>NZ_VDLX02000029.1 GCF_006334985.2 Nonomuraea phyllanthi
ACTACGCTGGCCACGAGGTCTCCGGTATTTCGTTCTTCTTGGTCGTTGAACCATCTACCGGAGACCTCTTCGTTCAACGATCACCGACACGCCTCACACGTGATCTTTCGAAACACGGCCTAGGGGCACTACAGCAGAACTGGAAGTCGGCCGGCCTACCTCAGTTGGGCGCACCGTTCTTGTCCGAGGACCATAACGCGTGCGTGAGAGAGTGCGTGCGGCGCATGGGTGAGCTCTCCTACAAAAGCGCTTTCGAGGAAGGCGCCCGCCTCGACCTTGAGGAGGCGTCCTCGCTCGCGCTGGGCGAGCTGGACGCCCTCGACGACGGCTGATGGTGGGATCTCAGTTGGCCTGCGGCCAGCGTGTGTCCTCAGGCCAGGCGTGCACGAACCGCGCGCTGCCGAACGAGAACTCAATGTGGCCGCGGATCCAGTGTTCGAGACCGCGCACGTAGTTGAGCACCGGTGATGGAGCCCATGCCTCCATTGCCGCGCGACGGTCGACAAACGCAGCGATCGCCTCGTCGTGCATCCGGGCAACCTCGAGCAGCGCGTCCTGAACGGAAAGCGACTTGTGGGTGGCGAGCACCGTCACGAGGTTGTGCCTGGCCTTGTCGGTGCGGCGCTCCTTGGCGTACGAAAGCAGGTCGTTGTCCCAGCCGACGAGGTCGCAGGCCAGGTCGGAGAGCATGCGAACGTCGGGGTGGTACCAGTCCTCGGTCTCGATCCGGTAGCCGCCGCCAGTGTCGATGAGTGCGAAACAGGTATACGTGGCCCCGGTGGTGCGACGCATCAGGAGATAGTCCTCGGGGGTCGGGATGAGATCGACCTCACGGTTCGCCGCCTCCCAGATTTGGGCGAACAAATACTCCTTGACCGCGCTCCGCCACCGGTCCAACTGTTCGGGCGTGGCTATCGCCGAGATGCGGTCCAGGAGGTCTCTGAGGGCGAGGCCATACGCGTCGCCAGACTCCGGAGCCCTGCCTCCGTCGAGGCTCTCCAGAAGCGATGGCAGCGCGCGGGCGACTGCAGCAGCGCGATGCCCGGTGAGTTCGCTTTCACAGAATCCGTCATCGAAGGCCCAGAGCCAGAAGTACCAGTCGGTAATCAGCCGGAGACTCTCGCGTGGGACGGTTGGGTTGGTCCGTGCGGGGAGGAGGCCGAGTTCTGAGCGGCTGAAGTGCTCGATGGAGTCGGCGCTCGGAAGCATGTTCCAGGCGGCCACCCATGCCTGGCTCTCCGCAGCGATCTCCGCGGCATGAACATTGATCTCATTGGGGAACGGACATGGGAGCGGAGGGATGCGAAGCGGTCGCCTATCGAAGGTATGCGCAGAATTCGCCACGCCCCTCAGCATGACTACAGAACGCCCGTAAGGCCATACTCAACAGCTTTTACGCATTTACCATGCTTTTGTGACATTCTAGTATATCTCCGCACTTTTCTGGCAAATTACTCATTTACGACATCTGGGTCTTATCTACGACGCAAGACACACTTACACAGGGCCGGCACTCTCGATGAGAGCCCTCTGACCAGTTCGAACTCCTCCGTCGCAGACTGATGCATAAGAGGTGGTCCTGCCCTCAGTCATTGCACCGATCGACGTCGGTTGCCGACTCGACAAGATTTCACACGCTCGTCGCGCTACCGCAATACGCCGCCAGCATCAGCAAAGTGTCACCTTTGCTGATGGTCAGCTTGCCAGACACTCCCTCCCTGATGTGCGGGCGCGACGTTTCAGTGCGCGGCTACCTCGCCAAGGAGACCCGCCGCTTCGCCGACCCGGTGCTACGGGGGGAGATCACCGGCTTCCACCGCGAGCTCGTCGACTGACGGCACGCCTTCCTCCCAGGCTCACCGGCCGGATGCGGGACGGTTTCGAGCGGCACCCTTGCGTGATACAGGGGGCACTGTGCGTCGTGCCCCGATAGGGTGCCCTGCACGGAACCGTTCCGCTCAGGTGTTCAGGTGCGACCGCCTCCCGACCCGCCGTGGACCGGAGCAATTCTTACCCGCCGCAGACGGAATCGTTCCGGTCCGCCGTAGGTTCTGGAGAAGAGTACCTAGGGAAAGGCTGTCCAACCGTGTTCGACCCGACGGATCTCTACGAGCTCGCAGCCGACGCGCCCGAGCTGCCCGATCCGGTATTGCTGTACCACTTCGACGGTTTCGTCGACGCGGGCGGTGCCGGGCGCCTCGCGCTGAGCCACCTGCTGGCCGAGTTGGAGCACCGGGTCGTGGCGACGTTCGACGTTGACCGGCTGCTCGACTACCGGTCCCGCCGGCCCATCATGACCTTCGACACAGACCGCTGGGTCGAATACGAGAGCCCCGAGCTGGCCGTGCACGTCGCGACCGACTCGACGGGGACGCAGTTCCTGGTGATGAGCGGGCCCGAGCCCGACCGGGAGTGGGACCTGTTCGCCAAGGCGGTGGCGGAGCTGGTGAAGCGGCTGCGGGTGAGCAAGCTGGTGACGCTGCACGGCATCCCCATGGCCGTCCCGCACACCCGGCCGCTCGGCCTCACCATGCACGCCAGCAAGCCGGAGCTGATCAACGCGCAGACGAGCGCGTTCGGGCGCGTCCAGGTGCCGGGCAGCGTCGCGGGGCTGCTGGAGCTGCGGCTGGGGGCGCAGGGGCACGACGCGGTGGGCTACGCCATCCACGTGCCGCACTACCTGTCGCAGGCCGAATACCCGACGGCCGCCGTGACCGCCCTGGAGGCGGTGACGCGGAGCACGGGGCTGGTGTTCCCGATGGACTCGCTGCGCGACGCGGCCCGCCGCACGACGACGGAGATCGAGGAGCAGATCCACGCCTCCAGCGAGCTGTCCACCGCGATCAACGGGCTGGAGCAGCAGTACGACGCCTTCGCGGCGGGCGCCGAGCGCGAGAACCTGATCGCCGAGGCGACGCCGATGCCGACGGGTGATGAGCTCGCCGCCCAATTCGAGCGCTTCCTCGCCGAACGCGACGACGACCACTGAATATCCATATTTTACGGTGGCCCGGGCCGGCACCACCCGCCGCACGTGGTCCGGCCCCTCCAGGGTGACGCTTACCAGGTGTGCGGGGTCGGGCGCCGTTACGGCGTCCAGTTGGCCGGCTCGGTGGTGTTTCTGGGCAGGGTCGCCGTTGCTCGCCCCGATAGCCTGGTTCGATGGATGTGCGTGTGGGGCTGGTTGGATATGGGCCTGCTGGGGCGTTTTTTCATGCGCCCCTCATTCGCGCCACCCCGGGGCTGACTCTCGCGGCGGTCGTGACGCGGAATTCCGCGCGGCGGGACGAGGTGGCCGGGAAGTACGGCGCGACGCCTGTTTCCGATGTGCGCGAGTTGTGGGGGCTGTGCGACATCGTTGTGGTCGCGTCACCCAACAGGACGCACGTCGCCACGGCCGCCGCGGCTCTCGCCCAGGGGCTGCCCGTCGTCGTGGACAAGCCGCTGGCCAGGACCGCCGAGGAGGGGCGGGAGCTGGTGCGGCTGGCCGAGGAGCGCGGGGTCATGCTGACCGTGTTCCAGAACCGGCGGTGGGACGGTGACTTCCGTACCGTGCGCAAGCTGGTCGAGGAGGGCCGGCTGGGCGAGGTGCGGCGGTTCGAGTCGAGGTTCGAGCGCTGGCGGCCGGTGCCCAAGGGCGGCTGGCGGGAGACCGGCGGCGCGGACGAGGTCGGCGGGCTCCTCTACGACCTGGGCAGCCACCTGGTCGACCAGGCCCTGCGACTGCTCGGGCCCGTGCGGGAGGTCTACTGCGAGAGCGACGTCCGGCGGGAGGGGGTGGCCTCCGACGACGACACGTTCATCGCGCTGACGCACGCGAGCGGGGCCCGCTCGCACCTGTGGATGAGTGCCGTGGCGGCCCGGCTGGGGCCCCGGTTCCGGGTGCTGGGCTCCTCGGGGGCGTTCCTGAAGTACGGGATGGACGTGCAGGAGGAGCGGCTTCGGGCCGGGGTCGCGCCCGATTCGCCGGAGTTCGGGGAGGATGACGAGGGGAGCTGGGGCGTGCTGGGCACGGAGGACGCGCACCGCGCCGTGCGTACCGAGCCCGGGGCGTACATCGACTTCTACCGCGGTGTGGCGGCGGCGCTGACCGAGGGCGCGCCGCCACCCGTGGACCCGCGGAGCGCGATCGAGGCGCTGACCGTCATCGAGGCCGCCCACCTCTCGGCCACCCAGCGCATCGTCGCCCACCTGACCTGACCCGCGCGCGGCGGCCTGAGGTCAGTCCCGGAGGCGGGCGTGGAGGGCGGCGGTGTCCGCGTCGGTCCAGCCGTGGCGGGCCAGCCAGCCCATCGCCCCGCCGAACCGGTCGTCCAGCACCCCGAAGAACTGCTCGATGTAGCGGGGCCGGGGCATGTGGTCGTCGGTCGGCCGCGAGTCCAGGTCGCCCCGGTAGGTCTCGCTCCCGCGCAGCCGCTTGAGGATCAGCTCCAGCCGCTCCCCTGTGGCCACGTAGTCGGCGACGATCGCCTCCCGGGTCGCGCCCGCGACCTCCAGGGCCAGGGCCGACAGCACGCCGGTGCGGTCCTTTCCGGCCGCGCAGTGCACCACCGCCGCACCGTCGGCCGACGACAGCGCGCGCAGGGCCGCGATCACGGCGTCGGGGCGGTCGCGCAGGTAGCCGAAGTAGAAGCCGGTCACCCGCAGCTCCTCGTCCAGCCCGCGCTCGGCCCAGGGCAGCACCCGGTCGCCGTCGATGGTGTCGGCCTCGACGTCGGTGTGCGTGCCGCCCTCCGCGAACAGCGTCAGGTGGTGGTGCCGCACCTCGGGCACCCGGGTGAGCGGCCCGGGTCCCTCTAACGAGACCTCGGCGTTCGAGCGGAGGTCCACGACGTGCCGCAGGTTCAGCTCGGTCACCAGCAGGGTCACGTCGGCGGGGGTGAGGCCCTGCAGATTGTCGGAGCGGAAAATCCGTCCGCGACGGGTGCGCCCGCCGTCACGGGTGGGGAGTCCGCCCAGGTCACGCGCGTTGACCGCGCCTTCCAGATCGATCCACCTCGTCATCTCGTTCATCGTCTCGACCTTATATGTCCGCCAAATATGTGCGGATTCGAGGTTCATAACGCAGCATGAACGTATGGATCCACGAGCTTTGCCTCCACGGCTGGTGATCGATCCAACGCTGCACCCGGAGATCTCGGTCGAGCTGCGCTCCAGCCCGCACCTGCTCCGCATGGCTCGGTCGGGTGCGCGCGTGGACACCACGAAGAACCCCGCCGCGCTCTTCATACTCCCGGCTTTGACGGTGGTGCTGTCCATCGCGACCGGTATGCAGATCCTCCTCATACCCGGCATCGGGCTCCTGGTGATCGTGTTGTTCCGGTGGATGGCGGCGGACAGCACGTACCGCTCGACCAAGCGAAAACTCCGCCTGGCCAGGGAGAACGCCGACCGCTTCATCCTGCCGGAGGATCTGGACCACCCCTGCCAGATGCTGTTGCGCAGGGCGCAGAACGCGGTCCAGGCGATCATGGCCTCCCGCGTGCACAAGGACGGGCTGATCGACAGCGTCGACAACCAGGTGTCGCTGCCGGAGGAGGTCTGGCAGATCGCCCAGCGGCTGCGCCGGCTGTCGTCCATGCACGCCGAGCACGGCAGGCTGGTCCCGCGCGAGCTGCCGCCCGGCATGGAGGACGCGTTCAAGCCCTACACCGAGGCGCTGGACACCGCCTGGACGTCGCTGTCGTACCGGGTGCGCCGTCTGGAGAAGTACGCCAAGCAGGTGCTGAAGGCGGACAAGGCCTACCACGCGCACCGGAGGCTGGAGGCGCTGGCCGCCAAGACGCCCGAGTACCAGCAGCTGATCGCCGATACCGTGCGGGACGAGCTGGCCCGCGAGCGCATCAGGGAGCTGGCCGATCAGGCGGCGCACGTGCGCAAGGTGTTCGAGGAGAGCATCCTCCAGGCGCGTCAGGCGGCCGGCGAGCTGCTCAGGGCCCCTCTGACCTCTGAGTGAGCCCGGGAACGCTCCCCCCGGCCCGCCGCGGTGGGGCACGGCCCGCGCCGGCCGCACCCCATCGCGCGTCTGTCAGCCGACCACCAGGCAGGTGGCCGTCGCCGTCTTGCCGGGGTCGCTCTCGGAGGTGGCGGTGAGCTTGACCCTGGCCACCCGGTCGCCGCCGTGCCCGCGCACGGCGTTCACGGTGATCAGGTCCCGCTTGCCGAACGCGACGGAGGCGAGGGCGTTCGGCAGCTGGGCGGTCCAGCCCTTGCCCTGCACCTCGGCCTTGAGGCGGTAGACGTCGGAGTTGAGGTAGGCGCTGACGTCCTCCGGGTGCTGCCCCTGCGCCGGGGCCGGCCTGCCGGTGTTGACCAGCGGGAACTTGCAGGTGGAGTAGCCCTTGCGGGTGGGCGGTCCGGCCGTGGGCAGCAGCCTGACGCCGCGCTTCTGCGGGCCGGCCCCGTCCAGCGAGCGGACGGCGACCGTGTAGGAGAGCTGCCCCTTGCGGTCGCGTTCGAGGTCGGTGATGTAGAAGTGCAGGCGGTTGGCCTCGTCGACGTACTCGTACTCGCTGCCGGAGTCGGTGCCGGCGTGGAAGAGGGCGTCGGACAGCTGGCGGTAGTCGCCGATCGTGATCGGCACCCTGGTCCCGTCGGGCATGACGTAGTCGGTCATGTCGATGTCCTGCGGGTTGGCGTCGATCACCCACTCGAACGGGGCCCGGTCCTCGTTCTTGGTCTTGGCCAGCAGGACGCCGGAGTCGGGCGTGAAGGAGTCGCTGCCCATGCGGTCCACGACCTCGACCGTGTAGTTGTCGTAGCCGCCGCGGTCACAGAGCGCGTCGCTCCGGTCGCACGAGCTCTTGTCCGCGCCGGCGTCGAAGGAGATGTTGATGCCGGACAGCTCGTCCTCGCCCGGCTGGACCGCTCTCGCCAGCACCTTGGCGGTGACCAGGCCGGACTCGTCGAGGGCTTCGCGTGACAGGCGCAGGACGTGCTGCTCGTCCACCATCTCGAGCTTGATCTTGTTGCGCAGCATGTGCTGGGCGCCCAGGGACGCGCCGGCGGTGGGCGGGATGAGCCAGCGCGAGTGCGGGCCGCCCGGGCCGTTGAAGCTGCCGCGGCTGAGCATCTCCCAGATGCCGGTGTAGGACCGTCTGGGCGGCTCCCCGTAGGGGTTGTTGTAGTTGTCGGCGATGCCCATGATGTGGCTCAGCTCGTGGGCGTAGACGGCCATGCCGGAGCTCTCGGCCTGCACCGAGTCGATGCCGAAGCGGGCGTTGGGCCAGAAGGTGGAGCCGGCCTGCCACGAGGTCCAGTCGACGTAGCGGGTGTCCGACCAGTTGGGCAGCGCGGGGTCCGGCGGACCCCACTCATCCGGTACGTCCTCCTTCGTCGGGAATTTCATCATCCCGAACTCCTGCCAGGTGGACGACTCGTCCTGGCCGGCGCTCAGGTAGAAGACGAAGTCGAACTGGTCGGCCGCCTCCTGGCCGACGTCGGCGATCCAGGCCGCGTTGCCCTCGGTACGCAGGTTCTTGTCGCAGCTGTCGCCCGCCGGGCAGGCGGTGCCGCTCTGGAACTCCATCGCGTACTCGTGGTCCTTGCCCGACATCGTGTAGGGGCCGAACCCGGTCAGCTCCACGCCGTACCGGCCGCCGGAGTCCTCCATCCAGTACTCGTGGATGGTGTGCCCCTTGTTGAGGGCGTTCGGGGTGTTGAGGAAGTCCTGGTAGAACCCGGCCACCTGGTCGCGCGGGATGTCGTGGGCCTCGGCGCTCGGGTTCGCGAAGATCGTCGAGCCCTTGGGCTGGGTCACCACGAATGGCTGGTTGGGGTAGTCGAGCAGCACGAGCGCGCCCTTGAAGGTGCGCTTCGACCCCTTGACGGCGGGGTCGTTCCACGTGGTGCCGGGCGGCTGCTTGTAGTCCGCCCACGTCATGTTGTCGGGATTTTCCCAGTCCTGCGGGTCGATGGGCTTGATGTCGCCGGACGGGCGGGTGCGCAGGGCCTGGGCGTCGGCGGGTGCGTCGAGCTGCCAGGGCTGCGTCTGCGGCCAGTGGTTCTGCCGCCACGGGTACGCGGGGTCTGCGGGGGGCGCTGCGGAAGCGGGGGTCGCCATCAGGCTCACCGGGATCAGCACGATGGCCGATAACAATCCCCTCAGCAGCTTCTTCGGGGCGTTCACGGCTTGACGGTATAGACCTTATGGACAGAGATCAACGATCAGTTTTCCCGGCGTACCGACCTGGGAAATCGTGTGGTTCGTCCTGATTGCGAACTTGTGTCCGCTCGCGTTTTAATGCCCTGAAGAGAAAGTCCGACGGGAGTCCCCCATGCCGTCAGCGCTGCGTGCCCCTGCCCTGAGCAGGCGCGCGCCCGCGCCCGTCATGATCCACTCCGCCCCGCTGGTGCTGCCCGTCTGCGCCGAGCCGCTCCGTGACGGCGCGGTCGCGGTCAGGGGCGACCGGGTGGCCGCCGTCGGCGCGCGGGCCGCGGTGCTCGCCCGCTTCCCCGCCGCCTTGGAGGTGCGGTGGACCGGGATGATCGTGGCCGGGCTGGTGGACGCCTGCGCCGCCGGGCCCGCCGCCGGACGCGCCGCGGGGCCGGGGGTGACCGCGCGGGCGAGTGTGGTGGGCGACCTGGCCGACCCTCCCGCGGCTCCCGGGATCGCGTACATCGAGGTGACCAGCGCGAGCGAGGAGGAGTGGGAGGCGTACGGGCGGGACGCGGTGATCACGGCGATCCGCGAGGTCGACCGGCCGTGCGCGGTGGGGATCGCGGCGCACACGACCGATCCGCAGGTGCTGGAGGACGTGGCGGTGCTGGCCAGGACGTTCGGGCTGCGCCTGCTGGCCGGGCTGGACCGGCACCCGCCCGCGGCCCTGGACGAGGCCGGCGTGCTCGGGCCGCTGTGTCACGTCACCTGTGCCCGGCCGCTGGACCCCGGGGAGCGCAAGCTGCTGCGGCTGCGGAAGACGGTGGTGGCGGTGTACGCGTCGTCCGCGGCCGACGTGGCTACCCTGCTGGACGAGGGCAACCCCGTCGCCCTCGCCACCGCCCGCCCTGCCCCGAAGGGCACGGCCGCGGATGGCCCTGCCGCGGATGGCCCCGCAGCGGATGGCCCCGCGGCGAATGGCACAGCACCGGGTGGCACGGCGCCGGATGGCTTCGCGGGGGCGGGCGGGGTGCTGGCGGTGGCCGCGGGCATCCGGCGGGAGGCGCGGGCTCTCGGGCTGCGCACGCGCGGTCTGGACGCGCGTCTCGTCACGGCGGCGACCCTCGGCGGTGCCCGGGCGCTGGGGATGGACCGGGGCAGGGGCCGGATCGGCTCGCTGGCCGCCGGGACCCGGGCGGACTTCGCGGTGTTCGACGCGCGGGGGCGCTACCCGTACGCGGCGCTGCTGGCCGAGCCGCCCTGCCTCGGCACGGTCGTCGGCGGCGTCCAGGTCACCCTTCCCCCACCCTGACCGTGCCCGGCTCCCGGGGCGAGGGGCGAGGGGCGAGGGGCGAGGGGCGCTGCGGGCGTCAGCGGAACTGCTCCTCCACCAGCGCGAGCAGGTCGCGGAGCCGGTCGCGCTGCCCCTCCTCCAGCACGGCGAACAGCTCCTGACCCGCCTCCCGGCGGGCGTCGCGAGCGAGGCCGGCGAGACGGCGGCCCTCGGGGCTGATCAGCACCAGCGTGGAGCGCCGGTTGGCGGGATCCATCTCCCTGCGCACCAGCCCCGCCGCCTCCAGCGCGTCCACGACGGGCGTGAGCGAGCGGGGCACGATGCGCAGCTCGTCGGCCAGCCGGACCATGCGCAGCGGCTCGGAGGCGTCGGCGAGGACGCGCAGGGCACGCGCCTGACCGGGGTTGAGCGCGAGCGGCTCCAGCCGGCGCGCGTATCCTTGCCGCAACCTCCGCCCGACCAGGAAGAACAGGTCGGTGAGTTCTGTTTCCGCCATGCCCACTAGTTTAGCCGGAACAAATATGAGTTAGCCTCTGTTTGAGTGGACATCTGAAAGGAGGCGCCACTTGGCGGAGGAACCACGCGCGCCGATCGGGCGCATCATCAAGCTGTTCCGCCCCTACCGTGGCCGGCTGGCCCTGGTGGGGGCATTCATCCTGCTGTCGTCGCTGGTCGCGCTGGCCTCGCCGTTCCTGCTGCGCGAGGTGCTGGACACGGCGATCCCGGCGAGGGACGCCGGCCTGCTGGCGCTGCTCGCCCTCGGCATGATCGCGGTGGCGGTCACCACCAACGTGTTCGACGTGCTGCAGACGCTCATCTCCACCACCGTGGGCCAGCGGGTCATGCACGACCTGCGCCTGGCCGTCTACGCCCACCTGCAGCGCATGTCGCTGGCGTTCTTCACCCGCACCAGGACCGGCGAGGTGCAGTCGCGCATCGCCAACGACATCGGCGGCATGCAGTCGGTCGTCACCACGACCGCCGCCTCCCTCGTCTCCAACCTCACCACCGTGCTCGCCACCATCGTCGCCATGGTCGCGCTCGACTGGCGGCTGACGGTGATCTCGCTGGCGCTGATGCCGGTGTTCGTGTGGATCAGCCGCAACGTCGGCAGGGAGCGCAAGCGCATCACCGCCGAGCAGCAGCGCAAGCTGGCCGGCATCGCGTCCATGGTGCAGGAGTCGCTGTCGATCAGCGGCGTCCTGCTGGGCCGCACCATGGGCCGCTCGGCGGAGCTGACCGAGCGCTTCGGGCGCGCCTCCGACGACCTGGCGGGCATCGGCGTGCGCGTGAGCATGGCGGGCCGCTGGCGGCAGTCGTCGATCCAGCTCGTCATGGCCGCGATGCCCGCCCTCATCTACTGGGCCGTCGGCCACACCGGCGCGATCTCCGTCGGCACGCTGGTGGCGTTCACGACCCTGCAGACCAGCCTGTTCCGCCCGATGGTCTCGCTGCTGCGGCTCGGCGTCGACGTGCAGAGCTCGCTGGCCCTGTTCGCGCGCATCTTCGAGTACCTCGACCTGCCCGTCGACATCCACCCGGGCACGCGGGAGCTGCCCGGCGCGCGCGGCGAGGTCCGCTTCGAGGACGTCGACTTCTCGTACGGCGAGGCCCCCACGCTCACCGGCGTGGACCTCACGATCCCGGCGGGCACCGGCCTGGCCGTCGTGGGCGAGACCGGCTCGGGCAAGACCACGCTCAGCTACCTGCTGCCCCGCCTCTACGACGTCACCGGCGGCCGGGTCACGATCGACGGGGTGGACGTGCGGGAGCTGACGTTCGAGACCCTGAGCGAGACGGTCGGCGTGGTCTCGCAGGAGACCTACCTCTTCCACGCCTCGATCGCCGACAACCTGCGCTTCGCCAAGCCGTCCGCCACGGACGAGGAGCTGGAGGCGGCGGCGCGGGCCGCGCGCATCCACGACCACATCGCCTCGCTGCCCGACGGCTACGACACGCTGGTGGGCGAGCGCGGCTACCGCTTCTCCGGCGGCGAGAAGCAGCGCCTGGCCATCGCGCGGACGCTGCTGCGCGACCCGCCGGTGCTGGTGCTCGACGAGGCCACCAGCGCGCTCGACACCCAGACCGAGCGGGCCGTGCAGGAGGCGCTGGACGGGCTGGCGCGGGGCCGTACGACGATCACGATCGCACACCGCCTGTCCACGGTCCGCGACGCGGACCAGATCATCGTGCTGGACGGCGGGGAGATCGTCGAGCGCGGCGACCACGACGAGCTGATAGCCCGCGGCGGCCACTACGCGGCCCTGGTGAGCAGGGACGAACCACTCGAACCAGGCAGGGGCAAGGAAGAGTTGGCGCAGGCCCTAGGCCAGGCCAAGTGACAGGATTTCGGCGCGCTCGCTGGGTAGAGGGCGCGTATGACCGAAAAACCTCCGGACCGGTACGGAATGAGCGACGAGCAGGGGATCGAGGTCGAGGAGTGGACCGACGATCTCGGCTTCCGGCATGAGGTCATCGAGGACGACCCCCAGCACAGGGACACGCTCGACGAACGCCTGCGCCGGGAGTCACGGGACCGGCTGCACGAGCCCCGCCCCAAGCACCGCCTGACCCAGCCGGACGAGGGCCTGGAGCCCGACACCGACGACGAGGAGCTGGGCGTGGACTGGGGCGACGACGACGGCAACGACCTGTCGGCGGAGGAGCGCGCCGTCCGCATCGATCCCGACGAGAACCTGACGTGAGGCGGCCGGGCGCCTCAGGCGAGGCGCTCCAGCAGCGGCAGCACGGCGTGCAGGTCGTCGACCACGGCGTCGGCCTCGGCCGCGCGCGGGCGCTCGGCGTGCAGGTATCCCCACGGCCCGCGGCGCAGCAGCACCGTGCGCATGCCCGCCGCGGCGGCCGGCAGCACGTCGTTGTCCAGCCGGTCGCCGACGTAGAGGATCTCGGCGGGTGCCCGGCCGGCGACCGCCGCGACGCGGGCGAAGAAGGCGGGGTCCGGCTTGGACACGCCCCACCCCTCGGAGGTGTGCACGGAGTCGGCGGGCAGGTCCATGGCGACCAGCGCGTCGTAGGCGCGCTTCGGCTGGTTGCCGGCGATGATCACCTGGCGGCCGGCCGCCCTGATCGCGGCCAGGGCGTCGCGCACGTCGGGGTAGAGATCCGCGGTGTCGAAGTGGTTGCGCGGGCCGTCGGGGTCGTCGCGCTCCCAGGAGGCCATCTCGGCGTCCAGGTCGAAGCCGGGGCGTACGAGCCTGAAGGCGTCGCTGTGGGAGCGGTCCATCGCCGCCATCCCGCCGAGCGCGCCCATCAGCTCGAACCCGGTCACACCCAGCCGGTCGGCCCAGCGCTGCCAGATGCGCTGCTCGTTGATCAGCGTCTCCCCGACGTCGAACACCACGGCTTCGATCATCGATCCCCCCGTTTCGAGCGCCCCGCCGGGGCACTGGTGTAAAGCCCGAAAAATATCCGCAAGGGGGATTTTGCCATGCCATCAGAGCGTGACCCGAAGGACCGCCAGCTCGACGCCGGCCGCGTGCCGCTGGACGACCGCGGCATGACCACGGACCAGGGCAGCCCGGTCGACCACACGGACGACTCGCTGCGAGCGGGCGAGCGCGGGCCGACCCTCATGGAGGACTTCCACTTCCGCGAGAAGCTCACCCGCTTCGACCACGAGCGCATCCCGGAGCGGGTGGTGCACGCCAGGGGCGCGGGCGCGTACGGGACCTTCCAGCTCTACGAGCCGCTCGGCGACCTGACCACGGCGGCCTTCCTGAACGACACCTCCAAGCCGACGCCCACGTTCGTGCGCTTCTCGACCGTGGCGGGCTCGCGCGGCTCCGCCGACACCGTGCGTGACGTGCGCGGCTTCGCCACGAAGTTCTACACCTCCGAGGGCAACTTCGACCTCGTCGGCAACAACTTCCCGGTCTTCTTCATCCAGGACGGCATCAAGTTTCCCGACTTCGTGCACGCGGTCAAGCCGGAGCCGCACAACGAGATCCCGCAGGCGCAGTCGGCGCACGACACGTTCTGGGACTTCGTGCAGCTGCAGCCGGAGTCGCTGCACATGATCATGTGGCTGATGTCCGACCGGGCGATCCCGCGCAGCTTCCGGATGATGCAGGGGTTCGGCGTGCACACGTTCCGGCTGGTGAACGCGCAGGGGCAGGGCACGTTCGTCAAGTGGCACTGGCGGCCGGTGCTGGGCACGTACTCGCTGGTGTGGGACGAGGTGCTGCGCATCCAGGGCAACGACCCCGACTTCAACCGCCGGGACCTGTGGGAGGCGATCGAGCGCGGCGCCTTCCCCGAGTACGAGCTGTGCGTGCAGCTCGTGCCCGAGTCGAAGGAGCACTCCTTCGACTTCGACCTGCTCGACGCCACCAAGATCATCCCCGAGGAGCAGGTGCCGCTGCGGCCCATCGGCAGGATGACGCTCAACCGCAATCCGCAGAACTTCTTCGCCGAGACCGAGCAGGTGGCCTTCCACACCGCCAACGTGGTGCCCGGCATCGACTTCTCCAACGACCCGCTGCTGCAGGCCAGGAACTTCTCCTACCTCGACACCCAGCTGCTGCGCCTGGGCGGGCCGAACTTCCCGCAGATCCCGGTCAACCGGCCGGTGAACGAGGTGCGCAACGACCAGCGTGACGGCTTCCACCAGCACCTGATCCACGAGTCGCGCACCAGCTACGCCCCCAACTCCATCAGCGGCGGCCATCCCATGGCGACGGACGGCTACAAGCACTACCAGGAGCGCGTGGACGGCGTGAAGATCCGCAAGCGCAGCCCCAGCTTCGACGACCACTACAGCCAGGCCACCCTGTTCTGGAACAGCATGGCGGACTGGGAGAAGCAGCACATCGTGGCCGCGTACCTGTTCGAGCTGGGGCACGTGGAGCGCAAGCACATCAAGGAGGGCGTCGTACGGCACCTCGGCCAGATCCACCCCGACCTGGCCGCGCAGGTGGCCGAGGGGCTGGGGCTGCCCGAGCCGCCGATGGCCGAGGTGCACGCGAACGCCTCGCCCGCGCTCAGCATGACCGGCCAGCCGCAGAGCGTCGCCACCCGCAAGATCGCCATCCTGATGGCGGACGGTACGGACGCCGCAGAGGTGACGGCGCTGCGCGAGTCGCTGGAGGGCAAGGGCGCCATCTGCGAGGTGGTGGCCCCGGTGGAGGGCTCCGTGGGCGGTATCCCGGTCGACAGGCAGCTCAGCGCGGCCGGATCCGTCCTCTACGACGCGGTGGTGGCCGCCGACGGCTCCGCCCTGGCGCCGCTGGGGCGGGCGCAGTTCTTCGTCAAGGAGGCGTTCAAGCACGGCAAGGCCATCGGCGCGGTCGGGTCGGGCCGCGAGCTGCTGGAGGCGGCGCAGCTGCCCAGCGACGTGGGGGTGGTGATGGGGGACGGCATCGCGGAGAAGTTCGCGACGGCGGTGGCCGGCCACCGCTTCTACGAGCGCGACGTGGCCTCCGTTCCCGCGTGACCCGTACGCGAACCGGCCGCCCCTCCGGGGGCGGCCGTTTCGCGTGGCGCGAGCCCGCCGGCCATGGAATACTTAGCGTGTCCGTTCGAATACGAAGGGAAAGATTTCCGTGGTCGCCATGGTTGACGAGAAGCACCAGACGGAATCGACCTGCGCGAGACCCCCGCGGACGCCGCACACCGTTCGGGAGTTGTTCGATGCCCTACCCCCCCTCCCCGGCCACCGGGTCGAGGTCATCGAAGGGAAGCTGATCGTGAGCCCATCAGGCATCCCCGAGCATTTCATGGCGGGCGAAGAGCTGGCCGGAGCCCTGCGTCCGTTGCGCAAGGAGCGCGGGTGGCACGGAGCGCCCGGTCCGCACATCTGCATCGACGGGCCACGGGACTCCATCCAGCCCGACTACGTGATGTGGCCGCCCGGCTGCAAGCGATGGGGCGACGAGCTGCTGTCGCCTGGTGTGCTCATGGCGGCCGAGGTGGTCTCGCCGAGCAGCGTTCGCATCGACCGCGTGGACAAGCTCCGCCTCTACGCGCTGGGTGGGGTGCCGGTCTACCTGCTGATCGATCCGGTGTCCGAATCCCCGAGCGCGACCGTCTACAGCGACATCAAGGACGGCGAATATCGGGCGATCACCTCGGTCCCCATGGGCAAGCCGCTGCACCTGCCCGACCCCATCGACTTCGAGCTCGACACCTCGATCTTCATGGTGTGAGCTTCTCCATCGCCTTGGCGATGCGCTTCTCCGACACCGGCGTGGGCGTGCCGAGCGTCTGGGCGAAGAAACTCACCCTCAGCTCCTCGATCATCCACCGGACCTCCACCACGTCCGGGTCCCCCCGCCGCGCCGGGGGCAGCTTCCCCAGCACGTCGTGATAGTCGTCCTCGACCTTGTGCACCCGGTCCATCCACTCCTGGTCGCGCCAGGGCTCCTCGGGGAGCTTGGTGAGGCGGCGATCGATCGCCCGGATGTAGCGCAGGATGTCGGAAAGGCGCTGATAGCCGGTGGCGGTGACGAACCCCGCGTAGACGAGCCTGCCGAGCTGGTCGCGGACGTCGTCGGTGGCGTCGCTCGGGCGCAGCGCGTCGAGCCGGCCGCCCGCCTCGTGCCAGACGCTCAGGATCTGCTCCACCTTCGCCAGCACGTCGGCCGCCGTGTCGTAGAGGTTGGCGCGCACGTGCTGGTAGAGGCGGTCGAAGGCGACCGGGTCCCACGCGGGGCCGCCGCGGTCGGCCATCAGCTTGTCGACCGCCGCGTCCACCACGTCGCCGAACAACGCCACGGCCCCGCCGTGCGGGCTGCGTGACAGCGCCAGCTTGGCCTGGTTGGACAGGCCGCCCAGCAGGGACTTGGCGGGGTTGGTGACGTTGAGCAGGAGCAGGCGGCGCACGCCTGGCCAGTGGGAGCGGCGCTGCTCGGCCTGCGTCTCGAAGATCTTGATCGAGACCGAGTCGCCCGCGTCCACCAGGGCCGGGTAGCCCTTCATCCGCCCCTGCTCGAACACCTTGGGCAGCGTGCCGAAGCTCCAGGTGTGCAGCCCGGTCCGCTCCAGGTCGTCGCCGGCCTGGGAGAGGGTCTGCCGCAGGCGCGGCGCGAGGCGGCGTTTCAGCGCGTCGAGGTCCTTGTCCTCGGCGACCGTGCGCTTGCGTTCGTCGATCACCCGGTACGTGATGCGCAGGTGGTCGGGCACCTGGTCCAGCTGCCAGGCCTCGCGCGGCACCCGCACGCCGGTGAGCCGCAGCAGCTCGCGCTCCACGGCGGCCAGCAGCGGCTCGCCGCCCTGCTTCACACCCTCCAGCACCTGCTTGGCGTAGTTGGGGGCGGGCACGAAGTTGCGGCGCAGCGCCTTGGGCAGGGAGCGGATCAGCGCGGTGATCAGCTCCTCGCGCAGGCCGGGGATCTGCCAGTCGAAGCCGTCGGAGCTGACCTGGTTGAGCACCTGGAGCGGCACGTGGACGGTCACGCCGTCGGCGTCCGTGCCGGGCTCGAACTGGTAGGTCAGCTTCATCCGCTGCCCGAGCTGCTTCCACGTGTCGGGGTAGTCGCGGGCGCTGACGTCGGCGCCCTCGTTGACCAGCATCTCCGGCGAAAAGGTGAGCAGGTCGGGCGTCTCGTTCCTGACCTTCTTCCACCAGGAGTCGAAGTGGCGGGCCGAGACCACGTCGGCGGGCACCCGCTGGTCGTAGAACTCGAACAGCGCCTCGTCGTCCACCAGGATGTCGCGGCGCCGGGCGCGGTTCTCCAGCTCCTCGACCTCGCCGAGCAGCCTGCGGTTGTCCTTGAGGAAGCGGTGGTGGGTGTCCCAGTCGCCCTCGACCAGCGCGTGCCTGATGAACAGCTCCCGCGACATGTCGGGGTCGATGCGGCCGTAGTTGACCTTGCGGCCGACCACCAGCGGCACGCCGTAGAGGGTGACCTTCTCCAGGGCGATCACCGCGCCCTGGTTCTTCTCCCAGTGCGGCTCGGAGTAGGAGCGCTTGACCAGGTGCTGCGCGAGCGGCTCCACCCAGTCGGGCTCGATCTTGGCGTTGACCCGCGCCCAGAGCCGGGACGTCTCGACCAGCTCGGCCGACATGAGCCACTGCGGCTGCTTCTTGGCCAGCGTGGAGCCCGGGAAGATGGCGAAGCGGGCGTTGCGGGCGCCGAGATATTCCTGGATCGGCCGGCGGCCGTCCTGCCCGCGCTGCTTGTCGAGGACGTCCTTGACGCCGACGTGCGACAGCAGCCCGGCGAGCAGGGACACGTGCACGTGGTACGGCTGCGCCGGGCTGCTGTTGGGCTGGGCCCCGAGCGACTGGCGCAGCTGGCTGTAGATGTCCTGCCACTCGCGCACCCGCAGGTAGTTGAGGAACTCCGCCTTGCACAGCCGCCTGAACGCGCTGGAGGACAGCTCCTTCTGCTTCTCGCGCAGGTAGTCCCACAGGTTGAGGTAGGCCATGAAGTCGGACTCGGGGTCGGCGAAGCGCCGGTGTTTCTCGTCGGCCTGCTGCTGCTTGTCGGACGGGCGCTCGCGAGGATCCTGGATGGACAGCGCCGCGGCGATCACCATGACCTCGCGCAGGCAGCCGTTCTTGTCGGCCTCCAGCACCATCCGGCCGAGGCGCGGGTCGACCGGCAGCCCGGCCAGCTTGCGGCCGACGCCGGTGAGCCTGCCGTGGTCGTCGAACGCGCCGAGCTCGTGCAGCAGGTTGACGCCGTCCTTCACCTGGCGGCGGTCGGGCGGCTCCACGAACGGGAACGCCTCGATGTCGCCCAGCCCGATCGAGGTCATCTGCAGGATGACCGAGGCCAGGTTGGTGCGCAGGATCTCCGGGTCGGTGAACTCCGGACGGTTGAGGAAGTCCTCCTCCTCGTAGAGCCGGATGCAGATGCCGTCGGAGGTGCGGCCCGAGCGGCCCTTGCGCTGGTTGGCGCTGGCCTGCGAGACGGGCTCGATCGGCAGGCGCTGCACCTTGGTGCGGTGGCTGTAGCGGGAGATGCGCGCGAAGCCGGGGTCGACGACGTATTTGATGCCGGGGACCGTGAGCGAGGTCTCCGCGACGTTGGTGGCCAGCACGATGCGCCGGCCGGTGTGCCCCTGGAACACGCGGTGCTGCTCGGCGGCGCTCAGCCGGGCGTAGAGCGGCAGGATCTCCGTGTTGCGGAACTCGGCCTTGGCCAGCGCGTCGGCGGCGTCGCGGATCTCCCGCTCGCCCGACAGGAACACCAGGATGTCGCCGGAGCCCTCGCCGATCAGCTCCCGGCAGGCCGACACGATGCCCTGCGTCTGGTCGTCGTCCTCGTCGAGCGGCCGGTAGCGCACCTCGACGGGGTAGGTGCGCCCGGACACCTCGATGATCGGCGCGTCGTCGAAGTGGCGCGAGAACCGCTCGGGGTCGATCGTGGCGCTGGTGATGATCACCTTGAGGTCGGGGCGCCTGGGCAGCAGTTGCTTGAGGTAGCCGAGGATGAAGTCGATGTTGAGGCTGCGCTCGTGGGCCTCGTCGATGATCAGCGTGTCGTACTGGTCGAGCATGCGGTCGTTCTGCAGCTCGGCCAGCAGGATGCCGTCGGTCATCAGCTTGACCAGCGTGCGGTCGCTCGCCTGGTCGGTGAAGCGGACCTTGTAGCCGACCACCTCGCCGAGGCCGGTGCCGAGCTCGTCGGCGATGCGCTCGGCCACGGTGCGGGCGGCGATGCGGCGGGGCTGGGTGTGGCCGATGAGCCCGCGCACGCCGCGGCCCAGCTCCAGGCAGATCTTGGGGATCTGGGTGGTCTTGCCGGAGCCCGTCTCGCCGGCGATGATCACGACCTGGTGGTCGCGGATGGCCGCCAGGATGTCGTCTTTGCGCTGCGAGACCGGCAGGTTTTCCGGATATGTCACCACTGGTAGGGCTTCGCGGCGCCGTACCAGCCGCTGCTCGGCCCGCTCGACGTCGGCGAGGATCTCCGCGGCGATCTTGTCGCGGGTGTCGCGGGAGCGCACCCGGCGCATGCCGTCGAGCCTGCGCCGCAGCCGCCGCTGGTCGCGCGGCATGAGCTCGGGCAGGCGGGAATGGAGCTCGGCGAGTGGAGATGACAAGGAAGGCGTTCCCATACTGCTTTCAGGATATTTGAGCCCGGCTTCCCCGGAGCCAACCGTCAATGCTGCCGGACCGTGCCGCCCGCTCGCATCCCAATATCCGATCCACCCCCTCCCCCATTTCCGGCACCCGCTGAACCCGCCCACGGCCCTCCGCGTATCTCGCGTCACAAGCGCTAACTAGGAGGCAACGGATGCGGCCACGCATCATCACACTCTGCGCTGTGGCGATCGTCCTGGGAGCGACCCTCACCACTCCCGCGCACGCCACCACCAGGAACCGTTTCGACGTCATCAACCTTGTGTCGGACGTCAAGGGCAAGGCCCCTGTCACCGACCCCAAGGTCGTCAACCCGTGGGGCCTGGCCATGGGCAAGACGCTGTGGGTCTCGAACACCGGCACCGGCAGCGCCACCGTCTACTCCGGCACCGGCAAGAAGGAGAAGACCGAGGTCGCCATCCCGGGCGGCGCCCCGACGGGGCAGGTGTTCAACCCCGGTGACGGCTTCACCGTCAAGGGCAAACCGGCCACGTTCATCTTCTCCAGCCCGAGCGGCGCCATCACCGGCTGGAACGCCGAGGTCGACCCGGCCAACGCGATCATCGCGGCGTTCACCCGCGGCGCCGACTACAAGGGGCTGGAGCTGGTCGAGACCGACGACGGCGCCTTCCTGCTGGCCGCCGACTTCGCGAGCGGGCGGATCCACGCCTTCGACGAGGACTTCCACCGCATCCGCCTGGCCCGCTGGCAGTTCAGGGACCCGCGGGTCCCCTCGACCTACAAGGCCTACAACGTGGCCGTCGCGGGCGACAGCGTCTACGTGGCCTACGCCCTGCGCGACAAGTCCACCGGCAAGCCCGTCTTCGGCTCCGGCAAGGGCTTCGTGAGCCGGTACACCGCCGGCGGGCGCCTCACCGGCCGCATCTCCAGGGTCGGCCTCAACGCCCCCTGGGGCATCACCGCCGCGCCGAAGGGCTGGGGGACCTACTCCGGCGCGCTGCTGGTCGGCAACTTCGGCGACGGCACCGTGCACGCGTACAAGCGCTCCCGCCACCTCGGCGCGCTGCGCGCCGCCAACGGCAAGACGATCGTGCTGCCCGGCCTCTGGGACCTGGAGCCCGGCACCGCCGCGACCGGCGGCGAGAACACCCTGTGGTTCTCCGCCGGCATCGACGGCACCAAGCACGGGCTGATCGGCGTCATCGCCCCGCAGGGCAAGAAGCCGACGTCCACCCCGGCCTCGTCCAGCGCGCCCTCCTCCCGCTCCTCCTCCCAGAACCCCTACGGCGGGTACTGACCGTCGGGGGGCCCGTGAACGTTTCCGGCGCGGCCGGCGCGAGCCGCGCCGGAAACCCCCGGAGATCCCTCCGGGAGCAGGGCTCCGGTACGGTCGGAGCGTGAGCGAGGCGAGCTTCAGCGAATGGCTCAGGCAACAGTGCGAGCCCGAGTGGACGGCGGTGGTGACCCACCCGTTCGCCATGGCCATCACGACCGGCACGGCGGCCGACGACGACATGCGGCGCTACCTGGAGCAGGACTTCCAGTTCGTGGACGCGTTCACGGCCCTGCTGGGCGCGGCCGTGGCGAGCGCCGACACGTTCGAGGCGCGGGTGCCGTACGGCAGGTTCCTCGGGCAGACGGCGACCACCGAGGAGAAGACGTACTTCCATCGGGCGCTGGCCGAGCTGGGCGGGCGCACCGAGGTGCCGCTGGAGCCGGTGACGGCGGCGTTCAGGCAGCTCATGGACGAGGTGCGGGTCGCACAGGACTACCCGCGGATCGTGGCGGTGCTGTGCGTGGCCGAGTGGTGCTACCTGGGCTGGGCGTCGCGGGCCCCGCAGCCGCCGCCGGAGAGGTTCGTGCACCGCGAGTGGATCGAGCTGCATGAGGGCGCCGAGTTCCGCGCCTGGGTGGGGTTCCTGCGCGGCGAGCTCGACCGCCTGGGCGAGCGGCTCGACGAGGAGGGCCGCGCGGAGGTGCTCACCGTGTTCCGGCTCGCGGTCGAGCTGGAGCGGGCCTTCTTCGACATGGCCGTCGCCCCTCGCTGACCGCCTTCGCCCCTCGCCAGGCGTCGTCGCCCCTGGCCGGGCGCCGTCGCCCCTCGCCGGCCGCCGTCAGCCCAGCACGGCCGCGAGGTCCTCGTACGTCCGGTAGTGCACCCCCGTCATGCCGAGCTCCCTGGCCGCCTCCACGTTGGCCGCCCGGTCGTCCACGAACAGGCAGCGCTCGGGCGCGGCCCCGGCCCGCTCGGCGGCGAGCTCGTAGATCCGCCGGTCGGGCTTGGCCACGCCCACCCTGGCGCTGCTGACCACGTCGTCCGCGAAGTACGTCAGCCCCAGCAGGTCGAGATGGCGCTCCAAGGTGTCCATGGCGTTGGTGACGATCACCACGGGCACGTGCTGCTGCGCCCTCGCCAGCAGTGCCCTGACCTCCTCGTCCACCCAGAACCGCACCTCCGCGAACTCGGCGACGGCCTGGCGGGCGCGCTCGTCGCCGCCCAGCGCCACCGCGACGGACTCCAGCCACTGCTCCTCGGTGACGAGGCCGAGCGTGGGCGGCATGATCAGCTCGGGGTCGAGGGCGGTCTTCATGAGCGGCAGGCCGTAACGGGCCTCGATGTCGGCCTGGGCGGCGTGGTCGAAGTGGCGCAGGACGCCGTCAAGGTCAGACAGAACCGCATCGAAGGGGATCACAGCCCCCATTGTGACAGCGATCGCCTTTAGCATCCTCTTTTGGCGCCCGGCCACAGGTGACGGAGCGACCGGCGGCACTACCATTCCCGAGACAGGATTCGGTATCGGAACGGTAGGGCATGAACGATCACCGGCTGCCACGCGAACTGGCCCGGCTGTTCGCCGACGGCGGCAGGGGGCGCGGGCTGCCCGCAGGGCTGCCGAAGGGCGACGTGGTCTGGCCCGATCCCGGCTACACCCGGCAGGGCGAGGCGGCCAGGCCGGCGTTCTGGATGAGCGATGAGCCGGCGAGCGCCGCCGACTGGGCGCTGCTGCGCGAGTGGCACCCGCACAGCGGCCTGTGGCCGGTGCTGCTCGACGAGTCGGCGCAGCCGTGGGCCGTCGGCCAGGTCGTCCCGGACGATCCACGCCAGATCGACCACTTCACCGCCGAGGGCTTCATGACCGAGGTGTGGGAGGAGTGGGTGGCCCAGATGCCGCGCGACCAGCTGGAGGAGCTGGAGCCGTACGGCGGGATCTGCCCGGGCCCCGCCCCGCCCGGCGTGCTCGTGGCCGACCCCGGAGCCGTCGCCGACTGGCTGGCGCGCGAGCTCGCCCCCAAGGGCATGCCGCTCGGCCTGGTCGCCGCGGCGAGGGGCGCCGACGCGCTGGCGGTGATGGGCTGGCAGGGCGCGCTGCACCACAACGAGTGGATGGTGCCCATGGCGGCCGTGGTGCGCAGCTGGGAGGAGCGCTTCGGGGCGCGGGTGGTGAGCGTCGGCTTCAACACCCTCGACCTGAGCGTGGCCGGGCCGCCCGCCGATCCGGAGCACGCGCTGCACGTGGCGGCCGAGCACTGGGCGTTCTGTCCCGACAACATCGTGCAGGGGCCCGGTGACCTGCAGGGCTACGCCGAGCAGATCATCGGCGCGCACGCGTGGTCGTTCTGGTGGGACTGAGGTGCGGTTTTTACGCTACGTTTAACCTTCGTGTCACGGGGAGATCTGACGCAGGAACTGCTCCACGCGTCCGTCTGGGCCGACGGCCTGGTGACGTCGGCGGGCATACCGGTCTACGACATGCCGCTGGTCTCGGTGGGCGGCGGACTGGGCTCCTTCACGCTGGTAGACGTGCTGCGCGTGCGCGGTGTCGCCGCCTCGTCGATGCGCGTGCTGTCCACCAGCGACTCCCCCTGGCAGACCTGGGAATACCTGACCAGGGTCTCGCAGCTGCCCGCGCACGAGCGCATCCGCTCCGACTCGGGGGCGCGTCCCGACAACATCTGGGGCTTCCCCTCCTACGCGGCTGAGGAGGCGTGGCGGGAGCGCACGATCAAGCCGCTCCTCCAGGTGTTCGCCGAGCCGATCGGCACCGACTTCTACAGCCCGCGCGCCGGGCACGTCGTCTGGAGCGTGCGCCGCGAGGCCGACCGGATCGGCTACTGGGAGATGCTGGCCAAGGGCCAGGTGCGGATGGTGCGCAAGCGCCTCGGCGGCGGCTACTTCACCGTGCTGACCCCGCCGCCCGGCAGCGGGCCGACCAAGCGGGTGGCGCTGCGCTCCCAGTACGTGCACCTGGCCGTCGGCTATCCGGGGCTGAAGTTCCTCGACGACCTGCAGGAGTTCCGCCAGCGCCAGGGCGAGCGCTACCGCGTGGTCAACGCGTACGAGCCGCACGAGCACGTCTACGAGCAGCTCACCAAGCGCCCCGGGGTGGTGGTGGTGCGCGGGGCCGGGATCGTCGCCTCGCGCGTGCTGCAGCGCCTCATGGACGACCGGGAGCGGCACGGCCTGCAGACGCAGATCGTCCACCTGTTCCGCACGTACGTGACGGGCTCGCACGGCCCCGGCCCGTTCATGCGCCGCAAGGGCGGCGACGGGTGGGCGTACCAGGCGTTCACGATGCCGAAGTCGGCCTTCGGCGGGCAGCTCAAGGCCCGCTACAACAGGGCCGGCCCGGAGGGGCGGGCCCGCATGGCCGCGCTGGTCGCGGGCACCACCACGCCGAAGCTGGCCCGCTGGCAGGAGCAGATGCGCCGGGCCAGGCAGGGCAGCTGGTACCACCCGGTGCAGGCCGAGGTCGAACGCATCGACCGGGCGCCCGACGGCCGGCTCGTCACCCGGACCCGCAGCGCGGCCTCGGCGGCGATGCAGTACGTCTCCGACTTCATCATCGACTGCACCGGGCTGGAGGCCGACATGCCCGAGCACCGCGTGCTGGACGACCTGCTCAGGCACGGCGGCGCCCGCCCCAACAAGGCGGGCCGGCTGCAGGTGGGCCCGCACTTCGAGGTGCTCGGCGCGGAGAGCGGCGGCGGCGTGCTGTACGCCTCGGGCGCGGCCACCGCGGGCAACCACTTCCTGGCCGTCGACAGCTTCCTCGGCATGCAGACGGCGGCGCTGGACATCGCCGACGACCTGGCGGCACGCGGCTTCTGCAAGGGGCTCGGGCCGATCAGGTCGGCGGCCCAGTGGCTCAGGTGGGCGTCCAACAGGAGGCCCGCGTGATCCCGACGCTCGCCGGGCGCCTGCAGACCCGGCTGTTCGTGCTGGCCACGGTGGGGGCGCTGCTGACCGCCCTGGTGACGCCGCTGCTGCCGATGTCCTTCAAGGACGCCTATCTCGTGCTCCTGGCCGTCGCCGTCGCCGGCGTCTTCTGGGAGCTGCTGTACCACCTGCTGATGCAGTTCCGCTGGGACAAGGACTGGCCGACGCTGTTCGGGCTGGTCACGGCGGTGCCCGAAGGGCTGCTCATGTGGGTGCTGCTCGACCAGGGCCTGGTGCCCGGCCTCGGGGGGCCGGTGCCGCCGTGGGCGTTCGCGGTCATGTTCGGGGTCGTCTGGCTGGGCCAGTGGCTGTTCACGAACGGGCCGATGCGCGTGCTGTTCGTCAGGTGGCGGCTGCGCGGGGGCCGCCTGCTGTGATCACTTGAGAGGGGATTCCATGGGGGGCGTCGAACTGGCCCGTCCGCTGTACTTCTGGCTGGGTTTCCTGGCCACGGTCGCGGGGGTGGTGCTGCACCTGCCGATGTACGTGAACGGCGCCGACATGCACTACCGGCTGGCCGGGATGCCGATGGACCTGCCCATGACGATCGGCATGGTGCTGATCCTGGCGGGCCTGCTGGTCACCGCGTACGGGCTGGTGCCGCCGGGGGCCTTCACCGCGAAACCGGCCGGCGACGTGCGCGTGCGCGCCCTCGACGACGCGCGGATGCGGCCGGCGCACATCGGGCTCGTCGTGGTCCTGTCCGTGGCCGTGATCATCGACGCCATGAAGCCGATCACGCTCAGCTTCGTCGCGCCCGGCATGGGCAAGGAGTACGGCCTGAAGTCGGCGCTCAACCCGGCCGGCGACCTCCCGGTCGCGCTGCTGCCGCTGGTGGGGCTCACGGGGACGGTGCTCGGCTCGCTGCTGTGGGGCTGGATGGGCGACAAGATCGGCCGCAAGCCGTCGATCCTGTTCGCGGGCGTGCTGTTCATCGGCACCGCCATCTGCGGCGTCATGCCGGACTTCGAGTGGAACCTGATCATGTGCGGCGCCATGGGTCTGGGCGCGGGCGGCATGCTGCCGATCACGTTCTCGCTGCTGGCCGAGACCATCCCGCCCCGGCACAAGGGCTGGGTGATGGTGCTGATCGGCGGCAACCTGGCCGTCGCCTACCTCGCGGCGAGCTGGCTGTCGGCCTCGCTGGTGGGAGAGTACTCCTGGCGCGTCCTGTGGCTGGTCGGCCTGCCGACGGGGGTGATCCTGATCCTGCTCAACCGCTTCATCCCGGAGTCGCCGCGCTTCCTGCTGGCGCACGGCCGCGACACCGAGGCCCACGCCGTCATGGCGAGGTACGGCGCGGCGGTCTCCGCGGGAGAGGTCGAGCGGGTCGCGGACGAGCACCGCGGCGGCTACTCGCGGCTGTTCCGGCCGCCCTTCACCGGGCTCACGGTGGCCGTGGTCATCCTGGGGCTGAGCATCGGCCTGGTCACGTACGGCTTCCAGCTGTGGATCCCGTCCAACCTGCAGCGGCTCGGCCTCGACCAGCACACGGCCGACCAGGCGCTGCGGGACTCGACGCTGCTGGGCCTGCCGCTGATCTTCGTCTCCGCCGCGATGTACGGGCTGTGGAGCGCCAAGAAGACGATCGTCGTGCTCTCCGCGCTGGTGGGCGCGGCGCTGGTGGTGCTGTCGTTCTCGGGGGAGGCGCTCGCGCACGATCGCACGTGGCTCTACCTGCTGCTGGCCGGGCCGATCGTGGGCACGGCGACCATCGGGGCGGTGCTCGCGGCCTACAGCTCGGAGATCTACCCGACCCGCGTGCGCTCGCGCGGCTCCGGCCTGTCGGCCGGGGTCGGCAAGTTCGGCGGCGTGGCCGTCACGGGCGTGCTGGTGGCGGGCGCGGCGGTGCCCTCCATCGGCACGACGGCGCTGCTCGGGGCGGTGCCGCTCGTGCTGGCCGTCTTCGCCGTGCTGCTGTTCGGCGTGGAGCCGGCCAAGGGCTCGACCGGCGGACCGGTCGAACCCTCCCCTGCCGGCGCCGAGGCGTGACCGCGTGCGTATTCACGGAATTCTCGCCACGGCGCCGTAATTTCCCGACGCGCCCGGCCGGTCGGCGCAGGCGGTGCCGAGGCCGTTGGGCCGCCATTCCGGGACCCACACCAGTCCCGGATCGACCAGCACAAGACCGTCGAGCAACGCCGCGACCTCTTCCTTGGCGCGAATGGCGTGACCTGGAAGCGTCATCGCCAGCAGGTCGTGAATGGCCGGCACCAATTCCGGGGGAATCGCGTCGAACGTGGTCTGCAGCAGCGACAGGTAGCTGTTCTCCGGCACCACCTGGCGAATCCGCTTGATCACGTAATGGAAATACTCGTCGTCGTTCAGGCTGTGGCCCGACAGCAGCAGCACGGCCATGGGCCGGTCCCAGTCGAGGAACGTCTGCACGACCCGGTCGTCGAGGATGTCGTCGATCTCGCGCACGTCGCCTTCGACGACGCGTACGAGGTCGGTGACGGGCTCGATGGTCGCCCGGGCGCCGGCCAGCACCATCGGGTCGTTCTCCACGTAGACCACACGGGGGGCCGCGCCGCCCAGGGCGTCGCGGGCCACGTCGTGCAACCGCCTGCCCGGGGGCAGGCCGCTCGGCACCCCGCTCCCGACGATCACGAACTGGTCCACACCTTCGACCGCCAGGTGACGTACGACGCGGCACAGGAACTGCAGCACCGCCCGCGCGGCCGCCGTCGTGATGGGCGCGGCCAGGTCGTAGCGGCGCACCGCGTCGCGGTCCGCCACGAAATGGTTCTTCCCACCCGCGGCGGCGTCGAGAACACGGGTGATCCTCGCTTGGGTCATGTCCAGCTTCGCCAGGTTTCGGATGGCACGCTGACGCATTGAGTGTTGCCCCTTTCCCCTCGCCCACAATCTCGGGAAAAAGCTGATCCTTTCGGACCCCACTCGATGACCCAGACCTTATGATCCTCGTTCGACGGGAGATGACAACCGGAAAAGCCATTAGTTTTCGGTATATCTACATAACCCCATACCGCGACTAATGATCAGTCCGCGCGGGAAAGAGATCACTTTCCGAGTGAACGCGAAAGCCGTTCGCGATGGAAATTGAGCACCTCGAAGGTCTCCTCGCGCGTGGTCGTCGTGACCGACAGTTTCGTGAACGCCTGGTGGTACGCCTCCACCGCGGCGGTGTCGGTGACGAGCTCGTCGGAGTCGATGCCGTGCGCGCAGGCGATGTCGGGCTCGAACGCCTCGGCGAAGCGCCACAGCGTGAACGGGCCGGTGCGCGGCACGTAGGCGGGATCCTCCATCGGCACGACGTGCAGCGAGACGTTGGGCCGCTTGGCGTGCTCGATGAGCCGGTCGACCTGGCGGAGCTGCACGTGCGGCCCGACGATCGAGCGCGCCAGCACGCTCTCGTCGATCACCGCCCACACCACGAGGGCGCCGTCGCCTGCCCCATCACCAGCCACGGCCTCCTGCCGGGCCAGCACGAGGGCGAGCGCCTCGTCGACCGTCTGCTGCCCGAGCGTGGCCGGCCCGGCCGCGGTGATGGCGGCCCTGGCGTATTCCTCGGTCTGCAGCAGCGGCGGGACGAACTGGGGCTGGTACGTGCGGATCACCGTGGCCCGCTGCTCCAGCGCGTAGGAGGTGGCCAGCCAGACCGGCACCGACTGCGCGTCGTACCAGGCGGCCGCGCGCTCGCCCCTGGCCAGCGCCAGCACGTAGTCGCGGACGGGCGGGGCGGCGATGCCGTAGAGGGTGAGCAGGCGCTCGACGGTGATCGGGGCGGGGGCGATCCTGCCCTCCTCGATGGCGGGGATGGCGGCGGCCCCCCTGCCGATCGCGGTCTCCACCTGCTCGACCGACAGCTCGGCGGCCAGGCGCAGGCCGTGCAGGCGCTTGCCCAGCGCCCGGCGCTGCGGCCCGCTCAGCGGCGCGGCGGCCTCGGGGATGTCGGCGCCCGCGGGCTCCGGCTCATCGGGCAGGCCCTCGGCCCTGCGGGCCAGCTCGACCACGCCGCGCAGCACGCTCAGGGACCCTTCCGAGAGCCCCGAGGCGGCCAGGCCGACGCCCGCCGCCCGCAGCTGGAGGTCCTCGACCGCGCCCGACTCGAGGTAGTCGTCACCGACCAGCCAGCCCACGCTCACCTGGAGGCAGGACGCCAGCGCCCTGAGCACCTGGAGCGTCGGGTTGGTCTGCTTGCCGGTGCGCAGCTGGCTGACGTAGGCGCGGGTGATCGGGATGCCCGCCTCCGTCAGGGCGGAGGCGACCTGCGCACCGGTGAAGCCGCGCTTGGTCAGCGCGAGATCGAGCCGCTCGGCGAAGTTCGCCACGGCGCACCTCCTACCGCCCGTGATTTCTCCAGCGTAAGGGACGCGGGCCGTACTGTCCCCTGCCATGTGGGCCACCTCTGCCCGGCGTGTGGGTACCAACTTATTCGCAAACTGTCAGTTGACACAGCCCACTTCGTAGGCGGAGTATCAGAGCGCATGGTAACTGTGACTTAACAGCCAGACGGGGAGGAGGTGACCGGGCGTGACCACGGATCCCTTGCTCGCGGAAAGTCCGGCCTCCGCCGGGCAGGAGCGCGCGGTCCAGCGGATCTGCGTACGCGTGGCGGGGCCGGTGGTGGGAGCCGGCGTGCACGTCGCGAGCCTGCCGCTCGGCGGCCTGGAGGTCTGGCTCGACAGTCCCCCGCACCGCTGGCGCTACCACCACCGGATGGCCCGCGAGCTGCGGCTGGCCGGATGGCACACGGAGACGGGACCTGACCGGCTGCTGTTGCTCGGGTGGAGTGCGGTCTACCTGAGCCACCGCGCCAGGATGCTGAGCGCGGCGCTGGCGGGACGGCTGGCCGACTTCGACAAGACGGCGTTCATGGCCGTCATGATCGCCACC
The DNA here is from genome assembly GCF_006334985.2 of Nonomuraea phyllanthi. Classification (GTDB taxonomy): domain Bacteria; phylum Actinomycetota; class Actinomycetes; order Streptosporangiales; family Streptosporangiaceae; genus Nonomuraea; species Nonomuraea phyllanthi. The sequence goes on from NZ_VDLX02000029.1 coordinate 29,483, forward strand.
CGGCTGCTCCACGAGGGCTTCCCGGCCGAGAACCTGCCGGTCGAGGTGGCGGCCCGCTGCGGCGACGCGCTGCGCTGGCCCGCCCGGCTGGCCGATCTCGACGGCCTCGAACGCCGGTCGTCGCTGGAACCACTGCGGCTCAGGCTGGCTCAGGTGGCCGGGCTGGAAGCCAAGGTGAGCCGGCGCTGCGGCGAGCATCTCGCGCTCGCCTGCAAGGTCGCGCGCGCGGTGGCCGGCGGCGCGGTGCCGTCCGGACCGCGTGCGCGGCACGCGACACCGTACTCCTCCGAGGGCCCGTCCACGCTGACGGAACGCATGGTCTGCGTCAGCGTGCCGAACGTGGCCGCGAAGGAGCCGGTGACGCCATGAAATCCCCCGCCTCGCTCGCGCCGCCTCCCGGCGTGTCGCACCCCGGCCGCAGGCCAGGGGGCGGCGTGCTCAGGCACGCGTGCGCGGGTGCGGGATCGTCGGCGCTGCCATCAGGCGCCGGGCGGCGACCGGCCGGAAACGGCCGCTCCGCCCTGTTCGTTCCCTGCCAGGGACTGGTGGCGGTGCTCGTGCCGCTGGCCCCGGCGCTCCCCCACCCCCCCGGCACCGTGCGGCACGTGCCCGACTTGATCGGCGCGGTGTTGTTGGCCGGCGCGGTAGCGGCTGGCGTGCTGGCCATCTCATGGGGTAGCGCCTGGGGCCGGCTTTCCCTTCGTCCGCCGGGCCGTGCGGGCACGTCCGCGGAGCCGCCGGCGAGGTCGTCCCTGACCTCGTGGCGGCGTCGTACGGGCGGGCCGGGACGGCGGCACCGGCGGCGTGGCGGCTCCCCATGGGCGGCGGGCGCACGGCGCCCGCCCGGCACGGACGGGTTCTCCGTGCCGGCCATGGGGCCGCCTCTGGTGGAGACGGCCGGGCTCCCGGCGGCCGTGCTCGCGGCGATCCCGGCGGCCGTGCGGGCCGCCCGCCGCGGCGGGCACGCCGGAACCGGCCGCGGAGGCCTCGCTCCGGGCGGAGGAGCGATGCTGGGTGGGGCGATCGGCGTGGTGGGCGCCAAGATGCCGATCGACCGGCCGTTCTGTGAGGTGCCCGGCTCCGGGCGTGCCTCCGTGCCGGTGGCCGTTCTCCAGGCCGCCGTCCTGCTCGCCGCCACGGCGCTGGTGCGGGTCGCCGGGGCGTCGGGCCGTGAGACCGAGTCCCGATCTCAACGCGCGGCGGAAAAGGGGCCGGCGATCGTGCCGGCCCCTTGCCGGGCCGCGTCCACCCGGATGAACAGGAGCCGTCATGCTGACCGATGAGCTGCCCAGGTCACGACCGCACGAGTTTCACGCGCGCGGAGCGCGGCTCGCGCCGTCCTGGAGCGAGGACCAGGACGAGGCACCGCCGCAGGAACCGGCGCGCACCGTGCACCGGATGCGCCGCATCCGGTCCGTACGGGCCGTCACCGAGATCGACGAGGCGCGGCACCCCGCTCCTTGAGCCCCACAGCTTCCTGAACCCCCTCACACCCTTCCCGCACAGGAGGAGATACCCATATGCGCACCGTCCTCGCCCGGAGCAATCCGTGAGCCGCGGGAGGGTGGGCGTGATCGTGGCGCCCGCGAACCCCTCGGCCGAGCCCGAGCTGACCCGGCTGCTCGGGTCGCGCGCCGACATGCACGTCACGCGCTTCCCCGTACGCCCCGGGCTGAGCCTGGCCCAACGGCTGGAGGGCTACAACGCGGCCCTGCCCAGGATGGTCTACGCCTTCGACGGCCTGCCGCTCAGAGCGATGGTCATGGCCTGCAGCGAGCCCCGCTACCTGATCGGGCCCGACGAGGACCGCGCCCAGTGCGCCGAGCTGACGGCCGCGACCGGGGTGCCGTTCGCCTCGTCCACGCAGGCCACGCGCGAGGCTATGGAGCAGGCCGGGGTGAGCGACATCGTGCTGGTCTCGCCGTACCAGCCGTGGCTGACCGAGCTGGCCGAGCGGTTCTGGAAGACGGCCGGCATGAACGTCACCCAGGTCATCCAGGTACGCGCCGCGCACGGCTACTCCGCGTACGAGGTCACCCCGGCCGAGCTGATCAGCCAGGTCGAGCTGGCGGAGCTGCCCAGGGACGCGGTGCTGCTGTTCACCGGCACCGGCATGGCCACGCTGCCCGTTCTCGGGCCGCTCAGCGCCGGGACCGACCGCGTGCTGCTGACCTCCAACCTGTGCACCGCCTGGTGGGCGCTGTCGCGAGCCATCGGGCGGCACGTGACCCTCACCCGGGTGCCGCACCGCCGTGACCACAGCCGCCACCACATGGGAGGCGCCGCATGAACGGCGTCGTCGTGGTGGGCGCGGGACCCGCGGGGCTGACCGCGGCGCTCTCGCTGGCCAGGGCCGGGGTCCCGGTCACCGTGCTGGAGCGCGAGAGCGAGCTCAGCAGGCAGACCAGGGCCTGCACCTTCCACCCGGCCACGCTCGACCTGCTCGACGACCTCGGCGTGGCCTCCCAGCTCATCGCCAAGGGCCGTGTCGTCGACCGGGTGCAGTGGCGCGACCGGTCCGGGATCGTGCTGGCCGAGATGGGCATGAACCGGCTCAACGGCCTGACCAGGCATCCGTTCAGGATCCACGCCGACCAGGCGTCGCTGACCCCGTTGCTGCTCGCCGCCCTGAGCTCCTACCCGGACGTGGACGTGCGCTTCGGCACCCGCGTGGACGGCGTGGCGGAAGGCGGCACAGGGATCCGGGTCCGCGTCGGCCACACCTGGACGCGGGCCCGGTACATGATCGCCGCCGACGGCGCGCACAGCACCGTGCGCGGCTCGCTGGGATTGCCCTTCCCCCGGTCCGCGTACCCGACGCAGGCCCTGCGGGTGTTCACCGACTCGCCGCTGGACCGGCTGCTGCCGAGCCTGGCGCCGCTGACGTACGTGCGGGACGTGCAGCAGTCGTGCACCCTGCTCGGCCTGCCCGACCACTGGCGCATCATCTTCAAGATCCCCTGCGACTCGCACGAGCCGCTGTCTCCGCCGAACCTGTCGCTGCTGGTCCGGCGTGCCCTGCCCGGCGCGAGCGGCCCGATCCGCGTGACGGGCGCCGACCGGTTCGGGCTGTCCAGGGGCGTGCTTACCTCGTACCGGTGCGGCCGGGTGCTGTTCGTGGGCGACGCCGCGCACCTGACGTCCACGATCGGCGGGCTCAACATGAACGCCGGCATCCACGACGCGGCGGAGGCCGGGCAGGTGCTCGCGGCCGTGCTCGGCGGCTTCGCCGCGCCCGCCGCGCTGGAGGCGTGGGCCTGGCGGCGGCGCTCGGTGCTGCTGCAGCGGGTGGTCCCGCGCGGCCAGACCCGGCTGGCCGGCGTGCGCGAGCGCGACAGCGCCAGGCTGGCGGCCGCCATGGCCGGGCTGCGGGCCATCGCCGGCGACCCTGACGCTACCCGGGCCTACCTGGCCCAGGCCTCACTCCTGGACACCGTGCCGGGAAAGAGGTGACGACCCCGTGGAGGAGGTGACGCCGCATGTGGCGAACCCTGTCTGACGACGCCCGCCAGGCCGTCCGCGACCTGTGCGACAAGCACGGAGCCCGCCTCTACGACTACTGCCGGACCGAGCTTGCCGCGGACGACGCCGAGCAGGCGGTGGCGGGCGCGGCGCTGACGGCGCACCTGTACGCCGACCGCGTGGTGGACCCCGCCCTGCGGCGGCCCTGGCTGTACGCGGTGGCCCGCGCGCACCGGGCGATCGTCGCCGCGCCCGCGAGCATCGGCTCCTGGTCGCGGCCCGGACGGATGTCGGAGCTGCTGCCCGAGGCGCTGCTGTCGCTGGAGCGCCCGCAGCGCGAGCTGCTCGACCTGTCCCTGCGGCACGGCCTGGCCGACACGGAGCTCTGCGTGATCTTCGAGCTCCGCCGGGACGAGGTGCGCGACGTCATCGCGCGGGCGACCGCCTCCCTGGAGGAGTGGTTCGCGGCGATCGTCGCCGCGCGGGGCGCCGACGGGTGCCCCGACCTGACGGCACGCGTGTCGGAATGGGTCGCCTCGCCCGGCCGCCGGGCCAGGGCCAGGATCGGCCGTCACATCCAGTCCTGCGCGACCTGCCGGGCCGCGCCCAGGACCGTGTCGGCGGCGGCGCTGCTGCGCAGCCTGCCGATCACCACCCTGCCCGGCACGCTTCCCGACCGGCTGGCGTCGGCGCGACCGCTGCCCGGCGAGGGGCCCCTCTGGCGGGCGGACGGCTTCCCTGTGCAGGCCCGCACACTGGTGGAGACCGGTCCTTCCCCGGCTCCCCCGGTCGCCGACGCCACGCCGCAAGACCAGGTCGCCGGCCCCACGACGGCGACCTCGGGGAAGCCCTGGTCGGCGGCGGGCGCGGCCGCTGCCGACCAGGAGCGCCCCGCGGCCCCCGCCGTGCGCGGGCGGCACCCGTTCACGCCGCCGAGCCGTACGCGGGCCTTCCGCGGCGGCTCGGCCGGCGACAAGCTCGTCTACAGCACCGCGATCAGCGGCTCGGGCAACGGCCACCACGACGAGGGTGCCATCATCCGGTACGGCGGGATCAACCTCGGCGCCGACCTGGTGGAGCTGCGCGACGGGCAGGTGCGGGAGTTCTGGAAGGACCGGCCGGACGACGACGATCCCGAGGCCGGGCCGCCGATCAGGGCCGTGGCCAGGCTCGGGCTGGTCGTGGGCGTGGGCCTGCTGGTGGCGGGGCTGGTCTGGGCCGTCATGAACGCCCAGCAGCAGCAACCGGCGACGCTCACCAAGACCGCCGCGGCCGAGACGGGCGTGCTGGAGCAGCCCCCGCCCTCGGCCGGCGACGCTCCCGGCCGCCAGGCTCCTCCCTCGACCGGCGACGCTCGCGGGCAGGAGGCTCCGGCCGGGGCCGCCGCGGTCACCGGCGGCGGGCTGGCGAGCACCGTCAGAAAGGCCGACCTGCCCGAACCCGCGCCCCCGGTCGCCAGGCTGTCACCTGCATCGGTGTCGCTCGGGTCGGGGCGTACCGGAACGATCTCGCTGTCGTGCACGGGAAAGTGCGAGATCACCTCGGCCACCGGCACCAACGGCATCACCGTCTCCGGGACCGCGTTCACGGTGCGCGCGCCGCTGTCCCGCTGCGCGGCGCGGCCGAGCGTGGAGCGCGGCAGGATCACCGTCCGGTGGTCCGGCAGGACCGCCGGAGACGGGAAGACCACGGGCGGGACCAGCGCCGGCCACGGCACCCTGACCATGAAGGTGTCCTGGACGGTCGCCGCCAAGGACGGCGTCCGCGTCCTCGACAGGGACCGCGGCGTCGTCACCTGCCTGTGAGGGCCCCGGGGTCCGAGGCCCTCGGGGCCGGCTAGAAGAAGGAGAATTCGGGGTCGGGCTGCGGCAGCTCCACCCGTGCGGGACCGCGGAACGTCGCGCTGTCCTTCGGCATCTCCGTCAGCGGCGTGCCCAGGACGAACGGGACGACGACCCTGGACCTGGACAGGTCGAGGGTCACGGTCGCGCCGGTGCCGCTCTCCTCGCTGTAGGTGGAGTCGGTGCCCGCCACCACGAGGCCGATCCTGTGCCCCTTCCTGAACGTGTAGTCCTGCGGCAGCGTCAGCCACTTCACCGTGCCGTACGTGCCGGGCGGCAGCGGCGCGGGTCGGCTGAGCGAGTCGCGGTTCTGGACGTCGATCCAGCCGCGGGCGACGATCTCCAGCGGGCGGGTGGCCGTGTTCGTGACGACCTTGCGGTAGCAGGCGTCGTCGGCCTCCGTGCTCTCGCCGTGACAGTCCTCCTCGGCGAGCGTGGTGATGCCCTGGCCGCGGCGCCAGTCGACGCGGGTCGCCTCGCCGAAGTCCACGAGCAGGGCAGTCAGGTTGGAGGTGGGCCTGTCCAGCTTGACCCGCAGGTCGGCGGTGGGCGTGCCGGACAGGCGCAGGTCGAGCGGGAGCGGGCCCGTGGTGAACGCCACCCGCCCCGGGTTCGCGGTGCCCACGTCGGCCACCATGTCGCTCTCGCTCATGGCGACGTCGGCGAACGACGCCGTGCTCTTCCTGGGGGCCGGCCTCAGCCCGAGCGAGCCGCCGGGTGCGGGGCGCAGCGACGCCTTGAGCGCGAACGGCGCCGGCCAGTCGCGCTGCGTGATCCAGCGGGCCGGGCCCACCTCGACGTCGGCGCGGGGCTCGTCCATGATCCCGTTGTCGACGCCGTACAGCCAGCGGTCGAACCAGCGGTGCAGCGTGTCCACCCAGAGCGACCTGCGGCCCTCGAAGTCGAACGGGTCCACGTGCTGGGTCTGCCCGACCCAGATCTTGCGCGGCACGTGCCTGTCCGCCAGGGCCTGCCACCAGGTCGAGAAGTTGTCGGGCTTGACGTTGAGGTCGTTGACCGTGTGCACGACGAACACGCTGGCCCTGACCTTGGAGACGTCGCCGAGCAGGCCCTGGACGTAGTCGCGGGCGGCCCAGAACGGGTTGCGGTCACCCGTGTCGTCGCCGTCCCGGGCGTCCATGTCGTCGCGCACCGCCTGGCACTTGGCCTCCGGGTCGGTGTCGACGTAGTTGGCGAGCCAGGAGGCGTAGTCGTAGTTGTAGATCACGCCGTTGGAGCGCTGGTAGCGGTACCAGGAGCTGATCGCCGAGATGGGGACGATCGTCTTCAGGCCGTCCACGCCGGTCGCGGCCACCGCGTTGGCCAGGGTGCCGTCGTACGACTTGCCGATCATGGCCGCGGCGCCCGTCGTCCAGTCGGCCACGGCCGGGCTGCCGTCGGCCGTGTACGCCTTGGCGCGGCCGTTCAGCCAGTCGATGACGGCCTTGCCACCCAGGACGTCCGCCTTGCCGCCGATGTCGGGGCAGCCGTCGGAGCGGGTGGTGCCGAGCATGTCGACGTTGAGGACGGCGTAGCCGCGGGGGACGAAGTAATTGTCATAGAAAAGCGGGAATTTCACGACATTTCCGTCGGGCCCCGAGGAATCGTAGATTTTGCGCTCTGACTCGTTTCCGCGGCCCGAGTTGTCGTAGTACGGGCTCTCGTCGATGATCACCGGCACCTTGAGGCCGGGGCCGGACTCCTTGGGCCTGATGATGTCCACGCGCACCTTGTCGAGCCGGCCGTCCAGGTCGCTGTCGACGGGCGACTCGACGTACACGTGCTCGCGGACGGCGTCCGCGTACGAGAAGACCGGCTGCGTGCGGCCGTCCTCGATGGTGATGCCTGGTGCGGCGGTGGCCTGTGCGGGGGGCGCGATCGCCAGGGTGAGGGCGACGGCGATCAGGGCCGGGCGTAAGGGTGGCACGCGTGACCTCCGTGAGGGTGTGCGGGACAACCCGCAATGTCTCATCCAGTTTCGGACCTGACAAGATCCGTGTATGGATGTTCAGGATCGGGTTCGGGGCTGCCTCCTCGGCGGGGCCATCGGTGACGCGCTCGGGGCGCCGATCGAGTTCCAGTCCCTGCGGGAGATACGCAAGCACCACGGAAATGCCGGCATTTCGGGATATGTCGCGGATTGGCGGGGCGCGACCGGGCTCATCACCGACGACACCCAGATGACGCTCTTCACCGTCGAAGGCCTTCTCCGCGCTCCTCACGCCAGCGACCCCCGCGCCACGGATCCGGACGCCACACCGGGACGCGGTGGCCCGCCATCGACGCCCGGCACCCCGGCACCGGGTACCGGGGCGGGCGAGGAGCCCGGCCTCGACACGGTGATGGACAGGGTGATGGACGGGGTGTTGGACGGGGCGGTGGAGGCAGTGCGGGAGGCGTACCTGCGGTGGCTCGACACGCAGGACCACCACGCTCCCCCGCCCGCCGACCGCCCCCACCGCACCGGGCGGCTGCGCGAGGAGGGCTGGCTGTACGCGCGCCGCGCCCCCGGCAACGCCTGCCTGTCGGGCCTGCACCGGAGTTTCCCCGGCCCGTCACCTCTCGGCGCCCCGGGACCGGTGAACCCCGGCTCGAAGGGCTGCGGCACCGTCATGCGCTCGGCGCCGTTCGGGCTGGCACGGAGCGACCCGCGGGAGGCGTTCGAGCTGGCGGCGGCGTGCGCGCAGATCACCCACGGGCACCCCACCGGCTACCTGGCGGCGGGCGCGTTCGCGGCGATCATCGCGCACGTGATGGCGGGCCGGGCGCTGGAGCCGGCCGTCCACCGGACCCTGGACCTGCTGGCCGGCTACCCCGGGCACGAGGAGACCACGCGGGCGCTGCGGGCCGCGCTGGCGACGGACGCCCCGCCCTCCCCCGAGCGGGTGGAGTCGCTGGGCGGCGCGTGGGTGGCCGAGGAGGCGCTGGCGATCGGGGTGCACTGCGCCCTGGCAGAGCCCTCCGTCGAGCGGGCGCTGCTGCTGTCGGTCAACCACTCGGGCGACAGCGACTCGACGGGCTCGGTGTGCGGCAACCTCCTGGGCGCCCTCCACGGCACCGCCGCCCTGCCCGCCGCCTGGCTGGAGCCCCTGGAGGGCCGGGCCACGATCGAACGGCTGGCCGCCGAGCTGGCGGCGGAACAGGCCTGATCGGGCCACCGGCCACCGGGCCGCCTTAGGATCGGTGCATGCGAAACGTCGCTCGGACCTCGCTCGTCGACGCCGCCATCGACGAGCTCCGCCGCGAGATCGCCCGTGGGGCGTGGCCGGTCGGCACCAAGATCCCGTCCGAGAGCCGGCTGGCCGAGAGCCTGGGCATGAGCCGGCTGTCCGTGCGCGAGGCGGTCCGGGTGCTGGCCCACGCCGGGCTGCTGCACACCCGGCAGGGCGACGGCACCTACGTGACCGCCACCGACGAGTCCCGGGTCGCCCTGCGCCGCCGGCTCGACACGGCGGCCGCCCTGGAGATCATCGACGTGCGCCGCGGGCTCGACCTCGTGGCGGCCCGGCTGGCGGCCGGCCGGCGCACCGAGGATGACCTGGTCGCGATGCGCGCCACGCTGGCCCGCCGCGACGCGGCCGCCCAGGCGGGCGACCTCGACACCTTCGCCGACGCGGACGCCGAGTTCCACGTGCAGGTGGCCGACGCGGCCCACAACGCCCTGCTGGCCGACCTCTACCGCAGCATCGGCGACGCGCTGCGCGAGAGCGTCAGGGACAAGGAGCAGGCGGCGCTGGCGCCGGACAGCTCGCACGGCGACCTGCTGCGGGCCATCGAGGAGGGCGACCCCGCCGGGGCGGTCGCGATCTCCGTCGCCATCCTCGACCAGCAGGAACGCGACCTCTGACCCGCGCATCGCGGGGAGGCGGCCGCGGTCAGGACGGCTGGTTGTCCATGAACTCCGTGATCTTCCACTCGCCGCCGTCCTGCATGAGCAGGAACAACCCCCGGTGGGCCACGTCCCCCCGCCTGCTCGTCGAGCGGACCACGGCGTCCTTGTCGCCGAGCGTGCGCACGTCGTCCACGGTGTGCGTGGCCTTCTGCTCGTCCTTGAGCTCCGTCTTGAACAGGCCGCGGATCGCCTCGGTGCCCTCCGACGTGGGCTCGCCGTCCATCTCCACCACCGCGTGGTCGGCGAACGCGCTGACGACCTCGTCCAGGTTCCCGGACTTGAGCGCGGCGAAGTAGCTCTCGACGGCCGTACGCGGCAGCCCGGGACCCGTGTTCGTCGCGGTCGGCGTGGCGCCCTCGCCCTCCCCCTCGCTCTCCGTCGAGGTGGGCTCTTCACTCCCCGTCTCGGTCTCCGTTTCGTCAGGAGAGTCCGTGTCGTCCGTGGGCGTCGCCGGGCTCGCCGCGCCCTTCATCGCCTGCGTGCCGTTGCCGCCGGCGCCGCAGCCCGCGACCAGGAGTGCCGGGACCACCGCCGCCAGCAGGAGCGCCGTGCGCTGGGAAATCCTGTCCATGGCCGCTTGATGCCCGCGCCCGTATGGTGCGAATGCGCGGTTGGGTCACTCCGCACAGCGCCTTTACCGGGCACCGGCACAACCGACGGTAATGGTTCACCGGAGTTGTGAGACCTGTCAGAGGTTCGATCGTTGCCGACCCGCGACCAGTGCGCGAGGCATCGGCTATAGCGTGCGTGCAGTGCGGCGAATCCAGGCGAACCCCGACCCTCTCCCCCAGCGCGAGGACGCCGAACGCTGCGACAGCGTCGAGGCCGGGCGGCGCTGCGTCCTCCCGGCCGCCCATCGCAGCCCGCACGTGTACCCACCGGTGGAGCCCGGATCCTAGCCACCGATCCGGCCACGCCGCCCACCACGGCGCTGCCGGGCAGCTCCCTGCACGGCGTAGCGGCTATTCGATCAGGTCACATATGCCGGGTCCCATCTCGTCGCCGACCATGCGCAGCGCGGTCTCGGCGCGAGAGGCCAGAAGGAGGGGAGGGACTCCGGCCACCAGATCGGCGTGCGTGAGCCGGTCGAGCGCCGCTCCCACCAGCGGTGCGGTCACCCGGAGGGTCGCCTGGAGCGCCACCCCGCCGGTCGAGCCTCCATGCAGGACGATGTTGCGACTGCGATAGAGCCTGCGCAGGGAGATCTCGACGTAGCGGCGTACGCGGTCCAGCACGCCGGCACGGTCGGCGAGCAGCGCGCGCATGCGCACCACGGCGGCGATGTCGTTCCTTCTGCGCCAGGAACGTTCCAGGGGCAGCGGACGGCCCTGCTCCAGCTCGCCGGCGATCACGGCGGCGCGTTCCCGGTTGGAGGCGCATCTGTCCAGGCGTTCGGTGAGGTCTCCGCTTCCGGTGCGCCGGATGCGATAGGACAAGGCCGTCAGCTCGGCTCGTGGCCATGAGCACGCGACCAGCGCGGCCGCGCGCGATGCGGCCACGACCCGCTCGCGCTCGTCGGGGTCGCGGGCCTCGGTCAGCAGCGATTCCAGCGCGCTCCACCCTCCGGCGATGGCGGGCGCGAGCGGGCCGTGGTTGAGCGCTGAGGCGATCTCGAGCGCTTCGTCGACGGCGCTGCGCCGCCGCTCGCTCAGGTCCTGCGGCTCTGCCCCGACCACGTACAGCTGGCGTTCCGCCGCGAGGGAGAGGACCCGGGCGCCCCTGGCAGGCATCCGCAGGGGCATCGCGGCGCCGTGGTTGAGCACGACGGCCGTGTCGAAGGGAGTCACCGATCCGGCGGCGGCGAAGCGGGCGCGAGCCTGAAGACGCTCGACCACATCCGAGACGATCTCCAGGGCTCGTTCCGGATCTCTCGCTTCGACCTCATACGCCAGGGCACCTATGACGCCGGCGGCGGGCTTGGCTCCGGCGGAGAGCATCAGCTGCTCGGCTTCGCGAGCTCCGAGCCAATGAGGCAGACCGGCGGCGAGTTCTTCCCAGCCGTGCAGGGTGGTGAAGGGGACAACCACGTTCCAGCACGTCGGCGGCAGCGCCAACAGCCCGGCCGCCTCGGCGATCAGGTCTGTGGCGGACAGGCCGAGTCTGCCGTCGCGAAGCCAGCGGCTGATGCCGTCCATGCTGTGCCCGCTGTCGAGAAGGTGAGAGGTGACCGCCCTGGCGACCTTCTCCGGTGGCGCCGGGACGGTTTCGGTGACGCACGCCGCCCAGCGGCGCAGATATCCGGGGCGCCCCAGGTCGATCAGGTGACGCAGCTTTCTGCGGCCGTCGCCCGCCACCGTCAGCGTCGTACGGAGGCAGTCCTGGAGCACGCGGCGGAAGGCCTTCGAGCCCAGCGCGGGATCGGCGCCGAACAACCGCTCGACCTCATGGCGCTGCCAGTCGACCGCGGCCTGGGAGAGCACTCGCCGATCGACCCATTTGCCAGCCTCGTACAGTTCTTCCAGCGCGAGGAAGGAGCTGACGTCCCAGAGCCTGCGCGGCCAGGGCGTCCTGGTGCTGCTGAAATCCAGCATGCGAGTCGCGACATGCCGGGAGTAGGCGGAGGAGGGATCAGCTCCGGGGGACGTGCTGGCCATCTTGCGACCTCGGCGAAACTCGGGGGGGACCGTCATGTGGCGGCGTGACTACCCTGAGTATAGGGAGTGCCAACGCTCGGTGTTTGCGCTATACTGACGTCAGCCGCACAAGACGGCGCAAGCTAGTCCGGGGCTTCGGCCCCCCAGAGGGCGCGATCGTTCAGATCGCGCCCTCTGTTTTCGCCCGGCGCCCATACCAGCGTGCACGCGCGACAATGCCCAGGTCGTCGTGCGAGCCGGCGACCTGGGCATCCTCATGCCGGACGGCTACGACACGCCCACCTCCACGCCGCCCGCCGCCACCCGTACGGGGTAGACGGGCACGGTCACCGCGTCCTCGTCCAGGCAGCGCCCCGACACCAGCGAGAAGACCTGCTTGTGCAGCGGCGAGGCCACGGTCGGCTCGCCCTTCCTGGTGCCGACGATGCCGCGCGAGAGCACGTACGCGCCGCTGAACGGGTCGAGGTTGTCCAGGGCGTGCAGCGTGCCTTCGTGGGTGCGGAAGACGGCGACCTGCACGCCTCCGACGAGGGCGCAGACGCCGCGTTCCGGCAGCATGGCGTCGTACTCGCAGATCCGTGTCCAGCTCATCGGGCCATCACCGGCTTGATCTGGCCGCGCTCGCTGGCGAACACGATCGACGGGTCGGGGATGCCGGGGGCGTTGACGAAGCTGACGAACCTGCTGAGCTTCTCGGGGTCGTCCAGCGTGGCCGCCCATTCGTCGGCGTACGTGGCGATGTGGTGCTCCATCTGCGCGTCCAGGTCGCCGCAGATGCCGAGCGAGTCTTCCATGATCACCTCGCGGAGATAGTCGAGCCCGCCGTCGAGCGATTCGAGCCAGGCGGCGGTGCGTTGCAGCCGGTCGGCCGTGCGGATGTAGAACATGAGGAATCTGTCGATGGTCCTGATCAGCTCGTCCGTGCCGAGGTCCGTGGCCAGCAGGTCGGCGTGGCGGGGCTTGAAGCCGCCGTTGCCGCCGACGTAGAGGTTCCAGCCCTGCTCGGTGGCGATGATCCCGAAGTCCTTGGACCTCGCCTCGGCGCACTCGCGGGCGCAGCCGGAGACGGCGGACTTGAGCTTGTGCGGCGAGCGCAGGCCGCGGTAGCGCAGCTCCAGCGCGATGGCGAGGCCGACCGAGTCCTGGACGCCGTAGCGGCACCAGGTCGAGCCCACGCACGACTTCACGGTGCGCAGGGCCTTGCCGTAGGCGTGGCCGGACTCGAACCCGGCGTCCACCAGCCGCCGCCAGATCTCCGGGAGCTGTTCGACGCGGGCGCCGAACAGGTCGATGCGCTGCCCGCCGGTGATCTTCGTGTAGAGGCCGAAGTCGCGGGCCACCTCGCCGATGACGATGAGCTTGTCGGGCGTGATCTCGCCGCCCGGGATGCGCGGGACGACCGAGTACGTGCCGTTCTTCTGCAGGTTGGCGAGGAAGTGGTCGTTGGTGTCCTGCAGCGCGGCCATCTCACCGTCGAGCACGTGCCCGTTGTGCAGCGAGGCGAGGATCGAGGCCACGGCGGGCTTGCAGATGTCGCAGCCCCTGCCCTGCCCGTGCTCGGCGATGAGCTGGGAGAACGTGCTGATGCCGCGGACCCGTACGATGTCGAACAGCTCAGCCCGCGAGTAGGTGAAGTGCTCGCACAGCGCCTTGCTGATCTCGACGCCCGACTTCTCCAGCAGCTGCTTGAGCATCGGCACGCAGCTGCCGCAGGTCGTGCCTGCGCGGGTGCAGGCCTTGATGCCGGACACGTCGGTGACGCCCTTGTCGGCGATGGCCGCGCGGACGTCGCCCGCGCACACGTTGTTGCAGGAGCACACCTGCGCCTCGTCGGGCAGGTCGAGGGCGGCGCCCGCCCCGCTGAACAGCAGGTCGGACGGCGCGGCGGGCAGCTCCTTGCCCACGAAGGGCCGCAGGGAGGTGTACGGGGAGGCGTCGCCCACGCAGATGCCGCCGAGCAGCGTCTTGGCGTCGTCGCTGATGAACAGCCTCTTGTAGACGCCGCCCACCGGGTCCATGTAGGTGACGTCGAGCGCCCCCGTCATCGCCCCGAACTGCGCCACCTCGACGCCCAGCAGCTTGAGCTTCGTGGACATGTCGGCGCCCTCGAAGGTCGCGGAGCCGCCCATGATGCGGTCGGCCGCCACCTCGGCCATCGTGTTGCACGGCCCGACGAGCCCGTACACCATGCCGCCGGCCAGCGCGCACTCGCCGATCGCGTAGATCGAGGGGTCGGAGGTGCGCATCGAGGAGTCCACCACGATGCCGCCCCGCTCCCCCACCTCGAGCCCGGACGACCTGGCCAGCTCGTCGCGCGGCCTGATGCCCGCCGAGAAGACGACGACCTGCGCGTCCAGCACCGTGCCGTCCGGCGTGCGCAGCCCCTTCACCCGGCCGCCGGCGTGCACGATCTCCTGCACCCCCGCGCCCGCGTGGACGTCCAGGCCGAGCCCTTCGATGTGCTGCTTCAGCACCGCGCCGCCGCCCTCGTCCACCTGGCGGGGCATCAGCCAGGGGCTCATCTCGACGATGTGCGCCTTCAGCCCGAGCGCCCGCAGCGCGTCGGCGGCCTCCAGGCCGAGCAGCCCGCCGCCGACGACGACGCCCTCGGCCGCGTCCTTGGCGGCCACCCTGATGGCGTCGAGGTCCTCGATGGTGCGGTAGACGAAGGCGTGCTCGGCGCCCGGCACCCGCGGCACGAACGGCGCGGACCCGGTGGCCAGCACCAGCACGTCGTACGGCTCGGCGGCGCCGCCGTCCAGCGTGACGAGCCGGGCGTCCCTGTCGATCCCGGTGACGCGGGTGCTCAACCGCGTGACCACGCCGGAGGGCACCTCGTACGTGAGCTCCTCGGCGGTGGTGCCCGACAGGTAGGAGGTCAGGGCCACCCGGTCGTACGCGGGGCGCGGCTCCTCCCCGATCACGGTGACGCTCCCGTCGAAGCCCCGCTCCACGAGGGTTTCGACGAGCCGGTGGGCGGTCGGCCCGTACCCGACGACGACGATCCTGCTCATACGGAGATCCCTTCCTGCTCGCACAGCCAGCCCACGATGCCCTCCACCGCGTCGCGGCAGGTCCCGCACCCGGTCGTGGCCCTGGTCGCGGCCGCCACCGCGGCCACGTCGCGGGCGCCGGCCTCCCAGCACGCCCTGATCTGGCCCTTGGTCACGTTGTTGCACTGGCAGACCCTGGCCGCGTCCGGCATCAGGGTCGGGCTGTCGGCCACGGCGGCGGGCGACAGCCCGGGGAACAGCAGCCCCGCCCGGTCGCCCGGCACCGGCCCGCCCCGGTCGAAGAGCTGGGTGAGCGTGCCGACGGCGTCGCTCTCGCCCAGCAGGATCGCGCCGACCAGCCGCCCGTCGCGGATGACGAGCTTGCGATACGTGCCCCGCGCCCGGTGGCTGAAGCGCACCACCTCGGCGTGCTCCTCGGTCAGCTGGGTCTCGCCCATCGCGGCCAGTTCGACGCTCCTGGCCTTGAGCCGGGTGACCAGCCGCGAGCCCCGGTAGAGGGCCTTGCCGCCGGTGATGACGTCCGCCGCCACCGACGCCTGCTCCCAGGCCGGGGCGACCAGACCGTACACGGTGCCGTCGTGCTCGGCGCACTCGCCGATGGCGAAGATCGACGGGTCGTCGGTGCGCAGCTCGTCGTCCACGACGACCCCGCGCCGCACCTCCAGGCCCGCGTCGGCGGCCAGCCCGGTGAGCGGGCGCACCCCGCAGGCCAGCACGACGAGGTCCGCCTCGACCAGCTCGCCGCCGGCCAGCCGGACGCCGTCGCCGGCCACGGACTCGGCGCTGACGCCGGTGCGGATCTCCACGCCGAGCCCGGCCAGCGTCTCGCCCAGCACCTCGCCGGCCTCGACGTCGAGCTGGCGCTCCATGAGGTGCCCGGCCAGGTGCAGCAGCGTCACGGGCAGGCCGCGCCCGGCCAGGCCGCGGGCCGCCTCGATGCCGAGCAGGCCGCCGCCGACGACCACGGCGTTGCGGGCGTGCTCGGCGGCCTCCATGATCCGCTCGCAGTCGTCGAGCGTGCGGAACGGGATGGCCCGCTCCACGCCGGGGATCGGCGGCACGATCGCCTCGCTGCCGGTGGCCAGCACCAGCAGGTCGTACGGCTCGCGCCGCCCGCTGCCGGTCACCACGTGCCCGGTGTCCCTGTCGATGTGCACGACCGGGTCGCCGAACGCGGCCTCGACGTGGTGGGAGTCGTACCAGGAGGTGTCGAGCAGCCGCACCTGGTCGGGCCGCGAGCTGCCGGCCAGCACGTTGGACAGCAGCACCCGGTTGTACGGCTGGCGCGACTCCGCGCCGAAGATCGTGATCCTGATGTGCGGGTCCCTGGCGCGGAGCTCGCTGACGAGCCGCGAACCGGCCATCCCGTTGCCGATGACGACGATCCTCATGAGTCCCTCTCCACCCTGACGGCGCAGACCTTGAACTCCGGCATCCGCGACGCCGGGTCGAGGGCGGGGTTGGTGAGCCGGTTGGCGCCCTCCCAGTGGAAGGGCATGAAAACGGTGTCACGCCTGATGGCGTCGCTGATCCTGGCCACGGCCTTGCTCTCTCCCCTCCTGCTGCTGATCCGTACGACGTCGCCCGGGGCGATGCCGAGCTGCTCGGCGAGGTCCGGGTGCAGCTCGACGTACGGCTCGGGCACGGCCTGGACGAGCGGCGCGATCCGGCGCGTCTGCGCGCCGCTCTGGTAGTGGGCGAGCACCCGGCCGGTGCTCAGGTGGACGGGGTAGTCCTCGTCGGTCTCCTCGGCCGGGGGCCGGTGCTGGACGGGCACGAACCTGGCGCGGCCGTCCGGGGTGGCGAAGGAGTCGAGGAACGGGCGCGGCGTGCCGGGGTGTCCCGGCTCCGGGCAGGGCCAGAAGACGCCCTTCTCGGCGGCGACGCGCTCGTACGTGATGCCGGAGTAGTCGGCGATCCCGCCCGCGCTGGCCCGCCGCAGCTCGTCGAACACCTCGGCGGGGTCCGCCGGGAACGCGTGCCCGAGCCGCCCGGCCAGCGCGGCGATGACGTCGAGGTCGCTCCTGACGCCCTCGGGCGGCGCGACGGCCCGGTTGCGCAGCAGGACGCGGCCTTCGAGGTTGGTCATGGTGCCGCTCTCCTCGGCCCACTGCGTGACGGGGAAGACCACGTCGGCCAGCGCGGCGGTCTCGGACAGGACGAAGTCGCACGTCACGAGCAGGTCGAGGGCGCCGAGGCGGGCGGCGATCCGCTCCGAGCCGGGCGCGGAGATCACCGGGTTGGAGCCGAACAGCAGCAGCGCCCGCGGCCCGTCCGGGGTGCCGAGCGCGTCGAGCAGCTCGTACGCCGACCGCCCGGGCCCCGGAATGCTGTCCGCCGGCACCCCCCACACGCCCGCCACGTGCTCGCGGGCCGCCGGGTCGTCGATCCTGCGGTAGCCGGGCAGCTGGTCGGCCTTCTGGCCGTGCTCCCTGCCGCCCTGGCCGTTGCCCTGCCCGGTCAGGCAGCCGTACCCGGAGCCGCGCCGTCCCGGCAGGCCGAGGGCCAGCGCCAGGTTGATGAACGCGGTGACGGTGTCGGTCCCCTTGGCGTGCTGCTCGGCGCCGCGCCCGGTCAGGACGTACGCGCCGCCCGCGGCGGCCAGCGCCCTGACCGCCTGCCGCATCTGGTGGACCGGCACCCCGGTGATCCGCTCCACCCGCTCCGGCCACCAGGACGCCAGCGACGTGCGCACCTCCTCGAACCCTGAGGTGCGGGCGGCCACGTACGCCTCGTCCACGAGCCCGTCGGCGACGGCCAGGTGCAGCAGGCCGAGCGCCAGGGCGAGGTCGGTGCCGGGCGTGGGCTGCAGGTGCAGCCAGGCCTGTCGGGCCGTCGGGGTGCGCCGGGGGTCGATGACGATCAGGCGCGGTCCGCTCAGGTGGCGCAGGAACGGCGGCATGGTCTCGGCCACGTTCGCGCCGGCCAGCAGCACGACGTCGGCGCCGGCCAGGTCGGTGACGGGGAACGGCAGGCCCCGGTCCATGCCGAACGCCCGGGTCGAGGCGGCCGCGGCCGAGGACATGCAGAACCGGCCGTTGTAGTCGATCTGGCTGGTGCCCAGCGCCACCCGGGCGAACTTGCCGAGCTGGTACGCCTTCTCGTTCGTGAGCCCACCGCCGCCGAACACGGCCACGGCGTCGGGGCCGTGCTCGGCGCGGATCGAGGACAGCCGCTCCGCGACGTGGTCGAGGGCGACGTCCCACTCCACGGGCTCGCCGTGCAGCAGGGGGGCGGTCAGCCGCTCGCCGTTGGTGAGCAGCTCACCCGCCGTCCAGCCCTTCTGGCACAGCGCGCCCGAGGCGTTGGCGGGGATGTCGGTCCTGGGGCTGATGGCCAGGCCAGGGCCGATCTCCATGCCGCACTGCAGCGCGCAGTACGGGCAGTGCGTCGCCGTCACGTCAGACCCTGGCATACGCGAGGCTCGCCACGACTCGGACGCCGACCGTGCGGGTGTAACACCACCAGGTCAGGGCGGAACAGGACAGGTAGAAGGCGCCGAAGGCCAGGAAGGCGGGGCCCGGGGTGCCGGTCGAGGCGAACGACATGCCGAACGCCCGGTTGATGAGGAACCCGCCGAGCGCGCCGACCGCCGAGATGATGCCGATCGCGGCGGCGGCCTGGCGCTTGCCGTACAGCAGGGACTCCTCGCTCTCGCCGCGCTCGGCGACGGCCTTGGCCTGGAAGATGGCCGGGATCATCCGGTACGTGGAGCCGTTGCCGACGCCGGAGGCGAGGAAGAGCAGCTGGAAGGCCAGGAAGAACGGCCAGAAGCCGCCGTTCCCGCCGGCCGCCCAGACGAGCAGGACACCGCCGCCCATCGCGGCGAAGGTCCACAACGTGACGCGGGCGCCGCCGAGCCGGTCGGCCAGCCAGCCGCCCACCGGCCTGGCCAGCGAGCCGAGCAGCGGCCCGGCGAACGCCACCGCGGCGAACGGCGCGTCGGGGAACAGGCTCTTGCTCAGCAGCGGGAAGGCCGTCGAGTAGCCGATGAACGAGCCGAACGTCCCGACGTACAGGAACGACATGATCCACGTCTGGGCCTTGCCCGCCACCGCGAGCTGCCGGCGCGGGTCGGCCTTGGCGCTGGTGAGATTGTCCATGAAGAACCAGGCGCAGGCGGCGGCCACGACGATGAACGGGATCCAGAACCACCCGGCGGCGGCCAGCCCGAGCGCGCCGATCACCAGCGGCATGACCAGCTGGACGGAGCTGACGCCGATGTTGCCGCCCGCCGCGTTCAGCCCCAGCGCCACCCCCTGCTTGGTGCGGGGGTAGAAGTAGGTGATGTTGGCCATGCTGGAGGCGAAGTTCCCGCCGCCGAGGCCCGCCAGCGCCGCGATCACCAGGAACAGCCAGTACGGCGTCGCCGGGTCGCCGACGGCGACGCCGAGCAGCACCGCGGGCACGAGCAGCAGCATCGCGCTCGCCACGGTGAAGTTCCGCCCGCCGAACCTGGCGGGGCCGAACGTGTAGGGGACGCGCAGCGCGGAGCCGATCAGGTTGGGCAGCGCGACCAGCCAGAACAGCTGGTCCGTGGCGAACTCGTAGGCCCCCAGCCTGGTGGCCACGACGCTCCACAACGTCCACACGGTGAACCCGAGATGCTCGGCGAAGATCGAGAAGACCAGGTTGCGCCGTGCCACGCGCCTGCCTGAACCCTCCCAGAAGGCCGGGTCATCGGGGTGCCACTCGGCGATCCAGCGCGCCATCCACAATCTCCTACGCTCGGGGTCCGGAGAACTCCCAAGGTAGGAAGCGCGCGTTACGCACTCTGGCGATCCGTGGCCGTGGATGGGTTACGAGTGATTCACCGCGGTAACAAGCCGCGCACAAGCGTCACGGACGAAACATGCCCGTAATGATCGGGCCCCGCCGGTCAGTCCCTCCGGCTGCCCAGGCGCCGCAGCGGCTCGTCGGTCAGCCGGTACTTCAGCCACTCGTCCTGGCGCACCGCGCCGAGCTTCTCGTAGAAGGCGATGCTGGGCTCGTTCCAGTCGAGCACCGACCATTCGAGCCGCTGGTAGCCGCGCTCGGCGCAGATCCTGGCCAGCTCCGTGATGAGCGCGAAGCCGTGGCCGCCGCCGCGGTGCCGGGGGCGTACGTACAGGTCCTCCAGGTAGATGCCGTGCGTGCCGCGCCACGTCGAGAAGGTGAGGAACCAGAGCATGAAGCCGGCCACCTCGCCGTCGTGCTCGGCCATGTGGGCGAAGGCGGCGGGCCGGTCGCCGAAGAGCGTGGCGCGCAGCTGCTCCTCGGTCACCCGGACCTCGTGCGCGGCCTTCTCGTACGCGGCGAGCTCGTGGATCATGCTGAGGATTTCCGGCACGTCGGAAGGGGTGGCGGGACGAATCATGCCGTTCAGTCTGGGGTGAACCCGGTCGGATGCGCAAAACGATCCCCGGCACACTGGTCCTCATGGAACAACGCACATTGGGACGCACAGGACGCCAGGTGGGCACGGTCGGCCTCGGCGCGTGGCAGCTCGGCGCCGACTGGGGCCAGGTGACGGAGGACGACGCCGTCGCCACCCTGAGCGCCGCCGTGGAGGCGGGCGTCACCTTCATCGACACGGCCGACGTGTACGGCGACGGCCGCAGCGAGCAGATCGTCGGCCGCTTCGCCAAGGGCCGCCCCGAGCTGACCGTGGCCACCAAGATGGGCCGGCGCATGGACCAGGTCCCCTCGAACTACGTGATGTCCAACTTCCGGGCCTGGAACGAGCGCTCCCGCCGGAACCTGGGCGTCGACACCATCGATCTGGTCCAGCTGCACTGCCCGCCGACGCCGGTGTACTCGACCGACGCCGTGTTCGACGCCCTGGACACGCTGGTGGCCGAGCGGAAGATCGCCGCGTACGGCGTGAGCGTGGAGACGTGCGAGGAGGCGCTGACCGCGATCGCCCGGCCGGGGGTGGCGAGCGTGCAGATCATCCTCAACGCCTTCAGGCTCAAGCCGCTGGAGCGGGTCCTGCCCGCCGCCCGCGCCGCGGGGGTGGGCATCATCGCCCGGGTCCCGCTGGCCAGCGGCCTGCTGTCCGGCCGGTACGACGAGCACACCACGTTCGCGCCGGACGACCACAGGACCTACAACCGGCACGGCGAGTCGTTCGACGTCGGCGAGACCTTCTCCGGCGTCGACTTCGCCACGGGGCTCGAAGCGGTCCGCCGCCTGGCCCCGCTGGTGCCGCCGGGGGCGACGATGGCCCAGTTCGCGCTGCGCTGGATCCTGGACCAGGAGGGCGTCTCGGTCGTCATCCCTGGCGCCCGCAACCCGGCCCAGGCGGCGGCCAACGCCTCGGCGGCGGCGCTGCCACCGCTGGACGCGGCGGTCCTGAAGGCGGTCCAGGACGTCTACGACGAGCTGATCCGCCCCCAGGTCCACCACCGCTGGTAGTCCGGGCCCAGGGATGAAGCCGCTGCTTCAGCGGCGGACGAACCCGTTGACGACGAGCGGCAGCGTGGCGTCCAGCCCCGCCACGTTGAGCACCCCGCCGTCCTCCGGGTCGCCGATCGAGTAGCCGGCGGCGGTCATCGCGGCGACGACCACGCGGGCCTCCGGGCTCACCGAGCGGCGGTAGGCGGCCAGCGCCTGCGCCGGGTGCCGGCGGCCGGCCCAGGTCTCGTTGTCGGTCAGCACCACGATCCCGTCCACCGCCATCCGCTCCTCGGCGGCCCACGTGAACGGCAGCGACAGGTCGGTGCCGCCGCCCGAGGGCCGCCAGGAGGCGATTTCGCGCAGGTTGGTGCGCGGCGTCACCTTCGAGGCGTGCACGCTCGTGTCGACGTCGATGACGTGCGCGCCGCCCTGCTCGATGCGGGCCAGCATGACCGCCATCGCGCAGCCCACCTCGTACGGCGTGCCGACCGGCGAGCCGCCCACGTGGACGGCGCCGTACGACATGGACCCGGAGGAGTCCACGGCGACCAGCAGCCGCCGCCCGGAGGGCTCGACGGCGCCGAAGGCGAGCTCGTACGTCTCCTCCAGCGCGTCCAGGACGGCCGGGACCGGCTGCCAGGTCTGGCGGTCGGCGCGCGGGCCGGGCCGGGCCTGCCCGGACGCGTAGACGCGCAGCGCGAGCCAGGCGTCCATGGGGTGGATGCGGGCCCACCGCAGCGCGGCGGCGTCGGTGAGCCGGTCCACCGCGCGGCGGGTCGCCTCGCGGCCCGGCCGCAACGTGCCGATGCGGGTCATCCGGGCGAGGTTGCGGAGCAGCGCGGTCATGCCGACCGTGCCGACCAGCGCGTCCCACACCGCCGGCTCGCGCAGCATCGCGTCGGGCAGGAACTCCCACGGGACGCGCTGCTCCGTCACCACGCGCACGGCCTCGGCCACGCCGGTGACGGCCCTGGCGGTCAGGAAGCGGTCGACGGCGGGCAGCGCCTCACGGGCGCGATCGTCCGTCACGTTGCCCGCGATCCACCCGAACAGCGCCGCGCGCCGCTCGTCGTCGGCGACCGGGTGCGCGATCCGCAGCACGTCGCGCAGCGCGAACCGCTCGCCCTGCGGCGTCCTGCGCTGGGCGGCCTTGCACGCCTTGAACGCCACGTCGTCCGCGCTGCCCGCCAGGAACCACGAGCCGAGCGCGGTGCGCAGCGACCGGCCGGCCGTCGGCGCGGTGCCCCGGGCCGTGGCCTTGCCGTTGAGGTTCTTGTAGTAGCCGAAGAACTGCGCGAGATGGTCGGTGGTGCGGGCCACCCGGGCCAGCGCGCGCTTGGCGGCGAGGCGGGTGTCCGGGTCGCCCTTGGCGTAGCAGGCGGCCAGCGCGAACAGGGCGGGCCGCTGCTTCGGCGCCCGCGGCGGGCGGGCCGTGGAGACGGCGGTCAGCAGCTCGACCACGCGCGGCCCGTCCTCGGCGATCGCCTGGAACAGCACGTCCGCGTTCTCGGCGGTCAGCCTGTCGGCGCCGACGTAGTAGGTGCCGCCCGTGGTGCCGAGGATCAGGAAGTCCTCCAGCTTGCGCCACAGGTCCTTGCCGAAGACGTAACCGCCGGCGGCGTTCCTCACCTGGTCGGTGCGTCCGGGAATGGGACGCGACTGCGGGGTGACGATCGTCGAGACCGCCGCGAGGGGGTCACGGGCCATGTTCGCACTCCTTTGCATTCGACCCACTCGGACCTTTCGCCCGTCAGCCCGGCCGGCGACACGGATATGGGAAGCTCCGACCGGCATGTCAGCGTGCTGCCTCTACACCACGGGCCGCCGTGGAAGAACGGCCCGCCGGGATTCGAACCCGGGCCACTCGATCCCGAATCGATAACCGATCTGAATTCGACCCGTGACGCCGGCGGGGATGACGGGCGATCAGGTCCGGAACCGGTGCGGATATGGCGTACCCACCGGCCGTTTAGGTGCTCTGCCGACTGAGCTACGCGGGCCTGGGACCCGCGGCGGGACTCGAACCCGCGACAACCCGCTTAGAAGGCGATAACCGACAGGATTCGACCCGCACCGGCACCGGACCTGACCAGCGCGCGCGACTCGGAAAGGGGCACGGATATGGTGAGCGGAGCCGGGGTGTCTTTTTTACAGAAAGATAACCGACGCCATTCGACCCGCGCTTTTCCGTGTCTCGCGAACTGTCGTCCACGGTAGCGATCAATACGCCGCGGCACATCCGAATTAATCGGCGGCCCGGGAACCGCGGGGGCCTCACGACAGATGGTCGCCGTGCGGTGAGACCGTTGTGACGGCATCGACAGGCAGGGGTGTCCGGAAGCCGTGTGCGGGCTCGATTGTCGGTGCCCCGGCGTAGCGTCGCGGCTGTGAATCGTACCGACCGGCTCTACGCACTCGTCGAGGACCTGCGCGCCATCGCGCCCCGCCGCCGCTCCGCCCGCGACCTGGCCAAGCGGTTCGAGGTGAGCGTGCGCACGATCGAGCGCGACATCACCGCGCTGCAGGAGTCAGGGGTGCCGATCTACGCCGAGCCGGGCCGCAAGGGCGGTTACGCGATCGACAAGAAGATGACCCTGCCCCCGCTCAACTTCACCCCGGCGGAGGCGGTGGCCATCGCGGTGGCGCTCAGCCAGGCCGGTGACCAGCCGTTCGGCCGGCAGGCCCGCAGCGCGTTACGCAAGGTGGTGGCCGCGATGCCGGGCCCCGAGGGCGACCTGGCCCGGGAGCTCGCGCGGCGGGTGCAGCTCGTCCACCTGCCGCCCGAGTCCGAGTCCGGCATCCAGCCGCTCGGCGGCGAGGGCATCTCCCGGGCCATCGAGGAGGCGCTGTTGCGGCGGCGCGTGCTCAGGCTCGACTACGCCGACGCCAAGGGCGCGCTGACCTCGCGCGACGTCGAGCCGGGCGTGTTCCTGGGCGGCCGGGGCGGGTTCTGGTATCTCGTGGCGTGGTGCCGGTTGCGCGACGACGTACGCGTGTTCCGGCTCGACCGGATCGCCGCCGCCACCGTGACCGCCGAGCGCTGCCCGGACCGGCCGCTCGAAGGCTTCGCCACCGACGTGCCCGAGATGATCGTGCACGGCACGATGCTCGATTAGTCAATCGAAAACACCGACATAGGGTTGTCGTCATGCCGTTAGATCGTTGTCCTGTTCGAGAAATACAGGAGATGACAATGGACAACACGGTGACGTGGTTCGAGGTGGCGACCGACGACCCGAAGGGCGCGCAGGCGTTCTACGGCGGGCTGTTCGGCTGGACGTTCGCGCCCGACGACGAGGAGGCGCACGACTACCGGCTGATCGGCTACCCGGGCGGCGAGCGGCCGGCCGGCGGTCTGTTCGACACCAAGGGCGAGTTCCCCTCTCATGCGGTCTTCCACGTGCAGGTGGCCGACGTCGAGGCGGCCTGCGCCACGAGCGAGTCGCTGGGCGGCAAGGTGGTCAAGAAGGTGACCGGCGAGGGCCCCGGCACGGACTTCGCCTACGTGCGTGACCCGTCTGGCAGCCTCTTCGGGGTCTTCCGCGACCGCGGCCAGGGCTGATCGTCCGTTCGAGTGCCGAAGGGAGCGACTTCCCCGCGACCCCGGCATGAGGACGGCCCGCTCGCGCAGAGCGGTTCACCGGGCCCTGGGCACGCCGCCGATCGCCGAGCGGCGGCGCGCCCAGGGCCAATGAGCATTCACCCTCCACCGATGACGCCCATATGGCTTCGGCATGTCAGCGGACTCCCCGTCGCGCGTGGGGTTGACTTTGTGTATAAGCAGCCGAGGGGCCGACTCCGGTTTCGTGAGGCATCGGAGGAGCGACATGCCAGACCCTGATCGCGCGGCGGCGCAGGCGGCGGTGGCGCGCATCCAGCGGCTGTCCGACGAGCACTGGTGGACCTTGCATCAGGTCTGCCTGCTGATGCGGAGCGAGACGTGGGTGGGGCCGGCGGGACGCCGGTTCGGCGACGAGGTCCACGCCGCCGAGCGGCGCCTGCGCGACCTGCTCGCCGAGGCGGTCACCGACGCCCGGCAGAAGCTGTCCACCGCGCCGGGGCGGCCATGAGCCCCGATCCCGACTTCACGGGCGTCAAGCGGCCGGAGTTCGACACGATGGCCACCAAGCACGCGACCGCCGCCGGCCAGCTCGCCGATCTCGCGGTCCGGCTGCACGGCGAGCTGTCCGCGGCCGGCCTGGACGTCACGCCCGCCACCGGCATCCGGGACCTGGCCAGGCAGGCCGAGACGCAGGCGGCAGACCTCAAGCGCCGGCAGAGGCTCGTCTCCGAGCTCGACCGCCTGAAGGTCGTGTTCGGCACGACCACCGCGAAGGGCACCTACCTTCCGATTCCCGACAAGCTGGAGACCGGCCAGGCGATGCTGGACGGCGCGACGGCGGCCGACGCGGCGATCGCCGCGTACCGCAACAACCCCGCCGGCGCCGACCCCAAGCAGCTGCAGATCGTGCAGGCATATGCCGCCAAGGTCCACGACCCGGCGTTCGCCAGGGCGTTCATGTCCCGGCTGGGCGCCAAGGGCATCGTCGAGCTGGCGAACGCCGTCTCGCTCCGGGTCGCGTCGTTCCAGCGCACGGGCGACTACGAGGAGGCCAGGCAGGCGGCCAACCAGGGGCAGCACGTGCTGCGGATCACGAGCACGATGCTGGCCGCCGTCACGGACCCCGCGAGCCCCGCCTACCTCGGCGCGAGCTTCCTCCAGCAGCTCAAAGCGGCGGGCCGCACGCCTCGCTCCGACCTCAGCGTCGCCCAAGGACGCCCCACGGGTTACCACGCCCTGGCCGACGTGCTCGGCGCCCACCCGGGCAAGCCGCCGTACTCGGCCGAGTTCATGCGCACGGTGGGGCGCGACATGATCGCGCTCGACCGCGAGGTCTGGGACGCGCGCCGGAGCGGAGAGGCCACGAAGGCGATGGCCGATATGCGCACCTTCGTCCCCGACCTGCTGCGCGCCGCCGCCTCCAGCCCTGCGGCGGCACAGGCCATCCTCGACCACACGCCCGAGGGACGGAAGGGCACCAACCTCCACTACCTGCTGCACGATCGCGTGGGCTGGTGGACGGACAACCCCAACTCCTCCACCGACGGCCGCGACGGCCGGGCCTTCGCCGCCGTCATGAAGGCCGCCATGACCGGCTCCGACCCGGTCTCGCTGCGGCTCACCGCCGAGACCTTCAAGATCCTCGGCGCCGACCTGCCCGCGCTCTACGCGCGCAATGCCAACGAGAAGCTCCAGCTGACCGATCAGAACGCGTTCGACCAGCGCGCGGCGCTACGGCCCGCCCTGGGCTCCATCCTGGCCGCGCACATCCACGAGGTCGGCCGGATCGTCGACGGCCGCAACGTGCTGCGCTCGGGCGTCGGAGCAGACCTGCGCGCCCAGTCGGTCAACCAGCGCGATCTGGACTACGCCCTGCTCTTCGCCACCAGCGACGACGCCGCATTCAGCGAGATCGTCAGGGCGCAGGCCGAGCACACGCGCGTGGAGATCGACAAGATCTTTCCACTCAAGGACAAGGGACAGACGCTCGACGATCCCATCTCCCGGGAGAGCAAGACGTTCGGTCACATCGTGGGCGCCCGCGAGCAGGCGCTGTACGCGATGGGACGAGCTAACGAGGCGGCGTCCAAGGAACTCGAGTCCATGGTGAAATCCGCGATCGGCATCGTTCCGGTGCCGGGGAAGGAGTTCGCGGGAAAGCTCGCCGAACAGGCCTTCAAGGGGATGAAGCTGGAGGCGTTCGCCAAGGAGGTTGCGGGCGGGGTCGGCGGCCAGCCGGGATCGTACGCCTTCGACAAGGGAGCCGCCTGGATCGCGCAGCTGTTCAAGAGCGGCAAGACCCTGGACGAGTCCCACGCCACGGCCACGGAGAACCGCCAGCTGATCAGCCGGTTGATGGAGCAGATGGTGGCCACGGCAGCCGTGGCCCATGGTCAACATGACGGCGAAGGACTCGCCGGGCGGTCGTTCATCGACAAGAAGGGCGAGATGAAGCCTGTGCTGGAGATGACCCCCAGCGAATACGAGGACTTCCTTAACTGGACCACCTTCCACTCCGGATTCAGCGGTCTCAAGATAAAGGGCCAGGACCTGGTGGATTCCGGCGCGGCAGAGGCTCGCCGGAGCTTCGGGATCACGGATTGAGGACATGGTGATCGCACAACGCCGGCTTGCGTGGTCTGTTTTCGCAGTGATGCTCAGCGTTTCCGCGTGCGCCACGAGCGCGCCTGATCCATCACCTGCTCCGGACCTCCGTCCGGTCGTCGACCAGGCGCCCTACTGGTGCGAGTTCGTCTCGCAGGAGTCCTTCCAGCGGGTCACCGGCGACACCCGCGCATACACCGATCGCAAGGACGGCCCGTGGAAGAACGACGGCGGCTGCCTGGTGGAGGGCGGCAGCAACGGCGATCCCGTGGGTGTGTGGTGGTCCAGGATCGACGACAGCGCCGAACGCCTCGAACTCGCCCACGAGAACTGGGACCAGACCAAGCCCACTCCCCTACCTGCGCAACTCGGCGAGGGGTTCGCGACGTACGCGGGCAACGACATGCTCGGCGGGCGTCCGTACTTTGTGATCTCTCGATTTTCGTGTGGCGGCGAGAAGCCATGGATCGGCATCGACCTCAAACGGGTCGCCAAGGGGCGGGATGCCATCAAGGACCTCACCGACCTGATGCGGGTCGCGCAGAAGCGGTACGGCGACCTGCACCGCTGCACGCCCAGCCCCGCGTAACAGCGCCGAAGGTCCCGCACCGGGCGTCGGTGCGGGGCCTTCGGCGTGAGTGAGGTGCGTGTGTGCTACGCCGCCGGGCAGGTGGCGCCCTTCGCCGGGACCTTGCCGTTGATGAGGTAGTCGTCCACGAGTTCCTGCACGCACTTGCTCCCCGACAGGTAAGCCCCGTGCCCCTCCCCCTCGTACGTGATCAGGGTGGCGGTCTTGAGCTGGGCCGTCAGCTTGGGCGCCCACTCGTACGGCGTCGCCGGGTCGCCCTTGCCGCCGATCACGACGATCGGGCCCGAGCCCTTGGCGTTCACGTGCCGGGCCTGGTCGCTGCCCTTGGCGGGCCAGATGCGGCACAGCCCGCCGGAGCCCTCGCTGCCGAACAGCGGCGAGATCCGCATGGCGGCCGCCTCCGTGCGCCTGACCTGGGCCTCGGTGGGACGCTCCGCGGTGTCCACGCAGGTGATGGCCGGGAAGCTGGTCATCTGCGTCGAGTAGGAGCCGTCCTCCATGCGTCCGGTGTAGGAGTCGGCGAGGTACAGCAGCGCGTCGCCGCGGCCCTTGAGCGCCTCCCCGAGCGCCTGCTCGAGAAACGGCCAGGTCAGCTCGGAGTAGAGCGCCGCCGCGACGCCCGTGGAGGCCAGGCCCTGGGTCAGCTCGCGCTGGCCGACCTTCAGCGGCTGGGCGGACAGCTGCTTCATCAGCCTTTCGACGTTCGCGTCGGCGGTGGACTTGTCCTTGCCGAGGTCGCACCGCTGCTTGACGCACGCCCGCAGGAAGCTCTCGTACGCGCGCTGGAACCCGCGCGTCTGCACCAGCGTGCGCTGCTCGAACGACACCGTGGGGTCCAGCGGCGCGTCGAGCACCATGCGGCCCACCTTCTTGGGGAACTCGGTGGCGTAGACGGCGCCGAGCTGCGTGCCGTACGACATGCCGACGTAGTTGAGCTTGGGGTCGCCCACGGCGGCGCGGATGCGGTCCATGTCGCGGGCGGCGTTCACGGTGCCGACGTACGGGAGGACCTTGCCGGAGTCGCGCTGGCAGAGCTCGGCGAAGCGCTTGTTGACCGCCGCGGCCTCCTGGTGGGTCTGGTTGTTGACCGGCAGCGTGTCGAGGGAGGTGAATCTGTCCATGTCGGCGCCGTTGCCGCAGCGCACCCCGGCGCTGCGCTCGACGCCGCGCGGGTCGAAGCTGATCAGGTCGTAGCGGGCGCGCAGCGCGGTGAGCGCCTTGGCCGCCTGGTCGAGGGTGTCGACGCCGGAGGCGCCGGGGCCGCCGAAGTTGAACACCATCGAGCCGAGCTTCTTGCCCTTGCCCGTGGTCGGCAGCTTGATGAGCGCCAGGTCGATCTTGTCCCCGTCGGGCTTGGCGTAGTCCAGGGGCACCGCGAGCTTCCCGCACCGCACGGACTTGTCCTGGCGGGCCGGCGGCTGGCCGTCGGGGCGCTTGAGGTCGGTGCAGGGCCCCCACGTGATCGTGCTGGTGTCCGCCGTGGACTGCGCCGCGAACTGCGTGGCCGGCCGGGCCGGCGCGGAGGTGCAGCCGACGGCGGCAGTCAGGAACAGGGCGGAGGCTAGGACACGTCGCATATACAGATTTCCCCTCGGGTCTCTTTCAGGGGGAAGCAGTGCCCACAATACGTGACGTCGCACCATACCTGGGTGAGGCGGCACGTACCCCTCCCTGAACGTGCCGCCCCACAGACCCGGCGAACGGGGTCAGACGCCCATCGACTGGGTGTCGTTGCTCTCGGCGCCGCCCGCCTCGGTGACGCCG
Organism: Nonomuraea phyllanthi; assembly: GCF_006334985.2. Lineage (GTDB taxonomy): Bacteria > Actinomycetota > Actinomycetes > Streptosporangiales > Streptosporangiaceae > Nonomuraea > Nonomuraea phyllanthi. The sequence continues at coordinate 59,183 of NZ_VDLX02000029.1, forward strand.
TTCTTGAGGTGGTAGCGGGCGATGGCCTCGCGCAGCACCTCGCCGTCGAGCTCGCCCCGCTTGACCAGGCTGGTCAGCACGGCCAGCGTGATGGAGGCCGCGTCCACGTGGAAGTGGCGGCGCAGCGCCGAGCGGGTGTCGGACAGGCCGAACCCGTCGGTGCCCAGCGAGGACCAGTCGCCCGGCACCCACTGCGCGATCTGGTCCTGGACGGCCTTCAGGTAGTCGCTGACGCCCACGAACGGGCCCCGTGCCGTGGACAGCGCCCGGGTCACGTAGGGCACCCGCTGCTCGGCGTCGGGGTTGAGCAGGTTGTGCTCCTCGCAGGCCAGCGCCTCGCGGCGCAGCTCGGTCCACGACGTCGCCGACCACACGTCGGCCGAGACGCCCCAGTCCTCCGCCAGCAGCCGCTGGGCCTCCATCGCCCACGGCCCGGCGACGCCGGAGGACAGGATGTTGGCCTTGGGGCCCTGGGTCTGCGGCCCGTCGGCGAACTTGTACAGGCCCTTGAGCAGGCCCTGCACGTCGATGTCCGCGGGCTGGGCGGGCTGCAGGTAGGGCTCGTTGTAGACGGTCAGGTAGTAGAAGATGTCCTCCGGCTGGTCGCCGTACATCCTGCGCAGGCCGTCCTTGACGATGTGGGACACCTCGAACGCCCAGGACGGGTCGTAGATGACCGCGGCCGGGTTGGTGGAGCCGATGAGCGGCGTGTGGCCGTCCTCGTGCTGCAGGCCCTCGCCGTTGAGCGTGGTGCGGCCGGCGGTGGCGCCGAGCAGGAACCCGCGGCCCATCTGGTCGCCCATGGCCCACATCTGGTCGCCGGTGCGCTGGAACCCGAACATCGAGTAGAAGATGTAGACGGGGATCATGTGCTCGCCGTGCGTGGCGTAGGCGGTGCCGGCCGCGATCGCCGAGGCCATCGAGCCCGACTCGCTGATGCCCTCGTGCAGGATCTGCCCCTGCACGGCCTCCTTGTACGACAGCAGCAGCTCCCTGTCGACCGCCTCGTACGTCTGGCCGTGCGGGGAGTAGATCTTCGCCGTCGGGAACATGGCGTCGAGACCGAACGTACGGGCCTCGTCCGGGATGATCGGCACGAACCGGTGGCCGATCTCCTTGTCGCGCATGAGGTCCTTCAGCAGCCGCACGAACGCCATGGTCGTGGCGACCTGCTGCTTGCCCGAGCCCTTCCGGAAGCCGGCGTACACCTCGTCGCCGGGCAGCTTGACCGGCTTGGCGCGGACGACCCGCTTGGGCAGCACGCCGCCGAGCGCCGCGCGGCGCTCCTTCATGTACTGGATCTCGGGGTCGTTCTCGCCCGGGTGGAAGTACGGGGGCAGCTCGCCCTCCAGGGCGGAGTCGGGGATCGGCAGGTAGAGCCGGTCGCGGAACTCCTTCAGCTCGGCCTTGGTGAGCTTCTTCATCTGGTGGGTGGCGTTGCGCGCCTCGAAGTCCTTGCCCAGCGTCCAGCCCTTGATGGTCTGGGCGAGGATGACGGTCGGCTGGCCGACGTGCTCGCGGGCCGCCTTGAACGCCGCGTAGACCTTGCGGTAGTCGTGGCCGCCGCGCGACAGCTTGCGGATGTCGTCGTCGGTCAGGTGCTCGACCATCTTGCGCAGGCGCGGGTCGCCGCCGAAGAAGTGCTCGCGGATGTACTCGCCGGACTCGACGGAGTAGGTCTGGTACTGGCCGTCGGGCGTGGTGTTCATCTGGTTGACCAGCACGCCGTCGACGTCGGCCGCCAGCAGCGGGTCCCAGTCGCGGCCCCACACGACCTTGATGACGTTCCAGCCGGCGCCCCGGAAGTACGACTCCAGCTCCTGGATGATCTTGCCGTTGCCGCGTACCGGGCCGTCGAGCCGCTGCAGGTTGCAGTTGATCACGAACGTGAGGTTGTCGAGCTCCTCGCGGGCGGCCAGGCCGATCGCGCCGAGCGACTCGGGCTCGTCCATCTCGCCGTCGCCCAGGAACGCCCAGACGTGGCTGCGGCTGGTGTCCTTGAGCTCCCGGTTGAGCAGGTAGCGGTTGAACCGGGCCTGGTAGATCGCGCCGATCGGGCCGAGGCCCATGGAGACCGTCGGGAACTCCCAGAAGTCGGGCATCAGGCGCGGGTGCGGGTAGGAGGGCAGGCCGTGGAAGCCGTGCGAGAGCTCCTGGCGGAACGCGTCGAGCTGGGCCTCGTTGAGCCGGCCCTCGAGGAAGGCGCGGGCGTAGATGCCGGGCGCCGCGTGGCCCTGGAAGAAGACCTGGTCGCCCGACTCGCCGTGGTCCTTGCCGCGGAAGAAGTGGTTGAAGCCCACTTCGTACAGGGAGGCGGCGGAGGCGTAGGTGGCGATGTGGCCGCCGACGTTGGTGCGGGCGTTGGCCCTGGACACCATGATGGCCGCGTTCCAGCGGATGTAGGCGCGGATGCGGCGCTCGACGTGCTCGTCACCCGGGAACCAGGGCTCGCGCTCCGGCGGGATCGTGTTGATGTAGTCGGTGCTCCGCAAACCCGGCACGCCGACCTGGTGCTCGCGGGCCCGCTCCAGCATGCGCAGCATGAGATAGCGGGCTCTGGTGCGGCCTTCGGTCTTGACGACGTTGTCGAGAGACTCGAGCCACTCGTTGGTCTCGCTGGGGTCGACATCAGGCAGCTGGCTGGGTAGGCCGTCGCTGATGATCGAGAATCGCTGGCGTCCGGAAGCCACTGGGTCTCGCCTTCCGAGGATGACGGATGTCTGGTCTGTTGGCTGTCTAGCCTCTGACGGTTCGTCTTCCATCCTGGTCTCTAGCCGTAGAAAACGCATCTCTACTGACGGGTAACCAAAGGTGTCCCCGCTGGCAGAGGCAGATCAGCTGGCCTAGACCACCGATGGTAGGACGAATCGTCCCCAAAGGTTACATCGCGGGAGCAATTTAACAAGACGGGAAAACGGACGAAATTTCGCTCGAATGCCCCCTGGCTTGCTGCCCGCACTCTCCACCCTCCCCCGAAGGGGGGAGGTTCTCACCCCGGCGGCGGCGCGACGCGACCGGAGGAGTCTAGCGGCCACCCTCCGTACGGCCGGGCGAGGCGGGAGCCCAGCCTGAGCCACCTCGGCACAACGTAACGATCCGGTCATCATTCTTCCTCCCCCCAGGAGCTCCCAGGAGGGGGCAAAACCTTGCGAATCACTCTTTTCGTACGGCATTCCGCGTACCAAAGTGAGAGGTATGAATGCAACGGTAGGAGACCGGCTCCTGGTGCACGGGAATACCGTTGGCGAAAGGGACCGGAGTGGTGTGATCATGGAGGTCCAGGGCCGCGACGGCGGGCCTCCCTACATGGTGCGGTTCGACGACGGGCACACCGGGCTGGTGTTTCCTGGTCCGGATGCCGTTGTCGTCCATCAGTAAGATTTGCCCGTGAGATCTGAAATCATCTCTGTGACCACGGGGTCAAGAGAGACGGTGCATGACATCACACGCGAATGCGCCGATTTCGTACGCGCGCAGGGCGGCGACGGTCTGCTGCACATCTTCGTTCCGCATGCGACCGCCGGTGTCGCCCTGCTGGAGCTGGGTTCGCGCAGCGACGACGACCTGCTCGCGGCGCTGCGCGACCTGCTGCCGCCCGACGACCGCTGGCGCCACGCGCACGGCTCACCAGGCCACGGAAGATCGCACGTGATGCCCGCGCTGATCCCGCCATACGCCACCATCCCCGTGCTGGACGGGCGAATGGCGCTCGGCACGTGGCAGTCGGTGGCACTTGTCGACCTGAACGTCGACAACCCGCAACGCCAGGTTCGCCTGTCGTTTTTGTCTGATTGATTCTGGCCGACCAGGGCCGTACCCGTGGCGACCGTTGACGACTGAGGGTCACAGCGTGTGGACTGTGCCGAAGCGATAAACCGCATAAGCGGGGCCACTCAAGCAGGAGGGATAAACGTGAGCGCGACCGCGGGTCAGGCGCAGGGCGAGCGCGGCCTGGCCGAACGGCTCGGCCTCAAGCCGGGTCAGGTGGTGCAGGAGATCGGTTGGGACGAGGACTCCGACGACAAGCTTCGCGAGTCGATCGAGAACCTGACCGGCAACGAGCTGCTGGACGAGGAGAGTGATGACGTCGTCGATGTCGTGCTGCTGTGGTGGCGTGACGGCGACGGGGACCTCTTCGACGCACTCAGCGACGCCATGCGAGCACTCGCCGACGGCGGGCAGATCTGGCTGCTGACTCCCAAGGCCGGGCGCCAGGGCCACGTGGAGCCGAGCGACATCGGGGAGGATGCCGCGACGGCGGGTCTCTCGCAGACCAGCAGCATCTCCGCGGCACCCGACTGGTCAGGCACCAGGCTCGTCACGCCCAAGGGCCGCCGGTAGGGAGCCCGAGCGCTTTCCGTACGGCAGGATGATGCCTGTGAACGCGCATCCTGCCGAGGTCGGCGCCCCGGCTCCCGATTTCGAGCTGCAGGACCAGCACGGCGCCCCCGTGAGGCTGTCTCAGTTCAGGGGCACCAAGGTCGTGCTGGTCTTCTACCCGCTTGCCTTCAGCGGGATCTGTCACGGTGAGCTGTCCGCGCTGCGCGAACATCCCCTCGACGGCGCACAGCTGCTCACCGTGTCCGTCGACTCTGTCTTCACGCACCGTGCCTGGGCGGACCGTGAGGGTTACACGTTCCCCCTGCTCTCTGATTTCTGGCCACACGGACAGGTCGCGCGGGCGTACGGTGTGTTCGACGAGACGAAGGGGTTCGCGCTTCGGGGGACCTTCGTCATCGACGGCGACGGCGTGATCCGGTGGTCGGTGGTCAACCCGATCTCCGCCGCACGCGACGTCGCCGACTACGTGACGGCACTCGCCGGCATTTCCTGACCCCGGATCTTCGACCTCGGAGGGAACGATGCCCTGCTACCGCTGCGGGGCCCGGCAGACCGACCCGGTGCGCGGCGCCAGCCCGTGGCAGCGCGGGGTGCGCAACGAGAGCCAGGTGCTGATCTGCCCGGACTGTCAACGGCTGCACGACCTCGACCTCGACTCCTGCGCCACCTGCGGGTCGACCACCCTGATCTGCCGGCTGGGGGAGGTGGAGTGCCGCTCCTGCGGGGCCGTGCGCCTGGCGCGCTCCGACACGCTCACGGCCTCCAGCATGGCCCCGCCGCCGGGGCTCTCGGCGGAGGTGGAGGCGGCGCTCAACCGCGTCCTGGGGCGCGCCTGAGCCCCTCCCGTACGCGCGGAGCCGCCTGCCCGCCCACGAGCTCACCTTTCCAGGCATTTACTGACCTGCGCTATCGTCTCCTACCGTGTCGTCAATGAGTTCGTTCGTCGTCGCGCTCGACGTCGGTGGCACGTCCATGAAGGGCGGCCTGGTCAGCGAGTCCGGCGCGGTGCTGTTGAGCGAGCGGCGCCCGACCCCCCGAGCGGAGGGCCCGGAGGCGGTCGTGGCCGCCATCTCCGGCTTCATCAGCCACCTGGCCGCCTCGGGCGACGGCATCCCGGCAGGCGTCGGCCTGGCCGTGCCCGGCCTGGTGTCCGACAACGCCGCCATCTACGCGGCCAACCTCGGTTGGCGCGACGTCCCCGCCGCGAACTTCACCACCCTCGACATCCCGGTGCTCCTCGGTCACGACGTACGCACCGGCGGCCTCGCGGAGAGCATTCTGGGCGCCGGCAGGGGCCTGTCCGACTTCCTCTTCCTCCCCATCGGCACCGGGATCGCCGGCGCCTCCATCATCAAGGGCGAGCCGTACGGCGGCTCCTCCGGCTGGGCCGGCGAGATCGGCCACACCCCGGTCTTCCCCGACGGCGAGCCGTGCGCCTGCGGCCAGTTCGGCTGCCTGGAGACGTACGCCTCGGCCGCCTCCGTGGGCCGCCGCTACAGCCAGCGCGCCGGTGTCGAGGGCGTCAAGGCCGAACAGGTGGTCTCCTCCGACGACCCGATCGCCATCGAGGTCTGGGACGAGGCCGTGGAGGCCCTGTCGCTGGCCCTGGCCACGTACACGCTGCTGCTCGACCCCTCCCTGATCGTCCTCGGCGGCGGCCTCGCCGAAGCCGGCCCCGCCCTCTTCGACCCCGTACGCACCCGCCTCGTCAAACGCCTGGCCTTCCGCGCAGCGCCCCCCTTGGTCCCGGCGGCGCTCGGGGTGGACGCGGGCATGCTCGGAGCGGCCCTCCTGGGCTGGCGCGCCGCCGGCCGCCCCGAACTGGGCCCGGGCTGGGCCGTGGATGTGCGATCGGGGCCTGTGGTGTCGTAAGGTGTAGTGCCGATCAGGGGCGGTTAGCTCAGCGGTAGAGCACTCGCCTTACAAGCGAGGGGTCACTGGTTCGAACCCAGTACCGCCCACCAGCGAAAACGCCCCGTCTCCGATCATGGAAACGGGGCGTGAGTAACAAACTGAGTGACATGCTGGCTGGCTAGGCATCATCCGCCACGGGGAAGATGCGATCCATCGCAGTCGCGCCTTCTTGGATGACCGGCCGTATCTGCTGACGGTAGACCGTCTCCGTGACGACGGTGTTGGAGTGTCCGACCAGGCGTGAGATGTCCTCGATCGGGATGTCGTGGTCCGAGAGCAGGGACACGAAGCTGTGTCGGAGCTCCCGGGGAGCCCAGTCCCTGCCGGTGAGCTTGGCGCTGTCGAGCACCTTCTTGAAGTCACGGCGGATGTTGTGGGCGGTCATCCTCGAACCGGTCTGGGTGGGAAACACCAGCTCGCGATCGTCGTTCTGAGCTTCCTTGAGGTCCTTCAGGGCGTCCACGCAGCGTTTGGGCAGAGCCAGACTGCGTCGAGACTTCGGGGTTTTGGTCTCGCCCTTCTTGCGGACCGATCGCCAGACGTAGAGGGCGAATTCCTTATGATTCCAACCGATCTCGACCACTGATCGCCATGCCTGGGTCTTCTCGTCGTAAGCGACCACATGACTCCACTGGAGTGCCCGCACTTCCTCTGTTCGTGCTCCGGACAGTAGCGAGACCACGATGTAGGCCCGAATGCGAGGCTGTGCGTTCTCGGCCGCCTTCAAGGCGGCCCCAAGGGGGCCGCACGCGCCGCCGTCTCGGCAACGCCGCCGCCTCCGCTGGCGCTCCCGGCGGGCGGCTAAGAGCACGCCGGACGGCTGGCGCGGACGAGTGGAAGGGGCCGCCGTGCGACGGTACAGCCTGATCACAGGGGGCGCAGTTCTCGAGTCGCGAGGCGAGCCAGTCAGCGCACGCGTGCGCGGGTCACTGGGCCTGGCCTTACTGCATGCCTCCGGCGGGGGCGCTCCGGCTCCGGGCAGCCAAGATCGTTCCCGTCTGAGTGGGTTGCCGTGGAAGCCTGCCCGCCTGCCGCCGTCCCAGGGCAAGCCCTAGCAGACCAGCCGCAGGGCCGCCTACGCTCCATCACGGCCCTGGCACCGGGCGCACGGCCGGGGCAGCCCCGCGGCTGGCCCGCTACCCCGTGGGGTGGGACGACGGCAGACGGGCAGACCATCGAGGTGGTACCTCAGCAACGATGTGGCTGGTCTCGCGGAGGTGAACCGAGATGAGTTCTGGTACTCGGTTGAAACGACCCGGATGGAGTCGGAATCATTGGAGGCATTCGCCGATCGATTGACCGAAATGATGGCCTCGGTTCCCGCAGATGAGATCTTGGACTTTTAGGAGCACCTTTCCGACCTATGCTCCGCCGCCTATCACTGCGATCTCTGGGGGTGCAGCCGCTCTGATTTATGAGGGCTACTGCGGCGACGATCCCTTCCTGTACTTCAGGTTGTGGCTGGTAGCGCAAGGAAAGGCGGTGTACGAAGGTGCCCTTGACGCCGTGGATTCACTGGCGGATCATCGCCCCGTGCAGCTGCTCGCGACCAAGCCAATGAGCGACTGGGATGAGGACAGCGAGTGGCCATGGCTGGAATCACTGCTCTATGTCGCGCTCCATGCCTACGAGCACACGACCGGCAAGAACTTTGATGATGCCATCGCCACTCGGCGGCCAGATACGCTGCGGAGCGTCTTCGAAGGCGACCCGGCCGGCGAACCGTGGGACCTTTCGAACCCGGAGGAGATCCGACGCCGTGGTCCCCGACTTGCTGCACTCTTCTTGCACTAAGTGAGATGAGATACAGGGCACATGAGGCCCCCAATCGGCCGGCTCAGGAGGGTGATTGGCTGAGAGCCAAAAGGGGAGCCAGTTCGGGAGCCACACAGAATGAACAAGTGTGAACGGGCCTGGACTCAGTTGACTGGCCTGACCTTCGCATCCGGATCAGCGTGAACTGATCGACGCAGGGAGAGCCTGGTTCGAGTCCTATCGCGGGAGCCCGGTTGAGCTGAGACACACACCACTCAGATTCCCTTCCTGGATTAAAGCAAAGGGGCCGATCGTCACGCCGACCTCCGGGGAGGCCCGCACATGACTGCGGGTGCCCGGCTCGCTAGGGTGAGGCGTCCCGTTTCCCTTCTCTCCTCCGGGAAGTGTCACGTGCTCCGTCGTCACCGTTTAGGCGTTCCCGCCCTCATAGTCACAGGCATCTACCTCTCCGCGCTGACCGTCGCCGTCGTGGTCGCATTGGCCGCCGGCGACCTCCACGCGTTGTGGTGGATGGCGTTGTTCACGGCACCAGACGCGAGCATCCAGGTGACGTGGCCGAACGTGCTTCTGCCAACCCTGGCGGGACTAGTGGTGGCCTGGGCGTTGTGGGAGTTCCTCCGTGGGCCGCTGACTGGACCGCCGACGGAACAGGACCAGGACACACGGCGCTTGCGCGTGGCCCTGTACGTCGCGGCAGCGTCAACCCTGGCCAGTCCGTTCCTGGCGAGCTGGTCCTTGTGGGGAGCGGTGGTGACATACGTGCCGATGTTTGGGGTCGTGCTCTTGCTCTCTCCAGTCGTGGGACGCACCCGACGACATGTCCTCATCCTGCGGGTCTGCGGCATCCTGGGATACGGGGGCGCCGCCGTCGGCTTGGGGTTGGCGTTGTCCGGGCACAAAGTCGGGGCTCTCGCGTTGGTCGCCGGCCTCGGGTCGTTGATCTGGAACGTGTTGGTCCTGCGGGCCCAGTGGGACAACGACCGCTTCGAGCGGGCCACCGTCAAGTACGGCATCCTCGCTCTGGTGCTGCCCGTCGTGCTCACGGTAGCGGGCGGGCTGAGCGGAGTGCCGCTGGAGGTCTACGACGACGTCGTGGCGGTCGCCGGTGTCCTGGCCGTGGTCTGGCTGGCCCGTTCCGCCCACGACCTCGACGCGCCCCCGGCCGTGTCGGTGCCCTCCGCGTGACGCGGTCACCGGGTACGCATCCAGGACGGCAGACGGGCAGGGCATGGGGACTACGACTTGGTTGGTGTGGGGACGATGCCCCACATGAACGTGGAGCCCTTCAGGAGGTTCTCCGTCGCTCTGATCCCGGTCAGGTGCTCTACGAGTAGGAAGGCTGGTCCCTCGTAGAGCCGGGGAGACGATGGGAAGAGCCTGTCGATCTCTGTCATCGTGTCCACGAGTTCGTCCGGAATCTCCGTCAGGTATCCCTCATCGCCTCCCCAGGCGAATCTGACCTCACCGTCCTCACACCAATAGAAGTAGTCCATGCACTTGATGCCGAGTGCGGCTTGGGAGACGAGGCGGGTGCCCTCGGAGAGTCTAGTGATCATGTCTTCGTCAGTGCCGAGCCAGTCGGGATCGAAAACGAACGTCCAATCGCCGACGGAGGTGACGCCGAGAGGCCCCCTTGAGCAGTGATCGGCGTTGTCGGGGAAGGGCCCCGACGTGAAGTCCTCCCATCGACCACCGAGACGTGCAATCACCTGTTCAGGCGCCGCACGGACATAGATGAAGCTGTAGCATTCTTCGGCGTATTCGCCGCAGAGCCACGAGATATCGAGGGGCTGCATGGTCATGTCGTCATGATGCCAGCCGACTCCGACAAATGTCGTTGTCGCCTGCGCATTCTTGGAGTGGTCGCCGACGAGTCCTATCGCGGGAGCTTGGGCAGGCCAAGGAGGGGATTCTGACGCTTCAGGGCATCGAGATGTTGAGTGACAAACTGAGTGACATCAGGGACGCCCACCGCAGCGCAACCATGCACATGAGTGCATATCGAATGTAGACCGGAGCAGCGAAAGCGCCAGCTCCAGTGATCAAATAGCTACTCTTACAAGCGAGGGGTCACTGGTTCGAACCCAGTACCGCCCACCAGAACGAAGAAGCTCCGTAGCGATCTTGCTACCGGGCTTCTTGCCGTTGGCTCACGGTTCCCTGCGCCTTAGCGGAAACCGCCCGTAAGGGCCAGGTAGACAAGGAGCACCGCGCCGACGACAAGCCCCGCGTAGGCCATCGAACCGAGAGCACTACCCGGCTTCGATGCCGGGGATGACTTTCATGGCAATGAGGACGGCGGCGAACGTGTCATTCGTGGTGAGCCGATCATTGCTGAGATCCCGGAACCGAACAACATCGCCTCCGGCGGGACCGGATGCGATCCTGGCTCCTTACAGCCGCAGAGATCCCCTCGCTGAGCCCGTCGGCGCCGGAGCCCGCTCGAACGAGGCGTCCTCATCGAACGCGAGCCGGCGACCGCCGCCTATGCGTGCGGTGATGAACAGAGACACCGTGGAGGCAGGAATGGACCAAGGCACGCGTGGCGAGCTCATCAGTCGGCTGGCCGAGGCGGTCAGGTCCGTCACGACCGGGCACCCGGTGCGGGTCGCCATCGACGGGCCGCCCGCCGCCGGCAAGACCACGCTGGCCGACGAACTCGCCGTCGTCCTGCGCGGGCAGGACCGCGACGTCATCCGCGCGACCATCGACGACTTCCTCTTCCCCCGTGCACAGCGTTACCGACGCGGCCAGTACTCCGCCGAGGGCTGCTACTTCGACGCCCACGACCGCGCCGCGCTGTGCCGGGTCCTGCTCGATCCGCTGGGCCCAGGCGGAGATCGCAGGTTCCAGCACGCGGTCTACGACAGAGACACCGACGCCCCGTCGTCCCCTCCGGCCACGACCGCCCCCGCCGACGCCGTACTGCTCTTCGACGGCGTCTTCCTCCTGCGCCCGGAACTCATCGACCGGTGGGACCTGCGCATCTTCGTGTCCGTCCCCTTCGAGCAGACGATAGATCGCGCCCGGGACCGGGGCACGGCGCCGGCCGGGTCCACCGCCGACGCCGCCGAGATCGAGCGGTCCTGGCGCGACCGCTACATCCCCTCACAGCAGCTCTACTTCGCCACGGCCCGCCCAACCGAGCACGCCGACATCGTCGTGTACAACGATCAGCTCCAGCGGCCGACCTGGGAAGTCCGGCCGCACTCATCGATACGCGGGATCTGACCATTGCTGGTCCGGCGGAGGGCCGGCACTCTTGACGATCCACTGGTCCGGGCCTGACTCGGGTGGGGAGGGAGGGTCCGCTTCTGTCGTATGACGGCCACGGCCTCTCGGCAGGCGGAGCATCCAGCACGGACGTCACGGGCTCGCACAACACCCGTGATGGCGCTCACCACGAGGGTGGCCACGAGGTGGATCAAGCTCACCCCCACGATCTACGATCCGCACGCGTGGCTGGGGCTCGTCGTGGGAGGGTTGCTCACCCTCAGCGGGGACGGACGTGACGGCGCTCTCTTGCTCCGGGTAGCGATGATCGCGATGCTCGGAGCGATCGCCTGCGCCATCTCCGAGCATCGCAGCAAAAGGGATTGAACGGGCTTCCTGGCTACGACCTGGTCCACCTCTGGGTGGCCTGGCCGTTGCAGGAGGCGACGGTCACGGACGAGGTGTTGCCGGTGCCCGTGACGGCGAGGCACAGGTTGTTGGCGGCGCTGGTGACCGTGCCGTTGGAGTTGAAGGTCCACTGCTGGTTGCTCTGCCCGTGGCAGTCCCACAACTGGACGCGGGTGCCGGGGCCGGCGTTCGTCGGGGAGTCCAGGCACTTGCCGAGGGTCTGGAGCATGTTGGAGGTGTACGTGAAGCGCTGGTTCGGGTTTCCGTGGCAGTCGTAGATCTGCAGCAGGGTGCCGTTGGCCGTGGCGCTGTTGGGTGAGTCGACGCAGCGGCCTGCCGCCTCGTTGCGCAGGCGGAAGTCCGTCGGCGGGGTCGGGGTCACGGTCGGCGTGACCGTCGGGGTGACGGTGGGCGTGGTCGTCGGGTCGGAGCCGTCGAGGGTCGGGGTCTGCCAGTCGCGCCACTCCGACAGGTTGCCGCTCGCCCTGGACGAGATTCTCATCGCCCCAGGCGCGTTCCCCGTCTTCAGCAGGAACTTCTGGATGTTCTGCTGCAACGGGGTCCGCCATTCGGGCCGGTTGGCGCAGTGGCTGCCGTTCTGGATGTCGGACCAGTAGGTGATGTTGTCGCCGGCGCCGAGCGCTTTGTAGACCTCCGCGCCGCCCAGGGCCGCCACGCTCGCGGACCTCGGGCCGAGATTGGTGATATGGGGGTTGTCCATGATGAACAGTCCGCGCGGCGCGACCATGGCGACGATTTCGTGGGTGTCCACCGGCAGCCGGGCCGGGTTGCTCGTGAAGGAGCCGAAGGCGTCGCCCAGCCACGGCTGCTCCCCGTAGGCGCTGCTGAGGCTCTGGGCGCCTTCCCCGGGAATTCCGCGGAAAATGGGAACGCCGGCGCTGCCCGACTCGATCGGCATGGTCAATGCGATGCGCTGGTCGAAGGCGCCAATGACGAAGGCGCCCTTTCCGAATCGGGAGCAGCCCGTGACGCCGGTCGCGTCCGCCCGGAGAATGCCGCCGCCCGACTGTTCGATGACGTCGATGATCCGGCTCACGCCCCAGGCCCAGGCGGCCAGCAGCCCGGTGCTGCTCGACGAGCCGTAAATGCTGTAGAAGGCGCCTTGTTTGTTGTTGCGCGGCGTGCCCTCGCGCCCGACCGCGTACGGGTCGTAATTGATGACGGCGGCACCGGCCGCCTTGATCGTGGCGGTGTCGGCCCCGAATCCGCCGAGCACGACGACGGCCGGGAAGGGCCCGGACCCGCTCGGCAGGTCGACGCTCGCCGAGAAGCTCGAACTCCGGCCGTTGTGCGAGACGTTCACGGTGATGCCGGTCCGCGATACCGAGCCCGTGACGCTCGACGGTTTCCCGGGTTTCTCCCCGTAGACGAATTTCTCCGCGAGTTTCTTGATCTCCTCCCGCCGGCAGCGCCACTCGGACTTGGCGGAGATGCGCGTACCGTCCAGTTTCCTGAACGGATCGGGAAGCCGGGAATTGGTGGGCAGCGAGCCCACGTCGGGCAGGCCGGGCACCGCGCAGTCGGCGCCTTCGTCCTCGACGCCTGCCGCGAGAGGCGCGGCGGCCTCGGCGACCACTACCGTCACCGCTCCGGCGACCACGAGCGCCGTCGCCGTCGCCAGCGCGACGACAGCCGCACGGATCTTAGAGCGGCCCAAGCTGATGATCACTAGGTCTCTCCTTCCGAGGGGGTTCACCGCGCGCGCAGATGTGTCCAGACGCTGATCAGTGTGAGAATCGCCACGAAATGTGTCAAGGATCGAGTGAAAAGTTTCAGCGTCAGCTGGTGACCACACCACCACTGACCTGCTACAAGAGGCGCAGAAAGGGAGGAAAGTTTCGGCATTCAGCCGGAAAGTGGGAGACCGTCAGTCCTGGGGTTGAAAGTTTTCGGAGTGGGAGGTCCAGGCGAGGAGCCGGTCGAGGGGCCAGGTGTTGACGATGCGGTCCGCCTCGATGCCGCACCTCGCCACCCGCTCGCACCCGTACCGCTGCCAGTCCAGCTGCCCGGGCGCGTGGGCGTCGGAGTCGATCGCGAACACGCACCCCATCTCGTACGCCAGCCGCATCAGCCGCTTCGGCGGGTCGAGCCGGTCCGGCCGGGAGTTGACCTCCACCGCCACCCCGAAGCGGCGGCAGGCCTCGAAGACCAGTTCGGCGTCGAACGACGACTCCGGGCGCCGCTCGCCGCGGGCGCCGCCGGCCCGTACCACCCGGCCCGTGCAGTGGCCGAGCACGTCGACCAGGGGGTTGGCGACGGCGGTGACCATCCGGCGGGTCATGTCGTCGCCGTCCATGCGCAGCTTGGAGTGCACGCTGGCCACCACCACGTCGAGGCGTTCGAGCAGCTCGGGCGCCTGGTCGAGGGTGCCGTCCAGGTTGATGTCCACCTCGATGCCGGTCAGGATCCGGAACGGCGCCAGCCGCTCGTTCAGCCCGGCCACCACGTCGAGCTGGCGCTCCAGCCGTTCGGCGGACAGGCCCCTGGCCACCTTCAGGCGCGGCGAATGGTCGGTGAGCGCCAGGTACTCGTGGCCGAGACCGCGCGCCGCCTCGGCCATCTCCTCGATCGGCGAGCCGCCGTCCGACCAGTCCGAGTGGCTGTGCAGGTCACCCTTGAGCGCGGCCCGCAGCGCCGCGGTCTCGTCGTCGAGTTGTACGCCGGCGGTTGCCCGCATTCGTCGCAAATATGTAGGAACCTGCCCGTCGAGACTTTCGTTGACCACAAGGGCGGTGACCTTGCCGATGCCTGGCAGGTCGCCGAGTGCGTCTGTGCGGGCCAGACGTACGAGCTCGTCACGGGGCAGGTCGGCGACGACCTGGGCGGCACGGCGGAAGGCGCGCACGCGGTAGGTGGGCTCCCCCGCGCGTTCCAGCAGGAAGGCGATCTCGCGCAGGGCCTCAACCGGTTCCATGGCAGCGAACATACCCGGAGCGACAGCAACGGCATTGAACAGGGACGAGAGCCACCGCTAGGCTGATCGGCCCATGAAAGCAGGAGCTTGATGGTACATCAGCCGCAAACCCACCCGAAGCCTCCGCCACCCGGGCGCAAGGCGTCGAAAGCCATCCCGCTGACCGTCCTCGGCGTCCTGTCGGCCATGCTGGTCAGCGCCTGTTCCTCCCAGGACGACGTCACCGCCGACTGCGTCCGCCAGTTGAGCGACGGCACGTACGAGGTCGTGGACGACGACTACTGCGACGACGACGACCACTACGGCTCCCGGCACTACTACAGCGGGTCGCGCGGGGCGTACACCTGGTATTACGGCGGCACCCGGGTCGGCAACAAGGTGCGCAACGGCACCACGTACCGGCCCTCCGACGTGAACATCACCAGCCGCAACGGGAAATCCATCCAGAGGGGCGGTTTCGGCAGCCACTGGGGCGGCGGGAGCTGACAGGTGCGCCGCGAGCATGGCACTCCCCGAGCCGGCTGGGAGAAGACGATCGAGAGCCACGGCCTGGCCTACCACCGGACCGCTCACCCGGAGCAGCTGACGCGCCCCTACTGGGACGAGTCCGTCCACTACACGTTCTCGATGGACGAGGTTGAGGCGCTGGAGGAGCAGGTCGAGGAGCTGCACGAGATGTGCCTGCGCGCCGTCGAGCACGTGGTCTCGACGCGGCGCTTCGCCGACTTCGCCCTCCCCGAATGGGCGTGGGAGGAGGTGGCGCGGTCGTGGGAGCGCCGCGACCCCCACGTGTACGCCCGCTTCGACCTGCGCTACGACGGCACCGGACCGGCCAGGCTGCTGGAGTACAACGCCGACACCCCGACCGCGCTCGTGGAGTCGTCGGTCGTGCAGTGGTTCTGGCTGCAGGACGTCCACCCCGGCGCCGACCAGTGGAACTCCCTGCACGAGCGGCTCATCGAACGCTGGCGCGAGCTGCGGCTGCCGCCCGGCCCCACCCACTTCGCGTTCACCAACATGGACGAGACCGGCGAGGAGGCCATGACCGTGGCCTACCTCCAGGAGACCGCCGAGCAGGCCGGGCTGGCGACCGTCGCCGTCGCCATGGAGGACATCGGCTGGGACGACCTCAACCGCCGGTTCGTGGACGTCGAGGAGCGCGTGATCCGCTCGGCGTTCAAGCTCTACCCGTGGGAGTGGATGCTGGCCGACGACTTCGGGCGGCAGGCCGTACGGCACGCCACCTGGATCGAGCCGCTCTGGAAGACGCTGCTGTCGAACAAGGCGCTGCTGGCCGTCCTGTGGGAGCTCAACCCCGGGCACCCCAACCTGCTGCCCGCCTACCTCGACGGGCCGCGCGACCTGACCTCCTACATCGCCAAGCCGCTGCTGGGCAGGGAGGGCGCCTCCATGCGCATCGTCACGCCCGAGGGCACCGAGGAGACCTCGGGCGTCTACGGCCAGGAGGGGTACGTCTTCCAGGGCTTCGAGGCGCTGCCCGACTTCGAGGGCCAGCGGCCGGTGCTCGGCGCCTGGGTGGTCGCCGACGAGGCCGCCGGCCTCGGCATCAGGGAGACGACCGGCCTGATCACCGACGACACCTCCTCTTTCGTGCCCCACCTCATCGCCTGACCGGCATCGCCCGACCCACCCACCGCACCCCCGAACTCCGATAGGAATCACCGTGACCCTTCTCGAGATCCTCGCCCGCGGTTCCGGCGCCATCGCCGCGTACGCCGCCGTCGGCGTGATCCTGATGATCGTCGGCTTCTACGTCATCGACTGGGCCACGCCCGGCAAGCTGAGCGAGATCATCCGCACCGAGCGCAACCCGAACGCCACCCTGCTCACCACCTCCGCCCTGGCCGCCGTCGGCCTGATCGTGGCCGCCTCCATCTGGTCCTCCGGCGGCCGGCTCTCCGAGGGGCTGGCGGGCACGGCGGTGTTCGGCCTGGTCGGCATCGTGGTGCAGACCGTGGCGATGCTGGTGTTCGACCGGATCGTCGGCATCTCCGTACGCGACCTGGTGAAGGAGCCGGAGCTGCAGCCGGGCGCCCGGCTGCTCGCCGCCACGCACCTCGCGATCGGCCTCATCACCGCGGTCGCGGTCATCTGATACCGGCGGACGGCCGTCGCGGCCGCCACGGTCGCCCGGCCGGTCCCGACCGGTGACCGATCCCGACCGATCCCGACCGGTGGCCGTCGCGGTCATCGTCGCGGAGCTGGCACTCTAGGAGACGTGACAGACCGGATCCGGGAGGACACCACGCGCAGGCTCGAGCGGGCCATGGGCTCGCTCGGCACGGCCGCGATGGCTCGCATGGACGAGCAGCTGCCGTGGTTCCGCGCGCTCAGCGCCGAGGACCGGTCGTGGGTGGGGCTGGTCGCGCAGGCCGGCATCGCCGCGTTCGTCGAGTGGTTCTCGACGGCCGGCGAGGATCCCCCCACGCCGAGCATCGAGTTCTTCGGCACGGCCCCGCGCGAGCTCAAGCGCTCCATCTCGCTCCAGCAGACCGTCGACATCGTCCGGGTCGTGGTCGAGGTGGTCGAGGCGCAGACCCACGAGCTGGCCGCGCCCGGCGGCGAGGACCAGCTCCAGCAGGCCATGCTCCGCTACACCCGCGACGTCGCCTTCGCCGCCGCCCACGTCTACGCGCGCGAGGCCGAGGCCAGGGGCTCGTGGGACGCGCGGCTGGAGGCACTGATCGTCGACGCCCTCGTACGCGGCGAGGTCGACGACGGCCTGCACTCCTGGGCGGCCGCGCTGGGCTGGACCTCCTCCCCCGTGGTCGTCATCGCCGGCCACGCGCCGAGCGACGACCCCCGCGCGGTCATCGACGGCCTGCGGGAGAAGGGCCGCCGCATCGGCATGGACCTGCTGGCCGGCGTGCAGGCCGACCGGCTGATCGTGATCGTGGGCGGTGCCGAGAGCGTCAACGACGCCGCCAAGCAGGTCGTGCACCGCTTCGGGGTGGGCCCCATCGTCATCGGCCCGGAGGTGCCCGACCTGCACGCCGCCCCCAGGTCCGCCAGGGCGGCACTGGCCGGGCTCAAGGCGTCGTGCGGCTGGCCCGACGCCCCCCGGCCGGTGCACGCCGAGGACCTGCTGGCCGAGCGGGCGCTCGACGGCGACGACGACGCCCGGCAGCAGCTCATCGAGAACGTCTACCTCCCGCTCGCCGGCACGCCGCTGCTCGACACGCTGGCCACGTACCTGGAGCAGGGCACCTCGCTGGAGGCGACGGCGCGGCTGCTGTTCGTCCACCCCAACACCGTGCGCTACCGCCTGAAGAAGATCACCGAACTGACCGGCTACCAGCCCACGGAGGGCAGGTCGGCCTTCACCCTCCAGGTGGGGCTGATCCTCGGGCGGCTGTCGGACAGTGCGGAAGCCTGGCGCGCCCTGACGTGAACCGCCAGGAAACCCGGCGCGCCCTAACGTAATACCGCCGAAACCCCCACTGTAGGCTTCCTACAAAACCCCCCGGACGAAGTTCGTGCGGATCATTATCCGCGTGTCGGAGTTCTACAGGGCAAGGTGGGTTTTGTGCTTGTACTCGTCGCTCCGGGCCAAGGTGCCCAAACGCCGGGCTTCCTGAGTCCCTGGCTCGAGCTGCCCGGCCTGGCCGACAGACTCGGTGCCTGGTCGGAGGTCGTCGGGCTCGATCTGATCAGCTATGGCACCACCGCGGACGCCGACGAGATCCGCGACACCGCCGTCGCGCAACCCCTGCTCGTGGCCGCCGCGCTGGCCTCGGCCGAGGCGCTCGGGGTCACTCCCGACGTGCTCGCCGGTCACAGCGTGGGCGAGTTCGCCGCCGCGGCGCTGGCCGGGGTGCTCACCCACGAGCAGGCGCTCACGCTGGTCCGCGACCGCGCCCAGGCCATGGCCAAGGCGGCCGCGATCGCCGAGACCGGCATGACCGCCGTGCTCGGGGGCGCCGAGGACGACGTCCTGGCCGCCATCGACCGCCACGGCCTGACCCCGGCCAACGTCAACGGCGCCGGCCAGATCGTCGCGGGCGGCACGCTGGAGCAGCTGGCCGCGCTCAAGGACGACCCGCCGGCCCGTGCGCGCCTCATCGCGCTGCGCGTGGCGGGCGCGTTCCACACCCATCACATGGCGCCGGCCGTGGAGACCCTGCGCGAGGCCGCCTCGCATGTCGTCCCCGCAGACCCGGGCGTCACGCTGCTGTCCAACGCGGACGGCCAGGCGGTCGCCACCGGCACCGAGTTCGTGGAGCGGCTGGTCAAGCAGATCAGCAGCCCCGTCAGGTGGGGCGCCTGCATGGAGACCATGACCGCGCTCGGCGTCACGGAGATGATCGAGCTGCTGCCCGGTGGCACGCTCACCGGCCTGGCCAAGCGCGGCATGCGCGGCGTGCGCACGGTGGCGCTGAAGACCCCCGACGACCTCGACGCGGCCAGGGAGCTGATCAAGTGAAGATCCCCGACATCGCCCCGGGCGCGAGGATTCTCGCCTTCGGCCACTACCAGCCGGCGCACGTCGTCACCAACGACGACCTGGCCAAGACCATGGACACCAACGACGAGTGGATCCAGTCCCGGGTCGGCATCAAGGAGCGCCGGGTAGCGCCCGCGGGCGAGTCCGTCGAGGACATGGCGACCATCGCCGGCGGCAAGGCGCTGGCCGCGAGTGGCCTGTCGCCCGAGGACGTCGACCTGGTCATCGTGGCCACCTGCACGCTCGAGACGCAGATCCCCAACGCCTCCGCCATCGTGGCGCACCGCCTCGGCATCCAGTCGCCGGGCGCCTTCGACGTCAACGCCGCCTGCGCGGGCTTCTGCTACGCGCTCGGCACCGCCAGCGCCGTCGTACGCGGGGGCTCGGCCAGGCACGTGCTGGTCATCGGCGCGGAGAAGCTGTCGCAGTGGGTCGACTGGACCGACAGGTCCACCGCCGTGATCTTCGCCGACGGCGCGGGCGCCGCGGTGGTGGGCCCGGCCGACACCCCCGGCATCGGCCCCGTGGTGTGGGGCAGCGCCGGCGACAAGGCCGACGCGATCGTGGTCAAGGACCGCCAGCACTTCCTCCACCAGGAGGGCCAGACCGTCTTCCGCTGGGCGACCACCGCGCTGCACCCGGTCGCGCTCGAGGCCTGCCGGCGCGCCGGCGTCGAGCCCTCCGAGCTGTCGGCGTTCGTGCCGCACCAGGCCAACCTGCGCATCGTCGAGGCCATCGCGCGCAAGCTCGGTGCCGACAACGCCGTGATCGCCCGTGACATCGTCAACGCCGGCAACACCTCGGCCGCCTCGATCCCGCTGGCCCTGTCACGCATGCTGGAGCGCGGCGAGGTCCGCTCCGGCGGCCTCGCGCTGGTGCTCGGCTTCGGCGCGGGCCTGACGTACGCGGGCCAAGTGATCGAGATCCCGTAGCCCCCCGCTCCATCCAGAGCTTGTACGGCACCGCCCGTACAGAAACCAAGAAAACCGAAGGAGAACTATCACCATGGCTGCCACCGAGCAGGACATCCTCGCGGGCCTCGGCAAGATCATCAACGAGATCACCGGCATCCCGGCCTCGGACGTGACCCCGGAGAAGAGCTTCGTGGACGACCTCGACATCGACTCCCTGTCGATGGTCGAGATCGCCGTGGCCGCGCAGGACGAGTTCGGCGTCGAGATCCCCGACGACCAGCTCAAGAACCTGAAGACGGTCAAGGACGTCCTCAGCTTCATCCAGGGCTGACCAACCACATTCTGACTAGCAAGGAGCGCGAAAACGTGAGTGCGAACCGGGTACGTGTCGTCGTCACCGGGCTTGGCGCGACGACGCCCGTCGGTGGAGACGTCACCTCGACCTGGACGGCGCTCCTCGCCGGTCAGTCGGGTGTCGAGACCCTCACCACGGACTGGATCGACACCGTCCCCGTGAAGTTCGCGGGGACGGCCGCCGTCGACCCCACCGAGGTGCTGCCCCGGCCCGAGACCCGCCGTCTCGACCGCAGCGAGCAGTTCGCCATGGTCGCCGCGAGGGAGGCCTGGCAGGACGCCGGCGCCCCCGAGGTGGCTCCCGAGCGGCTCGGCGTCGTCGTCTCCAGCGGCATCGGCGGCATCACCACCACGCTGACGGCCTACGACACCTATCGCGAGCGCGGCTGGAACCGGCTGTCGCCGTTCACCGTGCCGATGCTCATGCCCAACGGGCCCGCCGCCTGGATCGGCCTCGAC
This sequence comes from Nonomuraea phyllanthi, assembly GCF_006334985.2. Lineage (GTDB taxonomy): Bacteria > Actinomycetota > Actinomycetes > Streptosporangiales > Streptosporangiaceae > Nonomuraea > Nonomuraea phyllanthi. The sequence continues at coordinate 79,962 of NZ_VDLX02000029.1, forward strand.
CTGAAGGCCCAGGCGGGTGTGCACGCCACCGTGTCGGCGTGCGCGTCCGGTGCCGAGGCCATCGGCTACGCGATGGACATGATCAGGGCGGGCCGTGCCGACGTCGTGGTCGCCGGAGGCACCGAGGCCGCCATCCACGGGCTCAACATGGCGGCCTTCGCCGCCGCGCGGGCCATGTCCACCCGCAACGACGACCCGCAGGGCGCGTCCAGGCCGTGGGACCGCGACCGTGACGGGTTCGTGCTCGGAGAGGGCGCCGGCATCGTGGTGCTGGAGTCCGAGGAGCACGCCAGGGCGCGCGGCGCGCGGATCTACGCCTACTGCGCCGGGGTCGGCTACTCCGCCGACGCCCACCACATCACGCAGCCCGAGCCCGAGGGCCGCGGCCAGATCATGGCGATGACGCAGGCGCTGACCGACGCCGGCATCACCGGCCACGACGTCAAGCACGTCAACGCGCACGCCACCTCCACCCCTGCGGGAGACATCGGCGAGGTGCAGGCGGTGGCCAAGGCCATCGGCACCCACCCGCTGGTGACCTCGACCAAGTCCATGACCGGTCACCTGCTCGGCGGGGCCGGCGGCATCGAGTCCGTCTTCACGATCAAGGCGCTGCAGGACCGGATCGTCCCCGCGACCATCAACATCGACAACCTCGACGACGGCATCGAGGTCGATCTCGTCCATGGGGCCAACCGCACGCTGCCCCAGGGCGACATCGCCGCGGTCAACAACTCGTTCGGATTCGGCGGCCACAACGTGACCGTCGTGTTTAAGGGGGCATAAATGACCGTGCTGGACAACAGGGTGGCGACCGAAGGCTCCGATCCGGAGCCCGTCGATCCCCGCGATCCAGTCGTGCGTCTGACCGCGCTGCTCGACGAGGGCTCGCTGCGGCTGATCACTCCCCAGGACGACAGCGCCGCGCTGGCCGCGATGGGCCGCGTCGAGGGCGTGCCCGTCGTCGCCTTCTGCAGCGACGGCCGCATCCAGGGCGGCGCCATGAGCAGCGAGGGCTGCGAGCACATCGTGCACGCCTATGACGTGGCCGTACGCGAGCGGGTGCCGATCATCGGCATCTGGCACTCCGGCGGCGCGCGCATCCTCGAAGGCGTCGAGTCGCTGCACGCGGTCGGCCGGGTCTTCGCCGCCATGACCAAGGCGTCCGGCGTGGTGCCGCAGATCTCCGTGGTCGTCGGCCCGGCCGCCGGCGGCGCCGCCTACGGCCCCGCGCTGACCGACATCGTGATCCTGGCCGACTCCGGCCGCATCTTCGTCACCGGGCCCGACGTGGTCCGCAGCGTCACCGGCGAGAACGTCGACGCCGCGGCCCTGGGCGGCCCGGAGCCCCACAGCAAGCGCAGCGGTGTCGTGCACATCGCCACCAAGACCGAGACCGACGCCTACGTCAAGGCGCGCCAGCTGGCCACGCTCCTCGGCCACCAGGGCCGGGTGCGCAGGGGAGAAGTCGAGGAAGTGGACTTCTCGACCCTGCTGCCCGACTCGGCGCGGCGCGCGTACGACGTCAAGCCGCTGGTCAACGGCCTGCTCGACGAGCCAGGCATCGAGCTGCACCCCAAGTGGGCGCCGAACATCGTCACGTCGCTGGGCCGCCTCGGTGGCCGGACGGTCGGAATGATCGCCAACAACCCGATGCGGCTCGGCGGCTGCCTCGACGCCACGTCCGCCGAGAAAGCCGCCCGCTTCGTTCGTATGTGTGACGCTTTCGGGGTGCCGTTGGTTGTCCTCGTGGACGTGCCCGGTTACCTGCCCGGGGTCGGGCAGGAGCACGACGGGGTGGTCCGGCGGGGGGCCAAGCTGCTGCACGCCTTTGCCGAGGCGTCGGTCCCGCGGATCACGCTGTACACGCGCAAGGCGATCGGCGGCGCCTACATCGCCATGAACTCCCGCGCGCTCGGAGCCACCAAGGTGTTCGCCTGGCCCACCACCGAGGTGGCGGTCATGGGCTCGGTGGCGGCCGTGCGCATCCTCAAGCGGCGCCAGCTGGCCGCCGCGCCGGAGGAGGAGCGGGCCGAGCTGGAGCAGCAGCTGGCCGCCGAGCACGAGAAGGTGGTCGGCGGGCTCGTACGCGCCCAGGAGCTGGGCGTGATCGACGAGGTGATCAAGCCGGAGGAGACCCGCGGCGCCATCGCCCGGGTCCTCGCCCAGGCCACCCCGGCCCGCGGCGCGCACGGCAACATCCCGCTGTAGCCGTCCTCGCACGTGGCCCCGCACCGAGCACCGGTGCGGGGCCTCTCGCGTTGGGCGTCCAGTCCGAGAGGCTGATCGGGCGGGCGATCAGGAGGTGCCGCCCAGGAGCCGGCGGATCCGGTCGGCGACGAGGTGCGGCTGCTCGGCCGGGATGAGGTGCCCCGAGTCGACGTCCTCGTGGCGCCCGTCGGGCAGGGTCCCGGCGTAGCGGCGCTGGTGCTCGCGGATGGCGGCATGCTGACGTTCCCGCCCGCGGGCGGCGCGGGCGGCGGACAGCACGATGGTCGGACATTTCGGGAGCTGGGGCGGCCGGGCGCGGAACTGCGGGATGGCGGCCGCCACGGCCCGCATCTCCTTGCGGGTCTGCGCGGTCCCGGCTGGGGTGAAGTCCTCGGCGAGCATGGTCCGGTAGGTGTCGGCGGGGAACAGGCGGCGGACGTTGCCGCTGAACAGCCGGGCCAGCGGCGGGAAACGGCTGAGCGCCTGCGTCACGGCCAGCGTCCGGTCGACCTTCTCGGTGGTCCGGTCCCACGTGTCGTACACCGGCGCGGTCTCCGGCAGCGCGTCGACCAGCAGCAGTCCTCGCAGCCGTGATCCCAGGCGCTCGGCGGCACGGCGGGCGACCAGCCCGCCCATGCTGTGCGCGACGAGCACGAACGCGCCCGGGACGACGGCCTCGGTCAGGGCGACCAGGTCCGCGGCCAGGTCATCGACGCTGAGCCGCCCGGTGGTGCGGCCGCTGAGCGCGCGCCCGGCGCGATCGTAGGCCAGCAGCCGCGCCCGGCCGGCCAGCAGCGGCAACACCGGATCCCAGAAGGTCCGGCCGCAGGCGGCGCCCGCCTCGAAGACCACCTGTTCCTGCCCCTGGCCGGACTCCTCGACATAGACGTGCCGGCCGTTGACCGGCACCCTCCGCCCCGGCATCTCGCGCACGCCGCCTCCGCCCCGCCGCTACGTTTTCATTTTTGATAACGGTATCTCATGTGAAATCGTTGCGCCATGGACCCCGTCGAGCAGCTGCTGCATCCGGTACGGCTGCGCATCGTGCATGCCCTGTCCGCGGCGGGCACGCTGACGATCGCGCAGCTGTGCGCCCGCATGCCGGAGATTCCGAAGATCACGATGTACCGCCAGGTCGCCCAGCTGGTCGAGGGTGGGTTCCTGGAGGTGGAGGGCGAGCAGCGGGTGCGCGGCGCGGTCGAGCGCAGCTACCGGCTACGCCGCGACCGGCCCACGATCGACGCCGGCGCGGCCGCCGCGATGTCGCTCGACGACCACCGCCGGGCGTTCGCCGCGGCCATGGCCGTCCTGATCGCCGAGTTCAACGCCTACCTGGACCGCGACGGCGCCGACCCGGCGGCCGACTCGGTCTCCTACCGCCAGGGCACCCTGTGGCTGAGCCCGGACGAGCTCAGCGAGATGACGGCCGACCTGCTCGCCGTCCTGCGTGACCGGCTGGCCAACGCTCCCGCGCCGGGCCGCACGGCGTACCTGATCAGCGCGATCCTGTTCCCCGCCGAGCGGCCGCCGGGTCAGACCTTGCGCCAGCCCGGCACCCAGGCGCCGTCCTCGACCACGTAGTCGCCGAAGAGGGCGGGCGCCTCCCGGCGCATGAGCTCGCCGATGCGCTGGAACAGCAGGCGGATCTCCTCCTCCGCGCCCGCGGCGGTGCGGGCCTCGATCGTGTGCCGCAGCGTGCGCACGTTCGCGGTCCACACCAGCCCCGTCGCCACGCCCTCGGGGGCGAACCTGCGCATGAACGACGTGCGATGCTTCTTCTCCGCGAACGGCACGCCCTCCTCGTCGAGCCCGAAGTGCTCGGCCATCCACAGCTGGAACTGCTCGAGCTGCTCCAGCACGCCCGTGGCCCGCTTCATCAGCTCGTCGTCGGCCCGCGCCCACTCGGGGAACCAGAACGGCAGCTCGTCCAGCCGGACGAACCGCAGCGACTCCTGCGAGATCGCCACGCCGGGACGGTGCCTGACCAGCTCGTGGGTGAGGACCCGGCTGACGTTGTGCAGCACGAAGCTGAAGCTGACGTGCTCGAGGACCGAGCCGTGGGCGCTGGCCAGGATGTTACGCAGGTAGTCGCTCTGGTCCTGCCTGATCTTGACCACGTTGGGGTTGAGGCCGGGCTCGAAGGAGCGGTAGCAGAGCCGGCCGGCGAACTCGGCGAGGTTCTGCGCGTCGAGGTCGCCGCGGTCGAGCCGCTCCAGCCAGCTCTCGCCGCCGACCTCGGCCAGGTAGCGGGCCAGCTCGTCGTAGTCCAGCGACGGACGGGCGACGATGAAGACCTCGGGTTCGACAGTACGCATGAGGAGCCCCCGCTCGGAATCGGCCGCGATTGTGACGGCCCCAAGCCAACCAGCTCCCGCGACTCCGCGCGAATCCGGCCCCCTGCCTCCGGTCCCCCCCGGCACCGGGTGGCGGGCGCCTGCTCAGACGGCGGCGTGCAGCCAGCGGACCGGCGCGCCGTCGCCCGCGTACCGGAACGGCTCCAGCTCCTCGTCCCACGGCCGCCCGAGCATCTTGTCCAGCTCGTCCTCCAGCACACACCGCCCCTGGGCGGCCATCATCATCGCGGCCCTGAGCCGGTCTTCGGGGATCATGATATCGCCCGCGGCGCCGATGACCGCGGTGAAAGCGCCGAGCGTCGGCGTGTAGGCGTGCCGGGACCCGTCCACGCCCGGCGAGCCGTCCTCGGTGATCTCGAATCTGAGGCGCTGCCAGCCCATGAGCGACGACGCGATCGCCGCCGCGATGCCCGCGCGGCCCTCCCACTCCGCCTGTGCGCGCACGACGTTGGGCGCGGCGGGTTGGGGCGTCCACGTCAGATCTACGGGCACGCCAAGGACACCCGCGACTGCCCATTCGATGTGAGGGCACAGCGCGGGCTGAGCCGAGTGGACGTAAAGGACGCCACGAGCAGACACCGGACCTCCCGTTTCGGTACGAGGTGCGCCTTCCCCAACGGCCTCGTCCCGGGATGATCACAAGTGACTAGGGAGAGACTACCGTCGGTCGCCATCTGACACCAGAGGGGGGCCATACCAACTTGGTGCGGGAGCGGCATGTGACAGCTGGTCGAGCGGGGAAACATACGGCGTCATGGAAATCGAATCCGTCGGCGCGGCGTACATCAGGCCCGGGCAGGTGCTGACCGACCGGTCGGCGCTGTCGGTCGCCTCGCGCTGGACCCAGGCGGTCTCCGAGGCCGACGGCGTCTGCGTGCTCCACCTGTCGCCCGGCGCCGACCCCTGCGAGGTCGCGCGCGAGCTGCGCGAGCAGGGCCACAGGGCCTCCCCCAACCACGTGTTCCTGGGCCAGCCGCTGTTCTTCGGCGGTCCCGCCTCGAGGCCCTTCCCCGTCCCGCCCGTCTCCCACAAGCCGGGCAGGTCCCGTTCCGGCGTGGTCGTGGGACTGCTCGACACCGGGGTGGCCGAGCACCCGTGGTGGTCCGGCGGCGACTGGTACGACCGGATCGCCCCCGAGGACGCCGACGCCGCGGAGGGCGCGCAGGCGGGGCACGGCACGTTCATCGCGGGCCTGCTGGCCCGCCGGGCCCCGGGAGCGGCGCTGCGCGTGCACCGGGTGCTCGACGGCGACGGCGTCGGCGACGAGGCGACCGTCGTACGCGCCCTCCACCGGCTGCGCGAGCACCCGCCGCACGTGCTGAACCTCTCCTTCGGCGGCCACACCTTCGACGACCGGCCGCCGCCCCTGCTGAGCGACGCGATCGCCGAGCTGGCCGGCCCGCCGGTCGACACGCCGACGGGGAGGGCGGCCGGCACGGTGACCGTGGCCTGCGCCGGCAACACGGCCTCCGACCGCCCGTTCTGGCCCGCCGCGCTGCCCTCCGTGGTCGGCGTGGGAGCCGTGGACGCCTCGGGCGAGCGCCGCGCCCCCTACTCCGGCCACGGCGACTGGGTGGACGCCTGCGCCCCCGGCGACTGGCTGACCAGCAGTTTCCTCGACGGTTCGGTGCACGGGGGCGACTTCGCGGGATACGCGGCGTGGAGCGGCACGTCGTTCGCCACCGCCCTGGTCGCCGGGGCCGTCGCGGACGCCGCCAGGACCGAGCCCGCGAGGGAGGTGGTCAGGAGAATGCTGGACGGGCATGGGGCGCGGCAAATTCGCGATCTGGGGGTCCTCGTCCCGGCGAGTCTGTAGAGTTTACGCTCAGTCCTCGGGCAATCACGGGGAGGTATGATCGCCTGCCTGTGCCGGGCGGAAGGAGGCCGCATGCGGGATCCGGCGGAGCTGCTCGTCGCTGCGGCCGAGGGTGACCGGTCGGCCTGGGACGAGCTGGAGTCCAGGTTCGGGCCCCGCATGTGGGCCGTGGCCCGTGCCTGCGGCCTGAGCCCCTCCGACGCCGCGGACGCCGTCCAGGGCGCCTGGCTGCGCCTGCTGCAGCACTTCCACACCATCAGGGAGCCGGCGGCCGTCGGCGGCTGGCTCATGACGACCGTGCGCCGCGAGGCCCTTCTGATGCTGCGCAAGCAGCGGCCCGGCGTCACCTCGCTCGAGATCGTCGAAGAGCCCGACCCCGAGTCCGCCGTCCTGGAGGCCGACGGCAGGCGCCTGCTGTGGAAGACGGTCTCCACGCTGCACGAGCCATGCCGCTCACTCCTCCAGCTGGTCGCGATCGACCTCGGCAACCAGCAGATGGCGGCGCGGCTCGGGCTCCCCGTGGGCAGCGTCGGCCCTACCAAGGCCCGCTGCCTCGAAAAACTGCGCACTCTGATCTCAGCACAGGAGACAGCGCAATGATCAACGACGAATACTTCCTGGCGGCCCTCCGGCTGGCCTCCGGGAACGACCCGGTCCCGGGTCACGTGTCCGCCGCGGCGCGTGACGCCTTCGGGCTCCGGGTCCCGGGAGCGGTCACCGCCGCTCCCGCCGAGTGCGCCGCACCCGGCGGCGTGCGTGATGGCCAGGGCTCGCACCTGGTGCGTTTCGTCACGGCAGGCCTCACCTTCGACCTGGAGGTGACGATCGGCGACGGTCTCATCGACGTCGCGGGCCACGTCTTCCCGTACCCGGGCGAGGGGGCCGTCATCGACGTACGGACCCCGCACCTGACGCTCTCCCGGCGCATCGCCAACACCGGCGACTTCGCCGCGACCGGCCTGCCGCCCGGCTGGCTCAGCGTGGTCTGCCACCGGCCCGGCCACCAACCCGTCCAGACCCGGTGGGTACGCATCCGCCCCTGACCCGACCCCTTACCGGCCGGCCGAGCGAGCCGCGTCCTCTCTCGGCCGTTTCGTACCCAAGGCCCACCATGAGTGCGACACCAGACCCACCCGGCGACCGCGACCCGCTCGTCGTGGCGGCCGAGGCCGCCGTCATGCGCTCGCTGGTCGATCCCGGCCACGCACTCCAGGCGGGCCGCTTCGTCCTGTCGGCCGCGCGCCGGGCCCGCAGCGCCGAGGCCGAGGCCGTGGCGCTCCGGGCCATCGCGCTGGCCGCCCGCGAGCTGGGCGACCTCCGCGGCGCCGAACACCACCTGCGCGCGGCCATCGCCACCGACGGCGCACCGCCCGACCGGATCGCCCAGGCCCGCCTCTCGCTGGTCACCGTACGCACCGAACGCGGCCACCCGCTCCAGGCCCTGCGCGTGGCCGCCCTGGCCTGGACGGACCTCTCGCCGCTCGACCGCGCCAAGCTCGACACGCAGCGCGCCGTCGCCCTGGCCCGCCTCGGACGCCACCAGGAGGCCATCGCCGCCTGCGACCGCGCGCTGCGGGTGCTCGTGACCGCGCCCGGCACCATCGACGACCGCAGGTTCCTGGCGGGCGGGCTGCTCAACCGCGGCCTGGTCCACTCCTTCCGCGGCGACTGGGACGCCGCCATGCGCGACCTGACCGCCTGCCTGGAGATCTCCAACCACGCGGGGCTGCTGCACCTGGCCCGCCTGTCCGCCGCGAACCTGCCCTTCCTCGCCGTACGCCGCGGCGACATCGCCGGGGCGTTCAAGCAGTACCGCGAGGCCGAGGACACCCTGTTCGGCTTCCCCGAGCGGCTGGCCACGATGCGGGCGGACTTCGCCGGGGCCCTGCTGGCCGCCCACCTGCCCGGCGAGGCCAGGGCCATGCTGAGCCTCGCCGTGCCGGACCTGGAGGCGTCGGGCGCGCACGTGGCGCTGGCGGAGGCGCGGCTGAAGCTGGCCCAGGTGGAGCTGCTGACCGGCGACCCGCACCGGGCGCGCCAGGTGGCCGAGCAGGCGGCGGCCGAGCTGGCCGCCCAGGACCGCACGTCGTGGCTGCCGCTGGCCAGGGAGGTCGTCCTGCGTGCCCGGCTGGCCCTCGAACCCGTCACGCCCGCCCTGGTCGCCGAGCTCGTCACGTGCGCCGACGAGCTGGAGGACGGCTTCGCCCACCTGGCGGGAGCCGCCGCGCTGCGGCTCGTCGCGGCCGAGGCCGCGCTCGCCCTCGACGACCACCCGACGGCCTCGGCGCAGCTCGCCCGGCTCACCGAGCACGCCGAACGCGAGGAGCCATGGGCCCCGATCGGCACCCAGCTCACCTCGCTCGCCGCGGAGCCTGCCCGGACGGCCGAGATCCCCGTGCCGGTACGCCAGCACGCGCTCGCGCTGGAGGCGTCGCTGCAGGAGGACGCCACAGGGGCCTTCCGCGCGGTCCGCAACGGGCTGAGCGAGGTGAGCGAGCAGGTGGAGACGTTCGACGACCCGGCGCTGCGCGCCCACGCGGCCCGGGCCGGGGAACGGCTGGCGGCGTTCGGGCTGGGGCTCGCGGTGCGCGGCGGGTGCGCGGGGGAGGTCTTCGAGTTCGCCGAGCGGTGGCGCGCCGTGGCGGCGCCGTCCCACGCGTGTTCCCTGGTCGACACCGACCGGGTGCGGGCCGAGCTCGGGGCGGGGGCGCTGGTGGAGTTCGTGGCGGACGAGGAGGCCCTGCTGGCCGTGGTGATCGCCGAGGGGCGGGCGACGCTGCGGCGGGTGGGAGACGTGCGGGCGGTCAAGGAGGCGATCGTCCGGCTGCGGTACGCGCTGCGGCGGCGCGCCGGCGAGAGCCCCACCCCGCCGCCGCCCTCCCCCGACGGCCACCTTTCGGACATGGCGATGGGCTCGCCCCGTGACGTGGCGGACGTCGAGGCGGCGGGCCTGGAGGTCGAGCGGCTGCTGTTGCGCCCGATCCTGGCCGAGCTGGGCGACGGCGGCCCGCTGGTGGTGGTGCCCGTCGGCGCCCTGCACACGCTGCCATGGGGAGCGCTGCCGTGCCTGCGCGAACGGCCCGTGACCGTGGCCGCCAGCGCGGCCGCCTGGGTGCGGGCCCGGGAGCTGCGCCACGCCCGCCGGCCGGGACCGCCCGTGGTGGTGGCCGCCGCCGGGCCGTCCCTGGCGCACGCGCACGGCGAGGTGGCGAACGTCCTCGCCTGCCACCCCGACGCCCGCGAGGTGCCGGCGCGCGGGCCGGCGGTCCTGGAGGCGCTGGGGGTGGCCGACGTCCTGCACCTGGCCGCCCACGGGGTCTTCCACGCGCGCAGCCCCCTGGTGTCGGGCATCACGCTGGACGACGGCCCGCTGATGGCGTACGACCTGCTGGACGTCCCCCGCTCTCCGGAGTTGGTGGTGCTGTCGGCGTGCAACTCCGGGATGTCGCGCACACCGGTGGACGGGGCGCCGCTGGGGCTGCCCGGCACGTTCCTGGCCAAGGGCTCGTCGTGCGTGGTGGCGGGGCTGGTGCCGGTACGGGATGAGGGGGCTCGGGCGTTGATGAGCGTGTTCCACGAGCTCGTGGCGGCCGGCCACTCCCCGGCCGCCGCCCTGGCCTCGGCCGCCGCCAAGACAGGCGAACTGGGCTTCGCCTGCTTCGGCGCAGGCGACCAGCCCCTGTACTGACTGTGGCCTGAGGCGGCAGACACCGCTACGTCCGCCGACCAGCCAGACGGGCCAGCCGGGCGGGCGGGGTCGGTGGTCAGCCGGTGGCGACGGGCCTTGAGGGGTCGGCGACCCAGTTGGACCAGGAGCCCACGTACAGTGCGGCGGGCAGACCGGCGACCTCCAGCGCCAGCACCTCGTGCGCGGCCGTCACGCCCGACCCGCAGTACGCCCCCGTCCGGACCCCCTCCTGAACCCCGAGCCCGGCGAAGCGCTCCCGGAGCGCGGCAGGCGTGCGGAACCGGCCGTCGGGCCCGACGTTCTCCGTCGTCGGCGCGTTGACGGCCCCCGGGACGTGCCCCGCCACCGGATCGACCGGCTCCACCTCGCCGCGGTAGCGCTCAGCGGCCCTGGCGTCGAGCAGCACCCCCTGGGTGGCGAGCGCCGCCGCCTCGTCCGCCGTCAGCACCGGCATCCCGCCCGGCCGCGCCGTGAAGTCACCCCCGGCCGCTCCTTCACCGGCCTCTGCTCCGCCGGCCCGCGCGCCACCAGATGCCGACGAGCCGGCCACCTCCGAGGCAGGCCCGCCCGAAGCGCCCTGATCCGGCACAACCCCGACCGACCCGACCGCATCCGGGCCAGGCAGGTCGGGTGCGTCCTTGGTGGTGGGCAGCCCGGCCTCGATCCACGCCGGCAGCCCGCCGTCCAGCACGCGAACGTCCCGATGACCGAAGTAGCGCAGCGCCCACCACGCCCTGGCCGCCACCGTGGAGCCCGCGTCGTCGTACACCACCACCGGGCGGCCGTCCGACACGCCGAGCCGTCGCATCGCGTGCTGGAACGCGCCCGCCTCCGGCAGCGGGTGCCGCCCGCCCTCGCCGGGAGGCGACGCGAGGTCCGTGTCGAGGTCGCAGTAGACGGCGCCCGGGATGTGCCCCTCCCGGTAGTACTCCACCCCGGGCGGCCCGCCGAGGCGCCAGCGGACGTCGAGCACCGTCACGTCGTCGAGTGCGGCGAGCTCGGCAGGTGTGATCAGCGGGCTGCTCACGTACGGACCTCCAGGAGTGGGACGTTCTGCTCGGCCGCCGTCATCGAGCCGTGGTAGCCGATGAACAGGGCCTCGATCGGGTGGCGAGTAGGTGCGATGATCGCCAGGTCGGTGTGGGGGACGGCCACGACGTCGCCGATGCGTTCGAGCCAGGCGTCGCGCACCCGCGGCCCGAACCAGCCCGCCTCGACCGCCTCCTGCCTGGACACTACCCAGGCCTTGCCGCGCAAAGTGTCGCGCCACGCCTCCAGCACGTCCTCCGCGGCTCCCGGCCGGGCGTAGACGTGCCTGGCCCTGGCCTCACCGCCGAGCAGAGCCACGCCTTCCGTCAGCTCGGTCGCCTTCTCGGCGTCGATCTTCTCGGTGGCGTTGACCATGCCGTGGTCGGCGGTCACGTAGAGGGCGGACCCGGGTGGCAGCCCCTCGGCGAGCCGCCTGGCCATGTCGTCGACGACGGTGAGCTGCCGCAGCCACTCGTCGCTCCCCCACCCCGTCATGTGCCCGGCGGCGTCCAGATCGCCGTAGTAGACGGTGACATGCGTGGAACCCGCCCGCATCGCCTCGTGCACCCGGGCGACGCGCTCGTCCACGGTGTCGGCGGGCACGTAACGCACGCCCCGGTAGACCGCCCTGGTCAGCCCGGTGCCCTCGAACTCGCCGGGGGCGACGTAGACGGAGTCGATCCCCGCCCTCGCGGCGCGCTCGTAGACGGTCGGGGCGGGCTGCCACCGGTGCGGGTCCATGGTCTCGCCGCCGGGCAACGTCCAGCGCAGGCAGTTGAACAGCCGTCCGGTGCCGGGCACGGCCAGCGTCAGCCCGAGCATGCCGTGCTCGCCGGGCGTCAGGCCCGTGCCGAGCGAGCACAGGCTGGTGACCGTGGTGGCGGGGAACCCGGCGGTGAGAGTCGTGCCCGCCAGCCCGGACAGGAACGGCGCGGCTCCGGCGTGCGCCCGCAGCAACTCGGCCCCCAGGCCGTCCACGAGGAAGAGGCACACCCGGTCGGCACGGCCCAGGACGAGCGGGGAGTGGTGGGGCGGGGTGGCATGGGAGGTGGTGTGCGGGGTGGGAGGGCTGGTGTCGCGCGCGTCTGTCCCACCGGACATGCTCGCCGCGCCGAACCCCTCCGCCGGGGTGGGGGCGTCGCCGTCCTGGGGCGCCGCGTTGGACGTGCCGTGCTCAGCCGCCGCACTGGATGTGCCGGGGGCGGGCGCGCCCAGGGCCGCCAGCAGCGCATCGGGCAGGTCGGCCAGCGACCCGCCGCCGTACCGAGGCACCAGCATGGCCATCATCCCCTGCCTTCGCGGAGCTCTCCCCTGTCGCGTGGATCTCGCCTTCCTTCTCTTACGGCACAGCCAAGTGACCCGCACTCGCCGTCGCCACTCCCGGCTGTCATGGCCGGTCGTGAAGGCTCACGGGTCGCTCGCCGTTACGAGCGCGTCGTGGGCCGCGTTCTTCGCCGCGAGTGCCGGCCGTCGCGCGGCCGTCAGGAGGCGGCGCGGGCCGTGGCCTCGGAGAGCGCCTTGGCGAAGGCGAGCACGTGGGTGACCGCCTCCGGGCCGTCGGCCGCCTCGCTCACCCGGAGCGACAGGTCGTCGGCCGTGATCGCGCCCGTGTAGCCGTGGTCGGCCTCGCAGTTCTCGTCGCCGCACGTGGCGGGCTCCAGGTCCACGTGGGAGATGGCGCCCCACCCGATCGTGAGCGTCGCCTCCGTCGGTGGCACGCCGGGGACGTAGGAGGCGGGATCGGGCACCACGCGGGTGACGGCGACCGACTGGACGCGGCTCAGCCGCACGGCCTCCGTGGTCGTCGAGGCGTGGGACGTCGAGACGCCCTCCACCGCCGGATGCTCGTCGGTGTGGCACACCAGCAGCCGCGTCGCCGTCAGCACCAGGACGGTGACGTGCCTGCGCACCTCCATCGCGGGATCGAACGTGGCCTCGTGATGGACCACGAAGGCGGTCACCGCCTCCTTGCCCAGCGCGGATTCGACCGCGTCGGTGACGAGGTCGGGATAGTAGCCGCTGCGCTCGATCGCTTCGCGCAGGCCCGCGGCGGAGACTCGGGTTTCCCTCATGGGTCCATCCTGCCAGGGCCCGGCAGTGCGCTCACCCGCCGGATATAACGCTCTATAACGTCTTTTATCCGGGCATCCAGGTGCACTTCAGCTCACCTTAATTGCCGCCAACCGTGGCTGATCGTCGCCCTCTCAGCGCTGTTCGACTTCCTTCGCTGAGAGCGGATCACGACAGCCTTCTCGGGCCGCCGTCCAGACGCGGGCCCGCGGGGGTGCGCAGGGTGGCGCGGGCGCCCAGGATGATGGCGTTCGACTCACCGACGAGCACCTGGTCAAGGTCCAGCCTGGCCACCTCCGGCAGGTCGCCGGCCAGGCGACCGACGCGTACCAGGAGGTCTTCCAGGGCGTCCACGGCGACGGGCGGGTAGCCGTACTCGCCGAAGAGCAGCGGGGCGGCGCGCACCGAGCGCACCAGGGCGGCGGCGTCCTCGCGGGTGAGCGGGGCGAGCCGGAAGCCCTGGTCGAGCAGGAGCCGCGCGGTCACCTCCCCGAGCCCGAACGACACGACCGGGCCGAACGCGGGGTCCTCGACGGCGGCAACGACGGTCGGCACGGCGGGCTGCGGCGCCATCCGCTGGACGGCCAGCTCCACCGCCTCGCCCGGCTGATCGGCGAATCCGGCATACGCCTGGCGTACCATCTCAGGACTTGTCAGCCCGAGCCGGACGGTGCCCGCGCGGCGCGAGGCCCCGGGGTCGGCCACCTTGAGCACCACCGGCCACCCCAGCCGCTCGGCCGCCGCGACCGCCTCCTCCGGCGACCGCACCACCTCGGCCGGCCAGACGGTGAGGCCGTAGCAGGACAGCAGTTCGGCGGCGTCCACCTCGACGGGCGGCCCGGCCTGCGCGAACGCTCCCTGCGATGCGTCGTCGCCTCCCGGCTCGGCCCTCGCGTCGCCCGGGGCGCTCACCGGCTCACCCGGGAGGCCCGTGTCGCTCGGGATGCTCACAGGCTCATCCGAAGCGTCCGCGTCACCCGAGATGCTCACAGGCTCGCCCGAGAGGTCCGCGGCGACCAGCATGCCCACAGGCGCCCCCGAAGGGTCCGCGGGAGGCGTGGTGAGGAGGGTGCGGACCAGGGCCTGGGCGCGGGACGGGTCGATGTCGTCGAGCTCCGGCGGCGGCACCGCCGGGTGGGAGCGCCACTGCGCGTAGCGGACCACGTGCGCCAGCGCCCTGACCGCCTCCTCCGGTGCCGCGTACGAGGGGATCGAGCCGCGCGACGGCGTCACCCCGCACCCCGGCGCGTGGGTCTCGACGCGCAGGGCCGGATGCATGCCCAGATGTCCCTCGAACGTCGCGAGCACCGGCTTGGCGGCCCCCTTGGACACCCGGATCAGCTCGGCCGCCACCTCCTCCGTGTCGCCGGGGATGGGCGGCATGTAGATCACGACGGCGGCGTCGACGTCGGGGGAGGCGAGCTCGCCGGCGAGGGCCGTACCGAACTCCGGCGCCCCGGCGGCGGGGCCCAGGTTGACCGGCGGGCGCGGCTCCAGGCGGGCGGCGAGGCAGGCGTCGGCGGCGAGCAGGCCGAGCGCGTCGGAGTTGGTCACGAGCGCGACCCTGGGCCCGGCGGGGAGCGGTTGGTAGGCCAGCAGCTGGCCCACGTCGAACAGCTGGATGAGGTCGTCCACCCTGATCAGGCCGGCCTGCTCGAACAGCGGGCTGATCGCGGAGTCGGGCAGCCCCAGCTCCTCGGCCGAGTGGCCGGCCGGAGTGCCGCCGCTCTTGACCACCACGACGGGCTTGCTCCGGGAGATGCGCCTGGCCAGCCGGGTGAACTTGCGCGGATTGCCGAGCGACTCCAGGTAGAGCAGGATCACCTCGGTCGAGTCGTCCTCCTCCCAGTACTGCAGCAGGTCGTTGCCGGAGACGTCGGCCCTGTTGCCGGCGGAGACGAACGTCGAGATGCCCATGCCGCGCTGCGCCACCCGCTGGAGCAGCGCGGTGCCGAGGGCGCCCGACTGGCTGAAGAAGCCCACCTTCCCCCTGCACGGCAGGGTGGCGGCGAGGGTGGCGTTGAGCTTGACGACGGGGTCGGTGTTGGCGATGCCGAGGCAGTTGGGGCCCACGACGCGCAGGCCGTAGGAGCGGGCGATCCTGGCCACCTCGTCCTGCATCGCCCTGCCCTCGGCCCCGGTCTCGCCGAACCCCGACGAGACCACCACCAGCCCGTGCACGCCCTTCTCGGCGCACTCCTTGACCACGTCGATCACGCCGGAGGCGGGGACGGCCACCACGGCGAGGTCCACGTCGCCGTCGATCGCGGTGACGCTGGGGTAGGCGCGGACGCCGGCCACCGCCCGCACCTCACGGTGCACCGGATAGACGGGGCCGGTGAAGTCGGCGGCCAGCAGGTTGCGCAGGACGGTCTGGCCGACCCCGCCGGGCTCGCGGGAGGCGCCGATGACGGCGACCGAGCCGGGGGTGAGCAGCCGGGCGATGGACCTGGACTCGGCCCGGTGCTCGCGGGCGAGCGTGACCTCCGTGGAGGTCTCGGTCGGGGTGAGGTCGAGCGTCATGCGTACGACGCCGTCCTCGAACTGGCTCTGGGCCGTGTAACCCGCCTGGCGCAGCAGGCCGGTCATGCGCATGTTGGCCGGCAGGACGTCGGCGACGAAGCGTTCGATGCCGCGCTCGCGTGCGGTGGCGGCGAGGTGCTCCAGGAGCACGGAGGCCACTCCCCTGCCCTGGTGCGCGTCCTCGACGAGGAAGGCCACTTCCGCCTCTCCGGGGCCGGTACGGTCGTAGCGGATGACGGCGACCATCTCGGTGCCGATCGTCGCGATCAGGGCGACCCGGTTGACGTAGTCGACATTGGTGAAGCGCTCGACTTCTCTGTCGGACAACCGAGGCCTCGGACCGAAGAAGCGAAAATAGATCGACTCGTCTGACAAACGCGAGTAAAAGGAGCGGAGGCGGTCGGCGTCTGCGGGCTTG
The DNA here is from genome assembly GCF_006334985.2 of Nonomuraea phyllanthi. GTDB lineage: Bacteria > Actinomycetota > Actinomycetes > Streptosporangiales > Streptosporangiaceae > Nonomuraea > Nonomuraea phyllanthi. The sequence continues at coordinate 96,071 of NZ_VDLX02000029.1, forward strand.
ATGGGCCGGACGTGGGCCGTTCCGCCGTCGGCCAGGACGACATCCGCCTCCCAATGGGCGGGATAGTGTGCCTCCACAGTGTTGAGAGTAAACCCCCGTTCCACATGCCAAGACCCCAGCCCCGATTGAGCGCCTGTTGGGCAACGCTTGTGCATCGACTGCGGCCCGGTGTCCTGGGTCCGCCCCACGAGCAGCCCGGAAGCTGTTAGTTTTGCCGTGGCCAGGCTCGTTCTGAAGGCAGCAAGGTGGTGACATCATGACGCGGGTCGTCGTGGTGGGCGATCTCATGACCGACGCGGTCGCGCGCGCCCGTTATGCGCTCGCCAGGGCCAGCGACACCCCGGCGATCGTGACCATGCACGGCGGCGGCTCCGGGGCCAACATCTCCTCGTGGCTCGCCGTCGAAGGCGCCGAGGTCGCCTTCATCGGCCGCAGGGGCGCCGACATCACGGGGCGAAACCGCGACATGGAGCTGATGGGTTACGGGGTCGACGCCCGGCTCGTCATGGATCCTGAGCGCCCCACCGGCACCTGCGTGGTGCTCGTCACGCACAAGGGCGAGCGCACCATGCTCTCCGATCCGGGCGCCAACGCGGCGTTGTCGCCGGAAGACCTCCCGCGTGACCTGTTCGGGCAGGGCTCGCACCTCCACCTGTCGGGCTACACGCTGATCAACGAGGGCTCGCGCGACGCGGGCCTGGCGGCGCTCGACATGGCCCGCAGGAGCGGGATGTCGATCTCGGTCGACTGCGCCTCGTCCGCGCCGCTGGAGCGCACGGGGGCGGAGCCGTTCCTGGAGTGGACCAACGGCGCCAAGCTGCTGTTCGCCAACATCGAGCAGGCCAAGGTGCTGACCGGGCGCGACGACGCCGAGGCGGCCGCCAAGGTGCTCACCGCGTGGTTCCCGCAGGTCGTCATCAAGATGAACGCCGAGGGCGCGCTCTGGTTCAGCAATGGCAGGCCCGAGCCGGTCCACGTGGCCGCCGAGCCGGTCGACAAGATCGTGGACGGCACGGGAGCGGGAGACGCGTTCTGCGCCGGGTTCCTGCCTCCGTGGCTGGCGGGCAAGCCGCCGGCCGAGTCGCTGGCCTCGGGCTGCCGGCTGGCCGCCAAGGCGATCATGCACCTGGGCGCCCGCCCGCCGTTCTGACCGCCGCCATCCACACACCCCGCCTGATCGGCGCCAGGCACCCTCGCCCGGCGTCGGCCTGCGCCGTTCCGGCCTTTGCGTCCGTCCTGTCTGGCTGGTGCGCGCCCGCGCCGTTCCGGCCGTTGCCGTGCACCCTCTCTGAGAGGGTGCCCGTGCGGGTCAGCTGGTGGTGGCCAGGGCGAGCGGCAGCACCGCCGGCGCGCCCGCGTGCCGTACGAGGGCCGCGCCCAGCGTCATCGTCCACCCCGTGTCGACGCGATCGTCCACGAGCAGCACCGGCCCGCCGCACCCCGCGATCGCGGCGGCCAGCTCCTTCGGCATGGCCAGCGTCGCCCGCACGGCCCGCACCCGCTTGGCGCTGTTGAACTGCTGCCCCGGCGTCCCCGCACGGTAGCCCAGCTCGCCCAGGTAGGTCAGCCGCCCCACCGACGCCAGCCGCTCGGCGAACGCGCGCACGAGCGCCGGCCGGGTCGCCGAGGGGACGTTCACCACGGCGACGGGCCGCTCGCGCCAGTCCCAGGCCGACAGGACCTGCACCACGGCCGCGAACATGTCGTCGGCCATGGGCCCGTCCGCCCCGCCGAACAGCTCCCGCAGCCGGTTGCCCCACCCGATGTCGGTCAGCCTGCCGAGCGCCCGGCCCGGCTCGGCGCCCAGCTCGGGCTTGATCCGCCCGGACAGGTCGGGCAGCCCGGTCGGCCACTGCTTGCGGGCCTCGATCTCGACGCCCGGCCTGGTGAGACGCTGGCGGGCGCTCTCGACGGCCTGCCCGCCGATCTCCGTGGAGCGGTGCGCGCCGGTGCAGTTGTCGCAGCGCCCGCACGGCTTGGCGGCCTCGTCGTCGAGGTGCCTGCGCAGGAACTGCTCCCTGCACTCGGACGTCGTCAGGTAGCCGAGCATGGCCTCCTGCTCGGACCTGCGCTCGGCGGCGATGCGGGCGTAGCGCTCGGCGTCGTACGCCCACGGCTCGCCGGTGGCCTCCCAGCCGCCCTTGACCCGGCGTACGGCGCCGTCGACGTCGAGGACCTTGAGCATCATCTCCAGCCGGCTCCGGCTGAGGTCGACGGCGGTCTCGAGCGCGGGCGTGGACATGACGCCGCGCTCTTCGAGAGCGCTGAGCGTGGCCCGCACGACCGGCTCCGGAGGGAACGCCAGTGAGGCGAAATATGCCCAGATCTCGCGATCCTCGGTGCCGGGCAGCAGGATCACCTCGGCCCGCTCGACCCCGCGCCCGGCCCGGCCGACCTGCTGGTAGTAGGCGACGGGCGACTGCGGCGCCCCCACGTGCACCACGAAGCCCAGGTCCGGCTTGTCGAACCCCATCCCCAGCGCGCTGGTGGCCACCAGCGCCTTGAGCTTGTTCTGCAGCAGCGCCTCCTCGGCCGCCAGCCGCTCGGCCGGGTCGGTCTGGCCGGAGTAGGAGGCCACCTCGAACCCCTGCTCGCGCAGGTATCCGGCGATCTCGTGGGCGGCGGCGACGGTGAGGGTGTAGACGATGCCGGAGCCGGGCAGCTCGCGCAGCGTCTGCGCCAGCCACGCCAGCCGCTGCTCGGCGGTGGCCAGGCGCACGACGCTCAGGTGGAGGCTCTCCCGCTCCAGCGGCCCGCGCAGGACGAGCGTGCCGCCGCCGTCGCCGTCGCCGGTGTCGCCGGGCAGGCGCATCTGCTCGGCCACGTCGCGGGTGACGCGGGCGTTGGCGGTGGCGGTGGTGGCGAGGACCGGGATGCCCGGCGGCAGCTCCCCGAAGAGCGTGGCCAGCCGCCGGTAGTCAGGCCTGAAGTCGTGCCCCCAGTCGGAGATGCAGTGGGCCTCGTCGACCACCACGAGCCCGGCGCTCTCGGCCAGCTCGGGCAGCACGTTGTCGCGGAAGTCGGGGTTGTTGAGCCGCTCGGGACTGACCAGGAGCACGTCGACCATGCCCTCGGCGACCTGCCCGTAGATCTCCTCCCACGCCTCGGGGTTGGCGGAGTTGATCGTGACGGCCCTGATGCCGGCCCGTTCGGCGGCGGCGATCTGGTTGCGCATGAGCGCCAGCAGCGGCGAGACGATGACCGTGGGGCCCTCGCCCAGCTCGCGCAGCAGCGCGGTGGCCACGAAGTAGACGGCCGACTTGCCCCAGCCGGTGCGCTGCACGACGAGCACCCGCCGCCGGTCCACCACCAGGGCCTCGATGGCGGCCCACTGGTCGTCGCGGAGCACGGCGTGCTCACCGGCCAGCGCCCGCAACCGCTCCTCGGCCTCTTCCCGCAACATCCCGGCATCGGGGGCGTCAATCATTCCCCCTTGTTACCACGCTCCAGCGCCACCGGCGTCCGTCGCCGTACTCTGAACCCGTCCCGTGCGGCACATTCCTGTCCGATACGGCGCGGTCCCGGGTCACCACCCAGCCGGTCAAGCGTGCGCTCCGTAACGGCGGCGCGCCGCTGAAGGGTCAGAGGGCGTGACATGGAGGGCCACCAGCCGGAGTGCGGCGGGTGGCCTGCCACGGCGCAGCCGTACGACAAGGATGTTCCGGCCACGGCGGGGCCGTGCGGCGAAGATCTCTTGACCACGGCGACATCGAACAGATATGCGAGAATCGGCATGGGGCGAGTATCATCGGGGCCTCGGCGCGGTGCCGGGCCAGGCGGCGGGAGCGCTATGGACAGATCACAGGAGACGCGGCTCGTGCCATCATCTCCAGGGGCGAACACACCGGAACCCATACCGGTCGCGTGGCCGTGCGCGCCTCTGGCCGTCATCGCCTCGCGATCGACAGAGGTTACGTCGCCGCCTCAACCGCCGATCTGACGCTTCTCCAGCGAGCTGACGGATACGGTTACAGCACAAGGACAGAAGGAGGATGCGCTTCCCCTCGGCGCGACGGCCGAGGCAGCCGCGCAGCACAAGATGGCCCGACGCACGACTGCACCCCCACCTGAGGACTTCGAGGAGCGGATCGTCGACATCGACGTCTCCTCCGAGATGCGCACCAGCTATCTCGAGTACGCCTACTCGGTGATCTATCAGCGCGCCCTGCCCGACGCGCGCGACGGCCTCAAGCCCGTGCAGCGGCGCATCCTCTACTCGATGAGCGAGATGGGCCTGCGCCCCGAGCGCGGCCACGTCAAGTCGTCGCGGGTCGTCGGCGACGTCATGGGCAAGCTGCACCCCCACGGCGACAGCGCCATCTACGACGCGCTCGTGCGCCTGGCGCAGCCGTTCTCGATGCGCCTGCCGCTCGTCGACGGCCACGGCAACTTCGGCTCCCCCGACGACCTGCCGGCCGCCATGCGTTACACCGAAGCCCGGCTCACGCCGGCGGCGATGCTGATGGTGGAGTCGCTCGACGAGGACACCGTCAACTTCAAGCCCAACTACGACGGCCAGGAGACCGAGCCGGTCGTCATGCCGTCGGCCTTCCCCAACCTGCTGGTCAACGGCACCAGCGGCATCGCGGTCGGGATGGCCACCAACATGGCGCCGCACAACCTCGGCGAGGTCGTGGCCGCCGCCCGGCACCTGATCAAGAAGCCGGACGCGACGCTCGACGACCTGATGAAGTTCGTGCCGGGGCCCGACCTGCCGACGGGCGGCTCGATCATCGGGCTGCAGGGCGTGCGCGACGCCTACGAGACCGGGCGTGGCACGTTCCGGATGCGGGCCAAGTGCACGGTCGAGCAGATCACGCCCCGCCGCAAGGGCATCGTCGTCACCGAGCTCCCCTACAACGTCGGCCCGGAGCGCGTCGTCACCAAGATCAAGGAGCTGGTGACGGCCAAGAAGCTCCAGGGCATCGCCGACCTCAAGGACCTCACCGACCGGCACAAGGGCCTGCGGCTGGTCATCGAGATCAAGAACGGCTTCATCCCGGAGGCCGTCCTCCAGGAGCTCTACCGCCTGACGCCGATGGAGGAGACGTTCGGCATCAACAACGTCGCCCTGGTCGACGGCGAGCCGCGCACGCTCGGGCTGCGCGAGATGCTCCAGGTCTATGTCGACCACCGGCTCGAGGTGGTGCGCCGCAGGTCGGAGTTCAGGAGGCGCAAGCGCGAGGAGCGCCTGCACCTGGTCGACGGCCTCATCATCGCCCTGCTCAACATCGACGAGGTCATCCAGGTCATCCGTTCCTCGGACGACTCGGCACAGGCGCGCGCCCGGTTGATGGACGTGTTCGACCTGACCGAGACGCAGGCCGCCTACATCCTGGACACGCCGCTGCGGCGGCTCACCAAGTACGACAAGCTGGAGCTGGACCGGGAGAAGCAGACGCTGAGCGACGAGATCGCGCAGCTCACCGAGATCCTCTCCTCCGAGACCAAGCTCCGCCAGGTCGTCTCGGGCGAGCTGGCCGACGTGGCCAAGAAGTACGGCACGCCGCGCCGCACCGTGCTGCTGGAGGCGCCCGGCGTCGCCCGCACCCCGGTCACCGAGCTGCAGGTGGCCGACGACCCGTGCCTGGCGCTGCTGTCCTCGACCGGCCTGCTGGCGCGCACCTCCGACGCCTCGCCGCTGGCGGGCGAGGGCGACCGCGCCGCGCACGACGTGCTGGTGTCGGTCGTGAAGACGTCCGTACGCGGTGAGGTGGGCGTGGTGACATCGCTCGGCCGGCTGATCCGCATCCAGGTCGTCGACCTGCCGACGTTGCCGCCCTCCGCCAATCCGCCGACCCTGTCGGGCGGGCACCCGGTCTCCGAATACGTCTCGCTCCAGCCCGACGAGAAGGTCGTCGGACTGGGCTCCCTCGACCCCGACGGCCCCGGCCTGGCCCTCGGCACGACGCAGGGCGTGGTCAAGCGGGTGGTGCCCGACTATCCGGCCAACCGCGACGATTTCGAGGTCATCACCCTGAAAGACGGCGACAGCGTGGTGGGCGCCGTCGAGCTCGTCTCGGAGTCGCACGACCTGGTGTTCATCTCCTCCGACGCGCAGTTGCTGCGCTTCCCCGCCTCGCTGGTGCGCCCGCAGGGCCGGCCGGCGGGCGGCATGGCCGGCATCCGGCTGGACGACGGCGCGCGGGTGATCTGGTTCGGGGTGGTCGATCCCGACCATCCCGCCCAGGTGGTCACGATCGCCGGCTCCTCCACGGCCCTGCCGGGCACGCAGGTGGGCGGCGGCAAGGTCTCCGACTACGCGGACTTCCCCGCCAAGGGGCGGGCGACCGGCGGCGTCCGGGCCCAGCGCTTCCTCAAGGGCGAGGACGAGCTGCTGCTGGCCTGGGCGGGGCCGACGCCGGCCAAGGCGGTCTCCAACGTGGGCAAGCCGGTGCCGCTGCCTGACGAGCTGGGTCGCCGTGACGGTTCGGGCGTCCGCCTCACGCATACCATCGGCGCCATCGGTGGTGCCCTGGCATCGACCCCCGACGCCCTGCCTCCGGCGGTCACGGAGTCGCCCGCGACGCTGGAGGACTGACCCCGGTCCCGGTGCGGGGTGCCCGCCGCACCGGCGTGCCGCCGGGTCCCGCCCGGCGTGCGTGGCGGGGCGCCGCGGGCGCCGGAGGCCGTTGACGCCGATCCGGCGGGCCGGGACGCTGAGCGGCCGCGTCATGGCGACGGCGCGGCCAGGCGGCCGTGACCGCCGGGTCAGGGGCGCCAGTGCGGGTCGGGACCGCCGGGTCAGGGGCGCCAGTGCGGGTCGCGGCCGATGAAGGCGAGGAGCCTGTCCTGCGGGGAGGCGTCCTCCCCCAGCTTCACCTCCGGCCCGAACACCTCGATGTCCGGGCCGAACGCCCCCGGCGTCCGGAGCTTCTCCATCAGCTCGTCCGGCACCGCGCGCACGGACGCCCAGGCCAGCTCGACGTCCTCGGGATCGATCGTGTCGTCCTGGGACGTGGCGCGGGCGAGGTCCCAGCCGTGCAAGGGGAGGTCCTCGCTGACCACCTGGTCGACGTGCCGCTCGACCGGCAGGCGGCCGGAGGGCGTGTCGCAGGGCCGGGTGGCGAGGCCGGGGTCGGCGAGGATCGCCTCCACGTCGGCGCGGGCGGCGCGGAAGGCCGCCACCGGGTCGTCGTCGACCGAGGGCGCCGGGCTCAGCGAGCGGCCTAGGTCGTGTTTCATAAGGCGTTGAGCCACTGGTTGATCGCAGCGATGATGACGACGGCTTCGTAGCGTACGGCGAGCTTGTCGTAACGGGTCGCCATGCCGCGGTTGCCTTTGAGCAGGTTGATG
>NZ_VDLX02000002.1 GCF_006334985.2 Nonomuraea phyllanthi
TTCGTCCCCTTCGTGTTGATATGAGCGAATCGAAGGATTACGGAGTGGCCGTCTCTTGTCACATGGATCTCTCCCACACCACAGCATGGGCTAGATCACCCGCACACCATCTCCCTGGACGTGAACGGGAGCGGTGTGCACGTTCACCAAGTCTGCCTGTACGGACCGCAGCAAGCACCCGATACAGCCGCACGTACAGCAACCCCGCTTCACGCGGTCACACCCCACCGGCCCGTATCTACCGGTTGAGCATGACGAAGAGCGGCCGACGATGCGCCTACCCTTTCCGACGGATCAGATGGGCAACACCGTGGCTAAGGCCGTGACGATCGCGGACTTCGGTACCCGTCGTACGGGCTGGGACGGTCGCCGGCAAGCCCTCCTCCGTCGGACCTTGCCATCGGGTGAGCATGGCTGAGGTGACAGCAGCGCTGACAGCAACGCCCCCACACACCGACGCATGCGCGCCGCCATCCACATGTGCCTGATCACGGTCTCCATCATCCGAGCAGGGCGGTTGTCCCGCCTGAAAAGCGGACGGTCGTGCTGGTCGCTCAGAAAGTCTTCTCCGCCTGAAGGGACGTCGTAGGCGGTCGACTGTTCATCTGCTTGGTCAGGTTCTGCTCAGTGAGTGCAAGCTCGAAGACGTTACCTGGTTGCCGCGGATCCCATCCGTGAGGGAGCGTATGGCTGTGGTTACTGCGAGTTGGGGGCGACTCCACACAGGTAGACCGACTGTTCCAGCAGTTCCGGCGTCACCTTGACCCCAGTCAGGTACTCGGCCATCGCGAAGAACGACTCACTGCTGTGTGCGGCGTCGAATTCGACCTGCCGCGCGATCTCGGTGAATTCCTCCTCCCAGCTGGTGAAGGAGTCGATGTCGGAAAAGCTTGGCTCCAAAGCTAGACGCTCCTGGCCGTCTTCCATCCATAGGAAGTCTTCCTGCCCGTTGACATTGCGGAAATGGGATACCAGCCGCGTGCCCGCCGACAACCGTCCAGCAATGCTGGGGAGAACGCCCATGAAGCCGTTGGGTTCGACGATGAACGCCCAGTCACTGATGGGTGTGACCCCGAAGAAGTGGCTATACCCGGAGCCAGACCTACCGAGGTCGGAAACCCCTGCCTTGATCAGCTCCTTGAGTCCCATGGGCGGAAAGCCTTCGGCCCCGGTCCTGGCCAGAACCTGCTCAGGTGTCAGCCCGCGAACGAGGGTGAAGCAGTATGCCTCCCGAAGATCGGTGTACTCGTCGTAGATGAACCGGCCAAAGGTGAACCAGGCGTAGTCAGCGGCAGTCGCAATCATGCCGACATGCTGCCAGCCGAGGATGACAAAACGCAGCCACAGATGGGCGCGTCCCCTCTGTGTCAGGCTCAAGCGGGACAGGTGACCGCCAGGAGTCAGCATCAGCAGTTGTCTCGGGACAGCCGCGGTCTGGCCGATCTTGCTAACGCCGTTGCTAACAATGTCCCCAGACGCCGGGATACGCCCGTGGAACCCGATCAAGTCGGGGAGGTCGTTGAGCAGGTGCTTCTGACGGTGGTGGACACTTGTGGAAGATCGCGAACTGGCTACGGATCAGAAGGTTACGGGTTCGACTCCTGTCGGCCGCGCATAGCTTGACCAGGGAGTTCCTTGATCGCAAGGGACTCCCTGAGTCGTTTCTAGGGGTCCACTGCAGCAACGGTTGTAGCAACCAGGATGAGTTCACTGCGGTTCACCCCTGTTCGTCTCGGATTCCGCACGGCCCGCTTCTGTGACTAACTGACTAACTTGCTGGGTGCGCCGGGCGATGAATTCGTCCACCGCCTTGCTGATGAGCCAAGAGCGACTGCGCTCCTCGCGCTCCGCGATCGAGTCGAGGGCGCGGGTCTGCTCGTCCGAGAGGCGGACGCTGGTCACCGTCTTGGCCATGACTACAACGTAATACGTTCGGCTACGGAATACCAGAGACCCATGGACATCACTTCGCCCCTACCCTTCCGAGCTTCGCCAGGGCACCGTCCATCGAATCGGCGGCCTTCCGCTGCACCTCGGCTGAGAGATGCGTGTAGATGTCGGACGTCGTCGCCAACCGACTGTGCCGCAGCGCACCTTTGATGCCCTGCATGTCGAGCCCCGCCGCGTGCAGCCACGTCGCAGCCGTGTGCCTCAGGTCGTGAATGCGGATTCGCTGTCCATCTGGACGAACGATTCCAGCCCGGTCGCATAGTGCGGTCCAGGATCGGTTCGCGTTCCGTGGCTCGACCGGGGTCCCCACGTGTGTGGTGAACACCCACCCGGGATCGGCCCAGTACTCCGCCGCCAACCTCTCGACGGCCTGCTCCTTGCAGTGCTGCTTCAGCACCGTGATGAGGGTGGCGGGGATGGCCATAGAGGCGGTGGAGCCGTCCGTCTTGCCCTTCACCACTGCCAGTTGGCCGCGCCGCCGGCCGGTCTCCTGGTCGACGTCTCCCCGCAGACGCTGAAGGGACGGGCCGACGTTCACCACCCCGGCCTCCAGGTCCACGTCCTCCCAGCGCAGCGAGAGGGCCTCGCCTCGCCGCAGGCCGAGCCCCAGGATGGTGAGCCACAGCACGCCCCACCTGTCGTTGACCGCCTCGCTGAACAGCTTCTCAGCCTCTTCCGCAGTGAGCGCCGTACCTCGGGCGCTCCTCCCAGAGGGGGGCTCGACGAGTTCCGCCACATTGCGACTGATCAACTCGTCCTTCAACGCCGAGTTGAGCGCCGCCCGGAGGACCGCGTGGCAGTAGTTCACCGTCCGAGCAGAGAGCAGCTCGACTGGTGGCGGATCCTCACCAGGCTTGAGCTTCCTCTGCCGGGCAGAGGGTTTCTTCTGAAGTTCGAGCAGCCATTCGCGTAACCGAGCCGGCGACAGCTTCGTCAACTGCTCGCCACCGATGTGCGGGTTGATGTGTAGACGCACGTGGTCCGCATAGGAGATCCGGGTGGACTCGGCGAGCTTCCCGGCCGCAACCCGCTGCTTGAGCGTGACGTTGGCCCACTGGTTCAGGAACCGCTCCAGCGTGATGCCCCGACCGCTGGTGATCGGCCTGCCGTCCTCGACCTGGCGCTGTAGCTCGTGCCACTTCTCCCGAGCTCGCTTCTGCGACTTCGAGGAAACAGTGGGCCGTGACCCGTCTGGCATGGTCACGGTCCCAATCCACATGCCATCAGCGCGCCGATAGAAACTTCCTTCTCCGTTTGCGCGCGCCCGAGGTTTGCCACGTCGTGACTCAGAAGATTTCAACTGGCTTCTCCGAGCTAGATGGGGACGAAATGTAGCCATACTCAAAGCTGTTTTTCAGTTCAGCTTCGAGGATTAGAATTGAACGATCGGACCCGCTTATCTCTAGGACTGGTCCCGGAAACTTTTCTTGATCCTTTTGGATCTGCCTAAGCGCCTGATGTCGAGTGTGAAATCCGCCCGCCGCCAGGCCGACCCCGCCCCTTTCATCGTTCTTCCACCGCCGGACATACTCATACTGCCGACTATTGACTTCTCTGAATTCATAAGTGTATTCGGCGTTTTCGGGCACATAAGCCGCCACCGAGAACCACTGCGGGTCATGTGAACCACTGACCTGCCTGATATGCGTTGGCACGTGTGGGGCAAGGGCTTTAAGTAGTTCTATATCCTTCATCACCTTATCTCTATCGGCATATGGTCCCGTCGCTACAGTTTGGCCACTGTTTCCCAATACGACCAGGGCGTGCCCGTTGGATTGAGAGCTTTGCATGACACCGAACCAGCCGATTCGATCATCCCTGCGATCCTCCCCTTTGCAGGACAGATACCTAATAAACGCAATATCCAGCAACACAGAAGCGACGTCGGAATACTTAGACCCTCCAACCAAGAGCATTTCAGAGTCGATCGTGAGAAAAAAGCTAAATTTTCCCTCGGAGTGGCGTTGCACGCTAAACTGGCCTCGTTTGCGGGCTGCCGCGTCTGGGTCAACAGCGGCAAGAGGTTTTCTATAAAGATCAGCCATACGCGATTGCGCATCTACCACTTGCTGTCGGTTGTGCGCCAAAGCCCGCATCGCCCGATCCACAGTGAGCTCAGCGTTCTTCTGCTGATCCTGAAGTGCGCGAATCTTCAGAGACTGCTCTACAAGCTGGTCCCTAAGCGGGTCAGGACTCGCCACTGCTACCGAACTGCCAATCAAGTCCTGCAGCGGCACATTGAAAATAAGCGCGAGAGCTGCCGCTTCATTCAAACGAATCGGCCGAGTTCCAGATTCCACCTTACCGATCTGTGTCTGGTGAAACTGGAGGCCGGCCTGCTGCGTGAGACGATCCGCTAGCTCTTCTTGCGACCACCCGCGAGCTTGCCGAAGCTCTCGGACACGGACCCCGAAGATCGCTTCGAGTCCGCCATCCCTCATGAGGTTCGCTGCGGTTCGCCGAGGTTCATGCTCCATGGGATTGAAGGTAGCAACCTATGCCAAGTTGCGCCATCGGTCCGGCGATGCCACCATGGTCCACACCGGCGAACCTCCTGGCGCTTGAGTCTCTCAAGCTGACTGCGGTTCGTTGCGGTTCGCAACTTGCACGTCGGGGCTCCCAGCCCCTGGAACGAGTACGGCCCTGCCTCAGCGCGCCAACGCCGAGAGCAGGGCCTAGACGCTCCGAGCTCTACCTGCAGGACCAGCAAGACCTTCCCAAGTCAGTCAGTCACTAATTGCAAGCAGAAGAGGAGCGGTGCATGGATACTACCGACGCACCCGTTGTCCCTGGTAAGCGGCTGCTCGATTGGAAGTTCATCGCCGAGGACGCGGGCATCGGGAAGACCCAGGTCTTCGCCCTGCTCAAGTCTGGCGAGCTCCGTAGCGTCAAGATCGGCCCCAAGACCAGGCGCGTCCCCCGCGAGTGGTACGAGGAGTGGCTGGAGAGCCTCAAGGCCACCGCCATCAACGACTGCTGATCTCCCCCATCTGAACCCGACCCCGGCCCGCGTAGGGCCGTGGGCCTCTAACGCACACCGTCTTTCAGATGGGGACCCATGTACACGATCACCGTGTTCGGGACCCCCGCCCCGCAGGGGTCCAAACGGCACGTCGGCAAAGGCGTGCTCGTCGAATCCTCCACCCGCCTCCGCCCGTGGCGTGAGGCGGTAAAGCAGGCCGCCCTCGACGTCCGCGAGCAGACCCTCCAGGGTCCGCTCAGCGTCGAGATCGCGTTCACCTTCAACAAGCCCAAGTCCGCGCCCAAGACGAAGGTGACGTACCCGGTCACCCGCAGCTCAGGCGACCTCGACAAGCTCTGCCGGGCAGTCCTCGACGCCCTCACCGACGCCGGGATCATGCGCGACGACAGCCAGGTCATCGAGCTCATCGCCGCCAAGGGCTACGCCGGCGAAGACGGCGAACTCGACATCCCCGGCGCCGTCATCGAGGTCCGCGAACTCAACGGCCCTGACATCCCTGGCGTCCTCACCGTGCGCGAGGTGACCATCCAGTGAGTCTCGACCTTGTCACCCTTCCTTTCGTCCCGAACGGCGGAGACACCCCCATCAGCCTGGTCAAAGAAGACCTCGACCACATCATCACCAACGACCTCAACAACAGCCCCCGCTCCCTGCAGATAGAGATTGGGCCCAGCGAGATCAACCACAAGTGCGCCCGCTGGCTCGGCTACAAACAGCTCGCCACCCCCACCATCAACGAGCAGGGGTTGGCCTGGCGGCCCGCCGTCGGCACCGGCGTGCACTCCCTCCTGGAAGGCGTCTTCCGCCGCACCAACGAGATGCTCGGCACCACCCGGTTCCTCATCGAGCAGCGCGTCACCATCGGCGACGTGTGCGGCCAGCCGATCCGCGGATCCTGCGACCTCGCTGACCGGGTTAACGGCATCACCGTGGACTGGAAGATCGTCGGCCCGACCACGCTCCGCAGAGTCAAGGCGGAAAAGAAGCCGAGCGACGAATACCGCGCCCAAGCCCACGCCTACGCCCGCGGCTTCAACACGGCAGGCGTCCCCATGGACCGTGTCTCCATCTACTACTTGCCTTCCAACGGCGAATTCGCCGAGGGCTACTTCTGGTCCGAGTCGTACGACGAGCAGATCGTCCTCAACGCGCTCAAGCGACTCGAGGCCATCACCACGCTCACCAAGTCAATGGGCACGGCCGCGCTCGGCCTGCTGCCCACCGCTGACGCGTACTGCACGCGCTGCCCGTACCACCGCGCGGGCTCCCAAGATCTCGCCCAGGGATGCCCTGGCGACCCCGCCGCCCTCAACCGGGCGACGAACAGCATCACCAGCCTCATCGCATAACAGCTAAGGAGCAAACAGCATGACCAGCGCAAACGACTTCCTCATGGCCGGTGGCACCACCTCGGCGAAGTTCGCCACCCCCGGCACCACCGTCTCCGGCACCATCTGCCGTCAGCCCGAGGTGCAGCAGCAGCGCGACTTCACCAGCGGCAAGCCCAAGACGTGGGACAACGGCGACCCGATGATGCAGCTCCAGGTCGTCCTCGCCACCGACGAGCGCGACCAGGAGATCCCCGACGACGACGGGGAACGGGCCATCTACGTCAAGGGCGCCATGAAGAAGGCCGTCCAGGACGCCGTCCGCAAGTCCGGGGCGAAGGGCCTTGAGATCGGCGGCACCCTCACCGTCACCTACACCGGCGACGGCACCCCGTCCCAGAGGGGCATGAACGCGCCCAAGCTGTACTCGGCCGCGTACGTGCCGCCCGCCGCCAAGACCGCCAACGACGTGCTCAACACCCCCGACCCCGACCAGCCCGCCGCTCCGGCCGCCCAGAACGCGGCACCGAACGCGGAGGCGCTGGCCGCCGCCGGGCTCACCCCCGAGCAGATCGCCGCGATCCTGCAGAACGCCAAGTAGCCCGGCCCAGCCCGACCGGTCCGAAGCCGGGGCCCACGTGCGAGCCGTGGGCGGGCACGTTGAAAGGGGGTACACGATGCCGCTCGTCCGCATCGTCGTAGACGGCCACCAGGCCCTGGTCTATTCGCCGTTCGACGCGAAAGACCTGGTCAAGTCGATGCCTGACCGGAAATGGTCGCCCGGCGACAAGGCTTGGATCATCCCGGCCTACGACGTCGACGACCTCAAGGCCGTGCTCGAAGCGTCGAACTACACGGTCGTCATCACCCACAAGCAGCAGACCAAGCAGGAGCAGCGCCAAGAGCCCCCGCCCAAGAGCGGGCGCGGCGTGCAGACGTGGGCCGACCTGATGTTCACCGCACTCCCGGACCCGCTCGCCGAGAAGGCGTTCAAGGCGCTCACCCGGGTGCTTCACCCCGACGTCGGAGGGTCCACCGAACAGATGCAGATCCTGAACGCGGCCCGCGACCGGTTCGGGCGTTCCAAGTGACCGACCTGCTCGACGCCGCACTCGGCGTGCACGAAGCCGGGCTCTGCCTCATCCCGGCCCGAACCGACGGCAGCAAGGCGCCCGTCGTCCACTGGTCCACCTACCAGCACCAGCGGCCCACCGAGGAGGACATCCGCCGCTGGTTCACCGGCGACCGCTTCGACGGGTTCGGCGTCGTCTGCGGCACCGTTTCCGGCAACCTGGAGATGCTCGAGTTCGAGGGCCGCGCCATCGCCGAAGGCATCCTTACCCAGTACATCGAGCTCCTGGAAGACCACGGGCTCGGCGACCTGTGGGAGCGGATCACCCGGGGCTACAGCGAAACCACCCCCAAGGGCGGCCTGCACATCCTGGTCAAGGTGGACGGCGAGCTGCGCGGCAACACCAAGCTCGCCCGGCGCCCCTCCACACCCGACGAGCTCGCCGCCTGGAAGGCCGACCAGCAGGCCGGCATCGACGCTGAGCAGGACGAGGCGGTGCGCCAGCGCCGTCAGGCCGCGCTCGACAAGGTGACCCGCGGTGAGCAGGTGCCGCAGGTGCTGATCGAGACGCGCGGCGAGGGCGGGTTCGTCGTCATCGCCCCATCCAGCGGGCGCACCCACCCCAGCGGCAAGCCTTGGACGCTCGTCGCCGGCGACCCCGCCACAATCGCCACCATCAGCGAGGAGGAGCGCAACGCCCTCCACGCTGTGGCGACCCTCCTCGACGCGATGCCCGCCGTCGAACCCCCCGCACCCGCGCCCCCGACGCGTGGGGCAGAGCCCCACACACGCGGCGATGACGACGTGCTACGCCCCGGCGACGACTTCAACGCGCGCGCCGACTGGGCCGACATCCTCGAACCCCACGGCTGGCGGCACACCCACACCTACGGCCGGGCGCGCGGCTGGACCCGGCCCGGCAAGAACATCGGGCCCTCAGCCACCACCGGCCGCAACGACGGCGACAACCTGTACGTGTTCAGCAGCTCCACCATCTTCGATACGGAGAAGCCCTACTCCAAGTTCACCGTCTACACGCAGCTCGAGCACGGCGGCAACTACGCCAGCGCCGCCCGCGCGCTCCGCCTCCAGGGGTAGGCGGGGAACGGCCCCGCGACGACTTCTCCGGCCTCCTCACCGACCCTCCCAAGGGCGACAGTGACGAGGAGAAAGACGAGGAAGAGGACCGGGACGACGACTTCTCGTTCCTGCTCGGCGAAGACGGCAATCTCGCCACCGTCCACCCCATCCGCCCGAAGACAGAAGCTCAACCCCAGGACGTCGCCGAGTCCACCTACCGCTACAGCGAGGACCGCAACGCGCTCGCGCTCATCGTCCGCTTCGGCGATGTGATCCGGTACTGCCCGGACCGCAGCAGGTGGCTCGCCTGGGACGGCCGCCGCTGGCAATGGTGTGAATCCGGCGGAGGCATCGTCGCCGAGTACGCCAAGAAGATCGCCCGCTCGCTGCCCGAACACGAGAACATCGACCGCAAGTACAAGGCGTCATCCCTGTCCGCCCGCGGCATCAACGCATGCCTGACACTCGCGCGGTCCGACAAGCGCGTCATGGTTCCGTACTCGGCGCTCGACGCGCACCCCTGGGAACTCAACACGCCGGGCGGCATCATCGACCTCCGTACCGGGAAGCTTCTCCCCTCCGATCCGGCCAAGCTGCACACACGCATGACCCGGGCCACACCCGACTTCGAGGCCGACCTCGGACGCTGGGGCGAGTTCCTCACCGACACCTTCGGAGACGAGCAGCCCCTGATCGACTACATGCAGCGCCTGGTGGGGTACAGCGCCATCGGTGAGGTCGGGCCGCATATCTTGCCTTTCTGCTTCGGCAGCGGCGGCAACGGCAAGGGCGTCTTCCTCGAGGCGTGCGCCTACGTACTGGGCGACTACTCCGGTAAGGCGCCCCGCGGATTCCTCACAGTGAAAGCCAGCGATCCCCACCCCCAGGAGATCGCCAAGCTCGCCGGCGCCCGCATGGTGCTCTGCTCCGAGACGAACGAGGGCGACAAGTTCGACGAGTCCAAGGTCAAGGAACTCACCGGAGGTGACAGTCTCACCGGTCACTTCATGCGGGAGAACGACTTCACGTTCATCCCCAGCCACACCTTGTGGCTGATGGGCAACAACAAGCCGTCTGTCCGTAGCGGCGGCCGGTCCTTCTGGCGCAGGCTGCGCCTCATCGGTTTCGAGCACGAAGTGCCCGAGGGTGAGGCTGTCGACGACCTGCAGGGGATTCTCGCCCGCGATCACGGAGCCGTGATGCTGGCCTGGATTGCCCGCGGGGCCGCCGCCTACGCGGCTCAAGGGCTTGCAGAGCCGAAGAGCGTCACCGACGCCACCGCCGAGTACCAGAAGGAGCAGGAGACGGTTGATCGCTTCGTGGAGGAGCGGTGCCACATCGGAGGCGGCGACCGCGTCACGGTCAAGGTAAGTGTGCTATACGCCGCCTACGAGAAGTGGTGCGGCATCGAGCGGTGCGAGCCGGTCACGAAGACCTCATTCACGTTGAAGCTGAAGAAGTACGGCATCGAGAGCAAGCCGCTCGGCAAGAACCGCGACAAGACGTACACCAACGTCGGCTTGATTCCGGATGAGGATCAGCAGAACGCGGACGAGTGGTTCAAGTGATCACCGCAGGGCGGACAGGTTGGCGGACAGGTTTGAAAAAACCAGTCCGCCCTCTGACCTGCAAAAACACCCATAAAGGCGGACAGGTTGGAATGCAACCTGTCCGCCCTCTGACCAGCCTGAACACCGCGACACGCCGTAAAGGCGGACAGGTTTCTCGACCTTGTGCAGCTCTAACGCGCGCGCACACACACGCGCGCGCATTCACCGTCATACCTGAAATCAGTGAAACTTGTCCGCCAAACAAGATCAAGATCTATGTTTCCGCAGCTAACAGCACGTGCGAGCTACGAGGAAACCTGTCCGCCCAACCTGTCCGCCCTCGAGGTGCGAGATGACCGAGCACCTCATTGAACGCCCCCTCCAGCCCGGCATCTGCCCCCGCTGCCGCGCTCTCGTACTCGCCGGCCATAACGCAGGCATCCTCACCATCGTCGACCCGGCACCCCTCGACCGGCGCAACGAGATGCTCGCCCTCCTGGCAGGCCGCAACACCTACGACCTCATCACCGAAGGCATCCCGCCACGCCTCTACGCCGAATGGCGGTGCTCATTCCGGATCAACGGCACCCGCCGCCATCCCGTTGTCGCCGCCCACCCCTGCAAGGGCCGCGGCTTCACCCCCGCCAAACCGCCCAAACCACCTACCCCACCGATTCAGCCCGTACTCGAAGAGATCCCTTTCTGAAAGGAGCACCATGACCATCACGATCAACCCGCGAGAGCTCAGCCATGACGGCTCTTGCGACAACGACAGCCCTCACGGCCACCCGTGCGGACGAGACGCCATCGCCGCCGTCCTGTCCGCCACCCAGCCCGAGTGCTGGAGCGACGGCGCGCCTCCCGCCAGCGTGGCGTTCCTGTGCGCGGACCACCTCACCACCGAGCCGATCGCGCAGCGCGAGCACGCCGAGCACAACGCCCGCGGAGCCGAAGGCCCCTCGCTCGAGCTGTGGGCCGCGCTGCTCGACAACTACCCCCAGCCCATCTACCTCGCCCCGTGACCAAACGACAAGGAGAGAACCGTGACCACCATCGTCATCTTCGACAGCAGCACCCGCTGGGGTAGCGGCGAGACCCGCTGCTGCCTGTGCGCCAGCCTCTTCACCTACGACCTCAACCAGAAGACCATCCCCGGCATCAAGGCGCCCGACCTCTGTCCGCAGGGATGCGGCGACAGCCGGGAGCCGAACACCCACAAGGGCGGATGCCCCGCACTCGGCGGCGACATCTGCGCCACCTGCCTCTCCCAGATCGCCACCGACCCCGAAAGCATCCGGTTTGGTCTCCGCGTCCGCATCAAGGACCTGCTCGCCCAGGCCAACGTCCTGACCGCCTACCTGGCCGCCAGTGAATGGAAGAACGAGCTGGCGTTCTCGGAGATCCCCTGCCCCAAGTGCGGCACCGAGATTTACCGCCGGCCCGGCGAAGACCCCCTCTGCACCATCTGCGAGTGACCAGCGACAAGACCGCCCTCGCGGGTACCGAGGGCGGTCACCCCAACAATCCCACAACCAAGGAGAACGCCCGATGAGACAGGACAGCATGACCCCCGAGTGGGAGATCGACGAGTTCGTCAAGACGTGGCTGCTGCAGCACGCCGACGGCTTCCGCGCCGGCACGATGTGGCTGGCCACCGGCCCGCTCAAGACCGAGGTGTACGAGATCGCGAAGATCCACCGCGACCTCCACGACGGCGGGTTCAGCGGCACCGACTCCTGCGTCTATGACGCCACCCTCGTCCCCGGTTTCCTCGACTACCTGAAGGACTCCCCGAACGAACGGGAGATCTACGACGGCGTCGAGGAGATGGCCGACATCAACAAGCGGCAGGGCACCAACTACGCGCTGAACTCGTGGCCCAAAGAGGCGTACGGCGTCGGTTTCGACGACGCGTTCATGCTCGGCTTCGCCAACGCCTGCTACGTGGCGGTGAAGTTCCGATGACCACCGTCACCGCGCTCCCGCCCCGCGGCGGCGAAGCCTTCGACCTGCCCGCCGGCGCCCGCGAACTCTGCCAGGAGTACATGCGTGGCTTCCAGGCCGGGCTCGCCTGGCTGGATTCCGGGGCGCCCGTCTCCGAAGTCGACGCCATCGCCGACTTCTACGAGCAGACCCGCCCCGGCCAGCCGTCCGAGGAAGCCACCCACTACGAAGACGCCGACCGGTTCCTGAACCTGTTGGCCTTCATGCACCTGAACGGCCACGGCCACCGGTTCGTCATCGCGAACGGTCCCGAGGTGCGGGCCGAGCACATTCGCGACTACGGCCCGCAGTTCCTCGCCTGGGACATACCAGGCCGGGTGTTCACCGTGACCGCGCTCGACTCCTTCGACGACGGCCTGGCCACCGCCGTCTGGCAGGCCCGCCGAGGCTGACGACATGTCACGGGTTCCCAGCGCCGGGAACCCGTGACGACCTGCACCAACGGACCTGCGTATCCCTCAGGGATGCGCAGGTCCACCCGCACAACCAGCACAACCTCAGGGGGACCACATGCGGACTGAGCTCACCTACGACCACCTCGCCGCTGTCCGGAGCTATCTGCCCGAGCTCGACCGGGCTCTCGTCCCCAGCAATGGGCGCCGGCGCCACTGGAACCAGCGCGAACTGTCCTCCGAGCAGCGCGCCCGCATGAACGCCCAGGCCGTAGCCGAGCGCGAAGCGAAAGAGCGCAACCTGGGCCTCGGGTTGAAGGCCCTCGGGAACGCGCCGGCGCCGCTCGACCTGTCCGCCCTCGACGCCCGCGACCTGATCGTCACCTCCGTCGCCGAGCTGGAGGAGGCGGTGTGCGACAAGCTCGGCCTCACCCCGCTCGCCCGACCCACCACCGCCGAGCGGATCACCCGCCTGATCGGCCTCCTCGACCGGATCGCCCTCCACGAAGACCTTGCCGACCACGTCCACGCCGAAGCCGCCCGCCTCCGCCAGACCGCCCGCATCGTCCTCGGAGAAGCCGAGCCCGTCGTACGCCTCACCGCCCGCTGCATCCACTGCCGATCCCTCAGCCTCCGCGCCTACCCCGAGCGCGCCGTAATCGCCGCCCGCAACGCGTTCGCTCCGTTGACGAACCCGGAGTTGTTCGGAGTTCTGGCCTCCCAGGTTCATTACACGAACGGGGCGGCCACGGCCACGATCCTCGGTCGCACCGTCCACGTCATCGGCGCAAACGACGCGAAAGCAGAGCCGAAGGTGCGCGGAATGACGTGCGCCGGCGCGTACGTGGACGAGGCTTCGACCCTGCCGAAGGACTTCTTCGACCAGCTCAATGCCCGGTGCTCCGTCTTCGGTGCGAAGATCTTCGCGACCACGAACCCCGACAACCCGGGCCACTGGTTGCGCAAGGAGTACCTGCTCCGGCCCTCGGAGACGAGCCTTCGAGCCTGGCACTTCCGGTTGGACGACAACATCCACCTCGACCCCACGTACGTCGAGACGATCAAGTCCACGTACACCGGCTTGTTCTACAAGCGGTCCGTGCTCGGGCTCTGGGTCCAGGCCGAAGGCGCGGTCTACGACTGCTTCGACGACGACCTGCACGTGGTGGACATCCTCCCCACGATCACCCGGTGGATCTCGCTCGGCATCGACTACGGCACCGCGGCGCCATTCGCCGGCTTGCTGCTCGGCTTCGGTGTGGACCGGAAGCTGTACCTGACCCGCGAGTACCGGTACGAGTCGAAGAAGGCTCACCGCCAGTTGACCGATGTCGAGTACAGCGAGCGTCTACGGACGTGGCTGACCGAGGTCCCCATCCCGGGAACCACGCTGAAGGGCGTACGACCCGAGTACGTGGTCGTGGACCCATCGGCGCTGTCCTTCCGCGTACAGCTCCACAACGACGGCCTGACCACCCACCTGGCGAACAACGACGTGCTGGACGGAATTCGAAACGTGGCCTCGCTGCTGGCCACGCGCCGGCTGTTCGTCCAATAGCTCGTGCAAGGGGCTGGTCGAGGAGTTCCCGGGCTACAGCTGGGATCCGGACAAGGCGGAGAAGGGCGAGGACGCCCCGATCAAGGCCGACGACCACAGCCTCGACGCGATGCGGTACGCGATCCACTCGACTCGCTCGTTGTGGCGCAACCAGATCGCTCCGCCTACTGCGCAGGCTGCATAAACGGACTGCATGACGCCTGCATAAACGGACATTTGGGGACGTTTCGCTGCCGATTTCGTCTCGACGTTCGCCGCAGCGCTGTGACGTGCGGAAACGACAATCCGCCACCGAACAGTATGTTGATTCTGTGCTGTTACTTCTGAGTAACAACGTTTGAGCCAATCCCGAGGGCGTCCGGCCGACACCCGGGCAGATGTCGGCCGGCGCCCGCCTGGACCACTACCCGAGGCGGGTAACGCCCTCGATCGAGGCCCTACGCACGCTCTTCACGACGTCGCCGCCGACATAGAAGTCGTAGAACCCGTACCGCGGCTCCATGCGCTCCGCCCTGACCGTCTCTCGCCGCCGCGGAGACCGCCACAGAATTTCAAAACTGTGCATTCCTCATGCTCTTTCCTAATCGGAAAACAATTACCCCTTAAGTATCTAGGAATGCTTTCAGAAAACATTAGTCTGCCCCGTTTTCGCAGGTCAGAACGCTAGGAGATTCGATGCCGCTGCCGAGCGGCGGCGCCTGGCCGCCCCCAGCTATCGCCCAGATCCAACCCAAGCTCGCCGAGTGGTCCGCGTGGTACTCCGGCGAACCTGACGACCTTGCCGCGGTGTACGGCGGCCAGAGGGCCGAGGACACCACCGGGTTCTTCGCCTCCGAGCGGGGCGGATGGCGTGCCACTGTAGGTCGCACGCTGGAGCGCTGGTTCTGGGGCACCCGACCCACCTCCGCCCAGCCGCGGACCAAGCTCCACGTGCCGTTGGCGTCCGACATCGCCGCCACGTCCGCGAACCTCCTGTACGGCGAGATGATCTCCATCACGGCCGAGGACAAGACGACGCAGGCACGCCTTGAGACCCTGATCGAGGACTCAGGACTCCACTCGACGCTGCTCGAGTCCGCCGAGCTCGCCGCAGGGCTCTCCGGCGTGTTCCTGCGCGTCTGCTGGGACAAGAAGATCCGTCCCGACGGACGGGCCGTGGCTCGCCGCTGTCCACGCCGACAGCGCCATCCCCGAATTCCGTTGGGGGCAGCTCGTCGCGGTGACGTTCTGGCGCGTCGTCGAGGACGACGGGCAGAAGGTGGTTCGCCACCTCGAACGCCACGAGGTCGGCTCCATCCTGCATGGCCTGTACGAGGGTGACTGCGACAACCTCGGCACCATGGTCCCGCTCACCGAGCACGAGGCCACAGCTCACCTCGCCGAGGCCGTCGACGCCGAGGGTGCGGTCGAGACGCGGATCCCGTACCTGACCGCCAGCTACACTCCGAACATCAAGCCGAACCGCATCTGGCGGAACATCCCCGCCGCGGCGTACCTCGGCCGATCCGACATCCAGGGCGTAGAGCCGATGCTCGACGGCCTCGACGAGGTGTACTCCTCGTGGCGCCGCGACATCCGGCTGGCCAAGGCTCGCCTGATCGTCCCGAACGCGTACCTGCAGAACATGGGGCGCGGCCAGGGCGCCGGCTTCGACCTGGAGCAGGAGCTCTACGAGGGCATCGAGTCGATGTCCGAAGAGGGCGGCCTCGACATCCACCCCCAGCAGTTCCTGATCCGACACGAGGAACACAAGGCGACCGCCGCCGACTGGCTGGAACAGGCCGTACGCGGCGCCGGCTACTCGGTTCAGACGTTCGGCGGAGAGGGCGACGTCGCCGCCACCGCCACCGAGGTCATCGCGCGGCAGGAACGCTCCTACACCACCAGGGCGAAGAAGATCGGGTACAACCGGCGCGGTGTCAGCGATGCCCTCGTCGCACTGCTCGCCATCGACGCCGTGGTGTTCGGCTCAGGCGTGACGCCCGACCGGCCGACGCTCGAATGGCCCGACGGCGTGGCCACCGACCCGAAGGCCCTCGCCGAGACGCTCAACCTGCTCAACCAGGCCGAAGCGGTCTCCACCTGGATCAAGGTCAAGCTGCTGCATCCCGACTGGGACGACCCGGAGGTGCAGGAAGAGGTCGACCGGATCAAGGAGGCCTCGCAGGCGGTGGAGGACCCGTTCGCTCTCCCCCCGGAGATGACCGGCCAAGACCCCGAGCCGTCCGAAGGGCAAGACGGCCCTCCGGAGGAGTAGGTCATGGCCGTCTACGTCACGTACGGCACCATCGAACTGGAATGGTGTGAGCACTGCCTGACCACGTCGCTCGCTGTCGCCGACGTGTACGTGCTGGCCGGCGACCAGGTGTATCGAGCCGGCCGATCCGCCGTCAGGTGCGTGACCTGCGACCAGACGTGAGGTCGGGAGGTCCTCGTGGCAGTTGATCAGGACCTCCTCGACCGCATCGCCGGCACGGTGGCCGACCTGTACCGCGAGGTCGAGTCCGCGCTCGTCGTCGCCGTGGCCCAGCGCCTGCGCGCCGAGCCTGCCCTGCCCTCACCGTTCGAGGAAGGCAAGCTCGACGCCATCCGCAAGCTGCAAGCCTCCGCCCGGCTCATCCTGGCCAGCCTCCAAGCGACCCGAGCCCGGGTTATCCGTGAGGCCATCGCCAAGGCGTACCGCTCCGGCGGCGAGGCTGCCATCGCGGACCTGCCAGCCGACTGGTTCCCGAAGTCGCAAATCGGCCAGCAGGCGCGGGAAGCTCTACAGCAGATCCCGAACGCCCGGACGATCGAGAACATCGCCCAGGCGCTGCACCAAGACGTCGGCAGGGTGGACATGAACATCCTGCGCGCCCCCGTGGACGCCTACCGGATGCATCAGAGACAGGACGATGCTAACGCAGATGCTGACAATGCCCCGGGATGACCATGGACGCTCACCCCGACAGGTCACCGGCTTCGGCCCACGAACGCCACAGCAGAGATCTGACCGCCACCACTGGCACCCTGAAATGTCCGCCTGCCCGATCCCTGCCATCACGCGACGGGCATGTTCGCAACGTGGGCACCCGCGCCTCATCGAGCGAATCAGCGGGCGCGCCGCGCACAAGGCACGTTGCCTGCTCGCCAGGGTTCGGCCCGACGTCGATCGCAGAGACCGCGTCTCTTGAGGCCTTCGTTATGCAAGGGGGTCCCGCGCCGCGCAGGGCGATGCGGACCAGGTCGTGAGAGATTGCAGCGCCTTCCCAGGCCGCCGGGTCTGTCGCGTGGGTGAGGGAGGCGACGTCCCCGGCAGTGTCCATGGTTGCTCCTGAGCCCGGCGATGGCCGAGCATCGCCCGGTGCTGAGATGCACCAGCCGCTGCCCGGTCTCGTCGGTGCTATCCGGCCAGTTTGACATTACGGTGGCCAGATGAAATTCGTAAACGCTCATCGACCCGAGGGTGACGAACCGCATCCGTGTCCTTGCTGCGGTTTCCTCACCCTTGCGACACGAGGCGGATACGAGATCTGTCCGGTCTGCTTCTGGGAGGACGATGGACAAGACGATCACGATGCTGATGACGTTCGCGGCGGCCCGA
This sequence comes from Nonomuraea phyllanthi, assembly GCF_006334985.2. Taxonomy (GTDB): domain Bacteria; phylum Actinomycetota; class Actinomycetes; order Streptosporangiales; family Streptosporangiaceae; genus Nonomuraea; species Nonomuraea phyllanthi. Next base: position 17,501 of record NZ_VDLX02000002.1, read on the forward strand.
ACTACGAGCTGAGCCTTACGCAAGGACGGCGAAACTTCGCGGAGTTCGGCGCGAGTAGTAGACGAGTACTGCCTCATGTTCGCCTTCCTCGCTCTGACGAGCATCCCAGCAGGTGATCTTGCTAATACCGCTGCCGAACGGCCAGCCCGGACCACGATAGACGGGCACACCGGGCCGCCTTGGCGATGAAGACCGTCGCTCATCGGAGGGGCGAAAATGCCGTACGGACGTATCTCACGCCTTTCAACGGCTCATCATAAGATCCGCTGGAATACGTATCGGCAGGCACAGGGTTTGCCCGTGCTTGCCGAAGAGGTCGTCACGCGAATCGAAATAGCCGAGATCGGTTAGAACATGACCTGACAGGTCACATGAGGAGCAGGTGCTGCCATCCCAGTCCACGGCGGTGCGCGCGATCGCGTCGAAAAGTGTTTCGCCGCCTGTGTTGGTGAATCGGCCTCCCACCTGCAGCGTGCCAAGGTCGCCATAAAGCTCGGAAACGGGCACCCACTGATCCCCAAGGAGGAATTCCGGCCAGGCGAGCACCACCTGCCGGGGAATCAGCGCACGCAGCCGTGGGAACCGCGGATGCCAGAAACGGCCGTCGACCAGTAATCCCCTCACCCGAGTGGCGATCCCGTAGCCGCGTGCCACGGCCTCCAGCAGTGCCAGTCGCTGGCTGCACGAGCCACGTTCCAGACCAAGAGTCGTAGAGGCGGGTTGCGTTTCGTTCAGGGCGTACACCGGCCGCACGCGGGCTGCGATGAACCGGTGGGCCGTGATCAGGAATGCTCGCTCCGCCCCCGCACCGACGTCCCGTATCTCGGCCGTGAATCCCAGCACCCGAGGATGCTTCCAGTCGAGGATGGGCGTGGCCGCCGAGCTTCCCGTAACCGTTTTTCGCGGGGAAACGGGCGCATCACCGCCGCGTCGCAAGAAAGCCGATTTCACTCGATGATCTTATCATCGAGCTCTGATTAACCACCTGTGACGATGATCTCGGACCGGTCGGCTACCCGGCTGTTAGGAGCAGGCCGACCATTCTGCACCATGTCCTCACACATACTGCGCATCGCTCGCATAAACGTCTGATCTGATGACGCCGTGATAGAGCGGCGAACCCCGCAGGCGCGCGAGGTCTACTGGACGTTCGGATGCGGGTTATCCGCGATCATCGCAATAGCATGCGAAACGTTCGGGACCTTTCTTGATATCCGCCTGGTGGCTCGCGCGCAACTCTACTGCCTGGGTGACCTGAGCTCCGGAGAGAATTTCGCCGGCACCATCTGGGCTCTGAGCCGGATCGCGATCTTTCCAGTCGTCTCGGTGCTGTCAGCGCTTCTCGCGCTGTCCTTCCATCTGCTGACCCGGCTGCCCTGGCTGGCCGGCCGCATATGGCCAGGGCTCATTCTGCTGGTTCTTACCGTTGCGGGCTCCATCGCCGGGCCTATGGCGATGACTCTGTACGACGTGGCCGCCGAAGGTACTCCAGGCGATTGCGTCCTACCGTGGTGGCCCTCCTGGCTTCCCTCGTAACGCCACAGGCTTCACGATTAGGGTTTCCTTGTATGAGCTGCTCGAGCACGCTTGTGGACAGCCATGACGGGCTTCCGCAACGCGGAACCCTCCACCCGCGGCTGACGTGATCGCGTCCCTTCCCCGATCGGCCGACGGCCCGGCTCCAGCCGTGTCTATCGTGCGGTGCTTCTCAACAATTGAGGGCGGCGGTGGTCTGGGGCCGGCCAGAGGTGGGGTCCAAGATCATGGAGAACGTCCGCCCGTCGGCCACCTCGATCTCCACCGAACTCGGCCCCGTCCACCTGACCGACTCGTAGGCGTCGTCGGGGACGTCGTCGTTGAAGCAGCCGAGATCCCACTCTCTGCTGAGCAGCCCGCCGTCCCTGCGGACGCTGAGCCACATCACGCTGTCCGGCCCGAGACCCGCCGGTGACCGCTGCAGCCGGATCCTGTACGGGTCCGGTCCGTCGACGAAGCCGACCTCTTCGGTCGAGGTGAACATAAGAGCGACCGATCCCACGAAAAGCGCGGCACACGACCCCAGCACGGCGAGGACGGAGACCAGGATCCGTAGCCGCTTCCACCGCAGTCCGATGGCGGCCGACGCTGTCAGGAGGCAGGCCAGCACACCGAGCGCGAATGGATGATTCAGGTGTTCTCGCAAGAGCACCAGGTCGGAGTCATGGAAGTACACCAAAGCTGCGAGGCCACCCGTGCAGAGTGAGGCGGCCAGTAGTACGAGCGAGCGAACAGGCATCGCGTATCCCATCGGTGAGACGCATCGAGATCATGGCAGCACGTGGTGCCGTGATCGCGGCGTGCACTGAATCTCGACGAAATCTGCACGGCCATTGAGGGTGGTACAAGGGTGTTTCAGGATTGGCTGCTTGATGTTCTGGAGAGTCGGTGCAGGGTGGCCGTGCGGCTTCGGTGTTTTGGCAATCGAAGGCACGTCGGCGGAATTTCGATCGGCTTCCCTTTCAGTGGGGCAGCTGTGCTGACAGCAACATCGCGGCACATGACCGCCATCCTTCCCTAAGGGCTCCTGACAGAAGTGGTGGACTTGACCTGGTCGGCGGTCGGTGTCGCGCACGAGGCCGCCTGGTAGCGGGACGCCGTCAGCCGCACAATCGCACAAGATAAACCCGGTGACGTCGACAATCATCCTCGGGATACTGGTCGCCCATGGATGAGGTCAAAATGGTCGTCGCCCATTCCGAGCGGGCGACCCTGCGCGTCGGCGACGTGTTCCTGAAGGTGGACGCCGATCAGGCACGCATCGACGTCGAGGTCGAGGCGATGGCCCTGGCGCCGGTCCCGACCCCGAAGGTCCTGTGGCGCAAGCCGCCGGTGCTCGCGATCGCCGCGGTCAGGGGGACGGCGCTCGGCCGCCTCGGCGAGCCGTCGACCGCGTCCCCGGCAGCGTGGGCCGCGGCGGGCGCCGCCATCCGGAGGTTGCACGACGCGCCGTTGCCGCCCAGGCTCGGCCAGGCCAGCCGGGGCCTCGACGAGTTGGCGGCGGAGCTCGATGGCCAGTGCGAGTGGCTCGTGACGAACGGCGTCCTGCCCGCTGACCTGGTCACCCGTAACCGGCAGGTCGCCGAGGCCGCGCTCCGGCCGTGGACACCGGTCTTCACGCACGGCGACCTACAGGTTGATCACGTGTTCGTCGATGGAGACGGGATCACGGGCATCATCGACTGGTCCGAGGCGGGCCAAGGTGATGCCCTGTACGACCTCGCCACCGTGACGCTCGGACACGAGGAGCACCTCGGCGACGTCGTCGCCGGCTACGGCACCGACGTAGACCTCGACGTGATCCGCGCGTGGTGGTCGTTGCGAAGCCTGCTGAATGTTCGCTGGCTGGTCGAGCACGGCTTCGACCCGTTCGCGCCGGGCTGTGAGGTCGACGTACTGAGGTCCCGGCTGTGATGCTGTAAGGCTGCGAGGCTGCGCGGGACCGACTGCTCCGAAAACGGTCAGTGGGTGAGGCCTCGCCAGCAGATGATGGTGGCGGTGGCGAGGTCCATGAAGGCTTCGTGGATGTCGTCGCGAATCTCGCAGCGTATGCGCAGGCGGCGGAGCCAGTGCAACAGGGCGATCGTCTGCTCGATCAACCGGTGATGCCCACCTGGGCCGGAGCCGTGCGGGGTGGCACGGCGGACGATGGCCGGTTCGGCCCCTGCGGCCCCCGAGGTCCCCGTGGCCACGCGGCGATCGTCCTGGGGCCGCGCCTGAGCCGAATGGCCGTCCGGTCGCGTGCGTGAAGGCCGGCTACTCACCGGCCAAGGCATGACGTTCACGGTCGGCACGCCGTGAGCGAGGTGGCCCAGCGCCTGGCCAAGGGCGAGGGTCGCCCCGGCCCGTTCACCCTGGCCAGGCTTTTCGGCCCTGAGGTGGCGCCGGCGCGGGGGGCCGAGCGTGTTAACCGCGGTGAATGGTGTAGCCCTCAGTCGCTTCGCGGCAGCGCCACGTCAGGTGCCGGGCGAGTCGCGTTGATCGACGGGGGCGGCCAGCAGAGCGGTCGCCGAGCGGTGGATCTTCGTCAGTGCGCTGAGGAGATGTTCGCGTTCGACCTCGGTGAGGTCGGCGGTGACCTGCTCTTCGAGCAGCCGCCGTTCCTTCTCGATGGGTGCTTGCAGGGCGCGTCCGGCGTCCGTGAGCCACAGCCGGACCAGCCGGTTGTCCCGGTCGTCGCGGCGCCGGGTGAGCAGGCCCGCCGCGGCCATCCGGGTGGCTGCCTTGACCACGTTGGGGGTCGTGACGTTCAGCGCGGCGGCGACCTCGCCCGGGGTGCGGCCGTCCTGCCGCCACAGCACCGCGAGCAGGTGATCTTGCCCTAGGTGCAGCCCGTGGCGCCGCACGGCCGTCTCGGCCGCCGCCCGCAGCGCCTTCGACGCCTTGCTGTGCAGGTCCAGGAACTCGGGCACGTCGAGCCTTCCGGTGATGTCACGGTGCGATTGACAGCAGATCGTGTACCGGTTAACGTTCTGCTCGATCGTTAACCGGTATACGAACTGGGGAATCTCATGATACTCATCACCGGTGCCACCGGGAACATCGGCCGCGAGCTCGTCCGCGAACTGGACGAGCTCGGCGTGCCGTTCCGCATCATGGTCCGCGACCCAGCCCGCGCGGCCGCGTTGCCCGAGCGCGCGGAACGGGTCGTGGCGGACCTGAGCGACCCGGCAACGCTGCCGCCCGCCTTCGCCGGAGTCGACCGCCTGTTTCTGCTCACCCCCGGCATCGGCCTCGACCACACCAGGCACGCCGTCGCCGCCGCCCGGTCCGCCGGGGTGCACCACATCGTGCACCTGTCCTCGTTCAACGTACTCGGCGACCCCATGCCCGCCATGGGCCGCTGGCACCACGAGCGCGAGCAGGCCATCCGGGCCTCCGGCATCCCGGCCACCTTCCTGCGGCCCGGCGGCTTCATGACCAACGCCTTCGACTGGCTGCCCACCATCCGCGAGGCGGGCTATGTCCTCGATCCGGTCGGTCCCGGCCGGTACGCACCGATCGACCCCGCCGACATCGCCGCCGTCGCCGCCCTGGCCCTGACCGGTGACGGCCACCAAGGCCGGGAATACGTCCTCACCGGCGAGGAACTGTTCACCGTCACCGAACAGGTCGAGATCCTGGCCGCGGCGGCCGGCCGGGACATCGCGATCCGGGAAGTGACCACCGCCGAACAGGCTGTCGCCTCCCGATTCCCCAACGGGGCACCTCCGGCGCTGGCTGAGGCCATCATCGAGGGGTTCCACCTCATGCGCGCCGACACTGCCGGATTCCGTACCGACACCGTGGAACGGCTGCTCCAGCGCAAGCCCCGCACCTTCGCCGCCTGGTGCGCACGCAACGCCGACGCCTTCCGGGCCACCTGATCCGCACGTCCGCACTTCGGTGACGTCGCCCCGCGCCTCGCTACGACGTCGGCATGCGTTGCCGGGTTGATCTGCTTCGTCGGCGGTGTTCCCCGGACAGGGCGCGGCGGCGGGACCGGTCGAAGGGCGTGGCAGCACCAGGGAGTGAGCCGCAGCCGGACAGCAACGCCGACTCGTCCGGCTGCCTGGCAGCGCGGGTGTTGCCGTACGGACGCCTCTCGAGCCGCCATAAAGCTAGGACAGTTTTTCTGCGTTCCGTTACAAAGCGCCCCACGCACGAGAGCACATGAGGCGTGCCGATGCGCGTCGACGCCACGGGCGCAGGCAAGGTCCCTTGTTCTACGATCATGGGCTCATGAGCCCATTGCCCACGCTCTCCGCCGCCGAAATCCCCTCAGAACGGCTCCTGCTTCGCAGAGCGTTGCACGATGCCGACCGCGAAGGACTCATCGAGCTCTCGACCGATCCCGAGGTTCGGGCGTACCTCGGTGGTCCCCGGCCTCGGGATGAAGTCGAGCAGCAGCTCGATGCGGTGCTGACCGGCGACGCGACGACCAGGCCGGGCAATTACGTTGTCGCGGACAACGCGACGAACCGAGTCATCGGAACGTTGATGCTCGCCCGCCGGTCGATCGATCGCCCCGGGCATGTCACCGAGGATGGCGAGGAGCTGGAACTGGGCTACGTCCTGCGGCGCCGTGAATGGGGCGCGGGGTTGGCCTTCGAGGCCGCGACGGCCGCGTTGCGCGCCGCGGCTGACGAACTTGCCGACCAGCCGGTCGTGCTCGTGACCCAGACCGCTAACGAGCGATCCCTGAAACTTGCCGCCCGCCTTGGCTTCCGGCCCATCGGCACGTTCGAGGAGTTCGACGCTGAGCAGACTCTGTGCAGCGCTGCCCTGTCCATGTTCCGACTCTGACCGAAGGCGCGTCCGCCGGCGCCCGGCCTGTGATGCTCTTCTCGCTCGGGCCGGAAGACGCTACGCTGATCACGATGAATACCTCCTACATCAGATTGGGGGCCCCGTTCACGCAAGGTGAGTGCTGATGACGCACTCGACCTCGAACGAGGATTCCCGCCTTTCCCTCTGGCTGCGCGTGCGCGAGTTCGCCGTGCCGGCCCCCATGATCGAGTCAGCGACCGTCCTCCGTGCCACGGGAGACTGGGCGGCAGCGTGTGCGGCGGCACACGTGGACGTCGATCTCAACCTGCGCCAGACAGCGCGCCTTCACGGCCGGGAACTGGCCGCCCGCCTCCGTACCGATCTCCGTCATCTGGCGCCTGACCTGCTGCGCTGGCACATGCCGAGGATCGCCCCGAACGGCCTGCTACGTCCGGGTCTGACCTTGTCGCTGGCCCGGTACGGCGAGGGGGACGGCACGGTTCACCTCGTGGCCAGGACCCCGCCGGCCTGGGCGGATGCCGGTCAGCGGATCAGCCTGGCGCTCTGGGACGGTTCGCGCTCCGGACCGTACCCGCACCCGCATCCGAATCGACGCTTCCGGCTCGACCTGCATCGCCACCTGTGGGACGCGCGCAGGGCCGGTGAGCTGCGTGCACGTTCGGAAACGGCGCCGCACGCACGAGGCTGGGCCGTCGATCGGTGGCCGGCCGAGGCTCGGTTGCTGCTCCGCGCCGAGGGGCAGGACGAGGGTACGGTCGCCGTCCGGGTCGGCGGGCGGCGTCAGGTGACCCTCGATGTGGACGCATCCGGGGTCCGTGACCAGGGCAGACAAGGCGGCCAAGGGCCTGCGCCGCCGCTGATCCTTCCTGATGCGGCGACCTGGGTCCTGCCCGACCTGGCGTTGCTGCGGGCCGGGCTGATCGAGGCCGACAGGCTGCACCCGCTCGTCGCGGCGGCGCTCGTACCCAGCGGGTCGCCGACCGCCGAGCCGTACGGCCACCAGAGCGAGAACGGGACGCGAACGGTCGAGTGCCGCGGCGCCCGGCACAGAATCGGGCTGGTCGACGGCGTGCTGGTCGCCCTGGATCACGACGCGACCGAGATCCGGCGCGAAGAACTGCTGGCCGCGTTGACCGGCACCCCGTTGCCCTGTCTGCAGGCGATCGAGACAGCCCACCGTTCCCCGGACTGCCTTCTCGACGTCCGCACACAGCTGGAACACGGCGACGACGCCGGTGCCCAGGCCACTGTCGACCGTCTCCTCGGAGCTGGTACGCGGTTGCCTGAGGGCGCGCTGCGCGACGTACTGGAGGAGGCGGCGCGGCGACAGATCGACCACGGGCTGTTCCGTGCCGGGCTCGGGCCGGGACCGGCCAAGCAGCCGGACCGCAGCCCCCGCAAGGGCCGGGCACGCCCGCGCCACGCCACATACCCCTGACGCTTTCCCGGACCTCCCAAGGTTTCCAAGACCTCCAAGGTCCCAAGAACTCCACGGTTTCCTAGACCTCCAAGGTGATTCATCATGCTTACGTCTGTTCATGCCTCGCGCCTCGAAGTCGCCGACGACCTGCTGTCCCTGCTCCGCGACACCACCACGGAGCCACGTACCGACGCGCAGTTGGAGGCCCTGACCCTGGCCGTGGCGGCCGACCTGCCCGTCCTGCTGTGGGGGGAGCCGGGGATCGGCAAGACCGCGGCGCTGCAGCAACTCGCCGAGGCGCTCGATCTGCCGCTCACGACCGTGGTCGCCAGCGTGCACGAGCCGTCCGACTTCTCCGGCCTGCCGGTGATCGGTGACGACCCCGCCGTGCAGGGCGTCCCGATGGCGCCGCCGGACTGGGCCGTACGTCTGGCTCGCGCGGGCCGGGGGCTGCTCTTCCTCGACGAGCTGTCCACGGCGCCGCCCGCCGTACAGGCCGCCCTGCTCCGCCTGGTTCTGGAACGGCGGGTCGGGGCCCTGCGGCTCCCGGCAGGCGTCCGGATCGTGGCGGCCGCCAACCCGCGTTCCTCCGCCGCCGACGGCTGGGAGCTGAGCCCGCCGCTCGCGAACCGGTTCGTCCACCTGCAATGGCGGCACGACCACGAGGTCGTCGTACGCGGCCTCGGCGGGACCTGGCCGCGCGCGAGCCTGCCGTGGCTCCGCCCGGAGCGGCTGTCCGAGGCGGTGGCGTTCGCCCGGCGTGCGGTGTGCGGGCTCCTCACCGCCCGCCCCGATCTCGTACACCGGCTGCCGAACAACGAGGCGCACCGAGGCGGTCCCTGGCCCTCCCCTCGCAGCTGGGAGATGGCGTTGAGCCTGACCGCCTTCGCCACCGCCGCCGACACGTCCAAGGAGGTGCTGTCCATGCTGGTCAGGGGCACGGTGGGAGACGGGCCCGGGCTGGAGCTGCTCGCCGCCATGGACCGGATGGACCTCCCCGACCCCGAGGCGCTGCTGGCCGACCCGGCGACGGCCGAGCTGCCCCGGCGGGGCGACCTGCGCCAGGCCGTGCTCGACGGTGTGGTCGCGGCTGTGCGGAACCGTCCGGAGAAGGGCCGGTGGGACGCGGCATGGGCGCTGCTCGTACGAGCGCTGGAGACCGGCGCCCCTGACCTGGTGGTCGTCCCCGCCTCCACGCTCGCCGCGCTGCGCCGCGCGGACTGGGAGGTCCCGGCCTCGATAGAGAGGCTTGCCGGGGTGGTCTCCTTGGGCAGGAAGGCGGACGAGGTCGCGGCGCGGGTGGCGGGCTGATGGACACGGAGAAGCTGTTCACTGCCCGGTTGTACGCCGCGCGGGCCCGGCCCTATCTGGCGACGGCGCTGTTCGCGCTGCAGCCGGTGGAGTCGCGATCCGTGCCGACGATGGCCGTGGATCGGCACTGGCGGTGTTACGTCTCGCCGGCGTTCGTCGCGCAGACCTCCGTGGAGGAGCTGGCGAGCGTGTGGGTGCACGAGGTCTCCCACCTGCTGCGCGACCATCACGGCCGCAGCGACCGGGTGGCCCGGCAGCGGGAGCTGACAGGGCCGGGAGAGCGGCTGCGGATGAACATCGCCGCCGACTTCGAGATCAACGACGACGTGTACGGCGACGGGCTGGCCTGGCCGGAGGGCGCCGTCCAACCGCAGATGCTGCGGCTGCGCGGAGGCGAGCTCATGGAGGACTATCTCCGCCGGTTCCGGCTCGGGCCGTACACCCAGTCACTGGTCTGGCTGGACTGCGGCAGCGGCGCCGACGGACTCGACCGGGAGTGGGATCTCGGGCCGGAGGGCGCGTACGGGCTCAGCGACCACGAGCGGGAGGCGGTCCGGTTCCGGGTGGCGCAGGGCATCAACGCCTATCCGGGGGACGTGCCGAAGGGGTGGCGGCGGTGGGCGGAGGAGGCCTTCCACCCGCCGCAGCCGTGGCAGGAGTTGCTCGGTACGGCCATCCGCTCGGCGGTGTCGGGGCCCGGCGTGGGCGAGGACTACACCTACGGCAGGCCGCCACGGCGCTCGGCCGCCCTGCCCGGCGCCATCCTGCCGAGCCTGCGGCGCAGGCCGCCGCGGATCAGCGTGGTCATCGACACCTCCGGATCGGTCAGCGACGCCGAACTCGGGAGTGCGTTGCTGGAGGTCGCCGCGATCGTCCGCGCCGTGGGCGGCCGGCGCGACCTGGTCAGCGTCCTGTCCTGCGACGCGGCGGCCGGGGTCGCGCAACCGCTGTGCCGGGCCGAGGGGCTGACGCTGGTGGGCGGGGGCGGCACGGACCTGCGTGCGGGCATCGCCAAGGCGCTGCTGGCGAGCCCGCGACCGGACGTCATCGTGGTCCTGACCGACGGGCAGACCCCGTGGCCGAAGGAACGGCCGGCGTCCCGCATGGTGGTGGGGCTGTTCTCCCGTCCCAAGCGGTCGTACGAGAACGATGCCGCGTACGTGCCGGACATGCCGCCCTCGTGGGCGCGGGTGGTCGACATCGGTTAGAACAGCCCGCGTTCAACCGAGGTTGCACCGCTTTCTGAGCCAGGCCAGCGTGGCCAGGCCGATTGCGCGTTTCGTCCGGAAGATGGGCTCCAGTCCCTGAGGTGCGGGATGGAGGGAGCTTCCGAGGAACGCGCCGGCGTGGGCGGCGATGACGCCGTTGACGGCGTGGGGGTCGAGTCCGGCGGACGACGGGTGCTCACGCAGGAAGGGGTCGGGATCGATGCCGTCCGCTGCGACGCTGGACAGCAGGATGACCAGGTCGACGATCGGTGAGCCCAACCGGGCGTGCGGCCAGTCGACGAACCAGACCTGGTCCTCGGTGAGCAGGATGTTGTGCGGGAACAGGTCGAAGTGAACGAGGGATTCGCCGCTCGCGATTCGCAGCCCCGTTCGTTCGGCGCCGACGAGTAGGGGGAGGTTGTCGGCCGCCCAGGGCGACAGCTCCGGCAGCCGTACCGACAGGGTGGGGTCTGCGGCGACTTCGGCCCATCCACCCAGGCGAGGATGCTCGTGCGGCAGGGCCATGGGGGACGGAGTGAGCGTTTCCGACAGTCGCGCGAGCTGGGCCAGCACTCGCCTCAGGTCGGCCGCGGTCCAGGGGTGCGCGGGTTCGGCGCCGTCGATGTGCTCGAAGGCGAGTGCGATCCAGTGGCCGTCGTCGATGGTCCCGATGAGCCGGGGCGCCGGGGTGTCCGCCGGCAGGGAGGCGGCTATGCCTGCTTCGTCGCGATAGGCGGCGACCTCGGAGGGCCATTGGTCGGCGTTGATGGCCCTGACGAAGAAGCGCCGGCCGTCGTCCAGGTGCAGGCGCGAGGCCAGGCCCGGGGAGAAGCCGCCGGCGCAGTTGCGGGCGTCGACGACATGCCCGCCGAGCAGGTTCTCGATCGCGTGGCGAACCGGCTCCGGCACTGCTTTCCAGCGGACCCGGTCTTTGCTCGCGGCCATGGGCACAACTCCTCGGGGCGGACGACGGCACGCGGCCGCCGCTCGGCGGGTCGGGGTCTGTCGGTCGGGCGCCCACGGCCTGGCGCGCGCCGGAGGTGCGGCTAGCCGGGCGCGTGCCAGCCATGCGCGAGGATGTCGAAGATCTCCTCGACGGCCGCTCGTGGATCCTGCCGTCCGCGGGTGAGTGCCGGAATTTCCAGGACGAAGCGGGCGAGTGCCTGGCAGGCGACGTTGTCGCGGCTGACGCCGACGTCGTCGGCGATGGCTGCGCTGAGGGCGGCGGTGTGCCGGGTCCACATGCGTTCGGAGTACGCCCGCAGCGTAGGCGTGGATTGCACGAGATCGGTGAACTCGGGCTGCCGCGGATGGGTCGCGATCGGGATCCACGACGTGAGGACGTGGTCGCGGAGCGCGTCGACGATGCCCTGGCCGGCGGGGCGCTCGCGTACCACGGCGACCAGCTCCGCCTCCCGGTCCTCGTCCTTGTCGAAGACCAGTGCCTCCTTGCCGGGGAAGTGCTTGAACAGCGTCGTGGTCGACACGTCGGCGGCTTCGGCGATGTCTCGGATGCCCACCCCGTCGTAGCCCTGCTCCAGGAACAGTTTCAGGGCGGCGTCGGCGATCGCTTGGCGGGTGGCCGCCTTCTTGCGCTCGCGGCGACCGACGGCAGGGGGCTGGCTCATGTGCACACCGTATCAAAAGTGGCCTCGGGCAATAAGTTGAACTGTTGCACTTTTTTACTCGTTCTGCTTTTCTGAAGACTCAGTGCTCGCTGCCCCACAGCCGTCGCGTACGCGCCAGTCATGAACGAGAGGGCCCAACCATGAACTCACCAGCACCGTCCGCCGCGAGAATCGGCATCGTCGGAGCAGGACCCGGCGGCCTCACCTGTGCCCGCATCCTGCAGAAGCACGGCATCCGGGTGACGGTCCACGACCGCGACCCGCACCCGGGAGCGCGCAACCAGGGCGGCACCCTCGACCTGCACGCCGACGACGGGCAGCTCGCCCTGCGCGAGGCCGGCCTGATCGAGGAGTTCTTCAGGCTGGCGCGCCCGGAGGGGCAGGAGATGCGCATGCTGGACACGGCGGGGCGGATCCTGGGCCACCACGTGCCCGGCGAGGACGAGCTGTTCAAACCGGAGATCGACCGCGGGCAGCTGCGCGATCTGCTGCTCGGCTCGCTGGAGCCGGGGACCGTGCAGTGGGGCCACGCCGTCGAGAAGGTCAGCGGCCCGGCCGACGGGCCGCGACGGGTGCACTTCGCCGATGGCACGACCGTCGAGGCGGACCTGGTCATCGGCGCCGACGGCGCGTTCTCACGGGTCCGCCCGGCGGTGACGCCGGCCGCGCCGCAGTACACCGGGGTCACCTTCCTGGAGGCCTGGTTCCAGGACGTCGAGAACGCGCACCCCGGCCTCGCCGCGCTCGTCGGCCAGGGCAGCGCCACCGCGGCCGACGGCGACCGCGCCCTGTTCGCCCAGCGCAACAGCGGCGACCACATCCGGGTCTACATCATCCAGCGCCTGCCCGCCGACTGGATCGCCGCCGCCGGGCTGAGCGCCGACGACACCGCCGGAATCCGCGCCTGGCTGCTCGACGCCTTCTCCGGCTGGTCGCCGCCCTTGCTACAGATGATCACCGACAATGACGGTCCGTACCTCGATCGCCCCCTGTACGCCCTGCCTGTCCCGCACACCTGGGAGCCCGTACCGACCGTGACCCTGCTCGGCGACGCCGCCCACCTCATGCCGCCGCTCGGCGTCGGCGCCAACCTGGCCATGCTCGACGCCTGCGAACTCGCCCTCGCGCTGGCCGGCTCCGCCACGGTGAGCGAAGCCATCGGCCGGTACGAGAAGACCATGCTTCCCCGTGCGGCGGACGCGGCCCGGATCCTCGAAAAGGGCGCCGAGGCGCTGCTCGAGCGGCATGACAGCCATGACGGTCCCCACGGCGGATACGTCCCGGGCCAATACCTCGAGGACCGCCAGGCGGGCCGAGTCACACCGCAGGCTTCATGGTGAGCACGTGGTCGGCGAAGCGAACGATGGCGAGGCGTCGCTCGTGGAGGCGGCGGCCACTCGTCGCCCCGGTCGGCGCAGTCTCGCAGGGCGTCCGTGAAACCAGGTAACTGCTGTTCCAGAGCGGCCGTCGCCTTGGTGATCAGCTGGAGGGATGGGGTGCGGAGCGATTCCCTGATCGTGTGGCCCGCCAGTTCGCCGTCCGGCAGCAGGGTTCCGTAGACGAATCCGGCCACCGTGTGGAGAGGCTGCGGCCACTCCGCCTCTTGCCGTCCGTTACTGGCCGGGTCCTGCGATTACGGCGGCGACCGCGAGTTGTTTCGCAGGGTCGAGGCCCGGCAGGAGCAGCATGATCAATCGGAGTCAGAGTGGCCGATCCGAGCCGGCTTTCATGGCGGCGTGAGTGAAGGGCGGCTCGCGAGTGTGCGGATGACGTGCCTCAGCAGAAGACGATGGCGGCGCCCGTCGCGATCGACTGGCGGGCCGCGGCCATCAGCTGCAGGCAGGTGAAGGACTCCACCCCGTACCGCCGCCAGCCCTCCTTGCCCGCTTTCGAGCCGTCCATCGCTTCGTCCACCTCGTCGGACCACGGGTCGAGATCGTCCGGTAAGCCGAGCCGCTCGGCGATGAGCCGGCAGTCCTCCAGCAGCCGCTGGGACGAGCCGATGTACTCGCCCGTGACCCTGTCGTCGATCAGTATCGGCCCGAAGTCGAGGGGTACGTAGAAGCCTTCGCAGTCGCTGTGCTGGACCAGGTGGTCGAAGCGGCCCGCCGCCGCCTCGGCGGAGCCGATCACGGTGACCCGGTCACCGAGTTCCAGGGCGTGGTGGGGATGGCGGCTGTAGAACGTGGCCAGCAGGGGGTCGTCCGCGGCCTCCTCCGCGTCGGCCGGCGCGGGGAGCGCTCCCGTTTCGGCCAGATGGACGGCCAGGCGGCGGAGGCAGTGCAGCCCGCTGTAGCCGTACATGTCGAAATCGGCCGCATCGTCGAAGGGGAGGTCGGGTTCCGTCCAGGCGGGAAAGCCGGCCTTCGCCAGGGCTTTGCTGATCGCGGCCAGGTCCTCGCCGAATTCGTCGGCCGCGTCGTCCCTTTCGGGATCGGCGAGAATGCCCACGGCGATAGTGAGTGCCATGGCAGGCATCCTGCCGCAGAGGTATCGCCGACGTCACCAAGGAATGTGAGGCCTTTCCCCGGAATAGCACCCTAAGTCCGCGCGGGCAGGATGCTTCCCGCCCCGAACTGGCTGCGCAGCACAGGTGCGAACGTTTCGCGCATGATGACCCGGCTGACCAGGTTCTGTGCCACCAGGCCGGCGCGCGAGGCAGGCACCAGCGTCCGGGTGAAGCGCAGGGCGTTGCGCTGCCGCCGGGTGACCTCGCCGTGCATGCGCTCCTGGTAGCGGGCGAAGGCGCGCTCGTGGTCGCGCTCCGACTCCAGCGCCTCGGCCAGGAGGTACGCGCCCGCCATCGCCATGGACACCCCCTGGGCCGACACCATGGTCATGCAGCCGCACGCGTCGCCGACCAGGGCCACCCGGCCGCGGTGCCAGGAGGGCATCACGATCTGGGTCATCGTGTCCATGAAGATGGACTCCCCGTCCGGGGCGTCGGCCAGCAGCGACGGCGTGAGCCAGCCCATGCCGCCGAAGCGCGAGCGGAGCAGCTCCGGGCGTTCGGCGCGCGGAACGTTCCCACTGTGCGACGACCTGAACAGGAACAGGGCGACCAGCTCGCCGGGCTCACCGGTCGGGTAGACGACGACCTGCCGGCCGGGCTCGGTGTAGTGGGCCCGCACCCGTCCCCAGTCGTAGCGGTCGGCGACCGGGTAGGAGGCGAGGCGGCAGCCGAGGTAGTGGGCGAAGCCCGGCTCGGGGCCGAAGACGAGTTCCCGCGTACGGGAGTGGATGCCGTCGGCTCCCACCAGCAGGTCGAAGCGCTGTGTGCCACCGCCCGTGAAGTCGATCTCGACGGCCGTGCCGGTGTCGCGTACGGCGGCGATGGACTCTCCGAAGCGGATCTCCACGTCGTCGCCGACGGCGTCGAGGAGGGCGCCTTCCAGGGTGGTGTGCATGAGCGGCAGGTGCGGCCCCTTGATGATCCGGTCGAGGAGCGCCTCCGTCATGCGCGCGCCGGGGCGGCCCGAGGCGTCGACGAACGCGACGGTGTCGACCGGTAACCGGTACGGCGTCAGGCGGTCGAGGATGTCCATGCGGGCGGCGACGTCGTAGCCCGTGCCGAAGAAGTCGACGCCGTACCCGCCCAGGCGGCCGTGCGGGGCGCGCTCGACGACCACGGGTTCGTGGCCGTGGCGGCGCAGCCAGTACGCCAGCGTGAGCCCCGCGATCCCGGCCCCGGAGATGAGAACCTTCACGAATCTCCTTCCAGCAGCTTCTCCACCGAGGACAGCGCCTCGTCCACGGGAAGATCACTGTCGATCATGTGGTGCAGCATCAGCCCGTCGATGGCGGCGACGACCAGCGTGGCGACTCCGGTCGCCCAGGCCGGCGGCCGGCCGGGACGCAGCAGAGCGAGGCGGCCGGCGATCTGCTCGCGTGCCTTGCGGAGCTCGTCGCGCAGCATGGCGCCCAGGGCGGGGTCGCGGGTGGCGCCCGCGATCAGCTCGGCGGCCAGGCGGGTGGTCCGCTCGTCGCCGGTCGTGTGGGGGAGCATGCTGCGGATCATGGCCAGCGCCGCCCGCTCGTCCTCGGCGCCGAGGAGCTCGGCGACCATCGGGCCGACGATGAGGTGGGTGGCCTGCCGGAAGATGGCCGCGTGCAGCCCCGGCAGGCCGCCGAAGTGGTAGTGGATCAGACCGGGGTTGGTGCCGGCGCGTTCGGCCACGGCGCGCGTGGTGACGCCGGGCCAGCCGTGCTCGGCCAGCAGGGCGATGCCGGTTTCGACCAGCTGCTCGCGGCGGCGATCTCCTCGCGTCGAATTTGGTCGGTCGGCCAAGTTGGTCACTCGACCAATTTAGCACGAGTGCGAAGGCGCGGCTTCAGGTGATACACGAGCGTGGCGGCGTGGCTTCAGGTGGTAGGTGCGCGACTCAGAGGACGCCGAGGTCGCCGAGCGGCGTGCGCCAGTAGTCCTCGTCGAGGGGCCTGCTCTGGAGCATGGCCTCGGTGTCGGCACGGGTCCGGTCGAGGTCGGCGGCGGCGTGGAGGATCCTGTTGAAGATCCGGAACGCCTCGTCGTCCCCCGGCCGCATCCGGCTGCTGCGGATGCGGTTGTACCAGTACTTCTGCTCCTCCTCGATCCGCGGCAGGAGCTCGGAACGGGTGAGGGTGCGCGCTTCCTCGATGGTCAGCCGTTTGAAGCCCGACATGGGCTCATTGTGGCGTGCGCGGTCGGGCGGCGGAAAGGGCTAGGATTCTGTGGGAACGATCCCACAACCGGAGGCACTCATGGATCAGAAATGGGAGCTCCGGGGCTTCCTCGGGGACGACTGGCAGCTGCACCGGGCGCAGCTCCACGCCAGGGACGGCCGCGACGCCGGGACGTGGATCCCCGCGCGGGTGCCGGGCAGCGTGCTCGCGGACCTGCTGGCCGCCGGCCAGGTGCCCAGCCCGTACGTCGGCCGCCAGAGCCTGCAGTCGGAGTGGGTCTCGCAGCGCACCTGGGTGTACCGAAGGCGCGTCAGCGCGCCCGACCTGGGCGAGGGGCAGCGGGCGTTCCTGGAGTTCGACGGCATCGACTACGCCGCCACCGTCCACCTCGACGGCGAGCGCGTCGCCACGCACGAGGGCACGTACGTCCCGCTGGTCGTGGAGATGACCGGCCGCCTGACGGGCGAGCACAGCCTGGCGGTGGTCGTCGACCCGGCGCCCGTCAGCGAGCCGCAGGTCGGCTACACGTCCAAGGTCGCGGTGCACAAAGGTCGGATGACTTACGGGTGGGACTTCTGCCCGCGCATGGTCCACCAGGGCCTGTGGGGTCCCGTACGGCTGCGCGTCACCGGCCCCACGCGCCTGGCGGACGTCTGGGCCCGCCCCGTGGGCGACACGCTCCATGTGAGCACGGAGCTGGACGGCCCCGAGACCCGGGTCGAGCACGTGCTCAGGGACGCCGAGGGCCGGGTGGTGGCCACGGCCACCGGCGCGCGGGCCGTCCTGGAGGTCGAGCGGCCCCGCCGGTGGCGCCCGAACGGCCACGGCGAGGCTTACCTCTACGAGCTGACCACCACGGTGGACGGCGACGAGCGCAGGATCCGGGTCGGCTTCCGTGACGTGCGGTTCCGCGCCGAGCAGGCGGGCGCGCTCCCGTACCGCCTGATCGTCGACGGAGAGCCGATCACGATCAAGGGCTGGAACTGGGTGCCCGCCGACGCCCTCTACGGCGCGGTCGGAGCGGACAAGGTGCGCCACCTGCTCACGCTGGCCCGCGACGCCGGCGTGACGATGCTGCGGGTCTGGGGCGGCGGGCTCATCGAGAGCGAGACGTTCTACGACCTTTGTGATGAGTTCGGGATCCTGGTCTGGCAGGAGTTCGCCCAGTCCAGCTCCGGCATGCGCAGCGTGCCCAGCGAGGACGAGGGGTTCGTCTCCCGGATGGCGTGGGAGGCCGAGCGGATCGTGCCCGCCCGCCGCAACCACCCGAGCCTGGCCGTCTGGTGCGGCGGGAACGAGTTGCAGCGGGCCGACGGCGTGCCGCTGGCCGACGCCGACTCCCCCGTGCTCCAGGCGCTGCATGACGTGGTGACCCGGCTCGACCCCGACCGGCACTGGCTGCCGACCTCCCCCTCCGGGCCCGCGTTCGCCGACGTGGCCGGCGGCCCGAGCCCGCACGACGCGCACGGGCCGTGGGAGCACCAGGGGCTGTCCGATCACTACGGCTTCTACGACCGGGGCCGGTCGCTGCTGCTCAGCGAGTTCGGGGTCGAGGGGATGAGCAACCTGCGGGCGATCGAGTCGGTCGTGCCCGCGGAGGAGCGCCACCTCCCGACGACCCGCCGCCCGGTGTGGGACCACCTCGGCCGCTGGTGGAACAACGAGCCGCTGGTCCAGGAGGCGTTCGGCGGCGCGATCGGCGACCTCGCGACCATGTCGAGGGCCAGCCAGTTCCTGCAGGCCGACGGGCTGAGGTACGCCGTGGAGGCCAACCTGCGCAGGCCGGAGAGCTGCGGCGTGCTGCCGTGGCAGCTCAACGAGTCCTTCCCCAACGGGTGGTGCACGGCCGCCGTCGACTACTTCGGCGAGCCCAAGGCCGCCTACCACTATGTGCGTCGCGCGTACCGGAAGACCCACGCGTGCGCCGTGCTCCCGGCCCAGCGCGTGGACGGCGAGGTCGCGGCCATGGTCTGGGCCTGGTCGGACGGCCCGGTGGAGGTCACGGCCCGGTTCCTGCGCCTGGACGGGAGCGAGCTCGCCAAGGAGCACTGGACGGCCGAGGCGGGGCCGCCGCGCCCGCTCGGCGAGATCAAGTGCGCCGGCGACGGCGGGCTCGTCCTGCTCGACCTGTCCACCGGCAGCCGCTACCTGCTGACCACCGGCTCCGGCCTCGGCGACCTGCTCGACCTTCCCGAGGCCCGGGTCTCCACCCGGCTGGAGGCCGCCGGCGACACCTGGACGGTGCGGCTGCGGCACGAGGGCGGGCCGGCGGCGCCGTTCCTGCGGCTGCTCGACGCCCGCCCTGCGAGCGCGCCGGGGTGGGCGCGATGGGACGACAACGCCTTCGACCTGCTGCCCGGCGAGGAACGGGTGCTCCGGTGCGTGTGGGACGGCGTGCCGAAGGAGGAGAGACGCGTGCTGCTCGACGGCTGGAACGTCGGCCCGCACCTCATGAGCACCCCGGACATGTAACGCCCGTCGGGCTGATCAGAGGCCGTGCGCCTGCGCCAGCAGCTCGGCCGAGCGCAGCCACGCCTTCCTGTCGGGCGCGGCGAAGGCGACGATCAGCTCGTCGGCGTCAGCGTGCCCGGCGAACCAGTCGACGTACGCCTTGACCTCCGACACATCCCCCACCGCCGAATATTTCGCCATCTGCACGATCTGCTGTCCGGCCGGCGACTCGAGGATCATGTCGGCCTCCTCCGTCGTGAACGAGCGCCCCCGTCCGAGGAACCTGCTCACCCGCAACCGCTTCGAGGCCAGGAACTGCTCCTGCGCCTCCTCCGCCGTCTCCGCCGCGATCACGTTGAGCGCGGCGATGACGTGCGGCCGCTCCAGCTGGGCGGACGGCTGGAAGTCGCGCCGGTAGAGCGCCACGGCCTCCTCCAGCGCGGCGGGCGCGAAGTGGGAGGCGAACGCGTACGGGAGCCCCAGCGCGGCGGCGAGCTGCGCCCCGAACAGGGAGGAGCCGAGGATGTACAGCGGCACGTTCGTGCCCTTTCCCGGCGTGGCGTGCACGCCCGGGATCCGGGTCTCGCCCGTCAGGTAGCCCTGGAGCTCCAGCACGTCCTGCGGGAACGCGTCCGCGGAGGCCGGGCTGCGGCGCAGGGCGCGCATGGTCGCCTGGTCGCTGCCCGGCGCCCGGCCGAGGCCCAGGTCGATCCGCCCGGGATGAAGGGTTTCGAGGGTGCCGAACTGCTCGGCGATGGTCAGCGGCGAGTGGTTCGGCAGCATCACGCCGCCCGCTCCCAGGCGGATCGTCCGGGTGTGGGCGGCGATGTGGGCGATCAGCACGCTGGTCGCCGACGAGGCGATGCTGTCCATGTTGTGGTGCTCGGCGTACCAGATCCGCCGGTAGCCCAGCTCCTCTGCCCGCTGGGCCAGGGCCACGCTGGCGGCGAAGCTGTCGGCCGCCGTCTCTCCCTCGCCGATGTGGGCCAGATCCAGGATGGACAGCGGCAGAGCCATGAGTACGCGCCTTTCGCAGTGCGGTGTGACCTGGGTCTGTGCAACAGCCGCGAAGGCGCCGTTATTTCATGGCGGGCCCCTTCGACAAGGGGCCCGCCGGGTGGTCAGGAGGCCGTGCAGCTCACCGGCGACGGCACGCCGTTCTGGCCGTTCCAGTTGCCGACGAAGCCGAACGTGGTGCTCGCGCCGGGCGCCAGCGAGCCGTTCCAGTTGAGGTTCGTGACGCTGACGGTGCCGCTGCCCGACAGGTTGCCGTTCCACAGCTGCGAGATCGTCTGCCCGTTCGCGAAGCTCCAGCCGACCTTCCAGCCGGAGATGGCCGACGAGCCGGTGTTCTTCACGGTGACCTCGCCCTGGAAGCCACCCTGCCACTGGTTGGCCACCTTGTACGTGGCCGAACAGCCGGACGGCCCCGTGGTGGGCGTCACGGTCGGCGTGACCGTGGGCGTCACGGTCGGCGTGGTCGGGGGGTCGTCGGTGGGCTCGCCGGCGGCGACGGCCAGGTCGTACGCGCGCTGCGGCACGAACTGACCGGCCGCCGCGATGCACCCGTCGGCCTCCCCGGGTGGCTTGACCCAGAGGTAGGCGGCGATCGCGGAATCACCCGTGTTCGTGGTGCTCCAGATGCCGGTCGCGCGGCCCGATGGGTCGCACCACTCGCTGCCCTGCGGCCCGTTGCCGTTGCGGCTGGTGTCGATGACCGCCTTCAGCCCGGACACGCCGGTCGCCGCGATGACGCTCTTCGCGTACGACACCAGGCCGGGTGTGGACCGGTAGTTGGAGGTGTTGACCGCGATGCCGTCGGCGCTGCCCCTCACGTCGGCCCCGTTCAGCCTGGAGGCGGCCTCCGAGGCGCTGAGCCAGGCGTCGTGCCCGATGTCGAAGTACACCTTCACCTGCGACGACGTCGCCTTGAACGCCCGGCCCGCGTACGCCATGGACGCCTTGACCTCGGCCTGCTGCGAGGAGCTCATGCAGTTGGTCATGATGGCCAGCGCGTCCGGCTCCAGCACGATCGTGGCGGGCCGGCCGCCGAGCCCGGCCGCGACCTGGTCGATCCAGGAGCGGTACGCCGCATGGTCCGGCGCGCCCCCGGCGCTGGCGCCGCCGCAGTCGCGGTTCGGCATCTCGTACACGACCAGGATGGGGATCTTGCCCGCCGCGGCGGCGGCGCCGACGTACGCGTCGACCTGGCCGCGCACGGTGGAGGGGTTGTACGAGGCGAACCACCGGCCCTGCGGCACGGCGGCGATCCGGTCCCTGATCACGGGGGTACGGCTGTCGTTGGGGTTCGCGGCGACCCACTCGGCCGCCTTGGTCTGGGGATCCACGTAGAAAGCGGAGTCGGCGGCCTGGGCGGTGGTGGTCGAGGACATGATGACCCCGCCTGCCACGGCCGTGGCCACCGCGGCGAGGAGCGCCGCCAGCACGGGTCTTCTGCGAGACATGAAAGTACTCCGTCCGTCATGTGGGAGCGCTCCCACCGGCACCCGGATGGTAGGTAGCCGTCGCTGTCCACACAAAGACCTCCGATCGCTGCGTGCCGCGTTTGCGCAGCTCAGACCGGACTAAGCAGGTGAAACTTTCAAGCACGCCTCGAAGACCGCGGTGAGCCGGTCGACGTCGGCCGGGGTGGGTTTCTCCGGGCCGAGACGGCGGCGCATCGCGCCGATGCCGATGAGCGTCCCCGTCGCCATGCGGGCCCTCGCGTGAGCGTCGGGGCCGTCGAGGCGCTCCTCCAGCGGCTTGAGCACGGCCGTCATGAGACGCTCGCGGGCCACCGCCTGGACCTCGGGATGCCCGGCCGAGCGTTCGAGGGTGCGCAGGATCGGGCTCTCCGGCGGCTGCTCCATGCGCGCCGCCGCGTATTCGGCCAGCCGTCTCGGCAGGCCCTCGAAGTCGCCGCCGAACAGGTCGCCGAAGGTGGGCTCGCCGTCCAGGACGGCCCCGAACAGGCCGGCCTTTGAGCCGAAATAGCGCCCGACCAGCGCGACGTTGGCGTCCGCCGCCGCGGCGATCATCCGGACGGTCACTCGCTCGTACCCCTGCTCACCGAACAACGTGCGCGCCGCGCACAGAATGCGCTCCCTGGTGGCCTCGCGATCACGTGGCCTGGCGTCCGTCGCCTGGGCGTTCATGCCCGCACTCTACTCAACCGGAACCCACTTGCCGCGCGGCTAGTAAACGCGCGTATACTCATCTGAGTAAAGCTGTAGTAAGGGGATGTGGTGTAGTGGTAGCGCAGATCGCGGCCGCACCCCCCATGAAGCGGCAGTACACCCACCGCGAAATCCTCGAGGTCATGTCCGGGCTCATGCTCGCGATGCTCACGTCGATGATCTCGACTTCGGTGGTGGGCACGGCGCTGCCGACGATCGTGGGGGAACTGGGCGGGCAGGACCAGTATTCATGGGTCGCCTCGGCGACCATGTTGACGATGACGGTCTCGACGCCGTTGTGGGGGAAGCTGTCCGACCTTTTCGGGCGCAAGCTCCTCTTCCAGACGGCCTTGGGGTTGTTCGTCGCGGCCTCGCTGGTGGCCGGTCTGTCACAGAACATGGGCCAGCTCATCGCGGCGCGGGCCGTACAGGGCCTTGGTGTGGGTGGTTTGTCGGCACTCGCGCAGGTGATCCTGGGAGACATCGTCTCGCCCCGCGAGCGCGGCCGCTACTCCGGCTACATGGGTGCGGTCTTCGGCATCTCCACGGTCGCGGGGCCGTTGCTCGGCGGGTTCCTGGTGGACAGCGACTGGCTCGGATGGCGCTGGTGTTTCTATGTCGTGGTGCCGTTCGCGGTGGTCTCCTTCATCGTGATCCAGAAGGTGCTGAAGCTGCCGAAGGTCAAGCGCAGCACCTCGATCGACATCTGGGGCGCGACCACGATCACGGCCAGCGCCAGCGGGCTCATGCTGCTGCTGACCCTGGGCGGCGTCGAGTTCGAGTGGAACTCCTTCTGGACGTACTTCCTCGCGGCGATCACGCTGCTCATGCTGGCCCTCGCGGTGGTGGCGGAGCGGACCGCGCGTAACCCGATCCTGCCGCCGAGGTTGTTCCGCAACCGCACGTTCGTGCTGACCAGCCTCGCCTCGCTGTTCGTCGGCATGGCGATGTTCGGCGCGATGATCTACCTGCCGCAGTACCTGCAGATCGTCAAGGGGCTCAGCCCGACCGAGTCAGGCCTGATGACGCTGCCCATGGTGATCGCGCTGTTCGTGTCAGGTGTGGTCTCCGGAAAGATCGTCACCGCCACCGGGCGGTGGAAGATCTTCCCGGTCGTCGGCCTGCTGATCGTGGCCACCGGGCTGTTCATGCTCTCCAAGCTGCACGTCGACTCCAGCGAATGGCTCATCGGCTTCGACGTGGCCGTGCTGGGCATCGGGCTCGGCCTGACCATGCAGATGCTCATCCTGGCCGCCCAGAACGGCTCGGAGCTGCGGGACATGGCCTCGACCACGTCGGGCGTCTCGTTCTTCCGCTCCCTGGGCGGCGCGGTCGGCGTGGCGGCCTTCGGCGCGATCCTGACCAACCGGCTCAGGGACGAGATGGCCGAGATGCTCAGGGCCGCGCACATCGCGCTGCAAGGTGGCGGCGACGTCAAGCTCGGCAGCCCCGACGCGATCCAGCAGCTGCCCGCGCCGATCAAGAACATCGTGCTGGAGGCGTTCACGCGGGGTCTGGAGACCGTGTTCATGGTCGGCGTGCCCATCGCGCTGATCGGCTTCGTGGCCGCTATCTTCCTCAAGGAACTGCCGCTGCGCAGCGCCTCGGCTCCCCCTCCGGAGACGAAACCGCTCAGCAAGGACGACCTGGTCCTGGCCGGTCTCCTGCTCGAACTCATCGCCCAGCGCATCGAGCGGGTGAACGGCGAGCGCTCGGCGCTGCTCACCGCGGTCGCCAGGATGGCGCCGCCCGACGGTCGCACGGAACGCGAGCGGGCCAGAACGGTCGCACACAACGTGCTGCGACCCACGTCCCGCGCGCTGATCGCCCAAGCCGCGCCACCGCAGAAAGACCTCGTATCAGGAGGAATCACACAATGATTCGCAAGTTCGTGGGCACCGTCGCGGCAGCCCTGGCCGTACTGGCCGGGCTGTGGCTGATGATCGCGCCCTTCGCGCTCGGCACCCAGCCGGAGAACGCCGACTGGACGAGCGCCACGCAGTCCGAGTTCTTCAGCGGCCTGGGCGTGGCCGTCGTGGGGCTCATCGGCGCGATCTGCTTCGCCGCGGCCATCTACGAGGAGCTCGTGGTGCGGGGCCTGGTGGAGGTACGCCAGCGCAAGGCCGAGCCGGAGCCCGAGCCCGTGCCCGTCCCCGCGCCCCAGGCGTCCTCCGCGGAGCTGGCGAGCCTGCTGGCGCCGCTGGTCGAGGCGCTGCGCGAAGACCTCAGCAACTCGGGTGAGCACCGCAGGAACGGCAAGGCTCCCCTGGTCGGAGTGGAGGAGAACCGATGAAGGCAAAGCTGGGCGTCATCGCCCTCGTCGTGCTGTTCCTGGGCGGCCTGTGGCTGGTCGCCGCGCCGTTCGCGGTCGGCTACCAGGCGAGGGGCGCCACCTACGTGGACGCGACGGTCAACGACCTGTGGCTCGGCGGCTCGCTCGCCGCCATCTCGTTCGTGTCTCTCGTGATCTACGCGGCCGACGCCCTGCGCGAGCTGGCCCGCCGCGGCAAGCACTCCGACGCCTGACGCGAGCGTGCCGTGTTCAGCGGTGACCCAGACCCCTCCTCGTGGGAGCCCCTGACCGGTAGGCTCCCCGCTGGGCAGTTCGAGATCGGCAAGGACGGCGCCGGCCTGCTCGTGGTGGGCTTCGACGGATCGGGCCCGAGCCGCAACGCGCTCGCGTACGCGGCCGGGCTCGCCCGGAGAGACAACGCCTCCTTGCTCATCGTCTTCGTGGAGTCCCTCAACGGCGCCCCCATGTGGTTCTTCGCCGGATCGCCCATCATCCCCGACGCGGCGGCCGACCTGACCGAGGACCTGCGGGAGGAGTTGAAGGACGCGGGCGTCCCCTGGCAGTTCGTCAGCGTGCGGGGTGATGCGGCACGCGAGCTGGAGACGCTGGCCAACGCTCACATGGCCGACGCCATCGTGGTGGGGCACTCGCGCTCCACCTGGCACGGCTCGGTGGCGGTCAGGCTGGCGAAACGGGCTCGCCACACCGTGCTGATCGTGCCCTGATCGCGGCGGTCGGGGCAGCGAAACGAGCTCGCCGTATGGCGCTGATAGTGCCCTGAGCTGCCCGAACGTCGCATATGGTGGCGAGATGAAACGTGCTGCCGCCATGGCGTTCGTGGTGCTCGCGTCCGTTTCGTGCGGGACGACGCGGGCCCCTGCCACCGCGGGCTCCTCCTCGCAGGTGCCCGCTCCCGCACAGGAGATGGCCGACACGGCCACACCCACGGCCACACCCACGGCCACTCCGAGCCCTACCGGCCCGCCGAAGTTCAGCGCCAAGGTCACGCGGGTCTCCCGTGACCGCCTGCCGTACTCGTGGCGCCCCGGCTGCCCGGTCCACTACCGTGACCTCCGGCTGATCACCATGTCGTACTGGGGCTTCGACGACAAGCCGCACACCGGCGAGATGGTGGTGCGCAAGACGGTCACCGACGACGTCGTGACGGTCTTCAGGAAGCTGTACGACTGGCGCTGGCCGATCAAGCAGATGAAGCTGGTGGACGCGTACAAGGCCGACGACTACGCCTCGATCGACGCCAACAACACCTCCGCCTTCAACTGCCGCAAGGCGACCGGGTCCAGCAACTGGTCCAACCACGCGTACGGGGAGGCCATCGACCTCAACCCGCTCCAGAACCCCTACGTCACCGCGGACGGCGGCACGGCGCACGAGAACGCCAAGAAGTACACCGAGCGGCCCATGAAGGGCAAGGGCGTGATCAACCCAGGCGACAAGGTGGTCAAGGCCTTCGCCCAGGTCGGCTGGGAGTGGGGCGGCTACTGGTCGGGCACCAAGGACCTGCAGCACTTCAGCAAGGGCGGAGGCTGAGACAATCATCCCATGACCGCCAAGGACGGGGACGGCTGGGCCGAGTGCTCGCAAGGCCATCGGCACTGGGGGCTGCACGGCGCGTCGGGGCTGCTCGCCGTGCACCATGACGCGCTCGGCGTGCCGTACGTGCTGATGCAGAAACGCGCCATCTGGAGCCACCACGGCGGCACGTGGGGGCTGCCGGGAGGAGCGCGCGACAGCCACGAGGACGCCGTCACCAGCGCGCTGCGCGAGGCCCACGAGGAGGCGGCGCTGACCGGCGACGCGCTGCGGGTGCAGGGCGTCTTCCGCGACGACCACGGCGGGTGGGCGTTCGAGACGGTGATCGCCGAGTCGGCCGAGCTGCTGGCCGCGGCGCCCGCCAACGGCGAGAGCGACGAGCTGCGCTGGCTGCCGCTGCCCGAGGTCACCGACCGCGAGCTGCATCCCGGCTTCGCGGCCACCTGGAGCGACATCCAGGTGGCGATCAGGCCGGAGACCGTCGTCCTCGACGTGGCCAACATCGTGGGCGCGCGGGCCGAGCACGGCTGGTGGCGCGACCGGCTCGGGGCCGCGACCCGGCTGCTCGAGGCCGTGGCGGGCGTGCGGCTGGCGCATCCCGTGCTTTCGCAGTGGTATCCGCGCGTGGTGGCGGTCGTGGAGGGCGCCGCCAGGAGCGCGCCGGCCGTGCCGGGCATCCAGGTGGTCGCGGCCACGGGCAGCGGCGACGACGCGATCGTCGACGTGGTGCGGCGGGCCAAGCCGTGGGAGCGCGTGCTCGTCGTCACCGCCGATCGAGGGCTGCGCGAACGGGTGCGCGGGCTGGGCGCCGAGACCACCGGCCCGACGTGGCTGCTCTCCCAGCTCGGCAAGCCTTAGAGGAGCACGTCAAAGTACGTCGTCGAAGGCGGCCTTGAGCCCCGTCACGTCGAGGACCCTCTGCAAGACCCCGTGCACCCCGACCAGGCGTAACGAGCCGGCCTGCGCGGAGACCCGGCGCTGGTGCTCCACCAGCGCCCACAGGCCGCTGGAGTCGCAGAACTCCAGCTCCCCCATGTCGAGGACGAACTGCACCCGCCCCTCCTCCAGGAGCGCGGCCAGGCAGTGCCTGAGCTGCGGCGCCGTGACCTTGTCGAGGTCACCGTCGAGGCGCACGAGCGCGGCCGCGTCACCGCGCTCCACCTCGACGTTGAGATCTGCCACCTCCTGAACGTACACCGCTGTCACCACAGCCGCTATCGTGGTTTCCGCACGGGAGGGTTCGCATAGTGGACGAGTGCAGCCGCCTTGAAAGCGGCCAGGTCAGCGATGGCCTCGTGGGTTCGAATCCCACACCCTCCGCCAGAGTTCAATACACGAACGGGACAAGCCGGGCAGTGTGCCCGCGGTAGGTCGCGTACTCATCGCCGAACCTGTCGACCAGCAGCAGCTCCTCCGAGCGGATCCGCCAGCCGTAGGCCACCAGCATGAGCGCGCCCACGACCGCGAAGGCCATCCAGTTGCCGCAGCCCACGCAGCAGCCCGTCCAGACGAGCAGGCTGCCGGCGTATCCGGGATGACGGATCATCCGGTACGGCCCGGACGTGACCACGTGCTGGCCGCCCGTCACGTGCAGGGTTCGGGTGTAGTACGCCCCGAGCGTGATCATGCCCCAGGCGCGCAGCCCCAGCCCGGCCGCCATCATCCCCACCCCCACCCAGCGCACCTCGACCGGCAGCCATCCGACTCCCAGCAGTCCCAGCACGACGATGAGCACGATGGCCACGTTGTAGGCGGCGACGAGCAGCAAGGTGCTACCCCTGTCACCGCCACGGTCGTCCGGGCCGTCGGCGGCGGCACGGCGGCGGAGTGCGATCTCAAAGCCAAGCCACAGGAGCAGACCGGCGATGGCGAGCCAGTTGGTGATCGGCATGACACCATGCTCACCGGAGCGTGACCGATCGACAAGCGGGTGAGCCCGGCCCGATCACCTTCCGATCACTCGCGGACGCCCGCGAAGCCGTCGCCCACGCAGGCGGCGAGCTGCAGGTAGGCCTCCCTGGTCGGCTCCTGGAGCCGGTCGAGGTCGATCTCCGCGCCCTCCTCCAGGTGCGGGTCGTACGGCACCCGGACCACCGCGCGACACCTGGCCGCGAAATGGGCCTCCAGCTTCTTGATGTCGACCGCCGACTTCGTACGCGGCCGCACGCTGCAGAGCACCACGGTCGCGTTCTTCACCAGGTCGCCGTAGTGGTGCGCCTCCAGCCAGTCGAGCGTCGCCGAGGCCGCCCGCGCGCCGTCCACGGACGGCGAGCTGACCAGCACGATCTGGTCGGCCAGCCCGAGCACCCCGCCCATCGCCGAGTGGAGCAGGCCGGTTCCGCAGTCGGTGATGCAGATGGAGTAGAAGTTCTCCAGCACCTGGGAGACGTCCTGGTAGTCGGCGCCGCTGAACGCCTCCGACACCGACGGGTCGCGGTCGGAGGCGAGCACCTCCAGCCGGGACGGCGCCTGCGAGGTGAACGCCCTGATGTCGACGTAGCGCTTGACCTGGTCGCGCTCGTTGAGCAGGTCGCGCACGGTGGCCGAGGTCTCCAGGACGAGCTTGTCGGACAGGGTGCCGCGGTCGGGGTTGGCGTCCACCGCGATCACGCGGTCGCCGCGGATCTGGGCCAGGGTGGCACCGAGGCCGACGGTGGTCGTGGTCTTGCCCACGCCGCCCTTGAGGCTCAGCACCGCCACCCTGTGGTGGCCGGTGGTGACGGGGGTGCGAGCCCTGGTCATCAGCTCGCGGCGGCGGCGCACCTCCGGCGGCTCGCCCGGCTTGATCCAGCCGCCCGACGCCTTGTAGACCATGCGGCGCCAGCCCTTGGAGGGGGCGTTACGCCGTCCGCGGAGCAGGTATTCGGGGTCGAGGCTCTCCGCCGTGGGCCGGCCGGTGACCGGGGGGCGCGGCGGGGCGGTGAACACCGGGATCGGCGCCTGGTGGCGGCGCCGCTCGGGCGGCGGCGGGATCTCGCGGTCGGCGGGACGCCACGCCTGCTGCTGCCCGGCGGGGATCTCCCGGTCGGCCGGGCGCCATTCGGGCTGCTGCTCGGTGGGACCCCACTCGGGCTGCTGCTCAGCCGGTGGGGGAAGCTCCCGGTCGGCGCGGCGCCACTCGTTCTGCTGCTCGGTGGGACCCCACTCGGGCTGCTGCTCAGCCGGTGGGGGAAGCTCCCGGTCGGCGGGGCGCCACTCGTTCTGCTGCTCGGGCCACTGCGGGCGCTCCTCCTGATGGCGGCCCTCGGGCTGCTCGGGACGCGCCGCGCGCCCCTGCTCGGGCTGGTCGGCCGGGCGCTCCTCCTGGCGGGAGCGCTCCACGTCGAGCGGACGATCCCGCTGCGGGGCGCTCTCGGGCTCGCGCTCCTGCTCTTGGGGCCGCTCGGGCGACTCCAGGGTCTCCTTGGCGGGCAGCGGCAGGATCGGCTCGGTCCAAGAAAGGCGCACATCGGGCACGGTGTGCTCGGGCTGCTCGTCCTCCTCGGTGCGCTCCTCGCCGGCCGGCGCGGCCTCCGGCTCCGTCCACTTCGGTGGCTGGATGCTCGGGAGCGTGTCGGAGGACTCCGGTTCCGGGCGCTCGGCCTCCGAGGAGTCGTCGGCGGCCTCCGGCTCGGGGGCGCGCGCCCACTCGGGGACCGTCGACCAGGACGACTCCGCCGTCTCGCCCGCCGCCGTCTCGGCGGCGGGCGGCTCGACGGGCTCAGGAGGCGTGAACGACAGCGAGTACGAGTCGGTGTCGTCGGGACGTGGCAGCGGCCTCAGCGGAGCGTGGAACGGGTCGTCCGCGCCCGGCGTCGAGGCCGCCTCCTTCGTCCCGGTGCCCCCGGCGGCACCGGTCGTGCCGGCCGTACCGAGCCACTCGGCGGCCTCGGCCTCGCTCTCGGGAAGGTCCTCGGCCGCCGCGGCGCCGTACACGGAGTCGACGGCCGCGCGGAACAGCGGCGGCGTCGGCGTGTCGTGCTGCGCGGGCACCAGCAGCCACGGGTCCTGGGGGTACGGCGAGGCGACCGGCTCGTCGGCCGCTGCGGCCGAGGCGCTGACGGGGACGGGAGCCTCCTCCGACTCCTTGATCGCGTCGAGCCACGCCAGCTGTTCCTCGAGCGATTCCTCTCGATCGTGTCTTGCCACCGTGTTCCCCCTCGGGTGGGTCTAAAGGGGCAGCAAATACCTTGCAGATTAACGTGACGCGCCGCCGCGGAGCCCGGCAACCCACAACTTCTTTGCCCGGCTACCGTAGTTCGCATGCGAGCCATTGAGATCGCCGAGCCCGGCGGACCCGAGGTGCTGGAGTGGCGTGAGGCGCCTGACCCGCGCGTCGAGCGGGGGGAAGTGCTCATCGAGGTGGCCGCCTCGGCGGTCAACCGTGCCGATGTGCTGCAGAGACAGGGATTTTACGAACCCCCGCCCGGCGCGCCGCCATACCCGGGGCTGGAGGTCTCGGGCGTGGTGGCCGAGGTCGGCGCGGACGTGGAGCAGTTCAGGCCGGGCGACGAGGTGTGCGCGCTGCTGGCCGGCGGCGGTTACGCCGAGCGCGTAGCCGTGCCCTGGCAGCAGGTCATGCCGGTGCCTGACGGGGTGCCGCTGCGGGAGGCCGCCGGGCTGCCGGAGGTGGCGTGCACGGTGTGGTCCAACGTCTTCATGATCGGGCGGCTGCGCAAGGGCGAGACGCTGCTGGTGCACGGCGGGGCCAGCGGGATCGGCACGTTCGCGGTGCAGCTGGCCAAGGCGCTCGGCTCGCGCGTCGTCACGACCGTCGGCACGGCGGCCAAGGCCGAGCGCGTCAGGGAGCTCGGCGCGGACGAGGTCATCAACTACCGCGAAGAGGACTTCGCGGACAAGGTACGCGCTGACGTGATCCTCGACATCATGGGCGCCAAATACCTCGCGGGGAACGTACGCGCGCTCCGCACCGGCGGCCGGCTCGTGGTCATCGGGCTCCAGGGCGGCCGCAAGGCCGAGCTCGACCTCGGCGCCCTGCTCGCCAAGCGCGCCGCCGTCCACGCCACCGCGCTCCGCTCGCGTCCCGTGGACGAGAAGGGCGCCATCGTGCGTAGTGTCGTGGACAACGTGTGGCCGCTGGTCAGCGCCGGAGCGGTGCGTCCCGTGGTGCACGCCGAGGTGCCGATGGCGGACGCCGCCGAAGCGCACCGAATGTTGGATTCGGGAGAACACGTCGGCAAGATCCTGCTAGTACGGTGAGTGTTATGAATGCTGAGGACAACAACACCCCCCACATCGTGGTGGTGGGCCCCGACTTCCAAGGTCAGGGCGATAGCGGCGAAGACGACCGGTCGGTCACCAACCTGGTCGAGCAGCCCGCCAAGGTGATGCGCATCGGCAGCATGATCAGGCAGCTTCTCGACGAGGTCCGGGCGGCTCCGCTCGACGAGGCCAGCCGCAAGCGGTTGAAGGAGATCCACGAGTCCTCCATCAAGGAGCTCGAGGACGGCCTGGCGCCGGAGCTGGTCGACGAGCTGGAGCGGCTGTCCCTGCCTTTCACGGAGGAGAACGGCGCGCCGCCGAGCGAGGCCGAGCTGCGCATCGCGCACGCCCAGCTGGTCGGCTGGCTCGAAGGGTTGTTCCACGGCATCCAGACCACGCTGTTCGCGCAGCAGATGGCGGCCCGCGCCCAGCTGGAGCAGATGCGCAGGGCGCTGCCCGGCGTGCCGCCCGGTGACGACCAGCAGCAGCGTCCGCACGGCGGCTCGGGCCCCTACCTGTAGAGGCGCTCGATCACCTGCGCGACGCCGTCCTCGTCGTTGGCCGCGGTCACGTGATCGACCGCAGCCAGCACGTCGGGGTGCGCGTTGGCGACCGCGTACGACGTACCTGCCCAGCTCAGCATGGGCAGGTCGTTCGGCATGTCACCGAACGCGACCGACTCCGACGCCCTGATCTCGTGCTGCCCGGCCAGCGCCGCGAGGGCCGTGGCCTTCGTCACGCCCTGAGCGCTCATCTCGATCAGCCCCTTGCGGCTGGAGTGGGTGGCCGTCACAAGATGGCCCACCAGCCGGTGCACGGTGTCCTGCAACTCGTCGGGGTCCATGCCGGGGTGCAGCGCGAGCAGCTTCGCGCACGGGCGCGCGGTCACGGAGTCAACGCATACCCCCCGAGTGTGCTTGTCCAGGCCACCGAGGAGGAAATCGGACTCATGCGCAAAACCCACTTCATACTCGACCGAAAATGCGAGATCGGACACGTTCGCTCTTAGCTGAGCCACCACTTCCCTGAGCACGTCCACGGTGATCAGGTGGGATTCCACTATCCGTTCGGTATGGAGATCGTAGATCAGCGCGCCGTTGGCACAGATCGCGAGCCCACGGTGACGTACGGCACCCGCGACCCCGCCCATCCACCGCGGCGGCCGCCCCGTCACGAACACGAGCATCCCTCCGTATTCCTCGACCTTGGCGAAGGCCGAGGCAGTGCGGGGAGACACGGTTCCGTCGGTGCGCAAGGCGGTCCCGTCGAGGTCGGTGGCCACAAGACGG
Source organism: Nonomuraea phyllanthi (assembly GCF_006334985.2). Classification (GTDB taxonomy): domain Bacteria; phylum Actinomycetota; class Actinomycetes; order Streptosporangiales; family Streptosporangiaceae; genus Nonomuraea; species Nonomuraea phyllanthi. The sequence goes on from NZ_VDLX02000002.1 coordinate 50,001, forward strand.
GGCGTGGGAAGGCTGTGCATAACAGGTTCCAGTTTGCCCGGTGATGCCGCCTGACAGAAATCTTCGTTGGTACGGGAACACCAACGCTCCAGAATGGTGTTAGATGTGATGGCGTTGTATTAGCTGATCCCGTAGTGAAAACCAGCATGACTTTGTCTGAGCCACCCCGGGTGCTTGCTGTACGACACACCGGGACCCACGAGGTGTGGGTCCCATAGATTCACATCCTGAGGGAGAGCTTTTATGGCTCAGGGAACCGTCAAGTGGTTCAACGCCGAGAAGGGCTTCGGCTTCATCGCCCCGGACGGCGGTGCGCCGGACGTGTTCGTGCACTTCTCCGAGATCGTCGGCAACGGCTACCGCAGCCTTGAAGACGGCCAGCGGGTCGAGTTCGAGATCACGCAGGGCCAGAAGGGGCCGCAGGCCTCTCAGGTCCGAGCCATCTGACCTGTAACAGCTAGACAGACCGGGGTTCGCTTCCAGCGGGCCTCGGTCTTTTGCGTGTTCCGGGTTGGTCACGGCCGCGAACCTTCCGCCTCCTCCGATCATCCACCTCTACATGAGGTACGCCTGGTTATGCCACCCTGTGACCGTTGCCGGGGTTTTCGTGCTGTTGGTCAACGACCATCTGCTCAAGCAGGCCTGGCCCGGGTTCGTCACGGGCAAGCTCAGCGACGTCGCGGGGCTCGTCGCGGCCCCCGCACTGGTGGCCCTGCTGTTCTGGCGGCGGGCCGACCTGGCGGCCACCGTACTGACCGGGGTGCTCTTCGCGCTCGTGAAAACGACGGAGACGGGCGCTGAGGCGGCCTCCCATGTCTGGACCCTCGTGGCGGGTCCGTCGCGCGTCCTGGCCGATCCCACGGACCTCCTGGCGCTGCCGGCGCTCGCCCTGGCGTGGTGGGTACGCCGTCGCAGCCTGGAGTCGGGCTCCTCGCGCTGGCGGGTCGTCGTCACGATGCCGCTGGCCGTCCTCGCGGTCACCGCCACGTCGGCGGCGCCCATGCCCACCGCCCGTTCGGTCGACGTGGACGGGGACCGCATCACCGTCCAGGTGACGAGCGGCGTCACGCGGGTCTCCGAGGACGGGGGCGCCACCTGGTCCGAGTCGTACGACAGCCCGCCCGAGGGCAGGCCCTCGCCTCAGAGCGCCGCCTGCGTGCCGAGGCAGGCCACGCGGTGCTACCGGCTGGTCAAGGACCGGATGGCCGTGGAGCAGTCCGACGACGGCGGCAGGACGTGGGAGCCGTCGTGGGCCATGAGCCAGGGCGACAGCGAGCGGATGGCCAGGCGCTATTCGGGGATCCCCGGGCAGAGCTCCATGGGGCTGGCCGTGCAGGCCCGCCCGGGAGGCCACGTCGTGGTCGTCGCGAACGGCCTGGACGGCATCCTCGTACGCGACGTCTCCGGGCAGTGGCAGCGGCTCGGCTGGCCCGGCGGGACGGAGGAACCGGCCGCTGAGGTCGACCTGACCCTGGAGTTCATCGTGGCGATCTTCCTGGCCGCCTGCATGCTGTTCGGCGGCGTCGGGGCGGGGCTGCGCCGGTTCCACCTCGCGTACATGATCTTCGCTTCGGCCGCCTGCCTGGGCCTCTTCACCATGCTCATCAGCGCGAGCGCGCCCGCTTCGTCCACCACCGAGGCGTTCATGCCTTCGCTCAGCTGGTCGGAACTGGTGCCGCTGATCGGCGGCAGCGTGCTCGTCACCGTGGTCGGCGTGCTGGTGTCCTTCGTGCTGGCCTGCACGGGCCGGGCGCGGGGCGCTCATGTGGCCGTCGGCCTGGTGGCCGCGCCACTGGTCTTCGCGGGCGTCTACACGCCCTTCTACGGCTGGTCACAGGGCGCCCCGGGACCCTACTGGGTCGCGGTCGCGCTGGCCGTGCTGCTGACCGGCCTCGTGGTGCTGGCGGGCGCCCTGCTGATCAGGCACGACGCCCGCCGCCGGTCCTACTTGGACGGCTCCAGCACCTCGAGACCCACGTAGGGCCGCAGCGCCTCGGGAACCACCACGGAGCCGTCGGCCTGCTGGTGGTTCTCCAGGATCGCGACGAGCCAGCGGGTGGTGGCCAGCGTGCCGTTGAGCGTGGCCAGGTGCCGCGGCTTGCCGTCCTGGTCGCGGTAGCGGGCGGAGAGCCGGCGCGCCTGGAACTCCGTGCAGTTGGAGGTCGAGGTCAGCTCGCGGTAGCGGCCCTGGGTGGGGATCCACGCCTCGCAGTCGTACTTGCGGGCGGCCGACATGCCGAGGTCGCCCGCCGCCGTGTCGATGACGCGGTAGGGGACCTCGATCTTGGCCAGCATCTCCTTCTCCCAGTCGAGCAGGCGCAGGTGCTCCTCGTGGGCGTCCTCCGGACGCACGTACGAGAACATCTCGACCTTGTCGAACTGGTGCACCCGGATGATGCCCCTGGTGTCCTTGCCGTACGAGCCGGCCTCGCGGCGGAAGCACGACGACCAGCCGGCGTAGCGCAGCGGCAGGTCACCGGCGTCGAGGATCTCCTGGGAGTGGTATCCGGCCAGCGAGACCTCCGACGTGCCGACGAGGTAGAGGTCGTCCTCGGGCAGGCGGTAGATCTCCTTGTCGTGGGCCACGTGGAAGCCGGTGCCCTGCATGGTCTCCGGCTTGACGAGCACCGGCACGATCATCGGCGTGAAGCCGGCCTCGATCGCCTGCTGCATGGCCATGTTGAGCAGGCCGAGCTGCAGGCGCGCCCCGAGGCCCTTGAGGAAGAAGAACCGCGAGCCGGACACCTTGGCGCCCCGCTCCATGTCGATGGCGCCGAGCCCCTCGCCCAGCTCCAGGTGGTCCTTGGGCTCGAAGTCGAACACCCGGGGCTCGCCGTGCGTCTCCAGCACGACGTAGTCGTCCTCGCCGCCCTCCGGCGCGCCCTCCTCCACGATGTTGGGCACCGTCTGGAGGAGCTCGTCGAGCTCGCCCGCCAGCTTCTCCGCCTCGGCCTCCGCGGCCTTGACCTGACTCGCGAGGTCCTTGGCGCGCTGGAGCAGCGCGGTCTTCTCCTCCCCCTGCGCCTTGGAGACCGACTTGCCCATGCTCTTCTGCTCGGCGCGCATGGACTCGAACGAGGTCAGCGCGGATCGGCGGCGCTCGTCCAGGTCGAGCAGCGTGTCGACGACGGAGTCGTCCTCGCCGCGGGCACGCTGCGACGCCCGCAGTCGGTCGGGATCCTCACGAAGGGTACGCAGGTCAATCACAAGCCAAAGGCTACCGGCGCGGAGCGGCACCTCGCCCCTGGATTACCGCGTACACGCCCACCCGACTCCCGAACCCGTCCCCCAGCTGCCGCCCACCTGGCACCGGCCCGGCCCCGCCTCGCGACGGCCCGGCCCGCCCGGCCCCGCCTCGCGACGGCCCGGCCTGCCCGGTCCCGCCTCGCATCTGCTCACCCGGGCCTGGCGCCGACCCCCAGCCCCGGCCACTTCCGTTCCAGCTCAGCCTCACACCGTGCCCCGGGCGAGCCCCGCGCCATGCCGACACGGCCGCCGTCACGCCGCGGACGCTTCCACGCGAGCCGAGGGCGCGAGCACGGGAGCGCGCGAAGCAGCGGGCACCGGTCTCGGAGCCACTGGGCACCTGGCACGTGAACGCCGCGCGCTCCGGCCGACCTACGCACCACCCGGCCGGACGGACGCCTCGCGCTCCGGCGCCGACCCACACACCAGCCGGGCGGGCGGGCGGACGGATCAGACCTGGCCGGCGCGTATGCGGGCGAGCCAGTCGCCCGCCTCGGCGAACTCGGCATCCGACGTGCCGCGCTTGATCTGCGGCGCGATGCCGTCGGCCCGGGGATAGCTCCCGAGGAAGCGCACCTCGCCGCAGATGCGGTGGAGCCCCGCGATGGCCTCCCCGACCCGCGCGTCGGCGATGTGGCCCTCGAAGTCGAAGTGGAAGAAGTAGCGCCCGATGCCGTCACCGGTCGGCCGCGACTCGATGCGCGTCAGGTTGACCCCGCGCACCGAGAACTCGGTCAGCATCTCCAGCAGCGCGCCCGGGTGGTCGTCGGCGAGGAAGACGACCAGAGTGGTGCGGTCGGAGCCGGTCGGCGCGGGCAGCGGCCCTGGACGGCTCACCTTGACGAACCTGGTCACGGTGTCGGACCGGTCACCGATGTCGGCGGCCAGCTGCACCAGGCCGTAGTGCTCGCCGGCGATGCGGGCGGCGATGGCGGCGTCGTACGGCGAGCCGGGCAGCGAGACCTCCTGGGCCGCCGCCGCGGTCGAAGGGGCGGACACCACGACGGCCTCGGGCAGCTCGCGCGCGACGAAGGCGCGGCACTGGGTGATGGCCGCGGGATGCGTGTAGACCCGCTTGATGTGGGGGATCTCGGTGCCGGGCCTGGCCAGCAGCGAGAACTGCACGGGAAGCAGCAGCTCGGCGGTGATCAGCAACGGCTCGCCCCAGGCGAACTCGTCGAGCGTCGTGGTGATCGCGCCCTCGATGGAGTTTTCCAGCGGCACGACGGCGCCGTCGGCGTCACCGGCGCGGGCCGCGTTGAGTGCGGCGCTCACGTTGGCGCAGGGCAGCCGCTCGGCCGTCGGGTCGAGGAGCCGCAGGGCCTCTTCGGTGAAGGTCCCTTCCGGTCCGAGATAGGCGAGTCTGGGCATGCATCAAGAGTATCCGCAGGTGGGCCGCCCATGCGCCGCTTTCGCTGGTGACGTACCTGGAGTTACAGGGTCTCCGGCGCCCGGGAGAGGATCATCGGACCGAGCCCCAGCCTTGCCGCCCGTACCGCTTCCTCCTCCTCGGGCGACAGCGGCTCGCGCCCTTTGCCGCCCACCACGGGCCGCACGTACGTACGGGTCTCGCTGCGCCCGTTGATCGAGGTCAGCACGATGCCGTCACCCAGCCCGTTGATCATGGCCACCGAGAACGACAGGCGCCCGGTCATCTCGGAGAGCGCGTCGTACCGGCAGACCGCCACATCCCTGATGGCCCTGAGATCGCCCGCGCCCTCGCTGCTCTGCCGGACGAGCATGCGCCGGCAGTCCTCCACGGTCGCCCTGGCCTGGCGGAGCGCCAGATACCCGACGAACACGCCGCTGACCCCGGCGACGACGCCCACGATCACCCATACGGTAACGAGCACGTCACAGAGGGTAATGCTTCGGTCATGCGATCTCGCGGCGTTTCGGCAACCAGGTCACCAGCAACCACACGAGGGCCAGCGCTCCGAGCCCGTACCCGTTCTGGACGATCTTCCCCAGCACCACGCTGACCCCCGGGATGTCGGCCGCCTTCAGCGAGACCCCCCACCAGGGGACCGGCACCACGTAGAACAGCCACACCCCCGCCGCCACCCGCAGCCTGACCGGGTCGCGCCCGTCCCCGACGATGGCGCCGAGCACCACGACCACCCAGGCCAGGTGGTGGATCCAGGCGACCGGCGAGAGCAGCACCGCCATCAGCCCGACCAGCGCGACCGCGGTGAGGTTGTCGTTCGCCCTGTACGCGTCCCGCGCGCCGCGGAACCCGTACCACGCGACCACGGCCACGACGGCGACCCAGATCAGGGACGTCGCCAGATCGGGCAGGTAGAGCCGGATCAGCATGCCGCGGATCGACTGGTTGGTGGTGGCCGCGTTCGCGCCAAGGCGTTCGGGATCGAGCAGCGCCGAGAACCAGAAGTCGGCCGCGTCCCTCGGGATCACCGCGAACGGCAGCAGCGTCAGGACCGCCGTCGTGAACGCCGCCATGAAGAACGTCCGCCACTGCCGCGTGACCAGCAGGTAGATGAGGAAGACGCCCGGCGTGAGCTTCACCGCCGTGGCCAGCCCGATCAGGAACCCGCGCGGCCACCAGGGCCTCCGCGCCACGCAGTCGGCCAGGCAGAGCGCGACCAGCAGGATGTCCACCTGCCCGAACCGCACCTGGTCCCTGATCGGCATCACGTACGCGCACGCCACCACGAGCGCCGCGAACGCCCACGGCGCGTACTTCCGCCCGCGCAGCGCCTCCCTGAACGCGAAACCCACGGTCACGGCCAGCGCCACGAAGATGCCGGCCGTCCAGACCCACTGCGCCGTCCCCCAGGACATCTCAGCCAGCCCCACGGCCAGCATCGCCGCGACGGGAGGGTAGGTGAACGGCAACAGCTGCGGGGCCGGCGTGACGTAGTCGTAGACCGGCCGTCCCTCGAGCAGCATCTGCCCACCGGTACGGTAAACGTCGAGGTCGACCAGGCGTTGGTCGTCGGGGTTGGTGAGCCACATGTGCACCAGAGGAGCCACGGCCGCGGCGGCCACGAGCACCACGACCGCCCACGTCCACCACTGCCGCCGTCTCACCAGCACCTCGCCACTTGTCACGATGTGGCACGTTACCGTGGGCTTGTTTGATCGAGGGGCAATCACTGGGGGTTCCGTCCATGCCATACGCCACGCCCGGCCGGTACGGCGAGCACGACGTACGGCATGCCCCTGCCCAGTCGCTCCCGCCCTCCGCCGCCATGTCGTGGACCGCCCAGGACACCTCCCCGGCACCGGCGCCCCCGCGCCCGCCGGAGGAGGCGCAGGCACGCCGCGGCAAGCGCGCCGTCGCCGCGCTCCTCCTGGGGCTGACCACCGTGAGCACCCTCATCGCGTCGCCGGCCCCCGCAGCGGCAGCCTCCCTCAGCGCGCCCCACGCTCTGTCGCCGGACGCGCACCAGCCCCCGGCCATGAGCAAGGCCCCGGGCTCCGCCGCGGGAACAGCCGTACGAACCCACGCAGGACGGCCGGCCTCCGTGGATCCGGCCTCCGTGGATCCGGCCACCGGGAATCCGGCCACCGGGAATCCGGCCACCGGGAATCCGGCCACCGGGAATCCCGTCACCGTGGATCCCGCCACCGTCCAGGTCGCCGCAGGAGCAGGGGCCACCGGCCCGGAACGAGGCAGCACCCCGGGACAGACCGGGACTCCGTCAGAGGCTGGGGCCCCTGCGCAGGTGGGCGGTGCTTCGAGGCTGGACACCGGGGCGGCCCCGCGCGTGGCCGTCATCGGCGTGCCGGGGCTCGAATGGAGCGATCTGGACCCAACGCGGACCCCCACCCTGTGGGCCCTGGCCGGTCAGGGCACCTCAGCCTCGCTTTCGACGCGGGCCGTGCCACCGCCGGACCGCGGCACCACCTGCCCCGCGTCCGGCTGGCTGACCATCTCGGCAGGCCAGCGGGCGGGCACCCCGGGCAAGGGCTGCACCCCGCCCCCCGTCCCCCAGGCGGCGGGCGAAGCCGCCGAGATCCCGGGCTGGCAGACGCTCACCGCGTACCAGTCCGAGACCGGCTACGACGCCCAGCTGGGCACCTTGGGGCAGCTGGTGAAGGACAACGGGGGCAAGGTGGCCGCGGTGGGGCCGGGCGCTGCCCTCGCCGGTGCCGACAAGTCCGGAAATATCGCTAGATACGCCCCCACCCCTGACGGCGTCGGGGACCTGACCCCGTACAACCTGATCATCATGGAGGCCGCCGACCTGGCCACGGCGTGGATCCAGCAGCCCCTGGACGAGTACGGCGTGCCCATCGCGCTGCCGGCCACGGCCCGCCAGGCCGCCGCGAGCCGGGCGGACCACCAGATCGCCGCCCTGATCGCCAAGCTGCCCTCCGACACCACGATCCTCCTTGCCGGCATCTCCGACGTCTCCCCGGGCGCGCACCTCCACGTGGCCATCGCCAAGTCCCCCAACGGCCCGCCGTACGCCCAGGGCTACCTGACCGCCACCTCCACCCGCCAGGACGCCCTGGTCACCATCACCGACCTGACCGCCACCACCATCCAGATCCTCGGCCTCCCGGTGCCGCGCCAGGTGGTGGGCCGTCCCTGGCAGCCCAGCGGCTCCACCTCCGCCGCACCGGCCGAGACGGTGGCGAGGCTCGCGGACGGGGATCTGGCCAGCCAGGTGCTGCGGACGGTGCGCGGCCCGTTCTTCACCGTCCTGGTGACGCTCCAGCTCCTCTTCTACGCCCTCGCCGCCCTCGTCCTACGCCGCCGCCGCTCCACACTTGCCCATGCAGGCACATCATCGCTCACATCCACCAGCACCTCCTCGCCCACACCCTCCGAGGCCACCACCGACGAGCCATCGCCCACACCGTCCGAGGCGACCGCGGCCATGCCGGCACTCAAGCACCGCAATGCGGTCACCGGACACACGGCGTCGCCCGGTCACACCAGCGCGCCCACCTCTGACCGCAGCAACGCAACCGCTGACACGCCATCCGCCGGCCACGCCAACACGACCGCCAACACGGCGTCGCCCGGCCGCACCGACGCGACCCCCGACACGCCCACCCCTGACCGCACCAGCACGTCCTCAGCCACTCACACCAGCCTGGCCGGGGCCGCTCACCTCGCGGGCGCCTCGACGCTCCTCAAGGCGGTCCAGGTGGTCGCGGTGGTCAGCGGGGCCATCGCCGTCTCCACGTTCCTGGCCCAGCTGGTGCCGTGGTGGACGCTGCCGGTGCCGATGGTGTCGGTCGTCGTGACGATCCTGGCCATCGCCGCCCTGGTCACCGCCCTGGCGTTCGCCGGGCCGTGGCGGGCCCACACGCTCGGCCCCCTGACCGCGGTGGCCGCCGTCACCTCCGTAGCGCTCCTCATCGACGTCATGACGGGCTCCAAGCTCCAGGTGAACGCCGTGACCGGCTACGAGCCCGTGACCGGGGGACGCTTCTACGGCTTCAGCAACATCGCCTTCGCCGTCTACTCCACGGGCACCATCCTCGGGCTGGCCGGGGTGGCCCAGTGGTTGCTCGGCAAGGGGCTGGCGAAGGTCGTGGTCGTGGGGATGTGCGCCGCGTACGGCATGCTCGCGGTCTTCGCGGACGGGTGGCCCTCGTGGGGGGCGGACTTCGGCGGCGTGCCGGCGTTCGTGATCGGGCTGGCGGTCTTCCTCATCCTGCTCTCCGGCCGGCGGGTCTCCGTGCTGAGGCTGCTGCTCGTCGGTCTGGTGGGGGCCGTCCTGGTGGGCACGCTTTCCGTCGTCGACTGGCTGCGCCCCGAGGCGCAACGGACCCATCTGGGCAACTTCGTCCAGCAGATCATCGACGGCCAGGCGTGGACGGTCGTCTGGCGCAAGTTCAGTGCCATGATCGGGGTGACCGTCGGGAACTGGTCACTGACCCTCCTTTCGCTGGTCGCGCTGGCCTTCCTCTTCCTGGTGCTCGCGCGCCCGTCGCGCTGGGGCGCCTCGGCGCTCGGGCAGGCGTACCAGCTCGCGCCGGCGCTCCGGGCGGGTCTCTTCGGCGCCCTGACGTGTGCCTTCGTCGGCTTCCTGATGAACGACTCCGGCATCGCCATCCCCGCTATGGCGCTGACGGTCGCCGTGCCGCTGACACTGGCGGCCTGCGTTCGCGCCCTGCAGCTCGCCACGCCCACAGGATCAGCGCCACCGTCAGGGCGAGCAGCGCCCAGGCGAGCTGAGGTCTGAGCACGGTCCGCAGCCACTCGAGGTCTTCTGGCTGCCCGTCCACCCTGGCCGGGAGGTACGCGAGCGACAGGACCAGCAGGTGGGCGACCACGAAGCCGTCCACCGCGGACCCCGCCACCAGCGCCAGCGCCCCCAGCGCCAGCCCGTCGTACCACGGCAGGATGTAGGGCGTCGCGAACACGTATGCCACCACCAGCGCCGCGGCCACAACCGGCGCCTCCAACCCGCGATCGCCACGCACGCCCCCCGCACCCAGCCCGCTCGCCGCTCGGGAACGGGAGGACAGGCGGAGCAGCGACCAGGCGACGAGCGCGAGGACCAGGAGCGACCCGACCTGGATTTCTCCTCGGTACGCGCTGCCGGTGCCCACGAGGGACTGGAGCCACCCCTGGACGAGCTTCCAGAGCGAGGCGTGGGAGATCGATTTGCTGGTGCGGGTGATCGGGGCGATCGCATCCGGGCCGACGATCGCGTATCCCACGACCACCACCGCCACCGCGCACGCCGCCATGAGCGCCAGCCGGGCGGGACGTCGCCGGAGCTCCCAGGCCGGGCCGAGCGCCGCCAGACCGGCGTTGACCTTGATCGCCACGCCCAGCCCGAACAGGACGCCCGAGCCCACCGGACGGCCTCTGGCCAGGAGCGCCGCCACCATGCACGCGATGGCGAACGTGTCGACGTGCAGGCCCGCCACGAGGTGGTAGAGCAGCAGCGGGTTGGCCGTCCAGAGGAGGGCGGCACGCAGGCGCCTGGCCGGATCGTCCCGCGTGAAACGGTCAATGAGGAGGCCCGTCACGATGAACGCGGCCGCGTTGAACAGGGCCAGCACGAATATCGTCAGGCGGAGCGAGTCTCCGCCGACCCAGCTCGCCACCGCCTGCAGGGCCGTCGCCACCGGGCCGTACACGCTCGGCTCCTCACGCCACGGCTGCTCCACCGCGTCGGCGATGGGGTCACCCGGCAGGTCGACCGCGCCATGGGAGTACGGGTCGAGACCGAGGGTCACCATGCGGCCGTACGCGGCGTAGTTGAGGTGGTCGCCCGAGCCGGAAGGGGGGAGGAAGGCGAGGATCGCCGCGGTCAGACAGCCGAGGAGCACCAGAGTGCGCGCGCTCGGCAGCGACCGGAGCCAATGCGGCACCCCCTTCCCGGCGTCCTCATGTCCCCGTGTGAGCTGGGCTGACGCATGCCGTGCGCGGATGGTCGAGGTGGAGGCGGCGGGTGAGACGGGAGCGTCGCTGATAGAGCCGCCCCGCGTCTGACCGTCCGGTGGCGAACTGTCCGAAAGGTTCCAGCTCGCAGCGTCGTGGGCGGGGGGTCGAAGGAGGGCGAGGGCGGTCAGGAGGCCGAGGCCGCCGAGGGCGAGCGCGGCCGCGGCGAGGGCGATCACCAGGTGCGGCTCGGGGTGGACGTCGAGAGAGTACGGCGGGTGCCGGCTCGGGCCGGTCAGGCGAGGGACCATCGGCGACGGGCCCAGGAGACCTATGCCGATCGTCAGCAGGATCGAGGCGCCGATCGCCGCCGTGGCCACCCAGGCGAGCCGACCCCGTGCCCTGTCGCGCCGCTTCTCCGAAGTCACCGGCAAATTCCAGCACACTCGCGAGGTGGCTTTGGCCGGGCGAGGCTCTCCTGTGGATAACCGAGTTCGAGTCCTGGACTCCTGTGGACAAGGTCCGACCCTGCTGCGGATCGGCGCCCTGTTCGTAGACCGATCGGGTTCCGCGGACGTTCCGCCTGCCGGCCCTCGGAGTGCTGTCCGGCTGCGGTTGGAGTCCGCGCCGACCCGTGTGGGGCGTCCCTGCCCGCACCTTCGACGAGGCCGACCGGCCGAGCCCATGTCGGCCTTCGATTCGCGGCAGAGCAAGTGCCCGGTCGTACAAAAGGCGAAGCCGCCATCGCGGCGGCTTCGGGTCTCGTCTCCGGGTGAGCGGTGGGGTGCCCTGGGAGGTGTGGAGGTTGGTCAGCGTTTGGGGCGCATTTTGCCGAGATTTTGGGCGATGACCGGCTCTCGCGTGGCCAACGCGCGGGCCACGTCCAGGAGCTGTCCGGCCCGGTGGAGCTGGGCTCGCCAGTCCGTCCCCGTGGCGCGGTGCGACATGTCGACCTCGACCTCGACGACCCGGTAGCCCTTGCGCAGCAGGTCGATCGTCAACCCCGTCTCCACCCCGAACCCGTGCGCCAGCGGCCGCGCCGCCTCGAAAGCGGCTCTGGTGAGGCAGCGCTGCCCGTTGAGCGGCTGCGCGGCCTCGAAGCCGGTGGCCCGGCGGATGCCCTCCTTGGACAGGCGTACGACTAAGCCGTGCCCGCCCAGCTTCACCCTCGACGTGAAGACGGCGATGGTCATGTCGGCCTTGGACGCGCGTACGGGCTCGATGAGAGGGGCGGCGGCGTGAGCCGTCTCGCCCAGGTCGGCGTCGAGGAACAGGAGGTGGCGAGGAGCACCGTCCTCGTCGAGGAGGCGGACGGCCTCCGCTCCCGTCTCCATCGCGGCGGCCTTGCCCTTGTTGCGGCTGTGGCGTACCACCCGGGCCCCCGCCGCGCGCGCCACCCGCCCGGTCTGGTCCGTCGAGCCGTCGTCCACGACCACGACCAGATCGACGCCGGGCAGCTCCGCGGCGGCCCTGACGGTGGCCGCGATGCGGTCGGCTTCGTTGACTGCCGGGATGACGACCGCTGTGTCGCCGTCACTGCTCACCGATCATCACCTCCGCGCACGACACCGTCCGGGGCCGAGCGCCATTGCCGATGTTCCACGCCGCCTCCGGGGCCCCGCACCGTCGCCGGCGCGTCGAGCGGACCGTTGGAGGCCACGCACCATTGTCCACCTCGCCGGGTCGCGGCCATCCGGGTCATGCGGCATCGCCGCCGTTCCGCAGCGCGGACGGCCGCCCCGCCGTGGCCGATGCGCGCGGCATCGCGGCCGACGGCAGCCCCGCCGTGGCCGATGCGCACGGCATCGCGGCCGACGGCAGCCCCGCCGTGGCCGATGCCTGCGGCAGCGCCCCTGTAAGGGCTACGGCAGCACGACGATGACCGGCATCCCCGCCACCGTAGGCGACCTCGCCATCCGGCACCCGTGCCTCCGGCCCGTGCGTCGCCGCCGCCCGGATGCCCCGGTGGCGGGACGCGACGGGACCGGCCGGCGCGGCTTCGCCTCGGCGCCCGCGTGCAGATCCCGTCACGAACCCTCGGCTATGAGGAACTCCTGCGGCACCTCTTCGTGCACGGTGAACACCGAGTCGAGCCCGGTGACCTGCAATATCTTGCGTACGGCAGGGCGCGGGGCGGCCACTTCGAGCGCCCCTCCCTGCTCTTTCATCCGTTTGAGCGCCGAGAGCAGCACGTTCATCCCCGTGGAGTCACAGAAATCCACGGCGGACATGTCGATGACCACGCGGCTGGGCCCCTGCTTCAGCAACCGAGTGAACTCGGTCTGCAGGTGAGGCGCCGTGTAGAGGTCGATTTCTCCGGTGATGGCAACGAGTGCTGACCCGGCATGTGATCGAGTCGAGACCTTGAGCTCCACATGGGCAGGCTAGCGGCGCGGAGGCTTCCGGTCACGTTGTCACGCCGATAGGGCGACCACAGGTTTTTGTCCTCCGTTTGGGCTCCATGGAAACGGAGAGTACGCGAAGCTTGACAGCGTGACACCGGAACCAGCACGGCCTCACGGCGAGGGAGGGGCTGGGGCACGACTGGCGGGCCCCGCGTCGATGAAAGCTGACAAGTCCGAAGATCCTCAGCGCCAAGGTCTCCGAGAGCGCCTGGAGACCATCCTCATCCGCACAGAGAAGGCCACGTCATGGCACGAAGAAGCGGGCCGCCTGCGCGGCCTGGTCAACCGCGAGGGCTATGTCCCCATCCGCGCCCGGCTCGCGGTCGAGGACCTCGACTTCCTGGCCGGTGCCCGCACTGATCTGCTCCGGTTCTCCGAGCTCGGGCTGAGGCTGCTCGACCTCCACCAGCCTCGCGACGCGGGAGGGATCACCAGCGACGCCGCCAACCCCATCCTGCGGTGCCGGAGCTGCATGTGGCGCTGGCCTTGCCCGACATTTCGGGCAATGTCGGAGTCGTTCGGCGGCGCCAAGGAGACGGCCGACGAGACGGCCGACGAGACGGCCCAGGAGACGGCGCAAACCCAGCAAACGGTCCAGGAGACGGTCCAGGAGGCAGGCGTCAGCCCAGCAGCGGGAGGCGGATCTGGAAACGGCAGCCCGGCCCGTCGTTGACCACCTCGATCATCCCGTTATGCGCCTCCACGATCCCCTGGGCGATGGCCAGCCCGAGCCCCGCCCCGCCGTCCGCGGTGGGCGTGCGCGCCGCCTCACCTCGGAAGGCCACCTCGAACACCCGGGGCAGGTCCTCCTCGGGAATGCCCCCGCAGCAGTCCGTGACCGACAAACAGGCCATCCCCTCGCCGTCCACCCCGGCCCGCAGCACCACGGTCCGGTCGGACGGCGTGTGCCGGATGGCGTTGACCACGAGGTTCCCCAGGGCCCGGCCGAGCGCGCCCGCGTCGGCGTCCACCGGCACGGAGGCCGCCGCCTCGGCCGTGAGCACCACGCCCTTGGCCCGGGCGAGCGGCTCCGCGCCGGCGAGCGTGTCGGCCACCAGGTCGGCGAGCCCGATGCGGGAGCGCGACAGCCGCAGCGCCCCCGCGTGGATCCGCGACAGCTCGAACAGGTCGTCCACCATGGCCGAGAGCCGTTCCACCTCCAGCTTGATCTGGCGGTGATAGCGCCCGACCGTCAGGGGGTCCGAGACGACCCCGTCCTCCAGCGCCTCCACCATGGCCCGCATCCCGGCCAGCGGCGTGCGCAGGTCGTGGCTCACCCAGGCGACGAGTTCCCGCCGCGCGCCCTCCAGGGCCCGCTCCCGCGCGTACGCCTCCTCCAGGGTGTTCGCGATCGTCTGGAGCTCGGCCGGCAGCCCCTGCGGCGCCGTGAAGGGCATCTGGCGTACGGCGGACACGAGCCGCCTGCTCTCCCCCACCACCCGCTTGGCCAGCACGAACGCCACCCCGAGCCCCACGAGGCCGCCCACGGCCACCACGCTGAGGACGAAGTCCTTGACGGCGCCCTCGATGATCATCTCCATGATGATGGCGACGACCCCGGCCAGCGTCGCCGCCACGGCGACCACCACGACCACGGCCATCATCACGCCGATGGACCTGGTACGCAGCCACCACATCACCCAGATGCCGAGCAGCGCGATCACGAGGCCGAGCCCAGCCGTCACGGCCACGACCATGGGCAGCTCACCGGGTTGCGGCATCAGGCACCGCCTTCCGACGGCTCGTACCGGTACCCGACCCCCCAGACCGTGACGATCCTGCGCGGCCGGGTCGGATCCGGTTCGATCTTCTCCCGCAGCCGCCGCACGTGCACGGTCACGGTGGAGGAGTCGCCGAACGACCACCCCCACACCTGGTTCAGCAGGGCCGAGCGGCTGAAGGCCTGCCGCGGGTTGCGCATGAGGTAGGCCAGCAGGTCGAACTCCCTGGCCGTCAGCATCACCTCGTCCCCCCGCAGGCGTACCTCGTGGGCGCCCACGTCCACCACCAGGTCCTCGTCGCGCAGCACGCCCGTGCCGCCGGTGACGGACGCCCCGCGCGCCCGCCGCAGCACGGACTGCACGCGCAGCGCCAGCTCGCGCGGGCTGAACGGCTTGGTCACGTAGTCGTCGGCGCCGGTCTCCAGCCCCACCACCCGGTCGATCTCCTCGCCGAGCGCGGTCAGCATGATCACGGGTACGGGCCAGCGCTCCCTGAGCTTCCTGCACACCTGCAGACCGTCGATCTTGGGCAGCATCAGGTCGAGCACCATGAGGTCCGGCGGGTTGGCCAGCGCCCTGCGCAGCGCCTCCGCGCCGTCGCCGACGCACTCGACCTCGTGGCCGTCGCGTTCGAGATAGCGCGCGACGACCTCGGAAACGGTCGGATCGTCATCGACGACCAGGATGCGGGTGTTCACCACTTCACGGTACGGCGGGCGTGCATCGCAGTGATATGGACGTCATTGCTTCGTAAGCGTCGCGGATCATGGCCTGAGGACGTACGGTGGCCCCATGGGTAGAGTCGTGTTGCTCGTCATAGGGACCCTCCTGGGTCTCTTCGTGCTGTTCAACTTCCTGCTGCCGATGGTGGTGGGCCTGATCAAGCTGGCGCTGATCGTCGGCGTGATCGCTCTCGTGGCCTTCATCGCGGTGACCGTGGTGAGCAAGTCCCGGTCGAGTTGACGTCCTTCCTGTTCGACCCGTGGCTGGCCGGGATCACCATGATGGCGATCCTGCTGCTGGCCATGTGGGCAGCGGCACTGCTGCCCGTTCTCAGTGGGGAGTCGCCGAGCTTTCCGCTGACCTACGCGCGCCGTACGGCCTTCCAGCGCCAGCGCGACCCGGACGCGGCGGGCCGCTCGCGTCCACGAGCCCCTTGAGCATGCCCCGCTTCGACGTCAAGCGGGGCTCCTCCTGAGACATGAGTGAGCCCTGGTCCACCTCGCTCGAATCTCGGAGTAGGGCTCATGATCGATTCTCTTGTCACGTTCGTCGTCGGCGTGTCCGGGGGCAGTGCGGCTCTCGGCATCGTGCTGTTCACCCTGGCCGTACGCCTGCTGCTGCTACCGCTCAACGTCCGCCAGACCCGCGCCGCCAGGATCCGCGAGCGGCTCGCCCCCAAGCTGCGCCGGTTGCGCGAGCGCCACGCGCGCAACCCGGAGCGCCTGGCCAAGGAGACCTCGGCGCTCTTCGCCGAGGAAGGCACCTCGCCGTTCGCCGGATATCTGCCCATGCTGGCGCAGATGCCGTTCCTGTGGTTGATGTACCGGGTCGCCACGCATCCGACCGCCCTGGTCGGTCATGACCTGTTCGGTGCGCCGCTGGGCCAGCAGGTGGCCGGGGTGGTGGCCAATTACGGTCTGGTCAGCATGCCATTTTTGGTCTTCGCACTGGTCATCGCACTGATCGCGACCGTGGCATGGCTCTCCGCGAGGAGGATCACGGTCGGCGAGGAGCTTCCGGGCTACCTGCGCAAGATCATGCCGCTGCTGCCGTACGGCTCCGTGCTGGCCGCGCTGGTGCTGCCGCTCGCGGCGGGGCTCTACCTGCTCGTCTCCACGGCCTGGGCCACGGGCGAGCGCGCGGTGCTCGCCGCCCGGCCCCTCTGAGTGCCGGGCAGTCGCTAGCCGGCCTCTTTGAGCGCCGTGACCTGGCCGTTCATCGAGGCCTTGGGTGCGGCCAGGATGGCCCACACCGTGGTCGTGTCACCGTCGTGCCTGACCCCCCAGCTCTCCGCGACGTATTCGACGATGCCGAGCCCCCGACCCCCGAGCGAGGACAGGGTCGGGCGGCCCGCGCGGGGCTCGGTCGCCGCGCCTCCGTCGCTCACCGCCACTTCGATGTGATCGTCACTCCTCAGCCAGGCCACTCTCACCATGCCCGACGGCAGGGGGTGCGCGTGCCTCAGCGCGTTGCTCAGCAGCTCGCTCACCACCAGCACGGCGTCGTCGATCGCCGCCGAGAAAACCCCGCAGTCCTGCAGGTCAGTGCTCAGACGCTGGCGGGCGACGGCGACGCTGGACGGCGCGTACGGCAGCAGCACCACGCTTGACACACCCACCTCCCCGTTCCCTGTGCCCCCCGCGGGAACACTCCCCGGTACGACCGAAATGCCCCGTTACTCGATCCCAGAAACCGCATCTCGATCACAGCTTGTACACATTGGACGATAGATCAGCGCAACTGTGACCACCTCGTTACCGCACCGGTGTGTCGGGTCCGATAGGGGAAAACAGCCGTCTCATGCGCCGCCCTTGCCCGCGCGCAGCAGGAGCCGCATGCGCGTGCCCCCTTCGGGTCGTGGATGGGCGCTCACGTCTCCCCCCTGTGCTCTGGCGAGGCTGCGGACGATGTAAAGACCGAGCCCCACTCCACCAAACCTTCTCCGGTCGCCGCTGTCCACCTGGACGAACCGCTCAAAGATCCGTTCACGGTCGGTCGGGGCGATACCGACCCCCTCGTCGTCGACGACCACGACCACGTTGTCGGCCTCGGGCCAGGCCGCCACGCTGATCAGCCCGCCCTTGGGCGAGTACTTGAACGCGTTCTCCAGCAGCTGGGCCAGCACGATGTCGGTGGCCAGCGCGTCGCCCAGCACGTACGGGAGCCCGTCGGGGATCGCCACCTCGACCCGGTGCCTGTCCGACAGGGCGGGCAGCCCGAGAGTGGCCGCGTCGATCCGCTCGGCCAGGTCGAACTCCTCGATCCTGACCTCCAGCTCGTCCGCCCCGGCCCTGGCCCCGAGCAGCAGGTGGTCCATCAGGTCACCGAGCGACCTGGCCCGTTCGGCGATCGTGTGCACGGCCGAGCGGCGCTCGGGGTCGCTCATCTTGTCCCAGCGCCGGTCGAGGGTGCTGGCGAAGCCGCGCACGATCGTGATCGGCGTGCGCAGCTCGTGGCTGGTCGTGGCCAGGAACAGGTCCTTGGCCTCCTCCAGCTCCTTGGCCGTGGTCACGTCGCGGAAGTCGATGACGATCTCGCCGGTCTCCTCGATCCGCGCGCTCACGACGTCCAGCCAGCGCCCGCTCTCCATCTGGAACGTCCCCTTCTCGCCCGGCTCGGGCAGCGGGAACGGCGGCGGCCCGCCGATGACCGCCTCGGCGGAGAAGGCGGTCAGCTCGGCGGCGGCCGGGTTCCAGCGCACCACGCGGCCAGCCCCGTCGAGGACGGCGATGCCGTCGGCGCTGGCGTCGAAGACGGCCTGCTCGTGCGCCCGCTGCCGGACGGCCTCCTGGTAGGCCACCGCGTTGCCGACGGCGATGCCCGCGTGCCCGGCCAGCAGCTCCAGCAGCTCCAGCTCCAGGTGCCCGGGGGTGCGCTGGGCGAACAGCGCGTACAGGGCCCCGTACGGGCGCCCGCCGACGGCGGCGAGGCCCAGCGCGATCGTGTGCAGGCCGTTCAGCCGCGCCCACACCAGGTCCTCCAGCCCGTCGGACTCCAGCATGACGGTCTTGCCGGTGCGTAAGAGCTTGTCGACCAGGCTCGTCCGCAGGTCGGTGGTGGTGCCCCGGATGGCCGCGGGCAGCTGGTACGTGCTGACCAGGCGTAAGCGCTCGCCCTCGATCAGCACGAACCCGCCGGCGTCCGCGCCCGTCAGCTCGGTCAGGGAGGCCGAGATCCGGTCGAGCACGGCCGACAGTTCCAGCTCGGAGTTGATGTCGCCGACCACGTCGGTCAGCCGGCGCACCAGCCGCTCGCGGCGCGCCATGCGGTTCCTCGCCAGCTCGTCGGCCCGCGCGAGGTGGTGCACGCAGACGTAGCCGGCCACGGCGCTGCCCAGGCGCAGCGCGCCGATGTCGACCCGCACGTCCAGGACGGTCCCGTCACTGCGTAAGCGCTTGGTGCGGAGCGTGACCTGCCCGCCGGTGCGTACGCGTTCGAGCACGGCGTTGTGCTCGGCGGTGAGCTCGGCGGGCACGATCGGCGCCCGGCGCCCGAGCATGTCCTCCGCCGTCCACCCGAACAGCCGCTCGGCCGCCTCGTTCCAGAGCAGCACGCTCTGATCCCGATCGACGACCACGACGGCGTTGGGCGAACAGGCGAGCGCCGCGCGAGCCAACTCGTCGTCACTACCGGCCCATTCGTCCCCCACACCTCCATAGTGCCCGTGGCGCGGTGAGTCCGCCGGGCGATCCGTCCGATACGCTGCGGTCACGGTGATTCTCGGCGGGTGGGGAGGGGGTGAGTGCCATGTCGAGCAGTGATCTCGATGCGCTGTTGCGCGTGACCTCCAGCACCTATCGCGGCGAGACCCCTCCGGACATCGCCTTCGGCACCTATGACGGCGCCGTCGGCAGGCTGGTGCTCGCGGTGACCGGCAAGGGCATCGCGGCGTGCAGCTTCGAGCCGGAGAACGACGTGTTCGAGCTGGTCATGAGGCATGCGGGCACGTTCATCGGGCAGGACGCGCGGCGGCTCGACCCGGTGCGCAGAGAGCTGGACGCCTACTTCTCCGGCCGCCTGCGCACGTTCGCGACGCCGGTGGACCTGACGCTGGCGACGGCGTTCGCCCGCACGGTGCTGCAGAAGACCATGGCGGTCCCGTACGGCACGACGACGACGCTGGAGGCGATCGGCGTCAGCATCGGCAGGCCGCGCGCGCTGCGGGCGATCGGCAACGCGCTGGCCTCCAACCCGGTGTGCGTGATCGTGCCGTGCCACCGGGTGGTGCGCGAGGACGGCGAGCTGGGCGACTACGCGGGCGGCCCGGCCGCCAAGCAGCACCTGCTCACCGTCGAGCAGCGCGCCTCCGCCAGCCGATGAGCAGCGTCACGAGCGCGGCCACGATGGCCGCGCCGAGCGCGCCGTTCATCCACGGCTGCCTGGTGAAGCCGATGGCGTCGCGGACCGACACCCAGATCGCGTCCCACTGCGGGACCGTGGGTGTGGAGGTCGTCAGCCAGTACGCCACGAAGCCGAGCGCCCACGGCACCACCCTCGACCAGCGTGAGGGGGCGTCCTCGGCGGTGTTCCAGCCGCGCGAGCCGCCCAGCACGAAGTAGTCCACGGCCAGCACCGCGAACATCGGCACGAACACCGCCCCGATCACGCCCAGGAACGCCCCGTACGAGTTGACGTCGACGATCAGCGCGATCGCGACGGTCAGCACGCCGATGGCGGTGGAGAAGATGCGCCGGTCGACGCGCGGCAGGAGGTTCTGCAGCGAGACCGTGGTGGAGTAGACGTTGGCGAACGACTGGTCGGTCTCGCGCAGCACGAGGATCCCGAAGAACAGCGCGCCCAGCGGCACGGCGACGAACGGGCCGAACACCGACGTGGCGTCGGTCTCCACCGCGCCCGCGCCCGCCATGGCCACCGCGTACACGCCCAGCCCCAGGCAGGCCACCTGCGCCAGGGTGTAGCCGCCCACCACGCCGGTGAACGCCGCCCCGCTCGACCTGGAGTGCCGGGCGAAGTCGGCCGCCATCGGCACCCACGACACCGACAGCGCGATCACGTAGTCGACGGCCGGGGCGAACGCCGTCCACGAGCCGCCCGCGTACTCAGGAGCCCTGGTCAGGAAGAACCAGGCGAACCAGAGCAGCGACAGGACCACGCCGACGGTGACGTACCGCCGCAGAATCCTGATCGCCCCGAGCGGCCAGATCGTGAGCGCGGTGGTCAGCACCCCCGCCACGATCACCCACACCTGGTACGCCACCGACGGGAAGATCGCGCTGCCCGCCTTGGCGATCACCCACAGCTCGAACGCGCCCCAGCCGAGCATCTGGATGATGTTCAGGATCGTGGGCACGTACGAGATCCGCGCCCCGAACAGCCCCCGCAGCAGCACCATGGCGGGCTGCCCGGTCTGCGTGCCGGGGACGGCGGCCAGCCCGACCATGGCGGTGCCGATCAGGCTGCCCACCACGACCGCGATCAGCGCGGCGGACACGCTGAGCGGGGCGTCGCCGAGCGGGTTGAGCAGGAACAACGCACCGGAGAAGCCCAGGAGGCTGACGCCGAGGTTCGCCCAGAGCGCGCCCTGGTCGAGCACGCCCAGGGTCTTGGGCGCCTTGCCTTCGAGAGTCAGCGGAACTTCGTCGGCGACATGCGTCATCGCACACTCCCTACGCCGGCATTACCCGGACAGGTTCAGGCGGTCGGCAGCGGACCTGCTGCCCTCTCAGCCCGGCGAACCCCGAGCTCCCGCGACGATCTGAAGTTAGCGCCCTCATCATGCCCTAGTGGCGCAAAAAACGCCATAGTGGGCGATTACCTGTGTTTTACGCCACGAACGGCGGCTGCCCGGTCTCGCTGACCATCGGACGGCGGGAGTACTCCCACGACTGCATGCCGCCGCCGACGTTGACCGCGTCGCGCCCGAGCTGGTTGAGCCAGGCCGCCACCTGCAGGGACCGGCCGCCCACCCGGCAGACGACATAGACGGTGCGGTCGCCGGGGACCTCGTCCACCCGGCCTTGAATCTGCGTCATGGGAATGTGCACCGCCTCGGGCGCATGCCCGGCGACCCACTCCTCCTGCTCGCGAACATCGAGCAGATATGCGTCCGCCGGCACGGCCCCGGCCTCGATCTCAGGAACGTTCATCCCACCATCATCCCCTGTAACAACTCTTCTCTTACGGCTGCGCCGGGTTGCCCGCACGCGCCGACGCCAGCTAACAGTCTTTCCGTTACGGCTGCGCCGGGCTGCCCGCACGCGCCGACGTCGGTTCCCGTCTGTCATGGCCGGTCGTGAAGGCCAACGGGCCGGGCGCCGTGACGAGCGCCCTCTTGGCCGTTTCCGTGGCTCGGAAGGTCATTTGAGCAGCCGGGAGAGCCGCCGGTCCGCGAGGGGCTTGCCGCCGGTCTGGCAGGTGGGGCAGTACTGCAGCGACGAGTCGGCGAACGACACCTCCCGGATCGTGTCGCCGCAGACGTCGCACGGCTGCCCCGTCCGGTTGTGGACGCGCAGCCCCGACTTCTTCTCCGCCTTGAGGTCCTTGGCCGCCAGCCCGTGCGCCCGCTCCACCGCCTCCCCCAGCGTGGTCACGATGGCCTCGTGCAGGTCGGCGATCTGCGCGTCCGTCAGCGACGAGGCGATCTTGAACGGCGACATCCTGGCCGCGTGCAGCACCTCGTCGGAGTAGGCGTTGCCGATGCCGGCGATGACCTTCTGGTCGCGGAGCAGCCCCTTGATCTGGGTACGGTTGCCGCTCACGATGCGCTTGAGCGCGTCCACGGTGAAGGACTCGTGGAGAGGGTCGGGGCCGAGGGCGGCGATGCCAGGGACGTCGTCCGGATTTTTCGTGACATAGACGGCGAGGCGCTTCTGCGTCCCGGCCTCCGTCAGCTCGAACCCGGGCGCCGGCCCCTCCTCGTCGGGCGCCAGCCGGACGCGCACCGCGAGCGGGCCCTTGCCCGGGCGCACCGGCTTGGCGCCGGACAGGTCGTCGCGCCAGCGCAGCCACCCCGCCCTGGCCAGATGGATGACCAGGTGGAGGCCGTCACAGTCGAGGTCGAGGAACTTGCCGTGCCTCGACACGCCCGTGACGGTCAGCCCGCCGAGCGCGGTCACGGGCGGATCGAACGTCTTGAGCGCCTGCACGGCCACCACGTCCACCGCCAGGATCGTGCGGCCCACCGCCCGCTCGCGCAGGAAGTGGGTGAGTGACTCCACTTCGGGAAGTTCCGGCATGTCCCCAGCGTACGGCGCTCACCGGGCTGTCCACAGCCTGTGGATTCAGGGCACGTCCCAGAAGGCCAGCTCGTGCGCCATCCCCTCGGCGAACAGCGCCCGCGCCCTGGCCGGATCGGGCTCCGCCTCGTCGATCATCTGCCCGATGCGCGCGGTCAGCGCCGCGAACCCCGGGTCCGCGTACGTGTCCACCCAAGCCCGATACCTCGGCTCAGCAGGCGGATTCTCCGCCAATATGCGCCCGAGACTCGAATATCCCCACATACACGGATAAAGCGCGGCCAGCCCCTCCCCGTAAGAGCCGGCCGACTCCAGCAGGAACGCCGTGTACGCCGCGCACGCCGGCCCCTTCACCGCCCCCTCCAGGTCGGCCCCGAACTCCGCCGACATCGACCGGTGCAGGCTCAACTCGTCGTGGTACGTGGCGTGCGCCAGGTCCACCAGGTCGCCCAGGTGCCCGTCGGGCGCCTGCCAGGCCAGCCGCGCGAAGACCCGTACGTAGTCGAGGAGGAACAGGTAGTCCTGTTCCAGCCACGACCTGAACACCGGCTCGGGCAGGTCGCCCCGCCCGATCCCGGCCACGGTGGGATGCTCCAGCTGGGCCTTCAACAGCGGGCGGCCGATGGCGTGCAACGTCTCCGAAATGCTCATGAACCGGAGGTTAGTTGTCGAGGATGTCCTTCGGGATCGGCTTGTCCTCCTTAAGCGCCCCGAAGAGGGCCAGGGCCTTCGTGCGGTCCCACTTGATCGCCTCGCCGCCGTTCGCGAGCCTCTCGGTGCCGCCGAACGGCACCACGGTGGTCACGGGGCTGTCGCCCATCGCCAGGCCGAGCGAGAGCAGGTCGAACGCCCCCGTCCCGTCGTCGACCGCGACCGCGTCGGTGGCGCTCATCGCCAGCGGGATCGACTGGAACGGGTTGATCAGCACACCGGGACTGGCCGCCTTCTTCACGACCGCGCCCAGGAACTGCCGCTGCCGCTTGGTCCGCTCGAAGTCGGGCAGCGCGCCGCCCTTGCGGGTGCGCACGTAGCCGAGGGCCTGGGAGCCGTTGAGCACCTGCGTGCCCTTCTTCAGCTTGAGCCCGGCCTTGGGGTCGTCCACGGCGGCCCGTACATTGATCTCGACCCCGCCGATGGCGTCCACGATGTTGACGAACCCGGCGAACCCGATCTCCATGTAGTGGTCGATGTGCACCCCGGTGACCGTCTCCACGGTGCGCACCAGGAGCTTCGGCCCGCCGTTGTAGGAGGCGTTGAGCTTGTCGCGCCCCTTGCCGGGGATGGAGACCGCGGAGTCGCGCGGCAGGCTGACCAGCGACGGCTTGTCACCGGTGTCGGGGATGTGCAGCAGCATCATGGAGTCGGTACGCTGCCCGACCGCGCGCCCCGTGGCCAGCTTCCTGCGCTGCGCGGCCGTCAGCCCCTTGCGACTGTCGGAGCCGACGAGCAGCCAGTTGGTGCCGGGGGTGTCGGCGGGACGGCCCTCGTAGTCGTCGAGCACGCCCTCGATCCCGGTGATCCGCGAGTCGATCCAGAAGAACAGCCCGACCGCGGCCACGAGCAGGACGACGAGCAACCCCGCCAGGATCTTCAGAACGGTCTTGCCGGAGAGCCGCCGGCGCGGCGACCGCGGAGCGGTGGAATCGGGCTCGCGGTCCCTGGAACGCAGCGGCCGCATCGGACGGTTGCCGGAGCGCTCCCTCCCGTAGACGCGGGAGCCGGCCCTGGGCGGGTCAGAGGGCGGAGGAGCGGGAAGCTTGTGCGTGGGCGCGCCGGGCTGCCCGGCGTACGGCACCTGATGGGCCGGCGCACCCCCCGAGCGCAGGCCGTCGCCGCCTCTCGGCGGCAGCGGGCGGCCGTCACCAGGTGAGCGCATGGCCCGCGTCCGGTCGTCCTCAGACACTCGATTTCTTCCCTTCGTTTGACATAGACGCTACGTCCAACCCCCAGGCAGTGAAGACTTTCCGGCAAGGTTTTCCCACGGAAAAGTACGCGGAACCAGCGGAGAGTCACTCCGGAAACATAGACGCCACCGGCATCGTTACGGTTTATGGACGACGCCTACTTTGAAGGGATGATCGTGTCCGCTGCGGACCCGTGGAGTCTTCGCCCGTGCTCAGGCACGGGTTCCTCTGAGAGCTCACCATGGTGAGCGCCTATCTGGGCCTTCTGGCCCTTCTCCTCCTCACGGCGGCGACCGGCTACTTCGTCGCCCAGGAGTTCGCCTTCGTAGCCGCGGACCGCGCCCTGCTGCGCGAGCAGGCCGCCGCGGGCGACCAAGCCGCGGAAAAGGCCCTTCAGGTCACCTCCCGCCTGTCCTTCATGCTCTCCGGCGCCCAGCTCGGCATCACCGTCACGGCGCTGCTGGTGGGCTTCCTGGCCGAGCCGGCCATCGCCACGATCGTCCGGCCCTGGCTGGCCGACACCGGCATGCCCGACACCATGATCACCGGCCTCTCGGTGGCCGCCGGCGTGTTCGTGGCGACCGTGGTCCAGATGGTCCTGGGCGAGCTGGCGCCGAAGAACCTCGGCATCGCCAGGCCCGAGCCGGTCGCCAAGTTCCTGGCGGGCTCGACACTCGCCTACCTGGCCGTCGTGGGCCCGGTGGTCAAGCTGTTCGACTCGGCTGCGACGGGCCTGCTCAGGCGGGTCGGCATCGAGCCGGTCGAGGAGGTCGAGCACGGCGCGACGCCGGAGGAGCTGTCCCGCATCATCGAGGAGTCGACCCAGGCCGGCGAGCTGCCGCCGAGGCTCTCGGAGCTCCTGGAGCGGGCACTGGAGTTCGGCGACAGGACAGCGGAAGAGATCATGGTCCCGCGCCCCCGCGTCGTGGCGCTGCGCGAGGACCAGCAGATCGCGGCGCTCATCGACATCATGCGCAAGTGCGGCCACTCCCGCTACCCCGTCCTCGACGAGGACGGCGACGTGACAGGCGTGACGGGCGTCCGTGAGCTCATCGCGTCGGGCCTGGAGGAGGGCACGATCGCGGCGGTCACCCGGCCGGCCCTGCTCATCCCCGACTCGCTGCCGCTGCCGGCGGTCCTCGACAGGATGCGGGTGGCCAAGGACGACATGGCCTGCGTCATCGACGAGTACGGCGGCCTGGCCGGCGTGATCACGGTGGAGGACCTGGCGGAGGAGCTGGTCGGCGAGCTCGTGGACGAGAACGACCCGGAGCCGGCCGGCGTGGTGGAGCACCCTGGCGGCGTCTGGGAGGTCCCGGCCGCGCTCCGCCTGGACGAGGTGGAACGCGCGACGGGCATGGCACTCCCCGAGAGCGACGACTACGACACCCTCGCCGGCCTGGTCCTGGCCAAGCTCGGCAGGATGCCCGAAGAGGGCGACAAGGTGACGGTGGAGATGGACAGCCAGGCAGACCCCTTCGCGGACGAGGAAGAGTCCCGGCCGAACCTGGCGGAGCTGACGGTCATGTCGCTCAACCGCAGGGTCCCCGAATGGGTCCGCGTGGCCCCGGTCCAGCACGCGGAGGCGACCCGATGACCCTCCTGCTCCTGAGCCTCGCCCTCCTGGCCTTCAACGCCCTGTTCGTGGCCGCGGAGTTCGCCTTCGTCTCGTCGAGGCGCCACCGCCTGGAGGAGATAGCCGCCCGCAACAACAACCGCCTGATCCGCATGACGGCCAGGTCGGCGATAGGCGGCGGCAAGCAGCTCTCGCTCATGCTCGCGGGCGCCCAGCTGGGCATCACCCTCTGCACCCTGGGCCTGGGCCAGGTCACGGAACCGGCCATCGAGCACACCCTCGAACCGGTGTTCGCGACGATCGGCATCCCGGAGTCACTCCGCCTCCCGATAGCCCTCACCATCGCCCTGGCCCTGGTCACCTTCCTCCACATGGTGGTGGGCGAGATGGCCCCGAAATCCTGGGCACTCACCCACCCGGAGCGATCGGTCCTCCTCCTCACCCTCCCGTTCAGGGCCTTCACCTGGCTGATGCGCCCCCTCCTGTCGGCCCTGAACGCGCTGACGAACGCCATCCTGCGGGCCTTCGGCGTCCAGCCCCGCAACGAACTGGCCACCACCAGAACCCCCCGCCAGCTGGCCATGCTCGTGGGCGAGTCAGGCCGCATGGGCCTCCTGGACAGAGAGGAACACGACCTCCTGACAAGAGCTCTGAGACTGGGCGACGAAGGCATCGAACCGCTGATGGTCCCCATAGAAAAGGCAGCAAGTGTCGCGCCCACGGCAACGGCCCAGCAAATCAAGCAAGCTGCGGCCCAAAGCGGCCACCTGAGACTCCTGGTAGGCAAAACCGGCGCCCTCCACGCCAGGGACGCTCTCCTTCAACCAACCAAGACAGCAGCGGACCTGAGCAGGCAGGTCCCGAAACTCCCGTCGACCACCCAGGTCCCGGAAGCGGTGACAACCCTCCAGGAAGCAAGGGCTCACCTGGCCCTGGTCACCAACCAGCACAACGAAGTGGTGGGCATGGTGACCCTGACGGACCTCTTGGGCGAACTCCTGGACACCAGAACCCAGACTGTGACCTAACCCACAATTCAAAGCGGGAGCACCCCCCAAAAACCCCGCTCCCTCTTGCGATCGAGCAAACACTTCGCCAGTGTGGACCTGCACAAGCAGAAACCCCAGCAGGATGGGGGTAGCAAACCCCAGCAGGATGGGGCCACAAGCAGAAACCCCAGCAGTATGGGGGCAGCGGGGGAAACCCCCGCACAGGGGGGTTCGGGGGAACTCCCCCGAAAGACGCTGGGGGTCCGGGGGTCATCCCCCGGGAGAAATGACGAGGGGACCCGAGGGAGCAATCCTGAAAGGATTGCGACCAAGAGTCCCCAGTCACCGAGTGGGCGAGGAGGGATTTGAACCCTCACGTCCTTTCGGACACACGGACCTGAACCGTGCGCGTCTGCCGTTCCGCCACCCGCCCTTGTGGGTGCGGAAAGAACACTAGCACGGAACAGCCAGTGGTACTGAACCCGGATACGATCGCATAAGACACGGGAGCGGAGGAGCTGGGCGCGACAGCCGACGAGCGCCAGGGACGCCGTGACGTGGAACGAGCGGAAACCGGGCGCCGGGCGCGTCTGGGGGCCGCGATCATATGCACGGAGGAAGGGAGGTACCCGGTGGGAGTCCTTCAGCGCTTCGAGCGAAGGCTCGAAGGCTTGGTTGAGGGAGCCTTTGCGCGGGCGTTCAAATCTGACCTTCAGCCGGTCGAGGTCGCCAGCGCGGTTCAGCGGGAGATGGATGAGCGTGCGGCGATCGTCGCTCAGGGTCGCACGCTCGTGCCCAACGACTTCGTGGTCGAGCTGTCCACGACCGACAGCGAACGGCTTGAGGTCTACGCCGACAGCATCAGCCACGAGCTGGCGAACCTAGCCAGGGAGTACGCCAAGGAGCAGGGCTACTCCTTTGTGGGACCGGTCCGGGTCCGCTTCGAGACGGCCGGCGACCTCGCTGTGGGGTTGTTCCGCATCAGGTCGGGCGTCATCCGCGGCGCGACGGTCGAGCAGGACGAGATCCGCCAGCCGGCGAGCGACCTGCCTCCGTCGAGACCGCACGCGTTCAACGGGCGGCCGCGGCTGCTCGTCTCCACCCAGGACGACCCGCAGGGCGACCGTTCCTACGAGCTGACCACTCCGGTGACCTTGCTCGGAAGGGGCACCGACTGCGATCTTCGTCTGGTCGACCCGGGGGTCTCGCGGCACCACGCGGAGCTGCGGGTGGAGGGCCAGACGGTGGCTCTCGTCGATCTCGGGTCCACCAACGGCACTTTCGTCAACGGCCAGCCGGTACGCAGGATCGAGCTCCAGAACGGCACGCGAGTGACGCTGGGGCGTACGACTCTGGTGTTCCGGCGCGATTAGGGGTAGACAAACGGTCCATGTCCGAGCTCACGCTGCTGCTGATCCGGCTCGCCTTCCTGGCGGTGCTGTGGTTCTTCGTCGTTGCCGCAGTCGGCGTGATCCGGACGGACTTGTTCGGTTCACGCACGGCGCCGGCCGGCCCTCGCAAGGGCGGCAAACCCGCCAAACCGGTGGTGAAGCCCAAGAGCAAGAAGGGCGAGCCACGCCAGCTCATCGTTACCGGTGGCCCTCTCCAGGGCACCACCATTAACCTCACGGAGACGCCCATCACGATAGGCCGGGCCAATGACGCCACGCTGGTAGTCACGGACGACTACGCTTCCAGCCGGCACGCCCGGCTCTTTCCCCAGGACGGTCAGTGGATCGTGGAAGATCTCGGTTCGACCAACGGCACGTATCTCGACCGCTCGAAAGTCACCCGCCCGACCCCGGTGCCGCTCGGTGTTCCGATCCGCGTCGGCAAGACAGTCATTGAATTGCGCAAATGACCATCGCACTCCGCTACGCCGCCCGCTCGGACGTCGGCCTCCTCCGCGAAGGGAACGAGGACTCGGCGTACGCTAGCGGCCGCCTGCTCGCCGTCGCCGACGGCATGGGCGGGCACGCACACGGCGAGGTGGCGAGTTCTGTCGCCATCGCCGCCATGGCCTCTCTTGAAGAGGCCCAACAGGGGGGTGACCTGCTCAACGCCATCGAGGCAGCGGTACGCGACGCGAATCGCAGGCTGCACGAAATGGTGGGGCGGGATCCCAGCCTCAAAGGCATGGGCACGACTCTCACGGCCATGCTCTGGCACGGCACCCAGGTGGCTCTGGTGCATGTCGGCGACTCGCGCGCCTACCTGCTCAGGCGCGGGGAGCTCTACCAGATCACCCATGACCACACGCTGGTTCAGCAGCTGGTGGACGACGGGCGCATCACGCCGGAAGAGGCGGCCACGCATCCGCAGCGCTCGATCCTGCTGCGCGCGCTCGACGGCAGCGGCGAGGTCGATCCCGACCTGACGCTCCGCGAGGCGCAGGTGGGCGACCGCTACCTGCTCTGTTCCGACGGCCTGTCGGGCGTGGTCAGCGCGGAGACGCTGCACGCCACGCTCACCAACATCGACGATCCCGAGGAGGTCGTGCGCCAGCTCATCGACCTCGCCAACCGGGGAGGTGGGCCCGACAACATCACGTGCGTGCTCGCCGACGTGGTGGAGATCATCGACGAGCAGCAGGCGCAGGCGGAGGCGTCCATCGTGGGCGCGGCCGGCATGGCCCGGCTGCACGGGAGCCCGCAGGACGGCCCGCCGGGGCGATCGAGCGCGGTGACCGCACCCCAGCCGGTGATCGCTGACGACGAGCTCGACGAGCCGGTGGCCGAGGCGCCCCGGAGCTCGGGCAGGCGCCGTCGTCTGTGGCCCGTGCTGGTCACCGTGCTCGGTGTCGGCATCGTCGCCGTCGGCGGCGTCGGTTTCTTTGGATACCGGTGGACCCAGGACCAGTTCTTCGTCGGAGCTAGGGGTGACGAAGTGGTCGTGTTCCAGGGGATCAAGAAGGAGCTGGGGCCGATCCAGCTGTTCGAGGTCCGCAAGCCCACGGGAAGGCAGCTGTCCCAGCTGTCCGAGGCCGACCAGGCACTGATCAGGAGCGGCATCCCGGTGACCAATGTCGACGAGGGTATGACGAAGATCAACGCCTTGAAGTTCGAGCAGGACGACAAGGGCGGCGACACCCCCGCGACGACCGCCACCACGTCGCCCACGCCATCCGCGAGCGCGACCAAGACGAAGCAACGGTGATGAGCGAAGCCGCTGTCTCTCCGGTCCCGATGCCGGCCAAGCGCCGCGGGGCCCAGCTCGTCATGCTCGCGATTGCCGTGGCGATCGTCATGGGGGCCTACGCGAACGTGGGCCTGGCGATGACCGGCTCGGTGCCCGCGGGCATGCTGACGTACGGCCTGGGCCTGGGCGGCCTGGTGCTGGCCGCCTACCTCGTCCTGGCCAAGTTCGCCCCCTGGGCGGATCCGCTGATCCTGCCGCTGGTGACGTTAGTCAATGGCCTCGGCCTGGTGATGATCTACCGGCTGGAGGCGGCGAAGATGCCGGGCGCCTCGGCCACCAACCAGATCATCATGACGGGCATCGGCGTGGTGCTGTTCAGCGTGACGCTGCTGGTGCTGCGCGACCACCGGGCCCTGCAGCGGCTGACGTACACGGCGGGGCTGGTGGGCGTCGTGCTGCTCATCTCGCCGCTCACACCCGGGCTGGGCAAGGAGATCAACGGCGCGCGCATCTGGATCGGCTTCGGCTCGGCCAGCATCCAGCCGGCGGAGTTCGCCAAGATCGCGCTGGTCATCTTCTTCGCCGGCTACCTGGTGGCCAAGCGTGACGTGCTCGCGCTGGCCGGGCGGCGGCTGCTCTTCATCGACCTGCCGAGGGCCCGCGACCTCGGCCCGGTGATCATCACGTGGGCGGTCGCCATCGGCGTGCTCGTCCTGCAGAAGGACCTGGGCTCGTCGCTGCTGCTGTTCGGCGCGTTCGTGGTCATGCTGTACGTCGCCACGCAGCGCACGTCGTGGGTGCTGATCGGCATCCTGCTGTTCGTCGGCGGCGCGTTCCTCGCCGGTCAGCTCTTCAGCCACGTGGGCGACCGGTTCGACGTGTGGCTCGACCCCGGCTCCGACGAGTACTACTCCCGCGAGTTCGGCGGCAGCTACCAGATCATGCAGGGCCTGTTCGGGCTGGGCGCGGGCGGAATCCTGGGCACCGGTCTGGGCCAGGGGCACCCGGAGCTGATCCCGCTGGCGTTCTCCGACTTCATCTTCAGCGCCACGGGTGAGGAGCTCGGCCTGACCGGGCTGATGGCGCTGCTCATGATCTACGCGCTGATCGTGCAGCGCGGCCTGCGCACCTCGCTCGCGGCCCGCGACCCCTACTCCAAGCTGCTGGCGGGCGGCCTGTCGTTCATCCTCGCCTGGCAGGTGTTCATCATCGTCGGCGGCGTGACGAACCTCATCCCCCTGACCGGCCTGGTCACCCCGTTCATGTCGCAGGGTGGCTCGGCGCTGCTGGCTAACTGGATCCTTATCGCGCTATTGGTACGCATGTCGGATACGGCACGGCGGCCTCCGCCCCAGGCGATCCAGAACGAAGGACTGACGCAGGTGTTCCAGCGATGAACGGCACCCTGAAGCGCGTGGCCGTGGCGTGCCTGGCCATGTTCGCGCTGCTGATGATCAACGTGAACTTCCTGCAAGCCGTGCGCGCGGAGGAGCTGCGTTCGGACGCCCGCAACACCCGCAACTACTACGAGCGCTACGCGATCGAGCGCGGCCGGATCACGGCGGGCGGCAAGGTGCTCGCGGAGT
Source organism: Nonomuraea phyllanthi (assembly GCF_006334985.2). Taxonomy (GTDB): domain Bacteria; phylum Actinomycetota; class Actinomycetes; order Streptosporangiales; family Streptosporangiaceae; genus Nonomuraea; species Nonomuraea phyllanthi. The sequence continues at coordinate 81,803 of NZ_VDLX02000002.1, forward strand.
CCGTCGAGACGAAGGACCCCAGGTTCAAGTTCGTCAGGAAATATCCGGAGGGCAAGCTCTACGCGCACGTCACCGGCTTCTTCTCGCCCGAGAGCGAGAGCGCCATCGAGCGGTCCGAGAACCAGCTGCTCAACGGCTCCAGCGCCGACCTGCTGCTGCGGCGGAGCATCGACCTGTTCACCGGCGAGCCGACCAAGGGCGCCAACGTCGACCTCACCATCAACCCGAAGGCGCAGAAGGCGGCCTACGACGCGCTGCGCGGGAGCGGCAAGCGCGGCGCGCTGGTGGCGCTCGACCCGAAGACCGGCGGGATCCTGGCGATGGTCTCGCTGCCCACCTACGACCCGGCCGAGCTGTCGGGCACCGACAAGGGGGACGTCTTCACCCGCTATGACGAGCTGGCCGAGGAGAAGGGCCAGCCGCTGCTCAACCGTACGATCGAGCAGACCTACCCGCCCGGCTCGACGTTCAAGGTCGTGACGGCGGCGGCCTTCCTGGAGGACGACTCCTCGCGCGGCCCGCAGACCACCGTGGACGCGCCGCAGCGGCTGCCGCTGCCCAACACGAACATCAGCCTGCCCAACTACGGCGGCGCGGCCTGCGGCTCCGGCCAGGTCACGCTGGTGTACGCGCTGGAGAGGTCCTGCAACACGCCCTTCGCCAAGATCGGCATGGAGCTGGGCTACGACGCGCTGAAGGAGCAGACCGAGAAGTTCGGCATGGGCCTGCCGATCGCCGTGCCGATGTCGGTGGCCAACAGCGACTTCGGCGACGAGGAGGACAAGGCGGCCCTGGCCATGGCCTCCATCGGGCAGCGCAGCAACCGGATGACGCCGCTGCAGATGGCCATGATCGCCGCGGGCATCGCCAATGACGGCAAGGTGATGAAGCCGTACCTCGTCAACAAGATCACCGACGCCAAGGGCGACACCGTCGACGAGGCCGAACATGACGAGCTGACGGAGGCCGTCAGCTCCGAGACGGCGGCCAAGCTCCGTGAGATGATGGTGAGCGTCGTGCAGAACGGCACCGCCAACCTGGCGCAGGTCCCCGGCGTCCAAGTAGCGGGTAAGACAGGCACCGCGGAGACCACCGACGGTCAGCCTCCGCACGCCTGGTTCATCTCCTTCGCGCCTGCCGACGACCCGAAGGTGGCCCTCGCGGTCATCGTCGAGTCGGGGGCGGCCAACGTCGGCGCGGAGGCGACCGGCGGCCACACCGCCGCGCCGATCGCAAAGGCCGTGCTGGAGGCGGTGCTGAACAAGTGAGTGACGGTAACCTGCTGGACCATGCGGCTCCGTAACCGCTACCTCCTGATCTCCCGCATCGCCACGGGCGGTATGGGAGAGGTCTGGCGTGCCCGCGACGAGCTGCTCGGGCGCGAGGTGGCGGTCAAGATCCTGCGGAGCCACATCTACGCCGACCCGGCCTTCCGCGAGCGGTTCAGGAACGAGGCGCGTCTGACCGCGGCCCTGGCCGATCCCGGGGTGGCGCAGATCTTCGACTACGGCGAGCAGAGCGACCTCGCCTACCTCGTGATGGAGTTGGTCCACGGGGAGCCGCTGTCGGCCATCCTGGCGCGAAACGGCGCCATCGGGGCCGAAGTGACCCTCGACGTGGTGCACCAGACGGCCAAGGCCCTGCACGCCGCCCACTCCGCCGGGATCATCCACCGCGACATCAAGCCGGGCAACCTGCTGGTCACGCCCGAGGGCACCATCAAGGTCACCGACTTCGGCATCGCCAGGGCGCTGGAGGCGGCGCCGGTCACGCAGACGGGCACCGTGCTCGGCACCGCCCAGTACGTCAGCCCCGAGCAGGCCCAGGGCTTCCCGCTGACGCCCTCGACCGACCTCTACTCCCTGGGCGTGGTGGCGTACGAGTGCCTGGCCGGGCGCCCGCCGTTCCGGGGCGACAGCCAGGTGGCGATCGCGCTGCTCCACCTCAACGAGGCGCCGCCGCCGCTCGGGGTGGACGTGCCGGCGGCGGTGCGCGAGCTCGTCATGTCGCTGCTGGCCAAGGAGCCCGAGCAGCGGCCCGCCACGGCCATGGAGGTGGCCGACCGGGCCTACGTGCTGCGCGAGTCGCTGGCCACGGCCGGGCCGGGCGCCGACCTCAGCATGCTCACCGACCCGGGAGGCTTCCGCGTACGCGAGCCGGGTGCGGTGGACGAGCGGGCTGACGAGCAGGTGACCGACCACCTCGGCGAGGCGACCATGCGCGTCGAGCCGGCCGGGAGGAAGCGGCACCGGCGCTCGCTGGCCATGGTGGCGGCGGCCGGCTGCCTGGCCGCCGTGGGGCTCAGCGCCATCACGTTCGCCAGCAGCCCACCGCCCGCGCCGCCGCCCGACGTGGCCGAGCCGACCAGGCCGTCGGCGCGCGTGTCGGAGCAGCCGACGCCCACGCCGAAGAAGAAACGCACCCGGCGACAGCCCGTGGTTCCCGTGAAGTCGCAGAGGCCTATACCCTCGCGGTCGGCTACGGTAAGCAAGTCGGCAACTCCTACGAAGAAGCCGACGCCCAAACCGACCCCGACTACGCGAACCCCGACACCCACACCGACCCCAACGCCCACCACTAGACCGACAACTCCGACACCCACCGCCTCGCCGGACCCGGGTGCTACAAACCCGTCCAAGGAGGAGACGTGATGCGTTATGGGGTCGATGATGGACACCGGCGGCCCCCCGAGCTGGCCGGTACCCAAGATGAACGGTAAGGGACAGTGCAGGAAATGACTCAGCCTCGGCTACTCGGAGGTCGCTACGAGCTCGACGGTGTCGTCGGGCGTGGCGGCATGGCCGAGGTGTATCGTGCCCGAGACATCCGGCTGGACCGCATAGTCGCGATCAAGACCCTCCGGTCCGACCTGGCGCGCGACCACACCTTCCAGGCCCGTTTCCGCCGCGAGGCACAGTCCGCGGCGTCGCTGAACCACCCGGCCGTGGTCGCGGTCTACGACACCGGCGAGGATGCCACCGACGGCACGCCCGTGCCGTACATCGTGATGGAGTACGTCGACGGCCGGACGCTGCGCGACCTGCTGCGCCAGGACCGGCGGCTGCTGCCGGAGCGCGCGGTCGAGCTGGTCGACGGCATCCTGCGGGCGCTCGACTACAGCCACCGCGGCGGCATCGTGCACCGCGACATCAAGCCGGCCAACGTGATGATCACCCGCGCGGGCGACGTCAAGGTGATGGACTTCGGCATCGCGCGCGCCATGGCCGACTCCGCGGCGACGATGACGCAGACGGCCCAGGTGATCGGCACTGCCCAGTACCTGTCGCCGGAGCAGGCGCGCGGCGAGCGGGTCGACGCGCGCAGCGACATCTACTCCACCGGGTGCTTGCTCTACGAGCTGCTGACCGGGCAGCCGCCGTTCACCGGCGACTCGCCCGTCGCGATCGCCTACCAGCACGTGCGCGAGGAGCCGATCCCGCCGTCGCAGATCGACCGCGACATCCCGGCGTGGGCCGACGCGATCGTGCTCAAGGCCATGGCCAAGGACCCGGCCCATCGCTACCAGAGCGCGGGCGAGATGCGGGCCGACATCCAGCGGGCGATGTCCGGCATGCCGGTCGACGCCCAGACGATGGCGATGACCGGCAACTACGGCCAGGGCACGCGCATGATGACCGCCACCCAGGCGGGGCACGGCCCGGCCACGCAGCGCACGACCGCGGTCCCGCCGTACGAGTACGACGAGGGCGGAGGCGGCGGCCGGGGCTCCCGGCGCAGGGCCAGTGGCGGCGGCGGAGGCAAGGCCGTCAAGACCGCGCTGTGGATCATCGTCCCGCTGCTGATCATCGGCGCGTTCATCACGGTGGGCTACGTGGTGTTCGCCTCGAAGGACGCGCCGAGCGACACGCAGATCAGCATCCCCTCGCTGGCCAGCCAGGAGGCGAAATACGCCCAGCAGCAGCTCGTCACCCTGGGGCTCAAGGTCGACGTCGTCCAGGACTTCAGTGACGACGTCGACAAGGGCAGCGTGATCAAGACGGAGCCGCCCGCCAGCACCAAGGTCGAGAAGGGCTCCTCCGTCAAGCTGTTCGTGTCGAAGGGCCCGGAGAAGGTCAAGGTGCCCGACGGCCTCATCGGCGCCACGCAGGCCGATGCCATGAGCCAACTGGAGGCCGCCGGGCTGCGCGGCACGGTCAAGACCAAGGTCTCCTCGAAGGAGCAGGGCACGGTCATCGACACCAGGCCCAAGGCCGGCGAGGAGCTGGAGAAGGGCGGCACGGTCACGCTCTACGTGCCCAAGGAGCTCTCCGAGGTGCCCGCGGTGATCGACCTCACGGTCGAGGACGCCACCAAGCGGCTCAAGGCCGCCGGGTTCAAGGTCAAGGTCGTCCCGCAGCCGAGTGACGTGCCCGAGGGCACGGTCATCCAGCAGAACCCGGGCGAGGGCGCCAAGCAGCAGCCGGGCACGACGATCACGCTGGTGGTCTCCAGCGGTCCCGAGACCGGCGGCACGGATCAGCCGCCCTTCACGGACGAGCCGTCGGACGAGCCGACGGACCTGCCGACGGACGACGGGTCGGGCGACTTCCCCAACCAGGACGAGCCGCCGCCGGACAACCCGATCGGTGACGAGGGCCTCGGCGGAAACTGAGGCACCGGAGGGGCCGCCCGTTCCGCGGGCGGCCCTTCGCCGTTTCCGGGGCCGTCCCGAGGAACCGAAGATGCGGGCACTTCCGGACAACTGAAGATCCGCGCACACAGAAAACGCCCCCGCCGCTCGGGGGCAACGGCGGGGACGCTCACTAGGTTGTCGTCCGAAGCGTGAGCTTCGTTACACGATTCCGCGCAACCAATTCCGCAGCAGCCGGTGGCCGTGCTCCGACAGCACCGACTCGGGGTGGAACTGGATGCCCTCCACGGGCGCCTCACGGTGCCGCAGGCCCATGATGACGCCGTCCTCGGTGCGGGCCGTCACGTCGAGCACCTCGGGCACGGTCGCGGGCACCACGGCCAGCGAGTGGTAGCGGGTCATCCGCACGGGTGAGGGCAGCGTCTCGAACACGCCCCTGCCGTCGTGGGCCACGGCGCTCGTCATGCCGTGCACGAGCTCGGGCGCGCGGGACACGGTGGCGCCGTACGCGACGGCGATGGCCTGGTGACCGAGGCAGACGCCGAGCAGCGGGCGGCGGCTCTCGGCCGCGTGGCGGACGAGGGGCACGCTGACACCGGCCGCCTCGGGGGTGCCGGGCCCCGGGCTGATGAGGACGCCGTCGAAGCCGTCGGCGTCTCTCACGCGCACGTCGTCGCGCGGGCGCACGTCGCAATCGGCGCCCAGCTCGCGCAGATACTGCACGATGGTGTGGACGAAGCTGTCGTGGTTGTCCACGACCAGCACGCGGCTCATTTCCTTACGGTCACCTCGTCAAGCGTCACCATGGGCTCGAGGAGCGGGAACACGACATACCACAGTACGGCCACCGCGACGGCGACCAGCACGGCGGCGGTCAGCACCTTGGTCCGGGTGGTGCCGGGCAGCTTGCGCCAGAGCCAGACGTACACGTCGTCACTCCTTTCTCGGCTCGGTGTCCTTGAGCACCCCGTACACGACGAGGCGCTGGGCGGCCGAGTATTCGGGGTGGCAGGTGGACAGCGTGATGAAGGCGCGGATGGGCCGGATGTCTGGTTTGCCGGGCACGGGGGCGAACACGTCGATCTCGTCGGGCTCGACGATGTCGTGCGAGGTCACCCGGTAGGTGTAGCGGGCCTCGCGGGTCTCCAGGATGATCTCGTCGTCCCGTTCGAGCTCGTCCAGCTCGTTGAACGGCGCCGCGTACGTGGTCCGGTGGCCCGCCACCGCGAAGTTGCCGATCTGGCCGGGCATGGCGCTGTCGGGATAGTGCCCGGGGCCCTTCTTCAGGTGCTCGGCGTCCACCCCCTCGACCACGGCGTACTCGTAGTCGGAGCCCAGCCTGGGGATGCGCAGCAGGGCGACGGGTTCGCCCGGCTTTGCGGTCCTGATCTCCTTCCTCGCCGCCAGCTCGTGCTGGAGGCGCACCTGCTGCGACTTGGTGTACGCGCCGGTGCCCCAGAGCAGGTACGCGCAGAACAGCATCAGGATCAGGCCCGCGGTGATGCTCGTCTCCCCCACGGCCCGGAGCATGGCCCGCATGCGATCAGCGTATTCGGGCGACATATGACAGTCCGGGATCGCCATGTCCCGCGCGTGGCGGATATCCTGACGGGACTTCAACTACGCTTAACGCAGAGCCTGCGGACGATCCGGAAGCCCAGGCCCTCAGCAGGAGTTACCAGTGCCAAAGTCCAAGGCTCGCAAGAAGGCGGTCTACACGCCGCCGCAGAGGTCGCAGCAGGTCAAGATCAGCCCTCGCTGGCTGGCGCCCACGATGGTCGTGGCGTGGATCATCGGCATCCTGTGGATCGCCGTTTACTACGTCGCCCCGGAGACGCCGTTCCTCAGCGACCTCCAGAACTGGAATCTGCTGATCGGGTTTGTTTTCATCATCTTCGGTGTGGTGCTTTCCACCCGCTGGCGTTAGTTCTTTCCACAGTTTTTTCCACAGCCTGAGGAAAGTCAGCTCAGCATGGCGACGATGGCCGATGCCCTGATCATCACGAGCACGGCCAGCACGACCACCGCCCCCACGATCGCCAGCACCTGCCAGAGTGTCCGGTTGTTGCTGGGGGCATAGGCCAGCGCGCCCGCCAGCAGCGAGCCCGTGACCAGGCCGCCGACGTGTCCGGTCCAGCTGATGTTGCTCAGCACGAACGTGAGCACGAGGTTGATCGCGATGAGCCCGGCCACGTAGCGCACGTCGAGGTTGAGCCTGCGCCCGACCACGAACGTGGCGCCGAACAGCCCGAAGATGGCGCCGGACGCGCCGACCGAGGCGGCGCCGGGCGAGTCGGCCCAGAGGCTGAGCACCGAGCCGCCGATCGCGCTGATGACGTAGAGCGCCAGATAGCGCACGTGGCCGAACGAGCGTTCCAGGTAGGGGCCGACGACCCAGAGCGCCCAGCAGTTGAACAGGATGTGGAAGATCCCGCCGTGGACGAGCGCGACCGTGAACAGCCGGTAGTACTCGCCGAAGGCGGCCACGCTGAACGGCTGCATGGCCAGCGTGCTCGTGACCTCGTTGCCGAGGAGGTATTGGGCGCCGTAGACCAGGAGCGTGACGACGAGGATGGTGTACGTCACGATCGGCGTGCGCACGAGGTTGCCGCCGAAGGCGGACCTGGCCTGGCGGATGCCCTTGTTGCCGTCGGCCACGCACTCGGGGCACTGGAAGCCCACGGAGGCGTCGCGCATGCAGTCGGGGCAGATGGGGCGCTCGCACCGCTGGCAGCGCACCCAGGTCTCCTTGTCGGGGTGCCGGTAGCACGTCGGCACCGCCTGCTCGGGCTGCTCGGGCTGCGGGGGCGGGCTGGGCGGCGGCTGGCTGGTCATGCCGAAAGCCTATGACGTACCCGCGTGTCCCGCGCCCTGCCGAACGCCCCGAGAACGCCGAACCGCCCTGGAAGGGGCCGCGAAGGGGCCGCCCGCCGGACGCCCCGGGAGGGAGTCGCCGGCCGAACGCCTCGGGCCCCGGGGAAGGAGCCCCCGGCGGGACTCCCCCTCCGTCAGGGCGACGTCAGGACTGGACGCGGTCGATGGTGACCGACTCCAGGATGACGTCCTCCACCGGCCGGTCGTTGCGGCGGTCGGTGCGGGTCTTGGCGATGGCGTCCACCACGTCCTGCCCCTCGACCACCTCGCCGAAGATCGTGTGCTTGCGGTTCAGGTGCGGCGTCGGCACGACCGTGATGAAGAACTGCGAGCCGTTGGTGCCCTTGCCGAAGCGGACGCCCGCGTTGGCCATGGCCAGCAGGTACGGGCGGTCGAACGACAGCTCCGGGTGGATCTCGTCGTCGAACTCGTAGCCCGGCCCGCCGATGCCCTGACCGAGCGGGTCGCCGCCCTGGATCATGAAGCCGGAGATGACCCGGTGGAAGATCGTCCCGTCGTAGTAGCGGCCGGTGCTCTTCTCGCCGGTGCCCGGGTGCGTCCACTCGCGCCCGCCCTCGGCGAGGTCGACGAAGTTGCGCACCGTTTTCGGCGCCTTGGTGGGGAAGAGTTCGATCTTGATATTGCCGCGATTGGTCTGCAGGTTAGCGATCAGCTTCTCAGCCACGAGACAGCTGCCCCCCTCTGTACACAGGGTTGGTTCGTGATGTTGTGAGTCGTACGGCCGTTGGGCCTTCTGGGCCATCCTCCCACGGCGCGCCATGATTGAGCCGCCTTGTCCAGGGAAGGTCAGGCTCGGGGCCCCAACGACAGGGGAGGTTGTCGTGTCCCGGACAATGAACAGACGCCGCGTGACCGTCGAAATACCGGTCACGCGAATGGGCCGAATGAAGGCCCGGGCCGTACAAACCGGCCAGCGGATGGCGCCGAGGGCGGACCAGGCCAAGGTGGCCGCCGCCCAGCGCTTCGAGGACGCCCGCTACTGGGCGGCGCCGCGGCTCAGGTCCGCTGCGCACGGGTTCGAGCAGCAGGTCGCCCCCATGGTCAGCTCGATGCTGACCCGGGCGGCCAGGAAGATCGAGCCCACGCCCATGCGGGCGCGGCGATGGCCCATGCTCGTACTGATGACCGGTGTCGCGGTGGGGGCCATGGGCTACATGTTCTACCGCCGCAACGCCCAGCAGTGGACCGAGCACATGAAGGAATCGGCCTCGGATGCGACACGCTGGGTCGGCGACAGGGCGGACAGAGCCGCCGAATCCGCCGAGCGGATGGCTGACAAGGCGGATGAGACATCGCGCAAGATGTCCTGATGCGGCGCTGCCAAGCACGGAAGGCGCGCCCCCGGCCACGAGCCGGGGGCGCGCTTTCGTGTCAGAGGACCGCTGCCTCAGTCCGCCTTCTTGCAGATGATCTTCATCATACGCGCGAAGCCTTCGGGCCCGTCGACCGGCGCCTCCCCGTACACGCGAGCCTCCTCCCCTGGCTTCACGTGCACGGTGCCCGCCTTGCCCGGCTCGGCAGGCAGCATCTCCGCGGGCTCCCCGCCGGGCGTGACCGGCTGCGCCGGCTCTGCCGGCACGGCGAGCGCCGCCTCGGGAGCCTTGGGGGCGTCCTCCGGGCCGAGGGCCTGGATCTCCACCGTGTCGCCGCGCTTGACGGCCTTGATCCCGTCCCGCGCGATGATCTTGCCGATCTCCCCCGCCGGCTTGGCCTCGGCCAGGGTGACGGTCTTGCCGTCGGCCGTCGTGCAGGTGACCGCGCCGGCCGGGGCCGGAGCCGCGTCATCGGCGAGGGCGGAGCCCGCCAGGCCGGTGACGGCGAGTACGGCGACCGCGCCGAGCACGGCGAGACGTCGCTTGAACATGGGTTCTCCTCACTGGAGTCGGTCGGACCCCCTGACGATCCCGGAGCGAACCCCGCGAGAACCTGAAGAGACCTGAAATGATCTTCAGGTTCGCTTTAGGTCGGCTGAGGCACCCTGGTCGGTGTGCGAGTGCTACTGGTCGAGGACGAGGAGCGGCTGGCCGACCTGGTGAAGGGCGGCCTGGCCGGCGAGGGCTTCGCGGTGGACGTGGCCCACGACGGGCGCGACGGGCTGTGGATGGCCACCGAGAACACGTACGACGTGATCGTCCTGGACGTGATGCTGCCCAGGATGAACGGGTACGCGCTGTGCTCCAGGCTGCGCGAGGCGGGCGACTGGACGCCGATCATGATGCTCACCGCCAAGGACGGCATCTACGACGAGGCCGAGGCGCTCGACAACGGGGCCGACGACTACCTGGCCAAGCCGTTCTCGTACGTGGTGCTGCTGGCCCGGTTACGCGCGCTGGTGCGGCGGGGCGGGCGGGAGCGGCCGGTCTCCATCACCGTGGGGGATCTCGTCGTGGACCCCGCCGCGCTGAAGTGCAGCAGGGGCGAGGTGCAGGTGGCGTTGACGCCGAAGGAGTTCGCGGTGCTGCACGCGCTCGCGCGCCGGGCCGGTGAGGTGGTCTCCAAGAGCGAACTGCTGGCCCAGGCGTGGGACTTCTCCTACGACGGAGACCCGAACATCGTCGAGGTCTACATCAGCGCCCTGCGCCGCAAGATCGACGTGCCGTTCGGGCGGACGACGCTCATGACGGTCCGGGGCGCGGGCTACCGGTTGGAGGCGGCGTGAACCGGCTGCGACCAGTGCTCGGGCGGCTGCGGCTCGTTCCGGCCGGCCTGCGGCCCGTGCTCCCGGGGCTGTCCTCCGTGCGGTTGCGCGCCACTGTCGCCGCCACGCTGGTGGTCGCGCTCGCCCTGGGGCTGGCGGCGCTGGCGCTGGTGACGGTCCTGCGCGGCACGCTGCAGCGCAACGCGGACGCGGAGGCCGCCAGGAGGGCCGTGGCGGCGGTGCCGTACGCGAAGACCATGGAGCTCGTGCCCGCCACCCCGTTCACGCCCGGCACCGCCGTCCCGTCCACGCCCGGCACCGCCGCCCCGGCACCGGAGGGGCCCGTCACGGTCGCGGGCAGGGCCGGCGTCGTGCGCCTCGCGGACGGCACCACGGCCACGTTCGCCGACCCCGACCTGATCCTCACCAAGGGCGAGCCTGCCCCGGCCGCAGGCTGGGCGGAGCCGCAGGAGTACGCCGTCGCCGGACTTCAGGTGAGCACGGCGGGCGGGCCGGCCACGGTCTGGTCGCGGGTCTCCCTGGACGGCGCCGAGGAGGCGCTGCGCACGCTGTACGGGGCGCTGCTGCCGGGCGTGCCCGCGGTGCTGCTGGTGGTGGCCGCGATGACCTGGCTCTCGGTGGGCCGCGCGCTCGCCCCCGTGGCCGCCATCAGGGCCAAGGTGGCCGACATCACGGCCCGCGACCTGCACCAGCGCGTGCCCGTACCGCGCTCGAAGGACGAGATCGCCGCGCTGGCCACCACCGTGAACGGCACGCTCGACCGCCTGGAGACGGCGGTGGACACGCACAAGCGGTTCGTCGCGGACGCGGCGCACGAGCTGCGCAGCCCCATCGCCACCCTGCGCGCGCGGCTGGAGCTTGCCGAGCCCAGCGAGCTCACCCGAGAGGCCCTGGCCGACGTCGAGCGCCTGCAGTCGCTGGCCGCCGACCTGCTCATCCTGGCCAAGCTGGACGCCGGCGAGCCGCTGCGCACCGCCGAGCTGGACCTGGGCCAGGTGGCCGCCGAGGAGTCCCTGCGGGCCAGGCGCCGACCCGGCGTGCGGGTGGAGCTGGACATCGAGCCGGACGTGGTGATGAAGGGCTCGCGCGCGCACCTCGACCGCCTGGTGACGAACCTGGCCGACAACGCGGTCCGGCACGCCGCCTCGACCGTGCGGGTACGCGTGCGCGCGGAGGAGGGGCTCGCCGTGCTGGAGGTGCGGGACGACGGGCCGGGGATCCCGCCGGAGCACCGGGAGGCGGTGTTCGCCCGGTTCACCCGGCTGGACGAGGCGCGGGCCAGGGACGCGGGCGGGGCCGGGCTGGGCCTGCCGATCGCGCGGGACATCGCGCTGCTGCACGACGGCACCCTCGTGTACGCAGATTCCGGATTTATCGCGAAATTTCCCCTGAAATGCTCTCAGGCTCCCCCGCGGGAGCGTCAGGCCGGCTTGACCGGCAGGGCGTAGGTCGTGAGCCGCCTGACGATCTCGAACCCGGCGCGGCGGTACACGCTCACCGCTCCCGTGGGGTTGTGCGCGTCGACGCCGAGCCCGGCGCTCGCGTACCCCTGATCCATGAACGTGGCGAGGGCGTGCCCGATCAGCGTGCTCGCCACACCCTTGCCGCGCCACTCCCGCAGCGTGCCGACGATGTGGATCCACGCCTGCCGCTCGCCGGCCGGGACCGGCTGGGCCGCGAAGAAGTAGGTGATCAGCACGCCCACGGCGCGGTCGCCGGCCAGCGCCACGAACGACGACTCCGGGCGGAAGTTCCTGGAGCCGGTGATGATGGCGCGCCAGCTCTCGGGCGTGTGGCGCACGCTCCCCCAGTGGTCGAGAAAGGCCTCGTTGCGCACGTCGCGGGCGCCGTCGTCCAGCTCGGGCGTCCAGGCGGCGACGGACACGCCGGCCGGCGGCACGGGCACGGGCAGGTCGCCCGACAGGCTCCGCGTCATGCGGGCAAACGTGCGCACGGCGCTGAACCCGGCGCCCTCCAGCAGCGCGGCGAGGTCGTCACGGCCCTCGTAGACGTCGAGCTGGAGCTCCGGAGGGACGCCGGGATAGGCCCTCTCGCTCAACCCCGGCGCCGTCCGGATGCTCCAGTCGATGATGTGCCTGCCGAGCCCCCGCCCGCGGTAGGCGGGGTGCACGCCGCCCGCCAGGTGCATCAGGTGCACGCCGTCGGCGGACTGCCTGACCGGGAGGTGGCCGAAGGCCACGATCCGATCGCCGTCCCTGGCCGCGAGCGTGCCCTCGGCCAGGTCGATCAGGTCGCCGGACAGGAGTCCCACGACGTCGTCGACGCCGTGGAACTCCCCCGTCCGGTCCTCGGCCTCCATCGCGGCCCACAGCTCGGCCACGGGCCGGGCGTCCTCCAAGGTCAGTGGTCCCCATTCCATGACCGGCAGACTAGGCCAGTCTGGTGGCGCACCCCAACCGCTTTCCGACGCGCTTGAGCGCGTCGGCGAACGACCGCCGGGTACGCTCGCCGAACCCGATGAACAGCCGGTTGGCCAGGGCCACGGCCCAGTAGTTGCCCGCCACGTTGTAGACGCGGTGGACCAGGCGCGTGCCCTCGGGGTCGGTGGTGACCGACCACTCTCCGCGGTACCACCAGTCGCCCTGGTAGGCCAGGCTGTGCTCGCCCAGCTCCGTCCTCGGCGTGCTGTCCACCACCACCGGCCACACCTGCTCGACCGGGGCCGCGATCACTCCCGCGACCTCGGCGATGAGCTGCTTTCTCATGGCTTGCGCACTCGGGTGTTCTGGAAGGAGGCGAACCGCCAGCCCTCCGGTGTGCGCAGCGCGGTCATCGTGATGGCCGAGTCGCGGCTGGGGTCCGGCTCGCCGTTCATGAACGCGGCGCCGCCCACGATCACCAGGGCGACGTCGTCGGTGAGCGACTTGACCATCGGCTCGGGCCCTCCCTCGGCCAGCTTGATGTCGAGCTTGAACAGCCCGCGGTGCGCCTCCTCGATGGCCTGCCTGCCCTTCAGGTGCTGGCCGAAGAACGTGATGTAGTCGGCGTCCTCGGTGAAGAGCCCGGCGTAGCCCTCGGAGTCGCCGGCGTTCCAGGTCTCCGTGATGCGCGCGAGGAGGTTGTTGATCTCCTTCTCGGTGGACGTGTTCTCTGCGGACATGGCACTGCTCCCTCTGTCGCGGCGCCTATCCTGTGAATGCGAGTTCGGCAGGGCAGGCGCCTTGTTCGGATGTCGGCCGCCGGGGTGTTGGCGCACTCCGGCGGCCTCTTTCACGGCTCGACCGCGGCCGTGGTCGGCCAGTCGAGCTCGCCTTTGTCGAGCCGGTCGAGAAACCGCCTGATCCAGTCGAGCTCGGCGGTGTGGACCGCGTGCTCGTACTCGACCTCCACCATGAGGATCTCGGGCATGCCGCTGCCGGCCATGGCCCTCATGTGGGCGTCCATGCCGGCGAGCATGCCCTCGATGGTGGCCGCGCGCCCGCGCAGGGCCCGCTGCGCCTCGCCCGGCGGCAGGCAGCCGAGGAGCGAGACGCCTGCCACGAAGCCGCGCCGGTCCGGCTCGGGTTTCTCCAGCAGCCGGCACAGCTGGGTGGCCAGCTCCTCGCGGCCCTCGTCGGTGATCTCGTAGACCGTGCGCTCGGGCCGGCGGCCCTCGCGGTCGGTCTTGGCGGGCACGATCAGCTCATCCCTGACCAGCCGCTCCACCGCGTGGTAGAGGCTGCGCGGCAGGCCGGTGACGTAGTCCTTGTGCGTGTCGATGATGAACCGGTGCAACTCGTACGGGTGGCTCGGGCGCACGGTGAGCAGGGCCAGGACCGTCAGGCCCACCAAGCTGTGGCGCTGCGCCATAGTGCCTCCCTCTATATTGCAACTTGCAATATAGCTCAGGAGTCGAGCTGACGGAAGGCCCGCTCGATGGCCTGCCTGGTCACGTCCTCCGGATAGGGGAAGAGCTTGATCAGGTCGCGCAACCCCTCGACGTGGGCCCGCTTGGCCAGCTCGGCCACCAGGGCCAGCTCGTCGTGCTGCGCCTGCGCGAACGCGCGGTCCACCACCGCGCCGTGTCCCGGCACGATCACCGTCTCGGGCAGCTCGGCCAGCATCGCCGCCGTGGTGGCCGGCCAGTCGAGCGGGTACGAGTCACTGAACGCGGGCGGCGCCCCCTCCTCCACCAGGTCGCCGGCGAACACCACGCCCGCGTCCGGCACGTGCGCCACGACGTCGTTGCTGCTGTGCCCGAGCCCGAAATGCCGCAGGTGCACGATGCGACCGCCGATGTCGAGGCTGGCCGCGGACGTGAACGTATGGTCCGGCGGCACGATCGTGACCTCCTCGAACTCGTCACGCCGCTCGGGCCGCCTCTCGATCATGACGGCGCGCTGCTGCTCGCCGTACTGCTCGATCTCCTCCGCGCACCTGACGTGACCCCAGATCTCGGCGGGGCCGAAGAGCGCGTTGCCGAAGTAGTGGTCGAAGTGGGAGTGGCTGTTGACGACCGTCCACGGGCTGCCGGTGATCCTCCTGATCGCGTCGACCAGGTCCGCGGCCTCCCTGTGGGAGCTTCGCGTGTCGAGCACCAGGCAGTGCCCGTCGCCCACGACCAGACCCACGTTCATGTCGAACGACTCGTGGCGCCGGACGTAGACCCGGTCGCCGACTTCCAGCCACTGCTCGTTCATGCCAACGAACCCTACTTTTAGGATCGACCCATGGCATATGACTTCCAGGTCGTGATCGACACGAGCGACCCCCACTCGCTGGCTGACTGGTGGGCCGACGCGCTCGGATGGAAGGTGGAGCCCCAGGATGAGACGTTCATCCGTCACATGATCGAGAAGGGCCACGCCACCGACGACGACACGACCCGGCACAACGGCGCGCTGGTGTGGAAGGCGGGCGCGGCCATCAGGCACCCCGACGGTCTCGAACGCGCGCCACGGGTGCTGTTCCAGCTCGTGCCCGAGCCCAAGACGGTCAAGAACCGCGTGCACCTCGACATCCGGGTGGGGGCCGACCACATCGAGTCCGTGGTCGAGCGGCTCGCCGCCAAGGGCGCGACCGTGCTGCACCGTGGCCGCCAGGGGCCCAACTGGTGGGTGACGATCGCCGACCCCGAGGGCAACGAACTGTGCATCACCTGAGGAGCGAGCCTCTGCTGGGGCGTCACCTGAGGTAGGCCAGCACTGCGAGCACCCTCCGGTGCCCGTCGGACTCGGGCGGCAGGTCGAGCTTGGCGAAGATGTTGGCGATGTGCTTGGCCACGGCCGCCTCGGTGACGAACAGCTCCTTGGCGATCGACGCGTTCGTGCGCCCCTCGGCGATCAGGCCGAGCACCTGCTGCTCGCGCGGCGTGAGCCGGGCGAGGGGGTCGCGCCGGCGTCTCAGCAGCTGGCGCACCACCTCGGGGTCCACGACCGTGCCGCCCCCGGCCACCCGGTCGAGCGCCTCGACGAACTCGCGTACGTCACCTATGCGGTCTTTGAGCAGGTAGCCGATGCCCGCGCCGTCGCCCGACTCCAGCAGCTCGGCCGCGTAGGTCTGCTCGACGTACTGGCTGAGCACCAGCACCGCCAGGTGCGGGTCGCGCGCGCGCAGCTCCAGCGCGGCCCGCAGCCCCTCGTCGGCGAAGCCGGGCGGCATGCGCACGTCGGTCACCACGGCGTCGGGGCGGTGCTCGCCGACGGCGGCGACCAGCGCGGGCGCGTCGCCGACCTGGGCGACCACGCTGTGGCCGAAGCGTTCGAGCAGCCCGGCCAGGCCTTCCCGCAGCAGCACGGCGTCCTCGGCGATCACTACCCGCACGGGATCTCCACTCGTATCAGGGTCGGCCCTCCGGCCGGGCTGGACAGGGACAGTCTTCCGCCGACCACGGACAGCCGGTCGGCCAGCCCGGTCAGCCCCGTGCCGCCGCCCGGGTCGGCGCCGCCCACGCCGTCGTCGTACACCTCGACGACCAGCGTGCCGCCCTCCACCCGCGCGGTGACGGCGGCCGCGGTCGCCCGGCTGTGCTTGGCCAGGTTCGCCAGGGCCTCGCTGACCACGTAGTACGCGGTGACCTCCACGGGCGCGGGCAACCGGCCGTCCAGCTCCACGCGTACGTCGACCGGCACGGGCGAGCGCCCCGCCACGTCGCGGACCGCCGCGCCCAGCCCCCGGTCGGTGAGCACCTGCGAGTGCACGCCCCTGATCAGCTCGCGCAGCTCGGCCAGCGCCTGCTTGGCCTCGCCGTGCGCCCGCCCGACCAGTTGCGCGGCCGACGAGTCGTCCGGCAAATCCAGCCTGGCCAGGCCGAGCGTCATCGACAGAGAGACCAGCCGCTGCTGCGCGCCGTCGTGCAGGTCACGCTCGATCCTGCGGCGCTCCACCTCGAACGCGTCCACCAGCCTCGCCCGTGACCGCAGCACCTCGGCCAGTTCCGAGCCCTGCGGCGCGAGCACCGCGCGCACCATCGCGCCTCTGGCGCCGCCCCAGGCGGTGATCGTGTACGCGGCGACCGGCAGCAGCAGCACGCCCGCCACGCTCGCCGCGGTGGCGATCTGCCACGCCGTGGTGGGCTGGACGACCGGCGAGAGGATGAGGACCACGGGGCCGGCGACCGTGAAGGCCAGCATGATCAGGTCGATCCACCACAGCGCGAGCACCGTCATGATCGCCACCCCGGCCTCACGCCTGCGCCGGTCCGGCACCTCCGGCAGCGGCACGCCGTCCACCAGCCGCAGCCGCCGCCGCTCGAACCAGGCGACGAGGGGCACGCTCAACGCCAGCACGACCGGCACCGCGAGCAGGCCGAGCGGCACCGTGGCGAGCGCCACCGTGGCGAGCGCCACCGCGACGGCGGCCACCCCGGGGACGGCACTGCCGAGCAGGTACGCCGCCGAGCGCCACGGCCAGGCGGAGCCGAGGAAGGTCATCGGCCGCTGCGTGAGCGCCTCCAGCGCGGTCCTGTCGAGCACTCTCCGACGGTATCCGCTGGTGGGAGGGTGGTCAGTAGTGCTGGGTCTACCTCGTGTGGGGGCTCATTTGCCCAGGAATTTGGCCAGGACGGGCGCGAACGCCTTCGCGTCGACCAGGTGCGGCTGGCCCTCGACGGTCTCGCGTACGGCGCCGGGGACGTGCGCGGCGATCGCGTCCGCGGCGGCGCCGGAGATGCGCGCGGCCATCGAGCCTGAGGTGTGCGCGGCGATCGAGCCCGCGGCGGCGGCGCGCACGCCGGTCGGACCCGCGTCGTGGCGGGGCTCGCCCCAGGCCACAGGACGGCTTCCCGTCCCGCAGGTGGCCACCAGCGTCGGGCAGGCGATCCGGGCCAGCCGCTCGGCCGGCGGCCGGCCGTCGCCCAGGCAGGCGGCGTCGTACGCGAGCGTCGGCGCCAGGGCCTCCATGCGCGGCCATTCCGGCGACTCGCGGGCCTGCTCCACCATCTCGTCCGTGGCGCCCGCCGACACCATGAACAGCGCGAACGCGTCGCCGCGGCGCCCATCGGCCAGCAGCGCGCGCAGCCGCTCGACGTAGGAGAGCCAGCCGGGCTCCATCGCGTACGGCACCTCGTACACCGCCAGCCTCGCGATCGACAGCCCCGCGGCGGCGGCTTCGAGCGCGAGCGCGCCGCCCGACGAGGCCCCGAACACGTGAGCCGCGCCGCCCGCCGCCTCGATGAGCGCGGCGATGTCCTCGATCTCGCGCTCGACCGCGTACGGGAGGGTGTCGCCGCTGTCGCCCCGGCCGCGCCGGTCGTAGGTGTAGACGGTGAACCGGTCGGCCAGCTCCTGCGCGAGCTGCGCGTTCGCGGAGCGGTCGGCCGCGGCTCCGCCGACGAGGATGATCGCCGGGCCGTCGCCGAGGCGGTCGTAGGCGATGGAAGTGCCGTCTTTCGCCGTGACGCGGTGCATGTGGACTCCTCCGGAGTCTCGCTGAGTGACTGTCGGCGGCGGCGTTACAGGACTACCGTCGTGCGTATGGCGATGCCCATTCCATCACGGCGGAATTCCGTGGACAACGACAAAGCCTCCGACACCCCCGCCCCACCGTCGTGGCCCATGTCCGCTCCCCGGATTTCTCCCGGAGAGCGGACAGAGGAAACCGCATCAATCATCGTGAATTTAGACAAAGCGACGCTTGATGCCATTCAGCAGAAGGCCCGCTCGGATGGCCGTATGATTTCCGACGTGATTCGCGCGGCGGTGGAGCGCGAAGTCGGCAACATGACCCACGCCACCATCCTCATCCAGCGCTGGAACCTGCAGCGCGAAGACCTGGACCGCGCGGCCGACGCGCTTCAGGTGGACCGGATCTCCGACGACGTGATGCGCGGGCTCGGCCTGCATCGGAATCAAGAGGACTGACCATGCTGCCTGGGCGCGTTCTCGATGTGGGAGCGCTCGTCGACATAGCGGTCGCCAAGACCAACCATTCGCGCAGCATCGCGGCGCTGTGCCTTTACCGGGGCGGCGGGCTGTGCATTCCCGCGACCGCCCTGACGCTGGTCTATTCGATCGTGCCGCTCGCCACCAAGGTCGAACTCTTCGATCTGATCAGCAGCCCCGCCGTACAGGTCGACGACCTCACGGCGGGAAAGGTGCCGGACGTCGCGGAAATCCTCGACGGGTCGGGCGACATCGCGGCGGGGCACGTGATTTTATGCGCGCGGGCCACCCGGTGGCCGATCCTGACGGACCGCCCCGACATCCTGCGCAACCTCGACCCGGGAATCCTCGTGGACCCGCTGCCCTGACACCCTGGCGAGTCGCCCGGCCTCTGCCACGGCGTCCGGGCCTCGCCCGGGTCGGCGGTCCGATCGGTGTCCGAAACACCCACTATTGTGGGGGCTCCTATTGTGAAGGGGCCCGGACACACGAGGAAGCGGATCCACCTTGGCTCATCGCGCCCTGGTCATCGCCATGTTGCCCGCGATCGCGCTGCGACTGCTCGCCGTGCTCGGTTTCCCGCCGTCGATCCTCTTCTTCGGCGACTCGTTCGCGTTCCTGCGCGAGGAGCTTGCCCCCGGCACCACCCGGCCCTCCGGCTACTCGCTGCTCCTCGCGGTGCTCCGCCCCGCGCACAGCCTCACCCTGGTGACGGTCCTGCAGCACCTGCTGATGCTGGGGCTCGCGGTGGCGGTGTACGCGCTGCTGCGCCGCCGCGGCCTGCCGGGCTGGGGCGCGGCCCTGCTGGTCACGCCGCTGCTGTACGACGAGTTCCTCATCCTGCTCGAGCACATGATCATGGCGGACGCGGTCTTCATCGTGCTGGTCACGGTCGCGATCCTGCTCGTGATCTGGCGCGTCACCCCCGCCACGGCCGCCACCGGGGGCCTGCTGCTCGGCCTGGCCGGCATCACGAGGACGGTCGGCCTGCCGCTGCTGATCCTGACGGCCGCGTACCTGCTGATCAGGAGGTACGGCTGGCGTCCGATCGTGGCGCTGCTGGTGGCGGGCGCCATCCCGCTGGGCGCGTACGCGACGTGGACGAAGGCCGAGAAGGGCAAGTTCGCGCTCACCGAGGCCGACGGGAACTTCCTGTGGTCCAGGACCATGAGCTTCGCCGACTGCTCGGTGATCAAACCGCCCGAGCGGCTGGCCGTGCTCTGCCCGAACATGCCGGTGGGGCAGCGCCCGTACCCGCCGCACTGGTTGTGGGAGAGCTTCTCGCCGCTGCTCAAGGTGCCGGGGACGGCCCACCGCAACCAGCTCGCCGGGGAGTTCGCCAGGCAGGCCATCCTGGCGCAGCCCGGCGACTACCTCGCGGCGGTAGCGACCGACCTGACGCAGCTGCTGCGCTGGGAGCGTACGGCTGTGGACGAGAAGACGCCGTACAAGTTCCCCTCCGACGAGCGCCCGCTCAACAAGTCCGTACGGGGGATCGCGGAGTCGTACGAGGGGGGACCGGCCGCCACCAGGGTCGTGGAGCCGCTCGCGGGATGGCTGCGGGCGTACCAGCGCTTCGGGTACGTGCCGTTCCCCCTGCTCATGCTGGCCCTGGTCGGCGTGCTCGCAGCCGCGCTGGTGCGGCGCCGGTGGGACGCGCTGCTGCCCGGGGTGGCGGCGCTCGCGCTGGTCGTGTCGCCGCCGTTCCTCGCCGCGTTCGACGTGCGGTACGTGATCCCGGCGATCCCGCTGATCTGCCTGGCCGCCGGACTCACCCTGGGCACCCGCTCACCGTCGCGCACGGAGTCGCCCGAGACGGCCAGGGAGCCGCTCAACGTGACCTGACGGTTGGGCGTGCGCCCCGACTCCGGAACCGCGGTGCGAGGCTCTCGTACCGGGCAGCCGGGATCCGCCGCGACCTGAAGCCGGGCGCCTACGTGAAGCGGGCGACGAAGCGGCGCTGCCAGGGGGTCTCCACGGCGTGTGGCGAGTAGTGCTCGCGCACGTACGCGACGGCCTGGTCGGCCGGCACCCCGTCGAGCACGGCCAGGCAAGCCAACGCCGTGCCCGTGCGCCCGCGCCCGCCACCGCAGGCGACCTCGACCCGCTCGGACTCGGAGCGGGCCCACGCCTCCCGCAAGGCGACGGCGGCCGCGTCACGGTCGGACGGCAGCCGGAAGTCGGGCCAGCGCAACCACCGATGCTCCCACTCGAAGGGCGAGGGACGGCGCCCCAGCAGGTAGAGGCCGAACGCCGGCCGCGGACCCTCCGGCAGCGGCCGCCTCAGGCCCCGCCCGCGTACGAGCCGGCCGGAGGGCAGCCGCAGCACCCCCTCGGCGCCGGGATTCCAAGTCTCGGTCATGCGTGGCAGCGTAGCCAGCGCCCTCGAACCGGCGTACCCCATTCCGCTGCCGGCTGACTGCGGCAGCGGTATCGACCTTCGTATACGACGCTGCCGGCCAGGCAGCCACTTGCGGCTATTCCTGGGTGAGCCAGGTCAGCACCAGCTCCATGCTCTCCCGCCAGTGCTCCTCCACCATCTCCGCCGCGTGCGTGAAGTCGCGGGCCACGACGGCGGCGAGGATCTCGCGGTGCTGCTGGTTGACGGCGTCGCGGGAGCGGACCTCGCGCATGAACGTCAGCTCGTAACGCGACAGGTTGACCCGGAGCTGGGTGGTGAGCGACACGAGATGCTGGTTTCGCGAGGCGGCCACCAGCACTCCGTGCCAGACGGTGTCGAGCCGCCAGCGTCGCACCGCGTCGTCGCAGCCCGCCAGTTCGTCGAGCGTGCGGTGCAGGGTGTCCATCGCCGCGGCGTCCGGGGCGTGGGCGGTGCGGAGGGCCAGGCCCTCCAGCGCGCCGAGGATCGGGTAGAGCTCGGTGACCTCCCGGCGGTCCAGCGCCCTGACGGTGAAACCCCTGGCCAGGGCGGACGACAGCACCCCCTCTGACTCCAGCCTGAGCAGGGCCTCGCGGATCGGGGTGCGGGACACCTGCAGCACGCGACTCAGCGCGGCCTCCGTGATGGAGGATCCCGGCGGATAGTGCCCGGACAGGATGGAATCGACGATCCGGGCGTACACCGCCTCGCGTAGCGGCTCGTTGCGCTGGATCGCCTGCGGGGCTGGGTCGGGAGAGCTCATCGGTGGTCGCGGACTTCCGTCGTGGCGTCTGCGCCCGGCACTCCCGAGCGCACGCCTAGCGTATCGGTGCCACAGGCCGATCGCCGCCGAAAAACGTATACGATAGGCGATGTGAAAACCCCTGGCCTGTCGCTCGACAGCATCGAGCAAGCGAGCGAGCTCATCGATCCCTCCTTCCTCCACACCCCGCAATACGTCCATTCCGGGCTTTCCCGGCGGCTGGGCCGCGACATCGCGGTCAAGGTCGAGACGCTCAACCCGATCGGCTCGTTCAAGGGCCGCGGCGCCGACCACTTCATGCGCAGCCTGCCGCCCGGGCGGCAGGTGGTTTGCGCGTCCGCGGGCAACTTCGGCCAGGCCATCGCCTACGCGGCCAGGGCCCGCCAGATCGGCGTGACGGTCTTCGCGGCGACCACCGCCAACCAGGCGAAGGTCGCCGCGATGCGTGACCTGGGCGCGCGGGTCGAGCTTGCCGGCGCCGACTTCGACGCGGCCAAGGCCGAGGCGCGGGCATACGCCGACCGGCATCCGGAGTGCCTGTTCGTGGAGGACGGCGACGATCCGCGCATCGCCGAGGGCGCCGGCACCATCGCCGTGGAGCTGGCCCCGATGGACGTCGGCACTCTGCTGGTGCCCGTCGGCAACGGCGCCCTGATCAGCGGGATCGGCTGCTGGATGAAGGCCCGCTCGCCACGCACCAGGATCGTGGGCGTGTGCGCCGCCGCGGCCCCGGCGATGGCGCACAGCTGGCGCGAGGGCCGGCCCGTGCCGTCCCAGGAGGCGGCGACCATGGCCGACGGCATCGCCGTCCGCGAGCCCGTCCCGGCGGCCGTCGACTGGATGCGCGACTACGTGGACGACGTCGTCATGGTGCCGGAGGAAGCGATCCTGCGGGCGGTTCACGTCGTACGCGACACGCTGGGGCTACTGGTCGAGCCGTCCGGCGCGGTGGGCGTCGCGGGGGCGCTCCAGCACGACTTCGCCGACGGGCCCTTGGCGACGATCATCACGGGCGGCAACCTGTCCGACGCTTTCCGGGCGGAGCTCACGTCGTAGCAGGGGGCCCGGAAAGGGCGCCCAGATCAGGCACACAGCCGTAGCGCCGACCCACACGCCGGCGTGTCGGCGTGTCGGCGCGGGGGCGCGGGGGCGCGGCGATGCAGAGGCGGAGGGCGCGGCGATGCAGCGGTGCGGCGATGCGGGGGGCGCAGCGGCGCGGGGCACAGGGCGACGGCCGGTGCGAAGACGCGGCGGCGCGGCGGCGCGGGGGCGCTGCGATGCGAGGCGACGACCGGGGCGGAGACGCGAAGGCGCAGAGACGCGGCGGCACGGGGCGCAGGAGCGAAGACGCAGCGGCGCGGCGATGCGGGGCGACGGTGCGGGGGCGCGGGGTGACGGCAGGTGCGGAGGCACGGAGGCACGGCGATGCGGCGGTGCGTGGCGACGGCCGGTGCGGGGCGCGGAGGTGCGGTGGGGCGGGGGGCATGGCGGTGCGGAGGCGTGAAGTGGGGGTGGCCGGGAGGCGGCATCCCTGACTCCTGGGCCTCCAGCTTTCTGACACCGAAATGTGGAAATTCTGGTGACAGGTAGTGAACTGTCCCTCATCCTTTGTTATGGTCGCTCCTCGTCCGGAATTGGGACAACCTTTACCTGAGGAGAATCATGAGGACCCCGAGAATCGTCGCCCTCACCACCGCTGTGGCGGCGGCGGCCGCGCCCATGCTGGCTCTCGCGTCCCCAGCGATCGCCGAACAGCGCACCACCACCACCGCGACCACCGTCCAGAGCGGCCCTCTGGACTGGCTGACCTACACCCTCAACGCGACCCAGCAGCTCGACCGCGTCAAGAAGCTGCTGGGCACCGGCTACGTCCCCCAGGCGTTGAGCGTCTCCAACGCGGCCAACCCGCAGTACCTGTCCGTCTGGGTCAAGGACGCCACCCGTAAGGTGAACGTCCTCCAGGGCCTGTCCACGACGGACCTGCAGAAGCGCATCGCCGAGCAGCTGAAGCTCGGCTACCAGCCCACCGCGATCACCGGCACCGGCTCGGGCGCGAGCACCGTCTTCGCGGCGGTCTTCGAGAAGACGACCCAGAAGGTCCAGTCCAAGCTGGCCATGACCAAGGACACCTTCGCGAAGGTCAACGCCCAGCTCAGCGCCGCCGGCTTCGGCGTCGCCTCGCTCGACGTGTACGGCACGGTCGAGAAGCCGCTCTATGCCGCCGTGTGGGTGGCCGGTGCCGCCACGGGCGCCGTGAAGGTGTCCATCGGCCAGACCGTGGAGGAGCGCGGCAAGGAGCTGCTGACCATGGCGCGGCAGGGCCTGCGCCCCGTCGTCATGGCCGTCGAGCCGGGCAACCTCATCACCACCGTGTGGAGCAAGGGCAGCACGGCCGGGCTGAAGGAGTACCTGAACCTGTCGCAGGTGTCCTACACGCTGAAGTCCACCCAGCTCAAGGCGCTGGGATACCAGCCCACGATCGTGGACACGGAGGGCGGCCGCATCTCGTCCATCTGGAGCAAGGGCTGAGCTGATCAGGCCCTGACAGCCGCACGCCTCCTGGGCCGACTCGTGTGAAGGCTCGTATGCCGCTGGGTTGTGGGTGGGCGGCGGCGGGCAAGTCGGATTGTTGGAAGGTGGGCGGCGTGCAAGTCACTTGTTGGGGTGCGCCGCGTGCAAGTCACTTGTTGGGGGTGGGCGGCGTGCAGGTCGCTTGTTGGGGGTGACCCGCGTGTCGCTCGTTGGGTCGCATGTCACCTCGCCCTCCCGGAGTCGCATGTCGCCCGTATCGCCCCGTCAAGGGTCTTCCCGCGCCCCATCGAGCGTCTTCGACGCCTCGTCCCCGTCTTGCAGCGCCTTGTCGCCTGTCCCCTGACGCCTCGTCCCCCGTCTGACGGCGCCTCGTCGCTCGTCTGGCAGCGTCTCGTCGCGCGTCCTACTGACGTTTCGTCGTGAGTCTTAAGACGTCTCGTCGTGGGTCGGATGTCACGGCTCTGCCGGCGCTGCTCCCTCCCGTTTTCCCCGCTCCTCTCCCGGGGGAAGCTCGTGCGGTGGGCGGGGTGGCGCGGAAGAGGGGGAGGCGCGCCGGTGGCCGCCCGTCGGCGCCCCCAGGTCATGGCCTTGGGCCTGGGGCGTCGACGGGCGGGCCGGTGGGCTGGGTGATGCCGGTGTGGGTGGGCTCCTGACCTGGGTGGGGCCCATTCCCAGACCTGGGGCGTTACGGGAGTGGGGTCAGGTGCGGGTCCAGCGTTGGTTGGCGCCGCCGGTGCAGTCCCAGATCTGGAGCCGGGTGCCGTTGGCCGAGCTGACCCCGGTCGCGTCAAGGCACTTGTTGGACTGCGGGTTGACGATCTGGCCCGTCCCCGAGTTGTAGGTCCACCGCTGCGCCCCCGTACCGTTGCAGTCGTACAACTGCACCTGCGCGCCGTTCGCCGTGGAGCCGCTGGTGACGTCCATGCACTTGCCGAGCGCGCGGACCGAGCCGTCGCTGTTCCACGTCCAGTTCTGGGCGGCGGTGCCGTTGCAGTCCCAGAGTTGTACGGCGGTGCCGTTGGCGGTGGCGGCGCCGGCGACGTCGACGCACTTGCCGCCGAAGCCGGTGATCCGGCCGCCGCCCGTGTCTCCGCTGGGCGGCGCGTAGACGCGGACGTAGTCGACGGTCATGGTCTGCGGGAACGTCGTGGACGCGTCGGGGTAGCCGGGCCAGTAGCCGCCGACCGCCACGTTCATGATCATGAAGAACGGGTGGTCGAAGACCCAGCGGTTGCCCCCGAGGTCGGCCGGCGTGCGGCGCTGGTATTCGACGCCGTCCACGTACCAGATGATGAGGTTCGGGGACCAGTCGACGGCGAAGGTGTGGAACGCGTCGGCGAAGGCGCCGGAGATCGAGTACGGGGCGCCGATGCCACCGGAGCCGGAGTAGCCGGGGCCGTGGATGGTGCCGTGTACGGTGCTGGGCTCGCGGCCGATGTTCTCCATGATGTCGATCTCGCCGCTGTTGGGCCAGCCGGCCGATCCGATGTCGTTGCCGAGCATCCAGAAGGCCGGCCAGATGCCCTGGCCGCGCGGCAGCTTCATGCGCGCCTCGAAGCGCCCGTAGGCCCGGGTGAAGGTGGCGGAGGTGAGCAGGCGGGCGGAGGTGTACTGGCAGGTGCCGTAATGGCACTGGTAGTTGGCCGGGTTCTCCCGGCGGGCGGTGATCACCAGGTTGCCTGAGCCGTCCATGGCGGCGTTGCGGGTGCTGTTGGTGTAGTACTGCTGCTCGTTGTTGCCCCAGCCGCTGCCGCCGATGTCGAATCGCCATTTCGACGAGTCGACGGCGCTGCCGGCGGCCCCGTTGAACTCGTCCGACCAGACGAGCGGGCCTGGGGCGGGAGCCGCGGCGGCGGTGCCGGCCATGGGGGCGACCAGCGCGATCATCGCGGCGAGAGCGGTACCGATGATGAGCAGGGCTCTGGAGCGGGGGGTGCTGACCATGTGGGTTACCTCATCGGATCCACGGATGGAGTTTTACGAAAACCTTCCGGCACGATCAGGGGCACTGTCAAGAGAGCGCTCTCTGCCCGAAATATCTCGATAAAACGCCGCAAGGCGGAGAGCGCTTCACAGGCTGCCGCACACCCGCTGTCCGCAGCGCGGGCTAGAAAATTTCATCTGCGCGACATTGATGAAAAGAAATTTCAGAGTTATGTTCACCATCACATCGATGATCTGGGCGCGCCACACCGTATCCCCCCATACGCACCTGTCCAGAGAGGTGAGCATGCCCCCCACCCCCACCTGGTCGAAGACCCTCACCGCCCTGTCACTCGCCTTAGCGACGACCCTCGTCCCCCTGGCCGCCTCGGCGCAGACCAGCAGCGCCGGCGTCCTCGCCGTGTCGCACAAGAGCCCGTTCAACTGCGGCAAGACGTTCTACGCCAACAACTGGACCCCCGGCCACAACCCGTCGGGTTCCATCGACTGGCAGAACTACGGCAGCGACGCCATCAACGGGGAGACCGTACGGGCCACCGCGGCGGGGACCGCGACCTTCCACGACGCGGGAAGCACCAGCTACGGCAAGTGGATCGAGATCACTCACGGTGACGGCACCAGGACCCGCTACGCGCACCTCGCCACCATGGTGCGGGCCGCCGGCGGCTCGATGACCGTCGGCCAGGGCACCGCGATCGGGACCGTCGGCTCGACGGGCGGCTCCACGGCGCCGCACCTGCACTACGAGCAGCGGACCTCGGGCGGCGCGATGGACACCAGCCCGACCGTGGACGGCGTGACCGTGTCCCTCGGCCAGAAGAAGGCCATCACCAGCTCCAACAACTGCGGCGGCAACCCCTACACCCCCGAAGAGGTCTGCGGCAGCGGCTACTCGGTCATCGACTCGGCCGGGCTCACCGGCGGCCGCACGTACCTGCTCTACAACTCCGGCAACGGCTACAACTGCGTCGTGACGATGAAGACGTCGAACGTCGGCACGCCGTCGTCCATGTCGGCGTTCCTGGAACCGCAGGGCGCGAGCAGGACCACCGACTCGGGCAGCTACGGCTACTACGCGGGCCCCGTCAAGCGCAGCGCGCCAGGCACCTGCGTCAGGTGGGGCGGCTCGGTCGGCAGCAGCTCGTACACCAGCCCCTTCGAGCACTGCGACTGAGCGGGGCCGAGCGGAGCTGAACCCAGCTGAACCCGGCTGAACACCCAGCTAGAGCACGGCGGGCGGCGCGCCCGCGGCTCCCTCAGGCGTTCAGTACGGCCTGCAGGAAGTCCCGGGTGCGCTGCTGCTCCGGCTCCGTGAAGATCTGCTCGGGCGGCCCCTCCTCGACGATCTGCCCCTGGTCGAACATGAGGACCCGGTGGGAGATGTCCCTGGCGAAGTTCATCTCGTGGGTGACGCACAGCAGGGTCAGGTTGCCCTGGTGGGCGATGTCGCGCAGGAGGTTCTGCACGCCGGAGACGAGTTCGGGGTCGAGCGCCGAGGTGACCTCGTCGAGCAGCAGCACCTCGGGTTCCATCGCGAGGGCCCGCGCGATGGCGACCCGCTGCTGCTGCCCGCCGGACAGCTGCGACGGGTGCGCCTGCGCCTTGTCGGCCAGGTCCACCATGTCCAGCAGCTCGCGCGCCTTCTCCTCCGCCTGCTCGCGCGGGACGCCGAGGGCGCGGACCGGCGCCTCGGTGATGTTGCGCAGGACGTTCATGTTCGGGAAGAGGTTGAACTGCTGGAACACCATGCCGATCTTCTTGCGGACCTGGCGCAGGTGGCGCTCGTCCGCGGGCACCTTCCGGTCGCCGCGCCGGACGTGGGAAAGGCATTCGCCGTCGACGTGGATGGTGCCGGAGGTGACCCGTTCGAGGGTCATCAGCAGGCGCAGGATCGTGGTCTTGCCCGACCCGCTCGGGCCGATCAGCGTGACGCGCTCGCCGGGTTTGACGTGGAAGTCCAGCTCGCGCAGGACCGTCACGTCGCCGAACCGCTTGACGACCTGGTCGAACCGGATCATCAGGGGCTCCTCGGCCTGGGTGCCGGGCTGGGTTTCAGGTGTCAAGGCGGCGCTCCATACGGCGGATGAGGATCGACGCGGGGATCGCGATGAGCAGGAAGAACAGGCCGGCGATGGTCATCGGCTCCAGGTAGCGGAAGCGTTCTGAGCCGAGCTCGCGGGCGAGTCCGATGACGTCGACGACGGTGATGACGGACAGCTGCGGAGACTCTTTGAAGATCGCGACGAGGTAGTTGCCGAGGGCGGGCAGCGACCGGCGTACGGCCTGCGGGAGGACGACGCTGATCCAGGTCCAGTGGCGCGGCAGGTTGAGGGCGATCGCCGCCTCCCACTGGCCCTTCGGGACCCCTTCGATGCCCGCCCGGTACACCTCGGAGGTGTAGGACGCGTAGTGCACGCCGAGCCCGATGATCCCGGTCGTCAGCGCGGTCATCCTGACCCCGAAGTCCGGCATCACGTAGTAGAGGACGAAGAGCTGCACCAGCAGCGGCGTGCTGCGGATGAACTCGCTGATCGCCCCCACCGGGCGGCTGATGTACGGCCGGCGCGAGCGGCGCAGCAGCGCCACGAAGAGCCCCAGGACGAAGGCGAGCACGGCCCCGCCGAGCGTCGCCTGGAAGGTGACGAGCAGACCCTGGGTGAGGAGCCCGGGGAGGATCTCCAGCGTCCAGTCCCAGTCCCAGATCATCGGGCCGCCTCCACTGCCGTCGCGGCCCGGCGCCGCGGTCTCTCACGGCCCACCACCCGGGCGGCCCGCCCTTCGACGAACCTCATCAACAACGTGATCAGGTACGAGAGCAGAAAGTAGATCGCCAGCAGCAGTGCGAAGACGATCAGCTGGTCGCTGCCGGAGTTGACCAGCAACCGGCCCTCGTAGGCCAGGTCGGCGACGGTGATGGCGGACAGCAGCGACGTCGCCTTGAGCAGTTCGATGAGCAGGTTGTTCATCGGGGGGACCATCTCGACGAACGCCTGCGGCAGCACGACGTACCGCATCCGCTGGAACGGCGAGAGGTTGAGCGCGACGGCGGCCTCCAGCTGGCCGCGCGGCACGGCGCGCACCGCGCCGCGCACGACCTCCGAGCCGTAGGCGCCGAGGTTGAGGCCGAGCGCGAGGATGCCGGCGAAGAGCTTGTCCAGCTGGAAGCCGGTGAGGAGGGGCATCGCGTAGAACAGCCAGAACAGCTGCACCAGCACCGAGGTGCCGCGGAAGAACTCCATGTAGACGCGGGCGGCGGCCCGCACGCCCCGGTGGCGCGAGGTCGCCATCAGCCCCACGGGCAGGGCGATGGCGATGGCGAGCACGGAGCCGCCGACGGCGCTCTGCAGCGTGATCACGGCCCCGTCGCACAGGAAGGGCATCGTCTCGCCGAGGGCGCCGGGCAGTTCCGCGCTGCACGGATTGATGGTGATCATGCTGGTGTCAGGAACCCGCGCACAGCTGTTGGGCGGTGAGCTTGGCGGCGTTGTCGACCTCGGTCTGGGTGAAGCCGAACTTCTCGATGATCGGCAGCACGCCCTTGGCGTCCTGCAGCTTCTTCAGCTCGGCGTTGAACGCCTGCAGGAGCGCGGTGTCGTTCTTGCGGAAGCCGTAGCCGCCGGCGCCGA
The DNA here is from genome assembly GCF_006334985.2 of Nonomuraea phyllanthi. Taxonomy (GTDB): domain Bacteria; phylum Actinomycetota; class Actinomycetes; order Streptosporangiales; family Streptosporangiaceae; genus Nonomuraea; species Nonomuraea phyllanthi. The sequence continues at coordinate 111,514 of NZ_VDLX02000002.1, forward strand.
CCTGCTCCTTGCCGTCGACGACCGGGACGAACGACTCGGTCACCTCGAGCGCCTCGTCCGCGTACTGCTGCTGGAGGGTCCAGCGCAGCGAGACGGCGGTCAGCGCGATGGCGTCCACCCGGCCGGCGAGAATGCCCTTGAACGCGGCGTTCTGGTTGGGGAAGACCTTGATCTGGTCGCCCTTGACGCCGCCGCTCTCCGCGTACCCCTTCTCGACGGCGCCTTCGAGCACGCCGACCTTGGCGCCGCCCTTGGCGATGTCCTCGAAGCTGGTGATCTGCTTGGGGTTGCCCTTGGCCACCAGGAACGCGTTGGCGGCGGCGTAGTCGGGGTTGGAGAAGGCGATCTGCGCGCACCGCTCGGGGGTGATGAACATGCCGGCGGCGATGAAGTCGTACTGTCCGGACTGCAGCCCCGGGATCAGGGAGCCGAAGGAGTCGACGATCTGCGCCTCCAGGTTCTCCACGCCGAGCGCCTTGAAGATCACGCGGGCCACCTCGGGGGCCTCGCCGGTCAGGTTGCCGTCCTTGTCGCGGTAGCCGTACGGCTGCTCGTTGGCGATGCCGACCTTGATCGTGCCCGCCTGCTTGAACTTGGCGAGTGGGTCGGCCTCCACGCTGGCACCGGTGCTACCACCACCGTTGTCGACGCGGCTGCAACCGGCGATCAGGGCCGGGGCGCCGGCGAGCGCCGCCACGGTCAGTCCCGAGCTCTTGAAGAAATCCCGACGTGTCCAGCGGTGGGCCGTCACGCTTCGCTCCCGTTCGTCCCGATGTCGTTACCATGCTTGTCCGAGCGGATCTTCAGCAACGGGCGGACCTGCCGTTCCGCGCGTTCATCGGACCGGCGATGTGTTTCGCCAACATGTGCCCCGAACCTAGCGGACCGCCTCACGTGCCCTTTGGCGGCGATTTCGGGCGGCGATGTTTGAGGTACCGGGGCGACGGGGTAGGGCAGCAAGCTTGTCCGCTTCCTGGACGCCGTCACGGCTCGAAGACCTGTTGCGGTGATTGCAACATGGCGCTGACCAGGGTAAACGCGTCGACCAGCGCCGAGCCTCTGCCTTGCGGGAAAGCTTTCAGGATCGTCACGGAACGGTCGCGATCCGGGCACGGCACACCTGTGCCGATAAGAAATTTTGTGATCCGGCTTACGGGACATTGATGTCAACCTGTGACATGGGCAAACCCGCGTCCGGGCCGTCCAGGGGTCGCGTCAGGGCGATCCCCGGGCGAACCCTGATGCCCGTGCCGCCCCGCGAGATGAAGATCGTGGCATGAAAATCGCCAAGCTCGCCGCCGTCGCGGCACCGCTCCTCATGCTCGCGTACGGGATCATCCGGCTCGTCGGCCGGATGGACGGCGTGTACGGGCCCGGCCTCGACTGGCAGGCCGCCCACCTGGCCAACCTGGCCGGCCTGATCCTGTTCGTCCCGCTGGTGCTCGCCATCCGCCGCCTCCTCGCCCCCGGCTGGGTCAGGGAGGCCGTCGTGGTCGTCTCGCTGGTCGGCGCGGCGACCTCGATCGTGCAGTTCGTGGCCGACATCGTGGAGGGGCTGCTCGCGGCCGACAAGGCCGGCATGCGCGAGCTCAGCGCGCAGTTCCACTCCGTGCCCGGCGTCGATCTCGCCTTCTACCAGGTCGGCCCCCAGCTGCTGTACATCGGGATGATCGCGCTCACCGCGATGCTGGCCCGCGAGCGCACGCTGCCCTGGTGGAGCGTGGCCGTGGTGCTGGTCTCCAGCCTGCTGCCGCTGGCGACGCTGAACCTGATCCCGGTCAGCGCCGCCGGCTACCTGGTGGCGCTCGTCCCGCTGTGGCGCCCGCAGGAGCGGCAGGACACCGCCCGGCTCGCCACGAGCTGAGACGGGCACGGTTTCAGCAGGTACGGAGCATGTTGAGCAGGGCGACCCGCTCCCTGCGGGTCACGAAGAGCCGGTAGTGGTGCTTGACGGTGATCCACGAGGTGGCGTACCGGCACCAGTAGGCGCGGCGCTGCGGGCGCCAGCTCTGCGGGCCCTGGCCGCCCTTGGCGATGTTGGCGGAGTGGCTGACGGTGAGGAGTTCGGGGCGGGTGAGGTCGTTGGCGAAGGCCCGCCGCTTGGCCTTGCTCCAGCGCTTGGCGCCCGAGCGCCAGGCGTAGGCGAGCGGCACGACGTGATCGACGTCCACCTGCTTCTCGCTGGTGAGGCGCTTGCCGTCGTACGGGCTGTACCAGCTCCCCTTGACCGGATGGCAGGAGGCGTCGCGGCGCACCCGCCGCGCGTCGCGGGCCAGGACCGTCTCGCGGGTGCTGCACGTGCCCTTGTGATGCTCCCAACGAGGCTGGAACCGCTCGCGCTTGTAGCCGCGGATCGATAACGGCCGGGCGACCTTGAGCTGGGCCAGCATGCGCCGGGCGAGGGTCGCGGTCTCGGCCTGTGCTCGCTTGCGCGGTTCGGCCGCCGCCCGGGGGGCGGTGAGGGCGGCGGTGATCGGGATGACCACGAGAGAGAGCACGGCGACGTGGGCTGCCCGCCTCAGGGAGATCGTCTTTTGACCCATGCCCAGCGACATCCCCGCTCGTGACGGCGATAATCACGCCGCCCGGCGGCCGGGCGTCAGGCCGTCGGCACCGCCACGGTGACGCGATCGTCCGCCACCGTGACCACGCCGCTCGGGTATTCGCGCCGCATTCGCACCGAGGCGGTAAAGCCCTCAGAGCGAGCGGCCCGCGCGCCTGGCCCGGTAGGCGCTGGCCTTGGCGCGGTTCTGGCACGACAGGTCGCAGAAGCGCCGCGAGGCGTTGCGCGTCGTGTCGAAGAACACCAGCGAGCACTTCCCGGCCTGGCAGGCGCCGAGGCGGTCCGACTGGCCCACGCCGATGACCATGGCCAGTGCCGTGCCGATGTCCGCCGCCCAGGCGTCCACCAGCGGCGCGCCGGCCCGGTGGAAGGCGAGCACGAGCCTCTGGTCGGGGTGGCCGAGCAGGCTGGGCACCGCGCGGTGCCGGATCAGCAGGTCGTTGAGTCGCGTCGCGACCACCCGGATCTGATCGCCCGCGCCGAACACCGGCCGCAACTCGGCGGCGACCTCCGCCAGGCCGTCGGCGTCGGCGGCGGTGAACGGGCCGGACTCGGGCAGGCGGGCGCTGATCGCGGCGAGCCTCTCCTCGCCCGAGCGCGGCGGGGTGGTGGCCCGGCCGTGCGCGGTGGTGACGGCCAGACAGTTCACCAGCAGAACGGCCCGCTCCGCCCATCTGCCGACATAACTGTCTATTTCCTGTTGACCAGTGATGCGCCATGCCTCTATCGTCACCGTCATAACGTATCTAGACAGTGAGGATGTGTCGATGTCCGGGCAACTCGCACGGCAGATGTGGCATCAGATCGAGCCGGTGCACGCGACGGTGTACTTCAGCCCGCAGGCGTTCGAGGAGGCGGCGAAGCTCGGCTACGACGTCGAGTCACGCTGGCCCAGCTACTTCGCCTGGCGGGCGGCGCCGCTGGGCGCCGCGGGACCGCGGCTGGTGACCGCCATCTCCTACAGCTTCAGCCCCGCGATGATCTCCGGGTTCGTTCCCGCCATCTGGGCCACCGCGACGCCGCAGCAGGTGCTCGACGCCCGGTTGCGGGCGGTCGACCACACCCTCCGCGCGATGTTCGACGGGACGGACCAGCTGAAGGAGGCCGCCGAGCTGGCGATCCGGGCGGCGGAGAGCGCCGACCTCACCCACCGGCCGCTGGCCGCGGCCAACCTCGACCTGCCGTGGCCGGACGAGCCGCACCTCGCCCTGTGGCAGGCGTACACGGTGCTGCGCGAGCACCGCGGTGACGGCCACCTGACCGCGCTGCGCGCCGCCGGCCTGGACGGCTGCGAGGCGCTGGTCTCCTTCGCCGCCGTCGGGGCAGCGCCGGTCGCCAACTTCGCCGGGCGGGGCTGGAGCGACGAGGAGTGGGAGGCCGCGCGGGAACGGCTGGCCGGTCGCGGCCTCGTCGACGCGGACGGCACCGCCACCCCGGCCGGGCAGGCCCTGCGCGACCAGGTCGAGCGGCTCACCGACGAGCTGGCGGCCGGGCCGTGGCAGGCGCTGGGCGAGGCGGGGGCCGCGCGCCTGGCCGAGCTCAACCGGCCGCTGCTGGGCGCCGTGTTCGAGTCGGGCCTGCTGCCCATGACCAGCACCCTGGGCATCGGGACGGTACGCGTGCCCGAGTGACCGGACCCGTACCCGAGTGACAGGACGCGTCCCCCACCTGACGGGACGCGTGCCCGCGTGACCGGACGCGCTCGCCCGGTGGCGACCGGGCGTACCCGGCCGGGTCAGCGCGCGATGACCCCAGGATGCGCGGCCTCGAACCCGGCAAGCCCGTCAGGGGTGAGCCGCAGGTAGAGGCCCCTGTCGACGTCGACCACCAGCGGCCTGCCCGCGCCGTAGAGGACGACGGAGATGTCGAGCTCGAGGTACGTGTTCTCGTGCTGCTCCTCCAGGAAGTTGCGCTCGACGACGTCGGCGTGGCGCGACGCGGCCTCGTCCGCCGTCTTCACGCTGCCGCCGACCCCGCCGAAGCCCAGGTTCCCCTCGCCGGCCGATCCGGCGGACACGCCCGCCCGGGCGGCCCGGCCCCGGCCGTGCTCCTGGCCGTGCCCGGCGGTGCTCATGGTCTGCGCGTAGACGCGCTGCTTGACCAGCGCGCCGGCGATCTCGCGGGCCCCGTTGACGTCGATCCCGACCCTGCCGACCCCCGGGATCTCGTAGTCATGCGCGAGAAGCCGGTGCAGGTGGGCGCGCATGGTCCGCTCCTTGGTGGCCTCGGCCAGTGACATGCCGGCCGGGCGCGAGAGCTCGAACCCGCCGGGCCGGTGGTCCAGCGACGGCGCCCCCTCCCGGAGGCGCGGCGGCACCGCGGCCACGGGCGCCCACTGCTCCACCACCGTGGCGGCCGGGAAGGCGACCTGGCTGACCTCCCCCTTGGGGACGCCCCGCCCGAGCGTGGTGGCCACCGTGCCCGGTCCCGCCGCGTCCGCCCACCGCGGGTCCGCGGCGGCGACCGGCGTGCGCGCGGTGACCGGGGTGCCCGGCGGGACCTCCGTGGTGAGGTGCCCCGGCACCAGCACGCCGACCTCGCCGTCCGCGACCGCTCTGGACGTCGAGGTGACGCCGACGTGCCGGTCGAAGAGCCGTACGGCCCCGTCGTGCCCGGTCGCCTCGCCCACCCTGAGCAGCACGTTGCGGGCCGCGCCCTGCACGGGCTCCAGGACCGGCCGGACGTGGGCGCGCTCCAGCGTGATCTCGTACGTCACCGGGTGCGTGAACTCCTGCGGGGCCTCGCGCGTCTGGTAGCGGTTGATGTCCTTCGCGTTCGTCCCGTGCGCGTCCACGGTGTGGGCGTCGCGGTCGTTCGCGTACCCGACCTCGGCCCCCCGCAGCCGGCCGTCGGAGGACGTGGAGTAGCGCGCGAGCAGCTCCGTACCGTGGTCCGTGCCCGCCTCGCGCAGGCTCATGTCGCCGCTGAGGCGCTCGCTGCGGAGCATGAGGCCGGTGTCGGGACGCTCGCCGACGTGTACGCCGTCACCGACCTCGGCCGTGACCCGGATGCCCACGCGCTCGACGACCCGGCCGTGCTCGTCCGTGACGAACAGCCACGAGGAAACCCCGTTCCCGCGCAGCTCGCCCAGCTTCGTGGCGAGCGCGTCCTGGCCGTAGTGGCCGCGCAGGTGCTCGGCGACCGGATGGTTCGTGAGCTCCTGCCCGGGGAGGAGCAGCTGCTCGTCGCGGAGACTGTCCAGAATCCTCGGGAGTACGGCTCGCGCGTCGAGGTGCTGGACGAAGGCGGTGCCCATCGCGGCCTCCGGCGCGGAGTAGGCGCGGGCCGTCTCCGTCGCCCGCCCCGCGGGCTCCGGCCCGTCCAGCCCGTGACGGCGTGCCACCTCGTCGGGCAGGACGACGTCCATGATCTCTTCGACCCGGACGTACGTGGTGGGGCCCCGTTCGACCGTCTCCCCGTCGGTCCTGGTCGGCGTGACCTCCAGGACGAGGTCCCCGCGATACCAGTGAGAGGTGCTTTCGTCCGAGTACGTGACCCGGGCGACGTCGCTGCCGCCCAGGTAGGAGCTCTCCAGCGTCATCCGCTTCGCGGCGCCGTGCACCCCGGCCCGCGCCACGATCTTCCGCTCGCTCCCCCTCGCGTGCTCTCCCGCCTCCCCGTCGCGGCCGAGGGTGGCGCGCAGGCCGGTCCTGGCGTGCCCGCCGAGGGACCGCCTGCCGCGCTCGCCGTCCGTCATCTTCGAGTTGCTGTTGGAGTAGATCTCGTGCTCCACCCCGGTCCCCGACCTGACGTGCCTCAACCCGGCCACCTCGGCCTTGACGTGCACGTCGTGACGCCAGCCCCCGCGTTCGGACACGGTGTGGTGCAGGCCGTCGGGGTGAGACGTGATCATGGTCTCCAGCCTGATCACGTCGGTGGCGGTCTCGAACACCGCCGGCACGTCCAGCCGCTCGACCGGCGCCGGCAGCCCCGCCCAGTCGGCGTAAGCCCTGGCCACCACCTGCGGCAGGTCGGGCATCGCGCCCAGCCGGACGATGGCGTGCAGCCGGTCGTCATGCGCCCACACGTCGCCGGGCGGCTCGACCGACGACTCGACGCGCCCCAGCCGCGCGACGTCCCCCGCCAGCACCGGCTCCTCCGGCAGGTGGGAATGCGGTACGAGGATCTCCGCCCGGCTGCCGTGCACCTCCCACGACGTGTTCGTCACCTCTGTGCCGTTCCGCGAGATCCGCATCCTGACGTCGAAGGAGAGATCCCGCGTGACGGTGAAGCCGCCGCCGGTCTCCGTACGGTCGTACCTCGTGTGGCCGGCGGAGAAGCCGACGCTCTCCGCCTTCGCGCCGCTCCCGATCAGCGCCAGGTTGGCCGGGTCGATCTTGAGCCCTTCGCCCACCTCCAGACGCGCGGCGGCGCGCACCTCCGCGCGGCCGCCGGCGGTGGTCTCCCGCTGGCTGGTGTCCATCCGCGACGTGATCCGGCGCTCGTTGGCCGTCATGTCGGTCGAGCCGACCTCGTGCCGCCGGCCCAACGCGCCCTCGGCCAGGACCTCGAAGGTGTAGCCGCCGATCGACCTCTCGTACCTGATCCCGTGCAGGGCATGCGTCAGGTCCGCCTCCAGGGCCACGCCCCCGAAGCGGCTCTCGATGTCCCGCACGACCTGCCGCCTGATCCCCGGCGACAGGTCGGGCAGCGCCTCGTCGACAGCCTGGCGGATGCCCGTGCTGAGGAGCGTCTCCGAGTGGACGCGGATGCCGCTGCCCAGCCCGGTCCCCCGCCCGGCCGCCAGCGTCTCCGGCTCCAGCGGGTGCGGGTCGTAGCCGCGATGCGGGAGTTCATCCTGTACGAACTCCGCGCGTACGTCGTCCAGCTCCTGGTGGAGATCGGCGAGTTTGCGCCGGATGTCGTTGAACTCCCCCTGCGGCCGGAGATCGTGGCCGAAGACGTCCCGCTCCATCCCGGGCGCGTCGCGCGCCGGCACGGTCAGCTCGGCCTTCACCTCGACCTCGAACGTGCCCAGCCTCTCGCTCTCGACCTGGAGCCGCATGTGCGCGTCGTACGCGGCGACGTCGGCCGTCCTGGTCAGGACGGTGTGGTTGCCGTGCGCCCGGAGGGTGGTCGTCGCGTGGTCGGAGCCGAAGCCGAACCCGCCGATGGCCCGCCCGAGGACCTCCGCCCTGTCGCCGAGGCTCACGCCGATCTTGCCGCCCGCGTGCACGTTGACGCTCGCGCCCTGCCGACGGGCCGTCCCCTCGCTCTCGCGCCGCCCCAGGTCGTCCCGGAACATCGCCTCGACCGGCGGCCGCCCGCTCCCGTCGACGGGCTCGATCCGCGTGATCCGGCCGGTGACCTCGATGGAGTCCTCCGCCGATCGCAGCGCGGAGCTCCTGTACCTGACCGCCTCGGAGGCGGCCCCGCTCGACATCAACGACTGGCTGCGGTTCTTCATCCCCTGCTCGTTGAGCAGGGTGGAGGTGAGGTGCTCGACGATCTTGACCACCTCGCCCGCGGGCACGCCCGCCGACAGCGCCCGGCGCTGCACCTCCAGCACCACGGGAGTGACGTCCATCCCGCTGATCGCGATCCCGTGATCGCGGAACTTGTGCTCGGCCCCGGCCGGGACCTCGTGGCGGGGCAGCGCCGGAGGGTGGTCGGCGGCCGGCAGCGGGCCCTCGCGGGTGAACTGCTTGGGGAAGGGGAGCGTCACGGACAGCTCGGGGACCGCCGCCGTCGTCGTGACCATCTCGCCGTCGCGGTAGACGTCCAGGGTGATGTCCGCGGCGAAGAAGTCGTGCGCCGGGGAGACGGTCTTGTGGCCACTGATCACCTCGACGCTGTTCGTGTGGGTCGTGCGCGACGTGCTGCTGATGCCCGTACGCGGCAGGGCGTTCGCCTCGGCCTCGTCGGACGAGTGGTTCAGCGCGCGGATCAGCCCTGCCGTCCGCTCCAGGGTCGAGGCGTGCGACGACTTGCCCTCCACGCCGTTCCCGCCGAACGCGACCGGCTTCTCGGGCGCAAGGCCCGGATGCTCCACGTACGTGAAGTCTGCCGGCCTCAGCTTGAGGTAGATGACCTTGTCCCCGGCTCTGAGGGCCACGCCCCTCTGGAGGTGCTCGGTCCAGGCGTCGCGGTCGCCGTGGGAGAGTGCCTGCGCGAGCCAGTCGCGGATCGCGGCGCGCTCCCGCTTGGTGACGCCGGTGATGCCGTCGGCCAGCGCCTGAGCCGCCGCCCTCGGTGCTGCCGGCACCGTGACGTCGTGCACGGCCGTCTCGCCCAGGGCGCCGATCTCGATGGTGCGCGGCGGATGCATGTCCGGCCCATCCTCGCGCACCGCCGGGCCGTCAGCCCCGGCCGCCGCCAGTGCCGTATCCCCGCCGCTCTCGGGCACGCGCGCGGAGTCGGGTGCTCGCACGGCGTCCGGTACGTGGGCGGCGTCGGGGCCATAGGGCAGGGTCGTGAGCAGGTGCTGCCCGTCCGCCCCCAGCGCGCTGGACGTGATGCCCTTGGCCAGGAGGTCCCAGCTGAAATTCCCCTCGGCCAGCATGGTCCCCGCCGTCGTGATGCCGCCGGTCAGGGCGTACTGCGCGGCCTGCCCGTACAGCGACGAGTTGGCCGCGGCCAGCAGCTTCTCGGCCGTGGACATCTCGGCCCTGGTCAGGCCGGCCCGAAGGGCGGGCGTGGCCAGCCGGCTCAGCCCGCCGGAGACCAGCCCCATGAGCCCGCCCATCGCGCCCCCGCTCAGCGCCGAGATCGCGAGCTGCCGGACGTCGATCTCGTCCCTGCGGCCCTGCGCCAGCTGCACGGCCTGGACGCCCAGGTCCATGCCGGCCACGATCCCGGCGAACAGCGCGATGTTGCGCAGGCACTGCCTGGCGATCTGCGCCACCGTCATCCGTGCGAGCCGGAGGCGTGGCGGGATGAGCGCCAGCGCCTGCCCGCCGCCGACCAGGGCCGCCCCCAGCAGGTACGCCAGCTGCGCGATCAGCAGCCAGACGGTGACCTCGATCATGTACTTGGCGTACTGGATCTGCACTCCCACGCCGTTGAGCGCGACAGCGGCCTCCACCAGCTGCTTGACCACGGCGGCGACCTGACCGCCGGCCACCCTCTCGACATGCGCCGCGAAGGCGAGATGGGCCTCGCCGTCCCACGCGGAGCCGATCCTGGTCGCGCTTCCCGGCTGGTCGGCGCCGGTGCCCTCGACCAGCCGGTGCGCGGCGGTCACGCAGGCGTCGGCCAGCCGGAAGCAGCCGGACTCGTCCCCTTCCGGCCAGTCCATCCCGACCACCCAGCCGACGTACGGCTTGGCCCAGTCGGGCACCAGGAGCCCGTCGAAGCCCATGGACGATCAGCCGCGCCCGGCGTGGGGCCGCTCCGGCGCCTCGTAGGTGCGAGCGCTCGCGCCCAGGCCCGAGGCGACGCGCTCCAGCTCGTCGAGGTGCGCCTTCAGCGCGTCGAAGATGCCGCGCTCGATTCCGGGCAGCTTCCTGGCCAGCTCGGCGCCGTACGCGTCGTCGCCGAGCGTGTTTCTGTCCCGGTCGAAGGCGGCGCGCAGCTCGTCACGCACCTCCTCGGCGTGGCGCTCCAGCTCGTCGTAGACCCTGGCCTCGCGGTGCAGCGCCCCGAACTCCGCGTAGTAGCCGCTCACGGGGGCGGCTCCACGGGACCGGGGAAGAACGGGTCGAGCGTGGCGCGCTCCCCGAAGATCTCCTCGTACGGCACGCCCTCCGGCATGAGAGGCGTCAGGAGCCGCCTGCCGCGTTCGGAGACCGCGGCGGTGGCCTCGCCGGCCTGCCGCATGATCGCGTCAGCCAGCTCCGAGGGCGACATGGCTCGGTACACGCGGGGGTTGAGCTGGATGCCGCGCAGGTGACCGTGCCGGCCGACGGTCACGCTCACCATCCCGTCCTCGGAACGTGCCGTGTGCTCAAGGGCGGCGAGTTCTTCGTACGCTTCGCGGGCACGGGTCAGGTGCTGGTTGATCTCACCCGCGAGCTCGCTGATCTCCGCCTCGAACGCATCCGCCACAGACGCACCTTCCGTACGTTTTCCCCGGCCAGAAGGAACTTTAGGGCGGTTATTTCGCCGAACTTCGGCCCGCTCCGCAAGGTTCGCCGGTTGTTCAGGCATTTGTCACTGATCCCGTACGGCGCCGGCTGGAACACGACAGGCGAGCCCGTCCATCAAACCACCACCCGCCCCCCGCTCGCCGGCGGCGGGCCTTGAGGAAGGGCGCGCTCCCTCAAGGCCCTGGTTCACCTGCCTAGCGGTAGGTGATGTCGGAGGAGGAGTAGATGCAGTTCACGCCGTCGGCGCCGGAGCCGATCTTCTCCGGCTCCTGGCCCTTGGGCACGCCGCGGTACTTCTCGCAGATGGTGGCGCTGCCGTACACCGTGATCCGGCTGAACCGGGCGGTGTCGCCCCAGTTGGTGTTGATGCCGGCCAGCACCTTGGTGGAACGGGCGGTGACGCCGTCCATGACCACGTGCCGCTGGTAGGAGGAGGAGCAGTTGCCGCAGGCCCGGTAGAGCTTGCCGGAGCTGTGCACCTGGAAGTTCCTGATGGTCAGCGTGCCGGCTCCGTTGTGCTGGAACACCTTGTCGGAGGCGGACTTGGCGCCGCCGCCGTCTACGAGGTAGGTGGCCGAGGAGCTGGACGACATGAACGTCGCGGCGTCCTCGCCCACGTCGTTCCACCACACGTTGCGGATGGTGCACGAGCCCAGGCAGTGGATGCCGTCGCCGGCCGGGGCGTCGATGATGACGTTCTGGATGGTGCCGCCGTTGGCCACCTCGAACATCGGGTCCTGGCTCTCGCTCTGGCCGCCGTCGCCGATGCCGTAGTAGCGCTTCATGCCGCCGTCGAAGAACGTCCCGGCGTTCCGGGTCTCGGTGATGTGCACGCTGCCGGTGTCACTCGGCCACGAGCCGCTGCCGTCGCCGCCACCGCCGTCACCGCCGCCGCTGCCCACCTTGACGAGCTGCCACTGCTGGTTGGCGCCGTTGAGGTCGTCCCACTGCGAGATGCGGGCGCCGTCGGCGGTCGACCACTCCCACACCTCCAGGGCCTTGCCGCTGTTGCGGTTGATCAGCCGTACGTAGCCGCTGTCGGAGTCGACCAGCCTGAACTGCTGGTTGGCGCCGTTGAGGTCGGCCCACTGGACGACCTGCGCGCCGCCCTCGGTGGACCACTCGTAGATGTCCACCACCTTGCCGCTGTGCCGCGACTTGAGCCGGTAGTAGCCGCTTCCCGAGCTGACGAACTGCCACTGCTGCCAGTTGCCGTCGTTGCGGGGCCACTGCACGAGCGGCGAGCCGTCATTGGTGGCCAGGTTGTACACGTCGAGCGCCTTGCCGCTGTGCCGGTTGACCAGCACGTACCAGGCGCTGGTGTCGACGCTGGCCGCCTCGGCCGGGAGCGCCGTCACGGCGGTGGCGCCCGCCATGGCCATGACCATGGCGGCCACGGTCGCGATCAGGCGGCGCCAGCCGCCTCTGGACTGGGATTTGAGTGTCAAGGCCGCTGTCCCTGCTTTCTGCGCTTCTTGTTGGTAAGCGCTTTCCCACTGGTCGTACGGATGCCCGTGCCGGAATAAGTTGGGAGAGCAGCCTAATGAGGGATGTGGCTGCCCCTTCTCGAGTCTTGATCGCACGAGCGGGGAGGGCCGTCAACCGGCAGGCCGGGATCGGCGCGCTGACCTGCGCCTGCCGGTGAAACTTTCACGGACGGGCGAAGGCGGCGGCATGGTCGCGGGCGAAGTCCGTCAGGTCGCGTGCCGGACACCCGGTGAGGTCGGCCACGTCGGTGTGTCCGTGATCTTCTCCTTCCCGCCTCTCCGGGAGGCCGGAGCCACGTGGCCGTTAACCTGCCTGTGCAGATAGTTATTCCGGGGTCGGCGGCCAGCCGGGGCGCGGAGGCGATACGGTGCTGCTCATGGCGACCGAGAGGCTGGGAGAGCTCGAAGACGAGGCGTGGCGGGGGTTCCTGCTCACCCACGATCGGATCTGGCGGGCGATCGAGGCCGGGCTCGCTCCGCTCAATGTCAGCATGGCCGAGTACAGCGTCCTGGCGCTGCTGGGCGAGGCCGGCCGGGACGGCATGCGGATGTCGGAGCTCGCGCAGCGACGTCTGATGTCCACCGGCGGGTTCACGAGGCTCGCCGACCGGCTGGAGCGCCGCGGGCTGATCGAGCGGCGGCGGGCGGCCGAGGACGGCCGCGGCTTCACGGCGGTCCTGACCAAGGAGGGCAGGGCTCTCCTGCGCAAGGCCTGGCGGCGGCAGCACAGCGACCTGCGCACGCTCTTCTTCGACCGGCTCGACGACGAGCACCTGCGCAACCTCACCGAGATCTGGGCCCTGCTCGACCCGAGCACGGAGGGCCCGCCGAACGAGCGCTCCTCGTCACCGCGCGACGTCGAGGGCGGTCATTGAGGCGAGGAGTGCGAGCTTCTCGGCGCTGTCAGTGCCGGGGTCCGGGTGATAGACGACGAGCGTCTGGCCTTCCGCCCCGCCGACGCCCAGCCTCTCCCGGTTCAGCCGCAGGGCACCGACCTGGGGGTGGTGGATGCGCTTGGGCGCGCCTTCGCAGGCCACCACGTCGTGGCGGGCCCACAGTCGGCTGAAGCGCGGGCTGGCGAGGGAGAGCTCCCCGACGAGCTCGATGACGCGGGGGTCGTCCGTGTCGGTGCCGACGGACTCGCGGAAGCCCGCGACCATGCCCCCGCCGGCGTCCTCCCAGTCGGGGTAGAGGGCCTGCTCGGCAGGGTCGAGGAACACGTCCCGCAGGCGGTTGCCCCCTGCCACGAGGCGCGGTGACAGCGCGGTGGCCAGCGCGTTGGCGGCGAGGACGTCGAAGTAGCGGCCCTCGACGTACGCGGGGAGCGGCAGCGTGGCGACGAGCTTGGCGATGCCCGGAGGGATCGCCTCCCTCCGGGGCCGGCGCGTGCGCCGCCGGGGCCTGTCCGTGCCGAGGCGCAGCAGGTACGCCGTCGCGTCGTCGTCCAGCCGCAGCACGCGGGCGAGCGACTCGAGGACCTGCACGGAGGGGTTGCGGTCACGGCCCTGTTCCAGGCGCATGTAGTAGTCGGCGCTGATGCCGGCGAGCATCGCGACCTCTTCCCGGCGCAGGCCCGGCACGCGCCGTACCCCTGTAACCGGGATGCCGGCCTGTTCGGGAGTGACGAGCTCGCGGCGGGCGCGCACGTAGTCGCCCAGCAGGTTCGTTTCGCCGCTCATCCCTCCACTGTATTTGCGCGTACGCGCAGGTGCCTGGTCCTGTCACCCCCAGGATCGCCAGGGATCTGGCTCCTTCCCGGCCCGGGCCGCAGCCTGGTCAGCGGGCCGCCGAGCCGCCGTTTCCGCGCGAGGAGCGCGCACCGGAACAGACGCCTCACAGGCGCCGGGCGAGCTCGGAAGGCGGCCCTCGTCCTCTACCGGAGAAGCAAGGAGCTGCACGATGTCGACATATGTGCTCGTACACGGTGCCTGGCACAGCGGACAGTGCTGGGAGCGGGTGGTCCCGTTGCTGGAGTCGGCCGGGCATCGGGTGGCCGCGCCGTCGCTGACCGGCTACGGCGACAAGGCGCACCTGCTCGGCCCCGAGGTCGGGCTCGACACCCACGTCGCCGACATCGTCGGGCTGATCACCGAGGAGGACCTCACCGACGTGGTCCTCGTCGGCCACAGCTACGCCGGGCTGGTCATCTCGTCCGCGGCCAACCAGATCCCGGATCGGATCGCGCACCTGGTCTACCTCGACGCGATGGTCCCCGAGGACGGCGAGAGCGCGGCCGACGTGCAACCCGTGACCCGCACCCTGATCGAGCGCGCCCTGGAGTCCGGCAGCGGCTGGCGGGTCCCGCCGCTGCCCGAGCTGCCGCCGCCCGCGGGCCTGTTCGGGGTCACCGATCCGGCGGACGTCGCCTGGCTGCGCACGATGCTGTCGGACCAGCCGGTGCGCTGCCTCCAGCAACCGGTCCGGCTGGACAACCCGGCCGTGAACGCGGTCCCCAGGACGCACATCCACTGCGTCGCCGGGATGCCGGAAGGCATCACGCGCCGGCCCGTGCCCGCGACGCAGCCGAACGGGACCCCGGCGCAGGTGTGGGAGCTGGAGACCGGCCACGACTGCATGATCACCATGCCGGTCGAGCTCGCCGGGCTGCTGCTCAAGCTCGGCCGGCAGTAGGGGACGCGGCCCCGCGACGGCCGGGCGCTTTCGCGCGTACGGCCGCCGGGGCCGGAACCGGTCACACCGGCCCCGGCGCGGTGCTTCCTCATCGGGGCGGGCCGACGACGACCTGGCCGTAGGCGTCGGCCGCGGCGGCCAGGGCGTCCTCGGCGATCTCGAAGCCCTCGGGCCTCGGCGTGGACATGTCGCGTCCGGCGTGGCGGAACATGCCCTCCAGGCCTCCCGGCGTGGCGATCAGCAGCAGGTCGGCCCGTTCGGAGGTGATGCGGTAGCCGTGCGGGACGTTGCGGGGCAGGTAGACGATGCCGCCTTCGGACAGCTCGTACTCCTGGTCGCCGGCCCAGACCAGGGCGGTGCCTTGGATCAGCATGAAAACCTCGTCCTCCCGGGTGTGCAGGTGGAACGGCGGGGCCTGGCCACGCGGGGCGTCGAACCGCCCGACGGTGAGCCGACCGCCGGTGGCGGCGCTGTCCAGCAGGACGGAGAAGGTGCTGCCGCCGAGCCATTCCAGTTTCTGTTGCTGTTCGGGCTGGGCCAGGTAGGGGATGCTCATGGTCTGCTCCTTCGAGCGCGCGTCATGACGCCGGGATGAGGGCGGCGACGATGGGGATGATCTTCTGGCCGGCCGGCGACGCCCAGTTGCGGGCCAGCTGGGTGAGGATCATGTTCGTCGAGGCGATGCCGGCCCCGGCCTGGTCCATGCGGTGCAGCGCGATCTCGTCGGCCGCCTTGGTCATCGACCCGCCGGCGTCGGCGACGACCTGCACGCGATATCCCTGCTGCAGCGCGGTCAAGGTGGGATAGACCGTGCAGACGTCGTTGGTCACTCCGGCGATGATCAGGTTGCGGCGGCCGGTGGCCCGTACCGCGGCGGCGAACGCGGGGTCGTCCATGGCGTCGACCACGCCCGCGCGCCGGATGCGGCCCTCGTACTCCTTGGGGGCGATCTCGGCGAACTCCGGCAGCAGGGGGCCCTGCGCGTGATCTTCCATGGAGGTGGTCATGATCAGCGGCATGTCCAGCGCCACCGCGGCCTTGGCCAGGGCGAGCGCATTGGTCTTGACCTCGTCCTGGTCGGCCGAGCCTACCCAGCTCATGGTGCCGGTCTGGTGGTCGATGAGCAGAACCGCCGTGTCTTCGGGGGTGAACAGGGCCATCGTGGGCTCCTCTCGGTACGGGCCACAGTATTTGTGTGGCCAGCCACATAAATACTAGGTACGAATTTAGGTGGCTGGCAACCTAAGTTACGATTTGTGTGGTCGGCCACAGATTTGGGGAGGTCACCACCATGGCGACATCGCAGCCGCCGAGCGCCGCACGCGCCGGACACCTGAGCTACGCCATCTTCGCCCTCGCACGGGTCCACCGGGCCGCCGCGGGGAGCATGCTCCGCAACCTCGGCCTCCACCCCGGCCAGGAGCTGCTCCTCATGCAACTCTTCGACAGAGACGGCCAGACGCAGTCCGAGCTGCTGGACAGCGTCGGCCTCGACCACTCAACCGTGTCGAAGTCCCTGCGCCGCATGCAGGAGGCCGGCCTCGTCACCCGCCGGCCCAACGAGGACGACCGGCGGGCACTCAACGTCTGGCTCACCGACCGCGGCCGGGCGATGCGCGAGCCGATCGAGGCCATGTGGGCCACCCTGGAGGAGATGTCCACCAGGAACGTGGACGAGGAAGCGATCAGGTCGTTCATCGCCACCGCTCGCACGATCGAGGACTCGATCAGCACCCGCGAGGACGGCTGAGCGGCGGCCACAACATCCTCGCGTCACGGCAGCCCGGCCGGGAGATCTATCCTTCAGCGTTGACTTATATAAGTGAAGAGTGAGATTGTTGGCCTCATGCACGCACTCGACGTGCTCGGCGCCGCCGGCACCCACCCTGGCGCCCGCTCCGCACCGCTCGGGGAGGTCGGCCGCTGGCTGGAGCGCCTGCGCCGGTTCTGGAGCCGGCACCTGGACGCGCTGGGCACCGAGCTCACGCGTTCCCGGCGCCGCCCGCCGGACGAGACGCCACCCGCGGCGGGACGGCCGGACCCGAACAACGAGAAGGAAGACGGCGAATGATCGACATATTGCACCAGGTCAACGCGGTTCACCGGGAGATCGGCGACCAGGCGGTCGCCACCGGCGCCGGCCGCTCGCTGCTGCTGCGGCGCACGTACGACGCCCCGATCGAGGACGTGTGGAGCGCCTGCACGGACCCCGACCGGATCGGCCGATGGCTCGCCCCGATCGAGGGCGAGCTGCGGCCCGGCGGCACGTTCCAGCTCAAGGACAACGCCGGCGGGGAGATCCTGCGCTGCGAGAAGCCCCATCTGATCAAGGTGACCTGGGTCCTGGGAGAGGGCATGCCCACCGAGGTCGACGTGCGCCTCGCACCCGGCGGTGACGGCGGGACCGTCCTGGAGCTGGAGCACGCCGCACCCGCCGAGATCGTCGACGGCATGGTGGGCACGCACGGGCCCGGCGTCACGATCGGCATCGGCTGCGGCTGGGACCTCACGCTGCTCGGCCTCGACCTGTTCCTGCGCGGCATCACGTACGACTCCGCGGCCTGGGGGACCACGGCCGAGGCGAGGGAGTTCGTCACCGCCGCCTGCCACGCGTGGGGGCCTGCGGTCCAGGCCGCCTGGGGTACCGGCGACGACGACCTCGCCGCGGCCGTCGCGTTCGTCGTGCAGCAGTACGCCCCCGCGAACGGCAGCGACTGATCCGCCCATGACGAGGAGCAGAGCGATGACCGGGAACCTCACCACCACAACCATGGCGGCCGGCGGGACGACGCGGACGCTGCTGATGTGCGGCGCCGCCGCCGGCCCCCTCTACATCGTCGTGGTCCTGCTGCAGATGCTCACCAGGGACGGGTTCGACATCAGCCGGCACCCGGCCAGCATGCTGAGCAACGGCGACCAGGGATGGATCCAGGTCGCCAACTTCGTGGTCAGCGGCCTGCTGTTCGTGGCTGGAGCGGTCGGCCTGCACCGCGTACGGGATCCGGCCGGCGGCGGCGCCTGGGGGCCGCGGCTGGTCGGCGTCTTCGGCGCCGGGATGGTCGGCGCCGCCTTCTTCGCCGCCGACCCGGCCGACGGCTTCCCGCCGGGGACGCCCCTCGGCCCGCCCACGACCATGAGCACCTCAGGGATGGTGCACCTTCTCGTCGCCGGCCTCGCCTTTCTGGCACTGATCGCCGCGTGTTTCGTGTTCGGCAGGCGCTTCGCGGCGGCCGGCCGCCGCGGCCGGGCGGCCGTCAGCACGGTGACCGGCGCGCTCTTCCTCGCGGCCTGGATCTCGGTCTTCGCGTCTCAGGGGTCCCGGGTGGCCAATGTCGCCTTCGCCCTCGCCATCGCGCTCGTCCTGGCCTGGACGTCGCTCCTGGCCGCGTACCAGCTGGGTCGGCCGGGCGCGGCGACACCGGACTGACCGCCCGCACCGTGAAATCCGTTCTCCTAGGCTGAACCTCGCACGTGATGGAAAGGAGGCCGGCATGGCCGAGACGACGGTGGCCGAGGTGATGGCCGAGCTGGCCGCGCTCGAGGACCCGAAGGCACGCGAGGTGAACGAGCGACACGGTGACGATCACGGTGTGAACCTCGGCAAGCTGCGCGCGCTCGCGAAGCGGCTGAAGACGCAGCAGGAGCTCGCGTGCCGGCTCTGGGAGACGGGTGACACCGCGGCGAGGCTGGTGGCGATCCTGATCTGCCGCCCGAAGGCGTTCGAGCGTGACGACCTGGACCGGATGGTGCGCGAGGCACGCGCGCCCAAGGTGCACGACTGGCTCGTGAACTACGTCGTGAAGAAGAACCCGCACGCCGAGGAGCTACGCCTGGCCTGGTCCGCCGATCCCGACCCGGTGATCGCGAGTGCCGGCTGGGCGCTGACCACCGAGCGCGTGACGAAGAAGCCCGACGTGCTCGACCTCCCCGGGCTGCTCGACGTCATCGAGGCGGAGATGAAGGACGCCCCCGACCGCCTGCAGTGGGCGATGAACCACTGCCTGGCGCAGATCGGGATCGACCACGCCGAGCACCGTGACCGTGCGATCGGCATCGGGGAGCGCCTGGAGGTGCTCAAGGACTACCCCACCTCCCCGGGCTGCACGTCTCCGTACGCACCCACCTGGATCAACGAGATCGTGCGCCGGCAGCGCGACAAGGCGTCGTGAGCTACCCGTCCTCGTCGTCACGGTGCAGGTAATCCTCGAAGGTGGGGCGCCGGTCCGCCATGCGCTGTGACCACAGAAGGCCCGCCAGCCGGAAGGGGAACATGACCAGCTCGATCACCCAGCGCCCCGACCGGTAGGCCAGTCCACCGGCCAGCCCCACGAGGGCCTTGAGCGCCTTCCAGGGGTGTGCCAGGGCCGCGACGGCCAGAACCAGGCCCACGCCGGCGATGCTCATCCCGCCGAAGTCATCACCGTCGTCCCGCTCCTTCTTGCTCACGGGCTTCTTGCTCACG
Organism: Nonomuraea phyllanthi; assembly: GCF_006334985.2. Taxonomy (GTDB): domain Bacteria; phylum Actinomycetota; class Actinomycetes; order Streptosporangiales; family Streptosporangiaceae; genus Nonomuraea; species Nonomuraea phyllanthi. The sequence goes on from NZ_VDLX02000002.1 coordinate 130,684, forward strand.
GGCTTCTTGCTCACGGGCTTCTTGCTCACGGGCTTCTTGCTCACGGCGCGAACCTCACGGCTGAGGGCGTGTCGATGACGCCGTACGTCACGTGTCCTCCCCATCCGATGGAGATCGTGATCGCTAGCGTACGTCCGAGCCGGCTTCGACACCGCTGAAGGGGCCGGCGCCGGGGACGGCCTCCAGCTTGACAGCACGGAAAGTAATTATAGAGTAACGTGCAGTTATGGGGGTGGTCATGGCCGTGCCTCGTCATGTGGCCTGTGTGATGGACGGGAACGGCCGGTGGGCCACGCAGCGCTCACTGCCTCGCACCGCAGGTCACGAGGCCGCCGAGGCCGCCGTGATGGACGTCATCGAGGCGGCGCGCTCCTCCGGGGTGACGTGGCTGAGCCTGTACGCCTTCTCCACCGAAAACTGGCGGCGACCGGCCGCCGAGGTCGACATCCTGATGAGGCTCGTCCGCCGGGCCATCCGCAAACACGCGCCGGTGCTGCACGCGCGGGGCGTCCGCTGCCGGTTCCTGGGCATGACCGATCCGCGGATCCCGGCACCGCTGGTCAGGGACATCACCGACCTGACGACGCTCACCAGCGACAACAGGCGCATGACGCTCACCGTCGCCTTCGACCACGGGGGCCGCCGCGACATCGTGGAGGCCGCCCGTTCCCTCATCCGCTCCGCCATGCCGCCCGACCAGGTCACCGAGGCCAGCTTCGCCCAGCACCTGCCGTACTCCGACACGCCTGACGTCGACCTGGTGATCCGCACCTCCGGCGAGCAGCGCATCTCCAACTTCATGCTCTGGCAGGTGGCCTACGCCGAATGGGTCTTCCCTCAGGTGCTCTGGCCCGACTTCCGCGCAGCCCACTTCTGGGAATGCCTCGACGCCTACCGCCGGCGCCAGCGCCGGTTCGGCGAGGTACGCCAGTCCACCACCATGACCGGAGAGGGTCTTCGATGAGTCACACCGTCCCGGAGGAGAGCGTCGACGTCTTCGGTCCCGACTCGATCCTGCGCCGCCTGGTCAACGAGGCGCGCTGGGGCCTCGCGGTGACCCGGGCCACGCTGCTGGAAGCCGCGCATCCGCAGATCGGCGCGGCGTTGATGGAGAACTCCACGTTCCTCACGCGCCCGTGGCGCCGGCTGCGCAACACCACGATGAGCTCGCGGCGGATACTCGACCCCGACCCGCGCGTACGCGACCGCGAAGTGGCCCGGCTCAACCGCCTCCACGCCCGCATGTCCGGCACCGACGCGCAGGGCCGGCCCTACGACGCGACCGACCGCGAGGCGCGCGCCTGGGTGGTGGCGACGCTCTTCGAGTCGACGGTGACGATGTGCCGGCTGAGCGGCGAGTCGCTCGACGCCGAGGCGATGCGGCGGCTCTACGACGAATACCGCGCCTTCCTGGCCCTGATCGACGGCGACAACGACCATCTGCCCGCGACGCTGCCGCAGTTCTGGTCCTACTACGACGACGTCATCGAGCATCGTCTGGAGAACAACGAGGCGGTCGGCGTCATCCTCTACCGCCTCTTCGCCAACGTGCCCGCCCCTCCGGTGCTGCGCGGCCATCCCGCGGTGTGGGCCATGGGCCGGGCCGTGGCGGCCCCCGTGGCCACCGCGGTCACCATCTCCTCGCTCCCCGAGCCCTTCAGCCGCCGGCTCGCCCTGCCCGACCTCCCGGGGTCCCGGACACTCATGCACTCCGCCTACCTCACCGCCGCGCTCGCCACCCGCTACCTCCCGGAGAGCTGGACGCGCGTGGAGTTCTTCATGGGCCTGCTCGACCCCTCCGGCGCGGAGGCGAGCCCATGGGATGCCGTACGCCGCAAGGCGGGCAAGGTCGCCGCCCTGGCACGCCTCCTCACGCCTGCGTCCGACGCCTCCGCTGCCGACGAGAGCGGCCAGGTCATCCGTTCGGCTGAGCGGTTCTTCACCGACGTGCTCGACCAGACCGGCGACGGCTGCCTGCGCTGGCCCGACCTGGCCGCCATGGCAAGAGAGATCGCCACCCGGCTCGACCTGGGCGAACGAGACGAGGAGCGGTTGTTCCAGGCCTACGCCGCCTGGTGGCGGGAGCTGCAGGCCGCTCTCGACAGCGACGGCGACGGACGCGTCACCCGCCAGGAATACGCCGCGGCGGCCGCCCTCCTGCCCGGCTCGGGGCTCATCAAGATCGCCGACGTGCTGTTCGACGTCACCGACGCCGACGACGACCAGAAGATCGACGCCCAGGAATATCGCAACCTGTTCCGTACGGCCTTCCACCGGGATCTGACCGGCGGCGACGGCAGCTACTCCCGCAGCGCCTTCGTCAGGCAGTTCGTGTCCTTCATGACGGGCCGGCAACACTCGAGCGCCTACAACTCGCTCCTCTCCCAGGAATGACGGCGGCCGTCATGGGCTGACGTACCGGAGGTTGAGCGTGTCGACATGCCCTGACCAGCGCAGTGTCAGGTGCCAGCAGCCCGCCTTCGGCAGGTCGATGCCCGACGGTCCCGGCCCACCCGGCACCTCACGGAGGACGGGGGTGCCCGAGCCGTCCAGGTACGCCTCGATCTTCAGCGGGTCACCGGCTTCCTGGGGCACCCGAGACACCCAGAGGATCTTGTTGCCTCGATTCTCGTCGGGCGGCGCCAGCAGCGGGTCGCCGAACACCACGGCGGCGATGTCACCACGGTCACCCACGACGTACGGCATGCTCTGCTCCGGAGGATGGAACCCCGCGCGGGCCCAGGTCGGAAGCGGGGCGGGCGAGAGCTTCTCCGGGCATGAGGCGGCGCCGGGCGACGCGGGCGCCTCGGCGGGCTCATCACATGCCACCAGGCAGCACACCATGGCCGCGGTCAGGAAGAGGGCCCTGCGGAGCATGTGCGGCTCCCTTTCACAAGAAGGGCATATCTGGACGCAATGACTACACCGCCGGGCACCCACAGGTTCTGCGGCAGCAGGGAGTCGCGCCGGTGACGTTGACGTACGCGGTCACCGTCCGACGAACATGGCGCATGACCCGCGCCCTGTCGACCCCGCCCGTCATCGCCGCCGGCTTCCTCGCCGGCTCACCCCAGCCCGCCCTTCCCGCCGCCGGAGGCCTGCTGCTCCGCCCCTGGGAACGGACGGACGCACCGGCATTCCTCTCCGCTTACCAGGACGACCAGATCAGGCGCTGGCACACGCGCCGCCCCTCGACCGAGACCCAGGTCCTGGAGTGGTTCGACACCTACCGGCAGGACTGGGAACGGGAGCGGGGTGGCCACTGGGCGATCACCCGCGACGGCGGCGAGGTGCTCGGCCGGATCGCCCTCCGCGGCCTCGACTTCGACGACGGCACAGCCGGGGTCGCCTACTGGGTGCTCCCGGCCGCCCGCGGCGCCGGCGTGGCGTCCCGCGCCCTCACGGCGCTCACCACCTGGGCGCTGGACGAGATCGGCTTCCACCGCCTGGAGCTGGACCACTCGACGCGCAACGCGGCCTCCTGCAAGGTCGCCACGAAGTGCGGCTACCTCCTGGAGGGCACCAAGCGGAGCGCCGCCGTACACGACGACGGCCGACACGACATGCACCTGCACGCCCGCATCCGAAGCCGTTGAGGCGGTTCGCCGGTCAATGATGTGCGGACCCCCGCCTTCCACGGCCGCGCCGAACCCTCCCCATTCGGTACCGTCTCCGATATGCCCCTCGCTTCGATTCCCAGCCCTCCCGAGGGGGTCTGGCAGCTCGGATTCATCCCGATCCGGGCCTACGCGTTGTGCTTCATCGTCGCGATCGTCTTCGGCGCCTGGCTGAGCGAGCGACGCTGGCGCGCCCGGGGCGGCGAGAAGGGCACGATCAGCGACATCGCGGTGCCAGGGGTGATCTTCGGCCTGATCGGCGCCCGCCTCTACCACGTCATCACCGACTGGCAGACCTACTTCGGCCCGCGTGCGATCAAGGAGCCCTACCAGGCGCTGTTCATCTGGGAGGGCGGGCTCAGCATCTGGGGCGCGGTCGCTCTGGGAGGCGTGGGCGTGTGGCTGGCCTGCCGCCGCCGTGGGCTCCCCCTCACCGCCGTGGCCGACACGGTCGCGCCCGGCATCGCCTTCGGGCAGGCGATCGCCCGGTGGGGCAACTGGTTCAACCAGGAGCTGTACGGCGGCCCGACCACGCTGCCGTGGGGCCTGGAGATCGACCGGGCGCACGGCGGCGAGCCGGGCGTGCTCTACCACCCGACGTTCCTGTACGAGTCGCTGTGGGACGCGGCGCTCGGCTTCGGGCTGATCCTGGCCGGCAGGCGCTTCACGCTCCACCACGGCCGGCTGTTCGCCCTCTATGTCGCCGGCTACACGTTCGGGCGGTTCTGGATCGAAGGGCTGCGGATCGACCCGGTCGGCGGGGTGGACCACGCGGTGACGCTCCTGGGGCTGCGGATCAACCAGTGGACGTCGATCGTGCTGTTCGTCGGCGCGCTGGTCTACCTCTGGGTGACTCGTACCAGGGACACCGAGGAGATCGTGGTACCGGCCTCGCACAAGCAGAACGACGGGGAAGCCGACGCGGTCAGCAGCCCTTGACCGCCGGTGTCGTACGTCCCAACCCATGACCTTCACTCCCGCGACCGCCGCACCCGTCCATCGGTCCATGCCATAGGCCGGCGCGACCGCAGGACCGCATTACCGACCGGCTGGATGGACCCGTTAAGCGCGCCAGAGATACCACGCCGGCGGGAGCCGGCGGATTTCGTCCCCCAGCCAGGGCCTCTGGTCACGGAGGATCGGAGCTGGCCCGATGGAAGGCGACCGTTGATTTCCCTTCGTCAATGACATAGACGATCTTCATGACAAGACTGACAGGGCGGATACTGACCGCCGTCGCCGTATTACTGCTGCCGTGGGCCGTACCAGCTACGGCCGCGGCTGGCAGCTTCGAGTACTCCTACCGGTGCGACGGCGAGATCGTGACAACGCCGGGCCCGGAGAATGTGGGCAAACTGTGCACGATCCTGGCGAACGGGCCCGCGGCGGACGGCCAGGTTCACGAGATCAGGATGGCCATCAGGCAGCGGGACCTCGGGTACGTGTGGATGCGGGCCACGCTGTACACGACGAACGGTAAGGCGGAGTCGCACCCCTTCGTGGTGCCGGAGGGCGAGTTCGAGCTCGACGCCCACGACGCGGCATTCGCTCAGGGGCAGGCAGGCACGCAGGTGCGGCTGATGACCTGGAACCTTCTTGGCGGAGGCAAGCTCGACGGCAAGGACTACACCGGTGAGAACCTGAAGCAACTGATCGAGTACGTCAACGAGGTCAATCCCGACATCTTCTTCGTCGTGGAGGCCTACGGCTCGGAGACCGCCATCCTCCAGGGGCTCAACGCCGGGCGAGCCTCGACCGACCTGTACAACTCGGTCCCGATCACGGTGGCCGAAGAGGCGAAGTACCGCAATCTCTGGCTCTTCACCAAGCTGAAAGTGGCCCAGCGCTACACCGAACGGCCGGAGATCAGCGACTTCCACTTCGGCGGCGCCAAGCTGCTGCTGCCCGACGGCAAACCCATCCACGCCTTCACCATCTGGTCCCGGCACGAGGACTCGGTCTTCGCCCCCATGCACCACGCCGTGGTGAACACCCAGTTCGGCAAGCCGGTCTCGCCGACGATCGACACGATCGTCGGCTACGACGACACCAGACGTAACGCGCAGGGCCAGGCCATCCTGCAGAAGGTGGTGCCGTATTACGTCAAGGACGACGCCCCCGTGCTCATAGGCGGTGACTTCAACGCGTGGTCGTACCGGGACTGGACCGGCCAGTTCGCCGACGCCCGCGGCCACGCCGGGCTGACCGTGCCATGGACCTACACCAAGCAGTTCGCCGACGCCGGCTTCTACGACACCTTCCGCTACATCAACCCCGACGCCGGCCTCTATCCGGGCCGCACCTGGAGCACGATGAGCGGCTTCGGCATCGCCCCCGCCCGTATCGACTACCTCCTCTTCCGCGACAGGAAGGCGCAAGTGCGCGTGCTGGGCGCCCGTACCGACGTGCGGCGCCTGCCTCGCCACCAGGGCGGCTACCTCGACCAGGAATACCCGTTCTACTCCGACCACGGCGCGGTCATCGCCGACCTTCTGATCACCGGAACGGGGCCGGGCCCGAACCGTCCCATCGTGATGGAGAAGCCGGAGTACGCGCCCGGCGCCTGGCCCGCACCGCCCGCGGGAAACCCGATTCCACCGTCGGAGCTGTCCGCCACGGCGAGCACGTTCAAGCCGGTGAAGGGGGATGCCAAGCGCGCGGTCGACGGCGACCCGTTCACCTACTACCACTCGTGGTATCCCGACGCGGCCGATCCCACGGTGAGCCCGGCCCAGCCACACACCATCACGGTGGACATGGGGCGGGAGCGCGTGCTGTCCGGGGTCCGATTCGTGCCCAAGCTGTCCGCCGCCCTCTCAGGAGCCGGCAATCCGGTCGTCAACATGACCGGCACACCGCTCCGAGGCGTGCTGGAGGTCAGCACCGACGGTACCTGGTGGGCGCAGGCGGCAAGCGTGACCTGGCCTCGGATCACCGGGCCGAACGACGTCCCCCTCAACGGGGTCAGGGCCCGCTATCTACGGCTGCGCGTGGACAACGGGATGGGTGGCGCAACCTCGATCGCTGAGATCACCCCGTACGAATGAGGCTGTGAGCCATCATTTGGAACGTCGAGCAACAGGACCGAGCGCTAAGGCCGTCCCTCGAGGGCGGCCTTACCGGTATTGGCAGGTACGCACCGCAACGGGCCTCTACCTGCTCTGACCCAGAAGCCGCGACCGGCTCCCATGATCCCCGATCACCCCGTCCGCCGGCAGATTCTCACCGTCATGACCGACACCGGCCAACCCACAGGAGCCCGCGACCTCAGCTCACCGAGCCTGCATGCCTACCGCCAGGCCCGCAGCCGTTCTCCATGTGCTCGTCGGGATCCATCCCGGGGATGCCGTAGTACAACGTAGGTGTGAAACGAGCCCTCGTCCTGACGGTGGCCGCCACTGCGCTGGTGGCCACAGGTTGCGGACGTGGCTGTGATCTGTCGAAGCCCCCGAAACCCTCGGCGGTCCAGGGAAAAGGACGGCCGGTGCGTATCCAGCCCAGCGAGAAGCTGATCGGGGTGCCGTGGGCCGAGCGCGATGCTGCCGTACCGAAGCCCGCCGACCCTTCCCCTACCGAACAGATGCTTTACGACCTGCAGCACCAGACCCTGAACATGGCCGGCGCATTAGGTGAGATCGACGCCGGCCGGTGCGACAAAGACATCGACACGAAGGTCGGGTTCACCACTCGTTGCACCGTCACGTACGAGGGGGTCGAGGTTCCGTGGATCGTGGAGATCACAAGTATGGGACGGGGCCCGTACAGCGGCTCCTTCAGCGTGGATTACTGGTACACCGCTCGCCCTTTGTCGGTCGTGGTCACAGCGCGTGGGGTCTACGACCGGTTCGCCTGGAAGTTGGGGGGTGCGTTGGAGGAGCACGAAGGGCGGTGCGACAAGATCCCAGACGTCTTCCTCGCCAAGATCGGCCAGGAACTCAGCTATCGCTGCCAGAAGATCGAGTGGTCATGCGACAACGGCGACTTCCGCTTCTCGTGGCGCGACCTGCGCATCCGTATCAACGACAAGGGTCACTTGACTTTCGTGGAGTGAGCGCATCCCGGTTCGCGACGCCACGTCATCTGCCGGGCCGTCTCCGCGTCGAGAGACCCGCTCATGCCGAGGACAGCTGTTCGTCACAAGAAAGCGTCGGGAACAGGCAGGTCAAGCGCTCCCAAGAAACGGACGGTCTTCACCTCGACGAAAATCTCCGCATCGTCGAGCTGATCGACGTCCTCCTCCTCGTCCCACTCGACATCCTCAGGGGCGATGTCCTCGGCGAGGTAGGCGCGGAGCTCGCGCTCTTTCACCTCGCGCTCCGCACCGTCAGCCACGCCGTGCACGTGGCTCCACCAAGAGACCAGTCCCGCCGCCTCCCGCTCCACGTCGGTAGGCGCCGAGGCCTCCGGATCCTCAAAGTAGGTTCGGGGGGTGTAGCCGAGGTAGGCGACGCCGGCCCCCGGCCCTGTCGGCTGGTAGATGACAGTGGCAATGTCGCTGTCGTAAATGTTCACCATGAGCCAGGGTTCGGCAAGATCCTGCTCTTGATCAGGCTCGCGCTCCTGCCAGCGCACTCCGTCGTAGAAGTAGGTGCCAAAGAAGCCCATCAGCTCTTGTCTCTCTCGGCGACGATCAAGGTTGAACCGCGGTCATCATGTCGTACGGCGCCTTCACCGCGTACCCATCTGGGTCCCGTTTGGCTTCCATATCGGGCACGCAACTGAAACGCCAGCCACGGTGCGCAGTGGGCCAGGGCTGAGGCACGAAGCCTGGACCGTCGATCGCCCCAGACCATGCACGACGGCCGGTCACGCCGTGGTGATCATAAGGGCTGCATCCGTGCGGCGGCGTGGCAGTCCCGTCCAAAGCGTCCGGTCGGTACGGCGTTGCAGGCGTACGGTGCCCGGCCGGTCTCCCTCGGCCAGCCGGGACCAGCGCCCTGGCCAGCGCATGTTGGGTGAGTTCACCGACGGCGGGCTGCTCGGGCCACCAGGATCTTGCCGGTGAGAAAGCCAACCGCGCCGCTGGCGTGCTCTTCCTACCTACGTTGACGGCACGAGCCGCCGGCATCTTGCCCCTGTCTCATGCTGCCCTTCCGGGGCTCATCGCCACGACCGATTCATGGCACGCGGTTTACGGCTCCGCGGAGTTCCTCAGAGCTTGGGCCGCACAGCCTGGCTTCCGACTCGTGAAGTAACCGGCGCCGGCCCTTCAGCCCACATAGACGGGCCGAATGCCGTCACGCTGCACGCTGGGGAGCGAATTGACGCAGGAATCCGCGGATCAAGAGTGGAGCGTCGTTTCTCACTGCAAGGCCATACTGACCTGCGCATGGCTGCAAGGTGCCTGAGGCCTGATAAAGATCAGCCCGCACATATCCCGGATCTTGGTTTAGTAGGCTCCTACAGTCTGCCTGCCACGCTACTCGTCCTCGTCGTACCACTCCATTGAGAGCACCTGACCGAAGTCGGCCGTCGATTGGATCACCACAGCGCGTTCGGCGAATCGGTCCGGCAGGTGAGAACGCTGCGCTTCATGGAAGATCATGATTGGGCCGTAGGCGGGTTGGAGCACACAGCCCAGCTCACGGGCGACTCCGATCATGAAGTTGTCGGTCCCGCCACCTGAGGGGTCAGTAAAACTACAGGAACCGTCCTCGGAGATGTAGACCTCGGTCTCGGTGCCGTCACCGGCTCGCAGACTCCAGAAGACATCGTTCTGATCAACGACAAGCGGTCGGATCAGGGAACGTACGTGCTCCGCGTCAAGCTCCTCTTCCTCGCCATTCACATAGCGAGTGAGGAATACTTCAAAGCTCATACGCGGTGATCGTAGCCGAAGGCACGGCTATGCCTGAGGGCGCTCGGCAGCTACGCCCGCACCCCTCCTGACGTGATCATCTCTGGCCTGCCTCGGCTTGTCCCGGGTTGACGTACCGTTCGTCGGCAGTCCATGGCGAAGACAGCCTCCCTGGTGAGTTAAGGCGCACTGAACCAAACTCGATAGCTCGCATTTGGATGCGGTGATCAGCCGCGTTGTTCGGTGAGTCAGGGTGAGGAACGAACCTTGGATCGTCGATCGCCCCCAAGCACGTACAGCGACCCGCCACGCCGTGGCGATCGAAGGGCTCCAGTTGTACGGCGGCGCGGCAACGCCGGTCGGAGCGAGCAGATCAGTTTGGAACCGGTGACACCCTTCGATGCGAACTCCGGTGAGGCGTACCGCTCCTGATCACCAGATACCATCCGGTGCCGTCAAGTGCTGTGGGGATGACGTCCGGTGAGGTCGGCTGCGTTCCCGTGCCAACGAGTCCGCCGACTTTTCGCTGACTCCCTCGACCTTCCAACTGCCGGCGAGCCCTCACACCTTCAGCAACCGCACACACGAGCAATGCGTGGATACTGACGGCCATGGTCATCGTCGACGCCGTCCTGGAAACCTACGACGCGGATGGCTTCACGGCCTGGCCGATCGCGCAGCCGTCGAACGACCGCCTTCTCGCGCTCTCCGGCCTGCTGTCTCCCGCCGAGGTAGGGACGGCCATGGCCGTCATCTTCAGCTACAACGGCATCCCCGTCACCCACGCCACCAACCTGACCGGCGCGCATCTGGAACAGCATCTCGCCGAAGCAGAAGGCCTAATCGCTCCCGGGGGACTGCGCTTTCGCGACAACACCACGGGCGTCACCATCGCACCCGGTTGCTGCTTCGGATTGGAGAACTGGCGGGACTGGTGGGACGTGATTGGGGGGCAAGAACCCTGGCTCGGCCACGACCCCACGCCGCACATCACACATCTGGGTAATGTCATCCAACTCCGGCAGCACGATGGTGACTCTTCTTCCATCGAGATCACCCGCGGCGAGCTCGCCAGCCTGCTCGCTACCGCCCGACAGCACCTCACTGACTTCCTCAACCTCGCACGGCAATGGGCGACGGCCACCACCCCAGCGCTGGCCGACGGGCTCATTTCAGCTCTCGACCAATACTTGCTGATCACTATGACGGAGTAAGCGCACGCCAAGGCCGTGGCTTCTTTCGATGCGAAGCATTCGCATCGATCGCTTGACGTGGCTCGCCGGCGTGTCGACGATCGGACGATCTTGGCGGCGATCGTGTACGTGACCACCACGGGGTGTGCCTGGCGGCAGGTACCGCCGGTCTTCGGCGCCTCCTGGCAGACGGTGTCCCGCCGCTTCACCGAATGGAGCGCCGCGCGCGTGAGCCAAGCTGTACCGGATCCTGCTGGACGAGCTCGGCACGCGAGGAGATCTGGACTGGTCGCGGCGCGCGGCAAAGGACGCCAACCGACGGATCGCAGACGCTCTCAGCGCGCGAGTGGAGGCGGAAAGACAAGATCGCCGCCCTGATGGCTAGTGACCCATTAATGACCTGAGCACCCCGCCACAAGATCGGTGGCGGGGTGTTCTGGCTGGTGGAGCCTAGGAGATTCGAACTTCTGACTTCCTGCTTGCAAAACGGTCTGATCTTCAGGCGCAAAGGTTTCGACCTGCGCTGAGGACCGTCCGCAAGGGACCGTGATTGACCGCTCCTACCGCCCCTAATGGCACGCTGATGGGACGACGATCAAGGTCTTGAGCAGTAGAAGCGACTGCCCCTGCGCAGTCGTGCAAGCGCCCGCCAACCCTCGAACCGCTACCGTGTTCACGTGATCGTCGAGCAGCAGGTCTACTTCATGATCCAGTCCGATGAATTGGATCCTGAGCAGATCACCCAATACGTGGGCGTCGAGCCGACTCGGTCTGAGGCGAAGGAGACACGACGCGGCAGGAAGAGTGGGCGCCTGATACCGCCACGACACGACTGGATGCTCGACTCCGGCCTTGCGGACACCACCTCACTCAATGAGCAGGCGGAAGCCGTGATGAATCAGTTGGCCGGCGCCTGGGATCGAATCGGAGAGCTGAGCGCTGGTGGCGCAGCTGCCACGTTGGTCATGCTTCGGTCGTTCGAACCGGGAGAGCGCTCCAGCCCGCGAGGCCTCGTTCTTGACGAAGAAGCCATCGGTTTTCTTCACAGAGCCGGAGCCGATCTATGGATCGACGAGTACGACTTATCGTAGGGCTGTCGATGGAGACGCCCGCGCGGTTGGCTTCGTTCACGAGATGGGGCGCCAGATGTTCGCGACTCTCGGCGTCACGCTGCCGGCGCCGCGTGCCGAGATGTTCGTGCGAACCGGCACCACCTGCGGATCTTGCCCGCCGGTGGCACCGAGCCGGGTGCGAGTGCGCGGGTCTGCCGATGAGCGTCGCACGGCGGTGAGCATCGAGAGCATGGGCGAGGCGCAGGCTGTCGAGGTCGGACGTCCCGAACCACGCCACGGCGTCGTGCTCGTCCGGCGCGGCGTTGAGGGGTGTCCCGGTCCAGCTGTCGACCAACCAGATCTGCATGGCGAACGTCGCGGTCCGGATCTCATGCATCGGCGGGCCGGACGGCTCAGGTCAGCTGGCATGGCAAACGTTGTGATTTGGGTGAAGCCCTATGAGGCCGCTAATCACACCCCAGGCACAGAGGGCCACAAGGGCCTATGCGGCTGGCATGGGACGACTTTGGGGCGTGGTCCGTGTCCGAACGAACCGTACGCGAGCGTGAAGCTCAGATACGCGGACTACGAGCCTGTGCAGTCGGCATGCATCGAGGCCCTCAAGGAGATCTCACAGCGCTACGGCTTCGCGATCCCGCAGGAGTACAGCGAGCGTGTAGTGGAGAACAGTTGATGTCGTAGCTGTACTTCTCAGCTGTAGTGCGCCACGAGGCGCTGTGTGACCGAGTGGAGGTGAAAGGACTCCACCGCCTGGCTGTCGCAGCAGCCGGGTGGAGCTGAGGGCAGCCTGATCCGGGGGACGCCGGTGAGGGTGGCAAGCAGCCCTGACAACGGGGAGACGGGCCAGAACTGCCAGATGGCTCGGGCTCCTCTAGCGAGATGAGAAGGTGCACGCGAGAAACCAGTGCTAAAGCCCCGTAAGCGAGGTGCCGGCTCCAACCTGGTGGATATGGGCCGGTGTGCAGTGCGTGACCACCCCAGGGTCATTCCTCGATGTGGTCAACTCCGAAGCCGGTCGACAGCGCCGGTGGGGAGGCCACGCTGAAAGCCTGCGGCGTAGGCGTGGCGATGCTGTCGGAGCATGAGCTGGGCGCCTCCCTCATCGATCGGTCATGCAGTGAACGTGGGAACCGCTCGTGGTCGCTCTTGGTTCCGGTCGGCCAGACCGAGATCGGGGGCAGGTCCGTCGCCGACTGACGGCCGCGGGTGGGACGGAGGTCTCGTAGTAGTCCGAGGGCGGGAAAGCCGCCCGCATGGCGAAGGAGACCAGCAGATCCGCAGGAAGGATGCTGGAATGCCGGGAGCGCGTCGGTGAACATCGGCGATCTGGAGGCGGCCCTGTTCAGGGCTGAGCGTCGGGTACTGGAGATCCAGACCAAACTGCACCGTTGGGCGGCCGCTGATGGCGGTCGCCGGTTCGACGACCTGTTCAACCTGGTGTGTGACCCGGCCTTCCTGCTGGTGGGCTGGGATCGGGTGCGGGGCAACAAGGGAGCACGCACGGCCGGGATCGACGGCAAGACTGTCATCTCCATCCAAGCCCGTATCGGGGTGGAGGAGTTCCTGGCCGGGCTGCGGACCAGCCTGAAGGGCGGAGTGTTTCGCCCGCTGCCGGTGCGCGAGCGGATGATCCCCAAACCGGGCACGGCCAAGCGCCGCCGGTTAGGGATCCCGACCGTGGCCGACCGGGTGGTCCAGGCATCCTTGAAGCTGGTGTTGGAGCCGATCTTCGAGGCGGATTTCCAGCCGTGTTCCTACGGCTTTCGCCCGAACCGGCGCGCGCAGGACGCGGTCTCCGAGGTCCAGTACCTGACCAGCCGCTCTTATGAGTGGGTGGTGGAGGCCGACATCGCGGCCTGCTTCGATGAGATCTCCCATCCGGCCCTGATGGACCGGATCCGTGGGCGGATCTGCGACAAGCGGGTGCTCGCGCTGATCAAGGCGTTCCTCAAGGCCGGGATCCTCGGGGAGGATCAGGTGCGCAGGAACACCCACACCGGCACCCCGCAGGGCGGGATCTTGTCACCGTTGCTGGCCAATGTGGCCCTGTCGGTCCTGGACGAGCATTTCGCCGCCCAGGTCGGCGACTACTTCAGCAGGCGACGGCGTCGCCATCGCGGGCTGGCCAACTACCGGCTGATCCGGTACGCGGACGACTTCGTGGTGGTCGTCTCTGGAACGAGAGCGCACGCCGAAGCCGTGCTGCAGGAGGTGGCGGGGGTTCTTGCCCCGCTGGGACTGCGACTGGCGGCCGACAAGACCCGTGTCGTGCACATCACCCAGGGACTGGACTTCCTGGGGTGGCGTATCCAGCGTCACCGCAAGCGAGGAACCAAAGATCAGCACTACGTCTACACCTACCCGTCGAAGAAGGCGCTGGCCGCCATCACGGCGAAGGTCAAGGCGTGGTGCTGGCAGGACGTGAACATGCCGTTCCCGGTCCTGGCGCGTCGGCTCAATCAGATGCTCCGGGGCTGGACGGCCTACTTCCGACCCGGCGTCTCCAGCGCCACATTCGGCTATCTCAGCCACGTGCTCTGGCGGCAGGTGTTCGGCTGGCTGCGGCGCAAACACCGCCGCACCACCTGGAGACAGCTTCGACGCCACTACTGCCGAGGAGGCTGGTGGCCGACCACCAGCGAGGCGACCCTGTTCGACCCGGCGACGGTCAGCACCACTCGTTACCGCTACCGGGGAGGCGCGATTGCCTCGCCCTGGCCACTGACGGCATGACGAACCTTCCCCACAACGGGATCTGTGGAGAGCCGGATGCGGTGAAAGTCGCATGTCCGGTTCGGGAGGCGGGCCGAGGAGACGGGTCAATTCGATACCGCGCCTCGGCTCGACCTCACCAAGCTCGAAAAGGCCACTTCCCGATCATGGGGAGTGGCCTTCCACGTGCAGTGGAGCCTAGGAGATTCGAACTCCTGACTTCCTGCTTGCAAAGCAGGCGCTCTGCCAACTGAGCTAAGGCCCCCTGATTAGGCCCGTGACCTGCGGAAATCATCCACAAGGGTCGCTGGGCTCCGTGGCACACCGTATCAAGTGCATAGCCTTCGCCGCCACTCGGTACGCCCGCGCAAGCCCGGCCCTGCCCGGCCTTTCGCCTCCGGAGAAGCTCGCGTCGATGCTGCCCCGGCGACCGTCATCCCGTTCAGCTGGCTCGGCAAGAGCGGCATCACACCTCGCCAAGCCGGACGTCCGCCCGCGCTGTCAGGCCGGCGCCTGCCACCGCAGGTCTGGGCTGATCATCCGGTCCTCGATGAGGAGGGCAAGAGCCTGCGGATGATCGCAGTGCACGTCGGATCGATGACTGCTCTGACTGGTGGATCCGCGCGGGGTTAACGCCGTTCCGGGAGTGTGGGTGCTTGGGCGGGGGGCCTCAGGGGTGGGGCGGGCTGCTGGTGACGAACGTGCGGTTACCGGGGCGATTGCGGTGGTCAGGGTTCTTCCGGCCATGGCGTCAGGGTGGGTGGTTCGCCGGGGAGGGGGGTGGGGTCGGGGATGCGGAGGCCGTCCAGGATGACCTGGAGGTTGCGGTCCCACTGGCGGGTGCCTGTCTGGAGGCCCAGCGTGTGGGGGCCGGTGGAGGAGGCGGCGGCCATGAGGAAGGCCACGTCTTCCCAGGTCACGTCCGTGCGCATCGCTCCGGCCTGTTGGGCTCGCTTCACCAGGAGTTGGATGCGGTCGCGAAGCTCGGCTCGGGAGTGGTCCAGGACGTCGCCGAGGCGCTTGTTGACGTCGCACAGCTCGTTGCGGAGATGGATGTAGGAGAGGGCGAACGCGGTGAAGCCGGACCAGGGGTCGGGGTCGGCCAGTCCGTCGTCGCCCTTGGTGATGATCTCGCCTAGCACCTCGCCGAGGACCGCCTCGAGCAGGGATTCGAGGGTGCCGACACGGCGGTAGAACGTGCCGATGCCCACGCCGGCGCGGCGGGCGATCTCGTGGGCGGTGATCTCGCCGCCCTCGACGGCGGCCTGGCGGGCGGCGACGACGAGGCGTTCCACGTTGCGCCGGGCGTCGGCGCGCGGACGTCGGCCGGAGCCGTCGTCGAGGAGCCGGTCCACCGCAGGCATTGCCGCTGTCATACGGCCAGCCTAGCAATAAGTGGACGAAACCGGTCCGATTTAAATGGACAAGAGGCGTCCGCTTGCGCTAGCGTCTGGATCCGGACGTGTGGCGTCCGCTTAGTGCTGGAAACGTGAGGTCGATCATGCCCAAGATTCCGCCGGGTCCGATGAAGATCACGGCGCTGGCCGCCGGGTTCGTCATGGCGAGCCTGGACACCACCGTGATGCAGGTCGCCGGGGCCACGATCCAGGAGCGCCTCCATGCGTCCCTCTCCCAGCTCACCTGGGCCGTGGACGGCTATGTCCTCACCTTCGCCGCCCTGCTTATGCTGGCCGGCGGACTGGCGAACCGGGTGGGCGCGAGACGTGTCTATGCGTGGGGTATGGCGATTTTCGGTGTCGCGTCTCTGGCCAGTGCGCTGGCACCGGGCATCGAGGTGCTGATCGCGGCGCGGCTCCTCCAGGGGGTCGGGGCGGCGCTGTTCATGCCGAGCTCGCTCGCGCTGCTGGTGCAGGCCTTCCCCGACCCGCGCGAACGCGCCAGGGTGCTGGGCATCTGGTCGGCGATCGTGTCCTCGTCCATGGCGCTGGGCCCGACGATCGGCGGCATCATGGTCAGCGCGTTCGGGTGGCCGAGCATCTTCCTGATCAACCTGCCGGTCGGCATCGCGGGCATGCTCCTCACCCGCCGGTACATCACCGGAACCGGAGGGGACGGCCGGCCGCCGGCGGTCCCCGGGCACGCCGCCGTCATTCTCCTGCTGGCCTGCGCCAGCTTCGCGCTGATCGAGGGGCCGCAGCTCGGCTGGACCGCCGCCCCGGTCGTCGGCGCCATCGCCGCCGCGGCGCTCGCCGCCGTCCTGCTCATCGTCCGCGAGCGTCGGACGGACAATCAGGTGATGCCGTGGGCACTGTTCCGCGACGCCCGCTTCACCGGCGCCAACGCCGTGGGCTTCCTGTTCAACGCCGCGTTCTACGGCTCGCTCTTCGCGATCGGCCTGTACGTCCAGCACGCCCGCGGCGCGAGCCCGCTCCAGGCCGGGCTGCAGATCCTGCCTCTCACGATCCTCATCCCGTTCAGCAACATCGCCTTCGCCCGCATCTCCGCGCGCGTCGCGGTCGGCCCCCTCCTCGCGGTCTCCTTCCTGGTCGCAGGGGCCTCCTCGCTGGCCCTGGCCGCCCTCGTGCCCTCCACCCCGTACTGGACGGCGGCCGTCGCCCTCGGAGTGACCAGCGTCGCGTCCGGGATCATCTCCCCCGCCATGACGACGGCCACGATGAACGCGGCGGGCACCCGGCACGCCAACACCGCGGGTTCGGTGCTCAACGCCAACAGGCAGATCGGCTCCCTCATCGGCATCGCCTCCGTCGGCGCCGTCCTGGCCGTCACCCCTGGCTGGGCTGGCGGAGCGACCCTCTCGTTCCTCCTCGTCGGTGCCGCCTACATCGCCGGAGCTGTGATCGCCTGGCGCCTCATCCACCTGCCTGAACGTCGCCAGGCCAGCGCCCTCACTTACCCCAGCTCAAGGACCCCAGCACCCCAGTCGTCCCAACCCGACGTCCCACGTCCCGAGGTCCGAACGTCCCGACGTCCCGACCTCCCGAGGTCCGAGCGTCCCGACTTCCCCGCCTCGCGACGTCCCAACCCGACGTCCCAACCGTCCCAAACGTCCCAAGCGACCGTCCCAACCGTCCCCGACAACCTCCCATGCGGTGCTAGCTCCGCTCCGGATCGGGGACAGCCATTCTCTGGACGGTGACGGCGAGGCAAGGCATTTGGGCACCTGATCTACGGAAAAGGCGGGTTGGAATGAGATGCGAGTCGCGTAACAACCGCAATCTGATCAGTCGCAGGCCGCAGGAGGTGCTTTGGCCGCCTGGCATGCGAAAGGCCAGGACGCTACCGTCCTGGCCGCGCTCCGTGAGCCAAGCCCCTTCGACGAAGGTGGCTTACCGGGCGGACGACGCAATGTGCGCCGGGCCGAGGTCATCGCTCAGTATCAGGCCGGGGAAGTCGGCGATCGACTCGAGGATGTGGGTGGCGCCGCCCTTGAGGAGGCGTTCGCGGCTGTGGACGCCCGTGAGGACGCCGGCCACGATCGAGGCCCCCGAGCGTTTGCCGCACAGCATGTCGCTCTCGGAGTCGCCGATGACGGCCACGTTGCGTACGTCGTTCACTCCGAGCCGGAGCACCGCGTGCAGGACCATGTCGGGCCAGGGGCGGCCGCGGCCGCCGGCGTCTTCGGGGGAGATGGCAAGGTCGATCTTGTCGTGCCAGCCGAGCACGCTGAGGACACGGCCCAGGGTGGCGCGGCTGAAACCGGTGATCAGGGCGAGCTTGATGCCGGTGCCGCGGAGCTTGTCGAGGACCTCCAGGGCTCCGGGCATGGGTGTGAGACCTGCCCGCTCCAGGGCGCCCTCGTAGGAGCGCTCGAACGTCAGGTTCGCCGCTTGCGCCTGGGCCTCGTTTCCGGGGAAGATCCCACGGAAGACATCGATCTTGGGGCAGCCCCGGGACCGGTGCACGTGAACCATGGCACGCGCGTACGCTCCGGTCCCGGGCACTATGCCCTGGGTCGCGATCGCCTCTGCGAAGGCGCGCTCGACCATGGCGATGTCACCGACTGTGGTGCCTGCCAGGTCCAGGCACACCAGCTTGATGGGGACGACGTCACTCATCGCCTCGCCGGTCGGTTAGTTCTCGGTGCCGGTCGCCTCGGTCCAGAGATCGAGCTCGGCGCGGTCGGCCTGCACCTTACGCCAGATCAGCAACCCCCCAAGGGCAATCAGCGCCAGAACGAGCAGCTTCTTCACGGTGTGACCCCACTTCTTCGACGGCCTCACCTGCCGGGGTGAGACCCAACGGTTGACAAGCAGCCTAGCAAGGGATGGCTGCGCTCCCTGTGTTGTGCGCGGACCAGATGTGCGGAATGTGCGGAGAACGCGTGTTCAGCACCAGGTCAGGGGCGACACGCCGACCCCCGACGGCCTCTTGGTCCCCCCTTCGGGCCGTGCCGGGCACCCGCCGGCCTGTGTCCGCCTCTGGTATCGGTTATCTCACGCAACAGCTCGATCATGCCAAATATCGTGCCTCGTTGCGCACGTCCGGGCCGGCCGAACGTGCGCGGGATGATGCGTGTCAGATGGCGGGGCCGTATCCGATGCCGGTTATACCCCTGGGGGGTACGGTGTTAGGCTCGGGTACGTTCGCGAGGGGCGACACACGTAACGAGGAGATCGGCATGAGCACCGTCGCATACACCGTGAAGGGCATGACCTGTGGCCACTGCGTGAGCTCGGTGAAGGAGGAGGTTGGCGAGGTCGCGGGGGTCACCTCTGTGGAGGTGGATCTGGGGAGCGGGCTGCTGACGGTCAACAGCGAGGGGCCGGTCGATCCGGCGGAGATCGTCGCTGCGGTCAAGGAGGCCGGATATGAGGTGGCGGGCGATCGATGAGGGGGCGGACGGCATGAGAGGGCCGGCGATCGGGGCTGATCGGGCCCGGGCCGTCCGCCATGGACATCCGGGCGTCGGGCTGGGGCGGGCGGCTACGTGTCCGCGGGCTGGGTGCGCAGGAGTGCCGCTTGGTGGTTGGCGAGTGGTGGTGAAGGACGCGTGGTGGTCGTTCCGCGCGTACGCTGCCCCCACCTGACCGCCGGTCCCATCGCGGCGCCAGAAGCGGCGAACACCGCCCCCATGGCCAGCCACCCGATCGTCCCCCCGCCCAGCACCAGCGTGGTGAGCACGACGGGTCCGAGCATCCTGGCCACCGCCGTTCCCGTGCCGAAGAAGCCCTGGTACTGCCCCTGCTTGTCCTCGGGGGCGAGCCCGAAGCTGATCTCCCAGGAGCCGGAGGCCAGCAGCATCTCCCCGAGCACCTGGAGGCCGGCGGCCGCGAGGAGGAACGGCCAGCCGTACGGGCTCAGCGCGAAGACCGCGCACGAGGCCAGCAGCACCAGGCCGGCGTGCCGCACCGACAGGGTGGCGCTGCGCAGGCCCTTCACCCGCCGGGCCACCCGCACCTGGAACAGCACCACGGTGCCGGTGTTGATCAGGAGCAGTACGGAGAACATCCAGGTGGGCGCGGTCGTGCGTGACGCGATCCAGAGCGGCAGCACCACGCTGAGCAGTGGCATGTAGAAGAGCATCACCGCGTTGATGAGCGTGATGAGGACGTAGGGCCGGTCCCTGAGGACAGCCTGCCGGGGAGCGCGGGAGGAGACGTCCGCGAGCCGCAGCCCGGACGTTCGTACGGCGGGCAGTCTGAGCAGCAGCACCGCGGCGGCCACGAAGCCCAACGCGTCGAGCGCGAACACCGCCACATACGCGGCCCGCGTGTCGAGATGCAGGGCGAGCCCGCCCAGGGCGGCGCCGATGGCCAGGCCGCCGTTCAACGTGGCCTGGAGGCCGGCCCGCACCGCCGTGCGTTCCGCGGGCGGCACCAGCGCGGCGAGGAGGGCCTGGCGGGCGGCCGACAGGCCCGTCTGCGCGGTGCCGTACAGGCAGGCGACCAGGACGAACAGGGCGAACGAGTGGATGAAGACGAACGAGGCGACCGCCGTGGCGGTCGTGAGCGCGAGGAGCACGGCGACGCCGCGCGGGCCGCGCCGGTCCGCCAGGTGGCCGAGTGGCACCCCGGCCACCGAGCCGACGGCCCAGCCCAGCGTGAGGCCGAGGCCGATCTCGGTGGCCGGAAGGCCGACGATCCTGGCGAAGTAGAACGCGGAGGTGACGAGGTAGACGCCGTCGCCCACCGCGTTCGCAAGCTGGGCGTAGGCCAGGATTCGCCGGTATTTCATGGCTTGTAGGAGGGAGGGGTCATCCGGGTGGACACTGCCATCCGGTTCCAGAAGTTGATGGTCGCCACGGCGACGACCAGCGTCGCCATCTCCTTCTCCGAGAAGTGCTCGGCGGCCCGCGCCCAGATCTCGTCCGTGACGTCCTCGGTGGACAGCCGGGTGGCGGCCTCGGTGAAGGCCAGGGCGGCGCGTTCGCGCTCGGTGAAGAACGGCGACTCCTGCCACACGGCCACGGAGTGCAGCCGGGCGTCGCTCTCGCCCGCCTGCTTGGCGTCGGCGCTGTGCATGTCCACGCAGTAGACGCAGCCGTTGATCTGGCTGGCGCGCAGGCAGATGAGGTCGAGGAGCTGCTTGGGGAGCGTGCTCCGCGTGACGAACGCGTCCAGCGCGCCCGCGTGCCGGTAGACGTCGCCGACCAGGGGTCCGAGTTCCATTCGTTGTGTCATGAGACCATCTTGGAACTCGTCTTGTCCCGATATAAGCTCCAATTTCTAGCGATTTGATTGGGCCAAGATGGATCTCCACATCACCCTGGAAGGCCGCGGTGACCTGGCCGCACAGGTCTACCGCCAGCTCCTCGACGCCATCCTCGACGGCCGCCTCAGATCGGGCGAACGGCTCCCGCCGACCAGGGAGCTGGCCCGGCGGCTGGAGATCTCCAGGAACACCGTCGCCCTGGCCTACGACCGGCTGGTCGCGGACGGGTTCCTGGTGGGGCGGGCGGGAGCGGGCACGTTCGTGTCGGCCGAGCCCGTACGCGGCAGGGCCGCCCCGAAGGGTGTCGTGCGCCCGCGCGCGATCTGGCGCGAGCTCGGCACCCCGACGGCCCTGCCCGCCGGCCGGTACGACTTCCGCGTCGGCGTGCCCGACGCCCGCCTGTTCCCCATGGAGGCCTGGCGCCGGCTGGTGGCCCGCGAGCTGCGGATCGGCATCGCCTCGTACGGCCGCCCGGCGGGACACGAGCCCCTGCGCGGGGCCATCTCCCGGCACATCGGCATCAGCCGCTCGGTCCACGCGGGACCCGGCGACGTGCTGATCACGAACGGCGCCCAGCAGGCGCTCGACCTCATCGGCCGCGTCCTGATCGAGCCGGGCGCCTGCGTGGCCGTCGAGGAGCCCGGCTACCCGCCGGCCCGCACGCTGTTCCGCTCGCTGGGCGCCCGCGTGACCGGCGTGCCGGTGGACGCGGAGGGCATCGACGTGGGGGCCATCCCCCGCGCCGCCCGCATCGTGTACGTCACGCCGTCGCACCAGTTCCCGCTGGGCACGCCCATGTCGCTGGCCCGCCGCGCCGCCCTGCTGGCCTGGGCCGAGCGCCGCAACGCGGTGGTGATCGAGGACGACTACGACAGCGAGTTCCGCTTCGGCGAGCGCCCGCTGGAGCCGCTGCAGAGCCTCGACCGCGCGGGCCGGGTGATCTACGTGGGCTCGTTCTCCAAGACCCTGCTCCCCATGCTGAGGCTCGGCTTCCTGGTCGCCCCGGCCTCGCTCGCGCCCGCGCTGCGCGAGGCGAAGCGGCTGTCCGACTGGCACAGCGACGTGCCCACGCAGGCGGCGCTGGCCCGCTTCATCGACGAGGGGCTGCTGGCCAGGCACATCAGGAAGGCGACCCGTGAATACGCCGCCAGGCACGCCATGATCGCCGACACGCTGGACGGTGACGAGCGCCTGCGGCTGGTCCCGTCCACGGCGGGCCTGCACCTGTGTGCCCGCCTGGCGCCAGGGGTGTCCGTACGTCCGCTGCCGGGGCTGGTGGTCGAGCGGCTGGAGGCGTACTGCGGGGAGAGCCCGGCCCTGCCCGGTCTGGTCCTGGGGTACGGCGGCATCATGAGGGACGACATCCCGGAAGGGCTCCGGCTGCTGCGGCATGCGCTGACAGAGCAGCACTAGAAAGCCGCCGAGCTGGGCCCTAGGGATGGCGGCGGCTCCAGAAGCGTCTGGCCCGGTCGTGCGACAGCTCGGGCTCGTCGGGGGGCGCGGGCTGCCGCACGATGACGACGGTAGTGCGGGCGTGGCGGGCGCAGTACATGCTGGTCGAGGGCAGGAAGATGCGGCTGAGCAGGCCGCGCCGGCCCCGCCCCAGCACCAGCAGGTCTCCTTCACGGGCCAGGTCGACGAGGTGGTAGCCGGGGTCGCCGACCCGGCCGACCACGGCCGTCGTGAGGTCGTCGGGCATCCCGCCCGCGACGTCCTCGAACACGCCCGTGACCACCTCGGTGCAGCGTGCCTCCTCGCCCGACCTGAGCGCGTGCTGGACGGGCAGCGCCTCGGGGAAGGGGTGGACGGGCGCGCGGCTCACGTGCACGGCGACCAGGGCCATCCGGTGCAGCCTGGCCACCCCGATGGCCCAGGCCAGCGCCCAGCGCGAGGCCGGGGACTCGTCCACCCCGACGATCAGCCTCGCGCCGCCGGGCAGTTCCTGTTCCACGGTGCCTCCTGTTGAGAAGTACGACCATAGTGCGCCGCCCTGTCTCTTACCGGGAGGTGGCACTTTCGAACTCTGGAGTCCCTCGCGAGCCCCGGCGTAGCATGCGGGGGTGGAACGAGGGTGGGTGCGGCCCCGTCCCGCCCTCGACCGGCGGCTGGACGGAGCGCTCACGCACAGGCTCACCTCGCTCGTCGCAACTACAGGCTACGGGAAGTCGACCGCGCTGGCCGGTTGGAGCCAGGCCGTCGGGGCGGTGTTGCACCGGCTCGGGCCCGCCGACCGCGACCTTCCGACGCTGGCGGGCGCGGTCGCGGCGGCCCTGTCGGAGAAGGTGCCCGGGCTGCCCGCCGACCTGGTGACGGCCGCGTCGGCCCCGCTCGGGCCCGACGCCGACGAGCTGTCCAGGGCGTCCGCGCTGGCGGGCGCGCTGGCCGAGGCCCTGGCCAGGCGGCTGCGGCGCGGGCTCGCGCTGGTCTTCGACGGCATCGACGCGATCGCGGGCGTGCCGGGGTCCGTCCGTTACGTGGAGACGCTCGTACGCGCCGCGCCCCGTCAGCTGCACGTGGTCACCGCGTCGCGGGCGCCGCTGCCGTTCCCGACCGCGCGGCTGCGCCAGGACCACGAGGTGCTCGACTTCGACGCGACGGATCTCGCGCTCACGCCGGACGAGACCGCCGCCTGGGCGCGCGACCGGCTGGGCGAGCCGGGCGCGGCCATCGCCGCCACGCTGCACGACGCCTGCGGCGGCTGGCCGGCGGCGGTGCAGGCCGCGCTCGAGGCGCTGGCCCGCGAGGACCCCGCCGGCTGGCCCCGCACGGCCGCCGGCCTGGCCGCGAACTCCGCCACGCTCGAACGGCTCACGCTGGCCGCGTACCGGGACCTGCCGGCGGCCATGCGCGAGCCGCTGCGCGCCGCGACCGTCCTGCCCGTGCTGACCGCCGAGCTGGCGGCCGTGCTCGGCGCGCCGCCCGGCACGCTCGACTCGCTGACGAGCCGCGGCCTCTTCCTCGAAGCCGGTCAGGACGGCCACCGGCTCACCTCGACCAGCAGGCACGTGCTGGCCAGGCACGCCCCGCTCGACAGCAGCGAGGCGCACGACGTGGCGGCGGTCGCGTCCCGCTGGTACATCGAGCACGACCAGCCCGAGCTGGCCCTGCGCGCGGCCGTCGCGACCGGGCATCCCGGCCTGGCGGCCTCCCTGCTGGACGCGTACGGCCTGCGCCTGGCGGAGCGCGGTGACGTGATCGCCGCGCTGGAGCTGCTGCCCGAGCCGGTCCGCCGCTCCCCGGCGATGACCAAGCTGGCCGGCATCGCCGAGCAGAACCGCGGCCACTGGACCCGCGCCCGGGAGCTGCTGGCCGAGGCCGCCGAGGGGCCGGCGTTCGACGCGCTCGTGGCCAGGCGGCTCGGCCTCATCGACCACCTGCGCGGTGACCTCGACGCGGCGCTCGCCATGTACGCCAGGGGAGACGCGTACGGCCTGCCGGCCGCCGACGCCGCCATGTGCGCCGCGTCCCAGGCGTCGGTGCTCTGGCTGAAGGGCGACCGGGCGGGCTGCGCCGAGCTCGCGGACAGGGCGCTAGAGCAGGCCGGCGCCGTGGGAGACCCGAGCGCGCTCGCGATGGCCCACACGGTGCTGGCCATGCTCGCCGCACTCGACGGCGACCGCCGCGCGAACGACGCCCACTACCTGCGCGCCCTGGAGTACGCCGAGCGCGCGGGCGACATCGTCCAGCTCATCCGCATCCACGCCAACCGGGCCTCCCGCTACCTGGACGAGGGCGCCTACGCCGACGCGCTGGCCGAGACGGAGATCGGCGGCAGGCTGTCCGATCTGGTGTCGTTCGCCCCCTACGCCGCCCTGAACGTCTCCAACCGCGCCAAGGCCCTGACCGGCCTCGGCCGCCTGGAGGAGGCGGCCACCGAGGCGGCCGACGCGGTGGCCCGGTGGGAGGCGATGGGCTCCGGGCTGGTCGGCACGGGCCTGAACCGGCTCGCCGAGATCCAGGTGCTGCGCGGCGACCGCGCCACGGCCGCCGCGATCTACCGGCGGGTGATCGCGGACCTGGCGCCGTCTGGCGAGGTGCAGTCGCTGTCCAACGCGCTCAACGGCCTGGCCGAGCTGCTGGCCGAGGACGATCCGGCCGAGGCGGCCCGCGTCGCCGGGCGGGCGCTGAAGCACACCGGCGGCATCGCGGGGGTGACCGCCAGGGTCGTGGCCGCTCGGGTTGCGCTCGCGGGCGGGCGGCGCGACGAGGTGCGGGCGCTGCTCGACGAGACCGAGCCGGTGGCGGCGAGCCGCAGGGACCACGCGGCCCTGGCCGCCGTCGCCGAGCTGCGGGCCGAGCTGGACGGCGACGCGCGGGCGGCCGACGAGGCGGTGCGCAGGTGGACGATGCTCGGCGACCCGATCGGGCGGGCCAGGGCCGAGCTGGTCAGGGCGGCCCTGGCCGGCCCGGCGACCGGCGCCGGCGCGGCCGAGCGGGTGCGCGAGCGCATGCACGCGATCGGCTGCCGTGCCCTCGACGGCCGGATCGACGCGCTGGTCGCCCGTGCCGCGCCCGCGCCCGGCGCGCGGGTGGTCGTCGAGACCCTGGGAACGTTCCGGGTGCTGCGGGGCGGCGTGCCGGTCCCGCGTACGGCCTGGCAGTCGCGCAAGGCCCGCGACCTGCTGAAGATCCTGGTCAGCCGCCGGGGTGGCGGGATCGGCAGGGAGCGGCTGGTCGAGATCCTCTGGCCGGGCCAGGAGGGCGAGGCGGTCGGGCTGCGGCGGCTGAACGTCATGGTGTCCACGCTGCGGGCGGTGCTGGATCCGGCGCGCGAGAGGCCGGCGGACGACTTCGTGGTCTCGGACGAGGGCACGCTGCGGCTCGACCTGTCCAACATCGACGTCGATGTCGAGAAATTTCTGGATCTGGTGGGTGAGGCCGTCCGGCTCGATCAGTCCGGACGTACGTCCGAGGCGCTGGAGCGGTGGGCGGCGGCCGAGAGCGCGTACGGCGGGGAGTTCTGCGAGGAGGACGACTACGCCGACTGGGCCGTCGGACTGCGCGAGCAGGCCCGGCTGGCCTACACGCAGGCGGCGGCCCGGCTCGCCACGGCGCGGGCGGACGAGCGGCGCCACGACGAGGCGGCCCGCTACTGGCTGCGGCTGCTGGAGCGCGACCGCTACGACGAGCGCGCCCACCTCGGCCTGGTGCGGGTGCTCGACCGGGCGGGCCGCCGCGGCGACGCGCGCAGGCGCTACCACCTCTACGCCGAGCGGATGCGCGAGCTGGAGGTCGAGCCCGCCCCGTACCCCACCTGAACCAGACCTGAACAGGACGGCGAGATGGTTCCCAGATGAGAACGGTCATCGTCCGGCTGGTCGAGCCCGAGCAGTCCGGCGGCCAGCTCCGCGGGCTGCTCGAAGAGGTGGGGGGTGAGGCGGTGCCGTTCACGGGCGCGGAAGCGCTCGTCGAGCTGCTGCGTGCCGCCGCCGGGATCGGCCGGGATCCGGCCTGAACCTCGCGCGAACCTCCGTCGCCACGATGGGTGCCGAGAGGAGGCGCGATGAGCGAGCAGGGGAGCGGTTGGCCGTTCGTCGGGCGCGGGGGGCAGCTGGCGGCCGTGCGCGAGGCGCTGCGGTCGGGAACGGGCGTCATGATCGCCGGCGAGGCCGGGGTCGGCAAGAGCAGGCTGGCGGCCGAGGCGCTGGCCACGTCGCCGGGGTACGCGGTGGTGCGCGCGCTGGGCACGGAGACCGCGTCGATGATCCCGTTCGGGGCGTTCGCGCACGTCCTGACGGGGCCGCCGGAGGGCGGCGAGAACCAGCTGCGCTGGGCCGCCCGCCACCTGCGCGAGCGCGCCCGGACGGTGGCACGGCGCGGCGAGCTGCTGGTGAGCGTGGACGACGCGCACCGGCTCGACCCGGCGTCGGCGGCGCTGGTGCACTACCTGGCGGGCAGCGGCGCGGCGCGCGTGCTGGTGACCGTACGGTCCGGGGAGCCGCAGCCCGCTCCCGTGGCCGCCTTGTGGAAGGACGAGCTGCTCGACCGGATCGAGCTGCCGCCGCTGACGGCGGACGAGGTCGGGCAGGTGCTCGCGGGCGCGCTCGGCGGCGAGGTGGCCGCGGAGACCGTACGCCACCTCGCCCGCGTCAGCGGGGGGAATGTGCTCTACCTGCGCGAGGTCGTGCAGGCCGCGCGCAACGGCGGCCGGCTGGCCGAGCGGGACGGCCAGTGGCGCCGGCGCGGCGAGCTGTCCATGTCGACCCGGCTGCGCGAGCTGGTCGAGGAGCGGATCGGCCACCTCGACGAGGAAGAGCGCGAGGTGCTGGAGCTGGTCGCGTTCGGTGAGCCGCTGGGCACGGAGCTGCTGGCGTCGCTGACCTCGGTCCGCGCGGTCGAGCGGGTCGAGAACCGCGGCCTGGTCGTCGCCGTCGGCGAGGGCAGGCGCGAGGAGCTGCGGCTCGGCCACCCCCTCTACGGCGAGGTGGTCCGCGGCGGCTGCGGCACGCTGCGCACGCGGCGGCGGCTGCGGATGCTGGCCGAGGGGCTGGAGGCCAGCGGCCTGCGGCGGCGCGAGGACGAGCTGCGGGCGGCCGTGTGGCGGCTCGACAGCGGGTCGGCCGCCGCCCCGGGAATGCTGGTGTCGGCCGCCCGGCTGGCCTGGGGCCGGCAGGATCCCCGGCTGGCCGAACGGCTGGCCAGGGCCGCGATCGAGGCGGGGGCGGGCGTGGCCGCGGTCGCGCTGCTCGGCGAGGTGCTCATGGTGCTCGGCGACGCGGAGTCGGCGCTGGCGGCACTGCGGCGCGCGGCCCGCGACGCGCTCACCGAGGACGACCGCGCCCAGCACGCCTTCAGCCTCGGGATCAACCTGGCGTGGGCGGGCGCCGACGCCGAGGCGTGCGAGGTGCTCGACGTGGCCGCCCGGACGCTGACCGAGCCCGCCTGGCTCCAGGAGGCGCACGTCTACCGGGCCGTCGCCGACTGCTTCGCCGGCCGGCTGGACGGGGCGGCCCGGTCGCTCGCCCGCGCGCGCACGCACGGGCCGATGACGGTACGCGGCGACGCGCACGCGGCGTCCATGGAGGCGTGGGTCGCGGCGTACTCGGGGCGGGCCGAGCTCAGCCTGGCCATCGCCGACCGGGCGCTGGCGAGCGTGGAGAGCTGGCGGGACGAGGCGCCGCACGCGCTGCCCAGCTTCCTGGACGCGCTCTGTGCCGCGCGGACGTTCTCCGGGCGGCTCGACGGCGCGGCCGCGGCCGCCGAGCAGGGGATGGAGCTGCCGGGGGCCGAGCTGTCGGTGTCGGGGTTCGCGGCCCACCGGGCGGCGGTCAGCCGGCTGCGCGGGGACGCGGCGGGCGCGCTGCGCTGGTGCGGCGACGACCTGGCCAGGATGCCGGCCCGCGAGCCGTACCTGGGGCGGGTGCTGGCCGAGCAGGCGCACGCGCTGGCGCTGCTCGGGCGCACGGATGAGGCCGCGGACGTGCTCGCGCAGGCCGCCGCCACGGCGTCCCGGTGGGCGTTCACCCGCCAGCACGCGATGCAGGCGGCGGTGTGGGTGGCGGCGGCGCGCGGGGATCTGGACGAGGCGGTACGGCTGTGCGTGCGGGCCGCCGGGCACGCGGAGGAGCACGGGCTGCTCGGCGGCCTGATGTTCGCGCTGCACGACCTCGTACGGCTCGGCGGCACGGCCGGTGAGCGGCTGCCGGCGCTGGTGGAGCGGATCGACGGGCCGCTCGTCCGGCTGCTGGCCGGGCACGCGCGGGCGGTCGGCGACCCGGCCGCGCTGGGGGCGGTGGCCGGCGAGTTCGAGCGGTCGGGCCTGCTGCTCTACGCCGCCGAGGCCACGGCGCAGGAGGCGGCGGCGTACCGGGAGGCGGGCCGCGGCACCCTGGCCAGAGGCGCGCAGACCCGGGCGTGGGCGCTGGCGAGGCGCTGCCCCGGCGTGTCGACCCCGGCGCTGGTGGAGCTGGCGACCCCCGAGCTCACGCCGCGCCAGCGGGAGATCGTCCAGCTGGCGGCGGCCGGCCTGACGAACCGGCAGATCGCCGACCGGCTGACGCTGTCGACCCGGACGGCCGCGAACCACCTCCAGGCGGCGTACGACAAGCTGGGCATCAACGACCGCACGCAGGTGGGCCGCCTCCTGGCGGCCCTCTGATCAGATGAGCTTGAGCAGTCCCTCGTGGAGGGCCCGCCGCTCGTCCTCGGAGAGGATCTCGTACGGCGTCGCGGCTCGCAGGTTGGTGCGCTCCTCGATCCGGGCGCGGACGGGCCCGTCCCGCAGGCCGACGATCTCGGCCGCGGACAGGCCCTCCGCCTGCCAGGCCGCGGCGTGCGCGTCGGCCCGGTGGTAGCGCAGCGCGGCGAGCCGGTTGAACAGCAGCAACCCGGCCCCCGCCCCGTCCGGCTCGTACGGCGGCGCCATCAGCTCCAGCGCGCCTCCGGGGACCCGATCCGCCTGGGCACGGTCGAGCACCCGCCCCGCCGGCCCGCTCATCGCGGGCAGGTCGTGCCCGGCCCAGATGCGCTCGGCCACGGCGCCGTGCACCTCGTACAGGCGGTGGATGTAGGCGAGCCCCGCCGCCGTCAGCCGCAGCTGCCCGTCACCGCTCTCGGCGAGGGTGCCCTCGCGGAGGTGCTCCCGGATGCCGGCCTCGCGCCCTTCGGGGTCCCCGTACCGGTAGATGGTGGCGAGGTCGGCGCGGGTCAGCGACCGCAGCGGCAACGTGAACCGCAGGTCGACGAGGAAACCCCCGGTTCCGGACAATTCGGCGACCGAACGGCGGGCGGAGGCGTGCACGTTGACGTGGACCGCGTCGATGACGGGCGCGATCGCCGCCGCATATCCCGATATTTCCTGAGGCTTCGGCATTGGGCGCCATTATGCCCCTTGCAGTGGAACACGAGGCTGTGACTGTTCGTCCTACCGTTCGTGATCACGCTCTACATCATCGGCTCGATCTTCTTCTTCGTCATGTCCCTGATCAATCCGCGAACCCTGTGGCGGGTGACGAGCGCCTGGCAGTACCGCGACCCCGAGGCGAACGAGCCGAGCGACCTCGCATACGGGTTCGGGCGGGGTGTCTCGTTGGTCATGGCGATCGTCTTCCTGCTCGTCGCGCTCGGCCAGTGCTCCGTGGAGAGGGAGAGAGAGGCCCGGTACGCCACCGAGCCCACCCCGACGAAGACGATGACAGAGCAGGAGATCAGGGCGTTGAGGAAGGCGGAGGAGAATCCGGAGCCCTACCACCTTGAGGAGGACGGGGTGGCGCGGAGCCTCCACTCCGACCCCGGGAAGGGCTACGAATCCGGTTACATCGCCGGCTATCGGGGCGACCCGTCCTCCAGCACGATCACCGTCGTCTACAGGCTGTCCCCGTGCACGCATCTCCATACCGCCTGGGCCGACGAGAGATACCCCGGTGAGGGGGTGAGCATCCGCATGTATGAGGCCACGGACGGGAAGAAGCTCTCGAAGGGGTGCCCGAAGAAGGAGAGGAACCGCCCCCTCCTGCGATCCAAGAAGCTCCCGCTTCTGCAGCCGCTCGGCTACCGGGACGTGCGTGTCTTCCACGGGAGCACGCTCGAGAGGATCGCCGATCGGTGACCGCGCGGACGGCCACCGATGAGTTTCACGACCGGCTCAGGTCCATCCCTGGGACACCACACCCACACTCCTGATCAGGGAGGGGACCATGAGCACGAACGCACTACCCCCCGTCGTCGACGCCGAGACCTGGCAGAAACAGCTCGACGCGCTCCGTGCCAGGGAGAAGGCCGCGACCCGGGAGCTCGACGCCATCGCCGCCCAGCGCCGGCGCCTGCCCATGGTCCGGATGCCGGACTACACCCTTGAGGGCGAGGACGGACCGGTCCGGCTGGCCGACGTCTTCGACGGCAGGAGCCAGCTGATCGTCTACAACCACATGTGGTTCGCGGGCGAGGAATGGCAGTGCCCGGGGTGCACGGGCTTCACCTCGCAGTTCACCCGGCTGGAGTTCCTGGACAAGTACGACGCCCGGTTCGTCGTCGTCACCCAGGGCCCCATCGACGAGGCGATCGCCTACAAGCGGCGGGTCGGGAACGCCATGGCCTGGTACTCCACCGCCGGCAGCCCGTTCGGCGCCGACGTCGGCGCGCCGCCCGGTGCGGGCTTCGCCGTCAACGTGTTCCTGCGCGACGGCGACACCGTGTACCGCACCTGGCACACCAACGGCCGGGGCACCGAGCAGCTCTCGCACAGCTTCGCGCTGATCGACGTGCTTCCGTACGGGCGGCAGGAGGAATGGCAGGACTCGCCGGACGGCTGGCCGCAGTCGCCCACCTACAGCCGGTGGGCCACCTCGCAGGACATCGCCGCCCTCTACGGCCCGCAACCCTCCGGCGGCCCGTCCTGAGCCGCCCCGGATGCTCGCCGGCCCGTCGCGGCCGCCCCGCCGGGCGACCGCGACGGGGGGTGGTCAGCGGAGGTTGAACGCGCGGAGCGTGGTCTGCTTGACGCGGTTGCCCGCCGCGTCCCACGCTTCCACCTTCAGGCTGACCGCTCCCTTGGTGGCGCGGTAGTGCGGATATCTCGTGCTGGCCGTGTAGACGCCGTCCCGGCCCCGCTTGAGGCGGGCGGGCTGCCAGGTGGCGCCGTCGTCGGTGCTCGTCCAGAGCCGCACGCCCTCGATCCTCGGCATCTTAGCGGCCGAGGGCCCGTGGTAGGCCTCCAGCTCGAAGGTGTGCCTGCGGCCCGCCGCGACCGTGTTCTCGTCGGACAGGCTGTCACCCAGGTCGTAGCTGACGAAGACCGCGGGAGTGGTACGGCACTGCTCGAGCGGCCCGTCGATCCACCACGCGTAGCAGTTGAGGCCCGGCCTCACCTGGTCCTCACCGGGTGGCGCGGTGAACGTCCACTCGATGTCCTGCAGGTCGTTCCTGGCCGTCAGCCGGTAGGTGCCCACCTCCTTCGGCAGCGGGTAGCGCGGCAGCGTGGTGAACGGCTCGACGGGCGCGTTCTGGATCTCCTGGCCGTCGCGGTACAGGTGGAGCTCGTACCGCGGCTGCAGGTCACCGAACACGACGCCGTCGTCGCGCCGCTCCTTGACCCCGCTGACCATGGACGGGGTCACCCAGAGGTTGCCGTTGTGCACGCAGATCGCGCAGGGGAGCCCGATCACGTTCTTCTCGAGCGGGGCGGCATCAGGATCAGCGAGCCCGTACACCTTGTCCGAGGCGGTCGCGGCGCCCGGCACGCTCGGCATGGCGAACCACTCCTGGCGCGTCCTTCCCGGCCTGTCGAAGACGTTGACGCGGTAGCGGGACTCCTCGACATATCCGTCCGGGCCCTGCGGGATGATCGCCGACATGCCCGACGAGCTCACGACCTCCGGGGCGAGCGGCCACAACCACTGGGTCCTGCTGCTGGGCATCGGGTTGGACCACTGCAGCGCGTTCGGGCCGGTCCCCGTGTACGTGATGTCGTCGACCTTCCAGCCGGACCGCCAGTACGAGTACTTCGTGTACGGCCCGGAGTGCGCGTTGAAATCGACGCGGTGCATCTGGCGTTCGGTGACCTTGTAGTGCATCGACCGCGGGATGCGGCCCTCCTCGTACGGCTTGAACACGTAGGAGTACGGCGTGACCGGCGTGCCCTCGACCCTGATGGTGACCGGACCGCGGGCGACCTGCTCGCGCACCTTCATGCCCTCGGCGTTCGAGACGTAGGCGAAGGGGATGCCGATCGGCAGCCTCGGGCCGCTGAACGGCTTCTGCGAGATGTCCAGCGGGATCGGGCAGGTGGACGGCTGCTCGTTGAAGGCCAGGATGCCGGCGGCGCCGGCGTCCCTGATCGCTCCCATGCGCTCGATCTGCAGGCCGCACGCCAGCCCGAAGATCTGTTCGGCGGGCTCGGCGTCGATCAGGACGAGCGCTCCGCTCAGGTCCTTGCCCGCGAGATCCTCGGGACGGCCCTTGCCTCCGTCGACGACCCTCAGGTCCTTCCGCCCCTCGAAGGGGATGTAGTTGGCATGGGACTCCGCCGGGTCGGAGATGTGGACCTTGGAGACCGGGTGCAGGGTCGTCCGTTTCGGCGTGCGCATGGTCATGGTGACCTCGGGCACGCCGAACTCCCACTGGCCGGTGAAGCGGAAGCCGCCCTTGGTGACCTTCTCGGTCGGCAGCGCCCACACCTTCTCCCACGACCCCAAGGGCCTGTTGTTCAGGAGGGTCCCGCCGTAGACCTGTCCGCTGGGCAGCGTGCGCTGGTAGAACAGCTCATACAGGTTGTTCAGCGGCTCCGCGGTCTTCGGGGTGGAGAAGCGGATCTGCGTGGCGTCGCGGGCGTCGAGGGTGATCTCGGTGTCGCCGGTGATGGTGAGCTCCGGGTTGAACAGCCAGCCCCGGTTGGCCCGGTCGTCGCCGTCCACCCAGTCGAGCACCTGCATCACGCTGACGGTGCCCGCGGGGACCCGGGTCACGACCACGCCCACGTCGCTCACGCGGTACGGGCCGAGCTCGCCCTTGGTCCCGTCGACGTCGACGACGCTCATGGCCGTCGGGGTGCGCGGCTTGCCGTCCCTGTCCAGGGTGTGGACGACCAGGTCGTACTTGGGGACGTCGCGCACCGCGCCCACCGGCGTGGTGAGCTGGACCCCGTCGGCCTCGGCCGTGACGGCTCCGCTGTGCGTGCCGAGGCCCAGCCCGGCCACCTCCAGGGTGACGGTCGTGCCGGCCGTGCCGCCTGCGGGGATCGTCAGCGTCGCGTCGGCGATGCTCAGCTTCGCCCCGCCGCTCATCTCCGCCTTCAGGGCGAGCGTGACGGGCTGGTCGCCGAGGTTGGCGTACGTGACCTGGCCGGTCTGCGCCTCCTCCGTGCCGTCCAGCAGGCCGAAGTCCACGCCGCCGCTCGTGGCGAAGACCTGCTGCCGGGTCGCCCGATCGAGGTCCACCCGGCCCGCGCCCTGCTCGTAGACGGTGAAACCGTCGTCCTTGGAGGTGGACATCAGCGCGGTCTTGAGCTGCTGGGCCGTCCAGTCCGGGTGCTGCTGCGCCATGATCGCGACGGCGCCCGACACGTGCGGCGTGGCCATGGAGGTGCCGGACATGCCGGTGTAGTGCTCGTCCACCGGGGAGCCCAGGCTGGTGCCGGCCGCCCGCGCGGCCAGGATGTTCACGCCCGGCGCCGCGATGTCCGGCTTGAGCCCGCCGTCCAGCCGCGGCCCGCGGCTGGAGAAGCCGGCGAGCTTGTCGTTCTTGTCCACCGCCGCCACGGTCAGCGCCGCGTCGGCCGCGGCGGGCGTGCTGATGGTCTCCGGGTTGGACAGGTTGCCCGCGGCGACCACGAACAGCGTGCCGGTCTCGGCGGTCAGGTCGTTGACGGCCTGGCTGAGCGGGTCGGTGCCGTCACTGGGGTCGCCGCCGAAGCTCATGCTGACGGCCTTGACGCCGCTGTGCGCGGCCCACTCCATGCCCTCGATGATCCAGGATTCCTGGCCCTCGCCGTTGTTGTTGAGCACCTTGCCGACCACCAGCCGCGCGCCGGAGGCGACACCCTTGTACTTGCCGCCGGAGGCCGCGCCGGTGCCGGCGATGGTCGAGGCGACGTGGGTGCCGTGCCCCTGCAGGTCCTGTACGGCCTGCTCAGGGACGAAGGACTTGCTGTCGGTGATCTGGCCGGCCAGGTCGGGGTGGGCGGGATCCACACCGGTGTCCAGGACGGCGATCTTCACCCCTGTCCCGTCGTAGCCCCGCTCCCACGCCTGGGGCGCGCCGATCATCGGTACGCTCACGTCCAGGTCGGCCTTGACCTTGGCGTCCAGCCAGATCTTGGCGATTCCGCCGCTCAGCGTGTCAGGCGTCCTGGCAAACCCCTGCCCGGCGGCCTGCTGGGCCCGCACGGCCTCCCAGAACGCGCCCGCCTCGGTCTTGGAGACGTCGAGGGCCGAGGCGTGGATGCTCTCCAGCGTCTGGGTGGGCTCGCTGGCCGGCACCGCGGCGGCCGAGCGCTTGACCGCCGCCTCGGGCTGCTCCTCCGGGTACTGCACGATGACCGGCAGTTGCTTGGCCACGTCGTCGGCGTAGCCGTTCTCCGCCAGGTACTTGACGTCGAAGAGCCGCTTGTCGAGCAGCCCCGCCTGGACGGCGGCGACCGCGTCGTCCGGCAGCACGAAGACGCCGTCCGGGGTGAACTGCGTGAAGAGGTTGACGCGACGGTCGCCCTGGCGCTTGCCGGGAGCCGTCTCGACCCGATACTTCCCGGGGACCTCCTGGGTCAGCTGGACCTTGTCACCGGTGATCAGCGTGATGACGACCTTCCGGGAACGCACGCCGGTCAGGGTGACGTTCTGGTCGGTCTGCGCCGTTGAAGAGGCGCTGGGTGCGGGGGTGGCCTGCTCGGCCGGGGTGGTGGCGGACGCGGGGACGGTGGCCAGTCCGGTGGTGAGCACCGTGACGGCGGTCAGGAGTACGCCTGCGCGGCGCGCTAATGGGGGGCGGGGCAGTGCCATGATGGCCTTTCTCTGGAACCGGCGGCGGGGCGGGAAGCCCCTTTCTGCGAGGGATCAGACGGGCTCGAAGCCGTCAGGGGGTCTGGGCGGTTCCGGCTCTTCCTGGTGAGCGGCGTCGGCGGGTCCGGCCGGATCGTCTCCGTCGAGGCCGGGTCCGTCCGGGTGCTGCTCACCGGGCTCGGACATGGTTTCGGACATGCCAGAAGTGTCGCTACAGCCATACGGGGGTGGATATGGGGTGACCCATGGGGAAAAATCCCCAATTTACGGATTTAGTCGCCTGGGAGGAGGTGGCGGGCGAGCTCCGTCCGCGACCGCGCGCCGACCTTGCGCATGGCCGCGCTCACGTGCTTGTCCACCGTCTTCGGCGACAGGAACAGCTCCCTGGCGATCTCCTGGTTGGTCAGCCCCTCCGCCGCCAGCCGGGCCACCTGTTCCTGGCGCGCCGACAGCGCCAGATCGTTCCCGCCCTGCCCGGACCTGCCCCGGGCGTCGCCACCGTGACCTGACCTGTCCTGGCCGGGCGTGACGGGGCGGACCCCCCACCTG
Source organism: Nonomuraea phyllanthi (assembly GCF_006334985.2). Taxonomy (GTDB): domain Bacteria; phylum Actinomycetota; class Actinomycetes; order Streptosporangiales; family Streptosporangiaceae; genus Nonomuraea; species Nonomuraea phyllanthi. The sequence continues at coordinate 166,687 of NZ_VDLX02000002.1, forward strand.
CGGCCCAGCCCGGTCGCGCGGTCCAGGTCCCAGCGCGCGCCGAGGCTCCCGTACATCCGGTGGGCCTGGCCGAGCCGCGTGGCGGCGGCGGGGTCGCCCAGGGCGAAGAGGCAGGCGGCCGCTTGCTCGTTCGCCTGCGCCGCCTCGTACAGCGCCGGGACCTGCTCGAACGCGTCCGCTGCCGCGGCGAACTCCCCCGCGCCCTCCGCCCAGCGCTCCCCCGCCGCGGCGAGCAGGCCGCGGGCGTGCCCGAGCGCCGGTCCGGCCAGCGGCGCGTCGAGCCCGGCCAGCCGGGAGGCGTACCGGGCGACCACGTCCACGGCCTCCGCGGAACGGCCCGCCACCAGCAGCGCCTCCGTCAGCGCGGGCAGCACCCGGACGGCCACCGGCCACAGCCCGGCCGCCTCCCAGTGGACGTCCGCCTCGGCTACCGTCGCGATCGCCTCCTCCGGCTCGCCCCGGGCGGCGGAGAGCCTGAGCAGCATGGTGACGGGCAGGACGAGATCGTCGAGCTGCCCGCGCGTCCTGGCCGTGGCGATCGCGTCCAGCAGGGGCGAGAGCGCGGGCTCCTGTCGGCCCCGCACCGCGCCCAGGCAGGCGGCCACGATGTCCACCATGATCCGCTCGTGCGGTTCGTCGCCGAAGTGGTCGCGCAGCTCGTCCAGCCGCGCGGCCAGCCCGTCCCAGGCGCCGTCGACGTAGTCGGCCACGGCCAGGTTCACCAGGCAGCGCAGCTCCAGCCGCCCCCGCAGGTCGGGCTCGGCGCCGTCCTCGATCGCCGCGGTCAGCAGGCGGCGGCCCCTGCGGTGGTGGCCGCTGAACAGGGCCGCGCCCCCGATGGAGCGGTAGGCGTTGACCTCGCGGCGCAGCAGCCCCCGCCCGCCGGTCTCCCGTAGCAGGTCCTCCGCCAGGTCGGCCCAGCGTGGATCGCCGATCACCACGAAGATCATGGCGATCTTGCCGAGCACCAGCATCCGCATGGCGGGGTCATCGACGGAGGGCAGGGTCGCGAGCGCCCTCTCCAGCCACGACTTGCCCTCGCCGAACGGCAGGCCGGAGGGCGGGCGGCCCACTCCGACCATGGCCCAGGCGGCCAGTCCCGGCTGGTCGGCCAGGTCCTCGACGGCCTGGGCGAAAGCGTCCCAGATGCGGGCGTCGTCCGTCCGCGTGCGCTCCAAGTGCAGCGCGAGCAGGAGGCGGAGCGTGCCGCGCAGCGGGCGCGGCACGTCCTGCTCCAGCGCGCCGGTGATGAGTTCGACGACGGGCGGCGGGCGCAGCAACTCCAGCGCGGCCCAGCCGAGTTTCACCGTCAGCTCCGCCCGCCGTACCGCGGGCAGGTCGGTGTTCCTGAGCACGTCCTCCAGCAGGCGCGTGGCCTCGGCGTCGTCGCCCAGCCTCGACGCCTGGTCGGCCGCCTCGATGGCGGTCTCCACCCACTGTCCCGCCCGGCCCGCGTGACGCAGGTGATGTGCCAGCCGTCCCAGCGGCAACGGCCGCAGCCCCCGTACGGTGTCCGCGGCGGCGGCGTGCAACGCCTGGCGCCGGCCGAGCGGGATGGCCTCGTAGACGGCCTGCGCCGCCAGCACGTGCCGGAACCCCACCGAGCCGTTCGTCTCCGCGAACAGCCCCGAGCCGAGCACCTCGTCTATCGCCCCGCCGTCGCCTGTGCCCTCGCCCTCGGCGGCGGCGAGCAGGCCGATGGGCACCGGTGTCTGCAGCACGGCCGCCCGCTCCGCCACCTCCTTGGCCCCGCGGGAGAGCCGGGCGACCCGTTCCTGCACCGAGGCGCGGACACCGCTCGGCACGTCCAGCTCGTCGAGCGCCCGCCGCGCCCAGCCGCCCTCCCACCTGATGAGCGTGCCCCGCGTGCGCAGCAGCGCCAGCAACTCCTGTACGGCGAGCGGCAGCCCGGACGCCCTCGTGCACAGGTGCTCGGCGAACTCGGCCGTCACCTCGTCGGCCTCGAGGATCGCCGAGGCCATGGCCCGCGTCTGGGCGGCGTCGAGCGGCGGCAACACCAGATGCTCGCTCCTGATCGCGTCCGAGGTGCGCGCGGTGATCGCGCGTACCGAGGCCGGCGCCTCCTCACCCCGGTACGTCAGCACCACGCGGAACGTGGCGGGCAGCACCGACATCAGATAGGTCAGGAACTCGATCGTCTGCCCGTCCGCCCAGTGCAGGTCCTCCACGACCAGCACGGCGGGCCCGAGCGCGGTCAGCACCTCGACGAGCCCCCGGAACATCCGGTGCCGCTCGGCCGCCCGGTCGTCCAGCGGGGGCGACGTCTCCGGCAAGACCGCCGCCAGCTCGGGCAGCAACTCGCGCAGGGCCCCCGCCACCGGCGACAGGGCCGCACCCGCCAGCTCGGGCGCGCGTCCGCGCAGCGCCTCGACGATCGGCCCCAGCGGGAACGGCTCCCTGATCTGCACGCAGGTGCCGCTGAGCACCCGCAGGTCGGCCACCGATGCGCCGCCGAGCAGCTCGGCCACCAGGCGCGACTTCCCGATGCCGGCCTCGCCCTCGATCACGGCCACGGCGGGCGCGGCGGCGACGAGCGCGACCAGCCGCGCGAGCTCCCTCTCCCGACCCACCAGAACCGGAGAGACCACTCGCCCAGCATGCACCCGGTCATTCAACTCCACGCAAGGTATTAGATCAACGTCGCCCTGGGCCGCTGACGACCGCGGGCTCTTCCCTGGCGAGCTGCATCGACCGCGTGGGGCCGGTCACTCGGGGGCGGTCACTCGAAGGTGGCGACACCGGTGAGATGGGTGTGGGCGATCTTCCGGAAGGCCGCCACCATGCGGCCGCGGTCGCCCCCGCGCGTGGCCAGCACGACGTGGCTCGGTTCGACGCCCTCCAAGGGGATCGTGGCGAGGTCGGGGCGCAGCCGGCTGGTGTACTCGCCGGCCGGGATGATCGCGACGGCCTGTCCGGTGGCGACGAGTTCGGTCTTGTCCTCGACGGCCTCGATGAGGGGGCCGCCGGGTGCGGGGCGCCCGCCGGGCCGGGGGTCGACGCGCCAGAAGGCGTTCCAGTCAGGGTCGGTCACCCGTGGCAGGGGTTCGTCGGCGATGTCGTCGAGGGTGACGGACTCCTTGCCGGTCAGGCGGTGGTCGACGGGCACCACGAGGACCCGGGGTTCGTCGTAGAGGACCGTCACGTGCAGGCCGTCGGTCGCGAGCGGCAGCCGGGTCACCACCGCGTCCACGCGATGATCCAGCAGCGCCTCGCGCGGCTCGTTCCACGCCACGTGCAGGGTGCGTACCTCGGCGTCGGGGTGACGGTGGCGCAGCTCGCGCACGGCCGGGGTGACGATGAGGTTCATGGTGTAGCCGATGGTGATCCGGGTCGGCCGGGCGGCGGCCCGGGTGCGCGCCACGGCCTGGGTGGCGGAGCGCAGCAGCGCCCTGGCGAGCGGGAGGAACACCTCGCCGGCCTCGGTGAGGTCGGTGCCTCGCGGGTTGCGGTCGAGCAGGCGGGCGCCCAGTTGCTGTTCGAGGCGGCGGATCTGCCTGCTCAGGGACGGCTGGGTGGTGTGGAGGGCTTCGGCGGCGCGGCCGAAGTGCCGGTGCTCGGCGACGACCGTGAAACACTGCACCAGCCGCAGATCGAGGTCCACCGCCGCTGGAGGCTGGTCAGGCATACCCCCAAGCATAAGCCCGCGTGACGTGCGGTGATACGTGGAGCGCATTGCTCAATACGAATCATTCATTGGACGTGGGCGCTTCTCGGGCCGCAGGCTGAAATCAGCGGCCGGGCACCGTCACGGTGCCGCGTCGGGCCGCCTCCCATGGACTATGCGAGTGGAGTTCACCATGCCCGCACCTGCGGCCCTGATCACCGGAGGAACCAGCGGAATCGGCAGGGCGACCGCCGAGTTGCTGCATGAGCGCGGATACCGGGTGATCGTCACCGGGCAGAACCCCGAGACCATCGCCGCCGCCGAGAAGGCATTCCCCGAAGAGATCGTCGTGGTACGGGCCGACGCCCGGTCCATGGAGGACATCGATCGCCTCGTGGAAGTGGCCCGCGAGCGCTTCGGCACGCTCGATCTCCTGTTCCTCAACGCCGGCATCACCCGGCCGCGACCGATCGAGGCCATTGACGAAGCCACCTATGACGATCTCTTCAACGTCAACGTCAAGGGCCAGTTCTTCACCCTCCAGAGGTGCCTCCCCCTGTTCAACGACGGAGGATCCATCATCTTCACCGTCGGGATCGGCGTGACCAGGGGAATGGTCGGCGGATCCGCCACGGCGGCGTCCAGGGGTGCCCTTCTGCCCCTCGTGCCGTCCCTCGCCCTCGAACTGGCACCCCGGCGCATCCGGGTCAACGCCGTCAGTCCCGGCGCTATCGACACGGAAATCTGGGCGAAAACGGTCCAACCCGAGATGCTCGAAGAGGTCACCAAGGCGACGGCCTCCCGGATCCCCCTCGGGAGGTTCGGGACCAGCAGGGAGATCGCGGAAGTCGTGGCGTTCCTCGCCTCGGACGCGGCCGGCTTCGTCACCGGGGAGAACATCGTCGTCGGCGGCGGGTCCGGGCTCAGCGTCTAGGCCCGCCGCCGTCTCAAGAGCCTGCTCGGAGCCGTCAGCCGCCGGATTTCGTCGCCTTGGGCGACGGGCCGGCGGAAGCAGTCGCCTTGGCCGACCCACTGGCGGAAGGGCCGGCCGACGGACTCGCCGACAGACTCGCCGACGGACTGGCCGACGGACTGACGGTGGCGGTCGGTGAGGCCGTGGCGACGGGGACGGCCTGCGTCGGGGTGCTGGTCGAGGTCAACACCAGCGCTCCGATCGCTCCGACCACCATCGCCATGACGACGGCACTGCCGAACCAGAACCTGCGCACGACGCGTTTGTGCTGCTCCTGCAGCTTGGCCTGTTCGAGCCGCTGTGCGGCGCGCCTGCGCTTCGCCTTTCGCTGAGACATGGGCACTCCCCGGAATCTCTTCGGCCGTCACCATAAAAGATGCGGCGTAACGCGGACCTAAGAGATCTTCCTCCGCGACGTGATGCCCGCCTCTCGACGTCGCACCGGGGTCTGCGCCTCGTGGACCGCCTTTCGGTCGGCTGGGGCTATCGCTCGGGGTCGGCTGTACCCAGGCAACGGTGGGTGAGGGGCGGCCCGCCCGCGCGTCAGCCGTAGCGGCCCGTGGGTGCGGGTGGGTGCACGGCGGTGGTGAGGGCGTCGGCGAGGGGGTCGATGTCGTGCTCGCCCAACGTCGACACCGTGAGGCGGAGGGCGGGCGGCGTTCCGAGGCGGTTGCGGGCGCCCGGTGCGGCGGCCCAGCCCAGGGACAGCAGCCGAGTGATGGCGGTGGATTCGTCCGGGACGGGGACCCACACGTTGAGGCCGCTGCGGCCGTGTGCGCGGATGCCGCGTGCCGCCAGCGCCGTCACCAGGCCGTCGCGGCGCCGCGCGTACGAGGCCGCCACCGCCGCCGTGTCGACCGCGTCCGTACGCCAGAGGTGGGCGACCGCGCGTTGCAGCAGGTGGCTGACCCAGCCGGCGGCGAGGCGCTGGCGGCCGCGGAGCCGGTCGAGCGTGACGGGGTCGCCGGTGATCGGGGCGACCCGGAGGTCGGGGCCGAGGGCCTTGGCGGTGGAGCGGGTGAGCACCCAGCGCCGGGTGGCGCCCGCCAGCGGGTGCAGGGGCAGGTCCACGAAGCCGGCGCCGTGGTCGTCCTCGATGAGCAGGACCTCCGGGTAGGCCGCCAGCAGCTCGCGCAGCGCGTGGGCGCGTGCGGAGGAGACGGCGGCGCCGGTCGGGTTCTGGGCGCGGGCGGTGATCACGACGGCGCGTGCGCCCGCCCGCAGGGCGCGGCCGAGCTCCGCGGGTAGGGGGCCCTCGTCGTCGAGCCGCATCGGCACGGTGCGCAGCCCCAGGGTGGCGGCGAGGTCGAGGAGCGCCGCCCAGCCGGGGTCCTCGACGGCCACCGCGTCGCCGGGACGGAGGTGGGCGGCGAGCACCCGTTCGACCGCGTCGAGGGTGCCCGAGGTGATCGCCACCGGCCCGGCCGGGATGCCGTCCGCGCGCATGCGCTCCCCGGCCAGCGCGATCAGTTCCTCGTCGTCGCCCGTGCCGTACAGGGCGGGCCGTTCCGCGTGCGCGCGGGCCGCGGCGGCGAGCGCGTCGCCGAGGGGCGGCAGCAGGGCCGGGTCGGGGTTGCCCTTGGACAGGTCGCGTACGCCCGGCGGCACCTCGATGCGGATCTCCTCCCGGACGGTGCTGGCCGGGCGCGGCCTGACGCGGGTGCCGCGCCGCCCGGCGGTCTCGATGACGCCGCGCTCGCGCAGCAGCCGGTAGGCCGCCGCCGCCGTACCGGGGCTGACTCCGGCGTCGGCGGCGAGCTCGCGCACCGGGGGGAGGGTCGCGCCCGGTGGCAGCCGCCCCTCGGACACGGCGGCCTCGACCCCGGCCGCTATCTCGCTGGCAGTCGTGCCCCTGGTCCGATATTTTTCTAGCACAAATCGTATTATGTACTAATACAAAGAGGTACGCGAATGCTCATCCACCCTTGGGACGCGGCTCATGACAGCGACGAATGGCGTGCCTGGCTCCGTACGCACGACTTCGGCCTGCTCGCCGCGAACGGCGTGAACGGCGGCCCGCCGGTCGTGGTGCCGACGCATTTCCTGTTCGACGGCGAGGAGGTGGCGCTGCACCTGGCCAGGCCCAACCCGATCTGGTCCGCGGTGGAGGCCGACCCCGTGGTGGTGGTGAGCGTGCACGACGACTACGCCTACATCCCCTCCACCTGGCGCTCCGACTCCCCCGTCCCCGAGGAGGGCGTGCCGACCAGCTACTACGCCTCGGTCCAGCTCACCTGCCGGGCGCGCATCGTGGACGACAAGGAGGGCAAGGCCGACATCCTGCGCCGCCAGCTGGCCCATCACCAGCCCGACGGCGGGTATGGCGAGGTGGCCGCCGACGCGGGGCCGTACCGGCGGCGGCTGTCGGGGATCCGGGGGCTGCTGCTGGAGGTGATGGGCGTGCGGGCCAAGTTCAAGTACGACGACCACCGGCCGGTCGAGTTCCGCCGCCGGGTGGCGGACGGGCTCGCCGAGCGCGACCTGCCGGGCGACGCGGGCGCCCGGGCCCAGCAGCTCAGGCGCATGGCCAGGGGTGGCCAGGCGCATGAACAGGGCGGCTCAGGTGCATGAACAGGGGTGATCAGGCGGACGAGCAGGGGAGTGCGGACGCATGGACTGGGGACGGTGAACCCGCAGGTCGGCGACGGTGAACTTTAGGATGATCCCATGAGTACGCAGGACGGCCCCGATCGGGAGCGGGTGCTCGAATGGGTCGAGCGCGTGGCGGCGTTCGTCTCCGAGGAGTGGGGTCTGGCTCCGATCAGCGGCCGGGTCCTGGGCTGGCTCATGGCGTGCCACCCGCCGGAGCAGACGGCGAGCGACATCGCCGGGGCAATCGGCGCGAGCCGCGCGTCGCTGACCACCAACCTGCACCTCCTGACGTCCATCAAGCTCATCCGCAGATGCCGCAAGCAGGGCGAGCGGAACGTCTACTACCGGATCGAGGACGACGCCTGGGCCAAGGTCATCCGGCTCAAGCTCGCCGCGTTCACCGCGTTCGACGAACTGGCCGCCGACGGCCTGCGGCTCGGCTGGGCCGACCAGGCGCAGACAGGGCGCATCGAGGCGGCCAGGACGGCCATCGCGGCGCTGGCCAAGGTGCTCGACCAGGCGCCCGGCGACCACGGCCTCCACAGCTGTGGATAACCGGCCCTCCCTGTGGATAACTCACCCGTACGCGGCCCCCACCAGCACCACCTCAGGAAGGCCCCAGCCCCGGCAGATACTGCGAAAGCAGGGTTTGACGGACCCTCATCACAGCTGTGCGAACCTGTGTGCACACCCTGTGGATGAAAACGGCCCGAGCGCCGCCGGATGATCAACGGGAGGGGTGGATGAGGAACGCGACCTCCTCGCCCTCCGGCACCTCCACCGCGAGCCCCGCGCCGGCCAGGATGCCCGCGATCAGATCCCGGTCGCCGGACCATTGCAGGGCGAGATCGTCCACCAGATCTCCGTAGGCGTCGAAGGCCGAGGTGTGCGACTGGGTGGTCCAGAAGACGGCCTTCGGCGTCTCCCCCGCCGCGGTCGCCTCGTGGACCCGCTGCCAGCCCCCGGAGGCGGTCGGCCAGAGGTCCGGCTCGGCGAGGTACCCGTACGCGGCCAGCCGCTCCAGCGCCCGTACGATCCTGCACAGATCGGACGGCCGGTCGGTGGCCAGGCAGGTCACGACCCCTTCCTCGGGCTTCTTCAGGCCGTGGACCGCGGCGAACAACTCGTCCATGGCGGCGTCGGCCTGCCTGCTCAGCTCGTGCTCGTCCAGGTCGAGCAGCGAGTCGTACGGATCGTCGCGCTCGGCCTGCCCCGGCACGGAGACCACCAGGCCCTCCCGGGCGAACGCCGCCTGGACGTTGGACGGCAGCCCGCCGCGCCACGCGATCGGCACGTCCTTGAGCAGGGTGCCGTCCGGGGCGAAGGGAGGGTCGCCGGCCGGGCTGAGCAGGCCGCTGGTCTCGCTCTCGTACGCGAACCGCTCGGCGTCGACGATCTGCCAGCCCTCGCTCTCCAGCCGGTCGAGCGCCCGGCGGAAGCCGTCACGCGGCGCGACCGCCCTGGACACGGCGACCTCCGCGCGGCGCTGTTCGAGGAACGCCCGCGTCTCGGCGATGAAGCTCCGGCCCATCAGCGTGTCCATCACCATGGACCACCACGCCTCGGCGTCGGTGAAGGCGGCGGGGTCGAGCTCCCTCAGCGCCAGCCACAGCTCCTCGGTGTGCCGCTGACCGGCCTCCGGGGGCGCGCCGTTCAGTGCCCGCTGGCGCAGCCTGAGCCGGTGCAGGAACTCGACGAACGTCCCCAGCGAGCTGTTGACCTTCTCGGCCCGCGGCTCGCCGTCCATCGAGAGCAGGCCGACCACGCCGTCGCGGAGGTCGAGGAAGTAGCGCATGCCGGTGTCACCCGACGTGCCGCCGAGCGTCAGGACGTCGACGTCCCCCTGACCCGTCCTGAACACGACCAGCGAGCCCACCCTCGGCTCGTCGGCGACGAAGGTGGTGAAGGCGAGGTCCGCGCGTACCGGTAACCCGACCTCGGACAGGATCCGCGCGTCCGCGTCCGACAGACCCTTGTCGCGGCACTGCGCGACGTCCATCAGCAGCAGGCCCTCGTCGCCGAACGCCTCGACCATCTCTTCGTGCGTGACCACCCTGCGGCACCTTGTCGTCGGAAGTAGGAAGTCGTTGGGGCGGCCTGAGGCGTGCGACGTCAGGCCCGGAGATCAACTTCCCCAAGCGTAGGGGATCTTCGACAGGGCCCGCGCACTCAGATGCGCGGCGTGAACTGCGCCAGGTTGTAGATGCCGAGCGCCTTCTCGATGTCGGCCACCTGCTGGACGACGCCCGTGAAGCCGGCCGCGCCGAAGCGGCGGTGCTCCTCGTCCTCGAAGATCTCCCCCATCCGGGCGAACTCCGCGGGCGGGACGACGTCGCGCAGGGCAGGGAAGACGACGGTGTCCTCGCGCGCCTCGTGCGGCTCGTACATCTTGATGAACGCCCCCATGTCGGCTACCAGCTCGCGGCGGCCCTGCTCGCTGACCGGCCCGGCGGTCGCTTCGAGGATGCGGCCGGTCAGTACGCGCCCGCGCTGGTGCTGCGTGACGAGCACCGAGACGGTGTCGGCGAGCTTGCCGGCCTTGACCAGGGGCGGGAAGACGTACCGCTCCTCCAGCCGCTCGTGGTACTCCTCGATGAAGTTCCGGATGATGCCCGCCCCGGCGTGCAGCTCCCGCGCCGGGACCTGCTGGTCGCGGCGGATGCGACGGATGCCCTCCCGGTAGATGAGCAGGACGCGCTTGAGCACGCCGTGCTCGCGCATGAGGTCCTCGGGTGGCGTGACCTCTTCCTCCTCGCCCGCCTTCCCGCCGCCGGAGGTCGGCGTCTTCGTAGGTGTCCGCGTCGGCGTCGGCGAGAGTTCTATGCCCTGCTCCCGCGCGACCCTGTTCACCTCGCGTACGGCGCCGCAGCCCGTCAGCACGACCGGCATGCCCAGCAGCGCCCGCCGCCGCATGCTCGCCCTGCGCTCGTCCCTCGCATCGCCCGTCATCGTCAGCCACCTCACCCGCATGCTCCTCCTGGAAGCCTGCCCCGCCGCCGGTGACCTGACGCGATACGGCAGGTAATGCTTGGTTGAGAAGCACCGGCGGCGGCTCCCGTCACGGGGTGCCCTCAGTACGTGCCCGAGCAGCCCTTGCAGCCGGCCGGCGGCACCGGGCGTACGTCGCTCCAGCCCGCCTTCCTGACGATCGAGGCCGACCACGGGACGACCTGCGCCAGGCCCGGAACGGGCGCCACATGCTGAACCGCCCACAGCTCGCCGCTGCCCGGATCGATGACGAGCTGCACGCGGTCGGCTCCGCGCGTGGGCAGTTGCAGCGCGATGCCTCGGCGGCCGTCGGGGTCGCGGACGCCGTCGAGGACGCGCTCCTGGCCAGTGCCCGGTAGAGGGATCGAACGTCTCCCGCCGGTCGAAGGCGATCAGGAAGGTCTCGGACGCGAGATCCTCGGCGACGTCGAGTCCGACCCGGCGGCCGATGTAGCGGCGTATCTCCGCGTAGTGAGCGTCGAAGACCGCTTCGAACGCGTCAGGGGCAGTGATCACTCATGGACTCCAGAATGAGACGGACACCCCTGTTTGCCCGATCGAAGCCTCCCCTTCCCGCCTATTTTGCCGCTGTCGGCGGACCTTGGAGAGCCCTCAGAGGTCGTCCGGCGGGTCGATCATCTCGTTGAGCAGCGGGACGAGCTGTTCCTCCTCGTAGTCCAGATGGGCCTCCAGCTCCCCGGCGAGCCGGTCCAGCTCGGCTCCCGTCGCCTCCCGGTCCCCGGTCTCCACCAGCGCCCGGATCCGGGCCAGGATGCGCGCCACCGTCCGGTGCTCGCTCCTGAGCCGCGTCAGGACCTCGGCCAGCTCGGGGTGCAGGCCGTCCAGGTGGGGGAAGAGCACGTCGTCCTCTCCCGTGTGGTGCGCGTGGAGGGCCTCGCAGAACGTCAGGCAGTGCTCGCGCAGGCTGGGCCCCAGGGCGGCTGTGCGGCGGAGCTCCGCGAGGTCGCGACGGAATCCGTCGTGCAGTTTCACCAGCTCGTCGCCCCAGGCCACGAGCCTCTCGTCAAGTTCGGGTTGTTTTTTATACATGTATAGAAAGTAGCATGGCGGGATGCCGGCACGCACGGGGCGACCCCCCAAGATCTCCCGGGCGGACATCGTGTCCGCCGCCCACCGGATCATCGACGCGGAGGGGATCCACGGGCTGACCATGCGCAGGCTGGCCCGCGAGGTCGGCACCACGGCCATGGCGCTCTATCACCACGTGCGCGACAAGGACGAGCTGCTGCGGCTCCTGCTCGACGAGTACGCGGCCGGGATCGAGCTCTCCGACGTGCCGGGCGGCGACCCGGTCGAGCGGGTCGTGTCCGCCGCCACCGCCATGCGGGCGGCACTGGTCGGCTCCCCCTGGATCGTGGAGGTGCTGAGGGCGGACGACCTGCTGTCCGTGCACGCGCTCTGGTTCCCGGAGACGATCATCGACGGGCTCGTGGGCGCGGGGCTGGAGCCGGAGGAGGCGGTGGACGCGTACCGGATCATCTGGCACTACACGGCGGGCGAGATCAGCGCACGGGCCGCGGCGGCGCGCAGGCGCGACAGGGGCGGGCCCACCTATCGCGGCCAGGTCTTCGCCGGCCTCGACCCGGACGAGACGCCGCGCCTGGCGGCGCTGGGCGAGCGATGGGAGGAGCTGACCGCCCGCGACACCTACGACAAGGGGGTGCGCGCGCTCGTGCGCGGCCTCGTCACCGGTCCGTGACAGGCCGGCCCACCGGACAATCAGCCTGATTACACTAGGAAACCACTGGGTAACAGCTTGCAATGAGACGCTCGTGGCGCCGTGACCGGGGCCGGTCAAGCAGAACGGGGACTGTCGATGCGCACCCTCCTGGTACACCCCAGTGGCCTGATGTATTCGGAGATCTTTCTGCGGCTGGAACCGCTGGGCCTGGAACGGGTGGCGGGCGCGCTGCGCGCGGCCGGTCACGAGGTGCGCCTGCTCGACCTGCAGGTCTTCTCGCACCGTGACCTCCACCGCGAGCTGCTCGACTTCGAGCCAGAAGCCGTCGGGTTCGGCCTCAACTACCTGCCCAACGTGCCGGAGGTGCTCGACCTGGCCCAGCGCGTGAAGAGCCTGTTCCCGCGCTGCTTCGTGTTCGCCGGCGGGCACAGCGTCTCCTTCATCGCCTCCCACGTCATCGCCCAGTCCGAAGGCGGCCTCGACGCGATCCTGCGGGGCGAGGGAGAGGTCGGGGCGCCGCTGCTGCTGGCCGCCGCCCGCGACGGAGGGCTCGGCGAGGTCCCCGGCGCGGTGACCGCCGAGGGCGCCTGCGGCAAGCCGCCGCTCCTGCTCACCAGCCTGGACGAGCCGCGCCCGGCACGCGACCTCACCCGGCGCCGCGACAAGTACTTCATCGGCGTGCTCGATCCCGCCGCCTCGGTCGAGTTCACCCGCGGCTGCCCCTGGGACTGCTCGTTCTGCAGCGCCTGGACCTTCTACGGCCGCAGCTACCGCAAGCTGTCGCCGGAGGCGGCCGCCGAGGAGGTGGCCTCGATCCGCGAGCGGGGCATCTTCATCGTCGACGACGTCGCCTTCATCCGCCCCGAGCACGGCGACGCCATCGCCGCCGAGCTGGAGAAGCGCAGGGTGAAGAAGGAGTACTACCTGGAGACCCGCGCCGACGTGCTGCTGCGCCACCCGGAGGTGTTCGAGCGGTGGCGGCGGCTGGGGCTCACCTACATGTTCCTCGGCATGGAGGCGCTCGACGAGGAGGGGCTCGACCTCTACCGCAAGCGCACCAGCCCCGACCAGAACGTCAAGGCCCTCGAACTCGCCCGCGCCATGGGGCTCACCGTCGCGATCAACCTCATCGTCGACCCGTCCTGGGACGTGCAGCAGTTCGAGCTGGTACGCCGGTGGGCGCTGTCGGTGCCCGAGATCGTCAACCTCACCGTCATGACGCCCTATCCGGGAACGGAGATCTGGCACACCGAATCACGCAACCTCACCTCGCGCGACTACCGCCTGTTCGACATCCAGCACGCCGTGGTCCCGACGAAGCTCCCGCTGCGCGAGTTCTACCGCGAGCTGGTGAAGACGCAGGCGGTGATGAACCGCAAGCACCTCGGCGTCGCCGCCGCCGGCAAGACGCTGGGCATCATCGGCCGTAACCTGCTGCGCGGGCAGACCAACTTCTCCAGGGCGATCTGGAAGTTCCGCTCGGTCTACAACGCCGGGCGGCAGTACGGCGACCACCTCCGCGAGGTCCGCTACCAGCTGCCGGTGCCCGACCAGCGCGCCGTCAAGCCGGCCGACCGCCGCGAGCTGTACATCCACCAGCGCCCTAGTACGTGACGGTGATGCGGCCGGCGACGGCGTCGACCGTGACGGTGCCGCCGTACGGGACGACCAGCTGCGGGTCGGTGTGCCCGATGTCCACGTTGAGGACGACAGGGACGTCCGGGCTGTACTCCTCGAAGGCCCGCAGCACGGCCTCCCGCTGGGCAGCGACGTACGCGGCCTTCCGGTCCGGCGCCAGCGGGCTGTCCAGCGACCACGCCTTGGGCCGCGCCATGATCGCGGCGCCGAACCGCTGGAGCAGGCCGCGCTCGCCCATGCTCATCAGCACGCGGTACACGTACGCGGCGTCGGGGAGCTCCTCCGTGGTCTCCAGGAACAGCACGCAGCCGTCGTAGGCGGCGACGTCCTGGATGTGGGTGCCGACGCGCAGGTTCCAGTCGACGATCTCCAGGCAGCCGCCCCATGACGGGCCGGTCACCGTACGGCGCGGGCCGTGCCACTGCCAGCCCTCGCCGGGAAGCAGGTCCGGCTCGCCCTCCAGTGACGCCGGGTCGTTCCAGTCGCGCTCGACGTCGGTGTACTTCTCGGCGGGGCGCAGGTCGTACGCGTCGTGGGTGAACAGCGCGGCCCGGACCGCCTCGGCGGCCTGGGTGTGCATCGCGCCGCCGCGGCCGAAGAGCGTCATGATCGTGCCGCCGTAGTAGGACACGATGCCGAGGTTCCACAGGAAGTTGCACAGGTTGGTGTTGTCGCTGATGCCGAAGAACGGCTTCGGGTGAGCCCTGAGGAGGTCGGCGTCGAGGTGGCGCAGCACCTTGATCTGGTCGTCGCCGCCGATGGAGGTCAGCACGGCCTTGATCGACGGATCGGCGAACGCGGCGTGGACGTCCGCGGCACGCGCGGCCGGGGACGCCCCGAGCTCGCGGGTCGTCGGGTATTCGACGGGGACGAGCCCGAAGTCCTCCCGCAGGCGGGTGAGACCCAGCTCGTACGGCGCGGGGAAGATCGCGGGCAGCGCGGCGCCCGGCGACAGGACCGCCACCTTGTCACCGGGCTTCGGCTTGTCGGGGTAGGCGGGCATGCGGCTCAAGCTACCCCGCGGGCACCGCCTCCGGCCACGGCTTTACCGCCGGCGGCAAGGGCCGTGCGGGAGGGCCGCCACGTGGTCACCAGTGCCAGGGCGAGCAGCAGCTCGGCGATGTCCCCGCCGTAGTACATGATCTCCGCGGCGCCGCGCCGCTCGTCGCCGGGCACCGGCACGTCGACCCACACGCCGGCGTACATCAGCTGCGACAGCCCGCTGTGCACGGCGATGGCCACCCCCAGCACGACGAGCCGCCGCGGCACCGGCGACCGGTGCGGGGCCGGGTCGGGGCCCGCGATCACCCAGGCGAACAGGTAGCCGGACAGCAGGAAGTGCAGGTGCACCAGGTGGTGCGGCAGCTCGCCCGCCATGGTCAGCTCGTACAGCGGCGTGCAGTACAGCGCGACCAGGCCGCCCGCCGACAGCACCAGCGCGGTGGACGGGGCGGAGAGCGCGCGGAAGGCGCGGCTCCGGAGCAGCGCGGTCAGGCGGCGGGCGTGGGCGGTGGGCAGGGTGCGGAGCAGCAGGGTGACGGGCGCCCCGAGCACGAGGGCCACGGGTGCCAGCATGCCGATGAGCAGGTGCTGGAGCATGTGCCCGCGGAAATCGTGAGCGGCCTGCGCGGCGACGGGACCGGTCAGGGCGAGCACGACCAGCGCGCAGCCGGCGACGAAGCTCGCGGCTCGCCACGCGCTCCACCCGCGGCTCCTCGTCAGGGTCGCCGCGAGCACGTATCCGGCCGCGGCGAGGACCGGCAGGGCGGCGGGCAGCAGGCCACCCTCGTGGTGCGCCGTCACGAGGCCGGGGCCCGGGTGAAGTCGATCACGCTCGCCCCGCGTTGCAGGCCCCAGCCGGCGACGACCAGCAGCGCGCCGAACAGCAGGAATCCGACGTCCCACCAGGTCTGGTACGGCCCCGTACGCACGTGGTGGATGCCCAGCAGGTGGTGGTCGACGATGCCTTCCACGAGGTTGAACAGGCCCCAGCCGACCAGGATCCATCCCCACAGCGCCCGCGACCGCCAGATCCGGCCGCGCGAGCGCGTGACCCGCGAGTAGAGCAGCGCCAGCCCCGTCAGCACCGACAGCCAGGTGAACGTGTGGAAGAGCCCGTCCCACAGGGTGTTCATCTGCAGGCCGGGCACGGTGTCGGGCGAGTAGTACCGGATGCCGACGTTGTCGGTGTCGGTGCTGCTCAGCATGTGGTGCCACTGCAGGAGCTGGTGCAGCAGGATGCCGTCGACGAATCCGCCCAGTCCGATCCCGAGGATCACGCCTGGAACGGCGATGTCCTTCCGTGCCACCACGCTGCCTCCCCCAGATCTCGCCCCCGTGGTACCGGCTATACCCGCCGGGGGCTGAGGCAGACGAAGCTTCCAGGCCCGCGACCGAGGAGCGATCATGGATCACGTCGCCCAAGGCCGCGCGGTGACGCACCGGTGCCACCACGGGCGCTGAGGTGGCCGGAGGATCGTCTCCGGCCACCTCTTGGGATCACGAGAAGCGGCGCAGCCGCAGGCTGTTGCTGACCACGAACACGCTGGAGAACGCCATCGCGGCTCCGGCGATCATCGGGTTGAGCAGGCCGAGCGCGGCCAGCGGCAGGGCGGCCACGTTGTAGGCGAACGCCCAGAACAGGTTGCCCTTGATCGTGGCCAGGGTGCGCCGTGACAGCCGCAGCGCGTCGGCCGCCACCCGCAGGTCGCCCCGTACGAGCGTGAGGTCGGAGGCCTCGATGGCGGCGTCGGTGCCCGTGCCCATCGCGAGCCCCAGGTCGGCCTGGGCCAGCGCGGCGGCGTCGTTGACGCCGTCGCCCACCATGGCCACCACCTTGCCCTCGGCCTGCAGCTGCTTGACCACGTCGACCTTGCCGGTCGGCAGCACGTCGGCGATCACCTCGTCGATGCCCACCTCGGCCGCGACGGTCCTCGCCACCGCCTCGTTGTCGCCGGTCAGCAGCACCGGGGTCAGCCCTAGCGCCCGCAGCTCGGCGATGGCCTGCCTGCTGGTCGGCTTGACCACGTCGGCGACCACCAGCACCGCGCGGGCCTTGCCGTCCCAGCCGACCGCCACCGCGGTGCGGCCCTTGGCCTGCTCGGCCTCGAGCGCCTGCCGGAGGCCGGCGGGCAGGTGCTGGGACCACTCCTCCAGCAGCCGGGGACGGCCGACCAGGACCGCGTGACCGTCCACGACGCCCTGCACGCCGAGCCCTTCGACGTTGGCGAAGTCCTCGACCGTGGCGTCGGAGCCGGCCTCGCGGGCGACGGCCTGGGCGATGGGGTGCTCGGAGGCGTGCTCCAGCGCGCCGGCCAGCCGCAGGACCTCCTCGCGGGTCTCGCCGTCAGCCAGGTGCACGGCCACCAGGGTCATCTTGCCCTCGGTCACGGTGCCGGTCTTGTCCAGGACGACGGTGTCGACGCGGCGGGTGGACTCCAGCACCTCCGGGCCCTTGATCAGGATCCCCATCTGCGCCCCTCGCCCGGTGCCGACCAGCAGCGCGGTCGGGGTCGCGAGGCCCAGCGCGCACGGGCAGGCGATGATCAGCACCGCCACCGCCGCGGTGAACGCCGCCGCCGCCCCGTTCCCGGTGCCGAGCCAGAACCCCAGCGTGCCGACGGCCAGCGCGATCACGATCGGCACGAACACCCCGGAGATGCGGTCGGCGAGCCGCTGCACGGCCGCCTTGCCGGTCTGCGCCTCCTCCACCAGCCTGGCCATCTGGGCCAGCTGGGTGTCGGCGCCGACCCGGGTGGCCCTGACGATCAGGCGGCCGCCCGCGTTCACCGTCGCCCCGGTCACCGCGTCGCCGGGGCGGACCTCGACGGGCACGGACTCGCCGGTCAGCATCGAGGCGTCCACCGCGGAGGTGCCCTCGACGACCACGCCGTCGGTGGCGATCTTCTCCCCTGGGCGTACGACGAAGGTGTCGCCCGCCTTGAGCTGGTCGGTGGGGACGCGGCGGCCGTCGGCCAGCTCCACGTCCTTGGCGCCCAGCTCCAGCAGCGCCTTGAGCGCGGCCCCGGCCCGCCGCTTGGAGCGGGACTCGAAGTAGCGCCCGGCCAGGATGAACGCGGTCACTCCCGCGGCGGCCTCCAGGTAGATGTTGCCGGAGCCGTCGCTGCGCGCGATGGTGAGCTCGAACGGGTGCGTCATCCCGGGCATGCCGGCCGTGCCGAAGAACAGCGCCCACAGCGACCAGCCGAGCGCGGCCAGCGTGCCCATGGAGATCAGGGTGTCCATGGTGGCGGCGCCGTGCCGCAGGTTGGTCCAGGCCGCCTTGTGGAACGGCCAGCCCGCGTACACCACCACGGGCGCGGCCAGCACCAGCGACAGCCACTGCCAGTACGTGAACTGCAGCGCCGGGACCATGGCCATCGCGATCACCGGGACGCCGAGCACGACCGACGTGATCAGCCGCTGGCGCAGCGTCCGCAGCTCGTCCTCCGGCTCCCGCGCCGGCGCCTCGGCAGCGGGCGGGGCGGGCAGCTCGGCCGTGTAACCGGCCTTCTCCACCTCGGCGATCAGCTGCTGCGGGTCAACGCCCTCGGGGAAGGTGACCTTCGCCTTCTCCGTCGCGTAGTTCACCGTCGCCGTCACGCCGTCGAGCTTGTTCAGCTTGCGCTCGATCCGGTTGGCGCAGGAGGCGCACGTCATGCCGCCGATCGTGAGCTCGACTGCT
Organism: Nonomuraea phyllanthi; assembly: GCF_006334985.2. Lineage (GTDB taxonomy): Bacteria > Actinomycetota > Actinomycetes > Streptosporangiales > Streptosporangiaceae > Nonomuraea > Nonomuraea phyllanthi. The sequence continues at coordinate 184,889 of NZ_VDLX02000002.1, forward strand.
TTACCTTCGGTCAAAGCGGACATCACCCCTCCATTCCCGCTCAGTGCGTGTGATCACCGTGGGACGGGCCGGCGCTCGGCTCCGTCGTGGGCTCCGTTGTGGGCTCGGGCCGGCCGGTTCCGGCCCGGGCGGTGAAGTCGGCCGTACGGACCTCGTCGCCGTGCTTGAAGTCCAGGAACAGCCGGTAGTCGCCGCTGCTGGGCACCTCCGCGTAGAACGTGATGTCCGGCCCCGCCCTGTCGCTGTCCTCCGGGTGGACGTGCAGGTAGGCCAGGTCACCGGCCCGCAGGGCGACCAGGTGTCCGTACGCGCCGAGATACGGCTGCAGGTCCGTCACCGGTTCGCCGTCCTTGCTGACGCTCAGCGTCAGTTTGCTGGCCTGGCCGGGGATCAGGTTACCCGCCAGGGAGACGGTGTAGCCGTCGACGGTGGCCGTGCTGCGGGCCTCGGGCAGCGCCCGCGGCTCGTAGTCGCCCGCGACCAGCAGGTCGGTGCCGAGGGTCAGGCCGGTCCCGCCGGTGGGGAGGAAGTCGGCGAAGGCGCGGTAGGCGCCCGGGTCTTTCAGCGTCAGCCGTACCGACCAGACGCCGTCGCCCGCCTCGACCGGGTGCAGGTGCCTGAACGTCGTCAGGTCCCGGGAGACCACGATGAAGTGCAGCTTCTTGTCGTGCTGCACCTGGAAGTCGGTCACCGGCTCGCCGTCCGGCCCCGTCACGGTGAACCGGAAGTCGGTGGGCTCGCCGGCCTTGACGGTGGTCAACGGGTTGAGGGTGTAGCCGTTCTGGGACACTTGGAGCCCCCCGGGGGTATCGTTCGGCGCCGAAGAGGCGCCTGCGTCGTGGCCGCCGTGGCCGGCGGGAGTCGCGTGGGCCGCCTCGTGCCGGGGCTCGGCCGGGGCGGGCCCGGCCTCCCCCACCGCGCTCCCGACGCCCAGGGCGCCGCCGAAGACGACGGCCAGCCCCACGACGTAGGCGCCCAGTTTGGTGGCCGCGTTCATGCCGGATTCGCCACCTCGTAGCCCGCTTCCTGCACGGCGGCGACGATCGCCGACGCGTCCACGGGGCTGTCGCTCTGCACGGTCATCAGGCCGCCGGCGAGGTCGACCTCCACCGAGGTGACCCCGGCGACCTCGCTGACCTCCTCCTTCACCGAGCTCACGCAGTGGCCGCAGGTCATGCCCTTGACGGTGTAGGTAGCGGTAGCCATATCGGATCAACCCTTCTTCGTGTGTCAGGAGCGGACGAGCCGCGCGATGGCGTCGGAAGCTTCCTTGACCTTGGCCTGGGCCTCGGGGCCGCCCTTGGCGGTGGCCTCGGCGACGCAGTGGGCCAGATGGTCCTCGAGCAGCGAGATGGCGACCGACTGCAGGGCACTGGTGGCCGCCGACACCTGCGTCAGGATGTCGATGCAGTACTTCTCGTCCTCGATCATCCGCTGCAGGCCGCGCACCTGGCCCTCGACCCGGCGCAGCCGCCGCAGCTGGTCCTGCTTGTGATCGCTGTAGCCGACCATGTCTCCCCCTTCCGACACCTTGAACGTACCATACCCCCCTACCGTATTCCAAGCCGCCACTTCGAGCCCGTCCTCACCCCGGAAACGACGCCACGTCACAGGAGTAACTCGAGGGCGTTTTCTGAACGGGGCCCGCTGCGGCCGGGCCGCAAACCTTTACCAAGCCGGAAACCCCGGCAGGCACGGGGTTTCAGCGCCATTCACGCGCCTGCCCGCGCAAGTCCGATTTATCCCTACTTGCGCCTTCTGTGGCGATATGTATATGTTTCGCGCAATTGCGGCATTGATCTGGCGATCCCTCACCGCGTCCCTGCCGCATCGTTGACCGGACCCGGACGCCGTCCTCCCTGACGGCGTCCGGCCGCCGAATCCGCGCCACGCGGAACCGGGGACCCACCTTCCGGGGTGAATCGGGCACCAGCCCAGCTGGGCCCGTAGGGCACTTCCACGCCCGAACCCGTCAGCTAACCCGGTAGGCGGCATGGAAGCAAGGAGTCAATGCCCCATGCTCAAGCCCAGGCTTGCCGCATTCACCCAGACCCTCACGGACCGCCTCGACCTTCTCAAGCACCGCATCGACCTGTCCTCCAAGCGCCTGCGCTTCGTCGTCGCCGGCACGGTCCTGCTGGCCGGAACCGCCTCCGTCGCCACCGTCACCGGCACCGCGCTCGCGGCTCCCGCCGCGCACGCACCCGAGCATCCCCCCGTACAAGAGGCGCAGCAGGCCGGGGCCCTCACGTACGGCCTGGACATCTCCAACTACGAGCCCCTGTACGACTGGAGCGACAGCCAGGCCCAGTTCGGCATCATCAAGGCCACCGAGGGCACGGACTTCCGCGACGCGTCCTTCGCCCGGCACTGGCACGAACTCGGCCAGAAGGGCATCGTGCGCGGCGCGTACCACTACGGCCACCCCGCCAACGACCCCGTCGCCGAGGCCGAGCACTTCCTGTCGGTGCTGAACTCGCAGCCCGCCAAGCCCGGCGACCTGCTGGTCCTCGACCTGGAGACCACCGACGGGCAGTCCGTCTCCGCGGTCAACTCCTGGGCCAAGACGTGGCTGGCGCACGTGAAAGAGCGGACCGGGGTGACCCCGATGTTCTACAGCGGCTGGAACTTCGCCAACACCTACGGCCACGGCCTCGCGGAATACCCCCTCTGGGTGGCCCACTACAGCAAGGACAAGGGAACGGTCAGCCCGCCCGCCGACTGGAAGTCCTGGACCATCCACCAGTACACCGACTACCCCATCGACCAGAACGTCTCCGCGCTCTCCGCCGACCAGCTCCGCGACCTGGGCCGCCAGACGGCCTGACCATCGCCGCGACCGTCGTCCTCCTCAGCCCTTGATCGCACCCACCAGCCCGTTGACGAAGTACCGCTGCAGGAGCAGGAAGAGCGCGGTCACCTGGAGGACGATGATCAGCGACGCGGCCATCACCTCGTTGTAGCGGGGCACCTCGCTGGAGATCAGTGACTCCAGGCCGAGCGGCAGCGTGAACGATCGGACCGGCGTAGGCGAAACGCTTCACTGGACCCTCCTGAGCAGGCGCGCGTTGGCCAGGGTCAGCAGGACGGCGCCGGCGAAGAGCAGCCAGCCCGGCGCGCTCGCGTGGCCGAGCGACGGCGCCAGGCCCTTCATGAACGCCAGCCGGTCGGCCATCAGGCCGAGCACGTCGGTGTGGCCGCCCGACCCTGACCGTACGTGACCCGCAGGGCCTGACCGGGACCGTCAGCCTGGTGATCACGGTCGCGGCCAGGAACGCGTACCTGGACCGCACGGCGTACTGGGTCGGCCGGTTCGCGGCGGCCGGCTTCAGGCAGGGGCCAGGGCCGTGAGACGGTTGCTGAAGCGGGCGAGCATGGCACTTTGGGACGTCTCGGAGAGCAGCCGGCCGACCAGCGGCGGAATCCGCCAGTTGGCCGGGCTGCGCCGGGCCAGCCGGGAGACCAGGGAGACGTGGGGGTAGCGGGCCCTTTCGTAGGCGCGCAGCCGCTCCGCCACGTCGCCGCCCTGGGCGAGCGAGCGCCCGAGCACCCACACGTCCTCGAAGGTCTGGTTGGCGCCCTGCCCGAGGGTGGGCGGCATGAGGTGGGCGGCGTCTCCGAGCAGGGTGATCCGGCCCTTGCCCCACACCCGGCGTACCTTCTGCCAGTGGTGGCCGAAGAAGTCGAGGTCGTCCTCGGACGCCTGGGCCAGCACCTCGGGGACGGGCGAGGCCCAGTGGCCGAAGCGGCGCCGCAGCATGGCCAGGGGCGCGGCCGGGCGTGGCTCGCCGGGGGACCAGCGCACGTCGAACCACCACTGGAGCAGGCCGTCCCCGGCGGGGATGAGCCCGCACGCGCCCTCGCGCCCCGTGATCATGAGGTGCACGTGGGTGCGGGTGAGCTCGATGTCGACGGGGCTGAGGGCCTGCCAGGTGCCGAACGTGGCCGTCCGGATGGGGACGTCGCCCCACAACGCGCGCCGCACGACCGAGTGGTGGCCGTCGGCGCCGATGAGCAGGTCGCCCGTGGCGGTCGAGCCGTCGTCGAAGGCCGCCGTGACCCGGTCGCCGTCCTGGTTCACGGCGCGGCAGCCCGTGCCGTACCTGATCAGGTCGCCGGGCAGCCCGTCGGACAGGCGTTCCAGCAGGAGGCGGCGGGAGATCGACCTGCTGGGGAAGCCGTAGCGCGCGGCCGCGTGCGCCATGTCGGACCTGAGGCGCAGCCGGCCGTCGGCCGTCAGCGCGTCGATCCGGTCGAACCGGCCGCCGACCCCGTCGAGGCTGATGCCGAGATCGTCGAGTACGGCGGCGCCGTTGCTGAAGATGGTCAGCCCGGCGCCGCCCGTGCGCATGGCGGGCGCCTGCTCGTAGACCCGTACCTGGTGACCGGCGGCCAGCAGGCTCCGCGCGACGGCCAGGCCACCCACGCCCGCGCCGATGACGAGAACGTCCACCGTCACCTCCACATCGAAGATACTTCGATTCAAAGATACATTGATATGGAGTAGATTGGGGCGGGTGGCCGACAAGCATCCAGAAGAGGACGTCTTCCGCGAGTTCCTCATCGCGGTCATGCTGCACATCGAGGCGGTCGGCGACCGGCTCGGCGTGCACCACGTCGACGTCGCCGCCCTGATCCTGCTGGAGATGCGCGGGCCACTCCCCGTGGGGGCGATCTCCGAGGAGCTGGGGCTCCCGTCCGCGTCCACGACCCGGCTCATCGACCGCCTGGAGAAGGCGGGCTACGTACGGCGGGTGCGCGGCGAACGCGACCGGCGCAAGGTCACCGTCGAGCTGGTCGAGGACGGCATGGCCGCGTACCACGCCGCCCGCGAGACGTCCGAGCGACACCTGCAGGAGATCCGCGCGCACTACACGGTGGAACAGGTGCCGTTGATGCTGGGCATGCTCACCCGCGTCGCCCGCGCCTACCGCTCGGCGACCAGGGAACTACGCGACGATCCCGCCTGAACCGCGCGGGCCCCGGGTCAAGGCTGCTCAGCTCGCGGCGCGGGCTTGAGCTTCCCGAGGACGCGCGCACGGAGCGAGCTCGCGAGCAGACCGAGGGGCGCCGTGATCATGAAGCCGGCCATGACAGGGACCCCCAGGGCGAGGTAGAGCTCGGGGCCCTTCTCGGACACCCAGGTCTCGGGCAGAAGCTGGGAGAGCGTCAGCATGACGAAGGGCGCCACCAGTCCGATGACCAACGCGCCCGGCAGCCGGGCCAGGAACGCGCCCAGCGCGCTGAGTGGGAACGGTGCCAGCAGCACCGTCGTCGCCAGCTGGATCTGGTCGTCCTGCTCGGGCGCCGGCAGGTGGACCAGAAGCACAAGCGAGACAACCACGCCAAGCCCGGCAAGAGCCGACCTGAATAAGAAGCTCACCGGGTCAGTATGGCGCGGCATTCACGAGGCGGAATCGGCGAGTTCCGTGAGTGCGGATTTTCATGGGGCGTCGTCAATGCGATGGAGAGCTGCCACCAGCCTCACCTCTCACCCGTACCGCTGGCTGGCTCGGAGAGACGCGCGGTCTCGAGGAGGCGGGCCTGTTCGGCCACCCGCTTGCCGAGGTGCTCGGCGGTACGGAGGTCCGATTCGGACATCTCCTCCGGCCCCTGGTCCACGTTGGAGGACGCGGCCGCCCCCAGCCACACCCCAAGGCGGTTGAGGTCGCTGACCGAGCCGGTACTGGAGTTCCAGCCCGGCAACAGGTCCAGCCCCACCCACAGCATGCCGTGCTGGGCGGCGAGCAGGGCCATGTACTGAAGCGTGTGCAGCTTGTCGCCGCTCTTGGATCCCGAGTTCGTGAAGCCGGCCGCGAGCTTGTCCTTCCACGCCTGGCGCTGCCAGCGAGCCACCGAGTCGCGTGCGAAGGTGTGGAATTCGGGGCTGGCGGACCCCATGTACGTCGGCGAGCCGAAAACGATCGCATCCGCCGTATCCAGCAGCTCCCACTGGCCCTCGGTCATCGTATCCACGGACAGCAGCTCGGCCTTGACCCCGTCCACCGACGCCGCACCGTAGCGCACCGCCTCGGCCATCCGCGCGGTGTGCCCGTAGCCGCTGTGGTACGCCACCATCACCAGTGCCGTCATATCGGTCTCCTCCCTGATCGGCCGGATGCCAGCATCGCCACGCCGGCGCAGGGGCGGACCACCCGCTTGGACAGGGCCGGCCCGCTCGAACGGGTGGCAGGACCTTGCCGGCGGCGGGGTTAGCATGCGCGCTATGAAGGAGGAACTGAGCGCCTTCCTCGACATGCTGCAGGCCCCGCTGGAGGAGGTCCTGCCCAGGCTGTCGACGTTGGTGGCCGAACTCGTTCCGCACAAAGGGATGGTCACGTTCACCGGTGACTGCTTGGTGAGGCCGTCGCTGCACACCCATGGTTTCGACGCGGTGAGCACGGACGAACTGGCCCGGCTGGCCGAACTGGTCAGGGTACGGCGGTCGTGGTTCGGGCGTGTGGCACTGGCGGGGACCGAACGGCCGGTGCTGGCTGTGACGATCAGCCCACCTGGCATGGCGCGGGGGTTCGTCGCCATCGCGCTCTCCGCGCCGGACGAGCCGTCGCCGGAGGCCGTGCGGACCGTCCGCCGGCTCTTCGAGCTGGTGACCGTGCAGGTGAGCAACCGGATGACGGCCGCCGAACAACCCGCCGCGGCCGGTATTCCGTCCCCCTCTGTCGCCGATGCCACCGAGGCACACGCCACCACCCTCACCGCACTGCTGGGCGTCCTGCGGGCCAAGCGGCTCGACGACGCCACGGCCCGGCGCACCGCCATCGAGCTGGCGGTGCCCGCGCTGATCGAGGCGCGGGCGGGCGGGGAGCGCAGGCTCGACCAGGAGCCCGCCGGCGAGGCATTCGCCGCCGTGGCAGGCAAGCTCGACGTGCTCACCCGCTATCACGACATCGCCCTGGAGCTGGAACCACCTCGACCGCAGGACCGGCCACTGCCCGGGACGGTGGCGAGGGCGGCCAGGGCGATCGTGCGCGCGGCCATACTCACCATGCTCCAGCAGGGAGCGTTGGGGCGGATCAGGCTGGCGTGGCAGGTCGAGGACGCGCAGCTCGTGGTGAGCGTACGCGACGACGGGCCCGGCGCGATCACGTCCGAGGATCTGGGCGTCCATCGCCTCCTTGAACGGGCCGTCGAGCTCAACGGGACCGTCACCGTCGACTCGGTGCCACACTGGGGTACGACGATCACCGTGGTCCTCCCGCTGTCCCAGAGCCCCGCACTCGAACGCCCGGCCGGCTCGCTCGATTCGCTCAACCCGCGGGAGCAGGAGGTTCTGGAGCAGCTCACGCTAGGGCACCGAAACCGGGTGATCGCCCACCACCTCGGCATCAGCGAGAACACCGTCAAGTTCCACGTGGCCAACATCCTGGGCAAGCTCGGGGTCGGCTCACGCGGCGAAGCCGCCGCGCTCGCCCTCCGCCCGCAGGCCAGGCCATAGGGGACCGCCCGCACGGCGCCGTTCCGCATCCTCCCCGGCGTCGCGCGCCGCGAGCCCGGAGCCCGATAACTGTTCGACGCCACCCGCTCTCGCGGGCACCATGGTCGCCATGCCAGGACTCATCGACCCGACCAGCACGTTGATGGCGTCGTTCCTGGCCGCCGTGGCCGAGTTCCGCGCGGATCTCGAATATCCGGCTTCCTGGTTCGTCGAGGATGTCGACCCGCAGGCTCTGGTCGACCCGGCGGCCTTCGAGGCGTACACCGCACGCTTGGTGAACGAGCGGACCGCATCGGGCGTACGGCCCGGTTTCGTGCCGATGACCACCCTTTGGTGGGTCGACCGCGGGCGATTCCTGGGAAGGCTGGCCATCCGGCACCGGCTCACCCCCGTGCTGGAGCAACTCGGCGGCCACATCGGCTACGACGTCCGCCCCAGCGCGCGCCGCCAGGGCCACGCGACGGCCATGCTCGCCGCGGCGCTGCCGATCGCCCGGTCTCTTGGCATCTCTCAGGCTCTGGTGATGTGCGACAAGTCCAATGTCGCCTCACGACGAGTCATCGAAGCCAACGGCGGACAGCTGATCGACATCACCGAGCACAAGCGCCGCTACTGGGTCCCGACCGCGAGATCGTCCACGGACACGGACGGTTGAGGCCAGGCGGGCGGGGTCAGCGGCCTTACGTGCTCCGGCGGCCATCGCCGCGAGCGACAGCAGACCGACAGCCGTCACCCCCTTTCCGACAGCCCGCCGACAGGGCCGTACGGCAACGTGGATATCGACCAGTAATGGCGGTATGGAGGAACGACGAGATGGACAAGCACGCTGACCTGGCCGAGGTGGCGACCCTTGCACGCTCGGGGCCGATCCTCACGCACCCGCGTACCGGCTGCTTCGACCACGCGGCCCGCCCGGGTCTGCCGCAGCCGCGGGTCGCTCTCAGGGCGGAGACGGCTGACCGGTTCGCGGCCGGCGGTTGCGCGGAACACGTGGCGCGGGTGACGGAGTGCACGGACGGTGTGCCCGAACGGATGCGGCAGTTCGCCTCCGACGCCTCCCACGAGCTGCGCACCCCGCTCGCCGGGCTGCGCGCGGAGCTGGAGGAGGCCCAGCTGCACCCCGACCAGACCGATCTGGCGGACCTGTTCGAGCGCGCCCTGAGCGACGTGGCGCGGCTGGAGGGCATCGTCGCCGACCTGCTGCTGGTGGCCCAGGTGGGGGCGAGCACGGCCGCGGAGCACGAGACGCTCGATCTGGCCGAGCTGGTACGAGCCGAGCTCTCCCGCTGGCCGGACGGCGTCGAGATCGAGCCGGCGCTCCAGCCGGAGGCCACGGTCGACGCCGTACGCGGCCACATCAACCGGCTGCTCGCCAACCTGCTCGCCAACGCGCAGCGCCACTCCCGGCAGAGGATATGGGTCGAGGTGCGCCGCGACGGCGACACCGTGGAGCTGGCCGTCTCCGACGACGGCGCGGGCATTCCCGAGGCCGACCGCGAACGCGTGTTCGATCAGTTCGTCCGGCTGGACACCGCGCGCAGCCGCGACAAGGGAGGCACCGGGCTGGGCCTGGCCATCGCCCGCCGCATCGCCATGGCGCACGGCGGAACCCTCACAGTGGAGGAGTCGTGCGTGGGCGGCGCTCGCTTCGTGCTCCGCCTACCGGCGGCCGACGCCCCCTCGGCGCTGCCGGCCAACGGTGCGAGCGCTGAGGCCACGCCTGGTGCGCCCTGGGCGGATCGCCCTTGAATGTGCATCTGCATGGGTCCTAAGATCGTGAACACTTTCAGTCTGGAAGATGGAGACGAGACGACCTACGTGGAAGGCGGGCGGTGCAGGCCCACGGACCTGGCCGGCCAACTTTTCAGTGGCACGGAGTACGACAATGCCGGAACAGCCCGATGAGTTGGCGTTCGCCGAGCAAGAACTGCTCGGCATCGCCCGCGAGGTGGCCAAGCTTGGCGGCGGGCTGGACACGGTAGGCACCGATCACCACACCGCCACCGCGGCCACCTGGGCGGCGGTGACCGACGACGAGTACGGCCGAGCGTTCCGCCGGGTCCACGAGCCCCGGTTGGAGGCGCTCAACCAGCTGTTGACGCTGCTCGCCCGGCAGGTGAACGAGCGCGTCGACGAGGTCGGCGTCCAGGCGCGGGGCACCTACAGAAGGGCCGAGGACGATTCGACCATCCGCACCGCGGAGGCGTGAATGAGCCTGACCGGGCTGCCCGCTTCTCTGGAGGGCTACCTGCTCGGCGGGGTCTACCCCCAGGCGGAGTGGGAACCGTGCAACGCGCGTGCGGAGGAGTTCGACAGGCTCGCCGAGCGCCTGCGCATCTTGCGCGAGGAGCACGGCGACCGCGTCAACACCGTCCTGGCCACCGGCACCTGGTCCGGCCCGGCCAAGGCCGAGTTCGAACGGCTGTGGCAGCAGCTGAACTCGGCCCCCCAGCACGCCGGGACCCCCGCAGGCAGGGCACGTCAGGCCACGAGCGCGGCCGCCACCGGCCAGAGAGCCGCTCAGACGGTGCAGATGCCCTCCGACGGGCTCGGCTGGCTGCACCTGTGCGAAGCCGAGTGCCGCGCCACCGCGGCGGCCCTGCGCCAGCAGACCAAGACGACCGAACTGGTCCGCTACGAGATGCGTGTCACCGCGCTCGTCGTGGCCGCCCTGTTGATCGCATATCTCGTCTGGCGCCTGGCCAACCCCACAGCCGCCGAGATGTGGCGGCAGAAACTCCTCCGCCACTATCGCGACGTCCTCGTCGCCATCAAGAACGGCGGCCTCCGCGCCATCCTCCAGCAGCTGGGCAAGGCCTCCATGGTCAGCGCCGTCGTGGGCGCGGTGATCGGAGCGCTCATCCCGCTGCTGGCGCACGTGTGGGCGGTCAGCGACGGCAAGGCCAAGTGGAGCGACCTCGACCTGAACCGCCTCGGGCTGGCCGCCCTCGAAGGCGGGATAGCCGGCGCGATGTTCCCCGGAAGCGAACTCGCCCTGGCCAAGATGTTCCCCAACCTGTCACGCGGAGCCGCCACGCTGATCATCTCCGCGGTCAGCGGCGCCGCCGTCGCCACCGGGGAGATGGTCGCCACGGGCGACTGGAGCACCGAACGCTTCCTCCAGGCCACCACCAGCTCCCTCATCGGCGGGCTCGGCCCGCTCGCCAGCGGCCACGCACTCCCCGAGGCCCACGCCACGAGCGCTGCGGCCGGCGCCACGCGGACCGCTCACACGGACACCACCGCACCCCCCGCCCACGTCCCGGACGGCGGCGGCGCGCCGATCCACGCCTCACCCGCGCGCCACGAGGGCGCTCCACCCCCTCTCGACCCCATCGACGGCAGACCGGGGCAGGACTGGGGTTCCACCACACAGGCCGGCAACCACAGTGATTCCCCCACCGTACGGCCCGGCGGCCCCGAGCCAAGGGCGCCAGGACACGGCGAGAACACCACCCTGGCAGCCGGCGCCGCCCCGGACGCGCATCCCGCCCCGGTCCACCACAATCCCGGTCCCCGCGACCACGGCGATACGACTTCTGCGGGGACAACGGCACCGCAGGCACACAACCTTGCTCAACCCGGCGAGACCACATCCGGCGCACCCCCCGGCGCATCCGGCCCGCACATCACGCACGGATCAGCGGATCCCGGACACCGAACCCTGCAGAGCGCCGCCCCCTCGCAGGAGGTAGCCACCACGGCTCACCCCGCGGAAGAGGTTCGCAGAGGGGTGGGCCTCGCGCACCAGCATCTGCCGGGCCGGATCACCGTCGGCGAGGCACGGGCGCTGAGCGGCCTCGCCGACATGCTGCCCGGCCTTGAAGGCCGCACGGAGACGGCGTCGAATCCTCCCGTGATCAGGGAGATCCTTGGAGCGCGTAGCAACCGGCAGCTCATCGCGGAGTTCCTGGACGCCGTGCGCCGCGGTGACCACGCGGTCCTGGACGCGAGCAACCCGCACCAACTCGCCCGGGCACTGAACGACAACCTCATCGCGCGTACCGGCCTGGACGCCGACGCGCCCCGGAGCGGTGACCGGCCAGGGGGCACGTGGCGGACGCGGAGGCCGGAGGATCCCGCCATCGTCCAGGAAAGGACCGGGCGGGCCATCGCCGAGCACGCCGGACACGACCCGAACGCGTTGACCACGGCGGAGGCTCGGCTGCTGGCCAGGCTGGACGCGATCTCGCCCGGCCTGAAAGCGGGAGACTGGAACGGAGGGCTCGTCCACCCCGACGCTCCCAGGCTGTGGCGTGAGATCAGCGATGGCCATTTGCGGACCTGGTCCAGCGCTGCGGACGCCGACGCCCAGGGACGGTACCGCGCCTCCGCGCTGACCGAGGTCTACCTCGACGCACTGCGTTCCGGCGACGAGGCCGTCGCCACGGCGCGCACGGCCGCCGAGATCGATCAGGCGATCCGCGGCTTCATCCACAGGAGGGTCGGGGAGAACCTCGCGCTGGATGCGGGCCTGCCCGAGCTGACCGCCACGGAAATATCGCACCTCGCCGACCTCGGCCCGCTCCTGGAGGGCGGTTGGAGCCGGCTGGGCGGGAATCTACTCGTTCGTGAAGAAGGGATTCTGCACACCAACGCGTGGGGTGACCGGTCCTACTCAGTCATCGGTGAAGCCATCGCTGACATGGGCGGCAAGCGCCACTTCGCCGAGCTCTATCTGGAGGCCAGGCGTAACGGCGTGGATCTCACGCAAGAACTCGTACCGAGCGTCAGCCATTACGACTACCTGCACCGGAACGACGACATCTACCGGCTCGGCGCCAAGCTGAACGCCTACCGCATCGAACGGACGCTCAGCGCGATGCCCGACCTGCCGATGACGGCGGCGGAGAAGCACACCGCCAGGGCCATCGCCGATGATGTGCTCAGGCGCGCCCAGCTCGACCGGCGGCTCGAAAAGCGGGAAGGCGATTTCCTGCCGAATCATCTCACTCTCGGGTACGACCACGAGTTCTGGAGGATGGGGTTCGACGCGGCGGAGGCGCGACTGGTGCGTGACGAGCTGCTCCCCCGGCTCTTCACGCTGAGCGGGTACGAATCCTTCGGCCACAGCTCCGCCGTGGCACCCACGCACCCGATGGCCCGGCTCGCCAACGCCCTCGGCGACGCCGAGCTGATCACCACATACATCGACGCGTGGAAGGCGGCCAAGCGCGGTGACGCCGACGGCCTGGCGGTCATCCACGCCGCCGACCCTGGCACCCTGGAGTCGGCCATCCGCGGGTTCACCGACGTGCACGAGAAGATCGGCTCACGGGTGATGCACGAGACCGGCTTCCTCAGCCGCGACACAAGCCGCACCATCGCCGACTTCTGCCCCGACCATCGAGCCCTCGGCCGTTTCGACCAGCTCATGGGCAGGTCGGACACCGATCTTCCAGGCCCGCTGAAGGATCTCGCCCGGCTGGTGGGCGGCGTCGACTTCTTCGGCACACCGGAAGACATGACGATCATGACCGGCGCGCTGCGCATGGGGCCGCCGCGTTCGGCACGTGAGACCCTGCACCGGCTGTTCATCGCCGCGGCCGGCTGGCACAAGCACGGCTACGACGCCGTCGACCCCGACCCGCGGCGGCTGCAGGACCTGCATGCGGCACTGGACGCGGACGATCCCGCCCTGGTGGCCATGGCGTTGATGGACCATGTGGTCAACCACCCGGACCAGATGTGGCGCATGGATTCCGGCATGGTCATGGCGCGAGTGAGCGAGCTCGGGGCCGCACGGCAGCCGGTGAATCTGGAAGCGCTCGCCTGGGAGCTGGAGGAGGCCCGCAGGCGTGGCGCCTCGTGGAATGTCGCCTACCTGGACGACATGATGAAGCGGCTGCTCGGCCTTGAGGATCTGGACTGAGGACCTGGACTGAGGATCTGGACTGAGGTCTGTCCGACGCGAGCCGGGCGGCCCTCGTCCGAACCCGTCCGCCATGGTGGCCGTTCCCGAGAGCTGCGGGCCGTAGCCCGTTCATCGCGAGCGCGGCATCCTCGCCACGCAGTCGCCGGGCGTCAGCCTGGCGCCGCGGTCGAACTCGGCGGCGAAGGCGTCCTCGCCCAGGGCGGCCTGTGCCCTGGCGGTGATCCGGTCGACGTCGCCGCGTTCGGCGGCGGGCATGGGCGCTCCGGCAGAGCGCCTGGCAGCGTCCGCGGCCCCCAGGAGCCCGGCCGCGTGGTCATGGTGTCCGAGCAGGGTCTGGGCGCCGGCCAGCCCCTCCAGCGCGAGCGCGAGCGCTCGGGGGTCGCCGGTGGTCTCCGCGTAGGAGAGGCCGTCCAGATGCCGTGACAGAGCCGTCTCGCCGTCGCCACGCTGTTCGGCGACGAAGCCGAGCTCGGCCAGGAAGAACGCGGGACCTTGCGCGAAAGCCACGTGCCGGTACCGGTCGAGCATCTGCTCCATCCTCTTCTCAGCGGCGTCGAGCTTGCCTTCCCGGCGATCGATGAGGGCGAGACCCACTTCGCAGTGGAACTTCCCCGTCACGTAATGCTGCTCGACGGCCAGCCTCTGGGCTCGTTCGTGCAGCTCCCGTGCCTGTACGAAATCACGGCGCAACAGGGCGAGCCGGCCGAGCGCGACGATCCGGTCAGCGACATCGGACCAGAGCCGCAGCTCTTCGGCCATGTGCAGTCCTTCGCTCTCGAGCCGGACGGCTTGCGCGTAGTCGCCAGTGGCCTCGGCCAGGTACGCGAGCGGGCGGATGGTCTGCAACTGGCCCCAGCAGTCGCCGAGCTGCCGGAACAGCCGTGCACTCTGCTCACCGTACTGCCGGAGAGCCCGCAGGTCGCCGCTCACCATGGCCTGGACGGCCGCGGTGCCGAGCGCGGCGGCCGTCCCCCAGCGGTCGTCGAGTTCCCGGAGTGCGGCCAGCGCCCGGCTGACGAGCTCTTCGCTGGCGGCCAGATCGGTGGTGCTGGTGCACAGGGCGAAGCCGAGGAGCCACTGCGCCCGGGCCCGCCGCACCGGGTCCTCGATGTCGGCGAACTCCCGGTCGCAATCGTAGGTTCGGAGCTTCCGGTCGATGCCTTCGCCGGCCAGCAGGCCCAGGCCGGCCCGCCAGACCTCGGCAGTGGCCCGCAGGTCGGCCGGCGCGTCGCCGTCCGCCTCCAGCGCTCGGTCGAGCGCTCTACGCACCTGGCCGAGGCGGCCGAGCAGGAACCAGCACCACGCCAGGTCGGTGGCCAGCTGGAGCGCGCCGGTGGAGTCGCCCTGGCGCGCCAGGCCGTCCAACGCGCTCCACAGGTTGGCGCTCTCGCGGTCCATGCGGTCGAGCCATTCGCGCTGCTCGTGCCCGCGCAGGCGCGAGTCGGCGCGTTCGGCCAGCGCCCTGCAGTACTGGTGGAAGCGGTGCTGCACGCGATCGAACTCGCCGGCTTCGCGCAGGCGCTGCCGGCAGTAATGGGCCACCGTCTCCAGGAGCCGGTAGCGGGGGCCGTCGGGGTGCTCGGTCATGGTGATCAGCGAGCGGTCGACGAGGCGGGCCAGCACGTCGACGACGTTGCCGGGGTCGATCTCGGCGCCGGAACAGATCGTTTCCGCCGCCCCGAGGGTGCACCCGTCGGCGTGGACGGCCAACCGCCGCAGGACGACCCGCTCGGGCTCGGTGAGCAGGTCCCAGCTCCAGTCGATCGTCGCGCGCAGGGTCTGCTGGCGCCTCGGAGCGTCCCTGCGGCCGGTGGCGAGCAGCCTGAACCGGTCGTCGAGGCGGCGGACGAGCTCGCGCACGCCCAGGGACGGGACCCGGGTGGCGGCCAGTTCCAGCGCCAGGGGTATGCCGTCGAGCCGACGGCACAGTTCAGAGATCTGCCGGGCGTTGCCCGCGTCCAGGCTGAAGGTGGGCGCCACGGCGGCGGCGCGCTGCCTGAACAGCTCCACGGCGGCGCTCTGCCCGAGCGGCGGCACAGGCCAGACCGTCTCCCCGCCGAGTGCCAGCGGCTCCCGGCTGGTGGCCAGGATCCGCAGATCCGGTGCCGCCCTGAGCAGCAGCTCGACCAGCTTGGCCACCGATTCGATGACATGCTCGCAGTTGTCGAGGACGAGCAGCAGGCGCTTGGCGCGCAGCGCGTTGGCCAGCAGCTCGCTGGGCGAGACGGACGCCTCGATCGCGGCGTTGTCGTCACGGAGGCCCAGAGCTGCGGCGACGGTGCGCGACAGCGCGTCCGTCGTGGGCGGCGACTCGTCGCGGTGGTGTCCGGCGAGCTCGACGAGCCAGACGCCGCCGGGATGGTCCGGCCCGGCCCTACCGGCCGTCTCTATGGCCAGCCGGGTCTTTCCCACTCCGCCGGGGCCGGTGAGAGTCACGAGCCGTCCCGCCCGAAGGAGCCATTGCAGCTCTTCGATCGCCTCGGTCCTGCCTATGAGGCTGGTGAGTGGAGTGGGCAGGTTGGTACGTACGGGCGTGACCGACGGAACCGGCGGGCTCAGCGCCGAATCCTGCTCCAGGATGGCCTGGTGCAGAGCGGCCAGCTCCGGGCTGGGGTCCAGCCCCAGCTCCTCGGCCAGCTGTTCGCGTAGCCGCGCGTAGGCGGCGAGGGCATCGCCCTGCCGTCCCGCGCGGTAGAGCGCGCGCATGTGCAGCGCGCGTAGCCGCTCGCGCAGGGGATGGCGGTCCACCAGGTCGCTCAGCTCGCCGACCAGCATGACGTGTTCGCCGAGTTCGAGACGGGCCTCGGCCAGGACTTCCACGGCGGCCAGGCGCTGCTCTTCCAGACGTTCGGCGGCCCCCCGGGCGAAGTCCTGGTCGGCGAAGTCGGCGAAGGCCGGTCCGCGCCACAGCTCCAGCGCCTGCGTCAGCAGCGCGGCGCCGGCCCGGGGATCCTTGGTCTCCTGCGCCTGGGAGGCCAGCGCGGCGAAGCGACCGGCGTCCGTCGCCTCCTGCTCGACCTTGAGCAGGTATCCGGGCGGGCGGGACACGACGAGATCCTGAGCGCCCGCCTCTGCCTGCTCCAGTGCGTGCCGCAGCCGCGACACCTTCAGTTGCAGAGCGCCGGCGGGGTTGGCGGGCAGGTCGTCCCCCCACAGATCGTCGATGAGGCGGTCGGCGGGGACGGAACGGCCCTGGTGCGCGAGCAGGTCGGCGAGCAGCGCGCGCACCTTCTTCTCCGGGACCGCCACCGTTTCACCCTCGGCCGTCCACACCTGCACAGGGCCCAACACCCCGAAGCGCATATTCCCAGGTTAGCGCCGTTACCGACAGCGAACCGACACCTCTGACCACCGTTCCGACAGCGGTTCGAAAGGCGCTGCAGGCAGTCTGGAAAGCGAAGGAACAGCACAGGTCGGCTCGCGTACGGCGGGCGTCGGAACCGCAGCGCTCGTCCCGCCGCCGTAAGCCGGTCCTTGAGCCGGAGGGAGCCTCGAGATGGTCACGAAGCTCGGGTCCTCAGGAGATGGCCACACACGGGAGTTCCCGGCCATGCTGGAAGAGGTCCGGCGCGTTCGCCAGTTCGCGGCCGGCGTCGTGGCCAGCCACCCATGCGCGGACGAGGTGCTCCTGGCGGCGTCCGAACTGGCGGCGAACGCTGTCGAGCACTCCACCGCCGACCGTCACGGCCGGATCAGAGTGCGCGTCGTCCACGTCGCGGACGCCGTCCACATCGAGGTCGAAGACCCAGGCGGAGCCGGCGCGCCGCAGCTCGGCCGGGGAGGTCAGGAGGCCACGCGGGGACGCGGCCTGCTCCTGGTCGACAACCTCTCGCGCGACTGGGGCATCACCCACGACCGGAACCGCACCAGGGTCTGGTGCGAGATCGGCTGCGCCTGCACCGGCATTCCGGTCATGGGGGAGATGGCCGCATGACACTGTCGCCGAGCAGGCCGTACCGATTTGCCTTGCCACCGGTGTCAAGCTTCTACGGTAATCGCAACGGAGCTCGCGTCGATGGCTGGAGAACCGCAGTGAAGTTCGCGATCAGTTACAGCACCGCCTACTACGGCGCGGTTGATCCCGACGGGATCGTGGCCTTCGCCCGGCACGCCGAGGAATGCGGCTTCGAGGCCCTCTACATGCCGGAACACATCGTCCTCTACCCCGGTGCCGGCTTCGGTAGCTTCCAGTTCCCGCCCGATCTGCCTTTCGTCGACCCGCTGGACTGCCTGAGCTTCATGGCCGCGGCCACCGACCGGATCCTGCTCGGCACGGCCGTGCTGCTCCTGCCGTACCATCATCCGGTCATCCTCGCCAAGCGCCTGGCCACCATCGACGCGCTGTCCAAGGGCCGGATGCGGCTGCTGACGGTAGGACTCGGCTCCCTGCCCGGCGAGGCGAGCGCTTTCGGAGTCGACTTCGCCACCCGCGGTCGGCGCGCCGACGAGGCGATCGACGTGCTCCGGCTGCTGTGGGGCGGGGACGAGAACGGTGTCAGCTTCGACGGGGAGTTCTTCTCGTTCGACAACGTGTGCATCTACCCGAAGCCGCACGGCCTCGCACACCTGCCCATCCACATCGGCGGATCGAGCCGGGCGGCAGCGCGCCGTGCCGGGCTGCGAGGCGACGGATTCTTCCCCGGCGGAGCGCTGTCCGCGGAGGAGCGCCGCGCCCAGCTGGATCTCGCCCGCTCGACCGCCGCCGCGGCCGGACGCGACCCGGACGCGCTCGAGTACACGCGATGGGGGTCGATGGACATGGAGCCGGAACGGGTCGAGGAGCTCGCGGCGCAGGGCGTGACCCGCGTCGTCGTGAGCCCCGCCGCCGGCTCGCCCGACGATCAGCGCATGGAGATGACCGCGTTCGCCGAACGGTTCGGCCTCGGCAAATGAGAGCCAGGGGAGGGCGGCCGGGCCACGCGTTCAGTCGTGTGGCAACGGGATCGGGCGGTCGGCAACGATCTCGTAAATGAGATCCGTGGTGATGGACCCGACACGGGCCAGCTCGGAAGTGATCTTCTCGAGGTCGCTCATGTCCGTGGCGACGATCTCCATCACATAGCAGAACTCTCCGGTAACACGCAGACAGCGCACGATCTGCGGCTGGACGGCCAGGGTGGCGGTGACCTTGTCGTACAGCGAACCGTGGACCTTCATCCGGACGATCGCGCGCAAGGAGTAGCCCAAGGCCTCCGGCTCGACGCGCGCACGGTAGTCCCTGATGACCGCGTGCTCCTCCAAGGAGCGCAGCCGGGTCCGGGTGGCCGAGACGCTGAGCCGGATGGTCTCGGCGAGCGTGGCCAGGGTCGCGCGGCCGTCGGCCTGGACAGCGCTGATCAGGGCACGGTCCACCTCGTCCAACGGCCGCACGGCCGGTCTGTTGGTCATTCCTGCAGGATGCCGCAGATTCTGCGCCGATTCCACCGCTGGTCGAACGATTCGGTGTGTGACATCCCGCACCGGCTACATAGCGTTGACCTCGTGACAACCATGACACCGTTCTTCTTCGTCGACGTCTTCGCCGAACGCCCGCTCACCGGTAACCCGCTGGCCCTGGTGCCGGACGCCGACGGCCTGACTGTGGACCAGATGCGCGACATCGCTCGCGAGTTCAACCAATCAGAGACCACCTTCCTGCTTCAGCCCACCCGGCCCGGCGCCGCGTGGCGGCTACGGTCGTTCACCCCGATCGGCGCGGAGGTCGACGGAGCCGGGCACAACGCGCTCGGCGCCTGGCTGTGGCTCGCCGACCAGGGACTGACCGGAGAAGGACCGTCCCGGACGCTGATGCAGGAGATCGGCGACGACGTGCTGCCGGTCGAGGTCGTCCGCCCGCACGGGGAAGGTGTGCGGGTCGTGATGGAGCAGTCCTCACCGGTGTTCGGGCCCAGTGTCGAGGACTCACGCCGCCTGGCTGCCGCACTCGGACTCCGGCCCGAGGAACTGCGCACCGACGCACCGGCGCAGGCCGTCTCCACAGGGGTCTCCCACCTGCTCGTCCCGCTGGTCGACCGACCGTCGGTCGACGGCACCGCCGTGGACTCCCGGGCCCTGGCCGCGATCCTGGCCGAGGTGGGCGCCGAAGGGTGCTACGTCTACACCACCGCACCCGGCGATCCCGAGGCGGACGCCTACAGCCGGTTCTTCAACCCCACCGTCGGCATCGTCGAGGATCCGGCCACCGGCACGGCCGCCGGCCCCCTCGCCGCCCTCCTCGCGCGCACGCGAGGCATCGACGCGGGCCTGATCATCATCGAACAGGGCCACAAGCTCGGTCGGCCCAGCCGGATCCAGGTCGAGATCGACGGAGACCGCGTACGGATCTCCGGCTCCGGCATCGTCACGGGCCGCGGAGAGCTCAGGCTCGCATGAAACCGGGAGCGACCACGATGAACGCCGACGACCTCACACCCACCGACCTGACGCATCTGCGCCGCTGCATCCAACTCGCCGCCGAGGCCCTCGACGCGGGCGATGACCCCTTCGGATCCGTCCTCGCCGACGCCGACGGAGCCGTCCTCGCCGAGGACCGCAACCGCGAGACCACCACCGCCGACCCGACCGCCCACCCCGAGCTCGCCCTGTCCCGGTGGGCGGCAACGAACCTCACCCCACGCCAACGATCGACCGCGACGATGTACACCTCGGGAGAGCACTGCCCGATGTGCTCGGCGGCGCACGCCTGGGTCGGACTGGGCCGGATCGTCTACATCCACTCCGCCGCCCAACTCGCCGGCTGGCGCGCCGAGCTCGGACGCCCCGCCTCACCCGTGCGGAGCCTCCCGATCTCTGAGATCGCACCCGGCATCGCCGTCACAGGCCCGGTGCCGCCTCTCGACAAGCAGATGCGGGATTTGCACACCCGGGCGGCCGAACGTCGCGCCTGATTCAGGCGGCGCACACTGACCCCGGAGTGGCTGCGGTTCCAAATCGGCGGGTGCGGAGCCCTGAACGCATGCCCACCCTGTAGATCATGGATCCAGCCCGCAGCCGCCGGCGTCATCCGATCGATGGGGCGTTCCCCCGGGGCGGACGCTGGGTGGAGTTCCCATGACTCGAACCTGGGACTGTCAGCACGATCATTCACCGTGTCGTACGGCTCTCGCCACGGAAGATGCCAGCGTCGGCGGCTGAATCAGTCCTGGTGCAGGGACGTTGCCGTCCTCGTCGCCGTCAGGTGTCAGACGGTGGGTCGCCCGGTGGAGTCGAGGTAGCCCAAGAATGCGCTGTGCAAGCCGAGCGACGTATGGTCGGTGCCGTTCTCATCTACCAGACGAACCATGCCCGTTTCTGCGCTGGGACTTCCGCCATTGATCGTTACGCAGTAGCCGAACATCATCGAGGTGAGTTCACGCCGGAGCAGCCATTGGAGCTTGTTGCGCGTGTCCTCGGGCTTCTCGGGGTCGGGGGTGACTCCATAATCGCCAGTCAAGATCTGGGATGTCAGCTCCTCGATTGTCCCATCGAGAGTCACGGCCCAATCTTCGAACACGGCATTGATGATTTCCTCGGACTCAGCCACGACGTGAACATACTACGTTCCTGCACTTCATCCGCCTGCCCGATCTTCCCATTTGCCTCGTCCAACCGAAGGGCAAGCGCGCCAAGGACCAGGAGACAAGCTGGAGCTCCTCGCTGGAAAACGACTCCTGAAGGTACCCGAAGTGTTGAGGGTTCTCGGGCTGAGTCGACGGCCGATCCATTACCTGATCAGGGCCGGCGACCTGGAGTCCTGCAAGATCGGCCGTCGTCCGGCGCGTGCCCTTGGCACCCGTTGATGCGTACGTGTCTCAGCTCAGGGAGGAGGCGGCATGAAGCCCAATAAGAGCATACGAGCGAACGGCGAAGGCACCATCTACCAGCGGAAAGACGGTCGATGGTAAGGCGCTGCCTTCGTCCTGGCTCCGGACGGCACCTACAAGCGGGTCCGCAAGAACGGCAAGCCTCGGGAGGAGGTGCGCGGCAAGCTAGTAGAGGCCCTCGACCGGTCGCGGCGTGGCCTTCCGTAGCGGATCGCCGCCGGTCACTCGGTCGGGACGGTCTATGAAATGAAGGTCACCCTCAGCGCTGCCCTGGATCAGGCCATGCGAGAAGAACCGTGATCCGGCTGACCACCGGCCGGACCGCCCGGACCTACTCCACCCTTACGGCCACCGTGAGCCCGTGCTGGCGCTCGACTTCGGAGCCGCCTGCGTCCTGGTCACCACCTGAGGACTCGTGACCGCAGACGACCTGATGTTCGCGCGCCAGCTCGCCCACGAGGCCGCCCGCTACGCCCGCTCGGTCGAGCGCACCTACCGCGCCCTGACCGCCGACCACGATGACGCAGCAGGGGGCGGCATGAGCAGCCTCAACCCGTACACCTACCTCACGCTGTCGATGCAGCCCGGCTCCAGTCCGTCCCCCGCTCGATCCTCAGCGCAACCGTCCGTGGACGGCCGACGAGGCGCGGAGCTTCCTGCGAGCAGCACGCGCCGATCAGCTTTACCCGGCCTTCGTGCTGGCTCCTGGTGTACGGTCTGCGCCGCGAAGCGAAGCCCTCGGACTTCGCTGGATGGACGTGGACTTTGACGAGGGACACGTGGACATCCGGCGCCAGCTCGTCCGAGTGGGCAGGGAACTGCACCACGGGCCGGTGAAGACCAACGCCGGCAAGCGATCACTTCCGCTGCTCGGCATCGTCCGGGAAGCGCTGGAGGTTCAGCGGCGAGGGCAAGAGATCATGCGCGAGCAGGCGGGGGAGCACTGGACGGACACAGGGCTGGTCTTCACCACAAGATCAGGACTCCACATCGAACCCCGTAATCTCGCGCGCTCCTTCACCCGGATCGTCAAATCAGTGAACCTCCGCCCCGATCCGAGTACACGACCTGAGGCACACCGCTGCCTCGCTGCTCAAGAAACTGGGCGTCGCGCCACGTGACGCCATGGAGATCCTCAGGCACAGCAGGATCTCGGTCACGATGGAGATCTACACCCACGGCGACGGCGAGAGCCGGGAAAACGCGATCAGGATGGTCAACAAGCTGTTTGAGTGAGCCCGCTGCAGTACCGGTTGCAGTAAAACGCCCCGGAGCTTGATCGCTTCGGGGCGTTTCTGCTGGGTGGGGCTACCAGGACTTGAACCTGGGACCTCTTCCTTATCAGGGAAGCGCTCTAACCGACTGAGCTATAGCCCCGCGCACACCGAACGTTATCGCATCCGCAGGAAGGAGGCGAACTGGTTGTTCGGATGAGGAAAGCTTACCGCCTCCGGCGGGCTACTCGCGCCGTCCCGGTCGTGCCGGGACGGCGCGGGCGCCGCGTCTAGCCGGCCTTCACTCGGCCTCGCTGAAGGTCACCTCGACGCCCCCCACGAGGTCGGAGGCGATGTTGTAGATGACCGCCCCCAGCGTGGAAAGCGCCGTGATCAGGACGACGTTCACCGCACCGAGCAGCGCGGTGTAGCCGAGGATCCGCACCGGCTCGAACCACGAGGCGATGTCGATGGGGATCGAGCTCTGGCCCTGCTCGCCCTGGCCGAGCTGGTTGACCAGGTCGACGATCGAGTCGAACACGCCCAGGGCCGACAGCACGCCGTACAGGACGGCCACCGCCACGAACAGCACCACGAAGCAGACCAGGGACACCACGAAGCTGAACTTCATGGCGGACCACGGCTCGACGCGGCGCAGGACCAGGTGCGCCTTGCGGGGGAGCCGGGCCCCCGCCGAGTTGGACGACTTCTTCTTCTTGGGCAACTCGACGGCGGGCGGAGGTGCCTCCGTGGCCAGCGAGGGACGGACGCGTACCGTGTCGTTGCCCTCGGGGGGCGAGGCGGGCGACGGCGAGGACGCGGGCGCGGGAGCCGACGACCGCGCCTCGTCCCGGGCTGGGCCGGGATTGGGCTGCGCGGGAGTCGTGTCCCTGCCGTCATCGACCGCGCCGAATATTTCGGTCTGGTTGGGCTTCTTCGGTTGTTGTCCGTTACCCGAAGCCGCCTTTGTCCTGGCGGGGCCACCCTGGGCGCTCATGGACTACTCTCCTCCCCCGTCTTCCACAGTTTCCACAGAAGTCTCCATCGACTCCGCGTTTCGGGCGAGGGCCACCACGCTGTCGCCTTCAGCGAGATTCATCAATCGCACTCCCATGGTCTGGCGGCCGGACTGCTTGATCTCGCCGGCACTCGTCCGGATCACCCCGCCGGCAGACGTGATCGCGAAGACCTCGTCCTCTGGGTTGACCATGACGGCTCCGACCAGCTTGCCACGGGAAGACACGATTTTCGCAGTCAGCACGCCCCTACCGCCACGTCCTTGAACTGGATACTGCTCCACTGGCGTCCGTTTTGCGTACCCAGCCTTAGTGGCGATAAGCACGTCTTGACCGTCGGCGATCCGATTCATGGCGAGAAGTTCGTCGCCTTCGAGGAACCTCATGCCGATCACTCCGCTGGTCGCCCGGCCCATGGGCCGCAGCGCCTCGTCGGAGGCGGTGAACCTGATCGACTGGGCTCCCTTTGAGACCAGCAGCAGATCGTCGTGCTCGGAGACCAGGCGGGCTCCGATGACCTCGTCGTCCTCCCGCAGGTTGATCGCGATCAGGCCGCCGGACCTGGGGGAGTCGTACTCCGACAACCGGGTCTTCTTGACCAGCCCGCTGCGGGTGGCGAGCACGAGGTAGGGGGCGACGTGGTAGTCGCGCAGGTCGAGGACCTCCATGACCGTCTCGTCCGGCTGCATGGCGAGCAGGTTGGCGAGGTGCATGCCGCGCGCGTCGCGCCCGGCGTCGGGCAGCTCGTACGCCTTGACCCGGTAGACGCGCCCCTTGTTCGTGAAGAACAGCAGCCAGTGGTGCGTCGTGGTGACGAAGAAGTGGTCGACGATGTCGTCCTGGCGCAGCTGGGCGCCGCGCACGCCCTTGCCGCCGCGCTTCTGCGCCCGGTAGAGGTCGGTACGGGTGCGCTTGGCGTAGCCGCCCCTGGTGATCGTGACGACGATCTCGTCCTCGGCGATGAGGTCCTCGATCGACATGTCGCCGTCGTAGGCGACGATCTCGGTCTTCCTGTCGTCGCCGTAGCGGCCGACGATCTCGGCGAGCTCCTCGTTGATGATCTCGCGCTGGCGGCTCTCGCTGGCCAGGATCGCGTTGTACTCGGCGATCTGCGTCATCAGGGCGTCGAACTCGTCCTGGATGGCCTGCCGCTCCAGGGCGGCCAGCTTGCGCAGCTGCATGTCGAGGATGGCCTGCGCCTGCACCTCGTCGATCTCCAGGAGCGCCATGAGGCCCTGCTGGGCGTGCGAGGCGGACTCGGAGGCCCGGATGAGGGCGATGACCTCGTCGAGCCGCTCCAGGGCCTTCAGCAGCGCGCGCAGGATGTGCGCCCGCTCCTCGGCCTTGCGCAGGAGGTAGCGGGTCCTGCGGACGATGACCTCGATCTGGTGGGCCACGTAGTGCCGGACGAACTGGTCGAGCCGGAGCGTGCGGGGCACGCCGTCGACCAGCGCCAGCATGTTGGCGCCGAAGGTGTCCTGGAGCTGGGTGTGCTTGTACAGGTTGTTGAGCACGACCTTGGCGACCGCGTCGCGCTTGAGCACGATCACCAGGCGCTGGCCGACGCGCGAGGAGCTCTCGTCGCGGACGTCGGCGATGCCGGTCAGCTTGCCCTCGCGCACCAGCTCAGCGATCTTGAGCGCCAGGTTGTCGGGGTTGACCTGGTACGGCAGCTCGGTGACGACCAGGGCCTGCCGCCCCTTGTCCTCCTCGACCTCGACCACGGCGCGCATGGTGATGGAGCCGCGGCCGGTGCGGTAGGCGTCCTCGATGCCGCGCCGCCCGACGATCAGCGCCCTGGTCGGGAAGTCGGGCCCCTTGACCAGCTTGATCGCCGCTTCCAGCAGCTCCTCGTCGCTCGCCTCGGGGTGCTCCAGCGCCCACTTGACCGCCGAGGCCACCTCGCGCAGGTTGTGCGGCGGGATGTTGGTGGCCATGCCGACGGCGATGCCGCCCGAGCCGTTGACCAGCAGCTGCGGGAAGCGCGCCGGCAGGACGTCGGGCTCCTGCGACTTGCCGTCGTAGTTGGGGCGGAAGTCGACGGTCTCCTTGTCGATGTCGCGCAGCAGCTCCATGGCGATGGGCGCGAGCTTGCACTCGGTGTAGCGCATCGCCGCCGCCGGGTCGTTGCCGGGGGAGCCGAAGTTGCCCTGCCCGTCGACCAGCGGGTAGCGCAGCGACCAGCTCTGCGCGAGGCGTACGAGAGCGTCGTAGATCGAGGTGTCGCCGTGGGGATGGTAGGTGCCCATCACGTCACCGACGACGCGGGCGCACTTGAAGTAGCCGCGGTCGGGACGGTAGCCACCGTCGTACATCGCGTAGAGCACCCGCCGGTGCACCGGTTTGAGACCGTCGCGGACGTCCGGCAGCGCCCTGGACACGATGACCGACATCGCGTAGTCCATGTAGCTGCGCTGCATCTCGGACTGGATGTCCACCGGCTCGATGCGGTCGGCCGGGGGAGTGGTGTTCACGTCCGTCACAGGTAAATGTCCTTAAACGTCGAGGAAGCGCACGTCGCGGGCGTTGCGGATGATGAACTCGCGCCGGGCCTCCACGTCCTCGCCCATGAGCACGCTGAACAGGTCGTCGGCCTGCGCGGCGTCGTCGAGCGTGACCAGGCGCAGCAGCCGGGTCTCGGGGTTCATCGTGGTCTCCCAGAGCTGGCTCGCGTTCATCTCGCCGAGGCCCTTGAACCGCTGCACGTTGTCGCGCGGCCGCGGGTCGGGCCGGCCGTTGGCGATGCCCTCGTTGATGATCGCGTCGCGCTCCGCGTCGGAGTAGGCGTAGGAGGCGTCCTCGCCCTTGCGGTCCCACTTGATCTTGTAGAGCGGCGGGCACGACAGGTAGACGTGGCCGGCCTCGATCAGCGGCCTCATGAACCTGAACAGCAGCGTCAGCAGCAGCGTGTTGATGTGCTGGCCGTCGACGTCGGCGTCGGCCATGAGGATGACCTTGTGGTAGCGCAGCTTCGCGATGTCGAACTCGTCGTGCACGCCCGTGCCCAGGGCCGTGATCAGCGCCTGGACCTCGTTGTTCTTGAGGACCTTGTCGATCCGGGCCTTCTCGACGTTGAGGATCTTGCCGCGGATGGGCAGGATCGCCTGGAAGCGCGAGTCGCGGCCGCCCTTGGCCGAGCCGCCGGCCGAGTCGCCCTCGACGATGAACAGCTCGCACTTCTCCGGGTCGTTCCACTGGCAGTCGGCCAGCTTGCCGGGCAGGCCGCTGCCCGACTCGAGCAGCGACTTGCGCCTGGTCAGGTCGCGGGCCTGGCGGGCGGCGATGCGGGCGCGCGAGGCCTGCAGCGACTTGTTGATGATGTCCTTGGCCTCGCCGGGGTTTCGCTCGAACCAGTCGCGCAGGTGGTCGTTGCAGGCCTTCTGTACGAACGACTTGGCCTCGGTGTTGCCCAGCTTGGTCTTGGTCTGGCCCTCGAACTGCGGGTCGGACAGCTTCACCGAGACGATCGCGGTCAGCCCCTCGCGGACGTCCTCGCCGGAGAGGTTGTCGTCCTTGCCCTCCTTGAGGAACTTCTGCTCGCGGGCGTAGCGGTTGACGATCGACGTCAGCGCCGCGCGGAAGCCCTCCTCGTGAGTGCCGCCCTCCGCCGTGTTGATCATGTTGGCGAAGGTGTAGACGGACTCGGAGTAGGAGTTGTTCCACTGCATGGCGATCTCGACCGCGATGCCGTCGCCCTCCTCCTCGAAGGAGACGATCGACGAGTGCGCCGGCTCCTTCTTGGTGTTGAGGTGCCGGACGAAGTCGGTCAGGCCGCCCTCGTAGCAGTAGGTGACGGTGTGGGCCTCGCCGTTGACGTGGTCGGGCCGCTCGTCGGTGAGGGTGATCGTCAGGCCCTTGTTGAGGAAGGCCGTCTCCTGGAAGCGCCGCGAGAGCGTCTCGTAGTTCCACGCGGTGGTCTCGAAGACGTCGGGGTCGGGCCAGAACGTGATCGTGGTGCCGGTCTCGTCGGTGCCCTCGCCCCTGGCCAGCGGCGCGAGGGGCTTGGACAGCTCGTAGCGCTGGCGCCAGTAGTAGCCGTTCTGCTTGACCTCGACGTCCATGGCGGTCGACAGCGCGTTGACGACGGCCGAGCCGACGCCGTGGAGGCCGCCGGAGACCGCGTAGGACTGGCTGTCGAACTTGCCGCCCGCGTGGAGCGTGGTCAGCACGACCTCGACCGCCGATCGGTTCTCCTTCGGCATGATGCCGGTGGGGATGCCACGGCCGTTGTCGATCACGCGTACGCCGTTGTCGGCCAAGAGCGTGATGTCGATCCTGCTGGCATAGCCTGCGAGAGCCTCGTCCACCGCGTTGTCCACGATCTCGTAGACCAGGTGGTGCAGGCCGCGCTCGCCGGTGGAGCCGATATACATACCCGGGCGCTTGCGGACCGCCTCAAGCCCCTCGAGTACGGTGATAGAGCTAGCGTCGTAGGACAACTGCAAAATCCTCCTGCCGCGGACACGCGGCGGGGGAGGCGATCAAATCGCAAAGCTGCCCCTGCCGTGCCCGTCACCGTCGTGAGTGCCCCGATGCGCGGTCACCCAGGGGAGTCGGCTTGCTGCCGGGGTGACACGCAAGCGGACGTGTCCGGAATCCGTCTTCATTCTACCGGGTCCGGAGCCCGAAGGTGGCAAGGAACGCGCCTGTGATGCCCTCTAGCTCGATTTGCCCCCTGTCCGAGCATCCCCCCTTCGGAAAGGGGGCTTAGCGCGTCTGCGGCTTTCTGATCGCTCCTGGCGCCCAACCGCGGCGGCTCGGAACGTGCCGGCCCCAGCTATCCATAGGTGTCGCGCGGGCCCCTGCTTCCGGTCACCCGCAACCCACCCGACGGTCTCGGAGCGTTCTGCGGGCCTCTGACCTTGACTTTCGTGACCGTGCCCGGTCCGAGCTCCTCGTTGAGCCTGCGTACGAGCGTGCGCGCGAGCAGCCGCACCTGCGTCGCCCACGCCGTCGAATCGGCCGAGATCAGCACCTCGCCGTCCTCGAACGACTCGGGCTTGGTGTGCGCGGCCAGGTCAGGACC
Organism: Nonomuraea phyllanthi; assembly: GCF_006334985.2. GTDB lineage: Bacteria > Actinomycetota > Actinomycetes > Streptosporangiales > Streptosporangiaceae > Nonomuraea > Nonomuraea phyllanthi. Next base: position 213,278 of record NZ_VDLX02000002.1, read on the forward strand.
CACGATGTCGATCCACCGCCCGAAGACCCCGCCGACGGCCACCGGACGCTCCCAGCCCCGGTCGGCCAGGAGGTCGGCGATGGCACGTCCGAAAAGCAGCGGGTCGCCGCCGTCCCTGCGCGGCCCCGCTGCCCTGCGCCTGGGCTCGCGGCGGGGGAGCTGGCCGCGCTTGGCCGCGTCGGCCTTGGCCTGGGCGAGCTTCTCCCTGGCCATCGCGGCCCCCCTCGCCGCGGGGTTGTCGTCAGCGGACACGGCTCACGCTCCCTTCGGCGACGTCGAACCTGGCTCCCGCCAGCTCCGGCGGGACGTCGTCCGGCACGGCCGCGGTGATGAGCACCTGCTCGGCCGGGGCCACGATCTCGGCGAGGCGGCGCCTGCGCTGGCTGTCGAGCTCGGCGAACACGTCGTCGAGGATCAGCACGGGGTCGCCGCCGTCGGCCCGCAGCAGGTCGTACGCCGCCAGCCGCAGCGCCAGCGCGAACGACCAGGACTCGCCGTGGCTGGCGTAGCCGCGGGCGGGCAGGTCGCCGAGGCCGAGGATCAGGTCGTCGCGGTGCGGGCCGACGAGCGTGACGCCGCGTTCCAGCTCCGCGGAGCGCACCTCCAATAGCCGCTCCCGCAGCCGCTCTTCAAGGGTTTTCCCCAAGTCTGTGGATAACGTCTGTGTATCGGAAGATCCCCGCTCACCGGGGTTTTCGCCGTCCGGGCCGTCCCCATCCGTGTCCCCACCTGTGGACAACGTGCTGCGGTACGCCAGCGTCGCGGGCGCGCTGCCCGGGGCGAGCGCGGCGTAGGAGCCGGCGACCAGGGGACGCAGCGCCTCGATGAGCTCCAGCCGGGCCCCCAGCAACTCCGCGCCGTGCCGGGCGAGGTGGGCGTCCCAGACCTCCAGAGTGCTCAGGACGTCGCCCGCGCCCGCCGCCGCGAACGCGGTGTCGCTCTCGGCCCGCCGGGCGCTCCTGCTGCCTCTGCGGGCCTGCGCGGCCGTACGCAGCAGCGCCCCCCGCTGCTTGAGCACGCGGTCGTAGTCGGCGCGCACCCCGGCGAACCTGGGCGCCCTGGCGACCAGCAGGTCGTCGAGGAAGCGGCGGCGCTCGGCCGGGTCGCCCTTGGACAGCGCCAGGTCCTCGGGGGCGAACAGCACCGTGCGCAGCAGGCCGACGACGTCTCGCGCCCTGGAGACGGGGGAGCGGTTGAGCCTGGCGCGGTTGGCCCGCCCCGGGTTGATCTCCAGCTCGACCAGCGCACGCCGGTCCTCCCTGTGGACGGCGCAGCGCACGATCGCCCGCGTCGCGCCCTGGCGCACCAGAGGCGCGTCGCTCGACACCCGGTGGCTGGAGTGCGTCGCGACGTAGCCGAGGGCCTCGACCAGGTTGGTCTTGCCCTGGCCGTTGGGCCCCACGAACGCCGTGACGCCCGGCTCCAAGCCGAGCTCCACGGACGCGTACGACCGGAAGTCGGTCAGCGAGAGGTGGGCGACGTGCACCCCACCGAGGTTAGTGCGAGCCGGGGGCCGCTGTGGTCACCGGCGGGCCTCGCCTGTGGAAAACCTAGCGGTCGCGGTCGCGCGCCGGCGGGATGACGTCCGCGCCAGGCGCGTCGGCGCCCATGCCGGTGCTGCCCTCGGTCGAGGAGATCGCGTGGCCGCCGAACTGGTTGCGCAGCGCGGCCACGACCTTCATCGCGGGGGAGTCGTCCTGGCGCGAGGCGAACCTGGCGTACAGCGCGGCGGTGATGACCGGCAACGGCACCGCGTGGTCGACGGCCGCCTGCACCGTCCACCGGCCCTCACCGGAGTCCTGTGCGTAACCGCGCAGCTCGTCGAGGTGCTCGTCGTCGTCGAGCGCCCGAACCAGCAGGTCGAGCAGCCAGGAGCGGATGACGGTGCCGGTGCGCCAGCTGCTGAACGAGCCCTTGACGTCCTTGACGACGTCGGAGGCCTCGAGCAGCTCCCAGCCCTCCGCGAACGCCTGCATCATGCCGTATTCGATGCCGTTGTGGACCATCTTCGCGAAGTGCCCGGCGCCCACGTCGCCGGCGTGCACGAAGCCGTCCTCGCCCTCGGGCTTGAGCGTGTCGAAGATCGGCATCAGCCGCTCGACGTCGGCCTGGGACCCGCCGCACATGAGCGCGTAGCCGTTCTGGAGGCCCCACACGCCGCCGCTGACGCCGCAGTCGACGAAGCCGATGCCCCTCTCCGCCAGCTCGGCGGCGTGTTTCTGGTCGTCGCCGTAGTGGGAGTTGCCGCCGTCGACGACGATGTCGCCCGCGTCGAGCAGCTCGCCGAGATCGTCGACCGTGGACTGGGTGGGCTTGCCCGCGGGGACCATGACCCAGACCACGCGCGGTGCCTGCAGGCGCTCGACCAGCTCCTTGAGGCTGGTCACGTCGCTGATCTCCGGATCGCGGTCGTAGCCGACCACGTCGTGGCCGCCGCGGCGCAGGCGCTCGGCCATGTTGCCGCCCATCTTGCCCAGCCCGACCATGCCGATCTGCATGTTGTCTACCCCCTTGTCAGGCTTCCATCATCCCCGATGACAGGATCAGCCTGACAGGCGGATGGGCATGATCAGATAGCGGTAATCCGTGGTGGCTCCGTCCTCCACAGGCTTTCCACCCGTGAGGATAGCGGGCTTCGTCGATGTGGTCATCTGGAGCCGCGCGACGTCGGAGTCGATGGCCCCCAGGCCCTCCAGCAGGAACTGGTGGTTGAAGGCGATGTTCATCTCCTCGCCCTCGTAGTCGACGGGGAGCGCCTCGACGGCCTGCGCCTCGTCGCCGCTGCCGGCCTCCAGCACGACCTCGCCGCTCTTGAACGCCAGGCGTACCGGGGTGTTGCGCTCGGCGACCAGGGCGACGCGCTTGACCGCCTCGACGAACGGGCCTGTGGACAGGTCCGCGCGGGCGGAGAACTCGGTGGGCAGCAGCGAGCGGTACTTGGGGAACTCGGGGTCGAGCAGGCGGGTCGTGGTCCGCCGCCCGGCGCTGGAGAAGCCGATCATGCCCTCGCCGGTGCCGCCCGCGGAGCTGAGCGCGATCTCCACCTCGGCACCGGTCGCGCCGAGCGCCTTGGCGGTGTCGGCGAGGGTCTTGCCGGGGATCATGGCGATGGCGTTGAAGTCGGGCTGCCCAGGCTGCCACTTCAGCTCGCGCACGGCGAGGCGGTAGCGGTCGGTCGCGGCGAGGGTCACCGTGTCGCCCTCGATCTCCATCCGCACGCCGGTGAGCATCGGCAGGGTGTCGTCACGGCCCGCGGCGACGGCGACCTGGGAGACGGCCGAGGCGAACACGTCGCTGCCCACCCGGCCGGCGGCCGGCGGCATGGCCGGGAGGGACGGGTAGTCCTCCACAGGCATGGTGAGGAGTGTGAATCGCGCGCTGCCGCACGTGACGACCGCCTTGGCGCCGTCCACCACGAAATCCACAGGCTGTGCGGGAAGGGCGCGGGTGATCTCGGCGAGCAGCTTGCCGGAGACCAGCACCACGCCGGGCTCGCCGGTGTGGAGTTCGAGCGTCACCTCGGCGGAGACCTCGTAGTCGAATCCGGAGAGCTTCAGCTGCTGCTCCTCGGTGACCTCCAGGCGCATGCCGGCGAGCACGGGCACCGACGGACGCGCCGGAAGGCTGCGTGCCGTCCATGCCACCGCCTCAGCGAGGACGTCTCGCTCGATTCGGAACATCACGGTGACCAGCCTCCTGGGTTCGTCGTTGATTCACGGTTCACTCTCCCGCACCTGAGCTCCGGGAGAACCCTCTATGGGTCTTGAGTTCCTTGTTAGAGAGATAAGAGGTCATCACACTAGGGGCTGTGGAAACTGTGGACAACCGGCGTTCTCGCTGATCAGCGGGGCTGTTTTCATCCACTGAGGCTGTTGATAACGCCTGGGGACAACTCGCGCGCCTGGGGATGACGAAACTTCACACACAGGCCGTCCACAGATCGGGGGTCCTTCATCCACCGTCCGAGGCCAGTTATCCACGAGGTTTCCACAGGTTTTCCACGGGGTAAGAGACCTACTTCTGGAGCCCCAAATCGGCTGTTCACAGGCCGTCCACAGGTTATCCACGGCAGACCCCGGGTTCTCCCCAGGATGTCCCCAACGTTGTCCCCAGGCCCTGTGGGGGATTTATTCGGGCATTGTGTGGCGAAGAGCGGGCCGGATTCGGCGTTTCCGCATTCCACAGAGTTATCCACAGGCTGTGCATGACGTTCAGGCCCCGCGAGATGTCCGCTTGATGCGCAAAGTCAGCTCGTTGACCTGGTTGTACATCGACCGGCGCTCGGCGATGAGCGACCGGATCTTCCGCTCCGAGTGCATCACCGTGGTGTGGTCGCGGCCGAACTGCTGGCCGATCTTGGGCAGCGACAGTTCGGTCAGCTCCCGTGCCAGGTACATCGCGATCTGGCGGGCGTTGACCAGCGCTCGGCTGCGCGAGGTGCCGCACAGGTCGTCGATGCTGATCCCGAAGTACTGGGCCGTCTCGGTCATGATGGCGGCGATGGTGATCTCGGTGTCGGACTCCGAGGTGATCAGGTCCTTCAGCACCACCTCCGCCAGCTGCAGGTCCACGCCCTGCCGGTTGAGGCTGGCGAACGCGGTGACCCTGATCAGGGCGCCCTCAAGCTCGCGGATGTTGGTGGAGATGCGGCTGGCGATGTATTCGAGCACCTCGGGCGGCGCGGCCAGGCCCTCCTGGATGGCCTTCTTCCTGAGGATCGCGATCCGGGTCTCCAGCTCGGGCGGCTGGACGTCGGTGATCAGGCCCCACTCGAACCTGTTGCGCAGCCGGTCCTCCAGCGTGGTCAGCTGCTTGGGGGCGCGGTCGCTGGAGATGACGATCTGCTTGTTGGCGTTGTGGAGGGTGTTGAAGGTGTGGAAGAACTCCTCCTGCGTCTGCTCCTTGCCCTCCAGGAACTGGATGTCGTCCACCAGCAGGATGTCGATCGCGCGGTAGCGCCCGCGGAAGCCGTCGGCCTTGTGGTCGCGGATGCTGTTGATGAAGTCGTTGGTGAACTCCTCGGAGCTGACGTACCTGACCCGCGCGCCGTCGTACAGGCTCTGCGCGTAGTGGCCGATCGCGTGCAGCAGGTGGGTCTTCCCCAGCCCGGAGTCGCCGTAAATGAAGAGAGGGTTGTACGCCTTCGCGGGGGATTCGGCCACCGCCACGGCCGCCGCGTGAGCGAACCTGTTGCTGGCCCCGATGACGAATGTCTCGAATGTGTACTTCTGATTGAGCCGGGCGGGTTCGCTGGGTTTGGTGCTCTTCGCTTCCCACCGGTTCTGCGCCGGCTCCGGCTCTTTCTCCACAGGCGGTGTGTACGGCTGCGCCTGTTCAAAAGAGAACCCAAGCTGTGGATATTCTGTGGACAGCTGAGGCTGCTCCGGCTGTGGAGAATAGAACTGCGGCGGCTCGGATGCCTGCTGGTGCTGGGGTTGCGGGGGCTGTGGGTAACGCTGCTGGTTCTCCACATTCTGGGGATAACTCTGAGTCACAGGCTGTTGATGACCGTCGTGCGACGGCTGCTCGGGCGCCGTCGTGTCGATCATCACGGCCAGCCGCATGTTCTGGCCGAGCTCCTGTGACAGCGCGTGCGCCACGAGCGGGCGCAGCTTGCGCTCGATGAGGTCCTTGAGGAAGTCGTTGGGGACGCCGAGCACGATGGTGTCGTTGGCCTGCGCGATCGGGCGCACCATGGACAGCCAGGTGCGCTGCTGCACCGACACGTTCTCGTTGAGGAAGTTGTCCAGCGCCCTCGCCCATACCGTGCCGAGGTCGACACCGTCCATGGCGCGACTCCCCCTCCTCCCTCTCGCGGCCCCCCGCGGTCGTTATCCACATGCTCGGCCGATCGCCACGCTCGGTGAGACCTTCGTCCACAGCGTGGGGGTCGAGCTTCTCACCCAGGTCCTCCACAGGAGATCCACAGGTTGTGCACAGGTCTGGAACTTGTGCACAGGCCTTGAGCGGGCCCAGAAGGGCCGACAGTATCTTTGTCCACAGCCGTGTTCAAGACGTTGTCCACAGCCTAGTGGTAGCTGGGTGCACTCCTGTGGACGCAGGCGTGGCGGTGGAAAAGTCGCCTGTGGAAAGGTGGATAACCCGTTCAGTTTGACCTGGACGGTCCTCGCCCCGTAACGTACGACGGTCGGCTTGTCATGCGACGGCTATTTCGCATGCCCTCGCTTCCCTGGCAGGCCATCCATGTGTGTAAGCGCCCTTGCGGCGCACCTTCAAGCCTGGAGCCCACCCGTGAGCAAGCGTACTTTCCAGCCGAACAACCGTCGCCGCGCGAAGACCCACGGCTTCCGGCTGCGGATGCGCACCCGGGCCGGCCGCGCCATCCTCGCCTCCCGCCGCCGCAAGGGTCGCGAGAAGCTGTCGGCCTGACCGTCCCGCGCCTGATAGTCGGCCCGCCGGTGGATCTCACCGGCGGGCGATAGGCATATACGGTGCTGTCACGGCAATCCCGCATGCGGCGCGGGGAGGAGTTCAACACGGCCGTCCGGCGCGGCAAGCGCGCGGGTCGGCCCACCTTGGTGGTGCATTTTGCCATTTCGGGGGAAGAGTCTCCTCGGGTGGGTTTCGTAGTGAGCAAGGCCGTCGGCGGCGCCGTGACACGGAACACGGTCAAACGACGGCTCAGACACCTGATGCGAGACCGTCTCGACCGGCTGCCGCGAGGTAGCCTGCTGGTGGTACGCGCCAATCCACCGGCCGCGTCCGCGCGATTCGAGCACCTGGCCGCCGAGCTCGACTCCGCGCTGGAACGTTTGCTCAGGCGGCGCGAGTCCTCGACGGGTGGACGAAAATGACGGAGCAGCCGCAAGGGGTGACGCCGAGCCTCGCAGCTCGGGCGCTGATCATCCCGATCCGGTTCTACCGGGCCTTCATCAGCCCGATGCTCGGCCCACGCTGCCGTTTCTACCCGTCGTGCAGTGCGTACGGGCTTGAGGCGATCGCCACGCACGGAGCACTGCGCGGCACCTGGCTGACTGTCCGGCGCATCGGGCGGTGCCACCCATTCCATCCCGGAGGTATAGACCCGGTGCCCCCACGCCCGGTCCGGTCCCACGAAACGCAAGGGAGATAGCTCGGTGGAGCTGTCCTGGCTCAACTGGCTGTACACAGCCGTCGCCTATGTCATCACCTGGATCCACCAGGCGTACAGCACGGTCCTCGACCCCAACAGCGGTTTGACCTGGGCGCTCACCATCATCACGCTGACCGTCTGCATGCGGATCCTCATCTTCCCGCTGTTCCTCAAGCAGATGCGGTCCTCGCGCAAGATGCAGGAGCTGGCGCCCAAGGTTCAGGAGATACGCAAGCGCTACAAGAACGACAAGCAGCGCATGAACCAAGAGGTCATGGCGCTGTACCAGGGAGCGGGCGCCAACCCGCTCGGTGGCTGCCTGCCCGTCGTCGCCCAGTTCCCGATCTTCATCTCGATGTTCACCGTGCTCCGGGCCATCGCGGCGGACCAGGCGAAGTTCGGGATGTCGCAGGAGCTCGTCGACAGCGCCAAACAGGCCTCCATCCTGGGCGCCCCGCTGCCCGCGACCTTCTTCGAGGCGCCCGACGTCAGCCAGAAGATCGTCATCGGCATCTTCGTGGCGATCAGCTCGTGCACCACGTTCCTCACCGTCCGGCAGAGCGTCACCCGCTCCATGGCACAGATGCCGGACAACCCCATGGCGCAGCAGCAGAAGATCCTGATGTACATCTCGCCGCTGTTCGCCTTCTTCAGCCTGAACTTCCCGCTCGGTCTCATCCTTTACTGGGTCACCACCAACCTGTGGACGCTCGGCCAGCAGCACTGGTTCTACAGCCGGCACCCGATGCCGCAGTTCGACGCCAAGGGCAACGCCATCCCCGTGCAGCCGAAGCCCGGCCTGATCGCCAAGATCCGGAAGACCACGCCGGAAGAGCAGGCTCCTCCGCCCCCGCCTGAGCCTAAGATCATTAGGCAGCAGCCAAGCCGGCAGTCCCGCAGCAAGCGCACCGGCAGCAAGAAGTCTTGAACACGAAGGAGAGGCCGGCCATGACCGAGGCCGAGCAGGAGAAGGCTCCTGATCTCAACGCGCTGGAGCAGGAAGGCGAGATCGCTGCCGACTACGTCGAGGGCCTCCTCGACATCGCCGATATCGACGGCGACATCGACATGGACGTCGAGGGCGACCGCGCCCTGGTCTCCGTCGTGGGTCTCAAGGGCAGCGAGCTCGTCGGCCCCGGGGGAGAGGTGCTGGAGGCGCTGCAGGAGCTCACCCGCCTCGCCGTGCACCGGCAGACCGGCGAGCGCTCCAGGCTCATGCTCGACGTCGGCGGCTATCGCGAGCGCCGCAGGGCCGAGCTGACCAAGCTCGGCACCGAGGTGGCCAACGAGGTCAAGGACGACGGCGAGCCCAAGTCGCTGCAGCCCATGACGCCGTTCGAGCGCAAGATCGTTCACGACGCGGTGGCGGCGGCCGGGCTCCGCAGCGAGTCCGAGGGCGAGGAGCCGCACCGCTACGTGGTGGTCCTGCCCGCCTGAGAGCGTCACGCCATCCGATCGGCCGTCCGCCCGCTCGCACGCGAGGCGGACGGCCGTTTTCGCATCTGGGGCCTCGGTACGTACGGAGCGATGCGCCGCGAACGTCCCGCCGTGGCCCGCGCCTCCTGGGGCATCGGCGGCGTGCTCGAAGGCCCTCTTCAGCTTGGCCCGCTAGTCTTCCACTGCGATCTCACCTTCAGCCATGGGCGGGAAGAACCTTGGCGGAGATCACCCGAAACCGAATCGACACCGAACGCCGGACACCGGACCCATCCACGTCCGGGCCGTGGAGCGGCCGCGGACAGACGCGGATCGACGTCGGCCCCGGCGTTCGCCTGAGCCAGGACCAACAGTTCCAGAAAGGGCCACCTACCAGTGAGCGATGAGCTTCCGGCGCCGCCGGACATAGCGCGGGACGTCTTCGCCGGGGAGGCTTGGGATCGCGCCAACGCGTTCGCCGAGTTGCTGGCGGGGCCCGGCGTGGTCCGCGGGCTGCTGGGTCCCCGTGAGGTGCCCAGGATCTGGGACCGTCACCTGCTCAACTGCGCGGTCGTGGCCGAGGTCGTGCCTCCGGAGGTGCGCCTGGTGGACATCGGGTCCGGTGCCGGCCTGCCCGGGCTCGTGCTGGCGATCGTCCGCCAGGACATCACGGTCACGCTGCTGGAGCCGTTGCTCCGCCGTACCGTGTTCCTGGAGGAATGCGTCGAGGCGCTCAAGCTCGACAACGTCGAGGTTCTGCGCGGCCGGGCGGAGGAGCTGGCGGGCAAGCGCGAGTTCGACGTCGCCAGCGCCCGTGCGGTGGCGCCGCTCGACCGGCTCCTGAAGTGGGCCATGCCGCTGCTGCGCGAGGGCGGGGAGCTGATCGCGATGAAGGGGGAGCGCGCCGCCGAGGAGCTCGCCGAGGCCGAGCCCCAATTGCGGGCCAGTGGCACGCGATCGGCCGAGCTCGTGACCGTCGGGCACGGTAAGGTCGAGCCGCCTGCAACATTGGTTCGGGTGGTAGCGGGTCGCGCGCCGGAGCGAGCCAGGCGGCGACGAAGGAGGTGACGGTCGTGCCAGTCGCGTCGAGCGGTCTTGGCTGGCCGGACGGCCGTCCGTCCGAGAGTCCAAGTGGGGTTGGCTGGCCCGAAATGGGCGTGTCGCGACGGTCAATTCCCGGCACCGGCACACCAGTGGTTGAAAGGATGGACATCGTGACCCAGACCCCCCTGAACCCCGGTGATTCGCCGTTGGTACGAGAGGCGCTCAGCTCAGTGGTTTCACGTGAAACATCCGCAACCCCGACCTCCGCCCAGACCCCCAGCGACGGGGACGGCAGCTGGCCGCGCCCGCCCAAGACCAGGGTGATCGCGGTGGCCAACCAGAAGGGCGGCGTGGGCAAGACCACCACATCGGTCAACATCGCCGCCGCCCTGTCGATGCACGGCCAGCGGGTCCTCGTGGTCGACCTCGACCCCCAGGGCAACGCCTCCACCGCGCTCGCCACCGAACACCGGGGCGACGTGCCGGACGTCTACCAGGTGCTCGTCGACGACCTCCCGATGGCGGACATCGTCAAGCAGGTCCCCGACATGCCGAACCTCTACTGCGCGCCGGCCACCATCGACCTGGCGGGCGCGGAGATCGAGCTCGTCTCCCTGGTGGCGCGGGAAGCCCGCCTCCGGCGCGCACTCGGGGCGTACGACTCGATCGAGCTGGACTACATCGTGATCGACTGCCCGCCGTCGCTCGGGCTGCTGACGGTGAACGCGTTGGTGGCGGCCGACGAGGTCATGATCCCCATCCAGTGTGAGTACTACGCGCTGGAGGGGCTCGGGCAACTCCTCAGGAACGTCGACCTCATCCGCGCCCACCTGAACCCGACGCTGAAGCTCTCCACCATCGTCCTGACGATGTACGACGGCCGCACCCGGCTGGCCTCACAGGTGGCGGACGAGGTGCGGTCCCACTTCGGCGACACGGTGCTCAACACGGTGATCCCGCGCAGCGTCCGCCTCTCCGAGGCGCCCAGCTATGGGCAGTCGGTGATGACGTACGATCCGGGGTCGAGCGGGGCTATGGCGTACATGGACGCGGCTCGCGAGATCGCCCACCGCGCCACGGTGTCCTGACCCCATGAGCCCGGGGTGGGAGAACCGCACGCCCGCACTCGGCTGACGCCCCAGCCTCGTTCCGGTGGGCGGATGCGGCGACCTTTCGCACGCGTGCAGGGCCGGCCAGATCGGCACCGGCCTCCGCCGCGGCACCGAGCACGCCCGGCACGTGCCGAGCCCGCCGCATGCCCGTCCCTGCCATGCGCCGGGTGCCCACCCGCCGCCCCGGTGTAGTCGCGAGCCAGGCAGACGGCGCAGCCGCCGCACGCGCCGTGCCACCCGCATGCGTTGGCGCCAATACGACCGGTGTTATATGCCGTGCGCGTGGCATAGCGGCGTTCGGCGCAGGCTGTTCCTGGCGCACACCGCACGCGCCGCACACCGTGCCGCTTGCAAGCCGTGGCTGCCCATACAGCGGCTGCCATACGCCGCGCGTGCGGAACGGCGCCGGCGCGGGCCGCGCCCGGCGCACACCTCAGACGCCGCACATTGCACGCTGTCCCCCCGCATGCCGTGGCTGCCCATACGGCACGTGCCATATGCCGCGCGCATGGTGGAACGGCGCTCGGCGGCCGCCGTATCCGCCTTACACTGCGCCCGACGCCCGACGCCCGACGCCCGACGCCCGACGCCCGACGCCCGACGCCCGACGCCCGACGCCCGACGCCCGACGCCCGACGCCCGACGCCCGACGCCCGACGCCCGACGAGTGGCGGAACGGCGCCCGACGCAGGCCGTGCCCGGCGCACACCTCAGGGGCCGCGCACCGCAGGCGCCGCACGTTGTGTCGCCCAAATGCCGTGGCTGGCCATACGGCGCGCGCCATATGCCGCGGGCGTGGCATTGCGGCGCCACGGCGCACGCCGCGCCCACCAGTGCCCGCCACGCACTGTGCCAGACGCAGCCGCATGCCGCATGGCGCATGGTGCACGCCGCATGGTGCACGCCGCGCATGCTGCACGCCGCGCATGCTGCACGCCGCGCATGCTGCACGCCGCGCATGCTGCACGCCGCGCATGCTGCACGCCGCGCATGCTGCACGCCGCGCATGCTGCACGCCGCGCATGCTGCACGCCGCACCGCGCATGCTGCACGCCGCACCGCGCATGCTGCGTGGCGCACCGTGCACGGCGCACGGGGAACGGGGAACGCCGCACGCCGCGTGGATGTTGCATGCGGCGCGCCGCAAGGCGCACCGCTTTCCGCGTGCAGCGTCGCCACAGATGGCGGATGTCGTGCCAGTCGTCTCACCGTAGCCGCCACACGCTCTCGCCGCAGCGCGGTGGGCGCCACCGCGCTCGTCATGCGCCGCGCCTGGCGTAGTCGTGTGGGCGGCAATCGGCGGGCCCGCACACCTCGGTGCTCGGCGGGCCCGCCCCCCGACCGCTCGGCGCGGTTGCGTGCGGCGCGGGAGTCGCCAGCAGAGGCGGTGGGCGATCTGCGAGCGGGATGAGGGGGCGGGGCGACGGTTGGGGTGGTTTGTGGCCGTGTTGGCGTAAATACCGCGGGTCGGTGTGTGGCGAGGGGGCACCGGGCGGGGCATGCGACGGTAACCTCTCCTGGAGTGACCGGAATCGACCGGGTGGATGAGGAGACGCAGTGAGTCAGCAGCGGCGGGGATTGGGCAAGGGGCTCGGGGCGCTCATCCCGACCGGTCCCATCGTTGACGGTTCGGGGACGGTGGCCGCCCCGGTGAACGGGTCAACGGAGGAGACGGGCCCGAGGCCGATCGCCGGGGCGTACTTCAAGGAGGTTGCCCTCAAGGCGATCGTCCCCAACCCGCGGCAGCCGCGTGAGGTCTTCGACGAGGAGCGTCTTGAGGAGTTGGCCGCGTCCATCCGGGAGGTCGGCCTGCTGCAGCCGATCGTGGTCCGATCGGTGGGAGGTGGCCGGTACGAGCTCATCATGGGGGAGCGGCGCTGGCGGGCGTGCCAGCAGGTCGGTTTGGACCCGGTGCCGGCGATCGTCCGCAACACGCAGGACACCGATCTGCTCCGTGATGCGCTCATCGAGAACCTTCAGCGTGAGCAGCTGAACGCTCTCGAAGAGGCGGCGGCCTACCAGCAGCTCCTCGACGACTTCCAGGCCACGCACGAGCAGCTGGCGCAGAAGGTCGGTCGTTCCCGCTCCCACATCACCAACACCCTCCGCCTGCTGAACCTGCCGCCCGAAGTCCAGCGGAAGGTGGCCGCCGGCGTCATCAGCGCGGGCCACGCCCGGGCGCTCCTCGGTCTCGACAGCCCCGAGGAGCAGATTCAACTGGCCAAGCGGATCGCGGCGGAGCTGCTGTCGGTCCGGGCGGTGGAGGAGATCGTCGCCATGGGGAGCGCCAAGGCGGCCACGAAGCCCGCCCGCGATCGTACGGCGCCCAAGCCCACGGCACCCGGGCTGACCCACCTCGCCGACCGGCTCTCGGACCACTTCGAGACCAAGGTGAAGGTGGACTTGGGGCGGCGCAAGGGGCGCATCGTCGTCGAGTTCGCCACGATCGACGATCTTGAGCGCATCATCGGCACCATGGCGCCGGACGCGGTCCGCGCGATGCGGGAGGCCGAAGCCTGAGGCGGTGTTTCACGTGAAACGATGTCGAGGAGTCAGCCCCGATTGATGTTTCACGTGAAACGAGGGTTGGTCGTGGGTCGCGGGAGTACGAACGTTGCGCCTTCCGGTGCGCCTCTCCTGGGAGGAGCAGGGCCGCTGTTTCACGTGAAACATGCGGCCTAGTTCTCTTCGGGCGGTGTTTCACGTGAAACGGTGACCCGGGTACGCCCTACGCGATGGCGGCCTTGCGGATGTCGTCGAGGAAGTCGTCCACATGCTCGGGCGTCGTGTCGAACGCCGTCATCCATCGGACGACGCCCGCCGGCTCGTCCCAGTAGTGGAAGAGGTAGCGGCTCTTGAGAGTCTCCGCGACGGCATGCGGGAGCGCGACGAAGACGGCGTTGGACTGGACGGGGTAGGCGAGGGAAGCGCCGGGCACATCGGCGATGCCGGCCGCCAGTCGGGCGGCCATCCGGTTGGCGTGTGAGGCGCTCTTGCGCCACAGGTCATCTGTCAGCAGCGCCGAGAGCTGAGCCGAGACGAACCGCATCTTCGAGGCGAGCTGGAGTGACTGGCGGCGGAGATACTGGAGGCTGGTGGCGAGCGACGCGTCGAGGATGACCACCGCCTCCGCCGCCAGGGCGCCGTTCTTGGTGCCACCGAAGCTGAACACGTCCACCCCGGCGTCCGTCGTGATGGCCTTCAGATCGCAGTCGAGGTAGGCGGCGGCGTTGGCGAGCCTGGCGCCGTCCATGTGGAGCCATAGTTTCGCCTCGTGCGCGGCCTCAGCGAGGCCGGCGATCTCCTCATGGGTGTAGCAGGTGCCGACCTCGGTGACTTGGGAGATGGAGACGACGGTGGGCTGAGGCGCATGCGGATTGCCGACCACGCTGAGGCTGGATCTGATGTCGTCGGGTCGGAGCTTGCCGTCCTCGGTGGGGATCGTCACCAGCTTGACGCCCAGCAGGCGCTCGGACGCGCCGGTCTCGCCGGTGGCGATGTGGGCGCCGTCGGCGCACAGGATGGAGTTGTGGCGGCCGACGGTCGGGGCAAGACCGACCAGGTTGGCGCCCGCCCCGTTCAGCACCGCGAATCCCTGGGCCGCCGGGCCGAAGACTTCCTTGATCTTGTCCTCGAACGCCGCCGTCCAGCTGTCGTCGCCGTAGGCGGGCGCGTCTCCGTGGTTGGCGGCGGCGATGGCTTCCAGGATGACCGGGTGCACACCTGCGTGGTTGTCACTGGCGAAGCTCTTGGGGTACATCGAATCGATCAGCACAGGGTAAGGCTACTTACTTGCATCTGGCGGCCCATCACGCCGTCCCATGGAGGAGGGGGAGGGGGATGAGGCACTGCCGCTGCCCAGACTCTGAAGTCGCCGCTGTCCGGTCAGCCGCGAGTCTCTGCTCCTCGTGCTGCATGTGCGGCCGTGCGCGCTGTCTCGGTGCGCGTCCCTGAGGGACGTTGGCCTGCCGGGGCGGCGAACGTTGGTGCACCCGGGTGATGCGACGAGGCGCCTGAGGCGGGCCGGTCCGTACGGGGGAGCGGTGAACGAGGAAGGTGGGGCAGCGAAAGGGAGTGAGGGGTGAGGTTCGGTGTGTACGGCGGCGTTTGGAGGATCGCAGGGGCGTCCTCGGCCGTCGGCGGTGGGGGAGAGGGCAAGGCCGGTGGTGGCGTTCCGGAGGGGAGCGGGTGCTCGCTACCCATGCAACCGGGGGAGGGCCGGTGCTCTCGGCTGCGGAAGGTCAGGCGTGGGAGCGGCTGGCGGCGTTCCGGAGGAGGGCGTGGCAGAGGTCGCCCAGGTCCTGGCCGGCGGCCTCGGCGGCCATCGGCAGGAGCGAGGTCTCCGTCATCCCCGGCGCCACGTTGACCTCCAGGAAGTACGGCGTGCCCGTCGCGTCGACGATCAGGTCGGTACGGGAGATGTCGCGGAGCCCGAGCGCCGTGTGCGCCGTCACCGCGGTCTCCGCACAGGCCGCGGCCGCCTGGGCGGAGAGGCGTGCGGGGGCGAAGAACTCCGTGTGCCCGGCCGTGTAGCGCGCCGCGTAGTCGTAGACGCCCTCGTCGGGCACGATCTCGACAGCAGGCAGGGCCACCGGGCCGTTGCCCACGTCGACGACGGAGACCGCCACCTCGACCCCGTCCACGTACCGCTCGATCAGCGCCGTGTCGCCGTACGCGAAGCAGCCGACCATCGCGGCGGGGAGTTCCTCGGCCGTGCGGACGATGGAGGCGCCCAGCGCGGACCCGCCACGGGCAGGCTTGACGAAGAGTGGCAGGCCGAGGTGCTCCACGATGCGGCCCAGGACCACCGTGGCGCCGAGGTCGTGGAACGTCTCCTTCGGCAGCGTGACCGACTCGGGGGTGCGCAGGCCGACCGAGCGCACGACGGCCTTGGCGGTGGGCTTGTCGAAGGCGACCCGGCACGCGTCCGGGTCGGCGCCGACGTACGGGACGTTGAGGAGCTCCAGGACGGACCGGATGGCGCCGTCCTCGCCCGCGCCGCCGTGCAGGGTGACGAACACGGCGTCCGGCGGGTCGGCGAGGATGGACGGGACGAGGGACGCGTCGGTGTCGCGGGCCTCCACGTCGATGCCCGTGGCACGCAGCACCTCGCTGACCCGGCGACCGGAGCGGAGGGACACCTCCCGCTCGTAGGAGAGACCTCCGGCCAGCACGAGCACGTGGCCCAGATCGCTCATCACATCTCCTCCGCTGATCGCACGCGCGCTGTCCAACCGTACCGCCATGCCGTCGTCGTCCGGCACGGGCGCTACGGCCCCGGCGCGCCTGCCGGCACATGGCGCGGAATCTGACAATTCGGCGTGTCCGTCGACGGCAGGCAGGGCTGCGGAGGGGCGGGGCCGCCGTGTCGGGCGGCCCCGCCGGGGACCCCGGCAGGAAGCGCTAGGCCAGGTCTGGGCCGGGAGTGTCGACGCCCTGATGGTCGCGGACCGAGCCGGTGCCGAACGTGTCTCGCAGCTGCATCTCCTGCTCGATCACCCCCGCCAGCCGACGCACGCCTTCCCTGATGCGGTCAGGCTCGGGATAGCAGTACGACAGGCGCATGTGCCGCGCCCCGCTGCCGTCC
The DNA here is from genome assembly GCF_006334985.2 of Nonomuraea phyllanthi. Lineage (GTDB taxonomy): Bacteria > Actinomycetota > Actinomycetes > Streptosporangiales > Streptosporangiaceae > Nonomuraea > Nonomuraea phyllanthi. Next base: position 229,530 of record NZ_VDLX02000002.1, read on the forward strand.
GAGTAGAAGCCGGTGCCGGGCACGAACGCGACCCGCTCGGCCACCGCCCGCGGCAGGATGGCCTTGGAGTCAAGCCCGTCCGGCAGGGTCGCCCAGACGAAGAAGCCGCCGCCCGGGCGGGTCCAGGTGACCTCGGGCGGCATGAGCGAGTCGAGCGCGTCCAGGAGCGCGTCGCGGCGCTCGCGATAGAGCTCCCTGAACGTCTTGATCTGCTCCCGCCACGGCTGCGTGGCGAGGTACTGGCCGACGGCGAGCTGCGTGAAGGAGGAGTGCGACAGCACGGCCGACTCCATGGCGAGCACGAGCTTGTCGCGGACGGCGTGCGGGGCGAGGGCCCAGCCGACGCGGAAGCCGGGTGCGAGCGTCTTGGAGAACGACCCGAGGTAGACCACGCCGTCCGGATTGTCGGCGCGCAGGGCGCGCATGGGCTCCCCGTCGAACCCGAGCAGTCCGTACGGGTTGTCCTCGATGATCAGGACTCCGGCCCGCTGGCAGATGTCGAGCACCTGCTGGCGGCGGGCGATGTTCAGGGTGACGCCGCCGGGGTTGTGGAAGGTCGGGATCGTGTAGAGGAACTTGATGGGGGCGCCGGCGGTCTCCAGCGCGTAGATGGTCTGGGCCAGGGACTCGGGCACGATGCCCTGATCATCCATGGCGATATGGACCACTTTGGCCTGGTAGGCGGCGAAAGTGCCCAGCGCGCCCACGTACGAGGGACCCTCGGCGAGCACCACGTCGCCCGGGTCGATGAAGATGCGGGTGATCAGGTCGAGTGCCTGCTGCGAACCGACGGTGACGACCACGTCGTTCGCCCCGGCGTTGATCCCCTCCAGCCGCATGACGTCGCAGATCTGCTCGCGCAGGTGCGGGTCGCCCTGGCCGGAGCCGTACTGCAGCGCGACGGGGCCGCGCCTGGTGACGAGCTCGGAGACCAGCTCGCCGACCATGTCGAGGGGAAGAGCCGTGACGTACGGCATGCCGCCGGCGAGCGAGACCACCTCGGGCCTCGACGCGACGGCGAAAAGAGCTCGGATCTCGGAGGCGACCATCCCGGTAGCTCGCGCGGCGTACCGATCGACGTAGGCGTCGATGCGCGACCCTTGGGTCGCGGGTGTCTGACCGTGATCCAGCTCTTCTGTCACGGCCCACCTCCTAGGTGTCATATCGGACTGAAATACCAGATTACGCTAACCGGACATGTCGCCCGTGACGGGCTCGGCCGTCGTGGTGTCCGCTGGCTGCATCTCTACTGGGCTACGATGCCACCTGTGGACGCGGTTTTCGCGGGCTTTTCCGGGTCAACGACAGGGGGCTGTAGTTGTCGCGCCGGCTGGTCAACATAACCCTGGACAATCTCGATGATCTGCCACGCCGTTGCCGGCGGTGCGTGTTCTGGGAGCTCGATCCGGTCAGCGGGGAGCGGGCGCTGGACTCCGGCGACCCGGGGCTGGAGAAGGAGGCGTGGATCTCCGGCACTCTCCTCGAATGGGGCAGCTGCGGGAAAATCGTGTACGTCGACGGGGTGCCGGCCGGGTTCGTGCTCTACAGCCCGCCGCTCTACAGCCCGCGGTCGGTGGCCTTCCCCACCTCGCCGGTCAGCGCCGACGCGGTGCTGCTCATGACGGCGCACATCATTCCGGAGTTCTCGGGCGGTGGGCTGGGCCGAATGCTCATCCAGGGCGTGGCCAAAGATCTGACACGGCGTGGGGTGAAAGCCATTGAAGCTTTTGGCGACCTCAAGTGGGAAGAACCTAGTTGCGTAGTTCCAGCGGAATACTTGCTTTCTGTTGGTTTTAAGACTGTTCGTCCGCATTTGCGATTCCCGCGGCTGCGGCTGGAACTCAAGACCGCCGTCTCGTGGCGTGAGGACGTCGAGGTGGCGCTGGAACGCCTCCTGGGCTCCATGAGTCCGGAACGCGCACTACGTCCCGTCTGACGGCTTCTCAGCAGCCCACAAGCACCTTCGACCCATGGACATGAGACGGCCCTCGCCGGTACGACCGGCGAGGGCCCTGGCAACCGCCCCGCAGGGCTAGATGATGCCGTCGAGCTCGCGCAGCAGCATGGCCTTCGGCTTGGCGCCGATGATCTGCTTCACGACCTCTCCGTTCTTGTAGACGTTCATCGTCGGGATCTGGAGCACACCGTACTGGCGCGGAACCTCCGGATTCTCGTCGATGTTGAGCTTGACGACCTCGAGCTTGTCGCCGTGCTCGCTGGCGATCTCCTGGAGGATGGGCGAGACCTGACGGCACGGGCCGCACCACTCGGCCCAGAAATCGACCAGCACAGGCTTGTCGCTCTTGAGGACGTCGGCTTCGAACGAGGCGTCGGTGACAGCCTTCACGGTGCGCTCCTTCTTACTTCTCGTTGTTGGCCAGCCAGCGCTCTGAGTCGAGCGAGGCGGCGCAGCCGGTGCCGGCCGCGGTGATGGCCTGGCGGTAGGTGTGGTCGACCACGTCTCCCGCCGCGAAGACGCCGTCGATGTTGGTCGCCGTGGATGGCGAGGCCACCTTGACGTAGCCGTTCTCGTCAAGGTCGATCTGCCCCCTGACCAGATCGGTACGCGGGTCGTGCCCGATGGCCAGGAACAACGCGTCGGTGGCCAGCTCGCATTCCTCGCCCGTCTTGACGTTGCGCAGCTTCACCGCCTCGACGCGGTTCTCGCCGAGCACGTCGACCACCTCGGAGTCCCAGACGAAGCGGATCTTGTCGTTGCCGAGCGCCCGCTCCTGCATGATCTTGCTGGCCCGCAGCGTGTCGCGGCGGTGCACCACCGTCACCATGCGGCCGAACCTGGTCAGGAACGTGGCCTCCTCCATCGCCGTGTCGCCGCCGCCGACGACCACGATGTCCTTGTTGCGGAAGAAGAAGCCGTCACAGGTCGCGCACCAGGACACGCCGTGCCCCGACAGGCGCTTCTCGTTGTCCAGGCCGAGCTCGCGGTAGCCGGAGCCCATGGCCAGGATGACCGACTTGGCGTAGTAGGTCTCGGTGTGGGTCTTGACGACCTTGGGGTTGGCCTTGAGGTCGACCTCGACCACGTCGTCGGCCACCAGCTCGGCGCCGAACCGCTCGGCCTGCTTGCGCAGGTTGTCCATGAGGTCGGGGCCCATGATGCCGTCGGGGAACCCGGGGAAGTTCTCCACGTCTGTGGTGTTCATGAGCGCGCCACCCGCGGTGACGGAGCCCTCGAAGACCAACGGCTTGAGCTCGGCGCGCGCGGAGTAGACGGCCGCGGTGTAGCCAGCTGGGCCGGATCCAATGATGATCACGTTACGAACGTCGCTCAACGCTGCACGCCTTCCTCGTCTGCTGTTGCACCGGCGTCAACAGATCCTAGGCCGACCTGATTCCCCGCCCTAAACGGGACGCGCTGACCGCCCCGACTTGCCGGCTGACGAAGGGGTCCGCAAGCGAAGGCGCGCCGACGAACGGTCCGGCCGCAAACGAAAGAGCCCGCCGGTGGGCGGGCTCTGACGCGCGTCTGCTCCTACCAGTGGCCCAAGGCGGGCTTACGCAGGTTCTTGCAGTTGAACGGGTCGACGACGTCGATGCGCAACCTCTTGGCGGCCTTGTTCTTCCAGGACGCCACGATGAGGGCCTCCTGTCCGTTGTACTGCCCCTGGTCCACCGCGTACGTCGCCAGCTTCGAGCGGCTCGCCACCCGGCTCACGCACTTGTCGACCTTGCCGGCGTCGGCGGAGTTGTCGATCGCCTGCCGGAAGCCGAACAGGCCCTCGATCGGCCGGCGCAGGTCCTGCTCGCTGTAGTTGTGACCGCTGTCGGTCAGCGAGTAGGACTTGGCCCGCTTGTGGTCCTTCGGCGGGGACGTCGCGGGGGACGCGGGAGGTGAGGAGGCGGACTTCGCCACGACGTCACCACCGCCGCTCGTCCCGCTCGTGCCGCCGCCGCTCGCCAGCAGGCTGGTCGAGGCCAAGGCCGTGCCGACCACGACGGCCGCCGCCGCGGCCGCCACGGCGGGCATCGCCCATCGGCGCCGCCGCGCGACCGTACGCCTGGCCGGGACGATCGTGCCGTCGTCGGAGACCACCCCGAGCCGCACCGGCTCAGGAGCCGACTCGGTGGAGACCGGCTGCTCCCACGGGGCGTCCCGCATGAGCTCGTCCCAGTCGGGTGTCTCCGCCAGCCCGACACCTCCCCGCCGGGACTCCGCCTCGGCGGCCAGTGCCTTGTCGATGCGCAGTGCGACGCCCATCGGCATGGCCGGTGTGGGGGTCGCCGCGAGCACCTCGCGAACCGCCGCCAGGTCGGCCAGTAGCTCCCCGCAGGGGTCGCAGACCGCGAGATGCTCGCGGACCCGGCGCGCCGTGTCGACGTCCAGGAGACCCTCGGCCAGCTCGGCCAGGATTTCCAGATCGTAGTGCGTATCACCCGTCACGAAGTTCTGCTCCCTTCGCGGATGAGACGCGATCGAGGTCCGTTCGGTTCCGCAGATGCGAAAGAATTGGGGCAAGTTTCGCGCGTCCCCGAGCGCACCGGCTCTTCACCGTGCCACTGGGCACTTGGAGCACCTGAGCTGCGTCTTCTACCGAATAACCCATCATGTCAACCAGCACCAGGGCCGCCCGCTGATCGCTGGGCAGCAGCTTCAGCGCGGCCGAGACCTCCATCGAGACCTCGCGCTCGACGGTCTGGTCAGGGAGCGGCGTCTCGCGCTCGGCGGCCTCGATCAGCTCGTCGTCGGCGACGGGCCTGACCGATTTACGGCGCATCCGGTCGAGGCAGGCGTTGACCACGATCCGGTGCAGCCAGGTCGTGACGGCCGCCTCGCCGCGGAACGTGGCGGCCTTGCGGTAGGCGGAGACGAAGGCGTCCTGCACGGCGTCGGCGGCCTCGTCGGGGTCACCGAGCGTGCGCAGGGCGACCGCCCACATGCGATCGCGGTGCCTCTTGACGATTTCGCTGAAGGCGTGTGGATCCCCGTTGATGTGCGCGGCCAGCAGCTCGGCGTCTGTGACAGCCGGCCGCTCCGCTGGTGAGGGTGGCTCGGGTGGGGAGTTCACAAGAGCGATTCCTGATTATGCCGATCCGGGAGAGTGCACCACTACTTCATAGATGGTGCCATGAAAGTTCCCCGCATCCGCCGGAACACGAGTAAACCAGATCAAAACGTACTGACCGGTTGCCGCTTGATCAGGGGTCAGCGTGGTCTTGCCGGCCGCGTTCTTCTGGGTCGCCACCGTCTTCAGGGCGGACAGCTCCGGGGAGTCGCCCACCTTGAGCTCCACCGTCGCGCCAGGGACATCCGACAGCGTAGCCACCACGTCGCTGATCTGCACGGACTTGCCCATGTCGAGGAGCAGGCCGACGCCCTTCTTGAGGTTGCCGAGGTCGGCGCTGGTGTAGCGCTCGGTCTTCCACAGGGTGCCGGGCTTGCCGTCGATGGCCAGGTCGGCGATCTCGGACTTCTCGTCGCGGTCGCCGAGCGGGTCGAAGCCCTGGGCCTTCTTCGGCTTGACGACCTGCGTGGGGACCGAGGCGGCCGTGGTCGTGCCGGGGCTGGTGCCCTTGGTCTCGGGCGTGGTCGGGCTGCCCAGGCTGCGGCCGATCGTCCAGGCGCCGACGCCGACGGCGGCGATGACGAGCAGCACGACCAGCGTCATCAGCACCCGGTTGAGCGTGCTGCCGCCGCCGCTCGGCGGCCGGCGCGGTGTGGGGGGCAGCGGCTGGACCGGGAGCTGCTGGCGGTGCGCGACGTCCAGCCCCTCGGTGTGGGAGGCGGAGGCGATCGCGGGGGTCGAGGGGTAGGCGATCGGGATGGGCATGGGCCTGGCCACGTCGGCCAGCGCCTCGGCGACCTCGGCCGGACTGGCCAGCGCGCCCTGGCCCTTGCGGGACTCCGGCAGGCACGCCCGCACGGTGACGGTGTCGAGGTAGCTCGGCACGCCGGCGGTGACCTGGCGGGGCGTGCAGAAGTGGTCGTCGGTCATCGGGGCGGCGGGCAGCCCGCCCTCTTCCTCGTCGCCCGGCCAGTGACCGGTCAGCCCGGCGTACAGCAGCCGCCCGAGGCCCTCGGCGTCGTCGAGCGCCGGCTGGTCGGTGGTCAGCCCGGACAGCGCCGCGTCGACGGCCACGCCGAGCACCTTGACCGTGTTTCCCGTCGTCCACACCAGGTGGGCGGGGCGCAGGCACAGGTGGTAGAGCTGCGCCTCGTGGGCGTGCGCCAGCGCCTCGGCGGCCTCGGCCACCAGACCGGCCGCGCGCTCGGGCTCCAGCGGGCCGGAGGCGAGCAGGTCGGTCAGCGACTCGCCGGTGACCCACTCGCTGACGACATAGGCGGCCTTGTCGTCCTCGGCCGCGTCGAACACCTGCGTCAGCCGCGGGTCGGTCAGCCTGCTGGCCGCGCGGGCGGCCGTGACGACCTCGTGGACGCGGGGAAAGTCCGGCCCGAAGGTGTGGACGGCAACGGGCCGCGCGAGGATCTCGTCGATGGCCTTCCACAGGGTGGCGCCGTCGGACTCGCTGACGCGGTCCTCCAGCCGGAAGCGCTCGGCAAGACGGGTGCCGGGTTCGACGGCCGACGTGCTCACAAACTCACTCCGCTCGGCCGATAGGGCGTGCTCATGATTCGACTCACCTGCGTGGTGGTGTCCCACGAAGGCGCGCTATGCCGGGTGGATCCGCCCACGCCCCTCCTGCTTCCATTCGCGCGTGTCGCGTCCATGGTAGTGCCGAGTGGATTCGACCCGCGTTCTTTACCGACCTACCCGCCCCGCGACCATCCCAACGAGTGAATTGACCTCGGGGATGCGCATCCTGTGGGCGACGCCGAAATAAATCAGCAACCCCAGGCCACCTCCGACGGCCAGCACGATCAGCGAGTTGACGAACGCGAGCCCGGAGAACACCCCCGTGACCACCCATACCGCCGCGAGCGCCACCACGGCGGTGGGCAGGGACGCGAGATACATCCTGGTCAACGCCATGCCGATGGTCCAGCCGCCGAGCCCGCTGACGCGCCGGCTGGCCAGCCACCACGCGCAGAGCGCGCCCAGCGCGTACGCGATGCCGTACGCGAGCGCCAGCCCCATCACGGCGTAACGCGGCGGCAGGACCGCGAAGAAGGCCAGCATGAGCAGCGCCTGGACGGCGGTCGTGCCCGCGCCGACGAACACCGGCGTGCGGGTGTCGCCGAAGCTGTAGAAGACCCGGAGCAGCAGCTGGAACAGCGCGAACGGCACCAGCGCGAGCCCGTAGACCTGCAGCACGTTGCCGATGTAGACGGCGTCGGCGACGCTGTTGGCGCCGTGGCCGTAGATGGGCACGGTGATCGCCGGCCCGAGCACCATGAGCAGCAGCGACATCGGCACCATGAGCGAGCAGATCAGCCGCACGCTCGACCCGAACTCGGTGCGCACGTCGTGAAGGCGCCCCTCGCCGACGGCCCGGCTCATCCTCGGCAGCATGGCGGTGATCACCGAGACGCCGATGACGCCGTACGGGAGCTGGAAAAGCTGGAACGCCAGCGTGTACGGGCTGATGCCGTGGCCCTTCACCGCGTCGCCCGCCGAGCTGGCGAGGTTGGTGGTCAGCATGAAGCCGAGCTGGGTGACGACCGCGTAGCCGATGGTCCAGACGCCGGCCTTGCCCATCTCGCCCAGCCGGGCGTTGCGCAGGTCGAAGCGGGGCACGAAGCGGAACCCGACCCGCTTGAGCGCCACGATGAGGATGGCCGCCTGGGCCACGATGCCCGCCGTGGTGCCCAGGCCGAGCAGGGCGAGGTCGCCGGTGCCGACCCCGCCGATGTCGTCACCGGAGCCGACCGCGGCGTAGGCGAGGAACACGCCGATGACGACCAGGTTGTTGACCACCGGCGCCCACATGGGGGCGCCGTAGCGGTCGCGGGTGTTGAGGATGGCGCCGGCCACCGCGCCCACGCCGAAGAACGCCAGCTGCGGCAGGATGAACTGGGCCAGCGTGACCGCGACCTCGTATTCGCGGCTGCGCGAGCCCCAGACGGTGTAGAGGTCGATCAGCAGCGGCGCGGCCAGCACCGCCAGCGCCGCCACCACGATCAGCGCCACCGCGGAGATCGTCAGCAGCCGCTGCTCGTACGCCCGCCCGCCGTCGGGGTCGTGCTGCTGAGCCCGGACGATCATCGGCACGACGACGCTGCTCAGCACGCCGAGCAGCAGCAGGTCGAGGATGCTGTACGGGATCGCGTACGCCGCGTTGTAGGAGTCGCCCAGCGCCTTCGTGCCGATGGCGTAGGCCAGCACCATGGTCCGCACGAACCCCGTGGCCCTGGACACCATGGTGCCCGCCGCCATGATGGCGCTGGCCCGAAGCATGCGGCTCATACGGACTCACTTTCCCGGGTCTTGGCTGCGCGCGCGAGCTTCCGTTCGGACCTGCGCCGCAGCACCCGCGTCACCACCGCGGCCAGCATCACGGTCAGCGCGGCGCCCACGATCACCGAGGCGATCCCGGTGTAGCCGGTCGTGCGGATGGTCAGCCGTTGCGGCTTGCCGTACGGCTTGTGGTCGGCGGTCTGGAGCTGCACGGTCACCGTCGCGTCGCCGCTGGTGCCGGGGACGGCGTTCATCGTCACCTGCACCGTGCCGCTCTGCCCGCCGCCGATCACCAGCGGCTTCGTCTTCAGCTCGGAGTCGTCGACCCGCAGCAGTTCCTGGTCGTTGGACTTGACGTCGATGTAGAGGGTGATGGGCACGGTCAGGGAGTTCTTCACGCTGATCGGGACCGCGCCGCTGCTGCCCGCCAGCGTGCGCGGCCCGTCGGAGAACGTGATCTTCTCGATCCGTTCGGTCACCGCCGCGCTGACCAGCTTGGTCGCCGCCCGGCCCGCGCGGGTGTGGTTGCGCCAGGCCGACGAGGTGAGCCTGAGCACCGCCGCGTCGAAGCTCGACGGCGTCTTGGCGGACGTGATGCTGGAGGTGAGCTCGGCCTTCGCCGCGACCTCCTTGACCGGGGCGAGGTATTTCTTGCTCAGCTCGTCCTTGCGGTCCTGCTCGGTGTAGGTGAGCCCGGCGCGCGGCACGGCCAGCTTGGTCGGCCTGATGGACTCCAGCGGGGTCAGCTGCAGCCACGGCAGCTTGCCCGCGGTCCGCAGCAGCGCGGTGACGAGCGTCGGGTTGGGGTTCCAGCGGCGCGACGGCGCGACGAGCAGCGACCGCGGCGAGGTCTGGCCGGGCTCCGCCGCGATCATCGCGGTCTCGGCGATGAGCCGCCGCGTGCTGAGCAGCACGGAGGTGCTGGTCTCCGGCTCGAACAGGGCGCTCAGCCCGGGGTCGGCGACCAGCGCGGTGACCGGCCCGTTCACCGAGTCGAGCCTGGCGGCGGCGTCGGGCGTGAACGGCACGGGCGGCTGCGGCGGCAGGTTGCCGGAGTCGAGCAGGACCGTGTCGACCCTGTCCTCGCTCACGGAGAGCAGGTCGAGCGCGTCGGCGTCGAGCCGCCCCGCGGGCGGCCAGTTGACGTTGGTCCTGACCTCGCGGCCGAGCAGCGACGTCGCCTTCTGCCTGCCCAGCGCGAGCGCGCGGCCGGGCTGCGCGTCCAGCCCCTGGTGGGCGAGCGCCGTCACGTCGGGATCGGCGTACGGGACCGCGAACACCGGGGAGGCGGCGAGCGCGGTGCGCATGGTCGTCAGCCAGGTGCCGGCCTCGGCGCTGGCCGGCTTCTGCTCCACGCCGTCCTTGGTCTTGACCTGGTAGTTCGATTTCATCGCGGTGAGGTCGTCGAGCAGGGACGGCTCGACGAACCAGCTGACGCTCTTGGGCGCCGTCTGCGCGACGCGCGCCAGATCGGCGAGCCGGCCCTTGCCGCTGATCGACTCGCTCAGCTCGTCGTCGACGAACAGCGAGCCGTCGGTGGCCCGGTGCGGTTGGTCGATGACGGGCAGGGCGACGGCCAGCTTGTTGCGCGGCAGCTTGGGCGTGTTGGGCGGCGTCGGCGGCGCGTAGGTGAGGTACGTGCGCTGCGACGTGAGCGGCACGCCGTACTGGGCCACGTCCACGGCGATCGGGTAGGCGCCGAAGGATCGGTAGTTGAGCTGCACCGGCGTCGCGGTGAACTCCCACCGCGCCTGGGCGCCCGCCGCCAGCGCCGGGATGTCCATGCCCGAGGAGGCCGAGACGTTGTAGGGCAGCGTCGCGTTGTTCTGGTCGTCCTGGTAGGCGGCCATGGTGGCGCGGTCGGTGAACTTCTGCGGCGTGTAGCGCAGGCGTACGCGCAGGGCGGACTGCGGCGCGCCGGTGTTGTTGCGGACAGTGCCGGTGAACTTGATCACATCGGTCGGCGAGGTCGGCACCTCAGGCGAGATGGACGAGATCGACACGTCCAGGGTCTGCCTGATCGCCTGCACGGTGCTGGTGGCAGCCGCGCCGGGCGCGGTCGCCACGACAGGGAAGGCGAGCAACGCGGCGATCAGCGTGGCCTTGACGATCACGCGCATGCCCGGGCAGGAGTACGACGACGCACGCCCGCAATGGTACGGGTTCAGTGCCGCCGCGCGACCGCCACACGTGATCCTTTAGCCCTGAGGTCGACCATCTTGCCTGGTAGGAGCGCCATCAGGTCGAGCGCGCGCAGGGTGAGGGCGGTGTGACGTTCGCCGGTGGCGGTGTAGACCGGCTCGTCGTCGATGAGCAGCAGCCGGTCGTCGATGAACATGGGCAGCGACCGCGGCAGCAGCAGCGGGCAGACCAGCCCGCTGGCGTAGTCGGTGGCCGAGTTGACCACGTGGGCGGGGGCCGGCCGGACCCGGCGCACCCCCAGTAGCCCGCCGATGGCTCCGAGCGGCGGCGACGCCGAGACGGGGCAGGTGGCGGCGATGACGACCTCGCGGCCGACCCTGGTGGTGACTTCCAGCACCGTGACCTTCAGGCACCTGTCGGGCGCCGCCGAGACCGCTTCGGGCAGATCTTCCGCGCAAGTCATGGGACGCGGAAGGCGTACGATCTCATGATGGACCTGGTGTGCGAGGAGCCAGCGGTGGATCGCGAGGGCGTCCTTCATATAGTCCTCCTTGCCTTGTTCCATGGCCCCCGACGGTCCCAAGACCGACGGTAACCCGGGACCGGTGTGGCTCGGGGGATATGTTTCGGCAGCACAAGAAGGACCTATCCGCTTGTCCGACACGACTCTGACTGACAGCCAGCGCCGCGCCATGACGGACCTGTTCCGCAAGATCGCGCCGGTGGCCGACGAGCTCGGCCGCCTCTTCGCCGCGCACGGCCACGAGCTCGCCCTGGTCGGCGGCCCCGTACGCGACCTGCTGCTCGGCCGCATCGGCAACGACCTCGACCTGACCACCGACGCCCGCCCCGAGCGGGTGCTGGAGATCATCAGGGACTGGGCCGACTCGGTGTGGACGATCGGCATCGACTTCGGGACCGTGGGCCTGCGCAAGGGCGACTCCCTGATCGAGATCACGACGTACCGCAGCGAGTCGTACGATCCGAAGTCGCGCAAGCCCGAGGTCATGTACGGCGAGACGCTCGACGAGGACCTGGAGCGGCGCGACTTCGCGGTCAACGCGATGGCCGTGCGGCTGCCCGGCCACGAGTTCGTCGACCCCTACGGCGGGCTCGACGACCTGCGGGCCAAGGTGCTGCGCACGCCGGGCACCCCCGAGCAGTCCTTCGGCGACGACCCCCTGCGCATGCTGCGGGCCGCCAGGTTCGCCTCGCAGCTCGGCTTCGCCGTCGACCGGGAGGCCGTGGCGGCGATGACCGCGATGGCCGAGCGCATCGAGATCGTCTCGGCCGAGCGCATCCGCGACGAGCTCGACAAGCTCGTCCGCGGCGGCGACCCGCGCGAGGGCCTGCGGCTGCTGGTCGAGACGGGGCTGGCCGCGCACGTGCTGCCCGAGCTGCCCAGGCTGCGCCTGGAGATCGACGAGCACCACCGGCACAAGGACGTCTACGAGCACACCCTGACCGTGCTCGACCAGGCCATCGCGCAGGAGGAGGACGGCAAGCCCGACCGGATCCTGCGCTGGGCGGCGCTCATGCACGACATCGGCAAGCCGAAGACGCGCCGCCACGAGCCGGGCGGGCGGGTCTCGTTCCACCACCACGAGGTGGTCGGCGCGCAGCTGACGAAGAAGCGGCTCACCGAGCTGAAGTTCCCCAAGGACGTGGTGGCGGACGTCGCGCGGCTGGTGGAGCTGCACCTGCGCTTCCACGGCTACGGCACGGGGGAGTGGACCGACAGCGCCGTGCGCCGCTACGTCCGCGACGCCGGTCATCTGCTGGACCGGCTGCACAAGCTGACCAGGGCCGACTGCACGACGCGCAACAAGCGCAAGGCCGCGGCCCTGTCACGCACCTACGACCACCTCGAGGAGCGCATCGCCAGGCTCGCCGAGGAGGAGGAGCTGGCCAAGATCCGGCCCGAGCTCGACGGCAACGAGATCCAGGCGATCCTCGGCGTCGGCCCTGGGCCGGTGGTGGGTCGGGCCTACCGGTTCCTGCTCGACCTCAGGCTCGACAAGGGCATGATCGGCAAGGAGGCGGCTACTGAGGCGTTGCTGGAGTGGGCGAGGTCGCACGAGTCTGGCGGGTGACCATCCGGTAGGCGAGTGCCGCCACGGGGTAGCCGACCGAGACGATCACGACGGCGAGGTAGGACTTGCCGTTGGCCGGCAGGATCATCGCCGACACGGCCGCCGCCAGCACGTACATGCCGTTGAACAGCATGTCGTAGATGGAGAACGCGCGGCCGAGGTAGATGTCCTCGACGTCGCGCTGGACGGTGGTGTCGGCGCAGATCTTGACGCTCTGCCCGGCCACCCCCAGCACGAACCCGGTCACGGGCAGCCCCCACTCCTGGAACGGCAGCGTCAGCGCGGCCGTCAGCACCCCGGCCGCCGACAGCGCGATCGGCACCCAGCGCTCGATCGTGAACCGCTCGGTCGCGTACGGGGTGATGATCACGGCGAGGAAGTAGCCGACGCCGGACGTGGCCACCACCAGGCTGACCCCGCGCAGGGCGGCGTCGGGGTCGCCGTCGGTGAAGTAGTAGCGGTAGAGGATGATGCCGAGGGCGGTCGCCATGCCGTAGAGGAACCGGTGGCCGGCCAGCGCGCCCATGGTGGCGGCGGCCATCCGGTGCCCGGCCAGGTGCCTGGCGCCGTCGACCAGGCCCACCAGCACGTTGCGCATGGCCTCGCGGGCCTGCGGCCGGTTCGGGTCGGCCTCGGGGCCGAGCAGGTCGCGCCCCATCGTCCGCGCCACCAGCGCGCTCAGCCCGAACACCACGCCGGAGGTCACCAGCAGCAGCGCGACGCCCGGGTCGTCGCCGCCGAACAGCTCCCGCAGCAGGAACCCCACGCCCGCCCCCACGAACGTCACCACGGTGCCCGAGGTGGGGGTGACCGCGTTGGCCGCCATCAGCCGGTCGGGCGTCACCACGTGCGGCAGCGCGGCGCTGAGCGCGGACAGGAAGAACCGGTTGACCGCCAGCACGCAGAGCGCCGCCGCGTAGAACGCCGCGTCGGGCGCGTCGGCGGCGACCAGAGCGGCCGCGGCCAGCAGGAACACGCCGCGCACGACGGGCGCCACCACCAGGATCTGCCGCCGCGACCAGCGGTCGATGAACACGCCGACGAAGGGCCCGAGCACGCTGTACGGCAGCAGCAGCACGGCGAGCCCGGCGGCCACCTGGAGCGCGGTCGTCTGGCTCTCGGGGCTGAAGAAGGCGAAGCCCGTCACACCGAACTGGAAGATCCCGTCGGAGAACTGGGAGACGAGCCGGGTGCTGAACAGCCGCCGGAAGTCATGGCTGCGCAGGACCACGCGAAGGTCGGCGACAAACGACACTCGGCAAGCCTAGCCCTCCGCCGCCCGGCCGTAGGATGCCAGGGGTTCGTGCCCAATGGGTTCCTAGTGGTGGCCGTGGTCTCGTACGCTTCATAGCGTGACGACTGAGGAACACGTTGTGCTGGTCGACCGTGACGGCCAGGCACTCGGCACCGCGCCCAAGTCAGAGGTGCACGGCCGTGAGACCCCCCTGCATCTGGCGTTCTCCAGCTACGTCTTCGATCACGAGGGCCGTGTGCTGCTCACCAGGCGTGCCGACCACAAGGTCACGTGGCCGGGCGTCTGGACCAACAGCTGCTGCGGCCACCCGCTGCCGGGCGAGCCGTTGGCCGAGGCAGTCGGGCGCCGCCTCTCCTACGAGCTGGGGCTCACGGTGGAGCGCGTCGACCTGATGCTGCCGACGTTCGCCTACCGCGCGGTCATGGCCAACGGGATCGTCGAGCACGAGCTCTGCCCGGTCTACCGGGCCACGGTCTCCACGCCCGTCGCGCCCAACCCCGAGGAGGTGGGGGAAACGCGGTGGATGCCCTGGAAGGAGTTCGCGGAAGGGGTGTGCAGCGGGCTGCTGGCGATCTCGCCGTGGTGCCGGGAGCAGGTGCCGCTGCTGGTCGAGCTCGGCGCCGACCCGATGGCCTGGCATCCCGCCTCGCCCGCCGCCCTCCCGCCGGCGGCCCGCCCGTAGCCGGTCACGGGCAGGCCGCCGGTCAGCAGGAGGTCAGCGCTCGACCTCGCCCCTGATGAACTTCTCGACGTAGTCGCGGGCCTCGTCGTCGGAGTACTGCTCGGGCGGCGACTTCATGAAGTAGGAGGAAGCCGACAGGACGGGGCCGCCGATTCCCCGGTCGAGGGCGATCTTCGCGGCGCGCACCGCGTCGATGATGATGCCCGCCGAGTTGGGCGAGTCCCAGACCTCCAGCTTGTACTCGAGGTTGAGCGGCGTGTCGCCGAACGAGCGCCCTTCCAGCCGCACGTACGCGAGCTTGCGGTCGTCCAGCCACGGCACGTGGTCCGACGGCCCGATGTGCACGTCGGCCTTGCTCATCTCGTGCGGGATCTGCGAGGTGACCGCCTGCGTCTTGGAAATCTTCTTCGACTGGAGTCGCTTGCGCTCCAGCATGTTCATGAAGTCCATGTTGCCGCCGACGTTGAGCTGGTACGTGCGCAGCAGCTCCACCCCGCGGTCCTCGAACAGCTTGGCCAGCACCCGGTGCGTGATCGTGGCGCCTACCTGCGACTTGATGTCGTCGCCGACGATCGGCACCCCGGCCTCGGTGAACTTCTGCGCCCACACCGGGTCGGAGGCGATGAAGACCGGCAGCGCGTTGACGAAGGCCACGCCGGCGTCGATGGCGCACTGCGCGTAGAAGCGGTCCGCATCCTCCGAGCCGACCGGCAGGTAGGACACCAGGACGTCGACCTGGTTGTCACGGAGCACCTGGACCACGTCGACGGGCGACTCGTCGGACTCCTCGATGATCTCCCGGTAGTACTCGCCCAGGCCGTCGAAGGTGTGGCCCCGCTGGACCGTCACCCCTGTCGGCGGCACGTCGCAGATCTTGATGGTGTTGTTCTCGCTGGCGACGATCGCCTCCGAGAGGTCGCGGCCGACCTTCTTGGCGTCCACGTCGAAGGCCGCGACGAACTCGACGTCGCCGACGTGGTAATCGCCGAACTTCACGTGCATCAGGCCAGGGACCCGTGTGTCCGGGTCGGCGTCCCGGTAATAGTGAACGCCCTGGACCAGCGACGACGCGCAGTTGCCGACACCGACAATGGCCACGCGAACCGAACCCATCGCACTCGCTCCCTTACTCATCATGTGACGTGGTATCTCCTTCGGGCCTCTCCTCTGAGGAGGCCCGACGCTCCGTTGCGATCAGCTCGTTCAACCAGCGCACCTCGCGCTCGACGGACTCGAGCCCGTGGCGCTGCAGCTCGAGCGTGTAACTGTCGAGGCGTTCCCTGGTGCGCGCCAGCGCCGTGCGCACCGCGTCGAGGCGCTCCTCCAGCCGGCTGCGGCGGCCCTCGAGAATGCGCAGGCGCACCTCGGCCTCGGTGTGGCGGAAGAACGCGAAGTGCACGCCGAAGCTTTCGTCCTCCCACGCGGAAGGACCGGCCTGCGTCAGCAACTCCTGCAGGCGTTCCTTGCCCTCGGCGGTCAGCTTGTAAACGATCTTCGATCGGCCGCCGACGATCGTGGCGGGAGCCGGCTGCTCCTCCGCGATGAGGCCCTGGGCGAGCAGCGATCGCAGGCACGGGTACAGCGACCCGTAGGAGAACGCGCGGAACATCCCCAGCAGGGCGTTGAGCCGTTTGCGCAGCTCATAGCCGTGCAGTGGCGTCTCGTGCAGCGACCCGAGCACGGCCAGCTCCAAGACCCTGCCCTGTCCGCCGGCCACCGGAACCGCCCCCTCTCGCGTCGATGTATCGAGCCGATACATCCCGAGGATACGTCGCACCGCTATATGCCTGCAATCTGCGAATCCGCCAAGCCGTTGGGATGAGGCCGAAAAACGCCGTAGTCTGGCGCTCATGTGGTCTCAGCGAAGGGTGGTGGATTACGGCCTGGCCAAGCGGGCGGTGGTCCGCTCCCTGCACGCGGGGCAAGCCTCGCGCGGCGACGTCTGTGACGCACAGCCCTACCTCCTTCGCGCGGCGCGCTATTTCGGCCAGCCGACCGAACGCCTCTGCCCGGTGTGCGAAAAGGAGAACGTGACCAACGTGACCTATGTCTACGGGGATTCCCTCGGACGGCATGCCGGCCAGGCAAAGGTCGCGTCAGAACTCGCCGCAATGGCCCATGATTACGATGAGTTCCGGGTGTACGTGGTCGAGGTCTGCCAAGGTTGTTCCTGGAACCACCTGACGGTTTCGTACGTACTCGGCAACGGTCCGCCTGACCTCGCTGGCCAAGCGTGAAAACCGAGGGCGGCGAGGACCTCACGCCCGACCGCCGTTTATGTTCCGACGACGATGCGAGGACGCGTGAGTAACAGCATGAATGAGGGGACGGCTCGCCCAGGGAGGCGCCGTCGCTCAAGCTCATCCCGTTCTTTGCCCTACGCCGCCGCACCGCAAACCGGCGAGCCGGGCTGGGGCGAGGCGCAGCCGCAGCGCCGTCCCGAAGCCGCCTACGAGCAGACCGGCGCCATGGCCGCGCAGCCGTACGACGACCCCCCTCCAAGCGGCGACCGGCCGGGGCCGCGCACGCGCGCCCGGCAGGAGGCGCGCGGGCTGAGCCGCGAGGAGACGATGGTCAGCGACGCGCCGAGGCGCTCGCGCAGGCGAAGCGACGGCGGGCCGCCGGAGCCCCCCGAACCGCCGGTCAAGAAGGGCGGCGGCGGCAGGGGCGGCTGGCGCAGGTTCGTGCCGAGCTGGAAGATCGTGGTGGCCGGGTTCGTGGTGCTCGCGGCCGGCATCTTCGGCATGATCATGGTCGCGTACGCCAACACGCCGGTGCCGAGCGAGGCCCAGGCCGACGCGCTCGCGCAGCAGAGCACCATCTACTACCGGGACGGCAAGACCGAGATCGCCCGGATCGGCAAGAAGCGCGAGAGCGTCGACATCTCGAAGATCTCCAAGACCGTCCAGGACGCCGCGGTGGCCATCGAGAACGACACGTTCTACGAGGACTCCGGCATCTCGATCCCCGGCATGGTCCGCTCGGTGTGGATGACGGCGACCGGGCAGCAGCGTCAGGGCGCCTCGACGATCACCCAGCAGATGGCCCGCGCCTACTACGACGGGCTCAGCCAGGAGGTCTCGATCAAGCGCAAGGTCATGGAGATCTTCGTCGCGGTCAAGCTCGACGAGACCATGACCAAAGACCAGATCATGCAGACCTACCTGAACACCATCAACTTCGGCCGCGCCTGGGGCGTCGAGGCCGCCTCGAAGGCGTACTTCGGCGACAAGGTCACCGCCGCCAAGCTGACGCCCGCGCAGGCCGCCTACCTCGCCGCGCGCATCCAGCAGCCCAACTGGGCGGACGACTCTCCCGCGCTCAAGGAGCGCTTCAACACCGTCATCCAGTACATGGCCAGGCAGTGGCCCGACAAGTACGGCCAGCTCCCGCAGACGGCGAAGTTCCCCAAGGTCGTCAGGAACGCCAGCGAGAACGAGCTCGGCGGCATCAGGGGCTACATGGTGGTGCAGGTGCTGGAGGAGCTGAAGGAGCGCGGCCTCACCCCTGACGAGGTCAGGAGCGGCGGCTACCACATCATCTCCACCTTCGACAGGAAGCTCATGCGGGCCGCGAAGGAGGCGGTGAAGAGCACCACCAGTTCCATGAGCAGGGAGTACCACGCGGGGCTGGCCGCGGTTGATCCGCGCAACGGCCGCGTCCTGGCCTTCTACGGCGGTGACAACTACGTCAAGGACTCCTTCAACGAGCCCTTCGACGCCGCCAAGCAGGCCGCGTCCGCATTCAAGCCGTACGTGCTGGCCGCCTGGCTGCAGGCCGGCTACTCGCTCAAGAGCTACGTGCCGGGCAACGAGACGGTGCCGAAGGAGATACCCGGCATCCAGAAGGAAGGCATCAGGAACAGCCACAACGTCGGCCCCGTCAACGTGATCGAGGCGACCGCCGAGTCGGTCAACACCGCGTTCGTGTCGATGGCGTACGCGCTGCCGGGCCAGCTCGACGACGTGAAGAACCTCGTGGAGTCGGCCGGGTTCAACCAGAAGCGCATGGAAGCCGACGTCAAGGAGCACAGCTACCAGTTCTCGATCGGCAGCGCCCCGGTGACGCCGGTCGAGCAGGCCGCCGGCTACTCCATCTTCGCCAACGGCGGCAAGTACACCAAGTACCACGTGGTGCAGGAGGTCAAGCAGAACGGCCAGGTCGTCTACGGCGAGCAGCGCGCCTCCAAGCAGGTCATCGACCCCGGGGTCGCCGCCGACGCCACGGTCGCCCTGGAGGAGGTGCTGAGGAGCGGCACCGCGCGGGGCCAGGGCCTGGGCAACCGGCCCGCGGCCGGCAAGACCGGTACGAACAACGACGAGAAGGAAGCCTGGTTCGTCGGGTTCACGCCGCAGATCTCCACCGCGGTCGGGTTCTACCGCGAGGAGTGCAGGACGAAGGGGGGCAAGGTCGTCCAGCCCATCAACGCCAGCTGCCCGGTGACGCCCGGCGGCAAGCCGAGCAAGAGGTACAGCGGCGAGAAGCCCTACAGCTCGGCCTTCGAGGTCTCCCTCGGCTTCGAGGGCGCCGGCGCGCCCACGGCCACCTGGCGGAAGTTCATGCTGGCGGCCCACGAGGGCCTGCCGGTCGAGCAGTTCCCCAAGAAGGCCGACATCGGGGTGGCCCAGAACATCGTGCCGAGCCCGACGCCCACGCCGACGAAGACGCCCGACAACCCGTTCGACAGCGGCGACAACCCGTTCGGCGACCAGGACGGCGGCGACCGCGACTGTCTCGTCGGCCCGTGTGACGACACCCTGCCCGACGGCAACGTCACCACCGACGACGGCGGCGGCGACTGGGGTGGCGACGGTGGCGACGGTGGCGACGGCTTCCCGCAGACCGCCGACGGCGACGGTATCGGCGGCGGCCGCGCGCCCGACCCGCGGCCGTCCGGTGGATGGCTGCCGATGACGAGACCTGAGAACCGGTGACGACCACGGAGGCGCGCGTGCCGCTGATGGCACGCGCCGTGCCGTACCTCCCCCTGGGGCTGATCGCGGCCCTGGGGGCGTCCCTCGCGTACGTGGTGCGCCTGCCGTGCCGCACCGGCGGCTGGAACGAACAGATCTCGACGTACACGAACTTCTGCTACACCGACATCTACCCGCTGTACTTCGACAGGTCGCTGGCCACCCAGAACCCCTACTTCGCCGACGTGCCGTTCGACAAGCAGGTCGAGTACCCGGTGGTGCTGGGCGAGGTCATGCAGGTGATCAGCTGGATCGCCCGCGCGATCTCGCCCGACCAGGGCGTGCAGGCGGCGAAGTTCTACGACCTGACGGTCGTCCTGCTCGGCTTCAGCCTGGTCGCCGGCGTCCTGCTGATGGCCGCGGTGGCCGGGCCGACGCGGCGGTGGGACGCGCTCTGGTACGCCGTCGCGCCCGCCGTGGTGCTGGCCGCCTACATCAACTGGGACCTGGTCGCGGGCGCGCTGTCGATGGGCATGCTGCTGGCCTGGGCGCGGCACCGGCAGGTGCTGGCCGGGGTGCTGCTCGGGCTGGCCATCGCCACCAAGTTCTACCCGCTGATGTTCGTGGGCGCGTTGTTCCTGCTCGCCTGGCGCACCGGGCGATGGCGACCCTTCCTGGTCACGTTCGGCTCGGCCGTGGGCGCGTGGATCGTGGTCAACGCGCCGTTCATGCTCTTCGCCTGGGACGGCTGGCGCCGGTTCTACGTCTTCTCCCAGGAGCGCGGGGTCGACTGGGGTTCGCCGTGGCTGTTCTTCCAGAGCAAGGGCTGGGCCGTGCTCGGCGAGACCGACGTGAGCACGCTCGGCATGGCCTCGCTGGCCGTCCTGTGCCTGGGCATCGCCGTGCTCACCCTGTCGGCGCCGCGCCGGCCGAGGCTGGCGCAGATCTGCTTCCTCGCGCTGGCCGCGTTCATGATGACGAACAAGGTGTGGTCCCCGCAGTTCGTGCTCTGGCTGGTGCCGTTCGCCGTGCTGGCCAGGCCCAACTGGAAGCCGATCGTGCTGTGGCAGCTCGCCGAGATCTGGTACTTCCTCGCCATCTGGCTCTACCTGCTCGCGCAGCCCCCGCTCAGCAGGGCGGACCTGGGCATCGGTGACAACACCTACTTCACCGCCGTGTGGGCGCGGGCCATCACGATCGCGATCATGATGGCGTTCGTCGTCCGCGACATCCTGCGGCCCGAGAAGGACGTGGTGCGCCAGGGCGGCGTCGACGACCAGGTGGGCGGTGCCTTCGACGAGGCTCCCGACCGGTTCACGCTGGCGCCGGCCGTACGATGATCACCCGGTCGGCCGCCCGCGACGCGCTGTTGTTGTGGCTCGGCTCCCGGGCCGGGCTGCTGGTGGCGACGCTGCTCGGCACGGCGCTCGGGGCGTACGCCGACAAGTGGCGCAAGTGGGATGCCGGGCTGTTCATCACGATCGCCCAGTACGGCTACGACGGCGAGCCCGGCAGGCCGGTGGACGACGGGCTGCCCGCGTTCTTCCCCGGCCTGCCCGCGGTGCTGCGGATCGTCCACGTCCTGGTGCCGGACTGGTCGGCGGCCGGGCTGCTGGTCTCGCTGGCCGCCGGGGCGGTCGCCATGGTGGCGCTGGCCCGGCTGGCCGAGCTCGAAGGCGCGACCGGCTGGATGGCGGTGCTCGCGCTGCTGCTCTTCCCCATGGCGGTGTTCCTGGCGGCCGGCTACAGCGAGTCGCTCTTCCTGGCCTTCGCGATCCCGGCGTGGCTGGCGGCCCGGCTGGGGAGCTGGCCCGCCGCCGCGGCGCTCGCCGCCGGGGCCTCCTGCGTGCGGATCACGGGGTTGTTCCTGGCGATCGCGCTGGTGGTGGAGTTCGTCAGGAGCAGGGAGTCCGTCCGGCGGGCCGGATGGCTGGCGGTGCCGTTCCTGCCGCTGGTGGCGTATTCGTACTACCACTACAGCCGGTCGGGCGACTGGCTGGCCTGGAAGCACGCGCAGGAGGCCGGGTGGGGGCGCGACTTCGCCTGGCCGTGGGAGTCGTGGAAGACGACGTGGCGCTCGGCCATGGGCTCCGACGACTTCGCCGTGGCCTTCAGGATGGAGATCGTCGGCGCGGTGGTGGCGGTCGCCGTGCTGGTCTGGCTGCTCGTGCTGCGCCGGTGGAGCGAGCTGGCCTACACGGGGCTGCAGGCGGCGGCGCTGATGACCTCGGCGTACTACCTGTCGATCCCGCGCTCGCTGCTGCTGTGGTTTCCGCTGTGGGTGCTGGTCGCGAAGGTCTCGACCAGGAGACCGTGGGTGATCGCCGCGTACGCGCTGGTCTGCGGGCCGCTCATGCTGGTCAACGCGGGACGGTTCCTGAGCGGCGCGTGGGCGGGCTGAAACCTCTACCCGCTTTTCGGTCTCGGTAATCCAGGGAAGTTATCCACAGGCTGTGTGTATTCACTGGAGGTTCTTCCGCAGGAAGGCGATGTCCTCCGCCTGACCCTCTCCGGGCGTCTCCACGACGATCGGCGCCCCGGCCGCCCGGCAGACCGCCAGGATCAGCTCCGGGTCCATCTTCCCCTTGCCCAGATTGGCGTGGCGGTCGGCGCCCGAGTCGAAGTCGTCGCGCGAGTCGTTGCAGTGGACGAGGTCGATCCGGCCGGTGATGGCCTTGACCCGCTCCACCAGGCCGACCAGCTCCTCGCCGCCCGCGTGCGCGTGGCAGGTGTCGAGGCAGAAGCCCACGTCGAACCCGTCGAGCGCCTCCCACAGCCGCGCGATGCGCTCCAGCTTGCGCGCCATCGCGTTGCCGCCGCCCGCGGTGTTCTCGATCAGCACGGGGATCGGGCACTCCATGCGCTCGAACACCTTGCGCCAGTTGTCGAAACCGGCCTGCGGGTCGTCGTTCTTGTTGACGTGGCCGCCGTGCACGACCAGGCCCTTGGCGCCGAGGCCGGCGGCCGCCTTGAGGTGCTGCTCCAGCAGCTTGCGGCTGGGGATCCTGATGCGGTTGTTGGTGGTGGCCACGTTGATCAGGTAGGGGGCGTGGATGTAGATGTCGACGCCCTCGACCGGGCTGGCGGGCAGCACCGGCTTGTCGTAGCCCTGGGGATCGCCGAGGAAGAACTGCACCACCTCGGCCCCCACCTCCCGCGCGTGGGCGGCGGGGTCGTCCTGACCGACATGAGCTCCGATGCGCACCATGCTTCCCGAGCTTACGTCCTGCGTGAGCCCTGGAACGCGGTTTGCGGGAGGCACGTCAGGGCAGTCGGCTGTCGCCCCCTACGCGAGGAGAAGCGACATGGCACGCTGGCGCTGGCGAGCGCTGATCTTATTAGTTTACGTAGTGATCGGGATCTACGTGGCGTGGGTCTACGACTACATCACCCCCGGACTGCTCAAGGACGTCGCGGAGGCGTTGCTGGCCGTCTTCCTCTGGTTCCTGGTCCTGCTCGGCATAGACCTGCACATCGGCGGGTGAGTCACATATCGCACGGCCCCGGGGGACGCGCGCCGGGGCCGTACCCATGGGCGGGCGCAGTTTATGGGTGAGGGAGGAAACCGCCGTGCGCGATGCCGAGCGCGGCCCCCACGAACGCCCCCACCATGCCGATGATGTTGAGCGAGCGCTGCGGCGTGGTGGCCGAGACGTACTGCGAATAGAGGCCGATGCCGAAACCCGCCGTGCCGGCCCAGGCCGAGATCACGTGCGCGGAGACCCAGAACGTCGAGACGAAGGCCGTCAGACCGCACACCAGCGTCGCCACGGCCAGGGCGTTCTCCATCGGGTGAGATTTTCCGTCGGTGTTGAGCGTGAGCCTGAACCGCTCCCGTTGGGAGGGCTGAAGCACGTGTGGCACTGCCACCACCCCCTAGGTTTTCTAAAGGCCTTCCCACGTACTCCCAGCTGATAACCTGGACCACGCTGCGTTGTGATGGAAGATCCATCGCCCCGGCGGGCCGAAAGGGGCACCCGGGCACAGACGTCAGCGTCCTCCTGTCACGGCAGAGTGTCGTGACCGCAAGAGTCCAGAGGAGGTTGGAGTCCCGTATGCGTCGTTACGAAGTAATGGTCATTCTGGACCCTTCGCTCGATGAGCGCACCGTCGCGCCGTCCCTCGACCAGTTCCTGACCGTCGTCCGCAACGACGGCGGCACCGTGGAGAAGGTCGACGTGTGGGGCCGCCGTCGTCTCGCCTACGACATCGACAAGAAGTCCGAAGGCATCTACGCCGTCATCGACCTGTCCGCGGAGCCCGCGACGGTCAAGGAGCTCGACCGGCAGATGAACCTCAACGAGGGCATCCTGCGCACCAAGGTCCTCCGTCCCGACGTGCACTAAGCCCCGGCTTTTGTCGGGGAAGCCCCGTACTCTGAGCCGTAACCCAAGCGAAGGCGTGCAGGAAGGCGAGCGCTAGCCATGGCAGCAGGCGACACCGTAATCACCATTGTCGGCAACCTCGTCGACGACCCGGAGCTGCGCTTCACCCCGACGGGGCAAGCGGTGGCTCGATTCCGCATCGCATCCACTCCGCGGTTCATGGATCGCCAGACCAACGAGTGGAAGGATGGCGAGAGCCTCTTTCTGACCTGCAACGTGTGGCGGCAGGCGGCGGAGAACGCCGCCGAGAGCCTGCAGCGCGGCATGCGGGTCATCGTGCAGGGGCGGCTCAAGCAGCGGTCCTACGAGACCAAGGAAGGCGAGAAGCGCACCGTTTACGAGGTCGAGGTCGACGAGGTCGGCCCGTCCCTGCGTAACGCCACCGCCAAGGTCAACCGCACCTCCCGTCAGGGCGGTGGCGGCGGCTTCGGCGGCGGCCCGGCCGACGACCCGTGGGCCTCCGCGACCCCGGCCCCGCCCCAGGGCGGCGGCTTCCAGGGTGGTGGCGGCGGCGGTTACGGCGGCGGAGGCGGCGGCCAGCAGGGTGGCGGCTTCGGCGGCGGTGGCGGCGACTTCAGCGACGAGCCGCCTTTCTAACACCTGTCCACAAGCCCGAGTCCATTCCCGCCCGAAAAGCGGGGCTCTGAAAGGAGCACCACGATGGCTAAGCCGGCACTGCGCAAGCCGAAGAAGAAGGTTTGCCTGTTCTGCCACGACAAGATCTCCTACGTCGACTACAAGGACACGGCCCTGCTGCGGAAGTTCATCTCCGACCGCGGCAAGATCCGTGCCCGCCGGGTGACGGGCAACTGCACCCAGCACCAGCGCGACGTGGCGACCGCGATCAAGAACGCCCGTGAGGTGGCCCTGCTGCCTTACACGAGCACCGCGCGCTAAGGAGGTCTGTCGACATGAAGCTCATCCTCACCAACGAGGTCTCCGGCCTCGGCGCCCCTGGCGACGTCGTCGAGGTCAAGGACGGCTACGGCCGTAACTACCTCATCCCGCGCGGCTACGCCATGCGCTGGACGCGCGGCGCCGAGAAGCAGATCGAGACCATCAGGAAGGCTCGCGACGCCCGCGAGATCCGCGACCTCGGCACCGCCAAGGAGGTCGCCGGCCAGCTCGGCGCGCTGCGGGTCCGCCTGACGACGCGGGCCGGCGAGTCCGGCCGCCTGTTCGGCTCGATCACCACGGGCGACATCGCCGACGCCGTCAAGGCCGCCGGCGGCCCGCTGCTCGACCGCCGCCGCATCGAGATCGTCAACCCGATCAAGAGCGTCGGCTCCCACCGCGTCTCGGTCAAGCTGCACCCCGAGGTGTCCGCGTCCGTGGACGTCGAGGTCGTCGCGGCCTGATCCCGACCGAGCCCCCTCTTTCTGAGGGGGCTCTGTCGTTTTTCCTGGTTACGGCCCCGGTCCAGCCGCTCGCCGCGCTTCGGCGTCTGCCATGGTCCCATCCGTTACGGCTGCGCCCGGTTCTGCCACTCGCCGTACTTCGGCTGAGGACCTTCCAGGAAACGCCCTCTGACCCTTCACCGGCGGGCCGCCGCTACGCGAGCCCACCTTGACCGGCCACCATGGTCGCCATGAACGGCCGGCCACGGGTCCAGTGTGGCCGAGCAACCGCGGTCCAGCTGACAGGCCGGCCGCTTCCGCTTGATCGACAGGTGTGGTCAGCTTGGTCGAATGCCGTGGTCAGGGGCACCCGTGGGCGGTTTGCACCAATCGGGCGGCGTAGAATGCCGTCGTTCTTTCGCGTGTTCCCCCTGGAGGCATTGGCCATGGCCCGTCCCCTCATGCTGCTCGCGCTGGCCGTGGCGCTCGTCGCCTGCGCGCCGGTCGACAACACGGCGAGCACGGCCAGCCCGGCCGCGTCCACCGCGTGCACCAAGGACCAGCTCAAGCTCGCCACCCCGGGCAAGCTCACCATCGGCACCGACAAGCCCGCCTACGAGCCGTGGTTCAAGGACGACGACCCGAGCAACGGGCAGGGGTTCGAGAGCGCGGTGGCGTTCGCCGTCGCGGGGGAGCTCGGCTTCGACCGCACTGAGGTGCAGTGGAGCACGGTCAAGTTCGACTCGGCGTTCGCGCCCGGCGAGAAGCAGTTCGACTTCGACGTCAACCAGGTCTCCATCACGCCCGACCGCGCCAAGGCGGTCGACTTCAGCCACGGCTACTACACCGTCAAGCAGGCCGTCGTCGCCATCGACGGGAGCAAGTTCGCCGCCGCGAAGAGCCTGGCCGAGCTGAAGGACGCGAAGATCGGCGTACAGGTGGGCACCACCTCGCTCGACGCGGTCAAGACGGTCATCCAGCCGGCCGACGACCCCAACGTCTACAACGAGCAGATCGACGCGGTGAACGCGTTGAAGAACAAGCAGGTGGACGCGCTGGTGGTGGACCTGCCGACGGCGTTCTACGTGACGGCGGCGCAGGTCGAGAAGTCCAAGATCGTGGGCCAGTTCAGCTCGACGGGCGGCACGCCCGAGGAGTTCGGGCTGGTCATGGAGAAGGGCAGCGCGCTCAAGCCGTGCGTCGACAAGGCCGTGGACGCGCTGAAGTCGAAGGGCGAGCTGGCCAAGATCGAGCAGGAGTGGCTGGGCTCCGCGGCGGGCGCGCCCGAGCTGCGATGAGCGACCTCGCCGAGCGGCCCGCGGCGGGCGAGTGGGTCAAGTCCGAGCGGCAGCACCAGCGGGAGCGGGTGCGCAGGTCGCGCGCCCGCCGGTCGGCCTCGATCGCGACGGCTTCGACGATCGTCTTCCTGGTGCTGGTCGTCTGGGTGGTCACGAGCTCGCCCGGCTGGCCGCGCGTGCGCGAGACGTTCTTCGACGGCGGGCAGTTCGCCGCCGCGCTGCCCGACGTGCTGAGCGGCTTCCTGCTGAACATCAAGATCTTCCTGATCGCCGAGCCGCTGATTCTCGTCGTCGGGCTGCTGGTGGCGCTGGCCAGGGGGATCAAAACTCCGGCGTTCTTCCCGATCCGGGCACTGGCCACGCTCTACACCGATGTCTTCCGCGGCGTGCCGACGATCCTGGTGATCTACCTGATCGGGTTCGGGCTGCCCGCGCTGCGGCTGCAGGGCATCCCGACCGACCTGGCGACCCTCGGCATCATCGCGCTGACGCTTTCGTACGGCGCCTACGTGGCGGAGGTGTTCCGCTCCGGCATCGAGTCCATCCACCCGAGCCAGGTCATGGCGGCCCGCTCGCTGGGGCTGAGCCACGCGAAGACCATGCGGTTCGTGGTGCTGCCGCAGGCCACCCGCAGGGTCGTGCCGCCGCTGCTGAACGACTTCGTCTCGCTGCAGAAGGACACCGCGCTGGTGGCCACGATCGGGCCGCTGGAGGCGCTCAGGCAGGCGCAGATCCACGCCGCCAGCACGTTCAACTACACGCCCTATCTGGTCTCCGCGCTGCTGTTCATCCTGCTCACCATCCCGCTGGCCAGGTTGACCGACCACCTGGCGGCCCGTACGCGGAGGAGGCGCGGAGCATGAGCGAGGCGGCGACCGGGGCCGGACTGCTGACGATCGACGGGGTGTGGAAGAACTTCCACGGCCACAGCGTGCTGCGCGGGGTCGACCTGGAGGTGCGGCCGCACGAGGTGGTGAGCCTGATCGGGGCCTCCGGCTCGGGCAAGTCGACGCTCCTGCGCTGCGTCAACCTGCTGGAGACCGTGGACGACGGGGCGATCTTCCTCGACGGCCAGGAGATCACCGACCCGCAGGTGGACGTGGACGGCGTGCGCAAGCGGCTGGGCATCGTCTTCCAGGCGTTCAACCTGTTCCCGCACATGACCGTGCTGGACAACATCACGCTCGCGCCGCGCCAGGTGCACAAGGTGGCCAGGGAGCGGGCCGAGGAGCAGGCGCACGAGCTGCTGACCAGGTTCGGGCTGGCCGACAAGGCCAGGGCCTACCCCGACCAGCTGTCCGGCGGCCAGCAGCAGCGGGTGGCCATCATCAGGGCGCTGGCCACGCAGCCCAGGCTGATGCTGCTGGACGAGGTGACCTCCGCGCTCGACCCCGAGCTGGTGATGGAGGTGCTGGGGATCATCAGGGAGCTCAAGGAGTCGGGGATGACCATGATCCTCACGACCCACGAAATGGGCTTCTGCCGCGACATCTCTGACACGGTGTGCTTCCTGCACGGCGGCGTGCTCCTGGAGAAGGGCCCGGCCGACAAGATCTTCACGGCGCCCGAGCACCCGCGTACCAGGGAGTTCCTGCGCGGCGCGCTGGAGTCCGGCCGGTTCTAGCGCGGGTCTGGAGGGCCGACACGGGGTCAGGCGCCGGTCACCAGCCAGGCGGTGCCGGCGGCCCGGCGTACGAGGGTGAGCAGGCGCGCGAGCATCCACACCCCGAGCGCGCACCAGAGGGCGACCACCCCCAGTCCGGAGGCGAGCAGGGCGGCGGGCAGGTACGCCAGCGTCGTCCACACCCCCGCCCACGCCAGGTAGCGCTGGTCGCCCGCGCCGATCAGCACCCCGTCGAGCACGAACACGACCCCGCACACCGGCTGGAACGCCGCCACCGGCCACAGCACGGCCAGCAGCAGCTCCGTGACCGCCGG
This sequence comes from Nonomuraea phyllanthi, assembly GCF_006334985.2. Classification (GTDB taxonomy): domain Bacteria; phylum Actinomycetota; class Actinomycetes; order Streptosporangiales; family Streptosporangiaceae; genus Nonomuraea; species Nonomuraea phyllanthi. The sequence goes on from NZ_VDLX02000002.1 coordinate 257,888, forward strand.
ATCAGCGTCGAACAGACCCGGCAGCACCGGCCTGGCGGCGATCACGAGGACGCCGAGCAGCACCCCCGACCAGACGCCCCACTGCGTCATGCGCCGGGTGGCGGCCCTGGTGGCGTCCACGTCCCCGGCGCCGAGGGAGCGCCCCGTGATGGCCTGCCCGGCGATGGCGATGGCGTCCAGCGCGAAGGCGAGCAGCGTCCACACCTGGGTGGCGATGGCGTACGCGGCCAGCTCCGCCTCACCCATCCTGGTGGCGATCACGGTGGCCGCGAGCAGCACCACCCGCAGGCACGCCGTACGGACGAGCAGCGCGAACCCGGCCGTACCGGCCTGCTTGACGCCCTTCAGGCCGGGGAGGAGCGGCGTGCCCAGCCTGAGGGCGCCCCTGGCCACCACGGCGAGGTAGACGGCCGCTCCGAGCGTCTGCGCCAGCACCGTTCCCCAGGCCGACCCGGCGATGCCCCATCCCAGCCCGAGCACGAACCAGGCGTTCAGCGCGGCGTTCAGCATGAACGAGCCGATGGCCACCACCAGCGGCGTGACGGTGTCCTGCAGCCCGCGCAGCACGCCGGTCCCGGCCAGCACGACCAGCATGCCGGGCGCGCCCAGCAGGCTGATGCGCAGGTACGTGACCGCCTGCGCGGCCTGCTCCCCGCCCGCCCCGAACAGCTGCACGACGGCCGGCGCCAGCGGCCAGCACACGGCGATGAGGACCACGCCGATGGCCAGCGCCAGCCAGATCCCGTCCACGCCGCTGCGCATGGCCCGCGCGTGGTTCCCGGCGCCCGTCTGGCGCGCCACGGAGGCCGTGGTGCCGTACGCGAGGAAGACGCACAGGTTCACCAGGGTCGACAGGACGGTGCCCGCCACGCCCAGCGCGCCCACCGCCGTGGTGCCCAGTCCGTGGCCCACGATGGCGTAGTCGGCGAGCAGGAAGAGAGGCTCGGCCACCAGCGCGCCGAACGCCGGCACGGCCAGCCGGAGAATCTCCCGATCCCTGGACGTAATGAGCATTTGTCCATTATGGCCATTACGCCGCTTGTTGGGGAAACTTTCTTTTCTCCACAGCCGGTGGATAGCGTTTCCCCAGGTAGAAGGCGGTTCGGTGGATATCCGAGAGGGTTATCCACAGGCTGTGTCCACAGGCCGTTCACACCCTGGGCGCAGTAGTCCACAGGTTGTGCACAGGATTATCCACAGGTCGCGTTGCCAGCTGATGCACGTCTCCGCGAAACTGTCAGACCGGTCGGCTACAAGTGGGGGTGGTGCGACCGCCTGCAAGGTTCGAGGGGGCGCGGTGAGCATTGACGAGGAGACGGGCGCCGGGCCTGGTTTCGAGCGCACCCCGCCCAACAACATCGAGGCGGAGCAGTCGGTCCTGGGCGGCATGCTGCTGTCGAAAGACGCCATCGCCGACGTCGTCGAGATCCTGCGCTCCGACGACTTCTACCGCCCCGCCCACCAGATGGTCTACGACGTCATCACCGACCTCTACGGCCGGGGAGAGCCGGCCGACGCGGTCACCGTCTTCGACGAGCTGCAGAAGCGCGGCGAGATGGCCAGGGTGGGCGGCGCCGCCTACCTCCACACCCTCACGGCCGTGGTCCCCACCGCCGCCAACGCCGGCTACTACGCCAAGATCGTCAGAGAGCAGGCCATCCTCCGCCGCCTCATCGAGGCCGGCACCCGCATCGTCTCCTTCGGCTACGGCGGGCAGAACGAAGAGGTCGACGAGCTCGTGGACCGCGCCCAGGCGGAGATCTACCAGGTCACCGAGCGCCGCACCTCCGAGGACTACGCGCCGCTGGCCGACATCATGCCCGGCGCCCTCGACGAGCTGGAGGCCATCGGCAGCCGCGGCGGCCAGATGGTGGGGGTGCCCACCGGCTTCCAGGACCTCGACCAGCTCACCAACGGCCTCCACCCGGGCCAGATGATCGTCGTGGCCGCACGGCCCGCCATCGGTAAGGCGCTGGCGCTCGACACGCCGCTGCCCACGCCGACCGGCTGGACCACGATGGGGGAGGTCCAGGTTGGTGATCAGCTGATCGGTGCGGACGGTAGGCCGACCCGTGTGGTCGCGGCTACCCAGGTGATGTACGACAGGCCTTGCTACGAGGTGGAGTTCAGCGACGGCACCGTAATCGTTGCTGACGCCGATCATCAGTGGGTCACCTGGGACAACAAGGTGCGAAAGGCATACGACTATCATCGCCGTACCGGTGATCCGGCCTACCCCAATGACTGGCCCACCTGGACATCATCTTCCGCGTCTCGGATCAAATATGGTTACGGCGAGAGGGAGCGAATGCGTACGCTGCGTGCGCAGGGCCTGACATCTGCGGAGGTCGGGGGGTTGCTAGGACGTACGGCCACCGCTGTGCAACTCCAATGGAATCGGCCGGAGCCGGGCAATCGTTGCGAAACAGCGGTGAGGCCGCGCACCACGCGGGAAATCAGTGAGACCTTGAAAGCCCGAGGACAGCACAATCATGCTGTTCCGGTTGCCCGAGCTCTTGACACGATGCGCCGCGACCTGCCCATCGATCCCTACGTTCTCGGGTATCTCCTAGGAGATGGGGACACTGCGGGCAGTGGGCGTGTCGCGTGCGATCCCCAGGATCGAGAGTGGCTGCTCGACGAGTTTCGGTCGGCGGGCTACGACGCGGTGGAGTACACGAGTCCGGGCCACTTCGGCGTGCGAGGTTTGCGGGAGACGTGGCGTCGTCTGGGCCTGGACAAGGGCAAACATGTTCCCAGGGCCTACCTCCGCGCATCCATGTCGCAGCGGCTTGCCCTCGTCCAAGGACTGATCGACTCGGATGGATACGTGGACGGGCATGGCGCCTACCGATTCAGCAATACCAATGACCAGTTGGTGGAGGATTTCCTGGAACTCGTCCGGAGCCTTGGCTGCGGACCCCAGGTTCACCGCCGCGTCGGCCGCACTCGCGCAGGACGCACGTCACGTGATTCGTGGGAGGTCATCGTCCCGGCATCCATGCCGTTGGCGAAGCTTTCTCGAAAGGCGCAGCGCGCTCGGCATGAGTGGGGCCGAGAGCAGGTTTCCCGCTACATAACAGCCGTGCGACCGATTGAAAGCGTTCCTGTCCGCTGTGTGCAGGTCGACAACTCGGCGCACCTCTACCTGGCAGGGCATTCGTGGATCCCGACGCACAACAGCACGCTTGGACTGGACTTCGCTCGCTCGGCGGCCATCAGGCACGGGATGACCACGGTCATCTTCTCGCTGGAGATGTCGCGCAACGAGATCACCATGCGCCTGCTGTCCGCCGAGGCCCGCGTCGCGCTCCACACCATGCGCTCGGGCATGATGGGCGACGACGACTGGACGCGGCTGGCGCGGCGGATGAGCGAGGTCGCGGAGGCGCCGCTGTTCATCGACGACTCGCCCAACATGTCGATGATGGAGATCAGGGCCAAGTGCCGGCGGCTCAAGCAGCGTAACGACCTGAGGTTCGTCGTCATCGACTACCTCCAGCTGATGAGCTCGCCGAAGAAGACCGAGAGCCGGCAGAACGAGGTGTCGGAGATCTCCCGGGCGATCAAGCTGCTGGCCAAGGAGCTGGAGGTCCCGGTCATCGCGATCTCCCAGCTCAACCGCGGCCCCGAGCAGCGAACGGACAAACGCCCCCAAGTGAGCGATCTGCGCGAATCCGGAAGTATCGAGCAGGATGCCGACATGGTCATCCTGCTCCATCGCGAGGACGCCTACGAGCGTGAGTCGCCGCGGGCAGGCGAGGCGGACCTCATCGTGGCCAAGCACCGTAACGGACCCACGGCCACGGTCACGGTGGCGTTCCAGGGCCACTACAGCCGCTTCGTGGACATGGCTCAGCACTAGAGAGGCAGCCGGTAGTTCGGGCTCGGCCTGGGCCACTTCGCGATGCGAAACTCGGTTGCGGCCCTCATCTGGTTGGCCCATGCTGGCGGCCATGCTGATCAGAGAGGCGATGCCGGACGATTGGCCCAGCATGTGGGCGTTCATGGAGGGCATCGTGCGGGCCGGTGAGACGTTCTCGTGGGATCGTGGCACCTCCGAATCTCAGGCAAGGCAGATGTGGTTCCCCAAGCCGCCGGGCCGCACGTTCGTCGCCGTGGAGGCGGACGGAACCGTCCTGGGCACTGCCAACAGCGTCCGCAACCACGCCGGCGGCGCCGCACACATCTCCAGCGCGAGCTTCATGGTCGATCCGAGCCACTCCGGCCGGGGAGTCGGCCGGGCGCTCGGCGAGCATGTCCTGGAGCAGGCACGCAAGGACGACTTTCGAGCGATGCAGTTCAACGCGGTTGTGGAGACGAACACCCGGGCGGTGGCGCTGTGGAGGTCACTCGGCTTCGAAGTGATGACCACCCTCCCCGAAGGCTTCCACCATCCGGTGCACGGCTACGTCGGACTGCACATCATGTACCGCCGGCTTTGAGGCACCCCGCGGGACGGGGTCAGGGGCGGAGTTGGGTGGCGTGGTCGCGGGCGAAGTCGGTGAAGGAGCGGGCCGGGCGGCCCATGACCTTCTCGAAGTCCGGCGTCGTGTAGTCGCCCCACCCGCCCGAGTATGCGATCAGATACTCACGGTTGACCGCCGCCATCCACGGCGACAGCCCCGCCTCCAGCATCGAGCGGTGGGCGTCGTCCGGCGTGATCGGCTGGTAGGCGATCGGCGTGCCGTACACCTGGCCGAGGTCGGCGGCGGCGTCCCGCAGTGAGATGCTGGCCGGGCCCGTGAGAGTGTAGGTCCTGCCCTTGTGCGGTGCGGGCGCGCGCAGGACGGTGGCGGCGAAGTCGCCGATGTCGCGCACGTCGATCAGGCCGATCCTGCCCTCGCCCGTGGCGCCGTACAAGGTGTCGCCGTTCACCGAGCCGAGAAGGTTCTGCATGAAGAAGGCCGGGCGGATGATGGTCCAGTCGAGGCCGGACGCGGCGAGCTCGACGTCCGAGAGGGCGTGCAGGCGGCCGTTGCGGGTCGGCGCGTCGTGGGCGGCGCCGATCGCCGACATGCGCACGACGTGGCGCACCCCCGCCTTCCGAGCCGCCCAGACGGCGTTCATGCTGGCGTACGGCGCCTGCGGGCCCATGGCGGTCAGCAGCCACAGCGTCTCCACGCCCGCGAAGGCACGGTCGAGGCTGGCCGGGTCGTCCAGGTCGCCGACCACGACGTCGGCGTCCGACGGGGCCTTGGCCGGGTCACGCACCATGACGCGCACGCCGGCGGTGCCGGACAGGGAGCGGATGACGGAGCTGGAAACGGTGCCGTTGGCACCGGTGATCAGGATGCTCATGCGGTCCAGAATATAGTAAGAATCAGTGACTATCAAGATTGATGACTAAATGGAGGGCGTGACCGTGCGCAGGAGCAGGCGCAAGCAGGACGAGCCAGATCTCGGCATCCTGTCGAGCAGGACCCTTTTCGGCCTGCAGCGCGAGCTGTTCGGGAGGCTGGCAGAGCAGGGGCATCCCGGGCTCAGGCCGCGGCACGGGGCGGTGCTGGCGTACCTGGACGAGGAGGGCAGCAGGGCCACCGACCTGGCCGCGCAGTCGGGGCAGCACAAGCAGGTGATCGGCACGCTGGTGGACGAGCTGGTCGAGCTCGGCTACGTCGAGCGGCAGCCGGACCCGGCCGACCGGCGGGCCAAGCTGATCGTGCCCACCGAGAAGGGGCGCGACCACATGGCCAAGTCGGACGCCATCCTCGCCGCCATGGAGGCGGAGCACGCCAGGGCCGTGGGGGAGCAGGCGTACGCGGAGTTCAAGAGGGTGTTCAGGCTCGTCACCGAGCGCCAGGCGGCGACCGGCGCTCAGCTCAGGTCTGGCGAAGGGACATGACGAGGTAGCGGAAGGCCGGCTGGGCGTCGCCCGGAACGTCCTGGATGAGGGCCGGCCTGGTCGGCGACTCCATGTTGATCCTGGCCAGCTCGCTCTCGATCCCGGTCAGCCCGTCGAGCAGGAACTGCGACTGGAAGGAGATCTGGATGTCGTCGCCGCGCAGCTCGCACCCGACGACCTCGGCGCCCCGCCCGATGTCGCCGCCGCCCGCCTGGATGAGCACCTGCCCCTGGCTGAACGACAGCCGGATCGCCGTGTTGCGCTCGGCCACCAGGGCGACCCGCTTGATCGCGTTGACGAACGGCGCCACCGGCACGTCGGCCCTGATCGACCAGTCGGAGGCCAGCCGGGCACGGTAGTCGATGAACTGCTCGTCGAGCAGCCGCACGGTCGTGCTGCGTCCCACGCTCTCGAACCCGGCCACCCCGTCGCCCATTGCGACGGACACCTCGCCGCCGCGCAGCGACCTGGCCACCTCGACCAGCACCCGGGCCGGGACCATGGCCGAGACGGCGAGGTCAGGGCTGACCGGGCGCCAGCTGAAGTCGCGGGCGGCGATGCGGTAGCGGTCGGTGGCGGCCATCGCCACGGACTCGCCCTCGACGTCGACCCTGATGCCGGTGAGCATGGGGAGCGTGTCGTCGCGGCTGGCCGCGGGCGCGACCTGGCCGACGGCCGAGGCGAACACGCCGCCGCCGATGGCGCCGATGCTCGGCGGCATGGTGGGCATGGTCGGGAAGTCCTCGACCGGCATGGTGATGAGGCCGAACTCGGCGCTGCCGCAGGTCAGCACCGCCTCAGGGCCCTCGGTGACGATCTCGACGTCGTCGGCGGGCAGGCTCCTGCTGATCTCGGCCAGCAGCCGGCCGGGCACGAGCACGCGGCCCTCCTCCGCCACGTCGGCGTCGACCGCCGCCTTCGCGGAGACGTCGTAGTCGAACGCGGACAGGGTCAGCTCGTCGCCCGCCTCCAGCAGCAAACCGGACAGGACGGGCACCACGGGCCGGCTGGGCAGAACTCGGGCAGCCCACGCCACCGCGTCCGCAAGAACATCGCGGTTAACCCGGATTTTCACCTGTTACCACCCCTTCGTCGCGCCGTGCCTCTATGAAAATAGCCGGTACGACCGACAAGTCATGGCGGATGAGACGGAGAGGGCGGTTGCCCCCGGTTCGTGGGGCCCAGCAGGCGTTCGCAGGGCTCAGCGGCTGTTGAGGTAGGCGAGTACGGCGAGCACGCGCCGGTTGTCGTCGTCCGACGGCGCGAGCCCCAGCTTGGCGAAGATGGACGCCGTGTGCTTGGCCACGGCGCTCTCGCTCAGGTAGAGCCGCTGGCAGATGGCGGTGTTGGAGCGCCCCTCCGCCATGGCCTCCAGCACCTCCCGCTCGCGCGGCGTGAGCGCGGCCAGCGGCTCGTTCCTCGCGTTGCTGGCCAGCAGCTTGGCGATCACCTCGGGGTCCATCGCCGTGCCGCCCTCCGCGACCCTGCGGACGGCGTCGATGAACTGCTCGGCGTTGAAGACCCGGTCCTTGAGCAGGTAGCCGATCGCGCCCGAGCCGTCGGCCAGCAACTCCCGCGCGTACAGCTGCTCGACGTGCTGCGACAGCACGAGGATCGGCAGCCCCGGCAGCTGTTTCCTGGCCGCGAGGGCCGCCTGCAGCCCCTCGTCCGTGAACGTGGGCGGGAGCCGTACGTCCACGATGGAGACGTCGGGGCGCAGCTCCAGCAGGCCCTTCAGCAGCTCGGGGCCGCTCTCCACGGCCGCCACGACGGAGTAGCCGTGGGCCTGGAGGAGGTGCACGAGCCCGTCTCTGAGCAGGTAGAGGTCTTCGGCGATGAGTACGCGGTTCTTCATCAGCACCATAGTCTCGCTGGTGACGCGGCTTCGAGCCAGCGGTCCCGGTCGTGGGTGGAGGACAGCCAGATGGCCAGGCCGTGCATGGCCACACCCAGGGTGATCATGCCGATGATGCCCGGCCACTGCCAGGCCGGTGGCAGGTACAGCGCGAGGAACCAGGACTTCTCGTCGAAGCCGATGATCTTGAAGACGGCCGCCACGAACCCCTGCGGGAACGTCGGGCACCAGGCCGTGGCCAGGAGGGCGATGACGGTGAACGTCTTCCAGCGCGGCAGCCTCGACGGCTTGCGCGCCCCGTTCCCCGGCAGCGCCCAGGGCAGGTCCATCGTCACGGTGGTGGGGCCGCCCGGCGGGCTGTTGAGCGCGAGCACCCCGTCGAAGGCGCCCAGCCGGCGCTCGATGCCGGACAGGCCGCTGCCCTTGGCCGGGTCGGCGCCGCCCAGGCCGTCGTCGGTGACCGTGACGCGCAGGTTGGGGCCGGCGGCGCTGATGTCGACCGTCGCCGTGCTCGCGTCTCCGTGCCGGGCGGCGTTGGACAGGAGCTCGCTGACCGCGAAGTACACCGCGGCCTCCACCGGCGCCTCCAGCCGGTTCGGCAGGTCGACGTCCACCGTGACCCGCATCGAGCTGTCCATGGCCAGCGCGCGCACGGCGTCGGCCAGGCCCCGCTCGGCCAGCACGGGAGGATGGATGCCGCGGATCACCCTGCGCAGCTCGGTCAGCGTCTCGGAGGAGGCGTCCCTGGCCTTGGCCAGCAGCGCCTTGGCGGCGGCGGGGTCCTGGTCGACGAGCTGCTCGACCGCACCCAGCGTCATGCCGATCGCGACCAGCCTGGCCTGCGTGCCGTCGTGCAGGTCGCGCTCGATCCTGCGCATCTCGGCCGCCTGCGAGTCGGCCGCCAGGTTGCGCGTCCGCCTCAGATGGCTCACCTGGCTGGCCAGGCGGCTGGCGGCGGTGGCACCGAGCAGGAGCCGGCTCCAGAGGGCGTAGATCCGCAGCCCGCGTACGGGCACCAGGACGAGCACCGGCACCAGCACGATCTTGACCGTCGGATCGGTCACCAGCCAGATCAGGTCGCGCCACGTCGCGGGGTCGCTGATCAGCCACTTCCACCGGTTGTTCCAGGCCGGCATGCGCGGCGTCCGGTAGAGGGTCCGGTCCGAGCGGTACATCCCGTCCGCCTGCGGCACCGGCGGCGGAGGCGGGGGCAGGTACGGGGGCGCGATCTCGACGCCGGTCCAGCCGAGCACCAGCCGCCGGTTGAGCGCGGCCACCCGCCTGACCAGCATGGTCTGCCACGGGAACAGGAACACCAGGCCCATCGTGAACGACAGCACCAGCATGGGCACGCTCAGCACGATCACCGCCACCTCGACGACGAGGAGCGCGAGCAGCGCGGCGATGTGGGCGTACCTCCTGAGCATGCCTCTTAGTCTGCGGCATGAGGGTGTGGGGGGCTACTGCACCTAGGTACACCCTTGCCCGGCATCCAGCCGGATTCCCCGAGAAGTACGTCGTTTCTAGCGTCTATGCCATGAAAGTCATCGAAGTCAGGAACCTGCGCAAGCAGTACCCGAACCACCTGGCGGTCGCCGACGTGTCGTTCGAAGTGGCAGAGGGGGAGATCTTCGGCATCCTGGGGCCGAACGGCGCCGGCAAGACCACCACGGTGGAGTGCGTCGCCGGCCTGCGCAAACGAGACGGCGGCACCGTACGGGTGGCCGGGCTGGACCCGCAGCTGAACAGGGGCGAGCTGCGGCAGGTGCTCGGCATGCAACTGCAGAGCGCCGCCCTCCCGGAGAAGATCAAGGTGTGGGAGGCCATGGACCTGTACGCCTCCTTCTACCCCGACCCCGCCGACTGGCAGGAACTGCTGGACCGGGTGGGGCTGACCGGCAAGCGCGACACGGCGTTCAAGAAGCTCTCGGGCGGGCAGCGCCAGCGGCTCTCCGTCGCACTCGCCTTGGTGGGCCGGCCGCGCGTGGCGGTGCTGGACGAGCTGACCACCGGCCTCGACCCGCAGGCCCGCAGGGACACCTGGGAGCTGGTCGAGCAGGTACGCGAGTCGGGCGTGACGATCGTGCTGGTCACCCACTTCATGGAGGAGGCCGAGCGGCTCTGCGACCGGCTCGCCCTCATCGACGGCGGCTCGGTCGTCGCCACGGACACGCCCGCCGGGCTCGTCGCGCAGGTGGGCGCCGACCAGCGGCTGCGGTTCCGGCCGTCGGCGCCCGTCGACGACGCCGTGCTGCTGGCCGTACCCGAGGTGCGCGAGGTCACCAGGAGCGGCGAGCAGATCGTGGTGAGCGGCACGGGCAACCTGGCCCCGGCCGTCACCCTCGCCCTGGCCCAGCACCAGATCGTGCCAGGGGACCTGCGGATCGAGCAGGCCACGCTGGACGACGCGTTCCTCGCACTGACCGGAAGGAAGCTGTCATGAAGATGCTCCTCATGGAGACCAAGCTGCACCTGCGCGAATGGCCCTTTATGATCTTCACGATCGCGCTGCCCGTCGGCCTGCTGGTGGCGCTGGGCCTCGGCATCCCCGGCATGACCGAGCGGGGCGAGTCGGGGGAGAGGTTCGTCGACACGCAGATGCCGAGCATGATGACGGTGCTCGCACTGATGACGCTGGCCTGCAGCGTGGTGCCGGGGGTCCTGACCACGTACCGCGAGCAGGGGGTGCTCAGACGGTTGTCCACCACCCCGGTGCACCCGGGGAAGCTGCTGGCCACGCAGTTGGTGATCAATCTGGCGGTCGGGACGTTGTCCACGATCCTGCTGATCGTGACCGGAGCGCTCGTGTTCGGGTCGTCGGCGCCGCGGCAGTGGGCGGGGTTCGTGCTGGTCTTCCTGCTCGGCACCGCCACGCTGCTGGCCATGGGCCTGGTGATCGCCGCGGTGTCGCCCAACGGCAAGGTCGCGCCGGGGATCGGGAGCGCCGTGATGTTCCCGCTGCTGTTCCTGGCGGGGCTGTGGGTGCCGCGCGACGTCATGCCGGACGCGCTGCGCACGGTCAGCGACTATTCCGTCGTGGGGCCGTTCGCCCAGGCGCTCAAGGACACCTGGGCGGGGCACGCGCCGCAGACCGCGCACCTCGTGGTGGTGGCCGTCGGGCTGGTGATCTTCAGTGGCCTGGCCGTACGGCTGTTCCGGTGGGAGTGAGGTCAGCGCCCGGCCCACACCGGGCGCGCACCGGTGACCTTGCCCATGAGGGAGTAGACGGAGGACGTGGCCGTGATGAACAGCCGGTTGCGCTTGCGCCCGCCGAACACCAGGTTGGACGTGGGCTCCGGCAGCTTCAGCCGGCCGAGCAGCGTGCCGTCGGGGTCGTAGACCAGCACCGCGCTGCCCGCCGCCGCCCAGACCCGGCCGGTGTCGTCGAGGCGCAGGCCGTCGTAGGTCTCGCGGGGCGTCCCCTCGGCGAAGACCTTGCCGCCCGACAGCGTGCCGTCCTCGCCCACGTCGAACACGCGCAGGTGCCTGGCTTGCGTGTCGGCGACGTAGAGGCGGCTCTCGTCGAGCGAGAACGCCAGCCCGTTGGGACGCGAGAAGTCGTCGGCCACGATCCGGACCTCGCCCGTCACCGGGTCGGCGCGATAGACGTGGCAGCCGTCGATCTCCTGCTCGGCGGCCCAGCCCTCGTAGTTGCTGAGGATGCCGTACGGCGGGTCGGTGAACCAGACGGACCCGTCGGAACGCACCACGACGTCGTTGGGGCTGTTGAACCGCTTGCCCTGCCACCGGTCGGCGATCACCGTGACGGAGCCGTCGTGCTCGGTGCGGGTGACGCGGCGGTTGCCGTGCTCGCAGGAGATCAACCGGCCCTCGCGGTCGAGCGTGTTGCCGTTGACGTAGCCGGACGGCTGCCGGAACGGCCCGACCGTGCCGGTCATCTCGTCCCAGCGCAGCATGCGGTCGTTGGGGATGTCGCTCCAGACCAGGAACCGGCCGGCGGCGAAGTAAACGGGGCCCTCGGCCCAGCGGCAGCCGGTGGCGAGGCGTTCGACGTAGTGATCGCCGCCGATCGCGGCGGCGCGCTCGTCGAGCGCCTCGAACTCAGTGGGGATCGTGTCCGTCATGCCGCCTACCATACGCCGTTCGGTGTACATGGAAAATCACGAGATATCATCTCTTTGTGGATGACATCGACAGGATGCTGATCGGTCTGCTGATGGAGGACGCGACGCGGTCGTACGCGGTGCTCGGCAAGGCGGTGGGGCTGTCCAGCGGCGCCGCGCACGAACGGGTGCGCAAGCTGCGCGAGCGCGGGGTGATCAGGCGCACCACCATCGAGGTGGACCAGGCGGCGCTCGGGCGGGCGGTGACGGCGTACGTGATGGTGGACGGCGGCACGTGGATGGGCGACAGCGCGGACGCCCTGGCGGCGATCCCGGAGGTCGAGGAGGCCCACGTCATCGCGGGGCCCGCGTCGGTGCTGCTCAAGGTGCGCACCGAGGGGCCGCGGGAGCTGCAGGACGTGTTGCGGCGGGTCTTCGAGGTGGACGGTGTCACGGGGACGAAGACGATCGTGGTCCTGGAGACGTTCTTCGAGCGAACCCTTAAGTAATCTCTAGGTATGACGAAGGTCGCCTGGAACACCAAGGAGCTGTCGGTCGGCCAGCTCGCCGAGCGCAGCGGGGTCGCCGTGTCGGCCCTGCACTTCTACGAGGCCAAGGGCCTGATCAGCAGCCGCCGTACGGCGGGCAACCAGCGCCGGTACACGCGCGACACGCTGCGCAGGGTCGCGTTCATCAGGCTGGCCCAGCGCATCGGCATCCCGCTCAAGACCATCAGGGAGGCGCTGTCCGAGCTGCCGGACGAGCGTACCCCCAACCGCGACGACTGGGCCCGGCTGTCGGCCGCCTGGCGCGGGGAGCTGGACGACCGGATCGAGCAGCTCCAGCGGCTGCGCGACGACCTCACCGACTGCATCGGGTGCGGCTGCCTGTCGCTGGACCGGTGCCCGGTGGCCAACCCGCACGACCGGCTGGGGGACGAGGGGCCGGGCGCGCGCCGTATCGACACCCGGCTCTGCCCCCCGCCGTCCTCCTGCACCACCACCCCGGCCCCCGAATGCGCCCCTGCCGCCTGCCCTCCGTCCACCACCCTCCCGGCCGCCTCCTGACCTCCAGGACGGCCGCCGCCGCACCCGAGCTCCCTTTCCACACGGAAAGACCCCACCCGAAGTACGGCGTGGACCGTACTTCGGGTGGGGTCCCCCTGATCAGCGAGAAGTCTGAGCCGGCGGCACGATGAGCGTGGGCCGGTGCGCGTGGTGCAGCACGTGGTTCGACACGCTTCCCAGCAACACCGACCGGACCCCGGCCAGCCCCCGCGACCCGGTGACGATCAGCGAGGCGTCGATCTCGTCGGCCACGTCCACGATCGTCTTCCAGATCGACTCGTTGTCGGCCACCGCCCGATAGGTGACGTCGGTGAGCCCGGAGGCGAGCGCCAGCTCGGCCCCCTCCCGGGCGTGCGCCTCGGCCTGGCCGTGCGCCTCGTCCTCGGTGCCCGGGTCGATGGTGCTGAGAGCCAGCGGGTACTTCTTGAACTGCACGAGCAGCGGCTCCCACACCGTGATGACGACGGTGGGCTCGGCCGCGAGATGCTTGGCGGCGAACTCGATCGCGGCGCGCGCGTCGGCGGACCCGTCGTAGGCGATGAGGACGGTCATGGCGTTTTCCCTTCGCTCTTCACTCGTCCTCTAGAGCACTGGAGCGATCAGGTGCCATTCCTCGAGCGGTTGTCTGCTTGGTCACACCCCGGCCCGGGGCCGGAGGTCAGGACTCGGTGAGGGCGATGAGGATGTGCTCCATGCACGCGTGTCCCGCCCGCTCGGCCGCCGTCGCGTCCCCCGAGGCGATGGCGCGGGCGATGGCGTCGTGGGGGATGTAGCTCTTGTTCAGCGAGGTCCCCGCGGCCGTGATGCTGGCCCGCAGCGCGGCCGAGAAGTCCTCGTACAGGTCGATCAGCACGAGGTTGTGCGTCGCGTGCGCGACGGCCATGTGGAAGGCCAGGTCGGCCTCCACGAAGAAGTCGGGGTCGTCCAGCTCCCAGGCGCGCTCGCGCTCGGCCAGCGCCGCCTCGATGCGGACGATGTCCTCGTCGTTGCGCCGGGTGGCGGCAAGGCGGGCCGACTCCACCTCGAGCGCGCGGCGTACCTCGAGGATCTCCAGCTGCTCGGCCTGCCGGAGCCGTCGCAGCATGGCGCCGGACAGCTCGCTGGTCGCACGGACGTAAGTGCCGTCCCCCTGACGGCACTCGAGCAGCCCGGCGTGCGTGAGCGCGCGTACGGCCTCCCGAACGGTGTTGCGGCCCACTCCGAGCTGCTCGGCGAGCACGGTCTCGGTCGGGATCTTGCCGTTCATCGGCCACGACCCTGAGGTGATCTGCTCCTTGAGCTGATCGATCACCTGGTCGACCAGCGAAGCCCGCTGCGCCGTACGCAGACTCACAGTCCGCCTCCTCCGGGGAAACCAATCATCCTATGAGTCAATGACTGGTAGACCCTAATTATTCCAGACTCTGAACGCCAAATCTGGAGCTCCGGGAGGTTCAGCGGGAAACCGTGGCGTCAGCCGTCACCCCCGCCAGCGCTGATCTGACTCCGGCGGCTTCGAGAGCCTTACGATATGCCGCTGTCTGCTGCATCGTGGACCCGGCCCTGCCGTAGAGGTCGCCCAGCTCGCGCCAGCACCGGGCGGCCTGCCGGTCGGAGCCGAACACCGGCCGGTCCAGCGCGTCGAGCGCCTGGTGCGCGTCGCGCAGATGCGCGGACGCGTCGCCCTCCTGGTCGATCGCGACGGTGGCCAGCACGAGGTGGGCCTCGGCGGGCGTCGTGCCGGTGCCGCTGTCAAGGGCCGCCCGCGCCAGCTCGGCCGCGCCCGCCGGGTCGCCGGCGCGCAGCCGGACCCGGGCGTGCACGATCAGGCTCTCGCCGTGCTCGCCCGCGGTGGCGGGGGAGGCGGCGAACGCCTTGGACGCGGCGGAGACCAGCCGCTCGGCCTCGTCGTTGGGGGCCCTTCCCAGCCTGGCCCAGTGCATGGCGGTCCTGGCGAGCCGCAGTGCCAGGCGGGCCTGCCGACCGGCCGTGATCGCGTCGTCGGCCAGGCGCACGGCCAGCGCGGAGTCCTCGCCGGCAGCGGCGGCGGCGCTCGCGTGCCACAGCCCGTGGATCTCCTCGGAACGGTCCACAACCTCAGGAACGCCTGCCAGGCCCAGCACGCGCCGGACGTAGCTCAGCTCGGGGGAGTCGCCGCTCGGGCCGCTGTACGCCTCGACGAGGGCGGCGGCCAGGTCGGCGGCGAGCTCGCCCTGCGTGATGGCCAGCCGCTCGGCCTGCTCCAGCGCGGCGCCGGCCAGGTCGCGGGCGCGCAGCCGGTCGCCGGCCCGCTGGTAGCAGCGGCTCAGCGCGATCGTGATCGGGAGGTCGGCCAGCCGCTCGGGATGGGCCGCGGCCTCCCTGCGCAGGCGCTCGAACGCCTCCACCGCCTGACCGAGCCGGCCCTGGGCCTCCAGGGCGCGGGCCCTGCCGAACCGCGCCTGCGCGGTCAGCATGGCGTTCTCCTCGTCGGCCGCCTTCACGATCTCCGTGAAGCGGTCGGCGGCGACGGCGGGGTCGCCGTGCTGCAGCTCCAGCTCGGCGTGGCGCAGCCCGAGCTCGGTGTCGATGCGCTGCCGAGGCTCGATCCCGTGAAGGAGGAACTCGGTCGTGCACCCCAGCCGCTCGGCCAGGAGCCGCGCCACGACCGGGGTCGGGGTGCGCTTGCCTGACTCAATGAGCGAGACATAACTGTCAGACAGGTCGGGTCCGGCCAGCTGGGCCTGGGACATCCGCCTGTTCAGCCGCAATCCGCGGACGCGGTCACCGATGGTTCCCTGACTCGGCATCTCATCTCTCAAGGCGGGGAAGGGTCAACAACACGCAATGATTGCATGAAGTAGCCGAATCGGGTATCCCTGCGTGAAGAATTCCCCGCCGGGAGATTAATCGTCGCTCTCGTCGCCGCTGGGAAAAAGCATGCCGCAGACCTCGAGGTACAGGGTCTCCGGATACGGAATGTACTCGACCGTGGACAGAGCCTGATCCTGACCGGCTGACTCGAGGATGAACTCACCGTAACCGAGCATGCGCCCAAGCAGAGATCTTTGGAAGCTCATGTCGGTGACCTTCCCCAAAGGCATCATCGCGACCTTGCGCGTGATGAGCCCGGTGGTCAGCAACATGCGCTTGGAAGTCACCACAAAGTAATCGACCGACCACTCGGCGACTTTCCATACGAAACGGACGAGCAGGAGCAGCCAGAGCCACCACACGACCACGAGGGCCGTGCCGCCCTGATCGCTGCCGCCGAAGAACTTGCTGAGCAGTCCGGCGACGATCAGCCCCGCGAGCACCTCGGCGACCGGGCGCAGCAGGATGGCCGGGTGTCGCCGGACCATGATGAACTGTTGTTCCTGGGGGAGGAGGTAGCGGTTGACCGACGACGGAGCGGAGTCCCCGTGGGTCACCAGTCTCATGAGAGGCTGTTCACAAATTGAGCCAGCGAGTCGGCCGCGTTGAACACCGTGTCGAACGCTCCTCTCACCGCGTCCGCGGCGTCAGATGGTCGTGCGAAGAGGTAGTACGCGACAAATGCGATACCACCGTATGAGAGGACTTTTTTGACCTGCACCGTCGCCTCCGTGCCTTACCCACTCCACCCGCCCTCTACATTACCCACCCGGATGCCCGGGTAAAGGTGAGTTGGCAGGTTAGATCTGATCTTGGTTAGCCTCGTTCACTGGCCACCAGAGCCAGGACGTGAAGGTGCTTGCGCGCGATGCGCTCCACAAGACTCGGGTGGGCGTAGCCGGTGACCTCCAGCGCGCCGTAGTGCGCGGCCTCGACGCACCGGGTTACGGTGGTCGTGGAATGGATGCCGGCGAACTCGTCGCACAGCACCGACTCCACCTCCGCGTACGGAGTCGGGTCCGCCTCGGTGTGATCGGTCATCATGCTCCCCACGCGCATGCGGAAGTTGCCTTCCTGTCTCTTCGTACCCATCTAACAACAGTATGTAACGAAGCGATGACGTTGCGTGATGAGACGCGGGCTTTTCAGGGCGCGTCGCGGAGCCGGATCCGCGCCATGCCGCCGAGGCCGGATTTCGGTGCGTGTCAGACGACGCCGTAGAGGCGGTCGCCCGCGTCGCCGAGGCCCGGCACGATGTAGCCGTTCTCGTTGAGCCGCTCGTCGAGCGCGGCGGTCACGACGCGGACGGGCTTGCCGGAGCCGGCGAACACCTTGTCCATATAAGCCAGCCCCTCGGGGGCGGCCAGCAGGCAGATCGCCGTGACGTCCACGGCACCCCGGTCGAACAGGAACCGCACGGCCGCCGCCAGCGTGCCGCCGGTGGCCAGCATGGGGTCGACGACGAAGCACTGGCGCCCCGACAGGTCGTCGGGCAGCCGCGTGGCGTACGTCTCGGCCTGGAGGGTGGACTCGTTCCTGATCATGCCGAGGAACCCGACCTCGGCCGTGGGCAGCAGCCGCGTCATGCCGTCGAGCATGCCGAGGCCCGCGCGCAGGATGGGCACCACGAGCGGGTGCGGCTTGGCCAGCCGTACGCCGTGGGCGGGCGCGACGGGCGTCTCGACGGTGACGTCGGTGATGCGCACGTCGCGGGTGGCCTCGTACGCGAGCAGCGTCACCAGCTCGTCCGCCAGCCTGCGGAACGTCGGCGAGTCGGTGCGGACATCGCGCAGCGCGGTCAGCTTGTGCGCCACGAGCGGATGATCGACGACGAGGGTCTCCATGGGCCACCACGCTATCTGGTGCCGTACCTGGATGCCGAGCCCCCTCCTCGCACCTCAGGTCATCGGTTTTGATCACAATTTGGTCGGAGAGCCACACGGGCGGTGCCCGGTTCTGGAACGATTGGGTGCTGGTGATATCTGTCGTGTCAGAGGTCGGGTGGGGATGGCGATGACAGACGAAGACGCGCTCGACTTCGCCATCGTGGTCTATCGCGAGGACGAGCGCTGGGACGCCGA
Organism: Nonomuraea phyllanthi; assembly: GCF_006334985.2. GTDB lineage: Bacteria > Actinomycetota > Actinomycetes > Streptosporangiales > Streptosporangiaceae > Nonomuraea > Nonomuraea phyllanthi. The sequence continues at coordinate 275,632 of NZ_VDLX02000002.1, forward strand.
GCTGCTGCCTGTCACGCTCACGTCGGACCTGAAGGGGCTGATCCACGCCCTGCGCCAGCAGCCGAGCGAGAGCAGCACGATCGGCCTCGTCGCGGTGGGCGACGAGTTCTTCGTGGCGCTACGGGTCTTCGGCGAGCGGGTCGACGTCTTCCTGTCCGACATCGCCGCCTCGTGGGACTTCCCGCTGGCGCGCCAGGTGCTCGACTATCTCGACGTGCCCGTGCCGGACGAGGAGGAGCTCGACGAGATCCTCCAGGACGAGGAGACCGTGCTCCCCGCCGGAGATCTGTCCATCTTCGCCGATCTCGGATTGGACGAGATGGAGCTGGGCATCCTTTCCGGCGACATCGATCTGCTGCCCGAAGACGTGTTGTCCAGCATCGCCGCGCGGCTCGGCTTCTCCGAGCCGTTCGAGCGAGCCATCGAATCGGTCTTCAACTGATCCCCCTGGAGCAAGGACATGGCGTCCAACACCTTCTCCGCGGCCTTCGTCAGGACCTCCGACGGCTGGAACGGGGCCGAGGTCGACCTGACCGAGGCCGAGATCGTCGACGACTTCGGCGACGCGGTCATGGAGACGCTGGGGCTCACCGGTGACGAGCTGGCCCTGCTCTGCGTCGAGGTGGAGGACGAGTGGTTCGCCATCGTCCGTTACCGGGGCGCGGACGAGCCGCGGGTCTTCCTGTCCGACGTGCACGCGGTGCTCTCCGACAGCCTGGGTGAGTTGTTCGCCGAGTTCGCGGGCGTGGCGCCCGACAAGGAGGGCAACGGCCTCGGCGTGCGCCCGGCCGGTGACTTCGAGCTGCTCGGCGACCTGGGGGTGAGCTCCGAGGAGCTGCTGGAGCTGAGCATGGAGGAGGGCATGCTGCCGGCCGACATCCTGTCGGTGATCGCCGAGCGGCTGTCCTTCGCCGACGAGCTCGACCGGCTGCGGTGACCCGGCGCGCGCCGTGACCCACGAGGAGGCCATGCGCCTGGCGCTGGCGGAGGCCGTCACGGCGGGCGCCAGGGGCGAGATCCCCGTGGGCGCGGTGGTGCTCGGCCCGCTCGGCGAGGTCCTGTCCGCGGCGGGCAACGACCGCGAGTCCTCCGCCGACCCGACGGCGCACGCCGAGGTGCTCGCGCTCAGGCAGGCGGCCATGGGGCGGGGGCAGTGGCGGCTGGGCGGCTGCACGCTCGTGGTCACTTTGGAGCCGTGCACGATGTGCGCGGGCGCGGCGGTGCAGGCCAGGGTCGACCGGATCGTGTACGGCGCCGTGGACGAGAAGGGCGGGGCCGTGGGCTCGCTCTGGGACGTCGTACGCGATCGCCGGCTCAACCATCGGCCCGAGGTCGTCATGGGGGTGCTGGAGGGCGAGTGCTCGTCCGTACTAAAGCGGTTCTTCGCCACTCGCAGGATCCGGTAAGCTCGTGCGCGGTGGTGTCGCCTAGTGGCCGAGGGCGCACGCCTCGAAAGCGTGTGATGGGGCAACTCATCCGTGGGTTCAAATCCCACCACCACCGCCGTGTGATGTCCCAGGGCATCGGAAACCCTCGAACCTACGGGTTCGGGGGTTTCGTCGTTTCCGGCTTTTCCTGAGGCTGGTAGTCGCGGGTGGGGTCGATGGTCAGCTCGCGGAGGAGTTCTCCGGTGACGGCGTCGACGACGCGGACGTGCAGGTCGTCGACCAGGAGGATGACGTGGGTTCGGGCGTGGGTTCGTCCGATGCCGATGTGGTGGAGCCGGCCGCCCAGGCGCAAGGTGACCACGCCGGAGGGGTCGATGCGGTCATGGCGCACCCGGGTGTGGGTGTCGGCGTCGCGGCTGCCGGCGGGAAGGGCCTTGGGCAGGGCGTGGTCCTTGCGGAGCCGGACGATCAGCTCGACGGTGTCGGCGTCGATCGCGTTCGGTGAGCTCCGCGGCCGTCGCGACCTTGGCTCGAACGCCGCTTCCCCCTCGGCCCGGTAGCGGGCCACCAGCTTGGACACCCAGCCTTTGGACACCCCGTAGGAGCGGGCAACCTCCGCCTGGGACCGTCCCTCGACGACAACGGCGGTGATGACAACTCTGGCCTTGGACACACCGCCCAGGCTCTTGATCGCGACAGTTTCCTATGTCTCGAGACACACCCCACCGAAGTTTCCTATGTCTTGCGACATGGGTTTCCTATGTCTTGGACCAGCACACCACCACCGCCGCCGTGTGATGTCCCAGGGCATCGGAGACCCTCGAACCTACGGGTTCGGGGGTCTCGTCTTTCCGGGGGTGGCCTGAGGCTGGAGAGGAAACGCCCTCTCAGCATTCCCGCATCGCGGCGCGGGCCTGCTCGGTGGACATGGGAGGGGCCGGCAGGGGTTGGGCCGCGGTGGCGCGCAAGCCGTCCAGGGCCAGGGCGAGGTGCCGCCGCCAGGCTCCCGGCGCCACCTTGTGGGTGGCTCTGACGGTCGCCGCCACTCCCCAGACCACGAAGGCCATGTCGGGGAGCGTGACGTCGGCCCGCAACTTCCCGGCTCGCTGGGCGTGTTCGAGGATCTCCCGCATCATGCCGTACCCGCGATCCCCGTCCACCCCGGCCGTGCGTGCGGCGTGAACCAAAGGTCAACCAGACTCTCCAGATGGTTCAGAGGCACCTCTTTCTGAGAGAGGGCTTTCGCCATCTCCGGTCAGCCGGGCAGCTCCAGGACCCTGGCGTGCAGGATCGAGCGCTGGTGCAGGGCCGCGCGCAACGCGCGGTGCAGGCCGTCCTCCAGATAGAGCTCGCCCTGCCACTGCACCACGTGCGGAAAGAGATCGCCGTAGAACGTGGAGTCGGCCGCGAGCAACGAATGCAGGTCCAGCATGGCCTTCGTGGTGATCAAAGAGTCGAGCCGGACCTGCCGTGGCGGTATCTGCGCCCACTCGCGGTGGCTCAGACCGTGGTCGGGATAAGGACGTCCGTCGCCGACAAGCTTGAAGATCACCCCCCTGATTTTAGGAGAGAATCCGATTCCTTGCGTTGTCGTGGCGCGTCAGCGCAGCTCAGCCGTCGCGCAGTCGTTCGGGCGGCCGTTTTCGTAGCCGCGTCGGAAGGCGTTCACGCGTTGTTCGGAGCTGCCGTGCGTGAACGATTCAGGATCGATTCTGCCGGTGGTCCGTCGCTGGATTCTGTCGTCTCCGACCGCCGCCGCCGCGTCCAGTGCCTCGGATATTTCCGCCGGCGTGAAGGGCTTGTCGTAGAAACCGGTCCTGACCGCGTTGTGCGCCCAGACGCCCGCGTAACAGTCGGCCTGGAGTTCGACGGGGACCGAGGAGCCGCCCTGGCCGCCGAGCGCGCCGAGCACGTCCTGCACGTGGTGGCCGTACTCGTGGGCGATCACGTACGCCTGCGCGAACGGCCCGCCCTTGGCGCCGAACTGCTCGTGGAGCTGGTCGAAGAAGCTCAGGTCGAGGTAGACGCGCTGGTCGCCGGGGCAGTAGAAGGGGCCGACCGCGGAGCTGGCCGTGCCGCAGCTCGTGCGTAACCGGCCGGAGTACAGGATCGTCTTGGCCTGACGATATTCGGAAATTTCCTGCTTCCAGTAGTCCTGGATGCTGTTGACCACGCCGACCACGCGGCACCGCTCCGACTGGTCGGCGTCCTTGCCCGTGTGGCACTGCTCCGACAGGTTGGCTGGGGGCCGCCGCTGGGCCGGCTCGGCGCCGCCGCCCACGTTGTTCAGCACGAAGACGAGCACGAGCGCGATCAGGCCGATGATGCCGCCACCACCGATGATCATGCCTCCGCCGGGGAAACCGCCACCGCCGCCGCCTCCGGCGTCCTCCACCTGCGAGGGGTCGAGTTCGACGTCGTCTCTGAAATCCATTCTGACGTCCTTCCGGGGGGATACCGCCGCCTGACAGCTTCCCCGGCGGGCCGGCTAAATGCCTCCGGAGAACGTGTCGCACCGCTTCGGGTCCCCGCTGTCGTACCCGATACTGAACCACTTCTCCCGCTGCCGCGACGTGCCGTGCGTGAACGCGTCGGGGGTCACCCGGCCCTGCGTGCGGCGCTGGATGCTGTCGTCCCCGACCGCCGCCGCGGCGCTGAGCGCCTGGTCGACATCGCTCTTGGAGAACGGCTCGCGGAAGAAGCCGGTCTTGACCGCGTTGTGCGCCCAGACGCCCGCGTAGCAGTCTGCCTGGAGCTCCAGCCGTACCGACGGGCTGTCGGCGCCCGGCCGGCCGCCGGGGCCGACCTCGCGCATGGTGCCGAGCAGGTCCTGCACGTGGTGGCCGTACTCGTGGGCCACCACGTACGCCTGCGCGAACGGCCCGCCCTCCGCGCCGAAGTCGCGCTGGAGCGTGTTGAAGAACGTCAGGTCGAGGTAGACCTTGCGGTCGGCCGGGCAGTAGAACGGCCCCACGTCCGCGTCGGCCGCGCCGCAGCCGGTGTTGACCTCCCGCGAGAACAGCACGGTCTTCGCGGGTCTGTACGCCCCGCGCCCGCGCTCCTGGAACACCTGCCGCCAGTACGACTGGATGCTGTTGACCGTGCCGACGACCCGGCAGTCCGCGGACTGGTCGGCGTCGGCCCCCGTACGGCAGCGCGAGGCCAGGTTGCCCGTCGGCGACTGCGCGGGCGGTGCGCTCGGCTGCCGCCCCCCGCCCTGCCGCCCGCCGTTCCCGCCGCCGGTGAACGGCGAGGGGATGATCCCGAACAGGAACAGCCCGGCCACCGCCAGCACCAGGATGAGGCAGCCGCCGCCCCGGCCCGCGAACGGCAGCATGCATCCGCCTCCGCCGAAGGGCAGCATGCACCCGCCACCCCCGCCGCCGAGCCGCGGACCAGAGGCCCGCGCGTCCTCGACCTGCGACGGATCCAGCTGCGCGTCGTCGTCGAACTGCATGCCTCCCCTCATCCCCCGTGACGTTACAGTTACGCGGAGCAATGTTATATACGTGGGAAATTTGGCATATGTCCGCTAATCTGCCGACATGACGGGTGGATTGATCGGGATCGCGCTGGTTTCCCTGGGCATGGTGCTCACCCCGGGGCCGAACATGATTTATCTGGTCTCGCGATCCATCACCCAGGGCCGCCGGGCCGGCCTGATCTCCCTCACCGGCGTCGTCCTCGGCTTCCTCCTCTACCTGACGGCGACCTGCCTGGGGCTGACGGCGGTCTTCGCGTACGTGCCGGCCGCGTACACCGCGCTCAAGCTGGCCGGCGCCGCGTACCTACTGTGGATGGCCTGGAACGCCCTCAAACCGGGCGGCATCTCGGCCTTCCAGCCGCGCGAACTCGTACCGGAACGTCCGCACAAGCTGTTCGGCATGGGGCTGCTGACCTGCCTGCTCAACCCCAAGATCGCCATCGTGTACCTGTCGCTGCTGCCGCAGTTCATCGACCCGGCGATGGGGCACGTCCTGCTGCAGAGCCTCGCGCTCGGCTCGGTCCAGATCGTGGTCGCGACCACGGTGAACGCCCTGATCGCGATCTCGGCGGGCGCCCTGGCCGCCTTCCTGGCCCGCCGCCCCCTCTGGCTGCGCGTCCAGCGCTACGTCACCGGCACGGTGCTCGGCATCTTCGCCATCCGCATGGCGACGGACCGCTCGAAGGCTTTCGTCGCCGTCTGATCGCTCACCCGGCGGTGAGCTTCGCGACGTCGGGGGCGTAGACGGTCATCCAGTGCGGGTGCAGCCGGTAGTAGACCACCTCGTTGTCCCAGTCGAAGGCGTCCTCGCCGTAGAAGTCCTGGAAGTACGCGAGCAGTTCCGGCCAGTCCGCGGCCGGCTCGCCGCCCTCGGGATTGAGCACCTCCACCGTGCCGTGCGTGAACACCCCCAGGTCCTCGCCCCGCATGTGCGCGACGCTGGCGGCGGGCCGGGCGGCCAGATGGCGGGCCTTGGCAGCGGTGCGCGCCGTGCCGAAGTGCCACTTCCCGTGCAGGAAGTGCCCGTCCGCGCCGCTGACCCGCGGCTCCCCCTTGGCCGTCACGGTGGACAGGGCGAGTGTGCACATGCCGGTCAGGACCCGGGTCAGCTGCTCCGCGGTCATGGTGCGCTCGGTGACGATCGAGCGCAGGTGGGCGGTGGAGCGGGACAGGGAGGCGTCGAGCAGGGCCTGGAGCTCGCGGAGTTCTTCCGGCGTTTCACGCATCCCGCCACTGTAGCCACGCCTCTTGCGCACGGTCACCGTGTCCAGAGGTCGTACGGATGGCGTCCGGCCCGGAACCCCTGGGCCTCCACCATGGCCACCGCGTCCGTGAAGCCGTGCGCGACCCCGCCGGGGGCGTGGGCGTCGCTGCCGAAGGTGACCGCCTCGCCGCCTTCGTCCCGCCACCAGCGCACGATCTCCGGAGCAAGCAGCCCCCGCGTGTTCACCTCCAGGATCCGGCCGCCGTCGGCGAGCGCGCGCAGGGCATGCCGGAACTCGTCCTGGAACGCGTACGGATCGAACGGCCCCTCCCGCGCAGGCCAGTAGCGGATCGGGTAGTCGATGTGGGCGAGCACGCCGAACCGGTCCGAGCCCTTCACCAGGCGCGGAATCTCGGCCAGGTAGTCGCGGATGACCTCGGTGGCCGGGCGCCGACGATAGAGGTTCGGCGGCTCGGCGAACCGCGCGCCGAGCGGCAGGCAGTGCAGCGAACCGAGCACCCGGTCGAACCGCCCGGCGTCGAGCAGCCGCGCCGCCTCGTCACCGTGCCAGTGCGGCTCGCCCAGCTCCACCCCGCTGATGACGCGCAGGCCCGGAAAGCGATCCCGGCAGCGTTGCAGGCATTCCAGATATCCGTCGAGGTCCAGTTTCGGCGGCGCCACCGTTCCGTCCGGGGTGAGGAACGCCTTGATGTGCTCGTAACCGTCGAGCTCCCCGGCGATGACCATCCATTTCGTGAAGTCGGCGTGCTCGGTGAAGGCGATCGCGGGCAGGCCCAGTTCCACCGCCCGCGCGCAGGTCCGCTCCATCGCGCCGTCCGGCGCGTCCCACGACCATTCGCTGTGAACGTGACCATCCGCGGGCAGCACCAGAACCCCGTCCTTTTCGCCGCAACTGATTCCACGGTAACCCGGAGATCGTCCTGGCCTCCAGGGAGGAAATGTGAGGAGGACGACGGAAATCGGAACCCATCATGATTCCGAGTTGTGATCCACATGCGGAATGATCACCTGCCATGAAGAAAGCAATCGCATTAGCCGCGGCCTGTGGCGCGCTTATGGTGACCGCCGTTCCCGCCCAGGCGGCGCCCAAGGACCCCGTGCGCGCGCTGAAGGCCAAGCTGGCACCCGGACATGGGGTGCGCTTCACGGACACCGTCACCTGGTCCGACGGCATCGACGAGCGCGGGGCCCGCGACAGCAAGGGCGTCTTCCAGTTCGACAAGAAGGGCGTCGCCGCCTTCGACATCTCGATGGATTCCGGCTACGAGAAGCAGCGGGTCATCTCCATCGGGAAGACCGGCTACTACTCGGGCACCTACCTGGAAAGACTGCTCCCCAAGGGCAAGACCTGGTTCAAGGCCGCCGGCGGCGCCATTCCCGACTCCTGGGCGCAGTTCCTCAACCCGGCCGAGCCCAAGACGCTGGCCGCCCTCATCAAGAACGGGAAGTCGAAGGGCGACTCCGTCACCGGCTCGATCACCGTGAAGGAACTCAAGACGGTCTCGGCCTGGGTCGGCGCCGCGAAAATCGGCAACGAACACAACGACATCGAAATCTCCTACACCCTCACCCTGTCCTCGGCGGGGCTGGTGAGCAGGGCGCGGAGTTCGTACACGATGACGGAGGACGGTGAGAGCCAGTTCATCACCGTCGACAGCCGCTACACGGGGTGGGGCAGCAAGGTGTCGGTCAAGGCACCGGACCCTGACACCGTGACCACCAAGTGGCGCTGACCTTCCGCCGTTCTTCGCGGCCGTCGGCCGTCTTCGGCGTGCGTGTGCGGATGATCAGCGAATGCCGGCCGGGACCCGAAGGTCCGTGCAGAGGTAGAGCCGGTTGACGTCCTCAGGGACGCCCGCCGCACGGGTTGCCGCGACTTCGTCGATCAGCAGGTCGTAGCCGGGGCCGGTCCGACCCTCGTAAGAGGCGGTCATCCGGCCCCATTCGTCCCAGGGCAGGGTCTCCATCTTCCACAGCGCTGCCAGGTGGCGGATCGACCATGTCGGAAGCCTCACTGAGAGCCGGTCAATCCTCCAGGGTCTCCGCGCCGAGGAACGGCAGGTCGAGAATGTCCGAGGAGAAGGCGAGACCGGTGATGCCGCTCGCCAGGGCGAACGACCTTTCCAGCGGGTGGTCGATCTCCGCCCCGTCGGAATCGTGGTCGGGATCCAGCCCGACCTCGCGCATCTTGTCGACGAGGCGGTCCGGATCGCTGCCCGACCGGGCGTTCGGGAGGGCCGGGTCGAACCAGACGGCCGGAGTGCCGTCGACGATGTAGGCGAAAGTGTCGGAGGCGTAGTCGTGGCGGCAGACCGACACGAGTTCGGTCCCTCGCGAGACCGGAGTGTAGATCCCGGAGTCGACGGCGAGCTGCCATCCTCCCGGTTCGACGACCAGGGTCCAGTCGCCGACCTTGGCGGCGCCGATGAAGCCGGCCGCGTCGTCCCTCATGGTCTCCGTGGAGCGCTCGAACAGCTCGTCGAATGCCACCTCCTCCATGGTGTCCTCCTCCACGCCGAACCGCCGCAGGACTTCCTCCGGGGAGAGCGCGCGGACGAAGGACACGCAGTAGATGTCCTCTAATGTCTCGTGCCCGGGAAAGGACGACAGGTCTTCGGGGGTCATGGTCGCTCCTTTGATCGCGTGAGCGGCATGATCGCAGTCGTGTCCGACAACTCCTGACATTTGTCCAAGACGGATGGCCGGCGGCCGATGCATCCTTCCCGCATGAGTGAGTACGACGTTGTGCACTTGCATGGGATGCACGTGGTCCGCCACGGTTCGCGGCAGGCGCCCCCGCTGCTGCTCATCCACGGATCGGGGGCCTCGGGCGCCACGTGGAGCCCCGTCGTCCCGGCGCTGGCGGGCCACCATCACGTCATCCAGGTCGATCTCCCGGGCTGCGGCCAGTCGCCGCCCGTGCCGTCGTACGAGGTGCCCCTGCAGGCGCGCCGGGCGGCGGACATGCTGGACGACCTCGGCCTGTGCCCCGTCGCCGTGGCGGGGCACTCCAGCGGCGGGTACGTCGCCACCGCGCTCGCCGAACAGCGCCCCGAGCTGGTGAGCTCCCTCACGCTGATCAGCTCTGGCCCGCGTCCCGACGCGCTGCTCCCGCAGCCGTTCGTCGTCCAGGCGCTGACGGCCCCGCCCCTCGGCCCGGTCCTCTGGTCGATGCGTTCGGACGGGATGATCCGCAAGGGGTTCAGGGCGACGGCCGCCCGCCAGGTGGATATCCCGGACGAACTGGTCGCCGGGATGAAGGGCATCACGTACCGCGCGTTCAGGAAGGTCCTCCACGAGAACGGCACGTACATCGCCGAACGGAGCGTTCCCGAGCGTCTGGCCGCGCTCAAGACCCCGGTCCCGGTGCTGGTGATCTTCGGTGCCGCCGACCCCCGCTGGGATCCGGCCTCGGCGCACCAGTACGACGCGGTGCCGAACGCGCGGGTCGAGCTGCTGCCCGGCGTCGGGCACACCCCCATGCTGGAAGCGCCCGAGGCGACCGGCGAGCTGATGGTGGCCTTCACGGCCACGGGCGCCGGCAGCCCGCCCGTGGTTCCCGAGACGTAGATTGGTCATGTGCTAGGGACACCGCTCGACTGGGCGAAGGTGGAGGTCGCGGTCCCGCGCCCCTCCGCCCGGCTGCCGGGGGTCAGCATGGCCGGGTTCCGGCAGCGCGCCCCCGCGCTCGTGGACATCGAGATGGTGGCGCACCCGTCCGTCACGCTCCTCTTCGACCTGGGCGAGGGCGACGGCGTCGTCTACGACGCCCAGGGCCGGCACGAGCGCGGCAGCGTCGTCATCGGGCTCCTGCCCGGCGATCTCCGGGCGGGCGGCGCCGCGGGCGCGTGCCTCCAGATCCGGCTGGAGCCCGCCGTGGCGGCCGCGGTGCTCGGGGCCTCGACCGAGCTCAGCGGCACGGTGGCACCCTTCGAGGAGGTCTGGGGCCGCGACGCCGAGCAGGTCCTCGACACGCTGCGCGCCACCAGGTCGTGGGACGAACGGTTCGCGATCGCGGCGGACATGCTCGGCCGGCGGCTCGCCGCCCGCCCGCGGGTCGACCCGGAGGTCACCCACACCTGGCGGCGCACCCTCACCAGCCAGGGGCGGGTACGGGTCGAGGGCCTGGCGGACGAGGTCGGCTGGAGCCGCAAGCGCCTGTGGTCCCGCTTCCGGTCTCAGCTCGGCATCAGCCCCAAACGCGCCGCCCGGTTGGTACGGTTCGACCACGCCGCCCACCTCCTCGCGGCCGGCCACGCCGCCGCCGGCGTCGCCACCGAGAGCGGCTACGTCGACCAGTCCCACCTCCACCGCGAGGTGAAGGAGTTCTCGGGGCTCACGCCCACGGCCGTGGCCGTTGCGCCGTGGCTCGCGATCGACGACGTCGCATGGCCGTCCCGCAGCCCTGTCCCGCCGGGGTGAAATTCGGTGGCGTACGCGCGGCGGCCGTCGTTAGCGTGACGCGGTGATCTACGAGCATCCTCTGGCGTACGTGCTGGCCCTCGAAGGCATTGCCCTCATGCGGTCCTACACCGGTGAGCACGACCGCGCGTTCGTGGAGGCGCGAGTGGCCGAGATCCGCAAGTTCCTCGACGACGACTCCCTGGCCGACGCCGCGGTCGAGGTGACGCGCGTGGACACCGTGGAGGGGTACCGGATCTGGTCGCAGACGTACGACGGGCCCAACACCGCGTTCGACCTCGACGAGCCGTTCATCCGCGAGATCGTCGACGCCCTGCCGCCCGGCGACGCGCTGGACGCGGCGTGCGGCACCGGCAGGCTGGCGGCCTACCTGGCCGGTCGCGGCCACCGGGTGCGCGGCGTGGACAGCTCGCCCGACATGCTGGAGCGGGCGCGCCTGCGGGTGCCGCAGGCGGAGTTCCTGCAGGGCGACCTGTCCTCCCTGCCGGTGCCCGACGCGTCCGTCGACCTGGTGGTCTGCTCGCTAGCGCTGACGCATGTGCCCGTGCTCGACCCGGTGCTGGCCGAGTTCGCCCGGGTGCTGCGGCCGGGCGGGCATGTGGTGCTCGCCGACATCCATCCTGAGGGCGTGGCGCGCGGGGTCGTCCCGCCCGTACGGCTGCCGGACGGGCGGCCGGCGAGAGTGGCCACCTACCGACATCTGGTCGGCGACTACCTCAGGGCCGGGCTGGCGGCGGGCCTGCAGGTGCGGCGCTGCGAGGAGCCCCGGCACGCGGAAGGGGAGCCGCAGGCGCGGACCGACGTCCTGGAGCCGTGGGACGTGTGGCCGTGGGCGCTGTGCGACCTGGCGCCCGAGGCGGCGCACGCGGCCATCGCCGGGACGCCGTCCATGCTGTTCTGGCACTTTCAGCGCTGATCCGATGCAGAGGTAGGGAGGCCGCTTCGGGGCGGCGCGCCCTATCACGCGCGCAGTCTCAGCGTGCCGGCTCACTTCCAGGCACCCGCACCGCCGGCACCGTGATTCGAACGCACCCGAGACCCACGGTGAGTTATCTGGCCGCCGGAGACCGGCGGCACCGGGGAATGGCTACTGAAGGATGGTGGAGATCTCCCCGGACGGGCGGACGTCGTAGATCTTCTCGGAGGGTCCGGCGGCGGAGGCCGAGAAGGCGGTCGCAGCGCCGATACCGAGCGTAAGAAGACCGGCTACGGCCACAACGGCGAGCTTCTTGAGCAGTCTGACGTGTGTCACGAGACCTCCCGTGCGATACGAAGATGGAGGGGTGATGCTAATGGACACGGACCCGAAGCAGAAACGCTTATGGTGTCCCGCCCGACTCATCCGGCGGCATCCAGCGCGCCCGCAGCGCGCTGCGCCGGCCCGATCCCACCGTGTGGCCATCCGGAACGGACGCCGTGGGCGACGTCCTGCCGTGGTCCCTCCCGGTCAGTAGTCTGCAAGACATATGTAAGCCTGCACATCTAAACATGCACATGTGAGCAAAGACGCCGGAAATAAACACGAAGACGGCGTTCTATCCGTTATCGCCGCGAATGAGCCAGATCATCTCCTTGCATTGCCGACTCCGTTGATGGATGGGAGCACGCTTCCCATGTCGCTGGAGATCAGATTTCTCGGCCCGTGGCAGGTCCTGGCCGGTGACGAGCCGGTCCGGCTCGCCGGGCAACGACGAATCGGCGTGCTGGCCAGACTCGCCCTGGACGCCGGGCAGACCGTACACGCCGAGCGGATCCTCGCCGACGTCTGGGGGCAGAGCTCGACGGCGACCGCGGGCAAACAACTCCACATCGTGATCTCCAAACTCCGCGAAACCCTCGGACCTCACACCGCCGAAGAGATCATCCAGACCATGCCCGGCGGCTACCGGCTCGCGCTCCAACGCGACCACATCGACGCCCACCTGTTCACCCAGCTGGCCAAGCGGGCTCGCACCGCCAGGGCGCAGGGGTCCACGGCCGCCGCAGACGCCCTGTTCCGCTCCGCCCTGCAGTTGTGGCGAGGCGAACCACTCGCCCAACTAGGCGCGTCCTGGGCACGAATCGAAGCCACCCGCCTGGAAGAAGAGCACCTCACCGTCCTGGAGGACCACGCCGATCTCCGCCTCGCCACCGGCGACCACCACGCTCTGGCCGCCGACCTGGCCGCACACGTGCGGGCCCACCCACTGCGCGAACGCCCCGCCGCCCAACTCATGCACGCCCTGCACCGCGCCGGCCGCCCGTCCGAAGCGCTCGCCGTCTACCGGCGCACCCGCCAGATCATGATCTCCGAGCTCGGCCTCGAACCCGGCCCCGAGCTTCGCCGCCTGCACCAGGCCGTCCTGGCCAAGGACCCCGCCCTCGACCTGACCACCCCGGACCAGCAGGTCACGGTCAGCGAGCGGTACATCCCGGCCGAACTGCCCGCCGACACCCACGCCTTCACCGCCCGCGCCACCGAGATCAACCGCGTACGCACCGCACTCGGCCCCGCCGACGGCCCCACGTACGGGCCTGCCCTCACCGTGATCGACGGCCCCGGCGGCGTCGGCAAATCCGCCCTGGCCGTCCACGTCACCCACACCATGGCCGCCCGGTTCACCGACGGCGTCATCTACCTCAACCTGCACGGATCCACCCCCGGACTCGACCCTCTGACCACGGCCCAGGCCCTCCGCCACCTGCTGAGCTCCCTCGGCCTGGACGGCACCGCCGTCCCCGCCGACCCGGACGAGGCCGCCGCCCGCTACCGGTCCCTGACCGCGACCTGCAACCTGCTGGTCATCCTGGACAACGCCCGCGACGCCCGCCAGGTCCGCCCGCTCATCCCCGCCGGCGCCGGCTGCCGGGTCCTGATCACCAGCCGGGACCCGCTGTCCACCCTGGACAACGCCCGCCACCTCCACCTGGGCACCCTGAACGCCACCGAGGCCGTCGCGCTGCTGTCCCGCCTGGCCGGGCCCGACAGGGTACGCGCCGAACCGCAGGCGGCCGAGCGGATCGCCCACCTGTGCGGCGGTTTCCCCCTCGCCCTGCGGATCGTCGGCGCCCGCCTGGCCGCCCGCCCCGACTGGACCCTGTCCGACCTGGAAGTACGGCTGGCCGACGCCACCCGCCGCCTGGACGTGCTGGAGTACGCCGACCTGGCCGTCCGCGCCGGCATCGCGGTCAGCCACCACCACCTCCACGAAGAACCCACCGGCCGCGACGCCGCCCACCTGCTGCCCCTGCTCGGCCTGCTCGGGCTGCCCACCCACACCCCCGCCGCCACCGCCGCCCTGACCGGCTGGCCCCACCACCGCGCCGAAGCCGCCCTGGAACGCCTCAAGGACGCCCGCCTCCTCGAACCCGCCGGACCCGACCGCTACCAGTTCCACGACCTGGTCGGTCTTTATGCCCGCGAACGTGCACACCAGGACCTGTCGGAGGAGGAACGCACCACCGCCGTACGGCGGGCGCTCCACCACTACCTGACCACCCTCTGGCTGGCCAGCACCATGGTCAACGACGATGCCGTCCTGCGGTGCCCCGTCGAACTGCCCGACATGACCTTCGAGGACCTGGCGGAGGCGGAACGATGGGTCCAGGACGAGCGGGACAACCTGCTCGTCATCGCGCAGCAGGCGTTGGACGGCCCCGACCCGGCGACCGCCATCGGCCTGGCCATCGGGCTCCACTGGCCCTTCTGCTACCAGGGCTGGCACACCCAGCTGGCCGACATCTACACCCACGCCATCGAGGTGGCCGATCGCATCGCGGCATGGGAGGACAAGGCCCAGCTCCGCAACTTCCTCGGCTGGGTCCACCGAGACCAGGGTCGCTACGACACGGCGATCACGCAGCTGGAGACGGCTCTCACCGACTGGGACCGCGCGGGCCTGCCCCGGCGGAAGGCCGGAGCCCTCAACAACCTCGGTGTCATCAACACGATCGTGGGCCGTCTCGACGAGGCACTCGGCTACCTGGAGTCCGCGCTGGCGCTCAACGACGACGCCGAACGCCCGGGGGCCACGGCCACGATCCGCAACAACCGGGTGCACGTCTATTACCGGCAGGGGCGCTTCGACGAGGCGATCGCGGAAGCGCGCCAGCTGGTGGAACTGGGGCCGAAGGCGGGCCCGCTCGCCGACGCAGGCATCGCACACGGTTCGCTGGGCGACGCCTACCGCCACGCCGGCCGTCTGAGCGAGGCGGTGGAGAGCTACACGACGGCCGTGCGGCTGCTCCGCGAGTCGGGCTACCGCCTGAAGGAGGCCGTGTCACGTTGGTGGTTCGGCACCACGCTGCACGACCTCGGACGGTACGGCGAGGCGCGCGAGCAGTGGGAGGACTCCGTCCGCCTCCTGCGCGACGCCCGCCTGCTCACGCCACGGGAGGCGACCGAGATCCTCGCCCAGGACGTGCCGGAAACACCCCAGCCGATCAAGAACATGCTCTGATGACTCTGCGCGAGTAGTCGAGGGTCTCCTCTCGAAGAGAGGATGAACGGACTTTCCGCCGTACTCCTCCTGAGGGGATGCCGGCCCGCGTGTGACACGTCCTGGGCGCTGGGAAAGCCAGAGGGGGCGTGCCGTGGTCACGGCACGCCCCCTCTGAGCTGGCGGAGGATGGGGGATTTGAACCCCCGATAGGTTGCCCTATACACGCTTTCCAAGCGTGCGCCCTCGGCCACTAGGCGAATCCTCCGCCGACGAGCTTACCGGACTTCTGGAGGTGTGAAGACCACGTTTTTCGGGGGTGGAGCAAGCACTGCGGCATCCGGCTAGACTGTGGGTGGACCCCTCGCGCGGCGTCATCCTGTGAACCTCCCCAGGGCCGGAAGGCAGCAAGGATAAGCGGGCTCTGGCGGGTGTGCGGGGGGTCTCTTCGTTGGGAGCCCCCTCGCAGGCGGGATGGTCGTATGAGCCTTGCGCTTTACCGCAAGTACCGACCCGGGACCTTCGCCGAGGTCAAGGGTCAGGAACACGTCACGGACCCGCTGCGGCAGGCGTTGCGTACGGGCCGCATCAACCACGCCTACCTGTTCAGCGGCCCCCGCGGATGTGGCAAGACCTCCAGCGCCCGGATCCTGGCGCGCTCCCTCAACTGCGAGCAGGGCCCGACGCCCGATCCGTGCGGCGTCTGCGAGTCGTGCGTCGCGCTCGCCCCCACCGGGCCGGGCCACCTCGACGTCATCGAGATCGACGCCGCCTCGCACGGCGGCGTGGACGACGCGCGCGACCTGCGCGAGCGGGCGTTCTTCGCGCCGGTGTCCGCGCGCTACAAGATCTACATCATCGACGAGGCGCACATGGTGACCCGCGAGGGTTTCAACGCGCTGCTCAAGCTCGTCGAGGAGCCCCCGCCGCACCTGAAGTTCATCTTCGCGACGACCGAGCCGGAAAAGGTCATCGGCACGATCAAGTCGCGTACGCACCACTACCCGTTCAGGCTGATGCCGCCCGCGACGCTGCGCGGGCTGCTGGAGGAGATCCTCACCTCCGAGAACGTGCCGTTCGAGCCGGCCGCGCTGCCTCTCGTCGTCCGTGCGGGCGCCGGCTCCGCCCGTGACTCGCTCTCGATCCTCGACCAGCTCCTCGCCGGGGCCGAGGACGACGGCATCACGTACGCCAAGGCCGTCTCGCTGCTCGGCTACACCGACGGCGACCTGCTCGACGAGATCGTCAACGCGTTCGCGGCGCGCGACGGCGGGCAGGTGTTCCACGCGGTCAACCGGGTGATCGAGGGCGGCCACGACCCCCGCCGCTTCGCCTCCGACCTGCTCGAACGCTTCCGCGACCTGGTGATCCTGGCCAACGTCCCCGAGGCGGCGTCGAGCGGGCTGCTCGACCGTCCCGCCGACGAGCTCGAACGCCTCGTCCAGCAGGCCGCCTCGATGGGCCCGGCCGAGCTGACCCGCGCGGCCGAGGTCTTCAACGCCGGTCTCACCGAGATGCGCGGCGCCACCTCGCCGCGGCTGCTGCTGGAGCTGATGTGCGCCCGCGTGCTGCTTCCCGGCGCCGCGCAGGGTGAGGAGGCGCTGCTCGCCCGCCTCGAACGCCTCGAACGCGGCGGCGCCGTCGCCCAGATGGCGGCCCGTGCCACCACCTCCGCGCCGTCCGGTGCCCCCGCCGCCCCTGCGTCCGTGCCGATCCCACGGCCGGGCGCCGCGTCCGCCCATGCCGGGGCCCGGCTCCCGGCACCGTCCGGCAACGGCCCGGCGGCTGACGGAGCCGCCCAGCCTGATGACGGCGGCCCAGCGGCCGGCGGCGGCTCTGCCCACGTCGGCAACGGCCCCGTGAGCGGCGGTTCCGCGGGGGCCGCACCGGGTCGCGCCGGTGCCGATGACTGGCCCGAGCCCGCCCGTCCCGGCTCGTCCGCCGGACGTCCGAGCGGAACGCAGGCGGAGCAGGCCCCTTCGGGCGGCGCCGCTCCCGTAGGCGCCGCTCCCGTGAGCGGCGGGGTCGGCGCCATACAGACGCAGTGGGCCGCCGTGCTGGCCGCGCTCAAGCAGCGCAGCATCGTCGTCTGGGCGAACGTCAGCACCAACGCCCAGGTGGTGGGCGTGGAAGGCAATATCGTCACGCTGGGCTTCACCCAGGTCGGCGCGATGAAGAACTTCACGGGCGGTGGCAAGGACGCCGTGGTGGCGGGCGCGCTCGGTGACGTGCTCGGCGGTACGTGGCGCGTCGAGGCGGTCGTCGGCGGCTCCCCGCCCCCGCCCCGCAACCCTGCCCGCCCCCCGTCGCACGGCGGCCCGGCGGGCGGTCCCGGGCCGGGATCCCCGGCTGGTCCCCAAGGCACCGGCCCGCACGCCGCCTCCCCCGGTGGGGCGGGCCCCCAGAACATGGCCCACCAGGTTCCCGGCTCCCAGGGGCCCGCGGGCGCGCACGGCCCGGCCGGCTCTCACGGAGGTGCTTCCGACTCCCAGAGTGCGGAGGGGTCAGGCGGCTCGGCCGGTCAGGCGGGCTCGCGGGGGCCGGCCGGCTCTCATGGCCGTACGGCTTCGCACGGCGGCTCAGGTGACGACGCCGATGCTCAGGAGCCCGACCCGGGCCCGCCCGCGGCATCCGCACGTCCGACCACGGACGAGTCGTGGCCGGACGCCCCCGACGACTTCGGTCCCGGGGCACCGCCGAGCCCCGACCCCACGCGTACCATGCCCGCCGCCGGTGGTCCGGCCGGTCCAGGAAGGGGCGCGCCCGCCACGGGCACGGGCCTGGCCGCCGCACGGTCGGCGGCGAGGGCCGCCGCCCAGGCGGGTCCCCGCACCCCGTCCGCCCGTAGCGGCGCCCCGGCCTGGCCGGACGCCGTACCGAGCCGGAACAAGGCCCCGGAACCGGACGACGTGGACCCCCTGAACGACGCGGACGCCGACGTGCACGCGCTCACGGGCATGGCCCTGCTCGAACGCGAGCTGGGCGCCCAGATGATCGGCGAGATCGACCACACCTGACACACCCTGGGGCGCCGCGGGTCAGCGACATCACGGTGTGCGACCGGTGTGGCTGATCGGTGTTGGCACATCGGCCCGGGCCTCAGGACGCCCATGTGGTCGCGTGGCACCACCCAGATGGCCAAGTTTGCGACGTCACGGTCTGTGCCCGTGCGGCCGAGTGGCGTTGAAGTGAAGGCCCGCAGGGACGGCGGCGGGAGGTGGCCGGCCGTGCTCCGCCGTAATGGATGGAGGGCTGTGGTGGCGTCGGCGGGAAGGGTGCTGCGGCGGGTGCGCTGGAGGCGGCGAGGGTGGGTTGCGGCGAGGCAATGCGGGAGACGGCGGGCGGGCGGCGGCGAGACTGCGTTGGGGACGGCGGGGAGTGGGGGTCAGGCGCAGAGGCGGGAGCGGGCGGCGGCGGAGCGGGGGTCGGTTGGGGGGAGGTCGGCGAGGCGCTCGAGGACCTCGTAGTCGTCGCGCCCGTTGCAGGTCTGCGCGTACGCCCACAGCTCGTCCGGCGACCCGTGCCGCAGCAGGCACGCCCGCACCTGCGCCTCCAGCTCGTCGCGTTCGCGCCGGAGCTCCGGCGACTCCGAGCGCAGCAGCAGCGGGCCGGTGTAGGCGCGGGCCAGGGCGCGGGGGTCGTTGGCCGACAGGTGGCGGCGCACCTCCAGGAAGTCGGCCTCCACCGGGCAGGTCAGGCGGTACGGCTTGGCCGCGATGGCGTCGCCGAGCTGGGCGCGCAGGCGGTGGATCTCGGCCCGGATGGTCACGGGGTTGCCCTCGTCGCCGTAGACGTGGAACGACAGCTGCTCGGCCGTCAGCCCGTGTGGATGCAGGGCGAGCAGGGCGAGGATCTCCGCGTGCCGGAGCGACAGGGGGCGGTCGAGCTCGCCGAACGTGGCCCGGGGCGGCCCGTCGCCGAGGAAGGTCAGGGCGAGGGTGGCGGGGGTGGTGGACGGCGTGGGGAGCAGCAGGAAGCCGCCGGCGAACGGCTCGAGCGGGGCGACGGACCCGTCGGCGAGTATGACGCGGCGGCCGGTGAACCGAAGACGTTCGCCCAGGTCGCCGGCCGGGTCGCCGGACAGGACGCGGCCGGTGGCCGACAGCAGGATGCCCGGCCGCCCGCGCAGGGACTCGTAGCGGCGGCGCAGGCGCTCGTCGCGCTCGTGCATGCGGAGCGCGAGCTGGGTCTCGGCGAGCTTGGCCGTGGCGGCGACCAGGGCGACGGTGGCGGGGTGCAGGTTGCGTGAGGTGCCGCTGACGTCGACGCAGCCGATGATCGCGCCCGAGTCGGGGTCGGTGATGGGGGCGGCGCTGCACGACCAGATGTGCAGGACGCGCAGGAGATGCTCCTCGGAGTAGACGTGCACGGGCCGGCGGTCGGCGAGCGCGGTGCCGATGCCGTTGGTGCCGACGCTGCGCTCGGCCCATTGGTGCCCGTCGGACAGGCCGATGTGGTCGGCCCTGCGCATGACCGCGTGGTCGCCCCTGCGCCACAGCACCCGGCCGTCGCCATCCGTCACGATCATGACTTCGTCGGCCAGGCTGGAGAGCGTCTGGTTGATGAGCGGCAGCAGCGGCCGCAGCGGGTGGGCCCGGCGCATGTCACCGATGAGCGAGGCGTCGTAGACGAGGGGTGCGCTCTTGCTTTCGGGGTCGATCCCGGCCTCCAGGGAGCGCTGCCAGGATGCGGTGATCAGGCGGCGCGGCGGCTGGGGCCAGGCGCGGCCGGTCGCCGCCGCTTCGTGTGCTCCGCGTAGCAGGCGGGAGTACGCATCAAGGTGGGCGTAACTCATTGGTCACTCCAAGTAGTCAAGTAGAGCATCCGTCTTAGGAGCGATTCGCGCAACCCGTTCGAGGTCATTGCGGAGGGTGATTGATCGACAGCAACGTGTGTGCAACGTTGGGGGCGTTAGGTTCCTGACTCAACGCGTCGGCGTGGTGCGGCCGCTCCGCCGACGTGGTGGCCGGGTCTCGGACGCTGGAGGGGGGCCGAGATCCGGCCAAAAACATCCCCATAGGGCGGGGCCTCCAGTACATGACGACCGCCAAACACCGTAGGCTCGTGGAGTCAAGAACGCGGAGCCACGAGGAGCGCACGACGGTGAACCCAGGGGATGTCAACCTGCAGCAGCTGCTGGAGCAGGCCCAGCTCATGCAGCAGCAGCTTGTGAGCGCCCAGCAGGAGCTCAACGACGCGCAGATCGAGGGCTCATCGGGCGGGGGCCTGGTGACGGCCGTCGTCAACGGCTCGGGCGAACTGCTCGAGCTCAAGATCGACCCGAGCGTCATCGACGCCGGCGACGCGCAGGACACCGCCGACACGATCGCCGACCTGGTGATCGCGGCCGTCCGCGACGCCGTGCGCGCCGCGGCCGACCTGCAGCAGGAGAAGCTCGGCCCGCTCGCGCAGGGTCTGGGCGGCGGCGGCCTCGGACAGTTGCCAGGGTTCTAGGCATGTACGAAGGGGTCGTCCAGAACCTGATCGACGAGCTCGGCCTGCTGCCCGGCGTCGGTCCCAAGAGCGCGCAGCGGATCGCGTTCCATCTGCTGGCGGCCGACCCGGCCGACGTCAAGCGGCTGGCCCACGCGCTCCTGGAGGTCAAGGAGAAGGTTCGCTTCTGCCGGGTCTGCGGGAACGTGGCCTCGGAGGAGGAGTGCCGCATCTGCCGCGACCAGCGCCGTGACACGCACGTCATCTGCGTGGTCGAGGAGTCGAAGGACGTCGTGGCGATCGAGAAGACCCGCGAGTTCCGCGGCACCTACCACGTGCTCGGTGGCGCGATCAGCCCCATCGACGGCGTCGGCCCCGACGACCTGCGCATCCGCGAGCTCATGACCCGCCTGGCCGACGGCCGGGTCACCGAGCTGATCCTCGCCACCGACCCCAACCTCGAGGGCGAGGCGACCGCCACCTACCTGGCCCGTCTGGTCAAGCCGATGGGCATCAAAGTGACACGACTGGCCAGCGGTCTGCCTGTGGGCGGTGACCTCGAATACGCCGACGAGGTGACCTTGGGCCGCGCGTTCGAAGGACGGAGGCTGCTGGATGTCTGACCAGTGGAGCGCCCTGGCGGAGGAGATCTCCGGGCACGCGCAGGACTACGTTGACGGCCTGACCAGGGTCGCCGGCGGCGAGGGCGGCGACGCCATCTGGTCGCTGCTGCTGGTGGAGGTCGCGCAGGTGAGCCTGGCAGGGGCCAAGCTGGGCGCCAACCAGGACGTGATCCTCTCGGGCAACTACGAGCCGCCCATGAGCGAGGACCCCGACATCGACGGCGTGCGCACGGCGCTGGCCGAGCGGCTGGGCGCGGTCGACGACTACGCCGAGGTGTTCGACCCGTACAAGGACACCGTCGTCACCCCGTACCGCCTGTCCGACGACCTGACGGCGGTCGCCGCCGACCTCATCCACGGGCTGCGTCACTTCCACGCGGGGCGTCCCCACGAGGCGCTCTGGTGGTGGCAGTACTCCTACTTCAACACCTGGGGCAACCACGCCGGCGCCGCGATGCGCGCGCTGCAGGCCCTGGCCGCCCACTCGCGCCTCGACGTGGCCGAGGAGACCACTGTCTGATCATCCACATTGTGGTACGCCCCAGCGGGCGCATGAGACGCCGCCAGTAGACTGACAGCTCACAGTCCAAACCGGGAGAGTCTCGTGGCGCTCGTTGTGCAAAAGTACGGTGGTTCGTCCGTCGCCGACGCGTCCTGCATCAAGCGGGTCGCGCAGCGGATCGTCGCGACGAAAAAAGCCGGCAACGACGTCGTGGTGATCGTCTCCGCCATGGGAGACACGACTGACGAGCTGCTCGACCTGGCCGAGCAGGTGTCGCCGCTGCCCCCGGGCCGCGAGCTCGACATGCTGCTGACCTCGGGCGAGCGCATCTCGATGGCCCTGCTGGCGATGGCGATCGCCAACCTCGGCCACGAGGCCCGTTCGTTCACCGGCTCGCAGGCGGGCGTGATCACCGACTCCACCCACGGCAAGGCGCGCATCATCGACGTGACGCCCAGCCGCATCCGCGAGGCGGTCGACCAGGGCGACATCGCGATCGTCGCCGGGTTCCAGGGCGTCTCGCAGGACACCAAGGACATCACCACGCTGGGCCGCGGCGGGTCAGACACCACGGCGGTGGCGCTGGCGGCGGCCCTGCAGGCCGACGTGTGCGAGATCTACACCGACGTCGACGGCGTCTTCACCGCCGATCCGCGCATCGTGCCGGCGGCGCGGCAGATCCCCAAGATCTCGTACGACGAGATGATGGAGATGGCCGCCTGCGGCGCGAAGATCCTGCATCTGCGCTGCGTCGAGTACGCTCGCCGCTTCGAGCTGCCGATCCACGTCCGCAGCTCGTTCGGCACCAGGGAAGGCACGTGGGTCGTCTCCGGCCCTTACACCGAAGGAACCGAGATGGAGCAGCCGATCATCTCCGGCGTCGCGCACGACCGGAGCGAGGCCAAGATCACTGTTGTCGGGGTGCCCGACAAGGTCGGAGAGGCTGCCTCGATCTTCAAAACGCTGGCCGACGCCGAGATCAACATCGACATGATCGTGCAGAACGTCTCGGCAGCCGCGACGGGCCGCACCGACATCTCCTTCACGCTGCCCACGGCCGACGCGCAGACGGCGCTGACGTCGCTGAAGAAGATCCAGGCGCGCATCGGCTACGAGTCGCTGCTCTTCGACGACCAGATCGGGAAGGTGTCGCTGATCGGCGCGGGCATGCGCTCGCACCCCGGCGTCACGGCGACGTTCTTCGCGGCCCTCGCCGACGCGGGGGTCAACATCGAGATGATCTCCACCTCGGAGATCCGCATCTCGGTGGTCGTCGAGCAAGACGGCGTCGACGCGGCCGTGCAGGCCGCGCACCGGGCGTTCTCGCTCGACGCCGACCAGGTGGAGGCCGTGGTGTACGGAGGGACGGGACGATGAGCAGGCGACCCAATCTGGCCCTGATCGGGGCGACCGGTGCCGTGGGCACCGTCATGCGCGACATCGTGTCGTCGCGCGAGGACATCTGGGGCGAGATCCGGCTGGTGGCGTCGCCGCGCTCGGCGGGCAAGGTGCTCCAGGTGCGCGGCGAGGACGTCGTGGTGCAGGCCCTGGCGCCGGAGGTCTTCGACGGCATCGACGTGGCCATCTTCGACGTGCCCGACGAGGTGTCGGCGGAGTGGGTGCCGATCGCGGCCGCGCGCGGCCCGATCGTGATCGACAAGTCGGGCACGTTCCGGATGGAGCCGGACGTCCCGCTGGTCGTGCCCGAGGTCAACCCGCTCGACGCGCGCAACCGGCCGCGCAACATCATCTCGACCCCCAACTGCACCACGCTGTCGATGATGGCCGCGATGGGCGCGCTGCACGCCGAGTTCACGCTGACGGAGCTGGTCATCGCCTCCTACCAGGCGGTGTCCGGCGCCGGCGTGGCGGGCTCCGCGCGGCTCTACGACGAGGTCGAGGCCCTGGCGGGCGACCGTACGATCGGCCAGGCGGCCGGCGACGTGCGCAAGGTGCTGGCCAACAAGCTGCCCGACGAGTCGCCGTTCCCCGCGCCCATCGCGTTCAACGTGGTGCCGTGGGCGGGCTCCTACAAGGACGGCGGCTGGGCCTCCGAGGAGATGAAGCTCCGCAACGAGTCCCGCAAGATCCTCGGCATCCCCGACCTGAAGGTCTCCTCGACCTGCGTGCGCGTGCCGGTGGTCACCACCCACTCGCTCGCCGTGCACGCGCGGTTCGACCGCGAGATCACGGTGGCCGACGCGCACCGCGTCCTCGAGGCGGCGCCGACGGTGGTGCTCGTGGACGACCCGGCCAACGGGGTGTTCCCGACACCGCTCGACGTGGTGGGCACCGACCCCACCTACGTCGGCCGTGTCCGGCAGGCGATCGACTTCCCCAACACGCTCGACCTGTTCGTGTGCGGCGACAACCTGCGCAAGGGCGCGGCGCTCAACGCGGCGGAGATCGCCGAGCTGGTCGCGGCCGAGCTGTAGCCGCGTCGGGGTATGAGGTCCGGCCTCCCGCTACGGAGGTCCGATCCCCTGTACGACTGTCTGGTGTGCTGGTGTGGCGCCGTGCGTCCTTGCGCGGCGTCCGCACCGGCCCTCACCCGGCGGGTCCCCGGCTGGCGGGCCTGTCACCGGAAGAGGATGTCCCAGTGGCTGCTCTCGTCGGCGAAGGTGGTGCCGGCGAACGGGCTGCCTGAGCCGGCGCGGAAGAGCCGGGCGCCGTCGCTCCGTACTCCCGCATTTTCATGATTTTTCGTGATGTAGCGGTCGATGCATTTGTTGTGGGAAATGTCGAGCTTGTAGCCGTTGCCGTGGCTGTACGTGCCCGGAGCGTGACCTTCCTCCGTGCCCCCGGTCACCATGATCGGGCAGCCGCTCTCGCGCTTGAGCTCGATGATCCGCGAGATCGTCCCGACCCGCACCGAGTCGAGCGAGGTGCAGTGGTGCAGGTGCTTGCTCGTGCAGTGGCCGCTCGACCTGGTCTTCACGCCGCTGATCTTCAGCCACCGGGCGGCCGTGGCGTGGGACATGGTCATGGTCCCGCGCCGTGGCAGGACGCGCTTCAGGTCGACGCGATCGTGCTTGTGCGCCTTGACCTTGGGCATCCGGGCGACGTGGGTGTGCACGTGCCGCTTGGCGCGCCTCGACTCCGACTCCGGAGAAGGTCCCCAGTGGAACTCCGGAGAAGTCCGCCAGTGGAACTCGGGATAAGGCCGCCAGTGGAGCTCCGGTGACGGCCGCCGGCGGGAGTCGGTGGCGGGCTCCCAGCGGGTCGCGCGCTCGCCCGGCCAGTCCAGGCGGGCCCTCCTGCGCGCCTTCGCGTGCTCGTCCAGTGGCCAGTCCGGCATCGCGAGCTGCTCCATCAGCAGCGCGTCCCACGCGTCGTCCGAGAGGCCGGGGTCGGACACGCCGGCGCCCGGGATGTCGGCCGGCCGGTCGCGGGTCCCACCCCTCGAGTCTCCAGCGTCGGTGAGGGCGGTTCCGGCGGTCATGGCGGATTCGCCCGTCTCGCGGGTGCCGGACTTGTTCGTGTCCGGGACGCGCGCGACGGACGCCGGGTGGTCGAGCAGGGCGGTCGCCTCGCTGATCAGCGGCTTCGGCAGGGCCGCGAGCCGCTCACCGGTAGCGGCGAGCGGTTCGTACGCCAACACCCTGGCGAGCCGCGGCCCGCCCTCGTGGTCGGCCGGGTGAGACTCGCCCGGCACCACCGGCCCTACGGGGTGGGCGGCGGCTGAGGCGGCCGAGGCCAGCGCGATTATGGTGATCTCGATGCCGAGGAGTGCGACTACGATGAGGCGCACTGTTCCACGTATCCACATGTCGATGCCTTTTCGCGGAAATAGCCCTTCCGCCTGAAACGACAATCCCACCATTCACAGGAGATAACTCATGCCGCGAGAGCAACTTTGCCTTGTGGCGGCGATCACCGTGCGGCTCCATGACCTAACGTCGTTTCACAACGTAAAGTGACGAACGTGTCCGAAGCCCGAAACCGAGGATCGGAGAGCACCCGAGAGGTCATCGTCGAGACGGCACTGCGGATGTTCAGGGAGCGCGGCTTCGACGCGACCACCATGCGTGCCATCGCCGCCGAGGCCGGGGTGTCCGTGGGCAATGCCTACTACTACTTCGACAGCAAGGAAGCGCTGATCCAGGCGTACTACGACCGCGCGCAGGCCGAGCACGAAGCGGCTTGCATGGCGTACCTGGAGACCGAGACGTCGTTCGCGGCCAGGCTGAGCGGGGTGCTGCGCGAGTGGGTGCGTGTGTCCGAGCCGTACCACGAGTTCGCCGTCAAGTTCTACAAGCACGCGGCCGAGCCGACCAACCCGCTGAGTCCGTTCAGCGAGCAGTCGTCACCGGCTCGCGAGGCGTCCATCGCGATCTACCGGCAGGTCGTCGAGGGGTCGCGCGACCGCATGAACGCTGAGCTGCGCGAGGAGCTGCCCGAGCTGCTCTGGCTGCTGTCCATGGGCATGGTGCTGTTCTGGGTGCACGACACCTCGCCGGGCTGCGCGCGCACGTACCGGCTGATCGAGGTGACGGTGCCGCTGGTCGACCGGCTGGTCGGGCTGTCGCACCTGCCTGGCCTGAGGGGGATCACGAAGGACTTCATCGCCGCGGTCCATGAGCTGCGGGCCTAGGATCACATACCGGGCGGTTGGTAAGGTGCGCTAAAGCCCTGTAGGCGCACCGGAGGCCGTGGATGACTGACAACTGGGGCATGACCATCCCCTTCTCCGACCGCTCGCTGGCGCGGTCGCGGGAGCTGGTCGCGGAGCTGCCGGGGCTGGGCTACACCGACGCCTGGTCCGCCGAGGTCAGCGGGGTCGACGGGTTCACGCCCCTCGCCCTGGCCGCACAGTGGGCGCCGGGGCTCAGGTTGGGTAGCGCCATCGTGCCCGTCTCGACGCGGGGTCCCGGGCTGCTCGCCATGTCCGCGGCCACGCTGGCCGACCTGGCGCCCGGGCGGTTCGTGCTCGGGATCGGCGCGTCCTCGCCGGCCATCGTCGAGCGGTGGAACGCGGGGCGGTTCGAGAAACCGTACGCGCGTACGCGGGACACGCTGCGGTTCCTGCGCCGGGCGCTGGCGGGGGAGAAGGTCTCGGAGGCGTACGAGACGTTCGAGGTCAAGGGGTTCAAGCTGGAGCGGGCGCCGGAGGTCGCGCCGAAGATCGTGCTGGCCGCGCTCCGCCCGAGGATGCTCCGGCTGGCCGCCGCCGAGGCCGACGGAGCGATCACGAACTGGCTCTCGCCCGACGACGTGCGCAGGGTGCGCGCCGAGATCGGCGAGGGCACCGAGCTGATCGCCCGCCTGTTCGTGTGCGTGAGCGAGGACGCCGAACGGGTGCGCGAGATGGCGAGGCGCATGCTGGCCGGCTACCTGACGGTCCCGGTGTACGCCGCGTTCCACGACTGGCTGGGGCGGGGCGAGGTGCTGCGTCCCATGCACGAGGCGTGGCGGGCGGGCGACCGGCGGGCGGCGGTCAAGGCCGTCCCGGACGAGGTGGTCGACGCGCTGATCGTGCACGGTGACGCGGCGACCTGCCGGGCCAGGATCCGCCAGTACGTGGACAACGGGCTCGACACCCCCGTGCTCGCGCCCATCCCGGGTGGCGACATCTCCATCGAGCAGGCCGTACGGGAGCTGGCGCCCACGGCGTAGGAGGGGTCATGGACGACGTACTGGGGCTGGATGCCGTCGGCCAGGCGCGGGCGGTCAGGGACGGGCAGATCTCGGCGCGGGAGCTGGCCGAGGCCGCCATCGCGCGCATCGAGGCCCACGACGGCGAGCTGAACGCGGTCATCCACCGCCGGTTCGAGCGGGCGCTGGCCGAGATCGACGCCATCCCGGAGGACGCGCCGTTCCGCGGCGTGCCGATCCTGCTCAAGGACCTGGGCTGGCGGCAGGCGGACGAGCCGTACGCGGCGGGCTCAAACGTACGGGACGGGGTCGAGCCCGGCCTGGACGGCTACGGCGTCGTACGGCTGCGCCAGGCCGGGTTCGTCATGCTCGGGCGGACGAACACCCCCGAGTTCGGCAGCACGATCACGACGGAGCCGGTGGCGTTCGGGCCGACGCGCAATCCGTACGACCCGGCGTACTCGGCGGGCGGTTCCAGCGGGGGCTCGGCGGCGGCGGTGGCGGCCGGGATGGTGGCGCTGGCCACCGCCAGCGACGGGGGCGGCTCGATCCGCGTCCCCGCGTCCCTGTGCGGCCTGGTGGGGCTCAAACCGACGCGCGGGCGGGTGAGCGCCGGGCCGGCCCTGGGAGAGGGGTGGAGCGGCTTCTCGTGCGCGGGGTTCGTCAGCAGGAGCGTGCGCGACACGGCGGCGGCGCTCGACGTCGTGTCCGGCATGCACCCCGGCGACCCGTACGACGCCCCGCCGCTGCCGGGCCCGCTGGCCGGCGAGCTGGGCAGGGAGCCGGGGCGGCTGCGGGTGGGGTTCATCACCCGGCACCCCAACGGAACCGTGCCCGAGTCGCCCGAGCTGACGGAGGCCGTCACCGGGGCCGCGGCGCTGCTGGAGTCGCTCGGCCACGACGTCGCGCCCGGCGGCCCGGAGGCGCTGGCCGAGCCGGGGTTCGCCGGGCGGTTCGGCGCCATCGTGGCGAACAACCTGGCCGCCCACGTGGCGAGCCTGGGGGAGCTGCGCGGCAAGCCCGTACGGATGGAGGAGCTGGAGCCGCACAACGCCGCCATGCTCGGCGCGGCCCGGGGGCACAGCGCGGCCGACCACATCCTGGCCACCCAGTGGATGGACGCCTTCCGCCGGCGCATGGCCGCGTGGTGGAGCGCGGGCCACGACCTGCTGCTGATGCCCTCGCTGGGCGTCGCGCCGTTCCGGCTGGGCTGGCTCCCGCCCGACGATCTCGCCACCGCGTTCCGGAGGACGGGGCACGCCGTGGCCTACACCTCGCCGATCAACGCGACCGGTCAGCCCGCCATCTCGCTGCCGCTGCACAGGACCGAGGCGGGGCTGCCGGTGGGCGTGCAGCTCGTGGCGGCGGCCGGGAGGGAGGACCTGCTGATCAGGGTGGCGGCGCAGGTCGAGCGGGCCAGGCCGTTCCAGCACGCCGCGATGCGCTGACGGGTCAGGAACTCGTGGCCTCCGCGACGCGTTATGTCGTGAGAAGCCGGGGGTAGGGGGTTCCTCATGATGGCGAAGGCAGCACGGGCGGCGGCGGCGTGGCGGACGTACCGCGAGGTGACCAAGCCAGGCTCGCCCAGCCTGATGACCAGGGTCAGGGCGATCCCGCGGATGATCGGCGCGGTCATGCGCGGACGCTACGACGGCATGGGCAGGGGCAAGCTCAGCCTGCTCGGGCTCGGCGTCGTCTACATCCTGTCGCCGGTCGACGTCGTGCCCGACTTCCTGATGCTCATCGGCGTGGCCGACGATTTCGGCGTGTTCCTGTGGCTCATCGCGTCGCTGCTCGGTGAGAGCGGGCGCTACGTCGAGCACGAGCGCCGCGTCATCCAGGCACGGCTTCTGGAGGAAGAGGCCTAGGCCACCACAGATCGACGCCGCTCGGATCATCCGGTCAGGTGAGACCGGGGGCGCGGGTCACGGTTGGAGGGGCGTCTCGAAGCGCGCCAGCCACTCGGCGAGCAGCGCCTCCAGCTGCGCGGCCTGCTCGGCGCCCAGCTCGTCCACGAGGCGGCGCTCGTTCCGCATGTGCTCGGTGAACGCCCGGTCGATCAGGTCCTTGCCGGCCTCGGTGAGCGCGACCACCCGCCCGCGCCCGTCAAGCTCGCTGACCCGCCGGGTGACCAGCCCGTCGCGTTCGAGCCGGTCGAGGCGCTTGGTCATCGCACCGGTGGTGACCATGGTGAACGCGGCCAGCTCGCCGGGCGCGTACTCGTACGGCTCGCCGGCCCGGCGGAGCGCCGCCAGGACGTCGAACTCGCCCTCCTTGAGCCCGTACCGCCGGTAGACGACGCACAGCTGCTCCGTCAGGTGCCCGGCGAGGCGGTGCAACCGCCCGATCACCCCCTGCGGGCCGACGTCGAGATCGGGCCGCTCGCGAGCCCATTGCTGCTGGATGCGCGCGATGTGGTCCAGGGGTTCGCTCATGCCCTCCACTATAACTTCCATGGAAGCTATTATGTCTTCCATGAAAGCTACTCTGGGTTGGGCGCTGATCACTGCCGTGGCACCGGTGGCGTGGGGAACGAACTACTACGTCACCCACGAGTTCCTCCCCTCCGGCAACCCGCTGTACGGGGCGGCCATCAGGGCGCTGCCCGCCGGGCTGCTGCTCCTCCTGCTGAGCAGGAAGCGCCCGCGCGGCAGCTGGTGGTGGAAGTCCCTCGTGCTCGGCACGCTCAACATGAGCGCCTTCTTCGCGCTGGTCTACCTGTCGGCGCAACTGCTCCCGACCAGTGTCGCCTCCACGATCATGGCCACATCGCCCGTCGTGATGATGCTCCTGGCCTGGGCGTTACTGGCCGAACGCCCCAGGGTCCCCCACGTCGCCGGAGCCGCGATCGGCATCGCGGGCGTCTGCCTCATGCTGCTCACCGGCACGGCGTCGGTCGCGGTCCTCGGCGTGCTCGCCTCCGTCGCCGCCATGCTGATGTCGTCACTCGGGTACGTGCTGGCCAAACGCTGGAGCCACGAGGTCGACGTGCTGTCGTCCACCTCGTGGCAGCTCATCGCGGGCGGCGCCGTCCTGGTCCCGTTCGCCGCCGCCGTGGAAGGCCCCCCGCCGGCCCTGGACGCTCCCGCGATCCTCGGCTTCACGTACGTCACGGTCATCGCGACCGCGGTGGCCTTCGCCGCCTGGTTCCTGGGGCTGCGCCACCTGCCGGCCGGAACGGTCGGCCTGCTCGGCCTCCTGAACCCGGTGACCGGCGTCCTCATCGGCACGACGATCGCCGCCGAGGCGCTCACCGTCCAGCAACTCTGCGGAATCGCGCTCGCCCTGCTCGGCCTCCTCCTCGGCCAGCCCACCGCCGCCCGCCTCGCCACGACCGTCAGGACCCGGGCCGACCGCATCCTCGAACGGATCTGAGGCCGGCCTAGATCTCCTCCATCCGCAGCCAGGCGCGAGAGGGCAGCGGGTGGCCGAAGAGGCGGGCGGCGTTGCCGTACGCGACCCTGGCGATGTCGGCGGGCGGGAGCGTGCCGAGGTTGCGCGCCACCGACTTCTGCGTGTCGGGCCAGGTCGAGTCGGAGTGCGGGTAGCCGCTCTCCTGCAGCACGTGGTCGAGCCCGACCGCGAGCCGCACGCCCGACAGCGCGTGGTCGTCGAGCGTGCCGAAGAAGAAGTTGCGGCGCAGCACCTCGCTGGGCTTGAGCCCGCCCTCCCACGACGCCTCGCCGGCGACCGGGTGGTCGAGGGCGTAGTCGGCGCGCTCGGCCAGCATCGGCAGCCAGCCCACGCCGCCCTCGACGATGAGGATGCGCAGCGCGGGGAACCGCAGTGGCACCCCCGACCAGAGCCAGTCGGCGCAGGCGAACATGGCGCTGGTCGGCATCAGCGTGGTGATGGCCTCGATGGGCGTGTCGGGCGAGGGCACCGGCGACCACGAGGAGTCGCCCGCGTGCAGCGCCACGACCGTGCCCGTCTCCTCGCAGGCGGCGAAGAACGGGTCCCAGTGGCCCGAGTGGATCGACGGCAGCCGCAGCCTGGTCGGGAACTCGGGGAAGACCACGGCCTTGAAGCCCCGGGCGGCGTTGGCCCTGATCTCCTTGGCGGCCACGTCGGGATCGGGCAGCCAGGGCAGCTGCAGGCCGATGATCCGCTCGGGGTAGGTGCCCGCCCAGACGTCGATGTGCCAGTCGTTCCACGCCTTGACCAGGGCGAGGCCCAGCTCCTGGTCGCGGGTCCTGGCGAACGGCATGCCGGACTGCCCGGCCAGCATGCCGGGGAAGCAGAGCGCGGCCCAGATGCCCGCGACGTCCATGTCCTCGACGCGGGCCTCGATGTCGTGGCAGCCGGGGCGCATGTTCTCGAACCTGATCGGGTCCAGCGTCCGCTGCTCCCTGGGCAGCCCGGCGCCCACGTCGATGCCGGCGCACGGGTAGGTGGCGCCGCCGTAGCGCCAGACCTGGTGACCCGCCTCCGTCTCCACGACCTTGGGCGCGACCTCGGCATATTTCTCCGGCAACCGGCCTTCGAACAGGTCGGGAGGCTCGATCAGATGATCGTCGGCGGAGATGATCACGTAGTCGCGCCGCCTGGGTTCAGGGTCGGGGAGCAGCGGCGTAGTCACGCAGGTAACCGTACGACGGCGGGATAACGTCGAACAAGCTGCGACGTATCCGTTGGGTCTCCAAGATTTCCGACCCGGGACCGCCGGGAGGGGGATGTGGCGGTCCCGGGCCATGGAACGGGCTGCTCGCCCGGGTACGGTCGGGCGGCGCCCGGCCAGCCACTACCCCTTTGAGATCGGTTCAGTCAGGAGATGCGCGCGCATTTCGGCGATGGTGGCGGGGGAGACCTGGAGAATCCGTGTGACGTACGTCTCGACCGAGCCGTGCCGGGCTGTCAGATCGGTGAGAAAGAATCGCATGGCCTCGGCGGGCGCCAGCCCGAACCCCGGCCACATGGGCGAGTCGGGATGCCTCTCGCGCCAGTCGGCGATGAAGTGCTCGGTGGCCAGCCCGGTCAGCGCGTAGTCCGCGACGATGTCGTCCTCGCTCACGCCCGCCAGCGACAGGACGAGGGCGGCGAGCACCCCGGTGCGGTCCTTGCCGGCCGCGCAGTGGATCACGACGGGCGCGTTGGCCGCCTGCGCGATCGTCTCCAGCGCGATCCGGAGGTTCCCGACGCCGTCCTCGGTCACCTCGAGGTAGCGGTCGGCGAGGTATCGCGCGACCCCGATCCGCTCGTCGTACGGCGAGAGTGACCAGCGTCGCCCCTCGATGGGCAGGTTCTGGTAGAACTGGCCCTCCGCCTCGGGGACGCGCCCGCGCTCTTCGACCTCGAACCCATGGCGCAGGTCGATGACCGTGCGGACGCGCAGCGTGCGGAAGGTCGTGAGGTCGTCTCCGGCCAGCCAGCCGAGGGAGTCGGCCCGGTAGAGCCGCTGCCACCGGACGGTGCGCCCATCCTGGGTGGCATATCCACCTATGTCGCGAAAATTACGGAGCTTGGCGAACTCGATGTGGCGGATCACCCTCCACACCTTAGTTGGCGGCGGGCACGGACTCCTCGGGCTCCTCGGGCTGCTTCCCGGCCCTGCGCTCGGCCGCCTCGCGCCGGATCAGCAGGATCCACCCGGCCACCGCGATGCCGATGAACAGCCACCACTGGATCCCGTACGCCAGGTTGAGCCCGCCACCCGCCCCCACGTCCGGCGCGGGCACCGGTGCGGGCGCCGCGGCGGGCGCGGGCGCCTGCTCGGTCAGCTCCACGAACCCGCCCACCAGCTGGTACGGCAGCCCCTGCCCGATCGTGTCGGCGTTGATCAGCAGCACCTGCCCCGGCGGCAGCCCGGGACGCACCCTGATGCCGCTGGACTCCTCGGTCTCGCTGGGGCGTAGCCGCCCGGTGACAGTTACCTGCCCGGCGGGCGGTGCGGGCACCTCGGGGACGGCGTCGGCGGTGGCGCCCGCCTTGACCCAGCCGCGGTTGACGATCACGCCGGTGCCGTCGCCGGTGACGAGCGGGGTCAGGACGTAGAAGCCGTTCTGGCCCTGCTGGGGACGGCGGCGTACGAGCAGGGCGTGGGACGGGTCGTACGAGCCGGAGACCGTGACCTTCCTGAACCGGTCGTCCTCGCGGACGGGCCGCCCGACGCCCGCCAGCGTGTCGAGGGGCACGGGCGCGGCCTCGATGTTGGCGGTGACCCGCGAGCTGTTGGCCGAGCGCTCCTCGAACCGCCCGAACTGCCAGCGCCCGAGGAACACGAACGCGGGGATGACCAGCAGCACCACCACGTGGAGCGCCAGCCATCGGGGCGTCAGCAGGAACCGGTACACGCTCTCAAGGGTAGGCACAGGCAGGGGTGCCCCTTCACGCGCCCAGCCGCTCCTCGGCCCCTGGCCCCGGCACGGGGGTGACCTCGCGCGGCCCGCCCACCTCGTGGCCGTCGGCGCAGCGGAAGTGCAGCTCGACGGGGGCGCCGCAGCCGCGGTGGGTCAGCAGCACCGGCGGCCCCTCCTCGTCGGCCAGGTATTTGTCGCCCCAGTGCATGAGCGCGACCAGCAGCGGGTACAGGTCGCGCCCCTTCTGCGTGAGGCGGTATTCGTCCCGCTGCCGCTGGCCGGGCTCGCGGTAGGGCTCCTTGCGCAGCAGGCCCTCGTCGACCAGCCGGGCCAGCCGGGCGCTGAGCACCTGGCGGGGGGCGCCGGTGATCGCCTGCATGTCGGCGAATCTCCGCACGCCGCCGAACGCCTCGCGCAGCACCAGGAAGGTCCACTTCTCCCCGACGATGCCCAGGGTGCGCTCGATCGAGCAGTTGTTCACCCGGGAGAGAAAGTTCATCTTCGCAGTATATCTGAGTTCATTTGACAGACTCAGATCTCGCCGGGCAGGCTGAGTCCATGCAACGAACCCAGATCCGCCCCGCCCGCGCCGACGACGAGGAGCGGATCAGGCGCTTCCTGGGCGGCCTGTCGCTGCACACGCAGACGCTGCGGTTCTTCACCGGCGTCAGCGCCCCGCCGCCCGCGCTGGTGAGGACGCTGCTCTCCGTGGACGAGCGGCGCGACGCGCTCGTCGCCATCACCGAGGAGTGCGGCGAGGTGGTCGGCCACGCCATGAGCTTCCGGGGCGAGTGCGCCGACGTGGAGATCGCCGTGGTCGTCGCCGACCGGTGGCAGGGGCAGGGGATCGGGCCCCGCCTGGTCGACACGCTGCTGCTGAGGGCGTCCGTACGGGGTGCGCGGACGGTCGGCATGGACGTGCTGGGCGAGAACCGGCGCGTGCTCCGGCTGGTCCGCAGGCTCTGGCCGGACGCCCGGATGACGGTCAGCTCCGGGACGGTTGAGGTGAGCGCTATGATCGATCCGGCCGGTTTATTTGCGGAACAAGGTTCTGGTGGCACACCATTGACAGCGTGAAGAGTGTCAAGAACGGGCGCGACGGCCGGACCCGCATCATCGAGGGGGCCCTGCGCCGTTTCAGCCAGGACGGGGTGTCGGCCACGACCCTGGCGAGCCTGCGCGAGGAGAGCGGCGTCAGCGTCGGCAGCTTCTACCACCACTTCGCCAGCAAGGAGCACGTCTTCGGCGTGCTGTACGCCGAGATCCTCAACGCGTACCAGGAGGCCTTCCTCGCCGAGCTGGTCGGCCACGAGGACGCCCGCGCCGGCATCGAGGCGGTCGTGGCCTTCCACATGCGCTGGGCCGGGGAGCACCCCGACAAGGCGAGGATCCTTGTCAGCGAGCGTCCGCCGCGCAAGCAGGAGCCGGGCGGCGCCGAGGTGGCCGAGGCCCGGCGGGCGTTCTTCCGCCGGGTGGCCGACTGGTGGCGGCCGCACATGAAGAACGGCCTGCTCCAGCCGGTGCACGCGACCATGTGCTACGTGCTGTGGCTCGGCCCCGCGCAGGAGATGTGCCGACTGTGGTTCGCCGGCGCCCACACGCCCACGGAAGAGGAGATCCAGGGGCTGGGCGCCGCCGCCTGGCAGAGCCTCCGCCAGCAGTGACCGCCGCCCGGGCGGGGGTCAGGCGGGTTGGCGGAGGCGGGTGGGGACGCGCCAGCTGGCGCGGTCGAGCGAGATGTCCAGCCGCAGGTCCCCGCGCTGCCTCCGGAGCCCCGGCACGCGCACCCGGTCGTGCACGTCGAACCGCCCCCGATGCGGATAGCCGAACCCCAGCTCCCCGGGCAGCACCCGCAGGTCGTCGCGGTTGCCGCAGCGCGGGCACGTCCAGGACACCAGGTCCAGGCCACGGTTGTAGTCGGAGCAGGCGCGGAAGTATTCGTCGGGCCCGAATCGGGACTCGCAAGCCAGGCAGGGGATCAGCATGGGCCCGCTCCTCCGGTACGGCGTGGTGACCTCCCTAGAGATACCGCTCCCTACTTGTTCGCCGCTTGCAGAACGCTTGGCTGAGTAAGTAACGGTATGAACACGCCCAGCGACGAGCGGGGGCCTGTTCGCGTGTGGCCGATCAGGCTGGTGTTCGATCATGCCGGGGAGCCACCGGTGAAAGGATGGGGTCGTGGAACGACTGCGCCAACACCTTCTGGAGACCGGTTACACGATCGACGGCGTCCGCGAGCGGCTGGGGAGCACGGCCGCGTCGGCGCTGGCCAGGGAGGAGCTGGTGCCGGCGCTGCGGGCGACCGCCGAGCTCGACCCGCTGGGGGCGCTGATCAGGCTGTGGTGGCTCGGGGCCCCCGTCCCGGCCCGGTCGCTCGCTCCGGAGGTGCTCGAGTCGGGGCTGGTCGGTGTGGACGGCGGGCAGGTGCGCGCGACCGTGCACCTGCAGCCCTGGGAGACCGGCGGCTACGTGGTCTTCGACCGCAAGGTGCGCCCCGGCGACCCCGCGCTGCGACCCGACCACGTGGTCGGCGCGGGCGGCGCCTCCTCCAACCTGGCCCAGCTGGTCACCCGCCGCCCGGTGGGGCGCGCGCTCGACCTCGGCACCGGGTGCGGGGTGCAGGTGCTGCACCTGGCCGGGCGGGCGGAGCAGATCGTGGCCACCGACGTCAACCCGCGCGCCGTGGAGCTGGCCAGGCTGAGCTGGCGGCTGTCCGGCGTCGCCGAGGTGGACGCGCGTACGGGGTCCGTGTTCGAGCCGGTCGGGGACGAGCAGTTCGACCTGATCGTGAGCAACCCGCCGTTCGTCATCGGCCCGGGCGGCGGCCTGACCTACCGGGAGGCGGGCGGCGACGGCTTCTGCCACGACCTCGTACGCCGTACGCCCCGCCACCTCGCCCCCGGCGGCCAGGCGCACTTCCTGGCCAACTGGCTGCACGTCGAGGGCGAGGACTGGCACGACCGGGTGGGCGGCTGGCTCCGCGAGACCGGCTGCGACGCCTGGGTGGTGCAGCGCGACGTGCAGGACCCGGCCGAGTACGTCGAGCTCTGGCTCAGGGACGCGGCCGAGCAGGGCACGGCCGCCTACGCCGACCACTACGACCGCTGGCTGGCCTGGTTCGACGAGCGGAAGGTCGAGGGCGTCGGGTTCGGCTGGATCACGATGCGCAACTCCGGCACGCTCGACCCCGTCGTACGCGTCGAGCATCTGGACCACCAGGTGGTGCTCCCGGTCGGCGACTACGTCGACTCCGTGCTCGACGCCGTCGCCGCCGCGCACCGGGCCGATCGGCTGGACGCCGCGTGCCTGCGCACGGTCGACGGCCTGCTGGACGAGCGGGTCGGCCTGCCGGGAGCCGAGGATCCGATCCGGATCGTGCTGCGCCAGACGCAGGGGCTGCGCCGCAGCCGGGAGGTCGGCACGGTGGAGGCGGCGCTGGCCGGGGTGTGCGACGGCGATCTGGCGCTCGGGCCGCTGCTCAACGTGATCGCCGAGCTGGTCGGCGACGGCGAGATCCCCGACGCGGACGCGATTCGGCCGCTCATAGCGGAGGGATACTTCCTGCTTTAATCGGGCGTTGATTGCACGTTGACCGCCCGGGTGGAGGCTCTGGGGCCAGGACACGGACCTGGGGGGTTCGAGGGCCGTGTCGAGTCCGGCCGGTCGTCCGACAGTGAGGCGGCTAGCCGCCACGCGGAGCATCCGGACAACCGGGCCCCCTAGCGACGCGTGGCGGCTATGGACGGCCGGCCGGGCTGCATCACGACGCATTCGTGACGGCCTAAGGACAGCCTTGATCAACCATGTGTGGATGACACGTCTGGACGACGAGCTGTACTCAGGACTCGACGACGGCCTCGACGACGCCATCGGTGACGGGACGGGTGGCGGCGTCGGCGGCATCCGCGAGGGGGGCGTCGTCGAGCAGGGGTTTGAGGTCTCCCGCCTCGGGGGCGCCGAGCCGGGAGAAGATGTCGAACGCCTGGCGTAGGCAGTCGAGGCTCCGCCTGGCGTCGCCCAGACCGCGCAGTGCCTTGCCGAGCACGGTGAGCGAGAGCGCCTGGCCGTAGGGGTGGCCGATCTCGCGGGAGACCACCAGCGCCTGCTCGGCGTGGCGCACCGCGTCGGGGTAGCGCTCGGCGGCGATGAACGTCTCGGCCAGCCGGGAGCAGACCCGCTGCTCCCAGACGCGCTGCTTGCCGGCCCGGAAGAAGGCCAGGCACTCGGCGTGGTGGTGCACGGCCTCGGTGAGCCGGCCGACGCGGGACAGCACGATGCCGAGGTGGTAGCGGGCGCGGGCGGTGCCGGCGCCGCTGCCGATCTCGGTGAAGATGGCCAGGCCCCTCTCCGCCGCCGCGATCGCGTCCTCGGGGCGGCTCAGCCCCAGGTGCTCGCGGGCGGAGTAGCTGAGCACGAGGGCCTCGCCGGCCGGCACGCCGTTCTCGCGGTAGAACCGCATCGCGCGGTCGAACAGCTCCAGCGCCTCGGTGTGGCGGCGCTGCCTGCCGACGACGACGGCCAGCGCGTTCAGCACCTCGCCGGTCACGATCTTCTCGCCGCGGTCGGCGGACAGCTCGTGAACGGCCCTGAAGTGCTCCTCGGCCTCCCTGAGCCGGTTGCCGGCGAACAGCACCCGGCCCAGCACGTACCGGACGCGCAGCTCGCTGGCGGCGTCGCCGAGCGAGCGGGCGGCGGCCAGCACGGCACGGGTGGCCTGGCCGAACTCGCGCGTGTGGGTGCCCGACTCCAGCAGCGGCTCCATGGCCAGCAGGAGGTCGGCGGCGGGCAGGAGCTGGTCGGCGGTGCGGGCCAGCGCGGCGGCCTGGTTGATGGCCGCGAACAGCGAGTCGCCCTCGGAGATCAGCCAGGCCACGGCCTCCTCCGCGGTGGCGAACGAGCGCCCGCCGCCGATCGCCACGAGGTTGTCGGGGATCATGCTGCCCTCGTACGCCAGCCGGTGCGCCGACTGGGCCGAGGCCAGGTAGAAGCCGAGCAGGCGGCGCAAAGCGAGCGTCCTGGCCTGGGGGCGCTCGGTCTTGTCGAGCTCGCGCCGGGCGAAGAGCCTGAGCAGGTCGTGGAAGCGGTACCGGCCGGGCGCGGGGGCCTCCAGCAGACTGGCGTCCACCAGCGACTCGAGGACGGACTCCGCCTCGATCTCGCTCACCGACAGCACGGCCGCGGCGGCGCCCGTGGAGATGTCGGGCCCGTTCGGCAGGGAGAGCAGGCGGAAGGCGCGGGCCGGGGAGGGGCCCACCTGCCCGTACCCCAGGGCGAACGTCGCCTCCACGGCCAGGTCGCCCACGCGCAGCTCGTCGAGGCGGCGCTGCTCGTCGGCCAGCCTGGGCACCAGCGAGGCGACCGTCCAGGAGGGCCGCGCGGCCAGCCTGGAGGCCACGATCCGCACGGCGAGCGGCAGGAACCCGCAGGCCGCCACCACGTCCATGGCCGCGCCGTGCTCGGCCGAGACCCGCTCGGCCCCGGCCACCGCGGAGAACAGCGACAGCGCCTCGTCCGGCTCCATCACGTCGAGGTCGACCAGCCGGGCGGAGGGCAGGTCGGCCAGCTTCCCGCGGCTCGTCACGATGGCCGCGCACCCGGGGGAGCCGGGCAGCAGCGAGGTGACCTGCTCGGCGTTGCGGGCGTTGTCCAGGAGCACGAGGATGCGGCGTTCGGCCAGGATCGACCGGTAGAGCGCGGAACGTTCCTGCAGGCCGTCGGGGATGACGTCCGGCGGGATGCCGAGCGCGCGCAGGAACCCGCCGAGCGCCGACTCGGGGGCGGTCGGCTCGTCGGCGTGGCCGCGCAGGTCGGTGTAGAGCTGGCCGTCCGGGTAGAGGTCGCCGGCCAGGTGGGCGGCGTGCACGGCCAGCGCGGTCTTGCCGACGCCGCCGATGCCGGAGATCGCCACCAGGGGGACGCCTTCCGGCGAGGACTCGCCCGCCAGCAGCGTACGGAGCCGCGTGGCGATCTCCTGGCGGCCGGTGAAGTCGTTGACGGCGGCGGGCAGCTGCGCGGGGCGGGGCAGCTGGGGGGCGGGACGCGGGTCCGCCGCCTCGTCCCGCTCCTCGGGGGCCGCCTCGACGGTCGCCAGCGTGGGGTCGGCGGCCAGGATGCGCTGGTGCAGCGCGGCCAGCTCGGGGCCCGGCTCGATGCCCAGCTCGTCGATCAGGACCTCGCGCGTCTCGGTGAAGACGTTGAGCGCGTCGCCCTGCCGGCCGCACCGGTAGTAGGCGAGCATGAGCTGGGCGCGCAGCTTCTCGCGCAG
Source organism: Nonomuraea phyllanthi (assembly GCF_006334985.2). Lineage (GTDB taxonomy): Bacteria > Actinomycetota > Actinomycetes > Streptosporangiales > Streptosporangiaceae > Nonomuraea > Nonomuraea phyllanthi. Next base: position 315,283 of record NZ_VDLX02000002.1, read on the forward strand.
CGGGTGGTCGGCGGTCAGCGCGATCAGCTCGGAGACGATCCGCGCGTGGTCGCCCAGCTCCAGGTCCACGTCCATGAGCGTCTCGACGACGCTGATGCGCCGCTCGACCAGCCGGTCGCGCTGGTGCTCGGCGTACGGGCCGACGGTCCCGGCCAGCGGCTCGCCCTCGAACAGCGACAGCGCGGCCCGCAGGGACCGCGCGGCCTCGTGCGGCCGGCCCGCCTTGCGCGCGCCCTCGGCCTCCTGGACGCCGCGCTCGAAGCGGGTCAGGTCGAGCGAGCCGTCGGGCAGCCGCAGCGCGTAGCCCCTGCCGATCGAGGTGAGCAGCTCGGGCCGGGAACGCGCGGGCCTGTCCGGTTCGAGCACCGTGCGGAGGCGGGAGACGTACGTGCGCAGCGCGCCCAGGGCCCGCGGCGGCGCGTCCTCGCCCCAGACCCCGTCGATCATCTCGTTGGGGGTGACCGCACGGCCCTCCCGCAGGAGCAGCATGCCGAGGATCGAGCGCTGCAAGGGGGTGCCCAGATCGAGCTCCTGGCCGTCACGCCACGCGCGGACAGGACCGAGCACGGCGAACCTGAGCTCGCCCTCAACGCTCTGACCAGCCATGCCGTATGTCTCCAAGCCAATGGATCGTTTTGTTGCCAAATGATAGTTGGAACGCCATTTGTCACCTAGATTCCGGACTGATCGTTAACTGTGCCGTTGATCCGCCTTTGATCAGGTGTTGAACGCGCCCCTGGATGCTGATGGTCGGCTAGGCATGACGCACATCGCGGGGGCGTGTCATGTAGAGCATCGGCAGGCAGGAAAAAATACGGCCCCGCCCGAACTTTCTCAGGCGGGGCCGTGGGTGGACGGGTTACTCAGGCTGCCTCGACCAGACCGAGCCGCATGGCCAGACGCTCGCGCACGAGCGGCCATTCGGAGTTCAGGATCGAGTAGAACGCGGTATCTCGGACCGTGTTGTCGGCGCCTCGGCTATCCGCTCGCCGCACCCCGTCGAAGTGTGCGCCGAGGGCCTCGATGGCGGCCCGGGACCTGGTGTTGCGTACGTCTGCCTTCAGGGTGATGCGGTGGACGTTCCACGTCTCGAAGGCGTGCGAGAGCATGAGGAACTTGCTCTCACGGTTGACACCCGTGCCCTGGGCGCCGGCGCCCAGCCAGGTGTAACCGATGTCGGCCACGGACGGGATCTCGCCCACCGCGCCACGTGTACCCGGTGGCCAGGGCATGGGGCCCTGCCAGTACTCCAGGTGCATGAGACGGGTGGCACCGACCACGCGGTCGGTGTTCAGCCACCGGATGGCGAAGGGCAACGAGCGGCCCTCCGCCTGCTCAGCCATGGCGGCCTCCACGTAGGAGACCATCTCGTCCCGGCCATCCGGGACGCGGGTGAAGCCGTAAGTGGAGCGGTCTTCACCCGCCGCGGCGACCAGGTCATCGATCGCCGTGAGGCTGAGAGGTTCCAGGCGCACGGAGCGCCCGGACAAGGTGACAAGAGCGGGCATGTGCACATGATGAGGGGAAGCAGGGGTGCACGTAACCATGCCCAAAGGAAGATCTTTTGCAGGTTTCTGCAGATGGGGTGTTTCCCCAGGTCAGAGCCCCCTTTTGCGGGGTGGTCGGCCCGCTCTTGGAGAAAGGTTCGCCTAACCGTGACACGGCGTCGGCACGAGGGCGGCACGCCGTTCACGTACCGCGCCGTGCCGGGGGAGGGTCAGCTCCTTCAGGCCGGTCGTCAGGTGGTCCAGGTTGGCCGCTATCCAGGGCAGCCGCAGGGGATCGGGGCTGTTCAGGGCGGTCAGCCGCTCGTCCGGGCTGTCGCCGTAGAGCAGGCTCACCGCGACCCGCACCCTGGCCGCCGCGGGGTCGTCGCCGAACGCGTGTCCGGGCAGGACACCGATGCCGTGTTCCTCCAGCAGGATCTTGGTGATCTCGGCGGAGCCGCCGAGTCGCAGGTGGCTCAGGTCGGGATAGAGGTAGAAGCCGCCCTGAGGCGTGGGCGCGGAGATCCCGGCCTCGGCGAACCTCTGGTGCACGGCCCCGGCGACCGCGCCGTGCAGCCTGCGGCTGCGCTCGATGCGCTCGGTCAGCTCCGGCGGCTCGCCGAAGGCGTACGCCGCGGCGTCCTGCACGGGGGCGGCCGGCGCGGACCAGATCTCGCTGGCCACCGCGAGCAGGCTCCTGTGCAGCGCGTGGGCGCCGGCGGGCAGCCTGGCCACGCCGATCCGCCAGCCGCCCAGCGCCAGACTCTTGCTCAGGCCGGTCGTGATGACCGTGCGCTCCGGCGCGAGCTCGGCGGGCGAGGTGTACGGCAGCGCGGGGTCGTGCAGGAGATCGCGGTAGATCTCGTCAGAGATGATCATCAGGTCGAGCTCGCGGGCGATCTCCGCCAGCCGGCCGATGGTCGCCGGGGAGGCCAGGCGGCCGGTCGGGTTGTCCGGCAGCGTCACCAGCAGCGAGCTGACGGTCCTGCCCTGGGCCCTGGCGCGGCGCACCTCGGCGGCGACCAGGTCGGGGTCGGGCACTCCACCCTCTCCTGGCGGTGCGGGCACCAGGATGGGGCGGGAGCCGACGAGGTCGGCCTGCGCGGCGTAGCTGACCCAACTGGGCACGGGCAGGACGACGTCTCCGCCGATCGCCAGCAGCAGCCCGTACAGCAGCGACTTGCTGCCGGGGCCGCTGACGACCAGTTCGGGATCGGTGATGAGCCCCCGTCGTGTCCAGTAGCCCGCCGCCGCCGTCCTGAGCTCGGACGCCCCCGCCACCGGCCCGTAGCCGTTGCGCTCTGATGCGGCGGCCAGCCTGTCGCGCAGCGCCGGGTGGACGGGCAACCCTGCCTCACCGAAGGCCAGGTGGAGCACACGTTCCCCGGCGCGCCGTCTTCGGTCGATGTCTTCGTTTGCCGCCAGAGTGGCGGAGAGGGTAACGGTCATGTTTGTCACGTTCCCAGGGTGGTTGGATGAAGGCATCAGCACAAGCGAGGCTTTTTGTGGGTAGGCATAAGGAAGACTGATGCTTGAATTGCGGCGATTGATCCTGATCTGCGAGTTCGCTCGCCGTGGCAGCATCGCGGCGACGGCGGCCTCCCTCGGCTACAGTCCTTCGGCCGTCTCGCAGCAACTGGTGGCTCTCGAACGCGAGACCGGCACGGCCCTCATCGACAGGACCGCGCGCAGCGCCGAGCTGACCGACGCGGGGCGGCGGCTGGTGCGGCACGCCGAGCGCATCCTGTCGATGGTGGAGGAGGCCGAGTCCGACCTGTCCCGCCACGCGGGCACGCCCTCGGGCCGGGTGGTGGTCACCGCCTTCCCCACGGCCGCGACGGCGTTCGCGCCGGCCCTGGCGCGCTCCCTGCGCCGCCACACGGAGCTGACGCTCCGGCTCGGGCAGAGCAGGTCGGGGCGCGGCATGCGGGAGGTGCAGTCGGGTGAGGTGGACATCGCCCTCGTGGACGACTGGTACGGGCGGGTGCGCGACAGCGAGAGCCTGCGGGTCTTCCCGCTGCTGAAGGACCCGCTGGTCCTGGTGGTGCCGCGCAAGCACCGCCTGGCCGACCCCGACGTGCCGCTGGACCTGCTGGAGCTGCGCGACGAGCCGTGGATGGCGACGCCCGACGGGGAGCCGTCGCGGCTGGCGGTGGACCGGCTCTTCTTCGACGTGGGCGGCACCCGGCCCACGCCGTGGGAGTTCGAGGGGCTGGGGACGATCCTGTCGCTCGTGGCCAAGGGCATCGGCATCGCGGCCGTGCCCGCCCTGGCGCTGGCGGCCGGGGTGCGCGGCCTGGCGGTGCGCCAGTTCCCCGGAGACCCGGTGGGGCGCGAGGTGCACGCGGTCGCGCGCGGCTCCAGCGTGCACCGTCCCTCGGTGTCGGTGACGCTGCGCGCCATCCACGTGGCCGCCCGCTACATCGCCGCCGACCTCGAACCCGTACGGTCCGCGGACCGGCGCCCACCGGAGAGCCCGCTGGAGCGGTAGCGTTTGGCGTCATGGCGCCGACGTACGAGATCGAGCACCTCCTGCTCGCCCAGCCGAGCATCCGGACGGTCGCGGGCATCGACGAGGTGGGCCGCGGCGCCTGGGCGGGTCCCGTGACGGTGTGCGCGGTGGTCACCGACCTGTCGGAGCCGCCGGCCGGGCTGACCGACTCCAAGCAGCTCACGGCGGCCAGGCGCGCGCCGCTGGCCGAGCAGCTGGCCGCGTGGGCGGCCGGCGTCGGCTACGGCGAGGCCACCCACGCGGAGATCGACGCGCTCGGCATGACGGAGGCGCTGCGCCGGGCCGCCCGCCGGGCGCTCGACGCGCTGCCGGTGCGCCCCGACGCGCTGATCCTCGACGGCAAGCACGACTACATCGGAGCGCCCTGGCCGGTGCGCCTGGAGGTCAAGGGCGACGCCGCGAGCGTCTCGGTCGCGGCGGCGTCCGTCCTGGCCAAGGTCCGGCGCGACGCGTACATGGGGACGATCGGCTGCGACGAGTACGGCTTCGCGGAGAACGCCGGCTACCCGTCGCCCGCCCACCAGGAGGCCCTGGCCCGGCTCGGCCCCACCGCCCATCACCGCCTCTCGTGGTCCTACCTCGACGACCTGCCGCGCTGGCGGCACCTCAAACACCATCGCGACCCGCTGGTGGGCGAGGGCCAGGAAAGCCTGTTCGGCTGACATGCGGATCGGAGTCTTCGTCCTCGCGGCCCAGTTCCCCGGCCAGGAGCCCGGCCGGGTGCTCGCCGACGCCGCCGAGCTGATCGTGGCGGCGGAGGAGGCCGGGTTCGACGACGCGTGGATCGCCGAGCACCACTTCATGTCGTACGGCGTGTGCCCCTCCGCGACGACCCTGGCGGCGGTCGCGATCGGCAGGACCACCCGCATCGGGCTCGGCACGGCCGTCAGCGTGCTGTCCACGCACCACCCCGTGGCGCTGGCCGAGCAGGCGGCCATGCTGCACCACCTGTCCGGCGGGCGCTTCACGCTGGGGGTCGGCAGGGGTGGGCCGTGGGTGGACCTGGAGGTGTTCGGGACGGGCCTCGCGCGGTACGAGCGGGGCTTCGGCGAGTCGCTCGACCTGCTGCTCGGCGCGCTCACGGGCGGCCCGGTCGCCGCTGACGGGGAGTTCTTCCGCTTCGGGGAGGTGCGGGTGGTGCCGCCCGCGCCGCTGCGGCCCGTGGTCGCGTGCACCTCGGAGTCGAGCGTGGGGCTCGCGGCGGAGCGTGGGCTGCCGATGCTGCTGGGCATGCACATCGGCGACGCCGACAAGGCCGCCCTGGTCGCCGACTACGCGGCGCGCGGCGGCAGCGCCCGGGAGCACGTCGCGGCCGGGGTGGCCCACGTGGCCGACTCGACGGAGCAGGCGGTGCGGGAGATCAAGGAGTCGCTGCCGCGGTGGCTGGAGCCGGGGCTGGCGGGCTATGTGCCGGTGGACGGCCGGCCCAGACCCTCACGAGATGTCCCGAAATATGTGGACCTGCTGACGAGGATCCATCCCGTCGGATCGGCCGAGCACTGCGCAGCCACGCTGCTGCGCACCGCCGAGAGCACCGGGATCGAGCGGTTCGTCCTGCTGGTCGAGGGGATGGGGGAGCACCGGCGGACGCTGGAGAACGTGCGGCGGCTCGGCGCGGAGGTGCTGCCGATGGTGCGCCGGTGACCCAGGGGCCACCGGCGCGCCGGCTCAGCAGTCGACCAGCTCCGGCTTCTGGTTGAGGATCTGGGCTCTCGGGGTGACGAAGTCACGCAGGGCCTCGGTGGCCGTCGGGTCGAAGACGGCGACCCGGTGGCAGTTCTGGAAGGCCAGGCGCACCCCGAAGTGGCGCTCCAGGGCCCCGCGCATCGCGTCGCTCGCCAGGCAGCGCAGGAGCTGGCCGCGGGCCTCCTCCGACGGCGGCGGCACCTGGTTGTCGGCGAACTTGGCTCCGCTCCGCTCGCGCTGCTCGGCCAGCCCGCTGATCAGCGACCACGCGTACGGGAGCGAGTCGCGGACGCAGGCGATGAACGCCGGGTCGTCCACCTCGCCGGCCTTGGCCTGGTCGAGCAGATCGGTGGGTACGGTCAGCGACATGCTGTCTCCTCTCGAAAGGGATCTCTTTGACGCTAAGTGGCGAAACGTTCTTGCTCCAGATGGCGTGAAGGCGGCAGTCAGGGGCCGTACACGAAATCCGGGTCTATCTGTGAGGCCAGGTCGACACCGGTCCGGTCGTTGGCCCACGCGCGGGCGTTGCGCAGGTGGAACTCCGCCGTCTGGCGGCCGAACCTGGCCCAGTCCTTCTCCTGCTCGTCGAGGGTCTTGCGGAGCACGGCCAGCGCGTCGGCGTTGACCGGCTCCAGGTCGTCGAGGGCGAAGTGGCGGCCCTGCTCCATGGCGCGCACGGCCGCGGAGTGCTCCATCCAGGTGAGCAGGTCGTCGCCCACGTGCTCGCGCAGGAAGTCGACGTCGGACGGGCCGTGCACCTTGTTGCCGATCACGGCCAGGGCGACGTCGTACGTGGAGGCGTGGTCGCGATACTGCTGATAGACGCTCACGCCCTGCCGGGTCGGCTCGGCGACGAGGAACGTCAGGTCGAACCGGGTGAACAGCCCGGAGGCGAAGGAGTCGGCCCCCGCGGTCATGTCGACCACGACGTATTCGCCCTGGCCGTCGACCAGGTGGTTGAGCAGCAGCTCGACCGCGCCCACCTTCGAGTGGTAGCAGGCCACGCCGAGGTCGTCCGCGCCGAACGGGCCGGTGGCCAGCAGGCTGATGCCCTCGGGAGCGGTCATGGCGTAGGGGTCGGCGGCGAGGTCGTCGAAGCTCAGCAGCCGGGAGCCGCGGCCCGGCGGGGTCGTCTTGACCATGACCTCGGCGGAGGGGATGCGCGGGTTGTCGCCGCGCAGCCGCTCCTTGATCTCGTTGAGGTGGGCGCCCAGCGGCTCGGGCCGGCCGTCGAGGCCCAGCACCATGGCCAGGTGCTGGTTGATGTCGGCGTCGATGGCCACCACCGGCCCGCCCTGGGCGGCCACGTGCCTGGCGAACAGCGCGGACATCGTGGTCTTGCCGCTGCCGCCCTTTCCGACGAACGCCACTCTCACGGCGCCTCCAAGCGAGTATGAAAATCGTTTCCGTTCCGGTCGGGCACCATCATGCCACACTCCGTGCGCGCGTGACGACGAACCGGCGCGGGCGGTTCGCCGGGAGATCTCGTGCCGGATTTCTGGGAGAGCGGGTCTACGCGCAGGTGGCGTCGAGGTTGACCGGGTTGTCCGGCTCCGGCGTGCGGCGCGGGGCGGACCTGTTCGCGGGGCGCGACTCCAGGGCCTCGGCCACCGTGTGCCGGATCAGCGACCAGTCGGGGTAGGCCGTGTTGATCAGCGGCGGCACGAAGCTGAGGCTGCGGATCTTGGCGTCCTTGACCTTCTGCGCCAGGTCGATGACGGCCGGCAGCAGCTCCTGCGGCAGGTCGGTCGAGATGGCCCGCTTGGTGGCCGCCGCCAGCCGCTCGAAGCTGTTGAGCACGGTCAGCGGGTCGGCCTGCTTGGCGACCGCGTTGAGCAGGCACTTCTGGCGTCCCATGCGGACGTAGTCGTCGCTGTCGGTACGGGAGCGGCCGTACCACAGGGCCTCCTCGCCCGACAGCTTGCGGGTGCCGGCCGGCAGCAGGCCCTCGCGCTGGCGGCCGTACACGATGGGCTCCCTGATGGAGACCTTCACGCCCCCCATGGCGTCGATGATCTCCGCGAAGCCCTTCATGTCCACCATCGCGTAGTAGTCCACGTTGATGCCGAGGATGTCGCTGATCGTCTGCTTGAGCAGGGTGGAGCCGCGCCGGCCCTTCGGCGCGTCCGGCACCAGCTCGGGGTGGTCCTCGGCGTACTGGTAGATCTCGTTGAGCAGGCCCGGCGTGTCGGTGCCGCTGCCGGTGAAGCCGTACGGGAACTGGGCCCTGGCCGGGCCGGCCGGCATCTGCACGCGTTGGAGGTTGCGCGGCAGGCCGAACAGGGTGGTCGCGCCGGTCTCGACGTCCACGCTGGCCACGGTCATGCTGTCGGTGCGCACGCCGGGCCGGTTCGGCGCCGCGTCGCCGCCCACGAGCAGGAAGTTCACCCGGCGGGCGCCGTTCCACGGGTCGTGGGCCAGCACGGGGGCGCTGGTGGTGCGCGGGAACAGGGTGTTCACCACGTCGCGCGAGAGGTAGGCGAGCCTGGTGGCGTACACCGTCGGGCTCAGGACGAGCGCGCACAGGGCGACGGTGAGCGCCGTGGTCAGGAAGCGGCCGACGGTGTCGCCGCGGGGCGGGCGTACCAGGAGGAAGGACCAGACGATCACGCCGGTCCAGGCGAGTGCGATCGCCGTCAGCACGACGGTGAACCAGATGAGCCAGCGGGGCTGCACCGCGAGCGACAGGAGGTTGGCGCTGTACGCCGTGAGCAGGGTGAGGACGGCGCCGAGCATCACGACATATCCGACCATGAGTGCCAGGCCCGTCCTGCGGCGCTCGGCGGCCAGGTGCGCCACGCCCCAGAGCAGAGCCGAGGCCAGCGTGAGCGCCATGCTCGCCCCCAGGCCGAATCCCCGCCGGTTCACTGTCATGCCTGGTCAAACCCCCATCGGACGCCCGTCCAGGTCACCGTAGTAATGCGCTGTGCGGGAAAGACGGTAGGAAAGAGAAGGGTTCGGTCAATTCCATGTCAAGACCACCTTGAGATATAACGTGACTGTGCGCAAGCGACACGGTAGCTATGGATTTGATGCGCCATGGGCACTGGCCGGTCTGCTCTTCGGGGCTCTCGTCCTGATCGGCCTGGCGGCGATCTCCTTCGCGTTCGACATCATCGCGGCGGGGATCGCGTTCCTGCTGGGCGCGCTCTATACGCTGGCCAGCGCGGCCAGCTATCTCTACACGACCCGGCGCGGCAAGTTCGTGGTCTGGGACGCGGAGCTGGGGCGGCTGAAGGGCGACGAGCGGCTGCTCGACCTCGGCTGCGGCCGGGGCGCGGTGCTGCTGATGGCTGCCGGGCGGCTCGACCGCGGGCACGCGGCCGGCATCGACCTGTGGCGTGCCAAGGACCAGTCGGGCAACGCCGAGTCGACCGCCAGGGCCAACGCCGAGGCGGAGGGCGTCTCCGACCGGGTCGAGCTCGTGACGGGCGACCTGCGCGACCTGCCGTTCGACGACGGCGCTTTCGACGTGGTGGTCTCCAGCCAGGCCATCCACAACATCCCCGACACCGGGGGCCGCGAGCAGGCCGTGCGCGAGGCGTACCGGGTGCTGCGACCCGGCGGGCTGATGCTGCTCGCCGACTTCCAGCACACGCCCGCGTACGAGGCCACGCTGCGCGCTCTCGGCGTGGTGGACGTGCGGCTGCGCGACGCCGGCTGGCGCTTCTGGTACGGCGGGCCGTGGTTCGCGACGGGGATCGTCGAAGCCAGGAAGTGATCCTCAGTCGTCAAGGATGGCTTCGGTGAGCGCGGTCGCGCCGCCCGGGTCCTGGTCGTACTCGCCGGCCGTCATGGCCATGACCAGCGCGTCCTCCTCGCGGACGATCAGGCGCTGGCCGCCGTTGCCCAGGGCGGCGGCCCAGGGGCGCTTGCCGGTGTTCAGGTACCACTGGTAGCCGTACTCGAAGCCCGGGTCGATCACCACGCGGGGGGTCAGCGCGGCCCGCAGCCACGAGGCGGGCACGACGTCCCGGCCGCCGTCGAGCACGAGCTGCCCGATCGCGGCCAGGTCCATGGGGCGCAGCCGCAGCCCGGCCGCCGCGCTCACCGTCCCGTGGCCGCCCTTGGACCACTCCCACGAGGTGATCCCGAGGGGCTCGAAGAGCGCGGTCGCCGCGTACTCCTCCAGCGGGCGGCCCGCCCCGCGCGCGATGATGCCGCCGAGCAGCGCGCTCGCCCCGCCGCAGTAGAGCCAGCGCCGGCCCGCCTCCTCGGCGACCGGCCGCTCCAGGACGTACCGGTAGCGGTCAGGGGCCTCCTCCATCGCGATCTCGCTGTTGGCGGTGCTGGTGTAGGGGGCGTCCTCGTTCCAGTCGAGGCCGAGCGTCATGGTCAGCGCGTGCTCGATGGTGAGATGCGCCCGCGCCGGGTCCGCCACCAGGTCCGCGTACTCCGGGAACTGGGCCACCAGGCCCGCGCCCGGCTCCGGCACCAGGCCCTCGCCCAGGGCGATGCCGTACAGCAGCGCCACCATGCTCTTCGACACGGACCGCAGATCGTGCAGCGTGTCGCGTCCGAACTCGACGTGACCCAGCGGCTCGCCCAGCCGGTGGTCCGGCCCCGAGCCGTACCGTTCGAGCACCGGCTCCCCGCCCCGCAGCACCACGAGGCCGTGGAAGTGGGGCGCCCCGCCCGCCCGCAGGATCTCGTCAACCCGTTCCGCCATCGCCACGATGTTCCTCCTGAAAGTCGGCACATCCTGGCATACCGTCTCACATGGTGTGAGACTCAAACATCTTCTCTTACATCACGCCGCGGTGAGCGGTTTGGCGATGGCCTCCAGGCCCTTGCGCTCGGCCTTGACCCCGAACACCAGCTCCACCAGCCCCGCCGCGATCATCACGATGGCCCCGATCACGAACGCCAGCGCCGTGTCCCCCGGGACGCCGCTCTCCACCAGGGAGGCGAAGACCAGCGGGCTGGCGATGCCGCCGGCGGCCGTGCCGATCGCGAAGAAGAACGCGATGGCCATGGCCCTGGTCTCCATGGGGAAGATCTCGCTGACCGTCAGGTACGCCGAACTGGCCCCGGCCGAGGCCACGAAGAGCACCACGCTCCAGCACGCGGTCAGCGTGACGGCATCGAGCATGCCCTGGTCGAACAGCCAGGCCGTGCCCAGCAGGAGCACCCCCGAGCCGATGTACGTGGCCGAGATCATCGGGATCCTGCCCACGGTGTCGAAGAGGCGGCCGAGCAGCAGCGGGCCCAGGAAGTTGCCGGCCGCGATCACGGCGAAGTAGTAGCCGGTGTGCGTGTCGATCTTGTAGAAGGTGGTCAGGATCTGCGCGTAACCGAAGGTGATCGCGTTGTAGAGGAACGCCTGTCCGATGAAGAGGGAGAGGCCGAGAATCGTGCGCTTGGGGTAGAGCGCGACCATCGTGTGCGCGATCCGTACGAATCCGATGGACTTGCGCTGGTGCACGGTCACCGACTCGCGCGGCTCCGGCAGGTCCCCGCCGATGCGCCGCTCGATGCCGCCGACGATGTCCTCGGCCTCCTTGCCCTTGCCGTGGATGAACAGCCAGCGCGGGCTCTCCGGCACGTTCCTGCGGACGAGGAGGATGGCCAGGCCCAGCACCACGCCCAGCCCGAACGCGACCCGCCAGCCGATGTTCACCGGCAGGTCGTTCAGCAGCGGCACGGTCAGCAGCGCGCCGCCGGCGGCGCCGAGCCAGTAGCTGCCGTTGATGAGGATGTCGATGCGCCCCCGGTGGTGGCTCGGGATGAGCTCGTCGATGGCGGAGTTGATGGCCGCGTACTCCCCGCCGATCCCGAAGCCCGTCAGGAACCTGAACAGGAAGAACCACCACGCCTGGAAGGAGAACGCGGTCATCAGCGTCGCCGCCAGATAGACGCCCAGGGTGATGAGGAACAGCTTCTTCCTGCCGAACCGGTCGGTCAGCCAGCCGAAGAACAGCGCGCCCGAACACGCCCCCGCGACGTAGAGCGCGGCGGCCACGCCCGCGACCTGCGCCTGGGTGATGTCCAGTCCGCTGCCCGGCTTGGCCAGCTGGGCCGACAGGTTGCCCACGATGGTGACTTCGAGCCCGTCGAGTATCCAGACGGTGCCGAGCCCCACGACGATCATCCAGTGCCAGCGGGACCAGGGCAGCCGGTCAAGCCGCGCGGGCACCTTGGTGGTGATGGTGCCGGTTTCCACGTCGCTCATAAGCTCATCTGGCTACCCACGATCTCTCCGGCTAGGCCCGTGCCGCGGGGGTCAGGGGATCAGCATGACGCGGCCCATGACGGCGCGCTCCTCCAGGAGGCGGTGCGCCTGGGCGGCCTCCTCCAGCGGCAGCGTCCGGTCGACGTACGCGCGGCTCCGCCCGGTGGCCAGCCGGTCGAGCATCGCCGGATAGTGCGTCCCGAACACCTCCCCGGCCCACCCGGGGCCGCTGCAGCCGGTGACCGTCACGCCGCGATCCATCAGGTCGGCGGCCGTGATGGCGGCGGGCTCGCCGCTGAGCAGCCCGTAGGTGAGCATGCGCCCGGTGCCGGGGGTGAGGTGGTCGAGCACCCGCCGGGCCACCGTGCCGCCGATGGACTCGAAGACCACGTCCACGTCGGGCAACGTGTCCGTCCAGGCGGGCGTGCCGTGGTCGAGCACGAGATCCGCGCCCAGGCGTTCGGCCCGCTCCCGCTTGGCGGCCGCGCCGGTCGTGGCCAGCACGCGGCCCGCCCCGAACTCCTTGGCGTGCTCGACGAGATAGGTGCCGACCGAGCTGCCGCCCGACTCCACCAGCACGGTCTCCCCGCCTTCGAGCCTGGCCCGGTGCAGCAGCCCGAGGGCGATCGCGCCGGGCGCCGCCGCGGCCAGCGCGTCCACCGGGCTCAGGCCGTCGGGCACCGGGGCGGCCATGGCGGCCGGGAGCAGGACGTACTCGGCGTACGCCCCGACTCCGCCGGTGATCCCGGCGAGCGCGCTCCCGAGCAGCTTCGCGTCCACCCCCTCGCCCACCTCGACCACCTCGCCGGCCGCCTCCGCGCCGAGCACGGCGGGCAGCGGCAGGGGGAACGGCAGCGTGCCCGCCCTGATCTGCGTCTCGGCGTAGCTGACGCCGACGGCCTGGGCGCGGATGAGCACCTGGCCCGCGCCAGGGCTCGGGCGGGGCAGGTCGGCGGGCTGGAGGAACTCGGGGCCGCCCTTCTCGGACAGGACGATCGCGCGCATGCTGGGACTCCCTCTAAGTGAACCAGTGGTCCAGTAAATATATGGACCACTGGTCAAGTTTGTCCATGGGCAAGAATGTCCCGATGGAACGTCGAGAGCGGGCCGATGCCGCGCGCAACAGGCAGGCCATCCTGCGGGCGGCCGAGGAGCTGCTGCGGCGGCACCCGCCCGAGCAGGTCTCGGTCGAGCGCGTGGCCGCCGCCGCCGGCGTGGGCAAGGGCACGGTCTTCCACCGGTTCGGCAGCCGTACGGGGCTCATGCTGGAGCTGATGAGCGAGCGGGCGCGCGAGTTCGAGCAGGCGTTCACCGAGGGGCCGCCGCCGCTGGGGCCGGGCGCGGGACCGGCCGAGCGGCTGGTCGCGTTCTTCGCGGCGGTGGCGGAGCTGGCGGCGCGCAACGGCAACCTCGTCGGCGCCATCGAGCACGCGAGGGTCACCAGCAGGAGCCACGGCGAGCAGCCGAGGGAGAGCAACCCGGTCTACCTGGCCTGGCACCGGCACGTGTGCGCGCTGATCGCCGAAGGGCGGCCGGACGTGGACGCCGACCAGATCGCCCACATGCTGCTCGGGACGCTGCACATGGAGCCGATCGCGAGCCGGCTGCGGTCCGGCGAGCACGAGCGGCTGGCCGCCGCCTTCGCGGACCTGGTCAACGGGCTGCTCGGGGCCGGCGCGGCGGGCGGCTGACCGATCGGCGCGGCCCTCCCGCCGGTCGGCCGGGCCGATGGGTGGCTGATCGGTCAGGGCGGCGGGTGGCCGCCGGGGGTCAGAGGGGCAGGTGGGTGATCGCCGTGTGGAAGGCGGCGACGGCCGCCCTGATCGCGGGGTGCTCGCCGTTCCCCTTCCTGAACGCCGCCAGCGTGCGGCGGCTCAGCGGCAGCCGGGTGAGGGTCACGCCCGGAGGCGGGTCGAGCGCGGCCAGGTGCGGCACGATCGCGACCCCCTGACCGGCCGCGGCGAACGCCAGCACGGTGCCGAAGTCGTCGATGTGGTGCCGTACGAGCGGCTCGAACCCGGCCGCCTGGCACGCCCTGATCGCCATCGTGTGGCAGAGGGTGCCCGGCCGGTCGGTGATCCACGGGTCGGTGCGGGCGGCGGCCACCGAGGGCCGGTCCGTGAGGTACATCGGCTCGCTGAACAGCGGCTCCGTCTCGATCGACGCGTCGGTCACGGGCGGCACGAAGTCGTACTCGTGCACGAGCGCCACGTCCAGCTCACCGGCCCGCAGCGCGGCGGAGACGTCGGCCGGGTCGATCTCGGAGACCATCGGCACCAGCCCGGGATGCGCCCTGGTCAGGCCGGTCAGGGCCGGGGGCAGCAGCACCCGCGCGGCGGTGGGGAAGGCACCGACGCGCAACGGACCGGAGGGCCCGCCGCGGGCCGCGGCGAGCGCCGCCGAGGCGCGTTCGAGCTGCTCCAGCACGGCGTGCGCGTGCTCCACCAGGAGGTGACCGGCAGGTGTCAGCGTCACGGTGCGGCCCGTGCGCTCCAGCAGCGGCACGCCCGCCTCCCGCTCAAGGGCGCTGAGCTGCTGGGAGACGGCCGACGGCGTGAACGTGACCGCCTGCGCCACCGCGGCGATCGTGCCACGCCTGGCGAGCTCGCGGAGCAGGAGGAGCTTGCGCGGATCCAGCATAAGCTCAGCTTAAGGTCGAGCGAAGAAATCCGCGCTGGACCTAACGGGTCGCGGCGCGCCACGCTCGAAGCATGCTGAGAGGAATCCACGTACCGCTGGTCACGCCGTTCGCCCCCTCGGGGGAGGTGGCGGTGGACGCCGTCGAGAAGCTCGCCGCCCACATGCTCGACCAGGGCGCCGCGGGGCTGGTCGCGCTGGGGACGACCGGCGAGGTGGCCGCGCTCGACCCCGGCGAGCGGGCGCGGGTGATCGACACCTGCGCGCGGGTCTGCGCCGAGCGCGGCGCGCTGCTCACGGTGGGGGTGACGGGCAACGACACCCGCTCGACCGCCCAGGCGCTGAAGAGCCTGCCCGAGGGCGTCGGGGCCGCGCTGGTGACGGTGCCGTACTTCCTGCGGCCCGGCGAGCGCGGCGTGATCGCGCACTTCGAGGCGCTGGCGGAGGAGACGCCGGTGCCGCTGGTGATCTACCACATCCCCTACCGGACGGGGCAGGCGGTCGGCGCCGCGACGCTCCGGCGGCTCGGCGCGCACCCGATGATCGCGGGCGTGAAGTACGCGGCGGGCGGGATCGACCAGGACGCGGTGGACCTGCTGGGCGACCTCCCCGAGGGGTTCGCGGTGCTGGGGGGCGACGACGCGTACATCTCGCCCCTGCTCGCGCTGGGCGCCGCGGGCGGCATCCTCGCCTCCGCGCACCTGGAGACGGCGAGCTTCGTGGAGCTGGTGGACGCCTGGCACGCCGGCGACGTCGCCAGGGCCAGGGCGCTCGGGCACCGGCTGGCCCGCCTGTCCGCGGCGCTCTTCGCCGAGCCCAACCCCACCGTGATCAAGGGCGTGCTGCACGCCCACGGCCTGATCCCGACCCCCGGCGTGCGGCTGCCGCTGCTGCCCGCCGGAGAGGAGTCCGTGTCACAGGCTCGGCTGGTAGCGGTACATCCAGGCCAGTGACTCCTGGCTCGCGCTCTTCCTGAGGAAGAACGGCAGCATCAGGTCGCGGAAGACCCGGGCGACCGGGCCCGCGGCCTTGCTGTTGCTGATCGTCCTGGAGTACGCCACGACCCGTTCCACCCGGGGCCGCCGCTCGGCCTCGAACCGCTCGAACGCCTCGGTGTGGCTCGCGCCATCACGCAGGCATCCGGCCAGCACGATCGCGTCCTCGACGGCCAGCGAGGCGCCCTGGCCCGAGCTGGGGGAGGTGGCGTGCGCGGCGTCCCCCGTCAGCAGCACCCGGCCGCGGTGCCACACGGGCACCGGCGGCAGGTCGTGGATCGGCAGCCCCGGCCCGACCTCGCCGCGCCCGATGAGCTCGGCGGAGAAGTTCGCGTCGTCCGCGAACGCGCCGGCCAGCACCGGCTTCCAGTCCTCCGGCACGTCGCCGAGCCGTCTCGGCAGGTTCGCGAACCACCAGACGTCGCCCGACCCGGCCACCGTGTAGCCGAAGAAGGCGCGCTTGCCGAACACCATGTTGTAGACGCCCGGCTCGCCGGCGACTCCGGCGTCCCGGACGATGCCCCCGAAGCCGTACAGCCCGCTGTAGCGGGGTGCGGGCGCTCCCGGGTCGAGAATCGCGCGGGTGCGCGAGTGCACGCCGTCGCACGCGATCAGCAGGTCGCCCGTCGCCTCCGTGCCGTCCTCGAACCTCGCCGTCACCTGCGCGCCGTCGTCGTCATAGGAGACCAGGCGCTTGCCGTACGAGATGCGGATGCCGCGCCGCGTGGCCTCGTCGCGGATGCTCCGGTAGAGGTCGGAGCGCAGGATGGTGTGGCTCACGGTGCCGTCGTCGAGCCGCAGCCCGTTGGCCACCTCGCCCAGCCGCTTGCCCGAGCCGCTCCACATCACCATGCGGGGAGTGGGAATCGCCTGCGACAGCACCGTCCGGTGCGCGCCCAGCTCGCGGAGGGCGGCCAGGCCGTTGGAGGCGACGTTCAGGAACGAGCCCACGTCGTCGGCGCCCTGCCCGTACGCCTCGTGGATCTCGGCGTCGATGCCGACCTCGCGCAGGGCCATCGCGGTCACGGGTCCGGCGATGCCGCACCCTATGATCAGAGCCTTCATGGTGATAACCTTTCGTTCGGTCGAACGAAATATATGTGGGAGGCCGTGCCCGTGTCCAGAGATATTTCGGAACGTCGAAAGAATTTGCTGGAGGCGCTGTCTCTGGCCGGACGGGAGAGCAGCAACGCCGCCGTGATGTACCACAGCGCCATGAGCGAGCGGATGGGCCTCGGCATGACCGAGGAGAAGACGCTCGACCTGCTGCAACGCAGGGGGCCGCTCACGGCGGGCGAGATCGCGCAGCACGTCGGGCTGGCCCCGGCGACGGTCAGCGGGCTGATCGACCGGCTGGAGTCCAAGTGGCTGGTACGCCGGGTGCGCGACACGCGGGACCGGCGGCGGGTCATCGTCGAGGTCAACGAGGAGCGGCTGTCCGGGTTCGGCGAGCTGTTCGAGCCGTTCGTGGCCGCGCTCGCGGAGCTGTACGAGCGCTACACGGACGAGGAGCTGGAGCTGATCATCGACTACGTCACCCGCTCCACCGCCCTCCAGCGCGACGCCACCCGGGGCCTGACGTCCTGAGCCCGAGCAGGGCGCCGGACCCCGGGTGGCGTCGCGTTCGGAGCCGGACGGCCCGGCCGCGGATCAGCGGGCGGACGAGCCCCGGATGGCGCTGCCGACCTCGCCCACGCGGTCGGCCAGCAGCCCGATGGCGCCCACCGCCCTGGCCATCGGGTCGTCCTCGGCGCCCCCGAGCGCCTTCGCCCTGAGGTAGGCGGTCTTGATCTCCGCCCAGCGCGCGGCCTGCTCCGGGCTGAGGCGGCCACGCAGCTCGGCCAGCTTGAGCAGGTTGGCCTCGGCGTCCGCGGTCAGGGTCTGCGCCTCGCCGAGGTAGTGGTCGTCGATCACCGCTTCCAGCTCGTCGTCGTTCATGGCGGGCACGATGCGCTCGGCCAGCTTGTTCATGTTCCGGTACGAGCCCTGCAGCCGGTACGGCGGCTCCGTGCGGGCGGCGTCGGACTGGGCGGCCGAGGCGATGTAGGCCTGGTTGTTGGCCAGCACGACCTCCTGGACGCGTACGAGCTTGGCCAGCACGCTGAGGATCTGGTCCAGCTCCGCCTTGGAGTACGGGTGGCGCAGCTGGTCCGGCTGGACGGTCGTGTCGCCCTTGGCCAGCCGTACGAGCAGCTCGACGTCCGCGCGGTCGCGGCCGGACAGGGGCGCGAGGACCGGGTTGGAGGTGAGGGCGTTGTCGATGTAGCTGAGCGCGAACAGGTCGTCCTTGCCGGACAGCACGTCGCCCAGGTTCCACACGTCGGCGCGGTTGGCCAGCATGTCCGGGATGCGGAACCGCTGGCCGGACTCGGTGTACGGGTTGCCCGCCATGCACACCGCGAACCGCTTGCCGCGCAGGTCGTACGTCCGGGTTCGGCCGTTCCAGACCCCCTCGATGCGGCGCTGGGCGTCGCACAGGGAGATGAACTTCTGCAGCAGCTCCGGCGAGGTGTGCTGGATGTCGTCGAGGTAGAGCAGCGTGTTGTTGCCGGTCTCCAACGCGAACGAGATCTTCTCCACCTCCTGCCGGGCCGTCGCGTCGGGCGCGTCCGCCGGGTCCAGCGAGGTCACCTCGTGGCCCAGCGCAGGCCCGTTGACCTTGACGAACATCAGGCCGAGGCGGCTGGCCACGTACTCCATGAGCGTGGTCTTGCCGTAGCCGGGCGGCGAGATGAGCAGCAGCAGGCCCATCTGGTCGGTGCGCTTGCCCGCGCCCGCCGCGCCCAGCTGCTTGGCCAGGTTGTCGCCGATCAGCGGCAGGTAGACCTCGTCGAGCAGGCGGTTGCGCACGAAGGCGCTCATGACCTTGGGGCGGTACTCGTCCAGGCGCAGCCGCCGCCGCTCTTCCTCGACCAGCTCGCTCCTGCGCCGCTGGTAGGCCCGGTACGCCGGCACCCGCTCCGCGCTGAACCGGCGCGTCCTGGGGAGGAACTCGTCCAGCCTGATGTCCAGCTTGCGGTCCTTGAGGCGGGGATGCGTGCCCAGGAGGCCGTCCACGACCTCGTGGGTGGCGGCGCTGGAGTCGTGGCGGGGGACGTCGCACAGCTGTACGGCCACGGCCTCCGCCGTTTCCTGGCCCTGGTGGTAGGCGGCCATCCAGGCGCGGGCCAGCTGCACCCGCTCGGGGAGCGGCACGCTCCTGAGCTCCTCCTCGAACTCGCGCACCTTGGCCGGGCCGAGGGCCTTCCTGAAGCCGTCGAGGAGGTCGCGCGCCGCCTTGCTCGTCACGAACCCGAACGGGCTGCTCCCGAGCTCCTCGAGCAGGTACTCCCCGGCCAGCCCCGCCCCGGTGCCCGTGACCTCCACGCCCGCGCCCGGCGCGGCGGTCCGGCGGCCGTCCAGAGGCGCGGCGTCAATGGGAGAGAGGGTGTGCTCGGTGAAGTGGGCGATCAAGGCGTCCAGCTCGGTGGCGAGGGCGGACAGGGCCGGGGTGGGGCCGAAGACGGCGCGGGCGCGGACCAGGGACACGGCCCGGGTGGCGAATGTTTTACGTGAAACGTCGTCCACCCCGAACGCCCAGAACAGCTGGGCCGCCGCCCGTACCTCGGCCGGGTACCGCAGCAACCCGGCTCCCGACCGCAGCCGCACCAGCACGTCCAGGATGGCGGCGGCGTCGTGGTCGTGGACGCCACGCTCGTACCCCTCGTCGTAGCGCGACGAGGCGGCCTGCTGTACGACGTCCTGGAGCGGGACCCCGGCGGGCAGCGAGTCGAGGAGCGAGGCGGCCAGGTGTTCGGCGCGGTAGACCTCGGGCGTCTCCGAGACGAGCAGCTGGTCCCAGAAGGGCCGGGTGTCGGAGAAGGAGGCGGGCACCGGCGCGCGGTAGTCGGTCCCGGTGATCGCGAAGGACATCCCCTGGTCGTGAGGCACCAGCGTCAAATCGATGGGCTGGGTGTTGACGGCGAAGCGGTGGTGGCCGAGCCGTAGCGTCTCGCCGCCGTCGGAGAAGAGATCGAGCCGGTCCCGCAGGGCCCGGAGCGCCTCCTGCTGGGCGGACTTGACGCGCCCTTCCAGCTCCTCGGCCCGTACGGCGTCGCCGACCGAGCGGAGCTCCCCGGCGGCCGAGCGCACCTTGGCGACCATCGGGTCGGTCGCGAAGTAGGTGTTGACGTCGTCCAGCGACTCGAGCGAGCGCAGGCGGCGGGTGATGCCGCCCAGGATGCGCTCGGCGGAGGCGAAGACCCGGTCGGCGCGCCGGGCCAGGGCGTCGAGCTGCGACTGCTTGCGGGCCGAGAACGCCTCGTAGACGTCGTCCCGCTTGGCGGACAGCTGCGCGGCGAAGTCGTCGAACTCGCCGAAGCGCGACTCCAGCGTCTCCAGCTGAAGCATCAGCCGCCCGAGCTGGTCGTCGCACTCGGCGGGGGTGCCTGCCATGGCGAGCGCGCCGGTGATGGCCTGGCCGAGCAGCGCGAACTCGGCGGCGAACGCGGCCCGGCCCTCGGAGCCGAGCAGGTCCCGCCGCCGCCCGTCCAGGATGGCCCGCGCCCGGTTCACGCCGCCCAGGACCTCGGCGATCCGGCCGAGGATGGAGGTGCGTACGGTGGCGTCGGCGATGTCCAGGGAGCCGACGACCTCGGTCACCACCTCCAGCCCCTCGGCCTGCTCGGCCAGCCGCTCGGCGACGGGGGCGGCCTCGGCGACCGTGCCGATCGCGGCGGCGGAGGCGGCCAGCTCCTCGACGGCCGCGTGGTATCCGGTGAACGCGTCCGCCCCCTGCAGGAACGCGACGGCCCGCCGCCCCACGGACGCCTGCTCCTCCGCCACGGAGGCGGCCAGCGCGTCCAGGGCGGCCAGGTCGATGTAGCGGGTCTCGCGCATCGTCACCAGCCGGCCCTGGGCGCGGCGGAGCGTGGCGAGCAGGGTGACCCAGGCGTCCGCGGTGACGGGGTCGTCGGCGCGGGCCCGGCGTACCAGCTGGCCGGTCTCCTCGGAGGCGGTGGCGAGCGCGTCGGCGGCCTGCCGGGTGAGCTGCTCGACGTTCTCGTACTCGTCCAGCACCTGCTCGGCCGTGGCCCGCACGTCGGAAAGCGGCCCGACCAGGCCGTGCTCCCCGAGCCAGTGGTAGGAGTCGAACGCCCGCGTGCAGGCGGCGATCAGCCCCTCGAACGTCCCGGCGGACGGCGCCATCTCCTCGACCATCCGCGACACGGACAGGCAGTCGGAGATGCCGCGCACCAGCTCGGCGTTGCCGATGCGCTCCAGCGGGCCGGTCCCGGCGGGCTGGGCGGCGGCGTACGTGTCGGAGACGTACGGCGTCTGCCAGACCTGCATCGGGTGCACCCGGGTCGGCTCGTCGGAGGTCGCGCGGAAGACCACCATCGTGCCGTCGTCGAACAGCGAGTAGCCGTGACAGACGATGGGGTTGGCGACCTCCTTCCTGATCACGTTGTACGGCAGCAGCAGCGAGCGCCCGTCGCCCCTGGCATGGAAGACGTACAGGACGTCCTCGCCGTTGGGGGAGCGGACCACCCGCTCGAACTCCAGGTCCGTCACGTCCGTGTCGAACGTCTTGCTGGCGCCGGTGGTCAGGTAGTAGCCGCCGGGGAAGATCAGGCCCTGGTCCTCGGGCAGGCGCTGGCACGCCTGCCCGATGCCGTCGAGCCTGTCGACGGCCTTGGTGCGGGTGTTGAAGACCAGGTGGCGCCGGTCGCTCTCCTTGTACGGCCTGATCCGCATGAGGATGAGCGGCCCCACCCTGGCGTACTCGACGTCGGCGTCGGCCAGGCTCTGCAGCGGCTCGGTGACCGGCTCGGAGTAGATGCCGGCGCCGGTCTCCGTGTTGTTCTCGATCTTGATGGTGAGGTCGCCGCCGACCGTCTCGACGAACACCTCGTCCTCGATCGAGATGTGCGGGTGCCGGCCGAGCACGTGGTCGTCGCGCGTGGTGGGCGTCCACTCGAAGTCGTGGGACGGGGGGAAGACGTGGTCACGCTCACCCCTGTTATCCAGATATTTCGGGACTCCGGCGTTGTCGACCGCCCACCGCAGCACCCGCTGGTCGCCCGGACCCGTCTGGAACACCGCCAGCAGCTTGCCCTCGACCCGCCTGAGCTGCTGCAGCCTGGTCTCCTTGTAGTACCGGTACAGCTCGGCGAAGTCCTTCCTGAACGCCGGGTCCTCCAGCGTCTCCAGCTTGTCGGCGTCGAACCTGAACGCGTCGCCGTCCCTGGAGAACCGGTGCACCGCGAACACGTCCGCCACCGCCGTCTCCGGCTTGAGCCCGATGAAGACGTTGTAGCCGAAGAGCATCACGTCGCCCAGGGAGACGGTGTCCCTGGGGACGCAGTTGTTCTCGGTACGGATCCGCTCGGTGCCCAGCAGGCGCAGCTCGGCGCCGCCGAAGACCTTCAGCCGCTCGGCGTTGAGCCGTTCGGCGGCCTCCGTCAGGGCCTTGGCCTGCGCCTGGAGCCGGTTCCTGAGGACCTCGTACGTCCCGGCTTCCAGCATGCTCACTTGGCTCCGGCCAGCGCGGCCACCGGGGAGTCGGCGACGCCCAGCCTGCGGGCGGTCTCCAGCAGCTCGCCGAGCGCCGTCGCCTGCGGGCCGCCGTCCTGGATGAGCCGCAGCAGCAGGGCGGAGACGGTCAGGTTCTTGAGGTCCTCGGTACGCACGCCGCCGACCACGCTCGCCAGGTCGGCCGCCAGGCTGGCCGAGCCGTTCACGTACGGCGAGACCAGCTTGCCCGCCACCTCGGAGTGGTCCACGAAGCCGTCGACCACCTTCCCGGCGGTGATGGAGCCGACGACCTTGTCGAAGAACATCGTGTCGCCGCCGACGATGTCGATGTTGGCCTTGGAGAGGCCGGCGGCCAGCACGCTCGCCTGCGACTCCGCGACCTGGCGGGACACGTCGATGTGCTTGAGCCTGATCTCCTTGTCGGCCTCCAGGCGCAGGCGGTACTCCTCGTGCTCCCTGCTGGCCTCGTCCAGCGCCGCCATCGCGGCCGCCTTCTCGGTGAGGCCCTCGGCCTCGGCCTTCAGCTTCTCGCCCACCGCCGAGGCGGCGGCCAGCGCCATGGCCTGCTCGCCCTCGGCCCGCGCCCTGAGCCGGTCGCCCTCGACCAGCGCCATCGCCTTGGCGCCCTCGGCCTCGGCGGCCAGCCGCTCCTTCAAAGCCAGCGCCTCCGCGCGGCCAACCTTCTCGATGGCCTCGGCGTCGCGCTCCCTGACCTGCACCTGCGCGAGGCCTTCCGCGGCGGACTCGGCCTGGACGCCCTCGGCCAGCCGGATCTTGGCGCGGGTGTCCAGCTCGGCGGCCTGCTGCCGGGCCTCGGCGAGCGCCAGCTCCTCGCGGGCCCTGAACTTGGACGCGGCCTCCGCCGCCTCGGCCGCCTTGATGTCCTTGACCAGGTTCTCCTGGGCCTCGGCCTCGGCGGCGATGATCACGGTCTGGCGGGTGCGCTCGGCCTCCTCGACCGCGCGCAGCCGCTTGATGCTCTCCTCCTGCTCGGCCACGGTCCTGTCGACCGCGATGCGCTCCCGGATGACCTCGGCGATGGCCCGCTTCTCGGTCTCGACCTCCTTGTCCTTGGCGATGCGGGACAGCTCGGTCTCCCGCTCGCGGGAGATGACCTCCAGCACGCGGTCCTTCTCGATGCGCTCGCTCTCGATGGCGATCACGCGCTCGCGGTTCTTCTCGGCGACGGCGACCTCGCGGGCGCGGTTCTCGTTCTGGACCCCGATCTGCTCGTCGGCCTTGATGCTGGCCGTCTGCGCGCGCAGCCGCTCCTCGGCCTGCACGCGGGCGATCTCCGCCTCCTCGCGGGCCTTGACGGTCTCGATCTCCCGCCGCTGCTTGAGCTCGGCGTCGGCCTGGCGGCGCTGCAGCTCCAGGATCGCCTCGCGGGCGTCCACGTTCTGGCGGGTGATCTCCTTCTCCTCGTTGCGCTGGAACTCGTTCGTGCGCACGTGCTCGATCGCCGTCAGCTCGGTGATCTTGCGGATGCCCTGGGCGTCGAGGATGTTGCTCTTGTCGAGCTGCAGCAGCGCCGTCTGCTCCAGGTAGTCGATGGCGGCGTCCTCGAGGCTGTAGCCGTTCAGGTCGGTGCCGATGAGCCGGACGATCTGGTCCCTGAACTCGTCGCGCTTCGTGTAGAGGTCGACGAAGTCGAGCTGCTTGCCGGCCGTCTTGAGCGCCTCGGAGAACTTCGCGTTGAACAGCTCCTGCAGCGTCGTCTCGTCGCTGGCGCGCGCGGTGCCGATGGCCTGGGCGACCTTGATGACGTCCTCGGCGGTCTTGTTCACGCGGACGAAGAACGTGATCTTGATGTCGGCCCTGATGTTGTCCCGGCAGATCAGGCCCTCGCGGCCGGTCCGCTCGATCTCGATGGTCTTGACCGAGATGTCCATGATCTCGGCCTTGTGGACCACCGGGAGGACCACGGCGCCGGTGAACGTCACGTCCACCTTGTTGACCTTGGAGACGATCAGCGCCTTGCCCTGTTCCACCTTACGGAAAAGGCGGCCGATGACGACGAGCAGGCCGATGACGATGACCAGGATGACGGCGAGGAATACGCCGAAACCGGTGGAGATGACTTCCATCAATGCTCACTTTCGTAGGGCATGACCCAGAAGAATTCGCCGGATTTGTCGTACTCGAAGATGAGTGCGTTCTCGCCGCGCGCCAGCCGGTCCTGCCCGGTCGTGCGAACCTGCACGATCGCGGACGAGCCGTCGGCGGCGGTGATCTCGGCCTGACCGAAGTCGGGCGTGGCCGTACCGGTACGGATCACGCACATCTGGCCGACGAAGTCGCCACGCGAGTGGCGATCACCTTCGGGGAACAGCCGGCGCAGCGGAACCAGCAGGCCACGGGTGACCAGCCAGGCCCCGCCCAGGGCGGCGAAAGGGACGGCGATCAGCAGGCCGCCACTCGCCACGACACTGCCGATCAGGCAGAGCAACCAGGCCAGCGCGATGAGCAGCGAGAGCGCGATCCCGGCGGGGACTCCCCCGAGGCCCAGCCAGGCGGCGTCGTCTTCCAGCTCCAAGAGCCCGGTGATCACGGCCACCCAATAGCCGATGACCACCACGAGAACGAAAGTGAAAATGACTGTCGGAAAGCTCAGTGCAGTGTTGAAGAACTCGGTCATCCCGCCTCGTGTGCCGATCCCCCGTGGACGTCCTGACGGACTCTATACAGATAAAGAGTGAGTAAAGCGGAAAGTTCCCGAAATCTACAGACTTGACCTCAAGTTCGGTTGAGAGAGCAGCCTTGGGGCCATGAGCGAAGTGATGAGAGCGGCCGCCTTCGCCGAGGCGGGCGGCCCCGAGGTGTTGAAGGTCATGGAGCTGCCCGCGCCGCAGGCGGGCCAGGGACAGGTACGGGTGCGGGTGCGCGCGGCCGGCGTGCAGCCGTTCGACACGGCCGTCCGCGCGGGGTGGCTGCCGCCGTACCTGCCCGAGATGCCCTTCCCGCGCATCCCGGGCAACGAGTTCGCGGGCGTGGTCGACCAGGTGGGCGCGGGGGTCACCGGGGTGTCGGCGGGCGACGAGGTGCTCGGGTTCTCGGCGCTGCACTCGTACGCCGAGTACGTCGTGGTCCCGGCGACGGACGTGGCGCCCAAGCCGCCGGGCCTGCCGTGGGAGGCGGCCGGCGGGCTGACCGCGGGCGTGCAGACCGCCGAGCTCGCGATCGACGGGCTCGGCCTGGCGGACGGCGAGACGCTCCTCGTGCACGCCGCGGCCGGGGCGGTGGGCACGGCGGCGGTGCAGATCGCCAGGCGGCGCGGGGCCACCGTGATCGGCACCGCCCGCGAGGCCAACCACGACTACCTGCGCGACCTCGGCGCCGTTCCGGTGGAGTACGGCGAGGGGCTGGCCGACCGGGTGCGGGAGCTCGCGCCCGGAGGCGTGGACGCGGCACTTGACGGGGCCGGCGGGCACGCCCTGGAGGTCTCGATCGAGCTGGTCAAGGACCGCCGGCGGATCATCACGATGGTCGAGCACGCGAAGGCGCCCGGGCTGGGCGTCCAGGTGGTACAGGGCGTGCGCACCAGCGAGCGGCTCGGGCGCTACGCCGCCCTGGTCGCCGCGGGTGCCTTCGCGTGGCCGGTGCGCAGGGCGTACGCGCTGGAGGACGCGGCTCAGGCGCACCGGGAGGTCGAGGCCCGCCACGGCCAGGGCAAGATCGTCCTCCGGGTCCCGTGACGCGCGGCCCGCGGCCCCCAGCCCACGGCCTTCAGGCGCGCCGGCGTACCGCCTCGGCGATGGTGAGGTCGATCTCCTTGAGCCTGCTCTCGCCGTCCTCGACGTCCCACAGGGCGTTCTGGAGCACCCGGCCGAGCGTCCACCCGGCCGCCCGCCGGCGGTCGAGACCGAGCCGGTCGGTCATGAAGTCGAAGCGCCGCAGCACCCCGCGCGTCACGTCGCCGGTGGCCACCACGGCGTCCCACCGGTTGTGCAGCGCCGGCCACAGGTCGAAGCCCGGGTCGCCGGCCAGCGGCTTGGGGTCGATGCTCAGCCACGGCTCCCGGCCGGCGGCCAGCACGTTGTCGTAGTGCAGGTCCCAGTGCAGCAGCCGGTCGCCGGGCTCGTGGACGAGCTCGGCGACGGCCGCCGCGCACCAGGACGTCCAGCGGCGGTCGCGCTCGCGCGGCAGGCTCTTCAGCGCCTGGTCGACGCCGTCCAGCATGGCCTGGGCGATGTCGCCCAGCCGGCGCATCCCTTCCGGTGCCGGGTGGGCGACCAGGCGGGCGAGCAGGTCGGTGAGGATGCCCAGCGCCTCCATGTCGTCGGGCAGGCTCGACAGCGACCGGTCGGCCTCCAGCCGCTCCAGCAGCAGGGTGCCGGTCGCGGGGTCGGAGTCGAGCAGCAGCACGGATCCGTCGCCCGCCCAGGCGCGCAGCCCCGGCTCCTCGGTGGCGTTCTCGTCGGTGACGGGCTGGAGCTTGAGCGCGGCCTTCGTGCCGTCCGCGCGAACGACGGGCAGCACCAGGGACACCACGCCGTGCCGGGGCTCGCCGTCGAGCCGCAGCCCCCACGCCTCCAGGTAGCGCTCGGCCAGTGCGGGCAGCCCGGCCGACCAGGCGCGCCCGGCCTCGCCGTCGTACTTCACGTGCGACTCGGTCAGAGCCGCGGGCACCGTGATCCGCACGTCTAGAAGTGCCAGGGGTACGGCGACCAGTCGGGCGAGCGCTTCTCCAGGAACGAGTCGCGCCCCTCGGCCGCCTCGTCGGTCATGTAGGCGAGGCGCGTCGCCTCGCCGGCGAACACCTGCTGCCCGACCAGCCCGTCGTCGACCGCGTTGAAGGCGAACTTGAGCATGCGCTGCGCCGTCGGCGACTTGCCGTTGACCTTGCGCGCCCACTCCAGGGCGGTCGCCTCCAGCTCGTCGTGCGGGACGACCGCGTTGACCATGCCCATGCGGTGGGCGTCGGCCGCGGTGTAGGTCTCGCCGAGGAAGAAGATCTCGCGGGCGAACTTCTGGCCGACCTGCCGCGCGAGGTAGGCCGAGCCGAAGCCGCCGTCGAAGCTGGCCACGTCGGCGTCGGTCTGCTTGAAGCGGGCGTGCTCGGCGCTGGCCAGCGTGAGGTCCGCCACGACGTGCAGGCTGTGGCCGCCGCCCGCGGCCCAGCCCGGCACCACGCAGATCACGATCTTGGGCATGAAGCGGATGAGCCGCTGCACCTCAAGGATGTGCAGGCGGCCCGTGGACGGCGAGCCGTCGGCGTACTGGTAGCCGTCCTTGCCCCTGATGCGCTGGTCGCCGCCCGAGCAGAAGGCCCAGCCGCCGTCCTTGGGCGAGGGGCCGTTGCCGGTGAGCAGCACGCACCCGACGTCGGTGCTCTGCCTGGCGTGGTCGAGCGCGCGGTAGAGCTCGTCGACGGTCTGCGGCCGGAACGCGTTGCGCACCTCGGGGCGGTCGAACGCGATGCGGACCGTGCCGTGGTCGACCGCCCGGTGGTAGGTGATGTCGGTGAAGTCGAATCCCTCGACCGATCGCCACGCCTTGGGATCGAACAGCTCGGAGACCATGGGGCAGAGCCTAACGGATCTGGCCCTCCGCCCATTCGGCCCACTCCAGTTGGGCCTTGCCCAGGCGCAGGCCGTATTCGAGGGTGATGCGCCCGTGCACCGACAGGTTGTCCTCGCGCTCCCTGAGGAAGCCCCGGACGCCCTCCAGGTTCTCCAGGCGCTCGCGGACCAGCTCGGCCTGGTGGCGGAGGTAGGCGCGGGCCTGGTCGGGGGAGACCTGGGCGAGGAAGAAGACCCGCAGCAGCATGTCGCTGCGCGTGACCCTGGTCGGCTCGACCTCGGTGATCCAGCGGCGCAGCTCGGCCAGGCCCTCCTCGGTGATCGCGTATTCCTTGCGGCCGCGCGGGCCCTCCGCCGACACGTCCACCAGCCCCGCCTCGGCCAGCTTGCCGAGCTCGCCGTAGAGCTGGCTCTGGGTGGCCGGCCAGACGTTGGACAGCGAGATCTCGAACATCTTCATCAGGTCGTATCCGCTGGCGGGTTCCTCGGAGAGCAGTCCCAGCACGGCATGTCGAAGGCTCATATTCCTATGTTGACATATCTCCATAGGAAGTTCTACCTTCGACCTGTCACCATAGGAATGTGAAAGGTCGCCTCCATGCCCGGTCTGCTCGGCTTCCTGCCCTGGATCCTCTACGCGGTCATCGCCACCGGCGACGAGTGGCGCTGGGGCGCCATCACCGGTCTGGTCATCGCCCTCGTCCTGGTCGCCCTCGACCGGCGGGCGGGCAAGACCTGGGACATGATGGTGATCGAGACCAGCGCGGCGCTGTTCTTCGCCTGCCTCACGGTCCTGTCACTGGCCGCGCCGCACTCGCCGCTCACCCCGTACGGGCCTGCGCTGGTCAACGTCTGGCTGGCGGGCACGGCGTGGGGCTCGATGGCCATCCGCAGGCCGTTCACGCTGGGCATCGCGCGCACGATGGCGCCGAAGGAGGTCTGGGAGACCCCGCAGTTCTACCGCGTCAACGCGGTCATCACGGCGGTCTGGGCGGTGGCCTTCACCATCGCCGCGATCTCCCTGACCATTGTGCTCAATGTCTCACCCCACGCGACGACGCTGGTCATCGCCATCAAGGTGCTCTCGTTCGTCCTGCCTGCGGTCTTCACCGCGTGGTACCCCAAGCATGTGCGGCGGGCTCTCGCTAGGTGACCTCCGCTCGTAGCTCAGCGAGCAGTTCGCCCTGGTCGGCGAGCATGTCGGTGAGGATGCGGCGAGCGGCGCCGAGCAGGTCGGCCAGCTCGGGGGTGGCCAGCGTGTAGACGACGGTGCTGCCCTCGCGGATGGCGCTCACGATCCCGGCCCTGCGCAGGACGGCGAGCTGCTGGGAGAGGCTCGAGGCCTCGATGTCGATCTGGGCCAGCAGATCCCTGACGGGGAGTGGCCCTTCCTGGAGTAGCTCCAACACTCGGATGCGAGCGGGGTGGCCGAGCGTTCGGAAGAAGTCGGCCTTGGCCTGGTAGACCTCCACGTGCATATAGCCCAGACTAATCCAGCGCAGTTGCATAATTCTTCAAGTCGTAACGTTGTTGGATAGCATGACAGCGGGGACTAGGGAGTAGCCATGGGCCGAGGAAGAGCCAAGGCGAAGCAGACGAAGGTCGCTCGCCAGCTGAAGTACACCAACCACCACATCGACTACGACAGGCTCCGCGAGGAGTTGGGCGCCGACTCGCGGGGGGCGGAGGAGATCTCCCCGCCTAGCGCGTCCGAGCAGGAGTCCGAGCGCGCGCAATGACGCGGGTCAGTCTGGCGGGCGAGAGGGTGACGTTCTTGAGCCGCCTGGCCTCCGGCGCCTGATCGGGCGCCGCGAGCTCCAGGCGGTGCAGCACCTCCTGGATGATGACCCGCATCTCCAGCAGGGCCAGTTGAGCGCCGACGCAGAAGCGCCGACCGCCGCCGAACGGCATCCAGGCCCTGCTCTGGGGCCCGTCGAGGAAGCGCTCCGGGCGGAACTCCCCAGGCTCGGGGAAGGCGGCGGGGTCGTGGTGCACGAGCGGGATGAACGGCCCCGCGAGCCATCCGGCCGGCACCTCGTACGGGCCGAGCTGGAGCGGCTCGCCCAGCATCCGCGGCGCCTCATAGACGACGGGCCTGATCCGCAGCACCTCCTTGACCACCGCTTCGAGATACGCCTCGTCGTCCGGCAGCCGGTCGAGAACCTCAGGGGTGCGCAGCAGGCGCTCGAACGCCCACGCCAGGCCGGTGGCGGTGGTCTCGTGACCGGCGATGAGCATGGTGATCAGCTCGTCGCGGATCTCCTGGTCGGCCAGCTCGGTCTCCAGCAGGCGGCCGAGCATGTCGGTGCCGCCCGGCTCGCCCCGGCGGCGGCGGATCTCGTCGAACAGGATCGCGTCCACCTCGGCGCGGCGCCGTACGAACCGGGCCTCCTTCCCGAACGGCAGCCCGCGCAGCCGCTCGGGGAGCAGGGCGACCAGGACGGAGCCGCCGTCCTCGATCAGGCCGGGGAGCAGCCGGTGCAATTGTGCGACGCGTCCGGCGTCGCTGATGCCGAAGATCAGCCTGATGATGATCTCCAGCGTGATCTCCTGCATCCGGTCCCGTAGCGCGAACGGCCGGTCCAGCGGCCAGGTCGCGATCTTGGCGGCGGCTATGGCCGCGATGTCGTCCCGGTAGCCGGCCACCTGCTTGGCGCGGAGCGGCGGGTTGAGCAGCTTGCGGTGCCGCCACCAGGGATCGCCGTCGAGCGTGAGCACCGAGTGCGCGCCCACCATGTGCTCCAGGAAGTCGCGCCGGGCCGCTCCCGCCTGCCCGCCGCTCTGGTCGGTCCTGAAGACCTGCTCGGCCAGTTCCCCGGTGGCGACGTAGACCTCGGGCGGGATGCCGGTGAAGCGCACCGTGAAGACCGGCCCGTACCTGCGGTGCAGGCGTTCGAGCATGCCCGGGGCGTCGCGGGTGAACCACGCGGTCTGCAGGGGCGAGGGAAGTCTCGGACCTGGAGGGATCATTGTCGCTTCCTCTGTAGATGTACGTACGTCATAGACGCTTGTATACATCTGTAGCATGGATCTCGTGGCGCGAACAGAGGCCGGTGGATACCGGGAGAGACTGCTGGCGGGAGCGGTGGCCTGCCTGCAGGAGAAGGGCTACGCCCGCACGACGGCCCGCGACCTGGTCGCCGCCTCGGGCACCAACCTGGCCTCCATCGGCTACCACTTCGGCGGCAAGGACGCCCTGCTCCACGAGGCCCTGGCCGACTTCTTCGAGCGGTGGATCGCCCGGGTCGAGCGCACGATGTTCGCCACGGAGCCGGCCGGGCCCAGGGAGATCCTGGAGCGCGCCATGGTGGAGCTGGTCGACGTGTTCGAGGAGCTGCGGCCCGAGCTCGTGCTCTTCGTCGAGGCCTACCCGGCGGCGCTGCGGGAGACGGCGCTGCGGGAGCGCCTCGCCGAGGCGTACGCCCGGTGCCGCACCGTGGGGGGCGACATGGTGCGCCGCGCCCTCGCCCAGCTCGACGTGGAGCCGCCGACGGCGCCCGAGGTCATCGTCTCGGTGCTGGTGGCCATCACCGACGGGCTGCTGCTGCAGTGGCTCCTCGACCCGGCCGCCACCCCGGACGCCCACCAGGTCGTGGACGCCCTCGCCGCCCTCTCGGCCCTTCTGGCGTGACCTCACGGCCTCACGTCACGGGCCGTTCCGCACCACCGCTGGTCGGTGTGGTGGGGGTCAGGAGGCGCAGGTGTCGTGGGTGGCGTCGAAGCCCTTGATGGACTCCGTGTCGTCGGCCCGCAACGCCTTCAGGCCCTTCCAGTCGTCCCCGATCACCAGCACCAGCCGGCTCGTGCGGGCGGCAGGAAGCTCGCGGGTCGTCGCCGACAGCAGGTCGTGGGTGAGCGTCGGCACGCGGGTCTCGCCGCTGGGCCCGTACAGCACGGTGGTTCTGCGCTGCGGCTTGCGGGCCGTGTCGCCGACCTTGGCGATGTGGTAGCCGCGCTGCTCCAGCAGGGCCGCCACCTGCGTGCCGAGGCCGCTGCGCCAGGTGCCGTTGCGCAGCTCCACCTGGATCTTCGTGCGCCCCACCTTGGCCTGCCCGCCCTTGACGCCCTCGACGCTCTGGTCCCTGGCGACGATCTGGAAGAGCCGCCCGGCCTGCGGCTGCACCCACTCGACGCGCCCCGGCTGGGCGAGCGAGTAGTGCCACGGGGTGGTGATGAAGCGGATCCGGCCGATGTCGAGGCCCTGGAGGCTGGTCGCGAGGTCCTTCATGACGCCGAGCGTCAGGCCGCGGTCGGTGGTCACCGCCTTGGTGCCCGCGTCGAGGATGCCGACCAGCTTGGCCGGGTCGGTGAGCGTCTCGCCGCTCACGACCTTCTTCACCATCGACGCGATGAACATCTGCTGCCGCTGGATGCGCCCGATGTCGGAACCGTCGCCCATGCTGTAGCGGGCGCGTACGTAGCCGAGCGCCTGCTCGCCGTCGAGCGTCTGCCGCCCGGCGGGCAGGTGCAGCAGCGCCTTCTTGTCGTTCACCGGCTCGGGCAGGCAGACCTCGACGCCGCCCACGGCGTTCACCATGCTCTTGAAGCCGGTGAAGTCGACCTTCACGAAGTGGTCGATGCGGATGTGGGTGAGCGACTCGATCGTCTTCCAGGTGCAGGCGATGCCGCCGGAGTTGAACGACTCGTTGATCATGCCGAGGTGCGGCCGCTGGCCGGGCAGGCCGCCGGTGGCGCGGCAGGCGGGCAGTTGCACGAGGGAGTCGCGCGGGAAGCTGACGACCATCGCGTTGTCCCGCTTGGACGACACGTGGACCAGCATGATCGTGTCGGTGCGCTCGCCCGCGATGTGGTGGCCGTACCTGGCGTTCTTGCCGTCGCGCTGGTCGGAGCCGACGACCAGGATGTTCATGGCGGTGCCCGCGACCTTGGGCGGGCGGGTGGCGCCGAGGTCGTCGTCGGTGACGTCGACGTGCTTGACGTTGGCGTTGAGTTTCGCCAGGACGCCCACGGCGATGCCCGCGACCAGGAGGACGGCGGTCACGGCGACCGCGACGATCCAGCGCAGCCAGCGGCGGCCACGCCGTGGTGACGCGCTCGGCTCGGATGGGGGCGCGTCGACTAGCCCGCTGCTCACGTGACTGCTTCCTATTCCTTGCCCATAGTTGGGCGGGGATGGATGTTTCGCTCTCCGCACTGGCAGAGGTGCTGAGTGCTGGAGTCCTGGTCCGGCAGTCTGGACCGATGGCGATCGGCACGTTCCCGCAAGAGCTGTCTGACCCGCGTATGCGGGGTGTGCCGGGTGATGTCGGGATCACCGTCTCTACGCAGGATGTCGATCGCTGCGGCATGGTCTGCTTGCCACACGGCCCCGCACCCGGTGCAGTGAAGCCGGTCCCCTTTACGGACACCGAGGATGTCCGTAAAGGGAATGACTTGCGACGTATAGGCGGCGTTGACCAGCCGCACCGCAGAACCTCTGCGGTCCGACACAGCATGCAGCGCTTCGGCGGTGACACCTTTGGTCCACGCCGCCAAGCGCCGGTTAGTGTTCTTGCCCAGCTTCTTACGGCTGGAGAACGTCTTGGTGAGGTCTTCGGCCACGATCACGCCGGCCTTGTCGGCGACGGCGTGCACGGCCTGGAAGGTGATGTCGCGGATCCGACACTCCCACGCGGTGGAGCGGCGCTCCCGCTTGAGAGTGCCGAGGTCGTGGTCGCGGATGCGCTGAGCTTTGGCCCGATCGCCGCGCTGCTCGGCTTGCTCGGCGACGCTGCGGAGCTTGGCGCGCCGGTCGCGGATCGTGCGATCCCCGACTCCGGCACCGGCGGTGGAGCCGTACAGGCGCCAGACCAGGGACCGCACCCGGCCCAGGCGGATGGCCTGTTCTTCGAGCCGGGCGTACTTGCCATGGTTGAGGTTCCTGGAGTAGGCGATGCGAGTGACCTTCACCGGCCACCACCGGCGAATTTGCCCTTGAGGGCCTTCTCGTACTTGCGCAACCCGTACAGCCTCCCGAAGGAAGGGCCGAGTGCCGCCGCCCATGGGCGAAGAGCCTCGCCGCACCGATCTCAGCCGTTGAACGTGCCAGAGTGTACTCAGTCGGCCACGCTCGCGCCCGGCGAACCAGGTCAGCCGGGCGGGTCCGCGCGAAACAGCCCCGTGCGGATCAGTTCCGGCGCGGGGTGACGAGGCCCGACTCGTACGCGAAGACCACGAGCTGCGCCCGGTCGCGCGCGCCCAGCTTGGTCATGGCCCTGCTGACGTGCGTCTTCGCGGTGGTCGGGCTGATCACCATGTGCGCGGCGATCTCGTCGTTGGACATGCCGCGGGCCACCAGGGCGGTCACCTCGCGCTCGCGGTTGGTGAGCACGTCGAGGCCCTCGGGCTCCGGCGCGGGGCGGCGGGCCACGTACTCGCCGATCAGGCGGCGGGTGATGGCCGGCGAGAGCAGCGCGTCGCCGCGGGCCGCGACCCTGACGCCCTGCAGCAGGTCGGCGGGCTCGGTGTCCTTGACCAGGAACCCGCCCGCGCCCGCCCTGAGCGCGTTGAAGACGTACTCATCGAGCCCGTAGTTGGTGAGGATCACGACGTGGACCTCGCTCAGCCGCTCGTCGGCCGCGATGCGCCTGGTCGCCTCGATGCCGTCCATCACCGGCATCTGCACGTCGACCAGCGCCACGTCCGGCAGGTGCTCCAGGGCGAGGGCGATGGCCTGCTCGCCGTTCGCGGCCTCGGCCACCACCTCGATGTCGTCCTCGGCCTCCAGCAGGGCGCGGAAGCCGCCCCGGATGAGCGCCTGGTCGTCCACCAGCAGCACGCGGATCACGCCGATTCCCCCACCGGGAGCCCCGCCGGCAGGCCGGCCGGTGGCTCGGCGCTGACGGGGAGCCGCGCGCTGACCGTGAAGCCGCCCTCCGGGCGGGGCTCGGCCAGCAGCCGGCCGCCGAGCGCCGTGACGCGCTCGCGCATGCCGAGCAGCCCCACCCCGGGCACGGGCGGGTCGTCCCTGGTCGCCGGCCCGTCGTCGTCGACCCGCACGACCAGTTCCTCCTCGCCGTAGTCCACCCGCACCGTCGCCGCCGCGCCGCCGGCGTGCCTGGAGACGTTGGTGAGCGCCTCCTGGACGATCCGGTACGCGGCCCGGTCCACCTCGGGCGGCAGCTGCCGGCGTACCCCCGAGATCGTCACCGTGGCGGACAGCCCGGTCGAGCACGCCCGCTCCACCAGGTCGTCGAGCCGGTCGAGGCCGCTGGCGGAGGGCTCGGAGCCGGGCTCCGGCTGGTCGGAGTCGCGCAGCACCTCCAGCGTGGCGCGCAACTCGCGCATGGCGTCGCCGCTGGCCTCCTGGATGGCGAGCAGCGCGGCGGGCACCTCGTCGCCGCGCTTGCGCGCCAGGTGCACGGCCACCCCGGCCTGCACCTTGATGATGGAGATGCTGTGGGTGAGCGAGTCGTGCAGCTCCCTGGCGATCCTGAGCCGCTCCTCGCCCGCGCGGCGGCGCGCGGCCTCCTCGCGGGTGCGCTCGGCCTCGGCGGCCCGCTGCTCGGCCTGCTCGACGTACGCCTGCCGGTGCCGGGCCACGGTGGCCATCACCCCCGACGCGACGAACCAGCCGACCAGCAGCGTCGTCTGCTGGACGAGGTCCTGGGGGCTCTGCCCGGTGGCGGTGGCGAGCTTCGCGGCCAGGCCGCCGCCCAGGAAGGCCGCGCTCGCCAGCGCGGGCAGCAGCCGGTGGCCCGCGCGTACCGCCCCGAAGACCGACACCATCACGGGGAAGCCGGCCGGCGGGCCCGGGTCGGTGTGCGCCGAGTAGACCAGCATGCAGGCCGTGCTGACCAGCAGCGACACCAGGGGCGCCCGCCGCCAGGCGACGAGGGAGAGCGCGCCGATCAGGACGGCGGCGATGTCGAGCGCACCCGCCTTCGGGTCGACCAGCGCGGTGACCAGGAGCATGCCGGTCACCGCGACGGCCAGGGCGCCGTCGAGGACGATCGGCGGCCATCCGCGCAGAGAGGTCATTCCGCCAGACTAGAACCTCCGCCCGGACCAGGTCTTCGGCGGTTCGGCGTAATTCGGCGCTACTTCCCCGGGAGTAGTCCGCGCGGGGGTGCTTCCGGGGCGGTAGGCGGGAGAGCCCTCCCTGGCACGACGACCGCGGCGCGGACGGCGAGCACGATGTCGATTATGGACACGATCCGACGCAGGAGCCGGTGATGGCCGGCCAGTTCCGTTATGTCACCCCGGTGGAGCCGCAGGGCGCGACCGGGCTGGTCGCCCGGGTCTACGCGCAGCTCGCGAACGACTTCGGCATGGCCCGCATGGCCGTCTTCCTGACCCTGTCGCCCGCCGAGGAGGTGCTCGCGGCGACCTGGGCCACGCTGCGCGAGTCGCTGCTGGCCGGCGACGAGCCCAGGACCGCCAAGGAGGTCGTGGCGCTGGGGGTGTCGATGGCCAACCGGTGCCCGTTCTGCGTGGCCGCGCACACGACGCTGCTGCACGCGACGGGCGACCACCGGCTGGCAGAGACCATCGCCGCCGGCGGCACGCCCGCCGATCCCCGGCACGCCGAGCTGCTGGCCTGGGCCAGGACGGGGCGCGTGGCGGCGTCCGTCGGGGCCGAGCACATCGGCACGGCGCTGATCTTCCACTTCATCAACCGCATGGCCTCGGCGCTGCTCACCGAGAACCTGCTCCCCGGGAACCTGCAGAACTCCCGCCTGGTCAGGAGCGTGGGCGGCCGGGTCATGTCGCGTACGGTGCGCAGGCCGCTGCCGCCCGGCGCGAGCCTGCCGCTGGTCGCGGGCCTGCCCGCGCTGCCCGAGCCCTCCTGGGGCGCGGGCACGGCCGCCGGCGCCGCCTACGCCGTGTTGCGCGCGGTCGCGGGGGCCGGCGCGCACCTGCTGGGGGAGGCCGCCCGCGCCGCCGTGACGAGCGCGGTCGCGGCCTGGGACGGCGAGCACCCGCCGATGGGCCGGGCCTGGCTGGACGGCCCGCTCGCCGGGGTGCCCGCCGCCGAGCGGCCGGGCGCAGCCCTCGCCCTGCTGGCGGCGCTGGCGCCGTACCGGGTGACGGACGCCGACGTGGCCGCCTGGCGCGGTTCCAGGCCGGACGAGGACCTGGTACGGCTCTGCGCCTTCGGCGCCATCACCGCCACGGAACGCATGGAGGCGTTCATCACCGGCCGCGCGGCGGCCGCGCACGCGAAGCCGGGAGGTCGGTCATGACGGTGCGGGACGCGTACGCCGCCAGGCCCGCGATCTGGCCCATGCAGGCGCTCAGGATGGTGGCCGCCATGCATGTCGCCGCGCTGCTGCTCCAGGCTGTGACGGCGGGGATGCTGATGTCCGCGCCCGGCGGCTCGACGTCGCACTTCGCCTCCGGCATCGCCCTGGCCGTGGTCGGGGTGGCGCACGTCGCCGTGGCGCTCATGGTCAGGCCGCCCGGGGGCGGGCGCGCACGGTACGTCGTCCCGCCGGCGGTGCTGCTGGCGATGACCGCGGTGGCGGGGGTCCTCGGGGTGCTCGGGGTGACGGCCGTGCACGTGCCGATGGGCGTCATGATGTTCGGCGGCGGCGTCGCGCAACTCGGCCGCGTCATGTCCCGGCCCTGACGCCACACCCTCGTCGAGGGACGTCGACAGGGCGGTGGGGCGCGCTCAGAATCGAGAGCATGGGTGAGCCTTACGTCGGCGCCAGGACGCCGCGACGGGAAGACGCCAGGCTGCTGACCGGACGGGGCAGGTACGTCGGGGCGGTGCGGCTGCCCGGGACTGTCCACGCGTACGTGGTGCGCAGCCCCGTCGCCCACGGCCGGCTGGTCGGCTGCGACGCCAAGCAGGCCTGGGCGGTCGAGGGCGTGCTCGACGTCATCACCCCCTCCGACGCGCCCGACCTGCGCCTGCCCTGCGTCAGCCTGTCACCCGACCAGCGCATGACGTCGTACCGGGTGCTGGACGACGCCGTCAGGTACGCGGGCCAGCCCCTCGCGGTCGTCGTGGCCCGCACGCCCGAGGCCGCCAGGGACGCCGCCGAGCTGGTCGACCTCGCGCTGGACGAGTTCCCCGCCGCGGTCGGGGCGGAGCGGGCGATGGAGGAGGGGGCGCCGCTGCTGTACCCGGAGTGGGGCACGAACGTGGCCACCGACTTCACGCTGGGCGACGCGGACTGCGCCTCCTACGTCGAGGCGGCCGAGCACGTCGTCGAGATGACGTTCACGATGGGCCGGGTCTCGCCGTACCCCATGGAGCCGCGCGGCGTGGTGGCCGCGTACGCCGACGACGAGCTGACCGTGCACATCTCCTCGCAGGCGCCCCACCACGTGCGCGAGCACCTGGCGGAGGCGTTCGGGCTCTCCCACGACCGGGTACGCGTCATCAGCCGCGACACGGGCGGCGGGTTCGGCGGCAAGGAGCACGTCTATCCCGACGAGGCGCTCGTCTGCCTGGCCGCGATGCGCCTGGGCCGCCCGGTGAGCTGGTCGGAGTCGCCGGGCGACCGGCTGTTCGCGACGCTGCCGGCGCGGGCCGCCGTGCACCGGGCGCGGCTGGCGCTCGACGCGGACGGGCGGTTCGTGGCCCTGCACGCCGACGTGCTCGGCGACCTGGGCGCGCACCCGTCGAACGTGGGCGCGTCGACGTTCGCGGTGACGGCCACGCTGCTGCCGGGGCCCTACCGGTTCGACCGGGTCGCGGCCCGCGTGCGCGGCGTCGTCACCACCACCACGCCGACCGGTTCCTACCGCGGCTTCGGCCAGCCGGAGGCCGCCCTGACCAGGGAGCGGCTGATCGACGAGGCGGCCCGCCGGCTGGGCGTGGACCGGGTCGAGCTGCGGCTGCGCAACATGCTCGGGCCGGACGACCTGCCGTACACGACGCGCGTCTACCAGCCGTACGACTCGGGCGACTACCCGGGCGCGCTGCGGGCGCTGCGCGACCTGGTCACGCCCGTCGAGAAGGACGACGGGCGCCGGCGCGGCATCGGCTACTCCTGCCACGTCGAGTCCACCGGCATGGGGCCCTCGATGGACCTGAAGGCCACCGCCATCCAGGCGGGCGGCTACGAGACGGTCGTGCTGCGGATGGAGCAGGACGCGTCCGTGGTCGTGTCGTCCGGCGTGGTGTCGATCGGCCAGGGCATCGAGACGGCGCTGGCCCAGCTCGCGGCCGACCGGGTGGGCGTGCCGATCGAGCGCGTACGCGTCGCGCTGGGCGACACCGCGGCCACCCCGTACTCGTCGATCGGGTCGATCGCGAGCCGCTCGCTGGCGGTCGGCGGCGGGGCGCTCACCCGGGCCGCCGAGCGGCTGCGCGGCAGGCTCGTGGCCCTGGCGGCGCACCGGCTGGAGGCGTCCCCCGACGACCTGGAGCTGGCCGAGGGCGTGGTCAGGGTGAAGGGCGACCCGGCGGCCTCGATCTCCCTGCGCGACCTGGCCACGTCGGCCTGGCGCGGCTGGGACCTCCCGGAGGGCGTCCCGCCCGGCCTGGAGGAGCGCGTCAGCTACGACCCGGCCGCCTACACCTTCGCCTACGGGGCGCATGCCGCCGCCGTGGCCGTCGATCCGGAGACCGGGGCCGTCGAGGTGGAGCGCTACTGGGTGGTCAACGACGCCGGCGTGCTGGTCAACCCGGCCGTGGTCGAGGGCCAGATCCGCGGCGGCGTGGTGCAGGGCATCGGCATGGCGCTGACCGAGGAGATCGTCTACACCCCCGAGGGCCAGCCCATCACCGACTACCTGCTGCCCACCACGCGCGAGGTGCCGGACATCGAGGTCGTGATGCCGCAGACGCCGTCGCCGCTGACGCCGGGTGGCATGAAGGGCGCCGGGGAGGCCGGGACGATTGGGCCCCCGGCCGCCATCGCCAACGCGGTCGCCGACGCCCTCCCCGAGATCGCCGGCCGGATCACCGACGTCCCCCTGACGCCGGACCGCATCTGGTCGCTGCTGTCGGCCCGCTGACGCCCTGCCCCTGCCCTCCCGGCCCCTTCGTTCAGGACTTCCGTCTCAGATCAGGTCCTTAAGCTCCTTGCCGGCCTCTGACAGCGCCTGCTCCAGCGCCCTCATCCCGGCGGGCTTCGGTTCGGGAAGCGCCGGTGCGCGCCTGTCCCGGCGGCGCCCGGCCTCGGGCCGCGGCTGGGTGTCCTGCTCGCGCGAATGGTCGTCAGCACTGCTCATGGCACAGCACATACCCGTCGTTTCGGGCGCGGAATAAAAGAAATCGCGATATCTCGCCGAAGATTCGACCCAAAAGCCTTTTGCGTGCGTACACGTTTCGACAGCCGCCGTACGCCGACCCATAGGCAGGTCCTCTTGTTGAGTGAAACGCGCATCCGCCGTCCCCCGGCCGGGGAAGCCCGGGAAC
Source organism: Nonomuraea phyllanthi (assembly GCF_006334985.2). GTDB lineage: Bacteria > Actinomycetota > Actinomycetes > Streptosporangiales > Streptosporangiaceae > Nonomuraea > Nonomuraea phyllanthi. The sequence continues at coordinate 355,129 of NZ_VDLX02000002.1, forward strand.
CACAGGAAAGAGATGCCATGACCACGCTGCGACCGGCTCGCCCGAGCGGGATGCGGTTCGTGTGGCCTCTGTGCGACGACGCCCAGACGGTCCGTCACGGGCGTGCGATCATCCGTCGCGAACTGGCGGCGCTCTCCCTCGGCGCGGAACTCGTCGACGACGCCGTCCTCATGGTGAGCGAACTGATCACCAACGCCCTCCTGTACGGCGACGGCCCGTACGAGCTGGCCCTGCACATCGACACCAAGGAGATCATGTGCGTGGTCGTCGACGGCAGTCCGCTGCTGCCCCGGCCGTCGCCGCCGGACCCGGGGTCCGAGCACGGGCGCGGGCTGCGCATCATCGCCAGGCTCTCCGACGGCTTCTACGGCTGCCACCCCCAGCGCTACGTCACCTGCCCGGGGCGGGTCGGCAAGGCCACCTGGTTCGCGCTGCCGCGGAGCGGGACGCAGGGGAACGTGGTGCCGCTCCGGGCGGGGATTTGATCATCGCGCGTCCACGGAGATCCGGCGGCTGCCCCGAGGGGTCGCCGCGGGCCTGCCCGTACGGACGGCCGCCAGCACCAGCAGCCCCGCGACCAGGCCCGTGGCGGCGCTCGCCCGGTAGACCTCGTTCAGCGCCGCGTACGGCGCCAGGTCTCCCTGGTACAGGATGCCGAGCACGGCGATGCCGAGCGCGTACCCGAGCTGCCTGACCGTGTTGACCGCGCCCGCCGCCATGCCCGCGCGGTGCGGCGGCGCGTACGCCATGGCGGCGGAGCTGAACGACGGGATGGCCAGCCCCACGCCGACGCCCACCACGACCAGGCCGGGGGCGAGCGCGGTCCAGGACGAGTCGTGGCCGAGCGTGCCCTGGAGGAACCCGCCGGCGCCGATCAGCAGCAGCCCGCCGCCGACGGCCGCCCTGGGAGTCAGGCGGGGGAGCAGGCGGGAGGCGGCGACCGAGGTCAGCAGGGAGGTCAGGGCCATCGGCGACAGCGCGAGCCCCGCCATCACGGGGCCGAGCCGGAGGTCCTGCTGCAGCCAGAGCGAGGTGAAGGCCAGGCAGGCGAACGCGGCGGGCATGAGGAGGGCGGCGCCCGCCATGATGCCGCTGAACGACCGGTTCGCGAACAACCGCAGGTCGAGCATGGGGTGGTCGCTGCGCGTCTCGGCGACGGCGAAGGCGGCGAGCGCCACCGCCGCCGCGGCCAGCGGCACCAGCGTCCGCGGCGAGGCCCAGCCGTGCTGCCCCACCTCGATGAGCCCGTACGTGAGCGCGCCCGCGGCCACCGTGAACGTGACCATGCCCGGCCAGTCGAGCCGGCTCCTGCCCGGCAGGCGCGACTCGCCGACCGTGCGCGCGGTGAGCCAGAGGGCGGCCGCGCTGATGGGCAGGTTCACCAGGAAGATGGCGCGCCAGTGCAGGTGCTCGGTGAGCAGGCCGCCGAGCACGGGCGCGATGGCCGCGGCGGCCCCGTTGACGCCGCCCCACACGCCGAACGCGATCCCGCGCTGCCTGCCCTGGTAGGTGGAGCTGACCAGCGCGAGGGTCGTGGCCATCATGGCGGCGGCGCTCGCGCCCTGGAACACGCGGGCGGTCAGCAGCACGCCGCCGTTCGGCGCCAGCCCGCAGGCGAGCGAGGCCAGCGCGAACACGGCCAGCGCCCACAGGTACACCTTGCGCCGCCCCACGTGGTCGGCGATTGATCCGGCGGCCAGCAGCAGGGCGGCCAGGGCCAGCGCGTAGCCGTCCAGCAGCCACTGGACGCCGGTGAAGGTCATGTGGAGATCGGCGGAGATGCCCGGCAGGGCGACCATGACGATGGTCACGTCGACGAGGAGCATGAACGCGCCCGTGGAGGCGGCGACCAGGGGCCACCAGCGGGCCGTCGCCGTCGGCTCGGAGATCTGTGTCATGGGGACCACGGTCGTGCCCGGGTGCGGGTATCCGCCAGTCGTGGTGTGGATTCTGGTGGTTTTCCGTATCGGTTAACCTCATCTGGTGGAAAACATCGAGCTCGACGAGGTCGATCGGGGGCTGCTGCACGCGCTGCAGGTCGACGGGCGGGCCTCGTTCAGCCGCGTCGGCGAGGTGCTCGGCGTGTCCGACCAGCGGGTGGCCCGCCGCTACCGGCGGCTGCGCGCCACCGGCGCGGCCCGGGTCGTGGGGGTCGTGGACGGGCGGCGGCTCGGCTACGAGTCGTGGGCGATCCGGCTGCGCTGCACGCCCGACGCGGCGGTCCCGATCGCCGAGGCGCTCGCGCGGCGGCCCGACACGTCGTGGGTCACCCTGCTGTCCGGCGGCACGGAAATCTCCTGCGGGACGCTCCAGCGCACCGCTCAGGACCGCGAGTCGCTGTTGCTCAGCAAGCTGGGGCGGACCAACCGGGTGCTGTCGGTCACGGCACACCGGAGGCTGCACACGTTCGTCGGCGGGCGGGTCGGCTGGGCGGGGCTGGCCGTCCTGTCACCCGAGCAGGTGGCGCACCTGGAGGCGGGCAGCGCGTTCGCCCGGCGCGGCGGTGGCGGGCCGGTCACGCTGGGGCCGGGTGACGACGCCCTGCTGGAGGAGCTGTCGCGCGACGGCCGCGCCGGCTACGCGGACCTGGCGGCGGCGACGGGCTGGTCGGAGTCGACGGTCCGGCGGCGCATGGAGCAGCTGTGCGCGGCCGGGGTGCTCTTCTTCGACTTCGACGTGCTGCCCACGCTGCTGGGCTACGGGGTGGAGGCGCAGCTGTGGATGTCGGTGCCGCCCGCCGAGCTGGACGCGACCGGGCGGGCGCTGGCCGGCCATCCGGAGATCGCGTTCGCGGGCGCGACGACCGGGCCCGCCAACCTGACGGCCAGCCTGGTGTGCCGCGACGACGAGGCGTTCTACCGCTACCTGACCGAGAGCCTGGGCGCCCTGCCCGCGATCAGGCACCTCGAGACGGCGCCGGTCATCAGGACCGTCAAGCGCGCGGGCGCCGTCCTGCCCCTGTGACGGCCGTCCTGCCCCTGTGGCGGCCGGCCGCCACGGGGGCACGGCGGGCGCGACGGACCGGCGGGCGGCCGTCCGGCGGGCGCGGTCATGAGTGGTCGGCCCGATAATCGAGGCGTGCACCGGCCAACCAGGCGCTCGCTTCTCCGGCTCGGCGGCGTGACCGCGGCCGGGGCGCTCGGCGCGCTGGTGCCCGCCACGGCGGCCAGGACGCCCGACGACACCTTCGTGCGATTACGCCGCCGCTGGCGCGAGGTGACGGCGGGGCCGGGATACGACCCGGCGGTGGAGCCGTACCGGACCTGGCTGGCCCGGCTGGGCCGCACGGCGGCGCGCCTTCGCGACACCATGGCGCCCGCCCGCACGTCGCTCTGGCCGGACGAGCCGTTCCCGTCGTTCGCGGCGACGCCCCGGCGGTTGCGGACCATGGCGCACGCGTACGCGCTGGAAGGCACCGGCCTGGCCGGCGACCCCGCGCTGGCGGCGGCCGTCGCGGCGGGCGTGGACCACTACCGGCGGCACGTGTACGCGGCGGGCGCCGACCCGGCGGGCAACTGGTGGCACTGGCAGATCGGCGTGCCGAAGGCGCTGCTCGACGCGGCCGTGCTGGCCGGCCTGCCGGAGCCGCCCGGCGCGGCGCTGTGCGACGCGGTCGACCACTTCGTCCCCGAGGGCCGGCTCGGCGGCTACGACGGCACCAGCACCGCCGCCAACCGCGTGGACCTGTGCGTGGTCATGCTGCTGCGCGCCATGCTCGGGTCCGACCACGGCAAGGCCGCGCTGGCGGCCTCCGCGCTCGCGCCGGTGTTCCGGCTGGTGGGCGACGGCGACGGCTTCTACCGGGACGGGTCGTTCGTCCAGCACACGTACGTGCCCTACCAGGGCGGTTACGGGGTGACGCTGCTGTCGGGGCTGGCGGCGCTGCTCGCGGTGCTCAGGGGCTCGCCGTGGGAGGTGTCCGGCCGGACCGTGTACGACATGGTGGAGCGGTCGTTCGCGCCCTTCGTCCTGGACGGCGCCTGCATGGACCTGGTGCGCGGCAGGGGGATCGGCAGGAAGGCGTTCGGCGACCACGACAAGGGGCGGGAGATCGCCGCGGCGGTCCTGCTGCTGGGGGAGAGCGCCCCGGCCGCCGAACGGGCCCGCTGGCACGCCCTGGTCAAGGGCTGGGCGGCGCGTGACACGTACCGGCCGATGATGGAGCACCCCGATCCCGCGTTCCACGCCCGGCTGGCCGCGGTCGTGCGGGACGACGGCGTGCCCGCGGCGCCCGAGCCGGTCGGGCACCGGCTGCTGCCGATGAGCGCCAGGGCCGTGCACCGACGGCCGGGCTGGTGCGCGGCGCTCAGCATGGCGTCCTCCCGGATCGGCCACTACGAGCACGGCAACGGCGAGAACCTGCGCGGCTGGCACACCGGCTCCGGCATGCTCTACTGGTGGGCCGAGGGCCACGGCGACCACTACTCCGACGCGTTCTGGCCCACCGTGGACCCCTACCGGCTGCCCGGCACGACCGTCTCCACGCTCAGGTTGCCCGACGGCGCGGGTGCCGCCTGGGGCGACACCTGCCCGCCCGGGCGCTGGGTCGGCGGGGCCACCGACGGCACGTACGCGACCGTCGGCCAGCACCTGAACGGGCTGGAGAGCACGATGGAGGCGTTCAAGTCATGGTTCTTCCTCGACGACGCCGTGCTCTGCCTCGGCGCGGGCATCACGGCGCGCGACGGCGTGGCCGTCGAGACGATCGTGGACAACCGCAGGACCGGCGCGCCGCTCACCACCGGTGACGGCTGGGCGCACCTGGAGGGCCACGGCGGTTACGTCGTGCGCGGGCCGCTGCGCACCACGCGCGAGCGCCGCACCGGCGGTGGCGTGACCCGCGACTACGTGACGCTCTGGCTGGACCACGGGGTCGATCCGCGTTCGGCCGGGTACGCGTACCTGCTGCTGCCGGGCACGAGCCTGGAGAAGACCCGGCGCAGGGCCGCCGAGCCCGGCTTCGCGCGCGTGCTGGCCAACACCGCGCGGCTCCAGGCCGTCCACGTGCCCTCGCTGGGGATCACCGCGGCCAACTTCTGGAACGCGGGGAGCGCGGGCGGGTTGAGCGCCTCGGCGCCGTGCGCGGTGCTGGCGCGCGGGGGCGCGCTGACCGTGTCGGATCCGCGGCGCGACCTCGACGAGCTGGCCGTGACGTGGGCGGGGACGACGTACGAGGTGCCGCGGCCCGGCGCCCGGGAGGGCGCCTCGACGACGATCGACCTCGCGTGAGGTGCCCAGCCCTCCGCCCCCGGAAGGTTCGGCCGGCGACGCCGTACATCGATCGATGTAGGCGTCATTTGGCGCTTCGGGACGATCAGGACGGGCGTTCGCTCCAGGAGCCTTGAACGTGTGACACGACGCATCGACGCGCTGGACGTGCTGCGTGGCGTGGCCATCATGGGCACGCTCGGCACCAACATCTGGATCTTCACCGCGCCGGGCGGGCCCGTGGACTTCCTGCGGCTCGGCGACTCGGGAGCGGTGGAGACGTTCCTGCGGTTCCTGGCCAACGGCAAGTTCCTCGGCCTGCTGACCCTGCTCTTCGGCGTCGGCCTCGAACTGCAGTACCGCAGCGCGCTGCGCAGGGGCGTGGCCTGGCCCGGCAGGTACCTCTGGCGCGCGACGCTGCTCCTCGTCGAGGGGGCGCTCCACTTCGTGCTGGTCTTCGAGTTCGACGTGCTGATGGGCTACGCGATCACCGCGATGATCGTCGCGTACGTCGTGGGCAGGAGCCGGCGAGCGGTCACCGCCTGGATGGCGGGCGCCGCCGCCGTGCACGTCGCCGTGGTGGCCCTGACCACCGCCGCGCTGATGACGGCCGGGAGCGGCGGCGACACGCTGCACTACTCGCGGCTCGGCTGGCCCGACCAGGTGGCGCTCCGCCTCCAGAACGTCGTCGTCTTCCGCATCGAGATGATCTTCATCATCCCCATGGGGATCGTGCTCTTCCTCATCGGCGCCCGCCTGCTGCGCGCCGGGGTCTTCGAGGAGCGCGGCGCGGGGCTGCGCACCAAGCTGATCGCCGTCGGCCTCGGCCTCGGCGTGCCCCTCAACCTGGCCACCTCTTTCGCGGGTCCCGCCTGGTTCGCCGTGGACCGCTATCTGGTGGCGCCGCTGGTCTCGCTGGGCCTGCTCGCGCTGATCACCTCGATCGTGCTCGGCATGCGCGGCGCGCCCGGGACGCTCCGCAGGGGGATCGCGGCCGCCGGGCGCATGTCGCTGTCGTGCTACGTCTTCCAGAACCTCGCGGCCGGCGTGCTCTGCTACGGCTGGGGGCTCGGGCTGGCCGACCGGTTCGACGGGCTGCGTCCCTGGTGGGTGCCGGTGGCGTGGGCCGGGATCTGCCTGACGTTCATGGCGCTGTCGTCGTGGTGGCTGCGCAGGTTCAGCCGGGGGCCGCTGGAGCTGGCCTGGCAGTGGGCCTACCGGGCGCCGCTCCCGGCCGGCCGGTCCTGAGCCGGTCGTGAGCCGGTCCCGAGCTGGTTACGGGCCTGTGAGGCCGGTTCCGCGAGCCCGTACGCTGGTCGGGAGCTTGGGGAGGACGGCATGCGGTACCGGCGGGCGGTGGAGCGGCTGCGGCAGCTCGCCCAGGACTGCGAGCGGACCAGGCGCGTGCCGGCGCAGGAGCCGTTCCTGCGCGCGGCCCACGTGCTCGGCGACGTGCTGGCCGGCGCGGACCCGGTCGACCGCCTGGAGGTCGTCTTCGTGCTGAACCTCCCGCCGGAGGAGGTGAGCTGGGGCGCTCAGCCGCCCGGCACCGCCTGGCTGGTGGACTTCCTGCGGCTGGACCAGGGCGGGGTGGACTACTGGTGGCGCTCCCGCCACGACCCGGTCGCGAACCACCGCATCCACGACCCCGTCCGGTTCTGGTCGCTGGACGGCCCGGACGGGGCCGTGCTCGACGCGCTCGCCGAGCGACGCTTCGACCTGGTGCGCGAGGCGCCCCGGCCCGAGGAGGAGCGCGCCGACGTCGAGGGGGAGCTGCGGACCGCGCTGGAGCACCTGCGTGCCGTACGCGACTCGTACTGGGACCGCCAGTGGCGCAGGAAGCACCGCGGCCTGGCCCGCCATCCCGAGCACCACCTGTGGGAGGCCGTCCAGGGCTATTTGGACCTGCTCGACCTGTCGTCCGACCGCCCCGAGGCCGTCCACCCGGAGCGTGACGGGAACGCCTGACGGGTGCCTGGCCGCCGACGCCGTGGCGCTCGACCGGGTGAACCCCCGCCCGGGGTGCCCTCAGGGATGATTCAGGGAACTCCCCGACGTCGTGGACGTCCGGAAGGATCAGACTTGGCGCCATGGGGATGACGAGAGCGGGCATGATCGCGGGGGGACTCGCGCTGGCGGCGGTGCTGACGGGCTGCGGCCTGGCCGGCCCGCTCGACGAGCAGAGCACGTCGTACGACGTGACCGACAAGGTGGCGGCGCTGCGGGTGGAGCAGACCGACTCCGGCTCCATCCAGGTGGTCGAGTCCGACCGCACCGGCGTCCGGGTGACCGAGCTGCTCAGCTGGCGCAAGAACAAGCCGGAGACCAGCCACAAGGTCGAGGGCGACACGCTGGCCCTGTCGTACAAGTGCCCCGGCACCTGGGGGCCGGGCAGTATCGCCAGGTCCTGCGACGTCAGCTACGAGATCGAGGTGCCCAAGGGGCTCCGCGTGGAGGTGGCCTCCGACTCCGGGGAGCTGACGCTGAAGGGGCTGACCGGCGAGGTGCGGGCCCGCAGCGACTCCGGGGCGATCCGGGCGGAGGGGCTGACGGCCGGCCAGGTCATGATGGAGACCGACTCGGGCGACATCGAGCTGGCCTTCGGCGGGGCGCCGGACAAGGTCGTGACCTCCTCGGACTCGGGCTCCATCTCGATCCGGGTGCCGGAGGGGCCGTACAACGTGGTGGCCACGACGGACTCGGGCGGCAAGGCGATCTCGGTGGACACCGACGCCTCGGCCGCCCGGCGCATCGAGCTGTCGACCGACTCCGGGAACGTGGAGGTCGCCGCCGCGTGACGAAGGGGTGGCAGGGGATCTCCGCACCTGGCCGCGACCGCTGAGGCGGCCTCCCGGGGACGGTCGCGGATCATCGCGCTCGACGTCGTCCGCGGCTTCGCGCTCTGCGGGATCCTGCTCGCCCACGTCAAACCGATCGCCAACGCCGGCGCCCTGGTCCTGCGGGACGCCCCGGAGACCACTGCGCGGTCACCGCCACGGCCCCATGGAGTGGCTCTGGCGCTGGGCCACCTGGCTGCGCCGCCCGGCGATGCGGTTGCAGGGTGCGCGGGCCGCGGCGACGGCCCGCGCACGGTTCTCAGCTGCGCACGGTCTCAGAGCCGCAGGCCCACCAGCAGCGGGTCGTGGTCGGAGGAGCGGAAGGCGCCCGGCGCGTACAGGTAGGGCGGGTTGAACTCGGTGTTGTAGTCCATGAACCGGCCCTCGTCCGCGTTGACGTGCCAGATGGTCGCGCCGGTCACCATCCTGCGCGCGCCCCTGTCGACCAGCACGTGGTCGAGCTCGCCCGAGCGGCCGTCGAAGACGTAGCTGTAGCGGTCGTCCTTCTTGACGTACCTCTTGCTCAGGCTGGTCAGCCCGGCGTCCTCGAAGGCGTGGATCGGGTCCTCCTCGCCGTAGGAGTTGATGTCGCCGAGGACGAGCGTGTTCTCCAACCGGAGGTCGTCCATCAGGGCGAGCACGGCCTGCGCCTGCTTGACGCGCTTGGCGTTGTAGCAGCCCTGCCCGTCGCCCTGGTCGGCGTCGTCACCGGAGGCCGTCCCGTCGCCGTCCGTGCAGCCCTTCGACTTGAAGTGGTTCACCATCACCGTGAAGGTCCGCCCGCCGTGCCCGGCCCGGCCGAACGTCTGCACCAGCGGCGGCCGGTTGAAGATCGGGTCGGACGACGACCGCGCGGGACCGATCGGGGTGACCTTGCCGGGCTGGTAGATCAGCGCGGTCTGGATGAGGTCGGTGCCCGGGCCGGGGTGGGTGATCGCCCGGTACGTGCCGGCGCCCGCCTTGGCGTTGAGCGCGTCGACCAGGGCGCCCAGCGCCACGTCGTCGTTGCGCTCGACCTCCATCAGCCCGGCCACGGCGGGGTCGAGCGTCGTGATGGTGGCGACCAGCTTGGCGAGCTGGCGGTCCCGCTCCTCCGCCGTGTCGGCGCCGCGCGACCCGAGCGTGGTGAACCAGTTGAGCGTGTTGAGGCTGGCCACCCGCACGTCGCCGCCGACCCGCTCGGGGCGGGCCGGGCGCGGGTTCTCGGCCCTGAAGACCACGGGCCGGGTCGGCTGGACGCGGTAGACGTCGAATCCGTACGAGAGGACGCCGGTCAGGTCCTTCACCTCGTCACCGATGCGGACCGTGTCCGAGCCCTCGCTGTGGTACGGCAGGGTGGGCGGGTTCTGCGCGTTCGAGCCGTCGTCGAGCAGGATGGTGCGCCGCGCGTCCTTCTCGACGTCGACGCCCTTGCGGTCGGTCGGCTGCCACAGCCGGCCGCCCTCCGAGAGGGTGATCTCGCCGTACCGGCCCAGGTTGTAGATCTCCGAGACGGTGAGCCTGTGGCTGAACGTGACGAGCATGCCCTCGTAGCGTTCCAGGGTGATCCCCTTCTTGAGGGGCAGCTTCACCTTGGCCGGCCTGATGGCGCCGGTTCCGCAGACGTTGACGGCGGTGGCCGGCGAGATCTCGGTGAGGCCGTTGTACTCGATCACCTTGCCGGAGACGAGCACCCGGTCACCGGCCTTGACCGGCGAGGAGGAGTACACGAACAGGCCCTCCGAGGTCGCCGGGTCCCTGTCCGGTACGGGTGACTGCAGGTAGAAGCCACCGAGCCCGCCCGAGCCCTGGAAGGAGCCGGTGACGACGCCCTCGACGCGGACGTTCTGGCCCGCGACGGGGCTGGTCTCGCCGTTGCCCTGGATCTGCGCGACGCCGTGCGTGGGCGCGGTGTCGCAGGTCTCGGCGGGCGGGTCGGTCGGGGTGGGCGTCGGTGTCGGCGTCGGCGTGGGGGTCGGGGTCGGCGAGGGGTCACCGCCGCCGCAGGGCGCCGGGGCGGTGGCGCTGTTGCGCGGCGCGGGCGCCCCCGTCGTGAAGTCGGCGGCGTTGTCGTCGGTGTCGGCGCAGCCGGCGGACCCGCGGAACGCGCCGGTGGCGTTGGTGAGCGCCGGGGCGGGCGAGCCCTCGGAGAAGTTCGCGGTGCCGTACCCGACCAGGTCGGCGATCAGCGCGGCCTGCTCCTCCGAGCAGGGCGCCGAGGAGCCGTTGCAGGCCAGCCCGTCGGCCGAGCGGACCAGCGCCACCTTGCCCGACGTGCCGCTCATGTTGACGGAGCCGACGCTGTCGGGCTGGGGCAGCGCGCCGCTGGGGGTGCTGCCGGCGGCGAGCTGCACGAGGTGGTACTGGCCGGGGGCGAGGGTGCCGGAGAGGGCGGCGCGGTTGGAGGCGAAGCTGCCGGTGCCGGTGGCGCTCGCGTACTGCACGGACCAGCCGTCCAGCGACACGGGGGCGGCGCTGCGGTTGAACAGCTCGACGTAGTCGTTGGTGAGCGGGGCGCCGGAGTTGCCGCCTCCGCCGTAGACCTGGCTGATGACCACGGTTCCCGGGGTCGCGGCCACGGAGGGTGAGGACAGGGCGGCGATCGTGCCGGCGACGACGCCGGTGGCAACGAGGATCGCTAACGCCCGGGACTTAGCACGCATGCCGGGGAGCGTAAACCGACAATCGGCCGAAAGCTCTATATAAGACGTAGGCGGGTAATGAAATTTCGCGAATTGACAGTTCGTGTCCAAGAAGGAGCGGTGGATCTGTCGTCATCGGACGATGCGGGCGGCGCGGCGGGTGTATTCCTTGACGGCCAGGGAGATCGCCAGCACCTGCGGGCCGAGCAGCAGGGCCGCGCAGAGCAGGGCGTACCAGAACCGGAGGGTGAGCGGCCCGAGGAGGAGGCCGTCCGCCGCCCACACCAGCACGGTCACGGCGACGGGCACCACGAAGAAGACGAACCAGGCCAGCACGCCCGCGAACCCGGCCAGCCACAGCCACCGGAACCAGCGGCCCGCCCGCAGGTCGGCGGGCGCGGCGCCGTCGAGCTCCGCGGCCTGCTCGGCGGTGAGGCGGCCGAACGCCCGCCGCAGCAGCAGCGTCTTGACCCGCCACAGGTTGTGGCAGCCGAGGGCGTTGACCAGCACCGCGTACAGGTCGGTGCGCAGGAAGATCATGCACTGCCAGAGCATCCCGGCCAGCTTCAGGAACACCCACACCGCGAGCGTGGCGTCCACCGCGGCCGGCGCGTGCCACCAGCCTTCCTGGATCAGCAGCCGGGCGCCCAGCAGCAGGGCGAGCAGGGTCACGTCCACCGCCATGCCGCCGAGCAGCGGGCCGTAGCGCCGGCGGCGGGGCACCGTCCACACCTGGGTGAGGTCGGTCTCAAGGACGAGCAGCATGATCCGCCGGTCCACGCCGAAGCGCGACTTGACGCCGATCGCGCGGGCCGCGAGCCAGTGCCCGCACTCGTGCAGGGCCGTCGACACCATGACGAACGGCATGAGCAGCAGGGCGCCCAGCCCGATGTCGTCGAGCAGGAACGCGTCCTGAGCCGGGCTCGGGAACAGGGACGGCGAGGTGACGAAGACGGCGACGCAGAACAGCGCGAGTGCCGCGTACGCGGTCCAGGCCACCCGGCCGAAGAAGGGCCGGGCCAGGCGGCTGCTCACCCCGGCCATCCAGTTCCGCATCTGGATGGGCGCGGTACGCACGGCCTCGCGCTCCTCGCCCGGCCGGTCCTCCACGAAGCCGAGCTCGGTCAGGGTCGCCACGAACGACGGCATGTCGACCGCCTCCCCGGCGAACGCCTCGGCCTCGGCGGCGGCCTCCTCCGCGCTCGCGCCGCGCAGCAGCGCGGAGATCACCACCCCGCCCACGGCGGGCATGGTCACGAACGTGCCCGTCCCCGGATCGCCGACCAGGACCTCGTCGCCCTCCTCCACCAGCGTCAACGGGCGCAGCGGTACGGTGGTGCCGCTCATCTCAGCTCCTGGCCAGGGCGCACGCCGGGCAGGCGGGGTCGCGGGGGAACGGCTGCCAGACCGGGATGAGCCCGTTGCGCAGGTCGAGGACGACCCGGCAGCCGGCGGCCCTGGGCGGTTCGATGCCGGTCAGGTAGCGCATGACCTCGTACGAGACCAGCGACCCGACCTGCATCGCCATCGGCCCGGTGAGCCCGTTGGCGAGCTGGAGCTCGCGGGTCAGCCGGTGGGCGACCCCGGCCGACGAGCGCTCGTCGGGGTCGGGCAGGTCCGACTGGTCGCAGCGCAGGCAGGCGCTCCTGCCCGGGTCGACGGAGAAGTAGACGAGCTGGGTACGGGTCATCCCGCCGGCGACGAGCGGCACGCCGGCGCGCAGCGCGGCCTCGTTCACCCACAGGTTGGCGTCCGGATCGCCGTCCAGGCCGCCGGCCACCACGTGGACGCCCTCGGTGAGGTCCTTGAGGTCCTCGGGGCCGGAGATCCACCGGTCGACGGCCCGTACCTCGATCCGGGGGTCGTACTCGCGTACCCATTCGGCGGCGCGATCGACCTTCGAGCGCCCGATGTCGGCGTTCCTGTACAGGAACTGGCGGGCGAAGTTGCGCGGCGCGATGTCGTCGCGGTCCACCAGCGTCAGCGCGCCGACGCCGAGCCCGGCCAGGCACTGCACCAGGGAGGATCCGCCACCGCCGGCGCCGAGCACGAGGACGTGCGAGTCGCGCAGCCGCCTGACGAACTCCGCGCGCGAGGTGTGCAGGCCGGCGAAGGAGCCGAAGAAGGTCAGGTTGGAGAAGTGCCGCTCGTCGGCGTCGGGGTCGCCCAGCCACCGCTCGTCGGCGTTCTCGACCAGGCCGAGGGAGTCCAGGCCGGCCAGCCCGTCACGCACGTCCTCGACCGTGGTGGCGAAGCCGCGCGCGGTCATCGCGGCGCTCAGTTCCTCCGCCGTGGCAGGCCCGCGGCTGAGCTCGTCGAGGAGCGCCGCTATCTGTCCTTCCGGGTCGGCCAGGGTGAACGCCTCGCGGGGGTCGTGGACCACGACGAGCTCGTCGCCGAGGGGTTCCCAGACGCACTCCTTCACCATCACACGCATCGCCACTCCAGACGCTCGACGGGACCTCGACGGGAGGAAGAGGGGACGAAGAGGACCGGGGGACGGCTCGCGCCATCCCCCGATCTGCTGAAAGGCGGCGCCTCAGGTCATGAACTGGGTCGCCTTGACGGCCTCGACCTTGCGAACCTCGATCTTCACTGGATCCACCTCCTTTCGGATGTCCTCGATCAAGGTCCTATCCGCGCCCATAAAATCCCCATATTGTCGCCATAAGGACGTCAAAAGTTTCATCGCGGGAGCTTCCGCACAGTGCATTCGGGAGGCGAAAGTGGACTTCGCCATCCTCGGACCCGTCCACGTCACCGACGCGGGACGGCCGGTGCGATTGGCGGCCAAGCCGCGCGCCGTGCTCAGCGTCCTCCTCCTCCACCCGGACGCCATCGTCTCCAGGGACCGGCTGATCGCGTCCGTCTGGGACGAGCCGCCCCGATCGGCCCTCGCCAACCTCCAGAACTACGTGTCCGTGCTGCGGCGGGCGGGCATCGAGGTGGAGCGGCAGGGGCCGGGCTACCGCCTGCGGCCCGAACCCGACCGGCTCGACCTCCTCGCCTTCGACGCCGCCGTACGGCGGGCGCGCCTGGAGTCGGCGCGCGGCGACCTGGCCAAGGCGCACCGGCTGTTCGCGCGCGCCCTGTCGCTGTGGCGCGGCCGGCCCGCCGAGGACGTGCCCCTGGCCGGGGTGGTCAACGCCCGCATCACCGAGCTGGAGGAGCGGCGGGAGAGCGCCCGGCTCGGCTGGATCGACGTGCGCCTGCGGTTCGGCCTGTACGACGAGCTCGTCGGCGAGCTGACCCCGCTGGTGGAGACCGCACCGCTCAGCGAGCGCCTGTGGCACCGGCTCATGGTGGCGCTGCACCGGGCGGGCCGGCGCGCCGAGGCGCTGGAGGCGTACCGGCGGGCGCGGTCCGTGCTCGTGGCTGAGCTGGGCGTGGAACCGGGGCAGGAGCTACGGGCGCTGCACGAGGCCATCCTGAACGACGCTCCCGTCGAACCCCCCGTCCTCTCGGGACCGATCCCGCCCGACGGCGCTTCCACCGGGTGGTCGGCGCCGATGCCGGCGGGCCCGGACGAGCACGCCCGCAGCGAACCGTGCGCGACATGCGCGACCTCGGCGACCTCCGCGCCGTCCCGGGACTCCGGGACCTCCGGACCGTCGGCGGGCTGTGGAGAGGCGTCGGCCCAGGAAACGGTCGTCGAAGGCGCATCGGCATTGGAGGCGGCCGCCGGAGGCGCATCCGCCCTGGGGACGGCCGCCGCCGAAGGAGCATCGGCTCTCGGACCGGCCGCCGAAGGGGCGTCGGCCCAGGAAACGGCCGCTGGAGGCGCGTCGGCCGCGGGTGAGCGGCCGCCGGGGGTTCCGCGCCAGGCCGGAGCCGCCGCGCAGGCCGAGACGGAGCGCCGGGAGCGGGCGTGGCAGGGCGTGTGCCTGCTCCCCGCGGACATCGCCGACTTCGTCGGCCGCGAGCCCGAGACGCGCGACATGATCGCCGCCCTGCGCCGCCCCCCGGAACGGGGTGGTACGGCGCCGGTGATCGTGGCGGTGTCCGGGCCACCGGGGGTCGGGAAGAGCACGCTGGCCGTGCACGCCGCCCACCTGGTCCGCGACCACTACCCCGACGGGCAGCTGTTCGTCCGGCTGGGCGGCGCGTCGCCGTCCCCGCGCGACCCCGCGGACCTGCTCGCCGAGCTGCTGCGGGCGCTCGGCGTGGACACCGCCGTCATGCCCGCCTCCACGGAGGAGCAGGCGGCGATGTACCGTGCCAGGCTCGCCGACCGCGCGGTCCTCGTGGTGCTCGACGACGCGGCCGGCGAGGCCCAGGTGGCGCCGCTGATCCCGGGGACGCCGAGGTCGGCGGTCGTCGTCACCTCCCGGGGGCCGCTGCCCACGCTGCCTGGCGCGGTGGCGCTCACCCTGGACGTGCCGCCGCCCGAGGACGCCCGCCACCTGCTCGCGGGCGTGGCGGGCGCCGACCGGGTGGAGAGCGACCCCGAGTCGGCGGAGGCCATCCTGCGCGCGTGCGGGCGGCTCCCGCTCGCGCTGCGCATCGCCGGGGCGCGGCTCGTGACCCGTCCCGCGTGGCCGCTGGCCGAGTTCGCCCGGCGGCTCACGGACACCTCGGCGTGCCTCAACGAGCTGCACTCGGGGCCGCTGGACGTGCGCACCACGTTCGCGATGAGCTACGCGACGCTGTCCGCGCCGGCCGGGCGGGCGTTCCGGCTGCTCGGGTCGGTCGCGGCCGACAGCGTGGCGGCGTGGGCCGTCGCCGCGCTGGCGGGCACGACCGCGCACGACGTCGACCGCGCGCTGGAGGAGCTCGCCGCCGCCGGCCTGATCACCGCGAGCGACGTCGACGCGGCGGCCCAGCCCCGCTACCGCATGCACGACCTGCTGCGGAGCTTCGCCTCCGAGCTCTTCGCCGCGGAGGAGGACGACGAGCGCCGGGAGGCGCTGCGCCGGGTGGCGGCCGAGGCGCGCGACCGGGTCACCGGCGCCGCCCGCGAGCTGCCCCTCGCCTTCGCCCCGCCGCCGCCCGGCGTCCCGGCGCGGACGCCGCCCTCGCCCTGGGACGGCGCCTGGCTGTCGGCGGAGCGTGGCCTGCTCGTCGCGGTCGTGGTGGCGGCGGCCCGCGCGGGCCTGGTGACGGCCTCGGCCGGCCTCGCTCACGCTCTGGCGCCGTTCCTCATCGTGCGCGGCTACCACGAGGACGCCGTGTCCATGCTCGACGTGGCGATCGGGGCGGCCGCGGCGGCGGGCGACGACCCCAACGAGACGCGCCTGCGGCTGCTGCGCGCCGACGCCGAGGTGGACCGCAGGCGCGCCCACACCGTCGCCGCCGAGTTCCGGCGCCTGCTGGAGCGCTGCGAGCGGGCGGACGACCTGCACTCGTCCGCGTACGCGCTGCTCGGGGTCGCCTCCACCCTGGAGGACGACCTGGGCTCCGCGCTGACCGCCGCCACCCAGGCGGCCGGCCTGTTCCTCGTGCTGGGCGACACGCACGGCCTGCTGAACGCCTGGTCCGAGGTCTCGGCGATCCAGCTCTACCTGGGCCGCTACGACGACGCCGCGATGATCTGCCGGCGCGCGCTGCCTCTCGCCGAGGGCGAGAGCATGGTCCACCGTGCCTGCTTCCTCCGTACGCTCGGCATCGCCTGCTTCGAGACCGGCCGGATCGAGGAGGCCGTCGGCCACTACCGCCTGAGCCTCGACCTCAGCCGGGAGCTGCGGTGGCATGACGGCGAGCGGATGGCGCTGCGCCGGCTGGCGGAGGCCGAGGGCGCGCTCGGCCGGTTCGACCGCGCCGCGCGCATGCTCGCCGAGTGCACGGAGATGTTCGCGCGCGCCGGTGACGTCCGCGGGGAGGCCCTGAGCGTGTACGCGATGGGCGAGGTCTGCCGGTGGCGCGGGAACGAGCGCGCGGCCCTCGACCACTTCACGGCCTGCGACGCGCTGCTCAGCCCGCGCAGCGAGCACGTCTGGTCCGCCCGCACCCGCGAGCAGATCGCCCGCTCCCGCGCCGCCCTCGGCCTGTGATCCGCGCGCCGAGTGCCGGTGAAACCGGGGCGAGGGCGCCGTGAAACCGGTGCTGCCGAGAGTGGGGCCATGAGCATCACAGAACTCGACCGCGCCGGCGGCGGCACCGCCACCGGCGGAACCGAGCCGGCCGTCCACGCAGAAGGGCTGGTCAAGGCGTTCGGCGAGCACCGTGCCGTGGACGGGATCGACCTGGACGTGCGCGCCGGGGAGATCTTCGGGGTCCTCGGGCCGAACGGCGCGGGCAAGACGACCATGCTGCGCATGCTGGCCACCCTGCTGAAGATCGACGCGGGTCGCGCCGAGATCTTCGGCGTGGACGTGGCCGGCAACCCGCACGTGATCCGGCAGCTGGTCGGCGTCACCGGACAGTACGCGTCGGTCGACGAGAACCTGACCGCCCGCGAGAACCTCTGGCTCTTCGGCCGGCTGCAGGGGATCGCCTCTCCGCGCGCCCGGCGGATCGCGACCGAGCTGCTCGGCCAGTTCGGCCTGGAGGAGGCGGCGAACAAGCCGATCTCGCAGTTCTCCGGCGGCATGCGCAGGCGCCTCGACCTGGCCGCCAGCCTGATCACCAGGCCGCCGCTGATCTTCCTCGACGAGCCGACCACCGGTCTCGACCCGCGCACCCGCGGCCAGATGTGGGACACCATCCGCGGCCTGGTCGCCGACGGCTGCACGGTGCTGCTGACCACCCAGTATCTCGACGAGGCCGACCAGCTCGCCGACCGGATCGCCGTCATCGACCACGGCCGCAAGGTGGCCGAGGGCACGCCCGACGAGCTGAAGACCGCGGTCGGCGACTCCACCCTCCAGGTGCTGCTCGCCGAGCCCCGCGAGGTGCCCGCCGCCGTGGACGTGGTCCGGCGCCTCCTCGGCTCCGACCCGGTGCTCAGCCCGGAGCAGGGCCGGCTCAACGTCGCCCTCGACCAGGCCGACCTGGCCGCCGACGTGCTGATCGCGCTGCGTACCGCCGGGATCTCGATCACGTCGGTGAACGTGGCCAAGCCCAGCCTGGACGAGGTGTTCCTGGCCCTGACCGGCCACGAGGCCGACGGCGACGACGAGGACGTGAAGGAGGTCACCCGATGAGCACCATGACCGTACGTGGGACCGTACGGGCCGCCGACCGGGTGTCGGCCGCCCGGCGGCGCGTCTCCATGGGGGAGACGCTGAGCCAGACGATGACGATGGCGTGGCGGGCGCTCAAGAAGATGGTCCGCAACCCGGAGCAGTTCGTCGACGTGGCGCTGCAGCCGATCCTGTTCACCGCGATGTTCGCGTTCATCTTCGGCGGCGCGATCGCCGGTGACGTGCAGAGCTACCTCCCGCTGATGATCCCCGGCATCCTCGCCCAGACCGTGCTGACGACCTGCATGGCCACCGGCACGCAGCTGCGCGAGGACATGGAGAAGGGGGTCTTCGACCGGTTCAAGTCGCTGCCGATCGCCCGGATCGCGCCGCTCGCCGGGCCGATGGTGGCCGACCTGCTGCGCTACACGATCGCGGCGACGCTGACCTTCGGCATGGGCCTCGCGATCGGCTATCGCCCCGGCGGGGGAGTGCTCGGCGTGCTCGGCGCGATCCTGCTGTCGGTCGTCACGGGCTGGTCGCTGGCGTGGGTCTTCACCTGGGTCGGCACGATCGCCCGGAGCGCCCAGGCCGTGCAGGGCATCTCCATGATGATCATGTTCCCGCTGACCTTCCTGTCGAACGCGTTCGTCCCCGTCGAGAGCCTGCCCGACTGGCTCGCGGCGTTCGTGCGGGTCAATCCGGTCTCACACCTGGTCACGGCCGCCCGCGACCTGGCCAACAGCACGCTCGTCACCAGCGAGGTGGCCTGGACGATGCTGGCCTGCCTGGTCGTCATCGTGATCTTCGCGCCGCTGGCCGTACGCAGTTACAAGCGGCACATGTGAGCCCGTGCCGCCCGCCTTCCCGGCCAGCCGCCGTGCCTCTCCGAGCAGGTCAGGGCCGCGCCGGTCGCCGTACTCCGCGCGTACGGCGGCGAGCGCGCCCGGCGCGGCCCGCTCGGCGTGCGGCTCGATCCGCTCGAAGGCCAGGCTGGGCGCGGCGCGGTTGTACGCGAACCGCTCGGCCAGCACCAGCAGCCTGACCGCGTCGTCCGGAGCCATGGCCCCGCGCAGCAGCCCCCAGCTCCCGAGCGCGAAGAGCAGGGAGCCGCACACCGGGTAGTCGAGCAGCGGGCTGCAGTCGACCAGCAGGTCGGAAGCCCGGGTCGTGGCGCAGAAGAGCTGCAGCTCCTCGCCGTACCGCAGGTCCGCCGGCCCCGCGTGGTGGGCGTGCGCCGTCAGGCAGACCGCCTCCGTGAGGACCACCCACGGCTCGAACCCCGTCAGCTCCACCCCCGGCATGCGCAGCTCGCGGGCGCGCTCGACGGCCCGGCGGTAGTGCCCGAGCGCGGCGGCCGCCTCGCCGCGCGCGAGGGCGAGTTCGGCGTCGCACAACGGGACGACCGCCAGCCCGCCCAGCACCGCCTCGCCGTCGTTGATCCGGTTGATCTCCACCAGCTCGGCCTCCGCGGTCGCGTAGTCGCCCTCGGCGAGCGCGGCGAACAGCACGATCGAGTGCAGCTGCGTCGCGTCGTCCGTGGCGCCGAGCCGCCTCATGACGGGAAGCGCGGTGCGCGCGTGGCCGACGGCGGAGCGGTGGTCGCCGAGCTGCATGAACAGCCCGGCCAGCTCGGTGTGCAGGATCGCCGCCGCCCACGGCCCGTCGGCCTCGTCCAGCAGCGCCAGCGCCCGCTCGGCCGCCGTGACCGCCCCCGCCAGGTCTCCCGCGTTCTCCAGGACGTGGACCATCATCTGACCGGCCGCCAGCACCACGTCACGATCGTCGCTCTCGCACAGCTTCTGGAGCGTCCCGTGCAGTCGGTCGCCCTGGGACGGGTCGCAGGCGAGCACCACCGTGACCATCGCGGTGATCCGGGGGTCCGTCGTGTCACGGTGGGGGAGCCTGCGGAGCAGGTCGCGCTGCGCCGTGTTGTGGCTGTCGTCGGCGACCATCGTGTTCATGAGCGCGATCAGCGCGGACGCCCGCGCCAGCTCCTCCAGCTCGGGCGGCGGCTGCCAGCCGGTCACCGCCTCGTCGAACGCGTCCCTGAGCGCGATGATCCTGAGGTGGTCGCCGCGGATGGACCACAGCGCGCCCACGCCCGCCAGCAGCTGCACCGCCGTGGCGGGGTCGGACTCGCCGAGCGCGCGGCGGAGCAGGTCGGCCAGGTTGATCTCCTCGGCCCGCAGCGCGTCGGCCGCCGCGTACTGGTCGGGGGTGAAGAGCATGGAGACGTTCGTCCAGGCGTACTCCGTCGCCCAGGCCAGCAGCGCGGCCCGCGCGGGCGCCTCCTCGCCGGCCTCCTCCAGCCGCATCCGGCCGAACTCCCTGACGGTCTCCAGCATCCGGTAGCGAAGGCCGTAGCGCGTCTCGCGGACGCTCAGCAGCGACTGCTCGGTCAGCGCGTGCACGGCGAGCAGCGCGTCGGGGCCCAGCACGTGCTCGGCGGCGGCCAGCGTGAACCCGTCGCCGAACAGCGACAGCCACCGCAGGGCCCGCCGCTCGGGCTCCTCCAGCAGGTTCCACGACCAGTCGATCACCGACAGCAGCGTCCTGTGCCGGTCGGGGGCGGTGCGGTTGCCGCCGCGCAGCAGGGCGAACCGGTCCGCCAGGCGCCGCGCGATCTCGTCCACCGACATCACCCGCACCTTGGCCGCGGCCAGCTCGATCGCGAGCGGCAGCCCGTCGAGGCGGGCGACGATCTCGCCGACCACCTCGTCGTCGATCCGCACGCCGGGCCTGGCCGCCGTGGCGCGCTGGCGGAACAGCTCCAGCGCGTCGCCGGCGTCCAGCTCGCCGAGGAGGTAGACCCGTTCGGCCGGGATCGACAAGGGGGCGCGGGAGGTGGTGAGCACCCGCAGATCGCGGGTGGTCGCGGTGAGGAAGGCCGCCAGGTCGGCGACGGCCTCGATCACGTGCTCGCAGTTGTCGAGGATCAGCAGCGAGGGCGCCTGGTCGAGGTGCTGGGCGATCCGGGCGCGGATGTCGGATCGCTGCTCGGGCGTCAGCGTACGGCGCCCGCTGACGGAGTCGCGCACCCCCAGGGCCGAGCCCACCTCGCCCACCACGCCCTCGGGCGAGGAGACGCCGACGAGCTCCACGAAGTGCGCGACGGGCTGGGCGGCGTTCCTGCCGACGACGTGGGCCAGCCGCGTCTTGCCCAGCCCGCCCGGGCCGATGACCGAGACGACCCGGCTGGTCTGCAGCAGCCCATGCACGGCGCGGATGTCGGCGTCGCGGCCGAGCAGCGAGGAGCCGTCGAACAGCAGGCCCGCGCGTACGGGCCGGTCCGCGGCGACCAGCCCGGCGTGCACGCGGGCGAGCTCCGGCCCCGGGTCGGCGCCGAGACGGTCGGCGAGGTCCGCGCGGTAGCGCGCGTAGCGCTCCAGCGCCGCGGCGGCGCCCCGTACGGCGGCTTCGCTGCGCAGCAGGCAGGCGAGCAGCTCCTCGTCGTGCGGACGCTCGGCCGCGGCCTCCTCCAGCAGCGGCAGCGCGCCCTCGTGATCGCCGCTCCTGGAGCGCGCGACGGCCGACAGGCGGCGCGCCTCGGCCAGCCGCCCGGCGGCGGCGGCCCGCAGGTCGGCCAGCGGCCCCGCGGAGGCTTCCAGCCCGCCGGCCGCGAGAGCCAGGGCCTCCTCGGCCCGGCGCAGCGCGAGGGCCACGTCGTCCTTGCCCAGCGCGGCCCGCGCCTGCTCGACCAGCGCGCCGAGCAGCAGCGCGTCGACCTGCTCGTCGGGAACCCCGAGCCGGTAGCCGCGCGCGGTGCGCACCACGGCGTCGGCGGAGGTCGCGGCCCGGGTGCGCGAGACGACCACCTGCAGCGCCTTGGTGGGATTGGCCGGCGCTCCGCCGGGCCACAGCTCCTCGACCAGGCGCTCGTCACCGGCTCCCGCCCGTCCGTGCATGGCGAGCACCGCCAGCAGGGTCTGCGGGCGATCGCCGATCACCCGCCCGCCTCGCCAGCGGACGCCGTCGAGCAGGATCAGCGCGGGGGCCACGTCACCCAGCTTACGGACGACTCGTACGATCTGGGCTATTGCCGGCCGACCCGCAGAACACCTTGACCGCCAGGCCCATGACCTCCTCGGTGGACGGGTTGCGCGTCGAGGGGTTGATCGACAGGGTCAGCGACCTGCCGGAGTCGGAGCGGAACGAGAACGTCAGGTAGCCGATCAGCTCGCCGCTGTGCCCCCACACCCGGCCGCACGGCAGCGTGTACGCCTGCAGCCCGAGCCCGTAGTCGAACCCGACCCCCGTCTTGACCGTCGTACGCATCGCCCGTAGGGACGACTCGCTGATCAGCTTGCCCCCGAGCAGCGCCGACATGAACCGCTCCAGGTCCGGTGCGGTCGAGATCATCTCTCCGGCCGCCCAGTCCAGCGAGGGGTTCATCCGGGTCGCGTCGACCAGTTCGGGCATCGGCTCGTACCCCTTGGCGTGCGGCGACGGCACCCCTGCCCGGTCGCCCGGCACCACCGTGTGGCGCAGCTTCAGCGGACGCAGGATGCGGCGGGTGACCTCCTCGCCGTAGGGATTGCCGGTCACCTTCTCCACCAGCAGCCCGAGCACCACGTAGTTGGTGTTGGAGTAGTGCCACGCGCCGTTGTCGGGAAGCTCCTTGGCGAAGGCCACCTTGAGCAGCTCGCGCGGCTCGTACGAGCGGAAGCGGGCCTTGCCCCGCCAGCGGTTGGTGGAGTAACCGGGCTCGCTCATGTAGTCGTACAGGTGACTGCTGTGGTCGAGGAGCGCGCGGACGGTGATCCGCTCGCCGCCGGGCACCAGGCCGGGCAGGTGCTCGTCGATGGGGTCGTCGAGCCGCACCTTGCCCTCGTCCACGAGCTGGAGCACCACGGTCGCGACGAACGTCTTGGTGACGCTGCCGATCCGGAAGTATCCGCCGGGCGAGGGCCGCCCGCCGCGCTCGATGTCGCGCACGCCCGCGGCGCCCGACCAGGTGTGGCCGTGGCCGTCGGAGACCCGCGCCAGGGCGGCCGTCGCCGCGCCGCCCGCCACGATCTTCTCCAGGTCGTCCCGTACGTCCACGCGTGCGTCCACGCCCTGGCCGCCCGCCGCCACAGCGGCCGCCACCAGCACGTTCATCATCGTCTGCATCATGGGCTCGACGCTACGGAGATCGGCTCCGCGGCGGAATGCGGTGCTCCGCCCACCTCACCTGCGGGAAACCACAGCCTTGAGAACCGCTCAGGAGCCCAGGTAGCGCAGCACGGCGAGGACCCGGCGGCTGTAGCCGGTGGTGTGCGACAGCGCGAGCTTGTCGAACAGGGCGTTGACGTGCTTCTCCACCGCGCTCTGCGACACGTGCAGGGACTGGGCGATCGAGGCGTTGGTCAGGCCCTGCGCCATGAGCTCCAGCACCTGGCGCTCGCGGGCGGTGAGCCGGCCCAGCGGGTCGGCGTGGGTGGTGCGGGCGAGGAGCTGGCGCACCACCTCGGGATCGAAGGCCGTCCCGCCCGCGCCCACCCGCTCCAGCGCGTCCAGGAAGTCGCCGACCTGGGCCACCCTGTCCTTGAGCAGGTAGCCGACGCCGTCGATGCTGCCGCTCATCAGCTCCGTCGCGTACTTCTTCTCGACGTACTGCGACAGCACCAGCACCTTGACCTCCGGCCAGCGCCGCCGGATCTCCAGGGCGGCGCGCAGGCCCTCGTCGGTGTGGGTGGGCGGCATCCGCACGTCGACCACCACCGCGTCGGGCCTGTCGCCGGTCACCGCCGCCAGCAGCGCGTCGGCGTCGCCCACCGCGGCCGGAACGTCGTGACCTTCCTCCTTCAGCAGCCGCACCAGGCCCTCGCGCAGCAGGGCGGAGTCCTCGGCCAGCATCACCCGCACGGCAGCTCCGCTTCTATCATGCTCGGCCCGCCGGGCGGGCTGGTCACGGTGAACCGGCCGTCCAGCGCGGCCACCCGCCGCGCCAGACCGGTCAGCCCGCCTCCGGTGGCATCGGCCCCGCCCATGCCGTCGTCCTCCACGCGCACGACGACCATGCTGCCCTGCCGGCGCACGTCCATGGTGACGAGGGTGGCCCGGGAGTGCTTGGCCGCGTTCGTCACCGCCTCGCTGGCCACGAAGTACGCGGCGGCCTCCACCGCCGCCGGTGGCCGCTCCGGCAGGTCGCAGGTCACCTTGACCGCGACCGCCGCCCGCTCGGCCACCCCGGCCAGCGCCTCCGGCAGCCCGTGCGCGTCCAGCCCCGACGGGTAGACCCGCCAGGCCACCTCGCGCAGCTCCACCAGCGCCTGCTGGGCCTGCTCGTGCAGCTGCTCCACCAGCTCGGGGCGGCCCCGGCGGGCGCGTCCCGCGAGCATGGACAGCGCCACCAGCCGCTGCTGCACGCCGTCGTGGAGGTCGCGCTCGATGCGCCGCCGTTCGGCGTCGACCGCCGCCACCACCCCGGCACGGCTCTCGGTCAGCTCGCTGATGCGCCGCCGGAGCGCCTCGGTCGGGTCGGGGGCGAGCAGGCGTACGGCGAGGCGCCGCTCCAGCGCGTCCACCCCCACCAGGCCGGACAGGTCCAGGAAGAGCAGGACGAGGCCGCCCAGGAGGAAGTAGGCCAGCAGCGGCAGGGTGGGCAGCATGCCGTCGAACGCCTCACCCCGGATCCACGACCAGAGCAGCCTGACCGCCACGCCGATGCCGATCACCAGCAGCAGCACCACCAGACCGCCCAGCAGCCCCACGGGCGCCCGGGCGGCCAGATAGCGCCGCTCGCCTCCCTCGCTCCGGCCCGGGAGGTCCAGCCGAAGCCGCCAGAGCTCCAGCGCCGTCAGCCGTCCGGCCGCGACCCGTACCGCCGGACGGTCCGCGAACGGCAGCGTCACCAGCACGAACAGCAGGCCCGCGAGGGCGGTGACCGCACCGGCGGTCACCGCCCCGACGAGCCGCAGCCCTCTGACCACGAGCCGCATGCCGGCTTGTGTGCCGCTCACCCCTGCCGCCGTTCCGTCATGTCTCCGAGATTAGGAATGTTCAGGTTATGTCGGCCATGGGGTGTACGGCCGGTTCAGGGGTGCGGGAAACCACAGCCCGTCAGATGTGGTCCCCGACGAGGGCGAGGCACTGGAAGACGGCCAGGCCGTACTGGGCGCTGGCGTTCGTCGACAGGTCCGCCTCGTCGACCGGGTTGAGCACGGCGGACCCCTCGACGCGCGTGGAGGCGAACGAGTGGTTCTCGGGGTAACCTGCGTGCCCGGTGCGCAGCTCCTGCCAGGCCCGCCTGGCCAGGGTCTCGTCGTTCAGCTGCGTGGCCGCGTAGGCGGTGGCCCGCGAGTAGGCCTGGCGGAGGTTGAGGTTGCCCCAGCTCGCTCCGGTGACCTCCTGCTGCTCCTCCTTGGTGGCGTTGTAGAGGCGGCAGAACTCCACCCACTTCGCCTTCACGGCCTCGTCGTCGATCAGGCCGAGCAGCTCGGTCATGACCTCGATCAGCCCGAAGACGGAGCTGAGGCTGCCGATGCTCACCGTCTTCTCCGTCATCGGCGCGAAGCGGCCGTCGGCCAGGTTGTACGTCACGTCGGCCTGCACCCAGCCGTTGGGCAGCGCGGCGATCGTGGTGGCGCCGTTGACCAGCTTCGTCCGCGCGATCGGGTCGCCGCCCCGCTCCCACTCCGCCAGCCAGGCCATGGCGAGGGCGCCCCAGTCGGTGGTCTGGCCGACTCCGAGCGCCTTCGGGTCGGGCTCGAACGCGCCGTCGCGCAGCTTGCGGATGGGGTCGAGCACGAGGAAGCTCCTGTCGGAGTCGACCAGGTCGTGCAGCACGTCGCCGATGCGCTCGTCGGCGGTCAGGAAGTAGTAGAAGCGCTTGTAGCCGGCGTTGCTGATGCGCACCTGCTTGGCGCTGTCGGCCCAGTGCATGATGCCGTGCCGGGTGCCCAGGCCGCGCCACTTGCCGATGTGGTACATGTCGACCTCGCTGGTGTGGCGGGTCATCGCCTCGGCGAAGCGGAACGCCTTGGCGTCCCCCGTGCGCAGGTAGTGGTACCAGAGCCAGAGATCCGTGGACAGCTCGGAGTTGTCCCACGCGTAGCCGCCCACGTCGTAGCGCCACACGTGCCGGTCGCCGTCGTAGGTGTGCATGATGTCGCCGTAGTCCCAGAAGCCGTACCACGAGCGCTGGTCGACCTGCTCGCGGTGGTACTTGTGCATGAGGTCAACGTTGTCCTCCAACGCGGCCTTCGCCGGGACCGAGCGGTCGACCGGCGCCCAGGAGCCGAACACCCCGGCCGCGTGGTTGTGCTGCGGCGGGCTGGCCAGCAGCGGCGGGGTGGCGTTGGCGGCGGCGAGCCCGGCGTAGCGCTCGGCCTCCGGGGTCGCCTCCAGTGCCCAGAAGGTCAGCTCGGTGGTGCGGGCGACGCCGTACGGGGTGCCGAAACCGGGCTCGTAGTCCTCGTACGTGATCTCCAGGGCGTCCAGCTGCTCGGGGTAGGTGTCCTGCCCCAAGCCGTCGTGGTAGAAGCGCAGGTCCATCGCGCCGGCCCGGGGCGACCACATCCACACCGTGGCCGTGGCCTCGTCGCCGGCCGCGCCGGTGATCTCCAGCTCGGTCGGGTGCAGCTGCCAGAAGTTCCGCATGCCGAACGCCAGCCCGCCGGTCGGGCCGCCCACGTAGGCGAGGCCGGAGGCGCGCCGGCCGCCGTCCACGCGGACCCACGAGTGGCCGTCCCCGGTGCGCTTGTGGATCTCGAAGCCGTGGGCGTTGAGCTGGCTCAGCCGGTAGTCGCCCCAGGCCGGGATCCAGTGCAGGCGCGTGGTGACGCGCTGGTCCCAGGTGGCCGGGTCGGGGGTGGCCCTGCCCTCGTACTGGGCCTGCCGGACGGCCTGGCCGGGGTCGCGCCGCAGGCCGGTGATGCCGCGCACGGCCTCGGCGAGCACGCCGTCGCCCTCGCCGGCGAACCGGATGTGCCGGTCGTGCGGCTCGCCGCGCATCGGCACCGTGAACTCGACGCCGAGACCGTTGATGAAGTCCTTGTTCTCGTTGCCGTCGAAGACGAAGCTGTGGACGACGCGGACGGCGTCCGAGCCGGCGTACAGGTAGAAGCGCACCGTGAACGGCAGCCACTCGCGCCGTCCCCTCCTGTGCTTGCCCTCCACCTTGACCACGGCCCGCACGGGGCCGTCCTGCTCGACCTTCACGGAGGAGACGCGGCCGGTGAACGACTCGCTCCTGCCGGGCTCCTCCGGCTTGTCCTGGCGGGAGGCGACCAGACGGCCGTCCTTGGCGATGACGGTCTCGCCCCGGGCGATGGACGTGATGACGTGCTCGCCGGAGCGCGGGAACACCACGGTGATCACGCCGGTGTCGACGGTGGTCTTCCCGCCCTCGCTCGTGACGGTGACGGGCGCCGACGGCTGGGCCGCCGTGCCGGCGCTCAGGCGGTACGTCTCGGCGCGCGGGCCGGCGGTGCTGACGGCGTGCGCGGTCCACTTCACCGACCCGTCCGGCCACCAGCCGATCGGCCACGACTGCACCGGCACCTGCGCGCCCGCGTCCGTGGTCAGAGAGAACTGCTGGTCGGGGGCGAACGCGCCGCGCGGCCAGGGCACGCCCCAGGTGGTGCCGCCGGTCAGCTCGGCGGGGGTGCCGCCGTCGACCCAGCGCAGCGGGACCGGGTCATGACCGCTCAGGCCGGCGAGCGTGGGCGCGGCCTGGGCGGCGGCCGGGCTGGCGCCGCGGACGGCCAGTGCGGCCGCGGCGGCCCCGGCGGTGGTGGTGAGCATGGTACGTCGGCTGATGTGAGCCACGATGAGAACTCCTCGCGAGCGAGAGGGAAAGCGCTTACCCAGGAGGGTCGGGAAATGCCGGGAGGTCAGCTTCCGGCGTAGGAGATGTCGGGACGGGGCGGCCGGGACATGCCGTCGCCCAGGTAGTAGTCGACGTGGTGGTCCTGCAGGTAGCCCTTGACGGTCATGTCGTTGCGGTAGGCCGGGTTGTGGGCCAGCGTGTAGAGCCGGGTGTCCGTCGGCCGGTCCGTGGTGAAGATGACCAGCTCGTCGTAGGTGGACGTGGTCATCACGACCTCCTCGCGCCAGTCGCCGAAGATGTCGCCGATCAGCGCCGGATACTGGGTGCCGCTGTTGGCAGCGCCGTAGTGCCAGGTGGTGACCAGCCGTGACACGCCCCCGGTGGCCGGGTCCCACTTCTCGATCTTGCCGTCGTTGAACAGCTCCATGCCGAGGTCGCCGTCCCAGAACACGCCGAGGTGCGGCCACGGCCCGGTGGCCTGGGTGAGCGTGTCGGTGCGCGCGTTGTAGACCCCGTCGAAGGACCACACCTCCATGCCCGGGTAGCGCGGGTCGATGTCGCCCGCCATGCCGCGCCCGACGTCGCCGACGCCGTCCCGGACGTGCTTCCAGAGCATGCCGCCGTCGCCGGCGGCGTAGTAGTACTCGCGCAGGCCGCTGGGGTTGTCCTGCTGCACGCCGTACCCCTCCAGGCCGGGCCGGCGGGGGTCCATGTCCGCGATGTGGAACCGGTCGCCGTGCACGACGCCCTGGCCGGCCAGCGAGTAGCGCAGCGTGCCGTCGCCGTTGAGCACGAACCCGATCTCGGCGATCTCGTCCTTGCCGTCCTGGTCCACGTCGATGATGCGGGTGTTGTGCCCGTCGGCGTGCGGCGCGTCGCCGCGCTTCCACTTCCACTGCCGGGTCAGGGCGCCGCCGTCGAAGCGCCAGGCGGTGTACATGAGGTTGAAGTCGCCGTCGTCCTGGCGGTTCTTCATGTACGCCACCAGGCTCGGCGTGACCCCGTCGAGGTAGCCGACGCCGAAGCGGGCGTACATCGGGCCGTCGGGCCGGTAGTCGGTGGGCACCTGGGCCGTGGCGCGGGCCGCTCCCGTGCGGCCGTCGAGGATGGCGATGTACTGGTGGATGTCGTCCTCATGGGTGAAGGTGGTCCCGTCGCCGAAGGTGACCCCGTTGGCGATCCGCACCGCGACCTCGGACCGGCCGTCGCCGTCGAGGTCGTAGACGGTGACGCCGTCCCAGTGGCCCACGTCGATGGTGGCCGGGCCGCCCTCGATGTTGTCCTGGTCCGTGCTGTTCCGGCCCATGTCCACCCGCCACAGGAACGTCCCGTCACCGCGGTAGGCCTCGATCGCCTGCGGGCTGGTCTGCCGGTCGACCACGTAGTCGTACTCGCCGTCCCCGTCCAGGTCGCCCACCCAGACGAACTTCACCGGCCCGCCGGGCCGCAGCGGGACGCGGACGACGGGCTCGGTGGCGTGGTTCGCGGTCAACGTGAACGCGGTGCTCGGCGGCTGCTCGGCGCCGTTGACCACCGGGCGGACGCGGTAGCTGTTGGACCTGCTCAGATCGGCCGTGGCGTCGGTGAAGTTCGTGCCGCCGGTCAGCACGGAGGAGTTGAGCCTGACGTACGAGCCGCCCGCGGTGGAGCGGTAGACGTTGAACCCGATGCCGTCCGGGTCCAGGCCCAGCAGCCGCCAGGAGACCAGGACGTCGGTGCCGCTGGAGCGCACCGCCACGACCCCGCGGCCGAGACGTTCCATCGGGCGTGCGGTCGCGAGCGCCGCTCCGGCGGAGGCCGGGGCGCTCGCGGCGGCGGGCGGCGCGACCAGCGCCGTGCAGGCGAGCAGGAGGGCCGAGGCGGTGACGGCGGCGCGATGCGGGGGTCGGCGTCGATGGGGCATGGGGAGTCTCCTTGTCACGTGGGGGGATCCGGTCGCCGGTCCCGAGGCCGGCGTGCCGGGGCGTGCTGTGCGGAGGAGAGATCTCGTTCGGATGTTTAACCGTTTACACAGCCGTCATGGGACCATGGACGAGGAATGAAGTCAAGGTTGACTCTTCGGATATGGCATGATTCCGTATGCGTTTACGGGTGGAGGGCCCGGCTTCGCGATCCACATGCGTGCGGCCGCGCACTCCTCCGCTGTGCAAGCGGTTACGTAGGTCTACAGGAGGTCGGATGCCGCGACGGGCCACGCCCGAGGACGACCGCCCTCGCCCCTCGACCATCCGCGACGTGGCCAGGCGTGCCGGGGTCTCGGTCGCCACCGTCTCCCGCGTCCTGACCGGCAGCCACCCGAGCGCGCCCGCCACGCGCAGCAAGGTCATGCGGGCGGTGCGGGAGCTCGACTACGTGGCCAACGCGCACGCCCGAGGGCTGGCGGGCGTGCGTCCCAAGAGCGTGGCGATCGTCGTCAACTCCGTCGTCTCCCCGCACTACGCCCACGTCGCCCAGGGCGTGCAGGACCAGGCCGTACGCGAAGGGCGGCTGTGCATCGTCGGCACCACCGGCGGCGACCCCGAGCGGGAACTGGCCACGGTCCAGCTCATGCGCGAGGAGCACGCCGAAGCCGTCATCCTGGTCGGCAACATCGTCGCCGACGGCGCCTACCGCGAACGCATGGCCGGCTACGCCCGCGCGCTCGCCCTGGCCGGCTCCCAGCTCGTGCTCTGCGGCCGGCCGCCGCTCGGCGACGACGTGCCGGCCATCGTGGTCCAGTACGACAACACCGGCGGCGCCCACGCCATCACCAGCCACCTGCTCTCGGCCGGCCACCGACGCATCCTGTTCCTGGGCCGCCGCGACGGCTACACCACCCCCGAGAGCCGCATCGCCGGCTACCGGCAGGCGCTGGCCGCCCACCGCGTCCCCCACGACCCGGCCCTGGAGGTCGAGGGCGCCATGAAACGCGACGAGGGCTACCGCATGATGCGCGAGCGCCTGGCCGACGGCCCGCGCGACTTCACCGCCGTCTTCGCCGTCAACGACGAGATCGCCGCCGGGGCGCGCCAGGCGCTGCGCGAGCAGGGCCTGCGCGTTCCCCGCGACGTCTCGCTGGCCGGCTTCGACGACCTCGCACCGGCCGCCGACATCGGCCTGACCACCGTGCACGTGCCGCACGAGGAACTGGGCCGCACCGCCGTACGCCTCGCGCTGGAGAGCGCGACGCCCGGCACCGCCCGGCACCTCACGCTCGGCACCCACATCGTCGTCCGCGACTCCGTCCAGCCCCACGTCGGCTGACGCGGAGGTTCGAGTCCGTCTCTACGTTCGGCTGAGGGCGAGGTTCGCCCGCCCGCGCGTCCGGCTGGCGGGGAGGTTCGCGTCAGTCGTCGAGGGTGGAGGGCGGCGTTCCCAGGGCGTCCAGGGCGGGCCAGAACTCGTCGGGGATCGGCGTCCTGAGCAGCTTGTCGAGCTGCGCGATCCGCTCGGGCCGGCCGACGCCGACCACCGTGGAGTGGACCAGCGGGCTGCGCAGCGAGAACCGGAGCGCGACGGCGGGGAGGTCGACGGACCAGCGCGCGCACAGCTCGCGGGCGCGCTCGACCCAGGCCAGCAGCTCTGGCGGGGCCTCGCGGTAGGCGTACCGGGTGCCGGTGCCGGCGAGCAGCCCGCCGCCGAACGGCGCGGCGTTGAAGACGCCCATGCCGCGCTCGGCCGCCTCCGCGATCAGGGGCTCGGCGCGCCGGTCGACGAGGGTGTAGCGGTTGTGGGTGAGCAGCACGTCGAAGGCGCCGCTGGTCACGTACCGGGTCATCAGCGGGAGGTCGCCGGCGGCGATGCCGATGGCGCCGACCAGGCCCTGCTCGCGCAGCTCCGTCATGCCCTCCACCGCCCCGCCGGGCGCGAAGGCCTCCTCGACGGTGATGGTGTAGGGGTCGTGCAGGTGCAGGAGCGGCAGCCGGTCCAGCCCGAGCCGCGCCGTGCTCTCCTCGAAGGACCGCCAGACGCGGTCCCGGTCGAAGCGCCCGGTTCCCGGCTCGGCGTCGGCCTTGGTGACGATGTGGTGGCCCGCCGGCAGCCCGTGCTCCGCGACGGCCCGCCCGAGGGCGGTCTCGCTGCGGCCTCCGGCGTAGTTGTTGGAGGTGTCGATGACCGCGTGCGGAGCCGCCAGCAGCGTGCGGGCGAGTTCCGCCGACTCCGGCGCCGGCGTGCCGTCCGGCTGGGCGGGGTTGCCGAGCGTCGAGGTGCCGAGGCTGATCGCGGTGACCGGAAGGCCGGTGCGGCCGAGGGGACGCGCGTGGTCGTCATGGGGGAAGGGCATGGCGTTCAGCGGTAGTCCCAGCTCTTGGCGTACTTGGCGAGCTTCGGCGACAGGCCGGCGTTGTCGAAGGTGCGGGCGGTCTGGATCCGGCCGGACTTGATGTTGTCACTGCGGTCGCCCAGATTGGGGACGAACCGCTCCTGCTGGTGCCTGCCGTACTCGAGCATGCCCGGCTCCCAGTCCACGCCCAGGTACGCGCAGATCTCGCGGGTGACCCGCTCGGGCTCGGCGGTCAGGTCCTCGTACCGCACCGACAGGCCGTCGAGGGTGCGGCGGGCCTCTTCCAGCGGCTTGAAGTACTTCAGCGCGGTCGCCTCCAGCGACTCCTGGGTGGCGGTGTTGCTCTTGCGGTTCGCCAGCGAGGAGACCACGCCCATGGGGTGGCGCAGCATGAAGAGGAACTTGGCGTTCGGCCAGACGTACTTCAGCCGCTCCCAGATGAAGACGTTGCCGGGGGTCTTGTCGACCACGATGTCCTTGCCGCTGCGCCGCAGCTCCAGATGGAGGATGCGGTCCCACATCACGTGCTCCAGCTCCACCTGGTCGAGCCCGAGCTCCTGCATGGACGTCTCGGAGAAGCCGGGGGTCAGCTGCACCTCGATGGTGCGCAGGTGCAGCTCGTGCGGTGCGTGGATGCGGGAATGGCTGTTGAGCAGCATGCGCAGCAGCGTCGAGCCGGAACGCACCGGCGCGATCACGAAGACGGGGCTGTCCACCAGTCGCGGAACGCTGGGGAAGGAGTAGTCGACCACCTGCGTACGCTTGGGAGGTCGCCGGACCGCCACGGAGGAGCTGCTCCCCTCCGCCGCCTTCATCTCCCGCGGTGGACGTAGCGCCTCGCGCAGTAGTCGTGCCCGTCGTTTAAAGCCCTTGGTTACGACTCCCATGCGCGACTTTCTTAACCTTTCACCCCCGTAGTCCCCGTCTCACAGATGCGAGTGGCAGGAGCCACACCGGAATACTGTCACATGTTTGGATAAACGTGGCATAAAGGAGAGATTGCTGATCCGTCAGTTCCGAAGATGTGGCGCCGGTGGCGCCGCTGACGCGCCTCCCGCAGATCAGCGGGCCACGGCCAGGCGGTAGCCCTCGTCGGTGGCGAGGAGGTTGCGGTGCGTGTCCTCCGCGGTGATGACGCCGTCGTCCAGGACGAGAACCCGGTCGGCGGCGTCCAAGAGGGCCGGGCTGCTGGTGATCACCACGGTGGTGCGGCCCCGGCGCATCTCCGCGAGGTTGCGCGCGATGAGCTGCTCGGTCACCGCGTCGACCGCCGTGGTCGGGTCGTGCAGGACGAGGACGTCGGCGCCGGCGGCGAGGGCGCGCGCCAGGGACAGCCGCTGGCGCTGCCCGCCGGAGAGGTTCGCGCCGCGGTCGCGGACGCCGTGGTCGAGTCCTTCGCGGTGGAGGGCCACCACGTCGGTCAGCATGGACGCCTCGACGGCCTCGGCGACCAGCCGGCTCGTGCCCGACGGGTCGATGTTCGTGCGCAGGGTGCCCGCGAAGATCTCCCCCTCGTACGGGTTCACCAGCAGGTGCTCGCGGACCGCCTCGATCGGCAGGTCCGCGATCTCGCGCCCGCCGATCCGCACCACCCCCTCGTACGCGCCGGGCGGGACGTTCACGGCCAGGATCGACGCCAGGTCGGCCGCCGCGCGCGGCTGGTAGGCGGCGACCGCCACGAACTCGCCCGCGGAGACCTGGAACTTCAGCTCGCGCAGCGCCCCGTACCGGACGCCGTCGACCTCGAGGTCCCCGCTCGCCGGCGGGCGCTCCCGCCCCGGGGTCATCACCGGCGGCGCGGCCAGCACCAGGGTCATCCGCTCCGCCGAGGCGCGCGCGACCATCACGTACTTGGGCAGCTCCGAGAAGAGCTTGAGCGGTTCCATGATGAACTGCGCCAGCCCCACCGCCATGACGAGCTGGCCGATGGTGATCTGGCCGTGGAAGGCGAACCAGCCCGCCGTCAGGGTCACGGCGGTGGCGAGCGCCGCGTTGAGCGCCAGCGTGGTGCCCGCGTACGCGCCGTTCACCCTGGCGACGGCGATCGCCTGGCTCTTCGCCTCCGTGCTGAGCCTCCGGTAGGACAGGAACGCGGCGTGGTTGCCGCCGAAGCCGTGCAGCGGCCGCAGGCCGATGATCAGGTCGGCGACCTTCGCGCCCGCTCGCGCCACGCGGGCCTGCTGCTCGCGGGTGCCGGTGCCGATCCGCTTCGACAGCACGCTCAGGATCGACAGGATCGCGGCGGTGCCCGCGATCACCAGCAGGCCGAGCCGGAGGTCGGCCATGCCCAGCGTGACCGCCGTGATCAGCACCGCGACCAGCGAGCTGATCAGCAGCGGCACCACCTCGATGATGTCGGCGGTCTGGTCGGCGTCCTCAGTGGCGACGGTCAGGATCTCGCCGGACTGGAGATCGACGTCCCTGGCCACCGGCTGGAGCCCGCAGGCCGCGACCAGCACCCGCCAGCGGTGCGCCTCCGTCGTGTTGGCCTTCTGCAGGATGCGCATCCCGAACCGCCACGACAGCGAGACGGTCGTGATGATCAGGGCCAGCGCGGCGATCGACAGGGCGAGCGAGCCGAGGCTCCGGTCCCGCATCGTGTGCTCCACGATGAGGCCGAGCGCGATGGGGAAGGCGGTCTCTCCCGCCTGGTACATGCCCATGAGGACGGTGCCCCGGGCCATCGCGCCGAGGTTGCGCCGCAGCGCGGTCCGGAGGATGCCCGAGCCCGTGTGGAGCCCCGGTGCCTCCGGCGCGGGCTCGCGGACCGGTCTCGTCAACCGCACGTCAGCCACCCTCCCGCCAGGCCCGCCAGAACCGCGCGTACCGGCCGCCCAGCGCCACCAGCTCCTCGTGGGTTCCCAGCTCCACGACGCGTCCCGCGTCCAGCACGGCGATCCGGTCCGCGGCCATCGCCTGCGTCAGCCGGTGCGCCACCAGCAGCGTGGTACGGCCTCGGTACGTGGCCCGCACGGCCCGCTCCAGCTCGGCGGCGCCCTGGCTGCCCGCCTCCGCGGTCGACTCGTCGAGCACCACCACCGGCGACCGGCCCAGCACCAGCCGGGCCAGGGCGATCTGGGCGACCTTGGTGACGTCCAGGCGCTCACCGCCCTCGCCCACCGTGGTGTCCAGCCCGCCGGGCAGCGCCGCCACCCACCGGTCCGCGCCGACCGTGCGCAGCGCGTCCATCAGCTCGGCGTCGGTCGCGTCCGGCGCGGCCAGCCGCAGGTCGCCGGAGAGCGGGCCGGAGAACACGTGCGTCTCCTGCGTCAGGATGCTCACCAGGGCCCGCGCCCCGGCCTCGTCCAGCTCCGCGAGGTCCGTGGACCCGATGCGCACCGATCCGGCGTCCGGGGTGCCGATGCCCGCGACCAGCGCGGCCAGGGTGGTCTTGCCCGCACCCGTCGCGCCCACCAGCGCGAGCGAACCGCCGGCCGGGATCGCCAGGTCGACGTCCCGGAGGGCCGGCTCCTCGGCGCCGGGGTAGGTGAACGTCAACCCCTCGATCGTGACCGGGTACGGCGTGACGCCCCCGGCCACGGCACCGCCCACCGGCGCAGCTACGGCGCCACCCACCGGACGGCCGTCCACGGACGCGGTGGTGCTGCCGACCAGCCGGCCCTCCGCCGCCTCGCCCAGCGCCCCGACCAGCCGGGTCAGGCTCGCGCCCGACTTCTGCGCCTCGTCGAAGGTGAACATGATCGAGCCCAGCGGGTTGAAGAGCCGGTGGAACAGCAGCGGGGCCGCCGACACCTCGCCCAGCGTGGCGGCATCGGCCTCCAGCAGCGCGTACCCCACCACGATGATCAGGACCAGCCCGACGAACTCGGCGCGGTTCTCCCTGCCGACGAACCGCCCGAAGAGCCGGAACACCTCGATGCCGAGATCGCGCACCCGCCACGACTCGCCGGTGACCCTCTCGCGGAAGGCGGATTCGAGGCGGTACGCCCGGACCGTGTCGATCCCGTTCAGGCCACTGATCAGGGCCTGCGCCCGGTCGGCCTGCGCCACCCGCTGCCTCCGGTAGAGCGGGGCGGACCGGGGGAGATACCAGCGCAGGGCCAGCGCGTACGCGGGCAGCGCGCCGGCGCCCGCCAGCCCGAGCCGCCAGTCCAGGCCGAACATGCCGGCCGTGGCGATGGCGACCAGCACCCCCGCCGAGAGGATCGTGGGGACGGCCGTGCGGATGCCCTTGGACAGCACGGCCACGTCGTCACCGACCCTGGACAGCACGTCGCCCCGGCCGACCTGCTCGATGCGCGCGCTCGGCATCGCCAGCACCGCCCGGACGGCGCCCTCCCGCAGCCGGGCGAGCAGGTCCGTGCCGAGCCGCCCGATGAGGTACGTGGACGCCGCGGCGGCCGGCACGCCGAGCAGCGCGGCGCCCACCATCAGCGCGCCGACCGTGACCAGGATCGACTGCGATTCGCCGGCGACCACCCCGTCGACCACCCGGCCGAGCAGGAGCACCGGCAGCACCTCGAGCGCCGCCCCGGCCACCGTGGCGAGCACGGTGGCGCCCGTCAGCCATGGCACCGTCCGGCAGTGCGCGGCGACCCAGCGGACGGCCTCGCGCCCGGTCGCCGTGCGCAGGGCGGCGCGGGCGCCGGTGGCGCTCACCTGTGTCTCCTCTTCAGCGCGTTTCCCGGCCATCTCAGGACGGCACCACCATCGGCGTGCCGGCGACCGGGTCGGGAACCACGACGCAGGCGAGGCCGAAGACCTTCTCGACCAGCTCGGCGGTGATCACCGCGGCCGGGACCCCCTCGGCGACGACGGCCCCGTCCGCCATCGCGATGACGTGGTCGCTGAAGCGGCAGGCGAGGTTGAGGTCGTGCAGGACGGCCACGATGGTCTTGCCGGATTCGGCGTTCAGCTTGCGCAGCAGCCGCAGCAGCTCCACCTGGTGGTTGATGTCCAGGTAGGTCGTGGGCTCGTCGAGGAGCAGCAGGTCGGTGTCCTGGGCGAGCGCCATCGCCACCCAGACGCGCTGCCGCTGGCCGCCGGAGAGCTGCCGCAGCGGGCGGTCGACCAGGTCCGCGGTGCCGGTGGCG
Source organism: Nonomuraea phyllanthi (assembly GCF_006334985.2). Classification (GTDB taxonomy): domain Bacteria; phylum Actinomycetota; class Actinomycetes; order Streptosporangiales; family Streptosporangiaceae; genus Nonomuraea; species Nonomuraea phyllanthi. Next base: position 391,931 of record NZ_VDLX02000002.1, read on the forward strand.
TCGAGGGCCCGGCTGACGGCGTCGTCGTCGCGGTCGGTCCAGCGGCGGAACCAGCCCTGGTGCGGGTAGCGGCCGCGGGCCACCAGGTCGGCGACCGTGATGCCGTCGGGGGCGGTCGGGGTCTGCGGCAGCAGCCCGAGCGCCCTGGCCACGTCGTGGGTGCTCATCCCGTTCAGTGCCTTGCCGTCGAGGTAGACGGCGCCGTGGCTGGGCTTGAGCAGCCGGGCCAGGCCGCGCAGCAGCGTGGACTTGCCGCACGCGTTGGCGCCGACGATCGCCGTGACCCGGCCGTCCGGGATCTCGACGTCGAGGTTGGTCACGATGGCCTGGTCGTCGTAGCCGAGGGTCACGCCCTCGGCGCGTAGCCGGGTCATCCGCCCGCTCCTTGCCGGTTGGTGGTGGCCAGCAGCCACAGCAGGTAGGGTGCGCCGACCGCGCCGGTCACCACGCCGGTGGGCAGCGGCGTCGGCAGCAGGTGGACGGCGATGAGGTCGGCGGTCAGCAGCAGCGCGGCCCCGGCCAGCGCCGCCGGGACGATCCCGCCGGTGGCGGGGCCGAGCAGCCGGTTGGCGATCGGCCCCGCGACGAGCGCGACGAAGACGATGGGTCCCGCCACGGCGACGGCCAGGGCCGTCAGCGCCACCGCCGTGGCGAGGAGGCCGGCCCGTCCGAGCTCGGTACGGATGCCGAGCGCCCGCGCGGTGTCGTCGCCGAGTTCGAGCGCCCGCAACTGCCGCTGCAGGAGGACCGCGGTGGGCAGGAGGAGCAGCACGGCGCCGAGGAGCAGCCGCAGCTCGCCGTCACCGGCCTGCCCGACGGAGCCGGTCAGCCAGTGCATCGCCTGCCGGGCGTCGGACAGCTGGGCCCGGGTCAGCATGTAGCCGGTCAGGCCGTCGAAGAAGAGCGTGGTGCCGATGCCGATGAGGATGAACCGGTAGCCGGCCACGCCGTCGCGCCAGGCGAGCACGTACATGAGCAGGGCGGCGACGGCGGCCCCGGCCAGGGCGAGCCCGCTCACGACCAGCCCGCCGGCCTGCAGGAGGACGATCCCGGTGATGGCGGCGAGCCCGGCGCCGGAGTTGATGCCGACGAAGTCGGGGGAGGCGAGCGGGTTGCGCAGCAGCTGCTGGAAGATCGTGCCGGCGGCGCCGAGGGCGAGGCCGACCGCCAGCGCGGACGCCGCGGTGGGCAACCGCAGCCCCCGGACGACGAAGTCGACGCTGGGATCGTCGCGCAGGTGGAGCACCGAGGCCACGACCTCGTCCGCGCCGAGCCGGAAGCTGCCCACCATCATGGTGAGGACGAACAGCGCGACGACGGCGACGGCCAGCGAGACCGTCACCACCAGCGAGCGGGCGGCCCGGCGGCGCCGGGTGGCGCGGAACGCGCCGGCCGAGGGAGCGGTCGAGGTGGCTGCCATGGTCACGCCTCCGACAGCCGGCCGTAGCGGACGATGCCGACGAACGCCGGCGCCCCGAGCACCCCGAGGACCACGCCGACCTGCAGCTCGTCCGGCGCGGCCACCACCCGGCCGAGCACGTCGGCCAGCAGCAGCACGATGGGGGCCAGCAGCATGGAGTACGGCAGGATCCACCGGTAGTCGGGCCCGCAGATGAACCGGGCGAGATGCGGCACGACCAGCCCGACGAAGACGATCGGCCCGCAGGCGGCGGTGGCGGCGCCCGCGAGCACCGCGACCACGGCGAACGCGGCCGTCCTGGTCCGGGTGACCCGCTGGCCGAGGCCCCGGGCCATGTCGTCGCCGAGCGCGAGACCGTTGAGCGCGCGCCCGAAGCCCAGCGAGGCGATCAGGGCGATGACGAGGAACGGCGCGACCCCGGCCAGGATCGGGGCGTACCGTCCTGCCAGCGACCCCACCTGCCAGAACCGCAGCTCGTTGAGCGCGTCCACGTCGGTCATCACGATCCCGCTGGTCACCGAGACCAGTCCCGCGGTGACGGCCGCGCCGGCCAGGGCCAGCTTGACCGGGGTGGCCCCCTCCCGGCCGAGGGAGGCGATCGCGTACACCAGCACGAGGGCCGCGATCGCCCCGGCGAAGGCGAACCAGACGTAGACCTCCGCGCCGCGCACGCCGAGCACCGTGATGGCGATGACCACGAAGACGGCCGCGCCGGAGTTGACTCCCATGATCCCCGCGTCCGCCAGGGGGTTGCGGGTGACGCCCTGCAGGATGGCGCCGGCCACGCCGAGCGCGGCGCCCACCAGGACGCCGAGCAGCGTCCTGGGCACGCGCAGCTCCAGCGTCACCGTGCTGGTGATCGACCCGTCCTGGTCGAGGCCGCCCAGGGCGCGCAGCACCTCCGGCAGGCCGATCGAGCGGGAGCCCAGGGTGACGCTGAGGAAGGCGACCAGGGCCAGCAACACGCAGAGCGCGGCGAGCCCCGGCCCGAGGGCCGATGCTCTGCGCGCGACGGGCGCCGAACTGCTCATGAGCGGTGATCAGTCCCCGATGGCCGGGTCCGCGGCCTTGACCGCCGCCGTCAGCTTGTCCAGCTCGGTGGCGAAGTCGCCGTACGTGTGCAGCCAGTACGCCGGCCACGCCACGACCGCCCCCGCCTTGGCCGCCCTGACCTTGAACCAGGTCGGCTGCTTCCGGCCCCACTCGGCGTTGGAGGTGGGCTTGAAGCTGCGGCCGTCCCACAGGACCAGGTCGGGCTGGTACTTGTCGGCGCTCTCCCAGCTCAGGTTCTCCCAGTACGGGAAGCCGGGGTCGGGGGTGTCCGGATTGATGACCCTCATGCCCCAGCGCTGGAAGTCCAGCAGCTCCGGGGCGTACTCGGGGTTGGCCACGTACAGCTTGTCGTCGGCGGGCGACATCGCCGCCACCGTGAGATCCGGCTTGGCCTTCGTCGCCTCCTTGAACGCGGCGACCGCCTGCTCGAAGCGCTCCCTGTTGGCGGCGATCCCCGGCGAGTCGACCTCGGCGCCCAGGCTCCTGGCCAGGTCCTCGTACCCCTTGGCCAGGTCGACGATCGACTTGCCCTGGGAGACGCCCACCACCGGGGCGAGCTCGGCGAGCTTCTTGCTCTTCTCGTCGACCCCTTCCTCCAGGCCGCTGTGCGCCTTCTCCGCCGGCCACCAGTCGCCGACGATCAGGTCAGGCCGCAGGGCAGCCGCCTTCTCGACGTCGATCTTGCCCCACTCCTGGCCCAGGATCTCGATACCGGTCAGGTCGAGATCCTTCAGGTTCGCGTCGGTCTTGACCGACTCGTCGGCGTAGATGCCGACCGGCTTGATGCCGAAGGACATCAGCGCGGCCGCCTCGCCCGCGTGCGCGATGATCCGTGTCGGGGTCCTGTCCGCCGTGATGACCTTGCCGGACCCGTCGGTGAACGACCAGGGGCCGGCGGAGGGCGCGGTGGAGGCTGTGGTGGTCGTACCGGAGGTGCCGGAGCCGCAGGCCGCGAGCACGACGCTCAGGGCGGCGAGCACAAGGGCCGGACGCCATGCGCGCATGGTGGTGGTCCCGTTCTCGTGGTGGGTGGGAGACCCCCGGAAGGATCAAAGGTTAGGTAAGGCTAACCATAGTTCTGGCGTTTTGACCAGCCACCCGTGATCAGGATCACCCTCCGGTCCGTGAGATGACGCGCATGTGTCACATATCGCCCGGCCATCCGGTCGATGGCTGTGACAATGCAACCGAGCCGGGTGCGGGGTGACGATGAAGGTCGGCTCACTGGCCAGGGCGCTCGACGATCGCGTCGGCGGCGCCGGTTTCCTGAACAGGGCGATGCGCAAGGCGTTCGCCACCCACTGGTCGTTCCTGCTGGGGGAGATCGCCCTGTACGCCTTCGTGGTCGTCCTGATCACGGGCGTCTTCCTGACGTTCTTCTTCAAGCCGAGCATGGAGGAGGTCGTCTACAACGGCGCCTACGTGCCGCTGAAGGGCGTCACGATGAGCGAGGCGTACGCGTCCTCCCTGGAGATCACCTTCGAGGTGCGCGGCGGCCTGCTGATCCGGCAGATGCACCACTGGGGCACGCTGATCTTCCTCGGCGGGATGGTGGCGCACCTGCTGCGCAACTTCTTCACCGGCGCCTTCCGCAAGCCGCGCGAGCTGAACTGGCTGATCGGCGTGGCCCTGTTCGGGCTGGTCATGCTCAACGGGCTGTTCGGCTACTCGCTCCCCGACGACCTGCTGTCCGGCGCCGGGCTGCGCATCCTGCACGGGGTGACGGTGTCGATCCCGCTGGTGGGCACGTACCTGGCGGTGTTCCTGTTCGGCGGGGAGTTCCCCGGCGGCGACATCGTCCCCCGTCTCTACAGCCTGCACGTGCTGCTCGTTCCGGGCCTGCTGCTGGTGCTGGTGCCGCTGCACGCGGTGGTGCTGACGTGGCGGCAGACGCACACGCAGTTCAGGAAGCACGGGCTGAAGGAGCGCATGATCAGCGGCGACCCGTTCTTCCCCGTGTTCCTGGGCAAGACGACGGCGTGGCTGCTGTGGGTGGCCGGGACGATCGCGCTGCTGGCCACGGTGTTCCAGATCAACCCGGTCTGGCTGTACGGGCCGTACCTGCCCAGCCGGGTCAGCGCGGGCTCCCAGCCCGACTGGTACATGGGGTTCCTGGAGGGCGCGCTGCGGCTCATGCCGCCGTGGGAGTTCACCGCGTTCGGCTACACCGTGACGCTCAGCGTGCTGATCCCCGCGCTGGCGGCTCCCGGGCTGCTGTTCCTCGGGCTGGCGGTGTATCCGTTCGTGGAGCGGTGGATCACCGGTGACCGGGCCGTGCACCACCTGCTCGACCGGCCCCGCGACGTGCCGACGCGGACGGGGATCGGGATCGCGGGCATCGTGTACTACGGGGTGCTGTGGACGTCCGGTGGCAACGACGTGATCGCCACCAACTTCCACATCTCCCTGAACGCGACGACGTGGATCTTCCGGGTGGCGATCGTGGTGGGGCCGGTGCTGGCGTACGTGGTCACCCGGTGGATCTGCCTGGGGCTGCAGGCGCGCGATCGGCGGCTGGTCGAGCGCGGCGTGGAGACCGGCAGGATCGTCCGCGGCCCCGAGGGCGGCTTCACCGAGATCGAGCGGCCGGCGACCGAGGAGGAGAAGTCGAGCGTCACGCCGCCCGCCCCGCACCCCCGGCCCGCGTTGCCGCAGGTGAGCAACGGAGACGTCCCGCCGCCGGCCAAGCACCGGATCAGGGAGGCGCTCCACCGCGCCTGGGACATGCGCTGACCGGCGGGCCCGGCGGTGGCGCGACGATCCGCCCAGAAGCTGACGCCCGTCGGGAGCCCGCACGTCACAGCGGCGCCGTCCACCATTCCGACGCGATGGAGAGCCCGGCCGAGCGGAGCGCCGCGCGTTTCACCTCGTCGGCGTGGCCGCACACCACCACGACCTGGACCGCGCCCCGCTGACGTGCCTCGTCCGTGACCGCGCGAAGGAGATCGACGCCGACCGTGGCCCAGTCGCCGTCGTCCGCGACCGCGTAGTCGTCGAGCGTGCACGTCGGCCCGCCGGGGTCGTACACCGGGGGCGAGGGCACGAGCGAGCCGATGGCGAACCCGGCGAACCGGCCCTCTCGCTCGGCCACCCGGCAGATGGCCTTGGGGTTGTCCACGAGAGTGGCGAGGAAGGAGGCGTGGCGGGCCTGCGCGTCGGCCGCGGCCCGCCAGAAGACGGGCTGGTGCTGTTCGTAGGTCGCACGGCGACGGGCCATCAGCGCGGCGATCGCCGCCACGTCTTCGGATGTGGCATTCCGGATAGCAACCATGATCTCATGCTAAACGAGGCGAAATCTCCCGCACCGCTGGGCCTGGCGTCCGGCGTGATCCCCCGGGAGACGAAGGGCTGGAGCAGGCGGCACCTGGCCGTGCGGAGCCGTCCGGGCCGATGAGAAAGATCGGGTCCGGTGGTAATCGAGGGGCGGCCGGCGGGACTACTGGACGTGGACGATCCCCAAGAGCGATTCACCATGCTGTACGACCGGTACTACCGGAACGTGCTGGGCTACGTGCTGCTGCGCGTCGAGCTGGGCGTGGCCGAGGACGTGTGCAGCGAGACATTCCTCGTGGCCTGGCGGCGGCTCGACGAGCTGCCCGAGCAGGTGCTGCCGTGGCTGCTGGGTGTTGCCCGCAACAAGCTCGCCAAGCAGCGTGAGGTGCGGTATCGGCGCGAGAGCCTGGTCGAGCGGATCGCCGTCCTGACCAGCGAGCAGGAGCACGTCGCCTGGGATGTCGCCGAGCACGTGGTGGACCGGGAGCAGGCCATCTCCGCCCTGCGCGCCCTTCCTGAGAAGGACGTGGAGGCGATGATCCTGGCCACGTGGTACGGCCTGACGCCCGACCAGGCCGCGACGGTCATGGGCTGCTCGGCGCGAGCGTTCAACGTCCGGCTGCACCGGGCGCGCAAGCGGCTCAGCGGCAGGCTGCGCCACGAGGCGGGAGCCGCGCGGCAACCGGCGCGGCCGACCCGCAGCCGGTTCGCCGAGGAGAGCTGACGTCCGCAGGATCCACCCGTAGGGGGAAGACATGACCGATCGACTGTTCGCTCGGCTCAGGCCCGATGAGCTGGACGAACTCGCTGACGCGAGCTACCGGCGACGCCGCCGCGAGGACCTCGCCCGAACATTTCGCAGTCCCCGGCACCCGACACCCCGTTGGAGAGCTTTCATGGCTCGCCGTCCCGTATTCCTCCTGGCCACCGGCGCGGTCGCCGCCGTCGCCGCCGGAGCGGTCGTCGTCTCCGCAGGCATGCTGTCCGGCGCGCCCGCCGGAAAGACCCCGCCGGTCGCGGCGGGCTCTTCGAGTGCTCCGCAAACTACGGCCGGCGGCACCGGGGAGTCGCCGGCCACGCGGATCGACGCCCGATCCTTCCTGCTCGCCGCCGCGGACACCGCGCTGCGCGAGACCACCACGTCCGGCGACTACTGGTACGTCCGCCGGCGGACGACCCACCCCACCTTCGCCTGGCCCGAGAAGTTCTGGACCGGGGTGCGGAAACTCCAGAAGCAGGAGCAGGCGGAGATAGACAGGACCGGCGCGGAGGACGACGAGCTGGTGGCGATCAACGAGAAGTACAACGAGAAGCTGAAGCAGCTGCGGGAGAGCATCTACCCGGACGGGCCACCGTACAAGGCGTACATCGTCGAGTCCGAGGAGCGGTGGCGGCCGAAGCGGACGGGCGGCACCCACCGTGTGAAGCGCGAGGACCGCAAGGTCGTCTTCCCCTCGCCGCAGGACGAGGCAAGGTGGAAGGAGCTGGGCTCGCCGAAGCTGGTGGAGGACGAGCCCAAGAGCGTCGACGACAACCTTCCGCGGCCGCTGTCGATCCCCAACATGAACATCACCATGCGGAACGTCGGCGCATTGCCCACGTCGAAGAAGGCGCTGGCCGACCGCCTGCGCGCCCAGTTCGCGAAGCTGCCGGACCAGGACAAGGAGTTCGACCTCTATCTGTGGCAGACCACCGTCGACCTGATGACCGCCCCGACCACTCCCGGCACCAGGGCGGCCGTCTTCCGGATCCTCGCCGACCAGCCCGGCATCGTCTCCGACGGCGAGGTGGAGGACGCCACCGGGCGCAGGGGCGTCAGCCTGGTGGTCAAGAGCGACGACGGGTACGCGTTCCAGCTGATCGTCAACCGGGACACGGCCGAACTGCTGGAGTACTCGGTGGCGGAGAAGGGCGAGGACACGGCGCGTGTGACCTTCGAGGAGTTCGGCTGGACCGACAAGCTGGGCCGGCGCCCGTCACGTTAGCCGGCTCCGCCGGGGCGTTACGAAACGGCGCGCGTCCTCGCGGCGCTTGTCCCCCGTGCGAGCGACCGCCGAATGTCCACTGTGCGGTGACGCCTCCCGGGGCCTCGATTCCCTAGCGTTTCTGCATGCCGGAAAGCGGTTCGACCGCTTCCCCGCCGGACCACCGCGTGAATCACGCTCGGCGTCGATTCCCCAACTGGAGGACACCATGCTCCGCAAGATGAAGGCATCCGTCCTGGCCGCACTGTGCTGCACCGTCGTCGGTACGGGAATCGCCGCCGCCCAGCCCGCCTCGGCGGCGGACTGGGACCCCTTCGCCTCCAGCAACGCTTCGAAATGGGACCCCTTCGCCTCCGCCACGCGGCACGCTCCCGCCCACCCGATCTTCGGCACCAAGAAGATCAAGGTCGCGGGCCGGTCGGTGAACGTGTCCTGCTCAGGTCGCCCGGCCAAGGGCAGGCCGGTCGTCATCCTGCTGCACGGAGGCGGCGATTCACTGGAGAAGACGGCCGCCCTGCAGAAGACGCTGAGCAGGAAGAACCGGGTCTGCTCCTACGACCGGCTGGGCGCCGGCGCGAGCGACAAGCCCGAAGGCCCGCAGAGCTTCTCCAGCACCGGGAAGATCCTGTCCGGGGTGCTCGACCGTGTCGCGGGTGATGGTCCGGTGGTGCTGGCGGGGCATTCGCTGGGTGGGCTGATCGCGGCCAGGTACGCCCCCGACCACCGGGACAGGGTCAAGGGTCTGGTGCTGATGGATGCCACGCCGCCCACGATGTCCGGTGACATCTCCAAGACGATCCCCGAGTCGGCCAAGGGTCCGGCGGCGGACGTGCGCGCGCAGAACCTGGCGATCTTCCAGGGGCAGAATCCGGAGCAGCTCGTCATCAACGACGGGAAGGTGCGTTCCGCGGGGGACATCCCGGTGGAGGTGATCCGGCACGGGCAGCCGTACCTGGCGGCCATCCCGACGTACGGGCCGGAGCTGGAGAAGGCGTGGGCCGCCGGGCAGCGCAAGTGGCTGGCGCTGTCCAGCCGCAGCAGGCTGACCACCGCCGCGAAGAGCGGCCACTACATCTACGTCGACCAGCCCGAGATCGCCGTCCAGGCCATCGAGCGCGTCACCTCCCAGGCCGCCCGCCACGCGCACGGTGCATGACCGTCCGATCCGCCGAACCGGTGGCGTCGCCGGCTGGATTCCGCCGCTGCTGAATGCGTCCGTGCCCCCACTCTGCGGGTGGCATGAACCTGACTTTTTCGTCAGTGATGCGGGCGTGATGATGACATCGTGCGCGATATGGGCAAGCAGGGGAAATTATGGCTCCTCAGCACCATCGCCTTCCTGGTGGCGTTCGTAGTCCTGGGCAGCTCAGCGGGCTGGTGGCCGATTCTGGCCGATAAGTCCAACGTCGCCTGGGCGGAATCCGTGGGCTGGCTGGCCGGCATCGTGAGCGCCATCGTCAGCATCGTCGGCCTTTACATCAGCATCTACACCCTGGTGATCGACAGGAGGGAGCGGGCGCGCGGGACGTCCGCCGAGCGGGAACAGCAGCCGCCGCAGACCGACCAGCCCCCCGCGACCGGTGCCCCGCCCCTGGAGACAGCCGCCCGGATCACCGGCATCGTCGATCGGGAGGACGAGCTTCCCCTGCTCCGGACGCGGCTGACCAAGGGCCCATGGGGCATCGTCATCGTCACGGGAGCCCTGGGGGTCGGCAAGACGAGGCTCGTGAACCAGGTGCTGGACGAGCTCGGGAACGCGCCGGGCGGGCCGCGGATCTTCCGTCACGAGGCCGTCCCCGGCCTGGGCATCGATGTCCATGTGCTGGTCGCCGACATCGAGACGCTGCTGGACGACGAAGCGGTGAGATGGCCGGACGTCATCGACGGCGCGCCTGCCGAACGCCTGCGAGCGAGTCTGGACGAGCTGCCCGACACCCCGGCGGTGATCGTCATCGACCGCGCGGAGCACCTGCTGGATCCCGCCACCCACGAGCTCAACGACCCCGAACTCGGCGAGGTGTTCGAGGTGCTGGCGACCGAACAGCACCACATCGCCGTGGTGCTCGTGACGCGGGACATGCCGAAGTCCGCCGCGCGCGGCACCTGGGCGCAGGGACAGCCCGCGATCAGGGTCGGCGAGCTCACGCGTACGTTCTTCCGCGCCTTCGTCAAGAGCCTGACCACCCAGCCAGGCGTGGTCAGGAAACTCGTCCGGCATCACGCACTGTTCCGCGGCAACCTCCGCCTCGTTGAGCTGGCCTGCGTCCTGGCGCGGTCACCGCAGTTCGGCCTCCACAAGCTGTCCGACGGCTTGGAGCGTCTGAAGGGGCCACAGGAACTGCCCAGATTTCTCGTCGAGAACCTGACGGCGGGGCTGGACACCTGGGAGCGCTCGGCTCTCGCAGCACTCGACGCCTACGGCACGGCCGTCGACGCGGCCGCGGTGCGCGAGCTCCTTCCCGAGCCGGAGCCAGGGAAGAAGCCACGGCTCGACGAGGTGCGGGACATCCTGGCAGGGCTGGCGGACAAGCGCGTGGCCGACGAAACGCGCGACGGGCAGTACCGCATCGCCCTGTCCGAGGAGGAGCGCGCCTGGGCCGGCCTGCCGGGCGAGGACGGGCCCGTCGACGAGCAGACGAAGGACCTGCTGATCCGCGCCGCCAAAGAGCTGGCCCGCCGGCGGGTGACGCCACCGCGTACCGCCGGGGATCTGAGCCTCCACTTCGCCGGGCTGCGCGCGTTGACCCGCGCCGGGCGACCGCAGCTCGCCTACAACCGGATCGAGGACATCGACGGCGAGCTCCGCAAGCGGCACTGCGCGTTCCTGCTGCGCGAACCGCGCGAGAAGCTGAGGGGCAAGCTGGAGAAACACGACCCCGAACGCGAGATGGACAACGACAACGCGCTCGGCGAGATCTACGCCTCCAGCGGCGACTTCGCCAGGGCCGGCGCCGCGTACGGCAGGGCCCTCCATCTCGCGAACACCCGGCGCGACGTGCCGCGCCGCACGCTGATCCGCGCCAACTTCGCGGCGGCGTACTGGTGGAACAGGGACGCGCGGCATGCGTACGACTACTACGGGCTGGCCCGGGACGACCACGGCGAGCTGGCCGGGACCGACCGGCAGGCGTATCTCAGGCTGCTGCCGCTCCGGATGGGCACGCTGGAGGGGCTCGCGGACTGCCACCGGCACTGGGGCGAATACGACGAGGCCCTCCAGTGCGCCCGCGACGCCCTCGCCGTGCCCGCGTCGGACGATTACCCCGGCACTCCCGAGGCTCGCGAGTTCGCCCTGTCGAGGAGCGTCGTCATCGGGATGAAAACGGCCGGCTGGTACGCCGAGCTGGGTGATCGGGAGGCCGCCGAGCAAGCCGTCCAGGCCACGAAGGAGAGGCTGAACGGGCACGACGAGGACTGGTTGCGGAGCCGCTACGAGAACGGGCTCGCCTCCGTGCAGCTCGACCGGGACGTCGAGGAGGCCATGAGGTCGGCGCAGAAGGCGGTGGAGCTCGCGCGGAAATACACCGACCCGGTCATCCTGCTGCAGGCGCGCACCACCCTCTGCCAGGCCTACCTGGCGAAGGGCGACCTCGAGAACGCCGCGCGGCAGATCGAGAGCGCGGCCCGGTACCGTCACGTCGGCCGTCCGCTTCTCACGCCGGCGCTGCAGGCGCTGGTCTCGATGGCCGGCGCGGGGCGGGGCGGCGACGACGGCGGCAAGGCGGTCGCGCTGTTCCACTGGCTGTTCCACGAGACGACGAAACGGATACGGCGCGACGAACACGACGTCACCGCATGGGACTTCAAAGGGTTCGCCATCTGCGGCCTCCGCCTGAACGGCCAGGGCAGCCTCGACGAGGCCGTCACCGCGTTCCAGACGGCGCGCGCCACCACGCGAAGGCCCACGACGACGCGGAGGGCCACCCCGGGGCTGGTCGACCGCCTGCTGTTCCTGCTCGACCGGCTGGGCGCCTGCGCTCAGACGCCGGAACGGCTGCTGCCGGTCGTCGATGCCCTCTCCACCGCCAGGGCACGCGCCCATGAAGCGTGAGCCGCGCCCGCCGATGTAGCCCGCCCAGGCCTCACGGCCTCCGACGTCACGCCCGCCCGAGCCCCCGTCCCTCACGGCCTCCCGGAGTCCGTCCCTCACGATCTGCGGGGGTCCGTCCCTCACGATCTCCCGGAGTCCGTGCCGACCCCGAACCACCCCTGTTCCTGCGCCCGGACGATCGCCTGGATGCGGGTGGAGACGCCCATCTCCTGGTAGAGGCCCTGCAGGAGCCGGAACATCGCGCGCTCTGAATAGCCGGTACGCCGGGCCAGCTGCGCCACGGTCGCGCCCTCCGCGAGTTGCCGCAGCCATGACACCTGCCGCGGATCCGGCGGCTTCGCGTTCGCGCCGAGCGCGTGCGCCCCGGCGGCGAGCGCCGTGGCCACGACCGCCGGCAGCACCGCCTGCCCGTCGAAGGTCGCCTCCACCGTGCGCCTGAGCATGCCCGCCGCCACCCCCCGCGGCAGCACCGACTGGGCACCCGATCGCACCGCCCGCGCGCCCAGCACGACCGGATCCTCCTCGATCAGCGCGACCACGGCGTGCGTCGCGGCCATGTCGCGCAACCGCCCGAGCAGTTCCCAGTCCTGCTCGCGCTCCAAGGTCAGCAGCACCACGCCCCGCGGGACCTGCCGCGCCCACGCCAGCACCTCAGCCGGAGTCTCCACGCGATGACCTGCCGCGGACAGAACGGAAGCAACCCCCTCCCGGTACATGGGCAGGGGGTCCACAACCGCGACATGGAGGGTCACCGGTGGCAGGAATTCCCTTCTCGCCAGCGACCGCGCCCGCCGGCGGACGGCGGACGCGGGACAGCCGCGCACAAATGGGCTTCAGCCTGAATATCAGGCCTGTCAATGGCCCAGGATCAGCAGGCCGATCCGGCAGGTTCCCGCGGCCCGTCGTCAGGTTCGCGCCGGTAACCGTTCGTGGACCTGCGCCCCGGCCGTTCCTAGCGTCGGCGCCAGGCGAGGCTAGGAGGCCTTCATGAACGACGCCGGTGCGCCACCGTTCCATGTCATCCTGACCCACAGCCCGACCGCTCACCGTACGGTGCGCGTGACCTACACCAAGGGCCGGCTCCCGGCGCTTCCCAGGGGCGCTCTGCCGTCGATCCGGGAGATCGCGGAGGACCACCCGGACTGGGGCCCCGAACGCATCGCCAAAGAGCTCGGGGAGCTCGAGCGCGGAATGGTCCTCGCCATCGGCGCCAAGGTGCTGGTGCACATGATCGCGCTGGTGACCGGCCGGCCAGCCCGCGATGACTGATCCATCATCCTGACCGATCGGCTGAATCGTCGTAACGCGCAGGCACAATGGCGACCATGGACCTCCGGCCAGAGCTGCTGTTTCCGCCCGTCCCTCATGAACGCGTCGAACGGCTCGGTGCGGAGATCGACCGGATCGCGCGTCTTATAGAGGACGGCAGGGTGCCGGAAGCGCGCCTGTCTCTGGCCGCGTTCAACGAGCGGACCGGCCACGGCTACGAACTGTCGGATTTCGCCGCGTACTGGGAGTCGGAAAGTCTGCAAGACATCGCCAGGAACGCAGCCCGCCCGTACCCGCCGAGGGTGCCGGACATCACGCGGGAGGAACTGGCCGAGATCGTCCGCCGGATCATGGAAGCCGACCAGGAGACCGATTACTACCTGAAGCTGCTCGACGTGAACGTGCCGCATCCGCGGGTGAGCGACCTGATCTTCTGGCCACCGGAAGAGCTGCGTGACGCCACACCCGAGCAGATCGTCGACATCGCGCTCAGTTACCGACCGATATCTCCGTCCGAATCCCCCGATCGCCTGCGGGCCGGCATGGTCGCGAGGTTGAAGGAACAGGGCTGGATCCGCTCTCCCGAGGTCGCGGCGGCGTTCGCGAAGGCGCCACGGGAGAGGTTCGCCCCCGAAGCGCCGTCCCTGGCCGCCGCCTACTCCGCGGCGCTCATCGCCGAGCTCGTCGGCCCGGAAGGGCTGGTGGTGACCGTGGACATCGATCCGTTCGTCACCGAGCGAGCCACGCGCTTCCTGGCCGATACCGGTTACCCCCAGGTGAAGGTCGTCCTCGGAGACGCCGAGCACGTCGGCGACGAGGACGGTCCCTACGACGCCATCCTGGTGACGGCCGGGGCCTGGGACTGCCCGTGGGGGCGCCTGCTCGCCCCCGGCGGCCGGCTGGTCGTGCCGTTGCGGTTCTGCGGGATCACCCGGTCGATCACGTTCGTCCGGTACGGTGACCGGCTCGCGGGCCTGGATCCGGAGGTGTGCGGGTTCGTGCCGATGCAGGGCACCGGAGCGCACGAGGAGCAGGTGGCCGCCCTGGCCGGCGGGGCGGTGACGCTGACGCTGGACGGCGGCCCCGCCCTCGACACCGCGGCACTCGACCGGGCACTGACCGGCGACCCGGCCGAACTGTGGACCGGCGTCGTCGTCCGGCCCGACGAGCCCTTCGACACGGCCGCCCTGTGGCTCGCCACCCACGAGGACACCTTCGGGGTGATCTGGCAGAGCCCTGACCACGATCTCGTCAGACCCGTGCTGCGGTGGTTCTGCCCCGCCCTCATCACCCCTGACAGCTTCGCCTACCTCACCTACCGAGAGGACGAGACCGGTGAGCGCCGCATCGAGTTCGGCGTCCACGGTCATGGCCCTCTGGGTCCCGAACTAGCCCGGCGGCTCGCCGCTCACCTCCGGACATGGGACCGCGACTGGCGGCACCACCCGGGCCCGCGCTTCACCCTCCACCCGGCGGACGCGATGCCGCCCGCGCCCGCCACGGGTCGGATCTTCCCCAAGCGGCACACCCACCTGGTGATCGACTGGGCCTGATGTCTCGGGGATCCGTAGCAGACGTACAACATATTCTAGGACGCCCGTCTAAAGCATGCCGCTCATCATGATGGGTGGCAGCCTTACGGCGATCGTCCCCACCACCCTCGCCGGAGAGCGATGACCTTGAAGCGCCGTTCATCCTGAACGTCTCCGCCGCTTCAGAGGGCATCGCCCCAATCACAGCAGCCGCTCGGATGCTCCCGGCCACGTCACCCATGCGGTCCAGCTGGTAATCAGGGGATTGACATTGATGACATAAAGCTGAACGATCGCCTACGTTGGCGACGGACATATGCCTCACATCAGCTGCCAGACACCCGCCTGCCATTCACGGACCTCGCCGGGCTCCGAGCCAACCCCTGCCCGTCCATCAACCGTGGAGGAAACGCAACATGCTTGCCCGCTCCATGACCGCGCGGACCCTGCTGGTGGCGACCGTGGGGGCGCTCGTCCTCGCCGTCTCCGGCGCCGCCGCGGCGGCGCCCGCCCAGAATCCGCCACCGCCGAAGCCCGGCACGCCGACCGTGCTGCCCACGGTCCGGGAGGCCGCCGACGGGTTGCCCGGGTACACCGTCTACCGCCCGGCCGATCTCAAGGCACTGCGGAAGGGCAGCCTGCCCGTGATCGTGCACGGCAACGGCGCCTGCGCGACGAGCAACCTCGAAGGGATCACGTTCCTCACCGGACTGGCCTCCCAGGGGTACATCGTCGTGGCCAACGGCGGGGTGGACGAGTTCCCCGTCCCGAGCACCCCGGACAAGACGACGGCGCACCCCGAGGCGCTCCTCCTGGCCGCCCACTGGGCCACCGAGTCGAGGCAGGCCCGCAAGCAGTTCGACGGGCGGGTGGACACGACGCGGGTCGGCGTGCTCGGCCACAGCTGCGGCGGCATCGAGGCCCTCGCCGCCGGGACCGACCCCATGATCGACGCGGTCGCCGGATTCAACACCGGATACTTCGCGGAGCCGAGCTTCGGCGGCTACGGGCGCGACCGTCTCGCCGACCTGCACACTCCGACGCTCCTGGTCAACGGCGGTCCGGACGACGTCGCGTACCAGAACAGCATCGAGAACTACGCCCTGCTCGACGTCCCCGCCGTCCTGGCCGGTGACGCGGCGGCCGGGCACGTCGGCCTGATCGCGGGTCTCGAGGCGACCGAGGGCTGGCAGGTGGCCGCCGACTGGTTCGACTACGTATTGCGCGGGGACCGTACCGCCGGGGCGCGCTTCATCGGCCCCGACTGCGGGCTGTGCACCGCGGACGGCTGGACGGTCGAGTCGAAGGGACTGCCGCTGTGACCCGCCGCGGAGCGACCGCGTGCCTCGCCGTCGCGCTGGCCGTCGCGTCCGCGACCGCCCTCGGGAGCGGAACCGCCGCCGCCTCCGTCGGCCCCTCCTCCGGCGGCACACCGTGTCTGCCGGACTCTCCCGCCCACCCCAGCTGCGTCAGCGGCACCCTCGCTGACGGCACGCCGTACGAGTTCGTCGTCCCGGCCCGCTGGAACGGCACCGTGGTGGTCGCCCTCGACTTCGCCGGTACGGGCCGGAACGAGCCCCTGACCGCGCGGTTGCTGGCCGACGGCGTGGCCCGCGGCGGGACGAGCCGGGCGATCACCGGCTGGGACATCCGGTCCGCCATCGACAACCAGGCCGAAGCGCTTGCCCGCTTCGAGCAGGCCTACGGCCGGGCCCGCAAGGCGATCGCCTCGGGTACCTCGATGGGGGGCTTCGTCGCCGCCGGCGTCGCCCAGGTCCACCCCCACGCCTTCGACGCGGCCGTCCCGATGTGCGGCGGGCTGGGCGGGTCCGTCGCCCAGTGGAACCAGAAGCTCGACACGGTCTTCGTGCTCGAACGCCTGGTCGCACCGGGGCTGCCGGTCATCGACATCCCGGAGGACGTCGAGTCGGCCCGTAAGGCGTGGATCGACGCCCTCGCCGCGGCGCAGCAGACCCCCGAGGGCCGGGCCAGGATCGCCCTGGCCGCCGCGATCGGCCAGCTGCCGGCCTGGGGCCGGAACCCCGACGGGTCCACGCCGCCGCCTCCGGACAGCCGGGACGCCGACGCGCTGGAGCAGGGCGCCTACCTCGCCCTCTCCGGTGGGCCGCTGCCCTACATCGGGCAGGCCATGAGCAGCCGCCGCCAGATCATGGCGGTCGTCGGCGGAAACCCGTCCTGGAACACCGGCGTGGACTACGCGAAGCAGCTTCGCCTGGCCGATCCCGCCCTCCGGCGTGCCGTCGGCGACCTGTACAGGGCGGCGGGTCTGGAACTCGCGGACGACCTGCGCAACCTGTCCGCCGCACCGCGCATCGCGGCGGACCCGGGCGCCGTCGAACGGTTCGCCCGCGGCATCGTCCTGGACGGCGAACTGCGGATACCCGTGCTGACCCTGTCCGGCACCGGTGACCAGATCTCCACGGTCGCCCAGCAGCAGTCGTACGGGGAGAAGGTGCGCCGGGCGGGAGCGAACTCCCTGCTGCGCCAGACGTACACCGAGACCGTCGGCCACTGCGACTTCTCACCGGCGGAGCAGCAGGCGGCGCTGGCGACGATGCTCGAACGGCTGCGGACCGGCCACTGGCCCGCGACGTCCGCCCCGGCGATGAACGCCCGCGCGGCGGCGCTGGCAGCCGACCCCGCCCCCCGCTATGTCCCCTTCACCCCACCTCGCTTCAACCGGCCCTACCCCGGCTGACCCGCACGGACCGCTGCCGTGACCGCGCCCCCGGCAGCCGACAGGACGGCGTGGTATCGGACCGCGTCCCGCCTCCGGCATGGTCAGCCGGAGCGGGCGACGCGGTCCAGCAGGACCATGAGCTGCCGCAGTTCGTCGCGGTTCAGCGCCGCCAGCGGGGTCTTCTCCAGCGCCGTCTGGACCAGTTCGTCGCGAACCTCACGGCCCTTGTCGGTCAGGACCAGGACGCGAGAGCGGCGGTCGGCGGGGTCCACGGCGCGTTCCACAAGCCCCCGGTCGGTGAGCTGATTGGTGATGAAGGTCAGGTTGGGGGCGTTGCAGTACAGGCGCTCGGCCATCACCTTCATCGAGGGCGGCGGCTCGGCCGGGTCGATGGCCCACAGCGCCTGGAACGTCGCCGGTGTCAGGGCGTGCTTGGCCAGCGCCTGCCCGATCAGGTCGTTGGTCCGCATCCAGATGTCGTGGGTCGCGGCGACCACCGCGGTGAGCTCGGGCGTGGTCATGCCCCCATCCTACCGATGTTTCGAGCCTCGAAGGATCGTGCTACTGTCAATGCTTCGAGACTTGAAGCAATGGAGGATGTGTTGTGACCGACGACTATCGCGGCGTCACCGCGCTCGTCACGGGCGCGTCCAAGGGGCTGGGGCGGGCGTACGCGCTGGAGCTGGCGCGCCGGGGAGCACGGGTGATCCTGCTGGCCCGTACGGACGGGACCCTGCGGGAGCTGGCCGCACTCGTTCGGGAACGGCACGGCGGGCCGGACGCCGAGGTCATCACCGGCGACCTCGCCGCTCCGGACGGCCCGGAACGGGTCCTGCGCGAACTGAGTGACCGCGGCCTGACCGTCGATTTGCTGCTCAACAACGCCGGCGCGGGCAGTGCGGGCCCGTTCCTCGGCCGCCCGCTCGAGCCGCAACTCCGCTCCGTCGGGCTCAACGTCGTCGGCCTGATCGCGCTGACCCACGCGATCGGTGCCGAACTGGTCGCCCGCGGCTCCGGCGGCATCATCAACGTCTCGTCCACCGCGGCCTTCCAGCCCATGCCGTACCAGGCCAGCTACGCCGCCACCAAGGCCTTCGTACTTTCCTTCACCGAGGCCCTGGCCGAGGAACTGCGCGGCACCGGCGTCCACGTCATGGCCGCCCACCCCGGCGCCATCGCGACCGGCTTCTTCGACGGCACCTCGGCCACGATCGACCCCCGATTCGCCGACGCGCCGGCCACGGTCGCGGCCCGTACGCTCGACGACTACGCCCGGCGACGCGCGGTGTCCTACCCGGGCCGCGCCGTGAACCGGGCCATGACCTGGCCCGCCCGCCTGCTGCCGCGCACCGCCGTCGCGCGGATCGCCGGCCGGTTCAACCGCCGGCTTCGCATGCACGAAGTCGTCGACCTCGCCTAGCACTCCGGTGACACGTTGCCGATCATGGTCGGGGTCCTCTGGCGGGGCACCCGAACCCCCACATATGCGATCGGTGTGTCCGAGGGAGACACACGCGATACGTGCGCCGGCGACAGCGGCGGGAGGCGCACCGCCTGCTCCAATCGGGCGATACCCCAGGACGGGGCGGGGCAGTCCGTCTGACTGCCCCGCCCCGGGCGCCGGTGAGACCGAGCGGACGGCGGAACTAGCCGCTACCCGGCGTAGGTCTCGAATTCGGCGACCTTCGGCGTACCCGTCGAGCTGGTGATCTTGAAGGTGATCTTCCTCAGGGAGGTCGGGGTGAAGGCGATGGTGCCCGCCCCGCTGCCGGACTTCAGGACGGCGCCGGTGTCGTGGTTGAGGAGCTGCCAGGCACCGATGGTGCCCGCTGAGCCGGACGCCTCACGGATGACGATCTGGGAGACCGTCGTGGCGGAGTCCCACTTGATCGAGATTTCGCCGGTCGTGCCGGTCGGCGACCAGTAGGTGCTCATGTCTCCGTCGCGGACGTTGCCGTAGCTCGTCCCGCTGGCCTTGCTGGAGCCGTCGGAGCCGGCCCCGATGCTGAGGTTCTGGCCGCTGGGCGGAGGGGTGGGAGTCGGCGTGGGGGTGGGAGTGGGGGTCGGCGTGGGGGTCGGCGTGGGGGTGGGGGTGGGGGTCGGGTCGGGGTTCTGCGGGGTGCAGTTGCCGTTCGACACCTGCAGGCCCTTGTTGGCGCCGGCCGTCTGGCGGACGATGTCCGGCACGCAACTGGCGCCGTCGAGGCTGTAGGAGTACGGGACACTGATGCTGGTGTTGGACTGCGGGTCAGGCCCGGCCGGGTTGTTGTCGCTGCCGGGCTCCGACCAGGTCACGTTGTCGAAGATGTTGCCGCTGACCTGCCAGTAGCCGGCCTCGTCGGTGTAGAAGGTGCCGAGGACGTCCTTGGAGTCCTCGAAGTAGTTGTTGTCGACCTTGGCGCGCCCGCCGGCCCGGGAGTTGATGCCGGACTTCACCAGGTTGACGTAGTGGTTGTTGTAGATGTGGGCGATGCCGCCGCGCAGGAGGGGCGTGCGGGAGTCGATGTTCTCGTACAGGTTGTGGTGGAAGGTGACGTAGCCGTTCGAGCGGTCGCTCTCGCTGGACCCGATGAGCCCGCCGCGGCCGGAGTTGCGGAGGGTGCTGTAGGACAGGGTGACGTACTGGACGTCGTCCTTCATGTCGAAGAGGCCGTCGAAGCCCTCCGACTCCCCGCCCGACGCCTCCAGGTTGACGTGATCGACCCACACGTTGCGGACGCCGCTCTCCATGCCGATGGCGTCACCGCCGTTGGACGTGGGCGAGCCCGACTTCTTGACGTTCCGGACGGTGACGTTCTGGATGATGATGTTGCTGGAGTCGCGGATGTGGATGCCTAACTGGTCGAAGACGGCTCCGTTGCCGACCCCGATGATCGTGACGTTGCTGATCTCCTTGAGCTCGATCTTGTCGTCGGCGGTGTTGCAGCTGTCGCCGGACACCTTGCTGGTGTTGCCGTGGTTGATGGTCCCCTCGACCTGGATGGTGATCGGGGTGCTGCTGCTGGCCCGGTTGCACAGGGCCGCATGGATCGCGGTCCCCGTGGTGGCCCTGACCGTCTGCCCGCCGGCGCCGCCGGTGGTCCCGCCGTTGGCGGTCGCGTAGCCGGTGGCGCCGCCGGCTGCCGCCGACGCCTGGAACATCGGCAAGGCCACACCGACCGTGGCCGCGGTGGCCGCCGCGGCCAGAGCCGCCACGAGTCGCGGTGCGACTGCTCGTCTCATCTCGTCCACCTTCGTCTCGAAAACCGGATGCGTTCTTCTCCGCGCGGCCGCTGCCGCTGTCGGGACCCACACCGTAGGAAAGCGCTTTCCGCCTGTCAATGAAGCGTGAAACTTTCATGTCGGCCCAGACAACACGGCAGGGGCGCGGTCGGATCCGCGTCGAGTGAAGGTCGGTTCCGCCAGGTGCCCGGCGAGATCGTACGCGTCCGCGCTGCTCAGGCCGGTCGAGCGCCCATGACAGGGCCGCGCACAGGTCGTCGGCCACCAGGCCGAACCAGCCCCGCCAGTCCTCCCCTTCTTGGAGTGTGGCGATGCTCCCAGGCCAGGAACGCTGGCGAGCCCATCTCCGAGACGATGTCGTCGATCACGTGGCCCGAGCAGTTCTGCGCGGTCCTCGCGACCAGGTTCTTCAGCCCTGGCATCGCCACCCCGCCGCACCAGAGCACCCATGCCGGGCCGTCGGATCGCGAACGTCGTACGAGATGCGTCCAGACGGCGTTCGTCAATGCGTCGCCGGGCTGTGGAGTGAGCAGTAGCTCCTTCAGCTCACCGAGATCGATCGGCCGCCGAGGGAGCCCCATCCGATGGAACGGCCCTCTACCGACAGCGGGTGTGGTGGGCTGCTCGGCGCACGTCGTCGTCGGTGACCATCAGGCGATCCGGTAGGCGGCGGCGCCGTTGTGCAGGAAGCGGGCGCGGCCGTGCCCGTCGGAGCCGACCAGGGACAGGACCTGGTGGCCGCCGGACTTCGGTTGGGTGGTGATGACCGAGCTGTCGTTGAGGCGGACGACCTCGACGCGGTTCACGGACCCGCCGAGGAAGGACTCCGCGATCTCATTGCGTGGGCGGTAGGTGAGGAACGCGCGGTTGTGCTCGCTGCTCAGGGTGATGTCGTACAGGGTCGAGCGGTAGGTGCCGCACATGCGGTCCGCGTCGATCCAGGCCGGGTGCAAGGGCGGTACGGGTAGTGGTGCCGTCTCGACGCCGGCAAGCTCTTCGAGCACCGCACCGAAGATTTCGTAGGCCAGCGGCTCACTGCCCGTGCTGTTGGTCAGCACGGCCACCGCCACACCCGCCGATGGGACGACGCGAAGGAATGCCTTCTGCCCCTTGGAGACACCGGTGTGGCCGACGACGCCGTCCTGGTAGAGCATCCAGCCAAGTCCCCAGCCGATGACGCCGCCGCCGAAGTCCGGGACGGATTCGACCTGGGGTTCGCGTAGTGCCGCCAGCGCAGGGTCGGTGAGGTGCAGGCGGACGAACTCCAGCAGGTCGCGTGCGCTGATCGCGAAGTGCGAGCCGCTGGGCGCGGAGTAATAGGAAACCGCCCACGCTTTGGCCGGAACGACCTCTCCGCCGGTCTGGATGTGGCCGACCGCGGCGCGGCGCAGGATCGCCTCGTAGGTGTCGGTGGCGGCGGTGTGCAGGCCGAGCGGCGTCACCAGGCGTTCGCGGAGCACGTCGTGGAAGGGTTTGTCGCGTAACACCTCCACCAGCCTGCCGAGCACCACGTATCCGCTGTTGGAGTAGGAGAAGACGGTGTCAGGCGGGAGGAGTTGGTCCGCCTCGGCGAGGGTGGCGACGAACTTCTCGATCGCGTCGTTGTTGCGTCCGGTGTCGGTGAAGTGGTTGCCGTCGATACCGCCTGTGTGGGTGAGCAGGTGGCGGGCGGTCAAGGACGCGGTGGCGGCTGGGTCGCTCAGCCGAAAGCCGGGCAGGTAGTCGCGAACGGGACGGTCGAGAACCAGCACACCGTCGTCGACCAGTTGCTGGATCAGCGTGGCTGTCCAGATCTTGGTGATCGAGCCGATCTTGAACACGGAGTCGGTCGTGGCCTCGACCTGGGTGCGCAGACTCAGCACGCCCGCAGCCTCGTCCCGGATCTCCCCATCGGCCAGCACGGCGACCTGTGCGCCCGGTACGTCGTACTTCGCGACAAGCTCGCCCAGATCCCATCCCATGCCGCCAGGCTAGTGGCCTGGCTTCGCTGGGCTCAGTCCGCGGAGCTGCCGCCGGTGGCGTCGGTGCATGCGGGATGTCTGCCTGTTCGCTCGTCCCGGTGGAGGCGCTCCGATCGTCCAGCACGCCCGCTCTCAAGGCGCTACAGGCCTCGCCGGGGCGGCCTGTGGGGACGCGCGGAATATAGCGACCGTGTTAGCGGACTTGCGAGGATCCGAATGACAAGGCGGAGCTCTACACGCAGCTTGGGGCTGAAGCTCACCAGAAAAGCAATATGTGGAGGCCCGGGTTGAATCCGAACCCCCACACGTGCGATGGATGTGTGTCCGAGGGGGGACTTGAACCCCCATGCCCATCACTGGGCACTAGCACCTCAAGCTAGCGCGTCTGCCTATTCCGCCACCCGGACGTGGTGCCTGCACGCGAGACCGTCATCCCGCGTCGGCTCAGTAAGGTTAGCAAACTCTGAGGACTGCGTCATACCAAGAATCCCCGTGGCTCAGAAGCGGGTCGTGGAGTGGGGGTCATGGGGCTTCGGAGGGGGTCTGGTGGGGCGTGGGTGACGGAGGGGAGAGGGTGTTGGGGCAGTTGGGGGTGGTTTGGGGTGGGGGGAGTTGGTGATTTTCTGGGTCTCCGATGAAAAGGGCTTGCGGCAACCTTGGGTGCTGCTACGGTTACGGACCGTTGAGGGGTGAGTCCACGGGCCGGCCTCACGACAACATGAGGCCGGTTCTTGGAGTGTGGGAGGTCACGTGGCGCGCGCAGTGGTGCTGCAGCCGGGGGCGATGCCCCTTGTTGCGCATCGCTTGCCCGTGACCTCCTCGGCTCAGGACGCGACCACCGACGGGATTCACCGGATGGCGCGGTTCGCGGCCGGTGCCCGTCGGCTCGTTGTGCGGACGGTCACGGTCGGCGCCCTGGTGGCGGCCGGCTGGCTGCTCGCTGTCCTGTTCGGCATGCTCACCGCCGCCCCGGCGGCTGCCGAGGCGACGACCGCCGAGGCCACGACCGCTGAGGCCACGACTGCTGAGGCGGTGAACGCTGAGGCGGTGAACGTCGAGGCGACCACTGCCGGTGACGCGGCGGCGGCGATCTCCGTGAGTGATGCCCTGGGGTCTCAGTCCCTCACCCGTCCCGGCC
Organism: Nonomuraea phyllanthi; assembly: GCF_006334985.2. Taxonomy (GTDB): domain Bacteria; phylum Actinomycetota; class Actinomycetes; order Streptosporangiales; family Streptosporangiaceae; genus Nonomuraea; species Nonomuraea phyllanthi. The sequence continues at coordinate 415,536 of NZ_VDLX02000002.1, forward strand.
GCCTCTCGCGGTCCGACAACGCCGAGGCCATGGCCGGGCGTACTGTGGACGGGCTCAACAGCCAGCAGGATCCTGGCCTGCCATCACCGTCCACCGCCGGAAAGATCCTGGACACCAATGGATTGGTGCCCAACGGCGGTGGCAGCGGCCCGTTCGGGGCCGCCGCGGGGGATGTCGCGAGGTCCGTGTTCGACCCGCGGCTCCAGGCGCGCCGCGCCCTCCAGGCGCCCGTGTCGCCCCCCGTCGTCCGCACAGCGGCGGACGACCCTTCTTTCTCACCTGACTGACCCCCGCCCCGGACGCCGGTCCCCTTCTTCGGCACCGGTCCTTTCCCGAATCGCGAAGTAACGCGGCGGAGCGTGGTCTGACACCCCTTCGCCGGCGGGTGAAACACGTCAGTTCAGCTGGTTCGCGATGCGAACCCGGGGTCTCCGCTGTGCGCGAAACACGGCCTCGGCTGCCCGCGAACCGTTCAGGTATCCCCCCAGAAGAACCACTAGGAGCATTCATCATGCGTACGTGGGCAAAGGCATCTACTCCCGCGGCCCTGCTCGCGGTGGCCGTCATGTCGTTCACCGGCAGCGGCACCGCGCTGGCCGACACCTCGGGCGACGGGTCCGTCGGCGGCGGCAACCAGGTCAACCTGCCGATCTCTCTTCCCATCGACATCAGCGGCAACTCGGTCGCCGCGGTCGGCTCGTCCGAGGCGTCCTCGCACGGCGGGGCCACGGTCGTCAACAAGGGCGGCATCCCGGACAACAGGACGTCGGGCGACGGGAGCGTGCTCGGCGGTAACCAGGTGAACGCGCCGATCAGCGCCCCGGTCAACGCCTGTGGCAACGCCGTCTCGCTGATCGGCAGGTCCGACGCCGGCTGCAAGGGCGGCTCCACGGTCGTCAACAAGGGCAAGGGCGGCGCCGGCGGCAACCGTACGTCGGGCAACGGCAGCGTGCTCGGCGGCAACCAGATCACCGCGCCGATCTCCGCCCCGATCAACGCCTGCGGCAACGCCGTGGCGATCTTCGGCGACGCCACGGCCGGGTGCGAGGGCGGCGCCAAGGTGCGCAACACCGGAACGGGCGCAGGCGGCAACCGTACGTCTGGGCGTGGCAGCGTGCTGGGCGGCAACCAGGTCATCGCGCCGATCTCCGCGCCGGTCAACATCTGCGGCAACAGCGTGGCGGTGGTCGGCCACGCGTTCTCGGGCTGCAAGGGCGGCTCCAGCGTCACCAACGACGGCGGCCGCCACGGCTACCACCGGGCCAAGGGCTCGACGGGCAACGACACCGACGGGCGCTTCGGCGTCGGCAGCGGAAACCAGATCGTCGCCCCGATCAGCCTGCCCGTCAACGTCTGCGGCAACGCGGTCGGCAACGCCGCGGCCGGATGCGAGGGCGGCACGAAGGTCGTCAACAGCGGCGGCGGCTCGGGCGCGGGCGGCAACCGTACGTCGGGCAACGGCAGCGTGCTGGGCGGCAACCAGATCGTCGCGCCGATCACCGCGCCGATCAACGTCTGCGGCAACGCGGTGGCCGTGCTCGGGCACGCGTTCGCCGGCTGCAAGGGCGGCGCCAAGGTGACCAACGGCGGCTCGGGCGCGGGCGGCAACCGTACGTCGGGCAACGGCAGCGTGCTGGGCGGCAACCAGATCATCGCGCCGATCACCGCGCCGATCAACGTCTGCGGCAACGCCGCGGCCGTGATCGGCAGATCCGAGGCGCACTGCAAGGGCGGGGCCAAGGCCGGCAAGACCGGTGGCGGCGGCAACCGTACGTCGGGCAACGGCAGCGTGCTGGGCGGCAACCAGATCGTCGCGCCGATCACCGCGCCGATCAACGTCTGCGGCAACGCGGTGGCCGTCCTCGGCGACGCCGCCGCCGGGTGCCTCGGCGGGGCCAACGTCGGGCGTCCCGGGCACGGCGGCCCCGGCGGGTACGGGCACTTCGCCGCGTCGATGAAGCAGACCAAGCAGGCCAAGCGCGGCGCGCTCCCCATGCTGCCGAGCGTTCCGGCCCTGGGCGGCCTGCAGAACGTCGCCGGGAGCGCGCAGCAGGCGCACGGCGTGCCGCAGCAGCTCCAGGACGTCACGGGCTCGCTCCCGCTGGTCGGGGACGCCTCCAGGACGCTGGGCCTGCCGAGCCTGCCCGAGCTGCCCGGCCTGCCCGCCCAGGCGCAGACCCCGGCCCAGCCGAAGCACGTTCCCGCCAAGCCCAAGCACGTCCCGGCCAAGCCGAAGAAGAACCGCGTCTCCAGCCACGCCGCGCGCCCGTCCGCCTCGGGCGGCGCCGTGTCGGTGCTGGAGCCGGCGACCGGCCTGGTCTCCTCCACCCCGGTCGGCGGGGCGGTCACCTCGGCCGCCCGCGGCCTGCCGGTCGGCGGCCTGGGCCTGATGAGCGCCGAGCAGCCCGCCGGCGTCACCGGTCTCAACTCCGGCTCGCTGCTCGCCCTCGCGCTGGGCGCGATGTTCGCCGCGTCGGCCGCACTGTTCGGGGCCACCCGCCGGTTCCGGTTCGGCCGGAAGTAGGGGACGCCAAGCGGCGCCGTAAAGGCGGACGTAAAGGGATGTAAAGGACGGCTGACTGGTCACAGTCCGTGACCAGTCAGCGATAGATGCTTTGCCCGTTCCGGGGGCGCGGCCCGGGACGGGCAAAGCCATGTCCAGGATCAGAAGCCATGTCAGGGAATCAGGCGACAGGTACGTACCTCAGAGTGTGCTGCGGACGCGTAGCACCTTGCGGCGCAGCCGTACGTGACGGCTTCCGTCGGGATGGACGCGGACGCGGGCCAGCTCCCAGCGGCCGTACTCTGCGTGCTCGGTCAGCAGCTGACGTGCTGCTTCGCGAGTGAGGTCGCGCGGAATGTAGATATCCATGTAGGAGTAGTCCAGCACAACGATTAGTCTCCAGGGTGAGTCAGGGCGCCATGCCGCTCGCTTGGCCTTATTCTGCGTGCTTGTGGGTGGACCCGGAAGCTAGTGGGTAGCCCGCGGGGGAAGGAAATTTCCGCGAGTCGGGTTACCTTTCAGTCTGTGCCGGCTCCCGGCAGGGGGATTTGCGAAGCGAACAGTGAGGTAGGAAGCAGCGTGCCAGCCAAGAACGGCAGCACCGGCGGAACACGCCTGGTGATCGTCGAGTCGCCGGCCAAGGCGAAGACGATCAAGGAATACCTCGGTGCTGGCTACATGGTCGAGTCCAGCATCGGACATATCCGCGACCTGCCGGAGAAGGCCGATGACATCCCCGAGAAGTACAAGGGCGCGCCGTGGGCGCGGCTCGGGGTCAACGTCGAGCACGAGTTCGAACCACTGTACGTCGTCAATCCCGACAAGCGATCCCAGGTCAACAAGCTGCGGCAGCTGCTGAAGGACGCCGACGAGCTCTACCTCGCCACTGACGAGGACCGCGAGGGCGAGGCCATCGCCTGGCACCTGCGGGAGGTGCTCAAGCCCAAGGTGCCGGTGCACCGCATGGTGTTCCACGAGATCACCCCGCAGGCCATCAGGGACGCCGTGGCCAACCCGCGCGACCTCAACCTCCGGCTCGTGGACGCCCAGGAGACGCGGCGCATCCTCGACCGGCTCTACGGCTACGAGGTCAGCCCGGTCCTGTGGAAGAAGGTCAAGCCGCGCCTGTCGGCCGGCCGCGTGCAGTCGGTGGCGACCAGGCTGGTGGTGGAGCGCGAGCGGGAGCGCATGGCGTTCACGGCCGCCCACTACTGGGACCTGCAGGCGCTGTTCGACACGGGCAAGTCCGAGGAGCGGCCGCGCGACTTCACCGCCACGCTGACGGGAGTCGACGGCAAGCGGGTGGCGCAGGGCCGCGACTTCGCCTCCACGGGGCGGCTCAAGAACGCCGACGTGCTCCACCTGACCGAGGCCGCCGCGGGCGAGCTGGCCGGGCGGCTGAGGGGGTCGTCGTTCGCGGTCAGGTCCGTCGAGCGCAAGCCGTACACCCGCAAGCCGTACGCGCCGTTCCGGACGACCACGCTGCAGCAGGAGGCCAGCAGGAAGCTGGGGTTCTCCGCGAAGTACACGATGCAGGTGGCGCAGCGCCTCTACGAGAACGGCTTCATCACCTACATGCGTACCGACAGCATCACGCTGTCGGAGACCGCCGTGGCGGCCGCGCGGTCGCAGGCGATCAAGCTGTACGGCGCCGCGTACGTGCCCGACAAGCCGCGCGTCTACAGCAGCAAGGTCAAGAGCGCGCAGGAGGCGCACGAAGCCATCCGGCCGTCGGGCGAGGAGTTCCGCACGCCGGGCGAGACCGGGCTGTCGGGCGACATGTTCCGGCTGTACGAGCTGATCTGGCAGCGCACGGTGTCCTCGCAGATGAAGGACGCGGTCGGCGAGTCGATCACGGTCAAGGTGGCCGGCCGGTCCTCCGCGGGCGAGAACGTCGAGTTCAGCGCCTCCGGGCGGACGATCACGTTCTACGGGTTCCTCAAGGCGTACGTGGAGGGCTCCGACGATCCGGCGACCGACCGCGACGACTCCGAGAAGCGACTGCCCACCCTGGAGGAGGGCGACGCCCTCAGCCTGGGCAGGCTCGACGTGGCGGGCCACTCGACCAAGCCGCCCGCGCGTTACACCGAGGCGTCGCTGGTCAAGGAGCTGGAGGACCGCGAGATCGGGCGGCCCTCGACGTACGCCTCGATCATCGGGACCATCCTCGACCGCGGCTACGTGTTCAAGAAGGGCACGGCGCTGGTGCCGTCGTTCCTGGCCTTCGCCGTGGTCAACCTGCTGGAGCAGCATTTCGGCAACCTGGTCGACTACGACTTCACGGCCGAGATGGAGAAGGTGCTCGACGACATCGCCAACGACCGGGCGGAGCGGGTGCCGGAGCTGCAGCGCTTCTACTACGGCGCCGACGGCGACGAGGGGCTGAAGGAGATGGTCACCGACCTCGGTGACATCGACGCCAAGGAGATCAGCTCGTTCCCGGTCAAGGGCTCGGACATCGTGCTGCGGGTCGGTCGATACGGCCCCTACCTCGACAGGGACGGCTCCCGGGTCAACGTGCCCGAGGACATGACGCCCGACGAGCTGACCGCCGAGAAGGCCGAGGAGCTGTTCTCGCGGCCGACGGGCGACCGGGAGCTCGGGCACGACCCGGTGTCCGGGCACATGATCGTGGCCAAGGACGGCCGTTACGGGCCTTATGTGACGGAGGTCCTGCCGGAGGCGTCAGAGGAGGAGGCGCCGAAGAAGCGTACGAAGAAGGCCGACGCCCCCAAGCCGCGCACGAGCTCGCTGTTCAAGTCGATGTCGCTGGACACCATCACGCTGGAGGACGCCCTCAAGCTGCTGGCCATCCCGCGGGTCGTGGGAGAGCTGGAGGGCGAGGAGGTCGTGGCGTACAACGGGAAGTTCGGCCCGTATCTGAAGAAGGGCACCGACTCCCGCTCGCTGACCTCCGAGGAGGACCTGTTGACGGTCACGATCGAGCAGGCCAAGGAGCTGTTCGCGCAGCCCAAGCAGCGCGGGCGGCGGGCCGCCGCCGCGGCGCCGCTGCGGGAGCTGGGCGACGACCCCAACTCCAAGAAGCCCGTGGTGGTGAAGGAGGGGCGGTTCGGCCCGTACGTGACGGACGGCGAGACCAACGCGTCGCTGCGCAAGGGCGACACGGTCGAGGACATCACGATCGAGCGGGCCGCCGAGCTGCTGGCGGAGCGGCGCGAGCGGGCTCCGGCGCCCAAGAAGACCACGCGGAAGGCGCCCGCGAAGAAGGCCACGACGAAGAAACCGGCGGCCAAGTCGTAGCGTGCGCTCGAGGCGGTCGCCGGAAGTAGCATCGATGGCGTGATCGTCTTGGCCTTCGCGGGCTTGATTCTGCTTGCGCACCTTTACCTGTGGCATCGGATGGTGCGCTCCACCACGCTGCCAGGGCGCCTGCGCAAGGCGCTGACCTGGGTGCTGGTGGGCCTGGCAGCGGTGCTCGTGGCGACGTTCGCGGGTGCGCGGCTGGAGCTCGGCCACTGGCTGGCGTGGCCGGGTTACGTCTGGCTGGCCGTGATGTTCTACCTGCTCATCTTCCTGGTGGTGCTGGAGGTGCCGCGGGCGGTCGCCGCGATCTTCGTACGCAGGGGCGAGCGGGCGGCGGCCCTCGAGCCGGTTCCGGCCATGGTGGGCGGTCCTGCGCCCTCCGAGCCCGCCCCCTCCGCACCCCCGATGAGCAGGAGGCTCTTCCTCGGGCGGGCCACCGCCGCCGTCGCGGGCGCGGGAGCGCTGGGCACGGTCGGCTACGGCATGGCGAGCGCTCTTGGCGACCCCGTGATCGAACGCGTGAAGGTGGCGCTGCCGAAGCTGGATCCGCGGCTCAGCGGCCTGCGGTTCGCCGTGGTGAGCGACATCCACCTGGGGCCGCTGACGGGTCTGGGGCACACCGAGCGCATCGTCCGCATGATCAACGGGCTCGAGGCCGATGTGGTGGCGATCGTGGGGGACCTGGTGGACGGGTCGGTCGCCCAGCTGGGGGCGCTGGCGCAGCCGTTGAAGAACCTTGAGTCCCGTTACGGGGCATATTTCGTGACCGGTAACCACGAGTACTTCACCGCCGCAGGGCCCCAGGAGTGGATCGAGGAGCTCGACCAGCTCGGCGTACGCTCGCTGCGGAACGAGCGCGTGGAGATCAGGCACCAGGGCGCCGTGCTCGACCTCGCCGGGGTGAACGACCTCAACGGCGAGTCCAGCGGCGACGGCCCCGACTTCGCCAAGGCGCTGGGCGGCCGGGACGCCGGGCGGTCCACCGTACTGCTCGCCCATCAGCCCGTGCAGGTCGAGGAGGCCGCTCGCCACGGCGTCGACCTGCAGCTGTCCGGGCACACGCACGGCGGGCAGATCGTGCCGTTCAACCTGGTGGTGGGGCTGCAGCAGCCCGTGGTGTCCGGGCTGGCCACGGTCGACGGGGTGCAGGTGTACGTCACCAGGGGAGCGGGGTTCTGGGGCCCGCCCGTACGCGTGGGGGCGCCGCCGGAGATCACGATGCTGGAGTTGGGCACCTGACTTTCCGCGATTCGGTAGCCACATAGTGTCATCGTGGCGTAGAGTATCCAGCCGGATACTGATCGGAGGTGGCGATGGTCTCTTCGCCGATGGAAGTGGCGCACACCGCGTTCTGGGCCGAGCGGGGCGGGCTGCTGTTCCGGCAGGCCAGGCTCGCGGCCGACATGAACCAGCGGGTCCTGGCCAGCGTGAGCGGCACGTCGCGGACCACGCTGTCGGCCTACGAGCACGGCAGGAAGTCGCCGACGCTCGGCACGGCCGGGCGCATCCTCGACGCGGCGGGCTTCCGGCTGGCGCTGGAGGCGAAGGTCGAGGTCGAGACGTGCGAGAGCGAGGGCCGCACCTTCCACGTGCCGACCCGGCTGCGGCGGCTGCCGGTCGGGGCCGCGCTGGGCGTCGTGCGGCTGCGGGGCAGGGAGTTCGACCTGGCCGACCGCGACGCGCGCCGCGACGCCTACACGCTGCTGCTGTGCGAGGGCAGGCCCGGTGAGCTGCTCGAGCACGTCGACGGGGTGCTGCTCGTGGACCTGTGGCACGAGCTGGCGCTGCCGGCCGGCATCCGCGCCGCGTGGGAGCCGCTGGTGCGGGAGGCGCGACTCGATGAGGGGGTTCTGATCTGATGCGGTTTTCCGGGGCCCATTCCACGCCGGTAACCTGCGCGCGAGCCCGCCGGCGTAATACCCTCAGCCACGAGTCGGCCCGGAATATCCGGCTCGTCCGTTGTCCCCCTGCTTCCTGGATACGCTGAAATCATGAGCGCCCTCGGCCGAAGCCGCTCGGCCCACGTGCTGGCCAACGCGCCGTTCCGACGGCTCTGGACGGCCATGTCGGTGTGCAGTCTGGGTGACTGGCTCAACATCCTGGCCGTGACCGCCCTGGCCGGTAACCTGACGCAGGGTGACTACCGCGTGCAGTCGCTGGCCATCGGTGGCGTGTTCATCGCCAAGATGCTGCCGGCCGTGCTGCTCGGGCCGCTCGCGGGCGTCTTCGCCGACCGGTTCGACCGGCGGCTGACGATGTTCACGGCCGATCTGGCCAGGTTCGCCGTGGTGCTGTCGATCCCCCTGATCAACAGCTACCAGTGGCTGATCATCGCGACCGTCCTGATCGAGTGCGTCAACCTGTTCTGGGTCCCCGCCAAGGACGCCACCGTGCCCAACCTGGTGCCCAAGGAGCAGCTCGAGTCGGCCAACCGGCTCAACCTGCTGGTCACGTACGGCACCGCGCCCGTCGCGGCCATGCTCTTCGCGGCGCTGTCGGTGGCGGGCGGCGTGATCGCGTCCATGGTGCCCGGCTTCACCAGCGTGCAGTCCACGGCGCTGGCCCTGATCGTCAACGCCTGCGCCTACCTCGTCTCGGCCTTCCTGATCTTCACGTTGCGCGGCATCCCCCGGCGCGACGGCGCCATCTCCACGCCCTCCGTGCTCAGGCAGATCGTCGAGGGCTGGCGTTACGTCGGCCGCAACCGGCTGGTGCGCGGGCTGATCATCGGCATGCTGGGGGCCTTCGCGGCGGGCGGGGCCGTGATCGGGGTCGCGAAGATCTACGTGGAGGCGCTGGGCGGCGGCGACGCGGCCTACGGCGTGGTCTTCTGCGCCGTCTTCACCGGCATGGCGCTCGGCATCTTCTTCGGGCTCAGGCTGCTGCGCGAGCTGTCGCGGCGGCGGCTGTTCGGCCTGGCCATCACCGTCGCGGGCCTGGTGCTCGTGGCCACCGCGCTCGTGCACAACCTGGTGATCGTGGTCATGCTGACCGTGGCGCTGGGGGCGTGCGCCGGCATCGCCTGGATCATCGGCTACACGCTGATCGGGCTGGAGGTCGAGGACGGGCTGCGTGGCCGTACGTTCGCGTTCCTGCAGTCCACGGCCCGGGTGACGCTGCTGGTCGTGCTCGCCGTGGCCAACCCCATCGCGGCGGTCTTCGGCGTGCACTGGCTGCGGTTCGGCGCGTTCGCCTACCGGTTCGACGGTTCCAACCTGGTGCTGGTCCTGGGCGGGGCGCTCGCCACGGTCGTGGGCATCCTGGCGCTGCTGCACATGGACGACAGGAAGGGCGTTCCCCTGGCCGCCGATGTGATCGCGGCGGTGCGGGGCGAGCGGTTCCCCGCCGAGACGGCCGAGCAGGTGCCGGGGCTGTTCGTGGCTTTCGAGGGTGGCGAGGGGTCCGGCAAGACGACCCAGTCCCGGCTGCTCGCCATCTGGCTGCGCGACCAGGGCTACGACGTGGTGCAGACCCGTGAGCCCGGCTCCACCAAGGTCGGCATGCGGCTGCGGGCGATCCTGCTCGACGCGGCCGAGCGCGGGCTCTCAGCACGCTCCGAGGCGCTGCTCTACGCCGCCGACCGGGCCGAGCACGTCGAGAAGGTGATCCGGCCCGCGCTCTACCGCGGCTCGCTCGTGGTCACCGACCGTTACGTCGACTCCTCGCTCGCCTACCAGGGGGCGGGGCGATCGCTCGACCCGGAGGACGTGTCCAAGATCAACGCTTGGGCCACCAGCGGGCTGGTGCCGCACCTGACCGTGCTCATCGACACGCCGCCCGAGGTGGGGCTGACCCGGCTGGGCGGGGCCGCCGACCGGATCGAGTCGGAGCCGCTGGAGTTCCACCAGCGGGTGCGCAAGGAGTTCCGCACGCTGGCGGCGGCGGCGCCGGAGCGCTACCTCGTGGTCGACGGCACGCTGCCGCCCGAGGTGATCACCCGCCAGATCCAGGACCGCGTCCACGAGCTCCTGCCCGACCCGGTGCCCCGGGAGTCGGAGGACGCCACGGGCACCATGCCGGCCATCCGCGACTGACGGCCCCCGCCCGCCTTCTCCGGGGACATCGGGTCACCTGGGGCCGCGGGCTCCAGTGGTGCGGCGGGTTGCGATGGGGTAGGGGCTCCCGCGGGGCCGGGGCGGGCTCTGGTGGGGTGCTGGGCTCCGGTGGGCGGTGAGCTCGCCAGGAGCGGCGGGTTCGTGGGGCCGCAGGCGCTCGTGGGCGGCGGGCCCCTCTGCGGAGGAGGCCTCTCGTGTGGTGGAGAGGGGGCGTGGGGGAAGCCGGGGGCGGCTAGCCTTACGTCGTGGCAGTTTTCGATGACCTCGTCGGGCAGGAGCAGGCGGTAGCCGTGCTAGCGCGGGCCGCGGCGGCGGCCCGGGAGGTCGTCGAGGGCGGGCGCGGCGCGGGCATGACACACGCGTGGCTGTTCACCGGGCCGCCCGGCGCCGGCCGGGAGGAGGCCGCCCGGGCCTTCGCGGCGGCGCTGCTGTGCCCCGACGGCGGTTGCGGCCACTGCGACCAGTGCCACCAGGTGTTCATCGGCTCGCATCCCGACCTCGAGTCCGTACGCCCCGAAGGCCTGTCCTACAGCGTGAAGCAGACCCGGGAGCTCATCCTGCGGGCGGCCGGGGCGCCGACGCAGGGGCGGTGGCGGGTCATCCTGTTCGAGGACGCCGACCGGGCCACGGAGTCCGCCGCGAACGCCCTGCTCAAAGCCATCGAGGAGCCGCCGCCCCGTACGGTGTGGCTGCTGTGCGCCCCGGCGCCGGACGACATGATGATCACGATCAGGTCGCGTTGCCGGGTGGTCAACCTGGTCACCCCGGCGCCAAAGGCGGTCGCCCACGTGCTGGCCACGCGCGACAGCGTGCCCCCGGACATCGCCAGGTTCGCCGCGCGGGCCGCGCAGGGGCACATCAGCCGGGCACGGGCGCTGGCGCTCGACGAGGGGGTCAGGCGGCGTCGTGAGGCGGTGCTGAGCATCCCGCGCTCGCTGACCGGGGTGGGGGAGTGCGTCTCGGCCGCCGAGCGGCTGGTGAAGACGTCGGAGGAGGAGGCCGCCGCCGCCACGGCCGCGCTCAACGAGAACGAGACCGCCGAGCTGCGCAAGCTCTACGGGGAGGGGTCCACGGGCAAGGGGCTCAACCGGGGGCTCGTACGCGGCGGGGCCGGGGCGCTGAAGGAGCTGGAGGACCGGCAGAAGTCGCGGGCCACCCGGATCAAGCGCGACTCGCTGGACGCGGCGCTGCTGGAGCTGGTGTCGTTTTACCGGGACGTGCTGGCCATGCAGTTCGGGGCCGGGGTGGAGCTGGCCAACGACGATCTGCGCTTCGATCTCGACCAGCTGGCCAAGGCGTCCACGCCGGAGGAGACGCTGCGGCGGGTCGACGCCATCATGCGGTGCAGGGAGCGGCTGGCGGCGAACGTCAACCCGCAGATGGCCGTCGAGGCGATGATGCTGTCCCTGCGACCCTGAGCGCCGGCGACCTCGCGGTCCCGAGCGGCCGGCAAGTGATCGGGATCCGCCTCCAAATTTCGGCCTGGACCCACGTAATGTGGCAGGGAAGGCCGTACGACCCCTAGGCCGTCAGGAGGCGAGCTCGAGCCCATGGGAATGATCATGGCCGTGAGCTTCACCCGCTACGGGAGGCTCTACTACCTCGACCCCGGCGAGCACAGCCCGAAGGTGGGCGACAAGGTGCTCGTGCCGACCGACGCGGGGCCGGAGGTGGCGGAGTGCGTGTGGGCGCCGCAGTACACGAGCGAGGACATCGACGGCCTGCCGGTCTGCGCCGGCATCGCGGGGGAGGAGCACCTGACCCGCGACGAGTCCAACAAACGGCGCAGGGCCGAGGCGCGCAGCGTGTCGAAGCGGCTGATCAAGCGCCACGAGCTGCCGATGAAGGTGGTCGGGATCGACTACCTCGACCAGGACAACGTCTACACGGTCTACTTCTCGGCCCCGCACCGGGTGGATTTCCGCGCCCTGGTGCGCGATCTCGCCCGCAACCTGCGGGCGCGGGTCGAGCTGCGGCAGATCGGGCCGAGGGACGAGGCGCGGCTGCAGGGCGGCATCGGTCCGTGCGGCCGTGACCTGTGCTGTGCCACATTCCTGAAGGACTTCGAGCCGGTCTCGGTGCGGATGGCCAAGGACCAGGATCTTCCGGTCAATCCGCTGCGGATCGCGGGGGCGTGCGGGCGGCTCATGTGCTGCCTGAAGTACGAGCACCCGCTGTACATGGAGACCCGTTACCGGATGCCGCGCAACGGGAGCCGGGTCAGCACGCCCCAGGGCGACGGGACAGTGGTGGGGCACAACGTGCCCTCCGACACGGTGACGGTGCGGCTGGACGACGGCGGGCGGCGCTGCGCGTGCCCGTCGGCGTCGGTGTGCTCGCCCCGCATCCAGCACGAGACGATGTACGGCACGGCGCGGGACGCCCCCGACCAGTCCCGATCAGCCCCCGACCAGCCACCCGCCTAGCGGGGAGGGCAGGACCCGGCGCGTCGAAGGCCGGGTTGGGCGCGTACGCACTGGCATGATGCCGAAAAGGGGGAGATGTGATGGACGCACCAGCGGTGAAGGTCGTGCCGCCCGGCGGCGGCGACTCCGTCGCCATCCCGGGGTTCGGGGCGGTCTTCAAGATCTACGGCAGCGACAACAACGGCGAGGTGGCCATCGTGGAGCACCCGTTCGCCGTGGGCATGATCAGCGCGCCGCACCGCCACACCCGGGAGGACGAGCACTCGCTCGTGCTCGAAGGCGAGATCGGCTTCCGGTCCGACGCGGACGAGGTCGTCCTGGGGCCGGGCGGCTACATCACGAAACCGCGCGGGCAAATGCACGCCATGTGGAACGCGGGCACGACGCCCGGCCGCATCGTCGAGGTCATCACCCCGGGCGGATTCGAGCACTACTTCCGCGAGCTCAGCGAGCTGCTCGCCGGAGCGGAGCACAGCGCGAACCTTCACGAGACGCCCGAATTCACCGAACTCGCATCGAGGTACGGCCTGACCTACGGCAACCCCGACTGGCTGGACGACGTCGTGGCACGCTACGGGCTGACGTCGCCGACCCACTAGACGTAGGCGAGAGCTGACGGCTCGTCGCCTGTGCGGTGCCCCGGGGCCCGGCGCCTGGCGGCCTGGGGGACGTCTGCGCCGCCATGACAGGATCGGCTCCGGCGGCTCGCTGACCACGGCTCGGGCTAGGGATGGCATGGCTTTGATTCGTGCGCCCAGGACCGCCGGTTTTCATGTCACAATTGCTCTGCTCAGTAACCGGTATGTGGCAGGAACGGTGCACAAATGATCACGGTTGAGGTTGCGGATGGGGAGCTGATCTCCGAGGTCAGAGATCTCCGTGATATTCCGTTCGTGAATCTGGCGACGCCGGGCAGCCATATGCTCGACGAGATTTTGCGGCGTGTTGTGCCCGTTTCTGGGGAAATGTCTGTCGTGCCGGTTGCGGTCGCGGCGTTCCAGAACTCCATTTAGCCACGGAACGCGGCGGGCGGCTGAGTGCGGTGATCACTCCTTTCCGGCAGTTCGTGCTCAAAGTGCACAGCCGATGTGATCTCGCCTGCGACCACTGCTACGTGTACGAACACGCCGACCAGAGCTGGCGCGGCCGTCCCAAGGTCATCGCTCCGCACACCGTCGACCGGGTCGCGGCGCGCATCGCCGAGCACGTGACGCGGCACGGCCTGGAGCGGGTCGACGTCGTGCTGCACGGCGGTGAGCCGCTGCTGGCCGGGCACGAGCGCCTGTCCGCGATCGCGACCACGCTGCGCGCCGCGCTCGACGGTCACTGCCGCCTCGGCCTGCACGTCCAGACCAACGGCGTACGCCTCGACGACCGGTTCTGCGAGATCTTCGCCGAGCACGGGATCCGGGTCGGCATCTCGCTCGACGGCGACCGGGCGGCCAACGACCGCCATCGCCGCTACGCCTCGGGCCGCAGCAGCTATGACCAGGTGATCCGGGCGGTCGAGCGGCTGCGGGGGCGACGCGAGCTCTATGCCGGCCTGCTCTGCACGGTCGACGTCGCCAACGACCCGATCGCGGTCTACGAGGCGCTGGCCGCGCTGCGCCCGCCGAGGATCGACTTCCTGCTGCCGTACGCCACGTGGGACGCGCCGCCCGAGCGCCACTCCGAGACGGCCTACGCCGACTGGCTGATCACGATCTTCGAGCGCTGGGAGGCCGACGGGCGGCCCGCGTCGGTGCGGCTGTTCGAGTCGATCGTCCGCACGACCCGGGGCGAGCCCAGCCTCACGGAGGCGGTCGGGCTGGAGCCGAGCACGATGATCGTGATCGACACCGATGGCGCGTACGAGCTGGTCGACTCGCTCAAGGTGGCCTACGACGGCGCTCCGGCCACCGGCCATGACGTGTTCCGGCACGCCCTCGACGAGGTGGCGGCGCATCCGGGCGTGCTCGCCCGGCAGCGCGGCCTGGAGGGCCTGTCGGCGACCTGCCGGGAATGTCCCGTCGTCGGGAGTTGCGGGGGCGGGCTCTACACGCACAGGTTCAGGGCCGGCTCGTTCGACCATCCGAGCGTCTACTGCGCCGACCTGTTCAAGCTGGTGTCCCACATCCAGGATCGGACGAAGATGTCCTCACACGCGATTCCGTACGCCTGCCTCGACTCCCTGGCCACCGGCCTGGGAAGCGCCGACGACGTCAGGCTCCTCGCGCAGGCGCAGCGCAGCGTGCGCCGGGCGCTCATCGCGGCGCTGCGCCCGCGGGCGGCCGGCGAGGTGTGGGAGCTGTTCGCCCGGATGGACCAGGACCACCGCGACGAGCTGGAGCAGGTGCTCGCCCACCCGTACGTCCGGGTGTGGGCGGTCGGCTGTCTACGCGGCGAGCACCCGGTGACCTACCTCGCGAACATCGCCGCCGCCGCGATGATCCGCACGGGCCAGGACGTGGAGCTGCCGGTGGCGGTCATCGGCGGCGCCGTGCACCTGCCGACCGTCGGCACGCTGCACGGCGTCGGGGGCGACACGGTGACGCTGGTCGCACGGTCAGGCCGGATCACGGTGGCGGGGCATCCGGCGCCCGAGTGGCACGCGGTCCGTACGGTCAGCAGCGGCGACTACTCGATCGTCCTGGAGGACGCCGACCCCCACCGCGACTGCCACCAGTGGCCGACGGCCGGCAGGCTGGCCCAGCACGAGGCCGCGGCGTGGCAGGAGGCGTTCGAGCCGGCCTGGCGGCTCATCGAGAAGGAATACCCGCAGTACGCGCAGGGCCTGCGGGCCGGCCTCACCACGCTGACCCCGCTGGCGCCGGCCTCCGGGGGGCGCGACGTGAGCTCGACCGCCCGCCAGGCCTTCGGCGCTGTCGCGGCGGCCCTGCCGGCCGATCCTGCGACGCTGGCGCTGCTGCTCATCCACGAGTTCCAGCACGTCAAGCTGGGCGCGGTGATCGACCTCCTCGACCTGTTCGACCGGTCGCACACCGGGCTCTACCACGCGCCGTGGCGCGAGGACCTCCGGCCGCTGGAGGGGCTGCTGCAGGGCACGTACGCGCACATCGGGGTGACGGACTTCTGGCGCGCCCGCCGCCACGCCGTGCACGGCGCCGACCGCGACACGGCGGAGCGGGAGTTCGCGCGCTGGTGCGGGCACACGGTCGCGGCGACCGAGACGCTGGCGGCGTCCGGGGCGCTGACCCCGGTGGGGGAGAGGTTCGTCGCGCGGATGCGGGAGACGGTCGTGGCCTGGCAGCGGGAGCTTCCCGGGCTTGCGGACCGGCCGAATACCGCTATTTAGGAAAAGTCCGGAATCGGCCATACCGAACACCGATTATGTACGGCCAGGTGCGGAAATAGTGTGAAGTAGGCAGCCTTCGGGGTGGCTGACCGAGAGTATAGTGACTGATTACCTAATGAGGGTGGTCGGTGTCGGGAATGTCGGCTTCCGGGGGTTCGGGCCAAGTGCCCTATTTCTTCCTCAGTTACGCGCGCACGCCCATGGACGAGGACACAAGCGGCGACCCCAACCGATGGGTATACCGGCTATTCGACCATTTATGCGAAGAGATCTTTCAGATGACGACTTTGCGGAAGAGGTCGGATGCCGGCTTCTTGGACCGCAAGATGCGTCTCGGCGAGCAGTGGCCTGACGAGGTGTCGAAGGCGCTGGCCACCTGCCGGGTGTTCGTCCCGCTCTACTCCCCTCGCTACTTCGACAGCGAGCACTGCGGCCGCGAATGGTCGGCCATCCAGATGCGGCTCAGGGCGCACACGTCGGAGCCGCCCCCGGTCATCATCCCCATCATGTGGGTCGCCGTCGACCAGCGGTCGATGCCGGAGTGCGCCCGGCTCATCCAGTTCTCGCAGGAGGGGTTCTGGCCCGACTACCTCCGCCACGGGCTCTACAGCGTGGCCAAGGCGTCCTCGCAGCGCAACAAGCTGCTCCAGGCCACGTTCGCGCTCGCCCGCCGGATCAGCCAGGTCGCCGAGCTGTCGCCGCTGCGGGAGGCGCAGGACATGCCGCGATACACCACGCTGCCCAACGCCTTCGCCGGTTACCGGGGGAAGCGGCGGATAAGGGTCAGCGTGGTGGCGCCGCATCTCGGCAATCTGCCCAACGGCCGTAATCCGTACTACTACGGAATGAGGCCCCACGAGTGGAACCCGTACCGGCATGAGGACAACCACCAGCCGCTCGCCCACCACGTGACCGAGTTCGCCCGCGAGCGGGGCATCGGCGCGGAGATCGGCCCGCTCGATCTCCCCGACGGCGAGGACGGCATCCCCGACCAGCCGGGGATGATGCTGGTGGACCCGTGGATCGCCGACATGCCGGACACGTACGAGAACCTGCGGCGGTTCGGCGGCGAGATCACGCGAAGCTACCCGGTCGTGGTGCCGTGGAACCGCAAGGACAAGGAGACCAGCGCCGCCGAGCCCAGGCTGCGGCGCGCGCTCGGCGAGGCCATCCCGGGCGGCCAGGGCGAGCCGGCCGTCCACGAGATCGGCTCCCTCGACGATCTGCGGCGCGAGATGCCGAGGATGCTGGAACGCGCGTTCAACCGGTACCTGCGTACGGCCCCGGTGTATCCGCCACCGGGCGGCTCAGGAAAGAGACCCCGAATGATCGAGCCAGGGGATGGTGACGATGAACGACAAGACTGAGGGCCGGATCGTCACGTTCTACTCGTACAAGGGCGGAACGGGCCGCACGATGGCGGTGGCCAACGTCGCCTGGGTGCTGGCGGCCAACGGCCGGCGCGTTCTGGCCATGGACTGGGACCTGGAATCGCCCGGACTGCACCGCTTCTTCAGCCCCTTCCTCGACGACGGCGTGATCAGCGCGACGACCGGCGTCATCGACATCGTCAACGAGTACCGCTGGGCGGCCACCAGCCCGCGCGAGCGCGGCGTCGACTGGCACCTGGAGTACGCGACGGTGCTGCCGCACGCGGTCTCGCTGGACTGGCAGTTCCCCGGAGGCGGCACGCTGGACTTCGTCTCGGCGGGCCAGCAGAACCGCGACTACTCCTCGCTCGTGTCCGCCTTCGACTGGGACACCTTCTACGAGCGGCTCGCCGGAGGCCGTTTCCTCGACGCGTTACGCGCCGACATCAAGCGCAACTACGACTACTGCCTCATCGACAGCAGGACAGGCTTCAGCGACATCGCCGACATCTGCACGATCGACATGCCGGACGTGCTCGTGGACTGCTTCACCATGAGCGACCAGGGCATCGACGGCGCCGCCCGGGTGGCCCGCGCCATCGGCGAGCGCCACGACCGCGAGCGGCGGATCCTGCCCGTGCCGATGCGCGTGGACGACGGAGAGAAGAAGAAGGCGGACGCGGGGCGCGCCTACGCCCGCTCCAAGTTCGAGCGGTTCCTGCTGCACCTGTCGCCCGAGGAGCGCGAGCGCTACTGGGGGGCGGTGGAGATCCCGTACAAGCGGTTCTACGCGTTCGAGGAGACGCTGGCGATCTTCGGCGACGCGCCGGGGTCGCCCGGCTCGCTGCTCGCCTCCTTCGAGCGGCTGACGAGCATGATCACGTCGGAGGAGGTCAGCGGGCTGCCCCCCATGGAGGAGCCGATCCGGCTGCGCTGGCTGGAGGCGTTCACCCGCAAGGAGCCGCTGCTGCACCAGCAGATCCTGCTCAGCTACGCCCCCGAGGACCGCATGTGGGCCGACTGGATCGCCGTCATTCTCCGTCACGCGAACTTCCGCGTCGTGCCGCAGGCGCTCTCGGCGGTCGGCGAGGCCGAGTCGGAGCGTACCGGGGAGATCACCGGGGTCGTGGCCGTGCTGACGGCCGCGTACCTCCAGGGCTTCAACACCGCCGACTGGACGGCGTCCGGCGCCGACGACTTCAGCCTGTGGCCGATGGTGACGGCGCTGCGGGTGTCGGGCGACCTGCAACTCGTCCCGCCGTTCTCGGAGCGGCCGACCGTCGACCTGTTCAGGCTCCCGCCCGTACAGGCCGCCGAGGCGGTCCTGCGCGCGGTCGGCAAGCCGGGGCTCGCCCTCCAGGACACGGCGCTGCTGGAGGCGCGCTTCCCCGGCTCCGAGCCGACGATCTGGAACGTCCCCGGGCGCAACGCCAGCTTCACCGGCCGTGACAAGATGCTCGAGAAGCTGCGCGACCAGCTCGTCGGCGGCAACCAGGCGGTCGTGCTCCCCCAGACGCTGTACGGCCTGGGCGGCGTCGGCAAGACGGCGGTGGCCCTGGAGTACGCCTACCGGTTCAGGGCCGACTACGACGTGGTCTGGTGGGTCTCCGCGGAGCAGCCCGACCTGATCAACCCCTCGCTGGCCGAGCTCGCCAGGCGCCTCGGCCTGCCCGTCGGCGACAGCGTCGTCGAGGCGGCGGAGGCGGCCCGCGAGGCGCTGCGCCGCGGCACCCCGCACGCCCGCTGGCTGCTGATCTTCGACAACGCCGGCGAGCCGGACGACCTGCGCGAATACCTCCCCAGCGGTTCCGGCCACGTCATCGTCACCTCGCGCAACCCGACCTGGGGCAACATGGCGGCGCCCCTGGAGGTGGACGTGTTCAGCCGGGAGGAGAGCCTGCAGCACCTGCGGCGTACCGTGCCGCGCCTCGCCCCCGACGACGCGCTGCGCGTCGCCGAGGCGCTGGGCTACCTCCCGCTCGCCATCACGCAGGCAGCCGCGTGGCTGAGCGAGACCGGCCAGCCCGCCTCCGACTACCTGGACCTGCTGCAGGACCAGACCTCCATGGTCCTGTCCGCCAACCAGCCCGGCGACTACCCCGACCCGGTGGCCCGCGCCTGGAACGTCTCGCTGGAGCAGCTGCGCCGCCGCTCTCCGGCGGCCGAGCGGCTGCTGCAGCTCTGCGCGTTCTTCTCGCCCGACCCCATCTCGCAGTCGCTCATCTACGGCGACGAGATGATGAAGGCGCTGGTGCCGTACGACGACGCGCTGCGCGGCGAGAAGCTCGTGCTCGGCCAGGTCATCAGGGAGATCAGCCGCTTCGCCCTGGCCAGGATCGACCAGGGCAGCAACACGCTCCAGGTGCACCGGCTGGTCCAGGCCGTGATCCGCGGCCAGATGACCGGCGACGAGCGCAACGCCGCCACCCACCAGGTGCACCGCATCCTCGTGGGCGCCCGGCCGCGGCAGGGCGAGGTGGACGACCCCGAGAACTGGTCCCGGTACGACCTGATCTGGCCGCACCTGCTCCCCTCGAACGCCGAGAACTGCGAGGAGGACGACACCAGGCAGCTCCTCACCGAACGCGTGCGGTACTGGTGGAAGCGCGGCGAATACCTCAACGCCCTGCGGCTCGGGCAGCGCCTGGCCGACTACTGGGAAGAGGTGTTCGGCCAGATGGAGCGGCAGCGCCTGCACCTGCTGACCAACATCGCCAACGTCCAGCGCTCCCTCGGCCGGGCGCAGGAGGCGTACGAGCTCGAACAGTGGGTGTGGGCGCAGCAGCGCAAGGTGCTCGGCGACTACCACCCGCACACCCTGACCACCGCCGGCGGCATCGCCGCCGACCTGCGAGCGCTCGGCGCCTTCTCCAAGGCGCTCGAACAGGACAAATGGGTGTACGAGCAGTGGCGCGAGAACTACGGCGACGACCACCCGCGCACGCTGCGCTCGGCCAACAACCTGGCCGTCTCCTACCGCCTGGTCGGCGACTGGCGCAACGCCGGCCGGCTCGACGGCGACATCTACCGCCGGATGCTCGGCGTCCTCGGGCCGCTGCACCTCAACACACTCGCCATGGCGCAGAACCTGGCCAGGGACATGCGGGAGGCCGGCGACTTCGACCCCTCCATCGAACTGCTGCGGCAGACCCTCAAGCGGTACGCGGACCTGGCCTTCGACGACTATCCCGAGGCGCTGTGGGCGACCAAGAGCCTGGCGGTGTCGCTGCGCAGGGCGGGACAGCGTACGGAGGCCACGCAGCTCGCCAGGGACGTCTACGGCCGCTACAGCCGGCTCTACCCGTCCAACCCCGAGGCCAGGGCCGCCGCGCTGGAGCTGGCCTGCTGCATGTCGTCCACCGGTGACAAGGCCGCCGCCAGGGACCTGGCCCGTACCGTCATGAAGGACTACAGCGAGCTGCTCGGCGCCGGGCACCCGTACACCCTGGCCGCCGCCAACAACCTGAGCACCTACCTGCGCGGCCTCGGCGCCCTCGACGAGGCCCGTGACCTGGGCGAACGGACCTTCGTCGCGCTCCGCGACCACCTCGGCGACACCCACCCCTTCACGCTGTCGTGCGCCATCAACGTGGCCAACTGCGCCGCTGACCTGGGGGACGTCGAGGCGGCCGAGGACATGGAGCGCCGCACCCTGGAGACCCTGGACGCGACGCTGGGCACCGACCACCCCGACACGCTGGCCTGCCAGGCGAACCTCGTGATCACGCTGCGGGAGCGCGGCAAGGCCACCGAGGCGGAGGAGCTGCGCGCCCGTACCCTCACCAAGGTGACCGCCAAGCTGGGCGAGGCGCATCCGTGCACGGTGGCGCTCCGGGAGTGGCGCCGCGTCAACAGAGACCTCGAACCCCAGCCGACCTGACCCTCAGGAGCTCACCGGCCAGCCGACCTGACCCTCAGGAGCTCACCCGGTCTGCCGGCCGAGCTCCCGGGTGAGCCACGGCAACACCCTGGGCAGCACGCTCAGCGCGTCCAGATGAGCCACACCGTGCTGGATGCGCACCGTGGCGTTCGGGATGCGCTTGGCCAGCCAGCGGGAGTGCCCCACCGGGGAGTACACGTCGTTGTCGCCGTGCCACACCAGCGTCGGCACCGTGATGTCGGCCGGGTCGAACCCCCACTCCGAGCTGAACGCCAGCACGTCGTCCACCCACCCGTCCGCCGAGTGCCGCAGCGCCTCCGTGAAGTTCCGGATCATCATCCGGCGCAGCCCATGATCAGAGATGACCCGTCGATCCGAGTCGGACCCCTCCCGGCCGAGCGAGAGCACCTTGCTCTCCGGATCAGCCCGGATCTCCTCGGCGAGCGAGGCCAGCCGCGAAGCCGCCAGATGCGGACCTGCCCGCGCCACCAGATACTCGAAGACGTTCGACTCCGTCATGCCCGCGAACCAGTCGAGCCCCTCGGCGCCGTGCGGAGCGATGCTGACCAGCGCGGCCACCCTCGTCGTACGCTCCGGCAGCAGCGCCCCACAAGCGAGCGCGTGCGGCGCGCCGCCGGAACGCCCCACGACCGCGAACCTGTCGACCTCCAGCTCGTCCGCGATGCACGCCACATCCGCCGCGATGCTGGCCACCGACCGGTTCGGCATTCGATCCGACAGCCCGTATCCGGGCCGATCGAACGTGATCAGCCGCACGCCCAGCCGATAGAGCACCTGCGCCCGAGGAGCCGGACCGAGCCTGCTCCCAGGAGTGCCGTGCAGGAGGAAAATAGGGGTGCCATCAGCCTTCCCCCGCTCCTCGACCGCCAGTCTCCTGCCATCCGGTGCGACCACGATACGGGGCAAGACATTCTCCGTCTGATCTAGGGGGAAACCCGCCGCAGAGTCTTCTGGCGATCGTCTTCACTTGGAACCCCGAGCAGCCGGACGTGCGCGTGCCCGGACATCACGATCGACAGTACTACGGCGGGGCGGGGCGGTGAATACCCGCCGGGGGGAGGCGGGTGAGAAGGCGGGAGCGAGAACCCCTCGGGCTCCTGTAGACTCTTGCACGCTACAGAGCACGCCGCCTTAGCTCAGTCGGCCAGAGCACTTCACTCGTAATGAAGGGGTCTGGGGTTCGAATCCCCAAGGCGGCTCCCAGGTCAAAGGCCCTCCCGGTTCATCCGAGAGGGCCTTTTGCATGGGCGTACAGCAGCGAAGTGCAGCTACGTCGCGTGGTCATCAGGCTGCTTCCTCTGCTTCCCTCTCCAGGAGGGCGATGTAGGCACGGATGCCGTTGGCGGTAATCAGGCGGGCTCGGCCCTGCTTGACCGAGCGCAGGCGGCCGTTGCGGATCTGTTCGTAGATGACGGTTCGGCTCAGAGGCAGCAAGCGTATGGCGTCGGTCACGCGGTAGAGCTGAGCGTCGTCGAGAGTGGCGGGCGTCATGATGGGCGGTTCCTCCTCCCCGGGGACAGCAGGGACACGCAGCGTGGTGAGGTGTCCCTCAAATGCGGTCGTGTTTGTGCTGGTCAGGCTGCACGCCCCAAAGGCTCCGCGCGCCCATGTCGTGAGCCAGATGTGGTCAGCTCGCCGAACCGCGATCTGGCGGCCGCGCCGGAACGGTCGCTGGACGAGGGCTGGAGCGATATGATCGTCCTCTGCGAATTCGTCACCGAGGAACTGCCCACGATCGGAGATCCGGGGGTATTTGGTCTCACGCCGCGCCGCGCCGTACTTCGGGAGATCCGGCATGGGAGGAAGCTCCTGGGGTGATCGGCTGATCGCCACGGTTCGCGGTCGAGGCAAGACGCTCGCACTCTCTCCGAAGCGGCGATATCCCGGCCGACCGTTCTGTCGATGCCATCTGGCTGCGGACTTCTTGATCCACACTGCTATGTGACTCTGGAGGAGATCATCGATGACCCAGGGTGAGGGTTATGCGGCGAGCACTTCGCATCTGAAAGAAGGAAGGATCGCCTTTCTCGATGTGGTGTCGCTGATCGACGATCGCATCTTGAGGCCGTACCCGTTTCCTTTCGGCGCGCTGAGTCTTGCCGGCGAGGAGGCGCGCACGCGGCACGACCGGTTGCTGGCCGATTTCGAACGAGAGATCACTTGGGGGATCGCCGAAGCCAAGGCGATCGGTGAGGCATTCGGGAAGACGGAGCTCAACTATGTCCAGGCGGAGAACTCAAGCCTGCGCGCTCTGATGGGCGATACGACCACGGGCCGGTACTCGCTCAAGAGCAGCCCCAATGACTACGGGAGTTGGCTGTACTTCCCCGACTACGACGACCTGCAAGCCGGGGAGGGCGGCGGTCGCTATGAGTGGAAGGGAAAGAGTTACAGCTGGCGGGAACTTCCGGGAAACGTCACGGTCGACGGCGACCGCAGCAGCTTTCTGCGCGACAACGTGGAAATTTCGGGGACCTTGGGCGTCGGTTTGCGTTCGTTGATGGGTGCCATCTTCAAGATGGACGACATGACGACCGCCCGAAATCACGTCCTTCACCGCAACACGTTCAGGATGACCCAGCTCGCGGTGAAGAGCGACGCCACCTGGCAGGCCGCGCGGCGGGGAAGGAACTATTCGTTCGCGTTGATGGCGGGGACTGCGATCTGGGCGACGATGATCGTTCCATTTGATGAATGGGTTGATGAGCGGATCGAAAAATGGATGGGCTGGGGGTATCGGCTCTCGCATGTGTTCGGCACGAACCCTGCCGAGGTCCGCGAAGCGCTGAAGTCGGCCTGGTCTGGAGAGGCGATGAACGCCGCGGACCGGCGGATCGCTGAGTTCTACGCGGCCGGAACGCATTTCGTCGAGCGGACCATCCGCATGGCCGTGGCCCTGCACGAGCTGGTCAGGCGGCTGGACGACCTGCACACCAAGGTGCTGATCACGACGCTCAGTTATGTCGGAACCATCACCGCACTGGGGGTGACGGCCGAAGTGGTGCCACCGCCGTACAAGGCATGGGTGAAAGGCATGCTTGAGGTGCTGGGCGGCAACCTCGGCACCATCCTGGCCGTCGCGGCCGCGGTCGGCGCCACGATCTACGCGAGCGCACGGCTGGACAACCTCTTCGACCACGTCAACGACCCTGCCGAGATCGCCGGCCACACGATCACCGGGTTCCGGCGCCCAGAGCAGTAGCCGGCCCCCGCCAGCGGAGTCCGGAGCGCTCTTCGACCGGCCAAATCGAGATGGGTGTGGATCCTTTCCAGGGAGCGGAACCATCCCGGTGGCTCCGCGAGCAAATGCGGCCTTGACGTCATGACCGTCCTGCGCGACGCGCTCCTCGGCAGATTCTGGATGCCCCGTCCACGGCCTGACACGCCGGCAGCGGCCGTAGTCTCGCACGCCTAAAGACGATCACTCAGCGCGATCACCGGAACGTGAAACGCGCAGGACGTCAATGCTTTGACGAACAGCGCCCCAGTCGGCCGGTGGCCTCAGCGGTCAGGCAGCGTTGGATGGGGAGCATCCGGAACGATGCCGTGCATGTCGTTGGTGAGTGCCCATCGGTCATGACCTCGCCACGCACCATCGATGAACAGGAGATCAGGAGAGTAACCCTCGTAACGGAAGCCGTGGCGTTGGACCAGTTTGATGGACGCCTTGTTCTCGGGGCTGATCTGCGCTTCCAGTCGATGCAGCCGTAGCTCGTCGAACGCGTGGCGCAGCACCAGGCCAAGACCTTCCGACATGTACCCGCGACCGGCATAGGGCGCGAAGGCGGCGTAGCCCAGCGAGCCGTTCTGGAAGCGTCCGCGAATGATGCTGTTGATGTTGATATTGCCTGCGATGGCGCCGGTGTCGCGCAGGCAGATCAGTAAGCCTTCGGCAGATCGTCCCTCGTCGAATCGACCAAGAAACGTCTGGAACGCCTCCGGGGTCGCGGGGAGGTTCAGGCCGGCGGTGGCACGGACCCGTTCAAGAAACTCGTCCTGGTCGTGGCTGGTGATACGACGCAGGACCACGCGAGGAGAGCGTCCCAGGTCAACGCCGGGCGCCCCATTCGTTTGCCTGCTTTTCTCGGTCCCGCTGTTCTCCATCACGGACGGAACGGTATCGCGCGACGGCACTCCGCCTGTGGGGATTTGTCTGCTGGTGGGGCATGACTCGATGTCCGCAGCAGTCTTCCGCCGAGCGGATCACGTGGGCGGAGAGGCACAAGGTGATGAGCGGCCACATGCATCTCCTTGTGCTTTCGATGATCAGAGATCGGAGACTGAGGCAGGAAAGTCAGCGAACCACGGCACAGGTTCACTGATCGCCGAATAATCGATCCATCGCCACTGCGCCCTCCTGCAGGACTGGATGGGTCTCTTCGCCGACGTCGGTGAGCACCTCGCTCCAGCATCGCTGTTACACCCCGGCGAACTCAGCCGATGCCCCGCGCCGCGCCGGTCGGCTCCCGGAAAGGGTTGTAGAAGAGGGATGAGGGCTCTTCGTGAGGGGCCGTCGATCACCAGTCGTCGGTGATGAGGTGCTTGGGCGGGGGCGTGATCTTGACGGGGGTTCCCCATTCTCGATAGATGATGCTCATCGTCATGGTTTCGGTGTCACCGCCCCCCGACTCGTTGAACCTCATGATGGCGTGGAAACGCCTCGGCAGGTTGTCCGGGCCCACCCAGAGTTTCCAGGCGATCGGTCCGCTCCATGAGCCACCCTCGTCCTCGGTTCCGAAGGTCATCCCGGCCTGTCTCTCGCCCAGCTCGGGAACCGTCACCGTGCCGCTGTGGAGGGTCGTCTTCACTCCTTCGAAGGTTCCGCCGTCGGCGCTCGTCGCACCGTTGGAGGCGCCCAGTTCGAGGAAGCCCGGGTTGATTCCGTTGATCAGGTCCTCGCCCCAAATGACCCCGGCGAAATTTCGCCCGTAGGACCATTTCCCTACCGTTGACGGCGACTTCCAGACGTACTCGCCGTGCTTGGAACGCACGTAGGCCTGTGAGTAGAACTCCCGGCCGATGCTGATCTCCCGGGACCGGCCTGTCCCCTGCGTCTCCTGGGAGATCGTTGTGGTGTCGGCGGCGTATACGCCTGAAGTGCTGAAGCGATACGCGCCGTACGCCTTGATGTCCCAGGCGGGTGGGGGGCCGCCGCGTTGTTTGACGGAGAAGCGCACGCTGCTCTTCTTCGCGAACTGCTTTTTGATCGCTGTGATGACGGCGTCGAGCGAGTCGGATTCGGGGGCCGCGTGAGCGGTGCCGGCGGGAAACGCGACGCTCAGCAGGCCAGCCACCATCAGCACGACGCTCATGCGTTTCATGCGCCGATCATCACGGATGGTGATCTCGATCCCGTCACGGTAGGTGCGCTGTTCGGCTTGGTCGGCAAGGTCAGGGAGAGCCGGTGATGGCCTGTTCGGCTCCGGGAGCCAGGGAGACCGGGAGCGCGGATGACCGGTGCTGGGTAGGCGTCTCTACTCGAAGAGGTCCTGGCCCTCGCGGCCGGAGGGGTCCATGCCGAGCAGGTCCTCGTGGAGAGAGGGGATCGCGCGGCCGGTGAGGTCGCCCGCCGTTGTGGTTTCCATCAGCCGCCAGCCGGGAGAGCCCTCTGGTGCTTCGTCATCCTGACCGTAGGCGGTGAGCCGAAACAGCAGGCCGAAGAGCGCTTCATAGGCTGAGGCGCGCGCGAGGCGTGCCAGGTCGTCGCGGTTCGCGCCGTTGGAGAGCAGGCGGTTCGCCGCCGGGATGCTCTCCAACGTTCCAGGGGCGGCCCATTCGTCGATCAGTTCTGGCCAGATCCTTCTCAGGGGCGAGGAAGCGAGCGAGTTGAGGGATGTTCTCGGTGATCTCCGAGAGCGCCCAGCGTTCGGGGTCGTCTGCTCCGAGGGCTTCGAAACGGGCTCGCAGTGCCGCCACCGCGTCGCGATCCGAGTTGTCCATTCGGACACCTCACCACACGGGTCATCATGGTGCGATGAGTGTGCGGTACGACGATCTGATCGGCCCTCTGCGAGCGGCGTACGACGGTGGTGCGCAGCGGCGCGACTCCCGCGGCAAGGCCCCGTGGAAGGTGGCGGAGCGCGCGACGTTTCTGAATCGGCTGAAGAAGCGCGGGCGGCTGTTGGAGATCGGGGCGGGGACGGGGCAGGACAGCGTGTACTTCCAGCAGAACGGACTGGAGGTCGTGGCCGTCGATCTGTCGCCTGCCATGGTGGCGCTCTGCCGGGAGAAAGGCGTCGAAGCCCATGCCATGGACTTCCTGCACCTCGATTTCGCGCCCGGTTCGTTCGACGCGGTGTACGCGTTCAACTGCCTCCTGCACGTGCCCAACACTGACCTTCCGGCGGTCATGGATGTGATCCGGGGACTGCTGCGGCCCGGGGGTCTGTTCTTTCTCGGTGTGTACGGCGGCGGCAGCCTGACGGGGGAAGGGCCCTTCGAGGAGGACGATCACGATCCTCCTCGGTTCTTCTCCTTCCGCAGTGATGAAGAGCTTCAGGAGTACGCGCGCGGGTCTTTTGAGATCGTTGACTTCCACGTCGTGGGGGCCGACGAAAACCGGTTTCAGGCGCTTACTCTGCGGCGGTCTGTATGACGGTGCGGTGCGGGCGGGCGTGAGCGATTACGGCCGCCCGTTTGGATTGTCAGGGTGAGCCCTCTGTTTCCTGACTGTTCAGGTCGGTCATCGGCGTGCCCGGACCCGGTAGCGCAGGTGGAGCACGCGGTTGCCCTGGATCACCACGTCAGGGTCCTCCAGCAGGTGCTGTACGTCGACCGACCCGAAATAGCGCTTGCCGGACCCGAACACCACCGGCACCATGTCCATGGCCACCTCGTCCACGAGGCCTGCGGCCAGCATCTGGCCGCCGACGTCGCCGGCGGCGACCTCGACTGTGCGGTCGCCTGCGAGTTGTTGCGCCCTGGCCATGGCGGCCTCGATGCCGTCGACGAAGTGGAACGGCGCCTCCGGGTCCCAGCCGTCGGGCATGGGGCGGTGCGTCACGACGACCATGTGGTCGATCCCGCTCGGCGGCTTGCCGCCCCAGCCGTCCGTCATGTCGAAGGCGTGGCGGCCGACGACTGTTACGCCGATCTCGTCCCAGTAGGGGCGGGTGTAGTCGTAGGACGCCTGCGTCACCTTCACCTGCCCGGTCTCGCCCAACGGGACGTCACCGCCGGACATCCAGTCGAACAGCGGCCCGACCTGGTCGTTGTCGTCCGCGATGAAGCCGTCCACCGACACCGAGCTGTACATGACCACCTTGCCCATGGGGCCCTCTCCTCCTGTACTCGGGGAGTGCCCATACTGGCGTGCGGAGTGTCTTCGGCTCTTGTAAGAAATCAATCGGCCGGCAGTGGCCCGGCGTCGAGGGCGTGGCCGGGATGCTCGCGCAGGAACCGCCGTCGGACGTCGATGTACCGGGTGGGCGTGAGGCCCGTGAAGGCCCGGAACTCGTGCGCGAAGTGGGCCTGGTCGAAGTAGCCGGCGCGAGCGGCGAGCTCGACCCAGTCGACCGGTTCGGCGGGGTCGATCGCGAGGACGGCGGAGGCGAAGCGGTAGGTGCGGGCCAGCCGCTTCGGCGTGACGCCGACGATCTCCTTGAAGCGCTGGGCCAGGTGGGTGCTGCTGACGCCGGCCGTCGCGCTGAGGTCGCTGATCGCCACCGCTCCGTCGGCGGCCGCGATGACGCTGCTCGCGTGCTGCACCAGACCGAGACCCGGCCCCGGGCTCGCGTGCCGGGCCGGTCCCAGGCCGGTGGTCTCGCGGAGGCGTCCTGTCAGCTCTTCCTCCAGCAGTGCCAGCATCTCGTACGGCCCGGCCGCCGTGGCGAGCCGGTCCCGCAGCGAGGCGACGGCGGGACGCCCCCAGACTTGCTCCACCGTCACCGGCCGGTCGCACAGCTCGGCCGCGGGCATCCGCAGGAACGGCGCGAGCCCCCACGGCTTGAAGTGGACGCCGACCGACCGGGTCCCCGGCGGGTAGCCGAACTCGATGGCGCGGGTGGGCGTGGTGACCACGCAGCCGTCGGCGTACCCGGCCGTCTCGGTGTCGGCGCCGGCGCGGATACGGAACGGCGGCCCGAGGTTGAGGATGAGCAGCGCCGACGGCATCGGCGGCAGCGTCAGCCGGGGGTACGGCGGGGTGCCCTCCAGGTAGTAGAGGTCGTCGATCAGCCCGTCCAGCGGCGGTCGCGGCACTGCGGACACGTACTCCACGCGTCACAGCATCGCCGATGGGCGGGCGGGCCGCCAGGTCGTCGCAGGCACGCCGTCGGTCGCGGAAAAATGCCGCGGCGTGGCGGGGGCGGCTGTGGAACGATGGCGGGCCGCCGCGATCGCGGGGGTTTGTGGTGTTCGGGAGGGTGTGGATGGACAGCCGGCGGTTCGCTGAGATCGCGCGGAAGGTCAGCGGGCGGCCGTTGGCCGGGGTGGAGCGGCTCAGGGGCGGGAGCAAGAAGGGGGTGTACCGGCTCTCCTTCGAGGGGGGATCGAGCGCCATCCTGTACGTCTGGTCCGAGGAGGAGAACTACTGGCCCGCCGGGTCCGGCGACGGTGGGGGGTCCGTGCTGGGCCATGCCTCCGGCGTGCGGCTCTTCGCGGCGAGCCAGGCCCGCCTGCGCGGCATCGGCGTGCGGGTGCCCGAGATCGTCCTGCTGGACGACGGCAAGGAGTGCTTTCCGGCCGACGTCGCGGTGGTCGAGGACGTACGGGGCGGCACGCTGGAAGCCTTGCTGCGTGACGATCCCGTACGGGCCGGGCGGGTGATGGATCGGCTGGCGGCCGGGCTCGGCGCGATGGCGGCGGATCGGAGCCCGCAGGTGAGGAGAGTCGCCGTGGACGAGCGCGCGCCCGGGGCCGCCGGCGACGAGGGCGGGCCCGCGCCCGGCGGCGACGAGGCCGGCGTAGGCGATCGAGCGCCCCGGGCCGCGGTGGACGTCGTGATGGCGTGGGCGCTCAAGGATCTGGGCGAGGCGGCGGCGCGCGTCGAGCGCATCGGCGCGGTGCGCGAGCCGCTGGAGGCCCGGCTGCGGGAGCTGGCCGCCCTGGTGGAGCCGCGCGACGACTACGCGCTGATCCATGGCGAGCTGGGACCCGATCATGTGCTGGTGGACGAGCGGGACGAACCCGTGCTCATCGACATCGAGGGGGCGATGTTCTTCGACGTCGAGTGGGAGCACGTCTTCCTGCGCATCCGGTTCGGCGACCACTACGAGCGGCTGCGGGTCCCCGGGCTGGACGAGCGCAGGATGCGGCTGTACGCGCTGGCCCAGCACCTGTCGCTCGTCGCGGGCCCGCTGCGCCTGCTCGATGGCGATTTCCCCGACCGCGAGGCCATGATGGGGATCGCCAGGTTCCACTCCGAGGAGGCGCTGCGCTTCGCCGGGCGCCGATGAGTCGGGCGGCGATGAGTCGAACGGCGATGAGTCGAACGGCGACGAGTCAAACAGCGACCGAGTCAAGCGGCGATGAGTTTCGCGGCGCAGGGGAGTCCACATGGGCATGCGCAAAGTCATCTACTCGATGCTGATCTCCCTCGACGGCTACGTGGAGTCACCCAGCGGCGACATCGGCTGGTCCGCCCCCGACGAGGAGGTGCACGCCTTCATCAACGACCTGTCCCGAGACATGGGCGGCTCCCTGTACGGCCGGCGCCTCTACGAGAACATGGCCGCCTTCTGGCCCACCGCCGACCAGAACCCGGACGCTCCGGCGGTCGAGGTGGAGTACGCCAGGCTCTGGCGGGCCATGCCCAAGTACGTCTTCTCCAAGACGCTCGACAAGGTCGACTGGAACAGCACGCTCATGACCGGCGACCTGGAGGAGGAGGTCACCCGGCTGAAGCGGCAGGAGGGCGGTGACCTGGAGGTGGGCGGGGCCACGCTGGCGTGGAGCGTGCTGCGGCTCGGGCTGGTGGACGAGTTCCGGATCTTCCTTCAGCCGTACGTGCTCGGCTCGGGCAAGCCGTTCTTCCCCCGGCTCGACACGGCGTTCAAGACCCGGCTCCTGGAGACGAAGGCGTTTCCGTCCGGGATCGTTTACCTCCGCTACGAGGTCGGGTAAAACTATTAGGAAGCTTTCCTAAAAATAAGGGGGGTGAGCCCGGTGCGCGCCTTGTCCGCACTCCTGGCGCTGCTGCTCCTCGCGGCCTGCGGTCGGGGCGCGTCCCCCGAGGTCCCGGTCAACGCCGAGGACGTGATGTTCGTGCAGATGATGGTCCCGCACCACCGGCAGGGCATCGAGATCGCCAAGGTGGGCGCCGACCGGGCCACCACGCCGGAGCTCAGGACGCTGGCCGCGGCCATCGCCACCACGCAGCAGGACGAGGTCGAGATGATGCTGCGCTGGCTGCACTCCTGGGAGCAGCCGCTCACGCCCCCGACCGGCGCGCACGACCACCACGGCGGCATGCCGGAGACCGACGTCAAGCGCATCCAGGCGCTGAGGAGGTCGGAGAACTTCGAGTACGACCTGCTCAACCTCCTCATCACCCATCAGGGCGACGCCGTGCGGATGGCCGCCGACGAGGTGGCGGGCGGGGCCAACCCGGCCGCCCAGCAGTGGGCCGGCCAGGTGCAGGAGTCGCGCAGGAGCCAGGTCGAGATCATGACGAGGCTCCTGGAGCAGTGACCCGCGTCAGCCGTACCCGCGGAGCGCCCCCCAGACGCAGTACGCGAAGCCGGCGACCAGCGAGCCGGAGGTCGGCTGCGGTGCCTGCGCTGCGAAGGCGGCGAGCGCGTGCCGGTAGACGCCGGTGTTCCACTCGGCCATCGGGATCCAGCGCGGCAGCTGCACCAGGTTGCTCGCGGTCGCGGTGCCCGTGCCGTCCACCCGGAGATGCGCGCCGGTCGTGCCGACGGCGATGTTCTTGGTGTACGTCCGGGACAGCCGCTGCAGGTCCACGAGCGTGAACGTGGCGAGCCCGGTGCGGTACGCGGCGGTCGCGAACTCGACGCTCAGCGCGCCGTGGCTGAGGTCGTCGATCCCGTGCGCTCCGGTGTACGACTGGGTGAAGTGCGAGACGTCCCGGGCGATGTAGCCGGTCTCCTCGTAGCCGGCGTAGGCCGCCGAGAGAATCGGCCAGTACGGCCACGTGTACGTGTCGTTGACATAGGCCATGCTGTAGCGCATCCCGGCCTTGATCTGCTTGACCCGGTCGCCCCACGTGGCCGACCCCGTCGCCCGGTAGAGCTCGGCCGCGGTCGCGCCCAGCATGTTGATCTGGTTGTGCGGCTGGTTGCTGCCGTCGAACGGCACGTACGAGCCCTTGACCCACAGGTACGCGCCGAACCCCCGGCTGTTGATCCAGTACTCGCGCTCGTGGAAGGCCAGCGCGTCCTCGACCGCGGCGAGATAGGTGTCGGCCTTCGCCTTGTAGGTCGCGTTCGCCGAGAGCGCGGGGTCGAGGTACACGAGCCGGACGAACGAGGCGATCGGGTACGCCAGCTGCCCCGTGTGCACGCCGAACACGAACGCCGCGGGCTGCAGCCGGGTCGTGCCCGCCACCGGCAGGCCGATCGCGTTGCCGTGGTCCGGCCGGACGTCCCGCACGCTCCACCGCGTGGTCTGGTCGTAGACGTTGCGGTAGACGACCCTGAACACGTACCTGGAGCTGTTGACGTCGAAGTTGACGTCGCTGACGGTCACCGCGGAGCCGCTGGCCGGCCGCAGGACGAGCGTGAACGGCGAGGTCGGGCTGGTGCCGCCGGTGTGCCGCACCTCGACCGTCGCCTTGGTGCCGACCGACGACTGCGCGGAGCGCACCTGGAGCAGCGGCTCGCCCGCCGCGCCTTTCAGGGTCGCCGTGGCGGCGGTGTAGTTGCCCATGGCCCGCCAGACGGGGCCGGAGACGCCGCGATGGTCGGTGACGTGGCGCTCGGAGTCCCGCTGGGCGAGCACGAGGTCGATGTTGCGGATCAGGTGGTCGAGGTACTTGCGGTCCTTGGTCGCCTCGTACATCCGCACCAGGCCGAGCAGGACGTACGCCTGCCCCCAGGCCAGGGCGCCGCCCTCGTTGTGGTCGGTGGGCTGGCCGCTCGCCCCGGACGCCTCGAACGCGGCCAGGAAGCGGTCGAAGTCCGCCGGCGACCGGTAGTCGAACGTGTCGGCCCGCGCCGGCCCGGCCGCGGCCGTCCCGAGCCCGAGGCTGAGGCCCACGCCGGCCGCGCCGGCGAGTAAACCGCGCCGGGTGAACGGGACGGACGGCTGTCCGTTCATGTCGGAACCTCGCCCTTGAGCAGCTCGTTCATGTCGGAACCTCGCCCTTGAGCAGCTCGTTCATGTCGGATCCCCGCCCTTGAACAGCTCGTTCATGCCGAATCTCCGCCCTGAAGCAGCTTTTTCGGTCTACACCGGAAAGAGTCCGCCTTGATCGCTTCGCCGTCAAGGACGAAATCGGCCACCCCGTAGACGCCGCCGCGAATAAGTGATTAGATCACTTGATATGTCCGAGGTGACGCGGCCCACACTGTCCGACGCTCTGACCGAGCGCATGCTGGAGCTCATCCGCACGGGCGGGCACCGGCCGGGTGACAGGCTCCCTTCGACCAGGGAGCTCTCCCAGCGGTTCGCCGTCACCACCCCGACCCTGCGCGAGGCGCTGCGCAGGCTGGAGGCCACCGGCGCGATCGAGCTGCGGCACGGCTCCGGCATCTACGTCGGAGCCGACATCGAGCGGGTGGTCCTGCCCAACCCCAACATGCGCGAGCTGCACGCGGCCCAGCTGCTTGAGCTGCTCGGCGCCCGCATCGTGATCGAGCCGCCGCTGGCCGCGCTGGCCGCCCGGCACGCGGACGCCGAGGAACTGGCGGCGCTGCGGCAGCTGCTCGACCAGGCGGGCCGGCACCTGCGCGGCGAGGACGCCATCCTGCACGACGCGAACATGTCCTTCCACCGGGCGACGGCCCGGCTGGCGGGCAACAGCGTGCTGCACGAGGTGGTCGACTCGCTGCTCACCGTCCACGGGCCCGAGCAGCGCGAGATCCTGCAGATCTTCGACGATCGGTCCCGGGACTACGAGGAGCACCTGGCGATCCTGGAGGCCATCGAGACACGCGACGCGGCGCAGGCCGAGGCGCGGATGCGGAGCCATCTCATGGACGTGAAGACGGTCATCGAACAGCGACTGATCAAGATGTGAACCCCACTGATAGAACCCCCCTGATGAAACAAGGAGGCCGGTCCATGTTCCGGTCACGTGTGGTCACGCTCGGCGTGGCGGCGCTCGTCCTGACCGCCTGCGGCGGAGGCGGCGGCGAGCAGCCGCAGAAGAAGACCGAGCTGACCCTGTACAACGACAAGGGCGCCTGGACGAAGTACTTCGACGAGATGGGCGCCCTGTCCAAGCAGAGCATCGGCCTGGGCATGAAGCCGACCGGTTACACGGACTCGGCGCAGTACCAGGCGTTCATCAAGGCGTCGTTCCGCACGGACGTCAAGCCCGACCTCTTCACCTGGCAGACCGGGGGGATGCTGGAGGAGATCGTCAGGCAGAAGCAGGTGGCCGAGACCACGGACATCTGGCAGCAGGCGATCCAGGCCGGCGACCTGTCGAAGGACCTCCAGCCCTACTACACGATCGGCGGCAAGCAGTACTGCGTGCCGATGAACGTCGCGTACTGGGGCATGTTCTACAACAAAAAGATCTTCGACAAGTACGGCCTCGAAGCGCCGGAGACGTGGGACGACCTGATCAAGGTCGCCGACACGCTGAAGAAGAACAACGTCAAGGCCTTCTACCACACCAGCGTGCTGTTCTCCTTCGTCTGGTTCGAGCAGCTCCTCGCCGGCAGCGACCCCGACCTGTACGACCGGCTGTCCACCGGCCAGGCCAAGTACACCGACCCGGGCGTGGTCCAGGTGATGGAGAAGTGGAAGTCGCTCATCGACGCCGGATATTTCATTAATCCGGGTGACAAGACGGACCCTGGTGACGTGCTGAAGAACGGCAAGGCCGCGATGGTCTCCTTCGGCACCTGGTTCAACACCAGCATGACCCAGCGCGACCTCAAGGCCGGCGAGGACTACGACTTCTTCGTCATCCCCAACGTCAACCCCGCGCTGCCCAAGACCTCGATGATCTTCGAGAGCGGGCCGCTCTGCTCCCTCACCAAGGGGGCCGACCCGGCGGCCAACAAGAAGTACCTCCAGTGGTGGACCACCGCCGAGGCCCAGGAGAAGTGGGCCACCAGCAGGGGCGACGTGAGCGCCAACCCGAAGGTGAGCATCGCGGACAAGGCGCTCGGCACCGTCACCAAGGACGCAGGCAGCGGGAAATACCGCCTGGTCAACCGGTACTTCGAGGCCACGCCGCCGCCCGTTCTGACGGCCGCGCTCGACGGGTTCGGCAAGTTCGTCACGGAGCCCGGTAGCTACAAGGAGGTGCTGGACACCATCCAGAAGGCGGCCGACGAGTACTGGAGCACGCACCAGTGAGCACGCGGGCACCCATGCTCGGCCGGTTCAGGCACGGCTACGTGGCGCCCGCGGTGCTGCTGGTCGCGGGGCTGCTCTACGCGCCGTTCCTGTGGACGGCCTACCTCAGCTTCACCCGCTACGACGGCCTGGAGCCGGCGCAGTGGATCGGCGGGCACAACTTCGCCAAGCTGCTGGAGGACCCGGCCCTGCTCACCTCGATCCGCAACACGCTGATCTGGGTCGCCGGCACCATGGTGCTGCCCGTCGGGCTCGGCCTGCTGGTGGCGGTCCTGTCGTACGACATCAGGGGCGGCGCGTGGTTCCGCGTGCCGTTCCTGCTGCCGTACGCGCTGAGCGGGGCGGGCCTCGCCATGGTGTGGAGCCCGATCCTGTCGCACGACGGGATCGCCAACCGGCTGCTCGGCGTCGACACCGCGTTCCTGCAGGAGGAGCCGGTCAACACGGTCGCGATGCTGCTGGTGTGGACCTGGCAGCAGCTCGGCGTCAACATGCTGCTGTTCGTGGTCGGTCTGCAGTCCATCCCGAAGGCGCCGATCGAGGCCGCCCGGCTCGACGGGGCCGGCAGCTGGGCGCTGTTCCGGTTCGTCATCTGGCCGCTGATGAGGCCGCTGACGGCGGTCGTGGTCGGGCTGGCGCTCGTGGCCAGCCTGAAGACGTTCGACATCGTGTGGGTGCTGACGCAGGGCGGTCCGGGGCGCAACTCCGAGACGCTGGCGGTGACCATGTACAAGGAGACGTTCGTGGCCAGCGACTACGGCTACGGCTCGGCCGTCGCGGTGATGCTGACCGTGGTCACCGGGCTGGCCTCCTACCTCTATCTCAAGCGGCAGGTGGCCCGATGATCCGGCGCGCCGTCCTCGTGGTGCTCGGGCTGGTCTGGCTCGGGCCG
The DNA here is from genome assembly GCF_006334985.2 of Nonomuraea phyllanthi. GTDB lineage: Bacteria > Actinomycetota > Actinomycetes > Streptosporangiales > Streptosporangiaceae > Nonomuraea > Nonomuraea phyllanthi. The sequence continues at coordinate 451,675 of NZ_VDLX02000002.1, forward strand.
ACGTACCTGCTGCTGGTGAACGCCTCGCGCCCGGCCGGCTCCTACGATCCGACCCGCGCGTGGGCGCCCTCCGCCGACTTCTCGCTGTTCGAGAACTTCGCGCGGGCCCTGGAGAGCGCCGACCTGACGCAGAGCCTGGCCAGCACCGCGCTGTACGCCATCGTCTCGCCCCTGCTCGGCGTGATCATCGGGGCGCTGGCCGGCTACACGATCGTGGTGCTCCGGCTCCGCCACGGGTTCTTCTGGTTCATCCTGATCTTCGGCGGCACGGTCTTCCCCTCGCAGATGCTGCTCGTGCCGCTGTTCGTCGGCTACAGCGACGCCGGCCTGTACGACAGCCGCCTCGGCATGATCCTCGTCTACACGGCGATCAACGTGCCGCTGGCCGCGTTCGTGCTGCGCAACTTCTACTCCGGGGTGGCGTTCTCGATCTTCGAGGCGGCCAGGATGGACGGCGCCTCGACCTGGCGCGTCTTCTGGCGCATCTACCTGCCGATCTCGCTCAGCGCGCTGACGGCCGTGTTCATCCTGGAGTTCACCTTCATCTGGAACGACCTCATCTTCGGCCTGACCCTGACCCAGACGGCGGACGTGCGGCCGGTGATGACCGCCATCGCCGGCCTGATGACCGACGTGTACGCCGGCACCCCGGTGCCCGTCGGCCTGGCGGCGGGCCTCGTGGTCTCGCTGCCCACGGTCGTGCTGTTCCTCGCCACCCAGCGCCTCTTCGCCAGGGGCCTGTCTCTAGGGAGTGTTTGATGACGAGCCGGTTGCTCCAGCGCAGCCTGGGCAGTCCCGACTACGACGGGATCAGGCAGGCGCTGCGCGACGACACCTCGACGCCGGTGATCAGCGTGCGCGGGCTGGAGGTCCGGGTCTCGGTGCTGCCGCTGTTCACCCACGACGGCCGCCAGGCGGTCAGGGTGTCGAGCACCGAGCCGCTGACCCACGTGCTCGTCGGCGCCGACAGCGCGTCCGGGCGCGACGTGACGCTGCTGGTGCCCGAGGTGGACGCGCCGCGCGCCTTCACGCTGGAGTGCCGCGACGACGCCGGCGTGGTCGGCTCCGCGCAGATCACGGTGACCCCGCAGCGCAAGTGGAGCGTCTTCGTCGTGCACCACTCGCACCTCGACATCGGCTACACCGACCCGCAGGGCACCGTGCTCCGCCACCACCTCGACTACCTCGACACGGCGCTGCGGCTGGCCGAGGAGACCGAGTCGTGGCCGGACGACGCGAAGTTCCGGTGGACGGTCGAGTCGTCGATGCCCGCCCTGAAGTGGCTGGACGCGCGGCCCGCCGACCTGGTGGAAGCCTTTGCACGCAGGGCCCGCGAGGGCGTGATCGAGGTGACGGCGCTGCCGTTCCAGCTGCACACGGAGGCGTGCTCGACCGAGGAGCTGCACCGGCAGCTGCGCTTCACCGCCCGGCTGGAGGAGCGGTACGGCTTCGCCACCAGGTCCGCCATGCACACCGACGTGCCGGGTGCGGTCGTCGGCCTGGTGGACGCGCTCCACGCGGCCGGCGTGCGCTACCTGGCGGCGGCGCACAACTGGGCCGGGCGGTCGGTGCCGTATCTGCACGGCGGCGACAAGCTGACCAGGCCGTTCCGCTGGCGGGCGCCGAGCGGCAACGAGGTGCTCGTCTGGTTCACCGACACGCCGCACGGCATGGCGTACATGGAGGGCAACACGGTCGGGCTGACCGACTCCTACGAGCTGGCCGACGACCTGCTGCCGCGCTACCTGTCGGCCCTCGCCACGCGGGGCTACCCGTACGGGCCGGGGACGTTCGGGTGGCAGGGGCCCGACGCGCCTAAGGAGCCGTACGAGCTGGACGTGCTGCACCTGCGGGTGCAGGGCGCGCACGCCGACAACGCGGGGCCGTCGATCGTGCCGGCCACGATCGCGCGCCGGTGGAACGAGCAGTGGGCCTACCCGCGCCTGCGCTCGGCCGTCAACCGCGACTTCTTCGAGCACGTCGAGGAGCGCTACCACGACCGGCTGGCCGTGCACGAGGGCGACTGGACCGACTGGTGGGCCGACGGCCTGGGCTCGGGCGCGCGCCCGCTCGGCTACGTGCGCAGGGCGCAGTCGGCGCTGCGGGTCGCCGAGACCCTGCACACGATCGCCGGGGTGGACGCCACCGAGCGGATCGACGCCGCCTACGACAAGGTGGCCCTGTTCAACGAGCACACCTGGGGCGCGGCCAACCCGTGGGAGGACGCCGAGGAGGCGGGCGACTCGGGCGGGCTGCAGTGGACCCGCAAGTCGTCCGGCGCCTACGACGCCCAGGACGACGCGGCCGACCTGCTGCACGCCGCGACCCGCAGGTTCGCCGCCGCGCTGTCCGAGGAGGGCGGCGCCTCGGCCTCGTTCGCCGTGTTCAACCCGGGCACCCGGACGCGGACGGACGTCGTCCGCGCGTTCCTGCCCAGGGACGTGGTGGGCATCGACGTGCCGATCGCGCTGGTGGACGCGCGGACCGGGCATCCGCTCCCGCACCACGAGGAGTTCGTGCACCCGGAGGACTGGCCGACCCGGCCGATCGGGCGGCACGTGCACGCGGTCGTCCCCGACGTGCCGGGCTACTCCTACGTACGCCTCGACGTCGTGCCGGGGGAGAGCCAGGCGCCGGAGCCGGTGGAGCTGGACCTGGGCGGGGTGATCGAGAACGAGTTCTACCGCGTGGCGTACGACGTGCGCGAGGGCTACATCGGCTCGATCTTCGACAAGCGGGCCGGGCGCGAGCTGGTCAACCGCGACGCGGCGGCCGGCTTCGGCCAGTATGTCTACGACCAGTACGCCACCGCCCCGCACTTCAACCATCTGTCGGGACACGTGGGCGCGCACGACCGCACGCTCCTCGGCGACCGGGCCATCGGCACGGGCGCCACCATCACGAAGGCGCAGCGCACGGCCGTCGGCGAGAAACTGGTCGTCGAGCTGCGCGGCAAGGGCGTCGACTGGATCCGCACCACGATCGAGCTGCACCACGGCGTGCCGAGGGTCGATCTGACCTACCAGCTGGCCAAGCAGGGCACCCCGGCCAAGGAGGCCGTCTTCCTGGCCTTCCCGTTCGGGGCCGGACCTCCCGTCGCCTGGGAGCTGACCGGCGGCGTGGGCGGCCCCGGCGTGCCGCGCGTGCCGGGCTCGGCCGAGTACATGCTGCCGATCAGGCACTGGATCGCCTTCGAGGACCCGGAGCTGACCGTGGCCTGGGCCACGCTGGAGGCGCCGCTGGTGCAGCTGGGCACCATCCACATGCCGTACGCGCCGTTCCCGCCGACCCTCGACCAGGAGGACGGCACGGTCTACTCGTGGGCGCTCAACAACATCTGGGACACCAATTTTCCCGCCCAGCAGCAGGGCGAGACCACCTTCCGCTACGCGGTGACGAGTCTGAATGTCGCCGAGTCCGCGACGGATGAAGCCGGGGCCCGGGCCCGGCGGCTGGGCGCGGCGGCGGCCTCGGGGCTGACCGAGCCGTTCGTCGGCGCGCTGGTCACCGGCAGCCCCGGCGTCACCGACACGTACGTGTCGGTCGACCACCCCGACGTGCTGGTCACGTCGATCGGGCGGTCGGGGGACGAGCGCGTCGTACGGCTCCAGTCGCTGGCCGCCGAGCCGGTCGAGGCGACGGTCCGGCTGCCGGGCCTGCGCGCGGCCCGCGGCCTGGAGGTGGTGGACGAGACGGTCGAGGTACGGCTGCCCGCCTGCGGGGTGGCCGTTGTTTGGGGGACGTGTTCGTGAAGATCGTTGACGTCAGGGCCACGACGGTCGCGGTCCCGCTGGAGGCGCCGCTGCGGCACAGCAACGGCGCCCACTGGGGCCGGTTCGTCCGCACGATCGTCGAGGTCGAGGCCGACAACGGGCTGGTCGGCCTGGGCGAGATGGGCGGCGGGGGAGAGAGCGCGGAAGCGGCGTTCCGCGCCCTGGTGCCCTATCTCAAGGGCCACGACCCCTTCCAGCTGGAGGCGCTCCGCTTCAAGATCGCCAACCCGACGGCCTCGCTCTACAACAACAGGACACAGCTGCTCGCGGCGATCGAGTTCGCCTGCGTGGACCTGATCGGGCAGCACCTGGGCGTGCCCGCCTGCGACCTGCTGGGCGGGCGGCTGCGCGACGCCGTGCCGTTCGCCTCCTACCTGTTCTTCCGGTACGCCTCCGACGGCCACGACGAGATCCGCACGCCGCAACAGCTCGTCGAGCACACCGCGCGGCTCAAGGCGGAGCACGGCTTCACCGTGCACAAGCTCAAGGGCGGCGTCTTCCCGCCGGACCACGAGCTGGAGTGCTACCGCGCGCTGGCCGAGGCGTTCCCGGACGACCGGCTCAGGTACGACCCCAACGCCGTGCTGTCCCTCGCCGAGGGGCTGCGCTTCGGCCGGGCCATCGAGGGGCTGAACAACGACTACCTGGAGGATCCGGTCTGGGGCCTGGAAGGGCTCAGGGCCGTGCGCGAGCAGGTCAGGGTGCCGCTGGCGACGAACACCGTCGTCGTCAACTTCGAGCAGCTCGCCTCGAACGTGCTGCGCAGGGCCGCCGACGTGGTGCTGCTCGACACGACGTTCTGGGGCGGCATCAGGCCGTGCGTGAAGGCGGCGGGCGTCTGCGAGACGTTCCAGCTCGGCGTGGCCGTGCACTCGTCGGGGGAGCTGGGCATCCAGCTGGCGACCATGCTGCACCTCGGCGCCGTGCTGCCGAACCTCACCTACGCCGCCGACGCGCACTACCACCAGCTGCGGGACGATGTGATCGAGGGCGGGAAGATGGCGTACTCGGAGGGCGCCATCCCCGTCCCGTCCGGTCCCGGGCTGGGGGTGCGGCTGGACCCGGAGCGGGTGGCCCGGTACGCCGAGTACTACCGCGAGACGGGCGGCTACCCGTACGACCGCGACCCCGGGCGGCCGGGCTGGTACGCCATGGTGCCGAACGAACGGTTCGCCGACCCTGCCGTGTCCATCGAGGTGGCCCCATAATGGGGCGATATGTCTGAAGCTACACAGCCGACACCCCCGGCTGACCATCTCGTCACCTCCTCGCACACCCTGCCGTCGGGGCAGGCGTACACCGCCACCACCGGCACCATGGTGCTGCGCGAGGAGGTGACCAAGGACGGCACGTTCGAGGGCCTGCGACCCAAGGCCGAGATGTTCGTCACCTCGTACACGCTCGACGGCGCCGACCCGCTGACCAGGCCGGTCACCTTCGCGTTCAACGGCGGGCCTGGCTCGTCGAGCGTCTGGCTGCACCTCGGGGTGCTCGGGCCGCGCCGGGTCGTGATGGGGGACGCGGGCGCGCTCCTGCCGCCCCCCTACTCCCTGGCCGACAACGAGGAGAGCCTGCTGGCGGCCAGCGACCTGGTCTTCATCGACCCGGTCTCGACCGGGTTCTCGCGGGCGGCCGAGGGCGAGAAGCCGGAGCCGTACCACGGGTTCACCGGCGACATCGAGTCGGTCGGCGAGATCATCCGGTTGTGGACCACCAGGAACGGGCGGTGGATGTCGCCGAAGTTCCTGGCCGGGGAGTCGTACGGGACGATCAGGGCGGCCGCGCTGGCCGAGCACCTGCAGTCGCGCTACGGCATGTACCTCAACGGCGTGATGCTGATCTCCTCGGTGCTCGACTTCATCACCGGCGACTTCAACCAGGGCAACGACCTCGCCTACGCCCTCTATTTGCCGACTTATGCGGCTATTGCGCACTATCACGGGTTGCACGGTGACCGGCCGCTGGCCGACGTGCTGCGCGAGGCCGAGGCGTACGCCGAGCGCGACTACCCGTGGGCGCTGGCGCGCGGCAGCCGGCTCACCCGCGAGGAGCGCGCGAGCGCCGTCGCCACGATCGCCTCGCTGACCGGGCTCACCGAGGACTACGTCGACCGCGTGGACCTGCGGATCGAGCACATCCGGTTCTTCACCGAGCTGCTGCGCTCGCGCCGCAGGACCGTCGGCCGCCTCGACGGGCGGTTCACCGGCTGGGACCCCGACTCGGGGCGCGAGCACTTCACCTCCGACCCCAGCATGGACGCCATCATGGGTCCGTACAGCGCCGCGCTCAACCACTACCTGCGCGCCGAGCTCGGCTACGCCAACGACCTGCCGTACGAGGTGCTCTCCTCGCGGGTGCGGCCGTGGTCGTACAAGGAGTTCGAGGGCGCGCACGTGCAGGTGGTCGACAAGCTGGGCGCCGCCATGCGGGCCAACCCGCACCTGCGGGTGCACGTGGCCTGCGGCTACCACGACGGCGCGACGCCGTACTACGCCGCCGAGCACGCCTTCGCGCACCTGCCCGTGCCCGAGGAGCTGGCCGCCAACGTGGAGTTCAGGTACTACGAGGCCGGCCACATGATGTACGTCCACGAGCCGAGCAGGCTGCGCCAGTCAGCGGACCTCGCCGCCTTCGTGCTCGGCCAGCAGCGCTGACGAGCGGGCCAGGCGCTGCGTGAGGTTGGCGCGGAGCGCGGCGAACCGCTCGGGATTGTCCCGGACGACGGCCCGCTGGAGCTCCGCGTCGGCCGCGAACCAGGTGGTGACCAGGCCCGAGGCCCACTTGCAGGTCGTGTCGGCGGCCGCGACCTGCTTCTCCTCCTCGCTGACGGCCGGCTTGTCCAGGTCCCACCGGTCGTCGGCGATGGCCGCCTCCGGCGCCGGGTAGGGGTGGCCGGCCTGGCTCATGCACGACTGCCAGCGCCTGACCGCCGCCGCCACCGGCGGCTGCTTGGCCGCCTGCTCCAGCGTGAGCGAGTCCTGCAGCGACAGCCACGGCCAGTCCGCCTTCGTGGCGCCCTTGTCCAGGGTCTGCGTCGCCCGGTCCAGGCAGCCGCGGTCGGCGGCGGTGCCGTACAGGCGGTGGCGGGCGTGCTTGGACAGCTTGCTCGCCCAGGAGCCCGTCGTGTCGGGCGAGGGCGGCCGGGCCAGGTGGTAGCCGTACGTCCTGGCGGCCACGGTGTCGGCGACGCCGTACCGGCGAGAGTTGCCGGGTTCCACCGCGGCGATGGTGTCGGGATCGTCGTCCGGCGGGCTGATGGCGACGCCCCGCCGGCGCATGCAGCTCTCGACGAGCTTGTTGTGGGCGTTGCCCAGGATGGCCCGCTGCTCGGGAGTGGGCTTGTAGGCGTCGAACGGCAGCACCAGCTGCGAGACCGACGTGACGCCGCTCGCCTGCGGCTTGGGCTCGTCCGCGGCGCAGGCCACGACGGAGATCAGCAGCAGCGCGCCCGCGAGGAGCCCGCGGCAGCCGGTTTCCGGCGGCCAAGCCCGGAAACCGGCACTCCCCTTATCGCTCAGCGGCACCAGATGTCGAGCGCGCTGGCGCGGTTGTTGCCGATGGCGTTGTTCGCCAGGAAGCCGTCGTTCGAGTTGTGCGTGAACGTGCTGTGAGCACCGGTGTAGCCCGGGTGCTGCCAGAGGGTGGCGCTGCAGCCGATGCGGTTCCTGACGGAGCTGGTCTCGTTGTCCATGCTCTGCCAGGAGTTGCTGAAGTCCCAGTTCAGCCAGTTGTTGTCGGAGAAGTCGGCGTCGTCCCGGATGAAGTCGCGCCAGTGGTCGATCTGGCCGCGGTTGTAGTCGAAGCTCGCGTACAGGCAGACGCGACCGCCGTAGCAGGTCGAGCGGGGGCTCGCCACCGCGGCGGCGGCCGGGGCGGCCACCGTGAACAACGCGGCCGCGGCGACGATGCCGGCGGCCTTTCTGGATAGCCTCACAGGTGTCTCCTCGATCGGTGAGTCGTATCGACCTCGTAACCTAGCGTGCCGAATCGAACACCAGACGTCATGACTCGCCGGTCCCGTTCGGGGCTGCGCGCCCGGAGCCGGGTCGCGTGCCCGGCACGCAGACCACCACTGGTACCAGCGGTGTGACCAGGGAGTTCGCCGCGTTGACGCAACCGTTGCCGGCTCAGGTACGCGACCATGGGAACCCGTGGGCAACTCGGGAGACAGTCAGTCGGGGAGCGCCGCCGGATTCTGGGCGAGCAGGCCGCCGTCCACGCGGTGCTCGGCCCCGGTGACGAACGACGAGCGCGGCCCGGCCAGGAACGCCACCACCTCGGCCACCTCCTCCGGCCTCGCCACCCGGCCCAGCGGGTGGGAGCGGCCCCACTGCCGGATCTGGTCCTCCTGCGACACCTCGCCCCGCCACAGGTCCGCCGCCCAGCGCAGCATCGGCGTGTCCACCGAGCCGGGGCAGACCACGTTCACCCGGATGCCGTCGGCGGCGTGGTCGAGCGCCATGGCCCTGGTCAGGCCGTTGATCGCGGCCTTGCTCGCGGTGTACGCGGCCACCTGCGCCTGCGAGGCGAACGCCTGCACCGACGACATGAGCACGATCGAGCCGCCGCCGCGGGCCCGGAGCCTGGGGACGGCCGCCTTGCAGGTGAGGTAGACACCCTTGAGGTTGATGTCGAGCACCTCGTCCCAGACCTCCTCCGGGGTGTCCTCGACCGTGCCGTAGCGCTGCACGCCCGCGCAGGTGACCACGATGTCGAGCCCGCCGTACTTCGACACCGCCAGGTCCACCAGGTCGCGCATCTCGCCGGCCCGGCGCACGTCGGCGACCACGCCTGTCACACCGTTGGCGTCGAGCACCGCGTCCTCGTCGACGCCGCAGAACACCACGGACGCCCCGCCGTCGGCCAGCCGGTCGACCACCGCCCGCCCGATGCCCATCGACCCGCCGGTGACCAGCGCCACCTTGCCCCTGAACTCACTCATGCCACAACCTCCGCGCGCAACCGCAACACCTTCGTCTCATGCGGGTCCAGGACCAGGGCCGTGCCGTTGGCCACGGCGGCGGCCAGGCCGTCGGTCGGCATGCTGGAGAACGGCTCCAGGCCGACCGTGTACGCCCGCCCCCACCAGGGGTAGCCGGTGGACGCGCCGAGCTCCTGCCACATCCAGAGGTACGGCAGGAGCGTCGCGTCCCACTCCACCCGGATGCCGACGTCCCCCGAGATCTCGTACCACCCCTCGGTGAATCCGGTCAGGTAGACGATGTCGCTCGGCGCGCCCGGCTCCTGGACCACGCTCAGATCGGTCTCCCCGCCTCCATCGGCGGGGACCCTCGGCCACCGCCACGGCCCGCCCGCCCGCACCCGCCGGCCCTCCGGGTTGATCGGGCCGGGATGCGGTATCACCGTGACGCCCTCCGGCAGCCGGATCCTGGCGCCGGGGCGCAGGAACGGCAGGCCGTACACGATGTGCTGGCCCCACATGGCGTGCAGCGGCAGGTCCGCCTCGTTGGTGGCCCGGCCCTCGATCTCCAGCGCCGCCGTGCCCGACCTGAGCCTGAGCACCTTCTCCATCCGGTACGGCAGCCGCCGCGTGCGCACGCTGAGCCGTACCGCGACCTCGTCCTCGTCGTCGGCCACGACCGCGCACTCCCACGGGAGCCCCGAGACCTCGCCGTGCTGCGCCAGCCGCGCGCCGCGGTACTCGCTCGGCGCGCCGCCGCTGGGGAAGATCTCCTGCCAGCCGCCCTCGTAGTGGTCGACGAACTGGGCGACGTCGTCGGCCGCGCCCTGGAGGTGGTCGCGCGGGTCCCGCAGGCCCTGCGGGGAGAGCCAGACGAAGTCCGTGTCGGTGGGCTTGTGGAGGAACTCCACCACGTCGCCGCCCTTGTCCGGCACGACGGTCACGCGTAGCCGCTCGTTCTCCAGCACGACCGCCCGCAGCCCGTCGAGCGTGATGTGCCGCAGGCGGGCCGCCCAGTTACGCCTCACTCGAAGGTCACATCCAGAAATCTCGGTCGATAGATGGACACGTCCCGATAGTGGTCGGTGTTCACGAAGCTGTTGACGTTGTAGGAGACGACCAGCCCGGTGCCCGCCACGTCGGGGTGGGCGTGGGCGTTGTAGGTGAAGATGTTCCCGCCGGTCTCGGGGGTCGTGTAGACGTGCTGCTTGCCGGTGAACGGGCCGGCGGGGGAGCAGGCGGAGTAGGCCACGATGTTGGGGCTGAGGGCCTCGGTCGTGTCATGAGTTATCAGGACATATCCCGAACCGACCCGGGTAACGCTGTACTCGTTCGCCACCCCGCTCATGATCCGCGCGGAGTCGGCCTCGTTCCGCGACCAGGTGCCGTCGGCCGTCCGGAACTCCCACGTGCCGAGCAGGCTGTGCCCCCTGACCCGGGCGATGTGCATGTACTTGGGGGAGCCGAGGTCCTCGACGCCGTACACGTAGGTGTAGTCGCCGTCCCGAAGGATCGCCGAGGCCCAGGAGACGCCGTGCCCGGACGGCAGGTCGCGCACGCTGATCGGCTGGTCGAGCCGGCCGGGGGCGAACCTGGCCACCACGTTGCGGTGCCAGCGCCAGTCCCAGGCGCCGGGGCCGAAGCGCTCGTACTCCTGGTAGGTGACCTCCACGATCCCGCCGGCCACCGTCGCGTCACCGGCCCAGTACCAGTGGTTCCCGTCGCGCGGGGGCATGACGGCCTCCGGCTCGGCGGGCGTGCCGTCGTGGATCGTCGACAGCCTGCCGCCGCGCTCGACGGCGAAGGAGTTGTTGAGGAAGACCGTCGTCCCGCCCTCCTCGACCACGGGTGGCCGCGAGCCGTCGGGGTTCACCTGGCCGAGGAAGGTGTCGGAGAAGATCCACAGCTCCTTGCCGCCCGGCAGCCTGACCGAGTAGGTGCCGTCGGCGCCTGTCCAGTCGTCCAGGCGGCTGTTGTCGTTGCCGTAGGTGGTGAAGAGCGTGTTGAGCCGGGCGTCTTCGGTGGCCTGCTTGACGGCCGGGGCGCAGGCGGCGGCCGGCGCGGCCTCCTGCCGCGGGCCGGCCACGGAGGGGACGGGCTTGGGAGGGGCTGCCCAGGCCGGCTGCGGCACGGCCGTGAGGCCGGCCAGCGCGATGGCGAGGGGTGCGAGGGCGGAGCGGAATCGCGTCATCACCGGTCCTTGGGGGAGGGGATCACCGGTCCTCGGGGACGTTCCCTACAGTTCTAGTCATTAGATCACTTGCTGTCCAGGGCCTCCCATCAGCCGGTCGAGATGCGAGGTGAGCAGTTCCGTCGCCGTCCGCCCGTCGTACTGCCCCGCGAGCACGCTCGACTGCAGCCCGGTGACCAGGGCCAGAGTGATGGCCGCGGCCTGGCGCGGGTCCTCGTCCGCCGCCACCTCGCCGGCTTCCTGGGCCTGGCGGATATGGCCGGCGACGAAGTCGAGCAGCCCGTTGGCGTAGGTCAGCCCCTCGGCGGCCAGTTCGGGCTCGGTGAGGGTGAGCGTGTAGTGCGCCTGGTACGCCAGCATGATGCGGCGGCTCTGGTCGTCGGTGGGGATCAGGGCGGTCAGCGCGCCGTACAGGAACGTGCGCGGCGTCATCGGCTCGCCCATGGCGGCCACGGACCGCGTGACCCGCTCGGTGATCTGCCTGCCCAGGTGCGCGAGCACCCCCTTCAGGAGCTCCTCCTTGGTGTGGAAGTAGTACTGCACCAGGCGCAGGGAGACTCCAGCCTCGGCGGCCACCTCGCGCATGCTGGCCGCGTGCAACCCCCGTGACGCCGCGATCCGCACGACCGCCTCGGCGATCTGCCGCCGCCGTTCTTCATGATCCACTCGTTTGGGCACGCAGTTTATGATACAGATGTATCACGTAGGATTTCTCCGGAAGGAGCGAACGTGGCAGATCACTCCCGGATCGGCCGGTTCCGCAGCGACGAGGCCGAGCGGAAGTTCCTCGACGGCTACGACGCGGCCATCCGCGACTGGCCGGTCCCTCTCGAGCCGGTGGATCTCGCCACCGGGTTCGGCACGACCCGGCTCTACCGCACAGGCGCCTCCGAGGGCCTGCCGGTGGTGTTCCTGCCGGGCATGGGCGGAAACTCGCTGGGCTGGCTCCACACGAGCGGCCCGGTCGGGGCCGCGCATCCCGTCTATCTCGTCGACCCGGTCGGCGCGGCGGGCCGCAGCAGGCAGACCCGGCCGCTGACCGGGCCCGCCGACCTGAACACCTGGCTCGCCGAGGTGCTCGACGGCATCGGGGCGCCGGTGGCGTACCTCGTCGGCTTCTCGTACGGCGGCTGGCAGTCGATGCTGGCGGCGATCTCCATCCCCGAGCGCGTGGCCGGGATGACGCTGCTCGATCCGGCCGCCTTCCGCACCGCCACCCTGCGGCACCTCGCGTGGGGCGTCGCCTGCGGGATCGGCCTCTACTCGCCGCCCTGGCTCCGCCGGCCGATGGCCCGCCTGCTGCACACCGACTCCGTCAACCGGCCCGGCGACATCATGGCCGCGATCGCGGGGACGTACCTGTTCGAGCAGGCGCTCCCCCCGATGGTGCCCCTCACGGACGAGCAACTGGCCGCGATCACCACGCCCGCGCTGGTGCTGCTCGGGAAGCACAGCACCATGCACGACTCCCCGGCCGTCGCCCGCCGGCTCGTCCGCCTCGTGCCCGCCGCCGAGGTCGAGGTAGTGCCCGGCACCGGCCACTCGATCGCCCTCGACCTGCCCGACCTGGTCAACTCCCGGATCCTCGCCCACGCGGCCCGGGTCACCGGCCATCTGAGCTGACGGCGCGGGCCGCGCCACCTGACCCGGGCGACGCTCGTGGACTGCGGCCCGTCGCGTCCGGACGTGAGGTCCCGCGCGGTGCGGTGGCAGACCGACCGGCGAAAATGTGATGCCCGAGCCGGAGTTCGGCCGATAGCCTGCGCGGATGGGCCACGTCGAAGTAGGACATTTGACATACGTGCTGCCCGACGGGCGGCCCCTGCTCAACGACGTGTCCTTCAGGATCGGCGAAGGCGTCAAGGCGGCACTCGTCGGACCCAACGGCGCGGGCAAGACCACGCTCATGCGCCTGATCGCCGGTGACCTCCAGCCGGTCGACGGCAGCGTGGCCAGCTCGGGCGGGCTGGGCGTGATGCGGCAGTTCATCGGCAGCGTGCGCGACGGGAGCGGCGTGCGCGATCTGCTGCTCGGCGTCGCCCCGCCCGCGGTGCGCGCGGCGGCCGAGCGGCTCGACGCGGCCGAGCTGGTGATGATGGAGCGCGACGACGAGAAGACGCAGTTGCGCTACGCGCAGGCGATCAGCGACTACACCGACGCGGGCGGCTACGACATCGAGGTGCTCTGGGACACGTGTACGGTGGCCGCCCTCGGCGTTCCGTACGAACAAGTGAAATATCGTGATGTGTCCACGCTGTCCGGCGGCGAGCAGAAACGGCTCGTCCTGGAGGCGCTGCTGCGCGGCCCCGACCAGACGCTGCTCCTCGACGAGCCCGACAACTACCTCGACGTGCCCGGCAAGGAATGGCTGGAGCAGCAGCTCAGGGAGACGTCCAAGACCGTGCTGCTGGTCAGCCACGACCGCCAGCTCCTGGCGAACGCGGCCGACCGCATCGTCACCGTCGAATCCGGCAACATCTGGATCCACGGCGGCGGCTTCGCCACCTACGCCGAGGCCCGCAGGGCCCGCAACGAGCGCCTCGACGAGCTGCGCAGGCGCTGGGACGAGGAGCACGCCAAGCTCAAGGCCCTGGTCAACATGCTCAAGAACAAGGCCAGGTACAACGACGGGATGGCGGCCCCCTACCACGCCGCCCAGACGCGGCTGCGCAAGTTCGTGGAGGCCGGGCCGCCGGAGGTGGCGCCGAGCGACCAGAACATCTCGATGCGCCTCAAGGGCGGGCGCACCGGCAAGCGGGCCGTCATCTGCGAGAAGCTGGAGCTCACCGGCCTCATGCGCCCCTTCGACCTCGAGGTCTGGTACGGCGAGCGCGTGGCGGTCCTCGGCTCCAACGGTTCGGGCAAGTCCCACTTCCTGCGCCTGCTGGCCGGCGAGCCGGTCGCCCACGGCGGCGTGGCCAGGCTGGGCGCCCGCGTGGTCCCCGGCCACTTCGCCCAGACCCACTCCCGGCCCGACCTGCTCGGCCGCACCCCGGTCGAGATCGTCATGACCGAGCACGCCAAGCTCAAGAACGAGGCGATGAAGACGCTGGCCCGCTACGAGCTGGCCGGACGCACCGCCGAGCAGCGCTTCGACTCGCTGTCGGGCGGGCAGCAGGCGCGGCTGCAGATCCTGCTGCTGGAGCTGTCCGGCGCCACGTTGCTGCTGCTCGACGAGCCGACCGACAACCTCGACCTGGCCAGCGCCGAGGCGTTGCAGTCGGGGCTCGACGCGTTCGACGGCACGGTGCTGGCGGTCACCCACGACCGCTGGTTCGCCGCTGACTTCGACCGCTACCTGGTCTTCGGCTCCGACGGCACGGTCTACGAGTCGCCGGAGCCGGTCTGGGACGAGACCAGGGTCGCCCGCCCCCGCTGAGCCCGCCCTTGAAGAGCCGCCCTTGAAGAGCCGCCCTTAAAGAGTTGGTACGGCAGGCGCGTGTCACCTGCCATCCGTGCCCATGCACGGGTTATCACGGCAAAGTGATCCCGCGTAGCCGAACCGTCAGCCTGCTCGCACTCGGGGCACTCGGGGCGATCTGCCTCTCCGGGTGCACCGACGAGAAACGCCCAGCACAGGAGCTCAAGCCCCTCGCGCTCAAGGAACAGGTCTCGAACATCGTCAAATCCGCCGACGGCTACGCCGTCACCTGGGCGGGTGTGCTCAGCAACGCCAACCCGTGGCACTTCGGCGAGCACGTGGTGGCCACGATCGTCGGGCGTGACGCCAAGGGCACCGAAGTGGTCAGGATGGACCAGCCGCTCGACGCCGTGCCGCCGGGCGGCTCGCTGGCCTTCACCGGCCAGGCCACCGCCGTGGAGAAGCCGGAGAAGGTGACGATCCAGTACCGTCCGGCGCGCTGGCGGCCGGCGGCGCGGATCCCTTCGGCGTTCCAGGACTTTCCCATCACCCGCGCCCAGACATTGCGCCAAAAAGACGGCACATACCTTATTACTGGATATGTCGGTAACCCTTATCAGATGACCGCCAGCAGCCTCGTCGTGAACGCGTTGCTCCGCGACAAGGCGGGCAAACTCCTCGGAGGCGGCAGCACATTCGTGGACGACGTGAAAGCAGGCAGCCCGCCGCGCTTCATTCTCACGGTGTCGGGGCTGCCCGTGGGCTCCAAGGTGGCGAAAACCGACATAACAGCCCGGACCTGGGGGTCCACCGCGCGTCCGTACGAGGAACTGGCGCTCGGCGGAGCCGTACCGATCCACACGGTGAAACCGACGACACAGCCATTCGCGGTGGATCGCAGCACACAGGTCGTTTCCGAGCACAAACAATAAATCACCGCAAATTCCAGAACGCCGTCATGCTGTACCGGCGAAACCGGTAGAACTACTAGTTACCAATCAATTACCTTCGGTCATATGAATGACCGCGTCCTGGTCGAAGCACTCCGCGCCCGTGATCCGGGCGCGCTCGCCGCGCTGTATGACACGTACGCGGAGAGCGTCTACCGCTACTGCTGGTCCCTCCTGCTCAGCGCCGACAGCGCCCAGGTGGCGCTCCGCGACACGCTGATCGCCGCCGAGGCGCACGCGGGCGCGCTGGCCGACCCCGACCGGCTGCGCGCCTGGCTGTACGCGCTGGCCAGGTCCGAGTGCCTGCGCCGCAGGGCCGCCGCCCCGCGCGACGCCGGCCAGGCGCTCGCCGAGGCGCCGCCGCCCGGCGACCCTGCCGACGCCGACCTGCGCGTCATGGCCTGGAACGCCGTCCTCAGCCTGCCCGTCGCCGACCGCGAGGTCCTGGAGCTGACGTACCGGCACGAGCTGTCCGCTCCCGAGCTGTCCCAGGTGCTCGGCACCCGGCAGGTGGAGCAGGCCCTCGACGGCGCCCGCGAGCGGCTGCGCGACGCGATCACCGCCGAGATCCTGGCCAGGAAGGGCCCCTACGACTGCCCGCGGCGGGCCGCGATGCTGGCCGGGTTCTCCGGCGAGCTGACCCAGGAAATGCGCGAGCGCCTGGTCAGGCACGTGCCCAGGTGCGAGGTCTGCGCGCCGCACCGCGTGCGCGAGGTGTCGGCCGCCAAGGTCTTCGCGCTGCTGCCCGCGCAGACGCTCCCCGACGCGCTGCGCCTGCGGGTGATGAGCTGCTTCGTCGATCCCGAGCTGCTGCCCTACCGCCGCTACGTCGCCAGGCGCACGAGCGCTCTGGGGGCCGCCGGGTTTCCCGTACCCGTGGCGAAGGGCCTTCGCGGGTGGCCTCGGGCGGTGGCGGGCGCGGTGGCGGCGGTCGCGGCCGTGGTGGCGATAGCGGTGATCTTCCAGCAGTTCGGCAGGGGAAGCGGCGGCGTCTCCGGCATGGCGACGGCCGCGTTCCCGCCCACGGGGCAGCCGCCCGGCATCCAGCTGCCCTGGCGCTCCGAGCCCGTCGACGAATCGGTGCCCGGGGAGCCCGACCTCGACAACAAGGTCACCCAGCTCATCGGCGTGACCGGCGCCCCGATGATCGCCTCGCCTCCCGCGCCGCCCACTCCCCCGGCGCCCGCCCGTCCCGCGAAGGCCGGCGGCACGCCGTCGCCCCATCCCGGCTCGCCCGGCCCGCGGGAGCAGCCGCCCGCCGCCCCGCCTCCCACGTACGTCCCGCCGCCGACGCTGGTCCCGCCGACCGGCGGGCCGCCGCACGAGCCACCGCACGAGCCGCAGCACGGACACACGCCCCGGCCGCCCAGGCCGCCCCGCACCCGCACGCCCACCCCGTCCGCCACGCCGACCCCGACGGTGACCACGACCCCGACGGTGGCCCCCACACCGACGGTCACCTCCACCGTGACGTCCTCGCCCAGCACGAGCGGCTGAGGAGCCCGCGCCGGTCACGTTACGTGAGTGAAACGGCTGGGAACTGTGTGCATAGAGTAACCATGTGTTTCCAGGGGGACCTATGCGCGCATTCCGGGCTGGGCTGGCGGCGTGCTGCCTTGTCGTCACCCTGTGCCCGCCCGCCGAGGCCGAGCGCGCGCCCTCGCCGCGCGAGGTGAAGAAGGCCCGCCAGGTGGCCCGCGAGCGTTCCAGGACGCTGGGCGTGGTCACCGCGAGGCTGGCCACGGCGCAGTCGCGGCTCGACGGCCTGGCGGCCGAGGCCGAGCGCCTGGTCGAGGCGTACAACGGCGAGGTGGTCAGGCTCCGGCAGGCCGAGCTGTCGTACGCGCAGGCCAGGGAGCGCCTGGCGGCGGCCGACGCGGAGGTCGAGCGGGCCCGGCAGGCCGTCGGGCTGCTCGCCGCCCAGGCCTACGGCGGGCTGGGCCTGATGACGCCGGTCGTCGGCATGCTCGTCGACCAGGGCGACCGCGAGGGAGCACTGCACCGGGCGAGCATGCTCGCGCAGCTGTGGAACGAGCGCGCGGCCGTTCTCGGCAGGATGCACGACACCCAGCAGGTGGCCGCCATCCTGCGCACCCAGGCTGCGAACGCCTACGCCGCCCAGCAGGTCGCCTCCGAGCGCGCCGAGGAGGCCAGGAAGGCCGCCGAGGCCGCCGTGGCCAGGCAGCGGCGCGACACGAGGCAGCTCAGGGTGCGCACCGAAGAGTTGAGCCGCCGGGTGGACGCGGCGCGCAGCCGGGCGCAGCGGCTGGCCAGGCGGCGGGCCCACGCGCTGTCGGCGCTGGCCACCGGCGGCTCCGCCCCGGGCGACATGGTGGCCGACTGGGCGCTGACCCAGCTCGGCAAGCCGTACGTGTGGGCGGCCGCCGGGCCCAACACCTACGACTGCTCAGGGCTCACGATGCGGGCCTGGGAGAAAGCCGGCGTGCGCCTGGACCACTGGACCGGCACCCAGTGGACGTCGGGGCCGCACGTGCCGCTGGACCAGCTGAAACGGGGAGACCTGCTCTTCTTCGGCCACGTCAGCGACGACCCCGGAACCATCCACCACGTCGGCATCTACGTCGGCCGTGACCAGATGGTGCACGCGCCGCAGACCGGAGACGTCGTACGCGTCTCCTCGATCTGGCGCGGGGACCTGGTGGGCGCCACCAGGCCCCGCTGAAGGGGACGGTCAGTGATGACCCGACTCCTCGGCGCGCCGGAACGAGCGCTCGATCTCGGCCTCGGCCTCGATGCGGCCCACCCAGTTGGCGCCCTCGACGGACTTGCCGGGCTCCAGGTCCTTGTAGACCTCGAAGAAGTGCTGGATCTCCAGCCGGTCGAACTCCGACACGTGATGGATGTCCTGGATGTGGTGCATCCGCGGGTCGGTCGAGGGGACGCAGAGGACCTTGTCGTCGCCGCCCTTCTCGTCGGTCATCCTGAACATGCCCACCGCCCGGCACGTGATGTAGCACCCGGGGAACGTCGGCTCCTGGAGCAGCACCAGCGCGTCGAGCGGGTCTCCGTCCTCGCCGAGGGTGTTCTCGATGAAGCCGTAGTCGGCGGGGTACTGGGTGGAGGTGAACAGGAGCCGGTCGAGCCTGATCTTCCCGGTCTCGTGGTCCACCTCGTACTTGTTGCGTTGCCCCTTGGGAATCTCAACGACGACGTCGAACTCCACCGCGGTCCTTTCTCACGGGCCGCTCGCGCCCGCCCCGGACGGGCCGGGTCGGACGGCGTCTCCCGCACTCAAGCCCCCGGGCACCCCCGGGTGGGCGTTAATGTCTCGTAAGCGAACACCAGGAGAGAGGGCAGGCGACGTGGCGCGGCACGACCGGTGGGTGATGCTGACCACTCTCGCCGTGCTGCAGGCCCTGACGATCGTCATCGGCGTGTACGCGGTGACGACCGACTTCAGCCTGGGCGCGTTGACGAGCCAGTCACCACCGACCAAGCCGACGGAAGGCCCTCCCACCGCCCCCGTGATCACCGCGGGGCCTGTGCTGGCCCACCTCCCGGCGAAGCCCGGAGACGGACCTCTCCCGACCAAGGGTACTTTGACGCGGCAGCTCAACGACGCCCTGGGTGACGAAGCTCTCGGCGACCACGTCGGCGCGGTGGTGATCGACGCCGCCACCGGGCAGCGCGTTTTCGACTCCGGCGGCGACACCCCCATCACCCCGGCGTCCACCACGAAGGTCATCACCTGCGCCGCCGCGCTCGCCTCCCTGGGGCCGGACACCCGCCTGTCCACCAGGGTCGTCCAGGGGGCGACGCCGGGCACGGCCGTCCTGGTCGGCGGCGGCGACCCGATGCTCGCGGGCCCGCAGGCGAAGCCGGCGTACCCCAAGCAGGCCAGCCTGAAGACCCTGGCGGCTCGCACGGCCGCTACCCTCAAGTCGCAAAACATCAGAAAAATCACCCTTTCGTACGACACCTCGCTGTTCGTCGGCCCGCCGATCCCTCCCGGCTGGAAGCCGAACTACGTCCCCGACGGCGAGGCGGCGCCCATCTACGCCCTCGCCATGGACGAGGGCCGCCAGAACCCGCGCGCCAACAAGCCCCGGGTCTCCAACCCGCCCCGCTACGCCGCCGCTGCGTTCGCCAAGCTCCTGCGCGGGGAGGGCATCGCGGTCGCCAGGTCGGTCAAGCCCGGCAAGGCCGCGGCAGGCGCCCCCGAGCTGGGCAAGGTCGACTCAGCCCCGCTCTACGCCCTCGTCGAGCACGCGCTCACCCGCAGCGACAACGACCTCGCCGAGGCCCTGTCCAGGCACGTCGCCATCAAGGAGGGCCAGGAGGCGTCCTCCGCCGGAGGCGCCAAGGCCGTGCTCGCGGTGCTCCAGCGGCTCGGGGTCACGCAGGGCGTCTCGCTCTCCGACGGCAGCGGCCTGTCCATCCGCAACCGCATCAGCCCGTACGCCCTGGCCACCGTGCTCGCCATGGCCGGCTCGCCGAACCACCCGGAGCTGGCCGCCATCGCCACGGGGCTGCCGATCGCCGGCTTCTCCGGCACGCTCGGCAACGGCCACCGGTTCACGGGGAGCGACAGCAGGGGCCAGGTCGGGCTCGTACGCGCCAAGACCGGCACGCTCAACAACGTCAACACGCTGGCGGGCATGGCGACCACCAAGGACGGGCGGCTGGTGACCTTCGCCTTCATGGCGGACGACGTGCCCGTCACCGCCGAACCCGTGCTCGACCGCCTGGCCGCGACCGTCGCCCGCTCCTGACGCCCCCGCCGGGGAGCCGGGCACTTTGCCCCCTCTCTCCCCACTCCATACACCGGCGCTCCTTCGCAGGTAGGGCGAGGAGCACGTACGGTGGACGGTATGCAGGTGATCGACTGGGATCTGGCCGTCACGACCGGCACGCGCCTGGTGCGCCCCGGTCCTCAGGTGAGCCGGGAGGAGGCCAGGCAGGCCGTCACCGAGCTCCGCACCCTGTCACGCGAGGCCGAGGGCCACGTACGCGACTTCACGAAAATCCACACCGAGACCGCGCCACAGGCGGCGACCATCGTCGACCGGCCCGGCTGGATCAGGGCCAACGTCGAGGGCTTCCGCGTGGTGCTCGAGCCCCTGACGCAGCGCATGGGCAGCGGCGACAACCAGCCGCCCGCCCTCGTCACGGCGGTGGGCTCCCGCATCACGGGCGTGGAGGTGGGGGCCGTGCTGGCCTTCCTCGCCTCCCGGGTGCTGGGGCAGTACGAGCTGTTCCTGCCGCCCGACCCCACGGGCCAGGAGCCCACGGGCCGCCTCACGCTCGTCGCGCCCAACATCGTCCACGCCGAGCGTGAAATGGGCGTCGACCCGCACGACTTCCGCCTCTGGGTGTGCCTCCACGAGGAGACGCACCGGGTGCAGTTCACGGGCGTTCCGTGGCTGCGCGAATACGTCCGGTCGCAGATGACCGAGTTCCTGCTCGCCTCCGACCTCGACCTGCCCACGCTGCTCGACCGCCTCCGCAGCGCCGCCGACACGGTGGCCGACGTGGTGCGCGGCGGCGAGGGCAACCTCATCGACGCCATCCAGTCGCCCGCCCAGAAGGAGATCCTCGACCGGCTCACGGCCGTGATGACCCTGGTGGAGGGGCACGGCGACTACGTCATGGACGCGGTGGGGCCGTCCGTGGTGCCCTCGGTGGCCGACATCCGCGCCAAGTTCGCCCAGCGCCGCGAGGGCGGCTCCCGCCTCGACCGCACGGTGCGGCGGCTGCTGGGGATCGAGCTCAAGATGAAGCAGTACGCGGAGGGGTCGGCGTTCGTCCGCAAGGTGGTGGGCCGGGTCGGGATGGATGGCTTCAACCGGATCTGGACCTCAGCCGACACCCTGCCCACGTCCAAGGAGATCGCCGACCCGGACTCCTGGATCCACCGCGTCATCGGCACCCCGGCCCTCCCGGCCTGACCCGCCCGGGCCGCCGTGTCGGATGGCACGAGACACGGCGGCCGGCGCTCGGTGCGGCATGTCGGCTCGCATGGCGTGACGCCGTCCACTCGGCCATGGCATCGGACGGCTCCGCATCGGACGGCGCTCGGGGCGCCGCGTCGACGGGGCCCCGAGGTGCGGGGCACGGCGGCGGGACGACGGTGCGTGCCCAGGCGGGAGAATGGCACGCGTGGGCCCACATCCAGCCGTAGCCGACGTGCGCAGGGCGGTGCGTGAGGCGCTGGCCGACCTCCAGCCCGACGCGCTGGTCCTGGTGGCGTGCAGCGGCGGAGCCGATTCGCTGGCGCTGGCGGCGGCCCTGAGCTTCGTGGCACCTCGCATGGGCCTGCGGGCCGGCCTGGTCACCGTGGACCACGGGCTCCAGCCCGGGTCGGCCGAGCAGGCGAGCACGGTCGCCGACATCGGCGCGAGGCGGCTGGGCCTGCACCCGGCCGAGGTGCGGACCGTGACGGTGGGCACGGAGGGCGGCCCGGAGGCGGCGGCGCGGGAGGCGAGGTACGCGGCGCTGGCGCGGGCGGCCGACGAGCACGGCGCAAAGGCGGTGCTGCTCGGCCACACCAGGGACGACCAGGCCGAGACCGTGCTGCTGGGGCTGGCCAGGGGCAGCGGCCTCAGGTCGCTGTCGGGGATGGCGGCGGCCTCCGGCAGATACCGGCGCCCGCTGCTGGCGATCCCCAGGGCCACCACCGTGGCCGCCTGCCGTGCCCTGGACCTCGACCCCTGGGACGACCCGCACAACGAGGATCCCCGCTACACCAGGGTGCGCGTCAGGAGGCGGGTCCTGCCCGTCCTGGAGGCGGAGCTGGGCCCGGGGGTGGCGGAGGCGCTCGCGAGGACCGCCGGGATGGCGCGCGAGGACGCCGACGCTCTTGAAGGATGGGCGGAATCGGCGTACCAGGATTGCGCTCTAAGCGATATTCCGGGATCGGTGACGCTGGCCGTACCAGAGCTGGAGAAACTGCCCGACGCCGTGCGGCGGAGGGTGTTGCGGCGGGCCGCGATCGCGGCCGGGGCCCCGTCGGGAGCCCTGTCGGCCGCCCACGTGCTGGCCGTGGACCGGCTGGTCACGCGGTGGCGCGGGCAGAAGGGCGTTGACCTGCCGGGGGGTCTGTCCGCTGTCCGGCGGTATGGCACCCTGATACTCGCCATCAGTCCCATCGCATAAGGAACCACAGGTGGACGCTGCCGACATGGGCAATGACCTGGAAAAGGTCCTCATTCCCGAGGACGAGCTCCAGGCGAAGATCAAAGAGCTTGCCGGGCGGATCGACGAGGACTACGCGGGCAAGGACTTGCTGCTCGTGGGCGTGTTGAAGGGCGCCGTCATGGTGATGGCCGACGTGGCCAGGGCCCTGCACGTGCCCGTGCAGATGGACTGGATGGCGGTGTCGTCGTACGGCGCCGGCACCAAGTCGTCCGGCGTCGTGCGGGTGCTGAAAGACCTCGACACCGACATCATGGGCCGTCACGTGCTGATCGTCGAGGACATCATCGACTCCGGCCTCACCTTGCACTGGCTGCTGGAAAACCTGAAGTCGCGTAATCCGGCGTCGTTGGAGATCTGCACCGCACTGCGCAAACCCGACGCGGTGAAGGTGCCGATGGATGTGAAATACGTGGGCTTCGACATTCCCAACGAGTTCGTCATCGGTTACGGCCTGGACTACGCCGAGCGATACCGAAATCTGCCGTTCATCGGCACACTCGCCCCACACGTTTACACGTAGCAATCCGGTGCAGCGCCGGGAACACCGCGCGACCTGACGTACGTTGATAGGGCAAGGCCGGTGTAGCGGGCGGGTCCCCCCGTGCGCTCTGCCGGTGTACCTTCAGACTCCGGGAGGGTGACCGCGTGTCCCCTTCGGGTAGTCAGAAGTCGCGGTGTCGGATGCCGCGGCCCCGGGCCAGCCCGGGGTTCCAGGCCATGGTCAGGAAGGGACGGGCCCGCAAGGGGTTCCGCATCGGATGGATCTCAAGCGATTTACACGTGGGCCACTGCTGTGGATCCTGGGCATCGTCGTGCTGCTCCTCCTCGTCACTCAGTTGTTCAGTGGCGGCGGCAGTTACAAGGAAGCCGACACGTCCCTGGTCCTTCAGCAGATTCGGGCCGGAAACGTCAGCAACGCCAGGATCATCGACAAGGACAACCGGATCGAGGTGACGCTGGACAAGCCGGTCACGGTGAAGGCCGGTGACACCCCGACGCGGCTGATCCAGTCCGACTGGGTGACCGGCTACGGCAGCAAGTTGACCGACGAGCTCCAGGCTCAGGTCCAGGCCGGCAAGACCAAGAGCTTCACGACCGAGGTGCCGCAGGAGAACTTCCTGGTCAGCATCCTGGTGAGCTTCCTGCCCATCGTCATCATCGTGCTGATCTTCCTGTTCATCATGAACCAGATGCAGGGCGGCGGCTCGCGGGTGATGAACTTCGGCAAGTCCAAGGCCAAGCTGATCACCAAGGACACTCCCAAGACCACGTTCGCCGACGTGGCGGGTGCCGACGAGGCCATCGAGGAGCTCCAGGAGATCAAGGAGTTCCTGCAGGCCCCGGCCAAGTTCCAGGCGATCGGCGCCAAGATCCCCAAGGGCGTGCTGCTGTACGGCCCGCCCGGCACCGGCAAGACCCTGCTGGCCCGCGCCGTGGCCGGCGAGGCGGGCGTGCCGTTCTACTCGATCTCCGGCTCCGACTTCGTCGAGATGTTCGTCGGCGTCGGCGCCTCGCGCGTGCGCGACCTGTTCGAGCAGGCGAAGGCCAACGCCCCCGCGATCATCTTCATCGACGAGATCGACGCCGTCGGCCGCCACCGCGGCGCCGGCCTGGGCGGCGGTCACGACGAGCGCGAGCAGACGCTCAACCAGCTGCTGGTCGAGATGGACGGCTTCGACGTCAAGGGCGGCGTGATCCTCATCGCCGCGACCAACCGGCCCGACATCCTCGACCCGGCGCTGCTGCGTCCGGGCCGCTTCGACCGCCAGGTCACCGTCGACCGCCCCGACCTCGAGGGCCGCAAGGGCATCCTCAAGGTCCACGGCCGCGGCAAGCCGTTCGCGCCCAACGTCGACCTCGACGTCATCGCGCGCCGCACGCCCGGGTTCACGGGCGCCGACCTGGCCAACGTGATCAACGAGGCCGCCCTGCTCACCGCGCGGGCCGACCAGAAGCTGATCTCGATGGACGTCCTCGAGGAGTCGATCGACCGCGTCATGGCAGGACCCGAGCGCAAGTCGCGGGTCATGTCCGACAAGGAGAAGAAGATGATCGCCTATCACGAGGGCGGTCACGCGCTGGTGGCGCACGCGCTGCCCAACTCCGACCCGGTCCACAAGATCACGATCCTGTCCCGGGGCCGCGCGCTCGGTTACACGATGACGCTGCCGATGGAGGACAAGTTCCTGGCCACCAGGTCGGAGATGATGGACCAGCTCGCGATGTTGCTCGGCGGCCGCGCGGCGGAGGAGCTCGTCTTCCACGAGCCCACCACCGGCGCCTCCAACGACATCGAGAAGGCCACCGCCGTCGCCCGCCGCATGGTGACCGAATACGGCATGAGCGAGCAGCTCGGCGCCCGCAAGTTCGGCACCGGGCAGGCCGAGGTGTTCCTGGGCCGCGAGATGGGCCACGAGCGCGACTACTCCGAGAAGATCGCCTCCTCGATCGACGAGGAGGTCCGCCGGATGATCGAGACGGCGCACGACCAGGCCTGGGACATCCTGGTCGAATACCGCGACGTGCTCGACAACCTCGTGCTCGAGCTCATGGAGAAGGAGACCCTCTCCCGCGAGCAGGTGCTGCAGATCTTCGCCCCCGTGGTGGTCAAGGAGCACCGCCCGTCCTACGCGGGTTACGGCAAGCGGCTGCCCTCCGATCGTCCCCCGATCCTGACCCCCAAGGAGCAGTCGGCCAACGGCTCGCTCACGGGAGGCCACCAGGGCGCCCTCCCGTCCGGAGACACTGCGTGACACAGCACGACGTTGACCTCGGCCGCATCGAGAAGGCCGTCCGCGAGATCCTCTACGCCATCGGCGAGGATCCCGACCGCGACGGCCTCCTCGAGACGCCCGCCAGAGTGGCGCGGGCCATGGCCGAGCAGTACTCAGGGCTGGGGCAGACGCCGGAAGACGTGCTGACCAAGGTGTTCGACGTCGACCACGACGAGATGATCCTCGTCAGGGACATCGAGGTCTACAGCACCTGCGAGCACCACCTGGTCCCGTTCCACGGGCTGGCCCACGTGGGCTACATCCCCAACGAGCGCGGCCAGGTGACCGGCCTGTCCAAGCTGGCCCGGCTGGTCGACGTGTTCGCGCGCCGTCCCCAGGTGCAGGAGCGCATGACGTCCCAGATCGCCGACGCCCTCATGCGGGTCCTGGAACCGCGCGGTGTCATCGTCGTGGTCGAGGCGGAGCATCTGTGCATGACGATGCGGGGCGTACGCAAGCCGGGCGCCAAGACCGTCACCTCCGCCGTCCGCGGGAACTTCCGCACCAGCGACAAGACCCGATCCGAGGCGATGGCGCTGATCCTGGGTCGCTGATGACCGAACGGGGTACCCGCGATGTCAACATGTGTCGGGAAGCGCCTAGGCTTGGCCCATGACTAGCGTGCCCATGAACGTGCCGGGAGGTGCGGATCGGTGCCTCGTCATGGGGGTGGTCAATGTGACGCCCGATTCGTTCTCCGACGGCGGTCTGTGGTTCGACGAGCGGGCCGCCATCCAGCACGGCCTCGAGCTGGTCGAGGAGGGAGCTGACCTGGTCGACGTGGGCGGCGAGTCCACCCGCCCCGGCGCGGCCAGGGTCTCGCTGGAGGAGGAGCTGGCCAGAGTCGTGCCGGTGATCAGAGCGCTGCACGCCGAAGGGGTGGCGGTCAGCGTCGACACGATGCGCGCCGAGGTGGCCGCCGCCGCGGTCGAGGCGGGCGCGCGGCTCGTCAACGACGTCAGCGGTGGCCTGGCCGACCCCGAGATGCCGCGCGTGGTGGCCGCCACGGGAGTCTCGTACGTGGTGATGCACTGGCGCGGCCACAGCCACGACATGGACAGCCGCGCCGTCTACGCCGACGTGGTCACCGAGGTCCGCGAGGAGCTGGCCAAGCGGGTCGACCTGGTGATGGCGGAGGGCGTGGCGGAGGAGCAGATCGTGCTCGACCCTGGCCTCGGCTTCGCCAAGAACGCCCAGCACAACTGGGCGGTGCTGGCCGGCATCCCGCAGCTGGCGGAGCTGGGCTTCCCGCTGCTGGTCGGGGCCTCACGCAAACGTTTCCTCGGGCGCCTGCTGGCCGATCCCGACGGCACGCCGCGGCCGTTCAGCGGCAGCGACGACGCGACCCTGGCCGTGACCGCGCTGGCCGCGCACGCGGGCGCCTGGTGCGTGCGCGTGCACCACGTCCGCCCCAACGCCGATGCCGTGCGCGTGGCCGCCGCATGGAAGAGAGCCGGAGCAGCCACATGAGCGTCGACACCGCCGCCATCGAGACGATCAACCAGGAGTTCTACGCCGCGATCGAGAGCGCCGATCTCGACAAGATGACCGAGATCTGGGCCGAGGACTCCGGCAACGAGCAGGTGAGCTGCGTGCACCCGGGCTGGACGCTGCTGTCCGGCCGCTCGGAGGTGCTGCGGTCGTGGGCTTTGATCATGGCCAACACCACCTACATCCAGTTCGTGCTGACCGACGTCGCCACGACGGTGCTGGGTGATGTGGCCGTGCTGACCTGCGTCGAGAACATCCTGACCGCCGGGGAGGAGGGCGAGGCCAGCTTCGCGGCGGGCAAGGTGGTGGCCAGCAACGTCTACGTCCGCACCTCGCAGGGCTGGCGGCTGTGGATGCACCACGGCTCGCCGGTGCTCCAGAGCGACGACGACGAGGAGGAGGAAGGCGAGCTTGAGCGCTGATCGCATCGCTCTCAAGGGCCTGCGGGCCCGGGGGAGGCACGGCGTGCTCGCGGCCGAGCGGGAGCTCGGGCAGGAGTTCGTGATCGACGCGACGTTGTTCCTGGACACCGCGCCGGCGGCGGCCGGCGACGACCTCACCAAGACGGTCCACTACGGGGAGCTGGCGCAGGCGCTGGTGGCGGTCGTGGAGGGGGAGCCGGTCGCGCTGATCGAGACGCTCGCGCAGCGGCTGGCCGACGTGTGCCTGGCGGCCGGCGAGCCGGTCCAGCGGGCCGAGGTGAGCGTGCACAAACCGGCGGCGCCGATCCCGCTGCCGTTCGACGACGTGGTCGTGACCATCGAGCGGAGCCGCGTATGAAAGTCGTCCTGGCTCTGGGGAGCAACCTGGGGCCCCGGTTCCAGACGCTGCAGGGTGCCGTGGACACCCTGTTCGACGCGCCGGGGCTGGAGTTCGTCAGCGCCTCCCCGGTCTACGAGACCGATCCGGTCGGCGGCCCCGCGGGGCAGAAGCCGTACCTCAACGCGATTGTGGTCGCCGAGACCACGTTGCAGCCGCGCACGCTCCTGGAGCGGGCGCAGAGCGTCGAGACCGCCTTCGGCCGGGTGCGCGCCGAGCGCTGGGGGCCGCGCACGCTCGACGTCGATCTGATCGTGGTGGGCGACGTCGTCTGCGAGGAGCCGGAGCTGACGCTGCCGCATCCGCGCGCCCACGAGCGGGCGTTCGTGCTCGTGCCGTGGGTGAAGGCCGACCCCGACGGCGTGCTGCCGGGGCACGGCCGGGTGGCGGAGCTGCTGGAGGGCGTCGACAAGCGGGGGGTACGCCTTCGCGAGGACCTGAAGCTGCAGAGGCCCGACGATTGAAGCCCACACATCCTGGACCTCTGATCGGTATCGCCTTCGTGGCCGGAGTCCTCGCCTGGGGACTGATCCAGCCGATCTACGGCAAGGTCTTCATACCGTGGACGGCGATTCCCACGATGCTGCTGCTGGCCATCGGCGAGGGCTACAGCGCGTGGGCCACCAAGGCCAGGATCGCGAGGAAGCCGGGCACCAAGCCGGTGGAGCCGCTGGCAGTCGCCCGGCTGGCCGCACTGGCCAAGGCGTCGGCGTACGCGGGCGCCGCCTTCGGCGGGCTGTTCGCCGGATTCGCCGCCTACACCGTGCAGATGTTCGACCGGGAGACTCCGCGGTTGGAGTTCTTCGTGGCGGTGGGCTCGTTCGTGGCCTGCATCGCGCTGGTCTGCGCCGCCCTCTACCTGGAGCACGCCTGCCGCATCCCGAAGGACAAGGACGAGCGGAACAACCACGACTAGGTCCCCTGCCGGGCCGCCGTCCGGCTGCCGGCGCGGCGGCCGAACAGGTAGATGACCGGCGTCGTGCAGACGAGCGGGCCGATGATCGCGATCGGGCGCTCCAGCCACCACTTCAGGTCGGGCGGGATCGACGCGCCCATGGTGCCGAAGAGCCACCACGACAGCCCCAGGGCGATGGCCATGCCGGTGGTGTGGAAGAGGAAGAGCGGCAGCGAGTACCGGTTGATGAAGGCGTTGGCCCGGCTCCAGCCGGGGCGCTCCAGCACCCGCTCCATCGGCGGCCGCAGCACCTCCACCAACCCGATCTGGAACAGCAGCAGGGCGACGATCACGAACGTGGGCGGCGCCATGTTGGACCACTTGTCGCCCGGCACGCCCACCATCGAGCCCGGGTAGATGCCGGAGTAGACGAGCCCGAACAGGGCGAACAGCCCGGTCCACAGCAGCGCGACGTCGTAGCGCCTGGGCAGGGCGACGACCCGGTCGTAGAAGAAGCCGGCCTGGTGGGCGAGCCCCCAGACGATGATCATGTTGAGCCAGCCGGCCCATTCGACGCCGTACCGGAAGCGGACCACGTCGACCACCAGCGCCGCGCCGCCGAGCCAGATCAGCGCCAGCACGTCGTAGCGGCGGTGCAGCCAGAGCGCGACCGGCAGCAGCGAAATCAGCACGAGGTAGACGGCGAGGAACCACAGCGGGCTGAGCACCAGCAGCACCACCCGCCACATCCAGTCGACCCCGAACGTGTACGTGACGACCGCGCCGACGGAGATCCATGCCCCCGACAGGAACAGCGCGGGTAAGGCCAGCGCGCGGATGCGCCGCCAGACGAACGAGCCGATGCCGACCCCGCGCGCCCTGGCCCGTTCCCAGGACAGCAGGTGCACGTGGCCGCCGACGTAGAAGAACAGCGGCAGCACCTGCAGCAGCCAGGTGAGGATCCACAGCCCCGAGGTGAAGCCCAGCGGGCTGGTCGGCTCGGGGCCGGACGGCTTCCAGTCGAGGATGGTGAACGCCCAGTGCCACAGCACCACGACGCAGAGGCTCAGGGCTCGGAGCCAGTCGACGTACTTGTCACGATCGGTCGTCACTTGTCGATGTCACCCACGACGAAGAACATCGAGCCGAGGATCGCCACCATGTCGGCGACCAGCTGCCCGGGCAGTATCTCCCGCAGCACCTGGATGTTGTTGTAGGAGGCCGAGCGGAGCTTGAGCCGCCACGGCGTCTTGTCGCCCCTGGAGACCAGGTAGTAGCCGTTGATGCCGAGCGGGTTCTCGGTCCACGCGTACGTGTGGCCCTCCGGCACCTTGAGCACCTTGGGCAGGCGCTGGTTGATCGGCCCGGGCGGCAGCGAGCGCAGGCGCTCGACGCAGGCGTCGGCCAGGTCGAGCGAGACCCTGAGCTGGTCGAACAGCACCTGGAAGCGGGACTCGCAGTCGCCCGCGTCGCGCGTGACGACCCTCACCGGCAGCTCCCGGTAGGCGAGGTACGGGTCGTCGCGGCGCAGGTCGAGATCGACCCCGGAGGCCCTGGCGATGGGGCCGCTGACGCCGTACTGCATGATCTGGTCTTTGGAGAGCACGCCGACGCCTCTGGTGCGGGCGATGAAGATCTCGTTGTGCAGGATGAGGTCCTCGATGTCGGGCACGCGGCGGCGGGTCTCCGCGACGGCGGCCGAGACGCGGTCGAGCCAGCCGAGCGGGAGGTCCTCCTTGAGGCCGCCGACCCGGTTGAACATGTAGTGCATGCGCCCGCCGGAGATCTCCTCCATGACCGCCTGGATGCGCTCGCGCTCGTCGAACGAGTAGAACAGCGGCGTCATCGCGCCCAGCTCCAGCGGGTAGGAGCCGAGGAACATGAGGTGGTTGAGCACCCGGTTGAGCTCGGCCAGCAGCGTGCGCGCCCACACCGCCCTGACCGGGGGCTCCATGCCGAGCAGGCGCTCGGCGGCGAGGACCACGCCGAGCTCGTTGGCGAAGCCCGACAGCCAGTCGTGCCGGTTGGCCAGCATGATGATCTGACGGTAGTCGCGGACCTCGAACAGCTTCTCCGCGCCCCTGTGCATGTAGCCGACGATCGGCTCGGCGGTGGTGATGCGCTCGCCGTCGAGGGTCAGCCGGAGCCTGAGCACACCGTGGGTCGAGGGGTGCTGCGGGCCGATGTTGAGGATCATGTCCTCGGTGGCGAGCTCTTTCGCGCCCGCGCCGATGCCGACCACGCGTTCCGTCATATGGCAATGCTGCCACCAGCTTCGTTACCGATCCAGCCGGGGGACGGGTCAAGGAATCGTATGGAACCGCATCCCGAAGCCGGACATGGGGAGGAACACCGCGAACGGGGGGAGAAAGAATCATGAAGAGTGCTGTTTTCGACGTGGCCGCCCTGATCACCCGGGTGGTGGCCGGTGTGATCTTCCTGGCGCACGGCCTGCAGAAGTGGTCGAGCGGCTTCGGGCCCACGGGGCAGATGTTCAGGGAGATGGGCGTCCCCATGCCCGATGTGACCGCCATGGGCGCGACCATCTTGGAGACCGTCGGCGGCATCTTCCTGATCGTCGGGCTGCTGGTGCGGCTGGTGGGGCTGGCGCTGCTGCTGGACATGCTGGCCGCGATCGCTTTCGTGCACGCCGGGCGCGGGGTGCTGTCGAGCGGCGGTGGCTGGGAGCTGCCCGGCGCGCTGGGGGCGCTGGCGCTGCTGTTCCTGGCGCTCGGCGGCGGGCGGCTCGGGCTCGACGGCCTGTTCCGCGCGCTGTTCCACAGGCGCGGGGAGCGGCGGGCCGCCGAGGAGGAGCTGTCGGCGTACGCGCAGCGCCCGCAGCCGTCGAACGTCATCACCCGGCCGGGCGGCGGTCCCACGACGCCCGCGCAGTCCGGCGAGCCGGCCGAGCAGCCGCAGGTGCCCCGGCAGCCGGGCGAGCACCAGCCGAGCCGGCACCGGCCCGGCGGGATGGACGACGAGGACATGAGGGACATCGACGCCCTGGTCTCCGACGAGCCGCCGCAGCACCACAAGCCGCCGAACAGGAGCTGAGGCCCAGCGGCTGACGAGCAGGCTCAGCGGTTGACGAGCAGGCTCAGCGGTTGACGAGCTCCCGCAGCGCCTCGACCAGGCGGTCCACGTGCTCCTCCGTGGTGCCGATGCCGATCGAGGCCCGCACCGCGGAGGCGGTGCCGTCCTCGCAGCCCCCGTCAGTGGCGTCCAGCAGGTGGCGGACGAACGGGTGCGCGCAGAACTTGCCGTCGCGCACCCCGATGCCGTACTCGCCGGACAGCACCTCGGCCACCTGCCGGGCCGAGTGGCCGGCCACGGTGAACGAGACGATGCCGACGCGAGGGTGGCCGTCCCCCCAGAGCGACAGCTCGCGCACGCCCTCGATCGAGGCCAGCCCGGAGCGCAGCCGGGCGATCAGCCGCTCCTCCTCCCGTACCAGCTCGGTCCAGCCGGTCGCCGTGAGCGCGTCGCAGGCCGCGGCCAGGGCGATGGCGCCCAGCACGTTGGGGGTGCCGGCCTCGTGCCGCGGCTCCGGGTCGTCGTGCCACTCGACGTCGTCCGCCACGGAGCGCACCGCGCCGCCGCCCTTCAGGTACGGCTCACCGGCGGCGAGCCAGTCGCGCCGTCCGACCAGCGCCCCGGCGCCGAAGGGCGCGTACAGCTTGTGCCCCGAGAAGGCCACGTAGTCCAGGTCGAGCGCGGTCAGGTTGAGCCGCCGGTGCGGTACGAGCTGCGCCGCGTCGACCAGGATGCGGGCGCCGTGCCGGTGCGCGATGTGGGCCAGGGCGGCGATGGGCCACAGCTCGCCGGTGACGTTGGAGGCGGCGGTGACGACGAGCAGCTTCGGCCCGTCGATCCCGGCCAGCGCCTCGTCGGCCGCGCGGACGGCCTCGCCGGGGAGGGCGGGAGGCGCCAGCCGTACGGACCGCTTCCAGGGGAGGAGCGAGGCGTGGTGCTCGGTGTCGAAGACCACGGCGGTCGTGCCGGCGGGCAGGCAGCCGGCCAGGAGGTTGGTGGCGTCGGTGGTGTTGCGGGTGAAGATCACGGCGTCGTCGGGGCGGGCGCCGACGAACGCCCTGACCGTGTGGCGGGCCTGCTCGTAGCGGGCCGTGGTCAGCTGGGAGGCGTAGCCCGCCCCCCGGTGGACGCTGGAGTAGGCCGGGAGCGCGGCGGCGACGGCGGCGCTGACC
The DNA here is from genome assembly GCF_006334985.2 of Nonomuraea phyllanthi. Classification (GTDB taxonomy): domain Bacteria; phylum Actinomycetota; class Actinomycetes; order Streptosporangiales; family Streptosporangiaceae; genus Nonomuraea; species Nonomuraea phyllanthi. The sequence goes on from NZ_VDLX02000002.1 coordinate 484,213, forward strand.
GGCTCCAGACAGGGCGCGCTCGCGGCGTAGTCGAGGTTGGCGTAGCCGACGAGCCTGCCGCCCTTGACCGGCACCTGGAGGTCGGCGCCGAGCACGGCGGGGATCGGGCGGCTCGTGGTGGCGGCGGGAACCGGCTCGGCGACCTGGGCGGGAACGGAGTTGAAGATCGTCAGCGTGGACACGGCACTTCTCCCTCGGGGTGATCGGACCCCAGGAAGCAGCCACGGAGCCCGCGCTTGCCCGACACACCTCGTGACGGACCAGGTCTTCACCCGGGGCACCCCGCCGCGGACGCGAGGGTTGCCGGCCAGCTAGCCGGGGCTTGGCGCTGGCACTCATGACCTACGTCCGCACTATAACCGACATCCCGCCATCGATCGCAAGTCGGCGAACTTCCGCGGCACCTCACGCGTTGCTCCCGGAAACCCCCGCTACGTCATGGAGGTACGCAGATGCTCGACTGGGTGAGCGACCCACAGATCTGGATCGGCTTCTTCACCCTCGTCGCCCTGGAGATCGTGCTCGGGATCGACAACATCATCTTCATCTCCATCCTGGCCGGGAAACTTCCCCCCGAACAGCGCGACCGGGCCCGCGTGCTGGGCCTGGGCGCGGCTCTGATCACCCGCCTGCTCCTGCTGCTCGCGCTGTCCTGGGTGGTACGGCTGACCGAGCCGCTGTTCACGGTGTTCAGTCACGAAATATCGGGACGCGACCTGATCCTGCTGCTCGGCGGCCTGTTCCTGCTGGGCAAGAGCGTCACCGAGATCGGCCACACCATGGACGCCCCGCACGGCAAGGACGGCAAGAAGGCGGCGGCCACCTCCTTCGCCTCGGTGATCCTGCAGATCATGGTGCTGGACATCGTGTTCTCGCTCGACTCGGTCATCACCGCCGTCGGCATGGTCGACCAGCTCGGCGTGATGATCGCGGCGGTCGTGGTGGCGGTGCTGGTGATGCTGTTCGCGTCGGGCCCGATCAGCAGGTTCGTGGACCGGCACCCCAGCATCAAGATGCTGGCGCTGGCGTTCCTGGTGCTGATCGGCGTGGTGCTCATCGCGGAGGGCCTCGGCCAGCACATCTCCAAGGGCTACATCTACTTCGCGATGGCGTTCTCGCTCGCCGTCGAGCTGCTGAACATTCGGGTGCGCAGTAAGCGAGCTTCTACTATGCAATAGTGCGCTTCGACCCTTGGAATCCGAATTTCGTGGCTCACCCGTACGACGTGTACGACGAGCTGCGGCGCGAGTCGCCCGTCAGCTACTTCGAGCCGACGAACCAGTGGCTGATCTCGCGCCACGCCGACGTGAACGCCCTGCTCAGGGACCGCCGCCTGGGCAGGTCGTACCTCCACGTGGCCACCCACGAGGAGTTCGGCAGGCCGCCGGAGCCGGAGTTCCACGAGCCGTTCTGGCGGGTGATCAGGGCGGGCATGCTGGACGTGGAGCCGCCGGTGCACACCAGGCTGCGCCGGCTGGTCTCCAAGGCGTTCACGCCGCGCATGGTCGAGTCCCTGCGCCCTAGGGTGCGCGCCATCGCCGGAGGCCTGGTGGACGCTTTCGTGGAGAAGGGCGGCGGCGACCTCGTCGCCGAGGTGGCCGAGCCGCTGCCGGTGACGGTGATCGCGGAGATGCTGGGCATCCCCGACCAGGACCGCCACCTGCTGCGGCCCTGGTCGGCGCAGATCTGCGGCATGTACGAGCTCAACCCCACGCTGGGCGCCCAGCACGCCGCGGTGCGCGCGGCGTCGGACTTCGCCGCCTACCTCAAGGACCTGGCCGCGGTGCGGCGCCGGGCGCCGGGCGACGACCTGGTCAGCGCCCTGACCGGGATCCCCGAGCTGACCGAGGACGAGCTGGTCGGCACGTGCGTGCTGCTGCTCAACGCCGGCCACGAGGCCACCGTGAACGTGACGGGCAACGGCTGGTGGGCCCTGTTCAGGAACCCCGGCGAGCTGGCCCGCCTGCGCGGCGACCGCTCGCTGCTGCCCACGGCCGTCGAGGAGCTGATGCGCTGGGACACGCCGCTGCAGATGTTCGAGCGGTGGGTGCTGGAGGACATCGAGGTGCACGGCGTCGAGATCCCGCGCGGGTCGGAGGTGGCGCTGCTGTTCGGGTCGGCCAACCGCGACCCGGCGGTGTTCGAGGAGCCGGACCGGCTCGACCTGGGCCGGGTGGACAACCCGCACATCACCTTCGGGGCCGGCATCCACTTCTGCCTGGGGGCGCCGCTGGCGCGCATCGAGCTCATGGAGTCGTTCGGCGCGCTCCTGGACCGGGCGGGCACGCTGGATCTCCGGCGGGAGCCGGAGTGGAAGCCCGGCTACATCATCAGGGGCCTGCGCGCGCTGGAGGTCAGCGCCGCCGCCTGAGCCCCTGAGGTCTGGCCGAGCTCGGGGGTGTCAGCGGCGCTGGATGAGCCAGCCGAAGCCGCCCAGCCCGGACGGGTCGATCAGCTCGCCCTCCTCCGAGGCCCTCGCCAGCGCCCGGACGTAACCCCGTGGATCGGCGCGGGCCAGGTCGATGGGCGGCCGGGCGCCGTTGATCCCCAAGGCCTTGAGCGCGTCACGCTGTGTGGACAAGGTTGTGGATATCGCCCCGGCCCTGCGCCCGGCGTCCGCGCACGCGTCGAGCGCCACGTGAGCCGTGATGTCGCAGGTCCCGTCGGGGATCGGGGTCACGACGGCGCCGTCGCGGTAACCGGTCAACGTGCCACAGAGCGGCCGGTTATCCACAGGGTGTGCATAATCAATGGCAATCGCCCGGCCGCGCTTCAGGCGTACCAGAACGGAGGCCCACGCCTCGCAGCGGGGGCGGCCGATCTCCGCGCGCGAGCCCACGCGGGACAGCGGCCACCACCGGTCGAGCCAGGCCCGGTCGGCGGGCCTCAGCGGGCCGCCGAGGCGCTCCTCGCCCGTGCGGATGTCGACCATGATGAGGCGCGGGCCGTCGGCCGTCTGCTCCGCCACGTCGAGCGGCACGTTGTCGAGCCACTCGTTGGCGATCACCAGGCCGGTGATGCCGACGGGCACGGAGCGCCGCCAGGCGACGCGCGCGGGCAGGCCCTCGGGCCTGGGAGACAGGTCGACGGCCGTCACGCGGAGCCGGTCGCGCAGCGCGGGCTTGGCCGCGGCCAGCACCCGGGTGACCAGCATGCCCTCGCCCGCGCCGACGTCGACCAGGTCGAGCACGTCGGGGCCGCCGAGCTCGGCGTCCACCTCCTCCAGCAACGCCACGACCGCGTCGGCGAACGCCGCCGAGGCGCTGACCGAGGTGCGGAAGTGGCCGGAAGGGCGCTCGCGGAGGTAGAAGCCGTCCTCGCCGTACAGCGCGCGCTCCGTCGCCGCGCGCCAGGTGAGCCACATGCCTGGACTATCTCATGACTTCCGGCTGACACGCACCGTTATCGAATGACTACCCTTTGTCATCGACTTGCGATAGCGTTTACCCATTGTCATCGGGTGGTCGCGTTGCGCCGACCCCCATCGGCGCATCCTCCCGAGCACGCACTCAACCTCAGAAGGAGCCCTCGTGCTGAAGAAGCTCGTGGTCGTCACCGGAGCCGTCGCCATGCTGTCGCTAGCGGCGCCGGCCCACGCCGACGTCACCCACGGCAACGGCGGTGTGCTTTCCGGCAACCAGCTGCATCTGCCCATCGCCGTCCCGATCAACGTCTGTGGCAACGCCGTCGCGGTCATCGGGGTCGCCGTCGCCGGGTGCGAGGGCGGCGCCAACGCCTACGTGCCGAGCCACCACTGGTAAAGGCAGACGAACCCGGGCCGGCGCTCGTCCGGCCCGGGCTCTGACCCCGGCTGGCCGGTCGGCGAACGACCAGCCGGTGCACCTCCAAGAGGTCTGATCGGCGGGCGTCCAGTCCTGGATGAGGGACTCGGCGCCCGCTGCCATGTGATGAGACCCCTCTCCTCATCTCTTCCGACAGGGGGTGCACCTTTTGTATGCCCTTGTCGCTTTTGTCGTTAACTCAACATGCGGCAAAGCAGCGGTCACATCTGCCGCTCCCAAAGGCCGTTACGCTGGTCGGCAGTGCCATCAGGTCGACAGAGGTGTGACGTCATGGACGCAGGGGATCGCCCGGCACGGCTGACTGTCGGCGTGGTCGGGGCGGGCAAGGTCGGCTCCGCACTCGGCGCCGCGCTGGCGCAGGCCGGGCACCGGATCGTGGCCGCGAGCGGCGTGTCAGACAATTCACAGCGGTGGGCGGCCGACCGGCTCGGCGTCAAGCCGTCCAGGCCCGACGAGGTGGTGGCGGCGGCCCAGCTCATCCTGCTCACCGTGCCCGACGACGCGCTGCCCGACCTCGTCACCGGGCTCGCCACCACGGGCGCCGACCTGCAGGGCAAGCTGCTGGCGCACACCAGCGGGGCCTACGGGCTGTCCGTGCTCGACCCCGCGGCCGGGGTGGGCGCGCTGCCGCTGGCGCTGCATCCGGTGATGACGTTCACCGGCAGGGACGACGACCTCAACAAGCTCACCGGCATCTCCTACGGCGTGACCGCCCCCGACCTGCTGCGGCCGATCGCGGAGGCCCTGGTGATCGAGATGGGCGGCGAGCCGGTCTGGATCGCCGAGACCGACCGCGCGCTCTACCACGCCGCGCTGGCCGGGGCCGCCAACCACATGGTGACGCTCATCGCCGAGTCGCAGCAGCTGCTGGAGCGCATCGGCGTCGAGCACCCGGGCCGGATGCTGGGCCCGCTGCTCGGGGCCGCGCTCGACAACGTGCTGCGGCTGGGCATCACCGGGCTGACCGGCCCGGTCGTGCGGGGCGACGCCGGCACGGTGCGCAAGCACGTCGACGCGCTCATCCTGGCGGCGCCCGAGGCGGCCGACGCCTACATCGCGCTGGCCAGGCTCACGGCCGACCGGGCACTGGCCGCCGGGCTGCTCAAACCGGAGGAGGCCGAGCGGCTGCTGGACGCGCTGGGAGGCAATATATGGACCTGACGAAGCGAGGGGTGACCGAGTGTCTCTGCGGGGTGGAGGCAATGAGCAGGGAGGTCTTAGATGGAGCTGATCGTCGCCAGGGATCGTGAGGACCTGGTCAAGGCGCGCCGGGGCGGCGAGGTGGCCCTGGTGCCGACCATGGGGGCGCTGCACGAGGGCCACCGGTCGCTGATCAGGCAGGCCCGGGTCCGCGCCGATCAGGTCGTGGTTAGTATTTTCGTCAATCCTCTGCAATTCGGGCCTAATGAGGATTTTTCGCGATATCCCCGTACATTTGAGGCCGATCTGGACGTGTGCCGGGCCGAGGGTGTGGACGTGGTGTTCCACCCGGACGTCGAGGAGATGTACGCGCCCGACCGCCAGGTGAGCGTCTCCGCCGGTCCCATGGGGGAGGTCGTCGAGGGGGCGCACCGCCCCGGCCACTTCGACGGCGTGCTGACGGTCGTGCTCAAGCTGTTCAACCTCGTCCGCCCCGACCTCGCCGTCTTCGGCCAGAAGGACGCCCAGCAACTCGCCCTCATCCGCCGCATGGTCGCCGACCTCGACCTGCCCATCGAGATCCTGGGCGCGCCCACCGTACGCGAGCCCGACGGCCTGGCCCTGTCGAGCCGCAACCGCTACCTGTCCGACGACGACCGGCGGGTGGCGCTGGCGCTCTCCCGCGCGCTGCGCGCGGGCGCCGCGGAGCTGGCCCCGGCCGCGATCCGCGCGACGGCGCGCGAGGTGCTCGCCGCGGCAGGGCCGCGGCTGGAGGTCGACTACCTGGCGCTGGTCGACCCCGAGACGTTCGCCGACGTGGACGAGTCATACGAGGGCATGGCCGTGCTGGCGGTGGCCGCCCGCGTGGGCGCGACGAGGCTGATCGACAACGTCACCCTCACGTTGACCCGGGGGCGCTGAACGTCCACTTGTCGCCAGGGGTTATCGTCATATTGACGAAATAGCCTCAGTGAGGAGACCCCTGATGAGTGCACCGGCGATTCCCCTGCGGCTGACCGCGCCCGCGGCCGGCTGGACCGTCGAGGCGGACGTGGTCGTGATCGGCTCCGGCGTCGCGGGCCTGACCGTGGCCCTGCGCCACGCCGAGCTCCAGCCGTCCGCGAAGGTGCTGGTCGTCACCAAGGACGTGCTGTCGGCGGGCTCCACCCGCTGGGCCCAGGGCGGCATCGCGGCCGTGCTCGACCCCCGGGACACCCCCGAGGAGCACCTGAACGACACGCTGGTGGCCGGCGTGGGGCTGTGCGACACGCGGGCCGTGCGCGCGCTGGTCACGGACGGCCCCGGCGCGCTGCGGCGGCTCATGGAGCGCGGCGCTCGCTTCGACCGCACCCCCGAGGGGGAGCTCCAGCTCACCCGGGAGGGCGGGCACCGGCGGCGCCGCATCGTGCACGCGGGCGGCGACGCCACGGGCGCGGAGGTGCAGCGCGCACTGGTCGAGGCGGTCCGCGCCGAGCCCCGCATCGAGATCATCGAGCACGCTCTGGTGCTCGATCTGCTCAAGGACGCCAAAGGCCGGGCCGCGGGCGTGACGCTGCACGTCATGGGCGAGGGGGCGCGTGACGGCGTGGGGGCCGTACGGGCGAAGGCGGTGGTCCTGGCCACCGGCGGCATGGGCCAGGTCTACGCCGCCACCACGAACCCTCCCGTCTCCACTGGCGACGGGGTCGCGCTCGCCCTGCGCGCCGGGGCGGTGGTGCGCGACATCGAGTTCGTCCAGTTCCACCCGACCGTGCTCTGGCTCGGCGAGGGATCGACCGGCCAGCAGCCGCTGATCTCCGAGGCGGTCAGGGGCGAGGGCGCGTACCTGGTGGACCACGCGGGCGAGCGGTTCATGCAGGGCGTGCACGAGCTGGCCGACCTCGCGCCGCGCGACGTCGTGGCCAAGGCGATCCTGCGCAGGATGCGCGAGACGGGCCGCGACCACCTGTACCTCGACGGCCGCGCCTTCGGCAGGGAGAAGTGGGAGACCCGCTTCCCCACGATCTACGCCGTCTGCCGCGAGCACGGCATCGACCCGGCGACCGAGCCGATCCCCGTGGCCCCCGCCGCCCACTACGCGAGCGGCGGCGTCCGCGCGGACCTGCGCGGCCGTACCTCGATCGACGGCCTGTACGCGTGCGGCGAGGTGGCCTGCACCGGCGTGCACGGCGCGAACCGGCTGGCCTCCAACTCCCTGCTCGAAGGGCTCGTCTTCGCCGAGCGCATCGCCGAGGACATCCACGCGACGCGCCCCGCGCCGGGCGAGCCGGTCGCCGGGGACGCGGCGACCGGGCTGGTGGACCCGAGGGCCAGGCCCAGGATCCAGGGCCACATGAGCAGGGGGGCGAGCGTGCTGCGCAGCCGCGAGTCGCTGCTGGCCACGGCCGGGGCGCTGCGCGACGCCCGCTGGACGCCGGTCGAGGTGCCCGCCTGCACCGAGTCGTGGGAGACCACCAACCTGCTCACCGTCGCGACCGTGCTGACCGGCGCGGCGGCGGCCAGGCTGGAGACCCGCGGCTCACACTGGCGCGAGGACCACGACATCCGCGACGACAACGACTGGCTGGGACACCTGGACGTGACCCTGACCGAGGAGGGGCTGCGCATGACGTACACACCGCATGGGGAGGCGATGCCGCCGCGCCTGGCGCAGGAGCTCGGGGCCGCCGGGCTGGACCCGGCCGAGGTGGACGCGCTGATCGACCGGGCGCTGGCCGAGGACCTGGGGGAGGCGGGCGACGTGACGAGCCTGGCCACGATCCCGGCGGAGCAGACCTGCGTGGCCGACGTGGTGGCCCGCAAGGACGGCGTCGTGGCGGGGCTGGCCGTGGCGGAGGCGGTGTTCGTACGGCTGGGCGCCGCCCGTACCGAGAGAAGGGCCAAGGACGGCGAGCGGGTGCGGGCCGGAGACGTGCTGATGACGGTCGAGGGGCCGGTCCGGGCCGTGCTGACGGCCGAGCGCAACGCGCTCAACCTGCTCACCCACCTGTCCGGCATCGCGACCCTGACAGCCAGGTGGGTGGAGGCGGTCAGCGGGACGGCGGCGCGCGTGCGTGACAGCCGCAAGACGCTGCCCGGGCTGCGGGCGCTGGAGAAGTACGCCGTGCGCTGCGGCGGCGGCGTGAACCACCGGATGTCGCTGTCGGACGCCGCGTTGATCAAGGACAACCACGTGGTGGCGGCCGGCGGGGTGGCCGAGGCGTTCCGGGCGGTCAGGGAGCGCTACCCCGATCTGCCGATCGAGGTGGAGATCGACCGGCTCGACCAGCTGGAGGCCGTGCTGGAGGAGGGGGCCGAGGAGATCTTGCTGGACAACTTCTCGATCGAGGACACGTCACGTGCCGTACAAGTCGTGAAAATTCGAGCGAAAAACAGGGTTGCTCTTGAGGCGAGCGGGGGATTGACCTTGGAATCGGCTCGTGATGTGGCCGAAACTGGCGTTGACTACCTGGCGGTGGGAGCCTTGACGCACTCCGCGCCGGCCCTGGACATCGCACTGGATCTGCGGGGGTAATTGATGCTGCTCACGATCGACGTCGGCAACACGCACACGGTGCTGGGGCTGTTCGAGGGCGAGGACGTCATCGAGCACTGGCGGCTCGCCACCGACGCCCGCCGCACCGCCGACGAGATCGCGGTCATCCTCCAGGGCCTGCTGACGCAGTCGCCGCTGCTGAAGGGGGCCGACATCGACGGCATCGCCATCTGCTCCACGGTCCCGAGCGTGCTGAACGAGATGCGCGAGATGTGCCGTCGCTACTACGGCGACGTCACCGCGGTGATCGTGGAGCCGGGCATCCGCACCGGGGTGCCCGTACGCATGGACAACCCCAAGGAGGTCGGCAGCGACCGCATCGTCAACGCGCTGGCGGCCATCGACCAGTACGGCGGCCCCTGCGTCATCGTCGACTTCGGCACCGCCACCTCGTTCGACGCCGTGTCGGCCAAGGGCGAGTACGTCGGGGCGGTCACCGCGCCCGGCATCGAGATCTCGGTCGACGCGCTGGCCGCCGCCGGAGCGCAGCTGCACAAGGTGGAGCTGGTCAGGCCGCGCTCGGTGATCGCCAAGAACACCGTGGAGGCGCTGCAGGCGGGCATCATCTACGGGTTCGCCGGCCAGGTGGACGGGATCGTCGAACGCATGACGGCCGAGCTGGCCGACGACCCCGACGAGGTGACGGTGGTCGCGACGGGCGGGCACGCGGCGCTGGTGGCGGGGGAGTCGCGCTCGATCGACGTGCACGAGCCGTGGCTGACGCTCATCGGGCTGCGCCTCATCTACCACCGGAACACGGCCTGACCTCCACGGCCGCCGCGTCGCCGGCACGGAAGAGCGGCCCCCCGCTCGGGTAAGGGGGCCGCTCTGTGTGCGGTGCGGAGATGGTCCTCACTCGCTCTCGGACGAGTAGATGGACTGCCAGCGCCCGCACCGCGTCGGGAAGTTGCTGTGCTGGCCGATCTGGCAGACCTTCACCCGCACGCTCTCGACGTCGTCGCTCTGCGAGAAGAACGTGGTGGAGCCGGGGTAGCCGCAGTACTTCTTGGAGTAGACGCGGGACGAGCCGTGGTCCAGGTCGCGGAAGGCGACCATCACGTACGCGCACTTGCCGCCCTGGCGGGCGCTGCGGCTGTCGAGGTCGTAGAGCCGGCCGCGGACGGTGACCTCGTTGGACTCGTGGTGCCGGTCCCAGTCGACGTCGACCCGGCCGAACGCCTTGGCCTGGTGGTTCCTGGAGTAGACCGAGCCCCAGGAGTAGGAGTCGTCGTCGTGGTGGGCCGTGCTCGCGCTGGCGGCCGACGGGAGCGACAGGGCCAGGGCGCTCGTTGCGGCGACGGCGAGGACGCCGGTCGCGATCTTCTTGAACATCTTCTCTCCTTGAGCTCCCCTCGGGCCGGCTCCCTGCCGGCTCCCCCCTGAGCTCGTGAGACATTGATAGAAGAGGTCTCTTGCAGCGGTCCTGCAGCGTTCCTTCATGGCTCCTTCATGGCACCGTCGAGCCCTTGCAGTTCGCCGTATCCCCTACTCTTTGATGGTGTGAGCGACGAACTTCCCGAGCAGATGCGCATCCGGAGGGAGAAGCTCGACCGCCTTCGCAGCGAGGGCGTCGACCCTTACCCGGTGAATTTCCCTCGTACGGCGACCAACGCCGAGGTCAGGGAGAAATACCAGGGGCTGGAGCCCGACACCGCCACCGGTGACACGGTCGCGGTCACGGGGCGCGTCATGCTCAACCGCGTGGGCGGCAAGCTCTGCTTCGCCACGCTCCGCGACGGCGGCGCCGACCTGCAGGTCATGATCTCGCTCGACAAGGTGGGCGAGGAGTCCCTGGCCTCGTGGAAGCGCGACGTCGACCTGGGCGATCACGTGGGCGTCAGCGGCGAGGTCATCACCTCGCGGCGCGGCGAGCTGTCGATTCTGGCCGACAGCTGGCAGATCACCAGCAAGTGCCTGCGCCCGCTGCCGGAGAAGCACGTCGGACTCACCGACCCCGAGGCCCGCGTCCGCCAGCGCTACGTCGACCTCATCGTCAACGACGAGTCGAGGAAGATGGCGCGCGTCCGCAGCGCCACGGTGCGCGCGGTGCGCGACTTCTGGCACGAGGAGGGCTACCTCGAGGTCGAGACCCCGATGCTGCAGCCCATCCACGGCGGCGCGACGGCCCGGCCCTTCAAGACCCACATCAACGCCTACGACATGGAGCTCTACCTTCGCATCGCGATCGAGCTCTACCTCAAGCGGCTCGTGGTCGGCGGCATCGAGAAGGTCTTCGAGATCAACCGCAACTTCCGCAACGAAGGCGCCGACTCGACCCACAACCCCGAGTTCACGATGGTCGAGGCGTACGGCACCTACCTCGACTACAACGACATCGCCGACCTGACGCAGCGCATGTACCAGAAGGCCGTCCAGGCCGCGCTGGGCACCTCGGTGATCGTGCACGACGGCGTGGAGGTCGACCTCGGCCTCGCGTCCTGGCCGCGCATCCCGCTCTACACGCTGGTGTCGGAGGCGGTGGGCGAGGAGATCACCACCGCCACCGGCCTTGAGGAGCTGCGCAAGATCGCCGACCGGCGCGAGATCCACTGGGACCCGAAGTGGGGCGCGGGCAAGCTGGTCCAGGAGCTCTTCGAGGCCCTGGTCGAGCACACGCTGATCCAGCCCACGTTCGTCATGGACTATCCGCTGGAGACCTCGCCGCTGGCCCGCCTGCACCGCGACAACCCGCTGCTGACGGAGAAGTGGGACCTGATCGGGTTCGGCACCGAGCTCGGCACTGGCTACTCCGAGCTCAACGACCCGATCGACCAGCGGCAGCGCCTGGTGGAGCAGTCGCTGCTGGCCGCCGGGGGCGACCCGGAGGCCATGCAGCTCGACGAGGACTTCCTGCAGGCCCTCGAATACGCCATGCCGCCCACCGGGGGCATGGGTGCGGGGATCGACCGCATGATCATGGCCTTCACCGGCAGGAACATCCGGGAGACCATCCTGTTCCCGCTGGTCAAGCCCACCCAGTAAGTCAGGGCACGAGCACGAGACGGCCGCGCACCCCGCCCGCTGCCAGGCGGGCGTGCGCCTCGGCCGCTCGCTCCAGCGGATACGTGTCCGCCACCCGCAGCGTGAGCCGCCCGTCCTCCACCAGCCGCACCACCTCCGCGAGCTGGTGGGCGTCGGCGCGGAAGAGCACCGTGGCGACGTCCGTCCCGCGCAGGGCCACGGGTGCGACCCCCGACGAGAGGGCGACGAACGCCCCGCCGTCCCGCACGGCGTCCAGGGCGGCCAGGCCGAGCACCGCCGCGTCCACGACGGCGTCCACGCCGCCGGGGACGAGAGCGCGTACGGCGGAGGCCACGTCCTCGCCGCGCGGCACGAACCACTCGGCCCCCAGCTCACGCGCCTCCTTCTCGTCCGCGGCCCCGGCGACCGCCGCCACCCGGGCCCCGCGCAGGGCGGCCAGCTCGACCAGGTAGCCGCCGACGGCGCCGGCCGCTCCGGTGACCAGCAGCGTACGGCCGGGCCCCACGCCCGCGCGGTCGAGCGCCTGCCAGGCCGTCAGCGCGTTGAGCGGGATGGTGGCCGCCTCCACGGCCGTGCGGCCGCGGGGCGCCCGCGCCACCGCCGTGGCGTCGACCACCACGTACTCGGCCTGCGCCTTCGTCGGCAGCTCCAGCCGCGCCACGAGGCCGATCACCTCCTCGCCCGCCTGGAAGGCGACGCCGTCGCCGATCTGGTCCACGGTGCCCGCGACGTCGAAGCCCAGCCCGTACGAGTCGAGCCTTCTGGCCACGCCGTAGTCGGCGAGCTTTCCCGACGCCACGGCGAGGTCGAACGGGTTCACCGTGGCCGCCGCCGTCCTGATCCGTACCTGCCCGGGTCCCGCCGTGGGCACCGGCACCTCCACCAGCCGGGGAGCTCCTGAACCACCGATGAGTGCACGCATGTTCGTCATGCCGACGAGCGTAGGAAGAGTTACTCTCTTTTGGTAAGTAGGCACCTGAAAGTGTGTAACTCACTCAGGGGAACGGGGGGAGGGGCGCCACGACGCCGCGTTGTAAGCATCGGGTCAAGGCGGCGCGGGGGGCGTACCGCTCCTGCCACGCGCGCATCCCGAGCCCCTCCGGGGCCGTCCGGCCGCTCGCCACGGAGCGGGGTCGCGAGGGCGGCGGGAAACCGGGTGCGACCGGCCCGCGCACCGGCGCAGTGGACCGTTCCCATGGTCTGACCTGCGATCTCCCCGCGCGCCGCGCGAGGGGCCGCGGGCGTGCGGGGACGGTGACCGCCGGTGTTCGGATCATGCCGAAAACCGGCATCCGGCAGAGCACAATCGGGCAGGTCCAGGGAGTCGCGTCCCGGCTCGCGGATGGCCCCGGTGAGCGCGCTCTCCTTCTGATGCGTCGGGAGTGCGCCATATATGGCGGAGCATGTCAACAGCACTGGTCAAGTGCTGCTTTCATGGCGCCTTGACGACCTTTCCAGGATGCGTTTAACGTCTCCGGGGAGCGGCTGCGGCCCGTCTGTGAGGTCCGAGTTCTGCTGTTGCGGGGGAGGGCTCCCGATGGATGTGCTCACTGAAGGCGTTGAGCTGAGCCATGCGGATCTGGCGCTGCTGGCGGAGCTGGCCAAGGGGGTCACGGTCGATCGGGTGGGGCGCCGGCTGGACGTCAGCGGGCGCACGGTGCGGCGGAGGCTGCGCGGCATCTGCGACCGCATCGGCGTGGCCACCGCGATCGAGGCCGTGGCCTGGGCCGCCCGCCGCCAGCTGATCTAGGGCCGCCGCGGCGCTCAGTCGGCGATGCGCACCGCCCCGGCGAAGGGCCGCCTGGCGATCGACGCGATCCGCACGACGTCGCCCGTTTGCGGGGCGTGGACCATCATGCCGCCGCCGATGTAGATGCCCACGTGGTGCAGGTCGCTGTAGAAGAACACCAGGTCGCCCGGCCGCAACTGCTCGCGCGTGATGTGCGTGCCCGCGGTCCACTGGTCGCCGGTGTAGTGCGGCAGCGAGATGCCCACCCGCTGGTAGGCCGCCATGACCAGCCCGGAGCAGTCGTAGGAGCTGGGCCCCTCCGCGCCCCACACGTACGGCTTGAGCTGCTGCGTGAGCGCCCACCGCGCGGCCTGCGCCGCCTTGCCGTCGCCCGCGATCGGCAGGTTGACGCGGACGGCGCGGGTGCCGGGCTGCCCGGCCTCGCCGAGCGCCCTCGTGAACAGGCTGCTCTCGACCTTGCCGACCAGCTTGGTGATCTTGGTGCGCTTCGACTCGAGGTCGCCGACGATCTTCTCGACCTCGTCGATGCGGGCCTTGGCGGCGGCCCTGGCGCGGGTGGCGGCGTCCATGGCCCTGGTGAGCTGGCTGATCTCCTCGCCCTGCTCCTGCTCCAGCGCGTACGAGGTGGCGGCGCGGTCGAGGAACGACTCGGGGTCGTCGGAGGTGACGAAGGCCAGCGACTTGCCCAGTCCGCCCGACATGTAGGCGTTCTGGGCGAGCAGGGCGGCCTTGGTGCGCTTGGCGGCCAGATCGGCCTCGTTGGCGGACAGCGTCTTCTGCGCGGCCTCGGAGGCCTTCTTGGCGGTCTTGAGCTTCTCGCGCTGGCCGTTGTACTGCTCGGTCAGCGTCTCGATCTGGGTGTGGAGCTTCTGCGCCTGGTCGGCGAGCTGCTTCAGCGAGGGCTTGGGGTCGGCGGACGCCGAACCGACGGGGATGGCGAACAGCAACGCGGCGACTGTGAGACTCACCACACCTGCGCGGCGGCGCCTCGGGCCCTGTTCCGGAGGGCGGGCGTGCTTGCCCGCCGGCTTCCCCCCGCGGTTGCGCGTGCGCTTCACCAACCAGCTCCTCTCGTTGACGCCTACCGGGTTAGCTGACGGGTTCGGGCCGGAGCAGCCCTACCGAGAGACTCGGACTCACCCCGGTGGTGGCGCTGGAGGTCGCCACCGGTGGATCCCCGGTTCCCCTTGCGGGAATTGAGCGTGTCCGCCCGCACGACATGCGGGGAACATTGTCGCTGGACACTAATGCACTCCGGGTTCGTGCTCAACCAGAACTGCCAAGTCTGTAGAGGTTTCACAACCGAAGGGTCACAAGGTGATCTCGTGGTCACCCGTACAGAAGAGACCTTATGCCCTTTTTGCCCTCGCATCTGCCGAACGGAGGCGGCTCCTGTTGCGTGCTCGTCCGGCCACGAGATGTAACAGGATGGGCCAGGACATGGGAGTTAGGGCCGAGCCGTAATGAGATCTGTACCCTGGAGAGCCATGGAGCAGGTGGCCGAGCTGACGACGACCGAGACCGCCGTGGTGGTCCGGCGAGCCCGCACGCCCGATGTGCGTGCGGTCAGACGCCTGGTCGACACCTACGCGGGCGCGGGTCCCCGGCTCCTGGAGAAGGCCACGGTGACGCTGTACGAGGACGTACAGGAGTTCTGGGTGGCCGAGCGAGGCGGGCAGGTCGTCGGCTGCGGCGCGCTCCACGTGCTCTGGGAGGACCTCGCGGAGGTCCGTACGGTCGCCGTGGATCCCGAGTGCCGGGGGATGGGCGTCGGCCACCGGATCGTCTCCGCACTTATCCAGCAGGCCAAGGATCTGGGTCTGCGGCGTGTATTCTGTCTTACTTTTGAGGTCGACTTCTTCGCGAGGCTCGGATTTCGCAAGATCCAGGGCACACCGGTCTCACCCGAGGTGTACGCCGAGCTCCTGGCCTCGTACGACGAGGGTGTGGCGGAGTTCCTCGACCTGGAACACGTCAAGCCGAACACGCTGGGCAACACCCGCATGCTGCTGCATCTGACATCAGGTGACGCAGACCTTGACTAGCTGGAAAGGTGATTGTTGATACCTATGTCGATACGTTGGGCAGCACAGGCATGTGTCCTGACACGTGCCACATGCGCACTCGAAGCGAGGTGACACGGTGAGCACCGGACAGCCGCCGTATCCACAGGACCAATCCGGCGAGAACTCTCCGCCTGGCAATCCGGAATACGGGCAGCAGAACGCGGGCCGCCACCCTGGCGAGCCCGACCCCGACGTGACTGTGGTGGGCTACCGGGCGGACGATGCCTACGGGCAGCAGCAGCCCCCATACGGCCAGCAGCCCCAGTACGGGCAGCAGCCGCAGTACGGCCAGCAGCAGGGCTACGGCCAGCAGCCGCAGTACGGGCAGCAGGGCCAGCAGGGTTACGGCCAGCAGCAGCCTTCGGGCCAGCAGTACGGCCAGCAGCCCCAGTCGCAGCCCGACTACGGCCAGCAGCAGGGTTACGGCCAGCAGGGCTACGGCCAGCAGCCCCAGTACGGGCAGCAGGGCCAGCAGGGTTACGGCCAGCAGCCGCAGTACGGCCAGCAGCCGCAGTCGCAGCCCGACTACGGCCAGCAGCAGGGCTATGGCCAGCAGGGCTACGGCCAGCAGCCGCAGTACGGGCAGCAGGGCCAGCAGGGTTACGGCCAGCAGCAGCCTTCGGGCCAGCAGTACGGCCAGCAGCCCCAGTCGCAGCCGGGCTACGGCCAGCAGCCGCAGTCCCAGCCTGACTACGGCCAGCAGCAGCAGGGCTATGGCCAGCCTGACTACGGTCAGCAGCAACAGGGCTACGGCCAGCCCGACTACGGCCAGCAGCAGCAGTACGGGCAGCAGCAGGGCTACGGCCAGCAGCCGCAGTACGGCCAGCAGGGGCAGTCCCAGCCCGGCTACGCGCAGCCCGGCTACGGCCAGCAGTACGGCGACCAGCAGTACGGCCAGCAGGGCTACGGGCAGCCGCAGCAGTACGGGCAGCCCGGCTACGGGCAGGCCTACGGACAGCCGGGCCCGGTGGGCATGCAGCCGCCCGGCGCGCCGGCTCCGCTGGCGGAGTGGTGGCAGCGCCTGGTGGCCAGGCTCATCGACGGCGTCATCCTCTTCATCGTCAACCTCGTCGTCGGGTTCATCATGGCGGCGCTGTTCGTGGCGAGCTACGTCACGCTCGACGGCAGCAGCAGCGGGATGTTCTCGACGGTGGTCGTGGGCATCCTGTCGTCGGTCATCGTGACCATATTGTGGGTCGCCTACGACTTCTTCCTGCTGAAGGCGAACGGCCAGACCGTCGGCAAGATGATCATGGGCATCAAGGTCGTCCCGGTGGGGCAGGGCATGCCGCCGAAGGGCCTGCCGACCGACGCGGCGCTCAAGCGCGCGGGCATCACGTGGGGCGGCTGGATCCTGACGGCCATCCCGATCGGCTTCATCGGCTCGCTGCTCGGCTACGTGGCCGTGGGCCTCAACGGCGCCTCGCAGCTCTGGGACAAGCCGCTGCAGCAGACGTTCGCGGACAAGCTCTCGGGCACCGTGGTCGTGAAGATCAAGTAGTTCAGCACGTCGAGTAAAAGCAGGGGCCGGCTTCGCGCCGGCCTCTGTTTTGTGTACGGGGGGCGTACCAAAATGGGGTCCTGAGCCGCCGATGAGGCGAGGTGGGGTTATGGCCGGGTCGCCGTCGTTGGCGGACGCGCCGCCCGCGGAATGGTGGGAACGGCTCGCCGCCCGGCTGATTGAAGCGCTTGTCTTCGGGGTGTTCTATTACATTCTGTTCATCGCGCTGTGGACGATCTTCCGAACTGTCGGGATGTTGGAGGTGTTCGACGGCCGGCTGCCGGGTGTGTTGGCATGGCTGGCCGCCGGACTGGCTTATACGCTCTACGACTGGCGCGCCCATTACCGTCGCGGCAGGACGTTCGGGAAGGCGATCATGGGGATTCGCCTGGCGCCGGGCGGTTCCGGCTCGGTAGCGCTGCTCAAACGCTCGCTGGTCTATCCGGGGCCGCTCATGCTGATGGGCATTCCCGTCGTCAATCTGCTCGCCGGAATGCTCCTCTTCTGCGTGGGCTTGCTCATCCTGATGGACAAGCCCCTGGAGCGCGGGCCGCACGACAGGCTGGCGGGAACGCGTGTCGTAAAAGATCTTCGCTGACCTGTCCGCACAGGCAGCGTGCCAATTTCAAAAATTTCTCATGATCCGGTAAGGACTCTGGAGAGACTGGCATTAGGCTATGGGGCGTCCAGGTCGCCGGACGTCGGCGCCCCCCGCGACGCGAAGGGCAACTGCGCGCCGCTATGGTCTGAGGGTGACATGGTCGAGCGGATGACAGGTCACCTTGCGTGTCACGAGGGCTTGGCGCTCCTCCTGGACGCGCTCCCATCCGCATAATGCGCCCCCCAAACCCCGCTAGCCGTGGAGGCGAGGACGAATGGAAGCCCTAACAGACGTATTGTCAGCGCTCATCCCCCCGGTGGTGGTGGGCGGCGCCTTCATCTATGGCGCAGTGAAGTTGGTCCGGTCGGAGGCCCTTGGCGGCCGGCGAAACCGTGAGGATCAGGCCGGGGGGCCAGAACTGATCGACCAGTCAGCCGAATCCCCGCAGCGCTGAATTGTCTCCGCGCCTTTCCGGGTATATGTTTGGGCAGGCGAATGAAACAATGCTCCGCGAAAGGATTGCGTACATGGCCAAGCAGATCCAGGAGATTCTCATCGATGACCTCGATGGGGGCGAGGCCAATGAGACGGTCAGCTTCGCTATTGACGGCTCGTCCTATGAGATTGACCTCAGCGACCTTAACGCGAAGAAGCTGAGGGACGCTCTCACGCCTTTCGTGCAGCACGCGCGCAGGGCGGGTGCGGTCTCCACGCGCCGCCGTGGTCGCGGTGGCACCAGGGCAATGAGCCGCGAGAAGAGCTCGGAGATCCGGCAGTGGGCCAAGGCCCATGGCCTGCCGGTCAGCGAGCGCGGGCGGATCGCCTCCACGGTCGTCGAGCAGTACGAGCGGGCTCACTGAGCGAGCCGGTCATCGACCATGCGCTTATGCCGTTCGCCTAGGACCCCGGCGACCGCCATAAGCGCATGATCGTATCTGGGCACCGTTCTCGAATGCCGGGTGCCCGGATACCGATCTTCGTTGCGTACATATGCGGGCGTTTTGCTCGTGCGAACCGTCCGATGCCGGTACGGTTTCGCCGGGCGGGCGCCCGCATATGTGGTTACGCCCCGTGCTGCGCGCCGAAAGGCGGGCGGCGGTCATAGCCCATTCAACGCGGGCTCCCGGCGGCGGGCGGCACGCGCTCATGGAACGCGCCAGCCCCGTAAATCCCGGCGCTGTATAGCCGGAAGGCGATCTCCAGGCCTCGCCTCGCTATACCGGGTGATCTTCCCGGACGTAAACCAGGGCGGCTACGGTAAGTAAACCGGGGGCGGTGGGGGCCCGCAATACCGGCGCCGAGGCGCCGTCCCGGGAGCCGGGTAAAACCTCTCGACCCGCGCCCCCTCGCACAAACCCTTGTTCGCCCGGCATGTACGCACAATGACGCCCCATCTGGAGTGCGGAGAAGTGTCGCGAATGCGGCGCGTAGGGCCGGTGTGGTCTCATGATGCGAGATGAAGTCGGTAACCAGCCTGACCAGATGCCGGGATTCCCGTGCCGTACGGGGGCGCGTCTCGTTGTGCTCACGGCGTAGCGCGACCGTTTGGAGGCAGGGCCGCCCGTACATAGGATGATTAGGTACCGATACGGACGCGGCATCTGAGATGTGCGGGCGAAGGGGCGGTCCCCAACGCCGACTCAAGCCCCGGCGCGTCCGGTGGCCGATCCGCGTGGATCCGCATGCGTCGCGAGGGGCTTTTCCGGTGCTTCCGTGAAGCGCCTTAAACATCGTTCGCTTGCGGCGTATCGGGAACACGTCACCCCCGATCAGTAGTTGGATGGAGGGTGAACGCCCTGCTCTTGGGGAACGTCTCTTGGTATAGAGCGTGTCAGCGGCAGAGGGCGCGGTTCGCCGAGCCAGGGCTAGCATGCGGGATGACGGGACGGATTTACCGGCCTGACTGACCGCTCTGTGAGGAGCGACGAGATGTTCGAGAGGTTCACCGACCGAGCGAGGCGGGTTGTCGTCTTGGCCCAAGAAGAGGCCAGGATGCTCAACCACAACTACATCGGCACTGAGCACATTCTTCTTGGCTTGATCCATGAAGGTGAGGGCGTGGCCGCCAAGGCTCTGGAGAGCCTCGGCATCAGCCTTGAGGGTGTGCGCCAGCAGGTCGAGGAGATCATCGGCCAGGGCCAGTCGGCTCCGTCGGGGCACATTCCGTTCACCCCGCGGGCCAAGAAGGTCCTCGAGCTGTCGCTCCGTGAGGCCTTGCAGCTGGGCCACAACTACATCGGCACCGAGCACATCCTGCTCGGGCTCATCCGTGAGGGTGAGGGTGTGGCCGCCCAGGTGCTGGTCAAGCTTGGAGCAGATCTCAACCGTGTCAGGCAGCAGGTCATCCAGTTGCTCCACGGCTACCAGGGCAAGGAGCCGGCCGCCGCGGGCGGCCCGCAGGAGTCGGCCCCGTCGACCTCCCTGGTGCTCGACCAGTTCGGCCGCAACCTGACCCAGGCGGCCCGCGAGGGCAAGCTTGACCCGGTCATCGGCCGCGAGAAGGAGATCGAGCGGGTCATGCAGGTCCTCTCCAGGAGGACCAAGAACAACCCCGTTCTCATCGGCGAGCCCGGCGTCGGCAAGACCGCCGTCGTCGAGGGCCTGTCCCAGAAGATCGTCAGGGGCGAGGTGCCCGAGACGCTGAAGGACAAGCAGCTCTACACGCTTGACCTCGGCGCCCTGGTCGCCGGCTCCCGCTACCGCGGCGACTTCGAAGAGCGCCTGAAGAAGGTGCTCAAGGAGATCCGCACGCGCGGCGACATCATCCTGTTCATCGACGAGCTGCACACGCTCGTGGGCGCGGGCGCCGCCGAGGGCGCGATCGACGCGGCCAGCATTCTCAAGCCCATGCTGGCGCGCGGCGAGCTGCAGACCATCGGTGCCACCACGCTCGACGAATACCGCAAATACCTCGAGAAGGACGCCGCGCTGGAGCGCCGCTTCCAGCCGATCCAGGTGGCCGAGCCGTCCCTCAGCCACACGATCGAGATCCTCAAGGGTCTGCGCGACCGCTACGAGGCGCACCACCGCGTGTCCATCACCGACGACGCGCTGGTGGCCGCCGCGCAGCTGGCCGACCGCTACATCAGCGACCGCTACCTTCCCGACAAGGCGATCGACCTCATCGACGAGGCCGGCTCCCGGATGCGCATCCGCAGGATGACCGCTCCGCCGGACCTGCGCGAATACGACGAGAAGATCGCCAACGTCCGCCGCGACAAGGAGTCCGCGATCGACGCGCAGGACTTCGAGAAGGCGGCAGCCCTCCGCGACCAGGAGAAGCAGCTGCAGCTCAAGCGCGAGCGGCGGGAGAAGGAGTGGAAGGCCGGCGACATGGACGTCGTGGCCGAGGTCACCCAGGAGCTCATCGCCGAGGTCCTGGCCACCGCCACCGGCATCCCGGTCTTCAAGCTGACCGAGGAGGAGTCGCAGCGCCTGCTCCGCATGGAGGACGAGCTCCACAAGCGGATCATCGGCCAGGACGACGCCATCAAGGGCCTGTCGCGGTCCATCCGGCGCACCCGCGCCGGTCTGAAGGACCCGCGCCGTCCCGGTGGCTCGTTCATCTTCGCCGGTCCCTCCGGTGTCGGTAAGACCGAGCTGTCCAAGGCTCTGGCGGAGTTCCTCTTCGGCGACGAAGACGCTCTGATCAGCCTCGACATGTCCGAGTTCATGGAGAAGCACACCGTCTCCAGGCTGTTCGGCTCGCCTCCCGGCTACGTCGGCTACGAGGAGGGCGGCCAGCTCACCGAGAAGGTGCGGCGCAAGCCGTTCTCCGTGGTCCTGTTCGACGAGATCGAGAAGGCCCACCCCGACATCTTCAACTCGCTGCTGCAGATCCTGGAGGACGGTCGCCTGACCGACGCCCAGGGCCGCGTGGTCGACTTCAAGAACACGGTCATCATCATGACCACCAACCTCGGCACCCGTGACATCTCCAAGGGCATCGGGGTCGGGTTCGCGAAGTCCAACGACGCCGACTCCAACTACGACCGGATGAAGTCCAAGGTGCAGGAGGAGCTCAAGCAGCACTTCCGCCCCGAGTTCCTCAACCGCGTCGACGACATCGTGGTCTTCCACCAGCTCACGCCGGCCGAGATCATCAAGATCGTGGATCTGATGCTCGCCCAGGTGGACGCCAGGCTGAAGGACCGCGACATGGGGCTCGACGTCTCGCCGGAGGCCAAGCAGCTGCTCGCCGACCGGGGCTACGACCCGGTCATGGGCGCTCGGCCGCTGCGCCGGACGATCCAGCGCGAGCTCGAGGATTCGCTGTCGGAGAAGATCCTGTACGGCGAGCTCCGGCCGGGGCAGGTCGTCAAGGTGACCACCCAGGGCGAGGGCGACGACGCCACGTTCGTCTTCACGGGCGAGTCGGCCACCAAGGTCCCCGACTCGGCCGCCGCGATCGCCGCGCCGATCCAGCGCTGACGGATCACCGAAAGCCCCCGTGTGAGATCTCTCACACGGGGGCTTTCCGTATGGCCGGGACCTTCCGCGGCGGCCGATGCGGGGGCCTCGGGTTCCCGGTGGCCCGCGGGACCCCCGGGTCTCTCCCTGGTGCGCAAAGTGGTGCGGTCGTTGCGTAATTGTTGAGATACCAGGTGTGCCGCCACCACGAGTAGTACTACACTGTGTAGAGCTACGCCGAGTCCCATCCAAGCCAGTCACAAGCGCGTTCCCTCCGCTGAGGCTGCTCCCCGGGGAGTAGTGCGGAATCAACTCAGGGCGGACGCGCGACCCATGGCAGAGCAGGCATGCTCACCAGGCAGGGACGTCCGAGGGGCGGGCGACGGAACACGAGAGCAAGCCGTGGAGGAAACCGATGCGCATGCGTCACGACGACGGAACGCTCGTTCACCTCGCCTACAACGCGGGTGTCCATCCCGCCGAGGACCTGGAGAACCTGATCGCCCACCTGACCCGCTACGCGGTCCCGGTGCGCAAGCGGCTGGGCGTGGAGCGGATGGGCATCGGGCTGTGGCTCTCGCCGAGCGTCGCCGACCACCTCACGGCCGACCGCATCGAGCTCGTACGCCTGCGCCGCTCCCTGGAGGAGCGCGGCCTCGAGGTCGTGAGCCTCAACGGCACCGGCGGACGCAACAACGAGGTGCCCGGCCCCGACTGGGCCAAGCCCGAGCGCTACCGCTACACCATGGCGCTGGCCAAGATCCTCGCGTTCCTGCTGCCGGAGGACGTCCGGTTCGGGAGCATCTCGACGATCCCGATCGGGTGGCGCCGCGACTGGCCCGCCGACCTCCACTCGATCGCCACCCGCAGGCTGGAGCGCCTGGCGCGCGAGCTGCGCGGCATCTACAGCGTGACCGGCAAGACCATCCGGGTCGGGTTCGAGCCGTGGCCCGGGTGCGTGCTGGAGACGACGGAGCAGGCCCTTGAGCGGGTGTGCGGCATCGACTCCGAGCACCTGGGCGTGTGCCTGGACGCCTGCCACCTCGCCTGCGGGGCCGAGGAGCCCGGCGCCGCGCTGAAGGGGCTGGCCGAGGCCGGCGCGCCGGTGGTCAAACTGGGGCACGTGCACAGCCACACGGGGCAGACGCCGAGCACGGGGGCCGTGCTGCACGACACGCTCACGGCGATGCTGTCGGGGGCCGTGAGCGGCAGCGCGCACATCGAGGTGGAGACGCACAACCTGACCGTGCCGGGGCGGGCCAAGGGGCCTGGCGCGCTCGTGTCGCTGCTGGCGGATGAGCTGGCCTGGGCCCGTACGAACCTGACCAGCCTGGGTCTCCAGCTCGCCGCCTGAGCGCGCCTCCACCCGCCTGAAGCCCGCATGCCGTGTGGGCGGCCCTCATCTGCATGGACCGCCCACGGCTGCCTGGCTCGCCATGGTCACCCCGCTTGCGCGCCCACACAGCCGTAGCGGCGCGTCCGAGTCGAAGCGCCTGGGCCGGCGAGTCAGGGGCGGGGCGCTTCAGAGGGTGCCGAACCAGCCGGGGATGTCCAGGCGCCAGGGGCTCGCCGGTGTCATCTTGCGCAGGTCGGACTCCAGGGCCAGCAGGCGCTCCTCGCCGAGCTCGTCGGCCCAGCGGGCGCGCAGGGTGTCGAAGATGCGGGCCGAGCGGTTCAGGGCGTCGATCCCGTACGCGGTGAGCCGGACGATCTTGCGTCTCGTGTCGCGGGGATCGGCGGCCCGCTCGACGTAGCCCACCCGTTCCAGGGCCTCGACGGTCTTGCCCGCCGCCTGTTTGGAGACCCCGAGCGTACGGCCCAGCTCGACGGCCGTGGTGCCGTCCGGGCCGATCGCCTGCATGACGAACCCGTGCATGGGCCGCATGTGCGGATGGCCCTGCCGGGCGAGTTCGGCGTGGAGCTCGTCGATCAGCATCCTGAACGCGAGCAGCAGGCGTAGCGGCAGTTCAAAGCCTTGGCTTGACATGATGGACAATCTGGTTGACTATATCGGACAACGTCATTGTCTATCTTAGGAGGTTCAGGGCGTGACTGTCGTACGTTCGGCGGAGGCGCGCCGGTCGGAGACTCCAGGCGGGGTCATGACCACCTTCGCCTCGCCGACGCAGGGAGGGGCCGCGCGGGCGCTGTGGCGGGTGGACGCCCGGCCCGGCGCCGAAGGGCCGGTGCACGACTTCGACCGCGAGCAGGTGTGGTGCTGGGTGGCCGGGGCGGCGACCGTGGAGCTGGGCGGTGAGACGTACGGCGTGGCCGCGGGCGACACCGTCGTCATGCCCGCCCGTACGGTGCGGCGGGTCCTGGCCGACCCGGCCACCGGTTACACCGCCGTCGTCACGGCCCCGGCCGGGGCAAGGGCGATGTCCGCGGACGGTGCCGACTACGGCGTGCCGCCGTGGATCGCGTGAAAGGAGATCACATGTCTGTCATCCTGTCCGCAGACTCTCGCCGGACCGAGACGCCCAACGGCGTCATGACCACACTCGCCTCCCCGACCCAGGGTGAGGCGGGGCAGGCGGTGTGGCGGGTGGACGCCAGGCCGGGCATGGTCGGGCCGGTGCACGCGTTCGACGCCGAGCTCGTGTGGACCTGGCTCGACGGGGCCGCCGTCGTGGAGCTGGGCGGGGAACGGGTCGAGGTCGGTGCGGGGGACACCATGGTGCTGCCCGCGGACGTGAGCCGCCAGATGTTCGCCGATCCGGTACGCGGCTTCGTGTCGATCGTGGTCGCGGCCCCAGGGGCGACGGCCTACAACCCCGGCGGGGTGTCCGCGCCGGACGCCTGCGACCTGGCCCCCAAGGGCACGGAACGCACCGTGCCGCCGTGGGTCCGGTAGAGAGCCCCGTCGCGGGCGCCGGGTGGCCGGTCGGCCGTGGTCACAACGACCCGGTGGACAGGGCTTGGGGAGGTGTGCGCGGACCTGGGGCGTCAGGCGTGAGGGAGGTTTGCGCAGTCCTGGGGGTCAGGGCGTGAGGGGAGGCGTGCGCAGACCTGGGGTCAGGCGTGGGGGAGGCGGTAGGTGCCGTCGGCCAGGTGTTCGGCCAGGCCGTCGGCGATCAGGCCGTCCAGGGCGCGCTCGCGTTGCGGCGCGTCGTCCCACACCGCGTCCAGGGCCGCCTTGGGAACCGGCCCGTGCGCCGTCCGCAGCACCTCCAGCAGGCGACCGCGGCACTGGCGGTCGGTGCCGGCGTACGTCTGGCCCTTGCGCGCGGGCCCGGCGTGCGGCGGCTTGCCGGCCAGCCGCCACGCGCACAGGTGGCTGATCGGGCAGTCGGCGCAGCGCGGGGCGCGGGCGGTGCAGACGAGCGCCCCCAGCTCCATCACCGCAACGCCCCAGCGGGCGGCGCCCAGTTCGGGCAGGAGCGTCTCGGCGAGGCGGCGCTCGGCCACTGAGGTGGCCGTAGGAGGGTACTCCTCGGCGCGTACGGCCCTCGCGAAGACCCGCCGGACATTGGTGTCCAGGACGGCGTGCCGACCGCCGTACGCGAAGCTGGCGACCGCGGCGGCGGTGTACTCGCCGATGCCGGGCAGCCCCAGCAGCGTCGCGTGGTCGGCGGGCACCTCGCCGCCGTGCTCGTCGGTGATGGCCCGCGCGCAGGCGTGCAGCCGCAGCGCCCTGCGCGGGTAGCCGAGGCGCCCCCAGTGGCGTACGGCCTCGCCCGGCGGCTCGGCGGCCAGCGCCTTGGGGGTGGGCCAGCGGGCCATCCATTCGTGCCAGACGGGCAGGACACGGACGACCGGGGTCTGCTGGAGCATGATCTCGCTCACGAGCACGCCCCACGGGGTCGCGTCGTCGGCGCGCCACGGGAGGTCTCGGGCGTTGTCCTCGTACCAGTCCAGAACGGGGGCGTGCAGGAGGTTCGGCTCAACCACGCGGTCAAGCGTATTCGGAGAATGCGGCCTTCGGCGTGTCGTCACTCTTCGTAGCCGCGGCTGGAACCATCCTGTCACGTATGGATCCGGATACTGTGCGTGGCGACGGCGGGGACGTCTACTGGCGGCGCCGGATGAGCGTGCTGGTGGCGGTACTCGTCGTGGTGGCCGTCGTGGCGTGGGCGTGCTCCAGCGGGGGCAGCGGGCCGGAGCGCGCGTCCAGCGCGGAGACGTCACCGAGCGCCACCCCCACCGTCGATCCGCTGCTGGCAGGGCTCCGTACGCTCGCCATGGGCACGGCCAGCCCGTCTCCCACCCCGTCCGCCAGCCCCAAGGCCACTCCGGCGGCGCGCCCCAAGCGCCCCGGCGAGCCCTGCGCGCAGGGCGATCTGGTGCTCAGCCTCCAGGCCGGCAAGGAGCAGATCTACTCGGCGGGGGCCCGGCCCACGTTCATGGTGACGCTGGTGAACACCGGCTCCGTCATGTGCACGGCCGATGTCGGGCCGCGCGCCCTGGAGATCCGCATCACCTCGGGGGCCGATCGCATCTGGTCCACGGCCGACTGCGTCAGCGGCGAGGGCACGGACGTCAGGGAGTTGCAGCGGGGCGTCCCCTTCGTCAGGACCCTGGAATGGGACCGGCGCCGCTCCAGCACCGACTGCCGGTCCACGCCGGCCTCCGCGCTGCCGGGAACGTACGTGGTCACGGCCCGCATGGGCGACATGCGCACGCCCAAGGGCGTGTTCCACCTGCGCTGACCCACCCGGGAGCCGGGCGGTCAGGCGCGGTCGTAGCGCGTCACCACGACGTTCGAGTCGCAGGTGCGCGACTCCGCGAGCCGCAGGCCGAGCCGGTCCGCCCGCGGCCGGAACAGGGGCTTGCCGCCGCCCAGCACGACCGGGTGCACGGCGATGTGGTACTCGTCGATCAGGCCGTGCTCGGTGAGCGTGGCGGCCAGGCGGGAGCCGCCGGTCAGCAGGATGTCCTTGCCGGGCCGCCGCTTGAGCGCGGCGATCTCCTCCGCGACGTCCTTCCTGATGATCGCGGCGGCCCACTCCGACTCCTCGGCGGTGGTCGAGACGACGATCTTCGGGGTGCCGCGCCAGATCGGCGCGTACGCCAGGACGTGCGGATGGTCGGAGACCGACTCGGCGGTGGGCCAGAAGCTCACCATGCCCTGCCACACGCCGCGCCCGTAGAGGAGGGTGTCGGCCCGCTCGCTGAGGGCCTCGGAGTACGCCGAGAGCTCCTCACCCATCACCGGCCAGTCGAACTCGCCCTGCGGCCCGTCGATGTGGCCGTCGACCGACGTGTGCACCCAGTGAATGATCTTGCGCATGTCCCGCTCCTCCATGCCCGTCCGGGGTCGCCTTCATGAAGGAGTCGGTGCCGCTCCGCCGTTCTCTACATCCCCGGGGCTAGACGTACCGTTCGAGGATCGAGGACTCGGCGAGGCGGGAGAGGCCCTCGCGGACGCTGCGGGCGCGCGACTCGCCGACCCCGCCCACCGCCTGGAGGTCGTCGATGCTGGCCGCCAGCAGCTTCTGCAGCCCGCCGAAGTGGTTGACCAGGCGGTCGACCACCGTGGCCGGCAGCCGGGGCACCTTGGCCAGCAGGCGGAAGCCCCGCGGGCTGACCGGGCTGTCGAGCTTGTCGGTGCCGTTGTGGCCCAGCACGTGGGCGACGGTCGCGAGGTCGAGCAGCTCGCCGCCCGACAGCTTGTCGAGGTCGTGCATGGCGTCGACCAGGCGCCGCTGACGGCGGCCCGAGGGGGCGGGGAGGTAGTCGCGCACGACCAGCTCCCGCTCGGAGTCGACCCCGGCCACCAGCTCGTCCAGCTGCAGGGACAGCAGGCGGCCGTCGGTGCCCAGCTCGACCACGTAGCCCTTGATCTCGTCGGCGATCCTGCGGACCATCTCCAGCCGCTGGGCGACCGCGGAGACGTCTCTGACGGTGACGAGATCCTCGATCTCCAGGGCGGACAGGGTGCCCGAGACCTCGTCGAGGCGGTGTTTGTAGCGCTCGAGGGTGGCCAGGGCCTGGTTGGCCTTGGACAGGATGGCCGCCGACTCCTCCAGGACGTAGCGGATGCCGTCGAGGTAGAGGGCGATGATGCGCATCGACTTGCTGATGGCGATGATCGGCAGGCCCGTCTGCCTGGCCACGCGCTGGGCCGTGCGGTGGCGGGTGCCGGACTCGTCGGTGGGGATGGCGGGGTCGGGCACGAGGTGCACGGCGGCGCGCACGATCTTGTGGTCGTCGCTCAGGACGATCGCGCCGTCCATCTTGGCCAGCTCGCGCAGCCGGGTGGCGGAGAAGTCGACGTCGAGCTCGAAACCGCCGCTGCAGACCTCTTCGACGACCCTGTTGTAGCCGAGCACGATCAACCCGCCGGTCTGCCCGCGCAGGATCCGCTCCAGGCCGTCGCGCAGAGGCGTGCCCGGAGCCACCGAGGCCAGGGCTTCGCGACGGCGGTCGTCCAGACTCCTATCCACATGACCCCCGTGTCGATCGGTCACGCTCAGCTTAGCCGCGCTATGTGACGTGTGTTAGTGCGTCCCAGACGTTCTCCGCCTGCACGACCTCGAAGCCGGGCGCGAACGCCACCGGCCCCACGGGCACCAGGGCTCGCTGCCCGTTACGCCGTCGCCCGCCCTCCTCCAGGGATCCCGCGGGCACCAGAGCCCGCTTGAAACCGAGCCTGGCGGCCTCCGTCAGCCTCCTGCGCACGTCCTTGACCGGGCGCAGCTCGCCCGCCAGGCCCACCTCGCCGAGCGCCACCAGCCCGGAGGGCAGCGGCTTGTCGCCGGCGGCGCTGGCGACGGCCAGCATGACCGACAGGTCGACGGCCGGGTCGGCGAGCTTGATGCCGCCCACGGTGGCGGTGAACACGTCGCAGCCGCCCAGCCGGGCGTTGAGCCGGCGCTCCAGGACGGCGAGGATCATCTGGACGCGGTAGGTGTCGAGGCCGGACGAGGTGCGCCTGGGCTGCTGCGCCTCCGTGCGGGCGACCAGGGCCTGGACCTCGGCGGGCAGCGGGCGGGTGCCCTCGACGGTGACGGTGACGCAGGTGCCGGGCACCGGCTCGCTGCGCCGGGAGACGAACAGGCCGCTCGGGTCGGTGATGCCCTCGATGCCCCGCTCGTGCAGGTCGAAGCAGCCGACCTCGTCGGTGGGGCCGAACCGGTTTTTGATCGCGCGCACCATGCGCAGCCTGGAGTGGCGGTCGCCCTCGAAGTTGAGCACGACGTCGACCAGGTGCTCCAGCGTGCGCGGGCCCGCGATCGAGCCCTCCTTGGTGACGTGGCCGACCAGCACGGTGGCCATGTTGCGCTCCTTGGCCAGGCGGACCAGGTTGGCCGCCACCTCGCGCACCTGCGTCACCCCGCCCGGCACGCCGGTGGCCTGCGCGGAGCCGACCGTCTGCACCGAGTCGACCACGAGCATCCTGGGCTGGACCTTCTCCACATGGGACACCAGGGCGGACAGCTCGGTCTCGGCGGCGAGGTAGAGGTGGTCGCGGATCGCGCCGATGCGGTCGGCCCGCAGCCGCACCTGGGCCGCCGACTCCTCGCCCGTGACATAGAGGACGGTCTCGCGCTCGGCGATGCGGGCCGCGGCCTCCAGCAGCAGCGTGGACTTGCCGATGCCCGGCTCGCCCGCCAGCAGCACCACCGCCCCGGGCACCAGGCCGCCGCCGAGCACCCGGTCGAGCTCGCCGACGCCGGTCGTGCGGGCGGTCGCCACCTCGGCCTTGACCTGCCCGATCGGCACCGCGGGCGCGGTGGTGGCGCCCGCCTGCACGACGTTGACGCCGGCGCGGGCGCCCTCCTCGTCGACCGTGCCCCACGCCTGGCACTCGCCGCACCGGCCCACCCATTTCGTGGTGCGCCAGCCGCACTCGGCGCAGCGGTATCCGGGCTTCTGGGCTGTCTTGGCCATGCGGAGCAGGCTAGCGGCCCGCGCCGACAATCGCCGAGCGGACCGGCCGCCCGCTGCGGCGATCGCCGAGCGGAGCGGCCGCCCGCGCCGACGTACTCCGCCGGCTACTCCAGGAACTCCGCCGGCTACTCCAGGCCGAGCTCGGAGACCAGCATGCGCTTGGGCTTGGCCCCCACGACCCGCTTGACCGGCTCGCCGTTCTCGAACAGCAGCAGCGTCGGGATGCCCATCACGCCGTAACGCGCCATGATCTCGGGGTTCTCGTCCGTGTTGAGCTTGCCGATGGCCAGCCCGTGCTCGGCCTCGATCTGGTCGAGCACCGGCGCCACCATGCGGCACGGACCGCACCACTCGGCCCAGAAGTCGACCAGCACCGGCTTGTCGCTCTTGAGCACCTGCTCGTCGAAGTTGTCCGTGGTCAGCTTGATCATTGTTATCCCCTTACGAAGCAACCTGGGCAGGACTGCGCGAGCTGGGATGCCACCTCGGCGCGGCGCGCCAGCAGGACGCGGATCTCCTCGTCGATCTCGGTGAGCTTGCGCTCGTACACCTCGACCGACTCGGCGCACGAGCCGCCCGTGCTGTGCCCCCGGCGCAGGCAGTCGACGAACGGCCGCGTGTCCTCCAGCGAGAATCCGATCTTGAGCAGTGCCCGGATCTCGGACACCAGCCGGACGTCGTCCTCGCCGTACTCGCGGTAGCCGTTGGCCGTGCGGCGGGCGCGGAGCAGGCCGTGCTGCTCGTAGTAGCGGAGCGAGCGGGTGCTCACTCCGGTGCGTTCCGCCAGCTCTCCGATGCGCATGCCTCCACGGTAAACGTTGACACCGACGTCAATGTCAAGCCCTCAATAGTGCCGCCAGCGCAGCACGTTCGGGTAGAAGAGCTCCAGCCCGGACGTCTCGGCGATGGCCTGCTCGGCCACCTCGGGCGCGAACTCGATGCGCAGCACCGCCTCCAGGTCGGACCGCCGCTCGAAGGCCATCCTGAGGTCGAGCGGCCGCCGCTGCCAGCCCTGGCGCACCCAGAACGACTCGACCTCCCCGGCCGAGTACGTCGGCACGGTCCGCGAGAACCAGCGGCCGAACGGCCCCCGCGTGGCGTCGAGGTCCAGCACGAAGGCCGCGCCGCCGCGCCGTACGACGCGGGACAGCTCTTTCAGCCCCGGCTCGCAGCCGGGACCGAAGAAGTACGCCCAGCGCGCGACGGCCACGTCCACGCTCGCGTCGGGCACCGGCAGGTCCTGGGCCGCCGCGGCGTGCACGGTCACGTTGGCCAGCCCGGCGCAGCGGCGCCTGGCCAGCAGGGCGAGGTCGCTGTGCGGCTCCACGCCGATCACCGAGGACGCCGTCGTGGCCAGCCCCGGCAGGTGGTAGCCGGTGCCGCAGCCGATGTCGAGCACCGTGCCGCCGTCCCAGGGCCGCAGGGCGCGCATCGCCGCGTCCGCCGCGCCCTCGGGATCGACGGCGCGGTTCTCCAGCTCGTAGATCTGGGGCGTGTTCCAGATGTTCGGGCTGGGTATGGCGCCCTTCGCTATCCGTGGCATGCCCTAACGGTAGGGGCACCGCCGGCCATGGGAAGACCCCAGGACACAGCTCGCCACCGGGCCTTTCGCGCCAGAACGGCTCCACCGGCTTAGGCTGGCAGCGTGGCTGACGTCATCCGCGTGCCCAATGCGAAGATCGCATTGTCCACCGCCTCGGTATATCCAGAACGCACTCCCGACGCGTTCGAACTGGCCGCGCGCCTCGGCTACGACGGCGTGGAGATCATGGTGGGCGCCGACCCGGTGAGCCAGGACATCGACGTGATCGAGCGGCTCTCCGACCATTACGGCGTTCCCGTCCTGGCCATCCACGCGCCGTGCCTGCTGGTCACCCAGCGGGTCTGGGGCCGCGACCCCTGGGCCAAGCTGGTCAAGGCCCGCAAGGCGGCCGAACGCCTGGGGGCGTCGACGGTCGTGGTCCATCCGCCGTTCCGCTGGCAGCGCGATTACGCCAGGGAGTTCGAGACCGGCCTGGCCAGGATGCGTGACGAGACCCATGTCACGTTCGCGGTCGAGAACATGTTCCCGCTCAGGGCCAGGGGCAACGACGTGGTGCCCTACTCGCCCGACTGGAACCCGATCGACTACGACTTCCCGCAGGTCACGCTGGACCTGTCGCACACGGCGGTGTCGGGCTCCGACGCCATGGAGATGGCCTCCAAGCTCGGTGACCGGCTGGCCCACGTGCACCTGGCCGACGGGCTCGGCGTGACCAACAAGGACGAGCACCTGGTGCCCGGAAGGGGCAACCAGCCGTGCGCCCAGATGCTGGAGCGCCTGGCGGGCAACGGCTACTCGGGGCTGGTGGTGCTGGAGGTCAACACGCGCAAGGCGGCGAGCCGCACCGAGCGGATCGACGACCTGGCGGAGGGGCTCGCCTTCGCCCGGCTCCATCTGG
Source organism: Nonomuraea phyllanthi (assembly GCF_006334985.2). GTDB lineage: Bacteria > Actinomycetota > Actinomycetes > Streptosporangiales > Streptosporangiaceae > Nonomuraea > Nonomuraea phyllanthi. Next base: position 516,275 of record NZ_VDLX02000002.1, read on the forward strand.
CGGCCTCCTCGTGAACATGGGGCCGATCAAGGATCTGGGCAGGATCTTCGACCGGGTGGCCGACGCGTACGACGCGGGCAGGCCGGGCTATCCCGACGAGCTGTTCCGCGCGTTGAGTGAGGTGTCCGGCGTCGGCCTCGACGGCGCCACGGTGGTGGACGTGGGCGCGGGCACCGGCATCATGACGCGCGCGCTGCGGGCGCGCGGCGCCCGCGTGATCGCGGTCGACCCCGGCGCGGAGATGCTGGCCCGCCTGGTCTCGCGCACGGAGAGCGCCCCGCCCGCCGAGAGCTTCCAGAGCGGCCTGCCCACCGACCGGCCCCGCAACGGCTCGCCGGTGGACCGGCAGCGGAGCGGGCCACCGCCCGTGGGGGCCGTGCTGGCCGACGGGAACGCGTTGCCGCTGGCAAGCGGCCTGGCCGATCTGGTGACGTACGCGCAGTCGTGGCACTGGCTCGACCCGGTGGCGTCGATCGCCGAGGCCAGGCGGGTGCTGCGCCCGGGAGGGGCGATCGCCGGCTGCTGGAACCTCCACCACGCCGCCCAGGCCGGCTGGCTGGCCGCGTACGAGGCCCGCCTGGCGGAGGCGGTGCCCGCCTACTACGGCCCGGCGGTCGAGCAGTGGGCGGTGCCGCCCATCGCCGCGGCGTTCGAGGTGGTCGAGGAGCGCTGGGTCCCCTGGACGCGGCTGGTCGGCATCGAGGACTTCCTGCTCGACCTGCGCTCCCACTCCTACATGGCGGCCCTCGACCCCGAGGCGGCCGACGAGCTGGTCGAGCGGCAGCGGGTGGAGCTGCGCGCGGAGTTCCCCGAGGGCGTGCTGTCGGTGCCGATGCGGGTCTACCTGGCGGTGGGGCGGTGACGGACAAGCGCAGGCCGGGGCGCAGGCCCGGGTCGGCCGACACGCGCGGGGAGATTCTCGCCGCGGCCAAGAAGGTGTTCGCCGAGAAGGGGTTCGACAAGGCGACCGTGCGCGGCATCGCCAGGGAGGCCAAGGTCGACCCGGCTCTCGTGCACCACTATTTCGACACCAAGGAGGGCATCTTCGCGGCGGCCATGCGGCTGCCGATCACTCCTGAGGCCGTCATCCCGCTGCTGCTGGAAGGCCCGCGGGAGGACCTCGGCGAGCGGCTAGTCCGCATGATCCTTCAGGTCACCGCCACGCCGGAGACCCGCGAGCCGATGGTGGCCATGATCCGCTCGGCCGTGACCAACGAGCAGGCGGTCGCGATGTTCCGCGAGTTCATCTCCAACGCGCTGCTCCACCAGGTGGCCGACCGGCTGGAGGTGCCGCACCTGCGGATCGAGGCGGCGTTCGCGCAGATGTTCGGCGTGATCATGGGGCGTTACGTCCTCAAGCTGGAGCCCCTGGCCAGCGCCACTCACGACGAGCTGGTGGAGGTGCTCGCGCCGACTATTCAGAGGTACTTCTCCGGCTAGAGCATTGTTCTGCATACTGCGATGACCATAGGGTATGTCCCGTATTCCGGAAATATTACCCACGGGTAGGATTTCCGGGAGAGGCCTGCTTGGCGGGTGACCGTACGCTGACAGCCAACGTCGTCTGTGGGAGGACCCCGTGCTCTGGGTAGCCATCATCGGACTAGTGATGACCGTCCTCGCGGTGGCCGTCGCCGGCCGCAGGGTGCGGTTCCTGGCCAGGCTCGCCACCGTGGGACCGCCCGCGCCAGAGCGGATCGAGTACGCCAAGGCGCACGCCGCCGACGAGGTGAAGGCGCAGCTCGTCGAGGTGTTCGGGCAGAAGAAGCTGCTGAAGTGGACGGCCTCCGGCACCGCGCACTTCTTCGTCATGTGGGCGTTCTTCATCCTGCTGACCGTCTACCTGGAGGCGTACGGCGCGATCATCCAGGGCGCGATCACCGGCCGGCCGGACTTCCGCATCCCGCTGATCGGCAGCTGGGGCGTGCTGGGCTTCCTGCAGGACTTCATCGCGGTCGCGTGCCTCGTCGGCCTGGTCGTGTTCGCCGTGATCCGGGTCAGGAACTCCCCCAAGACGCTCGGCCGCGACTCCCGCTTCTCCGGTTCGCACCTGGGCGGCGCGTGGCTCGTCCTGTTCATGATCTTCAACATCATCTGGACGCTCTTCCTCGCGCGCGGCGCGGCGGCCGCCAACGGCAACTTCCCCTACTCCTCCGGCGCCTTCGTCTCGCTCGCGCTGGGCGACGTGCTGCCGGCCGGTTCGCTGCTGGAGGAGATCGCGCTGCTCCTGCACATCGGCTTCATGCTGGTGTTCCTGGTCATCGTGGTGAACTCCAAGCACCTGCACATCTTCACCGCCCCGCTCAACGTGCTCTTCTCGCGCCGCCCCGACGGCCTCGGCGGCGCGCCGGAGATGCGGGTGGCGGGCAAGCCGGTCGACTTCGAGGACGAGGACCTCGACCCGGAGAAGCTCGGGCGCGGCACCATCGCCGACACCACGTGGAAGGGCTTCCTCGACTTCTACTCCTGTACGGAGTGCGGCCGCTGCCAGTCGCAGTGCCCGGCGTGGAACACCGACAAGCCGCTCTCGCCGAAGATGCTCATCATCGACCAGCGCGACCACGCCTTCCAGGTGGCCCCGTACCTGCTGGCGGCCCAGCAGGGCGTCGAGCACAAGGACACCGACGTGCTCGCGCTGCTGGAGAAGCCGCTGGTCGGCGAGGAGGGCGTGATCCACCCGGACGTGCTCTGGTCGTGCACCAACTGCGGCGCCTGCGTCGAGCAGTGCCCCGTGGACATCGAGCACATCGACCACATCCTCGACATGCGCCGCTACCAGGTGATGGTGGAGTCGTCGTTCCCGTCCGAGGCGGGGGTGATGGTGAAGAACCTGGAGAACAAGGGCAACCCGTGGGGCATGTCCGAGATGAAGCGGGCCGACTGGATCCAGGAACTCGACTTCGAGGTGGACGTCGTCGAGGACAAGATGCCCGAGGACGCCGAGTACCTGTTCTGGGTGGGCTGCGCGGGCGCGCTGGAGGACCGCGCCAAGAAGACCACCAGGGCCGTGGCGGAGCTGCTGCACATCGCGGGCGTGAAGTTCGCGGTGCTCGGCCCGATGGAGGCGTGCACCGGCGACCCGGCCCGCCGCCTGGGCATGGAATACCTGTTCAACATGCTGGCGCAGCAGAACATCGAGACGCTCAACGAGGCCGGCGTCAAGAAGATCGTCGCCACCTGCCCCCACTGCTTCAACACCCTGGCCAACGAATATCCGCAGCTCGGAGGCACGTACGAGGTCGTGCACCACACGCAGCTGCTGTCGAAGCTGGTGGACGAGGGCCTGCTCACGCCGATCACGCCGATCGAGGAGAAGATCACCTACCACGACCCGTGCTTCCTCGGCCGCCACAACAAGGTCTACTCCCAGCCGCGCGACATCATGGCGAAGGTGCCCGGCGTCACGACGCAGGAGATGCACCGCCACAAGGACCGCGGCTTCTGCTGCGGCGCCGGCGGCGCCCGCATGTGGATGGAGGAGCGCATCGGCAAGCGCATCAACACCGAGCGCGTGGACGAGGCCCTGACCACCGATCCCGACACCGTCTCAACCGCGTGCCCGTTCTGCATGGTGATGCTGGGCGACGCGATCAACGAGAAGAAGAACAACGGCGAGGCCAAGGAATCGCTCGAAGTCGTGGACGTCGCGCAGTTGTTGATCAAATCCGTGAAGGGCGCCTCCTGACCGGGACCATCGAGCTCCTTGACGGTCATTGTGGAGAAGATCGGCGTGTCAGGAGGCCGAAGTGCCGGAAATCCGGCATCCACATAACGGGAAAATCACGGTAACCTCAACGTCGCATGGCTCTATTCGACGGGGAGGGGGCTCGTGATGGGCGTCGTCGTGACGGACGCCGAAGTCACACTGGCCGACGTACTCGCCCTCCGGCTCGCCATCGACGCACCACTGGAAGACGGCACCGAGCTCGTGCTCAGGCATCGCACCACGGGGGCCGAGCGCGACGTGCGCCTCGGCACGCCCGGGGCGCGGGCGCGCGAGGCCACGCTCGCGGTCTCGCTCGCGCCTCTGGAGCTCACCGCCGGGCGCTGGGACGCCTACCTCCGCCATGACGGCAGGCGCAGCAGGCTGCGCAGCGTCGATCCCGGTTTCTCGCTCGACCACCTCGACGCGTACGCGCTGTGCAGGCGCACCCTCGCCTACCGCTCGTACCGCACCCGCAACGGCTACCTGGCGCTGAAGATCTCCGAGGCCGAGCCGGTGGCCGAGGTCCGCGCGATCTGGTTCAGGGAGGGCCGGTTCGAGGTGACGGGCCTGCTGGCCTACACCGGGCTGGAGGACGACGACTTCCGCCACGAGGCCGTGCTGACCCTGGACCGCAGGCAGACCAGCGTCAGGATCCGCGCCACGGCCACCGTGCAGGGCGTGCGCTTCCACGCCGCCGTGTCGCTCGTGGACGTGGTGGCCGCCGACCCCGACGCCTCGGCCGGCGCCGGCGCGTGGGAGCCCGCGCTGGAGGTCGAGGGCGTGGCCACGCCGCTCAGGCTGGGCGCGCGGCTCGACGACGTCGACGGCAAGAGACGCCGCCTGCACTATCCCTCGGCCACGGTGGACGGCGTGCCGGTCAGGCCCAGCTACACCGCCGACGACGAGTTGCGGATCGAGGTGGGCGGATGAAGGTCAGCCTGCTCCTCACCTCGGCGTACGCCATGCGGGGCGACGTGCGCGCCACGCTGAACCTCGCCACCGCTCTCTCGGAGCGCCACGACGTCGAGGTGATCAGCGTACGCAGGCAGAAGGAGAAGCCGTTCTTCCCCGTCGGCCCCGACGTGGCCATGCGCAGCCTGATCGACGCCAGGCCGGGCGTGCGGCACCTGCTGCCGAACGGGCAGGTGCGCACCGAGGTGGCGCTCTGGCGGCTGCTGCGCAACCTCAGGTCCGACGTGCTGATCACCACCAGACCGGGGCTCGGCGTGCAGGCGGCCAGGCATGCCCCGCGCGAGACCCTGAAGATCGCCAGGGAGTGGGGCAGGCCGGCCGTCCCCGGGCCGGTGAAACGCTTCTACCCGCGTCTGGACGCCGTCGTGACGGCCACGGAGTCGGCGGGCGAGGAGTGGGGCAAGCTGCTCACCGACGGCCCCGCGGTGCACTCCGTGCTGGACGCGCTGCCCGGCGGCCCGTGGCCGCGCTCGCGGATGGACAACCGGATCGTGGCCGCGGGCGGGCGGTGGGTGCCGGTCAAGGGCTACGACCGGCTGATCAGGGCGTTCGCGATCGTGGCGGACAAGCGGCCCGACTGGCGGCTGCGGCTGTACGGCGGCGGCCCGGAGGAGCGGCGGCTGCGCGCGCTGGTCCGCGACCTAGACCTGCACAACCACGTCTACTTCATGGGCACGACCCCCGATCTGGCGGGGGAGTTCGCCAAGGCGTCGATCGTGGCCACCACCTCGCGCAGCGAGGACCTCGGGATGGCGGTGCTGGAGGCCATGGGCTGCGGGGTGCCCGTGGTGGCCTTCGAGGGCGCCAGGGGGCCGAAGGAGTTCGTGGCGACGGGCTACAACGGCGTGCTGGTGCCCGAGTCGGAGGACGAGGCACGGCTGTTCGCGGCGGCCCTGCTGGCGCTGATCGACGACGAGCGCAGGCGGCGCTCCCTCGCGGCGGGTGCGCTGGACACCGCGGTGCGGCACGCGGCGGGCGACGTGGCCGAGCAGTGGGAGAAGCTCATCGCGGACCTGCGCTGACCGCCGGATCGGAGGCCCGCCATACCGGTTCGGGGTACCGTAGAAGCATGCATGGGTACAGCGGAGACAAGCAGGCCTATCTGACGCGTCTCAGGCGGATCGAGGGCCAGATCAGGGGCCTGCAGCGCATGGTCGACGACGACGCCTACTGCATCGACGTGCTGACCCAGGTCTCCGCCGCCACCCGGGCGCTCCAGGCGGTCGCTCTCGGGCTGCTGGAGGAGCACATCTCCCACTGCGTGGCCGACGCGATCAGCACCGGCGGGCCGGAGGCCGACGCGAAGGTCAAGGAAGCGTCAGCGGCCATCGCCCGTCTCGTCCGCTCTTAGCCCTCCTTCTGGCGATCCTCCTTCAGGAGGATGTCGTACGGAGTGAATGACTAGTTATAAGAAACCCCGGAAACCTGCCAACCAGGTCCCCGGGGCTAGTAATCGTGATTGATCCTTCAGCGGCTCGCCGAAGTCCGCAATCCGAGCGCGTCGTCGAGTTCGTCCAAGGTCAGCCGCCGCTCGCTGACAGCCACGGCCGTGAGCACCTCGGCGTAGAGCGCAATCTCGTCCAACGCGACACGGTCGTGGACCCGAGAGTCCAGGTCGTCGTGCCCCACCGCGTCGTCCTTCCTTCCGCAGCCCACACCCTCTACGAGGTTACGGCGACGCGCCTTCCTGCGACATGGCCCATCGGGGTCATTCCTTTCCGATCATCGGGGCCCCGGTGGGATCATTTCCCGAATCCGAGATCACAATTCGGAGAATTGTCTGCTATCTCAAGTGATAGAACGATATAGGGGGAGTAAGGGTGAAATAGCGGCATTTGTGGTTTAGGTGTGGTGCGTGTGGTTGTCGTCGCGTTCCTGGATGAGCCTGCGGACGAGCTCCGACTGCCCCGCCAGCCCGCTCTGCGGCAGCCTGGCTCCCGTCAGCGCGCCCCAGGCGAGGCCCGTCGCGTACGCGGCCCCGAGCACGGCCGCCGCGCTCGCCCGGTCCGGCGGCGCGACCTCCGCCGCCGGCGCGGGCCTGGTGAGCACCCTGCCCCCCGCGGGGAAGCCCTCGGGCTCCGTCGACTCGCCCGCTGAGGTGCCGGTGAGCCCGGCGCGGTCCAGCTCCTCGTACGCGCGCCTGAGCCGGTGGTCCAGCCGGGCCGGCAGCGTCCCCTTCGAGTCGGACAGGTCGGCCAGGAACGTGGCGGCGGCCATGGGCGGGTCGGGCGCGAAGGCCAGCGCCTCCACCAGGTCGTACACGGCGTGCGAGAAGTGCGCCGCCGGGTCGGTCTCGGCGAGCAGGGCGCGGCACAGCCGCCGGGGACAGCGCTCCAGCCAGACGGCGCGCAGCGCCTCCGCGTCCGTGAGGCCGTCTTCGGGGCCGGGCCGGCGCAGCATGGGCTCGACCATCGTGAGCAGGGCCAGCGCCCGCGGCCTGAACCGGGTGTCGGACAGCAGGATCTGGGCCGTGTCGGCCATGACGGCGGCCAGCCGCAGCGCGGCCCTGGGCCGGCCGGCCCGCTGCCGCTCGGCCACCAGCGTCACGAGGTCCAGCAGCGGCGGCGCGGGCAGCCAGCGCACCCACTCGTCGCCCGGCAGCGAGCGGCGCAGGTACTCGCCGAACACGGTGATCAGCCGCTCGTTGCCGTCGAACGCGGGCGCGTACGCGCACCACATGATCGTGCCCCAGACCGCGGCCACCGTGCTCGGCACGTCGGCGGCGAAGATCTCGTCGAAGGCCGTCAGCGGGTAGTCCAGCTCCGACTTGAGCCCGCTCGCCCGCAGCAGCACCCTGAGCCGCTCGGTGAGGTCGGCCGGCACGTCGGGGCCGATGAACGCCTGCGTGGAGCCCGGCTCCGCGTGGAAGTCGGGCCCGGACGGGATCACGTCGTCGGGCAGGACCGCGGCCGGATGCCCGACCTGGCGCGCCCGCACGCCCCTCGGAGGCGGCGCGAGGTGCCAGCGGCCGTCGGCGGGGTCATGGAGATGCCAGCGCGCGTGGGAGCCGAACAACCACCTGTCGCCATCGGGAGTCACCAGTATCCTTGCCGCCAGGACATGGGCACGATCAGGCAAGGAAAGCGCCTGCCAGCGGGTGTCCGCGACCATCGCGCGGACCTCCGCCTCGGCGGCGGTGAACGCATCCCAGGGTCGCACGGGCGTCATCGTAGTGGCCGGGTTCAGATCATCCATCGGTATTTCACGGCAGAATGTGCACTATGAGGGCGAAGGTAGCAGGGGTCATGGCGGTCGTCGGCGTGCTCTCCGGGTGCGGCACCGCCACAGTGGCGCAGCCGTCGCAGACCGTGGCCGGCGTGCTCACGCTGGACAGGGCCAAGCCGCCGACGCCGGGCGGGGAGGTCGGCGGGGCCTCGACGGAGTTCCAGAACGCCAATGACCTGTCGATGTGGACCAAGCTCAGCGCCACGGAGAAGGACATCGACCGCATCGCCAAGCTCGACGTCAACAAGACCGCGAAGGGCGCTCTCTACATGGAGCCCAAGACCTCGGCCTGGTTCGACGGCTTCCGCGGCCCCTTCGTGTACCAGGAGCTCGCCGGCGACATCCTCATGTACGCCAGGGTCAAGGTCGAGGGCAAGAACGGCGGGCAGCCCAAGCGCAAGTTCTCGCTCGGCGGCCTGATGGCCCGCCAGCCCGACTCGTACGCCAAGCCCAACTGGGTGTCGGTCACCACCGGCACGGCCGACAAGAGCGGCCAGGTCGAGGTGAAGTACACCCAGGACGGCAGCTCCAAGCCCCAGGAGCTGGCCGTCAAGTCCGGGTGGGTGGAGCTCGCCCTCGGCCGGGTGGGCCGCGTCTTCGTCGCCCTCTACCGGGAGGACGGCGGCAAGTGGAAGGTCGGGCGGCGCTGGCCGTCCAACCTCCCCGACGTGCTGCAGTGGGGCATCACCGCTTATACCGACTGGGACAGCTACAGCACCCTCAAGAAGGACGCGACCAAGGCCAACGCCAAGCAGATCAAGGGCGTGCCCGACCTGAAGCTGACCGTCGACTTCGTCCGCTTCCTGCGGCCCGAGCTGCCCGACTACGCCGACGCGCTCAACACCGCGTCGGTCTCGGACGAGGTCCTGATCAAAGCGATGACGCCTGCCGGTGCCTGATCGCCTTGGCCATGTAGTTGTCCGGCGTCCGCGCGAAGGACGCCCGGTCGTCGTCGGTGAGCTCGCGTACGATCTTCCCCGGCACGCCCGCCACCAGCACACCCGGCGGGATCTTCCTGCCGGGGCCCACGAGCGCTCCGGCGGCCACCAGGGTGCCCGCGCCGATGTGGGCGCCGCCCAGCACGATCGCGCCGATGCCGATGAGCGCGCCCGACTCCACATGGGCGCCGTGCACCATGGCCTTGTGACCCAGGCTGACCCGGTCCTCAAGGATCGCCGGCTCGCCCGGGTCGGCATGCAGGCAGCTCAGATCCTGTACGTTGCACTCCTCGCCGACCTCGATCCGCTCGTCGTCCCCTCGGAGAACGGAGCCGTACCAGATGCTGGACGCCCGGCCCACTCGAACGCTGCCGACCACGACGGCGCCAGGGGCTATGTACGCCTCGGGGTGTATATCCGGGACTGCCCCGTTATCCAATGCTGCGATGTACATCTGAGACATCGTAATTCCCGAGCTCCAAGCCCCGGCTATGGCGTTCCGCTTGCGGACGTGGGCAGATGGCAGGAAAGTCGTTTCCTGACGTCTCGTCGCCAGACCCTCACAACCCGCAGTTTTCCCCCGCCTCACGCAAACCACCCTTAGGTAACCCCATGATGAACCAGCACGAGAGCATCCCCGACCTGATGCAAGAGGACACCTTCGAAGTCGTGATGCGCGGTTACAACCGCCGTCAGGTTCACGACTACATGATCCGCACCCGTAACCAGATAAGGGACCTGGAAGAGCGGCTGGCCCGGGCCATCGACCAGGCGGAGCAGGGCCGCATCGAGCTGGCGGAGGCCAGGCGGCGCATGGTCGAGACGCCGCAGAGTTACGAGGATCTCAGCCCCCGGCTCGCGCAGATCCTCCGGCTCGGCGAGGAGGAGGCGGCGGCCAAGCGCGAGGACGCGCAGGCCGAGGCGATCAGCGTGCGCGAGGCGGCCAAGACGGAGGCCGACCGGCTCCTGACGTCCTCCCGCGAGACCTCCGACAAGATCCTCACCTCCGCCCAGGCGGAGGCCGAGCGGCGGGTCAACGAGGCGACCCAGGCCGCGGAGCGCATGCTGGCCCAGGCCGGCGCGGACGCCGAGGAGCAGCTCACGTCCGCCCGCACGGAGGCCGACGACCTGCTGCGCGAGTCGCGCGCCGAGTCGGAGCGGGTCCTCGCGGCCGCCAAGGCGGAGTCCGAGCAGGTCATGCAGTCGGCCGGCGCGCAGGCCGAGCAGCTGGTGACGGGCGCGAGGAGCGAGGCGGAGTCCACGCTGACCTCCGCGCGCAACGAGGCCGAGTCCATGCTGAGCTCCGCGCGCCAGCGCACCGCCGCCATTGACGAGCAGGCCGGGCGGCGGGTCGAATATCTGACCAACACGCACACCGAGGTCGTGCGCCGGCTCACCGAGATCGGCTCGGTGCTCGGCGACCTCATGCGCAAGGAGTCGACGGCCGGGCCGCTGGTCCCCGAGTCGGCCGCGCCCCCCGCCTCCCCCCAGGAGGAGGTGCGGGTCATCGTGGACGCCGACGAGGAGGAGGACAGGCCACAGCCGCAGGTGGACGAGGTCGTCGAGGACACCGACGCGACCGTCCGGCTGGAGATCCGCAAGTAGCCGTTGTGGCGGAAGCCCCCGCCCCCGATAGGGTCGGAGGCTTCCGCGCTCGTGGCCCCTCCTCGTTCTTGGGGGCCCGGTGCCGGGGCCGCCGAGACGCTGGACCCGGCACCGGGCTGCTCGTGGACGCCGGTCGCGGAACGCTCCACGACCAGCGTCACGGAGGAGCGGGACCGGCCCGCCGTGGGTGCCCGCCGGCCCGCCTCTCCTGGTCCCGGAGCTGGTCACGCAGGCCGTCCGGGTCGTCCGCGTCGATGGTCATCGCACATCCGGCCGCGCGCTGCGCCGCGCTGAGCGGATGGTGTCTCGTGGCCCACCAGCGGCCCGCGTCGCTCCGCCAGACGGTCCACTCGGGGTGCTCCCGGGCCAGCTCGGCAAGATGCCGATCGAAGGACATCGCTGTCCGCCTTTCCCGGGCCCCCACGCGAGGTCTCCATCTCCCTCGACGATGCAGCACCTCTCTAGAGAATTCAATGATCGAGGGGGACAGGTCAACCTAGCCTTGACAAATGGTCTTGAATCAGGCGTCGAAGTCGTACTGGAGTACGTACGCCGCCGAGTCCAGCACCATCTCGTTGACCTCGACCGGCAGCCCGCCCGACGTGTACGCGGTCCTGGCGATGACGATCACCGGCGTCCCGCCCGGCAGGTCGAGCAGCGCGAGCTCGCGCGGTCCCGGCATGCGGGCGCGGACCTCCTCGGTGAAGTGGGCGGGCGGCACCCCCAGATCGTGCAGCCTGGCGTAGACACCGCCCGGTCCGGTGTCCGCGAGGGTGATCGCGCTGCCTTCGACCAGGTGTGCGGGGAAGTAGGAGGTGGCCAGCTGCACGGGTCTGGTGTCGACCGAGTAGCGGCGCCGACGTACCCATACCTCGCCGCTCTCCAGGACGCCCGCCACCTCCTCGCCGGCGCGCTCCAGCGCCACCTCCACCCGGTCCACGGTGAAAGGACGCCCTCTGGTGTCGGCGTCCCAGATGGCCCGCCCCTCACCCCACTGCTCTCGTGACAGACGGCGCGAGCCGTGTCTGCGGATCGGTTTGAACAGCCGCACGTAAACCCCCGAGCCTCGTTTGGGCACCGCCAGCCCTTCGTTGATCAGTACGGCAAGCGCCTGCCTGGCGGTGGCTCGTGCGATTGCGTATTCGGCCATCAGCGCGTTCTCGCCCGGTAGTCGGTCCCCGTCGCGCAGTTCGCCGGACAGGATCCGGGCGCGGAGGCCGTCGGCGATGCGTCGATAGATAGGGGGCTCGTGGGGTACCGGGGATTCAGACACGTTTGATCACCCTCTGTCACCAACCAGGTTGTGGCGTCTCCAGAGAACTTGCCCCGTCTTGTCCACGATCGCACAGATAGAAGGGATGGTCGCGGGCTTCTTTTGAGCGGATCGTGCCTAAGTGGTGAATTCCGGCGGGTTTTAGCAGACCGTTACCGTGGAAGCGTCTCAGCCGGTATTCGAACGGCCCACCAGCGGCGAGTAACCAAAGCGAAGATCACGGCGCCCGCGGTGTTCAGGAGGACGTCGTCCACGGAGGAGAATCGGCCCAGTCGCAAGGCGTACTGGAGGGCTTCGACGATGACCGAAAAGGCCGCCGCGACCGCCGCAACGCGCGCCGTCGAGGACATCGCGCGGCTGCGCACCGGCAGCAGCGCGCCCAGCGCGGCGAACACCAGCAGGTTGCCTCCGACCTGCACCGACACCGTCTCCCATGACGCGCCCACCAGGTCTGTCAGATCGGTGAACGGCACGAGTCCAACTCCTGTCCGACCACTGGACGGGGTGAGGATCATCCAGATCCACGGGGCCGTGCCGACCACTATGCCGACGTCGGCGATCGAGGTGCGAAGGGGCGTGGGACGGCCGGCGCGGGCGCGGTGGCGGGAGAGGAGCAAGATTGCTAGCAAGGCGACGGGGAGTGCAAAAGTACCAGCAATAATGACGTTTCCCCACAATTCCCACGTCCGCGCCATCCGACCATGATGACGGTGATCTAGGGGTACCGGAAGATGTCCATCTGGACAGGGTGAGGCCCGGCGCTTTCCCCGACGCGGTCACGCATGGCGCGGGCGGCGTCGCGGGGAGACGATGGCGTGAGAGATCCCGACGCACCGGACGTCCGCCGATCGCCCAGCGATCCGTACAGAGGAGAGTGTCGTGCTGACCCATTTCATCGGTGGCGAGCCGGTGGGCGCGGGCAGGCCGTTCCCCGTCCACGACCCCGTGACGGGCACGGTGATCAGGCAGGTGCACGAGGCCGATCCCGAGGTCGTCGACCGGGCGGTGCGCGCGGCGAGGGAGGCGGCGCGCGACTGGGCGGCGCTGCCCGTGGGCGAGCGCGCCGGGTGGATGCGCCGCCTGGCCGAGGGCGTCGAGTCGCGCTTCGACGACCTGGTGTCGGCGGAGATCACCGACACCGGCACGTCGCTCGACCAGACCCGGCTCGACATCCCGCGTGGCATCGCCAACCTCCGCGCCTTCGCCGAGATCGCCGCCCAGCGCCCCGACGACGCCTTCCACCTGTCCGGCGTGCTCAGCTACACCGTGCGCAGGCCGCTCGGCGTCGTCGCGGCGATCGTCCCCTGGAACTCGCCGTTCCTGCTGATGACCTGGAAGCTCGCGCCCGCGCTCGTCGCGGGCAACACGGTGGTGGTCAAGCCGTCGGAGCACACGCCCGGCCCGGCGGCGGTGCTCGCCGAGATCTGCGCGGACGCCGGGCTGCCGCCGGGCGTCGTCAACGTCATCTTCGGGCACGGCTCCGCCGGCCGGCTGCTGGTCGAGCACCCGGGGGTGGACGCCGTGACGTTCACGGGATCCGCCGGTACGGGCTCGGCGATCATGCGGATCGTGGCCGACCGGGTCAAGCCGATCTCGTTCGAGCTGGGCGGCAAGAACGCCGGGCTGGTCTTCGAGGACTGCGACCTCGACCGGGCCGTCGAGGGGAGCGTGCGGTCGGTCTTCACCAACGGCGGCCAGACGTGCCTGTGCACCGAACGGCTCTACGTGGAGCGGCCGGTCTTCGAGGAGTTCGCGGCCCGGCTCGCGGCCCGCGCGCAGGAGGTCGAGCCGCAGCCGATGATCTCCATGGAGCACCGCGAGAAGGTGCTCTCCTTCTACGCCCTGGCCCGCTCGGAGGGAGCCAAGGTGCTCACGGGCGGTGGCGTGCCCACGTTCGGCGACCCCCGTGATTCCGGATATTTCGTGGAACCTACGGTAGTGACAGGGTTATCAGAATGGTCCAGGTTCAACAGGGAGGAGATCTTCGGCCCCGTGTGTCATGTCGCGCCCTTCGACAGCGAGACCGAGGCGATCGACCTGGCCAACGGCAGCGAGTACGGCCTGGCCGCCACGCTCTGGACCGCCGACCTCGGCCGCGCCCACCGGGTGGCGCAGCGGCTGGAGGCCGGGCTCGTCTGGGTCAACACCTGGAACGTACGCGACCTGCGCACCCCGTACGGCGGCGCGAAGCTGTCGGGCATCGGCAGGGAGGGCGGCGTCCGCTCGCTCGACTTCTACTCGGAACCCACCACGATCACCATCAAACTGGAGCAGCCCGATGCATGACGAATGGTCCCACGCCGTGGACTCCCGCACCCACGCCGCCGACCGGCTGGCCGAGGCCGCGCGTACCGGCAAGCCGTGCGCGCCGATCAGGGACCTCGTCAGCACCGCGGCCGACGCGTACGCCGTGCAGGAGATCGGCACGCGGCGGGCGCTGGAGGCCGGGCGGCGGCTGGTCGGCAGGAAGATCGGCGTGACCAACCGGCTGCTGCAGAAGCAGTTCGGCATCGACCAGCCGGACTTCGGCATGCTCTTCGCCGACATGTCGTACTCTGACGGGCTGCCCGTGCCGGTCGGCACGTTCCTGCAGCCCCGGGCCGAGGCCGAGGTGGCGCTGGTGCTCGGCGGCGACCTGAGGGGCGGGCCGTTCACGGTGGCAGACGTGCTGCGGGCGGTGGAGTTCGCGCTGCCCGCGATCGAGATCGCCGACTCGCGGATCGCCGACTGGGACATCACGCTGGCCGACACCGTCGCCGACAACGCCTCCGCCGGCGCGTTCGTGCTGGGCGGCACGCCCGTCTCGCTCCTCGGGCTGGACCTGCGGGCCGCCGGGATGACGATGACGCGGAACGGCCAGGAGGTCTCGACCGGCTCCGGCGAGGCGTGCCTCGGCCACCCGCTCAACGCCGCCGTCTGGCTCGCCTCCCGCCTGGGCCGCACCGACTACGCGCTGCGCGCCGGGGACGTGGTGCTCACCGGCGCGCTCGGGCCGGTCGTGCCCGTCGAGGCGGGCGACGTGTTCGAGGCGCGCATCGACGGCCTGGGCACCGTCCGCGCGGCGTTCTCCGGCTGACCGGCCAGAATGGGACGGCGTAACCGTACGACAGGAGAAACAGTGGACCGGGAGCAGTGCCTCGCCCTTGACGCCGCCGACCCGCTGCGGGCCTTCAGGGACGAGTTCATGTTGCCCGAAGGGGTCGTCTATCTCGTCGGCAACTCGCTCGGCGCGCTGCCCCGCCGCACGCCCGAGCGGGTGCGGCAGGCCGTCGAGGACGAATGGGGCGGGCAGCTCGTCGGCGGCTGGAACCACTCCGGCTGGTACACCCAGCCGCTGACCACCGGCGACCGGCTGGCCCCGCTGATCGGCGCGGGCCCCGGGCAGGTCGTGGTCGGCAACACCACCTCGATCGCGATCTTCCAGGCGGTCGCGGCGGCGCTGCGGCTGCGCCCCGAGCGCCGGGTGATCGTCTCCGACGTCCGCAACTTCCCCACCGACCACTACATGGTCCAGGGCCTGGCCGGGCTGCTCGGCGGCTACGAGGTGCGCGACCTCGCCGAGGGGCGCTTCGACGACGCGGCCGTGGTGCTGCTGTCGGAGGTCGACTATCGCACCGGCGCGCGCCACGACGTGCCGTCGGTCACCGCGAGGGCCCACGAGGCCGGCGCCCTCATGATCTGGGACGTCTGCCACAGCGTGGGGGCCATGGAGGTGGACGTCTCCGGGGCGGACTTCGCGGTCGGATGCACGTACAAGTACCTCAACGCGGGTCCCGGCGCGCCCGCGTTCCTCTACGTGAACCCGCGCCACCACGCCGACGCCCAGAACGTGCTGTCCGGCTGGCACGCCCACGCCGAGCCGTTCGCGTTCGAAGCCGGCTTCCGGCCGGCCGAGGGCATCAGGCGGTTCGCGGTGAGCACGCCGCACGTGCTGTCGTTCGCGGCGCTGGAGGCGGCGCTCGACGTGTGGGAGCGGGTGCCGATGGACCAGGTGCGGGCCAAGAGCATGGCGCTGACCTCGCTCTTCGTCGACCTGGTCGGTGACGCGCTGGAACTGGTCTCACCCGCCGACCCCGCCGCCAGGGGCAGCCAGGTGAGCCTGCGCCACCCCGACGGCTACCCGGTGATGCGGGCGCTGATCGATCGTGGGGTGCACGGCGACTTCCGCGCGCCGGACATCCTCAGGTTCGGCTTCGCGCCGCTCTACATCCGCTACGCCGACGTCCACGACGCGGCCGCCACGCTGCTCGACGTGCTCGACAAGGAGCTCTGGAAGGACGAGAGGTACGCCACCCGCCTCGCGGTCACCTGAGGCCCGGCGGGCGCTCGTCGAGCTCCTTGACCGCCCGCCTGGGCGCGACGGCCCGGTAGCTCTCCTCCACCCAG
The DNA here is from genome assembly GCF_006334985.2 of Nonomuraea phyllanthi. GTDB lineage: Bacteria > Actinomycetota > Actinomycetes > Streptosporangiales > Streptosporangiaceae > Nonomuraea > Nonomuraea phyllanthi. The sequence goes on from NZ_VDLX02000002.1 coordinate 532,380, forward strand.
TCGAGCAGCACGTCGGTCTCCGGCAGCTCCGACAGGAACGGCACGGTCACCCAGCCCGCCCTGCCCAGCCCATGGCTGCTCGGCGCCGCACCCTCGACGGTCAGCGCGTGGCCGTGCGCCTCCGACACCAGCTTCACGCCGAACGTCGGATCCCACTTCTCGGTCTGCTCGTCCAGGCCGAGGAAGAGGAAGACCTTCTTGTTGACCTTGATCACCGTCTCGCCCCACGGGTGGTCCTCGTGGGTCTCGGGCAGGCCGAGCGCGTACGCCCGCAGCCTCTCGCGTACGTCGTGCCAGTCGCTCATCGGCGGAACTCCTCCAGCTTGCCCTCGATGCGCTCCCTGACCAGGTCGCGGGCCTCCATGCGGGGCACGCCGGACATGAGCAGGCGGTCGTAGTCGGTGTCGAGATGCCGGACCGAGGCGATGACCGCCAGCGTGATGGCGCCCTCGTCGAGCGCCCGGCCCGCCGCCGACCTGCCCACCCGGCCGCTGCCGCGCTGGGCGGCGTGCTCGGCGATCTCCCTGGCCCGCTCCGCCGGGCAGCCGGGGAACAGCCGGGCGATCTCGGCCGCCATCCTGGCCTGGAACTCGACGTCCTGCTCCGCCCTGCGCTCCCGGTCGCGCTCGCGCCGGCGCAGCCGGACCTCCTCGTCGGCCAGGCACCGCTCCTCGGCGGCGGCCAGCGCGCCCTCCTCGACCAGCAGCCCGACGCGCTGGTAGACCTTGCGCCGCCGGTTGAACCGCACGACCACCGCCGACAGGCCGCTCTCCTGCTTGGCCCGGCGGCTGAGCGCCGCGTTCCCCGACGGCAGGAACACCAGGTGGTCGAGGTCCGCGCAGGTCAGGCAGTGGGGGCTGTCGTCCTCCACGATCAGGTACGGGCCGGTGTCGCCGCAGGAGGCGCACGTCCAGGCGTCGAGCGGGGCCACCGCCACCAGATCGGGCACCTTGGCCTCGGTGAGCCTGCGCACCCTGGCCTCGCTGAGGTCGGGCGAGAGCCAGTGCACGCGGAACGGCTCCTGCCCGTGCGCGGCGGTGAAGCGCAGCTCGCGCCGGTCGCGCGTGCCCGCCACGTACGGCGTGTCCACCGGCCTGAGCCCCTTCGCCAGCGCCCACTCCTTCAGCAGGGCGGCCGTGGCGAGCAGGCGGTCCTCGTCGACGGCGGCCAGCTCGGCCAGCGTGGCGGCCCGGCCCTGCCGCCAGGTGTCCACGTGCCGGGAGTGCAGCCAGCGCAGCCCCGTCACCACGTCGATGAACGTCACGTATTTCCGCGTGGTCAGCGCGATCTCCGCCGCCTCGGCGACCCTGCGCGCCAGGTTCGGTTTGCTCACAGGCCCTCCGCCGGTCTCGCGGGGATGCCGTCGCGCTCGCTCATGCCCCCATCCTCCCGCGCCTTTGTCGTGAGATGGCGAGTCACGCAGCTTTCCTTTTCGCGGTTGCGGCAAGTAACACTTCCGGACTTCGGCCCTGCCTGAGGAACCTGCCTGAGGAACCCGGCTTGAGGAACCCGGCTTGAGGAGCCCGGCCCGAGGAGCTCTGCCCGAGCACCCGGCCCGAGGACTCTGCCGGGGGAGTCCCGCCGGAGTATCACTGGAGGAAATCGTGCGTCTGTTCTGGCCGTTCATGCTCGTGCTCGCCACCTCGTGCGGCGTGGCCGAGGACGGCACGCAGCCCGTCGTCACGGGCGCGTTCGGCACCAAGCCGGTCGTCGCCATACCCAAGGGCAAGCCGGGCCGCACGCCGCGGATCACCGTGCTGTCCATGGGCAGCGGCCGGCGCACCCTGCCGGGCGACGTGGTGCTCGCCGACGTGGACATCCGGCGGTGGTCGGGCAACCGGCCGTACATGAGCACGTACGACGGCAACCAGCCCACCTCGGTCGTCTTCGACGGCAGGCAGGTCTCGGACACCTGGCGGCGCTCGCTCATCGGCCGGCCGGCGGGCAGCCGGGTCATGCTGGTCAGCCCGGCCGCCGAGGCGCTCGGGCCGAACGTGCCGATGACCGGCCTGGCGCCCGGCGACACGCTGGTGCTGGTCTTCGACATCCTGGGCGGCTACCCGCCCGACGCCCGGCTCGTGGGCCGCACGCTGCCGGTGATCCCGGCCGACTTCGTGCCGGGCTCGCCGCCGCGCACCCTCATCGACGGCTCGGGCGAGGAGATCGCCGCCGGGGCGAAGGTGGTCATCCAGTACGTGGAGGCGGCCTGGCCGTCGCGGGCGGTCGTCGACTCCTCCTACCGGAGGGGCGGGCCCAGCGCGTTCACGCTGGCGAAGGGGGCCGTGCCGGACGGCTGGCTGGGCGCGCTCGTGGGCCGGCGGGTCGGCAGCAGGGTCGCCGTCTCCTGCCTCGGCGACCGGCAGTCACTGTACGTGATAGACGTGCTGGACACGTTCACGCACGTGTGAGGCGCCGACCGCTCACACACAGGTGGGCGGCGGCCGGCCGGCTCGGGCGGAGATCGGCCGGGGATCGGCCGGATGGCCGGGGGATCGGTCAGAGGTCGGTGCGGATCATGCTGTAGCGCACCCCGTCGCGCCACTCCCCGGCGCGGAAGCCGCTGCCGCGGATGACCCCCTCGCGGGTGAACCCCGCCTTCTCCAGCGCCCGCTGCTCGGCGACGTTGGTGACCTCGGTGGACGCCTCGATCCTGTGGGCCGTGGTGTGGTCGAAGAGGTAGCGCGCCAGCAGCCGCTGCGCCTGGGTGCCGTGACCCTGGCCGCGGTGCTCGGGCGCCACGATCAGCCCCATCGCCCAGTAGTGGCTGGCGCGGTTGGCGACCTGCTTGGTCCACTGCACGAAGCCGACCCTGTCGTCGCCGTTGGCGATGATCAGAGCGCCGCCGTCGTCGCTCAGCATGCCGTTGTCCGTCCAGCGTTCGCGCAGGCGGTGCGGGTTCTGGAAGCCGTACCACTGGAACTCGCCCGAGGCGTCGGGGTCACTGGTGAGCCGGTGCATGAAGGGGAGGTCGTCCTCCGCCACCGGACGCAGGATTGCCGTCATGATCGGGAGACTAGACGACGCACCAGCCGCCTGAGGCGCGACTCCGGCACCGGCGCGGTCTCCAGGGCCTCGAGCGCCTCGGCGGCGGTCGGGCGCTTGGCCGGGGTGTGGTCGAGCATCCTGCGCACCACCTCCGGCACCTCGGGGTCCTGAGCGTCGGGGCTCGTCGGGAGCCGGCCGGTGAGCACGTGGTGGGCGATGGCGCCGGCCGCGTAGACGTCGGAGGCGGTCGTCATCCGGTCGGGCCGCTCCTGGCACTCCGGTGCCACGTAGTGAGCGTCGAGCACGTTGCCCAGCTCGTGGGCGACGGTGTAGTTGCGCGGCCCCGGCTTGGCGTAGTCGAACCCGGTCAGCACCGCGTGCCCGTCGTCCGTGACGAGCACGGAGGCCGGGGTCAGCGCCCGGTGCACGACGCCGTGGGCGTGGGCGTGGGCGAGCCCGCGCAGCAGGTCCTGGACCACGCTCAGCCCCGCGCCCCTGCCCAGCGACAGGTGCAGCGCCTCGCCGTGCACGTCGTCCAGCACCAGCACGAACCGGCTCTCGTCGTCGATGGCGAAGAAGTCGCGCGAGCGCACCACGCACGGGTGCGGCGGGATCCTGGCCAGCGTCTGGTACGCGTTGGCGATGCGCTGCCGCTCGGCCGCCCGCGCATCGTGGTCGGCCATCGGGTCGGCCTGGTAGACCCGCAGCAGCACGGTCTCGCTGCCCGGCAGCGTCACGTTGATCGCGCGGTATTCGGTGACCTTGGCGTCGCCGCCGAGCTGCTCCTCGACCTCCCAGTTGCCGAACCTGGGCGGCGCGGTGCTGCGGCGCACGGTCTGGTTGAGCGCGTCGAGGATCGCGGTGAGGTACGGCTTCGCGTCGGGGCTGCACCCGCGCCTGACCCGGGAGACGTCGCTCAGGGTCCGCAGCAGCCCGGGCAGGTCGGTGACGTTGACCGCGTCGCGCCCGGCCGGGTCGACCAGCTCGGCGTCGGGCGAGGTGAGCACGACCAGGCTGTCGACGTAGACCCGGTCCAGCTGGGTGGCCTTGGACACCAGCAGGCCCTTCAGCGCCTTGGCGGTGCCGCGCAGCTTGGCCACGGGGGAGCCGAACGCCTCCCTGCGCGGCGGGAACCAGCGGGTGCCCGACACCTCGATGCGGCCCCTGGTGCCCTTGACGTCGACGACCACGAGCGAGTGGCCGGTCAGCACGATGAGGTCGACCTCGAAGACGTCGTGGCCGCGCGGGACCTCGACGTTGTGCAGCAGCAGCCAGTCGGCGGGCGCGTGGTCGCGAAGGTAGGCGATCACGCGCCGTTCGGCGTCGTTGACCGGACGTCCCCCGCCGACGATCTCTGCCATGGGAAGTATCCTCCCACGATTGCCGAACGACCACATGTTGTGACCACGGCGGCACGGCTCCCGGACCTGGCGCCGGTCCCCGCAGGAGGGCTCGAGGGCAGGGCTTTCAGCGGGCGGTGGCGAGGACGACGCCGTGGGGCAGCTCCACCGCCACCAGCCGCTCGTGGGTGAGGAGGCGGCGGCGCACCGCGTCCTGGCGGGCGGTGAACTCGTCGTCCCAGACGGCGCCGGGAGCGGGCAGCATGTCGTCCACGACCAGCATGCCGCGGGGGTTCAGGGCGGCGATCGTCAGGTCGAGGCCCACCTGCTTGCCCGCCACCGCGTCCGCGAAGACCAGGTCGAAGGTGCCCAGCCCGGGCAGCAGCTCAAGCGCGTCACCGGTGAGGAGGCGCACGAAGGGCGGCCAGTCGCCGGTGGCGGTGCGCGCGGCTCGCTCGGCGTCGCTCTCCACCGTCGTCACGGTCGCGTCCGTACGCGGGAGGAGGCCGCTCGCCAGCCACGCGAGACCCACCCCCACCCCGGTGCCGAGCTCCAGCACGCGCCCGTCCTGGGGGACGTGGGCGGCCAGGGCGGCGAGGAGGCGGCCGACGGCGGGGTCGCAGGAGTGGGCGAAGTCCCCGGCGCGGTCGAGGGCGGCGGTGACGAGGGGTGGCGTGGTGGAGCTCATGGCTTTTTGTAGCGTGCGGCCCGTCCTGCCGTCATCGGAGTTTGCGGCGGGGCTTGAAGACGGACAGCGTGGTCGCGGTCACCAGCATGGCGATCTGCGTGCCGAGCGCGGCGATCTGCCCCCACCCGCGGGCGCCCGGGACCGGGGCGTCGCCCGCCGTGGCGGCGGCCATTCCCTCGGGGTCGAACAGGAAGATGCCGACGCAGATCACGGCCACCAGCAGCCCGAGCTTGACGGTCACCCAGTAATGCCGGAACAGCCCCCAATGGCTGGTCAGGCCCAGTGCGATGCCCGTGGCCAATGCGGTGAGGCTGAGCGGTATGCCGCCCGCGAAGATCAGGTTGGGCATCAACCGGTAGGCCGCGTGGGCCAGGTCCGTGTCCTTTGTCAGGACCGCCGCGGTATTCAGCACGACGAGTCCCCACACCTCTCCGAGCAGCGCGACGGACGTGATGACGTGGATAACCATCACCGTCTTGCGGATACGCGGCCGCATCGATCTCACCTCACCTGCGGATTGGCCGACTCGACGGTCATCCTCGTCGTTTAGGCGGCCCCCGGCGTCACCCCGGAGAAGGTGCTCCAGGTACCACGTAAGGCGTAGGAACGATTCTCAAGTTTCGGTTGATCGTTTCTTAAAAGGCGGTGCACGGGCCGCCCATCGTACGCGCCGCCGACCAAAACAATTCTCGTTTCCAGGCCAGCCCGACCGGTGCCTGAGCGGCAGATCGGTGACGCGCGGTAAAACCCCGTGCCAAGAAACCGAGGTGTCTCCTTGACCTGCCCGAGGGATTTCTGAGTTGCGGTTCCGTCCGCCTGCCGCGATGGTTATTTCCGGCACCTCACAGCCCTGCACAAACGACTAGGCGCTGAATTTTCCGCGCCGATCCATGGAGGAAAGCAAACATGATCCGTCGCATTCTGGCCGGTGCCGCGATCGCGGCCGCGGCCCTCGGCTTCTCCGCCACCGGAGCATCAGCCAGCATCGGCCCCAACCCGCACAACAACGGGCAGAGCGTCCTGAGCCAGGTGAGTGCGCTCGACGACCTGACGGCGCTCAACGACGTCCTCAACGACTCCGTGAAGTACGTCGACCTGCTGACGTTCCTGCACCTGCAGGACATCGACGCCAGCCTCCTGAGCAACCAGGAAGACGTGGGCGACAACAACTGACGGCTCCTCGCATGGCGTAGGCAGGAAGCCGATCGGCGGCTCCCGTGCGGGGGCCCGCCCGGCCAAGGTCGTCTTCCTGGTGCCTTGAGGTGAACCGAGAAACGGGCCGTGGACATTCGCGAGGCCACGGCACGGGCTTGGTGGCCACCGAGCTCACCGCGCCGTGCGGCCCGGGTCGATCACTGCAGGACGACCCGGGCCGCGCGGCCGTTTCTCACCAGGGGAACACGCCGGAGCGGCGCGCGTGGCGCTTGCCGCCGCTCTCGCCGGGGCGGATGACGCCGAGGAACGTACGCCGGTCGAGCGGGTCCACCCGGACGAACTCCCCCGTGTACGGGGCGTGCACCATCCGCGTGGCGCTCAGCGCGATGGCGACGTGTTCTGGGCCGGGGCTGCCGGTGTCGCTGTCGTAGAAGACCAGGTCGCCCGGCTCCACCTGCTCCTTGGGGATCCTGATCCCCGAGCGCCACTGTTCCTTCGTGGTCGTGCCGATCCGCACCCCCGCCTGTGCCCAGGCGTATTCCGTGAGGCCCGAGCAGTCGAATCCCCAGGTGCCGGCGCCTTTTCCGATCCCGTATCCGGGGCCGTGCACCCCGCCGCCGCCCCATGTGTACGGGACGCCGATCATCTCTATCGCGGCGCGCACCGCGATGATCCCGGCGGCCGATCGCGCGGCGAGTGCCGGCACGGAATGCACGGCGCTGCCAATCACCATGGCCAGCACTATTGTCATCAGTCGTCGTGGTCCATTCATGGCATATTCAGCGCTCCCGTCGACTCGTCTTCGTCGGTCCGTTTCACCCCGGAAGCATTCCGCCATCTCTATGGCGATAAAACGGACTTTGGCCATGCGGGGTGCCCGTATGGCCAGAAGCTGAAAAATTGCCATCATGCCACCACAGACAAATGTGTGCCTGTCGTATATGTCGGGACGATCAGCGGCCGGCGGCCAAGGAAATGCTGCGCGCATTTGACTGAGGATTGGCACAGTCGGGTTGCGACCCGTGGACAGGCCGCGAGAGTGTAATTCCTGAAATCTCGCAGCCGGCTGCGAGGGATTCACGATGACGCGCATCCCGCGCCAATTCCGACGAAGGAGAAACAAGAAAATGATGCGTCGCATTCTCGCTGGTGCAGCGATCGCGGGTTGCCTGCTCGGGTTCTCGGCCACGAGCGCCTCCGCCGACATCGGCCCCAACGCGTACAACGGCAAGCAGCAGATCCTCAGCCAGCTCAGCCTGATCGACGACGCCACGCTGCTCAACGACGTGCTCAACGACTCGGTGAAGTACATCGACCTCGGCACGATCGGTCACCTGCAGGACATCGAGCTCGACGTGCTCAGCAACAAGTCCCACACCGGCGACAACAACTGAGCCACCGCGGGCGGTCGCTCCCGGCCTGACCTGAAGGCGCTCCGGCAGCCACGGTGACGTGGCGGCACCTTGCCGGAGCGCGCCTCCCGGACGGGCCGCGGCGGCGGGCGCCTCATGGGCGTGGGGTCAAGGGCACGGCATTGCCGTGCCCTTCATTATTTCCCCGTAATTCGGTCATTTTCCGGCGAAAATTACATAGCGAAACATACTTCGTGTAATCTGGTTTTTCAGCAGATGCAGGATGACAACCCCCAGAATGTGCGCGTTGGGGGGTGTGAGGAGCGTGAGCGTCGTCGAGGAACGCCTGCTCTACCAGGACAGGCAGTTGACGATCACCGTGCGCGTGGCGCCGGGACCGCCCTCGGTCTCGCTGGTCGGCGAGATCGACGCCTCCAACAGTTCCGCGGTGGCCGGCGCCCTGGCGAGTTGCCGCCAGGGCGGGAGCGTCGTCGTCGACACCGGCAGGCTCGGCTTCGTCGACGTCTCGGGCCTGCGCGTGCTGGCCATGCCCGGCGTGCCGCCGTCACAGCGGTGGATCCACCTGCGCAACGTCACGCCGTACCAGCGGAGGTTGCTGCTCATGATGGGCTGGTACCACGAGCAGCGCCCCCATCACCTGCCCGCGTAGGCGGGGCTGCCCGTAGAGGCGAGGCTGTCCGTTCAGGCCAGGCCGCCCGCGTAGGCCAGGGCCGCGGAGGTGCCGAGGCCGGTCGGCCCGCCCAGCCGGAACTCCGGTGGCCGGTGGTGGCGGCGCAGCGACTCCTCGTCGTAGCGGAAGCAGTGGCGGTGCCAGTTGAGGATGCCGCTCACCCAGTCGCGCAGCACGTCCACGAACGCGTCGAGGTCGCGCCGCGCGTCGGCGTCGAGACTGAGGTCGTCACAGACCACCGGCAGCTCGTGCGCGACGATGTGCTCGAACTCCCGCATTCGCGAGGCCATCAGGTCGTCCACGATGCCGAGCGCCGCCGGGTAGTCGCAGTCGAAGAAGCTCTGCACCACCAGCACGCAGTTGTGCAGCTCGCCCTCGAACTCGATCTCCTTCTGGTAGGAGAAGATGTCGTTGATCAGCGTGCCGCAGTCGGTGATGGCGCTCACCAGCGCCCGCATGGGGCCGCTGTCGTGCACCTCGCGGGGGATCCTCCGGCCGTGCCGCAGCCGCGCCAGGCTCATCGTCAGGTCGGAGCCGAAGGTGCTGCGGCGCATCTCCACGTAGTCGACGGGGTCGGGGATGCGGTGGGCGATCTCGTTGGCCAGCTCCCACAGCCAGCTCTCGCACATGCTCTCGACCGCGGAGCGCAGCTCGCGGCGGTGCTCCGGCGGCATCGGCCCGGCCGTGCGCGCCCAGACGTCGGCCAGGGCCCGCTCCATCGCGTTGGCGGGCGGCGGTGCGGGGGAGCCGTCCAGCGGCATGCAGCCCGAGAACCGCTCCACCGCGATCCTGGCCGCCGCGAGGTTGCGCGAGCGGCCGAAGACGACCGGGAAGTAGTCGTCGCCGTACGTCCCCCAGGCCAGCCAGTGCGAGGCCAGGGCCAGCTCCTCGGGGCCGGCGTCGGGATGCAGCCCGGCCGCGCACAGCGGCAGGTCGATGTCGACGAGCTGCCGCTCGTCCCACACGCCCGTGTCGAGCAGGCCCATCGCCCGGCACCACGCCACGGTGTCCCGCCGCGCCGCGTCCAGGTGCGGGGAGAGCCGCAGCTGGAACGGGACGTACAGGTCGGGGATCCGCGACGGCCCCACGCGCCGGTGCGGGACGTGGGTGAAGGCGCGCAGCCGCTTGGCGCCGAGCAGGTCGGTGACGGACGACATGCCCAGCGGCCGGCTCGCGGTGGCGCGCTTGTTCATGTACCGGCTGGAGCGCAGGTGCCATTCGTGCCCGCCCGACTGCCAGTCCTGCAGCCCCTTGACGTAGGCCAGCACGCCGGCCGCGCTGATCGGGTCGACGCCGTGCTCCACGAACAGCGGCCCGAGCTCGGTGAGCGCCGTGTGCTCGAATTGCTGCATCCGCGAGGTCAGCAGGTCGTTGACCGCGTTCGCGGCCTCCTGCGTGCCGCACCCGAGGAACGTCTCCAGCACCAGCACGCCGTTGCTCAGCTCGCCCTCGTCGCCCACCTCCCGCTCGTACGAGAACAGGTCGTTGCGCAGGTGCACCGCGTCGGAGAAGGAGTCCTTCAGCACCCGCATCGGCCGGCTGCCGGCGATCCGCGCGGGCACCTCGGCCCCCACCGCGTGCTCCACCAGCCCGGCCGACCAGGGAGCGCCGCCGACCTTGCGGCGCATCTCGATGTACTCGACCGGGTTGGACACCCGCCCGGTGTTGATGTTGCGCAGTTCCCAGAGCGACTCGTTCAGCAGGTTGCGGGTGCTCTCGGCGAAGCGGGCCCGCCAGTCGCCGGACCTGCTCGGCACCGTGCGCACCCACAGGTCGGCCAGGCCCGCCTCGACCGGGTTGGCCGGCTCGGGCATGCTCAGGTCGCCGCCCATCGGCATGAAGGCGGGGAGCCGGTCGAGGTGCGCCTTGCCGCCCGCCAGGTCGCCGGAGCGCTTGAACGCCTCGAGGAAGTGGTCGTCGAAGAAGAAGACCCACACGTACCAGTCGGTGATGAGGCACAGCTCGGCGGCGTCGCAGTCGGGATGGGTGTAGGCGCACATCAGCGGGTAGTCGTGGGAGTCGAGGTCGGCCTCCTCCCAGACGCCGGGGTCGTCCAGCATGCCCATGTCGCGCGCCCACTGCCTGGAGTGCGCCCGGGCCGCTTCGAGATGGGGGTTCAGCCGCGCCGGGTACGGCATGTAGAAGTCGGGCAGTTCAAAGGGCTGGCTCAATATCTCTCCTCGCGTACGCGGGCCGGCACCGAGCGCGCGGTGCCGGCCTGTGCGGATCCCGGTGTCAGCCGTTCCTGCCGACCTCGACGTCCTCCAGCACGCCGAGCGCGTCCGGCACCAGCACGGCCGCCGAGTAGTAGGCGCTGACGAGGTAGGAGATGACGGCCTTCTCGTTGATGTTCATGAACCGCACCGACAGGCTGGGCTGGTATTCGTCGGGGATGCCGGTCTGGTGCAGGCCGACGACGCCCTGGTTCTCCTGTCCGGTGCGCATGAGCAGGAACGACGTCGTGTACGTGCCGGAGATCGGGATCTTGTTGCACGGGAAGATCGGGACGCCCCGCCAGGTCGGCACCCGGTGCCCGTTGACCTCACTGGTCTGCGGGTAGACGCCGCGCTTGCTGCACTCCCTGCCGAAGGCCGCGATGGCCTGGGGGTGCGCCAGGAAGAACGCCGGGTCCTTCCACACGGTGGCCAGCAGGTCGTCGAGGTCGTCGGGGGTGGGCCGGCCCGCCCGGGTGCGGATGCGCTGGCTGAGGGCGGAGTTGTGGAGCAGGCCGAACTCCTTGTTGTTGATCAGCTCGTGCTCCTGCCGCTCGCGCAGCGCCTCGATCGTGAGGCGCAGCTGCTGGTCGAGCTGGCTCATCGGCTGGTTGTACAGGTCGGAGACCCGGCTGTGGACGCGCAGGACGGTCTGGGCCACGCTCAGCTCGTATTCGCGGGGGCTCAGCTCGTAGTCGACGAACGTGCCGGGCAGCACGGGCTCGCCGGTGTGGCCGGACGACACGTCGATCGCGGCCTCGCCGTAGTCGTTCTGGGCGTGGTCGCCGCTGGCGAGCCAGCGGTCGAGGTGCTCGCGCAGCCCGGGTGACTGGTCGGCGAGCTGCTCGAAGTCCTGTCTGGACAGGGTGAGGACGGTGGTGGCCGTCTTGGCCCGCGCGGTGAACGCGTAGCGGCCGCCCTGGGTCAGGGTCTCCTCGCCGAGGTAGTCGCCGTCGGCCAGGACGCCGAGGTTCTGCTCGTCGCCGTACGCGCCGCGGCTCACCTTGGCCACCCGGCCGTGGGCGATGAGCACGAGCCGGTCGACGGGACGGCCCTCGGAGACGATCTCCTCGCCCGCCTCGATCTCCCGCTGCGCGAAGCCGTTGGCCAGCGCCTGCAGCACCTCCGCGTCGTCGAAGCCGCGCAACATGGGGATCTCGGTCAGCTCGGCGGGGATGACCCGCACGTTCGAGCCGGTGTTGCTGAAGGTGATGCGGCCGTCGCCCAGCTCGTAGGTGAGCCGCCGGTTGACCCGGAACACGCCGCCCGAGCACTGCACCCACGGCAGCAGCCGCAGCAGCCACCGGGAGGTGATCTCCTGCATCTGCGGCGGCGTCTTGGTCGTGGTCGAGAGCTGTCTGGCGGCCTCGGTGCTGAGGCTGAGCTGTCCGTTGCCGTTGACGGTCTCAGGGGCGGGTGAGTTGGTCGTTTCGGTCATCGTGCTGCACCACCAATCTCGGTAGGGGACCTAGCCGTACTTGCGGGTGGATCGGATCTCGGGCGGGAGCGAGAACGTGAGGGTCTCCTCGGTCAGGGTCACCGGCTCCACGTCGGTGAACCCGCGTGCGGCGAGCCAGTCGAGTAACTCCCCGACCAGCCGGTCGGGGACCGAGGCGCCGGAGGTGACCCCGACGGTTTGCACGCCGGCGAGCCACCGCTCGTCGGCGTCGTCGGCCCGGTCGACCAGGTGCGCCGCGTCCGCGCCCGCGCCGAGCGCCACCTCGACCAGCCGCCGGGAGTTTGAGGAGTTGGCCGAGCCGACGACGATGACCAGCTCGCACCGCGGGGCGATCGCGGCGACCGCCTCCTGGCGGTTCTGGCTGGCGTAGCAGATGTCGTCGCTGGGCGGGTCGGCCATGTCGGGGAAGCGCTCGCGGAGCTCGGCGACGGCCCGCATGGTCTCGTCGACGGACAGCGTGGTCTGCGACAGCCAGCTCACCCGCCCCTTCGCCGTCACCTCGCCGGGCCGGGCCGGGTCGACGACGTGGATGTGGCCGGGGGCCTCGCCGTAGGTGCCCTCGACCTCCTCGTGGTCGGCATGGCCGATGAGCACGATCTCGTAGCCCTCCTCGGCCATGCGCACGGCCTCCTTGTGCACCTTGGTGACCAGCGGGCAGGTGGCGTCGATCGTGCGCAGGCCGCGCCGCTCCGCCTCCTCCTTGACCGCCGGCGAGACGCCGTGGGCGGAGAAGACGACCAGCGAGCCGTCGGGCACCTCGTCGAGCTCCTCGACGAAGATCGCGCCGAGCCGGCTGAGGTCGCCGACCACGTACGTGTTGTGGACGATCTGTTTGCGCACGTAGACCGGTGGGCCGAAGCGGCTCAGCGCCTGCTCGACCGTGGCGATCGCGCGCTCGACACCTGCGCAGAAGCCGCGCGGGGCCGCGAGAAGAACCCGTGCCATCTGGAAAACCCCCTACTTGGTGCGGTGCGCCAGCCGGTCCGCCATCAGGGTCAGCGCCTTGGCTGCCTCCGGCTCCATCCGCGCGGCCGACAGCGCCGTCACGGCCTCGTGCACCCGCTCTTCGATCATTTGCTCGACCTCGGCCAGCGCTCCTGTGTCGCGCAGGATCTCGCGCACCTCCTCGGCGCGCTCCTCGGTCAACTCCGGATTGCCGTGCCATCTCCTGAGGTGGCGGAGCTGGGCGGGCGAGGCCTTGCGCACGGCGTGCGCGAACAGGACCGTGTGCTTGCCCTCGCGCAGGTCGTCGAGCGCCGACTTGCCGGTCTCCGACTCGGAGCCGAACGTGCCGAGCACGTCGTCGCGCAGCTGGAACGCCTCGCCCAGCGGCAGGCCGAAGCGGGAGTAGGACTCCAGCAGCTCCATCGAGGCGCCCGCCAGCGCGCCGCCGATCTGCAGCGGCCGCTCGACGGTGTACTTGGCGGTCTTGAACCGGATCACCGTGAGCGCCTCGGCCACGCTCGCGCCCGCGCGCAGCTGGGCCAGGACGTCGAGGTACTGGCCGCTGATGACCTCGGTGCGCATGGCGTCGAACACGTGGTGCGCGGCGCGCAGCCGGTGCGGCTCCACCCCGCACGAGGACAGCATCGTGTCGGACCACGCGAGGCTCAGCGTGCCGAGCAGGATGCCGCCCGCCTGGCCGAACATCTCCGCGCCGGGACCGTGGTGCAGCCCGGCGAGGCTCCTGTGCACGGTGACCCGGCCGCGCCGCAGCTCGCTGCCGTCCATGATGTCGTCGTGGATGAGCAGGCCGGCGTGGCACAGCTCCAGGGCCGCCGCGGCGGTGATGATCTCCTCGCTGTCGTCGCCGCCCGCGCCGCGCCAGCCCCAGTAGCACAGCCGCGGCCGGACGCGCTTGCCGCCGCGGAGGATGAAGTCGGTCAGCAACCGGTAAGCCGCCTCGACGTCGGGGTCGTCGACAGGGGCGCGCCAGGTCTCGAGGAAGCCGGCCAGGCGCCGGTCAACGCGCGATCCAACGTCGTGCTGAGTGAAGCTCACCGGCATCTGCGCGGCTCCTTCTGTCGGGCGTTCGCTACCAGTAGTTACTCATTCAATACGCAGCGTGTAAAGAGTCTTTTGTGGTCAGGCGATTTCTTTTGCCACAGCGGCCACACCGAGACGCGGCCGCCGAAGGGTGGTCGCCCGTTTGATGCCGTATGTAGGGGTATGCGCCCTTTGTGCCCCCGTCCGTAAGGAGACACCATGAAGGCAGTCACCTGGCACGGCAAGCGCGACGTACGGGTCGAGGACGTCCCCGACCCGGCGGTCAAGGAGCCCAACGACGCGGTCATCAGGGTCACCAGCACCGGCATCTGCGGCTCCGACCTGCACCTGTACGAGGTGCTCGGGCCGTTCATGGCCGAAGGCGACATCATCGGACACGAGGCCATGGGCGTCGTCGAGGAGGTCGGCCCCGCGGTCGACACCATCAAGCCGGGCGACCGCGTGGTCATCCCGTTCAACATCTCCTGCGGTCACTGCCACATGTGCTCGATGGAGCTCTACGCCCAGTGCGAGACCACGCAGGTGCGCGAGCAGGGCACCGGCGCCGCGCTGTACGGCTACACCAAGCTCTACGGCCAGGTGCCCGGCGGCCAGGCCGAGTACCTCCGGGTGCCGGAGGCCCAGTTCGGCCCCATCAAGGTGCCCGAGGGCGGGCCGGACGAGCGGTTCCTGTTCCTGTCCGACGTGCTGCCCACCGCCTGGCAGGCCGTCGCGTACGCGGACATCCCGGAGGGCGGCAGCGTCACCGTCTACGGCCTCGGCCCGATCGGGCAGATGTGCGCCCGCATCGCCGCCCACCTCGGCCACCGCGTGATCGGCGTGGACGGCGTCACGAAGCGCCTGGAGATGGCCCGCCGCCACGGCATCGACGTCGTCGACGCGAGCGAGGTCACCGACGTGCCCGAGGAGATCAGGCAGCGCACCTCGGGGCGCGGCACCGACTCGGTCATCGACGCGGTCGGCATGGAGGCCCACGGATCGCTCGGCGCCAAGCTCGCCCAGACGCTCACCGGCATGCTGCCGGGCGCCGTCGCCGCGCCGCTGATGACGCACACGGGCGTCGACCGGATGGCCGCGCTCAACCAGTCCATCGACTCCGTACGGCGCGGCGGCGTCATCTCGATCATCGGCGTCTACGGCGGCATGACGGATCCCATGCCCATGCTGCGCATGTTCGACAAGGGGATCACGCTGCGCATGGGGCAGGCCCACGTCAGGAAGTGGACCTCCGCGCTGATGCCGCTGGTGACCGACGAGTCCGATCCGCTCGGCGTGATGGACCTGACCACCCACCGCATGCCGCTGGAGCGGGCGCCGGAGGCGTACGAGATGTTCCAGCGGAAGAAGGACGGCGCGATCAAGATCGTGCTGCAGCCATGACCTGGCAGGTGGGAGGGGTTTCGTGGCCCGGCGGCCGGGCAGCGGTGCTTCCATGAGAGTCGTCGTGGTGGGAGCAACCGGCAACGTCGGGACCAGCGTGGTGCGCGCGCTGGCCACGGACGGCGGCGTGACCTCGATCGTCGGGGTCGCCCGCCGGCTGCCCCGATGGCGGATCGACCGCACCGACTGGCGGCAGGCCGACGTCGCCACCGCCGACCTGACGCGCATCTTCGACGGGGCCGACGCGGTCGTGCACCTCGCGTGGCTGTTCCAGCCGACCAGGCACCCGGCCACCACCTGGCGGGCCAACGTGCTGGGCAGCATGCGCGTCTTCCGCGCGGTCGCGGAGGCGGGGGTGCCCGCGCTGGTCCACGCCTCGTCCGTGGGGGCGTACTCCCCGGGGCCGAAGGACCGGCCGGTGGACGAGAGCTGGCCCACGCACGGCTGGCCGGGCACCGCGTACGCGCGGGAGAAGGCGTACGTCGAGCGGGTGCTCGACGTGTTCGAGAACGACCATCCGGGCATCCGGGTGGTGCGGATGCGGCCCGGGTTCATCTTCCAGCGGGCGGCGTCCACCGAGCAGCGCAGGCTGTTCGGCGGGCCGTTCGTGCCGCGGCGGCTGATCAGGGCCGGGCGCGTCCCGTTCGTGCCGGAGATCCCCGGCCTGCGGCTGCAGGTGCTGCACGCCGAGGACGCGGCGGAGGCGTACCGGCTGGCCGTCACCAAGGACGTGCGCGGCCCGTTCAACATCGCCGCCGAGCCCGTGCTCGACCCGCCCGACCTGGCCAAGCTGCTCGGCGCCCGCACGGTGCGGGTCCCGGCGGGCCTGGCCAGGGCGGTCATGTCGGCAGGATGGCACCTGAGGCTCATCCCGGCCGCGCCGTCGATGCTCGACCTGGTCCTGCAGATCCCGTACATGAACACCGAGCGGGCCCGCGAGGTGCTCGGCTGGACGCCGCGGCACTCGTCGTGGGAGGCCATGCAAGAGCTCTTCCAGGGGCTGCACGACGGCGCCGGCATGGACACCGCGCCGCTCGCTCCCGACGGCGGGCCGGTCCAACGCGCCAAGGAACTGGCCGGTGGGGTGGGCGCGCGTCCCTGAGACGCCCGCCCGGGGTCATGGAGCGGCGGCCTGTGTGTCGGACCGACACGGAGGAGCGCATGCGCACCCTGATGGCCCAGCCCTTCACCCTTGAGGACGTCACCAGGCTGCGCCGCGCCGTGGCCGACCTGGCCGGCGGCCGCGGGCTGGTCGGCCCCCGGCTCGACGACTTCGTGCTGGCCGTGCACGAGAGTGTCGTCAACGTCGTGGAGCACGCGGGCGGGTACGGCTACTTCAGGCTGTGGACGGCCGACGGCGTGATCGGCTCGGAGACGAGCGACCGGGGGACGGGCATCCCCGACGGCTACATGGCCGCCGACCGCGAGCCGCCCGGCCTGGCCCAGAGAGGCAGGGGGATCTACCTGATGCGCCGGTTGTGCGACACGGCCGACTTCGACACCGGCCCGGACGGCACCACGGTCCGGCTCGCCATGCGGCTGCCGCGCGGGCGGGACGACGGCCCTGGACAAGTGGCAGGTAGGCTCACCATGTGAGCGGCGAAACGCTTCCCCCGGAGATCATCTCGCCTGTCCGGCGCATCGGGCGGCGGGAGTTCGACTTCGCGCGCCAGGTCGCCATCATGGCCATCGTCAACAGGACCCCCAACTCCTTCCACGACCAGGGCCGCACGTTCGAGCTCGACAGCGCCGTCACGGCCGCGCGCCGGGCCGTGGACGACGGCGCCGACTGGGTCGACATCGGCGGGTTCGCCTTCAGCGCGGCCCAGGCGGGCATCGGAGCGGACGAGGAGATCGACCGGGTCGCCCCGGTGATCGCCGAGGTGCGCGAGGTCACCGACGCCGTCATCTCCGTCGACACCCACCGGCCCGAGGTCGCGCGGGCGGCGGTCGAGGCGGGCGCCGACGTGATCAACGACACCAACGGCCTGCGCGAGCCCGGCATGGCCGAGTTCGCCGCCGAGTCGGGGGTCAGCGTCATCGTCACGCACAGCCTGGGCGGCCCCGGCAGGCGCGTCTTCCGGCCGAGCTACGCCGACGTGGTCTCCGAGGTGACCGACTATCTGCGCGAGCGGGTCGCGTACGCGCTGAAGTGCGGCATCGCGGAAGACAAGATCATCATCGACCCCGGCCACGACCTCAACAAGAACACCTTCCACTCGCTCGAGATCACCCGCCGGCTGGAGGAGGTCACCGCGATCGGCCACCCGACGCTGGTGGCGCTGTCCAACAAGGACTTCATCGGGGAGACGCTCGACCGCCCCCAGGGGGAGCGGAAGGAGGGCACCATCGCCGCCAACGTCTTCTGCATCGTCAAGGGCGCCCGCATCCTGCGGGTGCACGACGTGGCCGCCACGGTCGCGTCCGTACGCATGACCGAGGCCATGCTCGGCTGGCGTGGCCCGCTGACCCCGAGTCACAACCTTGCCTGAGGAGGTCCTTTGACCGAGCGGAAACCACTGGGCATGCCGTTCGAGAGCTGGGTGGACCGGCAGATCCGCGAGGCGGAGGAGCGCGGCGCGTTCGACGACCTGCCGGGTGCCGGCAAGCCGATCCCGGGGCTCGACCGGCCGCACGACGACATGTGGTGGATCAAGCAGAAGGTCGAGAGCGAGGGGCTGTCGATGCCCCTGCCGCCCACGCTGGCGCTGCGCAAGGAGGCCGAGGAGGCGCTCGCCCAGGCGCGCGGGGCGAGGTCGGAGACCGAGGCGCGGCGGATCGTCGAGGAGATCAACCAGAAGATCCGCGAGGCGATCAGGACCGGGCTGTCCGGCCCGCCGCTCAACCTCATGCCCTTCGACGCCGACGAGATCGTCTCGGAGTGGCGCCAGGCGCGCAAATAGCGGAAACAGGCGAAGGGGCCCCGCGCAGGGGGCCCCTTCGGGTGGTCGAGGGGCCCGGGTCAGGCGGGCCCCTCCGAGAGACCCGGGTCAGGCGGGTCGCTCGGGCTCGTGCCCGGGGGCCGGAAGCCGGCCCCCGGTCGGTTGAGGCGGGTTCAGTTGATCGGCGGGTAAGCGTTCGCGAGCAGCTCGCGGAACTGCGCCGAGAACCACCTTCCGGACAGCGGGGCGTCGGGCAGCGCACCCGTCAGGTTGTTGCCGTTCAGCTCGTTGCCGTGGTACGTCGGGTCGCACATCCGGTCGAGCCTCTTGCCCTCGTCGTTGTCGATCTCCTCGCTGGAGCCGTCCGACTCGCCCGGAGGCTTGATCCAGACGTAGGCGTCGAAGCCGGCGGCCGGGCTGGCGGTCGGCCGCTCGCCCATGCCGGCGCCGCTCTGGTTGCACCAGTTGCCGGCGTGGATGCGGCGGTCGACGCGCGAGTCGTTGACGAACTCGTCCACGTTGGTCGAGGTGCTCGGCCCGGACGGGCGGGCGCTGCCGCCCCAGCCGTTGCGCGAGGTGTCGATCAGCATGCCGAGCCCCTGGCGGAAGCCCTTGCCGATCAGCGCGCTGCGCAGGGCCGTGGCGAAGGTCTTCTCGTCCACGTAGTAGTTCCAGTCGACCCACTTGGACTGCCGGACCGACTGGCCGTTCACGGTCGAGTTGATCGTGAAGTACGGCTCGGTGGTCGCGGAGTAGTTGGCGGTGTTGACGATGAAGCCGTCCACGCTGTCCACCCCGGCGGTGGTGCCGGACACGGTGTTGTAGAACAGGTCGACCGAGGGGCCGAAGTTCGAGTCCCAGCCGAGCCAGGCGTGGTGGGCGGCGTCGATGTAGGTGTAGACGTTGCTCATGGCGTGCAGCTTGTTCAGCGCGTACCGCACGCCGTCCACGTAACCGCCGGGGCCGTTGGCCTCCTGGCAGTCCGCGAACTTGTTGATGTTGGTGATCAGGTTGGGCAGCGAGTCCGGCTCGATGATGGTGACGATGCGCAGGTTCGAGTAGGCGGAGTCGCTCATGATCGACGCGATCGGGTCGATGTACTCGGTCTTGTAGCGGTTGAAGCCGTTCTCGGAGATGCGCAGCTCGCCGTTGGAGGCCAGCGCCGAGCAGTCGCGGTTGGGCAGGTCGTAGATGACGAACTGCACGGTCAGCGGCGTGGAGCCGTTGGCGGCGTCCTGCCTGACGGCCTCGTCCAGGTGCTCGCGCAGGCCCATGGCGCCGTTGGCGCCCTCGATGGCGGCGATGCGGTCGAGCCAGACGGCCGTGGAGGTGTTGGCCACCGCGGAGCCGCCGGGCTCGGCCTGGGCCTTGGCCTTCCAGTCAGGGTTGACGTAGCCGGTGGCGCCTGAGTACGGGTTCTCGACGTGGCCGCCGGGGGTGCCGGTGTCGTCGTCGTCGGCCTCGGTGGCGGTGACGGTCCTGGAGGTCAGGCCGGAGGAGGCGACGGTGATCGTGCGGGAGCCGTTGGCCGTGTCGGAGTCCTGCGCGGCGGCCAGGGTGACCGTCTGCGCGGTGTTCCAGTTGGATGACGTGAACGTGAGGCTCGCGCCGCTGGAGACGGTGATGTTCGCGTCGCCGCTGCCCGCCGTCGAGGTGACGGTCACGTTGGAGCTGGGCTGCGAGGCCAGGCGCACGGAGTAGGTGGCGGTGGAGCCCTCCGGCACGGTGACCGAGGTCGGCGTGACGATGATCGACTGCTCGACCACGGCGTCGTCGTCCACCTCGGTGGCCGAGAGCGTGGCCGCCGTGACGCCGGTGCCGCCGACGGTGAAGGAGGCGGTGCCCGCGGTGGTGTCGGAGTCCTGGGCGGCGGCCAGGGTGACCGTCTGGGCGGTGTTCCAGTTGGACGGGGTGAAGGTCAGCGAGCCGCCCGCGCTGACGGACAGGTCGGTGTCACCGCTGGTCCGGGTGGTGGTGACGGTCACGTTGGAGGACGGGGCCGAGGAGAGCTTGGCCGTGAACGTGGCCGTGCCGCCCTCGTTCACCGCGACGGAGCTGGGCGAGGTGACCACCGACGGGGTGGTCGGGTTGACGCCGCCGCAGGTGTTGCCGTTCACGCTGAACGAGGTGGGGTTCGGGTTGGTGCCGGACCAGGTGCCGTTGAAGCCCACGGAGACGGAGGCGCCGGTCGAGAGGCTGCCGTTCCAGGGCATGCTCGTGCCGGTCACGCGGGTGCCGGACTGGCTCCAGTTGGCGCCCCAGCCGGAGGGAGTGTACTTCTGACCGGAGGTCGGGTAGTCGAAGGCCAGCGTCCACGAGCTGATCGGGTCACCGGTGTTCTTCAGCGTGATGTTCGCGGTGAAACCGCCCTGGCCGGGGCTGCTCGTCCACGAGTTGGCAGAGTAGGTCACGTCGCAGCCGGCCGCGGCGTTCGCGGCCGTGCTCTGGCCCACGACGAGCCCAAGGGCCGCGACACTCGCGGCCGTCACGGTCACGGCCCATCGGTGAAGGCCGCGTTGGAGTCTCACGAGCGATCATCTCCAGTGCTAGGGGGCTGGGAGCGCTCCCATGGTCTGCCGTGCCCGCATCCCTGTACAGAGCCCGGCGTTCCGGAAGGCGTCCGCCGCCCCGCATGCTCGCTGAATGCCCCCGAACGGGGATGAAACTTTCATCCCGGGGAGCCTGGTAGAGAGGAAATGCGGGTGTTACGGGGACGCCATTCCGTTGACATACGCGGGCAGGCACCCACACTTCGGTTTGGGAGCGCTCCCACTCCCTTCCGATCCCATGGAGATCCCGTGACGCACAGACCTCCTGCCCTACTCACCCGCTTATCGAGACGCCTCTCGGTGGCGGCCGCGCTCGTCCTCGTGGCGAGCGCGACCGCGGCCGTGACCGCCGCTCCCGCCCAGGCGGCCGTGGCGTGCGACGTGACGTACAACGCCAACTCCTGGACGAGCAGCCCCGGCCAGGGCGGGTTCACCGCGAACATCTCGCTGAAGAACACCGGTGACCCGATCACGTCGTGGACGCTGGCCTTCGACTTCCCGACCTCGGGCCAGAAGTACACGCCGTCCGGCTGGGGCGCGAACTGGAGCCAGTCCGGCACCCGCGTGACCGCCACCAACATGCCGTGGAACGGCACCCTGGCCACCGGCGCCACCACGTCGATCGGCTTCAACGGCACCTGGACCGGCAGCAACCCGAACCCCACCTCGTTCAGCGTGAACGGCACCTCTTGTGGCGGCGCCAACACGCCTCCCTCAGTCTCGCTGACCTCGCCGACCGCGGGGCAGACGTTCACCGCCCCGGCCACCGTGGCCATCGCGGCGAACGCCTCCGACTCCGACGGCTCGGTCTCCAAGGTCGACTTCTACCAGGGCTCCACGCTGCTCGGCAGCGACACCTCGGCCCCGTACAGCTACAGCTGGACCGGCGTGGCGGCGGGCAGCTACTCGATCACCGCGCGGGCCACCGACAACGGCGGCGCGACCACCACCTCGGCGCCGGTCGGCATCACGGTCTCCCAGAACACGGGCCCCTCGCTCGTGGTGAGCCCGGCGAGCGTGTCCGTGCCGGAGGGCGGGGACGCGAACGTCACCGTCAAGCTGTCGCAGGCGCCGTCCTCCAACGTGACCGTGACCACGGCGCGCACGAGCGGTGACAGCGACCTCAGCGTCTCGGCCGGCGCCAGCCGGACGTTCACGCCGTCCAACTGGAACACCGCCCAGAACGTCACGCTCTCGGCGGCCCAGGACTCCGACACGACCTCCGGAACGGCCGTGTTCAGGGTGAGCGCCACCGGCTACACCGCCGTCAACGTGACCGCCACCGAGGCGGACGACGACGTCGGCGGCGACAACGAGTACGTCCAGCGCTTCGTCGAGCTCTACAACGAGATCCACGACCCGGCCAACGGCTACTTCTCGCCCGAGGGCGTGCCGTACCACTCGATCGAGACGTTCATGGTCGAGGCGCCGGACCACGGGCACGAGACCACGTCCGAGGCCTACAGCTACTACCTGTGGCTGGAGGCGGTCTACGGGCAGGTCACCGGCGACTGGTCGAAGTTCAACGACGCGTGGGCCTCGATGGAGAAGTACATCATCCCGTCCAGCGCCGACCAGCCGACGAACTCCTTCTACACGCCGTCCAAGCCGGCCACGTACGCGCCGGAGTCGAACGACATCAGCGACTACCCGTCGCAGCTCGACACCGGAGTAAGCGTGGGCCAGGACCCGCTGGCCAACGAGCTGAAGAGCGCGTACGGCACCGGTGACATCTACGGCATGCACTGGCTGCTCGACGTCGACAACACCTACGGCTTCGGCCACTGCGGCGACGGCACCACCAGGCCCGCCTACATCAACACCTACCAGCGCGGCCCCGAGGAGTCGGTCTTCGAGACGATTCCGCAGCCGTCCTGCGACACGTTCGCGTTCGGCGGGCCCAACGGCTACCTGGACCTGTTCACCAAGGACGCCTCCTACGCCAAGCAGTGGAAGTACACCAACGCCCCCGACGCCGACGCCCGGGCCGTGCAGGCCGCGTACTGGGCGCAGACGTGGGCCAAGGCCCAGGGCAAGGAGTCGCAGATCTCCGCGTCGGTCGGCAAGGCCGCGAAGATGGGCGACTACCTGCGCTACGCGATGTACGACAAGTACTTCAAGAAGCCCGGCTGCACGAGCACGTCGTGCGCGGCCGGCACCGGCAAGGACGCCTCCAACTACCTGCTGAGCTGGTACTACGCCTGGGGCGGCGCGACCGACTCCAGCGCCGGCTGGGCGTGGCGGATCGGCTCCAGCCACAACCACTCCGGTTACCAGAACCCGCTCGCGGCCTGGGCGCTGTCGAACGTGACCGAGCTGAAGCCCAAGAGCAGCAGCGCGGTGACCGACTGGAGCACCAGCCTCACCAGGCAGTTGCAGTTCTACGGCTGGCTGCAGTCGGCCGAGGGCGCCATCGCCGGTGGCGCGACCAACAGCTGGGAGGGCCACTACGCGACGCCGCCGAGCGGCCTGCCGAAGTTCCACGGCCTGACCTACGACTGGCAGCCCGTCTACCACGACCCGCCGTCGAACCAGTGGTTCGGCTTCCAGGCGTGGACGATGGAGCGGGTGGCCGAGCTGTACTACGCGTCGGGCAACGCCGACGCGAAGGCGCTGCTCGACAAGTGGGTCGGCTGGGCGATGGACAACACCACCATCAACGCGGACGGCTCGTACCAGATCCCGTCCACGCTGCGGTGGACCGGGCAGCCCGTGGGCGACTTCAGCGCCAACTCGGGCATGCCGCCGGCCAACCCGGGCCTGCACGTGACGATCGCCGACTACACGAACGACGTGGGCGTGGCCGGCGCGTACGCCAAGGCGCTCATGTACTACGCGGCCAAGGCGAACGACACGGACGCGCGGGACATGGCCAAGGCGCTGCTCGACGGCGTCTGGCAGCACCGCGACGCCGAGGGCGTGTCCGTCCCGGAGACCAAGACCGACTACAGCCGTATCGACGACCCGGTCTACGTGCCCGACGGCTGGACCGGCGAGATGCCGAACGGCGACCCGATCAACTCCGACTCGACCTTCATCTCGATCAGGTCGTTCTACGAGGACGACCCCGCCTGGCCGGAGGTCAGCGCCTACCTCAACGGCACGGGCCCCGCGCCCGTCTTCAACTACCACCGGTTCTGGGCGCAGGTGGACGTCGCCGTCGCCCTCGCCGAGTACGGACGGCTCTTCCCGTGAGAAAAGCACTGATCGCCGTGGCGTCGCTGGTCCTGCCCCTGTGCATCGCAGGGGCCGGGCCGGCGGCCCACGCCGCCGCCGCACCCGCCTTCCCCTACGGGGAGGCGCTGCAGAAGTCGTTGTGGTTCTACGAGGCCCAGCAGTCGGGCGACCTGCCGAGCTGGAACCGGGTCAGCTGGCGCGGCGACTCGGGCATGCACGACGGCGAGGACGTCGGCCTGGACCTCACAGGCGGCTGGTACGACGCGGGCGACCACGTCAAGTTCGGCCTCCCGATGGCCGCCTCCACCACGATGCTGGCCTGGGGCGCGGTCGAGTACCGCGACGCCTACGCGGACTCCGGCCAGCTCACGCACCTGCTCAACAACCTCAAGTGGGTCAACGACTACTTCATCAAGGCCCACCCCTCACCCAACGTGCTCTACGGCCAGGTCGGCAACGGCGGCACGGACCACGCCTGGTGGGGACCGGCCGAGGCCATGCAGATGGCGCGGCCCGCGTACAAGATCGACGCCTCGTGCGGCGGGTCGGACCTGGCAGGGGAGACGGCGGCCGCGATGGCGGCCTCGTCGATCGTCTTCCGCCCGACAAATCCGTCATACGCGGACACGCTGCTGACGCACGCCAAGCAGCTGTACTCCTTCGCCGACACCGTCAGGAAGAAGTACAGCGACTGCATCACCGACGCCCAGGGCTATTACCAGTCCTGGAGCGGCTACAACGACGAGCTGGTCTGGGGCGCGATCTGGCTCTACCGTGCCACGGACGACGCCTCCTACCTGGCCAAGGCCGAGGCCGGCTACGACAACCTGGGCAACGAACCGCAGACCACCACGAAGTCGTACAAGTGGACGATCGCGTGGGACGACAAGTCGTACGGCGCGTACGTGCTGCTGCACAAGCTGACCGGCAAGCAGCGCTACCTGGACGACGCCAACCGCTGGCTCGACTGGTGGACCGTCGGCGTCAACGGCTCCAAGGTGGCGTACTCGCCGGGCGGCCAGGCCGTGCTGGACCGGTGGGGCTCGCTGCGGTACGCGGCCAACACCGCGTTCGCCGCGCTCGTGCACAGCGACTCCATCACCGACGCCACGCGCAAGGCCCGCTACCACGACTTCGCGGTACGGCAGATCAACTACGCGCTCGGCGACAACCCACGCAACTCGTCGTACATGATCGGGTTCGGTGACAACCCGCCGAAGAACCCGCACCACCGCACGGCGCACGGCTCGTGGACCGACCAGATCACCAACCCCGCGCAGACCCGCCACACCCTGTACGGCGCGCTCGTCGGCGGCCCGCCCGACCCGAACGACGCCTACACCGACAAGCGTGACGACTACGTCATGAACGAGGTCGCCACCGACTACAACGCCGGCTTCACCAGCGCGCTGGCCCGGCTCTACAAGGAGTACGGCGGCGCCCCCGCGGCGAACTTCCCGCCGCGCGAGACGCCGGACGGTCCGGAGATCTTCGTCGAGGCGGGCGTGAACGCCTCGGGCGGCAACTTCACCGAGATCAAGGCCATCGTCCGCAACCAGTCGGCCTGGCCCGCGCGGGTCCTGTCCGACGGCTCGTTCCGCTACTACTTCACGCTCGACGGCTCGACGACCGCCTCGCAGATCACCGTGTCGTCGGCCTACACGCAGTGCGCTGCGCCCACGCTGCACCAGGCGAGCGGCACCACGTACTACGTGAACATCGACTGCTCCGGGCAGGCCATCGCCCCGGCCGGGCAGTCGCAGCACCGCAGGGAGGTCCAGTTCAGGATCGCCAGCTCGGGCACGTGGGACCCGGCCAACGACTGGTCGTACCGGAACATCCCCACCACGCCCGGCGCGACGCCGGAGCGGACGGAGAACATCACCCTCTACAGCGGTGCCACCAAGATCTGGGGTGAGCCCCCGGGTCCGGAGGAAGAGGACACGACAGCGCCCAGCAAGCCGGGCAAGCCCGCGGCATCCGGGATCACGGGCTCGACCGCCGAGCTGAGCTGGACCGCCTCCACGGACAACGTGGGTGTGAGCGGATACGACGTCTACCTGGGGTCCACAAAGGTAGGCACGGCCGCGAGCGCGTCCTTCGACCTGAGCGGGCTCACCCCGGCCACGTCCTACACCGCCCACGTGGTGGCGAGGGACGCGGCCGGCAACACCTCCACGCCGTCCGACAGCACGGAGTTCACCACCACGAACACCACGCCGCCGCCCCCGGGCGGGTGCTCGGCGACGTACAAGGTGGTGAACTCCTGGGGCGGCGCCTTCCAGGCCGAGGTGACGGTCAAGAACAACGGCACGGCCGCCACCACCGGCTGGACCGTCGGCTGGACGTCCGCCAACCAGATCACCCAGCTCTGGGGCGGCCGGCACACCCAGTCCGGCTCCAGCGTCACCGTCAGGAACGAGGCCTACAACGGGGCGCTCGCCCCCGGCGCGAGCACCACGTTCGGCTTCATCGCCAACGGCACGCCCACCACTCCCGACCCCGTCACCTGCACCCCCGCCTGAGTGAAGCTCCGCCCCCGTCGCAGCAGCGGCGGGGGCGGTTCCACAGCTCAGTGAAAGGCAGCACATGAGACCCCTCTTCACCGCGCTGGCCTGCCTCCTCGCGTTCCTCGTCGCACCCGCCCTGCCCGCGAGCGCCGCCACCGGCATCCACGTCAGCGGCACGAAGATCCTGGAGGCCGACGGCCAGGAGTTCGTCATGCGCGGCACCAGCCACGCCCACACCTGGTACGCGACGCAGACCAAGGCGTTCGCCGACATCAAGTCGCTGAAGGCCAACACCGTCCGGGTCGTGCTCAGCGGCGGCCGCTGGACCGCAAACTCCGTCTCCGACGTGGCCAACGTCGTCTCCCTGTGCAAGCAGAACAAGCTCATCTGCGTGCTGGAGAACCACGACACCACCGGGTACGGCGAGCAGAGCGGCGCCTACACCCTCGACCAGGCCGCCGACTACTGGATCAGCGTCAAGTCCGCCCTGGTCGGCCAGGAGGACTACGTCATCGTCAACATCGGCAACGAGCCGGTCGGCAACAACGCCGTCAGCCCCGGCTGGGCCGCCGCCACCTCGGCCGCGATCAGGAAGCTGCGCGACAACGGCTTCGACCACGCGCTCATGGTCGACGCGCCCAACTGGGGCCAGGACTGGCAGTTCACCATGCGGGACAACGCGCAGGCCGTCTTCGACAGCGACCCCGACAAGAACACGATCTTCTCCATCCACATGTACGGCGTCTTCGACACGGCCGCGGAGATCACCTCGTACATGGACGCGTTCAGGACCGCCGGGCTGCCGCTGGTCGTCGGCGAGTTCGGGTTCAACCACTCCGACGGGAACCCGGACGAGGACACGATCATGGCGCAGGCCGTGAGCCGCGGCATCGGCTACCTCGGCTGGTCGTGGAGCGGCAACGGCGGCGGCGTCGAGTACCTCGACCAGGTCACCAACTTCGACGTCACCCAGCTCACCTCCTGGGGCCAGCGCCTGTTCAACGGCGCCAACGGCATCGCCGCGACCTCCCGGCAGGCCTCGATCTACGGTGGCGGCAGTGATGACACCAGCCCGCCCACCGCGCCGGGCCGGCCGTCGGCCTCGGACATCACCTCGTCGGGGGCCAGACTGACCTGGACGGCCTCCACCGACGACGTGGGCGTCGCCGGCTACGACGTCTACACCACGGCGGGCGCCGCGCTCGGCTCGACCGCCACCAACTCGATCACGCTGACCGGGCTGTCGGCGGCCACCGCGTACCAGGTGAACGTCAAGGCCAGGGACGCGGCCGGCAACCAGTCGGCGGCGTCGCCGACGGCGTCGTTCACCACGCTGAGCGGCGGCGGTGACGGCGGCGGCGGCTGCACGGCCGCGGGCACCGTGGGGAGCCAGTGGAGCGGCGGGTACGTCGTGCAGCCCGTGACCGTGACCAACACCAGCTCGTCCAGCACGTCGAGCTGGACGGTGACGTTCACGCTGCCCGCCGGGCACACCATCACCGGCTCCTGGAACGCCACGGTGACCGTCAGCGGCAGGACCGTGACCGCCAGGAACGCGAGCTACAACGGCACGCTGGCGCCGAACGCCGGCACCAGCTTCGGGTTCCAGGCGAGCCGCCCGGGCGGCGACACGTCCGTGCCGTCCGGCTACACCTGCGCCAACTGAACCGCCCGTCCTGTCACTGCGTATGAGGAGGTGAGGCGAGAACACCATCCCTGCCCCATGACCATCCCGCCCGGATGGGACGGACGCGGCCGGCACCTCCAACCGGTCGCGTCCGTTTGTCTGCTACTTCGACTGAGATCGGGTGGCCTGGGCGAACCGCTGACGGGCCGCGTCGATGGCGTCCTCGTCCTCGAACCCGGCGAACGCCTGCTCGTGGTAGCGGGCGGGGATGAGCTTCCTGACCCGGTCCGGATACCCCACGCCCGGCTCCGGCACCTTGATGACGGGCGGGATGCCGAGGCGGACGGCGATCGGGCCGGAGGCGCGCACGGAGGTCTTCCAGTCGGTGCCCTCGCCGGTGATCGCGCACATGTGGCGGGCGTACACCCACTTCACCTCGACGACGGAGGTGGCGTCCGGCGGGTCGATGCCGAAGGGCTCCACGGCGCACACGACCCGCGACTCGAACTCGTGGCCGTGCGCGTGGTGCTCGGCGGGCGATGACTGCTCCAGGGCCAGCGTCACCTGGGCGGCGAGCTCGTCGTACAGCTGTGACGACGGCTGCCGCCCGGCGAGGAACGTCACCCCGGCCAGCGCCAGGCCGGCCAGGGTGACGACCGCCGCGGCCAGCCCGCGACGTGAGACGATCACGGGCTGGTGCAGGAGAGGGTCGGGGCCGGGCTCGGGACCGAGCCGGTCGCGTTGAAGCCGAACGAGGTGGACGCGTTCGGCGCCAGCTGCCCGTTGTAGGAGGCGTTCTTGACCACCACGTTGGGCGGCTGCCCGGACAGCACGCCGTTCCACGGCGAGCCGTCGAAGCCCTGCCCGCCGGTGTACGACCACGAGACGGTCCAGCCGTTGAGCGAGGAGGAGCTGGTGTTCTTCACCGTCACCTCGCCCTGGAAGTGGCCGGCCCAGCCGGTGTCGGTCGCCTTCCAGGTGGCCGTGCAGGCACCCGGGTTGGGCGTCACGGTGGGAGTCACCGTCGGGGTGGCGGTGGGCGTGCTCTGGCCCGGGCCGACACCGGTGACCTCGCCGTTGCCGCCGTCGAAGACGACGTCGGAGCAGCTGTAGAAGTTCTCGTTGCTGTCGGAGCGGATCCAGTGCGTGTAGATGATGTGCCGGCCGGTCTTGCCGGACGGCAGCTGGGCGTTCCAGTAGTAGTAGTTGAGCGCGCCGGCGGGGCCGGTGTCGGGCGGGTTGGTGACGCTGCCGAACGGCTCCAGGTCGGACCACTTCAGCGGCCCGTCGGGGTTCCAGCCGTTCTTGGTGATGTAGTAGTTGAACGAGCCCGGGTGCTTGGCCCAGTTGCTGTGCCGCATCTGGATGGTCGCGCCCGAGGTCAGGTGGGTCACCGGCCAGTCATTGCGCACCGCGTTGTAGGCCGTGAAGTCGTACGGCCCGCCGGTGCCGCCGCTGCAGAGCTGCCCGTCGGGGATGAACCCGGAGGTGCGGCCCGCGCCGTCGGAGCGCAGCACCGCGAACCAGTTGTACAGCGGGGTCGTGCCGCTCTGCGCGACGGCGGCCGCGCACGCGGGGTTGTAGGGCTGGATCTGGCCGTTCTCCCGCAGGCCGTCCTGCCAGCACAGGAACGTCCGGGCACCGGGGAACATCGACACCCCGTGCGCCTGTGCCTGCGTGGGCACCATCAGGACAGTGGTGATCAGAACCATGACGGCGGTGATCGCCGCCGACTTGAACAACCTCATGGGGATTCCCTTGCGCTGACGACAGAGGAAACCTGCCCACGATCGGCCCGCCCGGGTGATCGCATTGAATCACGCCGCTCGCCGCCCGACAACGCGCCGTGAAAGTTTCACGTGATCTTGGTCATGGGGAGTGTTGCCACTAGGGTGGGAGCGCTCCCATTCAGGGGTGTGCCGAGCGGCCGTGCTTGCGAGGGGTGCGGACCGCCGCTCGAGGGGTACGGCTTGGTGCTGCCGTACCCCTCAGTTCTGCTTGAGGGGGCCTACCTTCAGTTCTGCTTGAGAGCGGCGTCGATGTCGTCCAGCCGGGCCTGCAGCTCGCTCAGGCAGGCGGGCGCGAGCCGGCCCTCGCCGAAGCGGTCGGAGAGCTTCCGGCGCACGCCGTCCGTCTGGGCCTCGGACGGCCCGTGCGGCGGCACCGCGGCGCGCAGCACCTGCTTGAGGTCCAGTACGACGTCGTCGTCGGTCGCGCCGCACGGCGTCCTGGCCTCCAGCGCGCTCTTGAAGCCGTCCAGGGCCTGCTCGACGCTGATCGCGCTGGCCGGCGTGCGTTCCACCAGCCGGGCGCTCGGCGGCGGCCCGACCGTGGAATCCGGCTGCCGGATCGCGGCCTGCTGGGGCCCCGCCTGCTGGAACCAGAGCAGCGCGGACAGCGCGATGGCCGCCGAGCCGGCGACCGTGAGGCCGCGCCGCACGTGCCGGCCCAGCGTCGCCGCGCCGATCGCGGAGTTGAGCGCCGAGACGATCTCGGCCGCGGTCGGCCGCTCGTCCGGAGCGTGCGCCAGGCACCGCTGGCAGAGCGAGGCCACGGCGTACGGCACGCCGGGGACGCGGGGCGGCGGCTCGGTCCTGCGGGCCGCCTCGATCTCCTCCCATGTCGTCTCCGGGTACGGCGTGCGCCCGGTGAGCATGGTGTGCAGCAGCACGCCCAAGGCGTACACGTCGACCGCGGGATGCGTCGGCGCGCCCAGCAGCCGTTCGGGGGCGACGTAGGGAGGCGTGCCCCGGTCGTCGTCGGGGTCGCCGGCCCAGGCCGCGATGCCGAAGTCGAGCAGCCGGGGGCCGTCGGAGGTGAGCAGCACGTTCTCGGCCGTCACGTCCCGGTGGACCAGGCCGCGCGCGTGGCCGGCCATCAGCACCCTGGCCAGCCGGAGCGCGATGGCCGCCGCCTCCGGCCAGGGCAGCGGTCCCTGCTCGATGCGCTCGGCCAGCGGCGTGCCGTCGAGCAGCGGCATCACCACGTAGGCCGCGACGCCGCCGTTGGTGGTGACGGTCTCGCCGTAGTCGTAGATCTCGATCGAGTCGGGGTGGATGAACCGGGCCGCGGCGCGGGCCTCGCTGCGCGCGCTGACGCGCTCGTCGTCGCCGGTGTGCAGCGAGGCGGTGAGCACCTTGACCGCGATCATCCGGTGCAGCGACTGGTCGAAGGCACGCCAGATGACCGACATCCCCCCGCGGGCCAGCGGATCCAGCAGCAGATACCGGCGGGCCAGCACGTCCCCCGGCTCAAGCCGACTCACGGATGACCAGTTCCGTGGGGAGGACGGGGTCGATCCCCGCGGCCCCCGTCAGGAGCAGCCGGGTGGCGACCGTGGCGAGCTCCTCGACGGGCTGGCGGACGGTGGTGAGGGCGGGGACGGTGTGCCGGGCGACCGGGGCGTCGTCGAACCCGATCACCGCGACGTCCGAGGGCACCTTGCGCCCGGCCCTGCGCAGTGCCTGGATCGCGCCCGCGGCCATCAGGTCGGAGGCGACGAAGACGGCGTCCAGCCCCGGCGCGTGGCGTAATAACCACTGCATGGCATGGGTGCCTGAGGCCGCGGTGAAGTCGCCGTACGCCACGGGCACGTCGGGCAGGCCGGCCGCCTGGAGCGTGCGCACCAGGCCCTCCAGCCGGTCGCGGGCGCCGGGCAGGGACGGCGGGCCCCCGATGGCGGCGACGTTGCGGCGGCCGGACAGCAGGAAGTGCTCGGCCGCCTGGCGGCCGCCGTCGGCGTTGTCCACGTCGGCGTACGGCAGCTTGAGGTCGTGAGGCGGGCGGCCGATGTTGCGCACGGGGACGCCCGAGGTGGACAACTTGATCGCCAGCGGGTGGCGTTCCCTGGCGCCGATGATGAGCACCGCGCCGGACAGCGCGGGGAGGGTGGAGGACGTCGGCGTCACGGTGGTCACCATCAGGTGGGTGCCGTGTTCGCTGATCACGGCACCCGCCGCGGACAGGAGCCGGGCATAGTACGGCTCTGAGAACAGGCGGGGGAGGTGATCGCAGATCACCGCCGTGACGCCGTCGGCCATGGTCTTGGCGGCCGTGCCCCGTGGTGCGCGTTGTCGGACATATCCCATACGGGAGACGGCGTCGTATACTTGCCGGCGGGTCGAGGTACTGACCCGCACCGAGCCCGTGAGGACCCGAGATGCGGTCGCGGGGGAAACCCCTGCAGCGGCCGCCACCTGTGCCAGTGTGGGCTGCTCGGTCATGGAGCACCTCGCGGAAAGTTCCTGGGAGCGCTCCCAACGGTACCAATGTTTCGGCGCTGTTAATAGGGCCTTTGCAAGGAGTGCGTCCTATTGTACGGACGCACTCAGAATTTCCCGAGCTAGTGGCGTTAAAGAGGGGTAAGTTCTTTTTTGTCCGTCTCTCGTGCGGTCGTCACTGGTCCTGGACGGTGCCCACGTTCGCCTCGTCCAGCTGCCCGTCCGGGTTCTCGTCGCCGAAGTCAGGGTCCACCTGCCGCCGCGGCTGGCAGCTCTGGCCACAGCCGCCGAAGCGCTCGCTGTTGATCGGCGTGAAGTCGGTCGGGGGCACGCCCTTCAGCGCGACCTTCATGGTGTCGTTGAAGATCGGGCCGGGGATCGAGGCGCCGAAGACCG
Organism: Nonomuraea phyllanthi; assembly: GCF_006334985.2. Taxonomy (GTDB): domain Bacteria; phylum Actinomycetota; class Actinomycetes; order Streptosporangiales; family Streptosporangiaceae; genus Nonomuraea; species Nonomuraea phyllanthi. The sequence continues at coordinate 565,011 of NZ_VDLX02000002.1, forward strand.
AGCCGTAGTAGCGGCCGCCGATGGTGATGTTGTTCAGCTTGTGGGTGACCGCGCCGCGCGGGTCGCCGATGCTGACCGCGCCGGCCAGGTCGGGGGTGAACCCGGCGAACCAGGCGGTGGCCTGGTCATCGGTGGTGCCGGTCTTGCCGGCGACCGGGCGGCCGATGCCGCCGACTCCTGCCATGGTGCCCTTGGTGAACACGCCCTCCATGATGGACGCCGCCGCGTCCGTGACCTCGGGGTCGATCACCTGCTTGCACTTCGGCTTGTAGTCGGTGACCTTGCCGTTGCGGTCGGTGATCTTGGTGATGGCCATGGGCCGGCAGTACTTGCCGCGCGCCGCGATCCCGGCGTACGCGGTGGCCACCGTCACCGGGTCCATCTCGTTGATGCCGAGCGTGAAGGTCTCGTACTCCTGCAGCTTCTGGCCGTCGGAGCGCTTGATGCCGAGCGACTTGGCCGTCTCCACCGTCTCGCACAGGCCGACCTTCTGCTCCAGCGTCAGGAAGAAGGTGTTGACCGAGCCCCACGTGCCCGTGGACAGCGACTTGAAGCCGCCGCCGCCCTCGTCGTTGTGGACGGTGTGCGTCGGGTCGCCGACCCGCTCGCCCTTGCAGTTCTTGAACGAGGAGTAGTAGGGGGCGCGGAAGCCGCTGCCCACGGTGAAGCCCTCGTTGATCTTCATGCCCTGCTTGAGCGCCGTGAGCAGGGTGAACACCTTGAACGTCGAACCGGCCTGGAAGCCGATGCCGCCGCCGTGCACCGCGTCGGCGACCACGTTGTACGACATCTCGTTCTTGCGCCTGCTGTTGCCGTACTTGCGGCTGGCGGCCATGGCCTTGATCTCGCCCGTGCCCGGCTGCACCAGCGCCTCGGAGGCCACCGGGTCGTCGGAGGGGTAGACGTGCTTCTTGATCGCCTGCTCGGCGGCCTTCTGCATCTTCGGGTCGATCGTGGTCTGGATCGTCAGGCCGCCCCGGTTGAGGAACTGCGCCCGCGCCTTCTTCGTCTTGCCGAAGTCGGGGTTGCTGAGGATCTCGTTGCGCACGTACATGCAGAAGTACGGAACGTTGCTGGCCCCGCAGCCGCCCGGCAGCCCGGTGCCCTTGTAGCCGAGCTTCGTGGCCTTGGCCTCGGCGGCCTGCTCCGGCGTGATCTTCTTCAGCTCGGCCATCCGGTCGAGCACGACGTTGCGTCGCTCCAGCAGCCGGGCCTGGAACTTCTTGCCCCGGTTGGGGTCGGTCATGTTGGGGTCCTGCACCGCGCCGGCCAGGGTGGCGGCCTGGGGCAGGGACAGCTCGGCGGCCGTCACGCCGAAGAACCGCTTGGCGGCGGCCTCGACGCCGTAGGCGCTGGCGCCGAAGTACGCGATGTTCAGGTATTTCTCGAGGATCTGGTCCTTGGTGTACTTCTCCTCGATCGCCATCGCGTAGCGCAGCTCGTTCAGCTTGCGCGCGTAGCTCGCCTCAAGGGCGGCGTTCTTCTCCTCGGTGGTGGTCGCGGAGTTGAGCAGCACCTGCTTGACGTACTGCTGGGTGATGGAGGAGCCGCCCTGGGCGATGCCGCCCGAGCTGAGGTTCTTGGCCAGGGCGCGCACGGTGCCCTCGATGTCGATGGCCCCGTGCTCGTAGAACCGGTAGTCCTCGATCGAGATGATCGCCGTCTTCATGATGTCGGCGATCTCGTCGAGCGAGACGTTCTCGCGGTACTCCTCGTAGAACGTCGCGATCTCGTTGCCCTTGGCGTCGAGCACCGTGGTCTTCTCCGCGAGCGGGGGCTCCTTGAGCTGCTGCGGTTTGATGCCCAGGTCCTCGGATGCCGAGACGAACATCGCTCCGGTGCCCCCGACCGCGGGCAGCGCGATGGCCGCTGCCACCACGCCGGCGGCGACCGCGGCCCCGGTGAGGCGCGCGACACTCGACAAACGGGAACCCATGGTGGTGAATCCTCCCCCTCGTGGCAATAGGGTGCATCCTAAACCCCGGCATGACCTGCTCCATGTAAAAGCTTGGACCTCGTCCGAGGACGGATTGTTCGCGTCGGAAGCGAAGTTTTCTCTGATTCGGGGGCCGAACGGAACTTCGGGTCGCGTGTGGCCTGTGCGACAGCTGTGGCGATCTTCAGTTTTCGCCAAAGGAAGCGTGTTGACGTGCGGGCGGGAGCTCTTCGCTCTGGCAATGTCGATTTCCTACCAGTCGCGGTGGGGGGTCTTATGCGACGTGTCGGGGATGGCGAGCACTTTGATCGGTTGCTCGCCGCCGCCAGGACGTACTGGGGCGAGAGCCCCGGCGGCGAGAGCTGCGTCGTGGCGGAAGCGTTCGACCAGGACATCAGAGTCGTGGTGCGCACGCTCATGGTCGCGAAGGCAGTCGGCGAGCTGTTGTCGGCGCGGCTGTTCGCCCTGGTCGACCCGGAGTGGCGCAGGCTGGCCGAGGTGTTCGGGGCCGAGGCCGACGGCCGGCCGCGGGTGCCGCCGGCGGCGCTCGTCACCAGCCGGGCCGATGCCGACGTGCGCAGGGAGATCCCGGTCGTGCACGTGCACGGCACGGGCTCGCTGATGGCGTACGCGCTCTTCCCCGACCAGGGGCCCTGCTCGTTCCAGGAGGAGCTGCCCGCCCGGGTGGGCGCGTTCTTCGAACGGCACGTCTGGCCGCACAGGCACGCGATCGCGCCCGGCGCCGAGCGCACCGCCTGGCGGGCCAAGAGCGGCTACCAGGTCCGTACGGACACCGAGCGGCGCCAGCTGCGCCACTACGGCTGCGCCCGGCTGGGCCTCGACCCCGAGCGGCCGACCATCACCGTCTTCGGCCACACGCCCGTGCAGGACACGGAGCTGTTCCACGCGACGGTGGAGTACGCCGCGTCGGACGTGTCGGCGAACTGGCTGTTCCTCGACCCCGTCCCGAACGCCCACCCCCGCATCCGGTGCGTGACCGGCGACCTGTCCACCAACCTGCTGTGGAGCATGACCGACGCGGGCGTCACGTTCAGCGACAGCGACCTGCCGGCGTTCGGCATCCCCGTCGTGCAGGCGGGCTGGTCGGTGGGCGGCGCCTGCGGCGGCACGCACGTCGCCCGGCAGGCGTCGGACATCCGCCTGCTGCTCGACGAGGTCGTCGCCAAGCACGACAAGGGCGAGTCGATCCTGGAGCCGGAGCAGCGCGAGCGCGCCCGCCTGTGGCTCTGGCTGCGCCGCTGCGGCGCCGACGTGCCGACCCAGTTGCTGCCGCACTGGGAGCACGGCGTCGACTACGCGCGGGCGCTCGCCGTCAACCTGTGGCATGTGGAGCGCGACGGAGATCCCCTTTACAGCGCGATCGCGCGCATGTGGGAGCGGCGCGAGCCCATGCTCACCCGTTTCGACTTCCGCGACCCGGCCGGGCCGTACGTCCGCGGCCACGAGCCGTTCGCCCGCCCCGGCCAGGCCGGTCACCAGCCGTTCGCGCCGCCCGGACCGGCCGGACACGAGCCGTTCGCGCCGCCAGGTCACGAGCCTTTCGCGCCGCCCGTATCGGCCGGACACCACGAAGAGCACCCCATGAGCAGCTTCCACGACCCGGAAGGGTCGTTCGTCACGAGGAGCACCCCATGACCAGCCCAGGATCCGCCACCGAGCTCGACCAGCTGATTCTGCCCGCCATCCCGCCCGTCCACCTCAACAGCGGCCAGGTCGCCGCGCTGCAGGTGACCGACCGGCTGCATCGCGGCACGGAGATCGTGGGCCGGTTCGAGGCCTCGGGGCTGGCGGGGTTCAAGGTCTCCTCGCAGGGTCGCGCGCTGCGGGTGCTGCTGTCGCTGTCGCTGGACGACCGGTCCGTGCCCGGCTGGCAGTCCGGCAGGGCGGAGCCGGGAGCCGGGCTGCCCCGGCTGGTGCAGGTCCGCTCCCAGGGGCGGCTGCGCCAGTGCGTGCTGCTCAAGGGCAAGCGGGCGCACGCCAGGGTCGCCTTCGACCTGGCGCCCGAGGAGATCCCCGACGACGGGCTGGTCTGCGTCGAGCTGCTCGACATCGCCGAGGGCGACGGCGTCAGCGAGGAACTGCGCCAGGCCGTGTCGGGGCGCGTCATGCCCGAAGGGGTGGCCGGGATGCGGCTGAACAAGGTCGTGTTCGAGGAGCCTCCGGCGGTGGACTTCGACCCCGACACGCTCGACGGCGCCCGCTGCGAGCTGTCCACGCTGATCAGCGCGGGCGGCATGGCCAATCTCAACCGGCAGGGCGTGCGCGTGCTGCGGTCGGGCATGTTCGTGGTCAACCCGGTGCTGAAGGACACCTTCGGGTCGAGCGGCCGCGTCACGTTCAGGCTGGGGACCAAGGCGGAGCCCGCGAGCGTCATCCCCGCGACCTGGCGGCGGGTGAACAGCGAGCTGCGCTGGATGCGTCACGCCGCCAGGAAGGTGCTGGGCATGGCGGCGCCGCCCGTGGACCAGGTGTTCAGCCTCCGGGACGGGGACCTGGGCGTGCCGGAGCAGCGCACCGACGGCAACGTGACGGAGCTGCTGCTGCCGAGCGCCAAGACCTCGCCGTTCCTGGTCATCATGGGTCCGTGCCTGGGCGCCGTGCCCACGCTGGAGTCGGCCTCCTCGTACTAGGGGCCGGCGACTCCGGAGGCATGCGCGGCCCCATGCGGGTGGAAAAATAGCGGTAAGCCGTGATATCGGCGCACACGGGGCAGTTTTCTCTATGTGCGTAGTGGCTTGCGGATCGACACGATCCGGCACCTCCATTGCACGGTCTTGCGCGCCAGCGGCGATCTGGACCACGCGGGCCGGGAGCGGTTCAGCTCCTGCCTCAACGCCGTGTGGAACTGGTCGCAGGGGCCCGTCCTCGTGTTCGACCTGGGAGATCTCGACTTCTACGACTCCTCCGTCATCGGCGTGCTGGCGATGGCCATGCAGCGGATGGAGGACGAGGACGCCGACGGCCGGATCATCGTGGTGCGGCCCTCGCGCCACCTGCTGGAGGTGCTGCGGCTGACCGACCTGCTGTCGCGGGTGGAGCTGCGGGGCAGCGTCGAGGAGGCGGTGGCGGAGCTGACGCTGGAAGCGGAAGCTCCTGCCACCTGCTCGCGATCCTCCCGGAGGCGGTAGGGCTCAGAGGCCGTACGCCTCCAGGAGGCGCAGCCAGATCTCGCTCACCGTCGGGAAACAGGGCACCGCGTGCCAGAGGCGGTCGAGCGGCACCTCGCCCGTCACCGCGATCGTGGCGGAGTGCAGCAGGTCGGCCGCGCCCGGCGCCGCGAACGTGACGCCCAGCAGCACCTTCCTGTCCTCGTCCACCACGGCCCTCGCCTGGCCGCGGTAACCCTCGCCCATCAGGTAGCCGCCCGTGACCTCGCCCATGTCGTAGTCGACCACCCGCACCCGGAAGCCGTCGGCGCGGGCCATCGCCTCCGTCCTGCCGACCGCGCAGATCTGCGGATCGGTGAAGACGACCTGCGGCGCGCCGTAGCCGTCGGCCAGGTCCCGCATCTGGGACAGCTCGTCGCCACGGGCCCGCGCGGCGATCACGTCACCGCAGACGCGGGCCTGGTACTTGCCCATGTGGGTGAGCAGCGCCCGCCAGTTGACGTCGCCCACGGCGTACAGCCAGCCGTCGGAGATCGCGGTGGCCCGCAGGCTGTCGTCCACCTCGACGGGCTTGCCGTCGGGCAGGCCCACGGTGCTGAGCCCGAGGTCGCCGGTGGCGGGCAGGCGGCCGGTCGCCACCAGCACCTCGTCGGCCTCCAGCGGCGGCCCCTCGGGCAGGTGCACGGTCACCTTGCCGCCGCGCTCCGGGCGCTCGACCCTGGTGGCCTCGACGTGGTAGCGCACGTCGATGCCGGACTCGGCGAACGAGTCGGCCAGCAGCTCGCCCGCGAACGGCTCCATCCTGCCGAGGAGCTCGCCGCCGCGCACGAGCACGGTGGTCTGCCGCGCGCCCAGCCCGTGCATGGCCTGGGCCATCTCGCAGGCGACCACGCCACCGCCGATCACGACCAGCCGCTCGGGGACGGACTCGGTCGCGGTCACCTCGTGGCTGGTCCAGGGCTCGGCCTCGGCCAGCCCCGGGATGGCCGGGATGGCCGGGACGCTGCCGGTGGCCAGCACCACGGCGTGGCGGGCGGTCAGGAGGCGCTCGCCGCCGTCCTCCATGGCGACGCGCACGCGCTTGGGGCCGTCGAGCCGGCCGCGCCCGCGGAAGAACTCGGCCGGCACGCTCTCGATCCAGCGCACCTGGCCGGAGTCGTCGAAGTGGGAGACGGTCTCGTCGCGCCTGGCCAGCACCGCGGCCACGTCGACGGGGCCGAGCGAGAGCCCCGGGGAGCGCTTCACGTCGCCTATCAGGTCGACCGGACGCAGCAGCGCCTTGCTCGGCACGCACGCCCAGAAGGCGCACTCGCCGCCCGCCAGCCGCTCCTCGACGATGGCCGCCGTCAGCCCGCCGCGCACGGCGCGGTCCACGACGTTCTCGCCGGCCGGACCGGCGCCGATCACGATGACGTCGAACTCGTCAGCCACTCCGGCCTCCTGAAGCACTCGGATACGGGCCGCGCTCTTTCACGCGCGGTCCTGATCATCACGGTACGACGCCGCGCCGGACAGGCGGCCGTCGGCCCCTGTCGTTCTCGCGCTGCGTTCCCCCATGGTCCGTAGCGTGCCCCCAGGATCGATCGTTACCCGGACATTCGCTCAGGTCCCTGCCGTATCAGCCGGCGAGCGGGTTGGGCAGCCGGGTCCAGCTGTCGCCGGGCGGCGCGCCCTCCAGGCGGGCGAGCAGGTGCGCCTTGGCCGTGAGGTGCGGCCCGAACAGGGCCGCGCGGTCCTCCTTCGTGCCGGGCAGCTCGTCGAACGCGTCGCGTGCCGCGGCGGCCACGACGTCCCAGAGCCGCGACTCCGCGGCCCGGTCGCGCCGGCAGAACAGGGCGATCAGGCTGCCGAACGTGGTGCCGACGAGCCCGCCGTACAGCTTGGCGTGCAGGGTCCCGGGGTCGTCGGCGAGCAGCCTGGCGCTGACCGGCGGCGTCCCGACGCCGTGGCGGGCCAGCCGGGCCGGGCTGATCCGCACGTCGGCCAGGTCGCGGTAGACCAGCCGGGCCGGCAGGCCGTCCCGGCCCGGCTCGACGAGCAGGTTCTGGCCGTGCGCCTCGAGTGCCACGCCGAGGGCCAGCAGGCCCAGGGCGTCCCGGAGGGCCAGCCGGGCGAACGCGGCCAGCCAGGCGCGCGGGTCGCGCACCATCGCGCTGGTGACGGCGGCGACCGGGATCGCCGCGCCCGCCGGCTCGCGCCACATGGCCGCCAGGTCGGGACTGAACGCGCCGTTCACCCTGGCGGCGGCCCCGGCCAGGTAGCGGGCGACGCGCGGCCGCCCGCCCAGCCGGGCGGCCAGGGTGGTGAGCAGGTCCGACAGGTGCACGCAGTCGCGGACCGAGCCGGGGGAGAGATCGCGGACGGCGGAGGTCAGGCGGGTGCTGAGGGCCGTCTTCACGTGCGGGCCGCCGTCGACCGGGGCGAGCGTGCGGGCGGACATGAGCGGGCGGGCCGGTACGGCGCCCGTCACGTGCGGACGCAGGCCCAGCCCCGGCAGGACGTGGGCGCTCTGCCAGGGGTGCACGGGCAGCAGCAGCCGGTCCCCGTCCGTGAGGTGGGCCGGCCACGAACCCGACACCAGGCAGTCCGCGGCGGGCACGGCGAGCAGGTCGAGGCGGACGGTCGGGCGGTGTTCCGGCATGTACGCGAGCTGCTCCTCCACGGAGAGGCCCGGCCGGGTGCGGCAGCCCGGGTGGTAGGGGTGGCCGTCCACCACGCTCTGCTCGTGTTCCTCGGGAGTGGCGGGGGTGCGGGCGGGCTCCGCGCGGGACAGCGCCAGCGACGCCACGCCGTTGTCCAGGTCGCCGACCAGCCCTGCCGTGCCGGGCAGGGCGAGGGCGGCCAGCAGCTCGGCGGGATGCGTGTACGGGCGGCCGTCCAGCCAGAGCGCCGGCTCGCCGTCCAGGTCGTACGGCCCCCGCGCCCGCCCCGCGAGCCGGCGCCCGTCCGCCAGCGGAACCTCCACCAGCCCCGGCCCCGCGAGCCCGCGCCCGTCAGGCGGCGGAACCGCGACCGGGGCCGCGAGGTCGGGCCCGGTCCGCGGCGGGACGTCGGCCAGGCCCGGGAGCCCGCGCCAGTCCGGCCGCGGGACGTCGGCCAGGCCCGGGAGCGGTTCGTACAGGAGGCTGCGCCAGAGGCGGCCCAGGATGGCGGCGCGCGCGCCGGGCAGGGCCGCGACGTAGGCGGCGGACAGGTCGGGACGGGTGAGCGCCAGGTCGGCCGCGAACTCCGCCTCCATGCGCCTCATACCTAGCAGCATTTCCAGATTGTGGGCATCAATACGGACAAAGGGTAGGGATAGGGACGCCATGACAGTTATCGACGGCCCTGTCCCTCTTTCCGGGGAGGCGCGGGCGGAGGCCGCGGCCCTGGCGGTGACGGCCCTGCTCAACTGCCTGATCCGCGAGGTGGCCCGGCCCGCGGGGGACGGCGCCTACGTGCTGCCCGCCACCGGCCACGTCCTGCGCGCAGGGGGCGGGCGCTACCCCTCCTGCCCCGCGCTGCGCACGCCCGCCGGCTGGTGCCCGCTGGCGCTGGACGACCTGGTCGCGCTGGCGGCCGCCGAGCTGCGCGCGGGCACCGGGGTGGCCAACGACGCCCTGCCCGCGGAGATCGCGCACAGCCGGGACGTCACGGCCGCCCTGCTGGCCGCCAGGCGGGCAGCGACGCCGCCCGCGGACCCGTACCTGCGCTCCGAGCAGGCGCTCGTGGCGGGCCACCGCTACCATCCGGCGCCCAAGGCCCGGGGCGGTTCCGGGCCGTCGGCGTGGCTGCCGTACTCGCCGGAGGCGCACGCGAGCTTCGCGCTGCCGCTGCTCGGGGTGCCGGTCGAGGCGCTGGTGGACGAGGGCGACACGAGCGGGCTCGACCTGCTGGGCCCGCCGCCGGGCGACGGCCTGGCCCTGCTGCCCGCCCACCCCTGGCAGCTGGACCTGCTCGGCAGGCCGCTGCCCGCGCTGGGCGTCACGGAGGCCGTGGCGTGGCCGACCTCGTCGGTGCGCACGGTCTACCTGCCGGAGCCGGACCTGTTCTGCAAGTTCAGCCTGGACGTGCGGATCACGAACGACATCAGGCGGCTGTGGCTGCGCGACCTCGGGCGCCTGGCCGCGGTCGCCGACGTCGTGGGGCGGGCGTTCGACGACCTGCCCGCGCACGTGCCGCGCCCGGCCGTGCTGGGCGACCGCGGCTACCGCAGCGCCCGGCTGGGCGGAGACGGCGGCGAGGCGCTGGCGGTCATCGTCCGCGACGGGCTGCGCCGGCACCTGCGGCCGGGGCTGACAGCGCTGCTCGCGGCCGGGATCAGCGAAGGGTTCACCGGCAACCCGCTCGACGGGCTGGACGCGGGCCGGGCGCTCGCCTGGTGGGACCGCTACCTCGGCCACGTGGTGCCCCCGGTGCTGCACGCGTACTTCCGCCACGGGGTGGTGCTCGAATGCCACCTGCAGAACGTGCTGGTCGCCGTGGACGGCCGGGGCGAGCCCGCGCAGGCCCTCTTCCGCGACCACGAGGGCGTCAAGCTCCTCGCCGAGCCCGGGGTGGACGGCGCGTACGGGTGGGAGCGGCTGGTGTACTGCCTGGTGACCAACAACCTCAGCGAGATCGCCGGAGCGATCGCGGACCGGCACCCGGCGCTGCGGGGAGCGCTGTGGGCGCGGGCCAGGGAGGTGTTCGCCGCCTGCGGTGAGGACCACGGCGGCCCGGGGCAGCTGCGTGACCTGCTGGCCGCCGCGCACGTCCCCGCCAAGGCCAACCTGCTGCTGCGCTGGCTGGACGCGGACGGCGGCGCGATGCGGTGCGTGCCCGTGCCGAACCCGCTCAGGGAAGCAGGCGCATGCGGCCGATGATGGCCGTGGTCGAGCGGTCGGGCAGGTAGCCGAGCACCCGTACCTCGCCGCCGAGCGCGCGCACCAGCGGCGCCTCGGGCAGCATCTCCGGGGTGTAGTCGCCGCCCTTGACGTAGAGCTCGGGGCGGATCATCCGCAGCAGCCGCTCCGGCGTGTCCTCGTCGAACTCGGTCACGTAGTCGACGTCGTTCAGCGCCGCCAGCACGGACATGCGGTCCTCGCACGGGTTGAGCGGGCGGCCGGGGCCTTTGAGCCTGGCCACGCTGGCGTCGCTGTTGACCGCCACCACGAGCACGTCGCCGAGCCGGCCCGCCTGCTCCAGGTACGTCACGTGCCCCCGGTGCAGCACGTCGAAGCAGCCGTTGGTGAACACCACCCGCTCGCCCCTCCGCCGGTGCTCGTCCAGCAGCTGGGCCAGCCGCTCGGCCGTCTGCACGGTGCCGTCGTGGCGGCGCAGGGCGCGCTGCAGCTCGTACCTGGTGCACACGGCCGTCCCGGGGCGGCGTACGACGACGCCGGCCGCCGCCTGGCCCGCCTCCGCGGCCTCCTCCGGCGACGCGCCGCCCGCCAGCCAGAGCGCGAACGCCGCCGTGTAGGTGTCGCCCGCGCCCGTGGCCATGTGCTGGGGCGCGGGCCTGGCGTAGGTGCGGTACGGCGGGCGGCCGGCCCGGTGCAGCAGCGTGCCCTCGCCGTCCAGCGTGGTCACCACGATCCCGGCCCGGGTCAGCTCCATGAGCCGGTCGGAGCGGGCCGTCAGGTACGCCAGGCGGTCGGCCGGCTCGTCCGGGTCTCCCAGCAGGCGGACGACCTCGGCGTAGTTGGGCAGGACGGCGGCGGGGGCGCACTCGCCCCAAGGCGCAATCGCGTGCGCGTCCACCACCAGCAGCGGCAGCCCGGCCAGCGCTCGGCGCACGGCCGCGGTGAACACGCCGCCGCCGTAGTCGCAGGCCACCACCACGTCGGCACCGGGCACGGCCTCCCGCAGCCGGCCGAGCAGCTCCCGCTCGGCCCGCTCGGGGAGCACGTCGAGGTCCTCCTCGTCGTAGCGGGCGGTGAGCTGGCCGCCGCTGACCAGCCGCCGCTTGTGCGCCGTGCGCCGGCCGGGCACGGTCACCAGGCAGGTCTCGACGCCGAGCAGGCGCAGGGACTGGACGAGCTTGTCGCCGCACGCGTCGTCGCCGACCGCGCCGATCAGCCGTACGCGGGCGCCGAGCGCCACGAGGTTGGCGGCCGTGTTGGCGGCCCCGCCGGGCGCCTCGTCGGTGGCCTCCAGGCTCATCACGGGCACGGGCGCCTCCTGGGCCAGGCGCTTGGCCGAGCAGCGCAGCCAGGAGTCGAGCATGACGTCGCCGACGACCACGGCGCTGATGGTCCTGTCTGTGCCCATGAGGAGCGACTACCTGGGAAAGCGCTGCTCAAACCCGGGTCCCCGCCGCCGCCCCGAGTGCGGTGGGAGAACGTTAAACGTGCGGGGCCCCCGGGTAGCGCATCCGCCATGCGAGGCACGTCCGGGCTGGTGGAAGGGGTGGAGCGGATCGCCGTGCTGCGGGCGAACGCCCTCGGCGACTTCCTGCTCGCCCTCCCGGCCCTGGACGCGCTCCGCCGCGCCTACCCCGCCGCCCGCCTCACGCTGCTCGCCACCGCCTGGCACGCGGACTTCCTCCGGGGCCGCCCGGGGCCGGTGGACGACGTGGTGGTGCTGCCGCCGATCCCGGGGGTGTCGGCGGAGGAGGGCGGGCACCCGGCCCCGGAGGGGCTGTGCGAGGAGTTGCGGGCACGCAGGTTCGACCTGGCGGTGCAGATCCACGGCGGCGGCCGGCACTCCAACCCGTTCATCAGTGGCCTGGGCGCGCGGGTGACCGCCGGGATGCGCGCTCCCGGGGCGCGGCCCCTGGACCGCTGGGTGCCGTACACGGCCTATCACCACGAGACGCTGCGCTTCCTTCAGGTCGCCGCGCTGGTCGGCGCGCCCGGGGGCGACGGCCTGGAGCCGCGGGTGGCGGTGACGGCGGACGACCGGGCGGAGCTGGCGCGGGTGCTCGGCGAGCCGCCGCCGGGCCTCGTCGCCGTGCACCCCGGGGCCAGGGATCCCCGGCGGCGCTGGCCGGTGGAGCGGTTCGCGGAGGTGGCCGACCGGCTCGGCCGGCCCGTCGCCGTCACGGGCACCCCGAAGGAGGAGGGCCTGGTGGCGGGCGTGGTCGAGGCGATGCGCCGGCCCGCGATCCCCGTCGTCGGGACGCTCGGCATCGGCGGGCTGGCCGCGCTGTACGAGCGGTGCGACCTGGTGATCGCCAACGACACGGGCCCGCGCCACCTGGCCGCCGCGGTCGGCACGCCCACGGTCGCGGTCTACTGGTGCGGCAACCTGATCACGTACGGGCCGCTCACCAGAACCAGGCACCGGCCGGTCGTCTCGTGGACCACGGCGTGCCCCACCTGCGGCGCGGACGGCATGGACCCCGGGGCCGCGCGCTGCCCGCACGACCCGTCGTGGGTGCGCGACGTGCCGGTGGACGGGGTGATGGAGCAGGTTCACGACCTGCTGGACGCATAGCGGGCGGGGCCACGGGCGTCTGAGAGGGTGACATCAATCCCCCGGAGGTGGTCGTGGACGCCGTTGACGAGCAACGATTCCGCGAATTCGTCTCTGCCCGTTCCCCCGCCCTCATGCGGCTCGGCTTCCTGCTCACCGGCGGCGACCAGCACGCGGCCGAGGACCTGGTGCAGACCGCGCTGGCGAAACTGGCGACGAGGTGGCGGCGCGTGGAGGCGCCCGAGGCGTACGCCAGGCAGATCATGTACCGCCAGCAGGTCAGCTGGTGGCGGGCGAGCGTGCGGCGCGGCGAGGTGGTCCAAGCGGCGCCGCCCGATCGGGCGGGCCGCGACCCGCACCACCAGCGTGAGCTGCGCATGGTGCTGCGGACGGCGCTGGCCAGGCTCACCGCGCGGCAGCGCGCGGTGCTGGTGCTGAGGTATTTCGAGGACCTGCCCGAGCAGGAGGTCGCCCGGGTGATGGGCTGCTCCGTCGGCACGGTCAGGAGCACGGCGCACAGGTCGCTGGCGCGCCTGCGCGAGATCGCCCCCGAGTTGGCCCAGGAACTGGTGGAGGTGGCCAAATGACGCGACTGCTACGGGACAACCTGCGGGAATGGGCCGACGAGGTCAAGGTGCCGCACGACCTGGCCGACCGGGCGCTACGGAGGCGCGCCCGGAGGCCCGTGGGCATGGGAGCTCTGGCCACGGTGCTGGCCGTGGGCCTGGTGGCGGCGATCGCCGTGGCCGTGGCGGGGTTGCGGGGCACGCTGCCCGGGCCGGACTCCGCGCGCCCGGCGAGCGGCATCGCGCTGCCGGCCCGTCCCTCGCCCGCGCCGACCGACGTGCGGGCCGACACGGAGCACAGCCCGCCGGCCACGCTGGTCGCCGCCGGCCGCATGGCCATGTCCGCCTACTACACCATCAGCCGGGAGCAGCCCTCGGGCAACCTGCAGCCGTTCCGTCGCGTGTGGTCGCTGTACGACCCGCGTACCGGCGGCTACGAGCGGACCTCGTGGGGCTGGGTGGACGCGGCGCCGGGGCTGCAGGTCGCGGCGGTCCTCGACGGCGACCTGGTGAGCAGGCGGCTGGGAATCCTCGACATGAACAGCAGGCAGATCCTGAAGTGGTTCGACCTGGAGCACCCCGTGGGCTCGGTCACGTGGTCACCCGACGGCACGAGGGTCCTCGCCACGGCCTATTCCAGCAGTCCCGACGTGCTGGAGGGGAAGGGCGACCAGGCGAGCGTGATCAGGGACAGCCCGCGTACCGGCTACTACATCGTCGACGTCGAGGCGGGCACGACCGACTACCACGAGCTGCCGCCGATGGCCGACGGGATGGGCGACGAGAAGATCTTCAACATGAACGCCCGCCAGGACCTCGGCTGGAGCCTGGACGGCAGCCTGCTCTGGGCCCCCACCAGCACGATGCCGGACCGGGTCTTCTACACCCTCGACGGCGAGCCGGCGGAGTGGCCCGAGGGCGACCGGTACGTGGACTACACGGGCATCTCGGCGACCTCGCCGGACGGCCGCCTGGTGCTGGGCGACGACGGCCTCCCGACGCGGATCACCGATGCGGCGACGGGCGAGATCGCCGGGCGCCAGCGGGTGCTGCAGCTGCACGCCTGGGCGGACGACGACGACGTCATCGCGCTGGGCTGCGCCGGGACGTGCGAGAACGAGTTCAACAACGGCATGGTCCTGGTGAGCGTGGACGGCGAGCGGACGACCCAGCTCACCAGGAACCGCGACACCAACGCGGACGGCGCCTGGCGCTGGGTGCTGACTCCTCGGTAATTGGACCGATCGTTCTCGAATGTGCTAGCTTCCTGCCATGGCGAGGAGCAAGGAGTTCGACCCCGAGGTCGCGCTGCAGCGGGCCCTGGAGCTGTTCTGGGAGCGCGGCTACGAGGCCACGTCGATGGCGGACCTCGTGGAGCGGCTCGGGGTCGCGCGGGCGAGCCTCTACGCGACGTTCGGCGGCAAGCGGGAGCTCTACCTCGCCGCGCTGGAGCGCTACCTGGCGCAGCACGACGTGGTCGGGCCGCTGTCCCAGCCGGGGCCCGCGCTGCCCGCCGTCCGGGCGTTCCTCGACTCCTACGTCGCGGAGTGCCTGGCCGACGAGGCGCGGCGGGGCTGCATGGTGGTGAACACGGCGGTGGAGTTCGGCTCGCGCGACGCCGTCGTGTCGCGCAAGGTCGCGGCGAGCTGGGCCGAGCTGGAGACCGCGCTGGCCACCGCCCTCGTCAGGGCGCGCGCCCAGGGGGAGATCCCGGAGGGCAAGGACCCGCGCGCGCTGGCCGGGTTCCTGCTCGTGCTGATCCAGGGCGTCAGGGTGCTCGGCAGGGCCGACCCCGACCCGCGCCGGCTGCGTGCCGCGGTGGACCAGGCCATGGCCGCCGTACAAAATTGAGAACGATTGGTCTTGAATTATGAACCGTTTCGCAGGCAAGGTCGCCGTGGTCACCGGCGCGAGCGGGGTGCTGGGGCGGGCCGCCGCCCTGGCGTACGCGCGTGAGGGCGCGGCGGTGCTGGCCGCCGGGCGCGACGCCGCCAGGCTGGCCGGGGTCGTGAAGCTCATCGAGGAGGGCGGAGGGCGGGTGAGCGCCTTCGCCGTGGACGTCACCGACTCGGCCGAGGTGGCCGCCATGGTCGAGGCCGCCGTCTCCCGGTACGGCGGGCTGCACGTGGCGCTCAACGCGGCCGGCGTCTTCGGCGCGCTGGCGCCGCTGGCCGACTACGACGAGGACACCTGGGACCAGGTGCTGGCGGTCAACCTCACGGGCACGTTCCTGTCGATGAAGCACGAGATCGGGCACATGCGCGCGCACGGCGGCGGGGTGATCGTCAACGTGGCCTCCAACGTGGGCGCGCACTGGCGGCTGCCCGGCGCGGCCGCGTACGCCGCCTCGAAGGCCGCGGTGAGCTTCCTGACCCGCACCGCCGCCCGCGACCACATCGCCGACGGGGTGCGCGTCAACGCCGTCAGCCCGGGGCCGATCGACTCGCCCATGTCGATGCGGCCCGGCGAGACCAGGGAGGAGCGCGACGAGCGCATGAAGGGCGCGCTGCCGATCGGCCGGGTGGCCACGCCCGAGGAGGTGGCCGCCGCCGCGCTGTGGCTGTCGTCGGAGGAGTCCGCCTTCGTCGTGGGTCAGGACCACGTGGTCGACGGGGGAGCCACCGCCTGAGCAGGGAGACGTACGTCACAGTCGTCGAAAGCTGTCACGTCTCGCCGCTCCGCCGCGTCATTGCTGTGTAACCGCCAACACGGCAAGGGAGAAGATCATGGAAGCCCGTCTCAACGCGTTCGGCAACGCGCTCGTCGGCAAGTACCTGAAGCACATCAACTCGGCCGGCAAGGTCATCGCCGACTCGACGCTGCCGGCCGCCACGCAGGAACTCGTGAAGATCCGTGCCAGCCAGATCAACGGCTGCGGCTTCTGCCTCGACATGCACACCAAGGACGCCGCGGCGGCGGGGGAGACCCAGCAGCGTCTCAACCTCGTCGCGGCCTGGCGGGAGGCGAAGGTCTTCACCGAGGCCGAGCGGGCCGCCCTGGAGCTCGCCGAGCAGGGCACCCGTCTCGCCGACGGCGGCGGTGTCAGCGACGAGGCCTGGGCGAACGCCGCCAAGCACTACGACGAGGACCAGCTCGCCGCGCTGGTGGGGATCATCGCCGTCATCAACGCATACAACCGCCTGAACGTCATCACCCAGCAGCCCGCCGGCGACTACCAGCCCGGCATGTTCGGATGACGCTGCGGAACGAGGGAATGCCCGCGCCCCTTGGAGGATGGGGGCGCGGGCCGTACGGGGGACGCGTCAGAGCCGGCTGATGCGGATCGCGTCGGCGATCACATAGCCCGTCCCGGCGGTCCAGCGGCTCACGCCGACGGCGTCGTAGGTGCCGGCGTTGAGCGAGAAGGTGCCGATGCTGCGCCAGGCTCCTCCGCCCGAGCGCTGGTCGACGTAGACGGTCTTGTTGCCGCTCGACGTCGCCACGATGTAGGGCGCCGAGCTGTTGTAGCCGGGATCGTCCGGATACCAGACCTCGACGCGGTACGTGCCCGCGCTCGGAATGGAGGCCTGGTACCACGCCGGGTCGCTGGCCGAGACCGGGTCGGCGAAGCGGTAGTCGGCGCCGTAGCGCTGGCTGGAGTAGCTGGAGGTGCCCCAGTTCGCGCTGGCGGTGAACTGCCCGGACGTGCTGTTGTCGACGGTCGTGGACCACGACGGGGTGCCGCCACCGGTCACGTAGTTCATGTACGTGGTCCAGTTCCAGTACGAACCCGGGTCGGTGTGGTCGGCGCCGGGGACCTGGTTGTGCCCGATGATGTGGGTCCGGTCCTTCGGGATGCCGTACTTGTCGCAGATCGCCTTGGTCAGGGCCGCGGAGGCCCGGTACATCGCGTCGGTGAACCACGAGGCGTCGCTGACGTAGCCCTCGTGCTCGATCCCGATGGACCTGGTGTTGTAGGTCCAGTTGCCGGCGTGCCAGGCGATGTCCTTCTCCCGCACCATCTGGGTGATGGCGCCGTTGGAGGACTTGACCACGTAGTGGGCGGAGACCTGCGCGCTGGGGTTCTGGAACCACGAGATGGTGCCCGCGTACGAGCCCTGCGTGACGTGGATGACCACCCGGTCGATGGCGTAGCTCGACGGGCGGCTGGACGAGGTGTAGTTGCTGGAGCTGGCGGCCACCCAGGCCGCCGGCGGGTAGTCGGTGCTGGCGATCTCGGCCTGCCCGCTCAGGTCTCTGGCCTTGGCGTACGCGCCGCGGTCGGCGGTGACCTCCTGCGGCTTGACCTGCACGCCGCGGGTGTCGATGCCGAGGCCGAGCTGCTCGTACACGGCGTCGGCGTACAGGCGGGCGAGGTCGGCGGAGGCGGCGTTGCCGTACTTGGCCACGGCCTCGTACCAGCGGCCGAGGTCCTTCCTGGCGCTCTCGTCGAGGCCCAGCGCGTCGGCCTGCGCGCGCAGCACGGCCGCGCCGCCGAGGATGTTGGCCTCGTCGTCGGCCTTCAGCCGGTCGACCGGCAGCTTGGTGAGCTCGGCGGCCTTCTCGAGCGAGTGGTTGGTCGGGTTGCTGACCAGGTGCATGACGCCGTAGCCGCCGCTGGCGCTGGGCTCGCCCTTGTGGCCGTCGAGGTGGGTCTCGGCGTAGGCGAGCGCGACCAGCAGGTCGCGGGGGACTTCCTGCGCGGCCGCCGCCTTGGCGAACGCGTCTTCGAGCGGGTTCTCCTCGGCCGCCGCCATGGCCGGTTGGCCTGCGACGATGAGGAGGACGGCGAGGATCGAGGTGGCGAGGGCGGCTAATCGCGTGCGGGCGAGCGTCATGAGTGCTCCTCGATTCATAAGGGTGACGGCTGCACCGTAAGACATCTCCTGACTTATGTCGATAATTGACATTACTCACGTGTTAGGTGAAGATTTTCGCCCCCGCGTCACGCGCCTCTCCCGCCGTCCTGGGTCGCGTCCTTCTGGGGGAGGGGGCGCGGCGCGGGCCACCTGGGGCGCCGCGGATTTGGGCCCCGTGGAAGCCATGAAGACTATTGCGCTTTCACGTGATCCCGCTGAAACTTCCTTTCGTGACCGCGCTCCTGCGTACCGTCCTGGCGGCGCTCACCGCCGCACTCGTCACCGTCGTGGCCCCCACCTCCTCCCCGGCAGCCGCCGCCGCGGCCTGCTCGACCGACCTCGCCACCCCGAAGCGGCAGCTCAGGGCCATGTGGATCTCCTCCGTCGCCAACATCGACTGGCCCAGCCGCACCGGGCTGAGCGTGTCGGCGCAGCAGTCGGAGTTCCGGGCGTGGCTGGACCTGGCCGTGCGCAACCGCATGAACGCCGTGATGGTGCAGGTCAGGCCCACGGCCGACGCGTTCTGGCCCTCGCCGTACGAGCCGTGGTCGCAGTGGCTGACGGGCACGCAGGGCAGGAACCCCGGCTACGACCCGCTGGCCTTCATGGTCAGCGAGGCGCACGCCCGCAACCTGGAGCTCCACGCCTGGTTCAACCCGTACCGGATCGCCAACCACGACGACCCGAGCCGGCTGGTGTCCACGCATCCGGCGCGGCAGCACCCCGACTGGCGCTTCGCGTACGGCGGGAAGCTCTACTACAACCCCGGCATCCCGGAGGTGCGCGACTTCATCGAGGACGCGATCATGGACGCCGTCTCCCGGTACGACGTGGACGGCGTGCACCTCGACGACTACTTCTACCCCTATCCGGTCAGCGGCCAGAGCATCCCCGACGCCGACACGTACGACCGCTACGGCGGCTCGTTCGGCAACGTCGGCGACTGGCGGCGCGACAACGTCAACCTCCTCGTACGCGAGCTCGACCAGCGCATCCACGCGACCAAGCCGCACGTGGCGTTCGGGATCAGCCCGTTCGGGATCTGGCGCAACGCCGCGACGGACCCGCTCGGCTCGCGGACCTCGGGCCTGCAGTCGTACGACGCGATCTACGCCGACAGCCGGCAGTGGGTGAAGCAGGGTTGGGTCGACTACCTGGCGCCCCAGATCTACTGGCACATCGGCTTCTCCACGGCCGCGTACGAGGTGCTCACCGCCTGGTGGTCCGACGTGGTGCGGGGCACCGGCGTGCAACTCGTGGTCGGCCAGGCCGCCTACCGCGCGGGCGCATCCGGGCAGGACGCGGCCTGGCAGGACCCGGCGGAGCTGAGCGACCACCTGACCGACAACCGGAGCCATCCCGAGGTGGCCGGGGACGTGTTCTTCAGCGCGAAGGACGTCAGGGCGGACCGGATCGGCGCCATCACGCGGCTGGTGAACACCCACTACACCCGGCCCGCGCTGCTGCCGGCCCGGGGATCGTCGGCCGCGCCGTCCGCGCCCGCCATCACCTCGGCCGTCCCGGGCTCGAACGGCGTCCAGCTGGCCTGGACCGGCTCCGGCACGTCGTACGCGGTGTACCGGGTGGACGGCACGCCCTCCACAGCTGACCCGTGCTTCTTCGCCGACGCCGCGAACCTGGTCACGACCACGCGGCAGAAGTCCTTCACCGACACCGGCGCGCCCTCGGGCGCCTCCACCTACTACGTCACCGCCCTCAGCAGGACGCACCAGGAGAGCGCGCCGAGCGCCGGCAGGGCCGTGGGCACGCCGGGCGGCGGCGGGTTCAGCGTGGTGATCGACAACACCGACTCCGGCTTCACCGCCAGCACGAACTGGGGCACGTCCAGCTATTCCGGGCAGCGGTACGGCGCCGACTACCGCTTCGCGGACCCCGTGTCCGCGAGCGATCCCGCGTGGTACCGCGCGGCCATCCCCAGCGCGGGCAGCTACCGGGTGGAGGTGTGGTATCCGGCCAACGCGGGATACAACAGCGCGGCCCCGTACATCGTGGCGACCTCCGCCGGGAACCAGACGGTCAGCGTGGACCAGCGCACCGGGGGCGGGCAGTGGCGGGTGCTGGGGACGTACCAGCTGGCGGCGGGGACGTACAACGTGGTGGGGGTGAGCCGCTGGACGTCCACGACGGGCTACGTCATCGCCGACGCGGTCCGCATCACCCGGATCTGACAGCCTCTGTTGCGGCGGAGGCTGGGCAGGGCTGACACGTGATCGTACGATGAGGCGGTGGAGGGTGCCCGCCCGCGGCCGGTCGACGCGGTCGCGGTCCTGGTCGCGGCGGCCTTGACGACGGCGACCGGCTATCCGGCCCCGGTCCTCCTCGTGCTGGTGGCGGCGGCCGTGCCGCTTCTGTGGACGCGCGGCCATCCCCTCGCCGTGGCGTGGGTCAGCGCCGGCACGGCGATCGTGCTGCCCCTGTCGGCCGTGCTCTGGGCCGTCCCGCCGCCGGCGGCCGGGACGCCGATCTGGCCGCCCGCGTGCGTGTTCGCCGCCTACGGCGCGATGGCGTACGCGGCGGACCGCGGCGTGCGGCGCTGGCTGCCGGTGATCGTGCTCTCCCTCGCCGTCCTGGCGCTGCCCGGCCGGTCGGAGCTGGTCCTCCGCACCGAGGCGGCCATCGCCCTGGCCACCCTGTACGGCATGTACGTGGCTGTCAACGACCGCCTCCGCCGCGAGCTGGCCGAACGCGCCGAGCGGGTGGAGCGCGAGCGGCTGGCGGGCGAGATGCACGACGTCGTCACCCACCGGGTCAGCCGCATGGTGTTACGCGCCGGGTCGCTGGCCATGTCCGCGGGCGACGAGCGCGGCCGGGCGGTCGCGGAGGAGATCAGGGCGATCGGATGCGAGGCGCTGGACGAGCTGCGGCACATGGTCGCGCTGCTGCGGCGCGGCACCGGGGAGGGCTTCGACCTGGGGCTGCCGCTGCCCGACCTCCGGCCGCTCGTCACCGAGTCCGCCCGCGCCGGACAGTCCGTGGAGCTGGTGGTGGACGGGACGCCGGTGCCGGTCTCCGGCGTGGTGGGGCGCACGGCGTACGTGCTGGTCCAGGAGGCACTCGCCGACGTCGGCAAGTACGCGCCCGGGGCCGAGGTGCGGGTGCGGGTCGCCTACCTTCCCGGAGAGGTGCGGATCCACGTGCGCAACACCCCCGGCCGGCCGGACGCCTGGATCACGGCCGGCGACTGGGGGCTGGGGCTGGCGGACCTGCGCGAGCGGGTGAAGCTGGCGGGCGGCACGCTGGAGAGCGGCGGCGACGGCGCGGGCGGCTTCCGCATCGAGGCCACCTTCCCCACGTCCCCGCAGTGAGCGGAGCGCCGGTCACACCGCGACGGGCCCGCCTTCGCCCCAGCGGGTCAGCACCGTGCGGTGGCCGGTCTGGCGGCCGGTGCGCGGGTCGATCGCGAAGTCGCCGAACAGGGTGGAGGTCTCCAGCCCGGCCACGACAGCACGCAGCTCCGCCCGGGAGTGGCCGCCCGCCAGGTCCGCGCAGTGGGTCGCGAGGATCGCGGCGGCGACCGCCTGCACCGCCGGGTAGCTGGGCGGCTCGCCGGTCCTGTCCTGGTAGGCGGCCACGAACTCCCGCTCGGAGACCCCCAGGGCCGCATGGTGCCCGCCGCCGGGGAACCACTGCCCGACGCCGTAGATCCCGCGCGGATCGTCGACGGCCGACGCGAACTCCCGCACCCCCGCCGCTACGGCGCAGACGGCCGGGGAGTGGCGGGCGCGCTTGACCAGCTCGACGTCCTCCTCGAAGGATCCGGCGCAGAACAGGTTCCAGCCGTCCTCGACGGGGCCGCCGTGGACCACCGGGATGCCGTGCTCGTGGGCGGCCCGCGAGGCGCCCTCCGCCGCCTGCCGGGCGAAGCCGCCCTTGCCGTGCACGATCCGGAGCGTGCTGCGGTCGCCGGTCTCCGCGAGATGGCGGACGAACGGCTCGGCGTACCGGCTCGCCGGGGTCGGCACCGACACGACGTGCCGGGGATGCGCCGTCTGGACGTCGTCGCCCGCGCCGCCGTGGTTCCAGATCAGGCGGTCCAGCGCCGTCGCGATGTCACCTGCCCTGCGCATGAGCAGCGTCGAGTACGGCCCCAGCAGAAGGTCGCACCGCCCCGCGAGCCGGGGGAGCACCACGTCGAGGGAGCGCGGCTCGCCGTGGTCGTCCTCGATGAGCAGGTCCACGGACGGGCGCAGGCGCTGCCACACCTCAAGGCCGAGCCGGACCTGCGCGCCGAACATGGCAAGCCGGCCGGACAGCGATACGGGCGCTCCCACACAGACCATGCCCGTCCCGTTCCCACGCAGGTCAGGGCCATTCGCCGGGCGTCAGCCGTACAGGGTGGACAGGAACCGGACGAGCACCGCCTCCCTGGCGGCCGCGGGCAGCGCGTCCAGGATCGTGTTGACCACCGCCATCTCCGGCTGCCCCTTGCCCGGACGCAGGTCCACGCCGACCGACGCGGCCAGTTCGGCGAACGTCGCGTCGTCGAGCGCCGCCAGGTCCATGCCCGCCACCAGCTCCACCAGCCCGTCGGGCAGCACGACCGGGCCCCGCCGCCGGGCGGCGCCGGCCGACTCGGCGATCACCTTCAGCAGGGCCTCGACCCCGGCCAGCGTCACGCCGGTGACCGTGATGTGCAGGTTCGCCGGGATGCCGGCGTAGGAGAGCTGCGGCTGCAGGAACCAGCCCCGCGCCCGCGCCTCGTCCGCCAGCACGAACACGTCGATCCCGTCCCCGGCGAACGCCACCAGCGACGACTCCGGCTCTCCCAGCACCCGCAGCCCGGGGATCGCCGCGATCCCCTCGCGCAGCCGGAGCGTCGCCTCCAGCGCGTTGCGCCCCAGCTCCAGGTAGCCCTCGCGGCCCAGCGCCGCCAGGGTCGCCCAGGCGCCGCCGAGCGGCCCCGCCGACCTGGAGCTCTGCACGGTCGCGTTGATGATCGTGTAGCCGGGCCAGGCGGCCGAGGCGAAGTACGCCCTGCGGCGCATCGCGGGGTCGGCGAAGAGCACGACGGAGGCGCCCTTGGGGGCGTACCCGAACTTGTGCAGGTCGCAGGAGAGCGAGGTGACCCCCGGCACCGACAGGTCGAACGGCGGCACCGTGGCGCCCGCCTCGCGCAGCCACGGCAGCAGCCACCCGCCGACGCACGCGTCCACGTGGCACGGCACGCCCGCCGCCGCGGCCGCGGCCGCGACCTCCTCGATCGGGTCGATCACGCCCTGGGGATAGGACGGCGCGGAGGCGACGACCAGGATCGTGTCCTCGTCGATCGCCCGTGCCACGTCGGAGGCCCGCACCCGGTACGTCTCCAGGTCCACGGGCACGGCCACGACCTCGACGCCCAGGTAGTGCGCCGCCTTGTGGAAGGCGGGGTGGGCCGTCACGGGCAGCACCAGCTTCGGGGCGGCCTTCGCCGCGGCGTCGCGGGCGGCCTTGACCGCCAGCATGATCGACTCGGTGCCGCCGCTGGTGAAGATGCCGTGGCCGCCGCCGAGCAGGTCCGCGACCGCGCCGACGACCTGCCGCTCCATCTCGACCACGCTGGGGAACGCGGTCGGGTCGAGGCAGTTGACCTCCAGCATCTCGGCGTACGCCCGCGCCGCCGCCTCGTGCACCTCGGGCCGGCCGGTGTCGTAGACGTAGGCGGTCACCTGGCCGCCGCGCACCGGCAGGTCGTGCTCCTTGAGCCGGGTCACCTCCGCCAGCAGGTCCTCGACGGTCCGTCCTTCCAGGTTCACGCGGTCTCCTTCGCGAGTCGGCCGTACCAGGCCACGAACGGCAGGCTGATGAGCATGAGCAGGGCGGGCAGCGCGGTGAACCCGAGCAGCAGCCCGGTCAGCGCCTCCGGCGGCTGCGCGACGGGCGACTCGACCGGCGCGGAGGCGAACCCCGAGACGGCCAGCACCAGCGCGAACAGCCCGGGCCCGAGCGCCAGGCCGGCGGTCTCGCCCGCCGTCCACAGGCCGGTGAACGCGCCCGCCTGCGCGTGCCCCGTACGCGGGGCGTCGGCGTGCACCGTGTCGGGCAGCAGCGACAGCGGCAGCAGCTGCAGCGCGGCGTAGCAGACGCCGGCCAGCGCGGTCAGCGCCAGCGTGGCCACCAGGGCGCCGGCGGCGATCGCCGGGACCAGGGCGAGCGCGACCGCGCAGAAGCCGGCGGAGGCGGCCAGGTAGCAGCGCACCGGACCGTAATTCCTGGACAGCCGGGCCCAGCCGGGCACCGCGAGCATGCTGGGCCCGACCAGGCAGACGAACATCACCGACGTCAGGCCGTAGTCGCCCAGCCGGTACGACGCCACGTACGGGGCGCCCGCCAGCATCACGGCCACCGCCAGCGCCTGCGTCACGAACGCGGCGAGCAGCGCGAAGAACGGCACGTTGCCCCTGGCCAGGCGGAAGGCGGCCACGGGGCCGAGCTGCGCGGGGCCCGGCCTGGACGGCACCCAGCGCGTGGCGAGCACCGCCGCGACCAGTGCCGCCCCCATCACGACGCCGACGACGACGCCCATGACGGCGTATCCCTGCCTGCCGCCGCCCGCCAGGTCGACGATCGCGGGTGCGAGGCCGCCCGCGACCAGGATGCCGACGGTCAGGCACACCACCCGCCACGACATGATCTTCGTGCGCTCTTGCCGGCTCGGCGACATCTCGGTCGGCAGGGCCACGTACGGGACCTGGAAACAGGCGAACGCGCTGGCCGCCAGCAGGAACGCCACCCCCGACCAGGCCGCGCCGGGCAGGTCGCCGGGCACCGCGAACATCAGCGCGAACCCCACCGGCAGCGCCACCGCGCCGGCCGCGAGCAGGCGCGTCCTGCGGCCGGTGCGCACGGCCTCGCGGTCGCTCGCGGCGCCGACCAGCGGGTTCAGCAGCACGTCCCAGACCTTCGGCGCGACCAGCACGAAGCCGGCCAGCGCGGCGGGCACGCCCAGCGTGTCGGTCAGGTAGTAGAGCAGCAGCAGCCCCGGCACGGCGGAGAACACGCCGGTCCCGACGGACCCGATGCCGTACCCCAGTAATCTGCCCGGCCCGAGCGACCGCTCGGCGGCCCGGGTCACCGGGGGTCGCCGGGCAGGCCGAGCGCGCGGTGCGTGCTCAGGTGGAGGTGGGCGCGGAAGCGGCGCAGCGCGGCCCGGTCCCCGGCGGCCCTGCGCCGGCCCTCCGCGTCGAGCACGCCGCCCTTGGCGAACCCGTGCACCGACCAGATGACCGTCCACATGGCGTATTCGAGATCGACGTCGGGGCCGATCAGCCCGCTCTCGACGGCCGGCCGCACCGCGGCGGTCACCGAGGCGACCAGCGGGCGCACGTACTGGCGCTCCAGCTCCGTGATGTCGCTGGCGTCGGAGAGCCAGCGGTGCATCCACAGGGCCGGCACCTCGGGGTTGTCCACGCAGAAGTCGAGGTAGTCGTCCAGCAGCCGGTGGATGGCCGCGACCGGGTCGTCACCGGGCAGCCGGGCGAGCGCCAGGTCCAGGGCCGCCTTCTCGGCCCGGTGGGCGCGCTCCATGACGGCGAGATAGAGCTCCCGCTTGCCGCCCACGTGGTAGCTGACGGTGGCGATGTTCAGGCCGGCGGCCTCGGCGATCTGGCGGGTGGAGGTGCCGTCGTAGCCGAGCGCGGCGAACAGCTGCGTCGCGACCTTGAGGATCAGCCCGGCCTGTCCGCTCTCCGCAGGTGTCATGCGACCGACGGTAGCCGTACTCCCGATTCCCGGTCAATCGCTTGATGGAAGGCTTACCGGTACTTTTCCATGAGGCGGTCCAACTCCTCCACCACCGGCCGCCAGCTGGGCGGCAGCGAGTAGCGGGTGGCGCGGCGGCCGCCGTACGCCAGCGTGTACGCCAGGAAGTCGGCCCCCATCGGGCGCGGCTCGGACGGGCCGATCGTCACATCCTTGAGATACGCCAGGAGCCTGCGGCGCTCCTCGCCGGTCAGGCACCTGCGGACGGCCGGCTTCGCCCGGCGGCTCAGCCATGCGCAGCCGTCGCGGTGGACGGCCACGCGGTCGTCGAAACCCGCGAAACCGCCCTGCCTGCGGTAGTCGACGAGCACGTCGTCCTGGTCCTGCACGGCCGCCGCCGGCGGGGTCGCCGACGCGGTCAGCGCCGCCAGGAGCACCGGCAGGAGCACGATTCGCCAGATCCTCATGTCCGTATGACGTACCCCGGCCGTGAACGGCTCAAGAAAAGTGGCTGCGATCAGCCGTCGCGGCACAGCGGCTTGCCGCCCACCACGCACGCGATGTCGTCCAGCTGGCAGCTCAGCAAGGTGCCGTCCATGCCCAGCACGAGCACGAGGTCGCGCCTGGACGGATGAGCCAGCATGACCCTGCCGACCACCCCGTTGTCCAGGACCACGGTCGGACGGCCTGCCGCGTTGTCCATGCCCTCGTGACTCCTCTCAGCTTCCCGGAACGGAACCCGTTCACCACCAGGATGCACAGGTGCGCCCCAAGAGCGCATCGGCCATCCGGTCCTAATTCCGGTCCAGAGGTGAGAAAGACCATGCGAGACTGGCCTGAGCAGGGATTACGGAGGTGGTGATCTTGCACACGTGGCTCACTGAGCGGTTCGGCCTGCGGGTGCCCGTGGTGGGCGCGCCGATGGCCGGGGTGGGCGCGGGCCGGCTGGCCGCCGCCGTCTCCGAGGCGGGCGCGCTCGGCATGATCGGGGTCCCCGCCGCCGCCACGGGCGAGTGGATCGCCGGGGAGGCGGCCGTCGCGGGCGGCGGGCCGTACGGGATCGGGCTCATGGCCTGGGCGCTGCCCGGCAACCCGGCCCAGCTCGACGCCGTGCTGGCGGCCCGGCCGCCGCTGGTCTCGGTGAGCTTCGGGGCGTACGAGCCCTTCGTCGGCGAGCTGCGGCGGGCCGGCATCACGGTCGTCACGCAGGCCGGCACCACCGACGAGGCCCGCGCCGCCGAGCAGGCGGGCGTGGACGCGGTGGTGGCGCGCGGGGCCGAGGCCGGCGGTCACGGGCGCGACGAGGTGGCCACCCTGCCGCTGCTGCAGAGCGTGCTCGACGCCGTGCGCATCCCGGTGCTCGCGGCGGGTGGCATCGCGACCGCGCGCGGGCTCGCCGCCGTGCTGGCCGCCGGCGCCGAAGGGGCGTGGGTCGGCACGGCGTTCATGGGGTGTGTCGAGACCGCGCTCTCCGAGACGGCCGCCAGCCGGGTGCTGGCCGCCGAGGAGACGGGCACCGCGTACGGGCGGGTCTTCGACGTCGCCCAGCGGCTCGCGTGGCCGCCGGAGTTCGGCGGGCGGGCGCTGCGCAACGCGTTCTTCGACCGCTGGAAGGGGCGGGAGGACGAGCTGGCCGCCGACGACTCCGCCAGGGCCGAGCTGGACGCGGCCCGGCGCGCGGGCGACTTCGACACCGCCTACATCTACGCCGGCGAGGCCGTGGGGATGGTGCGCGAGCGGCGCACCGCGGCCGACGTGGTGGCCGGCTTCGCCGCCGCCGGGCGGCTCCTGTCCCGCTTCGCGGCCCCCGGCTCCTGACGGTCCGTGACAGAGACATCACGAACAGTGGCGTCCGCGAGAACGCGTTCTGTTTCGCCTGGCTGGTCATTCTGTTTCGCCCGGTTGATCTCGGCGGGCGCCGGTCTCCGGCCCCGCGCCGCCGAGTAGGATGACGTCCGAGTCGTACGTGTAGAAGGAGACGGCCCCACGTGACCGATCTAGAACGCGTTCCGCCCGGCGTCGACCCCACCGTGCCGAGTTCCGCCCGGGTCTACGACTATCTGCTCGGCGGCAAGGACCACGTCGCGGTCGACCGCGCGGTGGCCGAGAAGCTGCTCGCGGTGGCCCCCGAGACGCGCCAGGTGGCCAGGGCCAACCGCAGGTTCCAGGTCGAGGCCGTGCGCCATCTGGCCGAGCGGGGCGTGCGGCAGTTCATCGATCTCGGCACCGGCATCCCGACCTCGCCGAGCATCCACGAGACCGCCCGCGCGGTCAATCCGGCCTGCCGGGTGATCTACGTCGACTACGACCCGGTGGTGCGGCTGCACGCCCAGGTGCTGCTGGCCGACTCGCCCGGCGTCGCCGGCATCCAGGCCGACCTGCGCCGTCCCGACGACGTGCTGACCGACCCCAGCGTCACCGGCCTGATCGACTTCGAGCAGCCGCTGTGCGTGCTGATGGTCGGCGTGCTGCACTTCGTGATGGACGAGGAGGACCCCGCCGGGCTCGTGGCCGCGTTCAGGGACCGCATGGCGCCCGGCAGCTACCTGGTGGTCTCCCACTCGATGGCGGAGAGCTCGCCCGAGGCGATCGCGCAGCTCACGATGGCCACGGCCGGCACCCCCGCGCAGTCGACGTTCCGCACGCGGGAGCAGGTGCTGCGGCTCTTCGAGGGGTTCGAGCTGATCGGGCCGGGGCTGGTGCCGGTCCAGGACTGGCAGGTGGGCGACGAGGAGCAGCCCGTCCCCCTGCTCGACGACCCGCCGCGGCTGCGGGTGGACGGCGGTGTCGGGCGGCTCAGTAGTCCCTGAGCTGGATGCGGGTGGCGAACTTGTCGGTCATCTTCAGCATCAGGCCGAGCAGGAAGCTCGACTTGAACATCCAGTTCCGCATCCGGATCCCCCTCCGCGTGGCGGGCGCCAGGAAGGAGCCCGCGTTGTTGCCGCTCCTGGCCACCTTGGAGTAGGTGCGCATCAGCTCGTCGTAATGCGCGAACGCCACGCGGTGATCGCCGCCCGCCCGCTTCAGCTCGCCCGCCAGCACGTACGCGCCGACCACGGCCAGGCCGGAGCCGAAGCCGCCCAGGGTGTTGCCGTACGCGGCGTCGCCGAGCAGCACCACGCGGCCCTTGGAGTAGCGGTCCATCCTGACCATGCTGATCGAGTCGAGGTAGACGTCCGTGGAGCGGCGCACCGCCTCCATGAGCGCCGGGACCTGCCAGCCCATGCCGGCGTAGGCGCGGGTCAGGATGTCCTTGTGCCGGCTCTGGTCGTACCTGTCGTATTCGAGGGGCTCGGAGCCGAACACGAAGAACGCGGGCGCCTTCGGCCCGCCGACGGCGGCCATCCTCCCCGGCTCGTTGTACATCCTCGCGACCGGGCCGAAGTCGCCCTCGACGTCGACCAGGGCGTAGTAGTGGCCGAGGAACCTGACGTAGTCGGACTCCGGGCCGAAGGCCAGGCGGCGGACGTTGGAGTGGATGCCGTCCGCCCCCACCACCAGGTCGAACGTGCGGGGCGCCGAGCGCTCGAAGGTGACGTGCACGCCGCCCTCCGTCTCGGTCAGCGAGGTGATCGAGTCGCCGAAGACGTACTCGCAGGTCGCGGCGGTCTTCTCGTACAGGATCTTGGACATGTCGCCGCGGCGGATCTCGAGGTCGCCGCCGGTGAACTCGCCCGGCATCACCGCGAGCCTGCGGCCGTCCGCGTTGACGATCTCCTGGTCGGCGCCGCCGGTCTGGAGCGCCTCCACGTCCTTGAGCACGCCCATGCGGGTCAGGACGGTGCGCTGGGTCTCGCCCTTGAAGTCGACGGCCTGGCCGCCGAGGCGCAGCGACGGGGCCTTCTCGACGACGGTGACGTTGCAGCCGTAGCGGGCGAGCCAGAGGGCGAGGGCGGGGCCGCCGATGGAGGCGCCGGAGATGAGCACGTTGGTGTTCTGCATGTTCCGTAGCTTCGTGACCGGCGCTGACAACGGGGTGACGGCCGGCTGACAACCGCGCCCTGCCCTGTCAGCCGGGACCTGCTGGAGTAGGAGGATCGCCTACCGGTCGTCCTGGCTGAGCGCCGCGAGCGCGTCTTCCCTGCTCATCGCGGCGCCCTTGGCGTACGCCGCCGCGAAGCCCCCGGGGCCGAGGATCCGCGTGGCGCCGGCCGCGACCCTCGCGACGTCCCGGTCCCCGGCCACGGCCATGCCGCGCAGCGCGACACCGACCCCCAGCAGCAGCGCCGCCCGCTCCGCCATCTCGCCACCCGGCCCTTCGCCGTCCCGGGCGGCGGCGAGCAGGGCGTGGCCCGCCACGCCCTCGGCGGCGTCGGCGAGGTCGGTGGCGAGCGGCGACCTCAGCGCGATGGCCAGGGCCTCGGCGTGCCGGCGCCCCACCTCGGCGGCGTCGCCGGTCGCCTCGGCCAGGCGCCCGAGCGCCGTCAGCACGTGCGACCTGGTGCCGGACGCCGTGAACAGGCCCGTCTCGGAGGCGTCCAGCGCGGCCTCCAGGTGACGGGCCGCCTCCGCCCGGTCTCCCTCGGCGCGGGCGATCTCGCCGAGGCGCAGCCGTACCTCCGCCAGCAGTTCGGGCCGCCCGATCCGGCGCACCAGATCGCCCGCCCGCTCGCAGTCGGCGCGGGCGGCCCCGGAGTCTCCCGCCCGGTGGCGCGCGTCGCCGCGCCGGAGCAGCACGTCCACCAGCTCCTCCAGCGCGCCCAGCTCCTCCAGCAGGACGACGGCCTCGTCCCACAGCTTCATGGCCCGGCCCCACTCGCCGCGCCAGCTCGCGATCACGCCGAGCCAGTCGAGCGCCTGGGCCTTGCCCCACCGCTCGCCCACCGCGCCGAAGTCGGCGAGTACCGACTCCAGCTCCCGCTCGGCGCGCGCGACGTCGCCGCCCAGCACGGCCAGCAACGCGCGGCTGAGCCGTTCGAGCGCCCTGCTCCACGGATCGGCGCCCAGCACCCGCCGGCCCAGCCCGGGCGGCTGGGGCGGCCCCACGATCATGCCCCACAGGGCAGGCGCGAACCGGTGCCGGACGGGCCGGTCGAGCGACTCGACGATCGCCCGCGCCCGGCTCCAGTGGGGAGAGTCGGAGTCGGGTACGGCGTGCGCCACGGCGATCACGTACTCCTCGCCGTACTCGGGACCGATCACCTCAAGGAGGCGTGCGGCGTGCCGGGTCGCCTGGTCGCGCCGCCCGCTCAGCCACCAGTACATGGCCAGCGCCGCCATCAGCCGCGCCGCCGTCGGCCTGTCGTGCTCCACGCTCCAGCGCAGCGCCGCCTGCAGGTTCGCGTTGTCGGCGGAGAGCAGGGCCAGCCAGTGGAGCTGCTCGGCGCGGTAGAGGTGGTCGTCGGCGCGGTAGGCGAACTCCAGGAACCAGGAGGCGTGGGCCGAGCGCAGGCGCTCCTCCTCGCCCGCCTCCGCCAGCCGCTCGGCGCAGAACAGGCGGATGGTGTCGAGCATGTGGTAGCGCTCGCCGTCGGTATCGACGAGCGACTTGTCCACCAGGCCGGCCAGGGGGTCGGCGCTGTCGGCGCCGCAGACCCGTTCCACCGCCTCCAGGCTCGCACCCCCGGCGAACACCGAGAACCTCCTGGCCAGCACCTGCTCCTCGGCGTCGAGCAGGCTCCAGCTCCACTCCACGACGGCGTGCAGCGTCCGGTGCCGGGCGGGCGCCGTACGGTCGCCGCGCGACAGGAGCCTGAACCTGCCGTGCTCGGCCAGCCGGGTGGCGATCTCCTCCACCCCGAACGTGCGCATCCTGGCCGCGGCCAGCTCGATGGCCAGCGGCAGCCCGTCCAGGGCCGCGCAGATCCGCAGCACGGCGTCCAGGTTCGCGGGCCCCACCTCGAACCCCTGCCGCACGGCCGCCGCCCGCTCGGCGAACAGCCGCACGGCCGGGTCGGCGGGCAGGGGCGCCAACGGGACCAGGTGCTCGCCGGTGAGGCCCAGCGGCTCCCTGCTGGTGGCCAGGATCGTCAGGCCGGGGCAGTCGGCCAGGAGGCGGCGGCACAGGGCGGCGACCTCCTCGACGACGTGCTCGCAGTTGTCGAGGATGAGGAGGAGCCGCTGCTCGGCCAGCGCCGCGACCAGGCGCTCCACGGGGTCGGGCAGGCCGGCCGCGGGCGGGCGCAGCGCCGACTCCCGCAGGCCGAGCGCCGCCAGCACCGCCCCCGCCACCAGCCCTGCGCCGTCCACCGGCGTCAGGTCCACGAAGCACGCCTCCTGGCCGTCCTCGGCCGCGCCCCACCCGGCGAGCGAGGCACCGCCCACCCGCCCATCGGCATCGGCCGCCGGGCCGGAACGGGCAGGGACCGGGCGACGAACGGCTGGACCGGGACGGGCAGGGACCGGGGGGCCAATGGCTGGGCCGGGGCGGCTGGTGTCGGGAGGCGCCGTGGGGTCGCGGTGAGTGGCGACCGGGGGACGGGCCGCCGGACCGAGGCGGGCGGCGGCTTCGACGGCGAGGCGGGTCTTGCCGGTGCCGCCCGGGCCGACGATCGTGACGAGCCGGGCGTCGCGCAGGGCGGCCAGCCGCGCGAGCTCGTCCTCCCGCCCGACGAAACTCGTCAGCTGAGCCGGCGGGCCGGCCCGCCGGACCTGGTGGCGCTCGCCGCGCAGGATCGTCAGGTGCAGCGCCGAGAGTTCGGGCGAGGGGTCGGTGCCGAGCTCGTCAGCGAGCAGCCGGCGCGTCTCGTCGAAGACGGCGAGCGCCTCCGACGGCCGCCCCGCCGCCTCCAGCGCGCGCATCAGCAGCCCGCGCGGCCGCTCGCGCAGCGGGTGCGCGGCCACCAGGTCGCGCAGCGCCGCCACCGGGCTGCCCTCGGGCAGGCCCAGCTCGGCCTCCAGGAGGTCCTCCACGGCGGACAGCCGGAGCTCCTCCAGCCGCACCGCCTGCGGCCCCGCGAACGGCGCGTCGGCCACGTCCGCGAGCGCGGGCCCCCGCCACAGGTCGACGGCCTCCCTGAGCGCGGCGGCGGCCTCCGTGACGAGGCCGGCCGCCAGCAGCCGCCGCCCCTCGCGCGACAACCGCTCGAACCGGTGCGCGTCCACGTCGTCGGGCGAGACCGCCAGCCGGTATCCCGCGCCGTGGAACTCGATCAGCCCGGCGGGCAGGCTCCGCCTGAGCCGCGAGATCTGGGCCTGGATGGCGTTGGCGGCCTCGGCGGGCGGGCGGTCGCCGTACTGGCCGTCGACCAGCCGCTCGACACTCACCATCCGCCCCGCGTCGAGCAGCAGCAGCGCGAGCAGGGCACGCGGGCGCGGGCCCCCGATCGGCAGCGGGTCACCGCCGGGGGAGCGCACGAGGAGCGGGCCCAGGATGCCGAACTGCACGAAGCTCACGCCGTCGATTGTCGCTCAATTGACCAGCAAGAACGCAATTATCGGCATACATGCGGATGCCTCGGCGGATTTCCCGGCCGGGAGTGGCACCCCGCCGGACGGGCGCGCGGGCGGGCGACCCCGCCTTGCTCGCCGCCCTGACGAGCGTGGTCCTGCCGGTGCACGCCTCTCCTCGCACCTGGACGACGGCGGGTGGCCCGGCGAGCAGTCGCAGCTTGGCCGTCGCGGCCGACCAGGGCGGGCGAAGCCAGGCCTGTCATCAGGTGCTCCGTGGACCGACCCTCCGCGCGGAGACGCGAAGAGCGCCCGCCCCGCGGGTTGGGCAGGCGGGGCGGGCGCTCGTCCGGGGGCGCGGGCGGGAGCGCGTCCGCCCGCGGCCCCGGACGGGAGGGCCGGGGCCAGGGGCAGGTGGCCCCGGCACCCCCGTCAGGGGCCCGTCAGACTGTCGGGGCCCCGGTCAGGCTGCCCGGTCAGCTGCCGGTCAGGAGCAGGTGGCGTCCGAGGGCTGGCTGTTCGGGCCGTTGGCGGTGAAGCCGATCGCCACGGAGGCGCCCGGCGCCAGGTTGCGCGCGTAGTCCGGGCCCTTGGCGGTCCACGTGGTGCCCGACTGGGTCACGACCGCGTTCCAGGCGTTGTTCAGCGTGACGCCCGACGGGAACGTCCACGTGGCGCTCCAGCCGTTGATCGTGCTGCTGCCGGTGTTCTTCACCGTCACCTCGCCCTGGAAGCCGCCCTGCCAGGAGTTCACCTGCTTGTACGTCACGGTGCACTCCCCGGGAGGCTCGGCCGTGGGCGTCTCGTTCGGCTCCCCGCCGCCGCCGGTCGGCGGGATCAGGTACGGCTGCAGGATGGCCTGCTTGGCCTGGTTGACCGTGGTCCAGTCGTCGTTGAGGATGCCGCCGGTGTCGCCCGAGTTCGGGTTCCACGACCAGTACGTGAACGACATCCCGTTCACCCCGGTCCCGGTGTACTTGAGCAGCTCCTGCAGCCAGATCTTGTCCACGTTCGAGGCCAGGGTGGTGCCGAACTCGCCGATCATGATGGGCGCGATGTTCTGCTTGTACAGGTAGCCCCAATAGCGGTCCCAGATCGCCGGCAGGTTGGCCGGGTAGTCGGGGGCGTCGAACCAGCTCTGGTGGTAGACCGAGGTCGCGTAGTCGTGGGGCGAGTAGACCAGGCGGTCGGCCACGTCGAGCCGCACGGGATACTGCCCGGCCTTCGACAGGTTGCCGCCCCACCAGCCGCAGTCCTCGTCGTTGCTGGGGTCGCCGTCCCAGACGTTGGACTCGCCGCCGCTCGGGCAGCTCACGCCCTCCACGAAGATCAGCCAGTTGGGGTTGACCGACAGGACCGCGTTGCCGGCCCGCTCGGCGGCCAGGCGCCAGTCGCGCGCGGTGTCGCCGCAGCCCCAGCACGAGCCGGTCGCGTTGGGGTTGGTGCCCGAGGCGTGCGGCTCGTTGTGCAGGTCGGCGCCGATCACGGTGGGGTTGCCGGCGTAGTGCCGGGCCAGCGCCTTCCAGTCGTCGATCCAGGTGCTCTCGGGGGTGGCGGAGACGTACCAGAGGGCGGACTGGCCGGCGGCGGTGGGGCGGTGGCGGTCGAGGATGATCCGCATGCCCTTGCCGCCGGCGTACGCGATGATCTTGTCCAGGATCTGCAGCGGCGTCAGGCCGATGAGGTCGGGGTTGACGTAGTCGTTGATGCCGGTGGCCGTGGCGCCGGGCTTGAGGGCGTCGTTGGAGTACGGCACCCGGATCGTGTTGTAGCCCAGGGAGGCCATCTTGTCGATGTGGCCCTTCCAGGGGGTGCTGGACCACAGGCCGTGGAAGGTCCGGTTGTCGGTCTCCATGCCGAACCAGTTGATGCCGGTCAGCCGCACGGTCGCGCCCGTGCTGTCGACGATCTTGTTGCCGCTGGTGTGCAGGTAGCCGGTGCCCGTGCCGGCGGCCGCGCCCGCCGGGGCCCCGGCGGTCACCGCGACGGCGACCGCCGCGCCGGCCACCAGCGTGGCGAGGGCGGCCGTCAACGCCTTGGACAAGTGCATGGGGTGCCCTTTCGGAGTGGGGGAACGCGGCGTCATGCTGGGGTGCCGTCTTCCGGCGCGTCAACGTACGATCCCCACCTCGCCGCGATGACCTGCGGAAACGTCTGAAAGTTTCACGAGGAGCCGTCTCGACCGGCCTTTCCGGCGGGTGGGCTTGACAGCATTGACACATGATCGGCCCGTCCGTAGCGTGTCGTGGGAGCGCTCCCAAGAACCCCTGGGGGAGGAAAGATGGGTCTGCGATTCGGCATCCTCGGCCCGGTACGGCTGTGGCGCGACGGCGCCGCCGTGCCCCTGGGGACGACGAAACAGCGGCTCCTGCTCACCCGCCTCCTGCTGGAGCCGAACCGCGCGGTCTCCCACGACCGCCTGTTCAGCGCGTTATGGGAGGACGATCCGCCCAAGTCGGCGCTGGCCAACGTCCGCAGCTACGCCAACCTGCTGCGCAAGGACCTCGAAGGCCGCCTGGAAGCGCGCCCGCCCGGCTACCTCCTCACCGTCGAGCCCGTCGAACCCGGCGAGCCGGCCGAACTGGACGTCATGGAGTTCGACGAGCGGATGC
Organism: Nonomuraea phyllanthi; assembly: GCF_006334985.2. Lineage (GTDB taxonomy): Bacteria > Actinomycetota > Actinomycetes > Streptosporangiales > Streptosporangiaceae > Nonomuraea > Nonomuraea phyllanthi. The sequence continues at coordinate 600,459 of NZ_VDLX02000002.1, forward strand.
GGCAGGGCCGCGGCGCGATGGCCGGCGACCGCTACGAGGAGGCGCTGGGCTACCTGACCGCCGCGCTCGCGCTGTGGCGGGGCGCCGCCGCCGAGGACCTGCCCAGGACCGTCGGGGTGGCGGCCCAGCTCGACGCGCTGGAGGAGCAGCGCTACCTCGCGGTCGAGGAGTGCGCGCGGGCCCGGCTGGCGCTCGGCAGGCACAGCGAGATCATCGGCGGGCTCCGGGAGACGCTGGCCCTGCGGCCGACGAGAGAGCGGCTGTGGGGGCATCTCATGGTGGCGCTGTATCGCACCGGGGACGTGGCGGGCGCGCTCCGCGTGTTCGCCGAGGCCAGGCAGGCGCTCGACCGCGAGCTCGGCATCGCGCCCGGCCCCGAGCTGGCCGAGCTGCACACCCTCATGCTGAACCGGGATCCGCGCCTGAGCGGGCCCGCGCTGGGCTGGCACCGCCGTCCGCGCTGTCACCGGCGGGCGAACCGTCTCCCGGGGACCAGGTGTCAGTGAGCTGGTAGCCCTGGGCCTGCAGGCCGAACAGCCGCCGGTAGAGGCCGCCGCCCGCGATCAGCTCCTCGTGCGTCCCCTGCTCGGCCACCCGCCCGCCGTCGAGCACGACCAGCGCGTCCGCCTCCCGCACGGCGCCGAGCCGGTGCGAGATCAGCAGGCTCGTCCGCCCCGCCCGGTGCTCGCGCAGCCGGTTGTGGATCTCCGCCTCCGCCTCGGCGTCCAGCCCGGAGCTGGGCTCGTCCAGGATCAGCAGGTCGCGCCCGTCGCCCAGCACCGCGCGGGCCAGCGCGAGGCGCTGCCACTGCCCGCCCGACAGCACCACCCCGGCCTCCGGGTCGGGCCCGAAGAACATCCGCGTCAGCAGCGTCCCGTAGCCGCGCGGCAGCGCGCTGACCGCGTCGTGCACGCCCGCCCTGCGCGCGGCGTCCTCGATCCTGGCGGGGGAGGCGGTCAGCCGGTCGCGGCCCGCCACGTCGCCGATCGCGATGTTCTCGGCGGCGGTCAGGTCGTACTCCATGTAGTCCTGGAACACCGCGCCGATGCGCCCGCGCAGCTCCGCCGGGTCGAGGTCGCGCAGGTCGACGCCGTCCCACAGGATCGTGCCCCGCTCGGGGTCGTAGAAGCGGCACAGCAGCTTGACGATCGTGCTCTTGCCGGCGCCGTTCTTCCCGACGAGCCCCACCGCGGAGCCGTACGGGATCGTGAAGCTGACGCCGCGCAGCGACCACGGATGCTCGGGGGAGTAGCGGAACCACACGTCACGGAACTCGATGCCGCGCCGCAGCGCGGGCGGGACCACCGGCCGCACCGGCAGCCGCAGGTCCGGCTCTGCGCCGGTCACCGCCAGGAAGTGGTCGAAGTTGAGCAGCTGCTGGTGCGCCATCGTGACCTCGTCGACCAGCGTCGCGAGCGCCGCCTGCACGCCCACGATCGAGCTCGCGAGCAGGGCGACGTCGCCCGCCGTGATCAGGCCGTCCCGGGCGGCCAGCAGCGCCCAGACCAGCCCGGCCCCGGCGATCACGCCGGACAGCAGGCCGAGCCCGCCCTCGACGCCCAGCTCGCGGCGGTCGAGGTGGAGCCGCTCCGCGTCGGCCGCCACCCGTTCGGCGTTCATCCTGGACCGGAAGTACCGGCCCGCCCCGAACAGGCGCAGCTCCTTCGCGGCGCGCACGCTGGTGAGGAGCTGCCGGTAGAACATCTCGCGCCGCTCCATCGGCCCGATCCGCCACATCATGGACGCCCGCTGGCGCGACAGCCGCAGCTCGGCGGCCAGCGCGGGCAGCGCCGCCACCATCACCGCGCCCGCCAGCAGCGGGCTCACCACCAGCAGCGCGCCGAGGAAGCCCAGCACCGTGACGAACCCCTGGCAGATGGCCAGCGTCCCCGCGACCACCGCGCTCGGCGTGGCGCCGCCGGAGCCGTGGGCCAGGCTCAGCCTGTCGAGGAACGCCGGGTCCTCGAACCTGGCCAGGCCGGTGCAGCGCTCGACGCCGGCGAAGAGCCGGTCCTGGGCCAGCCGGCCGGTACGGCGCTCCAGCTCCTGGCGGACGTACCGGGACACGTGCGGCAGCGCGATCGCCGCGACCCCGGCCGCCGCCAGCGCCGCACCCACGACGACCAGCGCGGTCGCGCCTTCCGTACGGTGGATGACCAGGTCGAGCGCCGACTTGGTCAGCCAGGCGGCGGCCACCGGCACGACCGCTTCGACCAGCGTCAGGGCCGCATACGCGACGACGTGCCGGCGGCCCGCCTGCCAGGCCAGGCCCAGCGCCCTCGCGAGAGCCGCGGGCCGGGCCTTCAGCGGCGCGTCCGCCCCCACCGTCGGGCCTGCCGCGTCCTGCTCCGGCGGCGCCCCTGGCGCGGCACCGGCCGATGTGGTGGGGCTCATTGACGTGCTCTCTCCGTTGATAGGTCGATCAGGTCAGGCTGTCGGGCCGAACAGGTCGATCAGGTCGTCGGCGAGCGCCACCCCGATCGCGGCCACCGCTCCGGCGGCGACGGCGGCCAGCGCGGCCCCGGCGTCACCGGTCACCGGCTCGTACGCGACCAACCCGAGGGCGGACCCGGCCATGAGGACGAGGTTGCGGGCCACGTGGCCGTACCCGAGCGGCCGGCGCGAGGCGCCGAAGCACGCGCACGGCGCCCGTACGGCCCGCCGCAGCGCGGCCAGGATCGCGGAGGTGAACGCCGCCAGCAGGCACACGGCCAGCGCGAACCCCGCCCGCACGGTCCCCGGAACCGCGACGAGCAGCACGATCGCGAGCTCGGCCGCCACGACGGCCGCGCCGGCCACCCGGACGGGGACCCACGGCGGCGCGAGCCGGCGGGTGGCGGCCAGGAAGTCGGCGTACGCGGACCCGCCGCGCACCTTGCTCACGGCCGACACGAGGAACACCAGGGCCACCAGGCTGCGGCAGCCCAGGGCGACGTAGTCCACGAAGCCCCCTCCTGTCGGGTCAGGACGGGCGGCGGACCATCAGGCCCGGTGGTTTCCCGTCGACGCCGACGTTAGGAAGGGTTCTGACAATTCACATACCAGGCAGGTATGTCATCCATACATTTCGGACTTCGACCAGAGGCGCCGCACGCCGGCGGCCACCCAGATCGTGCCCAGCCCGGCGTACACGGCGAGCAGCCCGACCGCGGGCCAGCCCATGATCGCGGACACGGCGGTCGCGACCCCCAGCAGGCCCGTCCAGCCGTACAGGACCCGGCGACCGCGGGCGGAGCCGGTGTGCGCGGCCTCCTGCACGGCGGTCACCAGCGCCATGACCGCCACCCCCGCCGTGCCGAGCGCCTCCTGGCCGAGCGCGATGCCCAGCGCGAGCACCACCACGCCGGCGACGAGCAGCGCGCAGCCCGCCATCGCCGCGCGGGCCTCGGCGCCCTCGAACAGCAGCCGGGTCGCCCTGGCGCGGGCCAGCCGCAGCACGGTCGCCGACTCGGCCACCCACGCCGCCCAGTGCACCACCGCGACCAGCACGAACACGATGATGAGCGGCGGGACGGCGGGCAGTAGGAACAGCGCCCGCCACCCCACCCGGAACCCGCGCAGCCTCGACAGGAACCGGTTGAGCGGGTTGCGCAGCTTGAGCGCCGTCACGAGCAGGTCCCTGGCCGGGTCGAAGCCGGGGTCGAGGCGGAGCACCTCGCGGAACGCCCCGGCCGCCGTCCTGGCGTCCCCGGCGGCCAGCGCCGCGTGCCCGTAGACCAGGTGCGCGGTGGAGCTCTCCGGGTCCAGCCGTACGGCCTGCTCGGCGGCGGCCCTGGCCGGCTGCGTCTCCCCCAGCTTGACGTGGGCCATCGCCAGCAGGCTCACGAGGTCGGACACCTGCGGGTCGATGGCCAGCCCGCGGCGCGCGGCCTCGGCCACCTGGCGGTACTCGCCCAGCCGCAGGTGCGCGCGGGCCAGCAGCTCCCACGCCGCCGCGTCCTCGGGATTGTGCGACAGCGACACGCGTACGGCCGCGACGGCCAGGTCGGGCCGGCCGGTGCGCAGGTGGACCTGCCCGGCGATGTAGTGCGGATATGACTGGTCGGGCGCCAGGCGCACCGCCTCCTGGGCGGCCGACACCGCCTCCGCGCTCCTGCCCTGGTGGACGAGGGCCAGCCCGAGCAGCGCGTGCGCGGTGAAGTGCTCCGGGCGTAAGGCCAGCACGCCGCGCAGCTCCCGCTCGGCGTCGGCGGGCCGGCGCATCTGGAGCAGCGTGCTCGCCCGCAGGATCGACTCGCGTGGGTTCACCACTTGCCTTTGATCCAGGGCATCAGCTCGTCCCAGGCGCCCGACTCGTTGGCGTGCAGCACGTAGTTGCGGGCGGTGCCGAGCCACTCGCGTACCGCCGTGGGCCTGGTGCCCTGGGCGGCGGCCAGCAGGTCGTTCGTGGTCATCGGGATGGGGTGCCCGGCACTGATCGACTGGTGGAGCTTGACCTCCACCGCCCGGTCCACCAGGCCCTTCAGGTCCGCGCCCACGAAGTGGTCGGTGACCCGTGCCACCGCGTCGTAGTCCATCTCGGCCAGCGGCTTGTCGCGGCAGAGGATGCGCAGGATGGCCGCCCGCGCCGCGGCGTCCGGCGGCGGCACGAACACGAGCTGGTCGAACCGGCCGGGGCGGCGGAACGCCACGTCGATGTACCAGGGGGCGTTGGTGGCCGCCAGCACCAGCACGCCCTCGTTGGCGCTCTGGTCCACGCCGTCGAGCTCGGCCAGGAACTGGTTGACCAGCTGCCGGGTGTGCGCCTGGCGCATGTCGGAGCGGCGCGCGGCGAGCGCGTCCACCTCGTCGAAGAACAGCACGCACGGGCGGTTGCGGCGGGCCAGGTCGAAGGTCGCGCGCAGGTTGCGCTCGCTCGACCCGACGTACATGTCGAGGATGTCGGAGAGCCCGACGTTGACGAACGCCGCGCCGAGCTCGCCGGCCGCCGCCCTGGCCAGGTGGGTCTTGCCCGCTCCCGGCGGGCCGTACAGCAGGACGCCGCCGCCGGCGCGCTTGCCGTACGCGGCGAACAGCTCGGGCTGCTGGACCGGCAGCAGCAGCTTCACCCGCAGCGACTCCTTGACCGCCTCCATCCCGGCCACGTCGGCGAAGCTCAGCTTCGACTTCTCCACCTCGGCGCCCGGAGGCGCGCCGGCCGGTGTCGCGTACGCGGCGGTCGGCGCCGCGTACGCGGGGGTCGGCGCCGCGTACGCGGGATGGGGCGGAGCCGTGGGGGCGGGCGCCTGGGGCGGGGGCGGGGGCATGAGGCGGGCGGCCAGCTCCGGGTCGGCCACCGACGGATCGCGGGAGACCGCCTCGTGGTAGCGGTGGGCCGCCCGGCCCGTCTCGCCCTCGCCGAGCAGCGCCCGCGCCGCGATCACGCCCATCCGGGGCGGGTAGCCGGGCGTGGCGAGGAACGGCTCCAGCGACGACAGCGCCGCGCCGTACGCGCTCTGCCGGACGAACGACTCCGCCAGCCCGGCCGTGATGTCCGGGTCCTTGGGCGCGAGGAGCAGCGCGGCGCGGAACTCGCCCTCGGCGTCGGCGAGGTAGCCCTTGGCCAGGAGCTGCTCGGCGAGATGCCGCCGGAGGGGCAGGTTGTCCGGGGACAGGCGGGCCGCCTCGCGGAGCGCCTGGAGTCCGGCATCGTCGAGCACGGGCCTGGTCCCTTCTTTCGCAGGATGAACGCCCATCAAACTACCGAATCCATCACACAACCCTCATGCGTACCGCCGGCTGGTAGTGCTGGGTCCACCTCGGGTTCTCGCCGTATCGCCCGTGTGCGCGCGGGCCGCCGGCGCTTGGATCGAAGGCATGACGAACAAGCAGACACTGCCCGGCCGCTGGGTCGAGGGCGCCGGGCTGGTGCTCGGGCCGGTCCTGCTCCTCGCCGGGGTGCTCGTCCGGGCGGGCGCGGGCGACTTCTTCCCCGACCAGCTCGCCGCCTACGCCGCCGCCCCCGGCCGGATGGTGCTGTCCTACAGCCTGTACGCCGCCGGCGCCGTGCTCCTGTGGCCCGCGGTGACCGCGCTGGCCCGGCGGATCGCCGTCGCGCACCCGGGATGGGCGCGGTGGGGCGTCACGCTGGTGGTGCTCGGCCTGTTCGGGCGGGTCTTCCACGCCGGGGTCAGCCACCTGGCCTTCCACCTGGTCGACGCGCTCGGCCTGGCGGCGGCGCAGCGGGCGGTCGAGGCGACCTACGGCGCGTTCCACGTGTTCAAGGCGGTCAACCTCTGCATCATGGGCGGCTGGATCGTGCTCGCCGCCGGCGCCTACCGCGCCAGGGCGCTGGGCGTGGTGAGGTGCGTCTGCCTGGCGCTGGCGGCCGGGCTGCCGCTGGGCGTGCTGAAGGGCAGCAGCGATCCGATCTCGCTGGCCGCCCTGCTGGGGCTGGCGATCGCGCTGGTGCCGCTGGGCGTGACCGTGCTGAAGGACGGGCCCGCTCCGCGCTGGTGGGCGGTCGCGCTCACCGTCGCCCTGGTCCCCGCCGCGTTCCTCTTCGGCCTGGCCGGCTGAGCCGCCCGCCGCTCGATTGAGCCGGTCAGCCCGCCAGGAGCTTGACGATGGCCACGACGCCGATGCAGACGATCACGACGCGCAGGATCGGGGCGGGCAGCCGGCGGCCCACGCGGGCCCCGAGGAAGCCGCCGATCATCGAGCCCAGCGCCACCAGCAGCACGGCGAGCCAGTCCACGTCGGCCACCAGCGTGTAGAGGACGGCGGCGGTGAAGTTCACCACCAGGGCCAGCACGTTCTTGACCGCGTTGATCCGCTGCAGCTCCTCGTCCAGCAGGATGCCCATCAGCCCGAGGAGCAGGATGCCCTGCCCCGCGCCGAAGTAGCCGCCGTACGCGCCGGCCGCCAGCGCGCCCAGCCACAGCCACGGCCCGCCGTTCGCGCGCCCCGGACGGGCGGACAGCAGGCGGCCGAGCCGGGGCTGGATCAGCACCAGCGCGCACGACAGCGCGATCAGCACGCTCACGATCAGGTTGAAGCTGCCCTCGGGCAGGTTGAGCAGCAGCACCCCGCCGGCCAGCGATCCGGCGACGGAGGCGGGGGCCAGCTTGAGCAGCCGGTCGCGCTGCCCCTTAAGCTCGGGACGGTAGCCCAGGGCACCGGTGACACCGCCGGGCACGAGGCCGATGTTGTTGGAGACGTTCGCCGTGATCGGCGGCAGGCCGACCGCCAGCAGCGTGGGAAACGTGATCAGCGACCCGGACCCGACGACCGTGTTGATGCCTCCGCCCACGACGCCGGCCGCGACGACCGCGACCATTTCCCAAGGTGTCATGCTGGGACTTTATGGCAGTCTTATTTTCTAAGATGAAACGTACCGATATATGAGACGAATGCCACACCCGGTCAGCGCGAGATGAGCGCCCGCTTGAGGATCTTGCCTGTCGGGCTCATGGGCAGCTCGTCCACGAAGGAGACGTGCCGGGGATACTTGTAGGCCGCCACCCGCTCCCGTACGAAGTCGCGCAGGTCCTCGCACCCCACCGGCTCGCGTACGGCGACCACCGCCTGGATCTCCTCGCCCAGCTCCGGGTGCGGCACGCCGAAGACGGCCGCCTGCCGCACCGCCGGGTGCTCGTACAGGACCTCCTCGACCTCGCGCGGATAGACCGTGTAGCCGCCGCGGATGATCACGTCGCGGCGGCGGTCCACCAGGTAGAAGTAGCCGTCCTCGTCCATCCGGCCGAGGTCGCCGGTGTGGAACCAGCCGTCGCGGACGGCCTCCGCCGTGGCGGCGGGGTCGTTCCAGTAGCCCTTCATCACGTTGGGGCCGCGCACGACGATCTCGCCGATCTCGCCGCGCGGCGTCTCGCGGCCCTCCTCGTCCACGATCCGCAGCTCGACGTCCCTGATCGGCCAGCCGATGGAGCCGGGCCTGCGGTGCCGGCCGCCGCGGTTGGTGGCGGTGACGGGGGAGGTCTCGCTGAGCCCGTACCCCTCGAGGATCTCGCAGCCGAACCGGGTCTCGTACGCGCGGAGCACGTCGAGCGGCATCGCAGCGCCGCCGGACGCGCAGACCCGCAGCATCGACAGGTCGGAGGCGCCCGGGTGGTCGAGCAGCGCGATGTACATGGTGGGCACGCCCTGGAAGACCGTCACCCCGTCGCGCCTGATCACCTCCAGCGCCCGCCCCGGGTCGAAGCGGCGCAGCAGCGTCAGCCGCGCGCCGGCGTGCACGGTGGCGTTGAGCGAGCAGGTCTGCCCGTACGTGTGGTAGAGCGGCAGCGCCCCCAGCACCACGTCGTCCACGCCGAGCGCGTGCATGCGGGCCACGGTGGCGGCGTTGCCGCCGAGGTTCGCGTGGGTCAGCTCGATGCCCTTCGGCCGCCCGGTGGTGCCGGACGTGTAGTGGATGACCGCCGTGTCGCCGCCCGCCATGGAGGCGATCTCGCGCTCGGCCGGCACGCCCCGCAGCAGCCTGCGGAACTCCTCCGGCACCACGAAGAAGCAGTCGGCCTTCGTGCCCGCGGACCCGGCCTCGGCGGTCTCCGCGAACGCGTGCCAGGCGATCAGCAGCCGGGCCCCGCAGTCGCCCAGGTAGGCGGCGATCTCGCGGCGCTTCAGCAGCGGGTCGAGCGGGACGACGATCGCCCCGACGCGCAGCACCCCGTAGTAGACGACGCCGAACTCCGGCACGTTCGGCAGCATGATCGCGACCCGGTCGCCGGCGCCGATGCCGCGGCAGCGCAGCAGCCCGGCGAGCCGGGCGCTCAGCTCGTCGAGCACGCCGTAGGTGAGCGCCGCCTCGTCCAGGGTGAGAACCGCTCTGCCGCCGAGCCGCACGGCGGCGGTGTGGAGCCGGTCAGCGAGGTTCATGCCACGACCGTACGTCCGATCTCCCACGCCCCTCATTGGTCGCGGCGCCCAGTCTTTCGCGCCCGGCATTGGTGGGGAGCGCGTCGTGGAGCGCGATCGCCACCAGCAGCTCGACGAGATCGTTGATCGAGCGCAGGCTGCGGCCGGTGCGCTCCTGGATCCTGCGCAGGCGGTACTGGGCGGTGTTGGGATGGATCTGCAGCCGCTCGGCCGCGGCCCGCAGGTTGAGGTCGGCCGCGGCGAACGCCCTGATCGTGGCCGTGAGCACGCCGCCGCGCGCCCGGTCCTCCGCCAGCAGCGACGTGATGCGCGGGTCCACCAGGTGGCGGGCGGTGTCGTCGGCCTTCAGCGCCAGATACTGGAACGGCGTGATGCGCGGCAGCGCCGCCACCCCGCCCTCCTCGGGCACGAAGTCCAGCACCGCCCTGGCCTCCTGGTACGCCTGCGGGATCTGCGCGGTCCCGCCCGACACCGTGCTGATGCCCATGGCCAGCCGGATCCCCTCGGCGGCCAGGGCCTCCCGCACGCCCTGGAGCCGGTCGCACAGCTCCTCCGGCCCCGTGCCGGGGCCGAGCACGGGGATCGCCACGATCTCTGACTGGCGCACGACCGACAGGACGCGGGCGCCGTTCCCGCCCGCTCTCGCGATGGCCGCGCAGGCCGCGTGGCGGGCGTCGGCGCCCTGGTCGAAGTCCGCGGGCGGGCCGGCGAGCACGGCGATCACCACGAGCAGCGGCGTGCGCGCGTCGGGGGCCAGGCCGTGGGCCTGCGCCGCGGCCAGCTCCCTGCCCCGCGTCGGCACGCTGCCCGCGAGCAGCGTCTCCAGCAGGTCGCGGCTCTCGCGCACCGCCTCGGCGGCGGCGTACTGCTGGAACTCCATGTATGCGTTCGCCGTGTGCGTGCTGGCGAAGTCGGAGTACCGCATCAGCGGCGCCACCAGCGACAGCGCCGCCTCGCGGCCGGCGTACCCGCGCCCGGCCCGCTCGACCACCGCCTCCCAGAAGACCCGCTGCCCGACCCTGAACGCGTTGATGTAGTCGGCCAGCGGCACCCCCGCCCTGGCCCGGCGCATGGCGGGCCGCCGGGTGAACGCGATGTCCTCGTGCGTGACCGTGCGCTCCTCGAGCAGCACGGCCAGCCTGGCGCGGTAGTGCCTGACCACGTGGTCGCGCACGTCGGCGTGGAAGTCGGGGCCCTGCTCCGCGTAGAACGGGATTTCCACGAGGATCGCGGCGACCGCGGCGTCGGCCAGGTCGTCGACGTCGTTCAGCAACTCGGAGATGATGCGCGCGCGCTGCGCCCGGACGGCTTCCACGGTGCTCGAACCAGTGGACATGCCCGGGATGATTCATGGCCGCCGCCGGGAGGTCAACGGGTTGTGACCGGTCCGAGACACACGCTGTGCTCAGCGGACAACTCGCCTGGAACATCTTGGGTCACCGTGCCCAATGCGGCCGTTGACGGGCCGCTCCTACGCTGAGCCCAACTTCAGAACATTGTTCTCCAGGAGGCCGGATGCTGGAGGTCAACGGTCTTACCGTCCGCTTCGGCGGCATCACGGCGCTGGACGGCGTGGGCTTCTCGGTGGCGCGCGGCGAGATGACGGGTCTCATCGGGCCGAACGGCGCCGGCAAGACCACCCTGTTCAACTGCCTCACCAGACGGTACGAGGCCGGCTCCGGCACGATCGTGTACGAGGGCAGGGACCTGACGGCCGTGGCGCCGTACGCGATCGCCGAGCTGGGCATCGCGCGGACGTTCCAGAACCTCGGACTGTTCACCCGGCTGTCGGTTCGCGACAACGTGCTGGTCGGCGCGCACCACAGGGGCCGCGCCGGTTTCCTCACGGCGGGCCTGCGGCTGCCCCGGGTGCGCCGCGAGGAGCGGGCCCTGCGGGCGGACGCCGACGCCGTGATCGAGCGGCTGGGCCTGACCGGCGTGGCCGGCCATCCGGCGTCCGGGCTGCCGTTCGGGACGCTCAAGCGGGTCGAGCTGGCCCGCGCGCTCGTCTCCCGGCCCCGGCTGCTGCTCCTCGACGAGCCGGTGAACGGGCTGAACGCGGCCGAGGTCGAGGAGTTCGCGGGCACGCTGGCCGCGATCAAGGACGAGTACGACCTGACCGTGATCGTGGTCGAGCACCACATGGGGTTCGTCATGGGGATCTGCGAGCGCATCGTGTGCCTGGACTTCGGCCGCAAGATCGCCGAAGGGCCGCCCGCCGAGGTGCAGCGCGACCCCGGCGTCATCGAGGCCTACCTGGGGACCGCCGTATGACTCTCATCGTCGAGGACCTGGTGGCCGGGTACGGCGACGCCCGCGTGCTGCACGGCGTGCGCCTGACCGTCGGCGACGGCGAGATCTGCGCGATCCTCGGGCCGAACGGCGCCGGCAAGACCACGCTGCTGCGCGCCCTGTCCGGCATGGTCAAGGTCCGCGGCCGGATCGCGCTCGACGGCGCGGAGCTGGCGGGCCGCCCGCCCGACGCGCTCGCCCGGCAGGGCGTGGCCCACGTGCCCGAGGGGCGCGGCACGTTCATGCCGCTGACCGTCGAGGAGAACCTGCGCCTCGGGGCCTACGTCCGGCGTGACCGCGCCTCCGTCGAGGAGGACCTCGAACGCGTCCACACGTACTTCCCGGTGCTGAGGACCCGGCTGAAACAGGCCGCCGGCAGCCTCAGCGGCGGCGAGCAGCAGATGCTCGCGATCGGCAGGGCGCTCATGCTGCGGCCCCGGCTGCTGCTGCTCGACGAGCCGTCGCTCGGCCTGGCCCCGCTGGTCACCCGGGAGCTGTTCCGCATCGTCCAGGCCGTCAACGCAGAGGAGCGGACCACCGTGGTCGTCGTCGAGCAGAACGCCCATCTCGCGCTCGGCATCGCCCAGCAGGCGCACGTGCTGGAGACCGGGCGGATCGTCCTGTCGGGCACGGCCGAGCGGATCAGGGCCGATGAACAGGTCGCGCAGTCCTACCTCGGATACCGGGTGTAGCGCGATGGCCGGATTCCTGCAGCAGGTCGTCGTGGGGCTCGGCGCGGGCGCGATCTACGCGAGCCTGGCGCTGGCCCTGGTGCTCATCTACCAGTTCACCGGGATCGTGAACTTCGCCCAAGGCGAGCTGGCCATGTTCTCCACCTACATCGCCTGGCAGTGCGTGGCGGCCGGGCTGCCGTTCTGGCTCGCGCTGGTGATCACGCTGGTGGTGTCGTTCGCCGGCGGGATGCTCATCGAACGGGTGATCATCCGGCCGGTCGAGGGCGCGCCCGAGCTGACGCTGGTCATCGTCACCGTGGGGCTGTTCGTCTTCGTCAACGCCGCCGCCGGCTGGATCTGGACCTTCCTGATCAAGGACTTCCCGAACCCGTTCCCCGACGGCGCGCTGTCGGCCGCCGGGGTCAGCGTGAGCTTCTCGACGCTCGGCGTGCTCGCCGTGGTGGCGCTGGTCATGGGCCTGCTGTACGTGCTCTTCCAGTACACCAGGATCGGGCTCGGCATGCGGGCGGTGGCGAGCAACCCCGAGTCGGCGCGGCTGGTCGGGATCCGGGTGGGCCGGACGCTCGCGCTCGGCTGGGGGCTCGCCGCCACGGTCGGCGCGGTGTCGGGGGTGCTGGTGGCGCCGCTGCTGTTCCTCGAACCCAACATGATGGGCGGCGTCCTCATCTACGCGTTCGCGGCGGCCACCCTCGGCGGGTTCGACAGCCCGCTCGGAGCGGTCGTGGGCGGGCTGATCGTCGGGGTGGCGGAGACGCTGGCCGGGGCCTACGTGGACGTCATCGGGTCCGACCTCAAGGTGGGAGTGCCATTGGCGATCATCCTGGGCGTGCTGCTGTTCCGGCCGCAGGGCCTCTTCGGGCGAGCGGTGGTGGAGCGGTCGTGAGCTCGGCGATCACCTCGGTGAAGACCTCCGTGAAGACGCTGGCCGCGACCGTGCCGGCGGCCCGGTGGCGGTGGCTGGCGGTGGCCGCGCTCCTGGCCGCCGCCTGCTACGCGCCCTTCCAGCTCGCCCCCTTCCACGTCTTCCAGCTCACGATGGTGCTGGTCTACGCGGTGGCGCTGCTCGGACTCGACCTCCTCGTCGGGCACGCCGGCCAGATCTCGCTCGGCCACGGCGCGTTCTTCGCCGTCGGCGCGTACGCGACCGCGATCATGCTCGACCGGCTGGCGCTGCCGTACCCGCTGACCCTGCCCCTCGCGGCGGGCACGGCGTTCGTGCTGGGCCTGGCGTTCGGCGTGCCCGCGGTACGGCTGCGCGGCCTCTACCTCGCGCTGGTCACGCTCGCCGTCGCCATCTTCCTCGGCCCGCTGCTCAAGCGGTTCGAGGCCGTGACCGGCGGGTCCATGGGGCTGACGCTGGCCAAGCCCCAGCCGCCCGCCTGGAGCGGCCTGGCAGAGGACCAGTGGCTGTACCTCCTCACGCTCGTCGTCGCCGTCGCCGCGTTCCTGGTGGCGGGCAGCCTGCTGCGGTCGCGGGCCGGCCGGGCGCTGCACGCCGTCAGGGACGACGAGGTGGCGGCCGAGGTCATGGGCGTGCGGCTGTCGTCGTACAAGACGCTGGCGTTCGCCTGGAGCGCCATGTTCGCCGGCGTGGCGGGCTGCCTCTACACGTGGGTGATCGGGTTCGTCTCCCCGGACTCGTTCACCGTCAACCTGTCGATCACTCTGCTCGCCGGACTGGTCGTCGGCGGGCTCGGCTCCATGTCCGGGCCCGTGCTGGGCGCGCTGTTCGTGATGTTCGTGCCCGGCATCGCACAGGACATCAACGACGCCGCTCCCGGCGTCATCTTCGGCCTGCTGATCATCGCGGTGATGTACGTGGCCCCGACGGGGCTCGCCGGGCTGGCCGGGCGCTTGGTCAAGAAGGTTCCCCGGAAGGAGTAAGAGCGATGCGTGTATCTGCGATCGGGGCTGCTGCGGTGCTTCTCCTGGTCGCCGCCTGCGGGGGGCGGGACGAGGGCGGCGGCGGCACGGGCACGGCGGCGTCGGGCGGCGCGTGCCAGGGACAGCAGACCACCGGTATCACCGACACGAGCATCAAACTGGGCGGGATCTACCCGCTGTCGGGGCCCGCCTCCGCCTACGGGGACATCCCCAAGGGCATCAAGGCGTACTTCGACTACGTCAACGCCGAGAAGGGCGGCATCGGCGGGCGCAAGGTCGAGTTCATCGTGCGCGACGACGGCTACCAGCCGCCCAAGGCCGTCGAGGAGGCGCGCAGGCTGGTCGAGCAGGAGCAGGTGTTCGCGCTGTTCCAGACGCTCGGCACCCCCTCGACCACGGCCACCTGGGACTACACGAACCAGCGCAAGGTCCCGCAGATCTTCGTCGCCACCGGCGCCTCCCAGTGGGGCACCGACACCGCCCACCCCTGGACGATCGGCTGGCAGCCCAACTACATCTCCGAGGCCCGCGTCTACGCCCAGTACCTCAAGCAGGACAAGCCCCAGGCCAAGGTCGCCGTCCTCTACCAGAACGACGACTTCGGCAAGGACCTGCTCGGCGGCTTCAAGCGGGCCATCGAGGGCACCGGCGTCAAGGTCGTGGCCGAGCAGAGCTACGAGGTGACCGACCCCAGCATCGACCCGCAGATGCGCAACCTCGCCGAGTCCAAGGCCGACGTGTTCCTCAACGTCACCACGCCCAAGTTCGGCTCCCAGGCGCTGGCCGCCGACGCCAAGAACACCTCCTGGAACCCGCTGCACATCGTCAACAACGTCGCCGCCTCGATCACCGTGCTCAAGCCCGTCGGCTTCGAGAACGTGCAGGGCGTCGTGTCGTCCACGTACTACAAGGACCCGAACGACCCGACGTGGCAGAACGACCCCGAGATGATGCTCTACAAGCAGAAGATGCAGCAGTACGCGCCCGACGCCGACCCGAACGTGCCCTACCACACCTTCGGCTGGGCCGTCGCGAGCAGCTTCCACAAGGCGATGGAGGCGGCCACGTGCCCGACCCGCGAGGGGCTGCGCGACGCCGTGCGCAACCTCAAGGGCGTCAAGGTCGACATGCTGCTGCCGGGCGTGACGCTGGAAACAGGTCCCGACGACGGCTTCCCGATCGAGTCGATGCAGCTCATGAAGTTCAAGGGCGAGCGGTGGGAGCTCTTCGGCGACGTCATCGACACGCGCAAGGAGTTCGGACCGCTCACCGGGTGACGGGCTTCACCGGGTGATCGTGCCTGCCCTGACCAGCCAGTCGACCGCCTCGGAGATGGCTTCGAGCGGCGTGTAACGGGGCCGGTGCCCCAGCAGCCGCTCGGCCTTCTCCATGCTGCAATGGGGGCTGTAGGAGATGTGGTCGAGCGTGACCCGCGCGTCCTCCTCCGACACCGTCTCCCGCCACCGCTCCCACGGCAGGTACGCCAGCCGCGCCTCCCGGCCGAACCAGCCCGCCACCGCCTCGGCGTAACCGCGCAGCGTCAGGGCGGTGGTGGCGACCGAGTGGAAGCTCTCGCCCACGGCGGCGGACCGGCCGTTCATGGCCTCCACGAACAGCCGCGCCACGTCGTCGGCGTGCACGTGCTGGACGGTCTCCATGCCGAAGTTGGGCAGCGCCACCTCGGCCCCGTCGGCCAGCGCCTGGAACACGGCCGGGTTGACGTTGCCCGCCGGGTTGACCGGCACCCAGCCGGGACCGGTGATGTGGCCCGGGTGGATGATCGTGGCGGGGAAGCCGTCGCGGTGGGCGCGGTCGAGCAGGTGGGCCTCGATGGCGGCCTTCTGCTTGCCGTACTCGCCGAGCGGCCGCTTCGGGGCGTCCTCGGTCGTCGGCACCCGGGAACTCGGGCCGTGCGTCCAGATCGTCCCGCAGTGCAGGAAGTGCCGGACCCGGCCGGTGAGCGCCGCCGCCAGGTCGCGGGCGCTGGCCTCGGTGAAGCAGATGAGGTCGATGACGACCTCGGCCTCCAGGTCCGCGATCCGCCGCCCGAACGTGCCGTCGGCTTCCTCCGCCTCGCGGTCGGCGCTGACCCGGGTGACACGCTCCCAGGCGCCGTGCGGGGTGTACGGGTCCCGCTTGCCCCGGCTCACGGCCACCACGTCGTGGCCGGCGTCGACCAGGCGGGGGATCAAATAGGTGCCGATATGGCCGCTCGCGCCAATCACCGCAACTCGCATGCGCCCAGCGTAAACCCGAGCCTTCGCTTCGAGGCGGACGGCCCGTTGCGGCGACCTCCGCCATGACGAGACCTCGTTCCCGGGTGCGACGGAGGTGCGTCGGTGGTGAGCCCGAGCAGCCCGATAGCCTGCTCAACGTCCCATTTCGGAGGTTGTGCGTGTCGGGGGTTGTCGCGGCGTTCGCCGCATTGGTGTCCGTTGCCGTGATCGGCTACCTGATCGGGACGGTCGGCCTGCTGCGGGCCAGCGACGAGCTCGTGCTGTCGAGGCTGGCGTTCTTCGTGGCCACCCCGGCCCTCATGTTCGTCACCGTGTCCAGAGCCGACCTGGCCACGATCTTCTCCCCGGTCCTGCTGACCCAGGTGGTGGCGGTGGCGTGCGCCCAGCTCGTCTTCGTCCTGGTGTCCCGCCTCGTGTGGCGGCGCGACCGCCGCGAGACCACGATCGGCGCCCTGGCCTCCTCGTACGTCAACGCCGGCAACCTCGGCGTGCCCATCTCGATCTACGTGCTCGGCGACGGCGCCCTGGTCGCCCCGATCCTGCTCTTCCAGCTGATCGTCCTGACCCCGGTCTCGTTCCTGATCCTCGACAAGGGCGGCCGTTCCAAGCGGGCCGCCCTGCTCCTCCCGCTCCGCAACCCCCTCACCGTCGCCTCCCTCCTCGGGCTCGCGCTGGCGGCCGGCGGGATCTCCCTGCCCGTTCCGGTCATGCGCCCGGTCGAGCTGCTCGGCGGCGCGGCCGTGCCCGTGGCGCTGCTGGCGTACGGGCTCAGCCTGTACGGCTCCCGCCGCGCTTCCACGGACCCCACGGACTCCACCACTCGCGACCCGAACGGCGCCGGCAGGGACGTCGCGCTCGCGGTCGCGCTGAAGGCCGTCGTCCAGCCGGCCGTGGCGTACCTGACCGCCCGGCTCGCGCTCGGCCTCGACGGCGGCGACCTGCTGGCCGCCACGCTCTTCGCCGCGCTGCCGACGGCCCAGAACATCTACGTGTACGCGGTGAACTACGACACCGGCCGCCGCCTGGCCCGCAGCACGATCCTTCTGACGACCGGCCTGTCGATCCCCATCATGACCACGATCGGCGCGGTCCTCGGCTGATTACGATGGAGGGGTGTTTCGCTCCGTGTGGAACGAGCCCCGTCCCCCCGACCCTCCCTTACGCGTGTGGCGCGACTGGGCACTCGTCGGGGTGCTGGCGCCGGTCGCGGTGCTCGAAGGGCTGCTGCGGCCGGACCTCCCGGCGCGGGCCGTCGCGCTGACGGTGACGCTCGTGCTGGTGCCCACCCTGCTCTGGCGGCGCACCATGCCGCTGGCGATGCTGGTGGCCTCGTTCGCCGTCACGAGCCTCGCGCCGCTGCTCACCGGCGGCGTGCGGCCGGAGACGTACACGTTGGTGTTCGTCGACATCCTGGTCTACGCGCTGTTCCGGTGGGGGTCGGGGCGCGAGGCGGTGTTCGGGCTGGCGGTCATGCTGGTCTCGGTCGGCGTCTCGGCGGCCTTCTACGGCCTGGTCCCGGCCGACACGGTGGCCGCGTTCGCGGTCATGTTCGCGGCCGTCGCGCTGGGGCTGGCGTTCCGCTATCGGGCGAGGGCGCGCCTGCGCGAGCTCGACCAGGCCAAGCTGCTCGAACGCGAGCAGCTGGCCCGCGACCTGCACGACACCGTGGCCCATCACGTCTCGGCCATGGCGATCCGGGCGCAGGCGGGCCTGGCGACGGCGGCCTCCCGGCCGGAGGCCGCGACCGAGGCGCTGCGCGTGATCGAGGCCGAGGCGTCGCGCACCCTCGCCGAGATGCGGGCCATGGTGCGCCTGCTCCGCCGTGACGAGCCGGCGGAGCTGTCACCGGGACGCCGGATCGCCGACCTGCGGCAGCTCGCCGGACAGGGCCGCGTCGGCCCGGCGGTCGAGGTGGAGATCTCCGGCGACCTCGACGGGCTGCCCCCGTCGGTCGGGGCCGCGATCTACCGCATCGCGCAGGAGTCGGTCACCAACGCCCGGCGGCACGCGCGCCACGCCACCCGCATCGCGATCCGGGTCGCCGTCGACGACACGTCGGTCCGCCTGAGCGTGAGCGACGACGGCGAGAGCGCCCCCGTACGCTCGATCTCCTCGCCCGGTTACGGCCTGATCGGCATGATCGAGCGTGCCGGCCTGCTCGGCGGCACCTGCGAGGCGGGCCCCAACCCCGGACGCGGCTGGACCGTCACCGCCGTGCTCCCCCGCACCGGAGCGGCGACATGACAGGTGAGAACGGCGCCATCCGGGTGATCGTCGCCGACGACCAGGAGATCACCCGTACCGGCCTCAAAATGATCCTCGACGCGCAGCCCGGCATCGAGGTCGTCGGCGAGGCCGGGGACGGGCACCGCGCTGTCGAGCTGGCCCGCCGCCTGCGCCCGGACGTGTGCCTCTTCGACATCCGCATGCCCGGCCTGGACGGCATCGAGGCCACCCGCCGCCTGGCCGGGCGCGGCGTCGCCGACCCGCTCGCCGTCGTCGTCATCACCACCTTCGACCTCGACGAGTACGTCTACGCCGCGCTCCGGGCGGGCGCCCGGGGCTTCCTGCTCAAGGACGCCGGCCCCGACCTGCTCTCCCAGGCCGTGCGCGCCGCCGCCAACGGCGACGCCCTCATCGCGCCGAGCGTCACCGCCCGCCTGCTGGAGACGTTCGCCTTCACGGGGCGCGCCACCCCGGTCGAGCAGCCCGTCGAGGCGCTCACCGTCAGGGAGGAGGAGATCCTGATCGCCGTGGCACGCGGGTGGACCAACAGCGAGATAGCCGACGAGCTGAACATCTCGCTCAGCACGGTCAAGAGCCACATCGCCCGCCTCATGACCAAGCTGGGGGTGCGCAACCGGGTCGAGATCGCCATATGGGCGTACGAGACCAACCGGGTGCGCGACTGATCCGGCCGATCGGCGGGACGGAGTCGTACTTTCGGCCGTGAAATCGCGGTGCTTTAGGCCGTAGAGCTGCGGTGGGGTCGCTGGCGACACTGGTCGCGAGTCCCCCCGCATGAGGAGAAATGCGATGAAGGCGTTCGTCCTACGCTCGTACGGCTCACCCCTCCGGCTCACGGAGATCGACCGGCCCGCCCCCGGCCCCGGCGAGGTGCTGGTCCGGGTGCGCGCCACCTCCGTCCAGCCCTACGACTGGCACTTCCTGCACGGCGTGCCGTACGTCGCGCGCGTCATGGGCAACGGCGGCCCCGGCCTGCGCCGGCCCCGGTTCGCCGTCCTCGGCGCCGACGTGGCCGGGCAGGTCGAGGCGGTCGGCGAGGGCGTCACGGAGTTCGGCCCCGGCGACGAGGTGTACGGGATGCCCAAGCAGGGCGGTTTCGCCGAGTACGTGTGCGTGCCGGAGGGCGACCTCGCGCCCAAACCGAAGAACCTGTCGTTCGAGGGAGCGGCGGCGGTGCCCATGGCGGCGAACACCGCCCTGCTCGCCCTGCGCGACGACGGCCGCGTCCAGCCCGGGCAGGAGGTCCTGGTGAACGGGGCCTCCGGCGGGGTGGGCACGTTCGCCGTGCAGCTGGCCAAGGCGTTCGGCGCGCGGGTCACCGGCGTCTGCGGGCCCCGCAACGTGGACATGGTCCGGTCGATCGGCGCGGACGAGGTCGTCGACTACACCAAGGAGAACTTCACCCGCGCC
This sequence comes from Nonomuraea phyllanthi, assembly GCF_006334985.2. Taxonomy (GTDB): domain Bacteria; phylum Actinomycetota; class Actinomycetes; order Streptosporangiales; family Streptosporangiaceae; genus Nonomuraea; species Nonomuraea phyllanthi. The sequence continues at coordinate 620,038 of NZ_VDLX02000002.1, forward strand.
GGGCGGCGCTACGACCTGCTCGTGGACATCGCGGGCGGCCACTCCGGCGCGGCCTGCCGGCGGGTGCTGGCCCGCGAGGGCGCGCACGTCATCGTCGGCGGGCCGTCGGGGAAGTGGGTGCGCCCTGTGGGCCACATGTTCGCGGCGCTCGCGATGGCGCCGCTCGTGTCGCAGCGTGTGGTGCTGGCCGACGTGGTCGCCTGCACGGACAACCGGCGGAACCTGATGGCGCTGACCGAGCTGATCGAGAGCGGCAGGGTCCATCCGGTGATCGACAGGACGTACCCGTTCGAGGAGATCCCGGCGGCCCTCGCGTACCAGGAACAGGGCCACGCCGCCGGAAAGGTCGTCGTCGCGTTCTAGAGTGGCCCGGATGGACCCCTCGCGCACCTCGGCCCACGACGCCGTCGCCACGTCCCTGTCCCTGCTGAGCGACCACGCCCTCGGCGAGCTGGTGGAGCGGGCCACGCCGCTCGGGGCGGGCGTCGGCGGGCAGACCATGCTGCTGGAGGTGGCGGGGAGACCGGTGTTCGTCAAGCGGCTGCCGCTCACCGACCGCGAGTGCCTGCCCGAGCACGTCCGATCCACCGCCGACCTCTACGGGCTCCCGTCCTTCTGCCACATCGGCATGGGCGCCATGGGCGGCCCCGGCTTCGGGGCGTGGCGGGAGCTGGCCGCCCACGTCATGACCACCGAATGGGTGCTGGCCGGGCAGTTCGCCGGATTCCCGCTGATGTACCACTGGCGGGTGCTGCCCGGCGACCCGGCGCCCCTGCCGGACGACCTCGCCGACGTCGACCGCGTCGTCGCCTACTGGGGCGGTGGCCAGGAGATCCGCGACCGCGTCGAGGGCCTGCGGGCCTCCTCGGCGAGCCTCGTGCTGTTTCTGGAGCACTTCCCGTACAACCTGCACGAATGGCTCGAAAAGCAGATGCGGGCCGGCGACGGGTCCGCCAACGCGGCGTGCGAGCTGGTGGAGCGGGAGCTGGAGTCGGGGGCCGCCTTCATGAGCTCCCAGGGGCTGGTGCACTTCGACGCCCACTTCAAGAACATCCTGACCGACGGGCACCGCCTCTACTTCTCCGACTTCGGGCTCTCCCTCTCCTCGCGCTTCGACCTGACGCCGGAGGAGGTCGCGTTCCTTCGCGGGCACCGCACGTACGACCTCGCGTACACGCGCGCGTACCTCGTGCTCTGGCTGGTGGCCGAGCTCTACGGGCACGGGCGGGACCGGCGCGACGAGCTCATGCCCAGGTGGGCCGCGGGGGAGAAGCCCGCAGGGGTGCCCGAGGGGGCCGCCACCGTCCTCGCCCGGCACAGCCCGGGGGCCGTGGTCATGGACGCCTTCTTCCGGAAGTTCTGCGACGACGACAGGCGCACCCCGTACCCGGAGGAGGAGATCGCCCGGCTGCGGAGCTGAGATCTGCGGGCGGTGGGGACCCTGTGCGATCATGCTCTCCGTTGTTACGGTTGACCCGGCTACGACGATCATCAAGGGGTACGCATGACCGAGACCTCGGCGATGCCGCCGCACATGCGGCGGATGGGGTTCGACCCGGCTCCCGAGCTGGCGGCGATCCGTGACGGGGGCGGCGTCGAGCGGGTCACGACCGCGTTCGGGATGGAGGCGTGGCTCGTCACCCGGTACGCGGACGTACGCGAGGTCCTGGGCGACGCCGAGCGGTTCAGGATCGCCCGGCAGACGGTCGCGCGGCTGCCCGGAGCGCCCGAGATGACCCCGGAGCAGCTGGCCAAGGCGCAGGCGGGCAACCTGCTCGGCGTCGACCCGCCCGAGCACACGCGGCTGCGCAGGATGCTGACCCCCGAGTTCACCATCCGCCGCATCCAGCGGCTGGAGCCGCGGATCAGGCGCATCGTGGACGACCACCTCGACGCCATGGAGGCCGCGGGCGCGCCCGCCGACCTGGTGCGCTCGTTCGCGCTGCCGATCCCGTCGCTGGTCATCTGCGAGCTGCTCGGCGTCCCGTACGAGGACCGCGACGGCTTCCAGCACCGCACCAGCCGCATGCTCGACATGTCGGCGCCCGGCGAGGAGCGGCTGGCGCTGCAGTTCGAGTCGCGCGCCTACATGGAGCAGCTGGTCCGCCGCATCCAGCGCGACCCCGGCGACGAGCTGCTCGGCATGCTGGTGCGCGAGCACGGCGACGACCTCTCCACGGACGAGCTCGTCGGGATAGGCGCCCTGCTGCTGTTCGCCGGCCACGAGACCACCTCCAACATGCTCTCCCTCGGCACGCTGGCCCTGCTGCGCCACCCCGACCAGCTGGAGCTCCTGCGGAAGGAGCCCGAGCGCATCGACGCCACGGTGGAGGAGCTGCTGCGCTGGCTGAGCATCGTCAACTCCGGCACCACCAAGGTCACGACGACGGAGGTCGAGCTGGGCGGCCGTACCATCGGGGCCGGCGAGCTGGTCATCGTCGCCCTGCCCGCCGCCAACCGCGACCCGGAGCTGCTGCCCGACGCCGACACGTTCGACCTGTCGCGCGGGGCCCCCGGCCACGTCGCGTTCGGGCACGGCGTGCACCACTGCCTGGGCGCCCCGCTGGCCCGCATGGAGCTGCGCATCGCCCTTCCCGCGCTGCTCCAGCGGTTCCCGGGGCTGCGCGAGGCGGGCGCCGCCGGCTTCCGCGCCTCCCACATCGTGTACGGCCTGAGCGCCCTGGACGTCGCCTGGTAGTGGCGGGTACCGGCGCGTCCGGCATCCCGGGGGCCCGCGTGTCCGGCATCCCGGGGGCCCGCGTGTCCGGCGTCCCGGGGGCCCGCGTGTCCGGCGTCCGGGATCATTGCGGCGATAAGCCCCGGATCAGCGCGATGGCAAATTGTCGGCACCGGCGGATAGCGTGCAAGCGTCATGGCTATCGACGTCGGCGCACACGAGCTGATCGGCAGGGAGCACCCCGCCGCGCTGATGCGTGCCGAGATCGCCCGGGTGGTCGGCAGCCACGGCGGCCTGGTCCTGGTCACCGGCGAGGCCGGCATCGGCAAGACCACGCTGGTCACGAGCGCGGCGGGTGAGGCCAGGCGGCAGGGCGCGCTGGTGGTCGGCGGCGCGTGCTGGGATTCCGGCAGCGCCCCGGGCTACTGGCCGTGGGTCCAGGTCATCCGGGCCCTCCGGCGCGTCGCGGAGCCCGGCGAGTGGGCCGCCGCGGAGGAGGCGGCGGGCGGCAGCCTGGCCGCCCTGCTCGGCGAGGGCGCCGGCCGCGAGGGGGCCATCGACGACTTCCGGCTCTACGACGCGGTCACCTCCGCCCTCGTCTCGCTGTCCCAGCGGCGCCCGGTCGTGGTCGTCATCGACGACCTCCACGTGGCCGACCCCGCCTCGCTGCGGCTGCTGGAGTTCGCCGCCCAGCAGACCTGGTTCGAGCGGCTGCTGCTGATCGGCACCTACCGCGACGCCGAGGTCGAGCCGGTCGACCATCCGCTGCGCGACCTGCTGTCGCCGCTCGTCGCGCGGGCCACCACCATCACGCTCACCGGGCTCGACCAGGCGGGCGTCGGCGCGCTCATGACCCGCACGGCCGGCCACGACCCGCCCGCCGAGCTGGTCGCGGAGGTCCACCTGCGCACGGGCGGAAACCCGTTCTTCGTCGAGCAGACCGCCCGGCTGTGGCGCAGCGGCGGCTCGGCCGGGGCCATCGCCCCCGGCGTGCGCGACGCGCTGCTGCGCCGCCTGTCGCTGCTGCCGCGCCAGGTGTCCGAGCTGCTGCCCGCGGCGGCGGTGCTCGGGCGCCAGTTCCACCGGCAGGTGCTCGCCGCGGCCGTCGCGGCGCCCGTCGCGCACGTCGACCGGCTGCTGGAGCTCGCCGTGGTGGCCAAGCTCGTGGTGGCCAAGGGCGGCGGCGTGTTCGCGTTCGTCCACGATCTCGTACGCGAGACCCTCTACGACTCGCTCGACGACCCGGCCGAGCTGCACGGCGCCATCGTCCGCGCCCTCGACCGCGCGCCCGGCACGGCGGGCAGGATGCTGCCGGGCGAGCTGGCCAGGCACGCCTACCTCGCCCGCGACCGCCTCGACGGAGGGCGGGTCGTCGACCTGCTGCTCGACGCCGCCAACGACGCCAAGAGCCGGCTGGCGGCCGAGGAGCAGCTCGGCCACCAGCGCCGGGCCTATGAGCTCTGCGCCGATCTCGACCGGCGCAGGCGGGCCATCGTCGGGCTCGACCTGAGCCGCGACCTGCTCCATCTCGGCGAGCGCGACCAGGCCCGCGAGGTGCTCGACGAGGCCGTCCGCATCGCCCGCGAGCTCGACGACCCCGAGCTGCCGGCCCGCGTCGCGCTGACGTTCCACTCCTTCTACGGCCACGACCAGGCCCTTGACCTGCTGCGGGAGGCGCACGCCCGGCTGGTCGGCGGCTCGGTGCCCGACGAGCGGCTGGCGCTCGACCTCGTCCTCCACCTCGTCAGCCTGGCCAGGCAGGGCGGCGACGACGCCGCACTGGTGTTCAGCCTGTGGGCGCACCACGACATCATCTGGGGCCCCGACACGGCGGCGGAGCGGATGGCGCTGACCGGCGAGCTGATCGAGGTGGCCAGGCGCACCGCCGACGCCGAGCTGGCGCACTTCGCCGCCGCGCTGCGCTGGGTCGCCATGATCGAGCAGGGCGATCCCCGCTACCTCGACGCCTTTCACGACTACGCCGCCGGCGGCCGGCGCAGCGGCCGGGCCCACCTCAACCTGACCACCTCCGTCGACCTGAGCATCGTCTCCGCCCTCACCGGCCGCTTCGCCGAGGCCGAGTCGGCGCTGTCCGACCTCACGATCGACCCGCTGCACGACCACTTCTCGTTCATGGTCATCCACCACCGGTGGGCGATGGCGTCCCTGCAGGGGGCCGTCGAGGCCGCGCAGGAGCTGCTGCACTCGCTCAGAGGCACCGAGCACCCGTGCCGGTGGGTGCTGGAGGCGCTCACGGCCCTGCAGCTCGGCGACGTGCACACCGCGCTGCGCCACTTCGCCGAGGGCGAGCCGCGCGACCGCATGGCCCGTCCGCTGTGGCTGCGCCTCCAGGCCGAGGTGGCGGCGGCCACCCGCGACCCGCGCCTGTGCGCCCAGGCCAGGGCCGCGCTGGAGCCGCACCGGGGGCGGTGGGTGGTGTCGATGTTCGGCTGGGACGTCAGCGGGCCCTACGACCTGTGGCTGGCCATGGTCGACGCCGCCGAGGAGCGCTGGCCGCAGGCCGTCGAGGGCTTCACGGCGGCCTGGCGCTCGGCCGACGGGATGCGGGCCCGCCCGTGGTCGCTCCTCGCCCGCGCGCACCTGGCCTCGACGCTGCTCGCCCGCGGCGCGCCCGGCGACGCGGAGACGGCGGAGCGGCTGCTCGCGGAGGTGCGCGGGGAGGCGGGCGAGCTGGGCATGCGCCACGTCGCCGAGGCCGGTGAGCTGGGCATGGGCCATGTCGCCGAGGCCACCCGCCCGGCGCCCCTCACGTCAGACATCGATACGCCCACCCCAGACCCGCACGCGCCCACCCCAGACCCGAACGCGACCGCCCCACAGCGCGACCCGGCCGTCCTACGGCGAGACTTGCCCGCCCCACGACACGACCCTCCCTCACCGCAGCCCCAGCTCCAGCCGCGGGATGAGGGCAAGGGCGCCTCGGACATCGGTTCCACTGGCACTGACGCTGTGGACAGCGGCGTCACGGATGGCGGGGCAGGTCGGCTCGGCAGGGAGTTCAGGAGGGAAGGCGAGGTCTGGTCACTGACGTTCGCCGGCCGGACCGCCCACATGCCCGACGCCAAGGGCCTGCGCGACCTGCACAGGCTGCTGGGCCGCCCCGGCGACGACGTGCCCGCCGTACGCCTGCTCGACCCGGAGGGCGGCGAGCTCGTGGTGGCGGCCCGCCGGATGGGAGGCGACGCCGTGCTCGACGAGGAGGCCAAGACCCGCTACCACCGCCGCCTGGCCCAGCTCGACGAGGAGATCGACCGGGCCGTGGAGCTGGGCGACGACCGGCGCGCGGCCGAGTTCGACAGGGAGCGGGCCGCGTTGCTGGAGGAACTGCGGACCGCGGCCGGCCTCGGCGGGCGCACGCGACGGCTGGGCGACGAGGCGGAACGGGCCCGCAAGACCGTCACCGCCCGCATTCGCGACACGCTGCGCAAGCTCGACCACGCCCACCCCGAGCTGGCCGCCCACCTCCGCGCCACGGTCTCCACCGGCTCCACCTGCCGCTACCAGCCTGCCGACGCCATCACCTGGCGCCTCTGACAGCCGGCCGGCCTCTCGGACCTGGGATTCGGATTCAGCGCCATGCGCCGTCCGCGATATTCGTGTCCTGGAAACCGCCCTGGGTGACGCGACGGGGCACCTCTTGCCATTCGCGAATGACCCGGCGCCTGCCATCGGGAATGACCGGCCAGCTTTCGCGCGTAACGGGTTGCCCAGCATAGACCGGATCCCACGTGATGGCGTAGAAGCCGCCGATGTCAGGCGTGAGAGTCTTCAACGCGTGGACCGCACGGCGGTGATACCACTTGCAGACCGCCGTGACCGCGAGTCCTTTCTCCAACGCCTCATGCAGGAATGGCAGCGCGAACTCGACGTTCTGCCACGTGTTGGCCGATCGATCCTCGTAACGAATCACGTCATCGGGCACCCCTCGGTCAAGGAGCAGGCGGCGGAACATGCGCCCTTCGACGATGCCGTTGTGGCGGTTGACGCCGCCCGTGCAGATGATGAGGGGCACGAGCCCTTGGTGGTATCGCTCGGCCGCGATCTCGGCAGGCCGAGCCTGGTTGGTGCCGAAGAGAATATGCGCCGTAGGCCGCCGCTCTGGAGGAAGGGCCTCGGTGTCGACGTACGCGGTGATGGCGGCGATCTGTTCAGAACCGATGTCGTCAATCATGTGTGACTCCCTTCAGGGCCAGGAGTCTGCGATCGGCGTTCTGCCGGAACGCCGGCCACCTCCAGGTAGCGGGCATGGTAGTCCGCAGTCTCGCGGGCATCGGGGAAGTCTCGTGTCAGGACCCTGTCGAGTTGGCCGGCGAGCACCATGGTCGGCCATGCCGGACGGCTGCCCGTCAGCGCGGCGTGACCAGCCGTCAGGGACTCGTCCAGGCGGCCGGGGCCGGCCTCGGCGAGCGCCAGGATGAGCAGGGCACGAGCGTAGCCGGACGGGTGCTCGCCGCGTTGACGCGCCTCGGGTTGATACACGGTCTGGATCACGCGGTTGGTCGCGGCTACAGCCTCTTGACAACGACCCAAGAACACCAGCGACGTCGCGGTGTACGGCGGGTCCTCGGCCAGAGCGATGGAGAAGGCACCCGTAATCGGAGTATCGGAGGGAAGCGCCGCGATTGCCCTTCCCGCGCGATGCCTGGCGCGTGTCATGCGGTCGACGTCACCGGCCATCGCCGCCGCACGCATCTCCTGAGACGCGAGTTTGGCGTAGACGACCGTTCCCTCCGGAGCGCTGTGTCGGCCTTTGGCGGAAAGCGTCGCCGACTGGCGCGGCTGGCCCTGATACCACGCGATCATCGCTCCTGTCAGAGCGGACCATGCCGCCAGTTCGGGATGGTTGACGTCTCGACTGCGACGCTCGGCGTCGGAACACCACACCCGAGCCGTCGCATGCTCACCCATGTCGCATGCGGCTACCGCGAGCAGGTGGGATAGTCGGCCAGTTGCGAGTGTCAGGTCCGTACGCGACGACATGGAACCGGCGCGGTCGAGAATCGAGTTCGCATACGACCTGACGGCGAGGAGTTCGTCGTATACATCCGCCGGAGGCAGAGCGCAGATCGTCAGCGCGTAGTGGTCGATGAGTTCGCCGATGCTGTCCATGACTCCACCGACATGATCGTCGGCTATCGCGTCGAGGGCCTGGATGACGCGGTGATCCCGGTGCAGGCCTATGACGGGAATGCTGACGGCCGCGATTCCCTTTCTCAGCAACGTCCGCCGTAGCACCTCGCTCACCTGCTCCACATCGTTACACGGATCAGCGTCAGGAGCGCCTGATGGTCTTCTACCCGGCGCTCGCCGCAGGGTTTCCAGATCGACATCCAGGAGGCTCGCCAGGGCGGGGAGCCACGCGCGCGGTCTGACTCGGCCTTGCTCCCACCGGCCGACCTCATGGCGAGTGAGGGTGAACGTACCGGTGAGGGCGCACAGTTCGTCCGCCAACTGCTGCTGAGTCATCCCTGCCGCGTCGCGCAGGTATTTCAAGAGGTCGGGAAGCGGGAGCTCTGGTGCTTCCACCTGGAGATCCTTTTCGGTTGGCGCGTGGACAGGGTGTGGGCACGGGTGTGGGCACGCAGGGTGTGCCCCTCCATCGTGCTTGCAATCGGCGCATGCTGCACAGGTATCGCCCAGTTACAAGTGGCGCAGACGATCATGATCAGTGAGAGCGACGGTACCGCCGATCGTACGGGCTGTGGTTCCAGACGGCGGGCGTTTTTGACGTCGGCCAAGAGGTTTCCGGGCTGGGAGATCATGGCTGGTGCCGGAGGGGGCTACATCGCGTTCCGAACCGTTCTGGTGCCTGCTCACAGTGCGCTCTCCAACGTACGGTGCGGTGCGACCGTGTCCGAGCTGTACAAGCATCTGGAGCAGGAGCTCCGATGTCAGGAACGACTGTCTGGCACGAGGAGATTGCCGGGTGCGGCATGACGGAACCTTGCCGGCTCGGCCGCAGGACCGGGTGAGCTGATTATGCCTTGTCCCGATTCAAAGTGTAGTCCTACGATCACGGTGAGAGACAGAGAGGATTCCGGCATGGGCAGGCATGAGGACCCTCAGAGCCCAAAGAGCCAACCGTTCAAGCCAGACCCCAGCAAGGTCACGCCCGACAGCCACAGGGAGTCGGGCGGCAAGCATGGGGATGGCAAGGACAAGGGCGGCAAGAAGTAGTGGATGAGGCTGTCGCCCGGCGCATCGAGCGTTTGGTCGAGTACATCGACAGCGTCGAAGACATTCCGCATTTCGTGAGGGAGGCCGTTCGTGCGGTGCCTCGCCATCGGTTCGTCCCCGATGTGGCGCTGGCCGCCCCCGGCGGTTCCGAGGAGGCGTTCGTCATCGATCGGATCGCCGATCCCGGCACCTGGTGGGACACGGTCTACTCCCCGGCCCCCATCGTGACCCAGCTCGACGACGGCGGCACTGACATCAGGGCCGGAGCGGGCGCGTACACCTCGTCCTCGTCCGCGCCCAGTACGGTCGCGCACTTCCTGCAGCTGCTCGACCCCGAGCCAGACGATCAGGTGCTGGAGGTAGGCGCCGGGACGGGGTGGACGGCCGCGTTGCTCGCGCATCTGGTCGGCTCTCACGGCGGTGTGACGTCGGTTGAGATAGACGGGAATGTCGCGGAGCAGGCGGCCAAGAATCTCGCTGATTTCGAGGCCGAGGCCGAGGCCGAGGCCGAGGCCGGAGCCGGGGTGCGGGTGGTGGTGGGTGACGGTGCGGAGGGCTGGTCTGAGCGGGCGCCGTACGACCGGGTCCACGTCACCTGCGGTATCCGCACCGTTCCCTACGCGTGGGTCGAGCAGTGCCGGCCGGGCGGCGTGATCGTGGCCCCGTACTGCCCCGGTTTCGGCGACGATCACGCGCTGCGACTGGTGGCGTTGCCGGACGGCACCGCGGTCGGCCGCTTCCCCGGGTACGCCTCCTACATGATGATGCGCTCCCAGCGGCCCATACCGTACGTCGGCGATGACGGCGGCGGGCGGCGGCTCGCCACCCGGGTGCATCCGCGCACCATCGGGCTCGCGCCGCCCGGCGCCGACCTGGCGATGGCGGCCATGACCGGCCTGTACGCGCACACGAGCCGCCAGTACTCCAGGTTTCTGGTGTACGTGCTGGATCCCGGCGATCCCGGTCAGTGGGCGGTGGGTGTGCACGAACGTGGCGAGTCCGAGCACACCGTCTACCAGATGGGCGAGCGGCCTCTCTGGGAGGAGGTCACCGACGCCTATTTCCGGTGGGTCGGGTGGGGTGAGCCGGGGCGTGACCGGTTCGGGATGACGGTGACGCCGGAGGGGCAGCGGGTGTGGTTGGACAGTTCCGACCGGGTGATCGCTACTTCCGGTTGTACAGCCGCATCGTGAGGGTGCCGAACACGGCGATCATCAGCACCGACGCCACCAGCACCCACATGAGCTCCCCGGCGTCCGGTGTGCCCGCCATCAGCGACCGTACGGACGCCACCAGGTGGGTGATCGGGTTCACGTTCACGAACACCTGCAGCCACCCGGGCATGGTCGAGGGCTCCACGTAGACGTTGCTCAGGAAGGTCAGCGGGAACAGCACCAGCATGCTGACCCCCATCACCGACTTCTCGCTGCGCAGCAGCAGCCCGAACATCGTCCAGATCCACGAGAAGGCGAACGAGAACCCCAGCAGCACCAGGATCCCGATCACCACGCCGACGACGCCGCCCTGCGGGCGGAAGCCCAGGACCAGGCCGACCAGCAGGATGACCGTCGAGGCCATCGTGTAGCGCAGGATGTCGCCGAGCAGGTAGCCGACCATGGTGGAGGGGCGCCAGATGGGCAGAGTGCGGAAGCGGTCGAAGACGCCCTTCTCGATGTCCTTGTTGACCTCCACACCGGTGTACATAGTGATCATGACGACGCTCGTCACCATGATGCCCGGCAGCAGGAACTGCAGGTACTCGGTGGGCGAGCCGGCCAGCGCGCCGCCGAACAGGTAGGTGAACATCAGCGTCATCATCAGCGGGAACGCCGTCACGTCGAACAGCTGCTCCGGCACGTGCTTGATCTTCAGGACGGCTCGCCAGCCGAACGTGAGGGACGCCGACCAGGCGCTGGGCCGCGGCGGCTTGACCCCGGGGGCGAGGACCGTGCCGAGCATCTCGGCCGCGGGCGCGTACGTCGTCTCGGTGGTGGTGCTCATCGAATCTCCTTAAGCGTGAAGAAGCTGGGGTTCAGCCCTGGGGGAAACGCGGCACAGCGCCGCAAATCGACCGGGATGTGAACGCGGCCAGGAATGTGCTCGCCGCCGGGCTGGCGGAGAGCTGAAACGCCTGTGGAGCCGGTGTAAGACCTCAAGGGCGCAAGCTCGGCGGGCGACTGGCGGTGAAGCAGGAAACCCAACCCGCGGGGGTCGGAATCCCCGGGCTCCAGCTGTGGGGAGGAAGTCAAGCTGCCTGCTCCTCGGTGGCGGGGTGGTCGGTCAGGGCCAGGAAGACCTCGTCCAGGCTGGGCTGGCCGAGCGAGAAGTCGTCGACGACGATGCCCGCCTCGGCCAGCCGTCCGAGGGCGCGGGCGGCCTGCGCCGCCTCCGCGCCGTCGCCGGTGATGCGGGCCGTCAGCGCCACGGGGTCCGCCTCCAGGTAGACGGGCGCGTCCAGCGTCTCGGCGAGCAGGCGCTCGGCCTCGCCGCGGGTGGCCGGGTCGCGCAGCCGTACGTGTACGGAGCCGGAGCCGACGGACGACTTCAGCTCGCCCGGGGTGCCCTCGGCGATGACCTTGCCGTGGTCGATGACCGCGATGCGGCTGGCGAGCCGGTCGGCCTCCTCGAGGTACTGGGTGGTCAGCAGCACGGTCGTGCCGTGGGCGACGACGACGCGCACGATGTCCCAGACCTGGTTGCGGCTGCGCGGGTCGAGGCCGGTCGTCGGCTCGTCGAGGAAGAGCAGGTCGGGCGTGTTGAGGATGCTGGCCGCGATGTCGATGCGCCGCCGCATGCCTCCTGAGTACGTCTTGACCTGCCGCCCCGCGGCCTCCGTCAGGCCGAACGCCTCCAGCAGTTCCGCCGCCCGCTCCTTGGCGGCCGGCTTGCGGTGGCCGAGGAGGCGGCCGAGCAGGATGAGGTTCTCGGCGCCGGTCATCTCCTCGTCGACGGAGGCGTACTGGCCGGTCAGGCTGACCCGGCTGCGTACGGCGTCGGCCTCACGCACCACGTCGTGCCCGAACACGGTGGCCTCGCCGCCGTCGGGTCTCAGCAGGGTGGCCAGCATGCGTACGGCGGTCGTCTTGCCCGCGCCGTTGGGGCCGAGCACGCCGTACACGCTGCCGGAGGGGACGGACAGGTCGAGGCCGTCCACGGCGCGCGTGTCGCCGAAGACCTTGACCAGGCCGGAGGTCTGTATCGCTGGATCTGGCATTTAAGTCCTTTCAGGGACGAATCAGGACAAATCAGGATGGATCATGGGACGGATCAGGAGACGTACGGCTGCGCGTGCCGGCCCGCCCGCAGCGCGCGGCCCCACCAGGCGAGCTGGTCGAGCATGGCGGCGACGGCGCGCAGGCGGTCGTCGGTGTCGCGGGGCCGCCCGTGGTCGTCGACGTCGTCGCCGAGCAGGTCGAGCCCCACCCAGTCGCGCATGGTCACGGAGTGCAGGGCGCAGAAGACGGTACGGAGCTGCTCGACCGCGTACAGGCCGGCGGACCCCGACCCGTACGCCACGAACCCCGTGGGCTTGGCCTGCCACTCGTCGTAGGCGAAGTCGATCGCCTGCTTGAGCGAGGCGGGGAAGCTGCGGTTGTACTCGGGGGTGACCACGACGAACGCCTCCGCCTCCCCGACGGATCCGGCGAAGCTGCACATGTCGGGCGTGGCCTCCTCCGGGTAGCAGCGGGGGAAGGCGTAGCCGGCCAGGTCGAGCACCTCGACCGCGAGGTCGGGGCGGCGGCGGGCCCGCTCGGCGAACCACGCGCCGACCGCGTCGCCGGCGCGGCCCACCCGGGTGCTGCCGATGATCACCGCGACTCGCAACGGATCCATGCCGTGCCCTCCCTTCCGCGCACCGTCACTCAGGAGGCGCTAGAAGGCCCGCTAGATCAGATCTAGCGGCGCGCGGGCGGATCCCGCCCTCCAGGGCCAAGGGTAATCAGATGGCTACATATGGTTACCATGGGTGAGGTTCGTGCACGTACGCATCGCATGGTGCGGATCACTCCAGGGGGGCTGGACATGACTGATGACACCCGGGCCGACAGGGCGGAGCTCGACGCCGAGGTGGTGGGGGAGGAAGTCGCGCTGCTGCACAGCGCGGACGACCCGGTCGCCGCCGCCGCGGTGGACGCGGCCGTCAAGAGCGAGCTGCTGGACGACGCCCCGGTGCGCGACGACGCCCCGGCGAGGGATGCGTCCGACAGCGAGTGGTCCGCGGCCAGGCGGGAGAGCGAGCGCCAGATCGCCGGGCTGCCCGCCAAGGACCGGGCGCGCCTGCGCGAGCTGCAGGGCGAGCTGCGCACCATGGGCGCGGAGGTCTGGCCGGTGCGCAGGTGGTGGGGGTTCGAGGTCCACCTCAACGAGAGCGCCGCGCTGCTGGCCGCCGAGATCCCGCAGCTCATCGGGGAGAGCGCGGCCATCGTGCTCGGCTCCTCGCTGGCCCCGGCCGTGGAGCGGCAGGTGCGGGCCAGGGCCGACTGGATCACCGCGGTCGCCCGCCCGTACGGCGTGAAGCTGGCCTCGCCCTGGGTGGCGCCCGCCATGCTGGTGCCGGCGCGCGAGGACCGCGGCGCCGTCGCGCCGCTGCACTGGGCGGTGCACGAGCCCGACGAGGGGTGGAGCCCGGAGCAGCGGTTCGTCGAGCACTTCGAGGTGTCGGAGCCGGCGCTGGCCGAGTTCCAGAACCGGCTGTTCATCGTGCACCGGGGCAAGGAGGGCGACCCGGCCCTGTGGTGGGCGATGTACGACCCGCAGGAGGGCTGGAGCGCCGACCAGCAGCTGCCCGAGCACGTCAGCGACTCGGCCCCGGCGCTGACGGCGTACGACGGGGAGCTCTGCTGCGTGCACCGCGGCGACGGCGACGACATGCTGTGGTGGACGCGGTGGGACGGCACCTCCTGGAGCCCCGACACCAGGCTGTCCGACCACCCGGCCGCAGGGAGCCCGGCCCTGGCCGCCTACGACGGGCGGCTCTACTGCGTGCACGCCGGTACGGACGCCGCCCTGTGGTGGAGCCGCTGGGACGGCTCCGGCTGGAGCGTCTGCCGGCAGCTGCCCGACCACGCCTGCCGGTCGAACCCGGCGCTGGCCGTCTACCGGGGTCACCTCTACTGCGTCTACACCGGCGACGACGCCGCCCTGTGGTGGACGCGCTGGGACGGCTCGGACTGGACGCCGGGCCAGCGGGTGGCCAGGCAGCCGGCCGCCGAGGGGACGGCCGGGCAGTCCGCCGCCGAGGGCCCGGCGCTGACGGTCTACAAGGACCGCATCTACTGCCTCTACCGCGACGGCTCCGACAATAGCCTGTGGTGGACGCTCTTCGACGGCTCCGGCTGGAGCGCGGCCGAGCGGCTGCCCGGCCATCGCGCCGCCGAGGCACCCGCCGTCATCGCCTACCGCGACAGGAACGCCACCCGCGACCAGCTCCTGTGCGTGCACCGCGCCATGCGGTAACACGCCAGGGGGCCGGCCGGCCCCCAGAGCACAGGGTGCCGGCTCGCCGGAGAGCGAGCCGAGAGCGAGCCAGGAGCGAGCCGGCACCGGTGCTCACCAGCCGGCGAGCTGCTCCAGGAACCAGTCGACCAGCACCTCCGACATGGAGCCGTGCGCCGAGTTGGCCGGGTCGCAGTGGAACGCGTCGAGGAACGTCTCGTCCTTCGGCAGGTCGGCGAGGTCCCTGTGGAGGTCGGCCGGCCACTGGAGCGGGTCCTGCGCCAGCGCGATCGCGCTGACCGTCGGCACGAAGCAGCCGGCGCGCAGCCGCTCCTCGATCGGCAGCCCGATGGCGTCGGCCACCCGGCCCCACGAGTCGAGCGTGCCGCCCGGCGCCCCGTCGAACGCCGGCACCCGCGAGGTCACGCTCACCCACAGGGGAGCCCCGAACTTGATCGTCCCGACGTTCTGCAGCTCGCCCATGTCGGGCTGGACCCTGGCGGTGAGCTGCAGCGGGTCGTGGTGCAGGTCGAACACCGGCGTGCCCGGCTCCAGGCCGGTCGCCGCGCCGTCGCCGGCCCCGTTGGCCAGCCCCAGCTTGTACGGCCGCATCGGGAACGAGCCGACCCCGCGCAGGTCGTCGAGGAACTCCGCGCGCAGCGGGCTGGCGGAGGTCACCGGCCCCGAGTAGTCCTCGCTCTCCACCCAGCCCCACAGGAGCTGCTGCGCGGCCGGGCTGCGGATCAGCCCGGCGTGCCCAGGGCCGTCGGAGCGGGGTTGCACCGACTCGTGGAGGTAGGCGAGTTGCTGGAGCACCAGCGGGATCCAGGCGCCGAGGTGGGGCGTGTCGTAGGAGAAGTACTTGTCGGTCTGGTGGTCGACGCCCTCGCTCTCCAGGCGCGCGAGCGCGTACCTGGTGATCAGACCGCCCAGGCTGACGCCGCCGACGACCAGCGGGAGGTCGCCCTGCCGCTCCTGGATGGCGCGCCGCACGCAGGAGGCCGCCACGGCCGCGTTGGCCTGGATGTACGTCTGCCGCTGGTCGAACCCGAGCAGGATGACGTCGATGCCCATCCCGCGGAGCCGGTCGAGGAAGGCGGGGGCGCCGGCGTTGAAGTGGCTCCACAGCGCGTCGAGGTCGCTGGGCCCGTAGTTGAAGCCGTCGGCGAGGATCAGCGGCCGGGTCAGGGCGGCGTGCCCCTCCGCCAGGTACACGGTGGCCCGGCCGGTGGCCGTGCGCCCCTGGTGCGGCTGGTCGCCCACCAGGTCCCAGACGTGGTCGGGCCGGGGCGCGTCGATCGTGCGGGGCCGCGGGGTGGCGAACCAGACGCCCTGATCGCCGAGCGCGTCCGCGATGTGCTCGGCCTGCTCCTCGGTCAGGCTGCTCCTGAGCGACGTGGCCCGGGTCTCGACGTCGACTCTCGGTTCCTGCGCCATGCTCGGCTCCTCTCAGTGGGCTACTGACCTCACCTTACGGTGGGTGATCAGTCGGATACTGGAGGTGAGTGGCGCGTCCTCCCGAAATGCTCGGATCACTCCGCGGATGGCCGGAGATCGACGGTGAGAGTGCCCGCCTCGCTCCTGACCTCGGTGCCGAGCTCGGCGCAGGCGGCGGCGAAGCGGTGCCTGATCCAGCCGGCCTCGGCCGGGTCGGCGATCCTCGTACGGCAGTGGTCGAGCGCGATGGGCACGGCGGCCAGGCGTTGGGGGCCGTGCTCGTCCAGGGTGACCAGAAAGATCAACCCTAGGTCGTTGCGCAGGTCCGGGTCCACGATGTAGTCGTCGATGAAGTCGCCCAGGTCGTACAGGACCGGCCCGGCCACCCCGTGGAAGACGTGCGCCGAGTGCCCGGCCACCAGCGTCGCGCCCGCGCCCACCAGCGCCCTGGCCGAGCGGCGGACGTGGGTGACGGGCGCGGCGGTCATGTTCGGACCCCAGTGGACGCAGACGAGGACGGCGTCGCCGCCCAGGCCGGCGACGGTGCTGGTCAGCCGGTCCGGGACGCCGGTGCAGAGATCGGCGTACGCGACGCCCGGCCTGCGCTCGGTGGCCGCGAAATCGGGGGGATGGTCGGTGACGCCCAGCACCGACAGGCTCAGCCCTCCGGCCTCCAGCACGGCCGGCTCCCAGGCCCGCGCCAGGTCGGCGCCGGCGCCGACGGTGCGGATCCCGGCCGCCGACAGGTGGTCGAGGGTGTCGAGCAGGGCGTCCTCGCCGTAGTCGAGCGCGTGGTTGTTGGCCAGCGTGACCGCGTGCACGCCCAGCTCCGCCAGCATCGTCGCCGCCTGGGGCGGGGCGCGGAAGTGGAACGGCTTGTGCAGCGGGTCCCACTGCCGGCCGCGGTCGGAGACGCAGCATTCGAGGTTGAGCAGCACCAGGTCGGCGCGGGCGAACAGGTCGCGTACCCCCGCGTCGAAGAAGTCGGCCGGGTCGGCGGTGAGCTCCAGCCGCTCGGCGACGCCGCGCCCCAGCATCGTGTCACCGGCCAGCGCCAGCGTGACCGCCGCCGCGGGCGCCGTTCCCTCGGTCATGCCGCTCAGCTGCCCTGACCTGCGGTTTCGACACTCCGATCAGCCTCGCCGCGAACAGTTCACGAAACCCGATTGCGGGTAGTGACGGGATGAATCTGGAGGAGGGGGGACGATGGCGTCCCTCCGTCACGGAGGTGAGAAAGCAGTGGCTTTGCCGATAAGGCGTAATCGCGGGGCGGTGCAGGCGAACGTGCCCTGGCAGAGACGGGCGTGGGATCCGGTCACGGAGTTCCAGGAACTGTGGGATCAGATGGGGCGGCTGTTCGAGCAGGGCACCGAGACCGACGTGACCGCCTGGCGCCCGATGGCGGAGACGGAGGAGACGCCCGACGCCTACGTCGTGCGCGCCGAGCTTCCCGGTCTCAAGCGGGAGGACATCAACGTCGAGGTCAACGACAGCGAGCTGTGCGTGTCCGGGGAGATCAACGAGGAGGAGACGGGCAAGGTGCTCCGGCGGCGCACCGGGCGGTTCGTCTACCGCACGATCCTGCCGGCCGACGCCGACACCGAGCACATCGGTGGCGAGCTGGCGGACGGCATCCTGACCCTGCGCGTGCCCAAGACCGAGAAGGGCCGCGCCCGCCGCATCGAGATCAAGGGCTGACCCGGGGGAGGCGCATGACCGGGCACGCGGGCGTTCTGGATCGTGCCACATCCGGGGGACGTCGTGGCCGGGCGCGTGGGGGGTGGCCACACGCCCGGCGGCGGCACGTCCGCGCACACCACCGTCCGGGGAGCCGAGCTGGCGAGGTGAGTGCTGGGTGAAGAGGCGAGACGACGATCCCGGGGACGAGTTCTACGCTCCGGTGCTGCGCGAGCCGCCGCCGCCCGAGGAGGTCAGCCGGTCGGGCGTGGTGAGCGACACCGGCGTGCCGGACGTGCCGGGCGGAGGGCACGGCCGGTGGCCGAAGCCGGCGCCGTCGAGCGGGCTCGGCGTGCGGCTGCTGGGCGTCGCGCTCGCGCTGCTCGCCGGGATCCTGCTGGCCGTGCTGGCGATCTTCGCGGGCCGGCCGCTGCTGGCGATCCCGCCGGCCGCGGTGGCGCTGGCGGCGGGCGCCTACCTGGTGGTGTTCGGCGTGCGTCGCTCGCGGTCGGACGGGGGCCCGCCGACGTTCGGGTGAGTGCCGCCGCCTGCTGGGTAAGCGCCTGCTGTGGTGCTGTACGTCGCAGAGGAGCAGATATGTCTCTCATCGATCGTGATTGCGTCCGGGAGCTGCTGACGTCGCGGCATTCCGATGCCACGCTGGTGTACGTCCGGGGCGAGTGCGTGGTCCTGCCCGCCGACGAGGTGGACGACGCGCACAAGGGGCTGGTCGTGGCGAGCCGCGACGACATCGCGGCCCGGCTGCCGGAGGGCGAGCCGTCCGAGCAGCAACTCGAGGATCTGGCGATCCGGCTGGACAACGTCGCCCGCGACCTCGGGGCCTAGTCACCTGCCGTTCTCCAGGTAGTGCAGGACGGCCGCCACCCGCCGGTCGGTGCCGTCGGTGGGGGCGAGGTCGAGCTTGGCGAAGATGCTGCGGATGTGCTTGTGCACGGCGCCGTCGGTGACGAAGAGCCGCTCGGCGATGGCGGCGTTGCCGAGGCCCTCGGCCATCAGGGCCAGCACGTCGCGCTCGCGCGGGCTGAGCCGTTCGAGCCGGCTGTCGGGCCTGCTGCGGGCGAGCAGCTGCGCCACGACCTCGGGGTCGACGGCGGTGCCGCCGCCGGCCACGCGGCGCAGCGCGCCCATGAACTCCTCGACCCGGCCGACCCGCTCCTTGAGCAGGTAGCCGAGGCGGGCGCTGCCGTGGGCGAGCAGGTCGGTGGCGAACGCTTGCTCCACGTACGCCGACAGCACGAGCACGGCCAGCCCCGGTTGGCGCCGCCTGGCCTCGACCGCCGCGACGATGCCCTCGTCGGTGTGGGTGGGCGGCATGCGGACGTCCACGATGGCGACGTCCGGTTCGTGCGCGTCGATCGCGTCGAGGAAGCCGTCCGGGTCGGCCGCGGTGGCGACGACGTCCAGCGACTCGGCGCGCAGCAGCAGCGCGAGCCCTTCACGCAGCAGCAGGTCGTCCTCGGCGATCACAATCCGCATGGCAGGCTCACATCCAGTGTGGTCGGACCCCCTTCGGGGCTGGTCAGCCTCGTCGTCGATGACGCAGGTTATCGGACAGCTCGCGGCCGGCCCGGTCAGGGCGTCGGCGTTGGCGTCGTCGGCGGCGGCGAGCGCGTCCGCGCGGGTGGCGGTGAGCTGGGAGATCCGCGGCGACAGGTCGGTGCCGGCGACGTGCCATGAGCGCGCCGGTGCCGGGCCCTGCGTCGACATGGACCCGACCATAGCCCTCCCGTCACCCAGCGAAGTGCGACAAAGCCGTTATCCGGCAGTGGAACGCGGCTGTCAGATCGTGCGTTGGATCCATCGTGGGGAAGGGATGGTTCGGGGCGGGGGCGGTCCTGGCGGGGGTGATCGCGACAGGGTGGGGATACCTGCTGCGGCGCCCCTTACCCGTCGGCCTGCCGATCCTGGTCAGTCTGGGGCTCCTCCTGGCGCTGGGGCTGGTGGCGTGGCTGGCGTTCGACGTCTTCAGGCTGGCCCGCGCCCACGGGGGTGACGCGGGGGAGGACGAGGCGCAGGTCACCGTGCGGGTGCGGGCCATCGGGGTGGCGGTGCTCGCCGTGCCGCTCGCCCTGTACGGGGTGGGGCGGCTGCGCCGGACGTTCGCCGGAGGGCTGCCCGAACAGGGTGAGATCGTCTTCGGCGCGGGCCTGGTGACCGTCGCGGCCGGGATCGTCCTCGTGGCGGTGGTCGCTCCCGACTTCACGGCGAAACCGTTCGCGGGGATGGGCGCGGGGGCGGCCGCCACGGCCGCCGCGCTGGCCGCGACCTCGCTCGCCGGCGCCACGCTGCCGGTCGAGGCCGTCACGGCGGCGGCGAGCGGCCCAGCGGCGGAAACCGTGGCCGAGTCGGTGAGCAGGCTCTCCTGGCGCTGGCAGGTGCCCGACGGCACGCCCGCCGGGCAGGTGGCGGTCGCGGCCGGCGAGACCCTGGTCCGCCTCGGCGACGGCGTGGTGGCGCTCGACACCCGTACGGGCCGCGAGCGGTGGCACTACCGCAGGCCCGCCGCGGCGGCCACCGGCTTCGAGGTGGCTCCCGACGGCAGCACCATGGTCCTCACCTTCGGCCGGGCGGCGGGGGCGGAGGTGACCAGGGGGCGCACGGTCGTGCTGGACGCCCGTACCGGCGAGGTCCGGGCCGAGCATGCCGGGCGGCCGTTCGCCGACACCGACCCGACCCCGGACGGCCTCGTCGGCATCGCCCGCGACGGCACGATGATCGGGCGGGATCCGGACGACCCCGGCAGGCGCGTCTGGAAGCGTCCCGTGCGCAAGGGCTGCCACGTCGACGGGCGGGTGGCCAAGCCGTACGCGGTGCTGCGCGACGTCGTCGCCGTGGTGTCCGACTGCGGCGAGGAGACCGTCGTGACGGGCCTCGATCCGGCCGACGGCACCGAGGTGTGGCGGCGCGAGACCGAGCGGTCGGGCAGGGTCGAGCTGCTGCCCGCCCCCGACCTCGGCGCTCTGCGGCTGCGGGTCGGCGCGCGGGAGCTGCTGCTGGACCAGGCGACCGGCAGGGCGGTCGAGGACGCGGCGCGGGGCGGGAGCACGCCGGGCGGCCTGGCCGCCGACACCCTGGCGGCCGACCGCCCGCTCGCCGGCGGGCTCGCCGCCTCCGGCCGCGTGCTCCGGCTGAAGGAGGGCACGCTCGTGGCCGAGGTGACGGCGAGCGGGCCCGGCTCGATGACCGTCACGGCCCGCTGCAACGGCACGGACATCCCGTTCGACATGGCCGTGGACGGCGGGCCGGGCGGGCGCTTCACGCTGCTGCCCGCCGCCGGGGGCGTCGTGGTCGCCTTCAGCCGCAGCGCCACGATCGTCGGCCTGGCCTGACCGGCGACGGCACGGGTACAGGGGAAGGCGCGTGAGGCGTCGGCGACCGCAAGATCCCGCGAATCACCGCTAAACGCCCCCGATTAGGGCATGCTATGCATCTACCGACAGTAGCCGCATCACCACGAAAGCGGATGCGGGTGAACGTCTGACGGAGGTTTCCCCATGCCGTACCTGACCCAGCTCGCCGACGTCGCCCGGCGCGTGGGCGTCCCGGTGACCGAGGTGGCCGGGTGGAAGACGCGCGGCCACGGGCCGCAGCCCGAGGTGCAGGGCGTCGTGTGCCACCACACCGCCGGCCCGGCAGGCGGCGGCGACTACCCGTCGCTCGCGGTGGTCCGTGACGGCCGCCCCGGTCTCGACGGGCCGCTGTCGCACTTCGGGCTCGG
The DNA here is from genome assembly GCF_006334985.2 of Nonomuraea phyllanthi. GTDB lineage: Bacteria > Actinomycetota > Actinomycetes > Streptosporangiales > Streptosporangiaceae > Nonomuraea > Nonomuraea phyllanthi. The sequence continues at coordinate 641,202 of NZ_VDLX02000002.1, forward strand.
CAGGTCCGGTCACATCTACGTCATCGCCGCGGGACGCTGCTGGCACAACGCCCCGAGCACGTCGCCGCGGCACGACAACTCCAGCTCGATCGGCATCGAGGCCGAGAACGACGGCCGCCAGCCCTGGCCCGAGGCCCAGAAGGCCGCCTACATCCGGCTGTGCGCGGAGCTGTGCCGCGAGTTCGCCCTGCCGGCCTCGCGGGTAAAGGCGCACCGCGAGGTCAACACGTCCAAGCCGGACCCCCACTCGATCGACATGAACGCCTTCCGGAGGGCCGTCGCCGCCCTCCTCGACGGAGGGACGTCACCATCCTGGACGGAGGAGATCATGAAGCAGTTGCCGATGGTCAGGCTCGGCGACGACAACTACGACGTCAAGACGGTCAGGGGGTGCCTGTTCGCCCGGGGGCGGGTGCCCGTGTCCGCGTACGAGCAGGTCGGGCTGGAGGACTGGCTCAAGTCCACCCGCTACGACTCCGGCCTGGTCGAGCTGGTACGCGGGTTCCAGCAGGCGGAGGGCATCGAGGAGGACGGGTTCGTCGGCCCGGGCACCTGGCCCTCGCTCCTGCGGGTCTGACCTCGGGCCTCGGGAGCGGCGCGCGGGCCGGCGTGGCGTCGGCTCCGCCCCCGGCGACAGGTTTTTCACGCCGTCCACGAACCCGCTGCCTGCGGCGATAAGGACGGGGTCAGAGGGCGCCGGGAGCCTGGATCTTCGACTTAACCAGGTCTTACCCGCCGTTCGCCATTCTTGTGTCATCGGGACTCTAGGAGATGACATGGACGCGAACTCCCCTCGCGAGGACAACGCAGGCGGCTGGAGCCAGTTCGGGAACACGCCGCCCACCGCCGGGGGGTTCACCCGGCCGGGTCCGGTGCTGCCGCCGCCCCCTCCGCCACGGCGGCAGGGGTTCATGCTCTCGCGCAAGGCGATCGCCGGGCTCGCGGTGGCGGCCATGGCCGCGCTGACCGTGGCGGCGCTCGGGGGCGGCGCGGTGGGCGCTTACGTCGCGAGCGGCTCGCAGCCCGTGCCGACCGTGACCGCCACCGTCGCGAGCCCCGTCTTCCGCACGGCCTCGGGCCAGCTCACGGTGGCGGAGGTGGCCGAGAAGGTCCAGCCGTCGGTGGTGATGATCCAGGGGCAGACCGCCGAGGGGTCCGGCGTGGTGCTGTCGGACGACGGGCAGATCCTGACCAACAACCACGTGGTGGCCGGGCAGACCGGTGCGCTGACGGTGAAGTTCAGCGACGGCAAGACGGCCAAGGCCAGCGTGGTGGGCACCGACCCGGCCACCGACCTCGCGGTGATCAAGGCCGACGGGATGTCGGGGCTGGCCAAGGCGACGCTGGGCGACAGTGACCAGCTCAAGGTGGGCGACGACGTGCTGGCCATCGGCAGCCCGCTCGGCCTGGACGGCACGGTGACGGCCGGCATCGTCAGCGCGCTCGACCGTACGGTGACCTCCGGCGACAGCGGCGGCCAGGACCAGCAGCTGCCGCCGGGCTGGGGCGGCCAGCGGCAGCCGAGCGAGACCACCACGCTGGGCGGCATGATCCAGACCGACGCGGCCATCAACTTCGGCAACTCGGGCGGCGCCCTGGTCAACGCCGCCGGCGAGCTGGTCGGCATCAACAGCGCGATCGCCGCCGACGGGGTGAACCTCGGGTTCGCGATCCCGGTGAACACCGCCAAGCAGGTGTCCGATCAGCTGATCAGCAAGGGCAAGGTGAGCCACGTCTTCCTTGGCGTGAGCGTCACCGACGCCACCGGGGACGTGCCCGGGGCGTTGATCCGGCAGGTCGTGGCGGGCAGCCCGGCGGAGAAGGCGGGGCTGAAGCAGGGCGACCTGATCACCAAGATCGGTGACACGCCGGTCCAGGGCGGCGACACCGTGGTGGGGCAGGTCCGCGGCTTCAAGGTGGGGCAGCAGGTGCAGGTCACCTACCAGCGCAACGGCAAGTCCAGCACGGTGACCGTGACCATGGAGGAGAAGAAGTAAGGGGACGCGCCCGGCTCAGGGGAGGGACACGTGGAGTGCCTCCCCTGCCCGGTGGTAGCCGACGCGGGCGTAGACGCGGGCCGCGCCGTCGTCGGCGGGCGTGAGGAACGCGGTCGCGATGCCAGCCGAGGCCCCCGAGCGGGTCAGCAGCGCCGTGACCGCGCCGGCGATGCCGCGCCGCCGGTGCGAGGCCCGTACCGCGATGCCCGCGACCTCGGCCACCCCCTGGTGCGGGCGGCCGAGCTGCCCGCCGCCGACCACCTCCCCGGCGTCCGTGGTGGCGGCGGCGACCAGGCCGCCGCCGTCCAGGACGCGCCGGAGCCGGGCGACGTCGTGCGCGGTGGCCTCCGGCGCCTCGAACGCCTCGTTCATCACCCGCGCGACCTTCAGGAGCGCGTCATCGTCGGTCACCAGCCCGACCCGTACGTCCAGCCGTACGTCCATGGGCGCGTCAACCGCCTCGTCCGGTGAGCACACCAGCAGCGGGTAGCGGCCCTCCACGGTGAAACCGGCGGCGAGCAGCGCGTCCTCGACCTCGGGCGCCGCCTGCGGCACGTACTCCAGCCGCGGCGTCCTGGCCCGCCCCCGGAACGCCGCGATCAGCGCGGCGACCTCGCCGGAGGTCGGCGCGGCGTGGTCGTCGGGGATGGCGTAGTTGAACGGGAGCGCGTCGTCGTGCTCGTCGAACCGGACCACGAACGGCCCCGACCGGACGGCCCGGTCCCCCGCCGCCGACCTGAGGTAGGCATGCACATCGGCGCCCAGCAAGCGCGCTCCTCTCCGAAGAATTCCCAGTCCCATGCCGGGCGGGCCGAGCGGGAGCTCGGGACAGATCGCCGGGCCATGGCCGGTCAATAGTAGAGAATCCGTCTGGCCTAGCCTGTCCGGAGGGGGCGGTTCGCGAGCCCGCCCGCACGCTCGACTGGCCGAACGGCGTCGTCAACATCGTCGACGACGAGCCCGCCCCCGGCCGGGAGTGGGTGCCCGCGCTGGCCGCCGCCGTGGGCGCGCCCGCCCCTGCCCCCGCCGGCGGCCGAACCGGGTGGCAGCGCGGCGCGGACAACGCTCTCGCCCGCTCGCTCGGCTGGACCCCGGAGCACTCCAGCTGGCGCACCGGCTTCGCCACCGCCTAGATCCCGCCCGCCGTACGGTCCCGCGCCGGCCGGGGCGCGCCAGGCGGGACGCCCGTCAGGGCTCCGGGTCCCACCAGCCGCGCCGTGCGGCCAGGAGGCCGGCCTGGAAGCGGGTGCGGGCGCCGAGCCGGTCCATCAGCTCGCTGACCCGCCGGTGCACCGTACGCAGGCTCACCCCGAGCTGGCGCGCCACGGCCTCGTCCTTGAGCCCGGCCGCGAGCAGCGCGAACAGCTCGGGGTCCGGCATGTCCGCCGGCCGGGTGGGCGAGCCGAGGGCCGGCAGCGGCAGCGCCGACCGCCACAGGATCTCGAACAGGGTGACCAGCGCGTCCAGCAGCGACGAGGAGTGCACGATGACCGCGCTGTCGGCGGACGCGGACGCGTCGGTGCTCAGGGGCAGGATCGCGGTCTCGCGGTCGACGATGGCCAGCTTCATCGGCACCTCGGGGCTGACCCTGGCCTGCTCCCCGGCCGCCGCCGACTCCTGGGCGAGGCGGAGCTTGCCGGGGATCTCCAGGGCCGAGGCGTCGTAGATGCCGCGCACCAGCAGGCCGTGCGAGAGCCGCTCCATCTCGGCGGCGTTCTGCTCCGTCGGGTCCTGCGCGTACGGTGGCCGGTCCAGCACCAGCAGCTCCCGCGTCGCGGTCTGCTGCAACTGGGTGAACCGCTGCACCACGGCCGCCTGCCCCTGCACGACCTCGACCAGCTCCTCGGGGGCGTGGTTCTCCACGCGGGGCGTCTCGGCGAGCAGCTCGCGCGCCGCGAGCCTGGCCTGGGCCAGCCCCTCCTCGCGGCGCGAGATGAGGGCGTCGACCGCCACGTCGGGCCTGGTGGGGACGTACCGGACGGGGCGGCCCGCCATGCGGGTGGCCAGCCCGAGCGATTCGAGCCTGCACAGGACGTGGCGCAGGGTCGCCATGGTGTGGCCGGTTCGCGCGGCGAGCTCGGGCAGCGTGGCGCGCGGCCGGCGCAGCAGGTTGCGGTAGATCCGCTCGTCCTCTGCCTCGACCCCGACGGCCGCAAGCGGGTTATCGTCGTCTTTCATGATCGACCAGTGTGTCAGATACCTGTAATGTCACAAACCTGCCGCCTTTTGGCCTGGCCCGCGCCGCCTGCCGCCCGATAGGACGTACTAGGAAAAATTGGGCTGTCGGGGAGGCAGTGTTGAAAAAAACTTTTACCATCGGACTCGCGACCGCACTGACAACGCTTTCGGTCGCCCTGCCAGCCGCCGCGGAGGACGATCCCGTCGCCGAGAGCCTCGGCGGGTGGCGGGCGCCGGTCTGCCAGACGGTCACCGGCGACGGGTCGGTGACGTACACGAGGAACGACGGCCGGACGATCGCGCCCACCAGCGAGGCGCTGCAGCCGGTCGTCTACACCACCGGGCTCGTCGCCCTTGACCAGGCGAACGAAATGCTCGCCATGTCCAACAACCGGCTGCTCAGCTCGACGGACTCCGGCTGCACATGGACCCTGGTGGGCAAGGTGAGCGGCTGGTACATCGAACTGGCCGCGGCCGGGGGCGACCGGGCCTACGCCTGGGACCGCGACGGCAACCTCTCCCTGGTAACGCCTCGCGAGATCACCCCGCTGACTTCACCGTCGAACGAGGTGCGGGGGATCGGCGTGGACCGCGGCCAGGGTGGCCATCTGCGGGTGGCGGGCGACGGCGGTCAGCTGTACGACTCGGGCGACGGCGGTCGTACGTGGCAGCCCGTCGGGACGCCGGCCTTCCCGCCGAGCGAGACGCTCACCATCTACACCGCGGTGTTCGACCCGCACGACCTTGACCACGTGGTGATGGGCGCCTCCGACACCGGCGTCCGCGTCACCTTCGACGGCGGCCGGACCTGGACCACGGCCGGCGGGCTCAGCAAGACCGGCGACAAGGTCAACGTGTTCAGCGCCGCGATCTCGCCGTCCGCCCCGAACGTCGTCTGGGCGATGGGGCTCGACCTGTCGGAGTCGGGGTCGGGCGTGCCGTCCGACGGCCGGCACATCTACCGCTCGGGCGACGGCGGCCGGACCTTCACCCCCGTCGTGGACCAGGGCAACGGGGTCACGCTGCAGAACGGCCCGCTGCTCGCCCCGCACCCGACGGACCCCGGCGTGCTCTACTTCGACTTCGGCACCGGCTGGTCGTCGCTCGGCACCGACATCTACCGGTACGACTCGCGCCGCGACCGGGTCACCATCAACCACAACTCCTACGACCGGGTCACCTCCATCAGCTTCAACCCGGCGAACCCGAGGGTGATGTACCTGGGGGTGGCCGAAGAGGTCTAGCACACGGTCGCGAGCGGGGGCCGCGTTGAGCGGCACGGCACGCGGGCCCCGCCGCGAAATATCCGATCTGCCCCAGGTGACGTGGCAAGATGGACGCGGGCCGGACTGAGGCACGTTGCCGACCGAGGAGCAGACATGTCGACCGCTCACGACAGAGGCGACCTGGCCGAGACACCCGCGACCGAGGCCGGGCACTCCGGGCCGACCGCGCTGCGCATCCTGGTGGGCGCGCAGCTGCGTCGGCTGCGGGAGGCCCGCGGGATCTCCCGCGAGGACGCCGGGTACGCCATCCGCGGCTCCCACTCCAAGATCAGCCGCTTGGAGGGCGGGCGCACCAGCTTCAAGCTGCGCGACGTCGCCGACCTGCTCACCCTGTACGGCGTGGCGGGCGACGCGGAGCGGGAGGCCGTGCTGGCCCTGGCCAAGCAGGCGAACGAGCCGTCCTGGTGGCACGACTACCGCGACGTGGTGCCCGACTGGTTCGAGGACTACCTGGGGCTGGAGCAGGACGCCGCGCTGATCCGCGCGTACGAGGTGCAGTTCGTGCCCGGCCTGCTGCAGACCGAGGACTACGCCCGCGCGGTCTTCACCGTGGGCCACAAGGGCGACCCGGCCGAGCGCATCGAGCGCCGCGTCGAGGTGCGGATGCGCCGGCAGCGCATCCTCGCCCCGCCCATGTCGGGCAGGCTCTGGGCGGTGCTGGACGAGGCCGCGCTGCACCACCGCGTGGGCAGCCGCGAGGTCATGCGGGCGCAGCTGGAGCACCTCGACCGGATGGCCGCGCAGCCCCACGTCACCGTGCAGGTGGTGCCGTTCGACTCCGGCTGGACGTCCGGCGGCGTCGGCCCCGTCACCATCCTGCGCTTCGCCCAGGCGGGGCTGCACGACGTGGTCTACCTGGAGCAGCTGGCCGGGGCCCACTACCTCGCCAAGGAGGGCGACGTGCTGCCGTACCAGCAGCTGATGGACGAGCTCGGGGTGTACGCCGCGCCCGCGACCGACACCCCGGCCATCCTGCGCAAGGCCATCGACGCGCTCTGAGCGCGGCACCTCGCCGTGTGGGGCACGGCAGGCCGCGCGCGGTCAGGGCTTGCGTGCCACGCCGCAGAACGCGTCCACCTCCGGCGGCAGCCCGAACACGTCCGACTCCAGCCGCCAGCGGGAGACCGACACGATGCCCGGCTCCACGAGCTCCAGCCCGTCGAAGAAGCGGGCGATCTCCTCGGGGGTGCGCAGCCGGTACTCGTACACCTCGCCCTTGTCGCGCAGCCGTTCGGCCTCGGCCGCCGCGTCGGGCTTGACGGTGTTCGTACCGTCCTCGAAGACCAGGTAGCTGCCCGGCGCCAGCGCGCCCATCAGGCGCCGCACCAGCGCGTACGCCTCGTCGTCGTCGAAGACGGTGCCCATCACGCCCAGCAGCATGAGCGCGACCGGCCGGTCGAAGTCGAGGGTCCCGGCGGCGAACTCCAGGATCGAGCCCGGCTCGCGCACGTCGGCCTCGATGTAGTCGCAGGCCCCGCGGGGGTCGCTGGACAGCAGGGCCCGCGCGTGCACCAGCACCAGGGGGTCGTTGTCGACGTAGACCACGCGGCTGGCCGGGTCCACCCGCTGGGCCACCTCGTGGGTGTGGTCGACGGTCGGCAGGCCCGTGCCGATGTCGAGGAACTGCCGGACGCCGTGCTTTCCGGCGACATACCGTACGGCCCGCCCCAGGAAGACGCGCGAATGGCGGGCGATGTCCTCCATGCCCGGGTAGATGTCCCGCAGCTTCCTGGCGAGCTCCCGGTCGGCGGGGTAGTTGTCCTTGCCGCCCAGCCAGTAGTTCCAGACCCGGGCCTGATGGGGCTTGCTGGTGTCGATCCTGGAGAGGAGCGCGGGGTCCAGGGGTGAGTCATCGGTCACGACAAGCTTCACCTCTTAAGCTGATATGTCGCCTTCTGCAGGCTTTTGCCCTTTCTACCAGGCGGGCCCGGCGGTGTCATTCGCGCCGGCCGGCCGGCCGGACGCCTACGCGTTCTCCAGGAGGGCGGTGCTGAGCCCGCAGATCGCCGTGATCAGGTGCGCGCCCAGCCGCCGCCACGACTGCTCGGCCCCGGCCGGGTCGGCCCGCCCCTCGGCCAGGTCGCCTTCGAGCTCGGCGCACATGTGCACGACGAGCAGGCGGATCATGGCGGCGGAGCGGGCGCCCACCTCGGGGTCGCGCTCGTGCCTGCGCGAGGGGCGGAGCTTCTCCAGGCGGCGGAACGACGGCGTCCGCAGGTGCGCCTGCACGGAGTATTCGCGCAGGGAGGGCTCGACGACGGTCTGGGCGAGGAAGCGCCCGTACCAGGAGGGCGTGCCCAGCTCGATGTGGTGCTCGATGGTCGGCTCGATGACGCAGGTGATCCACTCCTGCAGCGACACCTCGCCCGCCGCCTCCAGCGCGGCCACCATCGGGATCCGGTGCGTGTCCATGGCGGCGGCGTGGCGGGCGAGGATCGCCTGGATCAGCTCGTCACGGGTGCTGAAGTGGTACTGGACGGCCGACTTGTTGCGCTGGCCCGCCGCCTCGCCCACCATCCTGATCGACACGTTCGCGAACCCGTGCTCGGCGTAGAGCCGTTCGGCGGCGTGCATCAGCTTGTCCCTGGCGCGCGTCGAACGGGGGGACGGCGAGGCGACCGCCGCGCTGACTTTCATGTGACCGATCCTTCTGTCCGCACCGTCCCCCGAGGATCACCAGGTCACCACGTGACCCACACGTCCTGCAACCCCCCTGACATCCCTCCGGTGCGCAGGCGCAGGCTGTCGGCGGAGTCGCGCAGCCGCAGCTGCGGCAGCCTCCTGGCCAGCGTGCCCAGCACGACCTGCAGTTCGAGCCTGGCCAGCGGCTGCCCGAGGCAGTAGTGGCGGCCCGCGCCGAAGGTGAGGTGCTGGCTGCCGTTGGGCCGCCGCGGGTCGAACAGGTCGGGGTCGTCGAACTTGTCCGGGTCGCGGTTGGCGGAGGGCACGTTCGGGATGAGCGTGGTGCCCGCGGGCACCGTGACCTCGCCCAGGGCGACGTCCTCGGTGATGAACCTGGGCACCCCGCCGATGGCCGACAGCGTGCTGTCCATGCGCAGGACCTCCTCCACCGTGCCCGGGATCAGGTCCGGGTCGTCGATCACGGCCTCGAAGCGGCGCCGGTCGGAGAGCAGCATCGCCGCCATGATCGCGATCATGTTGGAGGTCGTCTCGTGCCCGGCCAGCAGCAGCCCGCGCACGGTGGCGATCAGCTCGGCCTGGCTGAGCCGGCCGTCCTCGGCGTCGGAGATCTGGGTCAGCTCGCTGAGCAGGTCGTCGCCGGGGTCGGCCCGGTTGCGGTCGACCAGGTCCGACACGTACGCGGTGAACTCCCGGTGGGCCCGGTCGACCTCCTCCTGCGTGTAGCGCGTGAGCGTGAGCATGGTGCGCGACCAGTGCGCGAACTTGTCCTGGTCCTCGCTCGGCGCGCCGACCAGCGCGCAGATGACGCGCACGGGCAGCGGCAGGCCCAGCCCGGCCGACAGGTTGCCCGGCGAGCCCTTGGCCAGCATGGCGTCCAGCAGGTCGTCGGCCATCGCTTGGACCCTCGGCCGCCACACCTCCATCTTGCGCGCGGTGAACCAGCGGCTGAGCAGCCGCCGCCACCGCATGTGGCCGGCGCCCTCGTTGATGTCGGTGGTGCCCTCCCTGCGGCGGCTGAACAGGCCGCCGTCCTCGGTGGTGGACAGCCGGGCGGCGCCCTCCCTGGCGAGGTTGCGGCTGAAGCGCGGGTCCGCCATCACCGTGCGGGCATCCTCATATCGGGTGACCAGCGTGGCGACGTCGCCGCTCGGCAGCCGTACGTGCGCCACGGGGCATTTGTCCCGCAGCTCCGCCAGCTGCGGCGGCGGCTCCAGGGCGGTGGGACGGTCGAAGGGGAACTCCGGGATCGCGTCAGCAGTCATCCTGTCCTCCAGCTGGCGGGCGTGACCACTCGAATATAAGGCGACTGCCTTATTAGTGGCAATCGCCTTGTAAATGCCCTTTACCAGATTTTTCGGTAATGGTCAGTCGCCGGACAGGTGATCGGACGTCAGAGGGTGTCGGAGCTCTGGGCCGCCCGGTAGACGGCCATCGCCTCGTCGCCGAAGAACGGGCCGAACATGAAGTTCTGGGCGAAGTCGTACTTGAAGCTGTTGACGGAGTTCAGATAGCCCAGGCCGGTCGACTCGTCGAAGCCCTGGAACCAGGGGCCGCCGCTCGACCCGCCGGTCATGTCGCAGCGCAGCCCCTGGTCCTGCGTCATGACGGTGTCGTTGAACGTGCGCCCGCTGCAGTAGATCAACCGGGAGCCGTCGAACGGCCGCGCCGCCGGATAGCCGAAGGAGAACATCTGCCGTCCCCTCGCCTGGTTGAACGCCACGCCCTGCCCGCCCACGACGTCGGTCAGCGTCCGCCCCTGCAGCGGCGCGACGACGGCGGCGGCGACGTCGAAGTTGATGTCCTCGCGGGCGTTCCACTGCTGCGTCGTCAGCAGCCTGGTGGCGACCCACATGCCGAACGGGCTCCGGCCCCGGTCGAAGCCCGGCACGAACACCCAGTTGCGGTGCGAGGCGCCGTTCAGCTTCACGCAGTGCCCCGCGGTCATCACGACGCTCTCGTTCGCGCTGGTCACGGCCGTACCCGAGCAGGAGGCGTTGCCGCCCTCCGCGGTGGTGAAGAAGACCCGCCCGGTGGTGCGCACGACGGCGCCGCCGTCCGTCCAGCGCAGCCCCGGGCTGTTGGGCACGGCGGCCACCTGCTGGGCGTTGACCGTCCGGGTGGCGGGGACCGACCAGGCGGCGCCATGCGTCGTGATGCCCCGGGTGCTGTGCAGGGGCCGGGCGGCGCCGCGCGTGGCCCACGGGCTGCCCTCGGACGGCGTGCCCGAGCGGCTGCCGCGGCGCGGCGCGGGCGTGTCGAGCGGCTGCGCCGCCAGCATGCGCCGCGACGTCCAATAGCGCTGGACGGTGGTGGCCTCCGACCAGGAGTCCGCCGCCGACCACCCGACCGGCCTGCGGTCGAAACCGTTCGAGGCGCCGGCCTGGGCCGAGCCCGCCGGCACTAGGGCGCCGGCCACGGCGATCGCGGCGGTGGAGAGCAGGACGACTCTACGGTGCATGACGTACCTCCCGAAACCGGAATCCTGGCGTTTGGAGGTACGTACGGGGATCTCCATATGTCTCAACGGACGGACATACGGATACGGCATCAATGCCGCGCCGCGCCCCTGGCCTCGGTGTTCTGGCATACTTTGCGGGCTCGTACGTAAATATTCGAGATCTGCCCGAAAGTTTCGGGCGGCATGGAGAGCGAGGTCGAGGTGCCGGACGAGGCCGGGCACTGGATCGCCACCTGGACGGCGATGCCGCAGCTCACCGAGCCTGACAACCTCCCGCCCGCGCCGTACGCGGGGGAGGGCCCGGTCCTGGCCGACAGCACGGTGCGGCAGACCGTACGGGTGACGGCGGGCGGGTCGCGGCTGCGGCTGCGCCTCTCCAACGCGTTCGGCCGCACGCCGCTGCCCATCACCCGCGTGACCGTGGCGCTGCCGGACGGCGGCCTGGCCGGGGTGAGCGCGATCCAGCCGGGGAGCCTCCGGCCGGTGACGTTCCACGGGAGGCCGTCGGCAGTCGTGCCCGCCGGCGCGCAGTTCGTGTCCGACCCGCTCGACCTCGCGCTGCCGCCGGGCACCGTGCTCAGCGTGACCCTCCACCTCGCCGACGGGCAGGCGGGCACGGACATCACCTCGCACCCCGGCTCGCGTACGACCTCCTACCTCGCCCCCGGCAACCAGGCCGAGGCCGCCGTGCTGACGGGCGCCACCCCCGTCGAGCACTGGTACTTCCTCAGCGGCGTCGAGGTCTGGGCCGCTCCGGGCGCCGCGACGCTCGCCCTGATCGGCGACTCGCTGACCGACGGGCGCGGCTCCACCACCAACGGCAACGACCGCTGGCCCGACCAGCTCTTCGACCGGCTCCGGGCCGACCCCCGCACCGCCGGCGTGGCGATCGCCAACCAGGGCGCGGGCGGCAACCGCGTGCTGAACGACGGTCTCGGCCCTGCCGCGCTGGCCCGGCTCGACCGCGACGTGCTGGCGCAGAGCGGCGTCGCGTGGCTGGGCGTCTTCGAGGGCGTCAACGACCTCGGCACGGCGGAGGCCACCGAGGACGCCCAGAAGAAGGTCGCCGACGACCTGATCGCGGCGTACGACCAGATCATCACGCGGGCGCACGCCCAGCACATCCAGGTGTACGGCGCCACGCTCACGCCGTTCGCCGGCAGCTTCTACGACGACGACCAGGGACACCGCGAGGCCGCCCGCCAGGCGGTCAACGAGTGGATCCGCGACGGGGGCGGGTTCGACGCGGTCATCGACTTCGACCGGGCCGCCCGCGACCCCGGCGACCCGCGCCGCCTGGTCGCGGCCTACGACGTGGGCGACCACCTGCACCTGAGCCCCGCCGGCTACCGGGCGCTGGCCGATGCCTTCCCGGCCCGGCTGCTGATCCGGCAGCGGGATTAATTCGGTTGCGCCAGGCCGGGGCACACCCGTACGTTGTGTGACATGCGCCTTTACCTGTAATTCGCACTCAGCAGCGAAACCGCCTCAGTCCATCCAGACGCGGCAGCTGTGCGTGTCGAGCGGCCTTCCACGAGCCGCGTCGCGAGTTACGTAGAGGAGCCTCCTTATGCGAGTTCGTTCAGCCCACGGTTCAGCCAAGAAGATTCGGCCCGGGATGCCCGTGCCGCGGCAACTGCCCAAGATGCCGCAGCGCCCGATCGCGCCGCCCAGGCGCATCCCCTCCAGGGGCCGCTAGGACAACTGCCCATGGATGGTAGTTGGTGAGCGCCGCCTCCACCGTTACGCCAGGAGGCGGCGCTCACGCCTTTTCCGGATGCTCGGCGCTCAGGCCGGTCTCCGGGCGGTTCGCCGGGAGGCGGCGCTCACGCCTGTCCCGGGCGCTCCGGTGGCCAGGTGGTGAGCTTGGCGGGGTTGCGCATCGCCCAGACCCGCCTGACCAGGCCGCGCGCCACGTCGACCGAGACCACGGCGAGGGTGCGCCCCGCCGCGTCGCGGGCCACGAGCCCGGCCTGCCCGTTCACGACGGCCGTCCGTACGGCGAGGTCGGGCTGCCGCCGCCGCACCCCGAGCAGGAACTGGGCGATCCGCTCGGCTCCCTCGATGGGGTTGACGGCCGCGCTGACGGCGCCGCCGCCGTCGGTGACGCCGGTCGCGTCGGGATCGAGCAGCTCGACCAGGGCTGTCAGGTCGCCGCTCTCCCACGCCGACCTGAACGCGGCGACGATGTGGGCGTGCTCCTCCGGAGGCACCCGGTCGTGGCCGCGCTCGCGGACGCGGCGGCGGGCGGATGAGGCGAGCTGGCGGCAGGCCTGCGGCGAGCGGCCCACGATCTCCCCGATCTCGGGGAACGTGTACGCGAACACGTCGTGCAGGATGAACGCGACCCGCTCGGCCGGGGTCATCGATTCGAGCACCACGAGCAGCGCCATGCTGATCGACTCGTCCAGTGAGACCCGTTCGGCCGGGTCGGCCGCGCTGTCGTGGACGGTCTGGCTCGTCCACCGCGCCGAGTCGGGCACCGGTTCGGGCAGCCACTGGCCCACGTACCGCTCGCGCCTGGCCCGCGCGGAGCCGAGCACGTCGAGGCAGATCCGGCTCACCACCGTGACGAACCACCCGGTGGGGGAGCCGATCTCGGCCCTGCGCCGATCAGGCAGCGCGTACCACCGCGTGTAGGCCTCCTGGACGGCGTCCTCCGCCTCCTGCACCGAGCCCAGCAGGCGGTAGGCCAGGCCCATGAGCAGCCCTCGATCCGCCGTCGCCACTGTCATGCTCGTATCTTCCGCCTGTGCACTCCTCACGCGGTAATGACGAAACGCCGTCCCGAGGTGTGAGGACCTGACACTTCGGGCCGCCACGTCGTCATGCTCCGGAACGGTTCTCCGACGACTGGGGAGTGTGGACGACCATGACCGAGATGACCGTCACGATGGCCGTCATCGCCATCGTCACCATTGCCGCCAACGCGGGCGTCGCCGCCGCCGACTTCGCCCGTGCCAAGTTCGTGCTGGCCAACGTCGCCGACGTCGGCGTGCCCCTGTCGTGGCTGCCCGCGCTGGCCCTGCTCAAGGCCGCGGGTGCGGCCGGTCTGCTGCTCGGGCTGCTGGGCGTGCCCGTGATCGGGCTCATGGCGGCCTGCGGGCTGGTGCTGTTCTTCGTCGGCGCGATCGTCGCACATGTACGGGCGCGGGCCTACGCCAAGATCGCCTTTCCGATCGCCTTTCTCGCGCTCGCCGTAGCCTCGGTTTTCTCTTTTCTTTGATTCGCCATCGCGTCGGGGTGAACGCATTCACCGGCCGCGTTGCTATCGTCGGGCGGAGATCGGATCATGAGGGGGACGGGTTGCGGGCACTCGTACGGATCGCCGTGGTGACGTTGGTCGGATGCGGCGCGCTGCTGACTGCGACCGTCGCGCCGGCCGCCGCCGCGCCACGGGACGATTCCCTGCTCACCAGGCTGGTCGGCGCGGACCTCGGCACGGTGATCAAGGCGCTCCCCGGCGTGCTCTGCGGAAATCGCCTGATCAGTTACAACTCGCCGTCGCCGAATTCCCCGACGACGTGCATCAATGGCCCGGAGAACTCCGGGAACTCCACGAACAGCGGAAATTACCGGAGCGAGGGGAATCCGATCAACAGCGGCAATTTCTCCAACGCCAACGGTTCCAACGACAGCAACAACGTCGGGAGCGGTGCCAACATCGCCAACGGATCCCAGTCGGGCTCGGCGGTCGGCGGGTGACGAGCATGCGGGCCTGGCTGCGGAGGAGCGGAGCGGTCGTGGTGACGGTGGCGGCCCTCGCCGTGGCGCCGTCCCCGCCCGCGACGGCTGACGGAGCCCCGAAGAACAGCGGAAACACCTGGAACAGCGGCAACTACCGGGCCAAGGGCCGCAACCTGAACAGCGGCAACTTCTCCAACGCCAACGGCTCGGTCAAGAGCAACAACGTCAACAGCGGCGCGAACTACGCGAATGGCAGGCAGTGCGTCAACGAGCGCAGGAGTGTCGTCAAGCACGCGTGCTGACACCTCCTGCGGGGTTTGCGCAGGTAGGGCGGGCTCTCTATCAATAACTCGTTAGCAGAGGTAATATTCTGCACATGAGCCCACCGGACCTTCCAGAGTCCCTGATCTCCGTCATGTCGGGCATCCAGCGACTTGTCCGGCGCAGGCTGCGTCCCGGCGTGACGGGCCCGCGCCTGCGAGGTGCCCAGGTTGAGCTGCTGCGCCTGGTCGGCGCCACTCCCGGCATCGGGGTGTCGGCCGCCGCCAAGGAGCTGTACCTGGCCGGGAACTCCGTCTCCACGATGGTCAACCAGCTGACGGCCGACGGGCTGCTGCACCGTGAGCCCGGCCACGACGACCGGCGCTCGGCGCGGCTGCTGCTCACCGCGCAGGGGGAGGCCCGGCTGCGCGACTGGCGCGAGCGCCGCGCCGCGCTCGTACGGGCACACGTGGAGCGGCTCGACGAGGACGACAGGCAGGCGCTCGCCGCCGCCGTGCCGGCCCTGCGCAAACTCGCCGACAGCCTGCTGGAGGAGGTGGCTCACCCATGACCCACGCCCTCACCCGTACCCTTACCCGCGACGGTCTGCCGGAGGAGGTCGGCCGGCCATGACCGACGAATCCTTCACCTCTGCCCTGACCTGCGAGGGCCTGCGCTATTCGTTCGGCCAGACCAGAGCGGTGGACGATCTCGACCTCTCGGTCGCGTCCGGCGAGATCTTCGGCCTGCTCGGCCCCAACGGCGCCGGCAAGACCACCGCCATCCGCTGCGTCACCACGCTCCTGCCGGTACGGTCCGGCATGGTCCGCGTCTTCGGCCGCGACGCCGCCACCGAGCCGATGGCCGTGCGCCGCCTGCTCGGGTACGTGCCCCAGCAACTGTCGGCCGACAGCCGTCTCACCGGCCGCGAGAACGTCTCGCTGTTCGCCCGGGTCTTCGACATCCCCCGCCGCGAGCGCGCCGCCCGCGTCACGCAGGCGCTGGAGGCGGTCGGGCTCGCCGACGTCGCCGACCGGCTGGCGGAGACGTACTCCGGCGGCATGGTGCGCCGGCTGGAGCTGGCCCAGGCGCTGGTCAGCGCACCCCGGCTGCTCATCCTCGACGAGCCGACCATCGGGCTCGACCCCATCGCCCGCGCCGGCGTGTGGGAGCACATCCAGGCGGTACGCGCGGCGACCGGGATGACGGTCCTGGTCACCACCCACTACATGGACGAGGCCGACCAGTACTGCGACCGGGTGGCGCTGATGCACCAGGGACGCGTCCGCGCGATCGGCACCCCGGGACAGCTCACCGAGGAGCTGCGCGCCCGCCGCGGCGACGAGTCCGCGCCCACGCTGGAGGACGTCTTCAGGGACGTCGCCGGCAGCGACCTGAACGAGGAAGGAGGCGCGTTCCGCGATGTCCGGCGAGCCCGCAACACCGCCTCCCGCGTCGGCTGACCGCCCGCGCGGCACCGGCCTGGACCTGCTCACCACCCCGCCGCCCGAGCGGGCGCGATGGCGCGTGCTGCCCGCCAGGGTGATCGCGATGTGCGTGGTGGAGCTGCAGAAGCTCCGGCACGACCGCACCGAGCTGTACACCCGCGCGATCCAGCCGGCCCTGTGGCTGCTGGTCTTCGGCGAGACCTTCACCCGCATCCAGGCGATCCCGACGAACGGCGTGCCGTACCTCGACTACCTGGCCCCCGGGATCATCGCCCAGTCCACGATGTTCATCGCCATCTTCTACGGCATCCAGATCATCTGGGAACGCGACTCCGGCGTCCTGACGAAGCTGATGGTCACGCCGACCCCGCGCCCCGCGCTGGTCACCGGCAAGGCGTTCGCGGCCGGGGTGAAGGCGGTGATCCAGGCGGTCGTGGTGGTGGTCATCGCCGCGCTGCTGGGCGTGGCCATGACGTGGAACCCGCTGCGGCTGGCCGGGGTGATCGTGGTCGTGGTGCTCGGCTCGGCGTTCTTCTCCTGCCTGTCGATGTCGATCGCCGGGATCGTCCTGACGCGCGACCGGCTGATGGGCATCGGCCAGGCCATCACCATGCCGCTCTTCTTCGCCTCCAACGCGCTCTATCCCACCACCGCCATGCCCGCCTGGCTGCAGGCCATCAGCACGGTGAACCCGCTCAGCTACCAGGTGGACGCGCTGCGCGGCCTGCTGCTCGGCACCCCCGCGCACCTGCCGCTGGACGTCGGCGTCCTCCTCGCCGCCGCGGTCGCCGGCATCACGGCCGCCTCCGCCCTCCTCCGCCGCCTGGCCCGCTGACCTCTCGCCGTGCAATCGATCGGTTTCGTGCGGCCGGGTCAGGTTCGGGCACCATGGTGGCCGTGATGGAGGGACTGGCCGAGCTGCTCGCGGCGCGCGGTGTCACCCGGCTCGAACCGCTCGGGAGCGGACTCGAGTTCTCCGTGTTCCGCGGCCGCATGGGCGGCGCCGAGGTCGCCGTCCGGGTGGCGGGACGGCGCTGCGACTCGAACGCGAACGATCCCCTCGTCGACACCAGGGCGCTTCTGGTGCAGGAACGGCGGCTTGCCCGGTTCGTCCTGGCGCGGGGGCTGCCCGCCGCCGCGCCGCTCGACCTGATCCTGTCCTCGTCCCCCGACGTGCCGGACATCCTGGTCAGCGCGTACGTGCCCGACGACGGATCGCCGCTCGACCCGTACCGGCTGGGCGGGGTACTGGCCCGGCTGCACGCGCTCGCGCCGCCCGGTCCGCCGCTGGTCGCGGCGGAGGGCATGCCGGCCGCCCGCCTCCTCGTGCGGAGGGTGCTGCGGCGCTGGGCCGAAGTCGGGCGGCTCCGCCAGGACTGGCCGGCGGCGCCGCCGGGGAGCGTCCTGGCCGCGGCCGCCGCCGCGCTGGGCGAGGGCAGCCTGCTGCACCTGGACGTACGGCGGCCCAACGTACGGTGCCGGGCCGGCGAGGTGTCCGCCCTGCTCGACTGGTCGAACGCGCTGCGCGGCGACCCCGTGCTGGAGTTCGGGCGGCTCGGCGAGTACGCCCGGCTGCCGGACAACGGCCTGGACCTGGACGCCCTGCGCGCCGGTTACGGGGAGCCACCGCCGGACGGCGACGCACCGGCGCTGCTCTGCCGGCTCGACGCGGCCCTGATGCTCGCCCTGGTCTTCCTGTCAGAGGCGCCGGACGCGGCCCGCGGCGACGCCGCCGCCGATCGCGTCCTGGAGCTGTACGAACGGCTCCGGCCGCGGGCCCTCGGGTGACTACTGGGCCAGGGCCACGGAGCCCTGGTGCGTCGAGAGGAACTGCTCCACGGCCAGCAGGTGGACCCCCATCCGGAGGCGCGCCGCGTCGGGATCGCGCTTCCTGAGCGCATCCAGGATGGCCCGGTGCTCCTGGTGCGTGGCGAGCTCGGCGCCCTCCGCGTTGATGGCGCGCCACAGGCGGCCCCGCACGGTTCGGCTGGCCAGCGCCTCGATCAGCGCTTCCAGGGTCGTGTTGCGTGACGCCGCGGCGATGACGCGGTGGAAGGTGATGTCGGCGTCCATCACGGCCTCGTGGTCGATCGGCTCGGCCCGCAGCAGCAGCTCCATGGATGCGAGGATCTGCTCGGCCCGGTCGAGCTCCTCCTCGGTGACGCGCATCGCGGCGCGCCCCACGGCCTCCGTCTCCAGCACCCGGCGTACGGCCTGCAGGTCGGCGACGGTCTCCGGCCGGTGGAGGTCGACCAGGAACCCGATGGGGCTCAGCAGGATGCCCGGGTCGAGCGCGGTCACGTAGGTGCCGTCGCCCTGCCGGGTCTCCAGCACGCCGGTGATGACCAGGGCCCGCACCCCTTCGCGGAGCGAGCCGCGCGACACGCCGAGCTGGGCGGCCAGGTCCTTCTCCACGGGAAGGCGGGAACCCGCCGCCAGCACACCCTCGATGATCATGCGCTTGATGCCCTCGACCACGAGGTCGGACTGCGATGCGCGCGGCTCGCGGGTAGTCATCCGGCCAGTCTAAAACCCGATCAGCGGCGTGGACCCGGTGCCTGGTGCGGGCTCAGGAGGTGGGCCGCGGCCCCGGCCGACGTGGGGGCCGGTTCGCCGTGAGGAAGCGCCATGTCGCCTTGGCCATGGCGAGGAGGACGAGCAGCCAGACGGCGGTGGCGACCCAGACCTCGCCGCCGCCCAGCGCGGTCATCCATCCGGTTCCCGTCGAGTGCCCGAGCTCCCGGGTCGCGACGCCGTACATGCCGATGGGGAAGACCATGCTCCACAGGCCCGACTCGAAGCTCAGCGGCACGCGGTGGCGCAGGTGGCGCCACACGCCCAGCGCGACCAGCAGCGGGATGAGCCAGCTGCAGAACGCCCACAGCACGAACGACAGCCCGGCGACGACCTCGCGCGGCACCAGCCCGCCGCTCTCCGGGAGGTGCAGCAGTTCCGCCCCGGCCAGCACGCTGATCGCGGCGGCGCCCATGAAGATCCAGTAGTGCGGCGTGAGGTCCTCGGGCGCGACCGGCCGGGCCAGCAGCCGGCCCAGGACGATCGCGGCGATCAGGACGTACTGCACGAGACCGATCGCCCAGCACACCGACGCCGCCACGATCAGACCTGGGCCGGGGACGAGCTGGGCGAGCACCGACGTGGCGACCGCGACGGACTGGGTGCCGACCACCCACATGAACCACGTCCCGTTGGGCTGGTGCCGCTCCCCGCCGGTGGCGAGCCGGAACGGTACGGCGTAGCTCAGCACCAGCCACACGGCCGCGCCGAACGCCAGCAGCACCACGGCGAGCGGCACGTGGTGGGCGGCCAGGATCCGGCCGGCCAGCACGTTGGAGGCCGCCGCGACGGCCAGCGAGGGAAAGCCGTCCACGAACTCGCCGGCCCGCCAGGTGCGCCGCCACACGTACGCGAGCAGCAACGCCACGAACCCGGCACCCGCCACCGCCAGCAGCGTCGCGGAGGCCACCCGCGCGCCCGCCAGGTCCAGCGCTTCCGACACGATGCCGGTGGCCATGACGAACGCGAACGCGCCCGGATGGAGATGCCGCTTCGCCGCCGAGCTCAGGACCGCCCATCGCCCGGCCGCCTCGGCGACCGGGTCGCGCCCGGGGCTCAGGAGCCGCCGCCGGCCAGCCACTCCGCGAGGACGGCGGCCTGGCTCTGGTCCACGTCGCGAGTGGCGGTCAGGAGCGTGACGTCGTCGTGCCCGGCCAGCTCGCGCAGATGGCCCGCCGCCTCGCGGTGGCCGGGGTCGCGCAGCTCCGCGAGATAGCGGCGGCGGAACTCGGCGAAGCGGCTGGGCTCGTGGGCGTACCAGCGGCGCAGCTCGGTCGAGGGCGCGACGTCACGCAGCCACTCGTCGAGATGGGCGGCCTCCTTGCTCAGGCCGCGCGGCCAGACGCGGTCGACGAGCACCCGCTTGCCGTCGTCAGGGGAGGTCTCCTCGTAAACCCTGCGACAGGTGATCTGGCCGGCCATGACCTCACCCCCGAAACGACGAGTCCCAACCGACTCCTGCGAAGGATGCTTCCGGGTCCCCATTCTAGCGACGGCTGATCACGCCGTCCCTGGCGGGCGGGCCGGGCACCAAGCGCCATGCAAGCGATTTGGCCAAACGTTGAACCCGGCGGACGTGTTGGCGTGACGGCGTGGGCAGAGGTTTTGCATCAAACCCTCCACACGAGACGAAAGGTGAGGTGTGGGGAATGGCTGAACGTCCAACCCGGCCGACCCATCCGACCTACGACATGGGCCAGCACCCCGACATAGCCGAGATGCGCTCGCGCTTCGACCAGGCGGCGCAGAGCCCGGCGGGGCAGTCCGTGAGCGGTCTGGCTCTCCTCAGTGGTCTGTATCTCGCGATCTCACCATGGGTGGTCGGCTTCTTTCCGCGTACGACCCTGACCATCAACAACCTGATCACGGGCGTCGCCCTGGCGATCCTGGCGGGCGGCATCGCCTCGGCCTACGGTCGCATGCACGGGCTCGCCTGGGTCATCCCGATCATCGGCATCTGGACGATCATCGCCCCTTGGGTCCTGCCTCCGCATGGAGGCGGCGTCGGCGCGATCGCCAACAACGTCGCCACGGGGTTCGTGATCCTCTGCGTCGGCCTGGCGGCGACGGCGCTGGGCGCGATGTCGAAGCGGCAGCGCCGGTGATGGCGGGCCTGTCACAAGAAGCCGACTGTGCCCCTTCCCGAAGGATCGAGAAGGGGCACAGCCCTGTCCAGAGGCAGGAGCCGGCGTCCGGGGCCGCCGGGGCGGCGGATGTTTCGCCCGCTGTCCTCGGGCACGAGGCATGGAGCGGAATATCCGACCCCCGAGGGAGGCCGTCATGGACACCCAGCAGGACGTGATCGCGGTGCTCGTCACCGACCACCGCGAGGTCGAGCAGATGTTCTCCGAGCTGGAGCACATGAAGGGCGGCATCAGCGACCAGGCCAAGACGCTGGCCGAGAAAGTGGTGATCGAGCTCGTACGGCACTCGATAGCCGAGGAGGAGCACCTTTATCCGGCCGTACGCCAGCACGTCCCGGGTGGTGGCAAGCTCGCCGACCAGGAGATCGCCGAGCACGCCGACGCCGAGGAGACCATGAAGCGGCTGGAGGGGCTGGAACCGGGCGACAACGACTTCTGGCCGACCATGGGGCTCCTCATGAGCCAGATCCGCGACCACATCAGGGAAGAGGAGAACGACCTGTTCCCCCGGCTGCGCGAGTCCTGCCCGCCCGAGCAGCTGGTCGACCTGGGCGGCAAGGTGGAGCGGGCCAAGAAGACGGCCCCCACCCGTCCGCACCCGTCCGCGCCCGACACCCCGCCCGGCAACAAGCTGCTGGCGCCCGGTGCCGGGCTGGTGGACCGCATCCGCGACGCGATCACCGGCCGGGGACGCTGACCCCCTCGCCGAACGGCGCCTCGCCACCCGGCGGGGCGCCGTTCGTGCGAGGAGGAGCCCGAGCGGGCCGGCAGGAGTCTGGTCACGACCGACCACGACGTGATCCGGCAGTGGGCCGGCGAACGGGACGCGTCCCCGGCGACGGTCGAGGGCACCGAGCACGGCGACCACCTGGGTGTGCTGCGGCTCGACTTCCCCGGCTACGGCCGCGGCGAATCGTCCGGAGCGGGCTGACCGCTCCGGTCGGCCCCGCGGCGGCGCGCGCGGTGGCTGGTGTCGCAGAACGGATGGCGTTTGCTCCTGCGGCAGGCGCACAGGGCGACCACGAACCGATCGGACCGGGCGGTCGTCCCGTCCTCCAAGGTGATCTCCACCGGGCCCTCGACGAGGATGGGGCCGTCTTTGACGTACGTGACGCGCGTCGTCTGACGCGGCGCCGACCTCGGCGTCGGCGTCTCGCTAGGGGAGCCCTCAGCGGGCGTCGGCACGGCGGGTGTCGGTTCGGTCGGCACGGATGACCACCAGTTCCTCGTGTCGTTGCCCCGGCAGGGTCAGTCCCAGGGATTGCAGGCGAGCGATCCGTGCCCGCATGACCGGGCCGAACGGCTCCAGGCGGTGGGCCACGACGTGGGCGTCGAGCCCGGCGGCGCGCAGCCGGCGCAGCGATTCCCGCACGTCGCTGAGCGCCGACTGGACCAGCAGCAGGGTTCCGCCGCTCGACAGGTGGGCGGGCGCGGCGGAGCAGATCCGGTCGAGCAGCCGCCGACCGTCGAGTCCGGCGTCCCAGGCGAGGGCGCGGCTGTGGCGGGCCGGTGGCCGGGCGTGGCCGGGTACGTACGGCGGGTTGGCGAGGATGACGTCGAAGCGCTCGCCCTCGACGGGGGCGAACAGGTCGCCGCGGATCACCCGTACGCGCAGCCCGCGGACGAGGGTGTTGAACCAGGCGGCCAGGACGGCACGGACGGACAGGTCGATGGCGGTGACACGCGCCGCCCCGCGCCGGGCGGCGTCGATCGCGATGGCGCCGGTGCCGGTGCCGATGTCGAGGATTTTCGCTCCCCGTGGCAGGTCCAGCAGGCCGAGGGCCGCCGACAGCATCGTCGTGTCGCTCTGGGGCCGGTACACGCCGGGGGGTCTCAGCAGCAACATACTGGCGAACTACCTCAAAACGGACACACAAAACGGGCTTCGACGGCGCGCCGTACGGGTCCCGGTGCGAACGCATGATCGGTGGGGCGGGGGTAGGAGGAACGGGCATGCGCGGGGGAGGTGCGGTGGCGACATTGGGAGTGGAGGAGGAGTTCCTCCTGGTGGACGCGGTCTCGGGGCGGACCGCCGCCAAGGCGGGCGAGGTGCTGGCCCGCGTGGGCGCGTACCCGTACGAGGGCGGCGCCTACCAGCCGGAGCTGTCTCGGACCCAGGTCGAGGCCGCGACCGGCGTCTGCCGCACGCTCGGCGAGCTGCGCGAGCAGCTGAGCCGGGCACGTGCCGCGCTGGCCCGCGCGTGCGCGGCCGAGGGGCTGTCGCTGGTGGCGTCGGGGACGCCGGGACCTGCCGGGGGCGAGGCGGTCATCAGCCGGGGGGAGCGGTTCGAGCGCATCGCGCGGATGTACGGGGACGTGGTGGGCGACTACCAGGCGTGCGCGTGCCAGGTGCACGTGGGCGTGGCCGACCGGGATACGGCCGTCGCGGTGCTCAACCACCTGCGGCCCTGGCTGGCGACCCTGCTGGCGCTCTCGGCCAACTCGCCGTTCGACGGCGGGCGCGACACCGGGTACGCGAGCTGGCGCATGGTCCAGCAGTTCCGCTTCCCCGGCTCCGGCGTCCCGCCGTGGTTCGCCTCGGCGGCCGCCCACGACCGCGAGGTGGACCGGCTGGTGGAGTGCGGGGTGCTGGTGGACGAGGCGATGACGTTCTGGCTGGCCCGCCCGTCGGCGCTCTATCCGACGGTCGAGGTACGCGCCGCGGACGCGGTCACCACCGTCGACGAGGCGGTCCTGCAGGCGGCGCTGTCCCGAGGGCTGGTACGGACGGCGCTGAACGAGCTGGCCGCCGGCCGGGAGGGCCCCAGAGCGGGGGCGCAGGTGTGCGCGGCCGCCGTGTGGAGCGCCGCCCGCCATGGGCTGCACGGCAGCGGCGTGGACGTGGTCGCGGAACGCCGGGTGCCCGCCACGCGGCTGCTCGACGACCTCGTGGGCTGGGTCACGCCGGCGCTTGAGGAGTCGGGGGACCTGGTGGAGGTGAAAGGACTGCTGGCGCGGGCCGGCTCGGGCGCCGCCAGGCAGCGCCAGGCGGCGAGCCACGGGCCGCGTGCCCTGCTGGACCTGCTGTCGGTATCGCAGGAGGAAACATGAGCAGCACACTGCCGACCCCGCGCGGGCCGCTGTCGGAGACCGTGATCGAGACGCTGGCACGCAGCCCCGGCACGGTCGGGCGGCTACCGCGGGCCGAGCGCGATCCGTACGGCGAGGACCTGCAACTGGCCCTGTACGTCTGCTACGAGCTGCACTATCGCGGGTTCGACGGGGTCGCGGCCGAATGGGAGTGGGAGCCGGGGCTGCTCGCGGCCCGCGCCGAGCTGGAAAGGGCGTTCCTGGTGCGGCTGCGGTCGGACACCCGGGGCGGCGACGACGTTTCCGCGGCGACCGAGAAGCTGCTGGTCGAGCCGGTGGACGGCGAAGGGGTGTCGCACTATCTGCGCGACCAGGGCGAGCTGTGGCAGGTGCGCGAGTTCGTCATCCATCGGTCGATTTATCACCTTAAAGAGGCAGATCCGCATGCGTTCGTGATCCCCCGGTTGCAGGGGCGGGCCAAGACGGCGCTGGTCGCGGTGGAGTACGACGAGTTCGGCGGCGGGCGCGCCGAACGCATGCACTCCCGGCTGTTCGCCGACCTGATGGACGCGCTCGGCCTGGACTCCACATACGGGGCCTACCTGGACGTGGTGCCCGCCCGGATGCTCGCCACCGTGAACCTGATGTCGATGTTCGGCCTGCACCGGGCGCTGCGCGCCGCGATGGTCGGCCACTTCGCCGCGGCGGAGATCACCACCGCTCCCAGCGCCCGCAGGATGGACCAGGCGCTGCGGCGGCTGGGCGTCGAGGCGGTCTTCTACAGCGAGCACATCGAGGCCGACGCCGTGCACGAGCAGGTGCTCCGGCGCGACGTCATCGGCGACCTGCTGCATCGCGAGCCGCACCTTGCCAGGGACGTCGTCTTCGGCGTCCAGGCGACCGAGCTGCTGGAGGAGCGGCTCGGCGAGCACCTGCTGGCGAGCTGGCGCGCGGGGCACGGCTCCCTGCTGGCGGGCGACGCGGGCTCGCCTCTCGCCACACCCGCCCGCGGCTGACCGGCCCTCGTCGCCCGTCGCCCGTCGCCCGGCTCCCGGCTGAGCGGCCCCGTCACCCCGGCCCCGTCACCCCGGCCTCCATGTCAACCGCAGGGCCCAGATGCCCCTAGCGGCGGGTGACCAGGATGCCGTCGTCGTCGCTGAACAGCTCGGCACCCGGCCGGAAGACGACCCCGCCGAAGGTGACGGGGACGTCCCGCTCGCCGGTGCCCTGCTTGGCACTCTTGCGGGGGTTGGATCCCAGGGCCTTGACGCCGAGGTCCAGCTCGCGCAGCGCGGCGACGTCGCGTACGGCGCCGTTGATCACCACGCCCGCCCAGCCGTTGCCCACCGCCAGGCCCGCGATGACGTCGCCCATCAGGGCGGCGTGGAGGGAGCCGCCCCCGTCCACCACCAGCACGCGGCCCCGGCCGGGCTCCTCCAGCACGGACCTCAGCAGGACGTTGTCCTCGTGGCAGCGCACGGTCGCGATCGTCCCGGCGAAGGCGCGGCGGCCGCCGTACTGGCGTAGCTGCAGGTCGCACGAGTCGAGCTGGTCGCCGCGCTCGTCGTACAGGTCCGCGGTGACGACGGTCATGGTGAAACCCTTCCTACCGGCCGTTCCTCCCGGGGGAGGGCGCGGACGGGCTCGGAGTGACGGGCCGCGAGCAACGTATGTGCTGCGCGGCCCTGCTCACCTCCTGAAACGTGTCAGTGGCTCTTCCCCGTGGCCTGGCGGATGACGTCGCGGACCCGGTCCATCATCGCGATCGGCGTGCCGACCAGGAGGTTCTTGGTGGCGGACTCGGTGCCGGCGTGCGGGTGGGTGGGCGCCATGGCCTCGGCGGCCTTGACCCCGGCGGCCATGGCGCGGCGCTCGGCCTCGCTCGTGTGGGCGCGTAGCTGGATGAACTCGTACCGTTCCTCGCTGCGGGCGTGCTCCTCCACGTCGGTGCGGAGCTTCCGCAGGTTGGCCATGAAGTCCTGTGCTTCGGGGCCGGCCGAGTCCATCCGGGTGAGCAGCTGCTTGGCCTGGTTCTCCTCGGCCAGCCGGTCGTCCACCACGGCGTCGCCGCCGTCGATCTTGCGGCGGGCGAAGGGGTGGACGATCTCCTCCTCGGCGGTCTCGTGCACGGCCAGCAGCCGCACCAGCCGGGTGAACGCCTCACCCCGCCGGTCCGCGGGGGCCTCCTCCACCTCGTCGAAGAGGTCCCGGATCATCGCGTGCTGGGCCAGCAGCAGGTCGATGACGTCCGTTTCCTCCATGGTCTCGGGCGCGGTCTTGTGGCTGGTCATACGCGGCTCCTTTCGGGTACGGGGCGTGGGCTACCCAGCGGCGGAGTGAACACGCCCGTACCCGATCGGGCGCGGACAGGTCTTACCAAAGCCATGGATTTCCACGGGAGCACGCTGGGGCTGCCCCGGGAAGCCTCGGGTAGGGACAGCGCGCCCGGCCGACCACCACGAGGGAGTACACGCACATGACTTTCAACCCACTGCGCGAGCGGGGTATCCCGCTGGACGATCAGCTGCGTAACTGGCGGGAGCTGAACGTCATGCCGATCGATCCCGACCATGCCGACCCGTACACGCGCTGCCGGATCATCACGATGAACGGGATCGAGACGGAGGCGGTCTTCTTCAGCCACCACATGTCGCGGCACTGCCCGGACATCGAGCTCAAGCAGCAGCTGGCGCGGGTGCGGTACATCGAGGCGCAGCAGCAGAAGGCGGTCAACTGGCTGCTGCCGGGCGTGTCGTCGGTGCTGGAGACCACGCTCGCCTACGAGCAGGTGGCGGTGGACCTGACGGCGTGGGTGGCGCGGATGGAGCCGGACGCCTACCTCAAGCAGGCCTACCAGTTCGGCGTGCTGGAGGACTTCGACCACCTGTACCGGTACGCGAACCTGTACGAGATGATCGAGCACCGCAAGGCGGAGAAGATCGTGGACCAGCTCACCGAGGTGATGCCGGGCCGGCCCACGTATCTGCATCACCGGGACCCGATGGACAACGTGCGCGAACCGTACGACCGCAACTCCGCGGCGCCGATCTCCAAGCTGCACGCGCTGACGATCATGTCGGCCGAGCAGCAGACGATGAACTTCTACATGAACGTCGGCCCGATGTACATGGAGCCGATCGCCCGCCAGCTCTACCAGGAGATCGGGCTGATCGAGGAGGAGCACGTCACCCACTACGAGTCCCTGGTGGATCCGGGGGAGAGCTGGTGGGAGATGCTGCTCAACCACGAGTACAACGAGTGCTACCTGTACCACTCGTTCATGGAGACCGAGTCCGACCCGAAGGTGAAGAACATCTGGGAGCTGCACCTCAACATGGAGCTGGAGCACCTGCGGCTGGCCGCGGAGCTGTTCAAGCGGCACGACGGGCGCGACCCCGAGCAGGTGTGCGCGCCCGAACTGCCCGCGCCGGTGACGTTCGAGCCGAACAAGGGCTACATCCGGGAGCTGATCGCCACCCAGATCGACTACACGACCCTGGGCACCGGATACGTGCAGGAGGCCCACGAGCGCTTCGAGAAGATGCAGAACGCGATCATGGGTGGCGAGAAGGCGCCCTCGGAGCGGGTCATCGAGGAGAACCGGGCCAAGTCGGGCCGCGAGTACCGCCTGCAGACCGAGGGCGAGCACCCCGTCGGCAGCCTCGCCGAACACCGCTGACGGGGCGCGCGGCCCCCGTCAGGCGCTCGGATCGTCCCCGATGACGGGGGCGGTGTGGGTGTCCACGTCCACGGCCGAGCGGGCGACGACGGTGCCGCCGGGGCCGCCGCTCACCAGGGCGATGTGCAGGCGCCCGCTCGTCCACCCGTCCGGCAGCGCGGCGCGCACGCCGGCCGGGCCGCTGAGCTCGAACGGCTTGGCCTCGATCCACGGTCCCCGCGGGCCGGGGTCGGCGGGAGCGGGGCCGAAGACCGGGGTCCAGGCGGTGTGCAGGTGGCCGTTGACCGGCTCGGCGCCGTGGTGCGAGACGCGGACGGGCACGGTCACCTCGCGCGCCTCGCTCAGCAGGTCACGGCCGGGCGCGACGGGGACGACGTCCAGCACCAGCGTGGTGGCGGCGTTCACGTCGGCCGGGTCGACGCCGGCCAGGTCCTTGGCCCGGCGCTCGAAGTCCAGCAGGCCCGCCGACTCGTGCTCGATGTCGTACAGCTCGGTGTAGACATAGCCGGCCAGGCGGTCGTGGCGGCGCAGCTCCTGGGTCTGCCAGCGCAGGTGCCAGGCGCGCTGGACGCAGGTGAAGCCGCCGCCGTACTCGCTGTTGAGGTTGGGCAGCCCGCGCAGCGGCTGCGACGGCGCTCCCGCCAGCTTCTTGCGCACCACGTAGTCGGGCCCGAGGCGGACCGGGAAGTCGTCCTGCTCGCCGTCCATCAGCGCGGCCACCGTCCTGCCCCAGGAGGCGGCGGACTCGTCGTAGTAGTGCCAGTCGAGCAGGTCCGTCCTGACGTGGGTCCAGCCGGAGTTGTCAACGGCCGGCCTGGTGGGGTCGAGGGCCTTGAGCAGCTCGTACGCGTGCGCCGCCGCCCGCTGCTTGGCCGGGTCGCCCGGGATGTCCCAGTCCAGGCCCCATTCCTCGTTGTACAGGCCCCAGATGACGATCGCGGGGGAGTTGCCGTCGCGCTCCACCATGGGCGCGATCTGCTCCTCGAACGCCGCCACCGACTCGTCCAAGAAGCGGCCGGTCGCGGCCGGCTCGGCCCAGACGAGCATGCCGAGCACGTCGGCGTGGTGCACGAAGCGGGGGTCCTCCAGCTTGAGGTGCTTGCGCACCAGGTTGTAGCCCGCCCGCGCGGCCAGTTCGAGGTCGTGGCGGAGCGCGGCGTCGTCGGGGGCGGTGATGCCCGTACGCGGCCAGTAGCCCTGGTCGAGCACGCCGCGCACGAACAGGCGGCGGCCGTTGAGATACAGGTCCTCGCCGATCGCCTCGATGCGGCGCAGACCGGTGTACGCGGCCACCTCGTCGGTGCCGTCGGCCGAGGTCAGGCGGGCGTCCACGTGGTAGAGGTGCGGGTCGTCGGGGGACCAGAGCCGCGGATCGGCGACGGGGAGCACCGCCCGCGCGACGCCCTCCGTAACGGGGATCTCGACGGTCGTGTCCGTGCCGCGCAGGGTCAGACGGAGGGCGGACGCCGACGGCCCCGCGATCCGGGCCTCCACCTCGATGGCGTCCAGTCCTTCCGCGGGGCGCAGCTTCAGCGCGGCCACGTACGTGGCGGGCCTGGCCTCCAGCCAGACGCTCTGCCAGATCCCCGACGACGGGGTGAAGCAGACGCCGTCGAAGTCGTCGCGCGGGATGCTGCGCTGCTTGCCGTGCGCGATCTCCCGCTTGTCCGGCGGCGCGGAGACCCGCACCACGACCTCCCCGGAGCCGTCGCCGCGCAGGGCGTCGGTGATGTCGGCCTCGAACGGCGTGTAGCCGCCCCGGTGGCTGACCACCTCGACGTCGTTGAGCCAGACCGTGGCCTCGTGGTGCACGGCCCCGAAGTGCAGCACGACCCGCCGGCCCGCCCAGGCGGAGGGGACGGTGATCCGGCGGCGGTACCAGGCCACGGGCAGCCAGTGGGCCTCGATGCCCGACGCGGGGGTCTCCCAGGCGAAGGGCACGGTGATGGTCCTGGTCCAGCCGGGATCGGTGTCGGCCCGGAAGTCCCATTCGCCGTTCAGGCTCGACCAGGAGTGCGACCGGTCGAAGTGGGGCCGGGGATATTCCGCACGCGGCGTCATTGCGCTCTCTTTCATGACGGGGGTCAGCCTTTGACGCTGCCCGCGAGGATGCCGTTGATGAAGTGGCGTTGCAGCAGGACGAAGATCACCAGCAGCGGCAGCATGGCGATGCTGCCGGCGGCGAGCAGCTCGCCCCACACGGTGGCGAAGTCGGCGCCGATCCGGTTGCCGGTGACGTTCTGGGCGAGGGTGGACAGGACCACCTGGAGGGTCTGGTGCGCGGTGTCGTTGACGGCGACGACCGGCCAGACGAAGTCGTTGTAGACGTTCATGGTGGTCAGGACGGCCAGCGCGGCCAGCCCCGGACGGATCACGGGCAGCACGACCCTGGCGAAGATGCCGAACTCGCCCGCGCCGTCCACCCGGCCCGCGTCGATGAGCTCGTCGGGGATGGCGGCGATGGTCTGCCGCATCCAGAAGATGCTGAACGCGTCGATGCTGCCCGGCAGGATGAGCGCCTGGTACGTGTTGACCCAGCCCAGCGCGCTCATCTCCAGCAGCAGCGGGATGATCAGCACCAGCGTCGGCAGCATCAGCGTCAGCAGCACCACGCCGAAGAGCAGGTTCTTGCCGGGGAAGTCGTACTTGGCGAACGCGTAACCGGCC
Organism: Nonomuraea phyllanthi; assembly: GCF_006334985.2. Lineage (GTDB taxonomy): Bacteria > Actinomycetota > Actinomycetes > Streptosporangiales > Streptosporangiaceae > Nonomuraea > Nonomuraea phyllanthi. Next base: position 671,254 of record NZ_VDLX02000002.1, read on the forward strand.
AGCGGGCAGAAGAACATCGTCATCGCGCCCCTGACCACCAGCACCAGCGCCGTGTTCGCGAACCCGGTGCCGATCGGCACGTCGGCGAACATGGCCCGGTAGTTGTCCAGCGTCAGCGCGCCGATCGACAGCGGGTCGGCGATGATGTCGGCGGCCGGCTTGAGCGAGGAGCTGACCGCCCACCAGATCGGGTAGAGGAACACGATCGCGAGCAGCGCCAGCACCACGTACTGCAGCGGGCCGGGGCGGGTCTGGTTCATGACACCTCGTCCTTCGGGCGTAGCAGCCTGACCGACACCAGCGACAGGCCGAAGACCAGCAGGACCAGCAGGAACGAGTTGGCGGCGCCGGTGCCCAGGTCGGAGGCGGTGATGTGCTCGTACAGGTAGAGGCCGGCGGTGGTGGTGGAGCCGTACGGGCCGCCCTCGGTGACCACGAACGGCTCGGCGAACATCTGGAAGACGGCCAGCGTCTGCACGACCACGAGGAACGCCATGCTCCGCCGCACCAGGGGCACGGTGATCGACCAGAACTGGCGCCACCGGGACGCGCCGTCGAGCGCGGCGGCCTCGTACACGCCGCCGGGGACGGCCTGGAGACCGGCGAGCAGGATGATGATCGCGAACCCAGTGGTCTTCCACAGGAACAGCAGCGCCAGCGTCGGCTTGGACCACGCGGTGGACGTCAGCCAGCCCACGTCGGGCAGGCCGACCAGGTTGAGCAGGTAGTTGACCAGGCCGTAGTCCTGGTCGAACACCACGATCCAGACCTGCGCCATGGCGACCAGCGGCGTCACGAACGGCGCGATGAACGCCACCCGGAACAGCCCGCGCAGCCGCAGCTTGGCGTTGGCCAGCAGCACCGCGCCGCCCAGCCCGGCCATGACCTGGATCGGCACGATCAGCAGCCACATGACGGCGCTGTTGCCGAGCGAGGCCCAGAACTCCGGGCTGGTCAGCAGGTAGAGGTAGTTGCCCGCGCCCACCCAGTGCGCCTCGCCCGCGCCCCGCCAGCGCATGAAGCTGAGCTGGAGCGCGTAGATCAGCGGGTAGATCCCGAACGCGCCGAAGACCACGAAGAACGGCGCGATGAACAGGTACGGCGACAGCCGCGTGGACCTCAGGAACGTCCGATCGAGTCGGGCGAGGCTCATGAGCGGTCGATCAGGTTGCGCTGGATCTTCTCGGCCGACTCCGAGATCACCTGGTCGGGGGTCATCTTGCCCTCGATCAGGCGCTGGACGTTGTTGCCGAGGTAGTCCACCGACTGGGCCCACCACCAGGGGATCGGCGCGGCGGCCGGGATGGTGCCCGCCGCCTCGACCGCCACCTTCCACAGGTCCTGGCCGCCGAGCGCCTCGATCGGCTGGAAGAGCGGCTTGGCCGGGTCGAGCGCGGGGGAGAAGCTGGGCACCGAGGTGGACAGGCCGCCGGGGTAGACGTCGTTGGGGCCGTACACGGCGGTGTAGCCGGGCTCCTTGAAGCACAGGAACTCGTACAGCAGCCAGGCCAGCTCGGGGTTCTTGGCCTTGGCGGGGATGACGAAGCTGCTGCCGCCCATGGCGCCGCTGCGCGCGCCGCCCGGCGTCCAGGCCGGCAGCGGCGCGGCCCGCCACTTGCCCTTGGTGGCCTTGAGCAGCTGCTGCGGCGCGAACGACCACCAGATCGCCCACGGCACGAACACCTGCTGGCCGCTGTCCAGCGTCTTGACGTCGGCGGCCTCCAGGTAGGGGGCGTGGGTGACGAGGTCGTCCTTGACCGCGTTCTGGATCCAGCCGAAGATCCGGCGGTACTCCTCGGAGTCCAGCCGCAGCTTGCCCTGCGCGTCGGTGAGGCTGGTGCCCTGCTGGTTGGCCAGCATCTCCAGCCAGAGCTGGCTGAGGAACGGCGTCTTCTCCATGTGGATCGGCCTGGTCGTCGGATCCTTCTCCTTGACCGTCCTGGCGGCGGCCAGCAGGTCGTCGTACGTGGCCAGGCCCGCCGGGTCCACGCCGGCGCTCTCCAGGATGTCCTCTCGGTACCAGAGCAGGCCGGGGTCCAGGTCCCACGGGACGCCGTAGATCTTGCCGTCCACGGTGTTCACGGACAGCTTGTACGGCGCTGTCTGCTCGCGGTACGGCGCGATGAGGTCGGTCAGGTCGTACAGGTGCTCGGCCTGGCCGCCGATCTTGGCGTCGTCCCAGAAGCTGCCGTCGGGCACGTCGGTGCCGCTGATCAGCGTGTTGGCCAGCTTCGCGTCGATGTCCACGGCCTGGTGGTTCACCGTGACGTTCGGGTACGCCTCGCGGAACTTGGCGATGGCCGCGTCGAACACCTTGAACAGGTCGCCCGACCGGTTCCAGATGGTGATCTCGCCCTTGACCGACGACGCCGACGCGGTGGGCGCGGCCAGCTTGCTGGGCTGCGTGCTCGGGCCGCCCGGCGCGCACGCCGCCAGCGAACCGGCCGCGGCGACGCCCAGGGCTCCTTTGAGGAAACCGCGCCGGTTCATGAGGGGTGTGGACATCTCTGACTCCTCGGCCTGGGACCACGTTCGGGGCTCAATGGGGGTTCTGCAACGATGCAGACATCATGCATAATCGTCTGCAACGATGCAAGGGCGAGTTTAGGATCTTCCCAGGCGCAGCCCTTCGGAGGTATAGGAGACGCATGGCCGGTCCAACCCTGCGCGACGTCGCCAAACGGGCGAACGTCTCGATCCGCACCGTTTCCAACGTCGTCAACGGTTACGCGCCGGTGTCGGACGAGCTGCGGACGAGGGTGCAGGCCGCGCTGGACGAGCTCGACTACCGACCGAACCTCATCGCCCGCAACCTCAAACAGGGGCGCACCGGGATGATCGCCCTGGTGGTGCCCGAGCTCGACGTGCCGTACTTCGCCGAGCTGGCCCGCGAGGTGATCAAGGCGGCCCGTTCGCACGGCTACGTGGTGATGGTCGACCAGACCGACGGCGACGGCGACCGGGAGCGCGAGCTGCTCGGCCGGGAGTCGCGGGCCACGATGTTCGACGGGCTGCTGCTCAGCCCGCTGGCCATCTCCGCCGAGGAGCTGCGCTCGCGCGCCAACCGCATCCCGGTCGTGCTGCTCGGCGAGCACATCTTCAACGGCAGCTTCCACCACGTGGCCATGGACAACGTGGCCGCCGCCCGCGAGGCCACCGCCCACCTGCTCGACCTCGGCCGTCGCCGGGTGGCCGCCATCGGCGACCAGCCGTACGCGAACGGCGAGACCGCCCAGCTCCGCACCGCCGGCTACCGCCAGGCGCACGCCCGCGCCGGGCTGGAGGTGGACGAGGAGCTCGTCGTCACCACCCCGCACTTCCACCGCCGGCTGGGTGCCGAGGCCATGGAGCGGCTGCTCGCCCTGCCCGAGCCGCCCGACGCCGTGTTCTGCTACAACGACCTGCTGGCCCTGGGCGCGATCAGGGCACTGACCAGGGCCGGCCGCCGGGTGCCCGACGACGTGGCCGTGGTCGGCGTGGACGACATCGAGGAAGGCCAGTACAGCACGCCGAGCCTGACCACGATCGCCCCCGACAAGGGCGAGATCGCGCGCCGGGCGGTGGACACGCTGATGGGCGCGATCAACGGCTCGGCCGCCGCGCCCTCCGAGATCGTGGTGCCGCACCGGCTGATCGTCAGGGAGAGCACCGCGGGCTGAGCGGGGACATGCGACTGCCCGCCGGGCGTCCGCCCAGCGGGCAGCGAGCGTACCGGGCCGGCTGCTAGCGCAGAGCCGCCTCCGACGGGCGTTCGGCGAAACGCTCCTCCATGCCGCCGTACCGGCCGGTCTCGGTCATGGTGTCGGTTATCTCCTCCATGCGCAGGGCGATGCCCATCGCGAAGAACGTCGGCGCCCATTCGCCGACGAAGATTCCCCATCGGTCCGCACGGTCCAGGCTTTCCGCCTCGAACTTGTTGGACGCGAGCCACGATGTGAACGCCAGGCCCACCGAGGCGATGCCTGCCATGTACATGTGATTCGACTTCACACCCCATTTGCGCAGTGTCTTGATCACGACTGTCCCCCTTCGTCCCTGGCCCAGTACCCGCCGGGCCAGGTCAGCAGGCGCGCCGTTTGTCGCTTATTACCTACTTTGCCGGTTCCTGTGGCTCCCCGGCGGCGACCGCGATCCGGCGGACGCGGCGGTCCAGGAGGGCGAGCAGGCACACCATGATCACCCCGACGGCAGCCAGCCCGGCGCGGTCGGCCGCCGTGTCGGCGTTCGAGATCAGGGCGAAGCCGGTGTGCGCCACCAGGGCGCCGGCGACCAGCGCAAGACTGTGTCGATCCGTCCAGCAACTCCCCGCCGCCCTCGTGCCGTCCGCCGTCGACGGGCCGTCCGCCGTCCACTGCCCGCGTCCACCTGTCATCCGCTGCCCGCCCGCCGTCCAGCGGCGCAGGAGCCACGCGGCGACGACGGCCAGCACGGCGGCACCGGCCATCGGCACGGCCACCCACCCGCCGTGCGTGAAGGCGGGCCGCGTCGCGCCGCCGAAGGGGAACAGCAGCGCCAGATACCCGAAGGCGGCCACCGCGCCGAAGCCGAAGACCGCCCCCGGCCCGGGCACCCCAGGCAGTCCGGGCAGTCCAGATGGCCTGGGCAGCCCGGGCAGTCCAGGCGGCGCGGGCGGCTCTCCGGGTGACCTGCCCGGACGCGACCTCAGCCGTACACCCGCCACCACCAGCACGACCACGGCCGCCGCGCAACCCACCAGGACCGCCGGCGGCGCCTGGTACCCGGGATCGATGGCGGTGACCACGGTCACGCGCAGCAGCAGCGCACCCACCACGAAAACCGCCCCCGCCACCCAGAGGCCGAGCCTGCCCAGGTAGGGCCTGTCACGCAGGGACGGGACGGTCAGGTCGACCAGCAGGATCGGGATCGCCGCGCTGAACACCGCGTGGTACGGGATCTGCAGCTCCGCGTAGGCCGTGTTCAGGCCCAGGATCCTCGGCGCCCACCCGGCGGCCCCGTACATCGTGGGGCTGCTCAGCGCCTGGAGCGCCAGGCCCTCCTCGACGATGCCGTAGGCGGCGCCGAGCAGCAGCACCCCGGTCCACCCCGTACCGGCCCGGCGTGCCAGCTCGCGCACGACGACGATGCCCGCGCCGTAGATCGGCACCCACAACAGCAGGAGCCAGGCCATGCGCAGCGGCGGGTTGCCGAGCGTGAACTCGGCGACGAGCGGCGTGATCACCGCGAGCAGCAGTGCGGCCCACCGGCCGCGCGCCCTGTTCACCATTATGGGGCCAGGGTGCTTCCCGTGCCCCTCTCCGGGCTGCTGCCCCGGGTCCTGTCCGTGGCAACCCAGGTGACAGTCCCCCACCAACTCCGGTTGCTGCCGCCACCCGGTCGCCCCCGGTTACGCTGGCCGCCCGTGCCGGCAGGCGCGTGGCGACAGGCGCGGGGGCGGCATACGTAGGCGCGACAGGTGCGGATGCGGCCATACGAGGGTGCGAGACGTTGGTGCGGCAGGCGCGGATGTGGCCGGCGCGGAACGGGGACATCGTGACAGCAGGCGCATGCACGGCAGGCTCGGAAGCAGCGGGCGCGGAAGCGGCGGACCTTGTCGCGACGGGCACGGAGGCGGCTGGCGCGGAGGAGAGGGACGTTGGCGTGGCGGATGCGGGGGCAGGGCGGGACCGGGTGACGATCGCCGGCAGCTTCGCCTGCGCGCTGGTCGCGGCGGTGGTCGTCGTGCACGGGGACCTGGGCGGCACCGCGCCCACCTGGTACCTGGTCGCGGACGTGGTCGGCGGCGCGGCGGCGTGCGCGGCGCTGTGGCTCTCGCGCCGGTGGCCGGCCACGGTGGCGCTGGCGGTCGTGGCGATATCCGTGCCGTCCGCGGCGGCCTCGTGCGCGGCGGGCGTCGCGACGCTGATCGCCGCCCTCCACCGCCGCTCAGCGGTGGCGATCGGGGTGGGCGCGGCCTGGGTGGCGGCGACGCTGATCCGGTTCTGGCTGCGCCCGCCGGGGCTCGCGCCGTACCCCGTGTGGGCGCTGGTCGCGGTGCTGTTCGGGGCGGCGCTGACCGGCTGGGGCATGCTCGCGAGGGCCCGCCGCCAGCTCGTGTCGTCGCTGGTGGAGCGGGCGCGCAGGGCCGAGGAGGAGCAGCGCGGGCGCGCCGAGCAGGCCCGCCGCGCCGAGCGCCTGGCCATCGCCCGCGAGATGCACGACGTGCTCGCGCACCGGCTGTCGCTGCTGGCCCTGCACGCCGGGGCGCTGGAGTTCAACGCGCGGGCCGACCCCGGGGAGGTGGTCGAGGCCGCCTCGGTGGTGCGCGCCAGCGCCCACCAGGCGCTCCAGGAACTGCGCCAGGTCATCTCGGTGCTGCGCGAGGCGCCGGTCCTGGCCGAGCTCGACCTGCCGGCCCTGGTCGCGGAGGTACGGCGGGCGGGCATGGAGGTCGACATACGCGACGGCGGCGTGCGCCTGCCCGACCTGCCGGGCGCGACGGCGCGGGCCGCGTACCGGATCGTCCAGGAGGGCCTCACCAACGCGCGCAAGCACGCGCCCGGCCGGCCCGTGAGCGTGCGCCTCGAAGGCTCGCCGGACGAGGGGCTGACCGTCGAGGTCCGCAACCCCGTCACGGGTACGCCGGGACCCGAAGGGGCCGGCGCCGGGATGCAGGGAGGGGAGGCGACCGGTCCGGCAGGTACAGGCATGCCGAGAACCGGGGAGGCTGGTTCGACCGGCATGCGGAGAGATGAGGGAGCCGATCAGACCGGGAGACCCAGGGGCGGGGGGACCGGGGTGGCCGGGATGGCGGGGATCGAGGGAGCGGGGCTGGCCGGTGTGCGGGAGCGGGCCGAGCTGGCGGGCGGGCGGGTCGAGCGGGCCGGGGTCGAAGCGGGCGAGTTCCGGCTGGCCGTCTGGTTACCATGGCCGGTGTGAGCGCCATACGCGTGCTGGTCGTGGATGACGACCCGCTCGTCAGAGCCGGGCTGACGCTGATGCTCAAGGGGGCCGACGACCTGGTCGTGGTGGGCGGGGTGGCCGACGGCGCGGAGGTCGGGGCGGCGGTCGACGCGCACGCGCCCGACGTGGTGCTCATGGACATCCGGATGCCCGCCCTCAACGGCATCGACGCCACCAGGATGCTGCGGCGGCGGCCCGACCCGCCGCACGTCGTCATGCTGACCACGTTCGACGCCGACGAGCACGTCTTCGGCGCGCTGCGCGCCGGCGCCGGCGGGTTCCTGCTCAAGGACACCCCGCCGCAGGGCATCGTGGACGCGGTCCGCCGGGTCGTGGCCGGCGAGCCGATCCTGTCTCCCGACGTGACCCGGCGCCTGATCGCCCACCTGGCGCCCGAGACGGAGGACCGCCGCCGCGACGACGCCCGCAGGCTGCTGTCCCGGCTCAGCGAGCGCGAGCGGGAGGTCGCCGCCGCGGTCGGGCGCGGCAGGCCCAACGCGGACATCGCGGCCGAGCTGCACATGAGCGTCGGCACGGTCAAGAGCTACATCTCCCGCATCCTCACCAAGACCGGCCTGGAGAACCGGGTGCAGCTCGCCCTCATCGCGCACGACGACTCCTCGTGAGGCCGCGCCGGGCTCGTTAGCGACCGGGCTGCCCGGGTAGCCGGTCAGCCGAGGGACATGCGAGTCGGGGGAAATGCCATGCGTACGACTGTCTATCGCGACACGGCCGCGGAGGAGCCGCGGCGGATCCTGCCACGGGCCGTCATCGTGGGGGGCGCGGGCGTCTGCGCCGGGGCCGCGGTCGCGTACCTGTTCGATCCGGTGGCGGGGCGGGCGCGCCGGGCGCGGGCCCGCGACCAGGCCGCGCACCAGGTGCACGGCCTGCGCGACGGCCTCGGCGTCCTGAGCCGCGACCTGGGCAACCGCTGCCGGGGGTCGGCGGCGGCCGTACGGTACCGCTTCACCGGCGGGTCCGCCGACGACCGGGTGCTGCACGAGCGCGTACGCGCCGAGCTGGGCCGCTACGTCAGCCATCCGCACGGCGTCGAGGTGCACGTGCAGGACCACGTCGTGACGCTGGACGGCGACGTGCTCGCCTGGGAGGACGAGCGGGCCCGGCGGGCGGTGCAGCACATCCCTGGCGTACGCAGGGTCCAGGCCCGCTGGCGCACGCACCGCGACACGGCCGGCGTGCCGACGTTGCAGGGCCGGCGCCGCCGCCGCGAGCCGGTGCCCGAGCTGTTGCAGCAGCAGTGGTCGCCCACCGCGAGGTTCGCGGCCGGCACGGTCTCCGCCTGGATGTGGATGCTGTCCGGCCGGCTGCCCCGGCCGGTGTCGTGGGCCGTCCGGAGCGCGAGCGTGGTGCTGGCCGCCCGCGTGGCGACGAACCTTCCGCTACGCCGGCTCACCGGGATCAACGCGGGCCGCCGGGCCGTCGACGTCACCTCGGCCATCGAGATCGACGTGCCCGTGGACGCCATCTGGTCGCTGGTGAGCGACTACTCCGTCTTCTCCCGCATCATGCCCGACGTGCAGGAGGTACGCCGTTCGCCCGACGGGCAGCTGTCCCACTGGGTGATCACCGGCCCGGCCGGGGCGCCGATCCGGTTCGACGCCACGGAGACCAGGCGCGAGGAGGGCAAGGAGATCGCCTGGAAGACCACGGAGGGCCAGCTCATCGCCCACACGGGCGCCCTGCGCCTGACGGAGCAGGCCAACGGCAGGACCCGGGTCCAGGTACATCTCACCTACAACCCGGTGGCGGGCGCGACGGGCCACGCCATCGCGCGGCTCATCGGCGCGAACCCCGCGCGCAGGCTCCAGCAGGACCTGGTGCGCCTGAAGGAGCACGCCGAGCGCGAGCGGCAACCGGCCGGGCTGGGAACCGGCACGGCACGCTAGTCAAGGAGGCGATCCACATGCCCGAAGGTACGGCCCTCGCCGAGATGCGGCAGGTCCTGGACGAGGTCTTCCAGGACCGCGAGCGGGCGGCGGTCCGGGAGGTCTACGCCTGCGCCTCGGAGAAGGTGCGCCTGCCGGCCGACGTGCTGGCGCACCTGAACGAGGTGCCGGAGGGTGCCTACACCCGGGAGGAGTTCGTGGAGGCGGTCAACGAGGTCATCCGGCGCCGTGGTGAGCAGGACATCCTCGGCCTGCTGGATGAGTCCTGACCGGCGGCTCCGGCCGTCACAGCAGCAGCGACCGCCGCAGCGGCCCTGACGGGCCGGGCCCGCCCGCCGGACGCCGGTGATCACGAAGGCGGCCTCGCCGAGCGCGTCCCCGATCTCGTACAGGTCGATCGGGCGGATGCGTTCCAGGGCGCGGTAGTCCGCGGCGACGTACAGCAGGTGCAGGCCGGTGGCCACCACCACGCCGCCCTGGAACCCGCCGCCGGGGGTGATCGGCCCGTGCGCGACGACGTAGAAGCCGATCAGCAGCGCCACGGGCAGCATCAGCGCGCCGTACCAGCGGATCCTGGCGGACACGTCGAGAGCCGCCGGGCCGTGCCGGCGGTCGCCGCGCGTCTGGCGCAGCAGCACGACCGTGCCGAGCACGGCCGAGAACAGGATCGTCTCCTCGCCGAGCGTGTCGAAGGCCCGCTGGTCGAAGTTGACCGAGGCCACGCTGTTGGGGGTCAGCCGTGCCAGCGCCGCCCGCACCGCGCGGTCGCCGTACGGGTGGTGGTCGCCGCCGAAGGGCGGCAGCGCCAGGCAGGCCATCGTGAACAGCGCGGCGACGACCGCCGCTCCGGCCGCGAAGACCCACAGCCGGGCCCGGCCGCTCACGGACTCTCGCTCTCGTCCCCGTCCTGGTCCGTGGACTCGCGCTTCACCTTGCGTACGGCAAGCAGGATCATCAGCGGCGTGACGGCCGATCCGACGGCCAGTTGCGACAGCGCCACGTCAGGAGCCTGCACGGCCATGAACAGCAGCGCCAGCGACAGCCCGAGGAACGACAGCACCAGTGCCTGGCGCGTGGGGTCCCGGTTGAACACGGCCGCCGTCGCGGCGCCGCCGACCAGGACCAGCGCGATCACGATCACCGTGCTCACCACGCCGGACCGCCTTCACGACGAGCGCGGCCACCACGCCGGACCGCCTCCGCGATGGGCACGTCAACCATGCCGGTCTCCCTTCACGCTGGTGACGGTGCCGCCGGCGACCAGCAGCGCGCCGATGACCAGCACCTTGACCATTTCCCGTCCCGGCCCCACCGCCGCGCACACCGGCCCGACCACCGCCGGCACGCCGATCGCCGCGCCGTACAGCACCGTCCGCGAGCTCGGCAGCACGCCGAGGAAGCGCGCGTAGACGAGCGTTCCGGCCGGGCCGAGCACGGCGAGCACCAGGGCCGCGTCCCGGTAGGGGGAGCGGCCGTAGCCCTGCGCCATCAGCAGGAAGGCCAGCGCCCCCACGACGGTCGCCAGGTTCTGGGCGATCAGCCGCCGCTCCGGCGCGGCGACGGCGGCCACGCACAGCGCCGGGCCGAACGCGGCCACGAGGAGCACCGCGGCCGCGAGCAGCCAGAGGTTCACGGCCGCCCCACTGCCGCCCGCCGGGTGCCCCGCGCCGCGGACGCCGCCAGGAGGGCCGCCCCGGCGCCCACCACGACCTCGAGCGGCTGGACGGAGGAGACGAGCACCAGCCACAGCCCGGTGAGCACCGCCCACCAGGCAAGCACTTCAAGCACCCCGATCATCGGACACCCCCGCCGCGCGGCCGCCCCCGCAGGCCGACGTTTCGCATCGTAAGCCAGCCGGGTGCCCGGATCGGGGAGCCCCACGCCACCCGGAGCATCCAGGTCGCCGAGCGGCCGGTGCCGCGCGCGGTCGCGCCGGTGTACCGCCGAGCCTCAGCCTGGGAACGCCTCAGGCACGTCTTCCGCTGAGGCCGTCCTCTCCGTGGACCGCCTTGCTCCGAGGATCGCCGCAGTGCTCTCGTCGGCCGGCAGGAACGCCTCCAGGCGCAGCTCGGACAGCGTGACGTCCACGGCGGTCGCGAACGACGTCAGCGTGGTGATGAGGCGCAGCTCGCCTTCCCGTACGCGCAACCGCAGCGGCACGGCGAAGCCGAGATGCGCCGCCGACGGGTCCTGGCCGGGCAGGTAGCCGTCCAGCTCGGCGATGAGCTCCTCCAGCCGGCGATCGGGGCTCTGCCACGCCTGGGCGCGCAGGCTGCCGGTGATGTGGCGGCCCCACTCCGCCAGGTTCGCGACCCGGCGGGCCATGCCGTCCGGGTGCAGGGCCAGGCGCAGCACGTTGACCGGGGGCTCCAGCAGGGCGGGCGCGGCGCCCTCGGTCAGGACGTCGAACGCCGCGTTGGCGGCGGCCAGCTCGCCGTACGGCCGGACGACGACGGCCGGGTACGGCATGTGCCCGTCGAGGATGCGCTCCAGCGCCTCGCGTACCGGGCCGAGCTCGGGCGCGTCGAGGCTCGACTCGGCGTAGACGGGCGCGTATCCCGCGGCGAGCAGCAGCTCGTTGCGCTCCCGCAGCGACAGCTCCAGGGACTCGGCGAGCCGCACCACCATGGCGCGCCCCGGACGGGAGCGTCCCTGTTCGAGGAAGCTGAGGTGGCGCTGGGTCGTGTCGGCCCTGATCGCCAGGTCGAGCTGGCTGAAACGGCGGCGCGCCCGCCAGCGCCGCAGCTCGCGCGCGAACTGGTCAGACTCCGCCAAAACCGTCATATCACTATTCATACTGGACGCCGTCCGCCGCGCGATTCCCTCCAGGGAATCGCGGCGCGGCACGTCCCGGACGCACACTGCGGGTCATGACGATCGATGTGAAGCGATGGGCCGACCGCTATGTCGCCCAGTGGAACGAGCCCGACCCCGCGGCCAGGACCGCCCTCGTCCGCGAGCTGTGGGCACCCGACGGCGTCCAGGTGCTGGTCGACCCGCCCCAGGCGATCCGTGAGGCCGCCGCGGACCTGGCGTTCCCCGCGCCGCCGTTGGAGGTGCGCGGCCACGACGCCCTGGACGCCAGGGTGGCCCGCGCGTACGAGATGTTCGTCGCGCCGGGCGAGCACGTGTTCGAGGCCGCCGGGGAGGCGTCCCTCCTCCTGCAGAACGTGGTGGCCATCCGGTGGTCGATGGTCTCCACCCGCACGCGGGAGGCCGTCGGCGGCGGGCTGGACATCCTGGCGCTGGACGGCGACGGCCGGGTGCGTACCGACCACCAGTTCATCGGGGTGAGCTGATGCGTTACACCAGGATCATGCGTACCGAAGCAGGCGGGTCGGCGTTCGAGGACGGCGAGATCGTGCTCGAACGCCGCCAGGTCGCCGACGGGGTGCCGCCCATGACGGTCGGCGGGCTGCCGTCGAAAGGCGGCGTCCAGTTCGTGGGCAGCGCCGCCTTCGACAGCGCCGCGCACCCCGCGCCACGCGAGCAGTGGGTGGTGATGCTGCGCGGGGTGATCGAGGTGACGGTCACCGACGGCGGCCGGCGCCGTTTCGGGCCTGGCGACCTGGTGCTCGCCGCCGACACCACGGGCCTGGGTCACGTCACGACCGGCGTCGGGGACGCGCCGTTCGAGGCGCTGTTCATCCCCGTCTGAGACACGGCTCGAAGCACGGCGTACGGACGTCTCATGGCCGGTATGAGGCCCCGGGCGGCCCTGGGCGACAAGGCGTCCTGACTTGTCATCACGCCGCATTGACACGACAATCACGTTCCCATGGGTCACACCAGCATGAGACGTCTCTCCGCCGTCGCGGCACTTGTGATCACCACCGGCTGCGGGATGCTGCCGGGCACCGCCAGTTCGGGTGAGCCCGCCGAGGGGCCGCACCGGGTGGCCGTCGAGGAGCCCGCCCGGTCCTCCGGCGACGGTGGGCGGCCGGCGGCCGTCGAGCACCACTGGGTCGGCCTGCACCAGGCCTGGCAGGTCGAGCAGATCGACGAGGAGCCGATGCGCTACGGCCTGGTCTCTGACGGCGAGCGCTTCGTCGCCCTGCGCCAGAAGATCGACGGCGAGGGCGCTGCCGAGGTGACCGGCTACGACGGCGCGACGGGCAAGCGGTTGTGGCGCAAGAGCCTGCCCTGGGTGGGCGACAGCTCGCCCGTCGCGGCCGACGGCACGATCGTCGTCCCGCTGGGGAGGACGCACGCGTCCAGCGTCGACGAGCCCGCCCAGTTCGCGGCGCTCGACCTGGCGACGGGCGAGGAGCGCTGGCGCGCGCGGGTGAAGTCGCGCGTGTTCATGACCTCCAGCCTCAACCTGCCCGCGCCCGACCCCGGCGCCATCCTCGACGGCGTCTTCTACTACGCCGACGGCCCGAAGCTGTACGGGCGCGACCTCGCCACGGGCAAGATCCGCTACCAGCGGAAGAGCAAGTCGCACAAGGCGGTCGCGGGCCCGCTGGCGGCGGGCGACAAGCTCGTGGTCGTGGTCAAGCCGGACCTCATGGTCGACACCGAGGGCATCGACTACGGCATCGACAGCCTGGCCGTCCTCAACAAGAAGCTGACCCCCGTCCGCCAGGTCGACTTCCCCAAGGACGCCGCGCCCGACGCGGTGGTCACCGGCGGCGACATCGCCGTCGCCTATGTCGCCGGTGGCGACGACCCCCGCATGTGGGCCATCGACACCAGCACGGGCAAGCGGCTGTGGGACCAGCCGCTCGGCGAGTACCAGGACCCCGGGCCGCCCCTGGGCGACGTCCTGCCGATCATGGACGCCTCGGTCAACCATCAGCAGCAGTTCGTCGGCCGCGACCTGCTCACCGGCAAGCAGCTGTGGAAGCTGGGGCCGCGCGACGCGGAGAACGTCCTCGACAGGGGCCGCGCCATGGGCGTGGCGGACGGGACGCTGTTCGGGCTCGGCCACGGTGTCGAGATCGTCGACCCGGAGACGGGGAAGGTGACGTTCCGCCACCAGTTCACGCCGCGCGGCGGCGGCCTGGTCACGGCGGCGGGCGGCCGGATCGTCATCTACAACCACGACGGGCTCATGGGGTTCGACTAGCCCGCCCGCACTCCCAAGGGCGGCTGATCAGACGGTGATGATGATCTTCCCGGCGGGGTGGCCCTCCGTGAGGTAGCGCATCGCGTCGGCCGTCTCGGCGAGGGGGTAGACGCGGTCGATCGCCGGGGTGACCGAGCCGGACTCGATCAGCCGTCCCAGCTCCTCCAGGTCCTGCGTGCGCTCCCTGGAGGTCAGGCCGCGCAGGCGCTGGCCGGTGAGCATCGAGACGAAGGGCACGCGCAGCTGGCGGGTGTAGCCGCCGAGCAGCCCGCCCGCGTCGTGGCCGCCCCCGGCCACCACCAGGGTCCCGCGCGGCGTGAGGGCGCGGCGCAGCAGCGCCAGCGGCCGGCACCCCGCCGTGTCGATGATCACGTCGTGGCGCGGCCCGTCGCGGTCGACCTCGTCGCGGGTGTAGTCGATGACCTCGTCGGCGCCCAGCGACCGCACCAGCTCCTCCTTGCCGGCGCCGCACACGCCGGTCACGCTCGCGCCGGACGCCTTGGCTATCTGCACCGCGAACGACCCGACGCCGCCGCCCGCGCCGATGACCATCACCCGCTGCCCCGCGCGTACGCGGCCGCAGTCGCGGACGGCCTGCAGCGCGGTCACCCCGGAGATGGGCACCGCCGCGGCCTCCTCGAACGACAGCTTGGCCGGCTTGGGCGCGAGCCGCTGCCACGAGACGGCCGCGTACTCGGCGAACGTGCCGCCCGGGTGGGTGCCGTACACCTCGTCGCCGGGTTCGAAGCGCCGCACGCCCGCGCCGACGGCCGTGACGACCCCGGCCAGCGCCCGGCCGCGCACCCGCACCCTGGGTCTGGTCAGCCCGGCCGCGACGCGCACCGCGTACGGCCGGCCGGTCATGAAGACCCACACGCCCGGGTCGAGCCCGGCGGCGCGTACCTGGACCAGCACCTGGTCGTCCTGGACCGGCGGCCGGTCCACCTCGCGCAGCCCCAGCACCTCGGCCGAGCCGTAAACGTCGTGCGCGATCGCCTTCATCGTGACCGTCCGATCCCGCGTAACCGTCCGGAGTCCATCGTCGCCTTCCTCCTCTATCGTCGTTCGTACTTAGTACGAGACGCTACAGTACTAAGTACGAAAACGCCATGGGCCGGGAGCGAGATGTCGAAACGCGTTGGCGAGACCTCAGGGGCACGCACTCAACTCAGCCGGGAGCGGGTGCTGCGCGGCGCGGTCGCGGTCGCGGACCGGGACGGCATCGGGGCGCTGACGATCCGCTCGCTCGCCCAGGAGCTCGGCGTCAAGCCGATGTCGGTCTACTACTACGTGGCCAACAAGGACGAGATCCTCGACGGCATCGTCGACCTGGTCTTCGGCGAGATCGAGCTGCCCTCGCCTGGTGGCGACTGGCGATCGGAGATCCGGCGGCGCGCGGTGTCGGCCCGGGCCGTCCTGCGGCGCCACCCCTGGGCCATCGCCCTGATGGAGTCGCGCACCACCCCCGGCCCCGCGACCCTGCGCCACCACGACGCCACCCTCGGCACGCTGCGCGGCGCGGGCTTCTCGGTGGGGATGACCGCCCACGCCTACGCCCTGCTCGACGCGTACGTCTACGGCTTCGCCCTGCAGGAGTCCTCCCTGCCCTTCGCGGGGCCGGACACCGCCGCCGAGGTCACGGAGTCGATCGCGCAGCAGATCAGCGCCGAGGACTATCCCCATCTCATCGAGATGGCGACCGAGCACGTCCTGCGGCCCGGCTACGACTGGGGCGACGAGTTCGAGTTCGGGCTCGGCCTGATCCTCGACTCCCTCGCCGCGTCCCTGCCCGAAGCCTGAACGGGCGGGGCTCAGTACGTCGTGGAGATTTGCACGTCGACGTTCTGCTCGTCGCCGTGGAGGGCGGTGGTCAGGCCGGCCCCGGCGGCGAGGGCGACGGCCAGGGCCGCCGCGGCGAGGAGCAGGCGGCGGGGCGACCGGCGATGGGCGACCGGGGCGGGGTCGCCGACGGCGATCCTCGCGCGGGCCGCGAGCCAGGGCCGGAGGTCGTCGCCGTCCAGGCCGCAGGCCCTGACGAAGGCGGCGAGCAGCTCCTCACGGGGGACGCGGTCCTTGGCGAGCATGGTGGAGGCCGTGGAGTAGGGCAGCGTGTCGCCCGCGTCGGCGGCCCGGCGGTCGAGCTGGCGGAAGCTCAGCCCCGACCAGGTCTTGAGGCGTCGCAGCGCGGCCATCAGGGTGGCCGCGTCGGTCGCGGTCTCGGGTGACGGCGGCGGCGTGGCGGTCATGTCGCTCCTCCAGCGGTAGGGGCTCTGAGCTGGGCGTACGGTGTCCCGCACAGTCTCGGACACCCTGACATGTTGATCAGTGTGGACGCCCGTGGTCAACCTTGACCCCCACGAAGCCTGGGGGAGGGGCCGGATGAGGATCACGTGGTACGGCGGTGCGGTCGCGTTGGTCATGGCGACGCTGACCGCCTGCGGCAACGGGCTGGGCGACTGCGCGGAACCGATCGGCGCGTACGTCGCGGACGCCTGGCCGGAGGGTGCCGGCGGCACGGTCATGGTGGCGCGCGGCGGCGAGGTCGCGTACTGCCAGGGGTTCGGGATGGCCGACGTGGCCGGCGGGGTCCGGGCGAGCTGCGACACCGTCTACGACATCATGTCGATCACGAAGCAGTTCACCGCCGCCGCCGTCATGAAGCTGGAGATGATGGGCCGGCTCCGGGTGACGGACCCGATCGGCAGGTACCTCGGCGCGGTGCCCGCCGACAAGCGGCCGATCACGCTGCACCAGCTCCTGACCCACACGTCGGGGCTGGTCGAGGCGCTCGGCGACGACTACGACCCGCTGTCGCGCGCGGACATGCTGGCCGGGGCGCTCGCCTCGGAGCTCCGGTCGCCGCCCGGCGCCGCGTTCCACTACTCGAACGTGGGGTACAGCCTGCTGGCGGCGATCATCGAGAAGGTCTCCGGTCTCGGCTACGAGCGGTTCCTGGCGACGTACCTGTTCGAGCCGGCGGGGATGACCAGGACCGGCTACGTGCTGCCGGACTGGCCCGAGAGCCAGGTCGCGGTGGAGTACGACGGGCGCGGCGCGAGCAGGGGGCGGCCGTACGACCATCCGTGGGCGCCCGACGGCCCGTACTGGAACCTGCGCGGCAACGGCGGCATGCTCTCCACCGCGCGGGACCTGCTCCGCTGGCACCGCGCGCTGTCGGGCGACACGGTGCTGTCCGCGGCGGCCAGGCGCGAGCTGTTCACCCCGTACGTACGGATGCCCGATTCGGACGACTCCTACGGATACGGCTGGGTGATCTCCGATGACGGGCGGATCGTCTCGCACGACGGCGGCGACACCTGGTCGCTGGCGGACTACGCCCGCTCCCCGGACGGCGGCGTGATGGTGTTCTGGATCAGCAACCACGCTTACCAGCAGGGCCGGTGGAACATGGAGGACCTCGACCTGACCCGCGCCCTCACCTGCCGCGCTCGCTCGGCGACCCCGGGGACCGCGAGCATCCCGAGCGCTCCGAGCATCCCGAGCGCTCCGAGCACCCCGGCGACGGGCGCGTCAACCGAGCAGTGAGACCGCCGCCAGCGAGGTCGCCGCGATGAGCCCGGTGGAGATGGCCCCGAGCGCCATCACCCGCCCGCGCCTGAGCAGCTTCCGCAGGTCGATCCCGGTCCCGAGGGCGAACAGGGCGGCGGCCAGCAGCGCGTTCGTGAGCGCGGGCACGCTGTCGGTCACGGCCGTGGGCAGCAGCCCCGTGCTCCGCACCGCCACCGCCGCCAGGAACCCGGCCACGAACAGCGGCACGATCGGCGGCCTGCCCGCCCCGGCGGACCCGGATGGGGCCGTGCCCGCGGGCGTCTCGCGGGCGCCGTCCAGGCGGCGCAGGGACGTGGTGACGGCCACGATCGGGGCGAGCAGGACGACCCGGGCGAGCTTCACCGTCACCGCCGTCGCGAGGACGCCCGTGGCGGCCCCGATCGCCGCCACCTGGGCCACCTCGTGAACGGCCGCCCCCGTCCACACGCCGAGCCGGTCGGGCGGGAGCCCCAGCCAGGACGCCAGCAGCGGCAGCACCACGATGGCCGCGCTGCCGTAGAGGACCACCACGGCGATCGCCCCCGCCGCCTCGTCGTCGGTGCTGTCCGTGCTGTCGTGCATGGCGGCGATCGCCGACGCGCCGCAGATCGACACGCCCGTGGCCACCAGCAGCGACGTACCGGGGGAGAGGCCGAGGCGGCGGCCGGCCGGCGGCGTGAGGACGAACGTCAGTCCCGTGGAGACGGCCACGACCGCGAGCGAGCGCCACCCGAGCGCGAGCACCTGCGGCACCGCGATCTGCAGCCCGAGCAGCACGACCGCCGCGCGCAGCACCCGCTTGGAGACGAACGCCAGCCCGGGACGGAGCGGCGCGCGGACCGCCCCGGTGCTGGCCAGCGCCGTACCGAGGGCCACGGCGGCGGTGGCGGCGCCGACCCCCGGCACGAACCGGCTGATCAGCAGCGAGACCGGTACGGCCAGTGCGCACACCGCGATGCCGGGCAGGCCGGACGTCTTGGACAGGGTGGGAAGCATGATCCCAGTCTTCGGGGGCCGCGACCGAGCCGGTAGCCGCGGGTTGACTGGGAGCCCATAGCCTATGGCTATGACTCCTCTGCCTGACCTGGACTCGCTCAAGCTCCTGGTGGACGTCGGCGAGCTGGGCAGCCTCGGACAGGCGGCCAGGGTGGCGGGCATCGCCCAGCCGTCGGCGAGCAAGCGCATCGCCCAGCTGGAACGGCGGCTCGGGCTGCCGCTGCTGGAGCGCACGCCGCGCGGCTCCACGCTCACCACCGAGGGCAAGATGGTGGCGGGCTGGGCCGCCCAGGTGCTCGCGTCGGCACAGGAGCTCATGCGGGCCGCCGAGGCCGTACGCCACACCGAGGCCGCGCACCTGCGGGTGGCGTCCAGCATGACGGTGGCCGAATACCTGGTGCCCCGCTGGCTCGCCGAGTTCCAGAGCCGCGAGCCCGGCGTGCGGATCGGCCTCGACGTGCTGAACTCCGCCGACGTGGCCGCGCTCGTGCTGTCCGGCTCCGGAGGCATGGAGCTGGGGTTCGTGGAGGGGCCGAACCTCCCGGACGGGCTGGCCGGCCGGGTCGTGGGCACGGACAGGCTCCTCGTCGTGGTGGCGCCCGGACACCCGTGGACGCGCCGCCGTACCGTGCTCAGGGGCGCGGAGCTGGCCGCCACGCCGCTGGTCGTGCGCGAGCGCGGCTCCGGCACCCGCGAAACCCTGGACGTCGCCTTCCGGGGCCTGCACCAGGCCAGCCCGCGCCTCGAGCTCGGGTCCAACTCGGCCGTCAAGGGCGCCGCCCAGGCGGGCGTCGCGCCGGCGGTCCTCAGCCGGTACGCGGTGGAGTCCGAACTGGCCACCGGCCGCCTCGTCGAGGTGCCGCTGGCGGGCCACACCCTGGTCAGGAACCTGCGCGCGGTCTGGCGCCGGGGCCGCCCCCTCAACGGCCCCGCCGCGACCCTCCTGGCCATCGCCGGCCGCAAGAACGCCTGACACCCGCCCGCCGACCGCCCGGACGTCGTGCTGGCCGCCCGGACGTCGTGTCCGGAGGCTGCGTGTCGGTTGTCAGGACGCGGTGACGACCGTGCCGGGCGTCAGGGGCGGGCCGGCATGAGCTTCGTGACCGTGCGGCCGGAGACGGTGAAGCGGCACCGCGCCGATCGCCCGGCCGCCACTCCCTCCGAGCCGCCCGCGCGGACGGTGGTCAGGTAGTGGTGGAAGACGCGCCGGACGGCGGCCGCGCGCCGGGCTTCCGGCATGTGGCGGGCGGCCTGCTCGCGGGCGTAGAGCCGGATCAGGCCGGGCATCCGGTAGCGGCCGGGCCCGCCGGATTCGAGGAGGCGGACCTCCACGAGGCGGCCGAGCGCGGCCTCCGTCCTGCGTTCCGTCCAGCCCGTGAGCGCGGACACGGCGCCCGTCGCGTAGCCGGGGGTCTCCAGGAGGCCGAGCAGGACGAACGTGTGCGCGGCGTCGCGGCCCGCGGGGCCGTCGGGGAGCTGCTGGAGCCCGGCCGCGATGCTCGTACGGACGGCGAGGTCGGCGTGTTCGAGGGCGTCGAGGCGGCGGGCGGGGTCGTTGAGCCGGGCGGCCAGATGGGACAGCGTCCAGCCGGGCCTGGCCGCCAGGCGGGCCGCCGCGATGCGGAGCGCGAGCGGGAGCCCGCCGCACCGCCGGACGATCTCCCGCGCCGCTTCCGGCTCGGCCTCGACGCGGGGCGCGCCCACCAGGCGGGCGAACAGGGCGTCGGCGTCGGCGTCGCCGAGCCCGGCCAGGTGCAGCGGGCTCGCGCCGCCGAGGGCGGCCAGGACCCGGCGGCTGGTGACGATCGCGGCGCAGGCGGGGCCGGCGGGGATCAGCGGGCGCACCTGGTCGGCGTCGTACGCGTTGTCGAGGATGACGAGCAGGTTGCGGGCCGAGGTGAGCGAGCGGTAACGCGCGGCGGCCTCGTCCGGCGTGGCCGGCGCGGCGGCTTCGTCACCGAGCGAGCGCAGCAGCCGGTTCAGGGCTTTGAGCGGCGGCAGCGGGCGGCGACCGGCGGTGGCGGAGTGCAGGTCGACGTAGAAGACGCCGTCGGTGAAGCGGCCCGCGGCGGCGTGCGCGGCATGGACCGCCAGCGCGGACTTGCCGATGCCGCCGGGCCCGTCGATCGCGGCCACGGCGGGCCGTCCCGGCACGGCGCCGGTGAGCGTCTCGTGCAGCCACGCGAGCTCGGCGGAGCGCGCGGTGAACGCCCGGGTCCCGGCCGGCAGCTCACCGGGCACGACGGCCCCGGGACGGGAAAGGCCGGGTGCCCGCCGGCCATGGCCGGAGAGGTCGGATGCGCCCCGGCCGGGGAGGCCAAGCACACCCTGGGCAGGGCTGGGGAGGTCGAGCGCGCCCGGGGCAGGGCTGGGGAGGTCGAGCGCGGTGCGCACATCCAGGTCATGCAGGGCGGGCGCGGCATGCCGGGCGGTGTCATGCAGGGCGGGTGCGGAATGTCGGGCGGGGCCGGGCAGGGAGCGGGCGGTGTGCCGGGTCGGGCCGGGCAGGGTGGGCGCCGTCCGCTGGGCCGGGCAGGGCAGGTCAAGCGCGGGGTCCCGGGCGAGCACCGCCTCCTGGAGGCGCCGCAGCGCCGCTCCCGGTTCGATGCCCAGCTCGTCCACCAGGACCCGCCGCGTCTCCTGGTACACCGCGAGCGCCTCCGTCGATCGCGAGGCCCGATAGAGCGCCAGCATCAGCTGGGCCTGCGGACGTTCCCGCAGCGGGTGGGCCGCGGCGTGCGCGCTGAGCTCCGGCACCACCGCGTGATGATCGCCCGTCTCCAGGCGGACGTCGAAGTGGTGCTCCAGCGCGGTGAGCCGCTCCTCCGCCAGCCGGTCCGACGCGGCCTCGGCCCACGGCGCCGCCATGCCGGCCAGCGCGTCGCCCCGCCACAGTGCCAGGGCCCGCCGGAACAGCCCGTCCGCCGCCGCGATCTCGCCGCGGTCCCGCGCGGCGCCCGCCTGCCGGGCCAGCAGCGTGAACAGGTGGGCGTCCACGCGCTCGCGGCCGAGGTTGAGGCGGTACCCGCCGGGAACGGTGGCGATGATCTCGCCGTCGTGGTGCGGCGACAGCAGGTCACGCAGCTTCGACACCACGATGTGCAGCTGCTTGCCCGCCGTCGCCGCCGTACTCTGCCCCCACACGTCGGTGAGGAGCTGCTCGGCCGGGACCACGCGGTCGGCGCTCATCGCCAGCCTGGCCAGCAGCCCCACCCGCCGGGTCCCGGCCAGCCGCACCGGCTCGCCGTCCACCGTGATCTCACATGGCCCGAGAACGTTGATCTGCAGTCCCATTCGAAGGCTCCCCCTGCCTTGTCGGATGGAGCGGCTGCCTCCGGCGCGAGGCGGGAGGCAGGAGGCGGGGACGACGGCGTCGGCGTCCGCGCGGCCGATCGCCACCCTACGAAGAGGCATGCGGGGCCGGTGTCCGGCGAACGCCCGACAAATGACCCGGCCGACCCGCTCTAAGGATTGAGCTCGGCCAGGGTGACGAGCCCGTCGTCGAGGGCACGGCTGACGAGGTCGCTCTTGGTGGGGGCGGGCCGTCCCACGTTGGCGTACTTCACGCGTACCCGCGCGATGTAGGTGTCGACGGTCTTGACCGTGATGTTGAGCTTCGCCGCGACGAGCTCCTTGGACGAGGCCACGAACCAGGCCCGCAGCACCTCGGTCTCGCGCTGCGACAGGTTCGGCCGGCTCGGCGAGTCGTCGGCGATGAACGCCCCCGACAGCGACGGCGCGGTGTACGCCTCGCCCCGCGCGGCGGCCCGTACGGCGGGAACGAGGTGCTCGGGCCCCTCGCGCTTGGTGAGGTAGGCGAGCGCGCCGAGGTCGACGCACTTGATCGCGGTCTCGTTGTCGGTGTGCTGGGAGTACACGATCACGCGCCGGCCGCTGTCGACCAGCCGGCGCAGCTCGCCGAAGTCCGGCCGGCGCGGCACCAGCTCCAGGTCGAAGATGACCACGTCGGCGGCGGCGCCGGGGCCGGTCCAGACGTCGGCGAGCCGGTCACCGGCGTCGATGAGCTCGATCGGCGGCGTGGCCTGCGAGCACCAGTAGCGGACGCCGGCGGCGATGGCCGCGTGGTCGTCCACGATCACCGCGGTGATCACCTCGTCGGCTGCCGGGCCGGCTGCCATGTGACCTCCATCCATACCGTGTCCTCGTGGTTGAGCGTCTCGATCCGCACGCCGGGCGTCGCGGGGCTCGGCACGTCCACCTCTCCGCAGTCGCCGACGACGCTGACCGACACCAGTTCCGCGTCTCCCACGACGGTGACCCGAGCCCGTGAGGCGGCGGTGGCGAGCACGGTGAGCACCGGCTCGGTGAGATCGCGCCGGACGGCCACCGGCAGCTCGGGCCACTGGCCGCGGGCGTCGAGTTCCACCTCGACGCCCTTGCGGTCCGCCACGTCGGCGCAGTGGCGCAGCTCGTGCAGCAGGGGGTTGGCGACGGTGTCGGCCTCGGCGAACAGCCGCCGCATCCGCGCCGCCTCGATGGCGCAGCGCCGCTGGACGAGCGGGTCCTCGGGGCGGAGCGACCCGCCGGCCAGCCCCTCCAGCAGCGGCACGGTTGTGGCTGAGAGCTCGGCGAACCCCTGCCGCCTGCGGCGGTGCGACTCCACGGCCACGGCTTCCGCGACGCGTACCCGTTCGGCCTCCCGCTGCGAGGCAGCAGCGGCCGCGCTGAGGCCGCGCAGGATGGCCGCCCCCACGGCCACGCACAGGGGAAAGCCGATCACGGTCACCGAGCCCGTGGCGAAGCGGGCCAGCGCCTGCCGCGTGGGCTCGTCGAACAGGAGCAGGTTCAGCAGGGCGACCAGCTCGTGGGCGGCCAGGAACGCCCCGACGGACCGCAGCGGGCGGTCGAGCAGCACGACCAGGCCCACCCAGTTGGCGGCGCCGAAGATCCAGTCCACGGTGGTCGACGTGCGGCCCTCCGGCAGCGTGGCGTACGAGAGCGCGGAGGCGGCCAGCACCACGGCCACGGCGGGCAGCCGCAGCCGGCCCCACGTCCGCCCCCGGACGAGCAGCACGGCCTCGCCCGCGAGCACGGCTCCCAGCGCGGCCAGGGCGGCGAGCTGGGCGGGCGACGAGTCGTGGTCGTCCAGATGGCGCAGGATGTTGGCCGGCCCGAGCCCGAGCACGATGGCCACGGCGACCAGCAGGGTCGCGATCCGCAGCCCGCGCCGCAGCTGCGTCCGCGCCGGCTCCACGGCCGCGGCGGGCTCAGTCATCGGCCTCGGGCCATTCCAGCCGGACGAGGGTGCCCGCCCCCTCGGCGGAGGTGATCGTGGCCGTGCCGCCGATCCGGCTCATCCGGCCGCGCACCGATTCGCGCAGGCCGCGCCGCGTGTCCGGCACGTCGGACGGCGAGAACCCCCGGCCCTGGTCGGCGATGTCGAGCCGCCACGTCCCCGCGCCGGGGCTCAGCCGGAGGGCCGCCCGCGTGGTGCCCGCGTGGCGGCGGACGTTGGTGACGGCCTCCCCGGCCGCGTCGGCGATCGCCCTGGCGGTCCCGAACGGCAGTTCCAGCCGCTCGGGTGCGTCGAACTCCACGCTCAGCTGCGCGGCGTCGAGCTCTGAGCGCAGCAGGTCGACCAGGTCGGCCCGCCGGGGCGCCCGCCCGCTGTCGGAGCGCAGCCGGTCGAGGTCGCGGCGCGCCTGCGGGGCCAGCCAGCCGGCGTCCGAGCGCACCTGTCCGGTGCCGACCATCAGCAGCGTCGTGGCGGCCGTGTCGTGCAGGGCGTTGGCGAACTCGCGTTCCTCGGCGCGGACGGCCGCGGCCACCTCCGCCTCACGGCGTACCCGTGCCGCCTCGGCGGCCATCCGGTCGGCGCGGTCGGCGGCGCGCCGGAGCAGGACCCAGGCCGCGCGGGACAGAGCCGCCGCCGGCACGGCCCACACCAGCCCCCTGATCACGCTCGGCCCCGCGTCCGCCATGGCGACGAGGGCCGCCGCCCCGCCCCCGGCCACCACCGCGGCCAGGCCGCCCGCCAGTGGCGAGGTGTGCCACTGGTACGTGACGCAGGCGAAGACGGTCAGGAGCCGCAGCCACCCGGTGTTGGTGTCCTCGATCGCGCCGGTCCATAAGACGCTCGCGGACAGGCCCAGCAGGACGGCCACGTCGAGCGCCACCGGCGCGGTGCCGTGGCCCGCGCGCAGCCACCAGGCGTAGCCGCAGGTCCAGGCGGCCGCGACGCCGGCCACCGACGCGGTGGCCGCGAGGTGTTCGGGCGGGGCGCGGAAGACGGCGATGGCGACGATCGGGACCAGGGTGGCCAGGCGTACGGCGGCCGCGTACCGGCGGCCGAACCGCACCAGCAGCAGGGCCGCTTCCTTGGCCACTCCGTCACACCTCGCCCTCCTCGTTGTGACGCAGCCTAACGAGTCACCCCCGGCGGCGCCGCCTCTCAGCGTGCCGTCATGGCCCCGTCCACGGCCATCGGCAGGCCGGTCACGAACGACGCGGCGTCGGAGCTGAGCCAGGCGATCGCCTCGCCGATCTCCGGGGGGTTCGCGTAGCGCCCGACCGGGTGGTAGCCGGCGGTCTGCTCCAGCGTCATGATCCCCTGCGCGATGAGGTCGTCCACCATCTGCGTACGCACGGCGCCGGGGCACACGGCGTTCACCCGGATGCCCGTCGTGGCGTACTCCAGCGCGGCCGCCTTGGTCAGCCCCACCACCCCGTGCTTGGCCGCGATGTACGTCGAGACGTACGGGGCCTCGATGCCGACCAGCCCCGCCACGGACGCCACGTTGACGATCGAGCCCGATCCCTGCTCCAGCATCTGGGAGAGCTCGTGCTTCATGCACCACCAGACGCCCTTGAGGTTGACGCCCATCGAGGCGTCCCACGTCTCCTCGCTCACCTCGTGGAAGCGGCCGTCTCCGGCGCTGTCCACGCCGGCGTTGTTGACCGCGCAGTCCAGGCGCCCGAACCGTTCGACCGTGGCGGCGACCATGTCCTTGACCGCGTCGCCGCGCCGTACGTCGACCCACACGAAGGCGGCCTCGCCGCCCGCCTCGCGCACCTCGTCGACCGTGCGCCTGCCGCCGTCCTCGTTGATGTCGGCGACCACGACCCTGGCCCCGTGCCGGGCGAACACCAGCGCCGTCGCGGCCCCGATGCCCGATCCCGCGCCCGTGATCAGCGCCACTCTGCCGTCGAGTAGTGAACCTGTCATGTCGTGCCGACTCCCGGTCCGGTGAAGGGGTGAAGAGGTGAGGAGTGGCACCGTACTGGAGGGTGATCAACATGTCGAGATTCGGGGATTTCGCCTGACACGCCGGGGGTTTCGGAAGTGCCCTGTTTGGGCCGACAGCTTGGGCAAAATGTCGTAAGATCCCTAGTTGCTCGCCCCGCGATCATGGAGATCGGCCAGAACAGGTCCGTCCTTGCGCGTTCGGCCTCGTCGCGTTCGCGGTGACCGCGCTCCACTCGCCGACGAGGAGCTCATAGATGTCAGTGCAGGTCCCTACTCGCCACCGCACGGCGCGCCTGGAGCAGGGTGAACCCCTGCTCGTCCTGGCGGCCGCCGTCATCGTCACGGGGGCCGCGTCGCTGACGGCCGTCCTCACCGCCCCCGCCTCGGCGCAGTCGTTCCTGGCCTGGACGCTCGGTGTCGCGGCCGTCCTGGTGTGCGCCGCGCTGACGTTCGCGGCGTACGGGCGGCAGCAGAACCGGCGGTTACGGGGCGAGCTCGCCGCCGGCGACGCCGAGCTCGCCCGGATGGCCGGCGAGACGATGCCGGCGACGGTGGAGCGGCTCAGGAGCGGGGCGTCGGCGGAGTCCGTGCTCATGACGACGCCGCGGCCCCGGAGCACCGCGCACGAGCAGATCCTGCGCGCCTTCGTCAACGAGGTGAGCAAGGAGGAGCGGATCCGCGCCGCCACGACGTCGGCGTGCGCCAGCGCGGCGGGGCGGGTCCAGGCGCTGGCCACCAGCATGCTGGCCGACCTGCGCGAGATGGAGGACAGGCACGACCGGATCGGCCTCGGCGACCTGCTGAAGCTGGACCACACGACCGCCCAGGCCGGCCGGCTCGCCGACAGCATCGCGGTGCTGACCGGGGCGCGGTCGGGGCGGCGCTGGACCAAGCCGATCGTGATGGAGAGCATCCTGCGCGGGGCCATCGGCCGGATCAGCGCCTACCAGCGGGTCCGCGTCCACTCCGCCAGCTCGTTCGCGATCGCGGGGCACGCCGCGGAGGGCGTCATGCACGCCCTGGCCGAGCTGATGGACAACGCCACCAGCTTCTCCCCGCCCACCGAAGAGGTGCACGTGTACGTGGAGGAGGTCAGCGCCGGCATCGTCATCACCATCGAGGACTGCGGCCTGGTGATGAGCCCCTCCGCGCTGGCCCGCGCGGAACGCGCCGTCTCCGCCGAGCCGCTGGACTTCACGACGCTGTCCGGCTCGCGGCTCGGGCTGGCGGTCGTCGGCTGCCTGGCCCGCAAGCACGGGCTGACCGTCTCCTTCCGCCCGTCCTCGCGGGGCGGCACCGGCGTGGTGGTCATGATCCCGCAGCAGCTCATCAGCCAGAACTACCAGCCGGCGCCGCAGACGCCCGTACCGAGAAGGCAGCCGCAGACGCAGCCGCTGGCGGTCCAGCGCGGTCCCCAGCCCGCCCAGCCTTCCCAGCCCGCCCCGGCCTCCCGGACGGCCCAGCGCGGCCCGCAGGCCGAGCCCTCCGCGGAGTCCGACACCCCCACGGATCCCGGGCCGGACGAGGAGCTGCACGGGCTGCCGCGCCGCCGCCGCGGGCAGACGCTCGCCGCAGCCTCCCCCGCGGCCGCGCCGCAGCGGCCCGCCGCCGCGCAGGAACCCCGGCCCGCCCGGCCGCCTTCCGACCCCGGAGCCAAGTTCACCGCCTTCCACCAGGCAGGCAGGGCACGACAGATTCGTGAGGACGGACCACGATGAGAACCGCAGATCAGGAACTCGCCTGGTTGCTCGAGAACCTGCTGGAGAGGACTCCGCAGACCAGGCACGCGTTGGTGTTGTCGCGGGACGGCCTGCGGCTCTCCCACACCTCCGCGCTGTCCACCGACCGCGCCGACCAGCTCGCCGCGATCGCCTCCGGGATCCAGAGCCTGTCGTACGGCGCCTCCGTCGAGTTCGGCGACGGCACGGGCGGCCTGCGCCAGTCCATGACCGAGTTCCACGGCGGGATGCTGTTCATCGTGGAGGCCGGGGACGGCGCCCACCTCGCCGTGGTGGCCCGCGACGACGCCGACCCGGGGCTCATCGGCCACAACATGAACGAGCTGGTGGAGCAGATCGGCGAGTACCTGACCGCGCCACCCCGTACGGCCCAGCAGAGCAGCCAGGTCTGATGTCGCCGCGCCTGGAGGACGAGAACCCGGACCGCCTCTACATGGTGACCGGCGGGCGCAGCGACGTGACCGACGACGGTCTCGACATGGTCACCCTGATCGTCAGCGAGTGCGACCCCACTCCGGGCATGCAGTCCGAGCATGCCCGGATCCTGCGGCTCTGCAAGAACCCGACGGCGGTCGTGGAAATCTCCTCGGAGCTGCGGATGCCGGTCAGCGTCGTCCGCATCCTGCTGTGCGACCTGCTCGACATGGGACGCATCACCGCCAGGACCCCGCGCCAGGCACCCGCCAGGACGCGACTGCCCGACCCCGAGATGCTCAAGCAGGTGCTCGTTGGACTCCAGAACCTCTGACCCGGTCACGCGCGTCCCGCTGCGGAGCACGGCGACCACCGGACTCAAGATCGTCATCGTGGGCGGGTTCGGTGTGGGGAAGACCACCATGGTCAGGTCGGTCAGCGAGATCCGCCCGCTGAGCACCGAGGAGACCATGACCAGCGCGGGCGTCGGCATCGACGACGCGCGCGGGGTGGAGGGCAAGCCGACGACCACGGTCGCGTTCGACTTCGGGCGGATCAGCCTCAACGACGAGATGGTGCTCTACCTCTTCGGGGCGCCCGGCCAGGAGCGGTTCTGGTTCGTGTGGGACCGCCTGTTCACCGGGACGCTCGGGGCCGTCGTCCTGGTGGACACCCGCCGCCTGGCCGACTCGTGGTACGCCATCGACCGGCTCGAACACCACGGCATGCCGTTCATCGTGGCCCACAACCAGTTCGGCGAGCCCACGCACACGCTCGACCAGATCCGCGACGCGCTCGACCTGTCCGCCGACGTGCCGCTGATCACGTGTGACGCGCGGCAGCGGGAGTCGAGCAAGGGCGTGCTGATCACGCTCGTCAACCACCTCCATGCTCTGTCCTCCGCCCGGCAGGTGACCTCATGACCGATTACTCGCATTCCCCCGATGCCATCTCCTGGTACGCCACCAGGCAGGAGGAGCCGGAGCGGAACCCCTTCGAGGGCGCCTTCCCCATGTACGGCAGGGCGTACCACCAGAATCCCGCCCGGGCCTTCGAGGAGATGCGGCGGCACGGCCCGGTGGCGCCGATCCTGCTGGAGGGGGACGTGCCGGGCTGGCTGGTGCTCGGCTACCGAGAGCTGCGGTACGTGCTCAGCAACCCCAAGCTGTTCGTCCGTGACTCCCGCCACTGGAACCAGTGGAAGAACATCCCGCCGGACTGGCCCCTCATGGCGTACGTCGGCTACCAGCCGTCGATGCTGTTCGAGGTGGAAGCGGCGCACGAGCGCCGGGCGGGCGCGGTCAGCGACGCGCTGGCCGCCGCCGACCAGTTCGAGCTGCGCGCGAACTGCGAGCGGGTCGCCGAGGGTCTGATCAACACGTTCATCGGCACGGGGCGGGCGGACCTGATGGCGCAGTACGCCAACCCGATCCCGCTGCTCGTCCTCGGGTCGATGCTGGGCCTGCCGGACGCGGAGACCCGCGCGCTGGTCGGCGAGGTGGCCACGACCCTGAACGGCGGGCCCGCCGCGATGGAGGCCTACCACCGGGTGCAGGCCATCATGGCCTCGCTGCTGGAGCTGAAGCGGCACAACCCGGGGCCCGACCTGCCGTCCCGGCTGCTGGCGCATCCCGCGAACCTCACCGACGAGGAGCTCACCCAGGACCTCCTCCTGACCATGACCGCCGGCCACGACCCGACGGCCACCTGGATCGGCAACACGCTCCAGCTCATGCTGACCGACGACCGGTTCGCGATGACGCTGTCGGGCGGCCGGCGCAGCATCGGCCAGGCGCTCAACGAGGTGCTGTGGAAGGAGGCGCCCGGGCAGATCGCCATCGGCCGGTGGCCCGTCATGGACACCCAGCTCGGGGGCCGCCGCGTCAAGGCCGGCGACCTGCTGGTCTGCGGCCTGGCCGCCGCCAACCTCGACCCCCAGGTACGCCCCGACTTCTACGGCGGCTCGGTGGGCAACCACGCGCACATGTCGTTCGGGTTCGGGGCGCACGGCTGCCCGCACCCCGCGCCGGAGCTCGCGGAGATCATCGCGCACATCGCGGTGGAGATGCTGCTCGACCGGCTGCCGGACGTGGTGCTCGCGGTGCCGGCGGAGTCGCTGGAATGGCGGTCGTCGATCCAGATGCGCTCGCTGGAGGCGCTGCCGGTGGAGTTCACCCCCGGCTACCCGGTGTGACCCCCCGGCGGCCACCGTCAGCCGCCGGTCAGAAAACGCCACCGGTCAGAAACTCGGTGGCAGCCCGGCGCCGCCCAGCAGGTCCAGTTCGACGGCCCCGGCCGACTCCACGAGCCGCAGCGCCGCGGCGGCCTCCGGGCTGCCCGTCACCTGCTTCAGCGCGGCGTCGAGGTCGGCCTTGCTACGCCAGAGCTCGGTCACCCACACGGTGTCGGGGGCGTCGCGCTGCCGGCTGACCAGGTAGAGCTCGCATCCGGGCTCGTTCTCCAACCCGTCGGCGGCGGCCAGCAGCAGATCGGCCAGCTGCCCGCCGCTCCCTTCCTTGGCGACGAACTTCCCGTATCGCGCGACTCTGTCCATGCCCATCGAGCTTACTCAGAGGTGGGCGCGGCCATGAGCGCGGCGCCTGTGACGCCTCTCGCCCAGAGGGGGACGTCGCCGGATCGGCGACCACCAGTTGGCGCGGCCGGCCAGCCGCATGACGGCGGGCACGAGCAGCGCGCGGATCACGGTGGCGTCCAGCAGCACGGCCACGGCCAGGCCGACGCCGATCATCTTGAGCGGGGTGAGGGTGGAGGTGGCCAGCGCCGCCATGACGACGGCGAAGACGACGGCCGCCGAGGTGAACAGGCGGCCGGTGTGCTGGAGGCCGCGCGCCACCGCGGTGACGGTGTCGCCGGTGCGCCGGTGCTCCTCGGTGATGCGTGACAGCAGGAAGATCTCATAGTCCATGGACAGGCCGAAGGCGACGCAGAAGATCATGCTGGGCATCAGGATGTCGATGCTGCCCGTGACGGTGAAGTCGCCGACCAGCCCGCGCAGGTGGCCGTCCTGGAAGACGTGGACGAGGACGCCGAAGGTGGCCGTCAGGCTGAGGGCGTTCATCACCAGCGCCTTGACCGCCAGCACGATGCTGCCGGTGAGCGCGGTGATCAGGGCCAGGGTGGTCAGCGCTATCAGGGCGAGCGCCACCGGCAGGACGTCGCCGATGCCCTGGCGCGTGTCGGCCAGGTTGCCGCCCGGCCCGCCGATCAGGACGGGGCCGGGCGCGCCGACCTTGCGCAGCCGCAGCACCAGGTCGCTGTTCTCCATCGAGTACGGCTCGTAAGCGGTGGTGACGGTCAGGTGCGGGACGCCCGCCCTGCCGGGAACGGCGGGCGCCGCGTGACCAGAGCCCCTGACGGCCGAACCAGCGGCGGCCCGACGGAAGCCCTCGGCGGCCGAACCAGGGGCCGCCCGACGCGAGCCCTCGATGGCCGAACCAGGGGCCGTGTCCACGCGCAGGACCCCGGGCACCGCCGAAATGCGCCGGGCGTAGTCGCTCAGGGCAGGCAGGTCGGCCGCGCCGGGCAGCACGATGGTGGTCGGGGCGATGCCGCCGCCCGCCGCGAAGTCCCGCCGCAACTGCTGCCCGGCCTGCGCCGCGGGCGCCTGCGGCGGCAGCACCCGGTCGTCCATGGTGGCGAACCGGACGTGCACGAAGGGCACACCGAGCGTCACCAGCACAAGCGTGACGGGCAGCGCGACGACGACGGGCCGGCGCATGACGGCGACGGCGCCGTCGTACCACCGACGGCCGGCCGGGCGTCCGGCCCTCCAGGGGCCGGGCACCGGCAGCCGGTTGACCCGCTCGCCGAGCAGCCGCAGCAGGGCCGGCAGGACGACCAGGCTCGTGACGGCCGCCAGGACGGTGATCGCGATGCCGCCGCAGGCGATGGAGCGCAGGATGCCGAAGGGGAACAGCAACAGCGCGGACAGCGACAGCGTCACGGTCGCCGCCGAGTAGCCCATCGCCCGCCCGGTGCTGCGCATGGTGACGGCGACGGCCGTGTGCGGGTCCAGCCCCCGGGCGAGCTCCTCCCTGAACCGCGTGACGATGAACAGGCTGAAGTCGACCGCCAGCGCGAAGCCGAGCGCGGTGGCGATGCTCAGGGCGAACACCCCGATCTCGGTGACCGAGGTGAGCAGCCGCAGCACGGCCATCGCGCCGACGACGGACAGGGCGCCGATCAGGAGGGGTAGCAGGGCGGCGACGACGCCGCCGAACACCACCAGCAGGATGGCGAGGGTCAGCGGGGCGGCGATGAGCTCGGCCGTGCGCAGGTCGTGCTGGCTGCGTTCCTGGGTCTCCGCCCTGATCACGGCCTCCCCGGTCGCCGTGACGGTCAGCGGTCCACGGCGGCCGGTCAGGTCGGCGACGAGCCTGCGAGCCGTGGCGATCCGCTGGACGCGGTCTCCGCTCAGCAAGGCCGTGACGAGGGCGCTGCGGCCGTCCTTGCTGCGCATCGCCGGCGCGCCCGTGGTCCAGTACGAGACGGTCCACGCCACCCCGCGGTCGGCCGCCAGCGTGGCGGCGAGCCGCCGGCCCGCGGCGGCGTCGCCTGGGTCGTCCACGGAGCGGGCGGCGCGGGCGATCAGCACGATGTGCGGTACGCCCTGTCCGGGGAGGTTCCTCAGCAGCTCGTCGGCCCGCACCGCGGCGCTCCCGATGGGTTTGGTGCCGCCGAGCACCAGCCGGTCCTGCACGTCATGGCCGACCAGCAGCGCCAGGACGAACGCGACAGCGGTCAGCCAGAGCACGGTACGGCTGGACCGCCCGAGCGCCGCGGCGTGTGACATGAGGGGGCTCCTTCTCGGTGCGGCGCGTGGGGAATGCGGCGACGAGCGTGACGGCCGGTCCCGCGCACACGTCGGTGAGGTAGCGGTAGCGGCATGTCGACGTAGCCGCTGCGCAGGGCCGTGGCGTACCGCTCGGCGGAGGTGTAGAGGAAGGGCTGCGCGGCCGGCGGGCAGGGCATCCACAGGAGACGGCCGCGAAGGCGCCGGTGACGGCGAGATGGGCGAGGAACAGCCAGGTCGACGGCGCTTTGCGGCAGGACTGCCAGGGCGCCGCCGGGTCGTACGGCACGGGCAGGGTCGCGCCGGCCATCTACGGCGTGACGAGCGACAGCGGCGCCGTGCCGTCCTGCGTGGCGGCGATGAGGCCGAGACGGCGGCCGGCGGCGGTGCACGCGTCCACGATGCGGGTCAGCTGCGCGTCGGTGTGCGCGGCGGTGACGCTGAGGCGGATGAGCGCCTTTCCCTCGGGGACGCCCGGAGGGACCATGGCGTTGGTGTAGACGCCCTCGTCCAGGAGCTCCTTCCACATGCGCGCGCACAGTGCCGTGTCTCCCACCGGTATCGCCATGGCGGGAGCGATGCCGGGGGCGGTGCCGAAACCGAGTGCCGCCAGCTCGGCGCGGAGCCTTTCGCCCGCGGCCAGGGCCCGCCTGCGGCGTTCCGGCTCGGTGCGGATGATGCGCAGCGCGGCCAGCGCGGCGGCGGCGCAGCCGGCGGGCAGCGACGCGGTGAACACCGCGGGCCGGGCGTGATGGCGCAGGTAGTCGATGACGTGCCGCGGCCCCGCGACGGCGCCGCCCAGGGTGCCGAAGCACTTGGAGAACGTCAGCGTCTGCACGTCCACCGCCGCCTGCCGTCCCAGCTGCTCGGCGGCGCCCCTGCCGCCGACGCCGAGCAGCCCGGCGTCGTGGGCGCAGTCCAGGATGAGGCGGGCGTCGTGGCGGCGGGCGAGTCGCGCGATGCCCGGCACGTCGCACAGATCGCCGTCCGTGGAGAACATGCCTTCGCTGAGGACGAGCCGCCCATCGCGGGGATCGGCCGCCTTCAGCAGCCTCTCCAGGTGCGCGAGGTCGTTGTGCCGGTAGCGCACCAGCCTGGCATGGCCCAGCCGGACGGCGTCCATGAGCGAGGCATGGACGAGCCGGTCCGCGTACACCACGTCCTGGTGGGCGAACAGCGCGCTGAGCGTGAGGTTCGCCTGATAGCCGGTGGAGACCACCATGGCCGCCTCCATGCCGAGAAAGGCGGCGAGCTCGGCCTCCAGCTCCTCGTGCAGCGGCAGCGAGCCGTTGAGCAGGCGCGAGCCGGAGTTGCCCGTTCCGTGCCGGTCGAGCGCCTCGGTGGCGGCGGCCTTGAGCCGGGGGTCGTCCGACAGGGCCAGGTAGTCGTTGGACCCGGCCATCAGCACGGCACGACCGCCGATCACGACCTCCCCGTCGTCCAGCCGTTCCGTGACGGGACGGTAGTACGGGTAGGTCTCCGACCCGATCGCGACCAGCTGGTCGGGGCGGGGACGGCATTTGCCGAAGGCGTCCAGCACAGGCTCTGCTCTCCTCGTCGTCGTGGTACGTCGGCGTCACCGGACGGACGCCACAGAGCGGCGACCACGAACGGTGATCGCCGGGGGTGGTGCGGGGGAAAGCTTTGACCAGCGCATACCGAGCGAGGACGTGTCTTTGCGAAACCTTTACCGAGTGATCGTTACACAGAGTCACGATCTCGTCATACTGGGTGCTCCGCAGGAGACCGCCCTTCGGCGCCTGCGTCCCCCCGTTTCCCGCGATCCGGAAGGACGTCCCCTTGTGAGCGACAAGGAGATCTTCGAGGAACTCCGCTCCATCTACGCGCACCTCCTGGCCGTCGACCCCGCGACGCTGACCATGGACACCGATCTGCGCCGCGACCTGGAGGTGGACAGCCTCGACCTCGCCGAGGTGGCCAGGGCCGCCGAGGAGCGGTTCGGGTGCTCGCTCGACTTCGACCTCGCCATCCGCCTGCGGACGGTGGCCGACGCCGTGGCGCTCGTCCGGGCCGCCGCCGATCGCGACCTTCCCGTGCGGGCCGGCTGATGGCCGATCGGGTACAGGTCGCCGTCACCGGTCTCGGAGTGCGTACGCCCGCGGGCCACCGGCTCGACGACCTGTGGGAGACCCTGGCCGGGGGACGCTCCACCGCGCGCACCATCACCTCGTTCCCCGTCGACGACCTACCGGTGACCTTCGCCTGCCAGGTGGGCGACGTCGGCTGGGAGGAGCACGTGACGGCCAGGCAGGCGCGCCGGATGGACCGCACGACGGTGCTGGCCGTGTGCGCCGCCGCCGAGGCCCTCGCCGACGCGGGCGTGGAAGCCGGTGGGCACCTGCAGCCACCGCCCGAGCGCCGGGCGGTGGTGGCCGGGACGGGATGGGCCGGCAACGCGACCTACGAGCAGGCGATGCTCGGGCAGGGCGACCGCGGCGCACCCACGCCGCTGACCGTGCTGAAGATCATGCACAACGCGGTGCCGGCGTGGATCAGCATGCGGCATCAGATCATGGGCCCCAGCCTCACCGTCTCCACCGCCTGCGCCTCCGGCGGCCACGCGATCGGCGAGGGCCTGCGCCTGATCAGGGAGGGCTCGGCGGACCTGGTCGTGGCGGGCGGCGCCGAGGCGTGCGTGTCACCGACGGTGCTCCTGGCCTTCCACCGGTGCCGCGCCCTGTCCACGCGCGTCGCCGATCCCGAGGGCGCCTCCCGTCCCTTCGACGCCGACCGCGACGGGTTCGTCATGGGGGAAGGAGCGGCCTTCGTCGTGCTGGA
The DNA here is from genome assembly GCF_006334985.2 of Nonomuraea phyllanthi. Lineage (GTDB taxonomy): Bacteria > Actinomycetota > Actinomycetes > Streptosporangiales > Streptosporangiaceae > Nonomuraea > Nonomuraea phyllanthi. The sequence goes on from NZ_VDLX02000002.1 coordinate 706,667, forward strand.
GCGGCTGGAGGACGCCGTACGGCGGGACGCCCGCGTCTACGCCGTCCTCGCCGGTTACGGCCGCACCTCGGACGCGTACCACCTGACCATGCCGGCACCCGGCGGCGGCGGCGCCGAGCGGTGCATGCGCCAGGCGCTGGCCGACGCCCGGCTCTCCCCGGCCGAGGTTGTCCACGTCAACGCCCACGGCACCAGCACGCGCCTCAACGACCTCGCCGAGGCGCAGGCGATCTCCCGGCTGTTCGGCCCGGGGAAGGTTCCGGTCACCGCCAGCAAGAGCGTCATCGGCCACTCCCTCGGCGCGGCCGGCGCGATCGAGGCCGTCATCAGCGCCCTCACCGTCCGCGCGGGAGCGGCGCCTCCCATCGCCAACCTCGACACCCTCGACCCCGAGTGTGACGTCGACGTGGTCCGCGCCCCGCGCGCGCTGGAGCCGGGCGCGGTCGTCTCCAACTCGTTCGCCTTCGGCGGCCACAACGCCAGCCTCGTCCTCACCCCCTACGCGACCCGGAACTGAGCCCATGCCGTCCCACCTTCCCGCCGCGGCGCCCGTGACCCGGCCCGTGCGGACCCGCCGCGACCTGAGGCAGTTCGTCGAGCTGCCGTACGAGCTACACCGCGGCGACGCGGCCTTCGTGCCGCCGCTGCGCGTCGAGTGCCGCCGCCTGCTCGACCGCAGGCGCAACCCCTTCTTCGCGTACGGCGAGGCCGAGCTGTTCCTGGCCCACGGCGGCGACGGGCGCGTGGTGGGCCGGATCGCGGCCGTGCACAACCCACGCCACAACGACGTCCACGACGCCCGCGACGGGTTCTTCGGCCAGTTCGAGTGCGTGGACGACCCGGCCGTGGCCCGCGCCCTGGTCGAGGCGGCCGCCGCGTGGCTGCGCCCGCGTGGCCTGACCACCATGATGGGGCCGGTCAACTTCACCACCAACGACGAGTGCGGCCTGCTCGTGCACGGCTTCGACCTGCCTCCGCGCGTGCTCATGCCGTACAACCCGCCTTACTACCCGGCGCTGCTGGAGGCCGGCGGGCTGACCAAGGCCAAGGACCTGCTGGCGTTCGAGCGCGATGCCGGCCCGTGCGGCGAGCGCGTCGTGCGCATCTGCGACGTCGTCGAGCGGCGCAACGGGCTGCGCGTGCGCTCGCTCGACCTGTCCGACTTCGACGCCGAGGTGGCCCGTGTCAAGCGCGTCTACCACCGCGCCTGGCAGGACAACTGGGGGTTCACCCCGATGACCGACGCCGAGTTCGCCGCTCTGGCCCGCCGGCTGCGCCGGATCGTCGATCCGTCGCTCGGGCTGCTGGCCGAGTCGGGTGGCGAGCCTGTCGCCGTCGTCCTCGCCCTGCCCGACCTCAACCAGGCGCTGCCGGTCGCGCAGGGCCGGCTGACCCGCTTCGGCCTGCCGTTCGGGGCGGTGCGCCTGGCCAGAGCGGTACGCCGGATCGACCACGCCCGTCTGGTGCTGGCGGGCGTCGTCGAGGAGTTCCGCGGCCGGGGGGTCGAGGCGGTGCTGTTCCACCGCCTGCAGGAGGCGGGCGTGGCCGGCGGCTACCGCGGGGTCGAGCTCGGCTGGACGCTGGAGGACAACGAGCCCGTCAACCGCATCATCGCGACTCTCGGCGGCACCCACGCCAAGACGTATCGGATCTACCGGCGCTCCCTGTGACCCGCTATCTCCTCACCGGGGCGACCGGCTTCGTCGGCCGGCGGCTGACCCGGATGATCCTCGCCGGCGGGCACTCCGTCACCGCGCTGGCCCGCCCCTCGGCCCGCGCCCAGGCCCTGCGCGCGATGGGCGTCACGGTGATCGACGGCGATCTGCGTACGGGGGCCGGTCTCGGCGACGCCGTCGCCGGCGCCGACCGGGTGATCCACCTCGCCGCCCTGGTCAAGGCGCGTACGGCCGCCGACTTCCGGGAGGTCAACCACCACGGCACCGCCCGGCTGGCCGGCGCGCTGGCCGCCCTGGACCGGCCGCCCCGCCTGGTGGTCTGCTCGTCGCTCGCCGCCGCGCCCGCGGGCGGCCCGGTCTCTCATTACGGCGCGAGCAAGCTGGCCGGCGAACAGGCGGTCCGCGAGCACGCCGACCGGCTCCAGGCCGTCATCCTGCGGCCCGGCATCGTCTACGGGCCCGGGGAGCCCGCGCTCCTGCCCGCCCTGATCCCCATGGTGAGGATCGGGGTGGTGGTCAAGGCCGGGTTCGGCCCACGCCACCATTGCCTGCTCCACGTCGACGACCTGTGCGCGGCCCTCCTGGCCGCCGCCGAGCGCGGCGCCACCCTGTCGGGGGCAGACCCGTCCGCGGGCGTCTACCCCGTCTGCGACGGGAACGCCTACGACTGGCTGGATCTCTGCACCGCCCTGGCCGAGGCACTGGGTTGCCGGCCGCCCGCGGTCCTGCCGATGCCCATGGGGGTGGTCCACGGTGCCGCCCGGGTGGCCGAGCTCGTCGGCCGGGCATGCGGCCGGGTGCCGGCGTTCAACGCCGACAAGGCACGGGAGATGAGCCACACCCCGTGGGTCTGCCCGTCCGCCGGCATCGGCGCCGCCGCCCGCGAGCTGGGCTACGCCCCGTCCATCCCGCTGCACCGCGGCCTGGCCACGGCGCTCACCGGCGGCTGAGCCCCGGGCCGTCAGCGGTAGAGGTCGGCGACGGCCGCCAGGAGGCGCTCGCGGGCGACGGCACCCGGGGTGACGCCGATGAGCACGTACGCGGCGAGCCCTTCGGCCAGCGCCACCAGGGCGAGGGCGCTCCCGTGCGGGTCCGCCCCGCCGGGGACGCGCCCGGCCTCCTGGTCCCTGCGGATGAGGTCGGCCATCTGGCGGTGGAAGTCGTCGTACAGCACGCGCATGCGGGCCGCGATGGCCTCGTCGGAGAAGGCGAAGGCGTGGAAGGACTGGCGGACCCTCATGTGCGCCTCGGTGGTGGCGTCGTACGGGATCAGCTCGGTGAGGACGGTGGTGAGCACGACGCGCGGGTCGGCGCGGTCGAGGTCGGCGCCGACCCGCTGCCTGATGCGGGCGCTGCTGAGCGCGTTGCCGCGCTCGAAGGCGGCCTCGATGAGCTGCCGCTTGGCCGGGAAGTAGTGCTGGACGCGGCCGGGTGAGATGTCGGCCTGGGCCGCCACCTCGGTCAGCGACACGGCTGCAAGGCCGCGCTCGGCCACGACGGCGAGCACCGCGTCGGCGATCTGGGCGCGCCGCTCAGCGTGGTGCGCCCCGGGCCCGCGGGTACGCTGCTCCGCCACCACACCTGCCTTCCCGGTATGACCGCATCGGATTGACCGGGGTGAGTATAGCGGGGCCCGCCGCCGTCAGTCGGCCGCGACGGCGGCCGCCGCTGCGGTGAGCTTGTCGGGGTTCATGACCCACAGCACCTCGTGGATGCCCTCTTCCGAGGTGCTGATCGCCAGCAGCGTGTACGGTTCCCCGTCGCGGGTGAGCAGCACCGCCGGCTGCCCGTTGACCTCCGTCCACGCCACGTCGACCTCCGCCCAGAAGTGGGGGGCGAACGCCTTGACGAACTTGGCCACCCGCGGGGCCCCCACGACGGGGAAGCGGGAGGCGCGGACCCTGCCGCCGCCGTCGGAGTAGCTGATCACGTCCGCGGCGAGGAGCTCTTCGAGCGCGGTCAGGTCGCCGGCGCGGGCGGCGGTGACGAAGGTGCTCAGCAGCCTGCGCTGCTCGTCCCGGGTCACGGGGGTGCGCCGCCCGGTGCGGACGTGCTTGCGGGCCCTGCTGACCAGCTGGCGCACGGCCGGCTCGTTGAGCTGGATGATCTCGGCGATCTGCCGGTAGGGGTACTCGAACGCCTCCCGCAGCACGTACGCCGCGCGCTCAGTTGGCGAGAGCCGTTCCAGCAGGAGCAGCACGGCGAACTCCAGGGCTTCGCCCCGTTCCGCGCCGAGGTGCGGATCCGCCGTGGTGTCCACGGGTTCGGGCAGCCAGGGGCCGATGTAGGTCTCGCGGCGGGCGCGGGCGGACCGGGCGGCGTTGATGGCCAGCCGGGTGATGCTCGTCGCCAGGAACGCGGCCGGGTTCTCCACCGTGTCGCGGTCATACTTCTGCCAGCGCAGCCACACCTCCTGCACCAGGTCCTCGGCCTCGCCGACGCTGCCCAGCATCCGGTACGCGATCCCGAACAGGCGGGGCCGCACGCTGGTGAAGACCTCCGTGGCCCGTTCGAGGTCGTCCGATGCGCTCCGTTCCGTGTCTGACACCGTCATTCGCCCCCCGTCGCGTTCACCCTAAACGTCCCGCTCACTGGTCCCCGTCCCGGGACCGCCCGTCTACCCCTTGAGCGGCCGGAGCAGACCAGCGACAGGTCACAATCCCGGCATGTACCCGCAGGTCACACCTTTGCCATCCGATGTGCGCAAGAAGAGACAAGAAGGGGCAGGGGACTTGTCATGAAGATCGTGGTCATCGGCGGGACCGGCTTGATCGGGTCGAAGGTGGTGGCGAGGCTGTCGGACCAGGGTCATGAGGCGGTGGCGGCGTCGCCCAGGACCGGGGTCGACACGCTCACCGGGGAGGGTCTGGCCGAGGCGCTGACCGGCACGTCGGTGGTGGTCGACGTGTCGAACTCGCCGTCGTTCGAGCGGGAGGCGGTGATGAGGTTCTTCGAGACCTCCACCGGCAACCTGCTCACGGCGGAGGCGGAGGCGGGCGTCGACCACCACGTGGCGCTGTCGATCGTGGGCACCCAGCGGATGCCGGAGAACGGCTACTTCGCGGCGAAGATCGCCCAGGAGCAGCTGATCGAGAAGTCGCCGATCCCGTTCTCGATCGTGCACGCGACGCAGTTCTTCGAGTTCGCCCCCGGCATGGCCGACCAGGCGACGATCGACGGCGCGGTGCACGTGCCGCCGGTGCGCTTCCAGCCCATCGCGGCCGACGACGTCGCCGAGGCCGTCAGCCGGGCCGCCGTGGCGGCGCCGCTGAACGGCCGGGTGGAGGTGGCCGGCCCGGAGCAGTTCGGGATGGACGAGTTCTTCCGCCAGGCCCTGGCCGCGTGGGGCGACCCGCGCGAGGTGGTCACCGACCCGCGGGCGCGCTACTTCGGCACCGTGCCGGGGGAGCGCACGCTGGTGCCCGGCGAGGGCGCCAGGCTCGGTCGGATCCGCTACCGCGACTGGCTCGCCGCCTCCGCCGGGTAGCCCGCCCGGCTCAGGCAAGCAAATCGACGAAGGTGATGCACATGTCGAGATCGACCGCGTGGCAGACGGCGCTCACCACGCTGCAAGAGGTGGAGCCGCCGTTCATCCCGGAGGGCGCGCACGTGATGACCGTGGTCGTCGAGTACCCGCCCGGCGACCCCGGCGCGCCGCCGCACCGCCACTCCGGTCCCGCCTTCGGCTACGTGGTGGAGGGCGAGATGCTGCTGGAGATCGAGGGCGAGCCGGAGCGGGTCGTACGCGCCGGCGAGGCGTTCTGGGAGCCGGGCGGCGACGTCATCCACTACCAGGACGGCAACAACCGCGACGACGTTCCGCTGCGCTTCACCGTCACCATGCTGTGCGTGCCGGGCACGCCCATGCTGACCGTGGTGGACGAGGAGGAGCTCGCCCAGCGCCGGGACCGCCGCGCCGCACGCGCCGTCTGAGCGGTACTTCCCGTGCCGTAGCCGCGCGGGCGGCTACGGCGGCGGGAGTAACGCGTACTGCCTTCCGCCGTACGACGACGCCGGCGGCACCCGGCGGCGAGGATCGAGGCCCAGCAGCCGTCGAAGGGGCCACGATCCATGCCGTCACTGGTACGCCACATCACTCCCGTCCCGCCCGACCGCGCCCGCGGCGTGGTGGCCGAGGTCTACGCGCAGGTCAACGCCGAGTTCAGCAGCATCGGCCCGGCCGTGATGATGATGTCTCCGTCCGACGAGCTGATGGCGGCGGGCTGGTCGCTGATGCGCGAGGCCCAGCTGGCCGGCGGCGTCCCCGCGCTGGAGAAGGCCGTGGTGGCGCTGGGAGCGGCCCAGGCCAACGACCTGGCGTACGACGTCCAGGCGTTCCTGTCCGTCCTGCGGCTGCTCGGCCGGCCGGAGGTCGCCGACGCCGTCGAGCGCGGCGACCAGCCCGCCGATCCCGCGCTGGCGGCCCTGCTCCGCTGGGCGGTCGCGACGGGAGGCGACCCGGTGCCGCCGCCGTTCTCCCGCGAGGACGCCGCCGAATATGTCGGTACGGCGCTGTTCACGCACTTCGTCGACCGGGTGGCGGCGGCGATGCTGCCCGCCGGGCTCACCCCGGGCAGCATGGCGGCCGGCGACGAGCCGCCGTTCGAGGGCGCGCCGGTGCTGCGCGAGCTCGGCCGGGACCTCCGCCCGGGCGCCACCCTGCCGCTCCTCGACGGGCTGCCCGCCGGGAAGGAGCCGGCGTGGGCGACCGGCCTGCCGATCGGCACCGCGTACGCCACCCTCGCCGCCACCGCGGCGCAGGGCTCCGGCCTCCTCACGCCCGCCGCCGCGCAGGCCGTGACCGCGACGATCGCCGAGCACCGGGGCCGCCGCAGGCCGGCCGGCGACTGGCTGGACGGGCCGCTGTCGGCGCTGGGGGAGCAGGAGCAGGCGGGGGCCAGGGTGGCGATCCTCGCGGGGCTGGCTCCGGAGGCGGTGACCGACGAGCAGGTCGCCGCCTGGCGCGCCACCGACCGCCGCCTCGGGGACCACTGCACGGTGTTCCTGCTGGCGTACGGCGCCATGACCGCCGTCACCCACATCGAGTCCGCCGTCGCCGCCACGCTCGCCGCCTAGGCCGGCGGCGCGTGGATCCGGCCGGTCAGGTTCTCAGCAGCGCGAACGCCGCGTACGCGGTGATCCCGTACGCCAGGTGCGGGACGGCGTCCGAGATCCACGCCTGGCCGACCACTGCCGCGGGTCGGTGGTGCCGAGCGCGGCCAGCGCCTGCTTGCGGTGGTCGGCCTGCTCGTCGTCCCCGAGGTCCACGTCCGTCAGGTCGGTCAGCTTCTCCACGGCCTGCTGCGGGGTGCTGCTGGCCGCGCGCGCCCGGATGGCCATGTCGAGATACGTGGCGATGTTGAGCGCGCTCGTGCCGGCCGCGCCCGCGATCAGCCCTTTGACGAGTGTGTGCATCTCCCGCCGCTACCCGGGACGCCGCCGTACAGGCCCGCCGGAGGTGCGGCCCCGTTCGGTTGGGCGGTGCGCTCCTGCCCGGGTGCGTCATTTGAGCGGGTCGTGGCCCCAGTTCATCAGCGAGTAGCGCCACCGGCTGTCCCGCACGTCTCCTGAGGGCCGCTGTGCCAGATGGCGGTGCACGTAGCCGACGACCTTGCTCATGTGCTCGTAGTCCTGCTCCGTCCAGGACGACTTGCGCTTCCTGAGCAGTTCGACGATCCTGCGGCCGGAGGCGTGGCCGGTCGACTCGCCACCGCCGTCCTTCTGGCCGACGGACCTCGACTCCTCCGTCGTGAGCCAGTGCTCCAGCTCCTTGGCGGTCATGTTCACCGCCTCGCCGAACTCGGCCGCCACGTCCCGCTCGCCACCGGTCACTTCGTGTCCTTGCCCTTGCGCAGTGCCGACGGCTTGTGCACGGCCTTCTTCCCGCTCTTCTCGCTGCGGACGACGTACTGCGGATCGTCGGGAGAGGCCGCGACCGTGCGGCCGGCCTCCTTCGTCCTGCCGGTGACCTTCTTCTCCACCTTGCCGTGGGCCGTCGACCCGTGGCTCTTCCAGGAGACCTCGTCGCCCACGGACGGCTCCTTCTTGCGTCTGCCGCTCATACGGCCCCGCTACCCGCGCCGCCGCGGACACGCGGGCCTCGTGGCAAAACCTTTCCCAGTTCCTTTTTCGGGCTGTCACAGTTCGGGGGGCTGCCCTGTCCTAGCTTGCGACCGGTTGGCAGGAGGGCCCCGGGCGACCCCCGGGGCCCTCCGACGCCTCTCCCGAGCCGAAGTGAGACAGCATGAACCAGCAAGAGCAGCAAGGGACGACCGCGACGCGGGCGCCGATCGCGACACTCGAGAGCCTCCGCGAGCACCTGCAGTGGGCGATCGAGCTGGAGCACGCGACCCTGCCGCCGTACCTGAGCGCGCTGTACTCGCTCGACCCGGAGCGGAACCCGGAAGCGGTCGAGGTGGTGGGCAGCGTCTTCGCCGAGGAGATGCTGCACCTGGCGCTGGCAGCGAACCTGCTCAACGCCGTCGGCGGCCGGCCGGTCCTGGACTCGCCGGGGATGTTGCCTCCGCATCCCCGGCGACTGCCGCACGGCGAGCTGGAGCTGTCGCTGCTGCCGTTCGGCCCGGAGGCGCTGGAGATGTTCCTGAACCTGGAACGGCCGGCCCCGCCCGGCGCGCCGCCGGAGGCGGACGAGTACGAGACGATCGGCCAGTTCTACGACGCGATCGAGCGGGGCCTGCGCCACCTGTGCGAGCAGCTTGGGGAGCGGGAGGTCTTCACCGGCGACCCCGCCCGCCAGGTGACCGAGGTCCACTTCCGGCAGACCGGCGGGCGGCTCATCGCGGTCGACGGGCTGGACTCCGCGCTGGCGGTGCTGGAGGAGATCGTCGAGCAGGGCGAGGGCACGGCCAGGGGCGAGGTCTGGGACGGCGACCAGGACATCTTCCACCCCGACCGGGAGGAGGTCGCGCACTACTACCGCTTCCAGGAGCTCAAGGCCGGCCGGCGCTACCGGCGCGGCGACAGCCCGCAGTCCGGTCCCACCGGCGAGGAACTCCTGGTGAACCTGGACGCCGTGCGCCCGATGCGCCCCAACCCGCGCCTGTCCGACCACGCTCCGGACAGCCCCATCCGCGCGGCGCAGGAGGAGTTCAACCACACCTACTGCGCCGTCCTGCACCTGCTCGAACGGGCCTTCAACGGCAGCCCGAAGCTGCTCGGGGTCGCCACCGGCACCATGTACGCGCTCAAGGCCCAGGCCCAGACCCTCATGCGGATGCCCGACGAGGACGGAGCCACGGCCGGGCCGACCTTCGAGTACGTGCCGTCCGAGTCGCGCCGGTGGAGCGTCGGCGATCAGCAGCGGATCGTCGTGCTCCGCGACGGCCCGTACGTCGTGTACGGCCGCGTCCCGCTCAGGCGCAAGCGCAAGATCGTCTCCGCCGAGGACAACGCGCTGACCTGGCAGACCGGCGAGCCCCTGGAGACCGAGGACACCTACGCGCTGTGCCGCTGCGGCCACTCGGGCTCCAAGCCGTTCTGCGACGGGACCCACGCCCGGATCGGGTTCGACGGCACGGAGACCGCGGGGGTCCGGCCGTACGAGGAGCTGCAGCACGTGCACGACGGCGTGGGGATCTCGGCCCAGCGGGTGGGGGAGCTCTGCGTCCATGCGGCCTTCTGCATAGGACGTACCAGGCCGATCGCCGAGATGCTGGCCGACACCGCGGACAGCGACGTGCGCGCCGAGATCATGGGCCGGATCGACCACTGCCCCTCCGGGTCCTACAGCTACGCGCTGGAGCGCGGCGGCGACACGATCGAGCCGGACCTCCCGCGGGCCATCTCGGTGCTGGAGGAGGAGGGCAAGCTGGCCAGCGCGCTGTGGGTCACCGGCGGCGTGCCGGTCCACCGCGCGGACGGCCGGCCGCTGGAGACCCGCAACAGGATGACCCTGTGCCGCTGCGGGCACTCCGGCAACAAGCCGCTGTGCGACGGGACCCACCGGAAGATCGGCTTCCGCGAGTAGGCGGCCCGCGGCGCGCTCCAGCGGCACGCGATCCGCGCGCTATGGGGATGGCCGAGCATGGCTGCGAGCGCGTGGCGACCGCCTGGACCCCTGCTCCCCGCCGTCCATACCGGAAACATACCGCCTTCGACAAGGATGCCGGTCGGAGGTGGGAGTCCATGATCAAATTGTTGGGACGCCTGGCGGTGACGGATGCCGGCGGTCGCGCGATCAAGGTCAGGGCCGCCAGGCAGCAGGCGATCCTGGCCGTCCTCGTGCTGTGCCAGGACGAGGTGATCACCATCGACCGGCTGGTGTCCGAGCTGTGGCAGGACGAGCCGCCGGTGACGGCGAAGGAGAGCCTGCGGACGTACGTGTACCGCCTGCGCCGCGCCCTGTCCCCGCTCGCCGCCGACGGCGTGGACCTGGTCACCGTGGGGAACGGCTACACGCTGGCCGTCCCGGACCGGGCGGTGGACGTCAGGGCGTTCGAGTCGGCCGTCGCCAAGGGGGTGGACGCCCTGACCGAGGGCGACGCGAGGCTCGCGGCCGCGATGCTGCGGGGCGCGCTGGCGGTGTGGCGCGGCCCGGTGGCGCCGGAAATCGACGTCGAGCTGGTCTGCGACGAGCGCCGCCGCCTGGACGACCTGCACGTGACCGCCCGCGAGCTGTACGTGGAGGCGGAGCTGCGGCTCGGCCACCACAACCGCGCGATTCCCGAGCTGGAGCGGCTGGTGGAGGCCCATCCGTTGCGCGAGGCGTCGTGGGGGATGCTGCTGCGGGCGCTCGCCGCCCGTGGCCGCCGCGCCGAGGCGCTGGCCGCCTACCGCCGGCTGCGCGCCGTCCTCAGCGCCGAGCTGGGCGTCGAGCCGGCCGACGAGCTGCGCCGCCAGCACCAGGCCATCCTCAAGGGCGAGGTCGGCAGCATGAGGTAGGACGGGTTCTCCCCTGGAGCTAGCTCCCGGACGGGGCGTCGGCGCGGAGGCCGCGGATGAACAGCTCCAGGTGCCTGCGGGCGAGCTCGTGCTTCCACTCCGGGGGCTGCGGTCCCGGCAGGGGGCGGGAGACCCGTACGAGGAACGTCACGATGTCGATGAAGGCGACGTCCTTCGGAAGGGATCCGGCGTCGTGGGCGGCGGCGATCAGCCGCTTGATGGCGTCCGCGGCCTCGCTCCGGGGAGGGGAGAGCTCGGGGTCGTTCGCCAGGTCCACCACGCCGAGGAGGGACGGCAGGATGGCGGAGACCCGCAGGTCGAGAGCCTCGCGCAGGTAGCGGGCCAGCGCGTCGAACGGGTCGCGCTCCTGCTCGCCCGCGGCGCGGGCCGCGGCGAGGGTCGCGGTCAGCGCGTCGAGGGCGACCGCGCGCAGCAGCGAATCCCGGTCGGGGAAGCGGCGGTACAGCGTGCCGGAACCGACGCCCGCGCGCCGGGCGATCTCGTCGAGGGGCGCGTCGGGGCCGCGCTCGGTGATGACGTCCCTGGCGGCGGTCAGGATCTGCGCGAGGTTGCGCTTGGCGTCCGCCCGCATCGGCCTGGCCGCGCCCCGGGCCTCCTCGACCTGCATGGACAGAGCATAGACGGCCCCGTGGCGCCGTCAGCCGCCTGCCCGTCTCGCCGGATGGGTGCGGAGCGCGTGGTCGAGGGTGTCGAGGGCCCAGGCCCAGGAGGCGTCGGTCGAGCGCTCGGTGTGGCGGAAGCTGCCCGACAGCTCCAGGCTCACGTATCCGTGGAAGGCGCCGCCGAGCAGGCGTACGGCGTCCGTCTGGTCGGGCTCCGGCAGGTCGTAGCCGCGCAGGAGTGCCCGCGTCATCTCGGTGTGCCGGGGCCCCGCGCTCCTGGCGGCGGTCTCCGGGTCGAGCTCGAACCGGGAGGCCGCGTATCTGCCGGGATGCCGCCTGGCGTAGTCGCGGTAGACGTTGGCCAGCGCCACCAGCGCGTCCTTGCCCGCGCGCCCCGCCAGCGCGGCGGCGGCCTGATCGGCCATCTCCTCCAGAGCGAGCAGCGCCACCCGCACCTTCAGCTCCCGGGCGTTGGCGATGTGGGCGTACAGGCTGGGCTCCTTGACGCCGAGCCGGCGCGCGACCGCCGAGCCGGTCACCCGGTCGAAGCCGATCTCGTCGGCCAGCTCCGCCGCCGCCCGGGTGACGCGTTCGCTCGTGACGCCCGCTCGTGCCATGTGACCTCCCGTTTCCTAATGGAAATAAGAATTTGCCTAATTATATTAGGTACAGTTAGCCTGCGGAACATGAGACCCATAACGGAACGTGACATCCGCGGCTCGTTCGTCAACTGCTCCAAGGGAGAGGCCAAGCGCCTGGGCGTCCCCCACGACCTCGACCAGCAGCCCTGGGATGACCTCGACTTCCTCGGCTGGCGAGACCCCGGCGCGCCCGATCGCGGCTACCTCGTCGCCGAGCGCGACGACGGCGGCCTCGTCGGCATCGCGCTCAGGGCCGCCCCCGGCGCCGCGCGGGGCTTCACCGCGCGCAGCATGTGCTCGCTCTGCCTGACCACCCGCACCAACGGCGGCGTGGCCTTGATGAGCGCGCGCCGCACCGGCGAGGCCGGGCGCCTGGGCAACACCGTCGGCCAGTACGTCTGCGCCGACCTGGCCTGCTCGCTCTACGTCCGCGGCAGGAAGAAGTCGGCCGCGGGAGACCTCGACGAGACCCTGACCCTGGACGAGAGGATCGCCCGCACCCGTGACCACCTGCGCGCGTTCGTCGGCAAGGTGATGGCCTGACCTCCCCGTCGTGGATGCCCTCTGGCGGAGGCGATCCGGCGCTGTTAACGTCAATGGTGGTGCGCCGGGAAGTCTGGTCGGCAATGTCATGACAGGCTCGCTCCAGGGGAGGCGCCCATGTCCACCGATCGACGCGACGAGTCCGCACGTACCGGCATCGCCGAGCGCTACCACCTTTCCAAGCAGCACTTCTGGCTGCACGGGCCGCGCACCGGCCCGCAGGTCGAGTTCGAGGCCGGGATGTGGAACGTCTACGGCTACCCGGAGGTCCACGAGATCTTCGGCGACCCGGCGACGTTCTCCTCCGACACCATGCGGGTGATCCCCGAGCACCTGCTGCCGGACGGCGAGGACTTCTCGCTGAAGGGGTTCATCACCCAGATCGACCCGCCCGAGCACGGCAAGCTGCGCAAGCTGGTCAGCAGCGCCTTCACCCGCAAGATCGTCGCGGACCTCGAGCCGCGGATCGCCTCCCTCACCCACCAGCTGCTCGACGCGGCGCGCGAGCGCGGCCGGTTCGAGCTGGTGACCGACCTCGCCTACCCGCTGCCCGTCATCGTCATCGCCGAGCTGCTGGGCGTGCCCAGCAGCGACCGCGCCCTGTTCAAGAAGTGGGCCGACGGGCTGTTCGAGCGTGACAGCAAGGTCTCGCTCGCCGAGCCCGCCGAGGGCCTGGACGCGGAGCGGGACGCGGCCATGGAGGCCACGCTGAAGCCGTGGAGGGAGATGACGAGCTACCTCGCGGCCCACGCGGCCGAGCGGCGCCGGCAGCCCCGCGCCGACCTGCTGACCAGGCTGGTCGAGGCCGAGGTGGACGGCGAGAAGCTGCCCGACGACCAGGTGGTCAACTTCGCGATCGTCCTGCTGCTCGCCGGGCACATCACGACGACGATGCTGCTCGGCAACACGGTGCTCTGCCTGGACGCCTTCCCGGAGGAGCAGGCCAGGGTACGCGCCGACCGCTCCACCGTCCCGGCCGTCATCGAGGAGTCCCTGCGCTTCCTCACCCCGTTCGCCGCTCTCGGCCGCGCCACCACCCGCGAGGTCGAGCTGGGCGGCGTCACCATTCCGGCCGACCAGCTGCTCATGATCTGGCTCGGGGCGGCCAACCGGGATCCCCGCCAGTTCCGCGACCCTGAGGTCTTCGATCCCCGCCGCGACCCCAACCCGCATCTCGGCTTCGGCCGCGGCATCCACTTCTGCCTGGGCGCGCCGCTGGCCAGGCTGGAGGGCCGGGTCGCGCTCGACATCCTGCTCGACCGCTTCGACACCCTGCGCACCGACCCGGACGACCCCGTGGTCCTCATGCCCGCCCCGACCATGACCGGAGTGCGGCGCCTCGCCCTCCTCTAGCCCTCGCCCTCCTTCCAGCCCTCGCCCTCCTCCGGCCACGGGCCCCGCCGGGCGGTGAGGCGCCCGGCGGGTGATCCCGCCCGTCAGCGCTCGATGAACACCGGGTTGGAGTAGAACCACAGGTCGGCCCACGGGTCGGAACCCTTCGGGTCGGGCTCGGGCTCCATCTCGTCGGTGCTGGTGCCACGGACCCGCACGTACATGGGGCCGTCGATGTCGCGCAGCGTGTGCTGTACGACGATGTCGTCGCCGTCGCGCCGCCACTGGCCGGGACCGTAGCGGGCCACGACCTTGGTGGTCGGGTTGGTGTCGGCGGAGCGGTCCTTGACCGGCCCGGTGACCCGGCCGGTGATGATGTCGACCCGGCTCACCTGCGGCCGCTCGCCCTTGGCGTTGGGCGTGGACGGCACGTGGAAGCGGACCTCCACCTCGGCGTCACGGTCGTGGCCGCGCAGCGTCAGCGTCTCGCCGACGGTCGCGGTGTTGCCCTGGGCCTGGCCGTGCGCCTTGCCGGTACGGGAGACCGTCAGGTCGAGCCGGTCGATCAGGTCGCCGATGACGACGAAGATCCGGCCGCTGCGCAGCCCGTCCAGGATGTCGGCGTAGTCCCAGCCGGCGTACACGTACGTCTTGGAGTACTCGCCCGGCCAGAAGTCGCTGCCGCCCTCGGTGTAGTGGACGTGGGAGTCGGACGTGGAGGTGATCCACCAGCGGCGGCCCTCGCCGAGCAGCGAGTCCCACAGGCCCCCGAGCCGGGCGGTCATCTGGTCGAACCCGCCCATCGTGGGGTGGTTGCCGTAGCCGCCGCGGTCGCCGTTCGGGTCGATGCCGCCGTCCTTGTTCAGCGCGCCGGCCTGGTGGCCGGGCGCGCCCTCGAAGCCGTGGGCGATGTCCGGCGCGGTGTCGTTCCAGTTCCGGAACTCCGCCGGCGTGTCCTGGCCGTAGACGCCCAGCCCGGTGGCCGAGCGGGCGGGGTGGTTGGCGAACAGCAGCGGCTTGTGCGGGAGCTGCCGCATCACCCGCAGGGCCTCCAGCATCTTCTGCTCGGTGTCGAAGGCCGGGTCGGAGGGGAACGGATCGCGCTTGGAGAACTTGCTCTCCAGCTGGAACAGGATGTCCCGCTCGGTGCTCACCTTCGGGATGATCAGGCTGGAGTGGTCGGCGGCGGGCGTGTCCAGCTCCATGCCGTAGAACTGCAGCACCCTCGGCACGGACCGGCGGGCCTCCAGCAGGCTGGGGTAGCGCTGCTCGGCGTCCAGCTTGGAGTGCAGGGGGCCGCCGTGGTCGGTCGAGACGATCCACGCGAGCCCGTGCTGCTGCGCGTGCGTGGCGTTCACCGACAGCGGGTAGATCGCGTCCCCGCCGATGATGGGCGTGGGCGGGCTGGTGGAGTCGTCGTACCCGACGCTGAACTCGCTGTGCACGTGGTGGTCGCCGGGCAGCCACCGCCGCCGCCCGCCGCCGGGCCGCCGGTCGTCGGCCCAGGCGGGGCCGGTCAGGCCACCCACGGCGACCGCGCCGACCAGCCCGCCGGTGACGGCCAGGAGCCGCCGCCGCGTGACGGAATCGGGGTTCTCAGAAGCGGACATCGAGGCTTGTTCCTCTCCAAAGGGCGCCAATATCCGCATGAGTTCATCGGTCCCGCGTGACGGTTCGCTGACCGCTCGTCCACCCCACGGCGAACAATGGAGAACCGGCGGCCCTCAGGGGCCGACCTCGCGCCGGCCGGCCAGGCGCGCCCCGCCGGCTAGGGCAGCCGCCAGTTGTGCGGTGCGCGTTTGAGGGTGTAGACGGCCTCCGGCAGGTCGTCGCGGACGCGGATCATCCACAGGGCGAGATCGGTGGTGAGGGCGGCGCGGACCTCGGCGAGCGCGGGATCGTCGTAGCGGTTGTCCAGCTCCACCGGGTCGGCGTCCAGGTCGTAGAGCTCGCCGGTGCCCCGCTCGTCCAGGAGCAGCTTCCACCGCTCGCGCCTGAGCATCACCGTCGTGCCCGACTGGGTGACGGTGTTGAGCTCGTCGAACGTGCGGCCCTCGTACGGGAAGTGCAGCGGGGGCCGCTCGTCCACGCCGTAGGAGAGGCCGCCGAAGCCGCGCTCGGCGTATCCGGTGGCGAACTCCTCGGCCGGGTACGGCTCCCCGGTGAGCATGGGCCACAGGCTGCGGCCCTGGACTCCGGCGGGGATCTCGGCGCCGATCGCGTCGCAGACCGTCGGGAGCAGGTCGGCGAGCGAGACGAAGTCGGTGCGGTTGACCGACGGCCGCACGCCCGGCCCCGCCACGGCGAACGGGATGCGCATCAGGCTCTCGGACATGCCCGCGCCCTTGCGCTGCAGGCCGTACTCGCCGGTGTAGTCGCCGTGGTCGGCGACGAAGAACACCAGCGTGTCGGAGTCGCGGCCGCGCTCGCGCAGGTGCGCGAAGAACCGGCGGAGCTGGTCGTCGATGAGCCGCAGCATCCCGCAGTAGTTGGCGCGGTAGCGCCGCCACTCCGCGTCGTGGCCGGGCCGCTTCTCCTCGATGAGCCGGCTCAGCCAGGTGTACGTGCCGCCCTTGCGCTCCGCGCCCTCGGGCCCCGCCAGCCGGTCGGGCACCTCGTCCTCGCCGAAGAGGCTGAAGTACGGCTCGGGCACCTGGTACGGGTTGTGCGGCTCCGGGAACGACAGCCAGGTGAAGAACGGCCGGTCGGCGGGCGTCCCGTCGACGGCGCCGATCGCGTCGGTGACGATCCGGTGCGGGAACTGGCACTCCAGCGGGAACGGCGTCGGCTCGTGGCTGACCGAATGGTCCAGCTCGCCGAGCCACTCCTCGAAGGCCGCCTGCTCGGGCGTCGCCGCGCCGGCCGGGCCGCGCACGTGCCAGTACGGCGCGGCGAACGTGTCGAAGTCGGCGGGCTCGCGGTGGAAGTGCGTCTTGCCCGCCAGGTGCAGCGCGTAGCCGGCTTCGCGCAGCACGTCCACCAGATCGGCCCCGCGCAGCACGTGCCGCGCGGCGCTGTTCTGCCGGACCCGGTGCGCGGACGGGTAGCGCCCGGTGACGAGGCTGACGCGGGCGGGCACGCACAGCGGGGACGTCGTGTACGCCCGCTCGAACTGGACGCCGTCGCCCATCAGCCCGTCGAGGAACGGCATGGTGTCGAGGGGGAAGCCGCTCGCGGCCGTCCAGCCGGCGCGCTGCTGATCGGTCATGACCAGCACGATGTTGGGTCGTCTCATCGATCCGCCTAGCGCTGCTCGTACATCGGCTTGAGGTAGTCCTTCCGCGGTTTCCAGTTGGGGAAGGCGTAGTCGTCCAGGCTGACCTGCGCGCCCTTGCTCTTGGCCGCCGCGATCGCCTGGTCCCGCTGCTTGGCGCTCTCGCTGGACAGCTTGGTCAGCGCCGCCCGCACGTCGGTGACGTCGCCGGTGAGCGCGCCCTGCACGATGTCGCCGAGGGTGGGGCGCACCGGCTTGGTCTCGATCAGCACCTGCTTCATGTCCTTGTTGCCGGCGATCGGGTCGGGGGCGAGGAAGACGCTCTCCTGGAACCAGCCGATCAGCTTCTTGTACGCCGGGTGAGCCTCGGACCGCTCGACCACGGAGATGTCGCGCGGCGGCTGCGACATGGTTCCGGCAACCTGGAGGGAGTACTCCTCGGTGGTGAAGTGGTCGCTCAGCAGGGCGTTCGCCGCCGCGGCGTGCTTGGTCGTCGGGGACAGCCAGTAGTCGCCGGCCTGCGGCGGGTGGTACGTGGCCACGGTGGCGCCCGCCTCGGGCACCAGGATCGGCCCCACCCCGAGCTTCTCCCCGAACTCGGGCGTGTCCTTCAGTGCCACGCCGGGACACCACGGACCGTCGAAGTAGTACGCCGCCACCCCGGCGGTCCACCGGGCCCGCGCCACGTCGTCCAGCCACGAGTTCGCCCCGGGCACCAGCACCTTGTCCTGGCGCAGCGAGACCAGGAACTCGATCACGTCGAGGTATTCGTCGGCGTGGAAGGCGAACTCGCCGGTCTCGTAACGCACCCCGTTGCCGCCGGCGAACCCGGCCGCCTGCGCCATGTCATGGAGCTGCTCGCCCAGCCGGTTGGGCATGCCGATGTTCCACACCCAGCCGTACGCGTCGCCGCCCGCCGCGTCCTGCGCCTTCCGGGCCGCGGCCCGGAACTCGTCGTAGGTCTTCGGCGGCGCCTCCGGGTCCAGCCCGGCACGGCCGACCAGCTCCGTGTTGAACCACGGCACGGCGACGTAGACCTGGTGGCTGAAGATCGGGAACGCGTACGTCTTGCCGTCGAAGACGTGCAGGCCCTCGATGAGCGAGTCCTCGACCCGGGCCTGCGCCTCGTCGCTGAGCTCCAGCGGCCGCGCCCAGCCGGACGCCACGAGCGCCGCGGCGGGCAGGTTGAGCCCGGCGTTGGTGCGGATGTCGGGCAACTGGTCGCTCTGCTTGGCCAGCTGCAGCGCCTGGCCCATCTTCGCGGGGTTGTAGTACGTGTACTGGACGGGGACGCCGCCGGGGCTCTTGGCGAACTTCGCGAAGATCTCCGCCTTCGCCTTCTGGAGCTGGTTCTGGTGGTCCCACCAGGTCAGCGAGTTGCCGCCGGCACCTCCGCCACCACCGCCGCCTGCGCCGCACGCGCTGGTCGCCGCCGCGGCGGCCAGGGTGCCCGCCGCGGCGAGGAATCCCCGCCGAGTCATCGCGGTCATCGGTTCTGCCTCCTACCTCGCGGCCGTGAACGTCTCGTCAAATGTGTTGCCGCGTGGCAAACTCATTCTTGCCACGCGGCATGCCACGTGGCAAGAATGCTTTCCGAATTCGTGTCATCGACTCCCGACTGGAGGGTGGACCATTGTGGTGACACAACGTGACGTGGCGCGGCTCGCGGGAGTCTCGGTGCGGACCGTCTCCAACGTCGTCAACAACTTCGCCTACGTGGCGCCGGAGACCCGCGCCGTGGTGCAGCGGGCCCTCGACGAGCTCGACTACCGGCCCAACATCGCGGCCCGGAGCCTCAACCGGGGGCGGTCCAACCTGCTGGCCCTCGTGCTGCCGCTGGACGTGCCGTACTTCACCGAGCTGGCCGGCCACGTGGTCGACCAGGCCGAGGAGCGCGGTTACACGGTGCTCATCGACCGCACCGAGGGCGTGGCCGAACGCGAGCGGCAGATCATGATGCGGCGCGACCGGTCGGCGCTCTTCGACGGGTTCATCTTCAGCCCGCTCGGTCTGACCGAGGACGAGCTGCGCCGCTGGGTGGGCAACTGCCCGGCGGTGATGCTGGGCGAGATGCGGGTGGCCGGCGTGGACCACGTCGCCATCGACGACACCGCCGCGGCCAGGGCCGCCACGGCGCACCTGATCTCGCTCGGCCGCACCAGGATCGCCGCCATCGGCGTGCCCCACGTGAAGCCGGAGAAGAGCGGGGAGCGGCCGGCGAGGCGGACCGCGGCCCACCGGTCGGCCGGATACGAGGAGGCGCTGACCGAGGCGGGGCTGCCCGTGCTGCCCGAGCTCGCCGTGCCCGTGCAGCGCTACCAGCGCCACGACGGGCGGCTCGCGATGGAGCGCCTGCTCGACCTGCCCGAGCCGCCGGACGCCGTGTTCTGCTACAACGACCTGCTCGCGCTCGGGGCGATGCGCGCCGTGCTGGCCCGGGGGCTGCGGGTGCCGCAGGACGTCGCCGTCGTCGGGTTCGACGGCATCGACGAGGGCCGCTACGCCACCCCGCCGCTGACCACCGTCGCGCCCGACAAGGCGCGGATCGCCGAGCTCGCCGTGACCCGCCTGCTGGAGCGCGTCGAGGGAGACCAGGAGCCGCCGGCCCACCTGGAGGCGCCCTGGCGGCTGCTGGTCGACGAGAGCACCACGGGTGTCCCCGGGGAGAGCGGATGACGGTCGCCCTCTCACCCCCCGGGGCGCGGCGACCGCGCGCCGCCCGCAACACCCTGTTCGTCTGGCTGTTCCTGACCCCAACCGTGCTGCTGTACGGCGCGTTCACCGTCTATCCGATCGTCGGCAGCTACGTCTACTCGCTCACCGACTGGAACGGCTTCGACGCCAGCCCGTCCTTCATCGGCGTGGCCAACTACCGCGAGGTCCTCGCCGACCCGATGTTCTGGAGCTCGTTCCGGCTGACGCTGACGTTCATGGTCGTCGCGGTGCCGATCCAGGTCCTCGCCACGCTGCTGCTCGCGATCGTCCTCAACTCGCCCCGCATGCCGCTGCGCAAGCTCTTCCGCACCGCCCTGTTCCTGCCGGTGGTCACCACCACGGCGATCGTCGGCGTGGTCATGCAGTTCGTCTTCGACCCGGCGAGCGGCCCGGTCAACCTCGCGCTGCGCGAGCTCGGCCTGGCGCCGGACGGTGTCGACTTCCTCGGGCAGTCCTCCACGGCGCTGGGCACGGCGATCGGCGTGTACGTGTGGAAGTGGTTCGGCATCACCCTCGTCTACTGGCTGGCCGCGCTGCAGACCGTCCCCAGCGAGGTGTACGAGGCGGCGCGCCTCGACGGGGCCGGCGCCCTGAACACCCTTCGGTACATCACCATGCCCCTGCTCAAGCCCTTCCTCGTCATCATCACCCTGCTGTCGATCGAGGCGTCCCTGCAGGTCTTCGACCTCGTGCTGACCATGACCGGAGGCGGCCCGTTCTACTCGACCGAGGTGATCGAGGTCTACATCTACCGCTGGGCCTTCGCCGCGACGATCCCCCGGCTCGGCTACGCGTCCGCTGCGGCCGTCCTGTTCGGGCTGTTCATCTGCCTGGTCGGGCTGCTGCAACTGCTCGCGATCCGGGCCACCCGGCGGGCCAGGGGGGCGGCGTGAGCATGACCCGCACGACCTGGCGCGGCACGCTGCGCCGGCTGCCCTGGTGGCTGGCCGCCGCCGCGCTCGCCATCGGCTGCCTGATCTGGATCTACCCGTTCCTGTGGATGGTCGCCGCGTCGCTGAAGACGTCGGCCGAGGTGTTCACCAAGGGGCTCGACCTGCTGCCGGCCGACCCGGCGTGGGAGAACTACGAGCGCGCGTGGGGCGAGGCGCAGTTCGGGAAATATCTGCTCAACACCGTGATCGTCACCGTCGCCACGGTGGTGGTCGTGGTCGTCCGGTGCGCCATGGCCGGCTATGTCATCGCCCGCCACGACTTCCGCGGGCGCCGCATCGTCATGGGCGTCCTGGTCGCCACCCTGTTCGTCCCGGCCGGATACACCATCATCCCGCTGGTCGACCTCGCGCAGCGGCTCGGCATGCTCAACTCGCTGACCGGCATGATCCTCGCCATGTCGGGTGCCGCGCACGTGGCGGCGATCCTGCTCTACGTCGGATACTTCCGCGGCATCCCCAAGGAGCTGACCGAGAGCGCGCTGATCGACGGCGCCGGGTTCACGACCGTCTTCTTCCGCATCATGCTGCCGCTGGCCAAGCCGGTGACGGCCACGGTGACCGTCCTCACCTTCCTGTCCACCTGGAACGCGTTCTTCCTGCCGCTGGTCTTCACGTTCTCCCGGCCCGACCTGCGGACCGTCAGCGTCGGCATGCTCGCGTTCGTCGGCGAGAACACCACCGACTGGTCGGGCATGGCCGCCGCGGCGACGATCTCGCTGCTGCCGGTGGTCGCGCTGTTCATCGCCCTCCAGCGCTATTTCGTCGAGGGCATCGCCGGTGCCGTCAAGTCCTAGAAATGTCGAGAAAGTGAGCGTTGTGCCTGAGACCCCCATGGTTCCCCGTCCGGAGTACCCGCGACCGCAGTTCGTCCGCGCCGCGTGGCAGTGCCTGAACGGGACCTGGCAGTTCGAGAGGGATCCCGGCGACTCCGGGCTGGAGCGCGGCCTGCTGGAGCGGGACCTGACCGGCGAGATCGTCGTGCCGTTCTGCCCCGAGTCCGCGCTGTCCGGCATCGGCGACCCGGACTTCCACCAGGCCGTCTGGTACCGCCGTACCGTCCGGGTGCCGGAGGAGTGGGCGGGGCAGCGGGTGGTGCTGCACTTCCAGGCGGTGGACCACGACGCCACGGTGTGGGTGGACGGCGTGGAGGCCGGCCGGCACCGGGGCGGGTTCACCCCGTTCTCGTGCGAGCTGGCCGGCGACGCCGACCCGGCGCACGCGTACACCGTGGTCGTGCGTGCCAGGGATCCCCGCAGCGGGCCGCAGGCGCGCGGCAAGCAGGCCACCACCTACCAGGGGCACGGCGCGCTCTACGGGCGCACCACCGGCATCTGGCAGACGGTGTGGTGCGAGCCCGTGCCCGCCACGCACCTCGGCCGGCCGCGCATCACGCCGAACGTCGCCGCGTCCGCCTTCCGGGTCACCGTCCCGGTCTCGGCCAACCGCCCCGGGCACGAGGTCCTGGTGACGGTGTCGGACGGGAGCGGCACCGTCACGCGGGCACGGGCGCGCGCCGACCTCGACCTCGCCGCCGAGGTGTGGCTGCCGCTGCCGGACGACCGGGTACGGCTGTGGTCCCCCGAGGACCCGCACCTGTACGACCTGCGCGTCGACCTGCTCGACGGCGACGGCGCCCTGGTCGACACCGCCGCGAGCTACGCCGGGCTCCGCTCGGTCACCATCGACGGGCACGCCGTCCTGCTCAACGGTGAGGTGCGCTTCCAGCGGCTCGTCCTCGACCAGGGCTACTATCCCGACGGCCTGATGACCGCGCCGTCGGACGAGGCGCTCCGCCGCGACATCGAGCTGGCCATGGACGCGGGATTCAACGGCGCCCGGCTGCACCAGAAGGTGTTCGAGGAGCGGTACCTGTACCACGCCGACCGGGCGGGGTTCCTGGTCTGGGGCGAGTTCGGCGACTGGGGCGCCGACGTGGGCGGCCCTCCCGGGCACAACCAGCAGCCGACCGCGTCGTTCGTGACCCAGTGGCTGGAGGCGGTCGAGCGCGACTACTCCCACCCGAGCATCGTCGGCTGGTGCCCGCTCAACGAGACGCCGCAGCAGCTGCACGACCGCATCACCGTGCTCGACGACGTCACCCGCGGCCTGTACCTGGCCACGAAGGCGGCCGACCTCACCCGGCCGGTGGTCGACGCCTCCGGCTACGCGCACCGGGTGCCGGGCGCCGACGTCTACGACTCGCACTGCTACGAGCAGGACCCCGAGGTGTTCGGCAAGCTGATGGGCGGCCTGGCCGAGGGGGCGCCGTACGTCAACGCCGATCGCGACGGCACGGCGTGGTCGGTGCCGTACCAGGGCCAGCCGTACTTCTGCAGCGAGTTCGGCGGCATCTGGTGGAACCCGGACGCGCGCCCCGGCGATCGCTCCTGGGGCTACGGCGAGCGCCCGACGAGCGAGGAGGAGCTCCAGCGGCGGTTCGCCGGGCTGACCGAGGTCCTGCTGAACGACCCCCGGATGTTCGGTTACTGCTACACGCAGCTCACCGACGTCTTCCAGGAGCAGAACGGCATCTACCGCTTCGACCGCACGACCAAGCTGGACGTCTCGCGGATCCGCGCCGCACAGCTCCGCCCGGCCGCCATCGAGCAGGCCGAGTAACCGGCACCCTCACAGATCGGTGTACTCATGTCTGGTTCCGCGAAGACACGTAGCAGATTAGCCATCGCCCTGATCGCCGCCTGGGCACTCCTGTGCCCGGGGGCGGTCCCGGCCCTCGCCGAGCCCGAGCCGCCGGCCGCCTCCGGGGCGAGGACGGTCGACGTCAGCGGCCGGGTGGTGGACGCCCGCGGCGGCGCGCCGGTGGAAGGCGCCACCGTGCACGCCTCCAGGACCGAGGTGTTCGCCACGACCGCGAAGGACGGCGCCTTCACCCTGACCGGCGTGCCGGAGAGCAGCGCCCTCGTGGTCGCCGCCAAGGAGGGGTACGCCTTCGCGTCCACGACCGTGGGGCGTTCGGTCACGATCGAGCTGGAGCGCGAGACCGCTCCGCCCCGGGCGGAGTATCCGCGCCCTGACGCCGACCGGCGCCCGTTCACCGGCGGCGCCTGGATGTCGCTGAACGGCACCTGGTCGTTCGACTTCGACCCCGGCGACGTGGGCGAGCGGGAGCGGTGGTTCGACCCCGGTCACGCGTTCGGCAAGGCGATCCGGGTGCCGTTCGGCTACCAGTCGCTCGCCGCCTGGGGCGAGGACGAGCTGGCGACCAAGGAGATCTTCCGCAGCGCCTTCGCCCGCTACCGGGGGACGGTCTGGTACCGGCGCTCCTTCACCGTCCCGAGAAACTTCGCCGACCGGCTGACCAGGCTCCGCATCGGGGCCGCCGACTGGGGAGCGGCGGTCTGGCTCGACGGCGAGCCCGTGCTGCCGTACTCCGGCGACGGCTACACCGAGATCGGCGCGGACCTCGGCGCGCTGGCTCCCGGCTCGACGCACACGCTGGCGATCCGGGTGGTCGCGCCGCCGACGACCCCCGACTCGCCCTACCCCCAGGGCAAGCAGACCGGCGAACCCGCCGGCGACGACACCGGCTGGTTCACCGACGTCGGCGGCATCTGGCAGTCGGTGTGGATCGAGCCGTACGCCGCCGCGCGGCTCACCGAGACGCGCGTGACCCCGGAGCTGGCCTTCGAGGGGGACGCGCGCGCCCCGTCCGAGGCCGCAGCCAGGATCGACCTCGCCGCCGACGGAGGCGACAGCGCCACCGTACGGGTGAAGGACCCGCGCGGAAGGGTCGTCGGCACCGCCGCCGTGCCGCTGACCGGCGGCCGGGGCACGGCGCGGATCCCGATCGAGCGCCCGCACCTGTGGGAGCCGGACGACCCGGCGCTCTACACCGCCGACATCCGGCTGGGTGACGACGACGGCATCCGCGCCACGTTCGGGCTGCGGACGATCGAACGCAAATGGGCCCCCGGCCACACCGGTGAGTACCAGTACATCCACCTCAACAACCGGCCCATCTACGTGCGCGGCGTCCTCGACCAGGGCTACAACCCGTGGGGCCTCTACACCTACACCGGTGTCACCGCCGGCCCCGACCTGCGCACCGGGACGGAGGCCGACCCGGGCCGGGGGTCGATCCTGCTCGACCTGCAGAACGCCAAGCGGCTCGGGTTCAACGTGATCAGGAACCACCTCAAGGTCAACGAGCCGGCGTACTACCACTGGGCCGACAAGCTCGGGCTGATGATCTGGTACGACCTGCCCAACGCGGGCTGGCACTCCCTGGGTCCGGAGGCGGAGCGGCTCTTCGAGGGGCTGCTGCGCAGCACGCTCCAGCGCGACCACAACCACCCGTCGATCGTGATCTGGACGACCTTCAACGAGTCCTGGGGCATCAGCGACGAGCCCTGGCAGCAGCCGATCCCGCCGGCGGCGTTCCCGTACGTGCGCAGGATGGTGAAGCTGGCCCACGAGCTCGACCCGGGCCGGCTGGTCGTCGACAACTCCGCCTGCTGCAAGAACGGCCACCTCGACACCGACCTGAACGACTTCCACTGGTACCTGGCCACCTACGACGAGTGGAAGAAGCTCCTGGACGGCTTCGACGCCCAGGTCGAGCCGGGTTCCACGTGGAACTTCAACGACGGCGCCCAGAGCGGGCAGCCCTGGCTCAACTCCGAGTTCGCCATCAGGGCGGGGCAGTTCCCCCACACAGCGAGCCTCTTCCGCGCCTATCCCAAGCTCAACGGCTACGTCGGAGTCCAGCTGGCCGAGACCGAGCAGGAGGTCCACAGCCCGGTCACCTTCGACCGGCAGCCGAACCAGCCGGAGTTCGTGGACCATCGGGGCAGGTCACGCGGCATCGAGATGTTCCAGGGTGACGACGCGATCTCCCTGATGGGCACGTCGGCGCGGACCGTCGAGCGCGGCGGCGCCATCGAGGTCCCGGTCAGGATCAGCCACTTCTCCGACGACGACCTGTCCGGGGCCACGCTCCGGTGGAGGATCGGCGGGTACGACGACGAGGGCCGCTGGGTCCCCGACGCCGGCGGCGGCGGCTCGCGGCCGGTCGCCCCGGCGCGGTACGGCGTCACCGAGGCCGGCACCGTGTCGGTCACCGCGCCGGCCGAGCTGCGGGTCGGGCACGTGTGGATCTGGCTGGAGGCCGGCGGCAGGACCGTCGCCGAGAACTACCTCACCTTCGACACCCCCGGCCCCGCCGACGAGCCCGGCTTCCCGGCCGGCGAGGTGACCGCGCAGCAGTGGACCGGCGGCGCCCAGGCCCACACCACCGGCGGCTCCGACTGGGTCACCGGCTACGGCCGGGGCTACTTCGAGTACACCGTCAAGGTGCCGGCCGGCACGGGCCGGGGCCGCGGGGCGACCCTGGTCGCCGAGGTCGCGTCCGCCCAGGCCCGCGGCTGGTACGACCCCAACAACAAGACGAGCGCGCGCCGCTATCCCGCCCGGCTCACCGTGTCCGTCAACGGCACGCCGCTGCCGGCGATCGTGTTGCCCGACGACCCCCACGGCCCGACGGCGCTGGCCGGGCGGTCGCGCGGCTCCCTCAAGGGGGACTTCGGCAACCGGTACGGCTACCGCGTCGCCGTCCCGATCACCGCCAGGCAGCTCGGCGACGCCGGCACCGTCACGCTCCGCTTCGCCTCCGACGGGGGCGGGCTGTCGATCTTCGGTGCCCGCTCGGGCCGCCACGGCACGCCGCCCATGCTGGTCAGCGGCCGGGTCCGCGTGCCCGACGAGCGGCCGCGGTTCCGGGCGGTCGACTCCCGGCTCTCCGTGTACCAGGCTCCGGCCGCGATCTCCCCCGGGTCCGGCACGGGGACGGCGATCGTGTCGGTGGTCAACGACACCGCCAGGACGGTGAGGGACGTCGGGGTGCGGCTGTCGGCCCCGGAGGGCTGGACCGCGACCGCCGCCGGCCCGGACCTGATCGGCTCGCTGAAGCCGGGCGAGGCCCGTCACGTCGCGTTCACCGTACGGGCGGAATCGCCGGCGCGGACCGGCCAGACGGCGGACTTCACCGCCACCGCGACCTGGGGCGGGCACGCCGTCCAGGCGGTCAGCAGGGCGACGGTGGACTTCGACCCCACGGCCTACCCCGAGGTCGGCGTGGACGACACGTTCGACACCGACTCCAGTGCCGCGTACACGCTCCACCGGCCGTCGGCGAGCGAAGCGCTGCCCCAGCTGGCCTTCGGCGGGGGGAGCCTGCGGGCGCAGGGTCCCGGCGCCTACTACGGGGTGGTCGCCCATGCCTCCGGGCCGCGGAGCCCGAGGGCCGTGGTGATCGTGGACCACGGCCAGTGGGCCGGCACGGGGAAGGGGCAGGACGCCCTGTTCAACGGGCTGGTCAAGGACGAGCGCAACTACGTCATGGCCTGGACCGGGATCAAGGGCCAGCACGGCGTGGACATCAGGATCGACGGCAGGCTCACCAACGCCTGCTGTGCCACGGCGCCCCTGGAACCGGGGGACCGCTGGGCGTTCGTCCTCGACGGCAACGCGATCAGCACCTGGGTCGACCGCGGGCACGGCTGGGGCTGGACGAAGATCATGACAGCCACGACCCAGGGCCGCGTGGACTTCACCCGGCCCGGCGCGCTGGACGGCTGGCACTACGCCGCGGGCCTGCGCGGCAACGCCGGGACCCAGGCGATCGGCCGCCTCGTGGGCCGCAGCGACCCCGGCTGAGGGAGGAGAGGGGCTGGTGCACCTTTTGTCCGGATCGGTTACTCGCATCGGCGGGGGGTAGGCGGTCCGGGATGGGAGGGAAGCGACATGACCAACGGCGGGTACTGGCAGTACGGCTTCGGTCCGATGGACGATCTCCTCGCCCGGTTCTTCGGCTTCGGCCAGCCCCAGTTCTCAGGACGGGTCGACCTCGGCCGGCTGCTCAGTGAGGACGCGATAGCTCTGCTGCGGGTCGCGGCGGAGCGCGCGTCCTCCTGGGGCGCCGACTATCTCGACACCGAGCATCTGCTGTTCGCGGCGACCCAGGTGGATGCCGCCAAGGGGCTGCTGGAGCAGGCCGGGGCGGATCCTGCGGCGATCGCCGCCGCGGTGGAGGAGGCCGTCGAGCAGCGCGAGCCACGCCAGGGGCCGATGCCGCTGTCGCCCGCCGCCAAGCGGGCGCTGCTGGACGCCCGGCAGCTCGCCCGGGCCACCGGCGCCTCGTACATCGGGGCGCCGCACCTCGTCCTGGCCCTGTCGGCGAACCCGGCGTCGGCGGCCGGGCGGATCCTGCGCGGCTCCCACGTCACCCCGGAGGCGCTGGCACCCGAGGCCGAGCGCCCGCCCGGGCGGCAACCGGCCAGCACCACGCCCACGCTCGACCAGTACGGCCGGGACCTCACGGCGGCGGCCCGCGAGGGCAGGATCGATCCGGTGATCGGCCGCGGCGACCAGATCGCCCAGGCGACGGAGGTCCTGTCGCGGCGGACCAAGAACAACCCGGCACTGCTCGGCGAGCCGGGCGTCGGGAAGACCGCCATCGTCGAGGGCCTGGCGCAGCGCATCGTCGGCGGCGCCGTGCCGGGCGCGCTCAAGAACAAGCGGGTGGTCCAGCTGGACGTCGCCGCGATGGTGGCGGGGACGAAGTACCGCGGCGAGTTCGAGGAGCGCCTGACCAAGGTCATGGACGAGATCCGCGCGCACGGCGACGAGCTGATCATCTTCATCGACGAGCTGCACACGGTCGTGGGCGCGGGCGGCGCCGAGGGCGCCATCGACGCGGCCAACATGCTCAAGCCCGCACTGTCACGCGGCGAGCTCCACGTGATCGGCGCGACCACGCTGGACGAATACCGCAGGTACGTCGAGAAGGACGCCGCCCTGGAGCGGCGCTTCCAGCCGATCCTCGTCCCCGAGCCCAGCGTCGAGGACACCATCGAGATCCTGCGCGGGCTCCGCGACCAGTACGAGGCGCACCACCAGGTCAAGTTCACCGACGACGCGCTCGACGCCGCGGCCGAGCTGTCCGACCGGTACGTCTCCGGCCGGTTCCTGCCCGACAAGGCCATCGACCTGGTGGACCAGGCGGGCGCCCGGGTGGCGCTGTCCGCCACGATCACCCCGGAGGGCGCGCGGGAGCTGGAGGAGCGCCTCGAGCAGCGACAGCGCGAGAAGGACCAGGCGGTGGCGAGCGAGGACTACGAGCGGGCCCGGGAGCTGCGTGACGAGGTCGCGGAGCTGCGGGCCCAGATCGCGCAGACGGGCGACGGCCACCGGGGCGTGCCCCAGGTGACCGCGAACGACATCGCCGAGGTCGTCTCCCGCGCCACCGGCATCCCCGTGGCCCAGCTCACCCAGGAGGAGAAGGACCGGCTGCTGGCCCTGGAGGAGCACCTGCACCAGCGGGTGATCGGCCAGGACGAGGCGGTCATGGCGGTGGCCGAGGCCGTGCGCCGCTCCCGGGCCGGGATGAGCAGCCCCAACCGCCCGATCGGCTCCTTCCTGTTCCTCGGCCCCACGGGCGTGGGCAAGACGGAGCTGGCCCGCGCGCTGGCCGAAGCCCTCTTCGGCGCGCACGACCGGATGGTCCGCTTCGACATGAGCGAGTTCCAGGAGCGCCACACCGCCTCCAGGCTGGTCGGGGCCCCGCCCGGATACGTGGGGTACGAGGAGGCCGGCCAGCTCACCGAGCAGGTACGCCGCAAGCCCTACTCGGTGATCCTGCTGGACGAGATCGAGAAGGCGCATCCCGACCTGTTCAACCTGCTGCTCCAGGTGCTCGACGACGGGCGGCTGACCGACGGGCAGGGCCGTACCGTCGACTTCCGGCACACCGTGGTGATCATGACCTCCAACATCGGGGCGGACCTCATCATGGCCGAGCCCGACGAGACGGCCGCCGTCCTGCGCGCCCGGCTCCTGCGCCTGCTCCAGCAGCGCTTCCGGCCCGAGTTCCTGAACCGGGTGGACGAGATCATCGTCTTCCACGGCCTGGACGGCGAGCAGCTCCGCCAGATCACCAGGCTCATGCTGGAGGAGACCCGGCGGCACCTGCACGCCCAGAACGTGGAGCTGGAGCTCGAACCCGTGGCCGTCGACTGGCTGGCCAGGGAGGGCTACCAGCCGCACTTCGGCGCCCGGCCGCTGCGCCGCACGATCCAGCGCAAGCTGGACAACACGCTGTCCCGGCTGCTCCTGGACGGCACGCTGCGGCCCGGGCAGCGGGCGCACATCGGCGTGCGCGACGGAGACCTGGCGCTCACGGTGCTGGGTGAGGGCGCCGAACCGGGGCCGGACACCAGGCCGGACGTGCTCATGAGCCCCGAGCTCCGGGTCGACCAGAAGAGGCCGGAAGACCCCGGCGCGTACCTCTGAACCCTCGCTGGAGCGGGGGCGAGAACGCTCGCCGAAACCGGGGCGAGCCCGCCCCGGACCCAGGTCACTTATCGTGGGTTCCGTGACCGACGGCCATCGTGAGCAGCTCAAAGCGTTCCTCCGCGCCAAGAGGGAGGCCCTCAGGCCCGCCGACGTCGGCATGCCCGACGCGGGGCGGCGCCGCACTCCCGGGCTGCGCCGGGAGGAGGTGGCCGTGCTCGCCGGGGTCGGGGTGTCCTGGTACACGTGGCTGGAGCAGGGCCGCGACATCAAGGTCTCCGGCGCCGTGCTCGATGCCGTCGCCCGCGCCCTGATGCTCGACGAGGCCGAGCGGACGCACCTCTACGTGCTGGCCGGGCTGAACCCGCCCGAGCCCACGGGCCGGCCGGGCGCGCCGGTGAGCGGGCACCTGCGCGGGGTGCTCGACGCGTGGATGCCCAACCCGGCGCACGTGCTGGACCGGCATTACGACCTGGTGGCGACGAACGAGGCGTCCCGGTGGGTGTTCGGGTTCGACGACGACGTCCGCAACTGCATGGTGGCGTTCTTCACCCATCCGGTCTATCGCGGGCGGTTCACCTCGTGGCACGAGTTCGCTCCCGACATGGTGGCCGACTTCCGCGCCTCCGCGGCCCGCTATCCCGACGACCCGGCCTTCGGGCGGATCGCCGACGAGCTGCGTGCCGCCAGCCCGGAGTTCGCCGAGCTGTGGGCGCGGGCGGACGTGCGCGCCCGGTCCGAGGGCATCAAGGCGATCACCCATCCCGACGTGGGCGACCTCACGTTCGAGTACTCGATGATGCGGCTCCCGGACCGTACGGACCTCAACGTGGTGCTGCACACGCCGCGTCCCGGCACCGGCACCAAGGAGAGGCTGGAGAGCCTGGTGGTGGCACACCCAGGATGAGCTGACACTGCCTGCCGGAGTGCCGTCCGGCCACGATGGACGGCATGAAGGCGATCACGATTCCCGAGTTCGGCGGTGCCGACGTCCTCCGCCTCGCGGAGGTCGAGCTCCCCGCGCCAGGGCCCGGCCAGGTCTCCATCGACGTGTCCTACGCCGGCGCCAACTTCGCCGAGATCCTCTACCGGCAGGGCATGGTGGACGTGCCCCTGCCGTTCGTCCCCGGCATCGAGGTCTCCGGCCGGGTCCGGGCGCTCGGTCCCGGAGTCGAGCACCTCCGGGTGGGCCAGCCGGTCGCCGCCCTGACCATCGTCGACAGCGGCGGCTACGCCGAGGCCGTGAACACCTCCGCCGACCTGGTGGTCCCGCTGGACGGCCATGGCCTGGAGCTGGGCGTCGCGGCGGCGCTGCCGTCCAACAGCACCACCGCGTTCCTCGTGCTCGACCGGGTGGCCCGCGTCGCGCCGGGGGAGAGCGTGCTCGTCCACGCCGCGGCCGGAGGCGTGGGCAGCCAGCTCGGCCAGGCCGCCCGGCTGCTGGGCGCGGGCCGCGTGGTGGGCACCGTGGGCAGCCCGGCCAAGATCGAGGCGGCTCGGGCGTTCGGCTACGACGAGGTCGTCCTGCGCGAGCAGGTGGCCGGGGCCAATCCTTTCGACATCGTGGTGGACATGGTCGGGGGTCCCGTACGCCGGAGCAGCCTCGACCTGCTCGCGCCGATGGGCCGGATGGTGGTGATGGGCAACGCGTCCGGCGCCGACGACGTCGGGATCCCGGCCAACGAGCTGTGGTTCACCAACAGGACGGTGTCCGGGTTCAACCTGGCCGCGTTCTGCGCCGCCTTCCCCGCTGAGGCGGGCCGGGCGCTGCACCGGGCGGTGGCCGCGGCCGCGAGCGGGCAGCTGCGGGTGCGGGTGGAGTCGCTGCGGCTGGAGCAGGCCGCGCAGGCGCACCGCCGCATCGAGTCCGGCCGTACCACCGGCAAGCTGGTCCTCGAAGTCTGAGGCCGGAGGCCGTCACTGTGGTGGTTCAGCCGCCGTCGCTCGGGAGCCGGGCCTCACCCGCCGGCCGGCGGACCGCGGCCTCGACCAGCTCGCGGACCCGCGCGGCCGGCACGGCGACGCCGGGCGTCCCGAGCGTCCAGCGGAGGAAGTCCTCGACGTTCATGGGCGGCACCTCGCCGAGGTAGGGCCGGATGTAGACCGGCGTGTCCGGCTCGCTGCGCCAGCCGGCGGCGAGCGGGCCGATGTCCACCGCGTCATGCCCCAGGATGTCCAGAAGCCGGGCGGCTTCGGCCTTGGCGTCCGCGTCGTCCCCGGCCATGGGCAGGGCGCTGCGGTCCGGCGCGCCCGCCGGCCTGGCGAGCGAGCGGATCTGGTGCGGGGTGATGGTGTTGAGCGCCTTGACCACCCGGGAGCCGGGGAGCAGGCGTTGCAGGAGAGCGCTGGAGGTCAGCCCGCCCGCGTCCAGCTCGGGCAGGTGGCCGTCCCGCTCGGGGTAGTAGTTCGCCGTGTCCAGCACCGTCCTGCCGGCCAGCGCGCCTGCGGGGAGGTGCTCCCAGGCCCCCAGCGGTACGGCCGCCACCACCAGGTCCCCGGCCCGTGCCGCCTCCGCCGGCGTGCCCGCTCGGGCGCGCCCGCCCAGGTCGGCGACCAGATCCGCGAGCGTCTCGGGGCCTCGCGAATTGCTGACGACGACCTCGAGGCCCGCCGCGACGGCCAGGCGGGCGACGGAGGTCCCCATCATCCCGCTGCCGATGAGTCCGAGTGTCCGAGGCATGCTTTCGCTCCCTTCGTTCATGAATGCCGCTGCATGTTGCTGGATGCCACTGGATGCCGCGACGAGGGGCCGTCGCGGGTGGCTCGCGTGACAGCGTGGATCCGCCGGGAGTGCCCGGACCAGGCCCGCGTCCTGCGTACGCACGGCCTGATCACCCGCCGCCCGCACGGACGTAGGGTTGGCGCGTGAGCGACAGGACGGAGCTGAGCACGTTCCTCAAGTCACGCCGCGCCCGCCTGCGGCCGGAGGACGTCGGGCTGCGTGACCACGGCGGGGCGCGCCGGGTCGCCGGCCTGCGGCGCGAGGAGCTGGCCGGGCTGGCGGGCGTGAGCATCGCCCACTACACCCGCCTGGAGCAGGGCAAGGGCGACAGCGTCTCGGACGAGGTCCTGAACGCCGTCGGCACGGCGCTGCGCCTCGACCGGGACGAGCTGGCCTACCTGCACCGCATCGCCCGGCCTCCCGCGCCGTGCGCCGCGGCCCCGTCGCAGGTCCCTCCTGGCCTGCGCTACCTGCTGGAGTCGTTCGTGATGACGCCGGCGCTGGTGGTCGGCCGGCACACCCAGATCGTCGGATGGAACCGGCTCGCCGTGGCGGTCTTCGGCGACTTCCCCGCGCTGCCGGAGGAGCGCCGTACGCTCTCGCACCTGCTGTTCACCGAGCCCTACCTGCGCGAGCTGCACCGCGCCGGCTGGGAGCGGGCGGCACGCGAGCACGTGGCGCACCTGCGCGTCCTGCTCGGGCGCTACCACGGTGACCAGGGGCTCGCGGCGCACCTCCGCCACCTGCGGGAGCTGAGCGCCGACTTCGCGCGGATGTGGGCGGAGCACCCGGTCGCGCAGGTCCGGTCCCGGACGTACGAGCTGCACCACCCGGTCGTGGGCGCGCTGACCCTGCACGGCGAGCTCGTCAAGCTCCCCGACGAGCCGTCCTGCTACGGGCTCGACCTGTTCGCCGCCGAGCCGGGATCGACCTCCGAGCAGGCCCTGCGGCAACTCGGGAACCTGTAGACGGCAGTCGGGCATGCCTGATTCGTGGAGGGACGACACGGAGAGCGCCGTCCCTCCAGACTCATGCCGGTTTACGCGGGGAGGATCGAGCCGCTCGGCGAGATGTCGGCGGCTTGGTAGACCTCGAACAGTTCGCCGTCGAAGTAGGGAGACAAGCTCGTGTCGAAGCGGAGGTCACCGTCGGTGTCGGCGACGCTGACGGTCATGCCGTTGAGGTATCCCATGAGCTTGCTCTTGTGGTAGCCCAACAGCCATGACGAGCCGAGGGAGCCTTCACCGGTGAACGGGGAATCGACGGCGGTGAATTCCTCGGCCTTCACGCTGGGTGCCTGGGCGGTGGTTGTGCGGCCGCTGGACGACTCGAGGGTCTGACCCGTGTAAGGCCGCGTACCATCGGGGTGAGGGCCGGCCGGGTAGCCGAAGACATCGACCGCGGAGCCGGACGGCTGATTCCAGGCCAGGCCCTGTCCGCCGACGTTGTCGACCAGAGTTCCGACGTCGGTCACTTCATGGGAGGCAGAGGAGACCACGCCGCTGTAGACGTTGACGAAGGCGTAGTCGCGGTCGTAGTCGTTGAACAACAGGAAGTCGTAATGCCCGGCAACCTGTTTTCCGACGTAGAGGCCCCATGGCGCGGTGCCGGCGGAGTAGCCGGGAACGAAGACCCACCTGTCGAGAGTGGAGCCGGGGCGCTGTGTGTCGTACACGCAGTGACCGGCCGTGGCGACGACGTTGCGGTACTGCGACTGAACGGCGGTGCCACTGCACCAGTGGGGCAGGCCGTCGGCGCCGATGAAGAACACCTTGCCCGAGGTGGTGGGGGTCTTGGTGTCCGTGTCGCCGGCGTCGGCCGGGGGCACCGGCGGCACTACACCGGGCTCGGTGCCTGAAGCGCCGCCAGCGGAGATGACCTTGCGGACGGAGGTCTGGATGTTGTACGGGGTGGCGTTCGCCAGGTTGGCACCGCCATTGCCGAGCCAGAACGTCGCGACCTCGACAGCGGTCGCTTGAGTAGCGGCCAGAGGGTCGGTCGGCACGAGGGAGGCGCTGGCCGGCGCCGCCACGAGGGGGGAGGCCAACAAGCCGACAGCTAATGCGACTGGAACTCGCTTCATCACATGCATCTCCATTTCTCCTTGGGTTTAGCAACGTGTCATTCGAATGGAAGTTCGCCTTCGAGTGATCGACGCTACCTGCCGACCGCATGATGATCAAGCGTTGGTGTGCCTCGCGGTGCACCCGTCGGCGGCACCGCGCCCGTCCGCCTAGTGTGAGGAGGTGAGCGCCTTCGCCGACCCGATGCCCGCCGCTCTGGCGCCGTTCGTGGTGGCGCTGAGCGCGTACGACCTCGGGCCGGGCCTGGCCGGCGTTCATCGCGGGCTTCCCTCAAGCACGGTGTCGATCACGATCCCCGAGGAGGAGCCGCTCGAGATCGGATGGGTGGGGCGGCCCGGCTCGCGTGAGCGGTTCAGGGCCGCCGTGGCCGGGCTTCATCTGAGCGCGGCCGAGCTGAGGCAGGAGCGGTGCACGCGCGGCGTGTGGCTGACGCTCAGCCCGCTGGGAGCCGGCGCGTTGCTGGGACTTCCGGCGTCGGCGCTGGCCGGGGAGATCGCCGATCTCGCCGATGTCGCCCCGGCGATGGCGGATCTGCCCGAGCGCCTGGCGGCCTGCCGGTCCTGGCCGGAGCGTCGCGCCCTCGTCGAGCGCCGCCTGCTCGCCGGCCTGGCCAGGCACGGCGACCGCGCCGGCCGCCACGGGTTGCGGGCCACGCTCGCGGCTCTGTCCGGCACCACCCGGGTGGAGGAGGCCGCTCGGTTGCTGGGGTGCTCCCGGCGGCACCTGAGCAGTACGGTTCGCGGCGAGTTCGGGGTGACGCCGAAGGAGTACCAGCGGCTCGTCCGCTTCGAGAGCGCCCGGGGGCGGATGGTGGCCGCCGCGCGTAAGGGGAGGGTCGGTCTGGCGGCGGTGGCCGCCGGATCGGGCTTCGCCGATCAGGCGCATCTCACCCGGGAGTGGCGGGCCATGACCGGGTACACGCCCACCGAATGGTTGCGCGCCGAGGGTGGCCTGACCGCGTAGGGCCGGCCGAGGAGTGTGCGGCCGGTCGGCGGCGCGACGCGGGCGGGGTCCGTTCCCAGATGTTCAAGACTCCGCCGCCGCCCCGCCCCGACGATGGGGCTCATGACACCTGACATCCACCTCTCTCCCCGTCTCATCGTCCCCGACCCCGACCGCGCGTCGGCGTTCTACCAGGACGCGCTCGGCGCCGAGCAGGTGTTCCGCGCCCCGCCGGGCGACGACGGGCGGCCCGCCGTCGTCGATCACCGCATCGGTGCGGCGTCCTTCCGGGTCTCGCCGGCCGTGCGGCCGTGGGGCTGGCTCTCGCCCCATGACCTCGGCGGTTCCGCGGTGCTCCTCGAGATCGAGGTGGAGGAGCCGGACGCGGTCGGCGAGCGCATGGTGGCCCAGGGCGCGGAGGTGGTCGTGCCGATCGAGGACCGGCCGTACGGCAAGCGCTCGGGCCGCATCCGTGACCCGTTCGGCCACCTGTGGATCATCACCGGCGAGCTCTGCCACGCATAAACCCTACCGGCGTATCGTTTCCGCGTGTTAACTTGAACATCAATGTTCGAGTTAAGGAGACGCGGATGAGTTCCGACATGACCGCCACCAGGGCGCGTACGGGCGGGTGGGGCCTGCTCGTGCTGCTCTGCCTGGCCCAGTTCATGCTGATCGTCGACATCACGGTCGTGCAGGTGGCGCTGCCCACCATCGGCACGGACCTCGCGCTCGGCCGCGAGTCGCTGACCTGGGTGGTGACCACGTACACGCTCTGCTTCGGCGGGCTGATGGTGCTCGGCGGGCGACTCGCCGACGCGTGGGGCGCCCGCCGCACGCTCATGGCGGGGCTGGGGCTGTTCACGGCGGCCTCGCTGGTGTGCGGCCTCGCCGGGAGCGGCGCGATGCTGATCGCCGGGCGGGCGCTGCAGGGCGTCGGCGCCGCGCTGCTGTCCCCCGCTGCCCTGGCCGCGATCACGGTCGCCTTCACGGGCGAGCGGCGGGGCCGCGCGCTCGGCGTCTGGGCCGCCGTCGGCGGCACCGGCGCGGCCCTGGGCGTGCTGCTCGGTGGCGTGCTGACCGCGGGGCCCGGCTGGACGTGGGTCTTCTTCGTGAACGCCCCGATCGGCCTGGTGGTGCTCGCCGCCGTGCCGCCGATGGTGGCGGCCACGCCCGGCCGGCGCGAGCGGCTGGACGTGCCCGGCGCCCTGCTCGTCACGCTGGCGACGGCCCTGCTGATCTACGGGCTGGTGGCCGCGGGCGACGCCGGGTGGGGATCCCCTGGTACGGTGCTGCCGCTGGCCGGGTCGGCGCTGCTGTACGCCGCGTTCGTGAAGGTCGAGCGGTCGGTACGGTCCCCGCTGATGCGGGCCGCGACGCTGGCCAGGCGGCCGGTGATCTCGGGGACGTTCGTGATGCTGGTGGCGACGGGGCTGATGCTGGGCCTGTTCTTCCTCAGCTCGCTCTACCTCCAGAACGTGCTGGGGCTCGGCGCGCTGGAGACCGGGCTGCTGTTCCTGCCCGTGGCCGTCGCGATCACGATCGGCGCGCAGGCGGGCGGGCATCTCGTGGGCAGGATCGGCGGGCGGCCGGTGGCGGTGGCGTCCTTCGTGCTGACCGCGGCCGGGGCGGCGCTCATGACGCGCGTCTCGCCCGGCGCGAGCGCGTACGCCACGCTGCTGCCGGGCTTCGTCCTGGCCGCCCTGGGCATCGGGCCGGCTTTCGTGACCGCCACGACCACGACCATGGCCAACGTCCCGCCCGGCGAGAACGGCGTCGCCTCCGGCGTCATCAACACCTTCCACGAGCTGGGCGGCTCGATCGGCGTGGCCGTCGTCTCCACGGTCGCGGCGTCCAGCCTCGTGCCCGGCGCGGCGGCGGGCGTCGGCGGCTTCGTCTCGGGGTTCACGCTCTGCGCGGCCGTCGCGGGCGCGGCGGCGGTCGTCGCGCTGTGGCTGGTGCCCCGGGGCCGGCCGGCGGCGGCGTTCGTCGGCCACGGCCACGGCCACAGCCACGGCCACAGTCTCGGCCACGGCCACAGTCACAGTCACGGTCGCGGCCGCGGTCACTGATGCGGACGGCGGGTGATCGGCCGCGGCGGGGGCGGGTCGCCGACCGAGCGCGACCGCGGGAAGTTGACGAGGTCGCGGCGGCTATGGCAAGCTGAAGGCGGCAGCGAGGTTGACGATTACATTAAGTGTGGACAGCTGTTTCTTAGTTGCGCTATGCTGCTCCCTCGCGCCGTTTGTGGACGCCCCGGTTAATTCCCGGGGCGTTTGGCGTGCGCGCAGTTCGACTCCATCCGTGCTCTCCGGAAGGACATCTGTTGGCAGCCTCGCGCAACGCCTCCGCCGTACCCGCTGGTCCCCGTCGCGTGTCTTTCGCGCGCATCCAGGAGCCCCTCGAAGTTCCTGATCTTCTGGCCCTGCAGACCGAGTCTTTCGACTGGTTGCTCGGAAACGAGAAGTGGAAGGCCCGGGTTGAGGCGGCTCGCCAGGCCGGGCGCAGGGACGTCCCGACGCAGTCGGGCC
>NZ_VDLX02000030.1 GCF_006334985.2 Nonomuraea phyllanthi
GGGGGTGTCGGGCAGGTTCACGTCCATGAGATCGCGCAGGATCTCCACCACGAGTGAGGGACGGTCGTTGAACAGCTTGATGAGGGTGTCATGTCGGGGGGACGGCATGATGCTCATTGTCACATGGCGAACACGCATGGTGACCGCTGTTCGCCGAAGTCGCCGGCCGATCCGCGGGACTCGCGCCGCGTGCCGCGTTCGTCCTGGCGGGTGCGTGGAGCCGGGGAGGTCCGCCGCCAGGCCGGCTCGCCGGAGACGTACGGGTGGGTGGTACGTCATGGAGGAGCGGGCCGGCTCTGGGTCACGTCCTGCGTGGTGATCGCGGCGACGTGGTGAGCCGCCGCGCCCGTCACCCGCCTGTCACGCCACCTTGGCGGAGCTCGCCGACCAGGTGTTGCACGCGCCCGGCTTGCCGGAGGTGTATCCCCGCTCGGTCCAGTAGAGCCGGTTGGCGGCCTTGCCGTGGTACCGGTTCTTCCAGAACTCAGGAATCCTGATCACGGGCTTCCAGTCCTTGACCACCCGTCCCAGGCTCTTCGCCGACACGCCTGCGAAGCAGTCGATCTGCAGGTAGTAGCGGCGGTTCTGCTCGTTCATGACGGCTTCGTCGGCGCCGTTCTCCAGCCCCCACCAGGCCTGGCCGATGCCGGTCTGCCCGGTGACGACCCCGCTCCACGTCCTGGTGATGGACGTGAACACCTTGAGATCGCTCTTCGCCCTGATCCAGTCGGAGGCCAGTTTCACGCTGATGGTCGTCGCGCAGATCTCGGAGAACGAGGTGGAGAGGTCGAGGCCGGTGGAGCACGACTCTTTCTCGTCGGATGCCTTGAACGCCACCTTCACCGGTTGGAAATCCTTGATGGCCGGCTTCCACGCGGAGTTGAGGCAGCCGACGAGTTTGGTGATGTATTTCTTGGTCGAGGCGCTGCTGGTGCCCTTTTTCAGCTTGCAGGAGACCTTGGGGAGTTTGGCCGCCTTGTAGAGCGCGTTCTGGGTCAGCTCGGGGGCGCCCTTGACCGGCTCCGCGTGTGCCGCGCCGGCGAACAGCGCCACGCCGGCGACCGCCCCGGCTAAAGTACGAATGATCATAGGGCCAGATACTAGAGCCGGTTCGCTGCTCACCACTGAACGAATCCGTCGGCATCCTGCCATGGTCCTGATCGATGTGTAGCCTGACGATCACGTTGAGCGTTCACGCCGGGTCGACGGGAGAGTGGCCACGTGGGTAAGCACGAAGGTGACAAGAAGAAGGACAAACCCTGCAAGCCGGAGCCGGTCAGACCTGAGCAAGGCGATAA
The DNA here is from genome assembly GCF_006334985.2 of Nonomuraea phyllanthi. Classification (GTDB taxonomy): domain Bacteria; phylum Actinomycetota; class Actinomycetes; order Streptosporangiales; family Streptosporangiaceae; genus Nonomuraea; species Nonomuraea phyllanthi. The sequence goes on from NZ_VDLX02000030.1 coordinate 1,299, forward strand.
AATCCGGCCGGCGGCCGGCATGGCGGGGGCAGTGGCGGCAGCGGCGGCAGTAAGAAATGACGCCCCTGAATGTCGAGGCGCGAATAGAGCGGATGGTCGCGGAAATTCCGCCGGCGGCGCGACGCACCGCACGCATCCTTGACGCATTGCGGGCGGTTCCCCGTCACCCCTTCATCCCCGCGTACGCGCAGGCGCTCCTCGGTGCCGCGGAGATCGAGCAGATCATCGACCGTGACGCCGATCCCGGTACGTGGTGGGACGCCGTCTACAGCGACTCCGTCATCGTCACCCAGGTCGCCGACGGCGCCCGCGCGATCACGCCGGGCGCGGGGGACCCCACCTCCTCGTCCTCCTCGCCCAGCACGATCGCGGACCTGCTCGGCTGGCTGGATCCTCAGCCGGGGCAGCGCGTGCTGGAGATCGGCACCGGCACCGGCTGGACCGCCGCGTTGCTGTCCCACCTCGTGGGTGGCCGGGGGGAGGTGACGTCGATCGAGATCGACAGGGCCGTCGCCGAGCAGGCCGCCAAGAATCTGGCCGCCGTGGGAGTGCAGCCGCACCTGATCGTGGGCGACGGCGCGGCCGGGTGTGCGGCGCGCGCGTCATACGACCGGGTTCATGTGACGTGCGGGGTGCGGACCGTGCCCTACGCCTGGATCGAGCAAACGAGGCCCGGCGGCGTGATCGTGCTGCCGTACTGCCCGGGGCTCGGCAACGGGCACGGGCTCAGGCTCACGGTGATGCCGGACGGCGTCGCCCACGGCCGGTTCCCCGGATTCGCGGCGTACATGATGATGCGGTCCCAGCGCCCGCTCGACGCCATGCCGGACGACGGTGGCGGACGCGATCTCACCACCAGGATCGACCCCGGCGTGGTCGCCTACGCTCCGGCGGGCGCGTTGCTCGCGATGGCGGCGCTCACGGGCTTGCAGGTGACCTTCCGGGAGCAGGGGGACCGGCTGTTCCTGTGGGTGATGGACCAGGCCGACCCCGGCGTGTGGACGCTGGTGGCCCACGCGCCCGGCCTCACGGAGTACGAGGTGTACCAGCTCGGCGAGCGCCCGCTGTGGGACGAGATCACCGAGGCGTACTTCCGGTGGGTGGAATGGGGGGAGCCTGCCCGCGACAGGTTCGGCATGACGGTCACCCGCGACGGGCAGCGGATCTGGCTGGATGATCCGGGCGGCGTGATCTGAGCCGGCGGCCGGTCAGAGCCAGTCGCGCTTCTTGAAGATGACGTAGAGGGTCAGGCAGACGGCTGCCATCAACACGATCGCGAACGGATAGCCGAAGGCCCAGTGCGTCTCGGGCATGAAGTCGAAGTTCATCCCGTAGATGGTCCCGACCAGGGTGGGGGCGAAGAGGATGGCGGCCCAGGCCGAGATCTTCTTGACCTCCTCGCCCTGCTGGATGCTGGCCTCCGTCATGCGCGCCATCTCCGCGTTCTGCGCCTGCGTCACCAGCGTCGAGTTGACGACGAGGATGTTCTGCAGCATCGCGCGGAAGGACGCGATCCGCTCCGACACGGTGATCGCGTGGTCGGCGACGTCGCGCAGGTAGCTCTGCAGCTCGTCGTTCAAGCCGTACTTCGGCGCCCCCGCGATGAGCCCGTGCAGCATGCCGACCAGCGGCGCCGTGGCCCGCTGGAACTCGATCACCTCGCCCGACAGCTCGTAGACGCGTCGCGACACCGAGGGGTCGCCGCCGAAGACCTGGACCTCGATCTCCTCGATGTCCTTCTGCAGCCCGGCCACCACCGGTGCGTAGCCGTCGACCACGGCGTCAAGGATGGCGTAGAGGACGGCCTGAGGGCCCTGGCGCAGCAGGTCGGGGTCCGACTCCATGCGCTTGCGGACGCCGTGCAGGTCGGGCGCCTCCGCGTGGCGTACGGTGATCACGAAGTTGGGGCCGACGAAGACGTGCAGCTCCCCGAAGGCGACCTCCTCCACGTCGTCCAGGTAGCGGGCGGCGCGCAGCACCACGAAGAGCGTGTCGCCGTAGCGGTCGGCCTTGGGTCGCTGGGAGCCGACGATCGCGTCCTCCAGCGCCAACTCGTGCAGCTCGAACTCCTCGCCGAGCTTGACCAGCTCCCACTCCTTGGGCCGGTAGAGGCCGATCCAGGCGAGGCTGTCGGGCATCTGCTTCAGGCGCTCGAAGGCGTCGGCGAGCGAGCCGGGATTGTCGACGCGCTCGCCGTCGCGGTAGATCGCGTTGTCGATGACGGTGGGACGGTAGGGCGGCTCCTCCGCGGCGCGCGGGTCCATCGAGTGTTCCGGCGCTTCCTCGCGTGCCTCGCCGCCGCGCCTGAACCCCTTCACCCTGGCCATGAACCGCTCCCTGCGAAGCTACGCGAGCTCGTCGAGTTGTTTCGTGGCGCGGTCTCGGATGGTCTTGCGCCACATCGGCGTCCACCCGAACACCAGCCCGTGCGGCCTGCCGAGCGCCATCTTCGACCAGCGCTTGAAGTCGAAATCGTCGTGGTGGCGGACGATGAGATCGTCCTCGAACCTGAAGAGCGCGTCGATCTCGTTGACGACCTCGCGCCCCGTGCTGGCGAACGTGTAGTGCGACGTCCAGTGTGCGGACCCCGAGAAGTCGTCGGCATTCACGTCGCGATAGGTCGTGGTCAGCCCGTCGCGTACGCCGAGCTGCAACCGCCACATCCTCATCACCCTGTCGCGCCCTTCGACCTCCTGGAATATCGGATCGCCGAAACTGACCTCGGGGTGATAGCAGCGCTCCATGCCCGCGTAGTCAGCGCGGCCCAGAGCGTCGTAGAAAGCGCTGATGAGCGCCACGTGCCGATCGTTCACCCTTCTATCAGATCACGGCGGCACCGTAGCCCCAGCACAGTGTCCGCAACCCGGTATCGCCCGGGCCGAGCCGGGCGGGGTGTCCGGTCGGCGGCGATCGGGGTGCCGACGGGGGAGAACGCCGGTGCCGAGGACCACCTTCCCGGAAAGTTCCAGATCAGGCAACGCCGGCCGCGGCGGTCCCGCGCCGAGCGCCAGAATGATGTTCTGTGGCCCGTGCGAGACCTTGCCCGGATAGGGTTTCTCCTCGATGGAGAAGTTCTGGGCCCACCTGATCAGCACCCAGCCCGACCCCGAGTCCTGGGTCGTCGCGGTCTCGGCGCTGGGCGCGCTCGTGCTCGTCGGCTTCCGCATGCCCTGGCAGGTGTCCAGAGGCCTGATCACGATCGCCCACGAGGGCGGCCACGCGCTGATGGCGCTGGTCACCAGGCGCAAGCTCGAGGGCATCCGCCTCCACTCCGACACCTCCGGCGTGACCCTGACCAGGGGCAGGCCCACCGGCCCCGGCATGGTGCTGACCGCGATGGCCGGCTACATGGCGCCGCCGCTGCTCGGCCTGGCCGCCGCGTGGCTGACCGAGATGGGGCACATCACGCTGCTGATCTGGAGCGTGCTGCTGTTCCTGGTCTGCATGCTGCTGCTCATCCGCAACCTGTACGGCGCGCTGATCCTGCTGGCCACCGGCGGCGCCGTCTTCGCCCTGATCATGTACGCACCGGCCGACGCGCAGCAGGTCGTCGCCCTGGTCGCGGTCTGGTTCCTGCTGTTCGGCGGCATCAGGCCGATCATCGAGTTACAGCGCAAGCGGAGCAGGCGGCAGGCCAGAGACTCCGACGCCGACCAGCTGGCCAGGCTGACGTTCCTGCCCGGCGGGTTCTACGTGTTCTTCTTCCTGCTGGTGGCGATCGTGTCCGCGGCCTTCGGGGCGTACCTCATGAATCCGCTCTGACCGCCGGAGGGAGTGCCGTGCTGCCAGCCGAGGACGCGCCCGGCTACCGCGTGCTCGATCAGGCGGGCCAGGGCGGGTTCGCCGTCGTCTACCGCGCCTACCAGGAGCGCCTCGACCGGGTCGTGGCGCTCAAGGTGCTGTCCGTCGACCGGGTCGACCAGCGCACGATGCGCAGGTTCCAGCGCGAGCTGCAGCTGACGGGCCGCCTCACCGGCCATCCCAACGTCGTGACCGTCTTCGACACCGGGGTGACCAGCTCCGGCAAGCCGTACATCGCGATGGACTTCTTCGAGCACGGCTCGCTGCGCGACCGCGTCCGCAAGGAGGGCCCGCTGCCGGTGCCCGAGGTGCTGCGGGCCGGGGTGAAGCTGGCCGGGGCGCTGGCCGCCGTCCACGAGGCCGGGGTGCTGCACGGCGACATCAAGCCGCAGAACATCCTCATCTCCCGCTACGGCGAGCCGGCCATCGCCGACTTCGGCGTGGCCAGGGTGGTCGACTCGGCCGAGATCTCGGCCACGTCGCAGGCGTTCACCCCGCTGCACGCCGCGCCCGAGGTGCTCACCGGGCAGCCCCACTCGGTCTCCACCGACATCTACTCGCTCGGCTCCACCCTCTACCACCTGCTGGCCGGCCAGCCCGCCTTCCACAATCCGACGGACCCGTCGATCGCGCCGCTCATGTACCGCGTGCTGGCCATCGAGCCGCCCGCCATAAGGCGCTCCGACGTGCCGCCGCCCGTCCTGGAGACGATCCTGCGGGCGATGGCCAAGCAGCCGGAGCAGCGGTACGGCTCCGCGCGCGAGCTCGCCCGGCGGCTGCAGGAGGTGCAGGCCGAGCTGGGCCTGTCGGTGACGGACCTGGTGGGCCAGGATCCCGGCCCCGGCCCGACCATGTCCACGGTGCCCCGCCGCCGCCACGACGACCCGACGGCCGGCGGCCACCCCGGGCGCGCCCCGCAGGCCCCCGCCCCCCAGGCTCCCGCTCCCCAGGCTCCGGGCCCGCACACCGCCAACCCGCACACCGTCGACCCGCACACCGTCGACCCGCACACCGGCCGGCCGCCGTCGGGCCAGTTCCCGGCGACGGGGCACCACCTGCCGGTCGCCGGTCACCACCTGCCCGCCGGAAATCACCCGCCGTCCGGGGATCACTACTTGCCCGGCGCCGGTCATGCCGCGCCGGCCGGGCAGCCGAGCGCGCACGCGCCGGGGTTGCACGCGGCCGGGCCGCCGCGCCCCGCCGTCCAGGAGGCCACGGGCGCGCTCGCCGGAGGGACGCGGCGGCGGCTGCTGGTCGGCGCGGCGGTGGCGGCCGTCGTGGTGGGCGGCAGCGGCGCCGCGATCTACGTCTCGCTCCACCAGCCCCCTAAGCCCCCGGCCACCCGGCCGGAGGCAGAGCCACCGGAGCCTCCGGCCACCGCGGAGACCACCGCCCCCATCGACCGGAAGTCCGTGGCCGCGCTCGCCCCGCGCGGCCTTAAGGTGACGGCCGACCAGGGTGCCCTGGTCGAGCTGCACTGGACGCTCCCGCCCGACGCCCGCCGCTATCCCGTCGTGCTCCAGCGCTCCCCGCTCGGCAAGGGCGACCAGCCGGTCACCGCGCTCGGCCAGGGCACCACCACGACCCGCGTGGCGGGGCTGGACCCGGAGACCGGCTACTGCTTCCTGGTGGGCGTGCCGCTGCGCATCTCGGAGAGCTCCACGGTCGCGTGGTCGAAGCCGCTGTGCATCAGGGGAGCCGTGGCCCGCTCAGCCCAGTAGCTTGCGGGCCGCCTGCTCGATCTCGTCCTCCGACAGCAGCACGTGGTCGGCCGCCCGGCCGAGCGGGATGAAGCTGTCGGCCGAGGTGACCCGGCCGATCTTGCCGGTGAACCCGGCGTCGACCAGCTCGGCCACGATCGCCTCCGAGACGCTGCCGGTGTGCCGGGTCTCGTCGGCGATCAGCACGTTGCCGGTCAGCTCGGCCGCCCGCAGGAGGTCCTCCCTGGGCAGCGGCGCCAGCCAGCGCAGGTCGAGCACGCGGCAGCCGACGTTCTCCTGGGTCAGCTTCACCGCGGCCCGCAGGCTCATCCGCACGCCGTTGCCGAACGTCACGATCGTCAGGTCGCGCCCGTCGCCGTAGGAGCGCGCCTGCCCGATGGGCACGTGCGTCTCCGCCCAGCGAGAGGGCGGCGCGTACGGCGCCAGCCAGCCGCCGTCGCCCTCCTGGAACAGGTCGCGCGTGTGGTAGAGCGCGATCGGCTCCAGGAACACGCAGACCGAGCCGCACGTGCGGGCCGCCGCCAGGCAGGTGCGCAGCATGGCGGCGGCGTCGTCGGGACGCGCGGGCGAGGCGATCACGAGGCCGGGGATGTCGCGCAGCGCGGCCACGGCGTTGTCGTTGTGGAAGTGGCCCCCGAACCCCTTCTGGTAGGCGTACGCGGCCACCCGCACCACCATCGGGTTGGTGAACCGGCCGCGTGAGAAGAACGACAGCGTGGCCGCCTCGCCGCGGATCTGGTCGAGCGCGTTGTGCAGGTAGGCGAGATACTGGATCTCGGGCACGGGCAGCAGCCCCGACACGCCCGCGCCGAGCGCCAGCCCCAGGATGGCCTGCTCGTCGAGGAGGGTGTCGAAGACCTGCCCGGCGCCGAACCTCTTCTGCAGCCCCCTGGTCACGCCGTAGACGCCGCCCTTCTTGGCGACGTCCTCGCCGAACACGGTCATCTCCGGATAGACGGTCAGCGCGTCGGCGAGCGTCCGGTTGACGGCCTGCGAGAGCGTCATCGGCTTGTCGTTCTCGGGCAGAGAGCCGGCGAACGCCTTCTCCCGGGCCGCGCCGGTGGCCGCCATCGGGCTGATCTTGGCGATCAGCTCGGGCTTGCGGGGCGCGAGCGGCTCCATGACCTCCTTGGCGGAGCCGAGCCGCGGGCTGCGGGTGATCTCCAGCGCCGTGCGCATCACGTGCTCGCGCTGCGACTCGTACGCCTTGAGCAGCTCCTCGGGCGTGCGCAGCCCGGCCTCGACCAGGAGCGCCGCCGTGCGGATGAGCGGGTCGCGCTCCAGGTCGGCGCGGATCTCGCGCTGCGTGCGGTAGGCCTGCTCGACGTCGGACCCGGCGTGCCCCATGAGCCGCACGGTGGTCAGGTGGAGGAAGGCGGGGCGGCGGTGCTCGCGTACGTGCCGGGCCGCGCGGACGGCCACGTCGTACGACTCCGCCAGGTCGCAGCCGTCGGCGGCGAAGTATTCGAGGCCGGGGCGCCGCGCGGCCGCCTCGACCCAGCCCTTGGGCGTGCGGACGCTGATGCCGATGCCGTTGTCCTCGCACACGAACAGGATCGGCAGCGGCTGCCCCTGGTGGGTGGCGTAGGAGGCGGTGTTGAGGCCGCTGAGCGCGCTGGCGTGGTTGATCGAGGCGTCGCCGAAGCTGCACACGGTGACGGCGCTCGCCGGCCACTCGGACGGGACGCCGAGCGCCGCGGCCCGCTCGATGGCGAAGGCCACGCCCACCGACCTGGGCAGGTGGCTGGCGATCGTCGAGGTCTGCGGGATGACGGCCAGCTCGGGATGGCCGAACACCTTGTGCCGGCCGCCCGCGATCGGCTCGTCGGCCGACGCGGCCAGGCCCATCAGCACGTCGCGGATGCCCTGCTCGGGCAGCCGGCCGGCCTGCTCGGACCTGGTCAGGTAGAACGCGCCCGAGCGGTAGTGGAGCAGGGCGGGGTCGGTGGGCCGCAGGGCGGCGGCGACCGCCGCGTTGCCCTCGTGACCGGCCGAGCCGATCGTGTAGTGGCCCTCGTCCTGCTCGCGCAGCCATCGGGCCGCGATGTCCAGCAGGCGGCTGTCGACCTGACGCTGGAACAGCCGCAGGCACTGCTCGCCGGTCAGCGACGTGCCCTCGCGGACCGGGAGCCCCGGATCTCGCGGAGTGCCCGCTTCCAGCGTCGCAACCGCCTGGATGAAGTGAGTCTCAACTGTGTCGCGCGCCACACCACCGATTATGTCGTTGTTCGGCGCCGACGTCTGCTGGACGCCGCCCACATATCTTGTGGACCGGTCCGATTGACACCGGGATATAACCGTTTGTCAGATTCCCCAACCTTCGGGAGGGAGGGCACGTCTACTGAGAGGACACACGTGGCACCCTCAATGCCGCGTTGAACGGAAGGGACCTCCAGAAAGGAACCCGTATGTTACAACGCATTCGTGTCGCCGCCCTCGCCCTGGTGGTGGGCGCCGGGACCCTGGTCCTGGCTCCGACCGCCGCGACGGCGGCCCAAGCACCGGTCCTCACCCGGGTGGGGATCAGCCCCGGCTCGACGATCGACGTCACCGGCGGCGCGGTCAAGGCCACGTTCAGCTTCTCCACCAAGGGAGCGGACAAGGCCGAGCTCCAGCTCAAGCCGCCGGGCGACGTCTCCGTCGGAACGCCGATCACACTGACGTCCACCAAGCGCGGCGACTGGACGCGCTGGAGCGGCACCAAGTCCTTCGACTCCTCCAACGCCGGCAAGTGGAGCTGGCTCGCCATCGCCCACGGCGACGGCAGCCCCTCGCGCGGCGGCACGTTCGAGGTCGTCGTCAAGAAGCCGGTCGAGACCAGCATCCCCGACTTCGACGCCCGTCCCGACCGGGCCGACAGAGGCGAGCGGATCAGGGTCGACGGCCGGCTGCTGGCCGGCGGCGAGGCGTACGGCGACCAGAACGTCGCCATCACCTTCCGCGCCCGAGGCAGCAGCTCCTACCGCACGGTCGCCACGGTGAAGACCCGCGACAGCGGCCGGTTCGGCGCCACCGTACGGGCCTGGCAGACCGGCTGGTGGCGGGCCGAGTTCGCGGCCACGAGCGCCGCCAAGGGCTCGGTCAGCGACAGCGACCGCGTGGACGTCAGGCGCCATGACCGCCGCAGCTGGATCTCCGGCTTCAACGCCCGGCCCGAGCCGGTGGACCAGGGCGACCGGCTCTCGTTCAGCGGCACGCTGCGGGTCGAGGACCACGGCCGCGTGTCCGGCCAGCGCGTGGCGATCTACTTCAGGGCCGAGAACTCGGCCCGGTGGCGCTACGTCACCAGCGACGTGACCGACCGCTACGGCCGGTTCTGGGACTCCGCCACCGCGCGGACCTCGGGCTGGTGGCGCGCCGAGTACGCGGGCGCCCGCGGCGTGCGCGGCTCGGACAGCTACGCCGACTGGGTGACGGTCAACGTGCCGCCCCCGCCGCCGGAGAAGGCGGACACGCGGCTGACCAAGTTCAACGCGTACCCCGAGCCGGTCAAGCGCGGCAGGTACGTCAGGTTCACCGGCAGGCTGCAGATCGACGACGAGGGCACCTGGGAGGGCTACCGCGGCAAGGTGCGGCTGTACTTCAAGCCCTCCGGCTCGCACAAGTGGCACTACGTGAAGACCACGAAGTCGAACGGCAGCGGCCGTCTCTACACCAAGGTCAAGGCGTGGAACTCGGGCCGGTGGCGGTTCGTGTTCACGGGTGACGAGGACGCCTACGGCGACACCAGCCGCTCGGACTACGTGCGCGTGAAGCGCTGAGCGCCTGAGAAGGGAGGAGGCCCGGGGGTCCGTCACCCCCGGGCCTCCTCTCATGCCAGGAAGTTAATGAGGGTTAACGCAGGCGTCGATCGCGGCCCGCGCCATCGCGTGCAGCAGCGGCCGCATCTCCTGCGCGGGCAGCTCGCCCGCGCTGTGCGGCGTGGAGTTGAGCAGCCCGAAGACGGCGTGCGTGGCGGCCCGCAGCCGCGCGGCCGGGCACTCGGGGTGCAGCTCGGCCAGCACGGTCACCCACTCCTCGACGTAGAGCCGCTGCAGCCGCCTGATCTGCCTGCGCGCGGGCTCCGGCACGTTGCCCAGTTCCCTGTCGTGCACCGTGATCAGCGCCGGCTGCTCGATCGCGAACGTGATCTGCACGTTGAGCAGCGCGTCCAGCGACTCGCGCGGCCCCGGGCACGAGGTGACCACCGCGACGGCCGACTCGCGCAGCCGCGAGCTGACGTCGAGCAGCAGCTCCGACAGCAGCGCGTCCTTGCCGCTGAAGTGGCGGTAGAGGGCGGGGCCCGAGACGCCGACCGCGCCGCCGATGTCCTCGATCGAGACCCCGTGGAAGCCTCGCGCGGCGAAGAGCCGGGCCGCCGCTTCCATGATCTCCCTGCGCCTGGTTCCTCGATTGCGGGTAGGTGTGGAGGCAGTGGTCACGTCTCACATGCTAGACGACTACGTTAGTGATGACTAACATCTCGTGTCATGAGAGGGGAGTCATGAGCGACTGGCCGGTGCTGAAGTCGGCCGCCGATCCCGGCGGCGAGACGTACAAACGCAACGCCGAGCTCAACGAGCGGCTCGCCGCCGAGCTGCTCGAACGCCTGGCCGCCGCGGCGCTGGGCGGCCCCGAGCGCTCGCGCGCTCGCCACGTCGGGCGCGGCAAGCTGCTGCCCCGCGACCGCGTCGACGGCCTGCTCGACCCCGGCTCCCGCTTCCTGGAGCTGTCACCGCTGGCCGCCAACGGGCTCTACGACGACCAGGCGCCGGCCGCCGGGATCATCACCGGCGTCGGCCGGGTCTCCGGCCGCGAGTGCGTGGTCGTCGCCAACGACGCGACCGTGAAGGGCGGCACGTACTACCCGATCACGGTCAAGAAGCACCTGCGCGCGCAGGAGGTGGCCCTGCACAACCACCTGCCCTGCCTCTACCTCGTCGACTCGGGCGGCGCGTTCCTCCCCAGGCAGGACGAGGTGTTCCCCGACCGCGAGCACTTCGGGCGCATCTTCTACAACCAGGCCACGATGTCGGCCCGCGGCATCCCGCAGATCGCCGCCGTGCTCGGCTCCTGCACGGCGGGCGGCGCGTACGTGCCGGCGATGAGCGACGAGGCGGTCATCGTACGCGGCCAGGGCACGATCTTCCTGGGCGGCCCGCCCCTGGTGAAGGCGGCCACGGGCGAGGAGGTCACGGCCGAGGAGCTCGGCGGCGGCGACCTGCACGCGCGGGTGAGCGGTGTCACCGACCACCTCGCCGAGGACGACGCGCACGCGCTGGCCATCGTCCGCGACATCGTCGCCACGCTCGCGCCGCGCCCGCCGCGCCCCTGGGAGACGATCGCGCCGGCGCCGCCCGTCCACGACCCGCGCGACCTGTACGGGATCGTGCCGGGCGACACGCGGCAGCCGTACGACGTGCGCGAGGTGATCGCGAGGCTCGTGGACGGGTCGCGGTTCCTGGAGTTCAAGGCCGACTACGGCCCGACGCTCGTGACCGGGTTCGCCCACCTGCACGGCCACCCGGTGGGGATCGTGGCCAACAACGGCATCCTGTTCAGCGAGTCGGCCATGAAGGGCGCGCACTTCATCGAGCTGTGCGACCAGCGGCGCGTCCCCCTCGTCTTCCTGCAGAACATCAGCGGGTTCATGGTGGGCAAGGCCTACGAGGCGGGCGGCATCGCCAAGCACGGCGCCAAGATGGTCACCGCCGTCTCGTGCGCCAGGGTGCCCAAGTTCACCGTCGTCATCGGGGGGTCCTTCGGGGCCGGCAACTACGCGATGGCGGGCCGGGCGTACTCGCCCAGGTTCCTGTGGATGTGGCCGAACGCCCGCATCTCGGTCATGGGCGGCGAGCAGGCCGCGAACGTGCTCACCACCGTCGGCGCGGCCGACGCCGACGCGATCCGCGACCAGTACGAGCGCCAGGGCAACCCGTACTACTCCACGGCCAGGTTGTGGGACGACGGCGTGATCGACCCGCTCGACACCCGCACCGTCCTCGGCCTGGCGCTGTCCGCGGCGGCCAACGCCCCGCTCGAACCCGCCGGTTACGGCGTCTTCCGGATGTGACGCATGCTGTTCGACCGTGTTCTGATCGCCAACAGGGGCGAGATCGCCGTACGGATCGCCCGCACGCTGCGCCGGCTCGGCATCACCTCGGTGGCCGTGCACACGCCGTCGGACGCCGGGGCGCGGCACGTGCTGGAGGCCGACCTGGCCCTCCAGGTGCCGAATTATCTGGATATTGAGGCGATTGTCGGGGCGGCGCTGGAGTCCGGCGCGCAGGCCGTCCACCCCGGGTACGGGTTCCTCGCCGAGAACGCCGCGTTCGCGCGGCGCTGCGCGGAGGCCGGGCTGGTGTTCGCCGGCCCGCCCGCGGCGGCCATCGAGGCCATGGGCGACAAGATCCGCGCCAAGGCCACCGTGTCGGCGGCCGGCGTCCCCGTCGTGCCGGGCGGCGCCGAGCCGGACGACGCCCTGGAGTCCTGGCGCGACTTCCCCGCGCTGATCAAGCCCTCCGCCGGCGGCGGCGGCAAGGGCATGGTGCTCGTACGCTCGGCCGCCGAGCTGCCCGACGCCCTGGAGTCGGCCCGGCGCACCGCACGGGCGGCGTTCGGCGACGCGACCCTGCTGATCGAGCGGTACGTCCATAGCCCCCGCCACATCGAGATCCAGGTCCTGGCCGACGCCCACGGCCACGTCGTCCACCTGGGCGAGCGCGAGTGCAGCCTCCAGCGCAGGCACCAGAAGATCGTCGAGGAGGCGCCGTCCCCGTTCCTGAGCCCCGGGACGCGCGCCCGCATGGGCGCGGCGGCGGTCGAGGCGGCCCGTGCCGTCGGCTACGTGGGCGCGGGGACCGTCGAGTTCATCGTCGACGGGAGCAGCGACTCCTACCACTTCATGGAGATGAACACGCGCCTGCAGGTCGAGCACCCGGTCACGGAGCTGGTGACCGGGCTCGACCTGGTGGAGCAGCAACTGCGGGTCGCGGCGGGGGAGCGGCTGGCGTTCGGGCAGGAGGACGTGCGGCTCGACGGGCACGCCGTCGAGGCCCGCCTCTACGCCGAGGACCCCGCCCGCGGCTTCCTGCCCACCGGCGGGCGAGTTCTGCTGCTGCGAGAGCCCGGTGAGCCAGGCCCGGCGGCGGGCGGGCGCGCGGCCGTGGTGCGGGTGGACTCGGGGCTGGCCGAGGGCGGCGTCGTGGGCAGCGAGTTCGATCCGATGCTCGCCAAGGTCGTCGCCTGGGCGCCGGATCGCGACTCCGCGTTCAGGACGCTCGACCGCGCGCTGGCCCGTACGGCCGTGCTCGGCCTGGTCACCAACCTGCCGTTCCTGCGGGCGCTCGTCGCCCATCCCGCCGTACGGGCGGGCGAACTGGACACGGGGCTGGTCGAGCGCGTGCTGCCCGAGCTGGTCCCGCCCGCGGCGGCGGCCGGCGAGGTGCCCGGCGAGGTGCTCGCCGCGGCGGCGCTCGCCTTCCACGCCCAGCCCCAGGGCGACGACCCGTGGGAGGTCACGGACGGCTGGCGGATGGGGCGGCCCGCCTGGACGACATGGCGGCTGGAGTCGCGGGACGGCGTGCACGCGGTCCAGGTACGCGGCCTGCCCGAGACGTCCGCGGAGATCCTGGTCGACGGCGAGAGCGTGCCGGCCCGGATCCGGCGCGGCGACGGGGAGCTGTCCGTCACGATCGGCGCCCGTACCGTCCGCTACCTCCACGCCCGCCACGGCGACACGCTCTGGCTCGGCAGGGACGGCGCGGCGTGGGCGCTCACCCGGCACCTCATCGGCGACCCGGGCGACCGGCCAGGTGCGGCGGCCCAGGGCGACGGCGTGGTCAGGAGCCCCATGCCCGGCACGGTCCTCCTGGTCAAGGCCCAGGCCGGCGAGCGGGTGAGCGAGGGGCAGCCGCTGGTCATCGTGGAGGCCATGAAGATGGAGCACACGGTCACCGCGCCCTGCGACGGCCTGGTCGCCGAACTGCCCGTCCAGGCCGGCCAGCCGGTCGACATGGACGCCGTGCTCGCTGTGATCTCCTCCGAGGAGTTGTGATGGCGTACCTCATGGAAGGGCTGCCGCGGCAGGTGACGATCTACGAGGTCGGGCCGCGCGACGGGCTGCAGAACGAGTCGGCGGTCATCCCCGTCGAGGTCAAGGCCGAGTTCATCGACCGGCTCGCGGACGCGGGCCACAAGGTGATCGAGGCCACCAGCTTCGTGCACCCGAAGTGGGTGCCCCAGCTGGCCGACGCCGACGAGCTGCTCGCCCGGCTGCCCAGGAGGCCGGGCGTTCGCTACCCGGTGCTGGTGCCCAACCCGCGCGGCCTCGACCGGGCGCTCGAACGCGGCGTGGACGAGATCGCGATCTTCGCCAGCGCCACGGAGACGTTCGCCGCCAAGAACCTCAACCGCAGTCTGGAGAGCCAGTTCGAGATGTTCGAGCCGGTCGTGGCCAGGGCGCTGGAGAGCGGGCTGCGGGTGCGCGCGTACGTGTCGATGTGCTTCGGCGACCCGTGGGAGGGCCCCACGCCGATCTCGCAGGTCGTCACGGTCGGGGAGCGGCTGCTCGGCCTCGGCTGCTACGAGCTGTCGCTCGGCGACACGATCGGCGTCGGCACCCCCGGCCACGTCACCGCCCTCATCGAGGCGTTCGGCCGGCCCGAGCGGCTCGCCGTGCACTTCCACGACACCTACGGCCAGGCGCTCGGCAACACCCTGGCCGCGCTCAGAGCGGGCGTGACCACGGTCGACGCCTCCACGGGCGGCATCGGGGGCTGCCCCTACGCCGAGTCCGCCACCGGCAACCTCGCCACCGAGGACCTCGTCTGGATGCTGCGGGGGCTCGGCATCGAGACCGGGCTCGACCTGGGCAAGCTCGTGTCCACCAGCACCTGGCTGGCCGGGCTGCTCGGCCGGCCCAGCCCGTCCCGCGTCGTGCAGGCGCTGTCGAAAGGCTGATCATGCTCAAGGACGAGTACGAAGAGCTGCGCAAGACCGTCGAGTCGTTCGCCCGGGAGGTGGTCGCCCCGGTGATCGGCGACTACTACGAGCGGGAGGAGTTCCCGTACGACATCGTGCGGCAGATGGGTGCGATGGGGCTGTTCGGGCTGCCCTTCCCCGAGGAGTACGGCGGGATGGGCGGCGACTACTTCGCGCTCTGCGTGGCGCTGGAGGAGCTGGCCCGCGTCGACTCCAGCGTGGCCATCACGCTGGAGGCCGCGGTGTCCCTGGGCGCGATGCCGATCTTCCGGTTCGGCACCCCCGAGCAGCGCGAGCACTGGCTGCCCCGGCTGACCACGGGAGAGGCGCTGGGCGCGTTCGGCCTGACGGAGCCGGGCGGCGGGTCCGACGTGCCGGGCGGGATGCGGACCACCGCCGTGCTGGACGGGGACGAATGGGTCATCAACGGCACCAAGGCGTTCATCACGAACTCCGGCACCGACATCACGGCCGTCGTCGGCGTGGCCGCGATCACCGGCGAACGGGAGATCTCCACGATCCTCGTCCCGAGCGGCACACCGGGGTTCACGGTGTCGAAGAAGTACTCCAAGGTCGGCTGGAACGCCTCCGACACCCGCGAGCTCTCCTTCTCCGACTGCCGCGTCCCCGCCGCGAACCTTCTGGGCGAGCGCGGGCGCGGCTACGCCCAGTTCCTGCAGACGCTCGACGAGGGCCGCGTCGCCCTCGCCGCGCTGAGCGTCGGGCTGGCGCAGGGCTGCGTCGACGAATCCGTCAAGTACGTCAGGGACCGCAGGGCGTTCGGCCACCCCATCGGCCACTACCAGGCCATCCAGTTCAAGATCGCCGACATGGAGGCCCGCGCGCACACCGCCCGCCTGGCCTACCACCACGCCGCCGAGAAGATGCTGGCCGGGGTGCCGTTCAAGAAGGAGGCCGCGATCGCCAAGCTGGTCGCGTCCAACGCGGCGATGGACAACGCGCGCGACGCCACCCAGGTGTTCGGCGGCTACGGGTTCATGAACGAGTTCCCCGTGGGGCGCTTCTACCGGGACGCCAAGGTGCTGGAGATCGGGGAGGGCACGAGCGAGGTGCAGCGCATGCTGATCGCCCGGCAGCTCGGCCTGGCGAATCTCTGACCAGGCCGTCGCCGGTGTGGCGTTTGCGCCGCGAACACCGGACGATCTAGTGTCATCAGTCATGACGGCTGACGATCTTGTCATCAGGAGGGCTGAGAAGGCGGACGCGGACGCGGTCTTCGCGCTGGCCCGCGAGTTCGGGCTGACGTTCAGGCCCGAGCGCGCTGCCTTCGACGCCGCCCTGCCCGAGTTGCTGGCGAACGAGGACGCCCTGCTGCTCGCGGCCGTCGTGGGCGGGCGCGTCCAGGGCTACCTGCTGGGGTTCGTGCACCTGACGCTGTTCGCCAACGGGCCGGTGGCCTGGGTGGAGGAGGCCATGGTGCAGTCGGGGTCGCGCCGCCAGGGGATCGGGCGGGCCCTGCTGGAGGAGTTCGAGCGCTGGGCGCGGTCGCGGGAGGCCGGATACGTGGCGATGGCCACGCGGCGGGCGCCCGAGTTCTACCACGCGCTGGGCTACGAGGCCTCGGCCACGTTCTTCCGCAAGGTCCTGCGCCAGCCGTACTGAGGGGCGGGCTGACGGGGCCGGCTGACGGGGCGGGCTGCGGCGGGCGGATTTGTCGTTCGCGGATGGCATCCTTAGGGCGTGAGTATCCACGCCGTCAGCCCCCGGTTCATCGGGCGCGCCCGCGAGCTCGCCGCGCTCGGCGACGCGCTGGTCAGGGCGCGTGCCGGGGTGTCGTCCGCCGTGCTCGTCGGCGGCGAGGCAGGGGTCGGCAAGACGCGCCTGGTCAACGAGTTCAGCGAGCGGGCCGACGACGCGCTCGTGCTCGTCGGCGGCTGCCTGGAGCTGGGCACGGAGGGCCTGCCGTTCGCGCCGTTCACCGCCGTGCTGCGCGGCCTGGTGCGCGAGCTCGGCCGTGACGGGGTCGCGGCGCTCGTGCCCGGCGGCACCACGCGGGGGCTCGCGCGGCTGCTGCCCGAGTTCGGGGAGCCCGACCGGGAGGGGCCCGAGGCGCGGGCGCGGCTGTTCGAGCAGGTGCTGGGGCTGCTGGAGCGACTGGCGGACGAGCGTCCCGTGCTGCTGATCGTCGAGGACGCCCACTGGGCCGACCGGTCCACCCGCGACCTGCTGTCGTTCCTGGTTCGCTATCAGCGCACCGCGGCCCGGCTGCTGATCGTGGTGACGTACCGCACGGACGAGCTGCACCGCACCCACCCGCTGCGGCCGCTCCTCGCCGAGCTCGGCCGCATCGAGTGGGTCAGCAGGGTCGAGCTGCGCAGGCTCACCCGCAGGGAGGCCGTCGCGCAGGCGGCGAGCATCCTGGAGCGCGAGCCGTCCGCCGCCGCCATGGACCTGATCTACGCGCGCAGCGAGGGAAACCCGCTGTTCGTGGAGGCGTTGCTGAGCGAGGGGAGCGGGGGCGAGGCGCTGCCGGAGTCGCTGCGCGACCTGCTGCTGGCCAGCGTCGAGCGGCTGCCCGACGAGACGCAGGAGCTGCTGCGGGTGGCCAGCGCCGGCGGGCAGCGCATCGAGCACGCCCTGCTGTCCGCCGTGGCCGGGCTCGACGAGAGCGCGCTCTCCCGCGCGCTGCGGCCCGCCGTGGCCGGCAACGTGCTCACCGTCGACGGCGAGGGCTACTGCTTCCGCCACGCGCTGATCCGCGAGGCGCTCCACGACGACCTGCTGCCGGGCGAGCACACCCGCCTGCACACCCGCTTCGCCGAGGCGCTGGAGCGCGACCTGTCGATCCTGCCCGCGCCGCGCGGCGCGATCGAGCTGGCCCACCACTGGCACTCCGCCCACGACTCCACCTGGGCGCTGGTGAGCGCCTGGCACGCGGCCGCCGCCGCCCGCAAGTCCACCGCGTACGACGAGCAGCTCGGCATGCTCTCCAGGGTGCTGGAGCTGTGGGACCAGGTGCCCGACGCCGTCGAGCGCATCGGCTGCGACCGGCTCGACCTGCTCAGGCAGACCGCCACCGTCGCGCACCTCGCCGGGGAGTACGAACGGGCGATCGCCCTGGCCGGAGCCGCTCTCGCCGAGGTCGACCGCGACGCCGACCCGATCAGGGCGGCCAAGCTGCTGCGCCAGCGCGGCCTGACCCGCTACGACCTCGGCCGCCCCGGCTTCATCGACGACCTGCGCGAGGCGGCGGCCCTGGTCCCCTCCGACCGGCCCAGCAGGCTGCGCGGCCAGGTCCTGGAGACCCTGTCCCGCATGCTGCACGCGCGGGCGGACCGGCCGGAGCGGCACGCCACGGCCCAGCTCGCGATGAAGATCGCCAACGAGGTGGGCGACGCTAAGGTGGAGGCCCACGCGCTGATCAACCTCGCCTGGGGGCACCACGGCTTCTCCGACATCGACGCCCAGATGGAGTCGTTCGCGGAGGCGCGCAGGATCGCGCACCGCGACGGGGCGTTCAACGCGCTGATGCGCTGCGCCATCTCCGAGTCCGACGCGCTGGAGGGCGCGGGGCGGCACGAGCGGGCCGCGCAGGTGGCCCGCGACGGGGTCGAGGAGGCGGGCCTCTACGGCCTGGCGCGCACGTCCGGCACGTTCCTGTCGATCAACCTGGCCGAGCCGCTGGTGTCCCTCGGGCGGTGGGACGAGGCGCTGGAGGTCATCGAGCACGCCCTCGACCTCGCGCCGCCCGCCCCCTACCGCGCCAGCCTGCAGGGGTTCATCACGGACATCGCGCTGGCGCGCGGGGAGTTCGACCGGGCGGAGCGGATGCTGGACTCGTCGCGCAGCGTGCTTTCGCGCGGGTCCTTCCGCGACCAGACGGTCCTGCCGCACCTGTGCAGGGAGATCGAGCTGCTGCAGGCGCGCGGGCAGGTGGAGGCCGCGGTGGAGCGGGCCGCCCGGGTGATGGAGGAGCGCGATCTGCCGGCCTCGCCCCGCTACTCCTGGCCGGTGCTGGTGACCATCGCGACGCTGCTCAGCAGCGCGACGCCCCGGCCCGGACGAGCCGCGTTCCCCGCCCCGCCAGGCGACACCCTCCCACCGGCCACTGCCGGCTCCCGGTCCAGCGCCGCCGAGTGGGCCGCCGCGCCCGGGAGGTCTGGCGAGTCCGGTCACGCCGTCGCCGGTGGGGGCGCGGAGGCGCTGGCGCGGTTCGGCGCGTCTCTCCTGGGCCGGGTCCAGGCGTTGGGGCGGGAGCTCGAGGTCGATGGTGATCTGCAGCGGGCGTACCGGCTCACGTTCACGGCGCTGATGAATTCTGGGCCCACGCCGGAAGGTGACGACGCCGCCGGTTCGGGCCCTGCCGGTTCGGGCCCTGCCGGTTCGGGATCTGCCGGTTCGGGATCTGCCGGTTCGGGCCCTGCGGGTCCAAGCTCTGACGGTTCGGGCCCTGTGGATCCGGCCGTTCGGCAGTTGGAAGCCTGGGACGCGGCGGCGGGCGCCTGGGAGGCGCTGCGGCAGCCGTACGCCGAGGCGCGGTGCCTGATGGGCGCGGCGCACGCGGCGCTGGCCTCAGGCGACCGGCAGGGGGCCGCCGCGCGGCTGGGCCGGGCGCGGGAGCTCGCCACGCGCCTGGGTGCGACGCCGCTGCTGGAACAGCTCGACGTCTTCGCACGGCGGGCCAGGATCGGGGGCTCCGAGGAGACGGCCGACGGGCATCCGCTGGGGCTGACGGCTCGGGAGCTGGAGGTGCTGTGCGAGGTGACGAAGGGACGGAGCAACCGGGAGATCGCTGAGGCGCTGTTCATCTCGGTCAAGACGGTGAGCGTGCACGTGTCCAACATCCTGGCCAAGCTGGGCGTCGCGACCCGAGGCGAGGCCGCCGCCACCGCCCACCGCCTCCGCCTCTTCGACGCTCCCCTCTGACCTCCGGCAACCTTGCGCTGCCTTCCCGCAGCCTGCGCTTGACCGCCCGCCGTTTCTCCCGTCGCGTAGGCCGCTCCTCGGGGTCTGCTCGTCGCCCTTCCGGGTGCGGGGGCTGCTTCTCGGGGTCTACTGATCGCCTTTCTGGGTGCGTGGGCTGCTTCCGGTGGTCTGTTGGCGCCTTTCCGGGGGCGTGGCCTGCTTCTGGTGGTCTGGCCGCCGCGCTTCCCGGCGCGTGGGCCGCTTCTCGCGGGCTGCGCGTCGCCCCTCCCATCCCGTGCGACCGCTTCTGCCGGGCTGCTCCTTCACGCGGTGGGCTGTTGCGCCGTGGCGGTTGCCTGCTGCGGGGCTCCTGCGTGCCCGGGTCCGTGGGCGGTGCGTGGGTCAGCCGGTTAGCTGGGCCTCCAGGCGGTAGCCGTCCACGGTGACGTACACCTGGTCCCCGGGGCGGGCGTTCAGGCGCATCAGCACCGGCTGCAGGGAGTCGAAGACCGGCTGGTGTCCCTGCCAGACCAGGACGATGGCGTTGTCGCCGGGGCCCGTCACCGACAGGAGGGTGCCGGGGCGCATGCCGAGCTGGGCCGCGTAGCCCTCGGGCACCGGTACGGGGCCGCCCCGGAGGTGTTCGGGCGTGACCTCGATGCGCTGCCAGCGGCGCGGGTCCGAGGAGGGGCTCGGCAGCGGCGGGGGCGGCGTCGATGGGGTGCCCGCCAGGTTGCCGGAGAGCATCGGCGAGCGGCCGCCCGACAGCGCGGACAGCGTGGCCAGCGCGGCGGACGGGTCGATGGAGCCTCCCGACGCCGTCGGGATGGGCTGTCCGCCCCGGTGGTGGTGACCGTTGGCGCCGGGCGTGCGGCGGGGCAGCGGCTGGGCGGGTGACTGCGCTGAGATCGGCTCCGGGGCGCTCTCCGGGGGCAGCGCGTCGAGCCAGGCCTTGGCCGAGTGGGCGCGGATGCCCAGCTCGCCCATCAGTGCCACGAGATCCGCGTCCGGCGGGCTCGCGGCCAGCAGCTGCCTCGTACGTGCCTGCAGCCCGTGAATGTCGCCCACGACCAGCCAGCCGTCCTGGAGGCGGCGGTCGGGCATGAGGGTCACCAGCACGCGCCAGAGCGGGGTGCGCAGCGAGGGCACCATCACCGGGTGGGCCGGGTCGGCGCCGATGAGCTGGTCCTCGGTGGCCGCCGCGCCGAGCCATTCGGTGAGGCGGAACATGTGGCCCGTGACCGGCGCGGACTCCGAGGAACGCAGCCACGCCAGCACCCGCTCCTCGGCGGTGCGCTGGGCCAGGGAGAGCGCGTCCCTCTCGACCAGCATCTTGTGGGCGAGCGTGCGCAGGCTGACCGGGTCCTCGGCGAACAGCCGGTGGACGGCCACCGCCAGCTCCAGCTTGTCGAGGCTGCGGAACAGGCTGTCCACGACCCGGACCATCGCGTGGTCGGTGTCGGAGGGCACGGGACCCCCGGACGCCGACGCCGACGCCGCCGCCGGCGCGGGGTAGCGGGACGGGGTGCTGCTCTTGGAGGGGTCGCCCGTGCCCGGGACGGCGGGCATCGACCCCGTGCTGGGGCCGCCCGGGAGCGGCCCTGCGCCGGGGTGTTCCGGTCCGGCGCCGGGGATGGCCGGCATGGAACCGGTGCTGGGACCGCCGGGGATGGCCGGCATCGAGCCGGTGCTGGGGCCGCCGGGGGTAGGCCCGGTGCCGGCTCCGCCGCGTGCCGGTCCCGAGCCGGGGATGGCCGGCATCGAACCTGTGCTCGGTCCGCCGGGCGGTGTCGCTCCCGTTCCGGGGAGCGCGGGCATCGAGCCGGTGTCCTGGCGACCGGGCTGGGGGCCGGGCTGGGGGCCTGAGTGGGGGGCGGGTTGGGGTCCGGACTGGGGACCGGCGGGGCGTTGGGGGAGGCGGTCGGGCTGGCCGGGAGAGGGGCGCTGCGGAAGGCCCTCGCCCGCGAAGCCCTGGCGCGGGCCGCCGCTCTGCGACTGCCCCGGCCCGCCGCCTTGCGCCTGCCCCGGGCCGCCGATCTGGGGGGCCTGCCCCGGACCGCCCTGGGCCTGACCCGGTGCGCCCTGCGACTGGCCCGGACCGCCCTGCGACTGGCCTGGCGCGCCCTGGGCCTGGCCCGGACCGCCTTGGGACGGACCAGGGCCGCCCTGGAACTGGCCCGGGAAGGAGCCGGTCTGGCGTTGCTGGGTCGGGTCCGGCTGTTGTGCGGGAAACGAGCCCGTCTGGCGTTGCTGGGCGTCGGGCGGTTGCTGGGCGGCGAAGGAGCCCGTCTGGGACGCTCCCGGCGCCGGGAAGGAGCCCGTCTGGCGTGGGCGGCCGTCGTCCGGGGACGCGGAGGCGGCCTGGCCCTGGCCGGCGAACGGCCCGCCGGCGCCCTCGGCGGCCCGGCCGCTCTGGGCCACGAACATGCCGGTCTCCGGCGGTACGTCCGCCTGCGCCGGGAACGAGCCCGTGCCCAGGGACGAGACGCTGACCGGCCGGGTGACCTCGGGATGCCCGGCCGCCGGGGCCTCCCGCTGGGCGGGGATGCGGCCGAGGATCTCGCGGAAGACGGAGCCGATCACCACTTCGGGCGTGGCGGACGGGGTGCCGAGGTCGCTGGGGGACAGGCGGCGCAGCCGCTGCCAGCCGCCGAGGCCCGTGATCGCCGTACGGGTGGCCTCGGGCCAGCCCGGCAGCGCCGGGTCGATGTGGTGCACGGTCAGCGCGGGCAGGAGGTCGCACAGCGGCAGGTGGTCCCAGCGGGAGGACGCCAGCCGCGCCAGCCGCTCGCAGATCCAGTCGAGCCCCGTCGTGCCGAGCGCCCTCGACAGGGCGAGGGAGGACCACCACCCCGCGGGCAGGCGCGGATCAGCCAACGCCTCGGCCACCTGCTGCGGGCGGCTCCAGCGCAGCGCAGGGACTAGGTCGCTCAGGCAGATCGATGACTCGACTTCCATCGGCGGACCTTATCCTCCCCAGTGAGCCGCGTGTGCCGGCCGTTACGCATGTGGCTAATGGTGCAGCTTACGCGGCAAGCTATCAATCAGTGTGAATAGGGTAAAGACGGTTCAAGTCCAAACCGTACCGTGGCCGACCGCCCACCTGGGCCACACATTCGGCACCAGCACGGCAACCCGCCTCCAGAGCGGCCTGTTCACCGGCGCCGCGCAGGACGCCCGTGAGGAAGCCGGCGGCGAACGCGTCGCCGGCCCCCGTCGAGTCCACGACCTCCGCCTCCACCCCGGCCGCCGTCGCGACGATCTCGCCGTCCACGGCGGCCAGCGCGCCCCGCTCGCCGAGCTTCACGACGGCCGTGCCGTACGTCTCGCTCAACAGCACGGCGGCGCGCTCCGCGGTCGTGGCGCCGCTCAGCAGCAGGGCCTCGTCGAGGTTGGGCAGGATCAGGCCGGCGGGGGCGGACTCGCGGATGAAACGTTCGACGCCGAAGTCGCGCAGCGGGCCCGTGGAGGCCGGGTCGATGCTGATCGTGATGCCGGCGGCCGCCGCCTCGGCCATGGCGAGCCTGGCCAGCCGCAGGCCGCCCTCCGCGAACATGACGTAGCCGGACAGGTGGAGCCGGGAGACGCCGTCGAGCAGGGCCGGGTGCCAGTCGGCCTCGGAGATCAGGCCGCCCGCGCCGCGGTTGGTGAGCATCGTACGCTCGCCGCTCTTGTCGACCATCGCGATCACGACCGCGGTGGGGCGGTCGGGGTCGACGGCCAGGTGCGTGCGCACGCCCGTCCTGGCCAGCTCGGTGGTGTGCCACTCGCTGCTGTCGTAGCCGAGCCTGGCCAGCAGGCGCACGTCGGCGCCCAGGCAGGCGGCCCAGGCGGCGGTGTTGGCGCCGGAGCCGCCCGGTCGCAGGACGATGTCGGCGGCCGTGTCGGTGCCGGACATGACCGGCGAACCGTGCAACGCCACCACATCGGTGACCACGTCACCGATGACGAGGAGGGCGTCGCCCGTCACGGCCGCGCCCAGGCGACGGCGATGCGCGCGGCCAGGGCGGTGTTGCCGCGCACGGCGGCCAGGTTGGCCTCCAGGGAGGCGCCGACGGTGCCGTCGACCAGGTACGAGAGCAGGAACGGCGTGATCGCCTGGCCCTTGACGCCCTCGCGCTCGGCGGCGGCCAGGGCGTCGGCGAGCACGCGGTCGTGCAGCTCCGGATCGAGCTGCTGGTCCTCGGGGACCGGGTTGGCGATGATCAGCGCCGTCTCCTGGCCGCCGAGCGCGTCCTGGCCGCGCATGATCGCCGCCACCTGGTCGGGCGACTCGATCCGCCAGTCGATCGGCAGGCCGGAGGAGTGCAGGTAGAAGCCGGGGAAGGTGTCGGTGCGGTATCCCGCCACGCTCACGCCCCGCGTCTCCAGCCGCTGGAGCGTCGCGGGCACGTCGAGGATCGACTTGACGCCGGCGCACACCACCGTGATGCGGGTGCGGGCCAGCGTGTCGAGGTCGGCGGACTCGTCCTGGTCGACGGTCCACCCGCGATGCACGCCGCCGAGCCCGCCGGTGGCGAAGACCCGGATGCCGGCCCGCGCGGCCAGGAACGACGTGGCCGAGACCGTGGTCGCGCCGCTCGCCTTCAGCGCCGCCGCCACGGGCAGGTCACGCTGCCCCAGCTTGCGCAGCCCCGGCTCGGTGGCGACGCGCTCCAGCTCCACCTCGTTCAGCCCGATGCGGGGCACGCCGTCCAGCACGGCGATCGTGGCGGGCACGGCGCCCGCGGCCCGCACGACTCCCTCCAGCTCACGGGCGACCTCCAGGTTGCGCGGCTGCGGCAGCCCGTGGGAGATGATCGTGGACTCCAGCGCCACGACGGGCGCGCCATTCGCCAGGGCCTCGGCGACCTCGTCGGACGGCTGAAGAACGGAGTCGGGAGTGCTGCGCATGGTGTGCTTTGTGCTCCTTGGATGGTCCTGGCCTGTTGGGAGGAACGGGCTATTTTACGGCCTTTTGTGCCGAATGCGAGTAGGGCTCGGGCGCTGGTCGAGCCGCCGTCCCTCCAAGGGTCCCACGACAACCGTCCCACCTGACCACGCCCCCGAACCGGACAAGGGTTGATCGGGACCCCGGGGAGCGGGATCGGGAGAAATGTCCTCGAGTGGGCGTTGACGGGTGGTGTGGTGGGAGTCGTATGGTGCGGGAATGAGTTCGTACGACGTGGTCGTGGCCGGAGGCGGGCACAACGGGCTGGTGGCCGCCGCCTACCTGGCCGGAGCCGGGCGCAGGGTGCTGGTCCTGGAGCGGCACGACCACGTGGGCGGCCTGGCGATCTCCGCGCGACCCTTCCCCGGAGTCGACGTACGGCTGTCGCGCTACTCGTACCTGGTCAGCCTCCTCCCCACCGCGATCGCGCGGGACCTCGGCCTCGCCCTGGAGCTGCGCCGCCGCCGCTACGCCTCCTACACCCCCAAGGGCGACACGGGGCTGCTCGTGGACAACGAGGACGCCCAGGCGACGGCGGACTCGTTCGGCCGGGTCACCGGCGGCGAGGCCGACCACAAGGCCTGGCAGGACTTCTACGGCATGACCGCCCGCGTGGCGCGGCTGCTCGCGCCCACGCTGCTCGAACCCCTCCCCACCGCTTCCGAGGTCGAGCGCCTCGTCGGCCCCGAGGCCTGGCGGGACCTGTTCGGCAGGCCGATCGGGCAGACCGTGGCCGAGCGGTTCCGCGACGACACCGTACGCGGGGTCGTGCTCACCGACGCGCTGATCGGCACGTTCGCCGACACCGCCGCCGACCTCACGGCCAACCGGTGCTTCCTCTACCACGTGATCGGCGACGGCACCGGCGAGTGGAACGTCCCCGTCGGCGGCATGGGCGCCGTCTCGGCGGCGCTCGAGACGGCGGCCAGGCGCGCGGGCGCCGAGATCAGGACCGGGGCCGAGATCGTCGGGATCGCGCCGTCGGGCGAGGTCACCTTCACGGACGCCGACGGTGAGCACACGGTGCGCGGCGGGCACGTGCTGGTCAACCTGCCGCCCGCCGTGCTCGACCGGGCGCTCGGCCGCCCCGCGACGGTGCCCGAGGGCGCGCAGCTGAAGGTCAACATGGCGCTGACGAGGCTGCCCAGACTGAAGGACGCCTCCGTGGACCCGCGGGCGGCCTTCAGCGGCACGTTCCACATCAACGAGGGACGCGACCAGCTCGACGCGGCGTACCGGCAGGCGGCGGAGGGCCGGATCCCCGGGCTGCCCCCGGCCGAGGTCTACTGCCATTCGCTGACCGACCCGTCCATCCTCGGCCCCGAGCTCAGGGGCAGGGCGGAGACGCTGACGCTCTTCGGCCTCCACATGCCCGCCCGCCTTTTCCGGAAAAATCCGGAAAAGGCGAGGGAGGAGGCCCTGGCCGCCACGTACGCCTCGATCAATACCGTCCTGGCGGAGCCCATCGAGGACTGCCTGCTCAGGGCCCCCGACGGCACCCCGTGCGCCGAGGCCAAGACCCCCGTCGACCTCGAACGCGAGGCCGGGCTGCCGGGCGGCCACATCTTCCACACCGACCTGAGCTGGCCGTACGCGGAAGAAGGCGGGCGCTGGGGCGTGGAGACCGAGCACGAGCGCATCCTGCTGTGCGGCGCGAGCGCCCGCAGGGGCGGCGGCGTCAGCGGAATCGGCGGCCACAACGCGGCGATGGCCGTCCTGGGCCGCTAGGCGTCACCGAGCAGCTTCGTGGCCACCTCCATGGCCACGGACGCCCGCTCCGACTCCGGCACCTCCATGTCGAAGAGGAACGGGACGCTGCCCAGGATCACCGCGAACACCGCCAGCCGCGCCTCGAACCTGCGCACCGGATCGGCCCCCGGCACCTCCAGCAGGGACACCATCCTGATCATCCCGCGCTGCATCCGCTCGCCGGTGCGCATGCCCTGCATCACGCCCTGGTTGACCTGAGCGAACTTGAACAGCGGCCGCCACTGCCCCTCCAGCAGCTCCCCGATCCGCAGGAGGATCTCCCGCCTGGACTCCGGGGTCTTGGGCTGCGCGTGGCCCCATTCCACGAGCTCGTCGATCGAGTCGACCAGCCGCTCCCCGACGCTCGCCAGGATCTCCTCCTTGGTGCGGAAGTGGTAGTAGAGCGCCGGCCTGGTGATCTCCAGCCGCTCGGCCACCTCCTGCAGCGTGGTCTGTTCGTATCCGCGCTCGGCGAACAGCTCCAGCGCCACCTGCTGGATCCGATTCCTGGTGTCCGTCCGCCGCCCGGCCATTCCACTCCCTCACTTGACGACCGGCCCTCGCATTGCTTACTTTCGCGTAAGTAAGCAATGCGATCCGGCTTGTAGGGAGCAAGACTATGACGCAGACCTTCCCCGTCCAGCGCACGTGCCCGTTCGCGCCCCCGTCCGAGTACGAGGAGATGCGCGAGCAGGCCCCGCTCGTACGCGCCTCCCTCCCCGGCGGCGACGTCTGGCTCGTCACCCGGCACGCGGAGGCCAAGCAGGTCCTGTCCGGCACGGGCATCAGCACCAGCCCGGAGAGCCCCGGCCACCCCAACTGGGCGTTCAGGGCCGAGCAGCCCGGCCCGGAGGAGCGGGCCGCGATGCGAGCGTTCGCGGTCGGCCACTTCATCGACCTCGACCCGCCGGAGCACAACCGGTTCCGGCGGCTGCTCATCCCCGAGTTCACCGTCAGGCGGATCAAGGAGCTGCGGCCCGGCATCCAGCGCCTGGTCGACGACCTCATCGACGACATGCTGGCCAAGGGCGGGGAGGCGGAACTCGTCGAGGCGTTCGGGCTGGCGCTGCCGTCGCTGGTCATCTGCCAGCTGCTCGGGGTTCCGTACGAGGACCACGAGTTCTTCCAGTCGCGCACCCGCGAGGCGTTCGCCGACCTCAACGACCGCGACGCCAGCCGCAGGGCGATGATGGAGATCAGGGAGTACCTCGACGACCTGGTCACCAAGGCGGAGGCCGACCCGAGGGACGACCTCATCGGACGGGTGATCGAAAGCGGGCAGCTCACCCACGGAGAGCTGGTGGGCGTGACCTTCCTGCTGCTCGTCGCGGGCCACGAGACCACCGCCAACATGATCCCCCTCTCCGTGCTCACCCTCCTGCGCCACCCCGGCCAGCTCGCCGCCCTGCGCGCCGACCCCGACGGGTGGCCCATGGCGGTCGACGAACTGCTGCGCTACCTGTCGATCGTGGACTGGGTGGCGTTCGACCGGGTGGCCGTCGAGGACCAGGAGATCGGCGGGCAACTCGTCAGGAAGGGCGAGGGCATCTTCGTGCTCGGCGCCTCGGCCAACAGGGACGAGCGGGCGTTCGAGCGGCCCGACGAGTTCGACGCCGCACGCGGCGCCCGCAACCACGTGGCGTTCGGCTACGGCGTGCACCAGTGCCTGGGTCAGAACCTCGCCAGGGCCGAGATGGAGATCGCGCTGCGCACGCTGTTCGAGCGCCTTCCCGGCCTGCGGGTCACGGTGCCGGACGAGGAACTGCCGATCAAGCGCACGGCCCCCATCTTCGGCCTCACCGCGCTGCCCGTCACCTGGTGATCTCATGAAATGTGGCTGAGGGCGTTTATCAGGTTTTCATGATGAGCCTCTAGCGTTTGTCGCATGAGTGAGCCCGCACGGTTGCTGGTGGTGGACGACGAGCCCGCCTTGCGCGAGGCGCTGCAGTCGAGCCTGGAGTTCGAGGGGTACAAGGTCGTCACAGCCAACGACGGGCAGGCGGCGCTCGACGCGCTGTCGCGGGAGCCGTACGACGCGGTGCTGCTCGACGTCATGATGCCGAGGCTCGACGGGCTCACCGCGTGCCGCCGGCTGAGGGCGTCCGGCAACCACATCCCGGTCCTCATGCTCACCGCCCGCGACGCGGTGGGCGACCGGGTGTCGGGCCTCGACGCCGGGGCCGACGACTACCTGGTCAAGCCGTTCGAGCTGGACGAGCTGCTGGCGCGGGTCCGCGCACTGCTGCGGCGCGGCGCCCTGAGCGCGGCCACCCCCGAGGGGGACACGCTGTCGTACGGGGACCTGCGCATGGACCCGGCGACCCGGGAGGTCACGCGGGGCGAGCGCCGGCTCGACCTGACGAGGACCGAATACCTGCTGATGGAGCTGTTCCTGGCGCACCCGCGCCAGGTGCTGACCCGCGACCAGATCCTCAGCGAGGTGTGGGGCTTCGACTTCGAGCCGACGTCCAACTCGCTCGACGTGTACGTGATGTACCTGCGGCGCAAGACCGAGGCCGGGGGCGAGCCCCGGGTGATTCACACGGTGCGCGGGGTCGGCTATGTCCTGCGGGCCGCGCCGTGAGACGACGCAGCCTGCGGTCGCGGCTGATCCTCCTGGTCACGGTGGCCGTGGCGCTCGCCATCGCGGCCTGTGCCGCGCTGTCGTGGTTCATCGTCGAGAATCAGCTGATCAGGCAGCTCGACCAGAGCATCCTGGAGCCGGAGGGCAAGGGCGATCAGAAGTTCCTCCTCGAGCACTGCACGTCCGACGGCTCGCCCGACTACCACGACATGGCGACGCTGCTGCGTGCCGACGGCAGCACGTGCTCGCTCGGCTCGCCGATCGTGCCCACCGAGGAGGACCGGGGCGCGTGCGAGGGTTCCGGCGGCGAGCCGATCTTCCGCAACGGCGTGACGCGGGACGGCGAGGCGGTCCGGGTGGTGACGCTGAACTTCGGGCCGGGCGTCGCGGTGCTGGAGGCCAGGCCGCTGTACCACATCCGGATCACGCTGCGGAACACGGCGATTCTGCTGGCCGCCGTCGCCGCCGTGGGCGTGCTCGGCGCCGCGATCGCGGGCCTGCTCATCGCCAGGACCGCTCTGCGCCCCGTCGGCCGGCTCACCAAGGCGGTCGAGCACATCGCCAAGACCGAGGACCTCGACACCCGCATCCCCGTCACCGGCGACGACGAGATCGCCCGCCTGTCCTCCTCCTTCAACGCCATGACCACCGCCCTGGCCGGGTCCCGCGAGCGCCAGAAACAGCTCGTCGCCGACGCCGGCCACGAGCTGCGCACGCCCCTGACCACCCTGCGCACCAACATCGACCTGCTGCTGCGCAGCGAGCAGACCGGGCGCAGCCTCGACCCCCAGGCCAAGGAGCGCCTGCTGGTCAACGTGAAGGCGCAGTTCGCCGAGCTGACCACGCTCGTCGCCGACCTGCTCCAGCTGGCGCGCGGCGACACCGACCACGAGCCGCACGTCGAGCTGCCCTTCCACGAGGTGGTGACGGCGGCCGTGGAGCGGGCCAGGCTGCGCGGCGCCGAGGTGGTCACCGAGCTCAGCCCCTGGTACGTCGTGGGCGGCGCCGCCTCGCTGGAACGTGCCGTGCTCAACCTCATCGACAACGCCGCCAAGTTCAGCCCCGGCGGCGAGGTGGAGGTGCGGCTGGACGGCGGCCGGCTGACCGTGCGCGACCACGGACCAGGGCTGCCGGAGGAGGAGCTGCCGCACGTCTTCGAGCGGTTCTGGCGCTCCCCGTCCGCCCGCGGCCTGCCGGGGTCCGGGCTGGGCCTGGCGATCGTGGCGCAGGCCGTCGCCGAGGCCGGGGGAGAGGTACGCCTGGCGAACGCCCCCGGCGGCGGCGCCATCGCGACGATACGGCTGCCGGGAACTCTCATGCGCCGCTCAGAAACGGATAAGTCGGTATAAATCTCCGCCTCCTGAGCTGGGGGCTAGGGAACAGTTCAAAGATGTGTCAGCGAACGTGTGCGAACGTGTGTTTGAATTAGTCGGTAAAGCTCGCTGAGTGGGCGCGGTCGCAGGGTGTTCATCCGCAGACCGCATACCGGTGGTTCCGGGAAAGCAAGATGCCTGAACCGTTCACGAACAGTAGTGCGGGGGTCACGTTACCGACAGGCACCGACAAACATCGGTGATGCGCGGACGTGACAGGTCGGGACTCGCTTGGGCCTTGGCGGCCCTCCCGCTCCCGATTCCTGGCCAAGGACCCGGATCTGGCGGGCGTCTTCGCCGCGAACCTCAACTCGGCCACCGGCGCGGGCTCCGCCCTCCAGCAGGCCGGCAAGCTGGGCCAGGTCAAGATGGTCGGCTTCGACGCCGGGCCCGCCCAGGTGAAGCAGCTGAAGGACGGCGTGGTCCAGGCGCTCATCGCGCAATTGCCCGCCGACATCGGCGCCAAGGGCGTGGAGCAGGCGGTCGCCGCGGTCAAGGGGCAGCAGGTCACGCCGTCGCTGCCCACGGACGCCACCATCATCACCGCGGAGAACGTGGACCGGCCGGAGATCCAGAAGGTGCTCTACAAGGCCGGCTGCTAGCGGGAGGGACGAGGTCAGGCGGGCAGCGCGGCGAGGAGGAAGGCCAGGCGGGCGGCGGCGGACTCGACGTCCTCCGCCGTGCCGAGGCGGTAGCCCCACGAGGTGATGTACGCGCCCTCGTCGGAGCACGTCACGGTCTCCGCGAGGGTGGCCGAGAAGCGGTTGCGGACCGACACGTACGCCGGGTCGCTCGACAGGGCGAGGCTCTGCACCATCAGGTCGGCGTGGCGACCCGCGTGCCAGGCGAACCGCTCGAGGCACAGCGCGGTATCGAGCATCATGCGTCACCTCCGCAACGTCTCGCGACAGAATTGCACGATCTTGGGTGGGGAGGCAAGCAATTGCGGCGGTTAATGTGTTCCTTGTTTGCGGTATTCGTGAAGGATTCTGAGGATGATGTCCCGGCCTGATTCCTCGACCTCGGCCACCTTCGCGTAATCGTCGAAGGCCCGCACGTAGAAGGCGATGTCGTCCGGGTCGCGGAGGATCAGGTCCTTGGTCATCGTGGCCACCGAGACCATGGCCTCGTTGTAGATCCAGAAGCCGTTGACCGGGCTGGACGGCAGCTCGGAGACGAACGGGATCACGCCGAACTCCACGTTCGGCAGCGTGCTGACGGCCAGCAGCCGGTCGAGCTGGCCGCGCATCACCTCCGGCGGCGCGAGCGCCGTGCGCAGCGCCGCCTCCGTCACCACGAACCTGAACGTCCGCGTCCGGTCGTAGAGGATCTCCTGGCGCTGCATCCGCACGCGCACCGCGGCGTCGATCTGGTCGGCCGCGCTGTAGAGCCGCTTGACCTTGCGGAAGACGTGCCTGGCGTACTCGGACGTCTGCAGCAGGCCCACGATGATGCCGGGCTCGAACACCCTGAACAGCTTCGTGCGCGCCTCCAGGTCGCGGATGTCCTCCTGGAGGGCGGCCAGGCCGCTGCGGTGGCGCTGTTTCCAGTCGTCGTGCCGCTCCAGCAGCGCGATGGCCTGCCGGATCAGCTCGTCCGTCGTGTCGGGCGAGGCGCGTACGGCCTGCGCCCACACGACCACGTCATCCTCGGTGGCGGTCTGGCGGGCGTTCTCCAGGCGGGAGACCTTGGACGGCTGCCAGCGCAGCCGCTCGGCCAGCTCCTTGCCCGACAGATGTGCGGCCTCGCGCAGCTGGCGTAACTGGCTGCCGAGGTCGATGCGCGCCTGCTGAAAGGACGTCACGCCGCAAGAGGCTAGACCCGCTTGCGCCGATCATGCCAGTGCCGGCCGCAAA
Organism: Nonomuraea phyllanthi; assembly: GCF_006334985.2. Lineage (GTDB taxonomy): Bacteria > Actinomycetota > Actinomycetes > Streptosporangiales > Streptosporangiaceae > Nonomuraea > Nonomuraea phyllanthi. The sequence goes on from NZ_VDLX02000030.1 coordinate 33,140, forward strand.
TGTGATCAAGCGGTGGCCGAGGGTGTCGCTCCGCTGGTCGGGAAAGCGTTTGCTGGGCGGTCGGTCACCACCCGGCGGGCGATTTCGGTGATGAGCTCGCGGGGGACCTCGACGGCTGTCTCGCCGTCGAGCACGTCACGGAGGTCGGCCAGCGCCTCCGCGTCGGTGACTTGCAGGCCTTGCACGACGATGGTGCCACGGTCGGTCTCGTACAGGGTGGGACAGGCGCCCGCCTCCGACGTTGAGCCGAGGAACCGCATGCGCATGAGGATCCTTCCCCGATAAACAGATGCAATTGCGCGCAATTGTATGGCTCGGGGGAGCGGCATGTGATCGTTTCTCCGGAAATTAGATGAGAATCCCTTCCATAAACTCCTGTGCCCGTTTGAACAACTCCAGGGTGGTTGCGTGGAGAGCGTCCCCTATGTCCTTGGGGGCCTTCCCCGCGAAGGCTCGCGCGTGCGTGCCCTCGAGCACGATGCCGAGCTTGAAGCAGGCCATGACCGCGTACCACCCGACGGCCGACATGTCCCGCTCCGACAGCGCCGCGTAGTACGCGATCAGCTCGCGCGGCTCCGGCAGCCCGGGGACGTGGCCGCCGTTGATCGGCCACGTCGCCAGCAGCCAGCCGAGGTCCACCAGCGGATCGCCGATCGTGCACATCTCCCAGTCCACGATCGCGGCGACGCGTGGGCCGTCGGGGGCGAACATCAGGTTCGCGAAGTGGTAGTCGCCGTGCATGATCCCCGGCGTGAACGCCGGAGGCAGGTGCCGGGTGAGCCAGCCGGCCGTCTCGGCCAGCCCGGGGATGTCGGGGCCGGGGTAGCCGTCGAGCTCGCCGTACGAGTCGAGCTCCTTGAGCCAGCGCGGCACCTGCCGCTCCAGGAACCCCTCGGGCCGGCCGAAGCCCGGCAGCACCCCGGGATCGACCCGCCCCAGCTCGGCCAGCGCGGCGGCGGCCTCCAGCCCCATGCGGTGCCTGATCGCCGGGTCGGAGGCGTGCGGCTCCGGCAGCCCGAGCGAAGGGTTGAACCCCGCGACCGGCACCATCAGGTAGAACACCGGCTCGCGCGCGGTCTGCGCGGCCACCAGCCTGGGTACGGGGACGGGCGTGTCCCGCAGCGCCGCCAGCACGCGCGCCTCGCGGCGCAGCACCTCGTCGCTCCCGCGCCGGGCGTGCAGGGGAGGCCGGCGCAGGACGTACGGGACGCCGCCGCGCTCGAAGCGCACCATGACGTTCTGCGTGCCGCCCGGGACCGGCGCGACGCCCTCGATCGGGCCGGCGGGCAGGCCCTGGGCGTCCATCCACGCGCCGAGGTCGGCGAAGTCGATGGCGCTGACGTCGATGTGCGTGGAGGTCATGCCCCGGCCCTCCCGGCAGAATGATGTTCGGTCGGACCGAACCTACGAGAGCGCCGCCACCACGGTCAATGGCCCCCGCCGTCGTGAGGGAGACACCGTGGCGAAATAGATCAAACAGAAGCGGATGGAGTCTTGGGTGTCGCTACGTTCGACTGGGTCAGATCAGATCCCGGCAGCCACCCTGGCGGTAGCGCGGGCAGCCTTCCCGAAGGAAGCCTGGCGATCCGCATCCGAGATGCGTTGGGTGTCCTGTTCCAGGACGAGGACTTCGCCGTAGCCTTCTCCACTCGTGGTCGTCCGGCGCTGTCACCTGCCCGGCTGGCGTTGGTGTCGATCCTGCGGTTCGGTGAAGAGCTGTCCGACCGGCAGACGGCGGAGGCCGTGCGAGCGCGAATCGATTGGAAGTACGCGCTCGGGCTGGAGCTGACCGACGCGGGCTTTGACTACTCGGTGCTCAGCGAGTTCCGGGATCGCCTGGTCGTAGGATCGCTTGAACAAAGCCTGCTCGACACGATCCTGGAGCGCGCGGTAACTGCCGGGATGCTTCGCGCCGGCGGTCGGCAGCGGACCGACTCCACCCACGTGCTCATGGCCATGCGCACGATGAATCGGCTGGAGCAGGTGCATGAAACGGTGCGCGCCGCGCTCAACGCGCTGGCCGCCGCAGCCCCCGGCTGGCTGCCGGCCCAGGCCGAACCCGGATGGTTCGAGCGCTACGAGGTCCGCGTTGAGGACTGTCGACTACCCGAGAACCGCGCACAACCTCGCACGCGCCGATCGCCGCGGCATCGAGCTGCTGGGACCGATGATGCCCGACAATGCCTGGCAAAGTGCCGAGGGCAACGGCTTCGCCGTCAGTGACTTCACCATCGATTGGGACAACCGTGTCATGACCTGTCCGACCGGAGCCACCAGCTTGCCCTGGGCCAGCGAGATCGATCAAGGCGGGACTCCGGTCATTCGTGTGCGCTTTTCGATGCGTGACTGCAGGAACTGTCCCAGCCGGGACCTTTGCACCCGTGGGACCAAAGGCCGACCTATCACCCTGCGCCCGCGAGAGGAGCATGAAGCTCTGCAACGTGCCCGGCGGAGACAAAGCACCGACGAATGGCAGCAACGCTACGCTCACCGGGCAGGCATCGAGGGCACCATCGCCCAAGGTGTCAAAGGCTTCGGCCTGCGGCGGTCCCGCTACCGCAGCATGATGCGTAGGCGTTTCGTCTTGTCTGCTCCCGGGAAGTGAAGGCCGCACGGCAAGCGCAGTGAGGACGGCTTCACTCTGCAGGCCGGCTTGTGGATAGCGGTGGCGTCTGCGGAGCAGGAACCTGTTCGAAGGCGTTCGAGACCCCGGGCATGCTTTTCGCCTTTCTGATCACTGGACCGTAGTCCGCGCCGGGCTCCATGGTGAGGAGAAACGACTCGTTCATGTCTTTGATCCCTACGTCCGTCATCTGAGGAGCGAATTTGCGGAATCTGGCGAGTGCGGCGGCCTGGTCCTCGAAGGTGACGCTCGCGACCCCTGGTAGTTTGCCCAGCGTTCGCTCGACGTCCGCCTTTTGCTGTTCGGTGATCGCTGTACCCCTGCCCGGCGGGTCGGCCATGATGCCTCCGCACGCGGGCCATGGTGAGTCCTGCTTGCACAGAAAGACCCTGATTCCCGGCTCTTTCGAGCTCATCAGCACGAACTGGTGCAGGCTCGCCGCCCTGACGTCGTGATCCGTTGCGGCACTGTGATCCGGTGAGGGGGTACCGCTGGGTGCCAGTGCGACCGCGGCCACGATGCCGGCGAGGGCGACAGGTGTGGCCACGGCCACAAGCCGCAACCGGAGGGAGAAGCCGCGACGGCCACGGGTGGCGAAGGCGCGCGCGAGGTCGGCTTCGCGGCGGCGCTGGTAGGCGTCCTCGGTGTTGGGGCGCAAGGAGGTGATCAGGCCGTTGAGGTCGTTCATGACTGCTCCAGGAACGTGGGCTGGGTGAGGTTGAGCGCTTCGGTGAGACGGCGACGGGCGCGGTGCAGTCGTACGTTGAAGGTGCGAGCCGAGCAACCGGCGATCTTCGCGGCCTCGGCCGGGGTGAGGCCGTACCAGCTGGCCAGCAGCACGGCCTCGGCATCGAGCTCGGATAGCTCCGCGAGCGCTGTCAGCGCCGCCTGGCGCGCGGCCACCTGCTCGGCCACGTCGTCGGCAGGGGCAAGTTCGGCGAGCCGTACGACCAGGTTGTGCCTGCGCGCAGTGGTGCGGCGTTGCGTCCGTACCAAGTTGCGAGCCACGCCGAGCAACCACGGCAGCGGTGGCTCTGGTAGGCGGCCGAGTTTTCGCCACGCGATCACAAAGGTCTCGCTGGCGATGTCCTCGGCCGTCTCCTGATCGGCTCGCAGCAGCACGTAGCTGAGCACGCTGCGGTAGTGCTCCTCATACAGCGCGGTGAGTCGCGCTTGTGAATCGTCCACGCCTGGTAATGACCTCAACAGCCCCTTGATTACCTGTCCGGGGAGAAATGATCTCTAGGATCCCCTCCCGACGTTCTTGGTATGTGTGAGCTCAGCGGTGAAACCGGGCCAGGCACACGTCCCCAACACGTGATACGCCCCGTGGTCACAGCGGTGATCACGGGGCCGCTTCCGTCTTATCTACTTCGCCAACAGGGTCCGTGACGGAGAGCCGGGGGCGTCATCGACCGGTTGCCCACCTGGGAGGTCGCTTCTCCATGAACGCGGCGATGCCCTCCCGCCCCTCCTCCGAGGTGAAGCGCTCCGCGGACAGCTCGCTCATCCGCCGCAGCCCCTCCTCGAACGGCATCCCGGGCACCTCCCGCACCAGCCGCTTCGTGATGGCCAGCGCCTCGGGAGCGCCCTTGATGAGCAGGTCGGCGAAGCGCGCCACCGTCGCGTCCAGCTCCTCCTCCGGCACCGCCCGCGACACCAGCCCGATCTCCGCCGCGCGGGCCGCGCCGAACACCTCGCCGGTCAGGAAGTACTCGGCCGCCGCCCGCGGCTCCACCCTGCGCAGCACCGGCACCGAGATCATGGCCGGGACGACGCCGAGCCGTACCTCGGAGAACGCGAACGACGCCGACAGCGGCGCGATCGCGAAGTCGCACGCCGTCACCAGGCCGAGCCCGCCCGCCCGCGCCGTGCCGTTGAGCCGGCAGATGACCGGCTTCGGGCTCTCCCAGAGCATCGAGAGGATCTCCGGCAGCGACGCCGTCACCGGCGCGTCGCCCACGCCCCCGGAGGACCGCTGCTCCTTGAGATCGGCACCGGAGCAGAACACCGTGCCGGTGCCGGTCAGCACGATCACCCTGGCCTCCGGCTCGGCCAGCGCCCAGCGCAGCCGGTCCGCCAGGTCGGCGAGGAGCCGTACGGACAGCGCGTTGCGGTTGGGCGGCGAGTCGAGCGTGACGGTCGCGACGCCCCCCGCCAGCTCCTTGTGGACCAGGCTCGTCATGAAGTCCTCCCCGATGATCGCCGGCACGTGTCGAATGTACGCCGGACGCCGCCACCCCGCCGGACGGCACCACGAGGCCGTGCCGCGTCGAACCGGCACGGCCTCGCGCGCGAGGATGTCAGGAGCAGTGGCTCCAGCCGGACTTCCAGCTCTGCGAGCCGAACGTGCCGCCCCAGATCACGCACTTCTTCTTGGCCGGCAGGCGCACCGGGCCGGCGTAGGCGCTGAACTTGCCGGGGTCGCTCCCCTTGGAGCCGCCCTTGACCTGCAGGATCGCGTTCATCGAGACCTTGCCGGGCCACACCAGGCGCGACATCGTGAGCACGCAGTTCTTGCCCGTGCCGGAGCTGTAGAGCAGGTAGACGGTGGCGCTCGAGCCCAGCGCGTGCGAGTCCACGACCTTGTAGCCGGAGCCGCACACCGACGTCGCCTTGTACGGGTTCGGCTTCGGCGCGGGCGGGGGCTTCTTGTTCGACTTCGTGGTCGGGACGGGAAGCGTCCTCGTCGGCCCCTCGGACGGCCTGGAGGTCGGCTCCTCCTCCGGGGCGATCATGTTCGACCTCCGCTTCTTCCTGGTCGGCTCGGGCCGGGCCGTCGTCGCCTGGGGCTGCGGGTAGGTCGTGACCTGGTTCGGGACGCGGGTGGGCTTGGTGGTCTTCTTCGGCTTCCTGGTCCTCGGGGGGTCGAGGGTGGGGACCGTGATCGAGGGGGGCGGGGTCTGCTGCACGGACGGCGGGTTCTGGCCCGCGCCCGCTCCGTCGCCGTTGGTGCTGGTGGTGGTGTTGCCCACGGACACCACCGGCACCTCCTTGCTGTTCGCCTGGACCACCATGGCGCCGGCCACCACGAGCAGGGTGGCGGCCGCGGCGCCGGACAGGGCGAGCGTCAGGGTGCGGCGCTGCTTGCCGTTCCGGCCGTCCCCGGCGCCCGACGGGTCGCCGGCCCCGGGGGCACCCGTTCCCGGGCCGCCCGGCCCGTTCGGGGTTCCCTGGTAGGGCGGCATGCCCTGGCCGTGAGGCGGCATGCCGGCCACCGCGCCCAGGTGGCCGCCGCTGGGAGCGCCAGGGGGCGTCCCGCCCGGCTGGGGACCGTACGGCGACCCGGGGCCGCCCACGGGCGGCATGGCGGATCGAGGGTCGTTGCCGGGCATGCCGGGATGGGCGCCGCCAGGCATGGAGGGATGGGCGCCGCCGCCGGGCATGCCCGCCTGCGGCCCGCTCCCCGTGATCTGCGGGTTTCCGGACGCCGCGCCTCCCATGGCCGCCGCCTGGCCGGGCCCGCCCTGGGCGGCGGGTCCGTGCGCGCCAGGGAACTGGCCGCCCTGCACCGGGCCCGTCTGCCCGGGACCGGTCTGGACCTGGCCGGGCTGGACCTGGCCGGGCTGGACCTGGCCGGGCTGCATGGGGCCGGGCTGGATGAGACCGTGCTGGAGGGGGTCGCTCTGGGAGGAGGCCGCGGCCGGGCGGCCGTACGCGCCCGTCTCGGGCGGGCGCGTGCCCTGGGGGCCCGTCTGGGCCGGGGAGCCCACGGGGGTGGGCTGGGTCCACGGGCCCGGGTAGACGTCCGGGCCGGCGGCGGTGCCGCCCTCCGGCCCGGCCGTCCCCGGCTGCGGGGACCGGCCCGGGACGCCGGCGCCGGGTGAGGGCTGACCGGGGGAGAGGTGAGAGGTGAGGTGCTGGCCCGTCACCGGCTCGACGGCCGCGTTCGGGGCGGGCTGGCCGGTGAGGCGGACGATGATCTCGCTCGCGCCGGGCCGGTGCGCCGGGTCCTTGGACAGGCACGCGGCCACCAGCTCGGCCAGCACGCTGCCGCCGTCCATGCCCCCGAGCTCCGGCTCCTCGTTCAGGATCCGGTTCATCACCACGGGGATGGAGTCGGCGCCGAAGGCGGGCTTGCCCGTCGCCGCGTACACCATCGTGACGCCCCACGCGAACACGTCGGCCGCCTCCGACACCGCAGCCCCGGTCAGCTGCTCGGGTGCCAGGTACGAGGGCGTGCCCATGGCCATCCCCGTGGCGGTCGCGCCGGGGGAGTCGAGGGCGCGGGCGATGCCGAAGTCGATCACGACGGGACCCTCGGGCCCCATGAGCACGTTGGCGGGCTTGAAGTCCCGGTGCAGGATCCCTGCGCGGTGGATGGCCGCCAGCGCCGTGGCCGTGCTGATCGCGAGCCGTTCGAGCGCCGCTCCCCGTCGCGGCCCCTCGTTGATGACCAGCTCCCGGAGCGACGGCCCCGGGACGTACTCGCTCACGATGTACGGCCGGCTGCCGTCCAGGTCGGCGTGGAGCACGGGCGCGGTGCAGAACCTGGCCACCCGCTGCGCCACCGCCACCTCGCGCAGGAACCGCGTCCGCGCGTCGGAATCGGCCACCAGGGCGTTGTGCAGCAGCTTGACCGCGACCTGTTCCCCGGAGTCGCTCCTGCCCAAGTACACGACGCCCTGGCCGCCCTCGCCGAGCCGGGCGACGATGTCATACGTCCCCAGCCGCCGCGGATCGTCCGCCGCCAGCGGCTGGGACTGATTCACGTCGGACCCCCATAACAACCTAATAGATGAGGCAAAACGCTACCAGCGGGATGCTTGGGACGTCTGCCGGACCTGCCAGAAGTTTCATGTTCTGACGATGGATGTCAGGTGTGGAGCGGTCCTTCGTCCCAGGTCGTGCGGCTACGCAGGGGCAATGTCACGGCTTGGTCAAGGTGCCGGGCACGTGCTAGATGTCCGGCATGTGAGAAATGTCCGGTGTCTGGAACGTGTCCAACACCTGGTCAGTGTCCGTCTTACGGGTGGACGCCAGGGAACGTGTGCAGACGGCCGGGCGGGGTCCCGTCAGATCGCCTTGCCCGGGTTCAGGATGCCCAGCGGGTCGAAGACCGCCTTGATGCCCTGCTGGACCTCCGTGACCACCGGCCCCGACTCCAGCGCCAGCCAGCGCCGCTTCAGCACCCCCACCCCGTGCTCCCCGGTCAGCGTGCCCCCGAGCTCCAGCGCGCGCGTGAAGATCTCGTCCGCCGCCGCCCACACCTCCGCCGGCGGCTCCACCGTGCCGTGGTCGAAGATGAAGACGGGGTGCAGGTTGCCGTCCCCGGCGTGCGCGGCCGTGCAGATCCGCACGCCGTGCCGGGTGCCCGCCGCCTCGATGGCGGTGATCATCTCGGCCAGGACGGAGCGCGGCACGCACACGTCCTCCACCAGGCACGCCCCGAGCCGCTCCTTGGCCTGGTACGCCATCCGGCGCACGCCGACGAGCTCCTCGGCCTCCTGCGGGCTGGAGGCCACGGCCACGAACGACGCCCCGTTGTCCATGCACAACCGCTCCATGCGCGCCACCACGTCCTGGCCGTCGGCCGCGTCGGACTGGCCGATCAGCATGGCCTGCGTGGAAGCCTCCAGGCCGATGTTGCGCCAGTCGTCGATGGCCTGCAGGGTGGCCCGGTCCAGCAGCTCCATGAGCGACGGCTGGCAGCCGGCCGCCATGATCGCCGAGACGGCCGCGCCCGCGTCCCTGAGCGAGCCGAACTCGGCGGCGAACGTGGCCGGCGGCGCGGCGGGCGCGCGGCGCAGCCGCACGGTGGCGGCCGTGATGACGCCCAGCGTGCCCTCGGAGCCGACGAAGAGCCCGGTCAGGTCGTAGCCGGTGACGCCCTTCATCGTGCGCCGCCCGGTGTTGAGCACGCGGCCGTCGGCCAGCACGACCTCGAGGCCGAGCGCCGAGTCCCTGGTCACGCCGTACTTCACGCACCGCAGCCCGCCCGCGTTGGTGGCGAGGTTGCCGCCGATGGTGGAGATCTCGTACGACGACGGATCGGGCGCGTACATGAGCCCGTGCTCCCTGGCGGCCCTGTCGAGGTCGGCGGTGATGACGCCCGGCTCGACGACGGCGATCTCGTCGGCGGGGGCGAGCTCCCTGATCGCGGTCATCTTCGCCAGCGACAGGATGAGCGAGCCGTCGCCGGCGACGGAGGCGCCCGCGAGCCCGGTGCCCGCGCCGCGCGGCACCACCGGCACCCGGTGCTCCGTGGCCCACTTCATCGTGGTCACCACGTCCTCGCGGGAGGCGGCGAGGACGACGCCGAGCGGCTTGCCGGGCTCCACGAACGTGCGGTCGCGGGCGTAGGAGTCGATCACGTCAGGGTCGGTCACGACGCGGGCTTCGGACAGCGCGTTAACCAAGGCATCAATCGGTCTCACAATATGCACCTTAGGCGCATACCGCCCGCAGCTTGGTCTGCGGTTTGCGCAGGTCGTTACTTAAGGCCAAACTGCCCGGGTGAAAGTCAGGTGCCCGGTGTGTTCGGAGGCTGACCAGATTGTCGCGGTCCCGGGCGCGGTCGCCGCCGGGACCACGTACAAGATCGGCAGAGTGCGGTTACCCGGCGAGCGCGAGGTCGCCGACCTGCCCTCCAGGGCGGCCCTGGGCGTGTCGAAGCACGTCATGAGCCGCACGCAGCTCGCCGTCTGGCTCTCCTTCCCCAGCCGCCACTACACGCCGTGGGCCAGGAACCAGGGCTACATCCTGCTCGGCGTGGCGGCCCTGGTGCACCTGGTGGTGTCGCTGGTCATCGCGATGGGCCAGGACGCCCGGTGGGGCGAGGTGCTGCTCGCGCCGTTCTGCCTGACCGGCTTGTTCTGGGGGCTCGGGCTGCTCAACGTGCTCGGCTCGTACGGCGCCCGCAAGCGCGACACCGCCGAGGCGCCGGCCAGGGAGAAGGCCCTGGCCGTCTGGGAGAGCCTCTGTTACTGCGCCCGCGACAACGTCGTGTTCGAGCCGGGGGTCGGCGTCTCGTTCCATCCGAGCGAGACGCGCGAGTACATCTTCGGCTTCCGCGGCAACGGCCGCTAGCCGTCGCCGCGGCCGCGGCGACGGCCTCGGGCTCAGCCCCGCTCCTCCGCCACCAGGCGCACGCAGATCGCCAGGCCCTCGATGGCCTGCTCCAGCTCGTCCAGCTCGGGGTAGGTGGGGGCGATCCTGATCGTGCGGTCGTCGGGGTCCTTGCCGTACGGGTGGGTCGCGCCGGCGGGCGTGAGCGCGATGCCCGCGGCCTTGGCCCTGGCCACCACCTCGGCGGCGTGCGGCACCTCCAGGCTGATGAAGTAGCCGCCCCGGGGGCTCGTCCAGGTGGCGAGGTCGCCCAGCCGCTCGGTCAGCACCTTGTCGACCATCTCGAACTTCGGCCCGATCAGCTCCGCGTGCCGCCGCATGTGGGCGGCCACGCCCGCCGGGTCACGCAGGAACTCCACGTGCCGCAGCTGGTTGATCTTGTCGGGCCCGATGGACTGCTTGGCGGTGTTGCGCAGGAACCACGCGACGTTCGCCGGGGAGGAGCCGAAGAACGACACGCCGGAGCCCGCCAGCGTCACCTTGGAGGTGGAGGCGTAGACGAACACGCGGTCGGCGTTGCCGTGCTCGGCGGCCAGGGCGAGCAGGTCGGTCAGCTCGTCGGGGGTGTCGGTGAGGTGGTGCACCGCGTACGCGTTGTCCCAGAAGATGCGGAAGTCGGGCGCCGCCGCCGGCATGGCGGCCAGCCGGCGCACCGTCTCGTCGCTGTAGGTGACGCCGGACGGGTTGCTGTACTTCGGCACGCACCACATGCCCTTGACCTTCGGGTCGGCGGCGACCAGGCGCTCGACCACGTCCATGTCGGGGCCGTCGGCGGTCATCGGGACGGGCACCATCGTGACCCCGAAGCGCTCGGTGATCGTGAAGTGCCGGTCGTAGCCGGGCACCGGGCACAGGAACGTGATCTCGGGCTCCTCCACCCACCGCCGCGCCGCGCCCGGCACCGGGTCGAGCAGCGCGTGCACGATCGTGTCGTGCATCATGGCCAGGCTGGAGTTGCCGCCGACGACCAGCTGCCCGGCGGGCACCTGCACCAGCGGCGCGAACAGCTCGCGCAGCTCGGCGAGGCCTTGCAGGTTGCCGTAGTTGCGGCCGTCGGTGCCGTCGGCCGCGCGGTAGGAGCTCGGCAGCCTGAGCAGGTCGTCGGAGAGGTCGAGCTGGCGCGGCGACGGCTTGCCCCTGGTGAGGTCGAGCGAGAGCCCTCGCTGGACGAGGGCGGCGTAGTCAGCCTGTGCGGTCACGAGATCTCCTCCGAATTCGGTCCGGCTAGAAGGATAGAAGACGCCGCCAGGTGAGCCGGTCGATATCCGCCATCTGGGACGGCGGCGACGGGGCTCCCGGCCGAATGCCTGCCCGCAGGCCCTTCCCGAGCGGCGCTCCTTGGCGTGCAATGGAGAGATCGGGCCGGCCCAGGAGGGAGCAGCCGTGACGACCGTTCGAGAGACCACGATCGAGCAGGTCAGACGCCGCCGCACCGGGACCGTCATCGCGTCCTGGATGTCGACGACCGACCACAAGGTCATCGGCTACCTCTACCTGATCACCTCGTTCGGGTTCTTCCTGGTGGCGGGCGTCATGGCCATGGTCATCAGGGCCGAGCTCGCCTCGCCGGGCATGCAGCTGGTCACCCAGCAGCAGTACAACCAGCTGTTCACCATCCACGGCACGGTGATGCTGCTGCTGTTCGCGACGCCGCTGTTCGCCGGGTTCGCGAACGTGGTCATGCCGCTGCAGATCGGCGCGCCCGACGTCGCCTTCCCCCGGCTGAACGCGGTGGCGTACTGGCTGTTCCTGTTCGGCGGGCTCATGGTGATCTCGGGCTTCTTCACGCCGGGCGGGGCGGCCGACTTCGGCTGGTTCGCGTACACGCCGCTGTCGTCGGGGACCCACACGCCGCAGATCGGCGCCGATCTGTGGATCATGGGTCTGGCCCTGTCGGGGCTCGGCACCATCCTCGGCGCGGTCAACTTCATCACCACGATCATCGGCATGCGGGCGCCCGGCATGACGATGTTCAGGATGCCGCTGTTCACCTGGAACGTGCTGCTGACCAGCATGCTCGTGCTGCTCGCGTTCCCGGTGCTGGCCGCCGCGCTGCTCGTGCTGGAGTCGGACCGCAAGCTGGGCACCCAGGTCTTCAGCTCCGAGAACGGCGGCCCGATGCTCTGGCAGCACCTGTTCTGGTTCTTCGGCCATCCCGAGGTCTACATCATCGCGCTGCCGTTCTTCGGGATCGTGACCGAGGTGATCCCGGTCTTCAGCCGCAAGCCGATCTTCGGCTACCTGGGGCTGGTCGGCGCGACCATCGCCATCGCCGGCCTGTCGATGACCGTGTGGGCGCACCACATGTTCGCCACGGGCCAGGTGCTGCTGCCGTTCTTCTCGTTCATGACGTTCCTCATCGCGGTGCCGACGGGGGTGAAGTTCTTCAACTGGATCGGCACCATGTGGCGGGGCCATCTGAGCTTCGAGACGCCGATGCTCTTCTCCGTCGGCTTCCTGGTGACGTTCCTGCTCGGCGGGCTCACCGGCATCATCCTGGCCTCGCCCCCGCTCGACTTCCACATCAGCGACACGTACTTCGTGGTCGCCCACTTCCACTACGTCGTCTTCGGCACGGTCGTGTTCGCCATGTTCTCCGGCTTCTACTTCTGGTGGCCGAAGATGACCGGCAGGATGCTCGACGACCGCCTGGGCAAGGTGCACTTCTGGACGCTGTTCATCGGGTTCCACACGACGTTCCTGGTGCAGCACTGGCTCGGCCAGCTGGGCATGCCCCGGCGCTACGCCGACTACAGCCCGGGCGACGGCTTCACGGCGCTCAACGAGATCTCCTCCGCCGGGGCGTTCCTGCTCGGGATCTCGACCCTGCCGTTCCTCTACAACGTCTGGAGGACGGCCAGGCGCGCGCCGAAGGTCACGCTCGACGACCCGTGGGGCTACGGCAACTCCCTCGAATGGGCGACCTCCTGCCCGCCCCCGCGCCACAACTTCACCAGCATGCCTCCGATCCGCTCCGAGCGGCCGGCCTTCGATCTGCACTATCCCCGCGAGCGGGCGAACCGCCCCGCCGATGAGAGCCGCCCGCACGCGGAGAACCCCGACTGATCATGAAATTTCGCCTATCTAGGGAGATCGGCGATGACAGGCACGCGAATCCCCTTCACCCCCGAGACGGCCCCCTGCGGGAAGACGTGCGGCGGTGAGCGCCTCGTCGACGACGACGGCTACGGCCTGGTGATCCACGACCGGCTCTACGACTGCGGCTGCCGCAGCATCCGCCACGAGTACCACGACGGCAGCATCAACCTGTCCGCCATCCGGCACGACGGCAAGCGCGTGAAGGACCCGATACAACCCGACCACGGGAAGTGACCCAGATGATCGACGTGCTCATCGTCGGAGGGGGAGGGGCGGGCCTGCGGGCGGCCATCGCGGTCGCCGAGGCCGACCCGGAGCTGAAGGTGGCGGTCGTCTCGAAGGTCTACCCGATGCGCAGCCACACCGTCTCCGCCGAGGGCGGCGCCGCCGCGGTGATCGGCGTCGGCGACACGCTCGACGAGCACTGCTACGACACGATCTCCGGCGGTGACTGGCTCTGCGACCAGGACGCGGTCGAGGCGTTCGTGGCCGAGGCGCCGAAGGAGCTGATCCAGCTCGAACACTGGGGCTGTCCGTGGAGCAGGGAAGGCGACGGCCGGGTCGCGGTCCGCCCGTTCGGCGGCATGAAGAAGATGCGCACCTGGTACGCCGCCGACAAGACGGGCTTCCACCTCCTGCACACCCTGTTCCAAACAAGCCTGAAATATCAGGACCTCATCCGCTATGACGAGTGGTACGTCACCAAGCTCGTCGTCGACGACGGCCGCGTCCACGGCGTCGTGGCCGTCGAGCTCAGGACCGGCCGGATCGAGACCATCGCCGCCCGGTCGGTCATCCTGGCCACCGGCGGCTGCGGCCGGGTCTTCCCCTTCACCACCAACGCCGCCATCAAGACCGGCGACGGCATGGCCCTCGCCTACCGCGCGGGCGCGCCGCTGAAGGACATGGAGTTCGTCCAGTACCACCCGACCGGCCTGCCGTTCACCGGCATCCTCATCACCGAGGCGGCCAGGGCGGAGGGCGGCTGGCTGATCAACAAGGACGGCTACCGCTACCTTCAGGACTACGACCTCGGCCGGCCCACGCCCACGCCGCGGCTGCGCAGCATGGAGCTGGGCCCGCGCGACCGGCTCTCGCAGGCGTTCGTGCACGAGCAGCACAAGGGGCGCACCGTGGACACCCCGTACGGGCCGGTCGTCTACCTGGACCTGCGCCACCTCGGCGAGGAGAAGATCGACACCCGCATCCCGTTCGTGCGCGAGCTGTGCCGGAGCTACCAGAACCTCGACCCCGCCACCGAACTCATCCCGGTACGCCCGGTCGTGCACTACATGATGGGCGGCGTCCACACCGACCTCGACGGCGCCACCCCGATCGCCGGGCTGTTCGCGGCCGGGGAGACGGCCTGCGTGAGCATCAACGGCGCCAACCGGCTCGGCTCCAACTCACTGCCCGAGTGCCTGGTCTTCGGCCGCCGGGCGGGGCTCGCGGCGGCCGGGTTCGCCCGCTCGCACCGGGACGGCGAGGCGCCCGCCGTGCGCAGCCAGGGCGGCGACGAGCGGCGGCGGCTGGAACGCGCGCGCGAGGGCGGCGGGACCGGCGAGCGCATCGCCGGCCTGCGCGAGGAGATGCAGCACACGCTGGAGGGCGCGGCCGGCATCTACCGCACGGGCGACGCGCTCGCCAAGGCCGTCGACACGCTCGCCGAGCTGGGCGAGCGCGCCGCGGAGGCCCGCGTCGACGACGCGAGCGCCACCTTCAACACCGAGCTGATCAACCTGCTGGAGCTGCACACGATGCTGGAGGTGGCGCGGACGATCGTGGCCTGCGCGCTCAACCGGCAGGAGTCGCGCGGCGCGCACCAGCGCACCGACTTCACCGCCAGGGACGACGCCGCCTACCTCGCGCACTCGCTGGTGCACCGCGCCCCCGACGGCACGCCGTCGGTCGGGCTGCTGCCCGTGACGATCACCCGCTGGCCCCCGGGAGAAAGGGTGTACGGCCGTGAGTGACACCACCGAGGCCGGGACGCGCACGATCAGGATGGAGGTCGCGCGCTACCGGCCGGGCGAGGACGACGAACCCGTCGTCCAGGGGTACGACGTGCCGCTCAAACCCGACTGGGCGGTGCTCGACGGGCTCAACCACATCAAGGACCAGCTCGACGGCAGCCTGTCGTACCGCTGGTCGTGCCGGATGGGCGTGTGCGGCTCGTGCGGCATGACCGTCAACGGCGAGCCCCGGCTGACCTGCGGCACCTTCCTCACCGAGTACGGCGACGGCCCGATCAGGATCGAGCCGCTGAAGGGCTTCCCGGTGATCAGGGACCTGGTCGTGGACATCGACGGGTTCCTGGCCAAGCTGTCGTCCGTGCGGCCCTGGCTGGTCAGGGAGGGCGAGGAGCCGCCCCTCACGACGGAGTACGCCCAGACGCCGGAGCAGCTGGAGGCGTACAAGCAGTACAGCATGTGCATCAACTGCCTGCTGTGCTACTCGGCCTGCCCGGTCTACGTGCTCGACCCCGACTTCCTCGGCCCGGCCGCCATCGCGCTCGCCCAGCGTTACGGCCTGGACTCGCGCGACATGGACGACCGGTTCGACGTGCTCAACCAGGAGGACGCCGTGTGGGGGTGCACGTTCGTCGGCGAGTGCACGCGCGCCTGCCCCAAGCACGTGGACCCGGCCGAGGCCATCCAGCGCTACAAGCTGACCGCGGCCCTGCGCTCCGTCCTGCCGTGGAGCAGGCGATGACCGGGGTGAGCGCCTACCGGGCGCCGCGCGACCGCCTGTGGTTCGCCCGCAGCCGCCGCTACGCCCTCTTCGTGCTGCGCGAGCTGACCAGCGTCCTGGTGGCCTGGTCGGTCGTCTTCCTCGGCATGCTCGTGGACGCGCTGCGCGGCGGCGCGTTCCAGGAGTTCGCCGCGCTGGCCGCGCGGCCGTGGATGATCGCGCTCAACGTGCTCGCGCTGGCCGCGACCGTCTACCACGCGGTCACGTTCCTCAACCTCGCCCCCAAGGCCACCGTCGTCCGCCTGGACGGCTGGCGGGTGCCCGCCTGGATGATCCAGGGCGGCAACCACTCGGCCTGGATGGTGATCTCCGTGCTGATCGCCTACTTCGTCCTGAGGTCGCCATGAGACGCAGGCTGGAGCCGTACCTGTGGCTGCTGTTCAGCGGCGGGGGAGTGGTGGCGGCGCTCGTGCTGCCGGTGCTCGTGCTGCTGTTCGGGGTGCTCATGCCGCTCGGCGTGGTCGACTGGCCCGCGGCCGGGCACCTGAGCGCGCTGACGGGAAGCGTCCTGGTGCGGCTGGCCCTGCTGGTGGTGGCCGTGCTGTGTCTCTTCCACGCCGCGCACCGCGTCAGGTTCACCAGCGAGGAGCTGCTCGGCATCGCCAGGTACGACGTGCTCGTGGCGGTGGTCTGTTACGGGGGCGCGGTCGTGGGCGGGATTGCGGCCGGGTTCATTCTGTTCTAGGCGCCGCACCTAAACGATGGGTCAAATGTCCCCCTTTGATCACGTTTCAACAACGTACTTTACGATTCGTTGACCTACCCTCTAGCGTCCGGCATTGCACACCCTATGGCCATGCGCCCGGAGACCCCGGGCAGAGAGGGTTCCTGGTGCCCAGCACGAAGCGCTTATTAGCAGCAGCCTTCCCGGCGGTCGCCCTCCTGGGCGCCGCCCTGTCCGCGCCCACGGCTCAGGCGTCGTCCGTCGCGTCGTACGAGCCCACGGCCGCCGATTACTACATCAACTACGCTCCTCCCGCGGTCGGGAAGGACCCGAAGGAGCCTTCTGTCAACCAGGGGAACCGGCGCTCGCTGACCCCGGCCGAGAAGATCGACAGAAAGTTCACGAGTGGAAATCCGGCGGCCGGCCGGGTCCTCGCCAAGCGCGAGGACGAGGCCATCAGGACCGGCCGCAACCCCGCCGAATGGCTGTTCAAGAAGACCAAGCAGACCCGCACGGCCAAGCTCCTGACGATCCTCGTCGAGTTCAACGAGCAGGCCAACGACGACTTCTCGGGCTTCAACCGCCTGCGGAGCGTCAACAGCGGCCCCGACGACTGCGTGGTCGAGCCGGCCGGCACGCTCATGAACGGCCCCCTGCACAACAACATCCCCGACCCGGCCACGCTGCCGCACAAGGACAACAACTCCTTCTGGGTCAAGGACTTCAGCCCCGAGCACTTCAACAAGATGCTCTACACGGACAAGGGCATCACCGAGCGCGTCCGTCCTGACCTGAAGGACCCGCGCGACGGCAAGGCGGGCATCGACATCTCCGGCTTCACGATGAAGAAGATGTACGAGGAGATGTCCAAGGGCGCCTACTCCGTCACCGGCTCGGCGGTCGGCTGGATCAAGGTCCCGCACTCCGAGGCCTGGTACGGCGCCGCCGCCTGCGGTGGCGCGCCGCAGGACATGTCCGGCCACCCGGACAACCCGCTCGGCGCCCAGCAGCTGCCCATCGACGTGGTCGAGTCCCTCGTCAAGGCGCAGCCCGACTTCCCGTGGGCCGACTACGACGTCGAGGACGTCTCCGACGCCGACGGCGACGGCGACTTCAACGAGCCCGACGGCGTGATCGACCACCTGGTGCTGGTGCACGCCGGCAAGGACAAGTCCTCCGACGGCGGCGCCGAGGGCACGTACGCGATCTGGGCGCACTCCAGCGCGGTCGCGGGCGGCTACCAGGTGCCCGGCACCGACAAGAAGATCTCCAACTACATCGTGCAGCCCGAGGACTCCGGCGTCGGCGTCTTCGCCCACGAGTACGGCCACGACCTCGGCCTGCCCGACCTGTACGACACCTCGGGCCAGGCCAGCTCGGCCGTGGACTTCTGGGACCTGATGTCCAGCGGCTCCCACTCCGGCCCCGTCTACCAGTCGATGCCGTCCCACATGGGTCTGTGGGACAAGTGGGTGCTCGGCTGGGCGAACCCGAAGACGTTCGACCCCGGCGACCGCTCCAGGATCGTCACGGTCGGGCAGTCCTCCCGCACGCCGAAGTTCACCGAGGACGGCATCCGGGTGAACCTGCCGTCCACGCCGCTCAAGATGATCGACGTGCACAGCGGCTCGAACGCCTGGTGGAACGGCCTGGACCAGGACTGGGCCAACCTCACCCTGACCCGCGACGTGGAGGTTCCCGCCGGGACCGACGTCCGGTTCTGGATGTGGAACAACTACGTGATCGAGCAGGACTGGGACTTCGGCTTCGTCGAGGTCTCGACCGACGGCGGCCAGACGTGGAGCCAGCAGAAGCTGTTCGACGAGGCCGGCAACGAGGTCACCACGCCTGACGACTACCCGGACCCGAACAAGAACCTCAAGACGTTCGGCAACAAGAAGTACGGCCTCACGGGCAGCAGCGGCGGCTGGCGGCACGACTACGCCAACCTGACGCCGTTCGCCGGGCAGACGATCAAGCTGCGGCTGACGTTCAACTCCGACGCGGCCTTCCAGGAGCGCGGCTGGTTCGCCGACGACTTCGAGCTCACCAACGGCGGCACGGCCGTGTGGAGCGACGACGTCGAGAACGGCGACAACGGCTGGAAGCCCGTTGGCGGCACGTTCACCAACACCAGCGGCCAGGGCTGGACCCGCAACAACGGCGAGCGCGAGATCTCCCGGTTCTACCTGGCCGAGTGGCGCAACCTCGACGGCTTCGACAAGGGCCTCGGGTACACCTACGACACCGACTACCTCCGCGACGGGGCGTGGAAGGTGCACAAGGTGAAGTACAACGCGCCGGGCCTGCTGGTGTGGTACCGCGACTCGACGTTCGTCAACAACAACCTGGGCAGCACCCTGCAGCTCCCGCCGAGCATCGGCTCCAAGGGCAGCCTGCTGGTCGTGGACTCGCACTACGACCCGCTGCGCCGCTCCGGCACCGCGGCCGAGAAGGACCCGACGCTGCAGAAGAACCTGCAGGGCCGCGTCCAGTCGTCCAACGCCGCGTTCGGGTTCCGCAAGACGTACCCGTTCACGGAGTGCATCGAGGACGCGAACGAGCCGTACAGCGAGTACTGCACGGAGCTGCCCGCGCTCAAGGGCGTGCGCACCTTCACCGACGCGAAGACCTGGTACCCGGGCCTCGAACTGATCGACGGCGGCCTGTACTACCGCGACTTCGACGCCTCGGTGGTCGTGCCGTCGAAGGGTGACCAGACGTACAGCACCCGCGTGGTGCACCAGGACGGCACCCCCGCCACGGAGCTGTACGGCCAGGTGGCCGCCGGCTCGGTGCTCGGCACCGGCAACCCCGGTGACGAGGGCAAGGCGCTCGGCGTGCAGTTCAAGCTGCTCGCCCCGCTGCCGGGCAACCTGGGCGCTCTCGTCCAGGTCGTCCCGCCCAAGAAGTAGTGATCAACAGGGCCGCCAGGACCTCCCTGGCGGCCCTACCATTGGTGAGCATGAGCGAACTGCGCACCAAGGACGAGCACACCGAGGCGATCCGCCGCGATCGCAAGGTGGCGGTGGTGGTGAACACTCGCTCGCGCCGCGGTCGCCGCCACTACTTCGAGGTCATCGAGCAGATCCACAACCTCGGGTTCGAGCCGCTGGTGGAGCTGTCGGTCTACAACCCCAAGCGGCTGCGCGAGCTGCTCGACACGGCCCTCGCCACCGACCCCGACCTGCTCGTCGTGGGCGGCGGCGACGGCACGCTCTCCTCCGCCGTGCGCCACGTGGCACACCGCGACGTGGCGCTCGGCGTGCTGCCCCTCGGCACCACCAACAACTTCGCCAGGAGCCTCGGCCTCCCGCTCGACCTGGCCGGGGCGATCAAGGTGTTCGACACCGGCAAGGTCGCCGACATCGACCTCGGCATGGCCGGCGACCGGCCGTTCGCCAACCTGGCCAGCTTCGGCGTCTCCGTCGAGGTGGCGGGCAAGGTCAAGCCGTGGCTCAAGCGCATCGTCGGGCGGCCCGCCTACCCGATGACGGCCCTGACCATCCTGCCCGGGCACACCCCGTTCCGCGCGTACATCACCGTGGAGGGCAGGCGCCACGAGCTGCTCACCCACCAGCTCAACATCGCCAACGGCCGCTTCCACGGCGGCTGGCAGGTCGCCAAGGACATCAGCATCGACAACGGCATGCTGGTCGCCTACCAGCTCGGCTCCGGCAAGCGGCTGCGGCTGCTCGGCGAGACCCTCATCAGGGCGACCACCGGGCGCTGGCGCAGCCTGGCCGGCGGGCCGTTCGTGGTCGGGCGCGAGATGCTGCTGGAGACCGACCCGCCGATGGCCGCCGACGTGGACGGCGAGGTGCGCCTGCGCACTCCCATCCGGCTGCGCGTCGTGCCCAACGGCGTGCGGGTCATGGTCCCCGACTCGTTCGAGGACCGCTGACCACGCCTCAGAGATCCCCGAGCGCCCGGTAGGCGGGGGCGAGCGGGCGGGCCAGCCCGGCGGGCGGCGGGAAGACGCGCAAAAGCAGGTCGGGGGCGGCGGCCGTGGGACGGCGCTCCGGCCGGTGCGCCGTCGCGCCCGGCGCGTAGAAGTCGGCCAGCCGGTCGGCGAACGGCACGTCCGCCACCTCGAGGCCCGGCGCGTCCTCCGCCAGCGAGCCGAGCAGCTGCTCGCGGGTGCGCCCGCGCCAGGCCAGCACCAGGAACGGGTCGTCGTCGAACGACTCGGCCAGCAGGTAGAGCACCGCCGACAGGTGCTTGCACGGGAACCCCCAGTCGGGGCACGAGCAGTCCATGTCGAGCTCGCGCGGGAACAGGTCGATCCCCAGCGCGGCGAACACCTCCTCGATCTCCGGGGGCATCTCGCCGGCCAGCAGCTTGGCCCGGTGCACGGCCTGCTCGGCGATCGACTCCTCGACCGCGGCCCAGCGGCGCTCGCCGTACGCCTCGATCCTGATCACGACCTCGTACGGGTCGTGCCGCGAGCCCTGGACGGCCGCCGTGACCTCGCCGGGGGACAGCTCGATGGACAGCACCTGGCCCTGGCGGGCGTACGCGCGGCCACGGGAGAGACGGCCCTTGTCGCAGACGCGCTCCAGGATGTCGATGAAGCGCCGCGACCACCAGGTCGAGCCGATGCTGCCGCGCTGCGTGCGGGCCTTGATGCCGCCCTCGACCCTGATCGGCCTCCCCGCCTCGAACCAGGCCATCAGCCCACCCCCTCGGCCGTCAGCTGGAACACCTCGCGCAGCTCCTCGGTCGACAGGTCCGTCAGCCAGTCCTCGCCGGTGCCGACCACGCGTTCGGCCAGCGCCTTCTTGCGCTCGATCAGCCGGTCGACGCGCTCCTCGAGGGTGCCGGCGCAGATGAGCTTGCGCACCTGCACGTTCTTGCGCTGCCCGATGCGGAACGCCCGGTCGGTGGCCTGGTCCTCGACGGCCGGGTTCCACCAGCGGTCGACGTGGACGACGTGGTTGGCGGCCGTCAGGTTGAGCCCGACGCCGGCCGCCTTGAGCGAGAGCACGAACAGCATCGGCTCGTCGTCCTGCTGGAAGCGCTCGACGAGGCGGTCGCGGGTCTTCTTGGGCAGGCCGCCGTGCAGCCAGAGCACGGTGGTGCCGAGCCGTTGGGCGAGGTACGGCTGGAGCATCGTCCCGAATTCCGCATATTGCGTGAAAAGTAGAGCTTTTTCACCTTCTGCGAGGATTTCTTCGGACAATTGCTCCAAGCGGGTGAGTTTGCCGGACCTTCCGGATAGGCGGGAGCCGTCTTTGAGCAGGTGGGCCGGGTGGTTGCAGACCTGCTTGAGCTTGGCCATCGTGGCGAGCACCAGGCCGCGCCGCTCGATGCCCTCGCTGCCGTCGATCTTGTCCAGCATGTCGTCCACGACCGCCTGGTAGAGCGTGGCCTGCTCCGTGGTGAGCGGGCACCACTCCTTGACCTCCAGCTTCTCCGGCAGATCCGAAATAATGGATTTGTCGGTCTTGACGCGCCGGAGGATGAACGGCCCGGTCGCCCGCTTCAGCGCCTGCGCCGCCTGCTCGTCCTGGCGGGCCTCGATCGGCTCCTGGAACCGCGTCCTGAACCGGGAACGCGGCCCCAGCAGCCCCGGGTTCGCGAACTCCATGATCGACCAGAGCTCGGCCAGGTGGTTCTCGACCGGGGTGCCGGTCAGGGCGAGGCGCGTGCCGGTGGGAATCGAGCGCACGGCCCTGGCCTGCAGCGTGCCGCTGTTCTTGATCGCCTGGGCCTCGTCGCACACGACCCTGCGCCACTCGTGCTCCCGCAGGGTCTCCAGGTCGCGCTGGGCGGTGCCGTACGTGGTGATCACCAGGTCGGCCTCCGGGATCCTGGCGGCGTCGCGCCCGCTGCCGTGGTGCACGTACACCCGCAGCCCCGGCGCGAAGCGCGCCGCCTCCCGCTGCCAGTTGCCCACGAGCGACATCGGGCAGACCAGCAGCGTGGGCACGGCGGCGCGCTCGTGGACGAGCAGCGCCAGCGTGGTGATGGTCTTGCCCAGCCCCATGTCGTCGGCCAGCACCCCGCCCAGGCCGAGCCCGGACAGGAAGCTCAGCCAGGCCAGCCCCCGCTCCTGGTACGGCCGGAGCGTGGCGTCCAGGCCCGCCGGCGTCCCGATCGGCACGAGCCGCCGCTCGGCCTGCCCGGACAGCAGGTCGCCCAGCACGCCGTCGGCGTCCACCGCCACCAGCGGCAGCTCGTCGTCGCCCTGGATGACGTGACGCAGGATGTCCTCGGCGCTCGCCTCGCCCGTACGGGCGCCCTCCACGGCCCTCAGCGCGGCCTTCAGCTGCCGGTCGTCGAGCTCCACCCACTGGCCGCGCACCCTGACCAGCGGCACCTTCAGCCTGGCCAGCTCGGCCAGCTCCGCCTCGCTGATCGTCTCGCCGCCCACCGCCAGGTCCACCCGGAAGTCGACCAGCTCCCGCATCCCGAGCCCCTGGCCCGTGGCCGCCGACTGCGCCTTCGTCCTGGTGGTCAGCTTCAACCCCAGCTTCGAGCGGCCGGCCCAGCGCGGCAGCTGCACCCCGAACCCGGCCGCCTGCAACAACGGCGCCGCCTGCCGCAGGAACCCGAACGCGCCGTGCGTGTCCAGGGCCAGCTCGCTCGGCCTGGGGCCGCGCAGGGCCTGATCCAGCTCCGGATAGAGCCTGACGGCGCGGCCCAGCCCGGCCAGCAGCTCCCGCTCGGGCCGGCCCGGCAGCCCGGTCACCGGCTCCCCGTCCCAGACCCGGGCGGCCGGGACGTACAGGCTGGGGTCGTCGGCCGCCTGCAGCGCCAGCTCCACCCGCCACTCGTCGTCGGCGGCGGGCTCCAGCAACCGGAAGCACACCCGCGTCGCCCCCTCGGCCGCCGCGACGCTCCTGTGCCACCTCTCCAGTTCTTGGCGCAGCTCGGGCACGTCGGGACACGCGTTCGCGTCACCGGTCAGGGCGGCCAGCCACCGCTCGTGGGGGGTCCTCGCCCGTGCGACCAGCGGCTCGGTGAGCGCCTGCCGGACGAGCGCGTCGGTGAACGCCTCCAGCGCCTCCTGGAGGACGCGCGCGGAGGGCCGCTCGGTACGCGAGGTCCGGCACGCGGGCGGCATGGCCAGCGCCAGCTCCCGGAAGTAGGCGGCGTCGGCCCCGGTGACGACCGGCCGCCACACGGCCCGCGCATCGGCGACCGGCACCGCCCACATCGCCATGACGTCCCCGGCCTCGCCCTCCTGGGCGGGGTGCGGGCCGGTGGCGAGCGGCGCACCCGCGACCCCTCCGCCCGAAGCGGCGGTGCGCGGCGCGCCGAGGTGAGAGGGAGTGGTGTGCGGCGCGCCGGGGTCTGAGGCGGCGGTGTGCGGTGCGCCGGGGACGAGGTGGGGGACGACGCGGCCCCGGCGTACCAGGTCGCGGGCGAAGTCGGCGACGGCGGCCCAGTGGCGCATGGTCGCGGTGCTCCCGTGCCCGGCCGGCACCTGCAGCGCCTGCGCGGCGGACGGCACGACGGCGGGGACCCGCCACAGCCGCAGCCGGGGGCGCGCCGTCTCAGGCAGCCGCCCGGTCTCCGGCGAGGGCAGCGGCTCCTTGGCCGAGCCGGGCAGGAGCAGCTCCAAGGTGCGGGACGGCGGCTCGTCGAGGCCCAGCACGGCCGCGATGTCGCCCGCCGGCGCGGCGAACGGGTGCACCTGCCCGTCGCCGGACCGTCGCCGGCCCGCCGGGGACACGGCGTCGGCACTCTCCGCCCAGAAGGCGAGCCCTTCGGCCGACCAGACCCCATGTACCAGCACCCCGGCAGATTACCGCCGCGTCCCGAAGATCGGTCCCGCCCCCGACGGCACCCACCCGCGCGCGGCCGCCCTGGGGCGGGTGCGGCCGGTACCGGGTGCCCGTGGTGGGTGGGAAATCGGGGACGTTTAGGATCATGGCATGCGCTTCTCGGAGGCGGAGGACAGGTGGCGCGAGCGCCTGGGCACCTTGCGTGAGGTCGTCCGGCAGGACCTCGTCACCCGCCAGCTCGCCGAACACCTCCCCGCCACCCGCCGCCACGTCCTCGACGTCGGCGCCGGCCAGGGAACCCAGGCGCTCAGGCTGGCCGCCAGGGGCCATCACGTCACCGCGCTCGACGCCTCCCGCGACCTGCTCCGCCTCCTGGAGGCCGGGATCCAGCCGGGCATGACGGTGCGCACGATCCTGGCCCGGGCCGAGCGGCTGGGGGAGCTGTTCGAGCCGGGCAGGTTCGACGTCGTGCTCTGCCACGGCGTGCTGATGTACGCCGACGACCCCGGCCCGCTCCTCACCGACCTCGCCCGGCTGCTGGCCCCCGGTGGCGTCCTGTCCCTGCTCGTGCGCAACGGCGACGCCCTGGCCATGCGGCCCGGCCTCATGGGCGCCTGGGGGGAGGCGGTGCGGGCGTTCGACGACACCCGCTACGTCAACCGGCTGGGCGTCAGCGCCAGGGCCGACCGGCGGGACGAGCTGACGCGGCGGCTCGCCGTACACGGGCTGGAGGTCCGGCAGTGGTACGGCGTGCGCGTGTTCTGCGACGCCGTGCCCGACGACGCGCCCATTCCCGGCGACCTCGGCGCGCTGCTGGCGGCGGAGGAGCGGGCGGGCAGGACCGACCCCTACCGAGGGGTGGCCGCGCTCACCCACCTGATCTGCGACAGGGCTGAGGACAAGGCGAACCTTATATAAGCGGCACCTGAAGGATTAGAATGGGCGGTATGAACCGTCCAGAACCGTGGTGCGAGCGGCCCAAGCCGCAGGCTCCCTCCTGCGAGCTCCCCTCGCCGTGGAGCAAGCCGAAGCAGCCGGACGACTGGTGCGAGGTGCAGAAGGACCCCGCCGTGTCCGCCCTCGGACTGCTGCTCAAGGTCGCCAGGCGGAGCGCGCGGCGATAGAAGGCCGGTTGTCTGGGTAGGCGCCATCCTCAGCGGAGGAGGCGAACGTCGTGAACGATACCCACAAGCTGGTCACCGACCTCTCCGAGCAGGTTTCCAGGCTCGTGAGGGACGAGTTGCGCCTGGCCAAGATGGAGCTGACGGCGAAGGGCAAACGCGCCGGATTCGGCGCTGGCCTGTTCGGGGCGGCGGGGATGGCCGCGTTCTTCGGCGGCGCGGCACTCGTGACGACCGTCATCCTGGCCATCGCCCTGGTTCTGCCCGCGTGGGCGGCCGCCCTGATCGTGGCGGGAGGGCTGTTCCTCATCGCCGCGCTCCTCGGCCTGACCGGCAGGAGCCAGGTCAAGCGGGTCGGTCCGCCGATGCCGGCGGAGACCCTCGCGAGCGTCAGGGCCGACATCGACATGGTCAAGGAGAGTGCACGGCGATGAGCGAGACCGACCCGGGACACATCGAGCAGCACGCGGGCGACATCGGCGCCCGCCGGGCCACTGTGGGCCTGCCGACCGATCACGAGTCCATCAACGTCCCTCCCACCAGGCCCGGCGCGGCGGAGAACGCCCGTCGCGCGGCCGAGGCCCGCGAGGGGCACGAAACCTTCATCCCTGAGCCGCCCGTCCCCGACGAGCGCGCCGAGGCCGCCGCGCACCAGCAGGGCGAGGAGCGGTCGGTGCCCGGGCAGGGCGGCAGGACCCATCACGGGTCCTCGCCCGCGCGGAGCGGGACGGCACACCACGAGTCGGCGCCCGTGGGGGACGGGGCGCGCTACCGGTCGCCGTACACCGAGCCGGGGGTGCGCTACCAGAGCGCCCGCGAGCTCCGCATGGAGATCGAGGAGACCAGGAGAGAGCTGGCCGACACCGTGAGCGCGCTCGCCGCCAAGGCCGACGTGAAGGCCAGGGCTGGGCAGGCGGCGGGGGCCGCCAAGGATCGCGCGCTGGGCATGGTCGGCTCCTTCAGGGGGAAGACGTCGCAGATCAAGGGGCAGGTCGCGGGCAAGGTCCGCGAGGGCGGGAGCGGCGCGCCGAGCGGGCGGCCGAAGATGCCCATGCTGCTCATGGCGGCGGGCGGCGCCGCGGCCGCCGTCGGACTCGGCGGCCTGATGCGTGATCGCCGCCGCATGTGCCGCTGACCGCCCGCGGTACCGCCGGCGCCGGGCGTTCGCTCCGTTACGGCCGAGCCGCCACGCTGATGGGCGGGGCGGGCCGATAGCCTGCCGGAGTGATGCGTCGAACGGCCGCCGCCGCCCTGCTGGTCCTGCTCGCCGCCGGCTGCGGTGGCGGCTCGGCGGTGAGCGACCTCGGCGCGGTGGTCAAGGGCGCCAAGGGGGCGACCGTGCAGGTCGAGGTGCGGCCCGGTCAGCGCTTCTCGCTGGCCGTCGCCGACAACTCGTCCGTGGGCGACCAGTGGGACCTGACCGCCGTGCCCGACCCGAAGGTGGCCTCGTTCATCAGCGAGGAGCACGAGGGCGAGGGCGACGGGGTGGGGGCCGGCGGCACGACGTACTTCGTGTTCAACGGGAAGAAGGCCGGGACGACCGAGATCAGGCTGCGTGACTGCTGGCGGTGCGGCCAGGCCACGACGCCGCCTGACGAGCGCAGCAGGCAGCAGTCCGGCGAGGCGATCTTCGCGGTGACGGTCAAGCCGGCGCCTCCCACGATGGTCCCCTGAGCCCGGTCAGGGCAGGACCGCACGGCACAGCACCGTGAGCGTGGTCTCCATGATCACCGCCGGGTCCTCGACCGCCTCCGCCGACGGGTCCGCCGATGGGTGCGCTGACGGACCCGCCGATGAGTCCGTCGCCGGCCCCGCGGCGGCGGCGAGCCGGCGCATCCCCTCGCCCAGGACGCTCCACCCCAGCTGCGCCACCAGGCCGGGGTGCGGCTCCCCGGCGTCGGCCAGGACGGCGCGGAGCGGGGCGATCAGCGTCTGGTGCAGCTCGTCCAGCCGGTCCCTGCACTCAGGGGGCAGCTCGACCGCCGACAGGGCGCGCAGCAGGGCGTAGTCGGGGTGCGTCGCGAACGACAGCGTCACCTCGCCGTACGCCCGCACCCGCTCCCGCGCCCCGCCGCCCCGCGCGGTGGCGCTCTCCAGCCGGCCGGCCCAGCGCGGGATCGCGTCCTCGACGAGCTGGGCCAGGATGTCGGCGGTCGAGGAGAAGTAGCGGTAGACGCTGGAGCGGGCCAGCCCGACGCGTGCCCCGACGGCCGCCGGGGTGAGCCCGGCCGCGCCCTCGGCGGCCAGGATCTCCATCGCCGCCGCCAGCAGGGCGGCGTGCTGGCTGGCCCGGTGGTCGGCCACCGTGGCCGCGCTGATCCTCGGCACTCACTCCTCCTCGCGTCGCCTTCCCCCAGTATCGGGCAGCAGCAGCGTCGCGCCGACGCCGCCGAGCAGCACGATCCCCGCGACGATGGTGACCCGGCCGGTGGCCTCGGCCGAGGCGGCGACCGCCGCGGCGTGCCGCGCGGGGTCCCTGATGCCCGCGACGGCCGCGCCCGCGCTCTCGCGTACGGCGGCGCGCAACTGGGGCGAGCCGGGCAGGTGGTCGGCCATGGCCTGGTCCAGCCCGGTCACCAGGACGGCGCCGAGCACCGCGATGCCGATGGCCGCGCCGAGCTGGCGGACCGTGCTCTGCAGCCCCGAGGCCACCCCGGACTGGCGGGCCGGTACGTCGGCCAGCATGACGTTCGGCAGCTGGGCCGAGGCGAACCCGATGCCGATCCCGTACACGACGAGCCAGGGCACCAGCGTCCACGGGCCGAGCGAGGGCGAGACGGCCAGGCCGATCGCGATGGCGCCGGCGGCTTCGAGGGCGAGCCCCACGCGGACGATGACCCGTGGCGCCAGCGGCAGCTTCGGCACGAGGCCGCCCGCCAGGAACGTGCCGCCGGCCAGCGAGGCGATGATCAGCCCGGTCTGGAACGCGCTGAACCCGATGGCCGACTGCAGGAAGAGTGGCAGCACGAGGATCATGCCGAACTCGCCCAGCGAGATGATCATCGCGGCCGCGCCGCCGTAACGGAAGGACGGGATGGCGAGCAGCGAGAAGTCCAGGACCACCGGGCGTCCGGCCCGCGCCCTGGCCCGCTCGACCAGCACGAACGCGGTCAGCGCCAGCACCGCCAGCAGGAACGCGAGCAGGATCGGGCCGCCCCAGCCGTACCGCTGGCCCTCGATCAGCCCGAACACCAGCGACGTCGTGCCGAGCACCGACAGCAGCCCGCCCGGCACGTCCATGCCGCCCGCGCGCGGGTCGCGCGACTCGGGCACCTTGAGGGTGCCGAGCAGGACCAGCAGGCCGATCGGGAGGTTCACCCAGAACGCCCAGCGCCACCCGAAGTCGGTCACCAGCCAGCCGCCGAGCAGCGGGCCGAGCGCGGCCATGCCGCCGATGATCGACCCCCAGACGGCGAACGCGACGGTCCTGCGCGGGCCGGTGTAGAGGGCGTTGATGATGGCGAGGGTCATCGGCACCACCATGGAGGCGCCGACGCCCTGGACGACCCGCGCGCCGATCAGCAGCGTGCCGCTGCCCGCCGCGGCCGCCAGCATGCTGGCGGCCAGGAACACGACCAGCCCGATCGCGAACATCCGCCGCCTGCCGTGCGTGTCACCGGTGCGGCCGAGCGGGATGAGCAGGGCCGCGAACGCCAGCGAGTAGATCGAGTTCACCCACTCGACGTCCGTGGCCGTCAGGCCGAGATCGGCCATGATCGCGGGCACGGCCACGTTCACGATGGTCGCGTCGATGATGATCATCGACATCCCGACCCCGAGCACGAAGAGGGGGAGCCAGCTCTGCTGCCGCGCCCCGGTTAGCAACGTCATGTCGCTAAGATAGCAACATCGTGTCGCGAAGCAACGGGTTACTGTGGGGATCATGGACTTCATCCGGGTGCGCGCGTCCGCCGACGGCGCGGAGACGATCTCCTACTGGACCGGCGACGTGTACGGCTGGCAGGACGACGGCGGGCCGCACCACCTGTTCGGGTTCGAGGGCTTCAACGTGGCCAGGGCGGTCGGGGCCGACGGCGACCGGCGGCTGCTGACCAGGGAGGCCGCTCTCTACCTCGACCCCGCGACGAGGCAGGTGCTCGACACCTGGGACAACCCGTTCACGGGCCGGGCCGTCGAGGTGCGGCACGTCTTCAACGACCCGGTCAACCAGCGGCTCGGCGCCTATCCCGTGCCCGCGACCCGCCTGGGCGACCAGGTGGTCTTCAACGTCGACGTGCGCCTGGCCTACCCCTCGCCGCTGAAGGTCGCCGACTATCCCGACAACTCGGCGAGCGACACCTACCGGGCGCTGGAGCTGTTCCAGTTCTTCGTCTCGGCCGCCGACCTCGACTCCGGGAGGCCGGACGTGCCGTGCGCGTTCTCCTGGTGCCGCGTGTCGCCGTGGCTGCCGTGGATGGCGATGGGGCAGCGCGGCGGCGGGCTGGTCTACCACTGCCGGGGCGCCAAGGTGGCCGAGGTGCCCGAGCGGCTGCGCGCGGAGGTGGCCGGGCGGGCCGGCGAGCGGTTCCTGCACGCGCCGGAGGAGTGGTCGGCGCCCAACATGACCAGCTGGACGGCCTTCGCCGAACAGGCGGGACGGCCGCGCTGACCGGGCGGAGGGGCCGGTCAGCGCGGCGCTGACCGGGCGGGCGGGCCGGCCGGCCTCGCGAAGTGGGTGGGGCGCGGGTGGGGCGGCCTCGCGGATAGGGTCGGCAGGTGAGCACTGACCTGTTCTGCGAGATCATCGCAGGTGAGCGACCGGCGACCATGGTGCACTCCGACGAGGTGGCGGTCTCGTTCCTCGACAGCCGGCCGGTCTTCAAGGGGCACGTGCTGGTGGTGCCCCGGGTCCACGTGGAGACGCTGGCCGACCTGGCCGGCGTGGGGCCGTTCTTCGAGCGGGTGCAGGCCATGGCGAGGGCCGTCGAGCAGGGGCTGGAGGCGGGCGGCACGTTCGTGGCCATGAACAACCGCGTCAGCCAGAGCGTCCCCCACCTGCACGTGCACGTCGTGCCGCGCAGGAAGAAGGACGGGCTGCGCGGCTTCTTCTGGCCGCGCACGACGTACGCCTCCGCCGAGGAGGCCACGTCGTACGCGGACCTCATCGCGAAGGCCCTCTGAGCGGGCGCCTGGGTTAAGCTCCCCGGCGTGGAGTACGTCGTGGGCGTGGCCGTGGTCGCGGCGCTCGTCAGCGTGCCCGCGATCCTGCTCTGGCGGGTCCTGCGGGGCCGCCGCGAGCTGGGCACCAGCCCGGCGGAGCGGGCCACGTTCGAGACCCTGCACACCGCCTCGCTGGCCGGGCCGCCGCTGCGGGCCGGGCTGACCGCCGACGGCGCCGAGCGCGCCTCGCGGCACCTGCGCGCGCTGCTCGGCTCCGCCGCGCTGGCGATCACCGACGGCGAGCGGCTCCTGGTGTACGACGGCGCCGGCGACCACCACGCGGGCCAGGCGTTCGAGCACGCGGCGGCCACCTTGCAGGACGGCCGTACCCAGGTGCTCACCATCGGCTGTGACCTGCTCGAATGCCCCATCCGCCACGCCGTCGTCGTGCCGCTCACCACCGACGACCGCGTGGTCGGCGCCCTGGCCGCCTACGGGCAGAACGCCTCGGCGGGCCTGGTGCGGGCCGCGCAGGAGGTGGCCGGCTGGGTCGACTCGCAGCTGGAGCTGGCCGAGCTGGACCGCTCGCGCACGCTGCTCATGGAGGCCGAGGTGCGGGCGCTGCGCGCGCAGATCTCGCCGCACTTCATCTACAACTCGCTCACCACGATCGCCTCGTTCGTCCGCACCGACCCGGAGCGGGCCAGGGAGCTGCTGCTGGAGTTCGCCGACTTCACCCGCTACTCCTTCCGCCGGCACGGCGAGTTCACCACGCTCGCCGAGGAGCTGCGCTCGATCGACCGCTACCTGATCCTGGAGCGGGCCAGGTTCGGCGACCAGCTCCAGGTGACGCTGCGCATCGCGCCGGAGGTGCTGCCGGTCGCGGTGCCGTTCCTGTGCCTGCAGCCGCTCGTCGAGAACGCCGTCAGGCACGGCCTCGAAAGCCGCAACGGCGTCGGCCGCATCACGATCATCGCCGAGGACGGCGGCGCCGAGTGCCGCATCAGCGTCGAGGACGACGGGCTCGGCATGGACCCCGACCGGCTGCGCCGCATCCTCGCAGGTGACATCGCCGCGACGGGCGGCGTCGGGCTGGCCAACGTGGACGAGCGGCTGCGCCAGGTGTACGGCGACGAGTACGGTCTCGTGGTCGAGACCGCCAAGGGAGCCGGCACCAAGGTCAACGTCAGGTTGCCGAAATATCACCCAGGCGTCTCTGCCCGTTGATGTTGATCTTTGTTGTCTGTTTTATCACTGTCTATGGCGCAACTACGGGTCCTCGCGGTCGATGACGAGCTGCCAGCCCTCGAAGACCTGTCGTACCTGCTGCGTGCCGACCCCCGCATCGGCGAGGTGGCCACCGCGAGGGACGGCGCTGCGGCGCTGCGGCTGCTCGACCGGGCCATCGCCGACGGGCGGCCGATCGACGCGGTGTTCCTCGACATCCGGATGCGCGGGCTGGACGGGGTGGTGCTCGGGAGGCTGCTGTCGCAGTTCGCGAACCCGCCCCGGGTCGTGTTCGTGACGGCGTACGAGGAGCACGCCGTCGACGCTTTCGAGATCAAGGCCGAGGACTACCTGCTCAAGCCCGTACGCCCGGAGCGGCTGGCGGAGGCCATCCGGCGGGTCGCGGTCTCCGCCGACGTGCCCGTGGACGGCGGGGAGAGCGACACGATCCCCGTCGAGCTGGGCGGGGTGACGCGGTTCGTGTCCAGCGCCGACGTGATGTACGTCGAGGCGCAGGGCGACTACGCGCGGCTGCACACGGCGGCGGGCAGCCACCTGGTCCGGATCCCGCTGGCCACCCTGGAGGAACGGTGGTCCTCGGCCGGCTTCGTCCGCGTGCACCGCAGCCACCTGGTCGCGGTCAAGCACATCGAGGAGCTGCACATCGACTCGGGCAAGTGCACGGTGCGCGTCGGCGACACCGAGCTGCCGGTCAGCCGCCGCCACACCCGCGAACTGCGCGACCTGCTGGTACGCCGCGCCAGGAAGGCGAGGACCCTATGAGCCCCGAGCCGCGCCCAGGGCGCAGGGTGGCCGTGACGAGCCCGCGCACGGCCGCCGCCCGCCGCCCCCGCTACCCCGCCACCCGGGAGATCGACGAGCAGACCCGGCTCGGCGAGGTCTACATGCGCTCGTTCCTGCGCACCCAGTTCAGGCTGGCGCTGTTCGTCTGCTCGGTGCTGGCGTGCGTGGTCGGCGGGCTGCCGCTGCTGTTCCTGCTCATCCCGAAGCTGCGCTCGGTGGACCTGCTCGGCGTGCCGCTGCCGTGGGCGGTGCTCGGCGGGCTCATCTACCCCGCGTTCGTCTTCGGCGCCTGGCTGTACGTACGGCAGGCCGAGCGCAACGAGCGCCACTTCGCCGAGCTGGTCGAGCGCCGGTGAGCCTGACCGCGGTGCTGGTCGTGATGGTGGCGACCGTGCTCATCGGGGCGTTCGGGATCAGGTTCTCCCGCACCACCTCCGACTTCTACGTCGCCTCCCGCACGGTCAGCCCGCTCTGGAACGCCTCGGCCATCGGCGGCGAGTACCTGTCGGCGGCCTCGTTCCTGGGCATCGCGGGGCTGATCCTGTCGTTCGGCGTGGACATGCTCTGGCTGCCCGTCGGCTGGACCGGCGGCTACCTCGTGCTGCTGGTGCTGGTGTCGGCGCCGCTGCGGCGCTCCGGGGCGTACACGCTGCCCGACTTCGCCGAGGCCAGGCTCGAGTCGATGACCGTGCGCCGCACCGCGAGCGTGCTCGTCGTGCTGATCGGCTGGCTCTACCTGATGCCGCAGTTCCAGAGCGCCGGCCTGGTGCTGCGCACGATCACCGGCGCGCCCGTGTGGGTGGGCGGGCTGCTGGTCGCGGTCGTCGTGGCCGTGAACGTGCTGTCCGGCGGCATGCGGTCGATCACGTTCGTGCAGGCGTTCCAGTACTGGATCAAGCTGACGGCGCTGGGCGTGCCGCTGGTGTTCCTGCTGATGGCCTGGCGCGCCGGCGGGACGCCGGGGCTGGGCGCGCTGGACGCGGCCATCTGGCAGGAGCCGCTGTCGGGCGGCAAGGACTACGCGCTGTACTCGACGTACTCGCTGATCCTGGCCACGTTCCTCGGCACCATGGGGCTCCCGCACGTCCTGGTGCGCTTCTACACCAACCCGGACGGCCGGGCCGCCCGCCGCACGACGCTCGTCGTGCTGTCGCTGCTCGGCGCCTTCTACCTGCTGCCCGCCTGCTACGGCTGGCTCGGCCGGATCTACGCGCCCGACCTGGTGCGCACCGACACCGTGGTGCTGGCGCTGCCCGCGCGGATGGTCGGCGGCACGCTGGGCGACCTGCTGACGGCGCTCGTGACGGCCGGGGCGTTCGCCGCGTTCCTGTCCACCTCGTCCGGGCTGACCGTGTCGGTGGCGGGCGTGATCGCGCAGGACCTGCTCAAGGGCGGGGTGCGCGCGTTCAGGATCGCCACGCTCATGGCGGTGGCGGTGCCGCTGGCCCTGGCGGTGTGGGCGCGGGCGCTGCCGGTGGCGGACGTGGTGGGGCTGGCGTTCGCGGTGGCGGCCTCGTCGTTCTGCCCGCTGCTCGTGCTCGGCATCTGGTGGCGCCGCCTGTCGAGCACGGGCGCGCTGGCCGGGCTGCTGGTCGGCGGCGGGCTGGCGTGCGCGGCGGTGCTCGTCACGATCACCTCGGGCCCGCACGACGGGGCCGCCGGGGCCCTGCTCGCCCAGCCGGCGGCGTGGACCGTGCCGATCGCGTTCGCCGTGATGGTGTCGGTGTCGTTCCTGACGCCGCACCGGGTGCCGCCGGGGGTCGCCAGGACCATGGTGCGGCTGCACGCCCCGGAGAACCTCGACCTCGACCGCGGCGACTGGCGCCCCCGCGACTGAGCCGGCCTGAACCGCGCTTCAGGGCAGGTACGCCTCCTTGATCCGGGCCCGCTGGAAGGCGTGATCCCGGTCGCAGTCATGGCAGTAGCCGCTCACCGTGTCGCGGGCCAGCTCGACGTCCTCCATGTAGTGCTCGCGCCGCTGCCAGACCACGACGATCGCCTGCCCGGTGACGGCCGCCACGGCGAGGGCCTCGCCGGGCGTGCCGGGCTCGGCACCGGTCAGGAACGCGTCGAGGGCCCGCGCGGGCTCCACGGGCAGGCGGCGGCGCTGCGGCGTCTCGGCCTTGACGGTGCCGTCCTCGGCGAGGGCGACCGGGGCGTGACCGGCCTGCCGCAGCAGCCGGAGCGTCTCGTCGGGCGGCAGCGCGCTGAGCGCGACCGTGGGCGCGACCTGCCGCAGCGCCAGCTTGCGCAGGGCCCTGGTACCGCACAGCTCGGTGATGAGTGCCGGGTCGTCCGCGGTGAGCACGGCGGCGGCGGTGGTGACGCGGACGGCGCCGTGCCGGCGGGCGACGTCGGTGACGAGGTAGCGCAGCGGCTGTGGCACGGCCTTGGCCGAGACGCCGGCCAGGGCGGCGAGCAGGCTCTCGGCCGCCGTCCCCGCGTCCAGCGCCCGGCGCACGCTCGTCTCCGAGAAGCGCCACACACTGGCCCGGTCGCGCGACTCCAGGTCGGCGCAGCCGTTCAGCAGGACAGCCAGCTCGGGCGCGGGCACCCCCGACACGATCGCGGTCAGGTCGTTCTGCAGCGTGACCGTGCCGGACGGGGTGGGGAAGCGCGCGTCCACGTCGGCGCCGTCGAGGTAGGCGCGCCCCAACCCGGTCAGCGCGCCGTCCAGGACCAGGCCGAGCAGCTCGGCCTCGCGCAGGGCGGCGGCCACGAAGCCGGTGGCGGCGTGCGCGAACTCCCGGGTCGCCCTGGTGCGCCAGTCCACCGCCGGGCGCAGCCCTTCAGGGGTCGACGCCCGCCCCGGAGGCAGCGTCGCGAGCACCCGGAGCGTGGCCTGCCGGATGTCGCCCGCGCCGCACTCGAACGGGTACGGCGGCGCTTGCGGCGTCATGTGCTCCGGGCAGCAACCCGTCACCCTGAACGTGGGCGCCTGCGGCAGGGCCAGCCAGGACTCCACCAGCGCCCGCCACCGGCCCGCCGGAGGCTTGGCCAGCCAGTCGTCGGCCAGGGTGGTGCTGACCAGCCGCTCGCCGAGCTCCGAGGCGATCAGGTCGGCGCCGAGGGCCACGTCGAGCCAGAACGCGGCCGCCTGCTCGGTCACGCCGAGGGCCTTGGCGGTGCGTTTGAGCTCACGGGCGCCGACGCCGCCCGCCTTGAGCTCGGAGATGGGCTGCGCGCCGGCCAGCTCGATCAGCGCCTCTGCCCGGTCCGCGGCGGCCGTCGCCGCAAGCATCCCATCCGCCACTGCACCGCCCCCGGCCGCCTCGTGGGCGTCACCAGGCATGGCGGTGGCGGTGTCGATGAGCGGTACGTCGGGCTGGCCCGTCAGCTCCGGCTTCCAGCCCTCGCCGCGCAGCGCCAGCGCGACCTCCCTGGGCAGCTCGTACACCCATCCGTCCCGCACCACGAACCCGGCCTCGGCCAGCCGCTCGATCGGATGGTCCGCATCGCCGGCGCCGTACCAGACGACGTGCTCGAAGACCGGCTCCCCGCCCGCCATCGACTCCAGCAGAGCCGCCGCCCGGCGCGGCAGCCTGGCGACCCGCGCGCGCACGGCGGCCCCGTCGCACAGGAGCTCCACCGCCTGCGTGAGCACCTCCGCCCTACGGCCCCTGGGTTTGCCGCCCAGCCCTCTCACGAGGGTCTTCAGTTCTTCGCCCGTCAGGTCGGCGAGCGGCCGGCCCAGCCCGAACGGGTGCGCCCACAGGCCGTCGGGGTGCGGCGATGTCACCGTGCTCTCGTCGCCGTCGCCGTCGAGTGTGACCAGCCCCCACGCGGTCAGGGTGGCGAGCGTCTCGCCGAGCCGCCCGCCGGGGTCGTGCAGCAGCTCGGCCAGCGCCGCGCGGCTCGCCGTGCCGCCGAGAAGCTGCA
This sequence comes from Nonomuraea phyllanthi, assembly GCF_006334985.2. Taxonomy (GTDB): domain Bacteria; phylum Actinomycetota; class Actinomycetes; order Streptosporangiales; family Streptosporangiaceae; genus Nonomuraea; species Nonomuraea phyllanthi. The sequence continues at coordinate 69,209 of NZ_VDLX02000030.1, forward strand.
GCGCCTGGCTGACGGCGTGGCAGTCGGCGTCGAGGCCCAGCAGCACGGGCACCGCGAACTCGGGCGCGGCCGGCAGGCGCTCGACGAGGTCAGGCGGAGCGGCCGCCGGCTCGAGCCCGTGCTCGCGGAGGAGGCGGTCGAGGGTGGGAGAGAAAGCCACCATCCGACCCTAACGGCGGCGACGTCGCGCATGTGCCGGAAGGCCGCCGGGCGCGTGGAGGGGGAAGCGTGGCGCGGTCAGCGGGGCGGGAGCTCGCCGGAGCCGCGGGCGATCAGCTCCACCGGGACCCGCACGCGGCGCGGCCCGGGCGCCGGGTTCAGGAGCAGGTCCACCGCGCCGCGGGCCAGGCGGGTCACGTCGTAGCGCACCACCGTCACCCCCGGGCTGAACACGTCCGCCAGCGCGAAGTCGTCGAACCCCACGTACGCCGGCCGCTCGGGCCGCTCGCGCAGCGCCTGCAGGATCCCGATCGCCGCGCGGTTGTTGGTGGCGAAGAAGGCCGTAGGCGGGTCGGGCAGGTCCAGGAGCCGGCCCACCTCGTACGCGACCCGCCACGGATCGAACACGCCGCGCACCACCATCGCCTCGTCGGCCGCCACCCCGGCCGCGCGCAGGGCGGCGCGGTAGCCGGCCGCGCGGTCGCGCACCGAGCTGACCGCGCCGTCGTCCGAGATCAGGGCGATCCGGCGGTGCCCGTGGGCCAGCAGGTGCTCGGTCGCGGCCCGCCCGCCCCACACGTCGTCGAGCAGCACCACGTCCGCCGAGTCCAGCCCGGGCGGCACGCGGTCCACGAAGACCGCGGTGAGCGAGGCGTGCTCGGCCAGCCAGGCGTGGTCGGCCGCCGACGGGACGACGATGAGGGAGTCGACGCCCCTGGCGTACATGGACTCGATGAGCATGCGCTCCTTGTCGGCGCTCTCCTCGTACGAGCCGAACACCACCAGCGCCTCGTGCCCGGCAGCCGCGGACTCGACGGCGGCGGCGAGGCGGGAGTAGAACTCGTTGGAGATGTTCTCCATCACCAGCCCGAGCGTCAGCATGGCGGCGCCCCTGGCCAGGCGGGCGGCGGCCTCGTTGCGGCGGTAGCCGAGCGCGCTGATCGCCGCCTGCACCCGCTCCTGCAGCGGGGCGCGGACGTGCGGCTCCTGGTTGACGACCCGGGAGACCGTCTTGAGGCTCACGCCCGCGTATTTCGCCACGTCGGCCATGGTGGGCTTGCGCACGCTCCTGGAGGCGGCCCGGTCGTCCAGATCCCGCGCTGTCATACTCTGCCCCCATGGATGACGAATGGATCTGTGGCCGGTTGGGCGAGGACGAGTCGTGGGCGCTGGGCGCGGTCAACCCGCCGGTGTTCGAGAACTCGGTGTTCACCTTCGCGAGCGCGGAGGAGCTCGGCGAGGCGATCAGGAACGAGGACGAGCGCTACGTCTACTGGCGGGGCACCAACCCGACGGTCGACCTCGCCCAGCGTAAGCTCGCCGCGCTGGAGAGGGGAGAGCGGGCCAAGTGTTTCGGCTCCGGGATGGGTGCCATCTCGGCGACGATCTCGTCGCTCGTGTCGGCCGGCGACCACGTGCTGGTGCTGGGCGCGGTCTACGGGCCCACCACGCAGTTCCTGCGCTACCTGGAGAAGTTCGGCGTCACGCATACGCACGTCGGCGACCTCGCGGAATGTGACAGCGCAATCAGGGCGAGCACCCGCCTACTCTACTTCGAGTCGCCCTCCTACATGGCCTACGCCGTGGTCGACATCGCGGAGGTGACCGGGTGGGCGCGCGAGCGCGGGCTGGTGACGGTCATGGACAACACCTGGTCCACGCCGCTGTTCCAGAAGCCGCTCACCATGGGCGTCGACCTGGTGGTCCACTCGCTGTCGAAGTACATCGGCGGGCACAGCGACCTGGTCGGCGGCGTGGTGGTCGGCCCGTCGAGGCTGATCAGGCCCCTCGCGCTGACCGAGTACCAGCTGTACGGGGCGGCCATGTCGCCGCACGACGCGGCCAAGGTGATCAAGGGGCTGCGCACGCTGCCGGTACGGATGGCGGCCCACCAGGAGCGGGGGCTGGCGGTGGCGGAATTCCTGGCCGGCCATCCGGCGGTGCGGGCGGTCAACCACCCGGGGCTGCCGTCTCATCCGGGGCACGCGGTCGCGCTGCGGCAGATGTCCGGGTTCTCCAGCCTGTTCAGCCTCGTGCTCGACACGGAATCACGCGAAGAGGTCGGTGCTTTTCTCGATAAATTGAGGCATTTCAGGATTGGTGTTTCTTGGGGGGGTTTCGAGAGTCTGGTGAACGCGCCCGCCCTGTCCACCGAAGAGAGCGTACGGGCCACCATGGGCATCCCCGTCGGCCTCGTCCGCCTGTCGGTCGGGCTGGAGCCGGCGGACACCTTGATCAAGGATCTCGGCGCGGCGCTGGAGGGGTCGCTCACCTGACGTTTCTGACAGCGCTGTCGCTGCGACGTCCGGCCTGCAGACGGCGATTATCCGGACCGTTCGTCGCGCTGAACGTACCTTTCACCGCAGACCATCCCTAATTCATCGCCGTACCTCTGCGACTCGCCGAACAACCCCATCACGGGCCTCCACGGCAGATAGGTTGCGCTCTTACGTTGGGCGTGATCCGCATCACAGTGGAGGTCTCGTGACGACACAAGAACATGACGCGTCGGTCTATGAACAAGTGCAGGAGAGCAGTGAATTCCAGGACCTGAAACGGCGATTCCGCGCCTGGACGTTCCCCATGACCGTGGCGTTCCTCGTGTGGTACCTGCTCTACGTGGTGCTGTCCGGATGGGCGCGCGGCTTCATGGGCATCAAGATCGTCGGTGAGATCAACGTCGGTCTCGTCTTCGGCCTGCTGCAGTTCGTCTCCACGTTCCTCATCGCGTGGGCGTACTCCAGGCACGCCGAGAGGAAGCTCGACCCGATCGCCGACAAGCTCCGTCACGAGGTTGAGGAGAAGTCCAAGTGAGCTCCACGGCCCTGGGGATGACCCTCTTCCTCGTCTTCGTCGCCGCGACACTGGCGATCACGTTCTGGGCGAGCCGCCAGACCAAGACGGCCGCCGACTACTACGCGGGCGGCAGGTCCTTCAGCGGCGTGCAGAACGGCCTGGCCATCGGCGGCGACTACATGTCGGCCGCCTCCTTCCTCGGCATCGCGGGCATCATCGCGCTGTCCGGTTACGACGGGTTCCTCTACTCCATCGGCTTCCTGGTGGCCTGGCTGGTCGCGCTGCTGCTGGTGGCCGAGTTGATGCGGAACTCCGGCAAGTTCACCATGGCCGACGTGCTGGCGTTCCGGATGAGCCCGCGGCCCGTGCGCACGGCGGCCGGCGTGTCCACGATCGTGGTCAGCATCTTCTACCTGCTGGCCCAGATGGTCGGCGCGGGCGCGCTGGTCGGCCTGCTGCTCGGCATCACCGGCGAGGCGGGCAAGGCGTGGACGATCGTCGGCGTCGGCGCGCTCATGATCGTGTACGTGGTCTTCGGCGGCATGAAGGGCACCACCTGGGTGCAGATCGTCAAGGCCGTGCTGCTGATGGGCGGCGCGGCGCTCGTGACGGTGCTGGTGCTCGGCAAGTTCGGCTTCAACCTGTCGTCCCTGCTCACCCAGGCCGCCGCCACCAGCGGTCCCAAGGCCAACCCCGACAGCTTCCTCATCCCGGGGCTGAAGTACGGCACCGACGCCCAGGGGCTGATCGGCAAGATCGACCTCATCAGCCTGGGCCTCGCGCTCGTCCTCGGCACCGCGGGCCTGCCGCACATCCTCATCCGCTTCTACACCGTTCCCACCGCCAAGGACGCTCGCAAGTCCGTCATGTGGGGCATCGGCATCATCGGTGTGTTCTACCTGGTCACCCTGGTCCTCGGCTTCGGCGCGGCGGCCCTGGTCGGCAGGGAGGCGATCATGGCGGGCGACAAGGCGGGCAACACGGCCGCCCCGATGCTGGCCCAGCGGATCGGTGAGGAGATCTTCGGCTCCGCGGGCGGCATGATCCTGCTGGCCCTGATCGGAGCCGTGGCCTTCGCCACGATCCTGGCCGTGGTCGCCGGCCTCACGCTGGCCTCCTCCTCCAGCTTCTCGCACGACCTGTACGCGCACGTCTTCAAGCGCGGCAAGGCCAGCGAGCGGCAGGAGGTCGTGGTGGCCCGCGTGTCCGCCCTGATCATCGGCGCCATCGCGATCGGGCTGGGCATCCTGGCCCAGGGGTGGAACGTCGCCTTCCTGGTCTCCCTGGCCTTCGCCGTCGCCGCCTCCGGCAACCTGCCGGCCATCCTGTACAGCCTGTTCTGGAAGCGGTTCAACACGGTCGGCGCGGTCTCGGCCATCTACGGCGGCCTGGGCTCGGCCCTGATCCTGGTGATCTTCTCGCCCGTCGTGTCCGCCCCGCCGCCCCCGGCGGGCGTCGCGGTGACGGCGCTGATCCACGGCGTGGACTTCCACTGGTTCCCGCTGAGCAACCCGGGCATCGTCTCGATCCCGCTCGGCTTCCTGTGCGGCTGGCTCGGGACGATCCTCAGCAAGGAGTTCAACGCGGCCAAGTACGCCGAGATCGAGGTGCGCTCCCTCACCGGCGTCGGCGCCGAGAAGGCGAGCCAGCACTGACGTCCGCGACCTGAAAGGCGCCTCACCTGCCCACTCGGGCGCCTGCCCCCAGGGCCCGGCCTCCCGTCGCGAGGCCGGGCCCTTTCACGCTCGGACGGCGATCACTCCTCGATCTGCTCGAAGGCGAGCTGGGTGCGCCGGACGGCGCGCGCGCCGTACACCTGGCGGATCAGGCCGGGGGTGAGCACCTGCTCGGGCGGGCCGCCGGCCACGATCCGGCCGGCGTCCATGACGTAGAGGCGGTCGCAGAAGGCGGCGGCCTGGTTGAGGTCGTGCAGCACGGCCAGGGTGGCGATGCCGAGCTCGCGGACCAGGTGCAGCAGCTCCAGCCGGTGGCGGACGTCCAGGTGGGAGGTGGGCTCGTCCAGCAGGAGCAGGCGGGTCTGCTGGGCGAGCGCGCGGGCGAGCAGCACGCGCTGCTTCTCGCCGCCGGACAGCGTGGCGAAGATCCGTCCGGCGGCGCCGGCCAGCCCGGCGCGCTCCAGCGCCCGCGCGCACAGCTCCTCGTCCACACGAGTGTCCACCTTGTACGGGGTGCGTCCCATGCGGACGATCTCCGCCACCGTGAAGTCCAGGTCGGCCGGAGTCTCCTGGGCGACGACGGCGGTGCGCCGGGCGGCCTGCCGGGCGGGCAGGCGGTGCACGTCGTCGCCGTCCACGGCGATGAGGCCGGCGGACGGCCGCAGGGCGCGGTAGACCGTGCGGAGCAGGGTGGACTTGCCGCAGCCGTTCGGCCCGACCAGCGCCACGAACTCGCCGTCGTCCACCCGCAGCCCGGCGTCGCGCACGATCGGGTGGCCGTCGAGCGCGACGGACACGCCGCTCAGGTCCAGCTTCACGTGACGCTCACCGCCCGGTCGGCGGAGCGCCGGCGCAGCGGCCACAGGAAGAACGGCACGCCGAACAGCGCGGTGACGATGCTGAGCGCCAGCTCCCGCGGCGCGTTCACGGTCCGCGCCGCCACGTCCACGAGCTGGAGGAACACGGCCCCGAGCAGCGCGGTGACCGGCAGCACGCGGCGGTGGTCGGCGCCGATGAGCAGGCGTGCGGCATGCGGCACGATCAGGCCGGCGAAGGCGGCGGCCGACGGCGACAGCCCGCCCAGTGCCGAGGCGCCGAGGATCAGCACGAGCACCGCGCCGAACGAGGCGCCGGAGGAGATCCCGAGCAGGAACGGGTCGGCCGGCGGGTTGCGCACCAGTGCCTGCAGCAGCGCCCCGACCACTGACAGCCCGGCCCCGACGAGGAGCGCCAGCAGCGCCCTCGGCAGCCGGAACTCCCACACGATCTGCTCCTGCACCGGGGTCCAGGTGCGCGGCACCACGCCGGGCTCCTCTCGGTCGTGCTGGTCACCGGGCGAAGGCGTCCGAGTGCAGGAACCGGGCGATGTCGTGATCGCCAGGATGTTGCGGTAGCCGGGGTGCTGCGCCGCCACGGGGAGGGCGAGGTAGCGCTCCCGCTCGGCCGCCGGGCTGTTCCTGGCGATGGCGAAGGCATCGGCGGCCTTGGCCTTCGAGCTCGGCATGTCCTCGCCGCGCAGGGTGGCGTAGTCGCTGATCAGCACCGCCTCGGGCCGGGCGGCGCTGACCGGCCCCTTGCCGCCGTCGGCGGCCAGCGCCCCGACCGGGGTACGGCCCTCGACGCGCTGCTTCACGTCGGCCAGCCGGCCCCGCAACTCGGTGATCAGCCGCTCGGCGCGGTCGGGGACGCCGAAGATCTTGCCGAGGTTGCCCAGGTCGGTGAAGGTGTCCTCGATGGTGAACTCCAGCACCTCCTCGGGGCTGCACCAGCCGCCCAGGATGTAGACCGGGCTGCCGGCCGCGTCCAGTTCCTCCACGGTGGCGTACCGCCGGCGGCGTCGAAGCTCGCCATCGCGTTGTCGAGGACGACGTCCGCGCCCTGGGCGAGCATGACCTCCTTCTGCGGCAGCATGATCGTGTCGGAGGGGATCTTGGCGTACTGCTCCTCCTGGCCCGGCAGGAACGGGCTCTCCGAGAAGTTCGTGCGCCCGGCGATCCGTCGCCCAGGCCGAGGGCCAGCAGGGTCTCCAGGGACGGGTGGTAGCCCGTCACCACCTTGGCGGGCGGCTCGTCGAAGGTGAGCTCGCGCCCGCAGTTCTCCACCGTGACCGGGAAGCCGGCCCGGTGCGCGGACGGCGCGGCCTCCTGGGCGGCGGGAGCGGGGACGGGCGCGGGCGAGCAGGCGGCCAAGGCCAGGGCCGCCACCAGGACGAGCACCCCTGACAGGCGGTTCATGCCGCGGCGCGTGCGGTGAGTCTCCGGCAGGGGTCAGGCGCCGCGGGCGGCGTCGAAGCGGGCGATGACGTCGTTCCAGTTGACCAGGCCCCAGAGCTTCTCCACGTAGTCCGGGCGGACGTTGCGGTACTGCAGGTAGTAGGCGTGCTCCCAGGCGTCGAAGACGAGCAGGGGAGTGGTGTTCATGCCGACGTTGCCGTGGTGGTCGTAGACCTGCTCGACCACGAGGCGGCGTCCGAGCGGTTCCCAGGCCAGCACACCCCAGCCGGAGCCCTGCACGGTGGAGGTGGCGGTGGTGAGCTGCTTACTGAAGGCGTCGAAGGAGCCGAAGTGCTCGTCGATGGCCGCGGCGAGGTCGCCGTCGGGGCGGTCGCCGCCGTCGGGGGACAGGTTCTGCCAGAAGATCGTGTGCAGGACGTGCCCGGACAGGTTGAACGCGAACGTCTTCTCCAGCCCGACGAGGCCGCCGAACTCGCCCTTGTCGCGCGCCTCGGCCAGCCTGTCGAGGGTGTCGTTGGCGCCCTTGACGTAGGCGGCGTGGTGCTTGGCGTGGTGCAGCTCCAGGATCTCGCCGGTGATCGCCGGCTCCAGCGCCGCGTAGTCGTACGGCATGTCCGGGAGGGTGTACTCACCCATGAGCGGTCTCTCCTCGAAATCTCATAGTTGCAAATCAGTCGCAACAACCATAGCCATGCAACTAGAGCCTGTCTCGGGCGGCCCGCCCTCCAGCACTTCGCGGACCGCCGGAGAGCGACGCGAAGGGAGTCGTGGGGTGCGGAAAAGCCGTGTGGGACGGCGATCTGGGATGAATCGGACGCGTCCCACACCGGCCCGCGATATTAACGACACTGAAACGCTGTGAAATGAGTGGTTGACGGGGTTTCAGCGGTATGGGTACGTTCTCAGATGTGTGAACGTTGCCACACTGGCCTGGCGCCACGTGGCCGTCATCAGCATGCCTGATGCCCCGCTTGATCAGTGTGGAGGCGAAACCCCCATGAGAACCCCACTCGTCCGCTGGTCCGTCCTGTCGGTGTCGCTGGCACTGGCGCTCACCTCGTGTGCCAAGGGCACCGGCGGTGGCGCCACGGCGACCCCCTCGGCGGGTCAGTTCAACCCCAGCGCCACGTTCCAGGGCAGCATTTCCGTCATGGGCTTCGGCGCGACGGACGAGATCGGATCGACCCGCGTCGATCTGGCGAAGAAGGCCCTCGGCGGCGCGGACGTCAAGTTGATCGAGGGCGACCTCGACATCCAGCAGTTCCTCTCCTCGGTGGCCGCCGGTGACCCGCCGGACATCATCTACGCCAACCGCGACCAGATCGGCACGTTCGCCTCGCGCGGCGCGATCATCCCGTTGACCGCGTGCGTCGAGGGCGAGCAGATCGACACCTCGATGTACAACAAGAACGCGCTCGCGCAGGTGACGTTCGGCGACGAGATCTGGGCCATCCCCGAGTTCAACCAGGTCCAGATCATCATGGCCAACGGCGACCTGCTCAAGCAGGCCGGGCTGACGATCGAGGATGTCAACGGCTCCGACTGGAGCAAGGTCACGGCCGCCGCCAAGAAGCTCGTGAAGGCGCCGGGCGGCAAGCTGAAGGTGATCGGCTACGACAGCAAGCTGCCGGAGTTCCTGCCGCTGTGGGCCAAGGCCAACGGCGCCGACCTGCTGTCGGCCGACGGCAAGACCGCCCAGCTCAACAGCCCGCAGGTGGTCAAGGCGCTGGAGTTCGCGGTCGGCATCTACGACGAGCAGGGCGGCTTCGCCAAGGTCAAGGCGGTGCGCGACTCCGCCGACTTCTTCGGCAAGGGCAACCAGTTCGCCAAGAACGAGCTGGGCGCCATGCCCATGGAGCAGTGGTACGTCAACGTGCTCAACGACGTCTCGCCCAAGGCGCCCCTGGTCTTCGACACCTTCCGCACGCCGCAGGGCGAGCCGCTGGCCTACTCCTCCGGCTCCTCCTGGGCGATCCCCAAGGGCGCGAAGAACCCCGGGGCCGCCTGCCGCTTCGCCAAGACCATGACGCTGGTCGACTCCTGGAAGGCCGCCGCGCAGGCGCGCCTCGACAAGCGCAAGGAGGAGGGCAAGCCGTTCACCGGCGTGCTCACCGGCAACGTCAAGGCCGACGCGGAGATCGAGAAGATGCTCACCTCGGGCGGCGCGACCTGGGACGCCGGCGTGAAGGCGTTCTACGAGGCCAACGAGCACACCTTCAGCCTGCCGGCCAACCCGGCCGACTCGGAGTTCAAGAAGGCCTGGCAGGACGCCGTGAACCGGGTGCTCAACGGCCAGGACGAGCCGCATGCCGCGCTCGACAAGGCGCAGGAGGATGCCCAGGCCGCTCTCGACAAGGCATGGGCCGGCTGGACGAAGCGTACGAACTGAGATGCCCGCAACCCACTCCAAGGCGCCCTTCTGGCGGTCCATGCGGTGGCGCGACACCCGCGCGGCGCTGCTGTTCATCAGCCCGTGGATCATCGGGTTCCTGATCTTCACCGCGTGGCCCGTCATCAACAGCGCGTACCTGTCGCTGACCGACTACGACGTCATCAACGACCCGTCGTTCGTCGGCTTCGACAACTACGTGCAGCTGTTCCAGGACCCGAAGGTCGGGCTGGCGCTGCGGAACACCTTCCTGTTCACCGTGATGTCCGTCCCGACCCAGCTCGTCGTGTCGCTGGCCCTGGCGCTGCTGCTCAACAGCGCCACGAAGGCCACCGGCTTCTTCCGCACGGCGTTCTTCCTGCCGAAGATGACGCCGCCGGTCGCGATCGGCATCCTGCTGCTGATGCTGTTCAACGGGCAGAACGGCCTGATCAACGCCTTCCTCGGGGTCTTCGGCATCGACGGGCCCGCCTGGACCACCGATCCCGCCTGGGTCAAGCCGGGCCTGGTGCTGATGAGCCTGTGGACCGTCGGGTCCTCGATCGTCATCATCCTGGCCGCGCTGCGCGGCGTCCCGCAGGAGCTGTACGACTCCGCGCTGGTGGACGGGGCCGGTTGGTGGCGGCGCACGTTCCGCATCACCGTGCCGCTGATCAGCCCGACGCTGTTCTTCCTGTTCATCGTGGACAGCATCAACGCCCTGCAGTCGTTCACCGAGGCGTACACCGCGTTCTTCGGCTCGGGGAACACCACCTACAGCAACGACGCCGCGCTGTTCTACGCGATCTACCTGTTCCAGCAGGCGTTCGAGTTCCTGCACATGGGCTACGCCTCCGCGCTGGCCTGGCTGCTGTTCATCGTGATCATGGCGATCACCGGCGTGCAGATGCTCGTCACCAGGCGGTTTGTCCACTACGAAGGGGGGCAGCCGTGAGCCGGGTCAGGAAGATCCTGACATGGGCCGCGCTCGGCGTCTTCACCGTCGCCTTCATCTACCCGTTCGTCTGGCTGCTCAGCGCCTCCTTCAAGCCGCGCGGCGAGGTGTTCGACCACCGGCTGATCCCCGAGACGTTCATCCTCGACAACTACGTCAAGGTGTGGCAGGAGGCGCCGCTGGCGCTGTGGATGTTCAACACGCTGCTGGTCACGGTGCTGGCGGCGGTGGCCGTCACGATCACCAGCGCGATGGTGGCGTGGGGGTTCGCCTACTTCCGCTTCCCCGGCAGGGGCGCGCTGTTCGGCGTCGTGCTGGCCACGATGATGCTGCCGGGGGCGGTCACCATGATCCCGGTCTTCCTCATCTGGAACTCGCTCGGCATGGTCGGCACGCTCACCCCGCTGTGGGCCCAGAACCTGTTCGGCAGCGCCTTCTACATCTTCCTGCTGCGTCAGTTCTTCCTCGGTCTGCCGCGCGAGCCGTTCGAGGCGGCCAAGATCGACGGGGCGAACAACTGGAAGATCTTCACCAGGATCGCGCTGCCGCTGTGCAAGCCCGCGGTCGTGGTGACGCTGCTGTTCGAGTTCCAGGCGGCCTGGACGGACCTCATGCGGCCGCTCATCTACCTGCGTGACTCCTCCACGTTCACCGTGCCGCGCGGGCTCAAGGCGCTGCTCGACCAGTTCGGTTTCGGCGGGGAGTGGCACTGGGAGATCGTCATGACGGCCAGCGTGATCACCACGATCCCGATGATCATCCTGTTCTTCCTCGGCCAGAAGCACTTCATCAAGGGCATCGCGACCACGGGGAGCAAGGGATGAGCTTCCCCGACGGGTTCCTGTGGGGCGCGGGCACGTCCGCGTACCAGATCGAGGGACACCACGGCAGGGGCGAGTCGGTGTGGGACGAGTTCTGCCGCCGGCCCGGCGCCGTCGAGGGCGGCGGCGACGCCTCCCGCGCCTGCGACTCCTTTCTGCGCTGGCGCGAGGACGTCGAGCTGATCCGGGAGCTCGGGCTGGGCGCCTACCGCTTCTCGACCGGCTGGTCGCGCGTCATGCCCGAGGGCACCCGCGCCGACCCCAAGGCGCTCGACCACTACGAGCGCTTCGTGGACGCGCTGCTCGACGCGGGCGTCGAGCCGGTGCTGACGCTCAACCACTGGGACATGCCCGCCGGCATGAGCTGGGCCGAGCGCTCCACGGCGCACGCCTTCGCGTCGTACGCCGGCGCCGTGGCCGAACGGCTGGCCGACCGCGTCACCTGGTGGATCACCCAGAACGAGCCGTGGATCATCGCGCTGCTCGGCTACCAGCTCGGCCTGCACGCGCCCGGCGTCGCCGACCTGGGCACCGCCGTCAAGGCGGGCCACCACGTGCTGCTCGGCCACGGCGCGGCGGCCGACGTGCTGCACGCGCACGCCGGCGTCATGGCCGGCGCGGCACTCAGCCTCTTCCCCTGTGACCCGGCGACCGGCAGCGAGGCCGACTGGGCCGCCGCGGCCGGCTCCGACGGCTACGTCAACCGCTGGTACCTCGACCCGCTGCTCGGCGACGGCTACCCCGCCGACACGCGCGAGCACTGGGAACGCGCGCTCGGCCACGACCTCGCCTTCGTGCTGGACGGCGACGAGGCCGCCATCGGCGGGCGCAGCGACTTCCTCGGCATCAACTACTACACCCGCCGCGTCATGGCCGCCGCCCCCGCCGACCCGTTCCCCTGGCGGGTGGTCGGCCCGAGCGGCGACGTGGCGAGGACCGACGAGGGCTGGGAGATCAACCCCGGCGCGCTGCGCGACCTGCTCATCGGCCTGAGCCGGCGCTTCCCCGGCACGCCGCTGATGATCACCGAGAACGGCGGCGTCTTCGGCGACGCCCCCACCCACGACGGCCGCGTCCACGACACCCGCAGGATCGCCTACCTGCGCGACCACGTCGCCGCCGTCGGCGAGGCCGTCGACGCGGGCGCCGACGTGCGCGGCTACCTGCACTGGTCGCTCATGGACAACTTCGAGTGGGCGCTGGGCTACCGGCCCAGGTTCGGGCTCGTCCACGTGGACTACGCGACCGGCGTTCGCACGATCAAGGACTCCGGGCGCTACTACGCCCGGCTCATCGCCGGGGGCGGCACGGCCCCCGCCCTGCCCCGGATCGAGGCATTCGGCTAGACCATGCGCATCACCACCACCGACACGGCCTACCACCTGGACGCCGGCGGATACCGGCTGACCGTCTCGCGGACCGGCCCGAGCGCCGAGCTGGAAGGCTGGATGACGCTCAGCCTGATCGCCTCGGTCGACCCGGCGGGCGGGCGCGACGAGACGTACGAGACGCTGCCCCCCGTGCTCGTCGAGCGCGAGAACGAGGCCGTTTTCGACGTCCCCCAGCGCTCGACCGGGTGGGAGGCGAAGACGGTCCGCCTGACCTGCACCCCCGAGACGGTCGCGATCGAGGTGCGGGTGGAGGGCCACGGCGTGCTCGGCGACGTGACGCTGCTCGGCGGGCGGGCCGTGCTCAACACCCGCGCGGCCGGCACGTTCCGCACGGGGCTGCACGCGCGCGGCCTGTTCAACCCGACGCCCACCCATCCGGTGCAGGTCGTGCGGCCGGTGTCCACGCCGGCCGCTCTCACCGTGATCGGCGACGCCTCGCCGGGCCGCCTGCACGCCGTCTTCTCGCCGCCGCCGCTGGTGCTGGCCTTCTGCCAGGAGGAGCCGGACGGCGCCACCGCCGTGCCGGGCGGCCCCTGGCTGGGCGCCTCCGTGCGCGCCGGGATCGAGGACCTCACCTTCACCGAGCTGCGCTACGAGCCGGTGGACGGCGGCGCGCTGCTGCGCCTCGACTACGAGTGCCACACCACGGTCAGCGGCACGTGGCGCTCGCCGGCCGTCGTGTTCAGGCCCGCGTCCTCGCCCTGGGAGGCGATCACGCACCACCGGGACGACCTGGTCGCGCACGGCCTGGCCCCCGCCGCGCCCACCGGGGAGCGGCACGACTGGTGGAGCGAGCCGATCTTCTGCGGCTGGGGCGCGCAGTGCGCCCGCGCCGACGGCGCCTCCCCGACCGAGCTGTCCCGGCAGGACCTCTACGACGGGTGGCTGGCCAGGCTGGAGGAGCACGGCATCGTGCCGGGCACCGTCGTCATCGACGACCGCTGGCAGCTCACCTACGGCGATCCCGCGCCCGACCCGGCCAAGTGGCCCGCGCTGAAGGAGTGGATCGCCGCCAGGCACGCGCGCGGGCAGCGGGTGCTGCTGTGGTGGCGGGCGTGGGCGCCCGACGGGCTGCCCGCCGAGGAGTGCGTGACGGACGCGGGCGGCCGCGCCGTCGCCGCCGACCCGTCCAACCCGGCCTACCGGCGGCGGATCCGTACGATCATGGAACGGCTGCTCGGCGACCTCGGGGCCGACGGCTTCAAGATCGACTTCACGCAGTGGTTCCCCAGCGGGTCGCACCTCAAGTCGTACGGCGAGACCTGGGGCCTGGCCCTCCTGCACGAGCTCCTCGCCACCATGTACGAGGCCGCCAAGAGCGTCAAACCGGACGCCCTGATGGTCACCCACACCCCGCACCCGGCGTTCGGCGACGTCAGCGACATGATCCGGCTCAACGACGTCCTCGAGTACGACCACCACGGCGCCCCCGTGCCCGCCGTCGACCAGCTGCGCTTCCGCCACGCGGTGGCCGCGCACGCCATGCCGGAGCACCTCGTCGACACCGACCAGTGGCCCATGCCCAGCAGGGCCGACTGGCTCGCGTACGCCGAGGCGCAGCCCGCGCTGGGCGTGCCCGCCCTGTACTACGTGGAGTCCATCGACAACTCCGGCGAGCCGATCACCGGCGACGACCTCGAGCAGGTCGCGAGGTGGTGGGCCCGATGAGGCAGGCCGAGCTGGTCGTGTACGGGGCCACGTCGGCGGGCGTGTGCGCCGCCGTCGCCGCCGCCCGGCGCGGCCTCGACACCGTGCTCCTCGAACCCGGCCGGCACGTCGGCGGCATGACCTCGGGCGGGCTCGGCTACACCGACATCGGCGACGCCCGCGTGCTGGGCGGGATGGCAGCCGAGTTCCGCCAGGCCGTCGCCGACGCGTACGGCGTGCCGCCCGGTCACTACGCCGGCCCTGAGCCGCACGTCGCCGAGCGGATCTTCCTGTCGTGGCTGGAGCGCGCGGGCGTCGAGGTGGTGTACGACGCGCCGCTGCGGTCCGTGGACGGCCGCATCTCGCGGCTCTCCACCCCTCAGGGCGACTACGCCGCCGGGGCCTTCGTGGACGCGAGCTACGAGGGCGACCTGCTGGCCGCCGCCGGGGTCGGCTACCGGGTCGGCCGGGAGGACCGGTCACTGCACGGCGAGCGCTTCGCCGGGCGCCGCGAGGTGGTGCCCGGCATGCACACCTTCCCGCCGTGGATCTCGCCGTTCCGCGCCGACGGCACGCTGCTCCCGCAGGTCGCCGACGGCCCCATGGCCGAGGTGGGCGCCGGCGACGGCGGCGTCATGTCGTACGGCTACCGCGTCTGCATGAGCACCGCGCCCGACCGGATCCCGTTCGAGCGGCGGCCCGGCTACGACGAGGAGCACTGGGAGCTCGGGCGGCGGCTGTTCCGGCACTGGCGCGAGCAGGGCGTCGAGCCGAGGGCCGGGCGGCTGGTCGGCCTGGAGCCGAACCTGCCGAACGGCAAGGCCGACGGCAACTCCCTCGGCCCGTTCTCGCTCAGCGTGCTCGACCGGTCGGCCTGGTCCTACCCCGACGCCGGCCCCGCCGAGCGGGAGCGCATCCGCCTGCACCACCTGCACCACGCGCAGGACCTGCTGTACTTCCTCTCGCACGACCTGGAGGTGCCCGAGAGCGTGCGGGCCGAGCTGGCGCGGTGGGGGCTGCCCGCCGACGAGTTCGCCGACACCGGGCACCTGCCGCACCAGCTCTACGTCCGCGAGGCGCGGCGGATGCTGGGGGAGCGGCACCTCACCGAGCACGACCTCGTCCAGGGCACCCGGCACTCCGACGTCGTCGCGATGGGCTCGTACCATCTGGACGTCCGCGAGGTGCAGCGGACCTGGCGGTGGGTGTACGAGCATCCCGACCCGGTGCCCATGGTGGTGACCGAGGGATACCTGTCGGTCGGGGTGGCGCCGTACCAGATCCCCTACTCCGCCCTCGTGCCCCGGCGCGAGGAGTGCGCGAACCTGCTGGTGCCGGTGTGCGTGTCGGCCTCGCACGTGGCGTTCTCCTCCATCCGGATGGAGGTCCAGTACCAGATGCTCGGCCACGCGGCCGGGCTCGCCGCCGCGCTGGCGGTCAGGAGCGGGACGGCGGTGCAGGACGTGGACGTGGCGGCGCTCCAGGACGAGCTGGCCGCCGCCGGCCAGGTGCTGTCGCTGTAAGACGGCCCGCCGTGGCCTGGTCGCCACGGCGGGCCGTAGGCGTGCGGATCAGGCCGCGCGCTCCAGGACCGTCCGTACGAACGGCGGGATCACGCCCCGCAGCACGTTGGCCTCGTGCGCCTCGGCACGGGCCAGCGCCTCCTCCACGGCCGTCCGGCCGCCACCGGAGGCCGGACCGGCCAGCAGGTCGAGCGCCGCCAGCCCCGCCTCCGCCATGTCCCTGGCCGCCCGCACCCACCGGGCCACCTCGGCGGCGAACCGCCCGGGCACGTCCGTGGGCAGCCCGGCCAGCCGGGCCAGCTCGGCGCGGAGCCGCTCCTGAGACCCGCCCTCCAGGACGGCGGCGCACAGGGCGGTCATGGCCGGGCTCTGGTCGTCGCCGGGCGGCCACGACGAGCACGCCTCCACCAGCGGCAGCAGCTCGGTCGCGCCGGGCACCAGCCGCACCGCCCGCTCGTGCGAGCGCGCCGGGTCGTAGGCCGCGAGGTGCCAGGCGTAGTCGGCCACCGTCGTCAGCGCCAGCCGGGAGGCCGCCGCCTGCACCATCGGGTTGGCCGTGATGCCCTCCAGCGGGACGTCGTCCAGCTCCGTCGCCCGCCCGACCAGCGGCCCCAGGAACACCCGGGAGAAGTCGAAGTCGTTGACCGGGAAGTTGTCCCACAGCGCGACCCGGTGGCCGTAGGAGGCGGCCGCCGCCGTCATGTCGTACGCCGTGATCCGGCCGACCACCACGTCGGAGCCGGTCCACCAGACCAGCACGTCCCGCGGCAGCTCCGCCGCCAGCCGGTCGCGGTAGGCGGTGCGGCCGGTGCCCGCGTAGTCCGTCGGCACCATGGTCAGCGGCCGCTCCGCGCCGCGCGCCGCCAGGAACTCCTCGGCGAAGTCCCGGCACACGGCCGCGTGGGCGCTCGCGCTCGCGCCCTCCTCCGTCCCGAACGCCGTGCGGTCGGGCTCGTGGCCCAGCTCGGGGGGGATGTCGTCGAAGAGCAGCGCGAACTCGCGCACGCCCACGTCCCACACCTGCTCGGCCTTGGCCCGCAGCGCCGCCCGCTCGGCCGGGTCGCTGTAGACCATCGACAGGCCCGGGCTCAGCGCGAACACGAACCGCACGTGCCGCGCCGCCGCCTCCGCGACCAGCTCGCCGAGCCTCGCCAGCTCCTCCTCCGGGTACGGCTCCCGCCACCGCTCCCGGTGGAACGGGTCGTCCTTGGGGGCGTAGACGTAGGCGTTGAGCTTGTGCCGGCCCGAGAAGCGCAGGTGCTCCATGCGGTCGGCGTGCGTCCACGGGGTGCCGTAGAAGCCCTCGATGGTGCCCCTGAGGGGCAGGTCGGGCCAGTCGCGGACGTCCGCCTCCTGGACGCACACCGGGTGCTCGTCGCAGGGGGCCTCGGCCAGGGCGAGCAGCGTCTGGGCACCGTAGAACGCGCCGGCGGCGTCGGCTCCGACGATCACCACCCCCTGGGGGCCGGCGGTCAGCGTGTAACCCTCGGGCGGCAGCCCGGCCTCGCCGTCGATCCTGACCTCGACGACCGTTCCGCCGGGCAGCCCACCGGGCAGAGCCGCCGGCCCGCCGTCGCCCGCCTCGGGCCGCGCGAGGGTGCTCGTCGCGGCGGAGGTTCCCGGAACTTCTTCCGGCGCCGGAGGGAGCGCCGCACCTGTCGCGGCGCGCGCCGGTGAGGCAAGGCCGGGCGCGTCCGTGGGCACGCCGGAAACGGCGGCGAGGGCGGCGCGCAGGGCGGTCACAGCGTTCGTGGCGGCGGGGGTGCCCTGGATCCGGCACGCGGTCAAGTCAACGTGCGATCGGCCGATTATGGCCTTTTTCGGACAGGGAACGAGCCACTCCAGGGCATCCATTGTGGGAACGATACCGGATAGACTCGCGCGTTGTGGGTAAGGATGTCACCGAAGTTGTGCCCGGGGTGTTCCGCGTTGAGGACACCTGCCATGTCTACGTCATAGCGGCCCCTGTCCGAAATCCGGGCGGGGAGCGCACCGGGATCGCCATCGACTTCGGTTCGGGCCGCGCGCTGGATCTCCTCGGCGAGCTCGGCATCGACCGCCTCACCGACGTGCTCATGACGCACCATCACCGCGACCAGGCGCAGGGGCTGCGCCGGGCGGTCGAGGAGGGCGTCAGGGTGCACGTGCCGCCCGTCGAGCGCGACCTGTTCGAGCGGGTCGACGAGATGTGGGCGGGCCGGCAGATCAGCAACGACTACGACCTGCGCGACGACCGGTTCTCCCTGCTCGACCCGGTGCCGGTCGACGGCGTGGTGCCGGAGTACCGCACGCGCGACTACGGGGGCGTGGAGGTGCGGATCCTGCCCACCCCCGGGCACACCCCCGGATCGGTGTCGTACATTGTCGGGAAGGTCGCGTTCACCGGTGATCTGATCTACGCCCCCGGCAAGGTGTGGTCGCTGGCCGCCACCCAGTGGTCGTACACCGAGAACGAGGGCCCCGCCATGGTCATTGTGAGCTCGGAGCTGCTCCAGAAGGAGGAGCTCGACGTGCTGCTGCCCTCGCACGGCGAGCCGATGACCGACCCCGGCGACGCGCTCGCGCGCCTGTCCACCGCCATGCAGCGCTACGTCGACTTCCGCCGCCCGCACCCGTGGGACGTGCGCGGCCTGCTGGCCAACCCGTTCGTCCAGGTGACGCCCCACCTGCTGATGAACAGGAGCAGCCAGTCCTACAGCTACGTCCTGCTGTCGGATTCCGGCGCGGCCATGGTCTTCGACTTCGGCTACGACATGTCCACCGGCCTGGTGCACAACACCTCCCGCGCGGCCCGCCGCCCCTGGCTGGCCTCGCTGCCCGCGCTGCGCGAGCACTACGGCGTCACCGGCATCGAGGCGGCCGTGCCCACCCACTACCACGACGACCACGTGGCGGGCATGCCGCTGCTGCGCGAGGTCGAGGGCACCGAGATCTGGGCGCCGTCCCACATCGCGCCCATCCTGGCCACGCCGCTCCACCACGACCTGCCCTGCACCTGGTTCGAGCCCATCCCCGCCGACCGGGTGCTCGGGCTGGGGGAGACGGTGCGCTGGCGGGAGTACGACATCACGGTGCACGACCTGCCGGGGCACACGATGTTCGCGGCGGCGTACGAGTTCGAGGTGGACGGCCACCGGGTGCTGGTCACCGGCGACCAGCAGGACGGCATGGGCATTCCCGCCACCGCCGAGACGCCGGGCGAGCAGGCCCGCCAGGAGATCCTGAACTTCCAGTACAAGAACCGGTTCCAGATCGAGGACTACCGCAAGAGCGCCGCCCTCTACCGCCGCCTGCGCCCCGAGCTGATGGTCAGCGGCCACTGGCGCCCCCGCTGGGTGGACGAGGACTACCTCCACATGCTGACCGAGCGCGGCGAGGAGCTGGTCGCGCTCCACCACGACCTGCTCCCGCTCGACCAGCTCGACCTGGGGGCCGACAGCGTGCTGTGCCGCCTGACCCCGTACTACTCCAGCGTCCCCGCGGGCGGCGAGATCGTGCTGACGGCCACCGTGCGCAACCCCTGGCCCGGCAAGGCCGTGGCGACCGTCACGCCGGTCGTCCCGCCGGGCTGGCGGGTCGAACGCGGCGCCGAGACGCTAAGGCTCCCCGCAGGGGGTATGGAGCAGGTGCGGCTCCGTCTCGGCGCGGACGACGTGCCGCGGCGGCGCGTGCGCATCGCGGTCGACGTGACCATCGGCGACCTGCGCCTCGGGCAGCACGCCGAGGCGCTGGTCGATGTCGTCGGGGAAGGGATCAGATGACCATCGAACGGCGCGGCCCCCTCAGCCGTTCCAGGCGGCCCACGATCAAGGACGTGGCGGAGGCCGCCGGAGTCTCGCGCTCGACCGTCTCGCGGGCGCTGACCGGGCGCGGCTACGCCGCTCCCGACGTGCGCGAGCGGGTGCTGCGGGCGGCCGCCGAGCTCGGCTACGTGCCCGACGTGATGGCCCGCACGCTCAAGCAGCAGGTGAGCCGGTCGGTCGGCGTCCTGGTGAGCGACCTGCGCAACCCGTTCTACGCCGAGCTGGCGGCGGGGGCCAGCAGGGAGGCCCGCGAGCGCGGCTACACGATGGTCCTGGCGGACACGAGCCTGTCGGCAGAGGCGGAGAGCGAGGCCGCCGAGGCGCTCGTCGCGCTCCGGGTGGCCGGCGTGGTCGTGACGCCCAACTCCTCGGCCGTGTCCACCTATCTCGGCTCCCACGGCATCCCGGTCGTCGAGGTGGACCGGCAGTTCGCGGCGGGCTCGACCGACGGCGTCGTGGTCGGCAACCGCGTCGGCGCCCGCACCGCCACCGCCCACCTGGTGGAGCTGGGTCATCGCCGGATCGCGCTGTTCATCGACGAGACCGACTGGACCACCGGCTACGAGCGCTACCAGGGCTACCTGGAGGCGCTGTCGGCCGCGGACATCAAGGTCGATCCCGACCTGGTCGTCTCCTCCGGCTGGGACGTCGCCGACTCGCGGCGCAGGGCGCTCGACATGCTGGCGGGCCCCGACCGGCCCACCGCCGTCTTCGCCGCCAACAACGTCCTGGCCGAGGGCGTCTGGCGGGCGATCGGCGAGCTGGGGCTGCGCGCTCCCGGGGAGGTCAGCCTGGTGGCCTTCGACGACGCGCCCTGGATGAGCATGGTCTCGCCCCAGGTCAGCGCCGTCTCGCAGGACACGTTCAACCTGGGCGCCACCGCCGTGCGCCGGCTGGACGAGCGGATCGAGATGCCGGACGCCGACTCGGTCACCACCGTGCTCGGGGTGCGCCTCGTCGCGCGCGAATCCACCGCGCCGCCCCCCGTGCTCTGACATTTCCCCATCTGTCGCGTTGACCCGCGGGGAAAAATAACCCTAGGATTTCGTGTGGGAACGATGTCACATTCCTTGACCGCGGCGCGCGTTCCCGTCGGAGGCCCCATGGAGCACGATCTACCCCCCGTTCTGTCGCTGGACATCGGCGGCACCAAGCTCGCCGCGGGCGTGGTGACATTCGACGGCCTGATCCACGGCTGGCAGATCACCCCCACCCGCAGGGAGGAGGGTCCGCGGCCGGTCCTGGCCAGGCTGTTCGACCTGGGCAGGAAGGCGGTCGCCGAGGCCGGCCTGCCCGAGGTGGCGGCCGTCGGCATCTCCTGCGGGGGGCCGCTGGACACCGCGACCGGCGTGCTGGAGTGCCCGCCGCACCTGCCCGGCTGGATCGACGTGCCGGTGGGGCCGATGGCGTCGGAGGCGTTCGGCGTCCCGTACGCGCTTGAGAACGATGCCACGGCCGCTGCGCTGGGCGAGTTCCGCTACGGCGCCGGCCGCGGCACCAGC
Organism: Nonomuraea phyllanthi; assembly: GCF_006334985.2. Lineage (GTDB taxonomy): Bacteria > Actinomycetota > Actinomycetes > Streptosporangiales > Streptosporangiaceae > Nonomuraea > Nonomuraea phyllanthi. Next base: position 90,084 of record NZ_VDLX02000030.1, read on the forward strand.
ACGATGCTCTACCTCACGATCTCCACGGGCGTCGGCGGCGGGTCCGTCATCGGCGGCCGGCTCCACCGGGGCGCGGCCGGAAACGGCGGCGAGCTCGGGCACGTGATGGTGCGGCCGGGCGGGCGCAGGTGCTCGTGCGGCCGGCTGGGCTGCCTGGAGGCGTACGCGTCCGGCACCTCCATCGCCGAGCGCGCCCGCGAGGCCCTGGCCGCCGGGCGCGCCTCGTCCCTGTCCGCCGTCGAGCTGCCCACGGCCGAGGACGTCTCGCTCGCCGCCGCGGCCGGTGACCCGCTCGCGACGGAGATCTGGGACGAGACCACCTGGGCGCTCGGCAGCGCGCTCACCGACCTGGTGAACGCGTTCGAGCCGGAGCTCGTCGTCCTCGGCGGCGGCGTGACCCGGTCGGGCGCCATGCTGCTCGACCCCGTACGCGCCGCCGTCGCCAGGGACGCCATGCCGCCCGCCGCCCGCGCCGCGCGCATCGAGCCGGCCCGGCTCGGCGCGGGCGTCGGCGTCGTCGGCGCCGGCGCCGTGGCCCACGACCTTCTTCTCTCAGGAAAGTCCGATGCCTGACCCCACTCTCTCGCCCGCGCCCACCCCCGCCCCGTCCATGTCCGCCCGGTCCATGTCCGCCCGGTCCATGTCCGCCCCGTCGAAGTCGGCGGGGGAGGTGCTGGCCGGACACGTCGAGGCGCACGTCGCCGCCGCCCGGCAGGTGGCGGCGCTGGTGCCCGCCGTCGAGGCCGTCGCGGACCTGCTCATCGAGACGTTCACCCGCGGCGGCACGCTCTACACGCTGGGCAACGGCGGCAGCGCGGCCGACGCGCAGCACCTCACCGGCGAGCTGGTCGGCCACTACAAGCGCGACCGCCGCCCCCTCCCGGCCGTGACGCTCACCACCGACGCCACGGTCATGACGTGCATCGCCAACGACTACTCCTATGACGACGTCTTCGCCCGGCAGGTCCAGGCGCTGGCCCGTCCGGGTGACGTCGTGGCAGCGTTCACCACCAGCGGCAACTCCCCGAACGTGGTCGCCGCGCTGCGGGCCGCGCGGAGCAATGGCGCGGTGACGGTACTGTTCGGCGGCGGGGACGGTGGCGTCGCCGCCCGGCACGCCGACCGCCTCCTCCTTTCCCCTTCCCCCGAAACCCCGCGCATCCAGGAGATCCACACACTGATGCTGCACATGATCAGCGAGAAGGTCGACGCATGGGCGGCCGCATGACCGGCTCCACCGGCGGCGCTCCCTCCGGCGGCACTCCCTCCGGCAGGGCCCCCATGTCGAACGCCCCCTCCGGCAGCCAGCCGCGCGGTCTCCCCAGGGCCCCGAGGCCGGTGGCCACCCCCGGCCGCACCCTGCACATGATCGGCAACGCCCACCTCGACCCGGTGTGGCTCTGGCCGTGGCAGGAGGGCTACCAGGAGGCGCGGGCCACGTTCTGGTCGGCCATCCACCGCATGGACGAGTACCCCGACTTCGTCTTCACCTGCGACCAGGTCGTCCTGCTGTCGTGGGTCGAGGAGTCCGACCCCGAGCTGTTCGCCAGGATCCGCGAGCGGGTCGCCGAGGGCCGCTGGGTGAACGTCGGCGGCTGGTGGGTGGAGCCCGACTGCAACATGCCGTCGGGCGAGTCGTTCGCCCGCCAGGGCCTGTACGGCCAGCGCTACCTGAAGGAGAAGTTCGGGGTCACGGCCACGGTCGGCATGAACGTCGACCCGTTCGGCCACAACGCCATGCTGCCCGCGATCCTGCGCGGCCAGGGCATGGACTCCTACTGCTTCCTGCGCCCCGGGCCGCACGAGAGCGAGCTGCCCGGCACGATGTTCTGGTGGGAGAGCCCCGACGGCAGCCGGGTGCTGGCCTACCGGATCCCGTTCGAGTACTGCAGCCCGCCCGGCGAGGTCGCGGGCCAGACCGAGAAGGCGCTCGGCCAGCTCGACCGCTCGCTCGGCGACCTGATGGTCTTCTACGGGGTGGGCAACCACGGCGGCGGCCCCACCAAGGCGAACATCGAGTCCATCCACCGCTACGACCGGATGGGCACGTTCGGCGAGCTGACGATGTCCTCGCCGCGCCGCTACTTCGACGAGATGGTCAAGCGCCTGGGCGAGCAGGGCCTCGCCGAGCTGCCGGTCTGGCGCGACGACCTGCAGCACCACGCGGCCGGCTGCTACTCCTCGCACTCCGGCATCAAGCGGTGGCAGCGCCGGGCGCAGGCGGCGCTGCTGTCGGCCGAGCGCTGGGCGGCCGTGGCCGGCCACGACGTGCGCGAGGAGCTGGGACGGGCCTGGAAGCAGGTGCTGTTCAACCAGTTCCACGACGTGCTGCCCGGCTCGGCCATCGAGCCCGCCTACGACGACGCCCGCGACCAGCTCGGCGAGGCGGTCGCGATCTCCAAGCGGATCATCACCAGGGCGCACAACGTGATCGCCCGCGACATCGGCATCCCGCAGGAGGACGGCACCCAGCCCGTGGTCGTCTTCAACCCGCACCCGTGGCCGGTCACGACCCGGGTCGAGATGCAGTACGGCCTCGCGCCCACCGGCGTGCGGGTGGTCGACGCGGACGGCGCCGACGTGCCGTGCCAGCGCACCCAGTCGGTCGCCACCACCGACGACAAGGGACGCGGCGCCACCGTGTTCCAGGCCGAGCTGCCCGCCCTGGGCTACCGCCTCTACCGGCTGCGCCGGGGCGAGAGCCCGTACACCAGCGGCCTGACCGCCTCCCAGTACCACATCGAGAACGAGACGCTGCGCCTGGAGATCGACCCGGCGACGGGCTGGCTGGCCGGCCTGCTCGACAAGCGCACCGGCGCCGACCTGGTGGCCGGGGCGGCGGGCGAGCACACCCAGATCTGCGAGGACCCGACCGACACGTGGGGACACCGCGTCGTGTCCTACGACTGGCCGGGCGAGGCGATGGCCACGACCCGCGTCGTGCTGCGCGAGAGCGGCCCGCTGCGGGCCCGCATCCGCGTCGAGCGCGCGTGGGGCCGCTCCACGATGGCCGAGGAGTTCATCCTGGGCGTCGGGGACGACGCGGTTGAGGTGCGCGTCACGCTCGACTGGCGCGAGCGGGCCCACCTGATGAAGCTGCGCTTCCCCGTCGCGATCGAGAGCCCGGTGGCCACGTACGAGATCCCGTACGGGCACCTGACCAGGCCCGTCGACGGAGCCGAGGAGCCCGCGCAGTCGTGGGTGGACCTGTCCGCCCCCGGCGCCGGGCTGGCCGTGGTGAACAACGCCAAGCACGGCTACGACGTCTCCCCGCCCGGCCCCGGCCGCGCCCACAGCATCGGCATCACCGCGGTGCGCAGCCCGGTCTACGCCTGGCACGACCCGCGGCTGCTGGACCCCGAGGGCTTCTACGCGTACCAGGACCAGGGGGTGCAGCAGTTCACGTACCTGCTGGTGCCGCACGCGGGCGACTGGCGCGCCGCCGGGCTCACCCGGCGGGCCGCGCTGCTCGGCTCCCCGGTACGCGCCATGCTGGAGAGCTTCCACGACGGGCCGCTCCCGGCGGCGCGCGGCCACCTGGACGACGGCGGCGGCCAGGTCATGGTGACCGCGGTCAAGCTGCACGAGGACGCGCCGCGCGACCTGGTCGTCAGGGCCGTCGAGACCACCGGCGAGGCCGCGTCGGCGACCCTCGACATCCCGCTGGCCCGGGTCCGGGTGACCGCCGACTTCGGGCCGAGCCAGATCCGCACGTTCCGGATCCCGCTCGACGACCCGCTCTCCGCCGTGGAGACCGACCTGGTGGAGCTGACCACCCGCCGGGGCGCGTTCACGGTGGAAGCATGGTGATCGCCTGCCCCGACGGCGGCGAACTGGCCGTCGAGGTGCTGGGAGCCGGGCCGTACACGATCGAGGGGGTGTGGGGGGAGCGGCTGCCGAGCGGCCGCCGCGAGCTGAGCCTGCGCGTCCGCTACGACGGCGCCGAGCCCGCGCCCGGCACCGTGCGCGTCAGCGGGTCGGTGGCCGCCGCAGATCCGTGGTGGCTGATCCCCGGCCTCTTCTACGGCGAGAACCGGCCGGAGGCGTGCGAGCGGATCTTCCCCCGCTTCGAGGCGGGCGCGGACCGGCCCGGGGAGATGGTCTCCTCCCGGTGGGGGTTCCGCGCCGACCGGGCCGCCACCCCCGCCGTCATGGTGTGGGGTGATCGGTCCGGCCTCGCCCTGATCGCGGACGAGGAATCGGCGCTGGGCACGACCGGCCTCGCCATCGAGCACGACGCGGGCGTGGCCACGGTGTCGCTGCTGTTCCCGTACCAGGAATACCCGATCACGTACTACGGCTCCGCGCTGGCCCTGCCCCCGTCGGAGGCCACGCACGTGTGGCGGCCCGGCGAGGAGCACGTCCTGACCCTCGCGGCGTGCCCGCTGCCCGCCGACCGGCACGCGTACGCGCCGCTGCTGCGCGAGGACCGCGAGCTGCGCAGGGCCGCCGCGCCCGTCGAGCCGTGGCACGACGTCGAGACGGCCGCCGGCATCGCCGCCGAGGGGCTCTACCGCTGGCACTACGACCCCGACCCCGGCGTGCTGCTGGAGACGGTCGGGTTCGACCGGGAGGTGAGCGGGACCGACGGCGAGCGGGTGGACCGGCAGGCCATGCACGTCGGCTGGGTGAGCGGCATCCCGTGGGCGGCGGCGCTGCTGGAGCACGGCCTGCGCGAGCAGCGGCCCGAGCACGTCGCCGCCGCCGAACGGGTCATCGACTTCATCTGCTCGAACCTGTCGCCGTCCGGCACGTTCTGGGGCACCTGGTACCGCGCCTCCGGCTGGTCGCAGAGCTGGAGCCACACCAAGGACGCCCTGCACGCCCGCACCCTCGGCGAGGCCACGCTCTTCCTGCTCCGCGCGCTGCGGCGGCGGCCGAACCCGCTGTGGGAGGCCGCCGCCCGCTCCAACCTGGACGCGATGCTCGCCCGCCAGCGCCCCGACGGCAACCTCGGCACCCTCCACCACGCCGCCACCGGCGAGGTCCTGTCCTGGTCCGGCGCCTCGGGCCTGACCTGGGTGGCCGCCCTCGCCGAGTCCGGGCACCTGGAGGCGGCCGAGCGGGCGGGGGAGTACTACGCCTCCTTCGTCGAGGACGAGTTCATCTACGGCGCGCCGGAGGACGTCGACCTCGCACCCACCTCGGAGGACGGCTACGCGGCCGTGCTCGCGTACATGGCCCTCTTCAGGGCCACGGGCGCGCCGCGCTGGCTCGACCTGGCCCGCCGCGCCGCCGACTGGATGCTCACGTTCCGCTACACCTACAACGTGCGCTTCGGGCCGCGCACCCCGCTGGGCGTGTACGGCTTCGCGACGCGCGGCGCGGACCAGGCGTCGCCGTCCAACCAGCACCTGCACGCCTACGGGCTGGTCTGCACCGCCGAACTGGTGGAGCTGTCGCGGGCCCTCGGCGACCCGTACTACGCGGACCGGGCGTGGGAGACCCTCGACTGCTTCCGCCAGCTGATCCCGGCCGCCGACGGCGAGCTCAACGCCTACCGGGGCATGATCACCGAGCGCTACTACCAGACGGACTGCTTCCAGCCCAAGGGCATGTACCTCACGCTGTCGCACGCCTGGAGCGCCGGGGTGCTGCTGCTGGCGTGCGAGCAGGTCATCGCGGGCGGGCAGGCACGGCGGCACGCCGAGGAGGTCCTCCGCACGGGCGCGCCCGGCGGCTCACCCCCTGAACGGGCTCGTTGCTAGAGCCGGTCGAGCTCAAGCCGGGCCAGCTCCGTCCGGGAGACGACGCCCAGCTTGGGGAAGGCCTTGTAGAGGTGCTGCCCGACGGTGCGCGGGCTGAGGAGCAGGTGGGCGGCGATGTCGCGGTTGGTGGCGCCGGTGGCGGCCAGCCGTACGACCTGGAGTTCCTGGGCGGTCAGCGCGGCGCCCCGGTCGGCGCGGCGGCGGGTGGGCGGCGCTTCGCCGGCGGCGCGCAGTTCGGCGGCTGCCCGATCGGCCCAGGGCCGGGCGTCCAGGCGCTCGAAGGACTCGCGGGCGTGGCGCAGGTGCGGGCGGGCCTCGGCCTTGCGGCGACGGCGGCGCAGCCACTCGCCGTAGGCCAGGTGCGTTCTGGCCTGCTCGTACGGCTGCTCCGCCAGCCGGTGCAGATCCAGCGCCCGGGTGAAGTGCTCCTCCGAATCGTGGATCAGCCCGTGGCAGCGCGCGACCAGGGCGCCCGCCCACGCCTCGCCCGACAGCTCCGCCCAGCGCCGGAAGAGCGCCAGCGGCTCCAGCACCCGTTCGGGCGTGCCCAGCCGGACGGCGGCCTCGACCTCGTCGACGACGACCCGGAGGGAGAAGTGCGACGAGCCGCGAGGGCGCATCTGGAGGCGGTCGAGCGCGGCCTGGTCGCGTCCCTGGGTCAGGTCCAGCATGGCCAGCGCCCAGGTCGCGAGCAGGTCGACGGGCCAGGAGCCGCGGGCGAGCGCGAACCTGACGCCCTCCTCGGCCATGGCGCGGCAGCGCTCCTCGTCGCCCTCGACGGCGGCCAGCCAGGCCAGCATGCCGCGCAGCCCCGTGGTGGGGTGGGCCTGGCCGGTGTCCAGCGCGATCTGGAGCGCCTCCGCCGCGCTGTCGCGCGCGTCGCGGTGGCGCCCGGTCATGAGCCGGCTGTAGGCGAGCTGGTCGAGGACGAAGGGGAGCAGCCGGATGCGGCCCTCCGCGCGGCAGCGGGCGGCCAGGGAGGTGGACAGGTCACGGGCGAGATCGAGGCGGCCGGCGACGAAGACGGGATGGGTGAGCGTCAGCTGCCCCTCGACATCGGCCGGCGAGGCGTGCCGGAGGAAGCCGTCCAGCAGAGGGTACCCGGACTCGAGGTCGCCGCCGTGGATGTGAGCGAGCCCGCGGGTGAGCGCGGCGAGACCGTCCTCCGGGGGAAGGCCGAGCCGGTCGAGCAGCCGTGACGCCTCCGCGATCAGCGCGGTGTCGCCTCCGACCCAGGCGTTGCGCGAGGCGGCCGCGAGCATGCGGGCGGCCGACCGGGGATCGGTCCCGGCTATGGGGGCCGCCCCGTCGATGAGGACGCTCGCCGCTCGCCGCGGCGACCCCTGGTCGAGCTCCGCCGTCGAGGTGATCTCTGCGAGCCGGGCCAGGGTGACGGGGTCGCCGGTCAGCTGCGCGGCCCGCTCGCTCAGGTCCGCCGCACGGCCGGACTGCCCTGCCTCGCCGGCCGCGCCGGCCGCCGCCGCCAGCCGGCGGGCCATGCGACCCTGGTCGGTGCTGAGGTACGCGGCGCGCTCATAGGCCGTCGCCATGGCCGCGTAGCCGAGGCGGGCCCCGGCCTGCTCGGCAGAGCGTTCCAGAGCGCCGGCGATGTGCTCGTCGGGCCCGGTCGCGGCCAGGGCCAGGTGCCAGGCCCGCCGGTCGGCGCTCACGGATCCGGCCAGCGCCCGGTGGATCGCACGGCGCTGGGAGGAGAGCGCTCCCTGGTAGGCGGCCGAGCGCAGCAGCGGGTGGCGGAAGCGTACGACGCCGCCGGTGACCGTGACGAGCCCGGCCCGCTCGGCCGGCTCCAGCGCGTCGGCGGGGATGCCGAGCGCGCCGGCCGCGGCCAGCACGGTCCCCAGAGCGCCGGTGTCCTCGGCGGCCGCCACCGCGAGCAGCCTCCTGGCGGGTTCCGGCAGCCGGTGGATCTGGCCGGTGAAGGCCTCCTGGAGCCGGTGCGTGAGCGGCAGCGTCCCGCCGAGCTCCCACTCGCCCTCGCACGCGGCCCTGGACAGCTCGATGAGGGCCAGCGGGTTGCCGTCGGCCTCCTTGAGCACCTGCTCCCGCAGGTGGGCGGGGAGGCCGTCGCTGAGCAGGCGCTCGGCGTCGTCGCGCGGCAGCCCGCCGAGGCGCAGCTCCGGCAGCCCGGTGGCGGGGAAGGCGTCCCGGTCGTCGCGCGCCGCGATCAGCAGGGTGACGCCCTCGGACCGCAACCGCCGCGACGCGAACGCCAGAGCCTCAGCCGAGGCCCGGTCCAGCCACTGGGCGTCGTCGACGAGGACCAGCAGCGGGCGCTCCTCGGCCAGCTCCGACAGCAGGGTGAGCGCGGCCAGCCCGACCAGGAACCGGTCGGTCCCCGCCACCGGCGCCAGCCCGAACACCCCGCGCAACGCCGCGGCCTGCGGTGCCGGGAGCGCGTCGAGCCGGTCGAGAGCCGGCCGCAGCAGCAGGTGGAGGGCGGCGAAGGGCAGCTCGACCTCGGTCTCCACGCCGGCCCCGCGCAGCACGCCGGCCCCGGCGGCCGCCCGCGCGGCGTGGTCGAGGAGCGCGGACTTCCCCATGCCGGGCTCGCCCCTGATCACCAGGACGCCGCCGGCCCCGGATCTCGCCTCGGCGAGGAGAGCCTCGACGGCCCGGACCTCCTCAGCCCGCCCCTGCAACATCGCGCATCCCCGCTACCTACGACACATCATGAGTCACCTTACTCATTCCTTCTGCCACGCCCGGATCTAGCGTTCTCGATGCCCGGTGGGGACGGGCTCTGACGATCGGACACTGTGCGCGAAGGAGATTTCATCATGGAGAACGGCGACAAGGGCTTCTCGGAGTCCGGGCTGCGCAGGCTGCGTGACGTGCTGGCCCGGTATGTCGATGGGGGCGGATTCCCGGGCTGGTCGCGCTGGTCAGCCGGGGTGATCGGACGCACGTCGAGGCGATGGGGACGATGCGGCATGACGGTGGGGCGGCGATGCGCCGGGACACGATCTTCCGGATGGCCTCCACCTCCAAGCCGGTCTCGATCGCCGCGGCGATGGTGCTGCTGGATGAGTGCCGGCTGCGGCTGGACGACCCGGTCGAGCGGTGGCTGCCCGAACTCGCCGACCGGCGGGTGCTGCGGCGGATCGACGGCCCGCTGGAGGAGACCGTGCCGGCGCATCGGCCCATCACCGTGCGCGACGTGCTGACCTCCACCTTCGGCCTCGGCATGGACATGACCTCGCTCGGCACCCCCATCCTGAACGCGATCTTCGAGCGCGGCCTGACCCCCAACCTGCCGGTCGAGGTGCCCGAACCGGACGAATGGCTGCGCCGCCTGGGCGAACTGCCCCTCATGCACCAGCCCGGCCATCGCTGGCAGTACCACATCAGCAGCGACCTGGCCGGCGTGCTGGTCTCCCGCGTCACCGGCCGGCCGTTCGAGGAGTTCCTGCGCGAGCGCGTCCTCGACCCCCTGGGCATGAGCGACACCGGCTTCCACGTGCCCGCCGAGCACATCGACCGGCTGCCCACCCTGTACGCCCCCGACCCCGAAACGGGCGAGTTCCTGGTCTGGGACGAGGCCGAGGA
>NZ_VDLX02000031.1 GCF_006334985.2 Nonomuraea phyllanthi
ACGCGATGCGAGTGCCACCCCGATACACAGTGAACGACGTGTCACGCGACTCGGTGCCCAGCAACCGCCACGACACCAGATTCCCCGACCCCGACCGCACACTGATCAACCCGCGGTCGAGATCCTCCATCTGCCGACCGTTCTGGCTGCCGGTGCCCGTCTCGAGCTCCAGGTAGTCCACGTTCGGCAGGCCGTTGGCGGTGGTCGGATTCAGCCGGATGGTGTTGTCACCGGCGTTGACCGTGATCGTCAGCGTCCTGGTGACCCAGGTCGTCCAGGCGCCGGTGGGCTCGAAGCCGCTGGCCGCGTGGGCGACGGAACCGTTGACCAGCACGTCCGCGGGGCGGTCGGTGGTCGTGCCGTTGGCGTACCGGATGGCGATGGTGGCCGTGCCGGCCGCGGGCGCGGTCACCGTGAACTGCGCCGCCGCGCCGACCGCGTTGTCGCCGTTGCAGAATCCGCTGCCGGAGTAGCCGGCGTGGTCGGAATCGAGGGAACCGTCACACGTGGCGGGTGCGCTCTCCGCCTCGTAGCGGGTCGCCGCGGAGGCCCGGGGGGCCAGGGCGATCCCGGCGGTGGCCACCGTCAGCGTGACGGCGGCGGACAGCAGCGCGGCACTCTGTCTGCGTAAGAGCATGGTTCAACTCCAACAGGTAGGTCGGGACGGCCTGGCGGGTGAAACTTTCACGGTGTGGAGGGCGCGCGGCCGGTCGGTCCGCCCCGGGAACCGGAGTGCACGGAGGGTCTCCGTCCACTCCGCCGATGGCCGGTAATGCCCTGGTCCACCCATGTTTTTCCTTCCAGACTGATCGGCGCGAGAGAAGCAGGAACGGCGCTATCTGGGAGCGTTCACAGAGTGTGAGAGATGACTTTTGTGGCGTCAATGGCCGTTACGCGGTTGTTGCCTGAGCCCTTTTGAGGGATTCGTGTTGGACTCTGTCCGTAAAGCCCCGCGCACGTTACTGTGCACGTTCACAGAGGCATTGCTCGGGGGTTACGGGGGATCGTCCACCACTCGCTCTCCTGACCGGAGGCATCATGAAAAGGCTCCTGACGGCGCTGGTCCTGTGTCTCGCCGCCACTCTCACCGCCGGGCAACCCGCGCACGCCGCCACGCTGCGCATGCTCGGCGCCGACGTCTCCACCTTGCAGCGCGCGCTCGACCTGGGCGCCCGGTACTACGACGCGAACGGCAGCCAGAGAGATCCGCTGGACATCCTCAAGGGAGTCGGCGTCAACCATGTCCGGCTGCGCGTCTGGAACGACCCGATCAGCGGCTACAACAACAAGGTTAAGGTGCTGCAGCAGGCCAGGGCGGCCAAGGCCAAGGGCCTGAAGCTGATGATCGACTTCCACTACTCCGACACCTGGGCGGACCCCGGCAAGCAGTACAAGCCCGCCGCCTGGGCCGGCCACGGCATCAACCAGCTCCAGACGGACGTGTACGACTACACCTACGACGTGTGCACCAGCCTCAAGGCGCAGGGCACCACCCCCGACAGCGTGCAGATCGGCAACGAGATCAACACCGGCATGCTCTGGGACGACGGCAGAGTGATCAACAACAACTTCACGAACCTGAGCCTGCTGCTCAAGGCCGGCTACAACGCGACGAAGGCCTGCAACGGCGGCACCCAGGTGATCATCCACACGGCTCTGGCCGAGAACCTGTCCTCCGCCCGCTGGTTCTACGACGGGATCCGGGCCAGGGGCGTGCCCTGGGACATCACCGGCCTGTCGTACTACTGCATGTGGCACGGCTCGCTGTCCAACCTGTCCGCCGTGATCGCGGACATGCGCTCCCGTTACGGCAAGGACGTGGTCATCGCCGAGACCGCCTACCCCTTCACGCCCGACAACGCCGACTCCACCCGCAACGCGGTCACGTCGGGATGTTCGGGGTACGGCCTCACCTGGCAGGGACAGGGCGCCGAGTTCGCGGCGGTGCAGAGCACGGCTCGCAACGCGGGCGCGATCGGGGTCTTCTACTGGGAGCCGACCTGGTACGCGGTGCCCGGCAACGGCTGGGACCCTGCGAACATCAACGGCAGCGGCAACGAGTGGGACAACATGGCCGTCTTCAACTGGACCGGCCACATCAACCCCGAAGTCCGGTGGATCCCGTGACGACGCCCAGGCCGGACCACCCGTCGCTCCCCGCGTGACGGCTCGCCCGCCGCACCGGTGACGCCCGCCGGTGCGGCGGGCGTCCGGCTCCGAGGAAGGCGGATCCGCGAAGAAGACCTTGACGGGGAAAAGTCAGCCCTCATACGCTCCCGTCAGTTATATCGTTTTAAGTCCCACCGCGCCCTCGAGGAGCAACCCCCCATGCGCCGAGCCCGGTTATCCCTCACGATCCTGGCCGCACTCGTGTGCGCGCTGCTGACCACCCCCGCGACAGCGGACGCCCGCATCAGGATGGAGCATCTCGATCGCGGCCTGGTCGCCGCGACAGTCCCCAACGGGGTCTTTCTGAGCTGGCGTCTTCTGGGCGGCGAGGTGACCGGCGCCGGCAGCGGCGGCATGGTCGGCACGGACTTCCGCGTCTATCGCGACGGCCGCCCGATCGCCAAGGTCACCGACAGCACGAACTACCTCGACACCTCAGGAACCGCCACCTCCCGGTACAGCGTGGCGCCGATCGCCCGGGGCAGGGAGGGGCGTCCCAGCGCCGGCGTCCGGCCCTGGAGTGAATCGTTTTATGACGTGCCGCTGCGCAAGCCGGCCGACGGCGTCACACCGGCAGGAGAGACCTACACCTACAGCGCCAACGACATGAGCGTCGGCGACGTGGACGGCGACGGCCGGTACGAGCTCGTCGTCAAGTGGGACCCCTCCAACTCCAAGGACGTCTCCCAGCGGGGCTACACCGGTCCGACCTACCTGGACACGTACACGCTCGACGGCAGGCTGCTGTGGCGGCTGGACCTGGGCGTCAACATCAGGTCCGGCGCGCACTACACGCAGTTCCTCGTCTACGACTTCGACGGCGACGGGCGCTCGGAGCTGATGCTCAAGACGGCGCCGGGCACCAAGCGGATCCGCTACGACGCCGCCGGGAACGTGATCAGCGAGCGCTACATCACCATGCCGGAGCGCGACGTCAAGGCGGGCTACTCGAACACCGACGACTACCGGCTGAGCGCCGACGGCTACTTCGAGCACCTCGTCGAGATGTTCATGACGTGGCACGAGCACCCCGAGGTGGTCGCTGGCCACTGGCCCGCCACGCTGGAGGAGGCCTTCGGCATCGCGCCCACGCACAGCTACCCGCTCTCCCGCGAGTCCGCGACCGAGCTGGCCACCTACTTCGTCGACGTCTACGCCCCCGCCCGCAGCGGCAACAACCGCCTGCGGGAATTCGCCGGGTACATCCTCAGCGGCCCCGAGTACCTGTCGGTCTTCGACGGCGCCACCGGCAGGGAGCTGCAGACCATCCCGTACAAGCCGGGGCGCGGCGACGACGGCCTCATGTGGGGCGACTACGCCATGTCCCGCGTCGAGCCGGGCAACCGGGTCGACCGGTTCCTCTCCTCGGTGGCCTACCTCGACGGCAGGCGCCCGTCAGCGATCTTCGCCCGCGGCTACTACACCCGTAGCACCCTCGTCGCCTACAACTGGAACGGCCACAAGCTGAAGGAGGTCTGGTACGTCGACAGCGGCCACGCCCCGATGGCCAACCCGTTCAACGCGAGCCCGCACGGCGTGGACGGCGCCAACCCCGCCTACGCCACCCTCACCACGCAGGGCTTCCACTCGATGAGCGTGGCCGACGTGGACGGCGACGGCAGGCAGGAGATCGTGTACGGCTCGGCCACCATCGACGACGACGGCAGCCTGCTGTACTCCTCCTTCGACGTGGCCCCGCCGCAGAGCAGCGTCCCCGGCCAGAACGTCCGGCTCGGCCACGGCGACGCCATGCACGTCGGCGATCTCGACCCGGACCGGCCCGGCCTGGAGATCTGGACCGTCCACGAGGGCGGGGCCTGGGCGCCGTACGGCTGGGCCATGCGGGACGCCGCCACCGGCAAGGTGCTCTTCGGCGGCTACAGCGGCCGGGACACCGGCCGCGGGATGGTCGGCGACATCGACCCCGCGATCCGCGGCCTGGAGGCATGGTCCTCGATGCCGCCCGACCAGGAGATCGTCTCCGGCCTCTGGTCGGCGCGCGGCGAGCACCTGGGCCGCGTCACGCCCGGCACGAACCAGAGCATCCGCTGGGCTGCCGACATGACCACCCAGCTGATCAACGGCACGGCCACGACCGAGCTCCAGACGCCCACCATCGACGACTGGAAGCGCGGCACGCTCCTGACCGCCACCGGCACGCTCACCGACAACTGGACCAAGGGCAACCCCGGACTGGTCGCCGACATCCTCGGTGACTGGCGCGAGGAGCTGGTCGTGCGGACCGCCGACAGCGGCGCGGCCCGCATCTACCTCAGCACCGAGGTGACCGACCGCAAGCTCTACACCCTCATGCACGACCCGCAGTATCGGGTCGAGGTGGCCAGGCAGCAGACCGGCTACAACCAGCCGGCCTACCCCAGCTTCTACCTCGCCTCCGACATCGACTGGTCCAAGGTCCCGGTCCCCAGGATCCGCTGACCCCCCGCCCGTGGAGGCGCCGGAAGGCTTCCGGCGCCTCCACGGCGAAGTGTCCGGGTCACGCCGATTCGCGCCACAGCAGGCGTGGCCGTACGACGTGCCGGATGGGGGCCGTCTCGGCGAAGTCGACCGCGGCCAGGGCGTCCACCACGTCCAGCGCGCGGGCCGCGAGCGCCGCACGGTCGATCGAGATCGTGCTCAGCGGCGGATGCACCGCCTGCCCCATGCTGAGCCCGTCGATGCCGAGGATCCTCACCCGGCCGGGGACGTCGATGGCCAGGGTGTGCGCGGCGTGGACGGCGCCGATGGCCATCAGATCGTTGAACACCAGCACCGCGTCGACCTCGGGGTGGGCGCGCATGAGCTCGACGAAGGCGAGCGAGCCTCCCCCGATCGACTCCTCCCCGGCGACCACCGCCGCCGCCCGGCCGGGACCGATGAGCTCCTCGAAGTCGCGGCGCCGGGTCGAGGGAACGTAGGCGGAGTGCCGGGGTACGTGGTTGTTGGAGTCGATCATCCCGATGCTGCGGGCGCCCTTGCCGCGTAACGCGCGTATCGCCTCCTCGATCCCCGGCCGGAGGTCGAGGGCCACCGAGTGCATGCCCGGCCACGGCTCGACGCGGTCGAGCACCACCACGGGGACGCCGTTACGCGCCTGCTCGATCTGCTCCTGGGACGTCCAGAAATGCCCGACCACGACGTCCACCTGCGTGGACAGCGTGCGCACCGCCGCCGCCTCGCCCGCCGACTCGCTGGAGGCCATGATGACCTGCCAGTTCCGGGAGGCGGCGCAGTCGAGCAGCTCGCCGGCGATCTCGGTGTAGTACGGGTTGCGGAAGGAGCTGACCACGAGGCCGAGCGTGCGGGTCTTCTCCCGCGCGACCAGGCTGCGGGCGAACCTGCTCGGGCGGTAGCCCAGCCTCTTGCTCACCTCGAGGACGCGCTGCTTGGTCTCGTCGTTGATGCCGTCCATGTCGTTGAGCGCCCTGGTCACGGTCTGGCGCGAGACCCCCGCGAGGGCTGCCACGTCATGGATCGTCACCCGCTTGGCCATCGATGTCTCCGGCTCCTGTGGTCGGCCCCGCGCAGGGCGTCAGGTGGTGACCAGATTATCCATCCGCCCGCGCATGAAACTTCCACGGATCGGCCGCCGGGCCCGGTCCCCGCCGGATGGCGTCGTCGCAGGTGAAGCCGGAGATGGGGGCGGCCGCCCGAAGCATGGTGAACGTTCACGGCTTCCCATGCGTCCCGATCGTTGTTACGAGGTAGGCCATGAGAAGAACAGTTCTCGCCCTGTCAGCCGCCTTACTTGCGGCCATCGCGTCCATCATGCTGTACGGCCAGCCCTCGTCCGCGGCCACGGGCCTGCACATCAGCGGTACGAAGATCGTCGAGGCCAACGGCAACGAGTTCATCATGCGGGGCGTCAACCACCCCCACGTCTGGTTCACCGGCCAGACCGGCTCCTTCGCCGACATCAAGGCGGCCGGCGCCAACACCGTCCGCGTCGTGCTGGGCAGCGGCCAGCGGTGGGGCCCGTCCAACGACGTCGCCAACGTGATCTCCCTGTGCAAGCAGAACAGGCTGATCTGCGTCCTGGAGGTCCACGACACCACCGGCTACGGCGAGGAGGGCGCCGCCGCCTCGCTCGACGAGGCGGCCGACTACTGGATCAGCCAGAAGAGCGTCCTGGCCGGCCAGGAGAACCACGTCGTGATCAACATCGGCAACGAGCCGATCGGCAACACCAACGCCGCCCAGTGGATCGACGCCACCGCGAACGCGATCAGGAAGCTGCGCGGCAACGGATTCGAGCACCTGATCATGGTGGACGCGCCCAACTGGGGCCAGGACTGGCAGTACGTCATGCGCGACAACGCCCAGACGATCCTGGACGCCGACACCCGGCACAACACGGTGCTGTCGATCCACATGTACAGCGTCTTCAACACCGCCTCCAGCATCGTCTCCTACCTCGACACCTTCCGGACCAAGGGGTGGCCGCTGGTCATCGGCGAGTTCGGCTGGCAGTTCAACTCCGGCGAGGTCGATCACGAGACGATCCTGTCCGAGGCGCAGTCACGCGGCCTGGGCTGGCTCGCCTGGTCCTGGAGCGGCAACAGCGACCCGATCCTGGACATGACCGTCAACTTCGACCCCGGCCAGCTCACCACCTGGGGCCGGCGGATCTCCACCGGCGCCGACGGCCTCAAGGCGACCGCCAAGGAGGCCACGATCTACGGTGGCGGAACCGGCACCCCAACCCCCACACCGACTCCCACGCCGACGCCGACGCCCACGCCCACGCCCGGCGGCTGCTCGGCCACCTACCGCATCTCCAACCAGTGGGGCGGCGGCTTCCAGGGCGAGGTCAAGGTCACCGCGGGCGACTCGGCGATCAGGAACTGGACGGTGACCTGGACGTACTCTAACGGCCAGACCGTCACCCAGGCCTGGAACGCCACGGTCAGCAGCAGCGGCTCCAGCGTGACCGCCCGCAACGTGAGCTACAACGGCAGCCTCGCCGCCGGGGCGAGCACGACCTTCGGCTTCCTCGGATCGTGGAACGGCAGCAACAGCGCCCCCACGCCGTCCTGCACCGCCGGCTGACACCGGCGTGCTTCCGCAGACCCTCCCGGCCTGTTCGCCCCGCGCGAATGGGCCGGGCCATGCGCCTGTCCGCCGGCGGGGAACGCCCTTCGTGCGTCATGACCAGCCGTTGGCCTGGAATGCCAGGTCCACCAGGTCCGCGACGGCTCCGTCCGCGCAGGCGCGGACCACGACGTCGGCGGAGGACCGGACGTCGGGATGGCCGTCCACCGGCGCGGCTCCAAGCCCCGCGACAGTGATCATGTCGGTGTCGTTGGGGTTGTCCCCGATGGCCGCCACCTCGGCCAGGGGCACGCCCGCCCCTCGGGCCAGCTCCCGCAGAGCGACGCCCTTGCTCGTTCCCTCCGGCAGCACCTCCAGGTAGGTGGCCTCGGAGCGCACGGTCGCCGTGTCGGGGATCCGCGGGTCGGGCAGCGGGTCGCCGATCAGCATGCACTTGGTGATGTCGCCGGCCGGCAACGCGGTCCAGTCGCCCGGGTGTCGCAGCACGATCCCGTCCCGCCGCGCGTACTCGCGCAGCTCGGGAACGTCGGACACGGCGAACGCCTCCCCGCCGGAGAACGCGACGGGATGGACACCCTCGGGCAGGTCCTCGAAGCTGTCGAGCAGCGCCTTCCACGCCGTCGGAGGCAGGCTGCGCGAGCGCAGCACGGCGCCGTCGGCCAGGTTGACGGTCCTGGCACCGTTGTAGAGGATCGCGGGACCGTCGAGGCCCAGCTCGCCGTAGTAGCGGCGGGCGGAGCGCTCCGACCGCCCGGTCGCGATGACGACCTCGCCTCCGGCGGCGCGGAAGCGGCGCAGCGCCTCCCGGCCGGCGGGCACCATGGCGAGGTCGCGCGCCACGAGGGTGCCGTCGAGGTCGGTGACGATCCACCGGATCACGCGGGCCTCCCGTCGGCCACCTCCGCCAGCACCGAGCCGGCCAGGTCGAAGCCGCCCACGCAGGCGAGGTACCCGCCGGGTGTGAAGACGCTGCCCGACAGCGGGATGTAGACCCCGCCCGCCCGCGTGACCAGGAGCGACCCGGCCGCCACGTCCCACGCGCTGACGTACGTGCCGTACGCGACGTCGGACCAGCCCGCTGCGACGTGGGCGAGCTTGAGCGCGGCGCTGCCAGGGCGCCGGGTGGAGGCGAAGGCGTTGACCATGCGCGCGTAGCGGTGCAGGGCCTGGTCGCCCTCGGCGGCCAGGTCGCGCGGTGTGGGATAGCTGGACAGCAGCATCGCTTCCCGGTCGGTACGCGCGCCGGTGCTGCGGAGCGGCTCGCCGTTGCATTCGGCGCCGCCGAGCCAGGCGATGAACCGGTCGTCGCGCACCGGATCGTAGACGACGCCCGCCACGACCTCCCCGTCCACGGCGGCGGCGATGGAGGTGCAGAAGAACGGCAGGCCGGCCGCGAAGTTGGCGGTCCCGTCGATGGGGTCGACGTACCAGCTCACGTCGCCCGAGCCGCGGGTGCCGCCCTCCTCCCCCACCACGACGCTGCCCGGGGACCGCCGGTCCAGGACCTCGCGGATCTCCTCCTCGGCGGCCTTGTCGTGCTCGGTCACCGGATCGTGGAAGTCACGCTTCGTCCGCACCTCGGGCCGGGAGCGGAAGGCCCCTCGCAGCCGATCGCCCACCGCCCCGGCCGCCTCGGCCGCGATCGCGGCGAGCTCGCGCGAGTCGTTCACGTCCATGTCTCCTCCAAGAGCCTCAGCAGTTCGTACGGGTTCTCGACGGTCGCGTGCGGCCGCTGCCGCACCTGGTACGGGACCTTCTCGGTGCTGCGGGAGAGCATGAGCACGCTCGCCCCCACCCCGGCGCGCGCGCCGCACACGACGTCCCTGTCGTGGTTGTCGCCGACGTACCAGGCATCGGACGGGTCCACCCCCAGAGCCCGGCAGGCGATCCGGATCATCTCCGGGTTGGGCTTGCGCACGCCGACCTCGTCGCTGTAGACCTGCACCGCCACCTGCCGGTCCAGGGCGTCACGCGCCAGGAAGTCGCGGTGGACGGCGCCGCAGAGGGCGTTGCTGACGACGGCGGGCGTGACGCCGTGGTCCCAGCAGGCGGCGAGCAGTTCCTTCATGCCGTCGCGGACCCGGCGCTCGCTGCGCAGCTCCCCCATCCGCCGGCACAGAGGGGACGCCTCGGCGGTCACCAGCGCGCGGGCCTGCTCGGGCCAGTCGGTCGCGACGAACTCCGCCCAGAACCTGCGGTGCGTCATCTCCTCGGGGGCGAACTGCCGCGAGGTCGAGTCCTTCCAGTACGAGTCGGCGCGGGCCCCGGCGCGTATGTCGGTCTCGATCTCGCCGGCCGTCAGGTCGCGGAAGCCGGCCAGCGCCAGCATGGCCCGCACCTCCGCCGCCAGTTCGGCGGCCCACGACGGGCGCTTGCCGGTTTCGACGATGACGCCGCCGAAGTCGAGCAGCAGGGCCCTGGGCGCCGCCAGCCCGTGGGAGGCGCCGGTCACGCGCTCACCTCCACGGCGTTCCAGGCCGCCAGCCTGGTCCCCTCGCCGTCGAACAGGTGCATCTGGTCGGTCCAGCAGGTCACGGTGTCGCCGGGACGGGCTTCGACCGGCGTGTACGAGACCGCGTACAGCTCGGTGTCCAGCACGCGCAGCCGCACGGTCCAGCTGGAGCCGGCCGGCAGCACGGCCTCCACCTGGGCCGTCTCCGACCAGGCCGAGACCGGCGGCTCGTCCAGGCGCAGCGCCTCCGGCCTGATGCCGATGGCGGCCGGTGCGTGGTTCCCGGGGCGCGAGGTCACGTGGCGGAGCAGCGAGCCGGCCAGTTCCGTACGGGCCGGGCCCACCTCGACGATGGCCATCGGCGGGCTGCCGACGAACTCGGCGACGAACCGGTTGGCGGGCCGGCCGTACATGTCCATGGGCGCGGCCAGCTGCTGCAGCTCGCCCTTGTTCATGACCGCGACGTGCGTGGCCATGGTCAGGGCCTCCAGCTGGTCGTGGGTGACGAAGATGATCGTGGCGCCGGACTCCTCGTGGATGCGCTTGAGCTCGGCGCGCATCTCCAGCCTGAGCCGGGCGTCGAGGTTGGACAGCGGCTCGTCCAGGAGCAGGACCGCGGGGTCGACCGCGAGCATCCTGGCCAGCGCGACCCGCTGCTGCTGCCCGCCGGACAGCTGGGAGGGATAGCGGTCCATGGCGTCGGCGACGTGCACCATCTCCAGCGCCGCCTCGGCCCGCGCCCTGCGACGGTCGGCCGGCACCTTGCGCATGCGCAGGCCGAACTCGACGTTCTCGCGCACCGACAGGTGCGGCCACAGCGCGTAGTTCTGGAAGACCAGCCCCATGCCGCGCTTCTCGGGCGGGACGTACAGGCCCTGTTCGACGGAGTCGAGCACCCGGTCGCCGACGGCGATGGTGCCAGCCGTCGGCTGCTCCAGCCCCGCGATCATGCGGAGCGTGGTGGTCTTGCCGCACCCGGAGGGGCCGAGCAGGCACATGAACGCGCCGTCGGGCACGAGCAGATCGAGGTTCTTGACCGCGTGGTCGCCGCCGCCGTAGCTCTTGGCGATCCCGCTCAGGCTGATGGTGGGCATCTATCCTCCCAGGCCGGCCGCGAGGCTGCTCTTGGTCAGCCGCTGCGTCAGGTAGGTCATGGTGAAGGAGACCAGGGCGATCACGAGCACGACCGCGTTGGCGAGTTGGGTGTATCCGTAGTCGACCAGGCCGATCGACAGGGTGGTCAGCAGCTGGGTGCCGGTGGTGGTCAGCATGATCACGATGCTCAGCTCCTTGAGCCCGGAGATGAACGGCAGCACGATCCCGGTGACGAGCGCGCCCTTCTGGATGGGGAAGATGATCCGCCGCATCCGCTGCCACCAGGAGGCGCCGGCGACCTGCGCCGCCTCCTCCGGCTCGCGCCCGAGCTGGGTCATCGCCGCGATGCCCGAGCGGGAGCTGTAGGGCAGATGGGTCACCGCCATGACCAGGATGAGCAGGAACGTGGTCCCGTACAGGGCGGGCACGGGCCCGCGCGCCACCGCGAACAGCGACAGCGAGGCGGCGGCGAACGCGATGCCGGGGATGAGGTACGGCAGGAAGGACACCTGCCGCAGGAAGCCGGCGACGCGCGGCGCCGTGCCGCGCACGACCACGTACCCGATCAGCAGGCCGGCCACCGCGCAGATCACCGCGGCCAGGCCGACGATGCGCAGCGAGTTCCACGCGGCGGTCCACAGCTCCGAGCCGCGGAACACGCCGTGGGGGAACCCGACGGCCCCGGGCAGTTCCTCGGCGAACCAGTAGCTGAGGGTCAGCGTGGACAGGTCCATCGGCGTCCGCGTGACCGACGACAGCAGCAGGGTGAGCACCGGCACGAGCACGCTGACCACGAAGGCCGCCATGGCCAGCCCGAAGGCGGGCCAGCGCGAGCGACGCAGGTCGCTGAGCCGGTCCATGGCGCCCTTGCCGCCCACGGTGACGAAGCGCCGGTGCTCGCGCAGCAGCCGCGCGTCGGAGAAGACGATCAGCACCCCGATGACCACGATGACGGCGGCGAGGACGGACGCCACGCCGGTGCTGCGGTCGCGGATCGACTGGTAGAGCCCGGTGGACAGCACCCGGTAGTCGGTCGGCAGGCCGAGCACGTACGGCGTGCCGAACGTGCCGAGGACGCGTCCCACGACCAGCAGCACGGCCGACGACAGGGCGGGCAGCATCAGCGGCGCCACGATCCGGCGGATGACCACCCGGCGGGGCGCGCCGAGGATCCGCGCGGAGTCCTCCAGCTGCGCGTCGATGCGCCGCAGGGCGTTGCCGACCAGGAGGAAGACGAAGGGGTAGTAGTGCAGCCCGAGGCAGACCACGATCGGCAGCGGGCCGTAGGCGAGCCAGTCGGGGGTCCGCACGCCCTGCGCCTGCAGGACGCCCAGCTGCCCGCCGGCCCGCTCGTTCTTGAACAGGGTCAGCCAGGCCAGCGAGAAGGTCCACGACGGCAGCATGTACGGGACCACCAGCGCGCCGGCCAGCCAGACGCGCCCCGGCACGTTGGTCCTGGTCACCAGCCACGCCATGCCACCGCCCACGACGAGCGCGAAGACGACGGTGCCGAGCGAGACGACGAGCGTGTTGAGCAGCGGCTCCCAGAACAGCAGGCCGCTGACCTGCGACCGGAACACCCGCCACAGGTAGTAGCCGGTCCACTCGCCCGGCTGCTGCCCGGCGTGCACGTCGTCCCCGTACTGCACGCGGAAGGCGTCCGACAGGACCGCGACGAGCGGCGCCACCACCAGGTAGGCGAGCACGACGACGAGGATCAGCCCGAGCGCGGCCGTGGGGTCGTGGCGCAGCACGCGGAGCCGGTAGAGGAGTCTGCGGCGCTTCCGCGGTGGCGGCGGCGCCTCCACCTTGTCCAGAACAGCCATGATGACTTCCTTCGGGGGGTTGCGGTGTCTTCAGTGGCTTCGTTTCAGCATCGCGTCGGCGAGCGTGTCGGCCGCCTCGCCGAGCCGCTGGCCCACCGCGTCCAGGCGGGACAGCAGCTCGCGGCGGCGCAGCGTGTCCATCTCCAGCGGCCCGGCGAACAGCTCGCTGAGGCTGCTCTGCCGGAGCTGGCCCATCCGGGTCCGGGCCTTGCGCGTGGCCAGCACCGCGGCGGTCACCGAGCCGGGGTCGTCGATCATGTTCTGCACGGCCCGTTCCAGCTCGTCCAGCCCCTCGACCAGGGCCCGCAGGGGTTCGGCGGCGAAGGTCAGGTCGTCGGGGCCGAACAGGTCGGCCTCGCGCTCGTAGTCGCGGAGCTGGTCGAGGACGTCGTCGACGGAGCGGGACAGGCGGAACAGGTCCTCCCTGTCGATGGGCGTCACCAGCACCCGCCGCAGCGCGCCGACGAGGTCGGCCCGCGCGGCGTCGCCCTCGTGCTCGACCTCGGCCATCCTGGCCCGGGCCACGGACCTGTCGGTCTCGCCGACGGCGGCACCGAGGGCCAGGGCGGCCCCCGTACGGGCGACGGCGATCTGGGCCTGGACCAGGCCGATCACGCGCCTGGCCGACCGGCCGCGCAGCTCGTCCCACGCCCGTGCCAGGCCGCCGTGCCGCCGGCCCTCCGAGCCCTTCACAGCAGCCTCACCGCGAGCCCCGCCAGGCATCCCAGCGCCATCGACGACGGCAGCGTGACCAGCCACGCCGTCGCCATGTTCACCACGCCCTGCCACCGCACCCTCCCTGCTCCTTCGCTGGCGGCCGCCCCGACGACGCCGGCCGTGACCGACTGGGTCATGCTGACCGGACTGCCGAGGGCCGAGCTGCCGAGCACGGCTCCGGCGGCGGCCGTCTCCGCGGAGACCACGTGCAGCGGTCTGGTCAGGACGAGCCCGCGGCCGAGCCGTTCACCCACCTTCGGCATGCTCGTCAGCGCCCCGGTCAGGAAGGCCACCACGAGCGGCACCATCCACCAGGGCGGCACGTCGACAGGGCCGATGCCGCCCGGCCCGTGCCGCCCCACCTCCACGGCCACGCTCACCACCGCGATCATCTTCTGCCCGTCGTTCAGGGCGTAGGCCACGCACTGCGCGAGGTAGGCCAGCAGGTGCGCGGCGAGCACCAGGCGCGGCATCCGCCGGCTGGACGGCACCCGCCGCGAGGCCACCGCCAGCAGGTAGCCGAGCAGCACGCCCACCAGCGGCGCCCCGGCGCCGACCGCGAGCACGCCGGCCAGGCCCGACAGGGACACCGGGAGTCCCGCGCCGAACCCGGCACCGGTGATCCCGCCGACCACGGCGAGCGTCAGGCTGGTCGGCAGCCCCCGCCCGGCGAGCAGCCCGACCACGCACACCGCGATCACCACGCCCGCCAGGAACGCCGCCGCGCCACCGCTCGTCCCCAGCCCTGCCAGCCGTTCGGTGAAGGTCCTCGCCACCGCCACGCCCCACACGTACGGCACGCACATCAGCGCCACCGCCGGCAGCGCGACGGTCACCCAGCCGAGGGACTTCGGGAAGCGCAGCCCGAGCCCGATCAGCGCGGCGCCGTCGTTCGCGCCGGTGATGAGCACGAACAGGGTCGCCGTCACGGCGAAGGCCGGCGTCCACACCATCACAGGGGCCGCTCCAGCAGGCTCGCGGCGGAGTCCACGGCCCCGGCCACGTCGTCGTCGTACGGGTAGAGCAGCGCGCGGCCGACGACCAGGCCGCGCACGCCGGGCAGCCGCAGCGCCTTGCCCCACTCGGCGTACGTCTCGTCGGGCGCCTTCCCCGGGTCGCCGCCGAGCAGCAGGGTCGGCAGCGTGGTGGCCGCCATCACCCGCTCCATGTCGGCGACCACCGGGATCTTCAGCCAGGTGTGGGCGGATGTCGTGCCGAGCGCCTGGACGATGCTGATCGCGCGGACCATCGCGTCCGCGGACAGGTCGTGCCTGACCGTGCCGTCGACGTGCCGCGACCAGAAGGGCTCGACCATGGCCATGAGCCCGTGCCCGGCCAGGCGGGAGATCGCGCGCCCGCACCGCTCCAGCGTGGTCACCGTCGCCGGGTCGTCCGGCGCGATGCGGCAGAGCATCTTGCCGCCGTCGAGCCCCGCCCCCGCGATCGACTCCGCGTCGTACGCGGTGAAGCGGTCGTCGAACTCGAACACCGAGCCCTGCACCCCGCCACGGTTCATCGAGCCGATGACCAGCTTGCCGTCGAGGGCGCCGAGCAGCAGGAGGTCCTCGACGACGTCGGGGGTGGCCAGCACCCCGTCCACGCCGGGCCGGGCCAGCGCGACCAGCAGCCGGTCGAGGAGGTCGATCCGGTTCTCCATGGCCCGCGGCCGGTGGCCGGCCGCCAGCGCGCCCCTGCCGGGATGGTCGGCGGCGATGATGAGCAGTTTGTCCCGCCGGTCCAGCAGCGGCCGGCGGCGGCGTGCCGCGGCGACCACCATCACGCGCCCCGGCCGCCGGGCCCGGTCCTCCCGCAGCTGGTGAAGAGCTTCCTCACGCATATGTGCGCCCTCCTCCGCCCCGTGGGCGGCGAGTAGGTGGTCGCTATGGGGGTTCCCTAGTTGTAGATGAACGGGAGATTAACGTCAATAGTTTGTCATGACATATGGACTAACTCCTGATGACGGCGTCAGCATCGATGGACATAAGTATGTCTTGACAATCTGTTCATCTCGCGTTCATCGTTGGGGCACACCGGCGCGCCGATCGGGGGCCGTGAGCGGCGCGTACGACGTGCACCTCAGAGGAGTACCGCCACCATGAGGCGTATCCGGAAGATCCTCCCCGCCGCCCTGCTCGTGCTGGCCGTGGCGTGCGCCCCCTCCACCGGTGGCGCACCGGGCGCGACGGCGGCCAAGCCCCTGCCCTCGGCCTCGATCGACGCCGGCTTCGACCTGGACGCTCTCGTCGCCGCCGCCAAGAAGGAGGGCAGCCTCCTCGTCTACGACTCCAGCGGCGACATCGAGGAGGTGGCCAAGGCGTTCACCGCCACGTACGGCATCGCCATGGAGGGCGTGAAGTCCGACTCCCCGCAGACCGCGGAGAAGATGACCAGGGAGCACGCCGCCGACAACGTCACCATCGACGCGACCATGTACGAGGACGGCGGCGTGCTCGTGGGCCAGCTCATCCCCCAGGGCGTCGTCCGGACGTGGGTTCCGGCGGACCTGCAGGAGCAGATCCCCGAGGAGAACCGCAACCCGCTGCTCGCGCTGTCGAAGGCCACCGTCTTCGCCTACAACACCAAGCTCTCCCCCGGCGGCTGCCCGGTCAAGAACATCTGGGACCTCACGGAACCCGGCTGGGCCGGCAAGCTGGTCATGCAGGACCCGCTGGGCAAGCCGACGGTTCTGTCGTTTTTCTCCCAGCTCGTCGCGCACGGCAGCGACCAGATCGCGCAGGCGTACGAGGCCAAGTACGGCAAGGCGCTGAAGACCGAGGAGAAGAACGCCGCCTGGGAGTGGATCAAGAAGATCGCGGCCAACCGTCCCGTGCTCACGGGCTCCGACGAGGACATCTCCGGCGCGGTCGGCGCGCCGAACGCCACCGACAAGAAGATCGGCTTCATGTCGATCTCGAAGTTCCGCAACAACGAGGACAAGGGCTACACCCAGTCGGCCTGCGAGGGCCTCCAGCCGTTCGCCGGCTTCAGCTATCCGAAGTACGTCGCGATCGCCAGCAAGAGCAAGCACCCGAACGCGGCCAAGCTGTACGTCCACTTCATCATGACGGAGGAGGGCGTCAAGCACGAGATCGGCGAGGGCGGCATCTCCGGCAACAGCACCGTCGAGCCGATCGTGACCCCGGCCGGCCTTGCCGACTGGCACGGCCAGCTCTTCGAGACCGACCCCAAGGGCCTGCTCGCCGATCTGCAGAACCGCCAGGTGGTCTCCGACTTCTGGCGGATCAACCACACCTGACGCCCGCCGGCCCGCCCGTTCCCGGGCGGGCATCCCATGCCGCGCCATGTCCTGACATCAGGATGTCCAGTAGAAGAGGAGAACCATGCGCGCCACCCCGCTGCTCGCCGCCGCGCTGACGATCACGCTGGCCGGAGGCCTGTCGGCCCCCGCGTCCGCCCGCTCCGTCCCCTCCGTCGATCCCCAGGTGGAGACGCCCGCCCTGTACGACGACGAGGCCGGCGGCAACGCCAACGGCGACGACCCCGCGATCTGGATCGACCCCTCCGACGCCGACGACAGCGTGGTGGTCGGCACCGCCAAGGAAGGCGGCCTCTACGTCTACGACCTCGGCGGCCGGCAGCTCCAGCACATCCCCGCCCCGGCCGCGCCCGGCCCCGGCGACGAGGTGGGGCGCTTCAACAACGTGGACGTCACCTACGGATTCGCGGGCCGGGACCTGGCCGTCGTCTCCGACCGGGGCCGCGACACCCTCCGCCTCTACGCCATCTCCGGCGGCCACCTCACCGACGTGACCGACCCGGCCGCGCCGTTCGTCTTCAACGCCACCCAGGCGGAGGTCAACGACGGCGCGACCGCCTACGGCCTGACCACCTGGAAGGACTCCACCGGCACCTACGCCCTGGTCAGCCGCCGCCACAAGACGTCGCTCGCCCTCGTCAGGCTGCTGCCCAGGCCCGGCGGCAAGCTGGGCTACCAGGTCGTCAGGACGCTGGATCTGCCGAGCTCCTTCACCCTGCCCGACGGCGCGCAGTGGACGCCGTGCGAAGATCCCGGCGAGCTCGCCCAGGTCGAGGGCATGGTGGTGGACCAGCAGCGCGACGTGCTGTACGCCGCCCAGGAGGACGTCGGCATCTGGCGCATGAGGGCCGACCTGACCGGGACGCCGACGCTGGTGGACAAGGTGAAGGAGTACGGCGTACCGGCGACCTACGACCCCGCGACGGAGGAGTGCGCACCCGGCGCCGACCCCGGCTTCGGCGGCGAGCACCTGGCCGCGGACGTCGAAGGGCTCACCATCTACTACCGCGACGACGAGAAGGGCTACCTGCTGGCCTCCGGCCAGGGCGACAACACCTTCGCCGTCTACCGCAAGGAGCGCGCCAACGCCTATCTGGGCCGGTTCCGCGTGGGCGAGGACGACGGCATCGACGGCGTCGAGCACAGTGACGGCTCGACCGTGCTCAACGTCCCGATGGGCGACTTCGACGAAGGCCTGTTCATCGCCCACGACGGAGCCGACCTCCCGGCCGACCCCGAGCGCGAGAACACCAATTTCAAGTACGTGAGCTGGGGCGACATCGCCGACGAGCTCGACCTGGACGTCGACACCGACGGCTGGGACCCGCGCGACCGCCGATGACGACGTAGCGGCTCCCGCCGCGCGGCCGTGGTCTCCCGGCCGCGCGGCGGAAGGGCCGTGACGGGCAGCGGAAGGGCCGTGACGGGGCAGCGGGAGTGCCGTGACGCGCGGCGGGAGGGCCGTGACAGGTGCCGTCTCAGTGCTCCTGCGGCGAGTCCGCCGGGGCACGCCGTCCGGCCCGGCCTGCCTCGTACAGGTAGCGCTCCAGCTCGTCGGCGGCGCGCAGGTGGCCGCCGGCCTCGCGCTGGGCGACCTGCAGGCCGTCCGCCGCGGCCTGGAAGCGCGGCTCGCCGAGCAGGCGCCGGGCCAGGGAGTGCACCCGGACCAGGCCGGCGTCCCCCGGCGGGATCGTCAGGCCGGCGCCGAGCTCGGCGACCCGCCGCGCCACCAGCGGCTGGTCCGCGCTCTGCGGGATCACCAGCATCGGGACCGCCGCGTACAGGGCCTCGTTGACGCTGTTCATCCCCCCGTGCGTGACGAACAGAGCGGCCCTGGACAGCACCTCGGTCTGCGGTACGAAGCGGCGCGCGATCACGTTCTCCGGCAGCGGGCCCAGCGCGGCCGGGTCGGTCGCTCCGGTGGAGACGACCACGGTGCCGCCCAGCGGCGCGAGAGCGACGGCGAAGGTGCGCAGCAGCCGCGGGCCGGCGTCGAACACCGTGCCGGGCGAGGCGTACAGCACCGGCTTGCGCAGGCGATCCATCGGAAACGACGGGTCGCGCGGGCGGGCCCCCACGCTGGGGCCGACGAACTGGAACGACCGGTCGAAGGTGCCGGCGCCGGGCTGGAACTCGCGCGAGGTGAAGACCAGGTTGAGCGGCTGGCGTACGTCGAGGAAGTCGAAGCGCGGCAGCCCCCGGGTGTCGCGGTGGCGGAGCAGCCTCCGCCGCGACCGCAGATACCCGAGCGCGGCGCGGGGGCGCCTCGCCGCCGCGGCCAGCAGCTGCCGCGAGAGGCGGGTGGGGCTGGGCGCGTACCGGTTGTACGCGAACGTGGTGAACAGCGACACCGCCGGCACCCCCAGCTCGCGGGCGGCGATCGCGGCCCAGACGCAGGCGGAGTCGTGCACGATCAGGTCGGGCCGGATGTCGCGCAGCTCGCGGAGCACCCTGGGCAGCAGGTCCACGGCGGCGCGCGTGATCCCGGCCAGCACCGTGGCCGGCATCGGCGGGTCGGCCAGCGGCCGGCCGGTCTCGGGGTAGCGGAACACGGTCGCGCCGGTGGCCTGGATCTCGTCGGCGAAGGCGGGCGAGATGTGGTACGTGACCGCGTGGCCACGCCGGACGAGCTCGGCCACGACCGGCAGCGTGGGATTGATGTGCCCGTGCATCGGGACGTTGAGGAACGCGATGGTGCTCATCGGCCGGCCCCCGCCCCGGCTCGTGCTCCGCCCCGGCCGGCCGCTGCGGCGGGGGGATCGCCGGCCCGATACAAGCGATGTGTCATCCGCATGGTCCTGCCTCTCTCGCCACCGCGCCGAATCGCTGCCTTCCTCAGCTATGACCAGGTGGTCGCCGGCGGCGTGACAGCTCCGGCGGATCGGCGGGGCATGTGCCCGCGCCCGACGGGCGACGGGTGACGGGCGTCACGCGGCGGGCCGGTGTCCGGTCTTACACACGGGTCGGCCATCACGTGCCCGACCCCGGCTCCGGCGGCTACGACGCCGGCGGACGTTCTTGGCACGGACCGTCTCGGTTCTGTCAGCCGCCGGAGCCGTCCTTCCCACGGAACAGGACAGACTCATGACCAGTCCTCCCACCCACGCATCCCTCCGCGCCAGGAGGCGGCCCTTCACCGTGGCGGCCACCCTCACGGCTGCCGTCCTCATCCTGGTGAGCCTCGCCCCCGCGTCGGGCGCCGCCGCCCTGGACGGCACGTCACGGACGGCGAAGCCCACCATCGTGCTCGTGCACGGGGCCTGGGCGGACGCCTCCAGCTGGAACGGGGTCGTCAAGAGGCTCCAGGACGAGGGGTACGCGGTGCGCGCGATCGCCAACCCGCTGCGCTCGCTGTCGGGCGACGCCGCGTCCGTGAAGACGTTCCTGGAGACGCTGACCGGGCCGATCGTCCTCGTGGGCCACTCCTACGGCGGGGCGGTGATCACCAACGCGGCCACGGGGAACCCCGACGTCAAGGCGCTCGTGTACGTCAACGCCTTCGCGCCCGACGCCGGCGAGTCGGCGACGGCGCTCGCGGGACCGGACTCCGCCCTGTCGGTCGCGGACCCGACGACCGTGTTCGACCTCGTTCCCGCCACCCTTCCGCCCACGGCCGACACCGACCTGTACCTCAAGAGGTCGACCGTCCTCGACTCGTTCGCGAGCGGGCTGAGCTCCGATGACAAGGCGGTCGTGGCGGCCACCCAGAGGCCCGCCACGGTCGGGGCGCTCAACGAGCCGTCCGGCACCCCCGCCTGGCGGACGATCCCGTCCTGGAACCTCATCGGCACCCGGGACCGGATCATCCCGCGCGACGTGCAGGAGACCATGGCCAAGAGGGCCGGCTCCACCATCGTCGAGTACAACGCCGGACATGTCGGACTGATGACCGATCCCAGGACCGTCACGCACGTCATCGAGCGGGCCGCGAGGGCGAGCGCTCACTAGCGGGCGTTGTTCGCGGCGATCGTGACGGCGACCAGCAGGACGCAGCTCACCGCGATCGCCGCGACCACGCCGTGCACGCCGATCCACGGCGCCGCGAACGGCAGCGCCAGGACGGCGGCGGCGGTGGCCGACAGCAGGACGGGATGGATCGCGGACTCCGCCACGACCCGCGCGTGCACCATCCAGAGCAGCATGAGGAACACCGCGACGGGGATCGCGACGGCGTAGCCGACGGTGAGCGTTCCGACGGTGACGCCGTGGCCGCTCTGCTCGACGGCCACTTCGAGGCCGCCGCCGAGAGCGGCCAGCGCGGCGAAGATGCCGTAGTGGCCGTACCCCCACCGGTAGGAACGATTGCGGCGGTCGCTGAGCCCGTCACCGGCCTCCACCAGGAAGTACAGCCACCACAGCGCGAACAGCACCACGAGGCCGGACACGGCGATCAGGACGAAGGTGCTGCTGACCTCGGTCGACCCGAGCGCCGCCGCGACGCCTCTCGACGCGGCCAGCACGCTCTCGCCGAGCAGGATGATCGTGAACAGGCCGTAGCGCTCGGCGATGTGGTGCGGGTGCCAGGTGGTGGGCTCGGTCCGCTCCGCCCACAGGGGCACCGCGAGCTCCAGGGCGGCCAGGAGGACGAAGAGCGGCAGCTCGGCGGAGGCGGGCGCGAGCATCGAGTGGTAGAGCCAGCCCACCGTGAGGACGGAGATGCCGCCGGCGTAGCGCAGCGCGGTGCGGCGCCGCGCCGGGTCCTCGGCCCCGGCCCGCAGCCACTGGCCGACGAGCCCGATCCGCATGATGACATAGCCCAGCGTGACGAAGGTGAAGTCGGCGTGCTCGCTCGCGGCCGGCACGCCGGCGGCCAGGACCAGCACGCCGGCCATCTGCACCATGGTCAGCAGCCGGTAGGCGACGTCGTCGGTGTCGTAGGACGACGCGAACCAGGTGAAGTTCATCCACGCCCACCAGATCGCGAAGAAGACCTGCAGGAACGGGACGATCCCCGCCAGCGCGTGCCCCTCCATGATCTCGTGGGCGAGCCGGGCGGTGACGGCCGCGACCGCGACCACGAACGTGAGGTCGAACAGCAGCTCCAGCTGGCTGGAGACGCGGTTCGGCTCGTCGATGGGACGCGCGCTCATCCGGATCCGGATCCGGAGGTTGGCTGGTGGCACGATCTCGCTCCTGTCGCTCCGTGGGGCCGTGCTGCCAGTTAGACAGGGCAGCGCTCCGGCCTGTGACAGGCCGGCACCCGAACCGTCGGGTGGTCGCGGGGGTCAGGCCGTCGTCGCGGGTGTCAGGCCGTGGTGGCCGGGGCGTCAGGCCGTGCGCTCTTGGGTGCCAGGCCGCTCGCCGCACCTTCGAGCAGCGTGGCACGGATCTGCTTGCGGGAGACGATGCCGAGCTTCACGAAGATCTTCCGCAGGTGCCACTCGACGGTGTGCGGGCTGATGAACAGCTGGGCACCGATCTCGGTGTTCGTCAGCCCGTCACCGGCCAGCCGCGCGATCTGCGCCTCCTGCGGGGTTAGGGTGCCCCGCGGCTCGACGGTGCGCTTGCGGATCGTCTCGCCGGTGGCCTGCAGCTCGCGCCGGGCGCGTGCCGCGAACGCCTCCACGCCCATCTTGGCGAGCAGGTCGTGCGCGATGCCCAGCTGCTTGCGGGCATCGACGCGGCGGTTCTCCCGGCGCAGCCACTCGCCGTAGAGAAGCCGCGCGCGGGCGTACATCACCCGTACCTCGGTGCGCCTGAGCCGTTCGATCGCCTCCCGGTACAGGTCCTCGGCGGCCGGCCCTTCGCTCACCTGGGCGCGCGCGCTCGCCGAGGTGCCGAGGGCCCAGTCGGTGCCGCCGGCCTGGGCCAGCTCGTCGAGCCGGGCGGCGACCTGGGCGGCGCGGGCCGGCCTGCCGCTCCTGGACGCCGCCTCGACGAGCTCGACCAGGGACCTGATGAACGCTCCCCCGAGGGTCTGCGGGTGCCTGACGCCTCGCTCCGCCGCGACGTACGCCTCCTCGTAACGGCCGAGGCCGTTGTGGAGCACCGCGCTCGCCCACTGGGTGGCGGCGGCCACCTTGCCCTCTCCCTGCAGGGCCGCCTCGCGGGTGGCCGCGTCGATCACCCGGCGGGTCGCGGCCTCCCGGCCTCGCCAGGGCTCCAGCACCAGGGCCGCGAACTGGGCGAAGAAGCGGCTGCCCGTCACCTCGCCGATCGTCACCGCCTCGGCGAGCAGCGCGTCGGCGCCGGCGAGCTCGCCCGCCATGGCCCGGTTGGACACGAGCATGTGCAGGGCCGACGGCAGCGCCGACAGCGCGCCCGTCTCGCGGGCCAGGTCGACCAGCCGTTGCGAGAGCACCGTCCAGCTGTCGAAGTCCCAGACGTTGTGGGCCAGCCGGGTCGCGAACGGCAGCCAGCCCAGGACCTCCTCCTTGGAGAGCCTGCTGTCGCGGAAGTTCTTCAGGGCCCGCTGCACCATCGGCACGCCTGCCGCGTACCCCTCGGTGGCGGACAGGGCGATGCCGTTCAACAGCAGGTCGTTGCGCTCCGGCGAGGGCCCCGGCGGCGCGGCCAGCGCCGCCCTGGCGACGTCCGTCATCTGGGTCCCGTCCCGCAGGTGGCCGGCCGTGTTGACCGCGAACAGCGCGTCACGGTACGCCTGGCGGGCCAGCCCGGCATCCAGCGGCTCCAGCCGCTCGGCCGCCTTGAGCAGCAGCGGCAGGGCGGCGCTCGCGCTGGTGGAGGCGAACACGATCTGGCCGCGCAGCAGGGCGGCCTCGGCCTGGCCGCGCTCGTCCAGAAGGCTGAGCTCGGCCGCGTCCAGCAGCTCCAGCGCGGCGTCGTATCCGCCGGCCCGGAACTTGGCGCGGGCCGCGGCCATCGCCCGTGCGCCACGGCGGGCCGTGTCGGAGCTCAGTTCGGCCGCCTGCTCCAGGAACGCCGCAGCCGCGGCGACCCCGCCGCGCGACCGCGCCCGGTCGGCGAAGCGCTCCAGCTCGGCGGCCACCTCCTCGTCGGGGCCGGCCGTCGCGTTGGCCAGATGCCACGCCCGGCGTTCCGGGTCGGTGCGCGGATCGGTGGCGTCGGCCAGCGCGCGGTGCACCCGCTGCCGGTCCTGCGGGGTCACCGCGCGGTAGGCGGCCGAGCGCACGAGGGGGTGGCGGAACCGTACCCGGGTCCCGATGGTGATCAGCCCGGCCGCCTCCGCCGGGGCCGCCGCCGCGCCGATGCCCAGCAGCTCGGCCGCCCGGCTCAGCAGGGTCACGTCGCCCACCGGGTCGGCCGCCGCGATGAGCAGCAGTTGCCGCGTGTCGGCCGGGAGCGACCGGATGCGCCGAAGGAAGCCCTGCTCGACCCGGCCGGCCCGCGGGCGGGCGTCGGGCCGGCCGAAGCCGCCGGCCAGCTCCGCCGGGGTCAGCCCCAGGGGCAGCTCCAGCAAGGCGAGGGGGTTGCCCTGCGCCTCGGCGACGATCCGGTCCCTGACCCGCTCGTCCAGGCGGCCGGGGGTCACGGACTCCAGCAGCGCGCGGGCCTCGCCGTCGCTCAGCCGCCCCACCTCGAGCTGCCGCAGCCCCGACAGCTCGGGTTCGAGATGGGGCTCGCGCACCGCGAGCACCAGCCCGATCGGCTTGCCGCGCAGGCGGCGCGCGACGAAGGCGAGGGTCTGCGCGGAGATCTGATCCAGCCACTGTGCGTCGTCGACGAGGCAGACCAGCGGCCCCTTCCCGGCCGCGTCGGCGAGCAGGTTGAGCACCGCGAGCCCGACGAGGAAGCGGTCCGGTGGAGCCCCCGCGCTCAGGCCGAACGCCGTCTCGAGCGCGTCGCGCTGCGGGTCCGGCAGCGTGCCGAGGTGGTCGAGGAACGGGGCGCACAGCTGGTGCAGGCCGCCGAAGGCGAGCTCCGTCTCGGACTCGACGCCCGCCGCCCGGACGGTCCGGCAGCCGGACGCGCTGCTCCGCGCGTGCTCCAGCAGCGCCGTCTTGCCGATGCCCGCCTCGCCGCGCAGCACGAGGACCGAGCTGCGACCGGCCTGCACCGCCGCCACGAGCTGGTCCAGCACCTTGCACTCGGCTTGCCGGCCGTGCAGCCGCAGCCTGGGATCGCCGCCGACCATCAGCGCCGCCCAGCCGGCACCTCGACGTCGATGTCGCGGCGGAGCACGGCCGCGGGGTGTACGCCGTCACGGGCCGGTGGCGAGGTCCGGCCGAGCCGCCACCCGTCTCTGTACGGCTCCAAGAGGTTCATGGTCACGGCTCCGCTCCCTTCACACAGCATCCGCTGGTGGCACCGTGATCAACGGTCGCGCCTGGGACCCCTGCGTCGCGCCTGGGGAGACCCTGGTCTACCCCCTGGCCCCACGGGCGCGGGGCACCAGGGGGTCACCAGCGGCCCCGGAGCCGGCCCGCGTGGCTACCAGGTCTGGTCGCCGGCGCGCAGCAGCATCTCGTTGACGGCGACCCGCCGCTCCCTCGTGACGATGTAGCCGATCGAGTCCGCGATGTCCTCCGGCCGCAGCCCCTCGATCGCGCCGAGCTGCCGGCGGGCCGCGTCCCGGGCGGCGTCGGCGGCGTGGCCCGCCCCTTCGGCGTCCACGGTGCCGGGCTCCACCACGCTGACCCGGACGCCCTCGCCGGCCAACTCCTGGCGGAGCGACTCCGCGAACGCTCTCAGGCCGGCCTGGGTGAGGCTGTAGACGCTGCTCCCCGGGCGGGCCACCCGTCCGGCCGCCGAGCCGACGTTCACCAGGTCCGCCACCTGCCGCGGGGAGGTCGAGGCCGCGTAGATCAGGTGCGGGACGGCGGCGTGCGTGACGCGCAGCAGCCCCGCCACGTTGAGCGAGACCATCCGGTCCCACTCCTCGATGGTGGTGTGCAGCGCCGAGTTGAGCAGCATGACTCCGGTGCCGTTGACCAGGATGTCCAGACGCCCGAACCGGTCCAGCGTGTCCTGCACCGCGTCCTCGGCGCGCTCCGGCTCGGTGATGTCGGCCTCGACCGCGAGCGCCTCCCCGCCCCGTCTCGCGATGTCGCCCGCGAGCTGGTCCAGGCGGTCGCGGCGCCCGGCGACCAGGGCGACCGCCGCGCCCTCGCCGGCCAGGCGGCGCGCCGTCGCGGCCCCGATTCCGCCGCCGGCGCCGGTGACGAGCGCGACGGCTCCATCGAGCGGACGTTCGGCCATGGCTGCCTCATTCTCTGGTGTCGAGGGCGACGCCGAAGCGGGCATCGCCCGATGTACGAAACGCCGGCACGACGAGCGTCACCCGGCCGGTCACCGGCTCGCACCAGGGTGTCTCACTGGTCGGCCCTGACCAGTGACGGTCGGCGCGCGCGAGAGGGCCCCGTCAGCCCGCGGGTTTCACACCGCCGTCAGCCCGCGGACTCGGCCCCAGCGTCAGCCCGCGGACTCGGCCCCGCCGCCCGAGAGGGCGTCTCCGAGCTGCCTTCTGGAGCTGATCCCGAGCTTGGCGAAGATCTTGCGGAGGTGCCACTCGACCGTGCGGGGGCTCAGGAAGAGCCGGGCCCCGACCTCCGGATTGGACAGGCCGTCCCGTACGAGCAGGGCGATCTGCCTCTCCTGCGCCGTCAGCTCCTCGCCCGCCGCGTCCTCGTTCCTGCGCTTGCGGACGGTCTCGCCCGTGGCCAGGAGCTCGCGCCGGGCGCGCTCGGCGAACGCCTCCATCCCGATCGAGACGAACATCTCGTACGCGGTCCGCAGGTGGACCCGGGCTTCGGCCCGCCGGCGGCCGCGGCGCAGCCATTCGCCGTACAGCAGGTGGGCGCGCGCCAGCTCGGGGCGCAGCAGCGTCCGGCCCAGCCGCTTGATCGCCTCGCGGTAGAGCTCGTCCGCGCCGGCGTCGTTGCTCAGCAGCGCGCGGCAGCGGGCCAGGATGCCCTGGGCCCAGTCGGTGTCGCACGGCTCCGCCGAGTCCGCCAGATCGTCGAGTGCCCCGTGGGCGGCCAGGTCGTCCCCGACGCGCGCCGCCGCCTCGACGAGCTCGGGCAGCGCCCACTGGGAGACGAGCTGGTTGGCGCTCTGGGTGGTGGCCTGGGCCGAGGGCAGCGCCTCCTCGTACCGCGCGAGGCCGTTGTAGAGGACCGCCGCCGCCCAGTGGGCCGACGCGACGCCGTTCAGCTGGCCGCTGGCTCCGTCCTCCTCGATCGTGGTGGCGATCAGCGTCGCGGCCTCGGCCTCCTTGCCCTCCAGCGCCCTGAGCATGAGCGTGGTGTGCCGCGTCATCGGCACGCCCGTCGCGGCGGCGACGGCCTCGCATTCTGCGGCGATCGCGGCCGCGGTGGCGAAGTCGCCGCTCAGCACGCGCGGCAGCCCCAGCCCGTGGAGGTAGATGGGCAGCGCGGTCAGGGCGCCGAGTCTGCGCACCTCCTCGATCACCCTGATCGGCCACTCGGCCATGAGCCGGTCCTCCCAGAGGAGCGCGCTCGAGCCGCCGGCGGCCCAGATCCATCCCATGATGTCCTGCACGGGAGCCTCGGCGAGCGCGGTCACCGCCCTGCGCAACGCGGGAAGCGCGGCGCGCCGGCCTTCGGTGATGAGCAGCGCGTACCCCTCGAACACCAGGTCGAGGGCGCGCGTGCTGCCGTCGGGAGGGGGAACGCTCCGCATCGCCCGCGAGATCGCCATGAGGCTGTCCCGGTTCGCGGCCCCGTAGGACGCGCTGGCCCAGGCGATGAGATAGGTCTCGCGCGCCAGGTCCATGTCGTACGGCTCCAGCCGCTGCGCGGCGGCCAGCAGCATCGGCGGCGCCTCGTTGTTGAAGCCGGCCGAGAAGACCATGTGACTCCGCACCAGATGGGCGCGTACGCGCTGCCAGTCGTTCTGGACGTCCCGGTCGGCGAGGTCGACGAACCGGCCGGCGGCCTCGATGTCGCCCGCCCGCAGGCTGGTGTCCGCGGCGCTCAAGGCGCGTTCGGCGCGGCGCGAGGTGTCGATGGTCAGTGCGACGGACCGTTGCAGGAACGCCGCCGCGGCGGCCAGCCCGCCGCGCGCCTGCGCCCGGTCGGCGGAGCGTTCGAGCTCGGCGGCGACGGCCTCGTCGGGCACGGCCGTCGCGGACGCCAGGTGCCAGGCGCGGCGGTCCGGGTCGGCCTGCGCGTCGGTGACCTCGGCCAGCGCCAGGTGCACCGCGCGGCGGTCGTCGTCCTTCGCCGACCCGTACACGGCCGACCGGACGAGCGGGTGACGGAAGATCACCCGCGCGTCGAACTCCAGCAGCCCGTCGGTCCCGCCCGCCAGGACCGTCGCCGGTTCGGCTCCGAGCCGTTCGGCGGCCCGCCAGACCAGGGCGGGATCGCCGGTCGGCTCGGCCGCGGCGATCAGCAGCAGCAGCCGGGTCTGCTCGGGCAGGGCCGCGATCCTGGCCAGGAAGCTCTGCTCGATCCGGCCCGACAGCGTGTCGGCGTGCAGCAGGCCGAATCCGCCGGCCCGCTGGGTCACGGTCAGCTCGCCCGGCAGCTCCAGCAGGGCGAGCGGGTTCCCCCTGGTCTCGGCCACGAACCGGTCGCGGACGCGCTGGTCGATCCGGGCGTGCGTCACCGAGTCGAGCAGGGCGTGGGCGTCGGCCGCCTTGAGCCCCGTGACCTCCAGCTCCGGCAGCCCGAACAGGTCCCGGTCCCTCTGGCGGGAGCCGAAGACGAGGGCGACCGACTCCGCCAGCAGCCGCCGGGCGACGAAGCCGAGGACCTGCGCAGAGGCCCGGTCCATCCACTGCGCGTCGTCCACCACGCACAGCAGCGGGCGCCGCTCCGAGGCGTCCGACAGCAGGCTCAGCACCGCCAGGCCGACCAGGAACCGCTCCGGCGGGGCACCCGCCCGCGTCCCGAACACCGTCTCCAGCGCGTCGCGCTGCGGCGCGGGAAGCCTGTCCAGCCGGTCCAGCAGCGGCGCGCACAACTGGTGCAAGGTGGCGAAGGCCAGCTCCATCTCGGACTCGACGCCGGCCGCGCGCAGCACCCACATGCCGGCCGCCGACTGCTCGGCGTACTCCAGCAGCGCCGACTTCCCGACTCCCGCCGGGCCGTGGACCACGAGCACGCGGCTCTCCCCCATGCGGACGGCCGCGAGCGTCTGGTCGAGGAGGGCGCACTCCGACGACCGCCCGAGCAGGCCGGTGCTGTCACCATGCGGGGTGCCTCGTCTACGTTGCTCCACGATCCCCCGCCTATCAGCCCGATTGCACGACTCTGCATACACCCAAGACGCACGCCGGGCCAAGCGTCCGGACGGCTCCGCCGGCGGCAGGCGCGCGCGTTCGGCGGCTCAGGGGCGGGTCACGGCTTGCGCAGGATCGCCTCGATCTCGATGGTGATCTGCACCTTGTCACCGACGACGACGCCACCGCCGTCGAGCGGCAACGTGACGTCTACGCCGAAGTCGTTGCGGTCGATGGTCGTCGAGACCGACAGGCCGGCGCGGGTGCCGCCGCTGCCGTCGGGCCCGATGCCGTTCACCTCGACGTTCAGCGGGACGGTGCGGGTGACGCCCTTGATGGTCAGCTCGCCGTCGACCACGAGGCCGTCGCCGTCCACGCGAACGCCGGTGGAGCGGAACGTCCAGAGCGGGTACTTCTCGACGTCGAGGAACTTGTCCGACCGCACGTCCTTGTCGCGCAGGTGGTTGCCCGTGTCGACGGAGGCGGCGTCGATCGTCGCGGTGACGGACGAATCGGTCACGTCATCGCCGGTCACGATCTTCCCGGTGAAGGTCGCGAACCGGCCGCGGATCTTGCTCACCATCATGTGCCGGACGGAGAAGGAGACGTCGGAGTGGACGGGGTCGATGTCCCAGGTGCCGGCGCGGTAGCCGGTGATCGACATCGTGGTGGCCGTGGTCATCGGATCTCCCTGGTCGAAGGGTCGGTTGGTGGAAACGCGAGCGGGCGCCCGGTTCAAGGACCGGACCGCCCGCGGATCTGTGACACTCGGGGGTCCCCGGGTCCAGGCTTCAGGGGGTGCGGAAGATCCCGTCCGGGTCGTAGCGGGCCCAGAGACGGGTGACGCGATCGCCGGTCTTTCCGGGGTAGATCCGCGCGAAGGCGGCGGAGCGGCTCTCGAAGCCGGCGCAGGCCGCGTCGAGCCGTCCGGAGAGCGGATACCAGGCCGCGGCGAGGTCCGCGGCGCCGTCGGTCATGGCCTCGATCAGGCCGTTGGCGGTGGTGCCAGGCCACTGCCCGGAGGAGGCGGACACGGAGGAGGGAGACGCAGCGGAGGGAAACGCTGCAGAGGGGGACGCGGCGGAGAGCAGGGCGGGGTACGGGGTGAGCTGCACGTGGAGGTCGAGCAGCCTGGTGCCGAGCCTCAGTAACGGCTCGACCGCGGTCCGCAGGTGGTCCGTGCCCGCGTCGGCGACCACGGCCGTGACCGAGGCGATCAGGGCGGAGCCGTGGGACTGCAGGGTGACGGTGCTGGTCAGCTCGCGCGTGGCCGACTCCATGTAGTCGGCCCACTGCTGGAGCGCGTGGCCGTTCCGCTTGATCTCCACGGCGATCTGGGCGTACCCGACGTCGCTCAGTTCCATCGCCTCGATCTCGTACGCCACCACGATGCCGACCCCGGAGCCGGCGCCGCGCACCGCCCACAGCAGGTCCGGTTCGTGCTCGGCGTCGGCGTGCACCGCCGTGCCGTCGGCCAGGACGACCTCGGCGGCGCGGACGTGGTCGATCATCAGCCCGTACTGGCGGACCAGCCGGCCGATGCCGCCCGCCGCGGCCAGACCGCCCGCGCCGGCGCCGTCGTGGTCGCGGGAGCCGATCGCCAGCCCGTACGGCGCGAGGGCCTGCGCGACCGCCGGCCAGCGGGCGCCGGCCTCCACCCGGACCAGCCGCGAGCGCCGGTCCAGCACCTCGACGCGGTTCATCGCCGAGAGGTCGATGACCGCGCCGCCGCTGACGGCGCGGCCCGGCACGTCGTGCCCTCCGCCGCGCACGGTCAGGGGCAGGCCGCGCTCGCGGACGAAGCGCAGCGCGGCGGACACCTCGGCGGTGCTCTCGGGAAGCAGGACGGCCGCGGGCTCGTCCGCCGTCGTGCAGGTGGAGTAGAGGAGGAGGTACCGCGGATCCTCAGGGGTGACGATCCTGCCTTCCAGCTCGGGCGGGGCCGTGAACAGGTTGCGCGTCATCGCCGTCCCCGGATGCCGTCAGGGTGGGCGGTTCGAGGGGCGTGGTCCTGGACGGCGAGGTCATGGTCAGTCACAGTCACAGCTTTCTGGTCTGTTTCGTGGTACGCCGCGGAGCCGGATCGGCTCGGATCCGGATCACGGGTGCCGCCTTCTCGTCGAGGCGGTCAGGAGGCGAAGGAGATCGTGGCGGGGATGCCCTGGCGGGTCATCTTCGCGTACGGGCACAGCGCGGTGGCCTGTGCGAGCAGCGGGCCGGTCGTCTTCAGCGCCGGACCTGGATGATCGCCACCGGGCAGGTGGCGTGGTGCACGACGGCCTGGCTGACCGAGCCGTGCATCAGGGCGCTCAGCTCGTGGTGGTGGTGAGAGCCGACGACGAGCAGGGACGCCTCGGACGCGGCCCGCATCAGCGCCTTGCCGGGGTGGCCGGTGAGGGACTGCTGGACGATCGCGACCGCCGGGAAGCGCTCCCGCCACAGAGCAAGGGCGCTGTCGGGCAGCCCGGGGCCGGGTGACCCGTTCGTGCTGACGTGCGCCAGGACCAGGACGTTCGCCGTGGAGGCGGCGTACGCGAACGCGAAGGCGAGCAGCGCCTCGCTCTCCCTCTGGTCGGCGATGCCGGCGACGACGTGCCCGTGTGTCGTGACGGGGCCGCGCACGACGACGACGGGGCAGGACGCCTCGGCCGCGAGCCGGGCGCCGACCGACCCCAGCAGCAGGCCGCCGATCTCGCCGAGCCCGCGGCTGCCCACGACGAGGACCTCCGCCTGCTGTGAACGGTGCAGCAACGCGGTGGCGGGATCGGTCTCCGGCAGGTCGGTGCTCACCTCGATGTCGGGTGCGACCTTCTGCGCGCGTGCCAGCGCGGCGGCCAGGACCCGCTCGGCCGCGTGCCGGAAGCCGCCTTCGGGGGGCGCTCCGGGCGCCGGCCCGAGGGGCACGCCCAGGCCGGGCCAGATGAAGGCGTGGAGGATCAGCAGCGGCTGCCGGCGGCGTGCGGCCTCGCCGGCGGCCCACTCCACGGCCCACAGGCTCTCCTCGGAGTCGTCCACCCCCACGACCACCAGGCTCATCCGTGCCGCCCTTCCACGGGACCGGCCGCGATCCCGGCGGGGGCCGGTCCGAAGCCCGCCCCTCCCGTGCCGATGACCAGGACGGACGTGGCGATCCGGCTCTCCGGCGAATGCATGATGCTCCTCTGCCCCCATCGATGTATGACTCTGGAAGCCAAGACCGCGTAGCCGCATTGTTTGTGACATTCGTACCGCTGCTCGCGGGAGGCGTGCGGGCGCGACCACGGGTGCCGCTTCTCGGCCGGGTCTTCTACGCGGGCGGAACGCCGGACATCCGCTGAAACCAGTAGTCCCGCCTAGAAGCGGCTGAGGACGGCCTCCAGGAGCAGCAGGGCCGGTGGAGCGAGAAAGAGCGCGGTGTCCGTCACGGGCGCCGGCGATCACCTGACATCCCCGCCGCGAACCGCATTCGGCCGCCATGCGGTGGATCCGCTCTGATACCCGAGACTATAAGGGCCGGTTTTCGATGTGCCATCGATTCGATTCACGCGGGCCAGACCGCCCGCCGGGGGATGTCATGACAGCTCACATAGAGTTCCGGGTTCTCGGCCCGCTGGAGGCCGGCGTCAGGGGGCGCCCTGTCAGGCTGGGCGGGCCCCGCCCGCGTTCGCTGCTGGCCGCGCTGCTGCTGGACGCCGGTCGGGTCGTGTCGGTCGATCGGTTGGCGGCGGCGGTCTGGGGTGAGCGCCTGCCCGACTCCGTACGCACCCAGATCCCGATCCACGTCCACGCGTTGCGCAAGGCGTTCGACGCCGCCGGCTGCGGCGTGCCGGTGATCGTCACCGAGCAGGCCGGTTACCGCCTGAGCATGGACGGTGTGTGGCTGGACATGCGCGAGGCCGAGGAGCAGGCGGCGGAGGCCCGAAAGGCGGCGGCAGCGGGGCAGGGCGAGCAGGCGGCGGAGACGATGGGGCGGGTGCTCGCGTTGTGGCGGGGCCCGGTGCTGGCCGGGATCGACACGGCCGAGATCGCCGCGGCGGCCCGCGGCCTGGAGGATGTCCGGCTGGGCATCGCGGAGGAGTGGGCCGAGGCGGAGCTGGCCTGCGGCCGTCCTCGCGAGGTGGTGGCCAGGCTGGCGGCCATGGTGGAGGATCACCCGCTGCGCGAGGGGCTGCGCGCCCGGTTGATGCTGGCGCTGTGGCACTCGGGACGCCAGGCCGACGCGCTGGAGAGTTACCGGCAGGGGCGCCGGCACCTCCGGGACGAGCTGGGCCTGGAGCCGGGCAGCGCGCTGCGGGAGGTCCAGCAGGCGATCCTGGCGGGACCGCCCGCCGGCGACGCCGCGCGACGTGGCGGTGTACAGGCCGCGGCCGTCGCCGAGCGCCTCACCATGGCGCAGCGTGCGGCGGTACCCGCACCGCGCCCTGGCGGGAACGCGGACCTTCCGGCCGGTCCAGAGCCGGCCGTGGCCCTGAGACCGGCGCAGTTGCCGCCGGCCGTATCGGCGTTCGTGGGCCGGACGGCCCAGCTGCGGGCGCTGGATCGGCTGCCGCGGCAGGACGGGCGACACCTGCCCGTGGGCGTGATCAGCGGGGTGGCCGGCGTGGGCAAGACCGCCCTGGCCCTGCGGTGGGCTCATCAGGCCGCCGAGCGGTTCCCCGATGGCCAGCTGTTCGCCAACCTCCACGGGCATGACCCGGACCAGGAGTCGGCTCGGCCGGCGGCGGTGCTGGAGCGGTTCCTGCGGGCACTCGGGATCCAGGCGGCGGCGGTTCCGGCCGGGCTGGAGGAGCGGACCGCGCTGTTCCGCAGCGCCCTGGACGGGCGGCGGGTGCTGGTGGTGCTCGACAACGCCGAGTCGGCCGCACAGGTGCGGCCGCTGCTGCCGGCGACGCCGGGCTGCTGCGTGATCGTCACCGCCAGGCGCCGGCTGGAGGGCCTGATGGTCGATCACGGCGCGCTGCCGGTGCCGGTGGAGATGCTGACCGAGCAGGAGTCCGCCGACCTGCTGACGCGCGTGCTGGGAGCGGAGCGGGCGGCGGCCGAGCGGGAGGCGGTGGCGGAGCTCGCCGCCCTGTGCGACGGGTCACCGCTGGCGTTGCGCGTCGCGGCGGCGAAACTGGCCATGCGGCCGCGGTGGCCGATCG
Source organism: Nonomuraea phyllanthi (assembly GCF_006334985.2). Classification (GTDB taxonomy): domain Bacteria; phylum Actinomycetota; class Actinomycetes; order Streptosporangiales; family Streptosporangiaceae; genus Nonomuraea; species Nonomuraea phyllanthi. The sequence continues at coordinate 33,821 of NZ_VDLX02000031.1, forward strand.
CCGAGATGGCCGCGCAGCTGGCCGACGAGCGCAGCCGGCTCGACCAGCTCAGCCGGGGCGGGCTGGAGGTGCGCGCCGGCATCGAGCTGTCCTACCGCGAGCTGCCGGCACGGGCGGCCCTGGCGTTCCGGCGGCTGGGCCTGGTGGACGCCCCTGGCGGGTTCGCGCCCTGGCTGGTGGCGGCGCTGCTGGAGACGACGGTGCACGACGGGGAGCGGCTGCTGGAGCAGCTGGTCGACGCCCAGTTGCTGCAGCCGCTCGGCAGGGACGGAGCCGGTCGGCCGCGTTACCGGTTCCACGAGCTCATCCGCCTGTTCGCGCGAGAACGGGCGGAGGCCATCGAGCCGCCTGACGCCAGGCTCGCCGTGCTGAGCCGGGCCGTCCGCTTCGGCACGCTCCGCTACGATGCTGGCCTTGCACGGGGATGAACGGGTATGGGAGTGGATGCGGCTCATGGCGCTCGAACGGCCGAAGCCCGCACAGCTGCCGAGCGCCATCGCGACGTTCACCGGCCGTGAGGCCGAGGTCGAGAGGCTGTGCGCCCTGCTGGCCGACGGCGCCGAGCGCGTGGTGGCCATCTCAGGACCGGCCGGCATCGGCAAGTCGGCTCTCGCCCTCCAGGTGGCCCACCACATCTCCCACCACTTCCCGGACGGACAGCTCTACGTCAACCTGCAGGGATCCGCGCCGGGCACCGATCCCCTGCCACCCGCGGAGGTGCTCGGCCGGTTCCTGCGCTCGATGGGAGTCGCCGCCCCGGCCGCCCTGGGCGAGCAGGAGGAGGCCGTCGCCACCTTCCGCTCGCTGACGCACGGGAAGCGCCTGCTGGTCCTCCTGGACAACGCGGCGAGTGCCGAGCAGGTACGCCATCTGCTGCCCGGCAGCGCGACCTGCGGCGTGCTCATCACCAGCAGGCGGATGCTGAGCGCGATCGACGCGGCGAGCCACTGCCAGCTCCGGGGGCTGTCGCGGGACGAGGCCGGCGCGCTTCTCGCCAGGCTCCTCGGCGCCGACCGGCTCGACCGCGAAGCCGAGGCGGTGGCCGAGGTCATACCGCTGTGCGGCGAGCTGCCCCTCGCGCTGTCCATCGTCGCGGCGCGCCTGCGCGGGCGTCCGGACCTGCCGGTCCGCGCCCTGGCCGACCGGCTCGCCGGCGAGCAGCGGCGGCTGGCCGAACTCGAGATCGACGACCAGGCCGTACGCGCGAGCTTCCTGGTCAGCTACGAGGACCTGGGCGACGGACCGGCGGCCCGGCTGTTCCGGCTGCTCGGCCTCCTGGACGGCCCGGACTTCGGCGTGCCCGTCGCCGCGGCTCTCGCGGAGCTCCCGGAGGGGCGTACGGCCGCGCTTCTCGATCAGCTGCTGGAGAACCAGCTCGTGGTGTCCGATGCTCCCGGGCGGTACCACATGCACGACCTCCTGCGGTTGCTCGCCAGGGAGCTCGCGACGGAACAGGAGAGCGAGCAGGCCAGGGCCTCCGCCGTCCGGCGAGCCCTCCACTGCCATCTCGCCACGGCGCGGCGCGCGGCGCTGTCGGTCGAGCCGATGATCGCCTGGCGGATCGACTTCGTCCCCGACGCGCTCGTCCATCCGGGGGTGCCGCTGGAGTCCGTCGAGGCGGTCAACACCTGGCTCGACACCGAGATCGAGAACCTCGTCGCCGCCGCCCGCCAGGCCGTGACGAGCGCCGATCCGGCGATCGCGGCGTACCTGTCCGCGTGCCTGAACACGCCGTTGGAGCAGCGGGCGCGATGGGGCGAGCAGCTGGCCCTGGGCCGTCTCGCCCTGGAGGCGGCGGGTTCGACCGGCGATCTCCGCCAGGCGGGGCTCGGCCACAACGATCTCGGCTGGGCCCTGCACGCGCTGGGCAAGCCCGCGGAGGCTCTGGCGTCCTTCGACCGCGCTCTCGACGCCTGGCGGCCGATCGGCTACGACACCGGCCAGGCGTTGGCGCTGAACGGGCGCGGCGCGGCTCTCCGCTCGCTGGAACGCCATGAGGAGTCGCTGGCCGCGCTGGAACAGGCGCGCACGATGTGGCACCGCTCAGGGCACGCCCGGCACGAGGCCTCGTGCCTGACCGGCATCGGGCTGACCCGTCAACGGCTGGGGCGTCACGACGAGGCGGTCGCCGCTCACCGCGAGGCCCTCTCCCTGGCAAGAGAGTCGGATGCCAGGGTCACCGAGGTGATGGCGCTGGGCAACCTCGGCGAGGCGCACCGGCTGGCCGGGCAGGTGGATGAGGCGGTGACGTGCTTCCAGGAGGCCCTGTGCCTGGATCGGCGGCGCGGCCTGTCCGGCACCTATTGGGAGGCGGAGCACCTGTGGGGGCTCGGCCGGGCGACCGGTGACCGCGCCTGCCTGAACAGGTCGGCGGCGATCCTCCACGAGCTGGGGCTGATCACGTACCGGGAGGCCCGTGCGATCGGGCTCGACGCGGATCCCGCCACCCCCGACGCCATCTCGCGGCAGCTCTAGAAGTGTCACCGGCTGGCCGGTTCGGCGAACCGGCCGGCCGCTACCCCACTAGCAGTGGCGGACGCCCGGGAACGGGTCCTTCCAGGTGTAGACGCTCTCGGCCGCGACGTAGCCGGTGCGCCCGGTGACGTCGCCGTACGTCCGGTACCAGATGCTGTTCCCGCCGCCGTGCCGCTGCCCGGAGACGTAGCACTGGAAGTAGCTGGGGTTCGACTTCAGCGTGTCCACGACATCCTGGTCGTGGCCGCTGTAGCGCGGGCTGCGCCACAGGCTCACCCCCGCCGTGTTCCCGCAGTACAGGTGCCCGCTCTTGGCGTAGCACGGCGGGTTGGCCTGAGCCTGCGCCGGAGCCGCCCCCAGCAGGCATGTGGCGATCAGCGCCGGCCCGGCGGCCGCCGTCGCGATCCTCGTGTGTAGCCGCATTCCAGATCCCCCTTGTTCGGAACCACCATGTTTCGGGAGGACGCTAGGCGCGACGCCTTCAGGTCCGTTATCGATGCGATCGACCCGCGCCGGAACGGAGGGCCGCACGCCGCGGCCGACGCGGGCCGGCGATCCGTTCGCCCAGGCCACGCGGGTGGCAATCCGATCTGAAGCGGATCTGAAGGACCGCATCACTAGGGTCTTCGGACATCCATCGGCTGACGAGAAGGACCCTGACACATGAGAATGTCGCGACGCGCCATCGGAGGCGCCGCGTGCGCCGCGCTGCTGGCCTGGCCGGCGGCGCCGGCGGCCGCCGATCCCGAGCCGGCCGCGGCGGGCAAGACGAAGGCGTACATGCAGCTCAACATCGCGGGCAACTCCATGCACAAGGGCGGCCTCGCCCCCGCCAAGGAGGTCGTCTCCCTGGTCAAGGCGGAGCAGCCCTACGTGGTGACGCTCAACGAGGTGTGCGCCACCCAGTTCGACTACATCAAGAAGAATCTGTCGGGCAGCGGCTACCGCGCCTGGCACGGCCACACCGGCGTCTCGTGCAAGAACGGCAGCGCGTTCGGCAACGTCGTCCTCATCCGCATCGCCAGCAGCGTCGTCGGCAACTGGGCGCTGCCCAACCCGGTCGAGAAGGAGCATCGCCGGCTGCTGTGCGTCAAGGCGACGAACTACGCGATGGTCGCCTGCTCCACTCACATCTCCTGGGGTGCCGGCGACCAGGTCGCCCAGATCAGGGCGGTCGCGGACCGGCTGGCGACCTTCCGCGCCAAGGGCTACCGCGTCATCATCGGCGGCGACTTCAACGTCACCCCGACCAGCGCCGCCCTCGATCCGATGTACGACACCTGCTACCCCTCCGGGGCGGGCGTCCTCTTCGAGACGGCGGGGACGCGCTGCGCCGCCCGGTCCGGGGACGCGACCGTGGGCGCCACCCGCAAGATCGACTACATCTTCTTCTCGGAGGAGTACCAGGGGCTCAAGGGCGAGGCCGTGCCGACCGGCGTGTCCGACCACAAGGTGCTGTGGGGTACGGCCACCTACTGAGGTCCGGGCGGAACGGCGGGATCAGGACGCGCTCGTCCCGGCGCACCAGCGGCTCGGGCAGCGGGCCGGGCAGCGGGCCGGGCACGGCTGCCCCGCGGCCCTGTCGCGGGTCATTCGCGGGTCATTCACGGGTCATTCACGGGGCGACACGGTGTCCATCACGGGGACGCGGGGCTCCGGCCGGTGGGCGACCTCCTCGATCGTGCGGACGTGCCGCACGGAGGAGAGCGCGACGGGCAGCGTGGCCAGCGCCATCAGCGCCGCTCCCGCCGCCTCCGCGGCGACCGTACCGAGCAGCGTGGTGAACGCGCCGCCGAGCAGCGCGCCGATCGAGAGCGCGCCCCAGGAGGCCAGCCGGTATCCGGCGTTAGCCCGGCCGCGGACCTCCTCCGGGACGGCGATCTGCCGGATGCTGGTCGCCTGCGAGTTCGCCACCCCACAACCGGCCCCCGACAGCAGGAAGGCGGCGCTCAAGGCGGGGACCGCCCAGGCGGGCACCAGCGCGGCCACGGTCACGCCGAGCAGCGGAGCGGTGTTGCCGATCACCAGGCTGGCCAGCAGGGAGCGCCCGTAGCCGAAGTGCCCGGTCAGCCAGGTGCTGGACACGCTGCCGAGGAAGGCGCCCACCCCGCCACAGGTCACGATCAAACCCAGGACCACCGGTCCGGCGGCCGACCTGTCGAGCATGTGGACCGCGAGTGCCAGCATGAAGACCTCGTTCCCGAGGTTCCAGAGTGCGGCCTCCGTGGCCAGCGTGCGCAGGATCCGGTGCCGTACGAGCGTCCGCAGGCCGGTTCTCGCCTCGGCCAGGGCCGAGCGTCGTTCCGGCGTGTCCGGCCGGGGTTCCGCCAGCCGTACGCGGCCGATGAGCAGCGCCGACAGCAGGTAGCCGAGCGCGTTCACGACGACGGCGACCGGCGCTGTGAGCGCCTGCACCAACGCTCCCCCGACCCCGGAGCCCGCGATCTGGATCGCGGACTGCGTCGCGGCGACCTTGGCGTTCGCGTCGACGAGGTACCGCTCCGGAACGATCCGCGGCAGGAACGAGAAGTCGCTGAGCTGGTACAGCACGGTCATGGTCCCGAGCACCGCCGTCGCCGCGACCAGCAGCGGGACCGTCAGCCTGCCTGTCAGGCCGAGGAGGCACACGAGGACGAGCACCGATCCCCGTACGAGGTCGGCCGCGATCATCAGGGGCCGCCGGGCCCGGCGGTCGACGATGACGCCGAACCAGAGCGTGACCAGCAGGAACGGCGCGAGCATGGCGGCCCGCACCCATGACGCCTCCGCGGCCGTCGCGCCGAGGGTGATGAGGGCGAGCGAGGGCAACGCCAGCTCGCCGATCTCGGCCCCGAGCCCGGACAGCGCCCCCGCACCCCACACGTACCGGAACCAACGGATCGACCACGCCGAACTAACCCTCGTCATGATTTTGAAGGTTAGCCAGATAACCGGCATACTGGCAACAGGGGTTAAGGTTGACCATGCGTGAAAGCGACGCGGAGGCGGCGGCTCCCCATGCGCCGGGAGCGCTCGAGCTCGTCCGCGCATTCGTGAACACCCGCGACATCGAGGCCGGCACCGACCTCCTCGCCGACCCCGGCTCCTGTTCCGAGTGGTCGGGCCGGCTCGGCATCCAGGGGACGGTCGACGCCGAGGCGCTGGCCTGGGCGATCGACCTCCGCGAGTCCCTCCGCCAGGCCCTCCTGGCCAACCACGACCGCCTGCCGCTCCCCGAGGCCACCGCCACGGCGCTCACCGAGGCGGCCCGCAGGTCCGGCACCGGCGTGGCGTTCACCCCGGAGGGCGCCGTCCTGGTCGGCCCGGGCGACGGCATGAACGCCCTGATCAGCCGGGTCGTCAGCGCCACGGCGGCGGCCCTGGCCGACGGGACGTGGGCTCGCCTGAAAGCCTGCGTCAACGACCGGTGCCAGTGGGCCTTCTACGACCGATCCCGCTCCCGGACCGGCCGCTGGTGCTCCATGGAGATCTGCGGCAACCGCGCCAAGCAGGCCCGCTGGCGGACCACCCGGCCCGACCCGGCGAGCTGAGCCCTCCACCGCTCGTTCCGAACCACCATGTTCGGGAGGACGCTAGGCGCGACGCCTTCACATCTGTTATCGATGTGACTGACACACCCCGGAGCCGGGGGTTCGGCAGACCGTACGAAGGCCCCTGTGGGAGGGCGGAGTGAGCGAGAGCGCTGTGCGTCTGCGCGACACGCTCGCCACGGCCGTGCGGGCGCTCCAGGGGGCGCGGCATCTCAATGTCGTCGAGCTCGGCGCGGCCGGGGTCACCACGTTCGACGTGCACCGGGACGCATCCGGCACGCCGTGCGCGGCCACCGGCCTGATCCTGCCGTGGCGCCAGCTGGGCACCCCGCTGGAGCGCCGGCGGATCGCGCAGGCCGCCGGAGGGATCTCCGACGAAGCGGTGGTCATCGTGTGCTCCGCGCCGGGCGAGAAACTGCCGGAGCTGGCGGCATCGTGGCTGGCCGAGATGCGGCCCGGTTCGGTGCTGGCGCACGTTTCCGGGCAGTCCGTCGCGGGGTTGCTGCGCGAGGTGCTGACCGACGAGCCCCTTCTGCAGCCGTACGGGCTGCTCGGCCTCACGCCCGACCCGCTCGGCGGCATGCCCAGGCCCGCCGCCGTGACCGTCTTCCCGGCGGGCGCGGCCCCTGGCGCGACGGCCGAGGTCGTCGCGCAGGCGAGCGGAGAGGTGGTGTTCGCCGTTCTCTCCATGACCGAAGGGCAGCCGCGCCCGGTCGCCATCCGCGTCGCCGACCTGCCGCCGGGACCGCAGGTGATTCGTCTGGTGCTCGGCGGCCCGGGCAGCGTGGAGTTCTCCTCCTCCGTCCCGTTCGTCCAGGACGACCGGGGCTGGGCCGAGCTGGTGGTCGGGGCGTGGCCGCTGATCGGCACGCAGGGCGGCCGGGTCCATCTGGTCGTGGGGCTCGAGACATGCGGGCATCAGGACCTCGTGGCGCGTCGCATCGAGCTGGTCCGCCAGGTCATCCTGGAGAGTGCGGGCGGGGGCACCGAATGCCTGGTCTCTCTGGTCCCGTACGCGACGCATTCATACGACTGGGAGGTTCCGGAGCGGCCCGTGCACCCACGATGCTGGCTGGCGGCGCCGGACCGCGCCCTGACCGCCCTCGACCGGCTGGAGGCCGAACCGGTGTATCCCGACGGCTACCGGGATGCCGCCCAGGTGGAGGACATGCTGGCCGAGGTGGTGACGCGGCTCAGTGAGGGCAGTCCCGGCCGTACCGTGCTGCTGACCGTCGGCGACCGCCCGCCACACCCGCCGGGCCGCCACACGCTGCTCGCCTGCCGGAACCGCTATGACTGGAACCGCCAGGTGACCTCGCTCGAACGGGCGGGAGTCGTCTTCGGGGCGATCACCGAGAGTGATCACCCGATCTGGGGCGTGCTCGGCGGATCCTCCCGGGCACACACCGACGGGAACAGCGTCACCCAGCTCTGCGCCGACCTGGGTCTCGCCACGACCGGGCTCGATCGGATACCGTTCCCGATGATCGAGGTGGCCCCATGACGCAACAGAAGATCTCCGTCTGGGGTGCGCCCGGCAGTGGCAAGACCACGTTCCTGGCGGCCCTGAACATCGCGATGATCAGGAGCAATCTGGACTGGACCGTCGTGGCGAAGAACCAGGACTCCGCTGATCGGCTCGCCGCCATGACCAACGATCTGACGCGGGAGCGGTTCTTCCCCAAGCCGACGACCGATGTGAACGCGCTGGACTACGTGTTGCTGGGGCCGCGGCGGACGAGACGCAAGGGATGGTTCTTCCGCCGCACGACCGTCACCGAGCAGACGCGCGTGGAGCTGAGCCTCGTCGACGTGCCGGGAAGCGTTTTCGCGAGCACGCCCTTCCCCGGTGCGACCGACGAGCTGCCTGATCCGCTCGACGACCTGATCGCCAGCAACGGGGTTCTGTTCCTCTTCGACCCGATCCGTGAATCCGCGCTGGGCGACAGCTTCGACTATTTCCACGGAGTCCTCTCCCGGCTGGCGCAGCGCTCCATCGCGTCGGGCGTCTCCTCCGCATGGCTGCCTCACCGCCTCGCGGTCTGCATCACCAAGTTCGACGACGTACGCGTCCTGGAGGTCGCCGAGCGCCGCGGCCTGATCACGACGGACCCGGACGACCCCTACCGAATGCCGAAGGTGGATTCCGCGGACGCGGAAGAGCTCTTCGCGGCCCTGTGCGAGACCTCCGCCAGCGGCAACAGCGAGATGCTTCTCAGCGGGATCAGGCGGTTCTTCCGCCCTGAGCACGTGCGCTTCTTCGCCACCTCGACGATCGGCTTCCACGTCGATCCCGTGCGGAACGCCTATGACCCGGACGACTTCCAGAACGTCGTCCCGGTCGAGGAGGGGCACCGCATCCGCGGCCCCGTCCGGCCGATCAATGTGCTGGAGCCCATCCTCTGGCTGGCCGATCAGCTCACGGCTGACAGCCCGGGGCGCGTCAAGCGATCGGCAACGGATCCCCGTCCGTCTGGAGGGCGGCCAGCCCTCTGATCCTCGCCAGGTAACCGGGCGCCACCGCGTCGAGGCAGTCGGCTTGTTCCCGGCTCAACTCGAGGAAGGGAGGCGCGTACGCCACGAGGTCGCGCTCTGCCATCGCCGCCCAGACCGCGATCCGAGCAAGCTGCCGGAAGCCGGAATGCTCCCAGTTCGGAAACGCCCGGCACAGTGCCTGGACCTGTTCCAGGGCGCTCAGGCCCGCGAGGTCCCGGAGAGCCAGCAGGCAGGCCAGATCGCGCACGTCGAAGCGGTGCGGCACCTCGTGGAATCCCAGCAAGGCGCAGTAGTTGTGAACATCGATCGAGTCGGCGAGGTGAGGCCGGGAAGCCCAGTCGGGCGGCACGCGATACTGGCCTGTCCGGGTGTTCCTGATCGTGTCGAGGAAAGCCGTGACATGCGTCCAGGCGAGCCACTCGAATGCTTGCCTGGCTTCGGCGACCACCAAGGTCTGAACCTGCTCGGAATCGCTCCGCAGCGCGTCGAGGAACAGCCGCGCGAAGCCGACGCTCGGCCGGGGCTGGCGGTCCAGCACATCGAGGTAGACCTCCGCCCGGCTGCGGGGGTCGAAGGGATACCGGCGGATCAGGAGTTCCATGGTCAGCGCACCCGATGAGCCGATGGGAAAGTCCGTTCCCCGAGCCAGGCCGACCGCGCCGAGGAACGGGAGCAGGGTCTCCACCATGTCCTCCTGGGTCTCGGAGCCGAGCAGCGCGGTCTCCTTGAACATCCGCCCCACCCAGGATCCCCGCACGACGAGGGGATCCGTCCGCATGGCGATACCGCCGAGCAGGTCTGAGGCTCTGTAAGGCGCTTCGTCAGGCGTCCACGTGGCGGTCCACGAGGAGAGCTGGGGATCTTGCGGATCTCCCGTCACCCGGACGACGTCGACGAGGTCGTACCAGCTCCTCGGATGAAGATGGGCGTACCAGGAACGGGTGGTGGCGAAGAAGCCCGGGAAGGCGCTGATGGGGATCCGGGTCAGGCTCGGGTCGGCGGTCGACAGGGCCGCGGCGGTCTGGACGAGGAGGATGCAGAGGTTCGCGCTGTAGACCGCGAACCTGGCGGGCACGCCGAGCCTGATCGGCTCGTACGCCGGCGACACCAGCTCCGCCGCGCGGCTGTCCATGCATTCACGGAAGAGCCGGATGAGCAGCGTCCGGAGCTCCACGAGCTCCTCCGGAGGCCGCGCGCGGAGGCGATCCGAGATGACCTCCACGACGCGGGCCCGGTCGATCAGGACGGAGAAGCTCGCGACCGTGCGGAGCCTGCTGTCGTCAGGCGGCACGGGGACCGGGTCGTCGGCGTTCTTGAGCAGGCGCTGGACCATGCGCACCAGCTCGTCGGCGATCCACCGCCCCACCAGGAACTCGCCGAACGAGGCGTGCAGGAACTCGTACCGGCGGTGCGTGGTGTGGCCCTCGACAGCCTGGTTGCGGTGCACGAACAGCTTGAAGAAGAAGCGCCCGGCCAGTTCCCTGGCGGTGTCACCACGGCTGAGGTCGCCTCCGAACGGCAGCGCCTCCAGGTCGCGGGCCAGGTCCTCGTCCGAGACGCTCTGCGAGTTCCGGTTGAACATCGAGAAGGCCACCATGGACATCACGTACAGCTCGCGGGCGACGAGCACGCGCCGGTCCCGCTCGCTCAGGTGCCGGCCCCGCTTGTCGACCTCCCGCTCGGCGAACCTGCTGAACAGGCTCTCGTAGAGCTCGGTACGGCCGATCCTGCCCTGGAGCTCCCCGCCGTCGGCGTGGAACAGCGCCAGCATGAACAGCAGCAGGGGCTGGCGGGCGACCACCCCGTGGGCCAGCGCCTCCTCGGCGTTCAGCGCGCGATGCGGGTTGGCCGCGTGCCAGCTGTCGACCCACCTGCGCACCTGCCGGTCGGTGAACTCCTCCAGCCGGACGACCACCGAGTCCCGCGGGTAGCGGACCTGGTCGGCGACCGCGGTGCGACTCGTGACGATCACGGCGGCGGGACGCCCGTGCCGTGCCTCCCTGTCCTGGAAGTCCTTGACCTTCTCCAGATAGTCGAAGTGGACGGTGGTGCTGGCCTGGAGCAACTCGTCGAAACCGTCGAGGAGTACCACCGGCAGCGCGGGCGCGCATGAGGCGGCCACCGTCCGCCACTCGTGCTCCACGGTGGTGAGCTGGTGCAGCGCCTCCTCGATCTGGCGCTGGATGTCCGCGTCCGCCGACACGTTGCGCAGCTCCACCCGTACGACGAGATAGTCGTCCGGCGGGAGCTCCGCGGCGAGCATCTGGGTGAGTAACGACTTGCCCGCGCCCGGCTGGCCGAGCACCACCAGCGGCGCCCTGGTGGCGGCCGGGCTGATGAGGTGCTGGAGCAGGAAGGTCTCCAGGTCGTCGCCGCGTTCGGCGGTCCGCCAGCCGCCCTCGCTGACCTGCTCGGGCTGCTCGACCGCCCTGCCGAGGCGGGTCAGCCGGCTGTAGGAAGGGTTGATGTAGATGTCATGCAGCTTCGGCAGCCGCACGCCGTCCGGGACCGCGTCCGGGTCGGTCAGCGGGCGGTCGACCTGCGTCCGGTATTCGACGGCGAGCGCCGTACGCAGCTCGTCGGGAGCGCGGCCCTGGCTCATCCAGCGCACCATCGCGGCCAGCCCGGCCAGCTTCGTTCCCGTGTCGGCGACGTCCTGGCGGGCGGCCCTGAGCTCGTCCAGCAGCACCCGGACGCCGGTCTGGTGAGCCCAGAACGCCACTTCCGGGTAGTCGCCGGCCAGCTGCCGCAGCATCTTCTCGTACCGGGTGGTCGCGAGCTTGGGCAGGTGTGCCTTGAGAGCGGCCGTCCAGCGGCGTCGGGTGGTCGCGTCCGTCCTGTCCCAGACCGCCGTGCCGGGCCCGAACTCCAGCAACCGCACCGTCAGGGTCTGGTAGTAGGCGGCGAGCGGGGCCTCGACCCATTGGTCGTACATGTCGGGCAGGCTGCCGGGCGTGTTGAGCACCTCGACCAGGCCGGCGAGCCGCCCGCTCCCTGTGGGGCGGCCCGCCGCCAGCGCGGCCTGTTCGGCTCGCACGAGCTCCAGGGTCGTGGTGTTCAGGGTGGTACGAAGCTCCGCGTCGAGATCGTCCAGCGCGGCGAAGAACGCGGCCACGATGATCACGGCATGGGCCGCCTCCAGCAGCTCGCTGCGTTCGAAGCGGGTCAGGCCGCCGACCCGCTCGCGCACGACCGAGGCCGCGTCCTGGGCGAGGCGTTCGACCTCGCCCTTGAGGTCGAACAGGCCCAGAGCGACGTCGCTGCCGCCGGCGGTGGCGACCGTCAGTCCTGAGCCGGCGAGCCGGCCCAAGGCCCGCACCACGGAGCTCTCCTTGCCCAGGATCCGCACCGCGTCCTCGTAACCGAGCGTTCTCCGACGCATGCGAGCAACCTACGTGAAGCACCCGGGCCCAGGGAGGCGATTTCCGCGACGGCGTGGGCTGTCCCGGTCAGCCGGCCGGGAGCGGGGCGTACAGGTCGACGCCGTTCCCGTCCGGGTCGGCCACCGTCGCGTAGCGCATCCCCCAGAACGCGTCGAACGGCTCGGCGATCCCGCGATGGCCCGCCTCCACGAGCTCGGCGTACATGGCGTCCACCCCGGCCGGGGTGTCGAACTCGAAGCACAGCATGGTACGCGGGCCGCCGACCGGCGCGGTCCAGCCGGGCAGGAACGGCGTGCGGAAGCCCTCGGTGTCCAGCATGACGTGCAGCCCGCCGGGCAGGTCGCAGCCGGCGTGCTCGGGCGAGTGATTGTCGATCTTGAATTCCAGGCCCAGGCGGGCGTAGAAGGCGATCGAGGCGTCCATGTCGGACACCACGATGTCGATGGTGTTCAGGGTGGGCTTCATGATGCGCTCCTTCGGGCTCGTTCCCTCACACCTCTCAGACGATCGGTCGGTCCCTCGATTCGACAGGAGCGCGGAAGATCTTCGCCGGGCGGCGCGGTGCCGGCCGCCGCGGCTCCGCGAAATGTGTCAGCTTCCGGGGGCCGGGCAGCAGGTGCAGCCGGAGGCGCACTGGTCCTGCCCCTGAGCGGTGGTGGTGCAGCAGGCGTCCCCGCGCCAGGCGTCGCGGCCCTCCTTGACCGCGACGGCGGCGATGACCAGGGCGGCGACCGGGTCGGCCCAGGACCAGCCGAACAGGCTGTTGAGCGCCAGGCCCACCAGCAGCACGCCGGACAGGTACGTGCACAGCAGCGTCTGCTTGGAGTCGGCCACCGCGCTGGCGGAGCCGAGCTCGCGGCCGGCGCTGCGCTGGGCGTACGACAGGAACGGCATGACGACCAGCGACAGCGCGGCCAGGATCAGGCCGGGGGTGGAGTGTTCGGCCTCGCCGGAGCCGAGCAGGGCGCGGACGGCGTCGACGGTGACGTAGGCGGCGAGCGCGAAGAAGGAGACGGCGATGACGCGCAGCGCGGCCTTCTCGCGGCGCTCGTGGTCGGCGGCGGAGAACTGCCAGGCCACGGCGGCGGCCGAGGCGACCTCCACCACCGAGTCGAGGCCGAATCCGATCAGCGCCGCCGAGGAGGCGATGCCCCCGGCGGTGATCGCGACGGCGGCCTCGATCACGTTGTAGGTGATGGTCGCGGCGACCAGCAGCCGGACCCGACGTCGCAGGGACGCCCGCCGGGCAGGGGCCGGCGCGGTCACGACACCGCCTCCCCGCGCGGGTCGCGGGCCGGGCGGAGCTCCACGGCGTGGCCGGTGGCGGCCAGCAGCTGCTCGGCCGAGGCCAGCAGGTCCATCAGCTCGGGCCGGGTCAGGGAGTAGAACGACTGCCGCCCTTCGGCGCGGTAGTCGATCAGGCCGCAGTCGCGCAGGCAGGCCAGATGCTTGGACACGGTGGACTGGGCCAGCCCGAGCTGGGTGGTCAGGTCCACCACGCGGGCCTCGCCCCGGGCAAGGCGTTGCACGATGCGCAGCCTGGTCTCGTCGGCCAGGGAGTGGAACAGCGCGGCCGCCGGAGAGATGCCGGCGGCGATGTCGGCGCTGACGCACCGGCCACCTTCCAGATCAATCGCCATATAGCGATGATAGCCCAATGAAGGGATGGGTTCTACGGCGCGCCGAACGCCTTCGGTATCTCGCTGAAGTCCTCGCCGGCCGTCTGGAGATCGAGCGTCCCCGCCCGGTCGCCGAAGAAGGCGGAGAAGGACGAAGCGACCTTCCGCGTGGTGGCCTCGTCATTGGATGTGGTCCGGCTCCGCGGTGTGCATGGGGCGCGCGTCGCTCACCCGGCCGTGGAAGAGGAGGTCACCAGGCGACCGGGAGCCGGTCGACGCCGTAGAGCGTGCCACGGGTCCGCAGGGGCACCTGCTCGGGCGGCACGGTCAGGCGCAGGCCGGGGAAGCGGCGCAGGAGGGCGGGGTAGGCGACGCGCAGCTCGACGCGGGCCAGCTGCTGGCCGAGGCACTGGTGGATGCCGTGGCCGAAGGCCAGGTGGCCGCGGCTGTGGCGGGTGAGGTCCAGGCGGTCGGGGTCGGCGAAGCGGTCAGGGTCGCGGTGGGCGACCGGCAGGGAGATGGTCACGGTCTCGCCCGCCCGGATGGTCTGGCCGGACATCGGCACGTCCTCTGTGGCGACGCGGATGGGGCCGATGTGGGCGATCGTGAGGTAGCGCAGCATTTCCTCGACCGCCTGGTCCGCGAGGGCCGGGTCCTGTCGGAGGAGGGCGGCCTGGTCGGGGTTCTGGAGGAGCAGGAAGGTGCCCAGGCCCAGCATGTTGGCGGTGGTGTCGTGGCCGGCGACCAGCAGGAAGGTGGCGACGCCGGCCAGTTCCGCGTCGTTGAGCGCGCCGCCGGCGACCAGCCCGCCCAGCATGTCGTCGGCCGGTTCCGCGCGCTTGCGCCCGACCAGCTCGGCGAGGTAGCCCATGACGCTCTGGACGGCGCCGGCCCGCTCCCCGGCGGTGCGTTCGAGGTCCACCATGGTGTCGGCGTCCTCCTGGAACCGGTCACGGTCGGCGTACGGCACCCCGAGCAGCTCGCAGATGACCATGGACGGGATGGGCCGCGCGAACGCCGTCACGAGGTCGGCCGGTGAGCCGGTGCGGGCCATCTCGTCCAGCCGAGCCTCGACGATCTCGATGATGTGCGGTTCGAGGGCCTGCATGCGCCGGGTGGTGAACTGGCCGATGAGGAGCTTGCGGAAGCGGGCGTGCTCCGGGTCGTCCATCGCCAGGAAGAACCCGGGCGGCAGCACCGTCTCCGGGGCCTTCGCCACCGCCAGCTCCTCGATGGGCGGGCTGAAGTCGGCGTGGAAGCTGTTGCTGAAGCGGGGGTCGTCCAGCACCGTACGGGCTTCGGCGTAGCCGGTGACGAGCCAGCCGGGACGGCCGTCGGTGTAGGTCATGCGGTGCAGCGGGCCCCGGTCGCGTATCGGGCGCAGCGCGGCGGGCGGGTCGAAGGGGTTGGGCCGGTCGGTCGGCAGGCCGGGCAGGGGCTCGGTCGTCGTCTCTCCATGGGTGGTCATGCCATCCAGAAAACCGCAGACCATGAAAAGTTTCAAGGTCTGCAGATTTACAGGGTCTGTGTTAAGCTGCCGGCATGTCTGCTGACGTGGGGCTTCGCGAGCGCAAGAAGGTGCGGACCCGCCGTGCGCTGGTGGAGGCGGCGATCCGGCTGTTCGACGAGAAGGGGTACGAGCGGACCACGGTCGACGAGATCGCGGCCGCCGCCGAGGTGTCCCCCAGGACCTTCTTCACCTACTTCGGCAGCAAGGAGGACGTGCTCTTCCTGCAGGCCGAGGACCGGCTCGACCAGCTCGTCGAGGCGGTGGCCGGGCGCGGGCCCTGCGAGCCGCTGGGCGAGCTGCTGCTCCGGCTCTACGACCTGCTCGTGCAGGGCGTCGATGACGACGACGAGCTGGACATCGCGTTGTCCACGGCGCGCGCCCGGCTGCTCCTTTCCGAGCCGGCCCTGCGCGCACGCGGGATGACGCTGATGTTCAACCAGCAGCCGCGCGTCGCCGAGGCGCTGCAGCGGGCCTACCCTGACCAGCTCGACCTGATCTCGGCGGCCGCCGTCGTCGGCGGCTTCTGGGGTGCCACGGGCGTGGCCGGTCTCGTGGCGCAGCAGCGCGGCGACTCTCCCGAGGAGATCCTGGCGGCGGGCCGGCGGGCCATCGAGGTCATCGTGCGCGGCGTGGGTCCCTGGGCGAGCCCGCGGGACTGATCAGGACCGTCCCTGGGCGAGCCCGCGCGACTGATCACGACCGTCCCTGGGCGAGCCCGCGGGACTGATCAGGACCGGTTGAACAGACCCCGCTCGAAGGCCGCCGCGACGGCTGCCGCGCGGTCGTTGACGCCGAGCTTGGCGTAGATGTGCAGCAGGTGGCTCTTCACGGTGGCCTCGCTGATGAACAGGCGGGCGGCGGCCTCGCGGTTGGTGGAGCCGCGGGCGATCAACGAGAGCACCTCCAGCTCCCGCGCGCTCAGCGGAGCGGCCGGCGCGCGTACCTGGCCGAGCAGCCGGGTGGCCACCGAGGGGGAGAGGGCCGCCTCGCCGCGCGCGGCGGCCCGCACGGCGCGCACCAGTTCCTCGGGCATCGCGTCCTTCAGCAGGTAGCCGGTCGCGCCCGCCTCGATGGCAGGAAGCACGTCGCTGTCGGTGTCGTAGGTGGTCAGCACCAGGACCCTGGCCGTGCTGCCGCGCTCGGCCAGCCGCCTGATGGCGGTGACCCCGTCGGTGCCCGGCATCCGCAGGTCCATGAGGATCACGTCGGGCCGCAGCTCCTCGGCCAGGCTGACCGCCTGCGCGCCGTCACCCGCGACCCCCACGACCTCGAAGCCCGGCTCGCCGGTGAACATGCCGCGCAGGCCGTCGCGGACGATGGGATGGTCGTCGACGACGATCAGCCGGATCGGGGGCTCGCTCATCTGACCTCCCTGGCCGGGACCGTGGCCGAGACGGCGGTGCCCCTGCCGGGCTCCGACTCGATCTCCAGGCTCCCCGCAAGCCTGGTCACGCGCTGCCGCATGGACGTCATGCCGAAACCCCCGCTCGGGGCGCCCGGGACGAACCCGACACCGTCGTCGCGCACGTCCAGCGTGACCACGTCGTCCATGTACGACACGGTGACGCCGACCCGGGCGGCGCCCGCGTGCTTGCCCACGTTGGCCAGGGCCTCCTGCGCCACGCGGAGCAGGGTCACCTCCACCTCGGGGTGCAGCGGCCGGGCCGGGCCGGTCGTGGCGAACGCGGCCGGCACGCCGTGGATGTCCTCCCACCGCCTCGTCACCTCCGCCAGCGCCTCCGGCAGGCGGGCGGACTCCAGCTCGGCGGGACCCAGGGCGCGTACCGACCTGCGGGCCTCCGCCAGGCTGTCCCTCGCGAGCTGGGCGGCGTTGTCGAGGTGGCGCTGCCACTCCGCGGGGTCGTCCTTGGCCCTGGCGGCCGCCTGGACCTGGGTGATGATCCCCGCCAGGCCCTGCGCCAGCGTGTCGTGGATCTCCCGTGCCATGCGCCGGCGCTCGTCGGTCGCGCCTGCCTCGCGGGCCTGCAGGAGGAGCTGGGCCTGCAGCCCGGCGTTCTCCCGCATCGTCTCTTCCAGCTTGGCGTTGGTCTCGGCGAGCTGGTCGACCATCTTCTTCCTCAGGGCGCTCCGGTCGGCGGTGATGTCGCCGACGAGGCTGAACAGCACGACCAGGACCACCACGACCACGATGAACAGCACGTAGGAGGAGATGACGGCCGGATCGGGGTCGGGCAGCCCGCCGTAGTAGCCGGTGACCGCGGCCGCCGCCGTCGCGGCCACGCCCGCGATCCGCCATCTCCCCCGCAGATAGCGCCAGGAATGGAGGTAGCCGGTGAAGGCGTAGAAGCTGGAGAACCACGGGTCGAGCAGGCCCAGCGCCACGACGAACGCCACCAGCCCCGCGATGTAGAGGCCCGCCACCTTGCCGTTCGCCAGCCAGGCGGGGTGCAGGGTGACCGGCCACAGCGTCCACCCGGCGGCGAGCGCGGTCAGGCCCAGGACGGCGAGCCGGTGGCCCCACGAGGTGTCCCCGGTGAGCAGCGCGAGGCTCGCCGAGATGGCCAGCAGCGCGTACGGCACCACGGCCAGCACGGCGGCCAGCCGGCCTTCCGCGACGTCGAGCGAATCGCGTGGAGTCACACCGCCTCACTCCCAGCGGAAGAATCGGGCCGCGACCGAACCGACGACCAGCGCATATGCCGCCATTATGGCAAGGAGCAGTGGCTGTGTCGCCGCCCCGCTCCAGGCGTCGTGGATGGCCTGCCTGAACAGGCCCAGCGGGGTGAACTCGCCGATCGTGGCCAGCAGCTCGGGCATGGCCTCCTTGGGCTGCATCAGGCCCCCGAGGAAGGCCAGCGGGAAGTAGAGCAGCACGCCGATGCCGTTGGCGGCCCGCCCGCTGGCCGCGGTGGCCGCGATGAGCAGGCCGATCGCGAAGATCGCCGAGGTACCGAGCAGGAAGGCGGCCGACATCGCCGCGACGCGGGCGGGCTGGGCCGCCTGGAAGGCCACGATCGAGACCGCGACGAGCAGCCCCGCGGCGAGCATCGCGAACACGAGCTGGAGGATCAGCTGCACGCCCAGCAGGGCGCCCGGGCTGACCGGCGTGGTGGACAGCCTGCGCAGGATGCCCCGCTCCCGGTACGTGGCCAGGGTGGTGGGCACCATGTAGAGGCCCACCAGCCCGACCGCGATCGTCATCGACATGGACGGCAGCGCGGTGTCCCCCGGACTCGTCCCGCCGCTGAAGATCACCAGGATGAAGAGCGGGATGGCCATGCTGAAGATCGCGCCGGGGTCGCGCAGCAGGAGCTTGGCCTCGACCTGGGCGAGTTTGGAGAAGCCGGTCATCACGACTCCTCGGAATCGAAGGTACGCCCGGTCAGGGCGACGAAGGCGTCCTCGAGCGTGTGCCGCTCGATGCGCAGCTCGGCCACCGGGATCCGTTCGCGGGCCAGCGCCGAGGTCACCGCGCCGGCGAAGTCGCCACGGCCCGCGACGACCACCTGGTCGCCGGAGCGGGTCACCGACACCACCCCCGGCACCCCCGTCAGCACCGCGTCGTCCAAGGGCGCCAGCGGCCGGAAGCGCAGATGCTGGTCGGCGTCCACGGCCGAGACAAGGTTGGAGGGGGTGTCCAGCGCGACGATCCGCCCGCGGTCGAACACCGCGACCCGGTCGCACAGCTCCTCCACCTCGTCCATGTAGTGGCTGACCAGGACGACCGTCACGCCCGCTGCCCGAACCTGCTTGATCAGCTCCCAGGTGGCCCGGCGGGCGGCCGGGTCCAGCCCCGTGGTCAGCTCGTCGAGGAAGGCCACCTTCGGGTCGCCGACCAGCGCCAACGCGATGAACAGCCGCTGCTTCTGCCCGCCGGACAGGGTGCCGAACCTGACGTTGCGCTTGTCGGCCAGCCCCCACTCCTCCAGCAGCTCCCGCCAGTCCTTCGGTGAGTCGTAGAAGGAGGCGTACAGGTCGAGCGCCTCCCACACCTTGAGGTTCTCCGGCAGGAGCGACTGCTGGAGCTGCACGCCGACCTGGTGGCTCAGCTCCCGCCCGCCCCTGACCGGGTCGAGGCCGAGCACCCTGATCGATCCCCCGTCGGGTCGCCGTAACCCCTCGACGCACTCCACGGTGGTCGTCTTTCCCGCTCCGTTGGGCCCGAGGATGCCGAAGATCTCGCCCTGCTCCACGGAGAAGGACACCCCGTTCAGCACGTGGAGCTTGCCGTACCTCTTGCTGAGGTCGGCGACTTCGATGACTGCCATGCACCAAGGGTCGGCCGGACGCCCCCTCGCCCGAATCGCCCGCCCGGCCACGATCCGCCCTTGGTACGGCTGAGCCGGAAATCAGCCGATCGGTTGATGCGGCGGAGGTGGTCAGGGTGGCCTGTCAGCGTGAGGCGACGAAGGCCAGCAGGTCGGCGTTGAACTGATCCCGGTGGCTGACGAAGAGGCCGTGCCCGGCCGTCGGGTATTCGTGGTAGACGGCCCCAGGGATGAGCTTGGCGGTCCGGCGGCCGGTGACCTCGACCGGGGCGGAGAGGTCGGCGGCTCCGTGGACGATCATCGCGGGCACGCCGATCTCGGGCAGGGTGGCCCGGTGGTCGAAGTCGAGCACGTTGCGCTGGCACTGGCGGACCGCCCACGGCGAGGTCGCCAGGCACTGGCGCAGGGTGAAGTCGATCTGTGCCGGGGAGACGTCGTTGCCCAGGTGGGTGGCGAAGAACGCCTGTGCCTGCCGGGCCAGCCACTTGGGGCGGTCGGCGTCGAGGGCGGCCAGCGACGCGTCCAGGAGGGCGCCGGGGACCCCTTCGGGGTTGTCGTCGGTCTGCCGGATGAAGGGCAGCATGGCCGAGACCAGCGCGATCCGCGCGATCCGGGCATCGCCGTGCCTGGCCAGATACCGGACCACCTCGGCGCCGCCCATCGAGTGGCCGACCAGGGTGACCTCGCGCAGGTCGAGGTGCTCGATCAGGACGGCCAGGTCATCGGCGCCGGTGTCCAGGTCGTAGCCGCTGGAGGGCCGGTCGGAGCGGCCGTGCCCGCGCCGGTCCAGCGCGATGCAGCGGTAGCCGCGCTCCACGAAGTGCGGGATCTGGTATTCCCACATGTCGGAGCAGAGCATCGAGCTGGCCACGAACACGATCGGCCGGCCCTGTCCGTAGTCCTCGTACGCCAGGCGCGTTCCGTCATGAGTCTCGAAGTACATGGAGGGTTTCCTTCGTCGTGCCGCTTGCTGACACGGACAATCCTCGCGACGAGGGGTAAGCGTCTCAATTACCTCTGACGTAAGCGCCCTTCCACCACCGGCGGGTGGCCGTCCGACGGGGAGCGGCCTGCCCCGCACCGTCCTCGCGGACCTGGACATCGTCGCCCCGGAGGGCTCGGCGCTCTACTACGTCCTCGCGCTGGCCCCGTTCGCGGCCTGGCTGGCGGTCGCGATCGCCCGCAGGAGCCGCCGGCCGTTCCTGGACTTCCTCGTCCTCGGGGCCCTGTACGGCCTGTCCCTGCTGGTCGTCCACCAGCTCCATGGTGATCGGCGTCGGCAGCGGAGCGGCCGCCGGCGTGATCGCGTGGTGCGCCCACGCGTGGCGCTCCCTCCGCGCCCGCCGGAACGCCGGACCTACCGGCTCCGTTCGAGCGTGAGGAGCGGCTCGGAGAACAGCGGCGCCGGCGCGCCGGGATCAGCGGCGACAGCCCGCTCCAGGCTGCGGAAGCCGGCCTCCACCTCGTCGGGGTCGAGCTGGGCGAAGAACGAGAGGGTACGCAGGCGCAGCCGTTCGAGCACTTCGGCGAGGGTGGCGTCGGACGGCTCGGTGACCGTGCCGAAACCGGTGACGCGCCAGCCGGCCGAGGTGAACATCTCGATGACCTCGTGCAGCGGCTGGAACAGCGAGGTGTCCACCTCGACGCCGCGGGGGAAGTGCTCCAGCCACCACGGCAGGGGATGGTGGTCGCGGAAGTTGGCGCGCAGCAGCAGCCGCCCGCCGGGCCTGAGCACCCGGGCCAGCTCCTGGACGGCCCGTGGCTTGTCCTGGACGTGGTGCCAGGACAGGAACATGAGGGCGTAGTCGGCGCTGCCGGAGGGCACCGGCATGTCCTCGGCGGAGCCTGCCACGTACCGCGCATCGGGGTGCGAGGACTGCGCCTGCGCTGTCTCGCGCATGCGGACCGCCGGCTCGACGCCGGTGACCGGCCCGAACGCCCGCGCCAGCGCGGGGGTGAACCTGCCGGTCCCCGAGCCGACGTCCAGCCCGGCCAGCGGGCGCCGTTCGGGCAGCACCGCTTCGAAGGCACTGATCCAGGTCCGCAACTGCGGCTCGCTGAGCGCGCGGCCGCGCGCGTAGTGCTGGTACTGCTCCGTGTCGTAGTCGATCCGCCTCATCGCCGCTCCCGCGCCAGCCGGGCCACGGCGAACCGTCAGCCCGATATATCGACTTGATACATCGGAACGATATGCAGTGTCGTGTCATGCCGCAAGGGGACCCCTGCGGCGGGTCACCTCAGGGCTTTGAGGATCGCGCGGCCCGCGTACCGCGCCTCCGCGCCCAGCTCCTCCTCGATCCGGATGAGCTGGTTGTACTTGGCGGTACGTTCCGAGCGGGACAGGGACCCGGTCTTGATCTGGCCGCACCCGGTGGCCACGGCCAGGTCCGCGATCGTGGTGTCCTCGGTCTCGCCCGAGCGGTGTGACATCACCACGGTGTAACCGGCCTCGTGGGCGGTCCGGACGGTGGCGAGCATCTCGGTGAGCGTCCCGATCTGGTTGACCTTCACCAGGATCGAGTTGGCGATGCCGCGCTCGATGCCGTCGCGGAGCAGCGCGACGTTGGTGCAGAACACGTCGTCGCCGACGAGCTGGCAGGTGCCGCCGAGGGTTTCCGTGACGAGTTTCCAGCCCTCGATGTCGTCCTGGGCCATCGGGTCCTCGATCGAGACGATGGGGTAGGACGCCGCCAGCTCGGCGAGGTAGGCGACGTGCTCGGCGGCCGACCGCTTGACGCCTTCG
This sequence comes from Nonomuraea phyllanthi, assembly GCF_006334985.2. Taxonomy (GTDB): domain Bacteria; phylum Actinomycetota; class Actinomycetes; order Streptosporangiales; family Streptosporangiaceae; genus Nonomuraea; species Nonomuraea phyllanthi. Next base: position 55,806 of record NZ_VDLX02000031.1, read on the forward strand.
CCGGCGTAGTCGTAGACCCCGTCGCGGTGGAACTCCGAGGCGGCCGGGTCGAGCATGACGGCCACGTGCAGGCCGGGGACGTAGCCGGTGTTCTCGATCGCGGCCATGACGAAGTCCAGCGCCTCCCGCGCCGAGCGCAGGTCGGGGGCGAAGCCGCCCTCGTCGCCGACGCCGGTGTGATGGCCGGCGGCCTTGAGCGACGAGCGGAGGGTGTGGAACACCTCCGAGCCCATGCGCACGGCGTCGGCGAAGGTCTCCGCGCCGATCGGCGCGATCATGAACTCCTGGAAGTCGATCGGGTTGTCGGCGTGCGCGCCGCCGTTGATGATGTTCATCATCGGCAGCGGGAGCAGCCCGGCGTCCGGGCCCGCGTAGCGGTAGAGCGGCAGCCGGTGCGAGGCCGCGGCGGCCTTGGCCACGGCCAGCGAGACGCCCAGGATCGCGTTCGCGCCGATCCTGGCCTTTCCTGGGGTGCCGTCCAGCGCGATCATCGTCTCGTCGACGGCGGCCTGGTCCTCGGCGCTCATCCCGGAGACGGCGTCGGCGATCTCCCCTTTGACGGCCTCGATCGCCGCCCGCACGCCCTTGCCGTGGTAGCGGCGCGGATCGCCGTCACGGCGCTCCACCGCCTCGTTCGTGCCGGTCGAGGCGCCCGAAGGGACGGCCGCGCGGCCGCGGGAGCCGTCCTCCAGAATGACGTCGACCTCCACGGTCGGGTTGCCCCGGCTGTCGAGGATCTCCCGGCCGGTCACCTGGACGATTGCTGTCATGTCTTACCTTTCGCCACAACGAGCTGGACAGGCGCTCATTGCCCTCTGCCGGCCCCGCCGGCCGGGCGACGGCCGTCGCCGCCTCTCCCGGCCCCTACTGGATTTCAGATCGAAACTCACTTGGTTCCAGTTAGGAACTTACACTGGGCGCAGCACGGGCGCCATCCTCCACACCACGAAGGGCAAGGGGACGAGCAGTGGCACGAGAATTGCGGGAGCAGGATGCCGCCTGCGCGATCGCGCGGGGCGCGGCGGTGGTCGGTGAGTGGTGGAGCCTGCTGATCGTCCGCGAGGTCACCCGCGGCCGGCACCGCTTCGACGACCTGCACGCCGAGCTCGGCATCTCGCGCAGGGTGCTCGCCGAGCGGCTCAAGCACCTGCTCGACCACGGCGTGCTCGAACGCCGCCCCTACCAGCAGCGGCCGACCCGGTACGAATACCACCTGACCGCCGCCGGCCGGGCGCTGGCCCCCGTGCTCATCGGCCTCCAGGACTGGGCCGACCGCTTCGTGCTCGGCGACGGCACCCTCACCGGCAGCGCCTCCCCCGGCGCCCCCGAGATCGACCGGCTGCACGCGCTGGTCGGGACCGGCGTGCCGGGCCCCCTGCTCCTGCCCGCGGCCGGCGGCGGCGAGCAGGACGTCGTGGCCCCCGACGCCCCGGCCACCGTCGTCTTCACCTACCCGGCGACCGGAATCCCCGGCCCCCTGCCGGCGAACTGGTCAGAGATCCCCGGCGCGGCCGGCTGCACCCTGGAGAACCGGCTGTTCCGCGCCTCCGCCGCCGCCTTCACCGACGCCGGGGTCGCCCTGCGCGGAGTGAGCACCCAGCGCCCGGAGGAACAGCGAGCCTTCGCCGAGGCCGAGGACATCCCCTTCCCCATGCTGTCCGACGTGGACCTCACCCTGTGCGCGGCCCTGCGCCTGCCGACCTTCCGCTCCGGGCAGGCCCTGCGGCTCAAGCGGGCCGTCATCGTCGCGGGAGCCGACCGGACGATCCACCACGTCCTCTACCCGATCACCGACATTCCGGCCACCGTCGACGAGGCCCTGCGACTCGGCGCCGACCTCGCGAAGGCGCCACCCCGCACGGGACCCCGGCTCACGCGCTGACGCGCCGGGGCTGGAGCGCCTGACCGGCGCCCAGCTCACCGAGCTCGCCACCGCCCTCGTACGCGCGCAGCCCCGGCCAGGCCGGATGTCCGATGTACGGCGGTTAGGGCAGTTTTCGGGGCCCCAAGTTCTCTCCCCGATTCGGAAAAACCTGCCGCGACACGACGTGCGCGAACCGTCAGGTCACGGAGCGCACCGAAACGTGTGCTAGCCTGTCGAGTGTTGCAGTTGTGGCACCCATAAATACTCTGTGCGCGCCCTCGAAGCATGATTGAGCGGGCGCGCTTTTTGTTTGCCGGTCTTTTCCGGATGGGCTCATCGCGGCGACAACGGGATTCCGCGCAGTGCGGATCCGTCTCCTGCTCCTACCTTAAGGAAATCGACATGGCAACCGGCACCGTCAAGTGGTTCAACTCCGAAAAGGGCTTCGGCTTCATCGCGCAGGACGGCGGCGGCGCCGACGTCTTCGCCCACTACTCCAACATCGTCGCCAACGGCGGCTACCGCGAGCTGACCGAGGGCCAGAAGGTGTCCTTCGACGTCGTCCAGGGCCAGAAGGGCCCGCAGGCGGAGAACATCGTCGCCGCCTGACCCACCCCGCTCCCGGCCTTCGGCTCCTCCGGCCCCGGCGCGCGCCCGCGCGGCCGGCGGTCGTTAGGGTGAACGCCTTGATCGGCGGAGGAGGCGGCGGGGCATGCGGGTGGCGATGGCGAGCGTGGCCGCGCGAAGAGCGGGCCGCGCGAACGAGGACTTCACCGGCGCCGTGCCGTCGGCAGCGGTGCTGGTCGACGGCGCCGGCATCCCCGGCGGCGAATCGACCTGCCGGCACGGCGTCGCCTGGTACGCGGGTCGCCTGGGCGCCGGCCTCCTGAGCCTGCTGTCACCCGTACGGGACCGCGGCCTCGCGAGGCTGCTCGCCGAGGCCATCGAGCAGGTGACGGACGAGCACCGGGAGACCTGCGACGTCGAAGACCCCATCAGCCCGTCGGCGGCCGTGGCGATGCTCCGGCTGTCCGGCGGCCGCGTCGAGTATCTCGTGCTCGGCGACGCGTTCCTCGTGCTCGACAGGGTGGACGGTACGCCGCTCGTCGTCTCGGATCTCCGAGAAGTGGTGATCAGCGAGTCGTACCGGCCCGCCCTCGAGGCCGCCGCCGAGGGCGAATACCTCCGGATCCTCCGGGACCTACGCGCTCACCGGAACCGGCCCGGCGGTTTCTGGGTGGCCAAGGACGACCCTCACGCGGCGGACGAGGCGATCACCGGGAGCTGCCCGATCGCGGAGCTGACCGGCGCCGTCCTGCTCAGCAACGGGGCCAGTCGCATCGTCGACCGGTTCGGGCTCGCCGACTGGCCGGAGGTCATGGCCGTGCTGGCGTCGAGCGGGCCGGCCGAGATCATCCGCCGGGTCCGCCGGGCCGAGGAGCGTGACGCGGTGGCGGCGGACGACGCGACGATCGCGTACTGCACCGAGCTCGGCGAGCCCTGACCGCCGCCGGGCCGTGGCGGGTGGTGGCGGGCCCAACCTAGCCCAACCGGGCCCAACCGGGCTCAACCGGTCGGAGGCGGATATGTCAGGCGCCCGTCGTCGACGTGCGCGAGCTCGTCCAGGACGGCCGGCTTCGCCGTCGTGGGGGACATGATGTGCACGACCTCCGCACCCGCGACGATCAACGCGTCAGTGATCAATCTCCGGTGGCAGCGCCACGGCACCGCCTCGCTGCACATGATCGCCGGCCGTTCGCGTTCGGCCAGCTCCAGCAGTTCGTTCAGGCCCGCCCTGAATGCGTCGCTGTCCATGTAGTCGGCGTAATCGCGGAAGGCCTTGACCCGCCATCCGCCGTTCGGGCTCGGCACGCCCTTTCGGGTGTGCCGGCGACCGCCCAGTTCCGGGATCCAGCGGTATCCGATATCGGGGGGCAGCGCGTCGATGATGGCCGGCCGGTTCCACTGCGGGAACTTCCGCGACGACGGGAACGCGCGTACATCGACCAGACAGGTGATCTCGTTTCCTCGCAGCATCTCCAGCATTTCGCCGAACCCGCGCGTCGAATGCCCCACCGTGCAGATACGGTTCGCCATCCTGCTGCCTCGCCCCAGGGTTTCATGCGTTCTCTTCATGGTCTCACGTGGCCGGGGTCACGACCTGCCCGGAGGTACGCCGGCGAAGATCGGAGCATCCACAGATCGCATTCTGGCGATTGTTCAATCTAAACGCATTCTTCAAAATATCCATACATATATGCGCGTACGTTGGGCTGCATGGAGGGGTGCGTAGACTCGTCAGATTTCCGGTCCGGTCATCGGGCGCGCTGTGACCCGACCACCGAGTAGCGCACCGGACCCGGGCGAGGCGATCGAGTCGTCCCGCCTGGACGATCTGCTCATCGAGGCCGTGTTCAGCGCCGGCGCGCACTTCGGCATCGTGTACGTCCTGGACGCCGACGCCGGGGTCCTGCGGATGGAGACGGCGATAGGCCTTCCCGCCGACGTCGCCCGGACCTGGGCGAGAATCAGGACGAACGATCGCGTGCCGGTCGCGGTGTCGGTGCGGGAGCGGCGGCTGATCTGGGCCGGCGACCGGGTGGCCCTGGCCCGCGGGTTCCCGACGGCGGCGCTGGCGCTGCCGTACCACTTCTCGGTGGCCGCCTCACCGGTCTGCTCCGGCGGTGACGTCCGGGGCGGCTTCGTCCTCGGATGGCCCGCGGGCGGCGAGACGGTACTCGACCGGCGCCGGCTCGACGTCATCGAGGATGCCTGCGCCAGGATGGGCCCCCTGCTCCGCCGGGCGAGCGAGCACGGCCGTGCGGTCGAGCCGCACTCCCTCCCCCGGGTCCTGGACCCGGTGCGCGCTCACCGGGCGGACCCGTACACCGCTCTGAGGGCAATGGCGTGCCTCAACTGCCTGCCCGAGGGCTACTGCCACCTGGACGGGCACGGGCTGGTGACCCTCGTCACGCCCCCGGCGGCGGGGCTGCTCGCGGCGAAGCCGTCCGAGATGGTCGGGCAGCGCATGTGCGAGGCGCTGCCCTGGCTGGACGAGCCCGTCTATGAGGACCGCTTCCAGGCCGCGATCGCCGACCGCCAAGCCACCCAGTTCACCGCCCGTCACCCCGACGGGCGGCAGCTGTCGTTCCAGTGCTTTCCGAGCCTGCCCGGCATCGCGATCCGCATCATGCCCGCCACCACGTCGCAGACCGGCACCCTTGATGCCGGCCCAGGGGTGATCGGGCAGCACGACCTGCTGCACCTGGCGATCTCCCTGGCGCGCGCGATGACCGCGCAGGACGTGGTGGACCTGGTGGCCGACGACGTCATGCCGGTGTGCGACGCCCAGGCGATGGCCATCCTCACCTGGGACAGCGGCCGGATGCGCGTGGTCGCCTCGCGTGGCTACAGCCGCCGGGGCATCGAGAAGTTCGACGGCCGCCCGGTGGTCCGCGCGGTCCGCTGGGCCCGGGGTTACGACGAGGGCCGCGCGGCGTTCTACTCCGACTGGGACGAGTTCCACCAGACCTATCCCGGCGCCGTCCGCGTCGACGACATGGGAGCATGGGCGCTCCTCCCCCTGGTCGCCCGGGGGCGGTCCATCGGCACGTGCGTCCTCGCCTACGACCGTCCCCATCGGTTCGGCGACAGCGAGCGGGCCATGCTCACGGCGCTCGGCGGGCTGGTCACCCAGGCGTTCGAACGTGCCTGGCTCTACGACAACAAGCACCAGCTCGCCCAGTCCATGCAGACCAACCTGCTGCCGAAGGACCTTCCCGAGTTCCCCGGCCTGGAGGTGGCCGCCCGGTACGTGCCCGCCACCCCCGGCATGGACCTCGGCGGCGACTTCTACGACCTGATCCGCCTCAGCGACACGGAGGCCGCGGCCGTCATCGGCGACGTGCAGGGCCACGACATGACCGCCGTCGCGCTCATGGGCCAGGTGCGCACGGCCATCCACACCCACGCCAGCGCCGGCGCCACCTGCGGCGAGGTGCTCGCCCACACCAACCAGCTCATGACGGAGCTCGCCCCCGACCGCTTCACGAGCTGCCTCTACCTCACGCTCGACCTCGAGGACCACACCGCCTGCCTGGCCAGCGCCGGGCACCTGCCCCCGCTGCTCAGCCGCCCCGGCGTTCCCACCCAGGTCCTCGACACCACGCCCGGCCCGCTGCTCGGCATCGACCCCGACGCCGAGTACGCCACGACGGACCTGCACCTGCCTCCCGGCTCGGTGCTGACCCTCTACACCGACGGCCTCATCGAGGAGCCCGGCTGCGACCTGGGCGAGGCCATCGCCGCCCTGGCCGCCCGATTCGCTCCCGCGCCCGGCCAGCCCCTGCGTGGTCTGGCGGAGTCGCTCCTCGGGCCGGCCTCGACCAGGCAGCGCGCCGACGACACCGCGCTCCTGCTCCTGCGGAACACCCCGCGGCCGCCGTGACCGGCCCGCCTCGGTGCGGCGATCGCCGGCCGGGGCGGCGGTCGCGCCGGTCGCGCCGGTCGCGCGCAGCGCGGTCAGCGGGCGGCCTGCGTGGTGACGCGCTCGATGGCCTGGACGGCGATCTCGGGCTGGTCGACGTAGATGTAGTGGCCGCTCTTCGCGGCGGTGGTCAGCCTGCTGTGGCTGGACAGCGCCAGCCACTTGCGCTGCCCGGCGGCCCACGCCTTCTCCAGCTCCGGCCCGTACGTCGGGATGGCCGCCAGGTACGGCTGCCCGTGCCGGATCACCTCCACCGGAATGTCCCCCGCGGAACGAACCCTCCCGTCGTCGATGACGAGCTGCTCCGGATTCTGCCCCTGGAAGATCGCCAGATTCTGCGCGCGCACGTCCGCCGCCGGACCCTTGGCCGACTCGGGAATCGTCTTGGAGATGTCACCGGACATCGTGGGCGGCGTGGCATCCATCAGCACCAGACCCTCGACCCTGTCCCGGTGGTCGGGGGCGTACCTGGCCGCGATCAGCCCACCCAGCGAATGCCCCGCCAGCACCACCGGACCATCACCCGCGACACGGTCGAGCACCCCGGAAAGGATCTTCCCGGTCGTGTCGATGCTCTGCGGGCCGTCAGGCTTGTCGCTCGCGCCCGAGCCGAGCCGGTCGTAGGAGCAGACCCGGTTCTTCTCGCCCAGCGTCTTCTGCAGGGCGGCCAACTTGTCCACCCCGTCACCGGCCCCGTGCAGGAGCACGATGACCGGCTTGCCCTCCGCCGGATCGCCCGAGCAGGACACGTTCACCGACCGCCCCGCGACCTCGATCTTCTTGGTCCCGGAGATCACGTCGGCATCGGCCTTCTGCGTGGTGGGGGCCATGGGGTCCCAGTTCTCGAGCGCGTCGCCATCGCAGCCGGCGACTCCCAGGCCGACCACGGTGGAGCAGAGCGCCGCCAGAGCGGATGCCTTGAGCTTGCGAAGCATGATCTCCTCCAAGGAGAGATTGGTGTCGGTTCGTACGGCGGTGCGGCGGGGGGCCGCCGAAGCACCGTGGCAGGTCGTAACGCTACGGATTGGGCCGTCCCGGATGCGTCACCACACAGTGGACATTCGCCGGTAGCTCGCACGGGGGACAAGCGCGCGCCGCCGGCCGGTCCGGCACGGTCCACCGGCGGGTTCAGGCGATCGGCCGGCTGTCTGTCCCCCGTGCGAGCTACCCGCGAGTGTCCACCGCACGGTGACGATTCCCGGCCGCCGAATCCCTAGCGTTCTCGGCACAGCCGCGGCGCTCCGGTCGCGGGATCTCATGAAGGAGCTCGTGATGCGACTGTTGAAGCAGCTCGTGCCCGTCGCGGCGGTCGCCCTCGCCGGCAACACCGCCGTGAACGCGGTTCAGGGGAATACGCTTCTCACCCTGGTCCTCGGCGTCGCGACAGCGGTGCTGGCCGTGCTCGTGTACGCCCGGATGGTGCGGTGGTCCGAACGCCGCGCGCCGGTGGAGGTGGCCGCGAGCGGGGCCGCCGCCGCCACGGGCCGGGGGGCGCTGATCGGGGTCGGGATGTTCGTGGCCGTCATCGTCAACATCGCCCTCGTCGGCGGCTACCGGATCGACGGCCTGGGCTCGGTGGCGGGCGCGCTGGGGCTGGCCGGCTTCATGGCCGCCGCCGCCGTGACGGAGGAGGTGATCTTCCGCGGCATCCTGTTCCGGATCGTCGAGGAACGCGCCGGTACGTGGGCGGCGCTGGCGCTGACCGGCCTGGTGTTCGGCCTGTCGCACCTGTTCAACGAGCACGCCAACCTGTGGGGCGCGATCGCCATCGCGATCGAGGCCGGCGGCATGCTCGCCGCCGCCTACGCCGCCACCCGCACCCTGTGGCTGCCGATCGGCCTGCACTTCGGCTGGAACTTCGCCGCGGCCGACATCTTCGGCACCGAGGTCTCGGGCAACGGCGCGACGCCGGGCCTGCTGCACGGGGTGACGTCAGGTCCGGCGCTGCTCACCGGTGGCGAGTTCGGCCCGGAGGCGAGCCCGTACGCGGTGGTGTTCGGCGCGCTGCTGACCATCGTGTTCATGGCGGTGGCCCGCAGGCGGGGCACCCTCGTCCCTCGCCGGGGCGGCGTCCGGGCCGACGCGACCGCTACGCTCTCCCGATGATCGATCTCCGGCGGGTCCCCGACCTGTGGCAGCGCTTCGACGTGACGCTCCGGGACTTCCCGTTAGCCCTGCTGCTGGGCATCGCGTCATTCGTGCCGGCGTTCGAAGGCTCCGGCACGGAGATCGGCAACCTGCCGACCCGTCCCTACGACGCGCTGGCCCTCGTGGTGATCGCCCTCGAATGCCTCCCGCTCACCGTGCGCCGGCGCTCCCCGGCCGTCTGCCTCGTCCTGGTGTCGGTCGGTTTCACGCTCGACCAGTTCCTCGCCTACCACGCCGTCGCGGGCACCGCGCTGCCCATCGCGTTCATCAGCGCGGGCGCCCACCTGGAACGCCACCGCCGGGTCACCGCGATCCTGCTGTCGCTGGCGTACGTGCCGCTGGCCGTCGCGCTCAACCAGCGCGGCGGGACGGAGACGCCGGAGGACTACGCCGTGTTCTTCCTGGCGCTGGTCCTGGCGTGGGGCATCGGCACCTGGCTGCGCTCCACCCGGGCCGCCGAGGCCGAACGCCGCCGCCACGTCGCCGAGGCCACCCGCACCGCCGAACGCACCCGCATCGCCCGCGAACTCCACGACGTCGTGACCCACCACGTGACCGCGATGGTGGTGCAGGCGGAGGCGGCGCGCTACCTGACCGCCGCGCCCGACCGCCTCGACGCGACCCTGAGCGCCGTCACCGACACGGGCCGGCGGGCCATCACCGACCTGCGGCACCTGCTCGACCTGCTCAACCCCGACCACGACACCGACGTCAGGACGCCGTCCGCCGGCGATCTCCACGCGCTCGTGGAGCAGACGCGCCAGGCCGGGCAGCCGCTCGAGTTCACCGAGGAGGGCGAACCTGCGGAATCCGCGGGCAGCGCGGAGTTCGTGGCCTATAGGGTCGTCCAGGAAGCCCTGACGAACGCCCTCAAATACGCCCACGGCAGCCGCACCCTGGTCCGCGTGCGCCACGGCGAGAAGGAGATCACCGTGGAGGTCAGCACCGACGGTTCCAACGCGCGGACCCGCTCCCCGGGCGGGAGCGGGCGGGGCCTCGCCGGCCTCCGCGAGCGGGTCGACGCGCTGGGCGGCGAGTTCAGCGCGGGCCCCCGGGAGGGTGGTGGCTTCGTCGTACGGGCGCGCGTCCCTGCCGGGAGCTCGTCGTGACCGCTCCGGTCCGGGTCCTGGTCTGTGACGACCAGGCGCTGATCCGCACCGGCTTCGCGACGATCATCGACGCGCAGCCCGACCTCGAGGTGGTGGGCGAGTGCGGCGACGGCCGCGCCGCGGTCGACCTCGCCCACAAGCTGGACCCGGACGTCGTGGTGATGGACGTGCGGATGCCGGTGCTCGACGGCATCGAGGCCACCCGCCTGCTCGCCGGCGCCGGGGTGGCGCGCCCGGTCAAGGTGCTCGTGGTGACGACGTTCAACCTGGACGAGTACGTGTACGAGGCGCTGCGGGCGGGGGCGAGCGGGTTCCTGCTCAAGGACGCCCCGCCGGCGCAGCTGCTGCACGGCATCCGCACCGTCGCGACCGGCGCCGCGCTGCTGGCCCCCGAGGTGACGCGGCAGCTCGTGGGCAGGTACGCGGCGCGGATCCGCCCCGCCGAGGGCGCGCCGGACGACGTCGCGCTGACCCCGCGCGAGCTTGAGGTGCTGCGGCACATCGCCGACGGCCTGTCCAACAGCGAGATCGCCGCGACGCTGGTGATCAGCCAGGAGACGGTCAAGACGTACGTGTCGCGCATCCTCACCAAGCTCGACCTGCGCGACCGCGTACAGGCCGTGGTGTACGCCTACCGCAACGGCCTGGTGACCTGACCCCCGCCCGCGCGAAGACGGGGCCGGGACGCGAAAGGCTTGACCTTGGAGCAAGGTCAAGGGTTTACCGTCGTGGGCATGAGCATCGCCCGGCGGCCACTGATCGCCCCGGGCACCGCATGGAAGGGCCCTGCCGCATGACCTCCGCACCGCCCGCCGGCGACGTCGTCCTGGTCACCGGCGCCTCCTCCGGAATCGGACAGGCGACCGCCCGGCTGTTCGCCGAGCGCGGCGCCCGCGTCTTCGGCACCTCGCGGCGCGCCCGCCCGGACGGAGCCGGCGTCGAGATGCTCCAGCTCGACCTCCGCTCCGCCGAGTCCGTCCAGCACTGCGCCGACGAGGTCACCGCCCGCGCGGGCCGGATCGACGTCCTGGTCAACAACGCCGGCGTCATGCACGAGGGCTTCGCCGAGGAGACCACACCCGCCGAGGCTCAGGCGGTGTTCGCGACCAACTTCTTCGGCACCACCCGGCTCGTCCACGCCGTGCTGCCCGGCATGCGGGCCCGCCGGCGCGGCCGCGTCGTCAACGTCGGCTCCCTGGCCGCGTGGGTCGGCGAGCCCGGTGAGGCGTTCTACGCCGCTTCCAAGGCCGCCCTCGCCCGCTACACCGAAGCGCTGCGCCACGAGGTATGGCACCTGGGCATCCGGGTCACCCTGGTCGAGCCGGGAGTGTTCACCACCGACGTCCTGCGCGCCGCCACCACCAGCAAGGCGGCCATCACCGACTACGACGGCCCTCGCGAGAGCGCCCGCCACACCCTGCACCAGGCGCTGCGCAAGGGCGGGGACCCTCGCGAGGCGGCGGAGCTCATCTGGAAGGCCGCCACCACCCCCATGCCGCGCGGGCGCTACGGCGCCGGCCGCGAAGGCTTCTGGGTGCCCCGGCTGAGGACCCTTCTCCCGCAGCGCCTCTTCGACACCCTGCTGCGCCGAGGCTACGGGCTGCCGCGATGATGCGCAGGGCCTGACAGTCCGGATGGCGGCGGGTGGCCCCGGGCGTCACACGACGGCGACGGCGTCGATCTCCACGAGGCATCCGGGGTTCAGGCCCGCCACGACGTGCACCGTGATAGCGGGCGGCGGGTCGGCACGGTTCCACACCTCCTGGAAGGCGGCCACGCCCTCGTCGAACGTGTGGCCCTCCACCACGGCGATGCGCCAGTGCACGATGTTCGCGAGGGTCGCCCCCTCGCTCGCCAGGATGGCCGCGAGGTTGCGGAAGACCTGCCTGGACTGCTCCCCGACCGTGGGGCCGACGACCTTGCCCGTGGCATCGACGCCGTTCTGCCCGCCGATGTAGATCGTCTTGCTCGGCTGCTCGACCACGACCGCCTGGCTGAAGGCCGGGCTGCGGTGGAGCCCTTCGGGGTTGATGTGCCGTACGCCCACGTGCTGCTCCTCTGATGACAACGAAACCTGTATAAGCGGTTTCGTAAACGACACCAGTTATAGTGGTTTCATGAGAGCGAGCGCAACCGGACGGATCCTGCACGACCCGAAGGGAGGGTCGTTCCGGTTCGACGCCGGCGCCGTCTGCCTGGACTTCGCCCACACGGGCGGCGAGGGCCGCTACGCCGTGTTCGAGACCCTGCACGAGCCGGCCGACCTGGCCGAATGGCTGGCGGAGCCGCCGCTGTCCGCCGTGCTGACGGTTCCCGTGACGGCCGGCGAGCTGGCCGCGGCCAGGGCACTCCGCCAGGCGATCTGGGACGCGGCGCACGACCGGGCGGCGCGCCGCCCCCTTTCCGCCGGGGCGGTCGCGGCCGTCAACCGGGCCGCCGCGTCGCCCCCGCTGGTCCCCGAGCTCGCCACCGGCGGCACGAGCGCGGGGTGGGCGGCACCGGTCCGGGCGACGCAGGCGCTGTCGACCCTGGCCCGGGAGATGATCGGCCTGCTGTCCGGGCCGCTGTCCGAGCGCATCCGCGAGTGCGCGAGCGACGATTGCCCGCTGGTGTTCGTCGACACCTCCCGCCCGGGCGCCCGCCGCTGGTGCGCCATGGAGCGCTGCGGCAACCGCCACAAGCTCCGCGCCCTCCGCGCCCGTCAGGCCACGGACCGGCGAGACATCGGATGAACGTTTCAGCGCGGTCGGCCGCCCAGCCCGAGGTCGGTACGGGTGCCCGGCTCCAGGATGGAGAGATCTCCTTGCCCGGCGATCGAGCGGGGCGGACCATGTGGGAGCGCTCCCATTCACTGACGACTCCCGATGCCGCCTCGTGGCCCCACCCCCGATGGAGAACCCCATGCCAACCCACCGGAATCCCTGGCGCAGAGCCTTGACGGCCGCGTCCGCGGTACTGCTGGCCGGATTCGGGCTCGCCACGGCGCCGACCGCCGCCGAGGCCGCCGCGTCGTGCACGGCCACGTACACCAAGATCTGGGACAACGGCAGCGGCTTCGGCGCGAACCTCACGGTCACCAACACCGGCGACCCGCTGACCACATGGGAGTTGAGCTTCGACTTCCCCGGCACCCAGGTGATCACCCAGATGTGGGGCGGCGTGCCGAGCCCGGCCACGCCCACCCCGGCGGGCGCGGCCGTCACCGTCGGCCCGGCCTCCTACAACGCCGCCCAGGGCACCGGGGCGACCTGGACGGTCGGCTTCAACGGCACGTACACCGGCGGCGCCAACAACGCCCCGCCCGGCGTCTCCTGCTCCGGCAACGGCTCGGGTGGCACGCAGCAGGCCCTGGTGGTCGCCCCGACCAGCGTGAACGTGCCCGAGGGCGCGACCGCCGGCTACACCGTGCGCCTGCGGGAGGAGCCGTCCGGCGACGTGACCGTCACCAGCACCGCGGGCACCGGCGACAGCGACATCACCGTGAGCGACGGCGCCTCGCTGACCTTCACCGCGGCCGACTGGGACACCCCGCAGACCGTGACGCTCAGCGCGGCGCAGGACAGCGACAGGTTCGACGGTACCCGGCCCATCAGCGTCGCCTCCTCCGGTCTGAGCTCCGTCACGGTCAACGCCACGGAGGCCGATGACGACGACGGCACCAACCTCCCGGCGCCCATCCTGAGCGTCTCCGGGAACCGCCTGGTCGCCAACAACGGCAACACGTACCGGCTGCTGGGCGTCAACCGGGCCAGCGGCGAGTTCGCCTGCGTGCAGGGCAAGGGCATGTGGGACGGCGGCCCGGTGGACAAGGCCTCGATCGACGCGATGAAGGCGTGGAACATCCACGCGGTACGGATCCCGCTCAACGAGGAGTGCTGGGTCGGCGTCAACGGCTCGCCCAGCGGCGCCACGTACCAGCAGAACGTCAAGGACTACGTGAACCTGCTGGTGTCCAACGGCGTCACGCCGATCGTGGAGATGCACTGGAGCCACGGCCAGTACACCGGCCCGGGCGCGGGCTGCTCCGACACCGCGGCGACCTGCCAGAAGCCGATGCCCGACGCGCAGTACGCGCCGACGTTCTGGACCGGCGTGGCCAACGCGTTCAAGGGCACCAACTCGGTCGTCTTCGACCTGTTCAACGAGCCCTACCCGGACGCCGCCGCGAACTGGGACGCGACCGCCGGCTGGACCTGCTGGCGCGACGGCGGCACCTGCACCGGCATCGGCTACGAGGTGGCCGGCATGCAGGACCTGGTGGACGCCGTACGCGCGACCGGCGCCACCAACGTGATCATGCTCGGTGGCCTGACCTGGTCCAACGACCTGAGCCAGTGGCTGACGTACAAGCCGGACGACCCGACCGGCAACCTGATGGCCGCCTGGCACACCTACAACTTCAACGCCTGCTCGAACACGGCCTGCTGGGACAGCCAGGTCGGCGCCGTCGCCGCGCAGGTGCCCGTGCACGCAGGCGAGATCGGCCAGGACTCCTGCGCCCACGACTACATCGACCAGGTGACGGCGTGGGCCGACGCCCACGGTGTCGGGTACACGGCCTGGACGTGGAACCCGTGGGGCTGCGGCCAGGGCAACGTGCTCATCACGGACTACGACGGCACGCCCACCAGCACCTACGGCGAGGGCTTCAAGGCGCACCTGCTCACCCAGACGCCCTTCTCGTAGCGTCACCCGCGGGCCGTTCGGGGAGGCCGGGATCGAGGGCGGTCCCGGCCTCCCCGCCGCGTCACTGGAACGAGAGGGAGTCGATGGTGATGGTGCTGCTCCCGCCGTACCAGAATCCCATCGCGAGCTGTCCGGGGGACGCGCGGTCGATCCCGTTGGCGGACATCGGGATCTTGATGTCCTGGTACGCGGTCGTGACGGCCGGGTGGCCGCCGCCGTCGAGCGTGTAGTCGCCGAAGACCTTGGTCACCCCGCCGAGGTCGAGGTTGAAGTGGGCCTGCTCGCCCCCGGCCGCGCCCTTGATCCGGACGACGAGGTAGGTGTACGCGGACAGGTCGGTGTTCACGTCGCTGCCGAACCAGCCGCAGTTGTCGTAGCTCAGGCTGAGCGCCCCTCCGGAGACGGCGCCGGAGCCGCCGCCGTTGCGGAAGCAGTTGCCGCCGGTCCACTTGCCGAGGTCGTTGCGCGCGGCGGACGGGTAGGCCGGGTCGCCGTCGAAGTCGTCGAGGACGAGGCCCGCGGTGGATGAGGGAAGGGTGACGGCGGTGACGGGCGCCGACGCGCCGGAGGCGTTGCCCGCGGCGTCGTACGCCTTCACGGTGTAGGTGTAGGAGGTCGCGGGGTCCAGACCGGTGTCGGTGAAGGAGGTCGTGGCCGACGTGCCGACCTGGGTGCCGCCACGGAGGACGCGGTACCCGGCCACGCCGGTGTCGTCCGTGGACGCCGTCCACGACAGGGTGACGGAGGTCGCGGTGCGCGACGGGGAGGCCAGCCCGGTGGGCGCGGTGGGCGCCGTGGTGTCGCCGCCGCCGCCCGTGCCGACGGTGACCCGGCCGAGGGCGAGCCAGCCGTCGGCGCCCTGGGCGGCGTTGGCGAAGCGGAGCTTCTTGGCGTTCGCGGAGACGGCCTCCAGCGGGTTCTTCACCCGCAGGACCCACTGGTAGCCGCCGGACGGCACGCCGGAGAGGTTCACGCCGGTCTGGAAGTACTGCGGGTACCCGTAGTCGAGGTAGGTCGGGTCGGGGCCGACACCCCAGTCGGGGAACGCGCGGATCTTGAGGGGCATGACCGTGCGCAGGTCCCAGGACGTGTCGAAGGTCTTGACCACGGTCCCGGCGGCGTTCCTCAGGCCGAGGGTGACCGTCCACGGGTAGTAGAACGGCGCCACGCCGCGGTTGCTGATCCGCACGCCGACGTTCGTGGTGCCGCTCGCGGTGTTCGTGAAGTACGCGTCGTCGACGCCGAGGTCGTAGCCCATGAGCCTGACGGCGGCCGCGACGTTCGGGTCACCGGGCGCGTAGCTCTGGCTCTGCTCGTTGATCTTCCAGGTCGTGTGCTCCAGCTCGATGCAGGCCTTCATGTCGTCCACCTGGCCGGAGCCGCCGGGCCAGGACGCGAACGCCGAGGACTGGATCTCGGGCCGTACCTCGCCGCCCATCGAGGCGGTGATCCACTTGTTCTCGGCACCGGCGTCGAGCGCCCGCTGGAGCTGGGCGTAGCCGGCCCCGCCGAGCGACTGCGGCAGCGTGACGCCGGCCAGTGGCGAGCCTTCCTTGTAGCAGAAGGAGTCGTCGTGGTAACCGATGTCCCGGTTCGTCGCCGCGCCTCCCGCCGAGTCGGGGTAGCGCGTCTCCAGCTTGGTGTGGTCGAAGGCGCTGTCGTACGCCTGGAGGATCTGCGTGGCGTGCGCGTCGGTCGGCATGAAGTTCGGGTAGCCGTCAGCGGTGTCGGTGTCGAACGGCCAGGTGTGCCACTCGCCCCACAGCCCGATCAGGCCCAGGTGGATGAAGCCGATGCGGGGGTCGCCGTCGTACCGGTCGCCGAACGCCGCGATGAAGTCGCCCAGCGCGTCGAGCAGGTACGGGCTGTCGTAGTCGGGGCTGGTGGTGCCCCAGTAGGTGTTGGTCCGGTACGTCACGTGCCCGTCGAAGCAGTGCGGGATGGCGTTGCCGGGATGGCTGCCGCTGCCGCCGGGATATTCCAGGTAGAACCGGACGGCGGCCTGGTTGCCGTACGAGGCGATCTCGTCCAGCGCGTTGTCGAGGATCGACCAGTTGTACGCCGAGCAGTCGGCCGGGTTGGTCATCACCTCTGAAAGGCCGAAATAGCTCCACGTGAGGGAGTGCGGGTAACCGGTGTTCTGGTCGCTCCCGGGCCAGTAGAAGCGGGCGAACCCCTTGAGCGGGTTGTCCAGCGGCGCGGGCGCGGACGCCAGCGAATGCTCCTGGAGCGACGGGTCGGGCGACGCGGGAGCGGAGGGCCGGGGCGGCACCCCGCCGGGGACCGGCGCGAGCGCCCACGCCCGGGCGGCGGGGAACAGGGCCAGCGCCAGGGCGATCAGGACCGGGACGACGGCCCGGCGATGCCGTAAGAGGCGTGCGGACATGGCTGAAGGAACCTCCGGGATACGTGGGCGGCGGGAGCCTGGGCGGGCCGCTCGGGACCCGCCACATGGGGGTTGACGTGGGACGGAAGGGTTCGGGGAAGCCGTCGTACGCTCGCCGAGATATGAGGAGCTATTGACAAACTTCCGATGCCTAACATCATTATTCGAGAGTCACCGCGTGACAAGAGGCCAATTTCACCCAGCGCCGAGGACGATGATGAGAACGATGCGGGCCGAGGGACGGTCGCAGGTCGCCGAGCAGGTCGCCGAGCCGAGCGATGCCGGCGCGTCCCGGCGAAGACGGGCCCGGCCGCGTGACGACCGCCGGGCCGCGTGGCTCTTCCTGATCCCCGTACTCGCCGGCTTCGCGATCTTCTACGGCTACCCGGCCGTCCGCGGGTTCTGGTACTCGCTCACCGACTACAACCTGCTCAGCCCGCCCGCGTACGTCGGCGCGGACAACTACGCCAAGCTCGCCCAGGACCCGCAGTTCTGGCACGCGCTCCTGGTCACGGTCTACTACGTCGTGATCAACATCGTCTCGCAGATGCTGTTCGCGCTGCTGCTGGCCGCGCTCATGCACCGCCTCACCCGGTCGGTGGCCCTGCGTGCGATGCTGCTGCTGCCGTGGCTGGTGCCGAACGTCACCGTCGCCCTGCTCTGGATCTGGCTGCTCGACGCCGACCTCGGCTTCGTCAACCACCTGCTCAAAGCGCTGGATCTCGGCACCGTCGGCTTCTTCGCCTCGCCCGACTGGGCCATGCCGACGATCGGGATGGTCAACACCTGGGCCTACACCGGCTACACCGCGCTCCTGCTCTACGCCGGCATGCTGCAGATCCCGCCGCACCTGTACGAAAGCGCCGCCATCGACGGCGCCGGCGAGGTGCGCATGTTCCGCTCGATCACGCTGCCGATGCTGCGGCCCGTCCTCGCCCTGGTGCTCGTGGTGTCGCTGATCGGCTCGTTCCAGATCTTCGACACGGTCGCCGTGGCCGCGGCAGGCCGCGGGGCGGGCAGCGCGATCAGGGTCATCTACTACTTCATCTACCAGCAGGCCTTCCAGTACTTCCACATGGGCTACGCCTCGGCCGCGGCACTCGTGCTCGCGCTCGTCCTCGGCGTGCTCACGGTCGTGCAGATGCTGCTGCTGCGGGCGTCCCGCTCGGACCTGGCCTGAGGAGGCACCACCATGCGGCGCATCGGCACCCTTTCGGCCTGGGCCGTCCTGGCCGTGGCCCTCGTGCTCACCCTGTTCCCCTTCTACTGGATGGTCCGTACGGCGCTCACCCCGGCCGCCGACCTGTACGCCGACAGCGGCGCCCTGTTCCCGAGCCACCCGACGATGGTGAACTTCCTGCGCATCCTCGGGCTCACCACCCAGGAGGAGACCCGCGCGGCGGGCGGGTCGGGCGCGCGGATCGACTTCGCCCGCTACCTGCTCAACTCGGTCGTCTACAGCGGCCTGATCGCGACACTGCAGACCTTCTTCTGCGCGATGGCCGGATACGCGTTCGCCCGGCTGCGCTTCCCGGGACGCCAGTTCGTCTTCGGCGTCGTGATCGCCGCGCTCATGGTGCCGCCGATCTTCACGCTGCTGCCCAACTTCGTGCTGGTGAAGAACCTCGACCTGATCAACACTTTCCTCGGCATGGTCGCCCCGACGATCCTCATGACGCCGTTCGCGGTCTTCTTCCTGCGGCAGTTCTTCCTGTCCCTGCCGCGCGACGTGGAGGAGGCGGCCCGGCTGGACGGCAACGGCCCCTGGGGCGTGTTCTGGCGCGTCTCGCTGCCGATGAGCCGCGGGCCGCTGATCACCATCGGGCTCACCACCACCGTGTGGGCGTGGAAGGACTACCTGTGGCCGCTGCTGGTCGGGCGCGAGGAGCAGACCCGCGTCCTGACCGTCGCGCTCGGCGTGTTCCTGCAGCAGTCGCCCAACACCCGCCCCGACTGGACCGGGCTCATGGCCGGATCGACGCTCTCCGTCCTGCCCGTGCTGCTCCTGCTGATCTTCCTCGGCCGGCGGCTCGTCCAGTCGCTCAACTTCTCCGGAATCAAATGACCCCCCAAGAGAGGCACCACCCATGAACACCACCAAGCGGGCAGGCGCGGCGCTGCTGTCGCTGGCACTGGCCGGCGCCCTCGCCGCCTGCGGGTCCGGCGGCGCGTCCCAGGACGAGGCGTCCGGCGGCAACGTCGAGATCGACTACTGGCTCTGGGACGACAACCAGCAGGCGTCGTACCAGGCCTGCGCCGACGCCTTCCACGCGGCCAACCCGGCCATCACCGTCAAGATCACCCAGACGGCGTGGGCCCAGTACTGGCAGAACCTCACCACCCAGCTCGCCGCCGGCCAGGCCCCGGACGTGTGGACCGACCACGGCTCCTACTACCCGCAGTTCGTCGCCAGTGGGCAGATCCTCGACATCCAGCCGTACGTCACCCGCGACAAGGTGGACCTCGCCCAGTACCAGGAGGGGCTGGCCGACCTGTGGGTGAAGGACGGCAAGCGGTACGGCCTGCCCAAGGACTGGGACACCGTGGCGCTCGTCTACAACAGCACGATGCTCAAGGAGCAGGGCGTCAAGCCGGACGAGATGGCCGACCTCACCTGGAACCCCACCGACGGCGGAACGCTCCAGCAGGTCATCGCCAAGCTCACGGTCGACGAGAACGGGCACGACGGGCTCGACCCGGACTTCGACAAGAACCACGTCAAGGTGTACGGCTTCCTGCCGGAGTGGGCCGACGGGTCGCAGGGCCAGAACGGCTGGGGCGACCTGGCCGTGGCCAACGGGTGGACGTACCTGGACAAGAACCCCTGGGGAACGCGGTACAGGTACGACGACCCCAAGCTCGCCCAGACCATCGACTGGTACAAGCAGCTCATCGACAAGGGGTACGCGCCGAAGTTCGACAAGCAGTCCACGCTGGGCAGGGACGCCGTGCTCAACGCCGGCAAGGGCGCGATGACCTTCGCCGGATCGTGGACGATCAACACCTACCTGGGTCCGGACGCCGAGCAGAAGTTCGCCCTCGCCCCGATGCCCGTCGGCCCGGCCGGCGTGCGCAAGACCGCCATCAACGGCCTCTCCGACGCGATCTTCGCCGGCACGCCGCACAAGGAGGAGGCGTGGAAGTGGGTGAAGTTCCTCGGCTCGGCCGACTGCCAGGACATCGTCGCCGGCAACGCCGTCGTCTTCCCCGCGATCAGGACGGCGAGCGAGAAGGCCGCGGCCGCCCACGAGGCCAAGGGGCGTGACGTGCACGTGTACGTCGACGCGACGAAGACGCCCGACGGCACGTTCCTGCTGCCCATCACCGATCACGGCAACGAGGTGAGCCAGATCGTGCAGGACGCCATCCAGTCGGTCGTCCTCGGCCAGATCGGCGCCGCCGAGGGGCTGAAGAAGGCCAACGACCAGGTCAACGCCCTGTTCACCTGACGATCGCACCGACGTAATTACAGAAGGAGCATCATGCCGCTGCTCGTCGAGCTGGCAGGCCGTACCGTAGCCGTTGAGCCGACCGGCCCCGAGCCACCGCGGAGGATCGACGGCGGGGTGGTGCTGCCGCCAGGCCGGGTGGCCGTGCTGCACGGCTTCGGCGACGCGCTGTTCTACCGGCACGGGCAGAACTCGTGGAGCCCGTGCGGCTGGCGGCGGCTGTCCGAGCCGCCGCTGCGCATCGCCGACCCGCGCCGCCGGACCACCGCCGACGACCCCGTCTGGGACGACCCGTCCCGCCACCACTCCTCCGCCGTCGCGGCCCTCCAGGGCGACGACGGGCGGGTCCTGCTGCTCGGCGCGCTCGGCATCGGCACGCCGCGCCTGGCCGCCGACCGCGACACGCTCTCCGGCTGGTACGAGGACGACGGGGCGCCGTGGTTCCTGGCCCACGGCGAGGAGGAAGAGGTCTTCGGCGCCTACACCCGCGCGCTCGCCGCCCGCCTCGGCAGCAGCGGGCGGCGCGCCGGGAACGTCTGGTGCAGCTGGTACGCCTACTACGAGGGCATCACCGAGGAGGGGCTGGCCGAGGACATCGCCGCGCTGAAGGGACTGCCGTTCGACGTGCTCCAGGTGGACGACGGCTGGGAGGAGGCGGTCGGCGACTGGGAGCCGAACGCCAAGTTCCCGTCCGGGATGCGCGCCCTCGCCGGCCGCATCTCCGCCGCCGGTCTGGCGCCGGGGCTGTGGCTGGCCCCGTTCATCGTGCTGCCCGGCTCGCGCACCGCCCGCGAGCGGCCCGAACTGCTGCTGCGCGACGAGCGGGGAGAGCCCGTGGTCGCCGGCCACAACTGGGGCACCGGCTACTGGGCGCTGGACCTCTCCCGGGCCGACGCGCTGGAGCACGTGGAGGAGCTCATCCGCCGGGTGGTGCACGAGTGGGGCTTCCGCTACCTCAAGCTCGACTTCATCAACGCGGGCGCCGCCCCCGGCGTGCGGCAGGGCGGGGTCGGCCGCGAGCAGGCCTACCGGAACGCGCTGGAGCTGATCAGGCGGACCGCCGGGGACGACGTCTACCTGCTGGGCAGCGGCGCGATCCTGCTGCCCTCGCTCGGCCTGCTCGACGGGCTGCGCAGCGGGCCGGACGTGGCGCCGATGTGGCAGAACTACGCCAGCGACGACCCGTCCGACGCGATGGCGCGCAACGCCGTGGTCAACACGCTGCACCGGCTCTGGCACGCGCCGCTGGCCGAGGTCGACCCGGACGTCGTGTACTTCCGCAGCCGCCTCAGCCTGCTCACCGACCAGCAGCTCGGCTGGCTGCGCGACCTGGCCACGGTGTGCGGCTTCCGGGCGGTCTCCGACCCGCCGTCCTGGCTGCGCGCGGAGGAGCTGGCACGGATGACGGCGTACCTGTCGGCCCGGCCCGCCGTCGTCCGCAAGGGCCGGTACGTGTTCGCCATCGACGGGCGGGAGGTGGACTTCGGCCCGGCCGTCGCGACCGGCGGGCAGTGGTATCCGATCTCCTGACTTCGGATTAGGCTTTTGTCAAGCGTGCAGCATTATTCGGGCAGGATCACTCGTGGGGACTGAGGGGGCGACGGTGACCGATCAGGTCACGACCGGCACGGACGTGACCCGGATGCGGGAGCTCAACGCGCTCAGCATCGTCCGGGCGCTGCGGGGCAACCCGCCATCCACCGTCACGGAGCTGGCCACCCGCACCGGGCTGTCGCGGCCCGGCACGGATGTCATCGTGCAGGGCCTGGTCGCCGACGGCTGGCTCACCGTCGTGGAGCCCGACGGCAGCAGCGTCGTCGGGCGCCCCGCCCGCCGCTACCGCTTCAACGCCGGCGCCGGGCACGTGATAGGCGTGGACGTCGGCGCCCACAAGGTCCTGGCCATGCTCGCCGACCTCGACGGCACCGTCACGTGGACGACCCGGCTGCCGGTCGACCCCGGCGCCGACCCGGCGGCCCGGCTCACCGTCGTGGACGCCGCCGTCGAGGAGTGCCTGGCCTCGGCCGGCCTGCGCCCGGACGACATCTGGGGGATCACCGTCGGGGTCACCGGCCCTGTCGACGCCAGCGGTCGGACCACGCTGTTCACGCCGCTGCCCGGCTGGGCCAGCGTCAACCCGGCCGAGCACCTGGCCGCGCGCTTCTCCTGCCCGGTCCAGGTGGAGAACGACTGCAAGCTCGCCGCTCTCGCCGAGCGCTGGCAGGGTGCGGCCCGCGACGCCGACGACATCGTCTACGTGCTGGCCGGCATGCGCACCGGCGCCGGCCTGATCATCGACGGCACGCTGCGCCGCGGCCACGGCGGCGCGGCCGGCGAGATCGGCGCGCTGCGCGCCGTGCGCTGGCTCACCGCGCCCTCCCACCTGGAGAAGTGCGCCAGCCTGCCCGCCGGCGTCGACACCGACGACGCGGCCGCCTGGGTGTTCGCCGCCGCCCGCGCCGGTGACAAGGCGGCCAGGACCGCCGTCCGCCGCTACACCCGCGACCTGGCCGTCGGCACCGCCGCCCTGGTCCTCACCCTGGACCCGCAGGTCGTCGTCCTCGGCGGCGGCTTCTCCCGCTCCGCCGACCTCATCCTCGGCCAGCTGGCCCGCGAGCTCGGCCGCACCTGCCTGCGCGTTCCGGAGATCCGCGCCTCCACCCTCGGCGCCGAGAGCGTCGCGCTGGGCGCGCTGCGCCTGGCGCTGAACGAGGTGGACGCCCGCCTGTTCGGCACGGGCCTGCCCGCGCCGGTCGCCCCCCGGGCCTGACCTTCTGGGGCGCGGTCAGGCGGCGGCGCGATCGCCGGCGGGCCGGCGGCGCAGGCCCGCGCTCTGGAGGGCCGGGGGGAGGTAGTCCTGGTCGAGCGTGCCGACGTTCGTGCCGGGCGGGACGATCTCGTCGATCCGGTCGAGGAGGTCGTCGCCGAGCGTGACGTCCAGGCCGGCGAGCAGGTCGTCGAGGTGCTCCATCGTGCGCGGCCCGATGATCGCGCTGGTCACGCCGGGGTGCGCGATCACGAACGCCATCGCCAGGTGGGTCAGCGACAGGCCCGCCTCCTTGGCCAGCGGGATGAGCCGCTCGACGACGTCGAGCCGGCGCTCGTCGTTGAGGTGCTTCAGGATGGCCGCGCGGCGCACGTCGGTCTGCTGTCCCTTGCGGATGCGCCCGGTGAGCAGGCCCTGCGCGAGCGGGCCCCACACCAGCGTGCCCATCCCGTAGCGCTGCGCGATCGGCAGCACCTCCTTTTCGGCGCCGCGGCTGAGGATCGAGTAGCCCGGCTGCTCGGTGTGGAACCGTACGAGGCCGCGCCGCTCGGCGACCCACTGGGCCTCGATGATGTCGGGGGCGGGCGTCTGGGACGCCCCGATGGCGCGGACCTTCCCGCTGTGGACCAGGTCGGAGAGCGCGGAAAGGGTCTCCTCGACGTCGGTGCCGGGGTCCGGCCGGTGGATCTGGTAGAGGTCGATGTGGTCGGTCCGCAGGCGGCGCAGGGAGTTCTCGACCGCGGTCGTGATCCAGCGCCGCGAGCTCCCCTGATGGTTGGGGTCGTCCCCTGTCGGGCGGCCCACCTTGGTCGCGAGGACGACGCCGTCTCGACGGCCTTTGAGCGCCTTCCCCACGACCACCTCGGAGTCGCCGTACACGTCGGCGGTGTCGATGAAGTTGATCCCCGCGTCCAGCGCCTTGTGGATGATGCGGGTCGAGTCGTCGTGGTCGGGGTTGCCGACGGATGTGCCGAGCATCAACGCTCCGAGCGCGTAGGGGCTCACCCTGATGCCGGTACGGCCTAGCGTGCGGTATTGCACGGATTCTCCTCATGCCCAGGTTGCTGGTCACGGCTCGCTAGAATAAAAGCGGAACGCCGTTCAGCAACGAGAATACGGAACACCGTTCCGTATTGCAAGGGGAGTCGTCCATGCCCGATCACCCGCCAGAGGAGCCGGCCGCCCGCCGCATGCGCCCCGACGTCCGGCGCAACCTCGACGCCCTGCTGACCGCGGCCGCCGAGATCTTCGAGACCGACGGCGTGGACGCCCCCGTGCGCCGGATCACCGCCAGGGCGAACGTCGGGGCGGGCACCCTCTACCGCCACTTCCCGCAGCGCGCCGACCTCATCGCCGCCGTCTTCCGCCGCGAGGTCGACGCCTGCGCCGAGGCCGCCCGCGCCTTCTCGGCCCAGGAGGAGCCGGTCGAGGCCCTGTCTCGCTGGCTGCGGCACTTCGCCCGGTTCCTCGCGGCCAAGCGAGGGCTCAAGACCGCCCTGCACTCCGGCGACCCCGCCTACGAAGGGCTGCCCGAGTACTTCCAGCAGCGCTTCGTGCCCGTCGTGGCGGAACTGCTGGACGCCGCCGCCGCGTCCGGCGGCATCCGCTCGGACGTGGCCCCGTACGACGTGCTGCGAGCCGTGGCCGACATCGTCGCGCCGGACGACGACGGCTACACCCAGCGCCTGCTCACCCTGCTCATCGACGGCCTCCGCTATCGAGGCGGATGACGTATGGGTCTACCGGATCACGCCGGAGGGGTTCGAGAGCTTTCGTGACCGGCTCGGCGAGCTGGTCTCGGTGCCGCTGCCCGAGCACCCGGCGTTCACGGCCGCGGATTCCACGTCTCCGGGGTGATCCTCCTGATCGCCGACACCGTCGGCATCCTCGCCCTGTGGAACAAGGCGTGGCTCTTCTCCTTCGTGCTGGTGATGCTGGGCTTCCTGCTCCGCTACCGGACCGCGTGGGCGTGCCGCCGCGCGGAGCGGCATTGAGAAGTCACTGAGAAATCGTTGAGACCCCCGGAGCAGGCTGTGCCGGAAAGGGTCCGCCTGCCGAAAGTGAGGGCTCATGCGCGGGCCGCATCGACGGGGCCCTCTCCTCAAGGAGGTCACGATGATGTACGCGCTGTGGGCGGCCGTGGTGGTCCTGGCGGTGCTGTGTGTGCTCAACGTGGTGCTGGCGCTGGGCATCATCCGCAGGCTCCGCGAGCACGCCGAACGCATCAGCGAGCTGTACGAGCGTCCCGACGGCCCGTCGCCGTCCGTCCGGCCCGGTGAGACGGTCGCGGAGTTCGAGGCGGGGGCCGAGCTGCCCGAGCGGACGCTGGTCGGCTTCTTCTCCCCCTCGTGCGCGCCCTGCAAGGCGCTCGCGCCGAAGTTCGCCGAGCTGGCCGCGACGATGCCGCGCGAGCAGGTCGTCGCCGTGATCTCCGCGCTGCCCGACGAGGCGGACGAGATGCGCGCGCTGCTGGGCCCTGTCGCCAGGGTCGTCGCGGACGGCCCCGGCGGGGGGCCGCTGGCCGGCGCGTTCAAGGTGACGGCCTTCCCCCAGGTGTTCCTCGTCGACGGCAGCCGTACCGTGCTGGCCGCCGGGCACGACCTCGACGGCGTGCTCGCCGCCGCGCATGGCTGACGCCTCCTGGCCGCGCGCGCTGGCCGGGGTGGCGGAGCTGGCCTGGCGCGGCGCCCCGGTCACGGTGGTCGCGTACGTCGGCGCCACCCTGGCCCAGGCCGCGCTCCCCGTCACCACGGCCTGGCTCACCAAGGCCCTGCTCGACGCGCTGACCACGCGTCACGGGTCGGTGCTCGGCACGGCACTGGGGCTGGCGGCCTGCGGGCTGGCCGCGGGGGTGCTGCCGGCCGCGTCCACGTACGCCAACGCCGCCCTGGGCCGGTCGGTGGGACTGCGCGCCACCGACCGGCTGTTCGCCGCCACCGAGGGCTTCGTCGGGCTGCGCCACTTCGAGGACCCCGCCTTCCTCGACCGGCTCCGCCTCGCGCAGCAGTCCACGGCGAGCTGCCACGGGCTGCTCGGCTCGGCGTTCGAGGCGGGCAGGGCGGCGCTCACCATCGCCGGGTTCCTCGGCGCGGTGGCGGTGATCAACCCGTGGATGGCCGCGATCGTGCTGGCCTCGCTCGTGCCGGCGCTCTTCGTACAGCTGCGCCTCTCCCGCCAGTACGCGGCCATGATGTGGCAGACCAGCCCGGCCGAACGCCGCGAGTTCTTCTACGGCCAGCTGCTGACCGGCACCCAGCCCGCCAAGGAGATCCGGCTGTTCGGGACGGGCTCCTTCCTGCGCGGGCGGATGCTGGACGAGCGCAGGCGCATCAACCGCGCCCAGCGCCTCCTCGACCTGCGCCAGCTCGGCTCCCACGGCGGGCTGGAACTGCTGGCCGCGCTGGTCGCCGGAGGCGGCCTGGTGTGGGCCGGGCTGGCGGCGCGTGACGGCGGGATCAGCGTCGGCGACGTGGTGATGTTCGCCGGCGCGGTGGCCGGCACCCAGGCGGGGCTCAACACGCTGGCCCAGACGATCGCGCAGATCTCGCAGGGCCTGCGCATGTTCTTCCACTACGTCGACGTCACCCGCACCCCGCCCGACCTGCCGATCGCCGCCGCCGCCGGGCCGCTGCCCGCGCTGCGCCGCGGCATCGAGCTGCGCGACGTGTGGTTCCGCTACGGCGACGACCATCCGTGGATCCTGCGCGGGGTCGACCTGTTCGTCCCGTACGGCGCGGCCGTCGCGCTGGTCGGGCTCAACGGGGCGGGCAAGAGCACCCTGGTGAAGCTGCTGTGCCGCTTCTACGACCCGACCAAGGGCGCGATCCTGTGGGACGGCGTGGACCTGCGCGACTGCGACCCGTCCGAGCTGCGCGCGAGGATCAGCTCCGTCTTCCAGGACCACATGGCCTACGACCTGCCCGCCTCCGAGAACGTCGGGCTCGGGCACCTGCCGCTGCTGGACTCCCCGCCCGCCGTCGAGGCCGCGGCCCGCCAGGCGGGGATCCACGACACGCTCGCCGCGCTGCCGCTGGGCTACCGTACGCCGCTGACCCGCGTGTTCTTCGGCGAGAGCGACGAGGACCCCCAGATCGCGGGCGTCCAGCTGTCGGGCGGGCAGTGGCAGCGGGTGGCGATCGCCCGGGCCCTGCTGCGGCCGGACCCGGAGCTGATGATCCTGGACGAGCCGAGCTCCGGCCTCGACCCGGAGGCGGAGTACGACATCCACACCCGGATGCGGGCCGGGCGGGCTGGCCGTACGAGCCTGCTGATCTCGCACCGGCTCAACACCGTGCGCGACGCCGATCTCATCGTCGTGCTGGAGGAGGGCCGGGTGGCCGAGCAGGGGCGGCACGAGGAGCTGATGGACCGGCAGGGCTCCTACGCCAGGCTGTTCACCCTCCAGTCCACCGGCTACGCGGCTGAGCACATCGGCTGAGCGCATCCGGCTGACCTACAGGTGCGGGAGGAGCTCCTGGAGCAGGGTGTGGCCCGGCATGGCCTGGGCCGGGCGCACACCCACGGCGAACATCTCCGGGTCGTCGAACACCGGCTCCCCGCTGGGGCGGCGGGCGTAGGGGACGCGTCCGTAGTCGACGCCGTCGCGCTCGTTGAAGCTCATCCAGGTGATCGTCTCCTGTTCCCCCTCGCGCAGCGGGTGGTTGGACACGGCGCGGCTGTAGACCGTGTCAGGTGTGGCGACCCAGACGAGCGGGACGGCGATGACCCACCGCGTCGCCTGGATCTCCTGCGCCTTGGCGGCCGCCCGCGTCTCGAACGAGGCGGCGAACCCCGGGTCGCGGAGATAGTCGTAGTCGCTGAGCACGAGCTTCCGCTCCCCTTCGAGAGCGACGATGGCGGGGCAGTCGTGGGCGGCGATGTTCTTCTGGAGACGCTCGACCACATCGAAGAGCAGGGCGGCCGTCTCATCGTTCATCGTGTCCTCCACCGCGGCGTGCCGGACCCTTCCACGGGGTCCGGCACGTGCGGGTCGCGCTCGGGGACCGTCAGACTTCCTCGACGCTGCTCGGCTCACGCCGGGACAGATCGATGCCGAGCTCCTCCGCCGCGCGGAAGACGTCCTCGTCGGTGTCGCGCATCTCGATGGACACGCCGTCGCTGGAGAGCACCTCGACGTTGAGGCACAGCGACTGCATCTCCTTGATGAGGACCTTGAAGGACTCCGGGATGCCGGGCTCGGGGATGTTCTCGCCCTTGACGATCGCCTCGTAGACCTTCACGCGGCCCAGGACGTCGTCGGACTTGATGGTCAGCTGCTCCTGGAGGGCGTAGGCGGCGCCGTAGGCCTCCAGCGCCCACACCTCCATCTCACCGAAGCGCTGGCCACCGAACTGGGCCTTACCGCCGAGCGGCTGCTGGGTGATCATGGAGTATGGGCCGGTCGAACGCGCGTGAATCTTGTCATCGACCAGGTGCAGCAGCTTCAGGATGTAGATGTAGCCGACCGCGATCGGATAGGGGAAGGGCTCACCACTGCGGCCGTCGAAGAGCCGCGCCTTGCCGCTGCGCTCGACGAGCCGGTCGCCGTCGCGGTTGGCGACGGTGTTGCCCAGAAGACCGACGATCTCCTCCTCGTGGGCGCCGTCGAAGACCGGGGTGGCCATGTTGGTGTGCGGGGCGACCTTCTCGAAGCCCTTGTCACGCAGCCGCTCGGCCCACGCCTCCTCGATGCCCGAGATGTCCCAGCCACGGGCGGCGATCCACCCCAGATGGGTCTCCAGCACCTGGCCGACGTTCATCCGGCCGGGCACCCCCAGCGGGTTGAGGATGATGTCGACCGGCGTGCCGTCCTCCAGGAACGGCATGTCCTCCACCGGCAGGATCTTGGAGATGACCCCCTTGTTACCGTGCCGGCCGGCCAGCTTGTCACCATCGGTGATCTTCCGCTTCTGCGCCACATAAACGCGCACCAGCTCGTTCACACCCGGCGGGAGCTCGTCACCCTCCTCACGGGAGAACACCCGAACCCCGATCACCTTGCCTTCCTCGCCGTGCGGCACCTTCAGCGACGTGTCACGCACCTCACGCGCCTTCTCACCGAAGATCGCCCGCAGCAGCCGCTCCTCCGGCGTCAGCTCGGTCTCGCCCTTCGGCGTCACCTTGCCGACCAGGATGTCGCCCGGCACCACGTCCGCACCGATGCGGATGATGCCCCGCTCGTCCAGATCGGCCAGGACCTCCTCCGACACGTTGGGGATGTCCCGGGTGATCTCCTCAGGACCCAGCTTGGTGTCGCGGGCGTCGACCTCGTGCTCCTCGATGTGGATCGAGGACAGCACGTCGTCGCGCACCAGCCGCTGCGAGATGATGATCGCGTCTTCGTAGTTGTGACCCTCCCAGGGCATGAACGCGACCAGCAGGTTCTTGCCCAGCGCCATCTCGCCCATGTCGGTGCACGGCCCGTCGGCGATGACCTGGTTGACCTCGACCCTGTCGCCCTCGGCGACGATGGGCTTCTGGTTGAAGCTCGTCCCCTGGTTGGAGCGCCTGAACTTCGCCACCCGGTACGTCGTCCGCGTGCCGTCGTCGTTCATCACCGTCACGTAGTCGGCGGAGACCTCCTCCACCACGCCGGCCTTCTCGGCGCTGATGACGTCGCCCGCGTCGGTGGCGGCACGGTATTCCATGCCGGTGCCGACCAGCGGCGCCTCGCTCTTGAGCAGCGGCACCGACTGCCGCATCATGTTGGAGCCCATCAGCGCACGGTTGGCGTCGTCGTGCTCCAGGAACGGGATCATCGCGGTCGCCACCGACACCATCTGGCGCGGCGACACGTCGATGTAGTCGACCTCCTCGGCCCGCATGAGCTCGGTCTCGCCGCCCTTGGTGCGGACCAGCACGCGAGCCTCGGCGAACGAGCCGTCGGGGTTGAGCGCCGTGTTGGCCTGCGCCTTCACATAGCGGTCTTCCTCGTCGGCCGTGAGGTAGTCGATCTGTTCCGTCACCTTCCCGTCGACGACCTTGCGGTACGGGGTCTCGATGAACCCGAACGCATTCAGCCGCCCGTAAGAGGCCAGCGACCCGATCAGGCCGATGTTCGGGCCTTCCGGCGTCTCGATCGGGCACATCCGGCCGTAGTGGGACGGGTGCACGTCACGGACCTCGAAACCCGCCCGCTCACGCGACAGACCGCCCGGACCCAGCGCGTTCAGGCGCCGCTTGTGCGTCAGGCCCGCCAGCGGGTTGATCTGGTCCATGAACTGCGACAGCTGCGAGGTGCCGAAGAACTCCCTGATCGACGCCACGACCGGGCGGATGTTGATCAGGGTCTGCGGCGTGATCGCCTCGACGTCCTGCGTGGTCATGCGCTCGCGCACGACCCGCTCCATCCGGGCCAGGCCCAGACGGACCTGGTTCTG
>NZ_VDLX02000032.1 GCF_006334985.2 Nonomuraea phyllanthi
GGCGGAGACTTCACTCTGGGTTAGGATATCGCCCGCCCTCAGAAGTGCTGGAGGAATGGTTCGGGAATTTGGTTGCGGCGTGATATAGTTTCATTTGGGTCGAGTCCGGAATAGTCGGAGCCCCTCAGGCTCTTACTTCCCCGACTGGCTGCTGGAACGTCGGCGGCGGGCCGAGCAGGCGCTGATCAGCGTGATCGCGACCAGCTATCTGCTCGGGGTTTCGACCCGGCGGGTGGACAAGCTGGTGGAGCAGCTGGGCATCAAGCACATCTCCAAGAGCCAGGTCTCGCAGATGGCCAAGGTGCTGGATGAGCAGGTCGAGGCGTTCCGCACCCGCGCGCTCGACAGCGGCCCCTACACCTTCGTCTGGCTGGACGCGCTGAACCAGAAGGTGCGTGAGGGCGGCCGGATCATCAACGTGCACGTCCTGGTGGCCACCGGCGTCAACGCCGACGGCCGGCGCGAGATCCTCGGCATGGACGTCACCAGCGCCGAAGACGGCGCGGGCTGGCTGGCGTTTCTGCGCGGCCTGGTTGCCCGCGGCCTTTCCGGGGTGCAACTGGTCATCTCCGACTGCCACGCCGGACTCGTCGCTGCGATCGGCGCCACCCTGGCGGGCGCGGCCTGGCAAGGTGTCGCAGTCACTACCTGCGCAACTTGCTGACCTGCGTGAACAAGAGTTCTCAGCCGTTCGTGGCCACCCTGGTCCGCACCATCTTCGACCAGCCAGACGCCGCCTCGGTGCGCACCCAGCACGCCTGGGTCGTGCAAACCCTGGAGGCCAAACACCCAGCCGCGGCCGAGCATCTGGACGCCGCCCGCGAAGACCTGATCGCCTTCGCCGCCTTCCCCCGCGAGATCTGGACCCAGATCTGGTCCAATAATCCCCAGGAACGGCTGAACAAAGAGATCCGCCGCCGCACCGATGTGGTGGGCATCTTCCCCGACAGGCCCGCCATCATCCGCCTGATCGGTGCCGTGCTGGCCGAGCAGACCGACGAGTGGGTCGAAGCCCGCCGCTACATGGCCCTCGACGTGCTGGCCAAGGCCCGCATCCGCGTGATCCCGGGCGACACACCCACCCCGAACCCACTCCCGCAGACACTTACCGCTTAACCTGCAGAAACAGGATCACGCGAAGATCGATTCATACACCACGTCCGTGGACGTGACCGTGAAGTCTGAAAAGATCCACAGCTCCAGCCTGAACGCCTCGCCCGCCGAAGGGTTGCGGGATAACGATTGTTATCTGGCAAGATGGTGATCACAGGCGTAGCGCGAGCTGGGCGACCGCTGTCCGGCGCGGATGCTTCGTTTCCCGGTGAGGCGCCACGATGATTCCGGACGGCTGTCTTATGGGCGTAGCCTATGCTGCTGTTTGTGATGAAAGGGACTCGTTGAGTACTTCCAGGGGTGGCCGGTAGCCCAGCGCGGAGTGCAGGCGCCGGCGGTTGTAGAACCCTTCGATGTAGCGGATGACCTGCCGTTTCGCTTTTGCTCGGGTGGTGAAGACGAAGCGGTGCAGCCATTCATTCTTGATCGCGCTGAAGAACGATTCGGCCATCGTGTTGTCGTAGCAGATGCCGGTGCGGCCGGCCGAGCGGCGGATCTGCAGGTTGGTCAGGAAGCGGCCGAAATCGTCGCTGGTGTCGTTCGAGCCGCGGTCGGTGTGGAACACGGCGCCGGGCTGGAGCAGGCCGGTACCGGCGGCCATCCGGATCGCGTCCTTGACCAGGCCGGTGCGGTAGTGATCGGCCATCGCCCAGCCCAGGACCGCCTTGCTGTGGCAGTCGATGACTGTGGCCAGATACAGGAAGCCCTCCCACGTGCGGACGTAGGTGATGTCGCCGACCAGTTTGGTGCCCGGCCGCTCGGCGGTGAAGTCGCGGCCGACCAGGTCGGGGATGCCGCGAAAGTCGCCCTGCACCGTGGTGACCGGCCGGAACGCC
Organism: Nonomuraea phyllanthi; assembly: GCF_006334985.2. GTDB lineage: Bacteria > Actinomycetota > Actinomycetes > Streptosporangiales > Streptosporangiaceae > Nonomuraea > Nonomuraea phyllanthi. Next base: position 1,950 of record NZ_VDLX02000032.1, read on the forward strand.
CGTACCTGGGCTGGGGTCAGGCCCTGTTCACGCATCACGGTGCGCACCAGTTCGGCCGAGCAGTGCTCGCCACGGCGCAGCAATGCGGTGTGCACCCGCCGGTAGCCGTAGGTTTCGTGCGAGTCGGTGAAGATCTCGGCGACCAGCCCGGCGAGCATGGCCCGGCGTTGTGCGGTGGCCGAGGCCGGTCGCTCGCGCCAGTCGTCGTAGCCGGAGCGGGACACGCCCATCCAGGCACGCATCTTCACGATCGGGTGATACGCCTTCTCCGCGTCGATCAGCTCGTACGTGGCGAGCATCATCGATGATCGGCCGCGAAGAGGGCGGCTGCTTTTTCAAGAACGCCAGCTTCTCCCGCAGCTCGGCGTTCTCTCGCTCCAGCTCCCGGATCCGGGCCCGTTCCGGCCCTGAGATGGGCTGCTTCGCCTCGTCCTGCACGATCCGATGCCGATGCACCCAACTGCCCAGCGTGCTGGCGTTGATCCCGAACTCCCGCGCCACCGACGCGACCGTCCGCTCGCCCTCCAGCACCATCCGGACAGCTTCTTCCTTGAACTCCGGCGAGAACTGCCTGCGACGCCTCGTCACGTACCTACCTCTTCCAGACTTCCGTCAGCTTATGTAGCCGACTGTCCGGAATCTGCGAGGCACCTCACGTACACGTCAACGTGCAGAGGCGTCGGGAGCGATTTCGTTGCAGCCGTCTGATGGCATAAAGGGGATGCATTCAGCCGGAGATGGGGAAATTGGCGCGGAAGGTGTTGCGCGGGTTGTGGTGGCGTTCGAGGTCGCGAAGGCGACGGAGCGCAGCGGGAGGGAAGGCGTCGGCCACCGATTCGCCGGGACTGAGAAAGGTGAAGGGTTTGCGGCCGCTTACCGGGAGAGCGTCGGTGAGCGCGCGTTGTTTGGCGGTGATGGCCTCGGTGGTTGCCGGGTCGGCCGGCACGCCGAACAGGTAGAGCGCGTAGGGCTCGGTGATTGGGCCGTGCGGGCTGTCGGACGGGCGGGTGAACGCGCCGCCCAGGTGGCGTATCTGCACACTCATCAGCGGGGCGATCGGGTCGGCCAGCAGGGTCTTGGCGGCGGTGTCGTCCAGTTGGGTGAGCAGTTCGGCGCGTGAGGAGCCCGCGCTGGGGTCGGTCGGTTCGGCGGTGATGGTGCCGAGTTCGGCGACCGTCATGGTCCGTCTGCTGTCGGTGAGGGGGCGGGGCAGGCGGTCCAGGGGGCTGAGCAGGTCGCGGGCGGCGGCGGCCTGGCCGAGGTAGGCGGTATCGACGGCGATCATGGGGCCGGAGCCGGGGAAGTGCAGCAGGTCCAGCCATACGGTCAGGTCGTCGGGGGCGGCGGTGGTGATCTGGCGGTAGGCGTCCATCACGTCCGGGGCGTGCTCGATGGGCCACAGGAGCCGGCCGCCGTACAGGTGCGGCGCGCGGTGGAGGGAGAGTTCCAGGGCGGTGACGATCGCGAAGGAGCCGCCACCGCCGCGCATGGCCCAGAACAGGTCGGGGTCGATGTCGGCGGTGATGCGCCGCTGCCGCCCTTCGGCGTCGACGATGTCGAACGCGGTGACGCTGTCGGCGATCCAGCCGTACTTGCGGCCGAACCAGCTCAGTCCGCCGCCAAGTGCGACACCGGTGACGCTGACGACCGGGGAACTGCCGGGCAGGCTGGTCAGGTCGTACGGCGCCACGGCGGCCTGAAGGCTGCCCGAGGACACGCCCGCGCCGACGCGGGCGCGTCGGGCGGCCGGGTCGATCTGGAGGGAATCCAGACGGCGGGTGCGCAGCAGAATGGCGCCGTCCAGTTCGGTGGTGGCGCCATGGCCGTTGGGCTGGGCCGAGACGGCCATGGCGCGGGCGCGGGCGAAGCGGACCACGGCCGCGACGTCGGCGTCGTCAGCCGCTTCGACCACGGCGGGAACAGCCTGTTCTACGGCGAGGTTCCAGGGGCGCCGGGCCTGGTCGAAACCGTCGTCTCCGGGAAGCAGAACCCGTCCGCGGACGATGGTGCGCAGGTCGTTGACCTTGTTGGTCATCTTTCTTCCGATCTTGGATGGAGGGAGGGGATCGTCAGTTGCCGAAGATCGCGGTGGGGTCGCCGGTGTACCAGGTGTTGTCGATGCGAAGCCGACGGATCACCCAGCGGTCGCCGTCGCGGACCAGGTCGACGTCGTAGGGGTTCTTCAGCAGCGCGTGTGTGGTGGAGTCGGCGATGAGCAGGTGCTGAGCTTCCACCAGGGCGGTGAGCCGGGCGGTGTCGCCATCGATCGTGATCCGCGTGTTGGTGACCTGGTGTGTGGTGTCCACCCGGCCGGTGAACATGGCCAGAATGGTGGTGACGATGGTGTCGCGCCCGGACATCAGCGGCGGCTTGGCCCCCCACTTGGCGGCGGCCGGGCGGAAGTCCAGTTCGGCGTCGGCGGCGAAGGCCGAGGCGAACAGGGCCTTGTCCTTCAGGTCCTGACCCAGGCCGAACCGGTACAGCGCGTCGAGGATCTCGGCGCGGTCCCGTAGTTCCTGGACGACTGCGTTCGCGTCGGTGGCCGGAGCGGACAGGGCGTGCTCTGCGGTGACGTACATGCTTGCTCCCGTGCAGGTCACAGTGACGATTGGTGTGCTCCACTTTCGTTGGGGAGTGACGGGCAGATCAATGCGACTCTGTGGAAGAATCGTGAAGCTGGAGTTAACGATCTGGGGGTGACATGCTGGAGCGCCACGAGCTGGAGGCGTTCTTGACCCTGGCCGAGGAGTTGCACTTCGGCCGCACCGCCGAGCGCCTGCGCGTGTCCACCGCCCGGATCAGCCAAACGATCGCCAAGCTGGAGCGCCGAACTGGCGTGCCGTTGTTCACCCGCACCAGCCGCCGGGTGGAGTTGACCGCAGTTGGCTGGCAGCTGTACGAAGAAGTCCGGCCCGCCTGGGACCAGATCACTACGGCGTTCGCGCGCGCGATCGACTCCGGGCGCGGCCTCACCGGCACCCTGCGGGTGGCCTTCGTAGGCGCGGCAGGTGGGCAGCTGCTCGCCGGGGCCGCCGAGTTGTTCCGCCGTCGCCTGCCGGACTGCGATGTTCAGCTCCGCGAAGCGCAGATAGTCGACCTGATGCCCTGGCTGCGCGATGGCCAGGTCGACCTTGCGCTGGGCACCTTCCCCATCGACGAGCCGGGCATCGTCACCGGTCCGGTGCTGGTGTCCGAAATGCGGATGCTCGCCGTGCCGTCCCAGCATCCGTTCGCCCGTCGTACGTCGGTCTCGCTCGACGATCTCGCCAGGGTGAAGCTCCTCCAACTGCCGGACACCCTGCCGATCTCGCTGCGAGAGGACCGCACTCCGCGCGCCACTCCTGCCGGACGGCCGATCGACCCCGGCCCCTTGGCCTCGACGTTCAACGAGATGCTCACCCTCATCGGCGCCGGCCACGGCGCCTTCCTCGTCGGCGCCCAGGCCAGGCGCTACTACGCACGCCCCGACGTCGCCTACATCCCCATCAGCGACGCCCCGCCACTGCAATGGGGCCTGCTGTGGCGGACCGACGGCGCCACCGCTCGGGTCCGCGCCTTCGCCAAGGCCGCGCACGACCTGGTCAGCTCCTCCTGACCGCGGTATCCACGTTCGAACGGTTCTCGGATCAGCACCATTCGCAGCCCGTTCTTCAGTGCCAGAGGCAGACTCGCTGATCATCTCTGCACGTTTACTTGTACGCGGCTCTGCACTTCAATCAGTACGCCGACAGCAACTCCTACGGCACCGTTCTGGTGGACATGGACACCCACCGTCCTATCGATCTGCTGGACGGCCGGACCGCCGATGACCTGGCCACGTGGCTGAGGGACCACCCTGGGGTGCAGGTGATCTGCCGAGATAGGGCAGGCTCCTACGCCGACGGCGCCCGTGAGGGCGCTCCCGAGGCCACGCAAGTCGCCGATCGCTTCCATTTGTGGCAAAACCTGGCTACGGCCCTGGAGAAGACGATCCGCTCGCACCGATCCTGCCTGCAGGAAGTGCCCGGCCACGACACCACGCTCATGGACGACATCGGCAGCCGCACCGAACCCGTCCAGGAACCCATGCAGCGGCCCAAGACCCTGGACTCCTACAACGAACGGCCGATGGTAGCGCGGACGCATGAACGCCATGCCCAGGTCCAGGCGCTGAGGGCCAAGGGCCTGTCGCTGAACGCCATCAGCCGCGAACTCGGCCTGGCCTTTCGCACCATCCGCAAGTACGCCAACGCCACCAGCGCAGACGAACTTCTGGCCGCGCCCTTCGCTCGCTCCAGCAAGCTGGATGAGTTCAAGCCCTACCGGATTGTGATCGCCGAAGACGATGCCTTGCTGCGTGAGGGTCTGACGCTGTTGCTGCGTGCCGAGGCGCTCGACGTGGTGGCCACCGCCTCCGATGCCGTCGGTTTCCTGACGGCCATCGACGCCCATGAACCGGATGTCGCCATCGTGGACGTACGTATGCCGCCGACCCACACCGACGAGGGCATCGTGGCCGCCGTCGAGGCCAGGCGGCGGCTGCCCGGGCTGGCCGTGCTCGTGCTGTCGGCGTACGTCGAGCAGGCGTTCGCCACCGACCTGCTCTCATACGGCAGCTCACGCCTGGGATATCTGCTCAAGGAGCGGGTTGGGCGGGTCCAGGAGTTCATGACCGCGCTGCACCGGGTGGCCGGCGGCGGCACTGCGATCGACCCGGAGGTGGTGGCGCAACTCCTGACCCGCAGCCGGCCCGGCAACAAGCTGGAACGGCTTAGCCCGCGCGAGCATGACGTGCTGGCCCTCATGGCCGAAGGACTGGGGAACGCTGCCATCGCCGAGCGGCTCTTCGTCACCGGCGGAGCGGTTCACAAGCACATCCGCAGCATCTTCGCCAAGCTCGACCTGGCGCCGGCCGACGGCACCGACCGGCGCGTCGCGGCCGCGCTGCGGTATCTCGAAAACGCGTAGAAGTCGTCTGCGCCGAGGGCTGGGCACCGGTATCTCACCCGTCTTCGTCGTGCGGTCCCTCAGTTCCGAAGGGCGGGTTCCCCGGCTGGACGATAGCCCAGACGGCCACGGGTCGCGATGAGCACCACTATTGCCGCAGTGAGGCCCGCGAGCAGGGTGATCCGCGACGCATGCGCGGCGGTGGCGACCGACGGGAACATGTCCGAGAAGGGGATCGACATGAAGTTGTTGACGCTGACGTGCAGGAGCATGACCAGCGGCAGGCTCTGGCCGGTCCGGTTGAACACCCAGGTGACGACCACGCTGAAGGCGCAGGAGAAGGCGATGAACTCGCCGACCCTCATCCAGGTGACGTCCGGCCACCCGCCCCACTCGCTCAGGAACAGCGGAAGGTGCCAGATGCCCCACAGCGGGCCGAGAATGATCGTGGCGCCGAACGGGCCGAACCTGCGCTGCATGCGGGGCAGGGCGAAGTCACGCCAGCCGGGCTCTTCCGCCAGACCGGTGGTGACCATCTGAAACAGCAGGCCGGGCACGTACGCCACCAGCGCGGCGACGGACGGCAACTGGGCCTGTCCGTCGGTCACCGCGATGGCGGTGATGATGATGGCGGCGGGAACGCCGAGAACGGTCCCGAGGTACCAGACCCAGCTCACCCGCCATTTGGTCATCCGCCGGATCCACTCACGGACGCCTTCCTTGCCGTCCGCGACTCTGGTCACGATATAGGCGGCGAAGATGGGGCCGAGATAGGCGCCGGGGAGAACACCGAGGATCTGCGTGGTGCCGAGCAGCGCGGGGAAGGTGAAATCGACGACCCCGAGGCCGGTCGCCGAAATGATGTAGGGCAACCAGCCGACCCAGCTCATCAGATTCGCCAGGACGAAGAAGCTGATCAGCGGACGGCGGCGGATGAAGCTCCGAAGCCCGGTCTCACTGCTGTGTTGCCCGGCCGCCGGTTGGCTGTTCACTGCCATTTCAGTTTTCCCTTGGGGAGTGCTTGATGGACAGTGATCAGCACACCAGTCGCGGGCTTCTCCGTCGTTCCCGCGTACGCCCCACTGGGGGTATAGCCAGAGGTACCTTGGATACCAAGGAGCCCGTCTCCCCCGTTCTACGCGATCTCCGCCCGCTGCCCGCAGGACGGGTTCTCCATCTCCTGGAGCAAGGCCCGGTCGGCAACCTACGGCTCACCGTCGCCATCTGTGCATCCCCCCGTAGCGTGGAGACCGAACCGGGAGAGGTTTGGTCGTGGCAGCAGTCACGCGGCGGCGCTTTGATCCGGAGTTCCGGGCTGGGGCGTTGCGTATCGTCAAGGAGACCGGCAAGCCCGTGGCCCAGGTGGCGCGAGATCTGGGGATCAGCCCGTACACGCTGCACAATTGGGTGCAGATGGATCGGCTCGCCGAGCAGTACAACGGCGGAGGCAACGGGAGCGGAACGCTGAAGGAGTCCGAGCAGGAGGAGCTGGCCCGGCTGCGGCGGGAGAAGGCCGAGCTGGCCAAGCAACACGCCCGCGAGAAGGCGGCGTGGGAGAAGGAACGCGCCGAGCTGGAAGACGAGCGTGATCTGCTCAAGCGTTCCGTCAGGCCGCCGACGTGGTGGTCACCATGGGCTGCGGCGACGCCTGCCCGGTCTACCCGGGCAGGCGCTACCTGGGCTGGGACCTGGACGACCCGGACGGCAAGACGGTCGAGCAGATCCGCCCGATCCGCGACGACATCGAGCGCCGGGTCCGCGCCCTGCTGGCCGACCTCGGTGTCCCGGCCGGCTGAGAGCATCCTCCCTGTTCCCAACAGGCAAGACGCATGTCAATATAGACGTGCACCTATTTCGATGGACGTCTATACGGAAGGGTAGTGGATGGAACTGCTGGAGATCTTGGAGTGCAGCCCGCCGCTGACCCGCGAGCCGCTGGACGCCGAGCAGGCGGCCGGGGTGGCGCGGGTCTTCAAGGCGCTGGGCGACCCGGTGCGGCTGCGCATCCTGTCGATCGTGGCCAGCCGCGCGGGGGGCGAGGTGTGCGTGTGCGACGTCACCGACGCGTTCGAGCTGTCCCAGCCGACCATCAGCCACCACCTGAAGGTGCTCAAGGAGGTGGGGCTGCTGACCTCCGAGCGGCGCGCCTCCTGGGTGTACTACCGGCTGGTGCCCGAGACACTGGGCGAGCTGTCGGCGCTGCTGACCCTGCCCGCCAGTGGGCCCACCGGTGGGCCCGCCGACGAGCCCGTCAGCTCGCCGTCGGCCGCTGCAGCGGCGGTGCCGCGGTGATGTCGGCTCAAGGCGCACAGGCCACCGCGCCACCGGTCGGCGTGATCGGCGCCCTGCCGGTACTGGATCGGTTTCTGCCGGTGTGGATCATCGCGGCCATGGGCGCCGGGCTGCTGCTCGGGCGTCTGGTGCCTGGCCTGGATGCCGCGCTGGACGCCGTCAAGATCGGGGAGATCTCGCTGCCGATCGCGCTCGGCCTGCTGCTGATGATGTACCCGGTGCTGGCCAAGGTCCGCTACGACCGGCTCGGCACTGTGACTGGCGACCGCCGCCTGCTGATCTCCTCGCTGCTGCTCAACTGGGTGCTCGGCCCGGCGCTGATGTTCGCGCTGGCCTGGGTCTTCCTGCCGGACCTGCCCGAGTACCGCACCGGCCTGATCATCGTCGGGCTGGCCCGGTGCATCGCCATGGTGCTCATCTGGAACGACCTGGCCTGCGGCCACCGCGAGGCCGCCGCCGTCCTGGTCGCGCTCAACTCCGTCTTCCAGGTGATCGCCTTCGGCGCGCTGGGCTGGTTCTACCTGCAGGTGTTGCCCGGCTGGCTCGGCCTGCCCCAGTCGGCGCTGGAGGTGTCGGCTTTCGACATCGCCTTCTACGTGCTCGTCTTCCTCGGCATCCCCCTGCTTGCGGGCTACGCCTCGCGCAAGCTCGGAGAGCGCGCCCGTGGCCGTACCTGGTACGAGCAGCGCTTCCTGCCACGGATCGGCCAGATCGCCCTGTACGGGCTGCTGTTCACCATCGTCATCCTGTTCGCCCTGCAAGGCCACACCATCACCTCCCAGCCCGGCGACGTGGCCCGCATCGCGCTGCCGCTACTGGCCTACTTCGCCCTCATGTGGGGCGGCGGCTTCCTGACCGGCAAGGCGATCGGCCTGCCGTACGACAAGACCACCACGCTCGCCTTCACCGCCGCCGGCAACAACTTCGAGCTGGCCATCGCGGTCGCGGTCGGCGTCTTCGGCATCACCTCCGGCCAGGCCCTGGCCGGCGTGGTCGGCCCGCTCATCGAGGTCCCCGTCCTGGTCGCCCTGGTCTACGTCAGCCTGGCCGGCCGCCCCCCGTTCACTGCCAAGGAGCCCGTACGTGCCTGACAAGCCCAGCGTCCTGTTCGTCTGCGTGCACAACGCCGGCCGATCCCAGATGGCCGCCGGCTGGCTCACCCATCTGGCAGGAGACCGCGTCGAGGTCCGCTCCGCCGGATCGGCGCCCGCCGATCAGGTCAACCCGGTCGCGGTCGAGGCGATGCGCGAGGTGGGCATCGACATCACCGCTGAGCAGCCCAAGGTCCTGACCGTCGACGCCGTGCAGGCCTCCGACGTTGTCATCACCATGGGCTGCGGCGACGCCTGCCCGATCTTCCCCGGCAGGCGCTACGAGGATTGGAAGCTAGACGACCCGGCCGGCCAGGGCATCGAAGTCGTCCGGCCGATCCGCGATGACATCCGCCGTCGTATCGAGAAGCTGCTGGCGGAACTCGTGTCGGCCTGATCCTGCGCCGCAGGTCCCGCCGTGATCAGATGGCGGGGCCTGCGTCATGTCCGGGCCGAAGGCGACTTTCGGTGCTGGGTGGTTTGCTGTGCTGTATGACGCTGGTGAATTGGGAGCGCTTACCGGGTGAGACGGTGGAGGAGTTCGGCGCGGCGATGCTGCTGCTCCGGCATCCGCACGGCAACCGGATCACACCCTCACGCGGGGACCGCGGCGTTGACATTCGGATCGCCAACCCGGATGGCTACGAACGTTTACCAGGTCAAACGCTTCTGCCGGCCGCTGACCTCCCGGCAGGTCACCGACGTGGAGAACTCCTGGCAGCGCTTCGTCGATGAGACGCTGCCGGCGCTGCCGGTCCGCTCCTGGACGCTGGTCACACCGTGGAATCCCACCCATGAGCGGCTGGAGTGGCTGGAGCGGCTGACCGCGGGCAGCGGGCTGCGCATCAGCTGGATGGACCGCGATCACCTCGACGGCATGGCGGCCGACCACCCGGCGCTGATCGCCTACTACTTCGGCGACGACGGCGAGCGGATCCAGCACCTGATGGCGCAGGCGCTACAGGGCGGGCGAGACATGCCCGACCCCGGCCGGGTTCCGGCCGAGAGCCTGCTGACAGCCGCGATCGAGCGCTATGAGGGCCTGGCCGCGGCCTTGACCGACGTCGATCCGTTCTACCGCTACTCCTTCGACGTACGCGAAGGACGGGTGAGCGAGCAGCCCTGGGACGGGGACGTGCTCGGCGACGATCTGACCGCCTTCGTGCGCTACCTGCAGCTCAACGAGCGGCACTACCTGGTGATGCGCCTGGTGGCGCGAGCGGTGGAGTCGTTCAGCCTGCGTCCGATCACCGGCTCGTTGGAGCTGCAGGTGCCGGTCGACTCGGCCGAGCGGCAGGCGGTGGAGGAGTTCCTCCACTACGGCGCACCCTTCGCCGACATCGATGGCACGATCACCCACAACTCGGGACCGCCCGGCCTGCCGGATGAGTCGGGCCCCGGCCGGCTGAGCTTCATGGTCGCCGCCGGTGCGGCCGGTGATCGGCCTGATCTGGAGGTCCGCCTGGTCGCCGCGGACGGCACCGTGCTGCATGCGCTGGATCTGGTGCAGGTGCGCGCCTCACGCGGTGTGGACGGCCCCGGCATCTGGCTGGCCGGCCAGGACTCGGGCGGCCTGCTGCACCTGCAATTCCTGATCAACGCCGGTGACCGCGACACCTTCCGCCTACAGGTGGACCTGGACGATCTGGTCGGCAAGACCCCGGCTCAGGTGTTGCCGGCGATGCGCCTGCTCGCGGCCCTGGCACCGGACACCGCCCTCCTGCTGGCCGTGCGCGGCGGCCCCGCGTACTCGCCCCGCTGGCAGCCTGAGGCGTCCTCCCTGGCGCTCCACGCCCGCCGGCAGCTCCGCGTCCTTGAGGCGTTGCAGGTGATCCAGTCCCACAGTTACCAGCGCATCGTGATCCCCGAGCCCAGCCGCACCTCCAACGAAGAACTTGCCGGGATCATCCAGTTGGCCCACCTGCTGCAGGGCGCTCAGGTCGACGCGACGTGGCCGCAAGTGGACTTCCCGATCCCCGCCAACGCCGGCCCGCCACCTGAGGGCGAGTTCTCCGTCGCCATCTTGCACGAGCTGAACGCGCGGGTGGGCGGCCGCCAGATCCCTCTGGGCATGTACCAGTGCGTCACCTACCTCGTCGCGCGGATCGCTGATCCGGCAGAAGCGGCAGCGGCCCAGGCCGGCGACAGCATCCGCCTGCTGCCTGGCTCCACCGACCGAGCATTGATCACCGCCGTATCGGCCGCCGAGGCCCTCGCCGCTCTCGCCGCGCGAGACGGCGTGCCGCCGACCGGATAGCGCCCGCGGCACGCCGGCCGTCGTGCGTCACCATCGTCCTGACCGCGAACCGGCCAGCTCTGCGGCCTGCCGTCGAACTGGCCTTGGCCGGCTCGATAGTCCAGGTGAGGGGAGCTGTCTCCCCGTTCTGGCGGTCCTCCTACGTGGTGAGCAGCATGACGGTCGCCACCAGCAGCCGGGCGGCGGCCAGCAGCGTGTCCGGCTGCACGCGATCTGGAGTTTCGGCCGGAGTCTGGTAGCCGGGCATGCCCATGCCGACGCCGATTGAGGCCAGGCCGGCGGCGGCGTAGCGGCGGTTGTCGGAGGCCATCGCGCCCGCCTTCAGCGGCACGCCGGTCAGGCGGGCGGCCCGGTCCAGGGTGGCCAGCAACGCGTGAGCGGGTCCGCCCGCCTCGACGGCGGCGGCCTCGTGCAGCTGCGCGGCACCGTCGAGGTTGATCACGAGCGTGTCCGGCGGCAGAGCGGCAGCGTGGTGGACCGAGCCCCACGCGCCCGCCTCCTCCGCGTCCAGGAAGGCCACCGTCAGCTCCGGTGCCCCGGGCGGCGCGGCCGCCAGCACGCGGGCGGCCTCCAGGACCGCGGCCACCCCGGAGGCGTTGTCCGCCGCCGCAGGCAGGCGCCGGTCGGGATCGTCGCCGACGCCGTCGTAGTGCGCGCTCAGCACTACCCGCAGCCCCGCGTTCCCGCCGACGGACCCGTCGCCACCTCGGTGGCTGCCGGTCTCGGTGCGGGGAAAGCGGGCGTAGACGTTGCGGCCTCGGGTGGTGATCTGCCGCAGCGGCATTGAGCCGGTCATCTGGACCAGGCCGTTGTCCAGGGCTTCGCCCAGATGCCGGTGGACCTCGGGGCGCACGGCGATGATGGGCACCGCGCGGGCAGGCGGCCCGGCGATCATCTTCGGCATCCAGCCGTCGGCGTCGGTGCCGCGTACGGTCAGCACCCCGGCCGCGCTCTGCGCCTCGGCCAGCTCGCACGCTCGTCCCCAGGTGGTGGCGTCGGCCAGCACCCATCGGCCGCGCAGGCCGGTCTCCGAGCCGGTCTCCGAGCCGGTCCCGGAGTCGGTCTTGGGGACCTTGGTCAGCAGGGCTGTGCGCGGGTGTGGCAGTTCGGCGGAGGCCAGGTGCTCGACGAAGTCGCGGCGGTGCTCCAGGTGCCGCGTCTGCCCGGCGCCGCTCCATTCGAGCACGGGCGTCGCGTACAGCTCGCGCACCCCTGCCACGTCGAACTCCAACACCTGCACCTGGGCGCCCAGGTCGCCGAGTCGCTCGGCGAGCCAGGAGGCGGCGGCGCGGCCGCCGGGCGAGCCCACGCGCCGCCCGGCATAGCGGTCATCCGCCAACTCGCGCACCGTAGCGTGCATGCGGGTGGCCGACACCGCCTCCACCAGGGCGGCCAGATCAGGCCCGCCCTGGCCGAGGCCGGCTGCTGTGCTGATCATCCACAGCACCCGGAGCCGCCCTGAACGCTGGCCTGAGATCCGGCCTGGGAGCCGACCGGAGCCGGGGCCTGGCCGCAGCAACCGCTCTGGGCGGCCTGCTCGGCGGCGGCCGGGCTGCCGCAGCAGGCCGTCGCCGCGGCAGCTGGCTCGGTGACCGCCTGCCCGGCGACGCCGGACGGCTCGCTGGCGGAGGAAGGGGAGCCGCAGCAGCCTCCGGCGGCGGGCGGGGTGAAGGCCTCGTCCAGGTCGCCGAGGAAGCCGCCGCTGGTCTGGTTCGTCATCGTGGTCTCCCTGCCGGGCAGGGGGGATCGCCCACCCCACCCCCTAAGAATTAGATGGATATCTAAGCAGTCGCCACAATCTCATGCTGTTTCGATATTCGTCAAGATAGATGCAAATCTAATTAGAGGGTGGTCGGGAGTTCGCCAGGTGTCGCGCGGAGTTCTCTACAGCTGGGCGATGATCTCGGCAGCGAGCTGCCGGGCGGTGCGGCCTGCGCCGATGAGGGTGGCCGAGGCGGGCCCGGTCCAGTCTCCGTAGCCGAGCAGGTGCAGGCGCAGTTCGCCGACCGCCTGGGTGCCGCGGGTGGGGATGAGCCCGTCCGGGCCGCGCAGGCCTAGGGGTGCGAGGTGGCCCAGGGTGGGCCGGAAGCCGGTGCACCACAGGATCACGTCGCAGGCCAGCGCGCTGCCGTCGGCCCAGGCGACGCCATGCGGGGTGATGCGGGTGAACATGGGTTCGGCCTTGAGCGCGCCGCGGTCGCGGGCCTCGCGCACCGGTGGGACGGCGACGATGTCGCCCAGGTCGGCGATGCCCTCGGTCTGCTCGCCCGCCTGGGCGGCGCGGTGGCGGCGGGTGGCCAGATCGAACAGGGCGCGGCCGTCGATGTCGTCCGGCAGCAGGCGTGGCGGTCGCTGGGTCACCCAGGTGACGTCGGCGAGCGTGGACAGCTCGGCCAGCAGTTGGGCGGCGGAGTTGCCGCCGCCGACGATGACCACGCGCTTGCCGCGCAACGGTTCCGGGCCGCGATAGCCGGCGGTGTGCAGGTGCTCGCCGCCGAAGTCGCGCAGGCCGGGATAGTGCGGGATGTATGGGCGCCACCAGGTGCCGGTCGCACTGATCACGGCCTTGGCCTGCCAGGCGCCGTGATCGGTCTCGACCAGGAGGTGACCATCACCGCGCCGCACCGCGTGCACCGTCACCGGGCGCAGCACGGGCAGCTCGTAGCGGCGTTCGTAGTCGGCCAGGTAGGCGACGACCTCAGCGGCGCTCGGGTAGCCGCCGCCGGGCGGGATGGGCATCATGCGGCCGGGCAGCGAACTGTACTGAGCGGGTGAGAACAGGCGCAGGCTGTCCCAGGTGTGCCGCCAGGCGCCGCCGGCGCTGTCCTGGGCGTCGAGGATGACGAAGTCGGCCTTCGCGCGGCGCAGGTAGTAGCCGGCGGCCAGGCCCGCCTGCCCGCCGCCGATCACCAGGACGTCGACGGGCCGGGGGGCGGCCGTCATGCGGGCAGCAGCTCCAGCTCAGTGCGTCCCGCCGCAGGCTGGGGAGCGGACCCAGGAGAAGATTCCATGAGCGGGGTGAACAGGGCGCCGAGCTGGTTCACCGCCTCGGGGATGATGCGGTAGTAGACCCAGGTGCCGTGCCGCTCCCCGTCGATCAGCCCCGCCGTGCGCAGCACCTTGAGGTGATGGGAGATGGTGGGCGCGGACAGATCAAAGGTGCCGGTCAGATCGCACACGCACGCCTCGCCGCCGGCGTGGGAGCCGATCATCGACAGCAGGCGCAGCCGTACCGGGTCGGCGACGGCCTTGAGCAGCGTGGCGAGCTCGGCGGCATCGGCCTCGGCCAGCGGTTCGCGGGCGATGGGCGCGCAGCACTGGGTGTTCGCGAGGGCGGCCATGACGCGACTCCTTAATTCGACGGCTGTCTAAATTGTAGGCGGTGATAGGCCAGCAGCGCGAACGCCGACAGGGCGCAAGCGGCGGCCACCGCGCCCATCACCCAGCCGTACCCGGCGGCCTGGGCGAGCGCGACCGCGCCGAGTGGAGCCAGCGCCTTGTCCGCGACGGAGAAGACGGCGATGCGGCCAGCCAGGGAGGCGTAGGCAGCGGTGCCGTAGCGGCCGACCAGCAGGTGCGGCAGGGTGATCGAGGCGATGCCGAAGCCGAGCCCGAACAGCAGCACCGCACCGATCGCGCCCGCCACGCTGCGGCCGATCAGCGGCAGCAGCAGAGCGGCCACGCCTTGCAGGGCGAAGATGGCGGCGGCGATGAGGGCGGCGGGCAGCCGGGTCTGCAGGCCGGTGGTGATCAGCCGCCCGGTCACCGACAGCACGCCCAGCAGCCCGGCCAGCGTGGCGGCCAGCACGGGCGGGTGACCCAGGTGGATCAGGTAGGTGATGAGCAGGACCGCCACGGTGGCGACCGCACCGCCGCTGGCGGTGAAGGCGATCACCAGCAGCCAGAACGGCCGGGCGCGGGTGGCCGCCTTGACGATGGCGGCCCGCTCCTGTGCCGCGGCGGACGCCACCGTGCTGGCCGTGCGGGCGCGCCGACGCAGTACGAGGGCATGCAGGGGGATCGCCGCCAGGCCGTAGATCAGGGCCAGGATCACCAGTGCCGTACGCCAGCCGTGCCGGTCGACCAGCAGGCCGGTCAGCGGCAGGAAGATCGAGGAGGCGAACCCGGCCACGATGGTCAGTGCCAGCAGCCCGTTCGCCCGGCCGCGCTCGTTGCCGGCAAACAGGGAGACGATGACCGCGAACGCCGCCTCGTACAGCACCAGGGAGCAGGCGACGCCGACGAGCGCGAACACCGCGTACAACTGCGGCAGGCTCTCCACCCGCGACCAGGCCAGCACTGCCACGGTGCCCAGCAGCGACCCGGCGGTCATCAGGGCGCGACCGCCACGAGCGTCCAGCAGGCGGCCGACCGGCGGCGCGCACAACGCGGCGATCAGAATGGACAGGGTGAGCGCCGCGGCGATCTGGGCGTTGGAGGCGTGCAGCTCGCGGGCCATGGGGGCGAGGAAGACGGAGAAGGCGTAGTAGAGCACGCCGTAGCCGATGGTCTGGGTGATGGCAAGCGCAGCGACGACCCGCCAGCCATGTCCGGAACGCGGCGGACCGCCGCCCCGAGTTCGAGGGCGGCGGTCTTGGCGGGGAAACTCATGCTGGGCAGGCGATCAGCGCGCGGCCCTCAGCCGTGGTTGCCCAGCCGCCCACGCGGGTCTCGGCGATGAAGCCCTGGGCTTGCCGGCGCCAGGCGAGCGTTCCCGCCATCCGGGCGATCGCCGGAGCGTAGCCGGGGTTGGTGCTGGGCGTGCGGGCCGCGACCAGTTCGTCGGCCAACTGGTGGGCGGGCATTGGCTCATGGTCGCAGATGAGGCGCAATGCCTCCTTCTGAGCGGCGGTCGGGTAGCCGTCGGACATCGGGGTGCTCCTCTCAGCCGCAGCAGCCGCCGGACTCGGCGGCGCTTACGGTGGCGAGGGGGAGCGAGGCAGACAGCAGGCCGCCGCTGATCCCGGTGGCTAGGCCGACCCGCTGTTCCTGGGCCTCGGCCAGGTTGGAGGAGCACACGCCGGTCTCGGGCAGGTCGAGCTGCACGTCGCGGGCGGCCTGCCAGTCCCCGGCCAGGGCCGCCACGACCGAGCGGACCTGCTCGTAACCGGTGGCCATGAGGAACGTCGGCGCGCGGCCGTAGCTCTTGACGCCGACGGCGTAGTAGCCGGGCTCGGGGTGAGCGAGTTCGTCGGCGCCGTGGGCGGGGACGGTGCCGCAGGAGTGCTGGTTGGGGTCGATCAACGGGGCCAGGGTGCGGGTGGAGCCGAGCACCGGGTCGAGGTCGAGCCGGAGTTCGGCGGCGATGGAGTGGTCGGGGCGGTAGCCGGTGGCCGACACGATCCGGTCTACGGTGACGCTCTGTTCGTGGCCGGAGGGGTCGCGGCTGACCACCTCGACGCCTTGGCCGGTGGCGTTGATGCGGTGGGTGAAGAAGCCGGTCAGCAACCGGATACGGCCGGATTCGACGTGGGCCCGCAGCCGGGTGCCGAGCGCGCCGCGGGCCGGCAGCGCGTCGGCGTCGCCGCCGCCGTAGGCGCGGGTGGCGTTGCCGGCGCGGATCGCCCAGGTGATCGGGGTGTCGTCCAGTTCGGCCAGCGCGAGCAGGGTGGTGGCGGCCGAGTGGCCCGCGCCGACGACCAGCACCCGCTTGCCCTCGAAGCGGTCGCGGTCTGCGCCGAGCACGTCGGGCAGCGTGTGGTCGACGAACACCTCGCCCTCCCCGTGAGCGGGCAGGCCGCTCGCGCCCAGCACGTTCGGGCTGGTGTAGGTGCCGGAGGCGTCGATGATCGCCCGCGCCTGCAGCTCGGTGCCGTCGTCGAGCCGGATCAGGAACGGGGCCTGCTCGCGGCCGGCCGTACGGACCCGGTCATAGCCGAGGCGGCTGATCGCGCTCACCTTCGCGCCGAACCGGATCTTGCCGCCGAACAGCTTGGCCAGCGGGGCCAGGTAGTCGTCGATGAGCTCGGCGCCGGTCGGCAGCCAATCGGCGTCCGGGGCCATCCATCCGTCGGCCTCCAGCAGGCGGCGGGCGGCGGCGTCGACGTTGTACTTCCACGGGCTGAAAACTCGCACGTGGCCCCACTGTGCCACCGAGGCGGCGACCCGGTCGCCGGCCTCCAGGAGCGTGAAGTCGATGCCGCGTTCGGCCAGGTGGGCGGCAGCGGCCAGCCCGACCGGTCCGGCGCCGATTACGACGACCGGCAGCGCGCTGGCCTGTTGGGTGGTGGTGAACTGCTCGATCTCGATGGCAGTGGTGCCGCAGCAACTGTCACTCATGACTGCTCTCCAGGTGGGCGGGTGGGTTAATGGTGCGACAGGCTGAAGGTGCGGGCGCACTCGATGGCGGCGCTGGCTCGGCAGGCGGTGCCGCACACCTGAGCGGACCCCTCGTCGAAGGTGACGTCCGAAGTGGGCGAAGCGGGCCGGCGCAGGCGGGTGAACAGAGCACGCATCGCCCGCCTCTTGAATAGAAGTCCATCTAAGCAGTGGCCATCATGCAGCACTGCTTAGATATTTGTCAAATTAGCCGAGTATCGAAATAGCTGATCAGAGGCCGACCTGTGCATGGGCGTCCCGCATGTGAGCGGCCAGCGGGCCGACGACATAGGCGGCATCCCGGCTCACGCCGCGCAACGTGTTGGAAGCGAACGAGCGCTGGAACTCCAGCCCCAGATAGACCAGCCCAGGCAACACGGTGGAGACGCCGCCCTGGTGCAAGGGCAGACCTTCGGGGGTGAGAGCGCCGAGCGGACGCAGGTAGTCCAGGCTCGGCAGGTAGCCGGTGGCCAGCAGGACGACGTCCACCGGTTCGCGCTCACCGCCAGGCCAGACGACGGCGTCGCCGTCGAAACCGGTGAACATCTCCCGCCGCTGCAGCCGGCCGGACTCGAGCGCGGCGCGGTAGTCGCCGGTGTCCACCACCAGCGTCTGCTGCACGCTGTGGATCAGCCATTCAGGCGGCAGGTCGTCAAAACCGCTGCTGGCCAGCCAGTGATGCACGTCGTGCCCGTCGCGCCGCTGCGGCAGGAACGCCAGCGGCCGACGCGAGGCGATGCTCACCTGCGCGACCTCGCCCAACTCGTAGGCCACCTGGACGGCCGAGTTGCCACGCCCCACCACCACGACACGCAGCCCGGCCAGGTCCTTGGGATCGCGATAGTCGGCCACGTGCAGCACCTGGCCGGTGAAGCCGTCCTGGCCCGGCCAGGCGGGACGGATGGGACGAGCGAAGGAGCCGCTGGCGGCCACCTCGCCACCGGCCCTCTGAGGCTCCTCGCAGATTCCGGACAGTTGGCTACATAAGCTGACGGAAGTCTGGAAGAGGTAGGTACGTGACGAGGCGTCGCAGGCAGTTCTCGCCGGAGTTCAAGGAAGAAGCTGTCCGGATGGTGCTGGAGGGCGAGCGGACGGTCGCGTCGGTGGCGCGGGAGTTCGGGATCAACGCCAGCTGAAGATGCGTGCCTGGATGGGCGTGTCCCGCTCCGGCTACGACGACTGGCGCGAGCGACCGGCCTCGGCCACCGCACAACGCCGGGCCATGCTCGCCGGGCTGGTCGCCGAGATCTTCACCGACTCGCACGAAACCTACGGCTACCGGCGGGTGCACACCGCATTGCTGCGCCGTGGCGAGCACTGCTCGGCCGAACTGGTGCGCGCCTTGATGCGTGAACAGGGCCTGACCCCAGCCCAGGTACGGGCGTTCCGGCCGGTCACCACGGTGCAGGGCGACTTTCGCGGCATCCCCGACCTGGTCGGCCGCGACTTCACCGCCGAGCGGCCGGGCACCAAGCTGGTCGGCGACATCACCTACGTCCGCACGTGGGAGGGCTTCCTGTATCTGGCCACGGTCATCGACTGCCACAGCAAGGCGGTCCTGGGCTGGGCGATGGCCGATCACTACCGCACCGGCCTGGTCAAGGACGCGATCCGGATGGCCGCCGGTACCGGCCTGCTCCAGCCCGGCGCCGTGTTCCACACCGACCGCGGCTCGAACGACACCAGCGACGATTTCGGCCGCTTCCTGACCAACCTGCAGATCCGCCGCTCGGTCGGCCGCACCGGCATCTGCTACGACAACACGATGGCCGAATCGTTCTTCAGCGCGATCAAGAATGAATGGCTGCACCGCTTCGTCTTCACCACCCGAGCAAAAGCGAAACGGCAGGTCATCCGCTACATCGAAGGGTTCTACAACCGCCGGCGCCTGCACTCCGCGCTGGGCTACCGGCCACCCCTGGAAGTACTCAACGAGTCCCTTTCATCACAAACAGCAGCATAGGCTACGCCCATAAGACAGCCGTCCGGAATCATCGTGGCGCCTCAGTGGGGACCACGGCGGTGGTGTCGTTGGCCCGGGACATTCTGGTTGCTCTGGGCAAACAGCCCGCCGCCGTGGTCAGCAGCCGCATCGGCACTGCGGCGATGTGGCAGGCGGCCACCGCCTGGCTCGCCGCGGCGGGCATCGGGCGCCTGGTGGTGCTACGTGCGCACCGGCTGCCGCAGCGCGCGCTGGCCCGGCTGCCGCAGCTCGCCGCCGACGCCCGCGTGGCGCTCACGGTGGTGTGGCACGCGCCACCACCGCCGTCGTGGGAGACGGCCCTGCCGGCGGCCACTATCTGCCTGTCGCGGCAGGTGGCCGAGGCGGTCGCGGTGGCACGGCGGCCGGGACCGGGTGCGGCGCCGGTGGTGACCGGTGAGCGGCGTGAGCAGAAGGACCAAGCGCTCAGCCACGTACTTTCGCAAGCCTTGCCCTCGCTGCCCGACAGCGAGGCCCCGTGGTTTTGCGCGGATGCTCAGCGGCTGCTGCAGCGCGAGGATTTTTGCCGCGCGGAGGTGCTGTACGACTACGGCGGAGACGCGGTCTGTGCCTTCGCGTCGGCCGTCGCAGGGCAGTTGGATCGGCCGCTGGCCGAGTGCTGCCGTCAGTTCCGGGCTCGAGACGAAGCCAGGCTCGCGGAAGGCGGCCCAACGAGCCGGGCGACGGCGCGCGAGCCCGGGCTGTGGGAGGTGCCGAGCTGGGAGAGGGTGCGAGCGCGCTGGGCCGCGCTGCTGAGCCCGCCGGAGCCGGCAGCCTCGCCGCAGGTTCAGGAGTGCGACCGGAGGTCGCTGGTGCGCTTCCTGGTCGGGCTGGTTGCTGGCATGTCGTCGAGGGCGCACAGCTTGGCGGTGCTGCGCGGCGCGCAGGCGGGCTTGCTGCGGCATGGCCTTCATCTGCGGCTGCCAGGGCGACCTGAGCGGTGGAGTGGGCCGGGTTTCACGGACCCTCCGGTCACGTCCCCGTTAGCTGAGCAGATCCGGAGCCGGGTCGTCGACCCGGTGCACGCGTGCGCCGTGGCGGCGCTTTTGGTGACCGGCCTGCGGCCTGCCCTGCTGGGCTTGATGCGGCTGTCCAACCTGGCGCCAGATGCTGCCATGCTGAGCAGCTATCTGCCGTTCCGGATCGATTATCTCGTTCCGGAGTGGGGCCGGGACCTGTTTGCCGCCGCGCGTGTCCACGCTGCCGGCCACCACCCTGGCGATGGCCCTCTGCTGAGCCGGGGCATCGGGCGGACCGGCCAGATCCTGGCCGACACCGCCCGGCAATGCGGGCTACGGCTCCGACCGGCCATGCTCGCACCTGGCCTGGAGGGCTGGCACGTGCAGGCCCGCTGCTGGTTGAAAGAGTCACCGCAGGCGTGAGCCGACGGCCCCGGCACGCCGGCCGTCCTATCGGCGGCACCTCGCGAAGCGCTACGACCGGGATGGCGGGCGGGCGGATGCCGGGCCTGACGCGGTGTCCGTGTCAGGGCGCGGCGGGAGGCCGATGGTCAGCGGAGGTCTCGGACAGCAGGGGCGCGACGGTGGGGACGCGGAGTCGTTCGACGGCGTCGCGTGCTTCTTCGTCGGGGCGCACGTCGTAGCCGAGGGTGGTGCTGGGGCTGGCGTGGCCGGCCAGGCGGGCGGTCATGATCGCGTCGGCCTGTGGCAGGAGGTTGGAGATGAAGGTGCGGCGCAGGTCGTGCGGCCGGACCGGGGTGGTGGCGGCCTGTTCGGTGCGTTTGGCGAGGATGTCGCGTACCGCCTGGGGGTTCATCTGCCAGGGGCGGCCATCGGGGGTGGTGCGGAGGGCGCCGCCGCGGGTCAGGCGGGGGAACAGCGGGCCGCGGTGGGTGCCGCGGTGGGCGAGCCAGGCCTCCAGGCGGCGTGCGGCGAAGGTGTTGACGGGGATGCGGCGTTGTTTGTCGCCCTTGCCGATGACGGTGAGCATGCGCCGGGCCCGGTCGTAGTCGGCGTACTGCAGGGCGACCAGTTCGGCGCGGCGCAGGCCGCAGGCGTCCAGCACGGCGATGACGGCCGCGTCCCGCAGTCCGGCGCCGGTGATGGTGCCGGTGGGGGAGCGGTCGGCGTCGCAGGCGGCGATGAGGGCGCCGATGACGGTGTCGGGGACGTGCTGGCCGGCCGGCTCGCGGTGGCCGGTGAAGGAGGTCAGGGCGACGGCGCGCTGGTGGTCGTCGGTGCTGAGCAGGCCGAGTTTCCAGGCCTCCTTGAGTACGCCGCGCAGCGCGGCCAGGTGCTTGTTGCGGTAGGCGGGCGACCAGTCCATCTGGTCGATCTGCTCGCGGATCCATGCGGTGTGCTCGTAGCGCAGGTGGTGCCAGGGCTGGCCCTGGCCGGTGACGGTGGCGTCGTCGAGTCGGTCGCCGGTGAGCATGCGGGTGATGTGGTCCAGGCAGATCTGCATGGCGCGGCGGGAGTCGGCGCTGCCGAGGCGCCCCAGATAGAGCAGGTACGGGTCCCGGGCGGGCGCGACCGCCGCGGCGGCACCCGGCGTCAATCCGGCGGCGGAGGCGGGGAAGGCGGCTGCGGGGAGCGGGCGAGATTCCGGCCCTGGGGCCAGGTCGGCGTCGATCACGGATCCACCCTAACAGAGATGATCTTTGAGAAGTTCAGTTCTCAGTGATCATAAAAGAAACGCATGAGCGATATGCTTAATCGACAGAAGTACAGCATGTGCTGATGCTAAATTCGTTCGGTGACGGAGATCAGCCTCGACCCCAGCGAGCCGCGCCCCGCCCCGAACCAGGACCACCCCGCCGCACCGGCCTCCCAACCGCTGACGCCGGCCGGGCTCCACATCGAACGGGAAGAGGCCCCGGCGCACTCAGGCCCGAGCATGGGGCCGAGCGAGGAGGAGCCGCCCCGCGGCGGCCGGGGCCACACCCGCGACTGCCTCGCTCTCGACACCGACGACCCGCTGCGCCAATGCGCCCGGCCCGGCTGCGACCGCGCGAAGCACGAACGCGAGCCCGGCAAGGGCGGCCGTCCCAGCAAGTACTGCTGCAAGCTGTGCGCCAACGAGGCCAGCCGGGCCGCCGACAGCGCCCCCGCCGCGGTGGCCACGCACACCGCCGTCAGCGCCTTCACCGCCGAGGCCGGCCAGATTCGCGCCCGGCTGCACCAGCGCGACGCCCAGTTGGCCGCCGAACGCGAGGACCTGCACCAGCTGGATGAGCGCCTCACGCAGGTATGGGAGGCCATCACCACCCAGCTGGCCCAGGCCGAGAGGGGCACGCAGCAGGCCGAATCCGACGCTGAGCAGGCCCGTACCTCGATGCGCGCCGCCCACACCGCGCGCCAGACGGCCGAACAGGAACGGGATGCGGCCCTGCGCCACCAGCAGGAGGCCCTCCACGCCCAGCGCCAGGCCGAAGAGCACCGCGACCGCATCCACAACGAAGCCCGCGCCAACGCCGAACGCCTCGGTGTGCAGATCGGCCAGCTCACCGCCCAGCTGCACGACGAGCAAGGCCTGACCAAGCGCCAAGCCGAGCAACTGGGAGCCCTGGGCGCCGACCTCTCCCGCACCACCGGCCTGGCCGAGGAACGGGCGGCCGCCTTGGCCGAGCGCGAGACCCAGTTGCACGAGGTTCGCGCCGAGGTCCGCAGCCTGCAGGAGCACCTGGAGCAGGCCGCCGCGCACCTGACCACCACCCGGCAACAGCTTCACGAGGCCACCACCGCCGCCGAGGAAGCCCGTGCCGAAACCCGCGCGGTGCGCGGCGATCTGGCCGGTCAGCAGCGCCGATTCGACGAACAACGCGACCAGCTACAGACCCAACGGGACGAGGCCCGTCTGAGCCAGGCCACCGCGGAAGCCCGACTGGAGATGGCCGAACGCGAGCTGCAGACGCTGCGCCGTCAGCTCGCCGCCGCCCAGGCGGCCACCGGCCTGGTGGTGCCGCCGCTGGCCGACGTCGACGGCCGGCCCGGCGTGCGGCTGCCCGGCGGGGCCTTCGACGCTGTCACCCTGCAGGACGGCGTGGTGACGCTGCACCGCGACGACAGCGCCATCCCCCTCGGCGACACCTCGCAGTCGCCGGCACAGGCCCGAGCACTGAGCGCCGCCCTCCAGGCCGTCACCGCCCCACCACCCGCCTGAGGGCGCGTCCATGCCATGCGCGCCACGGGGCCTTCGACGTGCGTAAACGCGTCAGGCCGCGAGAGCGAAGACAACCGATGCCAACAGCGCACGGTCAACATAGCGGTGCCCCGGGACGCGTGAAACAGAGGCGAGGCCCGGAGCTTATGATCCCCTCCCTAACAGCCAGGGCCCGCCAATCACGCCATTCGCCGGACTTGCCGCCCGCCCGATGTCATGACGAAACCGGCGGAGAAGCGAGGCCATGCCGGGGCGCGATCGTCGAATGGCGCAGGGAAGGCACGGACGCCCTGCTCCCTTATCGCGGGTCAGTGACGGTGCCGGGCCGGGTGCCGGACGGGCGCGGGAGCAGGCGGGAGACGGGCGTGCACGACGAGCGGGAGGCGCTGCCGGCACCAGCGGCGGGGGAGCGGCTGTCGATTTACGCGCTGCCAGAAAATACGGCGCACGAAAGCGGGCATACCGCCGCGGACTACACGCTCAGCGCGGCCGCCCAGCAGCGGATCGCCGACGGCGTGCCGGGCGAACACGCGGGGCGCCTGCGCCCGCCAGTGGGCGCTGTTCACCGCCTGGTGCACCGCGCACGGCCGCATCCGGGGTTGGGGAACCGACGGACAGCCGTTATCGGTGAGATCGATCATGGAACTGCGGAAGATTGGAACGCTCGCTTTTGTAACAGGTTGATCGCTGTGAGTTGATTGCGGGTGGGCTGGGCCTACTTTGCTGGCATGCCTGCGGAATTCCTGTCTGCTGAGCAGAGAGCGGCCTACGCATCGTTCGCCGAGATGCCGTCGCTGTCAGATCTGGAGAAGTTCTTCTTCCTCGACAGCTTCGACCGGAACGTGATCGCACAGTCGAGGGCCGATTCGCATCGGCTAGGCGTCGCTGTCCAGATCGGGACCGTGCACTACAAGGGGTTGTTCCTGGAGGATCCGCTGGCGGTGCCCTGGCCGGTGGTGGACTACCTGGCCGAGCAGCTGGGGATCGGTGATGCGTCGCAGGTCAAGAAGTACGCCGTTCGTGCGCAGACGGCCTATGACCACGCGTGGGTGATCCGGGACACTTACGGCTTCCATACCTTCGACGACCGGGACAGCTGGAAGGGGCGGCAACTGACGCGCCAGTTTCGGACCTTCCTGCATGGCCGGGCGTGGACGCATGCTGAGGGGCCGGTGGCGTTGTTCGAGCAGTCGGTGGCGTGGCTGCGGCGGCATCGGGTGCTGTTGCCCGGGGTGACCGTGTTGGAGCGGCTGGTGGGCAGCGTGCGGGAACAGGCCGACGTCCGCATGTACACCGTGGTGGCCAAGCAGGTGCGCCGTGCCTATCCCGGCCTGCCGGCCGCGTTGTCGGGTCTGCTGGTGGTGCCGGAGGGCTCGCGCGTCTCGGAGTTGGAGAAGTTGCGGCAGGCGCCCAAGCGCACGTCGGGGACGGAGATGGTGCGGGCGCTGCAGCGGGTGGACAATCTGGCCGGCTTCGGGCTGGGCCGGGTTGCGGTGTCGAAGGTGCCGGTGCGGCGGATGAAGATCTTGGCCAAGTACGGGGCGGGCAGCAAGGCGCCGGCGCTGGACCGGCTGGTCGAGCCTCGCCGGACGGCGACGCTGCTGGCGGTCACCCGGAGCCTGGAGGCCGAGGCGATCGACGACGCTTTGGATCTGTTCGCGCTGCTGATGGCGACCAGGTTGATCAGCCCGGCCCGCCGCAAGTCCGCCGGTGAGCGGCTGCGGATGTTGCCCCGGCTGGAGCGGGCCTCCAAGCTGGTGGCCAAGGTGGGCCGCGTCCTGGTCGACCAGCTCGACCTGGTTGATCAGGAGGGGGCCGACCTCGATGTGGCGGCGATGTGGGCCGCGGTGGCCGACATCGCCGGCGTCAGCAAGGAGCAGGTCCGCGCGGCGCTGGACATGGTGGAGGAACTGGTCCCCGAGGACGACGGCGCGGCCGAGGCGGCGATGCGCGCCGCGCTGGTGGAGAAGTACCACACCGTGCGCCCGTTCCTACGGCTGCTGGGCGAGTCCAAGGCGCTGTCGGCGGCACCGGGCGGGCGCCGGGTGCTGGCCGCGGTACGCGGGCTGCCGGAGCTGTCGCGACGGCAGGTGAGCAAGAAGCCGCTGCTGCCCAAGGAGATCGACGCCGCGCTGGTGAGCGCGTCGTGGAAGCGGGCGGTGTATGCCAACCCGGACCTGGCGCAGGGGGCGGTGGATCGCGACGCGTATGTCGTGTGCGTGCTGGAGCACCTGATGCGGGCCCTGACGGTCCGGGATGTGTTCGCCTCGCCGTCGCTGCGCTGGGCCGACCCGCGCGCGCATCTGCTGGCCGGCTCGCAGTGGGAGGCGATCGCCGAGGATGTGCTGGCCTCCCTGTCGCTCACCGACCCGGTCGAGCAGCATCTGAACGGCAAGGTCATGGCCCTGGACGCGGCCTGGCGGCAGATGGCCGCCCGGCTGGAGGAGGCGGGCGAGGACGCGTTGGTCTCGGTGGTGACCCCGGCCGGCGGAGGGCGGGCTCGGCTGTCGGTGGAGAAACTCGGCGCGCTCGGCGAGAGCGAGTCCCTGGCGTGGCTTCGGGCCGCCTGCCAGGCGATGCTGCCCCGTATCGACCTGCCCGAGCTGCTGCTGGAGGTGTATGCCTGGACCGGGTTCCTGGACGCCTACGTGCACCTGGCCGACATCTCCACCCGCATGAACGACCTGCCGAGATCGGTGGTGGCGCTGCTGGTCAGCGAGGCGTGCAACGTCGGATTGACGCCGGTGATCAAGGCCGGGGATGAGGCGCTGACCCGTGGTCGGCTCTCGCACGTGGACCAGAACTATGTGCGCGGCGAGACGCACGCCGCGGCCAACGCGATCCTGATCGAGCACCAGGGCCGGGTACTGATCGTCGCGGCGTGGGGCGGCGGGCTGCTGGCCTCGGTGGACGGGCTGCGGTTCGTCGTCCCGGTCAAGACGATCAACGCCGGGCCCTCACCCAAGTACTACGGCTACAAAAGAGGTCTGACCTGGCTCAACGCGGTTAATGATCAAGTGGCGGGGATCGGGCAGATGGTGGTGCCGGGCACGCCCCGCGACTCCCTCTACATCCTGGACTGCCTGATCAACCTGGACGCCGGGCCGAAACCCGAGGTGGTCACGACAGACCAGGCCAGTGACAGCGACATGGTGTTTGGGATCTTCTCCATGCTCGGCTACCGGTTCGCGCCCCGCTTCGCCGACCTGGGCGACCAGCGGTTCTGGCGGGCCGATCTGCCCGACGGCAGCACTGGCGCGTACGGGGTGCTGGAGGCGATCGCCCGGAACAAGGTGAACATCAAGAAGGTGCTCACGCAGTGGCCGGACATGGTGCGGGTCGCCGGGTCGCTGGTGACCAACCAGGTGCGCGCCTACGACCTGCTGCGCATGTTCGCCCGCCAGGGCCATCCGACCCCGCTGGGGCAGGCGTTCGCCGAGTACGGCCGCATCGACAAGACGTTGCACCTGCTCAGCATGCTGGACCCCGATCGATTCCAGCTACCGCCGGAGCCTGGGCAAGCAGTTGTCGGTCCAGGAGTCCCGGCACCGCCTGGCGCGCAAGCTCTGCCACGGCAACGCCGGGAAGATTCGGCAGGCCTACCGGGAGGGCCAGGAAGATCAGTTAGCGGCGTTAGGGCTGGTTCTCAATGCTGTGGTTTTGTGGAATTCGAAGTATTTGTCGGCGATCCTGGACCAGTTGCGTGCCCAGGGCGTGCCGGTCAAGGACGAGGATGTGGCCCGGCTCAGCCCGCTGGGCCACGCCAACCTCAACTGCCTGGGCCGCTACGCGATCGCTTCCTCGGCCCCGGACAAGGGCCTGCGGCCGCTCGGAGTGGCGGCGCTGCCCCAGGACGCATCTTCCGCCGTTGTGGACGAGGACGGCGTGTAAACCCGCAGGGATCCGTACAGTGATCTTGGGCGCAGCGGTCGGCGCGCCGGTCCCCAGCCGGGTCGAAGCCTTCCTCGCACGCGCGTTGAGTGACGTTGGTTACTGTGGGGCCGGCTTGTCGTAGACACCGATCGTCCACTCGCTGGGACGCTGGTTCACTACCTTGGCAAGGCGTTCCGGCTTCGTGACGATCGTATCCATGTCGTAGGTGCCGCTGCCGTCCTCGATTTTCTGGCCGAGGGGGGCGTCGGAAGGGAAGATCCAGATCTCCAGGTGCTGAGGTTTGCCGAGCCATCCCGGGCCGGCGGACTGCCAGTCGTACTGGGCGTCGAGACGGTCTCCATGACGATCCCCGCACCGGTCGAAGCCCGTTTCGTTGCCCTGCCTCACCAGCACCCAGACGTTGGGATCGGCGCAGCGGATGGAGTAGCCGGTGTTGTAGGTGGTCGGCTGGAAGGTCACCTTCACCCCTTCGCCGACCGTCGAGTGGTTCTCGGAGTAAATCAACTCCAGTGTGTCTCCGTTCATGCCGACGGCTGTCCCGGGCAGATCGACGCCGTTCGTCACCCGCACCGCGGAGGCTGGGCCCGGCGCGGACGCACCGCCGTACGGTCCGAAGGCCGCGACGACACCGACGGTCGCCGCGGCGGCCCCGACCAGCACCGCCCCGGCCATCCCCCTTTTACGCAGGCGGGCGACCCGTCCCCGCCGGGTGATCTCCTGCAGGTGCGCGGGTCCACTCGGCCCCTCGGTGCTGTACTCCTCGAACACCGCGCGCAGGTCACTTTCGGTGTACTGAGTCATTGCTTCGCCTCCACATTAAGTTCGCGCAGCGCCGGATCCACACGAAGCCGCGCCAACGCCCGGCTGAGCTGCTTCTTTACCGTTCCGAGTGAGCATCCGAGGACGTCGGCGATCTGCTCATGCGGCAGATCGGCGAAGTAGTGCAGGACGACGACCGCTCGCTGCCGAGCCGGGAGGGCGCCGGTCGCCGCCCACAAGGCGGCGCGGTCGGCCACCGTCCCGGCTATGTCCCGCTGCTCGGGTCCCTCCGGCATCGTTTCGGTGGGCACTTCACCCCGCCATCGGCGCCGCCACCAGGAGGCGTGCGTGTTGACGATGATCCGGTACACATATGGATCTGGGTTGCTCTCGATCTTGCGCCAGGCTCCCCACGCCTTGATCAGCGAGGTCTGCACCACATCTTCCGCCGCCGCCCAGTCCCTGGTGAGCAGGAACGCCGTACGGCACAGCCGCTCATGCCGCTGCTCGACATACCAAGCAAACCCGTCCACCATCTCCCACTCCCTTTACGACGCTCTCTCCGGAACTACCGCCTGGGAGGCGCCTTTGGGTGACAGAGTTCGGGAATCGGGGTCACCGTACGATGGAACGGGAACGTACGCCGCCAGTCTCACCAGCCAAGGCCCTCTCTAACCTGGGCATTCCCCTTTCGGACTTATCTTGGCTGCCCCAAAGCAGAGCCTAGGGAGCAGCGGAAACCGCGTTAACGCCGGATTCCCGGCCCAAATCTCTTACCGGCCGCCAGCGCGCCGCTGCGACTTTCTGGATGGAGGTTTCTGGACGACATCGTGCCTGGTCACTAGAGTGTCCAAAAAGGTAGACGTTTCTGGACGCTGCTGAGGTAGCCGGTGACAGTTTGGGCGTACGCACGGGTCTCGACGCGAGATCAGAACCCGCAGCTCCAGCTCGACGCCCTGGCGGCCAGCGGCTACGACGAACTGGTCATGGAGAAGGAGTCGGGCAAGCGTGGCGTTGCGCGGCCGGCCTGGGAGGCGCTCATGGCACTGCCCAAGGTGGGCGACACGCTGAAGTTCTGGAAGTCCGACCGGTGGGGCCGCTCAGCGGGACACGTGCTGACCACCGTCAACGAGCTCCGCGACCGCGGCATCACCGTGGTGTCGCTGACGGAGAACTTTGATCTGGGCACCAAGGAGGGCCGTTTCATGTTCGCGGTCCTGGCCGCGGCCGCGGAGTACGAGTTGGAGCTGCGCGCCGAGCGCCAGGCCGAGGGAATCGCGGCCGCCAGGCGCCGCGAAGCCACCGGCGCCATGCTGCCCGGCAAGAAGAAGACCGGCCGACCGCGCGTCATCGGCCCCGCCGAGCTGGCCACACTACGCCGCCTGGTCGACGACGGTGTCTCGGTCACCGAGGCTGCCCGCACCCTCAAAATTGGCCGCTCCACCGCCTACGCGGTACTCGCGGGACACTGATTAGCAACTACCCCACCCGCATCCCGCTTCTGCTCTTCGGCGCCCCAGCAAGATCGTTCTCATCGATAACGGCTGTCCGCCGGTTCCCCAACCCCGGCATCGCGCTGCCCGCCACCGCACACACACTGGCCGAGTACACCTCTCAGCTGTGCGAAGCGGGCCAGGCCCCGGCCAGCATCGAACAAGCCATCGCCGCGGTGCGCACCATGCATCGCCTGGCCGGCCACACCGGACAGCCTGCTACCGAATCCGCCCGCCTGGCCCTGCGCGCCTACAAACGCCAACGTGCCGAAGCCGGGGGCCGTGGCCAGCGAGAGGCCGCGCCCATCACCATCGACGCGCTACGCGCCATGGTGTCCGCCTGCGACCTCGACACCCCGATCGGGCGGCGCGACCGGCTCCTGCTCGTGCTCGGCCTGGCCTTGATGGGCCGCCGCAGCGAGCTCGTCGCCCTGCAGCGGGAGGACGTGCGCGAGGTGCCCGACGGGCTCGAGGTGACCATCCGCACCTCCAAGACCGACAAGGACTCGGTCGGCGAGACCATCGCCATCCCGCGCGGCACCCACCCGCTCACCGACCCCGTGGTCGCCTGGCGCGACTGGCTCACCGTCCTCGACCAGGCCGGACCCTGCTCTCGCTAACAGGCCCTCGACGTGCCAACCATCGAGACCGAGCTCGCCTCCTGCGTCGACACCAACTGCCGCGTTCGGGCCCATCGCTCATCTCAAGCACGATCCTGATCTCCTTCGGACCGGCCCGAAACCGAGTCTCCGCCGAGGGGCAGCCGCTTGGCGATGTCGCCGCCCTTGCCGTAGAAGATGGCCGAGTTCGCTCCGTTGGAGGACTCCACCACGTTGAGCCCTTCCTGGATCTCACGCAGCCGCAGATAGCGGGCGACGAAGATTGTTTTCTGTGCCCGGCCGACCTCCAGCATGGCCTGGTAGGTCGGATGGGCGGCGGACTCGGTGAACCGGCGCAGGATCGCCTCGGTGGAGGCGGTGCCCTGCTTGATCGCCGTCGCGTACGGCAGTTGGTCGACCGGTGCGACCGGGTTTGGCTCTGGGATGCGACGGACCAAGGAGCCGCGCAATGGACCGCCGGGACCGACAACATCGGTGGATTCAGACTCGACTCGTCCCCTCACGGGCGAAGTGCGGTTCCGCCGCTTCCAGTCGTGGTACCGAGATGCCCAGCCGTCGTGCTTCGGCCAGGGCGTCCCGGCAGACCTCACGGGGCTCCTCGGCGTCGGGGTCGGAGTGCGCCGTGAGGCTCACGCGCGCGGGCGCGACATGAGCGGACAGCCAGGCGAGCACGGGTGCCGTCAGCCAGGGCGCCCGGAACGGCAGCACACCGCCCCGGTGACGTCGCAGGTCAATGCCGCGCGCCTGGAGGAGTGGCAGCAGTTCGCGGCCGGCCAGCAGCGCCTCGCGCAGGTCGCCCGTTGCCCCGGCCAGTTGGGACAGGGATCCCAGCCGCAGGCCCTGCGAGAACATGCCGGCATCCGACGCGAAATGGACCCACAGCCAGCCGCGGAAGTCGGGCCGCTCCTTGATCCGGAGCCCGGCCTCGCGAAACGCCTGGCGCACGGCCCGTTCCCGGTCGGTCGGGGGCCGGTCGAGGGTGCCGAAGATGACCGACGGCAGCAGTGCCCCGTGGAGTACGCCGTCCGCGCCGAAACCGCCACCGGCCTGGGGGAAACCCCAGGCGATCTGGTCGGCGGGGAGCGTGCCGATGGCGGCGAGCGGCTCGGTCCAGAGGTTGCCGAAGATCAGCACCGTGGCCTGGCCGACACGCGGGGCCAGGAAGGCCGTCGCGCCCGGGAGGCGGTGGTGGGGCACGCTGAGCATGATCAGGTCGAAGTCGTGGTCCGGTTCCAGCGCCTCGCGGTAGCGCACCGGCCACTTCTCGACGACGCGCTGCCCCCACACCCGGCGCCGCATATCGAACAGGTCGAGGTCCACCGCGTCCCCGTACGTCTCCGCGCGACCCGGCCGGACGTAGAACTCGACATCATGCCCGGCCCGTTCCAGGGCCCAGCCATAGATGGTGGCGATCACGCCTCGGCCGAACATCAGGATCTTCACGCTGCACCTCGTGGGGTACGATCGATTTGGAGGTCATCTCCACTTTCAAAAATATGGAGATCATCTCCATTTTGTCAACGGGAGTAGCGCATGACCACCGACAAGCCGCTGCGGGCCGACGCCCAACGCAAGCGCGAGGCCCTGCTCGCCACGGCCCGGGAGGTCTTCGACGCCGGAGGCTTCTTCGACCTGCGCTTCGATGACTTCGCCCGCCTGGCCGGGGTGGGTACGGGCACGCTGTATCGCCATTTCCCCACCCGGGAGGCGCTGGCCGAGGCGGTCTACCACGGCGAGGTCGCCGCGCTGTGCGACCGCGCCCACCGGCTACAGGCCACGCTGCCCGCGGCGGAGGCGTTGGCGACCTTCCTGCGCGGCATGGTCGACCACATAGCTGCCCACGAGGGCCTGGCCCGGACGCTGGCCACGCTCTGGGCCGATCGCTCGGGTGCCCCCGCCGAGGGCAGCCGGGCGCTGGAGCAGGCGGTCACCGACCTGGTGGCCGCCGCCGTACAGGAGGGCGCAGTTCGCGACGACGTGGACGCCGGTGCCGTGATGATGGCGCTGCACGGCATCGGCGCGGCCCATGACCGCCCCAACTGGCGGGCCGAGGCCGACGACGTCATCACCCTCGTGCTGGACGGGCTGCGCCGCCCGCAATGACAAGGTGCGGCACGAGGTCGCATGCCGCGAGCGAAGGATCCGGTCAGTGGTACGGCGGCGACGATGCACACCCCGCAGTTCCTGCCTCGGTCGAGCGACACACGGCTTCGATGACCAGGGGCGCATCCTGCATCCATCTGCCGTGTGCCCCCGTCGGGGCTGCTCAAAGTTTGAGGAACCGCGTACCCGGCGGCCGCGGCGTCGCTCTTGCCGAGTAGTCAAGTCAGCTCCCTCGGAATCCGCTGCCCTTGGCCGTCGCCGAGGGTTTGGGCGGAGGATGACCGGTGTGGTGGGCAAGGTCCGAAGGTGCGCCGTGTGCGGGGGACGGTTGCCGGCCGGATCCACGGTGCGGGGCTTGTACCCGAACGGCGGGAACATGCCCTGAACGGTCGCTACACATGCCCGAACGGCCCGGGACATGCCCTGAACGGTCGCGACATCTGCCCGAACAGGCAGACATGCCCGAATGGACGGGACCCGCCGATCACGGCCTTCGCCGGGCTCGTCGCCCACCCCGACGTCAGGATGGGACCGGGCCGAAGGGCCAACCGCCGGTACACCCTTGATCCTTCGGGAAGGGTGCCTCCTCGAAGGGGTGCTGACCTCGCACGGAACGCAAGGATCAGCTATTTCTGGTTTCTATTTTCTGGAAAATCATAAATGTTAGGCTGCCGCTGTGACTACAGAGGCCAGCCTGGTGACGCCTTGTCAGCACTGCGGAGCGCCGATCGAGCAGCGGCGGGGGAGAGGGCGGCCCAAGGCGTACTGTCCGGAGAAGGGTTGTCAGGCGGCGGCCAAGCGGGAGCGGGAGCTGCGGCGGGCAACCCCGGGGCTGGAGGGGGCGCTGGCCAGGGCCGAGCAGTTGTACGAGCGGATGGAGAGCGGGCTGGCCGCGGCCATCGAGCCGCTGGCGCGGGCGCTGGCCGAGGAGCTGAGCCCGGCCGGGGTCGAGGCGAAGCTGAGCGCAGTGCAGGCAGAGGCGCATACGCGGGTGGCGATCGCGCGTACCGAGCGGGAGCAGGCATTCGAGCAGGTACGGCTGGCGCGCGAGGCCGCCGAGCACGCCCGCAGGCAGACGGCCGAGATGCGGGCGCGGCTGGAGGAGGCGGAAAGCGAGCGCGAGACGGCGCTCGGCGATGCGGAGCGGGCGCGGGAGCAGGCGCTCGCCGCGCTGCGGGAGGCGGCCAGCACCGAACGGCAGGCGTTGCAGAGCGCCGAGGAAGCGCAGCGGCGCGCGGACGCGGCCGAGCGGCGGGCCGAGGAGGCGCTCCACCGGGTGGAGCTGGCGGAGCGGGTGCGGGATCAAGCCGTTCAGGAGCTGGCCGAGCGGGTGGAGCTCGCGGAGCGGCGTACCGCTGAGGGGGGCGCGCAGGCCGTACAGGCTCGGGAGGACGCCGACCTGGCGCGGGCCGAACGTGATCGCGCCCGGGAGGAGACGGCAGCGGCCGTACGGGCACGCGAGCTGGCTGAGCGGGAGGTCGTGGGAGCGCAGGCCCGCGCCGAGGCGGCGGCGCAGGAACGGGACCGCGCCCTGGAGCGGGCCGTCACCGCCGAGCGGGCGGCGGCCGGGGCGGAGCGGGATCGGGCGGTCGCGCTCAAGGATGCGGCGCGGGCGGCGGCCGAGGTGACGCGGCTGGAGGGGAGGCTGGCTGAGGCCTCGGCGACCTCGTCCAAGGAGCGGAGGCTGGTCTCGCGGGAGAAGTCGCGTGCTGACGCCGCGGTGAAGGAGCGCGATCGCGCGCTGGGGGAGTTGAGGTTGGAGCGGGTACGGCTGGAGGACCTGCGGGCCGAGCTGGAGGCGGTACGGGCGGAGGCGGCGCAGTTGCGGGAGCGGGCGGTGGCCGCGGAGCTGCGTTCGCCGTCGTGAGGTCCCGGGTGGGGTGTTCGGTCAAAGTCCCGGGCCGGGTGTGCGGTCGGGTCTCGGGCTGGGTGTGCGGTCAGGGTCTCGGGCTGGGTGTGCGGTCGGGTCTCGGGCTGGGTGTGCGGTCAGGGTCCTGGGCCGGGTGCTCGGTCAAGGTCCTGGGCCGGGTGTTCGATCGCCTCGTCGGGGTGGGCGATGGGTCGTCCGATACGCCCGGCGGCTGCGGTGGACGTGGTGCGCTTATGCGGGGAGTCTCACGCCGGGTAGGCCGACGACGATTCCGAGCTGGAGGCGGCGGAGGTGACGATCCCGGCCCCGATCGCGGTGACGATGCGGGCGATCATCACCACCTCGTAATTGGGGCCTGACACCGTCCGCAGATCCGATCAGAGGCGGGCCGGACACCGGCGGAGTGCTCTATCGGCCGGAGTCGCCGGCCAGGGCGGTCGCAGAGAGGGTGCGCAGGTCGTCGAAGGCCTGGAGGAGGTGTGCGTCCAGGCTCTGCGAGGGGTCGTCGATCCAGGCTTGGGCCGCTTGGTGGAAGGCGGCCCACCCGGTTTGGGCGGCCAGGCCGGCCAGCCGGTCGGCGACACCCCGCTGCCGCAGCGCCTCCGCTGCGGCAGCGGTGATCGACGCGCTCTTGGCCAGTTCTCTCTCGCGGAGCGCCGGCGTCGCCGCGATGACTTGTAGGCGTGGTTCCACAAAGGGCCGATTGTCCTCAAGGATGTGTTCGACCTTGCGGAAGGCGTACAGCAGGAGGTCGAGCGGCTGGAGACCGCCGGGTGCTTCGGCCACCGCCTGCGTCAGGACCGCGCGCAGGTCGGATTCGCCGTGGAAGAGCACCTCGCGCTTGTCCGGGAAGTGCCGGAAGAAGGTGCGTTCGTTGAGGCCGGCCCGGGCGGCGATCTCGGCCGTGGTGGTCCGGTCGAACCCGCGTTCCCGGTACAGCTCCAGGGCCGCCTGCTGAAGGCGGCGGCGCGCTTCTGCTCCGTTCCGTGGCACGCTCCGCAGGATACCGCATATGTCAGCTACTGGCGCTACTTGACGCCAGTGACTGGCGCTACCTACAGTCGGCACTGGCGCGATGTAGTGCCAGTCACTGACGTTAAGTGGAGGAGTTTCATGCATGTCTTTGTCACGGGGGGTTCCGGCCAGACCGGCCCCGCGGTCGTCGCCGAGCTGATCGCGGCCGGCCACGCCGTCACGGGTCTGGCGCGCTCAGATGCCGCGGCCGCCCGGCTGAAGTCGCTGGGGGCCTCACCACATCGCGGCTCCCTGGACGACCTCGACAGTCTGCGCAGCGGCGCCGAAGCCGCCGACGGAGTTCTGCACATGGCCTACGGCGGCGATTTTTCCGACCTCGACGACATGATGAGGCGCGACCGGACGGCGATCGAGACGCTCGGCCGGCCGCTGGAACACTCGGGCAAGCCGCTCGTCGTCACCTCGGGCACTCTGGTCATGCCCGCCGGCCGGGAGAGCACCGAGAAGGACGAGCCCGACGCGACCGGGATCGCCGCCTTCCGCGTCGCCGGTGAGCGAGCCTGCCTGGACTTCGCCACCCGGGGAGTGCGTGCCAGTGTGGTGCGCCTGGCTCCCACCGTCCACGGTCCCGAAGACCACGGTTTCATCCCCATGCTCATCGCCACCGCGCGAAAGACCGGCGTCTCGGCCTACGTGGGAGACGGCACCAACCGATGGCCTGCGGTGCACCGGCTCGACGCGGCGGTCCTGTTCCGTCTGGCAGTGGAGCAGGCACCCGCGGGCAGCGTGCTGCACGGAGTGGCCGAAAGCGGCGTCACTTTGAAGAGCATCGCAGAGGTGATCGCCCGGGGCCTGGACGTGCCCACGGTCTCGCTGACCCCGGACGAGGCCGCCACGCACTTCGTCAGCCCGTTCATGGCCATCGCCTACGGCTTCGACGGGCCTGTCTCCAGCTCCTACACCCAGGAGCTGCTCGGCTGGTCACCCGCACACCCGACACTGCTCGAAGACCTGGAGCACGGCGATTACCTGGTCACGCCGGGCTGATGCGGTCGGGTCAGCCGCGCAGTCGCGCGTTGAGCCGGGCGGCCTGTCGCGTGAGGTGGTCGCGTTCGGGGAGGCTGGGCGCTGCCCGGGCGGCTTCGGCGTAGAGCCGCGCCGCGGTCACCGGGTCACCGTCACGCTCGTGCAGGTACGCCGCGGCGGCGGTGTGGCGGGGCAGCGAGGGGTCGAGTTCCGCCAGGGCGGCCAGGCCGGCCCGCGGGCCGTCGGCCTCGCCGACCGCGACGGCGCGGTTGAGGCGGGCCACCGGGCTGCCGGTGAGGCGCACCAGCTCGTCGTACCACTCGACGATCTGCACCCAGTCGGTCTCCTCGGCCGTTTGGGCGTCGGCGTGGAGGGCGGCGATGGCGGCCTGGGCCTGGAACTCGCCCAGCCGGTCGCGGGCGAGCGCGGCCTGCAGCACGTCGACGCCCTCGGCGATCATGCGGGTGTCCCACAGGCCGCGGTCCTGCTCGGCCAGGGGGACGAGCCTGCCGTCGGGGGTCGTGCGTGCCGGGCGCCGCGCGTGGTGGAGCAGCATGAGCGCGAGCAGGCCCGCCACCTCCTCGTGCTTGATCCTGGCCGCGAGCTGGCGGGTGAGCCGGATCGCCTCGGCGGCGAGGTCGATGTCGCCGGAGTAACCCTCGTTGAAGACGAGGTAGAGCACGCGCAGCACGGTGGCGACGTCGCCGGGCTGGTTGAACCGCACGCCCGAGACGGTCCGCTTGGCCCGGCTGATGCGCTGGGCCATGGTCGCCTCCGGCACGAGGTAGGCCTGCGCGAT
This sequence comes from Nonomuraea phyllanthi, assembly GCF_006334985.2. Classification (GTDB taxonomy): domain Bacteria; phylum Actinomycetota; class Actinomycetes; order Streptosporangiales; family Streptosporangiaceae; genus Nonomuraea; species Nonomuraea phyllanthi. The sequence goes on from NZ_VDLX02000032.1 coordinate 38,476, forward strand.
CTGGCGCGTGGTCAGACCGCCGACCGCGCGCAGCGTCAGCGCGACGGCCGAGGCCGGGGTCAGGGACGGGTGCGCGCACAGGAAGTACAGCCGGAGCGTGTCGTCCGCCCCCTCGACCGGACCGGGCACGGGCTCTGCCTCGACGCGTACCTCGCGGTGCCGCCGCGAGGTGTCGGCGCGGGCGGAGTCGAGGAACTTGCGCCAGGCCACGGTGACCAGCCAGCCCTTGGGGTCTCGCGGCGCGTCGTCCGGCCACACGCGTACGGCCTCGACCAGGGCGTCCTGTACGGCGTCCTCGGCGGCCGCGAAGTCGGCTCCGCGGCGGACGAGGACACCGATCACTGCGGGCACCAGCTCCCGCAGCAGCAGCTCGTTCACTCGGTCACCGTGCACGCCCCGCCCAGGAAGGGCCGGACTTCGAGCCATTCATGGATCGGCTTGCCGCCCGCGCCCGGAGCCGCGGACAGCTCGGCGGCCAGCTCCAGCGCGCGCTCGTACGTCTCGACGTCGATCACCATCCAGCCGGCGATCAGGTCCTTGGTCTCCGCGAACGGGCCGTCGGTGGCCGGCGGCCGTCCCTCCCCGTCGAAGCGGACGAACGTGCCCTCAGGGGAGAGCTCCTGGCTGTCGACGTACTCGCCGGTGCTCTCGAGCCGGGCGGCGAAGTCACGCATGTACTGGACGTGGGCCGTGAGCTCCTCCGGCGTCCACTGCTCCATCGGTACGTCGTTGACCGGTGCCGGCGCGCCCCGGTAGTGCTTGAGCAGCAGGTACTTGGCCATCGTGTCTCTCCTTGGTGTGCTGTGGGCTCATTGTGGCGGTCTTCACTGCGGGGACGGAGCCGCGTGCGGGTTCTCGACATCCTTTCGCGGCATTTTCCGATCGATGTCACAGATTTCGGGGGGCGATCCGCGGGCGAGCGACCTGGCTCCGTTCAGGCGTGCCGGCGCTCCTCACGCCGCTGGATCAGCTCCTCGACCGGGCTCGGCAGAGTCGTCTCGAAGTCGATCAGCTTCGCCCAGCTCGGGGTCACGACGATCCTTACCATGCCGTCGTGGTAGAGGGAACGCACCTCTGCCTCCCACTCGACCCGCTGCTCGGGCGTCATCTGGTACGTGCTGGTCGTCTGGAGGTACTCGTCCGGGATGTCGTCGACGTAGTCCAGCTCGGCCCGGCCCCGGATGAGCAAGATCTTGGGCGGGTGCACCTCGGTGTCGATCGTCAGGGCGACCATCGGGTTCGCGCGCAGGGCCCGCAGCTTCGGAGCGTTCTTCGGCGTGCACATGACGATCTCCGAGCCGTTCCAGGCGAAGATGATCGGGATGTTGCGAGGTGTGCCGTCCTTGGCGACGTAGGCCAGGCGGGCCACGTCGCGAGCCAGCATCTCCTGGCTGAGCGGGCGGTTCAGGACCTCGGTGATCTCGTTCGGTTCCACGGTTGCCTCTCCCGTTGTGGTTGTCGGTCGATCGAGGGGATCGTTCTGGCCGGTCGCGGGCCGGCCGCGACGGAGCGTCAGCGGAGCTCCTCGGCCAGCGCGACGACGATGCCCTCGGGGCCGCGGAGGTAGCAGAGCCGGTAGAGGTCCTTGTACCGCACCACCTCGCCGGCGAGTTCGGCGCCGTGGGTGCGCAGGCGGGCGATGACGTCGTCGATGTCGTCGACCGCGAACATGATGCGGCGAATGCCCAGCGTGTTCGCCGGGGCGTCCTGCGGCACGCCGCTGACGGCCTCCGGCGCGTGGTACTTCGCCAGCTCGATCCGTCCATGGCCGTCCGGGGTCCGCATCATCGCCACCTCGACCCGTTGGTCGTCGAGCCCGACGAGACGTGCCGCCCACGGCCCCTCGATCAGCGCCTTGCCCTCCACCTCCATGCCGAGTTCCACGAAGAACGCGATCACAGCGTCGAGGTCGTCGACGACGATGCCGATGTTGTCCATCCGCTTGATCGTCATGGTGGGTCTCCTCCTTCATCGCGCGGCCCGTCGTGGCCACTGGTGTACCTAGGACGGAGCCACCGACGCGTTCTCGACACCCGGAACGCACGGAAATCAGAAAATCTGCTTCCGGCCCGTGCGGCCGTCTCATGCGGGAGCCGGTCGAGAGCCCTCTCCCGGACGCGCGCCGCGGCGGGCGATCAGCCGGTCGATCGGGCTCCGGGCGCGGGGCCCGACTGCCGCGGGACGGCGGCCGGTGTCACCGGCGGCGCTGGGAGGCGGCCGCGCGGATGGCCACGACGTACGGCTCGTCGGCCGCCCGGGTCGAGATTGGCAGGTCGGCGAAGGGGACGAGCGCCGGGTGGCCGGGATCGCGCGTGCTCATCCACGCCGACCAGGCATCGTGGACGTCCTCGGCGCTCACCTCCTCGCCCTTGGCCCGCAGCAGCACCGCGTACAGGACGAACAGTCCGGCGGCGTCGTCCGGCGGCGCGGCCTGGGCCGGCAGCAGGCTTCGGATCAGGTGCGCGTCCGCGTCCAGATAGCTCATGCCAGGAGTCTGCCCGCCGGCGGCAGCAGATGCGGCATCACGGACACGCCGGGCACGATCCGTCCGGTGCCGCCGGGGTCGGCGTAGCGGCCCGCCACGACCCCGAACGGCCGCACGCGCCATGTTTCCGACGGCTCCACGCCGACCAGCGCGAACACCCTCGGCGCGCGGGGCGGTCGCCGTCCATCAGCGCGTCAGTCGTTTGTGCGCGTAGGAGACGATGTGGTACGTGGCTCTGTGGCCGCCGACGGGAACCCGGCCGACCAGCAGGGTTCTGGTGCCGCGGCCGGCGTTGGGCGAGCCGGGCGCCATCCTCGACCAGGCGTGCCTGATGTGCGTGGCCAGGTAGTCGGTGTCGCTGCCGGTGTCGGCGAGGACGACGACGCGGTGGACGGGGTAGCGGTCGATGACGCGCTGCAGCTCGTAACCGGTGCCGATGTTCTCCTTCTGGAAGCCCGACAGGTCGATGACGACGAGGTCGGCCAGATCGAGCAGGGTGTCGACGGCGCGTTTCCAGTAGGCGCCATGGCACAGGTAGGCGGACATGGGATAGCCGCCTTTGAGATCCCAGACGGGCAGGCCTCTGCCGCCGGTCTCCCTGACGATGCGGAACCCGCGCGGCAGCGCCTCGAAGGACCGCGCGTCGAGTTCGCGCCGCATGCGCTGGTCGGAGGCGACGAACAGCTTCCCGAGCGTCCCGGCGCGCCGCATCCGCACCAGCTCGGACTGGCGTACGGAGGCGGCGCTGCGCAGCAGGTGCACGTACCCGCAGCGGCGGAAGGCCCCTTTGACGAAGTCACGCATCCGTAACTCGTTCTCGAACAGCCGGAAGTAGGCGATGTTCAGCGGCGGCCGGCCGAAGATGTTGCGGGTGGTGCTGACCTTGGGCAGGCCGAAGATGATGTCGTTGGGCGGCGCGTAGTGGGTGATCTTCAGTTCGGGGATGACCGGCGCGTGATAGCGGGACAGGGCGGCGGTGGTGGGCGGCATCAGCTCGGCGAAGGCCGGGTCCTGCGAGAGCCTGCGCACCTGCCCGGCCAGCAGCCGCCGGCGCGCGACGTCGGCGCCGACCACGACCAGCAGGACCAGCCCCGCCACGGTGCTCACGGAGGCGAACACGATCGCCTCCTCCTGGCGCGGCCCCATCCGCTCGGGCGTGAGCAGGATTCCCAGTCCCACGATCACCAGCGGGAAGGCCACCCACGACACGCCCAGCGTCAGGACGGCGCTCAGCGTGGCCCGGCCCGGCCTCGACCTCCGCAGGGCGGCGCCGTGCCCGGCCGAGGGCGGCAGCAGCAGCGCCTTGACCGGATCACGCGCCTGCCGCCGCTGCGACAGCGCGATCTGCCAGCGGACCACGCGCACGGTCAGAGCGACGGTGAACAGCGCGCAGATCAGGCCGGCGCCCGCGGACAGCAGGGGGAACAGGTCCGAGTCGCGGGGAATCTCCACGTAACCGTTCAGCTCGGGGCCCCAGCCGCTCCTGTAGGCGTGGGCGAGTGCGGCCACGCCGCCGGTGTAGAGGCCGCCCAGCAGGTTGCCGCGCGCCGCCTCGGCCTCGTCCGCCGGATCGAGTCGATATCGCATGATCCACCTCCGCCCCCAGAGAGTGTGACCACCCAAGGCCCCCGGCACATGAGTAGCCCCCTACTCGAATGACGGGGGCAATCCGACATTGAACGTCGAGGGCTGTGCCGCAGCCAACGCGTACGCGAACGCCTCCAGGGCCGGTCCGCCGGTTCACCCGGCGGTTCGAGGGGCGGGTACGGCGTGTTCGGCGGCGCGGCTGACCTGCTCCCAGCCGGCCCAGGTCTCCATGCGCCCCCGGGAGATGTCGAAGGCCAGGTCGTAGACCATGCTGCCGAGCAGCAGCCGCAGCGGCGGGTTCTCGCTGTCGACCAGCTTCAGCAGCGCCCCGGCGGCCAGGCGCGGCTCGCTGTCGATCGAGCCCTCCGTCCACTGCCTCTCCAGCTCCGCACGCAACGCGTCGTACGCGGGCAACGGCGACGTCGTGGTCATGCTGGTGTACAGGTCGGTCCAGTAGCCTCCGGGCTGGACGATGCTGAGCTTGACGCCGAACGGCGCGGCCTCCATCGCCAGCGCTTCGCTCATGCCCTCCAGCGCGAACTTGCTCGCGCTGTACATGCCTGTGCTCGGGAAGCCGCCCAGGGCGGCGATGCTGGAGATCTGCACGATGTGCCCGGACGCCTGAGCGCGCAGGTGCGGCAGGACGGCCTGGCAGACCCACATCGCCCCGAAGAAGTTGACCTCCAGCTGGGCGCGCGCCTCGGCCTCGGTGAACTCCTCGACCATGCCCGATGACATGGTCCCCGCGTTGTTCACCACGATGTCGAGCCGGCCGAAGTGCTCGACGGCGGTGTCCACGGCGGCGGACACCGCGTCGCGGTCGGTCACGTCCAGCGGAAGGGCGAGCAGCCGATCTCCGTACTGCTCGTCGAAGTCCGCCCGCTCGATCGTACGGGCGGCCGCGGCCACCTGATCGCCGCGTTCGAGCGCGGCGAGAGCGAACGCGCGGCCGAGGCCGCGGCTGGCTCCCGTGATGAACCAGGTGCGGGGAGAAACGGTATCCGGGGTACGCATATGCGGGCTCCTGTCGGTCATACTCAGACGAGACGATCCGTCTCGTCTCGATGGGTGTGACAGTATCGAGCCCCCGCTGCCGCGTCAAGACGGACCGTCTCGTCTAGTTTGTTTGTTAGGTTTACGGCATGACGACACCGCGCAAGTCCCTCTCCAGTACGACCCGCCGGAACGAGGCCTCCCGGCGCGCCATCCTCACCGCGGCCTTCGAGCTGGTGCAGGAGGTGGGGTACGCCAAGCTGAGCATCGAGGGCATCGCGGCCCGGGCCGGTGTCGGCAAGCAGACGATCTACCGCTGGTGGCCCTCCAAGGGAGCGGTCCTCTTCGACGCCTTCCTCATGCTCGCCGAGCAATCCGACGGCGAAGGGACCGGCCTGCCCGACACCGGCGACCTGGAGGCAGACCTCAAGGCGGTGCTCCGGGCCACGGTCGAAGAGCTCAACGATCCGCGCTACGACGAGCCGATGCGCGCCCTGAACACCGAGATCACCCATGATCCGGCGCTCGCCGCTCTCTACGCGGAACGGCTGGACGGCCCGATGAGAGAGCTGAAGAAGCAACGACTGCGCAGCGCCCAGCGGGCCGGACAGCTGGCCGGGGACCTCGACCTCGATGTGGCCGTCGACATGCTCTGGGGGCCTCTGCTCAACCGATGGCTGCAGCGCACCGGAGCGCTCACCGCCGACTATGCCGACAGCATCGTCGAGACCGCTCTGAACGGGCTGCGCCCGCGTCGCCGCATGGCCGGGCAAGCCACGGAGAACGCGGAGCGACGTATTCTTCGCCCATGAAACTGCGGTTCACGACGCGCGAGTCGGACTCGGCGTGGGTCGACACCGTGTGGACATGCACGAGCGAGCAGGTCACCGCGATGACGTCCGTCGCAGGGGTGCGCTGGGGGCTGGTGTTCTGGGAACAGGCCGGACGGGCGTACGCGGCCATCACCGGTCCCGAGACCCGGACCGGCACGGCGCCGGTGCCGGAGGGCGCGACCTTCACCGGCATCGAGTTCGCCGTCGGCACCTCGTTGCGGGCCGTGCCCACTCCGGCACTGGTCGACGGCGGCATCGGGCTCCCCGACACCACGCGCCGGACGTTCCGGCTGGACGGCGCGCGCTGGGAGACGCCCGGCCCCGACGACGCCGAGGCTCTGGTCGAGCGTCTCGTGCGGGCCGGGATCGTGGTCCGCGACCGGCTTCTCGTCGAGGTGCTGCGGGGCCACCGCCCGGCCGTCTCGGGGCGTACGGTCGAACGCCGGTTCCGCGCCGCGACCGGGCTGACGCAGGGCACCGTCCGGCAGATCGAGCGCGCCCGCACGGCGGCGCAGCTGCTGGCCGCCGGGGCGCCGGCCGCCGACGTCGTCGCCAAGCTGGGCTACTTCGACGAGCCGCACCTGGCGCGCGCATTGCGCTCCTACGTCGGACGCACCGTCAGGCAGCTGCGCGAGGGCGCGGGCGGCGCGATCGCCCTCGACCTGGATCAGCGCCTGACGTCGTAAACCAGCTTCAGGATCCCGTTCGAGTAGCTCTCTGATTCCCGCAGTGTGAGCATGTGCTTGTCCCGGTCGGCCCGGCCGAACAGGCTCTTGCCGGCACCGAGCAGCACGGGAAAGACGAGCAGGTTGTACTGGTCGATCAGACCCGCGTCCGACAGCCGCCGAGCCAGCTCCGCGCTCCCGTGGATGTAGATCGAGCCGCCCTCGCTCTCCTTGAGTGCGGCGACGTCCTTGTCCGAGCGCAGGATCGTGGTCGGCCCCCACCCGTCGACGACGGCGTCGTCAGGCAGCGTGGTCGACACCACGTACTTGGGCAGCTCCTTGTAGGCGGCGTGGTCCTCCGAGCCGGGCCAGATCGGCGCGAACGCCTCGTAGCTGCGACGGCCGAACATCAGCGCCGTCGTGTCGGCGAGCTCCTCACCCTTCAGCGACCAGGCTTCGGGGACGAACTCGAGGTCCTTGACCACCCACCCACCGCTGCGGTGTCCTTCCCCCGGCCCGCCAGGCGAGTCGACGATGCCGTCGAGCGACATGAAACCGGTGTAGACCAACGTACGCACTGTGCCGTCTCCTCAAGCTCGGGCGGGCTGCCGGGTCCACGCTAGGTCACGGCCACGGTGGCCGTCTTGGACGGAAACGACATCCGATCGAGGACGCCGCTCACTCAGACGAAGTACCGGGCCTGCAGGCGGAACAGCTCGGCGTAAAGCCCGTCGGCCCCGCTCAGCGTGTCGTGGGTGCCGACCTCGGCGACCCGGCCGCCGTCCAGGACCACAATCAGATCCGCCGCCCGGGCACTGGTCAGGCGGTGCGTGACGAGGATGGTCACGCCGCCCTCCAGGCGGCCCAAGCCGGCGTACCGCTGGAACAGCCGCTCCTCGGCCCGTGCGTCGAGACTGGCGGTGGGCTCGTCCAGGACCCGCAGCAGCGGCGCCGGCCGCATCGCCGCCCGGGCGTTGGCCACCGTCTGCCACTGGCCCCCCGACAGCCCCTTGCCGTCCCACGATTTCCGCCCGAGCCGGGTCTCCAGGCCCTCGGGCAGCGAGGCGAGGAGCTGGTCGCCGCCGGCCGTCCGCAGCGCCTCGAGGATCCGGTCGGGGTCGTCGCGATGCTCCAGCCGGCCCAGCCCGATCGTGTCCTTCAGGGACATCTCGATGTGGACGGGGTCCTGGAATGCCGCCGTGATGCGGGCGCGCCAGTCCTCCGGCGTGAAGTGTGCGAGATCGGCCCCGTCCACCAGGATGCGCCCCGCGCTCGGCCGGTAGAGGCCGCAGAGCATCTTGACGAACGTCGACTTCCCCGCGCCGTTCTCGCCGACCAGGGCCACCACGGCGCCGGCGGGGAGTTCGAGGTCGATGTCGATCAGTGAAGGCCGATCGCGGTTCCAGTACCGGAAGCCGAGCCCCTCCACCTTGATGCCGCCGTCCAGGCGAGCCGGCACGGTGACCGGCGTGGCCGGCACGACGGTGGCCCGCTCGGCGGCGCCGTCCTCCACGACGTCGAGGAACGCCCGGGTCGCCCGAAGCGACTCCAGCGTCCAGAAGGTCAGGGTCAGCAGGCCCTGCACCTGCCCGGTGATCTGGCTGGTGACGGCGACGGCCGCGACGATGAGGCCCAGCGACGCGTCGCCGGCCAGGCCGGCCCGCACCATCAGCACGATGGCGGTCGCGTACGCCAGCACGAAGAACAGCCAGGCCAGCGCGACCGGCACCCGGGCCCGCCCATCGGTCCGGGCGATGTCCCGGCCTCCGGCATCCCACACCTCGCGGTGCCTTCGCCGCAGCTCGCTCGCCAGCCCGAACAGGCGGGTCTCGCGACCGGGCGCGGCCGTGGTCGCGAGCGTGAACAGATGACCGGCCAGCCGGGTCAGGGGCGTGGCGCGCTGCACGGCCTGGCCGCGCTTCCTGTCCGCCGCCTGGGTGGCCAGCACCGCGGGGACGGCGAAGAGCGGCAGTACGGCGAGGACGGGAACGACCGACGCCATCAGGACGGCCGAGGCGATCAGGGCCAGCGCGGCTCCGGCCAGCCACAGCAGCCGGTCGAAGGCCGGCCCGATGTCGCCCCGCGCGGCACGGACCACCGCCGCCCTGTCGGAACGGCTCGAACGCTCGTGGATCTCCAGCGTCGGCGTCATGCCGGCCACGTCGACGAACTGGCGCTCGACCTCGTTCTGGATCTCCTCCTGCAGGCGGAGGCGGGTGAAATAGCCGGCGATGAAGGTGCCCTGGGTGAGCATCACGAAGATCGCCGTACAGAGTGCGAGCGCCACCACGCCGCCGGTCGAGTGCCGGCTCGCGGCCTCGCTGAACAGCCCGAGCAGCACGGCGAGGCCGATCCCGGTGGCCTGCTCGAGAATCGCCACCGCCACCACGAGCAGGGAGCGCAACGGATCGATGCGGGGTCCGGTCGTGAGGGCGAAGCGCAGCGCGCTGATCAAGACGGTGCCTCCTCGAAGCGCTTCGCCTGCAGGCGGAACAGCTCGGCGTACCGGCCGCCGGCGGCGATCAGATCATCGTGCGTGCCGTCCTCGATGATCCGGCCGTGATCGAGGACGACCACCCGCTCCGCCTTGCGCACGGTCGCGAACCGATGCGAGATCGCGATGGTGGTCGCGCCCGCGGTGAGCTCGTGGAACGTGTCGTAGAGCCGGGCCTCGGAGCGGGCGTCAAGGCTCGCGGCCGGCTCGTCCATGATCAGCAGCTGTGCGCCGTGCCGCAGGCCGAACAGCGCCCGGGCGATGGCGATGCGCTGCCACTCGCCGCCCGACGCGCCGACCCCGCCCGTGTGGCCGCCGGACATCACCGTGTCCCAGCCGTCCGGGAGTCCCTCGATGAACGCCAGGAGCCCGGCCTGGCGCGCGACGGCGCGCAGGCCCGCCTCGTCGTCCGCGTGGGCCAGCGAACCGAAGGCGATGTTGTCGCGCACGGTCAGCTCGTAGCGGGCGAAATCCTGGAAGACGGCGACCACCTGACGCTGCCAGCTCCGGCGGTTGGCGTCCTCGATCGGGGTCGCGCCGACGCGCACGGAACCTCCGCCCGGAGCGTCCAGGCCGGCGACGAGCCGGGCCAGCGTCGTCTTGCCGGCTCCGTTGAGGCCGACGATGGCGAGCGACTGACCTGCGGGGATGTCCAGGTCGATGCCGTGGAGCACCTCGTCGGAGGCGCCGCCGTAGCGGAAGCGCAGGTTCTCGCAGGAGAGGGACGCGACCGGCGCCCGCCGCAGGCCCGTGTCCGGCCGGACCGGCGCCGGCCGGGGAACCGTGTCCGGCCCGGCCGGCGCCTCCACGGCCGGGAAAGCGAACGCCTCGGCGGCCGCCTTCGAGCCGAAGCCGATGCGGAGGTCGTCCTCGTCCGCCCGGAGCACCTGGAGGAGCGCCCGTACGGCAAGGCCACCGAGCGCCAGATCGCCCACCGTCGACTCTCCGGTCGACGCCCGGTGCCCCAGGTAGAAGAAGACCGAGGCCACCGTGACGCCCGTGCTCACGACCACCACCACGACGAAGAGGCGGTGCTCACGCCGCCGTCGCCAGACCTCCCTCATGTTCACGAGCCACTCCGACTGGTAGGCGTCGCGGAAGAAGGCCGCGAGGCCGAAGAGCCGGACTTCCCTGGCCGCATCCGGGGTGGTCGGCACGTCCCGCAAGTAGGACGTACGGCGGAGCTTCGTCGTCTGGCTCACCGTCTCGATGACGGCGATCCGGTAGTTCCGGACCAGCCGGGAGTGGATCGCGACGAAGACGGCGAAGACGACGAGCCCCAGCCCCCAGGTGACCCGGGTGAGCAGGGCCGCGGAGCCGACGCTGGTCACCCACAGCGAGGCCTTGGCGGAGAAGCCGAAGATCGCCTCCCCGGGCGGCATGTCGATGGTCCCGTTGCCCCGTGCCCGCTCGAGCCGGCCGAGGTAGGCCGGGTCCTCGAGGTGGGCGATGGTGGCCGGCTCGGAGGCGGCCGTCATCACCCGCTCGCTGAGCCGGCCGGTGACCCGGCGGCCGAGCGCCCGGCCCAGCGCCGTCCGTGCGGACTCGGTGACATGAGTGAAGAGGAGGAGCACGACGATGAGGACGACCCAGCGATAGCACTCCCGCGCCGCCGGGGTGTCCAGCCCCTGGCCGATCGCCGAGGTCAGCCCGTCCACCAGCCCGCCGATCCCCAGAGTGATGCCGACCGGGGCCGCACCGGCGAGGACGGCCAGGAGCGCGGTCGAGGTGGTCAGGGCCGGTGCCACGGAGAAGGAGTAGCCGACCAGGGCGGGTATCACCCACCGCGTCGCCGGGGGAGGCAGCCGACTCGCGTCCGAGGTCACGCCCGCCCCCCGTCGTCGGGGGTACGGGCGATCGTGCCCCGTACCTGGGCGCTTGGCATCGTTCCTCCTGGTCGGCTGCAGGTACTCCACCCATCCCGGGGAACTCCCGGCCCGCGAGCGGCGGCAACGCAGCCGCGGGCACCGCGGGCTCCTCGCATTCCTGGTCACGCTCGGGCAGGGCTGTGGCAGCTCCCACACCGAACTCGATCCGGCCCGGCGAGGCGAGACGATGAGTGTCCGAATCGTGGCACTGGTGCCCGTCTCGGCGCCACGCAATTAACGGGGGCGAGCTCGGCCGCCCGCCCGTTCAGTGAACAGCCGCAAGGCGCGGTGTCCAGGTCGGCGGCCCGGTGGATCGTGGTGAGAGCGGGGCGTCCTGGAGGCCCGGTGTTCGAGCCCGTAACGCCGAAGTGGGCTCCTTCAGCCCGAGGCGTACGTCGACACTCCATCGTGCGCGGTGATGGCGACCGTGCCCTGAACGAGGCGGATGCGGAACCACCCTCCACGAGGGACCAGCCGCGGAAGTGGCGTGGAGGAGATGCCGGAGAGCGTTGCCAGGAGCACGGGGATCACGTCGCCGTGCGAGGAGGCGACAACGCGTCCGCCCGCACCGCGGTCAACCATGATCGTCAGTGCCCTGAGCATCCGTCCCGCGGCCCAGGCTCCGGCGACGGGTCCTGCCATCGGGGCGAGCGGCCCCTCCGTCCAGGCCTCCGGCTTGCGGAATCCATCACCTTCAGCCAGCTCCTCCAGCGTTTCGATGGGCCGGTTCGCTGCGCGGGCCAGTGGTTCGACGGTTTGCCGGCAACGCAGTGCCGGGCTCGAGAAGATGGCGTCGACATCGGTTCCCAGCGCCGCCACCAGCGCATCCGCCTGCTGATGGCCGTGATCCGACAGCGGGCGGATGTCATGATCGCCGACCCACCCGTTCCGGGAGACCGACGAGCAATGGGGGACCAGTTCGAGGGTGCGGTCGGCGTCGGGAAACAGCATGAGAAGCGAATGTACACCCGGTGAGCCGTCTCCACCTGATCACGCGGGTCGCCGGCTGATCGGCGTGTGGCATGCCCTGAATCGAACGGAAGCGCCGAATGCGCCGGTCGGCAAGCCGGACGTCACGACGTGACGTCCACCAGGACCTTGCCGACCGTGCCGCCCTCCACCGCTCGATGCGCGTCGGCCGTGCGGTCGAGCGGAAAGCGGACCAGCGGCAGGCCGTGCTCCTCGCCGACCGGGAGCGCGCCGTCGCGGACCGCGGCGGCGACGTCCTCGACGGCTGCGGCCCGCGCCTCAGGACCGGCCGTGTAGAGCACCAGGAACTGCAGGCGGGTGTTCAGCACCATGTTCTGGAGCACGTTCAGGTCGACCGGTGCGCCGCCGTCGTTGGCGTAGGTCGAGATCGTGCCGCGCGTCCGCAGGACGGCCAGGTCGAGTGCGAGGTTCGCGCCCAGCGCCACTTCGGCGACGATGTCGACGCCGCCGGGGGCGAACGCGCGGATCTCGGCGGCCGGGTCGCCCTCGCGATAGTTGACCACGTGGTGGGCACCGGCCGCGGTGGCCAGCCGGGCCTTCTCCGGGCCGCTGACCGTGCTGACGACGGTGGCGCCGGCCCATCGGGCGAGCTGGATCACCGCGTGCCCGACCGCCCCGGCCCCGCCCGCGGCCAGCACCACCTTGCCGTCGAGCGCGCCGGGCCGCAGCCGGCGCGGGCCGTCCTCGGCGACGGTGAGTGCGCGGTGCGCGGTGAGGGCGGGGACGCCGAGTGAGGCGCCGACGTCGAAGCCGGCCTCGTCGGGCAGCGGCACGGCGAGTTCGGCGGGTACGACGGTGAACTCGGCGGCGGTGCCCGTGGGCCGCCCGGCGGCGGCCATGAACAGCCAGACCCGCTCTCCGACCCGGCTCCGGTCGATCCCCTCACCGACGGCGTCGATCGTGCCGGCGCCGTCGAGGTGCGGGGTGACCTCGGGGAACTGCTTGGGGTGGGCGTTGCCGGAGCGGGCCTGCCAGTCGGTCGGGTTGACCCCGGACACGGCGACCCGGACGCGTAGCTCGCCGGGGCCGGGCTCGGGCAGGTCACGCTCGACGAGCCGCAGGACGTCGGGAGCGCCGTTGTCGCGGTAGATGATGGCCTTCATGATCCGTTCCTTGTGCCTGGTGGAGGGGTTTCCCGGCGGGCGACGGTGCGGCCGGCCGGCGACGCGGCGGTCATGAAGCCGGCTCCTCGGCCGCCGATCGCAAGGCGGTGTACAGCAGTTCGGCCTGGTACAGCGCCATGACCCGGTGGGCGAGCGAGGCGGCGCGCTCGCGGGCCTCGACCGGTTCGTGGTGCTCGACCTTGACGAGCCAGGCGGTGAGGCAGTCGTGCAGCATCGCGCGCATCCGGCCGGTCATGTCGACGACGATGTCGCGGATGGCCGGATCGGTGGTCGCCTCGCCCCAGACCTGCACGCCGACCCGGGCCTCGGCCGGGTCGATGGCGGCGACCAGGCGGGCGAGCAGTTCGTCGGGGCCGGGCGGGGCGTCGTCCGCCGCGTACTCGCCGATGACGTCGTCGCGCTCGGCGAGCACCTCGCGGGCGGCGGCCCGGACCAGGTGGGCCTTGTTGAGGTAGTGCGCGTAGATGGAGCCGGCGGAGAGGCCGGACTCGGCGGTGATGTCGGCGATCGAGGTCCGCTCCAGCCCGTTGCGGCCGAAGCAGCGTACGGCGGCCTCGGCGATCTGGGCACGCCGGAGTTCCTTGCGCGCGTCGGTGAGCCGCGGCACCACACCTCCACAAAAAGAATGATGATTCTTCTTGGGGAAGAAGATAACAGAATCGCTGTTCTGTTTGCGCCCCGATTGGGCGGCTCCACAGACTGTTGGCCGGACCTATGATTCTGATGCTAGTGTTGGCCCTGCCAACGTTGGTTCGTCCAACATATTTGCAGCAAGGGTGAATGACGACATGCTTGACACGAACCTCGCGGCCGGCCCGCTCCAGACCCTCACGGGCGTCTGGGCCGGTCCGGCGCACCACGACAACCAGACCGTGATGTCGTTCGCCCCCGACGGCACGATCGCCCTGCGTTCACCCCACAGCGTGGGCACCGGGGCCTGGCGCGCGGGCGAGCCCGGCCGTTTCTCCTACGACCTCACCGAGACGTTCACCCCGGCCGCGGACCAGGCGGGCCGCCGGCAGATCCACGTGGATGCCCACCTGGAGGGAGCCGCGTATCACGGGATCGGCACCGTCGAGACGTACGCCCCCGACGGCGTTCTCCCGCACACCACCACCTCGGCGACGTTCACCGCCGAGCGCCGCGCCGGCGGGCGGGCGGCCTGGCACGAGGTGGTGACCCTGGGCGCGGAGATCCGGGGACGCACGCTCCACCCCGGTGACGAGGGATTCGAGGAGGCCTGCTCTGGCTGGTTGCTGACGGTCGAGCACCATCCCGCCGCGGTCGTGGTCGCCGCCGACGCCGAGGACGTGGCCGCCGCCGTCCGCTTCGCGGGGCGGGCAGGGCTTCCTGTCGCGGTGCAGTCGACAGGGCACGGCACGTCGGTGCCCGCGGACGGCGCCGTGTTCATCGCCACCGGGCAGTTGCGCGAGCTGTCGGTGGACCCGGGTGCCGGCACCGCGCGGATCGGCGCCGGGCTGCGGTGGGACGACGTGCTCGCCGCGGCGGCCGAGCACGGGCTCGCGCCGCTGTGCGGCTCCTCGGGCCGGGTCGGGGTGATGGGCTTCCTGACCGGCGGCGGGCTCCCGCTGGCCGGCCGTACGTACGGCTTCGCCGCCGACCGCGTCCGCTCGCTCGACATCGTCACCGCCGACGGCCGGCTCCGCACCGTCTCGCCGGCCCGGGAGCCCGACCTGTTCTGGGCGGTACGGGGCGGCAAGAGCAACTTCGGGGTGGTGGTCGCGGCCGAGATCGAGCTGCTGCCGCTGCGCACGATCTACGGTGGCGAGCTGTCCTTCCCGGTCAGAGACTCCCGGACCGCCGCCCACGTGCTCGGCACCTACCTGGCCTGGACCAAGGAGCAGCCGGACGAGATGTCGTCGTCCGTGTCGCTGCTGCGCTTCCCCGACGCGCCGCAGCTGCCCGAGGAGTTCCGCGGTCGATCGTTCGTGCAGGTCCGGGTGGTGTACGTGGGGGAGGAGGAGCGGGGCGCGCGGCTGGTGGAGCCGCTGCGTGCGCTCGGCCCGGACAAGGACACGTGCGGCGCCCTGCCGTACGCGCAGATCACCGAGATCTTCCAGGACCCCAAGAACCCGGTCAGGGTGCACCTGCGCGGGGCGTTGCTCCACGAACTGGACGAGGAGGCGGTGCGGGAGCTGGTCTCGTTCATCGACCCGTCGGCGCCCGGGGGGCCGTTCCCCGGCATCGAGCTACGCCACCTGGGCGGGGCGCTGAACCGGCCGCCCGCCCGCCCGCACGCGGTCAGCACCCAGGACGCGGCCTTCCACCTGTGGCTGCGGATGCCGGCTCCCGCCGAGCAGGCCGACACGGTACGCGAGGTCGCCGACGCCGCGCTGGAGCGGCTGCGGCGGTGGGACACCGGCGCCATGCTTCCGGGGTTCCTGTTCGACCCCGATTCCGCTCCCGAGCGGGTCAGGCGGGCCTACACCGAGACGGACTACCGCCGCCTCGCCGCCCTGAAGGCGACCTACGACCCGGACCACCTTTTCCGCATCAACCACACCATCCCGCCGTCCAGTGACGATGATCGCGATCGGTCCTGAACGGGGGGCGGGAGATGAGGTCGGCGGCCCGTACAGGCCGGCGCGGGCCACCGACTGACGTCAATTGCAGAGACTGATGTACCAGACCGGCTTGAAATCGATGATCTCGAAATAGCCCGGCGGGGTCGACTGGATCTCGGCGTACCGTCGGTCGAGATATTTCACCGTGACGTTCTGATGGTTGTAGACCAGGCTGTGGGAGTCGTCGCCATTGACGCCCCAATTGGTCAGCGCGTACGTCGTGCACTTGTAGAACTGGAAGCCGATGCTCTGCCCGCCGCTGCCCACCTGGGTGGTGCAGAACCTGTACGCCGGGCAGCGCTTCGTCCAGGCCGCGCGCCCCATTCCGAGCGGGTCCTCCGTGTATTCGGCGCTGGGACTCACCGACACCAGGGCACCGGCCACCCCTACCTCTCCGGCCTCCTGCGCCGCGCCGCCGTCCGGTGGCGCGGCGCTCGCGGTGGTCCCGGTCGAGAGCAGTCCCGCTGCGATGAGCACGACCACGACAATGGCCCGCTTGAAAAGCGTCGCCTTCATGAGCCTCCCCTTTTGCGGTTTTTCCGGTGGCGGGATCCCGCCACCGGAACGACCCTCACAACGCGCGGATCAGCGAGCAAGATCTCGGGGGAGTGGAGGTCCGGAACGTTGGGAAGGTTGTCCTTCCCTGACCGGGTGCGGCGGGGAGAAGCGCCGTTCGACGCGGTCAATCGGCGGCGGGGGCGTGCCGTTCGACGCCGTCAATCGGCCGCGACCGCGCGGCGGACGCAGTCGCGGAGCAGGGCGCGGCGCTGTTCGTGTACCTCGGCGGGCTCCTCGGCGGTGGCCGCGTAGACGTTGCTGACCGGTGACCAGGCCATGGACATGGCGATGACGATGGCCATCACGTCGAACGGGTCTCCCTGGCGCACCCGCCCGGCGGCCTGGGCCTCGGCGATGGCGCGCAGCTTCTGGTCGTCGAGGCGGTCGTGGCCCTCCACGAGGTGGCCGGCCGGCCGGCGTTCCAGGCGCGCCCAGGTGGCCAGCCGGATGAGGTCGGGACGGCGGAGGTACTCGTCGTACAGGCGCACGGCCCAGTCCGCGAGGTCGTCGGCGTCGATCGGGACGACGTTCACGATCCGCTCCAGCGAGCCGAAGAAGATCGTGTCGAAGAGCCTGTCCTTGCTGCCGAAGTAGGCGTAGAGCTGGGCCTTGTTGGTGCGGGCGGCGGACACGATCCGCTCGATGCGCGCCCCGGCGATGCCGTGCTCGGCGAACTCCCGGGTCGCCACGTCGAGGATGCGCTGGTACGTCGCGGCTCCGCGCGAGGTCAGGGGCTGGTCCGCCATGCCCGCGACGCTACCAGACAGAACAGTTGGTTTGCTCTGCGCGCCAGGCTGCGCCTACCATCAAATAAACCGAACAGTCTGTTTGAGGAGGAGTGCCGTGCGGACCACGACCGGATGGCAGGCGGACGGCCCGGCGGCGGCGCTGCGGCGCACACCGCTGAAGCGCCGCGACCTGCGCCCCGACGATCTCGCGATCCGGATCGACTACTGCGGCGTGTGCCACAGCGACCTGCACGCGCTGCGCGACCACGACAGCGCGGCGGGGCCCCTGGTGCCGGGGCACGAGTTCACCGGCGTGGTGACCGAGACCGGGCCCGCGGTCGCCGGCTTCGCCGCCGGTGACCGGGTCGCCGTCGGCAACATCGTCGACTCGTGCGGCGAGTGCCCCATGTGCCGGGCCGGCCAGGAGAACTTCTGCCACGCCTTCCCGACCCTGACCTACGGCGGCACCGACCGGCGGGACGGATCCACCACCCTGGGTGGATTCTCCCGCGAGTACGTCGTCCGCGACCGGTTCGCCTACCCGCTTCCCCCGGGTCTGGACCCGGCCGCCGCCGCTCCGCTGCTCTGCGCCGGCGTCACCGTCTGGGAGCCCCTGCACGCCCTGGGAGTGGGCCCCGGCAGCCGCGTCGCCGTGGCGGGGCTGGGCGGCCTGGGGCATCTCGCGGTCAAGATGGCCGTCGCTCTGGGCGCCACCACCTCGGTCATCAGCCGCTCACCCGGCAAGGCCGACGACGCACGCCGTCTCGGCGCCCACGCCTTCGTCCTCTCCACGGACCCGATCCATCTGGCCCGGGCGCGAGACGGGTTCGACGTCGTCATCGACACCATCTCCACCCCGCACGACCTCGGCCCGTACCTGCGACTGGTGGCCCTGGACGGCACGCTCAGCCACCTCGGCCACCTCGGACCGGTCACCGTGGAGACCATGGACCTGCTCGTGGGGCGCAAGAAGCTCAGCTCCGCGGGCAGCGGAGGCCGTCCCGCCACCGCCGCCATGCTGGACTTCTGCGCCGCCAACGGCATCACCGCCGAGATCGAGTTGCTGCCCTCGGCGCGGGTCCACGAGGCCCTCGACCGCCTGCGCCGCAACGACGTCCGCTACCGGTTCGTCCTCGACATGTCCGACCTGGACGGAGCGGCCCCGCCCGAACCGCACGCCTGACCGCCTGGCCGGCGGCCGTCAGTGCCAGTGACGATCCCCGATCAACGCCGCCTCCGCGCCTCCGTCGGCGAAGATGACCTGCCCGGTGACGAAGCGGTTGTCCGCACCGGCGAGCCAGCAGATGAGCTCGCCCACCCACTCCGGCCGCCCCGGAAATCCGCCGAACGGCTGCGGCGCGGCGCTCTCCACGGCGGTGCGCACCTCGTCGCCGGCGAAGATCCAGGAAGCCGCGGGGGTGTCGACGACGCCGGACGCGACGACGTTGAGCGCGATGCCGGCCCCCGCCCATGGGGGAGTCGGGGCGACCCGCCGCACCCAGCGGTTCAACGCGCGCTTGGCGATGCCGTACGCGCCGGCGGTGCCGCCGATGGATGGCTCCGCGGCGACGTGAGCGACGGCGGCGGCCTCGTCGCCGTCGAGGCAGGCCCGCACCACGCGCTCGTCCACCGGCGCCAGCGACGAGGTCGACGAGACGGCCACGGCTCGGGGCGCCTCGCTCCGCGCCAGCAGCGGCCGGAGCCCTTCGAGGGTCGCGACGGCACCGAAGTAGTTCGTCTCGAGAAGTCCCGTCTTGCCGCCTCCGGCGATGGCGAGCACCGCGTCGATGGGCCCGTACGCGCTCACCTGGTGGACCAGCTCCTGCCGGCCCTCGGGCGTGGACAGGTCGGCTTCGATGTCGGCGTCGCCGAGGTCGCAGCCGATGACCTTGGCCCCGCGCTCGCGGAGCAGGGCCGTGGTCGCGGCGCCGATGCCCGATGCCGAGCCGGTCACGACGTACGTCCGCCCGGCGATCCCCGTGTCCGTCACTGCCGTTCCTCCTGCCTGGTCGACTGCTCGTCACGCGTACCGCGGCCGAAGAGTTCGACCAGTTCCTGCGCGCATCGGCCGGGGTCGTGGCCGGCGGAGAGGAGCGGGGCCACGCTGTCGATCGAGGCGCGCAGCACCGCCGCCATGACCTGCGGGTCGAACGGGCGGAAGGCTCCGGAGCCCTGCCCCTTCGCGAAGAGGCCGGCCAGCCGGTTCTGGGATTCGATGTGGTGGCGTTCCCACAGGCCCTGACCGCCGTTGAGCAGGATCTGCTGGAGCGCCCGCACCTGCGGCAGGTTGTCGGCGATGAACGCCACGTTCGCCCGGATGGCGGTGGCGAGCAGGTCGCCGGCGTCGGTCACGCCTTCAAGGGCGGGCCGCATGTACGCCTCGGCGTCGGCCACGATCTGGTCGGCGACGGCCGCGAACAGCTCCTCCTTGCCGGAGAAGTGGTAGGTGATCAGCCGCTTGCTGCTGAGCCCGGCCTCCTGGCAGATGGCCTCGAAGGTGGTGGCCTGGTAGCCGCGCTCGGCCAGCACGGTGATCGCGGCGCGGGCGATCTGCTCCTTGCGGGCCGCCGTCGCCGCCTGATGGGCGGTCATGACCGCGGCATCCGTTTATTATCCATGCGAATAACATTATCCGGATGGATAAACTCATGACAAGGCCCGATGGTGTCAGGCGGGTGGGGAGGCTTCGAGAGGGTTGGCGGCGATCCGCCCCGCGACGTCGTTCCTGACCGACGCGGCCGCGGCGCTGTCGGGCTTGCGCTCGGCCTGGTCCTCGAAGCACGCCAGGAACTCGGCGCCGAATCCCAGCCGGGGATAGCGGGCGAGCATCTCCGCCCTGGCGTCCGGCGAGAACTCCTCCGGGTGCCGTCCGACCACCTCCCAGCTTGTGGCGACCTGCAGCAGGTGGGACTCGGGGTCGGAGTCCGGGGACACGTCGGCCCGCATGTGCAGGGTGATGATCTCGGTGGCCCTGGCGGCCCGCTCCACCGGCCAGCCGGTCGCCACGCCGAAGACCCAGGCCAGCTGCCCTCCCGCTTCCTCGAACGGCAGCCGGTGGCTGTCGAAGGCCTCCGTCAGCCCGAGGTCGTGGAGCAGGGCCGAGACGTAGTAGAGCTCGTCGTCGAAGGCGATCCCGTGCGCCGCGCCGTACATCGCCCCCCACAGGTAGGAGCGGACGCAGTGGTTGAGCAGCGCGGGCGAGTAGAAGCGGGTGGCCACCGACAGCGCCGCCGCGGCGGCGGGAGTCTCCGGGAACATGGGTCCAGCTTTCGTCCGGTCGTCAGGGCGTCGTGGGACCGCGGTCTCACGACGCGGGGATCGCGCTGATCACGCCCGCGCCGTTTGGGGCAGGCCGACGGCCCTAGCCTGGCGGATCGTCGACCTTGAGCTTGTGTCCCGTGTCGGAGACGAAGACGACCAGCAGCTTGGCCGGTCGTGTCCGGCTGGTGTTCTCCGTGAGCACGTGGTGGGCGCCCGGCTGCTCGACCCAGTTCTCGCCCTGGCGGTACGTACGCACCGGCTCGCCGCCGAGCTGGCTGCGCACGGTGCCTTCGAGCACGTAGGCGTAGACGAAGGCCGTGCCGTGCCGATGCGGCTTCGCGCGCGCGGCGGGCGGGAAGCTCACGATCTCCGAGGTGAACGTCTTGCCCTTGACGTTGGGAAGCGCCTGTTCCACGAGCGGCGACACCGTCTCGGACGGAGGCTGCGACGTCGTGGCGGCCACCGGCACCTGCTCGATCGCGCGCTCCGCTGCGGGCGCGCACGCGACGGTCGCGGTCACCATGCCGGCGGCCAGAAGGCCACCGGCGAACCCTGCTCGGATCATGACGGCTCTCCTACCTCGCGCGGTCGTCTCGGTCAGGAGGAGTGATGAGTACGCTGTCCAGGCATGTCCGCGCCTAACCACGGGCGGGTTCAAGCCTCGGCATGGTCCGCGCAAATGCCGCCGAGCCGGCTATTCGCCTTCCGTGACCCGGATGATCGTCCTGCCGGGGGTGCGCTGGGCCGGCGCGAACGCGGAGGGCGCGTCGGCGAGCGTCCGCACGTCGCCGACGATCAACCGGAGCCGTCCGTCCCGGACGCGCTGCACCAGGTCCGCGAGCCGGACACGATCGGGCTCGACGACGAAGAAGATCGCCTGCCCGTCACGGGGCCGGACCGTGGGCGGCGAGACGATGGTGACGAGCGTGCCGCCGGCGCGCACCAGCGCGGCCGAGCGGTCCAGGATGTCACCCCCGATCACGTCCAGCACCACGTCGACCTGACCGGCGTCGTCAAGGGAATCGGCCTGCAGGTCCACGAAGGCGTCCACGCCGAGACCGAGCGCTGTGTCCCTGTCGCCGGCCCTCCCGGTGCCGATCACCCGGGCTCCTGCCTCGCGCGCGAGCTGCGCCGCGACAGAGCCGACACCGCCCGCGACGCCGTGGATCAGGACGGTCTGGCCGGCGACGAGGCGGCCGTGGTCGAACAGGCCCTGCCAGGCGGTCAGTCCTGAGATCGGCAGGGCGGCGGCCACGGTGTGGCCGACGTCGGACGGCAGCGGCGCGAGGTTGCGGGCCTCCACCGCCACGTACTCGGCCAGCGTTCCGTTGCGGGCCCAGTCGGTCAGCCCGAACACCCGCTGGCCGACGGTCAGGCCGGTTGTTCCGTATCCCAGATCGGCGACGACCCCCGACACCTCGTGCCCGGGCACGCTGGGCGTCCGGTCGCGGCCGGCGCGATCGGCCCACGTCCCCGGCCAGTCGAGCTCTCCGCGGGTGAACCCCGCGGCGTGCACCCGGACGACGACGTCGTTCTCGGCGGCGTGCGGGTACGGCTCTTCCGTCAGGGAAAGCCCTGCAAGGCCCGCGGCGCGGTCTCGGACGGTGATGGCCTGCATGACCGGTCCTCGCTCGTGGTGGAGATGTCGAACAGGACGAACGTACAGGCGTTCCCCTCTCGAACGGGTCTCTGCCACGACGTAACACGCGAATCTGTACCGAGAAGTGGACGCCCTGAAGGTGCCGCCCTCCGCGGCCGGTTCACCTGCTCATGCGGCCGCCACCGGGGTGGTCTGGGCCAGTGCGATCCGCCAGGCTCCCTCGTCCTTGACCAGCACGAACGTCAGCGCTCCCGTACGGCCGTCGTTCACGTGCTTGGTCAGGGCGGCCAGCGCCACGTCGGGCCGCAGGAACGTGATGTCGAGCAGCTCGTTCTTGGTCAGCACGTCCTTCAACGGGGTGCGCAGCGCCTGGGCCATGACCTTCCTGACCTGGTCGCGGCCGCGCAGCCGGATCCCGGTGAAGTTGATCAGGGACACCTCATCGGTCAGCAGCCCGGTGAAACCGTCCACGTCGCTCTGCAGCTCTTCGGCGTCACGGACGACCTGCTCGATCGCCTCGATGTCGGCGTTCATCCCGTACCTCCTCAGGTTGATTGCGGAGCGAATCGCTCCGCTAAGGAAGCTATACCGGAGCGATTCGCTCCGCAAGTGGTAGGGTCAGTGGCGATGACCACACGCAAAGACATCGCCGAGCGCAACGACCGCGCGCTGCTCCAGGCGGCCCGCGACGTGCTCGCCGAGGACGGCGCGCACGCGTCCGTCGCCGCCATCGCGTCGCGGGCGGGCGTCGGCATCGGCAGCCTCTACCGGCGCTACAAGACCAAGGAAGAGCTGTTCCAGCGGCTCAGCGTGCTCTCCCTCGACCACTGGAACGAGGCGGCCGAGCGGGGCCTGGCCGATCCCGATCCGTGGGCGGGGCTGGCGGCGTTCGTCCGGAGTTGCGTGGAGTTCGGGCAGGGGTCGCTGTCTCCCATCGCCGGCGCCGTCGAGGTGACCCGGGAGATGAGCGCCAAGGCCCGCCACGGCGACGAGCTGCTCGACGAGCTGGTACGGCGGGCGCGCGAGGCCGGCGTCCTGCGCGGGGACGTGACCGCGGTCGACATCTCGCTGCTCATCGAGCAGCTCGGCCGCTCCCCGCTGGTCGATCAGCTGCGCAAGCAGGGCAGGGACGACCTGCTGCCCGCCGCCGCCGAGGCTCGCCGGCGGCTGGTCGCGATAGCGATCGACGGGTTGCGGCCGGGGTCCCGCCCTCTGCCCGGTTCGCCGCCGGGCGGGGAGCTCTTCACCGACCGCTGGTCGAGCCCGCGACAGCCGTAATCCGCCGGGGATGGGGAGCAAGCGCGTTCATCGGTCCTGCCGGGCGGCCAGGAAGCCGGCGATCTGGGCCGCCCCGGTGCGCCGCAGCCAGGTGCGCAGGTCCATCAGGCCCGGGTGCAGGGTACGGGTGAAGGCGACGTCGGCGCGGTAGCCGCGTTCGTTGAGCCAGGTGTAGGCGTAGGCGAAGTCCGCGCCAACCTGGGCGATCACCTCGATCGGGATCTGGACGTACGGCAGCGGCCGGCCGATCGCCTCCGAGATGGCGGCGGCGATCTGGCGTGGGGTCAGCTCGTCCCCGGCCAGGTCGACCGCGCGGCCGATCCACTCGCCCGGCTCGGCGAAGGCCAGCGCGGCGAGGGCGCCGACGTCGTCCACGGCCATGATCTGCTGCGGCACGTCGGCGGCGAACGCGGTGGCCACGGCGCCGTCGTGCAGGTGGTAGGCGCCGGTGTAGTTCTCCATGAACGAGACCGGGCGCAGGAAGGTCGCGGGCAGGCCCAGCCTTTTGATGTGCTGTTCGATCCGCCACTTGTTGATCGTGTTGCTCGGCAGTTTCTCGGTGTCGTGGCGGCCGGCGCCGGCGAGCGAGGCGTAGACCAGATGCCGCACGCCGGCGGCGTGGGCCGCGTCGGCGACGTTGCGGCCCCAGCGGACCTCGTCCTCGGCCGTGAAGCCGGCCGGGGTGCCCGGGGAGCCGACGGTGGGCTGCACGCTGAACAGGCCGTAGGCGCCTTCGGCCGCGGCGACGAGCGAGGCGGGATCGTCCATCTCGGCGCGGGCGAGCTCGGCGCCCGCCTGCGCCAGCGCCCGGGCCGCCGGGGCGTCCGGATCGCGCGTCACCGCCCGCACGTGCAGGCCGTCGGCGAGCAGATGCGCCGTCACGGCCCGGCCCTGGAGGCCGGTCGCCCCCACCACCACGATGGTCTTCACGATGTGTCTCCAGAAGGTAGGCATGCGGCGGCCACCCCTTAAGTGGGGTGGCCCTCCGGTTCTGGATGGGTACGATATGGAGGGCCACCCCGTTTTTGCAAGTCCGCCGGAGACCACATGCCACCAGCCAGCCGTACGACCTCGTCCGCGCGGCCGATGCGCGCCGACGCCCGCCGCAACTACGACCGCATCCTGGCCGCGGCCGCCGCGGCCGTCGCCGAGCACGGGGCGGAGGCGTCCCTGGAGGAGATCGCCCGGCGCGCCGGCGTCGGCTCGGCCACGCTGCACCGGCACTTCCCCTCCCGGCAGCAACTGCTGGAGGCGGTCTTCCGTGAGAAGGTGGAGACCCTGTGCGCCACCGCCGCCGACCTGGCGACCGGCCCCGATCCGCGAACCGCGCTGGCGACCTGGCTCAGAGCGGTCGCCAGGCACGCCGTGTCCAACCGGGGCCTGGCCGCCTCGCTGATGCGGGGCGCCCACGACGGCGACACCACCCTGGGCGCCACCTGCCACACCATGATCACCGAAGCCGGAGCGAACCTGCTGGCCCGCGCCCGCGAGGCGAACGCCGCACGGCCCGACGTCTCGATCACGGATCTGCTCACCCTCGTCAACGCCATCTGCCTGGCCGTCGAGCAGGAACCCGACGGCCAGGCCCAGGCCGACCGGCTGCTCACCCTCGCGCTGACCGGAGTGCATCCCGCGGGGGAAACGAACTGACGGGGAGATCGCCGCGGCGTTCCGCGACGTCGAAGGTCAGCCGCGACCGGTGAACAGGCCGCGCACCACCCACAGGCCGCCGAGCACCACGGCGCCGACGATCATGAAGGTCGTCATGGTGGCCTGGGCGATGTCGAGGATGGACAGGAGCCCGATCGTCAAGCCGTAGACGATGGACAGGGCGACAAGGACTCGTGCGGAGAGTTTCGGATTCATGGCCGCCGAGCCTGCCCGAGCCCCACAGCGCAGGGGCAGTCACCGGGGGACGGGACGCTGATTCCGACGACAGGTGGATACCAAGGGGCGGCGTCGGCCCTCCATACTGGCGGGATGGCTGGCGGCACCCTCACAGACCCGGTCGATCCCGGACGGGACGACTGGCACCGGACTGTTCCCGGCTGGCATCTCGCCTTCGCCACGTTGGCCGTGCTGACCGCCGGCCTTCTCTTCACCGGCGACGCCGGCCCTCCCGCCGCCGACCGGCCCGTCGCGCTGCTCGTGCTCGTGCTGCTGTGCGGCTGGTACGGAGCCACCGGCGCCCGCGCGCTGCATCGGACCCGCAGCCGGGTGGGCGTCGTCTATCTGGCCGGCGCCGTCCCCCTGTCGGCGGCGCTGTTCGCGGCGGCGCCTTCGGGCGCGCTCATGTCGTGCATGCTGTACCCGCATATCTGGGCGCTGCTCCCGCTGCGCAGAGCCATCGCCGTGACGGTCGCGAGCGTGGCGTCGATGGCCGCGGTCATGATCGTCCGCAGCGACGCGTACGGGCAGGAGCCGCCCTCGGTGATCCTCGTGGCGGCGGTGGCGCTGGTGGCCGCCCTCGTCCTCGGCGTCTGGATCACCCGGATCATCGAGCAGAGCCGGCAGCGCGCCAGGCTCGTCGAGGAGCTGGCCGCGACGCGCACCGAGCTGGCCGAGGTCAGCCGCCAGGCCGGGGCGCTGGCCGAGCGGGAGCGACTGGCCAGGGAGATCCACGACACGCTCGCGCAGGGTTTCACCAGCGTGCTGCTCCTGCTCGAAGCGGCCAAGGCCGGTACGTGCGAGCGCGACCAGGCCGCTCGCGGCCACCTCGACCAGGCCCGCCGCACCGCCGTGGACAACCTGGCGGAGGCCCGCGCCCTGGTCGCGGCGCTGCCGCCGCCCCAGCTCTTCGACGCCTCGCTGCCGGACGCCCTGGGCGGGCTCATCGAGCGGTTCGAGGCGGAGACCGCGATCGAGGCCGCCTTCATGGTGACCGGCACGCCCCGCCGGCTCACCCCGAACGAGGAGGTGATGCTGTTGCGCGTCACCCAGGAAGCCCTGGCCAACGTCCGCAAGCACGCGTCCGGCGCGGGCCGGCTGGAGGGCGTGCTGACGTACGGGAGCGGGGGCGTGACCCTGCGGATCAGCGACGACGGCCAGGGCTTCGACCCCGGCGATGCCGGCACCGGGTTCGGGATCGGCGGCATGCGCGAGCGGGTCACCGAGGTCGGGGGAAGTCTGAGCGTCGGCCCGGCCCGGCCCTCGGGGACCCTGGTCCAGGTGGAGCTGCCGTCATGACCGTCCGCGTCCTCATCGTCGACGACCACCCCATCGTCCGGCAGGGGCTGTGCGCCGTGCTGGCCGCCCAGCCGGGCCTCACGGTCGTGGCCGAATGCGGCACCGGCGAGGAGGCGGTCGCGCTGGCGGCGGCCGTCGTGCCCGACGTGGTGCTGATGGACCTGCGCCTGCCCGGGCTGGGCGGGGTCGAGGCGACCGAGCAGATCGTCGCGGCCGGGACCGCGACGGCGGTCGTCGTCCTCACCACCTACGACTCCGACGGGGACATCCTGCGCGCCGTCGCCGCGGGAGCGACCGGTTACCTGCTGAAGGACGCCTCGGGGGAGCAACTGGTCGCGGGGATCCGCACGGCCGCGGCGGGCGGCACCGTGCTCGCCGCTCCGGTCGCGGCCAAGCTGGCCACCCGCATGCGGGGTGAGGCCCCCGCCCTCACGGCCCGGGAGATCCAGGTGCTGGAGTGCGCGGCCCGCGGCCTGTCGAACCCGGAGACCGGCCGGGAGCTGTTCATCAGCGAGGCGACCGTGAAAAGCCACATGATGCGCATCTTCGACAAGCTCGGCGTCGCCGACCGCACCGCCGCCGTGACCACCGCCATCGCCCGCGGCATCCTCAACCCACCCTGATCCCGGCTACAAGAGCCACCGCCCCGTTTCAGGAGGAACCTCCGTAGCGGGTGGCGATCGCGGTGGCGCGGTCGCGCAGGGAGTCGCGCAACCACTGCGGGGCCAGGGCCTCCCCGTTCGTGGCGAGCTGCCACAGCGCCCATTCGGCATGTCTCGGGTCTTGGAAGGTCACCTCCATCAGCAGCCGGCCGTCGGGCTCGGCTTCTTCGGCGAGTACGGCCAGCGCGGTGCCCACCAGGTCCTCCCGCCGCGCCGGGTTGACCCGTACCAGCACGGTGACCTGGTCGCCGCCCGTCCGGAAGCGGGTGCTGCGCTCCTGCCAGGCCCGGTCCAGATCGACCCGGTCCGGTCGCTGCGCGGGTTCGGCGAGCACCTTGGCGGCCAGGACCCGGGACAGCCGGTAGGTGCGGTCCGCGCCGGACCTCGTGGCCAGCAGGTAGCCCCGGTCGCGGATGGTGACCAGGCCGATCGGGTCCACCGTGCGCCACTTCGGCGGCTGGTCCACGGCCGCGTAGTGGATCTGCAGCTTGTGCCCGGCGAACACCGCGCGCAGGACCTCGGCCGCTATGGCGTCGGGCACCTCGTCGGCGTCCGACCGGCGCGCGAGGAGGTCGGTCTCCGGGTCGATGAGCAGGCGCTCGGCCGCGCCCGCCGCGGTGTCCCGATAGCTGTCGGGCAGCGCGTCGACCACCTTGAGCATCGCCGAAGCGAGCGCCGAGCCGAGACCGAACGCCTGCGCGCCGCGCCGCGATCCGGCGACCAGCAGGGCAAGGGCCTCGTCGTGGTTCAGCCCGGTGAGCTCGGTACGGAAACCGGGCAGCAGCGCGAATCCGCCGTGCCGGCCGCGTTCGGCGTAGACGGGGACACCGGCCGCGGACAGCGCCTCGATGTCGCGCAGCACGGTGCGGGTGGACACCTCCAGCTCGCGGGCCAGCGCGGCCGCGGACAGCCGGCCGTGCCGCCGTAGCAGCAGCACCAGCGAGACCAGCCGGTCGGCGCGCATACGAGAACGCTATCGAAATACACGACACAGGATGTCGTGATTTGTTGGGAGGCTCATCACACGACGCCCGAGATCGTGCCTGCGGGGCCGATCGGCGTACGTGAATGTCGACGAATCGAATGGAGCTGATGTGGCGATGGAGCGAACGGCGGTCAACCCGTGGGCGTGGTCGGTGGAGATGGGCTACAACCAGGGGGAGGTCGTCTCCGGGCACACCCGGACCCTCTACTGCGCCGGGCAGACCGCGATGAGCGGCGACGGCAAGCCGCAGCATGACCGTGACATGGCGGCGCAGCTGGCGCTGAGCCTGGACAACCTGGAGGCGGTGCTCGGCGAGGCCGGCATGTCCCTCGCGGACCTTGTCCGGCTCAACGTCTACACCACCGACGTCGATCGGCTCTTCGAGCACTACGGCGTGCTGGCGTCGCGGTTGGGCGCCGCCGGGGTGGCGCCGACCACCACGATGCTCGGGGTGACCCGGCTGGCGATCCCCACCCTGATGGTCGAGCTCGAGGGGACCGCCGTCGCGTGACGCGACCTCTCCGGGCCCGCTCTGACGGATGACCCCGTACACGGCTGCGACCGGGGCCGGAGCCCCGGTCGCAGCCGTCAGCAGGGTCGTCAGTCGTCGATGGCCTGGTAGAGGGTGGTCCAGAAGTCGTGGATGAGGTGCATGGAGTCGGGGGTGGAGGCGCCGACCTGGGTGAGCAGGATGCCGGTGAGGTGGTGGGCGGGGTCGGCGTAGGTG
>NZ_VDLX02000033.1 GCF_006334985.2 Nonomuraea phyllanthi
GACGGCCTGCACGACTTCGGCTCGCAACTCAGGTGGATATATTCTCGGCTTCTTCGCCACGTGCTTCCTTTCCGGACTGTCTCTGACCCTACTTGGGTCCGAGTCCGGAAGGGTCGGGGCACCTCAGTGCGCCGCTCGTACACCGCCTTCGCCAGGGCCATGGACAGCCGGATTTCGCGACGAGCCTCGGCCACGTCCTCCGGCTCGGTGAAACCTGCTGCGAGCTTGCGTTCGCGCAAGGTCTTCCATCGGCTGTAACTCATAGCTCCATCTTCCTTCCTCGTCATAGCCCAGCGCTGGGCGTACGTCACGAAGGCTCAGCGGTTGCCGGCGGTTCGACGCAGACGCACGGCCGGGTCACGAGCGTCCCGGCCTCCTCGTCGACGTGCGCGATCTGCTCGGATCCCAGGCACACACGGCATCCGAGCGTTGTGGAGACCCACGGGTCGGACCACACCTTGTGCTGCCAGGCCGGTCGCGGAGGTGGCGGTGGGCAATCGCCTCGCTCGGCCGGCTCGTTGTCGCCGCCGACCCAGCCACGGCCGCCGCAGAACTGGCACGCGAGGAACAGATCCCCGAGCTGCTGCCCGCGGCGGCCCTGGCATTCCGGGCACGTGATCCGATCCGTCATCTGCGTCCTGTTCCGTTGCAAGCCTTGCACCTGACCCACTTGCGTTCCTTGTCCTTCTGCCCGTTGAGCTCGATCCACTCACCGCCCGCGCCCAGGCACGTGCCGCAGATGGGTGGTGGCTGATCGTCGTCGCCCTTGGCCCTGCTGTGACGCTGCATCGTGGTGATCCCTTCTGATCGGTGGTGCTTCGGATGTACGGCCCTACAACTCCGCCTTCCACGATCTCTGGTGGTTGGCGGCAAGGTCGGCCCACACTCGGGCGGCGTAGGCGTACAGGCCACGGCCGGTTTCCTCCTGTCCGCCAGCCCCGTCGGGGCGCAGGACGAAGTACTGGCCGCCCTCGGAGGCCAGTTCGTACGCGCCGCAGCACGACGTGGCGTGCACCCGTAGCCGCACGCTGCGCGGGGTGAACCGCGTCCACTCGCACATAGGTGGACCACCTCCGGTGGGTGGCGCGGCGGCTGGGCGTGGTCTCGGGCCGCCGCCGCGCCGGCTCATGAGCCCTGGGACCGGCAGGGGCCGCCGGCCTCCCAGGGGATTCGTGGAACCCCGGATCCGCCGCCCGTAGGCGGCAACCGGGCCCGAGGGCTAGCGGAAAGCGGCAGGGCCGATACTGTGCAACAGCTCCACCTGCCGTTGCAGCGCGATCCCAAGGGACACGCCGCTCTTGCGCCGCACGTACTGGACGATCCCGATCTCGGCCATCCGCTGCGTACGCAACTGCCGCAACTCGGCCACCCACCACTCGCCGTCCGCAGCGATGGCCCAGCCGGGATAGGTGCTCTCTAACACCTCCAGCAGCCGCACCGCCCGGCGGTACGCGGCGCCGACCGTCTCCACCATCACGGCCCCCGCGCCCCGGCACGAACGGTGTCGAGCAGAGCCGACTGCCAGGCCAGCGTCGCCGCCAGAGCGATGGCATCCGGCTGCCACACGGTCTCCCAGATCCCGGCCGCCGCCATCTCGACCGTGAACGGCGTACGCAGCATGGCCGTCCACCACACGCGGCCGGCGTCATCGCGCTGCCGATCGATGCTCCAGACCGGGTAGGTGCTGCGCAGCGTGGACAACTGCCGGCCCGCCACGTCGAGCAGCAGCGCCGCCCGCGCCACCACCCGCCGGAGATCGCCGTTCGTGGCCTGGAGATGTTCTTGCAGCTCGCCGCCGGTCATAGGATCACCCGCAGGACATGCGTGATCCGGTCGGCCGTCCCTGAGACGTCGTCGACCGCGCCGATCGCTGGACCCCAGCTCCAGCAGTACACGCCGCCCCGGCAGGCCACGGAGTCGCTGAGCTCCGGGTCGGCCCGGTTACGGACGCGCAGGAACGGACGCTGCTCGGTGCCGCACTGGTCAGCGTGCCAACCGCGGCGTGCTAGTTCGACGCGCAGCAGATCGAGCTGCTCGCGAGCGCCTGTGGCCCTGTCGGTCTCCATGGCTACAGACAGTAAGAAATCCATCACGGTCGTATTCCGCTGGAGCGGAATGGCGTGAACTCAGTGGGGGACGCCCATGCGCGCGGCCATCCCGCGCAGCTCGCGGCCCCCCGCGCTACTGGTCGCCTGCTGCAGGAGAACGGCGACCGTCTCCCGCACGCGGGCGTCGTTTCGGATCCGCTGGGGTGCGACGTTCTCGGCCCGCCGCAGGTAACGAACCGCGAGATCCCGGGTCCCCCGATCGCGCGCCAGGCCCCTCCCGACGTCGGCCAGGAACGATGCCCGCCGCGACCCCACACCCTCCAGCCGGGTCTCGTCCACCCGCTGGGCGAGCTCGGCCACCGCCCGGCCCGACTCCCCAGACTCCACCCCGATGCCGACTCGCCACACTCCCACGTTCGTGGCCGAGAACTGCATCCACGCCGAGGTCGGCCGGTCCGGCACCCGGGCGGCGAGCTCGGCGGCCTCATCCAGCCAGCCGGCCGCTGACGAGTGGTTGTTCATCGCGGCGGCGGAGAGCGACGCCGTCAGGGTGATCATGCCGAGGACCTGAACTCCGACCGGCTCCACCGCATGCGGGGAGAGCGCCGCGGCGGCCCTCTCGGCAGCGGTCAGCGACCTGGCCCAGGACCCGGCCGACCCGACCTTAGGCATGGTCAGCACGGAGACGAACGCAGCCTTGCCCTTCTCCACCGGCTCGTCCAGGCAGGCGGCGGCTTCCCAGGCACGGCGGGCGGCCAAGTGGGCGAGGTCCCCGTAGCCCAGGTTGCTCGCGAGATGGGTCGCGGTCACGCACGCATCGACCATCGCGCGCAGCGCCAGGCCGAGCGCGGCCTCATCGACCGGGTTAGCAGTATGGACGTGCAGCTCGTCGACGACGTCCGGCAGGAGCCCGCCCAGCGCGTCGTAGTCGCACCGCACCCGCATCGTCTCGATGGCGCCCAGCTCGGCCACAAGCTCTGTCAGGGGACGGGCGCGGTCGCAGAGCGGTTGATCCAGGCTGTTGGTCTGCAGCGCCATGCGCAGGTGCGGGATCGCCCCGTGAGGACCGGCCTGGACGGGGTCGGCGGTCAGGTGCGGCCCGCCGACGATGTCGGTCTCGGAGACGCGCAGTGCGGCGGCGAGGCCGGCGATGTATGAGCGCCTGTCGAGCGCCTTACGGCCGCGTTCGATGTCGGACAGGTGAGTCTTGCTCATCCCGGCCTGTCCGGCCAGATCGACCAGGCGCATACCGCGCCAACGCCTCAGGGTTCGCAGTCGGGCCCCGATGGTGGTCTCGTCATACATGAGCCCCAGCACCTCCTGAGCATCTCGTCAACGCCAGGCTAAGGCCAGAAGCTTTTACCGGCCATGGGATGGGCCGCATCTCTCGCCCACGGGTGCGCCGGACGCCAAGAAGCCGCTGCCGGGATGTGTGACTCGGCCCGGTGCCCGCAGGCCACGCATCACCCCTGCCACCGGCCCGCCTGGCAGGACCGCGCCGACACACTGGAGGCGTTCCAGGCCAATGTGCGTTTCCCCGCCGGCGAGAAGCGCCAGCTGCGGCCCGAGCTGGACCGCACGCTCATGGTGCTGGGAAAGATCGACGCCGCCTGCGGCGCGACGAGCGCTGGAGGAGTTCGAGCAGCGCCGGGACCGGCTGCGGGACGCCGAGGAGATCTCCGACCCGCGCGAGGCGCAGATCAAGCGGTTCAAGCAGCAGGTCGCCGAGCTGAAGAGCCGGGTGCAGGATCGGGACGCCGAGCTGGCGAAGCTGCGCGAGTTCAAGATCATAGCGGTGTCCAGGATCGCCGCCCAGCAAAGGAGCTGGAACGGCTACGCCGTAAGCTCAGTCATCCTGGCAGACGCTCGGCCAGCACCCGTGCCCGGGGTTTGTCCCGGCCCGGATGGCAGGGGTTGAGTTTGATCCCTTCCGTGGTCAGCTCCAGGTAGCGAGCCCGGAACCTGGCGATCACGGCGACGTCCAGCCGCTCGGCCCCGGCGCGGATGGCGTGGTTGGCGGTGTGGATCGCCTCCTGCAGGACGGCGAGCAGGCCGCCGGCCCATCCACCGCGGACCGCGTCCGCCTGGTGCACCGGCGAAGATCACGGATGACGTGGGCCAGGCAGAGCTGCACCCCGGCGAGCAAGCTGTCGAGGAAGTGGTAGCCGACATAGTCGTCGCGGACCAGGATGCCGTGAAGCCGGTCAGCAGATCGAACCCCTTGATGGTCTCGTGCCCGCGACTCAGCCCAGCCCCGTACCAGACGACCTTCCCATCGTGCATGCCGTAGATGTAGGCCGTCTTCCCGGCCAGCGAGACCGGGGTCTCATCGGTCCCGGCCACCTCCGCCCGGCGCAGATGCTCCTTGACCTGCTCCTCGAACCCCGCCAGCCGGTCCGACAGCCGAGCGTCGACCTTGGCGACAAACCCGCCTGAGACGTTCAGGTTGAACATCAGTGCCATCAGCAGGGATGTCCGCTCGATGCTGGTGTGCCCGATCTCCGCCAACAGGGCGATCATCGTCTTGACACCCGGTCCGTAGCTCGCCTGCCCCGGCTGGACGCCGTCGGGGGCCGGGGCGATCGTGGTATGCCCGCATCCGCAGTGGCGAACCGGCATCCGGTACTCCACCGTCTGCGGTGTGACCGATGGCAGGTCGGTCACCTGCGCCCGGACGAAACCGCCCGTCCCATCCGCCGAGCCGGTGCCGCCCGCCATGAACGCGCTACCGCATCCGCCGCACGCGCTCGGGCCCGGTATCACCTCCACCCGCGAAGGCGTGGCCGTCATCTCCATCCGCGAGCCCTTGTGCCCGCGCTGCCCGCCCGTCGGGCGTTTGGGGCCGAACACCTCACGCGAGGATTCCTTCTTCTCCTCGGCCCGCTTCTTACGGTTCCACACCTTCTTGGCCGAGGGCGGTGTCCTGGAGTTGCCGGAGTTGAGGTCTAGCCGTTCCCCGCAAGGCCACGACCTCGGCCCGCAACTGCTTGATCAGCTCGTCCTGCTCGCGAATCGCCTGCGCCTGGCGCGCGATCCTTTCATGCGCGGCGGCGAGCTCCGCCTCTCGCTGGGTCAGCAACTCGCGCAGCCTTACGTTGGTGGCGCGGACCTCGGCCACTTCGGCTTGGAGCGCCGTCAACTGCCGCACGATCTCCTCGATCGAGGGCGAGCTCGGCGGGATCGGCTGCTCGGACATGATCGGGGATCATCATGGCCTACATCGGCGAGATCACCAAACCAGCAGCATCAAGAGCATGAACGGTGTGAGTGGATACGCCTGCGCCTCTCATGAGCACCACGTGCGACCGCTTCTCGCTATTGTCACGCCGGCATCGCGGTTGTCATGCTTGTTCCTGCGTGTGAGGCAGAAACCTCCTTCAAGCAAGCACCTCGTACCAAATTAACGCGATTCTTCCGAGTGCTGAGAGGATGATGGCTGCCGAAGCCACGAGAGCCCACCACCGCCGGACTGCGGTGGTGGCTGCTAATGTGAAGCCAACAGCCAGCAGCGCGGCGATAGTGGCACCTATAACGCTGCCAAGGTCGATCGGGTTGTAGCTTCCCGGGTCCGCCGCGCTGTAACTTTCAAGCTTGATCGCGTAACTGAAGAGGACGCAAATCAGGGAGAACGCGTACCCCACGACGGCGACCAGAGCCTTGACGACTCGCATCCGACTCTATATACCCTTCGTTAGATCAGGTTCTAGCAAAAGATAGTTTTACAGCCGAGCAACTGCGCCACTTCGACCCGATTGCTCATCACCCACTCGCCGTATCCCTTACCGCCACTACTGTAGCCGGGATTGTAACTCTGGGCGATGTTCCCCCAAGTCTTGACCCACCGGGATTCGGTGGATGGCCCCACAGGTCCAGGGTTGGCACGCACGTAGGTATCGCGGTGGTCGGAAACGTACTTCGCCGCCATGAATATAGACTGAATAGGATCGGCAAGGCTCTTGAGCAGGAGTCGGGCCTCTGCAGCGTTCAGTGCGTCGGGGTTGTACCCAAACATTTTCGCCGCTGCTCTGATCGATATGTTCAGCGCGCCGAGCGTCGTATCTAGCCACTTGCCTCCTGCAATGAGCGTATTAGGTGCAATAGCGCGAACTCGTTCCGCAAGTTTCTCCAGAGACTCCCATTTCTTGCCGGTCTCGATGAGTGCTATGCCGCCAAGCACTACGGCGGGAATATTGAAGAAGGCAGCGGCTCCCTTGATGACATCCTTAAAATGGCTAACCCAGTCCCGCTTAAATTTGTTCAGCTTGCCCCAGTCCTCGTCCACCTGCCAGGCCGCCCAGTCACTGAAACCCCATTCCGGAGCACCCTTAAGATACTTCTGATACTTCTTGGCAGCGTTCATCAACGCTTTGTGCGAAGGTGAGGCAAAGCAGGAGTCAGGCGTCGGCGGCGGCGTCGTCCGACCGGACCACGAGCACGGGTCGCTAGAATTGGCCGCCAGCACTGTTGAGACGCCGTTCTCCACCACAGCCGCCATCCACGCCTCGAGCACCTGCATCCTGTCGAGAGTCGGCGAGTAGGCCGTCATGAATGCTTCACGGGCTTCGCTGGAAACCTCCCAAAAATCCTGCTCGATATCTTCCGGCACGGGCCTTCCGTTCGGCATGATCTCGTAGTTCAGCCTTGCAAGCTCGTCCATCGAGAAGCCGGGGCCGTAGAGCCAGTCGTAGCCGGGGGCGGTGACGAAGTCGCTCCACCAGCGCGCGTGGGAGTCAGTCTCGTGGCAGATGCTGCCGCTCATGATGCATCCGTTGTAGCCCGGGCCGGCTTCTCTGAGCGAGCCACCCGGCACGATCGCTTCGGTGGCGTGGCCGGTGCGGTCGGTGCCGGTCAGGGGTGAGGCGTTGGCGTAGGCGTAGCGGTTGGCCTGCACGGAGGGGTGGGGGGTGAGGGTCGCGGTGTCGCGACTGGTGAAGGTGCCGGTGCCGGGCTGGTACCAGCGGGCGTGCATGTTGACCTTGCCGGTGTCCGGATCGGTGTACTCGCCCTGGTAACCGAGGCCGGTCTTGGTGCCGGTCTGAGCGGTGACGGCGCCGAACGGGTCGTAGGCGGTGGAGGTCTGCAGGCTGGTGGTGAAGGTGGCGACCAGGTCCCCGTGCAGGTCGCTCAGCGCCGCCACCGCTGCGCCGGCGCCCTCCTTCAGGCCGAGCAGGCCGCCGGCGGCATCTCGGGCGTACGTGGCCTGGACGGCGCCGCCGCTGTCGGCGATGGCGGCCAGGTCGTTGCCGAGGCCGGAGTAGGCGAACGTCTGCTTGGCGGTTCCGCTGACCCGGCTGGTGAGGCGGTCGAGGGCGTCGTAGCTGTAGAGGCTGTCGCCGTCGGCGATGAGCCGGCCGAAGGCGTCGAAGGTGTACTGCGTGGTGGCGCCGGCCTTGGTGCTGGCGGCCAGGGTGCCGCGCGGGGTGTAGGTGTAGTCGGTGCCGTCGCCGGAGGTGAGGCGGTTGCGCTCGTCGTAGGTGAACGTCTTGTCCCCGGCCTTGGTGCGGTTGCCGGCGGCGTCCCACTCATACGCGGTGGTGGAGCCGCCGGGGGCGGTCCACGAGGTCAGGCGGTTGGCGTGGTCGTAGGTGTAGGTGTTGGTGCCCGCACCGGCCGTTCCGGCGGTGGTCTTGGTGGTGAGGTTGTCGTCCTTGTCCCAACCGTAGGCGATCTTGGCGAGCTGGGTGCCGGAGCCGTTCTTCAGCGTCTGGCTCGTGACCCGGTCCAGGTCGTCGTAGCCGATGGTCTGGGTGCTGGCCTGGCCGCTGGTGGCGGTGATGGTCTTCAGGCGGCTGGCCGGGTCGTACCCGTAGGTGAGGGTGCGGCCGGTGACAGGATCGGTGGCGGTGGCGAGGCGGCCGGCCTTGTCCCAGGTGAAGGTGGACGTGCCGGCCGCGTCGGTGCGCTGGGTCGGGTTGCCGAGCTCGTCGTAGCCGTAGGCGGTCTCCTGCGTGGCGCCGCGCGAGACCTTCAGCGGCAGGCCGCGGTCGTTGAAGTCGACGGTGAGATCCCCGGCGGTCGTGGGGCGGCCGGCCAGGTCGTAGCCGAAGGTGCGCTCCGCGGTGGCGGCGCCCCCGCCTGCGCCGGTCTCCTTGGTGAGACGGCCCAGGTGGTCGAAGGTGCGGTCGATGCGCACGCCGCCCGGCTGGATGGTGGCGACCTGGTTGCCGGCCTGGTCGTAGATCTGGGTCCAGGTGCGGTCGGCCGCATCAGGGTGGGTGGTGGTGGACGGCTCGGTCACCGTCTCGACCAGGCCGAGGCTGTTGTAGGTGGTCCAGGTGGCGTTGCCGCGGCCGTCGGTGAGGCGGGTGCGGGCGCCGGTGGCGTCGTAACCGAAGGTCGTGGTGATCGAGGTGTCGGCGGAGACCGGCTCGATGAGCGAGGTGGGACGGCTCAGCGCGTCGAACGTCTGCTTGGTGACGTGTCCCTCGGGTGAGGTGGTGCTGGTCTGGTTGCCTGCCTCATCGTAGCCGTACCCATAGGTACGCAGTACGGTGCCGCCGGCGTCCAGGTCCTTGACCGTGGTCTTGCGTCCGGCCAGGTCGTATTCGGCGGTGGTGGCGTTGCCGTTCGCGTCGGTCGTCTTGGTCAGCCGCCCGGCCAGGTCGTAGGCCATGGTCGTCTGGTTGGTCAGCGGGTCGGTCACCGCCTTGACCTCGCCCGCGGCGTTCACATCGTAGGTCGTGGTCTTGCTGCCGGGGGCGGTCTGCTTGAGCAGCCGGCCCGCGTCGTCGTACTCCATCGTGGTGGTGAAGCTCGTCGTGGCGGGCTTGCGCTCGATCTGCGTGGCGGTGATCTGCCGCCCGAGGTCGTCGTAGGTGGCCTCGCTCCGGGCACCCGTCGGGTCGACGGTCGCCAGTGTCTCCCCGGCCAGGTCGTACTCGCTCACCCACGTGCCCGCCGCCTGGCCCTCAGGGGCGGGGTCGGTGACGCGGACCTGGCGGCCGAGCTTGTCGTAGTCGAAGGTCTTCGTGTAGCCGCGCGGATCGGTGGTGGAGATCAGCTGGCCGGCCTTGTCGTAGGCGTAGGCGGTTGTCGGGGTGACGGCGGTGCCGCCGGGCGGGGTGTAGCTGGGGGCACGCCGGCTGGTCACGCGGCCGGCCTTGTCGAAGGTCGAGGTCACGGTGCGGCCTTCGGCATCCGTCTCGTGAGTCTTGGCGCCGAGGGTGTCGTAGCCGAAGCGCGCGGTGGGGTGCGCGTCATCGGCCGTACCGGCCTTATCTACCTTGACCTGCGGGCCGGTCGCCTCCACCAGGCGGCCCAGCGCGTCATAGCGCATCTCGGTCGTGTAGTCGGCCTTGTCGGCACCGTCCGCGTTGCCGCGCGGATCGGTGGAGGCGACGGCCAGGCCGCGATCGTCGTAGGTGACGGTGGAGACCAGGTCCGTGTCGCCGTTCTCGACGGTCGTCCTGGTGACGAGGTTGGTCTTGTTGTAGGTGAACTCGGTGACCTCGGTGCGGGAGGATCCGGCGCCCGTACGAGCGGTCTTGATCGTGTTGCCGTTGGCGTCGTGGGTGAAGACGGTCTTCCGGTCCAGGTCGCCGGGGTCGAACGTCTGCGAGGTGAGCAGGCCGGCGGCGTCGTAGACGTAGTCGGTCGTCACCTTCCCGCCGCCGGTGACGAGCCTGGTCCGGTGGCCCGCCGCGTCGTAGGTGTGCTCCTCCACGACCACGTTTCTGGCGGTGGTGGAGCCGTTCAGCTTGACGCCGTCGGCGATCTTCTTGGCGAGCAGGTTGTCACCGAAGTACGTGAACGTGGTCTTGCGTCCCATGGCGTCCGACTGCGCGGCCAGGCGGCCACCGGCGTCGTAACCGAACGACTCCAGCACCACGTCCTGGGCCGGCTGGGGGTCGACCGGGCTGCCGGTCCAGCCCTTCAGCGTCTTGGAGGCCAGCTCGCCGCGCGGGCTGTAACCGTATTCGACGACCGCGCCCTTGGCGTCTGTCACCGTTGCGAGGCTGCCGAGGGTGTTCCAGCTCTGGCGGACCACGCCGCCCTCGGGATCGGTGACGGTCTCGACGTGACCGTGGTCGTCGTAGGCGTAGACGGTGGCGCGCTCGGCGTCCCCGCCCGTCAGGTCGGTGACGGTCTCACTGAGCTTGTTGCCGTCCGGGTCATAGGCGTACGTGGTGCGCTTGGTGTGGGTGACGCCGGATACCTCGTTCTTGACGCCCGGCTCGGTCTGCGTCGCCAGTCGCCCCAGTTCGTCGTAGGTGAAGGCGAACTCGACCCCGTCCGGATGGGCCTGCGACACCTCCGACTTCTCCCGCAGCCGGCCCAGCGCGTCGTAGGTCAGCTCCACCTGTAACCCTTCGGGGTCACGCTGCTCGGCCAGGTCACCGGCCGCGGTGTAGCGGTAGGTCCAGGTGTTGCCGCGCGGGTCGGTCTGGGAGGCGATCAGGCCGGGCGGGGTGGTGCCGCCGCCGACCGCCGCTTCTGTGCCGTCGGTGTAGGCGATGCTGACCGAGCGGCCGTCGGGGAAGTCGGTCGTGGCCGGGCTGGTCTGCTTGGTCTGCTCGCCGTGGCTGTTGTACTCCCACGTGGTGGCGTAGGTGTCGTCAGTCGCGGAAGAGGAGCGGCTGTCGCGGAGGCTGGTCCGCCGATCGTTGCGTGGGTCGAACCTGTCGTTCTTGTTCAGGTAGTACGAGGCGTAACTGGTCTGGCACTGATCGGCTCTGCGACAGGTGGTCTGACTGATGGCGTTGCCGCGCTTGTCGTGGCTCTGCCGCGTGGCGTTCCCGTTCGCGTCAACCATCTGCGAGAGGAACCCACCCGTGTCGTACTGGTAACGCGTCTTCTCACCCACCTGATCGGTCTGTTGCACGAGCCGGTAACCCCGCCAGATGTCGTGAACCGTGATCAGCTTTGCGTTGTTCGGGTCGATCACCGTGATCGTTGACGTACCCTTGGCCAGGTCGACGACCGGTTCACCGATCTGCCAGGTACCGCCGTTCTGGTCGGTGTGGATCTTGATGCGATCTGTGGCCGGGTCATAGGTATTGCTCACCCACACCCTGCCTGAGGGGACGGTCACCGTGGTCAGCTTGTTGCGTGCGTCGGATCTGGCCGCCGCGTAGTGCGCCTGAACTTCGGCCTGTGTCAACGCCCGGTCATACAGTGCCGCCTCGTCGAGCTGCCCGTTCAGAGCGAAGTTGCCGTCGCTGCCGGCGGGCATGCGCCAGTTGAGCGGACCAGAGGCGAAGCGCGCGTCCTCCTGCCAGTAGATGTAGCGCGGCGATGACAGGCTGCCGACCAGTTGCCCGTCCAGGTAGAGCCGGTCGGTGCCGTTGTCCGCGGTCAGCACCGCGTGGTGCCATTCACCGTCGTTGACGGTGCCGGTGGTGGTGATCGGCGTGAACAACCGGGTGTCGTCTTCTGTTGCTCGCGCCAGGAACTGAGCACGCAGCTTTCCGTCGGTGCCGATGTACAGGGCCGAGTCCGCGGAACCTGCCAGGCCGGCCGAGAACACCGTTCCGGGCTTGGTGGTCTTGAACCATGCCTCCACTGACGCCTGGCCGGCCAACCGGCCGACCGCGTTGGGCTGCAATTTCATGCCGGCGCTCTTGAAGGCGGCAGAGGCATCGACCGTTCCGGCCAGCGCGCCCGGTTGCCCCAGAGTGGCTGTTGACAGATTCGCCGAGCCCGCACCCCAGCCGAGGTCCGCAGCCGTCCCGGTGCCCGCGGCCTCGTTCAGCCGCCAGTATCCGTACGGTCCCGAGTCCAGGACAACCGTGCGGTAGTTCGAGCCGCTGCCGTACTCGTATCGCGTGCACGCCGGCTCGGGAGAGGGGGTGCACACGGTCGCGAGGCGGTCGGTGTCGTATGCGTACGTCCAGGTCAGCGCCTTGCCGTCGACCGGATCAGTGGACACGCTGGTGACGTGGCCACCGGTCCAGGCGAAACGCAGCGATCGGCCTCCTGCAGCGGTTACCGAGGTGAGTTTGCCCGATGTGTCGTAACTCAGGTCCTGGCCGCGCCCCCGGCTGTCGGTGACCTTGGTCAACCGACCGTTCACATCGAACACGTAGGAGGTAGCGGATTTGTCCATCAGACGCCAACCGCCGCTGCTCAGTTCGGCGAGTGTGGCATACCAGCCGGACGGCGGCTGGTAGGTGCCGTCACCGTTCGCACCGAACCGCAGCACACGACCATCCGGCTGGGTCACCAA
Organism: Nonomuraea phyllanthi; assembly: GCF_006334985.2. GTDB lineage: Bacteria > Actinomycetota > Actinomycetes > Streptosporangiales > Streptosporangiaceae > Nonomuraea > Nonomuraea phyllanthi. Next base: position 12,214 of record NZ_VDLX02000033.1, read on the forward strand.
CAGAGCGGAGTCCTCGCGGACGATCTTCATGTCCCACCGCGTTGACCACCCGACCCCGAACATCCCATTGCTACGAGGATCGAAGGTGTTGTAAGCGCGCACCACTGACAGCGGCGGCCCGGCTACGGCGACCTGTACGTCCGTCATCGTAGTCGTGTAGTTGCCCGTGACCTGATCGAACTCCTGACCGTCGGGCCCACGTGCTGCCAGACGGGAGCTCACCGCCGGCTGGCGCACGCCGGTGGTGAAGTTGCCGACGCTCGAAACCGTCTGCGCCAGCGTGCCGCGGTCCTTGACCGTCACCTGCCAGAAGTACTGCCGGCCCCACTTCAGCTTGCCCGCGGGGACTCGCCAGTAGTGGACGTCGCTCTGAACCTGGGAGGAGAAGCATCCCTTCAGCATCGATCCGTCGTCACAGACCTCGAAGGTGAAGTCCATGCCGTTGGCGCTGTCGGCCTTCACCATGAGCAACGGCGTCAGTGTGTCGGCCAACGTCCAATCCAAGGGTGAGCGCTCTTCGACGACCGGCGAGCAGCATCCGGCATCCAACTGCTCGGCGCGCTGCGTCCCTCGGGGAAGTCGGCGCCCGCTCTGCGGAACCGAGGGCTCGTCGCCCGCCCGTCGCTCCAGAGGTAACGCGCCCTTCGTGGTCCTCCCATCTCCTTCCTTCGACGTCGATGCCGGGGACGTCCGCGTCGCCACCGCCGGCACCAGCGACGGCAGACCTGCCACCGTTCCTGCCATCTGTCTGGGGACTTCGGCTGATCCGACAGCAAGCGGCGCTGCGCCTCCTACGCTCTCCTGGGCCTGAGCCGTACCGGGAACAGCCACCAACTGTCCAGACAGCGTGATGAGGAGAACCCACCCCACCCGGAAAATCGATCGAGCCAGTCCGCTGCGCATCGCCATCCTGAACAATTGATCAACGCCTCGATCCAGGTGTGCGGGCCCTGAGCGTCTTACCTGAGGTCGCCACACCACCAGGCCACATGTGTCGACGGCAGGATGCGGCCCAGCGCTCTCGATCTTGACCGTGGTAACTCTCGATCTTGTCGCCGCGATCTGATATTCAGGAGTTCCAGCTGCTGAAACCCGGTTCAGGCCCGGGGCGGCATCCGCGGATCCTTCGCGCCGAGATCGGCTCGCAGCTGCAGGAGGGCACGTGGAGTATCGGATCCTCGGTCCAGTGGATCTGTGGCGCGACGGGCGTTCTTTCCCCATCGTCGGGCAGAAGCAGCGGACTCTCCTGGCCATCCTTGTGCTCAAGGCCAATCAGGTGGTGTCCCACGACCGGTTGCTGGCCACACTATGGGGGACGGAAATCTCGGTCTCCGGCCGTAAGTTGCTGCACAATCACCTTTGGTCGCTGCGGCGGCTGCTCAGCACTCCGGCTCACCTGTCAGGCACTCCGGCGGGCTATCAGCTCCACGTTCCACCGAACGGTTCCGATCTCGCCCTCTTCACCGCAGGAACGCGTGCGGCACGGACGTCTCTGGCCGCGGGCGACGCTCTTCGGGCGGCCGACCAATTCCGCGAGGTTCTGGCGCTGTGGCGCGGTGCCGCTCTGGCCGGGACGCGAGACGAACTGGTGCTCACGGAGGGCGCCGCGCTGGAAGAGCTTCGCATCGCCGCTCTCGCGAGCCGGATCGACGCCGACCTCGCTTTGGACCGACACACGGACCTCATCAGCGAGCTACGGCATCTGGTCGCGGAACATCCCCTGCAGGAGCGGTTACGTGGTCAGCTGATGACCGCGCTCCACCGCTCGGGGCGAACAGCGGAGGCTCTTGAGGAATACCGGATCGGGCGCCGCCACCTGCGTCAAGAACTTGGCATAGACCCCGGACCTGATCTGAACGCGCTGCATCAGGAACTCCTCACCGCGAAGCCCGTGCAAGCCGGGAAGCCGGGCTCAGTCGTCACTCTGCGTGCTTTGCTGCCTCGCCAGTTGCCGGCCGACATCGTCCGCTTCACCGGCCGCGGCGACAGCCTGCGCGAGCTGGACCGGATTCTGCCCGACGAGCCTTCGGCCGTGACCATTGCCGTCATCACCGGTGCGCCGGGCATCGGCAAGACCGCGCTCGCGACACGCTGGGGGCATCACCACGTGTCCCGGTTCACGGACGGGCAGCTCTACATCGACTTGCATGGCCACTCCCCGGGCGAGCCGGTGACCAGCATGCAGGCTCTGCATCAGCTCCTGTACGGGCTCGGTGTGGCACAGGACGCGATTCCGCACGGAACAGCCGAACGCGAGGCGCTGTACAGGTCGCTCCTGGCGGACCGGCGGCTGCTTCTCGTGCTCGACAACGCCGCCGGCGCCGAACAACTCCGACCGCTCCTACCCGGCTCCTCCCGCTGCAAGGTGGTGGTCACCAGCCGCGACTCTCTTCGCGGACTCACCGCCACCCATGACGTCCACATGTTGACCCTTGATGTGATGTCAGACGACGAGGCGATGGCGTTGTTGACCACCATCCTGGGTGACGAGCGCGTCTCTCATGAGAAGGAGGCCCTAGAGTCGCTGGTCCGCCTCTGCGGGTGCCTGCCGCTCGCCCTCCGCCTCGCGGCAGCGCATCTGCTGGGCCAGCCGAGCCTGTCCATCAGCGACTTCGTCACCGCCTTCGTCGGCCAGGACCGGCTGACCGCACTGGACATCGAAGGTGACCCTCGCGTCGGTGTCCGGCACGCCTTCCGGTTGTCATACGAGGGGCTCGGAGCAACCGCGCGACGGACGTTCCGCATGATGGGCCTGCATCCCGGCCCGAACATCGGCATCGACGAGATCATCGTCATGGCAGGAGAGCCCCGGAACGACATCGGCTCAGCCCTCAACGCGCTCATGAACGCCCACCTGATCTCACGTGACGTCAGCGGACGCTACGTGCTGCACGATCTCGTGTGGCTCTTCGCGCGCGAGCTCAGCGATGCTCATGACAGTGAGCGGCTCCGGCTCAGCGCCTTGTCTCGGCTGTTCGACTGGCTCCTGCACGCCGTCAAGGCGGCGATGAACCACATTTATCCCTCTACGCTCTCCCACACCCTTAGATGTCCGGAACCTGTTCACGAACTGCCGGTGTTCGACGGGTTCGACTCGGCCTCCGCGTGGCTCGAGCTCCGCTACCCCATGCTGTTGTCCACCGTCGACCATGCCGTACGACACGGTTACAACGCCCACGTCTGGCAGCTCGTGGAGCTGCTGGACTACTTCTTCTACCTCAGGAACCGGATCGACGACTGGCTTGCCGGCCTCCGAACGGCGCTGGAGGCGGTACGGCAGGTGAAGGACCAGGACGGTGAAGGGCGCATTCTGAATGCCCTGGGCATGGCCCATCTCATGGCCGGGCACGTGCGGGAAGGCATCGACTACCAGCAGCATGCCCTGGATCTGAGCCGGACGGTTGGAGATCCCATGGGTGAGGCCTATTCGCTCTACCGGATCGGATACAGCCGCCTATGGATAGGAGAGTTCCATCAGGCGATTGCCGACAGTTCGGGGGCGGTCGGCCTGTACCGCCAGTTGCAGAACAAGCGAGGGCAGATCTTGGCGACCGTCGCGCTGGGAATCGCCTACCTTCGCGTCGGGCGTCTGGAGGAGGCGCTGTCCAGCCTCCGTGAATGCCTGGCCTTCGACCGCGCTGACGGCAACCGCAGCGACGAAGGCTACACACTCACGTTGCTCGGAGACGTGTACGACAGCCTGGGCGACTCGGCGATGGCGCTGGATTGCTTCGAACACGCCGTTCGCCTGAACCGGGAGATCGGCCAGTGCAGGTTCGAGGCGAGTGCCCTCAACGGGATCGGCCGGGTCTACCGCGTTCAGGGCCGTCTCGCCGAGTCCCTGGATCTGCATCTGCGGGCACTTGCTCTCATCAGAGAGGGAGGCGACAAGACCGCCGAATGCGAGATCTTGATGGACCTGGGCCGCTGCCACCTTGCGGTTGGAGACGCCCATGAGGCATTGCAGACCTACACCATCGCTCGGGACATAGCCGACGACATCACCGATCCCTACTTACAAGGGCTCGCCCAGGGCGCCCTGGGTGAAGCGCACGACCGCCTCGGACGACGGGATGAGGCCGCATGTCACTTCCGGATGGCGCTCGACATTCTCGCGCCCATGGGCGTCCCCCAAGCCGAGCACATCGCCGAGCGACTGCGCTGACGGGTGGCTGTTGCCTTCCCGAGCGCCCTGAACCCGGCCCTGAAGATCACCTGGATGCTTTTGGACCGAGTTAGACGGATCTGGCGCCCCATCCGGTTCCTGTGATCTGAGTCACATTATGCCGGTAACGGTATGTGGCGAACCGCTAACGGCACTCTAGTCCCATCTATCACAATCCTTCAATACCCTGCGAAAACGTGACGACTCGATCACGAGGCGCGAAAACATCTGACATGTCACGAGAAGGTAACGGCGCCGGGGCGCTATGCCGGATCCTGCAAAGCGGGTTCCACCTGCGGAGATCACCACGCTATGTTCCTTGCTATCCCTTTACTGACGCATGGGACGCAAGTTGCGACCCACGACAGAGCAAGGAGCAGTTCCCTTGAAGCGCATCCTCATCCCCGCCGGTGGCGCAGTTCTGGCTACCGGCCTTCTGGCTGCCGGCCTCGCCGGCAACGCCCAGGCCGCTAGCGACGTCGCCTCCGACCAGATGGCGGCGAGCGCGGCGAACGCCAAGGCCATTGCCCAGTTCTGGGCCGAGAACAACGGCGCTGCTCTCAAGGCCGCCAAGGAGTCCAACGTCTGGGACAAGTCGGACGTCGCCAGGCTGCAGAGCAAGGGCGGCTACAGCTCCGACACCAAGCCCGGGTCGACCGCTCCTATCGGCGAAGAGAAGAAGACCTCCGCCAAGGTCCAGAACGTGAACATGCCGAAGACCATCGGCAAGGTGTTCTTCGTCAACAGCAAGGGCGAGAAGCGGTGGTGCTCCGCCACTTCGATCCAGTCGAAGTACCGCAACCTGGTCGCCACCGCCGGTCACTGCGTGTACGACACGGCCACCAACTCGGACACCATGTCCAAGTGGGTCTTCGTCCCCGGTTACTACCAGGGCAAGTCCCCCTGGGGCATCTACGTGGGCAAGCAGGCCTTCACCCACTACGACTTCGACGTGTACGAGGACTACGACCGCGACTACGCGTTCGTGACCGTCTACAACGGCGTCAAGCTCGGCAGCGGCACGCCCAAGAAGGTCACCAAGGCTGAGTTCGACAAGTACGAGGGCGTCAAGGACGCCAAGGACGTCGAGATCAGCCGCGAGGAGTTCCGTAAGGGCAAGCTCGACCCGACGTCGACCGAGGCGTACTGGGTGAAGAGGGGCTCCGCGCCTGAGGCGAGCGGTCCCGACTACCCCGGCGCCGTGGTCGCCAAGGTCGAGGTCTCCGAGGCCACCTACAAGGCCGCCCGGGTCGGCAAGGGCAACGGCCGCAAGTTCGGTGAGCCCGTCACCGAGATCGTGACCGACCCCCAGGCCGCCGCCTACAAGGCGAACCAGGCCAAGGACCCGGCGAAGTACCCCGCCAAGGTGGTCCAGGACCGCCGCGGCAACTGGACCATCACGCACTACTACGTCCAGCAGTGGCAGAAGCCTGGCTCCGACACGAAGTTCTACAAGACCGTCTTCTACATCATCGAGGGCTTCGCCAAGGACGCGGGGCGTCTCGGTGACAACGTCGGCGGCCAGGGCTTCGCGTGGAACCAGCCGACCGGTAAGTACGTCCGCGTGTTCGGCTACCCGGCCGCTCCTCACCCCGACGGCAACAAGAACTACACCGGCATTACTCCGAAGTGGTGCTACGGCAAGACCACGAAGAAGCTGCAGGGTTCTGCTGCCAAGAAGATCGAGGAGCACATGGCGCTCAAGTGCGCCATGACCGAGGGCGCCGACGGTGGTCCGTGGCTGTACAAGTACAGCAACGCCAAGCGTCTCGGTTACCTGAACGGTGTCATCAGCACCTTCAACGACCAGGACGGCAACGGCCGCGTGGACTACATCTCGTCGCCGTACTTCGACGGCGAGACCAACGTCGTCTACAAGGCCGCCGCGGCCGCGTGGTCCGGCAAGGTTGTCTGAGTGACGGATAGCGACCGGGCTTAGACCGTTCGTATCACCCGTTACAGCGAGGGGCCCGGCATCCTGCCGGGCCCCTTCGCGTTTTCACCGAAGATGAAGGCGCTTTGGACGCATGGCGCGCCCATACGGTGCCATTGATCCAATGTGATCTGCGCCACACCTGCCGCTCGACCCAGACCGGGAGGACATCAGAGTCACGCGAACCACACTTACCACGCGCTTATGTTGATCAGGGCAAATGCCATCAAGGTCGACTTCCTTCAACTCCTGCGCATCAGTCGCCTAAACATCACAGAACGGTCACGCCCGGCCTGTCGCCTGTTTTCCCGTCAAAGCGGCTTCCGGTGAGCAAGATCAACACTGTATGTTCCTGGCTATCCCTTTACTGACGCATGGGACGCAAGAGGCGTTCCACGACAGCGCAAGGAGTTACCGTGAAGCGCATCCTCCTCCCGGCCGGTGGCGCCATTCTGGCCACTGGTCTGCTGGCTGCTGGTCTGGCCAGCACCGCCCAGGCCGACGACACCGTTGCCAGCGACGCTCTGGCCGCGAGCCAGGCCAAGGCGGTCGAGACCCTCGAGTTCTGGACCAAGTCCAACAACGCCGCTCTCCGTGGCGCTGTGGCCTTCAACCCGGACAACCTCGAGGTCACGAAGATCTCCTCCAAGGGCGGCTATACCTCGGACACCAAGCCGGGGTCGACCGCTCCCATCGGCGAGGAGAAGAAGACCACCGTCAAGGTTCAGAACGTGAACCTGCCGAAGACCATCGGTAAGGTCTTCTTCGAGGGCCGCGACGGCAAGCTGTACTGGTGCTCCGGCACCTCGATCCAGTCGACCTACCGCAACCTGGTCGCCACGGCCGGCCACTGCGTGTACGACATCGCCGCCAACGACGAGGTCGTGTCGCGCTGGGTCTTCGTCCCGGGTTACTACCAGGGCAAGGCTCCTTGGGGCGTCTACGTGGGTAAGCAGGCCTTCACCCACTACGACTTCGACGTGTACGAGGACTTCGACCGCGACTACGCGTTCGTCACCGTCTACGACGGCATCGGCGGCGCGATGTACCAGCCGAAGAAGGTCACCAAGGCCGAGTTCGACGCCTACGAGGGCGAGAAGGACGCCAAGGACGTCGAGGTTTCGCAGGAGGAGTTCCGCAAGGGCCGCCTCGACCCGACCAACCAGGACTTCTACTGGGCGCAGAAGGCCAAGGACGCCGAGCCGGCGGGTCCGGACTACCCCGGCGCTGAGGTCACCAAGGTCGAGGTCAAGGAGGCCCAGTACAAGGCCGCTGGCGTTGGCAAGGGCCAGGGTCGCAAGTTCGGCGAGCCCATCGTCGAGAACGTGACCTACAAGGAGGCCGTCGAGTACCTGAACAACAAGGGCCTCGGCACCGTCAAGCTGGACAGGCGCGGCAACTCCACCATCACGCACTACTACGTGCAGTGGTGGGTGAAGCCGGGCTCGGCCAAGAAGTACTTCCGCACGGACTTCTACATCATCCAGCACGCGCTCAAGAGCGTTGGCCGCCTCGGCGACAACGTTGGTGGGCAGGGCTTCGCGTGGAACCAGCCGTCCGGCAAGTACGTCCGTACCTTCGGCTACCCCTACGGCCCGCACCTGGACGGCAACAAGCCGTACACCGGTGTGACGCCGAAGTGGTGCTACGGCAAGACCGCCAAGAAGGCTCTGCTGATCCCGTCCAAGAAGGTCGAGGAGCAGCAGTCCCTGAAGTGCTCCGTGACCGCCGGCTACGACGGTGGCCCCTGGCTGTACAAGTACAGCAACGCCAAGCGTCTCGGCTACGTCAACGGTGTCACCAGCCTCATCGCGGACACCGACGACAACAAGCGCTACGACACGATCACCACGGCCTACTTCGACGGCGAGACCAACGTCGTCTACAAGGCCGCTGCGGCCTCGGCGAGCGGCAAGCTCATCCCGTAGTTCGCTGCGATCGGAACGAAGACTTGTTCGTCGTTCAGTAGCTCAAACCAAAGGGCTCGGCATCCAGCCGGGCCCTTTGGCCTTTTGGTGTAGATCTCGCAACTTTCCCTACCAGAGTGACTGAAGTGTCGATAGGGTCTTTACGTCCTTTTTGACAACTGTGGAGCCTCCCGTGAAGCGCCTGCTCATCCCCCTAGCCGCCGTCGGCCTGAGCGCCGCCGCCCTCGCCGCCCCGGCCAGCGCCGCCCCCAGCTGGTCCAGCGACAACCTCCAGCCCAAGCCCGCCGACGCGTACGGTGCCGCCGCCTTCTGGCTCGACTCCAACGGCGCCGCCCTGCGCAAGGCCACCCAATATCGCCTGGACACCGCGAGCGTGCCCAAGCTGGTCTCCTCCGGAAGCCAGGGCCTCCCCGACGGCAAGCCCGGCATGACAGGTCCGACCACCACCGCCAAGGCCAGCCCGACCAAGAACGTCAACCTGCCCAAGACCATCGGCAAGGTCTTCTTCCTCGACAAGGAAGGCCACTACCGCTGGTGCTCGGCCACCTCCATCCAGTCCAGGAACCGCAACCTGGTCGCCACCGCCGGCCACTGCGTCTTCGCCAACGGCAAGGACGACGCCTACGACAAGTGGATCTTCGTGCCCGGCTACTACCAGGGCAAGGCCCCCTGGGGTGTGTACGTCGGCGCGTACGCCTTCACGGCTTACGACCTGGACACGTACGACGACTACGACGGCGACTTCGCCTTCGTGGCCGTGCATAACGGCTTCACGCTGGGAGGCGAGAAGGAGGTCTCCCACAGGGACTTCAAGGCGTGGGCGGGCGACAAGTGGGTGAAGCCGCGCGAGATCAGCGCCGCGGAGTTCGCCAAGTGCCAGCTCAACCTCGGCGACTGCTGGTCGCAGGGTGCGGACAAGCCGGCCGACCTCGTCGGTCCCGACTACCCCGGCGCCGTCGTGGAGAAGGTCGAGGTCAAGGAGGACGTCTACAAGGCGGCCAAGATCGGCAAGGGCCAGGGCCGCAAGTTCGGCGAGCCCGTCGTGGAGCAGGTGACCAAGGCGGAGCAGGACGCCTACAAGGGTCTCGGCACCAAGGGCAGCGACAAGCTCGGCAACTACACCATCACCCACTACTACACGCAGAAGTGGGTCAAGCCCGGCACCTCGCGTAAGTACTACGAGGCCCACTACATCATCGGCATCGCCAAGGACATGGGCCGGCTCGGTGACGTGGTCGGTGGCCAGGGTGTCGCCTGGAACCAGCCGCTGGGCCAGCAGACCACCGCGTTCGGCTACCCCTCCGCCCCGCACCCCGACGGCGACAAGGCGTTCACCGGCGTGACGCCGAAGTGGTGCGCCGGCAAGACCTCCACCAAGAGCTACCAGGTCAACATGTTCAAGGTGGAGACGCACCAGCTGCTCAAGTGCTCCATGACCGAGGGCGCCGACGGTGGCCCGTGGCTCATCAAGTACAGCAACGCCAAGCGCACCGGCTACGTCAACGGCGTGACCAGCATGTTCCACGACAACGACAAGAACGGCCGGATCGACTACATCAGCTCGGCCATCTTCGACGGTGAGGTGGCCGACGTGTACAACAAGGCCAACTACGCCCAGACCAAGAAGATCGTCGGCCCCCACGGCGAGCTTCTGAAGTAGCCCTCACGACCGGCTGCTGAGGTGAACGGACGGCCCGGGGCGCGCGCAAGGGCTCAAAGGCGCGCGCCCCGGGCCGTCGTGTCTCCGCACTCGCCAGCCCCCGCAGGGGCCGTCAGACCGCGGTGAGCTCGCGTGTACGCTCCCGCAGCAGTTGTACGGGCCGCTCGCTCCGGTACGGCTCCAGCCGCCGCCGCAGGTCGGCCACGTAGGACCGTGACCGCGCCGACTGCAGCTCGCCCGCCAGCGCGAAGGCGTCGCCGGCGGCGGCGCACGCCTCCTCCAGCTCCCCGCACTGCATGAGCCCCGCCGCCAGCAGCGACAGGTTGAACATGCGCCCGCGCACGTAGCGGCCGTCCATGTCGAGCGAGCGCCGGGCCTGGCGGACGGCTCGCTCGCCCTCTCCCAGGTCGCGGAAGCAGTGGGCGAACTTGGCCGACAGGTAGGCCTCGTCGAAGTAGCTGAGCCACGCGGGCTCGTCGGAGGGCCTGCGGGCGTCGAAGGCCTGCTCGGCCGCGTGCAGGGAGACGCCGCAGGCTCGGGCGTCGCCGAGGCCGGCGTGGGCGTGGGCCTCCAGGACCTGGGCGGAGGCGAGCAGGGTGTGGACACCGGCGCGGCGGGCGGACTGCTGGGCGGCCCTGGCCAGGTCGAGGGCGTGGGCCGACTGGCCCATGTAGATGGCCTGGTGCGCCATCCCGGCCAGGATCTCGCCGCCGAGCGTGTGGTCGTCGGCGCCTCTGGCGAGGCGGAGCGCCTGGATGAGGTAGCGCTGGGCGAGGCCGTGCTGCTCCATGTCGTAGGCCATCCAGCCGGCCAGGCGGGTCAGCTCGGCGGCCGCGGCGGCCAGCTGCCTGCCGGTGTCGTCGTCGTACAGGCCGTCCTTGAGCAGCGGCGAGACGGCGGTGTCGAGGTATCTCACCACGGAGGAGCGGACGCGGCCGCTGCCGAAGCGGTTGTCCAGCTCCCCGAACGACCGGGTGACCTCTCGGATGGCGGCCACGTCGGCGCGGCCCACGCGCCGGCTGCCCGTGCCGCCCAGGTGTCCCTCGGATGGGGACGTCAGCCAGCGAACGGCTCCCACGGAGCCCGCTCCTATCGCGAACGTCGAGTCGATCAGGAACCTCCGTCTCTCCACGTCGGCCCGCCACAGCGCCGTCACGGTCGCGATCCCCTCCTGCCACGTGTGCGTGAACTCCTGTCCGAGCGCGAGAGGCGTGAGGCCGGCGGGCATGCCGAGGTCCTCCGCGGTAACCGGCCGGCCGAGTCGCATCGCGAAGATCTCGGTGAGCAGGCCCGGCACGGGATCGCGTGGCCTCTGCCCGCCGATCCAGCGCAGCACCGAACTGTGGTCGTATTTGAGGCCCGGAGTGCCACGCGTAGCTCCCCAATCGTTGAGGCACCTGGCAAGCCCCTTGTGGGAGAAGCCCGCCTCCGCGATGAGCTGCCGGAGCAGTGCGTTCGGCTCGCGTTTCATCGCTCTCCTCATCACAGGAGTGGGCGCCCGTACCCTTACAGAGAGCTACAGTTATATCACCTTACGTAAAGGTTGAGTGCCACTTCCCCAAAGACTTCCTCATGCCATGCGAACGGGGACCTCCCCTACCCGTAGAAGTGCGGGCAAACCGGGAGGTCCCCGTAAAAGGGACACGCAAGAGGAGCCGTCAGCGGCGGGCGACCCCGTCGGCGCGGGCCTGGGCCGCGACGGCGGCCGTCACGGCGGGGGCGACGCGCTCGTCGAAGGGGCTGGGGATGACGTACGTGGCCGACAGGTCGTCGCCGACGACGCCGGCCAGGGCGCGGGCCGCGGCCACCTTCATGTTCTCGGTGATGGCGGAGGCGCGCACGTCGAGGGCGCCCCTGAACACCCCGGGGAAGGCCAGCACGTTGTTGATCTGGTTGGGGAAGTCGGAGCGGCCGGTGGCGACGACCCTGGCGTGCCTGGCGGCCGCCTCGGGGTGGACCTCGGGCGTGGGGTTGGACAGGGCGAAGACGACGGCGTCGGGCGCCATGGAGGCGATGGCGGCCTCCGAGACGGTGGAGCCCGACAGCCCGACGAACACGTCGGCCCCGGCCAGCGCGTCCTCCGTGGAACCGGTGTGGCCAGCGCGGTTGGTGTCGCGGGCGAGGGCCTCCTTGACGGGGTTGAGGCCCTCCCTGCCCGCGTAGATCATGCCCTTGGAGTCGGAGACCGCGATGTCGCCGATGCCGGCCTCCAGCAGGATGCGGGTGACGGCGACGCCGGACGCGCCCGCCCCGGCCACCACGGCGCGCAGGTCGCCGAGCGAGCGGCCGGTCAGGCGGGCGGCGTTCTGGAGGGCGGCCAGCGCGACGATGGCGGTGCCGTGCTGGTCGTCGTGGAAGACCGGGATGTCGAGCCGGGCGCGGAGGCGGTCTTCGACCTCGAAGCAGCGCGGTGCGCTGATGTCCTCGAGGTTGATGCCGCCGAACGACGGCGCGAGGCGCGCGACGGTCTCGACCAGGTCGTCGACGTCGGTGCAGTCGAGGCAGAGCGGCACGGCGTCCACGTTCGCGAACTGCTTGAACAGCAGCGCCTTGCCCTCCATGACCGGCATGGCGGCCGAGGGGCCGATGTCGCCGAGGCCGAGCACGGCGGTGCCGTCGGAGACGACGGCGACCACGTTGGAGACCCAGGTGTAGTCGTCGGCCAGCGCCGGAGTCTCGGCGATGGCGGTGCAGACGCGGGCGACGCCGGGCGTGTAGGCGAGCGAGAGGTCGTCCGCGTCGCGGACGGGAACGGTGGAGCGGACCTCGAGCTTGCCGCCGCGGTGCAGCGCGAAGGCCGGATCGAGATCGAGATCGGCCACGGATGCGGACGTGGCGGATGCGGAAGCGGAAGCAGGTGTGACAGCCACAGCGACCCCTGTAGTCATCGGGAGCGGACGAAACCATCTGCGGAAGAGCGCGAGCGGGCTGGCTTCGGTAGCTGCCAGAATCCCCTCGTCGATCATCCGCGTCGATCATCAAGGAGGGGTACGGGGGTCACCCGTCTCCCCATAGTGCCACATGGTGAGACGGTGTTCGGTGTCGCCGCCGACGCCGTTCCGTTGACGCATCGTTAAATGTCTGATGACGGACCGCTGCGAAACCCCATTTAAACTGCACAAAAAGCAAGTTTCGTGGCATTTCACTTCGAGGAGGCCGTACATGGCCCTCAGCCCCAAGGGCCGCCGTGGCTACGCCGCCGGCGCGCTCGCCTTGATCGCTGCTCTCACGCTGTCCGCGTGCGGCAGCGGCGACTCCGGCTCGAGCTCCGGCACGACCAGCGCGAGCGCCTCCAGCGCGGGCGACGCCGGTGTCAAGCTCGTCCAGCCCGGCAAGCTCACGGTCTGCACGAACATCCCGTACGAGCCGTTCCAGTTCAAGGACGACAGCGGCAAGATCGTCGGGTTCGACGTGGACATCGTCGACCTGGCCGCGAAGAAGCTGGGCGTGACCCAGAACATCGTCGACATCGACTTCGCCGTCATCAAGAGCGGCGCGGCCATGGCGGCCGGCAAGTGCGACGTGGCCGCCGCCGGCATGACGATCACCCCCGAGCGGCAGAAGAACATCGACTTCTCCGACCCGTACTTCGACGCCACGCAGGCGCTGCTCGCCAAGAAGGGCACGGGCGCCAAGTCGCTGGAGGACGTCAAGGCCAAGAACCTCAAGCTGGGCGCCCAGGCCAGCACCACCGGCCTCGACTACGTCAAGAAGAACGGCTTCAACCCCACCGAGTACGCCGACTCCGCCAAGGAACTGCTGGCCCTGCAGGCCGGCCAGGCCGACGTGATCGTGCAGGACCTGCCGGTCGTGCTCACCTGGCTGAAGAAGCCGGAGATCGCCGAGAAGTTCGAGCTGGTCGCCAGCCTCGACACCGGCGAGCAGTACGGCATCGGCCTGAAGAAGGGCGCCGACCCGGTGCTGCTCAAGACGATCAATGAAGAGATCGCCAAGGCCAAGCAAGACGGCACCTACGAGAAGATCTACGTGAAGTGGTTCGGCAAGAAGCCCGGTGAGCTGGGCTGATCCATGGCCGACCAGCCGAAGACGGCTGAGCCTGCCCGTGCCAGGCTCAGCCCTCGGAAGAAGCAGCAGATCAGCCGGGGCATCCAGTACGTCGTCCTGATCGTCGCGCTCGTCGCGGTCGTGCTGTACGCCGACTGGGGCAGCCTGGCCCAGAACTTCGCCAAGCCGGAGGTCGCGGGCGCGGCACTGCCGGAGCTGTTCACCGTCGCGCTGCGCAACACGATCATCTACGCGGTCGGGGGGTTCATCTTCTCGTTCGTGGCAGGACTGGTGCTCGCGCTCATGCGGCTCTCCCAGGTCCGCCCGTACCGCTGGATCGCGATCGTCTACATCGAGATCTTCCGCGGGCTGCCCGCGCTGCTGATCTTCCTGTTGATCGTGTTCCTGCCGCTGGCGCTGCCCGGCTTCGAGGTGCCCTTCGGCACGTACGGCCAGGGCATCCTGGGGCTGGGCCTGGTCGGGTCGGCGTACCAGGCGGAGGTCTTCCGCGCGGGCCTGCAGGCCGTGCCGAAGGGGCAGACCGAGGCCGCGAGGTCGCTCGGCATGTCGGCCACGAGGGCACAGGTCACCGTGGTGATCCCGCAGGCCGTCAGGATGGTCATCCCGCCGACCACCAACCAGTTCGTCGCCCTGCTCAAGGACTCGTCGCTGGTGCTGTTCCTGGGCGTGTCCGGCGAGTACGTCGAGCTGGCCAAGTTCGGCAACGACCTGGCCTCCGAGCACGCCAACGCCACACCCATCATGGTCGCGGGCCTGACGTACCTGCTCGTCACGATTCCGCTGGGATATCTTGCCTCCCGGCTGGAGGGACGTAAGGGGAGGAACCGATGACGCACGCGATCGAGCTCAGGGACCTGCACAAGCACTTCGGCAGGAACGAGGTGCTCAAGGGCATCGACCTCGCCGTCGAGCCCGGCCAGGTGGTCTGCGTCATCGGCCCGTCGGGTTCGGGCAAGTCGACCCTTCTGCGCTGCGTGAACCTGCTGGAGCAGCCCACCAGGGGCAAGGTGTTCGTGAGCGGGGTCGAGGTGACCGACCCCGACGTGGACATCGACGCCATCAGACGGCACATCGGCATGGTGTTCCAGCAGTTCAACCTGTTCCCGCACATGACCGCGCTGCAGAACGTGATGATCGCCCAGCAGCGGGTGCTGAAGCGGGGCAGGCGCGAGGCCGAGGTCGTCGCCAGGGAGAACCTGGACAAGGTCGGCGTCGGCGCCAAGTGCGACGCCCTGCCGGGTCAGCTGTCCGGCGGTCAGCAGCAACGCGTGGCGATCGCCAGGGCACTGGCCATGAACCCCGACCTGATGCTGTTCGACGAGCCCACCTCGGCGCTCGACCCGGAGCTCGTCGGGGACGTCCTCACCGTCATGCGCAAGCTGGCGGAGGAGGGGATGACCATGCTCGTGGTCACCCACGAGATGGGGTTCGCGCGTGAGGTGGCCGACCGGGTGGTGTTCATGGACGGGGGCGTGGTCGTCGAGGACGGCGAGCCCGCGCAGGTGATCGGCGACCCGCGTCAGGAGCGCACCCGCGCCTTCCTGCACCGCGTCCTCCACCCCGAGGAGTGACCCACCGCCCGTACCCGTTCGGGAGCGCGCCCCGCAGGCTCGGGGGCGCGCTCCTCTCCTTCACAGGAAGCTCGGAACTCCTCCACAGGGACCTCAGCCGATTCCTCGTGTAATACTCCGGCATGGACCTCACCTCTTACGCCGAGTGGGCCCTGCGCCTGGTCAACGATCCCGATCCGCCGCCCGCCCTGCGGCCGCTGCGGGACGAGCTGGCCGCCGTGTTCGACGACGCCGCCGCGGGCGACGAGCAGGCCGCGGTCGCGCGGCTCAACGCCCTGCTCGTGCGCTATCCCGTACGCCCCCAGCTCACCGACCACGACGGCCGGGGCTGGCACCTGCACCTGGCCGAGGACGACGCGGCCCGCTCGGCGATGGGGCTGGCCTCGGTGGTGGCGGAGCTGGGCGTGGACCGGCTCGGCCGGTGCCTGGAGCCGCGCTGTGGCCAGGCGTTCCTGGACACCTCGTCCAACCGCTCCCGCCGCTACTGCTCCCCCCGCTGCGCCAGCCGCGCCAACGTGGCCGCCTTCCGCGCCCGCCGGCGCAACGGCGCCTGACCCGCCGTCCTCTCAGGGGCGCCGTCGCAGCAGCGGCCAGTAGCGCAGCACGACCCGTCCCACGATGTCCGGCACGGGCCCGAAGTCCCAGCTGTCGCGCCGCCCGGCGGCCCGCTGGTTGTCGCTCTCCAGCCACCACCCGCCCGCCTCGCGCCACCGGGCCCGCTTCACGATCAGCCGGTCCGGCTCGCCGGGAAGCCTGGCCACGACGACGTCGCCCGGCCGGACGGCGGCGTTCCTGCGGACGAGGAGCCAGTCGCCGGGGACCAGCGCGGGCCACATCGAATCGCCCTCGACCCGCACTCTCATGAGCCCAAGCGTAAGGCCCGCCGGGCACGGGGATCCCCCTCCCCCGTGGGCCTCCGGGGGCCGAGTAAGGTCGGTTGTGGACCAAGCTGATTCAGCATCAAGGAAGGACTCTCTGATGCTCGCACGACTGCTACGACCCAAGCAGGTCGTCTCCGCTCACTGCGACCTGCCCTGCGGGGTGTACGACCCCGCTCAGGCCCGCATCGAGGCCGAGTCGGTCAAGGCGATCATGGAAAAGTACGCCGGCAACGAGGACCCTGTCTTCCGCGCCCGCGCGCTGACCATCAAGGAGGAGCGGGCCGAGCTGGTCAAGCACCACCTGTGGGTGCTGTGGACCGACTACTTCAAGCCGCCGCACCTCGAGCAGTACCCTCAGCTCCACCAGCTCTTCTGGGACGCCACGAAGCTCGCGGGCGCCGCCGGCGCCAAGGGCACGGTCGACGTCGCGAAGGCGGAGGACCTGCTGGGCAAGATCGACGAAATCGCCAAGATCTTCTGGGAGACCAAGGCGGCCTAAATCGGCACATAAGGCTCTGCGTGGCTACGGCCGCGCAGAGCCTTTTCCGTTGATGGCGAGTCTGAATCGTCCAAGCACCTCCCAGGGGCGGTAAGTTGCAGTTGGCGTCGTTAACGCGAGGAGGAACGTGACCGAGGAAACCGAGACGCGCGCGGAGGGCGTGGAGGGCATCCGCGACGTGGTGAGCATCAGGCTCCCCGCCGCGAGCGCCTACCTGTCTGTGCTGCGTACGGCCACTGCCGGGCTGGCGGCGCGGCTTGACTTCACGCTCGACGAGATCGAGGATCTGCGGATCGCGGTCGACGAGGCGTGCGCCATGCTGCTCACCGAGGCGGTGCCGGGCACCGACCTCACCGCCGAGTTCGAGCTGACCGGGCAGGAGATGCAGGTCCGGGTCGAGGTGGCCACCGTCGGCAGCTCAGCTCCCAAGCGCGACGACTTCGCCTGGATGGTGCTGACCGCGCTGGCCGACGACGTCGACGCGGTGACCGACTCCCCTGATCGCATGGCCATCGTCCTGCGTAAGCGCCGAGGCGCGGCCCAGAGGACGGCGGGGCCGGCGTGACGGAAAGGACTGGAGCCATGGCCACCAGCGAACACGCCGTGCCCGACCGGGTCCGTGCCCGCATGCTCTTCGCCGAGCTGGCCGAGTTGGGCCCCGAGGAGCCGCGCCGCCAGCGCATCAGGGATGAGCTGGTCGAGCTTCACCTTCCGCTGGTCGAATACCTCGCCCGCCGCTTCCGCAACAGAGGCGAGTGGCTCGACGACCTGACGCAGGTCGCCACCATCGGCCTGATCAAGTCGATCGACCGCTTCGACCTCAACCGGGGCGTGGAGTTCTCGACGTACGCCACGCCCACCATCGTCGGCGAGATCAAGCGCCACTTCCGCGACAAGGGGTGGGCGGTGCGCGTGCCGCGCCGCCTGCAGGAGCTGAAGCTCTCGCTGACCAAGGCGATCAGCGATCTGTCGCAGCGCGAGGGCCGCGCGCCGACCGTGGCCGAGCTGGCCTCCTACCTCAAGATGACCGAGGAGGAGGTGCTCGAGGGCCTCGAGTCGGCCAACGCGTACTCGACCGTCTCTCTCGACGCGCCCGACTCCGGCGACGACGACGCCCCCGCGGTGTCCGACTCGCTCGGCATCGTGGACGAGTCGCTCGAGGGCGTCGAATACCGCGAGTCGCTCAAGCCGCTGCTGGAGCGCCTGCCGCCCCGCGAGAAGCGCATCCTGCTGCTGCGCTTCTTCGGCAACATGACGCAGTCGCAGATCGCCACCGAGCTGGGCATCTCGCAGATGCACGTCTCGCGCCTGCTGGCCCGCACGCTCGCACAGCTGCGCGAGGGCCTGACCGCCGAAGACTAGCCGTCGCCGTAGAGCGCGTGGGTGGTGGGGGGCGCCAGCAGCGCCGCGAGCCCGGCCAGGGCGACCACGATCAGCGGGATGCCGAGCTGCGCCTGGTCCGACTGGATGAGCGTGATGGCTATCGGCAGCATGAAGATCTGGGTCAGCACGCCGGGCGACCGCCCCCACCGCTCCATCTTGAACAGCCCGCCCCAGGCAACCCAGAGCAGCCCGGCGCCGATCAGCAGGCCGAAGGCCGACTCGGCGAGCGCGGTGGTCAGGTTGCCGGGAGTGCTGACCAGGGTCTCCACCGCGACGTAGATCCCGAGCCCGAGCGCCACCAGGCCCTCCAGGGCGACGATGGCGGCGGCGATGACGAGGGTGGCCGGACGACTGCTCACGCCCGTACCCTACCTCCCGGATCTCGCGGTGCGGGAAAGGGCCGTTCGGCCGATGAGAACGCTCCCGGCCAGCGGATACGCTGGCGATATGCGCGCCATGCTGCTGGTCAACCCCAAGGCCACGACCACCAACACCCGCACGCGCGACGTGCTGATCCGCGCGCTGGGCGCTGCCGTGGAGCTGGCGGTCGAGGAGACCGGCTACCGCGGTCACGCCGCGGCGCTGGCCGCCACCGCGCGGGCCAAGGGCTACGACGTGGTGGCGGTGCTCGGCGGCGACGGCACGATCAACGAGGCCGTCAACGGCCTGCTCAACCCGGTGAACGGCCACGAGGTCCCGTCCGACGACCCGAGCTCGGGCCGGCCCGCGCTCATCGTCATCCCCGGCGGCAGCGCCAACGTGTTCGCCCGCGCGCTGGGGCTGCCCAACGACCCGGTGGAGGCCACGGGCGCGGTGCTGGAGGCGCTGCGCGACGGCCGGCGCAAGACCGTGGGCCTGGGCCAGGCGCTGTGGGAGGGCCAGAGCCGCTACTTCACGTTCTGCTCGGGGATGGGATACGACGCCGAGGTTGTACGGGCCGTTGAGGGCCTGAGAGGCACCGGCCGAAAGGCTTCCCCGGCACGGTATGTGAACACCGCTCTACGGCACTATCTGGCCACGGACAAGCGACATCCGGCGATGACCCTGACCGGCCCCGGCATCCCGGCCGCCGAGGGCGTGTTCATGGCGATCATCTCCAACACCTCGCCGTGGACGTACGTCGGCGCCACGCCCGTCACGCCGACCCCGTGGGCCGGGTTCGACACCGGGCTCGACCTCCTGGGGCTGCGCCGCATGGGGCCGCTCGCGCTCGCGCCGTTGATCCGGCAGATGCTCACGGAGAGTGACAGCCTTCCGCGCGGCCGGCACCTCGTGCAACTCCATGACGAGCCCGAGTTCACGCTCACCGCGGACCGCCCCGTGGCCTTCCAGCTGGACGGGGACTACCTGGGCGAACGCGAAACAGTGACATTTCGGTCGACTCCCCACGCGTTACAAGTTTTCGTCTAGATGGTTACAATCGGTCATTGTGTGACGCATCCGACATCCATAACAGCCAAAACTTCGCGCCAACCCTCTTGCGTGCACTCAGCGTGGCTGACAGTCTCAAGACTGACGTCGGAACGTAGGACCTTTAACAACCCCGAGGTTCCTCCAGCGTCTCGCACGGGCATGCCCGGTCCTGACAGGTCCGGGTAATTGTTCGCGCGAGCTAGTGAAACTCTTCACAAAGTAGTAGCCGCACGGAGCCACCACAGGCTTCATCTACTAAGGAGTGGACGCATGGACTGGCGCCACCGAGCTGCCTGCCGTGACGTGGACCCCGAGCTGTTCTTCCCGATCGGCAACACCGGCCCGGCACTCATGCAGATCGAGGAGGCCAAGCAGGTCTGCCGATCCTGCCCGGCCGTCGACGCGTGCCTGAAGTGGGCCCTGGAGTCCGGCCAGGACGCCGGCGTCTGGGGCGGCCTGAGCGAGGACGAGCGCCGCGCGCTCAAGCGCCGCACCGCTCGCCACCGGGCCCGCCTCAGCGCCTGACCCGCACCGCACCACCGCCCGACTCAGCACCTGGCCCGCATCGCGCCGCCGCCGGGCTCCATGCCCGACCAGCATCGTGCGCACCACGCGGCCCCAGCCGCTGATCCGCACCCCCAAGCATCGCCCGTAGCCCTCGCGCGGCCCGGTCAGGCCGCCGGGAGCGGGATCGACAACGTCACCTCCGTGCCCCCTTCGAGCCGGGGCTGGATGGCCAGCCGGCCCGACAGCTCCCCCTCGACCAGCGTACGGACGATCTGCAGCCCCAGGCTGGTGGAGCCCTCCAGGTCGAACCCGGCGGGCAGCCCCCGGCCGTCGTCCCACACCGTGACCTTCAGCCGGTCGAGCGCCGGCTCGACCACCACTTCCAGCCGCTTCGGCCGCCCGTGCTGCACGGCGTTCTGCAGCAGCTCGGTCAGCGCCATGGCCAGCGGCGTCGCGATGAGCGAGGGCAGCACGCCGAACCCGCCGACCCGCTTCGGCGTGACGGCCGCCTCGGCCGCCGACACCTCACCCGTCATGGCGATCACGCGGTCGGCGATCTCGTCGAAGTCCACGAACTCCTCCGGCGCGTGCGACAGCGTCTCGTGGACGATCGCGATGGACCCGACCCGGCGTACCGCCTCCTCCAGCGCCTCGCGGCCCTCGGGCACCTGCAGCCGCCTGGCCTGGAGGCGGAGCAGCGCCGCCACGGTCTGCAGGTTGTTCTTCACCCGGTGGTGGATCTCGCGGATGGTGGCGTCCTTGGTCATCAGCTCGCGCTCGCGCCGGCGCAGCTCGGTCACGTCCCTGATGAGCACGAGCGCGCCGATGCGGCCGCCGCCGACGATCAGCGGGATCGCTCTGAGCTGCACGATCGTGCCGCCCGACTCGACCTCCGTCTCCTTGGCCGCGCGCCCGCTGGCCACGATCATGAGGTCCTCGTTGATCGGCTCGTCCGAGTAGCACAGCGTCGCGGTGACCCGGCCCAGCTCGGCCCCGACCAGGTCGGCGTGGAGGCCGAGCCGCCGGTAGGCGGACAGCGCGTTCGGCGACGCGTACGTGACGCGCCCGGCCCGGTCGAGCCTCAGCAGGCCGTCGCCGACGCGCGGCGAGCGCACCAGGATCGGCTCCTCGCCCGAGAACGGGAAGCGCCCCTCGGCCACCATCTGCGCCAGGTCGGACGCGCTCTGGAGGTAGGTCAGCTCCAGGCGGGACGGGGTACGCGCGGAGGAGAGGTTCGTGGAGCGCTGGATCACTCCCAGGAAGCGCCCCTCGCCGCCCTCGACGCTCCGCCGCACCGGGATGGTCTCCTCGCGCACCGGCACGCCCGTGGACCAGTCGGGATCGCCCTCGCGGCAGATCCGGCGCTCCTCCCAGGCGGTGTCGATGAGCTGGCGCTCGCCCTTGACCGCGACGGAGCCGACGATGTCGTCGTGGTAGACGGTGGGGCCCGTGGTGGGGCGCATCTGGGCGATCGCGATCCAGCCGCCCTCGCCCAGCAGCGGCGCCCACAGGATGAGGTCGGCGAAGGACAGGTCGGCCAGCAGCTGCCAGTCGGAGACCAGCGAGTGCAGCCAGTCGAGATCCGCCTCGTCGAGCGCGGTGTGGCGGGCTACGAGGTCGCTGAGTGTCGGCACAGGTGCATCATGCGTGGTTTTCCCCGCGACGACCAAACCGACCCCCTGTGGGAATGCGCGCCCACCGGCGCGGGCAGGACTCCGCACGGCACGATCGCGCGCCCGCTCACTGACCTGCTCTCTCGCACAGTGACCGCAGATACGGCGTCGTGCAGCCAACCAGACATATCGGGAATCTCATATTGTGAAAACCGTCACACTACCTCTACCGCTCTGACCAAGGACACGGCAGTACGGAGGTGATCGACACGGCCAGGTGGTTCCACCACGACACAGGTCACGCACCTGCCTCGGTTGCGATCGCGCGCACTGCTGTGGATATCCTTCACCATCAGCCTGAGCTGCCCGGATCCGTGCGTGCCGGCCGCCGTGCCCGCCCGGTGCCGGCCGACCGCCACGGCTGCCGGTTGACCGCTCGGGCCGAAGTGAGTTCCGATGATCTCGCGGTGACCAGACACGCCCTCACCGCCGTGGCAGAAGTGAAGGTGAGAGCGTGACCGACGACGGCCCCCGCGTACCGAAGTACTACGACGTCAAACGCAGCCTCCTGGAGCTCGTCAAGACGCTGGCGCCCGGCACGGCGCTGCCGCCGGAGCGCACGCTCGCCGTCCGCTTCGAGACCTCCCGCACCACGGTCAGGCAGGCGCTGACCGAGCTGGTGGTGGAGGGGCGGCTGCTGCGCATCCAGGGCAAGGGCACGTTCGTGGCCCAGCCGAAGGTCGCCCAGGTGCTCCAGCTCACCTCGTACATCGGCGACCTGCGCACGGCGGGCCTGGAGCCCGACACCAAGATCCTGGAGATCGGCTACATCACCGCCGACGAGGCCCTGGCCAGGCGGCTGGCCATCAACCCCGGCGGCCGGGTGCTGCGCATCCACCGGCTCAGGCTGGCCAACGGGGAGCCGGTCTCCATCGACACCACGCACCTGTCGGCACGCCGCTTCCCGCGGCTGCGGCGCGAGCTGGAGGTGCACGCCTCGCTGTACGAGACGCTGCACAACGCCTACAACGTGCGCCTGACGGACGCCGAGGAGATCATCGAGACCGTGCTGGCCACCCCGTACGACGCCAAGGCCCTCGGCGTCGACGTCGGCCTCCCCATGCTGCTCCTCACCCGCCACGCCTTCGACGCCGACGGCCATCCCGTCGAATGGGCCCAATCCCTCTACCGCGGCGACCGCTACAAGTTCGTCACCCGTCTTAGGCGTCCTTAGGATTCAGGGTTACGGCAGAGCCGGGTTGACCGCACGCGCCGTAGGTGGTCGCCCTCTGTCATGGCCGGTCGTGAAGGCTCACGTGGCGCTCGCCGTTACGAGCGAGACGTGGGCCGGCTTCTTCGGTGAGCCCTCACGTTGCAGGTTCCGTCCTCGGTGGGGCCTCGCGTTGTGGGTTCTGTCCTCGGTGGGGCCTCGCGTTGCGGGTCCTCCCCTGCGGGAGGCCTCGCGTTGTGGGTTCTGCTCTTTCGGCGCCCTCGGCTTGCGGGTTCTGTTCTTCGGTGGCTTCTAGGCTTGGTGCATGAGTGTGCTCGTCGTCACCGGGACCGGGTCCGGGGTGGGCAAGACCGTGGTCGTGGCGGCGCTCGCGGCGCTGGCGCTGCGGCGCGGGTCCTCGGTCGCCGTGGTGAAGCCCGCGCAGACCGGTGCCTGCCCGGACGAGGTCGGAGACGTCGATCGTGTCATCGAGCTGTCCGGGGTCACCACCACCTTCGAGACGCGGCGGTTCTCCGAGCCGCTGTCACCGGCCGCCGCCGCACGGGTGAGCGGAGCGGCCCCCGTGTCCCTGCTCGATGTCGGGCGGCTGGTGAGGGAGCTGGCCGAGAGCAGCCGGTTGGTCGTCGTCGAAGGCACGGGAGGGGTGCTCGAGCGGTTCGACGAGGACGGCGGGACCGTGGCCGACCTCGCGCGTGCCCTGGGCGCGCAGGTGCTCGTCGTGGTGGGGGTCGGGCGGGGGGCCGTCAACCAGGCCGCGCTCACGCTGGAGGCGCTGGCCCATCGGGGCGTCGAGCCGGTCGGGGTGGTGATCGGGCGGTGGCCGGCCGAGCCGGGGGTGGCCGAGCGGAGCTGCGTGGCCGACCTGGAGATGCTGGCCGCCCGGCCGCTGGCCGGCGTGCTGCCGGACGGGGCGGGGGAGCTCGGCCGGGAGGAGTTCGCCGAGGTCGCGCATGACGGGCTCGGCGCCATGCTGGGCGGCGGGTTCGACCCCGCCGGGTTCAGGGCGGCCTTGTGAGGGGTGGGGAAAACCCCACCATCCACCCCCACACCAGGCCCATTTCGCGACCCGCACCCGGCTCAATACCGTGGGGGCATGAAGGTCCCCCGCCCGTGGTCGGCCCGCGCCTGGCTCGACACGTCCCACGTGATGATCGGGCTGCCGGTCGCCGTGCTGCTCGGCGGGCTGACAGTCCTCCTGGTCGCGTGGCCGCCGCTGCTGATGCGCAGCGTGCCGCGGTTCACGGGGGTGCAGCGCTCCAGGTTCGAGGCGTTCCTCGACGCGCGTATCCCGCCCGTGCGCTCCCCGAGCAGCTGGCGCAGCCCGGCCACGTGGCGGCAGATCGGCTACCACCTGCTGTCCCCGTTCGTGGGCGTGGCGGGCGCGCTGCTCGTGGCGCTGGCGTGGGGAGGCGCGGTGGTGGGGCTGCTGGCGTTCCTGCCGAAGAAGTTCCAGCCGCCGCCGCTGGAGTTCGTGTTCGACCTCAGGAACGGGAAGGTGATCGCCGTCTACATGGTGATCGGGTTCGTGCTGCTGCTGCTCGCGCCGGTGCTGGCGCGCGGCATGGCGGCGCTGGACCTGTCGGTGGCGCGCACGCTGCTCGGGCCGAGCCGTTCGGAGCTGGGCCAGCGGATCGAGACGCTGACCGAGAGCCGGGCGGGCGTGATCGACGCGGCCGACGCCGAACGGCGCAGGATCGAGCGCGACCTGCACGACGGCGCCCAGCAGCGGCTGGTCTCCCTGGCCATGAACCTGGGCCTGGCCAGGGCCACCCTCACCGACCTGCCCGAGCCGGCCCGCGAGGCCATCGCGCAGGCCCATGAGGAGGCCAAGCAGGCGCTGAAGGAGCTGCGCGACTTCGTCCGCGGCCTGCACCCGGCCGTGCTGAACGACCAGGGCCTGGACGCGGCGCTGTCCGGCGTGGCGGCCCGCGCGCCGTTCCCCGTGAAACTCCACGTCGACATCGAGCGGCGTGTCACTCCGACCATCGAGGCGGTGGCGTTCTTCATCGTGTCCGAAGCACTGACCAACATCGCCAAGCACGCCGCGGCCACCAAGGCCGAGGTGAGCGTGCGGCGCGAGCGCGAGCGCCTGCACGTGCTCGTCTACGACGACGGCTGCGGCGGCGCCCGGATGGACGGCGGCACGGGGCTGCGCGGCCTGGCCCAGCGGGTCGACTCGGTGGACGGGAGACTCCGGCTGTCCAGCCCCCTGGGCGGCCCGACGACGATCGAGGTGGACCTGCCGTGCGAGTAGTGCTGGCCGAGGACTCCGTACTGCTGCGCGAGGGTCTGATCCGGCTCCTGGACGCCTCCGGCATGCAGGTGGTGGCCGCCGTGGACGAGGCCGAGGGGCTGTTGCGGGCGGCCGAGGAGCACCGGCCCGAGCTGGTCATCACCGACGTCAGGATGCCGCCCACGCACACCGACGAGGGCCTGCGGGCCGCGCTCGTGCTGCGCCGCCAGCAGCCCGGCCTGGCGGTCCTGGTGCTCTCCCAGTACGTCGAGGAGCGCTACGCCGCCCAGCTCCTCGCCTCCGCGGCGACGGGCGGCGTCGGCTACCTGCTCAAGGACCGGGTGGCCGACGTGACGGAGTTCATCGACGCGCTGCGCAGGGTGGCCGCCGGCGGCACCGCGCTCGATCCCGAGGTGGTCGCCCAGCTCCTGCTGCGCGGCAACAGCGACCCGCTCGAACGGCTGACGCCCAGGGAGCACGAGGTGCTCAAACTGATGGCGGAGGGCCGCTCCAACGCCGGCATCGGCCAGGCCCTGGTGCTCAGCGAGGGCGCGGTGGGCAAGCACATCGGCAACATCTTCACCAAGCTCGACCTGTCGCCGGCCGAGGGCGACCACCGGCGGGTCCTGGCCGTGCTGCAGTTCCTCAAGATCAGGAGCCTGCCGTGAGAACCGCCTGGCGGGTGGCGGGCGCCCTGGCGACCGTGGTCGCGCTGCTGCTGTCCACGATGGGGCTCTGGCGCACCTTCGCCGACGCCAGGACGCCGACGGACGTCGCGGAGCGCTCCATCCCCTTCGACGGGAAGAGCCTGCGGATCGAGGTCGCCGCGGGCGACCAGGTGAGCCTGGACATCATTCCGGGCAGAGCAGGCGCCCTGCTGGTCCAGAGGGTGCTGCGGTGGTCGCGGGGCCGCCCGGACGTCACCGACCTCTGGGACGCCAAGACCGGCACCCTGCGGCTCGGCGCCGTGTGCCCCGGCTCCGACCAGCCCGGCGGCCCCGTCTGCCGGGCCGACTACTTGGTGTTCATCCCGCCCGAGACCGACCTGGAGGCCGACACGACCGGTGGCAACCTCTCCGTCAGCGACCTCTTCGGCAAGCTGCGCCTGTCCTCCGTCTCCGGCGACATCGAGGCCGACGACATCACCGGCGCCTTCTGGGCCAGGAGCGGCACGGGGAGCGTCGCTGCGTACAGGCTCGACGTCGAGCGGGCCGACGTGGAGGTCGGCGCGGGAGACGTGAAGCTGTCGTTCACCAGCGTGCCCACCGACGTCAAGGCGGTGGTGCGGACGGCGGGCGACGTCGTCCTGGAGGTTCCGCCGGCCGCCTATGACGCGACGGTGGAGGCGGCGGAGACCGACGTCAACATCGAGCAGCGCCCCGAGGCGAAGCGGAAGATCCTCGCGAGGGCGCCCAGCGGCCACGTGTTCGTCTGCTGTGAGTGAAGATCCTTGAGATCTGTTTACTCTGGTGAGGGGTTGGTAAGTTCCGGGCATGGAGTCTGCGAAGCACGCCGGTGACGCCGCCGTCGCCGTGTCCAAGGCCTACGGCGTCGAGACCATGTTCACCCTCTCGGGAGGGCACGTCTTCCCGCTCTACGACGGCGCCGTGCACGAGGGCATGCGGATCCTCGACGTCCGCCACGAGCAGAGCGCGGTCTTCGCGGCCGAGGCGACGGCCAGGCTGACCCGCAGTCCCGGGCTGGCCGTGCTGACGGCGGGCCCCGGCATCACCAACGGCGTCAGCGGTGTCGCGACCGCCCACTTCAACGGCTCCCCCGTGGTCGTCATGGGCGGCCGGGCACCCCAGTCGCGCTGGGGCAGCGGCGCGCTCCAGGAGCTGGACCACCCGCCTTTGCTCAAGCCGATCACCAAGCTGTCGTTCACCGCGACCGACGCCGAGTCCGTCGGCCAGGACGTCGAGGTGGCCTTCCGCACGGCGGTCGCGCCGCACCGCGGCCCGGTCTTCCTCGACGTCGCCATGGACCACCTGTTCTCGCCCTCGCCGGCCCACGAGGTGCGCACGCAGTCGCCGTCGCCGCTGGAGCCCGACCCCGACGACCTGGCCTCCATCGCCCGCCTGCTGGCCGAGGCCGAGCGGCCGGTGCTGGTGTTCGGCTCCGACGTGTGGATGGACCGCGCCGAGGAGGCCGCCCGCGACTTCGCCGAGACCTGGCGGCTGCCGGTCATCCCCAACGGCCAGGGCCGCGGCATCCTGCCCTCGGGCCACGAGCTGCTCGTCACCCGCGCCCGGGGCCTCGCCTTCGGCCAGGCCGACCTGGTCATCGTGGTCGGCACCCCGCTCGACTTCCGGCTCGGCTACGGCTGGTTCGGCGGCAAGGAGGGGGCGCCGCTGGCCCGTGTCGTGCACATCGCCGACGCGCCCTCGCAGCTGGCCACCCACATGCAGCCGGCCGCGTCCGCCGCGGGCGACCTGTCGGTGGTGCTGTGGAGTCTCGGCGCCGCCTGCGGCGACGCCGGGGTCAAGCCCGACGCCTACTCCTCCTGGCTGTCGAAGCTGGCCGACGCCGCCGCCGCGGCCACCGCGAAGGACGCCGAGCTGCTGGCCTCCGAGTCCGACCCGATCCACCCCATGCGCGTGTACGGCGAGCTGGGCAGGGTCCTGGCCGACGACGCCGTGGTGATCGGCGACGGCGGCGACTTCGTCTCCTACGCGGGCAAGTACGTCGAGCCGAAGCAGCCGGGCAACTGGCTCGACCCGGGCCCCTACGGCTGCCTCGGCACCGGCCTCGGCTACTCCATCGCCGCCCGCCTGGCCAGGCCGTCCTCGCAGGTGGTGCTGCTGCTCGGCGACGGCGCCGCCGGCTTCTCGCTGATGGACGTCGACACCCTCGTCCGCCACCGCCTTCCGGTCGTCATGGTCTGCGGCAACAACGGCATGTGGGGCCTGGAGAAGCACCCCATGCAGCTCCTGTACGGCTACGACGTGGCCGCCGAGCTCCAGCCGCAGTGCCGCTACGACCAGGTCGTGACCGCACTGGGCGGGGGCGGCGAGCTGGTCACCAAGCCGTCGGAGATCGGGCCGGCGCTGCGCAGGGCGTTCGACTCCGGCATCCCCTACATGGTGAACATCGCGACCGACCCGCAGGTCGCCTACCCCCGCAACACGACGGGGGTGTGAGCCCTACGACTTGGGCGTGGCGCTGACGGACGGGCTCGGGCTGTTCTCCGGGCACACGCCGTCGACGACGACGAGCGTCACCTCCTTGGTCACGTCCCATGCCGTCCCGGCGCCCGGCCTGGTCTCGCTGATCTTGCCGCAGCGCATGCCGTTGCGGGTGGAGGTCCTGTCGTCGGGCTTGATGTCCTCGAACCCCGCCGCGGCCACCCGCTCCTGGCCCTGCAGGAACGGCAGGCCGACCACCTTCGGCATCCGCACCTTCTTGACGCTCGGCGTGGGAGTGCTGCTGGGGGTGCCCGAGGGCGTACTGGTCGGCGTCTTGGTGACGCTCGGCGTGCTGGTCGGCGTCTTCGTCGGCTCCCTGGTCGGCTTCGGCTCCGTGACCCGGGTCGTCGGACGGGTGATCGTCCGCTCGGGTTCCCGCGTCGGCTCCTCCGTGGGCTCCTGAGTCTTCGTGGGCGGCGCGGTCGTTTCGGGGATGTCCTCGCGGTTGCCCTGTGGAGCTTCGGTGACCATGACCGGCCCGGGCGTCATGCCCGTGAGCGCGATCGCCGTGGCGCCGGCGCCGAGCACCACCGCGGCGGCGACACCCATGATCAACCCGGTCCTGCGCGGAGCCTTGGCGGCCCGGCGGCCGCCCCCGCGCCGGTCGGAGACCGTCGTGGTCTCCTCCTGCGGGCGCGCCTGGTGCATCCCCGTCTGGTACGACTCCACCGGTGGCACGGTCCCGGTGGACGGCGCGGGAGCCAGTGCCTGCTCGGGGACCGCCGGGGTCTGCCCGTTGGCGATGGCCCTGGCCGCCTCGCTCATCGCCCTGGCCGACGGGTAGCGCCTGGCCGGATCCTTGGACAGCGCGACCTCGACCAGCGTGCGCACCGCCGGGGGGATCTCGGCGGGCAGCGGCGGCGGCGTCTCGCGGATGTGCTTGAGCGCGATCGTGACGGCGCTGTCGCCGTCGAACGGCCGCTGCCCCACCAGGCACTCGTACGCGACCACGCCGAGCGCGTAGATGTCCACGGCGGGCGTGACGGGCGCGCCCTCGGCCTGCTCGGGGGCGCAGTAGGCGGCGGTGCCGAGCACCATGCCGGCGTCGGTGAGCCGGTTGGCCATGTCGGAGCGGGCGATGCCGAAGTCGGTCAGCACCAGCGTGCCGTCGCGCTGCACGAGCAGGTTGCCCGGCTTGACGTCGCGGTGCACGATGCCCTGGTCGTGGACGGCCTGCAGGGCCGACGCGGCCTGGGCGATGAGTTCCATGGCCGGCTGTGGCGGGATCCGGCCCAGCCTGGACAGTAAGCGGTCGAGCGGCTCGCCGTCGACGAACTTCATCACGAGGTAGACGGTGTCGCCGCTGACCCCGTAGTCGTAGACGTCCACGACGCCGGAGTGGTTGATCGTGGCCATCGCCCGCGCTTCCCCCTGAAAGCGAGCGACGAACCCGGGGTCCTCCGTACGGCCGGGAAGCAGCACTTTGACGGCGACGGTGCGGGCCAGGACGATGTCCTCGCCGCGCCACACCTCGCCCATGCCACCGGCGCCGATGCGGGTATCCAGCCGATAACGCC
Organism: Nonomuraea phyllanthi; assembly: GCF_006334985.2. Lineage (GTDB taxonomy): Bacteria > Actinomycetota > Actinomycetes > Streptosporangiales > Streptosporangiaceae > Nonomuraea > Nonomuraea phyllanthi. The sequence goes on from NZ_VDLX02000033.1 coordinate 41,959, forward strand.
CCGCCAGCGTCGTCCCTTGGGCCACCATGTCTCCCCCGTTACCCCCCTACGTCTGTAACCTCTCGCACCCCGCGGCTCTCCAACAAAGCGAACTTGTGTCGCGGACAGGTAACACAGTGGTCACGGAACTCCGAGAGTGTACGACTCACCTGTCTCACATGCCACTTATATGCCTCAAGCCGTACAAACCCTATCCTGCGGCCTTATGCTCGCACTTGTCCGCGTTTCCGGGAAGTCAGCGGTCCCTGAGTAGGCTGCTCCCATGACACTCGCTCCGGGCCTTCGCTCCCAGCAGCTCATCATGGTCGAGATGGAGGACACCGCGAAGCGGATGCACAGCGGGGACGTGCCGGTGCTCGCCACTCCCCGCCTGCTCGCGCTGGCCGAGGCGGCGACCGTCAGGGCCGTGGAGCAGCACCTGGAGCCTGGCCAGACGACCGTGGGCACCCGGGTGGAGCTGGAGCACCTGGCCGCCAGCCCGCTGGGCACGCACGTGCAGATCGGGGTCGAGCTCACGGAGGTCGACGGGCGGCGGCTGGTCTTCGCCTTCGAGGCCCACGACCGGCATTCCGTCGTGGGCCGCGGCACCATCGAACGCATCGTGGTCGATCGCGCCGCGTTCCTGGCGAGGGCGAGGGAGCGGGCTGCTATTCGATGACGGCGATCAGGTCGCCTTCCTGGATCACGTCGCCCTCGGCCACCTTGAGCTGCGCCACCACGCCGTCGTCCTCGGCCATCACCGGGATCTCCATCTTCATCGACTCGAGGATGACCAGCGTGTCGCCATCGGAGACGGTGTCGCCCTCGCTGACGACGACCTTCCACACGTTCGCCACCATCTCGGCGCGTACCTCAGCCACCGGAACTCCCCTCTTTCACCAATGTGTTCACCTTAGACCCCGCATACGCGCGATCAGGCCCGTGTCGTAGTCGCCCGTGACGAACTCGGCGTTGTCCAGCAGCTCCGCGCAGAACGGCAGGTTGTTCTTGGGGCCTTCGACGACGAACGCGTCGACCGCCTTGCGTCCCCGCTCCAGCGCCTCCGCGCGGGTCTCGCCGTAGACGCAGAGCTTGGCCATGAGCGGGTCGTAGAACGGCGTGACCGTGTTGCCCGCAGCGTAGCCCGAGTCGACGCGCACGCCCTCGCCCTCCGGCTCCTCCCAGGTCGTGATCGTGCCGGGGCCGGGGAAGAACCGCTTGGGGTCCTCCGCATAGACCCGGAACTCGATCGCGTGCCCGGAGGTCGCGGCCCGCACCTCGGGGCTCTCGCCCGCCGCCACGCGCAGCTGCAGCTCCACCAGGTCGAGCCCGGTGACGAGCTCGGTGACCGGGTGCTCCACCTGCAGCCGGGTGTTCATCTCCAGGAAGACGAAGTCCTGCGCGTCGGCGTCGACCAGGCACTCGACCGTGCCCGCGCCGAGGTAGCCGACGGCCTCGCCGGCCCGCGCCGCGGCGGCCAGCATGCGCTCGCGCAGCTCGGGGGTGATGCCCGGGGACGGCGACTCCTCGACGACCTTCTGGTGTCGGCGCTGCACCGAGCAGTCGCGCTCGCCGAGCGCCAGCACGCGGCCGTCGGGCAGGCCGAGGATCTGCACCTCGACGTGGCGGGCCCGCTCGATGTAGCGCTCCAGCAGCACGGCGGGGCCGTCGAGCGCGTCGCCCGCGAACCTCGCCGCCGCCCTGGCCGCCTGCTCGAACGCCTTGGCCAGGCCCTCGTCGTCGTGGGCCACGCTCATGCCGATGCCGCCACCGCCGCCCGCGGTCTTGACCATGACCGGGTAGCCGATGGACTCGGCGGCCTTGAGCGCCAGCGACAGGTCGGTGACCGGCTCGCGGGTGCCCGCGGCGACCGGCACCCCGGCGCTCTCCATGAGGTTACGGGCGTTGATCTTGTCGCCCATCTTGTCGATGGCCTCGGGCGCGGGCCCGATCCACACCAGCCCGGCGTCGATGACGGCCCTGGCGAACGCGGAGTTCTCCGCGAGGAACCCGTATCCCGGGTGAATCGCCCTGGCGCCGGTCGCGCGGGCGGCCTCCAGCACCTTGCCGACGTCGAGGTAGCTCTGCGCGGGGCTGGCGGGGCCGATCAGCACGGCCTCGTCGGCCTCGCGCACGAACGGCAGGTCGCCGTCGGCCTCCGAGTGCACGGCGATGGCGCGCAGCCCCAGCCGCTTGACCGTGCGGATGATCCGCCGCGCGATCTCCCCTCGGTTGGCGATCAGGACAGGTCCGAGCGTCTCAGTAAGCACTCGACAACCCTAAGGCCGTGACCGGCTCGCCTCCTTTCCACCGAAACCACCGATCCGGCGAGCGCGATCTGTAGGAACCCCACAAAGGTGAGCGGGAGGAACTCCGGGAACGGTTGTACGAGCTAGACCCGGCCGCGGCCGATGACCCGGGTGAGCGCCTCGATCGCGTGGGGGTCGTACGCGCTGCCGGACGACTGCCGGATGCGCTCCAGCGCGGCGCCGGCGCGGTCGCGGTCGGTCGAGGGGCCCACGAGGTCGTCGTAGGCGTTGGCGACCTTGATGATGCGGCTCGACAGCGGCGGGTCGTCGCTGATCGGGTCGCACTGCCGCCTGACCACGTCGGCCACCCGGTCGAGCACGCCGGTCTGCCTGATCACCTCGGCGCCCAGTTCCGCGATGCGCCGCGCCTGCTCGGGCTCGGTGAGCACGGTGGCGCCGCCGGGGATCGGGTCGCGCAGCGAGAGCTGGCCGATGTCGTGCATCAGCGAGGCGTACTCCAGCTCCAGCAGCTCGGGCTCGGCCATGCCCAGCTCCCGGCCGATCGCCACGGCCAGGCGGCTCACCCGGCGCGAGTGCCCCGGCTCGACGTAGCCGCCGACCTCGGTGACCCGCGACAGGGCGCGCACGGTCTGCAGGTAGGTGGCGCGGATCCCGGCGTACTTCCTGAAGGCCACCTGCGTGACCAGCAGCGGCGCGGCGAAGACCAGCAGCGCGACGAGGTCCATGCTGTGCGTGGCCAGCGCCAGCAGCACGCCCGACGAGGCCACGGCCGCGCCCAGCGGGAAGGCCATGTTGAGCTCGTCGCGCACGGCCACCCTGAACGCGGTGCGCAGCTGTTCGGCGCGCAGCAGCGCGGCGATCAGCACGTCGATCATCAGGGTGAGCGCGATGAGCGCCACCATCACGACGAGCGCCGGCCACCAGGTGCTGGTCGGCGGCTTCGTCAGCTCGAAGAGCGGGCCGGCCAGCGGCCGGAAGGCGAAGGCCAGCAGCGCGCCGGTGAGCAGCCGGCGCGCCATCGCGTCGAGCCGGGGCGGGCGGCCGACCGCCAGGTGCGGCAGCGCCCCGGCCAGCATCCCGACCGCGATCACGGCCACGACCTGCAGCGCGGAGTGGCGCAACGGGTGCTGGCTGAGGTCGAGCAGCAGCGTGTAGCCGAGGGCGGCGGCGGCGCCGATGGGCGCGACCTCCCTGTTGCCCGGCATGGTGAGCCTGGCCAGCTCGCCGACCGCGATCAGCGCGCCGAACCCGAGCGCGATCTCGGCGCGGTCGAGCCCGACGGCGGCGGTGTGGCCGATGCCCGCGACGGCGACCAGCCCCGCCGCGCAGATGAGCAGCAGCTGGCCGGAGTCGAACCGGCGCAGAACCGTGTTCAGGGAGTGTTCGGCGCGCCTCGGCCGCTCTGTGGTGATCATTGCCCGGTCACGACCTCGATGGGCATGGTCGGATCGTCGTGGTCCTTGATCGGCTTCTCGTCGGGCGGCGGCGCCTCCACCCGGCGCGGCGGCTGCCACGGCTCCCGGTCGAGGGCGCGGATGAAGGCCGCGACCATGACCGGGTCGAAGTGGGTGCCGGCCGTCTTGCGCAGCTCGGCGAGCGCCTCGGGGACGGGCCTGGCGCCGCGGTAGGAGCGGTCGGAGGTCATCGAGTCGAACGCGTCGGCCACCGCGATCACCTTGGCGAACTCGGGGATCTCGTCGCCTGCCAGCCCCATCGGGTAGCCGGTGCCGTCGTGGCGCTCGTGGTGGTGCATGATCCCGGCGTACGCCTCGTCGAGGAACCCGATGCCGCGTACGATCTCCAGCCCGCGCATGGGGTGGAGCTGGATGGCGGCGAACTCCTCCTCGGTGAGCGGGCCGTCCTTCTGCAGCACCTTGGTCGGCACGCCGAGCTTGCCCACGTCGTGGAGCATGCCGGCGTAGCGGATGGCCCGCACGCGCTCGGGGCCCATGCCGATCTCCTGGGCGATCATCGAGGAGGCCAGCGAGACCCGCGTGCAGTGGCCCCTCGTGTAGTAGTCCTTCGTCTCCACGGCCTGGCAGAGCGCCGCGATCGTGGCGTCGTACGAGCGCTGCTGCGCGTGATACTGGCCGAACGCCCACCGCGCCACGAACAGCGGCAGCAGCACGAGCACCGCCGAGATCGACTGCACGGTCGCCCAGAGCCCGGCGACGAGCAGCCCGAACGTGCCGTAGCCCAGGTAGGACAGCAGGAACTGGCCCATGCCGCGCATCGGCACCTCGGTGGCCCGCACCCGCGTGGCCAGCCCGATCATGGTCAGCGTGAGCACGATGTTGAGCGGCACGAACACGGCGGTGGCCGCCGCGTAGGGGCCGATGAGGTCGTCGAACGCGTTGACCTGGGGCACCCCGACCTGGCCGTCGAACGCCTCGTAGACCCACCCGGCCACGTAGCCGCAGATGGCGAACTGGGCGCCGTTGAACAGCCGCTTGATCAGCGGCAGCCCGGGGCGCACGCTCACCACCGCGGTCAGCCCCACCAGCGCCGCTCCCTCAGGGCCGAGCAGCACCACGGCCGCGAGCGAAGCGGAGAAGCTGACCGACACGGCGAACTGCTCGACGTTGAGCAGCGTCGGCATCGACTCGCACACCAGGAACAGCAGGGCGAGCACGAGCAGGACGTCGAGGTCGGCCGGGGCCACGGGGGCCCCGGACACGACCACGCTGCGCACGATGAGAGCGGCCGCCGCCCCGATCACGGCGACCAGATAGACCCTTGCTGGCCACGGCAGGTCACGCATTGCGGCCCCCTACGGAGATCAGGTCCAGGACACCCCTGGGGGCAGCGCTCCCCCGATCAGCATGATCACCGGAGTGACCAACAGGATGGCCGTGAGCAGCCGGGCGACCGTTACCTTGAACATCCACACGCCTCCACGTCGTCTACTGGTAGCTCACGCTACAGAAGACGGCGTGGCCGTACGGGCCGAGTCGGAAATCGCAAGCAAAGCGTAATCATGCCACTACGACATGCGATGATTTCTCGCCCATTCGACTGTTTTCTTCACCCCGGTCGAGAGGTCGGTCTGCGGCTCCCAGCCCAGCTCCTCGTGGGCGGGCACCGGGTCGACCGCCATGGCCGGCAGATCGCCGAGGCGCGGCGGCGCGAAGCCCGGGTGGTCGGGGGCGCCCGCCGCGTCGGCGATCAGCGAGTGGAGCCTGCGGTCGGTGGTCTGGATGCCGGTGCCGAGGTTGAACCTGCGCCCGTCGCCGCGCTGGCCGCACGCCCGGACGAACCCGTCGACCACGTCGTCGACGTAGACGTAGTCGCGGGTCTGGGAGCCGTCGCCGTAGACGACCGTGGGCGTGCCGTTGAGCAGCGCGTCGGTGAAGATGGAGACCACGCCGGCCTCGCCGTCGGGCGACTGGCGCGGGCCGTAGACGTTGGAGAGCACCAGCGTGGTGTATTCGATGCCGTGCAGCGCGCGGAACGCGGCGAGGTAGGTCTCGCCGCTCAGCTTCGACGCGGCGTACGGCGAGCGCGGGTCGGGGGACGCGTCGCCGGGCACGGGGATCGTGGCGGGCCGGCCGTAGACGGCCACGGAGGAGGCGAACACGACCTTGCGCGCGCGGCCCTCCTGGGCGGCGGACAGCACGGACGCGATGCCCTCGACGTTGACCCTGGCGTCGTGTCGCGGGTCGGCCACGCTCTTGCGCACGCTGATCTGCGCGGCCAGATGGCAGACGACCTCCGGCTGCAGCTCGGCCACCAGGCCGCTCAGGTCGGGATGGAGCACGTCGAGCACGTGCAGCCGGAACCGGTCGCTCTCGGCCGCCCCGGTCAGGTTGGCGGTGGAACCCGACGACAGGTCGTCGACGACGTCGACGTGATGGCCCTCGGCGAGCAGCCGGTCGACGAGATTGGACCCGATGAAGCCGGCGCCTCCGGTCACCAACACACGCATGGAGTGAATCTTAGTCGGACAGCTCCGACCTTACCTGCGCGATGCGGGCCAGCACCTTGGAGCGCAGGTCCGCCGGGACCGGGTCGCAGCCGCAGTGCTTGTGGACGAGCGCCTTGACCACCTTGTCGAGGTCGTATTCCTTGAGGCACGGGCCGCACTCGTCGAGATGGACGCGGATCTCCACGACGTCTGTCTCGGTCAGCTCGCCGTCGAGATAGGCGTAGACCTTGTCGAGCACCTCACGACAGTCGGTGTCATGCGGCTTGCCACAGCTCATTTCGATCCCTCCGCCGGGACCAGGCCCCGCTCGCGAGCATAGTCCTCAAGGAGGCCCCGGAGCTGCCTGCGCCCCCTGTGCAGTCTCGACATCACGGTGCCGATCGGAGTGCCCATGATGTCGGCGATCTCCTTGTAGGGGAAGCCCTCGACATCGGCCAGGTAGACGGCGATCCTGAACTCCTCGGGCAGGGCCGCCAGCGCCTGCTTGATGTCGCCGTCGGGCAGGTGCTCGAGCGCCTCGACCTCGGCGGACTTCAGGCCGCTCGAGGTGTGGGACTCGGCCCGCGCGAGCTGCCAGTCCTCGATCTCCTCCGTGCCGGACTGTTTCGGCTCACGCTGCTTCTTGCGATAGCTGTTGATGAACGTGTTCGTCAGGATCCGGTAGAGCCACGCCTTGAGGTTGGTGCCCTGCTGGAACTGATGGAACGACGCGAACGCCTTGGCGAAGGTCTCCTGCAGCAGGTCCTCCGCGTCCGCGGGATTCCGGGTCATCCGGAGCGCGGCGGAGTAGAGCTGCTCGAGATACGGCATCACGTCGCGCTCGAATCGCTCGCCTCGCTGCTCCAGCGTCTCCGCGCCTGTCGCGGGCACCGGACCCACCCCCCTAAGATCACCGGTGGCCGGCTGTTGCGGAACACCGTACTCAGGGGAGGATACCCGCTGGCCGGTGAGTCGCCGGTCGGCGGGGAGGGGTCTTACAACAGTGAGCATGCTCGTCGCAACACACCCGCGCCCTTGTCTGTTCCCGCAAGATAGAAGGTACGAAGGACCCGGTGCGGGGAACGTCCATACGTACCGGCTGGTAGCCCTTTTTCCGGACCCAGGAGTCGCGTGTGCTGCCCATTCCGGCCGAGGAACTGAACGGCTCAGGGACGCTCGGGCCGTACTGGACCTTCTATCGCGCCGTCGCCGCCGAACAACTCAACCGATGGCTCCCTGGCCAACCCTCCGTCATCCTTGATCTCTCCGGTGGCCGGGGACGCTGGTCCGGCCAGGCCGCCAGGGCGGGGCACAAGGTGATCGAGGTGCTCGACTTCCGCCGCACCGCCGAAGGACAGTCCCGATTGCGGGACGCCGACCGGGTCCGTCACGTACGCGCCGACGACCTGGCGTTCCTGCCCGACGCGAGCGTCGACGCGGTGCTCGCCGAGGAGCGGGCGCTGTCGATCGAACTGATGGCCGAGTCGGCGATGAACGACGTGGCCCGGGTGTTGCGGCCGGGCGGGCGGGCGCTGGTGTGCGTCGACTCGCTGGTGCTCGGCATGGCGATCCTGGCCGAGCAGGGCCAGTGGCAGCACCTGCGGCAGACCGGCGAGGTCATGCTGGTGCCGTGGCCCGACGGCAGCATCACGCGCTGCTTCAGCAGCGGGCAGCTGCGGGAGCTGCTGGTGGGCGCCGGGCTGGAGGTGGAGTGGATGCGGCCGCGCACGGTGCTGTCGCCGTCCACGGTCGACCACGTGCTCGGGTCCGACGCGCGGGCGCTCAACTATCTGGTACGCACGGAGCTGGAGGCCCACCCGGACGACGACGACACAGTCGGCATCCACCTGGTCGCCAGCTGCCGCAAGCACTGACCTCCGGGCGAGCGGGCGTTCTTCGTGTCCGCCGGCTCGTCCGGCACCTCAGCGGCGCCGCTCCCGCTTGCCCTGGCACTGCACGCACCGGGCGGCCTCGGGGCGGGCCTCCAGCCGCCCTTCCGGCACCGGCTGGGCGCAGTCGACGCACCGGCCGTACACGCCGTCCTCCAGCCGCCTCATCGCCTCGACCACGGCCCGGCGCTGCGCGGTGGCCGCGGTCAGCATGGCCTGCGCGCGGTCGTTGTCGGTCAGGTCGGCGCCCGCGTCGGCCGCCGATCGCTCGCGTACGCCGACGGGATCGCCCCGCAGGACCCTGATCGATCGGTCCAGTTCCGCGAGCATGTCTTGCAGCCGCTCACGAGCGGTCGTGACGTCCACGAATCCGCACCTCCGGGTGAATCACGGCAACCCGCGGCGAGGACTCCCCGGTTGTCCCGCCCGGCGCAATTAGGGGCATTTATTGGCGGTGACACCGAGTAAACGGATGCATCGCTTTCCTCACCGAATGCCCACTTACCGTGCTTCTTACACCTTTAGAAAAGGGCGCCCTCCTCCTCTTCCGGCAGCGGTTTGATGAGGTCCGGGCCGTTGTTTCTGACGTTGTTGACGTCGGTCGAGACCGGGTACGCCGTGAGCCGTGACTGGTCGGCGGGCACCAGCAGCCGCGAAGCCTGCTCGACGTCGGTGAGCTTGGGGTCGAGCCACTCCTGCCAGCGCTCCGGCTCGATCATCATGGGCATCCTGTCGTGGATGCGGCCCAGCTCGTCCTCCGCGTCCGTGGTGATGACGGTGCAGGTCACCAGCCATTTGTGCGGGTCGTCGTCAGCCCGCGACGGGTCCTTCCAGAACTCGTACAGGCCGGCCATCGCCAGCACCCCGCCGTCCTCGGGATGGATGAAGTACGGCTGCTTCTTCTTCTTTTCGCCCTCGACGGGCATCCACTCGAAGTAGCCGTCGGCCGGGAGCAGGCACCTGCGCTTGGCGAACGCGCGGCGGAACGACGGCTTCTCGGCCACCGTCTCGATCCTGGCGTTGATCAGCCGCGACCCGATCGACGGGTCCTTCGCCCACGCGGGCACCAGGCCCCACTTCATGATCCGCAGCTGCCGCACCGCCCGGTCGGCCTGCTCGGGCACCCGGCTGAGCACCGCGTAGACGTTCTTGGTGGGCGCGACGTTGTAGTCGGCGCCGAGCTCCTTGTCCGCGTCGGCGTCCTGCTCGACCTGGAACTCCTCCAGCAGCTCGTGCTTCTTGCGCGCCGAGGCGTATCTACCGCACATGACCCCACACTGCCACGTACGGCTTTCGCTCGCATGTTTGCCTCCGCGCGCCTCTCACCCGGTCCGCCACTCCCAGTAGTCTTTGACCATGTCCGTTCCGCACTGGCCCGCGCCCGCGGCGACCGCTCCCGTCACCGCCACCGTGTCTCTGCCCGGCTCCAAGTCGGTGACCAACCGCGCGCTCGTCCTGGCCGCGCTCGCCGACGGCCCCGGCGTGGTGCGCCGGGCGCTGCGCAGCCGCGACGCCGACCTGATGGTGTCGGCCCTGCGCGCCCTGGGCGCCACGCTGGTGTCCGAGGGCGAGAGCGGCGCGGGGGTCGACTGGCGGGTGACGCCGGGCCCGATCCGGGGCGGCGCGCGCATCGACGCCGGGCTGGCGGGCACGGTCATGCGGTTCGTCCCGCCGGTGGCCGCGCTGGCCGACGGCCCGGTCTCCTTCGACGGCGACCCGCACGCGCGCAAGCGACCGATGGGCCCGATCCTCGACGCCCTGCGCTCGCTCGGGGCCAGGGTCGACAACGACGCGCTCCCGTTCACGATCACCGGGCCGCTGGCGGGCGGCGAGGTCACGCTGGACGCCTCGGGCTCGTCGCAGTTCGTGTCCGGGCTGCTGCTGACGGCGCCGCGGTTCGAGAAGGGCATCACGATCCGCCACGTCGGCCCGCCCGTGCCCTCGCAGCCGCACATCGAGATGACCGTCGAGATGCTCAGGGCGGCGGGCGTCACGGTCGACGACGGCGAGCGCGACGTGTGGCGCGTCGAGCCGGGCCCGATCGCGGCCGGAGACCTGACCGTTGAGCCCGACCTGTCCAACGCGGCCCCGTTCCTCGCCGCCGCCCTGGTCACCGGCGGCACGGTCACCATCCCGGCCTGGCCCGCCGCCACCACCCAGCCGGGCGACGCCCTGCGCGGCCTGCTGACCGCCATGGGCGCCACCGTCACCCGCTCCCCCGACGGCGCCGACCTGGTGGTCACCGGGCGCGCGTCGGGCGAGGTCGCCGGCATCGACGCCGACCTCCACGAGGTGGGCGAGCTGACCCCGACCATCGCCGCCCTGGCCGCGCTCGCGAGCACGCCGAGCCGCATCAGGGGCGTGGCCCACCTGCGCGGCCACGAGACCGACCGGCTGGCCGCGCTGGCCACCGAGATCGGCCGCCTGGGCGGCGACGCGGAGGAGACCGACGACGGCCTGGTCATCCGCCCCCGCCCGCTGCACGGCGGCACCTTCCACAGCTACGACGACCACCGCATGGCCACGGCCGGGGCGGTGATCGGCCTCCGGGTGCCCGGCGTCGAGGTGGAGAACATCGCGACGACCGCCAAGACCCTGCCCGACTTCGTCCAGATGTGGACGGCGATGCTGGACGCCCGATGACGGCGGGTCCCATGGCCGGTCTCGCGGGGGAGTTTCGCGGGGGAATCGCCGGGCACGTCGGAAAAGGGCGGCGCACGAGGGTCCCCCGCCCGCATGGCGACCACGAGATCCACCGGCACGGCGCCATGTCCGCGTGCCCGGGGAAGTGAGCGAGCACATGGGAGCAGACCGCTGAAGAGGCGGGAGTACGACGAGGACGACGTACGGGTCAGGCCGGGCAGGGGCTCCAGGCCGCGGACCCGGATCCGCCCTGCCCACGAGGACGCCGTCGAGGGGTTCGTGGTGGCCGTCGACCGTGGCCGCTACACCACGCTGGTCGAGCCCGAGCGCCCGAAGGGCTCGGCGCAGAAACGCCGCCAGCAGGCGCAACGACGTCTCGTGGTGGCCATGAAGGCCAGGGAGCTGGGCCGCAAGGGCATCGTCGTGGGCGACCGGGTGGCCCTGGTGGGCGACGTCTCCGGCCGCCCCGACACCCTGGCCAGAGTCGTACGCGTGGAGCCGCGCACGTCGATGCTGCGCCGCTCGGCCGACGACACCGACGACACCGACGGCATCGAGCGCCCGGTCGTGGCCAACGCCGACCAGCTCGTCATCGTCACCGCCCTGGCCGACCCGCCGCCGCGGCCCCGCATGATCGACCGCATCCTGGTGGCCGCCTTCGACGCCGAGATCGACACCCTGCTCTGCCTCACCAAGTCCGACCTCGCCCCGCCCGACGAGCTGGTCGCCCTCTACGAGCCCCTGGGCATCGCCCACGTGGTCGTGCACAAGGGCGGCTCGCTGGAGGAGCTCCACGACCACCTCGCGGGCCGCGTCAGCGTCCTGGTCGGCCACTCGGGCGTCGGCAAGTCCACCCTGGTCAACGCCCTGGTGCCGGATGCCAACCGGGCCGTCGCCCAGGTCAACGCCGTGACCGGCCGCGGCCGCCACACCTCCACCTCCGCGGTCGCGCTGGAGCTGCCGGAGGGCGGCTGGATCATCGACACGCCGGGCGTGCGCAGCTTCGGCCTGGCGCACGTGTCGGCCGAGACCGTGCTGGCCGCCTTTCCCGACCTGGTGGAGGGCACGGTGGAGTGCCCGAAGGGCTGCACCCACCTCGGCGCCGAGTGCGCCCTTGACGCCTGGGTCGCCGCCGGAAACGCCGACCCGGCCCGGCTCGAATCCCTGCGCCGCCTGCTCTCCAGCCGCGAAGGCACCCTGGACGACACGCCCTGACCCACATTTTCCACGGGCCCGTAACTCAAACAGTGGAATGACCGATCTGGGCTGTCTGGACGCCCTTTTACCTTGACGGCGAAACAGCAGTTCTTGCCCAGTCTCACGGAAAAGTCCGCTTTACCCCCGACCGGAAGCCGGAGCACTGGGGACAATTCCGGTAGCGTTGGCGACCGTGCAGGGTTATAGCGATGATCTTCGCCTCGCGCATGTCATGGCGGACGCCGCCGATGATCTGACCATGCGGCGGTTCAAGGCGGTCGACCTCAAGGTCGACACCAAGCCCGATCTGACGCCGGTCAGCGACGCCGACCGCGCCGTGGAGGAGGCCATCCGGGGCACGCTGCGCCGTGCGAGGCCGCGCGACGCGGTGGTGGGCGAGGAGTTCGGCAAGACCGGCTGGGGCGCCCGTTCGTGGATCATCGACCCGATCGACGGCACCAAGAACTACGTGCGCGGCGTCCCGGTGTGGGCCACGCTGATCGCGCTCATGGAGTACGGCCGGGTCGTGGTCGGCCTGGTGTCGGCCCCGGCGCTCGGCCGGCGCTGGTGGGCGGCGACCGAGGGCGGCGCGTGGACCGGCAAGAGCCTGGCCAAGGCGTCCAGGATGCGGGTCTCCTCGGTGTCGTCCCTGGAGGACGCGTCGTTCTCCTACTCCAGCTTCGGCGGGTGGGAGAAGACCGGCCGGCTCGACAACTTCCTCGACCTCGGCCGTGTCTGCTGGCGCAACCGGGCGTACGGCGACTTCTGGTCGCACATGATGGTCGCCGAGGGATCGGTGGACCTGTCGGCCGAGCCCGAGCTGTCGCCGTGGGACATGGCGGCGCTGACGGTGATCGTCGAGGAGGCCGGGGGCCGCTGGACCGACGTGGCCGGGGTGCGCGGGCTGGAGGGCGGCAGCCTGGTCTGCACCAACGGCATCCTGCACGACGAGGTGATCGACCGCCTCAACGGCATCCCGCGATAGCCGCGCCTCCCTTCAGCGCGCCGGGCAGCCTCCCGGCGCGTCTCAGAGCGCCAGCACCCGCCGTACGGCGTCCATGAGCCCCTCGCGGTAGGACCCGCCGAACAGCACCACGTGCACGAGCAGCGGATGCAGCTGGTGCAGCGGCACCCGCGCGCGCCACCCCTCCGCCAGCGGGAACTCCTCGTGGTAGGCCCCCAGCACCCGGTCGAGGTACGGCAGCCCGAACAGCGCCAGCATGGCGAGGTCCGTCTCCCGGTGCCCGCCGTGCGCGGCCGGATCGACCAGCACCGCCGACCCGCCGGACCACAGCACGTTCCCGCTCCACAGGTCGCCGTGGATGCGCGCGGGCGGCTCGGCGGGCCCCGCCACCGCGGCGAACCGCTCCACGGCCCGCTCGACGAGCGCCACGTCGGAGGCGGGCAGCCGGGCCTGCCGCAGGAAGGGCAGCACCCGGCGGGAGGCGTAGAAGGACGGCCAGTCGGGCGCGGGCGAGTTGTCCATCGGCAGCTCGGCGATGAACCCGGGCCACGGCGCGCCGAACCCGCCGGCCCCCGCCCGATGCATCCCGGCCAGCGCACGCCCGAACCGCTCGGCCGCCGCCGCGCCGGGCGCCTCCTCGCGTACCCACGACAGCACCAGCCGGTCGGGACCCACCTCCACCACCTCGGGCACCGCGATGGCCTCGCCCAGCCAGCGCAGCCCGGCCGCCTCCGAGGCGAAGACCTCCGAGGCCGCCCCGGTCTTGGCGAACACCTCGCGCCCGTCGTCCAGCACGCCGCGCACCCGCCGCCACCCGTGCGACGAGCCCAGGCTCTCAGTCGATCTCATCGGCGATGTGCTCGGCCACGCCCGCGGCGGCGGACTCGACCAGCGCGAGCACCTCCTCGAAACCCTCACTGCCGCCGTAGTAGGGGTCGGGCACCTCCGCCCCCTCCCCGGCGGCCGGATCGAACGAGCGGAACAACCGCACCTCCACCCAGTCGGGCGCCAGCCGCCGCAGGTTGGCCAGGTTGTCCCGGTCCATGGCCAGCACCAGGTCGTAACGGTCATACCAGTCGCGGGTGAACTGCCTGGCCCGGTGGGCCGTGCCGTCGTACCCGTGCTCGCTCAGGATGGCCAGCGCCCGCTCGTCCATCGGGTCGCCGGCGTGCCAGCCGCCGGTTCCGGCACTGTCGACGGTGACCCGGTCGGCCAGCCCGCGGTCGGCGAGCGCCCGGCGGAGCACCACCTCCGCCATGGGTGACCGGCAGATGTTCCCCATGCACACCAGGCATACGCGATACGTCATAACTCCCATCATGGCCGCGACCGGGCGCGTTCACCGAACGTTCACCCTTGTCAGGGGGTCCAAGTCACCTTCGCTGCATAGCTTCATGGCGACTAAGGATCAAGTGGGAGGAAACCCAACCGTGAAGTATGCAGGCCGGCTCGCCGCCGTCGCCGTCGTCGGCGCGCTCTCCCTCGCTGCGTGCGGCACCGACAACAACACCACCGGCGCCGGCACCACGGCCGCCAGTGCGCCCGCCGCGGGCAATGACAATGGTCTGAGCGGTACGATCAACGCCGCGGGCTCCTCGGCCCAGGCCAACGCGATCACCGAGTGGACGAAGAACTTCACGGCCACGAACCCCGGTGTCACCCTCAACTACCAGCCCAGCGGCTCGGGCGCGGGCGTGCAGGCGTTCATCCAGGGCACGGTCGCGTTCGCCGGCTCCGACTCGGCGCTGAAGGACGACGAGCCCGCTCAGGCGGACGCCCGCTGCAAGACCGGCAAGGCGATCAACATCCCGATGGTCACCGGTCCTGTCGCGGTCGTCTACAACCTGCCCGGCGTCGAGGGTCTGCAGCTGTCGCCCAAGACGCTCGCGGGGATCTTCAACAGCAAGATCACCAAGTGGGACGACGCCGCCATCAAGGCCGAGAACCCCGACGCCACGCTGCCCGCCACGCCGATCCAGGCCTTCCACCGCTCGGACGAGTCGGGCACCAGCGACAACTTCACCAAGTTCCTCAAGGCCACGGCCGCCGACGGCTGGCCGTACGAGCCGGCCAAGGCGTGGCCGGCCGAGGCCAAGGGCCAGGGCTCCAAGGGCTCCGACGGCATCTCCGCGTCGGTGAAGGACACCGAGGGCGCGATCAGCTACGTCGAGCTCTCGTACGCCGAGAACTCCTCGCTGCAGAAGGCCAAGGTCGCCAACGGCGCCGGCGAGTACGTCGAGCTGACCGCGGAGAGCGCGGCCAAGACCGTCGAGACGGCCGAGATCAAGGGCACCGGCAACGACCTGGCCCTGTCGATCGACTACGCCACCAAGACCCCGGGTGCCTACCCGATCGTGCTGGTGACGTACGAGATCACCTGCGAGAAGGGCCTGTCCGCCGAGGAGTCCAAGGTGGTCAAGGCGTTCCTGACCTACACCGCCAGCGACGAGGGGCAGGCGGCGCTGACCGAGCTGGGCTACGCCCCGCTGGCCGGCGAGCTGCTCACCAAGGTCCGTACCGCTGTCGAGGCGATCTCCTGACACCCCGATGACCACCCATCTGAAGACCCGTGACGGCGGGCCGGCCACGCGCCGGTCCGCCTCTCGGCGCAGCCATGGTGAGGGTCCCTTCCGCTTCGTCTCCACCGCGGCCGGCGTCGTCCTGCTCGGGATCATGGCGGCCATCGCCGTGTTCCTCATCAGCGAGGCGATCCCCGCGCTCCAGGCGAACAAGGGCTCCTTCTTCACCGACCTGATCTGGGAGCCCAACAGCAGCGGCGTGTTCGGCATCGGCGCGCTGGCGTTCGGCACCGTGCTCAGCTCGGCACTCGCGCTGGTCATCGCCACTCCGATCGCGGTCGGGGTGGCGCTGTTCATCTCCCATTACGCGCCGCGCCGCCTGGCCGCGCCGCTCGGCTACCTGATCGACCTGCTCGCCGCCGTGCCCAGCGTGGTCTACGGCCTGTGGGGCGTGGCGTTCCTGGTGCCGCTGCTCAGGACGCCGTCGCAGTGGCTCAACGAGCACCTCGGCTGGTTCCCGCTGTTCGCCGGCGAGGGCGCCATCGGCGGCAAGACCATGCTGGCCGGCGCCGTCGTCCTGGCGATCATGATCCTGCCGATCATCGCGGCCATCTCGCGGGAGGTGTTCCTCCAGGCTCCCAAGATGAACGAGGAGGCCGCGCTCGCGCTCGGCGCGACCCGCTGGGAGATGATCAGGATGGCCGTGCTGCCGTTCGGCCGCCCGGGCGTCATCAGCGCCGCCATGCTCGGCCTCGGCCGGGCCATGGGCGAGACCATCGCGGTCGCGCTGATCTTCCCCGCCACCTTCGACATCAGCTTCGAGATCCTCACCCCGCACGCCAACAGCATCGCCGCCAACATCGCCAACGGCTTCGGCGAGGCCACCGAGATGGGCAGGGGCGCGCTGATCGCCTCCGGCCTGGTGCTGTTCGTCATCACGCTGCTGGTGAACATGGGCGCGCGCATGGTCATCAACCGCCGCAAGGAGTTCGCGAGGACCGGCGCATGACAGGAATCCAGCACATCTCGACCAGCCGCCGCATCAAGGACAAGTTCGTCCAGGGGCTGGTCTACCTCGCTTTCGCGCTGGCCGTGGTGCCGCTCGTCTCCGTGCTCTGGCTGGTGATCTCCAACGGCCTGGCCCGCTTCGACCTCGACTTCCTCACCCACTCGATGCGCGGCATCGGCGCCCGCGACGCGAACGGCGGCGCCTACCACGCCATCATCGGCACGCTGGAGCAGGTCCTGCTGGCCTCGCTCATCTCGGTCCCCATCGGCCTGTTCACCGCGATCTACCTCGTCGAGTACGGCAGGGGCGGCCGGCTGAGCCGCTCGATCAGCTTCTTCGTGGACGTCATGACCGGCGTGCCGTCGGTGGTCGCCGGCCTGTTCGTCTTCGCGTTCTGGATCCTCTTCCTGGGCTTCGAGTTCTCCGGCTGGGCGGGCGCGCTCGCGCTGTCCATCCTCATGATGCCGACCGTGGTCAGATCGGCCGAGGAGATGCTCCGGCTGGTCCCGGGCGACCTGCGCGAGGCCTCGTACGCGCTGGGCGTGGCGAAGTGGCGCACCATCGTGAAGGTCGTGCTGCCGACGGCGTTCACCGGCATCGTCACCGGCGTCATGCTGGCCGTGGCCAGGGTCGCCGGCGAGACCGCGCCGCTGCTGATGACGGTGTTCTTCACCAACTCCATCAACAACGACCCGTTCACCGGGCCGCAGATGGGCCTGCCGCTGTTCGTCTTCGACCAGGCGGGCCGCCCCAACGACACCGCCGTCGACCGGGCGTGGGCCGGCGCGCTCACGCTCATCCTGATCGTCATGCTGCTCAACCTGGTGGCGCGCCTGATCGCCTGGTGGCGCGCGCCCGCCAGGGGCCGATAGGGGGTAACCGCCGCAATGTCCAAGCAGATCCAGGTCTCGGGGCTCGACGCGTACTACGGGTCGCACAAGGCGATCGAGGACGTGTCGATGACCATCGAGCCCCGCTCGATCACCGCGTTCATCGGGCCGTCCGGCTGCGGCAAGTCGACGTTCCTGCGCACGCTCAACCGCATGCACGAGGTGATCCCCGGCGCACGCGTCGAGGGCAAGGTCCTGCTCGACGGCGAGGACCTGTACGCCCCCACCGTCGCGCCCGTCTCCGTACGCCGGATGATCGGCATGGTCTTCCAGCGCCCCAACCCGTTCCCCACGATGTCGATCTACGAGAACGTGGCCGCCGGGCTCAGGCTCAACGGCCGGGTGAGCAAGTCGCAGCTCGACGGCATCGTGGAGGAGTCGCTCAAGGGCGCCAACCTCTGGAACGAGGTCAAGGACCGCCTCAACAAGCCGGGTGCGGGTCTGTCGGGCGGCCAGCAGCAGCGGCTCTGCATCGCCCGGGCCATCGCCGTCCGGCCGCAGGTCCTGCTGATGGACGAGCCATGCTCGGCCCTCGACCCGATCTCCACGCTGGCCATCGAGGACCTCATGGCCAAGCTCAAGGACGAGTTCACGATCGTCATCGTCACCCACAACATGCAGCAGGCCGCCCGGGTCAGCGACAGGACCGCGTTCTTCAACCTCGCCGAGCAGGGCAAGCCCGGCAAGGTGGTCGAGATGGACGAGACCTCCCGCATGTTCACCAACCCATCTCAGAAGGCCACGGAGGACTACATCACGGGGCGCTTCGGCTGATGACCCCACAGCAGGCGGCTTCCACGGTGAACGGGGACGCGCGGACCAAGCCCGTACTGCTCATCGCCGACCCCGACGGCGCGGCCGTGGAGGACCTCGCCACGGCGCTCGAACGCGAGGGCGTGGCCGTCACGGGCGCGCCCGACGGCGCTCAGGGGCTGCTGCAGGCAGGCGCCCTGCAGCCGGACGTGGTGCTCGTCTCGGCCACGCTGCCGGTCATCGACGCGGTGGAGTTCGTCCGCGCGGTACGCCTCGCGCGGGCCGTACCCGTGCTGCTCGGCGTCGGCGAGGGGCACGCCGAGCAGGCGGTACGCGCCCTCGCCGCCGGCGCGGCCGCCTGCGTGGCCAGGCCCTACCGGGTGACGGAGCTGCTGCCGTTCATCCAGGCCGCATCGCCCGGGTCGCGCAAGGTGCTGGCCGTGGGCGGGGTCGAGCTGGACCTCCAGGCCTACCAGGTACGGGTCGGCGGGCGGGCCGTGCACCTGCCGCTGCGGGAGTTCGAGCTGCTGCGGTACCTCATGCGCAACGCCGACCGTACGGTCACCCGCGAGCAGATCATGCGCCACGTGTGGCACGCCGCGGCGACCACCTCGACCAACACGATCGCCGTGCACGTCAAACGGCTGCGCGCCCGGCTGGGCGATGATGACGACCAGCTCATCCAGACCGTACGCGGTGTCGGCTACCGGCTGGTCACTCCGGGCACGTCCGAAAATCCCGCATGATCCGCCGCACCACGCCTTCGACGGTCGCGATGCCGTACCCGACGTCAGGGCTGCCCTCGGTGAGCACGGCCACGGCGTAGTCGCGGCCGTCTCCCCTGAGCAGGCCCACGCTGATCGTGGCCCAGAGCTTGTTCGAGACGCGCCTGAGCCAGCCGTTCTTCAGCGCCACGCGGTCGCCGGCGCACGCGGCGGCGCTGATCCCCCAGTTCTGGCCGTCGATCACCCGGCCCATGAGGTCGAGCACGTGCTCGCGGTCCGCGGCCTTGAGCGGGCTCTTGCCGGACACCAGGGCCCGCATGAGGCGGATCTGGTCGTCCACCGACGTCCTGGTGATCCCCCAGCAGTACAGGTCCACGCACTGGCCGGCAACGCCCTGCGTGTCCTTGAGCCCTAATCTCCTGCCCGCCTTTGTGAAGCCGGCCGCGCCGCCGACGCGCAGCCACAGGCGGTCGGCGGCGTGGTTGTCGCTGTAGCGGATCATGAGCTCCGCGTCGTGCCGGACCGCCTGCGGGAGTTTCTTCCACGGGGTCTTCAGCAGGAGCGCCATGAGGATCTGGACCTTGGCGGTGCTGGCGGTGATCAGCCGCTCGCCCGGGTGGTAGCGGTAGAGCCGGCCGGTCGCGAGGTCCTTGACCATGGCGGTGACCTTGACGTTCCGGCCCGCGAGATAGGCGTCGAGCCGCCGGGTGATCTGCTTGGCGGGGATCGGCGCCACGCTCTCCTCCGAGGCGACCTCCACCAGCCACGCCCCGCCGCCCTCGGTGGCGGCCTGCTCATGATCAGTCGTCTCCTGCTCCCGCACTCCGACGAGCACGGGAGCCTCCGGCACGGACATGGTGGCGACCGGCGGGGGCGATGCGGGGAGGAGGGCCGTGAACAGGGCGAGCGCGATGACCGCTCGTGGTATCGCCTGTCCCCGGCCCGCGATCATTGACGCATTATCACGAAAAATCGTGACAGGCCGCTAGACAGCGGCGGCGACCAGTTTCGCGATCGAGTCGTCGTCACAGCCGTCCCAGAAGCCCCCCACGACGTCCTCCAGATGCTGGAGCGACTCGGCCCGGAACAACACATCCTGATATTTCGTGATGTCGTAGTGCGTCGTGCCCATCGCGGCCAGGTCCAGCGGGCGGATGTCCATCCCGCGGAACTCCTCGATCTCCCCGTACGAGGACAGGATCCCCGCCCCGTACGCCTTGAGCTCGCCCGCCTCCCGCATGACCCCGAACTCCAGGGTGAACCAGAACACCTTCGACACGAACTCCAGCGCCTCCTCCGTCTCGACCCGCCGCGCCGCCTGGCCGGCCAGCCGGTAGAGGGCCGCGTACCGCGAGGCGGCCAGAGCGTTGGCATGCCCGATCACCTCGTGGATCACGTCGGGCTCCGGCGTGTAGAACGGCACGGAATGGTGCCGGATGTACTGCGTCGAGTGGAAGTACCCGTCGGCCAGCACGCCGTAGAAGTCGCGCAGCGGCACGAGCCCGGCGGCGGGCAGATACCGGAACCCCGTCAGCGGCTCCAGCAGCTGCGAGACCTCCTCCAGCTGGGGGATCCTCTCCCGCGGCAGCCCCAGGCGCTCGGCGCCGCCGAGGTACTCGGAGGTGGCGTACTTGGCGTGCTTGACAGCCAGCTCGCTGATGACCAGGGCCCAGACCTCGTGCTCCTGCTCGGTGTACTCGGCGGCCGGGATGGGCGTGCCCGGACGGTGGTCGACGGCCAGCCCGGCGATCGCGTTCCGCCGCGCCCGATACACCGGATCCGCGAACCCCGGATGGGACGCGGACAACTCGACCACCACCGACCCGTCCGCCTGGGCGGCGATCGGGGCGAAGTACTGTGCTTCCTCGAACATGCACAAATGACAGCAAGTCCGGCATTGGCTGGCAAGAGCGCCCAGTTTAGCTGGGCGATACGCTAGCTTCCGCATCACAAATCCGGCTATACCTGGTCGAATCGCACAGTCATGGGAGGGTCTGCCATGGACGATCTGGACGCCAGGCTCCTGGTGACCATGCGCGCCCATCCCCGCATCGGCCTCACCGAGCTGGCCCGGGTGCTGGGGGTGGCGCGGGGAACCGTACAGGCTCGGGTGGAGAAGCTGACGGCCGGAGGCGTGATCGAGGACTTCGGCCCGACCGTCTCGCCGGCCCGCGTCGGCTACCCCATCATGGCGTTCGTGTGGCTGCAGATCGCCCAGGGCCGGCTCGCCGAGGCGGTGGAGGCGTTGCGGACCGTGCCCCAGATCCTGGAGGTGCACGGCACCAGCGGCCAGCACGACCTGCTCTGCCGCGTCGTGGCCCGCACCACGGACCACCTACAGGAGATCATCGCCGACATCCTCGCGTCCCCTGCCGTGCAGCGCACGGACACGACCA
Organism: Nonomuraea phyllanthi; assembly: GCF_006334985.2. GTDB lineage: Bacteria > Actinomycetota > Actinomycetes > Streptosporangiales > Streptosporangiaceae > Nonomuraea > Nonomuraea phyllanthi. Next base: position 63,097 of record NZ_VDLX02000033.1, read on the forward strand.
TCGCCCTGTCCACCCAGATCCCCTACCGGATCGAGCCCCTCCTCGAGAACCGGTAGTACGACATCTCTCACAGTCATGGCCCCGGACACGCCGAAACACCTCGACCTGATCGCCATCCCCGACCCACGACAGGACAGGGAACATCGCCTGACCTGGTCCATCCGGCAGCGACGGCACGCCAACGCCGAAACAACTCCGTGATCCCAACGATCTACAGCTGCCGTATCAGTGTCCGCCGTCAGCGACAGGACCGTGGCCCGCAGTGAATAATCGAGACCCTTGGACGAACAGGGGGCGCGAATGACAGCGGCTCGGCGATTAAGCGCTCTTTTCGTCCTGGTGTTGTTGCCGCTCACAGGGCAGCAAGCGGCGAACGGCGTTGCGCGGAAGGACTACGTCAGATACGCCGATTCCACCTGTACGGGCTGGCGGAAATTCAACGAGTACGAGCATTGCGCTCCATGGCGGCTGTGGCTGAGAAGCGGCCGGGTGATACGCCTGACAGATGCGAGGATGGCCCAGCCGAACACCTCGGCCCCTTCGCCGGTCGGCCAGTCGCCACACGGCTCCACCGTGGCCTATTACCGTTTGCGGGACGACGCGCTGGTCGTCCGCGACGTCACCACCGGCAAGGTCCGCGTCGTGCCCGGTGAGAAATGGCTACCGGACCTGCGGCGGTTCAGCCTGTCCCCAGGCGGCCGCTTCGCGGCCTTCCCGTACGGGTGGAACGGCGCAAGGGAGCCGTTGTCCCGGGTGGTGGACACCGTCACTGGGCAGGTGCACACGTTCCCCTTCACAGCAATGCACATTCTCTTCAGCCCGGACAACCGGCACGTGCTGGTCTATCCCTCATCAGACTTCGCGAGCCGTACGCGTGCCTCGGTCGTGGTCTACTCGACCGAGACCTGGACCGAGGTACGCCGCGGCACCTCTCCCGTGTCGATGCCTGCGGCGCTGCGGATGGGCGGCGCCACGCTCGCCTGGGTCGACCCCAGCGGCGGCACTCCGTACATCCGGCTCCGGGACATCGCCACCGGGGCCCCGGCCGGAACCGCGATGAAAATGCCGGCCGGCGAACGCCCCATAGCCCTGACCTGGGACCGAGCCGATCACCTGGATCTCCTGACCGAGGTCGTCCACAAGACCGACAAGCGGTTTGCGACCTACCGCATACGCCGGGCGAACGGCGGCATGCGCGTCATCGACACCTACACGCACTCGAAACGCACCACCTTCTAGTAGGCGGCCGTCTCTGAGGTGTCGACGCTGGTTGTGGCATCGTCGGGCACGAGTTCGGACCAGCTCCCGCAACGCCGCCAGCCGTGGGCTGTAGGCAAGGTGAAACGCCGGCTCGGAAGGCTCGCTGATCGAGCGCCGGATCAGCAGTCAATGGGTGGGGATGACGACCAGCGCCCATCTCTGGATCCGGGACCGCACGACAAGCGCTGCCAACCGGCATGTTGTGGCTTGATGCGGAACTCCGCCTCGGAGGGATACGTACGCGTCTACCGCTCCGTGCGGGCGATCATCAAGCCCCTGAGCACGATCTACGGCTGCCCTCTGGGCACAACAAAAAAGGGGGTCCGACGCGCAAGGCGTCGAACCCCCTCCAAAGATTGTCCGGCGGTGACCTACTCTCCCACACCCTCCCGAGTGCAGTACCATCGGCGCAGAGAAGCTTAACTTCCGGGTTCGG
>NZ_VDLX02000034.1 GCF_006334985.2 Nonomuraea phyllanthi
CCGGCGGCTCCACCACCGCGTATGAGTGGGACGCCGCCGGCAACCGCACCAAGGCCGGCGATGCGACGTTCACCTACGACGAGCGCAACCGCCTCACCTCCGGCGACGGCACCGACTACACCTACACGGCGCGCGGCACGCTGGCCACCAGCACCAAGGCCGGCGCCACCACCAGCTACACCTTCGACGCCTTCGACCGGCTCATCGCCGACGGCGACAGCCTCTACAGCTATGACGCCCTCGATCGGATGACCAGCCGTATCCGCGGCACCGCCAAGCACACCTTCGCCTACAGCGGGCTCGGCAACGACTTGGCCGCCGTCACCGACAGCGGCGGAGTCGTCCAGGCACGCTATGCGAGAGACGCCGGTGGTGGCCTGCTCGGGCTGAAGGAGGGCACCGGCGCGGCCGTAGCGGCCCTGACGGATCTCCACGGCGACCTGGTAGCCACCTTCACCACCAGCCTGCAGTCCTCGGCTGCCTACGACCCCTTCGGCACAGTCACCGCTCAGACTGGCACCTCGAGTCAGCTTGGTTACCAGGGCGAGTACACCGACCCGGACACCGGCAAGCTCAACATGCACACCCGCTGGTACCAGCCCGGCACCGGCACCTTCACCAGCCGCGACACCGCCGACCTCACCCCCAACCCCTCCGTGCAAGCCAACCGCTACACCTACGCCAACGCCTCACCCCTGACCGGCACCGACCCCACCGGCCACGCCACCATCAGCATCGGCAGCGGCTCACTCGCCGGATTCGGCTACAGCGGCTCCGGATCGAGCGCTGCCGGCTGCATCGGCTACTCCCTTGGAGCCTGCGGAGGCGGCGACGCAATCGATACGTCCAACGACATGATCGGCGCCTGCCTCGCCTGCGTCACCGCAGGAGAGGTGATAACGAGCGGCTTCGTCTTGGTGATGACCGAGGAGCAAATGAGGACGCAGAATGTTCTCCCGAACGGCATGGAGCCTCCCAAGGGCTTTTGGGCCACCGATAAAGCGGTACGTAAGAGCGTCGTTGAGCTAATCTACAAGGGTGCGACCGAGGAGATCATCACTCGGATGTGGGCGCGCCTACAAATAGGCGGCCTTCCTGCGGCCAATGCCACGTTGAAGATCGCCGAGGCGCAAGCGGATATGGAAGTCACGCTCAGCCAGTGTAGGGAGAGCCTCCGCAGCGATGATTGCCAGAAACTGATCAAAGAGAAATGGGAAGAGTTCAGAAGTGCCATCTGCGAGAACCCTTCTTCGGGTAAGTGCACTCCTACGAAGGAGCTTAAGGATTCTGGCTACCCCGTGGAGCTCTACAAGTTCTTGGGCAGTCAGCCTCCAGGGCAAACGAATGCGAAGTTCACTGCCAATCTGATAAAGTGGGCAGAGGAGCATGGTAAGGGCTGCAGCAAGAGCGGGATATTGACCGTATGTACAGGTTTGCGCAAAACGAAGCATTTCGACGGTGACGCGATGACGTTGTCTTCGGTGATGCTCACTGACAAGAAGCCTGCGGCCGATTTGCTGCGGCACGAGGCCGTGCATGCGCGCCAGTGGGCGACCTACAACAAGGGCTCAGACTATTGGCCCACGTTTCTGGTTTACTACATGGCCGAGGGCAAAGATCCCTGCGAGAACAGGTTTGAGCAGCAGGCTGGGAAGGCGGGCAGGCCGTACAAATGCTCTTGACGCGGCGAAAGTGCTTCAACTCGATCTTCCGTGATCAATGGTCGGCTGCGCGGTTCGGCTGAGAGTTGATTGCGGGTGGTGGTTAGCGCGCCAGTATGTCTGCCGATAAACCATTCGTGCAGGTCAAGTTGCGTGTGAGTACTCGTGGAGGACTGCGCCTGCCGATAGTTACATCCGCCCAGGTCATGACTCTGCGAGGGCTTCACGTGGCGTACGCGAGCTCCGGTCCCCCGGGAGAAGGGGGCGCGTGCGGCAGGATGATCCGCTGTGCTCCGTCGCTTTGCCTACCTGGCCTGCGCCCGCCGAAAATTCCATCCATGCAGGTCAAGCGGCGTGTGAGTACTCATGGAGGATGCTGGCGAGCTGGTCTCGTCGGCGTATGTTCAGGCCGCTGATTCGCTCTGAATCCGTGATCGGATCGGAGACGGTGCGCAGCGGAGCAGCCTGGCTCAGGGCTTGGTGGGCGCGGTGCTGGTTGTAGAACCGCTCGTACTCGCGCAGAGCGTGCCGCAGGTGGCGTTCGTTCCATACCAGGCATCGGTCGAGAAGCTCGTGACGGCACGACTGCACCCACCGCTCCATGATCGAGTTCATCCGCGGTATCCGGATGCCGGTGAGCACCGTCTTGATGCCGGCCTCGGTGAGGATCTCGTCTATGAGGGCGGGGAACTTCCCATCCCGATCTCGGAGCAGAAAGCGCGCCCGACAACTCGCATCGTCGAGGTCCATCGCCAGGTTCCTTATCGCCTGGGCGACCCAATTTGCGGTGGGGTGCGCGGTGGTGCCGAGCACACGGATGCGCCTGGTGGCGTGTTCGATGACGGCCAGGATGTACTGGCGCTGGCCGTTCAGGGTGATGGTCTCGATGAAATCGCAGGCCAGCAGGGCGTCTGCTTGCGAGCGCAGGAAGTCGGCCCAGGTGGTGGAGGCCCGCTCGGGCGCCGGATCAAGACCTTGTGGATGCCCGAAACTCGGCCTTTGGGGTTGACCTGGGGTTCGGCGTTTCTGTTCGGGCGGGCATGATCGCTATTCATGGCGTTGCGGTTGCTTTATCTGATCTTCGTTCGGCTCGCGGGTTGGCTGGTGCTGTTGGGGCGCTCGCAGAGGTCGAAGGAGGCGGAGATTCTGGCCTTGCGTCATCAGCTCGCGGTGTTGCGTCGGCAGGTGGCCAGGCCTCAGCTGGCGTGGGCGGATCGAGCGGTGATCAGCGCGCTGGCGCGGCTGCTGTCTCTGGAAGGTCGTCGGCGGTTGTTCGTGACGCCGGGCACGCTGCTGCGCTGGCACGCCGATCTGGTGCGGCGGCGCTGGACCTTCAAGCGGCGAAGCCAGGGTCGGCCTCGCACCCGCGGCACCATCCGGGCCTTGGTGCTTCGTCTGGCCCGGGAGAATCCGCTGTGGGGTTACCGGCGGATCGCCGGGGAACTCGCCGCTCTGGGCTACCGGGTCGGGGCCTCCACGGTGTGGCTGATCTTGAAGAAGGCCGGTATCGAGCCGGCGCCACGACGCGCGGGGCCGACCTGGAGTGAGTTTCTGCGCGCTCAAGCAACGGGGATCTTGGCATGCGACTTCTTCCATTGCGACACCGTGCTGTTCAAACGCGTGTATTGCCTGGTCGTCATGGAAATCAGCACCCGGCGGGTGCACGTCCTCGGCGTCACCGAGCATCCGACCGGGCCCTGGGTTGCGCAGCAGGCCAGGAACCTGATGATCGAGCTGGGGGACAGGGCGGAGGGGTTCACATTCCTCATCCGTGATCGGGATACGAAGTTCACCACCATGTTCGACGAAGTCTTCACGGCCGCAGGCATCCGCATCCTCAAGACGCCACCTCGAGCTCCGCGGGCCAACGCTTTCGCCGAACGCTGGATCGGCGGCCTGCGCCGAGAACTCCTCGATCGGATCCTCATCGTCAACGCCCGCCACTTACGACGCGTGCTGGCGATCTACGAGACCCACTTCAATGAGCATCGCCCGCATCGCTCCCTGGGCCAGGCCGCCCCGCTGCGAGCCCTTCCCGACCCGGTCGAGGACGATATCAAGGTCATCCGGCGTGATCGCCTCGGTGGGCTGATCCACGAATATGTGCAGGTCGCATAGGGCGGCCGAGTTCTTGGCACCCACAGGCCTGGCGGCACGGGGGAGAGCGTTCGGCGGTGGCGGTGTGGACGGTCGAGCAGCTGGCCGCCTTCCTGCGCTACGCACAGGAGGATTCGCTGTTCGAGCTGTGGTGGCTGGTGGCCTTGCGCGGGCTGTGGCGCGGGGAGACCGCGGGCCTGCGCTGGGTGGACGTCGACCTGGAGCGGCGCGAGCTGGCCATCGCCCATCAGCTGGTGCACACCGACGAGGGGCTGGTCTGGTGCGAGCCGAAGAGCGCGGCCAACTGGCGGACGTTGGCGCTGGATCCGGAAACCGTGCGGCTGTTGCGCCGGCACGAGCGTGCGCAGCGCCGGCGGCTGGGGAGTGGTGGTCGCCGACCAGCCCGATCTTCACCCGGGCAACGGGACGGCCGTGCAGCCGAGCTATCTCACCCACCGCTTCCACAAGCTGGTGGCCGCCAGCGGGCTGCCGCCGGTCCGATTGCACGACCTGCGGCATGGAGCTGCGACGTTGGCGCTGGCGTCGGGCACGGAGTTGAAGGTGGTGCAGAGCACGCTGGGGCATGCCAGCATCGTGCTGACCGCCGATACCTATGTCTCGGCGCTGCCGCAGCTGTATCACGACAGCGCTTGCGCGACGGCGCGGCTGGTGCTGAGGGCGGTCCGGAGCAACCGGAAGATGGCAAGGCCCGGGAGACGGCATGACTCACCTGTGGCTCACCCTGACTCACCGGATGACGCGACTACAGACCTGGGTAAAGCCCCAAGGTCGAACGCGGTTTGGAGAGTAGGACGGGTGGGACTTGAACCCACGACCCACGGATTGTGAGCTGTGGAGGAATTCTCCCCGCCGTCCTGTCGGGAAGTGATGATTGATGCCGTGCTGTATCGCGCACACGCGAGGAATTGCCGAGCAACCCTGTGTTCTTGACCATCACCAAAATGTGCCGTTTGCCCCCTTCTCGACGTGGCCATGTGTTGCCACGAGGCCTCGCCCCCACGGCCGCCGAACGTGGGCGAGCAACCACGGAGCAGTCATGGGAGGCGATGCGTGCCCTCTTGCGAGGATGCCTTGTAGTCGCTTCGGAAGCGATGCAAAGCCTGCCTGACGTGCGCGGATATAATTTTCGGCAGGCGCAGTGTCATTGACGGCAACGATCTAGGCATCGGCGGCGCCGAGCCCTTCTCTCCTGCGGGAAGGATTACTGTGAGTAGGTAGAGGGCGTAAGGCGGTTGCCTGTCACGATGCCCACGAGCACGCATCGATCGACCTCAGCATTGTGGGGGCGGTGCGAGGCGAGCCAGGTGAGCTCATCGATTCTGCGGGTGCCTTCGGTGCCGGTCTTGGGAGTGAGGTCCAGGACGAGAAGCTGGCCGAAGGGCGCGTTTGTGTTGGTGTACTCGGCTTCTTGGGTGAGGTATTTCCCCTCAATGTGCTCGCGCGTGTTGTCGTCGCTGTCCTGTTTCATCTCGGTGAGGTAGCGCAGCGAGCCGAAGTGCACCATGACGTCGGCGCGTCCCATGCCGACATCGGTAGATTCGACCTGGACGATATTGTGCAGCTTGCCGGACATCAACCAGCTGTGAAAGTCTCGCTGTAGGTCGGCTTCGACGGGCATACGTTGCCCCTTTTCTGGTTTACGGCGGTAGTCGTAGGGAGGATCGTCCTTCTTGCCCGCGCCGAAGAGGCTGGTGCGGGTTAGGTCGGAGCGGCTTTTGAGGAAGAGCAAGGTCTGTTCGACAAGGGCGCTGAACGTGGTCCGGACATCAGCGGTGAAGGCAGGGTGGGAAGACAGTTCCGCAACGAAACGGTCCAGCAACGGCACGATCAGGGGATCAGAGGCTTCGAGCCGTGCGACATCACTGGTGTAGGCGATGCCCTGGAGATCGGCGAGTTGGAAGTCGTTGAGGTCTTCGGCGATACGCAGGGCTCGTTCAAGGCCGAGCGTGCGGACCAGGTTGGGTGCGATGCGGTGGAGGCGGTCGGCGGCTGCCTTTTGCCCGCCCTCCTCGTCGTCGTCTTCGGCAGGGTCCTTGATGGTGTCGCTGGTAGTCTCTCGGGCGTCGATCCTAACGATGATCTTCGTTGCCGTCTCGGTGTCGAATGCGGAACCGGGATAGTCCTGCGGGTGTTCGGCGGCGTGCCGGAGTGCGGCAAGAAAAGACGCCTCCCGTAGGAAGCTGTCTTCGATTGCGGGTTCGACCAGCGTGGCCAGGCCGGTGGCAGGCGTGCTGGTACCGACGGGCCGTACCGTGCGGGCAGCGCGATAAGCGTCGAGAACAGCGTCCAACGCACGCCAGGAGTCCATCCACACCGGCGCATTCAGTGTTTGCGAGGTTGCCCGAAGCTGGAGAAGAAGCCGTCCCCAGGCTATTTCGGCGGACCGGCGTGGCTGTAACCATGTGGGTTGGTGAGTGCCGTGCAGCCATGCCTCCCGCCGTTCCAGCGCCTGCGCTACTTGATCGGCGGCTGTGGCGACCTGTTCGGCGTTGCCCGCAGCGAAGTGCAGAATGGCATCGCACACCGCCGTATACACCTCGGCATCGTCACGGCCCTCCTCTGTGGCGGCGGCAGCAGCGAAGAACCGGCGGGCCTCGGTCATCTCGCCTGTGACTACTGACAGCTCACGCGAGGTCAGGGCGGCCCGGAGTCGGTCGCAGCCGAGTTCGAACAACGCGTCGACGTCAGCCGCCTCGTCGACCGACAGTCGTTGCAGCAGGTTGCGTACGGTCGCCGTGATCGCCGCGTCCCGCTGTGACCAGCAATCCAGCGCGACCCCGAGGATGCGCGGCAGTCGTTCAAGGAAGTCATCCGGTCCGTCGGCGGGCAGATCTTCCAGCGCCCCCCAGATCTTGTAGGGGCTGACGGCCTCCGCCACGGCCAGCCGCACTGCTCCCTCCAGTCGCGCCGCTGCAAGGAGGGGCACTGTGCGAATGGCCTCGGGCAGACCGTCCAGCAGGATGCTGTTCAGCGGGCCGGCAAGTCCACGAGCGGCGGCGGGACTGCTCAGCAGGGTCTCCAGCGCTGAGGAGAACGCCAAAAGGCTAGTTTGCCCTGCGAACCCGCTGGGGAAGGCTTCGGCCTTTTCGATCCAGGTCGCATCGCCTTCGTCGAAGGCGTGCACGATTGCCTCGGCCAGCAAGGGCGCGTAGGGGCCGGCCGCGACCTCGGGCACGTCGCTGTGCACCACCTGGGGTGGCAGGGAAACGGTCTGGAAAGTGATCGTCTGCCCGGAGGCCGCCAGGGCGTTCAGCCTGTCTGCCAACTGCGCCATGCCGTCTCCTTCACCAGCCCGCGATTTCGTCACCACAACGGCTTGCCGTCGGGAGCTTCGATGATGTTGCCCTGCTGCAGAACGTCATGAGCCAGCTTGAAGTCGGTGGTGGTGATCAGCACCTGCAGGTGCTTGTCTGTGGCGAGCGCGGCCAACTCTCCCAGCAGCCTCCGGATGTCGAGGTCTTGTACCTCCTCCGCTTTCGGGCTGTCGATGAGCAGCAGTCCCGGGTGGGTGGAGACATGATGGACGTCGCCCACTCGCAACAAGGCGATCACTACCGCGATGCGGAGCCGGAGTCGTTCTCCCGGACTTTGGACGCTGAAGGGCTTGGGCCGGTCACCGCCCTTGGTGATCTCCAGGCGCGCGGCGCGATCGATCTTCACCGCCTCCAGGGAGTCGATGCCGAAGCGTTGGCCGAGTTCAACGATCTCGCGGTTGAGGTCGGCGAAGAGTGTTGCCGCAGCCGATTCGTGATCTTCTTCCAAGATCTTGACTGCGGCCTTCAGCACTTGCAATGCCCGCGTCTCGCTGGGGTCATCGACCAAGGGCGGGAGTTCCGGAAAGACGCTCAGCGCGCCCTCCAGGCGCAGCACCTCCTCCCGCGCCGCGAGCCGGGCGGGCACTTGGGTGGCGAACTCCGCGCGGCGAAGCCGTTCTTGCACCTGGGCCAGGTCCTCGGAGAGACGCGCCAGTTCTGCTTCGGCGGCTTCCAACGCTTCCTTGGCGGCTTTTTCCGCAGCCGCGCTGGCCTCAAGTCGCTGCTTGGCTTCGGTGATGACGTCCTCGTGGTTGTCGTCGTCACCTGGCACCGGTCGCGAGCACACAGCGCACGCGCGCGCCTCGATCTCCTCGCGACGGCGGTCGGCGTTGATCTCCTGATCGCACCGCGGGCACGCCTTTGGGTCGAGCCCGTGAAAGAGCATCCGGGCGGTGGCACTCTCGCTGACATCGTTGAAGAGTTTGGAGTCGTGCTGGCGCTGGGCACGAGCACGGCGATGTGCCTGCATCATCTCGTCCCACATGTCCTGTGTGTTGGCCACTGCGCGGGAGAGCCCGACCGCCTCGGCCGCCAGATCTGTCAGAGACTCCTGCTCACCGTCTTCAGTGTCGCTGACCAAGGCGAGCCGCTCTTGCGCCTGCCGCAGATCCGCCTCGATCTGCTGTCGTTCCTGGCTACGTTGGTCTCTGGCTGCCTTGTCCGCGGCAAGGCGCGCCTTGCGGCGCGCTCCCAGCACATCGGCCGTGGTCTTGACCCGGGTGAGCGCGGCGGCGGAGGGCAGGTCCAAGAACACCTGCAGAAGGCGGCCGGGCAGGCCGCTCATCAGGAGCTCTCCGAGCAAGGCCTTGTCCCGTCCGGCAGGCAGATAGATCGCTCCAAAGTACACGGGCCAGCCATGGGTCTGGGTGCCCGTCTCCTGAAGGCTGTTCACGAGTGGATGCAGGTCCAGCCGGTCCATCATCAGAGCCTGAATCTGCTCGGAATAGCTCTCCTCGCTGGATGCCCGTAGAACCGCGACGATGTCACGGGTGGTGTCCGGTTCACGTGCCGCTTCCAGCGCTTGGATATCAGAGCCAGTCAGAACCACTGCTGAGGTGATCTTTTCCTCGGACAGGTTCAGCCGGAAGCCCATGGGTTGCCCGGCCACCTCGGCGTCCAAGTCGATCTCGTGCAACCAGTGCCGTACGCCGATCGACTCGCGCGGCGAGCCGCGGAGGCACCAGGTGATCAGTTCCAGAACACTGGTCTTCCCTCGGAGATTGGCCGCGACCAGCCCCGTCAGGCCTTCGGAGAACCGCAGCGAAGTATCGAACTTTCCCGGATAGACCGAGCCCGTACGCACTCCTGACAGGCGCAGCCTATGCAATCTGAGGGTCCGGGGCCTGGCGGGCGGTGTCGCGAGAGGAACCCCGTAGTCGTCGAACACACCGCGGACATCCTCCGCCGAAACGCCGCTCCGCTCAGCGATCCGGCTCTCCAGGGGCATGCCGTTCTCAGCCATGAATCACCGCCTGCGCTCGCAGTTTCTCCAGACGTGCCCGGGCCCGGGCACTGACCGATCCGATCCGCTCGCCCCGAGCCGCCTGGGCGTACTCGCGTTGCAGATACTGCCGCTTCTTGAGCTGGCTGCCTCCCAGTCCATCGGCCAGGGCGAGGACGAGACGCGTTCGTTCGACGTAATACTGAAAGACCGGTGCCTCGCGAATCATTTTTCGGGCTACTTCCCGCCCTGCCGCTAGCAAGAAGTAGTCATGCTGGCGCACCCGATTGATTGTGCCTCGCCGACGGCTGGCGACCAGACCGGCGCTGCGCAGAACCGCCAGGGCATCGTCCAAGGGCTCGTAGGCACCGAAGTGATGGCGAAGCATCGGGTACCGCCGGACTTCTGGCTCTTCGGAGTCCAAGATGCTGCCGGCGAGCTCCAGAAGAGGCCCTTCACCGCTCTTCTCATACTCCGTCAGCAGCTCGTCCGCGAGATAGTCGGGATTTCGCAGCCAAAAGTCCAGCTTCTGGATCCGCACCTGAGTTCGGACCACACCCACGGCCTCGGCAAGCCCGGGGAGAGCACGCTCGGCATCACTTACGGGCTCGCAAGCACCATCGATGAGTAGCAGGATACGCACCGCATCCTGCTCTCGGCTGGTCACTGTCGCTCCGATGTCCGAACTCGAATGTGCTAGATCCACCGGCTAAGGATAAGGGTCAAGGTCGCATTGTGCAGGATCTGAACAAGCCTGAATTCTGAGATTAAAATGTTATTCTGACACTCTTGTGCCGGACGCGATCACGAAACCGCGTGAAACGTCGAGCTGAGTGTCCGCAGGCGGAGCCGACCGGCGGAGTCCTCCGCGAGTACTCACGTGCCGCGTGAGCTGTATGGATGTACTTTCGGCAGGCGCAAGGACAAGCGCAGTAACACGATCGACCATCATGCCGTCCGTGCGAGCGTGCCCGGACCGTACGGCCAGCGGCCCCAGCCGGCGGGCCGAGCGACTCCAGCACGCCGGAGACGGTCACCAGCCGACCGGCCCCGTCGCGCGTATGCCACGCTGCCAGATGGCCCCTCTTCCACCACACCAGCGACCTCCAGGCCGGTGAGTTGGTCGCGCCAGCGCTCGTCCACCGTGGCCGGCGCGTAGGCGTGCAGCTCGACGGCGACGAGATCGGTCGCCGCCCGCCCGTACCAGTCGGTCAGCCGCCTAGCCGCGATCCTGACCACGTCGGCGGGCTGCCAGCCGTTCCACCACGACCCCGAGATCGCTCCGGCTACGACCTCCACCAGCACGCGATCGGCGTCGTCCCGGTTGGCCAGGTAGGCGGCGGCGGAGTCGAAGGCCGCCTGGTCCTCGCGGGCCAGCGCTTCCATCGCCGCGCCGATCAGCTCATTGGCCTTACCCACACATGCCGTCCACCTCTAGGAAAGTCCGCCAGAACTTCACCGTGACGGAGCCCCGTCCCTGCTCGCTGGCGGCGGAACGCGGCGAGGTACTGACCGACTCACCCTGTGTCGTTTCGGCTGGCGCCAGCCGCCTTGAGCCTCGTTTTCAAGCTGTGGAGAACACTGCATGTCCGGTCTTCTGCCACCCTGAGGCAGGGCACGCTGTGGCATGAGCGGGTTTCAGACCCATAACCACTTGTCCTGCAGCTCATCGAAGACGCCCGATACTCAGGACGAAGAGGCGAAGTGAAGGAGATGTATCCAGTTCTGGCCACACCTTCTGACCGTAATCTGGACCGCCGTAAACTGCCCCAGGCTGTCCCCATGCCGGAGGGGGAGAGCTTTTTGCGTAGAGCCTCTGGCCAACTATGCGCAAAGATGCTTCATTAAAGATGAGTAGGCGTGACACGTTGGTTAGGAGGCTCATGTCCAAGTCTCAGCATCAACGTTCTACGAAGACACAGCTCCTATTGGAAGTGCGACCAAGTGAAGTCTCGGGCGATCTCAAACCTCGCGTGCCCGAACTCCCTGAGAAGTTTGGCGCCCGGGCTCAGGAGATCGCAGACAGCATCGGCGCGGTTGCCGATGAACTTAGATCTCGTCTCGAACGGATTTTGGACCGCCCGGCACACCCTAAAGCCTGGGGCGTTGAATCCATCGAGATTGGATTCGATATCGCCGTTCAAGCGGAGACTGGCGTAGTAATCGCCAAAGCATCAACGGAAGCAACATTCTCTGCAAGATTAGTTCTTAAGCCTGCACCGGACAGCAAATGAGTCTTGCGGTAGGTCGGCTGTACGACACCGTGTCCGATCAAGAACTCGGAACGGTCTTTGCAGTAACTAAGAGCCTGGCCTTAACGGCTTTTCACTGTGTCGGAAATCGTCACACTGGCAAGGTCGAAGTACAGCGTTTGATGTGTGTTTGGGGTACTGCAGAGACTATGGCTACCGTAAGCGATGCCGATCATATCAATGATGTTGCCCTCCTTGCTTTGACGCAGGCTCTGCCAAGTTCGCTTGATCCGATCTCGCTATCCGTTGATATTCATGAACACGAACAATATGTTGCTCCCGGGGCTCCTAAAGCTGTAAAGGGGGCTTTCCTATACGCGGCATCGGGAGCTATCGTCTGGAGAGCTTCGCGGCTGGACGACGGTGCAGAGGCACTGCAACTCTCGTGTAGAGACTCTACCGCCGGCCTGTCGCTCCACGGCCTTAGCGGTGCGCCCGTTCTGGTTGGACACCCCATGCGGGCTGCCGGCCTCATTATGCGAAATCAGCCTCGGGACGATCGCCCTGATCTAGCGACGGGCGCCACCATCTATGCTGCACCAGCGCACAGAATTTTAGCTAAGTGGCCTCAATTACACGATCACCCAGTTGATATAAGTATTATCATAAAGCGGCTTGCGAGTCGCAGGGCCACTCGTAGATTAGAGGATGTTCGCGACGACATCCTTCAGCTACTACAGAAAGGCGACCTTGGTCTCACAGAGCTAGATCTAAGTGACGTGCGAAATTCTCTTTGGGGCGTTGGATTCCAGGTAGATATACGTATTGGACGCACTGTTATTGACGTCCGGCGAGACTTGACGGACAACAGAGACCTATTGGAAGCGAAAGCGAGTTTAGAGCAGTACATATCGGCAGTCCAGCAGCGTGATAAGGGTAACTATCTCGGTCTGGTCACCGATGGCAAGGAATGGCATCTTCATGTCTGGTCGGGTGGAAGTCTTCGCAAAATAAGATCCTTTTCCGTGACGGTGGGCAAGAAGCATGATGAAGTGGTCTCATGGCTTGAGGCAGTACTCGCTGTCAAACAAAGTTTGCGGCCCACTCCTGCTGAAATTGAGGCCAAGCTCGGCGCTGAAAGCCCATCGTATGCCCTCGCAGCCACACAACTGAAATCTCTCTACGAGAAATGCCGTGAATTCCCCCGAGTAAAAGTAAAGCGCGACATGTGGGCTAAGTTGCTTACAACCGCCTCAGGAACAAACTTCACCGACGATGATGCTTTGTTCGTGAATCATACGCTCCTAGTGGCAATGGCGGATGTTATTGGCCATGCAGTTTTAGGCCTGCTTCGGCCAGTGTATGGACAGGTTACAGCTGACTCAATCATGTCTGGACGCGAGTTCTCTAACGCACAGGTAGGGGGCGTTATCGAATCCGACTTCTTTGATTGGGTTAGTGAAATACCGGAGGGTCTTAGCTTTATTGATGACCTGATACGCCGACTACGCCGTTTCGCATGGGATGAAGTAGAACATGATGTGTTGAAGACGCTTTATGAGTCGATAATTCCTGAGCTGGTCCGCCATCGGTTGGGGGAGTACTATACGCCGGATTGGCTAGCGGAGAAAATTGTGTCTGATCTCGTAACAGATCCGCTCTCGCAGCGTGTGCTGGACGCCAGCTGCGGAAGTGGCACTTTCATATTTCATGCTGTTAGGCAATATGTTGAAGCCGCTGAGCAACACGGACTTCCTGTCCCCGACATTATCCGAGGAGTAACAGAAAAGGTTTATGGATTCGATGTACAGCCAGTTGCTGTTACTCTAGCGAGAGTCACGTACCTGCTCGCCATCGGGATGAGGCGCCTGCAAGCAGATAACCGTCCGCGTTTTACTGTCCCGGTATATCTCTGCGACTCGATGCGCTGGGGACAGGAAGGAAAGCTATGGTCATATGACGGCTTAAGTATACCGACAACCTTCGACCATGCAGCTCTACTCTACGATCCAGATTATGAAGGTGCAAATGCTACGGACAAACTCCGGTTCCCTGATCGTATAATGGCGAACGCTGGCCTATTCGACCAGATCGTGCAAGAGCTTGCCGATAAAGCAAGTCAACGTCTAGCAGATTCTTCAGTACCGCCTTTGAATGCCTTTTTTTGCAAATACGCGATCGAGGAAGAGGACCAGGCTGTACTCACGCAGACTTTCGAAAACATGTGCACTCTCCACGATAAGGGACGAGACCATATCTGGGGTTACTATGTACGAAATCTAGCTCGACCCATCTGGCTCGCAAGGCCAGATAATCGAGCAGATGTGTTAGTCGGAAACCCGCCGTGGTTGGCATATCGCTATATGACAGATATTCAGAAGACGTCATTTCGCATCATGTGTACTGACCGGGGCTTATGGAGGGGTGCTAAGCACACGACAAACCAAGACTTGTCGGCTCTGTTCGTTGTTCGATGTGTAGAACTCTACCTTCGTGCCGGCGGACGGTTTGGGTATGTCATGCCGTTGGCTGCACTTACTGGAGGGCAATATCGAGGCTTTCGTCAAGGTGTATATAAGGGCCAGAGTCCATTCAATGTTCGTTTTGAGCAGGCATGGGACTTATCGGGAATAAAGCCAACCTTCTTCAAGCAGGCTGTTGGAGTAGTTCAAGGTGAGCGTATGTCTCACGATAGAAGCCCGCGCGCACTTACGCGTGACTGCGAAGAGTGGGTAGGGCGGCTTCAGAATTCTGGTGGGCGCTGGTCAGATGCGGAGAAACATATACGGCGCAATCCTCGTGGTTCCATTCCCGCTCTCACTGCTAGTAGCCCCTATCGATCGCGCTTTTTTGAGGGAGCGACCGTAACCCCTCGATACCTATTTTTCGTAGAACCTGAGCCAGCGGGCCCTTTGGGCCCCGGGCCAGGACGACGCCGAGTAAAAAGTTATCGTAGCCCGAAGGAAGATAAGCGTTGGAGGCGCATGGAGTCACTCCGCGGAGTGATCGAATCGCAGTTCATTCAGCCTATTTATCTAGGTGACTCCCTTCTCCCATTCAGATGGCTCACGCCAATGGAGGCGGTCCTCCCCATGCATGAACAACGGCTAGTCGCAGATAGTGAGCAGCCTTGGTTGGAGAGGTATCCAGGATTCTTGCAATGGTGGCGAGCAGCAGAGGATGCCTGGCTGCAGAATAGAGCGAGTGACAAGATGGATCTTATCGATAGATTAGATTATATGAAAGCGTTGTCGCGACAATTCCCCGCTTCCGGTCATCGCGTTGCGTATCTTAAGAGTGGAATGTACCTTGCCGCCGCTATAGTTAAGGACAATGCGACCGTAATCGATCATTCGCTCTACTGGGGTGTGGTGGCAGATGAAGACGAGGGTCGCTACTTATGTTCGATTCTGAATTCAATGGTAACTACGATGGCTGTGCGTCATATGCAGGTCCGGGGCGAGCATAACCCTCGACACTTCGATAAGCATGTTTGGAATCTTCCCATTCCTACTTATGACCCCAGTGACCAGTATCATCGCCGACTTACTACTCTGGCCCAACAGGCTGAAAGTGTCGTATCTGAAATGTCACTCCCTGTGCTCAGTACCGATGCCTTGCGGCGCCGCGTGCGCCAAAAGCTTCTAGAGGAGGGCATCGCGGGTGAACTTGATCAGGTCGTTCAGACGCTGCTTTTTGCTCCGGATGCCACGGATGAACGCGGTCATGGAGGGGTGGGTGCAGTCCTGCCGCCGTAAGCTCCTGGATCGATGTCTGCTCCGGAACGAGCGCCTTTTCGGCATGCCTTGCGCGGGTGTGAGGCGTTCTACAACCGGCACAGAGCACATCAACCTCTGGACCAGGCGGCTCCTCTACGCGCCGTCGCCGATTCGATCACCGATCCGGCCAGGTTTGCGGACCTTGAAGGTACGGTGGTCTCCAAGTGGATCGCTCGGTACAACACCCGCAGAAGACACTTGGGCTTGATCCGGTTTGACGGACATCTGAGATCAGGGGTTCGTCCCCGGGAGGATGTCCATGATGGAGAACATGGGGAAGAAGAAGCCGCGTCCTCGCCGCTCGTTCACACCGGAGTTTAAGGCCGAGATCGTTGAGCTGTGCCGGCGTGGTGACCGCTCGGTCGGCCAGGTGGCCAAGGACTTCGACCTGACCGAGACCGCGGTGCGTCAATGGATCCGCCAGGCCGAGGTCGATGCCGGGCAACGAGAGGGACTGACCAGCAGCGAGCGTCAGGAGCTGGAGGCGTTGCGGCGGGAGAACCGGCGGCTGCGTGAGGATGTCGACGTTCTCAAGCGGGCGACGGCTTTCTTCGTGAGGGAGACCCGGTGAGCGTGGATCCGTTCATCGAGGCGGAGAAGCAGGGCGGTCACAGCGTCAAGCGGGCGTGTGAGCTGCTGGGAGTCTCCCGTGCCGCCTTCTACGCGCGCCGCAGTGGCGTACCCGGCCCGCGCGCGGTGCGCGATGCGGCGCTGGCCGAGCGCATCGCCGAGGTGCACGCGCGCTCACGGGGCAGCTACGGCGCGCCGCGCGTGCATGCGCAGCTGCAGCGGGACGGGCAGCGGTGCGGCAGGAGGCGGGTGGCCCGGCTGATGCGCACGCTCGGCCTGGCCGGACGGTATCGGCGCCGCCGGCAGCAGACCACTGTGGTCGATCCGAACGCCGATGCCCGGCCGGACCTGATCGGCCGTGTCTTCGCCCCTGATGCGGCAGCCGTCGATACGCGCTGGTGCGGCGACATCACGTACGTGCCGACCGAGGAGGGCTGGTTGTATCTGGCCACTGTCATCGACATCGCCTCCCGCCGGGTGGTGGGCTGGGCGACGGCCGACCATCTGCGCACCGACTTGGTGGCCGAGGCTCTGAAGCGGGCCTGCGCCCGGCGCCGGCCCACCGGGCCGGTGATTTTTCATTCGGACAGGGGCTGTCAATATACGAGCGCCGCCTACGCCGCCCTGGCTGAACGGCTCGGGGTGCGGCTGTCGGTCGGGCGCACCGGTCAGTGCTGGGACAACGCGCTGGCCGAGTCGTTCTTCGCCACCCTCAAGGGCGAACTCCTCGACCAGCAGGTCTGGCCCACCAAAGCTGCGGTCCGCAGCGCGATCTTCGAGTTCATCGAGGGCTGGTACAACCTGCACCGCTTGCACAGCAGCCTGGGTTACCGTAGCCCGGCCGACTACGAGGCCGCCGCAGCGGCCTGACCACCACAACGATGGTGTCCGTCAAACCGGATCAAGCTCAACTCCACTCTGGGCTACCTGAGCCCGCTCGACTGCGAGCAGCAAACCATCTCAAAGGACCTGCTCGGCGGACTGGCCGGAGTCGCTCGCCTGGCCGGGCGCCTGCGGTGAACGGAGCCGAAATGCCTGTGTGCGCCTCGGCCCACCGGAACAAATTGCTCGAACGTCGTGACCGCCCACCGGGCGAGGTCGGCGTTAAGCAGGTTCACGATGGCCTCCTCACCGGCGTCAGGGGCGATATGCTCTTGGGCGACGATTGCGGCGTGCAGCCAGTCACGGACGTCAGGGTCTTTGTGCATGAGGTAGTTCCTCCAGGCGCCCAGTTGCTTGAGCGTGGCTGCCTGGTCGGGGCTGATCTCGAAGTCATCCGGGCGCTCAAGCTCCGCGGCCGCGGCCGGCAGCTCCTTCCACGCGGTCTGCCACTTCATGAAGCCGGGGTGTCGGCCGGCCTTAGGTGCACCCAGCTGGCGTAGGACTCGGCGGCTGCCTGCGTCAGCATCACCGTAGCGATAGGGGCGTCGGTTTCACGGTTGCGTGGTTCCATTCCAGAAAGTCTCTGCTGGCGCTCGTTCTGGCAGTCGCGGTGCCGCTCAACCCTCGATATGCGTGCTCCAGGGCGGACCGAAAGTGCACGTGGCTAGCGTCGTAGATGTAGCCATGCGTCGATCATAACGATGGCGCGGGTGCAGCCTTTAGCCTGCCCTTGTCGCTGATTTGGAGGAGGACGGTGGTCACCATCGTCTTTGATTGCGAGCCGACGCGGAAGCGGTAGTCCGGTGGCATCATGCCGCCCTTGCTGTTGGGCAGCCGTGCAGGCCCGGTCCGGACCAGAGGCCGTCGGCTGCTCCTCCTGAGCCCTCACGATCCGATGCCGGTTCACCCAACTGCCCAGGGTGCTGGCGTTGCTGTCATGCTCGCACGCCACCGGTGCGACTCTCTGATCGCCTTCCAGCGCCAAGCGGATGGCTTTTCGCGACAACTGCCTACGACGCCTCGTCACGTACCTTCCAGAGTTCTGTCAACTTATGTTGCGAATGTCCGGAACATGCTGAGCACCTCACTCATCTATATCGGATGGACCAGAAGTCCCCATAAGTGCCGTAGGCATGCGTCGCATCGGTAACAAGAGAACCTGCTGGTGCTATGAGGGATAGACGGAACTAAAGTTCCTTCCGATGCGGGGGATGACCTCGGGCATCTTGAATGTCGAGCCGAGCGGGCTTTGCAGGGGTGAGCAGTGAGCTTCTTGGACCGGTTCCGGCGTGAACCCACTCCATCGACAAGGACCGCTCCGCAACCGGGATCCACCCAACATCTGTCCTCTGCCCGCCCTGCTCGCCACGCGATGCACGCTTCTGCCGCGCCAATGCCGCAGTCTCGTTCGTACGCTCCCGTAGATCCATGGTTGCCTCCGGGAAGGGGAGTAACCATAGCGGGCTACAACATCGTCGGCGGGCTCCTCTACGTCGGCGCCCAGTTAGCCGCGCCTTCGCAATACACAGTGGACCCTGCGCTGATCAACCCGACCTTGCCCGTTGACCTGCGTCAACCGGACTGGGGCGGGCAGGGTTTGGACTATTGGCCGTCGTACAGCGACATTCCGCCGCAGGCGAGGGCCGCCTATCTGGCCTGGCTTGCGGATGGGCGGCGCTTCCCGCAGGCGCCGATCGGCTATGTGTTCCTCTACTTCTACGGGCTGGAACGTCGGGTGCTGTATGACCTGCAGCGGGACCGTTCCACCGCGGCGTTCGAGCTGCCGATCATCCACCAGGAGGTCCGCCGTCTCCTGGCCATCTACGGCGGTCACAAGGCATTCAAGCGCTACGTGGGACAGTTCGAGCAGGTGCTGGACATGTTCACGGCTGAGCCCTCCGCGAAGGCGCCAGCGCCGACGCGTGATTACCCGCCCCCGCTACGGCTGCGCGCCGGTCTGGGAGCGTTCGCGGCGCAAGGTGTACCCGTGCCTGCGGACTGGGCGTTGACCTGGATCCGCTCGCACCCGGAGTACTACCCACGTACTCCTGCCACCCGATGCGCCGCCGAGTTTGACAGGCTCTTCTTGCAGCGCTACGCCGCCCGCTACGGGAAGGGTCTGATCGTGCGGCCCGGCCGCAAGAACGTCACGCTGGACTACCGGCCCGCCAGCGCCGGCTTCCGCGGCGTCGCCGAACTGACCTTGCCCGGCATCCCCGACGTTCTCGGATACGCCGCGCCGACCCGGAAGCTCGTCGCGTTGGCCGACGAGTGCACCGCGGACCTGGAGGCTTACAGCCGTTATCTCGGCCGGGTGCCCGACGGGCAGCGTTCGGTGCAGGCGCAGGCGCTGCTGCCGGTCGAGCTGGTGAACCTGTCCGGAGGCGGTGCCGGGCAGGCGATCGCGTGGGCGCGCCACCGGCTGGACGCTCGGGAGCTCGCCGTCGTGCCGGTGGCGGAGTTCTCGGCCTTCATCTCCTCACCTCAGGTGGCGAAACCGGCCAAGAAGGATGTCGTTGCGATGGCGCAGGTGCTGGGCCGGGTGGGGGTCGGCATCGAACCGGATCCGCGCCTGGGCGGCGCGGTGCTCACCTCGGGATCCATGGTGTTGTTCGCGGCGCCGGACGGCCCGACGGCGGCGGCTTCCGACGCCTACCAGGCGGCGACGCTGCTGCTGCACCTGGCGGCGGCGGTCAGCGCCGCCGACGGCGACTTCGACGGGACCGAGCAACGCCACCTGAGCGACCATCTGGAACGGGCGCTGCACCTGACCGCCGACGAACGGCGGCGCCTGCACGCGCACCTGCGCTGGCTGACCGTCACCTCGGTCAAGCTCACCGGCCTGACCCGGCGCATCGCGGGCATCGATGCGGGCCAGCGCCAGTACGTGGCGGAGTTCCTCACCGCGGTGGCCGGGGCCGACGGCCGGATCTCGCCGGACGAGATCAAGACCCTCACCAAGATCTACCGCCTGCTGGAGCTCGATCCCGCTCTCCTGCCGACCCCCACCAAGCCCGCCCCGGCGACGGAACCGGTCGTCGTCCGCCCAGCGCAGCCAGAACGCGGCTACGCCATCCCGCAGCAGGCCGAGCAGACCGTCGCCCCGCTCGTCCGGCTGGACGAGGCGGCGATCGCGGCCAAGCTGGCTGAGACCGCACGCGTCGGCGCGCTGCTGGGCTCGATCTTCACCGAGGACGAGCCCCCGCCGGTCGCCGCGCCGCTGCCCGCTGCCGCACCCGTAGCCGGGCTGGACGGGCAGCACTCCGGGCTGGTGCGCGAACTGGCGTCAACGGGGCAGATTTCGCGGGCGGAGTTCGAGCAGTTGGCGGCGCGCTGGAAGCTGCTGCCGGACGGCGCGCTGGATCGGATCAACGAGGCCGCCTACGAACTGGCGGGCGAACCGCTACTGGATGGTGACGACCCGATCTGGGTCGACCGGAACCTGCTGGGAGAGATGCTGACGTGACATCGACCGCGATCCGTCCCCGAGAGCGTGACGCCCTGCTGCAGTCCCTGCGGGCCGGCGTCGTGCCGCGCATCGGGCAGCGCCACATCCAGGTGGGACGCGAGCCCGAGGTGAAGGCGCTGGTGACCGACATCGACCGGATCTCCGACGGCGGTTCGGCGGTGCGGTTCGTGATCGGCGAGTTCGGCGCCGGCAAGACGTTCTTCCTGCATCTGGTGCGCTCGGTCGCGATGGAGAAGAAGCTGGTCACGGCGCACGCCGACCTCAACCCGGACCGGCGCCTGCACTCCAGCGGCGGTCAGGCCCGCAGCCTGTACGCCGAGCTGATGCGCAACCTCGCCACCCGCGCCAAACCGGACGGGGGAGCGTTGAGCAGCGTGGTGGAACGGTTCGTCTCCACCGCGCTGGCCGAGGCCCAGCAGAGCGGCACCGACCCCTCCCAGGTCATCCGGGCCAGGCTGGCCCATTTGAGCGAGATGACCGGCGGCTACGACTTCGCCGAGGTCGTCGGCGCCTACTGGCGCGGCCACGACAGCGGCGACGAGCAGCTCAAATCGGCGGCGGTGCGCTGGCTGCGCGCCGAGTACGCCACCAAGACCGAGGCCCGCTCCGCGCTCGGCGTGCGCACGATCATCGACGACACCACCGTCCACGACCACCTGAAGCTGATGAGCCGCTTCGTCCGGCTGGCCGGCTACGACGGGCTACTGGTGTGCCTGGACGAGATGGTCAACCTCTACAAGCTGGCCTCCACCCAGGCCCGCAACTCCAACTACGAGCAGATCCTGCGGATCCTCAACGACACCCTGCAGGGCACCGCCGCCCACCTCGGCTTCGTCTTCGGCGGCACCCCGGAGTTCCTCGCCGACTCCCGGCGCGGCCTGTTTAGCTACCCGGCCCTGCAATCACGGCTGGCCGAGAACTCCTTTGCCGCCGTCGGCCTGGTCGACTACTCCGGGCCGGTGCTGCGTCTGGCCGCGCTGACACAGGAGGACCTGTACGTCCTGCTGACCAAGCTGCGTCACGTCCAAGCCGGCGGTGACACCTCCCGCTACCTGCTGGCCGACGACGCGCTGACCGCGTTCATGTACCACTGCGCTAACCGCATCGGCGAGGCATATTTCCGCACCCCGCGCACCACGATCAAGGCGTTCTGCGACCTGCTGGCCGTGCTGGAGCAGAACCCGGGCGTGGACTGGCGGCAGATCCTGCCCTCGGTGGAGCCGGTGTCGGAGGCCAATCCCGACCTGGCGCCGCTGGACGAGGAAACCGATGGAAGGCCCGGTGATGACGACCTCGCCTCCTTCCGGCTCTGACGCCTTCGAACGCCTGCACCCCAAGGTCCAGCAGTGGATCTGGCAGCAGAACTGGCGCGAACTCCGCGAGGCCCAGGAAGCCGCCGTCGCACCCATCCTGTCCGGTGACCGGGACGTGCTGATCGCCGCAGCCACCGCCTCCGGCAAGACCGAAGCCGCGTTCCTGCCGATCTGCTCGGTCCTGACCGAGCAGCCGGACACCGGAGGGTTCGCCGCCGTCTACATCAGCCCGCTCAAGGCCCTCATCAACGACCAGTACGGCCGGCTCGACCAGCTCTGCGACCACCTCGGCATCACCGTCTCCCGCTGGCACGGCGACGTCGCCGCCTCATCCAAGAGCAAGCTGCTCGACCGCCCCCGGGGCATTCTGCTGATCACGCCGGAGTCGCTGGAGGCGATGTTCGTCCTGCGCGGCTGGAAGATCCGCGACCTGATGGCAGGCGCCCGCTACCTCGTCATCGACGAGCTGCACTCCTTTATCGGCACCGAACGCGGCGCCCAGTTGCAGTCCCTCATGCACCGCCTCGACCTGGCGGCCCGCCGCCGCATCCCCCGCGTCGGTCTGTCGGCGACCCTCGGTGACATGGGCAAAGCCGCCGACTTCCTGCGCCCGCGGGCCGGCGACGACGTCACCGTGATCGTCTCCAGTAGTGACGCGCAAGAACTCCGCCTGCAGATCCGCGGCTACGTCCAGACCGCGCCCACGCTCGACCCGCGCGCCCGCGCCGCCCACGAAGCCCTTGGCGAGGAGGTGGCCGCCGACGACGTGGCCACCGGCGACCGGCTCGCCATCGC
The DNA here is from genome assembly GCF_006334985.2 of Nonomuraea phyllanthi. Classification (GTDB taxonomy): domain Bacteria; phylum Actinomycetota; class Actinomycetes; order Streptosporangiales; family Streptosporangiaceae; genus Nonomuraea; species Nonomuraea phyllanthi. The sequence continues at coordinate 22,036 of NZ_VDLX02000034.1, forward strand.
CGACCACCTGTTTACCACGCTGCGCGGCTCGCACAACCTCGTCTTCGCGGGCTCCCGCGCCGCCGTCGAGGACTACACCGACCTGCTCAACCGCCGCTGCGAGGACGCCCGCGTACCGGAGGAGTTCGTTCCGCACCACGGCAACCTGTCCAAGGACATCCGCGAGCACGCCGAAGCCCGTCTCAAGGACCGCACCCGCCCGGCCACCGCCGTTTGCACCTCCACCCTGGAGATGGGCATCGACATCGGCTCTGTCACCTCCATCGCGCAGATCGGCGCTCCGCCCAGCGTGGCCGCCCTGCGGCAACGCCTCGGGCGCTCCGGACGGCGCGGCGGACCGGCCGTCCTGCGCCTGTACGTCAGCGAACCCGAAGCCACTCCGGCCATCCACCCGGCCGACGAACTGCGCGCCCAGCTCGTTCAGGCCATCGCCACCATCGAGCTGCTCCTGCACCGCTGGTACGAGCCCCCGGCCGCCGAAGCCCTGCACCTGTCCACCCTCACCCAGCAGATTCTGTCCCTCATCGCCCAGCACGGCGGCATCACCCCTGCCGACGCCTACCGCACTCTCTGCGGGCAAGGCCCCTTCCGCGCCGTTGACAGCCCGACCTTCGCCACGCTGCTGCGCGACCTCGCCGCCGCCGACCTCATCCGCCAGGAGTACGACGGGCTGCTGCTGCCCGCCGAGACGGGGGAGCGGCTGATCAACCACCACACGTTCTACGCCGCCTTCGCCGCACCCACCGAATACCGCATCGTCACCGAGGGTCGCACGCTCGGCAGCCTGCCCATCGAACAACCGCTCCCGGAAGGCAGCCTGATCATTTTCGCCGGCCGCCGCTGGCGCATTCTGACCATCGACACGCACGCCAAGCTCATCGAGGTCACCCGCGCCTCCGGTGGCCGCCCGCCCCGCTTCACCAGCGCCGGCCCGCTCGTCCACGACCGCATCCGCACCACCATGCGGCGCCTGTACGAGGACACCACGGTCCCGGCCTACCTGGACGCCACCGCCCAGAGCCTGCTCGCCGAGGGCCGCGCCGCCTACCGCCGCCTGGGCCTGCACGACATCCCACTCGTCGGCTACGGCAACGACACCCTGCTGTTCCCCTTCCGCGGCGACGCCGTCATGACCACTCTCGGCCTGGCCTTGCACGCCTACGGCGTCGACGTCATCCGGTACGGAGTCGCGCTGCTGATCAGCGACACCTCTCCGCAAGCCGCCGCCGGTCTCCTGGCCGACCTGGCCGCGGAGGGCGTTCCCGACGCCCTCGCCCTGGCCGCGCTGATCCCCGACAAACGCGTCGACAAGTACGACGACGTCATCGGCGAGGAACTCCTCACCCGCTCCTACGCCCGCCGCCTCGACGTCACCGAGACCCAGGAGTCCCTCACCGCTCTCGCCGCCACCAGCGACCGCACCCCAGCGGTCAACCTGGCCACACCCGAGGCTGCCGTATCGCCCCGCCGGCACCGCATCGGCTCGCTGCCGTACGCCGTCGTTGACGTCGAAGCCACCTGCCTCGACACCCGCAAGGCCCGCATCACCGAAATCGCGATCATTCGCCTGCACCCCGACGGCAGCGAAGACCGCACCTACTCCACCCTGATCAACCCCGGACGCCGGCCAGGCCCCACCCACATCCACGGCCTCACTGAGGACGACCTGGCAACAGCGCCTCACTTCCCGCAAATCGCCGGAGACGTGGCGGCCATGCTCGACGGCGCGATCGTCGTCGCCCACAACGTCCGCTACGACACCGAAGTCCTCAGCACCGAATTCGCCCGCATTGGGTACGCCCCCGACAACCTCATGACCCTGTGCACCCTGAACCTGGCGCGCCGCTTCGGGCCGCCCCTGCCCTCCCACCGCCTCGCCGATTGCGCCGCCGCCGAAGGACTCGGCAACGGCACAGCACACCACGCCGAGAGCGACGCCCGAACATGCGCCACCCTGCTGCAGATCTACCTCCAACGGGCAACAGCACAAGGACTGCAGGGGCTCGATGAGCTTGGCGCCACCGGACAACTTCCGGCGAGGCCGTGGTGTCCGGCACCCGCCTCCTCCCTCACCCGACGCCGTGTTATGTCAGGGCGAGAAGACCTTCATGAGACGTAGTCGAATGGCACCTCCGCGGCAGACCACGCTCCTCTCGCTTCTCGATATCGGCGCCGTCCTTTGGGTTGAGCTGCTAGGACCGCGGATCCCGACACCGCCGAACGTACTCAGCCTGATCCGGGCTGCTGCAGCTCTATCAACTAACAGAATGCGTACCGTAGGTCTGTCCTAGAGCAGGAGATCTTGATGACACGAAGCTCGGCGGGTGGGGCTGGGACAGCCGGAGGTGTGGGGCATGAAGCTCGATGCCTCGCTTGGGCGGCGGCGTACATGCTGGCTGAGGAGCCCCTGCCGTCCTGGGCTGGTGGCCATAGGGTCGTCGCGATCGGCGGCCAGACGGAACGGCCGGTCGATGACGTCGGGATTGTCACGGACGTCGATGGCTGGGTGACCGTCCAGGCGAAGAAGGCCATGGATCTGGCCAAGGCGGCGTCATCCTCACTGGCGGAGGCGCTTGAGCAAGTGGTCGATATCGCGGCGATCGGCGTACCTGATAGCCCGTCACGTCTTGATCAACTACGTCCGCTCGATCCGGCGAGGGACCGTGTCCTCATTCTGACCGACGATGCGGCCCCGAAGACTGTTAACGAGATGTTGGCCCCGGTGGTTGATCGCTTGCGAGACCTGCCGGCCGCCGTACCCATCACAGAGGTGCATCGGAACAAGGGCGAGGAGAAGGCGTTCAAGCTGCTCGAATCTCACCTCGGACGAGTGTGGGCAGGCCGCCATGGCGTGCAAATGGGTGAGCAAGATCTGCGCGCTCTTGGTCGGGTGCTTGGTGTCTATGCGGTGCATCTCGTCGATGGAGGCAGCCATGTCGCCGCAGCGCGGGAGTTGATCAAGGGCATTGCTCCAGACGCAGGCAACGTTTCGCGGATATGGGATCGGCTGGAACTAGAGGCTCGCCGCCTGGCCGAGGATCGCACCTACCTTGACCGAAGTGGACTCGTTCGGCGTCTGGAGGAGGAAGGCGTCTACCTGCTTCCCGTAGCGCGGCTTCGGCCCGATATCGTTCGGCTGCGTAGCCGGTCAGCGGGAAACCTCGCCACGATCTTCGGGGCATTGACGATTCATGCACCCGAGGGTCCTGTTTCGCTTCCGAGAACGGTTCTTCCGGCCGTTCTCGCTGCTGATGGCAACCTCGCAATCATAGGTGAACCTGGTGCGGGCAAGACCGTCATCCTTCACGCCTTGGCGACCCAATGTCAGGCACGGGGGACGGACGTAGTCGTGCTGCGGGCCAACGACCTCGGTGCCACGCGGGGGCAGACTCGTAGCGAACTCGGCGTGACGCACGATCTCGATGACGTGCTGGTCGGCTGGCCAGGGTCGGGCAGCGGAGTCGTTTTGATCGATGGGCTGGACCAGGCACGTGGAGCTGATCCATCGGTCTGGATGGCGGAGCTCGTCAAGAGCCTCAGCGGAACACGCTGGAGAGTCGTGGCGACCATACGCAGCTACGATCTCCGACACGGACACCGCTGGCGGCGCATGTTCGCCGGCGCTCCGATCGAACAGCAGCAGAGCGATTCTGCCTTCTCGAACGTCCGACACATCGTCGTACAGAACCTATCCCAAGCCGAGCTTGCCCCGCTCCAGTCCAGCAGCCCTCGACTATGGCATCTGATCGAGGGCGCCGAACCACGATTGGCGGACCTGCTCGCCAACCCCTTCAATCTCGATGTTGCCGGGGAGTTGCTCTCTGATGGTCTAACAACCGACCTTCTGGCGGTGCGCAGCCAGGTCGATCTGCTGCATGCCTACTGGGAGCGACGCGTAAACGATGAACCATCAGGTCGAGTGGACCGCACGCGTGCACTCGGCTCGATCGTGGGCCGCATGGTTGCTCAGGGCCGTCAGACGCTGCACCTCACCGATCTACCGGCAACGGCCTCAAGCTCTGCCGTGGAGGCCCTTACCAGTAGCGGCGTGCTTCGTGACGCTCCGGCAACCGCAGGCCACGCCGCAGCACCCATCGAGTTCGCTCATCCAGTGCTGTTCGACTACGCCGTGGCCATGCTGGCGCTGGGCGACACGAATCGGCCCGACAGCTTGGCAGACGTCCTCGACGGATCGCCGAACCTTGCCATCACCGTCCGTCCCAGTCTCCACTATCGGCTCGCCACGGTATGGAAAGACGACGCGTCCCGCGACGTGTTCTGGAAGCTCGCCCTACGGCTGGCATCGCGTTCAGAAGGCCATCCACTTGCCGTGCTCGCGGCCGGCCGGGTCGCGGTCCTTGAGGTTGAGCAGCCCAGCGATTTCGAGCCGCTCAGGGCCGCGTGCACCGCTGCCACCGGTGACTCGAATGCGCGATGGACCGTCGCTGACGCACACGAGATGGCCTTTCTCGTAGCGGCCACTGGTGCCTCCGCTCCCGAAGCCGCGTTCGCGGGCCTGACGGTGATGAGTGCCAAGCTCGCGCAGGAGGCGCGAAGCGCCAACGATGTTGGACTTGCGCTGCTGGCGGTGCAGCTCCCGCTACGCGCGTTCAATGACGATCTCGGCATGGTCCAACGCCACCTCGGCGAGCTGGCTGATGTAGCGGTGGCCAGCATGAGCGTGGCAAGCGCCGACCGCAGTGACCCTCCGCGGGCCCAACTGGCGAAATTGAGCGGTCGTCTCCTCTCCCTGGTAGCGATGGCAGACCCATCTCCCGTCGCCGCCATCATCGTGGAAGCTTGCCAGCCGACGGCGATCTACACCTGGGGCGTGGCTCACCTGCGCCCGCTCATCGAGAAATTGCCTGAGATCGTGCGATTGGACCCCGAACTGGCGGTTGCGCTCGCTGCCTCCGTGTGGGAGTTCCAAGAAACCCGTGACGAGCCGACGCCCGTACTGGACAGCTTCATCCTCGGTATGAGCAGCAACCGCCGGCAAGATCTCGAAAGTGCGAGGTATCAGGTAGGAAGCAAGTTCCCCGCCATTCTGCAGGCAGACCTGGCCGCCGCGACCAGGATTCTGATACGCGCAACTGAAACAGAGCAGCGCTACCCTCCAAACCCGCTCACGGACTACACCGCTACGCCCAGGCCTCTACTCGGCGATTCGCTGCAGTTTTCGGCCGGACACCATGTGCTCCTGCCCATGGTGCAGGCATGGACCGAGCAGCTTGTGCAGACGGCCGACGCTGCTGAGGATGCGGCAAGCGATGCCGCGGAAGTCGTTCTAGGGGAGCGCCTGAGCCAGGTTGTGGCACATGTGATCCAGAACCTGCGTCACGCCGAGGTCTGGCAGCATCTGCTTCTTCGGGCGTCGCTCGCCCAACGGCCAAGTCTAGCCCGAGCGCTCTTTCCTGCTCTGCTTTCCCCGAACCTCTTTGATTACCCCACAACACGCCATCAAGCGGCTCAGGTGGCGCTGCGACTTTCACCTTTGCTTAACGGCACTGAGCACGCCCAGCTCGAAGAGGCTATCCTGCAGATCGCCGTCCCCCATCACTCGAATGATGGCTGGGAGGGCACGACGGACATACTCGACGCAGCGTGTATAAGAATCATCGGCAGTTTCTCTGAGCAGAGTCTACAGACAGTCGAAGCCCAGGCGCGTTGGCAGACAGCCAGCCAGGACCCGGGTTTCGAGGGCGTTCCTGCACCCGATGAGAGCCAGTTCGACAGTATCGAGGCGGTGTGGGATAGCCCATCGCCTGAACCTGGCACTGTCGCCTATTACCGCGACGCGGTCATGCAGGCAGCCGAACGAATTAGAAGTAAGGATCCCGCTGAACGCGCCGACGCGGAAACCCAGCTGATCAACCTCTGGGCATTGCTCAAGCCGGCGGTCTCACCGGAGGGACGCGAGCAGAGCGAAGGCGATGAGGACAGTCTCTACGATCTGGCGCTGAGAACAGCCGAGCAACTCGCAACCGTTTCTCGTTGCGCCCCCACCACAACGCTCGGCAGTGAGATCTTCGGAGCACTGCTTGGCGCCCTGCCATCGGCATCAGCGCCGGCACTGGTCGATGATGTCAGCGGCACGTGGCATGTGCGGCCCGCTCCCGGTTGGAGCATGACCGCAACCATGAGTGCCCTGCAAGGTCTCGTATATCTCATCGGGCGCACTGACTGGCGTAATGCACACCGCGAAGACCTCACCGCGGCGCTTCGCCCGTTCCTCGACAGCTCAAATCCGGCCTATCGATTCGTCTCCCTGAAAGCGCTCGTGGTCATTTATGAGCAACCGGCTGAATTGCTGACTGAACTTGGACGGCGTCTAGTGCAGGAGTCTGACCGGCATGTCAGCGCGTACTTGCTTCGTCATCTGAGTACGCTAACCCATAAGTTTCCTCGGGATGTTGACCGCGTGCTGCGAGATCTTGCGAATCAGCCGTCCTGGCTGGTGCTTACGCCAGATCCCGCAGGCGATAAGGTTGAGCTGCGTGACAGCCGATCGACCCAAGCTGTTCATCTGCTGTCCGCTCTCGCGACTATCCATGCCACTGCTCATGCGGAAACCGTGGTCTGCGCATGGTGGACTAATCTATGCGATCACCCAAACCGAGTCACGCAATCCATGAGATCCTGGCGTAGCCTCCTCAATCCGGACGACGAAGTGCTCAGAGGGGCTCAGAGGCAGGCTTTCCGCATTATCAACCTCGGCCTGAATCAACTCGGTGAAACTTGGGTCCAGCGGGGATCCGCTGGACAACCACCACACACCATGGCATGGGAGCGAGGGGCGCGTTCCGCCAGGATTGCGGAGGAGATCGCGCAGCAACTTTACTTCGCTAGCGGGGCAACTAAATCTTCACCCCTAGAACAGCCGGCATCGGGTAAGGATTTCCACAAGTTCTGCAGCTACGCCATTCCAATCCTGGACGCCCTTACCAACGTGCAGCACCCGGCCGTAACCCATCACATTGTGCAACTGGCCGACGTCCTCTGTTCGTATGAGCCGCACGCAGCAGTCCTGACCGCCGAAAAGGCCGTCGTCGGCGATAGAGGCTACGCCCGTGAAGCGCTCGGACTGGACGCTACCCTGAGCCTGGCCAGGCGCTATTTGACCGATCATCGCGATCTCCTCCGTACGGACGCCCTCTGCTTGACCGCTATCCGGGCGCTCTTGGAGGTGTTCGTACGAGTTGGCTGGGACCAAGCGCTGAGGCTCTCCGAAGACCTTGACGAACTGTTCCGATGAACGTCAACATACGGCCCTCGGCGCTACGCCGGAGTCAAGGAAGCCACCAGTACGCGTACACACGCAGCCTCGGTCGAAGCTGCGTTTTGGGCACTGCTCTGCGGTTGTAGGGATCGAACATCACGGCCGCTGAAGGGAACACAACCCGTGGCGCTACAAGAGGCGCTCGCGATGAGCGGTGGCTTCCTCCCGAACTTCCGCGAAGAACGCCGCTGTCCGGCGCTTTTGCCACTCCTCATCGTCGAGGTCTTCAGCTTCGTCGAACTCGGTCGCGTCTTCGGCGTACAGCAGCCAGCAGCCACGGATGCCGCTGAGCAGGTCCTCCAGAAGGTCGAGGGCCGGGCGGGCGGGGTCCAGAGGCGTGATCCGCAGGTCGAGCGCGTCCAGGTTCGGCTCGGACTGGTCCTCGCGCCGCTTGTCGAGCAGTTGCTCGGCGGCGGTGATGCGCTGCTGGAGTGCCGTGATGTCAGGGATCTCGCCTTCCGCGACCCGTAGGGCGTTGCGGATCAAGGGCATCACCGCCTGGCGAGGCGTGGCGCCGTCGGCCATTAGCTCCAGGACGAGGGTGGGGGTTTCGTGGGGGAGTGCCTCGATGTTGTCGGCTTCGGCCACGATCTGGGTGGCGGGGAGCCCGGTGGACTCGGCGGTGACGGTGGCGGCCGCGTCCAGCCAGTGTGCGGCGGCGATGGCGGCTGCGGCCGGGTCGATCTCGGTGAAGAGTGCTTCGGGGCCGAAGGGGTTGTCGTGTAGCAGGTTGCTGGCTTGGGCGACTTGGAGCGGTGAGGCGTCTTCGCGGGTGAGGGTGACGGCCTGGCGGGCGCGTTCGGTCAGGTTGCCCAGCTCGGCCTGTTCGATGGCGGCCAGTTCGGCGCCGACGTCGATGGTGACGCGGGTGGTCAGCTCGGCGGCGTTGAGGGCGTGCAGGGCTCGGCCGACCTGGTGGGCGGCTTCTTCTACCTGGATGTAGGACTGGATCATGTAGCTGTCGGAGGGCAGGTTGGGGTTCGTCAACGCGGTCAGGACACTGGCGAAGGCGTCGCGTTCTTCCTGGCGGCGTTCGCCTTCGGAGTTGGGCTCGTGGCTGTCGGCGGCGCTGGCGGGGTGGGTGTAGCAGCGCCAGCAGATCTCGGAGAGCTGGGTCAGCGCCTTGGCCAGGTTCAGGGCATCGTGGCTGGAGATCCCGGCAGGAAGATCGGCTACGTCCACCGCGGTATCTCCCGACCCGGTGCTCCAAGAGGCGATGAGGGCTTTACGGCGGTGATCGACGGCGTACCGGGTCAAAATGCTCCTCGCGAATGAGCAAGAACAGTGCTGGGACACGCTCAGCATGGAGCATCAACGGTCGGTTGAGTACCGAATTCAGGAGGCGCACCTGATCTTTCGCCCGCCTGCCGTCAAGAACGAGTCCGACTTCTGGCCGGTCTACCTGGCCAGCCCTGAGGCGGGTGGATCAGCGTGGGCCTGACCAGTACACCTTGCGGGCAGCCGTGATGGACGCCTGCAGGGCAGAAGCCGAGTACGACGACGCGTGCGCCTGGCTGGAGGCGGCGATGAAGGGTCCGATGAACCCGCTCGCGGCAAAGGTCTGGGTCTTCGACGAAGCGTTTCAGCACGTGCTGTTGGTCAAGCATCGCTGGCGCGGGTGGGTACCGCTGGGCGAGCGAGCCGAGCCTGGCGAGAGCCTGCGGGATGCCGCGCATCGTGAGCTGCTCGTGGACGGGGATTTCCGCTGATCTGTTGGAAGCTCCGGCCGTCAGCGCCTGCGCCGGGATCTCGATGTGGAACCTGAGCGCGCCACTGGATCGCAGCTGCTCCAGGCGGCGCCGCACGGTCGTGTGCGACAACCCGCTGGCCGCCGCCAGCTCGTACCCGGCCCGCCCGTCCTTGGCCAGCACCCGCAGCAGCGCATGGTCCTGCCCGCCCAGCGAGATGTCCGTCTTCTGCGGCGCCGCCGGCCGCGCGAGCAGAGCAAGGCGCGGACGGGGAGGGGCAAGGGGAGGGGCGGTCAGCCCCTCCCCTTCAACTGGGAGGGGTTCGGGGGCAGCTCTCCTCCCGGTGGACGAGGTCGAGGCCGGATGGCGGGCGTGCCTGCTGACGGGTTGCGGCGGTGTGAGGGCACACCCCCACATTCGAGAGTTCGGGGGCGGTGACGCGGGCGGGGGTGGGTGGCGGGCTATCGCATGCCAGCCAATCCGTGACTACCGATTGCTATGGGATGATTACGGGTGTAGAGATGGGGAGACTGACCGCACTGGAGGGGGGCGGCAGCCTGGGGCGTCTAGGGATCCGCGTACGTGATCCTAGACGCCCACCCCTCAAGATCCCTTCCGCGAAGGGCCCCCCGGCTCGGCCGGGCGGGCTTGAGGTAGTAGAGAAGGGCATCACACAGTCCAGGACAGCGCGAGTGCTCGCGTGCGTGCCACCTCGCCTGGCGGCGTACATTGATGTCCTGAAGCGGTGGATATGGTGGCCGTACGGTGCTTATGGAGCGCCTCTGGTGTGCCGGGTTGTAGCGGAGGTGGGGGTTCTGCCCTCGTGGCCGGTCTCACAGCGCGGTATCGGCTCGCGGCAACGCGGCGCGCGGCCGGATGAGTGTGGGCCAGGCTTGACCTGGTGCGCTGGGCACAGGTCGGACGGCTTTGGGGCGCGATCAGACGCTGTGGCTCGGCTGTCCGGAGAGCAGCGGGGAGCGCGGGGACGGGGCATGAGAAGCAGGCGCAGATGCACGCGAGAGCCGCGATGGTCGCGGTGCTGGCTCACGACGTGGCAGAGAGACTGGATGACGGTCTGTGCGAGCATGTCGGGCGAGCTGGCACGGGACGTGTCGAACCCGTCGGCGCGGAGGTAGGCAAGCGAGCCGCGCGGGTCGGTGATCGTGAGGTTGACGCCTGTGTCGTCGGTCCAGACGGTCAGCGTGGCGTTGTGGCTGCCGCTGTCGATGAGGGTTGAGGCGGCTTCGTTGGCGGTGAGGAGAAGGTTGTGGAGGCGATCGGTGGGCAGTCCCGCGCGAGCGGCGAAGGCCTGGAGATCCTGGCGGAGGAGGGGGAGATCGCGGGTGATCGGCCATTGACCGCGTACGGCTGTGAACACGGGGGTGCTCCCTGTCTCGGCCCGTGGACGCCTCGGGAGGAGAGGCGTCACAAGGGTAGCCTCCTGCCCGCTGCGGGGGTCTGGTACGCATGGCGGCTCCGTGAGCAGTGGGAAGCGGGGAAGGTGAGGCGAGGCCGGGGACGGCCTCCCCGAAGTACCGTCCCCTGCGCTGCCTACCCTCAGGCTCCCGGCCGCACAAGAAGATCAGCGCGATGGATGTAACGCCGGTCGGCCACATCCTGTGGGCCGTGGGGAAGGCCGCATGGTCATCATGCGGGAACCGGTCGTGGGATGTGAAGCATCCCGGCGCGGTTGGGCGCTGAAGTCATGTGCCCTCTTGACCTGGGTAGTTGAGGGGGAGCCTCGCCCGGGGTGGACACCCTCTCTCTTTCCGATTCCGGGCGGGGCCCATAGCGGGATACATCCGCAAGGATCGGTGGTGCGGGGACGGCATCACCCCTCATGTGCCGTTCCCGCCTGCGGCGCTTCCTCAGGTCGGTGACGAAAGGGACCAGCGGGATGCATGGACCCGACCGGATTTCGGGTACGGCGTGAGGAAAGGCCGCATGGTCATCATCCGGCTCAGGCGGCCCAATGTGGGGGCATCCCGGCGCGAGCCGCGACCGTGTCATATGCAGTCTTGACCTGGGCGGATGAGGGTGGGCCTTATCCGGGGTGAGGCTCGTGGCCGGTTTAGCCTCTGATGCTGCGGTATTCCAGTCGTTGTGGTGGCATAGTGGGTCGAGCAGGGGGATACGCGCGACGAAACGTGCGCCTTGGTCGGAATCGTCGATGGTGAGCGTGCCACCGTGATGGTGGGCGATCTCCCGGGCGATGGGGAGGCCGAGCCCAGAAACTCCGGCGTCCTTGGCTCGGGCGTCGTCGAGCCGGGCGAAGCGCTGGAAGACCACTTCGCGCTGGTCGGCTGGGACGCCCGGGCCGTCGTCTTGCACCTCCAGTACGGCCTGATCGTTTCGGCAGTGCAGGGTGACGCGGATTGTGGAGACAGCGTGGCGTTCGGCGTTGTCGAGAAGGTTGGTGAGCATCCGGAGGAGTTGTACGCCGGTCGCCTCGGACGAGGGCAGGGTGGCAGTGGGAGATGGGGGTCTTGCCTTGGGTGCGGCGCCCGAGTTCATGATGATGAGTTCGTTCAGGTCGACGGGCGCCATTGGAGCGCCCGCGCCGGCGTAAAGACAGTCGAGCTCCGTCTGATCGGCGACGATGACGTGCAACCGGTCGACGCTGGAGAGCAGGGTTCGCGCGACAGCGGGCCAGTCGGTGTCGTCCGGGTGCAACAGCGCCTCTTCGATCTGGGTGCGCAGGGCGGTGACGGGGCTGCACAGGTCGTGTGAGGCGTCGGCGGTGAACCGCCGTTCCCGGGCCAGGGCGGCGTCCAGCATCTCGAGGGTGTGGTTCACCGTGCGGGCCAGGTCGCGGATCTCGTCGCGAGGTCGGGGGACCGGTACCCGATGCCCCAGATCGGTCGTGGTGTTCTTGGAGAGTTTTGCCCGGATGGCCTCGACGGGCTTGAGGGAGGTGATGACGATGCCGCGCGCACCCAGAGCGGTGAGGGCGACGATCAGTGCAGAGCCCGCCAGCAGGGGCACGAGAAGCTGACCGCTGACATGCCAGGGGTCGGCCGGGGCGGCGGCGTAGGTCATCCAGTCGCCGCCGCGTCTGGGGACGCGCTGGACCGAGACGAGCATGTACGCAGTGCCGAAGCCAGGCACCTGGCACACGGCGCGGGTGTGTCGAGCACGCTGGCCAGGCGAGCCACGGCGCTCACGTCGGGGCGACCAGATGGCTTTCGAGCGCCTGGACGTAGGGTGAGGACATGTCCGCCTGGTCGGCGACCTGCTTGGGGGTGAGGCCGAGCCGGTGGCGATAGCTAGCGGATGCGTCATCCGAGTTCGCCGTTGCCTGCCACGAGGATCCTTCCTGGTCGTCGCCATGAAGCCAGCCACCAGGTCGTTCCGTGCACAGGGTCCTTTGACCCTTGCGCGCCCGACATCCGGCCCTGCTGCGGACGGCCCTGAAATGGGTCTGATGGAGAGGAGAAGGGGGAGGGATCGTCGTGATCACTGTAGGGGTCGACGGCTCCGTGACATCGCGAGCCGCGGTGGAGTGGGCAGCAGACGATGCTCTCCGCATGCAAGAGCCGCTGCGGATCGTGCATGCCGTGGACCGCTCGCCGTACCAGATCGGCGGATATCCCAATCCGGCCCTACCGGACCTGCTGCTGCGCCAAGGACGAAGGATCCTGTACGAGGCGGAGCAGTACGCGCGCCAGCGCCAGCCCACCGTCGACGTCACGACCGAGGACATCGAAGGTTCGCCTGCCCCGATCCTGTGCGAGCAGGCCGAGGGCGCCGCCGAGATCGTCGTCGGCAGCCGCGGGCTGGGCGGGTTCACCGGTGCGCTGCTCGGATCGGTCAGCATGCGTGTGGCGTGTCACGCGGACTGTCCCGTGGTGGTGGTGCGCGGCGAGCATCGGCCGGTGTGCGGGGAGGTCGTCGCCGGGGTCGATGACTCGCTGGGATGCGAACCTGCGCTGGAGTATGCCTTCGAGCAGGCGAAGCTGCGCGGCAGCACGCTGCGGGTGCTGCACGCCTGGCAACTGCCGGTGCACGCCTTCGCGCCGGAGATCGCCTACGACATGGATGAGGTCCGTACAGCGCAGCGGCAGGTCGTCCACGACCGGGTGGCACGCTTCAGCGAGGATTATCCGCAGGTGAAGGTGGTGGAGGATGTGCAGTGCGCGCATCCGGTCGATGCGCTCACCGACGCGTCCGAGCGGGCGGACCTGCTGGTGGTGGGCTCGCACGGGCGCGGCGCCCTTGGGGCGGTGCTGCTCGGCTCGGTAAGCCGGGGCGCCCTGCACCACGCCCACTGCCCGGTGGCCGTCGTCCGGCTTTGAGCACCGGGACCATGGTCTCCGAGCACCGGCACGTCGGCTTGAGGGTGGGAATGCGTGCGACAGCCGACAGGGCCGTGCCGGCCTCGCCGATCATCTCGATGTCGTCCTCGGACTCCAGAGGAGCCGCGACGCCACGCCACACGACGCTTCTATTAACTGCTCACCGCGGTTACTGTGAGCTAGAGACCGCTACGCAATGTTAGTGTTCGTTTGGCTTGACTGTGCGGACACGGGGGTGCAGTGCGGAAGGCCGCTGTGGTCGTCGCGAAGCTGTTGGCGATCGCTGTGATGACGGCGCGTGCCGAGCAGACATCCGCGGAGTCGACGCATGAGTCGGTTCTCACCGACGGACTTCCTGTGGGCGGCTCTTGGAACAGCGGAAACTATCGCGTCAAGAAGAGCCTGAAGAACAGCGGCAACTTCATCGATGCCAACGGCCCCAGAAACATCGCCAACACCAGGATCGGCGGCAATAACGCCAACGGTCCCATCCGCTTCAAGGTTGTGGGCGCCTGACAAGAAAGAGACAGATCCACGTGGACGGCCCACGTCAACGCGCGGCATATCCCCGGCACACCCGCACGCCATGGTGTCTGAGATGGGGCTCACTGCGGCCGGTGTGACACTGGTAGTCATGGACAGCGAGCGTCGCCCGTTGGCGCCGCAGATGCGGCTCGATGAGTTGCTGGCCGAGGTGCAGTTGCGGCTGGATGCCGTGCTGGAGACCCGGGATCGGGTGCATGCGCTGCTCGAGGCCGTGGTGTCGGTGGGCAGTGATCTCGATTTGGAGACCGTGCTGCACCGCATCGTGGAGACGGCCACCAGGTTGGTGGACGCCTGCTATGGGGCGTTGGGCGTGGTCGGCCAGGACAACACGCTGGTGCGGTTCGTCCCGGTAGGGCTGACTGAGGAGGAGATCGCCAGGATCGAGCACTGGCCGCACGGTCTGGGCCTGCTCGGCTTGCTGATCAAGGATGAGCGCCCGCTCAGGCTGGGGCGCATCTCCGACCACCCGGAGTCGTACGGATTTCCACCCGGCCATCCCCCGATGGGCACGTTTCTCGGCGTCCCGATACGGGTGCGTGATGAGATTTTCGGCAACCTTTACCTGACCGAGAAGCGGGGCGGCGGCGAGTTCGACGAGGACGACGAGGCGATGGTGGTGGCGCTGGCCACTGCCGCCGGCGTCGCTGTGGAGAACGCCCGCTTGTATGAGGAGTCGCGGCGGCGTGAGACCTGGCTTCAGGCGTCCGCCGAGGTGACCACGAGTCTGTTGTCCGGTGCCGATCCACGGCAGGTGCTGGGCTTGGTAGCGGTCCGGGCTCTGGAGATGAGTGACGCGGACCTGGTTCAGGTGCTGCTGCCGGACCTGTCCAGGCGGGCGCTGATCGTTGAGGTCACAGAGGGCGGTGGAACGGAAGGACTGCTGGGCACAGCGTTCGACGTGTCGGCCACCTTGGCGGGCGAGGTGTTCACGCGGGGGGAGCCGACATCCTGTACGGACATGCAGAGCACTGCCTATCCTGACTCGCCGCTGCGGCGGTGGGGTTACGGGCCTGGGTTGATGGTGCCCTTGGGCAGTGCGCCGGCCGTGCGCGGAGTGCTGGTGCTGGCCAAGCGGAGCGGACGGCTGCCGTTCAGCATGACGGACCAGCGGATGCTGCAGGCGTTCGCCGCCCAGGCGGCGATCGCGCTGGAGCTGGCCGAGGCACGCCGGGACGCCGAGCGGCTGGGCCTGCTCGAAGATCGTGATCGGATCGCGAAAGATCTGCATGATGTGGTGATCCAGCGGCTGTTCGCGACGGCGATGACGCTGATGAGCTCGGTCCGGCTGATGGAGCGGCCGGAGGCGGTCAAGCGCGTCCAGCACGCGATCGGCGAGTTGGACGAGACCATCCGGCAGATCCGCTCGACCATCTTCGCCTTGCAGGGCTCCGGCGAGGATGCCTCGCCCAGCCTGCGGGGGCGGATCGTGGAACTGGTGGAAGGCGCCGCCGGCCATCTGGGGTTCATGCCGGGCTTGCGCCTGGAGGGGCAGATCGACACGCTCGTGCCCGAGCCGGTCGCCGAGCACCTCCTGGCCGTGTTGCGTGAGGCTCTGTCGAACGTGGTCCGCCACTCCCGGGCGACCCGCGCTTCCGTCCTCCTCGAGGTTGGCGGTGCCGAACTCGTTCTCGAGGTCACGGACGACGGTGTCGGACTGGGGGAGACAGGACGCCGGAGCGGCCTGCGCAACATCGAGGAACGTGCGGCGCGGTTGGGCGGCACAGCGCAGCTGGAAACCCCCGAAGAGGGGGGCACTCGGCTGCGCTGGCGGGTCCCGCTGTGACCCCGGAGATCTCGCTGCGAGAGTGATCGGCCCGCCGGGGCACGTCGGAGGCCTCTGGGAAGGGACAGGCCTGATGGGAAGGCTGGAGGTGTGGAGCGTCTCTGGTCGATGGGATTCCTGGCTTTCACGGCGGCCGCGTTGGTCGTCGGGATCGTCCTGAGCCTTGCCGGGCTGTCCGTTTGGGGTGACGTGGTGCTCGCGGTGGGGACGATCGTGGCCCTCGGGCCGGCCTCATGGTGGGTGGTGTCGGCGCTACGAGCGGGCCGGCTCGGGGTGGACGCGATCGCGGTGCTCGCCCTGGTCGGGACGTTGGCCGTGCGCGAATATCTCGCGGGTGCGCTGATCGCGGTGATGCTGGCCGGCGGGCGGGCGCTGGAGCACTACGCGATGCGGCGGGCCCGGCGTGACCTGACCGCGCTCTACGAGCGGGCGCCGCGTTCGGCGCACCGGTATGACCGCGACGGCCTGCGCAGGCTGGACGTGGGCGAGGTGTCGAGAGGGGATCTGCTGCTGGTGCCCGCGGGGGAGATGGTGCCCGTCGACGGCGTGGTCTCGAGATGCGCAGCGCTGCTGGATGAGTCAGCGCTCACAGGTGAGGCGCTTCCGGTGGACTACCCGGTGGGGGAGAGCGTGCGCAGCGGCGTCGTGAACGTGGGTCCTGCCTTCGACCTGCGGGCCACCAGTACGGCCGAGGAGAGCGCGTACGCAGGAGTGGTGCGGTTGGCCGGTGAGGCCGAGGCCGGCAGCGCTCCGGTGGTGCGCGTGGCTGACCGGTTCGCCGCGTGGTTCCTTCCCGCGACGCTGGTGCTTGCAGGGCTGGCGTGGGTTTTGTCGGGGGAGGCGGTGAGGGCGGTCGCGGTGCTGGTGGTGGCGACCCCGTGCCCGCTGCTGCTGGCGGCTCCGGCCGCGATCGCATCCGGGCTGTCGCGTACTGCACGCCGGGGAGTGGTCGTCAAAGGCGGCGGCGCGCTGGAGACGCTGGGTCGCGCCCGCACGCTGGTGCTGGACAAGACGGGGACGCTCACTCAGGGCCGCCCCGAAGTCGTGGACATCGTTGCCGCGCAGGGCTTCAGCGCGCGGGAGGTGCTCGGGTTGGCCGCGTCGGTCGATCGGATGTCCGCCCATGTGCTGGCCGCCGCCATCACCCAGGCCGCGGATCAGCGGGGCGCCGAGACCGTCGTTGCCGAGGGGGTGCACGAGCAGGCCGGATCGGGCACTACGGGAAGCGTCGACGGGCGGCTGGTGCACGTCGGAAAGGCGCCCAAAGGACTGGACTCGGCATGGATGGCGGCCCAGCGGGCCAGGGCGGCGCTCGACAGCGCGATGACCGTCTGGGTGAGCGTGGACGGCAGCGTCGCTGGATTGATCCTCCTCCGCGACGAGGTACGCGCGGACGCCGCCCGTACGTTGCGAAGACTCCGATCAGCCGGCATCGAACGGGTGGTGATGCTCACCGGCGACCGGGCCGAGGTCGCCGAGAGCGTGGCGGCCGTGCTCGGCGTCGATCGGGTGATCGCCGAGCAGACGCCCGCCCAGAAGGTGGCGGTGGTGCGCGAGGAGGCCGAACGCGCGCCGACCGTCATGGTCGGCGACGGCGTCAACGACGCACCTGCCCTCGCCGCCGCCCAGGTCGGAGTGGCCATGGGCGCACACGGGTCGGCCGCCTCGACCCAGGCGGCCGACGTGGTGCTGACCACAGACCGGCTCGACCGCCTGGCCGACGCCATGGACGTGGCCCGGCGTACCCGGCGCATCGCCGTGGAGAGCGCGGGCATCGGCATCGGCCTGTCGGTGGTGGCGATGGTCGCAGCGGCTCTGGGAGCCATTCCGCCCGCCGGTGGTGCACTCCTGCAGGAGGCCATCGACGTCGCGGTCATCCTCAACGCGTTGCGCGCCCTGCGCCCCGGCAGGGGGACCCGGTTGCACGTGGACGCCCCCACTGACGCCCTGCTGCACCACTTCGACCGCGAGCACGCCACGCTGCGGCCCGCCCTGGACCTGCTCCGCGAGGCCGCCGACGCGCTCGACCGGCCATCGGCTCAGGCGTTGCCGCTGGTGCGGCACGTCCACGACGTGCTGTCCAGCGAGATCCTGCCGCATGAGCAGGCCGAGGAGCAGCGCCTCTACCCGGCGCTGAGCAGGCTCCTCCGCGACCCTGAGGCGACCGTGACCATGAGCAGGGCTCACGCCGAGATCTCCAGGCTCGCGGCCAGACTGGCCCGCCATGTGGAGCTCGCCGGAACGAACGGGCCCAGGCCGGAGCAGATCGACGACCTGCGGGCCTGCCTGTATGGGCTGCACGCCGTGCTGACCCTGCACTTCGCGCAGGAGGAGGAGGCCTACTTCTCGCTTACCGGCCGGGCGGAGTAAGGAAGGCGCAGGCGCGTGCAAACGGTGTGCTGTGCATCTTCTCGTGGTCGTTTCTGGGCAAGGCCTTCGGCCGGGGCTTCGCGACCCTGGCCGTCGACGTGGATCAGCGCTGTCAGGGTGCGCCCTGTGGGTTTCTGCCGCGCGGCACGTTCCGGCCCACCGACCCGCACAACCTCGCGCGTTCCGTGCGTACGTGAGCCCAATGGTCCTGGTGTCCAGAGGCTTCCTCCTCTATGGCTGACGGGCTCGCCGGAGGTGAGCTGGACGGGTGGTAGGGGGAATGGAGGCGGGTTGCGATGGACATGCCTGAAAGGCGGGGTATCGGGCTCCTGTTCCCGGAGTTGATGGAGTGGCTTGAGCAAGCGATGGTCGGTTTGCGGCCATTTGTACAGATACTCCGGATCGGGGAGCGCGTTGAGGCTCGCTGCGTCCTGCGCGCGGAAATGGGCGAAATCGACTTCGGCCAAGACGTCGAAATCGTGGTGGACGATGGTGTGCTGCGCATTCGGGTAGAGAGAACCCGGAACACTGAACCGTGCCGCTCCAGCATCGCCTACTGGAGCGTGACGCTGCCGGCAACGGCCGACATCGATGACGTCAGGACCAATTACCGGGATGGTGTCCTGGAGATCGGCGTGGGGCTGACCGAAGCCAACAAGGCCAGGGATCCGGGGTCGCGTCGATGTCCGGCTCCCGTACGAGCCGACGTGGAGTCCCTGCCGGAGCTCGAAGCCCATGGGGGAGGCCGATGATGGACGCAGCGATCGTCGTCGGAGTGGACGGCTCGCCGACCGCGTGGTCGGCGCTGACCTGGGCTGCCGAAGACGCCGAGCGCCGCGGCCTGCCGCTGCGCATCGTCCACGTACGCGAGCCCTGGCTGGCCGAGCACCCGCTCGGAGCTTCCGGCGAAAGGGAGACGCTGACCCAGCGGTGTGACAGGCTGCTCGCAGGTTCCGCCGCGCGTGCTCGTGAGTGTGCCCCGGGATCGCGGATCTCCACTGCGATCGTCACCGGTGCGGTGATCGAACGGCTGAAGACCGAGTCGGAGACGGCCGACACCGTGGTGGTGGGCAGCAGGGGATTCGGCGGTTTCGCCGGGCTGGTGCTTGGCTCGGTCGGGCTCGGTCTCGCCGGATACGCCCAGAGCCCGGTCGTGGTCGTGAGAAGGCTTCCGAGTGACGGTGCCGGCGAGATCGTGGTGGGCTACGACGGTTCACCGTGTGCCGACATGGCGTTGGAGTACGCTCTGGCGCAGGCGGCCGCCCGCCGGAGCCGCCTTCGCGTGTTGCATGGCCAGCGATATCCGGTCGTGAGTCCGCACCCTGTCGGCTACGGACCGTTGCCCATCGATGAGGTCCCGGACATCGGTCAGCGGCTGATCGCCTGGCGGGAGAAGTATCCCGATATCGAGTTGATTGCATCAATGATCCGCGATCACCCCGTTCCGGCTCTGGCCGCGGCCTCTCGGGACGCCGATCTCGTGGTGGTGGGCGCGCGGGGGCTGGGCGGGTTCACTTCCGCGATGCTGGGTTCGGTCAGCCACGGGATCCTGCATCGATCGCACTGCCCAGTGGCCGTGGTGGGCGCGCTTCGGAGACGGTCATGACCGTTGTACCGCATCAAAGACTTTCTGGGGCATTTGGAGGACATCGCGGGAATATCTCCCTATGAACTCTTCTGGGCGAATTGCAACGCTGTTGCTGTTCTGATCCGGTATGGAGGGCTTTCCTGAGAACGGAGCAGAGTGAGGGAAGGGCAGCCGGTCGCACAGGGTGCGACGGCTCTCGCGGATGTGCAGGCCGCTTCGCGCGACCAAACCGACGTCTGACGGTGTGATCGTGATGACGGTCGCCGGTGAGCCGGCTTGCGCGTCGATTGCGGACCCACGGCCGTCAGCGGGCGTCCCCCGGTCGTGGTCCCTTACAGGGCTCGGTTCCGGCGGGCGGGATCGGCCCCCGCGCGGTCGCCGTGATCGCAGGCGCACTGACGCGAAGCCCCCTGCCATGGTCGCCCCTGTGCGCAGGAAGCCCTCGTCCAGAATGGCGGTCAAGTCATCCAGCGCCCTGCACAGCGCCGTGGCGGACGGCGGGACGTCGGGATGGTGGGCGCCCGCTCGCCTTTCTGCGAGGCTGACAGCGTGACCGATCTGCCGGGCAGCGGGATGTTCTTGTCGCCGTCGTAGAGGTGCTAGGACTCGGCGTATGGAGCAAGTCGAGCGTGATGACCGCGACGGCCGAGGCCAGGCTGGCCAGCAGGGCGGAGCATCCTTCCGAGTCGCTCGGGAGGTCGCTCGCCAAGAGCGGCGGCCTCCCGGGCGCTGAGGCGATTTCAGCCACGTGGGAGTGGCCCCGCGTCTGCCTCCGATCTCACCGTGAGAGGGCCGTGAAGGCATACCTCGAGGATGGCATCGGGGATGGTGTGAGCGAACACGGTGCCGCTCGCACCTATGCGTTCGTGGCGAAACGACTGGGTCGAAAGACCTCCCCACCTAGGACTTCCGTCCCTGCTCAGCGGCTCTTGAAAGTGGATTAATAGTCATATAGCAGCCGAGAAGGACATGGAGGTATCCATGGACACCCTGATGCGCAGGGAGCGCTTCCTGCCCGACCTGTTCGACTGGCTCGAAGAGCCGCTGGCCTCCATCCGGTCGCACACATGGCAGCCCATGCGATTCGAGGACTACGTCAAGGACGGCCGGTACGTCCTCCGCGTCGAGCTGCCGGGCATTGATCCCGAGAAGGATGTCGAGATCGACCTGGCCAACGGCGTGCTCACCGTCCACGCGGAGCGGCGCGAGGAGCACCGGGAGCAGTGCCGCACCGAGTTCCGGTACGGGACCTTCACGCGCGCCATCTCGCTACCTGCGGGAGCAGACGAGAGTGACGTCAGAGCCGTCTACGACAAGGGCATCCTCGAAGTGAGCGTGAGGCTGGCCGAACAGCGGCCAGAGGGGCGTCACATCCCCATCGAGAGTGCCACCCCGCCGAAGGAGTGATCGGTCCACAACGACGAACGAGCTGGGGCCGAGCGGGTGGCGGACTCCTCGGTCCCGATAACGAATGAGAGATCCATCTGGTCGAAGGCCGTTCTCGCATTGTGTGTCTCACCAGGGGACAGCCGCATCCGGAGGGGAAAGGTGGGAATACCGAATCCTGTCACCTGCAGGCGGAACGGGGGCCGCTGATGGATGTTGTGGTGTTGCAGTCGCTGGAGCCGCTCATTGAGGCGCTGACGTCCAGCGGCTACACGGTTGTGGGACCCAGGGTGGAGGACGGGGCCATACGCATGGCGGAGATCTCCTCGGGCGCGGACCTTCCCGCTGGGGTGGGCGACGTCCAGAAGCCCGGCCGATACCGCTTGACCTCGGGTGATGACGGCATGGTGTTCGGCTTCGCGGCCAGCCCTGATTCGGCCAAGCGATACACGCAACCGCCTCGCCAGACCCTGGTACGGGTGCGTGACGAGGCGATCGAGGAGGTCGAGCAGGAGGCGCCCCGAGTGGCGTTGCTGGGCCTGCGGGCCTGCGACCTCGCGGCGGTCGCCGTACAGGATCGGGTGTTCGCCGGCGGCAGGCACCCCGACCCCGCCTACCTGAGGCGCCGTGAGGCGCTGTTCCTCGTCGCGGTGAACTGCGCGGTACCGGGTGGTACGTGCTTTTGCGTGTCCATGGGCACCGGACCGAAGGCCGTCGCCGGGTTCGACCTTGCGATCACAGAGCTGGCCTCGCCGCACCGGTTCCTGGTCGAGACGGGCAGCGAGCGGGGCGGCGAGATCGTCGCGCTGATCCCTCACCATCCGGCCACGAGCGTGGACATCGACGCGGCGGAAGAGGTCTCCCGAACGGCGGCGTCCAGGATGGGACGCCAGGTCGACACCGACGGCATCCAAGAGTGGCTGCCCGCCGCCCACGACTCCCCGCGCTGGGCGGATGTGGCATCGCGGTGCCTGAGCTGCACGAACTGCACGATGGTCTGCCCGACGTGCTTCTGCAGCACGGTGGAGGACGTCACCGACCTCACCGGTCAGGTCACGGAGCGCTCCGAACGATGGGACTCGTGTTTCACGCTGGACTTCTCCGAGGTCAGCGGATCGCATGTACGCAGCTCGGGGCTCGCCCGCTACCGGCAGTGGCTGACCCACAAGTTCGCGACCTGGTACGACCAGTTCGGCACGTCAGGCTGCGTGGGCTGCGGCAGGTGCATCACCTGGTGCCCCACCGGCATCGATGTCACCGAGGAGCTGGCGTGCATCCGATGACGCCCGCGCCCTTTCGGGTGCGTTCACGCCGCCCGGTTCGGGCCGACACGGTGAGCTTGACCTTGGAGCCGGTGGAGGGGCCGTGCCCGCCGTTCCTGCCAGGCCAGTTCACGATGATCTATGCCCGTGGGGTGGGCGAGATCCCGATCTCGATCAGTGGCCGGACCCGTGCGGGCGGGTACCTGCAGACGATCCGCGCGGTCGGCGCGGTCAGCCGGGCCCTGTGTCACGCGCGCCGTGGTGACCTGGTGGGAGTGCGTGGCCCGTACGGGACGGCATGGGATGTGCCCGCCGCAGCCGGGATGGACGTCGTCGTCGCAGCGGGCGGGCTGGGCCTTGCGGCGTTGCGACCGGTCGTTCGGGAACTGGTGGCGCACCGCTCACGCTACGGCCGGATCAGTCTGATCGTCGGCACCCGGGCGCCCATGACGCTGCTTTATCCGCGGGATCTGGCCAGATGGAGTCACGCGGGGATCGATGTCCAGGTCACGGTGGATCATCCGGATCACGCGTGGCAGGGGCCGGTCGGCCTGGTCACCAGGCTGGTCGATCGGATCGTCTTCGAGCCTCGCCGTACCGCGGCCTTCGTGTGCGGGCCCGAGGCCATGATGTGCGCCGTCGCCGACGACCTGGTTCGCCGCGGGGTCCCGGCGGCACGGATCGTCCTGTCGCTGGAACGCAACATGAAGTGCGGCGTCGGCCGGTGCGGCCACTGCCAGCTCGGGCCGTTGCTGCTGTGCCTGGACGGCCCGGTGGTGAGCTACGAGCGTGCGGCGCGACTCCTGGCGGTGAAGGAACTGTGATGAGCGCCGCCGAGAAGAGCAGGCCGAAGCTGGCGGTGTGGAAATTCGCCTCCTGCGACGGTTGCCAGCTCACCCTGCTCGACTGCGAGGACGAACTGCTGCCGCTGGCCTCGACCGTGGAGATCGCCTACTTCCTTGAGGCGTCGAGCGCGATCGGACCGGGCCCCTACGACCTGTCCCTGGTCGAGGGGTCGATCACCACGCCGCAGGACGCCGAGCGCATTCGGCACGTGCGCCGGGTGTCGCGGCGCCTGGTGACGATCGGGGCCTGTGCGACCGCCGGCGGCATTCAGGCCCTGCGGGACTTCGCGGACGTGCGCGAGTTCGCGGCCGTCGTGTACGCCCGGCCGGACTACATCGCCACGCTGGAGCGCTCCAAACCGATCTCCGCCCACGTGCCGGTCGACTTCGAACTCCGTGGCTGCCCGATCGACAAGCGGCAACTCCTCGAGGTCATCACGGCCTTTCTCGCCGGTCGACGCCCCGTCGTGCCCGGACACAGCGTGTGCGTGGAATGCAAAGCACGAGGCAACATCTGTGTCCTGGTTGCCCACGGCACACCCTGCCTGGGCCCGGTCACCCAAGCAGGCTGCGGCGCGCTCTGCCCGGCCTTCAACCGGGGCTGCTACGGCTGCTTCGGCCCCACCGAAACACCCAACACACGAGCGCTCAACGCCCAGCTTCGCCGGCTCGGGATGAGCGATCCCGACCTCGTACGCGTCTATCGCACGTTCAACGCGACCGAGGAACCGTTTCTCCAGGCATCCGAGGAGGCCGAAGGTGACGCATAAGACGGTACGACTCGGCGGCCTTTCCCGTGTCGAGGGAGAGGCCGCGTTGCTGGTACGCGCGCACGACGGCCGCATCACCGACCTGCAGCTCAACATCTACGAACCGCCCCGGTTCTTCGAGGCGCTGTTGCGCGGACGCTCCTACGATGAACCACCCGACATCACCGCGCGCATCTGCGGCATCTGCCCGGTGGCGTACCAGATGAGTGCTTGCCAAGCCATCGAGGCCGCCTGCGGCGTGGACGTGTCCGGCCCGCTTCGGGACCTCCGGCTGCTTCTCTACTACGGCGAGTGGATCGAGTCGCACACGCTCCATGTCTTCCTCCTGCACGCCCCCGACTTCCTCGGTTACGACAGCGGCATGGCGATGGCCGTCCACCACCGCGACCACATGGAACGGGCACTCGCACTGAAGAAGGCCGGCAACGAACTGGTGGCGACCCTGGGCGGGCGAGCCATCCACCCCGTCAACGTACGGCTCGGCGGCTTCTACCGCGTCCCCCGCCGGCAGGAACTCGCCCCGCTGGCCGAACAGCTACGGAGGGCGCGCGAGCACGCGATCACCACCGCCGCCTGGGTGGCGGGCTTCGACTTCCCCGACGTCCAGCACGACTACCGATTCCTGGCGTTGCGCCACCCGGACGAATACGCCATCCTCTCCGGAACCCCCACCGTCAGCGAGGGCAGCACCTTCCCGGTCCAGCAGTGGCCGGCGCACGTGGTGGAAGAGCAGGTCCCGTACTCCACCGCCGTTCATGCCCGCCTCGACGGAGCCGGCGGCTACCTGGTGGGGGCGCTCGCCCGCTACGCGATCAACTTCGACCGGCTCTCCCCGCTGGCCCGCGCGGTCGCGAGGGATGCCGGCCTGGAGGACGTCTGCCGCAATCCCTTCCAGAGCATCGTCGTCCGCGCCGTGGAGATCGTGCACGCCTGCGACGAGGCCCTGCGCGTCATCGACGCCTACACCGAACCGGACACACCCGCCGTACCGGTCGAACCGGTCGCAGGTACCGGACACGGCGCCTCGGAGGCGCCGCGCGGCACGCTCTACCATCGCTACCGCATCGACGAGAACGGCCTGATCGCCGACGCGGACATCGTCCCGCCTACCGCGCAGAACCAGGCACGCATCGAAATGGACCTGCACGAACTCATCGCACCCAGACTCGACCTGCCCCAAGCCGAACTGGCCCGGCTGTGTGAGCGCGCGGTCCGCAACCACGACCCGTGCATCTCCTGCTCCGCGCACTTCCTCGACCTGAACATCGATGCACGCTAGGACGGTGGTGATCGGCGTGGGCAATGACGCCAGGGGCGATGACGCGGCAGGGCTGCAGGTCGCCCGGCTGCTCCGCGACATGCTCCCGCCCCGCATCCTTGTCGCCGAGAGCTCCGGAGACCCCATGCACCTGGTCGCCACCTGGAGTGGTGCCCAGCTGGCCATCGTGATCGAGGCGGTCTCCTCGGGAGCGGCGCCGGGCACGGTCCATCACGACGTCAGCCCTCGGCTCACGCACCCGTGGCAAGGCAGCTCCCACGCCCTCGGCCTTGCCGACGCGATCGCCCTCGCAGCCGCGCTCGACCGGCTCCCTCGCGACCTGCACATATACGGGATAGAAGGCGCCGACTTCGCTGTCGAGGCCCCCGTCACGCCTGCTGTCCAGGCAGCGATCCGCGAAACCGCGCAGGCCATAGGCAGGAGGCTAAAGACCATAGCCGGTGGTACCGGTATACAAACGAATTTTGCTTCTTTCCGGCGGCACCCACGCTGAGGCTTGGACCACCAGGGGTACGAGAGCGTGAGCGGTTCATCGACGGGTCCGGGGGCGGTCCGGTGAGCATAGAAGACCGGGAATGAGCCGCCCCAGGGATGATGCGACATCGAAACCGGCACCTTCTGGTGGTCTACGCCGGGCGGTACCGCCGCCGAACCGCGAAGTGGAGATGGGATCGGAGGGAACACAATGTCGCACACACGAGTACAGAGCATCGAGCACGCTGTCCAGATCACCAACCGGTGGCTGGCGGACCTGGCTGACGCGATCGGCACGAAGGACCGGGACTTCGCCCAGCGGGTGCTGAAGGCTTGGCTGCACGCGGTCAGGGACGGTCTGACCGTGGACAGTGCGGCCCACTTCGCCGCGCAGCTGCCCGATCTGCTTCGTGGGGTCTACTACAACGGCTGGGATCCCAGCCGCGTACCGATCCGCCGCGGCCGGGAGGAGTTCATCGAGTTCTTCGCCCGCTCAGCCCGCATCGCGCTCCGCGATGTGGCCGACCTCGCCCCTACGGTCACGCATTTCCTGTTCGAGGAACTGTCGGAGCAGTCGGTCGTGCATGCGCTCGACCGGCTTCCTCGCGACATACGCGCCGTGTTGCAGCCCACGGGAGCGGCCAGGAGGGAATGATCGCATGTCCGAGCCGGTCATCGTAGGTGTGGACGGTTCTCGGGCAGCTCTGGCAGCGGTGCTGTGGGCGGCCGACGACGCGGCCCGACGCGGCTGCGACCTGCGGCTCGTCCACGTGGAGGAGCCGCTGGTCTTCGGTGGGCAGGTGTACGAGCGGTCACCCGACGATCCCGTTCGCAAGGAAGGTGAACGGCTGCTGGCAGAGGCCGCCGCAGTGGCGGCCGACTTCCGTGGCAACGTTCATGTGAGTGCCGAACTGCTCTACGGTCACATCGTGGAGATCTTGTGCGCGCAGGCCGGCGAGGCTGCGGCCACCGTGGTGGGCAGCCGCGGCCTGGGCGGATTCGCCGGGCTCCTGCTGGGCTCGGTGGGGTTGGGCGTCGCCGGGCACGCGGTGGGGCCTGTGATCGTGGTCCGCGGCACACCCGCCGTGGTGCAGGGTGAGCTCGTGGCCGGTCTGGATCCCGAGGACGCCGTGCACCCGGCCATCGATTACGCCTTCGAGGAGGCGCAGGCACGCGGGGCTCGGCTGCGGATCGTACACGCGTGGGATCTGCCATCGACCAGCGTCGTTGCGCGCATCCCACCAGGCCTTGATTTCATCGCCCAAGCGCGGCAAGGACATGTCCATGACGTGCTGTCGCCATGGTTGAAGCGGTATCCCGATGTAACGGTGGCCGAGTCGGTCTTCCGCGGGAACCCCATCGCGGCGCTGTGCGAGACCTCCGCTCGTGCCGACCTGGTCATCGTGGGGTCGCGGGGCCGGGGAGTGATCCGTTCCGCCATGCTCGGCTCGGTCAGCCACGGTGTCCTGCAGTATGCCTCCTGCCCGGTCGCCGTCGTACGGCCGCGTCGAAGCTCCTCTTGAGAGGAGGCTTTCGGCTCGTGCGTGTCCGCTCCGCGGAGCCACCAGGCCGCGGCGCACGATGTGCCGCCGGCGCAAGAGTCCACCCTGCTGGAGACGTCGGCTGTGCCGGGGGATTTCAGGACCTTCGACGCCGCGCGGCACCTTATGGCAGCGGGTTCGGAGCTAGCGCCGGACAGCCTGCTTCGGGAGCACCGTGAGGTCGGCTTCGGGCGCTACTTGGGCGAGCGTGTGGCCGATCGTCGTTGCCCACACACCGTGGCACCGTTCCTTGGCCCGTCCGTATACGCGGCGGCTGAGCGGGAAGGGGGAAGCGTATGAAGGCAGCAGTCGGAGATCTGCTGGTGATCGAGGGCGCCCGTCAGGGCGAGCCCCGTCGCATCGGCATCATCGTCGCCCTGCGTCACAGCGACGGATCACCGCCGTACGATGTGCGCTGGCCCGATGAGAAGCATGAGACCTTGGTCTATCCAGGGCCGGACGCCCACATCGAACACCGCGAAACGTACAGAACCCCTTGATGGAGTGACGGCTCGAGACCGCCGAGCGTTCGTGAGCTGAATGTTGCGGCCATGAAGTCATGCCGCGAACGGGAGTTCTCGGCCCTCTTTCAAGCTGGCTTGTCGGCTTCGGCGACCGCAGCCACTTCTCCCGCCTGCCATCATGCGCCCTACGTGTCGTCGCGTTTCCACTGAAGCTCGTCGATCACATTGACCACGCCGTCGACGCGTGCAATCAGCCGTACGGCGAGCAGCGCCCGGCTGCGGCGGTCCATGTGGCCGCTCAGTGTCACGACTCCCTGACGCACGTCGACGTTGACGCCTGCGGTCTCTACCAGCAGCGAGCGCTTCAGCACATCCTCGCGGACTTCCCAGGCGATGTCGGAGTCGGGGCGCACGAACGCTCTGAGCAGGTCGCGCCGGCTGACGATGCCCTGCAGCGTGCCGTCCTCGTCGACGACGACCAGGCGTTTGACGCCGTGCTCGTCCATTCGCCGGGCGGCGATCACAGCCGAGGCGGTGGCGGGCACGGTCACAGCCGGTGCGCTCATCAGTTGCGCGGCCGTGTGCCCGGCGGCCTTGCGCCGGACGTCGGCTCCTTCCCCGGACAGGCGGTGGCGCAGCCGGGCGCGTAGCGGCGGCTGGTAACCCTCGGCGTAGTACGCTTCGCGGAACTCCTCCTTGCACAGCAGGTCCGCCTCGGACACCACCCCGAGCACGTGATTCTCGGCGTCGACGACCGGTACTGCGCTGACGCCGTGAGCGATGAGCACTTCAGCGATGTCCTTGAACGGGGTGCTGCCGTTGACCGAGGCGACCTCGGTGGTCATGATGTCCCGGACTGTGACTCGCATGACAGCTCCTCCCCTCGAGGCATTCCTGCCCTCAACCCAGCGCGGGACGCATCCTGACCGTCTTTTGCGAGGACATTGACGGAGATCGGCGGGCAAGGGGCTGCCCGCCGCTCGACGACGCGCCCGAGGTGTTCATGGGCCTGACATTATGCGCGATTGCCGAAATTGCAGGTCAAAGGTGTCTTTAGGCGGGTTTCTTGTGCTGCCGTCGGAGCAGCTTCACCATGAAGCGGAATCGCGGGAAGGAAGATCAGCGACATGACGACAGCACGTGATGTCATGCACCGTGGTTGTGAGTGCCTGCAGGTCAACGAGACCGTCGACGTGGCGGCGCGCCGGATGGCGGAGCTGAACGTCGGTGCACTACCGGTCTGCGGAGAGGAGGGCCGGCTCAAGGGAATCATCACCGACCGGGACATCGTCGTGAAGTGTATCGCCAGGGGCAAGGACCCGGCCGCAGTCGCTGCTGGGGAGCTCGTTGAGGCAGAGCGCGTGTGGTCTGTCGACGCGAATGCGGACGTCGAGGATGTCCTGCACCAGATGGTCGAGCACAAGATCCGTCGCCTGCCGGTGCTGGAGAACCAGGAACTGGTCGGCATCATCAGTCAGGCCGATCTGGCGGCGAAGCTGCCCGAGGACAAGGTGGGCGAGCTGGTGGAAGCCATTTCGGCGACCTCCCACTGAGCGTCCGACGGCCGGACCGCGGTCCGGCCGTCGGAGGCAGTCGTCGAAGTGGTCATCCCACGCGTGTCCTGCTGAAATGGTCGGCGAACCAGTCGCGCGCCAGGTCGGCGACCGTCTCCAGCGCTCCGGGCTCCTCGAACAGGTGCGTGGCATCTGGGATGATCTCGAGGCGGTTCTCGCAGGCCAGCCGTTCTTGGGCCGTCTGATTGAGTTCGAGCACCAGTTCGTCGCGGTCACCCACGATCAGCAGCGTCGCCGCACGCACCGCCGGCAGCCGAGGTCCGGCCAGGTCTGCTCGCCCACCCCGTGAGACGATGGCGGCCGCCTGGCTGCCCTGCTCCGCTGAGGCCCACAGCGCGGCCGCCGCCCCGGTGCTGGCTCCGAAATAGCCGATCGGCAGTCCCGCGAGCTGAGGCTGATCGCTGAGCCGGTTCGTCACCTGCGCGAGCCTTCCGGCCAGCAATTCGATGTCGAACACGTTGCGACGGTCGTACTCCTCCTCGGTCGTGAGCAGGTCGATGAGCAAGGTGCCCAGACCCGCGCGGTTGAGCACCGAGGCCACGTACCGGTTGCGTGGGCTGTGCCGGCTGCTGCCGCTGCCGTGCACGAAGACCACCACCCCCGCGGCTCCCTCTGGAATGACGAGTTGCCCCGTCAGCCGGACAGGGCCGGCATCCACCATCACCTCGTCGGGGGGCTCCGTCGGATCTGGTTTCACCACGCGCCCCCTCCCGGCCGCAGCCCCCTTGGTGGCAGGTGGCATGGCCCGCCGCAGCAGTTCGACCACCTGCTCGTCGGAGGCTTGAGTGAAGTCGTTGTACCAGGTGCCGATGGCCCAAAGGGCGGTAGGCGTTTCCAAACAGATCACCTCGTCGGCGTCCTCGCGCAGACCCGCGATGGTGTCCGGTGTTCCGACCGGGACCGCCAAGATCACTCGCGATGCCCCGCGCGCACGAGCCACCTGACATGCGGCGCGGGCAGTGCTGCCGGTGGCGATCCCGTCGTCCACGACGATGACCGTACGGTCCGCAAGATCGACCGATGCGCGGTCCCCACGGAAACGGCGAACACGGCGCAGCACTTCGGCCTGCTCGCGGCTTTCAACCGAGGAGATCTCCTCTTGCGTCACATCCGCCATCCGGACGACGTCCGTATTGATCACGCGTACGCCGCCTTCTCCGACAGCGCCGAATCCCAGCTCGGGCTGGAACGGCACCCCCAGCTTGCGGACCACGATCACATCCAGCGGCGCGCCCAGGGCCTTGGCCACTTCGAAAGCCACGGGCACTCCCCCTCTGGGCAGACCCAGGACGACAGCATTCTCATCGGTGATGTGTCCGGCCAGCCGCTCGGCCAGACGGATCCCGGCGTCATGACGATCGGCGAACATCAGGCTCGCACCCCCCTTGACCACCATGGTGGCGGCGATAAGAACCCCCCTTGACATCACCATCTGAGACGGGGACCCGCACGAGTAGGGTCGAAGGTCCCTATTCGTGCGCCCGCGCCGCGCCGAGGGTACGGGCACCGACAACGACGATTCGACAGCTGCGGCGCCGGGCCTCACTCGCCACGCAGAAGTAGACCGCTTGTTGGCGAATCGCCGGTGACGTGTTGCCTGCGCGACGGCTACTTTCCCTGGTGCTGTGACCGGAAAACGTTCACCGGGTTGGGTTGCGGGTGACTGAAAGGTTTGTAACGCCAGTGGGATGACTACAACATTAACTGGCGTCAGGGGTTCGGGGACGGAGTCGGTCAAGGCCGAGGACTTGACTCCTGAAACGCCCGCAAGGCCGCCCCAGCGGAGGCGACGTCCAGGCCGACCACGAGGTTCTCGCCCTCCCAGCGGCCACTCTGCGAGATCACGAGGCCTATCAGCGCCAGCTCCGCGGCCTGGTTCCGTACCGCAACCAGCTGATGGGTCTCCGCATCGAGGTCGCCGAGCTCGTCACGCTTCCAGGCATCCACCGCCGCCTCGGCTACGGCTCTCGGCAGTCGCACGGTGACCAGGCCAGCCTGCGCGTCGACATACGCCCCGATCGCTGCCAACACCTTCGAGTCATCCAGATACCGGATGTATTGCTCCTGATCCACCATAGGCTGAGGCTAACCAAGGCTGCCGGACTTGTCATGGACGAATAGTCCGGTGAACGTTTCCGGTCACAGCACCAGGGAAGATGTACGCTTCACCGTTATCAGGGGCCGTCATGTTCAGGAGCCGACTCGCCGTCGGCGTACTCGCGGCGGCTGCCATCCTCCCGTCCTCCGCATCCGGCGTACAAGCCACCGATCAACTGCTCGGCACGTGGAGCCAGGGCCTATGGTTGGTCCTTTGCCGGTGACGGCTCCTTCACGTGGTCCATGAGCTATCGAACCCGGACCGCGCCGCACCTAACCAGGCGATGCGGTTGCTGGAGACCGGTCATTACCGCGTAGAGGGGGATCTGCTCGCGATATCGCCACGAAGCTGTCGTACGGAAGTGCGGAACTCTGACCTTCCGAACGGTGGCTACGTCAAGGAGGAAGCATGGACCGCCCTTCGGCGCTATGTCTGGTCAGTGCAAACCTCGTCTGATGGGGGGCGAGTCCTGACGCTGTCCGACTCGGCGGGCGATCAGGGCACCCTCGCGAACCCGTGCATGCCGCCGCGGCACCAGACGGCGATCGGGCCCGACACTGTCGACAGCTTCACGGGATGAACAACGGACAGCCTTCGCGGGGCTGCCCAGAACCACACGTGATTTTCCACAGCACCACTTGTCGCGACATCGCTGACGATCGGCCACACAGTGCCCCGTTGTCAGAGGGGCCCAGCGCCCATGATGCCGATGACCCGAAGGGGCGGTTGGGAGGCGCGCATGGCTCTCGGCGTTGAGGCCGTGCCGACCGTCCGAACCGGCAACGGCGCCGAGGAAGTGTCAACGGCCATGAGGATCCCCAGGTAGGTGGACTTGGGTTCTCTCAGCTGGTGGCCATCAGAAATCCATGCTGATGGCCGGGGTGGTCCTGATGGGTGGTCAGGTCAACGGGGTGACGCCCTTGCCCGCCAGAGCCTCGGCGAGCCGGTGGGAATCGCCCTTGGTCAGGACCAGGTGGGCGTGGTGGAGGAGCCGGTCGACCGAGGCGGTGGCCAGGGTCTTGGGCATGATGGTGTCGAACCCGCTCGGGTGAATGTTGCTGGTGATGGCGATCGAGCGGCGTTCGTAGGCGGCATCGATGATCCGATAGAACGCCTCGGCGGCGTCGGTTCCGGCCGGGAGCAGCCCGATGTCGTCGATGACGATGAGGTCGGCGCGGCAGATCCGGGCGACGGTGCGCGCGATGGAGCCGTCGACTTTAGCCTTGCCGATCGTGGTGGTGAGGGTTTCCAGGGTGAACCAGGCCACGCGTAGGTCCTTCTCGATGGCCGCGTGGGCCAGGCCCTCGGTGAAGTGCGATTTGCCGGTGCCCGAAGGGCCGGCGATCACCAGGTTTTCGGCCCGGCTGATCCATTCCAGCGTGGCCAGGGCGTTCTGGGTGGGTTCGGGGATGGAGGACTCCTCCGGTCGCCAGGACGCGAGGGTCTTGCCGGTGGGGAAGTTGGCCGAGGTGCGGCGCAGCCGCCGGGTGGCCGCGTCGCGGCCGGTGACCTCCTCGTGGATGAGAATGCGCAGGACTTCGGCGGGGTCCCAGCGTTGCGCGCGGGCGGTGGCCAGCACGTCGGGGGCGGCTTTGCGCAGGTAGGGCAGGCGCATCCGGCGCAGCAGCCGGTCCAGTTCGTCGGGCAGAGCCGGTGGGGTGGGCGAGGTCATGGGTGGGGTTCTCCTCATCGCGGGCACCCGCCCGGCCGCGCAGGCCGGGCAGGTGGTGGGGTGGTCACTGGCCCAGGGCCTGCCAGGATGCGGTGCCGGGCTGAGCCGAATGCCTCTCATCGGCGCGCACGAGTTCGCCGACGGCCCGGTGGTCGCTCAGATGGTCGACGATGGCGGGCAGGTCGTCGTCGGCGAAGCGGCCGGCGATCGCGGCAAGGCCGAGTGCCTCGTCGACGCGTTCAGCGCCGAGCACTGCGGCCAGTTCGACGGCGCGGGCCATTTTGGCGCGGATGCGCGCGGCTCCGGCGGGTCCGGCCTCGGTCAGCCACCGCTTGGCGCCCGGTCCGATGCCCAGGAAGGCGACCTCCGCCTCGTTGCGCGGCCGTGGTTTCGGCTGGTGGATGCTGCGCCCATTGGGATGGTGCGGGTAGTGCTCGGCCAGGATCTGTGGGTTACCTGGGACAGACACTCGATGGCGGGCGATCTCGGCGAGCTCCCCGCCGGCGGCCCGGGCGGTGATGACGAGTTCCTCGCCGACCACGCGCACCCAGACCTTGGTGTCGACGTGTCCGGGTGGGGTGGAGTAGCGCACCGAGGCGAAGCTGATGGTCTGGTCGTCATAGACGATCCGCTGCTCACCCAGCGCCAGCGCGAACGGCTCGGCGGGCAGCACGTGCAGCGTCTGCTGCTCGATTAACAGCTGCTCGGCGGGGATCTGGCCGCTGCCGCGATGCCGGCGGGCGTTGATCTTCTCGCACCAGGTCCGGCATTGTTCGGCCAGCTCTGCGAAACCGCCGTACTGGCTGCGGAGGTTGGCCTCGGTGGGTACCAGGTCGGCCTTGGCGAGCCGGACGGTGGCCTCCACGCCGCCCTTGGATTCGGGATCGTAAGGCACGCAGGTCTCCACGGTGCAGCCGTAGTATCGGCCCGCGGCGAGGATCTGCGGATGCCGCACCGCGATCCCGGCGACGTGGTCGCTGGTCACGGTCTTGGCGTTGTCGGTGAGCACGTAGGTGGGGGCGCCGCCGATCCGCCGCAGCGTGGAGTCCAGGCACGACACCAGCGTGCCCAGGGTGCAGTCCCAGACCGGGATCACTACCCGAAACTTCGACCAGGCCAGCCAGGCGCACCACAGCCAGGTGCGTCTTCCGCCGACCCGTGGGCCTTCGCCCCAGTCGAACTGCAGCCACATGCCCGGCTCGGGGATCCACGGCCGGTAGGTGCGCCGCCGCCCGGCCCGCCACGCGGCCTTGGCGGCGTTGACCGCTCGCCGGGTGGAGCGGGGACTGCCCCGGTATCCCATCGCGATCAGCTTGTCGTGGGCGACATCAGCGCGGATCTTCGCCTTCGACGCCTCCACCCATTCTTCGATCTTCTCCAGGAACGGATCGATCAGCTTCGGCCGGGCCGCCCGCTCATACGGGTTGAGACCCAGCTGGCGCAGCTCGACGTAGCGTTTGACGGTCTTGGGGTCCGCGCCGGACAGCTGCGCGGCGGAGTGGATGGTCTTGGTCAGGTCGTATGCCTCAAAGATCTTCATGATCTCTCTGTCAGACTTTGTCACGGGACCTCTTCGGTCGGCTTGCGAAATGCGGCAAACATCAGCAAACCGGACCGGGGAGGTCTCCCGAGGGGGTGGGTGGAGATCAGGGCACCCGGGGCCATCCACGGGGAATTCTCGTGGCCATCAGCCGGGACTCAACTGGCCGCCCACCAGGAGTCTTCCATGGCCGTCGGCAGAGGAAGGAATCCGGCCGTTGGGAGAGCTCTTCCGGGGGCATATGCCTGGTGAAGGGCCAGGTGGGGACGGCAGAGCGCAGGGGCGTCAATCGATGGGATCGTGGGCAGAGATCAAAGAGACGCACGCCTCCACGGGGATCTTTCTTGGTGATCGCGTGTTCAAGCTCAGGAAAGCTGTGAAGCTGGGCCCACTGGACTTCACCACTCGCGAAGCCCGGCAGGGCGTCTGCAGGGATGAGGCGGAGCTGAATCGCAGGCTGGCGTCTGACGTCTACAAGGGAGTCGCCGACGTGTTGGGCTCCATTGCGTAGCCGCACCTCAGGCCATCACAGAGCTACCGGCCGGTGACGTGTCGGGCGCCGATGAGGCGACCGCCAAAGCCACGGCGCCCTGGCCGGAGGCGGTCGAGATCGACAGCGGCTTGGGACCGGATCACGCGCTCGATCGGGCGCTCATGGCGATCCACGCTAGCTGGCCACTGAGCCGTGGCGCTTTCGGCGCCCCCAGATGGAGCCGGACTGAGCGGCGCAGCGCAGCCCGTCGATCATGGTGGTGGCGTCGATCACGGGAGGCGCCCGGGAGGCGTGCTCGGCGAGCTGGACGATCGCGCCGGTCATCTGGGCGCCAGGCGTGCCGCCATGTCGTGGTAGGCCTGCCGCACGTCGTCGGGGGTGCGCAGGCCAAGCCGTACGCCGCCCACGTACCTGTCACTGGTGATGGCGTCGATGTAGGCGTGCGCGGTGCCGCGTCCCCGTGAAGAACCGTAGGTACGCCGAGCGCTCCGACGTGGACCCCGCTCGACCTCCAGAACTCGGGGCTTCCGCGGGGCAGGCGAGGCCGGTAGTGCCGGGCGCCCCCGTGGCGAGGGCTCAAGGTCCCCGCCTCACTCCTACGGGACCAAGGTCCCTTCGGACCGGGCCACCTGACCCTGGGTCTTGCTCCAGGCGGAGTCCGAGACTGGAGGTGATGATTCACCTGCCTGCGAAGGGAGTCCGCGAACATGAACCACATCGTGCTGGGTTATGACGGCTCCGATTTCTCGGTGCAGGCCCTGGATTGGGCGCTGGACGAGGCCGAGTTGCGCAGACTGCCGCTGACCATCGCCCACGCGTGGCAATGGCCGTATGGTGAAGCCGGCGCGGAGGCCAAGGCCCACCTGTGCAAGGCGGCCGAGCATGTGCTGTGGCACGGCGCGGAGTGCGCTCGTTCGACCAGTTCCGGCGTCCGCGTCGAAACCGACCTGTACGAAGGCGCCGCCGCGCAACGCCTGGTCGAGCTCTCCAAGAGCGCCGCTGTGGTCGTGGTCGGTTCCCGCGGTTTGAGCGCCCTGCCCAGAGCCGTTGTCGGGTCGGTCGCCGGATACGTCGCGGCCTATGCCGACTGCCCCGTGATCGTCGTACGCGGGCCGGGGCCCCTGCCCGTCACGACGAATCGGGAATTGATCGTCGTGGCAGATGAGGAGCCGGACGCTTCTGTTCTGGAATTCGCGTTCGGGGAGGCCGCTCTGCGTCAGGTTCCGGTGTCCGCTTCGATGGACTTGACCGGATGGGCGGAACGCCATCCGGGCGTGCGCATTCAGCGGGGCGAGGACCATGCTGGGGCGGGGCTCATGGTCGTCGGGCGCAAGCGCGCCGCGTGGTTCGGCGGGGCGCCTGCTTTGCTCCAGCACGCGCCCTGCCCTGTGGCGGTGGTGCCCGAAGCCTGAGGTCCGCTGACCGCCGGTTCTCGCCTCGCGAGCATCGATGTGCGCCGATGTCCGTACTAAGGGTGGCCGACGCCCGGCGCGGACGGCTGCCTCTGAAGGCCGTGCATGTGTGTGAAAAAGTGGCCGCGCGGTTTAGACGTCAAAAGCGCTGTCTCGGCACGCCGGGAGCCGCCGTTGGCAGTGCTCGAGGGGGAACGGCGCTTCGTCGAGGCTTGATCGGCCAGTCGGTTTCGCTGATCCCCTGGTGATGGGCAGGGCATTGCGGGTGAGCCGCTGGCGGAAGGGCCATCCTGGCATCGAGATCGCGGAACAGCAGGTTGGCGAGCACCCCGTACCCGCGCTCGTCAAGGCGTCCACCGCGGCGCACCTGGTCGTGGTCGGCTCGCGAGGGCTGGGCGGTTTCGCCTCCGCGTTGCTCGCGTCGGTCGGTCACGGAGTGCTGCACCGTGCCGCCTGCCCGGTCGCGGTGGTACGGCCACGCGGTAAGGCGTCATGATCAATCCTGGATGCCGCGCAGGCGTACGGCGGTGACCTTGTACTCGGGGCAGGAGGTCACGGTGTCGGCGTGGCTGGAGGTGAGGGCGTTCGCCCGGCCGGTGGGGAAGTGGAAGGCGCAGAAGAGCTGGCCCGGCGGGATCTGCTCGGTGATGCATGCCGCGAAAGTGGCCTGTCCGTGCCGGCTTTCGACGAGCACCGCGTCGCCGTCGCGGACGGTGTGGTGGGCGGCGTCGGAGGGATGGATGTCCAGCCGGTCGGAGGGGTCGAGTTCGATGGTGCCGGATCGCCGGGTCATGTTGCCGGAGTTGTAGTGGGCCCACCGGCGGCCGGTGATGAGGATCAGCGGGTAGTCGTCGTCGGGGCTTTCCCCGGGGGGCAGGTAGGGGCGGGCGGCGAGGCGCGCCAGCCCGTCCGGGGTGGCGAACCGGTCCAGGTAGAGCTTGGCCTCTCCGGGACGGTCGGGGTCGGGGCAGGGCCAGGGGATGGCGCCTTCGCGATCCAGACGCCGGTGGGATATGCCGGCGAAGGCGGGCGCCACCTGCCCGCATTCGGCGAGCGCCTCGGCCGGGGTCGCGCAGCCGAGGTCGGCGCCGTAGGCCGCCGCGATGGCGTGGACGATGGCGAAGTCGGTGCGTGCCTGATCGGGCGGGTCGAGAGCGGGGCGCACCCGTTGGAAGCGGCGGTCGAAGTTGACGAAGGTGCCGTCCTTCTCCAGCCAGGACGCGGCCGGAAGGATCACGTCGGCGTGGCGGGCGGTCTCGGAGAGGAAGAGCTCCTGGCTGATGACGAGCGGACATGAGTCCAGCGCCTCGACGACCCGGTTGGCGTCGGGGTCGGTGGCGCACACGTCCTCGCCGATGATCCACAGGGCCCGCAGAGCTCCCTCGCGTGCCGCCGCGAACATCTGCGGGATGCGCAGGCCGTCGTGGCCCGGAAGCGGGGTGCCCCAGATCCGCTCGGCCCTGCCTCGCACTGCGGGGTCGCTGACCTTGCCGTAGCCGGGCAGCAGGTCGGGCAGGGCGCCCATGTCGGATGCGCCCTGGACGTTGTTCTGCCCTCTGAGGGGGTTCACGCCGAATCCGCGATCGGTGCCGACCGCGCCGCGCAGGGTCGCCAGGTTCGCCAGAGTGCGCACGCCGTCGGTGCCGTGCAGGTGCTCGGTCACGCCGAGACCGTAGACGATGGCAGGCCGCTGGGCCTGCCCGTACAGGCGTGCTGCGGCGACCAGATCCTCCGGGGGTACGCCGGTGATCGCGGCCACCTGGTCGGGTGGGTAGTCGTCGAGGAGCGCGGTGAGCTCCGGCAACCCGCGGGCTCGAAGGCGCAGGAACTCCTCATCGACGAGGTTCTCGGCGAGCAGGACGTGCGCGAGCCCGTTGAACAGGGCCACGTTGGTCCCCGGGCGGGGCCGCAGATGCACGTCGGCGTGGCAGGCCAGGCCGACGGCGCGGGGATCGGCGACCACCAGCCGTGCGCCGCGCAGGACCTGCTGGAGCAGCCGGGCCCCGACCACCGGGTGTGCCTCGACGGGGTTCGCGCCCACCACGAGCAGGCAGTCGGCCTGCTCGACGTCCTCCAAGGAGTCGGTGCCGCCGGACAGCCCGAAGGCGGCGCTCAGCCCGGCGGCCGAGGGGGAATGGCACAGCCGCGAGCAGTTGTCGACGTTGTTGGTGCCGATGGCGACCCTCATGAACTTCTGGATCAGGTAGTTCTCCTCGTTGGTGGCCCGGGCGGAGGAGATCGCCGCCACCGCGTCGGGGCCCGCCGCGGTCACGGCGGCCCGCAGCCCCCGGGCGATGTGGTCGAGCGCCACCTCCCAGCTCACCGGCTCCAGCCCGGAACAGCGGCGTAGCAGGGGCTGGGTGAGCCGCTCCGGAGAGCGCAGGAACCCGTGGGCGAAACGGCCCTTGACGCACGCGTGCCCGCGGTTGACCGGGCCGTCGTGGGCCGGCCGCACGGCGGCGACCTCGCCG
>NZ_VDLX02000035.1 GCF_006334985.2 Nonomuraea phyllanthi
CCGACTCCAAGCCCTTGGCTACAGCGTCACTGTCGAACCCGCCAACTGACCACGCATCACCCCGAAACGCCCGACCCTGCTGGCGTTCGCTGCCGCTTGCCCACTGAACCACCGATTTTCGGATCAGCATCCGGGGGAGAGGCCGGGCCTCCCTCCGTGGCGCGGACGCCAGTCGATGGCGCCGTGCCTGGACGCCGCGTGGTGATCCCGCTCAGGAGGCCAGGCCGTGCTCCCGGCACCACTCCGGGACGCTCTCCGCGCCGGCCTCGACCGCCTGACGCCAGTGCGGGTCGGCGGCGATCGCCTCGGAGACCGAGGGGTGGGGCGGCAGCACGGTGACGAGCCCCGTGATCCGGAAGATCCGCAGGATGCGCTCGGCGTCGGTGACGAGGGTGAGCGAGCCGCCCTGGGTGCGCTGCCGCTTGAGGCCGCCCACCAGGACGCCCAGCCCCGTCGAGTCGAGGAACTCGACCTGGCCGAGGTCGGCGATGACGTGGCGGACGCCCTTGCCCGCCAGGTCCACCAGCCGCTGGCGCAGCTGCGGAGCGGTCTCCACGTCGATCTCGCCCGCGACCTTGAGCACGGCGCAGTCGCCGATGGGGCCGATCACCGCTGTTTGGAAGTCTCGCATGAAGCGACACCCACTTGTCATTGTCGAGCGTGACATGTAACTCTGTAGCGGTACAGTAGCGGTTGGCGAGGACCGCTGTCAATGGGTATGAATCTCTGTCATTGCCTACGATGACACTGGGGGATGGATGCGGGTGGAAGAGGCCATCGGCCGGCAGATCGCGCGGCTGCGCGCGGAGCGGCGGCTGTCACTGACGGAGCTGGGGGAGGCCCTGGGGCGCTATCTCGACCGGCCGTGGAGCAGGCAGGCCGTCCACCAGGCCGAGCGAGGGCAGCGTTCGTTCACGGCCGCCGAGCTGACCGGTCTCGCCCTGGCTCTGGACACGTCCATCCCGGCGCTGTTCCGGGTGGAGGAGGGCGGGGTGGAGCTGCCCGGCGGTCCCGTCACGCGCGAGGACTACCGGGGCGTGCTGCTGAACAGGGAACGCGAGTCGCCCCTGGACGGGGTGGAGGAGCTGATCGTCGCGCTGCACGACATCGAGGCCGTCCTGTCCCGGCCCGCGCTGGCCCGGCTGGCACGGATCGGGGCGGCGGCCGAGGAGGTCAGCGGCCCCGCCTCGTGAGCGCACTCCGGGGGGCGTTCGCGGCGACGTCCCTGTCGACGAGCCGGCCCGTGGAGGTGCGGGCCCGCATGTCCGGTGGTGTGAGAGGAGGGTGAGGCGACCTCACCCTCCTCCTCGGTTCTCCTGCTTTCCAGCGACTACTTTCCAGCGACTACTTTCCAGCGACCACGCCGACCTCCCACAACCGTGCGAAGTTGGCGGCGTACGCCTCGACGATGTTGTGCTCGGAGACTTCGACCATCGCCTCGTCGTTGCGTCGCAGCGAGGTGGCGTTGAAGTTGTGACTGCCGGTCATCACCCAGCCCCGCCCGGAACCGCGGCCGGTCGGGTCGGTGACCACGATGTACTTGGAGTGGACGCGGCCGGCAGGGGTCGAGCCGTCGAGCACCCGCCGCTGCACACCGGCGGCGTCCAGCGCCGCGGTGACCGCGTCGTCGGCCGGGCCGTGCACGACGCGTACCTGGCATCCCGCGGTCACCAGCGCCGCGAGTTCGTCGACGATCGCGAGCCGGGTGGCGTCCCACTCGGACTGG
This sequence comes from Nonomuraea phyllanthi, assembly GCF_006334985.2. Classification (GTDB taxonomy): domain Bacteria; phylum Actinomycetota; class Actinomycetes; order Streptosporangiales; family Streptosporangiaceae; genus Nonomuraea; species Nonomuraea phyllanthi. The sequence goes on from NZ_VDLX02000035.1 coordinate 1,727, forward strand.
CCGATCTCGACCCGGGTGCGGCCCTCGGTCTTGCAGCCGACCTGGGCGAGTCGCTGGGCGATCGGGTCGCGGTCGGCGACCGGGTAGAACTGGGCGGTGACCTGGCCGCCCCGCATGCCCGTGGTGACGGTGGTGTCGTAGTCGGGGTTCTGCACCTCGGCGGCGAGGTCGTCGAAGTACTTTCCGTATCCCTTGAAGAGTTTGTGGTTGCCTGGCAGCACGACCAGGTTGTTCCAGTAGCTGGTGGAGTTGACGTCGGTGATGTTGTTCGAGGCCTGTACGACGACGTCATGTCGTCCGCCGGTCTCCGAGAAGAGCGAGAACTTGTTGTGCATGCCTTTGGTGCCCTGGCAGGAGGTGGTGTTGCCTTCCGGGCTCACGTGGCTGCAAACGTGCACCCATGAGGTGGCCGACTCGTCGGTGCCGAGGGTTCGGATCAACTCCGCGGCGGCAGGTTTGTCGATCTGCCAGCCGTCGATGACGATGCGTACCTCGACGCCGCGGCGGTAGGCGTCGAGCAGCACCGCTGCGTAATCGTCGCCGGCATCGCCCGAGACGACGAACTCGGCGATCTCGATCGAGGACCCGGCCGGGGCCTGCTTGATCAGCGAGCAGATCCGTTCCACGACCGCGGTCGCGGCGCCGGCGACGGGGTCGTTGAAGGCGGCGCCGGTCTCGACCGGCACCTCGGCGGCGTTGCGGCAGGCGCTGCGGGCGGGCTCGGTGAGGGAGGCCTGAGCGGTGGGGACGGCGATCATCGGCCCGTACATGGCGGTCAGGGCGGTGAGGCCGGCGAGTACGGCAGGGCGGAGTGAACGGATTCGAGGCATGGAGGTCTCCAGCGATGGGGGGGTTGGACGGACGGCTCCAGCAGCTATCCGACGGACACCTGCGAGAAGTCCGGCCGCCCGCTGACCGGCATCTCCATTCCCTTGACGTTGTCGCGGACGGCGTAGTTGTTCTTCAGATCCACCGGGAAGATGCCGACCGCGTCATCCCAGATGATCTTGTCGGCCTGCGCGTACAGCGCCTTGCGCTCGTCCTGGTCCAGCGATGCGCGCGCCTTGGCCAGGATCGAGTCCAGATCCTTGTTGCAGTAGCCCATCCGCTTCGCGTCACAGGTGTAGAGCCGGTTCAGGGTGAAGTCGGCGTCGCCGGTACCGGTGGTGTTGGTCTGCAGGTTCATGTCCCACTTCAACGCGCCGAAGTCCTTGAGCCAGGTCGCCCGCTCCTTTTCCTGCGGCTGCACCTTGATGCCGACCTTTTCCCAGGACGAGATGAACGCCTGGGCCATGGCCCGGATGTTCGGCCCGCCCGCCAGCGGCCACTGGATCGTGGTGTTGATGCCGTTGGGATAGCCGGCCTCGGCGAGCAGTTTCTTGGCCAGATCCGGGTCGTAGGAGTACGGCTCCAGCTGGGTCGATCCGAAGACCGACTGGGTGATCGGCGACCGGGCCACGGTGCCGAGGTCTCCGAACAGGTCTCCGACGACGCTCTTGATGTCGATGGCGTGCAACATGGCCTGGCGCACCTTGACGTTGTCGAACGGCTTGTTGTTCTGGTTGAACCAGATGAAGTAGTAGTTGTAGCTCGGGCCGGTCCCGTACTTGATTCCGTCCACGCCGGACACCTCGGCCACCTGGTCCGGCGGGATCGACGCGAGAACGTCCACCTCGTCGTTGTTCAGCGCGGTGATCCGGGCCGAGATTTCCGGCATGTTGAGGATCTCCAGCTTCGCCACCTTGGCCTTGGCGCCCCAGTACGTGTCGTTGCGGCTGAGCACCACTTTGTCGTCGGGGCTGAACGAGTCGAACGTGAACGGTCCGGTGCCGATCGGCTTCTGCCAGTACGCGTCGCTGTTGACCTTGTCACCCTGGCCGATGAACACCAGGGACAGGGTGCTGGGCAGGGTGCCCAGCGGTGCCGAGGTGTGGAACGTCACCGTGTGGTCGTCGGTGGCGTCGATCTCGGTGATGGAGGCGAGCAACGGGGTCAGCGACGCCTTGAGGCTGATCAGCCGCTCCACGGACGCCTTGACGTCCTTGGCGGTGAAGGCGCTCCCATCACTGAAGGTCACCCCGTCGCGAAGGTGGAACACCCACGTTTCCTCGTCGGGGCTCTCCCATGACGTGGCCAGCTTCGGGCTCGGCTGTCCGTCCTTCATGACGGTCAGCGTCTCAAGCCCCTGCTGGACGGTGGTCTGGACCGCCTCTTCCGCGGGGTACTGCTGGACATCGAGCGATACGGGGAACAGTTGTGGCGCGTAGCGCAGCACCTGGTTCTCGCTGTCGGAGCTGCCGGCGTCGCCGGAGCCGCCACAGGCCGCGAGGCCCATAACAAGGGCCACTGCGACGAGGCAGCCCTTGGCCCGGGATCGTGCAATCATTGCCTCTCTCCTTGGTTGGTTCCAGCTGGTGCCGCGGCCGCTCACGCCGTCGTGGACGGCAGGGTGAAGGTCGCCGCGACGGGCTTGTGGTCCGACGGGGCGTTCCCTGCCGAGAAGAACTCGACGACCTCGCTGGCCCGGGTGGCGATCGGGCCTCGGGAGAAGATCCAGTCGATGGCCTTGGACGGGGACCCCAGTGGGGAGAGGCGCGTTCCGCGGTCGGTGACGAACGGCAGCGGTGCCACGGGGTGGGTGACCGGCGACGTGCGTCCCAACGCGCTGAACGAATCGAGAAAGCCGCCGTTGCCGAGCACCCACAACGGCTGCCCGATGTCGTTGATGTCCACCGTGAACAGGCAGGCCTCGTCGCCGGCGATCTCATCCAGGGCCGTGACCACCTGCTCCGCCTGTCCGGTTCGCAGATTGCGGCGATCCGCCCGCTCCTGTGCGTGGCCAGGCCAGGTCAGGTGTGCGGTGGAGAACACCAGCGGCCGTGCGTCGCCGGCCCGGGGCCGCAGCCGCACCCAGAACAGTCTGGCGTCGGTGTCGAGGATGCCGACGTCCCGTGTCCCGTACTCCACGAGGTCGAACAGTTCCTGGCGCCACCACAGATTGCTCTGCGTGCCCCATCCGGGGAAGTCGTCGTGCACCCGTGCGTGTCCGGGCAGCGCCTCGTCCACCACCGCGCGCGAGCGAGGACGAAGCTCCTGGGTGGCCAGGAGATCGGGCGGCCGGATGGAGAACAGGTCGCGGATCGCCGGCTCCCGCTGCTCCAGATGCGCGTCACCCCACAGGTTGTAGGTCATCACAACGAAGGTGAACGATCCGGTCAGCATGGTGATCCTCTCGATTCAGTCGGCGCGCGTGGCGCGCGCGGCGCGGGCGGTCGGCGAGTTGTACTCGACCACCGAGTTGTTCTTCTGTTCGCCCGCGTAGCCGATGACCGTCAACGAGGCGTTCACCGGCGGGGCGAAGGAGAGGTGGCCGGGCATCGGCAGGCCAAGCGCGGCGGCGGCTGCCACCCGGATCGGACCGCCGTGGGTGAACACGACGACGGTCGCGCCCCCGTCTGCGCCGCCGGCCGCCATGGTCGCGACGTCGACGAGCGCCTGCCACACCCGCCGGCGCAAGTCGGCGAACGTCTCGCCGCCGCCGCGCCGCAGGTCGGCCCCCCGGCCGATCTCCGCGAGATCATCGGGGTACTCCTCGGCGATCTCGGTGAAGGTACGGCCGGCCCAGCTGCCGATGTCGGCCTCGCGCAGCCGGACGTCCTGCTTGGCATCGAGGTCGAGGTGGCGCAGGTACGCCTTCGCCGTGTCCCAGGCCCGCGGCAGATCGCTCGAGACGACCAGATCGGGCGTTCCGAAGCGGGCCAGGAGTTCGGCCGCGGCCACCTCGGCCTGCTCCACACCGGCGGCGGTGAGCCCTGAGTCGGCCTGTCCCTGGTAGCGCTCCTCGACGTTCCACACCGACTCGCCGTGGCGGACGAGGATCAGGCGGACCCGCCCGCTCATGCCGGCACCGTCATCTCGGGGAAGTGGCACGCGGACGAGTGGCCGCCCAGCCGATCGGCGAGCGCGGGCTCCTCCGTGGCGCACCGCTCCTGCGCCTTCCAGCACCGGGTCCTGAACCGGCAGCCGGACGGCGGCGACACTGGCGAGGGGATGTCCCCGGTGAGCAGGATCTGCTTGCGCTGTGGCGCGGCCCAGGGGCGGGGGACCGGCACCGCGGACAACAACGCCTGCGTGTACGGGTGCACCGGAGCGGTGAAGATCTGCTCCGTCGTCCCTGTCTCCACGACCTTCCCGAGATACATGACGGCCACCTCGTCACTGATGTGCCGCACCACGGACAGGTCGTGGGCGATGAACAGGAAGCTGAGGCCCAGTTCGGCCTGCAGGTCGACGAGCAGGTTCAGGACCTGCGCCTGCACCGAGACGTCCAGTGCCGACACCGCCTCGTCGCAGATCACCAGCCGCGGTCGTAGCGCCAGGGCGCGGGCGATACCGACGCGCTGGCGCTGCCCGCCGGAGAACTGGTGCGGGTAGCGGTCGGCGTGGTCCGGGTTCAGCCCGACCCTGGCCAGCAGGTCCTTCACCTCGGTGGCCCACCGGTTGCGGGGCACCACGCCGGGGTTGACGAGCCATGCCTCGCTGATGATCTGTTCGACGGTGAGCCGGGGATTCAGCGACGCGTACGGATCCTGGAAGACCATCTGCATCTGCCGGCGCGCCTGCCGCAGGTCGGCCCCTGGCAGGGTCAGCAGGTCCCGGCCGTCGAAGAGCACCTGGCCGGACTCCGGCGGCGCCAGGCCGATGACGGTTCGCGCCAGCGTCGTCTTGCCCGAGCCCGACTCGCCGACCAGGCCCAGCGTCCGGCCCGCGGGCAGGTCGAACGAGACGCCCGAGACGGCCTGGACGGTGCCCACCTTGCGCCGCAGCAGGGCGGAGCGGATCGGGAAGCCGGTGTGCAGGTCTCTTACCGACAGCAGCGGGTCAGCCGGGGACGACATCGGCGACGACCTCCTTCGCGTGGTGGCAGGCGGCTCGATGCGACTCGGGCCGCGCGGGTACCGGCATCAGCTCCGGCCGCTCGGTGCCACAGATGCCGGTGGCGAACTCGCACCGGGGCCGGAACGCGCAGCCCGCGGGCGGCCGCATGAGGTCCGGCGGCGAACCCTTGATGGGCGCCAGCCGTTCGCGGGGGCCGTCCAGCGCCGGGATCGAGGCCATCAGGCCGCGGGTGTACGGATGCCCGGTCGTTTCGTAGACCTCGCGCAGCCCTCCGGTCTCCGCCACCCGGCCGGCATACATGAGCATGACCCGGTCGGCGACGCCGGCCACCACGCCGAGGTCGTGGCTGATGAGGATCATCGCCATGCGGTGTTCCGCCTTGAGCTCGGCGAGCAACGCCATGACCTGTGCCTGGACCGTGACGTCCAGGGCAGTGGTGGGTTCGTCGGCGATGAGCACACGGGGCTGCAGGGCGATCGCCATCGCGATCATCACCCGCTGCCGCATGCCGCCGGAGAACTGGTGCGGATAGTCGTCGACCCTGCGGGCGGCCGCCGGGATGCCCACCCGGTCCATCAGCTCGATCGCCTTGCGTCGCGCCTCGGAACGGGAGGCGCCACGACGGCGCCGGAACAGTTCGCCGATCTGCGCGCCGACCCGGAACACCGGGTTGAGGGAGCTGAGCGGGTCCTGGAACACCATGGCCAGTTCGGTCCCGTTGAGCCGGCGGGTCTCGGATCGCGGGCGGGCCAGCAGATCCGTGCCGTCATAGAGGATCCGGCCGCCGCTCACCTGTCCCGCCGGTCGCGGAACCAGCCCCATCAGGGCCTGGGCGGTGACGCTCTTGCCGCTGCCGGTCTCGCCCAGGATGGCCAGGGTCTCCCCTTCGGCCAGGTCGAAGCTCACCTGGTCGACGGCGGTGACGGTCCCTGCCCGGGTGCGGAAGCGCACCGTCAGGTCCTGCACCGACAACAGCGGGTTGTCCATCACATGCTCCTCAGCCGCGGATCGAACCGGTCGCGCAGCGCGTCACCCAGCACGCCGAAGCTGATCACCAGGATGGCCAGGCCGATGCCGGGGATCGTTGAGATCCACCACGCGTTGGACAGGTAGTTCCGGCCGTTGGCGATGGTCATTCCCCAGCTCGGCGTGCTGGCCGGGGTGCCGAGGCCGAGGAAGCTCAGGGAGGCCTCGGCCAGGACCACGTGCCCCAGCTCCACGGTCGCGACCACCAGGATCGGCGCCATCATGGACGGCAGGATGCTGCGGGTCACCAGGTGCCAGGTCCGCGCGCCGAGGGTACGGGTGGCGTCGACGAAGTCCCGGTTCTTGAGCCCGAGCACCTGGCTGCGGGTGACCCGGGCGAACGTCACCCAGTTGGAGATGGCAAGGACGATGACGACGTTCCCCACGCTGGGCCCGAGGATCGACGCGACGAAGATCGCCAGCAGGATCGACGGGAAGGTGAGCTGAACGTCCGCCAGCCGCATGAGCACCGCGTCCAGCCAGCCGCCGAAGTACCCGGCGGCGATGCCTGTGGTGACGCCGATGACACCGGCCAGCACCAGGGTCGCCACCCCGACGGTTATCGACACCCGAGCGCCCTGCATCATCTGGGCGAGCACGTCCTGACCGACCTGGTCGGTGCCGAAGACGGCGGTGTGCCCGCCCGGCAGCAAGGTGCCGGGCGGCTTCAGCCGGGAGCCGAGGTCGGTGGCGACCGGGTCGTACTTCAGCAGAATCGGCCCCACCACCGCGGCAACCACGTACAGCGCGATCACCGACAACGAGGCGATGATGCGCACCTGTCCGATCTTGCCCCGTGTCCTGCCTGCCGTCGGGCGGCCGGCGTCATCGGGCGGCAGATCACCGGCCGGCCCGATCGGGTCGTCGGCCGCCTCGCCGGCGCTCTGCGGCAGCACTTGCTCGGTTGGCCTGTCCATCGTCACCGTCCCAGCCGTATGCGCGGGTCGAGGTAGCCGTACATGACGTCCACGACCAGATTGATCAGGACGAAACCGCCGGCGATCAGCAGGATCGCGGCCTGCACCACGTTGTAGTCGCGGGCCGAGATGGAATCGATGAGCAACCGCCCGACTCCGGGCCAGGAGAAGACCGTCTCGACGATGACCGCGCCGCCGAACATCTTGCCGAACTCCAGACCGGCCACCGTCACGATCGGGATGAGCGCGTTGCGGATGGCGTGCAGGAAGATCACTAACCGCTCGGACAGGCCCTTGGCCCGCGCGGTCTGGATGTAGTTCTCGTGCACGACGTCGAGCAGGCCGCTACGGGTCAGCCGGATCAGGATCGCGACGACCGGCAGGGCGAGGGTGACCCCGGGCAGGACCAGCCGGTCGAATCCACCGTGACCGCCGCTGGCGAACACGTGCAGCTGTCTGGCGAACACCAGGATGAACATGATCCCGATCCAGAACGACGGCATGGACTGCGAGAGCAGCGCGAACACCGAGACCACGCGGTCTGCCAGGCGGTTCACCCGTAGCGCGCCGACGACGCCGAGTGAGATCCCGAGCACCAGGCCGATCACCATCGCCACGGCGGCCAGCTGGAGGGTGAGCGGGAACTTCCCCATCACCAGGCCCATGGCGTCACCGTGGTAGCGGTAGGAGTCGCCGAAGTCGAGCCGGACCACATCGCTGAGATAGATCCCGTACTGCACCACCAGCGGGCGGTTCAGGCCCATCCGCTCGCGCAGCTGCGCGATCTCGTCCCGGGTGGCATCGGAGCCGAGGATGAGCTGGGCCGGATCACCGGGGACCAGGCGGAGCACCAGGAACACGATGGTCACGGCGCCCCACAACACGAAGACGGCGAACAGTGTGCGCCGGATGAGGTACGCGGTCATGGCCGGTCCGATCGCTGTCGGTCGGCATCCCGTTTCAGCATCGACGGGCAACTCCAGGTAGAGCCATGACGCCGTTGGCGTCTGGCGGTGACGGCTTTGGTGTTGGGGGTGGGCCGATATCCGAGCCAGCCGGTCTTGAAGGGGGCGATCCGCAGGGGAGGCGAGCTATCAGCCGCGTTGGAGCGACAGGTTGACTGTCTGAAACATTAACGTTAATGCGATTGCCCGCTGATGCTAGGTCGGCGGGCCTTGGCCGTCAAGGGTCTGGCCGGCATCTCCTGCCCGGCAGGCATACCGGACAGGCCGACCACAATGCGCTTGACCAGTGAAGACAGCGCGTCGGAACAGTGCGGCACGACGTTCGGCCAGGGGCGGGGACCGGCGGCGGCGGCTACCGGGACGGTTGACAGTCACGGAACATTAACGTTAATGTCCCGAACGCAACCGTATGACTTACTCCGGTCGATCATCTGGCGTAGACATTCGCCACTCGGCATTGCCTAAACCCTTTTCAGGAGAATCCGGCATGACCACGATGGAGCGGCCCGATTTGGCCGCAGAACTTCGCGCCGCCATTTTGTCGGCCGACCCGAGATTGTCGAAGTTCTCGCCGCTTCGGCGCATTCTGACCTACGACGACTTCAACTCCGGCGCCCACGGCTGGACCGAACTACTGGGCAATTACAACGGCAACGGCGATCTCTCCACGGTCGATGACCACATGCGAGACTTCCGCCCGCCGCAGCTCTCGAACTGCACCTTCTTCGATATCGGCAGCCATGGCGCGATGACCGGGTCGTATGCGCTCAAGCTGGCCACCCGGGCCTACCAGGGGCACACCGCCACCGCCATCCGGCGGCTCACCATGAGCGGGCGCGGCCTGCTGCAGATCGAGGCGTACTTCACCTTCAAGGCCGAGGCGACCATCGACGGCAGCGCGGGTGACCAGTTCGGAGACATCACCTGGGACGGCAACCTGCACCCGTCGGAAGCGCAGTTCGGCTGCTTCACCGTGGCGACCGACCTGTGCGGCGACGGCGGTCTGCGCTATCACACGGTGGCCCGCTACCTGAACACCACGCTGGACAACAATCTGTCCCGGCAGTGGGTGTACCCGATCGTGCCGGAACCGACGCCGCGTGAGCACCTCGAGGGCAAGGTCAAGCTGGCCTACGGAGCCGACTTCACCGCACCCGACCCGAAGGACTGGCATCCGTTCGGCGAGCCCCAGGAGCTCTGCTACAACGAGGTGCCCACGAAGGTCAACTGGCACTACCTGCGCTGGGTCATCGACACCGCCGCAAGACGTAACGTCGAGCTGCAGGTCAACGATCGAACCATGGATATGTCCGCTGTGCCGGTCCCGCCGTACAAGGAGCGCTACGACTCGCTGGAGAACCTGCTGAATTTCTACTTCTCAGTGCGGACCCACTCGACGGTCCGCAACTTCCTGTTCCTCGATTCGGTACTCATTTCCACGGAGTGGTGACGTTATGCGGCAGGTACAGACGGCGGTCCTCGAACGGGACACGACGTTCGTCTCCGACTTCGCGACGGAACCGTACGAAGTGGCGTGGGCCGGTGAGGCGCGGTGGTTCGTCCACACCCTTGCGGCGTCCGGCGACGACACCGAGGTACGGCTGGTCACCCAGATCTCGCCGGACGGCCTGACCTGGTGCGACCTCGACGGCCACGAGCATGTCGTGACCGGTCCCGGTCTGGTGACCTGGCCGGTCGGCCAGTTCGGCCAATGGCTGCGGTTGCGTGGCACCGTGGCGGGCCAGAGCCCGTCGACGACCATGCGCATCTATCTCACCGTCAAGAGCTGAGCAGCGGCCACGGAGTCACCGGGGGCGAGCGAGAGAAGGGCACGCGGATGGCTGGGGCTCGGCGTCACACCCTGCGGGACATCGCCGCGGCGTTGAACCTGTCGGTCAACACCGTTTCGCGTGCCCTTTCCGGAAAAGACGGCATAGGGGAGAAGACCAGGGCACGGGTACGCGCCGAGGCGGAGCGGGTCGGTTACGTGCCGAACTCCGTGGCCAGGTCGCTCGTCCTGGGCTCGGCGATGACCTTCGGCCTCGTCATCACCAACCCGTCCAACCCGTTCTACGCCCAGCTGATCTCCAGCATCGAGTTGCGCGCCCGGACGCACGGATATTCGCTGCTGCTGATGGTGACCGACGAATCGGAGGAGAACGAGACGCGCGCCGTGGAGTCGCTGCTGCGATCCTCGGTGGGCGGATCGATCGTCGTCCCGGTGCAAGCGAGCGCCGATCCGTGGCGGCGGCTCAGCACGGTCGGCGTGCCCACCGTGCTGCTCAACCGGGACCTGCCCGATCTGGGCTACCGCTTCGTCGGCACCGACAACGAGCTCGGCGGCTACCGCGCCACCGAGCACGCGATCTCCCGTGGCGCCCGCTCGATCGTGGTGCTTGAGGAGGACCTGCCGATCACCACCATCGCCGACCGGATCGCCGGCTTCCGCCGGGCCATGGCCGAGGCCGGCCTGTCCGTGCCGCGCGGCAGCATCATGCGGGTCCCCACCCGCCGGCACGAGCAGGCCGCCCTGCCGTGGCAGCCGCAGCAGGCCTACCAGGTGGCGCGCCGGATGTTGCGCCGGGCCAGGCTGCCTGACGCGGTCGTGGTCGGCAACGACTACTTCGCGCTCGGCCTGTACCGCGCGCTGGAAGTGCGCGGCCTCAAGGTGCCGGACGACATGATGGTGATCGGTTACGGCGACCACCCCTACTCCGCGTTCCTGTCGCCACCGCTGACCACGGTCCGGCTGCCCGCGGAGGAAGTCGGCAACATCGCGGTCGACCTGCTCCTCGAGGAGATAGCCGGCGGCCGGAGCGCCCGCCCGTTGAAGCAGCTGATCGCACCCACGCTGGTGGAGCGGGAGTCGACCGATCGCACCACCTCCGGCCGTACCTCCAGCGCTGCGAAGAACGACTCCGGCATGACCTCGCGATAGGCGGCCCGCCAGGTGGCGATCAGCGAGCGAAGCCGCCCCGGTGAACATTGCGTCGCGGCGGCCGCGCGAGGCCTTCCGCGAGGCAATCCCGCCCCGGTTTCGTCGCGTGCTCGACTGCGGCTGCACGAGCGCCTCCGGAACCTCACCCGGTTCTTCCCGGGCCGGCGGTCAGGCTCCACAGCGCCGCCACCACCGGCCGCCGCAGATCCGCCCGCCGCACGCACAATCCCACCTTCAGCGGTGCCGGCGCCGGATCCGCCGCCACCACCCGCACCCGGTCGCGCACCCCACTGTTCTCCAGCACCATGCGCGGTACCACTCCCGTCCCGTAACCGAGCGCGACCAGGGCCAGCAGCGCCTCATGCCCCTCCGGCTCGGCCACCACCTCAGGCCGCCACGGCAGCCGCGCCCGCAACCACCGGTCGGCCGCCTCCCGCACCAGCCCGCGCCGCGGCAGCACGAACGGCCCCTCCAGCCCGCGACCCTCCAGGGCTCCATGCGGGCCGGTGACGAACACGAGCTCGGTGACCGCGACCGTCCGGCTCACCAGTGACGCCGGCAGCCGGGCCGGGATCGCCGCCACCGCCGCGTCCACCTCCCCCTCGTCCAGCCGCGCCAGCGCCGCCGCCGCGTCCCCCGTCCGCAGATCGACCCGGATGCGCGGATGCGCCGCCCGGAACGGCGCCAGCAGGTCCGGCAGCAGCGCCTGGCAGGCCGTCACCGTCGCGAACACCCCCAGCCGCCCCGACAGCTCCCCCGGATCGACGTCCCCCTGCCGGTAGGCGTGCCACAGGTCCAGCGCCGCCACCGCGTACTCGCGAAAGCGTCGGCCCTCGGCCGTCAGCGCGACTCCGCGCGGCCCTCGGTCGAACAACCGCTGCCCCAAGCGCGCCTCCAGCCGCTGCACCAGCCTCGTCAGCGTCGCCGGGCTCACGTGACAGTCCTGGCTCGTCCTGCCGAAGCTCAGCGTCTGCGCCAGGTGCAGGAACACCCGCAGCTCACGATGATCCTCCACCACGCCCCCAAGGGTGTTCCGCTTCCTGCAACGACCCGCTGCACATGTTGCGCTTGCCGCTGGACAGGAGCGGATCCTACAACTACAGGCATGTCCACCAACGTGTTCACCTCCGCCGTCTTCCCCCTCCAGACCATGGACGTGCCCGGCGGCGCGGAAACGGTCCTGCCCGGCGGACGCCATCTGTTCGGCCTGCTGCCCGCCGCGTTCGCCGGCGTCCGCCGCATCGGCGTGATCGGCTGGGGCCCGCAGGGCCGCGCCCAGGCGTGCAACCTGCGCGACTCTCTCGCCGGCACCGGCATCACCGTCGCCGTCGGCCTGCGCCCCGGCTCCGCGTCCGCCGCCGACGCCCGCGCGCACGGGTTCACCGAAGACGACGGCACGCTCGGCGACTGGCTCGCCATCACCGCCGAGGCGGACCTGGTCATCCTCCTCATCGCCGACGCCGCGCTCGCCGCCCACCACGAGAAGATCTTCGGCGCGCTGCGCCCCGGCGCGGCCATCGGACTGTCCCACGGGTTCCTGCTCGGCCACCTGCGCACCACCGGCGGTGGCTTCCCCGCCGGGCACGACGTCATCGCCGTCTGTCCCAAAGGCATGGGCGACTCCGTACGCCGCCTGTACCAGCAGGGCGCCTCCGTCAACGGCGCCGGCATCAACGCCAGCTTCGCCGTGCACGCCGACCACAGCGGCCGCGCCGTCGACCTCGCGCTCGGCTGGTCGGTCGCCCTCGGCTCTCCCTACACCTTCCGCACCACCCTGGACAGCGAATACCGGTCCGACATCGCCGGCGAACGCGCCATCCTCCTCGGCGCCGTCCACGGCCTCGTCGAGTCCCTCTACGGCCACTACCGGCTGGCCGGCGACGATCCCCTAGCCGCCTACGAACACTCCTGCGAGGCCATCACCGGCCCCATCCGCGCCACCATCTCCCGCTCCGGCCTCACCGCCGTCCGCGAGCAGCTCGACGGCCCCGGCCGCGACACCTTCGACCGCGCCTACACCGCCGCCTACGGCCCGTCCAGAGAGCTGATCGCCGAAATCTACGACGAGGTCGCCGACGGCACCGAGCTGCGCAGCGTCATCCTCGCCGAGCGGCGCCTGGCCGACCGGCCGATGAGCCGGATCAGCGGCTCACCCATGTGGGCGGCGGGGGACGCGGTACGGGCCCGGCGCGCCGGGCGGCAGGCGGCGGCCGAGCCGTTCACGGCCGGACTGTTCGTGGCGACGATGATGGCGCAGGTGGACGAGTTCGCCGAGCGCGGGCACCCCTGGTCGGAGATCGTCAACGAGTCGATCATCGAGGCCGTCGACTCGCTGCTGCCGTACATGCACGCCCGCGATGTGGCGTACATGGTGGACAACTGCTCGCGCACCGCCCGGCTCGGGGCGCGCCGGTGGGGGCCGCGCTTCCAGGCCGCCTACGAGCAGATCGCTTTCCCCGCAGCGGCCGGCCCCGCCGACGGCGAGCTCCTGGCGGCCTTCACCGGCCATCCGGTCCACCAGGCGCTGGCCGCCGCCGCGAAACTGCGGCCGTCGGTGGACATCCACGTGACCTGACCCCTCACGGCCTGTACCCCGGGCCTGGCCTCGCGCGGGAGGTTCAGGCCACACGCGGCAGGCCACACCCGCCGTCGATACCCGATCCGCTATGCGGGTGTTCCAGCGCTGACGGTCGAGGAGGTCAGCGGCCCCGCCTCGTGAGCGCGCCCCGGGGTGCGAGCGCGGCGACGTCCCTACTGAATGATCCACTGCTGGTCGCGCCAGCTGGGGTTGCACTTCCACAAGGTCGCCGACTTGCCCGCCTTGGCCTCGCTGTGCGCGATGACCAGGCACAGGCCCGTGGAGGCGTTCACCAAGCGCCCGCCCTGGTGGGTCCAGTACTGCACGGCGCCGCCGTTGCACGGGTTCTGCACGGCCGCGCTGCCCGGCGTGCCGTAGCCCTTGCCCAGGCACATCCCGGTCGCCTTGTTGACGAGCTGGCCGCCCTTGCGGATCCACTGCTGCTCGGGGCCGTTGGTGCAGGTCCACTGGATCGCGTTCTGGCCCGCGACGGCCTGGCCGTGCCCGACGGCCAGGCACAGGCCGGTCGCGCGGTTCCTGACCGTGACGGTCTGCTGCTCCGGCGTGGGCGTGGGCCGGTCGCTCTCCTTGGACTGCGCCGGGGTGGGCCGGACGGTCCTGGTCACCGTGGGCCTCGGCTTGGGGGTGCGCTTCCTCCTGGTCTGCGTGGGCTGTGGCTGCGGGTAGACCGGGACCTGGACTGTCACGGTGGGGTTGGCGACGGGACGCTTGCGCTTCTTCTTCGTGGGGCTCGGCGTCGGCGTGGGAGTCGGTGTGGGGGTCGGCGTGGCGGGCGGGCGCGCGTTGTTGGCGGCCAGCAGCGCGGTCTTGGGCGCCGGCTCCTCCTGGCCCAGCAGCAGCCATCCGGCGACCACGCCGATCACCGTCACCACCGCGATCCCGGAGATGACGGGCACCCGCAGGTCGTGCTTCTTCCTGGGCGCGGGCGGCCGTACCTGGGGCTGCTTCAGCGCGCCCCGCGCGGGCGGGGACGGCGTGCCGCTGATCAGCAGTTGCTGCGCGTACTGCGCGGTCGGGCGGGCGGCCGGGTCCTTGGCCAGGCAGGCGGCCACGACGTCGCGCAGCGCGCCGGACAGCGCGCCCAGGTCGGGCTGGGCGCGCAGGATGCGGTCGAACACCGCGGCGGGTTCGCCGTCGCCGAACGGCGGCCGTCCCGTCGCGGCGTGGACGATCGTGCAGGCCCAGGCGAACATGTCGCCCGCCATGGTGAACTCGTCGGCGGCCACCTGCTCGGGCGCGGCATAGGCCGGCGCTCCGCCGCGCGCGAGGCCGAACCCCGTCACGACCGGGCCCTCCGCGCCGTGGATCACGTTACCGGGATGCAGGTCCCCGTGGACGATCGCGGCGCCGTGCAGCGCGCCGAGCGCTGTCAGCGTCCTGACCGCGAGCTGGTCCAGCTCGTGCCCGCCGCGCGGTCCCTCGACCGAGACCAGCTCGGCGACGGACGGGCCGGGCACGAACTCGCTGGCCACGAACGCCCATTCCCCCGCGGCGTCCACCGTGCGGCCGACCTCGACCACCCGGGCGGTGCAGAGGGGCGGCAGCCGGGCCAGCAGGTCGTATCCGCCGACCGGCAGGAACGCGTGGATCGCCACCGGCAGCCCGTCGCCCCGCCGCCCGTAGAAGACGCGTTCGCCCAGCCGCCCTTCGAGCCGGTACGCCCCCATCACGGCAGGGTCGCTGCCGCGTAATGCCTGCATCATCGCCAGCACCTCCGGAGCGCCAAAGATTAGCAACAAATGCGGTCCAAGTGGCCAATGTTGACAAACGCCGTCAAATGTGAGCGTGATGCCTTTATTGTTGGGCCCTGCGGATCACGACCCATGGTTTGGAAGGGACAAATATGCCACCCAGGCTTGGCGCGACTCCCGAGGCGCTCGAGACGATGGGCAAGACGTTCGCCCAGCAAGGCGAGGCGGCGCAGGCGATGAAGTCGGCGCTCGACGCCCAGGTCCAGCAGATCCCCGACGTCTGGTCCGGCGGCAACGCGGAGAAGTTCAAGGCGTCGTGGGAGACCTACAAGAAGTCGTTCGACAATCTCCAGCGCGACCTCCAGGAAGCCCAGCAGGGCATCCAGAAGCAGAAGGCGGCGCTCATCGCCACCATGGGCGGAGGCGGCTGACCAGCGCATTCAGGAAAAGAAGGCGGCGGACGCAGTCCGCCGCCTTCTTCCGTTCAGGGCTTGGCCACCTGGACGCGCTCCCACGCGCCGCCGCGGAACAGCAGGCCCCGGCCGGGCGGGCCCGTCCCGGTGGCGAGGCTGCGCGGCAGCTGCACGCCGAACAGGTCGCCCTGGCCCGCCTGGTTGGGCCGCAGCAGCAGCCCCGACCGGGTGCGCTTCATGGCCACGATCGGGCCCGTGTACATGCCGTCGAGGTCATCGACGTTGCCGGCGCCGATCACCAGGTTCCCGCTGTCTCGCGACTCGCCGACGTGGTCCACGATCCAGTCCGCGAGCGGGCCGGAGTTCCCGAGCAGCTCCAGGTCGTCGATCAGCACCGCGCAGCGGCCCGGCGCGGAGGCGGCCTGCCGTACCCGCTCGGCGTCGGCGTCACCGCCGAAACACCCCCGCACCCCGGCGCGGCCGGCGAGGTCGCGCAGCGGGCTCAGGCGCGGGGTGAGGAGCACCGCCTCCCATCCGTGCGCCAGCAGGTACGTGAGCATGGTGCACAGCGTGGTGCTCCTGCCGGACTTCGGCGTCCCGGCCACCACCAGCCCGGGGCCGTCCTCGGCCGTACGCAGGAACCGCGCGCCCAGCGCGTCGCCGCCCACCCCCACGACCACCGCGTCCGGCGGCGGCGCGGGGTCGGCCAGCGCCAGCGTCTCGGCCAGCGTGATGCCCGACGGCAGCGCGTCCACCCGGAAGGGGCGCCGGTGCGGCGGCAGGCTCGCGTGCCGGCTCTTGGCGGTCCGCGCCACCTGGTGCAGCGCAGCGACCTGGGCGGTGCCGGCCGGATCGGGGTCGAGCAGCACCACCTGCACCTCCCGCAGGTCCGCCGCCGAGCGGAACGCCCGGCCGGGAGGCATGTGCTCGGGCACGTCCCTGGTCTTCATGCCGACGTAGGTGTAGTCGGTGGGGTCGGTGAGCTTGAGCACCAGCCGGTCGTCGAAGAGCGTGGCGATCCGGCCGATCAGCGTGCTGCGATCGCCCGAGAGGACCACCTTCACCCCGGCGCCCGGCCCCTCCTGGAAGATCTGCATCCACTGGTCGATCAGCACCCCGTGGTCGACGGACTCGAACGCCGCGTGGAAGCCCTCCCAGCGGTCGAAGAGCACGAGCACGTACGGCAGCCGCTCCTGCGGCCCCACCGCGGCGCGCTGCTCGGTGACGTCGGCGAAGCCCTGCGCCGCCAGCGCCTGCTGCCGCTCGAAGATGATCTCCAACAGGCGCTTGGTGAGGCGTCCCAGGCGGTCGGGCGAGTCGCGGCCGACGACCGCGCCGCAGTGCGGCATCCCTGCCAGGGGCAGCAGGGCGTTGTTGCCGCAGTCCACGCCGTACAGGTGGACGTCCTCGGGCCCGCACAGCAGCCCGGCCGACGCGGCGATCGCGCGCAGCACGGTAGAGCGCCCCGTACGCCCGCCGCCCACCACGAGCAGATGACCGGCCCCGGCCAGGTCGTAGTACTCGGTCCGGCGCCGCTGCTGCGAGGGCAGGTCGGCCAGGGCGAACGGCAGCCGCAGTGCCCGCCCCCGAGCCGGCTGCTCGGAGGGCAGGCCGGGCGGCAGCTCGGACATCGTGACGAGCTCCGGCAGCGGGGGCAGCCACGGGCTGCGCGTACGCTCCAGGCCGAGCCGCGCCGCCGCCGCGCTGACCGCCTCCACCAGCACCGACAGGTCGGTCAGCATGGTCGCGTCGTCCTCGTCGTCGTCCGCCGCGGCCGGCAGCGCGACGCCCAGGTCCCGCCAGGCGACCGGATCGACGCGCACCTCCCGGGCCGTGGCCGTCCCCTGGCCGGGACGCCGCCCGCCGATCCGCGCCGACTGCACCGCGTGCAGCGAGGAGGCTCCCGACCTGATGAAGCAGCGTCCCGGGGTGGTCTTCGAGATCGCGGCGGCGTTGCGGGAGTTGATGACGTCCATCGACTCCTCGTTGCTCGTCACGCGCAGCGCGATCCGCAGGTTCGTGTTGGCCGCGATGTCCGGCGTCACCACGCCGCCGGGGCGCTGCGTGGCCAGGATCAGATGCACGCCCAGCGAGCGGCCCCGGCGGGCGATGTCCACCAGGCCGAGGATGAAGTCGGGCAGCTCGGACACCATCGCCGCGAACTCGTCGATGACCAGGAGGAGGCGGGGCATCGGCTCCAGGGGCCGGCCCGCGTCGCGGTAGTCGTTGTAGTCCTCGATGTCCTTGGCGTCGGCCCTGAGCAGGAGGTGCTCGCGCCGCTTCAGCTCGGCGGCCAGGGATTCCAGGGCCCGCTCGGTCAGGTGGCCGTCCAGGTCGGAGACCATGCCGACGGTGTGCGGCAGCTTGGCGCAGTCCTTGAACGCGCTGCCGCCCTTGTAGTCGATGAGCACGAAGTTCATCTCGTCGGGCCGGTTGTGCACCGCCAGCGAGGCGATCAGGGACTGCAGCAGCTCCGACTTGCCCGCGCCCGTCGTGCCGGCGATCAGCCCGTGCGGCCCGTCCAGCCGCAGGTCCACGCTGTACAGGCCCTCCGCGCCCACACCGATCGGCACCCGCGTCGTGCGGCCCCTGCCCCAGAGGGTGTGGATCTGCTCGGGGCGCGGGTTGGGCAGGCCGAGCAGGTCGAGCAGCCGGACGGCCGGCGGGATGACCGAGTCGGCGTCCTCGCGGCCCAGATCGCGCAGGGGCGCGATGGCGCGGGCCAGCCGGTCGCACCACTCCGCGCTCACCAGGTCGCCGATGGCCTCGGGCGGCACGTCGTGCTGGGCGGCGCCGCGCAGCCGTACCAGGCCGGGGCGCTCGTGCTCGCAGACGGCCACGACCGTGCACTCCTCGGGCAGCAGCCGCTGGTCGTCGTCCACGCACACGGCGTACACGCCGACCGTCGGCCCGAGCTGCAGGATCTGCGGGACTCCGGGCAGCCCGCGCAGCGCGCGGGCGCCATCCAGGACCACGAGCACGTTGTACGGTCGCGCGCTGGCGTACCCGGCGGAGGCCGCCGGGTCGAAGGCGAACGGCTGACCGGCGTCCGGGCTCGCGTGGCGTTCCCTGCGGGCGTTGATCTTGCCGATCAGCTCGCCGACGCGCCGCGCGGCCGAGTCGGGATCGTTGCCCACCAGCGCCACGCACTCCTCGCCCTCGCGGGGCACGCAGTGCGGCAGCCAGCGGACCCAGTCCCAGTGCGCCGCGCCGTACGGGTCGGCGCTGAGGACCACGATGGCGAGGTCGCGCGGGCTGTGCAGGGCCGCGGCCTGGGCGACGAGCCAGCGGGCGAGCGAGCGGGAGGCCGCCGGTCGGCCGGTGAGACCCACGACCCCGGCCCGCGGCAGCGGCACCACCAGCGGCACCGCGTGTGACACCGGGACGGCGGGGTGCTCCTTCACGGTGGACGGGACGCCCGGCTCGGGGACGAGCTCGATCTTGGACGGCAGGTCGGCGAGCCCGACCCGCAGGTGCAGGGTGTCCGGATCGTGCAGGCGGCGCTCCCACAGGCGCTGGCGGGGGCCGACGGCGTGCAGGAACACCTCGCCGGGGTCGGGGAACTCGGCCCGCCGGTCGCGCTGGTCGGTCCTGCGCAGCTCCTCCAGCCGCTGCTCGAAGGCGGCCATGCGGGCCTGGTACTCCTTCATGGCCTGGCGGTACTGCCTGCGCCCGTAGCGCCGGTCGCTCCACCACTGCGCGAGCATGGTGAGCGGCGTCAGGAGCGCCATGAGCAGGAACCAGGGGGTGGACAGGGCCACGGCCATGACCACGCCGCCCGCCCCGAAGATCACGCTGGCCAGCAGCTGGAGGCGGTGATAGTCCTGCCGGGCCGGGTGGCTGGGCACCTCGATCGTGTGCACGAGGGCCGGCTTGTTGAGCCGCGGCGGCCGGTTGTAGGCCAGGTTTCCCTCCGGCATGACGCTCACGTGGGCGTCGGGGGGAGCGGGCAGGGCCAGTGTGAGGAGTGTCGCCCCGGCCTTGAGGACGCCGCCGACCGGCCACGGGACGGGTTCGTAGAGCCGCTCGCCGTCCAGCGTGACGCTCTCGGCCATCGGGGCCACCACGACGCCCCCGGCCTCGACCCGTAAGTCCGCCACGCAGTCGGGAGCGCTCGGGTCGTCGACCGTGATCGTGCACCATCGGCCGGAGCCGACCGTGGCCGTCCCGTAGGGCAGGCGGTGCACGCCGCCGGCGGACGGGCCGCCGCTGACGCGCACCTCGGCGACGCCGGCGGGCTGGTCGCCCTTCCTGGTGGCGGTGGCCGCCGTGGCGGTGAAGGCGACGACGTCGCCGTCGCGCAGTGCCGCGGCCACGGGGGCGTCCGGGCGCAGCGGCACGCCTCCGGCCCACAGGCCCTGCGCGGGGACGCGCAGGTTGCTCCGCAGGGCGAGGACGAGCTGGCCCACGGTGGTGCTCTCGTCGCCGCTGATCACCACGTTCTGGAGCCCCTGGCTGGTCAGCGCGCTGAGGGAGAGGCGCATCAGCAACACCACCCATGGTTCGCTTTCGGCACTGACGCAGCATAGCGACCGGCTTTCTCAGAATTTGTCATGATCATTCGGCTATCATGACGCTTCAGAGTGAAAATGATCATTCGAAAGGCTGCTGCGCATGGGCTTTCTGGGCGGGGTGCCGGCCAACATGGACGCGGGCGCCGACGGGATGGCGAGCGTTCACTCGGACCTGACCGCGTTGATCCCGGAGGTGACGAGCGCGCTGCGGGGAGTCGCCTCGGCCGCCGCCACCGAAGGGTTCGTCATCTTGATGGCGAACCAGGCCGTCACCGGATTCCAGCGCACGGCCGGGCACCTCACGGCCGACGTCGACTACCTCGGCCGGGCATTGAAGGCCATGTCGGCGAACGTGCGCAAGACGATGGGGGGTGAATGACCGGTGACCGCCCCCTTCGAGGTCCCCAAGGGCGACCCCGACGCGATCCGCCGCGAGGCCGGTCGCATCGGCCGGGCGGGCGCGGACATGGCGCGAGCGTCCAAGCAGGTCGAGACGCACGCGGTCACCGCGCTGAAGGGCTGGAACGGCATCCACGCCGCGATGTTCGCCGTCACCGCCGGTGGCACGTTCACGGCATTGGGCGTTCAGGGAGACGCGCTCAAGGCGGTCAGCCAGGGCCTCAAGAAATACGCGGGCGCCCTGGAGAAGGCCCAGCACGACGTCCGCTTCTGGATACGGGAATATGACAAGGACGAGAGGGAACTCGCCCAACCGGGCCTGTCCGCGGAGAAGAAACACAATCTCGAATACAACCTCCGCGACAGATACCCGTATTTCGCCAGGCGGGCCAAGGAAGAGCTCGGTGACAACAAGCAGGCCAGCGCTCCCTTGGCCTTGTTAGGCCAGCTCAAACTGGAGAAAAAGGCCGACCCCGACCCGAAGGGCCTGTGGGAACGCTTCCTGCACTCCTCCCCCTACCACGTGTACACGGACATCAAGAACGCCACCGACCCCGTGCTCGCCGTCTATTCCCTCATGGAGGCGGGCACCAAGGCCGGCACCGTCTACCAGTTCATGAAGCAGGGCGTGCTCGGCAAGATGGCCCAGCGCAAGATGTCCAGGGCCGAGCTGGAGCGGGCGTTGCTCAGCAGGCTCTGGAGAGAGGGCGGCCGTGGCCTGTCACACGACGCGCTGAAGGCGCAGGCCCGCCAGCTCGCCGACCAGATCGCCTCGGCGAACCGGCGGGTGGAGACCGCCGAGCGCATCATGCGGGAGGCGCAGCCCAAGCTCGCCGCCGACCTGGGCGAGGGCCTGGCCGCCGGCAGGTACGCCAGGGTCGCCAAGGGGCTCGCCAAGGGCTCCGCGATCCTGGGCATCGTCGCCGGGGTCGACGGCCTCCTCAACAACCAGGACACCGGCTGGGTCAGGACGGGGAACTACATCGCCGACGGCTCGGGGGTCGCGGGCGGCCTGCTCGTCCTGTTCGCCGGGGTCATCGGCTCGTTCACCGGAGCGACGGAGACGGTCGTCATCGTCGGCCTCGCCCTCGGGACCATCTCGGCCGGCTGGACCTTCGGCAAGTTCGCCGTCCAGCAGGGCAAGAAGAACGAGCACGCCAGGGGAGTCGGCAGCTGGCTGAAGAAGCACACCACCGACAAGGCCGTCGACGCCTGGCGCAAGTTCACCTGGTCCATGACACACCCCGCGGGATAGCCCATGGAAGTTCTGCTCGAGCGCGCGCGTACCGCGTACGTGCCCGTCATCGCCCTGACCGACGAAGAGCTCACCGTGCTCGACGGCCCGGAAGCCGACCAGATCGTGCCACGCCCCTGGTACGACTCCCAGGACCGCGCCGCCCAGGACACCGCCTGCGCGGTGGCCCTGCGCAGCCTCGTCGCGCGCGGCATCGCCCGGCCGGAGCAGGTGGGCGATGACGACGACGACGTCGTGCTGCTGCTCTCTGACGACCTGCGGGACCTGCTCGCCGCCCGCCGCACGCCCCGGCACATCGTGATGGCCGAGCGGATCCTGGCCGACAGCCGCCAGACCCGCGTCTTCTACGTCGGTCCCGCGCCCGTGGCGGTGGAGGAGAGCGTCGACGACAGCGGGCTGCACGGCCTGGCCGTCGGCCCGATCGAGCAGCTGGCAGAGCGGTTCGCGCAGTTCTGCGACCCGCACGACGGCGCCGGGCAGCGGCAGGCGAGCGGCCCGCGGCGGGTTCCCCTCACCGACATCGCCCGCGGCGTGGGCCAGGAGATCTTCGCCGAGGCCCTGGCCATCACCCAGATCAGCCACCACCGTCTCAGCGCGTCGGACGAGGTCGAGGAGACCCGGCAGACGATCTACGCGCCACGGGGGCGGGTGGTGCTGGCCGTGCCCGAGTCCGACGGCGAGGACGGTGTGCTGGCGCTGGCCGACCTAAGGCCGGGCGAGCTGCGCGAGCACCTTCTCGACCTGCTCCGCCCGCCGGCGGGCTGACCGCCGCTCCTCCTTCACGGGCACGCGCCCGTCAATCACCCTCTCGCGGCTTTTCATTTGACTCATGACTCTGATGAATATAACTATGAGTCCATGGAAAGTGGGAGCAGGCGTCCGTACCGCATGGGTGCCCGCAGCGCGGCCATGGAGCTCACACGCACGCGCGTGCTGGAGGCGGCGGCCGCGCTGTGGATGCGGCGGTGGTACGACGACGTCACGCTGCAGGACATCGCCGCCGAGGCGGACGTGTCGGTGCAGACGATCGTCAACCGCTTCGGCGGCAAGGACGGGCTCGCCGACGCCGTCGCCGACCTGATCGCGTCTCAGGCGGCGCAGACCCGTCAGGCGCCGATCGGTGATGTGACGGCGATCGCGGCCGCGCTGTTCGACGACTACGAGCGCAACGGCGACGCCAACGTGCTCTGGATCGCGCAGGTCGACCGCGTCCCGGCGATCGGCCGGGCGGCCGCTCATGCGCGCAACCAGCACCGGGCGTGGCTGGAGCAGGTCTTCGCCGACCGCCTCCCGGCCGCGGGCCCCGCCCGGGAGCACGCGCTGAACCTGCACTACGCCGCCACCGACGTCTACCTCTGGAAACTGTGGCGGCGCGACCTCGGCCTGCCGCGCGAGGACTCCGAACGCGCCATGCGTGACCTGTTGACCTCGATCGACCCGCGTAGGGGGAGTCATGACTAGCGAGTTCCTGTTCGCCACCTGGTCCGGCGGGGGAGCCGTGCCACCCACCCTCTCGGTCGCCCGCGCGCTGCGCGAACGCGGCCACGGCGTCCGGGTCCTGGCCGACAGGTCGCTGCACGACGAGGTCGCCGCCAGCGGCGCGGAGCCGATCGCCTGGACGACAGCGCCCCAGGGCGACACCACCGATCCGGCCGGCGACCTCATCAAGGACTTCGAGGCCCGCACGCCCATGGGCGCGTTCGCACGGCTGCGGGACCGCCTCGTCTGCGGCCCCGCGGCCGACTTCGCCCGCGACACCCTGGCCGAGATGCGCGCCCGCCCGGCCGGGGTGCTGGTCGCCGACTTCTCGCTGCTCGGCGTGCTCACCGCGGGCGAAGCCGCCGGGATTCCGGTGGCTGCTCTGGGGACGACCCTCTACCCGTTCCCCACCGCGGGAGCGCCGCCGTTCGGTCCGGGGCTCAGGCCCGCCACCGGCGTGCTCGGACGCCTGCGCGATCGGATCCTGACCGAGCTCACCATCAGGCCGTGGGCCAGGGGACTGCCGGCGCTCAACGCCGCCCGTCTCGCCAACGGCCTGGCGCCGGTGGATTCGGTCATCGACGCGTTCGGCCGCGCCGACCGGTTCCTGGTGCTGTCCCCGCGCGCGCTCGACTACCCCGGCCGGCGCTTCCCGGCCCACGTCCGGCACGTCGGGCCACGGCTCGACGACCCCACCTGGGCCGGGGACCTGAAGCTGCCGCCAGGGGAGGCGCCGCTGGTGCTGGTCAGCCTGAGCTCGACGTTCATGAACCAGCGCGCCTTGCTGCAGCGCATCGCCGAGACCCTCGGCACGCTGCCGGTGCGCGGGCTGCTGACCACCGGCCCCGCCGTGGACCCGGCGGCCGTCCGCGCGCCCGGCAACGTGCTGGTCACCGCGGCCGCCCCGCACAGCACGGCGCTGCGCCACGCCGCGGTGACGATCACGCACGCCGGCCACGGGACGGTCGTCAAGTCCCTGGCCGCGGGCGTCCCGCTGGTCTGCGTGCCGTCCGGACGAGACCAGCGCGAGGTGGCACGGCGCGTCGACCTCGCCGGGGCCGGGATCGTCGTCGGCAAGAGCGCCTCACCCCGCTCGATCGCCCGCGCGATCGAGCGGGTTCTGCACGACCCGTCCTACCGTCGCGAGGCGCGGCGGCTGGCGACCGAGATCGCCGCCGAGACGGCCACCGACCGGGCGGTCGCCGAACTCGAGGCCCTCGCCGGCGAAGGTGCCCCGTCGGGGCCGTCCCGGTCGATGTCGAGCTGACCTTTCGTCCGGACCAGCGCGGCAGGCCGGCCTGGACGAACTCCACCAGCCCCTGCCGGTGGGCGTCGAGCCCGGCCGGCCAGGTGTCCACCGTCGCGCCGGGGCCGTGGGCGGGGCCGCCGATGCCGAGCCGGAAGCCGAGGAAGTCGACGTAGAACTCCTTGCCCTCCTCCTCGGAGAAGATCCGCAGGACCGGAGTGGCGGTGGCGTCGGCGAACGGGAAGCGCCACGCCGGCCGGCCGCATCAGGCGGGCCCGGGCGTACGAAGGCGGCGCCGGACCTGTCAACGGCCGGTGAAGGCGCGGCGGGCGTGCGCGAGCAGCGCGCGTGCGGCGGGGCCGTGCCCGGCCCGCCACACCAGCGCGAGCAGGGCGGGGATGTCGACGTCGGCGAGGGGCCGGACGGCGAGGCGGTCGCGGTGATGGGCGGCCATCGAGTCGCTGAGGACGCCGACGGCGACGCCGCGGGCGGCGAGGTCGGCGATGGTGTCGGCGGCGCTGGCCTGCAGGGCGATCACCGGCTGCCGGCCCTGCGCGGCGCAGGCCTGATCGAGGACGGCGCGCAGCCCGGTGCCGGGCGGCATGCACACGATCGGGTACGGGTCCAGGTCGCGCAGCGTGACCTGGGGGAGCGCGGCCAGGGGATGGCCGGGCGGGACGGTCACGACGAGCCCCTCGTTGATGATCGTCAGCGATTCCAGCCCCTCGGGAGCGGAACCGGCGGCGCCGATCAGCGCCAGGTCGAGGCCGCCCGTACGGACCCCTTCGGCCAGGCGGTCGGAAGTGTCCTCCAACAGTGTGATCTCCACGCCGGGATGGGCGCCGTGGAAGGCGGCGAGCGCGTCGAACAGCGGCGTGATCGTGCACCCGATCACCATCCCGATCGTGACCCGGCCCCGGATGAGGCCGGTCACCTCGCCCACCGCCTCGCCGACCGCCCCGGCCGCCGCGAGGGCGGCACGGGCGTGCTCCAGCGCCGCCTTGCCCGCGACGGTCAGGGTGGCCGTGCGCCCCGACCGGTCGAACAGCTCGGCGCCCAGTTCGCGCTCCAGCTGCCGGATCTGGGCGCTGACGCCGGACTGGCTGATGTGCACCCGCTCGGCGGCCCGCGTGAAGTTCCGCTCTTCCGCGACCGCGACGAAGTACTCCAGCTGCCTCAGATCCATGACTGTGGATTCTAGTTCCTATGAGAACCATCTGTTGGACTTCTGACATCGGTCGCGGGCAGGCTGGACGCCAAGGAGAACGAGGAGGATTTCATGACCGAATACGCCAAGGCCATGCGGCCCGAGGACATCACCCGCCTGTTCGTCGAGCGGTCCAACGCCGGGGACGCGGCGGGGGTGGCGGCGCTGTACGAGGAGGACGCCGTGCTGGCCTACCCGCCGGGCAGCCGGACGGTGGGCCGGGAGGCGATCCGCGAGCTGTGGGAGAAGGTGCTGGCCGGGCGCCCGCACTTCGAGCCGGAGGAGCCGCTGCCGACGCTGGTGGTCGGGGACCTCGCGCTCACCTCGACGCCGCCCAAGGACGGGGCCGGGGCCCGGGCGCAGGTCGTACGGCGCCAGCCGGACGGGAGCTGGCTGCGCGTCATCGACCAGCCCGAGTTCGTCACGCCCGCCTGACCCTCCGGGATCGGGGTCGCCGGCGGGTGGCCACGCCTCGATCGCCCTCGGCAGTGAGGGGCGACCTCCTTCACGGTCGTGGACGCGGAGGCGTGGCCATCGGGGCAAGTAGCGCTTGATGTCGCCCGGCATCCATGCGGGCGAGGGTGACCAGGCCGGACATGACACCGAGGCCGAGCCTCCCCGCCGCTGGACGATCTCGTATTGCACCAACTGATGCAAAACGGGTAGCGTGCTCGTATGGCGAGGCCGAGATCATTCGACGAGGAACAGGTCCTGGACACCGCGATGCGCACGTTCTGGGCGAACGGCTATGAGTCGACCTCGACCAGGGACCTGTGCGAGGCGCTCGGCCTGGACCGCAGCAGCGTGTACAACGCCTTCACCAACAAGCGCGAGCTGTTCAAACGCGCGTTGACCCGCTACATGGACGCCACCACTGCCGACCAGCTGCAGATTCTCGACGATCACGAGCTGCCGGCGATCGAGCGGATCCGCGCCCTGTTCGCCAAGATCCTCCGGACGGAAGCGGCGAACAGGCGCGACGGCCACGGCCTCGGCTGCCTGACCGTCAACACCACGATGGAGCTCGCCGGCCGCGACCCGGAGATCTCCCTGATGCTCGCCCGCGACGCCGAGCGCCGAGTTGCCGGCCTGAGTGCGGCCATCAGGGGCGGGCAGCGCGATGGGGACATCGGCTCCACCCGCGATCCCGTCGAACTCGCCAGGTTCGTCAACGCCGTGATCGCCGGGATACGGGTGGCCGCGCAGGGCGGCGCCGACGACGCCACCATCGCTGCCATCGCCGCCACGGCCCTGGACGCCCTGGCCTGACCTCTGCTTTTTCGTGCCCGAATTCTACACCGATTGATGCAAAAAGGAGTCCCTTTGCCCAGAGCCGTCTACATCTTGGCCATAGGCATCTTCGCCATGGTGACCAGCGAGTTCGCCGTCGGAGGCCTGATGCCCCAGATGGCAGGCGGTCTCGGCGTGACCATCTCCCAGATCGGCTATCTGATCACCGCCTTCGCCGTGGCCATGTCGGCGGGTGGGCCGCTGATGACCGTCGCGCTGGTACGGATACGCCCGAGATCCGCACTCATGCTGCTGTTCGCGATCTTCCTGGTGGGCAACGTGCTCGCGGCGGTCGCGCCCACCTACCTGATCATGATGCTCGCACGCGTCATCACCGGCGTCGCCTCCCAGGCGTTCTTCGGAGTCGCCATCTCGGTGGCGGTCCAGCTGAGCCGCCCAGAGGTACGCGGGCGCGCCCTCGCCATCGTCCTGAACGGATTGATGCTCGGCACCCTGCTCGGGCTGCCACTGTCCACACTGATCGGCGGGCAGTTCGGCTGGCGCGCCGCCTTCTGGGCAGTCGGCGCCCTGACCGTCGTCGCCGCGCTCGCCACGATGACGGGCGTTCCCGGGCTCGGGCGTGGTGACGGCGCCAACGGCGACTTCCGGCAGGAGATCGCGGTCTTCAGGAACGGCAGGCTGTGGCTGGCGCTGTCGACCAGCACCTTCATCATCGGCGCGACCTTTGCCGCCTTCAGCTACCTCAGCCCGATCCTCACCCAGGTCACCGGGTTCACCTCAGAGTCCATTCCTCTCCTGCTCGTCGCGTACGGCGCAGCCACCGTGATCGGGAACTACGTCGTCGGACGCCTGGCCGACGAACACACCATCCGCGTCCTGCTGTCCGGGCTGGTCCTCAACGCGATCTTCCTGGCCGGGTTCGCGATATTCGCCCACCTCAGCGTTCCCGCGGTGACCGCCATGCTGGGCGTCGGCCTGGTCGGAGTGACCATGAACCCGGCGATGGCCGTACGCGTCCAGCGCGTCGGCAACCCGGGGCCGCTGGTCAACACCGTCCACGCCTCCTTCATCACCCTCGGGGTGATCATCGGTTCCTCGGTCGGCGGGCTGGTCATCGACGGCTTCGGGCTGCGAGCTCCCCTCTGGCTGGGCGTCGGGCTCGCCGTACTCGGGATGGTGTCCCTCCTGCCCGAGCTCGGCCGTACCAGGGCGCAGTCATCGACGCGGAGCCTCGCTCAGGAACGCGTCGAAGCCGCCACCACCCGCTGACGCGCCGTACGGCCACCCCCGCACCCGCGCCGGCCTGGTCGAAGCCGCGGCCGCGCGTCGCGGGGCAGCGCGCGCCTCAGCGGACGGGCACCTCGAGCTCGGGGAAGGCGGCGATGCGGGCCCGCAGGCTCGTGGCGTCGTCCGGGAGGGCGAACAGGCTCCAGAAGGTGCGGCTCTGGCCTGGGGCGAACTGCTCGGTGGCGATGCGGACGCCGGAGACGTCGGTGCAGGCGCAGTAGGCGTCCACGCCCCTGTCGGTGGGCACCTGCAGGCGGCCGGGCAGGTACCGGCGGCGGTTGGCGCCGTCGGTCAGCCGGATGTCGCTGGCGGCCTGGTACTTGTAGCTCTCCCAGTCCTGGGCGTGGTGGAGGTCGTTGAACCAGATCTTGTCCGGCCCCTCGTTGGTGATCGTGTACGTCAGGAGGCCGAGGCCGCCCGGCAGCCGGCGCAGCCCGGTGACCTCCATCCCGATCGGCTGACCCTTGGCGGTCGCCCTGGGCCCGCCGGTCTTCGGTGACTGCGTCTGCACGGGATCGCCGGTGGGCCGGGGCGCGGGCTCGGCGGGCTTGGCGAAGGTGACGGTCACCCGGCGGTTGCGGCGCCTGCCCTCCTCGGTGCCGTTGTCGTAGAGGGGACGGCGCGAGCCGTACCCGCGGGACTCGAAGCGCACGCCGTCGCGGGACAGCAACCCCGCCAGCGCGCGCTGTACCGCGAGGGCGCGGCGGCGCGAGAGCGGGTCGTTGATGGCGTCGTCGCCCGAGGAGTCGGCGTGCCCCTCGACCTTCACCACGGTGGCCGGCGAGGCGTCGACGAGCTTGGCCGTACGGGCCAGCACTGCCCTGGCCCGGCCGGTGAGGGTGGCCTTGTCGACGGCGAACAGCACGTCCGAGGAGAGGTTGACCCGCAGGTCGGTGCCGTCGTCCGCGGTCTCCTCCGACTTGTCCAGGGATTCGGAGGGCAGCAGGATCCGCCGGGTGACGGCGGTGACGGGCTGGGCGTCGGGGTCGGG
Source organism: Nonomuraea phyllanthi (assembly GCF_006334985.2). Lineage (GTDB taxonomy): Bacteria > Actinomycetota > Actinomycetes > Streptosporangiales > Streptosporangiaceae > Nonomuraea > Nonomuraea phyllanthi. Next base: position 30,804 of record NZ_VDLX02000035.1, read on the forward strand.
GAAGTCGCCGGCCGGCGGTTCGTCGCTGACGGGCACGTTCAGGAGGGGCGGCGCCAGGGGGGTGACGATCGTGACGGTGGCGGGGTTGCCCGAGGGGGCGGGCAGGACGCCGTACACGGTGATGGACCGGCCGGGGTCGATGAAGTAGCCAAGCCCGTCGCGCTCCTGGTCGCTGCACAGGCACGGAGAGCCCTCCGGCTGGTACGGCAGCAACCACCTGTGGGCCGCCGCGTCGAGAACACCGATGCCGGAGGCCCACCTGATCTCGCCGAGCGGGCGGGTGTGGTCGCCCAGCTCGCCGGTCCACGGCAGGTCCTCCGTGCCGGTGTTGGACAGGCGGAGCTGCACGACCAGGTGCTTGCCCTTGATCCGATTGAGCCCGACGACCTCCACCTTGAGATCCTCGGTCAGGGTACTGCGGGTCTCGGCGAGGGCCTTTCGGGTGTCCTGGACCGGCGCCTCACTCGCCGGCGCGCTCGTCGCCCCGCCTGACGCCGCCGGGGTGGAGGGGGGCGGCGGGGTGCCCGCAGTGCCAGGCAGCATGCCGCATCCCGTCACGGCCAGAATGAGGGCGGCGGCCAGCGCCTGGTTCCGGTTGGGCATGCCGCCGATTGTGCCATGTCCGAAAAATCGCCACAGGAAGGCATGGAAGCCGATCACCTGTGATGTACGGGGATATGTCCCCAGCGCGTTCCCCGTCGTACCCCTCGTCGCGGAGGGCGAGCCCTGGCCCCGTCACCTGATCGGCCGGCCTGCGTCCTTCCTCTCGCCGCCGAGCCGGGCGGCCAGGAACCGGCCGGCTCGCTCCAGCGCCGCCGCCGCCTCGGCCGATCCGTCGTCGAGCTGGAACACATGCGGTTGACGCGGAACCACCTCCAACGTCACCTCGACCTCGTCGGCCCCGGCACGTCCGGTCAGCCGTACGGCGTCATCCAGCAGGAGCTCGCTCGCTGGATCAGCAGGGGCGGCAGCCCCGCATGCTCGCGCCGCTGAGGGTCAGGTCGACCGCCGGCGGTAGGGGTGCGACCGCAGCCACCTTCGAAGGAGCACGCGTCACCGACCCCGGGCAAGCCCGCTCCTGGGCCGGCGTACGGCTTCTCTCGTCAGGCCGCGGACGCCAGCATGCCGTGCGGATCCAGCACGTACTTGCGCGCGGCCCCCTCGTCGAACTCGTGGTAGCCGCGTGGCGCCTGGTCGAGCGGGATCGGCGTGGCGTTGACCGCCTTGGCGATCTGCACCCGGTCGTGCAGGATCGCCTGCATGAGCTGCCGGTTGTAGCGCATCACGGGGCACTGGCCGGTGACGAGGCTGTGCGACTTGGCCCAGCCGAGGCCGATGCGGATGGAGAGCGAGCCGTGCCTGGCGGCCTCGTCGGACGCGCCCGGGTCGCCCGTCACGTACAGGCCGGGGATGCCGAGCGCGCCGCCCGCCCTGGTGACGTCCATGAGCGTGTTGAGCACGGTGGCCGGGTGCTCCGTCTCCGACTCGCGGCCGTGGCCGCGGGCCTCGAAGCCGACCGCGTCGACGCCGCAGTCGACCTCCGGCTCGCCGAGGATGTGCTCGATCTGGTCCTTCGGGTCGCCCAGGGCGACGTTGACGGTCTCGCAGCCGAAGCTGTGCGCCTGGTCGAGCCGCTCCTTGTTCAGGTCGGCGACGATCACCACCGCGGCGCCGAGCAGCAGCGCCGAGGCGGCCGCGGCCAGCCCGACAGGCCCGGCCCCGGCGATGTACACGCTGGAACCCGGTCCCACGCCCGCGCTGACGCAGCCGTGGAAACCCGTCGGGAAGATGTCGGCGAGCATGGCCAGGTCGAGGATCTTCTCCATCGCCCGGTCCTTGTCGGGGAACTTCAGCAGGTTCCAGTCGGCGTACGGCACGAGCACGTACTGGGCCTGCCCGCCGATCCAGCCGCCCATGTCGACGTAGCCGTAGGCCGAGCCGGGACGGTCCGGGTTGACGTTCTCGCAGATGCCGGTCTTGCCTTCCTTGCAGTTGCGGCAGCGCCCGCAGGCGATGTTGAACGGGACGGACACCAGGTCGCCGGTCTTGATGTACTCCACGTCGGGGCCGGTCTCGACGACCTCGCCGGTGATCTCGTGGCCGAGGACGAGGCCCTGCGGGGCCGTGGTACGGCCGCGCACCATGTGCTGGTCGCTGCCGCAGATGTTCGTGGCGACGGTCTTGAGTATCGCGGCGTGCGGCAGCTTGCGGCCGACGTTGGCCGGGTTCACCCCGGGGCCGTCCTTGAGCTCGAAGCCGGGGTATTCGGTCTCGTGCACCTCGACCTTGCCGGGACCTTCGTACACGACCCCCATGTTGCCGGGCATTGATCCTCCCCTGCGGGGCGCCGACGGCCGGGGCGACGACCATCACGCCCCCCGAGCGACGATGGTTTCTCCCTGTTTTCGAGCATATACCCGGCATCCTGCGCCGCCTCTCTAAAGCTGCAATCCACTTGAAATTTGCAGTAGACTCCAAATATGAGTGAAGGGCTGCGGGAGCGGAAGAAGCGCCAGACCAGGCAGCGCATCTCGGAGGTGGCCGTTGGGCTGTTCGTGGCGCGCGGCTTCGACCACGTCACGATCGCGGAGGTCGCCGAGGCGGCCGAGGTGTCGGTGAACACGGTCTACAACTACTTCCCCGCCAAGGAGGACCTCGTCCTGCCGCCCGAGGAAGCCTCGCCCGACCGGCTGGCCGGCATCGTGCGGGGCCGGGCTCCGGGCCAGTCGGCGGCCGGCGCGGTGCTGGCGCGCCTGCGCGAGGAGGTGCGCGGGCGCGAGCGGACGGTCGGGCTGACGCCGGGGTTCGGGCCGGTGCTGGAGATGATGCGGGCCGCCCCCACGCTGGCCGCGCGGCTGGAGGATCTGGGCCGCCAGATGACCGAGGCGCTGGCCGGTGAGCTGGCCGCGGAGAGCGGCGCGGCCCCGGACGACCCGCTGGTACGCGTGATGGCCTGGCACATCGGCTGCCTGCACGCCCTTATCTACGCGGAGATCGGCCGCAGGACCACGGCCGGGGAGCGGCCCGAGGCGATCGCGGGCGCGGTGCTGGAGTTGCTGGACGTCGTGGAGGGCGTGCTGGGCGAGCGGGTGCTGGCCTATGCCGTGCGGGAGGGGTGACGTGGTGTTCAGGGTGACGATCAGGGGCCGGTTCAAGGGGCTCGACGCGGACGGGCGGGCCGCCGTGCTGGCCGCGGGCGGTGCCGCCTACACCGAGGCGGGCACGTTCACGCACGATGAGGGCGTCACGGTGTTCACGTTCCGCTGCCAGGTGCCCGCCGGCCCTGACGACGGCGAGGACGAGGCGGCGCTGGGGGCGATGGCCGCGCTGGAGGCGTACGGGCAGCCGTACGACGTGCTGCGGCTCGCGGTGACGGACATGCGCGACATCAAGGTACGCCGTCGCCGCTAGTCCCATATGTGGGATATATTCCCTGATATGGGAAAGGCTGCGGAGGAGGTCGAGGTCCGGCTCGCCGGGCGGCTCGCGGAGCTGCGCATCGAGCGGGGCTGGTCGCTGGAGGAGCTGGCGGGCCGGTCCGGCATCAGCCGCTCGACGCTGTCGCGGCTGGAGCGGGGCGAGATCAGCCCGACCGCCGCCCTGCTCGGCCGGCTGTGCGCCGTCTACGAGCGGACGATGTCGCGGCTGCTGGCCGAAGTGGAGTCGGAGCCTCCCCAGGTCGTACGCGCCGGGGCGCAGCAGATCTTCCGCGACGAGGAGACGGGGTTCGTACGGCGCTCGGTGTCGCCGCCGCACCCCGGGCTGCGCGGCGAGGTGGTGGAGGGCACGCTGCGGCCCGGGGCGGACATCGCGTACGGCACGCCTCCGGTGCCGGGGCTGGAGCAGCACATCTGGGTGCTGGAGGGCGCGGTCGAGATCACCGCGAACGGCCACACGCACACCGTAGGGGCGGGCGACTGCCTGCGCTTCCGCCTGTGGGGCGCCTCCCGCTTCCGCTGCCCCGGCCCTGACCCTGTCCGCTACGCCGTGCTGGCGGTCATGCCGTGACCGCGCCCGCCATCGAGCGCCTGCCGGCCGGAAAGTTCGACGCCGCGGTGGACGGACTGGCCGCCCTCCTGGTCGACGCCGTGGACAGCGGAGCCTCCGTCGGGTTCCTGGCACCGTTCGACCACCGGCAGGCCGCGGCGTGGTGGCGCGCGCAGGCGCCGGCCGTGGCCGAGGGCCGCCTGCTCGTGTGGACGTGCCGCCACGACGGCGCCGTGGCGGGCACGGTCAGCCTCGCCCTGGCGGGCAAGCCGAACGCCCGGCACCGCGCGGAGATCGTCAAGCTCATGGTGCACCGCGACGCGCGAGGCCGCGGCCTGGCGCGCGCCCTGCTGGCCACCGCCGAACGCGCCGCCCTGGACGCGGGCGCCGAGCTGCTGCTGCTCGACACCGAGACGGGCAGCACCGCCGAGCACGTCTACCTCACGGGCGGCTGGACCCGCTACGGCATCGTGCCCGACTACGCCGGATCCCCCGACGGCACGCTGCGGGACTGCAGCTTCTTCTTCAAGCGACTTGATCCGGAGTGACGGGCCGGGCGTAAGCGACTGTGCGCCAGCGATGGCCCATGAGGCGAGCCGCGCGGCGCCTCCGAGGGAGCAGGCGTTTCCGCACGCTTTGAAGGAGGACCCGGAGGCCCTCGGCCCCCGGCGCGGGGGTTACGGCAACCTGCCGTGGATCGCCAACCCGATCGCGTGGGCAGCCGGCTGGTCCACGATGGGCTCTCCGCCGACGATCGCGCGGCTGGTCATGGTGACCGGGCTGTCCTGACAGGCGACCTAAGCGGTGGATGCGGTGATGCTGCGGCTGACGCGCGGCGGCGCACCGAGCAGAAGGGCGCGACGGAGCGGGAGTGGGAGGCGATGGCGGCGGCTGGCTACGTACCCGAACCCCGCCCGGCCACCGGCGATGCCGGCGAGAACGAAAGCGAATTAGATGCGGCGGCGGTGCCCATCGGTCCCGTCGTCGGGCCGAATGAGGCGTTCCGGGGCGGCGGAGCGTAGCCGGGCTGGATGGCCGCGACGCGTCGCGGAGGACCCTTCAGGACACCTTGGCGGAGGGTGCGGTCCAGGTGTTGCAGGCCGCCGGTGAGGAGGCGCGGAAGCCCTTGTCGAGCCAGGCGGCGATATTGCGGCCCTTGCCGTGGGATCGGACCTTGTAACCCTCGTCTCCGCTGTTTCGTGCGACCTTCAGCAGAGCTTTCCAGTCTTCTTCGCCTCGTTCGTCCAGGGAAGCCCATACGCTGCCGACGAACAGCCCGCTCAGGCACTCGGCTTGCAACTCCTTGCGGCGGCTCTGCTCTTGAAGTTCGCTCTTGTTCCGGTACGGGTGGTGATCGTAGGCGTCTCGGATGCCAGTGATTTTCTGTACGTGGTGGCCATACTCGTGCGCGGTCAACTGGAACAGGAACAGGTCAGAGGGATCACCAAGGAGGGAATCCTTCAGCAGCACGAGCACGCGTCCCTCGGCAGCGCAGTACCTGGCCACAATTTGACCCCAAGGAAGTCCGCAGTACTTGTGCGGCTTGGTGATGAATCCGATCTTCGCCGGGGTGAACGGCAGGCCGGCACGCTTGATGTGGGCGCCCCAGGACGCGTTCAGGCAGCCGAGCACAGAGGTCATATAGCGCTTGGCCAGGGTGATGTTGTTCGGCGGGATCTTACGCTCGGGACATCGGCTGGTGTGGAATATGCCGCTGCTGTAGAGCTCGTTCGCGGTCAAGACGTGGTCGCGGATGGGGTACGTGGCGGCGTGGGCGCTGGTGCTCGCTGAGAGCAGACCGACGGTGACCGTGGCGCATAAGGCGAAGAGACGCATGATCGGCATCCTAGAGTTGGGCGCGTCAACGGGGACACCGGTGGGCAGGCGCGAGCGCGAGCACTCGTCAAAAGCTGTGGATCTTTGGCGGATCAGACTGCTCGTCGCCAGTGATCGAGGGCTATGAAGTCACCGTCGGTGAAGCCCCGGGGCGACGGGACGTGATGGAGGAGGGCTCGGCCGGGATGGTGGGCGGACGCGCAGCCCCGATCGGCATCGGTGACCAGTTCGCGCTCTGACCTGGCGCCGGATGGCGGAGGTGCGTAGACAGCGCGCCAGCGGCTCTGGCGGACTCGATGAGCTTGAAGTCCATGGCCAGACCGGCGGCCCGCGAGCCGGGCCCTTGGTGACCTTGGTGCGGAGCCGGACGGAGACCTCGGCACTGGCCGGTCCGTGAAGCGTCAACCACCGCGTGCCGCTTGACCGCGACGCGACAGGAGAACCTCCGGCCCTCAGGCCGGAGAGGAGTTCACAAGCGGCTCACAGCGACTGGGTGAGCGCCTCCAGGTCGGCCAGGCGGGCGGCGGGCGCCAGGCGGGCGGCGGTGGCGACGAGCAGTAGCTCGGTGACGGCGATCTCGTGGGCGAGCGGCGCGATGGGGCCGGCGGCCTCGCGCGGCAGCCTGATCAGCACCTGGGCGGCGGCCGACAACGGCGACTCCCACGCGTCGGTGACGAGCAGCAGGCGTGCGCCGCGGGCGCGCGCGGCCTCCACGAAGCGGGCGGTGTCGGGGGAGTAGCGGCGGAAGTCGTAGGCCACCACCACGTCGCCGCCGCCCAGGTCGAGCAGGGTACGGGCGCGCGCCTGGGCCGAGCCGGGCACCCGGTGCGCGCCGGGGCGCAGGCTGGCGAGCTGGCGGATCAGGTATTCGGCGGCCAGCTCGCTGAGCGGCCCGCCGAGCGCCCACACGGTGTCCGCCCCGGCGAGCAGGGCGGCCGAGGCTTCGAGCAGCGGGTCGGTGACGGAGGCGAGCGTGCCGTCCAGGCCGGCGCGCAGGTCCTCGGCGGCCCGCCGCAACCCGGACGGCTCCGGGGCGCCCGCGCCATCCCCGCCCGGGGAACTCGCGGCCGGGGAACTCGCGCCCGGGGAACTCGCGCCCGGCGGGCCCGGGGAACTCGCATCCGGGGCGCCCCTGCCGGGCGCCCCGGTGACGAACTCCAGCAGCCGCGACCGGTCCCGGGCCCCGTCGCGCACGGCGGCCTGGAAGTCGGCGAACCCGGCGTACCCGAGCCGGTCGAACAGCCGCGAGGCCGTGGGCGGGCTGACCCCGGCCCGCTCGGCCAGCGCGCGCAGCGAGCCGAGCGCCGCGAATGGATAGTCGTCGAGCAGCACCCGCACGATCGCCCGCTCGCCGGGCGGCAGCTCGGGATAGACGGCGCTGAGACGGTCGGCCACCGGGTCGTTCTCCATGATGACGAATGTTACATCAAGCCTGGCTTGACCGCTTGGGAGAAACAGATGTTACGGTCTGGGCATGAGAACCTGGCATGGCCTGATCGACAGCGGCTACCGGCGCTGGCTGCCGGTCACCGACGCCACCCCGTCCGTCTCGCTCAACGAGGGCAACACGCCGCTGCTGCGCTCGGCGCACCTGTCGGAGCTGACCGGCTGCGAGGTCTGGCTGAAGGTGGAGGGCGCCAACCCGACGGGCTCGTTCAAGGACCGCGGCATGACGGTGGCGCTCAGCCGCGCCGCCGAGGCCGGCGCGCGGGCCGTCATCTGCGCGTCCACCGGCAACACCAGCGCCTCGGCCGCCGCCTACGCCGCCCGCGCCGGCCTGACCGCCGCCGTGCTGGTGCCCAAGGGGCGGATCGCGCTCGGCAAGCTGGCCCAGGCCGTACGGTACGGCGCCGAGATCGTCGAGGTCGGCGGCACCTTCGACGACTGCCTGCGCGTGGCCCGCGAGCTGGCCGCGCACCACCCGATCGCGCTGGTCAACTCGGTCGGCAACGAGCTGCGCCTGGCCGGGCAGCGCACGGTCGCCTACGAGATCGTGGACGCCCTCGGCGAGGCGCCCGACGTGCACTGCCTGCCGGTGGGCAACGGCGGCAACATCACCGCCACCTGGGGCGGCTACCGCACCTACCACGGCGCCGGCCTGGCCGGGCGGCTGCCGCGCATGTGGGGCTTCCAGGCGGCCGGGTCGGCCCCGCTGGTCCACGGCGCGCCCGTCGCCGAGCCCCGTACGGCGGCCACCGCGATCAGCGTCGGCAACCCGGCCACCTGGGACGGCGCCGTCGCCGCCCGCGACGAGTCCGGCGGGCTGATCGAGGCGGTGAGCGACGAGCAGATCTTCGCCGCGTACCGGATGCTGGCCCGCCGCGACGGCGTCTTCGCCGAGCCCGCCTCGGCGGCCGGGGTCGCGGGCCTGCTCGACCGGCACGCGCGGGGCGCTCTGGAGCCGGACCTGCGGATCATCATCACGCTGAGCGGCAACGGGCTGAAGGACCTGGACGCCTCCCTGCGCGACGGCTACACCTCCACCGAGACGTCGTCGGCCACCGCCGACGTGGCGCGCGCCCTGCGCCTGGCCGCCTGAGCGGGCGGTGTATCGGACGCTGGCAGACCATCGACCGGAAAGTTGTGGGATACCTCCATGACCGAACCATGGCGTTCTGGTGTGGGATCGAGTCCATGAAGTTCGTAGGGAAGCAGGGGCGGTTCCCCATGGGCGACGTGGCGCGGGTGGCCGTGTTCGCGGCGCTCATCGCGGTGCTCGGCGCGCCCGGCTCGCTGAACGTCTTCGGCAACGCGGTCCCCATCACGTTCCAGACGCTCGGGGTGATGCTGGCGGGAGCGCTCCTCGGCACGTGGCGGGCCGCGCTGGCCGTCGCGGTGGTGCTCGTCCTGGTCGCCGCGGGGTTGCCGCTGCTGGCGGGCGGGCGTGGCGGGATGGCCGTGTTCGCCCAGCAGTCGGCGGGGTTCCTGATCGGGTGGCTGCCCGGGGCGGCGGTGACGGGCTGGCTGGTGGAGCGGGCGGGCCGAGATCCGAGTCTCGTACGCCTGATCGTGGCGTGCTCGGTGGGCGGCATCGGCGTGGTCTACCTGGTCGGCATGCCCGTCCAGGCGGCCATCACGGGCGTGGGCCTGGGCCCGGTGGCGCTGCTGACCGCCACGTTCCTGCCCGGTGACGTGATCAAGGCGGTGCTGGCGTCCGTCGTGGCCCGGGGCACGCAGCGGGCCTACCCGGACGCGGTCCCGGCCGTGCACCGGGAACGGCTGCGCGCGGGTTGGGGGCGTTGACCTTCCGATGCCGACAGCCGAACACGTGATGCGGCACGCCGCCGAGCGCCCCTCGCGCCTGGCGGTGTGCGGCCCGAAGGCCCGGCTCACCTACGCCGAGCTCGCCGACCGCGTCCAGGGCGCCGCCCGCCACCTGCTCGGGCGCGGGGCCGGGCCTGGCACGCTGGTCGCGATCGGGCTGCGCGACCCGGTGGCGCTGCTGACCGCCGCGCTGGCGGCGGACCTGGCGGGCGCGACGCCGCTGGTGGGCGACCCCTCCTGGAGCCGCGCGCGGTGGTCGCGCCTGCTCACCCCCGAGACCGCGGACGCGGAAACGCCGGCCGCCGACGTGAGCGCGCCGCCGCCCGCTACGGACACCGTGCTCGACGTGCCGGCGCCGTTCGCGGCGGGCCTCGTCGTGGACGTGCCGCTGCCGTACGCGTCCGGCCCCCCGGTGTGGCACGAGCCGAAACCGCAGGACCTGGCGTGGGCGTGCGTCACCTCCGGCAGCACGGGCCGGCCGCGCGCCATCGTCCGCAGCCGGGCCTCCTGGACGGACTCGTTCGAGCACCTGAGCGAGCTGGCCGGGATCGGCCGCGACGACGTCGTCCTGGTGCCCGGCCCGCTGGTGTCCAGCCTGTACGCCTTCGCCGCCGTGCACGCCCTGGCCACCGGCGCGACGGCGCTGCTGCCCGGCCGCCGCCCCTCCACCGCGCAGGCGGCCGGCGCCACCGTCGTGCACCTGGTGCCGCACCTGCTGCCCGACCTGCTGGCGCGCGCGGGCAGTCTGCGCGCGGCCGTGGTGGGCGGCGCGGCGCTCGGCCCCGGCCCGCGCGAGCAGGCCGCCCGCGCCGGGGTGCGCGTCATGTCGTACTACGGGGCGACGGAGCTGTCGTTCGTGGCCGCGGACATCGACGGGGGCGGGCTGCGCCCTTTTCCGGGTGTCGAGATCGAGGTGCGTCTCCCGGGCGCGGAGGAGCGGCGGGCGCCGCTCGGCGAGGTGTGGGTGCGCTCGCCGTGGCTGGCCGAGGGCTACCTGGGCGACGCGGCCGGGCCGCTGCGCCGCGACGGCGACGGCTGGGTGAGCGTGGGTGACGTGGCGGAGCCGTACCGGAGCGGAGGGGCGCTGCGGGTGCGCGGCCGCGGCGACGGCGCGATCCAGACCGGCGGCGCCACCGTCGTGCCCGAGGACGTCGAGGAGGTGCTCAGGAAGGTGCCCGGCGTGGCGGACGTCGTGGTGGTCGGCACGCCGCACCCGTCGCTGGGCGCGGTGGTGACGGCGGTCGTCGAAGCGGAGCAGGCCGCGCCGCCGCCGCGCGCGCTGCTGGAGGCGGCGGCCAGGGACGGGCTGGACGCGGCGCAGCGCCCGCGCCGCTGGCACGCGGTGCCGAGCATGCCGCGCACCCCGGCGGGCAAACCGGCCCGCGCGCTGATCGCGGCCCGCCTGGCGGACGGCGACCCGCTCATCAGGCGGCTGGCCTGACATGGGCGAATTCACATCGCGGCCGGACGAGCCGGTCGTCGTGGCGGCGCGGCGCACGCCCATCGGCACCGCCGGGCACGCGTACAAGGACCTGACCGTCGACCGCCTCGCCGCGCCGGTGATCGCGGCGGTGGCGGGCGAGCTGGCGGGCCGGCGGGTCGACGACGTGGTGCTCGGCAACTGCATGGGGCCGGGCGGCAACGTGGCCAGGGTGTCGGCGCTGGCGGCGGGCCTGCCCGAGGAGGTGCCCGGCCTGACGGTGGACCGGCAGTGCGGCAGCGGGCTGGCCGCGATCCTGGTCGCCGCCCAGGCCGTACGCGCGGGGGAGATGGACCTGGTGATCGCCGGAGGGGCGGAGAGCGCCTCGACCGCGCCGCTGCGTACCCACCCCGGAGCTGACCAGCCGTACCCCAGAGCGCCGTTCACCCCCGGCGGGCGGCCCGATCCCGACATGGGGCCGGCGGCCGAGGCGCTGGCGGCGGCGCGCGGCATCGGCCGCGAGCGCCAGGACGACTACGCCCGCCTCAGCCACGCCAGGGCGCTGGCCGCCCGTGAGGCGGGCCGGTTCGAGCAGGAGATCGTCCCGATCGGCGGGCGCCGCGACGACCAGCGGCCCAGGCCGCTGCGGGCCGCGTCGCTGGCCCGGCTGCCGGCGGCGTTCGTGCCGGGCGGTACAGTGACGGCCGGTAATTCCTCCCCGGTCAGCGACGGTGCGGCGGCGGTGGCCCTGGTGCCCGAGCGGCTGCGTGCCGGGCTGCCGGGGATGCGGTTGGTGTCCGGGGCGGTCGTCGGGTGCGATCCCGAGCTGCCCGGCTGGGGCCCCGTGCCGGCGGTGCGGCGGGTGCTGGCGCGTGCGGGGGTGGAGTTGGAACGGGTGGCGGCGGTGGAGATCGTGGAGGCGTTCGCGGCACAGGTGCTGGCCGTCACCGACGCGCTCGGGCTCGACGCGCTCGACGGGCGCGTGTGCGCCGACGGCGGCGCGCTGGCTCTGGGGCATCCGTGGGGGGCGAGCGGCGCGGTCGTGGTGACGCGGCTGTTCAGCCGGCTGGTACGCGCGGACGCCCCGCCGGGGACGCTGGGCCTGGCCGCGGCCGCGGTCGGCGGCGGGCTCGGCGTGGCCGCGCTGTTCGAGGTGGTCGCTCCCGGCGGTGGATCGTGATCGAGTTCGCCGACGTGCACGTCAGCTTCGGCGAGCGCGAAGTGCTGCGCGGCGTCACGGCCACGCTGTCCGAGCACCGCGTCGGCGTGATCGGCGCCAACGGCTCGGGCAAGAGCACGCTCGCCCGCCTGGTCAACGGCCTGGCCCTGCCGACCTCGGGCACCGTCACGGTGCTCGGCCTCGACACCCGCCGCCAGGGGGCGAAGATCCGGCGCGGGGTCGGGTTCCTGTTCACCGACCCGGACGCGCAGATCGTGATGCCCACGGTGGCCGAGGACGTCGCCTTCTCGCTGCGCCGCAAGGGGCTGGCGCGCGAGGAGGTCGAGCGGCGGGTGCGCGAGGTGCTCGACAGGTACGGCCTGACCGGGCACGCCGACCACCCCGCCCACCACCTGTCGGGCGGCCAGAAGCAGCTGCTGGCCCTGTGCTCGGTGATGGTGCTGGAGCCGGACATCCTGGTCATGGACGAGCCGACCACGCTGCTCGACCTGCGCCACTCCCGGCAGGTGGCCGAGCTGCTGCGCGGCATGCCGCAGCAGGTGCTGGTGGTCAGCCATGACCTTCCGCTGCTGACGGACTTCGACCGGGTGCTGGTGATCGACCAGGGGCGGATCGTCGCCGACGGCGGCCCGGATGAGGCGATCGGCCACTACCGCAAGATGATGGCATGACCGGCATGGACATCCTGACCGGCGCCTACGTCCACGGCTCCTCGCCGCTGCACCGGCTGCCGCCCGCGGCCAAGCTGGGCCTGCTGGCGCTGGCCTGCACGGGGCTGGTGCTGCTGGGCTCGCCGCTGGCGCTGGCCGGGGCGGCGGTCGTGGTGGCGGGCCTGTACGCGGTGTCGAGGGTAGGGGTGGCGGCGGCGTGGGCGCAGATCAGGCCGGTGCGGTGGTTCGCGGTGGCGCTGTTCGCCATGCAGTGGGCCTTCGTCGGCCTGGAGGGCGCGGTTTCCACCACCTTGCGGGTGGTGCTGGCGGTGGCGCTCGCCGGGCTGGTCACGCTGACCACCCGCACCTCGGACATGATGGCGGCGCTGGAGCGCCTGCTGTCACCGGCCAGGTTCGTGGGGCTGGACCCGTTCCGGCTGTCGCTGCTGCTGTCGCTGACGATACGCAGCGTGCCGGTGGTGGCGGCGCTGGCCACCCGCGTACGCGAGGCGCAGCGGGCCAGGGGCGTCGAGCGCAGCCTGCGGGCCTTCGCGGTGCCGCTGGTCGTCAGCTCGCTGCGGCACGCCGACGCGCTCGGCGAGGCGCTGAGCGCCCGCGGCCTGGACGACTGACCCCGCTATCCTCAGCGTTGACTTATATAAGTCTATCCTGAAATACTCTGGTGGTGCACGCATTCGACGTCCTCGGCGATCCGGTCCGAAGGCGCATCCTGGAGCTGCTGGCAGGCGGCGAGCAGAGCTCGGGCGAGCTCACCGCCGTCATCCAGCGCGAGTTCGGCATCTCCCAGCCCGCCGTCTCCCAGCACCTGCGGGTGCTGCGCGACAACGGCTTCGCCAGCGTACGCGCCCAGGGCACGCGGCGGCTGTACGCCGTCGAGCCCGGGCCGCTGAAGGAGGTCGATCTCTGGCTGGAACGCTTTCGCGGCTTCTGGACCCAACGGCTGGACGCGCTGGCGACGGAGCTGGCCCGCGGCAAACGCGAGCGCCGCATGAACGAGAAGGACACCTGATGGACATGGTCGAGGAGCTCCTGCGAGCTCAGCGCGAGCTGAAGGACGGCGAGATCAAGACGCTGGAGCTGCGCCGCCACTACGACGCCGAGATCGAGGACGTGTGGCAGGCCTGCACCGACGCCGACCGGCTCGCGCGCTGGTTCCTGCCGGTGAGCGGGGACCTGCGGGTCGGGGGGACGTACCAGCTGCAGGGCAACGCGGGCGGCGAGATCCTGCAGTGCGAGCCGCCCCGCCTGCTGAAGGTCAGCTGGCTGTTCGGCGAGAACCCCGGCTTCTCTGAGGTCGAGGTGCGCCTGTCGGCCAAGGACGGCGGCACCCTGTTCGAGCTGCGGCACAGCGCCGTGGTGCCGCCCGAGATGTGGTCGGGCTACGGCCCCGGCGCGACCGGCGTGGGCTGGGACCTGGCGCTGCTCGGGCTCGGCCTGCACCTGGCGGGCGGCGAGAAGGTCGACGAGGAGACCTTCCACCTGACCGCCGAGGGCCGCCGCGTCATCACGACCAGCAGCCGGGCCTGGGGCGAGGCCCACCTGGCCGCGGGCGCCCCGGCCGACCAGGTCGCCGCCGCCGTCGCCGCCACCACCGCCTTCTACGCCCCCGAGCCGGAGAGCTGACCCGGCCGGAGAGCTGACCCGGCTGGAGGCTACGCGGACCGGCGAGCCACGGGCATCCCCAGCTCCTGCACCAGATCGCGCAGGTCGACGCCGAGGTCGGAGAGGACACGGGCGGTGCCGTTGGCACCGTCGGCCAGCAGGCCCCACATCAGGTGCTCGCCGGTGACCGGGCCGGGCCGCCACAGGGCCACCTCGACGACCTTGCGGGCGTGCATGGCCAGGGGGAGCTGGCCGAGCGGCCCGTACAGCATGACGCGGAGCGGGCGCACCCGGGAGCGGCGCAGCCGCCAGGCCGCCGGATCGTCGGCGCCGGCGCGGGTGCGGCGGCGGACGACGTCGACGTCGATGCCGAGCGTGGAGAGCAGCGCGCCGGTGTCACCGGCGCCCACGCGCTCGCGCACGGCGGCGGCGGTCGCGGTGAACGACCGCAGCGTGAACGGCCGGGTCTCGGCCAGTGCGAGCAGCATGAGGTCGGTCTCCAGCGTCGGCCGTCCGGCGTCGAGCGCGAGGATTCCGGCCCTGATCACGGCCTTGCGGGCTTCTTCGGTGAACCTGGCGAACACGCGGCTATCCCTTCGTCCGGCGGGCGTGCTTGCGGTGGACTGTCTGGCGCCGGACGCCCAGCGCGTCGGCGATGCGCTCCCAGGACCAGCCCTGGGAGCGGGCGTTCGAGACGTGCATGGCCTCCAGCTCCTCCAGCAGGGCCCGAAGCGCGGCCACCGCCGCGAGACCCGCGCCGGGATCGCGGTCGGCGGCCGCCTCGGCGAGCTCGGTAGCTTCCATGGCTGTCAGCATATGCTGACACTCGTGGCCGTGCAACGGGGACTACTCCTGGCGTCGTAGTACGACCTGCCCTTGGTCCCGGGGTGGTAGCGGCAGATCACTCCGCCCGAGGGACGCCGCCTGGGCGTCGGCTGGACGACGATGGCGGGGCGGGGGCAGCGGTGGAGGCCCGGCGGGGAACGCGAGGAAGGACGTGGGCGATGCACGGGTTGGTCCATCCGACGGAGATGTATCTCCGGACCCTGTTCGAGCTGGAGGAGGAGGGGATCGTGCCCCTGCGGGCGCGGATCGTCGAACGGCTCCGGCAGAGCGGGCCGACCGTCTCGCAGACCGTGGCCCGGATGCAGCGCGACGGCCTGGTGCGGGTGGGCGATGACCGGCGCCTGGAGATGACCGAGCCCGGCCGCCGCTGGGCCGTACGGGTGATGCGCAAGCATCGCCTGGCCGAGTGCTTCCTGGCGGAGGTGGTCGGCCTTCGGTGGGAGGAGGTCCACGTCGAGGCCTCCCGCTGGCAGCACGTGATGTCGGACGCGGTGGAGAGCCGGCTGGTGGAGGTCCTCGGCCACCCCGCCACGTGCCCGCACGGCGGTCCCATCCCGTCACTGGAGCAGGACGGCGCCGCCCCCGAGCCGGTGCTGACGATGACGGACGCCGCCGGTGTCGGGGAGAGCACGGTCCTGGTCGTGAGGATCGGCGAGCAGGTGCAGAACGACCCTGCGGTCCTGCTGCGCCTCAAACGCGCCGGGATCCGGCCCGCCCGCGAGGTCACGGTCGCGGCGGCCGACGGCGGCGTCCGGGTGACGGGCGAGGAGGACGCGACGTTCCCGTACGCCATCAGCGACCACATCTTCCTGACACCGCCCACCCTCTGACCTACCGGGGGTCCCCGAGCCGGTCCAGGAAGCCGGCGATGAGCGGGGCCATCTCCGGCAGGTGCTCCTCCAGCGCGAAGTGGCCGGTGTCGAACAGGTGCAGCTCCGCGTCCGGCAGGTCGCGCAGGAAGGCGCGGGCGCCGGGTTCGGGGAAGAACGGGTCGTTGCCGCCCCAGATGATGAGGGCGGGCGGGGTGTGCTCGCGCAGCCAGGCCTGCCACCGGCCGTAGCGCTCGACGTTGGAGCGGTAGTCGAAGGCCAGCGCCACCTGGGCCTCCTTGCGGCCGGGCAGGTCGAGGAAGTGCTGGTCGAGCGTCCAGCCGTCCGGGGCGATCAGGGCGGGGTCGGCGACGCCGCTCTCGTACTGGCCGCGCGTGCCCGCCAGGGTGAGCAGGTCGCGGATCGTCTCCTCGGCGCCGGGCCGGCCGGGGCGCAGGGCGACGAAGTCGCGGGCGGCGTCCGACAGCCCTTCGGTGTAGGCGTTGCCGTTCTGGACGATCAGGCCCGCGATCCACTCCGGGTGCCGCTCGGCGAGGCGGAAGCCGACCGGCGCGCCGAAGTCGAACACGTACATGACGAACCCGGTCAGGCCGAGCTCCCGCACGAACCCCTCGGTGACGTCGGCGAGCCGGTCGAAGGAGTAGGTGAAGCCGGGCGGGGCCTCGGTGTGGCCGAAGCCGGGGTAGTCGGGGGCGATCAGCCGGTAGCGCGAGCCGAGCGCGTCGATGAGGCGGCGGAACTGGTGCGAGGCCGAGGGAAAGCCGTGCAGGAGGAGCAGCACCGCCGCGTCCTGCCGCTCGGGCAGCGACTCGCGGTAGAAGACGCGGACGCCTTCGACGTCGAGGTGACGGTGGGCGACGCGAGGAACCGGCATGTCTAACGCCTTTCACTGGAGAAGAGGCATTAGATATAACGAGAGCCTGCCTAATGTGTCAATCGCTAGATGTACCATTAGGAGCATGAGCGACCTCGTTGCGCTGACCGGGGAGCCCCTGGCGCTGGACCTCCTCAACACCCGCCCGGCCGCCGGCGACCTGCTGGCCACCGCCCACGACCTGCGGGCCTGGCTGGAGCTTCAGGCCGAGCGCTTCCCCGAGGCGCGGGACCTCGCCGCCGCCGAACTGGGCGCCGCCGACCTGGCCGCCGTGCACGCCGTACGCGACCGCACCGCCCGCGCCCTCGACCACGCCCGCCACGGCCGCCGGCCCCAGGCCGACGACCTCGACGCCCTCAACCAGGCCCAGCGGGCCGCACCCGCCGTCGCCGAGCTGGCCTGGGACGGCGCGGCGGTGACCACCACCCGCCGGCGCACCGGCCCTCCCGGAGCGCGGCTGGCGGCGTGGCTCGCGGAGGCGGCGGCCGAGCTGCTGGCCGACCCGGCGGTGACCAGGATCCGGCAGTGCGAGGCCGACGACTGCGTGCTGCTGTTCCTGCCCGCCCATCCGCGCCGCCGCTGGTGCTCGGCCGCTCGCTGCGGCAATCGCGTCCGCGTCGCCCGCCACTACCAGCGCCACAAACCCGCCTGAGCCCCATGCGCCGAGGATCCCCTCGCATTGTCATCGCATAGCGGACGTATCAATCCTGCTGAATACGCTCGTCCCATACCGAAGCGATGAAGGAGAAACGCGATGACCAGCACATATGAGGGGTTCACGGCCGAGGAGCGGGCCGCGATGAAGGACCACGCCAAGGAGCTGAAGAAGTCGGCCCGCCACAACCCGGCGGACAAGGCGGCGGAGGCGGAGCGGGACGTGCTCGCCAAGATCGCCGAGATGCAGGACAAGGACCGCGTCCTGGCCGAGCGCGTCCACGCCATCGTCACCGCCGGTGCCCCGGCCCTCGCGCCCAGGCTCTGGTACGGGATGCCCGCCTACGCGCTCGACGGCAAGATCGTCTGCCACTTCCAGAGCGCCGCCAAGTTCAAGACCCGCTACGCCACCCTCGGGTTCAGCGACCGGGCGAACCTGGACGAGGGCACGATGTGGCCGGCCGCCTACGCCCTGACCGAGGTGACGCCGGAGGTGGAGGCGCAGATCAGCGCGCTGGTCAAGCAGGCGCTGAGCTGACCCGTCCCGTGCCGGCCCTGCTGCGGGCCGGCACCTGGGATGCGGCGCGGGGCAGCGATGTGCGGAAACGCCGGTGTCGGCCGCCCACCACCGCAGGCGGCCGACACCGGCGGGGACGGGGTCAGGCCAGGATGCGGGGGTAGCCGGACCAGCCGTGGCCGACTTCGCGGGGGTCGCTGCCGGTGTAGGGCTGGCCGTTGTCGCGGACGATGTTGTTGCTGTAGAGCTTCATGGTGCCGTTGGCGTCGACGGCGAGGAGATCGGTGTATCCGTCG
>NZ_VDLX02000036.1 GCF_006334985.2 Nonomuraea phyllanthi
TGGACATCAATCCGAGCTAACCGTCAATCAATATGACGGGGTCATGCATGTATCTCATGCACTGGCTTTTAACACACTGTTGAGTTCTCAAGAAACGGAGAAGTGCTACGTTCTCGTGCTTCTGTTTTCGTTTTTCCGTTGTGTCTTAATCTTTTCAGCCGCCCCGGCCCCTGTCAAATTGACCGGGCTTCCTCGACCTGCAGGAATTAAGCCACGCCCCGCTTCCGGGACAACCCCTCTAACTTACCAGCCCATCCGAACCGATGCGAAACCATCGAGGATGACCCTCAAGAAAGTGGGATTTGCCGGGCATCTCCGGGAGCTCTAGGAGCCCCCTCGGTCGCCCTGCGCGAAGCAACTCTAGCAGCCCGCCGCACCCACTTCGCGCCACTCGGGTAATCACGAGGTTCTTCCCTCACCACGCAACGCTCAAACCTCTGCAAGGAGCCCCCGGTCGGGGCCCCCGCTGTCAAGCCGACGGCAAGTCATCCGCAATCGCGGCCAGGTACGACATACCTACGAGCAGACTGCGCTCACGGAGGTGTCCCGCATGACCCGATCGGAGTTCGACGACATCCGCGCCTTCCTCGCCGATGAGGGCACCCATGCCGGAGACCTGCTGAGAATGGCCGGCAACCTGATCGACGACCTGGAGCACGCCCGCATGCGCGAGGCGGTGCTGCGGACCCACTACCTGCGCCTCCTGACGGCCGCGCGGGCGACGGCGGCGGCCGACACCGTGGGCGCGCCCGACCCGCTGGCGTTCCTCAGGCACGAGCTGGCGGAGCACGGCCAGCTGCCGGAGGACGGGGAGGCCGTGCAGCGCATCCTCGCCGACGCGCAGACCGCCGCGACGCTGCTCGCCCACCTGGAAGCCGTCAGCCCACCGGATGGCGGCAGCTCGCTCGAAGCCGACTGCGCACTGGAGGACGACGCGCCGAAGCGCCCGCGCTCCGTGCGCCTGCGCCGCTGCGTCGGCACCCGGAGGACCCTCCCCCGCTAGCGCGGCTGACCCGATGACGACTCGAGCCATACTCGGCCTTGCCCGCCCGCCTGTAAGACTGCGCATATGTGGCAGCGGGGGTTGAACTGGGCGGCAATTGCCCTGGTCGGACTATTCGGTCTGATGTGGGTGGGCGTCGTCATCTACGCGGATCAGGATTCATCCCCGCCCATGCGGATCGTGCAGATCGTCTTCGGCCTGGTGCTCTTCGCCTGGGCCCTGCGCAGGGCACTGCGGTGACCGGCGGACCCTACGGCGGGAAGGGCTGGAACCGGTAGCCCATCCCCGGCTCGGTCAGCAGGTGGACGGGGCGCGCGGGATCCCGTTCGAGCTTGCGCCTGAGCTGGGCCATGTACTGGCGCAGGTAGTGGGTCTCCTTCTGGTAGGCATCGCCCCACACCTCCCGCAGGAGCTGCCGCTGGCTGATGAGCTTGCCGGGGTTGCGTACCAGGATCTCCAGGAAGTGCCATTCCGTGGGCGTCAGCCGTACTCCACCTGAGATCGTCTTGCCGGCCAGGTCGATCACGTGGTCGCCCAGCCGCACCGTCGCGGTCTCCTCGCCGGGAGGGGCCGTGCGGCGGGTGACCGCGCGGACCCGGGCCAGCAGCTCGTCGATGCTGAACGGCTTGGTCACGTAGTCGTCGGCGCCGGCGTCCAGCGCGCTCACCTTGTCGATGCTGTCCGTACGCCCGGAGAGCACGATGATCGGGACGGAGGTCCAGCCGCGCAGCCCCTGGATGACCTCCACGCCGTCGAGGTCCGGCAGGCCGAGGTCGAGGATGACGAGATCGGGATGCCACTCGGCGGCCTGGCGCAGCGCCGCGCCTCCGTCGGAGGCGACGGCCACCTCGTAGCGCCGCGCGGCCAGGTTGACGCGCAGCGCGCGCAGGATCTGCGGCTCGTCGTCCACCACCAGCACGCGGGTCATGCGTGCCTCCGCAGCGAGACGGTCATGGTGAGTCCCCCTCCTGGCGTGTCCTCCAGCGCGAGCGTTCCGCCCATCGCCTCGGTGAGGCCGCGCGAGAGCGCCAGGCCGAGGCCCACGCCCGTGTGGTTGTCGCGGTCGCCGAGCCGCTGGAACGGCATGAACACCTTGTCATGCGCCTCCGGCGGAATGCCGGGGCCCCGGTCGATGACGCGGATCTCCACGTGCTCGCCGTGCCAGCTGGCGTTGACGAGGACGTGCCGGTCGTCGGGGCTGTAGCGGGCCGCGTTCGCCATCAGGTTGGCGAGCACCCGCTCCAGCAGGGCTGGGTCGGCCGTGATCTCGGGTACGGCGGGCGGGAGGTCGCTGCGGACGCGCTCGCGCAGCGGCCCGAGGTCGTCGATGGCGCGCGGCAGCACGTCCGCGATCGCCACCGGCTCGGGGTGCACGCCGAGCACGCCGGCCTGGAGGCGGCTCATGTCGAGGAGGTTCGAGACGAGCCGGTCGAGCCTGATCAGCGACTCGCCGGCGGTGGCGAGCAGTTCGGCGCGGTCCTTGTCCGACCAGGCGACGTCGGTGCCGCGCAGGCTCTCGACCGCCGCCCGCGCGGACGCGAGCGGGGTGCGCAGGTCGTGGCTGACGGCAGCGAGCAGGGCGGTGCGCATCCTGTCGGCCTCGGCCAGCGGCTCGGCCTGCTCGGCCGCCCGGCGCAGCCGCTGCTGGCGCAGCGCGACCGCCGCCTCGGCCGCGAACGCCTCCAGGACCCGCCGGTCGCCGGCGTCCAGCAACCGCCCGCGGGCGGCGAGCACGAGCCGGTCGTCGATCACCACGTCGTTGTCGGCGGTCCCCGGCCGCGTGCACGGTGCTCCGCCCGAGGTGGCGACGATCTTCCAGCCGTCCGTCCGTTCGAGCAGGGTCACCGACGCCAGCCCGAACGTCTCCCGCATCCGCGCGAGCAACGACGGCAGCGCCGCCTCGCCCCGCAGCACGTGGCCCGCCAGCGTGGACAGCACCTCGGCGTCGGCCCGCGAGCGAGCCGCGTCCCTGCTGCGCCGGGCCGCCAGGTCGACGACCGCGCTGACCATGGCCGCCACGAGCACGAAGATGGCCAATGCGAGCACGTTCTCCGGCGCGGAGATCGTCCATGTGTGAACCGGCGGCGTGAAGAACCAGTTGAGCAGCCCGAAGCCGAGAACCGCCGCTGTCAGGGCCGGCCACATGCCGCCCGCCAGGGCGGCGCCCACGACCAGCAGCAGGAAGAGCAGGATCTCGCTCGGCAGAGACAGGCCCAGCGGCCGGAGCGCGGCGGTGAGCAGCGGCGCCCCGAGCAGCGCCAGCGCCCAGCCCGACAGCCGCCGCCCGCGGGTGAGCGCGGCCCTCGACCGCGCCCGCTCCCGTATCTTCCCGCTCTCCTCGTGGGTGACCAGGTGGACGTCGATCGATCCCGACAGCGCCGTGGTCGTCGCCCCCACCCCGCGCGAGAGGATCTGGGCGAACCGCCCTCGTCGCGACGTGCCCAGCACGAGCTGGGTGGCGTTCACGCCCCGGGCGAACTCGATCAGTGCGCGCGGGACGTCGTCGCCCACCACCTGGTGGTACGAGCCGCCGAGGCTCTCGACGAGGGCGCGCCCGCGCATCAGGCTCGCGGCGTCGCCGCCGGGGACGAGGCCGTCGGCACTGGTGACGTGGACGGCCAGCAGGTCGGCGCCCTTGCTCCTGGCCGCGATGCGAGCGGCCCGCCGGATGAGCGTGTCGCTCTCGGGGCCGCCGGTGAGCGCCACCACGACGCGCTCGCGGGCCTCCCAGGTGCCCGCTATGCCGTGGTCCGTACGGTAGCGATCGAGTTGCTCGTCCACCTTGTCGGCCACCCAGATGAGGGCGAGCTCGCGCAGGGCGGTCAGGTTGCCGACGCGGAAGTAGTTGGCCAGCGCGGCGTCGACCCGTTCGGGCGGATAGACGTTCCCGTGGGCCAGCCTGCGGCGCAGCGCCTCGGGTGCCATGTCGACGAGCTCGATCTGGTCGGCGCGCCGCACCACCCCGTCCGGCACGGTCTCCCGCTGCGGCACGCCGGTGATCTGCTCGACCACGTCGTTCAGCGACTCGAGGTGCTGGATGTTGAGGGTGGAGACCACGTCGATGCCGGCGTCGAGGATCTCGTCGACGTCCTGCCAGCGCTTGGCGTTGCGGGAGCCGGGGACGTTCGTGTGGGCGAGCTCGTCGATCAGCGCGACGGCGGGGGCGCGGGCGATGACGGCCTCGACGTCGAGCTCGGTGAACGTCGCGCCCCGATGGGCGATCGTCCGCCTCGGCAGGGTCTCCAGCCCTTCGAGCAGGCGGGCGGTCCTGGCGCGGCCGTGGGTCTCGACGAGACCCACGACCACGTCCTTGCCGCGTTCGCGGGCGCGGCGCGCCTCGCTCAGCATGGCGTACGTCTTGCCCACTCCGGGCGCCGCGCCCAGGTAGAGACGGAGCATCCCGCGGGACGTGGCTCCCATTCCTCCAGATTAGGGCTGGTACGGCGGCGCCACGCCCCAGCCCCAGTGCGGCACGGGCGCTTCGGGCGGCGGGGTGGCGCCCGGGGCGGAGTTCTCCACGGCGATCCTGGTGCCCCATTCGATGTAGCCGGCGAACGCGGCCCTGAACTCGGGGTCGGCGGGCAGGCCCACCTCGTCGGCGGCGTCCATGAGCAGGCTCACCCACCTGCGGCGCTGCTGCTCGGTGATGGCCTTGCCGAGGTGGTGGCGCAGCATGTTCGGATAGCCGCCGCGCTCCTCGGTGTAGCGCTCGGGGCCGCCGAACACCTCGCCGAGCCAGATCGCCACATATTTGGGGTGGTCGGGAGCCATGTGGGCGAACAGCGGGCCGATCAGCTCGTCCTTGACGACCGTGCGGTAGAAGACCTCGGTCAGCCGTTGGAGCGCTTCGTCACCGCCCGCCCATTCGTACATCGTGGGCACTGCTTCATCAGTCATGTAATGATGTAATCATCGCAGGCGAGGCGTGGGCAAGTGCCGGAGAAACGACGAAGTCCCCGGCCTCGCAATGAGGCCGGGGACTTCGTGTCGAGTAGCGGGGACAGGATTTGAACCTGCGACCTCTGGGTTATGAGCCCAGCGAGCTACCGAACTGCTCCACCCCGCGTCGGTGTGTTACATCAATAACTATACAGGGCTCCGGGAGTGCTCGGGACGTTTCCGCGATCAGGCGCCACCGGACCGAGCACGTGCCCCGGACATGCGAGAGGCCCGGGTCCGTTTCCGGAACCCGGGCCTCTGCGAGTGGTAGCGGGGGCAGGATTTGAACCTGCGACCTCTGGGTTATGAGCCCAGCGAGCTACCGAACTGCTCCACCCCGCGTCGCGTTGTTGCCACAACACTAGTCGGCGGCGAGGGGTGGGCGCAAACCGAATGGGCTAGGACGTGCCTCCCGCTTCGGATCCCGGTGGTGGCGAGGGCGACGCCGAGGCCGAAGACGTGGCGGACGGCGAGGCCGATGGCGTGGCGGAGGACGTGGGCGTCGGCGAGGCCGAGGGCTTGGACTCCTGGGCGTTGGCCCCCTCCAGCGCCTTCAGCGCCGCCTCCAGGCGCTTCTGCGCGTCGCCGTAGGCGTCCCAGTTCGGCGGGCTGGCCTGCAGGGCCTTCTGCGCGTCCTCGTACGCCTTCTTCGCGTTGGAGATCGCCGAGTTGAGCGCCGCGTTGGCCTCGTTCGGGACGGCCTGCTGCTGGTCCCCGGTGGTCTCCTGCTCCTGTTGCTGCTCCTGCTGCCCGCCGAAGACCTCCTGGAGCGCCTCGTCGAGGGTGTGCCCGACGCCGATCTTGCTGCCGTAGGACACCAGGACCCGCTGCAGGATCGGGTACGGCTCCTGTCCGCCTCCCGCGGCCACCTGGATGTACACCGGTTCGATGTAGACCAGGCCGCCCGCGTACGGGAGGGTCAGCAGATTGCCGTAACGGACGGACGAGGCACCGACGCCCAGCAGGTTGAGCTCACCGGCGAACCGGCTCTGGAAGGAGTTCTGGGCCTGTCCGGGGCCGGGGATCGGCGTGCTGGACGGCATGCGCAGGATGCGGATGCGCCCGTAACCGGAGCCCTCCGAGGAGTCGACCGCCATGAACGCCGCCAGGTTGGGGCCCTGGCGTGGCACGAACGTGGTGGTCAGCGAGAACGTCGGCGTGCCGCCCGGCATCGTGGTCGTCAAGTAGTAGGGCGGCTGCTTGATGTTCTTGTCGCCCTGCGTGGGGTCACCGGGGACGTTCCAGAAGTCCTGGCCGCTGTAGAAGGCGGCCGGGTCGGTGATGTGGTAGCGCGACAGGGTGTAGCGCTGCACCTTGAACAGGTCCTCGGGGTAGCGCACGTGGGCCTTCAGGTCGGCGCTCATCTCCGAGGCCGGCCGGATGACGCCGGGGAACGCCTTGCTCCAGGTCTTCAGCACCGGGTCGTTGGTGTCCCAGCCGTAGAGCTTGACCGTGCCGTCGTAGGCGTCAACCGTGGCCTTGACGGAGTTGCGGATGTAGTTGATCCTGTCGGTCGGCTGCTGGGCGATCGCGCGACGGTCCGTCGTGGTGTCGCGGGTCATGTCGCCGAGGCTCTCGCTCTGGGAGTACGGGTAGTCGTTGGACGTGGTGTAGCCGTCGACGATCCAGACGATGCGCCCGTCGACGATGGCCGGGTAGGGGTTGCCGTCGAGCGTGAGGAACGGGGCGACCTTCTGGACCCGGTCACGCGGGTTGCGGACGTACAGGATCTTGGAGTTCTCGTTGATGTCGCCCGACAGGAGGATGTTGGCCTCGCTGTACTTGGCGGCGTACATGAGCCGGTTGAAGAACGACCCGACCTGGACTCCGTCACCGGTGTAGGTGGTGTTCTTCTGGCCCGTGCCGCCCGTCATCGGGTAGTCGAGCTCCTGCGGGTTGTTGGGGTTGCCGCCCGCGATGACGTATTCGGCGGAGGACGGGTTCTCGCCGAAGTAGACCCGCGGCTCCTTGAGGTTGGTGCTGGTCACCAGCGGGCCGATGACGGGCATGTCCTTCGCGTCGTAGGCGGGCAGGCCGCCGTCGACCTGGTTGCCCGGCGCGGCGACGAAGCCGTAGCCGTGGGTGTAGACGAGCGCCCGGTTGATCCAGTTGTTCTGGTCCTGGGGCGGGCCGGTCAGCTCGCGGACGCCGACGATGTGGTCGACCAGCTTGCCGGAGCTGTCGCGGTAGCGATCGACGTCGAGCGTGTCGCCGAACTTGTAGAAGCCGCGGATGCGCTGCGTCTGCTCGTACGTCGAGGACACCAGGGCCGGGTCGAGCAGGCGGACGCCGGAGACCGAGGCGTCGCCGTCCTTCTCGACCTTCGACGGGTCGGACTCCGCCTCGTAGGTCACCAGCTCGGTCTTGTCGACGTTGTACGCCTCGCGGGTGGCCTTGATGTTGCGCTCGATGTAGGCGGCCTCCTTGCCCTGCTGGTTGGGCTTGACCTGGAACTGCTCGACGAGCGCCGGGTAGACGCCGCCGATCAGGATGGCCGAGAGCACGAGCAGGCCGAAGGAGACGCCGGGGAGCATGCCGCCTGGCCGGAAGACGCCGGCGAAGAAGAGCACGGCGCAGATCAGCGCGATGATCGCGAGGATGGTCTTGGCGGGCACGACGGCGTTGACGTCGGTATAGGAGGCGCCGTGGACGAAGCCGCGGTCGGAGAAGACGAGGGCGTACTGGTCGAGCCAGTAGGCCACGGCCTTGAGCAGGACGAAGACGCCGAGCAGCACCGACAGGTGGGTGCGCGCCGCCCGGGAGGCGTGCACGCCGGGCGACTGCAGCCGGAACCCGCCGTACAGGTAGTGGGTGATCGCCGCCAGCACGATCGAGATGATCACGGCGGTGAACAGGAAGTTCAGCACCATCCGGATGAACGGGTAGTCGAACATGTAGAACGAGATGTCGTGCCCGAACAGCTCGTCCGTCTTGCCGAACGATGTCCCGTTGACGAACTGTAGCCACGTCTGCCACTGCCCGGCGAACGAGGAGCCGGTGAAGAGCGCGAGCAGGCTCATGCCGACGATGAAGATCAGCTTGCGGTGCGGGTCGAGCGCCATGCGGTAGCGGTCGGCGCCGCTGCCGCCGCCGAACATCGCCGGCCCGAACATCGGACGCATCCGGAAGGCCAGCAGCATGTTGCCGCCCACGATGGCGACCATCAGCACGGCCCCGAGGAGGAACAGCACGATCTCGGTCAGCAGCACACCGGTGAAGACCGACGTGTAGTTGGTCGCGTCAAACCATAGATAGTCGGTGTAAAACCCGGAGAATAGGAAGAAAAGCGCCACAATCGCCACAAAGGCGATCGCCACAGGCAGGAGCAGTCGCGGCCGGCGAGGCAGACGCATCGCCCGGCCGGTTCCCGGGGTCCGGAAGCTCAAGGCCAACCCCTCGTCGTGATGAAAAAACGGTCCGTGTCTGGCAACCTACACTGCAGGGCCAGTGCTTCGGCTAACGCACGGCGAGCGCCAGAAGTTTCACCCGGCCTCGCACGCGGGGATGTTTCCCTTCCCGGTGCGCAGCGCGTCGAGCGCCAGCACCGCGTCGTGGAGCGTGTCGGCCCTGACCAGCCGGAGCCCGTCGGGCACGGCTTTCACGGCCTCGGCACAGTTGTCGGCGGGGGTGAGGAAGACCGTCGCGCCGGAGTCCTGGGCGCCGACCATCTTCTGTGCGATGCCGCCGATCGGGCCCACCTCGCCCGCCGGGTTGATCGTTCCGGTGCCGGCGATCCGCTTGCCGCCGGTGATCTCGCCGGGCGTCAGCTTGTCGACGATGCCCAGCGAGAACATCAGCCCCGCGCTCGGCCCGCCGACGTCGCCGACGTTGATGTCGACGTCGAACGGGAACTTGAACCGGCCCTGCATGCTCACGCCCACGAGCGTCTGCCCCTCGGTGCCCTTCGTCGTCGGCACGGTGACGTCGAGCTCCTTGCCCGCCCGCTTGACGGTGAAGCGCACGCTCTCGCCGGGCTTGTGCGCCTTGACCGTGTCGCCCACGACATCGACGTTCTTGGCCGGAGTGCCGTCGACGGCGACGATCTCGTCGTCCTTCATGAGCTTGCCGTTGGCCGGCATCTTCGGCTCGGTGGACACCACCGTCACGACCGTGGTGTAAGCGATCTTGAGCTCGTTGAGCGCGGCGGCGGTGGCGGAGTCCTGAGAGTTGGACATCTCCACAGTGTTCTCCTGCTCGACCTGCTTGACGGTGCGGTCGGGAGCGAAGATGGTCTCCTGCGGGACCACCGCGACGGTCGGGTCGACCCAGCCGCGCAGCGCCGTCAGCAGGTCGATCTGGGCCGCGGGGCCGCCCTGGTAGGCCACGGTCACGAGGCTCAGCGCGCCGCTGGTCGGGTAGGTCTGCCGGCCGTTGATCGAGATGACCGGCTTCTTGTCGACCTCGCCGATCGTGTTCTCCGTCGGGCCGGGGCTCAGCACGACGTACGGGACCGGCCGGGACGCGCCAGTCACGCCGAGCGCGAGCACGAGGAATCCCGCGAGCAGCAGGGTCAGGGCGCGTCGTGACATGTCGATGAGCTTATTCTCCGGCGCCGACCCATTCGGCCTCGCCGCCGGCGAACACCTGATGTTTCCAGATGGGGACATGCGCCTTGAGGTCGTCGATGAGGCGGCGTGAGGCCCTGAACGCCTCGTCCCTGTGGGGCGCGGCGACCGCGACGACGACGGCCACGTCGCCCAGCTCCAGATCGCCGACGCGGTGGACGGCGGCCAGCGCCGTCACGGGGAAGTCGGCGGCGATCTTCTCGGCGACCTGCCGCAGCTCGGCCTCCGCCGAGGGGTGCGCCGAGTAGGAGAGCTTGGCGACCGGCTTGCCGTGGTCCTGCTCGCGCACGGTGCCCACGAAGACGGCGGTGCCGCCGGCGGCGTGGTCGCCCACGGCGACCAGCACCTCGTCGACGGAGAGCGGGGTGTCACGAATGCCGAGCAACCGGATGACGTCCACGGAAAGAGCCTAACCTTTGCCGGCGCCGCATCCGACGCACCCGCCGGACGATCGTGGCGCTTATTGGCGCCGCTTCCGGCGCACCCGCCCGACGACGGCGGCGGTTATCGGCGCCGCTTCCGGCACATCTGGCGGACGATCGCAGCGGTCATTGGCGCCGCTTCCGGCGCACCTGGCGGACGATCGCGGCGGTGCCGATGACGGCGACGGTGGCGCCCGCGGCCGTGAGCGTGGCCTCCTTGACGGGCAGTCGCCGGCCGACCACGGTCGTGCGGTTCTCCCGCAGCTCCAGGAGTTGCGTGAACGCTGCCTCGTTGGTCCACGACGGCTTCCAGCCCGCCTCGCGCAGCGCCGCGCAGTCGACCACCCACGGGTAGACCACGTAGTGCAGGTCCGTGGCGGGCGCCGGGGTGACGCCGAGCCGGTGCAGCCGCTGGGCCGTGCCGAAGGTCAGCCCCGCCGGCAGCTCCAGGCTGCGGATGCCGGACAGCTCCTCGACCTGGTCCTGCTCCAGCCACCCGTCGGAGCCGACGGCCACCACGCCGGTGACCACGCCGCGCGCCGCCAGCTCCAGCGCCGCGACCAGGTCGTCGATGTGGCAGAACTGCCAGTGCGGGCTGCAGCCCTTGACCGTCAGCAGCCTCGGCGACTCGAAGTGGCGGGTGATGACCGTGTCGACCCCGGGGCCGACGACGGCGGCCGGGCGCAGCACGGTGACCTCCAGGCCGGGGTGGCTGCGCAGCGACCGGCGTACGAGGGACTCGATCTCCAGGAAGTCGCCCACGACGCCCGTGTCGGGCTCGGCCGCCACCGGGGCGTCCTCGGGCAGCGGCACCTCGTTGTCGGGCGCGGCGCCGTACACCATCGCGCTGGTGACCAGCACCACCCGGCGCACGCGCGCCGCCGCGCAGGCCGTCAGCACCGTCTGGGCGGCACGCAGGTTGTACGCGCGCCGTTCCCCCGGGTCGGAGTCGACGGCGTAGTCGCCGGCCAGATGGACCAGCACGTCGATGTCGGAGATCCGGTTCGCCAAGAGCGGATCTCGTACGTCGATCACTCGCCAGGTGGCCTCCCCAACGTCGCCGCGCTCCTCGTCGATGGCCACCACCCTGCGGAAATCCGCGGAGGATACGAGCTTGACGAGCAGCTCCCGGCCTAGGCCGGAGGCCGCTCCCGTGACGGCTACTACGGGTTGGCGCGGGCGTTTCGAGGTAGGCACCAGGTCCTCACTTTGCACTGATCCGCCGTAGGACGACTAACGTGGCGGATGTGGACTCCTCCATCCTGCATGAGGTAGAGCGGTGACTGACCTGCCAGGTCGCGAAAACGACCCCAACGAGAACCCGTTCGCCATGTTCGGCAACCCTGAGCAGATGGCTCAGGCGATGCGCCAGTTCGCCGACATGCTGTCGGCGCCGCAGGGTTCAGGCCCTGTCAACTGGGACATGGCCAAGAACATCGCCCGCCACGCCGTGGTCGCCGAGGGCGACCCGAGCGTCATGGAAGGCGAGCGCCGACAGATCACCGAGGCACTGAGCCTGGCCGACCTGTGGCTCAACGAGGCCACGACCCTGCCCAGCGGTGTGTCCAACCCGCAGGCCTGGAGCCGGTCCGAGTGGATCGAGAACACCGTCCCGATCTGGCGCAAACTCTGCGAGCCGATCGCGGAGCGCATGGTCGAGACCATGGGCGGCGCGCTCGGCGGCTCGGGGCTGCCGCCGGAGGCCCAGCAGATGGCCGGGCCGCTGCTGGGGATGCTCAAGCAGATGGGCGGCATGATGGTCGGCCAGCAGATCGGGCAGGCGATCGGCTCGCTGGCCCGCGAGGTGATCGGCACCACCGACATCGGCCTGCCGCTGTCCGACACGGCCGCGCTGCTGCCGGGCGGCATCGCCTCGTTCAGCGAGGGCCTGGAGGTGCCGTCCGACGAGATCAGGCTCTACCTGGCGCTGCGCGAGGCCGCGCACCACCGGCTGTTCCAGCACGTGCCGTGGCTGCGTGCCCACCTGCTGGGCGCGGTCGAGGAGTACGCCAGGGGCATCACGGTCGACACCTCGGCGCTCGAGGAGCAGATCCGCGGCCTCGACATCAACAACCCCGAGGCGCTCCAGGAGGCGCTGAGCGGGGGCAACCTGCTGAAGCCCGCGGAGACCGAGCGGCAGAAGGCCGCCCTCTCGCGGCTGGAGACGATGCTCGCCCTGGTCGAGGGGTGGGTGGCCACCGTGGTCGACCAGGCGGCCGAGGGCAAGCTGCCCTCCGCCGTGGCGCTGGCGGAGACCGTACGCCGCAGGCGCGCGACGGGCGGTCCCGCGGAGCTGACGTTCGGCACGCTCGTGGGGCTGGAGCTGCGGCCGCGGCGGCTGCGCGAGGCCGCGGCGCTGTGGCGCGCGCTGGAGAGCGCCCGTGGCGTCGAGGGGCGGGACGCGCTGTGGGGCCACCCCGACCTCATGCCGACGGCCGAGGACCTCGACGATCCCGACGCTTTCGTGCTCGGCGAGACGGCCTGGGACATCTCCCAGCTGGAGGCGAAGCCGGACGACGAGGACGGCGACAATTGAGCCTGCACGCGGACGCGCTGGCGGTGCTGTCGGCGTGGGACGCGCCCACGCCCGATGAGGAGGCGTTGCGGCTGGAGTTCCTGGAGCACCTGCGGGCGCATGACGACGCGATGCTGCGGCAGTGCGTGCCCGGGCATCTGACGGCGACGACGGTGGTGCTGTCGCACGACGGCACGCGGGTGCTGCTCACGCTGCATCCGAAGGCCAAGATGTGGCTGCCCATGGGCGGCCACTGTGAGATCACCGACATGTCGCTCGCGGACGTCGCTCTGCGGGAGGCTGTGGAGGAGTCGGGAATCTCCGATCTTGAGCTGCTGCCGGGACCGCTCGCCGTCGACAAGCACTCCGTGTGGTGCCATCCCCCGCAGAGCTGGCATCTCGACATCGAATACGCGGCCGTGGCCCCTCCCGGCGCCCGGGCCGCGATCAGCGACGAATCGCTCGACCTCCGCTGGTTCCCCGTCACCGACATCCCCGAACCGTCCGACGAGGCGACGCGGCGCCTGGCCGTACGCGGACAGACCGCCCTTAACGCGGGCACACGCGCGCTGGGCTAGAGTCCTCTGCGTCGTTCCAAAAGGGGGCCCTGCGTTGGAGAGTTCTGCCGTCGGCGGCACGATCGTGACACCTGAGCGCAGGCGCTGGAAGTTCCCCGGCACGGCGCTGACCTGGCTGGCCGTGACCCCGTTCGCCGCGTGGGCGGTGGCCAGGGTGGCCGGCCTGGAGCGCGGGTCGCTGCCCACGCAGATCATGACCGCCACCCCCTACGCCGCCGCGGGCTCGCTGGTCCCCCTCCTGATCGCCTCGCTCGGGCGCAGGCGCGCCGCGACTGTCGTGGCGCTGCTGGCCACCACCGCGCTCGGCTTCAGCGTGCTGCCCAGAGCGCTGGGCTCGGCCGAGGCCACGACGGGCAGGCCCATGCGGGTCATGACGATCAACATGCTGTTCGGCAGGGCCGACGTGGCGACGATCATGAAGCTGGTCCGCGAGTTCCAGCCCGACGTGCTCAGCACGCAGGAGCTGACGCCCGGTGCGGTGGCCGACCTGGACGCCGCCGGTCTCAAGGAGCTGATGCCGCACCGCGTCCTGCAGGACGAGTGGAGCGCCGGCGGCAGCGGCCTCTACTCCAAGCACCCGCTGGAGCCGCTCTGGGACGTGATGCCGCCGGTCGGGCACCAGATGCCCGCCGCGCTGATCTCGCTGCCCGGGGGGCAGTCGATCGAGTTCATCGACGCGCACCCCTTCCCGCCGCTGGGTCCCCAGGTCACGTCGTGGAACGAGGCACTGGCGGACTTCCCGTCGGCCTCGCCCGACCGGATCCGCATCATCGCGGGCGACTTCAACGCCTCGCTCGACCACGCCGCCCTGCGGGGGCTGCTGGCGCGCGGCTACAAGGACGCGGCCGACACCGTGGGCGCGGGGCTCATCCCGACCTGGCCCGCGAACAAGCGGGTGCCGCCGATCATCACGATCGACCACGTGCTGGTGGACGAGCGGGTGGGGGTGAAGGAGGTCAGCGTGCGCGACGTACCGAGGACCGACCACCGCGCCGTGCTGGCCGAACTCACCGTCCCCTGATCAGGGCCCCCATGTTCTGAAACCGAGTTCACCTCGGGTCACCACAGCCGACCTGATCAAGGGCGCCGATCACTGCCACCTTCCTGGAGCCGAACCGGCCAGGGCCTGACAAGCGCGCGGGGCCGCGGGGTCACCAGGGTCTGATCAAGGCCCTGGTGTTCTCCCAGCCTTCGAGGCCGGGGTCGAGCAACTCGGCGTCCTCGGGCGTGCGCAGGCGGTGCCAGCCCGGGGTGGTGGCGACCCGCCGGGGGCCGGGGGCCTGGGCGCGCAGGGTGGCCACGACGTTAGCGTCATCGAGATCGGGCTCAGCCCAGGAGGGCGCGGGCAGGGCGCAGGCCAGGGCCACGGCGCCGCCGTTCGCCGCCGGGCAGACCGTGATCTCGGCCCTGCCCAGCTCCCTGAACAGCTTGCCGACGAGCAGGGGCGGCAGGTCCGGCGCGTCGGCGCCGATCACGGCCGCCTGATCGGCCTTGAGGCGCTGGAGCACGCCCTTCAGCGGCTCGTCCTCATCGATCGTGATGACCTCGGTGCCGGGCCAGACGATCTCCTCCAGCTCGGGGACGCTCGTGATCAGGACCGGGGTGACGAGGTCGAGCCCCGCGACCATCTCGTACGTGTCCTCCGCCACCGCCTCCAGGAACCTGTCCGGGTCCACGCCGGGGGGAGCGGCCTGTGCCATGCGACGGCGTACCAGGACCGCGGCGACGCGCGTCAACACTCCTCCGGCGCCGTGTGGGCCGCGGCCGAGAATCCTTCGAGAAACCCGCGCGCGCGTTCGGCCTTGGGATACTGTTCCACCAGGGCCCAGAACTTGGCCCCGTGGCTGGGCACCAGCAGGTGCACCAGCTCATGGATGATCACGTAGTTGATGACCCATTCGGGCAGGCCCTTGAGCCTGGTCGAGATCCTGATCGTGCCGTTCTCCGGGGTGCACGAGCCCCAGCGGTGCTGCTGGTTGTCGACCCAGCGCACGCTGACCGGCTCCGCTCTGCCGTCGAGATATCTGGCCGCCAGTTCCTTGGCTCGTTCGAGCAGCGCCTCGTCGGTGGGCCTTCGCCGACTTTCCTTGGCAGCCAGCCGATCCAGCATCCGGCTCACCCATTCATCCGCGTCTTCGCCACTCAGCCAGGCGGGCAGGAGCACGATCGTCTTGTCGCCGTCGCGGTAGGCGGAGACCGTACGCCGGCGACGAGAACTGCGACGAACCTCGACTGTCTCGGGGGGCACATATGCACGGTAGCCGACGTGGGCAAAATTCCACAGAGGGTGGACGTTGTTTCTCCTGGTCAGATGATTAAGAGCGGGTGAATTTGGGCAGGCGGCGTTTCCCGATGCGCGGCCGGGCCCCGATCATGCCTGCTGAGGGCGTGGTCACGGGGCCGGCGGTATTCCCACCTCAGCGCGGCTTCCGGGGTTGGTGATCGCGACTGAGGACAACTTCGGAGGGGGTTGAGAGGGTTGGCACGGTCCCAACGATCTTCATCCAGTGGCCCGCCCGTCCAGCATTCCCCCATTTCACAGTAAAGACTGATTTACCAGATCTTTACCTTACGTCGCTGCCGCCGGAGCCGCGGTCCACCCCTCACGATCATCGGCGGAAGCACTTTCACCCACCCCGTTCCGGTACGAGCGGGACCACGATGAGACCGCCAGCCATGCCCGCCTTCTACCCCCTTGAGCTGCTTGTCCCCGCAGCTGTTATGCACAGGTCAACCGCACTGCCACGCGGTTATCCACAGCCGCCGCCGAACCGGCTCGGGATCTTGCTCGGGCATGGAAACCTTTCCCGCCATGAGGCCACGTGTGAAGCCCGCCCTCCGGCGCATCATCCGCGACGAGCAAACCCTCCAATACGGGGCGCACCCCCTCAGGGCCGTCATGTTGAGCGGTCTGACCCCGGCCGTCCGCCAGTGGATCGACGGCCTCGACGGCACCAGGGATCTGGAGTGCGTCCTGGCCGAGGCGAACGCCATCGGCTTCGACGAGGTCCGCGCCCGTGCCCTGCTGGACCAGCTCGCCGTCCAAGGCGCCCTTCATGATGCAGCCACCAGCCCCGCGCCGCTCGCCGAGCTGTCCCTGGCGGAGCGCGATCGCCTGAGACCAGACCTCGACGCCCTCGACCTCGCCTCGACCGACCCGGACGGCGCGATCGCGATCTTCGGCAGGCGCCGGCGGCACCGGGTGCGCGTCTACGGAGCGGGGCGGGTGGGCGCGCAGGTGGTGGCCCTGCTCGCGGCGGCGGGCATCGGCAACATCCGGGTGTTCGACCCCGGCACCACCCGGCCGTGCGATGTCACGCCGGGCGGGCTGACGTGGGCGGAGGTGGGCCTGTCACGCGAGGCCGGCGCGGTGGCGGTCGCCCGGAGGCTCACCTCCGGCGGCCACCCCTACCCCGATCCGACCGCCGAGCCGATCCCCGCCGACCCCCAACCCGGCGCACCTGGAAGGGACGAGCCCGACGGCATCGAGTCCGGAGAGCCGGCGTCTTCCTCGGGCTCGCCCTCCGGCCGTTCGCCACGAGGAACGCGCGGCACGAACGCGTCGCAAGCCGCACGCTCCAGCGGCGCCGCGCAGGCCGACCGCCGTGGCAGATCCGGCTCGACCCCAGCCCTGCCCTCGCCCGCCGCACCCCGCTCCGGAAGCGCCGGCTCCGGGAACACTGGATCCCGCACGGGGAGCATCGCGCCCGCTCCCGGAAGGGGCACATCGATCCCAGGAAGCACGTCGTCATCCGCCGGCAGGGCCGCACCGGGCTCCGGAGGGCCGGCACCAACAGTCGGAAAAGCGACACCCGCCACCGGAAACACCACGCCAACCACCAGCAGAGCCACGCCCGCCTCCGGAAGACCGGCGCTGTCCACGGGAAGAGCCGCACCCACCTCCGGGAAACCAGCACCATCCGCAGGAAGAACTGCCCCCACCTCCGGGAGCATCGCGCGGTCGCCCGCCTCGAGCACCACGCTCGACGCCGGCTCCGGATCCCGCACGAGAGCCATCCCGCCTTCCACCGGCGCCGCGTCTTCTCCGGCTCTTCCCGCTTCTCCCGCCTCTCCCGCCGGCAGGGCGCGTTCCGCGGCGGGAACGGTCCCCTCCGGTGGCGCCACGCCGATGCGGGGAGGTGGCCGGTCGGAGGAGTTCGAGGGGCAGGGTGACGGGATGGGGGTGATGCCTTCCGTCAACGCACTGGTCGGCGGGACGTATCTTGGGGACAAGTCGGATCATCCGGATCTGGTGATATTCGCGCCCGTCGGACCGCTCGATGGGGTGCTGGTCAACGAGGTGGTCTCCCTCGACATCCCGCACCTCCTGGTGTCGGCGTTCGAGGGGCACGGGACGGTGGGGCCTCTGGTGGTGCCGGGGAAGACGGCGTGCCTGCACTGCCTGGACCTGACGCGGCGGGACCACGATCCGGGGTGGCCTATCGTGACCGCGAGGCTGGGCGGTTATCCGCCAGGCGAGATCGCCTGCGACTCCACTCTGGCGGCGCTGGTCGCGGCCGAGGCGACCGGCCAGGCGCTTGCCTACCTCGACGGCAAGGAGCCGGTTGTGACCAACGGCACATTGGACGTAACGCCTGATTGGCGGTGGAGGCGGAGGTCGTGGAAGGTACACCCGCAATGTCGTTGTGTGCGAAATAGTCCGGATTCGCTAAGAATGGTCATGTCTCCTAACCGCGACTGACGTGCTCAGAGGACGACCACGAAGGGGGGAAGCGGCATCTCATCGAGGTTCCGCGCATCAGTGTGAGCGATCTTCCGCGCCGTGCTGTCACGCGCTCCGCCAAGCTGGCCACCCTCCCGCTCGGCTTCGCCGGGCGCGCCGCCCTCGGCCTGGGCAAGCGCATCGGCGGCAAGTCCGCCGAGATCGTGGCGCAGGAGGTGCAGCAGCGTACGGCCGAGCAGATCTTCAAGGTGCTCGGCGAGCTCAAGGGCGGCGCCATGAAGCTCGGGCAGGCGCTGTCGATCTTCGAGGCGGCGCTGCCGCAGGAGATCGTCGGGCCCTACCGCGCCACGCTCACCAAACTCCAGGAGGCCGCTCCCCCGCTGCCCGTGTCCACGGTGCACAAGGTGCTCGTCGAGCAGTTGGGTGACGACTGGCGGGAGAACTTCCTGTCGTTCGACGACCGGCCGACGGCGGCCGCGTCGATCGGCCAGGTTCACAAGGCCGTGTGGCACGACGGCAGGGAAGTGGCCGTCAAGATCCAGTATCCGGGGGCGGGCAAGGCGCTGCTCGGCGACTTCGCGCAGCTGGCGCGGCTGGGCAAGCTGTTCGGGGCGTTGCTGCCCGGGCTCGACATGAAGGCGCTGCTGGCGGAGCTGCGGGAGCGGGTCGCCGAGGAGCTCGACTACCTGCGGGAGGCCGAGGCCCAGCACGCGTTCGCGCTCGAGTTCGACGGCGATCCCGACTTCCACATCCCTGACGTGGTCGCGGCCAACGAGCTCGTGCTGGTCAGCGAGTGGATGGACGGCACCCCGCTCTCCCGCGTGATCTCCGACGGCACCAAGGAGCAGCGCGACCACGCCGGGTTACTGTTCGTACGCTTCCTCTTCTGCTCTCCCGCGCGGGTCGGCATGCTGCACGCCGACCCGCACCCCGGCAACTTCCGGATGCTGCCCGACGGCAGGCTCGGCGTGCTCGACTTCGGCGCGGTCAACCGGCTGCCCGGCGGCTACCCGACGATGTTCGGCCGGCTCACGCGCATCTTCAACGAGGGCGACATGGACGCCGTCATGGCGGGGCTGCGCCGGGAAGGCTTCATCCGCGAGGACATCGACATCGATCCTGACGCGTTGCGGGCCTTTCTCGCGCCGTACGTGGAGCCGACGGCGGTGGAGGAGTTCACGTTCAGCCGGGAGTGGTTGCAGGCTCAGGCCGCGCGCGTCGCGGATCTCCGCCCCACGAACGTGGTGCGGCAGCTCAACCTTCCTCCGTCGTACGTGCTCATCCACCGGGTCCATGCGGCGGGAGTGGGCGTCCTGTGCCAGCTCGGCACCACGGCGCGCTTCCGCGACGAGGTGATCCGCTGGGTGCCCGGCTTCTCCGACGACTCCGACGACACCAACGACGAGGCCCTGGCCATCGGTTAGCCCGCCGCCCCTAGGATCCCCCGGCCCCCTCGGCCCCCGCGGCCCCCTCGGCCCCCGCGGCCTCCGCGGCCTCCGCTCGGCGACGCGACCGACGTCTGTCCGCGGCCGACCTCCATCCATGGGGCGTCCATCGGGCGGTGCTGTGCGGTGAAGCGCCCGGGGCCGGTGTGAGGTGAAGACGTGACATGCGCGCTCCGGGTGCGAGGCGGGTCTGGGGCGATGGTCAGACGTGCGCGCTGCGGGCGTGAAGCGGGCCTGAGGTGACGCGGCGCGCTCAGGGGCGGCATGAGGTGATGGCCTGACCAGTGTGGTGCTGGCGTGAGGTGGCGCGACGCCACGCGGGGCCAGCATGAGTGCACGCGGGATGGGCCGAGGCGGCCGTGAGGTGGCGTGATGCGCTCGGAAGCGGCGTGAGTTGATGGGGCCTGACGGGCGTGGGATGGGCGGAGCGCACCTGCGGGCCGGGATCGAGACGCACGAAACGGGGGTGCGAAGTGATGTGACGCCGCCCGACGCGGGCGCGAGGTGGTGTCCCGATTGCGGGGTGGATGGCACCGGCGAGGGTCGGGGTGGCGATGGGTGTCCTTGACGAGCGCATAGATTTTACTTAACCCGAGGTTAACTAGCGACTGCGCTGTGTAATGATACGGGTGCAAGTCGTTACCAGGTCGAGAGGATCCTGATGTGTCGATCCGCGAGCCTGCCCGTCACCGCCGTCCCGGTGATGGCCGCAGGACAGCTCGCCACCACCCTTCCCCTCGCGGTCGCGCGGGTGGGGCGGGCAGCGGCGTCGCACGCATGGCTTCGCGCCCGGCTCGGCTTCGCAACGCCCGCGCCTGGTTCAGGAACCGCGAAACCCGTGGCCGATTCGGGACCGTGATCCCTGTGGCAGGTTCGGGCCATGACACCCGGGCACGTGCGTGTGCTCGCGCCCGGGGGCTCCCACCGGCGCCGCTGGTCAGCACATCCCCCTCCAGGGTGCTGAGCCGGCGCCGGTGGGGACATGGTTGGGGAGCCCCAACAGCAAGAGCCGGGCGCTCGGAGCGCCCGGCTCTCTAGGAGATCCGGCGGGAGATCCTGCGCCGGCGGCAGGACCTCCCGGATCAGATCTGGCGGCTCAGGGCCTTGCGGAGGCGGTCGTTCGCCCGCAGGACCTCGCGCTGCGCCCGCCGTACGCGGCTGATGCGCAGGACGAGGCGTTGCTGCTCCGCCTCGCGGTGAAGCGTTTGTATTCGGTCATTGACCAGGTCATGAATGAGATCCGGCACTGCTCGGCTCCTTGTGATGTGAGTGCTCATCGGTGTGTTCGCTTTCTGGTGGTAGGTGCGGTGTTCAGGCAGCGACCGGGTGCTTGCGGGGACGCCCGCGCGGACGCTTGCGGGGAACGATCGTTCCCCTGAGGATCAGCTCGCCGCCCCAGACGCCCCAGGGCTCCTCGCGCTCGAGCGCGCGGGCGAGGCAGGACTTCTGGATCGGGCAGCCGCCGCAGAGTGCCTTGGCGAACTCGACGTCCTCCGGCGACTCGGCGAACCACAGGTCAGGGTCGGTACGGCAGGGGATCTTGGCTTCGTCGATCAGGTCCATGATCGTCTTCGCCCCCATCTGCTTTTCTCCTTTGATCGATCTTTTGATCTTGGTCGGGCACCTCGTAGGTGGTCGGGGATCACGGACAAATAAGTAAGGCCGCGGATCCGTCTGTGGATCCGCGGCCTGGTGGGCTGCAATGTGCCGGTCAGGTTATGACCGGTGCATCCCTCCAGGGTTGCGGACCGCACAGTCCACCCTTGGTGAGCTGGTTGGCCGGCAGTTCGATACGTCCGATGTAGACAGGAGCGGCTTGCACGGCGGCGCGGCCGAAGTGGGCGCGCGCATAGGCGGCAGCAGCAGCCTGACTACGGGCAGACTTCTCCAGCCGAGACGTGGCAGGGCTATCGACAAGCCTCACCGAGTCACGGCATGCGGAAGCGAGCCACTGCGTGGCTGACATCTTGACGCTCATCACCGGTGACTCACCTCCACTCTCGAGATCGTCGGAAACAGGAGTGTCCGACTCGCTTGACCATGACCCTAAACCCGGCGGCTCAGGAACGGCAACATATTTTCTACCTGCGATTTTGTAACACTCGCCACCTTTTTTCGAGCATCGCAGGTGGCGAGTCGCGCATCTCGCCGGCGGCGGGGTGCGGCTACTTCGTCAGGCGGATCATGGCCTCCTGGACGACCGAGACCACGAGCTCGCCCGACGCGGTGAACATCTCGCCGCGCGCGAGCCCCCGCGCTCCCCCCGACCAGGGCGACTCCTGAGCATAGAGCAGCCAGTCGTCGGCCCTGAAGGGCCGGTGGAACCACATGGCGTGGTCCAGCGAGGCGCCCATGATGTTCGACGCGCCCCAGGCCATGCCGTGAGCCAGCAGGATCGTGTCGACCAGCGTGAAGTCGGAGGCGTACGCGGCCAGCACCACGTGCAGGAGCGGGTCGTCGGGCAGGTCCGCCTGGTAGCGGAACCACACGTTGGTCTCGGCGCTGCGCAGGTCGGGGTTCTTGTACGCCTCCCAGGTGAGCGGCGAGACGTATCTGGCGTCCACCGGGCGGGGGCGCGTGAACCACTCGCGCAGCTCGGGGTTGTCGCCCGCCAGCTCGTACATCCTGTCCTGGAACGTGGGGAGCGTCTCGGGGTCGGGCACGCGCGGCATCGCGGACGCCTGGTGCGTCACCCCCTCCTCCGCCACGTGGAACGACGCCGACATGGTGAAGATCGCCTTGCCGTGCTGGATGGCGACGATCCTGCGGGTGGTGAACGACCGGCCGTCGCGCAGGCGCTCGACGTTGTAGACGATCGGCACGGCCGGGTCGCCCGGCCGGATGAAGTACGCGTGGAGCGAATGCACGTTGCGGTCCTTGGGGACTGTGCGGCCGGCCGCCACGAGGGCCTGGGCCGCCACCTGGCCACCGAAGACGCGCTGGATGCGCTCCTCCGGGCTGCGCCCCCGGAAGATATCGAGCTCGATCTGCTCCAGGTCGAGCAGGTCCAGGAGCTCTTTCAGCGCCTCGTTCACGTGTCCATCCCCCTCGCGCTGTCGCGGTCTTCGGGACAAGTCTGACGTGCCGCCCGAATGCCGCCAAAGCTGGCCCCGGACAGCCTGGGGATCACGCACCGCGGCAGAGGGAGAGGACGGCCTCGCCGTAGCGGTCGAGCTTGACCTTGCCGACCCCCGCGATGGACGCCAGCTCCTGCTCGGTCACCGGCGCCCGCTCGGCGATGGCCTGGAG
Organism: Nonomuraea phyllanthi; assembly: GCF_006334985.2. Classification (GTDB taxonomy): domain Bacteria; phylum Actinomycetota; class Actinomycetes; order Streptosporangiales; family Streptosporangiaceae; genus Nonomuraea; species Nonomuraea phyllanthi. The sequence goes on from NZ_VDLX02000036.1 coordinate 22,401, forward strand.
GGTCACGTCGGTGAAGACGACGTACGGCGGGATCTTGGACTCCTTCGCCGTGGCCGTGCGCCACGCCTTCAGTCGCTCCAGGAGAGCCTCGTCGTAGTCGGCCGGACAGGTGGAGCAGCGGCCCAGTTTCTGCTCGGCCGCCGCCACCAGCGTCTTGGCGCACACGCGGCAGCTCACCGGGGCGGCCACCTGGCGGCGCTCGCGCGAGGAGGGGGACAGGCGTGGCGGGGACGCGGTGCGGCCGGTGAGCCCGTCGAGGAAGCGGGAGGGGCGGCGGGTCTTACGGGCGCCCGGCGCTCGGGCGCCGGCCCAGGACAGGGACAGATGCTCCCTGGCGCGGGTGATGCCGACATAGAGGAGGCGGCGCTCCTCCTCGATCTGCTCGGGGGTCTCGGCGTAGATGATCGGCAGCATGCCGTCCGTCAGGCCGACCAGGAAGACGGCGTCCCACTCCAGGCCCTTGGCGGCGTGGAGGGAGGCCAGGGTGACGCCCTCCACGGGCGGGGCGTGCTGCTCGGTGGCCCGGCGCTCCAGCTCCGCGACGTACGCGGGCAGGCCGGCCCCCTCGGCGGCCATGTCCTCGGCGAGGTCCGCCAGGGCCTTCAGCGACTCCCACTTCTCCCTGGCCTTGCCTCCGCCGGGCGGGTCGGGGGTCAGGCCGACGCCGGAGAGGATGTGGTGCACCTCGGAGGCCAGCGGCTCCGTGGCCGAGGAGCGGGCCGCGCCGCGCAGCAGCACGACGGCCTGGCGGACCTCGGGGCGGTCGAAGAAGCGCTCGGCGCCGCGCAGCACGTACGGGATCTCGGCCTTGGACAATGCCTCTTCGTACGCCTCCGACTGCGAGTTGACGCGGAACAGGATCGCGATCTCCCGCGAAGGCACGCCCCTGTCGAGGAGCTTCCTGATCGCGCGGGCCGCCCCCTGCGCCTCGGCGGGCTCGTCGTCGTAGTCGGCGAACGACGGCTTGGGGCCGTCGGGACGCTGGGCCACCAGGTCGAGCCGGTGCGGCGACCTGGCGGCCATGCGGTTGGCGAGGTCCACCACCTGCGGGGTCGACCGGTAGTCGCGGACCAGCTTGATCACGGCGGCGCTCGGGTGTTCCACGGCGAACTGCGTCAGGTAGCGCGGCGTGGCGCCGGTGAAGGAGTAGATGGTCTGGTTGGGGTCGCCGACCACGCAGATGTCGTCGCGGCCGCCAAGCCAGGTGTCGAGCAGGAGCTTCTGCAGCGGGTTGACGTCTTGATACTCGTCCACCACGAAATAGCGATACTGCTGGCGGATCTGCGCCGCGACCTCCTGGTGCTCGGTCATCACGGCGGCGGTCAGTTCGAGGATGGTTTCGAAGTCGACCAGGTGGCGCTCGCGCCTGATCTGCTCGTACGCGTCGTAGAGGCGGGCGATCTCCTCCGGCGGGACGGGCGGCGTGCGGTGGTGCTTCGCGGCGGCGGTGGGATAGTCCTCAGGGCCGACCTGGGTGACCTTGGCCCACTCGACCTCGGACGCGATGTCCCGCAACTCGGACCGATCCGCATTTTTCCGGACCAGGCGGCAGGCCTCCGCCAGCACCGGCAGCTTCGACTCGATCACCGAGGGCGCCTCGCCGCCGATGACCCTCGGCCAGAAGTAGGTGAGCTGGCGCAGGGCCGCGGCGTGGAACGTGCGGGCCTGCACGCCCGGCGCCCCCAGCGCGCGCAGGCGCTGGCGCAGCTCCCCCGCCGCCCGGGTGGTGAACGTCACCGCGAGCACGCTCTGCGGGTCGACCACCCCGCTGCGGACCGCGTACGCGATGCGATGGGTGATCGCCCTGGTCTTGCCGGTGCCGGCGCCGGCCAGCACGCAGACCGGCCCGCGCACGGCCTCGGCCACCGCGCGCTGCTCGGGATCGAGTCCGGCCAGGACGTCATCCATGTTGTTCACCCGTACATACTCCCAGGCGTGGCGGAAGGACTCTTTATTCTGGCAACATGCGGGCCCACGTATGTTCTTGTATCGTCCCGGAGCAAAGAACTGGTCTCCTCCCCCGCAATGGGGCCGACCATGTGCATGGGGGAAAGGGAAGGCTGTGCGAACTGCGGTAGCGGTGGGCGTGCTCGCGCTCGCAGGCGTCGTGCTCACACCCGTCGCCGCGGACGCGAGCCGGGAGCCGACACCGGGGCCCTCGTCGGTGACCGACGTCATCGACCAGGACGGCCTGGGCGGCTTCGCCAACGAGACCGTCGCCTACGGTTCGCACGCGCGCCAGCGCATGGACGTCTGGTGGACCCCCGACGGCCAGCAGCGGCCCGGCGTCTTCCTCATCCACGGTGGCTGGTGGTCGGCCGGCGACAAGCGCTACATGAAGTCGATCGTGCGCCAGTACGCCGACCTCGGCTACACGGTCTTCAACCTCAACTACCGCCTGTCCGGCGACGCGGCCTGGCCCGCGCAGCGCACGGACGCGCTGGCCGCGATCGCGCTGGCCCGCAAGAACGCCGGCCAGTGGGCGTTCGACCCGAGCGACTACGTGGTGATCGGGTTCTCCGCCGGAGGTCACATCGCGGCGGCGATCGGCACGTACGGCGACGGCATCAACGGGCTCAAGGGCGTCGTCGGCCTGTCGCCGATCATCTCGCCGCTGCGGGCCTACTCCGACGGCGAGAAGTCCAAGGAGCACAACAAGCGCAAGCTGCGCAAGGCCGCCATCCGCCTGGCCGGCGGGTGCGAGCCCAAGGGCAAGTGCTCGCGGGTCTGGGCCAGCATGGAGGTCGCCTGGCACGCCAGCCGCCACGACGCGCCGATGCTGACCGTGCACTCGGAGGACGAGTTCGTGCCGCCGCTGCAGAGCCGGCTGCTCAAGACGATGCTGGGGCAGGTGGGCGTGCCGGTGACGATCATCACGCAGCCGGGGATCAACCACAGCACCGCCCTCTACCGCGAGCCGGGCGTGGCCGAGCGCGTGCAGGCCTGGGTCGCGGAGCGCCTGGGCGCCATGTAGCGCTCCCGAGTCCTGCTCGATCGCGGCTGCCGGCCGGAAGCGGCGTGGTGGGGCGGTTTCGGGGGGATTAACCGGAGACTCGGCGTTGTTGCACCGAGCGCTCGCATCACCTGATCTCGGAGGGATCTCCCGACATGGCGCTCACGGTCTACAGCACCACCTGGTGCGGCCCCTGCAAGCGGCTCAAGTCACAGCTCGCCCGCGAGGGCATCACCTTCCAGGAGGTCGACATCGAGCGCGACCCGGCGGCGGCGGAGTTCGTGATGAGCGTCAACGACGGCAACCAGACGGTGCCGACCGTGGTGATCGACACCCCCAACGGCCGCATCGTCCGGACGAACCCCTCCGCCCTCGAGGTCAAGGCCCTGCTCGAAGCGGCCTGAGCCAGTCACCGGGCCGCCCTGACCACGGGCGGCCCTGACCACGGGGCGGCCTGTCACCAGTCGCCGGTCACCAGTCGCCGGTCAGCTCGCCGCCGTACCACGTCTCGATCAGGCGGCGGGCTATCGACACCGGCGGCGGCAACCGCAGCTCGCCCGTCTCCAGCGCCCGCGCCAGCTCCTCGCGCGAGAACCAGCGAGCCTCGGCGATCTCCTCGGCGTCGGGCGTGAGCTCGGTCGAGACGGCCTCGGCGAAGAAGCCGAGCATGAGGCTGCGCGGGAACGGCCAGGGCTGGCTGCCGAGATAGCGCGGGTTGACGACGGTGACGCCGACCTCCTCGGCCACCTCGCGGGCGACGGCGTGCTCCAGCGACTCGCCCGGCTCCACGAACCCGGCCAGGATCGACAGCCGCCCCTCCGGCCACTGCGGGCCGCGGGCGAGCAGGCAGCGGTCGCTCTCGTCGCGGACGAGCATGATCACGGCGGGGTCGACGCGGGGGAAGTGCTGGCTGGCGTCCTGGGGGCAGACCCGGATGTGGCCGCCGGCCTGGACGGTGGTGCGGGAGCCGCAGCGCGGGCAGTATTCGTGGCTCGCGTGCCAGGCCTCCAGCGCCACCGCGTAGACCAGCAGGCCCGCGTCGCGGTCGCCCAGCAGGCCACCCGCCTGCCGCAGGCCGGCCGCCACCGGCTTGCCCTCGGGCGTGTCGCGCAGGCTCATGGGGACCGTCAGGCGGCCGTTGGCGTCGCCCTTGGGGATGCCGGGCAGCGGCGCCGACACCGCGAAGTACGCGACCCCGTCGGCCAGCCCCAGAAGGTAGCGCGGCCCCGGCGGCGCGTCGGCAGTCGCGAACAGCACCGCCTGCACCTCGTCGCCGGTCCGCCGCACCAGTGTGTGACCGTTGTCGATCACCAGCACCCTGGTCGACGGCTCGGACCACATCCGCTCCACCCACCCCTCGTCGGCACGCAGCGCCGACGATCTGTCGATCGTGCCGCGCGCCAGAAGCAGGGGTCCGATGAGTTGCTCTTCCGCGGTCGTCTCCACAGGCCGCCCCCTCCCCAAATCCCCTGTCATCCTATGACCTCGCGGTTAGCCGCCGATTAAGGTATCCGCGCCCCGGGATGATCGCTCGGAGGCTAAGATCGACGAGTTAGGTTAGCCTTACCTGATCTTCCGGGGGTGCCTTCGCGTTGCGGCTCTATCTCACCGCCCTCAAACCGACCGACTCCGTGACGGACGGCTTCCTGCCCGCGGCCGAGGCCCTCGGGTGCGAGGTGACGATCCTGACGGACCGGCCCGAGCGGCATCCGTACGCGGTGGCGTGCGACGTGCGGGACCCGCGCGCCCTGATCGACACCGTCGAGCACCTCGGCAGGCCGGACGCGATCTTCACCAACTCCGACCATCTGCAGGCGGAGACGGCGCTGGCGGCGGCCTACTTCGGCCTGCCGGGCAAGGACTGGCGAGCCTGCGTGGCGGCGAAGAACAAGTTCCTGATGCGTCGCGAGCTCCTCAGGGCAGGGATCGAGCAGGTGTGGTCGACGCGGCTCGCCCCCGGCGACCCGGTGCCCGAGGGCGTGCCCTACCCGGTGGTGCTGAAACCTCGCGAGGGCGTGGCCAGCGAGGACGTCATGCTCGTCGAACGCGATCTGGCCTGGGCGGTGGCCGAGGTGCGCAAGCGGCGGCCGGGCGAGGCGCTGGTCGTGGAGGAGTACCTCGAAGGGCCGCTCCGCACCCTGGAGACGCTGGGGGACTCCTCCGGGGTGCGGGTGCTCGGCGGGTTCGAGACGACGCTGGGGGCGCTGCCGTACTTCATCGAGGAGCGGCTCGACTGGGCGGCGCCGGACGGGTCGCACGAGCACGTGCTGGGGGCGCTGCGGGCGCTGGGGGTGGGGTTCGGGGCGTGTCACACCGAGTACGTGCTCACCCCTGGCGGGCCCAGGATCGTCGAGGTGAACTACCGGGTGATCGGCGACCACTGCGACTTCCTTCTCGCCGACGTGCTCGGGGTGCCGCTGTTCGAGTGGATCCTGCGGGCGCACCTGGGCGAGCCGGTGCCCGCCGTGCCGGCGGCCTCCGGGCACGGGAGCGCGGTGAGCCTGGTCGCGGACCGGCCGGGGACCGTGAAGGACGCCCCGGGCGCGGAGGCCGTGACCGATGGCGACGTACGGCTCTGGCACCGGCCGCTGCGGGCCGTCGGCGACACCGTCTCCCTCACGCATACGAACCGGGACTATCTCGCGGTCGTCCGGGCCGTCGGGCCGTCCAGGCAGGCCGTGGACGCGGCGATCGCGGCGTACCGGGCCGCGCGGCCGTGGGTGGTCGAGTGAGCGGCCGGGACGCGGCGGGCGGTCGAAGGGGCGGCCGGGAGCCGTACCTGGCGGCCCGGGTGCTGGACGCGCTGCTGCGCGAGGACTACGGCGGGCTGTCCTCCCGGATCAGCCGGACCAGGGACGGCGTGGGGCTGGTGCTGGCGGACGGGCGGTGGGTGCGGCTGGCGCCCGGCGTGCTGTTCCAGGACTTCGTGGTCGCCGAGGACGAGCGGCTGGGGCTGGAGCAGGTGCTGGAGACGCTGGCGGAGATCGCCGACCCGGCGGACGCGGAGGGCGTCGCGGCGTTCTTCGAGGAGTGCCTGGCCGCGCTGGCCGCCATGGAGCTGCACGACGCGCACGCGGCCGAGGTGCTGGCGCGGGGGCCGTCGTACGAGGCGCTCGCCGCGTTCGTGGACCACCCCGTCTATCCGACCTCCCGGGCTCGGGTGGGGCTGTCCGAGGCGGAGTTGCTGGCCTACGCGCCCGAGTTCGCGCCGACGTTCGAGCTGCGCTGGGCGGCGGTGCCGCGCCGCGCGCTCGCGCCGGGCTCCACCCCGGACGCCGCGCCCTGGCAGGCCGGAGGCGACGAGGTGCTGTTCCCGGTGCACCCGCTGACCGTGGACGAGGTGCGGAAGATCGACGGGGTACGGCTGCTCGACGAGCCACGGGTGAGCGTGCGGCCCACCCTGTCGATGCGGACCGTCGAGCTCGACCCCCGCACCCACCTCAAGCTCCCCCTGCCGATCAGCACTCTCGGCCTGCGCAACCGGCGCTCGATCAAGCCGGGGACGCTCGGCGACGGGGCCAGGGCCGAGCTGCTGCTCCGCGAGCTGGCCGATCCCGGCGTGCTGCTCGCCGACGAGCAGGTCCACGCGCACGCCGGGCACGAATACCTCGCCTGGATGGTAAGGCGGCTGCCCGAGGGCCGCATCGTGCCGGTGGCGGCGCTGGCCGCGCCCGGAGTGCTCGGCGAGCTGGGCGGGCCGGGCGACGTCGTGCCGGCATACCTGCGGCTGCTGCTGCGCTGGAACGTGCGGCTCTTCGTGCGGTACGGCGTGGCGCTCGAAGCCCACCAGCAGAACCTCGCGCTGGTCTTCCGGGACGACGGCCTGCGGCTGCTGGTCAAGGACAACGACGGGCTGCTGGCGTCCCCGTCGAGGCTGGCCGCCGCCGGGGTCGCGGTGCCGGAGTTCGCCGACGCGCGGATGCTGAACGACGACCCGCACGCGCTGGCCGACGTGTTCGTGACCATCACGCTGCACCTGGCCGCCGCGGCGGTGGCGTTCGCGGCGATGCCGCACGAGCGGGCGGCGGCGCTGCTGCGCGACACGCTCGCCGAGGCGCTCGACGAGTACGGCGACGACCCCATGGCCAGGATCCTGCGCGCCAGGACCCTGGACGCCGCCAGGCTCACCGGCAAGTCAATGATCACCGCCGGGACGCTCGTGGCGAAGGAACGCTCGGGCGCCCGTGACGTCAACAAGTTCTACGGCACCAGCGGGCCCAACTACCTGAGGAGAGCTTAGATGCAAGGACTGGCCATCGACGTGCCCTCCGCCCTGGCCGAGGAGGCGACGCTGGCGGCCCTGCTGCGCTGCTGCGTGCGGGAGCTGGCCGGGCCGCGCGGCCTGGTGTGGGCGGCTCCGCCGTACCTGCTGCTGCGGGTGGGCGGCACGCTGCTGCGGGCCCGCACGTACGGGGGCGCGGCGCTGCGCTTCGACGGCCCGCCCGAACGCCTGGAGGACGGCGCCTGGCAGCCGCTGACGACCGGCGAGCTGGTCGGCCTGGCCGGGTCGGACCTGCACGGGGAGAACGCCGAGTTCGGCGGTCAGGTGCTGGCCAGCCGGGAGGCGGTGGCCGCGATCCTGCGGGCCAGGGCGGGGGCGGTGCCGCCGGCCGATCCGTGGCTGGCCTCGGAGCAGTCGCTGGTGTACGGGCACCGCTTCCACCCCAGCCCCAAGGCGCGCGGCGGCGACGGCTGGCTGCGCTACGCGCCCGAGGCGCACGCCCGCTTCCCCGTCAGGCTGCTCGGCGTGCGCGAGGACGTGCTCGCGGAGGGCGGTGACGTGTCGGTGCTGGACGCGATGGGCCAGGCGCCCGACGGGTACCGGGTGCTGCCCGCCCATCCCTGGCAGCTGGAGCTGCTGCGGCCGGCGTTCGGCGCGGAGCTGATCGACCTGGGTCCTGGCCCGGTCGTCCTGCCGACCTCGTCGGTGCGCACGGTCTACGTCCCCGAGGCGGAGGCGTGCCTGAAGTTCTCGCTGGACGTGCGGATCACGAACTGCGTGCGCAAGAACGCCTGGTACGAGCTGGCCGGGGCGGTGGAGCTGACCTCCCGGCTCGGGCCGATCTTCGACGAGGTGGCCGAAAGGCACCCCGCCACCCGCTGGCTCCCCGAGCCCGGCCACCGCTCGGCGGCCCTCGGCACCCGGCTCCACGAGGGCCTCGGCGTGATCGTCCGGCAGAGCCCCTGGTCCGCCTGCGACCCCGGCGTCACCCCGGTCCTCGCCGCCGCGCTGGCCGTCGACGCGTCGGCCAAGGATCCGCTCGCCTGGTGGCGCGCGTACGTGACGGTGGTGGCGCTGCCCGTCCTCGACCTGTACTTCACGCACGGCGTCGTGCTGGAGCCGCACCTGCAGAACGTCCTCGCCGGTCTGGACGCGGACGGCCTGCCCGTGCAGGCGGTCTTCCGCGATCTGGAGGGCGCCAAGCTCGTCGCGGGCCGTCACGACCTCGGCGGCCTGCATCCCGAGGTGGCGGCGGCGCTCACCTACGACGCGGAGCGCGGCTGGGCGCGGGTGGTCTACTGCCTGCTCGTGAACCACCTCACCGAGATCGCCGCCACGCTGGCCGGGCAGGACGACGGGCTGCTGCGCGAGCTGTGGCGGGCCGCCCGCGACCTGCTCGACCGCCAGGCCGCCGAGCTCGGCCGGCCGCTGCCCCTGTCGGACCTGCTGGCCGGCGCGCCGCTGCCGGCCAAGGCGAACCTGGGCGTGCGGTGGGCCAGGGCCGCCGACCGCGCCGCCGGTTATGTCCCGATCGCGAACCCGCTCGCATGATCGGCGACCGTGTCCGGGACGCCGCGCTGGGCCTGCCCGAGGTCCCCGCCTACCTCTACGACCTGCCCGCGCTGGACGAGCACGCCGCGTCGGTACGGCGGGCGCTGGGCGACGTCGAGCTGTACTACGCCGTCAAGGCCAACCCGGACGCCGAGTTGCTGCGCGTGCTGGCGGAGCACGTGGACGGGTTCGAGGTGTCGTCGGCCGGCGAGCACGCGCACGTCACGGCCCTGTTCCCGAGCAAGCGGCTCGCCCTCGGCGGCCCCGGCAAGACGGACGCCGAGCTGCGCCTGCCGCACCACCGCATCCACGTCGAGTCCCCGAACGAGCTGCGCCGCCTGCTCGCCACGGGGCTGGAGGCCGACGTGCTGCTCAGGCTCAACCCCGACCTGCCGGTGGAGGGGGCCGCGCTCACGATGAGCGGGCCGTTCGGCATGGACGAGGAGGGCGTGGCGGAGTGCCTGCCGCTGTTCACCGAGCGGGTGCGCCTGCGCGGCCTGCACGCCCACCTGGCCAGCGGCCTGGCCGCGCCCCAACTGCTCGCCCTGGCCGGGGCGCTGCTGGACGTCGGGCACGAGGAGGTCAACCTGGGCGGCGGCATGGCGGTCTCGTACGCCTCGCCCGGCGAGCGCTTCGACTGGGCGGCCTACGGGGCCGGCCTGGCGGGCCTGCGGGGCGGGAGGCGCCTGCGGATCGAGCCGGGCAGGGCGCTGACCGCGTACTGCGGCCACTACGTGACGAGGGTCGTGGACGTGAAGCGGGTGCGCGGCGAGGCGTACGCGATCCTGCTGGGCGGCACCCACCACCTGCGCACGCCGGTGACCAAGGGCCACGACCAGCCGTTCACGATCCTGCCGACCGGCGGGGGGCCGGGCGTGACTGATGAACCGATCACCTTCGTCGGCCAGCTATGCACCCCGAAAGACGTTTTCGCCCGAAATATCGTGACCTCTGCTCGTGTGGGGGACACGGTGGTGTTCGAGATGGCCGGCGCCTACGCCTGGAACATCTCCCACCACGACTTCCTCATGCACCCGAAGCCGGCTTTCCACCATCTGCGCGCCTGACCTTCTCGATGAGCGCGACCAGGCCGTCGGCGTCGAGCAGGTCGACCGGCCGCACGGTGCGGTTGGCGCGTACGTAGTGGAAGGCCGCCCCCACCTTCTCCAGCGGCACGCCCGCCAGGTGCGACCAGGCCAGCCGGTACGCGGCCAGCTGCACCGACGCCACCCTGGCCGCCTTCCCCCTGGGCGGCTGGCCGGTCTTCCAGTCGACCACCTCGTAGCCGCCGTCGGGCAGCTCGAAGACCGCGTCCATCCGCCCGCGCACCAGCCGGTCGGCGATCATGGTTTCGAACGGCACCTCGAGATCGACCGGCCGCCGATCGGCCCACTCGCTCTCCTCGAACCGCTCCTGCAGCTCGGCCAGGCGCACGTCGGCCTCTTCGAGCTCCTCGTCGTACAGCTCCAGGTCGTCGATCAGCCGCTGCTGCTCCCAGCGCGTCTCCAGCCACTTGTGGAACGAGGTGCCCCGGCGCGCCAGCGGCGCCGGCTTGACCGGCACCGGGCGGCGGATCCTGCGGGCCAGCTCGCGCGGGTCGCCGGCCAGCGTGACCAGCGACGACACGGTGAGCTTCGCCGGCAGCTCGACGATCGTCGCCGACCTGCGGCGGTGCAGCTCGCGCTCGCGCAGCAGCAGGTCGGTGTCGCGTTCCCAGGCCCGCAGGCGCTCCTCCTCGAACGCCCGCAGCGGCTCGTCCTCCTCCTCGGCGAGCGTGCCGGCCAGGGCGTCCTCGACCAGGCGGGCGCCGTCGAGCACGGACTCGTAGCGCAGCCCCTCGGGGGTGACCGGCCAGGTGGCCTCGGCGGGCTCGGCGAGCAGCGGGTTGGCGGCGCCCTCGGCCGGATCATCGGCCCAGAACGAGACGCGGTCGGCGGTGTCGCGGATCTCCAGCAGGAAGTCGGACGGCTCCAGCGGCTTGGTGGCGCTGCCCCAGCGGTAGCCGGAGGCGATCAGGTGGTAGTGGGCGCGCGTGACGGCGACGTAGGCCAGCCTGCGCTCCTCCATGAGGTCGCGCTCGCGGCAGTGCTCGTCGAACGCGGCCAGCTCCTCCTTGCTCAGCCCGCCCAGCCGGGGCAGGTCGGCGGCGTCGCCGCGCAGCGGGTAGGGGAGCTTGCGCGGGTTCTCCGTCCAGCGGCTGTTCATGACCGGGGTGGCGGGGAAGATGCTGCCCGTCGCGATCGTCCCCTTCGAGCTGACCAGCTGTGACAGGCCGGGCACGACCACGACCGGCCACTCCAGGCCCTTGGAGGCGTGCACGGTCATGAGCTTGACGCTGTTGCTCTCGCCGACCCGGCCCGCCTCAAGCCCGAACTCCTCGCTCTCGGCCGCCTGCAGGTAGGCCAGGAACGCCCCGAGCGTCGGGTCCTCCGAGTCGCCCGCGAACCTGGACGCCGCGTCGAGGAACGCGTCGAGATCGGCCCGCGCCGCGAACGCGCCGACCGTGCCGCTGCGCGCCGCCACCTCGATGTCCAGCCCGAGCGTCCGCTCCACCTCGGTGATCAGGTCGGGCAGCGGCTGCGCGGTGTGCGCCCTGAGCCGGCGCAGCTCGTGGGCCAGGGCGACGAGCCTGGTGCGGGCCAGCGGCGAGAGCTGCTCCAGCCACTCCTCCCGGTCGGGCAGCTCGTCCAGCGCGTCCACCAGGCTGCCCCGCTCCTCCGCCAGGTCGGCCACCACCTGGTCGAGCGGGTCCTCCTCGCGGCCGCTTTCGCTCAGCTCGCGGGCCAGCTGCCTGGCGTGCTCGCCCAGGACCCGCAGGTCGGCGGGGCCGATGCGCCAGCGCGGCCCGGCCAGCAGCCTGGCCAGCGCGTCGCCCGCCGTGGGGTCGTACACGACGCGCAGGGTGGCGACGATGTCGGTCACCTCGGGCACGGTCAGCAGGCCGCCGAGACCGACCACCTCGACCGGGATGTCGCGCTCCTCCAGCGCCCTGCGCAGCGCGGGGAACTGCGAGCGCTTGCGGGCCAGGATCGCGACGTCCTGGGGCTGCACGGCGAGCGTCTTCTTCCGCTCCGTCTCGCCCCAGGGCAGGCCGTCGGGGGCGCTCTCCTGGCCGAGGAGCCCGGCGATGCCGTCGGCGATCCACTTCGCCTCGTCCTCGGCGGTCTCGTGGAAGGCGCAGGTGACGCGGCCCCGGTCGACGCGGTTGGCGCCCGGCACCAGCACGGGCACCTCGCGGGCCTCCATGCGCAGCGGCAGCTGGACGCGGGCGGCGACGTCGAGCACCCGGTCGCCGTTGCGGAAGCTGACGCTGAGCTGGCGGACCTCGGCCGGGTCGCCGGTGCCGGTGCGGAAGTCGCGGGGGAAGCGGCGAAGGTTGCCTGCCGAGGCGCCGCGCCAGCCGTAGATCGACTGGCAGGGGTCACCGACGGCGGTGACCGGGTGGCCGCCGCCGAAGAGGGAGCGGAGCAGGACGAGCTGGGCGTGGCTGGTGTCCTGGTATTCGTCGAGCAGCACCACCGAGTAGCGGGCGCGCTCGATCTCGCCGACCTCCTTGTGGCCGGAGGCGATCCGGGCGGCCAGCGACATCTGGTCGCCGTAGTCGATGACCTCCCTGCGGCGCTTGAGCCGTTCGTACGCCTCCACCATCGGCAGCAGCTGCTCCCTGGCCGCCTGGACGCCCAGCGGCTTGCGCTGGGCCACGGTGGTCCTGCCGGTCAGCACGTCGTGCCGCTCCTGGAGCCACTCCCCCACCCGGCGCACGTCGGCCGAAGATCGCAGGTGCTCCGACAGCTCGCCGGCGAGCTCGAGCACCGCCGCGGTGACCGACGGCGGGCCCAGCTCGATCCGGTCCATCGGCCCGTCATACATCGCGACCACCCGGGACGCGAGCTGCCACGACACGGCCGGGGTGACCAGGCGCATGGTCGGCTCCAGCCCCTCGCGCAGCGCGTGGTCGGTGACCAGGCGGGCGGCGTAGGCGTGGTAGGTGGACACGGTCGGCTCGTTGTCGAGCGCGCCCGGCTCGACCAGGCCCGCCTCGGCCAGCCCCGTCAGCCGTTCCCTGACCCGGTTGGCCAGCTCGGCGGCGGCCTTGCGGGTGAACGTCAGCCCGAGCACGTTCTCCGGCTTGACCAGGCCGTTGGCGACCAGCCACACCACGCGCCCGGCCATGGTCTCGCTCTTGCCCGAGCCCGCGCCGGCCATGACCACCATCGGCTCCAGCGGGGACTCGATGACCGCGGCCTGCTCGCGGGTGGGGGGCAGGATGCCGAGCTTGCCGGCGAGTTCGGCGGGGGTCAGCACACCTGGCCCCCGCCGTCGTTGACAGGGCAGCTGGCCCTGGCCGCGCACGTGCGGCAGCCGTCGTTGACCTTGGCCTGGAAGAACGGGCCCGACATGCCGATCGCCACCGTGTCGACCAGGTCTTTGGCCCAGCCCGGGTCGTCGTCCTCCGACAGCGGCCGCTGCTTCTGCTCCAGCGCGTCGTTCTTGCCGCCCGCCTTGCCGAGCTGGACCAGCGCGGCTCCGCCCGGCTCGGTCATGCCGTGCCGGGCGAACGCGCCGAGCAGCGCGGCGAGCTGGTAGACGCCGAGCTGGGGATGGCGGTCGAGCTCGCCCGCCTTGGGCTTGGAACCGCCGGTCTTCAGGTCGATGATCACCGCGCGGTCGCCGGAGTCGCGCTCGACCCGGTCGACGCGCCCCTTGATCTGGACGCCTTCCGACACCATCGCCGTGAACGCCTCCTCCAGGGCCACCAGCTGCCGCGGGTTCTCCTTGTGCCAGCGCAGGAACTTGCCGATCATCTGCTCGGCGACCTGGCGCTGCTTGCGGTTGTACCAGACGCCGCCGAAGTCGAGGTCGTTCCAGATCTGGTCGAGGCGCTCGCCGAGAAGGTCCTCGCTGGGCAGGTCGGTGGCCGCCAGGACGGCCAGCGCGTGGATGATGTTGCCCAGGCCCTGGGCGGTGCTGGTGCCCGCCGCGCCGACGGCCGTCTCCAGGAGCCAGCGCAGGCCGCACTTGGTGAAGCTCTCGACCGCCGAGGGCGAGATGCTGACGATGTCGCCTGGCCAGCTGAGCGGGCGGTCGTCGGAGATCGGCGTCAGGGCGTACCAGTCGTTGGGGTGGGCGCCCTGGACGCCCGCGGCGGCGAGGCGGGCCAACTGCCTGGCGGCGCTCTGCCGCACCTTCCGGGGCTTGGTGGGGTCGGTCACCGCGCCGCGGAGGTCGGCCACCAGCGCGGACATGGTCAGCCAGCGGGCCCGGTCGTCGACCGTCGCCGTCTCCACCGCGCCCGGCATCAGCTCCGACAGGAACCTGGACGGCCGCTCGTCGGTGTCCTCGCCGCCCACCGCCGTCACCACCAGCCTGCGCCTGGCCCTGGTGACGGCCACGTAGAACAGCCTGCGCTCCTCGGCCAGCAGCTTGGAGGCCAGGGACGTGGCGTTCGGCTCGGCGCCCTCGACCACCTCGATGAGGTCCTCCACGCCGAGCAGCGACCCGCGCAGGCGCAGGTCGGGCCAGACGCCCTCCTGCACGCCCGCGACGACCACGACGTCCCATTCGAGGCCCTTGGAGCGGTGGGCGGTCAGCACGCGCACGGCGTCGCCGTCGGGCGCGCGGTCGGCCAGCGTGTCGCCGGGGATCTCCTGGGCGGCCAGGTCGTCGATGAACACCTCGGGACCCGCCTTGGGCATGCGGTCCACGAACCTGGCCGCGTGGTCGAACAGCGCCACCACGGCGTCGAGATCGCGGTCGGCCTGCGCGCCCCTCGGGCCGCCCTGCAGGCTCAGATCGGTCCAGCGCTCGGCCAGGCCGCTGGCGTGCCACACGGCCCACAGCAGATCCTCGGCCGTGCCCTCCTGCCGGGCGGCCTCGCGGGCGGCGGCCAGCAGCTTGGCCACGCGCTCGGCGGGCAGGGCGATGTGGGGCTCCACGCGGGTCAGCTCGCGGGCGTCGCGGACGGCCGCGACCAGCAGCTCCCCGGACGACCGCGTGCCCTCCGCCTCGTTCTCGGCGATCTTGAGCGCGCGGCGGAGGCGCCGCACGCCGATCATGTCGGTGCCCCCGAGCGGGCCCGTCAGCAGCTCCTCGGCCGCGCTCTCGTCGAGCAGGCCGGGATCCACGGCGACCTGGAGCATCGTCAGCAGCGGGCGGACGCCCGGCTCCTGCGCGATCGGCACCTCGTCGCCCGCGATCATCGTCGGCACGCCGGCGTTGACCAGTGCCCGGCGCAGCAGCGGCACCTGGCGCTTGGCCGAGCGCACCAGCACCGCCATGCGGTGCCACGGCACCCCGTCGATCAGGTGCGCGCGGCGCAGCGTGTCGGCCACGATGGCGGCCTCCTGGCTGGTGCTGTCGGCCAGCAGCACCCGCACGTCACCCGGGTCGCTCTCGGGGAGCGGCGCCAGGTCGCGGTGGTCGTGCTCGTGCCCGTAGGCGTGGTCGGGCATGGGCGCGACGGGCAGGCGGGCCGCCACCCGGCGCGAGGCCTCCAGCAGGTCGGCGCCGCTCCTGCGACACACCCGCAGCGCCAGCACCGGCGCCTCGCGGCCGTCGCGGGATCTGAAGCGCTCGGGGAACTTCATGATGCCCTGCACGTCGGCGCCCCTGAACCCGTAGATCGACTGGTCGGGGTCGCCGACCGCGACCAGGTCGCGGCCGTCGCCCGCCAGCTGGGCCAGCAGCGCCTCCTGCGCCGGGTCGGTGTCCTGGTATTCGTCCACGAACACCACGTCGTGCGCCGCCCGCTCCCGCTCGCGCACCTCCGGCCTGGCCAGCAGCGCGGAAGCGGCCCCGATCAGCTCGGCGTAGTCGTAGGTCTCCTCCGGGTCGAGGTCGAACCTGACCTGGTAGCGCTCGGCGAACCTGCCCGCCGCCGCCCAGTCGCCCCGCCCGTGCAGCCGGCCGAGCGCGATCAGCCGCTCGGCGTCGAGCCCCCGCTCGTTGGCCCTGGACAGGAAGTCACGCAGCTCCTCGGCGAACCCCCTCGTCTTGAGCGGCTCGCGCAGCGACACCGGCCAGTCGGTCGCGCCGCTCTCCAGCTCGCCGTGGAGCAGGCGGCGGATCTCCAGCAGCTGCTCGGGACCGGTCAGCAGGCGCGGCGGCGCCTTGCCGTCGAGCACCGCCTCGCGGCGCAGCAGCGCGTAGGCGTAGGAGTGGAACGTGAGGGCCAGCGGGCTGCGGGTCGTGCGGCGCAGGCGGGCGGTGACGCGCCGGCGCAGCTCCTCGGCGGCCTTGCGGCTGAAGGTGAGGATGAGCACCCGCTCGGGATCGACGCCGCGCCGCTCGATCCTGTCGACCACGCTCTCGACGATCGTGGTGGTCTTCCCCGTGCCGGGGCCGGCGAGGACGAGCAGCGGGCCGCTCCCGTGGGCGACCACGGCCCGCTGGTGCTCGTCGAGCACAGGGGGCACAACAGGGCCGCCGCTGCCACGCCGCACCAACCGCCAGGTCTGACCACTCACAACCCTAGATTCCACCAGACCACAGGGGTAGATCGTGCCGACTTGCCCGGTCTCCCCACGCGATCCGCCTACGGTATCGGGGAGAATCTCCGCATTCGCGTACGACACGCCGCCCGCGATTTCGCCCAGGGCGTGCGGAAACGCCTGGTGATCTTTCCTTGTAACGTAGGGGCGGCATCCCGGCTCGGCGGCGGAGGTTGATCGCATGCGGTGGCAGGTCCACTCCGAGAGGTCCCTCTACGCCGACGAGTGGCTGGACATCCGGACGGCCGACGTCGAACTGCCCGACGGACGCCGCATCGACCACCGCCTCATCCGCACGGCGCCCGGCGCGGGAGCGGTCGTCACCGACGCGCGGGACCGGGTGCTGCTGATCCGCCGGCACCGCTTCATCACCGACAGCTGGGGCTGGGAGATCCCGCTCGGGTGGGTGGACGAGGGCGAGATGCCACGGGACGCGGCGGCGCGCGAGGTCGAGGAGGAGACCGGCTGGCACCCCGGGCCGCTGCGCCCGCTGCTGTCCATCCAGCCGTCGAACGGCCTGTCCGACAGCCTGCACCACATCTACCGCGCCGACTCCGCCACCCACATCGGCCCGCCGTCCGACCCGTGCGAGGCGGAGCAGGTGGAATGGGTGCCGCTCGCGGACATCCGCCGCCTCATCGACAACGGCGAGATCGTCTGCGGCACGACCATGGCCTCCCTCCTCCACGTCCTCCTCGAACACCTCCCCCACAGCCCCCTCCGCCCCGAAGACATAACCCGCGAAACCAACTACGACCCGGAGCGCCGCTTCCTCCTCCCCGACCTGCCCGACCTGTTCTCCTGATCCATCCGTTACGGCTCCGCACCGTGGGCCGCACGCGCCGCCGCCGGTGACCGTCTGTCATGGCCGGTCGTGAAGGCCCACGGGTCGCTCGCCGTTACGACGCGCATTCTTGACCGGCTGGGTGGTGAAAACCCCGGACCACCGGCCGCCCGGCTCCACATCCCGCCCGAGAGCTCACAGGGCACGCCAGGAGCAGCGCACCGAACGTCAGGGACCCCAGGCCAGGAAGGCGTGTCGTGAGGCACTGGAGGGCGCGTCGCGGGCTCATGACGGCGCGCTGCGGGCCGGGAATGCGCGCGTGCGGTTCCTCCGAAGTGGACCATGCGCCACACGGATGCACCGCGCAAGCCGCGCTGCACCCCGAAAGCACCCTGCCCCCGAAAACACCCTGCACCGCGAAACACCCTGCGGTGGGGAAGTGGCGGGCGGCGGGGTGCTCGGAGCCACGGAGTTGCGTAACGAGGCGCTCGTTACGGTGAGCAGCCCGTGGGCCTTCACGACCGGCCAGGACAGAGGGTCACCGGCGTCGGCGCGTGCGGCTCACCGCGCGGAGCCGTAACGGATGGGCGGTTGGAGACCGTGCGGAGCCGTAAAACTAGGAAAAAAGGTGATCAACAACGCGCGACGTAGACTTCCCGTCGTCGCGGGGGGCGAAGGTGCGGCGGAAGGCGTCGTAGCGGTCGGAGTGGGAGGCGGCGACGCTGTCGATGGAGCGCAGGGCCTCGATCACGTCGGCCGACGTCGACAGCAGCGGCCCCGGCGCCTGCTCGGGCAGGTCGAGGTAGATGCCCCGCTTCGACGAGTATTTCGCCAGGTCGTAGCCGTAGAGCACGATCGGCCGCCCCGTGCTGGCGAAGTCGAACATGACCGAC
This sequence comes from Nonomuraea phyllanthi, assembly GCF_006334985.2. Taxonomy (GTDB): domain Bacteria; phylum Actinomycetota; class Actinomycetes; order Streptosporangiales; family Streptosporangiaceae; genus Nonomuraea; species Nonomuraea phyllanthi. The sequence goes on from NZ_VDLX02000036.1 coordinate 40,294, forward strand.
GAGTAGTCCGTCACCAGGACGTCCGTCACCAGCAGCAGCTCCGCGATGTCGGGATAAGTGGTGACGTCGCGGGCGATGTCGGGGACGGCGGGAGGTGCCTGCATCGGGTGGGCCCGCACCAGGATCTCGTGGTCGGCCCCGAGCGCCTCGCGCGCCTTGGCCAGATCGAGCTTGACCATGGCGTTCTTGCGATCGTAATCGCGCCACGTCGGCGCGTACAGGACGACCCGCTTGCCCTCCGCCAGCCCCAGCCGCTCGCGCACGGCCGCCGCCAGCGCCTCGCGGTCGGGTGAGTGGAGCACGTCGTTGCGCGGCAGCCCGCTCTCCAGGATCTCGCCCTTGTAGCCGAACGCCTTGCGCAGCACCGGCGTGGCCCACGGCGACTGCGACAGCAGCAGGTCCCAGCCGCGCACCTCCGCCGCCTGCCGGTGCCAGATCGGCGGCCGGGGGTCGCGGGCCATGTGGGGCTGGTCGTTGCCGATGTGCTTGACCGGGGTGCCGTGCCAGGTCTGCACCACCACCTGGTCCTCGCGGGCGCGGAACCAGACGGGCAGGAACGAGTTGGTCACGATGTGGCGGGACCTGGCCAGCGCCGCGTGGTGCTCGCGGCTGCCCGCGCGGATGACGGTGGCGTCGCCCGGCGGCACGAACGCGCCGTCCTTGACGACCCAGATGTGCTCGCGGTCGTCGCCGCGCCGCAGCCGCTCCTCGTAGATGGCGCGGACGCTGTCGGCGTAGAGGCGGCCGTCGTTGACGACGTAGACGGTGGCGTCGGTCAGCGGCTCGGTGCGCTGGGCCGGGTAGAAGACGCGGCGCAGCACGTGGGTGCCGGCCACGCCGCGCTCGTCGGCGGGCCGCGCCTCCTCGACCGTCACGACCGGCACGTCGAACCGGGTGGAGATCATCCGGAAGACGTGCCCGCCGATCGTGCGCGGGTCCTCGTCGAGGGTGGCCAGGGCGGCGTGGTCCATGCGCAGCGGCACGATCTCGCCGGAGGGGTGGCGGATCGACATGTTCCACGTACCGGAGGCCAGCGGCACGGGCTCGCCGAAGCGGTCCATGGCCGACGGCTCGACGCGGACGGTGAACTCGTCGCCGGAGCGCTCCATGGGCAGCCAGTAGGACAGCCCGGACCGGTGGCGCAGCGTCAGCGTGCGCGGCCCAGGAGCGTCGGGGTAGGTGCCGCGCAGGACGAGCGCGGAGCCCTCCCAGACCGCGGACGTGATCACCGGGCGGATGCGGTGGGCCGAGACGACCACGCGGTCGCGGCGGTCGCCGAGCACGGTGATCTCGCGGTCGCCCACCGTCGTGCGGGTCTCCACGAGGTCGGCGAGCATGACGGACGCCGCGGGGTCGCCCTTGGGCTCGACCCAGAGCCGCCGGCCGTCCTTCTCCTGCAGCAGCGCGGGCACGGCCAGGCCCACCACGACCTGCGTGCCGTTGCCGGCGGGCGTGAAGTCGGCGGCGATGCGGTGGCCGCCCAGCCGGGCGTGGCCCTTGGTCACGGTGCGGCCGGGCAGGAAGATCTTCAGCTCCAGGCGCTCGCCCTCGACGGTGACGCCGGTCAGCTCGGCCCGGTTGGGCTGGACGACGACCTGCAGCGCCCGGTCGGACGTCCACACCGGCCTGATCCACCAGCCCGGCTTCAGCCGGAGCCCGGCGGGACGCTCGGGGCGGCCGACGGAGGAGCCGCGCAGCAGGCCCGTGGCCCGCGCGCCCCGGCTCCAGAACACGATCTCGGCCCGCCACGTCGTGGCGTCGGGCACGGACGGCCGGTGGCGCATCCGCCGCCGCACGGCCGACACCGCGCCGCGGACGGCGCCGCGCCAACGCAGCGGCCACGGGCTCAGCTCCGCGGTGAACCCCGACCAGTCGTAGTTGCAGCCGGGCTCGCGGGCGCCGTGGGTGGCCTCGGGCGCGAGCACGCGCCGCGTGCGCATGCGGATGGGCGGCAGCCAGCGGGGCCCGCGCAGGACCACGGTCGCCCAGTTGAACCTGCGGCTGCGCACCGAGAGCCCCGCCAGGTAGGCGAACCCGGTGACGCGCAGCCTGCCGTCGACCCAGACGATGTCGTCGATGTGGGTCACCGGCACGAGGTCGGCGCGGCGCAGGCGGTAGAGGTCGGCCGGGAGCTCGTCGCGGAAGGGCAGGTCGGCGTACCAGCTCAGGCCCTTGCGGATGCGCTTGGACGGCTCGGCCGCCGCCTCGACCACCTTGACCAGCGTCTCGCCCTCGACCAGCTCGTCGTCGGGGCGGTGCTCGATCAGGTGGCAGATGACGCGGCGCGCCACCGGCAGGTCGCGTTTGACCGCCGGGTCGACGCCCGCCAGATAGGGTCGGACGAGGTCGAGCATCTCGCGCCGCCGCGCGGGGCCGCGTTTGACCGCGAGGTCCATGCGCGCCCCGAGCGGGCCGCTGAGCACCTCGGTGTCGAACGCGGCGTCGCGGCCGCCTGGGCCGGCCGCTCGCATGACCGCTTCCAGAGGCTCGCCACGATCGCAGAGGTCCTGGACAGCCTTCAGGCGGTCGGCGAGCGAATCGCCGCCCTGGCTTCGGGCTGTGACGCCGGTGGCCATAGGGGAGGCACCGCCTTTCGGGCCGCCATCAGTGTTCTGCCCATGGTAATGGGAGTCACATGTCACGGATTCGCCCGATCGGCGAAACAGCAGGTCAGGCCCCTTACTGAAAATCCGCTGAACGCCCGTCCCAGCGTGCGGCCCGCATGTCCACCCGCTCGCCCCGCAGCGGGGTGCCCTCCTCGCGCCAGTGCGCGAGACAGCGTTGCAGGTGGTCAGGGGCCGCTCCGGAGCCGTCGGCGTGCACCACCCGCCACCACGGCACGCCGCCGCCCCACGTCGACATCACCTTGCCGACCTGCCGGGGGCCGCCCTCGCCGAGGTATTCGGCGATGTCCCCGTATGCCATGACCTTGCCGGGCGGGATGCGCTCGACGAGGTCGAGCACCCGCTCGGCGAAGGGGTTCAGGCCGTCCGGAGCGTCGGCGCCGCCGTACGGGGCATCGCCGACGCCGTTCAGGGCGTCCATGCCGCCGGGCCCGCGTCGATGATCTCGGCGAACTTGCCGATCTCCATGGCGTCGTCGCCCGTCACGACCTCGATGACGCCGTCGCGCAGCGCGTAGACCTCGCCGTCCTCGCCCACGAGCCGGGCGCCGAGCGCGGACGACAGCCGCAGCAGCTGGGCGACCTGCCAGTCGGAGCCCGGCTCGCCGACCAGCTGGCCGCGCCAGCGCGCCACCACGTGGGTGCCGCCGCCGTGGGCGGCCGTGATCTCGTCAGATCCGCGCAGCTCGAAACCGGCCGGTGCGATGGCCTTCGCGAGCTCCGCGAAGGCGAGTGGTGACTCGCGCACCACCCGCAGCTCGTATCCCATGACGCGCGACCATAGCGGATCTTTACTCTCCGCGCGGAAGGTAAAGCCTCACTCCTTGCGCTGATTGAGCACGATGATCGCGCCGCAGAACATGACCAGCGCGAACAGCACCCCTCCCCCGTACAGCCACAACCGCAGCGGATCGGGGCCCGGCGGCGTCGGCATCGGGGAGTCCTCGCCCTGGCCGAAGTGCTCCATGCCGGGCGCGACGCTGCGCTGCTCGCCGGTCAGCCGCTCGGCGGCGTTGAGCGCGGCGGCCGCGTCGACCACCCCGAACCCGGTCTGGTCGTCGTATCCCGCGGCGGGCCTGCCCCGCGCGCTCGACGCGAGCGCCTGGGCGACCTGCTCGGGCGGCAGGTTCGGGTAGCGCGACTTGATGAGCGCGGCCACGCCCGCCACGAGCGCGGCGGCCGAGCTGGTGCCCTCGGACATCTCGTAGCCGCTCTCGCGCTTGACCACGGGCACGCCCACGCCGGGGGCGGCCACCAGCACGGACAGGTTGTCGCTGCTGAACGGGGCCCGCCTGCCCTGCTTGTCGGTGGCCGCCACGCCGATGACGCCCGGGTAGCCGGCCGGGAAGCTCCAGTAGGAGGTGCTGTTCTGCCGGGCGTAGTTGGTCAGCCCGTCGTTGCCCACGGCGGCGACCAGGACGACGCCCCTGCCCAGCGCGTACGAGACGGCCTCGCGCTCGGACCTGAGCGGGCCGTAGGAGCCGATGGACATGCTGATGACCTTGGCCCCGTGGTTGGCCGCGTAGCGGAGGGCCCGGGCGAGCGGGCTGTCGGAGACCTGCTGGTCCTCGTCCTGCTCCGGCGGCGGGACGACCAGCTCGGGGTCCTCGTCGGTGACCATGGTCAGCGACAGGATGCGCGACTCGGGCGCCACGCCGATCAGGCCGTCGTCCTCGCCCGAGGCCGCGATCAGGCCCGCCATGGCGGTGCCGTGCCGGCCCGGCGGGAGCTCGCGGCTGATCACGCCCGCGGTCATGTCGGGGCCCACGCTCACGCGGCCCTTCAGCTCCTTGACGTCGACGTCCACGCCGCTGTCGATGACCGCGACGGTGACGCCCTTCCCCTTGGTGACGTTCCACGCCTGCTCGACGTTGAGGGCGTCGAGCACCCACTGCTGCTGCTCGCGTACGGGGTCGGCGGAGGCCCCGGTGAAGAGGAGGAGCGCGGCGGTGAGCGCGCGGGCGGCGGCTAGCACACGTTCCCCTGGGTGCAGGGCGGCACCTTGGGCGGGTCCGCGAGGAAGTAGGCGATCTGGTTGCCCACGGACTTCGCGGCCGGCCACAGCTCGCTGTGGAGGATCTCCTCGGGCGGGATCGCGGCCCTGGTCCGTCCGTCGGCGTAGCCCGCCGTCGAGAACACGATGTACGGGCCCGCGCCCACCCAGCCGGTGCGCTGGCGCTGCTGGGGGCCGAAGCGCTCGGTGACCGTGCCGGGGAAGGCGACGGGCAGCACGCCCACGCGGTCGTCCTGGGTGAGCTCCTCGGTGGCCGAGACCCTGGACTCCTCGTCCTTCAGCACGGCGACCCCGACGGTGATCACGAACGAGGCCGTCTGGTCGGTGTACGTCGCCCGCAGCATGGAGACGCAGCCGTGGCTCTGCAGGACCCCGGCCACGGCGGCGTCCACGCCCTTGGCGCACTCGGTCTCGGGGGCGATGCCGATGCGCCTGGCGTACTGCTGGGCCCGGTCGAGCCCGAGGTACTTCACCTCTTCGGGGAAGACGCCCGTCGAGGGCCAGGCCTGCCAGCGCCTGGCGATCTCCTCCTGCTGGTACTGGTCGCGCTCCGCCGGGGTCAGCGGGCGCGAGCGCGTCTCGGCGAAGAGGCCGACCGTGCCGAGCAGCACGATCATCGACGACACGACGATGATGACGCCGAGCATCGCCACGAACATCCGGCGATAGCGCACGCCCTGCTGGAGGGCGTCCATCTCGATGCGCTGCCGGACAGCGGCGCGCTCCCGGGAGTTGGCCGCCGGCCAGGCGCGTACGCGTGACCGCCGGCCGGTGGTGGCCCCGAGCGGGTTGTCCCGTCGCGGCGTGGCGTCTCCTTCGGCGCGCGGTAGCCCTGATGTCGGCCTACGACCCTTCACCACCACCTCGTTTCGTGCTCACGGCTCCTCGGATCCGCTCCGCGTCTATTTCGTCCCCCTAAGAGGGCGGATCATGCGTCTTGCGAGGTGTGTGCCCGTCGCACACGCCTGACCTCGACGAATATGACGCCCAGCGAGCCGAGCGCGCCGGCCGTCGCCGCGGCGGCGATGGCCGAGTAGGCCGTGACGCGCTTGTCGTCCCTGGCGATGACCTGGATGGGCCCTGCCCGCCCGCCGGCCGCCGGCCTGGCGGGGTCCTGCGTCTCCGGGCCCGTGGCGGTCTCGGTGTAGCCGGCCAGCTTGCCGGCCTCCGACAGCGCCCTGGCCGCGTTCACGATGCCGAAGCCGGTGCCGGTGTCGTAGCCGCCGGGCGGACGGTCGGTGGCGCCCGCGCTCATCGCGCGGGCCACCAGCGCCGGCGACAGGTGCGGGTATCTGGCCTTGATGAGGGCGGCGATGCCCGAGACCAGCGCGGTGGCCTGCGAGGTGCCCCGGCCGACCCAGTACTCGTCGCCCGGGCCCGCGCCCATGATGTCCACGCCGGGGGCGGCCACCAGCACGGAGGAGTTCCAGTTGGAGAACGTGGCCCGGCGCAGCCGCCGGTCCGTCGCGCCCACCGAGACCACGCCGGGGAAGGCGGCCGGATAGGAGTAGGGGGCGAAGTCGCCGGCGATCTTCCGGTCGCCGTCGTTGCCCGCGGCGGCCACGAGCACGACGCCCTTGGAGATGGCGTAGCGGATGGCCGCCCGCTCCTCCCTGGTCGCCAGCTCCTTGGAGATCGACATGTTGATCACGTCCGCTCCCTCGTCCACCGCGTAGCGGATGCCCCGTGCCACCACGTTCTCGAAGCGCTCCGCCGAGTTGAACTCCCAGAAACCCGGCTCCTCGTCGTCGAGGATGACCCTTACTGACAGTACGTCCGCTTCGGGCGCGACGCCGATGATCCCCAGTTTTCCTCCCTTTCCGTGGCCGTGGCCGGCGATCAGGGAGGCCATGTACGTGCCGTGCAGGCGACTCGGGGCGACGCCCGGCGGGTTCGCGCCGTCGGTGAAGTCCTTGCCCACCCGCACCGAGCCCACGAGGTCGCGATGGCCGGGGTCGACGCCGGAGTCGAGCACCGCCACCGTCACGCCGCGGCCCTTGCTGACGCGCCACGCCTTGGCCAGGTCGAGCGTCTTGATGACCGGCCGCTGCCCGCCGCGTACGTCGTCGGCCAGCGCGGGCGGGCTCGCGGGCAGGGCCGTGAACAGCGCCACCCCGGCACCGACCGCCGCCGCGCCCCGCCTCACCATGGATCGGGTACTGCCCCTGCTCAGCACCGCCACTCCTCGGCGGCGCAGTCGGGCACCTTCGGCGTGCTCAGATCGGTCAGCACGTGCTCGGCGATCTCGGTGGCGAAGGCGAAGATGGCGGGCCGCTGCTCGTCGGCCGCGCTGGTGGGCCGCCCGTCCACCTGCCCGGACGTGGTCAGCACGAGGTACGGGCCCGCCTGGCGTACCGAACCGGCCTGGCGCACCTCGGGCGTGAACCGGTCGGCCACCGTGCCGCTGAAGGCCAGCGGGCGCAGGCCGGGCACCGGTTTGCCGCTGTCGGAGAAGGCCGTCCTGGCGCGCGCGGCGCCCGGCTCGTCGCGCAGGGCCACCACGCCGATCGTGACGAGCACGCCCTGCAGCGCGTCGACGTACGTGGCGCGCAGGACACCCCGGCAGCCCGCCTCGCGCAGCGCCTTCGCCGCCTCGGCGTCCACGGGGTCGCAGGAGGTGCGGGGCGAGATGCCGATCCGGCTGGCGCGCTCGCGCCCGCCCTGCTCGGCGGAGTAGGGCAGCGTGGCGGGGAAGATGCGCCCGGCGGGCCAGGTGCGCCAGCGCTCGGCGACCTCGCGCCGGGCCGCCGCCTGCAACTCCGCCGCGGTGGGGCCGCGGGTGAGCTCCGCGCCGGCCGCGCTGCCCGCCACTCCGGCGGCCACCGCGCAGAGCAGGCTCAGCGCGGAGGCCGCCACGAGAGTCGGCCACGGCCTGGCGGAGTTCACCCCATCGACCTTAATAGGGGCGTCCGGGGAACTCCCCCAGAAACCCCCTAGATGAGTAAGTCCTAAGTCGGGTTAGTGGTCGTATGCGATCAGTGATCGGGCGATGGGCTGGCCGGTGTGGCGGTTGTGCCAGATGGCGGCGGTCAGGGCCAGGATGCGCTGGGCGATGCGGGCACCGACGCCGGTGACCGTCCGGCCTCCGTGCAGTTCTAGGTTGAGCTGGCCTTTGAGGGTGTCGTTGACGGACTCAATCAGCTGGCGGATTGGTTTGAGCAGGTGCTCGCCGGGGCGTGGGGTGCGGTTGCGGTAGGACGGGCGCAGCAGCCGTACCCCGCGCTCGGCCAGGAAGGTGTCCAGTTCGGCGGAGATGTAGCCCTTGTCGGCAATGATGAGTAGGCCGGGCC
>NZ_VDLX02000037.1 GCF_006334985.2 Nonomuraea phyllanthi
ACACGTCATCCTCTACACCAGCAACGGCGAGGCCAGGCAAGAGTTCTCCATCGTCCTCGCCGCCCGTCCCACCGCAGGCGAACTGACCCCGAGCTCAGAGTCCAGCGAAGTCCTTTGGGCGGCCAGGGACAATGTCGAGAGCTACCGCATGGACCGCTCAATGCGCATGCGCATCAGCCATTACCTTCAGGGAGACGGCCCCCACATCGGCTGAACCAGCCGGAGCACATCCAGCCGGTCTACATCCGGCTGGCGTCAACGCCGGGGCTGCGACACATTCAGCAAAAAGCCAGGTCAGCAGCATGATCACTGCATGACCACACACTGCGAGACCACTGAACGGATGAGAACTTTCTCTACGGTCTCAAGGGCAGTCCGCCTGCGGCGGTCTGCCACGCGTGGGCGGTCGCCGGCCGCGCTGCGGCTCTTCGGCCGGTCGCGACCAGCGCCGCCCACGCCTTCGAACGCCTCGTCGAGAAACCTGTCGGTAGCCATTGTTGCGATCCGGCAGACACCAATCGCCAGAATCCGCCCAGCACTTTCGTCGACAGACAAGATCAGTTAACCGCGCGCTCGAGGGGAGATCCCGTCGAGCGCATTCGCTCTTTCGAGCTGTTTGAACGAAGCATCAACGACCAGAAATCGTGACGAATGACGAGCTGTTGTCGAAGGCCGAGTGGATCGTTGCGACGGCTCACCCGCAAAGAGAAGGCCGTGCTGCCGCGCCACTTCCGGTGCTCGGGCCTGACGGCCCTGCGCTCCGGGTTGGCTTGCCACCGGATACGCGGGTTGGTGTGGTCTTCTGTGTAGCAGGGATGCACAACAACGTCGTCTCACGCGGGCTGAGATCATTCCGCACGGCCTCACACTGCCGAGCACCAGCGCAAACGAGTCCCAAGCGGCGACGGATGATCTTGAGGCGAGCAGGCGGAGCCGTGAGCACGATATAATCCGGAAGGAAGCTGGATTCTGAGGTCTTCTATGTGGGTTTTCCGCCAGGATGGGCATAGGATAGCGGTAGATGCCTCGTCTACGTACGGAGGCTCAGCATGCTTGTGGGGTTCCGGGCCGCGAACGTTTTGTCGTTTCGCGGAGAGTTCGAGCTGTCGTTGCTCTCCCCGCAGGAGGGCGACAGCGCTGCGCGAACCCTTGATGGCCTACGCATCTCTCCCGTAGCGGCTATCTTCGGCGCCAATGCCTCCGGGAAGACGAACGTTCTCGCCTCCATGCGCTGGATGCGTCACGCTGTCCTCGATTCGGTGGCGGACTGGGCGCGCGCCAAGGGCGTACCGAGGTGGCCGTTCGCATTGGAACGTGAGGCGGCAGCGGAAACTTCCCTCTTCGAAGTCGACGTCGTCATCCGAGGTGACCGATACATCTACGGATTCGAGGTTTCCAACGAGCGCGTGGAAACCGAATGGCTGCACGTCTATCCCCAAGGGAGCCGTCGTCGGCAGGTTTGGTTCGACCGGGACGCCGAACGCCCCGATCGCGGTGAAGATGAGTACCGGTTCCCCAGCGATCGACTGAGGGGTGCCAAGAAGCCCGTGGTCGACTATACAAGGCCAAACGCGCTGTTCCTTACGGCAGCGGGATCACTCCAGATGAAACAGTTGGTGCCACTGTACGACTGGTTCAAGGACAATCTCTGGTTGGTGAGTCCAGGGGATGACCTGCGGCAGCGTGACGCTTATACCCGGTGGGAGCTCCTGAGACCGGAGTTCCGGAAGCGTGTCGAAGGTCTGCTGTCCGTGGCCGATCTAGGCGTGACCGGACTCGAGGTCGAGGATCGAGGCGAGGAGATGCCCGAAGTCTCCTTGGTCCACAATGGTAAGGAAGGGCCGACACCGTTCGACATCCACCACCAAGAATCTTTCGGCACTCTCGCGTGGTTCGCCCTTTTGGGACCGCTGCTCAAAGCACTCGACGATGGAGCAGTGCTCCTGGTCGACGAACTGGACTCCAGCCTGCACCCAGTGCTAGTCGCTGAGGTCGTGCGGCTCTTCGAGGACCTTGTCGCCAACCCGCGAGGAGCGCAGCTGTTGTTCACTGGGCACGATGTGACCTTGTTGAGCAAGGCTCACGTCGAACGCCCGCTGGATCGTGAGCAGGTATGGGTCACTGAGAAGCGAAGGACCGGTGAGTCTGAGCTCTACCCGCTCACGGACGCGGGCGTGCGCGCGGACGAGAGCCTGGAGCGTGGGTACCTGCGTGGCCGATACGGAGGCGTGCCACGCATCGGTCTTGGCGGCATAGCTGTGGAGGTCGAGAAACGCGCCGCTGGGGCCGACGCGTGACTCGGGTCAAGAAGAAGGGCCCACCGACTGGTGGTCCCCGCGTCCCGCGCGCGGTGACCGAGGGCCGCAAGCGCAAGGTGATCTATGCCGTATTGGAGGGAGAGTGCACCGAGCGGGACTATCTTGACCATATGGAGAAGAGGTTCGCTGGCGATCCACCAACCTTTGAGATCCACAAGCTCTGGAAACGCAACGGCTTGAAGCCTAAAGGGGTGGCGGACTGGGCCCTAGAGAAGCTCGGCGAGTTGGACGATCCAGAGCGCGAGCAGGTGTGGGCCTTCTTTGACAGGGATGACCATGACCTCGTTGAGGAGTCTTACGCACGGGCGAAGGCGGCGGGGGTGAAGGTTGCCTACTCCAACCCTTGCTTTGAGCTATGGCTGTTGCTCCACTTCGTGCCGGGGGTGTCCGGAGCGCAGGATTCACACGGAGTGCAGCAACAGCTGAGAGCTGCTCATCGAGTCTTCCGTAACTTCGACAAGCATCTTGATGATGCCCAGAAGCGGGCGCTGGATGGCAAGGAGACGGATGCGGTCAGCCGGGCGAAGACGCTGATCACGAACTGCCCAAGCCTGGTCTGCACCGCCAAGAGGGGCCACGGAACCGACTGCAAGGTGCTCGACCGCGTCCCTTCGACGGATGTGTGGAAGCTTCTGGTCAGCCTAGGCATCGTGTCCCCCTGAACTGTGAGAGATTCTTCCACGTGCCTAAGCTGACTCTTTCCCAACTGGAACGCCACCTCTTCGCCGCCGCCGACATCCTGCGTGGTCAGATGGAGGCATCTGACTACAAGGACTACATCTTTGGGATGTTGTTCTTGAAGCGGGCGGCCGATGAGTTCGAGTCTGCGCGGCAGGAGGTCTATGACGCCGAGTTGAAGCGGACGGGCAGCGAGGCCGAGGCGCTAGCCGCTGCCGACGACCCGGAGTCCTACCCTGATCACTTCTACGTTCCGGACGAGGCCCGATGGAAGACGATCGAAGGGCTGGTGTCCAACGTCGGCGAGGGCCTCGACACCGCTCTCCATGCCCTGGAGACTGCGAACAAAGACGACCTGAACGGTGTCGTCGGGCACATCTACTTCAACCGTACGATCGGTGAGGGCGCGCGGCGCGTGGACGATCGCAAGCTGCGCGAACTGATCCGGCACTTCGGCAAGCACCGCCTGCGCAACGAGGACTTCGAGTTCCCTGACCTGCTTGGCGCCGCCTACGAGTACCTCATCGGTGAGTTCGCCGATTCGGCGGGGAAGAAGGGCGGGGAGTTCTATACACCGCGTCCGGTGATCCGGATGATGGTCCGCCTGGTTGATCCGCAACCCGACGATTCGGTCTATGATCCGTGCGCCGGCTCGGGCGGCATGCTTATTTTTGCCCGAGAGTATGTGGATGAGCACGACCCCGACGGCGTAGCGGGGCGGCGGCTGACCTTGGCCGGCCAGGAGCTCAGCGGGACCTCCTGGGCCATGGCAAAAATGAATCTCCTACTCCACGGCATTCGGGATGCCTCGCTCAAGCAGGGCGACACCATCGGTGACCCTAAGCATGTCGCGAATGGAAAGCTCGTCCGCTTCACAAAGATCCTCAGCAATCCACCCTTTTCGATCAACTACGACAAGGCGGGAGCCACGAGGCATTTCAAGGAGCGTTTCCGGCGCGGCTGGTGCCCCGACTCAAGCAAGAAGGCCGACTTGATGTTCGTGCAGCACATGGTCAGTGTGCTGGAGGACGGTGGGATCGCTGCGACTGTCATGCCGCACGGTGTGCTCTTCCGCGGGGGGGTGGAGCGGGAGATCCGGGAAAAGCTGCTTATTGACGACGTTATCGAAGCCGTGATTGGGCTTGCGCCTAACCTGTTCTACGGCACAGGCATTCCCGGCTGTATCCTTGTACTGCGCTCACCCTGCGGAAAACCTCGAGAGCGGGAAGGCAAGGTGTTGTTTATCAATGCTGACCGCGAGTTCGTGGCTGGCCGAGCGCAGAACCATCTGGCCTTCGACCATGTCGAGAAGATCGTCACTACATATCGGCAGTGGCGGCAGATCAAAGGATTCTCGCGAGTCGTCAGCGTTGACGACTTGCTTAAGGCCGAGGCCAATCTAAACATCCGTCGCTGGATTGATAACTCACCCCCACCCGAGCCGCAGGACGTCCGCGCCCACCTGCACGGTGGAGTGCCCCGGGCCGAGGTTGAGAGCGCTGCAGAGGCATTCTCGGCTTTCGGTATCGACGTGTTTTCCTTGTTCACCGAGCGCGACTCTGACTATCTGGACTTCCTCCCCGAGGGACATGAGACTACCGTGGCACGGATCACAGATATCGCCGCTCCACGCCTCAACGAGCTCCGTAACGCTTTCGACGCCTGGTGGACTACTCACTCCACATCGCTCGCTGTCCTACCCGAGACCAGGCTTCTAATGAAGGCCCGTGAGAACCTCCTGGAGTCATTTGGTACAGCCCTCGCTCCAGCTGGAGTACTTGATGAGTTTGCCCGAGCCGGAATCATTGCTCAGTGGTGGGGCGAGAACAAGTACGATCTGAAGGCGCTGGTCGCCGATGGCGAGCCACGTGGCTTCGCCAGGGTGATAGATGGTTGGGTGACAACCATTGAGACCATGTTCCTCCCTGGGGACGGAGAGAAGAGCAAGCCGGCGGCTGAGCGCCGCAAGGCCTTCGATCATCCATTGGTCGTCCGGGTCATGCCGAGCTTTCTCAAGCGACTGGAGGAATTGACGGCCGAACATGCCGAGGCTGATGCGGAAGTAAAGGCTGCCGAGGCACGGCTGGTCGAGTTGGCTGACGAGGACGAGGAAACTGACGATGTACTTATGCCCTCCCCTGAGACTGGGATGGAGCTACTCCGGCTCGAGTTGGAGATAAGTGCTTTGAAGAAACGGCGTGCTGTGATCGCCAAGAAGCGCAAGAATCTGGAAGGGGTCTTCCTCCGAGAACTGCGGGCCGAAGTGTCTACTCTTTCCACTGATCAGGAGCGTCAAATCGTGCTCGACATTTTCTGCGATCGACTGTCTCCAGGTCTCGAGAACCGTGCTGCCGAGAACCTCCGAGCGATTCAGTCCTGGTTCAGGAAATGGGCTGACAAATACGCAGTGTCTCTGGATGAGCTCGAAGACTCTCGCGCGGCCGCCGCCCAGCGCCTGACTGCTTCTCTTAAGGATCTGGGATATGTCTAAGCTTGCTATGCCGTTGTATGCTGATTGGCCCCTACTCCCACTCGCCGACACGGTTGAGATACTTCGGCGCGGAACAGCTCCGGTATATGTGGATTCGAGTTCGATTCACGCTATCGGGCAACGCTGTATTCAGGATCGCGGGCTTGACCTCACTGCCGCTCGGCCACATGACCACAGAGTGTCGAAGGGCCTCCTCCGGCCAAAGCCAGGAGATGTCTTGTTGAACTCGACAGGGACGGGGACGATCGGCCGGAGTTGCATTTTTCGATCCGATGCCGATTGCATGATCGACTCGCATGTCACCCTTCTTCGATGCAAGGCAGACATGCTCGATAGCCGTTGGCTTCGCGCCCTTCTCGCCTCTCCCTACGGTCAGCGTCATCTTGAGTTGCACTGCTACTCTGGGTCCACCAATCAGATTGAGCTGGTGGGAAGTCGTCTTTCGTCGACGTTTGTTCCTATTCCCAACCTTAGCGAGCAACTGCACATTGCAGAGATTCTTGACGAGATCGCAGTATTTATTGAACGCTTGTCCGAGCGGATTGTTAAGCTAAAGAACTTGAGGTCCGGACTGTTGCTTGACGCACTGAATGGCGTCTCGGCTCCTAGCGTTCTACCAGGATGGCGGCGCATACCACTAGGAGATTTGGTTGTTTCGGTCGACTACGGGATCTCTAGTCCGCTAAGTGGGGATCCTGCTGGGATCCCTGTGCTAAGAATGAACAATGTAGGCGACGGGCGAGTCCATGCAAACGACATAAAGTTTTCGACGGAGCATGTAAGCGGAGAATTGCGCCTCAAGTATGGGGATGTGCTCTTCAACCGAACAAATAGTATAGAGCATGTTGGACGCTCGGGAATGTGGCGCAACGAGTTGAGCGAGGCTACATTTGCTTCTTATTTGGTCCGAATCAATACTGATCCAACCCAAGTAGATCCTGAATACCTTGCTCTTTGGCTAACTCATCCGCTTGTAAGAAGCCGCATAAGGGCTATCTCAACGCCAGCCGTGCAGCAAGTAAATGTCAACCCGACAAAACTACAGCGACTCCTAATCGACCTACCTTCCGATCTCGGTGGCCAGCGACGAACTCTTGCGTCGCTGGCCAAGGTAGACAAGCAACTCGAACGAGAGCGACGCGAGTTGGAGAAACTCAAGACACTTCAGAGAGGGCTGACGGATGATCTCTTGACCGGTAGAGTACGAGTGAAGCGTGTACTGGGAGCTATCGGGGGATAGATCCGAAGGGCGGCGGCGTGCCTGAGCGTGATGAGGTTGAACTGCCTCTGGTCCGGCAGTTGCTCGCGCTGGGTTGGACAGAGCATCTCGATGGCTCGAATGGCGCTGCTATACCTGTAGATCCAGCTTATTCGGGTCGGAACAGCTTTTCAGATCATTTTCTCCGCCGTCGGTTTCGTGATGCTGTACAGAAGGTCAACCGAGGTCCGGGTGGCGGGGAGTGGCTGGATGACTCTCGGCTGGATCGGATTGAGGCAGCTTTCACCCGGCTTCTATCCGGCGGTGTGCTGGAGCTAAACCAGGCTGTCACCGAGATCTTGCTTAAGGGCGTGCCCGTTGAGGGGTTGCCTGAGTGGGACGGGGGCAAGGTCAAGAACGCCAAGCTGGTCGACTGGGACGATCCCAAGGCCAATGACCTGTTGGTTGTCAACCAGTTTCGAGTGCGTACAGCGACGGGTTCCGTGGTATTCGACCTGGTTCTGTTCGTCAACGGAATCCCGTTAGTGGTCGTTGAGACCAAGCGGCCGGGTCGGGAGGGCGGCATCGGCGAGGCTATCGCCGACCTTCGAGCCTATACGGGCGAGCGCGAGTCGGGCTTCGACGAAGGCGCTCCTGAATTCTTCCGCTTCGTCCAGTTGCTCATTGCCACCGATGGCGACCGGGCCAGACTGGGCACGATCTCCTCCGAACCAGAACACTATTCCGCCTGGCGGACGGTGGAACCGGCGAGGGTCCCGCAGGTCCGTGCGGAGCTCGGAGTCCCGGACGGACACGTGCTGTCCGAGATGGAAGTCCTCGCAGCAGGCGTGCTCCGGCCCGAGCACTTGCTCGACATCGTCAGGAACTTCATCGTCGTCCACCAGAACGACGATCGGAAGATCAAACTAGTCGCCCGTTACCAGCAGTTCCGCGCCGTGCATCGGATAGTCGATCGCCTGAGAAATCGGCGCTCCAGGCTTCAAGGCGCCGCGCAGGACGAGCGTGGAGGCATCCTCTGGCATACTCAAGGCTCGGGCAAGAGCCTGACGATCGTCTTCTTGATCCGCAAGATGCGGACTCTCGAAAGTCTGTCTCGGTTTAAGATCGTTATAGTCTCGGACCGAAGGGACCTCCAGCGTCAGCTTGAGCCCGTACTCGCTCTAAGTGACGAGACCCCGCTCATGGCTCGCAGGATCGAGACGGCTAAGGCCTATCTCGGCGAGACCGTGCCTGGTGTGGTCCAGTTGATGATCCAGCAGGCTCAGCGTGACGACTCGGTGGGGCAGCAGGAAGAGCCGGAGCGGTTCGCGGACGACCCTGCAGATACGATCATCCATTTTCCCAGGCTCAACACCAGCGACCAAATCCTGCTCCTCATCGATGAGGCGCATCGCAACCAGGCCGGACGGCTACACGCCCGTCTTAGTCACGCCTTGCCGAACGCCGCCAAGATGGGTCTCACCGGCACCCCGATCATCCGGAGAAATAGGCAGAACTCTAGGAGGATCTTCGGCCAGGAGATTGATGTCTACACACTGAGCGAATCCGAGATCGACGGTGCGACAGTCCCTATCCGTTACGAGGGGCGTGAGACCTTCCCTGAAGTCGTCGATCGAGTGCTCCTTGATGAGGGGTATGAAGCGGCGGTTCCGGACGCGGACCACCGTACGCGGGTGCAGCGCGCTATGGAGCGCCGCGAGATCCTTGAGCGGGAGCACGTCATCGCGGCTAAGGCCCGCGACATGCTGCTGCACTGGGTGGACCGCATCCTCCCCGGAGGATTCAAGGCGCAAGTTGTTGCGATCTCCCGTCTAGCCACTGTGCGTTATCGCGAGGCCTTTCTACGCGCACGGGCGGAACTGGTTAGCGCCTTGGAGCACTTTGAGGCCACGGGGCTACTGCCGGAGGACTTCGCCGTACCTGACGACTTCGACGCGGGATTTGCCGAACGGGCGGCCCGATTCCTACCGCTGATCCGCATCATAGACTTCGTTCCTGTCATTTCCGCAGGGCCGAAGAACAAAGATCCGAATGCATGGAGCGCATGGACTTCCGAGACGGCACAACGCCGTCACATCGACGAATTCAAGGACCGGCTGCCCGCCCTCGAGACCTTCGGTGCACCGCCGGCCTGGATGGAGATAACCCCGACGCGTTCCCCACTGGATGACCATGAACCGTGGTCGAGCCGGGGACGCGCTCCTGCACCAGACAGTGTCGCCTCTGTCGGGTCAATTCATGATCCTTGGTACCGAGCACGACCCGACGACGGCTTCAAGCATGCCTCACCCTCAAGGCCACAGTTGCCACCTCCGGGCCCAGGCCACCCTAATTCAGGAGGCAGCCCGATAGCGTTCGTCATTGTGGTAGGCATGCTCCTCACCGGCTTCGACGCGCCCATCGAGCAAGCCCTATACCTAGACCGGCCGATCCGCGAGGCCGAGCTACTCCAGGCAATTGCACGGACCAACCGCACGGCCAGATTGAAGGAGTACGGACTGGTAGTTGACTACGTGGCCCTGTCGGAGAACCTGGACAAGGCCCTGTCCGACTACCGCCGCCAGGACGTGGAAGGAGCCCTTGAAAGCCTCCTTGGTCACGACCTTCCGGAACTACGAGATCGGCGGCAACGGATTCGGGACTTCTTCACCGAACTTGGCATGGGACCGATGGCCGGCGAGGTCGCCAGGCGCCAACTGGTCGTCCGCCTTGCGGATCCCCTGCTGCGAGTACGGTTCGATAATCTGGCACGGGATTTCTTCGCTTACCTCGATCGCGTTCTGCCTCGGCCCGAGGCGCTGGAGTTCGAGGACGACGCTCAATGGCTGATCCGAACCCAATACCTATTGCGTCACACATATCGCGAGACCAGGGACGGCGCACTCGACCCGTACCTGTACGGCGCCCACGTCCGCCGACTGCTCGATCGCCACATTAGGGCTTGGGCTGTCCTCCAGCGGATCCCTCCCGTGAACATCGACGACCCTGGCTTCCTCCATCGGGTGGACGATCTCAATGACGACCGCCTATCAGCAATGCACATGAAGCATGCCCTGGAACGGCACATCAGGGAGCGCAGGGCCAGCGACCCGGTCCAGATGCAACGACTCAGCGAGCGTCTGGACGAACTGATCGAAGAACTTCGCGGCTCCTGGGAGCAACTGTCCCTGGAACTGCGCTCTCTTGTGGCCGCCACGCTGGAAACCGAGCGTGTGCAAGCCGCAAGGGCACGTGAACTTGGCTTGGACCCTGGGACCGAACTGCCTATCCACAGCGTACTGGAAGACCGGTTGGCGGAGCTGAGCTCCAGCGGCGGCACCAGGGTAGTCGGCAATCTCATCGAAGTATCGCGTGCTCTGGCAGATATCATTCGCGTCGAGGTGAGGCCGCGGCATTTCCCCGACACCCCACAGCTGCACGTACGGCTGCGCCGCCTTATCCGCAAGCACCTCGTCGAGGCAGGCGTGGCCCCGCGTGTAGCGGCAACGCCCATCGCGGAAGACGTCGCTGAGCTGGCGCTAGCTCGGCGGGGGTATTACTTGGAGTGATGGAAGTACAGGACGAGCTGAGCGCACACCAGCAGGCGTTGGCGCAGCTGGGCGTGGACTGCCGGATAGAGATCAGCGCGCGAAGCCGTGCGGTCGCGATCTCTGTTGCACCGGGCGGGCTAGTCACCGTTCGCGTCCCGGAACAGATCTCACCGCAGAATCTCGTCGAGATCGTGCAGCGTCGGATGCGCTGGCTGGCTCGGTCAGTCGCGGATCAGACACTTCTCACGCCTGACCATCCGGTGAAGCAGATGGTGGGTGGAGAATCCTATGCCGTGTTCGGGCATAATCATCGACTGTTGCCAGTCGAGTGGTCCAAACATCCAGTTGTAGTGCGTGGGCGCCAGCTGGAGGTCGTACAGGCAACACCTGACACGATGGCGGCCACTCTCATTCACTGGTACCAAGCCCGTGGGCAAGACTGGTTGGGTCGGCAAGCACCGCAATTGGCACATCGGCTAGGTGTGCCACTTCCAAAGATCAATGTTGGTGACCTCAGAGCGCAATGGGGTCGCTGCCATGCGGGTGAGCTGATCCAATTTCATTGGGCACTTTTCCAACTACCTGTGCGGCTGATCGAATTGGTCCTTGCGCACGAACTGGTCCACCTGATCGAGGCGGGTCACGGAAAAGGCTTTCAACGGCTTCTCACCCGGCTGATCCCCGATCACATGGAGCGATCTCAAGCGCTTGCGGAGGCCGGGTCAAGAACATGGATGGGAGACGTGGTGCCGCCAAAGTGAGGTGCAGGGACTGGACGGCTTACTCGACATGCCCACTCGGCGTTCCTTCCTTCTCTCACACCGCCCGTTCCTTAGCCGACCAATGCATCGCTCGACCTTCTGCTCTCGCCTTCCACCCATGCCGCGCCGACTCCTCATGCTTGGACTCCGTCAGCGCCCCGCTCCACGTACCATCGCTAGTCTGCTGCGCGGCGAGCCGATCCGTCTGCACCCTGATCCGCAGCATAGGACGGGTCATCAAGGCGGCAACGATGCCTCCATGCCCGATGCACTGTAGCGGCTGAGCCACCGCACCAGACGCGGCTCATCGCAGCGCAACCACCAATCCTGGACTGCCTACCGTAGTAGTTCCTGGCCGGTGTCACGCTTGAGGCAACGAACGCAACCAGGCTCCGCTTTTGTCTAGGGCACGAGCTGCCTGGTACCGGCCCTCACTCGGTTGTGTCTGTCAGCAAACGTCCGATACGGTCCACTACAAGTAGCTCGAGATGAATCATCCTGCGGTTAACTTGGAGGGACTTTGCCTGGGTTCACCAGAGACAACCTAGACGCGCTCGCAAGCGCGATACGTGAGCTAGATCCGAGCAGCCAGTATGTCTCGCTAGATGTCGAAGCCCGCCAGGTGCGCTATGCCCGGGCTATTAAGCAGCATGAAGCTATATGCGACTACGTGGGAGACGAAGAACCAGTCCGCGCATACTTCGTCGCTTGGCTTTGTACGCGCGGCAGTTACCCGCCTGAGGCTATAGAGCTGGAAAGGCGCTATGACTTCGGAAGAGAAAGCCACTTAGAACTAGATATAAGGATCTCGCGCCCAGGTCATCCGGATAGCGCATACGCACTCATCGAAATGAAGCCCCCGTCGGGCTTCGGAGACGAGGCCGACGGAAGAATCAATGGCCAGCTCTTCGCTCCCGGCGGCCAAGAGCCCGAGACGCGCATTCTTTCTCTGGCAACGGTCGCAGTTGGGAGTGACGGAGAGCCTGCAATCAAAACAGTAACAATAGGCTACGAACCGACACTTACCTACGATAAGTGGACCGAGGCAGGTCGGCCGCACGTCGACGACTTCCCAATAAATTATGATGAGCCCACCCAAGAACCACTTAGCCCTGGAACCTCGCGTGACCTTAGAGTGTCCGCTGACCGAGCCGAGCTTGAGCGTCTGCGCAAGCAGCTTCACGATCGCCTATGGGGAGGCACGCGCGACGATAATCAAATCTATTCTTGGTTGGTTCGGTTTCTCTTGACCAAGATTCACGATGAGAAGGTTACGAATAACGGCGAACCATATCAGTTCCAAGTGTTTCATCAGGGGAGCCGGAAGGAACCTGCTGCCCATACGCTCTCTCGGGTAAGTAACCGCTACGCAGAAGCCTATCGTAGATATATTCGGCCAGACGCAAATTATGTTGATCCACTTGATGAGTCCTTGTTCTCTGCCCAGGAGGCCCAGTGGGTAGTGGAGCTTCTACAGGGAATATCCCTCACTGTCGCTGGGTCTCACAGCGGCGATTTACTTGGCTCCTTCTTTGAAGGCATTACACGAGAAGGCTTCAAACAGAGCAAAGGGCTCTTCTTCACACATTACAACATCGCCGTATTCATGCTGGAAATTCTTGATGTCGGACGCCTCGCCGAGACCAAACTATCTAGTGCGGCGCATCCCAACGACCGGCTGCCCTATATTATTGACCCCTCATGTGGTAGCGGCACATTCCTTCGAACAGCCATGCGCGCGATCACCCGACACATACAACCACGGAGTTCTACTCTCGGTAGGAATACGGATGTCCGGGAACAGCTTGCCCTCAGATTCCCATCTGATTCACCGAACACATGGGCAAAGGACTTCATTTACGGGATTGAGAAACGAGAGGATTTAGCGATATCGACTAAAGTCAACATGGTACTGCATCGAGATGGACACACGCACGTGTTCAACGACGATGGGTTGGCGCCTCTGGATGCCATCGCCACACGCCACGGTGAAGAGAAACTCCGAGCGCACGCTGACCCAGATCAATCCTACGATAAGCCAGTAGCTGAAACCTTTGACGTCGTCGTTACCAATCCTCCCTTCAGCATCACACTCGACGCTAATGTTAAGGCGCAACTCTCGGCCGCATTCCGCCTAGCTAGTGATCGGAACAGCGAAAATCTATTCCTAGAGCGGTGGTACCAACTACTTAAGCCAGGAGGCCGGCTGGGTGCTGTCCTTCCTGAAAGCTTCTACTCTACTAGCGAAAATCTTAAGGCGCGCCTCTTTCTCTTTGAGCGCTTTAACGTGCGTGCAATCGTCACTCTTCCATCGCATGCGTTTCAGCCGTGGACGCCAACCCGAACCAGCCTACTTTTCGCACAGAAGAAGACGGCGCAGGAGGAGCTTCTCTGGACAGAAGCATTCGACAAGCACTACGGCACCCTGAGCGCTGCCCAAGCATCAGCCATCGCTTCAGCGAAGGCGATTATCAAGTCCGGCCGGCGGACTCCTCAGCAGCTTGCGAGCCACCAGGAGATCATTGAACGGTCCCTACTCGAACTGCCAGTGGGACAAGTGCGGACGCCTGTTGGTTCCGTTGGGTGGGCCGAGGAAGTCTTAGCTGCAGTAGATTCATTTAGTACAGAAAGCGAGGCGTTTCGGCGCACCCTAAATGATATTGGGATTCCCGACTACACAGGAGTAATTGTCTCTGAGGTTGGCTATCGGCGCACAAAGCGGGCGGAGAATGAGCGCCGAAATGATTTGTTTCGAGCCGTCGCCGAAGGGGATCTTGGCGAGGTGGTTGTGCTACGTAATCTGAATGGCGCGCCAGATAGCTGGAGAATAGAGACGAGCGAAGGCGCGGACGACGCTCTCTCGGTTCTGAGAGCGGAGCAGTTGTGGCACTGATGAAGTTGCATGTGGCAGCTCCTGATATAGCAAGGTCCGGAGCGGCCCGGCTTGACCCCCGGTTTCACTACCTCCGCCGTTCGGCTTCGCCCTTGATCGACCACTTAAAGAGCACTGTTCGGCTCGGCCTGGTAGCTACTTTCTCGAATGGGCTAAACCTTCCGAGATCGGCGTATGCAGAAGATGCCGAGGACGGTGCGGCTCTCTATGCATCTGTCGCGGCCCTCTCATCCGCTGTCCTTCGACCGTCGAGTTGTATCCCGTTGAAGACAACGGGAAACTATGTTTCGGGTATAAGAATAGCCATTGAAGAAATCGCTGTCCGCCCAGACGAACTTTTGATTACGCGTTCCGGAACACCTGGGGTTGCATGGTCTGGCGCGCAGGTGGCGGAAGATACTGCAGTCATTCCGTCAGGCTTTATCATCAGGGGCATTGTTGACCAGGAGTTTAGTGTGGACTTCGTGGCGGCGATTCTTAACCATCCAGCCTGGCGACTCCTCACGTCAGCCCTCGCCTCAGGAAAGCGGCAAGATAATCTTAGCCAGGAACAACTTGCTGACGTACCGATCCCAATTGTGGATCACGAAATCCAAAGAGGAATTGCTTTCCGTTTCCAGGAGGCACTGGGTCAGATCGAGAATCTGTATGGCAACGAGTCAGATTTTACGAGTATCTGTGACGAGGTCCTGAGCGTAACTCTTGGTCTCTGCCCTCCTCTGCTCCCGCGCCTTCCTGTCCAGGTGCGACGCGTGCCTGTAGGAGAAGTTGCGGAAACGCGGACTCTCCGTATAGATAATCGATGGCACGGGGCAGCAAACTTGGTTGTAAGGTCCGCGCTGCGTGAGATCGAGAGAACTACCATGCGGGCTCTGCTTGAGGGCGGTCCGAGCAAGGGCAGACAGCCGAGGTGGATCTCAGAAGAACAAGCCGATAAGGACACTCCCCGCGGGATTTCTACAGCAACCATACAGTCAGGGACGATAAGCTGGGAAAACGCTAAGCCGACTACACAGGAGTCGGTCGAGGCCTTTCCTGTTCGACGTGGCGAGTTGTTGGTAGCGATGGATGGAGACGGGTCGCTCGGGAAGGCAGCGGTATATGAGCGCGATTCAGCTGCGACGGTCGACTCCCACATAGCCCGCTGTCGCCTCATCGGAGGACCGGAGGTGGCCGATGCGGTGAGTTGCTATCTGAACAGTACGTGGGGGCGAGTCCAAACAACCAGTCTTATGACTGGCGCGACGGGTCAAACACAGCTGAATCCAGCCGACCTTTGTAATATCATTATCCCGTCCGAACTCATCGTACGAGCATCGGGTGTTTCCTCCGCTTACCGTACTGCGCTGGGGGAATACGAATCACTAGTTCGAAAGGCGCGGCGGATCATCTCCGAGGCCTCGGCGGACTTGACGCAACAGCTTATCAGGGTGGGGGCTGTAGAGCAGAACGACCGGTTGGCTAGTTTCGAGGACCCAACGTACTTGCTCGGAGTATTTGATCTGCTCTATCTGCAGGGGTGGCGTTAGAGACTGAGTGGTAGACCCCTTAGCATTTAGCGGGATCTGATGCTCAGGTCGACATACGCTTCTGTGCGAGCGGCGGACGGTCCTGCGCCATGTACCCTTCCAGACTGCTCCGCGGATCCTTCGCGAGCGGAGCCAGACGACTCCGAATTATGGCCGCATCGTTGGCCGGCAGCCGAAGTAGCGACCGTCGCAACATGAAGCTCCACGCAGCTGGGTTCGGGAACACCGACAGCTCGCTCACCAACGAGCGGAGCTCCACGCCAGTGCCCCAATCAGCCAGCGCATCGAGCCTTAGGTCGCACCCTGTCGGATACGTGCGTCCAGCAATCACCACGGGCTCCTCGAGGGGACGCGGCTGCGAGGTCACAACTGCGCTGCCGACAACCCGTCCCCGATCGCGGGTTGGGTTACGATAGGCGCTCCGAGTCGTGTAGATCAGTAGGTCATCTCCCGGTCGAAGCGCTGCGACCTCCGATCTCGATGTCGCGGGAAACGCCATCCGTTGCTCCCGCAGTACCCAGGCAATCGCTTGCCTTTCGCCTAGGATCAGCAGGTACGACGCCATCTCTGTCACGATCGAAACATTACTGTAATTGTCCACATCGAGGATCGGTCAACACGTCGCCAGCCTGCGGCGGGCGTACCGCACCCCCATCCCATAGGACTGGTGGAGTTCTTTGAAGGGGAAACCCAAGTCGAACGGCGCCCGCCCTCGTCGACGGGCATGGTGGGCTCAACTTCTCAGTGCGGGACATATGCGGGATGATCTTGTGAAGCATGCCAGCGACAGGACACACTCCTGCAGTTCAGAGCGGGTAAGCTGGCTGAACTGCCACCGCTCTCCTAAAGCGGGTGCCGCAGGTTCGTACCCTGCCGGAGGCACGCATCTAAACAGGCACTTCAGCCCGTGACCTGTGGTTTCATGGCCGCAGGTCTTTTGCTTAGTGGACCTTGATAGCAGCCGACAGTGCTCGCATGCAGCCATAAGACCATGATCAGGGGACGTCGGGCGACGATCTTGAGAACGTATCTCCCAATCAGCCCCTATTTCTGACCCATTCGAGCCTCCGGCAGCCCATCGCAGTGGCTGGGGCGTGGGATCACGCAGCTGCTGATCGTGCCAAATATGTGCGTGCACCTTACGTAGAGGTGCACGCTCTCCTGCCGAGTACGTGTCCCCGCTCCGGAGACAACCGTGGCCACCAGAGCCAGCGAGCTGCGACTAGAACTACTGCGGAGTGAACACCGGCGCTCGTTCCCTCGTAGGAGGCACTTCGTGCATGATGTCGACGCCGCCCTGGCAAACTCGGCTACCTCTTGGTCGCGACTGTGTCCCTCACTGACCTCGGCCCAACGCCTCGAGCAGGAACCAGTCGTCCAGGTGGGGACGCAACGCCTCGATCGCCCTCATTCACCCGTCCATGCCGGGCCAGCGATCTGGCCAGCGCGTCCCAGGCCAAGACGCTCACCGCCTTCGGCCTGTGCCCGTACCTGCCCGACGGCTTCGTCCACGCGCTCCTGCCTCTCCAGCAGGTCGGCGGCGGCCTTGACGGCGTACCACCAGCCGATCCCGGCATACGGTGCGACGATCTCTCAGGCGGACTTCCAGTCCTGTCTGGCGGCCAGTTCCTTCACCGCGTCGGCGGCGCAGGACCACTCGCCCGAGCGGGCGGCCGCCACGACCGTGCGAGGTGGCCACGCTCGATCAAGCGGTCCACGATGTCCGGCGTCACCCCTTCATTCAGACGTCATTGCCGATCGAGATCATCAGCATTCATGACCCTGAACTCTATGGCGAGATTTATGCCACCATGATCGAAACGGTCCGGCAAGGGAGGCTGCTTGGTCGTTTTCTCCTGTGCGGGATGCGGCGCGGTGATGACCGTGCGGGTGGCGCGTGTAGCGCTCCCCGACCACGCTGGCCAGAAGTACGGACATGACCTGCTCTCCGGTCTACTCGAGCCAGGAACATACGCCGTGGATCCTGGAGACGGCCGGCCTTGGCACACCTTGCAGCCCGAGCCGGAAGAGCATGGCGTCCGACTGCTGACGTACTGCATCTCGGGGCCCCCGGACAGGATCGGGATCGCGCCCAGCGACGTCCGCGGAACCGTCTTCATCCCGGAGCGGCTGGGGGGCTGCTGTTGCGGCTGGGACGGCCAGTACGGCCCCAACCTCGCGTGCGCGGAATGCGGCCGACCGGTGGCGACCCGCGTCGACGACTGCGGGTTCTGGCAGGTGGTGTGGCTGGAGCCGGACGCCGTGCGCCCTGTCGCCGTCGCCGGTCCCGTCCAGCGGATGATGGATTGGGAGGAACTGCCGAGCGCGCCGCCCGTTGACCCGCGTGGTTACTGGAGCCCACAGTGGAGGGCCGCCGTCGCGGTGGCACTGGCGCACCTGCTGGTGGTCTCTGGCGGTAAGCGGGTGGCTGTCCCTGACGGGCCTGTCGCAGAAGTGTTTCGCCGGGCGATCGACAGTCTGCTCCCGCTGGGGAAACCGGAACGGCATCTCATCCTGGCCGGGCCGGGCCTGTCCCCCGCGATCATGGACATCGCGCTGGTACCGCGGCATCCGCAGACCGGTGAGGTGTGGCCGTGCGAGGCAGGGGCGGTGGTGCCGCTGGCCGCGGACGTGTGGGCGTACCTGGCTTTCCACGATGATCGGCGGCTCGTGCCGGCGGCGTACGGGATGCCTGTCGGCCTCCGCCGCGACGATCCGCCCCCGCTGCTGCCTCACTCCCTTTTCCGTCCTGATGGGCGGGTGTTCCTCAGCACGCTGGAGCGGCTGGCGGCGTTTCGGCAGCCGTGGTTGCGCCGCATCTATGAGCAGATGAAAGACCGTCCGTACATGGACCCGTTCGCATGATCGTATTCTCTGCGCGAAGGCTCTCTTCCAGGCCGCCGGCGAGTGGGCGACCGGCGGTGCCCGCGGAGCGGGGTGCCGGTCGTGTTCGGCATGCTGCTCGAACGATGTCCCACAGGAGACGTACGAAATCCTTCCCGCCGAGGTGCTGACGACCGTGGCGCAGGCCGGGCCACCCGCGTGGGCCCCATACGCGGCTGAACGTGGTCAGCGGCCTGCCTTTGGACGGGATCGGCGGGCGGCCAGTTCAACTCGTACGAACAGCACCACGAGCACGGCCAGCACGACCGACGGGGCCACGAGCCAGAGCCAGCGCTGGGCCCACCAGCCGGCGGTCGGCTCCGCCGGCAGGGTGCCGCCCAGTCCTTCGTAGGCCCAGAGCACCACCAGGTACGCGGTCATGTGCCAGAGGAAGATGGTCAGCGCGGCCACGTTGAGTGCCACCACCGGCTTCCAGGCGGTCGGGCGGCGCAGCAGGCGTTCGGCGGCCGGCGTGATCAGGACCAGCAGCCCGAGCTGGAAGACGGCCAGGGCGGCGATGGCGGCGTTGGTCGGGAAGATGTTGGATTCGACGCCGGCGGTGGCCACCATCGAGGCGGGGTAGCCCGCTGCCGCCGTCAGCCCGACCAGCCCGGCCAGGCCGGCTCCGGCGACCGCGAGCCGTTGCGCCAGCGGCCGCCGCCCCAGCTCCCAGGTGCGCCAGGCGTAGCCGAGCTGGTGGCAGAACAGCCACACCAGGGCGGCGGTCACCCAGCCCGCCCAGGTCAGGCCGGCGCCGCGGTGCGCCACGCTGCCGAGGGCGATCAGCAGGACGAGCGCTGCCAGGACCCAGGCTCCGTAGCGGGCGTTCAGGGTCGCGGTGATCGGCACTGCGGCGATCAGCAGGCCGTACACGACCAGGAACCACAGCGGCGTCAGGTAACCGGGGAACCACTCCCACATCCATCGGTGCGGGCCGGGCAGGGCGGCCGCGATCAGCTCGCCGGCGAGCCAGATCAGGGCCCAGGCGGCGGTCGGCCAGAGCAGCCGGCGCAGCCGGCTTCGGACGAACCGGCCGGCGGTCGTCCCGCGTGCCCGGGCCCGTTGCCAGCCGACCAGGTTGGCGTACCCACCGACCAGGAAGAACACCGGCATGATCTGCAGCACCCAGGTGGCGAGCCAGCCACCGGGCACGGCGTGGATCGGGTTCGGCATGGTCAGGTTGCCGGCGGCGGTGCGGTGGGTGACCGACAACGTCCAGTGCCAGAGGGTGACGACCAGGATGCACAGCGCGCGGGCGGCGTCGACCACCCGGTCGCGGGACGCCGGCGTGGCCTCGACCAGCCGGTCCAGCGTCGATCGTCGGTCCGTGGCACTTCGGGGCCGCCGGTCTTCACGTCCTGCGCTCAGCGGTACAGCTCCTCGATGTCGGCCGCGAAGTCCTTGTGGACCAAGGCACGCTTGACCTTCAGGGTCGGGGTCAGATATCCGTTCTGCTCGGTCAGGTCGACCGGAAGGATCCGGAACCTGCGGATCGACTCGGCCCGGCTCACCATCGTGTTGGCCTCGTCCACGGCCGTCTGCAGGCTGGCCAGCAGCTCCGTGTCGTCACGGAGCTCGGCCGGGCCGGCCCGCTCGGACCTGCCGGCGGCCCGCTTCCATGACGCCAGCGCCTCGGTGTCCAGGATGATCAGCGCGGCGGTGTACGGTCGCCGGTCGCCGACGACCACCGCCTGGCTGATGAGCGGGTGGGTGCGCAGGCGGTCCTCCAGCGGCTCCGGGGCGAGGTTCTTGCCGCCGGCGGTCACGATGATCTCCTTCTTGCGGCCCGAGATCGTCAGGAACCCGTCCTCGTCGAGGGCGCCGAGGTCGCCGGTGAGCAGCCAGCCGTCCTCGGTCCAGGTCTCCCTGGTCTTCTGCTCGTTGCGCCAGTAGCCCTGGAACAGGATCGGACCCTTGATCAGGATCTCGCCGTCGTCGGCGATCCGGATGTCGACCCCGGGCAGGGGCGGCCCCACCGAGCCGATCTTCTGCGCGTGGGGCAGGTTCACGGTCGCGGCGGCGCTGGTCTCGGTCAGACCGTAGCCTTCCAGCACGGTGATGCCGATTCCGCGGAAGAAGTGGCCCAGCCGTACGCCCAGCGGCGCCCCGCCGGAGATGGCGTAGCCGACCCGGCCGCCGAGCGCGGCCCGCAGCCGCCGGTACACCAGCCGGTCGGACAGGCGGTGTGCCAGGCGCAGGCGCAGGCCTGGCCGCCCCTCTTCCAGCGCCTGGCTGTACGCCACGGCGGTCCGGTCGGCCCAGTCGAAGATCCTCCCCTTGCCCTGGGCGTGGGCCCGCTGCTGAGCGTCGTTGTAGACCCGCTCGAACACCCTGGGCGCCGCCAGCAGGAACGACGGTCGCAGGGCGGCCAGGTCCTCGGTCAGCCTGGCCCGGTCGGCGCTGTGCGCAAGGCAGACGCCCCGCTCCAGGCAGGCCACCTGGATCACCCGCGCGAACACGTGTGCCAGCGGGAGGAACAGCAGGGTCGAGGCGTCCCGGCCGAAGATGTGCTTCAGGCTGTCGATCGCGGCGCGCGCCTCGTACAGCAGGTTGCCGTGACTCAGCATGCATCCCTTCGGGCGGCCGGTGGTGCCCGAGGTGTAGACGATCGTCGCCAGGTCGTCGACGGACACCGTACGGCGGCGCTCGCGCAGCCGGGCGTCGTCCACGCCCCGCCCGTCCTCGCGGAGACGGTCCAGGCCGCCGCCGTCGATCTGCCACACCCGCGGCTGCCTGGGCAGGCCCTCGGACGCGTCCTCGACCAGGCGGCGATGCGTCTCGTGCTCGACCACCGCCGCGACCGGACCGGCGTCCTCCAGCACCCAGCGGATCTGCTCGGCCGAGGAGGTCTCGTAGATCGGGACCGGCACCGCCGCCACCGTCCACAGGGCGTAGTCGGCCAGCGTCCACTCGTAGCTGGTGGCGGCCAGCAGCGCGACCCGGTCACCTGGCTGTATCCCGGCGGCGAGGAAGCCGGCCGCCAGGCTGCGGACGTCGGCCGCGAACCGCCTGGCCGTCACCGGACGCCAACCGTCGTCCGACCGGCGCTTGAACAGGACCAGGTCGCCCTTGACCCGGTCGTCGGCGAACACCACGTCGGCGAGCTGGGTGTCCGGGGCAATGGCTATCGGAGCGGGGATCGCATAGACACGCATCGTCCATCTCCCTTGAACAGAGGCCGGTCAGGCGGCCGTACGGCGGCGAGAAGCGGCCCACTAGCCTGTTTCCCCAGGTCACCAGGTGCACACGTGGCCGCCCGGGGTGCTCCGCGGCGATAAGCGACCGGAGCCCGGCAGGACAGGCCGGGTTCGTGCCACGCGCAGCACAGCGGCGCCGCACAGGTACGAGAGCACCCCGGCCCATGGGAGCCCGGTCGGCCCGCGGTAGCCGGGACCGGAAACGGCGACGAGAAGCAGCCCGGCCAGCACGGCGGCCAGGCCGAGCACCGTCGCACCATCGCGCCACGGACCGCGCTCGGCGGACCGCGGCGCCGACCGGCGCAGTTCGATCCGCGCGAAGAGGGCGACCAGGACGACGAGGACGAGGGCACAGGCCGCTATCCACGGCACTCGCCACAGCAGCCACGCCGTGGAGTGCAGCGGAGGCTGCGGCAGTGCACCGGTCGGGAAGAGCAGAGCGGCCGCGACCGCCGCCGCGGTCATATGCCAGAGGAACACGGTCAGGATGACCGCGTTGACCGCGATCACCACACTCCACGGGCCGGTCCGGCGAAGCCATCGGTCGGCCGCGGGCGCGAGGGCCAGGACCAGTCCGACCTGCGTGGCGGCGAGCGCCATCAGTGCCAGGGTCGGCGGAGCCGTGTTGTACCCGACCATGCCGACCGGGTACGGGCCCACCACGGTCAGTCCGATCAGGGCGACCAGGCCGCCGGCCACGACCGCGAGCGCCTTGCCGCGGCTCAGCCGCAGGAGCCCGTCCCGCCAGCAGAAGCCGAACTGGTAGATCGCCATCCAGGCGAACAGGTAGGTGCTCGTACCGACGACCGGCACGTGCAGGCCCCTCCGCAGCAGGTCGGCGACGGCGACGATGGCCACCGTCGCCAGCGGGGCGGCAAGCCCCGCGCGGCGGTGCAGCGCGTGCAGCCACGGCGTGAGCACCACCAGGACGAGGTAGGCCAGCAGGAACCACAGCGGGATGGAGGCGAGCCACGACGCGTGGCCGATCAATTCGCTGTTCACCCCGGCCGCCACCGCGGCCACGGATACCAGCGGCAGCACCACGAACAGCGCAGTCGTCGGCCGCAGCAGCCGGTCGGTCCGTCTCAGCACCCAGCCGATGCCGTCGCCTCCTGAGGCGCGGTGCGATGCCATTGAGGCGCTGCCGGCGTAGCCACCGACCAGGAAGAAGATCGGCATCACCTGGAACAGCCAGGTGACCGGGTCCAACCAGCTCAGGACGTCCAGCGCGTTGTACCCGGACAGCCGGCCGTCCCGGTAGGTCACGGCGACGACGAACCAGTGCCCGAACACCACCATGCAGATGGCCAGCGCGCGCCACATGTCGACGCTGCGCTCACGACTTTCCGGCGTACGCGCCGCCAGGTCGCGCACCATCGCCGCCAACCCCCGCATGACTGCAACCCCCGCCCACCATGGATCATCGCGCGACACTTCGCCACCGGAGCGGAGGCAACGTTGACCCTGTCCCCCTGACCTGCGATTTCTAATCTCGGCAGGCAGCCGTAGGTCGTCAGTTCAGCGGCATCGGCCACAAATGCCGCAGCAGGTTGACGACAGGACGTAGGGGGTGATCCCTACTGTGCGGGATGAGGATCGGGGCGCGGGCGGACGTGCCGATGTTCACCCACCGCCGCGGTCGGGGGAACGGGCGCTGGGCCGACGTGGCCGCCGACGTGGCCGACATCCTGGCCGACATCGCGGCGGCCGGGCCGCAAGGGTGTCATGTCGACGTCGCGGGGCCCGAACCCCAGGACCTGGTGGGCATGGCCCGGCGCACCAACCAGGCACGTGGGAGCGAGGTCAGACTCCCGCCCACCACCTTCGACCAGTGACTCCGGGAGCAGGTGCGCTGAGGCAGGCATCCGGAAAGCGGGGGTCCTACGGGACCATACTATACGGTACGGTATGGTCTTGGACGTCGTGAGCATCTCCATGCCCGAGGAGCATCATGTTCGCTGGTCCCGACCCGATCTGGCCGGTTGTCGTCCTTGCCGTCATCCAGGCCGCCGACGGTGCCATGTGCGTCAAGCCGCTGCCTTTCATCGCCGAATGCTTCGAGAACGTGAACTGGCCGCGGCGCCTGTGGTGGCTCATGCCGGTGATCAAGTTCGCCGCGGCGGCCGGGCTGGTCCTCGGCATCTGGGTGCCGTACCTCGCCGCCGTGACCTGTGCCGCCCTGGTGCTCTACTTCGTCGTCGCCATCGGGATGCACATCGCGGCCCGTGACTTCGGCCGCAACCTGTTCCTCAACGCCACCGGCATGCTGTTGATCTGCGCCGCGACCGGCGTCTACAGCTTCCTCGCATGACGCTCGGGGCGGGCCGTCGGCGCCGGGGAGATCGCCTGCCGTGTGCTAGGTTCGCCGGGTGAGCGCGGCACGAGATCGTTGGCTGGACGAAGGGCTGAAGGTTCTCGCGGAAGAAGGCTCGGCAGGGCTGCGCATCGATCGCCTCGCGGCCCGGCTGAACCTGTCGAAAGGGTCGTTCCACCACCACTTCGACGGCGCAGAGGGTTACAAGAAAGCGCTTCTCGCCCATTTTGAACGCCTGTCGATCCACGCGCTGGAAACCGCCATCGCGGAAGTCGAGCAACCGGCGAGCACTCGCGCCGTCTTCGCGGAACTGACGAAGCTGATCCGCCCGAACAACACGGATCTCTATTATCCCCAGCTCGATGTCGCGTTGCGGGCGTGGGCCACATGGGATCCGGATGTTCGCGCCGTCCAGTCCCGCCTCGACGAGACGAGACTGGCCGCGCTTCAGCGGGTGTGGCGCTCGGTCGTCGACAGCGACGAGGAAGCGCGGACGAATGCTCTGCTGCCCTACCTGATCTCCATCGGCGCAACGGTCATCGTCCCGCCGATCGACGCCGACCAGCTGCGCGAGATCTACGAGAAGCTGCTGCCGCTCGTTCCAGATCACTAGGACCACCGAACCCCCACGGCCCGCCGGTTTGCTATTGACCGCCACACGCGCCAGATGGCGGTTTCGGTTCTTTTGCGATGCTTCCGCTGGGTGGCGTACCTCACAGGACGCGGCTGTCACAGGGGACGGTTGGCCGGGATCTCTTGTTCGTCAGTACGCCGCGCGACCCGTGCGGCACTTCACGCGACAGACTTTCGGACAGGAGTTCGGTCATGAAGGAACCCATCAGGCAGAAGGTCGCCATGATCACCGGGGCGAACAAGGGGATCGGCCGCGCGATCGCCGAACAGCTCGCCGAGCTGGGCATGACGGTCCTGGTCGGGGCCAGAGACCTGCGGCGCGGGGAGGAGGCCGCTGCGGCACTGCGCGCGGCGGGCGGCGACGCCCACGCGGTAACCCTGGATGTCACCGATCCGACCACCATCCAGGGGGCCGCGACGTGGATCGAGGAGCGCTTCGGTTGCCTTGACGTGCTGGTCAACAACGCCGGCATCACCGGCTCCGGACAGGTCTCGCCGCAAGATGCCCACGACCAGGCCCCAAGCTCGGTCGACCTGGCCATGGCCCGTGCGGTGTTCGAGACCAACGTCTTCGGAGTGATCGCGGTGACCAACGCCATGCTGCCGCTGCTGCGGCGGTCACCGGCGCCGCGCATCGTCAACGTCAGCAGCCACGCCGGGTCGCTCGCCCTCACCAGTGACCCGAACAGCCCTTTCGCGGCGCTGCCGCCGTCGGCCGCGTACACGCCCTCCAAGGCCGCGCTGAACGCGCTGACCGTGCAGTACGCCAACGAGCTGCGCAAAGACGGAATCCTCGTCAACGCCGCCGCCCCCGGCTACGTCGACACCGACAGCAACAACCACACCGGCCACCTCACCCCCGCGCAGGGCGCCGCGGTCATGGTGCGCCTGGCCACGCTCGGCGCGGACGGCCCGACCGCCGGGTTCTTCAGTGAAGACGGCCCGCTGCCCTGGTAGCGGTGGGGCCTCACGATGGACCGATAGGGCCGTCCCGAAACCGACCGGACCGTTTCCGGGACGGCCCTCAAGCGCAGCTGTCGATGCCCAGCCGGTGGACCGGAAGCCGGCCGCAGTAGGGCAGGTTGTGCTTGCTGTGCCCCACGCCGCCGGTCAAGGAGCGATGCCCGCGTGCTGGGGCGGGTGAACAGCGGCCAGAACGGCCTTCGTCGTGCTCAGCGCGCCGCGCGCACTGCCGAAACCAGTCCGCCGGCGCCCTCGTCCTGCTGCGGCGGGGTGAGCACCGGACGGCCGTAGGCCTCGGCGCGCTCACGCAGGGTGAAGGTCTCCGCCTCCCAGCCGAGGCCGTCCAGCCAGCCGACCGGGTCCTCCGGCATCTCCGAGACCCACATCGACGCCGCCGATCCGGGAGCGGCGTCCCCGCGGAAGCGTTCGACCACGCCGCGGGGGCCCAGGGTCAGGCCCATCCTGCTGCCTGCGGCGGACAGCGCGCCCACCCGTTCGAGCAGCGACTGCACCGCGTCCTCGGGCAGATAGATCAGCAGTCCCTCGGCGATCCACACCGTCGGCTGCGCCGGATCGTGCCCGGCCGCTGCCAGGGCGCCGGGCCAGTCCTCGCGCAGGTCGACCGGGACGGTGATCCGCTCGCAGCGCGGAACGGCCCGCTCCTGGCGCAGCACCGAGGCCTTGAAGCCCAGCGGCTCGGCCGTGTCGACCTCGAACAGCCGGGTCCCCGCAGGCCAGTCCATCCGGAAGGCCCTGCTGTCCATCCCGGCTCCGAGCAGCACGACCTGCCGGACGCCGGACGCGACCGCCCGGTCCAGCAGGTCGTCCAGGAACTTCGTCCGGATGACGATCGAGAAGGCCACAGCGAGCCGGCGGCGCCGCGCCGCCTCGTCCGCGTACGGGGGCGGCGGCGTTTCGGGGCCTCTCCCGCCGGCCGTGGCGAAGGCCAGCGCCAGCGGGTCCCGGAACAGCGGCTGTTCGCGTGCCGTCTCCATCGCCCTCACCCGGGCCACGCCCACGGCTGTGGCCCACACCCCGGATGGCTCGGCCCGTCCCGCCGCATCAGTCATGCGTTCAGCCTAGAGCGCGTGGCGTCGATGCGGCCGCGGCCCCAGCCGCAGATCCCGGAAGTGACCGCGGAAAAGGAAGATCCTCCTCTCGCCGGTCGGGCTATCCGTCGCTCTGCTCGAGCGCCCAGGCGCAGATGGCTGACAGCGGCTCCCGGAGGGTTCGGCCGAGTGCGGTCAGGGCGTACTCGACATGCTGTGGGGCGGTGTCCTTGAGCACTCGTCGTTCGACCAGCCCGTCGCTTTCCATGCTCCGCAGGTTTTCGGTCAGTACCTTCTGAGTGATG
Source organism: Nonomuraea phyllanthi (assembly GCF_006334985.2). Classification (GTDB taxonomy): domain Bacteria; phylum Actinomycetota; class Actinomycetes; order Streptosporangiales; family Streptosporangiaceae; genus Nonomuraea; species Nonomuraea phyllanthi. The sequence goes on from NZ_VDLX02000037.1 coordinate 26,764, forward strand.
CCAGGTAGCCTGCGGCGCAGCTCGGCGTGCCGCTGCGGCCCGGCGAGCAGCGCGTAGATCAGCAGGACCCGCCACTTGGCGGCCAGCCGCTCCAGCGCCTGCCGGGTCGCGCAGCTTTCTTCCAGGACGTCGGGTATCACCAGTGCCATGGGTTCTCCCGTGTAGGGGGCACCTCAAAGTGCCTTCTGGCCGGCCCGAGATCAGGATGCCTAGTGTCTCGGCCATGACAGAGCTTAAGGTCCACACGTACACGGCGGCAGAGCCCGGGATCTTCGTCAACAGTTACCTGCTGGAGACGACGGACGGCGTGGTGCTCGTCGATGCCGGGCTGCTGGTGTCCGACGCGCAGGCATTGGCCGCGCGGCTCGCGGCGTTGCGCAAGCCGCTGGTCGCGGCGTTCGTGACGCATCCCCACCCGGACCATTTCAACGGGCTGCCGTACATCGTCGGCGACGATGTGCCGGTCTATGCGACGGCGCTGGTCGCCAAGACGATCGAGCAGACCGCGGTTGCCAAACGGGAGCAGTGGCAGCCCACCTACGGCGAGGAGTGGCCGGACCGGTTCCGGGTACCGGACCGGCCGCTGGACGGTGGCGGCACCGTGGACGTCACGGGGCTGCGGATCCAGGTGCACGACCTCGGGGCCGCTGAAAGCCACGCCGACTCCTATCTCCTCGTCGAGGCCGGCGAGCAGCGCAATGCCTTCATCGGCGACCTGGCCTTCGACGGTGTGCACTCCTACACGGCGGACGGACATTCCGGCGCGTGGCTGCGTGTGCTCGAGCGGCTGGTGGACGAGCTGGCCGGGGTGCCGCTGTATCCGGGCCACGGCGCGCCCGGCGACACCGGCCTGCTGAGCCGACAGCGGCAGTACCTGCTGATGTACCGAGAGGCGGTGGGGCACCTGGCCGCAGGTGCGCCGAGTCTGAGCGACACGCAGAGGCTGGAGCTGACGCGGACCATGACCCGCTTCCTGCCTGGTGCGCCCCTGGACTGGCTGGTCGGCCTGGGCGCGGACGCCGTCGCCGCCGAGCTCGCCGCATGATCGCCAAGGTTGGGATCTCGACGCCCGGGAGGGCTCATGACCACTGTCAGAACTGAGCGCATCACCTTCGGCAGCGAAGGCGTGGAGTTGGTGGGCGAGCTCCGGCTTCCGGACGCGAAGGGTCCGCGGCCCGCCGTGGCGCTCACCGGCCCCTTCACCGGTGTGAAAGAGCAGGTCGTCGGCACCTACGCCGAACGACTCGCTCAGGCCGGGCTCGTCACGCTCGCCTTCGACCACCGGGGCTTCGGGGAAAGCGGCGGACGCCGCCAGCATGAGGACAGCCAGGGGAAACTGGCCGACCTGAGGGCCGCGGTCGGCGTGCTGACCGGCCGGCCCGAGGTGGACCTGGCTCGGATCGGTGTCGTCGGCATCTGCCTCGGCGGGGGCTATGCGGTGCGGGCCGCCGCCACGGATCCCCGGGTGAACGCGGTGGCCGGAATCGCGGGCGCGTACAACAGCCCCGTCCGGATCGCCCGGACCATGGGCATCGACGCGTACCGGTCCGCGGTCAGCGGCTTCTTGGACCGGTACGACGAGTACGTGCCCGCCGTGGCACCCGACGGAGGCGAAGCCGCGATGGGAGGCGAGGAGCCGTACGCCTACTACGGCACCGCGCGGTCCGCCTCGCCACACTGGCGTGACGAGGTCACCAGAGGATCGCTCCATTCGCTGATGACGTTCGACGCCCTCGGCGCGGCTGAGCTCCTTGCCGCCACCCCGCTCCTGGTCGTCCACGGGAGAACGGACGCCTACTGCTCACCGGAGCTGGCTCGGGAGCTTCACGAGCGCAAGCCCGGCGAGAAGGAGATCGTCTGGCTGGACGCCGACCAGCACATCGACCTCTATGACATGGAACCGTACGTCACCCGAGCCGCCCAAGCGACGGCCGACTTCCTCCACCGCCACCTCCGGCGCTGACGACCAGGACCATGAGCGCACCCTTCGCCGAACATCCGCTCATGCCGATGAGAGCGTGTGGTCGACCGCCGCCCGCCGGACCATCACCGACGACGCGCATCACGCTGTCACCTGTTTCGCACGTCCCCGGGCCCCTCAGACGCAGTCCCTTGACATGCCTCACCGCAGACTGAATCAATTGCGGACTTATGCGCATCCTTGCAGGAACACTGGTGATCGCCACCTTGATCGCCGGGTGTTCGAGCGACCCTGTCGATGCTGCACCATCGGCTGTGCTCACGCCTCCTGCAACCGCGAGCCGCGAGCCCCTCGGAGAGGTGACTCCTTCGCCGCGAGCGACGCCGAGCCCAGCGCCGCTGACCCTCGATCAGGCGGCGCGGCGTTATCTGCGCATCGTGCGGCCGTACAACGTCGCGCTTGAGCGGCTCGAGCAGGCGATCAATGGCGGCCGGCCGCTCACGGTGCTACGCCGGCAAGCGGGGCAGGTCGCCACCACGAACAGGACGCAGATCCGGCAATTGGCCGGCACCCCCTGGCCAAGGGCGGTGCGCGGGCCGGTGAGGCAACTCCAGGCCGAATCGCAGAAGGCGCAGCGGCACTGGGTCCTTGCCATGCGCGCCTCCGCCCGTGACGCGCTCATCCAGGAGGTGCTGAACGCCGCCCGTTACGACGGCAAACCGGCGGTGGGAAAGATCCGCCGGTTGCTCCACCTGGAGCAGTACGACGAAGAGGACTACTCCTGACCGTTCAGTACGTGGAGAGGACCTGGCAGCAGCTCCCCGGCCACGGGCCATGTCAGCACGGCGCCCGGAGAAAACGTCGGCATGAAGCAGCCAGATCCCGCCCCTGGTGGCCTGTCTGCACTCGGCGACCACGTCCCTGCCCGCATGCGTGGCCTCGGACGACTGCCCGTCGTCTCCCGTCCATGCTCACCGGCTCGCCGGCACGGAGAGCTCACCGACCGACGTGCCCGACGAGTTGAACGTGCCCTGCCGGTTGATCGTGTGCCAGCGCAGCCGTACGCCCAGGAGCGCCGTGGCCACCGACTGGATCACCACGAGGTACATCAGCTGCCGGTAGACGAACTGCTGCAGCGGCAGCACCCACAGGGCCGAGACCCGCTCACCGTCGAGGCGCAGCGCATACCAGCCCGTCATCGCCTGAACGGCGACGAACCCCGCCCAAACCGCGACGACCGGCAACGGGTCTCCTACCGCCGTGCTGTAGGCCGCCATGAGGTCCACCACGGGGGCGAGGAGCGGCAGCACCACCTGGAACATGGTCAGGTAGCCCAGGCAACGGCGGCCGAAGGGCGCGCGTTCCACCAGCGCACCGCGATGCTTCCACATGGCCTGCAGGGTGCCGTAGCACCAGCGGTAGCGCTGCTTCCACAGCTGCCCGAGCGTCGTCGGGGCTTCTGTCCAGGCCAGCGCCTTCTCCTCGTACACCACCCGCCAGCCGGCCCGGCACAGTGCCATCGTCAGGTCGGTGTCCTCGGCGAGCGTGTCGGTGCTCACCCCGCCCAGCGCCACCAGCGCCGAGCGGCGGAACGCCCCGATCGCGCCCGGCACGGTGGCCATGCAGTCCAGCAGCTCGAAGGCGCGCCGGTCGAGGTTGAACCCGATCACGTACTCGATGTGCTGCCAGCGTCCGATCATGCCGCGCCGGTTGCCGACCTTGGTGTTGCCGCTGACCGCGCCGATGGCCGGGTCGGCGAGCTGGCGGACGAGGTGCCCGATGGTGGCGGGCTCGAAGACGGTGTCGCCGTCCACCATGATGAGGATCTCGTGGGAGGCTTGCGCGATGCCCACGTTGAGCGCCGAGGGCTTGCCACCGTTCGGCTTCGTGATCACCCGTACGTTGCGGTAGCCGAGCGCCGCGGCCAGCTCGGCGGTGCGGTCGCTGGAGCCGTCGTCGACGACCAGCACCTCGACCACGCCCGGATATGACGTGGTCACCAGCGAACGTACCGTCGCCTGGATCCCGGCCTCCTCGTTGTAGGCCGGGACGATGACGGTCACGGGAGGCGGCGCGGGCCAGTCGGGCGCGCGGCCCTTACGCCGTCGTCCGCCTCGGGTGCGGTGGGCGTGCACCATCGCGAGCACCGCGAAGAACGCCAGCCGGGCCAGCGTGAGCGCACCGGCGGCGAACAGCACCCACGACAGGGCGATGGCGAACCAGCCGGAGGTGCGCTGGGCGAAGGAGAACAGGGCGCCTGCGAACTGCTCCCCGTCTCCAGCTTTCTGGTGCGCCGACGGCATGCCCAGCGCGTCGGTCACGGTGACCGCCCGATAATCGCGTGCGGTGAGCTCACGCAGTGCGCGGTCCAGGGCCTCGACGGTCTGCCGCCGGTTCCCGCCCGCGTCGTGCATCATCACGATCGCGCCCCGTCCGCGCTCGGGCAGCGCAGCCGAGGCGATCTTGTCTGTTCCTGGGTGGCTCCAGTCCTTGGTGTCCAGGTCTGTCAGTGTGACCAGGTAGCCCTGGTCCGCCGCGGTGCGCAAGCTGTCCCACTGGGGGACGGTGATCGTGTTCGGCGTCGAGGAGTACGGCGGGCGCATCAGTGTGGTGTGCAGGCCCGTCGCGCCGGCCAGTGCCCGCTGCGTCAGCGACAGCTCCAGCCGCAGCCGCCACGCCGGCACGGCTGCCAGGTCAGCGTGGGTGTAGGTGTGGTTGCCGATCTCATGGCCCTCGGAGACGATCCGCCGGGCCAGCTCCGGATATTGGGCGACCTTGGAGCCGACCAGGAAGAAGGTGGCCTTCGCGTCGTGGCGGCGCAGGACGTCCAGCACCTGCGGCGTCCACTCCGGGTCGGGGCCGTCGTCGAATGTCAGGGCGACCGTTCGTGCGGGGAGGCGGGCGCTGGCCGGTTTGCCGCCGGTGAGGTTCAGCACGGGCCCGCCGCGGCGGGCCCGCTCCAGGTCGGGGCTCGGGTTGTCGACGGCGAGTGGGACGGCCTGGGTTTCGCCGGCGACGTTGGTGACGTATCCGTTGAGGACGAGCATGGCGGCGACGAGCAGCAGCCCGGTGGCCAGCATGAACCAGTGACCCCGCGGATCCTTCCGCTTCCCGTCGGCCCGCACGGGCGGCTGGTCCAGGGGCGGCTGCACGTGCGGGGGCTGCACATACGGCGGTTGCGGGTGCGGCGGTTGCGGGTGCGGCGCTTGCGGGTGCGCGGGAGCTACCCGTGGCTCGCCGGTGACGGCGCGGGGATCCTGCCAGGCAGGCACCGGTGGCCTGGCCCGGCCGGCGGGATGGTTCACCCCTTCGGTCCTCTCGTCTTGCCAGGGTCGTGTCCGGGCGGGACGTCGCGTCCGGGCTGGTCCGGCTCGGTGGGCACGGGCTCGACGGTGGGATCGGGCCCCGTGCTTCCGCCGCTGGTCGGCTCGCTACTCGGTTTCGTGCTCGCCGAGTTGCCGGGATCCGCGCTCGGCTGCTCGGTCGCGGGACGCTTGCCTGGGTCCGTGGCGCCGGCCTGCAGGGGCTCCTGCTGGTTCCGTGCCCGCGTCGGCACGGCCGAGCGCGTCCTGCGAGGTACGGCCGTGGGCGAGGATGACGGCGCGTGGGTGGGTGTCGCCACCGCAGGCGGCTGCTTCGCCCCGTTGGTGCGGCGCGGCGTCGCCGTAGGGCTCGGACGGTCAGGCACATCCGTGCTGCCAGGGCCACCGGGCTTGTCCCCTGGCCAGCCGGTGACAGAGAGCGTCGTGCCGGAGAACAGCCCGCCGACCACGACGGCGAGCAGCCCGAACACGGCCAGCGCACCAGCGATCGAGCCGAACATGACGAGTCGCCGTCGACGGCCGCTTCCGTCAACGAAGACCGCCGTTGAAAGCGGCTGGGAGATGGCCGTGGCAGGCGGCTCAGGGCGACGCTTTATGGGCACGAAGGGAGAGCGTAGTGACAAAACATAACTCTTGGGACTATTTGCGTCCGGTGCGCGGATCATCGGACGCTCTTGGAGGTTCACCTCCCTTCGATCGCGCCACGAGCCCTGAAGGTGCCTGGCCAGGGCGCCCCGGCGACCCCTCCGAGGACACCCTCTTCATGGTGATCGGCGAGTTGGACCACGCCGACAACACCAGACGACGAGCTGGTCTGGTACGCCTCGGTTGCCTTGCGCGATGACGACGCCTACGAGGTCGAATGCCGTGACGTGCCCCGGCGAGAGCATCAGCTCATGGCCCAGACCGACCGCAGCGCTCTCGCGAAAGACCCCACCATCTGGCTGGCTGCACAGGACCACCCGTCGGTGTCCGTCAGAACACCGGACACCGACTGCTGAAACAGGCCCTCGGCACGGGCTCGGGGCTCATGGCGGCGGTGGCTGACGGCCCTTTCGGGTCAGGCCGGGCAGGTCCTTGCTGCGGGACGTCGGCCGGCAGAACCCCGCCCAGGCCACCGAACGTTAAGCGTGGCTCGGGCCGGATGAACATCGGCCACGCGATCGGCTCGGTCACGCTTCTCCCTCGCCAGCCCGCCACCGAGGCCGGAAGCCTGTCGGCGATCAGGGAAGCAGGAGTCCCCAGTACAGGGCCCAGGGGACGAACAAGGCGCCCGCGACCGTGACCACGCGCATCCGTGCCGACGCCGTACGCCAGCGAGTGAGACAGACGACGGTGGCGGCCGTGGCGACGGCGGCGAGCAGTTGGGCGGCCAGCCAGGTGACGGGCCGGCCGAGGAGCATGGGGCCTGTCGTGACCCCGTCGCCGTTGGACGTCATGAGCAGGCTCATCAGAGTGCAGGCGGCGCCTGCCATCGACAGGACGCCCGTCACGGCCAGGACGCGCCCGGCCCACGTCCCGGCACCGAGGCGGCGCACGGCGTAGGACAGGAAGGCCAGAAGCAGCAGCGTCATGCCGCCCAGCATCACGGGCCACGACTCCCACCAGGCCGACGGCGGGGTGTCCACGCTGAGCGCCGCCTGCACGGGATCGGGGTCGGTGGTGGAGGGCGGCGCGTCGCCGCCGGCGACGGTCCTGACCCAGGTCCCCACGGCGTCGGCGTACCCGGGGATGAGGGTGTCGTCGTCGGCGTGCAGGGAGTGCGAGGCGCCGGGGAAGAACCTGACGGTCAGGCTGCCGGGTACGTTCGCGCGGAAACTCTGGGCGCTCTCGGCCGGCATCACCTGGTTGTCCTCGGTGCCCCACATGGCCAGCACCGGCACGGTGAGCCGGCCAAGGGTGGGGGCCGGGTCGTAGTAGGCCTCGGGGAAGAGGCCGGCGTCGGCTCCGAGCCGGTGCAGGGTGACGTACGCGTTGCGCAGCGATCCGCGCACGCCGGCGCGGTCGAGCTTGTTCGTGGCGTTCCACACCTGGGTACGCAGCGGCGTGCGGCCGGGGCCGCCCACTGTGACCAGGAAGTCCACGTCCTTCGACCGGGTCGCGGCGATCGGCGCCACCCAGCCGCCCTCGCTGATTCCCCACAGCCCAGCAGGTCCCACTCCGGGCTGTCTCCTGAGGACGGCCAGCGCCGCCAGCGCGTCGTCGGCGAGCTGCCCGTAGTCGCGGTGGGTCTTGGAGTAGCCGGCGGAGCGTTTGTCGGGGGCGAGCACCACCATGCCCTGCGCGGCGAACGCCTCCGCCTCGGCCCTCAGTTCCCGCCGGCTGTTGCCGCCACCGGAGCCGTGCACGAGCAGGAGCCCGGGGAGCGGGCCGGTCGCGTTCGCGGGACGGAGGATCTCACCACCGAGCCGCTGCCCGTCCGCCGTCGTGAAAGTGACGTCGGTGCTGGTCAGCGGCATGTCCTGGCTGGTGGGCGAGTGGAGCGAGGCTGCCAGGAGAGCGGCGGCGACGAGCATCATCGGTGGGCTCCGTCGGAGAGGTGCTGCGGACGCCGACCAGTCTCGGAGAATCACCCCGGGGAAGGCATCGCCGACGTCGGCGATTTGTGCCCTCCCTCACGTGAGGGAGATACGGGGATACTTGGGCCTTGTGCCCGACGTGTTCAACGAACTCCGGCAACGTCTGCGCTCGATCCCGCCGTCCGCCGTCGACTTCGCCCTCGCGCTGGCCGTGCTCGTCGGGCAGACGGTCCCGTTCCTGTACGCGAGCCGGATGTCCGGTCCGCAGCCGTGGACCCTGGCCGAGTACTGGCCGGTGCTGGTCAGCTCGCTGCCGCTGCTCGTCCGGCGCCGCTTCCCGATGACGGTGTTCGTCGTGGTGGCCGCCGCGTCGCTGGCGTACTCGCTCGCGGGTCCCGACGTGCCGTCCCAGCCTGTCCCGTACGGCTGGCTGGCGGGGCTCTACACGGTCGCCGAGCTGTGCCCCGGCCCGCGGCGGGCGCTGGCCGTGCTGATCAGCCTGCCGCCGGCGTTCGCCGTGTCGCCCGACACGTTCGTACGCAGCGCGCTGACCGCCGCGGCCGCCTACGTCATGGGCCGGGCCGTGGTGCAGCACCGGCGCTACGCCGCGCTGGAGGCGGAGCGTGCCACTGAGCGGGAACGGGCCCGCATCGCCCGCGACATGCACGACATCCTTTCCCACGGCATCAGCGTGATGACCGTCCAGGCCGAGGCGGGTCCGTACGCCGTGCGCGTGGCGCCGGAGCGGGCCGAGCAGGCGTTCAGAGCGATCGCCGACGCCGGCCGGGACGCTCAGGGGCAGTTGAGCCGCATGCTCGGCCTGCTCGGCGATCCCGCCGGCCGCTCCCCCGCGGCCGAGCCCTCCCTGGACGGCCTGCCGGACCTGGTCGCCCGCGTCTCGGCGACCGGCCCCGCCGTCCGGCTGGCCGTCACCGGCACCCCGGCCGTCCTGCCCCCGGACACCGAGGCGGCGGCCTACCGCATCGTCCAGGAGGCGCTCACGAACATGGTCAAACACGCGCGGGCCACGGCCGGAGAGGTCCTGTTCGACTGGAAGGACGACGAGCTGATGATCACGGTCTCCGACGACGGCCGCGGGCGCGCTCGCGAAGGCAGGCTTGCGAGCGGTCGCGGCCTGAACGGCATGCGGGAGCGGGCCGCGGCCTGCGGCGGCACCCTCACCCATGGGGCGGGCCGGACCGGATTCGAGGTGGAGGCCAGGCTGCCGGTCGGGAAGCGGGCATGACCATCAGCGTGGTGGTGGCCGACGATCAGGAGCTGGTCAGGAGCGGGTTCGCGCTGATCGTGCAGTCTCAACCGGACATGCGGGTCGTGGCCGAGACGGGCGACGGGCCACAGACGATCGAGGCGGCCCGCCGCCTGTCACCCGACGTGGTCCTGCTCGACATCCGCATGCCCGGCATGGACGGCATCGAGACCGCCAGGCTCGTGTGCGAGCAGACCACCGCGAAGGTGGTCATGCTGACCTCGTTCCACCAGGACGACTACGTCTACGACGCCCTCCAGGCGGGAGCGAGCGGCTTCCTCCTCAAGGACGTGCGCGCCGACGACCTCGTGCACGGCATCCGGGTCGCCGCCGGCGGCGACGCCCTGCTGGCGCCTGCGGTCACCCGCCGGCTGATCGACGACATCGTCCGAAGCCGGGCCCGCCCCGCCACACCCCTCGCGGACCTGGGCCGGCTGACCGGACGCGAGCTCGAAACGCTCACCCTGCTCGGCCACGGCCTGTCGAACCCCGAGATCGCGGCGCGGCTGCAGGTCAGCGAGCACACGGTCAAGACGCACGTCAGCGCCGTGCTGAGCAAGCTCGGACTGCGCGACCGGGTCCAGGCCGTCATCGCCGCGTACGAGACGGGCCTCATCCAGCCCGGCGGTGCCAATGGGGCAACGGCCGCCTGGTGAGTGCCCTGGCCACAGCGTGATCCCGATGCCGGTGTTCGGCCGCTGACGTGAAGAAGCTCCTGGTAGACGGATTGATCACCATAATTTGCACCGTCGCCACCAGAAGCTCAGGCGCTGCTTACCGTGCCGCCGTCGATTTGTCGCATCAGGGCCTGAACTATGTCGCCGGGGTGATCCGGCGTCACCGTAAGACGATGCGGTCGCTCTGGCGGTGGCTCAACCGGGGGCGACAGGCCCTGCCGGTGCTGGTCCAACTGCGCAAGGGCGGGACCTATGCCGAGCTCGCGGCGGGGTTCGAGGTGTCGACGGCCACCGCGTGGCGCGGTACGTGAAGGTGCTGTCGGCGGGCGGCAAGCGCTCAGGTACGCCCAGGACCTCGACCATGGTGCCACGTAGTCGTAAGCCCTGATGCGTCCATCGAACTGGGGTGACTCCCGCGCCGCTGAGCGAGATCCACTTGGCCTTCGGAAAGCGGGTTCCAAGATGCCCACTACGATCAGGCCATGGGCACCCAGCTCACGCAGTTTCGTCTATATCGATACACGTGCGCCGAAGAATGTCAGCACAAACTGCTGGTCCGGGTGAGTCGGCCGAGCTATCCGAACCACGATCAGTCGGCCGAGGACGCGGCGGAGGATTTCGCGGATTCCGCGGCCGATCACCTTCGGACCTGGTGGCAGCGCTGGCTGTTGCCCCGTGACTGCTGCCGTGAGCACGAGTCCCAGCTGATGAAGGTCTTGTACGAGGCCGTCTCGGAAGAGCTCGACGGCCCAGGCCTGCGAGAAATGGTGGTGTGGGAGGCGGCGATCGATGACGATCGGATCATCGGCGCGGCTTCTACGGAAGAGGAGTTCTGGCGCCGGCTGGACGACTACTACGGGCCGGACGACATACCCACGTCCGAGCGGCAGGTTGTCTCCCACTCCGTCTATTTCCTGACCGAGCAGGACGGAGCAGGCGATCTCCGCGACGCCTGACGTCCAAGCCCGGGATCAGACACCGGCAGTAGACCGGGCACCGATGACTTTCGGGCGGCGGTGTGGTCTGAAGCAGTGGCGACAGGCCTCAGACGCCGCGGTGACGCGAGCGCCGCGGCCTCGCCTGGGACACGCACGTTCCCCTGGCACGCACCGACTCGAGATCACGGAGTTCTGATCATGCGGAAGCTGATAGCGACAGTGTTCAACTACTCCCTCGACGGCCTCCTCGCCGACGAGGGCACCGAGTTCTGGAAGTTCTGCTTCGGCCTGCCCGAGAACCGTGAGCCCGACGACCGGGCGCACCTCGACTTTCTCCAGAGCGCGTACGCGCACATCATGGGCCGCACCGCCTACGAGGGCATCGCCGGGGCGATGACGACGTCCACCGACCATCCGTTCGCCGGCATCCTGAACGCGGGCCGCAAGGTGGTCTTCTCCCGGACCCTGAAGACGGCCGACTGGGCCAACACCACCATCGCCGCTGGTGACACGAGAGAGGAGGTCGACAAGCTCAGGCTGGGCGGCGACGGTCACATCGTGGTCTGGGGCGGCGTCGGCCTCTGGCGGTCGCTCATGCGGCTCGACCTGATCGACGAGTTCCAGGTGAGCATGTTCCCCTACGTTGCCGGCGAGGGCACCCGGCTGTTCGACGGCGTCCCCAAGTCCTACCAGCTCGACCTGGTCTCCAGCACCGCCTCCGGCAACGGGATCGTCTACCTGGAGTACCGGCGACCCCGCTGACCCAGCGACCGGACATGCACCACGAGTGGCAGTCACGCGAGCGCGGGCAAGTGGGCCGCGCTGCGCACCCGTGGCCTGGGAATCAGCGCCAATCGAACGGTGCGAGCCCAGCCGGCGCGGTCAGCAGCGGGTAGTCGGTGTATCCGAGCTCACCGCCCCCGTACCAGTGCTCCGCGCGCACCGGGTTGAGCGGCGCTCCGCGACGGAACCGCTCGACCAGGTCGGGGTTGGCCAGGAACGCCCGGCCCAGCGAGATCAGGTCGGCGCCCGCCCCGAGCAGCCGCTCGCCTGCGTGCCGTCCGCCGTCGACAGGGAACGGGGTCGGCCAGGGCAGCGCCGGGTTGGCGATCAATGTGGACGGCCAGTCTCGGCGGATGCGGCGGAACAGGGGCTGGGTGGGGTCGGCGAACACGATGTGGAGGTAGGCCAGGCCCTTGTTCGCCAGCGCGCCGATGAGTGCGGGATAGACGTGCTCGATGTCGTGCTCGCGCATGGCGTTGGCCGTGACGCCGGGTGCGATGCGCAGGCCCACCCGCGCGGGGCCGATCGCGTCGGCCACGGCCTCGACCACCTCGATCGCGAAGCGGATGCGACCGGCCACCGAGCCGCCGTAGGCGTCGGCGCGGTGGTTGGTGACGTCCGACAGGAACTGGTGGATGAGGTAGCCGTTGGCACCGTGCACCTCCACCCCCTCGAACCCGGCGTCGATGGCACGCCGGGCGGCGGCGGCGAAGTCGGCCACGGTGGATCGGATCTCCGCGACGGTCATCTCGCGGGGCACGACCCCCGGCCTGGACCCGGCAGGGGTGACGATCGGGTCGGGGAAGGCCACCGGCGAGGGCGCGACCGGCATCAGCCCGGTGGTGTCCGGGTGGCCGATCCGGCCGCCGTGCTGCAATTGCAGGAACATCGTGCCGCCCGCGGCGCGCACCTCGCCGGTGACGCGCCGCCAGCCGGCCACATGTGCGTCGGTATAGATGGCGGGAATGTCGGGATAGGTCTGCCCGACCGCGTTGGGCGTGGTGGCCTCGGCGATGATCAGTCCGGCGGACGCGCGCTGGGCGTAGTACGTCGCCATGATCGGCTGAGGGACGCCGTCGGCCGATGCGCGGTTGCGCGTCATCGGCGCCATCACCAGCCGGTTGGGCAGGTGCAGAGCGCCGAGCCTGGCGGGTTCGAACAGGCGGGAGGTCAACGCTGTGCTTGGCATGGTCATCGTCCGATCTGTCATGTTCTGTGGCGGTGACGACTGTGCTCCTGAGCGCTTCGGAGAGCCTGATGGTCCGCTGACGGCCGCCTGATGGTCTGCGGTCCGGCGCTGTGTACGGTGGCCACTGTGTGGTTCGGAGTGCTTGGCCCACTGGTGGTGCGGGACGACGAGGGCCGGCCGGTCAAGGTCCTCGAAGCCAAGGTCAGGGCGCTGCTCGCCGATCTGCTCGTGCACGAGGGGCGGCCGGTCAGCGCCGATCGGCTCATCGACGACCTGTGGGGGGCGTAGCCGCCGGGCAAGCCCGCCAACGCCCTGCAGGCCAAGGTCTCCCAGCTGCGCCGGGCTGTCGGCCGCGATCGCGTGGCCTACCAGGCGTCGGGCTACCTGCTGCGCCTGGGCCCGGCCGACGAGGTGGACGCGGACCGGTTCCGTGCCCTGGCCGCCGGGGCCCGCTCCGCCGATCCGGCGACGCGGGCCGCGCTGCTCACCGAGGCGCTCGAACTGTGGCGCGGGCCGGCGTACGCCGACTTCATCGACGAGGAGTTCGTCCGCGCGGCGGCGCACCGCCTGACCGAACAGCGCCTCGCCATCGTGGAGGAGCAGGCCGAGATGCGCCTGGCCGCGGGTGACCACCTCCTGCTCACGGGGGAGCTCGCCGATCTGGTGGCCCGTCATCCGCTGCGTGAACGGCTGCGCGCCGTCCAGCTGCGGGCCCTCTACCTAACCGGTCGCCAGAGCGAGGCGCTGGCCTCGTACGAGGAACTGCGCCACCGGCTGGCGGACGAGTTCGGCGCCGACCCCGGCCCGGAGCTGGCCGCGCTCCATCAGGCGATCCTGCGCCAGGACATGTCGCTCGGCCCGCCGCCCGGAGCCCCGGCCGTCCTGCGCCAGGACGCGTCGCCCGGGCTCCCCGATCGTCCTCGGACGAACCTTCCCGCGCAGCTCACCACCCTGGTCGGGCGCCGGCGTGCACTGGAGGAGGTCGACAGGCTCCTCGACGGTGCCCGCCTTGTCACGCTGATCGGGCCGGGCGGGGTGGGCAAGACGCGGGTCGCGGTGGAGGCGGCGGCCCGGATCGCGGCGCGAGCGACCGGCCTGCCGCAGGGCCCGTGGTTTCCCGATGGGGTCTGGCTGGTCGAGCTCGCCGACCAGCGCGGGGGCGTGGCGGACCTCGCGCAGGCGGTCGCGGCCACGCTCGGCCTGAGCGGCGACGTCCCAGCCGGCCCGCCGGGCCCCGGATCGCCGCAGAGGCCCCAGCCGCCCGGTTCGCCCCAGACGCCCGGGTCGCGGCACACGCCCGAGTCGCGGCACACGCCCGAGTGGCAGCAGACGTCCGGATGGCTGCACACGTCCGGGGCGCTTCGGGCGCCCGCCGACCGGCTCGCCGCCGCCCTGCGCGAGCGCCGGATTCTGCTCGTCCTAGACAACTGCGAGCAGGTCGTCGAGCCGGCCGCCGAGCTCATCGACCTGCTGCTGCGCGCCGCGCCCGGGGCGCGCGTCCTGGCCACCAGCCGGGAGCCGCTCGGCCTGGCGGGCGAGACCGTCTATCTGGTCGAGCCGCTCCAGCCGGACGACGCGATCCGGCTGTTCACCGAGCGGGCCACCGCGTCCGCCCCGAACTTCGCGCTCGACGGCGAGACCCGCGAGGCGGTGGCCGAGATCTGCCGCCGCCTCGACGGCATCCCGCTCGCACTCGAACTGGCGGCGACCCGCGTACGCGGCCTGGGTGTGCGGGAGTTGGCGGCGCGGCTCGAGGACCGGTTCCGGGTGCTCACGGCCGGGCAACGGGGCGCCCCGGCACGGCAGCAGACCCTGCGGGCGGTGATCGACTGGAGCTGGGAGCTGCTCAGCGAACCGGAGCAGATCGTGCTGCGCCGCCTGGCCGTACCCGCCGGCGGTTGCACGCTGGACGCGGCCGAGGCGGTGTGCGCGGGGGCCGGAGTAGCGCGCGAGGAGGTGCTCGACCTGGTGACGCGCCTGGTCGACCGGTCCCTGGTCGTCATGGCCGACGGCCCGGCGGGGCCGCGCTACCGGCTGCTCGAATCGGTGGCCGCGTACGCGACGGAGCGCCTGCGCGAGGCGGAAGAGCCGGCCGACGTCCGCGAGCGGCACCTGCGCCACTACCTGGGCCTCGCCGAACAGGCCGAGCCCCGGCTCCGCGGCCCGCGGCAGCAGGCGTGGCTCGACCGCCTCGACGCGGAAGCCGCCAATTTCCGGTCGGCGCTCCAGGAGGCGGTTCTCCCGGACGCGGCCGCCCGGCTGGCCACCGCCCTCAGCTGGTGGTGGCTGCTGCGCGGCCGGCTGAGCGAGGGCCGCCGCGCCCTGTCGGCGGCGCTCGACGTCGCCCCTGAGGCCGCCGAGCTGCGCCTGCTGGAAGGCGCGTTCGCGCTGCTGACCGGCGACCGCTCCAGGCCGCGCCCGTCCCCGCCCTCCGGGATCGACGATCCGGTACGGCGGGGCCGGGCGTTGTGGCTGCACGCGTACGGCCTCTTCCACGCCGGGCTCCCGGACGCCTGCGAGGAGGTCAACGCCCAGGCGCGGGACCTCCTGGCCTCCGACGAATGGGGCACCGCGGCCGTACTCGGATTGCGGGCCATGAACGCGCCGGCCCGTGGCGACCTCGACGCCGTCGCCCGGGACGGCGTGCGCAGCGCCGCGCTCTTCCACCGGCTCGGGGACCGCTGGGGCACGTTGCTGACCGTGTCACCGCTCTCCACGCTCGCCGAGATCAAGGGTGACTACACCGAGGCCGCCCGCCGCCAGGCCGAAGGGCTGCGCATCGCCGAGGAGCTCGGGCTGGCGGCGGAGGTCGCCGCCCGCCACTCCGGGCTCGGCCGGCTGGCGCTGCTCTCCCATGACTGGGACCGCGCCCATGACCTGCACGAACGGGCCCTGCGGCTGGCCACGGAGCAGGGCTACGCCTACGGTGAGGTGCACGCGGTCATGGGGCTCGCCCTCGGCGCCCGCCGTTCCGGCGACCTCGACGCGGCGGAGACGTACCTGATCCGGCTCCGCGACGAGCTCATGTCCTCGCCGGCCGGCGAGCACCTGCTGCTCGTCGAGCTGGGCTTCACCGCCGAACTGCGCGGGGACGCGGCACGCGCCGCCGACTGCCAGCTGCGCGGGCTGGAGGTCGCCCGTTCGATCGGGGAGCCGCGGGCCGTGGCCCTGTCCTACGAAGGGCTGGCGGGCGCGGTGGCGCTGTCCGGGGACGCGGGCCGCGCCGAGAGCGCGGTGCTGCTGCTCGGCGCGGCGGACGCGGCGCGGCGAAGCGTGGGCGCGCCGCTGCCGCCCGCCGAACGGGGTGACGTGGATCGGATCATGGCGGTGACGAGAGCCGTCCTGGGCGAGGACGCGCACGCCGAGGCGTTCCTGCGCGGTACGGAACTGACCCCGCAGGAGGTCGGGCGCCTCGCCCGTGGTCTGTCGTCCTGAATGTCGGCTCCATCTGATGAGATAGCGCGATATTTCCGGACGAGGGAGTTCGCGTGGATCACCAGATGTGGGAGCAGTTCCTGAGGCGCTGGAGCGAGGAATGGCTCGCCGCCAACCCGGACATGCGCGAGCAGGTCGCCGATGGCTGGCCCGGTCTCCCGCCCGCGTCCGCCGAGCAGATCGCCGCGCTGGAGCGGCGGCTCGGCCGTGCGCTCCCGCCCTCCTACCGCAGCTTCCTCCAGGTCACCAACGGCTGGCGCCACACCATCCCCTTCGTGGACGAGCTGCGCGGCGCGGACGACGTCGGCCGGCTGCGGGACCTGGACCCGTTCATGGCCGAGCTCTACGACGACATCGACGTCTTCACCGAAGAGGCGGCCGTCCTGCGCCGCTCGGTCCTGATCTCGCTGGAGGCGGACGCGGGCATCATCGTCCTCGACCCGGAGGACGTGAACGCGCGGGGCGAGTGGGCCGTTCACGAGCTGTTCTCCTGGTCCGGCGAGGCGACCGAGCGCCACGAGTCGTTCTACGAGTGGATGTACGACTCCTTCGCCAGCTTCCACCATCTCGACCGG
The DNA here is from genome assembly GCF_006334985.2 of Nonomuraea phyllanthi. Taxonomy (GTDB): domain Bacteria; phylum Actinomycetota; class Actinomycetes; order Streptosporangiales; family Streptosporangiaceae; genus Nonomuraea; species Nonomuraea phyllanthi. The sequence goes on from NZ_VDLX02000037.1 coordinate 43,391, forward strand.
CCTCGATGCGAGACCCAGCGCGAATGGGACCTCAAGATCGAGGAGGCGAGGCTCGCGAGCCTGTCAGGCCAGGTCGACGGGCCGTTGGAGGTGTTGGAACAGGCCGAACGCTTCGGCCGCGAGCGGGCCACTGTCCTGCTCTTCCAGTTGCGCACCATGCTCGGGGACGGCGATCCGGGCCGCCTGATCGACCACCCGCTCGCCGATACCGTGAACAAGGTCCAGACCTGGGAGCTCGACGAGTCACTGCTCGCCGCCGAGATCCTCCCCGTCCTGTTCGCCCGCCATGCCCGCACCGATCATCACCTCACCGAATCCGCTCTCGCCGGCCTCCAGAAGCGCGGTGTCGAGGCCGTCAAGCGCCTGATCGCCGACCACCGGAGCCGGATGAGCGCGCCCGGTTTCCAGATCTCGTACGGCAACGCCGAGTTCGACGCCGCCGTCCGAGCGATCGACTTCACCGAGCCGGACGCCTGGACGCGGCTCCGCGACGCGCTCGCCCTGTGGCGCCCCGCGAGCAACGACCACCTCGCTCCCGTCTGCCTGATGGCCGATCCCCGGATCGCTCCGCTGATCACGCCGGACCGCGGCCGAGAGATCCTTTCCATGCCGAGGGGTTGATCCCCCGCCGAGCGGTCACACCAGGGCCGGGCGGTTGGTCCTGCACCTGGGCCGCGTACGCCGCGCCAGGCTCCTCGGGATGAAAGTTTCACGGTCTTTGGAGGCCGTTGGCGCCGACCCGTTGACGGGGCACCGGCGGGCAAGGAGGATCGTGGTCGCTCCCTTTGGGAGCGCTCCCAACTCCCGAAGGACCTCCATGACCCGATGCCGGGCCGCCCTGTTGGCCCTCCTCACCATGGTCGCCCTGTCCCCCGCCGCGTCCGCGTACGCCGCCGACGAGGGACCCGAGCAGATCGTGAACGGCACCTTCGACGCCGGAACCGCCCCCTGGTGGAGCACCGGCAACACCACGTTGACCGTCGACGCGGGCAGGCTGTGCGCCGACATCCCCGGCGGCACCGCCAACCCCTGGGACGTCATCATCGGCCAGGACGACATCCCGCTGGTCGAGGGCGAGACCTACGCCTACAGGTTCCAGGCGTCGGCCACTCCCTCCAAGGTCGGCAAGGCCCTGATCCAGCTCCCCGTGGACCCGTGGACGCAGTACCTGTCGGCGTCCCCCGAGCTGAGCGTGTCGGGGAACGACTACTCCTACACCTTCACCGCCCCCGTGTCGCTGCCGAACGCCCAGGTGGTCTTCCAGCTGGGCGGCAGCGCCGAGCCCTGGAGGTTCTGCATGGACGACGTGTCGCTGAAGGGCGGCGCCGAGCCCGAGGTCTACGAGCCCGACACGGGCCCGCGCGTACGCGTGAACATGGTCGGCTACCTCCCCTCGGGCCCGAAGAAGGCCACCCTGGTCACCACGGAGACCACGGCCCTGGACTGGGAGCTCAAGAACGCCGGCAAGGAGACCGTCGCGAGCGGCAGGACCGTGCCCAAGGGCGTGGACGCCAGCTCCGGCCAGAACGTGCACGTCATCGACTTCGGCACGTACGCGAAGCCGGGCGAGGGCTACACGCTCACTGCGGACGGCGAGACGAGCAGGCCGTTCGACATCGGGGCCGGCATCTACGACTCGCTCCCCACGGACGCGCTGAAGTTCTACTACACGCAGCGCAGCGGCATCGAGATCCTCGACAGCCTGCGCCCCGGCTACGGCCGGCCGGCCGGTCACGCGGGCGTGGCCCCGAACCAGGGTGACGTGGAGGTGCCCTGCCAGCCCGGCGTCTGCGACTACACCCTCAACGTCAAGGGCGGCTGGTACGACGCGGGCGACCACGGCAAGTACGTGGTCAACGGCGGCATCTCGGCCTACCAGCTCATGGCGGCCTTCGAGCGGAACAGGGCAGCGTTCGCGGACGGCCGGCTCCAGATCCCCGAGAGCGGCAACGGCGTGCCCGACGTGCTGGACGAGGCCCGCTGGGAGCAGGAGTTCCTGCTGAGCATGCAGGTGCCCGACGGCAAGCCGTACGAGGGCATGGCGCACCACAAGATCCACGACCAGAACTGGACGGGGCTGCCGCTGCTGCCGCACCTCGACCCGCAGAAGCGTGAGCTGCACCCGCCGTCCACGGCCGCGACGCTGAACCTGGCGGCGACGGCGGCGCAGGCGGCCCGGCTGTTCGCGCCGTACGACGCGGAGTTCGCGGCGAAGAACCTCAAGGCGGCCCGCAAGGCGTGGGCGGCGGCGAAGGCCAACCCGGCCAGGTACGCGGACCCGAACGACGGCGTCGGCGGCGGCGCGTACAACGACAACAACGTGACCGACGAGTTCTACTGGGCGGCCGCCGAGCTGTACATCACGACGGGCGAGAAGGAGTTCAAGGACTTCGTGCTGGCCTCGCCGCACCACACCGGCGACATCTGGCGCGAGCGCGGCTTCGACTGGGGCAACGTGGCCCAGCTCGGCCGGCTCGACCTCGCCACCGTGCCGAACGCGCTGCCCGGCCGGGACAAGGTCCGCCAGTCCGTGGTCGCGGGAGCCGACAAGTACGTGGCGATCCAGCGGGAGCACCCGTACGGGCTGCCGTACAACCCGGCCGACTTCGACTGGGGCTCCAACAACCTGGTGCTCAACAACCTGGTCGTCGTGGCCACCGCCTACGACCTGACCGGCCAGGAGAAGTACCGGGCGGCCGTACGCGAGGGCATGGACTACATCCTCGGGCGCAACGCGCTCAACATCTCGTACGTGACGGGCTACGGCGAGGTCTCCTCCCACAACCAGCACAGCCGCTGGTACGCCCACCAGCTCGACCACTCCCTGCCCAACCCGCCGCGCGGCTCGCTGGCCGGCGGCCCCAACTCCAGCATCCAGGACCCGATCGCCCAGCGGCTGCTGCAGGGCTGCAAGCCGCAGTTCTGCTACGTGGACGACATCGAGTCCTGGTCGACGAACGAGCTCACCATCAACTGGAACTCGCCGCTGGCCTGGGTCTCGGCGTTCCTGGCCGACAAGAGCGAGCCGTCGTCGTGCCGGGTCCGCTACTCGGCGCACGGCTCGTGGCCGGGCGGCTTCACCAGCCAGGTCGTGATCGAGAACACCGGCAAGGACACCGTGGACGGCTGGAGCCTGCGCTGGTCGTTCCCGGGCGCCCAGCGGATCAAGCAGGGCTGGGGCGCGAAGGTCACCCAGTCGGGCGCGGTCGTGACGGCCAAGAGCCTCGGCTGGAACGACCGGATCAAGCCGGGCAGGTCGGTGACGTTCGGGTTCGTCGGCACGCACGCCTCGGGTCCCAACCCCGCTCCCGAGGTCTTCCACCTCAACGGCGACCGCTGCCGCTGAGCACGAGGACGCGGGCGGTCCAGGAAGGGGCCGCCCGCGTTCTGGCGCCGACGGTGGAAATGAAGGTCACGCAGGTTTGGCCGGGGCATCCGGCTCGTTCTCCACGTCGTCGGAGGGCCGCCCCAGGGGTACGGCAGGGATCAGGCGACTGCATCCGGGCGGTGCCTCGCTGTCGCCGTCCAGTGCCCAGCCCGAGGGCCAGGCGATGGGCTTTTCCAGGTCGACCTTGACCATCGCTCCTCCGAATTCCACCCCTCCCTCGAAAGAGGCTTCTTCAAAACGCGCTCCACCCCAGAACGACGCTCCCCAGAAGAACGCCTTGTACCGGAAGGTGGACTTCCCGAATTCAGCATCCTTCTCGAAGACCGCACCACCGAAATCCGCCCCTCCGAACGAGGCCCCCCAGAAATCGACTCTGCCCTCGAACGAAGCCCCCCAGAAGTTGGCATCGCCCTCGAACACGGCTTGATTGAATATCGCCTTTCGCGCCGCACATTCCCGGAAATCGGTGTCGACCAGCCTGGCGCCTCTGAGATCGAGGTCGATGTCCGCCCAGAACTCCTGGAAATCCTGGCTCCCGCTTGACCTCCGTTTCAGATGCTTCGTCAGAATCCGCTGAGCCGTCAGCCGGACCTGACGGTCCTGACGGTCCTGGGAGAGCTTCTGCGACTCCGAACCCGCCGTCTCCTCCGCGCCCCGCTCTTCCGCCGCACCCGACGGCATTCGAAGGTACGCGCAAATCACATCGACGATCGTCTGGCGAAGCTCGACGTTGGCCTGGGCCACACGTTCGAGGGCGTACAGCCCGCCCAGGCGCACGGCGGCGCTGTCGTCCCCCAGCTGATCCACGGCTTTGGCGTACAGCTCGGTGATCCGCTTCTGGGCGGCGTCATACTCCTGATGAGCCTGCGCTCGCTCACCCAGCCATTGGCGCCGCACACCGAGGAGCAGCGCGATGGCTCCCGCCGCTCCCGCGCCGACCGTCAGGCCCGTCTTCACCGCATCAAGACGTAACTCCACCTTGGCAGGCCCCGCCTCATCCGCGAGATGAAGAAGCACGGCGCTGGTTCCCCACATGGATGAGACGATCAGCAGACCACCTGCCAGGACCCACCACCAGGAAATGACCTTCAGCGGTTTCCGATCCTCCTGCACCTGCCGGCTTTTTGCCATGCCCAAGCCCATAGCCAGGCAAGCGGCCGATAGAAGGGCCAATACACCGGACAGCGGCACGTATGGGGCGAGGTCGATGGCACTGATCTCGGCCATGACGATCGCGGTGATGGCAAGGGGTAACGCCAACCCCGCCAAAACGACGCCTTGAGGGGCTCCGACTATTCCGGACTCGACCCAAATGAAACTATATCACGCCGCAACCAAATTCCCGAACCATTCCTCCAGCACTTCTGAGGGCGGGCGATATCCTAACCCAGAGTGAAGTCTCCGCC
>NZ_VDLX02000038.1 GCF_006334985.2 Nonomuraea phyllanthi
GTCCGGTGAGTGCACATGAGCGCTTCCCGGCCAGGGCCGACAGATCCCGTTGAGGACCACAAGGTCAGTCAGCCGATGGGTCAGACCCTGCCGGGAAGCGCTCATCTACATCATCACTGTCAGCCGATGAGGCCGGCCAGGTCCAGGCCGGGCAGGCGGTCGTGGTCGGCCAGGATGTCGATCGCGACGATCCGGCCGCCGGCGATGACGAAGCTCATGACCGAGACCGGCCGCCCGTCGATGGTGTTGACCAGGCCGGCGACGCCGTTGACCAGCGCGGGGTGGCCGACGGCCGCCGAGACCTGGCGCCGGAAGGACGCGGCCTGACCGGCCACGGCCGCCGCGCCGCGCACGATCTGCAGGCCGACGCCGGCGTCGGCGCGCAGCACCACGTCGGGGTCGAGGACGGCCAGCAGCCCCTCGAAGTCGCCGCCGCCCGCGGCGGCCAGGAACGCGTCCACCACCCGGCGCTGGGTGGCCAGGTCGGGGTCGGGGCTCGGGGTGGCGCCGCGGACCCGCTGGCGCGCCCGGCTGGCGAGCTTCTTGGCCGTCGCCGGTGTCCGGTCCACGATGGGCGCGATCTCGTCGAACGGCAGGCCGAACATGTCGTGCAGGACGAACGCCAGCCGCTCGGCGGGCGTCAGCGACTGCAGCACCACCAGCAGCGCCAGCCCGACGGAGTCCGCCATCACCGCGTGCTGCTCCGGGTCGACGGCGTCCTCGCGGCTGACCACCGGGTCGGGCAGGCGGTCCTCCAGCGGCTCCTCGCCCCGTACCTTCCTGAGGCGCAGCATGTCCAGGCACACCCGGCCCACCACGGTGGTCAGCCAGCCGCCGAGGTTGTCGATGTCGTCGGCGTTGGAGCGGGCCAGGCGCAGCCACGCCTCCTGGACGGCGTCCTCGGCCTCCGTCAGCGAGCCCAGCATGCGGTAGGCCACGGCCTTCAGGTGGGCGCGGTGGTCCTCGAACTGGACGGCCAGCACATCATCAGGGTTCACGGTCACGTTTCCTCTTCCTCAGGCCACTCGTACAGCTGACGGATCAGACCCGGAAAAGGTGACATCAGCCACTGCGTGGCACTCAGCCGTCGAGGACGGCCAGGTCGAGCCGGGAGAGGCGGTCCTGGTCAGCGACGGCGTCGATCGCCACGATCCTGCCGTGCGCGACGGTGAACCCGATGACCACGAGCGGCCGATCCCCCAGGGTCACGACGGCGCCGGCCGCCCCGTTCACCAGGGCCGGCCGTACGACGCCAGCGGGCTCGTGGAACCGCAGCGCCTGGGCGGCGACGTTCGCCGCGCCGCAGACCACCACGGACGCGTCCGGACGCGCCGTCCCCCCGTCCGAGCGCATCACGACGTCAGGGTCGAGGAGCGCGACGAGCGCGTCGAGGTCGCCGCCGCGCGCCGCGGCGTAGAAGGCGTCGACCACTTCGCGCTGGCGGCCGACGTCGGGCTCGGGGGCCTGGACCTCGGCTCCCCGCACCCGGCGCCTGGCCCGGCTGGCGAGCTGCCTCGCCGTGGCCGGGGTCCGCCCCACCATGGGGGCGATCTCGTCGAAGGGCAGGTCGAACATGTCGTGCAGGACGAACGCCAGCCGCTCGGCCGGGGTCAGGGTTTCGAGCACGACGAGCAGCGCCAGCCCGACCGAGTCCGCCAGCAGCGCCTCGTCCTCGGGATTCGTCCCGTCCGCACGGGTGATGACCGGATCCGGTACGTGGACGCCCATGAGCTCCTCGCGCCGGGTCCTGCGCGAGCGCAGCACGTTCAGGCACACGCGGGCCACGATGGTGGTCAGCCAGGCGTCGAGGCTCTCGACGCCTTCGGCGTTCGACCGGCTGGCCCGCAGCCACGCCTCCTGGACGGCGTCATCGGCCTCCGCCGGCGAGCCGAGCATCCGGTAGGCGACCGCCCGCAGGCGCGTCCGGTTCCTCTCGAAGCCCTCCGCGAGCCATTCGGACTCCGTCATCGGTCACATTCCTCCGCTGCTAGGTGTCACCTGGGTGACCCCTCCCAACCATCTGATGTGACAAGGAGAGACTGATGCGCGATATTTCGGTCATAGCGGACCGCGTCGAGATAGAGGCGCTGCGTGGCGAGTTCACCGACGCGGGGACGCTGCACGACTGGGACCGCTTCGCGGCGCTGTTCGCGGAGGACCGCGCGTGGCGGATGCCCCACATCGGTGTCGCGTTCGTCGGCCGCGAGGAGATCCGCGCCGGGCTCGAACGGCTGCAGGACCTCTGGGACTTCTTCGTGCAGACGGTGCACCCCGGCATGATCCGGCTCGACGGCGACACCGCGACCGGCCGCGCCTATGTCGCGGAGTTCGGTCGCATGCACGACGGCGACTCGCACCTGAACTACGCCATCTACCACGACCGCTACCGGCGCACCTCCGACGGCTGGAGGTTCGCCGAGCGCGTCTACGAGGTCAGATACCTCGACACCACCCCGCTGCCCGGCTCGGCGCCGGCGTCCGCACACATGTCATGACCGGCCCTGAAGATCGACGACCTCTTCCCTTCCTGGAGTGAATCACCATGACGACCATGACCGGGCTCGGCGAGCTGACCGGCGACTACGTCCTCGACACCACCCGTACGCGGATCGGGTTCGTCGCCCGGCACACGATGGCCACCAGGGTGCGCGGGCACTTCGACGCGTTCGAGGGCGGGGCGTACCTCGACGGCGACGACCCGTCGAAGTCCAGCGTCCGGCTCACGATCCAGGCGAACAGCATCCGGACGCGCAAGCGGCAGCGCGACGGCTACCTGCGCGGCAAGTTCCTCGACACCGACCGGCACCCGGCCATCACGTTCGCCTCGACCGAGGTGAGGCAGGCCGGCGAGGCCGCCTACCAGGTCACCGGGAACCTCACCATGCGCGGCGTGACCAGGCCGGTCACCGTGGACTTCGAGCTGACCCGCGCCGAGAAGGACCGCCACGGCACCGTCCGGGCCGGCTTCCGGGGCCGGGTCACCATCGACCGCAACGACTGGGGCGTGAACTGGAACGCCGCGACCACGGTCCTGGTCAGCCCGGAGGTGATGCTGGAGCTCGACGTCACCGCCGTCCGCCGGTCCTGAACGGCGGCGGGACGGGGCCGGCCGCTCACGGTCTGCGCGCCTTTCCGCCCGTCGTGCCCGGCGATTTCAGTCCGCGATAGGCGGGTCGGTCACCTCGGCGAGCCGGTCGCCGTTCGCGCGCCGCGCACAACGACCCGGATCGCCGCGATGACCAGAGCCGCTGTGCACCCACCGCCTGGCGTTCAACCCGTGGTCCCGGTAGGGCCGATCCCGGCCTACCTCAGGCCGCCGACGGACAGCCCTCCGCGCCAGTGTCGCTGCAGGCTGAAGAAAGCGATGACGAGCGGGATGACCGACATGAGCGCACCCATGATGATGAGGCTCCAGAGGGAGGTGCTGCCGGCGTTGTTCGCCGACGCGATTCCCTGCCAGAGGCCGAGTCCGACGGTGACGGGGAAGAGGCGGTTGTCGGAAAGCATGGCGAGGGGCAGGAAGTAGTTGTTCCAGGAGGCCACGGCGGACAGGAGCAGCACTGTGACCACGGCAGGCCGCATCAGCGGGAATGCGACCTGGAGGAACGTCCGTATCTCGCCCGCGCCGTCGGCCCGCGCGGCGTCCAGGATCTCGTCGGGAACGGCGTCGCGCGCGTATACGTGCATCAGATAGACGCCGAACGGGTTGAGCAGTGACGGGAGGATCACCGCCCAGACCGTGTTGGTCAGGCCGAACTCGGAGAACATCATGAAGGTGGGAATCACCAGGGCCGTCGCCGGCACCATCAACGCGCCGAGCACGAGTGAGAAGCTGAAGCGCCTGGCTGCGAATCGGTACTTGGCGAATCCGTAGCCGGCCATGACGGCCAGGATCGTGGCGCCGACCCCGCCCGCGAGCGCGTACAGCGTGGAGTTGAGTATCCACCTGCCGTAGATCCCGTTGTCGTAGGTGAACAGCTGCTCGAGGTTGCCGAGGAAGTCGATGCGGTCGGCGAACCACAGGGTGTTGCCGCCGCCGAACAGGCCGGGTGCGTCCTTGGAACTGTTGACGATGACCCACCAGAACGGTACGAGAAAGTACACGACCAGGAAGCCGAGGAGCACCTGCAAGGGCAGATGACGCTGCGGCCGGCGGCGGGCGCCGGCGCGAGAGAGGTCACTCGTCACAGGAAACTCCTCCGCTTGCGGGTGAGGAACAGGAAACCGTAGACGCCGACGAAGACGACCCCGCCGAGAGCGAAGGAGATCGCCGATCCGTAGTTGAAGTTCGCGAGCGCGAATGCCTGCTGATATGCGTACATGTTGGGGGTGAAGTCCGGCCCGATGGTGCCGGCCGCGAGGGATCGCAAGATTTGTGGTTCGTTGAAGAACTGCAGGGTGCCGATGAGCGAGAAGACCAGGATCAGGAGCAGCGCGGGGGCGATCAGCGGAATTTTGATCCGGAGCGCGATCTGCCATTTGCCGGCGCCGTCCATGCGGGCGGCCTCGTAAAGTGCCGGGTCGATGCCCTGGAGCGCCGCGTAAAGGATGATCATGTAGTAGCCGGCCCACTGCCAGGTGACGATGTTGACCAGGCCGTAGAAGATCAGGTTGCTGCCGAGGAAATCAGGCGGGGTGGCACCGAACAGACCGAAGAGGTCGGTGAGCGGCCCGAAGCTCTTGCTGTACAGAAACCCCCACATGACGGCCCCGATGACCGTGGGGATCGCGTAGGGGAGGAAGATCATGAGGCGGGAGAAGCGACTGAACAGGGAGGTGACGGCGTCCAGGATCAGGGCCAGCGCGAGCGCCATGATGATCTGCAGCGGGATGGAGACCAGCGAGAAGCGGATGACGAACCATGACCCCGAAATGAAACTCGGGTCGGTGAACGCTTTCACATAATTGTCGAGGAAGACGAAGCTGGTGCCACCGATCAGTTTCTTCTGGAAAAGGCTGAGGTACAGCGCGTACGCGAGTGGCGCGATGAGCAACGTGAGGAAGACGATCCCGAACGGCCCGACGAAGAGCCACCCCATCACGTGCTCACGGAGGCGCACCTTGCCGCGCATCCTGTGCGTCCTGTCTTGGGTGCTTGGCACACTTTTGTCGATCATGAGGGTCAGCCTGGGCTCCGGGATGTCGATGTTGGGAGATCGCGGGTGGGCCGGCCGGTGTGAGGACGGCCCACCCTTTTCCGTCACTGAACGGTGAAACCTTGCTCTTCGGCGTACTTCGCCACGTCCTCCTGAAGCTTGTCGGCAGCCTGCACACCGGTGACTGAGCCCTCGATGAGCGCACTGACCTGCTTCGTCATGGCGTCGAAGTAGAACTGGCCGAACGGGCTGTAGGTGACGCCCTGGTAAGCGTTCGCCGCAGGGACGTAGACCTCCTTGTTTGCCTGCTGGCCGTCGAAGAAGGCGACCTTCAAGTTCACGAACTCGGGGTCGTTGAGCGCCTTGAGGTTCAGCGGGAAGATGATCTGGTTGGTCCAGCCGTGGGTGAGCGACTCCTTGTCGGCATAGAGGCCGTACGCCGCCTTCGCCGCGAGTTCAGGGTTCTTTGCCTGGCTCGTCACGGAGAAGGCGGACCCGCCCCAGTTCACCTGTACCGGATTGTCGGGATCCCATTGCGGGAGCGGCGCCACCGCGAACTTGCCGGTGTCCTTGCCCTTGCCGACGCCGGCACCGGTGAGGTAACCGGGCGCCCAGGCCGCCGAGACGTACGTCGCGTACTTGCCGTTGATCACGCCGGAGATGTACTCCGGGGTGAACTGGTCCTGCGTCCCGACCAGCCCCTTCTTCGCGAGGCGCCCCCAATAGTCGAGCACGTCCTTGGAGGCCTGGTCGTTCAGCTTGACGCCGATCGAGCTCTGCTGCGCCGGGTCGTAGGTGAACGGGGCTGCGCCCTTCTGGATCTGCAGCGCCATGGTGAGGGCCGACACGTTCGCGGCGAAGTCGCCGAATGCGGGACCGCCCGCATCCTTCATCTTCTGGGCCGCCTGCTCGTACTCGGCCCACGTCTTCGGCGGCGTGATGTCGTACTTCTTGAAGATGTCCTTCCGGTAGATCATCGCCATCGGGCCTCCGTCGACCGGCACGCCGTAGACCGCGTCACCGACCGAGACGTCCTTCCACGCGCCCTCGCTGTAGTCGGCCTTGACGGCGTCGAAGCCGTACTTCTTGATGTCGACGAGCGCGCTCTGGATCTGGAAGGTCGGGATCCGGTCCATCTCGATCATGATGACGTCAGGCGCGCCGGTTCCAGCAGAGACGGCCGTCTGGAACTTGTCGTACTCGTCGCTGCCCTGGCCGACGTTGGTCCAGCAGACCTGCACCTCGCCGTTCTGCTTGTTGAAGTTGTCGACGACGAGCTGCATGTTGGGGTACCAGCCCCACATCGTCACGACCGGCAGGTTCTTCTTCGGGATCGTGTTCGTGCAGTTGCTGGCGCCGCTGCCGCTCGTGGTGGTCGCGCCCCCTCCCCCGTCGGAGGAGCAGGCGACCAGCGCGGTCGTGGCGGCGAGCATGGCCGCCGCGGCAGAGAGCCGTTTCTTGTTCATTTGCATATTTCCCTTGGGATCGCGGCGCACGTACGTTCATGCGCCGCCGTTGGAACCGAGCGATCGGCTGGACGGGGCACGGGTGACGCGACCCGTGCCCCGCCCTTCGCGCCGAACCCCATGTGAGCGCTAACACAGCCCGCGTCCGGCGGCGAAGGCCGGGCGGACGGGCACGCCTAGCGCTTGAACAGGCGTGGTGCCAGGTCGATGAGGTTCTTCTGCCACACGTCCCAGCCGTGCGGCCCCGGGGTTACTCCGTCGAACTCGTAGCGGATGCCGAGGTCGTTCAGGGTGGTCAGGGATGCCATGAACGACTGGTGGACGAAGTCCGTCTGGTCGCCGACGTACAGGCGCAACAGCTTGGTCCCGTTGTTGATCGCCTCCGCGTCGACGCCCGCGCCGCTGCCGAAGCCGGCCGAGAACGCCGCGACGTAGGCGAACTGGCCCGGATGGGCCTTGAGCATTCCGAACGTCTGCCCGCCTCCCATCGACAGGCCGGCGAGAGCCTGCTGCGACGGGTCGCTGGAGACGTGGTACCGGGCGCGGGCCGCCGGAATGATGTTCTCCAGCAGTTCCTTGTTGAAGTCGGACACGTTGCCGTTGCCCATCACGACCACCATCGGCACCAGGTTCCCGTCCAGGAAGTGGTGGTCGAGGATTTGCGCGGCGCGGCCCATCTCGATCCAGTCCGTGTAGCTCTGGCCGCCACCATGCTGGAGGTAGAAGACGGGGTACGGCTCCGCGCGGTCCGGGTCATATCCCGGCGGGGTCCAGACCAGCGCGGTCCGGTCCTGGTTCGCGACGGTGCTCCGGTACGTCAGGCTCTCGACCTTTCCGGCCTTGTCGGCGGGAACGTCGGTGAGCAGGCGCGCCTCCTCTCCGTTGACGAGGAAGGTGCTCCACATCGGCTCCGAGGTAACCTTCGTCGGGTTCGACACGTCCTTGACCGCGACCCGGTCCACTATCAGCCGGTAGTAGTAGAACCACGGGTCGAGCGGGCCCACGGTCGCGCGCCACCGATCGCCCGCACGGGTCAGCGGGACCCGCAGCCAGCTCCCGTTGGGAGCCCAGTTCGCCCACACCGTGACGTGCTCGGCGTTCTGGAAGTCGGTCGTGGTCTCGAAGGTGACGAAGCCGTCCTCGGTCACGAACGGCGTCGGGGTGGTGCCGGGCGCCGGCGGGGTGAACTCGCCCTTCAGCCGCCCGTGACCGGCGCTCGGCCCGTGGTCCGACACCTTGCGGAACAGCCGCGGCACGAAATCGATCAGATTCTCCTGCCAGGCGTTCCAGTTCGCCCCGGCGTCGGGGTTGACCCCGTCGAATTCGTACGCGATGCGCGCGCGGTCCAGTGCCTTCGTCAGGCGGTTGGTCGCGTTGTACGCGGGGTCCGTCACGTTCCCCGTGTACAGCCGCAGCAGCTTGACGTGGCGGTTTATCGCGTCCGCCCGGCCGCCGCCATCCGTCAGGAGACCGGAGAACGAGCCGGCGTAGGCGTACTGCCCCGGGTGGGTCAGGGCGGCACGCAGCGCCTGCGTCCCGCCCTCGGCCACACCGGCGATCGCCTGATGCGCCGGGTCGCGATGGACGCGGTAGCGCTCGGCGACCGCCTTCCGGAGGTCCTTGTCGTCGCCCGGCCCGTTGCCGCCGCTGATCACGACCACCATCGGCTCCATGGCCTTCTGGACCGACAGGTTGTCGAGGATCTGCTTGGCCCGGCCGAGGTCGAGCCAGTCGGTGGCGCTCACACCGTCGCCGGACCGCAGGTACAGCACCGGATAGGCCATAGGGCCCTCGGCCGCGTATCCCGGCGGCGTCCATACCAGAGCCGACCGCTCCTGGTGCTTGGTCCGGTAGGTCAGGGTTTCGACCTTGCCGCCCTGCCCCTGGGGGACGTCTGCCAGCAGGCGCGCCGCGTCGCCCGGCACGAAGAAGGTGCTCCAGTGGGGTTTGGACGCCACGCCGGCGCCGTTCGTCGGATCCTTGAGGCTCTTGGTGTCATCACCCGTGACCTGGTAGGAGTACAGCCCGGGCTTGAGCGGACCGAGGACCCCTGACCAGACGTCGCCCCGGCGGGTCAGACCGAACTCCGCCCAGGTGGAGGAAGGGCCGAAGTTTCCCTCGATGACGACCTGGGACACCGGGCCCACACTGGCCTCGACGGAGGCCGCCGGAACGCTGAAGGACGCGTAGCCGTCCTCGGAGACATTCAGCCACGGCGTGTCCGCCACCGCCGGCCGCGGCGCGAGCAACACTGCGGCGATCGCCATGACGCCGGCGGCGATCGCCGCTGCGAGCCTGAGCCCGCTCTGGGCGCCTGACCTGCCGTGATAAGGTAAAGAAGGCATGCGAAAACTCCCCTTGATGGCTGGCCACGGTTGATGCCCGAATGGCCGGCCTGATTCATGCGGTGGATCGTTTGTGGTTGGTGTTCGCACCTCCCATCCGTCGTGGGGTCAGCTGCCCACCTGACGTTCGTTGCCCCGAACGTCAGGTGCGGTGAGACGCCGCACCTGTCGGTGGCGTCACGATCACATAGGGTTCCTCGGTTCCGCGGTGGAGCCGCGAACCACCAGGCGGGTCGGAAGCACGATCTGGTGGGGCCCCTCCGAGTCGCCGCACACCAGCGACTTGAGCATGCGCGCGGCCTCGTACCCGAGCCGGTACATCGACTGGTCCACGGTGGTCAGCCCCGGCTCGACCAGCGCGGACTCCGGGATGTTGTCGAAGCCGACCACCGACAGGTCGCCGGGAACCCTGAGCCCCAGGTCCTTGGCGACCTCCAGAACCTTCAGCGCCATTCCGTCGTTCGCGGTGAAGATCGCCGTCGGACGGTCCGCCCTGTCCAGCAGCTCCCGCGCTAGTGGTGCCGCGGACTCAGGGTTGAAGTCCCCTCTCGCGATCAAACCAGGATCGACGGGAACGCCGGCTGCGGCCAGCGCCTTGCGGTAACCCTCCTCGCGCGACCATGCGGCCGCCAGGCTGGACCGGCCCGCGATGAATCCGATGCGCCGATGTCCCAGGTTGAGGAGATGCTCCACCACCACGGTGGCACCCGCGAGGTTGTCGGCCGTCACCGACGGCACCGTCGAGTCTCTTGCCGGATCGATGACCACGACCGGAGCACCGCTCCTTACCTCGCCCGAAGGCGTGACGACGATGCACCCATCCGTGAGCGTGCCCGCCAGGCGGGCCAGATGCCGCTGCTCCCAGCCCTCGGAATAGGTCCCGTAGAGATCGCTGTTGGCGTAGATGATCAAGTCGAAGCCCGACTGGGTCAGCGCGTCCATCACCCCCTTGAGCACCTCGGCCGTATACGACTGAAAGCTGTGGGTCACCAGGCCAAGGACATTGGTGCGGCTGCGCCGCAGGCTCGTCGCCACCAGGCTCGACTCGTAGCCGAGCAGCTCGATGGCCGAACGGACCTGTGCGATGGTGCTCGGGCTGACGCCGTAACGCTCATTGACCACCCGTGACACAGTCGCGGTGGAGACGCCCGCTAGTCGTGCGACATCGCTCATCGTCACCGGCGCAGCGCCTTCGGCCATGACGCCCTCACATGTTGCAATCGTTATCGGTTACGTTTGCAGCGCAAACGTAGGCGATGACGATTGCAGAAACAAGACCTTTTCGGACGGCCGTTCATCAGGTATAGACATTGGCCGGATCATGCGATCCGGCGAGGTGCCGGCGGCGTCCGACCCACACTTTCCGGGCATTTGGCCGCCACTAGAAAATCGGACAGGTTTCATCCCGCCGCCCGGAGATCATCGGCTCGGCGTGGCCTACCCGGGCTCCTCGGGGAGGGAGCCGGCCGTCACGTCGTTGACCGGGTGGCGGGCGCCCTGCCCGGTCAGGACCCGTACGGCCTCCTCCGCGGCGATGCGCCGCACCGTCGTGATGGCCTGCTCGGAGTAGTAGGCGGCGTGCGGTGTGACGATCACGTTGGGCAGCGCGAACAGGGGGTTGCGCGGCAGCCAGTCGCGCTGCTTCGCGGGCTCCTCCTCGAGGTCGTCCAGTGCCGCGCCGGCGATCCATCCCTCTGTGAGCGCCTGGTGCAGCGCCGCGTCCTCCACGATCGGGCCGCGCGCGGTGTTGACGAGCACGGCGGTCGGCTTCATCCTGCGCAGCGTCGTACGGTCGAAGGTGTGGTGCGTCTGCGGAGTGAGCGGCGCCTGGATCACGAGGTAGTCGGAGCCCTCCACGAGCTCGTCGAAGGACACCGGCCGCGCCTGGCGCGACAGGATCTCGGACTCGTCGACGAACGGGTCGTGCGCCCAGACCTCGACGCCGAACGCTCTCGCGCGTTCGGCGACGAGCTGCGCGATGGCGCCGAAGGACAGCAGCCCGAGCACCCGTCCCCGCAGCCGCCAGATCGGCTGCCCGCTCTGCCACTGCCATTCGCCCAGCCGGGTCGCCCGGTCGTACACGCAGATCTTGCGGGCGGCGGCCAGCCAGAGCGCGACGGCGTGATCGGCGACCTCGTCGGCACACCATTCGCTCGGCGCGTTCGTGACCTGGATGCCCCGCCGGGTCGCGGCGTCGACGTCGACGATGTCCACGCCGGTGCCGAAGCGGGCGATCACCCGGCAGCGGGTGAACGCGTCGATGGCGCGGCAACCGACCCGCACGTACTGGGCCAGGACCCCGTCGACGTCCCGGCCCAACTCGATCACCTCGTCCTCGCTCTTGCACTGCGCGGCGAGAAGCTCGAACCCGGCGCCCTCGACGATCGGGCGTTCGATGTCCACGTCGCCGAAGTCGGAGTCGGCGATCATGATGGTGCCCCTGGCATCAGTGCGAGTCACGCGGGATTCCCTTGGTGTGTACGAGGTCCTGGTACGAGAGGGCGAGCTCCATGCAGCCTCCGCTGTCGAGCTGCCCGACCGTGGAGCGGTAGATCTCCTGCCACGGTGTCTGGTTGTCGAGTGCCGGCGGCGTGTGGGCGGCCCACCGGGCGGCGATCTCCTCGTCCGGCAGGAGGAGGTCGACGCGCGCGTTGTCCAGGTCGATGCGGATGCGGTCGCCGGTCCGCAGGATGGCGAGGTTGCCGCCGGCCGCGGCCTCGGGGCTGGCGTTGAGGATGGACGGCGCGTCGGAGGTGCCGCTCTGGCGGCCGTCCCCGAGCGTGGGCAGCGTGGTGATGCCGCGCTGGAGCAGCGCGGCGGGCACCTCCATGTTCACCACCTCGGCCGATCCCGGGTAGCCGATCGGCCCGGTGTAGCGGATGACGAGGATGCAGTCCTCGTCGAGGCCGAGGTCGGGGTCGTCGATGCGGGCGTGGTAGTCCTCGGGCCCGTCGAAGACGACGGCGCGGTAGTCGGACACCGCTCGCGGATCGCCGGTGAGGACCGAGGTCTTCATGACCGCGGAGTCGAACAGGTTGCCCGTCATGACGAGCAGCCCGCCGCGCGCGGCGAGCGGGTCGTCGAAGGGGCGGATGACGGTCGGGTCGACGGGCGGGGCGTCGGCCAGGTTGCCGGCCACGGTGCGGCCGGAGACGGTCATGGCGTCGCCGTGCAGGCGCCCGGCCGTCAGCAGCGACCACATGACGGCGGGGACGCCGCCGGCGCGGTAGAAGTCCTCGCCGAGGAACTCACCGGCGGGGGCGACGTTCGCCAGCACCGGGATGCCTGCGCCGACGCGCTGCCAGTCCTGGATGGACAGCGGCACCCCCACGTGGCGGGCGATGGCGTTGATGTGGACCGGCACGTTGGTCGAGGCGGCGATGGCCGAGGCGACCGCGATCGCGTTCTCGAAGGCCGCCTGGGTCATGATCTTGCGCGGGGTGAGGTCCTCCCGGACGAGGGCCACCGCCCGGCGGCCGGTCTCGTAGGCCATCTGCGCCCGCTGGCGATAGGGGGCCGGGATCGCCGCGCAGCCGGGCAGCGACATGCCCAGGGCCTCGGCGAGGCTGTTCATCGACAGCGCGGTGCCCATGGTGTTGCAGTGCCCGACGCTGGGCGCGGAGGCGGCCACGCGCGCCATGAACTCGTCGTAGTCGATCTGCCCGGTGGCCAGCAGCCGCTTCGACTGCCAGATCACCAGCCCCGAGCCCGAGGAGCCCTCCCGCTGGCCGTGGTGGTAGCCGTTGAGCATCGGCCCGCCGGACAGGACGATCGCCGGGATGTTCACCGTCGCCGCCGCCATCAGGCAGGCGGGCGTGGTCTTGTCACAGCCCGTCGTCAGGACGACGCCGTCGAGCGGGTACCCGTAGAGCACCTCGACCAGCCCGAGGTAGGCGAGGTTGCGATCCAGCGCGGCGGTCGGGCGCTTCCCGGTCTCCTGTAGCGGGTGGACGGGGAACTCCAGCGGGATGCCACCGCCGTCGCGGATGCCGTCCCTGACGCGGTCGGCGAGGGCGAGGTGGTGGCGGTTGCAGGGAACGAGGTCGCTCCCCGTCTGGGCGATGCCGATGATCGGCCGGCCGGACTGGAGCTCCTTCGCGGTCAGCCCGAAGTTGAGGAAGCGTTCGAGATACAGCGCCGTCATCTCCGGATTGCCCGCGTTGTCCCACCAGGCCTGGCTGCGCAGGGACTGCTTCGTCGGCGGCATCAGCTCCCCCTCACTGCGGCCGGCCCGTCCGATCCGGCCGGGTATTCGACGAGCGGCACCAGGTTCCCGGACCAGGCCGACATGACAGGTGCGAGGACCCGCCAGGACTCCTCGGCCTCGTCGCCGCGGATGGACAGGGCCGCGTTCCCGTGCAGCACGTCCAGCAGCAGCCGGCCGTAGGCGGGCAGGTCGGGGGCCGCCGGTCGCGCGGTCAGCACGAGCGGGGCGAGAGTGTGGGCGCCCGCGCCGGCGCCGGTCAGCGCCAGGGTCATGCTCTCCGGCTCCAGCCCGAAGCGCAGCACGTTGGGCGAGGCCTCCTCGCCGAAGCCGGAGGGCAGGTGCGGGACGGGCCGGAAGCGGACCGCGACCTCCTTGCGGTCACGGCCGAGCGCCTTGCCGGTACGCAGCCGGAACGTCGTACCGGACCAGCGCCAGCTGTCGAGCTCCAGCACCACCTCGGCGAAGGTCTCGGTGCGCCGCCGCGGGTCCACGCCGTCCTCCTCGGCATAGGCGGGAACGTCGCGATCCCCGATGCGGCCGGCCGCGTATCGGGCCCGGCGGGTGCGGCGCACGACGTCGTCGTCCGTCAGGGGGCGAACCGAGCGCAGCACGTCGATCTTGCGATCGCGCAGGTCGCGCTCGCCGAGGCTCAACGGCGGCTCCATGGCCACCAGGCACAGCACCTGGAGCAGGTGGTTCTGCACCATGTCCTTCAGCGCCCCGGCGCCGTCGTAGTAGCCCGCCCTCCCCTCCAGCGCGAGCGACTCCTCCCAGACGATCTCCACCTCGGCGATGTGCGCGCTGTTCCACAGGGGCTCCAGCACCCGGTTGGCCAGGCGGCTGCCGAGCACGTTCTGGACGGTCGTCATGGCCAGGAAATGATCCACGCGGAACACCGCCTGCTCCGGCACCACCTCCGACAGCAGCCGGTTCAGCGCCACGGCACTGTCGAGGTCCTCACCGAACGGCTTCTCCAGCACGATCCGGCTGCCCGCCACCAGGCCGGCGTCCCGCAGGGCGGCCACCGTACCGGGGAAGACCGCTGGGGGCAGGGCGAGGTAGACGGCGGCGGGACCGTCGCCTTCGATGGCGGACGCCACGTCGGTGACGTCGGTGGCGTCCGCCCGCACGTAGCGGGCGGGCTCCGTGATCGCCTTCCTGGCCGCGGCGGGCGAGGAGAGATCGTGCCGGTCCAGCTGCTCGGCCGCCCAGCGCCGGAAGTCGTCGCGGGTCCAGTCCGCCCGGTCCACGCACGTCAGCTGGAAGCGGTCGTCGAGGTGCCCGGCGGCCCGCAGGGCGGCCAGCGCCGGCAGCAGGTAGCGCGCGTTGAGGTCGCCGGTGGCGCCGAAGACGACGAGCCGGTTGATCACGCTGTCACGCCCGCCCTCGCTCGTACGGGCGCACCGGCGGCGACGCCGGCGACCGCGGGATCGGGCCGTCCGGCCGGAGGACGCGGCGAAATGGCGGATCTGGATCGAGCATGCGGATATCCCCCGCTGAGCAGGCACGGTGCATCGGTCATGGGCGAGCGCCCGGACGGCCGATGACTGGCCTACCCCCGCCGCAACGCAGGGTAAACGCCGAACTCCACCAAGTCACCGTACGGCCGCGCCGGGCGCCCGATCAGGGCGCGTTCACGCCCGCCTCGCCCGCGCGAGGGTGACGCCGCTGGCGATGACCCCGATGTGGCTGAACGCCTGCGGGAAGTTGCCCATGAACGTGCCCGTCGCCGGGTCGATCTGCTCCGGGAGCAGCCCGAGCGGGCTGGCGCGGGCGCACAGCGAGACGTACAGCTCCTCGGCCTGGTCGACGCGGCCTTGCAGAACGAGGTTGTCGACCAGCCAGAAGCTGCACAGCAGGAACGCGCCCTCGTCGCCGGGCAGGCCGTCGGGCGAGTGGTCGTGCAGGTAGCGGTGGAGCAGGCCGTCGCCGGCGGACAGGCGTTCGGCGATGGCGCTGGTGGTGGCCGCCATCCTCGGGTGGTCGGCCGGGACGACGTGCCGCAGCGGGAGCGCGAGCAGGCTGGCGTCCAGGCTGCCGCCGCCGTCCAGGTGCTCGCTCAGGCACTGCGCGTCCTCGTCCCACGCCTGCTCCAGGATGAGCCGGCGCAGCTGGTCGGCGGTGGCACGCCAGCGCGCGATCGGCCCCGACAGGTTGAGCCGCTCGCCGATCGCCGCCGCCCGGTCCAGCGCCACCTGGCACATCCCGGTGGAGTAGGTGAAGACCCGGCCCGGGCTGCGTACCTCCCAGATGCCCTGGTCGGGCTGCTGCCAGGAGGTGGCGGCGGTGTCGGCCAGGTCCGCCAGGCCGCTCCACAGCGCGGGCTGGATCTCGCGGCCCGAGCGCAGCCACTGCGCGGCGCAGTCCATCACCTCGCCGTAGACGTCGTGCTGGCGCTGGTCGGCGGCGCCGTTGCCCCATCGCACCGGACCCGAGCGCCGGTAGCCCTCCAGGCCGGTGTCCTGGATCTCCTCGGGTACGGGGTCGCCTTGCAGGGTGTACATGATCCGCGGCCGGCGGCTCTGCTCGAAGGCGTCGAGGACCCAGCCGAGGAATGCGTCGGCCTCGCCGCAGAAGCCGATGCGGCGCAGCGCGAACACGGCGTAGGCGGCATCGCGGATCCAGGCGTAGCGGTAGTCCCAGTTGCGGACTCCGCCGATCGGCGCGGGCAGCGAGGAGGTGGGGGCGGCGACCAGCGAGCCGTTGACCCAGTCGTCGCAGAGTTTCAACGTGATCGCGGCCCGCCGGACCAGCGGCTCCTCCGGGCCGTCGTAGCTGCAGTCGCTCATCCAGCGGCGCCACGCCTCGGCGGTGTCGGCCAGCAGCGCCCCGGGGTCGAACCGGTGGTGGCGGTGGATGCGCCCCCACGACAGCACCAGGTCGAGCCGGTCGCCCTGCTCCAGGTCGTGCACGGTGTCCAGGCCGGTCAGGGGACGGTTGGAGCGCAGGTGCAGGCGCAGGTCGGGCCGCCGGGACGCCTGCACCTCCAGACCGCTCGCCCGGAGCTGGCCCTGCCCGCCGCCACGGGGCCGCAGCTCCGCCCGCAGGCGGACGGACCCGCTGACGACCTGGGCGGACCGGACGAGCTCGCTCCTGCTCGCGCCCGCGTCGTCACCGAGGTCCGCGCCGGCGCGTACCGCCAGCGCGTCGGTGATCCTGACCAGCCCGGTCGCGCTGCGCAACTCGGTCACCAGCACCGCGGTGTCGGGCTCGTAGCGCTGCCGCGCTTCCCGCAGGTCCTCCACCGTCAGCGTGAAGTGCCCGCCCCGAGCATGATCCAGCAGGCCGCACAGCAGGGGCTCGCTGTCGAAGCGGGGCAGGCACAACCACGGGATCGAGCCGTCCAGCCCGACCAGCGCCGCGGTGGTGCCGTCACCGATGAGGCCGAAGTCCTCCAGCGGCAGGTAGCCGTCCGGCCTGCGGACGCGGCGGAACGGCGGATCTGGATCGAGCATGCGGAATTCCCCCGCTGAGCAGGCACGTTGCATCGGCCACGGGCGCGCCCTGACGGCCGATGACTGGCCTACCCGCACGACCTCGCCGGGTAAACGCCGCTCTCCTTCCAGGATGCGCAGGTACGCGGCGCCTCCACCGGGCAGCGGGCACCCGAGGCGGGGTGCTGGACGAGATCCGGATTCAGCCCCGAGCGGGAGGAGGGCGACGGCCGCGTGTCCCCCTGACCGGCATCGGACGCCGCGCCGGGATCACCGGCTGTCGATACCGCTGATCCGGGCCTGCACCTGGGCCGTGGTGTTCTCGTGGGGGAACGGCTCGTCGGGAATCGGGAGGTCGAGCGCGGCGCACAGCGGCTCCCAGCCGTCGGCGGGCTGCCATTCCAGCAGCCGGTGGGCCGGCACGGTGGCGCGGACCTCGGCGAGGTGCCGGTCGTAGGCCGCGATGACCTTGTCGCGGTCGTCGAGGTCGTCGAACACGCCGCCGAACAGCGCCCGGATCATCTCCTGCATGGCGCGGGCCTGCTCGGGAGTGGCAGTGGCGAGAATCGGCGGCAGGTTGCCGGTGGCGTCACCGTCAGCGCTCGCCAGGCGGCGTACGCCTTGCAGCAGCGTTCGGTCCATGCTCTGGTACCAGCGCTCGGCGCTTTCCCGCCGGGACAGCAGCACCAGCGCCTCCGGGTATGCGGCGGTCAGGTCGCGCCAGAACCACGACACCGGCCAGTCCACCCCAGCCGCGTAGTCGGCGAAGAACCGGTCCCAGTCCGGCATGGCGCCGGCGCAGGCGTCGCGCCAGATGACGGCGTCCGCCGGCCGCCCGAACACCTCCTCCATGTGATAGCAGGGCGCCCCGAGCAGCCGCTCCAACGCCCTCTTCAGCGACGTCGTCCCCGTACGCGGAAACCCCGCTCCCACGACTCGCAAAGTCATACCGAGCCCTTCCTCTCGCGTATGCCTACCGGCCGGTCAGTAAGCTACTTGCTGACCGGCCGGTAAGCAAGGGGGTAAACTCTGCCGAAAGCTGAACCAGGAGCAAGGAAGAGCGATGGCGGAGAGGGAACGGGCGACGGCCCTGCGGCGCAGGGGCAGCCAGAGGCGGGCCGACATCCAGCAGGCCGCGCTGTCGCTGTTCACCGAGCGCGGCTACGACGCCACCTCGATGCGCGAGATCGCCGAGCACATCGGCATCACCAAGGCGGCGCTCTACTACCATTTCGACAGCAAAGAGGCGATCATCCTCAGCCTCTTCCAGGAGAACATGCACGAGCTCGACGACCTGCTGGACTGGGCCGAGCGCCAGCCGCTCACCCCCGAGCTGTGCTCCGACTTCCTGGGCCGCTGGATCGCCCATGGTGCCAGGCAGGGGCTGCGAACCATGCGGTTCGCCGTGGCCAACCATGCCGCGCTGCGCACCGTGCTGCCACTGCGGCAGGGAGGCCCGCTGGAACGGGTGGACCGGGCGGCACAGCTCCTCCTCGGCCCCGGCGCGCCGCTGCATGACCGCCTGCGCGTCCGCATGGCCCTGCTCAGCGTGCCCAACGCCGTGCTGGCCGCCCGGGGCACCGAGGCCACGGAGGACGACATCCTCGCCATCGCCGCGCAGGAGGCGACACTGCTGGTCGGCAACCTGTTCCCGGCCCCGCGGCTCCCCGTCCCCGAGCAGGCCCCGGAGTAGGCCCGGAGTAGGCCCTGGAGCAGGCGCGGAACAGGGCGGCCGGTTCCCCGATCGCGTCCTGGGGGCGGCCCGGAAACCGTCGTTCGCCGGCTCCGCCGATCACGGGTCCGTACCCGCACCCGCTCTCGGACGCAGCGCGTCGGTGAGGAGGTCGAGCAGGCGGTCGACCCGCTCCTGAGGGGCGCCGGCCGTGATGGCGAGGAACACGCCGACGAGCATCGTGGTGACGTCTTCGGCGTCGACGTCCGCGCGGAGGGTGCCCGCCACGGCGCCCCGTTCGAGGAACGCGGCGACCGTGACGGTGACGCGTTCCCGCGACGGGGGCGCGATGCGCCCGGAGGCCAACCCGGCGCGCAGCGTCTCCATCATCCCGCGCTTGGTGGCGACGAAGGCGGCGTAGCGGCCCATCCAGGCCCGCAGGGCGACGTCGGCGGGGTGCTGGTCGAGCAGGGTGGGGACGATCGCGGTGACGGCGTCGAGCTCAGCGGCGTAGACGGCCTCGACGAGGTCCTCGCGGGTGGGGAAGTGGCGGTACAGCGTCCCGATGCCGACTCCGGCCTGGCGGGCGATGGCCTCCAGCGCGACCGGGCCGTCGGATGCCGCGAAGGCGGCCTGGGCGGCGGCGATGAGCTTGTCGCGGTTGCGTCGCGCGTCGCGGCGGACCGGCCGGTCGGCGGGATCGGGCGGGTCCGGCGGGATTCGGGGCGGTGGCGTTACGGGCCGGCTCAAAACGGAGGGACCTCCGGTAGTGCTACGTTAGATGTAGCGGAGGCTCCTCCGCTTCGGTCATTCTCTCATGAGAGCAGGTAACCATGACCCCCGATCCCGTCCCCGCCTCCGAGGGCGCTCCCGCCGGAGCCCCGCGTCCCGGCGGCCTCGGCGAGCTGGCCGGCCGCACGGTTTCGCGCGTCGGGTACGGCGCGATGCAGCTGGAGCGCCTGCGGGACGACCGCGGCGCCGCCGTCGCCCTGCTGCGCCACGCGATCGACCTCGGCGTCGACCACGTGGACACCGCCCAGTTCTACGGCAACGGCTTCGTCAACGACATCATCCGCGAGGCGCTCCGGCCCCAGGACGACGTCCTGATCGTCAGCAAGGTCGGCGCCGTCTCGGACCCCGGCGGCCCGCGGGCGCTGCGTCTGGCGCAGCGGCCGGAGGAACTGCGGGCCGGCGTCGAGGAGAACCTCGCCACGCTCGGGCTCGAGCAGGTTCCGGTGGTGAACCTCCGCCGCATGGATGCCGGGATCACGATCCCCGTCACGGACGACCAGGTGATCGACCTCGACGACCAGCTCGCGTCGCTGATCGCGCTGCGCGACGAGGGCAAGATCGGCGCGATCGGGCTGAGCAGCGTGACCGCCGACGTCCTGCGACGCGCCCTGCCGGCGGGCATCGTGTGCGTGCAGAACGACTACAGCATCGTGGCCCGCGACGACGAGGACGTGCTCCGGCTGTGCGAGGCGGAGCAGATCGCCTGGATGCCCTACTTCCCCCTCGGCGGCGCGTTCTCGTGGAGGGCGAAGGTGACCGACGAGCCGGCCGTGATCGCCGCCGCCGAGCACCTGGGGTGCACCCCGGCGCAGGTCGGCCTGGCCTGGCTGCTGCACCACTCCCCCCGGACGCTGCTCATCCCGGGCACCGCCGACACCCGCCACCTCGAAGCGAATCTGGCGGCGGGCGCGATCACCTTCGACGAGAAGACCCTCGCCGCACTCGACGAGATCCCGACACGCCCCGTCCACCGCCCTGACCACTGACGACCCCGACCGGCCCTGCCGGCTCGACGGCGGCCCACCGGCCGCACCCCGACCGACCCGGCACCGCGCCCCCGCCACCGCCGCCACGGCCAGCGGTCGTGCCGGCTCGCGCCGCCGGTCCCTGGGGTCACATGAGATCTTGACGGCCTCTGGCGCAGGCAGGATTCTCAGTGCTGAAGATCCAGCGAATCAGGTAGGAGACAACCATGCGTAAGCTGCTCCTCGTTCTGCTCGCCGCCGCTGCCACTCTGGGGCTCCTCGCTGGAACCGCTTTCGCGGAGACGGTCGGCACGTTCGTCCACATGACCTGACATTTCAAGGTTCAGGCGGTCGTGCCCGCATCCGCTGTGCGAGCACGACCGCCTGTCATGTCGTGGAACCATGGCCCCGGCGACGTCGCGGTTCACCCCTCCGCCGACCGCGCCTTGCCATGTGAGTGCGCTGACCGGCGCCTTCAGGCCCCCGCCGGTTCGGTGTCGGTGGCGGCGTACACCTGCAGGAGGCTCTCGACTCCGCGCAGGAAGGTCTCGCAGACCAGCGCCGGGTCGAACAGGCAGCCGGCGGCCATGGCGCCGTCGCGCATCATCACGAAGTGGCGGGCGGCGGGCTCGGCGTCCGACTGCCGGATCCTGGCGAGCAGTTCCGTGACGGTGTCCAGGAACCACTGGCGGTGGGCGAGCACGGCCTGGCGCACCGGGGACTCGGGGGCGGGATATTCGGCGGCGGCGTTGAGGAAGGCGCATCCCCGGAAGCCCTCGGACTGGATGCCCTGGGCGATGGACCTGCTGAGGGCCCGGACGGTGTCGGGGGCCGGCAGCCCGGCGGCGATGGCCTCGTCCGCCTGGCTCCGCATGGCCCGGTCGACCTCGCTCAGATAGGCCAGGACGAGGTCTTCCTTGCCGGGGAAGTGCCGGTAGAGGGTGGCCCGCGTCACCTGCGCCTCCGCGACGATGCGATCGATGCCGACGGCGTGGATGCCCTCCGCGTAGAAGAGCCGGGTGGCCGTGGTGAGCAGCCGGGATCGCGCTTCGGACGGCCGGCCTTCGGATTGGCTGCGCATGCCGTCATCCTAATAGGTAGAACGTTCGGTCTTGACAGCCCGCGTCGAGGATTGCCATGCTCTAGCGAGATAGAACGTTCTGTCTCGCATGAGCGAGGACTCCTGAAAGGATCATCATGACCACCATTGCTGCTTCGCCCGGCGTCTCCGGGACCGCGTCCGTGCTGCGGCGGCTGTACTTCGTCCGGTTCGCGTTCGCCATCGTCTGGGCCCTGGTGATGTTCACGACCGCCGCGACACTGGGCCCGGTCGCGGTCGCTCTGCTCGTCCTCTACCCGCTGTTCGACGTGGCCGCCGCCATCATCGACGCCCGCGCGTCGCGCGCCGGCGGATCGCCTGCCCTGCTGTACGTGAACGTCGCGGTCAGCCTCGTCACCGCCATCGGCGTGGCCATCGCCTGCATGTCCGGCATCCCGGCGGTGCTGCGCGTGTGGGGCGCCTGGGCAATCGTGGCCGGGCTGGTCCAGCTGATCGTGGGCGTCACCCGCCGCGCGATGGGCGGCCAGTGGCCGATGATCCTCAGCGGCGGCATCTCCGTCCTCGCCGGCGCCTCGTTCGTCCTCGGCGCCTCCGCGCCGAACCCGACGCTGGTCAACGCGGCCGGCTACGCCATCCCCGGTGGCATCTTCTTCCTCATCTCGGCCTGGCGTCTCGGCCGCGCCGCGAAGGCACGCTGACATGGACACCGACACCTACGACGTCGTCGTCATCGGGGCCGGCCCGGTCGGGGAGAACGTCGCGGACCGGGTCGTGCGGGGCGGGCTGAGCGCCGCCGTCGTGGAGCGCGAGCTCGTCGGCGGGGAATGCTCCTACTGGGCCTGCATGCCGACCAAGGCACTGCTGCGCAGCGCGGCGGCGTTGCGGGCGGCGCGCCAGGTGCCGGGAGCGCGCGAGGCGGTGACCGGTCATCTCGACGCGGCCGCGGTGCTGGGCCGTCGCGACCACTTCGCCTCCCGGTGGAAGGACGACGGCCAGGTCGCCTGGCTCGACTCGGCCGGGATCGCTCTGCACCGTGGTCAGGGCCGGATCGTGTCCGCGAACGTGGTCGAGGTGACCGGCGACGGCGGCGTCCCGGTCACGCTGACGGCCCGGCATGCGGTGGTCATCGCGACCGGAAGCGGCGCGCTGCTGCCCGACATCCCCGGTCTGCGCGAGGCCGCGCCGTGGACCAGCCGGGAGGCGGCCGCCGCGAGCAAGGTCCCCGGCCGGCTCGCGATCATCGGTGGTGGCGTGGTGGCGTCGGAGATGGCCACCGCCTTCGCCGCCCTTGGCTCCTCGGTGAGGATGCTGGCCCGTGACGGTGTGCTGTCACGGGCCGAGCCGTTCGCCGGCGAGCGCGTCACCGAGTCGTTGCGGGCTGCCGGCGTGTCCGTACGCCTCGGCGCGCAGGCGACGTCGGTGCGCCGCGACGAGTCCGGGACGGTGCGCATCACGATGACCGACGGCGAGCAGGTGGAGGCCGACGAGGTGCTGGTGGCGGTCGGCCGGACCCCGAACACCCAGGACATCGGTCTCGGCGCCGTCGGCCTGACGCCGGGCGCCTGGCTCACGGTGGACGACACGCTGCGCGTGCTCGGCGACGACGGGGCGCCGATCGGCGACGGATGGCTGTACGCCGCCGGCGACGTCAACCGGCGAGCACTGCTGACCCATCAGGGCAAGTACCAGGCCCGCGCGGTCGGCGACGTCATCGTGGCGCGGGCGAAGGGCGAGGCGGTCGATGAGGGCCGCTGGGGCCGGCACGTGGCCACGGCCGACGGGCGCGCGGTGCCCCAGGTGGTCTTCACCGACCCGGAGATCGCGTCGGTGGGGCTGACCGCGGCCGCGGCCGAGGCCGCCGGGACGCGGATCCGCGTCGTCGACTACGACCTGGGCGCCGTCGCCGGATCCGCCCTGCACGCCGACGGCTACCAGGGGCACGCCCGCATGGTCGTCGACGAGGACCGCGAAGTGGTCGTCGGCTTCACGCTCGCCGGCCCGGACGTCGCGGAACTGCTGCACGCCGCGACGATCGCGATCGCCGGCGAGGTTCCGCTGGACCGGCTCTGGCACGCGGTTCCGGCGTACCCCACGGTCAGCGAGGTGTGGCTGCGGCTGCTGGAGGCGTACGGCCGCTGACCGGCCCGCCCGGCGGCTCCGTGCCCGGCCGCGGTGGGGTCACACGCCGCATGGAGGGTCTGACGGCGAACCCGCCAGACCAGGGACGAACGGGGCCGAACCAGCGGTGATATCCGTTCCCGCACTGCAAGGCCACCGATATCGATATTGGACGGATGAAGATCTGTTCTGGTCTGCTGGGCGGGCGTCGAGGTCCGTCCGGGCCGAGAGCGCGTCCGCGTCGTCGGCCACGAAAGCAGGTGTTCGCCCATGCCGCTTGGGCAGTCCGTGTCTCGCCGTGCGTTGCTGGGCACCGCGGCCCTCCTCCCGCTGGCGGGAGGCACGGCCGAGGCATCGGCCGTCACCAAGCGCGCCCAGGACTACTACGATCGCGCGACCAGGATGGCCGGCCGTGACCCGGTCCTGCAGGCCCTGGTCAAGGCGCTCATGCCGGACCTCGCGATGCCGACCGCCAAGCCGCTGCGGCCGCTGCGGATCTTCGACGACGTCGCGGTGGTGGGCACCACCTTCGTCCAGGCCACGGCGCTGCTCACCTCCAGGGGCATCATCCTCATCGACGCGCTGGGCTCACCGGACGACGCCGAGAAGATCATCATTCCGGGGCTGCGCGCGGTGGGAGCGGATCCGTCCGCGATCAAGTACGTGGTGCTGGCGCACGGCCACGCCGACCATTTCGGCGGCGCACAGCTCATCGCCGACCGGTACGGCGCCCGCGTCATGATGAGCCGGGCCGACTGGGACCTCGTCGCCGCCCAGCGCCCAGCCCACGCGCCCAAGCGTGACCTGGAGATCGCCGACGGGCAGCGGCTGACCCTCGGCGGCACCACCGTCACCTTCCACCACACGCCCGGGCACACTCCCGGCACCGTGTCACCGATCTTCCCGGTGCGTTGGAAGGGGCGGCGGCACACCGCGATGCTGTGGGGCGGCACCAACCCGCCCGCCGCGACCGCGGACAAGCGCGCCTACCTCTCCTCCGTACTCGCCTTCGCCTCCGCGATGCGGCGGGCGGGGGTGGAGGTCGAGCTGAACAACCACGGCGGCGCCGACCACGGCCTGGCACGCATCGAGGAACTGAGCGCCGGCACGGCAGGAGCGGGCAACCCGTTCGTCATCGGTCGCTCCCGGACGCAGCGCTTCATGAAGGTCATGGAGGTCATGGTGCGCGGGCGTATCGTCCAGGACCAGGAGCGGGGCACCGGCGCGGGCGCAGCCGTCGGCCCCTCCGGGCGACCGGCCCCGCGCTGCTGCTGACGGAGGCCCGGGAGGCCGCGCCCTGACCTCGCGGCGGGGGCGGTGCCGGCGGCTCCCCTGGCGGTCGTCCTGCGGTTGGATCGGCTTGACTGCTACGGCAACAACCCGTCCTCCGCCCTGAGCGGCTATTTGGCCACGTGCCGCTGGACGAGTTCGTCCGCGGCGCGCCTGACACGTCCGAGGTCGGCCCCGAGCTCGACCAGCACCTGGGCCGCCGTGCTCGCACCATCCCGGACGAGCCCGAGCAGGAGGTGTTCGGTGCCGATGTAGTCGAGGCCGCGCTCCAGGGACTCCTCGTTGGACGACTGGAGGGCTTCGGAGGCCGACGGGGTGAACGGAAGCTGTGCCGACGCGGCGGACTGGCCTCGGCCCCGGCTCTCCTCGATGTGCCGGCGCACGTCTTCAAGGCTCAGGCCCAGGTTCTTGACGACCGTGGCGCCTACGCCCTCACCCTCACGGATCAGTCCGAGGAGAAGATGCTCGGTACCGATGTAGTCGTGGTTGAGCATTCTGGCCTCGTCCTGGGACAGGACCACGACGCGCCGCGCCCGGTCGGTCAACTTCTGGAACATGCCGCACTCCTAGCAAAGCAGTTCGTCACGCCGGTGAACGTTGATCCATCCTTCCGTATCCCGCGGAGGGTCCGACACATGATCGACAGAGGTCGGCCGTGTCCGCCACCACTGAGAATTATGCGAGTGCCCCGGAGATCCAGGCGGCGGCGGTGGCCAGCCAGTCGGGGCGGGCATTGCCGAGCAGGTGGTCGCCGTGCGGGACGAGCAGGTGGTGCCCTTTCGGGGCCAGGCGGGCCAGCGGCTCGCCGTTGGTCACGCCGGGGATGACGTCCCGGCCGCCGTCGACCACCAGCAGCGGGCAGGTGATCCGCGGCGCGAGGAGGGACAGGTCCACTCGGCCGGCGAAACGGGTGCTGGAGTCCAGCCCCGGAACGACCACCACCGGCCGCCCGGCGCCGTGCTCGGTGCCATCGAGCCGGGTCATTCTCGACGATCCCGTCCGGGTTCGACCGCGGGTTGAGGCCTTCCCCGCCATCGGCCCGGGTGCCGGTGGCCGACGGAGCAGAAGTTTCCGGGGACGGTTCAACGACATCGTGGAACCCATGAGTACTGGCTACAACGAGCGGGCCGGTGGCGTACAGGCCCCCGGCGGGTCATTCGCCCGCCCGCCACGACGCGGACCGGCCGGTGGGTTCGACCACGCGAAACCGCAGAGCGCTCCGGGGGTGAGCCGGTGACCGCCACGGCGTCCTCCGCCCCGCCCGCCTGGCGGGAACTGCTGGGCCGCGAGCATCTCGGCTCGGCGATCGTGCTGGCCGGCGGGGTGCTCGTCGGCGCGATCAACATCTACCTGGCGGCGAGCCTGCTGCCGACGGCCGTGACCGAGCTCGGCGGCGCGAGCTTCTACGCCTGGAACATGACCGTCTACCTCGTCGCCATGGTGATCGCGACCATGCTCACCGGCCGGTTCCTGTCCCGGTGGGGCAACGTCGGCGCCTACCTCGCCGGTTTCGCCACGTTCACCGCGGGCTCGCTGGCGTGCGCGCTGAGCCCGGCGATGGCGGTGCTCCTGCTCGCCCGGGGCGTCCAGGGGCTCGGCGCGGGGCTGCTGTCCGGGCTGGGATTCGCCGTCATCCGGGCTGCGCTGCCGTCCCGGCTCTGGACGCGCGGCGCGGCGCTGATGTCGGCGATGTACGGCGTCGGCAACTTCGCCGGACCTGCACTCGGCGGCCTGTTCGCCCAGTTCGGATCATGGCGGCCGGCGTTCGCGGCGATGGCGGTGATCGGCGCCGGATGCGGCGTGCTCGTCCCCCGCGTCCTGCCGCGCAGCCAGGGCAGCAGGAAGCGGGTGCCGATCCCGGCAGGGTCGCTGCTGCTGATCACGGCCGCCGCCGGAGCCGTGAGCGTGGCCGGGGTCGTGGCCGGCACGCCGCAGAAGGTCGCCGGGATCGTGGTGGCGCTGCTGCTGGTGGCCGCATTCGTCGCGCACGAGCGGCGCAGCGCGCAGCGGGTCTTCCCGCGTACGACCTACCGGCCCGGCTCGTCGTTGAAGTGGGTGTACCTGACGCTCGCGCTGCTGGCCTTCGGCGTCGCGGTGGAGTCGTTCCTGCCGCTGTTCGGCCAGCGCCTGGCCGGGCTGCCGCCGCTCGTGGCGGGGTTCTTCGCCGCGGCCGTCTCGCTCGGCTGGTCGGTGACCCAGATCGCGAGCTCGTCGGTGACCGGGCAGCGCGCGGTGCGCCGGATGCGCGTCCTCGGCCCGCTGCTGCTCGCCGCCGGCCTCCTCCTTCAGGGGCTGTTGCAGCGTACGGACACGCCGAGCTGGTTGGTGCTCGTGTGGGTGCCGGTGCTGTTCGCCGCCGGGGCCGGGATCGGCCTGGTCTACCCGCACCTGTCCGTGGCGGCGATGTCGAGCACCCGGGACCCTGAGGAGGGCGGACGGGCCGCGGCCGGGATCGCCACCGTGACGAGCCTCGCGATCGCGTTCGGCACTGCCGTGGCCGGGATGCTGATCAACCTGGGCGGCGACTCGACGCTCGACGCCGCGCGGTACACGCTGTTCGGGCTCGGGACCGTCTGCGCGTTCGGCGCCCTCACCGCCCATGCCGCCAACCGTACTGGTCCGCAGCGGCACCATGTCGCCGGCGGCGGGCATGACCGTCGTCGCCAGGCCCGGTCGCCCGGAAAATGACTGGCCGCGTCCGCGGGAATGCCGATGTAATGCCGCCATGCGCATCACCTCAGAGACGATCTCCGACGGCATCCGCGAACAGCTCTTCACCATCGGAGACATTCCCGGGGTGCTCTGGACGCCCGCCGGAAGCTCCGGTCCCCGTCCACTGGTCCTGATCGGGCATGGCGGCGGCCAGCACAAGAAGGGATGGGAGGTCGTCTCCCGGGCCTTCCCCTACGTCACCACCTGCGGCTTCGCGGTCGCCGCGATCGACGCGCCAGGGACCGGCGACAGGCCGGAGCACCCGGAGATCCGGCGGCTCGTCGCGCTCATCCAGGAACGAGAGGCCGCGGGCGAGTCATTCTGGCTCGCCCCGGAGTGGCCCGCCCTCAACGAGACCGTGGCGGCGCAGCTCATCCCCGACTGGCAGACCGCCCTGGACGCGCTCCAGAAACTGGACCACGTCGGCGACAGCCATCCGGTCGGATACTACGGCCTGTCCCAGGGCGGCGAGATGGGCATCCGCCTCGTCGCCGCCGAACCCCGGATCACGGCCGCGGTGCTCGGCCTCGTCGGAAGCGACTGGCTCATCAACACCGCGGCTCGGATCACGATCCCGGTCGAATTCGTGCTGCAGTGGGACGACGACAGCAATCCGCGGGACTCAGTCATGAAGCTGTTCGACGCACTCGGCTCCGCCGAGAAGACCCTGCACGCCAACCCTGGCAGCCACTTTCGAGTCCCGTCCTTCGAAATCGACAGCTCGATCCAATTCTTCGCCCGGCACCTGGGCAGCGCCGGCACCGCGAGCGACTCCTGACACCACCGGCGCCACGCCGACGCGCGGTCCGCCGCCAGTGCCACGCCCACTTCCACCGCCGGCTCGCGACCAGGGGGCGAACACGGTACTCGCCGCCGCTCTCCTGGCCTCACTGCCCCGCGAGGCCGTTCATCTGTCAACGACGCTCGAGCTCCATGCGAGCCGGTCTCGTGATCTCAGTGCGGTGGTACGGTTGTCGCCTGGTGCTGATCCAGCACCTAACCTCCTTCGGCTCTCCCCGGCAGAGCCGCTCGGCGGAGGCAAAGGGGACTGGTCTCCTCGGATCGCTGGTCATCCGCCCATCACGGGCTCCTCGCCGGGGGTCGGGTTCCGTGTGGTGTCGAGGGCCTTGATGACAGCGAACAAGCACTTCAAACGCCGCGTCCGTGAACGCGCCCGCCGTACGGGAGAGTCCTACACCGCTGCTCTCAGGCACCTTCGGCACGCTGACGCCAAGGAGCACCTCATGCAGTGGCAGCGCATCGAGAAACCGGATTTCGGCTACGCGGTCCATGTCCCGCAGGGCTGGGATGAGTCACTACCCGACATGAAGATCAGCCCGTGGGAAACCGCGCGGTTCGGGGACCCGGCCGACCGCCGGCACAACTTCACCGTCTATCGCGCGCCGACGCCGCCGATATGGACCGCCTCTGAGACGGCCGAAAGGGTCCAGGCCCGCCTGAAGGCGACGGGATTCGGTGAGTTCCAGATCACCAGCGCCGAGATCGACGGCCGGGCCGGGACCAGACTGGACGGGGTGAAGCGCGATGCGGGCCGCACTTGGGCCATCCGCCAGTACTTCGTCGTCGCCCACGACGTGTGCTTCACCCTCGGCTTCGGCTCCTTCATGCCCGAAGAAGACGACTGGCTCTTCACCGCCATGGCCGAACGCTTCGAGATCTTGGCACTCGCCTGACCACTGTCCAGGGGTGGTGGGCGCCGGCGTCATGCTGCTGCCCGCCATGAGAAGATCACGCTGACGTTTCCTTCGCATCAGCCGGCGCTTCCGCTCTGGGCTCCGGCGCCGAGATCAGGAGCACGGCCGCGAGAACGGCGCCCGGGCGGGCGCCGGGCACGTGGCGGCGCGCAGCGGGAGACACCTCGATCGACGCGAACCGCTGGAGGGTGGCGGGGTCGCCGCTCATGGTGTCGCCCATGGCGGCGGCGTCGTTGGGCAGCGAGGGTGCGATCTGCTGCAGGCCCGCCCAGTAGGGCTCGGCGCGCATCTCCTCGACGGCCTGTTCGGGGAACGCGCAGGCTTCGA
Source organism: Nonomuraea phyllanthi (assembly GCF_006334985.2). GTDB lineage: Bacteria > Actinomycetota > Actinomycetes > Streptosporangiales > Streptosporangiaceae > Nonomuraea > Nonomuraea phyllanthi. The sequence goes on from NZ_VDLX02000038.1 coordinate 29,200, forward strand.
CGAAGAACAGGGGGCCGCGTCGCCGGGACGGCCGTCGGCCAGCGCCTGCTGGACCCGCTCCCGGTAGCCCTCGGCGAGCGGAGGGCGGGCGTCCGTGACGATGAAGGGTGGCTCCCACAGCGCGAGCGCGGTGATCGGCAGACCCGCCTGTACGCCGTGCAGCGCCAGCACCCCGCCGGAGGAGAATCCGAGCACGGCGGCCGTGCCACCGACCTGGTCGATCAGGGCGGCGATGTCGGCGACCTCCGCCCGGATCGCTGCGTCCACCGTCAGGGACGGATCGGTGGGACCGCTCTCCCCCCGCCCGCGCCGGTCATAGGTGATCACGGTGTGGTGGTCCGCCAGCCCTCGCGCGAGGTCGCCCTCGGTGGACTGGGTGTTCCGGTAGTCCATGGCACCGTTGACGATCACGATCCCCGGCCCGGAACCGACCGCGGTGAACGCGATCTCCGTTCCGTCCGCCGAGCGGGCGGTGGCACAGCATCGGCTACCAGGTTCGTAAATGGGCCAGAGGATGGACGAGACACGACAATCCGCAAGGCAGCGCGTGGATCGACCCACCTTGGCAGAAGCCCGCGGGACCGTTCCCCTGGTGACCGTCGGCACGACGCGGTAGAAGGACGGCCCAGTCGGTGGACTGGGCCGTTTCTCTCCACCAAGGTGGCGGCGGGGCGAGGCGATCCACCGCCGCTACGAGGAGCTGTTGCCGGCGAGGCGAAGCCGTCAAAGAAGGCCCGGTACGACGTCCAGCGCGAGGGTTCCGCCCTGCCAGCTGCTCACCAACCAGGGCACGACGGCGTTGCAGAGCCCTGTCCCGAGCACGAGTCCCAGCACCAGGCCCCCGGCGGACCACCAGGCCCGTCCGCGGCTCCCGGCGGAGGCGCCGAGCAGCAGGCCGAATCCGGTCACCAGGACCAGGGCGAGCGCTTCCGGCAGCAGGCCAGGGGGCACGGCCATCAGGTTCCGCGGGTCAATCACCGTGACGTCCCAGCCGGATCCGGCCACCGCAGCGCGGACCCCGCTCACGTCCCCGGCGAGCCACCAGTCGGTGGCGGGCAGTGGCGGGCGTGCCAACGCCAGGTTCCACGCCTGCAAGGACGGAAGGTCCACCAGGGCGCCGGGCTCATCGAGCGGAATGCCTGGCATGTGCTCGACGACACCGGCGAGCTGAACCTGCACCCGCTGCCGGCCCAGGGCCAGGAAGCCGGTCTCGCCCGTGGAGAGCTTCGCGGAGGTGGCCAGCTCGGGCGTGAGCACGATGGGCAGCGGGCGGTCAGGGGAGGCGTCCACCGGCACCGGCCGCACGACGGCCACGGCGGCATTCACCTTGAGCGAGAACAGCCCCGTGCCGTCCTGCGCGCCTTCCGACCAGCGCTGATCCTCCGGCAGGGCCACCTCCCGGCCGTCGGCGCGCAGCGCGGTCACGGTGACCACATGAGGGGAGTCGTCGATCGAGTCCGCCAGGAAACCACGGACGGCGAGGGGGTAGGCGATCTTGCTGCCCGGCCCCGCCAGACCGGCCAGGTCCACGTCGGCCTTTGTGGTGCCTTCGCTCAGCGGTGCGACGGGCAGGTGGTGCCAGACACCGAGCGCGTCGGAAAGCACCACACGCAACCGCGGCGGGCCGGCGGGCGCCACCGTCTCGACGGTGAGCGTACGAGGGGTGCCGGGGAGCGGCAGGGCGCCGATCCTCGGACGACCGGCGGCCATCGCGGCCGCCATCTGGGTGACGCTACGGTCCGACAGACCGGACCCTAACCGCATCACGTCGGCGAGGTGGTCCGCGTCGATGCCCAGGAGCGTGCTGCGCCGAAGGTCGACGTCGGTGCGGTCGCGGTGGCCCGCCACGGCGGCGGTGACGCCGGGCAGCGCGGCGAAGGCCGTGCCACGGCCCAGTACGTCCGGCTCGCCGCCCGCGGCGGGGCCGGTCAGCCGCAACTCCGCGCCGGTCAGGTGGGTCGCCTGATCCACCTGGGACGTACGCCAGGTCGCGGCGCCTCCGGCCGCGACCACGGCCGCTGTGACAGCTACTACGGCGGCGATCGCCGCCGTACCCGGTCTCGGCACCTTGACCTCGACGAGCAGAAGCACCGCCGCGAGCAACCCCATCGCCATCGCCGGCAGGAGCGACCCCGCATCGAGGCCCGGCGGCGGTGGCCGCAGCCCCGAGGCGGGCCACCATGGCAGTGCACCGGCCAGGATGAACAGCGGCCGGGCCGCGAAAGGCGCCACGATCGCGCAGCACGCGACCAGCACCGCCGTCCCCGGATGCGGCTTCCTCTGCCCGGGGCTGGGCAACAGCACCAGCGCCAGGGCCAGGGCCGCCGTCAGGCTGAGGACCGTCCATCGGGCCGCCGACGCGCCGGCCTCCTGCCGAGCGAGCGTCTCGGGAAGGGCGCTGAACGGCGCGCAGTCGGGACATCCGCTCGCCTGAAACCGCTCCCGCAGGCCGGCCAGCCGGGTGGCCGCCTCACGCAGCCGCCCGAGCGACAGGCCGCGCAGATCGGGGGTGATGGTCCAGGTCGCGTCGACCGTTGTTGCGAAGTGGTCGAGGAACGTCGCCTGGTTCACCATGAGCGGGCCGTAGGTCGTGTAGCCGTCCCGCTGGACACCGGGGCCGAACATCGGGTCGTCGGCCCAGCGTGGACCACGCGGGTCCTCCGGCACGAACACCCCGGTGATCCTGACCTTCACCGGCTTGGCATCGATGCGACCGACCGTGGTGAACACCTGCCCGGTCTTCAGCCCGGTGTACGAGGCAGCGGCCTGGGAGATCGTCGCCTCGATCGGCTCGGTGCGCGAGCGCGGCCAGGAACCGGACACCAGCCTGGCATGCTGCTGGAACCCGTCGAAACTGTCGAACCTGAGCCGTTCCGGCGGCCGGTATCGCACATTCTCCTGGCCCGGCATCGCGTAGCCGTCGGAGCGGAGCAAGGTGGTCATGTGCCTGGGCTCGCCACCCAAGGCCCAAATCGCCTGTTCCCGAACGATGCGGTCAAATGTGGCGAAGTTCTCCGCGTTGACGACTCCGGCGACCTTGACGTCGACAGCCTGCGGTGACGCGGTCTCCATGGCATGCCGCACTCCCCCGTCGCCCAGGGAGAAGGCGCACAGGCCGAGCCCGCCGAACACCGTGGCCACGAGCAGGATCAGCAGGGCGAGTCGCAACCCAGGCGCCGCGCTTGATCCGCATTCACGTGTTCCCATGGCCGGCCGGCCCCCTTGGTGTCGAGACGATCGGGTTGGTCGGACATGTAGGCGGGTTTCGTCGGAGCCAAGTGCTTGACGTCCGCCCACGCGGCGAGCGCCTCAACGTCCACGCAGAGACTATGAGCGTAGGTGGGGACATCGCGAGGGTATTTGCGGACATTTGCGGGCCACCGAGCTTTGTGTCGTGAGAACCGCGCTACCGTCCCGATCATGGCCGAATTGGAGCACCCCGGCCGGTACACGCTCGCGCGGCCGGCCTATCTCGGAGGCGCCCGATGTCCACCGAACGGACGGCGAGGCCGCCGGTGACTTCCTGGACGACTACCGCCGCACGCCGGCGAACGACGCGCGGATCCCGTTCATCGGCATCCTGGTGCGGCCCGGCCGGCACGGTCGTACGCGAGATGCGAGAGGCAAGAAGGATGTTCGTTCTGCGTACTGCCGTGCTCATCGCGGCGACCATGACGACCGGCCTCGTGGCGGGAGTGTGCGGGCTCTACCAGCACACCATCATGCGCGGCCTCGCCCGCACGGACGACCGTACCTTCGTAAGCGCCTTTCAGGCCATCGACCGGGCGATCATGAACGCCTGGTTCATGATCGGCTTCATGGGGGCTCTGGTCTTCACCGGGTTGGCGACGGTGCTCCACCTCGCGCAGGACGTCCGCTCGGTGCTGCCCTGGCTGATCGTCGCGTTCGCCCTCTACCTGGTCACCTTCGGCCTCACGATGGCCGTCAACGTGCCGCTCAACGAGGCCATCAAGGCAGCCGGCGATCCGGCCGGGATCGCGGACCTCGGTGAGGTGCGCCACGAGTTCAACGAGGCGAAGTGGACCGCTTACAACCTCGTCCGCACGATCACCACCGCCGTGGCGTTCGGCGTCCTGTGCTGGGCACTCGTCATCAGCGGCAGCGCCGACTGACGGTTCCGCGCCCGTGCGGCGCCCCGCCGACCGTGAATTCGTCACCGTCGGCTCACTACGACCGGCGACGCGGCGATGGAGACCGACACTCCAGCGCGCTACGCAACCCCTTCAACCGCCTGCTCGGCTGCCTTCACCACTGCCTGCGAAAGGGCATGACCTACAACGAGCACGTCGCCTTCCCACCGCGATCGAAAGCCACAGCTTGACAACTCAGGCAGATCGGATGTCTGCGACCGTCGGATGGGAAGTCCGATGCCGGAAGGGCCCGACCGGCGTGTCGAGCCGGTGTTCCACGGCCCGCCTCGGACAGGCTCGGACATGAGCGCAGGTGAGCGCAGGAAACGCTTTCGGGGGGTCTGCTCATGGTGGCCGTGCATCATCGTTACGCCAGTGTGCGGGGGCAGCGGTTGTTCTACCGCGAGGCCGGGCCGGCCGGGGCGCCGGTTCTCGTGCTCCTGCACGGCTACCCGACCAGCTCGTTCATGTTCCGCCACCTCATCCCGGAGCTGGCCGACCGCTACCACGTCATCGCCCCCGATCATCTCGGCTTCGGGCTGTCGGACGCGCCGCCCGCCGACGCGTTCCGCTACACGTTCGACGCGCTCACCGAGCTCACCGCCGGCCTGCTCGCCCATCTCGGCATCACCCGCTACGCCATCTACGTGCAGGACTACGGCGCCCCGATCGGCTGGCGGCTCGCCCTGAGCGATCCCGCCGCCATCACAGCGATCATCACGCAGAACGGCAACGGCTACGAAGCCGGCTTCGTCGACGCCTTCTGGCGGACCGTCTGGAACTACCAGCGCGAGCAGACCGGGGAAACCGAGGCGGCCATCCGCCAGGCCCTCACCCTGGACGCGATCAAATGGCAGTACGTCACCGGCGTGCCCGACCCCACCCTCGTCAGCCCCGACACCTGGCACCACGACCACGCCCTGGTCAGCCGCCCGGGCAACGACCGCATCCAGCTCGACCTGTTCCTCGACTACGCCACCAACCTGCCGCTCTACCCGCGCCTGCACGAATACCTGCGCTCCCACCGGCCGCCCCTGCTGGCCGTCTGGGGCGAGAACGATGAGATCTTCGGTCCCGCGGGCGCCCGCGCGTTCGCCGACGACGTGCCCGACGCGCGCATCCACCTGCTGGACGGCGGCCACTTCCTGCTGGAGAGCGCCCTCGACGCGGTGGTGCCCCTGATCCGCGACTTCCTGGCGTAACGCCGCGCTGTCAGTCACGACGACGATCACGCCGGCGCGGCAGAGCGCGAGGACCGGAATGCTGTGCCGCTCCCGATCGTCGGGGTCGCCCGGAGTCCCGCCCGCCGCACGGGCGCGCCGGTTCGGCCCGGTGGACCGGACGCTGGTGCCCGCGCGCCGGACGCTGGTGCTCCTGCGGGGAGGAGGGGCACGCCTGGCTCCTGAGTCCCGGCCCCCCGGGGGGCAGCGTTCAGTGCGGGATCGCCCAGGGCGGTGCCCAGATCCCGTCGGTGTCGCGGCCGGCCGCGGTGGTGGCGAGGTGGGCGCGGAGGGTGGCCAGCGCGGGGTGGGGGTTGTCGCGGTGCCACAGGAGCGAGTGCGGGTAGACGGGCATGGGCCCGGTCACCGGGATGCGGCGCAGGCCGTGGTCGGCGGGCCAGACGAGGCGGGTGTGCCCGCCCATGAAGGTGGCCAGGGCCGGGGTGTCGGCGATGGTGTCGAGGAGCGCGTCGGAGCCGAAGTTGGGCCCGGTCGCCTCGATGGTGAGGCCGAACGCCGCGACGAGGTCGTCGTAGTAGGCGGCCCATTCCGTGCCGGGGACGATGCCGGGCATCCAGATCCGGTGCCCGGCGAGCTGGGCCAGGGTCACCGAACGGGCGCCGGCCAGCGCGTGGGCGGGGCCGGTGAGGAGCTGGAGCGGCTCGTCGAGAACCCGGACGGACTCGATGTCCTCGGGGAGGGGCCGGCCGGGCACGCCGACGGCGCGGAACGACGCGTCGATCGTCCCGGACCGGATGGCGGCGACGGCAGTCTCGATGTCGAACAGCATCACCACGTCGAGCTCGATCTCGGGGTGCGCGCGGTGGAAGCCGCGCATCAGGCCGGACGCCGCGCCGCGCGAGGCGATGATGTCGACGCGCAGCGCTCGGGTGCCGGTGCGCACGGACGCGACCGCGCGCTCGGCGACCCGTAGCAGCTCGCGGGCATGGGGCAGGAACGCCTGCCCGTCGATGGTGAGCTCGGCGCCGCGCGGGGTGCGGGTGAACAGCCGCACCCCGAGCTTGCGTTCCAGGGCGGCGATGCGCTTAGAGACGGCCTGCTGCGTGACCGCCAGCTCGGCGGCGGCCTCCTGGAACTGCCCCGCGTCCGCGGCGGCGACGAAGGTACGGACGGTGTCGAGGTCCATGTGGACACCTTAGGGATACAACCACACGTTGTGGCGAGATGGCCCCATGGTTGTTTGATCCCAGGCGCTGCGCTCGCTTTGATGCTTCCGATCGCGGATCGGTTGTGCGGGCGAGTGAGTGACGAGGGGCATCGGGCATGGAGAACGGGCGGCGGTTCGGGTGGCTTTGGGGCGCGTACGGGACCAGCGCGCTCGGCACGTGGCTCGCCTTCGGCGCGTTCCCGCTGATCGCGATCCAGGTGCTGCACGCCGGGCCGGCGGAGGTCGCGGCGCTGTCGTCCGTGGGGGCCTTGGTGGGCGCGGCCGTGGCGGTGCCGCTCGGCCCGTGGGTGGAGTTCCGCCGCAAGCGGCCGGTGCTGATCGGGATGGACCTGGTACGGTTCGCGGCGCTGCTGACGATCCCCGCCGCGTTCGCGCTCGGCGTGCTCTCCTTCGTCCAGCTCCTGGTGGTCTCGGTCGTGGTCGCGGCGGCCGACATCACCTTCCGCGCCGCCTCAGGCGCGTACCTGAAGACGCTGCTGCCGGCCGAGGACCTGCTCGTCGCCAACGCCCGCTTCGAGTCCACGGCCTGGACGACCACGATCATCGGACCGCCGCTGGGCGGTGCCGCGATCGGGCTGCTCGGCCCGGTGGCGACGGTGGTGGCCGACGCGGTCAGCTACCTGCTCTCGGCCCTGGGCATCCGCGCGATGGGCGGCCAGGAGCCGCGGCCCGAACGCCGGAAGGCCGCGGGCCTTCGGGCCGGGGACCTGCTCGACGGCTGGCGGCACATCCTCGCCGACGCGACGCTGCGTCCGCTGTTCTTCAACACCGCCCTGTTCAACGGCCTGGTGATGGCCACCGACGCGCTGCTGGCCGTTCTGATGCTCGGCCAGCTCGGGTTCGCCCCGTGGCAGTACGGCCTCGCCTTCGCCGTGCCCGCGATCGGCGGGTTGCTCGGTTCGCGGCTGGCGCGGCCGCTCGTCGTCCGGTTCGGGCAGCACCGGATCCTGGTCGTGGCCGGGGTGCTGCGCGCGATCTGGCCCGTCGGGCTGGCCTTCGTGGGGCCGGGGACCGGAGGGCTGCTACTGGTGATGGGCGTCGAGCTCGGGCTGATCTTCTGCTGCGGGGTCTTCAACCCCGTCCACGCCACCTACCGCCTCGAGCGCACCTCGACCGACCGGGTCTCCCGTACGCTCTCCGCCTGGTCGGTGACGACCAAGGTCTCGACCGCGCTCCTGACGGCCGGCTGGGGCGTGCTGGGCACGCTGCTCGGTCCGCGCCCGGCCATCGGCCTGGCCGGCGTACTCCTGCTGGCAACCCCGCTGCTGCTCCCGCGGCGCGCCGCGGCGCCCCTCACCGCCGAGCTGGAGCCGGCAGCCCGTCGCACCTGACACGCCGCCTCCATGTGTCATCGGCCCCGCGCATCAGGGCCGCCCTCATCCCAAGGAGAGACATGACCCTCACGACCCCGGCGCTGGACCCCCGCACGGCCGCGCTGCTCGTCATGGACTACCAGCAGGGAATCCTGGCCTCGCTCCCCGGCCTGGCGGACCAGGATGTGCTGCTGTCGCGCGTGGCCGGCAGCGCCTCATGCACCACGAGGATCCCGCCACGGACGTCCACCGCCGACTCGCTCCCGAGCCCGGCGACATCACCGTCCGCAAGACCCGCTACGGCGCGCTGTCGACGACGGACCTGGACCGGCGGCTGCGGGATCGCGGCATCACCGCCCTGGTCATCGCCGGCGTCACGACCAGCGGCGTCGTGCTGTCCACCGTCACGGACGCCGCCGACCGCGACTACCAGCTCTACGTCCTGTCCGACGGCGTCGCCGACCCCGACCCGCAGGCCCACCAGACCCTGATGACCAGCGTCTTCCCGAGAATGGCCCACATCATCGATACCGCCGAACTGCGCTCGCTCCTGCACGGGAGCCGTCCCCATCAAGGGCGAGGACCGGCAGGGCGTGATCGTCAGTGACGTTCGGCGGTCGCTGCCGGCAGCGGGCATGACCCGGGCTAGGGCGTCGCGTGATCGGTGACCGCGGCCGCCGGTTCCAGGGCGTCGAGCTCGGCCAGCCGGGCCAGGTAGTGGGCGCGGAGCACGGTGAAGGCGTCGGGGCCGAGCGGCAGCCGCCGTGGCGGCCGCGGCGCGAGGACGGCGTCCACGACGGCCCGCGCCGCCCGCTCGGGATCGCCGCGCTGCATGCCGTGGTGGGCGACGAACGCGTCGCGGGGCGGCCCGACGATCGGTTCGTACGCGGGCAGCCGGTCGGTCAGGCGCAGCGACCGCCCGCCGAAGTCGGTACGGAACGCGCCCGGCTCGACGATCGTCACGTGGATGCCGAACGGCGCGACCTCGGCCGCGATCGAGTCGGACACCGCTTCGAGCGCGGCCTTGGGGCCGGCGTATCCGGCGCCGCCCAGCCCGGAGGTGACGCCGATGATCGAGGACATCTGCACGATCCGCCCCCACCCCCGCTCGCGCATGCCGGGAAGCAGCGCGCGGGCCAGCTCCAGCCCGCCGAACAGGTTGACCTCGAACGCTTCGCGCAGCCGCTCGTCGGTGGCCTCCTCGAAGGCTCCGATGAGCCCGTAGCCGGCGTTGTTCACGAGCACGTCGACACCGCCCCGGGCGATCTTCTCGCCCGTCGCCCTGGTGCCCGTGCGGTCGGACAGGTCCAGCGCGACCGGGCGCACGCGGCCGGGGGCCTTCGCGGCCAGCCGTTCCAGCCGTCCCACGTCACGAGCCGTGACGATCACCTCGTCCCCGCGCGCGATCGCGGCGGCGGCCATCGCCGCGCCCAGCCCCGAACTGGCACCTGTCACGAGCCAGCGCAGCCGTCTTTCCATCATTCGTCCTTCCACAAAATCTACCATGATGATAAACTTACTATCATGGTAAGTCTGCGGGAGCGCAAGCGGTCGGAGACCCGGCAGCGGATCTCCGACTGCGCGACACGGCTGTTCGAGCAGCGCGGATTCGAGTCGGTGACGCTCGCCGACGTGGCCGCCGCCGCCGAGGTGTCGGTCAAGACGGTCGTCAACTACTTCGGCGCCAAGGAGGACCTGTTCTTCGACGCCGAGCCGGCCGTGCTGGACGGCCTGGTGGCGGCGATCGCCGACCGCGGGGACGCCTCGCCGACCGCCGCGCTCCGCCCCCTGGTGGTGAACGGCCCCATCCTCAGCGGCCCGTGCACCTGGGACGTGGTCGACGACGCGATGTGGGAGGCCATGCGCACCTTCGCCGCCTGCGAACGCGACTCCCCCACCCTGACCACCCGGCGCGCCGCGATCCTCCAGTCCTGGCTCGCGCCGCTCGGCGAGGCGAGCGGTTCGACGGCCTGGGCCGCGGTGGCGACCGGCGTGCTCATCGTGAGGCACTCGATCGTGCAGGAAGGGCTGCTCACCGGCTGCTCGCCGGCCACCGTCCGGCGGCGGCTCCACGACACCGCGGGCGCGGCACTCGACGCCCTGGAGCGCGGTTTCGAGCGGTGACCCGGGCTCGGAGGCGCCGGCCGAGGGCTCCGACCTGAAAACATGTCGAGATACGGCCCCCGCGCCGCTCCCCTCGACCAAGGAGACCTGCTTGCCGATTCACATCACCCCGCTGACCGACCCGCGGCCCACGTCTGCCGGCCGGCGCCTGGCCTGGCTGGCCACGGCCGACACCGGCGTGCCCGTCGGGTCGGCGTTCCTGCGCCTGTTCACCAGGGCGGGCCAGGGCCACCTGGCCGAGCTCGACGTCCAGGTCCACCCGGCCGAGCGGCGCAACGGCGTCGGCTCACGCCTGCTGGCGGCCGCGCTGGCCGCGGCCGAGGAGGAGGGCCGGCGGTGCGTCACCGGCCAGGCGGAGGCCGGCTCACCCGGTGACGCCTTCGGCGCGGCGCGGGGCTTCCGCCCCGTCCTGAGGTTGACGTACGCGCGGCTGCCGCTGGCACAGGCCGATCTCACCGGCCTGGCCGAGCGGGCGGCCGCGCCGCACCCCGGCTACCGGCTGCTGTCGTGGGACGGGATGGTGCCCGACGAGTGGGCCGCCACCTTCGCCGCCTCCCGCCGCGCCATGGACGACATGCCCATGGACGATGTCGACTACGGCACCGTGACCTGGGACGTCGAGCGCGTACGGGCGGCGGCGCTGGCGGTCGAGAGCCGGGGCGACCTGCTGCACACCGTCGCCGCGGTCGACGAGTCCGACGGTTCGATCGCCGGGTTCACCGAGCTGGTCGTCCCCGGCGACGGCGCGGGCGACGGCCGGCACTACGGCACCGGCGTCCTGTCCGAGCACCGCGGGCACGGCCTGGCCCGCTGGATGAAGGCCACGATGATCCTTCGAGCCGCCGCGCGGCACCCGGACCTCGCCGGCCTGGTGACCGACACCGCCGACAGCAACCACCACATGCGCGCCGTCAACGACGCCCTCGGCTACCTGCCGACCCACCAGACGGTGATGCGCCAGTTCGACCTACCCGGCTAGGCCGCCGGCCCGGGGCTCACTCACGCCGTGAGCACCTCCTCCTCGTCACGGGGGAAGAAGGGCAGTTCCAGGGCGACGTTGTCGGCGGCGGCGAGGATCTGCGCGGCGTCGTCGACCGGCGGGTGGATCCACTGGTTGATCTGCTTCTTGACCTCCTTGGCCGCGGCGCCCGAGGCCATCACCCTGCGGTCCCAGCCCCTGGTGAAGACGGCACCGGCGGCGCCCAGGTCCAGGCAGGTGACGTACGGGCCGGCGACGAACTCGCGCGGCGCCATGCCGAGCAGGTCGGCGGCCGCGTTGTATCCGGCGACCTTGCCCAGCGGGCTGGCGTGCTGGCAGGACTGCATGACGGTGTGCTCGGCATCGAACGGCGCCGCGGCGGTGTCCCCGGCGGCGAACACCTCGGGGAGGGCGCGCAGGTGCCGGTCCACCGGCACGCGGCCGAGGTGGTCGAGCCCGTCGGAGATCTGCCGGGTGAGCTCGCTGGCCCGCATCCCCACCGACCAGACCACCGCGTCCGCGTCGACCCTGCTGCCGTCGGACAGGACGGCGTGGCCGTCGCCGACCCGCGTCACCGTCGTTCCGAGGCGGCGCTGGACGCCCAGCGCGTCCAGCGCCGCCTCGATCTCCTCGCGCGGGCCGGGGCCGAGCTGGTCCCCGACCACCTGTGCCCGGTCCACCAGCAGCACCCGGCCGCGGGCGGCCAGTTCGGTCGCGGCCTCCAGGCCGGTGAAGCCGGCGCCCACGACCACGGCGGAGTAGTGCTCCCGGCCCCGCAGATGCTCGGTGAGCCGCCGGGCCCCCTCCAGGGTGTCGATGTCGAAGAGCCGGTCCACACCGGGCAGATCGCGGGGCCGGACGAGCTTGCTGCCCGCCGCCAGGACGAGGCGGTCGTAACCGACCTCCTCGCCGTCGGCCACCACCACCCTGCGGCCGGTGTCGATCGTGCTCACGAGAGCTCGCAGGTGTACGACGCCGATCGGATCGAGGATCCTGCGCAGCTCCACCTTGGCCAGGTCCGGCTCCGGCTCGTACATGCGTGGCCGCAGCACCAGGTGGTCGCCCGGCGTGATGAGCGTGATGCGCAGGTCAGCGTCCCCGCCCGCGCGCTCGCGTGCCAGCGCCGCCCCGGCCGCGCTCCACACGCCCGCGAAACCGCCTCCGATGATCACAATGTGGGCCATCGTGTTTCCTCTCTCAGCCTCACTCCCCCGGGGTGTCCGGGATTCGGCAGGGAGACAAAATGGCGGGCTCAGATGTGACCGGCGCGGGCGAGCTTGTCGGGATTGACCAGTCGCCGGATCTCCGTGATGCGCCCGTCGGCGATCTCCATGGTGTCGAGCCAGATCAGCCTGCCGCCACGGTAGGTCGCCAGGGCCGGATACCCGTTCACCTCGATGATCTCGAACGTGTCGGGGCGCCCGATCTGGATCTGCCTGACCGCCAGCAGGGCGATCGTCTCGGCGCCGCGCACCGGCCTGCGCGCGGCGGTGGCCTTGCCGCCGCCGTCGGCGACGTACACGGCCTCGGGGTGCAGCAGCTCGACGAGCGCGGCCATGTCGCCGCCGTCGGCGGCCGCCTTGAACGCCCTGAGCGCGCGTTCGGTCTCGGCCCTGGACGCCCGGGGCCGCTCCTTGACGGCGGCGACCCGCGACCGCGCGCGGGAGGCGAGCTTGCGGCTGGCCGCGGGCGTGTTGCCGAGCACCTCGGCGATCTGGCCGAACGGGAAGTCGAAGACGTCGTGCAGCACCAGCGCGACCCGCTCGGCGGGGGTGAGCCGCTCCATCACCACCATCATCGCGGTGCTCACCGACTCGTCCATGAGCACCCGGGCCGCGGCGTCGGGTCCCGTCAGCAGCGGCTCGGGCAGCCAGGGCCCGACATAGGACTCCCGCCGGACGCGGGCCGACCGGAGCACGTTGTACGACGTCCGGGCGGCGAGGGTCACCAACCAGGCCCGCAGGTCGCGCACCTCGGACAGGTCGGCGGCGGAGGCGCGCAGCCAGACCTCCTGCGTCACGTCCTCCGCCTCGGCCACCGTGCCCAGGATCCGGTAGGCCGCCCCGAAAACGGCCGGCCGATGCGATGTCCAGTCGGTCTCCGCCGACGTGCCCCCGAGTTCCACCCTCCACCTTCTTCCTGCTTCGACGTCCGATCGCCGATGATAGGCAAGCAGGGCCGCCGGAGGCGTCCATAGCCGGCCTGGCCGCACCCGCCGGCCTGGCTCCACGGCGATGTCGCCGTCGGCGACCTGCTCGCCGCCGACAGCCCGCTCCTCGCGGTCATCGACTTCGGCGCCTGCGGTGTGGGAGACCCGGCTTGCGGCCTGGTGATGGCCTGGACCGGCTTCGGCGGCGACGGCGACGAGCGGCAGGCCTTCAGGCAGGCCGCCGCGCTGGACGACGACACCTGGCGGCAGGCACGCGGGTGGGCGCTGTGGAAGGCCTTGGTGAGCAGGACCGGCCTGTCCAGCCCCGGCCCGGAAGGCTTCCACAGCCGGGTCCTCGTCCGCGTGCTCCACGACCGTTGGCCACCCGTCCGGGTGCCTGGCGTTCATCCGCGCGGTCCGGGGAATGGAACCAGCACTGACCTGCGCCGATCCGTGAGCGAGGCAGCAAGATCGGGGAGATGTGATGAAGGGGTACGACTTCGAGGGGCCGGCGCTTGAGCTCGGGGCCCTGGTGCGCGAGGACGGCGCCGCCGACGCCTCGGAGCAGATCCGGATCCCCCTGAGCACGCTCAACCGGCACGGGCTCGTGGCCGGGGCCACCGGATCGGGGAAGACCAAGACCCTTCAGCTCATGGCGGAGCAGCTCTCGGCCCAGGGCGTTCCCGTCTTCCTCGCCGACGTCAAGGGCGACCTGTCGGGGCTGGCCTCCCCCGGCACGCCCTCCGAGCGCGTCACCCAGCGTGCCGCCGAGGTGGGGGAAGCGTGGCAGCCCGAGGCCCGTCCTGTGGAGTTCTTCTCCCTGGGCGGTCTGGGAGAGGGCGTCCCGATCCGCGCGACCATGACGGCTTTCGGGCCGACCCTGCTCTCGAAGGTCCTCGGGCTCAACGAGACGCAGGAGTCGTCGCTCGGGCTGATCTTCTACTTCGCCGACAAGAATGGGCTGCCCCTGCTGGACCTGAAGGACCTGATCGCGGTCATCCAGTACCTGACGGGCAATCCCGAGGCGCTGAGCGGGATCGGCGGGCTGTCGGCGGCGACGGCGGGAGTCATCCTGCGCGCGTTGACCACGTTCGAGGCGCAGGGGGCGGAGGCGTTCTTCGGCGAGCCGGAGTTCGACGTGCGCGACCTGCTCCGGGTGACGCCGGACGGACACGGGCTGATCTCCGTGCTCGAACTGCCCGCCGTGCAGGACCGCCCGCAGCTCTTCTCCACCTTCCTCATGTGGCTGCTCGCCGATCTCTTCCACGAGTTGCCCGAGGTGGGCGACGTCGACAAGCCGAAGCTCGTGTTCTTCTTCGACGAGGCGCACCTGCTGTTCGACGAGGCGTCCAAGGCGTTCCTGCAGTCGATCACCCAGACCGTGCGGCTGATCCGGTCGAAGGGCGTGGGCGTGTTCTTCGTCACCCAGACGCCCAAGGACGTGCCGGGCGACGTGCTCGCCCAGCTCGGCGCACGCGCGCAGCACGCCCTGCGCGCCTTCACCCCCCAGGACGCCAAGGCGCTCAAGGCCACCGTGTCGACGTTCCCCGCCTCCTCCTACGACCTGGAACGGCTGCTCACCGAGCTCGGGATCGGCGAGGCGGTCGTCACGGTCCTGTCGGAGACAGGCGCGCCGACCCCTGTGGCCTGGACGCGCCTGCGCGCCCCTCAGACGCTCATGGCGCCGTCGAGCCCGGAGATGATCCAGAAGGTCATCGCCGCCTCGCCGCTGCAGCAGAAGTACGGCAGGGCGGTCGACCGCCAGTCGGCCTACGAGATCCTGTCGGCGAAGCTGGCGGAAACGCCGGCCGCCGAAGCCCCGCGCGCGCCCGAGGCCAAGCGGGAGCGCAAGCCGGAGCCGACATTGCTGGAGAACGTGCTGGAGTCGAAGGAGTTCCGCTCGTTCGCGCGCTCTGCCGCCTCCGCCCTCGGCCGGGAGATCACCAGATCCATCTTCGGCACCGCCCGCCGAGGTCGACGCTGATCTCTCTTTGCCTGCCGCCGCGGTCGACCTGGCGCGCCTGGCCGTCCTTGGCGTCCGCTCCGCCGTCGTCGGCCAATGGGCCACGACAGGAGCGTGACCAGGCGGAAAGTCTGTCAGGCTACCTGCCCAGGCCGGCTACGGACCTCCAGCGGCGCTGTGGGCAACGTCACCAGGCCGCGCAATCGACACCATCCATGCCAGGGACAGCTCGCTCGCGCTCACGTAGTCCGGCGCCGAATGAAGTCACCCGAAACCGCAGGGTCGAGGTGACCCGCTCAACACCGGCTATCCAGAGCGCGTCGCGGATGGTCTCGCGCAGCCAGCGCTTCTCGCCGGCCGGGCCGTCACGGGCGTCGGCGCCGCCGCCGTGCTGCCCAACACGCTCGCTGTCCTGCTGCACGCCGTACCGGCCGAACGCAAGGGCGCGACGATCGCGATCTGGGCCTCGATGGGGTGCCAGTAAGAATGGGGTGCCAGTAAGAAACGTGTCAGTGCTGAGCCCCAAACAGGCGTCACTGGGAGAGCAACAACCACTGGGACCATGCACTTCCCTCATCCACCAGAGGACCGGCTTCGCCCTGTTCGCCGGGCTCAGCGCAGCCGCGTTCGTGCTGACCCGGCGCCTGGCACAGGCAAGGCACGCATGGGCCGTTCTACTCGCGCCTGTCTGGCGCTCTGATCATCGCCTTCGCCTTCGCCGCCGGTGTCGCCTACCACCTCGACGCTCTGGGCCTCTGGCAGCCGGCCCCTGTGGGCTTGCTCGAACACCTCTCCCTGCTGACCGGCTTCGATTGGATCATCGCCGTGGGCGTTCACCTCCTGCGCGGCCACGTCCCGGCAGGCCCGAGCACGTCCGCGGCGGGCGCTCAAGAGTTCGGACCTGTCAGTTCCGGGCTGGATGACTAGAAAGCAGGCGGTTGACAGCCGCTACCGGGGAGCGTCGGTGTGCTGGGCGGCATAGCGTTCGCGCCAGCTGTCGATGAGCGGGATCAGCTGCTCGGTCATGTAGGCGTAGAAGTCCTTCATCTCGTGAAGGCGCCGGCCGGTGATGCCGTCTTCGCCCGCCGCGTCCAGGCCTTCCTGGGCGGCATCCCCCATGGTGGCCAGCATCGCGTTCTGCTGTGACATCAAGCTGGCCCAAGCCCCCTGGCGGAAACGATAGTGGTCGCGGCGGCTGCCGGGGGCCGGCACCCGTTCGATCAGGCCGAGCGGGATCAGCTGCTTGACCGCGGTGGACACCGCTCCCGAGCTGATGGACAACTCCGCGCACAGGTCGGCGGCGGTCATCGACTCTTGCCGGGTGTAGAGCAGCGCCGTCATCACCCGGGCGGTCGTCTTCTGCATGCCGCCCTGCGCCAGGGTCAGCGCCAGCTTCTCGGCGGCCTCGCGCAGCCGCTGGTCGGTGTCCATACGCCAAGCCTACCAAGGAATTCGAGTTCTCAGAGAATTCACAAATCTCTGAAAGTTCTATATGATCTGAAGCGTGGAGATCGTGCTACGGCGACCTCCCCGACGCCAAAGGAGAGCCAGCAGTGAAGCCCAAGAACGTGGTCGCAGGCGCGCACGGCATGACCGACCAGGCGTGGGAGAAACACGCCAACCCATGGAGCGTCTGGACCCGGTTCGCCGCTATTCCCGCCTTCGAACTGGCCGTTTGGAGCCGCGAGTGGATCGGCTGGTGGTCACTGGCCGGTGTTGCCCTCGTCGTCATCTGGCTCTGGCTGAACGTCCATCTATTTGCGGCGGTCGAGCCGACCAGCTGGGCGGCGCGCGGCATCTACGGCGAGCAACTCCACGTCGACGGCAAGGCTCCGGCGGCACATCGCGTGGTGCTACGGCTGCTCATCGTGGCCGGCCTGATCGGTTTCGCCTTCATCGCCTGGGGACTGATCGCCCTGGAGATCTGGCCGCTCGTGCTGGGCACCGTACTGCTCGTGCTGGCCCAGCTGTGGCGGATCGACCGTTACGGCCTGCTCTACGAACAGCACCAGAGCGAAAACCTGTGACCCGGTACGGCCGGCGCACCACAGCACCGGCTGTACCGACACCAACCCTCGACCCGCCCCTACGTGTGGAGAGCCTCATGCACGTCCCCGGCACCGCGCACCCGCGCCGCTGGTGGATCCTCCTAGAGCCTGTACGGAGTTGAGATCAAAGGGATCGCCTGCGACATGGTCGGCAATCCTGGTAGGCCATCGACATGGCGCGTGGAGACCTCACCGACGAGGAGTGGTCCTTGATCGAGCCTCACTTGCCGTTGGGTGAGCGGGGCCCGATCCCCGATCTGCGGCGACAGTTCAACGCGGTGATGTGGCGCTTTCGTACGGGCAGCCCGTGGCGGGACCTGCCGGTCGAGTATGGGCCATGGTCCACCGCCTATGACCGGTTCCGCTCCTGGGCGCTGAACGGCGTGTTCGAGCGGCTGATGCAGGCGATGATCGCCGAAGCTGCGGCTCGTGGGCAGGTCGACCTCGACTTGGTCAGCGTGGACTCCACCACCGCCCGCGCTCACCATCATGCCGCCGGGATGGTCTTGGACGGCGAGTTGTCCGCAGCGCTGCACGAGGCCGTCGAACGGGAAAGGGGGCTACGCCAAAGCGGCAAAACGCCCGCGACGGCGACCCCGGCGAAGACGGGCACGGCGACGGGGACGGACGACGACGGATACGCCGCCGGCACCGGTTCCGGCTGAAGACGGCCAAGCTGGGCCGCTCGCGGGGCGGGCTGACCAGCAAGGTGCACCTGTCGGCCGACCGGCGCTGCCGTCCGTTGTCCTTCGTCCTCACTGCTGGTCAGGCTGGAGACAGTCCACAGTTTCGCGCCGTGCTGGAGCGCATCAAGATCCGTTTGCCGGTGGGTCGTCCGCGCACCCGGCCGGGCGCGGTGGCCGCCGACAAGGCCTACTCCTCCCGCGGCAACCGCGCCTACCTGCGCCGGCGCGGGATCAAGACGGTCATCCCGGAAAAGGCCGACCAGGCCGGCCACCGCAAGAAGCGCGGCTCCCGCGGTGGCCGGCCGGTCCGTCATGATCCCGAGCTCTACAAGCAGCGCAACACGGTGGAGATCTGTCAAGCACAATGCACCGATAACTACAGCCTGGCCGTATAGGGCGAGTGCTCAGCTGTCGGTGACTGATTCGTCGGGTGGGGAGGCGTTCGTCTGCTGCCAGCGTCTGCGGTTGTGGTAG
>NZ_VDLX02000039.1 GCF_006334985.2 Nonomuraea phyllanthi
CACCACTACGCTGGCCACGAGGTCTCCGGTATTTCGTTCTTCTTGGTCGTTGAACCATCTACCGGAGACCTCTTCGTTCAACGATCACCGACACGCCTCACACGTGATCTTTCGAAACACGGCCTAGCCGACATCGCCGCCCAGGCCGGGGTGAGTGAGGCCACGGTCAGCAGGGTGCTCAACGGCAAGCCCGGCGTCTCGGCCGCCACCCGGCAGGCGGTGATGACCGCGCTCGACCTCATGGGCTACGAGCGCCCGCCCCGGCTGCGGCAGCGCAGCAACGGGCTGGTCGGCCTGGTGACGCCGGAGCTGGACAACCCGATCTTCCCCGCGTTCGCGCAGGCCATCGAGAAGGCGCTGACGCAGCACGGCTACACGCCGGTGCTCTGCACCCAGCTGCCCGGCGGCGCGCCCGAGGACGAGTTCACCGAGCTGCTGGTCGATCGCGGCGTGAGCGGCATCGTGTTCGTCTCGGGGCTGCACGCCGACACGACCGCCCGGATGGACCGCTACACCCGGCTGACCGATCGCGGGCTGCCGATCGTGCTGGTCGACGGCTACAGCGAGCACATCGACGCGCCGTTCATCTCGCCCGACGACCGGCTGGCCGCCCGGCTGGCCGTGCAGCACCTGGTCGACCTCGGCCACGAGCGGATCGGCATCGCGCTGGGGCCGCGCAGGTTCGTCCCGGTGATCAGGAAGATCGAGGGCTACAAGCAGGCCATGGCGCAACTGCTCGGCGCGACCGATGTCGACGAGCTGATCGCCCACTCGCTGTTCTCCGTGGAGGGCGGGCAGGCCGCCGCCGCGCAGCTGCTGGCCCGCGGCTGCACCGGCATCGTGTGCGCGAGCGACCTGATGGCGCTGGGCGCGATCCGCGCGTGCCGGGAGAAGGGCAGGTCGGTGCCGGGCGAGGTGTCGGTGGTCGGGTTCGACGACTCGCCGCTGATCGCGTTCACCGACCCGCCGCTGACCACCGTGCGCAAGCCGATCGGGGCGATGGCCTCGGCGGCCGTGCAGACGCTGCTCGAAGAGGTGAACGGCGCCCCGGCCAAGCACGTCGAGCTGATCTTCCAGCCGGAGCTGGTCGTCCGCGGCTCCACCGGCTCCGGTCCCCTGGTCAACCGGTGACCGCCCACGTTCTCGCGCTCGGGCCGCTGAGGTGAACCTGACGGTGGCGGACTTCTCCGTGCTCGGGCCGCTGAGGTGAACATGACGGTGACGGACTTCTCCGTGCTCGGGCCGCTGAGGTGAACATGACGGTGACGGACTTCTCCGTGCTCGGGGCGCTGAGGTGAACACGACGGTGGCCGACGTCCTCGTGCTCGGGGGCGCCGGGGTGGACACGACGGTGTACGTGCCGGAGCTGCCGCTGCCGTACCGCGACACCTATCACGTGCCGCCGGTCGCCGACCGGATCGGCAACACCGGCGCGGGCGTGGCGCTCGGCTGCCACGCGCTCGGGCTGCGCGTCGCCTTCGCCGACCTGATCGGCGACGACCCTCAGGGCGCGCTCGTCCGCCGGGCGCTGCGCGGCATCGCCTGCTCCTTCGGCCGGGCGGCGGCGGGCACCCGCCGCAGCGTGCTGCTCGTGGGGCCAGACGGCCGGCGCACGTCGCTGCACGACCCGAGGGCCACGCCCGGCGAGCGCCTGCCGCGCGAGCTCTACGCGGACGTGCGCGCCCGGCACGTCCACGTGTCGATCATGGACTTCTGCCGCCACGCCTACCCCGGCCTCGGCGGCGTGCCCGTCTCGACCGACCTGCACGACTGGAACGGCGCCGACGACTATCACAAGGACTTCGCCTACCGCTCCGACCTGGTGTTCCTGTCGGCCGCGGCCCTCCAGGACCCGGAGGCGACGATGCGCGACGTCCTCGACCGCGGGCGCGCCCACACGGTCGTGTGCACGCGCGGCGCCGGCGGCTGCCTGGTGCTGACGCGCGGCTCCGGCGTGCGGGCCTTCCCGGCCGCGCCGCTGCCCGGCCCGGTGGCCGACAGCAACGGCGCTGGCGACGCGTTCGTCTCAGGCTTCCTGTACGGATCGGTGCGGGGCAGGCCGCTGGAGGAGTGCGTACGCCTGGCGTCGGCGGCGGGGGCGCACGCCTGCACGGTCGCCGGCACCCACGAGTCCCCGATCACCGAGGCCGACCTGCTGGCCAGGTGCTGACCGCGCGGTCTCAGAAGCCCGCCAGGCCGTTGATGATCAGGTGGACGGCCGTGTCGTAGTTGCGTTCGATCTCCTCGGGGTCGTCCGGCATGTGCCCGTTGATCTCGGCCAGGATGAAGCCCGACACGAACGCGTGCAGGATGTCGCCGGTGCGCCGCACCTCCGGCTCCGGCACCCCCGCCAGGCGCAGGATGCGATACAGCGCGCTCCAGAGCGGCAGCCCCCGGTGGGAGATCACCTCGGGATGGGTGTGGAGATATCCCCACAGGGCCGGGTGCTCCTTCGCGTTCCGGTGGTAGGCCAGCGCCAGCTCCCTGAGCTGCTCCTGCCACGGGGAGCCGTCGTCGGGCGGCACGCGCATGCGCTCGGCCGCGGTGGCACAGATCAGCTTGAGCAGCGCCTCCTTGTTCTCCACGTGGTGGTAGAGCGACATCGGGTTGACGTCCAGCTCGGACG
This sequence comes from Nonomuraea phyllanthi, assembly GCF_006334985.2. Lineage (GTDB taxonomy): Bacteria > Actinomycetota > Actinomycetes > Streptosporangiales > Streptosporangiaceae > Nonomuraea > Nonomuraea phyllanthi. Next base: position 2,627 of record NZ_VDLX02000039.1, read on the forward strand.
CCAGCTTCCGCATGGACAGCCCCTCCACCCCGGCCTCGTCCATCAGGCGGACCGCCGTCGTCGCGATCTCTTCGAGAGTCAGGGGGGCGCCCCTGCGCGCGCGCTCAGCCATACACCGTATGGTAGCGTCAGCCATACGGTGTATGGCTACTCGAAGGGAGCACCCATGCCGCAGATCCCCGCACCGCAGGGCCTGCCCATCGTGGGCAACACGCTGCAGATCCCCTCTCACGCGCCGATCGAGCACTTCGTCAAGGTCGCCTCCCGCTACGAGGAGGGCATCTTCCGGCTGGAGATCGCCGGCCGCACGCTCGTGCTGGTGTACGACCCCGACCTGGTGGCGGAGGTGTGCGACGAGAGCCGCTTCGTCAAGCGCATCCGCCCGCCGCTGTCGATCGTGCGCGACTTCGCCGGCGACGGCCTGTTCACGGCCGGGCCCGACGAGCCGGTGTGGGGCCACGCGCACCGCATCCTGATGCCGGCCTTCAGCCAGCGCTCGATGAAGGCGTACTACCCGCAGATGCTGGAGGTCGCCGAGCAGCTCGTCGAGTCGTGGGCAGGTCGCCAGGGGGAGGACCTGCCCGTCTCCGACGACATGACCAGGCTGACCCTGGACACGATCTCGCTCACCGGGTTCGGCTACCGCTTCCACTCGTTCGACTCGCCGGAGCTGCACCCGTTCCTGAAGGCCATGGGCGGCGCGCTGACCGAGGCCATGCTCCGCAACCAGCAGCTGCCGTTCGTCACCAGGCTCAAGCGCGGCCACGAGGAGACGTACCGGCGCGACATCGCCACCATGCAGGCGCTCGTCGACGACGTGATCAGGCGGCGCCGCGCCGAGGGCGCCACGGGCTCCAAGGACCTGCTGGGCCTCATGCTGGAGGCGTCCGACCCGCAGAGCGGCGCCCGCCTGTCCGACGAGAACATCCGCAACCAGGTCCTCACCTTCCTCATCGCCGGACACGAGACGACCAGCGGGCTGCTCTCCTTCGCGCTGTACAACCTGCTGCGCGAGCCGCACACCCTGGCCCGCGCCTACGACGAGGTGGACCGGCTGCTGCCGGGCGACGAGCCGCCCTCCTACGAGACGATCATGAAGCTGGACGTCATCCCCCGCATCCTGGAGGAGACGTTGCGCCACTGGTCGCCCATCCCGGCGTTCGCCGTGACCGCGGTCGAGGACACCACGATCGGCGGCTACCCCGTCCCCGCGGACCAGGGCGTCGCCGTGCTGCTGCCGGTGCTGCACCGCAACCCGAAGGCGTGGGAGCGGCCGGACGAGTTCGACATCGACCGCTGGCTGCCCGAGCATAAGCAGGCGCATCACCCCGGCGCCTACAAGCCGTTCGGCAACGGCGAGCGGGCCTGCATCGGGCGGCAGTTCGCGCTCACCGAGGCCAGGCTGGCGCTGGCGATGATCCTGCGGCGGTTCGCGATCTCCGACCCGAACGTCTACCGCATGAAGATCAAGCAGACGCTCACCCTCAAGCCGGAGGGCTTCACGCTGCGGGTGCGCGAGCGGCGGGCGCACGAGCGGGCCGCCGTCGCGGCCGAGACCGCCGAGGAGAGCCGGCCGCAGGAGATCACCGTCACCGGCGTGCCCCTCACCGTCGCGTACGGCTCCAACCTCGGTACCAGCTCCGACATCGCCGAGCGCCTGGCCGAGCGGGCCGGCCGCGCGGGCTTCGCCACCACGCTGACCGCGCTCGACGACATGACGCCCCCGGTCGAGGGCCTGCTGGTCGTGGTCGCCTCCTCCTACAACGGCAGGGCGCCCGACAACGCCCAGCGCTTCGACGCGCTGGAGGCGCTGCCCGACCTTTCCGGGGTCCGGCTGGCCGTGCTGGGCTGCGGGAACACGCAGTGGCCCACGTACCAGGAGTTCCCGAGGCGGGCGTACGAGAAGCTGACGGCCGCGGGGGCGGTGCCGCTGATCGAGCGGGGCGAGGCCGACACCGACGGCGACTTCGACGGCGACGTGTCCGCCTGGACGGCGAAGCTGTGGGCGGCGCTGGCCGCCGAGTACAGCGCCGCCGCCGGCAGCGCCGGGCCGCGCTACGAGATGGAGGTGCTGAGCGAGGCCGAGGTCCGCCCGGCCGTCGTCTCCTCGCGGGCCGTCCCGCTGACCGTCGTCTCCAACGAGGAGCTGACCGGCGACCCCACCGGGCTGTGGGACTTCTCCGTCGAGGCGCCGCGTCCCGGCGTGCGCTCCATCGTGGCCAGGCTGCCCGAGGGCGTCACGTACGCGGCGGGCGACCACGTGGCCGTCTTCGCCAAGAACGACCCGGAGCTGGTGGAGTGGGCGCTGCGCTGCCTGCGCGTCCCCCGCGAGCAGGTCGTACGGCTGCGCGCCGCCGGCTCCACGCACCTGCCCGTGGACACGCCCGTCACGGCGGGACTGCTGCTGACCGAGTTCGCCGAGCTGCAGGAGGTGGCCACCCGGGCCGACCTGGAGGCGCTGGCCGCCCACACCGAGTGCCCGTGGACGCGCGGGCAGCTCGACGGGCTGACCGCGGCCTACGCCGACGAGATCCTCGCCAAGCGCGTCTCCCCGCTGGCGCTGCTCGAACGCTTCCCGGCGATCTCGCTGCCGCTGCCGGTGTTCCTGGAGATGGCCGGGCCGATCAAGCCGCGCTACTACTCGGTCTCGTCCTCGCCGCTGGCCGACCCGTCGCTCGTGCGCCTCACCGTCGGGCTCGTCGAGGGTCCCGCGTGGTCGGGCGCCGGGACGTACCAGGGCATGTGCTCGGCCTACCTCGCCGGGCTGAAAGAGGGCGAGGTGTTCTACGGCTACGTCCGCGTGCCCGCGCCGCCGTTCCGGCTGCCGGACGACCCGGCCACGCCGGTCGTCATGGTCGGGCCCGGCACCGGGTTCGCGCCGCTGCGCGGCTTCCTGGAGGAGCGGCTGCTGGCCGGGGCCTCCGGGCCCGCCGCGGTCTTCACCGGCTGCCGCCACCCTCAGCACGACCAGCTGTACGCCGACGACCTGGAGCGCTGGGGCGTCCAGGTGCGTGCCGCGTACTCCGCCGTGCCGGGGCACCCGTACCGGTTCGTGCAGGACGCCATCGCGGCGCACGCCGGCGAGGTGTGGGAGCTGCTCTCCCAGGGCGCCCACGTGTACGTCTGCGGCGACGGGCTGCGGATGGCCCCGGCGGTGCGCGAGGCGCTGCTGTCCATCCATCGCGAGCGGACGGGGCGCGACGGGGCCGAGTGGCTCGCGGGGCTGGAGGCGGCGGGGCGCTACCAGCAGGACGTGTTCGCCTGACACCCGCGCGGCCGGCGGGGTGAGGGGCCGGCGGGAGGCGTACCATGACCTGCGGAAACCTGCGCCGGCCCTTTATCGACAATCCGGACTTAACGCTGCATGCTGGGAAATAACCGCAGCATGTGCGACATATCCGTGGAATATTCTTGAAACTTTTCCACGGCACTGTGAGGGCCTCTGGAAAGGGGGCGGCAATGCTGCTGCGACTGAGGGTGTCTCTGCCGGACCGGCCGGGTGGGCTGGGCCAGGTCGCCAAGGCCCTGGGCGCGCTCGGCGCGGACATCCTGCAGGTCACCGTGCTCGAACGCGAGGCCGGACGCGCCGTGGACGACTTCACCGTCTCCTGGCCGGGGCCGGTGACCCCGTCCGAGGCCCGCGAGCGGCTGTCCGCCATGCCGGGCGTGCGGGTCGAGGGTGTCTGGGCGACCAAGGAGGTGCCGGGCTCGGCGCTCGACTACGACCTGCTCATGCACGTCGTGTCCCAGCCCGCCCGGGGCTTCGCCGCTCTGGTGGACGCCCTGCCGGGGCTGTGCGGGGCGGAGTGGTCGGTGGCGCTGGCCGACGGGGCCATCCAGCACGCCTCGCTGGCCGCCCCGGAGAAGTTCGAGCTGGACCTGGCGGAGCCGCCGCCGCGGGCCGCCACGCTGGACGCCGACGAGCTGCGCCTCATGCTGCTGCCCGTGGTGGCCCAGGGGCTGCACCTGGTGGTCGCCAGGGCCGACGGGCCCGTGTTCCACCGCGCCGAGCTGGAACGCGCCACCCGGATCGTGGACGTGGTCGCCAAGCTGGCCACCCGGGTCTGACCTCGCCGGCGGCGTCAATCGTGGCGCGGCAGGCCCGACACCTGGTGGTCGGCGTGGAAGAGCGCCTCGGCGATGATGGCCCGTACGTGGGAGTCGCGTGCCCGGTAGAGCACGCGGCGCCCGTCCCTGCGGGTGTCCACCAGCCCCGCCAGCCTGAGCTTGGCCAGGTGCTGCGACACCGACGGGCGGGCGGCGCCGACGGCCTCGGCAAGGGAGTTCACATCACGCTCCCCCGATGACAGCAGCCACATCAGTCGCAGGCGGGTGCCGTCGCTGAGCATGCGGAAGGCGTCCACGGCGGCGGCCACCTGGGCGGGAGTGGGTTGCTCCTGCGAATGGTCGGCACCTGAGACGTTGTCGCGTGCGCACATGACTACATATCCTGGCAGAACATACGCATTGCGCAAGCGAGGGGACGCCATGGCTGACGAGCGACACCTTCCACCGCACGAGCAGCACGGACATGAGCACGGACATGAGCACCGCCAACGTCACGATCACGGGCACGATCATGGGCACGGGCACGGGCATCGATCGGTGCGGGGCAGGTTCGCCCACGGCCTGTTCAGGACGCACACGCACGACAGCGCCGACAAGACGGACGCCGCGCTGGAGTCCAGCAGCCGGGGCATGCGGGTGGTGGCCGTCTCGTTCGCCGTCCTGATGGTCACGGCGGCCCTGCAAGCGGTGGTCGTCGTCGCCTCCGGCTCGGTGGCGCTGCTCGGCGACACCCTCCACAACGTGGCCGACGCGCTCACCGCCGTGCCGCTGGCGATCGCGTTCTCCCTGGGCCGCCGCGCCGCCACCCGCCGCTTCACCTACGGGTACGGCCGGGCCGAGGACCTGGCGGGCGTCGTCATCGTCCTGCTGATCGCCGCCTCGGCCGCCCTGGCCGGGTACGAGGCCGTCGTGCGGCTCCTGGACCCGCAGGAGGTGCGGGCGGTCGGCTGGGTGGCGGGCGCGGCGCTGATCGGGTTCGCGGGGAACGAGTGGGTGGCCCGCTACCGGATCAGGGCCGGCCGGCAGATCGGCTCGGCCGCGCTGGTGGCCGACGGCCTGCACGCCAGGGCAGACGGCTTCACCTCGCTGGCCGTCCTGCTCGGCGCGGGCGGCGCCGCGCTCGGCTTCCCGCTCGCCGACCCCGTGGTGGGCCTGCTGATCACCTTCGGCATCTGCTTCGTGCTGCGGGACGCGGCCCGCGAGATCTACCACCGGCTCATGGACGCCGTGGACCCCGCGCTCGTGGACGCCGCGGAACGCGTCCTGGGCGCGGTGGACGGGGTGCGGCGGGTCGGGGCCGTACGGCTGCGCTGGATCGGGCACGCGCTGCACGGCGAGGTGGAGATCCTCGTGGACCACGGCATGTCGGTGGCGCGCGCCCACGCGGTGGCGGTGGAGGCCGAGCACCACCTCATCCACGGTGTGCCGCGCCTGCGGTCCGCCACCGTCCACACCGACCCGCACGGCCCGGCGGGCGCCGACCACCACGCCACCCTGTCCCACCACCACGTCCCCGCCCACCGTCCCCACTGACCCACCCGCTAGGGGACGGTGCCGGGTTGAGGACGGCTGCCCGGTGACGCCCCGGCGAGCGTGCCGGGGCCGAACGGTGGCTCGGCGGCCGCCGGACGGGGTCAGCGGGCCTGGGCGAGGTGGGTGAGCAGGGTGGTGACGCGGTCGGCGGCGGCGCGGGGGCCGCCCGAGGTGAGCGCCGAGCCCATGCCGCACGCCACGGCCCCCGCCGCGATCCACTCCGGCGCGTTGTCCAGCGTCACGCCCCCGGTCGGGATCGCGGGCACCTGCGGCAGCGCGGCACGGAGGTCGCGCAGCCAGGAGGGCGACACGGTGGAGGCGGGGAAGATCTTGACGGCGTCCGCGCCCTCCTCCAGCGCCCGGACGATCTCGGTGGGGGTCGACACGCCGGGGAAGACGGGCACGCCGTACCGGTGGCCGGTGCGGATGACGTCGGGGTGCAGGCTCGGCGAGACGAGGAAGCGCGCGCCGGACTCGACAGCGGCGCGGGCGGCGGCGCCGTCCAGCACGGTGCCCGCGCCGATCAGCGCGTCCGGCCGCCGCTCGGTGAGCCGGGCGACGGCGGCGAGCGCCCGGGGCGTGGTGAGCGCGACCTCCACGGCCCGCAGCCCGGCGTCCAGCACCGCGTCGGCGGCGGCCACCGCCTCCTCGGGCCCCGTGGTCCTGACGATCCCGAACACCCGCTGCTCGGTGACCGCCTGGACGATCTCCCACCGGTACATCGCTTCTCTCCTCAACCCGGCTCTCCCGGCCGAGCCACTGCCCCGGCCGAGCCGCCTCTCAGGCGCCGGCGTCCCAGACGCCTTGGAACGCCTCCTGCGTGATCTCCGTCAGCTCCCACACCTCCAGCGGCTGGTCGGTCAGGAAGCCGTGCTCGTCCTGCAGGTGGCGCCAGTCGTAGCGCTGTGCGGCCCGGTCGGCGCCGACGGTCACCTGCCTGATCGCCCACTGCTCCCGGCCGTCGCCCTCGACGCTCTCGAAGAGCCAGGCGCGCCCGTCCTCGTCGGCCAGGTGCCAGTAGCGGCGCGGCACGTCGGACTCGGCGAGCTGCCTCACCAGCGGCCCGCGAAGATCTGGTAGCACCCGTCCACTCTAGAGGGAGGGGGTCGGGCTCAGTGCTGGTAGGCCCCCGCGTCAGGCGTGCGCGTCAGGGGCTTGCCGGTGATGTCCTTGCCGAGCGCCTTGCCGCCGTACCAGGACGGGCTGAGGGTCACGCCGCGCCCGAGCGCCGGGGAGCCGGGGCGCAGCCGCAGGTCGGTGCGGGAGACGAACCTGGGGTCGGCCATGACGGACTTCGGCCCCAGCTTGAAGCGCACCGAGCGCGCCTTGTACACGCTGCCGGCCTCGTCGGCCCCCTTGCCGTCCTCGAAGCCGGCCTGGCCGCCCACCACGATCACGTTGTTGCGCAGCTTCAGGATGGACGGGGAGCAGCCGTCGTGGCAGGACCAGCCGATCGTGTTCCGCGCCGGCAGGTAGACGGAGTTGTGCACGGCGATGGTGCCCTTGACGGGGCCGACGACGTGGTGGGGGCCGCGGGTGATGAGGAACGAGCCGCGGCTGCGGGTGGAGGTGACGACGTTGAAGGCGAACACGTTGCCGGTGGCGGTCTTGCCCTTCTGGGCGCCGAGCTCGGTGAACGTCTCGTTGTTCTTGGCGGTGTTGTGGGTGATCCGGTTGCGGTCGCCGTTGAAGACCTCCACGGCGGACCCGTCGGCGCCGTAGTCCTTGCTCTTGGCGAAGCCGCCGGTGATGGTGTTGCCGGTCACGAGGTTGTCGTCGCCCTGGAGCAGCACGCCGAAGGCGCCGGAGTCGTTGTCGCCGCCCTCGTCGTTGACGCTCATCCGGTTGTTGTCGGTCAGGACGCTGTCGCGCAGGGTGTTGTGCGAGCCGGTCGGCGTGATGTAGACGCCGGCGATGTTGTGGTCGGCCTGCACCTTGACCAGCTCGTTGTGGTCGCCGTCGATCTGGAAGCCGGCCCAGCGGCAGCCGGCGGCGCGCAGGCCGCTGATGTGCCAGTAGCTGCCCTTGACCAGCACGCAGTCGTCGTCGGCGCCGCTGATCTTGGGGAGGGCGCCGCTGCCGTACGCCTGGATGGTGATGGGGCTCGCCGCGGTGCCGCCGGCCTCCAGCGTGAGCGGGCCGGAGAAGGAGCTGCCGCGCTTGATCCGCACGGTGTCACCCGGCTTGAGGCCGGCGGCGTTGACCATGTCGAGGGACTTCCAGGGCGCGCCGGCGCTGGTGCCCGCCGCGCTGTCGTCCCCCGCCCGTGAGTCCACGTAGTACGTGGTGCCGGCCAGGCGCAGGCTCCCCTGGGCGGCGGCGGGCACGGCGGACAGAACGGGCAGGAGCGCGGCCGTCACGGCCACGGGAGTCAACCTCATGGGAGCACACCATCATCGAGTCGGCAGTCGGTGGGGGAGAGAGCCAACCGTAGCGTGATCAACGTGTGAGGCGCCACATCCTCAGCGAAGGTCCGTCTCCCGGCAGCACGTCGCCGTCCTCGGCGCCGTGCAGGCCACTGGCTCGCGCGCCGAGCCGCAGCGGCGCGCCGGGGGCCCGCCGCACGCACACCACGATCGTCTCCTCGTACGTCTCCCGCGCGAAGACCAGGCAGTCGGCGTCGGCGTGCAGCCAGCGCAGGCCGCCGTGGCGCAGCGCGGGCTCGGCCCTGCGCAGCCCGAGCAGCTCCCGGTAGGCGGCGAGGGTGGCGAGGTCCTGGTCGGCGGGCCGGTTCCAGGGCATCGGGGTACGCGAGTGCTCGCCGTTCACGCCGGTCAGGCCGTACTCGCTGCCCGCGAACACCATCGGCGTGCCGGGCAGCGTGGCCTGCAGCCCGAGCGCGAGCAGGTGGCGCTCGCGCGAGCCGGTGACGGTGCGGATGCGGGGCGAGTCGTGCGAGTCGAGCAGCTGCCAGGAGTGCACGAGCGTGCGCCACGACATGCGGGAGGCGAACGTCCTGAACGTGGCCAGCGTGGCGGTCCCGTCGCGCTCGGGCACGCCGCCCGGCACGCCCATGAAGCGCTCCAGGTCCAGCTCGGGGCCGCGCAGCCAGGCCCAGACCGGGCGGGTGAAGCCGCCGTAGTTCATGGTGCCGTGCCAGGTGTCGCGGTCGAGGTCGGGCGAGGCGTCGTGGTTGTGCTCGGCGATGAACGCGTCCTCGGGGCCGAGCGCGGCGCGCAGCAGGGCGGCCGCCTCGTGGTTGTGGTCGTCGGCGGCGAGCCGGCCGGTCATGTTGGCCACGTCGACCCGCCAGCCGTCGAGCGGCCCCAGCCACCTCTTCAGCACCGCGGGCACTCTGGTGCGGACCAGCTCGCTGCCCCAGTTGAGCTTGGGCAGCGACTTGAAGCCCCACCAGGACTCGTAGTCGCCGGTGTCGGGGTCGAAGTAGAACATCTCGCGTTCGGGCGCGTTCACGTCGGAGACGGCCGCGGTGAACCATTCGTGCGTGTCGCCGCAGTGGTTGGGGGTGATGTCGCCGATGAGCCGCATGCCGCGCTCGTGCAGCGCGCCGGACAGCCGGTGCAGCGCCTCGTCGCCGCCGAGCAGCGGGTCGACGTGCTCGAACGTGGAGGCGTTGTAGCGGTGGTTGGAGCGGCCCGGGAAGATCGGCGTCAGGTAGACGGTGTCGGCGCCCAGGCTCCGGACGTGGTCGAGCCGCCGGACGATGCCGTCGAGGTCGCCGCCGTAGAACTGGCGGGAGGTGCCGGGACCGCTCGGGATGACCGGGTCGCGGTCCCAGTCGCGCGGCAGCGCCCAGCCGGGCAGCTCGGACGCGCGCTCTTCAAGGGGACGTGAGCGCTCGAAGCGGTCGGGGAAGATCTGGTAGACGATGGCGTCCCGCATCCACGAGGGCGGCGGGCGGTGGCAGACGAGCCGGAAGTCGCCCGCGTCGGTCACGTCGTGGGCCGCGATCCCTTCGGCGGTCAGCCAGCTCTGCCCGCCCGGGGTGAGGAGCAGGAAGCGGTACGGCGTGACGGGGTTGACCGCGGTGATCTCGGCCCGCCACCAGACGTCGGTGCCGCCGTAGCCGCCCGCGCCCCGCCGCGAGGGGTCCGGCGACGCCTCGGCGTAGCGCGGCTCGCCGTCGTGCACCGCGCGCACGTGGACACCGGTGATCCCGGCGGCCAGCGGCGCGCGCAGCCACAGCGTGACCCGCGAGCCGACGCCGGGCCGCTGGTCGGAGACGTACAGAGCCGAGCCGTCGTGATGCGGCCGCCCGATGAAGCGCACTGGCACCTACCCTTTGACGGCCCCGCTGGTGAGGCCGGAGACGATGTACTTCTGCAGCCAGAGGAACACGCTCACCGTCGGGATCGCGGTGAGCAGGGTGGCCGCGGCGAACATGCCGAAGTTCGCGTTGCGGTGGTCACCGGCGATCATCCCGTACATGCCGACGGCGAGGGTCTTGCTCTCGGGGTCGCGCAGGAACACGTTGGCCATGAGGAACTCGCTCATCGTGCCGATGAACGCCAGCAGCGCCGTGACCGCGAGGATCGGCGTGACCAGCGGCATGATGACGCGCCAGAAGATCTGGGCGTGCGTGGCGCCGTCGACGGTGGCGGCCTCGTCCAGCTCCTTCGGCACGGTGTCGAGGAAGCCCTTCATCAGCCAGGTGTTCACGCCGAGCGCGCCGCCGAGGTAGAGCAGCAGCAGGCCCCACACGGTGTTGAAGCCGAAGGCCGGATACAGCTCGGTCACCCTGGTGAAGATCATGAAGATCGTCACGATGGCGAGGAACTGCGGGAACATCTGGATGAGCAGCAGCGCCAGCAGCCCGACCCGGCGCCCGGCGAAGCGCATGCGGCTGAAGGCGTAGGCGGCGAACATCGACAGCAGCAGGCTCGCGAACGACGAGACCAGCGCGATGAACACCGAGTTGAAGAACCACCGGCCGAACGGGTAGCTGTCGGAGGTCAGCAGGTGCGCGAAGTTGGCCAGGCTCGCCCCGCTCGGCAGCAGGTCGGTGGAGGCCAGCGTGCCCAGGGGGTTGATCGCCGCCGAGACCACGAAGAGGATCGGGAAGACCGCGAACGCGCACACGGCCAGCACGAGCACGTGCCTGAGGGCGAGTTTCACGCGTAGATCTCCTCCTGCCTGCGGGTACGCCGGAACGCCACGGCCGAGATGACCGCCACGATCGTGAAGATGAACACCGAGATCGCCGCCGCGAAGCCGAACTGCGCGCCGCCCGCGCCGAACGCCAGCCGGAACGTGTAGGTGATCAGCAGGTCGGTGCCGCCCACCTGCGGGCTGTCGGCCGGGAACGGGCCGCCGTCGGTGGTGAGCGCGATCGCGTTGAAGTTGTTGAAGTTGTAGGCGAACGACGAGATCAGCAGCGGCGTGAGCGCGACCAGCAGCAGCGGCAGCGTGACCCGGCGGAACGCCTTCCACGGCGTGGCCCCGTCGATGGCGGCGGCCTCGGTCAGCTCGCGCGGGATGGCCTGCAGCGCGCCGGTGGTGACCAGGAACATGTACGGGAAGCCCAGCCACAGGTTGACCAGGATCACGCCGAGCCGGGCGGTGCCCACCTGGCCGAGCCAGTCGATGTCGGCCCCGAGAAGCTGGTTGATCAGGCCGAAGTCGCGGTTGAACATGTCGCGCCAGACCAGCAGCATGGCGAAGGCGGGCATCGCGTACGGCAGGATCAGCACGATCCGGTAGACGCGGGTGCCGCGCATGCGCGGGTGGTGCAGTGCCAGCGCCACCGCCATGCCGAGCGCGAAGGTGCCGAGCACGGAGGCCAGCGCGAAGACCAGGTTCCAGCCCAGCACCCCGGCGAAGTACCCCGAAATTGTCGGATTTGTCAGGACTCGTGCGAAGTTGTCCAGGCCGACGTTGACCTGCCAGCCCTGCGCCAGGTGCTCTCCCCCGGCGTTGACGAAGTAGCCCTGGCTCTCGTCGGCCGTCCAGGGGCCGCCGTCGCCGCGCACGCAGTCGCAGCCGGCGTCGTACAGGAGCGCCGCCTTGCCCTCGACGGCCCGGCTGAGCCCGTTCGCCTTGATCACGCCGTCGCCGGTCGGCACGGCCAGCGCGGTGATCTCCTGGCCCCGGGCGGCGGCCTCCGGAGCCTTGAGCACCCTCAGCCCGGGCGCGCTCAGCACCTTGCCGGTGATCCCGACCCGGGCGCCCGCCAGCGGCGCCAGCCCGCTCGAATCCCCCACCCGCACCTGCTTGGTCGCCGGGTCGACCAGCAGGAACACCAGCCGGTCGCCGCGCAGCGCGGCGGTCAGGGCGTACTCGGGCGAGCCGGGGGTCTGCCGCACGGAGCCCGTCTCGATGGCCGTGATGGCGGCGGCCTTGTCGCCGCGGTGCCCGTCGCCGAAGTTCGTGAACGCGGTGGTGACCGTGTAGAGGACGGGGAACACCTGGAAGGCGATGAGAAAGACGGTGCCCGGGACGAGATACTTCGCCGGGACGAAGCGCCGGGTCAGGTAGAGGTAGGCGATGGCCGCGCTCGCCGCGCCGAGCAGCCCGAGCGAGACCCACGACCCGGCGGCGACCAGCGGCGGCACGGCGTAGAGCAGGATCGCGGCGGCCACCGCGAGCACCGCGATCCTGCTCACCACGAAGGCCGTGGTGATCTGCCGGCGGGGCCGCGGTGACCTGGCGGTCTCCGCGGCTTCGCGACGCACGTCGAGCGCCATGTCAGTGCTTGAGCGAGCCGTCGATGGCCTTCTGCGCCGCGGCGGCGGCCTTGGCCGCGTCGCCGCCCTTGACGACGGCGTTCTCGGCGATGCCGAACGGCTCCCAGATCGCCGCCATCTCGGGGATGGCCGGCATCGGCATGCCGTCCTTGCCCGCCTCCATGAACTTGACGGCGTCCGGGTCGCTCGCCTGCACCTCCTGGAGCGCGGCGGTCAGCGCCGGGGGCCGCGGGTCGGCCTCGTACAGAGCCTTGGCGACGTCCTTGTTGGTCACGTAGTTGGCGACGAACTCCTGGGCCAGGGCCTTGTTCTTGCCCTTGGAGGCCACGAAGAAGCTCTGCACGCCGACGAACGGGGTGGCGGGCTTGCCACCCTCGAACGGCGGGACGGCGGTGATGTCGTACGCGATGCCGCCCTTCTTGACCTCGCTCATCGCCCACGGCCCGGAGATCAGGTACGCGCACTTGCCGCCGGCGAAGTTGACGATGTAGTTCTCGTTCGTGATCGACGTGCGCAGCGCGCCGTCGCCCTTCTCGCCGAGCTCCCGCAGCTTGCCGAACGCCTTGACCGAGCCTGGCGAGCCGACCAGCACCTGCTTGGGGTCGGGGTCGCCGCCGGCGGTGGCGCCGAACAGCGCGCCGCCGGCGGAGGCGAAGATCGGGTAGACGTGGAAGGCGTCGCCCTTCTGCCCGACGGGGATGCAGAGCACCTCCTTGACCTTGCCGTCCGCCTTGAGCTGCTTGCCCTTGGCGACCATGTCCTCGATGGTGGCGGGCGCGTCGGGGGCGAGCTCGGTGTTGCGGATCAGCGCGATGTTCTCCACTGCGTAGGGGGCGCCGTAGATCTGCCCGTTGAACGTCACGGCCTGGATCGCCTTGGGCGAGAAAGCGGCCTTCTGGGCGTCGGTCAGCGTGACGGGGTCGATGGCGCCGTTCTGCACGAGGTTGCCGATCCAGTCGTGCGCGCCGATCATGATGTCGGGGCCGCTGCCCTGCTGGGAGGCGGTCAGGAAGGTCTGCTGGTTGTCCTTGCTGATCTCCTTCACCTCGACGGTCACGCCGTTCTCGGCGCCGAACTGGTCGGCGAACGGCTTGAGCGGCTTGACCCGGCTGGGGTCGGCCCAGATCACGAGCGTGCCGCCCCCGGCCGCCGGGGCGGAGGCGGACGCGCCGGTCTCCGCCGGCGCGGCAGAAGGGGAAGCCTGCTGGGAATCGCCGCACGCCGTGGCGGCGAACGCGAGTGTCGCGAGGGCGGCCACACCCAGAGCCCGCATGCGCATGGGACCTCCTGAGGTCACGGAGGAACGGCCGCGCCGCGCGAGCGCCGCCGCCAGTAGAAGCCAAACTTTTCCGGGACGTTAGCCGCTCTTTGCAAGAATTGGAAGAACTTGCGCAAGGGCGTTACGCGATCCTCACCGCCCGATTCCCGTCAGGGCAGGTCAGCCGAATACGGAAGACCGAAAGGGGGCATCCGCCTTCAGAGGCACGGCTCCAGAGGTGCGAGATCGTGATCTTTGCAACTTTCCGCAACTTGCACTTGACCGTGGACGAGCGAACGCGACATCCTGCACCAGACCATCACTAACATCTCAGGCAAAGGGACAGCCATGCTCGGCAACGACGACTGGTGGCGTGACGCCGTCGTTTACCAGGTCTACCCGCGCAGCTTCGCCGACGCCGACGGCGACGGCATGGGCGATCTGGCAGGCGTACGGGACCGCCTCGGCTACCTCGCCGACCTGGGCGTGGACGCCATCTGGCTGAGCCCCTTCTACACCTCCCCCATGGCCGACGGCGGCTACGACGTGGCCGACTACCGGGACGTGGACCCCATGTTCGGCACGCTCTCCGACTTCGACGCGCTGGTCGCCGACGCGCACGGCAAGGGCATCAGGGTCATCGTCGACCTCGTGCCCAACCACTCCTCCGACCAGCACCCCTGGTTCAAGCAGGGGCTGCGCGAGCGCTACATCTTCCGCGACCGGCCCAACGACTGGGAGTCGATCTTCGGCGGCCCGGCCTGGACGCAGGTCGAGGACGGCCAGTGGTACCTCCACCTGTTCGCCCCCGAGCAGCCGGACCTCAACTGGAACAACCCGGACGTGCGCGCCGAGTTCCGCGACATCCTGCGCTTCTGGCTCGACCGGGGCGTGGACGGCTTCAGGATCGACGTGGCGCACGGCATGATCAAGGCCGAGGGGCTGCCCGACGTGGGGCCCAAGGAGGGCCGCCAGGCCGAGATGCTGGGCGACGAGCAGGTGCCCTACTTCGACCAGGACGGCGTGCACGACATCTACCGCGAGTGGCGGCCCATCCTCGACTCCTACCCCGGCGGCCGGATGGCGGTGGCCGAGGCCTGGGTGTCCTCCCCCGAGCGGCTGGCCCGCTACGTCGGCCCGGACGAGTTGCACCAGGCCTTCAACTTCGAGTTCATGATGGCCGACTTCCACGCCAAGTCGTTCCGTACGGTCATCGAGAAGTCGCTGAAGGAGGCCGAACTGGTCGGCGCGCCCACCACCTGGGTGCTGTCCAACCACGACAAGCCCCGCCACGTCACCCGGCACGGCGGCCTGGCCCGCGCCCGGGCGGCCACGCTGCTCATGCTGGCGCTGCCCGGCTCGGCCTACCTCTACAACGGCGAGGAACTGGGCCTGCCCGAGGTGCTCGACCTGCCGGACGAGCTGCGCCAGGACCCGGCCTTCCTGCGGCGCGGCGACAGCCGCGACGGCTGCCGGGTGCCGATCCCGTGGACGGCCTCCGGCGACTTCGGCTGGCGGAACCCCTGGCTGCCGATCCCGGCCTCCTGGGGGCCGCTGTCGGCCGAGGCCCAGCGGGACGACCCCGGCTCCACCCTGAACCTGTACCGGGCCGCGCTGAGGCTGCGCAGGCAGCACCCGGCGCTCGGCGGCGGCACGCTGACCTGGCTCGACTCCCCCAAGGACGTGCTGGCCATCGAGCGCGACCCGGGCCTGGTCGTGGTGCTCAACACCGGCGAGGAGCCGGTGCGGCCCGGCGTGGACGGCGAGGTGCTGCTGTCCAGCGGCCCGTTGCCAGACGACGGGACGCTTCCGCCGGACACCACGATCTGGCTCCAGCGCTGACGGTTGGCGCAAACTTTCCCTTTACGCGCCCTATTACGGGTAATCACGCTCGGTAACCTGCCAGGGTGGCACCCTGGTGGGCCCGTTCCCTGCGCGGACGCGTCACCCTCATCGCGACGGCCGTAGCCGCCCTCGTGCTGATCCCCGTGGCCATAGCAGGGGTGATCGCGACCAGGTCGCTGATGTCGGCCAGCGTCTTCCGCGACACCAGGGACACGGCCGAGCGCATCGCGTACGAGATGCGCGGCGGCGCGCTGCCCATGGGCGCCGCCATCCCGGTGCCCAACCCGTCGGTGGACCTCATCCAGGTCGTAAGTCCCAACGGCCAGATCCTCGCCAGCAGCGACGCGGCCAGGAACCTGCCGCCGCTCAGCGACATCCAGCCGACGGCCGAGAACCGCGTCATCAACATGACGAACTGCCTGCCGACCGAGTGCGTGCACCTCACGGCCGTCCGGGTCAGCATGTTCGCCGACTCCCCCATCGTCTACGCGGGGCGCAGCACGCCCGACCTGCTCGCCAGCCGCACCCTGGAGGTGGTGGTGTTCGCCCAGGTCGGGGTGCTGATCGCGCTGGCGTCCTGGGCCACGTGGCTGGTCACGGGGCGAGCGCTGCGGCCCGTGGCGACGCTGCGGGCCGAGCTGGACGCCGTACAGGTGGGCGACCTGAGCCGCCGGGTCTCGCAGCCGCCGGGCCAGGACGAGGTGGCCCAGCTCGCCAGGTCCGTCAACGGCACGCTGGCCCGCCTGGAACGCTCCGCCCAGCAGCAGCGCCAGTTCGCCTCCGACGCCTCCCACGAGCTGCGCACCCCGATCGCCGGGCTGCGCGCCCAGCTGGAGAGCGCCCAGCTCTACCCCGACGACACCGACGTCGAGGCGCTGGTGGAGAGCGCGCTGCGCGACACCGACCGCCTGGAGGCCATCATCACCGACCTGCTGCTGCTGGCCAGGATCGGTTCCCGGGTCGACGTGGTCAGGGAGCGGGTCGACCTCGCCGAGCTGGTGCGCCAGGAGCTGGCCGTGCGCTGCGACAAGGTGCCCGTGCAGGGGGAGCTGGAGGGCGGCGTGGTGGTCGAGGGCGTGCGCCTGCAGCTGGCCAGGGTGCTGACGAACCTGCTGGACAACGCCCAGCGGCACGCCGAGCACCGGGTCTGCGTCCAGGTCTACGAGGAGGGGCGGGACACGGCGGTGCTGGCGGTCGAGAACGACGGCGTGGAGATCGCCCCGGAGGACCGCGAGCGCATCTTCGAGCGCTTCACCCGCCTGGACGCCGCCCGCAGCCGCGACGCCGGCGGCACCGGGCTGGGCCTGGCCATCGCGCGGGACGTCGCCGTGGCGCACCGGGGCCGGATCACCGTCGAGGACTGCGCGGGCGGCGCGCGGTTCGTGCTGCGACTTCCGGCCGTCTGACCGTTCCCGTGGATTTCCGGTGCCCCTGTCAGGGATCATGGTGTCATGACCGAGCAGGTGCCGCAGGGCGTCGATCCGCACATCCCTAACGCGGCGCGCATGTACGACTACTTTCTGGGCGGCAAGAACAACTTCCAGGCCGACCGTGACCTGGCCGACCAGGTGCTGCGTTTCCTGCCCGAGACCCGCGAGGGCACCAGGGAGAACCGCGCGCTCGTGGGCCGGTTCGTGCGTTACCTGTGCGAGCAGGGCATCACGCAGTTCCTCGACCTCGGCTCCGGCCTGCCGGCCCAGGAGAACGTGCACGAGATCGCCCACCGGCACGCCCCCGAGGCCCGCGTGGTCTACGTCGACAACGACCCCGTGGTGGCCGCGCACGGCAGGGCGCTGCTCGCCGACCCCCACAGGGTGGCCATGGTGCTGGGCGACGTGCGCCGCCCCCATGACGTCCTGGCCGACCCGGAGGTGCGGGCGCTGCTCGACTTCCGGCGCCCGGTCGCGGTGCTGATGATGTTCGTGCTGCACCTGATCCCCGACGAGGACGACCCGCACGGCTTCGTGGCCGCCTACCGCGAGGCGCTGGCGCCGGGCAGCTATCTGGCGATCTCCCACGTGGGCAGCGACTCCCACTCCGCGCTGACCGACGGGGTGATCCGGTTCTACCGGCAGGCCAACCTGCCGTTCACGCCGCGGCCCGGCGCGGACATCGCCGCCTTCTTCGGCGACTTCGCGTTCATCCCGCCGGGCCGGCTGGCCAACGGGGTGGGGCCGGAGCTGGGGTGGCCGTACCTCGACCCCGACACCCCGATCTTCCTGGACGGCGACCTCGCCCGCATGGGGTACGCGGGCATCGCCCGCAAACCCTAGCAGCGTCGGGCCGCTCAGACCTTCGACAGCGCCTCCGGCCCCGGCCGAGCCGCTCAGGCCTTCGGCGGCGCCTCCGGCCCCGGTCGAGCCGTTCAGACCTTCGACAGCTTTCGATCGGCCGGCCCGTCGGGCGACTCGCCGTCCTCGCCGCCCTCGCCGTCCTGGTCGTCCAGCAGCGTCGACTCGTCGAACGGCACCTGCCCCGACAGCACCTGGACCGCGCGCTCCCGGTCGAAATCGCCCGTCCACGTGCCGACGAGCACGGTGGCCACGGCGTTGCCGGCGAAGTTGGTCAGCGCCCTGGCCTCGGACATGAACCGGTCGATGCCCACGATGAGGCCGACGCCGTCGACCAGCGCGGGACGGTGCGCCTGCAGTCCGCCCGCCAGCGTGGCCAGCCCGGCCCCGGTCACCCCCGCCGCGCCCTTGGAGGCGATCATCATGAACAGCAGCAGCCCGACCTGCTCGCCGAACTGCAGCGGCGCCCCGGTGGCCTCCGCGATGAACAGCGTGGCCATCGTCAGGTAGATCGCGGTGCCGTCGAGGTTGAAGGAGTAGCCGGTCGGCACCGTGATGCCCGCCACCGTACGGCTGACGCCCATGTGCTCCATCTTGGCGATGAGCCTGGGCAGGGCCGTCTCGGAGGACGAGGTCGACAGGATGAGCAGGAACTCGCGGCCCAGGTACTTCAGCAGCGACCACAGGTTGATCCGGGCGACCAGCCACAGGATGGTGCCGAGCACGACGCCGACGAACAGCACGCAGGTCGCGTAGAAGCCGATCATGATGATGGCCAGGCTCTTGAGCGCCTCGACCCCGGTCTCGCCGACCACGGCCGCCATCGCGCCGAACGCGCCGACGGGCGCGGCCCACATGATCATGACGAGGATGCGGAACACGAGCCGCTGCAGGTGCTCGACGGCGCGCAGGATCGGCCGGCCCTTGGCGCCCATGGCCTGGATCGCGAAGCCGGCCAGCAGCGCCACCAGCAGCGCCTGCAGCACCGAGCCGCTGGTGAGCGCGGACAGCAGCGTGTCGGGGATGATGCCGAGCAGGAAGTCCACCGTGCTCGACTCGCCGCCCTTGGCCGCCTGCGCCTCTGCTGCCTGCCTGGCCGCGTCGTCGAGGTGCAGCCCCGAGCCCGGGTCGAGGACGTTGCCGACCAGCAGGCCGATGAGCAGGGCCACGGTCGACATGACGAGGAAGTAGCCGAGCGCGAGACCGCCGACCTTGCCGACCCTGGCCGCCTGGCGTACCGAGCCGACGCCCAGCACGATCGTGCAGAAGATGATCGGCCCGATCACCATCTTGATGAGCGCCACGAACCCGGTGCCGAGCGGTTTGAGCCCGATGCCCACATCCGGCCAGGCGAAGCCGACGAGGATCCCGAGGAGGACCGCACCGATGACGGCCAGGTAGAGATAGTGAGTGCGATCGCGCATGGGGGGCTCCCGCCAGGGTGGAAAATTGCTGGTCGATGGCCGAGTATGCGGCTCACAGTGACGTAGGTCACCATTGAGTAAGTTTCGTTCACGGGAGAGAGGTCGTATGCGGCGCTGGAGCCTGGCGGGGCAGATGCTGGTCCTGCAGCTGCTCGTCGTCGCCGTCACGGTGGCGGGCCTGGCGGTGCTCGCCCTCTGGCAGGCCGGCGAGATGCTCACCGACGAGGCGAGCGGCACGGCCGAGGCCGTCGCGCTGAGCGTGGCGGCCTCGCCCGACCTGCTGGCCGCCCTGGACGAGCCGCACCCGTCGGAGCGGCTGCAGCCGTTCGCCGAGCGGGTGCGCGCGCGCACGCACGTCGACTTCATCACGATCATGAAGCAGGACGGCACCCGCTACACCCACCCCAACCCGGCCCAGATCGGCAAGCGGTTCATCGGCCACACCGAGCCGGCGCTGGCGGGCCGCACGTTCACCGAGACCTACACCGGCACGCTCGGCGCCTCGCGGCGGGCGGTCACCCCGGTCATCTCGGGCGGCAAGGTCCGCGCCCTGGTCAGCGCGGGCATCACGATCGACAGGATCAGCGCCAGGAAGCTCGACGCGCTGCTGTGGGGCGGGCTGGTCGTCGCGCTCGCGCTCTCCCTCGGCGCCGCGGGCACCTGGCTGGTCACCGTACGGCTGCGCCGCCAGACCCACGGACTCGGCCCGGTCGAGCTGGGCCGCATCCACGACCACCACTACGCCGTCCTGCACGCCGTCAGGGAGGGCCTGCTGCTGGTCGGCGCGGACGGCACGCTGACGCTGTGCAACGACGCCGCCCGCCAGCTGCTCGGCCTGCCCGGCGACGCCGAGGGGCGGCACGTGGGCGAGCTCGGGCTGCCGGACGTGCCGGCCGGCGAGGAGCGGATCCATTTGACCGGCGACCGGGTGCTGGCGGTCAACGCCGCCGCCAGCCGGTTCGGCACCGTGGTGACCGTACGCGACCACACCGAGCTGCAGGCGCTGACCGGCCAGCTCGACGCCGAGCGCGGCTTCGCCGAGTCGCTGCGCTCGGCCGCGCACGAGGCCGCCAACCGGCTGCACACGGTGATCACGCTGGTGGAGCTGGGCCGTACCGAGCAGGCGGTGGCGCTCGGCACCGCCGAGCTGCGGGCCGCGCAGGAGCTGACCGACCGGGTGGTCGGCGCGGTGCGCGAGCCGGTGCTCGCCGCGCTGCTGCTCGGCAAGAGCGCCGAGGCGGCCGAGCGCGGCGGCGAGCTGGTGATCAGCCAGGACAGCGAGCTGGACGACCTCGGCCTCGACCCGCGCGACCTGGTCACCATCGTGGGCAACCTGATCGACAACGCCATCGACGCCGCCACCCGGGTGGAGGTGCGGCTGGGCGCGGACGAGCGCGGTGTCGTGATCACGGTGGCCGACGACGGGCCGGGCCTGGCCGACCCGCACGCCTTCGAGAAGGGCTGGACGACCAAGGGCGACGGGCACGGGCTCGGGCTCGCGCTCGTGGGGCAGGCGGTGCGGCGGCTGGGCGGCACCATCGAGGTGGCCGGCTCGCTGTTCACCGTCCGGCTGCCCGTGCCGGAGCGGGCCCGATGACGCTGTCCGTGCTCGTCGTGGAGGACGAGGAGATCACCGCGGAGGCCAACCGCATCTACGTCGAGCGGATGCCCGGCTTCGAGGTGGCCGGGGTGGCGAGGACGGGCGGCGAGGCGCTGCGGTTCCTGCGCGGCCGGCCGGTGGACCTCGTCCTGCTCGACCTGTACCTGCCCGACATGCACGGGCTGGAGGTGTGCCGGGCGATCCGCGCGGGCGGGCTCATGTGCGACGTGATCGCCGTCACCTCCGCCCGCGACCTGGCCATGGTGCGATCGGCGGTGTCGCTCGGCATCTCCCAGTACCTGCTCAAGCCGTTCACCTACGCGACACTCGTCGAGAAGCTCACCCGTTACGCCCGGTTCAAGGAGGAGGCGGGACTGGCCGTCGGGCAGGGCGACGTGGACCGCGTCCTCGGCACCCTCAGGGGCAGCTCCGAACTGCCGAAAGGCCTGGCGCGCGACACGCTCGACACGGTCGCGGCGCAGCTGCGCGACCACCCCGGCGGGATGGCGGCCCAGGCCGTGGCCGACGCGATCGGGGTGTCCAGGGTGACGGCCCGCCGCTACCTGGAACACCTGGTGGACCTGGGCGTGGCCGCCCGCGTCCCCAGGTACGGCGGGGTGGGCCGGCCAGAGCTGCTCTACCGGATCCCCACGGAACGTTAAGGACGGTGACGCCGCCCGTTCAATCCGGGCCTCTAGCTTCTGGGTGCAGTCCGACGCACTGCAGTCCGACGCACTGAGGAGACATGTTGCGAGTCCTGGCCGTAGTTCCCGCCCGCGGAGGTTCGGCGGGCGTACCCCTGAAGAACCTCGCCCTGGTCGGGGGCGTCCCGCTGGTCACCCGCGCGGTGCGCGCCTGCCGGCGGGCCGAGCTGGTCGACCAGGTCGTGGTCAGCACCGACCACGCGGGGATCGCCGAGACCGCCCGGCAGGCGGGCGCGGTCGTCGTGGACCGGCCCGAGGAGCTGAGCGGCGCCACCGCCTCCAGCGAGTCGGCGGTGCTGCACGCGCTCGACGCCCTCGGCGCCGACCCCGAGGTGGTGGTGCTGGTGCAGTGCACGAGCGCGTTCATCGACCCGGAGGACCTGTCGGCGGCGGTGCGCAGGGTGCTCGACGGCGAGGCCGACTCGGTGGTGTCCGGGCTGCCCACGCACGAGTTCCTGTGGACGGCGACCGGGACCGGGATCAACCACGACCCGGCCGTCAGGCCGCGCCGGCAGGACCGCGAGCCCCAGTTCCGCGAGAACGGCGCCTTCTACGTCATGCGCGCCTCCGGCCTGCGCGAGCACGGCCACCGCTTCTTCGGCGAGATCGCCGTCCAGCCGGTGCCGTCGCGGCACGCCATCGAGATCGACGACCCCGACGACCTGGAGCTGGTGCGCGCGCTCGCGCCGTTCATCGACGAGCCCGAGCCGATCGACGTGGACGCCGTCATCACCGACTTCGACGGCGTCCACACCGACGACCGCGCCTACGTCGACTCCGACGGCCGCGAGATGGTGCTGGTCAGCCGCTCCGACGGGATGGGCGTGTCGCTGCTGCGCCGCTCCGGCGTGAAGGTCCTCGTCATGTCCACCGAGCACAACCCGGTGGTGGCCGCCCGCGCCCGCAAGCTCGGTGTGCCCGTGCTGCAGGGCCTGGCCGACAAGCGGACCGTGCTGCGCGACTGGCTGGCCATCGAGGGGCTCGACCCGGCCCGCGTCGCCTACGTCGGCAACGACGTCAACGACCTGGGCCCGATGGCCGAGGTCGGCTGGCCCGTCGCCACCCCCGACGCCCACCCGCGCGTGCGCGCCGCCGCCAGGACCGTCCTCACCCGGCCCGGCGGGTCCGGAGCCGTGCGCGAGCTGTGCGACCGCGTCGTGGCCGCCCGGCCCGAGCCGCCCGCGGCCGCGGCCCGCACCCGGCCCAGGTTCGGCCCCGTCGCCATCGGGGACGCGCTGGTCGGCGACGGCGAGCCGGTGTACGTGATCGGCGAGATCGGCATCAACCACAACGGCGACCTCGACCTGGCTCGCCGGCTCATCGACGTGGCGGCCGACGCCGGGTGCCAGGCCGTCAAGTTCCAGAAGCGCACCCCCGCGATCTGCGTGCCCGAGGACCAGAAGGGCCGGATCAGGCAGACGCCGTGGGGCGAGATGACGTACCTGGAGTACAAGGAGCGCACCGAGTTCGGCGCCGACGAGTACCGGCAGATCGCGAAATACTGCGACGAGCGTGGCCTGCACTGGTTCGCCTCGCCGTGGGACGTCCCGTCCGTGGAGTTCCTGGAGGAGATGGACGTCCTGGTGCACAAGGTGGCCTCGGCCGGCGTCGCCGACCACGAGCTGCTGCGCGCCCTGGCCGCCACCGGCAAGCCGATCATCATGTCGACCGGCATGTCGACGCTGCCCGAGATCGACGCGGCCGTCGAGATCCTCGGCACCGACCGGCTGATCATGATGCACGCCACGTCCACGTACCCGCTGCCGCCCGAAGAGGCGAACCTGCGCACGATCACCACGCTCAAGGAGCGCTACGGCGTGCCCGTCGGCTACTCCGGCCACGAGCGCGGCCTGCAGATCTCGCTGGCCGCCGTCACGCTCGGCGCGGTCTGCGTGGAGCGGCACATCACGCTCGACCGCACCATGTGGGGCTCCGACCACGCCGCCTCGCTGGAGCCGGCCGGCCTGGAGCACCTCGTACGCGACATCCGCATCATCGAGCAGGCCATGGGCGACGGCGTCAAGCGGGTCTTCCCCGGCGAGGAGGCCCCCAAGGCCCGCCTGCGCCGGGTGACCGTCTGACCCTCCCGGAGAGACCCCCCTTGATCACACTCTCGGTCGTCGTGCCGGTGCGCGACGGCGAGCGCTTCATCGCCGACGCGCTCACCTCGCTGTGCCGCAACGCCCGGCACGACTTCGAGTTCATCGTCGTGGACGACGGGTCCGTGGACGCCACCGGCGCCATCGCCGAGGACTTCGCCCCCGACCTGCCCGGACTCGCCGTCCTGCGCAACCCGGCGCCCCTGGGGCTGGCCGACGCCCGCAACGCCGGCCTGTCGGCCGCCTCGGGGCGGTACGTGACGTTCATGGACGGCGACGACTGGCTCGCCCCCGGCTACCTGGCACGGCTCGTCGAGGCCATCGACGGGCTCGGCTGCGACTTCGTCCGCGCCGACCACGTGCAGGCCGAGGGCCGCAAGCGGGTCGTGCACCGTGCCCCGTCGGCGCGGCGCGGCACGGTGCACGATCCACGCGAGGCGATCCTGCCCGCCGGTGTGCGGACCATGGTCGACTACCCGTACGCGTGGGCCGGGATCTACCGGCGCTCCCTGGGCGACCTGCTGCGCTTCCCCGGCTCCCTGCACACCGCCGAGGACCGGCCGTGGATCTGGCGCCTGCACAGGGAGGCGGCCACGTTCGCGGTGGTGTCGCTGGCCGGCGTCTTCTACCGGCGCCTGGTGGCCGGCTCGCTGACGCAGGTGGGCGACGAGCGCCAGTTGCACTTCTTCGACGCGTTCGGCCTGGTCTTCAAGGATCTGGAGCCGGAGTTCCTGCCCAAGGCGGTGCGCAACTTCTGCGCGCTGCTCGGCCACCACCTGGAGATCGCCGGCCGGTTCACGCCGGAGCTGCGGGCCCGCTTCGCCGGGCGCGGCGCGGCGATGGTGCGCGACCTGCCCGTCGAGCTGGTGCGCGAGGCCGCGGCCCAGATGTCCGCCGAGCGCGCGGCCGCCCTGCGAGCCCTGGTTCCCGACCTCCTGCCGGAGCCGCCGCCCGGACGGGACTTCGTGCCGGAACCGCCGGCGGGCCGGGCGCCCGGCCCGCACGTCCGCTTACGCCGCGCCCAGGAGGAGTCGCCGTGAAGGTCTTCTACGCCTCGACGCTGTTCGGCGCGATGTCGCTGGCCGCCGCCATCGACGACGGCCGGTTCGGCGATGGCCCGCGCCTGCTCGTCGTGTCCAGCAACGCCGCCGTCCCCGAGGTCGCCACCCCGCTCGACGAGACGCCCGGCTTCGCCGCCCTGCGCTCCCGCTTCGACCAGGTGCGCTCCTGGAACGAGCTCATCGCCCCGCTCCACCCCTCCGACTGGCGGGCCCGCGTCATCGAGGTGCCCATGATGGAGCGCCTCATCCGCTCCCACTGGGGGCTGGACGAGGTGGAGGAGCTGGTGCTGGAGTCGATCGCGGTCGCGCCCGCCAGGACGATCGCCGGGCTCGTCCGCGACTGCCCGATCACCGTCTACTCCGACGGCCTCATGAGCTACGGCCCCACCCGCGACCCGCTCCCCGCCGAGATCTTCCGCCGCGTCCAACGCCTGCTCCACCTGGACCTGGTGCCGGGATTGACGCCGCTGCTGCTCAGCGAGTACGGCGTCGAGGCGGCGGTCCTGCCGGACGAGCGCTTCCTGCGGATCGTCGACGAGGTCGCCGCCACCGCGCCCGCCCTGCCGTCCGGCCAGGCGATGATCCTCGGCCAGTACCTGTCGGCGCTCGACATCGTCACGCCCGAGGAGGAGGCGGCGCTGCACGAGACGATGCTCGCCGCGCTCGCCGCCCGCGGCCACACCGATGTCGTCTTCAAGCCGCACCCGGCCGCCGGGCGGCGGCACGCCCGGCTCCTGCGCTCGGCCGCCGCACCCCTGGGCGTGCGGCTGTCGGTGGCGCCCGACGACGTGCCGGCCGAGGTGTGCTTCGCGGCGCTGCGGCCCGAGCTGGTCGTGGGCTGCTTCTCGACGGGGCTGGTCACGGCGCGGCGCCACTTCGGGCTGCAGGTGGCCTCGTACGGGACGTCTCTGGTGCTCGAACGGCTGACCCCCTACGAGAACAGCAACCGGATCCCGGCCACCATCGTGGACGCGCTGCTGCCCCGGCTTTCGGCGCCCGGCCCGATCGACCCGCCTCCCCCGGTGGACCTGCCCGCCCTGGTGCGCGCCGTCGGCTACTGCATGCAGGCCGACGCCTACCCGGGGTTGCGTCCCGAGGGCTTCGACTTCGACCCGCGCTACTTCAAGCGCAGGCGCCTGGAGGCCCTCGGCCTGGAGCAGCCGCCGGCGTCCCGCCCGACGGCCCTCACCCGCCTCCGCCGTAAGCTCCGCTCCTCCCGCTGACCCCCGCGCCGCCGGGGCGGCGGAGGGCCCGGCGGGAGGTCAGCGGAGGGGTTCGGAACTGCTAACGGTTGAGTGAATTCAAGTGTGCATTGCAGCCTTTGAGTTGGTGTTATGGTCACTGCATGAACCTCAAGGAATGGGCGATAGCGAACGGTGTGCACCCGCATACCGCGTATCGCTGGTTCCGTGAGGGCACTCTTCCGGTCCCGGCTGAGCGGGTCGGGCCGCGCACGATCCTGGTGAACATCGAGGCGAACTCCTCGCCGTCGGTGACGGGCGGTGTGGGTTTGTATGCCCGCGTGTCGTCGCATGACCAGGAGTCTGATCTTGAGCGTCAGGTCGCCCGCCTGTCGGAGTGGGCGGCCAAGGCCGGGCACCGGGTGGTGCGGATCGAGTCCGAGATCGCCTCTGGGATGAACGGCGGCCGGGTGAAGGCGAAGCGGCTGCTTGCCGATCCGGACGTGACCGCTGTCGTGGTGGAGCGCAAGGACCGCCTCGGCCGCATGAACGTGGAACTGGTCGAAGCCGCACTGTCCGCGACCGGCCGCCGTCTGGTCGTCCTGGAGGACGGCGAAGTCGAAGACGATCTCGTACGCGACATGATCGAGATACTGACCTCGTTCTGCGCCCGCCTGTACGGCCGCCGGTCGGCGAAGAACCGGGCGAAGAAGGCACTGCAAGCGGCGGCCGGCGATGGCTGAGCCGGCGAAGAAGCCGACGAAGAAGCTCCGTACCATCGACCCCGCTTTCGTCGCCCTCGGGCCGTCCGGTGTGTCGATACGCGACCGCCTCAAGGGTTTGACACCCGAGGATGAGAAGGTGCTGGCCCGGGTCGGCGCGCACCTCGGCTCGCTCGCCTCGAAGGATCTCAAGGCGCGGTGCGCCGATGGCCTGGAGCATTCCACCGAGTCGTGGGCGGCCCGCAAGCGGGAGTTGACCGCCGACTCCTCGTCGCGGTGGGCCGGTTCGATCACGAAGGCCACGCATGATCAGTGGGCGCTGGCCCGGCGCGGGCAGGCCGCACACCTGCAGTCCCTGGAAGCCGGGATCAAGACCATCGCGCACCGCCTTTCCCTTCCGGTCGGGGACAAGGGCATCAAGCGCGCCCCGGGCGGCTACCGCTCGGCACACGAGTGGTTCTGCAAGATGCGCCGCCTGCATGTCCTGCGAGACCGGCTCGCCGCCGTGCGGGCCGACCGTGACAACGGTGTCGTGCACGTAGCACGGGGCGGTAAGCGCCTGCTGGGCACCCGCCACAACCTCGACGCCGCACAGCTGTCCGAGCCCGAGTGGCGCAAGCGCTGGGAAACGGCGCGCTGGTTCCTCGCCGCTGACGGCGAGTCCGGAAAGCGGTACGGCAACGAGACGATCAGGATCACGCCTGACGGCGAGATCAGCATCAAGCTGCCTGCACCTCTGGCCGGGCTGGCCAACGCCAAGCACGGCCGGTACAGGCTGGCGGCGAAGGTCTCCTTCGCGCACCGGGGGCAGGAGTGGGCCGACCGGGTGGAAGCCAACCGGGCTGTCGCCTACCGCATCCACCTGGACGTGACCCGCGGGCGCTGGTACGTGGACGCCTGCTGGACATTCCCGATCACCCAGACCATCTCGATGGAGACGGCTCTGGCGCACGGCGTGATCGGCGTGGACACCAACGCCGACCACCTCGCCGCCTGGCGACTCGATACTCACGGAAACCCGGTCGGGCAGCCCCGCCGCTTCTCCTATGACCTGTCCGGGTCGGCCGATCATCGTGACGCCCAGGTCCGCCATGCCCTGTCCCAGCTGCTGAACTGGGCCAAAACCTGCGGCGTGCGCGCCGTCGCGGTTGAGGACCTGGACTTCACCGCCGAGAAGACCCGCGAGAAACACGGCCGCAAGCGCCGTTTCCGGCAGCTCGTCTCCGGCATGCCCACCGGCGTACTTCGTGCCCGGCTCACCTCGATGGCCGACGCCACCGGCATCGCGATCATCGCCGTCGATCCGGCCTACACCAGCACGTGGGGGGCCCAGCACTGGCAAAAGCCCCTCACCTCAAAGACTCGCAAGACCACCCGTCACGATGCCGCGAGCATCGCGATCGGCAGGCGCGCCCAAGGGCACCCGATCCGGCGACGGACGACACCGCCCCCGCACCACCAGAGCGATGGTGCGGGGCATCGGACCGTCCAGGCCGGCTCGGTTGCCCTGGGGCGTGAGGGAACCCGCCGCCCCGTCACGGACCGTGGTCAAGAGCCACCGGCCCGGTCAGGGACACAACAAGGAACGCGGGCGACCAGCGCATCCAAAACCGTTCGGGATGCGCGCGGTGTCGGGCAGTGAGTCCAAGACTCACTCCTACTCACTGATGAGGAACGGTTTGAGGTAGCGGCGCACCCGGCGCTTGGCGCGGTAGCCGGCGCGCAGCATGGACGGGTGGATCTCCACCCGCAGCCGGGCCCGCCGCCGGGCCGCCGCGTGCTCGGGGCCGTCCAGCAGCGAGACGGCGGGCACCCGGGCGCCCGACACCAGCTCCGCCAGCAGCCGCGTCCAGTCGTTGCGCTCCGGAGGCTGGAAGTAGTTGGCGGCGCACCACGGCGCCGAGGCCGCCCGGAAGTCCGCCTTGGCCAGGTCGTCGAGCGTGCCCAGCAGCCCGCTCCCCTCGAACACCAGGTTGATCATCTCGGCGCTCACCCCGAAGTCGGACAGCACCAGCGACGGCACGCCCAGCGCGATCGCCTCCAGCGCCGCCGTCGAGCTCACCGTGACGAAACCGGCGGCCCGCGAAAGCTGGTCGTGCATGGAGCCCGCCTCGAAGGACAGCCGCCCCGGCTCGCCCAGCTCCCGCCACAGCCGCTGGTAGTGGTGGCGCTCCCGGTGCGTCTGCCGTTCGTCCTCCAGCGCGCGCAGCTTGACGACCACGTCCAGCTCGGGACGGAGCCGGGCCAGCTCGGCCAGCGCCAGCAGGATCCGCTCGCGCTCCTCCCGGTGGCGCGGCACCTTGGCCTGGGTGGCGAACACGACCCGGTTCCCGCCCGCGGCGGCCGCGCCGGAGCGCAGGAACGGCAGCCTGGCCAGGCCCACCGCTCCTCCCCCGCCGAGCCCGGCGGCGATCCGCGAGAACTCGGCCACCTCCCGCTCGCTGTGCACCACGAACAGGTCGCACCCGCTGCGGAACACCCACGCCTTCTCCGTCGCCGGCACCGAGATGCCCGGCAGCCCGCTGACGAACACCGGGCGCGGCCGCAGCTCCGCGAGCACGTCGGCCACCAGCACGTCCACGACCGGCCCCGTGCAGGCCACCAGCACCACGTCAGGCCGGGTGCGCTCGGCCAGCCGCCGCACGGAACGCGCCGACAGCACCGGCGGCGGGGCCGCGATCCCGTCCCGGACGGCGGCGGCGATCTGCGCGGGTGACGGCGCGATCGGGGTGCGGACCACCACCAGCTCGGCCGCGCTGCCGGCGGGCAGGTCGGCGAGCAGGCAGGCCGCCCACTTCAGGTACGAGTCGGAGTCGGCGACCGCCAACACTTTCAACCGGACACTCCTGTGAGATGCGAGCGAAGGGCGGGCGCCGCCCTGCTGGTCCACCAGTCGTCGGGCACCTCCACGGGCTCGACGGCGACGCCGCGCGGGCCGAGCAGCACCCGCAGCGAGGTGATCGCGGTCGAGGGCAGGCTGAGCACGCGCTGGCCAGGGTCCAGGCCGCGCAGGGTCAGCTCGGCGGGCGCGCCGGCGTCGTGCACGGTGATCCCCGGGCGTTCCCTGATCAGCGCCACGTCGACGGGGTCCTCGCGGCGGTGCGGGTAGTACGCCAGGGGCTCCCGCGCCGCCAGGTCCATCAGCCAGCGCAGGTAGCGGTCGCGGTGCACCAGGCCGTTCCTGACGAGCGAGGTGCCGAGAACGACCGTGCGCTCGGCGGGGCCCTCCGCGCTGGGCGGCTGGGACCGCAGCCAGGCGAAGTCGTGGCGTACCAGGCCGATCCCCGCCCGCCGTACCGCGTCCTCCAAGGACTGGCCGACGGGCAGGGCGGTGAAGACCGACACGTCGCTCAGCCGCAGCCGCAGCGCGGCGGCCAGGCCGAGCACGGCGCGCAGCCTGCCCGGGTGTGCCCTGGCCCGCAGCAGCGGCCGGTACGGCCCGGCGGCCAGCAGCTCCAGCAGCCGCAGCGTGGCCAGCCCGTCGTCCACGATCACGATGCGGCCGGGGCGGGAGGTGAGCCAGCGCAGCTGCACCCGGCCGGAGAAGGCGTCACCGACGGCCTCCACGCGCCTGGGCATCCGCTCGCGCGGCTCGGCCAGCTCCAGGCCGCCGGGCAGCCCGAGCGAGCGCAGCTCCCGCCGCGTGGCCCTCAGCGGCCGCAGCCCGGCACGCGGCACGACGGCCGTCCTGGGACCGAGCAGGCCCGCGTGGTGTGCCTCGACGGCGCACAGCATCTGGAGCGGAGACTCCACCCAGGCCGACGCCTGTACGACCACGCAAGTCCTCCCAGCCGGGTGATGGCCCGTTCATGACCGCTTCAAGCTAGCCCGGCCGCCTTAAGCCGCCAGAAACGCGACGTGAACAATGGACCGCATGAACTCGCTCATGCTCAACACCGACGGCGTGCAGATCCCGCAGCTCGGCTTCGGCGTCTGGCAGGTGCCCGCCGACGCCGCCGCGCAGGCCGTCTCGACCGCGCTGAAGGCCGGTTACCGGCACATCGACACGGCCGCCGCGTACGGCAACGAGGAGGGCGTGGGCCAGGCCGTGCGCGACTCGGAGCTGCCGCGCCGGAAGGTGTTCGTCACCACCAAGCTGTGGAACGCCGACCACGACCGCGCCGAGGCCGCCTTCGACGAGTGCCTGGCCCGGCTCGGGCTCGACTACGTAGATCTTTTCCTCATCCACTGGCCGGTGCCGCAGCAGGACAGGTACGTCCGGGCGTGGAAGGCGATGGAGAAGATCTACCGTGACGGGCGGGCCAAGGCCATCGGCACCTCCAACTTCACGATCGACAATCTGACCCGGCTGATGGACGAGACCGACCTGGTGCCGTCGATCAACCAGATCGAGCTCCACCCCTACCTGCAGCAGCACGAGATGCGCGCCTTCCACGAGGCCAACGGCATCCTCACGGAGGCCTGGAGCCCGCTCGGCCAGGGCAAGGGCCTGCTCTCCGACCCGGCGCTGGCCGTCCTGTCCGGCAAGTACGGCAAGACGCCGGCCCAGATCGTGCTCCGCTGGCACCTGCAGCTCCGCAACGTCGTGATCCCCAAGTCGGTCACGCCGTCGCGGATCGCCGAGAACATCGACGTGTTCGACTTCATCCTCGACGCCGAGGACATGGCCGCCATCGGCGCGCTCAACAGGGGGCTGCGGATCGGGCCCGACCCCGCCACGTTCAACTTGGTGTGACCCGACCGCCAACTCGGTGCGACCCGACCCCGCCACATCCAACTTGGTGTGATTCGTCTACGATCTCCCGCGTGCGGGATTTTGCGTGGGGGATCGCGGCGACAGGCGGCATCGCGCGGACGGTGGGGGCGGCCATCGCGGCCGAGCCCGGGATGCGGGTGGCCGCCGTCGGGTCCAGGGACTTAGGCCGGGCTCGGGCGCTGGCCGCCACGCTGGGCGCGGAGTCGGCGTACGGCTCGTACGAGCAACTGTGCGCCGACCCGGCCGTGGACGCCGTCTATGTCGCCACGCCGCACGCCCAGCACCTGCAGGTGGCCGAGGCCGCCATCGCGGCCGGCAAGGCCGTGCTGTGCGAGAAGCCGCTGGCCGCCACCGTGGACGACGCCGAGAAGATGGTACGGCTGGCGCGCGAGGCGGGCGTGTTCCTCATGGAGGCCATGTGGATGCGGTTCAACCCCCTCATCCGGAAGATCGCGGCCGACGAGCGCTTCGGCGACGTCCGCTCCGTGCACGCCTCCTTCGGCTTCGCCCACCCCTACGACCCGGCGCACCGGCTGTGGGCTCCCGAGCTGGGCGGCGGAGCCCTGCTCGACCTCGGGATCTACCCGTTCGGGCTGGCTCAGCTGATCCTGGGCATGCCGGATGACCTGCGCATTACCGGCTCCCTGGCGCCCAGCGGCGTGGACGCGGAGGCGGCCGGGGTGTTGCTCTACCGTGGCGGCAGGCGGGCTCTCGTGGAGACCTCGTTGCTGGGGAATTACCCGAACGATGCCCGTGTTGTAGGTACCCGGATGCGGGCGGACATCCCGGCGCCGTTCTGGGCTCCGCAGCGGATCCTCCTGTCCGGGCCCTCCATGGAGCCGGAGGAGCACGTGCTCGATCCGGCCGACAACGGATACGCCGGGGAGATCCGCGAAGTCCGCGCCGCGACGGCCGAAGGCAGGACCGAGAGCTCGGTCATGCCGCTCGACGAGTCCCTCGGCATGATGGGGCTTCTGGCCGAGGCTCGCGGGCAACTCGCCTAGCTGGGCCGTTACCGATTTGTGGCCTCTTGCCATATGCATTACGTTTGAGGCATTCTTGAGACATTCGTCCGGTTTGTCGGGCGATGTCCGACCATCGCGTGTCACATCACAGGACCGTCCTGTGACCGCTGAATCCGCCTCCGGGCGGAACCGGGGACCCATGTCCTTTGGGGTGAATCGGCACTCCGGTGCCGTAGGGCAGCTTCCACGCCCGAACCCGTCAGCTAACCCGGTAAGCGGCATGGAAGCAAGGAGTAACCCCCTCGATGGCCAAGTTCAGCTTTACCGGTGCTACCAAGACCAACATCGCCCGCGCCGTGCTCGGCGCCACCGTCCTCGCCTCCGGCCTCGGCGCCCACATGGGTACGGCCTCCGCAGCGGAGAAGCCCCCGGCGGCAGCCGCCGACGCCCCCGTCAACCACGCCAAGACAGCGCAGCAGACCAAGATCGCCGTCACCGCCAACCAGGTCCTGGCCCTCGCCAAGTCCCAGGTCGGCGTCTCCGAGGACGCCAACGGCGGCGGCACCCCGTACCAGAAGTGGTACGCCGCCTCCCAGCGGGCCGCCGAGACCATCGCCCGCGACGGCGGCAACCGCGCCGCCTACCTGAACGCGGCCTGGTGCTCGATGTTCGTGTCCTGGGTCGGTGAGCAGTCCGGCGCCCGCCCGCAGATCGGCTGGGACGCCTACACCGTCGCCCACGCCAAGTGGTTCGCCGCCAACCACCGCTTCGGCTCCGTCGCCAAGCCCGGCGCCGTCGTGTTCTTCTCCTGGAGCGGCAGCAAGAACCTCAACGACATCAACCACGTCGGGTTCGTCGAGAAGGACAACCACGACGGCACGATCTCGACCATCGAGGGCAACACCGGCAACGGCGAGGTCGAGGAGCGCGTCCGTCCGAAGTCCCAGGTCGTCGGCTACGGCTACCCGGACTACGCAGGCTGACCCCTCCGCCCCCGCGAGCGCGCGTCCCCATCGGGGGCGCGCGCTCTTCGCGTCCCAGGTCCGGTCGAGGCGGGCCGGATGACGATGGCCGCACGAGGACGGCCGCACGAGGAGAGCCGCACGAGGAGGCCCGGATGAGTGGGCCTCGCGAGGGAAGACCCCCGGGAGGAGCCGCCCGCCGCCTCGCACCAAGGAGCCGCCATGACAGCCGGCACCCGGCCCCACCGGAGCACCCGCCTCCCGGGGCACGCCCCGTGAAGCCCGGGCTGCGGTGGGTCGCCGACGAACTGTTCCCCCGCGGCAACCCGCACGGCGTCCTGCCCGTCCTGCTGATCCTGCTGGCCATGGTCACCGGGTTCGTGGACGCGGTCAGCTTCCTCGGCCTGGGCCACGTCTTCGTCGCCAACATGACCGGCAACATCGTCTTCCTCGGCTTCGCCCTGGCCGGCAGCCAGGAGATCATGATCTGGGCCCCGGCGCTGGCGCTGGCCTGCTTCGCGGCCGGGGCGTGGAGCGCGGGCCTGCTGGCCAGGCGGATGGGGAACGCCCGGCTGGCCTTCGCCGTCACCGCCGCGGCCCACACGCTCCTCGTCGTGGCCGCCGTGGCCGTCGCCCTGGCCGCCGGCCACGACGCGACCGGCCCCAGGGCGTCCCTCATCGGCGTGCTCGCCTACGGCATGGGCCTGCAGAACGCGTCCGTACGCGCGCTGGGCGTGCCCGACCTCGTCACCAACGTCCTCACCACCACCCTGACCGGCCTCGCCGCCGACGCCCCCGGCCGGGCCGCCTTCCGCCGGGCCGTCTCGGTCGTGGCGATGCTGCTCGGCGGGCTGGCCGGCGCCGCGCTCTTCCTCACCGTCGGCCCCGCTCCCCCACTGGGGGCCGCCGCGGCGCTGCTCGCGATCGTCGCCGTCATCGCCTTTCGGCGCTGCCGCCGCGGCTGAGCACCACGACGAGCCCTCACGCCAGGAAGAACTCCGCCAGCGCCCTGGTGACGGCGGCCGGGTCGTTCTCCATCGGGATGTGCCCGGCCCCGGGGACGCGCACCAGCGTCGTACGCGGCACCTCCGCCGCGAACCGCTCGGCGTGGCGCACCTCCTGGAACGGGTCGTCCTCCCCCCACACCAGCAGCTTCGGCCGCTCGTCCGCCTTCAGCGCCGGCATCAGGTCCATCGTGTAGCGGCTGTCGGCCGCCCCCGCCAGCGCCATCCACGACCGGCACACCCTCGGGTCGCGCCACGGATCCAGGTAGCCGGCCAGTTCCTCCTCCGACGCCGGCCGGGCCAGCGCCGCCGTCACCGCCGTACGGCGGGCCGCCAGCAGTTCGTCCACCGTCGTGGCGGCCACCACCGCGGGGTCCCGGTAGCGGGCCACCGCCGGCACCGGCCACGAGTCGTACGTGACCGAGTTCACCAGCGCCAGCCGCCCCACCTCCGGCTCCCCCGCCACCATCAGGTGCTGCGCGACCGCGCCGCCGATGTCGTGCCCCGCCACCGACAGCGGCGCCCGCGCGCCCACCGCCGCCGCGAAGCGCCCGGCCCACGCCGCCAGCGCCGGAACCGCCGCCGTCGCGGCCGTGAGCTCCCCCTCCGAACGGCCCAGCCCCGGCAAATCCACCGCCACCGGCCGCAGCCCCGCCTGCGCCAGCCCGTCGATCACCGGCTCCCAGACCCGGCTCCAGTACGTGCCGTGCAGCAGCAACACCACCGGGCCGCGCTCGCCCGCCGTCAGATAGCTGGTCGCCCGCCCGTCGACCTCGATCGTCTTCCGCATGACATAACCATGAAGTTCTGACGGCCTCATGGTCAAATACCATCTAGGGTATGTCGGTATGACATTGGCGCAGCTCAGAGTACTGGTCGCGGTCGCCGAGCACGGCGGCTTCACCGCCGCCGCCGACCACACCGGCATGTCCCAGCCGGCCGTCAGCCGCGCCGTCGCCGCCCTCGAACGCGAGCTCGGCGCCGCCCTGTTCGTCCGCCACCGCGACGGCATCGCCCTCACCGAGGCCGGCCGGGCGGCGCTCGCCCGGGCCCGCGAGACGCTGCGCCACTTCGACCTCATCCGCGCCGACGTGGCCGCCGCCGCCGGCCAGATCACCGGCGAACTACGCCTGGCCAGCCTCCCCAGCGCCACCGGCACCCTCGTCGCCCGCCTCCTGCGCGCCTTCACCGACCGCTACCCGCAGGTACGGGTACGCCTGTTCGAAGGCGTGGACGACGACATCCGCGAATGGCTGCTGCGCGGCGCCGCCGAGATCGGGGTGGTCACCCTCCCCGCGCCCGGCCTGCACACCGTCCACCTCAGCACCCACGACATGGTGGCCGTGCTGCCCGAAGGGCACCCGCTGGCCGCCCGCCCCGCCATCACGCTCGCCGACCTGGCCGGCCGGCCCTTCATCCTGACCACCGCCGGCTGCCGCCCGCTGATCGTCGGGGCGGCGCTGGCCGCCCGGGTCCGGCTCGACATCGCCTTCGAGGCGAGCGGCCCCGCAGCCATCCTGGAGATGGTGGCCGCTGGGCTCGGCCTCAGCATCGTCCCCGCGCTCGGCCTGCCCGCCGACCCGGGCGCCGTCGTCACACGCCCCCTGGAGCCGGTGCTCACCCGTTCCCTGGCCCTGGCCGTCCCCTCACTGGACGACTGCGGTCCAGCGGCCCGAGCGTTTCTCGACCAGCTCACCGCCTTTACATCGTAGATTTCGTACGGGGCATCGTGACGACGACCGCCCGCGGACCCCGAGCCCTTCTCAGAAACCCGCACCGACTGCCAGAACGGTGCATCGGACCCGTCGGTCGGCGAGGCATAGGGCACGCCGATCGAGATCATGATGAGGCAGCACAAGCGCAGTCGCGAGGGCGCCCGCCAAGGTGGTGGTCTTACCGCTTCCTGGCCCGCCGACCACCAGGACTCGCTGTACCGTGACACCGTTATTGTTGTCTGGCTCATGCAGCAAACCGGCACCCTACCGGCGGAACCGATCTCCACGATCTCAGGCGAGCGATCTCACGACGCTCAACCATCAGCCAAGGCGACTACCACGCCTGAATCGGATATTGATTTTGAGATGATCAGTGGTGCGTCGGGGGTTGCCCGCGCGAACCTTGCGGCCTTCGGACCTGGCTTGCAAAAGAATCAAGTGACGGGCCTGACCAGCGACGGCCGCGAAGGGAGGCCGGTAGTCGTGAGCGATGCCGGGCGCATCGATGGCGAGTTGATCCAGCGCCTTCTGTCCCAACGCGTGACGGGATATGAGCCGCTGTCAGGGTTTGCGGCCAACACGGTCGCCGCAGTGACACTGGAGTCCGGTGCACGCGCTGTCTTCAAGGCCGCCGGCAAGCGCGAGGTCGAGGTGGAGCTCTGGGCCCTGCGGTCCATGTCGGAAAGGGGTATCCCGGTCCCCGACGTGATCGCCGGGGATCCGGACGCGGAAGTCCCGTACCTGGTGACGCGACTCGTCTCAGGTGAGCCGGGGGTCGCGACGCTCCAGGCGGCATCCGAGGTAGGACGGCTGCTGTGTGCTGTGCACGCCATGCCCGTCAAGGGGGCCGGCTTCTTCAAGGAGTCGTCCGGCGCGCCACCGTACGCCCATGAGGGAACATGGGCAGATCAGGTCGCGGCCCTGACGGACCGGCTGGCCCCTGTCGCCGATGCCGGAATCCTGACCCCGACGCTCCATGCCCGATGTCGGGATCTCCTCCTGGACGGCACCCGATGGGATCAGCCCTGCGTGTACGTGCACGGTGATTTCCATCCGCGGCATGTCCTGTCGGCCGGGTCCCGGATCGAGGGGATCATCGACTGGGCGGACTGCGGTGCGGCCAGCCCATGGCTGGACCTGGCCAGAGTGGATTTCCGCGAGCCCGGCCTGCAACGTGCGATGCTCGACGCGTACTTTCCCGCGGGCGATCCGACCGACGCGCGCTCGCACCTGGCAAACCACCGGCTGCTCTACATGCTGCTGGCGTTGGTGTTCGAGTTCGAGTGCGGCGGGGACTGGCTGGACGAGCGCGTGCCCGGCATCGAATCGGCACTCACCACACTTTGAATGCACTGAGGCTTTTCCAACCTGATCGGGCTGCTCAGCAGGAGAGAACCGGGACGGGTTGGCATGAGAAGAGGCTCTCGGCAGCTCGTACGCCCGGGTCTGACCCCTTGAAGACCGATAGGCTCCTGGTTGCCAGATGTGCCGGTTGAGCTGTCTTTTGACGGCTCGGATCATGTGTGGAGGCATCTCGGTGATGATGATCAGCCAGCTCGTGATCGCCGGGCTGTTGTCCCCGAACCTGTCCGTACAGGCACAGCCCCCTCTCCTCCACGTGATGACGTGGAACGTCTGTGCGGGCACCAACGCCGGGTGCGCGCTCTTTCGCCGCTCGAACGCCGAGCTGGCCTGGCACGTGGCAGTGCTGGCGACCGAGGCGGACGTGGTCTTCCTTCAGGAGTTCTGCACGGACGCCGACGCCGACCTGGAACACCAGCTCGAACGCCGTACCGGCCGGAATTGGAGCGTCCGGTCGGCTGGGCTGATGTACTCGGACGGTTCCCCGTACCAGTGCCTGCCCGACAGAAACGGCAGGCCGCGTGGGGTGCTGAGCGTCACCCTGGCCGTGGCCGGAGCGGACACCGGCCTCGTCGTGCACGCGCTGACCTCGCCGCCGTGGGGAGCCCGCAGGTACGCCGTCTGCACGGCCGACCGGGCGTTCTGCACCGCGCACTTCTCGTCGGGATCGAGCTACGACGACAGGCAGAAGGGCAGGCCCTACCGGCACATCCAGTTGCGCGAGCTGTTCAAGCTCGGCCGAGGTGTGATCGGCGGCGACCTCAACCTTGTGCCGCGCGACGCCGCCGCGGCCTACAAGGGCCGCGACGAATGCGACCCGCGCCGGCGCTGGACCTACGTGACCCGCAAGCGGAAGATTGATTACGTGTTCGCCGGCGAGGGCCGCGTACGGAAATGCTTCGTCGATTACGCCCGGAGCACGTGGTCTGATCACGTCCCACTGCACGCCTGGGTGAGAGCAGGCTCAACGCCGCCTGCACCACGTTGAGCTGGCCCAGCACCAGCGAAACGCGGATTTTGCGCATCTACCCTACCGGCCAGGGACGAATTGGGATGCGCCCTCACTGAGGGTTTTCATCCCGCTTCGCGGAGTTGAAGAACGAGGATTGCTTTGACGAGCTGACCTGCAAGGAGTGGGCAGCTGCGGAGTTTTCGGAGGATGCGCCAGGATTGCAGCTGGGCGTTGGCGCGTTCGCCGGGCCCGCGGAGCTTGGCGTGGGCGGCGTGGGCGGCCTTTTGTGAGGCGGGCTTGTCGCGGCCCTTGTAGGGCACGCGTACGTGCTCACCTGCGCCGACGTAGCCCTTGTCGGCGAGGGTGACCAGGTCGGCAGCTTGCAGGCGGCGCAGGATGCCCCAGATGCGAGCGGCCTTGAGGTCGTGCACCGAGCCGGGCAGGGAACCGGAGGTCCACAAGGGAGTGCCGTCGGGCGTTGCCAGGACCTGGATGTTCATGCCGTGCTTCTTGTGCTTGCCCGAGTAGTACGGCCGGTCGGCGGCCACCCCCTCGATGGGAATCAGCGTGCCGTCCAGCACCAGATAGGGGTAGCCGGCGCGCTTGGCCGCGCGTAGCGCCTGGTCCAGGCGGGGCGAGCGGCGGGCGAGCAGGGTGACGGCTTCGCGGATGTAGCGCCAGGTGGTCGCGATGCCGATGCCGAAGCCAGCCGCGACCTCCGTCAGGGTCTCGCCCTTGCGCAGGTGGACGAGCACGAGCAGGGCCTGCTGGCCGGGGTTGAGGCGGCGCCAGGGCGTGCCGATCGTCTTGCGGTGTCGGCGCAGGATGCCGGACAGATAGGACAGCGTCCGAGATGACAAGGGCAGCGCGGCGCGGTAGAACAACAACACAGAGCCTCTGGTGGTGAAGGTTGATCTTGGTTGACAACCCTTGTACCAGGGGCTCTTCTACTTGTCGATCAAGCCCCACCCACGCGGCGTTGCCTCGACCTGCGGCTTCAGGTTGGAAAGCCCTCACTGGCGAGCGGCCGTCGGGCGAGTTCCAGCCCCTTCCGGCTCTCCGATCTCAATGAATTGCGACAGGCAGGGCACCCCTGGTCAGCGAACCGACATCTTTCTTGAGAAGAATCGGGATGACGGCCGGGCGAGCAAGCGAGGTTGAATGAGACGCGGTCCGAAACTGTCCCATCGAAGGTGGCAGTTCCTTGAGGTCAGATCCGGTTTCCCGCTCCCCAGTAGAACGGCCCAGAGGTCGAGTGAACCTTGATGCGCCATCCGATCTGCTCGAGCTGTCGTTCGAGGTCCAGCGGGCGGTGCGAGACTTTGACGATCCGGTACGCGGTCCCGTCCATGAGCCGGCGTTGTATGGTCGCGGACTGCTCGCCCTCGATGAGTTCGTCGGCGGTGCGGTAGCCGTCGTCGACGAAGAACACCCGCCCCTCCGGTTTCAGGCAGTCGGCCACCAGCGACCAGAAGGACGCGAAGCATTCGGGCGGAACGTGCGACAGCCAGAACCCGAAGAAGACAACGTCGTAACGACGGTCCGGCTGCCAGCGGAACAGGTCGGCCGACACGAAGCGCACCCGCTCGTCCTCGCCCACCTGCGTCGAGGCCATGGCGAGCATTTCCGGAGACGCGTCCACGGCCGTTACATCGGTGGCGTGCTGGAGCAGTTGGACGGTCCATCTGCCTGGGCCGCAGGCGAGTTCGAGCACGCTGCCGGCCGGCCGGAACGCATCGAGCGCCGCCGACAACTCAGAGGCTCCGGGAAAGGGCAGAGCGTGGCGCTCATATTCTTCGGCAATCGCCCGGTAGTAGACGACCTGTTCGTCGAGTAGTTCTTGCAGGTTCCCACCATCAGCCGATTTCATGGATCGACTATCACAAAATCTTTCGGCGGGTTGCAACGCCGACGAGGCCGGCCTTGCTGACCGTGTCGACGATCTCTGCTGCGAAGTCCAGCGCCACCAGTACCCGGCACGCGGCGCCGTCGAACCTGCCCGCTGGGGCAGGCCTGGTGCTGGGCGGGCGGGAAAGGACGGTCGAGCGCCTTCACCTGTTGGTGGCCGAGGAGCGGAACGACGAGCGCGAATTGTGGTCCCACGGATGCACGTGGGAGGGCTTTGTTCGTACCGGTCCTCAGGCAAGACCGGCAGGCAAGGTCTGAGGCTGGAGGGGGACTCGCCTCGGCGATGGACCGTGACCGTGACGGGTCGGCATCGATGAGGGCTCAGGTTCGGTGCGGGACCTGAGCCAGACGCCAGATGTGAACACCAATTCGATTCGCGGGTTCGCTTGGCGGCGGGATCAGAGGCATCGGCCGGGACTCGCTCACATGGTCAGCACCGGACGGCATCACGGCACGAAGAGCGCGGAGAGCACGATGATTTCCCGTCCGTACGTGTCGATCCCGGACGCCGCCGTTCGACGCGTTGAATGAGGAACATCCCATACGGAAGGCACGGGACCATGAAATTCATGATCGTCGGCAAGGCCAACGCCGAGACCGAGGCCGGGGCGCTGCCCAGCCAGGAGCTCGTGGACAACATGAACGCCTACAACGAGTCGCTGGCCAAGGCGGGCGTGCTGCTCGCGGCCGAAGGGCTCTACCCCAGCTCGCAGGGCGCCCAGATCGCCTACAGCGGTGGCAAGGCGAAGGTCATCGACGGGCCGTTCGCCGAGGCCAAGGAGCTCATCGCCGGCTTCTGGCTGATCCAGGTCAAGTCGCGCGAGGAGGCTCTCGAGTGGGCCCTGCGGGTTCCGGTCCCGCCGGGGCACGACGGCATCGGGCTCGACGTGTGGCGGGTGTTCGACGCCTCGGACGCGCCGGACGACTCGCTGCCGGCGGAGGAGCAGGAGCGCGAGAAGGCACTGCGCGAGCGCCTCGGCGTCGACGACGCCTGACCGCTCCCGCGCGGTCGGGTTTGCCATCGGAGGCTCCGCGCTGTTCTCATGGGCCGATGACGGCTTCCGACCCCCATGCCGAGACGCAGGCCAGCCATCGGGCGATCGAGGCCGTGTGGCGCATCGAAGCGGCCCGGCTCATCGCCGGGCTCGCCCGGTACGTGCGCGACGTCGGCCTGGCCGAGGAACTGGCGCAGGACGCCCTGGTCGCCGCACTGGAGCAGTGGCCGCACGACGGCGTGCCGCGCAACCCGGGCGCCTGGCTGATGACCGTGGCCAAGCGCCGCGCCGTCGACCTGATCCGCAGGAACGAGCGCCTCGAGCGCAACCTCGTCGAGCTCGGCCACCGCCTCGGCACCGAGGAGGAGCTCCCCGAGGTGGACGAGATCGAGGACGACCTGCTGCGGCTGGTGTTCACGGCCTGCCACCCGGCGCTGTCCATGGAGGCGCGGGTGGCCCTGACGCTGCGTGTGCTCGGCGGCCTGACCACGGACGAGATCGCGCGGGCGTTCCTCGTCCCGGAGCCGACGGTCGCGCAGCGGATCGTCCGCGCCAAGCGCACCCTGGCCGACAAGGGCATCCCCTTCGAGGTCCCCCAGGCCCCGGAGCTCCCGGCCCGCCTCGCAGCCGTCCTGGAGGTCATCTACCTGGTCTTCAACGAGGGCTACTCGGCGACCGCCGGCGACGACTGGATGCGGCCCGGCCTGTGCGAGGACGCCCTGCGGCTGGGCCGCGTCCTGGCCGGGCTGATGCCCGGAGAACCCGAGGTCCACGGCCTGGTCGCCCTCATGGAGCTGCACGCCTCCCGCTCCGCCGCCCGCGTCGGCCCGTCCGGCGAGCCCATCCTCCTCCTGGAGCAGAACCGCGCCCGCTGGGACCGCCTCCTCATCCGCCGCGGCCTCGCCGCCCTCGACCAGGCCGAGACCCTGAGCACCACGCCGGGCCCGTACACCCTCCAGGCCGCCATCGCCGCCTGCCACGCCCGGGCCGTCACCCCGGAGGACACCGACTGGCCGCGCATCGCCGCCCTCTACGAATCCCTGGCCCGGCTGTCCGGCTCCCCCGTCGTCGAGCTCAACCGCGCGGTGGCCCTGTCCATGGCGTACGGCCCCGCGGCGGGCCTGCAGCTCCTGGACCAGATCCTGGACGAGCCCTCGCTCCAGCACTACCACCTGCTGCCGAGCGTGCGAGGAGACCTGCTCCTCAAGCTCGGCCGGCGGGAGGAGGCCCGCGCCGACTTCGAACGGGCGGCGGCGATGACCCGCAACCTCCGTGAACGCCGGCTCCTGGAGGAACGCGCCGCCTCCTGCTGACGCCCCGTTGGATCTGCCGGCTTCGGCCTCGGCGAGGGATCACGCGCGCTCCGCAGACCCCTCAGCAGATTCGGTGATTCCAGGCCACTCTCCGTGTTCTCCATGTGACAATGAGCATCATGCCGTCCCCCCGACATGACACCCTCATCAAGCTGTTCAACGACCGTCCCTCACTCGTGGTGGAGATCCTGCGCGATCTCATGGACGTGAACCTGCCCGACACCCCCCTGGTCCGGATAGAGAAGACCACCTTCAACACCCGCCCCTCCGACGACATCGAAGCCGACCTGGTCATGACCCTGGGGCCACCGCAAAACCCCGCACATGGCGTCATCGTCGAGATCCAGCAGGACAAATCCAAGGACCACCAGCAACTGGCCCGATACGCCGCCTCACTGTGGCTGATGCTGAAGTGCGACGTCACCGTGCTGGTCATCTGCCCCGAACAGGGAGTCGCCGACCACTACGCACGGCCGATCGACTCCGGACTGACCGGTTACCGCTTCCAGGCCCGCGCCCTGGGACCGGACGGCATACCCGTACTGACCGACCCCCGGCAGGCCGCCGCCCAGCTGGAACTCGCGGCCATGTCGGTCATGATGCACGGCCGCAGCCGCAAAGTCGTCGAAACGTTCACGACAGCGCTGGCCGACACCGACAACGACCACGCTCCGAAGTACTATGAATACGCTTACAGCATGGCCGCGCCCGAGATCCGGCGCCTCATGGAGGAGATCATGACGTCCACCGACTGGCCCGTCTACAGCCCCTTCGCCCGCGAACACTACGGCCGCGGCCTCGAAGAAGGCCAGATTAAGGGCAAAGCGCAAGGCCGAGCAGAAGGCAAAGCTGAGGGTAAGGCCGAGGGGAGGATCGAGGGCAAGGCGGAAGAGGGGGCCAAGTCGATCCTGCTCGTGCTGACCGCCCGCGGCTTCCATGTGCCAGAGGATGCCCGCGTCCGGATCACCTCCTGCACCGACCTCGCCCAACTGGAAACCTGGCTCACCCGCGCCGCCACCGCCCACACCCTCGACGATCTGTTCACCTGAGCCCACCCGGCCCTGGCCCTTCTCCAGTCACCACGTCACCGCAACTCACCCTGCCGAACGT
This sequence comes from Nonomuraea phyllanthi, assembly GCF_006334985.2. Lineage (GTDB taxonomy): Bacteria > Actinomycetota > Actinomycetes > Streptosporangiales > Streptosporangiaceae > Nonomuraea > Nonomuraea phyllanthi. The sequence goes on from NZ_VDLX02000039.1 coordinate 46,060, forward strand.
GATACGAGGCGGCACGCGGGATGACCGCCCCCCGCCTCATGGAGGAGATCATGACGTCCACCGACTGGCCCGTCTACAGCCCCTTCGCCCGCGAACACTACGGCCGCGGCCTCGAAGAAGGCCAGATCAAGGGCAAAGCGCAAGGCCGAGCAGAAGGCA
>NZ_VDLX02000003.1 GCF_006334985.2 Nonomuraea phyllanthi
CATCGCCTGGTTCTCCTTCGAATCTTGATCTTGCTACTCGAAGGATCACGCGATGGCCGTCTTCATTTCACGACGCCACGCCTGTGACCAGGCCAAGCTCGTACACCACTTCCGTGGACGCAACCCATATTGGATGCTGGGGTGCCGGGAAGTCGTCCTGGGCAGCCCCTCGGCGTCCGGGGGCATCGGTCGTCGTACGGTCGCCCAGCGCCAGTCGACGCGAGGTTGTCGGACGTCGAGATCATGTGGGCGTGCGGGGTACAAGCCAGTTTGGCCGGCCGTCGAGTGCTGCACGGGCGAGCAGCGGGTGTGAAGCGGAGAGCGTTCGTCCCTTGAGTCGCCCGTGGTGCGACGCCGGTGGTGAGGATGGCCGGCCGGCCTGGTGGCAAAGGCGTCGCGCGTCCCCGGCTCTGGCGGCAGGGGCTGCGCCGTGGCCCGAGTTCGGGGTCCTGGCGCGGACGGGAGCGAGCTGGAGGAAGCTCCGCCTGGCGGACCGATGGAATGCGGAGCGTGGGTGAGAGGGTTGTCCTCTTGGGGGAAGCCTGTGAGATGCCCGTGAAATCGGGCAAAAAGCACCTCCGGGCAGGCGAAGCGGGGTGGCGGCGTCCAAGAGATTTCTGAATCCAGGTAGCGTTCGCACTATGGCATCGCCAACTGGAACCACAGACGCGCCCTTCGGCCGCATGCTGACCGCGATGGTCACGCCGTTCACCTCCGATGGTGAGGTCGATTATGTGGCCGTGCGACGTGTTGCCGAGTATCTGGTGGACGAGCAGCACAACGATGGTTTGATCGTCAATGGGACGACAGGTGAGTCGCCCACGACCACGGACGAGGAGAAGAAGCGCATCGTCAGCACCGTCCTTGACACGGTCGGCGATCGCGCGACCGTGGTGGCGGGCGCGGGCACCAACGACACGCGCCACAGTGTCGAGCTCGCGAAGCAGGCGGCGGCTGCCGGCGCGCACGGCCTCCTGGTGGTGACGCCCTATTACAGCAAGCCCCCGCAGGAGGGGCTGTATCAGCACTTCACCGCCGTCGCCGACGCGACAGGGCTTCCGGTGATGCTGTACGACATTCCGGGACGCAGTGGCGTACCGATCAAGACCGAGACTTTGATCCGGCTGGCGCAGCACGAACGTATCGTGGCTGTCAAGGACGCCAAGGGCGATCTGTTCGCCGCCAGCCAGGTGATGGACGCGACCGATCTCGCCTTCTACTCCGGCGACGACCTGCTCAACCTGGCCTGGCTCTCCCTCGGGGCGGCCGGGTTCGTCAGCGTGGTCGGACATGTGGTGGGCGCCAAGCTGGCGCGCATGATCAAGCTCCACAAGGGCGGCGATGTCGCCCAGGCCATGGCCATCCACAGCGAGGTGGCCCCCGTGGTGGACGGGATCATGCTGCGCGCCGGTGGCGCGATCATGGCGAAGGCGGCGCTGAGCCTGGTGGGGGTGCCGGTGGGGCCGGTACGGCTGCCGCTCGTGGACGCGACAGAAAAGCAGATCGCCGAGCTGCGTGCTTGCCTGGTAGCCGGCGGGGTGAAGTTGACAGACGCATAGGAACGGGGAGGAACCGGGAGTTTTGAGAACACGATCTGACCGTGGGGGCCAGGCATGAGCCATCCGCATCCTGAGCTTGGCCCGCCGCCGCCGCTGCCTGATGGCGGCCTGCGCATCGTAGCGCTCGGCGGATTGGGAGAGATCGGCAGAAACATGGCCGTCTTCGAATACGACGGTCGCCTGCTGGTGGTCGACTGCGGGGTGTTGTTCCCCGAGCCCGATCAGCCAGGTGTCGATCTCATCCTGCCTGACTTCGAATACATCAGGAACCGGCTCGACGACGTCGAAGCCGTCGTGCTGACGCACGCCCACGAAGACCACATCGGGGCCGTGCCCTACCTGCTGCGCGAGCGGCGCGGCATCCCGCTCATCGGATCCAGGCTCACGCTTGCGCTGATCGAGGCCAAGCTCACCGAGCACAGGATCCAACCGACCAAGGTCGAAGTCATCGAGGGCGAACGACGCACCTTCGGCCCGTTCGACTGCGAGTTCCTCGCGGTCAACCACTCGATCCCCGACGCGCTGGCCGTCGCCATCAGGACGCCCGCGGGCATTGTCCTGCACACCGGCGACTTCCGCATGGACCAGCTGCCGAGCGACGGACGCCTCACCGATCTCGGCGGCTTCGCCAGGCTCGGCACCGAGGGCGTCGACCTGCTGATGTCCGACTCGACCAACGCCGAGGTGCCGGGATTCGTCACCAGCGAGCGCGAGATCGGGCCGGTCATCGACGAGGTGATCCGCACCTCCGAGCAGCGGGTCATCGTGGCCAGCTTCGCCTCGCACGTACACCGCATCCAGCAGGTGATGGACGCCGCCGCCAAGCACGGTCGCAAGGTCGCGCTGGTGGGCCGGTCCATGGTGCGCAACATGGGTGTGGCCCGGGACCTGGGGTATCTCAAGGTGCCGCCGGAGCTGATCGTCGACTCGCGCGACATCGAGGAGTGGCCGCCGGAGGACGTGGTGCTGATCTGCACCGGCTCCCAGGGCGAGCCCATGGCGGCGCTGTCGAGGATGGCCAATCGCGATCACCCCATCCGCATCGCCGAGGGCGACACGGTGCTCCTGGCCTCGTCGCTGGTGCCCGGCAACGAGACCGCGGTCAACAAGGTGATCAACGGGCTGACCAGGTGGGGCGCCCGCGTTGTGCACAAGGGCAACGCCAAGGTGCACGTCTCGGGCCACGCTGCCGCCGGCGAGCTCCTGTACGTGCTGAACCTGACCCGCCCGTCCAACTTCATGCCCGTACACGGCGAATGGCGCCACTTGCGGGCGCACGCCAAGCTGGCGGCCCTCACGGGGGTGCCCGAGGACCACATCGTGATCGCCGAGGACGGCGTCGTGGTGGACCTGGTCGACGGCCGTGCCAAGATCGCCGGTGCGGTGCATGCCGGGTACGTCTACGTCGACGGCTCGTCGGTCGGCGAGATCACGGACACCTCGTTGAAGGACCGCAGGATCCTCGGCGACGAGGGGTTCATCTCCGTGGTCGTGGTGGTCGACTCCAATACGGGCAAGCTCACCGCGGGCCCCGAGATCCATGCGCGGGGTTCCGGCATCGATCCCATCCAGTTCGACGAGTTCATCCCGCAGATCGAGCGTGCCCTCGAGGAGAAGGCCGCCGATGGGGTGGTCGACATGCAGGAGATCCGCCGCGTGGTCCGCCGGACCGTGGGGCGCTGGGTCAGCGACACCTACCGTCGTCGGCCCATGATCATCCCGGTCGTGCTGGAGGTCTGAGCCTCCTGGTGGTACGGCAGGCGTCCCCGTCTGCCGTACCGTTGGCCGGCCGCGCGTGCGCCGGATGCGCTTCAGTTTTTGTGGCGGGTGTGCTGAGCGAGTGGCGGGTGGAGCGTCCGACGGCGTTCCACCTTGAAGGGCGATCAGGCGTGAGCGTTCCGTCTGGCCGTTGGGGGCGGGCAGGTCACGTAGCCGTGTGAGACGGCTCCTCTCGTGTGGCCGCATCAGGCCCTCCTTCTCGCCCGGCTGTGTCAGGCGGCGCATGCCGCCGGAGCAGGTCACACAACACACAGAGGTGGCCCTCTCACGCAGCCCCGTCAGGCGGGCGGTTCCTGCTGCGCAGCTCTGTCAGGCGGTTCTCCTGCTGCGTGGCCATGTCAGGTTTTGCTGCGTGGCCATGTCAGCACGTCGCCGTCGCCCACGCGGGTCTCCAGGGTCGCCGCCTCCCAGGCGCTTCTTCTCGCGTAGTCCTGGCGGGTGGCACTCCCGCGTACTCATGTCAGACGTCCCTCCGGCGTAGCAGCCATGCGGCGACCAGCAGCGGAAGCGCCGCGTAGGCGACCAGAACCGCGGCCGCGGCCACGGGTGGCAGGAGCGAGCCGTACACCGAGTTGGCGTTGCCGTCGCCGGTGATCTGGCGGGGGAGGGCCGCGATCATCAGCGACCCGAGACGCTCGCTCCAGGGCTCAGGGATGTTGCCGATGATGATGGGGATCACGTAGACGAGCCCGACCGTGATCGAGATCGCCGCGGGTGTGGAGCGCAGGAGCGCGCCCAGTCCGAGGCCGAGGAGGGCGAAGACCGGCACGGTGAGGCTGACGGTGGCCAGGACGGGCAGCCGGTCCAGGAACGCGACGGTGTACGCGCCCGAGAAGCGGTCTCCCAGTACCCATCGAGAGAGGAAGTACGTACCGAACACCACCGTTGGGCCGATGACTAGGGCCGCCGCGACCACGACCGCGGCCTTGGCGCCGAGCAGCGGCCAGCGACGGGGGACGATGGTCAGACTTGTTCTGATCAGGCCGGTGACGTATTCGGAGGTCATGGCGAGCGTGCCCAGAATGCCCATGCACAGCTGGGGCACGATGACCACCACTTCCTCCAGGTCCGAGATGCGCGCGCTGGGCCGCCTGTCGACGGGGGCGCTGTCGTACATGCCGGCGGCCATGACGGCGAGGCCGAAGCCCAGGAGGACGGCGCTCAGGCTGAGGCCGATGATGAGACTCGTCGAGCGGATCGAGCGGATCTTCAGCCATTCCGAGGTGAGAACGCTCATCAGATGTCTTGGGCCATAGCTCGGGTCCGTCTTGGCCCGAGGAGCCCTTTCTCCTTACGTGTAGTGGCCGTACGTGTAGTGGCCATTTCCGTGCTCTCTGGAGCGGGTGGTATGGCCGATGCTGAGTGCTGGTGTTCAGCGGAGCTGAGGGGTGGCGGGGCTCTGTTGCTTCTTTCGTGGGTGGCGGCTTGGTGTCGCCGGTGGTCTTGGCGTGGGAAGCGGTTCTTGGAGGCGGCTGGTCATGCGTCTCTGCGTTTGAGCAGGACGTAGCCGACGGCGAGGGCGATGACGGGGTAGGCGCAGAGGACGGCGAGCGCGGCCCATGGGGGAAGGAAGCCGTCGCCGAGCCGGGACGAGAGCCGAGCGCCCACGATCTGAGGGACGATATTGGGCAGGAGGAGCGTGGCCACGCGGGTGTTCCACGGCGAGGGCAGGTAGTTGGCGATGCCTGGCAGCACGAACAGCAGTGCCACGACCGAGACGATGCCTCCTGCCGTTGAGCGGATGGCGGTGCCGAGGCCGAGACCGACCAGCGCGAGTGCGGTCGCCGAGAGGCTGGAGGCCAGCAGCGACGGGAGGTCGTCGGCTAACGGGGTGGTGTTGAACCCCAGGTTGTGGCCGCTTGCCAGCAGGCGGCTCACCGAATAGGTGAGCAGGAGGATCGTGGTGGCAGCCGTGAACGTGGTCAGCCCGACGATCCCGGCCTTGGCCAGGAGTAACGTGCCGCGTCGGGGGACGGCGGCCAGGCTGGGGCGGATCGTGCCCGTGGCGTACTCGGACGTGACCGCGAGCACTCCGAGCACCGCGAGGCTGATCTGGACGAGTGGGAGGAAGCCCTGCTCGGGGGCGGCGGCGCGGAGCGATCCCCGCTCGTCGGCCAGGGCGCTCACGTAGAGGGTCCATCCGACGCCGAGCAGCACCGTCAGGGCCGCCGTGCCCAGCGTGTGATAGGTGGAGGCCACCGAACGCAGCTTGAGCCATTCGGAGGAGACGGCGGCCTTCATCGCGCCGCTCCGTACTGCACGCTGCCGGCCGTAAGGGCCATGTAGGCGTCTTCGAGGGACGGATAGCGGGAGGTCAGCTCGGCTACGGTGGCCTCGGCGATCAGCCGGCCGCGGCCGACGATGAGGATGCGCTCGGCGGTGAGGGCCATCTCGCTCATCAGGTGGCTGGAAAGCAGGACCGTGCGGCCTTCGGCGGCCAGCGAGCGCATGAGGTCGCGGATCCAGCGCACGCCGTCGGGGTCGAGGCCGTTCACCGGCTCGTCGAACATCAACACCCCTGGATCCCCGAGCAGCGCCGACGCTATGCCGAGCCGCTGTTTCATGCCGAGCGAGAATCCGCCCACCCGTTTGCGCGCCACGCCTGCGAGCCCCACCTGGGCCAGCACCTCGGCCACGCGCGCGGCGCCGATGTCGTTGGTGAGGGCCAGGGAGAGCAGGTGGTTGTAGGCGCTGCGGCCGCCGTGGACGGCGCTCGCGTCCAGGAGCGCGCCGACCTCGCGCATGGGCCTGCGCAGCGACGTGTATGCGCGCCCGTTGACCAGCGCCCGGCCGGAGGTCGGGGCGTCGAGGCCGAGGATCAGGCGCATCGTGGTCGACTTGCCTGCTCCGTTGGGCCCGAGGAAGCCGGTCACATGGCCGGGCTCGACCTTGAACGACAGGTCGTCCACGGCGAGCGTGCCGCCGTAGCGCTTCGTGAGATGCTGGAGTTCGATCACGCCGTAAAGGATGCGGGACGGTGGGCCGCGGGCGCGTCGGACCACGGTTCGAATCTCAAGGTCAGACCCTGGGTTGACGTGCGGCGGCGGCCGCAGCGGCTACGGTTCAACGCGTGGACGACACCCATCCCTTCTTCGCCAGGCGACTGAGCCGGCAGCAGCTCGTCATGCTCGATCTGGTGGCGGGCGTGTGCTTCGCGTTCACGGCGTTCACCACGGCGGTCAACGCCGTCGAGCTGCCGCCGTGGGTGAGGATCGCCATCCCGTTCGGGCTGGGGCTGCTGGTGGGGCTGCGAAGGCTGTGGCCGTTGCCGGTCTTCTGCCTCACGCTGGCGCTGGCCGTGGTAGCCACGCACATCGACGCGGTCCCGTTCGCCTACGTGGCGCCCGCTTACGTGCTTTACGTGGTCGCCCTGTCCGACAGGCTCGGGGCCGCGGTCCCGACGTCAGCCATCGGGATGCTGAGCCTCGTCACGGTGGTCGGCCTCGCCGTGGCCGGGGTGCCGCAGGGCAGCGCGCCGATGTGGGTGCTCGACCTGGACCGGCCCCTCATAGGCATCGCGGCGCTGGGCGGTGCCTGGACGGTCGGCCGGGCTGTGCACGAGCGCCGGCTTTACGCGGCACGTGACGCGGAGCGGCTGGCGGCGCAGGCGGTGACGGAGGAGAGGTTAAGGATCGCTCGCGAGTTGCACGACGTGGTCACGCACAGCGTCGGGCTGATCGCGGTCAAGGCCGGGGTGGCCAACCACGTCCTTGCGACCAGGCCGGACGAGGCGCACGACGCTCTTCGTGTGATCGAGACGGCGAGCAGGAGCGCGCTGGTCGAAATGCGCCATCTGCTCGGTGTACTGAGGTCCACGTCCGAGCCCGACCTCGTCCCGACGCCGGGATTGCGAGGGATCTACGGGCTCGCGGACCAGGCTCGGCTGGCAGGGGTCGAGGTCGAGCTGGACGTGCAGGTCGGCGATGTCGGCGACGTCGATGACGGCTCGGAGGCGCAGGGCGGCAAGCGAGGGCGGTTGCCCGATGGCGTGGGTCTTTCGATCTATCGCATCGTGCAGGAGGCGCTCACCAATGTCGTCAAGCATGCCGCTCCGGCTCGCTGCCGGGTGTCCGTGGTCGCCGACGGCACAGATGCTCGGATCGAAGTGGTGGACGACGGGCCAGGAAGGCGTACGTTGCCGTCCGTGGGCACCGGGCATGGCCTGATCGGGATGCGGGAGCGGGTCGCGATGTACGGCGGCGTGTTCGAAGCAGGGAGGCTTCCCGAGGGCGGGTTCCGGGTGCGCGCCCGGCTGCCTTACGAGGCGGCCCCGTGATCCGCGTGGTCATCGCCGACGATCAGGCGCTGCTCAGGGGGAGTTTCCGGGTGCTGGTCGACTCGGAGCCCGATCTGACCGTCGTGGGGGAGGCGGCTACGGGAGTCGAGGCCGTTGCGGTGGCGTTGGAGCAGCGGGCGGATGTGGTGCTCATGGACGTACGGATGCCAGAAATGGATGGGATTGAGGCTACTCGAAGGATCAAGGATGTTTCGCGGGTTCTTGTGGTGACGATGTTTGACCTGGATGCCTATGTCTACGACGCGCTCCGGGCGGGGGCCAGCGGGTTCCTGTTGAAGGACACGCCACCGGCCGACCTGCTCACCGCCATCCGGGTGGTGGCGAGTGGGGAGGCGCTGCTGGCACCCACGGTCACCCGCAGGTTGATCGAGGAGTTCACGCGGACGCCTGTCCTGCCTCGGGTCAAGGGGCTGGAGGGGGTCACGGAGCGGGAGCGCGAGGTGCTGGTGCTGATCGCGCGTGGGTTGTCCAACGGGGAGATCGCGGAGCATCTGCAGGTGACCTTGGCGACGGTGAAGACCCATATCACCCGGTTGCTGGCCAAGCTGGAGGCCCGGGACCGGGCGCAGCTCGTGATCGCGGCGTACGAGAGCGGGCTGGTCTCTGCCGCGAGCTGATTGCTGATCCCGATCCTGATCCTGACTTCGATCCTGCTGGTTGAGCACCGGCCAGCGATCTGGAGCCGGCGATGGTCGAGGGCCGGGAGGCCGAGGCGGGCGGCGTAGTGGGGGCGGGCGGCGTAGTGGGGAGGGGGAGCGCCTCAGGCAGGCGGCTTCGCCTTCACCATCTCGCAGGTCCGGCCAGCACCGTCACAGGATCCGTATCGCCTGGGCACCATCTCGGACAGTCGCCCGCCTCCACACAACGTGCTGTGGAGGCGGGGATGCGGGATGTCAGGCGTGCTGGCGTAGGGCTTCGGAGAGGGCCGTCAGACGTTGAGGGGAGGCCAGACCGGCGTGGTACAGGTGGAATTCCGATGCTCCTGCCTTGGCGTACGTGCTGAGCTGATCTGCCAGCACGGCGGCGTCGGCGGGGCGAGGTGGCAGGGCGAGGACATAGGCGCCTATGCGCTGGCCCGGAGTGGAGAGGTCCTTGAGATGGGCCAGGCGGGTGGCGTCCGTGGCCGGGTCGCCCCAGCAGTTGGCGACCAGGACGTCCGCTTCCGGTTCTCCCGAGGGGAGTGGGGCGAAGGCGCCCGCCGCCCAGGGGTCCGGGTTGGCGTGCAGGGTGATGGGGAGGTCGGAGGTGATTCCTCTGGTGATGGCGATCAGGCGGCGGCGCAGGGAGGTGGAGAGCTGGACGCGGACGGCGCGCACCTCGTCGGCCAGTTCGCCGAGGGCTTGGTCGATGGTGACGGCACCGCTGTCCCCGTCTATGGCGGCGCGGACCGTGGCCCTGGTGGTGGGCGGGTAGCGGTCGGCGCAGGACGAGCAGAAGCACAGGGAGAGCAGGTCGGCGTCGGCGGGAGTCCAGTCGGCGCCGGAGGTCTTCTCGTGCACGCTCTGGTGGCCGAAGCCCATGGGGCCGCACGCCTCGAGGATGAGGCCGTCCGGCTCGCCCACCGTGAGGATCTCCCGGACGAGGCGCTCGCAGTACTCGATGACGTCCTCGTGCGCCGGGCACAGCGCGTACGGGTACGGGTCGCCGAAGGCGTTGCGGACGACGAGGTCGGGATTCGCGGCGCCCAGGTGGGAGTTGTGCGTCAGGACGGTCCAGGCGTGCACCTGGAGGCCCGCCGCCTTCAGGGCGTCACTGGCCTGCAGGTACGCGTCCTCCGGGGTCCAGGTCGGCGCCGCCGGGACCAGCCGGGACCAGGCCGACGGGCGGACCGGGAGGTAGAAGGCGGGGTGGGGGACGTCGAGTACGCGGTGGGAAGGGTGGTAGGGCGTGGCGGCTCTCGTGGAGTGGTAGCTCGCCGCCAGCGCCACCGCCTGCACGCCCAGGCCGGCCAGGCGGTCAGGGGCCGAGGGGTCGCCGACCACGTCCCAGGGGTAGACGTAGGCCACGTTCACCGGTGTGGGCTGCTTCACCAGCGTGGTCTCCTTGCGGAAAAGGTGGGTTCGAAGCGTTGCATGTAACTCGTGTCATCGCGGGCGGAGATGCCGCATTTCTCGTACTGCTCGTGCATGACGGCCAGCGCGTCGCGGTCGAGTTCGACGCCGAGTCCGGGGCCGGTGGGCACCGGCACGGCGCCGTCCGCGAAGCGCAGGGCGCCCGGCGCGACCACGTCCTGGCCGTCCTGCCAGGGCGTGTGCGTGTCGCAGGCGAACGTGAGGTTCGGGGTGGCGGCCGCCAGATGGGTCATGGCGGCCAGGCTGATCCCGAGGTGGGAGTTGGAGTGCATGGACAGCGCCAGGCCGAACGTGTCGCACAGGGTGGCGACGTGCGCGGAACGTACGAGTCCGCCCCAGTAGTGGTGGTCCAGGAGGAGCACGCCGATCGCGCGGGAGGCGACGGCGGGAGGAAGGTGTTCGTGCGTGACCACGCACATGTTCGTGGCGAGCGGCATAGGGACGGCGGCGGCCACTTCCGCCATTCCGGGAATGCCGGGTGTGGGGTCCTCCAGATACTGGAGAGTGCCTTCCAGCTCCCGGCCCACGCGGATCGAGGTCTCGACCGTCCAGGCGGCGTTTGGGTCGAGGCGGAGGGGGACGCCGGGGAACGCCTCGTGGAGCGCGCGGATCGCGGCTATTTCCTGGTCCGGGGGGAAGACGCCGCCTTTGAGCTTGATGGACTGGAAGCCGTACTCCTTGATGAGGAGAGCCGCTTGCTCGACGATGCCCGCTTCGTCCAGGGCCGTGCCGAACCGGTCGGCGTCCTCGCTGGGGTGGCCGGCCCATTTGTAGAAGAGATAGGCGCTGTACGGCACCGCGTCCCTGACGCGCCCGCCGAGCAGTTCCGCTACGGGCACTCCGGCCGCCTTGCCGCGAATGTCCAGGCAGGCCACCTCAAAGGGGGAGAAGATCCGGTCGATGCTCTTCTCCTTGGTGGTGGCGCCGGTCAGCCCGTGCCGGTCCGTCACCGTTTCGCCGATGGTCGCGCTGATCCGGGCGTACATCGTGTTCGTGGCGTGCACGTCGAGCCCGATCAGAGCCTGCGCGCATTCGCGTACCTTGCCCAGATGCGCGAGGTCTCCGTACGTCTCGCCCAACCCCGTCAGACCCTCGTCCGTGACGACCTCGACAATGGTACGGAGCGCCCACGGCTCGTGGACTCCGGCGGCGTTCAGAAGGGGCGGATCCCGGAAGGCGACAGGTGTGACGTGGATCTGCCTGATGATCATTTAGCCCGCCGTCCAGATATGTGAACAATAGCCAGATTTGTGGACAAGTTGCCGCAACTGTAAGAATCAAGCTGAAGAAGTGTCAAGCTCGGAAGGGCCTTTCGATGATCTACGGACACGACCCCAGGACCGGCGAGACCATTGGCGCCGCGTTCCCCGAGACCGACAGCGCCGGGGTCGACTCGATCGTTTCCGCCGCGGCCGCCGCCGGTACGACCTGGCGGGCGACCCCGGCGGCTGAGCGCGCGAACGCGCTGGAGGCCGTCGCCGACGCGCTCGCCGCGCACGTGGACGAGCTCTGGCAGCTCGCCGACCAGGAGACCGCGCTCGGCGAGGTACGGCTGCGCGGCGAGGTCGCGCGTACGGCGGGGCAGTTCCGGCTCTTCGCCCAGGTCCTCAGGGACGGCGGTTACGTCGAGGCGATCATCGATCATGCCGACCCCTCGCTCGCGCCGCCCCGCCCGGACGTGCGCCGGATGAAGCGGCCCCTGGCGGGTGTCGTCGCCGTCTTCGCGGCCAGCAACTTCCCGTTCGCGTTCTCGGTGGCCGGCGGTGACACGGCCTCCGCGCTGGCCGCCGGTTGCCCGGTGGTCGTCAAGGCGCACCCCGGTCACCCGGGCACCTCCGAGCGGGTGGCGAAGATCGTCCGCGAGGCGCTCCCGTCCCCTGACCTGCTGGGTCTGGTGCAGGGCATGCAGGCCGGCGCCGACCTCGTGCAGCACCCCGGGGTGGTCGCGGCCGGGTTCACCGGGTCCGTGGCCGGGGGCAAGGCGATCCAGCGGCTGATCGACGAGCGGGAGGTGCCGATCCCGTTCTACGGTGAGCTGGGCAGCGTCAACCCCGTCGTCGTGCTGCCGTCCGCGCCGGTCAAGGAGGTGGCGGCGGGCTTCGCCGGGTCGCTGACGTTGGGGGTCGGGCAGTTCTGCACGAACCCCGGGCTCATGTTCGTGCCCGAGGGCGACGAGCTGCGCGACGCCATCGTGGAGGCCGTCGAGGGGACGAGTGGCGGCCCCATGCTGGCCGAGCGGATCCGGGACGGCTACCTCGGCGGTGTCGAGCGGCTGGGCGAGCTGCGCCTGCTGGCCGAGGGCAAGCCGGGCGAGGGGAGCTGGGCGGTCACACCCAAGGTGTTCACCACCGACGTCAGCACGTTCGAGGAGAAGCTGCCGCGTGTCGCCGAAGAGTGCTTCGGGCCCGCGTCGATCGTGGTCACCTACCGGGACGTCGCTGAGCTGCGGTCTGTGCTCGAGCGGCTGGAAGGGTCGCTGACCGCTACCGTGCACAGCACCGACCCGGATGAGGCCGGCGAGGTCACCGAGGTGCTGGGGCGCAAGGCCGGGCGGCTCATCTGGAACGGGTGGCCGACCGGGGTGGCGGTGTGCTGGGCGATGCATCACGGTGGCCCTTGGCCTTCCGCGACGACGAGCTACACGTCGGTCGGGGCCACGGCGATCGATCGGTGGCTGGCGCCGACGGCGTACCAGGACTGGCCTGAGTCGCTGCTGCCGGAGGAGCTGAAGGACGCCAACCCGCTGTCCATTCCGCGCAGGGTGGACGGTCGTCTGCAGGCGTGACCGGCCGACCTTGGGTCTGGCCTGATGTCTGAGGGTTGAGGCCTGCGGGCTGAGGGTCTGGCCTGAGGTTGAGCTCGGGGAGGCTGGGGTTGAGCCCCGCAGGTCGAAGGTGGGGCCCGAGGGCTGGGGTCTGCGGGGCGGAGGTTCTGGCGCTCAGGCCTGAGGCTGAGGCCTGAGGCTGAGGGCTGCGGGCTGAGGGCTGAGGGCTGAGGGCTGAGAGTGGATGGTGGCCCGCGGGGTCTGCCCGCGGGTTGTCGGTGGATGTTGGGTGGCGGGCTGAGGTTGTGGGGCCCTGGGGTGAAGGTGGATGGGGCCTGGGGATGTTGGTGATGGTGGCCGGGGGAGTTGTGGGGTCAGGCGCCGGCTATGTCCAGGCCCTGCGCGATGATCCGCTCCAGCGCCGCCACGTGCTCGGGCGACGGGTCCACCAGTGGTGCCCGTACGCCTCCCACCTCCAGCCCTCGCGCCCGCACCCCCGCCTTGACCAGCGAGACCGCGTATCCCGGCACGCGGTCCCGCAGCTCCACCAGCGGCAGGTAGAAGTCGGTCAGCAGCCGCTGGGCCAGCACCTCGTCCCCGCCCGTCACCGCCTTGTAGAACGCCAGCGAGATCTGCGGCGCGAACGCGAACACGGCGCTCGAGTAGAGGTTCACCCCGAGCCCCCGGTACGCGGGCACGGTCAGTTCGGCGGTCGGCAGGCCGTTGAAGAAGGTGAACTCCTTGCCGGTCGCCGCCCGCACGGTCAGGATGATCCGCTGCAACAGGTCGAAGTCGCCCAGCCCATCCTTGAAGCCGACGATGTTGGGCATCTCGATCAGCTCGGCGACGGCGGCGGGGGTGAAGCGGGCGGTGCCGCGCTGGTAGATGATGACGGGCAGGTCGACGGTGGCGGCCACCTCGCGTACGTACCGGACGAGGCCCGTGGGAGGGCCGCTGACCAGGTAGGGAGGCATGAGCAGCAGCCCGTCGGCGCCCTGCTCGGCGGCGGCACGCGCGATGGCCTTGGCGGCGGGCAGTGGGCCGCCGGCGCCCGCGAAGACGGGGACGCGGCCGGCGGTGGCCGAGACCGCGGTGGACACCACGCGGGAGTGCTCGTCGAGGTCGAGGGCGCTGAACTCGCCGGTGCCGCAGGCGGCGAACACTCCTCCCGCCCCCGCCGCGACCCCGTCGGCGACGTGCCGGGCCAGCACGGGCTCGGCGAGGCCGCCGTCCGGCCCGAAGGGGGTCACCGGGAAGAAGAGAACACCATCCAGCCGCATCGACGATCCTTCCTGTCTGGCGGGTGGCTTCCCGCGGGAGATTGGTCGTACCTGGGTACCTGGCGGGTGCCCTCCCGCCGGCTGCCATTCAGCGCGTGCTCTCCGCACGTGGAGAGGCGGTCCCTTTTTGGTGCGTGTCCTCCTCACGTGGGGAAGGCGGCTCCTGCTGCTAGCGGATGCCCCCTGCGCGGAGAGGTGGTTCCCTCGGGGGCGCGCCTTCCCCGCGTGGAAAGGTCGGTCTCTTCTCGTGCGTGCCTTCCTCGCGTAGAGGGGTGGTCTCTTCTCGTGCGTGCCTTCCCCGCGCGGAGAAGCGGCTCCTTCTGGTGCGTGGCCCCCCGCGCGGAGAAGCGGCTCCTTCTGAAGCGTGCCCTCCCCGTACGGAGAGGTGGTTCCTGCTAGCGGATGCCCTCCCTGCGGAGGGTCGCCGCGAGCTTGCGGGTGTGCTTGATCACGGCCTCGATGATCCGTTCGATCTCGGAGGGCGCGAGCATCGTGGGCATCGAGCAGCTGATCGCGTCCGTGGCCGGGATGCGGTAGTCGACCGCCACCGCCACGCACGCCACCCCGCGCGTCCCCTGCTCGCGTTCGTACGCCCACCCCCGGGTGCGGACCTGGTCGAGCTCGCCGGTCAGCTTGGCCAGGTCGGTGATCGTGTGCTCGGTCAGCCCCTGCAGCGGCTCGGGCAGCAGCGCGATCACCTCGTCGTCGGTGAGCTGGGCGAGCAGCACCTGCCCCAGCGCCGTGACGTGGGCGGGCAGGCGGCGGCCGACCCTGGGGATGACGTGGTCGGCCTCGCGCGAGTCGCGGGTGGCCAGGTAGAGCACGTGCGCGCCGTCCCGGCGGGCAAAGTGGGAGGTCTGCCCGATCTCTGCCCGCAGGTCCTCCAGGGTCTCCTGGGCGAACGGCAGTGCCGGGTCCTTGTCGAGGTACGCGGTGCCGGTCAGCAGCGCGTGCGGCCCGATGCCGAACGCCGACCTGGCCGAGTCCGTCTCCACCCAGTTGAGCTCGACCAGCGTGCGCATGAGGGCGTGCAGGCTGCTCCGGGGGAATCCGGTGCGCTGCTGGAGCTCCGACAGCGTCAGGCTGTTCTGCGACTCGGCCAGGGCCTCCAGGATGCGTACCGTCCGCTCGGCGGACTTGACCAGCTGCGGCTCCATACTCGTCCCATCTCGACTGCGGCTTCGGACATCCAGAATATGGGATAGCGTCCAGATACATGGACGCCTAACCCTTGATGGCACCGCTTGTCAGACCGCGCATGAACTGCCGCTGGAAGGCCAGGAACGCGATGATCGACGGCAGCAGCGCCAGCAGCGAGGCCGCCAGCAGGATGCCGATCCCGACCTCCTCGTCGGAGCGGAGCGAACGCAGCGCGATGGGCAGCGTCCACATGCTCGACTCCGGCGCGACGATCAGGGGCAGCAGGTACTGGTCCCAGATCATGGTGAAGCCGAAGACCCCGATCACGCCGAGGGCCGGGCGGCACAGCGGCAGGATGATGGTGGCGAAGATGCGGAGCTCGCCCGCGCCGTCGATGCGCGCGGCCTCCTCCAGCTCGACCGGCACCTCCTTCATGAACTCGGTCATGACGAGGATGGAGAAGCCCCAGGCGCCGACCGGCAGGATCATGCCGGCGTACGTGCCGATGAGGTTGACGTGCAGCAGCGGCATGTCGGCCAGGACGAGCGAGAGCGGGATCGCGATGATCTCCTCGGGCAGCATCATGGTGGTGAGCATGAGCAGCAGCACGAACGTCATCCCGCGGAAGCGCTTGCGGGCCAGCGAGTACGCGGCGAACACGCTCACCAGCATCTGCAGCAGCAGGCCGAAGCCGACGACGATGAAGGAGTTCAGCAGGTAGAGGTAGACGTTCTTCTCCCCGGCCTGGATGAAGTTCTCCAGGGTGACGTCGTCCGGCCAGAGGGTGAAGGAGGTGGGGTCGAGGGTCTTGGTGAACGCGCTGACGAGCAGCCCGACCAGCGGCCCGGTGAATATGACCACCATCAGGCCATAAATCAGGACCTTTCCGGTGGTCGCCACGGGGCCCTTGCGCGCCTCCAGCCCCAGAGCGCTGTCGAACCTCATTCTGCCTGCCTCCTGCGCAACACCTGCGCCACCACGGTCAGCACCAGCGTGGCGAGGAACAGCACGATCCCGCCCGCCGAGGCCACGCCCAGGTCGTTGCTCTGGAACCCGAGCTTGTAGACCAGCGTCATCAGCACTTCGGACGACCCGTTCGGGCCGCCGTTGGTCAGGACGTACACCTCGACGAAGACCCGCAGCCCCCGGATGGCGGCCAGGGTGAAGAGGATCCAGAACACCGACCGCAGGGCGGGCACCGTGATGTGCCGCAGCCGCCGCCAGGTGGACGCGCCGTCCACGGCCGCCGCTTCATAGAGCGTGCGGTCGACGCCGACGAGCCCCGCCAGGAAGATCATCATGTCGTACGGGGTGCCGCGCCAGATGCTCATCAGCATGATCGACCAGAGCGAGGAGTGCTCGCTGGCCAGCCACGGTTGAGGATCGATGCCCACCCAGCCGATGATCGTGTTGAGCATGCCGCTGTCGGCCGGGTGGAACATGATCCGCCACACCTCGGCCACGGCCGCCATGGTGGTGACGACCGGCAGGAAGGCCGCGGTGCGGACGAACCACAGGTACCGGGCGGGCCCCTCGATGAGCAGCGCGAAGCCGAGGCCCAGCACCAGCGAGCCGAGCGTGGTGCCCAGCGCCAGCACGACGCTGTGCCCGATCGCCGAGGCGAACTCGGAGTCGGTGAGGATCGTCTTGTAGTTGTCCAGGCCCACCCAGGTGTCGGAGATGTAGTGCACCTCGTGGAAGCTCTTCCACAGGCCCAGCACCATGGGGATGAACTTGAAGTAGAGGAACAGCAGCAGCGCCGGTGCCAGGAACAGCCAGGCCACCAGCGACCCCTGCCACCACGCCCTTCTGGCGCGGCGATGGGGGGCCGCCGTGTGGCCGGGGGCCTGGGTGAGTGTGGTCGTCATGACGCTTTCTGGCTCTGCAGTTCCTGGGTCAGCTTGGTGTTCAGCTGGTCCATCGTCGTCTTGACGTCAGCGGAGCAGTCGGCCCAGACCGCGTTGATGGCGTCGGCGGAGTCCTGGCGGATCGGCGCCCAGTTCGGCACCGGCGGGGCGTAGACGGCGTTGGCGAAGGCGTCCTGGAACACCTGCCAGCGCGGGTCCTGCCGCTCGCCCGCCATGTCGACCTCGGTGTTGACCGGCAGGCGGACGATGGCGCCGTTGGCGTCCTTGTTCATGCCGATCTTCTGGCCTTCGGGGGAGATCGCGTACTCGGCGAACTTCTTCTGGGCGTCCTCCTGGTCGGAGCCGACCATCATGTAGACGTTCTCGCCCTCGCCGAGCGTGCCGGGGCCGCCGGTCGGGCCCTGGGGCACGGGCAGCACCTCGATCTTGTCGGTGCCGATGCTCTTGACGAACCGCGCCAGCACGTACGGGCCGACGACGTAGATGCCGCCCTGGCCCTTCTCGAACACCTCGTGGGTGACGGTCGTGTCGTTGCTGACCGCGCCCGGGTTGACGGTCTTGGTCTTGCAGAACTGGTCCTGCAGGTACTGGACGGCCTCGACGGTCTTCGGGTCGTTGACGGTGGCCTGGAACTTGCCGCCGCCGGTGCTTTTGACGAAGTCGCCGCCGTTGGCGTAGATGAACGAGGAGGCGTACCAGGAGGCGTAACCGCGCTTGGTGCCGGCGGGGGCGACGAAGCCCGACGTGTCGGCCTGGCCGTTGCCGTCGGGGTCCTTCTCGGTGAACGCCTGGGCGAGCTTGGTCAGGTCCTCCCACGTCTTGGGCGGCTCCATGCCGACCTTCTCCCGCCAGTCCTTGCGTACGATCATCGCGAACGACTGGGCGGAGAACGGCGCGGCGTAGTACTTGCCGTCGGCGCCCTGGGCGGCCATCCACGCGCGGTCGGAGAGCTTGTCGCCGCCGGCCAGCGTGGCCTTGTCGACCTCGCGCAGCCAGCCCTGGGAGTGCATGTTGCCGAGTTGCGCGGTGTCGTTGATGACGATGTCGGGAAGCTGCTTCTGGGCGGCCTGCTGGTTGAGTTTGGTCTCGAAGTCGTCGAATAGCGCGACGACTTTCGTCTTGATGCCGCTGGCCTTGGTGAATGCGTCTGCGAGTTTCACCGCCGTCTTCGCGGAGTCGGATTCGGGCGCCTGCCTGATCCAGATCTCCAGAGCGTTGTCTGAACCTGATCCCCCGGAACCGCAGCCTGTCAGCGTTACGGCCAGGGTCGCCGTGACCGCGACCCCCAGCAGACGACGTGACATCAGACCGCCTCCCGTTCACATACGTGGACATGAGTCGAGTGCTTGAACTCGTGCCTGCGAAAGTAACTACTGACGCGGTTCTCGGTCAATATTCAAGGATGTGAATTTCAGTCAGAATCGTGTACATCATGGAGACATGCGCATACTCATGACCGGTGCCGCGGGGAAAGTCGGCACGCTGCTCCGCCCACGGCTCGCCCGGGAAGGCCGCGTCCTGCGCCTCTCCGACCTGCAGGCGGTCGAGACGGGCCCAGGCGAGGAGTGGGTTACGGCCGACCTCGCCGACCCGGCCGCGATGGCCGAGGCGATGAAGGGCGTGGACGCGGTGATCCACCTCGGCGGCCAGAGCCGGGAGCATCCCTGGGACGACATCGTGCAGGCCAACATCCACGGAACGCAAGTGCTGATGGAGGCGGCCCGGGAGGAGGGCGTCCGGCATCTGGTCCTGATGGGCAGCCACCACGCGGCCGGCTTCCACACCCGGCCCGCCGACGGCTCCGACCTGCCCGACTACGCCTTTCCCCGGCCCGACACCTTCTACGGCGTGAGCAAGGTCGTCATGGAGGCGCTCGGCAGCCTCTACCACGACCGGTTCGGCATGAACGTGACCGTGATCCGGCTCGGCACCTGCAACGAGGCCTCCGCCGACACGCGCGGCCTGGCCACCTGGATCTCGCCCGACGACCTGACCCGCCTGGTCGAGGCGGGGCTGACCGCGCCCGGCTACCACGTGGTCTGGGGAGTCTCGGACAACGCGCGCCGCTGGTGGTCGCTGGAGGAGGCCGAATCCATCGGGTACGTCTCCCGCGACTCCTCCGAACCGCAGGCCGCCAAGCTCATCGCCGAGCAGGGCGAGCCGGACCTGTCGGAGCCGCTGCACAACCGCGCTGGAGGCGTGTTCACCCTCAACGAACTGGGCGGCCGCTGGTAACCCGGCCGGCACCGTCGCAACCGGTTGCAAGAACCTTGACGAGGGCAGGGGTGAAGGTCAAGGTTTAGTCTGGCAACCGTTTGCAAGGGAGGACGGCGATGACGGCGACGATCAAGGACGTGGCGCGCGTGTGCGGCGTGCACGTGTCCACCGTGTCCCGCACCTTCTCCGCGCCGCACCTGGTCAATCCCACCACCAGGAGCCGCGTGCTGGCCGCGGCCGACGACCTCGGCTACCGCCCCAACCGCGCGGCCAGGGCGCTCACCACCGGGCGCACCTTCAACATGGGCCTGATCGTGGCCGACATCGCCAACCCCTTCTTCCCGCCGCTCATCAAGGCCGCCCAGGCACAGGCCAGGGGACGCGACTACCACGTGTTCGTGGCCGACACCGATGAGGACCCGCGGGTCGAGGAGGAGCTGATCAGGACGCTGACCAAGCAGGTCGACGGCGTCCTGCTGTGCAGCCCCCGCCTGTCGAACAAGATGATCGAGCGCCTGGCGGAGGACGTGCCGTTCGTCGTGGTCAACCGGCGGATCAAGGGCATGGCCGCCGTGCTCATGAACGTCGCCCAGGGCGCCAGGCTCGCGCTGGAGCACCTCGCCGGGCTCGGTCACCGCAGGATCGCCCTCGTGTCGGGCCCGATCGGCTCGTGGACCAGCAACGAGATGCAGGGGGTCGCCGCCGACGCCACCGGACTTGACCTCGTCTTCTTCGGCCCCAACCAGCCCACGGAGGCGGGCGGCCTCGCCGTGGCGGCGGACGTGGCGGCCTGCGGGGCGACCGCGGTGCTCGCGTACAACGACCTCGTGGCACTCGGCGTCATCGAGGGGCTGTCGGCGATGGAGATAGGGGTACCAGACCAGATAAGTGTCATCGGGTTCGACGACATCCTGCCGGGGCGGCTCAACCGGCCCAAGCTGACCACGGTCGCCATGCCGGCCGTCGCCGCCGGGAGGATGGCCGTCGACCTGCTGCTGCAGTCGGGGGGCGAGGGCGCGACAGTGACCCTCGACACCGCCCTCATAGTCCGCGAATCCACGGGAAGGGCACAAACATGATCTTCGGAACGCTGCCGTCGGGGGAGACCGTCGAGCAGGTGGACCTGTCGTCAGGCCGGCTGCGCGCCGGGGTGCTGACGTACGGCGCCATCGTCCGCTCGCTTGAGGTGTCGGGCCGCGACGTCGTGCTCGGGCTCGACACGCTGGAGGATTACCAGACGCGCAGCCGCTACTTCGGCGCGGTCGTCGGCAGGTACGGCAACCGCATCGCGGGCGGAGCCTTCACCCTTGACGGCGTCGAATACCACGTCCCGGTCAACAACGGCACGGCCAGCCTGCACGGCGGCGTCGAGGGCTTCGACAAGAAGGTCTGGGCCGTCGAGGAGCGCACCGGGCAGTCGGTGACCTTGCGGCTGACCAGCCCCGACGGCGACCAGGGCTACCCCGGCACGCTGACGGCGCGGGTCACGTACACGCTGGAGGACGACGCGCTGCGCATCGACTACGCGATGGAGACCGACGCGCCGACCGTGGTCAACCTGACCAACCACTCCTACTTCAACCTCAAGGGCGAGGGCGAGGGCGACGTACGCGACCACGTCGTGACGCTGGACGCCGAGCACTACCTGCCGGTGGACGAGCACAAGATCCCGACGGGCGAGCTGGCGCCGGTCAAGGGCACGCCGTTCGACTTCACCGAGCCGCACGCCGTGGGGGAGCGGTACGACGGGCAGTACGACCACTGCTTCGTGCTCAACGAGGGCGGCGCGACGGTGACGGCCGGCGGGCTGACCATGGAGGTCACGACGACCGAGCCGGGCGTGCAGTTCTACTCGGGCAGCATGCTCGACGGGGGCGCGACGCCGTACGGGCCGTTCGGCGGGCTGTGCCTGGAGACCCAGCACTTCCCCGACTCGCCCAATCAGCCGAGCTTCCCCTCCACCGTGCTGCGGCCGGGCGAGCGACGCACCTCGACCACGACGTACCGCTTCACGTCATGACCGGGCGCAGGACGGCAGCGGCCTTGATCACCAGCAGGGCCACGTCGTCCTGCGAGGGCTCGTCGGCGAACGTCTCGACCGCGTGGCGCACGCGTTCGGCCACCGCGTGGGCGCTCAGCCCCGTGCAGCCGGACAGCAGCACGGCCAGCCCGTCGCCGTCGTCGAGCAGCCGCTCGCCGTCGCGCCGCTCGGTCACGCCGTCGGTGACGCACAGCAGCACCTCCTCCGGCGCCAGCTCGAACGTCTCGACGTAGAACCGGGCGCCGGACTCGATGCCGAGCAGCAGCTGCGGCGTCGCCATCGCCTCGACCTTGCCGTCCGGCCGCAGCAGGAGCGGCGGCGGGTGGCCGGCCGAGGCGATCGTGCACAGCGCGCCGCCCTGCGGCAGCGGGGTCAGCTCGCCGCACAGCAGGCTGAGGAAGCGGCCCTCCTCGCCCTCCTCCAGCAGCGCGTGGTTGAGCCGGTCGAAGATGTCGGCCACCGTGTAGTGCTCCTTGGCCAGCAGGCGTACGGCGTGGCGGGCCAGCCCGGTGACCGCGGCCGCCTCCGGGCCGCTGCCGCACACGTCGCCCAGCGCGAAGCACCAGTGGTCGGCCACCGTGAACAGGTCGTAGAAGTCGCCCCCGACGTCCGCGCCCTCCTCGGCGGGCTCGTAGACGACGGCGGACTCCAGGCCCGGCATGGGCGCCACGCGCAGGGGCAGCAGGCTGCGCTGCAGCACCCGCGAGGTGGTGGCCTGGCGGGCGTACAGCATGGCGGTGTGCAGGTTGAGCGACACCAGGCGGCACAGGTCCGACAGCAGGTCGGCCAGCTCCAGCGGCAGCGTCGGCTCGACGCGGCCGATCACCAGCGCGCCGTGCGACCTGCCCTGGGTGACCAGCGGGAACGACACCACGGTCTCCGGGCCGACCGGCCAGCTCACCTCGTCGAGCGGGGTGCGCGGGACGGCGGGCAGCGCCTTGCGCAGCTCGGCGTTGTGGCGCTCCTCGCTGTGCCAGACGTGCGCGAGCCTGGTCATGCCCGTCAGATCGGTCAGGTAGACGGCCGCCCAGGTGGCGATCTTCGGTACGACGAGCTGCGCGGCCAGCGCCGCGATCACCTCCTCGTCGTGCACGCCCGCCAGCAGCTCGCCCGCCTCGGCCAGGAACGACAGCCGCCCCCGGTGCGCGCGGTCGCGCTCGGCCAGCCGCTCGCGCTGCACCGGGACGGCCACCTGGGCGGCGATGTGCTGGAGGCTCGCCACGAGCTCCTCGTCGAAGCGGTCCGGCGACGTGGCCGTCACCACCACGTAGCCGGCCGGCTCGCCGCCCGCGAGCAGCGGCGCGCACGCCAGCGACCTGGCGCGCAGCCGCCGGGCCAGCTCCGCGTCCACGGCCGGCAGGTCCGCGACGATCGCGGGCGCCGTGCGGTCCCGGCCGAAGATCCCGGGGGCCAGCACCCCCACCAGCCCCGGCGTCGCGCCGGCGCCCGCCGCCACGCCGAAGGCGTCACCGCCGTCGGCGGCCAGCAGCACGTATGCGGCGTCGCCGCCGCAGGAGATCTGCACGATCCGCGCGATCGTGTCGAGCAGCTCGGCGAACGGCAGGTCCTGGCCGAGCAGGTCCTTGATGCGCCGGCCCGCCTCCCGGCGCGGCGGCGGCGCCAGGACGTGCCCGTGGTCGAGCGCCACCACCAGCCAGACGGAGCAGCGCCGCACCCGGTCGCGCAGGTGGGAGACGTAGACCGGGACCACGCCGCCGTCCCGGTGCCGCATGTGCGCCTCGCCGCGCCAGCGGCCCAGGCAGAGCGTGTCGGCCAGTGACATCGTGTACGGGCCGTGCCCCCGCCAGGCCACCAGCTTCTCCAGCCGCCGGCCGATCGCCTGGTCGGCCCGCCACCCGAGCAGCGTCTCCGCCTCCGCGTTCCACGACTGGACCAGCCCGTCGCGGTCGGCGACGATGACGCCGACGTGCAGGGTCTCGATCGGGGCCGCGCCGGCCGGCTCCGGCGCGTCGTATCCGTCGGCCAGCTCCAGGCGCACCCAGACCCGCTTGGCCGTACGGGTGTAGGTGACGCCCCAGGCGTCGGCCAGCATGCCGGCGAGCGCCAGGCCGCGTCCCGACGTGCGCGTCGAGCCGGGCACCGGCCCGGCCTCCGGGAGCGTCCTGGCCGGGTGGTGGTCGTCGACCTCGATCTCCAGCTTCGCGGGGTCGGCGTCCACGTCCAGCCGGCAGGTCAGCTCGATGCCGGTGCCCGCGTGGACGACGGCGTTCGTGACGAGCTCGCTGGTCAGCAGCACGGCGTCCTCGGCCAGGTGGTCGAGGCGCCACTCGCCGAGCACCTGGCGGACGAACCTGCGCGCGTGCGCCGGGGCATGGGGGGTCCCGTCGAAGGCCGTGCTCGACACCCTGGTCGTGTCCACTGTGCGTCCTAGAACATCACTCGATGTGGCAGTACGGTCACTCTCAGAGTGGCAGACGGACGCGCTCCGTACCGGCGGTTGTGAGAAGGCCGCCAGGGTCATGTGGCGGTCATGGGCCGGTCGGCGGGTTTCGCCGGATCTTCCAGGGGTCCGGACGGATCATCGGCGTGCCTACGCGCCTTCCGCGGTGTCTCCGACGTACCTTTGGCATCATGGCCACCCGTACGCCGAAAAGCGCATCGAAGGGGCCGGCGAAGCGGTCGACCTCGTCTCGCTCGACGCCCGCCAAGCGCGGGACCTCGTCGGCGGGGCGGTCCAGGGCGGCCTCGAGCCGCAAGCCCGCTTCGGTGACCCACCAGGATCCGATCAGCTGGGTCTTCACGATGATCGGCAAGCTGATCGTCGGGCTGTGGATGCTGCTCGCCAACGGCATCGGCAGCACGGCTCGCGCGCTGGGCAAGAACGCCCGCGAGCTCGATCCCGCGCACCGGCGCGACGGAGTGGGCCTGACGGTGCTCGCGGGCGCGATCGTGCTGGCGGCCATGACCTGGCGAAACGCCGACGGTGCCGTCTCCAGCGTGGTGAACGCGACCGTGCACGGCGTCTTCGGCTCGCTGGCGTGGGCGCTGCCGCTGCTGCTCGGCCTGCTGTCCTGGCGCTACCTGCGCCACCCCGACCAGAACGCCGACACCGGGCGCATGGTGATCGGGTGGGCGGCGCTGCTGGTCGGCGTGCTGGGCGTCATCCACGTCGCCAACGGCACCCCCTACCCGGCCGGCGAGGGGCAGGGCATGGACAAGGTGTCGCAGGCCGGCGGCATGATCGGGTTCATCGTGTCGGCGCCGCCGATGAGCATCCTGCCGCCGTGGATCACGATCCCGCTGCTGCTCCTCCTCTCCGGGTTCGGGGTGCTGGTGATCACCGCCACCCCCGTGCACCGGATCCCCGAGCGGCTGGCCGAGCTGCGGCACATGCTGTTCGAGCGGCAGGCCGAGCCCGCGCCGCGCGCGCCGGGCAAGAAGCGGGCCAGGAGCGCCAAGAAGGCCACCGAGGAGGGCGGCGACTCCGTCAAGCCGTACGACACGCCCGTCCTGGCCGACGACGCCGACAAGCGGGCCGACCACTCGCCGGAGATCGTGCCGGGGCTGACGGACGAGGAGGAGGCGCCCGCTCCCGAGGCCGACAAGCGGCCGGAGCCGCCGCAGCCGACGCCCGCGCCGCGCAAGGTGGAGCAGCTCGTGCTCTCGCCGCAGGCGGGCCCCTACAGCCTGCCGGACCTGCAGTTCCTCAAGCCGGGCACGGCGCCCAAGCCGCAGACGAAGGCCAACACCACCGTGGTGAACGCGCTGACCAGCGTGCTGGAGCAGTTCACCATCGACGCCCAGGTGATCGGCTTCACCCGGGGGCCGACCGTGACCCGCTACGAGATCGAGCTGGGGCCCGCGGTCAAGGTGGAGAAGGTCACGGCGCTCACCAAGAACATCGCGTACGCGGTCAAGTCAGCAGACGTCCGGATTTTGTCGCCTATCCCGGGTAAGTCGGCGATCGGGGTGGAGATCCCGAACGCCGACAAGGACCTGGTCGCCCTGGGCGACGTGCTGCGCGCCCAGGTGGCGCAGGCCGATCACCACCCGATGATCGTCGGCCTGGGCAAGGACGTCGAGGGCCGCACCATCGTCGCGAACCTCGCCAAGATGCCCCACCTGCTCATCGCGGGAGCCACCGGCGCCGGCAAGTCGGTCTGCGTGAACGGGCTCATCACCAGCATCCTCATGCGGGCCACGCCCGACGAGGTGCGGATGGTGCTGGTCGACCCCAAGCGGGTCGAGCTCAGCGTCTACGAGGGCATCCCTCACCTCATCACGCCCATCATCACCAACCCGAAGAAGGCCGCCGAGGCCCTCGAATGGGTCGTGGGCGAGATGGACCGGCGCTACGACGACCTGGCCGCGTCGGGGTTCCGGCACGTCGACGAGTTCAACAAGGCCGTGCGGGCGGGCAAGCTGCAGCCGCCGCCGGGCAGCGAGCGCGTCTACCAGCCGTACCCGTACCTGCTAGTGATCGTCGACGAGCTGGCCGACCTCATGATGGTGGCGCCGCGCGACGTCGAGGACTCGATCGTGCGCATCACGCAGCTGGCCCGCGCGGCGGGCATCCACCTCGTGATCGCCACCCAGCGGCCGTCCGTCGACGTGGTCACCGGCCTGATCAAGGCCAACGTGCCGTCCAGGCTGGCGTTCGCCGTCTCCAGCCTCACCGACTCGCGGGTCATCCTCGACCAGCCGGGCGCCGACAAGCTGGTCGGCCAGGGCGACGCGCTGTTCCTGCCGATGGGCGCGAGCAAGCCCATCCGCATCCAGAACGCGTTCGTCTCCGAGAAGGAGATCGCCGAGGTCGTCGCGCACTGCAAGGCGCAGATGCAGGTCGAATACCGCGAGGACGTCGCCGCGGCGCCGGTCAAGCGGGAGATCGACGAGGACATCGGCGACGACCTCGACCTGCTGATCCAGGCCGCCGAGCTCATCGTGACCACCCAGTTCGGCTCCACCTCGATGCTGCAGCGCAAGCTGCGGGTCGGGTTCGCCAAGGCCGGACGGCTCATGGACCTGCTGGAGAGCCGGAACGTGGTCGGCCCGAGCGAGGGGTCGAAGGCGCGGGAAGTAATGGTCAAACCGGACGATCTACCCGGTTTGCTGGCTGACCTGCGTGGCGAATGACCACAATGCCGCCTAGCGGGGTAGTAACTGGTTGAATGTAAACCACTACCTAGTGTGGTGGCATTTCCAGTGCCGTGGGGGAGGCATTCGCCGTGGAGGAGCAGAGTATCGGGGCCGTGCTGGCGGCGGCCAGACAGTCGTCCGGGCTGACGGTCGAGCAGGTCAGCGAGGCCACCAACATTCGTGAGGCGATCATCCATGGCCTGGAGCAGGATGACGACAGCCAGTACGGCGGCGACTTCTATACCAGGGGCCACATCAAGGCGGTGGCCAAGGCCGTGGGGCTCGACCCCGAGGCCACGGTCCACCTCTATGACCAGCGGCACGGCGGGGCGCCGAGGCCGATGGCCGCCTCGGCCGTGTTCCAGGCCGACCGCAAGATCAACCTGAGGGAGCGGCGCGGGCCCAACTGGTCCATGGCCCTCGGGGTGGCGCTCGCGATCGTCGTCGTCTTCGGCATGATGCGGGTGCTGGGCGGCGCGAGCGACGAGGTGCGCACGGCCGACGTGCAGGCGGCCTCGGCCCGGCCCAGCGTCCCGCCGAACTCGCCGATCGCCGAGAAGCCGAAGAAGCACGCCGCGGGCAAGGCGGCCCAGCGCATGGTGACGATCAGGATCAAGGCCAAGCGGTCGTCGTACGTGCAGGCCCAGGACGGCAAGGGGCGCAAGCTGTTCGAGGGCACGCTGAAGGCGGGAAAGACCTCCACGGTGCGCGCCGAGGACAAGGTCAACCTGCTGCTCGCCGACGCCTCGGCCGTGTCGCTGCAGGTCAACGGCAAGAAGGTCGCGCCGCTCGGGGGCAAGGGGGAGATGGTGCGGCGCTCGTTCGGGCCCGCCAAGCCGCCCGCGCGATAGCCGTCCGGCGGGAGCCGGTGCATCGGGTGGTGGCCAACTCCCGATACCGTAGTGTTCACCATGTCATCCCGCCGAACCGCATCGCTGATCACTCTGGGCTGCGCACGTAACGAGGTCGACTCCGAGGAGCTGGCCGCGCGACTCGAGGCTGCCGGCTGGCAGCTGGGCGACGACGACCCCGACGTCGTCGTCGTCAACACGTGTGGCTTCATCGACTCGGCCAAGAAAGACTCCATCGACACGCTGCTGGCCGCCGCCGACTCCGGCGCGAAGGTGGTCGCCGCGGGGTGCATGGCCGAGCGCTACGGCAACGAGCTGGCCGAGGCGCTGCCCGAGGCCAGCGCGGTCATCTCCTTCGACGACTACGCCGAGATCGGCGGCCGCCTCGACGACGTGCTCGCCGGGCGGCCGCTCAAGCCCCACACGCCACGCGACCGCCGCACCTTGCTCCCCATCTCGCCGGTGGATCGTGCCAGCGCCCCCAAGACCAACATCCCCGGCCACGGCGACCTGCCCGATGGCCTCGCGCCCGCGAGCGGGCCGCGCGTGCTGCGCAAACGGCTCGACGAGAGCCCGGTGGCCTCGCTCAAGCTGGCCTCCGGCTGCGACAGGCGCTGCACGTTCTGCGCCATCCCGGCCTTCCGCGGCTCCTACGTCTCGCGCCGGCCCGACGAGCTGCTGGCCGAGGCCGACTGGCTGGCCCACCGAGGGGTGCGCGAGCTCGTCCTGGTCAGCGAGAACTCCACGTCCTACGGCAAGGATCTGGGCGACCTTCGGGCGCTGGAGCAGCTGCTGCCCCGGCTCGCGGCCGTCGAGGGCATCGACCGGGTGCGGGTCAGCTACCTCCAGCCGGCCGAGCTGCGCCCCGGGCTGATCGACGTGCTCACCGGCACCGACGGCATCGCCCCCTACTTCGACCTGTCCTTCCAGCACGCCAGCGGCACGGTGCTGCGCCGGATGCGCCGCTTCGGCGACCCCGAGCGCTTCCTCGGGCTGCTGGGGAGCATCCGCGAGCGCGCTCCCGAGGCCGGCGTGCGCTCCAACTTCATCGTGGGCTTCCCGGGAGAGACCGAGGAGGAGTTCGGCGAGCTGGTCGGCTTCCTGGAGGAGGCCAGGCTCGACGTGATCGGCGTGTTCGGCTACTCCGACGAGGACGGCACGGAGGCCGCCGGGCTGCCGGGCAAGCTGGAGCAGGAGGTCATCGACGAGCGCGTGCGCGTGCTCACCGAGCTGGCCGAGGAGCTGACCGCCCAGCGCGCGGAGGAGCGCATGGGCACCGAGGTCGACGTGCTGATCGAGGACGACCTGGGCGACGGCGGCTACGAAGGCCGGGCCGCGCACCAGGGCCCCGAGGTCGACGGCTCCGTCACGGTGCAGGGCATCGGCCTGGTCAGGGGGCAGATCGTGCGCGCTGTCGTGGTCGACGCCGAAGGGGTCGATCTGATCGCGCGCATCAAGGCCGGCCCATGACGAGGGACGAGCGCCGGGTGGTGAGCCCGTGGAACATCGCCAACGTCCTCACGGTCCTCCGGTTGGCGCTCGTCCCCTTCTTCGTCGTCTGTCTCTTCCTGCCCGGCATGGGCTGGCGGCTGGCCGCCCTCGGGGTGTTCGTGGTGGCCTCGATCACCGACCACCTCGACGGGGAGCTGGCCAGGCGCTACGGCCTCATCACCGACTTCGGCAAGATCGCCGACCCGATCGCCGACAAGGCGCTCACCGGCGCGGCCCTGGTCTGCCTGTCGATCCTGAACGAGCTGCCCTGGTGGGTGACGATCGTCATCCTCGGCAGGGAGGTCGGCATCACGGTCCTCAGGTTCGTGCTGCTGCGCCACGCGGTGATCCCGGCCAGCTACGGCGGCAAGGTCAAGACCGTGCTGCAGATCGCCGCGATCGTCCTCTACCTCCTGCCGTGGGTGCCGGATCCGGTGCGGTGGGTGGTGATGGGGGCGGCGCTGCTCATCACGGTCGCCACGGGGGTCGACTACGTCGTCAGGGCCATCAGGTTGCGGAAAGTGGCCAGGCAGTCGCGCGGGGAGTGATCGATGGCAGATGTGGCCGAGGTTCTGGGGATGCTGGTGGCCCGCTCCGCCACGGTGGCGGTGGCCGAGTCGCTGACCGGCGGGCTCATCGGGGCGGCGATCACGTCGGTCTCGGGGTCGTCCAAGGCGTTCAGGGGCGGAGTCATCTCGTACGCGACCGAGCTCAAGCACGAGCTGCTGGGGGTGCCCGCCGAGCTGCTGCGGCGCGAGGGGGCCGTGCACCCCGGCGTGGCCGCGGCCATGGCGACGGGGGTGGCCCGGCTGTGCGGGGCCACGTACGGGCTGGCCGTGACCGGGGTGGCCGGGCCGGAGCCGCAGGACGGCAAGCCGGTCGGCACCGTCTACGCGGCCGTCTGCGGGCCGGGCGGGCGCGTCTGGGGCCGGGAGATGCAACTTTCTGGATCCCGCGAACGTATCAGGGTAGAGACGGTGGACGAGGCGGTAGATCTACTGTCAGGTGTGCTTAAGTCGAACATAGGGGAACATTCCGGGTGATTACCGTGTTACGTCCCGAGCGAACATGCGAAGCACGGTCTGACGCGGTGTCGGTGGATACGGGTACGGTGGAGCTGTGAGTGAGGTCCGTGAGCCAACTGCAAGCACCGAGCGCCCGGCAGGCGGGCCTGATGAGCCACGTGCGGTGGTCAAAGCGCGACGTCGCCCGATGATGACGGCGAGGAGTATGTACGAAGCCAAGAAGAACAATGTGCGGCACGATCCGATCGCGCGGGGTGTGGTGAAATCCGCGCCGGGGAGGGAGCGACAGATGATTCTGCTGCGTCAGCTGCTCGGCGACGTGCTGAGACGGTTGAGGGTGCGGCAGGGACGCACGCTACGCGAGGTGTCCACGCAGGCGCGTGTCTCGCTCGGCTACTTGTCCGAGGTGGAGCGCGGCCAGAAGGAAGCCTCGTCGGAGCTGCTGGCGTCCATTTGCGGCGCACTCGAGGTGCCTCTTTCTCAGGTGCTGCGTGAGGTTTCCGACCAGTTCGCGCTGGCGGAGCTGCAGGCTGCCCCTGTGCTGGCCGACGTGCCCGATCGCGAACGGCTGCCCCTCGCGGAGACGGTTCCCGGGTCGATTTCCGACTCCGTGTTCCCCGAAGTCAAGGACATGGTGGCTGCCTAGCCCCGCTGGCAGCCCGCACACCACAGGATGAGCCTTTCCTGTGGCTGCGTCCCCATCTCCCCGCGGCTGATGCGGGTGCCGCATCGGCGACAGGGCCTCCCCGCCCTGCCGTAGACCCACGTCTGGTTCGCCGGGCGGCGATCACCTGTGGTCACCGTGCCCGCATGAGATGTGTTCGCTTCCAGCAGTCGCTGGGCCAGTGACACGAGCCCCGCGAGATCCTCGATCTCCCCGACCCTCCTCCACGGCCAGATCCCGCGCAGAAACAGGGTCTCGGCGCGATAGATCGTGCCGATCCCCGCCAGGTTGCGCTGATCGAGCAGCGCCTCCCCGATGGTCCTGCCGGGCGAGACCCGCAGCCTGCGCACGGCCTCGTCCGGGTCCCAGTCCGGGCCGAGCAGATCCGGCCCCAGATGCCCGACCAGCCGCCCCTCGTCACCCGTCCTGACGAGATCCACCATCCCCAGCCGCACACCGACCGCCTGCCACCGCTCGTTGGCCAGGATGAGCCTGACCAGGTCTCCCGGGGCGGTCCTGCGGCCCGCCGGCATGATCCGCCAGCTCCCGTCCATGCGCAGGTGCGTGTGCACCGTCAAGTCACCCTCGACGCGGGTGAGCAGGTGCTTGCCCCGGGAGAGCGTGGTGACGACCGCGCGGCCCGTCAGGTCGGCGGTGGCGTGCCGGGGCACGCGGAAGTCCGACCTGGTCAGCACGCGCCCGTCCAGCGCGCCGCGCAGGCGGGCGGCCGTGCGATAGACGGCGTCTCCTTCGGGCATGCCCCAAGTCTAGGAACGCGGCCGGTGCGCACCGCTGGTTCCGTCGGCGATACGTGACGCCCCGCTCGTCACCACGACGTGCGTCGAGGGCGCGAGGGCCGGCTCACCCGGCGGCAGCGACCCATTCGTCCACCAGGGCGCAGAGCCGGTCGAGCGCCTCTTCGACGCGATCGCGCTCGCCGGTCGTCAGGAAGTCGATCTGCAGTCCCGTGTACGCCGAGTTGGCCAGCGTGGAGATCCGCGACGCGTCGGCCTCCGCGACGCCCCGCTCGCGCAGCAGCCCTGCCACGAACTCCGACCGGTCGGCCAGCAGCCGCGGCACGTGCCCCTGGAGCCGGCCACCGGCCGCCAGTCCCTCGATCTCGTGGATCAGGCGGGCGACCGGCAGGTTCTCCTCCCGGGACTGCCAGTCCCAGGTGCGGCGGATGATCGTGCCCACGCTGTCGGACCCCGACCAGCCCGGCAGCGCCCGCAGCCAGGCGCGGTGCCGCTCGTCCAGGCGCTCCATGGTGGCCGACAGCAGCTCCTCCTTGTCGGCGAAGTGGTGGGTCAGCACGCGCGTGGACCTGCCGAGGTGCTCGGCCAGCGGGCGCATCGACAACGTCGACAGGCCGTGCTCGGCCAGGTAGTCGACGATCTGGTCGAGCAGTTCGGCCCGGCGGCGCGGGTCGGCGGTCCTGGCCATCGGCGTATATCCCTTTGCGGTCATTGAGGTGACGACTGTTACCCTATATGGGAAACGACTGTTACCTTTATTGAGGGGATACGCATGCCCGTCGCCGTACGGCAGCGCGCCCGCCTGCCCGCGTGGCTGCTCGCCCTGGTCTTCACCACCTTCGCCCTGGCCACCGACGACTACGTGATCGCGGGCGTGCTGCCCGCCGTCTCCGCCGGTCTCGGCGTCAGCGAGGCGGCGGGCGGGCAGCTCGTCACCGTCTTCTCCCTGGCGTTCGCTCTGGGAGCGCCGGTGGCCTCCGTCGTGTGCGCCACCTGGCCGCGGCGACGGCTGCTCACCTGGGCCCTGGTCCTGTTCGCCGCTGCCAACGGCGCGGCCGCGTTCACGACGTCGTACGCCGTGCTCATGGGGCTGCGCGTGCTGGCGGCGCTGGCCGCGGCGGCCATCGTCCCCACCGCGTACGCCGTCGCCACCGCCCTCGCCCCCGACAGCGGGAGGGGCCGCTACCTGGCGCTGGTGATGGGCGGGCTGACGGGGTCGCTCATGCTGGGCGTGCCCATCGGCACGTGGGTGGGCGGCGCCTTCGGCTGGCGGGCCACGTTCGGCCTCGGCGGGCTGCTGGGGCTCGTCGCGCTGGTCGCGATCCGGAGGACGTTGCCCGAGCCGCCCCCGGCGGACGCCATGCCCGTCCGGGAGCGGCTGGCGTCCCTGGCCAGGCCGCGGGTCGTGCTCGGGCTGCTCGGGATCGTGGCGATCGTGCTGGGCAGCATGATGCTGATGACGTACCTGGCGCCGTTCCTGCGGGACCTGGCCGGGGCCGGGCCGGCGGCGCTGGGGTGGGTGTTCGCGCTGGCCGGGCTCGCCGGGCTGGTGGGCGGGCAGCTCGGCGGACGGGCCGCCGACCGGTGGGGTGCGGATCGGGCGCTGATCGCCGGCATCGCCGGGTTCACCGGGGTGATGGGCGTCTTCACCGCCTGCTGGCTGCTGCGGCCGCTGCCGTTGCCCGCGCTCCTGCCGCTGCTACTGGTGTGGGCGGGTGTGTCGTGGTGGGTGCCGCCACCGGCGCAGACCCGGCTGCTGGCGCTGGCGGGCCCGGCGGGGCCGCAGGCGCTGGCGCTCAACAGCAGCGCCGTCTACGTCGGGGTGTCGGGCGGGGGCGCGGTGGGCGGGCTGGTGCTGGAGAGTCACGGAAGCGGCTGGCTGCCGGCGGTGGCGGCCGTCGTCGAACTGGTCGCCCTCGCGCTCTTCTGGGCGGCGGGCAGGAGCCGCTGACGAGGGGCTCAGCCTTCAGGGCGGGCGCCGCAGGTGCTCGGTCTTCCGGGCGGATGCCGCTGACGAAGAGGCCTCAGTCCCAGGCGGCGGGGTCGGCGGCGAGCTGGCGGATCCGCTCGGGCAGCACCCCCGAGGCCACCTGCTCCAGCGTGACCTCCTCCAGGATGGACCGCTCGGTGGCCCGCAGCGCGATCCAGACCTGCTGCAACGACTCCGCCGGCCCGCGGTAGCCGACGTGCTCGGGGCGCTCGCCGCGCACGTTGGCCAGCGGCCCGTCCACGGCTCTGATCACGTCGGCCAGCGAGATGTCGGTGGCCGGCCTGGCCAGCACGTAGCCCCCCTCCGGCCCCCGCTGCCCGCGCACGAGCCCGGCCCGGCGCATCTGCAGCAGGATGTTCTCCAGGTATTTGGGGGGCATGTCTTGCTCCTTGGCGAGCTCACCCACCGTAGTCGGGCCGGCACCGGCCGCGGCGAGTTCGGCGGCGGCGCGGAGGGCGTAGTCCACACGAGCGGAGAGGCGCATGTTCTCGATTATCCCCCCTGGTCAACACTGGTTAGGCGCGCGTACGCCGGAACGGGTGCGCGCTGCGGATACGCCCGAGGATGGGAGCGCTAAACTTCCAACAACCTTTCTGATTCGACGGTGGGATTCGGTGTGGAGCGACGCCCTGGTGTGCCCAGATTGCTCAGGGAGATCAACGACCGGGCGGCGCTGGAGCTGCTGCTGACCACCGGCCCCATGACGCGCGGCCAGATCGGCGACCTGACCGGCCTGTCCAAGGTCACGGCCTCGCAGACGCTGGCCAGGCTGGAGGAGCGCGGCCTGGTCGAGATGGTCGGCACCCAGGCGGGCGGCCGCGGTCCCAACGCGGCCCTCTACTCGGTGATCGCCTCCAGTGCGTACGTGGCCGGCCTGGAGGTCGGGCCCGAGCTGATCTCCACCGCGGTCGCCGACATCCACGGCCGGACGATCGCCCAGGTCGCGGTCGACCCGGGCGGCCACGACGACCCGGTCTCGCTGGTTCACGGCGCGATCGTCAAGGCGTGCCGCAGCGCCAAGGTCAGCCTGTCCAGGCTGCGCGGCGTCGTCATCGGCACGCCGGGCGTGGTCGATCCGCGCAGCGGCGACGTGCGCTTCTCCTTCGACCTGCCGGGCTGGCACGAGGGCATCCACGAGGCGCTGGCGGGCGACCTGCGCCGCGAGGTGACCATCGAGAACGACGTCAACCTCGCCGCCATCGCCGAGCGCGCCGACGGGGCGGCGCAGGGGATCGACGACTTCGTGCTGCTCTGGTCGAGCCGCGGCCTCGGCCTGGCGATCATGCTGGGTGGCCGGCTGCACCGCGGGCGGTCCGGCAGCGCGGGGGAGATCGGCTACCTGCCGGTGCCGGGCGTGCCGCTGCCCGAGGACATCCGCACCCCGCCCGGCCGGCTGCCCTCGCTGGCGGGCGGCCTGCAGTCGCTCGTCAGCGCCGAGGCGGTGGCCGAGCTGGCCCAGTCGTACGGCTTCGCGGCCGGCAGCGCGGGCGAGTGCGTCAAGGTCGCGATGGCCGCGGGCGCGGAGGGCGAGCCGCTGCTCGACGAGATCGCCAACCGGCTCGCCCTGGGGGTGGCCGCCGTGTGCGTGGTCCTCGACCCGGGGCTGGTGGTGCTGGCCGGGGAGGTGGGCCACGCGGGCGGGTCCGCGCTCACGTCCCGGGTGGAGGAGGCCGTGGCCAGGATCTGCCCGGTGCGGCCCCAGATCGTCACCACGACGGTGACCGACCCCAACCCGGTGCTGCGCGGCGCCGTGCTGGCCGCTCTCGACCAGGCGCGCGAGGAGCTGCTGGCCTCCTGACCCCGGCGGGCTCCACGGGGGCTCAGGCGGTGAGGAGTTCGACGGCGGCCTGGGCGTTGGCCCTGGCCGCCCCGTACGTCGCGATGTAGGCGGCGCTGCCGGGCCGCCAGACGGGCAGCCCCATCTCGATCACCGTCACGTCGGGACGGGCCGCCACCAGCGCGGAGACCAGGTCCTGGCTCGCCCGGTGGCGGTGCGCGTCCTTGACCACGACGACCAGCGACCGGTTCGCGGCCTTGGCCAGCAGGGCAGGGACGTCGGCGGCCCCCGGCTCGACCCGGACGATCTCGGCGTCCGGCAGCCACGGGCCCACGCCCCACGGCACGTCGCCCACGGCGATCGTCGGCGGGGTGTCCACCTCGATCACCAGGGGCTCGACGAGGGGCTCCGTCTCTCCGGTCAGCCGCACGGCGCGCCGCGCCGCGTGCAGGCCGACCCCGTTCTGCTCGGCGGCGACGGGCGCGGGCGTTCCGAACCAGGCCCGCAGCGCCGCCACCCGGGCCGCCGCCTCCTCCAGCCGGGCGGGGTCGAGCCGCCCGTCGCGCACCGCGGCGACGATCTCGGCGATGATGGCCTGGACGTCGTCATAGGACGGCAGCGGCCCGAGGCACAGCAGGTCGGCCCCGGCCGCCAGCGTCAGCACGGCGCCGCCCGCCAGGCCCACGCTCCTGGTGATCGCCCGCATGTCCAGCGCGTCGGTGACGACCACGCCGTCGTAGCCGAGCTCGCCCCTGAGGAGCCCGGTCAGCGCGGCGCCGGACAGCGTGGCGGGCGTCTGTCCCGTCACCACCGGCACCGCGACGTGCGCGGTCATCACCGACCTCGCCCCCGCGCCGATCGCCGCGCGGAACGGGGCCAGCTCCCGTTCCCGCAGCACATCGAGGCTCACATCCACGACGGGGATCGCCAGGTGCGAGTCGACCCGGGTCGCGCCGTGGCCGGGGAAGTGCTTGACGCAGGCGGCCACGTTCACCGACTGCAGGCCCTGGACGGCCGCCACCGTGTGCCGGGAGACCAGCGCGGCGTCGGCGCCGAACGATCGCGTGCCGATGACCGGGTTGTCGGCCTCGGTGTTGACGTCGGCGCTGGGCGCCATGTCCAGGTTGATGCCGCAGGCGGCCAGTTCGGAGCCGATGGCGCGGTAGACGCGGCGGGTCAGCTCGGTGTCGTCCACCGCGCCGAGCGCCGCGTTGCCCGGGTACGGACTGCCGACGTGGTACGCCAGCCGGGTGACGTCGCCGCCCTCCTCGTCCAGGGAGATGACCGGCTCACCGGCGCCGCGCAGCGCGGCGGTCAGCTCGGACAGCCGGCCGGGGTCGGCCACGTTGAAGCCGAAGAGCGTGACGCCGCCCAGGCCGTGCTCCAGCTCGCGCAGCACCCATTCGGGCGCCGTGGTGCCCTGGAAGGCGACGAGCAGTGTGCCGGCCGCGAGACGGCGCAGCCCCCGATCACTCTGACTCATGGCTCCTCTTCTGATGACAGGCATGCATTCGAAACGTGGGTTTCAGGGCATGGCGAAAGAAGGTCTCCGCCCTGCGGGAGATGTCAGCCCTTGACGGCTCCGGCGACCAGGCCGGAGACCATGCGGCGCTGCACGACAAGGAAGAAGATGACGACCGGGATGGTCATCATCGTGGAGCTGGCCATGATGGCGCCCCAGTCCGTGCCCTTCTGCCCGAAGAAGTACTGCAGGGCCACGGGCATGGTGTACTTCGTCGGGTCGCTGATCAGGTAGAGGGCCATGATCAGCTCGTTCCACGCGGTGATGAACGAGAAGATGCTGGTCGCGACCAGGCCCGGGGCCACCAGCGGGAAGAGCACCTTCCAGAACGTGGTGAACCGGCTCGCCCCGTCGATCCAGGCCGCCTCCTCCAGCGACTTGGGCACGGCGGCCACGAACGTGCGCAGCATCCAGATGCCGAACGGCAGCGTCAGCGCCACCTGCGTGACGATCAGGCCGAGCAGCTGGTCGTACAGGCCGAGGCGCTTGACCCCGAGGAACAGCGGGATGACCAGCGCCTCGGCCGGGATCATCTGCGCGACCAGGAGCAGGGCCAGGAACGCCGTGCGCCCCTTGAACCGGAACCTCGCCACCGCGGTCGCCGACAGCAGCGCGAAGACCGCGCCGATCACGACCGTGCCGAGCGCCACGATGGCGCTGTTGCGCATGTAGAGCCAGATGGAGTGCTCGGCCACGCCCTCGGTGAGCACCCGCGTGATGTGCTCGAAGGTGAAGTGGGTGGGGAACGGGATGAAGTCGGTGGTGAAGATCTGGTCGTTCGCCTTGAAAGCGGTGCTGACCATCCAGTAGACGGGGAAGATCGCCACCAGGAAGACCAGCACGCCTGCCGTGTTGAGCGCGGCCTTGCCCAGGCGCCTGCGGGCCAGCGGTCTCATCAGACCTCCTCCTGCTTGAACATCTGCCGGATGTAGGCCGCGGTGACGATGAGCAGGATCACGGTCAGCACGACCGCGATGGCCGCGCCGGACCCCATCTTCGGCGGGGCCTTGAACGCCTCGGTCACCGCGTACATCGACAGGTTGTAGGCCTCCCGGTTGCTGGTGCCGGCCAGCACGTACAGCTGGGCGAAGACCTTGAAGTCCCAGATGATCGACAGTACGGTCAGCACCGCGAACACCGGCTTCAGCAGCGGGAAGGTGATCTTCCTGAACGTGCGCCACGGCCCCGAGCCGTCCACCCTGGCGGCCTCGTACAGCTCGGCCGGGATGCCCTTGAGCCCCGCCAGCACCGAGACCGCGATGAACGGGAAGCTCGCCCAGACCACGCAGATGATCAGCACCATGTAGATGGACCACGCGTCGTTGAGCCACGGCTGCCCGGTCCAGTCGGCGCGGCCGAACAGGGCGCTGGAGAGCCAGTCGGGCAGCAGGTTGAGCGCCCAGTTGATGACGCCCGCCTCCGCGTCGAACAGCCAGCGCCAGATCACGCCCTGCGCCACCGGCGGGACCGCCCAGGCGAACATGATGCCGATGATGACGAACAGCGACATCTTCTTGCCGAGCCGGTGCAGCAGCACGCCGACGGCGGTGCCGAGGACCAGCGTGAGCGGCACCGCGACGGCCGCGAAGACCACCGTGTTGCGCAGCGAGGACCAGAAGATGTCGTTGTCGAGAACGTTGGTGTAGTTCTCCAGGCCGAGCCAGGTGGCGGGCTTCTTGCCCGAGATCTGGACCAGGCCGACCTTCTGGAAGGAGATGATCACCATCTGGATCAGCGGCCAGAGCAGCAGCGCGCCGATGACCAGCAGGCCGGGGATCAGCAGGACGTAGGGGATGGACCAGGCGGGCAGCCCGCTGGCGCGGGCCCGCCGGGGTGCGCGGCGCCGTCCCGGGGTGGAGGAGTGGCCTCCGCCCCGGGAGAGCGTTGACGTGTCGGTCATAGGACTCAGGACGCGTTGAGGATGTCTTCGAGTTCCTTGTTGGCCGCGGCCAGTGCCTCGTCCGCGGTCGCCTTGCCCTCGATGACCTGGCGGGCGGCGTTCTGCAGCACGGCCTTGGTCTCGTTGGCCTCCGTCCACTGCGGGTCGGCGGGGAAGGCCTTGGCCTTGGCGAAGGCGGCGGCGAACGGCGCCTGGGCCGGGTCATCGGCCAGCGCGGCCAGCGCGTCGGGGTAGACCGGCAGCAGGCCGCCGTCGGTGGCGTACTTGACGCCCCACTGCTTGCCCGAGGCCAGCTTCACGAAGTCCTTGGCGGCCTCCTTCTGCTCGGAGGTGCCCCACACGGCGATGTCGTTGCCGCCGAGGAAGGACTGCGCCTCGCCGCCGGCCTTGGACGGGAGCGGGAAGAAGGCGATCTTGTCACCCTTGATCTTGCCCTTGCTCTCCTCCTCGATGGTCGCGAGGTCCCACGACGCGGTCAGGTACATGCCGACCTTGTTGTTGGAGAAGCGGGTGCGGATCTCGGTGGTGTTCTGGTTGAGCCGCGCCTTGCTGGACAGCCCGTCGGTCACCAGTCCGGTGTACTGGGCGAAGCCCTCCTTGAAACCGGGCTCGGTGAGCTTGCCGACCCACTTGTCGCCCTCCTTGACGGCGTACTCGCCGCCGGCGGTCCAGGCGAGGGCGCCCAGCAGGTGGTTGGCGTCGGAGCCGCCGTTGAAGGCGAAGCCGTCGACGTCCGAGCCCTTCGCCTTCTGGATCTTCTTGGCCGCGGCCACGAGCTCGTCCCAGGTCTTGGGGACCTCGATCTTGAGCTCCTTGAACCAGTCGGCGCGGTAGAGCACGGCCCGGCTGCCGCCGCCCCACGGCACGGCGTACGTCTCGCCGTCGATGGTCTCCAGCCCCATCAGGTTCTTGGGGATCTGGGCCTGGTCACCGCCCGCCACGATGTCGGTGATCGGCTCCAGGGCCTCCTGGCTCTGCCACAGCGGCACCTGGTCGTTGCCGATCTCCGTCACGTCGGGGCCGGCGCCGCCCGCCGCCGCGGCCGTGAACTTGTCGTTGACCTGCGGCCACGGGATCCACTCGACCTTCACCTTGGCGCCGGTCTGCTTCTCGAACTCGGCGACCAGCTCGTCGGTGTACGCCTTGGCGTCGGGGTTGCTGTCGCCCAGGCGCCAGAACGTCAGCGTCTTGCCCGCGTACTTGGGGCCGCCGGCGGAGGAGGCGGCGGCGCTGGGTGAGGACGATGGCGCCTCGCCGGAGCCACAGGCGGCCAGGCCCACGGCGAGCGCGGCCGTGGTGACCGTAGCGGCTGTGATCTTCGCGATCCTCACAGGGTCTCCCTTCCCGGGTGCCGGCCTACGGTCCGCACCAGGCTGATCGTCAAATGTCGAGCGACGGCTGCTAAACTAACAAGAAACTTTCTTAAAAGAAACGCTCGTTAGCCATTCGTGACGAGAGGGGTGCGGTAATGAGTCGAAGCCCGGGGGTCCCCCGGCTGCTGCGCAGGCTGAACGATCGCGCGGCTCTCGAGCTGCTCCTCACGGACGGCCCGCTCACCCGGGCCGAACTGGGGGAACGAACCGGGCTCTCCAAGGTAACCGCAGGTCAGCTGCTCGCACGACTGGAGGAGCGGGGGCTGGTCGAGGTTGCGGGGGAGCGCGCGGGCGGCAGGGGGCCGCACGCCGCCCTGTACGCCGTGGCCCCCTCCAGCGCGTACGTCGCCGGGCTCGAGGTTCTGCCCGACAGCATGCGCGTGGCTGTGGCGGACATCACAGGCAGAGTGGTCGTCGAGATCACGCTCAACCCCAGCGACAGCCGCGACCCGGTCAAGGCGGTCCACGAGGCCGTACGACGGGCGTGCGACGCGGCGGACGTCAACCTGTCGCGGCTGCGCGCGTTCGTCATCGGCACGCGCGGCGTGGTCGACCCGGTCACGGGCGACGTGCGCTGGTCGTACGACCTGCCGGACTGGCACGTCGGCGTGCTGGCCAGCCTGCGCCAGACCCTCGGCGCCTCGGTCACCATCGAGAACGACGTCAACCTGGTCGCGCTAGCCGAGCACACCTACGGAGCGGCCGTCGGCCACGACGACTTCGCGGTGATCTGGGCAGGTGTGGGCCAGGGCCTCGGCGTCATGCTGGGCGGCCGGCTGCACCGGGGGATCAGCGGGGGAGCGGGCGAGATCGGCTGGCTGCCGGTCCCGGGCGAGCCGCTGCCGTCCGACGTCTCGGAGCCGCAGTCCGGCTCGTTCCAGCGACTGGTGGGCCACGACGCGCTGCGCGGCCTGGCCGAGCGGCACGGCGTGACCGGCCACACGGTGTCCGACCTGGTGCGCGGCGGTGACGAGGCGTACCTGGACCAGGTTGCGGCGCGGCTGGCCGTGGGGGCGGCGGCGGTGACAGTCGTGCTCGATCCCGGACTGATCGTGCTCAGCGGTGACGTCGGCCGCGCGGGCGGCGAGCGGCTGGCCGCCAAGGTGCAGGAGGCGGTGGCCCGGGTGTGCCCCAGCAGGCCCACCGTGGTCACCACCGGGGTCGCGGGCAACCCGGTGCTGAGGGGCGCGCTGGTGGCGGCTCTGGAGCAGGCCCGGGAACAGGTCTTCTCCGACACTGTGTGAGAATTTCTGCCCATGTGGCAGTCCCCCCAAGATGTCGTGCTCATCTCCGACCCCCGGGTGACCGGGATCCTCGTCCAGGAGTGCGGCGAGCCGCTGGCCGACGTACGCGGGCGGCTCCGCGTGGACGATCGCCTGGCCGACGACGAGGGCGCGTACGCGCACCTGCGCTCGGGCCTGCTCGACCGGCTGGAGCGGGCCGAGCGGCTGCTGCCCGACGGCTTCCACCTGCTGGTGGTCGAGGGCTACCGCCCGATCGCCACCCAGCGGCGGATCTTCGACGGGTACCGGGCGGAGCTCCAGGCCGCCTTCCCCGAAATTTCGCCTGACGAGGCTTATATCGCGGCGAGTCGGTACGTGTCCCCTGTCGAGGTCGCCCCCCACACCGCCGGGGCCGCCGTGGACCTGACCCTGTGCGACCCCGACGGCGTCGAATATGACATGGGCACCCAGGTCAACGACAACCCCGAGCAGAGCGGCGGCGCCTGCTACACGAACGCTCCCAACGTCTCCGCCGACGCCCGTGCGAACCGCAAGCTGCTCGCCGCCGCCCTGGAGCCGTCCGGCCTGGTCAACTACCCGACCGAGTGGTGGCACTGGTCGTACGGCGACCGCTACTGGGCCATGACCACGGGATCCCCCCACGCGATCTACGGCCCGGTCTGAACCGCCACCGCTCCGACCAGCACCGCGCCGCCTAGCGCAGGGCCAGCGCCAGCGCCACGCCCAGCCCGAACGCGACGACGACCCCGCGCAGGACCTTGGCCGACATCAGCCGCGCCAGCCGCGTCCCGAGGAACCCGCCCGCCAGGCTGGCCGGCGCGATGGCCGCCACCGCCTGCCACTGCACGTCCCCGAACAGCGAGAACGCCACCACCGACACCGTGCTGATCACCAGCGCGAGCGTGGCCCGCACGGCGTTGACGCGGTGGAGGTTGTCGTGCAGGAACATGCCGAGCACGGTCAGCAGCAGCACGCCCATGCCGCCGTTGAAGTAGGCGCCGTAGCAGCCGCCGACGAAGACGCCCGCGTACACCAGCCTGCTGGGCGGCCCGCCGGCCTCGCCGCCGAAGTGCTTGCGCAGCCACGGCTGGGCCAGCAGCGCCAGGCTGGCGAAGCCCACCAGCCACGGCACCAGCGACTCGAACAGCCGGCCGGGCGTGACGAGCAGCAGCGCGCTGCCCGCGCCGGCGCCGGCCACCGCGGTGATCGACAGCACGGTCGCCCGGCGCCGCTGGCCGCGCAGCTCGGCCCGGTAACCCAGCACTCCCCCGAGATAGCCCGGCCACAACGCCACCGCGTTGGTCACGGACGCGGACAGGCCGGGGTAGCCGAGCGCGAGCAGCGCCGGGAACGAGATGAGCGTCCCGCCGCCGGCCAGCGCGTTCACCACCCCGGCCAGGAGTCCGGCCCCGGCCAGGAACAACAGATCGGTCATCGGCCGACGGCGTAGCCCTGGGCGCCGCGCGGGTTGGCGGCGGCCTTGAGGAACGCGCCGTCACGGGCGACCGCGCTCAGCCTGCCCAGCGACCACGGATCCTGCGTCTCGACCTCGTGCCCGCGCCGCCGCAGCTCGGCCAGCACACCCGCGTCGATGCGGTCCTCGGCGTGCAGCACGCCGGGGCGGGAGCCGCGCGGGAAGAACGAGCTGGGGAAGTGCTCGGAGTGGAACATGGGCGCGTCGATGGCCTCCTGGAGGTTCAGGCGGCCGTGGACGACGGCGAGGAAGAAGTTCAGGCTCCACTGGTCCTGCTGGTCGCCGCCGGGGGTGCCGAACGCCAGCCACGGCTGTCCGTCCCTGAGCGCGAACGACGGCGACAGCGTGGTGCGCGGGCGCGTGCCGGGCCGCAGCGAGGCGGCGAGCCCCTCCTGCAGCCAGAACATCTGCGCCCTGGTGCCCAGGCAGAAGCCCAGCTCGGGGATGGTGGGGGAGCTCTGCAGCCAGCCGCCGCTGGGGGTGGCGGAGACCATGTTGCCGTGCCGGTCGACGACGTCCAGGTGGCAGGTGTCGCCCTTGACCCGGCCGTCGCGGGCCACGGTCGGCTCGCCGACGCCCTGCGGGGCGCGGCGCGCGCCGGAGATGCCGGGGGCGTCGCTCGTGGTGCCCGGCTCGGGGAAGTCGGGCAGCCTCGGCGGACGGCCGCCGGGCGCGCCGGGCCGCAGCTCCAGGCTCGCCTCGGGGCCGACGAGCGTGCGCCGCTCGGCGTTGTAGCCCTCGCCGAGCAGGTCGGAGATCGGTACGTCGGTGTCGCCGTACCAGGCCTCGCGGTCGGCGAAGGCCAGCTTGGCGGCCTCCGTCACCGTGTGCACGTAGTCGGCGCTGAGATAGCCCATGGCGTCGAGGTCGAAGCCGCGCAGCAGGGCGAGCTGCTGGAGGAACACCGGTCCCTGGCCCCACGGCCCGGTCTTGTAGACGGTGTGCCCGTGGTAGTCGAGGGCGAGCGGCTCCTCGACGGAGGCGGACCAGCGAGCGAGGTCGTCGCCGGTGAGCAGCCCGCCGTGCGCCTCGCCGGAGCTGTCGCGCCAGGCCGTCCTGGCGCAGAACTCGGCGATCGCCTCGGCGACGAAGCCCTCGTACCAGGCCTTCCTGGCGGCGGCGAGCTGGCCCTCACGGGTGCTCGACGCGGCCTCGGCCTCGGCGACGACGCGCCGGTAGGTGGCGGCCAGCACGGGGTTGGCGAACTTCGACCCGGCATCGGGAACGTTCCCGCCGGGCAGCCAGGTCGCCGCCGACGTCGGCCAGTCCTCGGTGAACAGCTCCCGGACCGCCTCGATCGTGGCCGAGACCCGCTCCAGCACCGGCACCCCGTGCTCGGCGTAGTGGATCGCGGGGGCCAGCACGTCGGCCAGCGACCAGGTGCCCCAGCGCTCCAGCATGAGCATCCAGCCGCCGAACGCCCCCGGCACGGTGGCCGCCAGCAGCCCCGTGCCGGGCACGATGTCCAGGCCCAGCTCGGTGAAACGCTCGATGGTGGCCGCGGCGGGCGCCACGCCCTGCCCGCACACGGTCGACACCTTCTGGTCGGCCTCGCTCCAGAGCAGGATCGGCACCTCGCCGCCGGGGCCGTTCAGGTGCGGCTCGGCGACCTGGAGCACGAACCCGGCGGCCACCGCCGCGTCGAAGGCGTTGCCGCCGCGTTCCAGAACGCCCATGCCGGTGGCCGAGGCCAGCCAGTGGGTGCTCGCGACCATGCCGAAGTCGCCCTTCAGCTCAGGCCTGGTGGTGAACAAACTCTCTCCTTCAGTTCATTGTGCGGCCGCGTCTGGGGTGCGGTCCGCCGTTACCAGGTGGCACGCGGCCGGATGGTCGCCGCCACGTGGATCACGCAAGGGGGGCTCGTCGGTACGGCAGGCGTCGTACGCCAGCGGGCACCGCGTGTGGAAGCGGCACCCGGCGGGCGGGTCGACCGGGCTGGGGACGTCGCCGCCCAGCACGATCCTGCGCCGTTCCCGCTGCCTGACCGGATCGGCCACCGGCGCCGCCGACAGCAGGGCC
This sequence comes from Nonomuraea phyllanthi, assembly GCF_006334985.2. Classification (GTDB taxonomy): domain Bacteria; phylum Actinomycetota; class Actinomycetes; order Streptosporangiales; family Streptosporangiaceae; genus Nonomuraea; species Nonomuraea phyllanthi. The sequence continues at coordinate 44,203 of NZ_VDLX02000003.1, forward strand.
TGCGTGTACGGGTGGCGCGGCGCGGCGAAGATCTCGGCCGTCGGGCCGGACTCGACGATCCTGCCGAGGTACATGACCGCGATACGGTCGGCCAGGAACTCCACCACCGACAGGTCATGGGTGATGAACAGGCACGAGAACCCCATGTCGCGCTGCAGATCGGTGATCAGGTTGAGCACCGACGCCTGCACGGACACGTCCAGCGCCGACACCGGCTCGTCGGCCACGACGAGCTTGGGCTCGACGATCAGCGCCCTGGCCAGCCCCACCCGCTGCCGCTGCCCGCCGGACAGCTCGTGCGGGTGGCGGGAGCGCATCTCCTGCCGCAGCCCGACCTTCTCCAGCATGGCCGAGACCCGCTCCTGGACCTCGCGCCGCCCGGCCACCTTGTGCCGCAGCAGCGGCTCGGCGACGATCTGCCCGATCGTGAAGCGCGGGTTGAGCGAGGAGTAGGGGTCCTGGAAGACCATGTGGACGTCCCGGCGCAGCGGGCGCATGGCCCGGCGCGACAGGTGGGTGATGTCGCGGCCGCCCAGCTCGATCGTGCCGGAGGTGGGCTCGGTCAGGCGCAGCACGCACTTGCCGACCGTGGACTTGCCGCTGCCGGACTCGCCGACCAGGCCGAGCACCTCGCCCTGGCCGATCTCCAGCGACAGGCCGTCCACGGCGCGTACCTGGCCGTAGTGTTTGACCAGGTTGTCGATGCGCAGGATCACCGGTTGCCTCCCCGCGGGGGGTCTTCTCCGTCGTTCGGGGTGTGCGGGGCGTCCCCGCTGGGGTGGAAGCAGGCCGCCAGATGGCCGGCGGCGTGCCGTTCGAGCGGCGGCCTGGCCGCGCGGCAGTCGTCCTGGGCGCGCGGGCAGCGAGCCTGGAACGAGCACTCGTCGGGGTCGGTCAGCGGCGAGGGCACCATGCCGGGGATCTCGGCCAGCCGCCCGTCCACGGCCGCGGACGGCAGCGCGTTCATCAGGCCCAGCGTGTACGGGTGGCGCGGGTGCGCGAACAGCTCGGTCACCGGTGCCTGCTCGACGGCGCGACCGGCGTACATGACGACGGCCCTGTCGGCGATGTCGGCCACGACGCCCAGGTCGTGCGTGATGAGGATGACCGCGGTGCCGAGCCGGTCGCGCAGGTCGCGGAAGACGTCCAGCACGCCGGCCTGGATCGTCACGTCGAGCGCCGTGGTCGGCTCGTCGGCGATCAGCACGCGCGGCGAGCAGGCCACCGCGATCGCGATCATCACGCGCTGGCGCATGCCGCCCGACAGCTGGTGCGGGTACTCCTTCATGCGCCGCCGCGGCGCCGGGATGCCGACCAGCTCCAGCAGCTCGACGGCCCGGCCGTTGGCCGCCTGGCGCGAGAGGCGCTCGTGCCTGCGCAGCACCTCGGTGATCTGGTAACCGACGGTGAACGACGGGTTCAGCGAGGTCATCGGCTCCTGGAAGACGACCGAGACGTCCTTGCCGCGTACCTGACGCATCTCCCGCTCGGGCAGCGTGGTGAGCTCGCGCCCGTCCAGCTTGACCGAGCCGGACAGCCGGGTCGTCCCGGGCGGCAGCAGCCGGGGCACCGACATCGCGGTGACCGACTTGCCGCAGCCCGACTCCCCGCACAGCGCCAGGATCTCGCCCTCGCCGAGCGTGAGCGAGATGCCCCTGACCGCCTGCACGTGGCCGTCCTCGGTGTCGAAGCCGACGGTGAGGTCGGTGATCTCCAGCAGGCTCATCGGCTGCTCCTCGGGTCCAGAACGTCACGCAGCCCGTCGCCGAGCAGGTTGAAACCGAGCGTGGCCAGCGCGATCATCAGTCCCGGCCAGACGGCCAGCCACGGGGCGTCGCTCAGATACTGCTGCGCGGTCGTCAGCATCACGCCCCACGAGGGCGTGGGCGGCTGCACGCCGAGCCCGAGGAACGACAGCGTGGACTCGCCGATGATGGCCGCCGGGATCGCCACCGTGGCCTGCACGATGAGCGGGCTGGCGCAGTTCGGGAGCACGTACCGGAAGATGAGGTGCCCGTCGCCCGCGCCGTCGGCGACGGCGGCGTCCACGTAGTCCATCTCCCTGACGGCCAGCACCTCGCCACGGGTGATCCTCACGACGGCCGGCAGCTGGGCGAAGCCGAGCGCCAGCACCACGCCCTTCAGCGAGGGGCCGATGATCGCCGCCAGGCCCACCGCGAACACCAGGAACGGGAACGCCAGCGTCACGTCCACCAGCCGCATCACCACGGGGTCGAGCCAGCGCCGGTAGAAGCCGGCGACCAGGCCGATCGGGATGCCGACGACCATCGCCAGCAGCGTGGACAGCACCCCGGCCTGCAGGGAGACCTGCGCGCCGTGGGCGATCCTGGCGAACGCGTCGCGGCCCAGGTCGTCGGTGCCCATCAGGTGGGCGGGCGACGGGGGCGCGAGCGTGGCCAGGTAGTCCTGCTGGGTCGGGTCGGCGGTGACCAGCGGCCCGACCAGCGCCAGCAGCAGGAACGCGACGACCAGCACCAGCCCGGTCATCGGCATGGGCCGCTTCCTGAAGCGGCGCCAGAGCTTAGTCACGGGTGCCTCCCGACAGCCTGATGCGCGGGTTGAGGAAGGCGTAGGCGATGTCGACCAGCAGGTTGACCAGCACGTAGCCGATGACCGTGATGAGGACGACGGCCTGGATGACGGGGTAGTTCCTGGTCAGCACCGCGTCCACGGTCAGCTTGCCGAACCCCGGGATCACGAAGATCTGCTCGGTCACCACGGCGCCGCTGATCAGCGCGCCCAGCTGGAGGCCGAGCACGGTGACGACCGTCGTCAGGCTGTTGCGCAGCGCGTGCGCGCCCACCACCTTGGTCTCGGACAGGCCCTTCGACCTGGCGGTCCTGACGTAGTCGGCCGACAGCGCGCCGAGCATGGCCGAGCGGGTCTGCCGCATGAGGATGGCGGCGAAGCCGGTGCCGAGCACGATGGCGGGCAGGATCATGCGCTGGAGGTTCTGCGCCGGGTCCTCGGTGAAGGGGACGTACCCGGAGGCGGGCAGGATCCGCCAGGTGACCGCGAACAGCAGGATGCCGAGCAGGCCCAGCCAGAAGTGCGGCACCGACAGCCCGGCCAGGCCGAACCCGGTGGCCACGTAGTCGGCGAGCCGGCCGCGCCGGACGGCCGCCGCGATGCCGGCGCCGACGCCGACGATCACGGCGACCAGCATGGCCAGCGCCGACAGCTCCAGCGTCACCGGCAGCCGCTCGGCGATGATGTCGATCACCGGGAGCTGGTCCTGCGTCGAGCGGCCGAAGTTGCCGGACAGGGTCTGGCCGACGTAGTCGAGGTACTGGGCGGGCAGCGGCTTGTCCAGGCCGAACTCGTGCCGGATGGCCTCGACCACGGCGGGCGAGGCCTCCTGGCCCGCCATGACCGTGGCCGGGTCGCCGGGCAGCGCCCTGATCCCGAGGAAGATCAGGACGCTGGCCAGGAACAACACGATCACCGCTGACCCGCAGCGCCGAAGGATGAACCAGAGCATTACGCGGCGAATCCGGCGGTGACGAAGCGCGGAAGGCCGTCGGCGAAGTACTGGACCCCGGCGACGTTCTTGCTCATGCCCAGGTAGTACTTGTTGTGGTAGAGGTACAGGATGCCGCGCAGCTCGGCGATCTTCTTCATGGCGGCGGCGTAGAGCTCGGCCCGCTTGGCCTGGTCCGACTCGGCGGCGGCCTGCTTGATCGGGTCGTCGATGCCGGGGTCGGACATGCCGCTGTAGTTGTTGCTGCCGCGCGAGGTGACGAGGTTCGTGAGGTTGCCGTCGAGGTCCACGCGGCCGGACCAGCCGACCAGCATGGCGTCGAACGTGCCGGCCTTGCCCTCCTCCAGGAGGCTGACGAACTCGGCGGTGTGCACCTTCACCTCGAAACCGGCCTCCTTGGTCATCTGCTGGATGACCTGGGCGAGGCGGATGTTCACGGCGTCGTTGGGGGTGTTGAGCGTGACCTTGATCGGCGTCGGCACGCCGGAGGCCTGCACGAGCTGCTTGGCCTTGGCCACGTCGCGCTGCGGGCACTGCAGGCCGTCGGCGCGGAACGGGCTGTCCAGCGGCACCCCGAAGCAGTCCACCTCGTACAGGCCGTTGTAGACCGTCTTGTTGATCGCGTCGCGGTCGAGCGCCAGCTCGAACGCCTCGCGCAGCTGCGGGCTCTTGCCCAGCGCCGTGTCCACCGGGCCGGACTTCTCGGTGGCGCCGTCGGCGTTGCCGATGTTGATCGTGACACCGTAGTAGCCGAGGCCGCCGCCGGACACGACCTTGAGGTTCGGGTCGCTCTGCACGCCCTTGACGGTGTTGGTGGCGAGGTTGTCGCCCACCTGCACGTCGCCGGACTTCAGGTTCGCGGCCCGTACGTTCGGGTCCACGATGATTTTGTATACGAGCTTGTCGAGCTTGACCTTGGCCGCGTCGTAGTAGTCCGGGGCCTTCTCCAGCACGATCTCGCTGCCGGACGTGCGGCTGGCGAACTTGAACGGCCCGACGCAGACCGGGCCGGCGCCGAAGTTGTCGTTCGCGGCGTCCAGCGCCTTCGGCGACATGATCATCCCGGCGCGGTCGGCGAGCTGCGCGGTCAGCGGCGTGAACGCCCGCTTCAGCGTGAGCTGGATGGTCGTGGGGTCGACGACCGTGACCTTGGAGACCGCCTCCAGGTCGGCCTGGCGCGCGGACTTCTCCCACGTGCGGTGCCGGTCCAGCGACTTCTTGACCGCCTCGGCGTCGAAGGCCGTGCCGTCGTTGAACTTCACGCCCTCCCGCAGCTTGATCGTCACCTCCTTGCCGTCGTCGGAGAGCTCGGGCAATGCGCCGGCCAGCTGCGGGACGATGGTGGACTTCGCGTCGATGTCGTAGAGCTTCTCGCACATGTTCGCGAACACCTCACGGCCGACCAGAGTGGTCGAGGTGCTCGGGTCGAGCGCGTCAGGATCGGCGTTGAGCGCCACGGTGAGCGTGCCGCCGCTCTTGACGGGCCGGTTGTCGGCAGAGGCGCCGGCTACGGAAGGCGGGGCGGCTGGCGTGCCGCTCGATCCGCCTCCACCGCAAGCCGTCAGGGCGAGGGGCAGAACGGCGAGCGCCGCTACGAGCCTGGGGGACGGTCTCATGTGGCCTCCGTTGGAACGTTTAGGAGACTGTATACAAGACCTGACATGTCACCGGTGTTTCGTAGCGCAATGTTGTTATCTGAGCGTTTTCTAATCGTTCGGGGCTTTTGCCCTGCGTACCGCCGTGAGGAAGGACCGCCGGGCGGCGGCCACGTGCGCGACGGCTCTGGCCTGGGCCTCGTCCTCGTCGCCCGCCGCGATCGCCTCGCACAGGCTCACGTGCTCCGACCAGGAGTGCGGCCCGCGTGCGGCGGCGGTCCGGCTGAAGACCCACTGGGCGCGCAGCAGCATGGGCTTCATCATCAGGCTCAGGTACGAGTTGCCCGCGGCCTCCACCACGGCCAGGTGGAAGGCGGTGTTGAGGTCGGCCACCTCCTCAAGACGCCCCTCGTCCACCGCCTGCCTGGCGTGATCGAGGACCTGGCGCAGCCGCGCGGCCGACGCTGCGGTGCGCTTGCGCGCCGCCAGCCGGGCCGCCAGGCCCTCGACCGCCATGCGCACGTCGAAGAGCTCCTCGCCCTCCTCGGCCGACAGCCGCGAGACCGTGGCGCCCAGCCTGGGCACGACCTCGACGAAGCCCTCGGTGGCCAGCACGCGGATGGACTCGCGAACGGGGTTGCGCGAGACGCCGAGCGAGGCGGCCAGCCGGTCCTCCACCAGCCGCTCGCCCGGGGGCAGCTCGCCGGACAGGATGCGGCGCCGCAGCTCGTTGGTGACTTCGTCGCGTAAGGTCCGGTGAGTCGCGCCCAGCGTCAAATCGCTCATAAGGCGACTAATCGTATACAGGTGGCCGCTTCTTGGCGCGGTAGGGGATCCACAGTCCCACGCCGTACATGGTCAGGCCGATGAGGATCATGAGCGCGGCCGTCGGCCAGCGCAGCCCGGGCGGCATGTACGTGGCCAGGAACCACGACATCCGCAGCCGGTCGTTCGCCAGGAAGGCGGCGGCCACGATGCCCTGCGGGATCAGCGGGATCGCGCCGAACGACCAGCAGATCATCACGATCGTCCGCTGCGCCTTCGGCAGGTCGGGCAGCTTGAACGCCATGCCGCCGCGCTGCGGCCGGCGCCCGGTGCGCATCATGTGCAGGAGCTCGGGGCCCTGCGCCGCCAGCCGCCGCTCCGCCAGCAGGCCGAACCCCCAGTAGCACAGCGCGCCCGTCGCCGCTCCCGCCACGACGCCCCACCAGCCGTACAGCAGGGCCGCGACGAGGGCGGGCGCGCCCGACAGCGCCACGAGCGCCATCATCAGGTACGCCAGGCCCGTCAGGGCTCCGTCGTCCTCGCTGGTGCGCAACGGGTTGCCGCCGCGCCGCTGCGGATCCGTGCCCGGAACCAGCGCGTACACCGAGATGAGCGGCACCAGCCCGGCCGCGCCTCCCAGCAGCGCCGTCACGCTCGCTAAGATCAGCGCCCACGGACCGTCCGTGACCAGCGTGAACGCGACGGCGAGCAGCACCGCCACCGGGCCCACCGTCACCAGCCAGGCGCGCTGCCTGCCGCGCACGTCCGATGCGCCGGGCGTCATCAGCGTCAGCCAGAGCGCGGTGCCGTCGGTGCCGTACGAGTTGGAGGTCATCGCGGCGGCCATGACGATGAAGATCGGCGCGGCCCACGGCAGCATGCCCGTCCAGCCGAGCGCGAGCGGCGCGGCGGCGAAGAACACCCCGTAGGCCAGCGCGAACGTGAGCTGATGGGTGCGCACCAGGTCGCGCGACCACGTACGCAGCTCCTTGGCCACCACCGCCTCCCGCGCCGTCGCGGCCCGCATCGGGCGGCGGCCGCGCGTCGAGGGCCGGTTCGCGCCCGTCCGCCGGGTCAGCAGCGCCGCCCACGCCGCGAGCAGCAGGACGATCAGGACCGCCATCGCGAGCAGCGCCAGATAGTCGCCCTGGACGGCGAGCAGCCCCCACCCCGACGGCAGATAGCGGACGAAAGACGGAATCTGCCCGCCCTGCCCGAACGCCACCGCGAACACCCACGCCTGGCCCAGGAACGCCAGCACCGCGCCGTTGATCACCCCCGCGCCGATCGCCCCCACCCGGGAGCGCAGCGCGATGCCCAGCACCGCCACCGCGACCTTCGACAGCAGCACGAAAACCGCCAGCTGCAGCACCATCGCGGGCACCGCCACCAGCACGTTCCCCGGCGTGGCCGCGAAGAGGAGCCCCGCCAGCGCGATCAGGCTGATCACCGGCGCCACGCCCACGAACGCCGACACCAGCAGCCCTGACGCCAGCCTCGGCGCGGGCAGCCCCAGCGGCGCGAAGAACTCCGGGCGCAGCGTCTCGTCGCCGCCGCCGGAGAAGACCGGGCCGATGATCCAGCCGAGCATCCACACCGCGTAGGCGGCGGCGAGCCAGTCGCCCCCGAGGAAGGCCAGATAGATCGTGCCGGCCGCGAGCAGCAGCCCGAGCACGCCGCCCGAGGCCATCATGCCCCCGCGCTGCCCCTTGGTGGAGTGGCGCAGGATCGCGATCTTCATCCTGACCAGGGTCATCGCTACAGCCATGACAGCCCCTTGGCGTCGCCGGAGTCCGCACCCACCAGCTCCACGAACCTGTCCTCCAGCGTGGCCGCCCCGCGTACCTCGTCGATCGGGCCCGCCGCCGCCACCCGGCCCCTGTCGATCACGCCCACGTGGTCGCAGAGCTGCTCGACCAGCGCCATCACGTGGCTCGACAGCACGATCGAGCCGCCGCCCGCCACGAACCCGCGCAGGATCGTCTTGATCGTCGCCGCCGACACCGGATCCACCGCCTCGAACGGCTCGTCCAGCACCAGCAGCCGCGGCCCGTGCAGCAGCGCCGTCGCCAGCCCGATCTTCTTGCGCATGCCCGTCGAGTACTCGATCACGAGCGTCTTCTCCGCGTCGTCCAGCTCCAGCACCGCGAGCAGCTCATCGGCCCGCTCCGCCACCACCTCCTTCGCGAGCCCCCTGAGCAGGCCCAGGTAGGTGAGCACCTCACGCCCGGTCAGCCGCTCCGGCATGGCCAGCCCGTCAGGCAGCACGCCCACCAGCTGCTTGGCCCGCGCCGGGGCCGCCCACACGTCGTCGCCGAAGATCCGCGCCGTGCCGCTGTCGGGCCGCAGCAGGCCGACCGCCATGGACAGCGTGGTCGTCTTGCCCGCGCCGTTCTGCCCGACCAGGCCGTAGAACGAGCCCTGCGGGACGACGAGGTCCACATGATCGACGGCGACCTTGTCGCCGAACGTCTTGGCCAGGCCGCTGATCTCCAAGGCCGCTGTCATGGCTGTCTCCTGGTGGCGAGGGTGAAGGTGGTGACGAGCTCCTGGGCGAGCAGATCGAGATCGAGGCCGGGCTCGTTGAGCATGCGCGCCGGCACGGCGTCCACGGCCCCCCGGATGGTGACCGCCATGGTCCGCTTGTCGAAGTCGCGGAACTCGCCGGACCTCTGGCCCCAGTCGAGCACCTTCTCCAGGTCGGTGATGGCGACCTCCGCCTGCTCCGCGTACGGCCCCGGGCCGCCCTCCTCGCCCGGCATGTGGGTGATGACCTCCACCAGGGCGAGCAGCGGCTTGCGGTGCAGGCGCATGAAGTCGAGGTTGCTCTCGAGATAGGCGCGCAGGGCCAGCGTGGCGGTGGGCTGGGCGAGGATGCGGGGCACCATCATGTCGGTGGCCAGCCTGGCGACCTCTGCCACGACCGCCTCGATGAGCTGGTTCTTGCCGCCGAAGTGGTACGAGATCGCGCCGGCGCTGATCTTCGCCTGCCTGGCGATCCTGGCCATTGTGGCGTGCGCGTACCCGTGGTCGGCGAGCACCTCGATGGCGCAGGCGATGATCTGGCTTCTTCGCGCCTCCTCGATGAAGGTGCGGGACTCTGACGGCACGTTCAGGACTTTAAACGCTATTCAGATTTTGGAAAGCCCCTTCAACTCGGACGAACTCCTTCCGCACCGCCGGCCCGGGGGAGCCGGCAGGGTCGTTCGGGTGGAGCGCACCCACAGAACATCGGTCTTCGTGACCCTATGGGCTGCTACTCCTGGTACCGGGAGCGACCGCGCACAGATAGACCGACGTCTCCAGAAGATGAGCCGTCAGCTTGACCCCGGTCAAATGCTCGGCCAGCGCGAAAGCGGTCCCGGCGCGAGCCGCCTCGCTTGCCGCCGTGCCGAACCGGTCGCCGTCACCCAGATCAAATCCCGCCCGACGCATGGCCATGACCGATCCATCCGGGTCGCTGCCGAATCGCATGGTGGGAAAAAGGGGTTCGAATCCGAGGCGGATCTCACCGTCTTCCAGCCAATAGAAGTAGCCGGTCGCGTTGGCGTTGTTGTTGGAATGCGACACCAACCGCGTGCCTTGCGACAGCGGTCTGATGAGGTCCTGATTTACCCCCATGGCGCCACCAGGTTCGACGACGAGACACCAGTCCGCCAAGGCGGCGGCGCCGAGGAAATAGCCGGGCCAGCCACCGTACGGTCCTGGACCGGAGTAGGCGGCGCTCTCCATGTCCCCGAAGGGCATCGGCTGGAAGTCCTCGGTCCGGGCATGGAGCCGGGTCACGACATCCTGCGGACGCAGACCCTGGATCAGGGTCAGGCAGTATGCCTCCCACAAGCCAGGGAAACGATCGTGGAACCAGGCATAGTCTGCCGCCGTCACAGTCACCACCGCATTCTGGCGGAATCCTTCCGAACCCAGGGCTGCGCAGTTGTGCTGGCCTTGTCAGCACCCGGTCAGGTCCGTATTCCTCTTGAGCGTTACTTCGTTCTGAAGAGAGGGGTTCTCACTTCACCCCTCATGTCATGAGCCGACCCGGGAACGACGATTAGCGCGCGGGCGGGCCGCGAATACCGGGTGATCCGTGCATGCCGCGTGTCGTGCGGACATGCGGACGGGCGTGCAAGCCGCGGGTCAGGCGCGCAGGCGCAGGCCTCTGGGGGTGGGGTGGAAGCCGGCCGCCTCCAGGGCCGCCGCCAGCGGTGAGTCGGTGATGGAGGCGCCGTCGGCCCGCTCCACGGTCAGCTTGCCGAGTGCGCCGTCCCGTACGGCCAGGGCGAGCGCGTCCACGGCGGGCTGCAACCTTTCGTCATCGGCGAACGACAGCAGCGTCTTGCCGCCCCGCTCCACGTAGAGCACCAGATGGCCCTCCACCAGCACGACCAGCGAGCCGGCCTTCCTGCCCGGCTTGTGGCCGAGGTCGCCTGGGTGCTGTGGCCAGGGCAGCGCCGCGCCGTACGGACTGGCCGGATCGGCGGCGGCCAGCACCACCGCGCGCTGCCCGCCACCCGCGAGCCCGCCACCCCCGGACCTGCCACCCCCGGACCCGCCACCACCGGCCGCGCCACGGAAGCCCCGGCCCCCGCCCGGCCCCGCACCCGTCATGCCGGCACGCGGGCCACCGCCCACGCCGCCTGCCCCCACACCTGCACCCGCAGCATCCCCGCCCACACCGCCTGGCCCCGCACCCGCAGCATCCGCGCTCACGTCGCTCGCGAACGCGCCACCCGAGAACGCTTCGCCCGAGAACGGGTCACCCGGGAGCGCGCCGCCGGGAGGCGTGTCGCCCGGACCGATGGGTGTCCAGGCGCCCCCGGCCGGTTGATCACCTGGACGGGTGGTCGGTGCGATGCCGGGTGCCATGGCGCGCATCCGGTCGACCGCCCCCGGCAGCGCGAACTGCGCGCCGCCCAGGCCCTCGACGAAGTAGCCCCGCCGGCACCGCCCGCTCTCCTCGTACGCCCGCAGAACCTGGTAAACCGGCGTGAACCCGCCGGGCAGCCGTTCGGAGGTCACCGCGCCCCTGGTCACCACCCCGTGCCGTTCGAGCAGCACCTCGGCCTGCGCGTGGGCGCGCTGCGTCGTGTCGGAGGCGGGCGCCGGCAGCAGCCACCACCGGCCGCCGACGGTGGGCGGCCCGCTCCTGCTCGGCAGCACGGCCCGCCGCCTGCGCGTGGTGGCGGGCCGGTGCGCGGGACGGCCGGTGCCGAGAGTGGCCCGCAGCGGGGCCAGCGTGTCGCCGGAGACGCGCCCCGCCCACACCAGGTCCCACAGCGCCGCGGCGAGCGTGGTGTCGTCGAGGGAGGAGAGCTGGTCGGAGATGCCGCGGAAGAACAGCGCGCCGCCCCCGCCCAGCAGCTCCAGCACCCGCTCGTGCAGAGGCGTCATCGTGATCTCCGCGGGGTCCGGCAGCAGCAGCGGCGCGGTGTCGGCGTAGTAGAGCGACACCCACCCGTCGCCGCCCGGCAGCGACCCCTGGCCCGCCCAGATCACCTCACCCGACGAGGTCAGCTCGTCGAGCAGTGCCGGGTGGTAGCCGGGCACCCGCGAGGGCAGCACCAGCGTCTCCAGCGCGGACGCGGGCACGGCGGCGCCCTGGAGTTGTTCGATGGAGCGGACCAGCGCGTCCATGGCCCTGGCCGCCCCGCCGGAAGAACCCGTGGAGCCGGGGCCCGCCACGCTCGACCCGGTGATGCCGTGCCAGGCGGGCAGGAACCGGGCGAGGGTCTCGGGGGCGACCGGCTCGACCTCCTTGCGCAGCCTCGCCAGCGACCTGCGGCGCAACATCCGCAGCACCCCGGCGTCGCACCACTCCTCACCCCGCCCGCCGGGCCGGAACTCCCCGCTGACGACCCGCCCCGACGCGGCCAGCCGCCGCAGCGCGTCCGTCACCACGGCCACGCCGAGCCCGAACCGGGCGGCCGCCGTGGCGGCGTGGAACGGCCCGCGCGTACGGGCGTGCCGTGCCACCAGGTCGGCCAGCGGATCGGCCACCGGCTCGAGGAACACGTGCGGCACCCCGACGGGTGGCGGCACGCCCAGCGCGTCACGCATGCGCGCGGTGTCCTCGATCGCGGCCCACTGCTCCTCGCCCGCGACGCGTACCCTGATCGCGCGGCGGGACCGTTCGAGCTGGTCGAGCCAGGACGGGTCGCCGCCGCGCACGCTCACGTCGGGCGCGAGCAGCGGCCCGTGCGAGCGCAGCAGGTCGGCGAGGTCCTCCAGGTCGCGCAGGGGACGGTCGAGCCTGGCCAGCTCGCGCTCGGCGTCGGAGATCACGTCGGGGTCGAGCAGCTCGCGCAGGTCGGCCTGGCCGAGCAGCTCGGCCAGCAGCGTGGTGTCGAGCGCCAGGGCCTGGGCGCGCCGCTCGGCCAGGGGCGCGTCGCCTTCGTACATGAACGCGCCGACGTAGTGGAACAGCAGCGAGGTCGCGAACGGCGAGGCCTGCGAGGTCTCCACCTCGACCAGCCGGACGCGGCGCGCGGCGATGTCGCGCATGAGCCGCACGAGCCCCGGCACGTCGAAGACGTCCTGCAGGCACTCGCGCATGGTCTCCAGCACGATCGGGAACGAGGCGTACTGCGAGGCCACCCCCAGCAGGTGGGCGGCGCGCTGGCGCTGCTGCCACAGGGGGCTGCGCCGGCCGGGCGTGCGGCGCGGCAGCAGCAGCGCCCGCCCCGCGCACTCCCTGAACCGGGAGGCGAACATGGCCGACCCGCCCAGCTCCTCGGTGACGATCTGCTCGATCTCCTCCGCGTCGAACGCCGCCACGTCGGTGGGCGGCTCGGCGAGCGTGTCGGGGATGCGCAGCACGATGCCGTCGTCGGAGTGGACGGCCTGGACGTCGATGCCGTAGCGCTCGCGCAGCCGCCGGTTGATCGCCAGCGCCCACGGGGCGTGCACGCGCGCGCCGTAGGGGGAGTGGATGACCACCCGCCAGTCACCGAGCTCGTCGTGGAACCGTTCGACCAGGAGGGTGCGGTCGTCGGGGACGTAGCCGGTGGCCTCGCGCTGCTCGTGGAGGTAGGCGAGGAGGTTCTCCGAGGCGTACTCGTCGAACCCGGCCGCGCGGATGCGCTCGGTCGAGCCCTGCTTGGCCTGCTCGCGGAGGAACTCCCCGATCGCCCTGCCCAGCTCGGCCGGCCGCCCCGGCGCGTCGCCGTGCCAGAACGGCAGCTTGCCCGGCTGGCCGGGCGCGGGCGAGACCAGCACCCGGTCGGCCGTGATGTCCTCGATCCGCCAGGACGTCGCCCCCAGCACGAACACATCGCCCACGCGCGACTCGTAGACCATCTCCTCGTCGAGCTCGCCCACCCTGGAGGCCTTCTCGCCCACCAGGAACACGCCGAACAGCCCGCGGTCGGGGATCGTGCCGCCGTTGGTGACCGCCAGCCGCTGCGCCCCCGGGCGGCCCTGGAGCACGCCGGTGACGCGGTCCCACACGACGCGCGGGCGCAGCTCGGCGAACTCCTCGCTCGGATAGCGCCCGGCCAGCATGTCGAGCGTGGCCTCCAGCGCGCTCCTGGGCAGCGTGGCGTAGGGGGCGGCCCGCTTGACGACCGCCTCCAGCTCGTCGACCGTCCACTCGTCCATCGCCGTCATGGCCACGATCTGCTGCGCCAGCACGTCGAGCGGATTACGCGGGTAGCGCAGCTCCTCGATCTCGCCGCTCTTCATCCGCTCGGCAACCACAGCCGTCTGTACGAGGTCGCCCCGGTATTTTGGGAAGATCACACCCTTGGACACCGCGCCGACCTGGTGCCCCGCCCGGCCGATGCGCTGCAGCCCGCTGGCCACGCTCGGCGGCGCCTCCACGCACGCGACCAGGTCGACCGCGCCCATGTCGATGCCCAGCTCAAGGCTGGAGGTGGCCACCACGGCAGGCAGCCGGCCGGACTTGAGCGCCTCCTCGATCTGCGCCCGCTCCTCCTTGGAGACCGAGCCGTGGTGCGCGCGGACGATCTCCGTCACGACGCCCTTGCTCGCCCCGGCCTGGGCCATCATGTCGGCGGGCATCCGCCTGACGGGCTCCCGCCCCGAGCCGTCCTCCAGGCCTCGCGTGCCCGGCATGCCGTGCGTCTCTCCAGGAGGGGGCGTCTCCCAGATCGACAGGTCGATGCTCTCGACGCCGCGCTCCCGCTCGTACGCCAGCTCGTTGAGCCGCGTGCACAGCCGCTCGGCCAGCCGCCGCGAGTTGGCGAAGACGATCGTCGAGCTGTGCGCCCCGATCAGGTCGAACAGCCGCTCCTCCACATGAGGCCAGATCGACCGGTTGGCCGGCTCCGGGGCGAAATCGCCCTCGCCGTCCGGCTGCGGGCGGCCGTCCATCTCGGTCATGTCCTCGACGGGGACGACGACCTCGACCTCGATGCGCTTCTCCGACGGCGGCTGCACGACGGTGGCCGGTCGCGTGCCGCCGAGGAACGCCGCGACCTCGCTCACCGGCCGCACGGTCGCCGACAGCCCGATCCGCTGCGCGGGCCGGTCGAGCAGCGCGTCGAGCCGCTCCAGGGTGAGCGCCAGATGGGCGCCGCGCTTGGTGGCCGCGACCGCGTGCACCTCGTCCACGATCACCGTCTCGACGCCGCGCAACGCCTCGCGCGCCTGGCTGGTGAGCAGCAGGAACAGCGACTCCGGCGTGGTGATGAGGATGTCGGACGGCCTGGTCGCGTATCGCCTGCGGTCCTCGGACGGGGTGTCGCCCGACCGGATCGCCACCGAGATCTCCGGCACCGGCAGCCCCAGCCTGCGCGCCGTCTGCCTGAGCCCCGCCAGCGGGGCGCGGAGGTTGCGCTCGACGTCCACGGCCAGCGCCTTCAGCGGCGACACGTAGAGCACCCGCGTGCCCTTACGCGGCTCGCCCTCCCCGCCTTCCTCGCCATTCCGGCCTGCCTTGCCCTGCCCGGTGGCCCTCGCCTGCGCGGTCGTTGCCTTCCCGGCGGTTTTCGCCTTGCCGGCCGCTCCCGCCTTGCCGGCGCGCCTGACCGCCTCCGGCTTCCCTGCCTTCCCGGTGCCGCTGACCGCCTCCGGCTTCCCTGCCGGGCCGGCACCCGTGACCGCCGCCGGATTCCCGGCCACGCCGGGTCCCCCGGGCTCCCCGATCTCCCCGGCCTTCTCGGACGCGAGCCGGTCGAGCGACCACAGGAACGCCGCCAGCGTCTTGCCGGACCCGGTGGGCGCGACGACCAGGGTGTTGTCGCCGCGCGAGATCGACTCCCACGCCCCCTCCTGGGCGGCCGTGGGCGCCAGGAAGGCGCCGGCGAACCATTCCCTGGTCACCTGGCTGAACTGGTCCATCGAGCTCACCAGCCCATAGTGCCTCGCGCCACCGACAGAAATCGCATTCGGGCCGCGGCGGGCGGTTGAGCCAGGGCCCCTGCGGACATACAGCGACCGTGACCATTGATTACGCGGCCATCGAAGCCCGCCGTGCGGAGATCCGGCGGCGTTACGTCTTAGCGCACCGGCCCTCGAGCAGCGCGCGCGGCCTGCACCACATGGCCCTGCTCTCGTCGGACGTCGAACGCACCATCAAGTTCTACCAGGAACTCCTGGAGTTCCCGCTCACCGAGATCATGGAGAACCGCGACTACAAAGGATCCAACCACTTCTTCTTCGACATCGGAAACGGCAACCTGCTCGCGTTCTTCGACTTCCCCGGGCTCGACCTCGGCCCGTACCAAGAGGTGCTGGGCGGGCTGCACCACATCGCGATCTCCGTCGACCCCGCCACCTGGGAGCGGCTGCGCGGGAAGCTGGAGATGGCCGGCGTGCCGCACCAGATAGAGAGCGGCGCCTCCATTTACTTCAAGGACCCCGACGGCGCCCGGCTGGAGCTGCTCGCCGACCATCTCGGTGAGATGTACGGCTCGCGCGTGTTGTGACCGCGGTCCGGCGCGCGCCCTAGCGTCGGGACGGGCGGCGCGTGCGGGGCCTGCCCGCACGTGGCGCCTGCCTGATGCCGGCGTGCCGTTCCACCCGCTCGGCCTTCTCCTTCTGTACGGCGAGACGCAGCGTGTGCAGCAGCCGGCGGCGCCTGGCGCGGTTGGCCTTGATCTTGGCTGTCTTCGGGGGTGAAGACTTGGGGGTCTTTGGCATGGGGATGTCTTACCCACGTCGCGGCCGTATCCATACTTGATGTCATGCGCCTGACGGAGTTCTGGAGACGGATGAACGCACATTTCGGTGAGACGTACGCCGAGTCGTGGGCGCGCGACTACGTACTCGCGCCGCTCGGCGGGCGCACCGTCGTGCAGGCGCTCGCCGACGGAGAGAGCGCCAAGACCGTCTGGCGCGCCGTCTGCCAGGTGGAGGACGTCGCGCCCAGGCTGCGCTAGGTCTGCGGCTTCTCCAGGATCTCCCGGAGCGCCGCCGCCGCCAGCTCCGGCTGGTCGGCGTCGCTCTGGCCGCCCGGCGACCACAGGTACGTCCATCCGCGGTGCGACGGAATGGCGAAGATCATCGTCTGGCGGCCGGTGCGCGGGTGCCAGACCCACAGCACCGGCTCGTGGTTGCCCACCATGCGGCTGACCAGCCCGTGATGAGGGAGCAACTCGGCGAGCGCCTCAAGACGGCTGCGTCGTTCACTGGTGTAGCCATTCGCCACTCGCCGCCTCCCAACCTCGCCCTGAAGTGAGTCTCCCCAGCTCATCGGGTGGACAACACGTTGGTGGCCAACATCATCCAGGCCGCATCGCGGTGCCGGTCCGGCAGCACGTCAGGGGTGCTTCCAGAGTGTTCCTCGCGGAGCGGAATCCTTTTTCAGGCACGTACGAGTTCCGTACCGTCCGGCTCAGACGAGCTCCAGGCCGCCGTCGACGGTGATGACCTGGCCGGTGATCCAGGTGGCGGCGGGGTCGGCCAAATGCAGGATCCACGCGGCAACCTCCTCGGGAGTGCCGCGGCGGCCGAGCGGGATGCGGTCGGCCTCGTCCCGTTTGATCTCCTCGACCACGGCGTGGGGCAGGCCGGAGGCGTGGAGCGCCTGGCTCTCGGTCGGCCCGGGGGCGAGGGCGTTGACCCGGATGCCGTCGGCGGCCAGCTCCAGCGCCCAGCTGCGGGTCAGCTGCTCCAGGGCGGCCTTGGACGCGGCGTAGTGTGCCGCGCCGGGCAGCGGCCGGTGGCCGAAGACGGAGGAGATGTTCACGATCGTGCCCCGGCTCGCGGTCAGGTGCGGCAGGGCGGCGTGGGCGAGCAGGCTGGGCGCGGTGACGTTGAGGGCGAGCAGGTCGGCGATGCGCCGGGCGTCGGTCTCGGCCAGCGGCATCATCGCGGTGGCGCCGGCGTTGTTGACGAGGACGTCTAGGCGCCCCCACCGTTCGACCGCCGCTTCGACGACCTTTCGGGGCGCGCCGTCGGCGGTGATGTCGGCGGTCAGTACGGCGATGCCGGGGTGCTGCGCGGCGGTGTCCCGCAGCGCGTCGCCGCGACGGCCCACGCCGAGCACGTGCGCCCCTGCGCGGGCGAGGGCCAGCGCTCCGGCGCGGCCGATCCCGGAGCCTGCTCCGGTCATGATCACGGTCTTGCCCTCAAGGCTGGCGGGATGGTCGGTCACGGCAGACTCTTTCATTCGATGTTCGGCAAACATCGAATAAGTTAGCATGGGGGGATGAGACGGGCGCATCACCCCCAGCTTGGCGATATCACCCTGACGGAGGTGATGGCCGCGCTCAGCGATCCCATCCGGGTCGGGCTGGTACGCGTACTGGCCGACGGGCATGAACGCGGCTGGGGAGAACTGCGCGCTCCGGTGGCCAAGTCGACGCTCAGCCACCACTTGCGGGTGCTGCGCGACGCGGGGCTCACCCGTACGCGCCAGGAGGGCACCCGGTGCTTCGTGGTGCTGCGCCGCGAGGAGGTGCAGGAGCGCTTCCCCGGACTCCTGGACGTGGTGCTGGCCGCCGCCGAGGCGGACGACGTGGGCCGCCAGGTCGGCGTGAAGGCGGCCCGAACGCCGGCCTGAACGTCAGCCCGAGCACCGACCCGAGCACCGGCTTGAACGTCGGCCCGAGCGCCCGCCTGGAACGTCGGCCCGAGCGCCCGCCTGAACGCTGATCCGAACGCCGGCCCGAGCGTCGGCTTGAATGCCGGTCCGAACATCCGCTTGAACGCTGACTCGAATGTCGGCCCGAACGCCGGGGCGCGGATGGCCGAGGTGGTGGCCTGGGGCGAGGAGGCGCCGACCCCGAACGCAGGAGGCGCGGCTCCGAACGTCAGGAGGCGCAGTCCCGAACTTCGGGGGAGTTCCAGGGCGGGCGGCAAGGGAGTGTCTGGACGGGCGTTGGCGAACACCTAGGCTGGCATCGGCTGAACGCCAGGACTGGCTACATCTCCGATCGAGCTTCGGTTCGTCGCCATGCGGCGGGCGCGCGGCCACCTGGGCCTCCGGCCGCCCGAGGTCACAGGGCAGGCGGCCGAAATGATGGCGACCTGCGTGTTCCTGCTGTGATCGAACAGCCGTTCGGCTACCATTGACTTCGCCGGGCCACCTCTTCCCCGGCAGTCGCAGAAAATGTCGGTGGCAGGCCGTAGCTTTCACTCGACTGATCGGACCACGACCCTCCAGGGGGAGCTCCCATGGCTATCAACGACCGCGAGAAGGCCCTCGAGACCGCCCTCGCTCAGATCGAGCGTCAGTTCGGCAAGGGCTCAGTGATGCGCCTGGGCGACGAAGCTCGAGCACCCATCGAGGTGATCCCCACAGGGTCGATCTCCCTCGACGTGGCTCTCGGCATCGGTGGCATGCCGCGTGGCCGCATCGTCGAGATCTACGGCCCGGAGTCGTCGGGTAAGACCACGATCGCCCTGCACGCGGTGGCCAACGCCCAGCGGGCCGGCGGCATCGCGGCCTTCGTCGACGCCGAGCACGCCCTCGACCCCGAATACGCCAAGAAGCTCGGGGTCGACACCGACGCCCTGCTGGTGTCCCAGCCCGACACCGGCGAGCAGGCGCTGGAGATCGCCGACATGCTGATCAGGTCCGGCGCCGTCGACATCATCGTCATCGACTCGGTGGCCGCGCTGGTGCCCAAGGCCGAGATCGAGGGCGAGATGGGCGACAGCCACGTCGGCCTCCAGGCCCGGCTCATGTCCCAGGCGCTGCGCAAGATCGCCGGCGCGCTCAACAGCACGGGCACCACCGCCATCTTCATCAACCAGCTCCGCGAGAAGATCGGCGTCATGTTCGGCAGCCCCGAGACGACGACGGGCGGCAAGGCGCTCAAGTTCTACGCCTCGGTCCGGATGGACATCCGCCGCATCGAGACCCTCAAGGACGGCACGGAGGCGGTCGGCAACCGCACCAGGGTCAAGGTCGTGAAGAACAAGATGGCCCCGCCCTTCCGCGTCGCCGACTTCGACATCCTCTACGGCGTGGGCATCTCCCGCGAGGGCGGCCTCATCGACATGGGTGTGGAGCACGGCTTCGTGCGCAAGTCCGGCGCGTGGTACACGTACGAGGGCGACCAGCTCGGCCAGGGCAAGGAGAACGCCCGCAACTTCCTGAAGAACCACCCCGACATGGCCAACGAGATCGAGAAGAAGATCAAGGACAAGCTCGGCGTGGGCCCCCGCCTCGACGCGCCCGCCGAAGCCGCCCCGGCCCCGGCCACCCCTGCCAAGGCCCCGGCCGGCGCGTCTTCCGGTCGTGGCTCCAAGTCCACTCCCAAGCCGGGTGACGTCTGATCGTCCGTCCCATGAGCGATCGCGTCCCTCCCATGAGCGACCCAGACCGGCCACAGGCGCCCCTACCTGGGGGTGCCCGGCCTGACTCCTCCTCCCGGGCCCCGTGGCGGGGCCGTGATCTGGCGCGCTCGGCGGCGGACGGCTGGCCATCGGTCGACGAGTGGCGCGACCAACGCGCCCGCCAGCGCCCCTCCACCTCACCCACCGACCCCCAACCCGACACAACCGCCCCTCGACCGGACACAACCGGCCCTCGACCTGCCGCGGCGGACCCTGGATCCGAGATAGCAGAATCTCCATCCGGGGCAGTGGCTTTCGAGGTGTCCGACCCTCCTTCCGGTCCTCCTCCCGGTGAGGCGGATCGTCGGCACGGTGCGGTGGATCTTTCCGATGGGGCGGATCGCCGGCATGGTGCGGCGGGCTTCGACTCGGAGGTGGAGGGCCTTCCATCCGGTACGGCGAGTCTGGGGGAAGAGGGTGTTCGATCCGGTATGGCGGATCGCGAGCCGGGCGTGGGGGATTCCCCTTCCCGGACGGCTGATCGCCGATCCGGCGCAACCGACTACGGAGGTGCCGGGTGGCACTCCGAAGTGCTGGCCGGCAGCAGTTGGTTCGCGGAGGAGCAGCCGGACGACGGAGGGGCCGGTCAGAAGCGGGCAGGCAGAGGACGGGGCTCGGGCCGCTCCAGCCGGCGGTCCGGCAAGAACGCGCGAAACCGGGGAAGGGCCTCCGAAGGGCTGGGCGCCGGAGCTGATCCAGACGCCGATGGTCCTGCGGGATCCTGGTGGGGTGGCGGTGAGGGCTCTGCTGGGGCGCCGTGGGGTGATGGCGCCGGCGGGTCCGGGCGAGGCGACGAGGGGGCTTTCTGGGCGCCGCATGGCGATGGTGGTGCCGAATCCGAGGCTGGGCGGGGGCGTGAGGGCGTTGCCGGGGCTGGGCGAAGGCGGGAGAGGGCTGCCGGGGGTGGGCGTGAGGCTGATCCGGAGTCGGTGGCCCGGGCCATCTGCCTGCGGCTGCTCACCATGGCCCCGAAGACGCGGGCCCAGCTCGCCGAAGCCCTCCGCAAGCGCGACGTGCCGGAGGAGGCAGCCGAAGCGGTCCTCAGCCGCTTCTCCGAGCTGGGGCTGATCGACGACGAGGCGTTCGCCGCCGCCTGGGTCGACTCCCGGCACCACGGTCGTGGCCTGGCCAAGCGCGCTCTGGCGGCCGAGCTTCGCCATCGCGGGGTGGACACCGACACGGTCAAGGAGGCGGTGGAGCGGCTCGATCCGGACCAGGAGGCGGAGACGGCGCGGCGGCTGGTGGACCGCAAGCTCGCCTCCACCCGCAAGCTCGACCCGAAGACGCGCACGCGGCGGCTGGCGGGCATGTTGGCGCGCAAGGGTTACTCCTCGGGGCTGGCCTTCCGCGTCATCCGCGAGGCGCTCGAAGAGGAGGGCATCGACGTGGAGGAAGACCTTCCCTGACGGAGATGCCTGTCGCGTGGGTGGAGGCGTGTGTTGACGGAAGCGTCTGCTGCGTGTGGGTGAGGGGCATCCCGTGATCGGGAGCGGCTGTGTGGCGTGGTGGTCGGTTGGAGGTTGTGCTGGGGGAGCGCCTGCAGGGGCATGGGCGCGGGGCGTTTCTTGGCACGAGCATCCGTATGGCGTGCTTGGAGGCTTTCCTCGGATGTGGATGTCCTGTGGCGTGGGGGTGAGAGCTGCCTTGAGCCGCATGTCGATGTCCCGAGGCAGGGCGTGAGGGCTTGCCTGGATGCGGGTGTCCTGCGGCGTGGGTGAGGGCTTCTTTTGGCGCGGGCATTCGTGTGACGCGGGCGCGGGCACCTCTTACGGAGGCGACCGTAAGACACGCTTGATGACGCGTTTGCTTGCTCGTGACCTGTTCGACGCATAACCTCGACGGCAGTGAGGAGTTACTCCGCGCAGTGCGGATTGCCATACCGGTGAACGACGGACGAACGAGGTTGATCGATCGAGGCAGGCGAGGTGTCGGCTTTGGCAGTCGACGCCGGGTCAGCCTTGGCCGCATATCGGCCGCCTATCGATCGTGACGTCCGCCGGGCCATCCGCTGCGCGCTTGTGACCCCTCCCGTTTGTGGCCGCGTTATGGGGTGTTCGAGGACGCGAGGAGGGCGGGGCGCACATGGGGCCGCTGGTCGTGGTGCTGATGGTGGCGGTGCTCGTGCTCGCGTTCGGGATGATCGTGGCGCTCCTCGTCGTCGTGCGGCGCACCTCGGGCGGCAGCGTGCCACGCGCGGCCAAGCCCAGCCCCGAGCAGGTGCAGGCCGTGCACGAGGAGCTTGAGCAGGCGCGGGAGGAGGCGCGGGAGATCCGCCACAAGGCGGAGAGCGACGCCGAGGAGATCCTGCGCAGGTCGGAGGCCGCCGCCGAGAGCGCCGCGCAGATGCGGCGGGAGGTCGAGGAGGAGAGCCGGATCCTGAAGTCCGAGCTCAAGGAGCTGCGGACCGACCTCGAGCGGCGGGAGGCCCGGCTGGCCGAGCGGGAGCAGCGGCTGGACGAGGAGGCCAGGCGGCACTCCGAGCGTGGCAGGAAGCTGGCCGAGACCGAGGTGGAGCTGGCCGACCGGCGCGAGGAGCTGCTCCGGGTGGAGGAGGAGCGGCGGGTCATCCTCGAGCGGGTGGCGGGGCTGACCGGCGAGCAGGCCAAGGCGGAGCTGGTCCGGGAGATCGAGAACCAGGCGAAGCGCGAGGCCGCGCTGATCGTCAGGGAGATCGAGGGCCAGGCGCGCAAGGAGGGCGAGAAGCGGGCCACGAAGATCGTGACGCTGGCCGTGCAGCGGCTGGCGGCGGAGCAGACGGCGGAGTCGGTCGTCAGCGTGCTGCACCTGCCCGGGGATGAGATGAAGGGCCGGATCATCGGCCGGGAGGGGCGCAACATCCGGGCCTTCGAGTCGACGACCGGGGTGAACCTGATCATCGACGACACGCCCGAGGCCGTCCTGCTGTCCTGTTTCGACCCGGTGCGGCGGGAGACGGCCCGGCTGACGCTGGAGAAGCTGGTGCTGGACGGACGGATCCATCCGCAGCGCATCGAGGAGGCGCACGACCGCAGCCGCCAGGAGGTGCAGGACCTGTGCGCGCGGGCCGGTGAGGACGCGCTGGTCGAGCTGGGGATCACCGACATGCATCCCGAGCTGACGCTGCTGCTCGGGCAGCTGCGCTACCGGACGTCGTACGGGCAGAACGTGCTGAAGCACCTCATCGAGTCCGCGCACATCGCCGGGATCATGGCGGCCGAGCTGAAGATGAACCAGGCGCTGATGAAGCGCTGCGCCCTGCTGCACGACATCGGCAAGGCGCTCACGCACGAGGTCGAGGGCAGCCACGCGCTGATCGGTGCGGAGATCGCCCGCAGGTACGGCGAGGAGGAGGATGTGGTGCACGCCATCGAGGCGCACCACAACGAGGTCGAGGTCCGCACGGTGGAGGCGGTGCTCACCCAGGCCGCCGACGCGATCAGCGGCAGCCGTCCCGGCGCCCGCCGCGAGTCCCTGGAGGCGTACGTCAAGCGGCTGGAGCGGCTGGAGGAGATCGCGCAGTCGTACGAGGGCGTGGAGAAGGTCTTCGCCATGCAGGCCGGCCGGGAGATCCGCGTCATGGTCAAGCCGGACGCGATCGACGACATCCAGGCGCAGGTGATCGCCCGTGACGTGGCCAAGCAGGTGGAGGAGGAGCTGACCTATCCCGGTCAGATCCGTATCACCGTGGTGCGGGAGTCCAGGGCTACCGAATTCGCCCGATAGCCACTCATCAAGCCCGGCCGGCGGGCGGTGGCCGAAAAGGGGGCGCCCGCCGGGGGCCGGGTTTCAGGAGAGCCGGATGCGCGGGTCGAGCAGCCCGTACGCCACGTCCACCAG
Organism: Nonomuraea phyllanthi; assembly: GCF_006334985.2. Classification (GTDB taxonomy): domain Bacteria; phylum Actinomycetota; class Actinomycetes; order Streptosporangiales; family Streptosporangiaceae; genus Nonomuraea; species Nonomuraea phyllanthi. Next base: position 67,627 of record NZ_VDLX02000003.1, read on the forward strand.
CAGGTTCGCCACCACCACGGCGGTCGTCGCCAGCGTCACCACGCCCATGATCACGGGCAGGTCCCCGCTGATGAACGCCTGCACCACCGCCTGTCCCACCCCTCCCAGGCCGAAGACCGACTCCGTCACCACCACCCCGCCGATCAGCGTGCCCACGTCCACGCCGAGCTGTGTCACCACCGGGGTCAGCGCGGCGCGCAGGCCGTGCCGGTAGATGACGCTCCGTTCCGGCACCCCCTTGGCGCGGGCCGTGCGGATGTAGTCCTCGCCGAGCACGTCCAGCATGGAGCCTCGGGTGAGCCGGGCGTACGAGGCCGCCTGGACGGTGGCCAGCGTGACCCACGGCAGGATCAGGTGGCGGGCCCATTCGGCGGGGTTCTCCGAGAACGGCACGTACGAGTCGGGCGGCAGGACGGGCACCCCCGCCATCGTCAGCTGGAAGAACAGGAAGTAGAGCAGCAGCAGCCCGACCACGAACGTCGGCATGGACACCCCGGCCAGCGCCAGCAGCGTCAGGCCGCGATCCACCAGCGAGCGGACCCGGGTGGCGCTGAGCACCCCCGCGCCCACGCCCAGCGAGAACCAGAGCACCGCGCCGCCGAGCACCAGCGAGAAGGTCGGAGGGAAGTCGGCCGCGAGGAGCTTGCCGACCGATTCACCGGAGAAGTACGACTGGCCGAGGTCGCCGTGGACCAGCTTGCCCAGGTAGTCGAGGTATTGGGTGAGGATGGGACGGTCGAGGCCGAGGTTGTGGCGGATCAGCTCCACCTGTTCGGGGGTGGCCTGCCGCCCGGCCAGGGTGCGCGCAGGGTCGCTGGGCGCCACGTAGAACAGCAGGAACGTCCCGAGCGTCACCAGCCACAGGACGAGCAGGCCGAGCAGGGCCCGGCGCAGCAGGAAAGCGCGCATCGTCACGCCCCCTTACGCGTGCGGCGGCGACGGCTGAACAGCCGCTCCATCCGCGGGTCGATGGCGTCCCTGATCCCGTCGCCGAGCAGGTTGAACGCGAGCGTGGTGATCAGGAGCGTGGCGGCGGGGAACCCGAGATACCAGTACGCCACCCGGTAGAAGCCCTGCGCCTCGCTCAGCAGGTTGCCCCACGAGGGGGTGGGCGGCACGATGCCCAGCCCCAGGTACGACAGCGTCGACTCGAACACGATGGCCGCCGGCACCAGCAGCGTGGTCAGAACGATGACGGGGGCCAGCAGGTTCGGCAGGATGTCCACGAACATGATCCGGAGGTCGCCCGCCCCCATGGAACGGGCGGCCTCGACGTACTCGCGTTCCTTCAGCGCCAGCGTCTGCCCGCGCACCACGCGGGCGATGGCCGCCCACGAGTAGAAGGCGATCACCCCGATCGTGGCCGTCAAGGAGGGCCCGGCGATGGACACCACCGCGATGGCGAAGATCAGGTACGGGAACGACAGAACCACGTCCATCAGCCGCGACAGCAGGGTGTCGACGGCGCCGCCGTAGTAGCCGGCCAGCAGCCCCACCACCACCCCGACCAGCGCCGCCATCCCGGTGGCGACCACGCCGACGAGCAGGGAGACGCGGGCCCCGTACAGGACCCTGACGAACAGGTCGCGTCCGAGCCGGTCGGTGCCGAACCAGAACTCGCCGTTCGGGGGCACCGGCAGCCCCTGGGCGGTGATGCCGGTGTCGCGGAACTGCTCGTCGGGGCCGTGGCCGGTCCAGGCGGCGATGAGCGGCGCGGCCAGCGCCAGCGCGCACAGCAGGACGACCACCGCGCCGGAGACCATGGCCACCTTGTCGGTCCTGATCCGGCGCCAGGCCAGCTGCCAGGGTCCGCGCCCGGCGACGGGACCGCCGCCGACGGCCCCCGGCCTGATCTCGGTCAGCGTCATACGACCACCTCCATGGGGAAGTGGCAGGCCGCGGTGCCCTCCGTGCCCTCGGTGCCCTCCAGCAGGGGCTCCTCGGTGGAGCAGATGTCCTGGGCCCGCGGGCAGCGGGGATGGAAGCGGCATCCGGAGGGCGGGTCGATCGGCGAGGGCACGTCACCGGTCAGCACGACGCGCCGCCGCCGCTGCGCCTCGTCCGGATCGGCCACCGCGGTCGCGGACAGCAGCGCGTTCGTGTACGGGTGGCGCGGCCGGTCGTACACCGGGTCGGCGGCGCCCAGCTCGACGATCTTGCCGAGGTACATGACCGCGATCCGGTCGCTGATGTGCCGCACCACGGACAGGTCGTGGGCGATGAACAGGTACGTCAGCCCGTACTCCACCTGCAGGTCCTTCAGCAGGTTGAGGATCTGCGCCTGGATGGACACGTCCAGCGCCGACACCGGCTCGTCGCAGATGATCAGCCGGGGCCGCAGCGCGAGCGCCCTGGCCACCCCGATCCGCTGCCGCTGCCCGCCGGAGAACTCCGCGGGGAACCGGTTGTAGTGCTCGGGGTTGAGCCCGACCCGCTCCATCAGCTCCTGCACGGTCCTGCGCAGCTGCTCGCCGCTCATCACCCGGTGGATCACGAGCGGGTCGGCGATGATCGACCCGACGCGCCTGCGCGGGTTCAGCGAGCCGTACGGGTCCTGGAAGATGACCTGGATGTCACGCCGGTAGGGCCGCATGCGCCTGCGGGGCAGGTTCGTGATGTCCGTCCCGTCGAACCGCACGCTGCCCGACGTGACGGGATGCAGCCCGGCCAGGCACCGCGCGAGCGTGGACTTGCCGCAGCCCGTCTCGCCCACCAGGCCCAGCGTCTCGCCGGCCGCGAGGTCGAAGCTGACGCCGTCGACCGCTCTGACCTGGCCGACGACGTGCTTGAAGAGCGCGCCGGCGGTGATGGGGTAGTGCTTGACCACGTTGGAGACCTCGAGCAACATCACGACTCCTTCGCTTTGAGCCGCAGCGCCTCGGCCTCGGCCCCCAGCCCGACCGCGTCGTGCGGCAGCCAGCAGGCCGAGGCGTGGTTCGCCCCACCGGTGACGGCGGCCAGGGGCGGCCGCTCGGCCGGGCAGACGGGCATCGCGTACGGGCAGCGCGGGTGGAACGCGCACCCGGACGGGATCGCGATCAGGCTGGGCGGCGAGCCGGGGATCGGCCGCAGCCGCCCGCCCCGGTCGCCGCTGCTGCCCGGGATCGACTCCAGCAGCCCCTTGGTGTACGGGTGGTGCGGCCGGTAGTAGAGCGTGCGCCGGTCGGCCCGCTCGACCGCGAGCCCGGCGTACATGACCAGCACCTCGTCGGCCATGCCCGCCACCACGCCCAGATCGTGCGTGATGAGGACGAGCGCGATCCCGAACTCCGCCTGCACCCGCGCGATCAGCTCCAGGATCTGCGCCTGCACGGTCGCGTCGAGCGCCGTGGTCGGCTCGTCGGCCACGATGAGCTTCGGGTTGAGCGCGAGCGACATCGCGATCATGGCCCGCTGCCGCATGCCGCCGGAGAACTGGTGCGGGTAGTCGTCCACGCGGCGCTCCGGCCGCGGGATGCCGACGAGCCCGAGCAGCTCCACCGTCCGCCTCCTGGCCTCGGCGCGCGAGGTGTCCGGCAGGTGCACCCTGATCAGCTCCTCGATCTGCCGGCCCACCGTGTAGAGCGGGTGCAGGCTGGTCAGCGGGTCCTGGAAGACGACGCTGATCTCGGCGCCGCGGATGCGGCGCAGCCGCTCGCCGTCGAGGTCGAGCAGGTTGACGCCGTCGAACAGGGCGGTTCCGGAGATGTCGGCCCCGGGGGTGAGCCCCAGGATGGCCTGGGTGCTCACCGTCTTGCCGCTGCCGGACTCGCCGACGATCGCCAGCGTGCGGCCGCGTTCGACGCGGAACGACAGCCCTCGCACGGCCTGCACCACGCCGTCGGACGTGGGGAAGGACACGTGGAGATCGGTCACCTCCAGCAGGCTCATCACGGCGTGTTGGGGTCGAGCCAGAGGTTGGTGAAGTCGTAGAGCTGGAACGCCGGCAGGTAGAGCGCGTTGTGCACCCGCTTGCTGTGGTAGATCGGCGTGTTCTGGTTGTTGAGCGGCACGATCACCGCGTCCGCCATGACCGTCGTGTCCACCTCGTGCCACAGCGCGGCCGCCTTGGCCTGGTCCTGCTGGGCCAGCGCCTGCTTGATCAGCGAGTCCACCTTGGGGTTGCTGTAGCAGCCGTAGTTGCTGGTGCCGGGGTTGCAGTTGGTCTCGAACAGCGGCTGGACGACCGCGCGGCCGTTGTTGCCGTACCAGTCGGGGACCCAGCCGGGGGCGGAGATGTCCCACTTGCCGGCCTTGGCGAGGGACGGGTTCTGCAGGAAGGCGCCGTAGTAGTCGCCCTGCCGGACCGGCAGGCCCTTCACCGTGATGCCGCACTTCTCCAGGTCCGCCGCGTACGACTGGAAGTTGGCCGGGTGGTTGCCCGCGTTGCGGTAGGCGCCGATGAGGGTCAGCCCGTTCGGGTATCCGGCCTCGGCGAGCATCTGCTTGCACTTGGCGGGGTCGCCCGCGTCACCGGGGCTCGGGTACGGGTTGTACTCCTGGTAGCCGATGTTGCCCGGCGGGATCGCGGTGTGCAGCGCCGTGGCCACGTCGGAGCCGCCGTAGACCTTGGCGATGGCGACCTTGCTGACCGCGTACTCGATGGCCTGGCGCACCTTGAGCTTGCCCATGGCGCCGTCGGCGTTCTTGCTCTGCAGGTTGAAGACGATGTACGGGTTGCTGACCGCGCCGGGGAAGATCGTGAAGTTGGGGTCGCCGGAGCTCTTGAGCCGCGGGATCTGCGCGGTCGGCACCGGCAGGTCCCACGACAGGTCGGCGCTGCCGGCCTCGAGCTGCTGCTGCACGGCGTCCGGCTCGGCGACGCCCATCTTGACCTCGATGGCGCCGACGTACTGGTGCCTGATCGGGTCGGACTCCTGCTTCCAGGCGGGGTTGCGCTCCAGCCTGATCGACTTGGTGGCGACGTATTGGGTGATCTTGTAGGGGCCGTTGGAGATCGTGTGCCGGCGGAAGGTCGCGTCGTCCGGCACGTACTGGTCGTACTCCTCGGGCGCGGCCACGGAGAAGTTCAGCGACAGGATGTTGAGGAAGTCGCTGGCGGGCTGGGTCAGCGTGAAGACCAGCGTCTTGTCGTCCTTGGCCTGCACGCCCGCGATGTCGTGGCCGTTCTGGAAGTCCGCCAGCGCCTTCGCGGTGGGCTTGGCCTTGGTGAACGCCTTGGCGTAGGCGTCGCAGTACGCCTGCATGCCCTTGATCGTGCTGGTGTAGTACCCGGGCGCCCCGGAGCCGGCCACCGGGTTGCAGATCCGCTTGAAGCCGCGGACGAAGTCGCCCGCGGTCACCTCGCGCGGCGGCTGGGTGTCCCACTGCACGCCGTCACGCAGCTTGATCGTGTACGTGATCCCGTCGGCGCTCAGCCCGCCGTTCTCCTTCGTGGGCATCTCCGCGGCCACGTCGGGGACGAGCGTGAAGCCCTTGGTCGTGTCGGCCCCGGCGGGCACCCCGTTCAGCCCGAACAGGCCCCGCGCGTACGTGCGGAGGATGCCGTTGGTGACCGTGTAGTAGGAACTGGTGGGATCGAGATGATCGACGTCACCGCTGCCCACGAGCCGGAGCGTGCCGCCGGACACCGGGCTGCCCGAGGCGGCGGTGGACGGCGGCGCGGAATTCCGCGCTCCGGTGTCGGTCTGGCAGGCGGTGACGCACAAAGTTGCGGTGACCACCACGGCAATGCTGAAATGGCGCATGCTGGCCATCTGGCCTCCCTCGTGCCGAGATGCGGGGCGTGCATGGCTGGCCGTAGTGGGGCGTGCGCCGTGGCCGCGGAGCGCGCCCCACATTGCATGGTCACGCTGGACGCGGCGGCAGGGAAAAGGCGGTTATATAAACGATGAGAATTAGCGACTGCTAAGTAATGTTGATTCAGTGTCAATTGCGTGAATAAATCGCGACATCAGCCGAAGATCTGCTGGTAGAAGGCCAGCTCGGCGGCCAGCGCCGCCACCCGCGTCTCCATGCGGCGAAAGCCGTGCGACTCGCCCTCGAACGCCAGATACGTGCACGGAACGCCACGCTCCGACAGTGCGTCGGCGAACGCCTCCGACTGCGCGGGCGGCACCACGGGGTCGTCGAGCCCCTGCAGGAGCAGCATGGGGCAGGTCACGCCGTCGACCAGGGCCAGCGGCTCCCGGCTCGCGTACACCTGCGGGTCCTCCGGCCCGACCAGCCACTCCACGTAACGCGACTCGAAGTCGTGGGTGTGCGCGGCGAGCGGTGCGAGCGCGCTGACGCCGTAGTAGGAGACCCCGCCCGCGAACACCTCCGACCGGCAGCAGGCCGCCATCACGGTCCACCCGCCCGCGCTGCCGCCGCGCACCGCGATCCGCCGGGGATCGGCCAGGCCCTCGGCGGCCAGCCACTCGGCGGCGGCGATCGTGTCGGCCACGTCGACCAGCCCCCACTGCCCCTTGAGCCGCTCGCGGTAAGCCCGGCCGTAGCCGGTGGAGCCGCCGTAGTTGACGTCGAGCACGCCGATGCCGCGCGAGGTCAGGAACGCCTTCTCCAGGTCGAGTGCGGTCTCGGCGTGTGCGGTCGGCCCGCCGTGGACGAAGATCACGAAGGGCGGCACGCCCTCGGTGGCCGGGCCGAACGGGGGGTAGAGGAAGGCCGGCACCGGCGACTCGACGGCCCTCGGCACGGGCAGGCAGGCCGGGTCGGGCAGCCGCGCCGCCTCCCTCGTGAGCCGGGTGCTCTCGCCGGAGGCCGTGTCCACGCTGACGACCGACCGGGGGAGCGTGGGCGCGTAGCCGACGCCCACCACGGACGTGCCCTCGGCGCTCAGCCCCGCGTCCCAGCCGTCGCAGGGCACGTCGAGGTCGGTGAGCGTGCCGGAGGCCGGGTCGAGCACGCCCAGGCGCAGGTCGCCGCGCCCGTGCAGGACCGCGAGCCGCCCGTCGCCGAGCGGGGTGTACGGCTGCCCGCCCAGCCGCCACGGCGGCGGCGCGAACTCCTCCTCGGCGGCGTGCAGCGCCCGGAGCCCGTCGCCGTCCAGGCCGCTCTCGTAGAGGTTCCACCAGCCGGAGCGGTCGGAGATCAGGTAGAGGGTCGAGTCGTCCTTCCAGGACGGCGCCAGCACGGACTCCGCCGGGCCGCCCGCCACCGTCCGGAAGCCTCCACCCGCCAGCGAGGCGACCCGCAGCTCGGTGCCGTCCCAGGGCATGCGCGGGTGGTTCCAGCAGACATAGGCGAGATGCCGCCCGTCGGGGGAGACGGCGGGGGAGGCGTAGAAGTCGCAGCCGGTGGCCCATACGCGGATCTCGCCGCCGTCCAGCGGGATCGACACGATCGCCCTGGTGACCTTCCCGTCCTCGTCGTGGCACTCGCGTACGCACCAGACCTCGCCGTCGCGCACCGCCGGGTCCGCGTAGCGGCAGCCCTCCTCCGTAAGGGGTTTCGGTTCGCCGTAATCGCGAAGAATGTACAGGCGTTGGTCTTTGAGGTTGGAGAAGACCACCTCGCCCTCCGGAGTCACCGCGTACGGCCTGCCGCCGTACTCGTGGACCCGGGTCCGCGCGCTCCACGGAGCCCGCAGCAGCTCATGCAGGGTGCCGTCGGCCGCCCGGCACATGATCGTGGTGCGCCCGCCCTCGCCGGGACGGTCCTCGGTCCACCAGACCCGGCCGTCCTGGGCCGTGGGCCAGCCGGGGCGCACGCCGGCGGCGGCCACGTCTCTGGTCGAAATGGGGGAGGGCCAGAAAGGCATACCCGCATCCTGCCGGAAGATCAGCCACGGTGTGGGGCGGTCCCCACAGTTGAGCGGCACCCTTCCGGATCGGGCCGGGACGCCGGCAGCTCGACCCCTGTCTTGCCGAACCACTTCCGCAACAGCCGCGTGGCCGTGCCGTCGCGCCACATGTCGTCGATCGCCCTGTTGACGGCCTCGCAGGTGGCGGCGTCACCGTGCTTGAGCCCGATGCCCCACTTCTCCACCGAGATCGGGTCGTTCAGCAGCCTGAACCGGCCCGGCTCCCGCTGGGCGTACCCCGCCAGCGCCAGGTTCTCGGTGCTCACCGCGTCGAGCTCGTGGGCCTCGAGCATGCGGACGCAGTGGGAGTAGTCGGCCGCGTGCACCAGCTCGGCGGGCAGGGCGAGCATCCCGTCGGGCGGCGAGCCGACGATCCTGCGGTAGGAGTTGGAGCCCGCCGCCAGGCAGATCCGCTTGCCCTTCAGGTCGGTCACGTTCTTGATGCGGTTGTCGTCGGCGCGGACCAACGTGTCCTGCCGGACGATCACGTACGGGCCGCCGAAGGTCACCTTGGGCTTGCGGGACTCGGTGATGCTGTAGGAGGCCGCGATGAGGTCCACGGAACCGTTCTGGAGCAGCGCCTCCCGGGCCGACGACGGCGCCTCCCGCCACGTGATGTCCACCTCGCGCCCGCCGGAGAGGTGGTCGACGATGTACCTGGCGACGTCCACGTCGAACCCCTGCGGCGGGCCCTTGCCCGCCTTCAGGCCCAGGCTCGGCTGGTCCCACTTCGTACCGACCACGACGTGGCCGGTGTTCCTGATCTTGTCCGCGACGGTGGTGTACGAGCCTCCGCCGCCGCACGCGGCCGGCCCCAGGACGAGAGCTGCCGCGAGCGCCACGTACGTCCGGCGCATCCGTGCACCCCTTCTGTTGCTATAGAAGGAGTTTGCAAGCCGAACGCCCGCGACGGGAACGCTCCAACGTCGTTTTTGGCCGGACGTTGACGCCTTCTTGAGGCTGGTCTGAGGGGCGGCGGGTAACCGCCGCCCCTCAGAGACCTACGGTACGGCGGCCGAGCCCACCCCGGACTCGATGGGCCCCGGTCCGGTGGTGATCGGCGGCGTGGTGGACCTGCGGCTGCGCCTGCTGCGCCGTTCCAGCCAGGTGGCCAGGAAGCTCAGCGCCATGTTGAGCGCCACGTAGATGACGCCCACGACGATCGCCGCAGGGATGAGCGCCCCGAAGATCGCGGCCGGCAGGATGTTGAAGCCGGTGTTGAGCAGGTCGACGTAGGCGATGATGTAGCCGAGCGCGGTGTCCTTCAGCAGCACCACGAGCTGGCTGACGATCGCCGGCATCATCGCCGTGACGGCCTGCGGCACCAGCACCAGCCGCATCACCTGGTTCTTGCGCATGCCCACCGCGTACGCGGCCTCCGCCTGGCCCTTCGGCACGGCGTTCACGCCCGCCCTGACGATCTCGGCGAGCACCGAGCCGTTGTACAGCGTCAGGCCCAGGACCAGCGCCACGAACCCGTAGTCGCCGCCGCCCATCAGCGTGGGGAACAGATAGAAGATGAAGAAGATCAGCAACAGCAGCGGGATGGCGCGGAAGATCTCCACCACCGCTCCGGCCGGGATCCTGATCCAGGAGTGGTCGGAGAGCCGGGCCAGGCCGAAGACGATCCCGAACACCAGCGCCAGCACCGAGGCCGCCGCGGCGGCCCGCAGCGTGCCGATCAGGCCGGGGAAGATGTAGACCTGCCAGGTGTTCCACTTCAGGAACGGCAGCCAGATCTCGGCCGCCCACTGGCCCTTGGCGTCGAAGCCGGCGTACACGCCGTACAGGGCGGCAGCCACCGCGGCGACGCCGAGCACCGTGAGCAGGCCGTTGCGCAACCGCGCGCGCGGGCCGGGGATGTCGAACAGGACGGACGCGCTCATCGGACCACCGCCAGTCGTCGCGACAACCAGCCGGTGAGGAACCCGATGGGCATGGTCAGCACCATGAAGGCGATGATGAGGCCAATGAAGATCGGGATCGACGCGCCCGTCTGGTCGAAGGTTATCTTCATCACGGCAGCCGAGTCGGCGAGGTACCCGCCGGCGGTGGCGACGGTGGTGTTCTTGATCATGGCGATCATCACGCTGCCCAGCGGTGCGATGACCGCGCGGAACGCCTGGGGCAGGATGATCATCGTCAGTGACTGCATGAACGTCAGACCGATCGACCTGGCCGCCTCGGCCTGCCCGATCGGCACCGTGTTGACACCGGCGCGCAGCGCCTCGCACACGAAGGCGGCGGTGTAGGCCGACAGGCCCAGCGAGACCAGCCAGAAGGAGTTGGTCAGTGGCACGTCGGAGAAGACCAGGCCGAGCCGGTCGCTCAGGCCCAGCGCCGAGAAGGCCAGCACCAGGGTGAGCGGGGTGTTGCGTACCACATTGACGTAGACCGTGCCGGCCGCGCGCAGCACCGGCGTCGGAGAGACCCTCATCGCCACCAGGATCGTGCCGAGGATCATGGAGACCACCGCGCCCACGGCCGCGATCTTGACGTTCTCCAGGAATCCGAGCGCGAGATCAGGGGCGTATTTGATTAGTTCGTCCATCGTGCTCCACCGCAGGGGTGACCGGCGGCCGGCTCACCGGCCGCCGTCACCGACGTGATCAGGCGCAACCCTCGGCCGGCGGGGCCGACTCGGTGAGCTTCAGGCCCTGGATGCCGCCGAACCACTGGTCCTGCAGCTTCTTCATGGTGCCGTCGTCCCACAGCTTCTTCACCGCGGCGTTGACGGCCTCGCAGGTCTTGGTGTCGCCCTTCTTCAGGCCGACGCCGTACTTCTCGTCCGTGAAGCCCTGGCCCAGCACCTTGAAGCTGCCCCCGGCCTGCTGCGCCTGCTTGGCGAAGCCCGCCAGGATCAGGTCGTCGGTGGTCACGGCGTCGAGGTTGCTGCCCTGGAGCTTCTGCACGCACTGCGAGTAGTTGGCCGCGTCGACGGTGGTGGCGTCGATGTCGAGCTCGCCGTCCGGCGGCGGGTCCGTGATCCGCTTGTACGAGTTGGAGCCCGCGGCCTTGCAGATCCTCTTGCCCTTGAGGTCCTGCGGGCTGTTGATCGCGGTGTCGTCCTGGCGGACCATGACGTCCTGGTGCGCGATGACGTACGGGCCGCCGAAGGTCACCTTGGCCTTGCGCTCCTCCGTGATGGAGTAGGTGGCGAAGATGATGTCGACCGTGCCGTTCTCGAGGAACGGCTCGCGGTTGGACGAGGCCGACTCCTTCCAGGAGACCTTGACGTCCTTGCCGCCGTTCATCTCCTTCAGGACCGCCTTGGCGACGTCGACGTCGAAGCCCTCGGGCTCGTTGCCCACCTTCAGGCCCAGGCTCGGCTGGTCCCACTTGGTGCCGACGACGATGGTGGCGCCACCCTTGATCTTGTCGATCACGGTGGAATAGCTCTGATCTCCACCACCGCTGTCCCCGCCACCGCAAGCGGTCAGGCCGGCGGCCAGAGCCGCAATCGAGAGCACCGCTCCCATTCGACGCATGTGCATGTATACCTGCCTCATTTATCAGTACGAGGGATTCTCAGTGCGTGAGGATCTTGGAAAGGAAGTCGCGCGCCCGGTCGGTCTGGGCGTTGGTGAAGAACTCGTCGGGGGTGTTCTCCTCCACGACCTGCCCGTCCGCCATGAACACCACCCGATTGGCGGCCCTGCGGGCGAAGCCCATCTCGTGCGTGACGACCACCATGGTCATCCCGTCACGCGCCAGCCCGATCATGACGTCGAGCACCTCCTGCACCATCTCGGGGTCCAGTGCGGAGGTCGGCTCGTCGAACAGGATCATCTTCGGGTCCATGGCCAGCGCCCTGGCGATCGCGACCCGCTGCTGCTGGCCACCCGACAGCTGCGCCGGATACTTGTCCGCCTGCGCCGCGATGCCCACCCGCTCCAGCAACTCCATGGCGCGCTTGTTGGCCGCGTCCTTGGCGACGCCGCGCACCTTGATGGGGCCGAGCGTGACGTTCTCGCGAATGGTCTTGTGGGCGAACAGGTTGAACGACTGGAAGACCATGCCCACTTCTGAACGCAGCCGCGCCAGCGCCTTGCCCTCCGCGGGCAAAGCCTGGCCGTCGAATATGATCTGCCCGTCGCTGATCGTCTCCATACGGTTGATCGCGCGGCAGAGCGTGGACTTCCCGCCGCCCGACGGGCCGATCACGACCAGAACCTCACCACGAGAGACGGTCAAGTTGATGTTCTTCAGGACATGAAGCGCCCCGAAGTGCTTGTTGACGTTCTCCAACTTCACCAGTGGAGTGGCGTCGCCCTTCTCCGTCATGGACCAAAACGGTAGAGGGCATTAAGACGCTGGTCACTATCTGAGCGGTACCGATCCGATCACATCCGGCCACCAAGCTGGTGTTTTAGAACCGTACGGCCCGTCCCAAGCCCGGCAGCGACTACCCTTGAACGTGCCATGACTGTGACCCAGGAGGGCGCCCGCACATACGAAGTGCGCACATACGGGTGCCAGATGAACGTGCACGACTCCGAGCGGCTGTCCGGTCTGCTGGAGGACGCCGGCTACGTGCCGGCCCCCGACGGTGAGACCGCCGACGTGGTCGTGTTCAACACGTGCGCCGTGCGGGAGAACGCCGACAACCGCCTCTACGGCAACCTCGGCCACCTCCGGCCGGCCAAGACGCGCAACCCGCGCATGCAGATCGCCGTGGGCGGCTGCCTGGCGCAGAAGGACCAGGGCGAGATCGTCCGCAAGGCGCCGTGGGTCGACGTGGTCTTCGGCACCCACAACATCGGCTCGCTGCCGGTGCTGCTGGAGCGGGCCCGCATCGAGGGCGAGGCGCAGGTCGAGCTGAAGGAGTCGCTCGAGGTCTTCCCCTCGACGCTGCCCACCAAGCGCGAGTCCGCCTACGCCGCCTGGGTGTCCATCTCCGTCGGCTGCAACAACACGTGCACGTTCTGCATCGTGCCGTCGCTGCGCGGCAAGGAGAAGGACCGCCGCCCCGGCGACATCCTCGCCGAGGTCCAGACGCTGGTCGACCAGGGCGTGCTGGAGGTGACGCTGCTCGGCCAGAACGTCAACACGTACGGCGTGGAGTTCGGCGACCGCCTGGCCTTCGGCAAGCTCCTGCGCTCGTGCGGCACGATCGACGGCCTCGAGCGCGTCCGCTTCACCTCCCCGCACCCGGCGGCCTTCACCGACGACGTCATCGCCGCCATGGCCGAGACGCCCAACGTCATGCACCAGCTCCACATGCCGCTGCAGTCGGGCTCCTCGCGGGTGCTGCGCGAGATGCGCCGCTCCTACCGCGCCGAGCGCTACCTCGGCATCATCGAGCGGGTGCGCGCCGCCATGCCCGACGCGGCCATCTCGACCGACATCATCGTCGGCTTCCCCGGCGAGACGGAGGAGGACTTCCAGGCCACCCTCGACGTCGTCCGCCAGAGCCGCTTCGCCAACGCCTTCACCTTCCAGTACTCCATCCGCCCCGGCACCCCGGCGGCCACCATGCCCGACCAGGTGCCCAAGGAGGTCGTGCAGGAGCGCTACGAGCGGTTGGTGGCGCTGCAGGAGGAGATCTCCTGGGAGGAGAACAAGCGGCAGGTCGGGCGCACGCTGGAGGTCCTGGTGGCCGAGGGCGAGGGCCGCAAGGACGACGCCACCCACCGCCTGTCGGGCCGGGCTCCTGACAACCGCCTGGTCCACTTCACCGCCGGCGCCGAGCAGCCCCGGCCCGGGGACATGGTGACGGTGGAGGTGACGTACGCGGCGCCGCACCACCTGGTGGCCGACGGTCCGGTCAAGGAGGTCCGGCGCACGAGGGCGGGGGACGCCTGGGAGTCCCGCCGGCCGGGCTCGGCGGCGTCGCCGGGGGTCCTGCTCGGCATGCCCACCCTCGGCCGCCCCGCTCCGCTCCCGACCACGGGCACCTGCTCCGCCCACTGACCCGCCCCTCGCCCACACCGCCTGCCGCCACCGGGGCCGGTGGCCGACGCCATCTCCCGTGTGCGGCGGCCGACGTCACGGATCGTGCCGTCATCGGCCGGTGACGGTCGGTGTCATGGCCGTGCCATCATCCGTCGGCGACGGCCGCCTCATGGGCCGGCGTAGCGGGCGCAGGCAGAGGGCGGGCGCCATCACCCCTCTTCACCGGCCGTTGCCACGGTCGCCGTTCACCATGCGCGCCGGGTCACGCCGCGCCCCCTCAGCCGGTCGCCCTTCCGGCGCCGGCCGAGCGGGGTCCAGCATGCCGTTGCCCGCCGACCGCCCTCCATGCGAGCCGACCCTCGCCCTGGGGCCGCCTGCAGCGGCGGTCAGCGGGTGAGGCGGTCCAGGTAGGCGTAGCAGGGCCGGCGGCGGAAGTCGTGGAACGTGGCGCAGGGATCCACGACGGCCCGGCCGGCGATCGACGGAGGCGGGCCGGCCCGTCGCTCCGCTTCAGGCGCTTCAGGGGCCGCCCGCTCCACGGAAGGCGCCTGGGGAGGCGTTTGCGGAGCGGCCGACACCACCGGCGAGGGGACGGCCGGGCGGGGCTGGGGAGGCGGCTGGGGAGGCGCCGACCGCTGAGGTCCCGGCCGCGTCGCCGTGGGCGGGGGAGGTGGCGGCGGAGGCGCGGAAGCAGGCGGTCCGGTGGCCGGACCGAGAGGGCTCCCGAGGACCACGGGTCCGGTGAACGAGGGCAGCGGTCCGGACGTGGACGTCGGTGCGCCGGAGACGGCCAGGCCGGGCGGCGGGACGGGCTCGATCCAGGACAGCGGTAGGAGACGCGACGGACTCGGAGAGTGATTTTGGATCGTTCCAGAGCCATATGAAACGGTCTGAGTCGGAGTGAGGGAGACGTACGAGAAATTCGATCTTGAGAAAAGTGTGGTTTTCGTCTCGAATTCCGGCGAACTTTGCGATGGTGGTTCGTGTGAGTTGCTGAATGCCAGGAATATGCCGGTGATCGCGGTGGCGAGGACTACCGCAGCTCCTGCGACGGGTGCGAGGGCCGTACGACGACCTGGGCAAATGGATCTACGGGGGGACATGTCGTGATTCCTTTGTGATTGTTGTGCGAGCATTCAGCCGTTGCGGCTAGTGTGGTCCATCACCCGCGGAAGCCGGCGAGCTTTCCCCGATACGACCGCAGGGAGCTGCACCACCATGCAAGATCCGATCGAGCCGGATCGTCACGAGACGCTGTACGGGCCCGGAGACACGCGCCTGGCGGCCGGGAACGCGACCTCGACCGGCAAACGCCAGAAGAAGAACACGAAGAAGACCACCTTCATCGCCGCGTCGGCGCTCGTCGCCGTGCTCGCGGCGGGCGGCGTCGGCTACATGCTGGCCGCGAACCCGTCCGAGGCCGCGCAACCGGGCGGCGGGAATCCCGTGCCCTCCCAGAGCGTCGCGGGGAACGACGACCCCGGCGGCGAGGACGCCACCATGGGCGACGCCACCGTCGACGACTCGGACGGCGACACCTCCACGGGCACCGGCAACGACGGCACCATGGGCGACGCCGTGACCGACCAGGGCTCGGGCGGCGACAACACCGCCGGTACGGGCTCGAACCCGGATCGTGGCACGGCCCAGACCAACAACCACAAGACGCCCTCGAAGTCGTCCCCCACCAAGGCGCCGCAGTCGTCCGACGCGGACACCCCCGCCGACGGCCCGGCGGGACTGGTCAACGGGCAGTGCGCGACGAGCGGCTGCTGAGCGCGGACCGGCCACCACGTAGCGCGGGTGGAGCTGCAGGGCCGCGCCCCGCGTGTCCGCCCGCGTGCGGCAGGTGAAAGGCCGCACCGGACGGCCTGGTTGTGCCGGGCGCCGGTCCGGCGTACGGGCGTTCCTGGCAGGTGCACGGGCGTTCCCGACCGGCGGACGCTGGTCCCGGTGCCGGACGAGGTGAAGTGGCTCGGCGGTTGCCGGCCGTATTGGACCTACGGCGGGAGCGGCGGCGTTCCGTAGGGTCGAAGGATGACGACTGACAAAGCCGGGACCCTGCGGGCGTTGCACGTGCCGGGAGACCCCGTGGTCCTGCCCAACGTCTGGGACGCCGTCTCTGCCGGAGCCGTGCGGGAGGCCGGGTTTCCCGCCGTCGCCACCAGCAGCGCCGCCGTCGCGAACGTGCTGGGGTACGAGGACGGCGAGGAGACGCCGGTCGGCGAGATGATGGCGGCGATCGCCCGGATCGTCCGGGTGGTGGACGTCCCCGTGACGGCCGACATCGAGCGTGGCTACGGGCTCAAGCCCGCCGAGCTGGCCGAGCGCCTGGCCGCCACCGGGGCGGTCGGGTGCAACCTCGAGGACTCGTCCGCCGGAAAGCTGGTCGACCCGGCCGAGCAGGCGGACTTCCTGGCCGAGGTGCGGGACGCGGCCGGCCCGGGGCTGGTGATCAACGCGAGGGTGGACGTCTACGTGCACGGGCAGGGCGACCGCGAGGAGGCGGTGGAGCGCGGGCGGCGTTACCTGGAGGCGGGGGCCGACTGCGTGTACCCGATCGGGCTGGGCGACGAGGACGAGATCAGGGCCCTGGTGAGCGAGGTGGGCGGGCCCGTCAACGTGCTGTTCAGGCCGGGCGTGCCGGCGCTCGGGCGGCTGGGGGAGCTGGGCGTGGCCAGGATCAGCTTCGGGGGCGGCCTGCACCGGGCGGCTCACGGCTACGCGCGGAGCCTGTTCGCGAAGATCAAGGAGGGCGGCGACCCGTACTGACCGGGCCGCCGCGTACGCTTGCCTCCGTGCTCGTCGCCGCGGCCGTCTGCCCGCCCACCCCGCTCCTCCTGCTCCAGCTGGAAGACCTCCGCTCCGCCTGCCGGGCCGCCGTCGCCGCGCTGCGCGAGACCCGTCCGGACGCGCTGATCGTGGTGGGCGGGGCAGCGGCCACGGCGGCGTACGACGGCGGGGCGGCCGGCACGCTGCGCCCGTGGGGCATCGACGTCACGAGCGGCCACGGCGAGCGTCCCGTGCTGCCGCTGTCCCTGACCGTGGGCCGGTGGCTGCTGGGTGACCAGGCCCCGGACGGCTTCCGGGCCGTCGCGCTCGACGCGACAAGCGAGGAATGCCGGAAATATGGCGAGGAAGTGGGGGCGACGGCGGAGAGGGTGGCGCTGCTGGTCATGGCCGACGGCTCCGCCTGTCTCAGCTCGCGCGCCCCGGGCAAGCACGACGAGGCCGCGAAGCCGTACAACGACCTGATCGCGCGCGCCATCGCCGGCGCCGACCCCGCGACCCTGGCGGCCCTCGACCCCGAGCGCGCGGACCGGCTGTGGGTGAGCGGGCGGGCCGCGCTCCAGGTGCTGGCCGGCGCCGCGGGCACGCGCGGGCTGTCGGGCCGCCTGCTGATGGAGGCGGCCCCTTACGGCGTGGGCTACTTCGCCGGGCTGTGGACCTGACGCCGCGGCACCGGGATCTTCATCAGGTCGCGGGCGAGCACGACCTCCCCGTCGTAGTGCCGGCGCACCTCGGCGACGAACGCGGGCTCGTCGCCGAACCCGTACCGCTCGGAGAAGTGCGTGAGCACCAGCCTGCGCACCCCCGCGTCCGCCGCCACCAGCCCCGCCTCGAATGCCGTCAGATGCCCGTACTCCTTCGCCAGCGCGCTCTCCGTCGACAGGAACGTGCTCTCGATCACCAGCAGGTCCACCCCTGACGCCAGCTCGAACACCGTGTCGCACAGCCGCGTGTCCATGACGAACGCCGCGCTCTGTCCCGGCCGGGGCACGCTGCACTCCTCCAGCGTCACCCCGCGCACGGAGCCGGTGCGCTGCAGCTCGGCGATCTCCGGGCCGCGGATGCCGCGGGCGGCCAGCCTGTCGGGCAGCATGCGCCGGCCCGCCGGCTCCTGCACGCGGTAGCCGTACGACTCGACGGGGTGCGACAGGCGGCGCGCGGTCAGCGGGCCGACGGCGGCCAGGTCGCCGGAGACGGGGTGCTCGGAGATCACGGACGTGTCGGCGAACGCGGCGGCGTGGCGGAGCCTGCGCCAGTACGTGCCGCCGGAGGCGGGGAAGACCGCCCGCACCGGGTGTCGCACCCTGTCGCGGGCGATGCGCTGCACGACCCCTGGCACGCCCAGGCAGTGGTCGCCGTGGAAGTGCGTCAGGCAGATCCAGTGCACGTCGTGCGCGCTCACCCCGGCGTGCAGCATCTGCCGCTGGGTGCCCTCGCCGGGATCGAAAAGGTAGCCTTGTCCGTCCCAGCGCAGAAGGTACCCGTTGTGGTTACGGTGGCGGGTAGGGACCGCGCTGGACGTGCCCAGCACCACCAACTCACGTGAGGACATGATGACCACGGTCGCAATCGCCGAGGTGCCGACGCCGGTGGGGCCGTTCGTGCTGGCCGTCACCGAGGTCGGTCTGGTCGCCTCGGGCTGGGGATCCCGGGCGCGGCCGGCCGCCCAGCTCGGCCTGGCTGAGGTCCATGACTCGGATCGTACGGCCTTCGCGGTCTCCGAGCTGAACGCTTATTTCGCCGGAGAGCTGAAGACCTTCGAGACGCCGGTGGACTGGCGGCTGATGTCGGGCTCGCGGCTGCGCGTGCTCCAGGCCCTGCACCAGGTGCCCTACGGCACCGCCGTCACCTACGGCGAGCTGGCCAGGCGCAGCGGCTCCAGCGTGCCGGCCCGCGGCATCGGCTCGATCATGGGCTCCAACCCGATCCCCATCATCGTCCCGTGCCACCGCGTGATCGCGGGCAACGGCCTCGGCGGGTTCAGCGGTGGCGAGGGCGTGGAGACCAAGCGCTGGCTGCTCACCCACGAGGGGTACCTGCAACCGACGCTCCTGGATCTCTAGCACACTGGTCGTCGTGCGTCAGCAGCCAGTCATCGCCGTCGTCGGTCCCACGGCGGCCGGGAAGTCCGATCTCGCCGTCGACCTCGCCCTGCGCCTGGGCGGCGAGTGCGTCAACGCCGACTCCATGCAGCTCTACCGCGGCATGGACGTCGGCACCGCCAAGCTCACCCCCGAGGAGCAGCGCGGGGTGCCGCACCACCTGCTGGACATCTGGGACGTCACGGTCACCGCGAGCGTGGCCGAGTACCAGCGGATGGCGAGGGCCGTCATCGACGCCGTCGAGGTGCCCGTGCTGGTCGGCGGCAGCGGCCTGTACGTACGGGCGGCGATCGACGAGCTGGAGTTCCCCGGCACCGACCCCGAGATCAGGGCCAGGCTGGAGGGCGAGCTGGCCGAGCGCGGCCCCGCCCCGCTCCACGAGCGCCTGCGCGGCCTGGACGCGGCGGCGGCGGAGGCCATCCTGCCGAGCAACGGCCGGCGCATCGTCCGCGCGCTGGAGGTGATAGAGCACACCGGGCGCCCGTTCTCGGCCACCATGCCGTCCTACGACGCCGTCTACCCGAGCGTGCAGATCGGCCTCGACGTGCCCAGGCCGGAGCTCGACGCGCGCATCGAGGCCAGGGTGGGACGCATGTGGCGGGCCGGGCTGGTCGACGAGGTGCGCCGCCTGCTCGGGCAGGGCCTGGCGGAGGGTCGCACCGCCGGCCGCGCCCTCGGATACGCCCAGGTCATCCGCTACCTCGCGGGCGAGTGGAGCGAGGAGCAGGCGATCGAGGAGACCGTCAGGAGCACCAGGCGCTTCGCCCGCCGCCAGGAGTCGTGGTTCCGCCGCGATCCGAGGGTGCGCTGGGTGCCGTACGACGCCCCGGATCTCGTTGAGCGGTCCCTCGCGCTGATCTCGGCACACCCTTCCGCATAAAATTGTAAAATGCGGTTTTTCAAGGGGCACGGCACCGAGAATGATTTCATCATCCTTCCCGATCCCGAGGGCGAGGCAGGCGTCTCGGCCGCACTCGTCGCCAGGATCTGCGACAGGAGAGCCGGCATAGGCGCGGACGGCGTGCTGGTGGTGACGCGTACCAAGGAGAGCCGGGAGGTCGGCCACCACGCCGCGGCGGCCGAGTGGTTCATGGACTACCGGAACTCCGACGGCGGAGTGGCCGAGATGTGCGGCAACGGCGTGCGCGTGTTCGCCCGCTACCTGATCGACGCCGGGCTGGAGCAGGCGGGCGAGTTCGGGGTCGCCACGAGGGGCGGCGTCCGCACGGTCAGGGTCGAGCCGAACGGCGACATCACCGTCGACATGGGCAAGCCGGTCGTCCACGGCGAGAGCGTGGCGATCGTCGGCGGCCAGGAGTACACCGGGCTCCACGTCGACATGGGCAACCCCCATCTGGCCTGCGCCATCGGCGACCCCGTCGTCCAGCTCGACCTCACCCACCAGCCGGGCTTCGACACCGGCGTCTTCCCGGCCGGCGTCAACATCGAGCTGTTCAACCCCGTCGGCACCAGGCGCGCCGTCATGCGCGTCTACGAGCGCGGCTCCGGCGAGACCCGCTCCTGCGGCACCGGCTCGGTGGCCACGGCCGTCGCCGCCGCGGCCCTGTCGGGCGAGACCACCGGCACCTGGACGGTCGAGGTGCTGGGCGGCACGCTGACCGTCATCCTCGAGGAGGAGACGAGCTACCTCTCCGGCCCCGCGGTCATCGTGGCCAGCGGGGAGCTGATGCTTGCAGAATGATGTTCTCCTGAGGGATGCTGAGTCCACTTGACGAACTGAGGGGTGGACCATGGCGGACGCACGCACCACGGCAGTGCAGGTGAAAGCGCCGATCGGCCAGTACGGCGGCGGATTCATGGTGTCCAGGGAGGCCAAGGCCGTCTGCGAGGAGTACGGTCTCGGCCCCCGCGAGTTCTACTTCAGGGGCCGCTGCGGCGTGCTCGGCGAGTGCCACGCCGACGTCGTGACCTCGGTCGCGGTCTTCTTCCCGCCGTCGCACGTCGAGGAGAGCTGGAACGGCGGCCGCAAGCTCCCCGCCGAGCAGGCCGTCGAGCTGTACGCCGAGGTGTGCCGGGCCTGGGGCCGGCGCAAGCTGGGCGGCTACGACGGCTGTGCCAGGATCGCCGAGCTCCTCCAGCCGGTCGTCGAGCGGGCCTCGCCCGTGGGCGCCCCGCTGTTCGCCGGGTGGCGGGCCGTGCCGCTGGCCGACGACCCGCCCGCGCGGGCCGTGCAGCTCATGCACGTCGTACGCGAGCTGCGCGGCGCCCTCCACGGCAACGCCGTGGTCGCGGCCGGCCTGCACCCGCTGGAGGCCACGCTCGCCACCGGCCACGACGCGACCCCGTTCGGGGAGGTCACGGGGGAGGGGATCGCGCGGTTCTTCCAGTGGCCGGAGCCGTACGCCACGCCCGGCCCGGACGTCGTCGCGCGGCGCGCGGCGGTCGAGGAGACGACGGACGACCTGATGGCGCCGGTGTTCTCGGTGCTCGACGACAGCGAAACGGACGAGCTGATCGGGCTTCTGCGTTTTGGGCACGGTCGTTGACCTGGCAGACTGGCTGCCCATGGACGTGGACATCTGGGCCTGGGTCGGCGAAACCCAGCAGCAGCTTTCCGAGGCGGGCAACCTTGGCCTCGCCATGGCGCTGGGAGATCTTCCCGCACAGGCCTACGAGGGCCGATATCCGCAGCTCGACGTCATGGCGCCGGCCATCGCGCAGCAGGCGGAGGCTCTGGAGCTGCCCTGGCTCGAGTTCTACGCCCGCTACTGGCACCTCGTCGGCCGCATCGGCGACCGGGCGCAGGGCGCGGTCGCCATCGACGACGCGCAGCAGCTTCTGGCGTTCGCCCAGCGCGAAGACGTACGCGAGTGCCCGGCCGCCCCGGCGGCGATCGAGGCCCTCGCCATCACGTGGGCCAACGCCGACGGCCCCGGCCACGCGAGCGAGCGTCTGGAGGCGCTGGCCCCCCACATCGAGGGCCTGAGCCCGGAGAAGCCGGCCTTCGCCGGCCTCGTCACCCAATACGTCGCCGCCCTCATCGACGCCGGCAAGCCCGGCGAGGCCGTCACCTACGCCGAGTCCGCCGTCGAGCGGCTGCGGGTCGCGGGCCGCGAGGCCAGCTGGGAGCTCGGCGCCGAGAGCGCCCGCGCGCTCCTGGCCGCGGGCCGCGCCGATGACGCGCTCACCGCGCTGCAGGCCGCGGCCGAGTTCAAGCCGGACGACCCGGTGGCCAAGGAGCACCGCGACGGCGTGCGGCGGGCCCTGATCCTCGCCACGCTGGGCCGCACCGCCGAGGCCGTCGACGCGCTGCCCGACCTCGACGTGGTGGGCGAGCACCCGCGGGTGTTCGTGGAGTGGTCGCAGGCGGTCAGCGCGCTGGCCTCCTCCGCCCAGATCGCCAACACCTGGCAGCTCGGCCGCGTGCTGCGCCAGTGGATGGACTACTTCGGCATGATGGGCGGCTACCGCGCCCGCGTCGAGCTCGCCCTGGTCGCGGGCGACCTGGCCGTCGCCAGGCAGGGCGTGTGGCAGGCCCGCCTGCTCGCCGACCTGGCCGAGTCCGGCGCCGCCGAGCTGCGCTCGGCCGAGGGCGTCGCCGAGCGGGTCGCCGCGCTGCGGGCCGCCGCCGACGCCACCTCCGAGCCCGAGGCGCCCGGCCCCCTGGAGGAGCGGGTCGGCCTCTTCGACGCCGCCGACGGCTTCAACGCCGACCCGGAAAAGTGGGTGGGCTGGCTCGCGCCGCTGTCCGGCCAGGACCTGGAGGCCACCCGCCGCCACACCACCACGCTCGGCTTCCTCGGCTTCCCCGCCACCGGCGCCGACATCTACTGGAAGCTGCTGGTCGACTCCGGCGACATCGCCACCGCCGACCCCGACGACGTGGCCTACCTCACCACGCTGCTCGTCGAGGCCCGCCAGGACGAGCGGCTGGAGCAGATGGCCGCGATGCTGCCGCACGACGCCCAGTACCTCGCGCTGGCCCGGCTCCACAGCGCCCGCGAGCGCTGGCCGGAGACGCTCGACGCGGCCGAGCACGCCGTCGCCGCGGGCGCCGGCATCGAGGCCCGCCGCCTGCTGTCCGGCGCCGCCCAGCAGCTCGACCAGAACTCCAGGGCCGCCCAGGTGCTGCTGGAGGTGATCGACGAGCTGGTCGACGAGGACGTCTGGCGCATGATCGTCATGGCCACCTCGGCGGAAGACTGGGAGACCGTGCGCAAGGGCGCCGCCAAGATCGGCATGCCGATCAAGTCCAAGGAGGGCCCGATCGAGGAGGAGATGGGCCTCATCAGGGTCATCCTCCCGGCGCCCGACGGCGGCCAGCGCCAGGTGCTCTCCATCCGCACCGGCCCCGCCAGCGCCCGCCTGGCCCTGCCGCAGCCGCGCGGGATGGACTACAACGCCGGCGACCTGGTGGTCTTCGACCCGCAGCTGCTGGAGCCCGTCCCCGACGACCCGCAGGAGCAGCAGAACTTCGTGCCCCCGTTCGCGGCGGTGCGCATCCTGCGGCCCGGCGGCTACACCAGCTACTTCTTCGACGGCGCCGCGCCGAGCGAGGAGGACTGGGCGGAGTTCACCGAGGTCATGGCCGAGCGCGGCTGGCCGATGTGGGTCTACAGCGACGAGAACTACACCGTCACCCACCCGTCCAGCGGCGAGTCGCTGCCAGGCGTCTTCGGCTGGGTCGCGGTGCCGCCCAACGTGTCGCCCTCCGAGGTCGACGCGCTGCTCGACGACGCCACCGAGCGGTGGGTGCACCCGCTGGCCTGGCTCGACCTGGCCCGCGAGATCGACGTCGAGGTCGAGCGGCACGAGCGCATCGTCAAGGAATACGGCCTCTGACCGACCGGCGCGCCCCGTACCCGCCCGCGGCGGAGTGCGGGGCCCCCGCTCGCGGTGGCGCACGTGCGTGATGATGCTCCTGTCGGCCGGCCGGAAGGTGGAAGTGGCGTGTTAGGGCGGTTCGCTCTCGACGGCAAGGTGGCCATCGTCACCGGGGCCTCCTCGGGGCTGGGCGTGGCGTTCGCACGCGGGCTGGCCGAGGCCGGCGCCGACGTCGTGATCGGAGCCAGGCGGGCCGACCGGCTGGAGGAGACGCGGCGGCTGGTCGAGGAGACCGGGCGGCGGTGCCTCGCCGTGCGGACCGACGTGTCGCGGCCGGAAGACTGCGACGCGCTGGTGGCCGCCGCCGTCGAGGCCATGGGCGCGGTCGACGTGCTGATCAACAACGCCGGCATCGGCACCGCCGTGCCCGCGCTGCGCGAGACGCCCGAGGAGTTCCGGCAGGTGATCGACATCAACCTGCACGGCACGTACTGGATGGCCCAGGCCTGCGCGCGGGTCATGCGCCCCGGCTCCTCGATCGTGAACATCGGCAGCGTGCTCGGCGAGACCACGGCCGGCCTGCCGCAGGCCGCCTACAGCGCCTCCAAGGCAGCGATCGGCGGGCTCACGCGCGACCTCGCGCAGCAGTGGACCGGCCGGCGCGGCATCCGGGTCAACTGCCTGGAGCCGGGGTTCTTCCGCTCGGAGATGACCGAGCAGTACAAACCCGGCTATGTGGAGCAGACCGTCGAGGCGAGGACGGTGATGAAGCGGCCGGGCGACCCCGTGGAGCTGGTGGCGGCGGCCGTCTTCCTGGCCGGCGACGCGGCCTCGTACATCACCGGGGTGACGCTGCCGGTCGACGGCGGCGTGCTCCTCACCTAGGGCCGCTAGGAGCCGATGCGGCTCACCGGCCGGCCGGCCGGGCAGCTGATCTCGAGCTTGACGTCCTCCCCGTCGTCCGGCTCGAACTCCACCTTGGCCTCGCGCGCCGGGCCGGGCTCGACGCCGTCCACCGAGTAGCCCTGGGCGGGGCTCCACGACCGCAGCGTGACCAGGTCGCCGGCGCAGGAGGCGATCACGGTGCCGCCGACGCTGTGGATCAGCTTGCCGGGCCCGGTGGGGGACGGGGCGGCGGTGGTGGAGGCCTCCGCCGGCCGGTCGTCGTCGTCCCCGTCGTCCGGGTCTCCCGCGGCGTCGCTCGGCGTGGTGGTGGGTGCGGTGGTGGCGGGGCGCTGGGTGGCGGTGTTGAGGGCCGAACGGGCCTCGGCCTGGCTGAGCACGTGGCCGGAGTCGCCGGTCAGGCCGGTGCCGAGGAGGCCGAGCACGCCCAGGGCCGCGCCGGTGGCCGCGACGGCCGTGGCGGCCCAGGCCAGCACGAGTCTCTTCATCGCCCTCACGTTCCCCCATGTACGGCTAAGGCCAGGTTAAGGCGACGCTAACGCTGCTCAACGCATGCTCGTCGAGCGTCTAGGTTTTCTCTATGGCGGACATCCTGCTCATCGAGGACGACGTGGCGATCCGCACGGCGCTCAGCCGCGGGCTGCGGGAGCTGGGGCATGCCGTGTCGTCGTCCCCGACGGCGCTGGACGGGCTGCGGCTGGCCGTACAGGACCGTCCCGACCTCATCGTGCTGGACCTGGGGCTGCCGGACCTCGACGGGGTGGAGCTGCTGCGGATGCTGCGCGCGGTCAGCCGGGTGCCGGTGATCGTGGCGACCGCCCGCGACGGGGACGCCGAGATGGTGCCGGTGCTGGACGCGGGGGCCGACGACTACGTGGTCAAGCCGTACAGCGCGGCGCAGCTCGACGCCCGGGTGCGGGCGGTGCTGCGGCGGGCCGGTGGTTCGGTGCCCGAGCCGCTGTCCGTGGGGGAGCTGCGGGTGGACCCGCGGGCGCGTACGGCCACGCTGGACGGGGCGGCGCTGGACCTGACGCCGCGCGAGTTCGACGTGCTGCACTATCTCGCCGCGCGGCCCGGCGAGGTGGTGACCAAGCGCGAGCTGCTGACGGAGGTGTGGCAGCTGCCGTACGGCGGGGCGGACAAGACCGTGGACGTGCACCTGTCGTGGCTGCGCAGGAAGCTCGGCGAGACCGCCGCCGAGCCGCGCTACCTGCACACGGTCCGCGGCGTCGGCGTCAAGCTGGTCGCGCCGTCATGAGCGGCCACATTGTGGGGGTGCGGGCGTGAGGCGGTGGCTGGCGCTGCTGGTGGCGGCGACGACGTCCCTGGTCCTGATCGCGCTGCTGGTGCCCATGGCGCTGCTCATCCGGGCCGTGGCCGAGAACGGCGCGATGAACAGGGCGACCGCCGCCGCCGAGTCCGTGGCGCTCTCGGTGGGCTCGCCCGACCTGGCGCTGGCCGTGGAGCAGGTGTCGCGGCGGGTGACGGTGTTCCTGCCCGACGGGAGCACGGTGGGCGCGCCCGCGCCCCGTACGGACGCGGTGCGCCTGGCCGCCACCGGGCGCAGCGTCACCGCCGCGACCAGCGGCGGCCGGGAGGTGCTCGTCTCCATGCAGTCGCCCGGCGGCACGGCCGTGATCAGGGTGTTCGTGCCGGACGCGGAGCTGGCGCGGGGCGTGCGGGAGGCGTGGCTGGCGCTGCTCGTGCTCGGGCTCGCGCTGGTGGTGCTGGGGATCGTGCTGGCGGACCGGCTGGCGCTGCGGGTGACGAGGCCGGTGGACGGGCTCGCCCGGGTCTCGCACCGGCTGGCCGGAGGCGACCTGACGGCGCGGGCGGAGCCGGGCGGGCCGCCCGAGGTGCGGTCGGTGGCGCTGGCGCTCAACCACCTGGCGGGGCGGATCGACGAGCTGCTGGTGGCAGAGCGGGAGTCGGTCGCCGACCTGTCGCACCGGCTGCGTACACCCCTGACGGGTCTCAGGCTGGACGCCGAGTCGCTGCGGGACCCCGAGGAGGCGGCCCGCGTACAGGCACGCGTGGACGCCCTGGAACGCGCGGTGAGCGCCGTCATCACGGAGGCGCGGCGCCGCTCGGCCGGGCGCGACTCGTGCGACGCGGCGGCGGTGGTGGGGGAGCGGGTGCGCTTCTGGTCGGTGCTGGCGGAGGACCAGGGGCGGGAGGTGTCGGTGTCGCTGCCCGGCGCGCCCCTGCCGGTCGCGGTGGGCGCCGAGGAGCTCGCGGCGTGCGTGGACGCGCTGCTCGGCAACGTGTTCGCGCACACCCCCGAAGGGGTCTCCATGTCGGTACGGCTCGTGCCGCGCCCCCACGGGGCCGTGCTGGCGGTCGAGGACTCGGGCCCCGGCTTCGACCCCGCGCTGCTGGAGCGGGGCACCAGCGGGGGTGGATCGACCGGGCTGGGCCTGGACATCGCCCGGCGTACCGCCGAGTCGGCGGGCGGCGGGCTCACCGTCTCCACGCCCGAGGGGGGCGGCGCGCGCGTGGAGGTGGTGTTAACCGCTCCTTAGCGCGCGGTTACCGGCGCTCGCGATTTCGTGGAGTCATGCAGATCACGAAGAAGTTCATCGTCATCGGGGCCGGGGCCGTCACGCTGATCGCGGGCGGGGGCGCCGCGTTCGCCGGCACCACGGGCGCCGGCACCACGGGCGCCGCCACGACCGGCACCGCGACCACGGGCGCGGCGGGCTTCGCGGCCGCCGCGCCGAAGGTCACGGCCGAGGAGGCCATCAAGATCGCGCACAACGCGGTGCAGGGCGCCTGGGTCAGCGAGCTCGACTTCGACCGCAGGGGCGCCAGACCCGACGTGTGGGAGGTCGAGCTGGTCAAGGGCTCGGCCCGGCACGAGGTGGACGTGGACGCGGCCACCGGCAAGGTCACCAAGCACGAGCGGGACCACGACGACCACGGGCGCGACGACCACGGTCGCGATGACCACGGCTCCGACGACCACGGTCACGACGACGACTGATCCCCCGTCCACCGGCCCACCGCGTCGCCCGCGGTGGGCCTTTCGCCGTGCGGGGACGAAGTCGCAGGCGGACGCGCGCATATCGGGGTATGCTCGCAGCATGGCCGACACGACGCGCATCACAGTGACGCTGCCGAGCGACCAGGTCGCCGAGCTCAGGAAACTCACCGACAACGTTTCCGGTTATGTCGCCGAGGCGGTCGCTCGTCAGCTACGGCACCAACTGCTCGGAGCCGACCTGCTGCGTCACCAGGAGGAGCACGGGACGTTCACCGAGGAGGAGCTCGCGGAGGCCCACTCCAGGATCTTCGGCAAGGCCGAAGCGGACGGGCCGGCCAGTGCGGCGTGAACGAGCACGTCGAAACCGTCGTCCTTGACTCCCAGGGGCTCTCCGCCTGGATTGCGCAGGACCGCAAGATCCTTGCGATGTTCCAGGTGTTTCACACTATGGGTGCTGATTTCGTCATCGGAGCCAACACCATCGTGGAGGTCAGCCACGCACGGGTGAACCTGCCACGGCTGCGGTGGGTGCTGTCGCGCGTCAAGGTCGAGCCGGTGACCGAGAGCGCGGCGAAGGCGGCGGCAGAGCTGCTCAAGGCCGCTGGCCTGCACGGCCACAAGTATGCGATCGACGCCACCGTCGCCGAGATGGCACTGCGCCAGCCGGCCCCGGTGGCCGTTCTGACCTCGGACGTCGATGACCTTGCCAGGCTGTGCGGCGACCGGGTCCGGCTCGTCGGCGTCTGACATCACGTCAGCAGCCGTCGAGGATGCTCTCCATCGCGTCCTTCTCGGCGGAGGTGACCCAGACCTCGTACTTGGCCTTCACATCGATCTGGCGGGCGATGTACGCGCACCGGTACGCCTTGCGCGGCGGCAGCCAGGTGGCGGCGTCGGCGTCGCTCTTCTGGCCGTTCAGCGGCCCGTCCACGGCCAGGAGGTTGAGCGGGTCGTTGGCGAACTCCTTGCGTTTGTCCGCCGACCACTTCTGCGCGCCCTTCTGCCAGGCGTCCGACAGCGGCACCAGGTGGTCGATCTGGACCTTCGTGCTGGTGTCCTGGCCGCGCTCGAAGTGGATGGTCTTGCCGCCGTACGGGTCGTGCAGCGTGCCGGTCAGCACGATGCAGTCGTGCGTGCCCGCCTTGAAGGTCTCGTCCTCGAGGTCGCGCTTGAGGATGTCGTTACGGGTGTCGCAGCCGTTGTGGTCCACGTCCGACCAGGCGGGGCCGAACTTGTCGCGGTCGTAGCCGGTCTTCGGCGCGCGGCCCTTGACGGCCAGGTCGGCGAGCTTCTCGCGGGCGTCGGCGATCGAGGCCGAGTCCGGTTTGGAGCTTTCCGCCCCGCCGATCGTGGACTGCGCGGCCAGGTCGCCGCAGCCCGCCAGCATCGCCACCGTGGCCGCACCGGCCATGAACGCCCGAACCCGCCGCCCCACCACGCCGTCTCCCAGACTTGTCGCGAACCTTCGTAAAGTCTAGGTCAAGTGGCCATAAAAGGGCTTACAACGCGTCCAGGGCATCCACCAGCCACTCCGCCAGGTACCGGGTGAAGGACGATCTCACGTAGATGCGGTACGTGTCGCGCTCCCGCCGTTCCAGGATCACCGAGGTCCTGCCCAGGAGGGTCTGGGTGGGGCCGGGCAGGGTGTCCAGGTCCACGGGGCAGCCGGTGATCAGGACCTCGGTCGCGTCGGGGCCCGACAGCTCCAGGATCGTGCGCTGTCCCGACACGTCCACCCAATCCGGCTGGGGCGTGATATTTCCGGATACGAGCCACCAGGACGGCCCCAGCCGCAGGCCCGTTCCCGGGTCTGTGCCCCGTACCTCCCACATGGGCTCGAACGGCACCTCCCGCAGCCGCGCCCGTGGCCCGCTCGCCGCCGCGAAGCGCCCCGCGAAGGCGGCGGCCGGGCTCTCCGAGCGGCACTCCCCCCGGTGCGGCTCCGGCCGGAAGGCCAGGGGCTCGCCGTCGCGCCGGGCGTTCTCCGGGTCGTAGAAGACGGGCGCCACGACGGTCACGCCGTGCGAGGAGCCGCCCGACACCGCCGTGAGGCGGTCGCCGGCCTCGACGTTCG
Organism: Nonomuraea phyllanthi; assembly: GCF_006334985.2. Classification (GTDB taxonomy): domain Bacteria; phylum Actinomycetota; class Actinomycetes; order Streptosporangiales; family Streptosporangiaceae; genus Nonomuraea; species Nonomuraea phyllanthi. Next base: position 96,903 of record NZ_VDLX02000003.1, read on the forward strand.
CGGCCAGGGCGAGGCCGAAGGCGCGGCCCAGCGCGACACTGGCGTAACTTGACGTCACGTGCCCGACCATGCCGCCGGCGGGCTCGGCGACCAGTTGCGCGCCCTCCTCCACGACCGCCGCCGGATCGTCGGGCAGCAAACCGACCAGGCGCTTGCGGCCGGGCCTCGCGGTGTCCGGGCGGGAATGGGAGCGCCTGCCCACGAAGTCCGGCTTGCGCTTGGAGACGATCCACGACATGCCGAGATCGTGCGGGGTGACGGTCCCGTCGGTCTCCTGGCCGACGATCGCGAACCCCTTCTCTGCCCGCAGCACGTGCATGGTCTCCGTCCCGTACGGCACCGCGCCGAGCTCCAGCACGGTTTCCCACAGGGCGCGGCCGTACCGCCAGGGCACGTTCACCTCGTACGCCAGCTCGCCCGAGAAGCTGATCCTGAACACCCGGCCCTCGACGCCGAGCACGGGGGTGCTCGCGTACCGCATGAACGCCAGGTCCAACGCCCCCGGCACGACGGCGGCGATGACCTCGCGCGCCCGCGGTCCCACGACGGCGACCGTCGCCCAGTGGTCGGTGACCGACGTGAACGACACGTCCAGGTCCGGCCACTCCGTCTGCCGCCACTCCTCCAGCCAGTCGAGCACCGCGGCGGCGTTGCCCGTGGTCGTGGTCATGAGGAAGTGCTCCTCGCCGAGCCTGGTGGTGGTGCCGTCGTCGAACACCATCCCGTCGGCCGTGCACATCAGCCCGTAGCGGCAGGCGCCGACGGCGAGCGTGGAGTACATGTTCGTGTAGATCCGGTCGAGGAACGCGCCCGCGTCCGCGCCCCGTACGTCGATCTTGCCCAGGGTCGAGGCGTCCATGGCGGCCACGGCGGTGCGCGCCGCGCGGCACTCGCGCAGCACGGCGGCCTCCATGGTCTCGCCGTCCAGGGGGAAGTACCACGGGCGCTTCCACTGCCCGACGTCCTCGAACACCGCGCCCCGCGCCACGTGCGCGTCGTGCATCGCCGTGGTCCTGACCGGGTCGGACAGCGCGCCGCGGTCGCGCCCCGCCAGGGTGGCGAAGGACACCGGCGTGTACGGCGGCCGGAACGTGGTCGTGCCCACCTGGCCCGGCTCGGCGCCGAGGAGCGCGGACATGACGCCCACGACGGCCGCGCCCGACGTCTTGCCCTGGTCGGCGCCGGTGCCCGCGGTCGTGTAGCGCTTGACGTGCTCCACCGAGCGCATCCCGGTGCCGGTGGCCCTGGCCAGGTCGGCCACGGTCACGTCCCGCTGGAGGTCCACGAACGACTCCTCCTGCGACGTGCCCTCGACCCACCAGAGGGCGGCCGGCGGACGCTGGGGCCCTTCGTCGCACTCGGGCACCCGCAGGCCGGGGTCCGCGTCCCGCCCGGCCGCCTCGGCGCCGGCCGCGTAGCCGTCGGCGATGGCCTCGCGGGTGCCGTAGACGCCCCTGCACGCCCCGGCCGAGCGCTCGGCCTGCGCGGACGTGCCGGGGACGAACGCCCGCAGGTCCTCGTCGTACCGCAGCCGCCCCTGCGACTGGCTGAACAGGTGCACGGCCGGGTTCCAGCCGCCCGCCACGGCCAGCAGGTCGGCGGGGAAATGCCGGTCGCCGACCTGTACGCCGGTCAGCACGCCGTCCGCGTCACCGGTCGTGCCGGTCACGACCGCACCGGTGACGACCGCGCCGGCCACGACCGCGCCGATCACGGCCGCTTGAGGCCCGCCGTTCCTGGGGTCCACGATCGCGACGACCTCGACCCCGGCCGCCGCCAGGTCACGCGCCGCCTCGTAACCGGAGTCCGCGCAGGCGAACACCACCGCCCGCCGCCCGGCCGCCACGCCGTACCGGTTGGCGTAGGCGCGCGCCGCCGAGGCCAGCATCACGCCGGGACGGTCGTTGCCGGGAAAGGCGACCGAGCGCTCGTGCGCCCCCGTGGCCAGCACCACCCGCCGCGCCCTGATGTGCCAGAGCCGCTCGCCGCGCGCCCGCCGCTCGACCGCCACCACGTAGTTGTGGTCGTAGTAGCCGACGGCGGTCGTCCTCGTGAGCACCCGGGCCTGGAGCGACAGCCCGTCCGCCCAGTCGCAGCCGGGGGCGCCGTCGAGCCGGAGGCGGCTGTTCAGCAGGTCGCCGCCCAGGACGGGCTGGTCGTCCACGAGGATCACCCGCGCCCCCGCGCGGCCCGCCGCGAGCGTGGCGGCCAGCCCGGCCGGTCCGCCGCCGACCACCAGCACGTCGCAGTGCAGGTAGCCCTTGTCGCAGCGCCGCCCGTCCACCGCGTCCGGGTCCACCCGGCCCTTGCCGCGCAGGCTCCACGCCTCCAGCCCGTCGTACAGCTCCACGGTGGTGGCCGCGAGCATCGGGTCGGCGCCCACGCGGACCAGCGCGTTCGGCTCCTCGGGGCCGGCGGAGAAGACGCCGCGCGGCCGGCCGAGCCGTACGCTGCGGCCCACCACGCGCACCCCGTTGCGCAGCAGCGCGGCGGCCAGCGTGTCACCCGGCTCGCCCAGCAGCGGGCGGCCGTCGAAGGTGAACCTCATCGTGCCTTCCTGACCTCGTGGGTGACCGTGTGCCGCTCGACGTCGAACCAGGTCCGGCAGCCGTGCACGTGGAACCAGCGCTCGCGGAACCAGCCCTTGGGGTTGTCGCGCATGAACACGTACGCGGCCCACTCCTCGTCCGACACGTCGCCGGTGGGGCAGGAGATCCCGGCCTGGCCGCCGTACCGGAACTCGGTCTCGTCGCGGGGCCCGCAGTGGGGGCAGTCGATCAGCAGCATCAGTGCGCCACCGCCGCCGCGCCGTGCTCGTCGATGAGCGCTCCCGTGGTGAACCTGTCCAGCCCGAACGGCTCCGCCAGCGGGTGCGGCCGGCCTTCGGCGATCGTGTGGGCGTACACCCAGCCGGAGCCGGGGGTGGCCTTGAAGCCGCCCGTGCCCCAGCCCGCGTTGATGTAGAGGCCCTCGACGGGCGTCGGGCCGATGATCGGCGAGGCGTCGGGGGACACGTCCACGATCCCGGCCCAGGTACGCAGCACGCGCACCCGGCTGAAGATCGGGAACAGCTCCAGCGCGGCCGCCATCTGCGCCTCGATGACGTGCACGCCGCCGCGCTGCCCGTAGGAGTTGTACGCGTCGATGCCCGCCCCCATGACCAGCTCGCCCTTGTGGGCCTGGCTCACGTACACGTGGACCGCGTTCGACATGACCACGCAGTCCAGCACCGGCTCCAGCAGCTCCGACACCAGCGCCTGGAGCGGGTGCGACTGCAGCGGCAGCCGGATGCCCGCCCGCTCGGCCAGCACCGACGTGTGCCCGGCCGCCGCGAGCGCGACCTTCCCGGCCGCGATGCGGCCGCGCGAGGTCTCGACGGCCGTCACCCTGCCGCCCGCGATCTCGAAGCCGGTGACCTCGCATCCCTGGATCAGGTCGATCCCGTACGCGTCCGCCCTGCGCGCCAGCGCCCACGCCACGTGGTCGTGCTTGGCGATGCCGCCGCGCCGCTGCAGGGTGGCGCCCATGACCGGGTAGCGGGCGCCGCCGGAGACGTTGATGATCGGGCAGAACTTCCTGACCTCGTCCGCGTCGAGCCATTCGGCGTCCACGCCGTTCAGCCTGTTGGCGTTGACGCGGCGCCTGCCCTCGCGCACGTCGCCCAGGTTGTGCGCCAGGTTGAGCACGCCGCGCTGGCTGAACTGCAGGTCGTAGTCCAGCTCCTCGCTCAGCCCCTCCCACAGCTTCAGCGAGTGCTCGTAGATCGCCGCGCTCTCGTCCCACAGGTAGTTGGAGCGGATGATCGTGGTGTTGCGGGCCATGTTGCCGCCCGCGAGCCAGCCCCGCTCCAGGACCGCGACGTTGTTGAGGCCGTGGTTCCTGGCCAGGTAGTAGGCGGTGGCCAGGCCGTGCCCGCCGCCGCCCACGATGACCACGTCGTAGGACGGCTTGGGGTCGGGGTTGCGCCACAGGAAGTCGGGATGGGTGTCGGGGTGGGTCAACGTCTGATCTTCTCCATCCCGGGGTCGAACAGCGGCTCGGCGGCGACTTCCGCGAGGACGCGGCGCCCGAAGTACGAAATGTCCACATCCGTCCCTGGTTCGGTGAGCTCGGCCGGCAGCCAGGCGTACGCGATGGGCCGCCGGATCGTGTGCCCGTAGGCGGCGCTCGTCACGTACCCGACCGTGCGGCCGCCGTGCCGTACCGGCTCCTTGCCCATGACGACCTCGTCGGAGAGCAGCGGCACCAGCCGGCGCGTGACGTCGGTGGTCAGGGCGTCGCGGCCGATGAAGTCCTTGTCCGCCTTGACGGCGAAGGCCAGCCCGGCCTCGTACGGGTTGTGCTCGGTGGTCATGTCCAGGCCCCACAGCCGGTAACCCTTCTCCAGCCGCAGGCTGTTGAACGCGGCCCGGCCACCGGCGACCGCCAGGCCGCGCGACCACAGCGTGTCCCAGAGCTTGAGGCCCATGTCGGCGCTGGTGTAGAGCTCCCAGCCCAGCTCGCCCACGTACGACACGCGCAGCGCGAGCACCGGCACGTGCCCGACATATCCGGATCTGCAGTTGAAGTAGCGGAAGTTCTCGTGCGACAGGTCCATGTCGGTGAGCGGCTGCACCAGCTCCCTGGCCAGCGGCCCCCACACGCCCACACAGCAGGTGCCGGGCGTCAGGTCGCGCACCCGCACCCCGCCCGGCGCGTGCCGGGTCAGCCAGTCGAGGTCGAGGTTGCCGTTCGCGCCGACCTGGAACACGTCCTCCGCCAGCCGCGCCACCGTCAGGTCCGAGCGGATGCCGCCCCTGGCGTCCAGCAGCAGCGTGTACGTGACCGAACCCGGCTTCCTGTCCACGTTGTTCGTGGTCATGCGCTGGAGGAACGCCGCCGACCCCGGCCCGCTGACCTCGATGCGCTTGAGCGGCGTCATGTCGTAGAGCGCCACCCGCTCGCGCGTCGCGTACGACTCGGCGGCGGCGATCGGCGACCAGTAGCGGGAGGCCCACGCGTCGCGCCGCGCGTCCGGCTCGTCCAGCCCGTCGAGGAGCGGCGCGTTGGACTCGAACCAGTGCGGCCGCTCCCACCCGGCCGCCTCCAGGAAGAACGCCCCCAGCTCCCGCTGCCGGACGTGGAACGGGCTCGTGCGCAACGGCCTGGGCGACTCCATGGGCTGGAGCGGGTGGATGACGTCGTACACCTCGACGAAGTTCTGTTTGCCGCGCTCCTCGACGTACGCGGGCGACAGCTGCGCCTGCTCGAACCGGGACAGCTCGCACTCATGCAGGTCCACCTCGGAGCGCCCGTCCACCAGCACTTCGGCCAGCGCCCGCGCGACCCCGGCCGAATGCGTCACCCAGACGGCCTCGGCCAGCCAGAACCCGTCGAGGTGCGGCGCCTCGCCGATCAGCGGGAACCCGTCGGGCGTGAAGGAGAAGATGCCGTTGATGCCGTCCGTGTACTTCGTCTCGGCCAGCGCGGGCAGCAGCTCGACCGCGTCCCGCCAGGCGGGGTCGAAGTCCGCCTCGGTGAACGCCTGCACCGACGGCATCGTGGTGGCTCTGGGGCCGATCTCGTCCTGGGCGACCGGCATGGGCCTGTGGGCGTACGAGCCGATGCCGACGCGGTCGCCGTGCCAGCGGAAGTACAGGTCGCGGTCCTGGTGGCGCAGGATGGGACCGTGCGGCCGGCGGGCCAGGGAACCCGATTTGGCGTACTGGTGGGCCAGCGGGAGCAGCGGCACGGTCAGCCCGGCCATCCGCCCGATGGACGGCCCCCAGAACCCGGCCGCGCACACGACCACGTCGGCGGGGATCGTCCGGCGCTCGCCCCCGGTCTCCACGGAGACGCCGGTCACCCGGCCGCCGTGCTGCTCGATTCCCACCACCGTGTGGCGCGCCAGGAACCTGGCCCCGCGCTCGATGGCCCGTGCGGCCTGCGCCTCGCCGCACGCGACCGCCGCCGCCAGCCCGTCACTCGGTACGTGGTAGCCGCCGAGCACCCTGCCCCTGTCCAGCAGCGGCCACAGCTCCGCGCACCGCTCGGGGTCGAGCAGGCGGCCCTCGACTCCCCACGACTCGGCCCAGCCGAGCTTGCGGTGCAGGTCGGCCCAGCGCTCCGGCGTGGTGGCCACCTCCAGCCCGCCGACCTGGCGGAAGCACGACTCGCCGAGCGCGGTGTACTTGCGCACGGTGTAGGCGGCGAACTCGGTCATCGTCTTCGACGGGTTCGTCTGGAAGACCAGGCCGGGGGCGTGCGAGCTCGATCCGCCGGCGGCGAAGAGCGGCCCCCGGTCGACCACCGTGACGTCGGTCCACCCTCGCTCGGTGAGCTCGTCGGCGAGGGCACAGCCGACGATCCCCGCTCCCACGATCACCAGACGGGGCCGGCTCATGGACGCCTCCGGTTTGTTCCCTAATGCGCAACCAGTACCGGACTACGCAACGACGATAAGGCCCCACGCAGCGCCGAACAAGCCTGTCGTACGCTGAACGCGGATCATGGCACGTCAGGAAGAAGAAGGACAGAGGGGACATGGCGCAGCGGCGCTTGCTGGAGGGACTCGGGGTCTCCGTCGCCGAGGAAGGCGCCTACCGGGCGCTGCTCAGGCACGGGCCCGCGACGCTGAGCGAGCTCGCCACCGAGACGGGCTCGTCCGCCGCGGCCATCCGCCGCATGCTGCCCAGGCTGGAGGACCTCGGCCTGATCTCCCGCGTGGCCGGCCGCCCCCTGCGCCTGCTCGCCACGCCGCCCAACATCGCCATCGACATCCTCGTCGCGCGCCGCCAGGAGGAGATCACCCACAGCAGGGCAGCCGCCGCGGTCCTGGCCACCGAGGTCGCCGAGCGCAGCGGCCCGCACCCGGAGGAGGTGCTGGAGGTGGTCAGCGGCCGTGACGCCGTGGCCCGCCGCTACCTCCAGATGGAGCGCAACGCCACCGAGGAGATGCTGGTGCTGGTGCATCCGCCGTACGCGGTGGACATCAGCGACGACCGCGAGAACCGGCAGCGCGCCGCCCGCCAGGGAGCGCCCACGCGCGGGATCTACGGCCCGCAGGCGTTCGAGCAGCCCGGCATGCTGGCGCACACCCGCCGCGCCATCGCCGACGGCGAACAGGCCAGGCTCGGCCACGTGCCCGTCAAGCTCGCCATCGCCGACGCCCGCACCGCCATCCTGCCCCTCGTCTCCGACGAGGACCAAGCCGTGGAGAGCGCCCTCGTGGTGCACCCGTCCGCCCTGCTCGACGCCCTCGTCGGCCTCTTCGAGACGCTGTGGCGCGCCGCCGTACCGCTCCGGCTCACGGGCGCGGAGGCGCTGGAGCCGGAGGTGTGGCCGCAGACCCCGGACACGGAGGTGCTCGCCCTGCTGGCGGCCGGCATGAAGGACGACACGATCGCGCGGCAGCTGGGGTTGTCACCGCGTACGGTGCAGCGGCGGGTGCAGATGCTCTCGGAGCGGCTCGGAGCCAGGACCCGCTTCCACGCCGGCTTCCTGGCGGCCCAGCAGAACCTGCTCAAGTGAGGAACCGCGGCGGCTGTGCCGGCCTGGCTAGATCGGGAAGTGGCCGCGGTGCCAGTGCCAGTGGCGGCCGGCCTTCAAGTGGTCGACGATCGCGCGCTGGAGCACGGTGCGGCGCGGCAGCTGGTCGAGCGGCGTGGTCACGGTGCGGAACACGAACCGCAGCACCTCGACGTCGGCGTCCAGCCCCTCCGGCTCCTCGTAGGGCTCCAGCTCGAACCTCCGCTGGAACCGGACGATGTTGGAGTCACCGGGCAGGTACTCCTGCAACTGCGGGTCGAGCAGCCACGAACCGCAGGAGAACGCCGTGTAGCGCTCGTCCGGAAAATGGCGCGGGAAGAACGCGCGGGCCTCGTCGAGCGACGCCGCGACCGCCTCCGGGGTCAGCGGCCCCGACTCGGGGATGTGCAGGTTGATGGCGGCGTCGCCGCGATGGTGCTGCAGCCGGCCCAGCTCGTAGATGCCGCCGCGCACGTGCAGCGTCAGCCAGCTCTGCATGACCGGCCAGCCCTCGCGGTGCATCCGCCGGTCGATCGCGAGGTTCCGGCCCAGGTCCGCGAGGCTCGCCCACGACGTGGCATCGTCGATGCCGTGGTCGCGGTGGTAGCCCGTCACGATGCCGACCAGGGCCAGGTACGCGTACACGTAGAGGTGGCGCCAGGCGGGGCCTCGCTCGCGCGGCAGCTCAGGACCGGGCGGCAGCCAGCCGTACCCTCCGAGATCGGCCCGGACCAGGGCGATCGAGCGGTCGAGCAGCCAGCGCAACTCCGGGGTCCACAGGGGGGAGTCGGGGTCGGGCCAGCCCGCCATGATCTCGGCGGCGTCGTCCGGCCGCACCGCGAGCCGGTCGAGGATCGCGGGCGCGTCGGCCTTGGCGGGCAGTGGAGCGGACGGGCGGTCACCGGCGAGCCGGTGCACGCGCTCGACGTCCTCGACGGGTACCCCGAGCCGGGCGGCGGTGTCCTTGAGATCCACTCGGATGATCCTACTTGCCCCGTGTCCTCGGTGATGTCCCGCTTTCTTCGGCGCCAGGGGACTGCGAGCAGGGTCACCGACCGCACCGGTCAGCGGGACCCGCGGACCTCCAGGGCCCCCAGCAGTTCCTCCGACGCTTTCGCGATCGTCTCCACGGCCCGGTCGAAGGCCTCCGCGTTGTGCGCCGCCGGCGCCCGGAAGCCCGAGATCTTCCTGACGTACTGCAGCGCCGCCGCCCGCACGTCCTCCTCCGTCACGCTCTCGGTGTACGGGGGGCGCAACGTCTTGATGCTTCTACACATGCCTCAACGGTAATAGCCGAGCCGCTGGCTTATCTCCCGCGCGGCCTCCACGAGCCGCGCGGCCACCTCCGGCAGCCGTTGGGGCGTCAGCCGGTAGGACGGGCCGGAGGCGCTGACGGCGGCCACGACGGAGCCGTCGCGGCCCCGGATGGGGGCGGCCACCGCGTTGAGGCCGAGCTCCAGCTCCTCCACGGTGGACGCCCAGCCGCGTTCCCTGATCTCGTCGAGGCCCAGCCCGTCGGGTGAGGTGATCGTCCGGGGCGTGTAGCGCTCGAGCTCGGCGAGGACCCGCAGGGCGCCGTACGCCAGCAGCACCTTGCCGCTGGACGTGGCGTGGGAGGGGGTGCGCTGGCCGACCCAGTTGTGGCCGCTGATGGCCGCCGGGCCGCGCACCTGGCTGATGTTGACCGCGTCTCCGTCGCGCGGCACCGCGATGTTGACGGTCTCGCCGACGGTCTCGGCCAGCCGCAGGCAGATCGGCCGGCTCTCCTTGGCGAGGTCGAGCTGGGCGGTCGCGGCGCCGGCGAGCCGGATGACCCCGAACCCCAGTCGGTAGCGGCCCCGGTCGCCGCTCTGTTCCACCAGCCCGCCGTGTTCCAGCGCGGCCAGCAGCCGGGATGCCGTTGATTTGTGGACGTCGAGCTCCGTCGCGAGGTCCGTCACCCGGCTGTCGCCCTCACGGGCGAGGATCTCCAGGATCGCGATGGCCCGGTCGACTGACTGAACCGTCGTGCTGTTGCTCATAGCGCAACATTATGGCGCAGGGCTGAGCTCGTTGCCGAAGTCGAGCGCGATCTTCCGCATGCCTTCGGCCAGGTCCTCCCGGTCGAGCGCGTCGATCCGCTCGGCCGGACCCGAGACGGACATCGCGGCCACCACGCGGTCGCCGTCCCAGACGGGCACCGCCAGGCAGTGCACGCCGAGCTCCTCCTCGCCCAGGTCCATGGCGTGGCCGCGGTCTCGGACGAGGTCGAGTTCGGCCAGCATGCCGGTCATGTCGGTGATCGTCCTGGGGGTGCGGCGCGGCATGCCCGTACGCTCGAAGACGGCGACCGCCTCCGCCGCCGGCCGCCCCGCCAGCAGCACCTTGCCCACGGCCGTGCTGTGCGGCAGCACCCGCCGGCCGACCTCGGCGAACATGCGCAGCCTGCGCGGCGAGGGCACCTGTGCCACGTAGACGACGAAGTCGCCTTCGAGCACGGCCAGGTTCGCGGTCTCGCCGGACAGCTCCACCATCTTCGTCAGGTACGGCTGCGCCCACACGCCCACCATGCTCTCGGCGATGCCGCCCAGGCGCACGAGGCCGCCGCCCAGGGCGTACCTCTTGTCGGTCTCCTGCCGTACGTAGCCGCGGGCGAGCAGCGTGCGCAGCAGCCGGTGGATGGTCCCGTACGGAAGCCCGGTCCTCGCGGCGATCTCCGACAGGCCCGCCGCGCCCCCGTGCTCGGCCAGTGCCTCCAGCACGTCGAGCGCCCGATCGACCGACTGCACGCTCACTGGCCCTCCTCCGTCGGGCCAGTGAGCACGCTCCCGTGCTTATTGGGTCGCTCGCTTCGCTCACTCAGCCGGACCCCGCGCAGCGAGGCGTCGAGCACCTCGGCCACGTGAGCGACCCTGATCTCCGAGCCGGCGCGCCGCGTGGCCGCCGCGATCTGCATGGTGCAGCCGGGGTTGGCCGACACCAGCAGCTCGGCGCCGGTCGTGGCCACCGCCGCGGCCTTGCGGTCGCCGAGGTCGCGCGCCGCCTGCGGCTGGAACATGTTGTACGTGCCCGCCGAGCCGCAGCAGATCGCCGACTCGGGGATCTCGCGGACCTCCAGGCCGGGGATGCCGCGCAGCAGCTCGCGGGGCTGGGCGCGCACGCCCTGGGCGTGGGCCAGGTGGCAGGCGTCGTGGTAGGCGACGGTGACCGGCAGCGGGTGCCGCTTGGCGGCGGGTCCCAGCTCGGCGAGGTATTCGGACAGGTCCACCACCCGGAACCCGGGCTCGCGCCCCAGCAGCTCGCCGTACTCCTTCATCGACGAGCCGCAGCCGGCCGCGTTCACCACGACGGTGTCCACCCCGGCCCGCTCGAACGTCCTGACCGTCCGGCGGGCCAGCCGCCTGGCCTGGTCGTCGCGGCCGGAGTGGACGCTGAGCGCCCCGCAGCAGCCCTGGCCGGGCGGGATCACCACGTCGCAGCCCTCCAGCGCGAGCACCCGCGCGGTGGCCGCGTTCACCTGCGGGAAGAACTCGCCCTGCACGCAGCCGGTGAGCATGCCCACGACGGCCCTGCGCCCGCCTCTGGCCCTGACCAGGCGCGGCAGCCGCTGGCGGTGCTCCACGCGCGGCGCGAGCGCGGCCATGGCGCCGAGGCTGGGATGCGCCTTGGCGAGGAACGGCGCCATCCGCTCGGCCAGCCACATCGTGGGGCGCAGCAGCCGCAGTCGGCGCGGGTAGGGGAACAGGGCGAACACGATGCCGCGTACGGCCCGCTCCTGCGGTTCGCGTTCGTGCCGCCGCTCCACGGCCACCCTGGTCTGCTCGATCAGGCGGTCGTACCGAACGCCGGACGGGCAGGCGGTGACGCACGCCATGCAGCCGAGGCAGGCGTCGAAGTGCCCGGCCATCTCGGGGGTGATCGGGGTGCCCTCGACGTGCTGCTTCATCAGGTGGATGCGCCCGCGCGGGGAGTCCATCTCCTCGCCCCACAGCACGTACGTGGGGCAGGTCGGCAGGCAGAACCCGCAGTGCACGCAGTCGTTGATCAGCTCGGGGTCCATGCTCAGATGCCTCCCACGAACCGGCCCGGGGACATCCTGCGCCCCGGGTCGAACCGTTCCTTGACCCGCCGCATCAACGGCAGCCCGCTCACCTGCCCCCACCGGTCGACGCCCGTCTCCGGCGCGGCCAGTACGTGCAGCCGCCCGCCCAGCGCCTCGACGCGGGCGCGCAGCCCGGTGACGGCAGCCAGCTCCTCCTCGGAGCCTTCCAGGTACGCCCGCCCGGTCGCGGCCGAACCGCGGAAGGCGAACCCGGCCTCCCCGGCGGCGGCCAGCGCCTCCAGAGCGCGCGCGGGCGGGAAGCGCAGCTCCAGCAGCACGTCGTCGCGCAGGATCAGCCCCCACCACTCCGGCCGTTCCGCCGTGATCGTGCCGTCCCCGAGCACCTCGCGCAGCTCCAGCGCCCGCGCCTCGGCCGCCGAGCCCTCCACGAGCACCGCGACCGTCGCGTCCGCGCCCTCCGCGCCGCCGGGGCAGTCGATCTCGACGGCGGACGGCTCGGCCTGGGAGGCGGTCACGCGCGCCAGCGCGTCGCCGGACGGCAGGGGGGCCACCACCCAGCGGCTCTCGGCGGGCAACGGGTGCAGCCGGAACGTGGCCTCGGCGATCACGCCGAGCGTGCCCTGCGAGCCGGTGAACAGCTTGCCGAGGTCGTAGCCGGCGACGTTCTTGACGACCTTTCCGCCGGATCTGGCGATCGTCCCGTCGGGCAGCACGACGGTGATGCCGATGAGCAGGTCGCGGGCGGTGCCGTACCGGAAGGAGCGGGGGCCCGCCGCCGCGGTGGCCAGCGTGCCGCCGACCGTCGTGTGCTCGGCGAACGGCGGGTCGAGCGCGAGCTCCTGGCCCTTCTCCGCGAGCACGCCGGCCAGCGCGTCCATGGTGACTCCGGCCTGCGCGCGCACCACGAGGTCGCCCGCGGCGTGTTCGAGCACCGCGTTCATGCAGCACATGTCGAGCAGGACGTCGCAGCGCTCGGGCGGGAGCCCCCAGTGCAGCTTCGTGCCGCCGCCGGCGGGCACCACCGCGAGGTCCCGCTCGGCGCAGTCCCGCAGCACGGCCGAGACCTCCTCGACGGTCTCGGGCAGGGCGACCCAGCGGGGCTGCACGCCGCCGACGGCGTCGTCCGCGCCCGCCTGCCTGACGGTCACCCCGGAGAACGGCTCCATCAGAACTGCTCCGCCTTCCCCGACTCCACCAGGGGGTGCACGCCCTTGCGCACTCCCGGCACCTCGCCGCACAGGCGCGGCGTGGGGAACACCTTGCCCGGGTTGGACAGGCCACGGGGGTCGAACGCGCACCGGACGAGCTGCATGGTGTCCAGGTCGTCCGCGCTGAACATCTTCGGCATGTATCGCGACTTGTCCACCCCGACCCCGTGCTCGCCCGTGATCGAGCCGCCGTTCTCGATGCACAGGTCGAGGATGGCGCCGGAGACCACCTCGGCCCGCTCGCCGGCCCCCTCCTCCGCGTCGTCGAACAGCACGAGCGGGTGGAGGTTGCCGTCGCCGGCGTGGAAGACGTTCGCGACCCTGATGCCGTGCTCCTCCGAGAGGCGGTCGATGGCGGCCAGCACGCCGGGCAGCGACGTGCGCGGCACCACGCCGTCCTGGACGATGTAGGCCGGGCTGATGCGCCCGACGGCGGCGAACGCCGACTTGCGGCCCTTCCAGATCGCCGCCCGCTCCTCCGCGCTCGCCGCGACCCGCAGCTCGAACGCGTCCGAGCAGATCTCCTCGAGCTGCGCGAACTGCCGCTCCACCTCGGCGCTCGGGCCGTCCAGCTCGACGATCAGCACGGCGCCTGCCCCTTTGGGGTAGGCGCAGGCCACCGCGGCCTCGGCCGCCTCGATGGCGAGCGCGTCCATCATCTCGATGGCGGCCGGTACGATGCCCGCCCCGATGATCGCGGAGACCGCCTGGCCGCCCTGCTCGATGCTCTCGAACGCGGCCAGCACCGTGGTGACGGCCTCGGGCGTGCGGCACAGGCGTACCGTGATCTTGGTGGCGATGCCCAGCGTGCCCTCCGAGCCGATGAACGCGCCCAGCAGGTCGTAGCCGGGGTCCATGCGGTCGAGCGTGACCAGGTCGCCGTCGGGCGTGACGATCTCGCAGGCCTCGACGTGGTTGACGGTGAAGCCGTACTTGAGGCAGTGGGCGCCGCCGGAGTTCTCCGCGACGTTGCCGCCGATGGAGCAGACCTGCTGGCTGGAGGGGTCGGGCGCATAGTAGTGGCCGCGATCGCGCACGGCCTCGGTGATGGCCAGGTTCGTGACGCCGGGCTCGACGACCGCCCGGCGGTTGGCCAGGTCGATCTCCAGGATGCGGCGCATCTTGGAGGTGACGATGAGCACGCCGTCCTCGCGGGGGAGCGCGCCCCCCGACAGGCCGGTGCCCGAGCCCCTGGCCACGAAGGGCACGCCGAAGTCGTTGCAGACCCGTACCACGCGGGCGACCTGCTCGGCCGTGTCGGGCAGCACGACCACGCCGGGGGTCGCCCGGTGGTAGGTGAGGCCGTCGCACTCGTACGTGCGCAGGCGGACCGGGTCGGTGATGACCGCGTCGTGGGGCAGCAGCGAGCGCAGGGCCGCCGTCAGCGTTTCCAGCACCCGAACCCCCTCTTTCTGGTAGTTCTACGGCATTTGAGCATAGGCGGGAAGAGTCAGGAACTCGGCGAAGTCGTCGTCCAGCGCGACCTCCTTGAACAGCGCCGTCGCCTGACCGTACAGGCCCTCGTCGTAGCCCGGCTCCTCGGCGATCTTGGCGAGCTCCTCGGAGATGACCCGCTCGACCAGCTCCTTCGTCACCTGCTCGCCCGTGTCGTCGAGCGTGATGTCGTTGTGGATCCACTGCCAGATCTGCGAGCGCGAGATCTCGGCCGTGGCGGCGTCCTCCATGAGGTTGTGGATCGCCGCCGCGCCCTGCCCGCCCATCCAGGCGGCCAGATAGCGCAGCCCCACGTCCACGTTGTTGCGCAGCCCCGTCTCGGTGATCTGGCCGGGCGTCTCGGAGACGGCCAGCAACTCGGCGGCGCTCACGCTGACGTCCTCGCGCAGCCGGTCGAGCTGGTTGGGCCGCGAGCCGAGCACGCCGTCGAACACCTCGCGGCACACCGGCACCAGATCGGGGTGCGCCACCCATGAGCCGTCGAACCCGTCGCCCGACTCGCGGGTCTTGTCCGCCCGCACCTTCTCCAGCGCCACCGCGTTCACCTCGGGGTCACGCCGCGAGGGGATGAACGCGGCCATCCCGCCGATGGCGTGCGCGCCGCGCTTGTGACACGTACGCACCAGCAGCTCGGTGTACGCGCGCATGAACGGGGCCGTCATCGTGACCGAGTTGCGCTCGGGCAGCAGGAACTCCCGGCCCCTGGTCCTGAACTTCTTGATCACGCTGAACAGGTAGTCCCAGCGGCCCGCGTTGAGCCCCGCCGAGTGGTCGCGCAGCTCGTACAGGATCTCCTCCATCTCGAACGCCGCCGGGTAGGTCTCGATGAGCACGGTCGCCCTGATCGTGCCGTGCGGGATGCCGAGCAGCTCCTGCGCCCTGGTGAACACGTCGTTCCAGAGCCGCGCCTCCAGGTGGGACTCGATCTTGGGCAGGTAGAAGTACGGGCCCTTGCCCTTGTCGATCTGGCGCTGGGCGCAGTGGAAGAAGTAGAGGGCGAAGTCGAACAGCGACCCCGAGACCGGCCGCCCGTCCACCTGGGCGTGCTTCTCGTCCAGGTGCCAGCCGCGCGGGCGCACCACGACCGTGGCCAGCTCGCCGTCCGGGCGCAGGGCGTACGCCTTGCCGCCGCTCTCGAAGTCGATCGTACGGTCGAGCGCGTCACGCAGGTTGAGGTGGCCGTTCACGCAGTTCTCCCAGAGCGGGGAGTTGGCGTCCTCGAAGTCGGCCAGCCACACCTTGGCGCCGGAGTTGAGCGCGTTGATGGTCATCTTCTTGTCGACCGGCCCGGTGATCTCGACCCGGCGGTCCTCCAGACCCGGCGCCGGGGGCGTGACCTGCCAGTCGGCCTCCCTGACCTGCTTGGTCTCCGGCAGGAAGTCGAGCATCCCACCCGCCGACAGCTCCGCCTGGCGCGCCTGCCGGGCCTCCAGCAGCTCCAGCCGCCTGTCGCCGAACTCCCGCTGGAGCGCCGCCACGAAACCGAGCGCCTCCGGCGTGAGGATCTCGTCGAACCGGTCGAGCATCGGGCCGGTGATCTCCATGAGGACCTCTTTCCGCTCTGTGGAAAATGAGTTCTGGATTGTGGAAGTGAAGCTACCCGGCCAGTGGTCCCCGGTCAAAGGCTGGGGTTCCGTCGGGGAGTCCTGGGGGGCATCCCCGATGTCGGGCGCGGCATGCTCGGTCAGGATTGACGGCATGAAGACCTTCGCGATCGCGGGCGGGCTGCTGGCCTCCGCACTGATGCTGACCGGATGCGGGCTCGCGAGCATCGCGGGCCCGAGCAACCACGACACCTCGACGTACGAGGTGACCGACAAGGTCACCAAGCTGCAGCTCAAGACCGGGTCGGGTGACGCCGTGATCACCGAGTCCGACGGGGCCGCCGTCCGCGTCACCGAGACGCTGAACTGGCGCGGCGACGAGAAGCCGAAGCCCGAGCACACGGTCGAGGGGGAGTCGCTGCTGCTCACCTACGACTGCGCGTCCGACCTCGGCACCTGCAGCGTCGACTACAAGATCGAGGTCCCCAAGGGGCTGGCCGTCGACCTGGACGCCGGCTCGGGCAACATCACGCTCAGGGGCCTGACCGGGCGGCTCGACGGCCACGTCGGCTCCGGTGACCTGGACGCCGCCGACCTCAGGGCCAAGCAGGCCGTCGTGGAGGCCGGCTCGGGCAACGTCGAGCTCAAGTACGCCGCCGCGCCCGACGGCGTCGAGCTGAAGCTCGGTTCGGGCAACGTCGTGCTGCACGTGCCCGACGGGGCCTACGACGTGAAGACCGAGACGGGATCGGGCGACGTGGACGTCTCCGTGAAGGACGACGACTCCTCGCCGCGCAAGATCACGCTGACCTCCGGCTCGGGCGACGTCACGGTGTCGGCCGAAGGAGCGGATGCCGGATAGCCGGATGCCGGACGGCTGGGTGCCGGATGGATGGATGCCGGATAACTGGATGAACGTGGCACGGATGTCGTGCCACCATCGGGGGAAGACACCGAGGTGTCCAGACGTTCCCTAATAGAGATGACACGTATGCACGATTACTCCGAGCTCCACCTCGACGAGCTCGAGGCCGGTGAGTTCGAGACCGGCGAGATGGACCTCGAGGACCGCCAGGCGCTGCGCCGCGTGGCGGGCCTTTCCACCGAACTCCAGGACATCTCCGAGGTCGAGTACCGCCAGTTGCGGCTGGAGCGGGTCGTCCTCGTGGGGGTCTGGACCTCCGGCAGCGCCGCCGACGCCGACAACTCCCTGCTCGAGCTCAAGCTGCTGGCAGAGACGGCCGGTTCGCAGGTTCTCGACGGGCTGATCCAGCGCCGTCAGAAGCCCGACCCGGCCACCTACATCGGCTCCGGCAAGGCGCTGGAGCTGCGCGACGTGGTCGAGTCGACCGGCGCCGACACCGTGATCTGCGACGGCGAGCTGACTCCCGGCCAGCTCCGCCAGCTCGAGGACATCGTCAAGGTGAAGGTCATCGACCGCACCGCGCTGATCCTCGACATCTTCGCCCAGCACGCCAAGAGCCGCGAGGGCAAGGCCCAGGTCGAGCTGGCGCAGCTGCAGTACCTTCTGCCGCGCCTGCGCGGCTGGGGCGGCAACCTGTCCAGGCAGGTCGGCGGTCGCGCCGCGGGCGGCGTCGGCATCGGCGGCCGCGGCCCCGGTGAGACCAAGATCGAGCTGGACCGCCGGCGCATCCGCGAGCGCATGTCCAAGCTGCGCCGCCAGATCGGCGGCATGTCCACCTCCCGCGACACCATGCGCTACCGGCGCCAGCGGCGCGAGGTCCCGGCCGTGGCCATCGCCGGCTACACCAACGCCGGCAAGTCCTCGCTGCTCAACCGCGTCACGGGCGCGGGCGTGCTGGTGGAGGACGCGCTGTTCGCCACCCTCGACCCGACCGTCCGCCGGGCGCGCACGCCCGAGGGCCGGCTCTTCACGATCGCCGACACCGTGGGCTTCGTGCGGCACCTGCCGCACCAGCTCGTCGAGGCGTTCCGCTCCACGCTCGAGGAGGTCGCCGACGCCGACCTGATCCTGCACGTGGTGGACGGCTCGCACCCCGACCCCGAGGGCCAGCTGGCCGCCGTGCGCGAGGTGCTGGCCGACATCGAGGGCGCCTCCGACGTACGCGAGATCGTCGTGATCAACAAGGCCGACGCGGCCGAGCAGGATGTGATCGACCGGATCATGCGGCGCGAGCGCGACAGCATCGTGGTCTCCGCGCGGACCGGCCGGGGCATCCCCGAGCTGATGGCGGCCATCGAGCGGGAGCTGCCGCGGCTGGATCACGAGGTGCACCTGCTGGTGCCGTACGACCGGGGCGATCTGATCTCCCGGGCGCACCAGGAGGGCGAGGTGCTCTCCGTCGACCACGTCGAGGACGGCACGATTCTGCGGGCCCGCGTGCTGCCCGGCCTGTGGCAGGAGCTGGAGCGGGTGGGCAAGCCGGTGGAGCGGGTCTCCTGACCTGCTCGTCTCCCCCGGGCGCCCTCGGTGGCGCCCGGGTGGTGCGGTGACCCTCGCCGCGAATGACGCACGGCTGCCCAAAAGCGTCAGTGGTCCCCGAACCCTGGGGTTGCTACCATTGGCCAGACCCCTCGTAGGTCTGGCGTGATCGGGTTTTATGGGTTTCGGGTCTGGGTTTCGGATGATGACTCTTGGTGTCGAAGTCGTCAACGGGGGCCTTGGGGACGAGGTGGGGCTGGGTGACGCTTGGGATCAGTGGTCTTTCTTCCGAATAACCCTGTACAGCGAGCCCAGCTGTGAAATAACGTAACTGAACTGAAATCGCCGGATCATGACTCTGGCGATACGGTCACCGCACCAACATGATGCGGATGAGAGCAGGAGACCCCCCATGTCGTCCGGACCCGGAGCGGACTCAGTGGGCGCGGCCCAGGCCGTGCGCTGTGCGCTGCGCTCATGCCGGCGCGCGGGCGGGGACTCGCGCGGGGCGGTGATGCGGTGACCGTTCGACTGCTGACCAACATCGGCCGCCTCTGGACCGGCAACGAGGTCCTCAGCAACGCGGCCATCCTCGTGCACAACGACCGCATCGCGTGGGTCGGGCGGGCGCCCGACCTGCCGCAGAGCGTGCCCGGAGTCGTCGACGACATCGTTGACGTCGACCACGTCGAAAACCTGGGCGGCGCGCTCGTCACGCCCGGCCTCATCGACGCCCACACGCATCCCGTCTACGCCGGCAACCGCTACGCCGAGCTGGCCATCCGCACCGGCGGCTCCACCTCCGCCTCGATCACCGCGGCGGGCGGCGGCGTGGGCTCGACCGTCACCGTGACCCGCGGCACCGACCCGTGGACCCTCTGCAACGGCGTGCGCGAGCGGCTGCGCGGCTGGCTGCTCAGCGGCACCACCACGGTCGAGGCCAAGACCGGCTACCACCTCACCCGCGACGGCGAGCTCGCCGACGTGCGGCTCCTGCGCGAGCTGGAGAAGGAGCCGATGATGCCGCGGGTGCACGTCACGTTCCTGGCGGCGCACGTCGTACCACCCGAATACTTCGGCCGGCAGCGCGAATACGTCGAGGCCGTGGGCTCCTGGTGCGCCGACGCCGCCGCGGCGGGCGCCGACAGCGTCGACGTCTACTGCGACGAGGGGCACTTCACCACCGAGGAGTCCCGCTGGGTCCTCGCCTCCGGCCGCAACGTCGGCCTGCTGCCGCGCATCCACGCCGGCCAGTACAGCCGTCGCGGCGCCGTCCAGCTGGCCGCCGAGCTCGGCTGCGCCTCCGCCGACGGGCTGCACCACATGTCCGACGAGGACATCGCGATCATGTCCCGCTACGGCGTGCCCGCCGTCGTCTGCCCGGCCACCGCCCTCCAGCGCGGCCACCTGCCGCCGGTCCGCCAAATGATCAAGCACGGCGTCCAGATCGCCCTCGGCAGCGACCACAACCCCGGCTACTGCGGCATCACCTCGATGTCCCTGGTCATCGCCATGGCGGTGTCCGCGTTCGGGATGAGCGTCAACGACGCCCTGCGCGCCGCCACCCTCGGCGGCGCCACGGTCCTGGGCGCGCCCGACCGCGGCGTGCTGGCTCCCGGCCGGCTGGCCGACATCGTGCAGTGGGACGCCGACCACGAGGGCGCCTTCGCCTGGTCCTTCGGCCTGAAGCCGCGCCGCGTGTGGCGGGGTGGGACTCCGGTCCAGTAGCTAGTCTCGGGGTATGCCGCCCTCGGTCGCCGTCGTCACGGACTCGACGGCCTGCCTGCCCGCGGTGCCGGGCGTGACGGTCGTGCCGGTGCCGATGATCGCCGATGGCGTGCCCCTTCCGGGTGCCGCCACACGGCCTCCGGGGGATGGAGGGACGCCCGGCGGCCATCCCTCCACCGCCCCTTTAACCGGCGATTTCGCAGGGCGCTCGGCCGGCGACTCCACGGGGCCTTTGGCCGGCGACTCCACGGGGCCTTTGGCCGGCGACTCCACGGGACCTTCAGCGGGCCACCTCACGGGACCCTCGACGGGCGACCTCGCCTCCACCGGGCCCTTGGGCGGCGATCCGGCGCCCACCGGGCGCTTGACCGGCGACCTCACCTCGGCCAGCACCTCGCGCCCCTCGCCGGAGAGCTTCGCCTCGTGCTACTCCTCCCTGGCCGCCGCCGGCGCGACCGGGATCATCTCCATCCACCTCTCGGGCGAGCTGTCAGGCACCGCCGAGTCCGCCCGGGCCGCCGCCGGCCGGTCACCCGTACCCGTGGAAGTGATCGACAGCCGCTCGATCGCCATGGGCCTCGGCTACCCGGTCCTGGCCGCCGCCCGCGCCGCCGCGAGCGGCGCCTCCCTGGAGACGGCGGCATCGGCCGCACGCCGCTCCATTGCGGCCACCCGTACGTTCTTCTACGTCGACACCCTCGACCACCTGCGGCGCAGCGGCCGCATCGGCACGGCCGCCTCACTGGTCGGCTCAGCTCTCATGATCAAGCCGCTGCTCCACATCGTGGACGGCCGCATCTCGCTCCTGGAGAAGGTCCGCACGTCGTCGCGCGCCATCGCCCGCCTGGAGGACCTCGCCGTCCAGGCGGCCGGGAAGGGGCCGGTGGAGGTGGCCGTGCAGCACGTGGGGGCGGCGGAACGGGCCGAGACTCTGGCGGACCACCTGCGGAAGCGCCTGGCCGATCTGGTGGAGTTGCGGGTGGTGGAGGTAGGGGCGGTGATCGGCATCCACGTGGGGCCGGGAACGCTCGGCCTCACGGTCACCCCGTACGACGTCCAGGCCCCTCCGCCGGATTGTCCACAGCCCCCGCACTGACCCCTCGCCCTATCCCCAGAACGCCGTTCGGCACCTCTGCCGCCTGAGCCGAAGCCCTACGTTTCTGCCGTGCGAACCCCTGACCCCACGGCAGAGCGGACCATAGCCGAGTCCCGGCTCCGGTCGATCACGGCCCCTGCCCGCCGCCCGCCCGGCAGGCTCGCCCGTCGAGCGGGGAAACGGGCCCAGGCCCGGGCACCGCGCTTTCCGACCGACCCGAGCACCCCTTGGACGGCCTCCCGCCAGGACACCACGCCCCCCACGCTCTCCATCCAGGCCGACACCCTCTCACCGGCCCAGGCCCATCCCCACCACATCTCCATCCCTCCACCTCACCAGAGCCCCGCCTTCGCCCTCGTGGAGGAGCACGACGCGTCCACCCTGAGCTTCCAGGAACGCAGCACGTCCACCCCCACCTTCCAGGACCCCGGCACCGGCATCCCCACCTTCCAGGACCCCGGCACCGGCACCCCCACCTTGCCGGATCACAGCACGTCCGCCGTCACACTGCCCACGGTCCAGGCCCGCCGCGTACCCGCTCCCACCTCCCAGGAACGCAGCACGTCCGCCCGCACACCGCCCATGGTCCAGGCGCGCGGCGGCCCTGCCCCCATGCCGCCCACGTTCCAGGCGTTCCGCGCAGCCCTCGCCTCCAAGGCTCCCGCCCTCGACCCGGGCAGACCCGGCCTGCGGGTCCTGCTGGCGGTGGCCCTCCTTGCCGCCGCCGTCGCCGCCTTCTTCCTCTGGCGGTCCCAGCCTTCGCCGGAGCCCCTGCCGCCGCCCACCCCGATCGCCCGGCCGACGCCGTCCCCGAGCCCTCAAACCAAGCTGACCGTCCACGTCACCGGCAAGATCCGCAAGCCCGGTGTCTACCTGCTCCCCTCGGGCTCCCGCGTCACGGACGCCGTCAAGGCGGCGGGAGGCGTGTCACGCGGCGCCTCCACGGGCTCACTCAACCTCGCCAGACGCCTGATCGACGGCGAGCAGATCGTCGTGGGCGCCCCCGCAGGCCAGGCCGCCCCGGGCGCGCCCCTCACAGACCCGGCCACCGCCGTGCTCGACCTCAACTCCGCCACCACCGACCAACTCGAGCAACTTCCCGGAGTGGGGGAGGTCCTCGCAGGGCGCATCGTCGAGTTCCGCACCTCCCACGGCGGCTTCACCGCCATCGAGCAACTGCGCGAAGTGAGCGGGATCGGGCCGAGAAAGTACGACGAGTTGAAGGCGAAGGTCCGCGTCTGACATGCCCACCACGCACCCTCACGCCCCGGCCTGTACGCACTTCGACGCCGCCCACACCGATCAGAGCGATGGCGCGCGTGACCACGCCTGGCCCCTGGTCGTTCCCGCACTGGCCGCCTGGGCGAGCGCTCTGACCCTCATCGGGTGCTCCGCCCGTACAGGGATGATCGTCGCTGTCTGCTCAGCACTGGCGGCAACGGCCGTTGCGTGGCGCGCTGGCCTCACATGGGGGCGATCCCGGTCCACTTGGTGGCACGCCTGGCGATCACCACATCCGCCGCCCTGGCGCAACATCACCCTGGCCACACTCATCTGCGTGGCCGCCGCATCGGCGTCGGTCGCCTTCCGGGTCCACGCCTTGGCCACCGGTCCCGCATCCGACCTCGCCAAGCGGAATGCCTTCGTGAAGGCGGAGATCACCCTCACGGACGATCCCAGACGCAGGTCGAAGACCGGCGGCCACTTCAACCAAGAAGGCTACGTGACCCCGGCCACCCTGGAACTCGTCCAGACCACCGGCACCGGCCACTCCGTCAGCGTCCCCATCACCGTCTTCGCCAACGGACACGACTGGAGCACCTTCCTGCCCAGCCAGCGCCTCGAAGTCGCCGGCCGCCTCGCCGAACCGACCCCAGGCGACCTGGTCGCCGCCATCCTCCTGGTGAAAGGCCCACCTCGCGTCCTGACGCCCCCGTCCACCCTCCAGACGGTGGCAGGGAGCCTCAGGGCGGGCTTGCGAGCCGCCGCCGACGTCCTGCCCGCCGACCAGCGCGGCCTGCTGCCGGGCCTGGTCGTCGGCGATGTCTCACGCATGGACCCTCAGGTGGCCTCCGACCTCAAGGACGCGGGTCTGAGCCATTTGAACGCAGTAAGCGGGGCGAACCTTGCCATCGTGGCAGGCGCCACCCTCGCCGTGTCACGCCTCGTCGGCCTCTCCCTCCCCCTGAGAGCCGGCTTCGCGGCCTTCGCGATGCTCGCGTTCGCCGTGGTCGCTCGCCCGTCCCCGAGCGTCCTCCGGGCCCTCCTCATGGGCCTGGCCGCCGCCGTCGCCCTGGGCACGGGTCGCGCCAAGGACGGCCTGGGGGCCCTGGCGGCAACGGTGCTCCTGCTGGTGCTGTTCGCCCCGGAGCTCGCCCGCTCGTACGGCTTCGCCCTCTCGGTGGCCGCCACAGCCGGCATCCTCATCCTCGCCCCACGCTGGCGCGACCGCCTGTCACCGCCGAAGGAGGACAACGACACGCCCGGCCGACCCCAGCCAGCCGGCGAACCACAGCACACCGGCGTATCGGCGGCGGGCGGCACAGGTTGCGCGGCATCGGCCGACGGCGACGGCCGAATGGATGGCAACGGCGATGCGGCATCGGTCGGAGGTGGTTGCGAAGCGAAGACGGCGGTGGGTCGGTGGCCGCGGTGGGTGGCCGAGGCGGTCGCTGTGCCGGTGGCCGCGCAGGTGGCGGTGACGCCGGTTCTGGTGTTGATGTCGGGTCAGTTGACCCCCGTCGCGGTGGTGGCCAACCTGCTGGTGGCTCCAGCAGTCGCGCCTGCGACGCTGCTCGGGTTCGGGGCGGCTCTGGTGGCGCCCGTATGGCCGGATGGTGCGAAACTTCTGGTGATTCCGGCTGGATACGCGGTCGGGTGGATCGTCACGGTGGCCCGCTGGGCGGTCAATCTGCCCTTCGCCATCCTGCCGTGGCCCGGCGGTCTTCCCGGGCTGGGCCTGCTCGTGGTCGTGGTGGCGGTCGCCGTCCCGATCCTGCGGCGGCGTGCCTGGAGGGCGGTGGCGCTGACGGCGGCCGGGGCCGCCCTGGTGGCGGTGCTGGTGATCCGGCCCATCGCCGCCGCCTGGCCGCCCAAGGGGTGGCTGATGGTCATGTGCGACGTCGGCCAGGGAGACGGGCTCGTCGTGGCGGCGGGACCAGGACGCGGTGTCGTGGTGGACACCGGTCCCGACCCGATCGTCATGGATCGGTGCCTGCGCAGGCTCGGCGTCGAGGACGTGCCGCTGCTCATCCTCACCCACCCCCATGCCGACCACGTGGGCGGCCTGCCGGGCGTGCTCAGGAACCGCCGGGTCGGAGCGGTGGTCGTGAGCCCGCAGCGTACGAACGAGCGGGCCGCGGCACACGTCTCGGCCACGCTCGCGCACCAGCGCATACCGGAATGGACGGCGTCCCCCGGGACGGGGTGGCGTTTCGGCCCGTCCGAATTGACCGTGCTCGCTCCCGACCTCGCGCAGAGCCGGATGGACGGGCAGGGCGACGGGAGCGCGATCAACAACTCCAGTGTCGTCGTCCTCGTACGCTGGCGATCCGGCTCCATCCTGCTGAGCGGCGATCTCGAGACGGAGGCGCAGGAGGAGCTGTTGCGCCGGGTCCCGTTGCGGGCCGACCTCCTCAAGACTCCTCACCACGGCTCGCACCGGCAGTCCCCGGCCTTCGTGGCGGCCGTCGGGGCGCGCGCCGCGCTGATCAGCGTGGGGGCCGGTAATGACTACGGCCATCCCGCCCAGTCCACCCTCTCACTTCTGCGCCGCCTGGGCGCGACCGTCTATCGGACCGACAAGTCCGGCGACCTCGCCGTCGTGGAGCGCGATGGTGGCATGGCCGTGGTGCCACGCGGTCCGTAGACAACGGTCGGGACGGACGCCTGTGACCTGAAAGGCAGGAGGCAGGTCCGAACAAGATCGATACGTTCCGTCCCGGGATGGAGGCGCGGGCGGGCCAGTCGTCGCGGACAACCGCGCCCAGGTGTCTCGCATGGGGACGCGCCGGCGGACCGTGCCCGTCCGCCGGTGCAGGCGGTGGCTCGTCGAGTACCGGCTTGTCGGTGGCGCATGGCATGCTGCGTGTCATGACGGGAACCGATCCAGCACCTGTGACCCTGGTCCTCGGCGATGAGGAGCTGCTGGCCGAGCGGGCGGTGAGCGGTGTCGTCGCGGCGGCGCGGGCCGCTGATCCGGCGGCCGAGGTGCACGACCTGCTGGGCGGGAAGGTCGGGGTCGGTGAGCTGACGCAGCTGACGTCGCCGTCGCTGTTCGGTGATCAGTCCGTGGTGGTGATCCGCTCGGCGCAGGATCTGGCGAAGGACGTCATCGCGGAGGTCGTCGCCTACGCCAAACAGCCCGCCGGCGACACCGTGCTCGTGCTGGCGCACCCGGGCGGGGTGAAGGGCAAGGTGCTGGTCGACGGGGTGAAGAAGGCCGGGGCCAAGGTGGTCACGATCAGCAAGGTCACCAAGGCGGGCGAGCGGCTCGACTTCGTCAAGAACGAGTTCAAGCGGGCCGGGCGAAACATCTCCGGTGACGCCGCTCAGGCCTTGCTCGACGCCGTGGGCAACGACCTGCGGGAGCTGGCGGCGGCGTGCAACCAGCTGGTGTTCGACACGGACGACAAGACGATCGGCGCGGCCGCCGTGGCTCGCTACCACAAGGGGCGGGCCGAGGTCAGCGGCTTCAACGTGGCCGACTCCGCCGTCGAGGGGCGTCTGGCCGATGCCCTGGAGCAGCTGCGGTGGGCGCTCGGCACCGGGGTGGCTCCCGTCCTGCTGGTGAGCGCGCTGGCCGGTGGGCTGCGGTCGCTGGCCAAGGTCGGGAGTGCGCCGCGCAACCTTCGGGGCGGGCAACTGGCCGGTCACCTCGGCATGCCGCCGTGGAAGGTCGACCGGGTGAAGCGGCAGCTGAACGGGTGGGGGCCGGAGGGGTTGTCCAGGGCAATCCAGGCTGTGGCCAGCGCCGATGAGCAGGTCAAGGGCGGGGGAGCGGACCCGGCCTACGCGCTGGAGCACACGGTGCAGGTCATCGTGGCCTGCCGCACGGGCCGGTAACCGTCGCCGCACGGAGCGATGGCCGGTGTTGCCCGCTGCCGTACAGGACGATGGCCGCTGCTGCACAGGGTGGCTACCGCGCCGCCCTAGGACGTGGTCATCGCGCTGCTGCGCGGGGGGTGACGGCCGAAGTACGGGGCGGATGATCGTCGGCTTCCGTCAGCGCAGAGGGCGGAAGAAGGTGGTCAGTTCCCGCTGCATCAGCGCCGGCTCCTCCAGTGCCAGGAAGTGGCCGCCGCGGCCCGGTTCGGTCCAGTGGCGGAGGTCGGTGCAGGAGCGTTCGGCGATCGAGCGCGGGATGCCGGACATGACGGGTTCGTGGCTGAGGGTGATGGCCGTGGGTACGGTGATCGGCGGGCGGGGCGTGTTGTGCCCCCAGTCGAAGTACTGCCGGAACGAGGTGCCGATCGAGCCGGTGGCCCAGTACAACGTCAGCATCGTGAGCAGGGTGTCGCGGTCGAAGCGGGACTCCAGGTCGCCGTCGCAGTCGCTCCAGTCCCGGAGTTTGTCCACGATCCAGGCGGCCAGTCCGGCCGGTGAGTCCATGAGGGCGGCGGCGATGGTGTCGGGCCGGGTCCCCATGATGGCGCTGTAGCCGCCGTCGAGCTCGTCGTACGCCTCCTCCGCCGCCACGAACGCCTGCTCCTCGGCCGACATCGGCGGTTCGTCGAAGGAGGCGGGGAACGGCGGATGGATCAGGTGGATCCCGGCCACCTCCTCGGGGTGGAGCGCGGCGAGCCACTGGATGGCCGCCCCGCCGATGTCGCCGCCGAAGGCCGCGTACCTCTCATAGCCCAGCGTTCCGGTCATCAGCGTGTGCAGGCTGCGCGCCATCGCGGCGCGCGTGAGCGGTTCGGCGGGCAGGTCGGAGTAGAGGAAGCCCGGCATGGACGGGATCACCACGTCGAACGCGTCGGCCGCGTCGCCGCCGTGGCTGGCGGGGTCGGCCAGGCGGGCCGCCAGGGGCAGCATCTCCAGGAAGCTGCTGGGCCAGCCGTGGCAGAGCAGGATGGGCATGGGCGCCGGACCGGCCCCGGGGATCCGTACGAAGTGCAGGCCCCGCTCCCGATGGTGCGGCAGCGCGTTGAGCTCGGCCTCCCGGGCGCGGTAGTCGAATCCGTCCGCCCAGTACGCCACCAGTTCCCGCAGGTACGAGGGATCGGCTCCGCCTTTCCACGGCTCCGCGCCGGAACGGGGGGTGAACCTGGTGGCGCGCAGGCGAGCCCGGAGGTCGTCCAGCGCGTCGCCGGGCACCTCGATCCGGAAACGTGGGTGGTCCACTTTTTTCCTCCGATCAGCGATATGTCCTGACCGGCGTACCAGGGGTGGATGGCCCGGTTCAAGCGGATATCGGGTCGCACGCCTCCGCGGGCGGCGGCGGCCGCGTCAGTGGGCGGTCTCCGTCGTCGCCAGGAGGTGTTTGAGCAGGCCGTCCAGAACGGCCTGGTCAGCGGGGGACAGGGCGCTCACCATGCGGGCCTCCACCTCCGCCCGGATCGTCATGGCGTCCATCCACAGCTCGTGCCCCTTGGGGGTGAGCTCGACGTCCACCCGCCGGCGGTCCTCGGTGCTGCGCACCCTGCGTACGAGACCTGACCGTTCCAGCGTGTCGAGCCGGCCCGTCATCCCGGCCGGCGACAGCAGCAGGTCGGCGGCCAGCTCGGACGGCGTCGCGGCGCCCTCGCGGGCCACCAGCCGGTGCAGCGTCTCGAACTCGAAGTCCTGCATCCCCACCTCCCGCAGCGCCGCCTCCTTGGTGTGGGCCAGGTGTTTGACGAGGAACTGCAGCCGCGTCACGATCCCCTCCACCCGCTCGTCGAAGGGCGCCTTGCCGCGCCAGCGGGCCAGGTGGCGATCGACCGAGTCCTCCATGCGACGGATCATACGGCAGCAAGTATTTTGTTGACGAAAGATTAGCCAACGAAATACTGTGCTGCCTCGTGACGACACGACTGCTGATCGGGCGCTGCCTGTCCGCGCTCGCCACCGCGCTCATCCCCACCACCCTGACCCTGGCCGTCCTGCGGGCGACCACGGACGGCGGGGCGCTGGGGCTCGTGCTGGCGAGCGAGATGGTGCCGCTGCTGCTGTTCCTGCCCGTGGGCGGGGTGCTGGCCGACCGGATCCGGCCGGAACGGGTGGCGCTGCTCGCCGACCTGACCCGGTGCGCGGCGCAGGCCGCGATCGCCGCCGAGCTGCTGCTGGGCGTGAACCGCCTGCTCGACCTGGCGCTGCTGTCGGCGCTGTCGGGCGTGGCCATCGCGTTCGGGAGCCCGGCCGTGCCGCGGCTGGTCGTCGCGGTGGTGCCGGGCCGGGAGCGGTTGCGGGTGAACGCGCGGATCGGCGTGGCGACGAGCCTGTCCGCGGTCATCGCCCCGGCGCTGGCGGGGACCGTCACGGTCGTCGCAGGTCCCGGGTGGGCGGCGGCGCTCACGGCCGCGCTGTTCGCGTGTTCGGCCTTGACCCTCGGCGGCGTCCGTACGGCGGCCAGGTCCCTCGCCGCCGCCGGGAGCCGCGCCCCGGTCACGCCCGGCAGAGCGGGCTCCTTCGGCGGGGACGTGGTGGAGGGGTGGCGGCAGATCAGGGCGCGTCCGTGGTTCCTGGCGTGCGTGCTCGGGCACGGCGTCTGGCACTTCGTGGCCGGGCTGTTCCTCACGCTCGGCCCGGTGATCGCCGTCCAGCGGCTCGGAGGCGAGGTGAGCTGGACGGTGATCGTGCAGAGCGGCACGGTCGGCATGCTTCTCGGCGTCTTCGCCGCTCCCCGGCTGCCCATCCGCCGGCCCCTGAGGGCGGTGCAGATCGGCGCCGCCTGTTACGCGCTGCCTATGGTGGCCCTGGCGGCGACGGCGCCCACCGCGGTGCTGGCGGGCGCGTACTTCGTGGCGATGTTCGGGCTGGGCGTGCTCAGCCCGCTGTGGGAGACGATGGTGGCCGACGAGATCCCGGAGGAGGCGCTGGGGCGGGTGCGGTCGTTCGACCAGCTCATCTCGTTCGCGTCACGGCCGTTCGGGCTGGCGGTGGCGGCGCCCCTGGCCGGCCTCACGGGGGTGACGGCGCTGGCCCTGACCGGCGGCGTGCTGGTCGCCGCCGCCAACGTGGCCGCGATCCTCCCGGCAGGGCGGACGCCGGAACAGAGGCAGGAGCCGGCGTCGGAGCAGGTCAGGTGAGCGCCGCCTCGTGCACGACGCCGTCGCTGATCTCCAGCACCCGGTCCGCCAGCGTCATCAGGCTCGGGTCGTGGGTGGCGACCAGGGCGGTGACCCCCTCACTCCGTACGAGAGCCCGCAGCAGCTCCATGATCTGCCGCCCGGTCTGCGAGTCCAGCTGCCCCGTGGGCTCGTCGGCGATCAGCAGCCGCGGCCGGTTCGCCAGCGAGCGCGCGATGGCCACCCGCTGCCGCTGCCCCCCGGACAGCTCGTACGGCCGCTGGTTGGCGTGCTGCTCCAGCCCCACCAGCGCCAGCAGCAGCCGGATCCGCGCCTCCCGGTCCTCGACGGGCGTGCGCAGCAGCCGCATCGGCACCCCGACGTTCTCGGCCGCCGACAGCACCGGGATCAGCCCGAACGATTGGAACACGAACCCGACCACGTCGCGCCGCAGGGCGAGCAGGCCGTCCTCGGACAGGGCGGTGACCTCGTGCCCGTCGACCACCACCCGCCCGTCGTCCGGTTTGTCCAGGCCGCCGATCTGGTTGAGCAGCGTCGTCTTGCCCGACCCCGACCGCCCGCGCACGGCGACGAGCTCTCCGGGGAACACGGAGAACGACACGTCCCGCAGCGCGACGACCTCCTTGGGCCCGCTCCGGTAGACCTTGCGCAGACCTTCCACCACGACCAGGGGCGAATCAGTCATCAGAGGGCTCCTCCCTGGCCGGCCACACGCCGATGTGGTCGGATTCGAGCTCGAGGCGTACCCGCCGCTCCATGTCGAGGGCGTTCATGAAGTCGCGGGGCAGCTGCAGCCGCCCCACCCGGTCCAGCACGGCGTACTCCTCGGCGACGATCTGTCCCTCAGCGCCCTCGCGCCGCAGCGTCTCGCTGCTGGTACGCCCGTCGCGGATGCCCACCGTGCGGTCCACCTGTTCAGAGACCAGCGGGTCGTGGGTCACGACGACCACGGTCACCCCCAGCTCCCTGTTGGCCTTGCGCAGCGCGTCGAAGACCTGCTCGGAGGTCTCGCTGTCCAGCTCGCCCGTGGGCTCGTCGGCCAGGATGAGCTGCGGGGAGTTGGCGAGCGCGACGGCGATCGCCACCCGCTGCTGCTCGCCGCCCGACATCTCGGGGATCCTGCGGTCGGCGCAGTAGCCGACCCCGAGGAGCTCCAGCAGCTCCGTCGCCCGCCCCCCGCGCCGCCCAGCGAGCTTCATCGGCAGCTCGACGTTCTCGCGGGAGGTGAGGTATGGCAGCAGGTTCCGCGCGGTCTGCTGCCAGATGAAGCCCACCACCGAGCGCCGGTAGTGCAGCCGGTCGCGGGCGCTCATCGACAGCAGGTCCATCCCCGCCACCTTCGCCACGCCGGCCGTCGGCACGTCCAGCCCGGACAGCACGTTGAGCAGCGTCGACTTGCCCGACCCCGAGGCGCCGACGATGGCCACCAGCTCGCCCTCGTCGATCACCAGGTCGAGCCCCTGCAGGGCGACGACCTCGACGCCTTCGGTCTTGTAGATGCGGACCAGGTTGTCGCACACGATGTGCGCGTCGCCGCCGAACGCGGTGCTCTTCCGCGTGGCCCTGGCTTCCAGCTCGGACAGGGTCGGGTTCATGTGAGTTCCCCCACTCGCAGGACGGCGCCGAGGTTGCGGCGCCGGCTGATGGCGGTGTGCGCGTACGCGCCGAGCACGGCGACGGCGGCCAGCCCGGCCGCCAGCGCGAGAGGTGTGAACAGGTCGAGCGCGTAGTCGCCGACGGGCAGGTCGCCGGCGTACGACGACAGGTCCACGGCGGGTCCCAGCGCGTACGGCAGGAGCAGGCCGAGGCCGAGCCCGACGAGGGCGGTGACGAGGATCATCGGCAGGATCTCCAGCACGGTCAGCCGCTGCGCCTGGCGGTCCGACAGCCCGAGCGTACGCAGGAACGAGACCGCCCGCGCCCGCTCGGCGGCGCCGACGACCAGCGACAGCACGACCGCGACGAGCGCGTACGCGGCCAGCGCGACCGTCACCACCAGGAGTGTCCAGCGTACGGCGTGGGTGAGAGGGTCGTCCTGGATGGCGCTCAGCGCCCGCTCCTGCGACTCCACGGTCGCCGACGGCACCAGCCGCGCCAGCGCGTCGAGCGAGACGTCCCCCTTGATCAGCAGGGTGTTCACGGCCGGCCGGATCAGCACGTCCAGCGGCATGATCATGAACTTGCCCTCGGTGTAGAAGCCGGGAACGGAGTCGATCACTCCGCGCGTGGCGAGCTTCACCCGTGACTGCCACCCGATGTCGAACGTGCCCCGCCCGCGCAGGTCGGGGGAGACCAGCGCGCCGTCGGACAGGGCGGGCAGGCCGATGGGGGCGCCGGCCAGGATGTGGCGCCACTGCGCCATGTCCACCGCGATGGCCTCGGCCCGTTCCGCGGTGTATCCGACCTGGACCCGTCCCGTCTGCGCGATCACCACCTGCTCCACCCCGTCCAGGGCGCGCACCCGGTCGATGGTGGCCTCCGAAATCTCGATGTTCGAGGTCAGCTTGATCGGCGCGCCCACCTGTTCCCAGGACGCCAGCCGCTGCGTGGTCGTGATCCCGTCGGAGATGACCGCCGCGAACACCGACACGCCCAGCGCGGGCAGCAGGATCAGCACCGGCAGCACGCTGGCGGAGCGCGCCCTGGCGGCCCTGGTCAGGCCCAGGAACGGTACGGCGGCCCGCCCGCGCGCGGTCAGCCGGACGAGCAGCCGCAGCGGATAGGGGTAGCAGCGCAGGGTGAGCAGCGCTACCGCCAGCGTCAGCGCGACGGGCACCAGCAGCAGGAACGGGTCGCCGCCCGAGAGCCCGCGGACGCGCAGCAGGTACGCCCCGGCCAGCGCGAGCACCACGATCAGCACTTCCAGCGTGATCCGGCGCGCCGAGGGCCGGGTGGCGGCCACGTCCTCGCGCCGCTCGTGCAGCGGTGTCCGGTACGTACGAGCCGCCCGCGCAGCCGCGAACCCGACCGCGACCAGCACCACGACCGCCGGGCCGAGATGCACGATCGGCAGCGCGGGACCGGGCACGAGGTACGACAGCCCGTAACCGGCCAGCCCGGCGGGCAGCACCGCGGTCGCGGTCACCCCGCCCGCGACCCCCGCCACCAGCCTCAGCGACCCGCCGCGCGCCCTGGCCAGGGTCAGCGTGTGGTCGAGCCGGTCGCCGAGCAGCAGCACGGCCAGCGCGATCACGCCGAGCGCGACCGCGAGGAGGCCGCCCAGCACGAGGTACATCACGGTCTGCGCGGTGCCCAGCGCGGCGAGGAAGAGGGCGAGCAGCTTGGGCAGCCCGGTCTGCAGGTGGTATCCGCCGCCGCTCGCCTGCAGCTGGATCGCCCGGTCGAAGTCGGCGACTGCCGCGTCGATGTCGGGCGCGGCCAGCGCGGTGGCCTCCGAGGGATCGACCGGCAGGATCCAGTGGTAGCCGAGGTTGCGTCCCTCGCTGCTGAGCACGGCCAGCCCCTCGTCGGGGATGAGCGTCGTGATGTGCTTCTCGAAATCGAGCTTGCCGGGCGGCTGGATCTTGGTGACCTGCAGGATGTCGAGGTTGTGGCTCCAGTAGCGGTCACCGGGGTCCTTGGCCTCGAAGGCGCCGACGATCTTCACGGCGACGTAGTCGTTCTCGCCGAGCACCTTCGTCTGGCCGATCTGGAGTTGCATCTCCTTCAGGGCGCTCTCGGTGATGCCGACCTCGAACACCGGGATCGTGGCGTTCTCGTACGTCATGCTCGACGGCTTGCCGGGCGCCCGGCCCTGGACGTACTCGACGCGCTGGTCCGCGTCGGAGAGCCAGCCGAGGTTGATGTAGGTGTGGCCGCCCGTGCCCGTGATGGGCGTGAGCACGGTCTTGGCGCTCTGGTGGCCGGGCGCGGTCACCAGCGGCCGCAGCGGCGCGGGCAGGATCTCCCGCCAGCGCCGGTCGCGGAAGTCGAACTCGGAGCGTTGGTGCAGGTCCCCGGACGGCGAGCGCGACTCCACGCTCACGGTCAGGTCGGCCTGCGCGGCGGGGGCCGTGGCCAGCGAGCCGCGCAGTGCCTCGTCGAACGACCCCTGCGCCGCCCTGGGCAGGCCCGCGACCAGCAGGCACGCGCTCAGCGCCAGCGTGAAGAGTACGGTCACCGCGCCCAGATGCACGCGGACGAGCTGGGCGATCCTCACCGTTCCTCCACGAGTTGCCCGCGGTCTCCGCGCAGGCGGCGGGCCAGTACGGCCACGATGGCGAACAACACGGCGGCCACGAGCACGAGCATCGCGGCGGTGGCGCCCCACGGGATGTCCAGCACCACGGCCGGCACGACGGCCGAGGCCTGACCGGTCAGCACGATGTGCGGCACCACCAGCACGCCGACGGCGACGGCCAGTCCGGTGCCGGCGGCCAGCGACAGCACGATGACGAACGCCTGCTCCATCGCCAGCAGCCCGAACATCTGCCGGGGACTCACCCCGAGCGCCCGCAGGATCGCGAACTCTCCCCTGCGCTCCCTTGCCGCGACGGCCGCGTTCACCAGGAAGCCGAGCGCCGCGAACACGACCGCCGCCAGGAACCCGAGGATCAGCGCCCCCTGCAGCCCGCTGGCCAGCGGGTCGTCGCGCAGCTCCGCCGCCAGCTCGCGCTGGTCGAGCACCGTCACGTCCCACTCGGGCCGGGTCTTGAGCGTCTTCACCGCGGGCGCGGTCTCGGAGGCCGCGAGCCACCATTCGGTGGCCGGCCTGGGCAGCTGGGCCGCCGCCAGATCGTACGCCTGCATGGTCGACCAGTCGGCGAGCACCGCCTGCTGCCCCGCCGCGGCGGTCGGCATGCTGTCGACCACGCCCACCACCTTGATGTCGAGCACCCTGCGGTCGATGCTGGCCCGCCCTGACTGCCCTGCGGACAGTTTGAGCGTGGCGGCCAGGTCGGAGGTGAGCACCACGGGCAGCGGCCCGGAGGGCGGCAGCGGCGCGAAGGCGGCCACCGCGGACTCCGTCCCCTTCACCTCCATCGAGACCTCGGGCGCGGCCAGTTCGCGGCCGTCGGCGCCGAGGCCGGTCAGGGTGAGGCGCGCGGTGCCCTTCGGCGCGCCGCTCGCGACGAGGCCGCGCAGCGACAGCGGGTACGTGATCTTCCCGCTGCGCCCGGCCAGCGCCCGGAGGTCGACGTCGATGCGGTTCTCGCCCGGCCGCAGCACGCCGAGCGGCACGTCACGCCACACGCCGAGCGCGTCGGAGAGCACCAGACGCAGCGGCAGCTCCGAGGTCACCTCGGCCCGCAGCGTGAGCGTGGCCGGCCGGCCCGGCAGGTCCAGCTTGCCGGCCTTGGCCCCCACCAGCGTGCGGGACAGCTCGCCGACCGGCTGGGCGGACAGGTCGGGACGCAGGTGGAAGAGCGCGGCCAGCCTGGTCGCGTCCATGCTCAGCAGCAGCGCGTTCTCGCCGCTCACCTCGGTCTGCCCGCGAAAGCCCGGGGAGTACGCGGTCACGCCCGGCAGCGCCGTGAACGTCGTGCCGCGCCCGAGCGAGCCCAGCTCCGGACTGTCCGCGGGACCCGACAGCCGCAGGTCGGCCCCCGCCTGGTGGCGGGCCTGGTCGAGCTGGGAGGAGCGCCAGGTGGCCGCGGTGGCCATGGACACGATGCCGATCGCGATGGCCATGGTCAGCAACAGGGCTGGGCCCGCGTACTTGAGCGGCCTCCTGCTCACCTGCCACGCCCCGAGCGCCGGGGCCAGCGAGGGGCGCCGGGAGGTCAGCCGCTCGGCCAGCTTCGAGATGCGCGGCACGAGCCGCAGCCCCAGCATGCCGCCCGCGAGCAGCGCCAGCGCGGGGCCGGAGATGATCAGTGGGTCGATGCCGAGCGCGCCGCCGACCGTCGCGGTGACCGGCGCGCCGTAGCGCTGGAGCTGCCAGATCGCCAGCCCGGCCACCACCAGCACCGCCAGGTCCGCGCCCGCCCGCTCGATGAGCCCGCGCCCGCCGCCGCGCCCGCGCGCCGACTGCTCCTCCACGTACGTGCGCCGCGCCCCCGCCAGCGCCGGCAGCACCAGCAGCACGGCCGCGGCCAGGGCGACGCCGAACGACACCAGGAACGTGCCCAGATCGGCCGTGGGCGCCAGCCGTACCCCCGACGCCCTGATCCAGGGCAGCAGGTTGACCAGCGCGAGCAGCGGCGGGCCCAGGAACGGCGCGGCGATCGCGCACGGCAGCGCCACCAGCAGCGCCTCGCCGCCGGCCAGCGTCGCCAGCCGCACCGAGCCCGCGCCGCGCGAGCGCAGCAGCGCCACCTCCATGCGGCGGTGGTCGGCCAGCAGCCGCGCGGTCAGCATCAGCGCGTACGCGGCGAGCAGCAGCAGCTGCAGCACCGGGATCAGCATCGTGGAGCGGGCCACCAGGGACGCGGTGTCGAGCTGGGTGAGGATCTCGGGCAGCCGGCTGGCGGTCACGCAGTTGCCGCAGCCGCCCGCCTTCAGCCGTTCGCCCACCTGCTCGATCGCGCCGGCCAGCGGGCGCAGCTGGGCGGGCGTCAGCGCGCGCAGGTCGGGGACGGCGGTCCAGGTGGCGTTGACGTTCGTGGCGAAGCGGGCGACGAACGTCTCGCGCGGCACCATCAGCGGCCCGTACGTGGTGAACTCGCCGCGCTCGACGCCCCGGCTGAGCAGCTGCTCGCCGGCCCACCGCTCGCCGAACGGGTCGTTGAGCTGGAACACGCCGACGATGCGCACGGTGACCGGGCGCGGGTCGAGGCGGCCCTTCGTGGTGAACTCCTGGCCGGCCTCCAAGCCGGTCGCCGAGGCGGCCGACAGCGAGATCGCGGCCTCCACCCGGTCGCCGCCGGCGCGCGGCCAGGCCCCGGAGACCAGCCTGGCGTGCTGGTCGAGGCCGTCGTAGCTGCCGAACCTGAACAGCTCGGGCCGCTCCCGGCCGTCCTGCCCCGGCATGACGTAGGAGTCGGAGCGGAAGCTGGTGGTGACGGCGGGCGCCCTGGTGTAGGCCCTGCCGAACTCGGCGCGTACGGACCGGTCGAGCTCGGGGAACGTCTCCGCCGTCACGGAGGCGCTGACGGTGGCGGCGACCTGGCCGAACGAGGCCGTCTCCATCGCCCTGCGGACACCCGCGTCGGCGATCGAGGAGGCATACATGGTCAGCGCGACCAGCGTGGTGGTCGCCAGCAGAATCGATCCGAACGCGGCCAGGAGGAGCAGTGGCTCGCTGAACGCCCTCTTGACGACCAAGGGCCCCCGCATGCATCCCCCTTCACCCGTTTAGTGCACCTTCGGGCAGCCGCCGGGCCGGGGGCAAGGCGATCTTAGTAACGGTGACGTACCCGATACTGCCGTGTGATATCGAAACTGTGACAAAAGGGCGCGTAAGCGGTGGCGGAAGAACGAAAAACGCCACACCCCGAAGGGTGTGGCGTTGTTCAGGCGTGACTACTTGGCGGCCAGCGCCGCGGCCTGCTTGGCGATCGCGGACTTGCGGTTGGCGGCCTGGTTCTTGTGGATGACACCCTTGCTGACGGCCTTATCGAGCTGGCGGGCCGCGGCCTGCTGCAGCGCGACGGCCTGCGCGACGTCGCCCTGCTCGGCGGCCTCACGGAACTTGCGGACAGCCGTCTTCAGAGAGGACTTGACTGCCTTGTTGCGCAGACGAGCCTTCTCGTTCTGCTTGTTGCGCTTGATCTGGGACTTGATGTTCGCCACGAAGAAGCCTCGGTGAAAGTCTGAAGTGATGGATGGGCGCGCGGGCTGGAGAGAGGGCGCGCCACACGCAGTTGTACAGGCTACCAATAATTCAGGCCGCTGCTCAAATCAACGCCAGCGCGTCATGTACTCCTTCCAGTCCTCCTCCGTGGCGGCGAAGTCCACGTAGAGGGCCAGGCCGAAGCGCTCGCGGCGGCCGTGGTCCGACAGCGCCAGCCTGGCGCCCTCCGCGGCCATGGCGACGCTCTCGGCGGCGTCGGCCCACTGTACGCCGTGGTCGTGGTAGGCGGGCGCGCCGATGAGCAGGGCCGTGCCGTCGGGGACGAGGTCCAGGGCCAGCCCGGCCTGGCGGGCCACGTAACCGCCGTACAGGGACTGCGCGGGGGTGGCCGAGTCGTACGTCATGACGGCGACCTGGTCGACGCGGGCCGCGACCTGCCCGAAGTAGCCCGGGGACCAGTACTTGTCGTGGGCCAGCACGGCCCTGGCGGCCAGGCGCATCCCGGGGTACGGCTCGATCTGCGGGGTGGAGGTGGACAGCAGCCTCGTGTGCTGCCTGGTCCGCTCCAGGAGGTCCAGGAACTCGGTGTCGCCGTCACCGATCGGCTCGAAGTTGTAGTGCACGCCGTCGAAGCCCTGCTTCATGACGGCGGCCACGGACGCCAGGACGTTCGCGCGGGACGCGGGGTCGTCGAGGTCGAGGACGCCGTCCACCTTCTGGCCTAGCCAGGCGGAGACGCGGACGGCAGGGAGCCGTGCATGCACCCACTTCACGAAATTTCCGGCGTTGGGGTATTTGGCGGGATCTAAGGTGCCGTCCTGGTTGAACGGGCCGGAGTGTACGTACAGGTCCTTGATGCCGGTCGCGCGCAGCCGTACCGCGAGCTTCTCGACGTCCTCCTCCGTACGGCGGCCGTCCACCCACATGTGGCCCAGCCAGAGGGCGTCGTTGCCCGTGCTCTTCGCCCAGGCCGCCGGGGCACCGGTAAACTGGACGCGGAGCGCGACGGCGACGAGGCCGGCCAGCGCGACCACGACGGCCAAGGCAAGCGCGAGCAGGCGCAGGCCGCGGCGGATGACGGTTCGGGCAGTCACCCGGGCATGTCACCATGAAAGACTGCTTGACCTCAACCCTGTCGAAACGGACTTCGGTGCGCACTCAGCCTGGCCAGACCGACCCCGCGTTGATCCGCAACTTCTGCATCATCGCGCACATCGACCATGGCAAGTCGACCCTTGCCGACCGGATGCTCCAGATCACCGGGGTGGTCGACGACCGATCCATGCGCGCCCAATACCTCGACAGGATGGACATCGAGCGCGAGCGCGGCATCACGATCAAGTCGCAGGCCGTGCGGCTGCCATGGGACGGCCACGTGCTCAACATGATCGACACGCCCGGCCACGTCGACTTCACCTACGAGGTGTCCCGGTCGCTGCAGGCGTGCGAGGGCGCCATCCTGCTCGTCGACGCGGCCCAGGGCATCGAGGCGCAGACGCTCGCCAACCTCTACCTGGCCATGAGCGCCGACCTGCACATCATCCCCGTTCTCAACAAGATCGACCTGCCGGCGGCGCAGCCGGAGAAGTTCGCCGAGGAGCTGGCGGGTCTGATCGGCTGCGACCCGTCCGACGTGCTCAAGGTGTCGGGCAAGACCGGCGAGGGCGTGCGCGAGCTGCTCGACCATGTGGTCTCGACGGTGCCCGCCCCGGTGGGCGATGCCGACGCGCCCGCGCGGGCGCTGATCTTCGACTCGGTGTACGACACGTACCGCGGCGTCGTCACGTACGTCCGGGTCGTGGACGGCCACCTGGGCAAGCGCGAGCGCATCCTCATGATGTCCACCAACGCCACCCACGAGACGCTGGAGATCGGCGTCATCTCGCCCGAGCCCAAGCCCGCCGACCTCGGTCTGGGCGTCGGCGAGGTCGGCTACCTCATCACCGGCGTCAAGGACGTGCGCCAGTCGCGCGTGGGTGACACCGTCACCGCCGCCGCCAAGCCCGCCGGCGAGATGCTGGCCGGCTACGAGCACCCCAAGCCGATGGTCTTCTCCGGGCTCTATCCGATCGACGGCGACGAATACCCCGAGTTGCGCGAGGCGCTCGACAAGCTGCAGCTCAACGACGCCGCCCTGATCTACGAGCCGGAGACGTCGGCGGCGCTCGGGTTCGGCTTCCGCGTCGGCTTCCTCGGGCTGCTGCAC
The DNA here is from genome assembly GCF_006334985.2 of Nonomuraea phyllanthi. Taxonomy (GTDB): domain Bacteria; phylum Actinomycetota; class Actinomycetes; order Streptosporangiales; family Streptosporangiaceae; genus Nonomuraea; species Nonomuraea phyllanthi. The sequence continues at coordinate 135,998 of NZ_VDLX02000003.1, forward strand.
ATGGAGATCGTGCGGGAGCGGCTGGAGCGCGAGTTCGGCCTGTCGCTGATCTCCACCGCGCCCAACGTGGTCTACCGCGTGGTCATGGAGGACGGCAAGGAGCTCGACGTGACCAACCCGTCGGAGTTCCCCTCGGGCGGGAAGATCGCGCAGGTCTTCGAGCCGGTCACGAAGTCCACGATCCTGGCCCCGTCCGAGTTCATCGGCGCGATCATGGAGATCTGCCAGGGCCGGCGCGGCCAGCTCCTCGGCATGGACTACCTGTCGGAGGACCGGGTCGAGATCCGCTACACGCTGCCGCTCGGCGAGATCATCTTCGACTTCTTCGACCAGCTCAAGTCGCGCACCCGCGGCTACGCCTCGCTCGACTACGAGCCGGCCGGCGAGCAGGAGGCCGACCTCGTCAAGGTCGACATCCTGCTGCAGGGAGAGGCGGTCGACGCGTTCAGCGCCATCGTCCACAAGGACAAGGCCTACACGTACGGCGTCGACATGGCGAAGAAGCTGCGCGAGCTGATCCCCAGGCAGCAGTTCGAGGTGCCGATCCAGGCCGCCATCGGGGCCCGCGTCATCGCCCGCGAGAACATCCGCGCCATCCGCAAGGACGTCCTGGCCAAGTGCTACGGCGGCGACATCTCCCGCAAGCGCAAGCTGCTGGAGAAGCAGAAGGAAGGCAAGAAGCGCATGAAGATGGTCGGGCGCGTGGAGGTGCCCCAGGAGGCCTTCGTCGCCGCGCTCGCCACCGACACCAGCGCCGAGAAGAAAAAATAGCCCGCCTACCCTTGAAGCATGGAAGTGGTGCAGACGGCGCGACTGGTCCTATCTCGCGTCACACCTGACGATCTGGCTGCCGTCCACGAGATCCACTCCGATCCGCGCACGAACGTCTACAACCCGGCCGGCCCCACCGTCGACCTGGAGTCCAGCCGGGCCATGCTGGACCTGTGGCTGGCCGACTGGGACGAGCGCGGGCTCGGCTACTGGGCGGCGCGGGCCGTCGGGGAGCCGGAGGTGCTCGGGTTCGGAGGGCTGCGCCACGCCCTCGTCGAGGGGGAGCACGTCCTCAACCTCTACTACCGGTTCCGGCCCTCGGCCTGGGGGCGCGGGTACGCGGGGGAGCTCGTGGAGGCGGCGCTGCGGGTCGGGAAGGGGCTCGGGACCGTCGTGGCGGTGATCCGCGACACCAACGAGCCGTCGCGGCGGGTGGCGGAGCGGGCGGGCATGCGCAAGGACCGGACGATCCCGTACGGGGGCGTGCCGAGCGACGTCTACGTGGCCTGAGCCCGACACGCGGACCTGACACGCGGACCCGGCGCCCGGCGCTCAGGTGGCTCGTTTGCGCCGGCCGCGCCACACGTACCCGGCGAGGACCAGCACCCCCGACACGGCCTGAGCCATCAGCAGGCCGCCCACCGCGCTCGGCGGGGAGAGCAGCGCCGCCAGGGCGGGCAGGCAGCCCAGCACGGCCAGATCGACCCCGGTGGCCGCCCAGATCACCGGGCCGGTCGGGATCGAGCCGCCAGGGGTGTCGATGACCGGCATGGAATGATCGACGGGGCTGCGTTCGGCCATCCGCAGCGCACCGGCGGCCAGCGCGGGCGCGACCAGCAGCCCGAACAACCACCATCCCGCGCCCAGCGCCCCGGCCGGCACACCGGCAGAGGGCATTCCACTGATCGGGGCCACGGCGCCGAACGCGGCCAGGGCGCCAAGACCGGCCAGGGCCAGGGTCGCCCACGTGCCGCTCAGCACCACGGGCAGGAGCGCACGGGCCGCCAGCGCCGGGCGGCGCCCGACCCCGATGAGCCTGGCCAGCGCCGGATTGTCGCCGTCACGCCGCGTCCCCGACACCCCCATCGCCGCCGCGACCATGGCACCGGCCAGCACCATCACTCCCACGACCGCCGGAGCCGCGCCCGCCTGGGCCAGCACCGCCGGCAGCGCGACCGCCCCGAACACGCCCGCCAGCCGCCCGGGCCGCCGAGCCAGCCGCCGCCAGTCCTGCCAGGCCAGCGCGAGCGGCGCGGGCAGGGACGGCCAGCGCCGGGAGGTCAGCGTCCTGGCCCGCCAGTGGTTGTCCTCGGCGATCCAGGTGAGCGCGCCGGGGTCGAGGCTCACCGCCGCGGTGGCCACATGGCCGGCGCGGGTGGACGAGCCCAGGAGGGTACGGGTCGGGATCCGGCTGAGTGACGCCCACGCCTGCCGTACCAGCAGACCGGAGACCACGACGGCACCGGAGGCGGCCGCGGCCAGCGACGGCAGCGGGACGCTCGCGGCGGCGGCGAGCACCGTACGCGCCTGACCGCTCACCGCCACCACCGCCAGCACCAGCAGCGCGACAGTGGCGGCCGTCACCCAGACCTGCCACGACGGGGAGCCCTGCGCGAGCACCGCCAGCGCCATCCCGGCCACGCTCACCGACACGCCCAGCACCAGCGCGCCGAGCAGCCGCCAGACGAGCTGGTCGGGAGCGCCCAGCACCGCGAGCGCCCCCAGCCCGAGCAGCACCCCAGCCACCACCGCGATCACCAGCAGGGCCCGCCCGCCACGGGCGAGCAGCCGCCGCCGGTTCAGCGGGGAGAGCAGGAGCCAGGACGCGTCGGCGGCCGGCAGCAGCACGGGCCCCGCCGCCCTGGCCGCGGCCAGGAATCCGGCCAGCGCCAGCGCGATCAACGCCACGCCCGCCCCCGCCCGCGCCGGGTCGACGGGGCCGGCCAGCCCGCCGAGCATGGTGGAGAGCGGCTGGCCGAGCACGGCGAGGAGCATGGCGAGGGCGAAGAGGGAGACGTACCGGTCGAGGACGGTGGCGGGGGCGCGGCCGTGCGATCGCAGGTACGTGCGTACCGCCCGCACGCTCCCCTCTGCGGCCCCGCTCACGCGACCACCCCCACGGCGCGCCGGCCGAACAGGCCCATGCGCCGAGCCGGGACGTTAGCAATCGGGCGGCGGGCGGGGACACGGGGCGTCGGGCGCCGAGCCGGGACGCGAGCCATCAAGTGGCGGGCCATCAAGTGGCGGGCCATCAAGGGGCGGGCCATCGGGCTGCGGGCCGTCACGCGGCGATGGGTTGGGATTTGTGGCGTCATGCGGCGACTCCGGACGGGGAGACCTGGCGGGAGCGGGCGGCCAGGCCGGGGTCGTGCGTGGCCATGACCACCGTGCCGCCCTCAGCCGCGTAATCGGCGAGCAGATCCCCGAGCCGTACCCGGAAGTCGGCGTCAAGCCCGCGCTCGGGCTCGTCCAGCAGCAGCAACGCGCTGGGCCTGAGCAGCGTGGCGGCCAGGGACAGCCGCTGCCGCTGGCCGGTGGACAGGTTCAGAGGGACCGAGTCGCCCCGTTCCACCAGGGCGAACATCTCCATCGCCGCATCGACCGTCATGCGCGCCCGCGCGTGGACGGCTCCCATCAGCTCCAGGTGCTCGCGCGCGGTGAGCCCCGGATACCAGGCCGGTTCGTCGGTCAGCAGTGCGACCCGGCTCCAGAACGCGGCGTCGTCGGCGGGCGGCTCCCCGAACACCCGCACCTCACCCGAGGTGGCAGGCTGGAGCCCGGCCAGGCAGCGCAGCAGGGTCGACTTGCCCGACCCGTTGGGGCCCACCACCGCCACGATCTCGCCGGTCGACACGGTCAGGTCCATGTCGCGCAGTACGGGATTGCCGCCGAGCTCGACCGTTAGACCGGCCACGTTGATGATCGAGTCGTACACCGTTCGAGCGTACCCATTCCCCGAGACCGCCGTGGCGGCCGGGGTTCGCGAAGCTTTTCTGTCGGTGCCGTCGCCTACCTTCTATTCCGAACACCAGTGCTACTGGAGGGTGACGTGATTGCTTCTGAGCGATTCGAGCGTGCCGCCGTGTTGGGGGTCGCTGTGGCTGAGGAGACTCGACGGCTGCTGAGGCTCCACCTGGCTCCCGGCGAGGAGGCGGACGACGGCACGGTGCTCGTCGATGTGCCCTATCCCGATGCGGCGGTGGTGGCGGCGCTGCTCGACGTGGCGGCGGAGTGCTTCGGCGAACGGGGTGACTCGGTGGAGGAGACCCGGCAGGCGGCGTTGGAGACGTTGTTACAGCTGGCGGGCCTCGACGGCGAGTCCCCGCTCAACACAGGCTGACCGGCGGGCCCCACCCCGCCCGCACCGGCACCCGGGCTCGCCGGCCGGGAGCGGTTGACCTGGTGGTCGGCGGCAGCCCGGGCTCCCACCTGTGCTGGATGGTTCAGTGCGGGCGAGCTATGCCGTGGCGGAACGCGTAGGTGACCGCCTGCGCCCGATCCCGTAGGTGTGCCTTGGCGAAGAGGTTGTTGATGTGGGTCTTGACGGTGGCCTCGGTGATGTGGAGGCGCGCGGCGATCTCGGCGTTCGAGAGGCCGTCGGCGATGAGAGCGAGCACCTCGCCCTCACGCCGGGTCAAACCGTTCGGAAGATCACCATGCCCTGGAGCCGCCGGGGTGCCGGGCATTTCGGTGGAAGCGGGGTCGGGGGTTCGCGCCGGAGCGACAGAGGTCGCGGCCGGGACCGGGTGGTGAGGTGGAGAGGCCGACATGGTGTCCAGGAGGCGGCGTTGGACGGTGGGGTCGAGTTGGGCGTCGCCGCGCATCACCGTGGCGACGGCTCTGGCGATGTCGTCGGAATCCGCGTCCTTGGTGAGGAAGCCGCGCGCGCCGGCCCTCAGGGCGGCGAAGACGGACTCGTCATCGGAGTACGTGGTGAGCACCACCACCTGGGTGCCCGGATACGCCGAGCGGATGCGCCGGGTGGCCTCGACGCCGTCCATGCGGGGCATGCGCAGGTCCATGAGCACCACGTCGGGGCGCTGCTCGGCGACCACGCGCAGCGCCGCCTCGCCATCGCCGGCCGCGCCGACCACCTCGATCCCGGGCAGCAGCCCGAGCACCAGCACCAGCCCCTCACGCACCACGGCCTGGTCGTCGACCACGATCACCTTGGTCATGACCACCGCTCCGAGCTTCTCAACACGGCAACACCGGTTGCCGCGCCGGTGGCAGCCGCACCACCGGCGGCGCTGGCAGCCGTCCTGGTGATGGCACTGGGAATCGCACCGGCAGCCGTACGGGCGGTAGCACCGGCGGCTCTGACGGCGACACCGGCAAGGGCAGCCACGGCGGCACCGGCACCAGCGGTTGCACTGGCAGCCGGACTGGTGGCATTGGCGCCGGCAGCTGCACTGGCGATGGAGTCGGCGGCTCTGCTGGCGGTGGAGCTGGCGGCTGGACCGGCGGCGGGATTGCCAGCCGGACCGGTGGCATTGGCCGCGGCAGCGCCGGCAGCTGCACTGGCGGTGGCACTGGCGACGGTGGAGGAGACGGTGGCGGTGGGGGCGATGATGGCCGGTCCAGAGGGGTTGCGGAGCGAGGAAGGGTTGGTGCGGGGCCGATGCGAGGGAGTCATGCCGGCACCTTCAGATGCACCAGGAAGCCGCCGTCGTGGTCGCCCGCCGACAGCGTTCCGCCCAACAGTTCGGCTCGTTCGCGCATGCCCACGAGACCATACCCGCCTCCAGGCGAGCCCTTCTCAGGGGAGGCCGGGTTGGTGACGCGCAGCTCGCACCAGACCCGGCCGAACTCGAGCTCGACCGAGGCCGGGCTGCCGGGGGCGTGGCGGCGTACGTTCGTGAGGGCCTCCTGGGCGGTGCGGACCAGCGCGAGCTCCGTTTCCGGCGAGAGGCGGTGCTCGGAGCCGGAGATGCGCAGCGTGCACGCCTGGTCGGTGGTGCTCTCGAAGTGTTCCGCGAGCGTGCGCAGGGCCACGGGGAGCGGGGGTGGGTCCTCGCGGAGTGCGGCCACCGCGCGTCTGGCCTCCTCCAGGCCCGACCTGGCCAGGTCGCGGGCGTTGGTGACCCGTTCGAGCGCCTCCACGGCGCGATCCGCGCGGAGCAGGAGCTTGGCGCCTTCCAGGTGGACGAGCTGGGCGGAAAGGGAATGGGCGAGGATGTCGTGGATCTCCCTGGCGATTCTGGCCCGTTCCGCGAGTACGGCTTCTCGTGCCTCGGCGGCTCTGGTGGCCTTGCGCTGCTTGGCGGCGTACGAGATGAGGAAGATCAGGCAGACGCTGAGGATGAGGGAGAGGTCCCTGGCGGGGTTGCCGACGACTTGGCCCGCGATGATCAGCCCTCCGACGGCCAGCACGCCGATGGGCAGCGCGTGCCGCAGGGAGAGGCGGGTCACGGCCAGGCTGACGCAGACGAGCAGGGCCGCGATCGCTGCGCTGCCCTCTGTCAGCGTGCTGAGGGTGACGGAGAGGATCACCGCCACGGCCAGGGCGATCATCGTGATGGGCAGCCCGACGATGAGACGCGTCCGTGGCGGCGGTTCCGGTGCCACCGGGGTGCCCAGGGAGTCCTGCCGGTCCGGCTGTTGGGCGGTCTGGGCGTCCAGTTGGCCCGGGCGCTGGTTGTCCTGCTCGGCCGGATGCGGGTTGTGCCGCTCACCGGGTTGTCGGTCGTTCTGGTGGTCCGGTTGGCGGGTGTCCTGCTGGTCGTGCCGCCGGTCGTGGTCGTTCGCGCCGCGGCGATCCGGGCTCGGCGCCTGCCGCGACCTCGGCAGGACAGGGAGACCCGCTGGAACCCATCGGCGCGGTCGGAGCCGGCGGGGGAGTGTGCGTGGCCGGCGGGTGGTGGCCGGTCGGCGAGGGCGGGCGGGGCGGCGTGCCGAGGCGAAGAGGACGGTGAGAAGCGTCGCGGCCAGTGCGGCGGTCATGAGGGTGATGGCCAGGGACGTGCCGGTCAGACCCGGCGCGGGGTTCTCTCTCACCTGGGCCATCACCAGCACCGCGATCATGCCCACCCGCAGCGCGGCAGGGGCGAGTCCGGAGGGCGCACGCATCACCTCACGACGGTATCCGGTGGCCCGCGGTGCCGGTGAGGGCGCGTCCACGGCGGGCGACGAGGTACGACTGGGCGGCGACGGTGAGGCCGGCGAACAGCAGGATCCCGCTGGTCGAGGGGGTCAGGCCGAGGGCGGTGCCGGCGAAGTAGAGGCCGGCGCGGGCCGCGACCGACAGCACCCACGCCAGCATGGTCAGGCCCGTGGCCTTCGACCAGGCGACGCCGGAGGCGTCCAGCCACACGCGTACGGTCGTGGCGCGCCACGCGCCGAGCCCCACCGCGATGGCGGCCTCCACGACGAGCAGGCCGATGCTGAGGGCGAGCTGCCCCGGCTCGATGAGCCCGCCGGTGATCAGACCCAGGATGATCATGGCGCCGCCGACGTAGAGGATGCCGGGCCTGGCCGTGGGACGGGTCCTCATCTGGCGGTAGACGATGAAGATCACGGCGAGGACGGAGAGGACGGAGATTTGTATCGCTTCCACGTCGCTGACCGTAGGGATGAGAGCCCCTCCGGCGGATCGGCCCGGGGGTTGAGAAGGCGGATCTCCACCCTGGGGTGGAGGCGAAATCGGGTCGCTGTTGGGCGTAGGTACGGGTTACCTTTCCCGATATGCGAGTTCTCTCGGTAAACGTCGGCACAGCGGTCGAGGCGGAATGGGCTGGAAGGCTGCGGCGCACCGCCATCGACAAGCGGCGGATCTCCCATCGCGTGGGAGTGCTGGCCAACGGGCTCGCCGGCGACGAGCGCGCCGACAAGGAGCACCACGGCTCGCCTGACCAGGCCGTCTACTCGTACGCGAGGGAGGACTACGACTGGTGGGAGCGCGAGATCGGGCGGGAGCTGCGTGACGGGCTGTTCGGGGAGAACCTCACGACCTCCGGACTTGATGTCACCGGCGCCGTGATCGGCGAACGGTGGCGGGTGGGCAGCGCCGTGCTGGAGGTGAGCGGGCCCCGGATCCCGTGCGTGGTGTTCCGCAACTGGATGGACGAGCCCGGGTGGGTCAAGCGGTTCACGGCGGCGGGGCGGCCCGGGGCGTACCTGCGGGTGGTCGAGCTCGGCGAGCTGGGCGCGGGAGACTCGGTGGAGGTCGTCTCGCGGCCCGGGGCCGGGATCACGGTGGCCGACTGGTTCCGTGGCCGCCACGGGGACGCGGACGCGCTCCGCCGCATCCTGGCTGTTCCCGGGCATGACGTGGAGTGGGACGCGATGGCCGAGAAAGTGCTGGGGCGGCGCCGGCCTGAGACCGGGCCTGCCGTCGGGGAACGCCCCGGCGCGGCGGTCTGAGGGGCCGGCGCGTGAGGAGCACTCGCGGATGACCGGCACACTGGAAGCGTGCCATCCACCCTGCCTGACGGCGACCCCGCGCCCGCCTCGGGCGAGCTGCCCGACAGCGCCCTGAGGGGGCTGGGCGAGCGTCCGTTCGGCTTCTACGTGCACGTGCCGTTCTGCGTGACGCGCTGCGGCTACTGCGACTTCAACACCTACACCGCCGCCGAGCTGGGCCCCGGCGCCTCGCAGCGGGACTACGCGGAGACGGTCGTCGAGGAGATACGCCTCGCGCGCCGCGTCCTGGGCGAGGCCGCGCCGCCGGTGGAGACGGTGTTCTTCGGCGGCGGCACCCCCACGCTGCTGCCCCCCGAGGACCTCGCGAGGATCCTGGCGGCGATTGACTCGGAGTTCGGGCTGCGGCCGGGGGCCGAGGTGACCACCGAGGCCAACCCCGAGTCGGTGGATCCCGCCTCCCTCGACAAGCTCCGCCAGGGCGGCTTCAACCGGGTCAGCTTCGGCATGCAGAGCGTCCGCGAGCACGTGCTCCAGGTGCTCGACCGCCGGCACACCCCCGGCAGGGCGGCGGCGGCCGTGGAGGAGGCGCGGCGGGCCGGGTTCGAGCACGTCAACCTCGACCTCATCTACAGCACGCCAGGCGAGACCGACGACGACTGGCGCGCCTCGCTGGCCGCCGCGATCGAGGCCGGGCCCGACCACGTGTCCGCGTACTCGCTGATCGTCGAGGAGGGCACCAGGCTGGCGGCCAGGATCAGGCGCGGCGAGCTGCCCATGCCCGACGACGACGTGGCCGCGGACCGCTACCAGATCGCCGACGAGCTGCTGTCGCAGGCCGGGTTCGGCTGGTACGAGGTGTCCAACTGGGCCACCTCCGATGACGCCCGCTGCCGCCACAACCTGCTCTACTGGACCGGCGGCGACTGGTGGGCCGCCGGGCCCGGCGCGCACAGCCACATCGGCGGCACCCGCTGGTGGAACGTCAAGCACCCGGCCGCCTACGCCCAGCGCCTGGCCGGCGGCGTCTCGCCCGCCCACGCGCGCGAGGTGCTCGCCGACGACGACCGGGCGGCCGAGCGGCTGATGCTGGAGCTGCGGCTGTCGTCCGGCTACCCGCTGGCGGAGGTGGCGCCCGCCGCGCGCCCGGTGGTGGCGAGCGCGCTGGCACGCGGCCTGCTGGAGCCTGGGCCGTTCAGGTCGGGGCGGATGGTGCTCACGTTGCAGGGGCGGCTGCTGGCCGACGCCCTGGTCAGGGACCTGCTGGTCTAGGTGATCAGGCGGATGGCGAACGGGTAGCGGTACTTCTGACCCTTGTTGGTGGCCATGGCGGCCTGGATGTGGAAGATCAGCGACAGGATCCAGACGACCGGCAGCAGCAGCGCTCCGATGAAGACGATCACGAGGATGCCGGCCAGGACATAGCCGATGAACATCGTGATCTGGAAGTTGAGCGCCTCCGCCGCCTGGTCCCTGACGTAGGGGGCCTGGTCCTTCTTCATCAGGTAGATGATCAGCGGGCCGAGCCAGGAGGCGAGCAGGCCGAGCAGGTGGGCGAGCATCGCCATGGTGGTGTCGTCGCTGCCCGGACGGGGGCCGAACCTGCCGGGGACGTACGGCTCGCCCGGGGGAGGTCCGGCGTACCCGTAGCCGGGCGGGGGAGCGCCATGCCCCGGCGGCGGGCCGTATCCCGGTGGGGGAGCGTATCCCGGCGGCGGGCCGTACCCCGGCGGGGGGCCGTATCCCGGGGGAGGAGGCTGCTGGCCGTACGCGGAGGGAGGCTGCTGGCCGTAACCGGGCTGGCCGTAACCAGGCTGGCCGTAACCGGATTGGCCGTAACCGGATTGGCCGGAGCCGGGCTGGCCGTAATCAGACTGGCCCGAGCCGGGTTGCGGGCCGTAGCCGGGCCGGCCGTAGTCCGGTGCGGAGCCGGGCTGCTGCCCGTACGGCTGAGGCCCGGAGCCCTGGCCGGGCGGGACGGGAGGCGGCGGGGCAGCCGGCGGCGGTACGGCGGACGGCGGGACGAAGCGGGTGGCGTCGTCGTCCGGCTGCGGCTGGGGCGGGTCCTGGCTCATGAGGCCTCCGTAACGAAGTCGATCAGTTCCTCGACCCGGCCGAGCAGCTCCGGCTCCAGGTCTGCGTACGTCGAGACGGCGCCGAGGATCCGCCGCCACGCCGCGGCGGGCTCCACGCGCCAGCCCAGGGCGGCGATCACGCCCTCCTTCCACGGCACCCCGCGCGGCACGTCGGGCCAGGCGGGGATGCGCAGCACGGACGGCTTGACGGCCCGCCAGATGTCGATGTACGGGTGCCCCACGACGAGCACGTCCGGCGAGGTGATCTCGGCGGCGATCCGGCTCTCCTTGGAGCCCGGCACGAGGTGGTCGACCAGCACTCCCAGCCGCCGGCCCGGCTCTGGCCCGAACTCCGCGACGATGGCGGGCAGGTCGTCCACGCCCTCCAGATATTCGACGACGACCCCCTCGACCCGCAGGTCGTGGCCCCAGATCTTCTCGACCAGGGCCGCGTCGTGCACGCCCTCCACGTAGATCCGGCTCTCCCTGGCGACCCTGGCGCGCAGCCCCTGGACGGCGATCGAGCCCGACGCGCTGCGCCTGGGCGCCGCCGGGGCGGCCGCCGCCGGGCGAACGAGCGTCACGGGCTTTCCGTCCAGCAGGAACGCGGCGGGCGCGAGCGGGAACAGCCGGCGCTTGCCGAACCGGTCCTCCAGCGTGACGGCCTCCTTGTCGCAGGCCACCACCGCGCCGCAGAAGCCGCTGTCGGCGTCCTCCACGACGAGGTCCGGCTCGGCGGGCACCTTCGGGATCTTGCCCTTGCCGGGCCGCCGCCAATTCCCCGCCAGTACATCGCCCTCGTACACACGGGGACCGTAGCAAATCACCCGCCTACCGCGAGGCGCTTACGCGCGCCGCTGCGGCGTACCAGGACGACGACCGTGGCGACGACGGCGATGAGCAGACCGGCGGCCGGGAGCAGGAAGAGCGCGGCCGTCCCACCGGCCAGGCCGGTCGCGGCGGCGGCCAGCTCGCGGCCCACGCCGTAGCGCACGTCGGCCTCCTCCTGGGTGGTGCAGGTCAGCTGGTAGTCGGCCTTGGAGGGGGCGTTGATCACGAGGATCTGCTCCCACACGATCGATCCGGACGTGACCGTCTGCCGGGCCGCGGGCCTGGCGAGCTTGGCCTCGCCGGAGATCTGGCACTCGAAGTGCACGGCCGTGTCGCTGGACAGGTAGACCGCCGGCTTGTTGGCCGGGTCGATCGGCACCGTCACGGTTTCGCCGGACGCGAACGTCTTGGTGGGGGCCAGGCTGTTCACGCTGTTCACGAGGCCCGTGCCGAACAGCACGACTCCGGCGACCGTGCAGATGAGGAAGACGCCCCAGGCCGGCGCGATCCACCAGAGGCGCGGTTTTATGGCTTTCGCGGCTATTCGTGGAGGGAATTGGGGTTGTGGGGCATATTGTCCGTACTGAGATGGTCCGTACTGAGGAGGTGGGCCGTACTGGGGCTGCTGGCCGTACTGGGGTTGAGGACCTGACTGAGGCTGCCGGCCGTACGGAGGCTGAGGACCTGATGGGGGCTGAGGACCTGACTGCGACGGTGGCTGCCACGAGCCCTGCTGAGGGCCGTAGCCTGGCTGGGCTCCAGGCTGCGGGCCGTGACCCGGCTGCGAGCCGGGCTGCGCGCCGTACGGCGGTGGCGGGGAATTTTCGTTCATGCCGGCAAGTGTGGTACTTGCCGGTTGTAAGAGGCTAGAAGCAGGGTTGCGACCTTGTGTTATCGCACCTTGTGGGTGAGAGCCGTACACTTGGCACTCAGGAACACCGAGTGCTAGACGGTTGGTTCCTAAAATGTCAGAGGCAGGAGGTGAGCACGTGCTCGACGATCGGAAGCTGGCAGTGCTCCGGGCCATTGTCGAAGACTACGTGTCCACCAACGAACCGGTGGGCTCCAAGGCGCTCGCCGAGCGCCACAACCTGAAGGTCTCCCCGGCGACGGTCAGGAACGACATGGCCGCGCTGGAGGAGGAAGGCTACATCACCCAGCCGCACACCAGCGCGGGCCGCGTGCCGACGGACAAGGGCTATCGCCTGTTCGTCGACCGGCTCTCGCAGGTCAAGCCCCTGTCGGGGGCGGAGCGAAGGGCCATCGAGACGTTCCTCGCGGGCGCGGTCGACCTCGACGACGTGGTCACCCGCACGGTCCGGCTGCTCGCGCAGCTGACCAGGCAGGTGGCGGTCGTGCAGTATCCGACGCTGACGCGCTCGACCGTCAGGCACGTCGAGCTGGTGCCGCTCAACGACCGGCGCGTCATGCTGGTGCTGATCACCAACACCGGCCGCGTCGAGCAGCGCGTGATCGAGCTGCCCGAGGCCGTGGAGGACGACCGCATCGCCCACCTGCGCGCGGTGCTCAACGCCTGCCTCGACGGCTGCGGCCTGAGCAACGTGCCCGAGCTGGTCGCCGACCTGCCAGGGCGGCTGCCCCACGAAGACCGGCCCGTGGTGGCCACGATCCTGTCGGTGCTGCTGGAGACCCTGGTCGAGCGGCACGACGAGAAGATCGTGTTCGCCGGCGCGGCCAACCTCGCGGGCGCCGACTTCGCGACCGGGCTGCGCGACGTGCTGGAGGCACTGGAGGAGCAGGTCGTGCTCATGAGGCTGCTGGGTGAGACGTCCGCAGACACACCATCCGCGCTCACCGTGCGCATCGGCTCGGAAAACCCCTATCTGCGGGGGACATCCATCGTCGCGACCGGATACGGTTCTGGCGACAACCAACTGGCCCGGCTCGGCGTGCTCGGGCCGACGAGGATGGACTACCCGGTTACCATGGGCGCCGTGCGCGCGGTGGCACGCTACGTCAGCCAGATCCTGGCTGCTTCATAAGAGGTCGATAAGTGGCAAACAGCGACTATTACGCCACCCTCGGGGTGCGCCGTGACGCCAGTCAGGACGAGATCAAGAAGGCGTACCGCCGTCTCGCCCGCGAGCTGCATCCCGACGTGAACCCCGATCCTGAGACCCAGGAGCGGTTCAAGGAGATCACGCAGGCCTACGAGGTGCTCTCCGACCCCAACAAGCGCCAGATGTACGACCTGGGCGGCGATCCCTTCGGCGGCGCCGGGGCGGCCGCCGGCGCCGGCGGGTTCGGCGCGGGCTTCCCGTTCAGCGACATCATGGACGCCTTCTTCGGCACCGCGACCGGTGCCAGGGGGCCGCGCTCGCGTGCCCGCAGGGGACGGAACGCCACCATCCGGGTCGAGCTGGACCTGCGCGAGACCGCGTTCGGCACCACCCGCGAGCTGGTCGTCGACACGGCCGTGCTCTGCGAGGTCTGCCACGGGGCCGGCGCGGCTCCCGGCACGCACCCCGACACCTGCGACATGTGCAGCGGTCGCGGCGAGATCTCCCAGGTCACCCGCTCCTTCCTGGGTCAGGTCATGACGTCGCGGCCATGCCCGCAGTGCGGCGGTTTCGGCACCATCATCCGCAACCCCTGCCAGGAGTGCTCCGGCGACGGCCGCGTGCGCACCCGCCGTACGATCAAGGTCCGCATCCCCGCGGGCGTGGAGGACGGCACCCACATCCAGCTCGCCGGCGAGGGCGAGGTCGGCCCCGGCGGCGGCCCGCCCGGAGACCTCTTCCTGGAGATCGTCGAGCGCGCCCACGAGATCTTCGAGCGGCGCGGCGACGACCTCCACTGCACCGTGCAGATCCCGATGACGGCCGCCGCGCTCGGCACCGTGCTCACCGTGGAGACGCTCGACGGCGCGGAGGAGATCGACGTACGGCCCGGCACGCAGTCGGGGCAGGTCATCACCATGTTCGGGCGGGGCGTGCAGCGTCTCAACGAGTCCGGCCGCGGCGACCTGCTGATCCACGTCAACGTCGAGACCCCGAGCCGGCTCGACCCCGCGCAGGAGGAGCTGCTGCGCGAGCTGGCCAAGCAGCGCGGCGAGGAGCGGCCGCCCGGCAAGTTCGCCCCAGGACAGCAGGGCTTCTTCTCGCGGCTGCGCGACGCCTTCAACGGCAGGTGACGTGACCGTTCCGGTCTTCCTGTCCGAGGAGCTGGACGGGCCCGAGCTGACGCTCGGCGGCCCCGAGGGGCGGCACGCGGCCTCCGTGCGCCGCCTGCGGCCCGGCGAGCGCGTCGACCTCACCGACGGCGCCGGCCGGGTCGCCGAATGCGTCGTACGCGAGGTGCTCAAGGACGCGCTCACGCTCGACGTGCTGCGCCGCCACGAGGTCGACCCGCCTCAACCCCGGCTCGTCGTCGTCCAGGGGCTCCCCAAGGGCGACAGGGGCGAGCTGGCCGTCGAGATGATGACCGAGGCCGGCGTCGACGCCATCGTGCCCTGGGCGGCCGCGCGCAGCATCGCCCAGTGGAAGGGCGACAAGGTCGCCAAGGGGCTGCACCGGTGGCGCTCCACCGCCCGCGAGGCGGGCAAGCAGGCCCGCAGGTTCCACCTTCCCGAGATTGCGGAGCCCGCCACCACCGCACAGGTCGGGCGGCTGCTGGCGGGCGCGGCGCTGGGGCTGGTGCTGCACGAGGAGGCGGCCGAGCCGCTGTCCGGGGTGGTGCTGCCCGCGTCGGGCGACATCGTGATGGTCGTGGGGCCGGAGGGCGGCGTCTCGGAGGAGGAGCTGGCCGGGTTCCGGGCGGCCGGGGCGGTGCCGGTGCTGCTGGGGCCCACGGTGCTGCGTACGTCCACGGCGGGGGTGGCGGCGGCGTCCGTGCTGCTCTCGCGTACGGGACGCTGGTGAAGGCGCGTACGGGGGCACGGGGAAGGACGCTGGTGATACCGGGGGAGAGCGCCGGCTCAGGGCGTCGTGTGCGAGGCGTCCACCAGCGGGCTGGACACGGTGGTGGGGCCTTCGGTGACGTCGCCGGACGGGCACTCCTCGACCGGGCACGTCGTGGGCTGCAACGTCTCCTCCGACGCCGAAGGCGAGGGTGAGGGCGACGGCGACGGGGTCGCCGAGGCCGAGGGACAGTCGGCCGGCGGTTCGGCCTCCTCGGCCAGGGGCGACGGGCATTCGATGGGGGTCGGGCTCGGGCTCGTGCTCGGGCTCCGAGACGGCCTGCTGGTCGACTCGGCCCGGTGCGGAGGCCGGGGCGTAGGGCTCTCGGGGACGATGGGGATCACGTTGGGCTGCGACTGCTCGCGCGTCGGCTGCCTGGGAGGCGGCGGCTCCTGGGAGCGGGTGGTGGAGGAGTTGGACGGGATCTTGGAGGTGTCGTTCTCGACCGGCTGGGAGTCGAGGATCTGCGTACGCAACTGCGGAACGGCCATCACGATCGTCCCCGCCACCAGGACGGCGCTGGCGGCGGCCGCACCCGCACGCCACCAGAACAGGTTACGGATCCCGCGCCGCTCGATGCGGGCGCGGATGATCTCGAGCCCGTCCGGCGACGGCACGACCTCGTCCGCCTCCGCACGGAGCGCACGGCGCAGCAGGTCGCCGTACTCGTCGGGGGGCTGGGTCATGACATCTTCTCCAGAACGGATCGCAATGCGGCCATGCCACGTGCGGTGTGGCTCTTGACCGCGCCCTTGCTGATGCCCATCGCGTGGGCGATCTCAGCTTCGGACAGATCACCGTAGTAGCGCAGAACCAGTGCTTCTCTCTGTCGGGTCGGCAGGGCTCGTAACGCCTCGATGACGGCGGAGCGTTCCAGCTCGCCGATGGCGCCGTTCTCGGCGCTCGGGGCGTCGGGCAGGCCCTTGGGAGCGTACTTCTCGACGACCGCGCGGTGACGCAGCACGGAACGGGACCGGTTGACGACGGATTGACGGAGGTAGGCGAGGGCCTTGTCGGGGTCACGCAGCCTACGCCACGCGCCATGAATGGCGACGAACGCGTCCTGCACGACCTCCTCAGCCGTCGCCATGTCTCGCACCAGCAACACGGCGAGACGCACCAACGACCGGAAGTGCGCGCTGTAGAGCGCGGTAACGGCCATGTCGGCGTCCCACCCGACCGGCGCCGCCCCCATCGACCTGTCGGCCAGAAGGGTTTCGGTGGTCACATCAGTGGGACGCGCGGCCTTCCGAGAGGGTTTACGCTCTTCCGGTTCTTGAGGTTTCCCCGGTTCGTTAGGGTGCATTTACCCAGTCGTGTCCTCGCCAGGTGGCGCTCGCCCGACCCTGAATCGTTCTTTTTTGCTGAAGTGTCGCACACTTACCCTAACCGCGTGGATCTTCCGGTGCACGACACAGAGGATTACCGATTGGCAACGGGTTACCCGCGCCGGACGCCTCGGTAAGGTGATCGGGTGAGCGATTGCCTCTTCTGCAGAATCGTCGCCAAGGAGATTCCCGCCGAGATCGTTTACGAAACCGGCAGGACGCTGGCGTTCCGCGACGTCAACCCGCAGGCACCCACCCACGTGCTGGTCATCCCGAAGGAGCACCACGCCAACGCCGCGGCGCTCGCCGAGGCCGACGAGGGGCTCGCCGACGAGGTGCTCAAGAGCGCCCACGCCGTGGCGGCGCAGGAGGGCGTGGCCGACGGCGGCTACCGCGTCGTGTTCAACACCGGGCTCGGCGCCGGCCAGACCGTCTTCCACGTGCACGCCCACGTCCTCGGCGGGCGTGACCTGGGCTGGCCCCCCGGGTGATATTGGGGGGAGCAATCGGCCTGGTCCCGGATACGATGGGCTCAGAAGAACACCGAAAGAGACCGGGAGGCATCAGGCCGCTGGCCTGCCCATGTCCGAACTACACGAATCCCGACGCACGGCACCTCCCACGCGCACTCAAGCCAAGGTGCTGATTCCGGACGAATACTCGATGGTCAGCCTCCTGGGCTCCCGCGACGAGCTGCTACGCGTCATCGAGGGCGCCTTCAGGGCCGACATCCACGTACGCGGCAACGAGATCACCGTCACCGGCAGCCCCGACGAGAGCGGCACCGTCGTGCGGCTCTTCGAGGAGCTGGTCGAGGTGCTCCGCAGCGGTGGCGAGCTCACCCCCGACGCGGTCGAGCGCAGCATCGCCATGCTCCGCATGACCTCCGACCGCCCCGCCGAGGTGCTGTCCCTCGACATCCTCTCCTCCCGCGGGCGCACCATCAGGCCGAAGACGGTCAACCAGAAGCGCTACGTCGACGCGATCGACAAGCACACGATCGTGTTCGGCATCGGCCCGGCGGGCACCGGCAAGACCTACCTGGCGATGGCCAAGGCGGTGCGGGCCCTGCAGGAGAAGCGGGTCAACCGCATCATCCTGACCCGCCCGGCGGTCGAGGCGGGCGAGCGGCTGGGCTTCCTGCCCGGCACGCTGTACGAGAAGATCGACCCCTACCTGCGGCCGCTCTACGACGCGCTGCACGACATGCTCGACCCCGACTCCATCCCCAAGCTGATGGCCGCGGGCACGATCGAGGTCGCGCCCCTCGCCTACATGCGCGGCCGTACGTTGAACGACGCCTTCATCATCCTCGACGAGGCACAGAACTCCTCGGCCGAGCAGATGAAGATGTTCCTCACCCGGCTGGGCTTCAACTCCAAGATCGTGGTGACGGGTGACGTGACGCAGGTCGACCTGCCCAACGGCACGGTGAGCGGGCTGCGGGTGGTGCAGGAGATCCTCGACGGCATCCCCGACATCCACTTCGCGCGCCTGTCCAGCGCCGACGTGGTGCGGCACAAGCTGGTGAGCGAGATCGTCGACGCGTACGGCCGCTACGACGCCACGCAGGCCGCCCAGGAGCCGAAGAGCATCCAGCACCGGGGGAAGCGGCGACCGTGAGCATCGAGATCAACAACGAGTCGGGCGTCGGGGTCGACGAGGAGAGTCTCGTCGCCCTGGCCGCCCACGTGCTCGGCGAGATGGGCATCAACCCGCTGGCCGAGCTGTCCATCGTGGTGGTCGACGAGGACGCCATGTCCGAGTTGCACGAGAAGTGGATGGGCGAGCCGGGCCCGACCGACGTGCTGGCCTTCCCGATGGACGAGCTGCGTCCCGGCGGGGGCGCGCGCGGCGACGCCGACATCCCCGCCGATCCGGCGCTGCTCGGCGACGTCGTGCTCTGCCCGCAGGTGGCCGCGCGGCAGGCGGAGGAGGCGGGGCACAGCACGGCCGACGAGCTCGAGCTGCTGTGCACCCATGGCATTCTCCATCTGCTCGGCTACGATCATGCCGAGCCTGAGGAGCACAAGGAGATGTTCGGTCTGCAGGCCCGGCTCCTGGAGTCGTGGCAGGAGGTGCGCGACTCGCGGTGAACGCCTGGTTGTTGTCGGCCATCGCCCTCGTGATCATCGGTGGCCTGATCGCCGGTGCGGACACGGCACTGACGCGCATCTCCAGGGTGCGGGCCGAGGAGCACGTGCGCGAGGGCCGGCGGGGCGCGGTGCGGCTGCAGGCCATCGTGAACGATCCGCCGCGCTATCTCAATCTGCTGCTGCTGCTCCGGTTGAGCTGCGAGCTGGTGGCGACGGTGATCGCGACGTTGCTGTTCATCGATCTGCTGCACGACCAGGGCTGGGCGTACTTCTGGGCCGCCGTGGTGATGATCGTGACCAGCTATGTCGTGGTGGGCGTGATGCCGCGCACGCTGGGGCGCCAGCACGCCGAGCCGGTCGCGCTGGCCAGCGCCCCCATCGTCTACGGGCTGACCCGCATCTTCGGCCCGCTGCCCAAGCTGCTCATCCTGCTCGGCAACGCGTTGACGCCGGGCAAGGGGTTCAGGGAGGGGCCGTTCACCTCGGAGGCCGAGCTGCGTGACCTGGTCGACCTGGCCGAGGAGCGCCGGGTGATCGAGCCGGACGAGCGCGAGATGATCCATTCGGTGTTCGAGCTGGGTGACACGCTGGTGCGCGAGGTGATGGTGCCGCGTACCGACATGGTCTACATCGAGCGGGGCAAGACGATCAGCCAGGCGCTGTCGCTGGCGTTGCGCAGCGGGTTCTCCCGCGTCCCCGTCGTGGGCGAGAACGAGGACGACGTCGTCGGCATGGCGTACCTCAAGGACATCGCGCGCAAGATCCACGAGTCGGGCGAGGGCGGCGGCAAGGACACTGTCGAGTCGATCATGCGGCCGGCCGCGTACGTGCCCGAGAGCAAGCCCATCGACCAGCTCATGCGGGAGATGCAGGCGCGGCAGATCCACATCGCGATCGTCATCGACGAGTACGGCGGCACGGCCGGGCTGGTGACGATCGAGGACGTGCTGGAGGAGATCGTCGGCGAGATCACCGACGAGTACGACCAGGAGGCGCCCCGCGTCGAGCCCATGCCGGACGGCGGGGTGCGGGTGACGGCCCGGATGCCGGTCGACGAGCTGGCGGAGCTGTTCGGCACGGAGATCGAGGTGGACGACGTGGAGACCGTGGGCGGTCTGCTCGCCCACGCGCTCGGGCGGGTGCCGATCGCCGGGTCGCAGGCGGAGGTGGCGGGGCTCACGCTCACCGCGGAGAGCCTGGCGGGCCGGCGCAACCGCATCAGCACGGTGGTGGCCCGCCGTAGCGAGCCGCCCGCGGACGAAGCCGCCCAGGCCGCGCCCGATCACTCCGCCTGACAGACCGGCGGACGGTCACTTATCCGGCGAGCGGGGGCGAACGCCGCAAGCGTTCTACAAGTCGTCTGCAAGCCGATCAGGGCACTCTCATTCCACGGGCATCCAGTGCGGTGGGTGTCACAAGGGGAAGCATCCGACCGCCGGGTGGGGTTCGCGGCGGAAGGATGCCCCTGGGGGGAACGACTGCGTCCCGGTCGGCGAGCCGGCTGAGACGCAGCTCGGCGTAAAGGGTGTTCTCATCCGAAAAACCGGATGGGAGCACCCTTTTTGCGTATTGGTGGAATCTTCGGTGGATTGCCGCATTCGTCGTACGGGGAGGTTGCGATCCAGGGGTAATCATGAAACGCGAGATCATCGCCGGCGGGCTGGTGGCCTGCGCCCTGGTGGGATGCGGGGGCGAGGAGACGGGGAGCATGCTCGACGCCCACGCCGTCGCCCAACTGCGCGAGGCGCTCAGCAAGGAGCCGCCGCTGCCCGACGGGTTCACGGCCAGGCCGGAGCAGGCGTGGCGGATTCCGTTCACGCAGGGCGACGAGAACTGCCGGGCCGTGCTGGCGGCCGTGGGAGGGCAGGCGCCGTGGCAGGCGCTGACGGCCCAGGCGGCGGTCAGCTACCGGGGCGACGGGCTGGGGGAGCAGGCCGGGGTCGGGGTGGCGCGGTACGCGGACGGGGAGGCGGAGGAGCACCTCGACGAGCTGGCCGACGCCATGGACTCGTGCCGCGAGCTGCGCACGCCCTCCGGCACCGACCTGCGCTCCCACTCGCTGCCGGTCGAGGGCCTGGCGGACGACGTGGCGGACGAGGCCGTGGGCACCCGGCTGCGCGGGCGGCTGAACGGCTACCCGTACGCGATGGACGTCGTGCTGACGCGGGTGGGCGACATGCTGGTGTCGGTGGTGCACACGGGCATGGATCACGTGGACGCCGCCCGCACCCGGGAGGTGGTCGACGCGGTCGTCTCCATGGCCAGCGCCTAACCTAGTGCCCGTGACTCTCGATCCCGAAGACAACAAGATCATCACCTTGGCCCGTGCCGCCAGGGCCCGCAACGAGGCGGCGGAGGGCGCCGCCGTACGCGACGAGACCGGCCGCACCTACTCCGCGACGAACGTGGCGCTGGGCGCGCTGACGCTCTCGGCGGTGCAGGTGGCGGTGGCCATGGCCGTCTCCAGCGGGGCGCGGTCCCTGGAGGCCGTCGCGCTGGTGAGCGAGGGCGCGCCGAGCGCCGCCGACGAGGCCGTGGCCGCCGAGCTGGGCGTCAAGTCGCTGCTCGTGGCCGGTCCCGACGGCACGCTGCGGGGCTGACCATGCCGATGTCGCCGTTCCTGGCGAGGTTGCGGGAGAAGGTCGGCTCCGAGCTGCTCATGCTGCCGTCGGCGGCGGGGTTCGTGTTCGACGAGGCGGGGCGGCTGCTGCTGGCCCGGCACGGCGACGTGGGCCTCTGGGCGGCGCCCGGCGGCGGCGTCGACCCCGACGAGCGGCCCGAGCACGCCGTGGTCAGGGAGCTGCGCGAGGAGCTCGGCATCGATGCGGAGGTGCGGGGCCTGATCGGCGTGTTCGGCGGTCCCGAGTTCCGCACCGTCTACCCGAACGGCCACCAGGTCGGCTACGTCATCGCCTGCTACGCCTGCGTGCTCGCCCCCGGCTCCGCCGGCCCCGAGCCCGACCACGACGAGATCACCGACTTCCGGTGGGTGCGCGAGGACGAGGTCGCGGAGCTGCGTACGACCACGTGGACGCCGGTCGCCCTGCCCGAGGCGTTCGCCTGGTGGCGTGCCCACACCTCCTGATGGTCCACAATGCACTATGTGACTTCGCCAGACAGCCATCGCGCCGGATTCGCCTGCTTCGTGGGGAGGCCGAACGTCGGCAAGTCCACGCTCATGAACGCCCTGGTCGGCAGCAAGGTGGCGATCACCTCGTCCAAGCCGCAGACGACCAGGCGCGCCATCAGGGGCATCGTGCACCGCCCCGACGCCCAGCTCATCATCATCGACACCCCGGGCCTGCACCGGCCACGCACCCTGCTCGGTGAGCGGCTCGACAGCCTGGTGCTGTCCACGCTCACCGAGGTGGACGTGATCGGCTTCTGCGTGCCCGCCAACGAGCCGATCGGCAAGGGCGACCGGTTCATCGCCGACAAGCTCGCGGCGGTGCGCAAGACGCCGGTGGTGGCCGTGGTCACCAAGTGCGACCTGGCGAGCAAGGAGCAGATCGCGCAGCAACTGCTGGCGGTGTCGGAGCTGGCGGAGTTCGCGGCGATCGTGCCGGTCTCGGCGCAGGCGGGCGACCAGCTCGACGTGGTGGGCGACGTGCTGATCGAGCACCTGCCCGAGTCGCCGCCGCTCTACGAGGGCGGGCAGCTCACCGACGAGCCGGAGCAGGTGCTGGTGGGGGAGCTGATCAGGGAGGCGGCGCTGGAGGGCGTACGCGACGAGCTGCCCCACTCCATCGCCGTGGTGGTGGACGAGATGATGCCCCGGGAGGGGCGCGACGACCTGCTCGACATCTACGCGCACCTGTTCGTGGAGCGACCCTCGCAGAAGGCCATCGTCATCGGGCACAAGGGGGAGCGGCTGCGCGAGGTCGGCACCAAGGCCCGCAAGCAGATCGAGGCCCTGCTGGGCACGCGGGTCTACCTCGACCTGCGGATCAGCGTGGCCAAGGACTGGCAGCGCGACCCCAAGCAGCTGCGGCGGCTGGGCTTCTACGACTGAGCCCGCCGCCACGCCGGGGCCGGTCAGGCGCGCCGGACCAGTGCCAGGACGGAGAGCACGACGACCGCCAGGGAGCAGGCGAGCGCGGCGAACCAGCCGAACCGCACCGCGGGCCCGATCGACAGCACCTCTCCCAGATCGACGGAGAGCCGGTCCCGCAGGCCGCTCCCGTCCGTCATGAACAGCACCAGCACCACCACCGCCACGCCTCCGGGCAGCGCGGCCAGAGCGGTGATCCCGGGCCGCGAGAGCAGCCCCGCGACCCCGCACCCCAGCGCGGCCAGCCCGGCCACGAGCGCCCAGACGCCGTACGGGTCGTCGATGCCGCGGACGTCGCTGGCCAGCCCGCCGCCGATGAGCCCGCTCCGCACCTCGAGCCCGGCCCAGGGAAGGACGGCGCAGAACACGAGCAGCGCTCCGGCGACCGCCACGGCCAGGGCGTAGCCGCGCCGGGTGACGGGCCTGGGTGGCGCGGGCTGCGGGTAATCGGCCACACGATCACTGTAAGCCGGGGAGGGGCCGCCGGCCACCGTCCGCGACGGTGCGGACCGCGTGGCGGATTTCCGGGTGCCGGATTTCCGGGTGGCGGATTTCCGGCGGCCGAGCGGATCGGGATGGTGTCCGGACTGCCGGGCCACCGGGTCAACGGGACGCCGGCGCCGTCCCGCGGTTCAGGGGAGGTTGCGGCGGCGGGCGACGGCCTCGGCCGGGAGGTTGGAGATGAGGACGTCGACGCGGGGGTCGGCGAGGAAGAGGTCCATGAGGGCGGGCTCGTCCACGGTCCACACCATCACGCCGATCCCGTGCCGGGCACAGGCCCGCAGGGCGTTCATGCGGGCGATGTCGTGCCTGACCGCCACCCAGTCGGCGCCGCAGGCGCGGATGCGGGCGATGGGGAAGAGCTCGTTCAGGGCGGGCACCCGGTTGCGGCCGAGTGACAGGCCGACGACGACCTCGGGGTGGGCGGCCTTGATGGCCGGGATGGCGGCGTCCTCGATGCCGGTGGCGACGAAGTCGTCAGGACCGAAGGCGGCCAGGGCCATGTCCACGATCTCGGCCTCGTAGCCGGGCTCCTTGACGTCGAGGTGGCCCTTGAGCTTGCCGCCGAGGAACGTCATCAGCTCGTCGATGCGTGGCACCTCGAAGCCGAGGAACTCGCAGACCTCGGCGTAGGTGAGATCGGCGATGGCCGGGCCGCGAGCCCGGCGCGCCGTGGCGGGCCCATCGGAAGGGTGCGCGGTGGCGGAGTCACCGGAGGGGCGCGCCGTGGCGGGGCCGACGGAGAGGTGGGCGTCGTGGTGGGCGATGTACACGCCGTCCTGGGTCCGCCTGATGTCGAACTCGGCGTACTCGGCGCCGCTGGTGACGGCGGCCTCGTAGGTGGCCCAGGTGGAATGTCCCCCGCCCGCGCCGGGGCCGCCGCGGTGGGCGGAGATGGCGACGCTCATGCCCCCTGCCAGGCCTTCCAGACCGTGCGCGCCACGCCGGGAGCGCCCGCCACCAGCCCGTCGGCGGGCAGGTCGCCCTCCAGCCAGGGCTCGCCGGTACGGCCGAGCACCACGGCCCCCGACTCCCTGGCGATCAGGGCTCCGGCCAGCACGTCCCAGGTGTTGTAGGCGTCGGTGACCGTGGCGACGCACCGGCCCGCCGCGACGCTGGCCAGGGAGAGCGCGGTGGAGCCCATGATGCGGGTGCCGCAGTGCTGCTCGGCGAGCGTCTCCATCATCGCGGTCAGGCCGGGCCAGACCTGGCCGCCGCGCAGCTCCGTGCAGACCAGCCCGCCGCTCGGCGACTCGGCCGCCGAGCAGGTCGTCGCCTGGCCGTCCGGGTCGGCGCCGCCGTCCCGGACCCCGGTGAAGATCTGGGCGCCGCCGTCGCGGGTGGCGCTGAAGATCTCGCCGCGCCACGGGTCGGCGACCACGCCCGCCGCGGCCCCCCGCTCGTCGGCGGCGGCCAGGCTGAAGGAGGACCAGCCCAGGCCGTGCACGAAGTTGGTGGTGCCGTCGACGGGGTCGACGTACCAGGTGACGGCGCCGGAGCCGGTGTCGCCGTACTCCTCCCCGACGACCCGGTGGTGGGGGAAGGTTTCGGCCACGCGGCGCCGTACCTCCTGCTCGATCTCCAGGTCGGCGGCCGTCACCCAGTCGGCCTGGTGGTTCTTGATCTTCGCTTCGGCGTAGCCGGCGCGCATGCGCGAGCACGCCCAGCCCGCCAGCTCGACGGCCAGTGATTCCCAAGCTCGTATGTCGTCGTTCATGCCTGGTGGAGCAGACCTTCCCGGTAGAGGAGCGCGCGTGAGATCT
The DNA here is from genome assembly GCF_006334985.2 of Nonomuraea phyllanthi. Classification (GTDB taxonomy): domain Bacteria; phylum Actinomycetota; class Actinomycetes; order Streptosporangiales; family Streptosporangiaceae; genus Nonomuraea; species Nonomuraea phyllanthi. The sequence continues at coordinate 160,693 of NZ_VDLX02000003.1, forward strand.
CGATGTGGGCGGTGGCGCCCTCGGGCAGGTCGTCGCCCGAGCCGGGCCCGACGAAGGCGCGCAGCCGCTGCTCGCCGAGCATGAGGACCAGCTCGGTGTAGTGGCCGCGCGGGATGACGCGGGCCACCTGTGCGGGCGCGCCCTCGGAGGGCGAGACCCGTACGTCCTCCGGCCGGACGCCGACGTCCCACTCGCCCTCGACCCCGAGTGCCGCGCCGCGCACGGGGATCTTCACGTCTCCCGTGGCCACGTGGTCGTCGTGGACGGTGGCGCGCAGGAGGTTCATGGTGCCGACGAAGTCGGCGACGAACCTGGTCCTGGGCGCGCGGTAGATGGTGGACGGCGGGTCGTACTGGTCGATCCTGCCGCCGGTCATGACGGCGACCTTGTCGGAGATGGACAGCGCCTCGTCCTGGTCGTGGGTGACCAGGACGGTGGTGATGCCGACCCGCTGCTGGATCTCCCTGATGTCGTCGCGGACGCGCTCGCGCAGCTTGGCGTCCAGGTTGGACAGCGGCTCGTCCAGCAGCAGCACCTTGGGTTCGAGGACGAGCGCGCGGGCCAGGGCGACGCGCTGCTGCTCGCCGCCGGAGATCTGGCCGGGGTGGCTGTCGATGTGGTGCAGCAGGTTGACGGTCCGCAGCACGTCCTCGACCCGGGAGCGGATCTCGTCGCGGGGCATCCGCCGCAGCTTCAGCCCGAACGCGATGTTCTTGAACACGGTCATGTGCGGCCAGAGCGCGTAGTTCTGGAAGACCATGGCCGTCGGCCGCCGTTCGGGGGCGATGGCGGTCACGTCCTGGCCGTCGATCAGCACCTGGCCGGCGTCGGGCCGGAGGAACCCGCCGATCATGCGAAGGGTGGTGGTCTTGCCGCAGCCGGACGGGCCGAGCAGCGAGGCCAGCTGCCCCGTCTCGACCTCCAGGTCCAGGCTGTCGACGATGGTACGGCCTCCGAGCACCTTGCTGACGGCCTCGATGCGCAGACTCATCTCAGTTGGAATCCTTCCGCCAGTCTGCCGCCCATGACGTGTTTGCGGACCAGCAGCATGAGCACGACCGACGGGACCGACAGCATGATCGAGAACACCGCGGCGGCCTGTTCGGGATAGTTGAGTACCAGGGTGTACATCTCGGTCGGCATCGTGATGTACGTCGGGGTGCCGACCAGGAAGGTGCCCTGCGCCTCGTCGAACGAGGCCAGGAACGCCATGATCATGGCCACCAGGATGCCGGGGGCCGCGATGGGGAACGTGACGGAGAAGAACGTGCGGATCGGCCCCGCTCCCGCGTCCCTCGCCGCCTCCTCCAGGCTGCGCGGCACGGCGGCGAACGCGGCCGCCGGGATCCAGGTCATGACGACGAGCGTGCCCAGCACGTGCACCACGACCACACCGACGAACGTGCCCATGATCTTCAGGCTGTAGAAGAGCCCGGCGATCGTGATGAACAGCCCCATCTTCGGGAACGCGTTGGTGGCGAACAGCGACAGCAGCATCACCCGCCGCCCGGGGAAGTCGTGCCTGGCGAAGGCGTACGCCGCGGGCAGGCAGATGACGGACGAGACGAGCACGGTCACCGGCGCGAACACGAAGCTCAGCCGGATCGCCCCGCCCAGCTGGGCGTCCTCCAGCACGGTCTCCCACCAGTGCAGCGTCCACTCGCGGGGCAGCAGCCGGGGATACTCCCAGGTCTGCGCGAACGCCCGCAGCGACAGCCAGGCCAGCGGCCCGATCACGAACAGCAGCATCGCGAGCACGAACAGGGCCACCCCTGCCCGCCGCGCCCAGGCGCCCATCACAGCCTCCCCGATCCGCGCGCGGACTTGGCGTTGGCCCGCACGTAGAAGTAGCCGATCCCGGCGGCCAGCACGAACACGACGACGGCCATGACCACCGCCTGCTGGGCCTGGTTGAACGACTGGTAGTACTGGGCCATGCTCACGCCGAGCATGTTGGGCGCGTTGGGCCCGATGAGGTACGGCACGGTGAAGCTGCCCAGCACCCCGATGCCGGTGAACGTCGCCACGATGATGGTCGGCAGCGCCGCCATGGGGATCATGACGGCGCGTACGGCCCTGCTCATGGACGCGCCCGCGTCGCGGGCGGCGTCGATGAGCGTGTCAGGGACGGACGACAGGCCGGAGGAGATGAGCAGCACGCCGAACGGCAGGTGCGTCCAGACCTGCCCCACCGTCACGCCGGTCATCTTGTACGCCAGCGCCGGCGAGTCCTCCCAGCCGAGCAGGTGGAACAGCGTCCTCGTGAAGCCGTCGGTGGAGTAGAAGGTCAGGATCGCGTACGAGGCGATGACGACGGGGATGAACATCGGCACCACGGCCAGCGCGGTCACCAGCTTGGCCAGCACGCCGCGGGAGAAGCGGGCGTACAGCGCGATGGCCCAGCTCAGCACCATCACGAGTACCACGGTCACGATGGTGACGATGACGGTCACCAGCAGGTCCGTGCGGAACGAGGAGTCGCCCAGCACCTCGCGGTAGGCGTCGAAGGTGGGGGCGGCGCCGTCCACGAGGTGCTGCTTCTGGGCGAGCGCCGCCACCACGGAGTTGATGCCGCCCGAGTAGCCGAAGGTGTAGGCGATCGCCGCGATCACCGGCAGCCCGATGAAGAAGGCGATCACCAGCACCGGCGGCAGGGCGAGCAGGAAGCCGCGCAGGCGGGTGCGGTTGCGCGTGCGTACCCGTTGAGCCACCGCCGTCATGGGACGTTCTTCTGCCAGGCCTCTTTGGCATCGGAGTCGGTCTGCGTCTCGAAGCCCTGGCGGAACTCGGTGGTGTCCAGGCCGGTGAACTTGTCCTGCAGCTCGGCCGGCAGCTCGGAGGGACTGATCACCGGATAGCCGGCCATCTTACGGACGATCTCGGCCTGCGGCTCCTTCTCCAGCACGTAGTTGAACCACTTGTACGCGGCGTCCTTGTGCGTGCTGTTGGCCGCCAGGCCGATGTAGGTGAGGCTGCCGGTGAACGGCGGGTCGGCGATCTGGGTCAGCTTGATGTTGTCCTTGATCAGCCCGCTGTCCTTGGCGGCCAGGATCTGGTCCGACCAGACGGGCGCCATGGCGATCTCCCCCTTGCTCAGCAGGTTGATCACCTCCTGGTTCCCGTTCGGGTAGACGCGCTGGTAGACCATGGGGGTCAGGCTCTTGAGCACGTCGAGCCCGGCCTTCCACTGGGTCTCCACGTTCTTGTCGTAGGCCTGGGAGGCCTTCTCGGCGGAGGCCGGGTCCATGTGCATGGTCAGCACGGTGTTCATGAACGCGTCGCCGGAGCCGCCGGTGTTGGGGGAGTTGTAGGTGAACTTGCCCGGGTTGGCCTTGATCCAGTCGATCAGCTCGGCCATCGTCTTGGGCGGAGCGGTGACCTTGGTGCTGTCGTAGGCCAGGACGACGGACGAGCCGCGGTACGGCATGGCCCGCGAGTCCACCGGGTCGAGCATCTTCTGGTCGATCTTTGACAGGTTGGGGATCTTCTGCGCGGTCAGCACGTCCACGAACTGGCCCCTGGCGGCGTTCTTGACGGCGCCGGCGTCCATGATGTCGAAGGGCGGCTCGGAGTCGGTCTTCACCGAGGCGCCGAGCCTGTTGAGCATCGAGGTGTCGTTCTGGCCGTGCTCGGAGAAGACGAGGTTGACCTTGACACCCGCATTGGCCTTCTCGAAGCCGGGGATGAGCGTCTTCTGGTAGAGGTCTCTGACGTTCACGTCGCCTGAGACGTACAGCGTGAAGGAGTTGTCACCGCCGGAGGCAGTGCCGCCGTTGCCGCCGCAGGCCGTCAGAAGAGCTAAGGCGAGGGCGGTCAGCGGAATGGTGCGTTTGAACATCGGCGCTCCCGGTGCGACATGACGATGGCGCGAACGTAGTAGTCACAGGTAGCTGGATCGTGGACGGCCCGTGAAGAGCCGTCGAAGGACACTTGGACCGAATGTACAGACTTATTGACATCTACACCACGGGTGAAGGGTCACCTTCTGGAGTTGTTACGGATCTTGCCTGTGCGGGCGCATGACGAAGGCGCCCGTGGTGAGGGGGCACGGGCGCGGCGGGGAAAGGGGAGCTAGGCGGGCCGGACCGCGCGCTCGCCCCATTCGAGGCGGGAGCGGAGCTCGACCGCGTCGGCGGCCAGGGCGGACACGAGCGTGCCGGGACCGGCCAGGGGCAGCACGGCGACGCCCTCGGCCACGACCGGCTCCTTGACGGGCGTCGTGAGGAAGGTGGTGCCGACGCAGCGGGCCGCGCCGTAGACGGCGGGGGAGGAGTCCAGCGCCGGGTCGCCGACGGTGAACTCCTGCCGGAGCAGCGGGCGGCCGTCGCGCGTCGCGTCGAAGCGGGCGTGGCAGCGCCCCGCGCGCTCGCCGTGCCGGCCGAGGACGATCTCCTCGCGCCACAGCACCTCGGCGTCGGCCGCCAGCGCGAGGCGTACCAGGAGGCGGTGCTCGCAGCCGGCGGCGAGCACGGTGGGCTCCGGCGCGAACCGGAGCCTGGCCCCCGCTCCCACCCGCGCGGTGACCAGGAACTCGGACGTGCCGTGGCCGGGCAGGACCAGTCCGGCGGCGACCGAGCCCAGCTCCAGGGTGGTGTGCGGGGCGACGTCGATGTCGAGGGACAGGCGGTCGCCGCCGAGCGGGCCCGCCGCCGTGGAGACGAGGTGCACGGTGGACGGGCCGGTCTGGCGCAGCGTCAGCGGTGGCGCCGAGGCCAGGCGGTGGACGAGGGTCCCGCCGCCTGGGGCCGGGGCCGTGGCGACGGCGGCGCCGGCCCGCATCGCGCGGCGGCCGGGCATCAGGACGCGTGCGCCGCGTGGGCGTGCGACCAGGCCGCCACCTGCTCCGACACCCACGCGGCGACGGTGGCGGCGGTGGGGTCCTGCCTGATCGAGGTGAACAGCACCGGCCTGGCACCGCGTACGGCCGCCGCGTCGCGGTCCATCACGCCGAGGTCGGCGCCCACCATCGGGGCCAGGTCGGTCTTGTTGACGACCAGCAGGTCCGCCGTCGTGACGCCGGGACCGCCCTTGCGCGGCACCTTGTCGCCGCCGGACACGTCCAGGACGAAGATCTGTCGGTCGGCCAGCCCCCGGCTGAACGTGGCCGTCAGGTTGTCGCCGCCGCTCTCCACGATGACCAGGTCGAGCGGGCCGAACCGGTCCTCCAGGGTCTCCACGGCGTCCAGGTTCGCGGCGATGTCGTCGCGGATGGCGGTGTGGGGGCAGCAGCCGGTCTCGACGGCGAGGATGCGCTCCTCGTCGAGCACGCCGGCCCGGCGCAGGAACTCGGCGTCCTCGGTGGTGTAGATGTCGTTCGTCACCACGCCGAGCGAGAGGGACGGGCCGAGCGTCCTGCACAGCGCGGCCACCAGGGCGGTCTTGCCGCTGCCCACCGGGCCGCCCACCCCCAGCCGCAGCGCCCGGCCGTGGCCGTCGGGGGCGTGATGGTGGTCCTCGTGATTGGCGCCCATGTCGGATTCCTTCCGTCAGGAGATGAACAGCCGGACGTCCGCCCGCGCGTGTTGCTCGGCGAGCAGGTCGAGCGCGGGGGACGAGTGCGCGGGCAGCGACTCCCAGTCGCCGCCGCTCCGCGCCGCCCCGGCCACGGCGGCGAGGTCGGGGGCGAGGCCGGCCAGCAGCCCGTGCACGGCCACCGGGTCGAGCCCGAGCAGCCGCACGGCCGCCGTGGCGGCGCCGCCGACCGCGTGGTACGCCGCCGCCATGGCCGCCTCCTCCGGCGTGGCGCCCGCCGCGTGCGCCGCCGCGCCGAGGGCGATCGGGTGGTGCGGATTCGGTACGGCCCGCGCCAGGCCCTCCAGGACCGGCGACGGCCACACGCGGCGGGCGACCCTCAGGAGCAGCCTGCCCTGGGTCCTGGACGCCTCCCGCTGGGCCGGGGCGGCGGTCCTGGCATCGACTTCGGCGTCGAGCAGCCCCCACGCCGGCTCGGGCGGAGGCGGGCCGGCGGCGCAGGCGCAGGCGGCGGCGGTGAGGGCGGCGGCGACCGTGCCGGCCGTGTGCAGCCGCCCCCGCAGGAAGCCGGCCAGCGACGGCACGTCGTGCACCGCCCCAGACGTGACGGCCTGTTCGACGCCGCCCGAGTGGGCGTGGCCCCCGGCCGGGAGGCGGGAGTCGGCGAGCAGGAGCAGGGCAGGGTTCACGGCAGGGTTCACGGCAGGGTTCACGGCGGGGTCCATCAGAACAGGAAGTACCGCTGGGCCATCGGCAGGCGGGTGGCCGGGGCCGGTTCGATGAGGTCGCCGTCGACGCGTACCTCGAACGTGTCGGGCGCCACCTCGATCCTCGGCATGGCGTCGTTGAGCGGCATCGACGACTTGCCGCGCCGCCGTACGTCCGCGACCGGCGCCAGGCGCCGCCGTACGGACAGCCGGTCCGCGAGCCCGGACTCCACGGCGAGCGGCGAGACGAAGTGCAGCGAGGTGGCGGCGGCGGTCACCGGCGAGGCGCCGAACATCGGGCGGGGCAGCACCGGCTGGGGCGTCGGGATGGAGGCGTTGGCGTCGCCCATCTGGGCCCAGGCCACCACGCCGCCCTTGAGCACCAGGTCCGGCTTGACCCCGAAGAACGCCGGGTCCCACAGGACGAGGTCGGCGAGCTTGCCGCGCTCGACGGAGCCGATCTCGCCGTCCAGCCCGTGGGCGATGGCCGGGCATATCGTATATTTCGCGATATATCGGCGGGCTCGCAGGTTGTCGGCCGGTCCGCCCAGCGACCCCCGGCGCGCCTTCATGACGTGCGCCGTCTGCCACGTCCGGATGATCGTCTCCCCGATCCGCCCCATCGCCTGCGAGTCGGAGCCGATCATCGAGATCGCCCCCAGGTCGTGCAGAACGTCCTCGGCCGCCATCGTGGACGGCCTGATGCGCGACTCGGCGAACGCCAGGTCCTCCGGGATCGACGGGTTGAGGTGGTGGCAGACCATCAGCATGTCGAGGTGCTCGTCCAGCGTGTTGACGGTGTGCGGCCGGGTGGGGTTGGTGGAGGAGGGCAGGATGTTCGGGTACGCCGCGACGCGGATGATGTCGGGCGCGTGCCCGCCTCCCGCCCCTTCGGTGTGGTACGCGTGGATCATCCGGTCGCCGATGGCCCCCAGCGTCGACTCCACGAACCCGGCCTCGTTCAGCGTGTCCGTGTGGATCGTCACCTGCACCCCGTGGGTGTCGGCCGCGCGCAGGCAGGCGTCGATGGCGGCCGGCGTCGTGCCCCAGTCCTCGTGCAGCTTGAAGCCCGAGGCCCCGGCGGCCAGCTGCTCCGCGAGCCCGTCGGCGGAGACCGTGTTGCCCTTGCCGAGCAGCGCGAAGTTGAGCGGGTAGGCGTCCAGCGACTCCAGCATCCTGGCGAGGTACCAGGTGCCGGTGACGGTGGTCGCCTTCGTGCCCTCGACCGGCCCCGTGCCGCCCCCGACGATCGTGGTGACCCCGGACCCGATCGCCTCGTCGAGCAGCTGCGGGCAGATGAGGTGCACGTGGGAGTCGACGGCCCCGGCGGTGAGGATCTTGCCGTTGCCCGCCAGCACCTCCGTGGACGGCCCGATGACCAGGTCGACGCCGTCCATCGTGTCGGGGTTGCCGGCCTTGCCGATGGCGTGGATCCGGCCGTCTCGGATGCCGACGTCGGCCTTGACCACGCCCCAGTGGTCGAGGATCACCGCGCCGGTGATGACCAGGTCGGCCGCGCCCTCGGCCCGCGTGGTGCGGGCCTGCCCCATGGACTCGCGGATGACCTTGCCGCCGCCGAACACGGCCTCGTCGCCCGGCCCGGAGGGCCCGATCGACAGGTCCTCGGTGACCTCGATGAACAGGTCGGTGTCGGCCAGCCGGATCCGGTCGCCGGCCGTGGGCCCGTACAGTGCCGCGTAACGCGCGCGGGAGATCTCAGCCATCGAGCGGCCCCGCCCACTCGGGCCGCAGCCCCGGCACGACCCGGTGACCGGCCAGCGGCACCAGCGTCACGTCGCGCTCGACGCCCGGCTCGAACCTGATCGCCGTCCCGGCCGGCACGTCGAGCCGCCTGCCCCAGGCCGCCTCCCTGTCGAACTCCAGCCCGGGGTTGGCGGCCGCGAAGTGGTAGTGGGAGCCGACCTGCACCGGCCGGTCGGCCGTGTTGACCACGCGCACGGTCACCCGCTCGCGCCCGGGGTTGAGCTCCAGCGCGCCCTCGGGATGCGCGTACTCGCCCGGGATCACGGAATCGGCCTGTGCACGGTGACCAGCTTCGTGCCGTCGGGGAACGTCGCCTCGATCTGCACGCTCTCCAGCATCTCCGGTACGCCCTCCATGACGTCGGCCCGGCCGAGCACCGAGCGCCCGGCCTCCATCAGTTCGGCCACGGTGCGCCCGTCCCTGGCCCCCTCCATGAGGAACGACGCGATGATCGCGGTGGCCTCCGGGTGGTTCAGGCGCAGGCCCCTGGCCCGCCGCTCGCGCGCCACCCCGGCGGCGACGTGGATGAGCAGCCGCTCCTGCTCGTGTGAGGTAAGCCGCATGGCCGGACCTTAGGAACGGGCCGTTTCATTCATGTTGCCGAGGGATGTCGTGTCGGTTTCGCGCAGCACATCGATTGCTACATGTCGGATCAAAGCCTTCTGTGAATTCTTCGCAATCGCCAATTAACAAACGGGATCTCCCCGAGAAATATGGCTGCGGTCACCTTTCTGGCAGTAGCGGCCGTGCAGGAAGGAACTGGCTGTGCGCATCTCCCGTCCGATTCTCTCCGCGGCCCTGGTGTTAGCGCTCGCGGCCTGCGGTTCCGGCGCGAAACCCGCCGCCGAGTCCAACGAGATCAAGGTGGGTCTCCTCCACTCGCTCAGCGGCACGATGGCCATCAGCGAGGTCACCGTCCGCGACGCCGAGCTGCTGGCGATCGACGAGATCAACAAGGCCGGCGGCGTGCTGGGCAAGAAGCTCGTCCCCGTGGTGGAGGACGGCGCCTCCGACTGGCCCACGTTCGCCGAGAAGGCGACCAAGCTCATCCGGCAGGACAAGGTCGCCACCGTCTTCGGCGGCTGGACCTCCGCCAGCAGGAAGGCCATGCTGCCGGTCTTCGAGCGTTACAAGGCGCTGCTGTGGTATCCGGTGCAGTACGAGGGGCTGGAGAGCTCGCCGTACATCTTCTACACCGGCGCCACCACCAACCAGCAGATCATCCCGGGCCTCGACTACCTGAAGGAGGAGGGCAAGAAGAAGCTCTTCCTGGTGGGCAGCGACTACGTCTTCCCGCGCACCGCGAACAAAATCATCAAGGCGTACGCGGCGGCGAACGGAATGGAGATCCTCGGCGAGGAGTACACCCCGCTCGGCCACACCGAATACTCCACGCTGGTCAACAAGGTCATGCAGGCCAAACCGGACGCGGTGTTCAACACGCTCAACGGCGACAGCAACGTGGCCTTCTTCAAGCAGCTCAAGAGCGCGGGCGCGTCGGCCGAGACGATGCCGGTCCTGTCGGTGAGCATCGCCGAGGAGGAGGTCACCGGCATCGGCGTGGATAACATCGCGGGCCAGCCGGTCGCCTGGAACTACTACCAGACCACCGACACGCCCGCCAACGAGGCGTTCGTCACGGCGTACAAGGCGAAGTACGGGCAGGACAAGGTGACCTCCGACCCCATGGAGGCCGGCTACAACGCGGTCTACCTGTGGGCCGAGGCCGTCAAGAAGGCCGGCACGACGGAGGTCGAGGCGGTCAAGAAGGCCGCGCCGGGCATCTCGCTCGACCGGCCCGAGGGCAAGGTCACGATCGACGGCGAGAACCAGCACCTCTACAAGACGGCCCGCATCGGCGTCATCCAGCCCGACGGCCTGATCAAGGAGGTGTGGAACTCCGGCGAGCCGATCAAGCCGGACCCGTATCTCAAGGGGTACGCCTGGGCGAGCGGGCTCGGGACGGGCCAGTGATGTCGGCCTTCGTCAACCAGCTGCCCATCGGGCTGTCGATCGGCGCGGTGCTGCTGCTCATCGCGCTCGGGCTGACGTTCACGTTCGGGCAGATGGGCGTGATCAACATGGCGCACGGCGAGTTCATCATGGCCGGGGCGTACACCGCGTTCCTGCTGCAGAACTTCGTGCTCGCGCTGCCCGCCGCGTTCCTGGTGGCCGGCGTCATGGGGCTGATCCTCGAACGCGCCGCCATCAGGCACTTCTACGGCCGGCCGCTCGACACGCTGCTGCTCACCTGGGGCGTGAGCCTGGTGCTGCAGCAGCTGGCCCGCGACCTGTTCGGCGCCCCGAACGTGCAGGTGCCCGCCCCCTCCTGGCTGTCGGGCGGGGTGGGCATCCTGCCCTACAACCGGCTGTTCATCATGGCGCTGGCGATCGCGGGCGTCGTGGCGGTCTGGCTCTACCTCAACCGCACCGGGCTCGGCCGCAGGACCCAGGCCGTGGTGCAGAACCGGCGGCTGGCCGCCACCAGCGGCATCGACACCGGCCGGGTGGACATGCTGACGTTCTTCATCGGGTCGGGGCTGGCCGGCGTGGCCGGGGTCGCGCTGACGCTTATCGGCCCCGTCGGGCCGACGCTCGGGACGTACTACATCGTGGACGCCTTCCTCGTCGTCGTGGCGGGCGGGCTCGGGCAGCTGCGCGGGGCCGTGCTGGCGGCGATCGGGCTGGGCCTGCTGAACTCCTACGCCGAGTTCTGGTCGGACGCCTCGCTGGCCAAGGTGATCGTCTTCGCCGTGCTGATCGCGTTCCTCCAGATACGCCCGCAGGGCCTGTTCGCGCTCCGATCGAGGGTGCTCACATGATCCGGATGCTCAGGAGGAACCTGCCGTTCGCGACCGTCGCGGTGATCGCGCTGGTGGCGGCGCCGCTGCTGCTGGAGCCGTTCCGGCTGGGGCTGCTCGCGAAATACCTCTGCTACGCGATCGTCGCTCTCGGGATCGGGCTGGTCTGGGGCAAGGGCGGCATGCTGACCCTCGGCCAGGGCGTGTTCTTCGGGCTCGGCGGCTACTCCATGGCGATGTACCTCAAGCTCACCGAGGCCGGCGGCGGGCTGCCCGACTTCATGGTGTGGAGCGGCGTCGAGCACCTGCCCGCCCTGTGGGTGCCGTTCGCGAATCCGGTCTTCGCCCTGGTCATGGCCGTGCTGGGGCCCATGCTGATCGCGGTGATCCTGGGCACGCTGGTGTTCAGGCAGCGCGTACGAGGTGCGTACTTCGCCATTCTCACCCAGGCCCTGGCCGCCGCCATGGTGATCCTGCTCGTGGGGCAGCAGGGCCTGACCGGCGGCACCAACGGCATGACCAACTTCTTCGAGCTGTTCGGCCAGGACCTCGCCGAGGACTCCACGCAGCGGCTGCTCTACCTGGCGGTCGCGGTCGTGCTCGGCGCCCTCTACCTCGCCACCCGCCAGCTGGTGAACAGCCGCTACGGCCGGCTGCTCGTCGCGGTCAGGGACGGCGAGGACCGCGTGCGCTTCCTCGGCTACGACCCCGCCCTGGTCAAGACCGTCACCTTCGCGCTCTCGGCGGGCATGGCCGGGCTGGCGGGCGCGCTGTTCGTGCCGGTCGTCGGCATCATCTCGCCCGCGCTGCTCGGCGTCGTGCCCTCGCTGGAGCTGGTCGTCGCGGTGGCCGTCGGCGGGCGGCACGTGCTGGCCGGGGCCGTGCTCGGCGCGGTCGTCATGGGCTACGCCAAGACGGCGTTCAGCGAGCAGTTCGCCGACGGCTGGCTCTACCTGCAGGGGGCCCTGTTCATCCTCGTGATGACGCTGGCCCCGAAAGGCGTCATCGGCGTGATGGGGAGGCTCCGACGTGCTCGAACTACGTGACGTCCAGGTCGTGTTCGACGGGTTCAGGGCGCTCGACGGCGTGGACCTGACCGTGCCCGAGGGCGAGCTGCGGTTCCTGATCGGCCCCAACGGAGCGGGCAAGACCACGCTCATCGACGTGATCACCGGGCTGACCAGGCCGGCGGCCGGCAGCGTGCGGTTCGGGGAGCACGACCTGGTCGGCAGGAAGGAGCACCAGATCGTCCGGCTGGGCGTCGGGCGCACGTTCCAGACATCGGTCGTGTTCGAGGAGCTCACCGTGCTCGAGAACATCGACCTCGCCGCCAGCTTCCGCAGGCCCCTGTGGTCGCTGGCCCGGCGGCGCAGGGGCGTGTCGGAGGCCGTCGAGGAGGCGCTGGCCAGGACCGGGCTCGAAGAGCTCGCCGAGCGTTCAGCCGGCGTTCTCTCGCACGGCCAGCGCCAGTGGCTCGAGATCGGCATGCTGCTGGCGCAGCGGCCGAAGCTGCTGCTCCTGGACGAGCCCGTGGCGGGCATGTCCGGCGACGAACGGCAGCGTACGGGCGAGCTGCTCACCCGGATCGCCGACGACCACACGGTCATCGTGGTGGAGCACGACATGGAGTTCCTGCGGCGGCACGCCTCCACCGTGACCGTGCTGCACGAGGGCCGGGTGCTGGTGGAGGGGTCGGTGGAGCAGGTCAGCGCGGACCCGCGCGTCCAGGAGGTCTATCTGGGGAGGAAGGCGAGCGATGCTGTCGGTAACCGGCCTTGAGTCGGGGTACGGGACGGCGCGCGTCCTGTTCGGGGTCTCGCTGGAGGTCGGGCCAGGGCGGCTGGTCTGCGTCATGGGGCGCAACGGCGTCGGCAAGACCACCCTGCTCAACACCGTCATGGGCGTGCTCCCGGCGACGGCCGGCACGGTCACGTTCGAGGGCCGCGACGTGACCAGGCTGAAGCCGCACGAGCGCGTGCGCCTCGGCATGGGGTACGTGCCGCAGGGCCACCAGTGCTTCCCCCAGCTGTCCGTCCTCGGCAACCTCCTGGTCACCCAGGAGGCCGCCAAGGAGCCCAGGAGCGCCCTCGACGAGGCCCTCGACGTCTTCCCCGCGCTCAAGCCGCTGCTCAAGCGGAGCGCCGGGCACCTGTCGGGCGGCCAGCAGCAGCAGCTCGCCATGGCCCGCGCCCTGGTGACCAGGCCGAAGATGCTCATCCTCGACGAGCCGACCGAGGGCATCCAGCCGTCGATCGTCGAGGAGATCGAGGCGGCCATCGAGCGGCTGCACGCCTCGGGGCTGGCCGTGCTGCTCGTGGAGCAGTATCTCGACGTCGCGCTGCGGCTGGCCGACACGTTCGTCATCCTCGACGGCGGCCACGTCGTGCGCACCGGCGCGGCCGGCGACCTGCACCAGGAGGACGTCCGCCGCCTGCTCGCCGTCTAGGCGGGGATCACGAGGTCCAGGCGCGGGCCTGGCTGATGATCTTCTCCAGGTGGTCGCTGTGCGCGCCGCGCCAGTAGACCTGGCCGCACCGCTCGCACCGGCCGTACACGTCGTAGGTGCGCTGCGTGCCGGCCTCCAGCAGGGGCTCCACCTCCTGCTTGGCGACCGGCTCCAGCTCGCCGTTGCACGCCGTGCAGCGCGTCCACGGCCGCAGCGGCGGGGCGAAGCGCTGGAGCAGGTCGCGGAGCTGGTCGGCGGGGCGCGAGCCGCGTACGTACGCGCCCAGCCACAGCGCGCGGCGGCGCAGCAGGCCGCGATCCTGCGTGAGCAGCACCCGGCGCTCCTCGTTGGCCTGCACCACCAGCGCCGGGTCGTCCATGTCGTTGTGGTAGGCCGCGTCGATGCCGAGCAGCCGCAGCCGCCGCGCCAGCGTGCCCAGGTGGACGTCCAGCAGGAACCGCGGCTCGTCCGGCAGTGGCTGCGGGCGCGGCACCGGGCCCACCTCCACCACATCGCCGGGTGCCAGCAGGTAGGAGGGCGGCACGCCGCGGCCCTCCGCGAGCATCGGCCCCACCTCGGTCAGCGGGATGCCGAGCGACTCGACGTGGTGGCCCAGCGTGGAGGTGCCGTCCGTCGTCACCCGCTGCCACTCCTGGCGCCGGCTCACCGGCAGGAACATCGTCAGCTCCGAGGAGATGCGCAGGCGTGCGTCCCGTTCGCTCACAGTCCCATTCTGGTGGAGCGGATACCGTGATTTCATGCCGATATCCCGCCGCGCCCTGCTCGGGCTCGCCGCGCTGGCGGCCGGGTGCTCGGCCTCCGGCGACCGGCCCGAGCTGCGGCTGGTGACGGGCACGACGGGCGGGCTCTACGAGCAGCTCGGCGACGGACTCGCGCGGGAGCTGCGGCTGGACGGGCTCGCGGTCCGCGTGATGAAGACCGCGGCCAGCGTGCAGAATCTCACGATGATGGCCGACGGCCGGGCCGACGCGGGCTTCGCGCTGGCCGACAGCGCCGACGACGCCGTCAGGGTGCGCCACCAGCCGGTCTCCGCCCTGGCCCGGGTCTACATGAACTACGTCCACCTGGTCGTGCGGCAGGGCTCCGGCATCGCGGACGTCGGCGACCTGGCCGGGCGGGCGGTCTCCATCGGGCTGGAGGGCTCGGGCACCTCGGTCAGCGCCACCCGCGTGCTGGCCCTCGCCGAGCCGGCCGAGCCCGCCGAGGTCAGCCGGCTCGACCTGGACGAGTCGGTCAAGGCGCTGCGCGACGGCGACATCGAGGCGTTCTTCTGGTCGGGCGGGGTGCCCACGCCCGCCCTGACCTCGCACGGCGACATCGCGCTCGTGCCGCTCGACTCGCTGGTGCCGCAGCTGCGCCGCCGCTTCGGGCCGCTCTACGAGCACGCGGTGGTGCCCTCCGGCGTGTACGGCAACCCCAAGCCGGTGCCGACCGTGGGCACGCCCAGCTATCTGATGTGCCGGACCTCGCTGGCGGACGACCTGGCGTACACCGTCACCGAGACGCTCTTCCGCGCCCGCGACCGCCTCCAGGCCCCGTCGGCGCCGGGCGGGCGGCTCGACGAGCGCTACGCCATCGGCACCGGGGTCGTCCCGCTCCACCCGGGCGCCGCCCGCTACTACCGCTCCGTCTACGGCTGATTCTCTACGGCTGATCTCTTACGGCTGGGTCTTCAGGGTCAGCTCCACGACCAGGCCGTGCGGTACGGCCGGCAGCAGCGCCAGCCTGGCCCCGCAGGCCCTGGCCAGCTCGGCGGCGATGGCCAGCCCCAGACCGCTGCCCGGCACGTTCGCGTGGGCGCCGGAGCGCCAGAAGCGCCCCAGCGCCTCCGCGCGCTCCTCCTCGCCCAGCCCCGGCCCGTCGTCGGAGACCCGCAGCACCCCGTCGTCCAGGGTGACCGTCACGGTGCCGCCCGCCGGCACGAACTTCTGGGCGTTGTCGAGCGCGATGTCCGCGATCCGGGCCGCCGCCTCCGGCACGACCGACATTTCAGAAATGTCGGTCACGAGGTGCACGCCCTTGGCCGCGTACACCTCCCGCCAGGCCCCGAGCCGCGGCCCGAGCGGGATGTCCTTGCCCTCGACCCCCGCGCCCGCCTCCACCCCGGCCAGCGCCAGCAGGTCGTCCACCAGCAGCGCCAGCCGGTCCAGCTCCGCCATCGCCTCCTCGAACTCGGCGGTGCCCTCGCCCTTCAGGTGCGGCTCCAGGTTCTCCAGCCGCAGCCCGAGCACGGTGAGCGGGGTGCGCAGCTCGTGCGAGGCGTCCGCCACGAACGCCCGCTGCCGCTCCATCGCCCCGGAGACCGCGTCGGCCATCGCGTTGAAGCGCTCCTCCAGCCGGCGCAGCTCGGACGGCCCGGCGCCGGGATGCGCTCGCGCGTCGAGCCTGCCCTGCGCGATGGCCTGCGTCGTACGGTCGAGCTCGGTGACGGGCCGCAGGATCCAGCGGGCCAGCCGCCCGGCCACCAGCGCCGAGTACGCCAGTGCCACCAGCGCGCCGACCGCCAGCGTCCCCCACACCAGCGACACGTCCAGCCTCGCCCGGTCGGTGGGCGCCTCCAGCAGCACCACCCCCGACAGCTGCGCGTCCCGGCCCGCCGGCTCCGCCAGCAGCACCGTGGCCGGGCCGAACGGGCTGATCGTCGGCAGGTCCTCGGTGGTACGGCCCGCCAGCGCCAGCCGGGTCGCCTCCCGGTCGTCGGCGTCGAACCGGCCGGCACCGGCCAGCATGGAGCCGTTGCGCCCGCGCACCCGCACCGCCGCGCCGTAGAGCTCGGCGTACCGGCCGATCTCGGCGACCAGCCCCGTGCGGTCGTCCTCCCTGGCCGCCTGGTCGGCCAGCTCGGCGAAGCGGGTGGCGTCGGCGCGCCGGTCGAGGAGCAGCCGGTTGGTGCGGTGGGAGGCGTAGGCCAGCCCGAGCGGCACGGCCAGCGCCGCGATGAGGAAGACGATCAGCGTGGTGAACGTGACCACCAGGCGGGAGTTCACGTCGCCGAGCCCAGCCGGTAGCCGGTGCCGCGCAGGGTCTCCACCAGCCCGGGACGGCCCGTCTTGGCGCGCAGGTTGGCCACGTGCACGTCCAGCGACCGCGACGCCGACAGCAGCGGGTCGCCCCAGACCTCGTCGAGGATTTCCTCCCGGCCGCGCACCACGCCCGGCTCGCGCGCCAGCAGCGCCAGCACGTCGAACTCCCGCCTGGTCAGCGTCACCGGCTCCCCGGCCACCGTGACCTGCCGCGACTCCAGGTCGATGCGGACGTCGCCGACGCTCACCACGTCGTCGCGCGCCGGGCGCGGCCTGGTGCCGCGCCGCACCACCGCCTCCATGCGGGCCATCAGCTCGAACGTCCGGAACGGCTTGACCAGGTAGTCGTCGGCCCCCGAGCGCAGGCCCCGCAGCACCTCGCGCTCCTCCGTACGGGCCGTGACCACGATGAGCGGCACCGCCGACACCCGGCGCAGGCGGCGCAGCGCGTCGAGCCCGTCCATGTCGGGCAGGCCCAGGTCGAGCAGCACGAAGTCGACGCCCCCCGCCAGGCGGAGGGCGTCGACGGCCAGGCCCGCCCGGCTGACCTGGTGGCCGTGCCGGGCGAGTGCCGTGGTGAGCGCGGAGGCGAGGCGGTCGTCGTCCTCGACCAGGAGAACCCGCATGTGGCCAGGTTAGACGCGCGCCGGGACCTCCGCCGACGCCTGCTCGGTCCGCGAGAGCGCCACGTCCCTCGTCTCGCGCATCGTGAGGTAGACGACGAGCGACACCGCGGCGCATCCGGAGACGTACCAGAAGAAGCCGGACTCGATGCCGCTGTCCTTGAACCACAGCGCCACGTACTGGGCCGTGCCGCCGAACAGCGCGTTCGCGATAGCGTACGGGAGCGCGACGCCGAGGGCGCGCACGTTCGTCGGGAACAGCTCCGCCTTGACCACCGCGTTGATCGAGGTGTAGCCGGTGACGATGACCAGCCCGATGAGCGCGAGCGTCAGAGCCCCGGCGAAGCCCTGCACGCCGCCCAGAGCCGTCATCAACGGCACCGTGCCCACCATCGACCCGATCCCGAACGTGATCAGCAGCGGCCGCCGCCCGATCCGGTCCGACAGGCGGCCGGCCAGCGGCTGCAGGCACATGAACACGAACAGCGCGCAGAAGCTCACCAGCGTCGCCGTCTCCTTCGCCAGTCCGGCGCTGTTGGACAGGTACTTGGTGAGGTAGGTGGTGTAGGTGTAGTACGCGACCGTGCCGCCCATGGTCAGGGCGATGACCAGCAGCGCCTCCTTCTTGTGGGCGAGCAGCTCCTTGATCGTGCCGCGGTCGTGCGGCGTGACCTCGCGCTCCTCCTCGTCGTACGCCTCCGTCTCCAGCAGGCTGCGACGCAGGTAGAACACGACCGCGGCGGCCACCGCGCCCACCACGAACGGCACCCGCCAGCCGTAGGAGTCGAGCGCCTCCTGCGACATCGTGTTCTGCAGGATGATCTGCAGCAGGAGGCCGACGAGCTGGCCGGCGGTCATGGAGACGTACTGGAAGCTCGACGCGAAGCCGCGCCGGCCGCGCGGGGTGGCCTCGGTGAGGTAGGTGGCGCTGGCCGCGTACTCGCCGCCCACCGACAGGCCCTGCAACAGGCGCGCCACCACCAGCACCACGGCGCCTATGTAGCCGACTGAGTCGTACGTCGGCGCTACGGCGATCAGCAGCGCGCTGGCCGACATGAGCGTGACGGTCAGCGTCAGCGCCGACTTGCGGCCCTTCCTGTCGGCGTACCGGCCGAGCAGCCAGCCGCCGAGCGGGCGCATGAAGAAGCCGACGGCGAAAATGGCCGCGGTGTTGAGCAGCTTGGCGGTGTCGTCCCCCTCGGGGAAGAAGGAACCGGCGAAATAGATGGCGAAACTGCTGTAGACGAACCAGTCGTACCACTCGACCATGTTGCCGATCGAGCCGCCGATCACTGCCTTCCACGGCATGCGAGCCTTGCTCACGAAGACCTCCTGCGAGGAGCCTGGGGGGAGTAGGTGCAGGCCAGAGCCTCTCCGCGGAAGGGTGTCCGGACAAGGGCGGCGGGCCGAGATCTAACGTGCGCTTAACATGCGGGAAACCATCGGCGGCGGGTCGGCGTCTCCGGCCTTTGGGAAAGCTAGAGCGGCGGGTTGGCGTTCCTGGCCCGCTCCAGCGCCTGGGCCGGCCACCACTCGCCGGCCTCCGGCAGCACGATGCCGCGCACGGGATCCTTCTCGCCGTCGGTGCCGCGCCGGCACCGGCCGTTGGACGAGCCCGCCCGCGTGATCCACAGGTAGGCGTCGGCCAGTTCCTCGCCCGTGTCGGTCGTGGGCCGGTCCCCGACGCCCCTGCCGGGCGGGTTGCACCACGTCTGCGGGTCGGGGTACTTCTTGTCCGGCTGCCACGCGCCCTGCCCGTTCCTGGCGGTGTCGACGACGAAGTGCGGCATCGTGGCCGGGTCCACCTTCGCGTCCGTCGGGCAGTCCTGCCCCCCGGTGGCCCGCTGGACGCTGATGCAGGCCGACAGCGCCCTGCCGTACTCCACGTTCTTGTCGGTGGGCTGGTAGCCGGCCGTGTTGACGAAGAAGCCGTCGGCCTCGTGGACGCCGGACTTGATCAGGCGCTGCGCCATGATCTCGGTGCCGGGCCAGTAGTTGTGGCTGCCGTCGAGGTAGACGGCCGTGTTCGGGTTCGACTCGAGGGTGCGTACGGCCTGGCGCAGGTCCGCGTACCGCTGGTCGGCGGAGCCGCGCGGGTCGCAGTTCGCCGCGCCCGGCACCTTGACCAGCGCGCCGGGCTCCAGGATCACCACCGCCCCGGCCTGGCCGATGGCGCCGGCGATGCCCTTGATCCACTCCTGGTACGCGTCCATGGCGGCGGACGTCCTCGGCCGGCAGTCGCTGCCGGGCAGGCGGTTGACCAGGAACACCGGCACGCCGCCCGCCTGGCGCGCGGCGGTGAGGGTGGCGGCGATCTTGGGCCTGACCTCGGGCTCGCCGAGGCGGATGGCGTGGGGGACGGCGGCCAGCTTGCGCATGAGCGCGGCGTCCTCGGGGCGGTCCTTCTCCCAGAGGCCGGCCTGGCGGGCGGCGGCCCCCTCCGCGGGGGCGTAGAACGTGACGCGGCCCTCGGATCTCAGGGGGTTGTGGTGCCCGCCTCCCGTGGCCGCGGTCGTGCTGCCCTGCCCGCCGGAGGCCGTCGCCGTCGATGAGGTCGTCGTCCTGGAGGCTGTCGCCGTCGCGGACGTTTGCGCGTTGTGCCACGCGACGGCCGTCGAGCCGCCCACGGCCGCCACGACCACGGCCGCGCCGGCCGCCGTGAGCCGTCGCCGCCTCCCCTCCGCCCACGCGATCATCCTCGCCCTGGTCCCCGTCCCGGTGTCCGCGGCGTGCGGCGTGCTGTGCTCCACCGAGACGGAGCCGGTGTGGGAGGAGGCGCTGAGGCGGTCCATCAGCTCCTGGGCCGTGGGCCGCTCCGAGGGATCCTTGGACAGGGCGGCTGTCACGAGCTCGCGCAGCGGGTCCGGCAGGCCGCGCAGGTCAGGGGGATCGTTCACGATGCGCAGGAGCACCGTCGGCATCGAGCCCGTGCCGAAGGGCGGGACGCCGCTCGCCGCGTACGCGACCGTACATCCCCACGAGAAGATGTCGGAGGCGGGCCCCAGGGGAGCGCCCGACACCTGCTCGGGCGACATGTACGCCGGAGTGCCCACGACCGCGCTGGTGGTCTCCGCGTCCAGCACCTGGGCGACGCCGAAGTCGATGACCTTGGGCCCGACCTGGGAGAGCAGCACGTTCGACGGCTTGAGGTCGCTGTGCACGACGCCGGCGGCGTGGATGGCGCGCAGGGCCATGGCCATCGCGGCGGCCAGGCCGTCCAGCGCCGAGCCCTTCAGCGGCCCGGACTCGCGGATGGCGGCGCCCAGGCTCGGCCCCTCGACGTACTCGGTGACGAGGTAGGCCACCTCCCCCTCGACGTCGGCGTCGAGGACGGGCGCGGTGCAGAAGCGGGCCACCCGCTTGGCGGCGGCGACCTCGCGGGCGAAGCGGCGCCGGAAGTCCGCCTGCGCGGCCATTCTGGCATGGATGACCTTGACCGCCACCCGTGTCCCGTCCGGGGCCCGGCCCAGGTAGACGACGCCCATGCCGCCCTGGCCGAGCCGACCCAGGAGCGCGTAAGGCCCCACCGTGCGCGGATCCGCGTCCCTCAACGCCTCCAAGGTCATAGAGCTCCAGGTTAGCCCGCCACCGGCGGACGGCCTACCGGACGGCTTACAGCGTCAGCCGCCACTCGTTCCACTCGTCGAAGAGCTGGAAGCCCATGGCCTCGTTGATGGCCAGCATGTGGGCGTTGGAGGTGGCGTTCCAGGTGATGATCCGCTCCAGGTGGGGCTCGTGCTCGCGCAGCCAGAGCAGGTTGGCGACCTTGAGCAGGAGACCAAGGCGGTGGCCCCGGTGCTCGCCCAGCACGGCCGTGTCGGCCTGGTGGCCCCAGCCGTCGGAGCGGTCGGCTTCGAGATAGACGCGGGTGTATCCAGCGGGAGCGCCGTCGGAGTCGCGGCGGGCGATCATCGTGTAGCACGTGAAGCCACGGTCCGGGACGGCCTCCTCGTAGTGGCGGATGCGGTCGAGGCTGAAGTCGACGTCCTCGACGTCGACGTCGCGCGGGGCGTCGTTCATGCCGTTCATCAGCGCCGCGAGGTCGGGGATCAGCTCGGGGCCCGCCGGTCCCGTCCAACGCTCCAGGTGGTAGCCCTCGACGGCGGGGAGCATGCGTGCGAGCTTGTCCCAGTCGGCCGTACGGAGGTCCAGCGTGCGGCGGGCCTCCGTCAGGGAGACCGTCAGGCCGCGGGCGCGGGCGAAACGGGCGCCCACGCCGGTGGTGGGCGTCTCGGTGAGGAGCAGGCTCCTGCCGTGGTGGCGCAACCGGTCAAGCGCGTGCTCGAGCAGCGCCGAGCCGAGCCCCCGGCCGCGCCGCTCCGGACGTACCACGAGAGGGAAGAGGTTTCCGAGACGGGTGTTGTCGAGCTGGGGGAGCGACAGCCCGTAGCCGCCGGTGACCACGCCGTCCTCGACGAGCGCCCACGCCTCGACCCGCTCGCCCGGCGAGTGCGTCGCGACCTGGTGGCGGAAGCGGGCGAGCGGGACCATGGGCCCCGGATCGTCGGCGCACGCCGCCACGTAGGCGTCGTGCAGGCGCGTGACGAGGTCTCCCGGCCGGTCGAGATCGATGGGCTGGATCAGCATGAGCCCAGCAAAGCGCACGCGACGGGCCGGGGCGAGCGAATTTACCGCCGGCAGCCCTCGACCTCTTTACCGCCTCTTTGCTGCCTCTTTATTGCCGGTAGCCCTCGACCTCGTCGACCGGGCGCGGGGCCGCGTAGTCGGGGTCCTCGCCCGCGCTGCGCCGCGCCCGGCGCTGCCTGAGCAGGTCCCAGCACTGGTCGAGCGCGGTCTCCAGCTGCTTGATGCGCTCGTGCTCCTCGTCCGTGGTCACCTCGCCCTTGCCCAGCCGGCCGCGCAGCTCGTGCTCCTCGTCGACCAGAGCACTGATTTTGGTGAGAATCTCGTCGTCCCGCATGCCGAAGACTCTAACCGCTACGGCGTTCTCGACACGTTCTCAGAATCTGAGATCATGAATGGCGCATGCCGAGACGTCTGGTAGCGTGCAAGACATGCTGCGTGGGCTGCTTCTTAGCTGCCGCGGCGGGGGCCACTGAGGCCGGCTCCCTCGCCGCGGAGCCAGTCATGCGCGTCGGCCGCTTTCTTCCCGACCGACGAGGAGCCACCAGACATGACCGCCCAGCAGCCCAGTCCCATGCCGATCCATCGTTATCAGCCTTATCAGCCCGTGCGTCTGACCGACCGCACGTGGCCCGACCAGGTCATCACCAAGGCGCCCCGCTGGTGCGCGGTCGACCTGCGCGACGGCAACCAGGCCCTGATCGACCCGATGGACCCGCACCGCAAGCTCCAGATGTTCGAGCTGCTCGTACGCATGGGCTACAAGGAGATCGAGGTCGGCTTCCCGGCCGCCTCCCAGACCGACTTCGACTTCATCCGGCAGATCATCGAAGAGGGCCGCGTCCCCGACGACGTGGTCATCCAGGTGCTGACCCAGGCCCGTCCCGAGCTGATCGAGCGCACCTTCGAGGCCATCGAGGGCGCCAAGCAGGCCATCGTCCACCTGTACAACTCGACCTCCACCCTCCAGCGCCGCGTCGTGTTCGGCCTCGACAAGGACGGCATCACCGCCATCGCCGTCGAGGGCGCCAAACTCGTCAAGAAGCTCGCCGACGCGACCGACGTCGACGTCCGCTTCCAGTACTCTCCCGAGTCGTTCACCGGCACCGAGCTCGAATACGCCGTCGAGGTGTGCGACGCGGTCAACGACGTGTGGCAGCCCACGCCCGACCGCAAGGTCATCATCAACCTGCCCGCCACCGTCGAGATGGCCACCCCCAACGTCTACGCCGACCAGATCGAGTGGATGCACCGCCACCTCAAGCACCGCGACTCGATCGTGCTGTCCCTGCACCCGCACAACGACCGCGGCAGCGCCGTGGCCGCCGCCGAGCTGGGTTACATGGCGGGCGCCGACCGCATCGAGGGCTGCCTGTTCGGCAACGGCGAGCGCACCGGCAACGTCTGCCTCGTCACCCTGGGGATGAACCTGTTCTCCCAGGGCATCGACCCCGAGATCGACTTCAGTGACATCGACGAGATCCGCCGCGTCACCGAATACTGCAACCAGCTGCCCGTGCACCCGCGCCACCCGTGGGGCGGCGAGCTGGTCTACACCGCCTTCTCCGGCTCCCACCAGGACGCCATCAAGAAGGGCTTCGAACACCTGGAGCGCGACGCGGCCGCGGCGGGCGTGCCGGTCGACTCCTTCACCTGGGCGGTCCCGTACCTCCCGATCGACCCGAAGGACATCGGCCGCACCTACGAGGCGGTCATCCGCGTCAACAGCCAGTCGGGCAAGGGCGGCGTCGCCTACATCATGAAGGCCGACCACCAACTCGACCTGCCGCGGCGGCTGCAGATCGAGTTCTCCAAGGTGGTGCAGGCCCGCACCGACAGCGAGGGCGGCGAGATCAGCCCGGCCACGATGTACGACATCTTCCGGGACGAATACCTCCCCAACCCGGCCAACCGCTGGGGCCGCCTCAGCCTCATGGCCCACCGCCACGAGTCCACCGTGGACGACAAGGACCGCATCGGCGCCGACGTCCGGCTCGACGGGGAGATCCGCGAGATCGCGGGCACCGGCAACGGCCCCATCTCAGCCTTCATCGACGCCCTGGCGGGGGTCGGCATCCGGGTGCGCGTGCTCGACTACGTGGAACACGCGATGAGCGCCGGCACCGACGCCAAGGCGGCGTCCTACCTGGAGTGCGAGGTGGACGGGCAGGTGCTGTGGGGCGTCGGGATCGACGCCAACGCGACGACGGCCTCCCTCAAGGCCATCATCTCGGCGGTGAACCGCGCCTCCCACTGACACTTTTTCTTAGTCTCGACCGCGCTCTCTCGACCTTTTGTGAGAGGCGCGGTCGATTTGTTTTGGCGCAGTCGACCGGATATGGCATTTCTATGTCGGAAATGCGCTGATTCGACTAAGTCTGCCGAGCGGGTCCTGAGTCATCGATGCTGGAAAACGTACGGTCGCAGTCCTGCATATGCAAGAATCAACCCAAGTCGCGGGCTGCGCGATCGGTTCCTGTTCGTCCCTTTTCTCGTCTCTGGCGACATAGGAAGGCCAGGAAATCATGGCAAGCATCGTCGTCGAACTCCTTGACAAGCGAGAGATCTCAAAATATCTGATCGGAATTGCCGACGTCGAGGCCGAATGGGACCTCCGTTACATCGCCATCAAGAAAGACGAATGGATCCGTACCGGCGACAATGGAATCCGGATCAACGAGGGTCAATCCGAGAGATGCCTCGTCAAATACGAACTATGGGACAAGCCGCCTCCGCCGCTGGATTGCTGGGACAGGACCTGGTCCGGAAGCGTGCGCCTGACCTCCGGACTTGTTTTCGCACTGAACGACTGCCATCCAGGCGAAGCGTATTACGGAGCAGAGTTCAACCTTGGTCAGCGCGACACCGTCTGGCAGGTCAGAATCCACCGCAAGGCTCTTGGCTACGAAGAATTCACGCCGGACCTCATCAGTTTCACCCTGCTGAAGCTACAGTTCTGGCTGGCCCCGCCGTGGACGTGCGATGCGGAAACCCCGCACCAGACCCACCACGACCAAGGACCGCATCGGTGCCGACGCCCGGCTCGGCGGAGAGATCCGCGAGATCGCGGCCACCGGCCCCTCCGCAGGCCCCGTCGGCGCCATTGAGGAGGATCGGCATCCGGGTGCGCGTGCTCGACTGCGTGGAGCACGCTCTGACCCGGCGGCACCGATGCCAAAGCGTTTCCCAGGACTACCAGGTGGATGGGCGGGTGCTGTGAGGCCGGCAGCACCCGAACCCTTCGGCCAGGGGGCTCTGGTTCTTATGCGTCCAGGGTGCAGTTGTACAGCTTGCTGTAGCGTTTTTGGGCGATACGCATAAGTTCGGCCAGATCCTTCATCGCCTCTCTGCCCTTGGCGATCTTGGCCAAGAAAATGTCGATAAGTCGCTCTTTGTCGCCGCAACGGAATTTTGCGCTCACCTGGTATGGTTGGTCGGAAAACGGAGTATTCGGGAGGTAAGCGGCCATGCCGTCACCGAGATCATTAGAGAGAGTGATACCACCATGCCTACTGTAAAGGTCGCGTCTGTCATCCATAAGAAAGTCCAGATGTTCCTGGCTTGTGCGGTCGTCCACCTGTAGCCAGCCCACTTCGAGTGGCCGTGGAGATGCGTCAGGGGCCCAGCATTCGCCGCTGTTCTGATTGCCGCTCGTTTTCTCGACGAGGGGACCGGTTACGCCGGTCACCAAGCGAAAAGCCTGCGTAGGAACGAGCTTACAGATGTATGGTGCGGAATCAGTGACGGGTTGAAGGGCCGGTGCAGGTGCGGAGGCCATCCTGTTCCCCGAAGTGCAGGCAGTGGTGAGCAACATAAAAGTCCCCAGAACGACGGGTAGACGAGAATGCCTCATTGGCCGCCTCCGTGGGTGGACGGAATCTGGAGGTTCAGGTAGTCGTCCACCTCGCTGGTCCGACGGAAGGTCCCACTGAAACGATCGATCAGATCACGACCTCCGCCCTTCTTTCGAACCCATTCAAGGAACTGGCTGTAGTCCTGCGGGCTCATCTCGGTGAAAGGCTTGATCGTGGGGGAGGTTCCAGTGGTAAATGTCCGATCGATCACTTCGATATCATCAAGTAGACCCTTGTTGAGCATGGCTGTGGCCAGCATCTGCTCTGCCAGTCGTTCCACTGCCAGCCGATTGTCAGCCACCGTTCGGTACGTCTCGTCCAGGCTCCGCCCATGGTGGGACATCTGCTGTGCGACCTTTCGCGCGACCTCGTCATACGCGGCTCCAGTGAGCTTGTCGTACCCCGTGGTCGCCAGCTTGCCGAAGGCCCCAGTGGCCAATTCGCCCACCTGCTTGGCTCCCGGCACCGGAAGCAGGCCGATCGCTTCGCGCACCATGGTCTTCAGTGCCTCGTCCGCCTTCTTGTCATCCAACCCTTGGGCGATCAGCACCTGACGACGGATTTCCACGAGGTGGCTGAAGGGGCGTGCCTCCGCCACAGTGCGGTCCGTCAGGAACTGCTTGATATCCGCCTTGTCCACTCGCCCGTCGCCGTCGAAGTCGAACTCCTTGACATCGGCCTTCGTGAAGCCGAGTCGCTCGGCGTTGGAGGTGTTGAGCCCGACCGGAGGCACGGTGTCGAGCGCCGCTCGCATGTGTTCGGTCTGCGCCGCCACCAGCGCTTCGAAACCGGCGTCATTGGAGGTGGCCAGCGCCAGCGCGTACGACATGTCCTCGGCCGCGACGTGCCCGAAGCTCGCATGGTCGAGGAGCAGCCGGGAGAGCTGGTCGATGTTGGCGGCGATCGCGCGGGCCAGAGGGTAACTCAGCGGCGTGTAGCGGTCGAAGGCGGCGCGGTCCTTGATCTCCAGGTTGCCGCTGTCGCCCTTGCCGAAGGCGCCGCGCACCTGGTCGGCGAGAATTTTGGTCATCTCCGAGGCCAGCCTTCGGGAAGTGTCGTCCTGGCCGGTCGTCGCGGTCACCAGCAGGTCGTTGAACGGCGTGTAGTCGCCCAGATAGCGGGTGGCGTCCCAGCGGGTCGTCAGCAGATGGTCGAGCACGGACTCGTTCCACCCCGCCGGAGTGTGGTCGAGCAGGGCGTGGGCGGCCTCGCGGCTGGACTTCGCCGCGTGGAACAGGTCGTCCACCACCGACGATCCGCCTTTCGCGCCCGCGGCGCCCATCTGGGTGCCCGGTCTGAGGAGGGTGCCGAGGCCGAGGGCGCCGGCCAGGTCGGCGATGGGGACCTGGGCGCCGGCGAAGATTTGTCCCAGTGGGTCCCTGCTCGCCGCCCACTCGTCCTTGCGCTGCTCGTACTCGTGGACGATCACGTCTCGTCCGACGACCTCCATGAACTCTTTCGAGTACGGCGGCTTCCCGTCGTGGGCTCGCCAGATGAGCGCCTGGGCCTGGTAGCCCGAGTAGGTGACATCACCGGCCTGGTGCTGGGCCCGACCCTGTTCCACCAGGTCCTTGAGGAAATCGGCCCCCCTGTACGCGGCGTTCTTCGGGTCCGTACCGCGAGCCAGGGCCGCGCTCAGCATGCGGAGGACCTTCTGGCCCGAGGCGGCGAGCTGGGCCGCCCGGTCCGTGTCTCCGTGGGCCCTGGCATCGCGGAGTTGTGCGGCGAGTGAGCCGGGTAGGCGGGTCACACCGGCGGTGCTCAGCGTGCCAAGGAACGCCTTGACGAACTCCGCATCTCCCGTCCGCGCCGCGTACTTCTCCAGTTCGGCCAGCGCCTTGGCCTCCCCGTTCGCGGCGCTCAGCGCGGCGCGGCCCGCGAGCGTCCCGTCCAGCAGGCCCTTCGCCGCCTCCGGCCCGTCAGGCATCTCCACGAAGCTGCCGGCGGGCGTGCTCCGGCCGAAGGTGACCTTCTGGCGCTGCAGCTCGTGGACGAGGTTCTGGCGTCGCCGCAGGTCCTCGGCCTGTGTGGTGACGCGTCCGGCCAGCTGTCGCAGCCGTGCCGCCGGAGAGGTGTCGAGCCCGGCGCTCCGCAACTCGCCGTGCAGCGTCCGGGCCAGCTCCTCCAGCCGCCCGGCGGCCTCCGTGTGCTTGCTCGTCATCGTGTCGAACTCGACCGGTTTGACCCCTGTGAAGTCCGTCATGGGGCGTCCGGGAGCGAGGCCAGCTTCTGGTTCGCGCTGTGGACGGCTTGGGCGAGCATCTCGCGCAGCTCCCGCTGATCGGCATGGACCTGCGCGTCGAACTTGGCACCCGCAGGCCCCACCCACGCGTCGCCCTCCATCAGGCGGCAGGACGGATCGAGCGCCCACCAGTGCTCGTCGGACAACCGCTGGATCCGCTGCACCACGGCCTGCATCGCCTTGCGATCGAGGTTGGCCAAGATTGATCCCCTAGAAGCGAGGTCAGGAGCGGAATCCCACAGCCTCCACACGGTAATCAACATCACGTCAACGGAACAAGCTCAAACTCGCTGAAAGGTATGGCGCCTTCGAGTTTTCTTCGAAAATGGGTTGTATGACCGGTTGGTGCAGGGGTGTTGCTCCAACAAAGCAAAAGCATGGTGAGGAGGGGGCGTTATGCGTCGGTAGAGATGTGATCTTCTGGCGGTATTGTCGGGCGAGAATTGGCTGTGATCGATGGATTTCTCCCCGATGAGAATGAAACAGGTGGCCGACGAGTACACCGTCGCGGACGGGAAGATCCCGGGCGTCGGGGGTCGGCGGAGGCGAGGAGTGCAACTGCGGGCGGACTACGCGGCCGGGTCTCCCCATTGCTGTGGTGGAGGTCGAGTAGGGCGGCGACCGCCTGGCGGATGTAGCGCCAGGTGGTCGCGATGCCGACGGCGAACTCTGCCAGGGTCCCGCCCTTGCCGTCCTATCTCTCCCTGGCCCATCCGCTCCTGCAACAGTGCGCGGATGGGCCGGCGGACGCGATTCTGCTGAAGGTCCGGATGAGGTCTTGGGAGGAAATCTGAAGGTGTCAATCTTTCTCTATGCGATCTCACTCTTGGGCGGGCCGACGCGCTAGGCAACTGGGCCCGGCCGCCCGGACTGCCGATTGCCGGAAGGCCTCACCTGCGTCGGAGGCGCGGTTCCCGGGACAACGTCGATGTCCAGGTGTTCTTTGAAGAGGTGTTTGAGCTCGGCCCCGTTGATGAGCGTGATTTTGTTGCGCCGGGCGAATAGCTCGCCGGCCCGGTCGAACCATGAGGTGGCGACCAGAACGCCGGTGGTGGCGTTGTGATCGGTCATGGCGGCGGCGAGAGCCGAAACGGCTTCGAGATCGACCGGTCCTGACGATTGCTTCGCCTGGATGAGGCAGACGCCTCCGAAGAAGAGGTTGTCGCTCGTCGCCACCGCCTCGACTCCGCCGTCTTTCGGCGGGAGGGCCGTCCATGTCTCGGCGCCCATGGCCACGAACAACTCTCGGATGAGGTGCTCGAACTCGGTGGGCGAGAGCTTGGGGAGACTTCGGCGCGAGTCGAGCCCCGATGCGACGTCCATGTCATCGGAGAAGTCGAACCGCTTCGGGTCGAAGGTGATGAACGGCTCGACGGCTTCGAGGTCGTACGGGTTCGGCGACACGAGGGCGTTGAGTCGCTTCAGACATGGGACGGGACTGCTATTGGTGAGGTCGAGGGTTTCGAACTTGGCCCGCTCGGCCCCCACGCTCAGCAGGTGCGGGCGGACCTCCTTGCCTGTCACCTGGTCGATGGTTCTGACGCGGCCGTTGAACACGATCGCTTCGACGAGTCCGCGAGGCGTCGAGGTGAAGATCTCGTGCAGGGTACGGAGCGCGACGCGGGCGATCAGCTTGGTGTATCGCTGCTTCACTTCCTTCTGCGACCGCCGAAGGGGTTCGATGGCGTCTCGGCTCTTGACGTACCTGTACGCGCGCACCTCCGGCACGATGCCTTGCGGCGGTAGTTCGAACTCGACGACCAGGTCGCGGTTCTCGGGGCGATACGCCACCTGGAAGGTCTTGGGGAAGCCCGTCGGATATTTCGATCGTTCCAACACCATAAATGCGAACCATCTCAACGCTGCGGGGCGACCGGCATTGAAGTCCGCACGCATCTGATCGAGCCGGGCGTTGACTTCAGCGATCCTCTTCCTTTGCTCGGCCGCCTGGCGGTCGTAGGCGCTGTGAGCGACATTCAGCTCGTCCAGCCACTGCTGATGACTGTTGGAGGTTCTTTTGTAGAGTGTGCGAGCTTCGGTCAGAACCTGCTCGTAGCGGTCCATGGCCGGTATTGGGGCGTTCAGGTGAGGCTCGGGCTTGAATGATGGTGGGAGGCTGGTCGGCCGCATCTGATCGAAGGAGAAGGGGCGCACGCCAAGTGCCGCTAGTAAGACGTGGTCCAGTTGTTGGATGTACTGGATGAGCTCGGCCGACATCCGTGCTGCCGCAGACTGCTGGCGTTCCTGATAGCAACGCAGACGTTCACGTTCCTGCTCTGTGACGACCTTCGCAGCTTCACGAGCGCGTTGTTCTTCCTCGCGGCGAAGAGCTATCCGATGCCGTAGCTGCCGTAGCCACTCATCACGATCGTCTGCCACCTCGATCCGCCTTCCGCTCCACACAAGGACAGCCGGACACCAGCTGACGCATCGGCGGTCGGCTGGCCGTCCATTGTGACGTTGAGATAAGGCTAGATGTACTCTGCGTGTTCGTCAGGGGATCTGGCCACTACTTCTGCCCAGCCGATGGTGATGAGGAGCAGGCGGGGCGGGGCGGGGCAGGCGGGGTGGATGGCACGCCCGATTCGGACGCGACCGAGCGGTCCACGCCGGCCGGGCCGGTTCCGAGCAGGAGCGTCATCCCGCGGAGTGAGCCGAGAAGGACCCGCACGCCGGCGCGTACCGAAGCTCCGGCCCAGCCCACCACCAAGCAGCCGACACGCGCACCCACGACTAGGCAGGCCAAGCCCACCAGGACGGCTCGGGCCGTGATGGTTCGGGAAGAGGGGGTTTCCTCATAGAGAACGTTGCGTTTCTTCTGGATGAATTCTATGCTCCTTAGAGAACGACTCGTTCTCTAAGGAGCAGTCACCATGGGTTTCGTGCTGTCCGGCCTGATGCTGGCGATGCTGTTGGGCGCGCTCGATCAGACGATCATGGCGCCCGCCCTGCCGGCCGTGGCGGGCAGCCTGGGCGGGCTCGACCAGATGCCCGGCGTCGTCACCGCCTACCTCGTGGCCGCCACCGTCGTCATGCCCGTCTACGGCAAGCTGGGCGACCGGTACGGCCGCAAGCCCACCATGCAGGCCGCCATCGTGATCTTCGTGACCGGGGCCGTGCTGTGCGCGGTCGCCACGTCGATGCCGCAGTTCATCGCCTTCCGGGCGGTGCAGGGCATGGGCGGCGGCGGGTTGATGATCGGGGCGCAGGCGGTCATCGGCGAGGTCGTGAGCCCGCGCGAGCGGGGGCGCTACCTGGGGCTCATCGGCGCCATGTACGTCGTCGCAGCCGTGGGCGGGCCGCTGGTCGGCGGGTTCTTCATCGACCAGCTCAGCTGGCGGTGGATCTTCGCCATCTACCCGCCGCTGGGCCTGGTGGCGCTGGTCGTCCTGAGCCTCACCCTGCGGCTGCCGAAGCCGCGCACGCGGGCGCCGCTGGACGTCGCGGGGGCCGTGACGCTGGCCGTCGCCGTCGTCGGGGTGGTCATGGTGGGCCAGACCGGAAACCCCGCCTACCTCGCCATGGCGGCGGTGGGCGCGGTGGCGTGGCTGGTCAGCGCGCGCCGCGCCAGAGATCCGATCCTGCCGCTGCGGCTCTTCCGCGACCGGGCGTTCGCGGTGCCCGTGTCGATCAGCCTGCTCATCGGGTTCGCGTTGTTCGGGACGGTCACGTACATGCCCGCCTACCTGCAGATCGCCCTGGGCTCCAGCGCGACCCAGGCGGGGCTGCTGGTGACGGCGCTCATGGGTGGCGTGCTCACCACGACCGTCGTGTCCGGGCGGCTGATCACGAGGACCGGCCGCTACAAGCCGTACCCCGTCGCGGGCACGGCCGTGGCGGGGGCGGGTCTCGGGCTGATCGGCCTGGCGGGCGGCGACGCGGTGGCGCTGGCCGGGGCCATGCTGCTGACCGGGCTCGGGGTCGGGCTCGTCATGCAGACCATGGTGCTGGCCGCGCAGAACGCCGTGGAGTACGCCGATCTGGGCGCCGCCACCTCGGCGGTGACCTTCCTGCGCCAGATCGGCGCGTCGGCGGGGGTGGCGCTGGTGGGTGCGCTGATCACCCTCAGGACGGGCATCTCCGCCACCGAGCCGTCCGCCGTCCCGGAGAGCATGCGCACCGCCTTCGCCGAAGGCGTCCCGCCGGTCTTCGCCGCCATGGCGCCGCTGCTGGCCGTGGCGTTCTTCCTCGCGCTGGCGATGCCGGCGCGCCCCCTTCGCACCACCGCCTACGCCGAGGAGAGAGCATGAAACTCGTCGCACCACTCACCGCCTTCGGCCGGGACGACCTGCCCCTCGCCGGAGGCAAGGGCGCCAACCTGGGCGAGCTCGCCAGGAAGGGCTGGCCCGTCCCTGGCGGCTTCGTCGTCACCACCGACGCCTACGGCCTGGTCGCCGAGGGGCACGGCACGCGGGCGTACTTCGAGCAGGTCGAGCTGCCCGGCGAGCTGCGGGAGGCCATCGCCGCCGCGTACGCCGAGCTCGGCGGCGGGCCGGTGGCCGTGCGGTCCAGCGCCACCGCCGAGGACCTGCCGGGGGCCGCGTTCGCGGGCCAGCAGGACACGTACCTGAACATCGTCGGCGAGCAGGCCGTGCTCGACGCCGTCCGCCGCTGCTGGGGCTCGCTCTGGACCGACCGCGCCGTCGCCTACCGCGCCCGGCTCGGCATCGACGACTCCGAGGTGCGGATCGCGGTGGTCGTGCAGAGCATGGTCGAGGCGGACCTGGCGGGCGTCATGTTCACGGCGAATCCCGTCACCGGCGACCGGGGGCAGATCGTCGTGGACGCCAGCAGCGGACTGGGGGAGGCGGTCGTGTCCGGGCTGGTCACGCCCGACCACTACGTGATCTCCGACAAGGGAGTCGAGTTCGCGCCGGGCCGCCGCGAGGTGGTCATCCGGAGTACGGCGGGCGGTGGCGTCACCCACGAGAGCGGCACCGGGACACCGGAGCGCCTGCCCGACCGGGCGGTGAAGGAGCTGGCGCTGCTCGGGAAGGAGGTCGCCGCGCACTTCGGGCGTCCCCAGGACATCGAGTGGGCGTACGCGGGCGGCCGCGTGCAGTTGCTCCAGGCCCGCCCCATGACCGCGCTCCCGCCGCCCCCGGTGGGCGAGCTCAACCCGATCCAGCGCCGCCTCTGCGGCATGCTGCTCGAATACCTCCCGGTACGCCCCTATCCGATCGACGTGACGACCTGGATCCCGTACGGTCCGGTGGGGCTGATGGGCAGGGTGACCGCCGGCTTCGGCGTGCGCGGCCTGTTCGAGGGGTTCCTGCGCGAGGAGGACGGCGTCGTCTACCGGATCGTGCCGCCGTCGCCGCGCCCCTCCTTCGCGATGCTGGCCGCGCCGTTCACCGTGCTGTCCAAGGCCAGGAGGTACGACCCGGCGCGCTGGACCGACGACCCGCGCTTCCGCGCCTACCTGGCGGAGGTCAAGGAGCTGGCCGGGCGTGACCTGGCGGCCATGGCGTGGCCGGAGCTCGTCCGGCTGCCGAGGAAGGCGCTGGCCCTGGTGAGCCCGATGGCCGACCTGCGCCTGGACTACCTGCCCGGCACCGGGCTGGCGCTGGTGCGGCTGAAGGTCGCGCTCCGGCTGCGCGGGCT
The DNA here is from genome assembly GCF_006334985.2 of Nonomuraea phyllanthi. Lineage (GTDB taxonomy): Bacteria > Actinomycetota > Actinomycetes > Streptosporangiales > Streptosporangiaceae > Nonomuraea > Nonomuraea phyllanthi. The sequence goes on from NZ_VDLX02000003.1 coordinate 193,834, forward strand.
CGGCGACTTCTTCGGCGACCTGCTGCACGGGGCGCGTACCCGCACCGCCGACGCCAATGACGCGCTGCAGCGGCTGGCGGAGGTGGCCGAGCGCACGGGCGCGCTCGACGGGGAGCCGAGGCCCGCCGAGTTCGAGGAGGCGCTGCGGGCGTTCCTGGCGGAGTACGGTCACCGCGAGACCTCCAGCCCGATCCTCGTCACCACGCCCACCTGGGAGGACGCCCCCGAGACCGTGCTCGACCTGATCAAGGTGCTGGCCGGCGGCCCGTCCGGGAAGAAGGAGGAGGACGACGCGCTGGAGCGCCTGCTCGGCCACCCGCGGCTGCGGGCCAGGGGCCGTGCCAGGCTGCGGCGGCGGGTGGCGGCGGCCCGCGCGGGCGTCGCGTTCCGGGAGGACAGCCACTTCTACTTCATGATGCCGCAGCCCGTCGTGCGCAGGTCGCTGCTGGAGCTGGGCCGCCGCCTGTGCGGCGTGGACGTGCTGGAGCGGCCGGAGGACGTCTTCCACCTGCGGCTGGAGGAGCTGGAGTCGATCGCGGACGTGACCGCGATGCGCCCCCAGCACCGGGAGCGGCTGCGCGACACGGTCAGGGCGCGGGCGGCCAGGCGCGAGGAGCTGTCCGGCGTGCGGCTCCTCGACCCGGGCGCGGTCTACCCCGTCCAGGAGACGGGCGACGCGCTGGTGTCCGGAGCGCCGGCCAGCGGCGGCGTGGTGAGCGGGCCGGTGAAGGTGATCAGGGAGCCGGCCGAGTTCGCCAAGCTGGAGAGCGGCGACGTGCTCGTCTGCCCGTACACCAACCCGTCGTGGACGCCGCTGTTCCAGCGGGCGGCGGCCGTGGTGGTGGACGCCGGAGGCGCGGCCTCGCACGCCGCGATCGTGGCCAGGGAGTACGGCATCCCGGCGGTCATGGGCACGGGACGGGCCACCGCGGTGCTGGAGGACGGCCAGATCGTCACCGTCAACGGCGACACCGGCCAGGTCACCCGGACTTCCTAAACTGCCATGGTGACCGATCATCGCAAGCTGCCGCGCCGCCGGGGCGAGGCGCTCAACGCCGCCATCCACCAGGCGACGCTCGACGAGCTGGCCGAGGTCGGCTACGCGGGGCTGACCATGGAGCGCGTCGCCGAGCGGGCCAGGGCGAGCAAGGCCTCGCTCTACCGGCGCTGGCCGACCCGCATCGAGCTGGTGATGGAGGCGGTCTACAGCTCGCTGCCCTCCCCGGGCTCCGCGCCCAGCACGGGCGACCTGCGCGACGACCTCGTGGCCGTGCTCAGGCTCACCGCCAAGGCGCTGTCGGGGCCGGCGGGCGAGGCGCTGCGCGGGCTGCTCGGCGAGGCCCTGCGCGGCGAGTCGCCGCTGGGCACCTTGCGGAAGAACTCTCAGGGGACCGCGAGGAAGCTGATGGAGGAGGTCGTGGGCCGGGCCGTCGAGCGGGGTGAGGTCGACCCGGCCATCGTCACCCCGCGCCGCCTCGACGCCGGTCACGCGCTGCTGCGCCACCACTTCCTCTTCGAGGGGCCGCCCATCCCCGACGAACTGGTCGTCGCGATCGTGGACGAGGTGCTGGTGCCGCTCTTCAAACCGAGCTGAGGCCGGTCACCGCGGTCGCGGACGAGATCCCGGGGTCGCACCTCAAGCCGAGCTGAGGCCGACCGTCGCGGCGGCCAGGCGCATCGTGTGCGCGAACGCCGCCCGCCTGTGCTCGATCGTGTTGTTGAACTGGCCGAACACCTCGAAGCTGATCCACCCGTACATCGCGGTCCAAGCCGAGACGGCGCGCCAGACCACGCCGGTGGGCACCCCGGGCATGAGCCCCTTGACGGAGGCCGCCTCGTCCGCCAGCTCCGCCGGCACCTCCTCCTCCGCGGGCGCCGGGACCGCGCCCGCCCGCCAGGCGTCGGAGACGATCCGGCCGAGCACGGTGACGTCGCGGGACCTGGCCACGATCGTGTCCTCCGGCGCCTGGTAGCCGGGCACGGGGGAGCCGTAGAGCAGCGCGTACTCGTGGGGGTGCGCCACCGCCCAGTCGCGCACCGCGTGACACACCGCCATGTAGCGGCCGCTGAAGTCGTCACGCGCGCACCCGGCGTCGGCCTGCTCCACGGCCTCGCCGACCGCGTTGTAGCCGTCGATGATCAGCGTGGTCAGCAGGTCGTCGCGGCTCGGGAAATAGCGGTAGATGGCCGAGGAGACCATGCCCATCTCCCGCGCGACGGCCCTGAGCGACAGGCCGCCGGCGCCCTCGGTGGCGAGCTGGCGGCGCGCGATGTCGGTGATCTCCCGGGTGAGCTCGGCCCTGACACGTTCTCTGGCGGTACGGCTGGCTGTCATGGACAGCACACTACCAGAGCGGTGCCAAAAAACGAGAGCACTGCTCTTGACGAACGGTGCTCCGTTGAGAGAGCATTGCTCTCGTAAGCGAACGAGACGGAGGCCCTGATGATCGCCAAACACGCCAACGCCCTTCTGATGTTCCTCCTGGAGCTCGGCGTGCTGGCCTCGGTGGGCTACTGGGGCTTCACGGTGAGCGGGCCATGGGTGGTCAAGCTGGTGGCCGGGCTGGGCGGCCCGGCGCTGTTCATCGCCGTGTGGGCGCTGTTCGGCGCGGGCGGCGGCGCGAACGCCACCTTCCCCCTCACCGGCCTGGCGCGCGCCGCGCTGGAGATCGCCTGGTTCGGCGGCGGCGCCGTCGCGCTCTACGCCGCCGGCCTGGTCACCCCCGCCGCCGTCTTCTTCGCACTGTTCGTCGTCAACGCGGTGCTCCGCATCGTCTGGAAGCAGGTCTGATCATGGGTAAGCACGTCGTCGTGGGCTCCGGCCAGGTCGGTACGCATCTGGCGAGGAAGCTCGCCGCGCAGGGACACGAGGTCACCGTCGTGACCCGCTCGGGCAGCGGCCCGGCGGGCACCACCCGGGTGGCCGCCGACGTCGCCGACAAGGCCAGGCTCATCGAGCTGACCAGGGGCGCCGACGCCCTCTACAACTGCGTCAACCCGCAGTACCACCGCTGGCTCACCGACTGGCCGCCGATGGCCGGGTCGTTCCTGGCCGCCGCCGAGGCGAGCGGCGCGGTGTACGTGATGCTCGGCAACCTCTACCCGTACGGGCCGGTCACCGGCCCCATGACCGAGGACCTGCCGCTCTCCTCCACCAGCGCCAAGGCGCAGGTGCGGGCGAGGATGTGGCACGACGCGCTGGCCGCGCACGAGGCGGGCCGGATCAGGACGACCGAGGTGCGGGGCTCCGACTACTTCGGCCCCGGCGGCACCGACCAGGGCTACCTGGGGGACCGGTTCCTCGTGCCGCTCAGGGCGGGCAAGACGATCCAGGTGCCCTACCCGGTGGACGTGCCGCACAGCTGGACGTACCTGCCGGACGTGGCCGACGCGCTCATCGTGGCCGGCGGCGACGAGCGGGCCTGGGGGCGGCCCTGGCACGTGCCCACCGCCGAGCCGCTGAGCTTCCGGCAGCTGGGCGAGCGCATGGCCGCGCAGCTCGGCCTGCCCGCGCCGAAGGTGGCGCAGATCCCGTGGGCGCTGGTCAGGGCGGCCGGCCTGTTCTCGCCCATGCTCGGCGAGCTCAAGCACGTCCGCTACCAGTTCACCGCGCCGTACGTGCTCGACTCCTCCGCCTTCCAGCGCACGTTCGGCGTCGAGCCCACCCCGATCGAACAGGCGCTCAAGGCCACGCTCGAAGGGTGAGTCAGCAGGATGGGTCAACTGGGCCGCATCGCCTTGTCGGCCCTGGCGAACATCCGCTCGAACGTGCTGTCGCTCAGCCGGGTGAGCACGGTGTAGCCCTTGTCGTCGCGCAGCGGACTGGACGACGACACGACGCCGGCCACCGCGCCGCCGTACAGCGCGGGGCCGCCGCTGCCCCCGGCGGCGGCGTGGCAGTTGTGCGTGACCATGAGGCCGGGCCCCTTGGACAGCGCCTCCACCGCGTCGCCCACGCACCGGTACATCCGCATCCCCGGATAGCCCTTGCCCCCCGGGTAGCCGAGCAGTTCCAGCCCGCGCAGCTCCGTGCCGCGGCCGGTGGGCAGGCGCGACAGTCCCCGTCCGGTCACGGCCTCCAGCGGGCGGTCGCGGCGCGCCACCCCCACCAGGCCGATGTCGTACGGCAGCAGATCGGCGGAGTACGGCTGGTTGCGCCACCGCGCGGGCACCCACGTGCGCACGGCCGGCCAGATCCCCATGCGGGGCCGCCGGTCGTAGCCGGGCAGGAAGGCCAGCTGCTTGACCGCCCGCCCGTCGTGGAACAGGCAGTGCGCCGCCGTCACCACCAGGCTCCGGCTACGCGAGTTGATCACCGTGCCGCCGCACAGCACGTTGCGCCCCGTCACGGGGTCGAGGCCGAGCAGCACCCCGGTGAGCCGGCGCGACCCCGTGTAGGGGCGCGGGACGGGCGCGTAGCCCAGGCGGTCGCCGTCGGGGGTGAGGACCCGGCGAACGGGCACGCCGTGGTAGGGCATCTCGGGAACGGCGGACGGATCGAGCAGGAGCAGGGACAATACCAGCCTGAGCACCCTCCCACCTTAGGGCGAAGATGATCAGAGGCTTGACCTGCGACATTAAGTTTTACCCCTAGGTTGCGTACGAGAAACCCAGGGTCCGCAGCCGATCGTGCACCGAGTCGTAGACGGTGGTGTTCCCGAGGTAGGCCTTGGGCAGCTTCGCGACCATCGTGTAGTTGCTGTCGCACACGTTCCCGACCGGCGCCTGCCCGGCCTGGCTGACGAGCTGATAGGCGTCCAGCGTGTCCAGCCCGGTCAGCTCCGACGTCCAGGTGACCAGGTCGTGCTGGCTGATCCGGTACGCGTCCTCCAGCGGCCTGGCCGACCCCGTGGACATCACGTGCAGGTCGTCCTCCAGCCGCGGCCACGGCGTCGCCACGCCCTTGAGCAGCTCAACCGCGACCACGGTCCGCATGGCCGACTCCACCGCGGTGCCGCAGACCTCGCCGTGCCCCTGCAGCGCGTGGCCGTCGCCGATCGAGAACATCCCGCCCTCGACGTTGACCCCCAGGTAGACGGTGACGCCCGCGCGCAGCTCCGGCGTGTCCATGTTGCCGCCGTGGGCGTCGGGGGTGATGGTCATGCGGGCCTCGTTCGCGGCGGGGGCCACGCCGACCGTGCCGTGCATCGGGTCGATCGGCAGTGCCACGCTGAAGTCGCTCCTGCGGGCGTGGTAGACGGCCACGCCCTTGTCGAGGTCGATGTCGTAGCGCCAGACCCGCTCCTCCAGCGGCGGCTGCAGCATGGCCGTCGTGTGGGTGCCGGTCAGCGCGCCGAAGTGGGGGAACGTCGTGGACACCGCCCAGTCCCTGGCCGGTGTGATCGTGATGAAGTGCAGGGCCAGCGTGTCGCCCGGCTCGGCGCCCTCGACGTGGAAGGGGCCGGTCACGGGGTTCAGGTAGGGGAACTCGCACACCCGCGACGGCAGGTCGTCGATGCTCCGGACGAGGCCGCCGAAGCAGTCCTCGGTGTACAGCTCCAGGATCGTGCCGGGGCGTACCTTGCCGACGGCCGGGCGGCCCCCGAAGGTGTAGCTCAGCTCCTCCGGCGAGGGATGGTAGGACACGACGTTCATGAAACCTCCGAGTTCATGAGACCTCCGACGGGAGTGCGGGGCGGCGGCCGGTGGCGTACGTGACGCCGAGGACGGCGAGGCCGACGACCAGCCAGACGCCGCCCACCCACTGGGCGTAGACGCTCTGGTTGAGGACGACGGCCACCAGGACGGCGAAGCCGATCACGGGTGCGGCCAGGTGTGCGAGCCAGTTGCGGCTGCGCCGCCTGACGACGAAGTGCACGACGACCGCGACGTGCAGCAGCAGGAAGGCGACCATCGCCCCGAAGTTGACCAGCGAGGTCAGCTCGCCGATGCCCGCGGTCCTGGTGCTCATGTAGACGCCGATGACCAGCGAGAGGGCGGCCACCACCAGGGTCGCGTTGACCGGCACCCGGTGCTTCGGGTCCACCTTGGCGAGGAACGAGGGCAGCTGCCGGTCCCGTCCCATCGCGAACAGCAGGCGCGAGGTGGCCGCCTGCGCGACCAGCGAGTTGGCGAAGCCCCACGCGATGGCGGTGGCCACGGCGGTGAGCACCGACAGCCAGTGCCCGCCGGCGAACTCGGCGGTGGTGTAGAACGCGTTGCCGGCCGCGTCGTCGTTGGCGATGAGGGCGTCGCGGTCGGGGGTGAGCAGCGCGGCGACCCACGTCTGCGTGACGAACAGCACGGCGGCCAGGCCCAGCGCGGCCACCATGGAGCGCCCGAGCCGGCGGGCGTCCTCGCGGTTCTCCTCCGCCAGCGTGGAGATGCCGTCGAAGCCGAGGAACGACAGCACCGCCACCGACGCGGCGGCCAGCACCACGCTCCAGCTGAACCCGCCGGACTCGAAGATCGGCGTCAGCGCGCCCGTCTGCGCCTTGCCCTGGGCCAGCGCGACGCCGCCGGCCACCAGGAAGATCGCCAGCACGGCGAGCTCGGCGACCAGCATGACCCGGGTGATCCTCGCGGTCATCTGGATCCCGAGGTAGTTGACGACGGTGTTGAGCGCCACGAACGCGACCAGCCACGCCCAGACGGGGATCGCCGGCACGAACGAGTTCATGGCGGTGCTCGCGACCAGGTAGAGCAGCGACGGCACGAGCACGTAGTCGAGCAGGATCGCCCATCCGGCCATGAACCCGACGGGGGCGGCGATGCCGCGCCCCGCGTACGTGTAGACCGAGCCGGCCATGGGGAACGCGCGGGCCATCTGCGCGTACGACAGCGCCGTGAAGGCCATCGCCACTAGGCCGATGACGTACGCGAGCGCGACCATGCCGTGGGACACCGCGAAGACGTGGCCGAAGATGCCGAACGGCGCGATCGGCACCATGAAGATCAGGCCGTAGATCATCAGATCGGCGAAGCCCAGGGAGCGCCGGAGCTCCTGACGGTAGCCGAACTGCTCGATTGTGCTCATGGACGGCTCCTAGCTGCGTGGGGGGCGTATCGCACCTTAGAGCGAAAGCTTTCTATAGAAAAGGTTTCTCTAGAAAGAAATCGAGGCCGTCCGCCCTGCCGAGGTGCACCGGGTGGCGTACCTGGCGGCCGCGCAGGGTGATCGTGCCGCGGGCGCTGGCGACCGTGGTGCCGTCGGCGACCGCGTCGAGGGCGGGCACGGCCAGCGTCCCCGCCCGCTCGGCCAGGGCCGCCAGCATGGCGACGGCCTCGTAGCAGCCGTGGCCGTGGGCGTTCAGCATCGGGGCGTCCCGGCCGAACCTGGCGGCGTACCGCTCGGCGAAGTCGAGACCGGCGTCGGTCGTCAGATCGCGGAAGTAGCCCATGGAGGCGTACAGCTCGCCGGTGCCGTCGCCGCCGATGCCCAGCAGGCCGTGCTCCTCCAGCGCGCCGCACAGCCGCGCCGCGCCCAGCCCGGCGGCGGCGTACGCCCGGTTGAACGCCATCAGGTCACTGCCGATCAACGTCAGCAGGATGGCGTCCGGCCTGGTGTCGGCCACCCGGTCCAGCAGGCGCGTGGCCTCGCCGTAGCGGACGAAGCTCTCGCCCACCACCTGCGCGCCGCGGGCGCGCAGCCGCCTGCGCGCGCTGGCGTGCACCAGGCGCGGCCAGATGTAGTCGTTGCCCACCAGGAACCAGCGGCGCGCCCTGCGGGTGTCCACCAGCCACTCGATGCCCGGCGCCAGCTGCCTGCCGGGCGTCTCGCCGAGGAAGTAGACGCCCGGCGCGTGGCCACCGCCCTCGTACGGCGGCGCGTACGCGAACGGCACCCGCCCCGCGATCGCCGACACGATCTCCACCCGCACGTCGCTGGCGTGGGAGCCCGCGACGGCCTGCACCGTGCCCGATCCGACCAGCTCGGCCACCTCGGCCGCCACCCGGCGCGCCGGCCGGCCGCCGTCCACCAGGACCAGCTCCACCGGCCGGCCCAGCACGCCGGCCCGCGCGTTGAGCTCGTCGGCGGCCAGCACGGCGCAGTTGATCGCGCACGGGCCCATCAGGCCGAGCACCCCCGACACGGGCACGACCAGTCCGATCCTGGTCGACTCCGACGGTATGAGCCGCGCTTCCAGCGGATCCACGGTCGCCGCCACGCCGACGAGTATCCTCCCTTCTAGCTCCCCGACGAAAGGATCGATCTCGATGACGACCTCTGGGCTCGGGTCCTCACTCGCCTACCTCCTCAGCCGCGCCGAGCGCAGCGCCAACAGGGCGCTGGCCGCGGTGCTGGCCGGGGAGGACGTCACGGTGGAGCAGTGGCGCATCCTGCGGGCGCTGGCCGACGGGCGGGGCGACTCGATGGGCGAGCTGGCCGAGGCGGTGCTGATGCCGCACCCGACGCTGACCAAGGCGGTCGACCGGCTCATCGACCGCGCGCTGGTCTACCGCGGACCGTCGAAGGGCGACCGGCGCCGGGTGGCGGTGTTCGTCTCCGACCGGGGGGCCGAGCTGCTCGACCGGGTGGACGGGGCGGTCGCCGAGCACCACGGGCTGATCGCGGTGGCGTTCGGGCGCGAGCGCACGGAGCAGCTCATGCGCGACCTGGAGGGCCTGGCGGCGGCCCTGGACGGCGCCGAGCTGCGCGTCTGACAGTGACGATGGGGATGAGCGCAGTGACGAGGGAGATGAGCGCCATCCGTCAGGGGGTGAGTGCCCTGGCGAACAGGGCGGCGTGCGCCTCGATGCGGTCGCGGGCGCGCCGGCGCTGCTCCTCCGTGGCGGTGCCGTGCAGCCACAGCATGCGGGCGTGCGCGATCGGCGCCAGGAGCGCGTAGGCGAGCTCGCCGGGACCGCCCAGGTCCGTACGGATCCGCCCCTCCGACAGCCACCTCCCGAACACCTCCGCCAGGCGCTCCAGCGCGTCCTCGATGCCCGCGTTCAGCACGTCGTCGTGGATCAGGCCGTCGCGCGAGACCAGGCTCATGACCTGCCGGGACTGCGGGGTGTCCCAGGCGGCCAGCACCTGGGCGGCGAACGACTCGACGAACGCCGCCGGGTCCTCCGGGGCGTGCTCGATGGCCACCCCGGCGGCCTGGGGGCCGGCCAGGGCCATGGCGGCGTCGTAGATCGCCTGCTTGCCGGCGAAGTGGGCGTAGAGGACGCTCTCGCTCAGCCCCACCTCCCTGGCGATGGCCCTGATCGAGGTGCCGGCGTACCCCTTCTGCGCGAACAGGCGCAGCGCGGCGTCCAGGAGTGCGGCCTTGGTGTCGCCGGCCTCGGCCTTGGAAGGGCGGCCCGGCCTGCGGCGGCTGGTCACGTTGCTCACGGGGACATCCAATCACCTTGAAAAATAATCGCTCGTTCGATTAGTTTAGAGGAGAGAGAAGGGAGCGGGAATGTTCACATCACGGATTCCCGACCGGGAGATCGCCGAGCGCCCCGACGGTTACGGTGGCCCCAACCTGTCGCCGGTCGGCCTGGAGCTGGCGCCCCACACGTTCGCCGAGGGCGTCCACGCGCTGATGGCCACCCTCCCGCCGAAGGACAACAACGGGGTGGTGGCCGGGAGCGACGCGGCGCTGGTGATCGACGCCGGGATAACGCCCTCGGTCTCGGAGAAGATCCAGGCGCTCGCCGCCGAGCTCACCGACCGGCCCCTCCGCTACCTGGTCAACACGACCTACCACGGCGACCACACCTTCGGGAACGCCGCGTTCCCCCGCGAGGTGGTCGTGGTCTCGTCGCGGGCGAACCGGGACAACATGACCGACCTGGCTTACGAGAAGCAGACCAGAACGGGAAACATGTACGGCGACGGCGCCCTGCTCGACGCGGTCACCACATGGCGCCTGCCGGACCTCGTGTTCGACTCGTACGCCGAGATCGACCTCGGCGGCCGCGTGGTCCAGCTGCACCACTTCGGGCCCGGCAACGGCCCCGGCGACACGGTGGTGTACGTCCCCGGCACCCGCACCGCCTGGACCGGCAACTTCCTGTGCCACGCGGGCACGTCCCACATGCTGCTCCAGGGCGGGCCCGAGCCCTACATCAGGTCGCTGCGCAGGATGCGCGAGGCGCTGCCGGAGCTGGAGACGATCGTCCCCGGCCACGGCCCGATGGGCGACGGGCCCGCGGCGCTGGCCGCGCTCATCGGCTACCTGGAGCGGCTGCACGAGGAGGTGCTGGGCTGCGTCGAGGCCGGGCGCTCCCTGGAGGAGACGTTCGCGGCCTGCACCGACCCGTGGGCCGAGGCCCTGGACCCGCGCCTGGAGGCGGCCATGGCCGGTTACGCGGTGCCGCAGGACCTGGCCCGGCAGGGCATGCTGGCGCTCTGCCGGGACATGCACCGGCTCAACATCCTGGCCACCTACCGCCTCTACGAGGCGCGCTAGCCCGTCCCGTCCCCGCACCGGGGGACGGGACGGCGGGTGCGCGGGTCAGTGCTCGGAGGCGACGCGGCCGACGGCGACGGCGTGGGCGGCCTCGCGCAGGGTGAGGCCCTGGGCGGTGGCGAGCGAGCGCACCTCGACGTACGCCTCGTGCATGCGGTCGTGGAGCCGGGCGTCGAACTCCGCGCCGCTCCACGAGCCGGACTGGGCGTCGCGCACCCACTCCAGGTGCGACACGATCACCCCGCCCGCGCCGGCCAGGATGTCGGGCACGACCGTGGCGCCGTTCGCGGCGAGGATCTCGTCGGCCTCCGGCGTCGTCGGGCCGTTGGCGGCCTCCACGATCAGGCGGGCGCGCACCCGGGGCGCGTCGGCCTCGGTGATCGCGCCTTCGAGCGCGGCCAGGACGAGGATGTCCACGTCCAGCTCCAGGAGGGCGTCGCGGCCCAGCGCCGTCGCGCCGGGACAGCCGGACACGCTCCCGGCCTCGGCCTTCCAGGCGCGCAGGGCGGCCACGTCGAGGCCGCCGGGCGCGTGCACGGCGCCCGAGGTGTCGGAGACGGCCACCACCTCGGCGCCCGCCTCCGCGAGGTAGTGCGCGACCCACGCGCCCACCTTGCCGAAGCCCTGGACGGCCACGGTCAGGCCCCTGGGCGAGCCGCCCAGCGCCGACAGCGCGGCGATCCGCGCGCCCCGGGCGGTCGCGTCGTCGAGCGTCATGACGCTCTCGCCCCGCGACCAGTAGCCGGAGTCGCGGTGGTCCCGGTTCAGGCGGCCCATGTCGGGGCCGTCGAGGTGGTAGGCGTCGCGGATCCAGGACATGGTCCGCTCGTCCGTCCCGGCGTCGGGCACCGGGACCTCCTTCTCCGGCCCCGCCAGCGGCAGGATCTCCCCGGCGTAGCGGCGGGTCAGCCGCTCCAGCTCGCGGCCGGTCAGCCCGGCCGGGTCCACGGCCACGCCGCCCATGGCGCCGCCGTACGGGATGCCGGCCAGCGCGCACTTCCACGTCATCCCCATCGCGAGGGCGGTGACCTCGTTCAGGTCGGTGCCGGGATGGTAGCGGAGCCCGCCCTTGGCGGGGCCGCGGGAGACGTTGTGCTGGACGCGGAACCCCTGGACCACCTGGACGCGGCCGTCCTCGCGCCGCACCGGGACCGCGACGGCCATGGAGCGGCGGGGCGTGGCCAGCATCGTGTGGGTCTCGTCGTCGAGCCCGAGCTGCTGGACGGCGCGGGCCAGCTGGTGGAGAGCGGAGTCGAGAGCCCGGCGGCCCGGGGTGATCAGCGCCGGCGTCTTTGACGGCACCATGATGCTCATGGAAGCGAGTCCTCCTGTTACCTACGCCCTAGTTTGCAGGGAAAGCGCCATTGCCTTCCCGTTATGGGCGTTCTCATCACGATCATCCTAGGTGGGGGTGTTTGACCTTGCCTAGTTGGTTGGTGAAATCCAGGCCGTAGATCGACGTGCCGTGGACCGTGCCACTCTGGCAGGGTTGAGTCACGAGAACGTGCCGAATCATGAAAATCTCGGGGAGTGAGATGCCCGCACTCGTGATGGGGCCGATGCTGCGGTACGTCGACTCCGTCAGCGCCTCGATCTGGGTGGAGACCGGCGAGCCCTGCACGGTCACCGTCGAGGCGGACGGCAGGTCTTACCGGTCGCCTACGTTCACCGTGCACGGTCACCACTACGCGATCGTGGATCTCGTTGAGCTCTCACAGGATATCGGTTCCTACTCCGTCCGCCTCGACGAGGAGCAGGTATGGCCCCTGGCGGGTCGCCCGCCGAGCCGGATCCGGCTGCTGCCCGCCGCCGGGGCGCGCAGGCTGGCCTTCGGCTCCTGCCGCGCCAACGTGCCGCACGACGCGGCGCACGTGCTCACCCACGGCGCCGACGTGCTGCGCTCGTACGGCGACCACCTCGGGGCGGCCGAGGACGCCGAGTGGCCCGACCTGCTGCTGCTCATCGGCGACCAGGTCTACGCCGACAACCCCGCGCCCGAGATGCTGGAGTTCATCAGATCCCGCAGGAGCACGGAGCCGCAGAAGGAGATCGCCGACTACGAGGAGTACGCCGAGCTCTACCGCCAGGCGTGGACCGACCCGAAGATCCGGTGGCTGCTGTCCACCGTGCCGACCGCGATGATCTTCGACGACCACGACGTGCGCGACGACTGGAACACCTCGCAGCCCTGGCGCGAGCAGATGGCCGCGACGCCCTGGTGGCAGCGCAGGGTGGTGGCGGGGCTCGGGTCGTACTGGGTCTACCAGCACCTCGGCAACCTCTCGCCGGCCGAGCGCGCGGAGGACCCGCTGCTGCGCGAGCTGATGGAGGGCGGCGACGGGGGCGCGGCGCTCGACGCGTTCGCCGAGAAGGCGGACGCCGAGCCGAGCAGCAACCGCTGGAGCTACGCCCGCGACCTCGGATCGACCCGCCTGATCATGGTCGACACCCGGTGCGCCAGGCAGCTCACCCCGGGCGACCGCCGCATGCTCGACGCGGAGGAGTGGGCCTGGCTGGAGGAGCAGGTCGCCGCCCCGGCCGAGCGGCTGGTCATCGGCTCGTCGATCCCGTTCCTGCTCCCCGAGGGCGTGCACGCCGTCCAGAACTGGAACGAGGCCCTGTGCGACGGCCGCTGGGGCGGGCTCGCGCGGCGGTGGTCGGAGAAGCTCAGGCAGGCCATCGACCTGGAGCACTGGGCGGCGTTCCGGCGCTCGTTCGACGACCTGGCCGGGCTGCTGATGAGGCTCGGCAAGCCGGTGCTGATCCTCTCGGGCGACGTGCACTTCTCCTACCTGGCCAGAGCCCGCACCGGACCGGTCTTCCAGATCGTCTGCTCGCCGATCCGCAACCCGCTCAGCCGCCTGCTGCGCTGGGCCAACGTGTTCACCCAGTTCCGCGTCGCCACGCTGGTGGGCGGGCTGCTGGCCCGGCTGGCGGGCATCCCGCGGCCGCCGTTCAGGTGGCGGGTCACCCGGGGGCCGTGGTTCCAGAACGCGGTGGCCACGCTGACCCTCCCCGACGAGGTCACCTGGTACGAGTCCGACGGCGACGGCGTGCGCCCGATCGACTCAGCCCGCCTACGCTGATGCGCGTGATTGAGCATGACCACGTCAAGGATGACCACATCAAGGATGACTACGCCGTCGCCGTGCCCTTCTACGACCTGTGGCACGAGGACGGGCACGTGCCGCTGGTCCGCGAGCTGCTGCCCCCGCTGCTGAAGGGCGTGGAGCGGAGCGTCATCGAGATCGGCGCGGGCACCGGCCTGATCACGCGGGTGATCGCCCAGGAGACGCCGGCGCGGATCTACGCCGTCGAGCCGTCGCTCGGCATGCGCTCCGTCCTGGTCAACCGGCTGGCGGAGGATCCACGGCTGCTCGGCCGCGTGACGGTGCTGCCGTGCGGGGCGCTGGACGTGGAGGTGGACGAGCCGGTCGAGGCGATCGTGATGATCTCGGTGCTGCAGAGCTTCCCGGCGGAGCAGCGGGCCGAGCTGTGGCGGGTGCTGGCCAGGCAGCTGCAGCCGGGCGGGCGGCTGGTGTTCAACTGGCGCGAGCGGGCCCTGCCCGTGCCGGGCGACCTCGAGGTCATGGGCTCGTACGCGGTCGGCAGGCACGCGTACGAGGTCGCGGGGCAGGTGCTGGAGGCCGCGGGCGAGAGCGTCACCTCCCGCTTCGTCTACCGGATCAGGCAGCGCGGCGTGGCGATCAGCGAGGACGAGGTCGTCGTCACGAACCACTGGCCCGCCGGGGAGCGGCTGGCCGCGGAGCTGCGGGCGGCCGGGTTCGACCGCGACGCGGCACCGGAGGGCATGGAGATGTGGCGGCTCCCGTAACGGCGAAACAGTGGGAACCGGGCTCCTGAGTGCGGCCAAGAACAGGGTGACCGCATGAGAGAGGACCGGAAGAGTGGTGGGTGTTCAGGATGCGCCTGAGACGCTGGATGACTCGACCCTGATCGGGCAGTCGCTCGGCTCTCCCGAGAGCTTCGCGGCGCTGTTCGACCGGCATGCCGACGAGATCCACCGGTACGCGGCCCGGCGCCTCGGGCCGGAGATGGCCGACGACGTGACGGGGGAGGTGTTCCTCGTCGCGTTCCGGGGGCGGGCGCGTTACGACCGTTCCTGGCCGGACGCCCGGCCCTGGTTATACGGCATCGCCACCAGGATCGTCGCCCAGCACCGCAGGGCCGAGCGGCGGCGCACCGCGGCCATGGCCAGGGTGGGCGTGGAGCGGCCGGGCGGGTTCGACGAGCGCAGCGCCGAGCGGGTCACCGCCGAGCAGCTCCAGCCCCGGCTGGCCAGGGCGCTGACCCGGCTCAACGCGGGCGAGCGCGACCTGCTGCTGCTCGTGGCCTGGGCGGACCTGACGTACGAGGACGCGGCGCTGGCGCTCGGCGTGCCCGTCGGCACCGTCAGGTCCCGGCTCCACCGGCTGCGCGTGAAGATGCGCAGAGCGCTCGGCGGCACCGACCCCTTCGCAGCAGAGGAGCGCTGAGATGCCCGAGACGAACGACCCCGGCATGGACGACGAGATCCGCGTGTTCGCCGCCGGCAAGCCCGCCGTGCCCCCCTACGGGGCGCAGGCCCGGGCCAGGGCGCGGGAGCGGCTGCTGGCGGAGGCGGCCGGCGGGCGGAGCTTTCGCCTGCCCCGGCTGGGCTGGCAGGCGGCGGCCGCGTTCGGGGCCACGGTCGTCCTGGTCGGCGGCGTGGCCGTGGCCCTGTCGCACCAGGGACAGGGCGCCACGGGCCCGGCCACCGCGGTGACCCAGTCGGCCGAGCTCTCGACCGGCGAGCTGGACCCCCGGCCCGGCCAGTTCATCGTCATCGAGTCGGACACGATGTACGGCTCGCTCACGGTAGGGACCGAGGGGGAGTCGCGCCACCTCTACCGCACGCACAGGAAGCTCTGGCGGTCGGTGGACGGCAGCGCCGACGGGCTGCTGCTCGTCGAGGGCCGCGAGCCCAGCCCGTGGCCGGGCCGCCCGCTGCCGGAGGCGGCGAAGGACTGGGCGGGCTCCGACTGGCACGTCCTGCCCTCCTGCCCCGGCCGGCACCGCCTGGACTACGCCTTCCTGAGCAAGCTGCCGGCGGATGCGGCCGGGATGCGGGCGCGCCTGTACGAGACCGCCGGCAAGGGCTCCGACCGCGACCGGGCCGCCTTCGACCACATGAGGGACCTGGTCAGGGAGACCTACCTGCCGAAGGCCCAGCGCGACGCGCTCTTCGAGGCGGCGAGCACGATCCCCGGCGTCCAGGTGGCCGAGGGCGTGGCGGACTCGGCGGGCCGCAAGGGCGTGGCACTGGGACGCCTGGACCCCCGGGGCACACTCGCCCAGGCCGTCTTCGACCCGGCGACACACCTGCTGCTGGGCGAGCGGGAAACGGTCGTGGACGAGAAACTCGCCAAGGCCCCCAAGGGCAGCGTGCTCGCCCTGACCGCCCAGCTGAAGGCCTCGGTGGTGGACGAACTCCCGAAGGCCGCCCCGGCATCCCGAAAGGCCGCCTCCGCCTGCCCATCTCCGGTCTCGGCCAGCCCCGTCCCATCACCGCGCTCGAAGACACCGATGCCGTCGACCGCACCTCCGAGGAGGTCGGCCACGGCGGTACCGATGCCGACGCCGACCGGAGACGGACCGTCACCGGTGCCGTCGACCGCGAAGGCGCCCCCGGCCGGGAAGTGACCATGCAGTCGGCCAGGAAGGCGCCGTGACGGCGGCCGGCCGGTGAACTGGAGAACCGTCCCCCTGGACGGAGCCCAGCCACGTACGGTGGCTGGGCGTTCCGTGCGGAGCCGTAAAGACAGTGCCGTAAAGACAGTGCCGTAAAGACAGCGCCGTAAAGACAGCGCCGTAAAGACAGCGCCGTAAAGACAGCGCCGTAAAGACAGCGCCGTAAAGACAGCGCCGTAAAGACAGCGCCGTAAACAGCGCCTGGCACCGCCGCAAAACGGCCCCGTAAAACTAGGAAAGGGCGTAAAGGGCGTCGGCGAGCTGAGACACCGCCCAGATGAGGTCCTCCTCGGAGACGACGATCGGCGGGGCGAGGCGGATCGTCGAGCCGTGGGTGTCCTTGGCGAGCACGCTGCGCGCCAGCAGCGCCTTCGACACCTCGCGCCCCGTGGCGAGGTTCGGGTCGACGTCGATGCCCGCCCACAGGCCGCGCCCGCGCACCTCGACCACTCCCTTGCCGACCAGCTCGCGCAGCCGGGCGTGCAGCACCTCGCCCAGCTTGGCGGCCCTGGCCTGGAACTCGCCGGTGTTGAGCAGCTCGATGACCGCGATGCCGACCGCGCACGCCAGCGGGTTGCCGCCGAACGTGGAGCCGTGCTGGCCGGGCTGGACGACCCCGAGGATCTCGCGGTCGGCGGCGATGGCCGAGACGGGGACGACGCCGCCGCCGAGCGCCTTGCCCAGGATGTAGATGTCGGGCACGACGCCCTCGAAGTCGCACGCGAACGTCTGCCCGGTGCGCCCCAGCCCCGACTGCACCTCGTCGGCGACCATGAGGATGCCCTGGGCGGTGCAGAGCTCGCGGATCTCGCTCAGGTACCCGTCCGGCGGGACCAGCACCCCGGCCTCGCCCTGGATCGGCTCGACCAGCACCGCGACCGTGTTGGCGTCGACGGCCCGCCTGATCGCCTCGGCGGACCCGTACGGCACGAGCCGGAAGCCCGGCGTGTACGGGCCGTAGTTGTCGTGCGCCTCCGGGTCCGTGGAGAAGCTCACGATCGTGGTGGTGCGGCCGTGGAAGTTGCCCTCCATGACGATGATGTTGGCCTGGTCGGGCTCGACGCCCTTGACCTCGTAGCCCCACTTGCGGGCCACCTTGATGGCGGTCTCGACGGCCTCGGCGCCGGTGTTCATGGGCAGGATCATGTCCTTGCCCGTGAGGTCGCCGAGCCCGGCGCAGAACTGCGCGAACTGGTCGTGGTAGAAGGCGCGGCTGGTCAGCGTCAGGCGCTCCAGCTGGGTGCGGGCGGCCTCGATGATCTTCGGGTGGCCGTGGCCGAAGTTGAGCGAGGAGTAGCCGGACAGGCAGTCCAGATAACGTTTACCGTCGACGTCGGTGACCCAGGCGCCGTGCGCCTCGTGGATCACGACGGGCAGCGGATGATAGTTGTGAGCGCTGCGGCGCTCGCTCATCTCGATGAGCTCTGCGCTGGTGGTCATGGTCAGTTCTCCCCCCTGATCTCCAGTGTGCAGCACTTGGGACCCCCGCCCGCTTTGCGCAGTTCCGACAACTCGACCGGGATGACCTCGTACCCTCGCCGCTTGAGCTCCAACTGGAGGTTCGACGCCTCGGCGTTGATGATGACGTTCCGGCCGTCGCTGACCGCGTTCAGCCCGAGCACCTCCGCGTCCTCGGCGCTCGCGAGCACCGCGTCGGGGAACATCGCGCGCAGCACCTTCCTGCTGCCCTCGGAGAAGGCCTCCGGGTAGTACGCGACGTTGCGGCCGTCGAGCGGGAACAGCGCCGTGTCCAGGTGGTAGAAGCGCGGGTCGACCAGGGTCAGGGAGACCACCGGGCGGCCCAGCCACTCCTGCGCCTCCTGGTGCGCGGTCAGGTCGGTACGGAAGCCGGTGCCGGCGAGGATGACCTCGTCGAGCGTGAGGAAGTCACCCTCGCCCTCGTTGACGTGCAGCGGCCCGTGGACCGGGTAGCCGCGCTCGGCGAACCACCGCAGGTAGGCGGGGCCCTCGGGGCCGCGCTGCGGGTAGGCGAACCTGGCACCGTAGACGCTGCCGCCCACGACGAGCGCTCCGTTGGCGGCGAACACCATGTCGGGCAGCCCCTCGATCGGGTCGATCAGGCTGACCTCGTGCCCGAGCTCCTCGTACGCCGCCTTCAGTCCCTCCCACTGCCGGACCGCCACGTCGCGGTCGGCGCCGGCCTCGGGGTGCATCCACGGATTGATGGCGTACTCGACCGTGAAGTAGTCGGGACGGCACATGAGGAAGTGTTTGGGCATGCAGTTCTCCGCCGAGGTTTATGGGTGGATGTCCCGATTGATGGGGACGGACACATGCTAAGAAGGCGCGTTCACGCAGGCCAAGCGTCCGGCATTGCGTGTCCGCGCGGGTCTGTTGCGTGTCTCAGGCGGTGAGAGGCGATTCGTTGCGCGGCTGCGGAACCGTGGTCCCCGGAGGGGCGTCCACCAGCCGCGACAGCACGATGCAGCTCTTGGTCCGCACGACGAACGGCTCGGCCGCGATGCGCTCGATCACCCGCTCCACGTGGCGCACGTCCGTGGCCCTGATGTGCAGCAGTGCGTCCGCCTCACCGGTGATCGTGGCCGCCCCCACCACCTCGGGGTACTTCGCCACGGCGATCGCGATGTCCGACGGCTTGGTCTTGCCCTGGCAGAACAGCTCGACGTACGCCTCGGTCGTCCAGCCGAGCGCCTGCGGCGCCACCCGCGCGCTGAACCCGGTGATCGCGCCGGTGTCGCGCAGCCGGTCGACCCGCCGCTTGACCGCCGACGCGCTCAGCCCCACGAGGTGGCCGATGTCCGCGTAGGTGGCGCGGGCGTCCTCGACGAGCGCCGCGATGATGTCACGATCGAGCCGGTCCAGTTCCACGCGCCCTGTATACCGCCTGGCCAGGCTGGCGCGCGACGAGCGGCTCGCGGGAGACTGTGCGTGCCGGCAGCCATCGCAAGGTATTCGCAGGAATGGGCAAGGAATGAGCGCGGAGATGAAGGTCCCGAGGTTCCCCGACGGTTTCGTGTGGGGAGTGTCGACGTCCGCCTTCCAGATCGAGGGGGCCACGTCCGCCGACGGTCGCGGGCCGTCCATCTGGGACGTCTTCTCCGCCGACCGCGCGGAGGCCTGCGACCATTACCACCGCCGTTCCGAGGACGTGCGGCTGATGCGGGAGCTCGGAATGGCCGCCTACCGGTTCTCGGTGAGCTGGCCGCGCGTCTTCCCGGACGGCTCGGGAAAGCCGAACCCCGCGGGGCTCGACTTCTACGAGCGGCTGGTCGACGAACTGCTGGCCGCCGGCATCGCGCCTTACGCGACCCTCTACCACTGGGACCTGCCGCAGGCGCTGGAGGAGCGCGGCGGCTGGCCGTCCCGCGACACCGCCCGCCGCTTCGCCGACTACGCCGCCGCCGTCCACGACCGGCTGGGGGACCGGGTCGGCACGTGGTTCACGGTCAACGAGCCGTGGGTGGCGGCCTTCCTGGGCTACGGCTCCGGCGTCCACGCGCCGGGCCGCAAGTCGGCCGCCGAGGCGTTCAGGAGCGCGCACCACATGCTGCTCGCGCACGGGCTGGCCACCCAGGCGCTGCGCGCGGCGGGGGCCGCGAAGGTCGGGGCGGTGCTCAACCTGTCGCCGGTCATGACGCCCGCCCAGGTCGGCGACTTCGGCAGGGAGCTGTCGGAGGAGGACGCCGAGGCCGTGGGCAGGATCGACGCGCTGGCCAACCGGCAGTTCCTGGAGCCGATGCTGCGCGGCGCCTACCCCGCCGAGCTGCTGCCCGTCATCGAGCGCCACGGCGGGCTCGGCCACGTCCGCGACGGCGACCTCGACACCATCGCCCAGCCCCTGGACCTGCTCGGCGTCAACTACTACACGCCGCTGGTGGTGCAGGCCCAGCCCAGCGAGGCCGCCGACCCGGCCTTTCCCGGCAGCGACGGCGTGCTGTTCTGCACGATTCCGACGGCGGTCACGGCGATGGGCTGGCCCATCGTGCCGGGCGGCCTCACGCTGGTGCTGCGGCGCCTCTCCGAGGAATATCCGGACCTCGATCTGATGGTCACCGAGAACGGCGCCGACTTCGTGGACGTGGTGACCGGCGACGGCATTCACGACGTGGAGCGCATCAGTTTCATCGAGGACCATCTGCGCGCCCTGCTCTCGGCCGTCCGCGAGGGCGCCCGCGTGCGCGGATATCTCGTCTGGACCCTGCTCGACAATCTCGAATGGTCCGACGGCTACCAGCGCAAGTTCGGCCTCGTCCACGTCGACTTCGCCACACAGCGGCGGCGGCCGAAGGACAGCGCGCTGTGGTACCGCGACGTCATCCGCCGCAACGGCCTCACCGAGACCCCGCCCAGGCGGCCCACCCTCGAAACCGTCGCCGCCCGCGCCGGGGTCTCCCGCGCCACGGTCTCGCGCGTCGTCAACGGCGAAGCGTCGGTGAGCGCGGACGTCCGCACGTCCGTGCTGCGGGCCGTCAAGGAGCTCGGGTACGTGCCCAACGCCGCCGCCCGCAGCCTGGTCACGCGGCGCACCGACACCATCGCCCTGGTCCTGTCCGTCCCCCGGCAGGGCGACGCGCTGACCGCCGCCGTCGTGCAGTACGTCACCAGCATGCTCGAAGGCGCCGGCAAGCAGATCACCCTCATGCTCGCCGACACCGCCGAGAGCCACCGGCGCATCGTCCAGCACGCGGAGGCCCGGCTGGCGGACGGGGTCGTGCTGCTGCCGCCCGACCGGGCCGACACGCTCGCCGAGCGGCTCTCCCGCACCGGCGTGCCGCTCGTGCTGCTGGGCAAGCCCGCCGTCGCCTCGATGGTGCCGTACGTGGACGTGGACAACGCGGGCGGCGCCGCGGCCGCCACCGAGCACTTACTGGCGCGCGGGCGCCGCCGCATCGGCATGATCTGCGGCCCCATGGACCTGGTCGCCGTCCAGGACCGCCTGGCCGGGCACCGGGCGGCGCTGCACCGCGCCGGCCTGCGACCGCTCCTGGCCCTGGCCGACGTCACCCGCGCCTCCGGCGCCGCGGCGGCCCGGCAGCTCCTCGCCGACGACCCGTCGCTGGACGCCGTCTTCGCCGCCGGCGACCAGCTCGCCATCGGGGCGCTGCACGCGCTGCGCGAGGCGGGGCGGCGGGTGCCCGAGGACGTGGCGGTCGCGGGCTTCGACGACATCGACGCCGCCTCGGCCACCACGCCGGGGCTCACGACGGTGCGGGTCCCGGTGGCGGACCAGGCGCTGGCGCTGGCCCGGTTGCTGCTGTCCCGCCTGGAGGGCCGCCACACCACCTCCGTCGTGCTCCCGACCCGCCTGGTGGTCAGGGACTCCACGTCAGCTTCTCGGCCCTGAAGGGACCGAGCTTGCAGCTCCTCACCGCACGTGGCGTGCACGGTTCAGGCCGCGTCGTCGGCAGCGTGACTCACTGCCCAGCCCACAGCACCGCGCGAGGCGATGTTGCGGGCTGCGTTGACATCGGCGTGCTCAGCGAAGCCGCACGACGTACAGCAGAACGTTTCCTGGTCCGGCCGGTTCTTCTTGTCGATGTGGCCGCACGTGCTGCACCCCTGCGAGGTGTAACGAGGGTCAATGTAAACCACCGCGACCCCGGCGCGGGCGGCCTTGTAGGCGATGAACTGGCCAAGCTGGGCGAACGCCCACGAGTGCAGCGTGACCCGCTGGGGCTTGCGGAGCCGTACCCTCTCGCGGATGCCGCCCAGGTCTTCCAGGGCGATGCCGCGCGAGGTGCGTGCAGCCTCGGTCACGATGCTTTTCGAGATCACATGGTTGACGTCCCGGGCATACCGGGCCTCCGCGCGGCGGCGGCGCTTGAGCAGTCGCTTGGCGGACTTGGTGCGCTTGGCCTGCAACCGGCGACGCAGCTCCCGGTTGCGGTGCCGGACCGCGTTCAGCGCATTCCCGGCGTGGCGGGTGCCGTCGTCGGTGGTGGCGATGTTGGCGATGCCGAGATCCACGCCGAGGAAGCCGTCCGGGTCGGTGACGTCGGTGTCGGGCACGTCGCAAGTGGCGATCAGCAGCCACAGGCCATCGCGGTGCACGAGGTCGGACTCGCCTTTGCGGTAGGCGGCCAGCGCGCGGGCCTGGGGGTCGGAGCAGCCGAACCGGACGCCTTTCGCCCGGCCGTCGGTCGTCCAGATGGAGACGGTGCGGTCGGGGATCTGCCAGGACAGACACCGGTCATCGAACGGCTGCGCGGCGTCCTTGCGGAATCCGATCGGCTTCTCCAGTGGTTGACGTATCCCGGCCTTCACTTGAGCTTTCACGGTCGTGTAGGCGTCGGCGACCTTTTTGATCACATGCTGGGCGGGCTGGGCAGACAGGCCCATGCTCTTCAACTCGCCGTAGGTGTGCAGCCGCAGGTCGTAGTTGCGGAACACCTTGGTCTCCCACGCGGTACGAGAGACCAGGTTCGCGGCTGCGTTGCACAGGCGCAGGGTGTCCGCCAGCGCCGCCTCCTGGGCGGGCGTGGGGAACAGCCTCACTTGCACAACGAATTTCACGCTGTGAAGTTTATTGCACGTCGAACATGTGCGCAGACCGTAGGCGATTCCTCCCGGCCCTGAAGAGCCAGCGTTCCTCGCTTGACCTAGCTGAAGGAGCCCCGCCCGGGACGGACGGGGCTCTTCCAATGGCTTCAGCTGGTCGAGAAGGTGAACCAGTTGACGTTGACGAAGTCGGCGGGCTGGCCGCTGCTGAAGGTCAGGTAGACCGTGTGCGTCCCGGTCACGGCCGAGATGTTGGCCGGGACGGTCCGCCAGCTCTGCCACCCGCCCGTGTTGGCGATCGCGAAGTCGCCGATGGGCGCGGCCGTGCGGCTGTCGAGCCGGACCTGCACCAGCCCGCTCACCCCGCCGCCGGCCCCGGACGCCACCCTGGCCTTGAACTGGTGGGCGGCCTGCGTGCCGAAGTCCACCCCGTCGAAGCGCAGCCAGTCGCCGTTGGCGATCGCGCCGACGTTCTGGCCGCCGCCCGAGTCAGTGGTGGTCTCGGTGATGGTGCCCGACTGCGCCTGGTACCGCTCCGCCTGGATGGTGGAGCGCGCGTCCACGCCACCCGGAGGATCCGTCGGGTCGTCCGGGGGATCGGTCGGGTCGGAGCCGCCGCCGCTCTGCCACACCGCCACGTAGTCGACCAGCATGGGCCGGTCCGGCACGGTCGCCGCCGTGGGCGTCTGGCCGCCGAGCGCGTTCGGGAACGCGCCGCCCATCGCCACGTTCAGCAGCAGGAAGTAGCCGCCGTGGCCGGTCATGTTGTTCCAGGTGGTGGCGTCGAGCTGGGCCTGGCTGACGCTGTGGAACTGCTGGCCGTCCACGTACCAGCGCAGCTGGTTGGGGCTCGCGGCGCGGTCCCACTCGAAGCGGTAGGTGTGGAACGCCGACTGGCACGTCGAGCCGGGGCAGGCGCGGTTGGCGCCGAGGCCGGTCGTCTCCTGGCACGGCCCGCCCGGGCTGACGCCGCAGTGGAGGACGCCCCAGACGGAGTTGATGCCGTTGACGTTCTCCATGATGTCGAACTCGCCGATGCCCGGCCAGTTCCAGTAGTTCCCCCGGTACGGGGCGCCGAGCGCCCAGAACGCCGGCCAGTAGCCCAGGGCGGCGTTCCCGGTCACGTTCGGCATCTGGATCCGGCCCTCGATGCGCAGGACGCGGCCGTCGGCAGGCTTGAAGTCGGCCCGCCTGGTCTCGATGCGGGCCGAGGTCCACTCGCCGGACCCGCTGCGGCGCGGCGTGATCCGCAGGTTGCCGCCGCCGTCGAGGCTGAGGTTGGAGGTGCTGGAGGTGTAGTTCTGGATCTCGCCGGTGCCCCAGTTGCCGGGGCCGCCCGGGTACGCGTGCCCGGTGTCGATGATCCAGTTGGTCGATGAGGGAAGCGTGTTCGCGGTGCCGTTGAAGTCGTCCGACCAGACCAGCGACCAGCCCGATGGGGTGGGCGGCACGGAGGCCGAGGCGCTGACGGCCACCTTGACGAGCAGGCCGCTGAGCGCCACGAGCACCACGGCCACCGCCGCCAGACGGCGCCGGTGCCGGTTGGCTGTTGTCATCGTCGCTCCAGGGGGGTGAGGAGGCGTGGACGTGAGAGAGCGCTCTCACAACGATGTCAACACGGCGCTTAAAGCCTGTCAATGGCCCGTTTTGGGTATGGGACAGCGCTCTCTAAGCGGACGCGGGCGGCTCGGCGTGACCCCGTAACCGGCCCACCGTGCGGCGTCACGGCGGCGCGCCGGTGAAGGGTCAGTGAGCGTCTCCTGGAGGGCCCTCAGCCCCGTGCGGGGGTGGCGGTCCGGGGGCGCAGCCGTACGAGATGGGTGGGGGTGAAAAGAGAGCGGCGCCGCACAGGAAGTACGGCGCCGCAATGCGTCAATTCTGGTCGGCCTCGCCGGTGGCCTGTTCGAGCTGCTCCTCCGGGGACGCCTCCAGGTCCTGCTCGGAGTCGGCGCTCGCCTGGGCGGAGGCCTTGTCGAGGCGCACCCAGCTGGTCACGCTCTCCACCGCGAACAGCACGAAGAGGTACGCCGTCAGCACCGCCAGCACGGGCGTCAGACGGTCGAGCGCCGCGCCGACACCGATGATCAGCAGCCGCAGCTCCCAGCCCAGCCCCGCGTGGAACACCCACGCGGGCGGCCAGATGCTCTGCCGCGTCCGGTAGACGGTGTCGTACGTGTGGTAGCCGACCACGTAGACCAGCACGAACAGCAGCCACTTGGGCGCCCCGGCCGCGAGGCCGATCGCGACGATGGCGAGGAGTTCGGTGGCGCGCAGCAGCGGCGGCGTCAGCCAGTCGAAACGGCCCAGGTGGTCGCGCGGCGCGGTCGGCAGCACGAGCAGCACCGTGGTCGCGACCGGGAGCAGCATGGCGGGGCCGGGGGTGAGCGCGCCGGTGACCACGAAGGCGACGACGGCGAGGAGAGCGACGAGCGTGGCCGGCACGGGCGGAAGGCCCCGGCCGAGCTTGCCCGCCAGCGCGTGGGTGAGCGGGCCGTCGTCGCGGTAGGCGAGCAGGCGGGCGGTCTGGATGCGGCGGCGTTCCTCGTCGGGGTCCGGCGTGGGGGTGGCCATGGCCTGCGGTTGAGTGATCATACGAGGGACCTCATGAGGCGTCCGGTGAGGGTGTAGGCGGCGGCGACGGAGCCCCAGATCACCAGCGTGATGAAGGTGATGCGGGCGTCGAAGAGGGCGGCGGTGATCGCGATGGCCGCGAACCGCTCGCCGATGGGGAACACGATCATCTTGCGCGCCCAGTGGACGGCCCGGAACCTGCCGGCCTTGGTCCACATCTTGAGCACGCCGCGCAGGCCCTGGCTGCGCTCCACCTTGCGGCGGGTGAGCTTCTGGCGCAGCTCACGGTCGTCCGGCGCGTCGAGGGCGATCGTGGGCAGCGGGGAGGGGGGCTTGCGGCGGTTGGAGATGCCGAAGGAGAAGTCGAGCAGGTGGCGGGTGGTCTGCAGGCCGATCGCGGCGAGGGCGAGGATCCAGATGTCGTCGCCGTTGCCGGAGACGACCCAGCCGACCGCCAGGCCGGCGAAGACCACGTACTCCTTGAACCGGTCGAACGTGGCGTCCAGCCATGCCCCCAGCACGCCGAACTTGCGGGCGTACCGGGCGACCTGACCGTCCACGCAGTCGAACACGAACGCGAAGTAGATCAGCACGCCGCCCAGCACCATCCAGGGCCTGTCGCCCGTGGCGAAGCAGGCGGCCGCGGCCACGCCCAGCGTGATCGAGATCAGCGTCACCTGGTTGGGCGTGAGGCCGCGCCGCGCCGCCCAGCGGGCGATGAAGCGCGAGTATGTGGAGACGAAGAATGTGGTGAAGAAGCCGTCGGCGCCCTTGACCGCGTTGTTGAGCCTCGCGCGGTCCTCGTCGATGCCGATGATCTCGGCGCCGGCCTCGTTCACCTCCTCCTGGGTCGTCACCCGGCGGTAGAACAGGTCGCGCCGGCCCCTGATGCCGACCGACACGCCGTTGCGGACCAGGCCGAAGACGATGAGCTGCACCAGGTCGTCGTCCTCGCCGAAGGTCGAGGCCATCGCGGCCAGGTCACGGCAGGTCTGGGCCAGCGTCGGCGCGTTGCGCGCGCTGACGTGCAGCGGGCCGAGGAGGATCGCGTTGGGCCTGGTCACGGCGTGGTGCGCGGTGCCGACGGACACCACGCGCCCCGACTTGCCGATGCGCGCGCGCAGGGGCAGACCTTCCACACGTTCGAGGCCGATCTCGGGCTCGGCCTCGTCAATCGGGACGTATTCGTCCGGACCTGTGTCGTCCTCCTCCTCTTCCTGCTGCTGTTCCTCCTCCGTCACCTCCGGGCGCGGCCGTTTGGCGACCAGCGCCAGGGCGCCACGCTTGGTCTTGGTGATCTGGTAGATCAACTCGTCGTGGACGACGGAGTTCTCCGGAATGATGAACAGGCTCTCCGTCGCGGACTCGGCGACGTCGGCCAGGGCGTGCAGCGCGGTGGCCACGTCGCCTGACTCGATCGTGGCGAATCGCGGATCCAGGGACGCGAGCTGGCTGCGCAGTCGCTCGGCCACGGTGGGATTGCCAGGTAGCGCGGCCAGCCTCAGGCCGGTCGGAGAGGTGTCGGGGCCGGGCGAAGCGCCCAGCAGGACCACGCGGGTCATGACTCCCTTTCGCAGCGGTGTCGGGGGGTTGTACAACGGGTAATGCGGGGACAGACGTCAAAGTCTAATGATGGTGACGTAAAGTCGCGTCATCAGAGCATGCCCGTAACAACGGTCCGGTCCGGCCGTAAGATGTCCGAGTGAGTCTCTACCGTGACGAAGGCGTAGTTCTACGCACACAGAAGCTCGGTGAGGCCGACCGCATCGTCACCATCCTGGCCAAGCGCACCGGCAAGATCCGGGCCGTGGCGAAGGGCGTGCGCCGCACGACGTCCCGCTTCGGGGCCAGGCTGGAGCCGTTCACGCACGTCGACCTGCAGCTGCACACCGGGCGCACGCTCGACGTCGTCACGCAGGCGGAGACCATCAGGCCCTACGGCGAGGTGCTGGCCGCCGACTACCCCCGCTACACCGCGGGCAGCGCGATGCTGGAGACCGCCGACCGGCTGACGCACGGGGAGAAGGAGCCCGCGCTGCGGCAGTTCCTGCTGCTGGTGGGCGGGCTGCGCACGCTCGCCGACCGCGGCCACGAGGCCAGGCTGGTGCTGGACGCCTACTTCCTGCGCTCCCTGGCCGTGGCCGGCTACGCCCCCGCGCTCGACGCGTGCGCCAAGTGCCGCGCACCGGCGATCAGGGCGTTCGCCATCGTGTCCGGGGGAGTGGTGTGCGGGGCGTGCCGGCCGGCCGGCGCCGCCGTGCCGGCGGGAGAGACGATCGGGCTGATGACGGCGCTGCTGCGCGGCGACTGGGCCGCCGCCGACGCCTCCGAGCCGCGCCATCGCAGCGAGTGCAGCGGGCTCGTGGCCGCCTATCTGCAGTGGCACCTCGAACACGGAATACGCTCTCTCCGACACGTCGAAAGGGAGCCCGTGTGAACGTACGACCACCGTCCCCGCATCCGTCGGGCGCGACGCCGCCGCCGATCCCGCGCGATCTGGTGCCCCGGCACGTCGCCATCATCATGGACGGCAACGGCCGCTGGGCCAAGGCCCGGGGCCTGCCCCGCACCGAGGGCCACAAGGCGGGCGAGTCCTCGCTGTTCGACGTCATCGAGGGAGCGCTCGAGCTGGGCATCCCCTATCTCAGCGCGTACGCCTTCTCCACGGAGAACTGGAAGCGCTCGCCCGACGAGGTGCGCTTCCTCATGGGGTTCAACCGTGACGTGATCAGGCGGCGGCGCGACGAGCTCAACGCCATGGGCGTGCGCGTCCGGTGGGCCGGCAGGCCCGGCCGGCTGTGGAAGAGCGTCATCTCCGAGCTGCGGACCGCCGAGGAGATGACGGTCGGCAACCGGAAGCTGACGTTGCAGTTCTGCGTCAACTACGGCGGGCAGGCCGAGATCGTCGACGCGGCGGTCAAGCTGGCCGAGGACATCGCGGCCGGCCGGGTCAAGCCGTCGAAGGTCAACGAGAAGATGTTCGCCCGCTACCTCGACGAGCCGGAGATCCCCGAGGTGGACCTGTTCGTGCGCTCGTCGGGGGAGCAGCGCTTCTCGAACTTCCTGCTGTGGCAGTCGGCCTACGCCGAGATGGTCTTCCTCGACCGGCTCTGGCCCGACTTCGACCGCAGGGACCTGTGGGAGGCGTGCGAGATCTTCGCCAAGCGCGACCGGCGGTACGGCGGGGCGCTGCCCAATCCGGTCTGACCGCCCCGGCCCCGACGGGATGATCTAGGATGGCGGACCATCCCGCGAGATCGGAGGGCGGATGGGCGGCCATGCCATCGAGGTGCGGTCCGACGTGGTGGTCAAGCGCTACCGGTCGTCCGGCCACGACGAGCCCGGGCGCGAGTGGCGGGCCCTGGGGCTGCTCGACGCGTACGCGCCGGGCCTGGCTCCCGCGCCGGTGAGCGCCGATCTGGAGGCCGACCCGCCCGTCGTGGTGATGTCCCGCCTCGGCGGGGACGCCGTGCGCGGGAAGATCGCCGGCAGGCTGGTGGACGCCCTCGCCGAGGCCGTCACCCGCGTGCAGCACGGCATCCCGCGCCGGGCGCTGGAGCAGGTCCCGCCACGGGCCGGGCACCCGGTCGAGCTGCTGGAGCAGGTACGCGGGTGGGCCGCGCCCGCCGCGCCCCTCGACGGGGATCCCACGATCGCCGAGGCCCTTCGCGCGGCCTCGGCGTGGGTGGCGCGGCCCGGCCTGGAGCGGGTGCTCGCGCGGCCGGGCACCCCGGTGTTCGGCACCGGAGACGGGAACCTGGCCAACTACCTGTGGGACGGGACGCGGGTCCGGGTCGTCGACTTCGAGTACTCCGGGCGCAGCGACCGCGCGTTCGAGCTGGCCGAGATCGGCGAGCACATCGCCGTCTGGGAGAACGACCGGCACGGGATGACCGCCGTACTGGAACGGCTGGAACTGACCGCCGAGGAGGCCGCCAGGCTGACGGAGTGCCGGCGGCTGATGGCGATGTACTGGCTGCTGCGCACCAAGGGGGAGGTCCGGTCCGAGCAGGCGGTCCGGATGCTGGCCCTGCTGTAGTGCCCCACCGGGAGGGGCGGACGTCCAGCCCTCCCGGAGAGGCGCGATGACAGGAAGATCAGACGACGTCGGCGAGGCGGTCGACCTGTCCGGGGTCGGCGCCGTGGCAGTAGAGCATCACCTCGTCCGCGCCGAGGTCCGCGTACTGGCCGATGGCCCGCCGGATCTCCTCTGGCGTGGTGAGCAGGCCCTCGACCATCCGCTCGGCCCGGCCGGTGAACGCGTAATAGGCGCCCATGGCCGTACGGGCGTCCGACACGACCTCCTCAGGGCCGAGCGCGACGTTGACCTGGGTGACGATGCGGGGCGAGCCGGAGCGTCCCGCCTCCTTCCAGCGCCGGTGGACGGTCTCGATGAGGCCGCCCGCCCAGGACGGCGGGGCGGCGGCGAGGAACCCGTCCCCCCAGCGCGCGACCCGCGCGAGCGCGGCCGGCTGGAACCCGCCGAAGAGCAGCTCGGGGCCGCCGGGACGGGCGGGGAGCGGCCCGACCGGGCCGGCGCCGTCACCGTACGGCTCGCCGGACCACAGCCGCCGCATGACGGCCAGCTGCCCGTCCAGCCGCCGGCCCCGGGTCCTGAGGTCGGTGCCGGCGGCGACGTGGTCGTCCTCGCGGCCCCCGACGCCGATCCCCAGCACCAGCCGGCCGCCGGACATCCGGTCCAGCGTCGCGGCCTGCTTGGCCAGCAGGGCGGGCTCGCGGAGCGGCGCGAGCAGCACCTCCGTCTGTACGCGTACGCGCGTGGTGGCCCCGGCCAGGACCGCCAGGGCGACCAGCGGCTCGGGGTTGTCGTAGACCAGCCGGTCGAGGAGAGCGATGGTGGTGAAGGGGCCGGCATCAGCGCGGCGGGCCCAGTCGAGCAGCGCCGCGGGGTCGCTGATGGGCAGGCCGAGACCGACGTTCATGAACGTACCTCCGTGAAGGGCATGCGGAATCGATGCCGCCCCTCCAGGACCTCCCGCGACGGGGGAGGCAGGGCTCCCGTTCTGCGGCGCACTTCAGGGGAGCTCCTGATCAGAGTGCCCCCACTCTAGGGGCGCGCCGCTCAGGCGAGCAAACCGGCGGCCCGGGGCCGCGGCACCGCGACAACCGGCCCTCAGGCGTCAGCGGAGGGGGTCGAGCTCCGCGCCCCAATCCCAGAGCGCCTGCAGGACGGGGCCGAGGCGGCGCCCGTGCGCGGTCAGCCGGTAGCGGGTGCGGGGCGGCCAGCCGCGCTGCCGGTCGCGGTCGAGGACGCCGACCCGGGTGAGGTGCGCCAGCCGATCCGCCAGCACCTTGTCCGACAGCTCGGGCAGCGCCCGGCGGAGCTCGGTGAAGGTGCGCTCGCCCCGCAGCAGCTCGCGGACCACCAGGGTCGTCCACCGGCCGCGCAGGGCGTCGAGCGCGATCTCGACCGGGCAGTCCGGGTCGGGCGCCGCGACGTTCGCGAGGGGACCGCTGGGCAGCCCCGGCACGTCCCCATCCGTTTGGTGAGTCACGAAGGCGCCTCCTACCGTTGCCGCGTCTGACTGATTTCTACCCTTTCGAAGGGATGTGCGTTGATGATGGGACAGCTCGCCGACCGTGCCGAGGACGTGCCCGCGGTGTTCGCCGACCGCTTCAACGGCGGCGACCGGGCGGCCGTGGCGGAGGTGTACGAGAGCGGGGCCGTCTTCGTGCCCGAGCCCGGTTCGCCGCTGACCGGCACCCAGGCCGAGGCCGCCAACGGAGAGTTCATGAGCCTCGGAGCGCCGATCACGGTCCGGCCGCGCCACGTCTACACCGCCGGGGACATCGCCCTGCTGATCGTGGACTGGAACATCGACGGGATGGACCATGACGGCCGTGCGGTGCACATCGAGGGCACGGCCACCGACGTGGCCCGCCGCGGCGAGGACGGGTACTGGCGGTACGTCATCGACAACCCGTTCGGCGTGGAGCGCCCGGGACCGGCGGACTGAGCGCGCGGCTTCCGCTGCCATCGGGGGCCTACAGCCGCAGGGCGCGAGCTTCCGTCGTGCGGAAGCGGGTCGTCCGCGGACGTTCAGGCGCGGCGTCTGGCGCGGTAGGCGGCCACGTGCATGCGGTTGCCGCATGTGCGGCTGTCGCAGTACACCCGGGACCGGTTGCGCGACTCGTCGACGAAGACGCGGTCGCAGTCGGGGGCCGAGCAGGTGCGCAGGCGTTCGGCCTCGCCCTCCACCAGCAGATGGGCCAGGGCCACCCCGCAGTCGGCCGCCACGTGCTCCGCCAGGGTGGCGTCGGCGGCGAAGTAGTGGACGTGCAGCGGGTGGCCGTCGTGCTCCGTCAGGCGGGGCGTGATCCGGGTCTCCGACAGCAGGCCGTTGAGGGTGCGGACCGCCGCGGCCGGGTCGGTGGAGGTGAAGACGCGGTGGAACGCCTCGCGCACGATGCGCACCTGGCCCAGGTCGCGGGCGGTCAGTTTGGTGACGCCGCTGATCTGGCGGGACTCCACGAACGCCTGCAATTCGGCCAGGCCGGCCAGGCCCTCGTCCCCGCCGGTGGACGGTGAGGTGTTGACCAGCTCGACAACGGTCGCCAAAGAATGCACCATGTCATGGCCAAACGGCATGTTGACTCCTGTACGCGCCGGGTTCTAGCGTTGTCGCACTGTATCTCCTGCATGGGCGTCCGGGGGTTTCCGTGAGTGCACATCGTCGTATCGTGCTGATCGCGATCGCCGGTGCGCTGATCATTTCCACGTCCGGTCCCCTGGTCCGGCTCTCGGAGGTATCGCCCGCGACGTCCGCCTTGTTCCGTTGTGCGTACGCCGTCCCGCCCATGCTCGTGCTGGCCTGGCTGGAGCGGCGCAGGCTGGGGCCGATGCCGCTCAGGGCGCTGGTGCCGGCCTGGGCGGCGGGCGTGGTGTTCGCGTTCGACCTGCTGTTCTGGCACCACGCGATCGACTACGTGGGCGCGGGCCTGGCCACGGTGCTGGGGAACCTGCAGGTGTTCCTGGTGGCGTTCGCGGCGTGGGCGGTGTTCAAGGAGCGGCCGGCCACGCGGCTGATGGTGGCCACGCCGGTGGTGTTCGCCGGGGTGGTGCTCATCTCCGGGGTGTTCGACAGCGCCGCGTACGGGCGCGACCCCGTGATGGGCGTGCTGGCCGGGGTCGCCACGTCGGTCTCCTACGCGGCGTTCCTGCTGCTGATGAAGGCCGGTCCCGGGCGGAGCGCCGGGCCGCTGGCGCACGCCACCGTGGTCGCGACCGTGGCCATCGCGCTGCTCAGCCCCGTCTTCGGCGGCGCCGACCTGGTGCCCGAGTGGCCGGCGCACGGGTGGCTGCTGGTGCTCGCGCTGGGGCCGCAGGTGCTGGGCTGGTCCCTGATCACGTACTCGCTGCCGCGCCAGCCCGCGGCGCTCACGGCGCTGCTGCTGCTGGTGCAGCCCATGACGACGGTGGCGCTGTCGGCGGTGGCGCTCGGCGAGCGCCCCTCGGCGCTGCAACTCGCCGGATGCGCGGTGATCGTCCTCGGTGTCCTGTACGGCTCCCGCAGCCGCGGACCGTCCCCCGGCGGGCGTCGCAGGCCCTCCCGGGAGGAGGAGGCGGAGCAGGTGCTTCCCGGCTGAACCTGGAGGCTCAGCCGACCCTGGCGGGGGAGCAGGAGGCGCAGGTGCCGAAGACCTCCACCGTGTGGGTGATCTCGGTGAAGCCGTGCTCGCTGCCCACCGCCTCGGCCCACCGCTCGACGGCGGGCCCGGCCACCTCCACCGTGCGGCCGCAGCGGCGGCAGACCAGGTGGTGGTGGTGGGTGTCGGTGGCGCACGCGCGGTAGACCGACTCGCCGTCGTCGGTGCGCAGCACGTCGACCTGGCCGCCGTCGGCCAGGGCCTGCAGGGCGCGGTAGACGGTGGTCAGGCCGATCTTCGCCCCGTGCAGGCGCATCTCGGCATAGACGTCCTGCGCGCTGCGGAAGCCCTCGCTCTGGCGGAGGGTGTCGTGCACGGCATCGCGCCTCGTCGTCATGCGACCTCCTCCACACGCATCTGTGGTCGCTCGCTCACTGTCGACTCCTGGGTACGGCCTCGCCGTACGAATCTACCGATACCGAGGGCCAGGACGAAGCCGGCGAGCGCAAGAAGCACGATCGCCGCCCCAGGAGGAACCTTGGGCGAGTAGGTGGAGGCCAGCAGGCCGCCCACCGAGGCGAGCACGCCGAACAGCATGGCCAGCCCCATCGTCGTGCGGAAGCCGCGGGTGAGCTGCTGGCTGGTGGCCACCGGGATCACCATCAGCGCGCTGACCAGCAGCAGGCCGACGACGCGCATGGCGATCACCACGGTCAGCGCGGCCGTGACCGCGATCAGCAGGCTGAGGAAGCGCACGGGCAGGCCGCTGGCCCTGGCCATCTCCTCGTCCTGGCAGAGCACGAACAGCTCCCTGCCGAAGATCAGCACCACCGCGATCACGGCGACGGCGAGCCCGGCGATGACCCAGATGTCCTCGGGGGTGACGCTGGCGATGGCGCCGAACAGGTACGAGTTCAGCTTGGCGTTGCTGCCCCCCGGCGCGACGCCCATGAGCATGACGCCGCCCGCGATGCCGCCGTAGAACAGCAGGGCCAGCGCCACGTCGCCGCTGGTGCGCCCGCGCGCCCTGACCAGCTCGATGGCGACCGCCCCGGCGAGCGAGACGATCACGGCGGTGAGCACGGGGGCGGTGCCCGTCAGGAAGCCCAGGGCCACGCCGGTCAGCGCCACGTGGCCGATGCCGTCGCCGAGCAGCGCCAGCCTGCGCTGGACGATGAACGTGCCGACGGCGGGCGCGCAGAGCCCCACCAGCAGCGCCGCGATCAGCGCGAGCTGGAAGAGCCGCTCCTGCAGCAGGTCCACGATCACAGCGATCCCTCCTGGAGGCCGGCCAGCGGGCCCACGGGCGGGGCGTCGGCGTGCGGGTGCTGGTGCTCGTGGCCGGGACGGGCGCACTCGCCCTCCGGGCGCGGCGGGCGGCCGTCGTGGGCGACGCGGCCCTCGCGGATCACCACGCCGCGCGTGATGACCGGCTCCAGCGGGCCGAGCTCGTGCGCCACCAGAACCACCGTCTTCCCGTCGAGTACCAGCCCGGACAGCGTGTCGGCGAGCAGCTGCTGCGTCTCGGCGTCCACGCCGGCCGTGGGCTCGTCCATCACGTACGTGTCCGGCTCGCCGGCCAGCGCCCGCGCGATGAGCACCCGCTGCTGCTGACCGCCGGACAGCGACTGGACGGGGTCGTTCGCGCGGTCGGCCAGCCGGACGGCCTCCAGCGCGCGGGCCACGGCGGCCCGGTCGGCCTGGCTGGTCCTGCGCAGCCGGCGCTGCCGGGCGATGCGCCCCGAGGCCACGACCTCCCGCACGGTGGCGGGCACGCCACCCCCGACCGACAGCCGCTGCGGCACGTATCCGATGCGCCACCAGTCGCGGAACCGGCCCGGCGGCGAGCCGTACACCAGCGTGGTACCGCCGGACAGCGGCGTGAGGCCGAGCAGGGCGCGGACCAGCGTCGACTTGCCCGAGCCGTTGGATCCCAGGAGGGCGACGACCTCCCCCGGGCAGACGGTCAGATCGACGCCCCGAAGGACGGGCTTGCCATCGAAGGAGACCCGGCCATCGGTCATGGCGAAGGCCGTTTCGCTCATGTCGTACACCCCAGTGCTGTTTGCAGGGTTTTGAGGTTATCGCGCATGGCCGACAGGTAGTCGCCGGAGGGCTTGCTCTCCAGCGGGTCGAGCACGGCCGTCTTCGCGCCGACCTCGTTCGCGAGCACCTCGGCCACCTTGGGGCTGACCAGGGTCTCGGTGAAGATCGTGGTCACGCCCTCGCTCTTGGCGAGCTTGGCCACCTCGGAGATGCGCGCGGGCGACGGCTCCATCTCCGGGTCGAGCGTGATGCCCACCTGCTTGAGCCCGTAGCGATCGGCCAGGTAGCCGAACGCCTCGTGGCCGGTCACCAGCGTCTTGCTGCGGCACGTGCCCAGCCCCTTGGCGAACTCCTGGTCGAGGGTGCCGAGCTCGCCCGCCGTCTTGGCGGCGCGGTCCTTGTACGCCTGCGCGTGCGCCGGGTCGGCGGTGGCCAGCCGCTCGCCCAGCGCGGTGGCGACGGTGGCCAGGCGGGACGGGTCGAGCCAGAGGTGCGGGTCGTAGGAGACCTCGTGCTCGTGAGCCTCCTCGCCGCCCTCCTCCTCGTGCTCGCCCATCGGGATGGTCTTGACGGCCGTCGCGGCGTCGAAGCTCCTGTCCTGCTCCACCGCGTCGTCCACGGCGGGCTGGACGCCCTTGATGTAGACGGCGAGCGCGGCGTCCTTGATCTCGGTCACCTGCTGGATGCCCAGCTCCAGGTCGTGCGGCTCCACGCCGGGCGCGGTCAGGCCCGTCACGTGCGCGTCGGATCCCGCCACCTGCTCGGTCAGCCATTGGAGCGGATAGAACGCGGCGACCACCGCGGGCTTGCCGTCCGCCGCGGTGGCCCCGGACGTGCCGGATCCACAGGCGGCGGTGGTGAGAAGGGCGGCTCCGGCCAGCAATCCGACAGCGTACGACCGGGAAAATCCTGACATCATGCGAGTCAGTATGCGCCAAAATGAAAATGGTTGTCAAAATCCTCGAAGCGAGAGAGCTGCCGACGCCTGGAGGAGCGGCGGGAGCGTAGCGACCAGAGCGGGGGAAGGCGGCGGCATCAAGGGCGATCGAGCGTGCCTCCGCGGAGTGGAGGCCATGAGCAGGGGGGAGCTGCCGACGCCTGGAGGAGCGGCGGGAGCGTAGCGACCAGAGCGGGGGAAGGCGGCGGCATCAAGGGCGATCGAGCCCGCCTCCGCGGAGTGGAGGCCATGAGCAGGGGGGGGAGCGGGGATGCCGGACGGCGGCTGGGGGCCAGGAGCGCCGTCCGGTGGGCCGCCATCGTCGACCCGCCGCAGGTGACGGGGCACGTCACCTGCGGCATCCCATCATCACCCCGTCGAACGCACGCCGGCTGAGCCGTAGCCGGCGCCCGGGGTGACGTCTGAGGGCCGCTCCGGCGAGGTCAGCCGCCGCTCGCCCGTGTAGACGTTCATCGAGGTGCCGCGCAGGAACCCGATGAGCGTCAGCCCTTCCTCGGCGGCCAGTTCGACCGCGAGCGACGACGGAGCCGAGACGGCGGTGAGCGCCGGGATCCCGCCCATGACGGCCTTCTGCACCAGCTCGAACGAGGCCCGCCCCGACACCATCAGGACGGTGCCGCGCAGCGGCAGC
This sequence comes from Nonomuraea phyllanthi, assembly GCF_006334985.2. GTDB lineage: Bacteria > Actinomycetota > Actinomycetes > Streptosporangiales > Streptosporangiaceae > Nonomuraea > Nonomuraea phyllanthi. The sequence goes on from NZ_VDLX02000003.1 coordinate 230,204, forward strand.
CGGCCCTCGCGCAGGGCCCAGCCGAGCAGCTTGTCCACCGCGTTGTGCCGGCCCACGTCCTCGCGCACGCACAGCGGCTCGCCGTCGGCCGTGAACAGGCCGGCCGCGTGCAGGCCCCCGGTCCTGTCGAACACCCGCTGGGCCGCACGCAGCCGGTCCGGGAGGGTGACGACGACGGACTGCGCCAGCTCGACCGGGTCGTCGCCGGCGCTCCAGCGAGCCACGGTGCGCACCGCCTCCAGCGACGCCTTGCCGCAGACACCGCAGGACGACGTGGTGTAGAAGTTGCGCGGGGCGGGCGCCTCGACGCCGGGCGCCAGCCGTACGTCGAGGACGTTGTAGGTGTTGCCGCCGTCCACCGTCGCGCCCGCGCAGTAGCGGATCGTGGCGATGTCGTCCGGCGAGCCCACGGCGCCCTCGCTGACGAGGAACCCGGCCGCCAGGTCGAAGTCGTCGCCCGGCGTGCGCATGGTGACCGTCAGCGGGGTGCCGTCGAGGCGGATCTCCAGCGGCTCCTCGGCGGCCAGCGAGTCGACCCGGCTGACGCGGGCCGCGTCCTTGACCCGCAGGATGCGCTTCTTGACGGCGACCCTAGACATAGCCGAACCCGAAGCGCCCCTTGACGCACAGGTTGCCCTTCGTCACGGGGTTGTCGTGCGGCGAGGTCACCTTGACGATCTTGTTGTCCTGCACGTGCAGGGTCAGGTTGCAGCCGACCCCGCAGTAGCTGCAGATCGTCGTGGTCTCCGTCTGGCGGGACTCGTCCCAGGTGCCCTCGGCCCGCATGTCGAACTCGGTCTTGAACGACAGCGCGCCCGTCGGGCACACCTCGACGCAGTTGCCGCAGTAGACGCAGGCCGAGTCGGTGAGCGGGGCGTCGAACTCCGTGGAGATCGTCGCGTCGAAGCCGCGGCCCGCGACGCCGATGGCGAAGGTGTTCTGCCACTGGTCGCCGCAGGCGTCCACGCACTTGTAGCACAGGATGCACTTGCTGTAGTCGCGGACGTAGAGGTCGTTGTCGACCTTGGCGGGCTGCTCCACCGTGGCCGCGTCGTCGCCGAACCTGGCCGGGTCGGCGCCGTACTCCTCCACCCACTCGGCGGCGCGCGGCGTGGTCGACATGTCGACGGAGGAGCCGAGCAGCTCCAGCACCACCTTGCGGCTCTGCCTGGCCCGCTCGGTGTCGGTGCCGACCTTCATGCCCGCCTCGGCCTTCCTGGAGCAGGCGGGCGCCAGCGTCCTGGCGCCCTCCACCTCCACGACGCAGACCCGGCAGGCGTTCTTCGGGGTCAGCGTGTCGCCGTAGCAGAGGGTCGGGATGTCCTTCCCGGCCGCCTGGCAGGCGTCGAGGATCGTCGAGCCCTCCGGCACGCGCACGTCCTCGCCGTCGATCTGGACGTCGATGAGCCGCCGGGGCGGCTGCAGCGGAATCACTTGAACACTCCCAGACGATCGATGGCGGATTCGACGGCGTTCCAGGCGGTCTGTCCCAGGCCGCAGATGGAGGCGTCGCGCATGGTCTGCCCGACCTCGCGCAGCAGCACGAGATCGTCCTGGTCGACCCGGCTCGAGAGCCGGTGCAGCGCCTCCTCCTGGCGTACGGTACCCACCCGGCAGGGCACGCACTGCCCGCAGGACTCGTCGCGGAAGAACTCCGCGATGCGCAGCAGCAGGCGTTTCATGTCCACGGTGTCGTCGATGACGAGCACCACGCCGGAGCCGAGGGTGGCCCCCGCGTTCCTGGTGCCCTCGAAGGTGAGCGGGATGTCGAGGTCGGTGACGAACGCGCCGGCCGCGCCGCCCAGCAGCACCGCCCTGGTCGTGCCGGTGGTGCCGGCCAGCTCCACCAGCTCGCGCAGGGTGGCGCCGAACGTCAGCTCGTACACGCCGGGCCGCTCGACCGCGCCCGAGACGCAGAAGAGCTTGGGCTCTGCCGCCGCGTACGCCTGGGCGCCGCGCTCCAGGATCGGCAGCACGTTGACCAGCGTCTCGACGTTGTTGACCACGGTCGGCTTGCCGAACAGCCCTTTCTCCACGGGGAAGGGCGGCTTGCTGCGCGGCTCGCCGCGCTGCCCCTCGATGGAGTTGAAGATCGCGGTCTCCTCGCCGCAGATGTAGGCGCCCGCGCCCCGGCGCAGCTCGATGTCGAACGAGAGACCCTTGCCGAGGATGTTCTCGCCGAGGAGGCCGCGCGAGCGGGCGGTCGCGATGGCGTGCTGGAGGCGCGCGGTGGCGCGGGGGTACTCGCCCCTGATGTAGAGGTAGCCCTTGGCGCAGCCGGTGGCGTAGGCGGCGATCGTCATCGCCTCCACCAGCGCGTACGGGTCGCCCTCCATGATGACCCGGTCCTTGAACGTGCCCGGCTCGCTCTCGTCGGCGTTGCAGACCAGGTAGTGGGGGTGGTCGGGCTGGCGCGCGGTGGCGTCCCACTTGCGGCCGGTCGGGAAGGCGGCGCCGCCCCGGCCGACCAGCCCGGACTCCAGCACCTCCCTGATCACCCCGGCCGGACCCAGCTCGAACGCCCGCCGGAGCGCGGTGTAGCCGCCGTTCGCGCGGTAGTCGTCCAGACTGCCCGGATCGGTCGTGCCGACCCGCCTGAGCAGCAGCAGCCCGTCCTTCCCGGCCTGCGGCACGGCGTCCTTGACCGGCGCGTCGCCCGCGACGTCCAGGTTGGGGGTGTGGCCGTTGGGGCTGGGGGCGGCGGCGATCGTCTCGGCGTCGGCCGGGGCGTACACCCTGGCCGTGGGCGGCGTGCCCGCCTCCAGGGCGAGCGCGGCGGGGGCCCGCTCGCACAGGCCCAGGCACGGGCTCTCGTGCCAGGACGTGCCCTGCGGGCCGAGCGCCTCCTCCACCCGCCTGCGTACGGCCTCGCCGCCCTTGGCCTGGCAGGCCAGGTCGGTGCAGACGTGCAGCACGCGCTTGGGCCGCGGCTCCATGGAGAACAGCGAGTAGAACGTGGCCACGCCGTACGCCTCGGCGGGCGGCACGGTGAGGCGGCGGCAGATGTATTCGAGCGCGCCCTCGCTGATCCAGCCCACCCGGTCGTTGACCGCGTGCAGCGCGGGTAGCAGCAGGTCGCGCTGCGACTCGGAGCGGGCGGCGATCCGCAGGTCGGTCTCGGTGCGGGTGCCGCCCTCCCAGGCGGTGGCCGGCGGCCCGAGCAGGGCGTCGACGGCCGCGCGCTCTTCCTCGGACGGCTCAGCGCCGCGGAACCTCAGATCCATCAGATCACCCGGCCTTCACGAGCTTCTCGACACGTACGGCTGCCGCCTTGAACTCGGCCGTGCCCGCGATGGGGTCGGTGGCCTCGATGGTCAGGGCGTTGGTGTCCACCTCGTCGGGGAAGTGGAAGGTCATGAACACCAGCCCCGGCCGCAGGGCGGGGTCGATGAACACGGGCGCGGTCACGGACCCGCGCCGCGAGCTGATCCGCACCTCCTCGCCGGCGACGAGGCCGAGGCGCTCGGCGTCCTCGGGGCTCATCTCCACCGTCTCGCCGCGCCGCAGGGGGGAGGCGAAGCCGGAGGACTGCACGCCCGTGTTGTACGAGTCGAGCCGCCGCCCGGTGGTCAGGCGCAGCGGGTATTCCTCGTCCAGCAGGTCCACCGGCGGCGAGTGGCGCAGCACCGCGAACGGCGCCGGCGTGCCCCTCTTGACCGGGTCGGTCTCCCACAGCCTGTGGTGCAGGTAGGGGGGCTCGACGGAGTCCTCGGACGGGCAGGGCCACTGGATGCCCTGCAGGTCGGCGAGCCGCTGGTAGGTCATGCCGGCGTGCTGCGGCGACAGGGCGCGCAGCTCGTCCCAGACCTCCTCGGCGCCGTCGTAGTGCCAGTCGTGGCCGAGCCGGCGGGCGATCTCGCACATGATCCAGATGTCGTCGCGTGCCTCGCCCGGTGGCTCCAGGGCCTTGCGCACCCGCTGGACGCGGCGCTCGCTGTTGGTGAACGTGCCGTCCGCCTCGCACCAGGCCGCGCTGGCGGGCAGCACGACGTCGGCCATCTGGGCGGTCTTGGTGAGGAAGATGTCCTGCACGACCAGGTGATCGAGCATGGACAGGCGCTTGATGCAGGACAGCGAGTCGGCCTCCGACTGCACGGGATTCTCACCGATGAGGTAGCAGGTTGTCACCTTGCCTTCGCCCATCGCCTCCAGCATCTCGGTGAGGTTGTAGCCGTAGCGGGGCTGGAGCGGCTTGCCCCAGGCGGTCTCGAACCGGGTCCTGATCTCGGGGTCGAGGAGGTCCTGGAAGCCCGGCAGGCGGTTGGGGATGGCGCCCATGTCGCCGCCGCCCTGCACGTTGTTCTGGCCGCGCAGCGGCGACAGGCCGGAGCCGTAGCGGCCGACGTGGCCGGTGAGCAGGGCCAGGTTGATCAGGGCCCGTACGTTGTCCGTCGCGTTGTGGTGCTCGGTGATGCCGAGGGTCCAGCACAGCTGGGCGCGGTCGGCGCGGGCGTAGGCGTGGGCCAGCTCGCGGATGGCGTCCGCGGGCACGCCGGTGACCTGCTCGGCGGCCGTCAGCGTCCACGGCTCGACGGACTCCTTGAACTCCTCGAACCCGACGGTGGCCCGCTCGATGAAGGCCTCGTTGTGCAGCCCCGCGTGGATGATCTCCCTGGCCACCGCGTGGGCGAGCGGGATGTCCGTGCCCACGTTGAGCCCGAGCCACAGGTGCGCCCACTGGGCGGTGCCGGTGCGCCGCGGGTCCACGGCGAACATCCGGGCGCCGTTGTGGATGGCCTTCAGCACGTGCTGGAAGAAGATGGGATGGGCGTTGCGGGCCGCCGAACCCCACATCACGATCACATCGGTATCCTCCACCTCCTGGTAGGAGGAGGTGCCGCCACCACTGCCGAACACGGCCGACAATCCGGCCACGCTCGGCGCGTGACAGGTGCGGTTGCAGGAGTCCACATTGTTGGTGCCCACCACCACCCGGGTGAACTTCTGTCCGACGTAGTTCATCTCATTGGTGGAGCGGGCACACGCCAGCATGCAGAAGCTGTCGGGGCCGTTCTTGGCGATATTGCGGCGGAAGCCCTCCGCCGCCCGCTCGAGCGCCTCGTCCCAGGTCGCTCTGCGTAGCACGCCGTTCTCGCGCACCAGTGGATGGGTCAGGCGGTCATAGCTCATGATCCCTCCATTCTGTATACAGGCTACGGTATTCGTGTCTAGCCTGCCCGGACAAGGTTCGCGTTGAGGAGGTCGCTGACCGCGTGGATCGCGCGCAGCGTCGGCACCTCGGCGCCGGTCAGGTCGGCCAGCTCGACCACCGCCGCGAGCAGCACGTCGAGCTCCAGCGGCTTGCCCTTCTCCAGGTCCTGGAGCGTGGAGGTCTTGTGCTCGCCCGCCTTCTCGGCGCCCCGCAGGCGGCGCTCGATCGAGATGCCGGGGTCGCAGCCGACCCGCCTGGCCACCTCGACGGTCTCGCGCATCATGGCCACGACCAGCTCCCTGGCGCCGTCGTGGCGGCAGATGCCGGCCATGGTCGCCCTGGCCAGCGCGCTGATCGGGTTGAAGGCGATGTTTCCCATGAGTTTGATCCAGACGTCGCGCCGCAGGTCGCGCTCCACCGGACACTTCAGCCCGCCCGCGACAGCGGCCTCGCTGAAGGCGGTGCACCGCATACTCATCTTGCCGTCCGGCTCGCCGATGGAGAAGCGGGTGCCTTCGAGGTGACGGATGACGCCTGGTTCTTCGATCTCGGTGGCGGCGTACACGACGCAGCCGATGGCACGGTGAAGGGGCAGCGCGGCCGTGACCGCGCCGCCCGGGTCGACGCTCTCGATGCGGTAGCCCTCGTGGGGGCCCTTGAGCCCGTGGAAGTACCACCACGGGATGCCGTTCTGCGCGGCGATGATGCTCGTGGTCTCGTGCAGCAACGGCTTGATCATGGGGCCCGCGGAGGCGTAGCTGTTCGCCTTGAGGCCCAGGAAGACGTGGTCCACCGGCCCGACCTCGGTGGGGTCGTCGGTGGCATGGGGATGGGCGGTGAAGTCGCCCCTGGGGGTGAGCACCCGCACACCGGCGTGGCGTATCGCCCGCAGGTGCTCGCCTCTGGCGATGAGGTGCACCTCGACTCCCGCCCTGTGGAGGGCGGCCCCCACGTATGCGCCGATGGCGCCGGCGCCAAGAACAGCGACTTTCATGCTGCGCTCCGTTCTCGCGTCGGATTGTAGGTGCGGAATCCGCTACCTGCGACAACCCGCTGAGCGCGGGGTATCGTGCATTCGGTATACAGTATGGAAAAACGCGGGTCAAGGAGTGGGCCTATGACCGTTTTGCGGCATGAACCAGTGGTGGAATCGATGTCATGGGCCTCGGCGCGGTCCCTGGCGGCGAGCTCGGCGCGGCCTCTGAGGGCCGCGCCGGTGCCGCTCGCGGAGGCGCTCGGATGTCGGCTGGCCGAGCCGCTGACGGCGCTGGTGGCGGTGCCCGGGGTGGACGTCTCGGCGATGGACGGCTACGCGGTGGCCGGGGCCGGTCCCTGGCGGGTGGCGGGGCGCGTCCTGGCCGGCGGCGCCTGCCACGGGCCGGCCCTGGAGCCCGGCGAGGCGGTCGAGATCGCCACGGGCGCGCCGGTGCCGGCGGGGACGTCGGCGGTCCTGCCGTACGAGCAGGCGGCCGCCCACCCGGTGTGGGCGGACCCGGTGCGGGTGGACGGTCCGGAAGCGATGCGGGCGGGCGCGCTGTGGGTGGACGGCCCGGCGGAGGCCGGGCGGCACATCCGGCGGCGCGGTGAGGACATCGCCGAGGGCGCGGTCGTGCTCGGGGCGGGCGCGGTGGTGACCCCGGTGGCGCTCGGGCTGGCCGCCGCGCTGGGCCACGACGAGCTGCTGGTACGGCCCCGTCCGCGCGTCGCGGTGCTGGTCACCGGCGACGAGGTGGTGCACGAGGGGATCCCGGCGCCCGGCCGGGTCCGCGACGCCATCGGCCCGTTCCTGCCCGGCCTCGTGGAGTGGGCCGGCGGCCGGATGGCCGGCACGGACCGGCTCCCGGACGGCCCGGGCGCGCTCCGCGCCGCCCTGGCCGCCACAGCGGTGGTCGACGTGGTCGTCGTGTGCGGCGCGTCGTCCAAGGGGCCGGCCGACCACCTGCGGGCCGTGCTCGGCGACCTGGGCGCCGACGTGCTCGTCGACGGCGTCGCCGTACGCCCCGGGCACCCGCAGCTCCTGGCCCGGCTGCCCGGCGGCCCGCTCGTCGTGGGCCTGCCGGGCAACCCGTTCGCGGCGCTGGCCGCCTCGCTCACCCTGCTCGCGCCCATCCTGCGCGAGCTGGCCGGGACGGCCGCGCGCAAGGAGATGTCCGCACTGGCGGGCCCGGTGCGGACGCACCCGAGGAACACCCGGCTGGTGCCGGTGCGGAGATCGAGCCGGGGAGCGGTTCCCGTGGGGCACGACCGGCCGGGTTCGCTGTGGGGAGCGGCGCTGGCCGAAGCCCTGGCAGTGGTGCCTGCGGGGTGGTCCGGAGAACAGGTCGAGCTGATCGAGTTGCCCCCTGGGGGCTAGACAGGCCGAACGCGAGGGAGTAACCATTGCGGTCATACGGTATGCAGTATGCGGAAGACAGCGAGCTCCGAGAGCTTGGAAGGACGGCATGATGTCGGAAACGATCTCTGGCGGTCATCTCGTAGCCAAGGCACTGAAGGCCGAGGGCGTGGAAGTGATCTACACGCTCTGCGGCGGCCACATCATCGATATCTACGACGGCTGTGTCGATGAGGGCATCGAGGTCATCGACGTACGCCACGAGCAGGTGGCCGCGCACGCGGCCGACGGTTACGCCCGCATCACCGGCAAGCCCGGCTGCGCGGTGGTCACCGCGGGACCGGGCACGACCGACGCGGTGACCGGCGTGGCCAACGCCTTCCGCGCGGAGAGCCCGATGTTGCTCATCGGCGGCCAGGGAGCGCTGAGCCAGCACAAGATGGGCTCCCTGCAGGACCTGCCGCACGTGGACATGATGACCCCGATCACCAAGTTCGCGGCCACAGTGCCCAGCACGGAGCGGGTGGCCGACATCGTGTCGATGGCCTTCCGCGAGTGCTACCACGGCGCGCCGGGGCCGTCGTTCCTGGAGATCCCGCGCGACGTGCTCGACGCGAAGGTGCCGCTGGAGAAGGCGCGCATCCCCGAGCCGGGCCGCTACCGCGCCTCCACCCGCCAGATGGGCGACCCCGAGGCGATCGAGCGGCTGGCGGACCTGCTGGCGCACGCGGAGAAGCCGTGCATCCTGCTCGGGAACCAGGTGTGGACCTGCCGGGCCACCGACGCCGCGATCGACTTCGTCCGCGGCCTCAACGTGCCCGCGTACATGAACGGCTCGGGCCGCGGCACGCTCCCGCCCGGCGACCCGCACCACTTCCAGCTCAGCCGCAGGTACGCCTTCACCAACGCCGACCTGATCATCATCGTCGGCACCCCGTTCGACTTCCGGATGGGCTACGGCAAGCGCCTGTCGCCGACCGCCACCGTCGTCCAGATCGACCTCGACTACCGCACCGTCGGCAAGAACCGCGACATCGACCTCGGCATCGTGGGCGACGCCGGCCTCGTGCTCGCGGCGGCCCTCCAGGCCGCCAGCGGCCGGATCGAGAACGCCACCACCAAGCGCAAGGCGTGGATGGACGAGCTGCGCGCGGTCGAGACGCAGGCGTACGAGAAGCGCCTGCCCCGCCAGCTCTCCGACGCCCAGCCGATCGACCCGTACCGGCTGGTCCACGAGATCAACGAGTTCCTCACCGAGGACACCATCTACATCGGCGACGGCGGCGACATCGTCACCTTCTCCGGCCAGGTGGTCCAGCCCAAGTCGCCCGGCCACTGGATGGACCCGGGACCGCTCGGCACGCTCGGCGTCGGCATGGCCTTCGCGATGGCCGCCAAGCAGGCGCGGCGCGACAAGGAGGTGCTCTGCCTCTTCGGCGACGGCGCCTTCAGCCTGACCGGCTGGGACTTCGAGACCATGGTCCGCTTCGACCTGCCGTTCATCGGCGTCGTCGGCAACAACTCGTCCATGAACCAGATCCGGTACGGCCAGGCCGCCAAGTACGGCCAGGACCGCGCCCGCGTCGGCAACACCCTCGGCGACATCCGCTACGGCGAGTTCGCCAAGCTGCTCGGCGGTTACGGCGAGGAGGTGCGCGACCCGGCCGAGATCCGCCCCGCGCTGGAGCGGGCCAGGGAGTCGGGCAAGCCCTCGCTGATCAACGTGTGGGTCGATCCAGAGGTCTACGCCCCCGGGACCATGAACCAGACGATGTACAAGTGAGGTAATTGCCGCGATGAAGGCTCTCGAAGGTGTCCGCGTCCTCGACATGACCCACGTCCAGTCGGGCCCGTCCTGCACCCAGCTGCTCGCGTGGCTGGGCGCGGACGTGGTCAAGCTGGAGGCCCCCACCGGCGACATCACCCGGCAGCAGCTCCGCGACCTGCCAGGTGTCGACAGCCTCTATTTCACGATGCTCAACTGCAACAAGCGCAGCATCACCCTCAACATGAAGAGCGAGCGCGGCAAGGAGATCTTCACCGAGCTGGTGAAGAGCGCCGACATCCTGGTGGAGAACTTCGGTCCCGGCGCGGTCGACCGCATGGGCTTCACCTGGGAGCGCCTCCAGGAGCTCAACCCGCGCCTGATCTACGCCTCGATCAAGGGCTTCGGCACCGGCCGGTACGCCAAGTTCAAGGCGTACGAGGTGATCGCCCAGGCCATGGGCGGCTCGATGAGCACCACCGGCTTCGAGGAGGGCCCGCCGCTGGCCACCGGGGCGCAGATCGGTGACTCCGGGACCGGCGTCCACACGGTGGCCGGCATCCTGGCCGCCCTCTACCAGCGCGAGCAGACCGGCCGCGGGCAGCGCGTACAGGTGGCCATGCAGCACGCCGTGCTGAACCTGTGCCGCGTCAAGCTCCGCGACCAGCAGCGGCTCACGCACGGGCCGCTGCGGGAGTACCCGAACAGGACCTTCAACGACGAGGTGCCCCGCTCGGGCAACGCCAGCGGCGGCGGCCAGCCCGGCTGGGCGGTGCGCTGCGCGCCCGGCGGCCCGAACGACTACATCTACGTCATCGTGCAGCCGGTCGGCTGGAAGCCGATCTCGTCCATCATCGGGCGGCCGGAGCTGGCCGACGACCCCGAGTGGGCGACGCCCGAGGCGCGGCTGTCGAAGCTGGACAAGATGTTCCAGCTCATCGAGGAGTGGACGATCCGCCACGACAAGTGGACGGTGCTCGACCGGCTCAACGCCGAGAACATCCCGTGCGGGCCGATCCTGTCCACCAAGGAGCTGGTGGAGGACGAGAGCCTGCGCGAGGAGGGCATCGTCGTCGCGGTCGACCACCCGGAGCGCGGCGAGTTCGTGACCGTCGGGAGCCCGCTGCAGCTGTCGGACTCGCCGGTGGACGTGCGCACCCCGCCCCTGCTCGGCGAGCACAACCAGGAGATCTACGGCGAGCTCGGCGTGAGCGCGGACGAACTTGCCCAGCTGAAGACGAACGGAGTCATCTAGTGGTCAGGGAAGTCATCGAGAAGGCGCTGGCCGAGGGGCGGACGGCCCTGACGGCTCCGGAGGGGCGCAAGCTGTGCGAGGAGTACGGCATCGCCACCCCCGGCGAGGGCCTGGCCACGTCCGCGGAGGAGGCGGCGGCCATCGCCGAGCGCATCGGCCTCCCCGTCGTGCTGAAGATCGTCTCGCCGGACATCCTGCACAAGACCGACGCCGGCGGCGTGCTGGTCGGCCTCAAGACCGCGGACGAGGTGCGCGCGGGCTACGACACGATCCTCGCCAACGCCCGTGCCTACAACCCCGAGGCCACGATCGACGGCGTCCAGGTGCAGCAGCTGGTCGGCGGCGGCCACGAGGTCATCGTCGGCGCCGTCACCGACCCCACGTTCGGCAAGGTCATCGCGTTCGGGCTGGGCGGCGTCCTGGTCGAGGTGCTGAAGGACGTGACCTTCCGTCTTGCCCCGGTTTCGGGTGAAGATGCCCTTGGGATGCTGGACGACATCAAAGCGGCCGAAGTGCTGCGTGGTGCCCGTGGCGCCGAGCCGGTCAACCGGGAGGCGCTCGCGGAGCTGATCGAGCGCGTCGGCCGGCTGGTCTCCGACTTCCCCGAGATCGTGGAGGTCGACCTCAACCCGGTCTTCGCCGACGCGAACGGCGCGGTCGCGGCCGACGTGCGCATCCTCATCGGCGACAAGCCCGCCGAGGTGAGCCGGCTGCCGCGGGAGGAGATCCTCCGGCAGATGACCCGGATCTTCAAGCCGCGCTCGGTCGCCGTGATCGGCGCCTCCGCCGAGGCCGGCAAGATCGGCAACTCTGTCATGCGCAACCTCATCAACGGCGGCTACCAGGGGCAGATCTACCCGATCAACCCCAAGGCCGACGAGATCATGGGGCTCACCGCGTACAAGAGCATCTCGGACGTGCCGGACTTCGTGGACGTGGCGGTGTTCGCGATCCCCGCCAAGTTCGTGGCGCCGGCACTGGAGGAGGTCGGCAAGAAGGGCGTGGCGGGCGCCGTCATGATCCCCTCCGGGTTCGCCGAGACCGGCAACGTCGAGGGCCAGAAGGAGATCGTCGAGATCGCCAGGCGGCACGGCGTGCGCATGCTCGGCCCCAACATCTACGGCTACTACTACACGCCGGAGAACCTCTGCGCGACCTTCTGCACGCCGTACGACGTCAAGGGCAGCGTGGCGCTGACCTCGCAGAGCGGCGGCATCGGCATGGCCATCCTGGGCTTCAGCCGGACCACCAAGATGGGCGTCTCGGCCATCGTCGGCGTCGGCAACAAGGCCGACGTGGACGAGGACGACCTGCTGACCTTCTTCGAGCAGGACGACAACACCAAGGCCGTGGCCATGCACCTTGAGGACCTCAAGGACGGGCGCGGCTTCGTGGACGCCGCCCGCAGGGTCGTCAAGCAGAAGCCGGTCATCGTGCTCAAGGCGGGCCGCACCGCGATGGGCGCCCGGGCGGCGGGCTCGCACACGGGCGCGCTGGCGGGCGACGACAAGGTGTACGACGACATCCTGCGGCAGGCCGGGGTGGTGCGCGCGCCGGGGCTGAACGACATGCTCGAATACGCCCGCGCGCTGCCGATCCTGCCCGCGCCCAAGGGCGAGAACGTCGTCATCATCACCGGGGCGGGCGGCTCGGGCGTGCTGCTCTCGGACGCCATCGTGGACGCCGGGCTGACCCTCATGGACATCCCGCCCGACCTGGACGCGGCCTTCCGCGCCTACATCCCGCCGTTCGGGGCGGCGGGCAATCCCATCGACATCACCGGCGGCGAACCTCCCTCGACTTACGAGAACACGGTCCGCCTCGGCCTGGCCGACGAGCGCATCCACGCTCTGGTGCTGGGCTACTGGCACACGATCGTGACGCCGCCGATGGTCTTCGCCGAGCTCATCGCCCGTGTCGTGGCGGAGGAGCGGGCGAAGGGCAACACCAAGCCGGTCGTGGCGTCACTCGCCGGCGACACCGAGGTCGAGGAGGCCAGCGAGTACCTATTCGAGCATGGCGTGGTCGCGTACCCGTACACGACGGAGAAGCCCGTGGCGGTACTCGGTGCGAAGTACCGCTGGGCGAGAGCAGCCGGGCTGCTGAGCTAAGAGCCGAGCCAGCAGTCCAGGCGAGGGGGCTAATCGGGGCGCACGAGGAAGTAACAACCCCCCAGGAGGTCCGTAGGTGGACACATCGAAAACACCACCGGCGACGGCCACGCCGCCGGTCGAGGACGAACGAGTATGGAAAGCGGGCCGGCTTGAGCCGATGCCCATTCGGAAGCTGCCCGACGCCCCTCCGTCGGTGCACATTCTCGGGCCGACGGTCTTCCTCGTCGCGCTGGGCGTGGGCATGGGCGAGTCGTACATGTGGCCCAGACTGGTGCTGCTGTTCGGGCCCGAGATCAGGTGGCTGTTCCTGATCGGCGTCACCCTCCAGGCCGTGGTGATGCTCGAGATGGCGCGGTACGCCATGGCCACGGGGGAGAGCATCTTCTCCGGCGCGGCCAGGGTGTTCAAGCCGCTGATGTGGTTCTTCTTCATCGTGGCCATCGCCGTCTACATCTGGCCGGGACACCTCTCGGCGGGAGCGGCGGCGTTCGAGCAGATCACCGGCATCCCCTGGATGGTGACCGCCATAGCCGGTCTCATCCTGGTGGGCGTGGTGTTCAGCCTGGCCAAGGTGATCTACAACGTGCTCGAGAACGTGCTGTCGCTGCTCATCGGCGCGCTCGTCCTCGGCACGGCGGTCGTGGCGGCCATGGTCGGGTCCTGGGGCGACGTGGTCTCCACGATCACCGGCATGTTCTCCTTCGGCTACCTGCCGCCGGAGGCCATGTCAGCCGCCTGGTTCCCGGTCATCGTGGGCGCGTGCGCCTTCGCCGGACCCTCCGGCATGCAGCAGATGTGGTACACGCTGCACCTGCGTGCCTCCGGAGCCGGCATGGGCGCGCACATCCCGAAGGTCCGCGGCCTGGCCCACGCGGGCGAGGAAGAGGAGATGCCCTCGCGCGGGTTCATGTTCGACACCGAGGACCCGGCCGAGCTGGCCAAGTGGAAGGGCTGGCGGCGCTGGGTAACGTTCGACGCGCTGCTGCTGTTCTGGGGCATCACGATGCTCGTGACGATCTCGTTCACGGTCATCGCCCAGTCGGCCGTACGGCTGGACCCGGGCGTGCGCGACGTCATCCGGGACGGCGAGCAGTCCGTGGCGCTGACCGCGATGGCCAACGCCGTCTCCTCGGCCGGCAGCACGGTGCTCGGGGGCGTGTTCCTCGGGTTCATCGCGCTCATCGGGTTGAACGCGACGCTCGGTCTGTTCGACTCCTTCTCCCGGGGTCAGGCGGACATGACGTTCAACTTCATCCCCGGTGCGAAGAAGATCGGCATGTCCCGCCTGTACGCGATGTTCCTCTGGGGCGTGATCCTCTTCGGGATCCTGATCCTGCTGTTCGGACCCGCTGACGGGCCGGCCAGCATCCTGGACACGCTGGCGTTCCTGTCGACCTTCGCGATGGGCGCGTACTGCGTGACGCTGCTCCTGGTGAACAACCGCATGCTGCCGAAGCCGATCAGGCCCAAGTGGTGGACGAACGTGATCATCGGGTGCGGCGCCGTGTTCTACCTCGGCATGCTGTTCTACAGCCTGTTCGCCTTCGGCGTGGTCGTGGGCTGATGGGCGGACGGCACAGCCTCGAACTCGCCCTGCCAGGGGCGTCGATCGGAGCCGTCGCCGGAGCCATGGCCGGTGGGCTGACCCTGTTCGCGGGGCAGCCCATCGGGATGGCCACGCTCTCGGCCCTGTCGCTCGCCGTACCGCTCGCCCTCTTCGGCGGTCTGTACGGCATGCTGCTGGGCCAGGGCGTGTTCCGTCCGGGGACGTTCGGACCTGTCGGCATCTACTGGATCGTGGCCTTCCCCGTGTCCCGGCTGGTGCAGGAGAGCCTGTACGGGGTCGGCCTGGCCGAGGGCGTCCTGCCCTTCCTCGGCTACCAGGCGATGGTCAGCGTCGGCTTCGCCATCGGTTTCGTCTGGATCCACGAGCGCGCCATGCCGCACTGGCTGATGCGCCGGGCCGACGACAACCCCATCGCCCGGGATCTGCTCGGGCTCTACGTACGGCACGCGAGCCTGCTACAGGCACGGAAGGGGCGGCGCCGGTGAACCTGCCCTTCTGGATCTGGCTCGCCACGATCGGCGGCTTCGCCGTCGTGATCACGGTGGACTTCTGGATCGTCGCCAGAAAGCCTCATGAGCCCACCATGAAGGAATGCGTGGCATGGGTGTCGTTCTACGTCGGCCTGGCGGCGGCGTTCGGCGCCGGGCTGCTGCTCCTCTCGGGACCCGCGCACGGCGGCGAGTTCTTCGCCGGGTGGATCACCGAGTACTCCCTCAGCGTGGACAACCTGTTCGTGTTCCTGCTGATCATGAGCCGGTTCCAGGTGCCGCGGCAGTACCGGCAGAAGGTCCTGCTCGTCGGCATCATCCTGGCGCTGGGCATGCGGGGAGCGTTCATCGCCGCCGGCGCGGAGGCGGTGTCCAGGTTCGACTGGCTCTTCTACGTGTTCGGCGCCTTCCTCGTCTACACGGCGTGGAAGCTGATCGGGCACGAGGAGGACGAGGCGGAGTTCTCCGAGAACATCGCCCTGCGCGCGGCGCGCCGGGTGCTCCCGACGACGGACACCTATCACGGTGCCCGCCTGACGGTGCACCACGGCCGCAGGATGGTCACCCCGATGCTGATCGTCATGGTCGCCATCGGGACCACCGACCTGCTCTTCGCGCTGGACTCCATCCCGGCGATCTTCGGCCTCACCAAGGAGCCCTACCTGGTCTTCACCGCCAACGCCTTCGCCCTCATGGGGCTGCGGCAGCTCTTCTTCCTCATCGGCGGGCTGCTCGACCGGCTCGTCTACCTGAGCAAGGGACTGTCGGTGGTGCTCGCCTTCATCGGCGTGAAGCTGATCCTCGAAGCCCTGCACCACGACGGCGTGTCGTGGGCGCCGGAGATCCCGATCCTGGTGTCCCTCGGGGTCATCGTCGGCACTCTCGCCGTCACCACGGTGCTGAGCCTGCTCAAGTCGGCCCGCGACGCCAGGGCCTCTCAGGCTGAGGAGGTGGAGCCCGAGCCGGTGGACCGCTGATCACGCCGCGGTGGGGGCCGGCCCCTGCCGCGGCTCAGTGGCGCGGGGAGTCGTGGTGGACGTCGCGTTCGGTCGCGGCCCACTCGCGCAAAAACAGGTCCGCGTCGTCCGCGGAGTAGTACTTTTTCAATGCCGTGCTCAGGCCCAGGCCGATCGCCCGGCCGTCCGCTGCCTGCCCCGGGGGATCACCCAGGAGAAAGCGGATGAACGCCTTCATGGTCAATGCACCTCCTTACGGCTCCGGTCACCTACCCGAGGCGTGACGGAGCATGTGGATTTCTGTGAACGTCAGGTCAACCGAGCTGCCGCTGGCGGCGCCTGCGCACGGGCTTGGGCGCCGGCTCCACCGGCTCCTTCTCGCGTTGCGCCAGGTAGGAGGCACGGGTGTGCTCGGTGTGCTCGCGCATGATCTTCGCCGCGCGGCGTTCGTCGCCTGCCTCGATGGCGTCGATCAGCGAGGTGTGCTCGTCCCACGACGCCATGCCGCGCTGGCGCGCCACCGGCGTGTGGTACCACCGCACCCGCCTGGCCACCTGGCTGGCCAGCTCCGACAGGACCTTGTTGCCTGACAGCTCGGTCACCAGGGCGTGCAGCTCGGAGTTGGTCGCCACGGCCGAGTCGACGTCGTCGGACTGCACCGCCGCGATGCCCCGCGCGCACAGCGCGCGCAGGCGCTTCACGCCGTCCTCGCCGGCGTGCTCGGCGGCGAGTCTGGCAGACTCGGTCTCCAGCAGCGTGCGGACCGCCAGCAGCTGGTCGGCCTCCTCCAGCGTCGGGACGTGCACGAACGCGCCCTGCCCCGGGAACAGGTCGACCCAGCCCTCGCCGCTGAGCTGCTGCAGCGCCTCGCGGACCGGCTGCCTCGAGACGCCGAGCAGCTCGGCCAGCTCGCTCTCGACCAGGTGCTGGCCCGGCTTCAGCTGGCTGGAGACGATGAGCTCTTGGATAGCCTCGATGACGCTCTCCCGCAGCGTGGCGGGACGGGGAATCTTGGCGGCCGGGGCTTGGCCGGCCTGATCCGACAGCAACATGTCACGCCTCCAGCTGCAGTAAGGGTTTTTGGTCGACTGCCTACAGCATACCGTCCCACGGTTGCCCTCGGCCGGTGAGTCTCATCACACGAATCCCCTTGCCACCGGGGGCTTCTCGCGTCGCCGCCCGCCGGGATCCCCCTGTCGCACTGCCGCACGGCACCCGTCCAGGGCGGCAAGGGGTGCCCTGGACGGGGTGGCCGCGAGCGCGCTCGTCCCCTCTTCCCGCCGCTCGGGGACGCGCCCGCCGCCGGGTCACACGGGGATGGTGGCGGGAAGGCCCGGGATGCGCAGCCTGGGGGTGGCCAGGGCGGGGAGCGCGGCGAGGACGGCGGCGACGGCCAGCGCCGTCACCGGGTCGCCCAGGGCGGCGAGAGCCAGCCCCACGGCCGCCACTCCGGCCAGCGCCTTGGCGCTGTAGACGACGGCGTGGATCTCGCCCGCGCGCTCGACACCGAAGAACTCCCGCACCAGGCTGGCGAGCAGCGGGTAGAACGCCCCGCCCCCGAGCCCGGCGGCCACCACGCCCAGCCACAGCAGCGGCCCGCCACCCGCCACGAGCGGCCCGCCCGCCCCCGCTGCACCAGCCAGGTCTCCGCCGGACGCCGCCAGCGGGACAGGGCCTGCGGGGGCGGTCGGGGCGATCGGCTGGAGGGCGGTGGCGAGGAGGACCTGGCCCACGGCGAGCGAGCCGAGGACGGCGGCGAGGACGCGCCGCCGCCCGAACAGCTCCGAGCACCGCATGGCCACCGACCGGCTGGCCCCGTTCAGCGCCACCAGCAGCGCCAGCGCCCCCCAGACCCCGGTTCCCGCCACCACGACCACGTCGAAGACCGACACCGCGCCCGCGCACGTGAGAATCAGGGCGAGCGCCGGCAGCGTGCGCGTGCGCAGCGCCTGCGGGAGCCCGAACTGCTTGGCGGCATCGGGGGTCACCCGCAGTCGGGCGGCGTCCAGGGCATGGGTGCGCGGGTCCACGTCGTCGGGCCACCACAGGGCCGGCGCCAGCCGCAGGTGCCGGGCCGCGGCCCCGATGACCACCGCGGCGACGGCCGCCGCGACGAGGAGCGCGGTGGACGTGGCGGAGGGCGCGATCCCGGCCCACACGAGCACGGGCACGGCTCCGTACCCGAACGCGCCGGTGATCAGGCCGACCCGGGCGGCGGGCCGTTCCGGATGCCAGGAGGAGACGACCTCGCCGCAGATCCCGTAGACGAGGCCCGCGCCCAGCCCGCCGAGCAGCGCGTAGCCCACGAGGGTGGCCGGGCCCGGGTCGCCGAGGGCCGCGGCGGCGAGGCCGAGGGCGCTCAGCGCGGCGCCGGCCACCAGGGAGGTGCGGACGCTGAGGCGGCCCCGCCGTACCAGGTGGAGGGCCGGGAGGGCGCCGGCGGCCTGGCAGGCGATCCAGACGGCGAGCAGGGTGAGGCCGGCGGCGTCCCGGGCGAGGAGCCCGGCGTAGCCGTACTGGAGCGGGCTGATCGCCGCCATGGCGCCCCAGGACAGCCAGAACATGCGCGTGCGGTCGGCGGGGACGGGTCCTGGGAGGTACGAACGCCCGCGCCAGTCTCTAACTGCATTCTCCATACTGTATGGAATATCCAGTAGACGAGAGCCTGTCGAGACCCTAGACGAAGCATTTTCCATACGGTATACCGTCTACAAAGGAGGCTCGAATGGACCTGTACGAGTACCAGGCGAAGGAGCTCTTCGGGCGCCACGGGATCCCCGTCCCGGCCGGCAGGATCGCGACCACCCCCGCTGAGGCCCGCGACATCGCGGCCGAGCTGAACGCGCCCGTCGTCATCAAGGCCCAGGTGAAGACCGGCGGGCGCGGCAAGGCGGGCGGGATCAGACCCGCCGCCGGGCCGGTCGCAGCCGAGACGGAGGCCGGGCGCGTCATCGGGATGGACATCAAGGGGCACGTCGCGCGCAGCGTGCTGGTCGAGACCGCGACCGTGCCGTTCGAGGAGTATTACGCGGCTTTCCTGGTGGACAGGGCCGAGGGCGCCTTCCTGGCGATGGTGTCCGGCCAGGGCGGCATGGAGATCGAGGAACTGGCCGCCACCGACCCTGACGCCCTGGTGAAGCTGCCGATCGACCCCGTGGCAGGCGTGGACGCCGACACCGCGCGGCTGCTGGCCGCCAAGGCGGGCCTGCCCGAGCAGGCGGCCGAGGTGCTGGAGAAGCTGTGGCGGGTCCTGGTCGAGGAGGATGCCCTGCTGGTCGAGGTCAACCCGCTGATCTGCACCACCGACCAGCGCATCGTGGCCCTCGACGGCAAGGTCACGCTGGACGACAACTCCGCGTTCCGGCACTCCTGGGAGTACGCGGAGAGCACGGACGGCTTGGAGGACCGCGCCAGGGCCAAGGGCTTGAACTACGTGAAACTGAACGGCTCGGTCGGCGTGATCGGCAACGGCGCCGGGCTGGTCATGAGCACGCTCGACGTGGTCGCCGGGGCCGGTGCCGACCCCGCGAACTTCCTGGACATCGGCGGCGGCGCGTCCGCCAAGATCATGGCCGACGGGCTGGAGATCATCCTGGCCGACCCCGACGTGCGCTCGGTGCTGGTCAACGTCTTCGGCGGCATCACGGCCTGCGACGCGGTGGCCAACGGCATCGTCACCGCGCTCGAACTGCTCGGCGACCGCGGCCTCGGCAGGCCCATCGTCGTACGGCTGGACGGCAACAACGCCGAGGTGGGCCGGCGCATCCTCAGCGACGCCAGGCACCCGGCGGTCCGGCAGGTCTCCACCATGGACGGCGCCGCCGAGATGGCGGCCAGACTCGCGGCAGGTGCGTGATGGCGATCTTTCTGACCAAGGACAGCCGGGTCCTCGTGCAGGGCATGACGGGCGCGGAGGGCAGCAGGCACACCACCCGCATGCTGGCCGCCGGCACCGACGTCGTGGCCGGGGTGACGCCCGGCAAGGGCGGGCGCTCCGTCGACTTCGGCGAGCGCACGGTGCCCGTGTTCGGCTCGGTGGCCGAGGCGGTGGAGGAGACGGGGGCCGACGTCTCGGTGGTGTTCGTGCCGCCGCGCTTCACCGGCGCGGCCGTGGAGGAGGCCGTCGGGGCGGGCGTGCCGCTGTGCGTGGTCATCACCGAGGGCGTGCCCGTGCACGACGCGGTACGCTTCCGCGCCCTGGCGAACGGTCGGACCCGGATCATCGGGCCCAACTGCCCCGGCCTGATCAGCCCCGGCCAGTCGTCGGCCGGCATCATCCCCGCCGACATCACCTCGGCCGGGCGCATCGGCCTGGTGTCGAAGTCGGGCACGCTGACGTACCAGCTCATGTACGAGCTGCGCGACCTCGGCTTCTCCACCGCCGTCGGCATCGGCGGCGACCCCGTCGTCGGCACCACCCACATCGACTGCCTGAAGGCGTTCCAGGACGACCCCGGCACGGACGCCATCGTCATGATCGGCGAGATCGGCGGCGACGCCGAGGAGCGGGCCGCCGCCTACATCGCCGAGAACGTCACCAAGCCCGTGGTCGCCTACGTGGCCGGGTCCACCGCGCCGGAGGGCAAGACCATGGGGCACGCGGGCGCGATCGTGTCCGGCTCGTCGGGCACCGCCCAGGCCAAGAAGGAGGCCCTGGAGTCGGTCGGCGTCCGCGTCGGCCGCACCCCGTCGGAGACCGCCCGGCTCATGCGCTCCGCCCTGGGGTCGTCATGAGGTTCGCCGTCAACCTCTCCATCCTCTTCACGGACCTGCCGCTGCTGGAGCGGCCCGAGGCGGCGGCCAAGGCCGGGTTCGACGCGGTGGAGCTGTGGTGGCCGTTCGACACGCCGGACCCGGGCGGCGCGCGGCTGGCCGCGCTGCGGCAGGCGATCGAGGACGCCGGGGTGCGCCTGACCGGGCTGAACTTCGACGCGGGCGACATGGCCGCGGGCGAGCGCGGGCTGCTGTCCAGGCCGGGCGAGTCCGCCCGTTTCCAGGCCAACATCGACGTGGCGGTGCGGCTGGCGGGCGAGCTGGGCTGCACGGTGCTCAACGCCCTGTACGGCAACGACCCCGGCACCGACAGGCGCCTGGCCGTGGCGAACCTGCGCAGGGCGGCCGACGCGGCGGCCCCGATCGGCGCGACCGTGGTGGTCGAGGCCCTCAACTCCCACGAGAACCCGAAATATCCCATCACGTCGTCGCAGGCGGCGTTCGAGCTGATCGACGAGGTGGACCGGCCGAACGTGGCCTTCCTCGCCGACCTCTACCACCTGCACCGGATGGGCGAGGACGTGGTGGCGCTCATCGACGGGCACGCCGCCCGGTTCGGCCACGTCCAGGTCGCCGACGACCCCGGCAGGGGACACCCCGGCAGCGGGCGCATGCCGTACGACGAGATCTTCGCCCGGCTGGCGGCCGCGGGTTACGGCGGCCACGTCGGCCTGGAGTACCGGCACGAGGGGCCGGGCGCGTTCGACTGGAGGCGGACATGAACATCGGCTTCATCGGCTTGGGGATCATGGGCAGCCCGATGGCCGCCAACCTTCTCAAGGCCGGACATGTCGTGACCGGCTACGACGTGAGCGCCGAGCGGATCGACCAGCTCGTCGCCGCGGGCGGCAAGGGCGCCTCCGGCGTCGTCGACGCGGTCGCCGGCGCCGAGGTGGTGATCACGATGCTGCCCGACTCGCCGCAGGTGGAGGAGGTCGCCCCGCTGGTCGTCGAGTACGGCCGGCCGAACCTGCTCTACATCGACATGAGCACCATCAAACCCGAGACCTCGCGCCGGGTCGCCACGCAGGCCGCCGCCGCCGGCGTGCGCGCGCTGGACGCCCCGGTCAGCGGCGGCGAGCGCGGCGCGATCGAGGGCACCCTGTCGATCATGGTGGGCGGCGAGCCCGACGACGTGGAGGCGGCCAGGCCGGTGCTCTGGTCGCTCGGCACGACGGTCGTCCACGTCGGCCCGGCCGGCGCGGGACAGACCGTCAAGGCGGCCAACCAGCTCGTCGTCGGCGGCATCTACGGCCTCGTGTCCGAGGCGATCGTGCTGCTCGAAGCCTCCGGCGTGGATCCCGTGGCCGGGCTCGACGTGCTCGCGGGCGGCCTGGCCGGCTCCAGGATCCTGGAGCTCAAGCGGCACACCATGGTCAAAAGGGAGTTCGCCCCCGGGTTCCGGATCGACCTGCATCACAAGGACATGGGCATCGCCGTGGCCGCCGCCCGCGAGGCCGGCCTCAGCCTGCCGCTCACCGGGCAGGTCGCCCAGCTCGTGGCCGCGGCCAGGGCGCAGGGCCACGGCTCGCTCGACCACTCAGCCCTGCTCAAGGTCGTCGAAAGGCTGAACACATGAAGCGGATCCCCTGCATGGAGGCCGTGGTCGCCGTGCTGGAGTCGGAGGGCGTGGACACCGTCTTCGGCATCCCCGGCGCGGCCATCCTGCCCCTCTACGCCGCGCTCCAGCACAGCTCGATCAGGCACGTCACCGTACGCCACGAGGAGGGCGGCACCCACGCGGCCGACGGCTGGGCCCGCGTGACCGGGAACGTCGGCGTCTGCATCGGCACCTCGGGCCCCGCCGGGACCAACATGATCACCGGCCTCTACACCGCGCTCGCCGACTCGATCCCGATGATCTGCGTCACCGGGCAGGCGGTCAGCTCCAAGCTGCACCAGGAGGCGTTCCAGGCGGTCGACATCGTGGAGATCGCCCGCCCGGTGACCAAGTGGGCGGTGCAGCTCAAGGAGCCCGCGCAGGCGCCGTGGGTGTTCAGGGAGGCGTTCAGGATCGCCCGCTCGGGACGTCCGGGGCCCGTGCTCATCGACCTGCCGCTCGACGTGCAGCGCGGGACCTGCCTGTACGACCGGGAGCTCGACGCGCCGCTGCCCGTGGAGGAGCCGGAACCACTGCCCGCCGCCATACGCAGGGCCGTGGACCTGCTGGGGGAGGCCAGGCGGCCGATCATCCTGGCCGGCGGCGGCGTCATCATCGCCGACGCGGCCGACGAGCTACGCGCGCTGGCCGAGCACCTCCAGGTGCCCGTGCAGGTGACGCTCATGGGCAAGGGCGCCTTCCCCGAGGACCACCCGCTGTTCGCCGGCATGGCGGGCATCCAGACCCAGACGCGGTGGGGCAACGCCGCGTTCCTGGACAGCGACCTGGTGCTGGCCGTGGGCGCCCGCTTCGGCGACCGGCACACCGGCGACCTCGACGTCTACCGCCGCGGCCGCACCTTCGTGCACGTGGACATCGAGCCGATGCAGATCGGCCGGGTCTTCGAGCCGGACCTGGGCATCGTCGGCCACGCCCGGCCGGTGCTGGCCGAGCTGCTGGCCGAGGCGCGCCGCCGCGGCGCGCCGCAGGAGCCGGGCAAATGGGTACGGAAGGTCGCCGACCTGCGCCGGACCATGGCCCGCCGCGACGACTTCGACGACGTGCCGATCAAGCCGCCACGGGTGTTCAAGGAGATCAACGAGTACTTCGGCAGGGACACCACCTTCGTCACCGCCATCGGGCTCTACCAGATCTGGTCGGGTCAGTTCCAGACGACCTACCTGCCGCGCCGCTACCTCGTCTGCGGCCAGGCCGGGCCGCTCGGCTGGGAGGTGCCCGCGGCGATGGGCGTCAAGTGCGCCCATCCCGAGCGGCAGGTCGTGGCGGTGGTCGGCGACTACTCCTTCCAGTTCCTCATGGAGGAGGTCGCGGTGGCCGCCCAGTACCGCATCCCGTTCGTCATCGTCATGATCAACAACGAGTACCTGGGGCTCATCCGGCAGGCCGAGATCCCGTACGGCATGAACTACGCCGTGGACCTGCACTACGGAGAGGGCGGCATCGACCATGTCAAGGCCATGGAGGCGTTCGGCTGCCCGGCGCGCCGCGTGGAGCTGCCGGGCGACATCCGCGACGCGCTGGCCTGGGCGACCGCGGAGTCGGCGCGGGAGCGGCTGCCCGTGCTGGTGGAGGTGATGGTGGAACGCGAGGCCAACGCCGCCATGGGCGCCTCGCTCGAGTCGATCAAGGAGTTCGAGCCCCTGCCCGAGCTCATCACCGCCGACTGGTCCGACTGAGGAGGAGCGCATGCAACTCAAGCCGGGTACGGCCTGGCGGGACGCCTACGAACGGTGCTGTTCCGCGGCGCCGGAAGCCTTCCACGACGACCGGGTGCTGAACCACTGGGGCGGCATCTGGCACCGCGACGGGCGGCCCGTCCCCGGCTTCTCGCCGCTGGACGGGAGCCTCGTCGCGGGCCTGCCCAGGCTCGACCGGGCGGGCGCGGGACGCGCGGTGGCCGGCGCGGTCGAGGAGCACAACAGGTGGCGGCACACCCCGCTCGCCGAGCGCAAGGCCATGGTGTCGGCCGCCGTCGAGTCCATGGCCGAGCACCGCGACCTGCTGGCCCTGCTGCTGGTCTGGGAGATCGGCAAGCCGTGGAAGACGGCCTGCGCGGACGTGGACCGCTGCCTGGACGGCGTGCGCTGGTACGTCTCCGAGATCGACCGCATGGTCGCCGGGCGGGCCCCGCTGCCCGGCCCGGTCAGCAACATCGCGAGCTGGAACTACCCGATGAGCGTGCTCATGCACGCCATGCTCGTGCAGGCGCTGGCCGGCAACGCGGTGATCGCCAAGACGCCCACGGACGGCGGGCTGTGCTGCCTCACGCTCGCCTGCGCGCTCGCCGTGCGCGAGGGGCTGCCGTTCACGCTGGTCAGCGGCGGAGGGGCGGAGCTGTCGCCGATGCTGGTCGGCGGGCGCTCGCTCGGCTGCGTGTCGTTCGTGGGCGGCCGGGACGCCGGGGCGCAGGTGGCGACCTCGCTGGCCGACGTCGGCCGGCGGCACGTGCTGGAGCAGGAGGGGCTCAACTGCTGGGGCGTGTGGGAGTACGGCGACTGGGAGCTGCTGACCCGGCAGATCCGGGCGTCGTTCGACTACGGCAAGCAGCGCTGCACCGCCTACCCGCGGTTCGTGGTGCAGCGGTCGCTCTTCCACGAGTTCCTGGGGGCGTACCTGGCGGCGGTGGGGTCGCTGCGGTTCGGCCACCCGCTGGCGGTGGAGTCTCCCGACGATCCGCTGCCCGAGCTGGACTTCGGGCCGCTGATCAACGCCTCGAAGGCCAAGGAGCTGGCCGACCAGGTGGACGAGGCGGTGGCCAGGGGAGGGGTGCCGGTGCACCGGGCGCCGCTCGACGCCGGACATTTCCTGCCGGGGCAGGATATTTCGGCCTATTTCGCGCCTACGGCCCTGCTCAACCCGCCCCGCTCCTCACCCCTCTTCCACGCCGAGCCCTTCGGGCCGGTGGACACGTTCGTCCTGGTGGACACCGAGGCGGAGCTGCTGGCCGCGATGAACGCCAGCAACGGCGCCCTGGTCGCCACGGTGTCCTGCGACGAGGAGGAGACGTTCCGGCGGCTCGCCCCGGAGGTGCGGGCGTTCAAGGTCGGCCACAACCGGCCGCGCTCGCGCGGGGACCGCGAGGAGTTGTTCGGCGGGCTCGGCGCGTCCTGGCGCGGCGCGTTCGTCGGCGGCGAACTGCTCGTACGGGCCGCCACCACGGGCCCGGACGGCGAGCGCCTCCCCGGCAACTTCCCCACCTACACCCTGCTTCCCTAGAGGGCTCCCTCTAGGGAGCCTTCAAGCCTCGCGCCCCACAAGGGCCGCCGCCTTCTCCCGCTCCTCCCACAAGGACCACAGTCAGAAGCGCGGCGCGGGCGACCCTCGCGGCCAGGGGCTCAGAAAGCGCCGAAGCGGGTCGCGGCCAGCAGCACCAGGAAGGTCAGCATGGCGACCCGCAACACCTTCCCCCCGGCCCCCAGCGACGGCCACGACAGGTACGCCAGCCAGCCGATGAACACGATCGCCGGCAACACCGCCACACCACCCAGCGGATTGGCCACGGCGAACCCGACCAGCAGCAGGATCACCAGCAGGGCGGGCGCGACCCACCGCGGGACCTGCGTGAACAGGAACGTCATCGGCACGGCGCTGCGCTGCTCGACCGCCTTGCGCAGGCCGGTCGCGCCCGGCGTGAAGAACTGCTCGCCCTTGGGAAGCGGGCGCTTGCTGTCTTGGGCCACACCCAGAGCCTACGGGAGCCGGGCGGAGCGCGTCGCCTTTAGGCTGGTCGGGTGCTCGCCGTGATCCGATACACCGTTCCAGAGTCCCAGGCCCAAGACTTCGTCAAGCAGGGGCACACGATCCTTGAGACGCTGGCTGCCCAGCCGGGCTACCAGCGTGGCAGGCTGGCCCGCTCGGTCGACGAGCCCAACCTGTGGGCGCTGGTCACGGAGTGGGAGGGCGCCGGCTTCTACCGCAGGGCGCTCTCCGCCGCCCGTATGGTGATGTATCCGCTGATGATTCTCATGGTCAACGAACCCAGCGCGTACGAGGACGTCCACACTCAGGACAGGACGTAGCGATTACTGGCGCGCGAGAGGGTGCGTGCGTCCCCTAAGCTGGGTTCTCACCAATTACACCCTCGCCGACCTCCAGCCGGAAAGAGAATCAACCAAAATGGCACGACGCATCGACGTCATGGACACCATCGTCAGCCTCGCCAAGCGCCGCGGGCTCGTATACCCGTCGAGCGAGATCTACGGCGGACTGCGCGCGTCGTGGGACTACGGTCCACTGGGTGTCGAGCTGAAGAACAACGTCAAGCGGCAGTGGTGGCTGTCGATGGTCCAGTCGCGCGACGACGTGGTGGGCCTCGACTCCTGCGTCATCCTGGCGCCCGAGGTCTGGCGGGCCAGCGGCCACGTCGAGACCTTCACCGACCCGCTCACCGAGTGCCTCTCCTGCCACAAGCGCTTCCGCGCCGATCACCTCGTCGAGGCCTACGAGGAGAAGAACGGCAAGGCGCCCGAGGGCGGCCTGGCCGACATCACCTGCCCCAACTGCGGCAACAAGGGCACCTTCACCGAGCCCCGGCAGTTCAGCGGCCTGCTCAAGACCTACCTCGGCCCGGTCGAGGACGAGTCGGGCCTGGCCTACCTGCGGCCCGAGACCGCCCAGGGCATCTTCATCAACTACCTCAACGTGCAGCAGTCGGCACGCAGGAAGATCCCGTTCGGCATCGGCCAGGTCGGCAAGTCGTTCCGCAACGAGATCACGCCGGGCAACTTCATCTTCCGCACCCGCGAGTTCGAGCAGATGGAGATGGAGTTCTTCGTCAAGCCCGGCACCGACGAGGAGTGGCACCAGTACTGGATCGACGAGCGCTACCGCTGGTACTCCGACCTGGGGATCAACAAGGACAACCTGCGCCTGTACGAGCACCCCAAGGAGAAGCTGTCCCACTACTCCAAGCGCACGGTCGACATCGAATACCGCTTCAACTTCACCGGTTCGGAGTGGGGTGAGCTGGAGGGCATCGCCAACCGCACCGACTTCGACCTCAGCTCCCACTCCAAGGCGTCCGGCACCGACCTCAGCTTCTTCGAGCAGGACACGGGGGAGCGCTACATCCCCTACGTCATCGAGCCGGCGGCCGGCGTCGACCGCGCCACGCTGACGTTCCTGCTCGACGCCTACAGCGAGGACGAGGCGCCCAACGCCAAGGGGGTCATGGAGAAGCGCACGGTCATGCGGCTCGACCACCGGCTCGCCCCGGTCAAGGCCGCGGTGCTGCCGCTGTCGCGCAACACCGACCTGTCGCCCAAGGCCCGCGACCTGGCCGCGCAGCTGCGCCGCAGGTGGAACGTCGAGTTCGACGACGCAGGCGCCATCGGCCGCCGCTACCGCCGCCAGGACGAGATCGGCACGCCGTTCTGCATCACGATCGACTTCGACACGCTGGAAGACCACGCGGTGACGATCCGCGAGCGCGACAGCATGGCCCAGGAGCGCATCCCGATCGACGGCGTGGAGTCCTACCTGCGCCAGCACCTGAATGATTGATTGATCATTTTCCTCTCGGGGGTGCTCGCCGTTGTTTCGGCGAGCGCCCCCGTTCTTGCGGGGGACCTCCATCCTCTACGGCTCCGCACGGTGGGCTCCACCCGCCGCGGCCGGCTGACGGCCCTCCAGGGAGACGCTCCTCCGCCTCACCGCCGCCCCGCCGTGACGCGCGCACACTTGACGGGCTCCGTGGTGCTTCGTCCCCATGTCCCGGCGATCGCGTCCTGGCTAGGCGGCGCGTCCGCGGCACACGGCGCGGGTGATCACGAAGGCCGCCACCGGAAGCACGAAGACGGCCACCCGCAGCCCGGTCACGATCGCCGTATACGTGTCGTGTGGCACGGTCAGCAGCGCGTCGGGGGCCTGGAGCGGGGGTGGGAGGCCGGGGGCGGAGTGCATGGGCGGAGACGCCTCCGACACCCACGTGCCCGCCCACGACACCGCGAAGAAGGTGATGACCGCGACGCCCAGCCCCGTGCGGACCGGGGCTTGGGAAGGGCGGTCCAGCAGGTGGTGGTGGTCGCCGTCGCCGGTGAGGCGGCGCTCGATGAACGGGTAGAGCAGCAGGATCCCGAAGAAGACCGTGAGGACGAGCGGCGGGATCCAGAGGCCGGGCTGTAAGACGTACCCGCCGACCGTGATCTCCCACGGCGGGACCAGCCGCTGCGCGCCGTCCAGCACCCCGAAGTACCAGAACGGCTGCGCCGACGGTACGTGGCCGCCCGCCCGGTACGCGCCGTGCTCCCACACCGGGTTGACCTTGACGAACGTGGCCAGCGCCGCGATCGCGCCCATCGTGAACAGCGCGGTGGCGCCGTTCTTGACCGCGAAGTACGGGAAGAACGGGCCCCCCGTCACCCGCTGCTCGGTGGCTCGTTCCTCGCTCTCTCGTCGCGAGCTCCTTCGCTCGGTGTGCTTCTGCCGCCAGGTCAGGATCAGCGCGTGCAGCGGCACCAGCGCCATCAGGATGCCCGGCACCAGCAGCACGTGGGTGACGAAGACGCGGGGGATGACCTGGCCGGGGAAGCCGCCGTCGAAGGCGAAGGCCGCCAGGTACGTGCCCACCAGCGGGATCGACAGCAGCAGGCCGTGTGCCTCTCGTAGCCCGGTCATGGCGAGCTGGTCGGCGGGCAGCGACACGCCCAGGAACGACTCGAACAGCACCAGCCCGAACAGCACCACCCCGAGCATCCAGGTCAGCTCGCGCGGCCTGCGGAAGGCGCCGGTGAAGAAGACCCGGCACAGGTGGGCGACGATCGCCAGCACGAACACCGTGGCCGACCAGTGGTGCAGCTGACGCATGAGCAGCCCGCCCCGCACGTCGAGGCTGAGGTCGACGGTCGAGGCGAAGGCCACGCCGGGGTGGGCCTGGTAGAAGAGCGTGAGGAACGTGCCCGTGAGCACCAGCAGCGCGAACGAGTAGAGCGCCAGCTCGCCCAGCAGGAACGACCAGTGGCTCGGGAACAGCTTGCGCAGCTGCGGGCGCAGCCAGCGGGCGAACGGGAGCCGGTCGTCGAGGTAGATCGCCGAATCGACGGCCGCTTTCGCGGATCCCACGACGATGCGGGCGCGCCGCCGGGGCTTGGTAGGAGTGGCCATGGGCGCCTCCTGATGGGGGTGTGATCCGATTCTGCGCCCCCTCCCCGCGTTTCTCAAGAATTGGTTTACACCAATTGGTCTAATCCAATTTCCGGCGTCCAGAACTATAATTGGATTAGACCTCTTCTAGACCGTTTACCAGCGCAAACGATGAATTGTCCAAGGAGTGCAGTTTCATCATCAATTTCGCCGGTAGAGTCCGGGCAGAGGCGTTGATTGGAGCGTGTGGTGGCCAAGTACGTTTACGACTTCACCGAGGGCAACAGGAATCTCAAGGATCTCCTCGGCGGCAAGGGAGCGAACCTCGCCGAAATGACCAATCTCGGGCTGCCCGTTCCTCCCGGATTCACGATCACCGCCGACGCCTGCCGCCACTACCTGGCGACGGGCGCCACGCCGGACGGCCTGGACCGGGAGGTCGCGGAACACCTTGACGCGATGGAGAAGCGGATGGGCCGGCGGCTCGGGCAGGCCGACGATCCGCTGCTCGTGAGCGTGCGGTCGGGAGCGAAGTTCTCCATGCCGGGCATGATGGAGACCGTCCTCAACATCGGGCTCAACGACGAGTCGGTGCACGGCCTGGCCAAGCAGGCCGGCGGGAACGACCGCTTCGCGTGGGACTCCTACCGCAGGCTCATCCAGATGTTCGGCAAGACGGTGCTCGGGATCGACGGCGAGCTGTTCGAGCGGGCGCTGGACGGGCTGAAGGGCCGGCGCCAGGACACCGACCTCGACGCGGGCGAGCTGCAGGGGCTCGTGGAGACGTTCAAGGGCATCGTGCGCGAGCAGACCGGGCGCGACTTCCCGACCGACCCGCGCGAGCAGATGCGCCTGGCCGTCATGGCGGTCTTCGACTCCTGGAACGCTCCGCGCGCCATCCTCTACCGCCGCCAGGAGCGCATCCCCGCCGACCTCGGCACCGCCGTGAACATCGTGGCCATGGTCTTCGGCAACGTGGGCGACGACTCGGGCACCGGCGTCGCCTTCACCCGCGACCCGGGCAGCGGCCGGCAGGGCATCTACGGCGACTACCTGCAGAACGCCCAGGGCGAGGACGTGGTGGCCGGCATCCGCAACACGATCCCGCTGGAGGAGCTCGAACGCCTCGACAAGCACTCGTACGACGAGCTGCTCGGCATCATGGAGACCCTCGAGAACCACTACCGGGACCTGTGCGACATCGAGTTCACGATCGAGCGCGGCAAGCTGTGGATGCTGCAGACGAGGGTCGGCAAGCGCACGGCCGCGGCGGCGTTCTGCATCGCCACGCAGCTCGTGGACCAGGGCCTGATCACGCTCGACGAGGCCGTCACGCGCGTCACCGGAGACCAGCTGGCCCAGCTCATGTTCCCCCGCTTCGACAGCGACGCGGACAAGCGGCGCATCGCCAAGGGCATGAACGCCTCACCGGGCGCCGCCGTGGGCAAGGCCGTCTTCTCGTCCGAGCGGGCCGTCGAGCTGTCGGAGCGGGGCGAGGACGTCATCCTGGTCCGCCGCGAGACCAACCCCGACGACCTGGCCGGCATGATCGCCGCCAGGGGCATCCTGACCAGCCGGGGCGGCAAGACCTCCCACGCGGCCGTGGTGGCGAGGGGGATGGGCAAGACGTGCGTGTGCGGGGCGGAGGAGCTGGAGGTCTCCCCGGACGAGCGCCGCTTCACCGCGCCCGGCGGGACGACGGTCTCGGAGGGCGACGTCATCTCCATCGACGGGACGACGGGCGAGATCTTCCTCGGCGAGGTGCCGGTCGTGGACTCGGCCGTGGTCGAGTACTTCGAGGGTGCCGAGCCGGAGGACGAACTGGTCAGGGCCGTGGACCGGATCATCCGTCACGCGGACGCGGCGCGCCGGCTGGGCGTGCGGGCCAACGCCGACACCCCGGAGGACGCGGCGCGCGCCCGCCGGTTCGGCGCGCAGGGCATCGGGTTGTGCCGCACGGAGCACATGTTCCTGGGCGAGCGCAGGAAGCTCGTGGAGGACCTGGTGCTGGCGTCGGCGGACGAGGAGCGCCAGGCGGCGCTGGACGCGCTGGAGCCGCTCCAGAAGTCAGACTTCGTCGAGATATTTCGGGCTATGGATGGTGATCCCGTCACCATTCGCCTCATCGACCCGCCGCTGCACGAGTTCCTGCCCGACATCGTCGACCTGTCCGTCAAGGTCGCCACAGAAGGCGCGAGCGAGAAGGACCGCCGGCTCCTCGCCGCCGTCAAGCGCCTGCACGAGCAGAACCCGATGCTCGGCCTCCGGGGCGTCCGCCTCGGCCTGGTGATCCCCGGCCTGTTCGCCATGCAGGTGCGGGCCATCGCCCAGGCGGCCAAGGAGGTGCCGGGCGCCCGGCCGGAGATCATGATCCCGCTCGTGGCGGCCGTCCAGGAGCTGGAGTACGTACGGGACGAGGCGGAGCGCATCCTCGCGGAGGCCGGCGTCGAGGCCCTGATCGGCACCATGATCGAGGTCCCCAGGGCGGCGCTGACGGCGTCCCGGATAGCCGAGGCGGCGCAGTTCTTCTCGTTCGGCACCAACGACCTGACCCAGATGGCGTGGGGCTTCTCCCGCGACGACGTGGAGTCGGCCTTCTTCTCCCGCTACCTGGACCTGGGCATCTTCGGGGTCTCCCCATTCGAGACCCTGGACCGGGAGGGCGTCGGCCGCCTGATCGAGATCGCGGTGCGCGAGGGCCGCTCGGCCCGGCCGGACCTGCACCTCGGCATCTGTGGCGAGCACGGCGGCGACCCCGACTCGGTGCACTTCTGCCACGACGTCGGCCTCGACTACGTCTCCTGCTCGCCCTTCCGCATCCCGGTGGCCCGCCTGGAGGCCGGTCGCGCCGCCCTCACGGAGTCGGACTCCGACACCCGCTGAGCGCCGCGCTCGCGGAGTCCGGCCCCGTCATCTGCTGAGCGCCGCGCTCACGGATCCAGGGTCCGACACCCCGCCGAGCGCCGTCGCCGGGGGCGGGGAAGCTCGTCGCTCCGCCCTCTCACGCCTGGTGGCCGCTGACCTCGTCGTCCCAGTGCGGCGGGGTCACCGTGCCGGAGATCCAGTCGCGGCGCAGGATCGCGTAGCCGACGGCGTCGTGGAGCGCCCCGTCCAGGCCCGGCCACGACTCCCGGTAGTGCGCCTCCTTGGCGTAGCCGCTCTTGCGGAAGACGGCGCGCATCGCGTGGTTGTCCTGGCGGGTCGTGCCCTCGATCCGGTTGACCTGCGGCAGCTCGGTGAACAGGTAGCCGGTCAGCCACGCGACAGCCTGCGACCCGAGGCCGCGGCCGCGCCAGGACTGCCCGATCCGCAGGTCGAACATGGGGGTGTCGTCGGCGAGGTCCTGCAGCCGCACCAGGCCCGCCCGCTCCCCGTCGGCGAGCACCCAGAACGTGCGCGTCTCCTCGTCGTCGTAGGCGCCGTCGGCGGCCCTGCGACGCACGACCTCCGGATCCTGCACGCCCGAGTGGAAGGGCCAGGGCTGCCCTGTCAGGAAACCGACCAGGTCGTCGACGTCGGCGGGGGAGAACCGGGAGAACTCGATGCGCATCCCCGCATCCTTCACACCGGCCCGGCGGCCGGTCAACCGGGTTTCCGCCGTTACGCGATCACTTGCTCCGGGTGGTCCAGCCACACCCGCTGTCCCTCGGGCGTGACCGTCAGGCCGAGCCGCTCCGGCCCCGGCTTCCCCCACGTCCGCCAGGTCCCGGGACCGAGGAGCGCCGTGGCGAGGGTGATCCACGGCTCCCCCTGGGGCCGCGTCATCGTGGTGAGCCCCGAGAACCGGCCGCTCGCCGTGCCGTCGGCCATGACCAGGAGCCGCAGCGCGTGCTCGCCGCCGAACCCGCAGACGATCACCGCGTCCGGCCTGGCCTGCTCCACCCAGGAGTAGGGCACCGCGCGGACCGCGTCCGTCACGTGCACCCTGTCGTACGGAGCCCGCTCGGGGCACCCTGCCGCCCCGTCGCCCACGACCAGGTGGGGCAGGGCGCCGGCGGCGGCGAGGTTCTTGGCGGCCCGCTCGGCCACGGCGGCGTCCTGCTCGACCGAGGTCACACTGCCCGACTGGCCGACCAGCCGGCACAGCAGCGCGGTGGTCCACCCCGTGCCGGTGCCCACCTCCAGCACCTTCTGCCCGGGGACGGGCCCGAGCAGCTCCAGCAGGTCGGCGACCGCGCCGGCGGCCGGGCACGCGGACCCGTCGGGGGCCACGATGGGGCGCCCGGCGTAGACGGCATCCCACCAGGCCGGCGGGTCGGTGTCGCGGTCGATCGGCGCGCCGCACCCGTCGTCCCCGAACGCCTCGCCCACCGGCGGAACGAACCAGTGGCGCGGAACGCCCCGCAACGCCTGCTCGATCGGGCGGGTGAGAGGCGGGCGATGATCGTTGATCGCCGCGATCATGGTGTTGAGCCGCCAGGCGATGTGCGGCAGCATCACATCTCCCCGTCAGCGAAAGAATGCCCGTATTCGCGCCGCGCCACAGCTCTCCACCTCCACCCCTCGGCAAACGCTATCCGTGACGGTACGGCTACGTTCCGGATGCGGCAAGTGTTTCCAGGAGATTCCTGGAAGCGGACTGCCTGCTTCGGCCGGCGACGCCACCTGGCCGGCCATGGCGATGTCTCGTGATCAGGCCCTGGCGGGACGGTGGCGGGCCACGGCGCGGGCGTGGGCCTCGGCGAGGAGCGGGCGGGCCTGCTCTCCCGGATTCACGATCGAGATCCAGCCCTGGGCCGCGTACACCGGGTGGGGCAGGACGCGGTCCGCGGCCGTGTAGTCGATGCCGTCGTGGTGCTCGGCGTGCGCCGCCGGCGGGTAGCCGAGCAGCCGCTCGAACGCGGCCCGCCCGGCGGCGATGTTCAGCCGGAACACGCCGGGCCTGTTCAGGTCGCTGGCGGTGTCGAACCCGTCGTAGTCCTTGGTGACGACGGTCGCGAACGGCTGCCGGGGGTGGCTCTCCAGGGTGCCGTCCGGGTCGTGGTAGATGAACGTGTCGCCCCAGGCCAGTTCGGGGGTCTCGCTGCCCGGCTCGATGGTCATGGCCACGACTCCCGGCATGGCGGACACGAAGGTGATGATGTCGCTCTCAGTCATACCTTCCAGCGTGTCATTGACGTGCCCTGTGAGACTTCGGGCCGTCGAGGCCCGGCTGACGGCATGGAAGTCTCAAACCGCGGGAGCGTCTGGCAGGCTGGTGACCATGTCCGAGACGCCTCTTCCTGGTGGGTTCGTGAACTCCGTCGTCCGCGTGGGTGACACCGTCCGCCGCACGCGCGGCCGGCGGGCCGCGTACGTGCGTGATCTGCTGCGGCTGTTCGAGCGGAGCGGGTGGGCGGGCGCGCCCCGGTTCCTCGGCGTGGACGAGCGGGGGCGGGAGATCCTGAGCTTCCTCCCCGGCCACGTGGCCTGGGAGGACGTCCAGCCGGACGGCGTCGGCTCCGACGAGAGCCTGGCGAGGGTGGCCGAGCTGGTGCGCGAGTTCCATGACCTGACCGCCGGCACGCCGCTGGCGGAGGGGCAGGAGGTCGTCTGCCACAACGACCTGTCGCCCAAGAACACCGTCTACCGGGGCGCGGAGCCGCGGCCGGTGGCGTTCATCGACTGGGACATCGCGGCGCCGGGGCGGCGCGTCCACGACGTGGCGCACGTCTGCTGGCAGTACGCCGGGCTCGGCCCCGCGGTCACGGACCCGGACGCCGCGGCCGGGCGGGTGCGGCTGATCTGCGACGCCTACGGGCTGCGGGAGCGCGGCGAGGTGGTCGAGACGGTCCTGTGGTGGCAGGACCGCTGCCGGCGCGGCATCGAGGCGGACGCGGCGGCCGGGCTGGCGTACGCGGTGGGGCTGCGGGAGCGCGGGGTGGTGGAGCAGGTGCGCGCCTGCCACGACTGGGTGGCCGAGCACCGCGCCGCCTTCGACCGCGCGCTGCGCTAGCCCGCCCCTGGAGACCTGCCTGCCTCGGAAGGCGCGCCTACGAGGCCTGGCCGCCCTGGCCGGGGCCGGACGGCGCGTCCGTCGGCGCGCCCAGCGGCGCACTCGACGGCGCGTCTGAGGGGGCACTCCACGGCCCGCCTGACGGCATCCCCGCCGGCACCCCCGGCGGCATCTCGGCCGGCGCTCCCACCGGGGCGGCGGACGGTGCGTCCGATGGCGGGCCCGGAGGCAGGGCCGGCGACGCGTCGGCCGGGCTCGCGGCCGGCTCCCGTACGGGGATGTAGTCGGCGCGCATGCCCTGGTCCCCCAGCCACTGCCGCAGCCCCGGCACGGCCGCCGGGTTGGCCGCCACCTGCGCGGCGTACTCCGACAGCGCCACCTCCTCCCCGTCGTCGAAGAGGAGCCGCGCCGGCCCCGACCACGACAGGGTCCACCTTGCCTGCCCGAACTGGATCAGCACCGCCTCCAGCGCCTGCCCCAGCACCCCGGCGAGCAGGGTCTCCGACGGCTTCCAGCCCTGCTCGCGCAGCGCGGCCTCCAGCTCGGCCTGCCGCCCTCGCGCGATCGCCTCGAAGGCGGCGTCCAGGTACGGCTGCGCGGCGCCCATCACCCGCTGCCCCGCCACAGCCAGGTCGTGCAGGGCGTCGGCGTTGCGGGCGGCGTACATGCCGGCGGAGACCAGCTCCTCCCACGAGACGGGCCGCAGCTCCTGCAGCGCCTGCGGCGTCCACATGGACTGCTCCACCGCCTGGACGGCCACGTTGGCGTCGCGCAGCAGCGTCAGCGCGGAGCGGGGGTCGGGCACGTGCGGCGGCTCGGGCAGGTGCTCGATGGCGGCCAGGCGCTCGCTCAGGCTGGGATGGGAGTCGTACGGCGAGACCTCCTCCGGCTCCTCTCCCAGCTTGGCGATCGCGGCCTGCCGCTCGGGGTCGCTCATGAGGGCGTGGAAGCCCCCGAACACGGAGGCGGGACGGGCGCCGCCCGCGCCGGTCATGGACAGGTAGCCGCCGACGTACAGGTCCCAGCCGGCGGCGGTGGCGTGGATCTTGCGCAGGGCGCCCGCCATGGCCTGCCGGCCGCTGATCGCGACCGCGAACTGGTCGGCCTCCAGCTCCTGCTTGCGCGAGACGGCCTGCGAGACCCGGAAGTAGAGCTTGGCGTACCAGGTGAACAGGCGCTGGACGAACGGGTGGTTGCCGAGCCCCTGGACGGTCGCGATGAGCGAGACCCGGCCCCGGTAGACCGGCGCGCCGAGCCGCGTGTGGGCGCCGCTGTAGTGGCCCAGCTCGTGCCCGAGCACCGCGCGCATCTCGTCCACCGTGAGCGTCTGCAGCAGCGGCAGCCCGATGAACATCCGCCGCCGCGTCGCCCTCATCCCGAGCCAGCGCGTGTCCTCGGACACGGCCGCGTTGACCTCGGCGACCAGCCGGATCTCGTCCGGCGGCGCCGTGCGTACGCGCTGGGCGAGCTCCTCGACCGTCTGCCACAGCACCGGCTCGTGCTCGCGCCCGACCGGCACTCCGGGCTGGTCGCCGCCCTGGCGGCGGCTGACCATGAACAGGGCGCGGACGAGCGCGCCGGCTGCCAGGGTGAGGACGATGGCGAACTTGAGCGCGTTGGCGTGGAAGTCCACGATGAGCAGGACGTCGAAGAAGACGGCGGCGGCCAGGATGAGGCCGACCAGTACGTAGAAGCCGGCGAGCAGGGTGAAGGCCAGCACTGCTCGGAACGCTGTCGTCATGGGGGAGGGCTCCCGGGGAATGGGTTCTCGCGAGGCTCGACACTAGCGGAGAGACGAAACTGGATAAAATCACGCAAGCAATGCCGTACTACGACGAGCACGATCAGGAGCGTTGGGTCCCGGAACCTCCCGGCAATCCCGAGCGGTCCGCGTTCGAGCGCGACCGGGCCCGGGTGCTGCACAGCGCGGCACTGCGCAGGCTGGCCGCGAAGACGCAGGTCGTGGGCCCCGGCGAGACGCTCGGCGGCGGCCAGCACATCCCGCGCACCCGGCTCACCCACTCGCTCGAATGCGCCCAGGTCGGCAGGGAGATGGGCGCCACGCTCGGCGTCGACCCCGACCTGGTGGAGACCGCCTGCCTGGCCCACGACCTGGGGCATCCGCCGTTCGGGCACAACGGGGAGGTGGCGCTCAACGCGCTGTCGGCCTCGTGCGGCGGCTTCGAGGGCAACGCGCAGAGCCTGCGCCTGCTGACCAGGCTGGAGGCCAAGGTCGTCACGGAGGACGGCCGCAGCGCCGGCCTCAACCTGACGCGGGCGGCGCTCGACGCCTCGATCAAGTACCCGTGGACGTGCGAGAGGTCCCCGAAGTTCGGGGTCTACGAGGACGACCTGCCCGTGTTCCGGTGGATCAGGGACGGCGCCCCGGACGGGCGGGTGAGCTTCGAGGCGCAGATCATGGACTGGGCCGACGACGTCGCCTACTCCGTGCACGACCTGGAGGACGCCCTGCACTCCGGCCACGTCACGCCCGAGGCGCTGCGCTCGCCGGCCGAGCGCGCGCGGGTGTGCGAGACCACCCGGACCTGGTACGCCCCGTACGCCGACTGCGGCGAGCTGGAGGAGATCTTCGCCAGGCTGATCACCGACCCGCTCTGGCCGCACCGCTTCGAGGCCACGCTCGCCGACCTCGCCGGGCTCAAGGCCCTCACGAGCGGGCTCATCGGGCGCTTCTGCCGTTCCGCCCAGACCGCCACAAAGGAGGCGTACGGCTCCCGCCACCGCGCCGACCTCGTCGTCCCCCGCGCCACCAGGCTGGAGTGCGCGCTGCTCAAGGGCGTGACCGCCCACTACGTCATGACCACCACCGACCACAACGCCAACCAGGCCAGGCAGCGCGAGCTCATCACCGAGCTGGCCTCCATGATCACGCTCGGTGCGCCCGGCACGCTGGAGCCGGCCTTCCGGCCCGCATACCTGGAGGCCCGGGACGACGCGGCCCGCGTCCGGGTGGTCATCGACCAGATCGCCTCGCTCACCGACACCTCGGCGGTGGCGTGGCACCACAGGCTCTCGCGGTGACCAAGCTTTCTCCATGAGCCTGGCCACCAGGCTTTTCCTCGGGACCTCAGGGGGCGGATACTGCGCCCATGGCCACATTTGTGATCGTCGGCGCCGGGCTCGCGGGAGCGAAGGCCGCGCAGACGTTGCGGGAGGAAGGCTTCGACGGCGAGATCGTGCTGATCGGCGCAGAGACCGAACGGCCCTACGAGCGACCGCCGCTGTCCAAGGAGTACCTGCAGGGCAGGAGCGAGAGAGAGAAGATCTTCGTCCACTCCTCCGAGTGGTACGCGGACAACAGCGTGGACCTGCGGCTGGGCACCCGCGTCACCCGGATCGAGCCCGACCACCACCTGGTCAGGCTCGGCGACGGGTCGCGCCAGCCGTACGACAAGCTGCTCATCGCGACCGGCGCCACCCCGCGGCGCCTGCCGGGGCCCGCCCACTACCTGCGTACCGTCCAGGACAGCGAGGCGCTCAAGGAGCGCTTCGCCGCCACCCCCAGGGTGCTCGTCGTCGGCGCGTCCTGGATCGGGCTGGAGACGGCCGCGGCGGCCCGCGCGGCCGGCTGCGAGGTCACCGTCGTCGAGCCGGAGCCCACCGCACTCAACGGCGCGCTCGGCCCCGAGCTCGGCGCCCTGTTCGCCCGCCTGCACGCCGGCAAGGGCGTGGACCTGCGCTTCGGCACCGCCGCAGCCGAGATCACCGGCACCGGCGTGCGCCTCAGCTCCGGCGAGCGGCTGACCGCCGACATGGTGATCGTCGGGATCGGCGCCGTGCCCGAGGTCGGGCTGGCCCGCGAGGCCGGGCTCGACGTGGCCCACGGCATCCGCACCGACGCCGCGCTGCGCACCTCGCACCCCGACGTGTACGCCGCCGGCGACGTGGCCGAGTCCTTCCACCCGCTGTACGGGCGCCACCTGCGCGTCGAGCACTGGGCCAACGCCCTGCACGGCGGCCCCGTCGCGGCCAGGTCCATGCTCGGCCAGGACGTGGTCCACGACCTCGTCCCGTACTTCTACACCGACCAGTACGAGCTGGGCATGGAGTTCTCTGGCGTCATCGAGGGCTACGACGAGATCGTCTACCGGGGCGAGCCGGAGAGCCTGGAGTTCATCGCGTACTGGCTGCGCGGCGGCCGGGTGATCGCCGGCATGAACGTCAACGTCTGGGACGTCGTGGACGAGATCCAGGAGCTGATCAGGTCGGGGGTCATTGTCGACCAAAAGGAGCTATCGTCGGGATGATCCTCTCCGGATCCTCCTCCCTCACCTTCTCCTTCTTCTTCCTCGGCGCCGGCGTCTTGCCGGCCTGGGGGACCTTCTTCGACGAGCACTGCACGGTGCAGCCCGGCGTCTCGCCCAGCTTGCCGCGCAGTGCCAGGGTCTCCTCCCTGGGCGAGTACGTGCGGTTGCCCGACTGCCAGGCGTCGAGGTAGTCCCAGGGCTCGACCATGCCCCTGCGCACCCACCAGTAGGCGGGACCCGTTCTCCACGAGATCGCGAAGTAGAGGTTGGACGCGGTGTCGCGGGCGTTGCCCGACCTGCCCACCCGGCCCAGCACCTGGCCCGCCTTGACCCGGACGCCCGGCTTGATGCCGTCGGCGACCGTGTCGAGGTGGCCGCCGAGGTAGCGCACGCCGTCGTCACCGACGATCGTGACGAACCTGCCCTCGCGGTCGGCCCCCGCGTCCGTGGCGGGGCTCCACCTGTTGTGGATGTTCACCTCGTCCACGACGCCGCCGATCGGAGCCACGAACGCGCACCCCTCCTGCGCCCAGATCGTCGTCTTCGGCAGCACGAGCAGCTTGCGCTGGTACGTCGTCCTGCAGCCCTTGACCGGGAACGTGTACTTGTACTTCGACACCTTCGGCGGCGGCACCCTGACCGGGTCGCCGCCCTTGGGCGGCTGCTCGGCCGCCTGCGGCTCCGCCGTGGGCGTGGGCGTCGGGGTCGAGGACGCCGGGGGGCTCGTCGAGGGCGGGGCGGTGGACGGCGAGTCGGCGCTGACCCCGGCCAGCCCGGTGGCCTGCGAACAGGCGGCGGTCAGCAGCACGACGCCCGTGACGGCCGCCCATTGTCCGATATGCCCCGATCGCATGATCTCCACCCGTGTCACCGTTTCCACCGACAACCTTTACCTTTGTAGCCGACGCAAGGGCCTCGCCGAGCAGGTTTCCCTCTTTCGCAACCCACAGGTAACGCCCGCCTTCCCCGGGGCGCACCCGGACGGCCGAAAGCGTCGGCGGGGCGGAATAGACTCACCGGCGTGGCTGGCCGGATCCGTGATGTCGACATCGCGCTCGTTCGCGAGCGTTCCCCCATCGCCGACGTGATCGGCGAGCACATCCAGTTGCGCAACGCGGGGGGTGGCAACCTCAAGGGCCTGTGCCCCTTCCACGACGAGAAGACCCCGTCGTTCAACGTCACCCCCGAGCGCGGCATGTACTTCTGCCTGGCCGCGGAGACGCGAGTCATGACGTGGGAAGGAGTGCGCCCCATCGCCGAACTGGCGGGAGGGGTGCATCGGATCCTGGCATCGGACGGCACATGGGTGGACGCGCCGTTCATGTCCTTCGGGGTCCAGCCGCTGATGAAGATCGTGCTGAGCCGCAACGGGCAGCGAAAGGAGATCTTCGCCACGCCCGAGCACCGCTGGTTCGTGCGGTCCGGGCGACGGCAGGACAAGCGGGCGGAGGTCATCACCAAGGACCTCAAGCGGCGCCATCGGCTTGTCACGGTGTTCCCAGGTTCACGCGTCAAGCGCACCACCCCGTCTCCCTTTGGCATCGCCCATGGAATCACCTTCGGTGACGGCACCCGAGCCGCCACGGGAAGCAGAGCGACACTCGACAGCGTCAAGGACGCTCAGCTGCTGAAGTGGTTCCCTCTCAGTTATGTGACCGAGGGGTCCGAAGGAGCCTCGGGAAACAGCAGGCAGCTCTTGGTCCACGACCTGCCGCGGTTTTTCAAGGAGCTCCCTTCGCTGGATGAGTCCGTTCCGTACCTTTACGGCTGGCTCGCGGGTTATCTGGCTGCCGATGGACATGTCGCCAACGATGGCACGATCATGCTCAACTGCGCAGACAAGGCGACGCTGGAGTTCGTCCGCGCCGTATGCACCAGGCTCGGCATCAGTACGTATGGCATAACGGAGCAGGTCAGGGTTGGTTCTCCCGGGAGGGAGCCAAGCTCGATCTTCCGCGTTCACTTGGTCAACGAGGATCTCACCGAAGACTTCTTCCTGATCGACGAGCATCGCTTGAGGTTCGCCGGAGCGGCGAAGGCGTTCGCGAGGCGCGGCTGGATGGTGCAGTCGGTCGAGGAGACTGACCGAGTCGAAGAGGTGTTCTGCGCAACCGTCGACCACGGACATGCATTTGTCCTGGAAGACAACATTTTGACAGGGAATTGCTTCGGTTGCTCCGAAGGCGGCGACGTGATCACGTTCGTCGAGAAGATCGAGCACCTGTCGTTCGGCGAGGCGGTCGAGCGGCTGGCGCAGCGGGCCGGCATCCATCTGCAGTACGAACAGGGCGGCTACGTCCCCAGGCGCGACCACGGCGAGCGGGCCAGGCTGGTCGAGGCGCACAAGGCGGCGGCCGAGTTCTACGCCGACAAGCTGCTCGAGCCCGACGCGGCTCCCGGGCGGCGGTTCCTGTCGGAGCGGGGGTTCGAGCGGGCCGACGCCGAGACGTTCGGGGTGGGCTACGCGCCCGCCGAGTGGGAGGCGCTCACCCGCCACCTCCTCGGCCGCGGGTTCACCGCCGAGGAGATCGTCAAGGGCGGGCTCGCCAAGGAGGGGCGGCGGGGGCCCATCGACCGGTTCAGGGGGCGGCTGATCTGGCCGATCAGGGACGCCACCGGGGACGTGATCGGATTCGGGGCGCGGAAGTTGCTCGATTCCGACGACGGCCCGAAATATCTCAATACTCCTGACACCCCGCTTTACAAGAAGAGCCAGGTCCTTTATGGCATCGATCTTGCCAAGCGGGAGATCTCCAAGCGCTCCCAGGCGGTGATCGTCGAGGGCTACACCGACGTGATGGCCTGCCACCTGGCCGGGGTGCCGACGGCCGTGGCCACGTGCGGCACGTCGTTCGGCGAGGAGCACATCAAGATCCTTCGCAGGTTCCTGCTCGACCAGGCCGAGTTCAGGGGCGAGGTGATCTTCACCTTCGACGGCGACGCGGCGGGCCAGAAGGCGGCGCTGCGGGCGTTCGCCGACGAGCAGAAGTTCGTCA
The DNA here is from genome assembly GCF_006334985.2 of Nonomuraea phyllanthi. Taxonomy (GTDB): domain Bacteria; phylum Actinomycetota; class Actinomycetes; order Streptosporangiales; family Streptosporangiaceae; genus Nonomuraea; species Nonomuraea phyllanthi. The sequence continues at coordinate 272,506 of NZ_VDLX02000003.1, forward strand.
CGCAGACGTACGTCGCGGTGCAGGGCGACGGGCTCGACCCGTGCGACCTCCGGGTCAAGCAGGGCGACGCGGCGGTGCGCGATCTGATCGCCAGCAGGGAGCCGCTCTTCCAGTTCGCGATCAGGAGCACGATCTCCCGTTACGACCTGCGCAGCAACGAGGGCAAGATCGCCGCCCTCGACGCCGCCGCGCCGATCGTGGCCGGCATCAAGGACGTGGGGCTGCGCAAGCGCTACGCCGTCGACCTCGACCGGTGGCTGGGCTTCATGGACGAGCGCTTCGTCATGCAGCGCATCGCCGAGGTGGGCGGGGCGCAGCAGGGGCGCGCGCGGCGCGCGCCCAGGGCGGCGCCGGTCGATCCGAGCGTGCGCGTGGAGGGCGAGCTGCTCAAGCTGGCCGTGCAGCGCCCGGCGCTGCTGGGGCCCCGCTTCGACGCGCTCGACCCGCAGGCGTTCACGGCCGTCGACCACGTGGCGCTGCACAAGGTCATCGTGGCCGCCGGCGGCGTGGTCGCGGGCGCCTACGGCGGGCGGGAGTGGGTCGACCTGCTGCTGGAGCACGCGCACGAGGAGGGCGCGCGGGCGCTGGTGACCCGCTTCGCGGTGGAGCCCATCCAGGCCGACGCGCACGCCGAGGAGCGCTACGCCGGGGCCATGCTGGCGGCCATCGAGGCCATCGCGGTCGACCGGGCGATCGCGCAGGTCAAGTCGCGGATCCAGCGGCTCAATCCGGTGGAGGAGCAGCAGGAGTACAACAAGCTGTTCGGGGAGCTGGTGGCGCTGGAGCAGCAGCGCCGAGTCCTCCGCGACCGCGCCGCCGGAAGCTGACCCCACCGCCGGAAGCTGACCCCATCGCCGGAAGCTCACCCCATCGCTGGAAACCGGTCCGCCGCTCGACGCCGCCCCTTCGCTCCGAGCCTCCTCATCGCTTCAAGCCGGCTCCACAGTCGGGCTTGTCCCCGCTGGGCCAGGCGGCGCCTCCGGGCCGTGACGGAGTGTTTCGAGGCACCGGCAGCGCGGGCGGAAAATTCGGACGAAACCATCAATAACCGGGCAGATCGCACGGCCGCTCAGGTAACAGTTCGGCTGCGATCCAAGCCGCAAACCAGGGTGGTTGACCGGGAAATCTGGCGCGGTCCAATGCCGCACAAAGGCGAGGACCGTCGAGAAGAAGGCAGCGAAGAAGTCGCGTCCGGCCGGGGGGTGTCGCCGGGCGCCTGAAACCAGACCGCGTAATTGACTTTACTTTCCTGATCAAACTCCGGCCAAACCTATTGGTGATCTCAATTCGGTAAGGACGATCGTTCTTACCTTCGGTGACAAAAATGGGTCTGCCATTTGATGGAACCAATACTGCAGACTGTCTCCCGTGGGTGCTGCATCGGTGCTGCCGAGCGGGCCGCCATCGGTAGATCAGGTGGCGGACCTCGTCGCGAAAGGAAGGGAGCGCGGGAGCGTAACCGTCGATGACGTCGCCGCCGCGCTTGACCGGTCCGAGTTGCCGTCCGACGCGCTTGAACGCGTCGTGCGGATGCTCGCCGAGAACGGCGTGGAGGTCCTCGAGCCTCAGGGCGATGAGGAGTCCACCCGCGCCGATGAGGAAGACGTCGGCAAGCGGGCGCCGACCAGCGATCTCGTCCGTATCTACCTACGGGAGATCGGCCGCGTGCCGTTGCTGACCGCCGAGGAGGAGGTGGAGCTCGCCAAGTCGATCGAGGCCGGCCTGTTCGCCGAGGACAAGCTGGCCGCCGGGGTTTCGCGTCTGGCCTTCCCGGAGTTCAGGGAGCTCGTCTGGCAGGGCACCCGGGCCAAACAACGGCTCATCGAAGCCAACCTCAGGCTCGTGGTGTCGATCGCCAAGCGCTATGTCGGCCGCGGCATGTTGTTCCTGGATCTGATCCAGGAGGGCAACCTCGGGCTCATCCGTGCGGTCGAGAAGTTCGACTACACCAAGGGTTACAAGTTCTCCACCTACGCCACCTGGTGGATCCGGCAGGCGATCACCCGCGCCATCGCCGACCAGGCGCGGACGATCCGCATCCCCGTGCACATGGTGGAGACCATCAACAAGCTCGTACGCGTGCAGCGCCAGCTCCACCAGGACCTCGGCCGCGAGCCGATCCCTGAGGAGATCGCCAAGGAGATGGACCTCCCGGTCGACCGGGTGGTGGAGATCCAGCGCATCGCCCAGGAGCCCGTGTCGCTGCAGTCGCCGATCGGCGAGGAGGACTCCGACCTCGGTGACTTCATCGAGGACGCCGACGCGGTCGTGCCCATGGAGGCCGCGGCCTTCATCATGCTGCAGGACCAGCTCGACGACATCCTGGCCACGCTGTCCGACCGCGAGCAGCGCATCATCCAGCTCCGCTTCGGCCTGGCCGACGGGCATCCGCGCACGCTGGAGGAGGTGGGCAGGGAGTTCGGCGTGACGCGCGAGCGCATCCGGCAGATCGAGTCGAAGACCCTGGCCAAGCTCCGCCACCCGACGCGCGCGCAGATGCTGAGGGACTACCTCGACTGATCAGGATCCAGGAAGGGACGGGCCCGGGCGATCACCGCCCGGGCCCGTCCGCTTTCGAGCGGAGCCGTGCTCAGGAGCAGCCCTCGAACTGCGGCACGGCGACCGTCGAGAGGTCCAGCCCCGACTTGCCGAACCAGCGGTCCAGCAGCCGCTTCGCCGTCCCGTCCTGGTACATGTCGGTGATGGCGCGGTTGACCGCCTCGCACCCCGCCACGTCGCCCCTGCGCATGCCGACCCCGGTGCGCTGCTCGTTGAACTGCGCGTTGGCCAGCTTCAGCCCCGAGCCGTCCTGGGCGGCCAGCCCGGCCAGGATGACGTCGTTGGTGGTGACCGCGTCGACCCGGTGGCTCTTCAGCGCCGCCAGGCAGCCGTTGTAGTCGTCGAACGGCACCACTTGCGCCGCGACCTCCCGCTCCTTGACGACCCGCTCGGCCGCGTTCGAGCCCTTGACCTCGCAGATGCGGCGTCCCCTGAGATCGCGCACGTCCTTGAACGACTCGTCGGGCCGCTGCAGGATGTCCTGGTAGGAGATGTGGTAGGGCCCCGCGAACAGCACGTCCTTCTTGCGTTTCTGGTCGATCGTGAAGGTGGCCAGCACCATGTCGGCCTTGCCCTGGGTGAGCACCGCCGCGCGGTCGGCCGCCAGCACGGCGACGTAGGTGGCCTGCTTGTGCAGCTTGCGGGCGATGTAGGCGGCCACGTCCACGTCGAAGCCCTCGAACCCGCCGTCCGGCCGCCGGAACCCGACCGACGGCAGGTCCGGCCGTACGGCGATGACGATCTGGTCCTTGTCGAGGACCGACTCCTCCTCGTCCGTCCCGCAGCCCGCGACCGCCGTCGCGACCAGGGCCAGCACCACCAGCAGCGCCCGCTTCACCGGTACTCCTTGAGTCGTGGCCACACGCCGGCGATCACCAGCAGGCCGATCCCGCCGATCGCGAACGGCAGCAGCCGCCACAGGTTGTCGAGCGCGCCCTCGCCGGACTCGATCGCGCGCGTGAACTCGGCCTGGTGCCGGGCGGACAGCTCCAGCAGCGCCCGGTCGTAGGCGTCGAACGCCGTGGTGACCGGGCCGAGCCGCTCGGCGACCGCCGCGTTGGTGCGGCCGCTCGTCACCAGCTGCCGGAACCGGGCGTCGGCGGCCTGGAAGGCGCGGTACGCCTTGTGCGCATCGACGCCCTGCTTGCCGACGAGCTGCGGCCCGAGCAGGCCGAGGAAGTCCGTCGAGCCGGTGGCGACCTTCTGGTGGTAGGTCCGCAGGTTGCCCGCGTCGAAGTAGACCACCGTCATCGCCTTGTCCAGGAACGTGTGCTCGTAGGTGTCGGCCCAGTCCTTGTCCAGCAGGTAGCGGCTCTGGTCGCCCTGCATGCTGTTGCTGATCGAGCGGGCCTTGGCGAGCGTCAGCACGGAGTCGAACCCGCGCAGCTTGGCCGTGCGCAGCGCGTCCTGGTCCTTGCCGAGCACGCTCATCCCGGACAGCAGCGCGATCACGGTCGTCACGGTCGCGACCAGCAGCGCGGGCCCGAAGACGCGGCGGAAGCGCCGCGCCAGGAAGATCTGCAGCCAGATGAGGCAGCCCAGCGCGAGCAGCCCGGCCAGCACCACCGCGTCGCGCAGGAGAGGCACCATGACGTCCTTCTCGTCATAGGTGGCGCGCACGATCGTGCCGCTCTCCAGGGTCAGGTTGTACGCCTGGGGCAGCAGCTCGACCCGCATCAGCTTGGTGGCCCCGCGGTAGGCCTCCACCACGTTCTGGGGCGGCGGGCCCGGGGCGTGCCCGGACTGCTCGTCGAGCAGCAGCGCCTGGCCGGCCAGCCGGTCGTAGCGGCCCAGCAGGTCGAGCACCGACTTGACGGTCGCGCGCTCGGCGTCGGTGTCGGCCAGCGACAGCGCCTGCATCAGCGCCTCGTTGGCCCTGGACCGCTGCTCGTCGTAGCGTTCGAGCGCCTCCTTGCGCGGCTGCGCGTACTGGTCGCCCATCACCAGCACGTTGGCCACCTGCGCGTCCATGTCGCTCAGCGCGAGATAGAGCTTCGCGGTGACGATCACCTGCGGTCCCGCGTCGCGCCCGATGACCCGCAGGCCCTCGCGGGCGGTCGCGCTGCCGACCGCGAGCGCCGTGAAGAGCAGGGCCAGCGCGGCGACGGTGACGCCGGTGATGATCCGGATCCTGCCGGGCACGCTGCGCCGTACGGGCGCGCTCGCCGGCGCCGCGGCGGGAGCGGGTGCCGCCGGCGGCGGAGGGGGCGGCTGGGGCGGCTGATGGGCCTGGGGCGGTGCCAGGGTCACGGCGCGCCCTCCCCGCTGGTGGTGGTCACGGCGTGCCCTCCCTGATGGTGATGACGGTCCACGCGCCCAGGTGGATCCGGTCGCCCGGCCCGACCCGGACCGGCACGTTCACCGTGACCGGCCGGCCGTTCAGCTGGGTGCCGTTGGCCGAGCCGGGGTCGACCAGGAGCCACGAGCCGTCCGGCTGCCCCAGCAGCACGGCGTGCAGGTGGGACACGCCCGGGTCCTCGGGCGGCCCGGTCAGGTCGATCTCGGGGCTCGCGTTCCTGGCCCTGCTGCGCCGCCCGATGCGTACCTGCTCGCCGGTCAGCGCGAACGAGCGCTCGGGGCAGTACGGCGGGAACGCCATCGTGCTCGCGTCGGGGCCGCCTTCGGCGATGACCTTCTCGTAGTACGTGCGGTCGGCGGCGGCGACGGCCTCCCACCGGGCTCCGGCCGCAGCGAAGGAGACGGGCGCGCTGGTGCCGGAGTAGTCGTGGCCGCACACCTCGCAGAACTGCCCGGCCCGCGGCGTCTGGCAGACCGGGCACGAGCCGGCGGCCCCGGGCGCCGCACTCGCCGTGCCCTGCGGGTTGGCGGCGGCCTGGGGCTGCGGGGCGGGGACGCCGGTCATCTGGGCGCCGCAGACGTCGCAGTAGTCGTCGGCGCCCGACGGGTGGCCCTGCGGACAGGTCGCCATCAGCTTCCTTCCTTGCGCAGCCGGCTGGTACGGACGGAGCCGGTGTCGAGCTCGATCTCGTCGGCCTTGTCGACGTTCCTGCGCAGCCGGGCCGTGCCGGTGGCCGGGTCGATCTCGACCACCTTCTCCAGCAGCCGGGCGGTGTCCTCACGCCCCGACGCGGCGGCCAGCTGCCTGGCCTTGGCCAGGCGGGCGGTCGCGGTGTCGACGTCGCCCATCGCCCTGGCGCTGAGGCCGTCCTGGATCAGCTCGTGCAGCTCGGCCTGGCCGGTGTAGTGGGCGACCTTGTTGTTGATCCGGGTCGACTGCGCCAGGTCCTCGGTCCACTGGGCGAGCACGTTGCCGGTGGCCAGGACCTCCTGGGTGTCGGGGCGTACGAGCTTGACCCAGCCGGCTCTGATCTCGTGGCCCACCTGCCCCGGCGGCACCTCCACGCAGATGTGGTATTCGCGTTCCTCCGTGCCCCACGAGCCGGTCGGGTAGTCGCCGGTCAGCGGGTTCACGTCGGTGCGCTTGCCGGTCAGGTCGAGCAGCGTGGGGGAGACCTGCTTGACGAACTTCAGCGTGGCGGCCTGCGGCACCCACACCCGCAGCGACACGTCCGCCACGGTCTTGCTCATCGACGCCTGCGTCAACCTGCGGAAGAACTCCGACAGATCCCCCTGGTTGCGGACGAAGTCAAACGTGCCGAGCATCGCCTCGGCCACCTTCCGCAGCTCGGCGGGCACCCAGTCGTCGCCCACCCCCAGCGAGTCGCACACGAACTTGCCGCTCCAGGCCGCCAGCACGGAGGCGAACACGTCGGGCCGCTCGTTGTTCTGTCCGTCGGTCATCAGCAGCGCGTGTCTGATCGCCGACGGATGCGCCGACAGCAGGTGGCCCGCCATCTTCAGCCACTCGCCGATGGCGGTGCCGCCGCGCGCGGACAACCCGCTGATCGCCCGCGCGGCCTCGGCCCTGGTCGCCGGGCTCGCCTTGATCAGCCCGTCGCCGCCCGGATAGACGACCTTGGCCTTCTGGGTCCCGGCGACCACCGCGAAGTTCACCCCGTCACGCAGCGTCTGCACGGCGGTCGTGGCGGCCTGCCTGGCCTCGCGGATCTTGCCTCCGCTCATCGAGCCGGACGTGTCCACGATGATCACCTCGGCGGCCTCAGCGGGGCCGGCCTGCACAGTGATGCCGCCGGTGGAGCCGACCGTGAGGATGGCGTGCACCTCCCGGCCGTCGACCGGGAGGTACTTGTTCTGGTCGATGGTCAAGGTGAAAGCGGGCTGGTCAGCCATGCGTCACTCCTATAAGGGGGTCAAGGCGTCAGAGGGATCAAGGCGATGGTCACGTTGTCGTGCCCGCCGGATTCGAGCGCGTGCCGCAGCATCTCGCGGGACATCTCGATCGGCGTGCCGGCGCGGGGGAAGGCGTAGCCGTCCAGGTAGCGCCACAGGCCGTCGCTGCACACCAGCAGCAGGCCGGGCTCGCGCGGGGCGAACGCGCGTACGTGGAGCGTGACGTCGACGGCGTCGGCGCCGAGCCAGGCGGTGATCTCGCCGGTCTCGACCGCGTCGTCCTCGGTCAGCAGGACGCCGCCGGGCAGCCAGTAGGCGCGGGTGTCGCCGGCCCAGGCCAGCGAGATCCGGCCCGGCCGGACCACGGCGGCCACGTACGTGCAGGCGGGCGCGTCGTTCACGGAGGTGGCGAGCTTGGCCACCGCCCGCGCCGCCAGCCCGAACGCCTCCTCCTGCGGCAGCCCCCTGGCCAGCGCCGCGGAGGCGGTCTCGACGGCCACCGCCGACGCCTCGTCGGCCCGCGGCGAGCTGCCCACGCCGTCGCAGACGACGGTCACCACCGCGTCGCCGGCCGCCAGCAGGGCCATCGCGTCCTCGTTGCGGGCGCGGCGCAGCCCCCGGTCGGTCACCGCCGCCGCGCCGCCGTCGAGCTCCAGCTCGGCGTGGTCCCTGCCGGTGGGCTGGCGCAGCCCGCACCGCTCGCAGTAGCCGTCCTGGTCGACCGCGGGCGCGCCGCACCACGCGCAGGCCGGCGAGCCCAGCGCGTGCCCGCACGCCTCGCAGTAGGTGAAGCCGGCCATCACCGGCGTCTCGCACACGGGGCAGATCACAACCACGTCCTCGGTCGTACGGCGTTCGCCTGGTCGATGAGCGCGTGGCGCTCCTGTCGGGAGTCCGCCGCGACGGCCAGCCTGCGGTAGATGGACTCCAGCCGCCTGCGCAGCCCCGGCTCGGTGAACGGCGCGCCCGCCAGCTGGGCCCCGCCCGGCGCGGGGTTGCTCTCCAACCAGGTCAGCGCCGAGGCCAGTAACTCGGCCGTGAGCAGGTCGCGGCGGCGCGCGTCGAGGTCGGACTGCCTGGCCAGCCGGTCCACCGCCGCCACCAGGTCGGCCGGGGCGAGGCTCGCCAGGTCGGGCCGCCGCACGACGGAGGCCGCCAGCGCCACCTGCGCGGGGACCCGGTAGACCGAGTGGGCCGGCACCTCGTCCAGGATGCCCAGCCGGCCCGCCCTGGCCAGCCCGAACGCCGCGCTCACGTACGAATGGTCGGTCTGCCAGACGCCCGCGTGCCAGCCGGCCGCCGGCTTGCCCGCGCACTCCAGCGCGAGCGCGAGCGCGAGCTTCGGCGCCAGCTCGCCGGGCAGCGCCGACAGGCACCAGTCGAACATCGCCACGGCCTGGTCGGGCTGGTGCGCGGCCAGCGAGAGCACCCCCCGGTACCAGGTCACCCGCCAGTCGCCCGGCAGCTCGCGTTCCAGCTCGCTCAGCGCGACCGGGGCCTCGTCCGCCGCGGCCTCCGCCAGCAGCCTGGCCCGCATCAGCTTCGTCTCGGGCGTCTGGGGCAGCGCGGCGAGCTGGTCCATCAGCTCCTTGCCGTCGCGGCCGAGCAGCCCGGCCAGCGAACCCGCCGCCGGGTCGGCCGGATCGACCAGCGGCACCGGCAGCGAGCGCGCGACCGCCACCGGGTCGAGCGGCCCGAACACCCGGTCGGCCCGGTCCGACAGCGCCGTGCCCACGGCGGTCCGCTCGGGACCGAACATCGGCGAGGGCGCCGGGTACGGCACGCCGTCCTCGAGAGCGCTCACCTCCCGCAGCACGCCGATGAGCTGCTCCTCCATCTCCTCGGCGCTCTGGAACCGGTGGGCGGGATCGTCGGCGGTGGCCTTGCGCAGCAGCCGGGTGAACGACGGGTGCCCGCAGTCCTCGGGCAGCGGCGTCACCCTGCCGTTCGCGTACGGGACGAACCCCGGGATCGCCAGCACCGCCAGCGTCCTGGCCACGGTGTAGAGGTCGGCGGTGGCGGCGGCGGGACGGCTCTCCACCTCGGGGGCGTGGTAGCCGCGCGTGGCCCACCCCGACCCGGGCGGCGCGCCGATCGGCAGCACCGCGCCCAGGTCGATGAGCTTGAGCCGCCGGCCGACCCTGATCACGTTGGCCGGCTTGAGGTCGCAGTAGACCATGCCGTGCTCGTGCAGGTAGGCGAACGCCTGAAGGATCTCCCGCCCGTACATCAGGACCTCGCGCAGCGGCAGCGCGCCCTGGCGGCGCAGCTCGTGCAGCGACTGGCCGCCGACGTACTCCATGACGATGTAGCCGAAGCCGCCCGACACCTGGAAGTTGAGGATCTTGACGATGTTGGGGTGGTCGACCGTGGTGAGGAACTTCCGCTCGGCCTCCGCCGCCGCCAGCGCCTCCGGGTCGTTGGTGTTGAGCAGGCCCTTGAGCACCACCCACATGCCGTCGAGGTTCTCGTCGGAGGCCAGGTAGATCCAGCCCAGCCCGCCGTGCGCCAGGCAGCCCAGCACGCGGTACTGGCCCGCCACCAGGTCGCCCTTGCCGAGCTTCGGGGTGAAGGAGAAGCGCGTGCGGCAGTGCGGGCAGAACCCGTCCGTCAGGCCCGGCCGGCCCTCCCTGGAGCGCCCCACCTCCTTGCCGCACTGGGGGTTCGCGCAGAACCGCTTCTCCTCGGCCACCACGGGGTCGGGCATCACGGCGGTGGCCGGGTCGCGGTAGGGCACCGACGGCAGATCGGCGATGGTGGCCAGCCGGCCGGCCCGCGACCTGCCGCTGCCGCTCGCCGGCGAGCTGGCCGACCTGCTCACCGGCTGGGTCGCGACCGGGACGGACGCCTCGGGGGCCGGGGCGGGCGCGGGCGCGCTCGCCGCGTGGCCGCACAAATCGCAGTAGCCGTCCTCGATCGTGCCCGTGCAGCCCGGCTGCGCGCAGCGGGTCATCCCTTACCTCCGTGAATCGCGCGCTGGTACGTCTCGACGGCCGCCGCCGCCTTCGTCAGGTCGCAGGGCGCGCTCCACAGCAGCGCGCGCGCCCGTTCGTACAGGTCGGACGCCGCGGGATCCTCCGCCAGGCCCTTGCGCACCGCCATCACCTGGCAGGCGCCCAGCCGCCCGCGCAGCTCGTCGCGCCTGCCGACCAGGCCGTAGAGCGCCCTGGCCGTGGCGTGCGACTGCTCGGCGGCCCGGCGGGCGTCGTCCTCCAGCGCCGCCAGCCGCTTGGCCCGCAGCACCCAGGTGCCGGTCGAGGCGTCGAGCGCGGTCAGCTCGTCGGCCAGCGCGTCGGCCCGGCCGCGCGGCTGCGCCTGCGGCGGCAGGGCGATCTTGACGACGACCGCGCCGTGGGCCAGCCGGGCCTCGCTCTCGGCCGCGCGCACCCGGTCGAGCGCGGCCAGCAGGTCCTCCCTGCGCCGGGCGTACTCGCCCTTGACGGTGAGCGCCAGCTCCAGCTCCGTACGGGCGTCCGCCAGCAGCCGGGCCAGCCGGTCGAGGTCGCGCTCGACGGACGCTCCGAGCGGGTCCTCCAGCACCGAGGCGCGCAGCCGCGCCAGCTCGGCCTCCTGGTCCGCAGGGACGGAGCCCTCGCCGAGCTCGCGGACGAGGTCGCGGACGTGGCGCAGGTCGGCTTCGGCCGCGTCGAGGCGGGGCAGGACGGCGTTCCACACCGCGTCGATGTCGGTGAGCGCGGAGGTGACCTCGCGGAAGGCGGCGTCCATGCGGGTCACGGTCTCGTCGAGGGTCAGCCGCTCGTCCGCCTGCGGGAGCAGCGAGCGCTGCTCGACCGGCTTGGCCGCGGCCCGCAGCACCACCGACGGCCCCGTGAGCAGCGCGGTCAGCTCCGCCAGCTCATCGGCGCCCGGCCTGGAGCGGGCGCCCCTGATCCGCTCGGCCTCGCGCAACACGGATCGGTACGCGTCGTTCAGCGACCACAGCGTGGCCAGCGACTCCTGCGCCGCCGCCCATCTCCCGCCGGTCGCCCCGCGTAAGGAGGCGCCCTTGAGCAGCTGGTAGGTGGTGTGGGATTCGAGATCGAGCAGGTCGCCCGAGATGCGGTCACGCTCGTCGGCGCGAGCGCGCAGCGCGTGCTCGACACCCTCCCTGCTCATGGGTGGTCCCAGGCTCATCACGCTCCCCGTGAGACGGGCCCCCGACGCCGCTTGTCGCTACCGGCTCAACGGAGGGGTCCGGCCGGTTGGTTCCAAGGGTAGGGAGGACCCTGACTTGTCCCTGATTCAACCCTGTCTCGCCTGCAAATCGCTTAAACGGGCGCTTACCGTTGCAGATATGGGACGAATTCTGCTGATCATCGCGGCGGTCGTGGCCGCGCTCGTGCTCCTCGGCCCCCTCGTGGGCCTCGCTCTCACGCTGCTCAAGTGGGCGCTCATCATCGGCGCCGTCGCGCTCGGCGTCACGTTCGTGTCGAAGTGGTGGACCAGTAGGACATAGCGTCTTGAAGGATCCCACGTCATAGTTGGGTGATGGAGGCGCGGCCGGCGGTCGACGATGCCGCGCTCGGGCGCGAGGCGCTGGCCGTGCTCGAGGCGAACTGGACGGGCACGGGCACCGTGCCCGCGCCGGGTCTCTACCCGCACCAATGGAGCTGGGACTCCGCCTTCGTCGTCATCGGCCTGGCCCGGCACCGGCCCGACCGGGCCCGCGACGAGCTGCTCAGCCTGCTGCGCGGCCAGTGGGCCACCGGCATGGTGCCGCACATCGTCTTCCACACCCGGGAGGCGTACTTCCCCGGCCCATCCGTGTGGCGCTCCCAGGAGCACGCGGCCGCGCCGCGCGTGCTGACCTCGGGGCTCACCTCGCCGCCGCTGCACGCGCTGGCCCTGTGGTGGCTCTACCGGCACACCGGCGACGTCGCGTTCGTACGCAGGACGTATCCGGCGCTGGTGGCCCAGCACGCCTACCTCTCCGCGGCCCGCGACCTCGGCGGCGCCGGCCTGGCCGCCATCGTGCACCCCTGGGAGTCGGGCATGGACGACAGCCCGTCCTGGGACGACGCGCTGGCCGCCCTCCCCGCGACCAGGCTCGGCCACCGCAACGTCGAGCTGGCCGAACGCCACCCCCAGAGCGACCACGACCGCTACGTCTGGCTCGCCATGAGCTACCGGGACGCCGGATACCGCGCCGAGTACCTGCGCGACGAGCACCCGTTCGCGATCGAGGACCCGATGTTCAACGGGATCTGGCTGGCCTCCTGCCAGGCCCTGGCCGAGCTGGCGCCCCTGGCGGGCGCCGACCCCGCTCCGCATGTCGAGCGGGCCGAGCGCATCAGGCACGCCCTGCTCGACCGCCTCTGGGACGGCTGCTTCTACGCCCGCGACCTGCGGGCCGACCGGCTGATCCGGGTGTGCACGGTGGGCGCCTTCGGGCCGCTCCTCGACCCCGGGCTGCCCGGTGACCACCTGCGGGCCGCCCTGGACGTGCTGGAGTCGGCCAGGTTCATGGGGGCGACCGGCTATCCCGTGCCGAGCTGCGAGATCCGCGCCGCCCAGTTCGACCGCACCCGCTACTGGCGCGGACCCTCCTGGGTCAACACCAACTGGCTGCTGCGCAGGGCCGCCGCCGTGCACTCGCTCGACCACCTCGGGCGGCAGCTCGCCAACGGCACCCTGCGCCTGGTCCGGCAGGCCGGCTTCCGCGAGTGCTTCGACCCGTTCGACGGCAGCGGGCGCGGCTGCCGCGACTTCTCGTGGAGTGCGGCGCTCACCCTCGACCTGCTCGCCGATACCGTGGGGGAATGAGCATCTTCCACCGCCTGCCCGCCGACGTGCGCAAGGCCCTGCCCACCGAGCGCGGGGAGCGGGTGCTGACCTTCGCCGCCGGCGCCGACTCCGGCTACGTCGTGGCCACGAACCTCGCCCTCTACCTCACCGACGGCACGCGGCTGCCGTACGAGGAGATCGACAGGGCGTCGTGGGACGAGGACGGCGTGAAGGTGCTCACCACCGACGGCCTCTGGCACGCCGCGAAGGTCACCGAGCCGCGGCTCGTGCCCGAGACCGTGCGCGAGCGCGTCAACTCCACCATCGTGGTCAACAAGCACGTCAAGCTGCCCGGAAGGGGCGGCGTGCGACTGGTGGCCCGGCGGCGGCCCGGCGGCGAGGTGCTCGGCTGGACCCTCGTCTTCGACGACGGCCTCGACCCCGAGGACCCCGGCCTGCGCGCGCAGGCCGAACAGGCCCTGGAGGGACTGCGGCGCAGCATGGGCGTCTGACACGCCCGGCCGCACCATGGGCGTCTGACACGCCCGGGCGGGGGAATGGGCATCTGACACGCCCGGACCGCACTATAGGCATCTGACATACCCCGGAAGGGGGATGGGCGTCCGACATGCCCGGACGCACGCACACCGACGAGCGACGCCACGCCCGGGACGCGCGCGCCCATGCCCGTGCTCAGGCGGTCAGTACGGAATGCCGCTCTCGCGCGCCTTCTTCTCCACGACCTCCTCGTCCGGCCAGCCGGTGCCCGTGTCGGGCTCGGACCGCTCGGCCCCCAGGAACGGGACGCGCTGCTGGAACGTGCCGCCCACCTTCGTCCTGGCCATCTCCGCCAGCTTCGAGGCCTGCGCGCCCATGGCCCCCGCGAACTCCTGAGCCCTCGGGTTGTCGGCCACGCGCTGCGCCGCCCGCTTGATCTGCTCGTACCGCTCGCGCCCCGCCCGGCTGCCCAGCACGTAGCCGACCGCCAGACCGACAGCGAACGTCATCCGATAACGCATCATGCACCTCCGCTGTCTCCGGCCCTACCCCACATACGATGCGACACGCACTCCAGGAGTGCGCTAATCTATTCCTGCGCGCGACAACGGGGCCCAACAGCCCCGGCGAAGTGCGCAGACGCCGATCCCGCGTAGCTCAACGGCAGAGCAGCCGGCTGTTAACCGGCAGGTTATAGGTTCGAGTCCTATCGCGGGAGCTGTGATCAACTAAGAGGTTGGTAGCTCGGGCCCTCTCACCGGCAACAGGTGGGAGGGCCTGAGTCGTTCCGGGAGCCAACAGGGGAGCCACTACCCGGCCTGGCCGCCGTTCCCGAAGACCGCGTCCATGGCTTCGGCTCCGTGGACAAGAACCGGCCTGATCTGGTGCCGGTAGACGGTTCGCGTGGTGGTGGGGTGTCGAGTGTCCGACGAGATCAGCGATACGTTCCACGGAGAAGCGATGTGATGACGTACGCGCCGAATTTCTCGCCCTCGCACACTCTCAGGACGGCCACGCCCTGCTCCAGTGTGAGCGACCTACTCGGCTGTCCCTCTTGCCCGGACGGTGTCTCACAGGGCTGAGACGTTGCGGCCGATGAGTTCGCGCTTCTCGGCCATGCGGATCGCGCGCGTCAGCAACCCCTGTATCGATGGAGTAGCCGTGCGACGTGTGAGCGGCCCTGATGGGCCGCACGCGCCGCCAAGCTGAGAAGGCGCGCAATTCAGGTCACGGGCTCACGTTGCTGAGGCGGAAGGGGGCCTGCCCGCCTGCCGCGTCCAGACCGGCGACCGTGGTCACCCCTCACCGCCGTTCGCGGCCTCCGTGTTCCTGGCCGCCATCAAAGTCTGGCCGTCTCCCGTCCGGTCGAAGTCAGTGGTCAGATCCGCGGGGGTGCCGGACAGCGCGCTCATGAAGGCCTGGTAAGGACCCCGTCCGAGCCCCTCGCACATCGGGCCCGGCCTGGCAGCGATCTCGGCCGACTCGAGATGGGTCAGGACGACGGCGCCGGCGAGCACCAGCACGGCCAGCCCGCCCACCATCGCGAACCCGCCGGCCAGCCGCCCCTGCCACGTGGCACCTGGATCCCGGCCGCGCGCCCGCGCCCACCGCCACAGGGCGATCCACAGCACGACGGCTCCCAGCGCCGCCAGGAGCCCGCCGTAGCTGGTGGCCCATATGGTCCACGGCAGCGGGATCCAGCGGCACGCGTGCGACTCGTGGTGGGTGTGGGCGTTCGACAGCGAGACGTGCACGGCGAACAGCGCGTACGCGAGCACCGCGAGTGGCGGCACCGCCAACGCGGCACGCCGCCACCGGCGTGAGGGCGCTGTCCGGCCGCGACGGTGCGGCTGATCGGGTGCCGTATCCGTGTCTTCCATGTCCTCGGGGCGAATGCCTCAACTATCGCAGAGCGTCACACCTCCGTGATCGACAGGCCCATGCCGCGTCCGGGGTACGGCTGGGCACGCCGTCACCGCCCGCCTGGGTCAGGGGTACGGCTGGGCACGTCACCGCCCGCCTGGGTCAGGTGGTGGGGTCGCGCTTGGCCAGGACGCCGGTGAGCGCCCAGCCGAGGCCGACGATGATCCCGCCGACGATGGCCACGACCCCGATGCCGCCCACCCCGAACATCGCGAGCAGCGCGATCAGCACCCCGTAGGCCACGGTGACGACGAGCATCATGCGGAGATACGCCTTCTGGTTCATACCTCTACGATCACGTCACCGAATGCCCCGGTGTATCCACTGATCGGTGGACATGTCCGTGGGTAAAATGCCGATCATGGGTGGCCCCGTCGCCGCGCGGGCGGACAACGCCTGGTCGCGTTCCTACCCCTTCTGGGACGCGTACTTCGCGATGGTGCTGGTGGCGACCATCATCGCCATCGTCCTCGACGGCGGGTCACCGGTCGCCATCGTGCTCCTGCTCGGGATCACCGTCTCCTACGCGGCGTGGGGCCGCAGGGCGGTGCGGGCGCCGGTCGCGCCCATCAGGGAGAGCTGGTGGCTCGTCGCCGTGGTGCTCGTCCTGTTCACCGCCGCCGACCTGCTCGCGTCGGCGTCGTCCGTCGCACTGTCCGCGCTCGTCCCCATGACGTTCATGGCGCTGCGGGCGGCGCGGGCGGTGGCGGCGATGATCGCGCTGTTCATCGGCCCCACCATCCACCTCATGTCGGAGCTCGGCACGCATCCCCTGATGATCATCATGGCGATCGTGCTGGGGCTGTCCGTCAGCTCGCTGCTGGGGGTGTTCATCGACCGGCTCGGGCGCCAGAACACCGAGCGGGCCCGCCTGATCGAGGAGCTCGACCGCACCCGAGAGGAGCTGGCCGAGGTGAGCCAGGAGGCGGGGCGGTTGGCCGAGCGCGAGCGCCTGGCCGGGGACATCCACGACACGCTGGCGCAGGGGTTCGCGAGCATCCTCATGGTGCTGCAGGCCGCGGGGGACCGCGACCCGCGCGTCACGCGGGCCATGCAGATCTCCCGGGACAACCTCGCCGAGACCCGGGCGCTCATCGCCGCCCTCGCGCCGCCCGCGCTGGAGGGTGCCTCGCTGGAGGAGGCGCTGGAGCGGCTGGCCAGGGGGTTCGAGCTGCCCGTGGAGGTCAGCGTCGCGGGCGCCGCCGACGTGCCGGGCGCCGTGGCGGAGGCGCTGGTACGGGCCGCGCAGGAGGGGCTGGCCAACGTCCGCAAGCACGCAGGAGCGCGGAGCGTACGGCTGGCGCTCCAGCACGACCCCGGCTCCTCCGTACGCATGTCGATCAGCGACGACGGCCGCGGCTTCGACCCCGAGGCCGTCGCCGACGGCTACGGCCTGCGCGCGATGCGCGGACGGGTGACCCGGCTCGGCGGGACGGTCGCGATCATCGGCCGTCCCGGCGGGGGCACCACGATCGCGGTGGAGCTGCCGTGCTCAGGGTGATGATCGTGGACGACCACCCCGTCGTGCGCGAGGGGCTGCGCGGCATGCTCCAGGCCGAGCCCGACATCGAGGTCGTCGGCGAGGCCGGGTGCGGGGACGAGGCCGTGGCGGTCGAGCCCCGGCTGCGGCCCGACGTGATCCTCATGGACCTGCGCATGCCCGGCGGCGACGGGGTGAGCGCCATCGAACGGCTCGGCCCCGGCCGGCGGGTTGTCGTCCTGACGACGTACGAGGAGGACGGGGAGATCCTGCGGGCCGTGTCGGCGGGGGCGGCCGGCTACCTGCTGAAGGACGTGTCCAGGGCCGACCTGGCGCGGGCCGTGCGGGCGGCGGCGCGCGGCGAGACGGTGCTCTCGCCCTCCGTCGCGGCGCGGCTGGCCCACCGGCAGGCCGCGCCGGTGCTGTCGGCGCGCGAGCGGGAGGTCCTGGAACTGGTGGCCGAGGGGCTGACGAACGCGGAGATCGGCAGGCGGCTGTACATCGGGGAGGCCACGGTGAAGACGTATCTGCTGCGGGTGTACGGCAAGCTGGGCGTCTCCGACCGCACCTCGGCGGTGCTGGCCGCCCTCGACCTCGGCCTCGTACGCCGCCGCCCCTGATCCCAGCCTCCTACCGGCATTTCATCGTTTGGCGGGACAAACGTGGGGGCGGCGGGGAAAGATGGGGCCACCGGTCCTCAGGGGCCGTAGCCGCGGGTAGGTCGTGACGGTGGTGAGGAGAGGGCGCCGCCGGAAGGACGTGCCGCCGACCCGGAACCGGCGGGGCGATCCGATGACGGAGAAATGTTGATTGCCGCGTGCGTACCTGGATGACGACCCTGCGTCCCTTCGATGCCCTCGCCGTGCAGAGGGTGATCGAGCGAACCACCGACCTCCGCGAGGCGGAGCGTTTCATCAGGCTCTTCCACACCGAGAACCCCAAGGCCGGGGGCCTGGCGGCCCGCCTGCGCGACGTCACGAGAGACGTGGCCCGCCACGGCACCTACACGCACACCTACGAGGAGCTCGAGTTCGGCGCCCGGGTGGCCTGGCGCAACAGCAACCGGTGCATCGGCCGGCTCTACTGGCACTCGCTGAAGGTCCGCGACCGCAGGCAGGTGACCACGGCCGAGGGGGTGGCCCTCGAATGCGTGGCCCACCTGCGCGAGGCCACCGGGAACGGCAAGATTAGGCCCACCGTCACGGTGCTGCCGCCCGACACACCCGCGCTGCCCGGCCCCCGGGTCCTCAACGACCAGCTCATCCGGTACGCCGGACACCGCGTCCCCGGCGGCGGCGTCGTGGGCGACCCGCGCAACGTGCGGCTCACCGAGCTGGCCGAGTCGATGGGCTGGCGCGGCAGGGGCGAGCGGTTCGAGGTGCTGCCGCTGGTCATCCAGCCGAGCCTGGGCGAGCCGATCCTGTGCAACGTGCCGGGGGACGCCGTGCTGGAGGTGCCGCTGGTCCATCCCGAGTACGCCTGGTTCGCGGAGCTGGGGCTGCGCTGGCACGCCGTACCGGCCATCTCGGACATGTGCCTGGAGATCGGCGGCATCTGCTACCCGTGCGCGCCCTTCAATGGCTGGTACATGGGCACCGAGATCGGCGCCCGCAACCTCGCGGACGGCGACAGGTACGACCAGCTCAAGGTGGTCGCGGACCGGCTGGGGCTGGACACCTCGACCGAGCGGTCCCTGTGGCGCGACCACGCGCTGGTGGAGCTGAACGTGGCGGTGCTGCACTCGTTCGAGCGGGCGGGGGTGACGATGACCGACCACCACACCGAGTCGCGCCGGTTCCTGACCCACCTGTCGAAGGAGGAGAAGGCCGGGCGGGTGTGCCCGGCGGACTGGTCGTGGATCGTGCCCCCGCTGTCGGGCAGCGCGACCCCCGTCTTCCACCGCTACTACGACACCCGCGTCCTGACCCCGGCGTTCGTCCACCACCGCTAGGCGCTCCTTGCGCTCCGCGGCTAGAACATGGTTCGGTTGGGGCATGGTGGAACTCGTGCTCTCATCGGTCGACCAGGGCGTGCTCACCCTGACCTTCAACCGTCCCGACACGCTGAACGCGTGGACGCCGGCCATGGGGCGGCGCTACTTCGACCTGCTGGCCGAGGCGGAGAAGGATCCGGAGGTGCGGGCCGTGGTGGTCACGGGCGCCGGCAAGGGATTCTGCTCGGGGGCGGACCTCAAGGCGCTGGCCGCCATCCAGAGCGGCACCTACGCCGAGAAGCCCGACCCGCGGCCCAACACGTTCCCGACGACCGTCGGCAAGCCGATCGTGGCCGCCGTCAACGGCGCCTGCGCGGGGCTGGGCATGGTGCACGCGCTCGTCTGCGACCTGGTCCTCACGGCCGCGGACGCGAAGTGGACCACGGCCTTCTCGCGCCGGGGGCTGGTCGCCGAGTACGGGCTGTCCTGGATCCTGCCCCGGATCATGGGGCAGCAGCGGGCCATGGACGTGCTGCTGTCGGGGCGGGTGTTCACCGGGTCCGAGGCGTACGAGCTGGGGCTGGTCAACCGGGTGGTCGCGGGGGAGTCGGTGCTGGCGGAGGCTCAGGCGTACGCGCGGGAACTGGCGGCCTCCAGCTCCCCGGCGTCGATGGCGGTGATCAAGCGGCAGGTGTGGCGCGACTGGGACGCCACCCTGGAGGCGTCGTCGGCGGCGGCCGTCGAGGAGATGATGGCCTCCTTCCGGCGCCCCGACTTCGCCGAGGGGGTCGCGAGCTTCCTGGAGCGCCGGCCGCCCCGCTTCCCGCCGCTCTAAGCGCGCCCGCCCCGCCGTGCCGTAGGCGGTCCCGCAGGGGTCACGCCAGCCGGTGGGCGCCCGGGGCCGCGGTGGCGGGCAGGAAGCGGGGAGCCTGGAAGCCGTGCTCCGCGAAGGCGTCCGACACCGTCTTCTCCACCTCGGGCAGGCGCTCCACCGGCACCAGCGCGATGGCCGAGCCGCCGAAGCCGCCGCCCGTCATGCGGGCGCCGCGGGCCCCGCCCTTGACGGCGGCCTCCACGGCCACGTCGAGCTCCGGCGACGTCACCTCGTACTGGTCGCGCAGCGACAGGTGCGAGGCGTTCATGAGCGCGCCGATCTCGGTGACGGCTCCCGCGCGCAGCAGGCCGACGAGGGCCTCCACGCGGTGGTTCTCGGTGACGACGTGCATGGTGCGCTTGCGCTCGTCGCCCTGCAGCTGCTCCAGGGCCGCCGCCAGGTCGGTGACGTCGCGCAGGGCCGGGACGCCGAGCTTGCGGGCGGCCGACTCGCACTCGGCGCGGCGCTTGGCGTACTCGCCGTTCGCGTGCTCGTGGTGGACCTGCGTGTCGATGATGAGCATGCTCAGCCCGTGGGAGGCCAGGTCGAGCGGGATGTTGCGGGAGCCGAGCGAGCGGCAGTCGAGGAACAGCGCGTGCCCCTCCTCGCACAGCGCCGAGGCGGCCTGGTCCATGATGCCGCAGGGCATGCCGACGAAGTCGTTCTCGGCCTTCTGGCTGAGCAGGGCGAGCTCCATGGGCGTCATGCCGAGGTCGTGGAGGTCGTTGAGCGCGGAGGCGACGGAGACCTCGAGGGCGGCGCTGGAGCTGAGGCCCGCGCCGGCCGGGACGTCGCCGTCGATGGCGACGTCGGCCCCGGCGACCCGGTCGCCGAGCATCTCGAAGACGCCGACGACGTAGCGGGCCCAGCCCCGCGCCTCGTCGTGGCCGGCCAGCGTGAGGGTCTCGCCGGGGGACTGGAGGGACAGCAGCCGGATCGTACGGTCCGCGCGCGGGGTGACGGCGGCCGTGACGCCCCACGGCACGGCGAAGGGGAGGACGAAGCCGTCGTTGTAGTCGGTGTGCTCGCCGATCAGGTTGACCCGGCCCGGCGCGCGCCAGACCGCTTCGGGGGACGCGCCAAAGGCGGCACGAAAAGCTTCAACAACGCGCATAATCCAACACTCCTCAACAGGGGCCCGACCGTAGACTAGCGCGCCATGGAGGAGTTCCT
This sequence comes from Nonomuraea phyllanthi, assembly GCF_006334985.2. Classification (GTDB taxonomy): domain Bacteria; phylum Actinomycetota; class Actinomycetes; order Streptosporangiales; family Streptosporangiaceae; genus Nonomuraea; species Nonomuraea phyllanthi. Next base: position 292,882 of record NZ_VDLX02000003.1, read on the forward strand.
GGATCCAGGGCTCGGGGACGTCCGGGTGTTCCTGATGCACGACGACAACAAGCCGCGCAAGCTCAAGTACAACCTCGGCCACTCCCGGCTGCTGACCTTCGGCGGCGCCTACTCCAACCACATCAGGGCCGTGGCGGAAGCGGGCCGGCGCCACGGGATCGACACCATCGGGGTGATCCGGGGCGAGGAGCACCTCCCGCTGAACCCGTCGCTCGCCTACGCGAAGGCGTGCGGGATGACCCTGACCTACCTCGACCGGGCGACGTACCGGCGCAAGCACACCGAGGAGGTGCTGGCGCGGCTGCGGGCGCGCTGGGGGCACGACGTGGCGATCCTGCCCGAGGGCGGGAGCAACGCGGCGGCCGTACGGGGCTGCGCCGAGCTGCCGGGGGAGATCGCCGGGGAGTACGACGTCGTCTGCTGCCCGGCCGGGACCGGCGGGACGCTGGCCGGGATCGCGGCGGGGCTGCCGCCGGGCAGGCGGGCGATCGGGTTCGCGGTGCTGAAGGGGGCGGGGTTCCTCGCCGGTGAGGTGGCGAGGCTCCAGCGCGAGGCGTACGGGCGCACGTGGTCGAACTGGGAGATCAACCTCGACTACCACTTCGGCGGATACGCGAAGTCAACGCCCGCCCTGGACCGCTTCATCGGGAAATATCGTGTCGAGGGCGTGTACGTGGCCAAGATGCTCTACGGCATCCTCGACCTGGCCCGGCGCGGCGCGTTCGCCCCGGGCACCCGCGTCGTCGCCGTGATCACCGGTCAGCCCTGCACGCCCGTGGCCGCGTGGGGAGTTCCGACCGGCTTCGACTCGGGCGAGCCCCGCTGACGCAGGTAGATCGAGAGCACCACCATCGACAGCACGGCGAGCAGCTCCGACTGCCAGTTCTGCAGGCTGCGGTCCCAGAAGTCGGGCGAGGTCACGTACGAGCTCCAGGAGACCGGGTCGCGCAGGTCGCCGAGCCGGTCGGAGTTGTAGGAGGCCTGGCCCGCCACCGACTGCGCCAGCCAGGACAGCAGGAAGATGGTCCCCATCACGAGCCCGAGGGAGTTGCTGAACAGCCAGAGCCGAGGCCCCTTGGCGCGCGCCCACCGGGGCGAGTCGGGGCCGGCGTAGGGGCCGATCCTCTGCTGTTCCTCGGACTCCGCGCCCGCCTCGTCCACCTTCTTGGACTCGGGCGAGCCCTTCTGCACGAGCCAGACGGTCATCACGATGAACAGGAAGAACTGCAGGTATTCGGACTGCCAGTTCTCCGCCACGTCGACCGCGAACGAGCTGGACGCCACATAGTGCGCGAACGACACCGGCTCGGCGCCCTCGGCGAGCTGGCGGTCGTTGTAGTCGAGCATGCCGGCCAGCGCCTGCCCGCCCAGCGCCAGGAAGAACATGATCAGGAAGGCCAGGGCCAGGGAGTTCTCCTTGAGCCACCTCACAGTCGCGACCACCCCATCGCGAAGAACCACGCCAGGCCGACCACGATCACGAGCGCGGTCAGCGTGAACATCACCCGCATCAGTCCTCCACCTCGCAGTCGTAGGGGAGGTCGCGTACCGGCCGGCACCCGGCGGCCTTGATCCGCCAGCCGTCGGAGAACCGGTGCAGGAAGAGCGTGTCGCCGGCCAGCCGCACCTGCGCGGCCTCGCCCCACACGCTGACCGCCGTGACGGCGCCGCCGGGGCCGAGCTTCACCTCGCGCAGCGCCTCGGCGCAGGTCTGGCCAGGGTCGGGGAGTTTCTCTGCGGTCTTGCGCGTGAGCATCGAGCACGCGGCGTCCTCGCGGTGGGCGGAGACAGCCTCGTGGAACCGTTCGGCCGCCCGCGCCGGGGCGGCCGTGTCGGGGGCGCAGCCGGCGACGGCCAGTGCCAGCGCCGCTACGATGAGCAGGGTCCTCATGGGGCACTGCTACCCGCAGATCATCCGCGTATGCTATGCGCCCAGCTGGTCGAGCACCGGCGACACCAGCGCGTTGAGCTCCCTGACCAGCACCGTCACCGCCCGGTGCGCGCTCTGCTCGACCTCGTCATGCGGCCCCTCGGGCTCGGGCGGCAGGTCGTCGAGCGGCACCGGCACCTCCAGGAGCAGCGAGGCCCGCAGGAACGGGTGCCTGGCGAGGTCCTGCTGGGTCGGCTCGACGTACTGGCCGAAGATCTCCTGCCAGCCCAGCCAGCCCCGGTCGCGCCACCAGGCCCGCGACCGCGTCAACTGCTCGGGCAGCGGCGAGACCACCCTGACGCGGGCGTAGAGAGAGCCGTCCCAGGTGTTGCGGTCGCAGGTGGCGTCGAGGACGCGCCGGTCCCACCGCACGTAGCCGGGGTCCAGCGACGGCGGCGTGGCCAGTCGCCACGCCGCGCACGCGAACCTGACGGGGGCGATGTCGCCCCAGTCGAACTCTTCAAGGTTCTTGCGCACGTGTACGGCATAGCGCCCGTCACGGTCCCTGTCGAACTCCTGATCGATCCAGAACGCTCTGCCCATGGACCCTACGCTACGACGCTCCCCCGGCTTCGTGGCGCGAGGGCGCGAGTTCAGCGAGCCAGGGGATCCCGGAATGAACCGTGATTTCGGAATGCACTGTGACGGAGGTGACGGATGTGTAGTTTTTTCACATTGTTGGATGACATTGGGGTGAGTGATGGCGTCAGAGCAGCTCGACGTGGCCATGAGTCACTGGAAGGCGGGAGACCTCGACGCGGCGGCCGCGCTGTTCAGGCAGATCGCGGCCACGGGGGACCCGGAGGCGTCCCATCTCCTGGCCGGGCTGCTGCAGGAACAGGGCGACCTGGACGGCGCCGAGGCGGCGCACCGGTCGGTGATCCAGTCGGGCGACCCGGTGTTCGGGCAGCGCTCGGCCATCGCCATGGGCATGATGCTGGTCAACGCCACGGAGTGGCCGGCCGCGCACCGGGTGCTGACGATCGCCTCGGACGGCGCCGACTTCGAGGTGGCCGCGCTCGCCGACACGGCGCTGGTGCTGGTCTGCACCCAACTCGGCGACGCGGAGGGCGCGCAGGAGGCGCTGGAACGGGCCCGCAGGTGTGACAGCCCGGCGGTGGCGGAGCTGGCCGCGCGGCTGGAGCTGCCCGAGTTCGAGCAGGACCCGGCCTCCGCCCGCGACCTCTACGAGCAGGCGGAGGACGAGGACGACTACCGCGCCCTGCTGACCTGCGGCGATCCCGATGTCGTGTCGCTGTCGGCGTTCCGCCTCTACCAGATTTACGCCGAGGAGGAGGAGTTCGAGCAGGCGAGGCAGGTGTGCGAGCACGCCATCGCCGTCGGGCACCCCGACCACCTGGCCATGGCGCACAAGCTGCTCGGCGCCGTGCTGGTGGACCTCGGCGAGTACGCCGAGTCCGCCGCCGCCTACCGCGTGGCCGCCGAGGACCCCAGGCCGGAGCTGCGGCTGCCGTCGCTGATCGAGCTGGCCAAGGTGACCGCCTCGCTCGGCGACGAGGAGGAGACGAAGGCGATCTTCCGCCGGGTGATCGCCAGCGGCCACCGCGAGTACGTCGTGGAGGCCCAGGCCTGCCTGGCCCAGATGCACACCGAGGCGGGCGAGACGGCCGAGGCGCTGGCCGCGCTGCGGGCCGTGCTGGAGGCGGGGGAGGACGAGTGGGCGTCGGTCTGCGTCACGCTGCTCGGCCTGCTGCTCGAACAGCACCCGGAGGCGTACGACGACGTCATGGAGCTGGCCCGGTTCGCGACCGGGCACGACGACCCCGACGCCGCGTTCAAGGCGTCGCTGCTGCTGGAGCACGCCGCCCGGCAGCAGCCGCTCGCCGACCCCGTCGAGGAGCAGGCGCTCCAGGACACCGACGCCGGGCTGGCCCGCCTGCGGGAGGGCGACCTGGACGGGGCCAGGCGGCTGCTGCGCGCCGCCGCCGACTCGGGCGCGCCCACGCAGTCGCTCAGGGCCATGGTGACGCTGGCCGAGCTGGAGATCGGCGCGGGCGACCTGGAGCAGGCGGACGAACTGCTGGCGTACGTGGCCGAGGGCGACGACGTGCTCCAGGGCTTCAACGCGGAGTTCCTGCTGCACCTGCTGCGCGAGTCCGGCGAGCGGCTCCATCCCGTGCTGGCGGCGATGCTGGACCACCAGCGGCTCGGCAGGGAGGAGGGGCTGGCCCGCTACCGCGCGACCATGGACCACGCTGACCCGGCCGTCGCCGCGATCGGCACCGCCGTGTTCGCCCAGGTGCTGGCCTCCATCGGCTACGACCTGTCAGACGTGGCCGGCCTGTTCCAGCAGGCCGCCGAATCCGGGGATCCGCTGGCGCTGTCGTACACGGCGGTGATCTGCAAGGACGTGCTGTCCGACGCGAACGAGGCGGCCGAGCTGCTGCGCCGGGCGCGGACCGAGGGCCACCCCGCGCTGGCGCCCTGGGTGGGGGGCGCGCTGGGCGGGCTCGTGGCGGAGCGCGACCCTAGTGAGGCGCGGGCCTCGTACACGGTGGCCCTGGAGAGCCGCAACCACGGGCTGCGCGCCGAGGCGGCGGGCGCCCTGGCGGCGGTGTACGAGCAGCAGGGCGACCTGCTGGCCGCGTGCCGGCTGAACGAGCGGCTCATGCGGGATGAGCCCTCCGAGGACGACCGCCGGCGCAACGCCTGGCTGCTCGGGCTGCACCGGGTCAGGCTCGACGACCTGGCCGCGGCGAGGACGGCCTTCGAGTCGGCGGGCGGCGCGATGGGCCGCTTCGGCCGGTGCCTGCTGGACCAGGACTTCGGCGGCGCAGCGGAGTCGATCGAGGCCGCCGGCGAGGACGGCCTCGACGTGCTGGTGAGCATGCTCGCCATGGAGAGCGCGCACGCCTGGCAGCGGCTGGGCGAGACGGCCGCCGCCGACGCGGCGCTCTCGCTGGTGCTGGCCGCCGGGCATCCCGGCTACCGGCAGGAGGCCGGCTGCTACCTGGGCGCGCTGCGCGACGACGCGGGCGACAGGCCCGGTGCGCTGGAGGCGTGGGAACGGGTCGCGGACGGCGGCGACGAGCGGCTGGCCGCGCTGACGCTGCTCGACATCGGGCGGGCGCGGCAGGCGCTCGGGAGGCACGCGGAGGCGGCCGGCGCCTACCGGGCGGCGCTCGGTCACGAGGCGCTCGACCCGGGGCGCAGGGAGGGCGTGGCCATGCGGCTCGCCGAGGCTCTGGTGGCCGGCGGGGACGCCGAGGGGGCCGCGGAGGTCCTGGCCGAGGAGGTGGGTGACGCCTGGCCCGTCCGGCTGGCCCGCCTGCTGCACGACTCGGGCGACCTGGCGGGCGCCCTGACCCTCCTGTCACCCGCCCTCGACACGCCCGGCCCCGGCCCCGGATCCGGCTCAGAAGCCGCCGACGATCCGGCCGTCTCGGGCGCGGAGGAGGCGGCGTTGCTCGGCGAGCTGCTCGCCAGGACCGGCGACGTGCCCGGGGCGCGGGCCGCTTTCGAGCGGGCCGTCGCCGCGGCCCCCGAGCTCGCGTCCGGGACGCTCGTCACCGCCGGCAGGGCGCTGGCGGAGGCGGGCGACCACGAGTACGCCCGCGCCGCCTACGAGCGGGTCGCCGCCCTGGACGACGACGAATGGTGCGCCGCCGTCGCCCGCGTCCGGCTCGGCGCCGCCTCGGCCAAGGAGCGCGGCTGGGTGCTGGCCGACGAAGGCGACAGGGAGGGCGCGGTCGCGGCGCTGGCCGAGTTCGCCGGGTCGGAGCTGATGGCCGAGGTGCTGCTGGCGCTCGACGGCGACGACGCCGGAGCCGTACGCCGCCTGCTGACCCCCGTGGACCAGGAGGCCAGGGCCGAACCCCTCGCCGAGACCCTCGACCGGGCCCGCGGGCTGGACGACCACCACGCCGCCGCCGCGCTCTGCCAGGTGGCCGCCGACCTGGGCGACCCCGGCCTCGCCGCGCAGGCCGCCGTGGACCTCGGCGCCATCCACGCGGAGGCCGGCCACCACTGCCGGGCCGAGCTGGCCACCCTGCCCGCCACCCGGCACGCGGAGACGGCCGCGACCGCGTGGCGCAACATCGCCGTCGTCCGCCACCGCCGCGGCGACCTCGACGGGGCGGTCGAGGCCGCCCGCGCCGCGATGCCCGGCACCGCCGTCGTGCTGGCGGACCTGCTCGGCGCCCGGGGCGACGCCGAGGGCGTGCGCGAGGCGCTGACCGCCGGGGCGGCGGCCGGCGACCTGGAGAGCCTGCGCCACCTGCTCGCCCATCTGCTCATGGAGCGCGACCACGACGCGGTGGCGCGGGAGGCCGAGCGGGCGGTCGCCACCGGCGACCCCGAGACCGTGTCGATGGGCTACTGGGCGTGGGGCGACGCGTACAGGGCCGGGGGAGACCTGGACGGCGCCGCGCTCATGTACCGGCGGGGCGTGGAGACCGGCTTCCCCGGGACGGAGGCCGGCATCCGCGTGGACCTGGCCAGAACCATGCGGGAGCTGGGCGACCCGGCCGGTGCCGTGCGGGAGGTACGGCGGGCCGTCGAGTCCGGCGCCCCCGACGCGGTGGAACGGGGCGGCGTGCACCTCGGTGTCTGGCTCCACGAGGAGGGCGACCATTTGGGAGCGGCCGAGGCGTTCGCCGCCGCCGCGCTCGCCGGCTCCGAGACGGCGCTGAACAACCTGCGCGTCCTCGCCCACCAGGCGGCCGGGCGCGGCGAGCACGAGCAGGCCCTGCGCGTCCTGCGGCTGATGGGGGACGAGGCCGGGGAGACGGCGCGCGAGCTGGCCGGGGAGTGCGACGACCCGGCGGCCGTGCGGGCGTACCACGAGCTGGTCGGGCGCGGGCCGTTCGACGAGGTGGAGCTCGCCGACCGCCTGGCCGGGCTGGGCGACCACGCCGGGGCGCGGGCGATCTACGAACGGCTCAGCGGGCACGACGACGCGGACGTGCGGTTCGTCGCCGGCGGCCGGCTGCTGCAGCTGCTCGACGGCGAGGGCGAGGACGAGGCGTTCTTCGACGTCGCGCGGCGGGCGGCGGCCGACGCCGACAGCCCGGTGCCCGGGGTGTTCGGGAGCCTGCTCGGGATGCTGCAGGGCGGCCGCGGTGACACCGAGGCGTCGCTGGACACGCTCAGGGAGGCGGCCGCGGGCGGCGAGCCCATCGCGCTGTCCACGCTGGCGCAGACGCTGGTCGCGGCCGGGCAGGTGGACGAGGGCCGGGAGGCGTACCTGCGGGTGCTCGACGCCGGTGACGCCGACCTCGCCGCGCGGGCCATGATCGCGCTCGGGCAGACGTACCACGAGGAGGACGAGCGTCAGGCGCGGGAGTGGTACCTGCGCGGCGTCGAGCAGGGCGAGGGGCACATCGGCGCGCTCGCGGCGATGTACCTGGGCGCGCTGGCCAAGCGGAACCGGGACTTCCCCGAGGCACTCACCTGGTACCAGCGGGTCATCGACTCCGGGGACCCGGAGTCGGGCCTGGCGGCGGCGCACCTGGGCGAGCTGTGCTACTGGCTCGGCGACCGCGACGGCGCCCTGCGCTACTACGACCTGACACTGGGGCTGACCGAGCAGGCCGACCTGGTGGCCGAGGCCGCCTTCCGGCTCGGGGAGATCCGGTACGAGCGGGGCGACCTGGAGCCTGCCAGGCGGCTGCTGACGACCGCCGTCGCGACCGGCGACCCGTCGTTCGGGCCGTCGGCCGAGGCGCTGCTCTCCAAACTTGCCCAACATTAAATGACCAATTAGTCTCATCTAGTCAAACAAATGAGGTGAGACGGGATGGCCAGGGCCGGACGGCCGCCGCAGGACCCGGCGCGCAGGCTGGAGCGGGCGCACGAGATCCTCGATGCCGCCGCGGAGCTGATCCTGCGGTGGGGCTACGACAAGACCACGATCGACGACGTGGCCAAGCGGGCGGGGGTCGCCAAGGGCACCATCTACCTGCACTGGAAGACGCGTGACGAGCTGTTCGCCGCGCTGCTGCGCCGCGAGCGCGTCCTCCTGCTCGAGGAGATCCGGGCGGGCGCGCCGGCCACGGTGAGCGAGCTGTTCGGGCGGTTCGCCGGCACGGCGCTGCGCCGGCCGCTGCTGCGCGCGGTCCTGCTCGGCGACTCCGAGGTGCTCGGCAAGCTCACCCGCATGAAGCGGCACAGCACGACCGGGCTGGAGCTGGGCGGCGCCTTCGGCGACTACATCGGGCGGCTGATCAAGCACGGCGCCGTGCGCGAGGAGCCGGGCGACCACGTGATGGTGATCACTTCCATCGTGTACGGGTTCGTCCACCTGCCCGACATGCTGCCCGACGAGGCCCGCCTGTCCGACGACCGGATCGCCGAGCTGGTGGCCGACACGGTGGAGCGGGCCATGAGCACGGGCCGCTCGCTGCCGGCGGAGGACGCGCGGGCCGTGGCGCGGGCGACCCTGGACTTCCTCGACGCCATGGAGGAGGTCGCCCGCGGCAAGCTCGCGGTCTCCCTGGGTACCGCGAAGGAGCGTGTGCGGTGAAACTGGTGCTGCCTCTCGACGACGCCGCGGCCGATCTGGACACCGTGGGCGGCAAGGGCGCCTCGCTGGCCCGGCTCGTCCGGGCGGGGCTGCCGGTGCCGGGCGGGTTCCACGTCACGACCGAGGCGTACCGCGCCTTCGTGGCGGCCTTCCGCGGCGAGATCGACGCGGGCGATCCCGAGCGCACGGCGGAGCTGTTCGCCCGCCACGAAATGCCCGGGGCCGTCGCCGAGGAGATCCTGCGGGCCTACCGGGCGCTCGGCGAGGAGGTCGCGGTGGCGGTACGCTCGTCGGCGACCGCCGAGGACCTGCCGGAGATGTCGTTCGCCGGGCAGCAGGACACCTACCTCAACGTGCGGGGCGACGGCCTGCTCGACGCGGTCAGGCGCTGCTGGGCCTCGCTGTGGAACGCCCGCGCCATCGCCTACCGCGAGCGGAACGGCGTGCCGCACGACGGCGTGGCGCTGGCGGTGGTGGTGCAGGAGTTGGTGGACGCGGACGCGGCCGGCGTCATGTTCACCGCCGATCCGGTCACCGGCGCTCGCGACCAGACGGTCGTCAACGCCGCCTGGGGGCTGGGCGAGGCGGTGGTCGGCGGCCAGGTCACCCCGGACACGGTCGTGGTCTCGGGCGGCGCGGTCATCCGCTCCCAGACGGGCGACAAGACGGTCATGACCGTACGCACCCCCACTGGCACCGAGGAGCGGCCCGTCCCCGACGAGCTGCGCCGCGCGCCCGTGCTGGACGAGGCGCAGGCGGTGGAGCTGGCCGCGATCGGCGCCCGGGTGCGGGAGCTGTACGGCGTGCCGATGGACGTGGAGTGGGCCAGGCACGACGGCGCGTTCGCCGTGCTGCAGGCCCGCCCGATCACCGGCCTCAAGGCGCAGGTCGAGGAGTGGAACGACAGCCTCAAGGGCGACTACCTGTGGACCGGCGGCAACCTGGGCGAGGCCATCCCCGACGTGATGACGCCGATGACGTGGTCGTTCGTGCGCCTGTTCATCAACGAGGCCATGTCGGCGGCCGCCCTGCCCGGGTTCGACCTCGTGGGCAACATCGGCGGCCGGTTCTACATGAACCTCAGCGTCGTCCACTCCATCGCCGTGGCCATGGGCATGCGCGGCAGGCTCAGCGCGGTCGACCAGGTCTTCGGCAAGCTGCCGCCGGGGCTCGACGTCCCGATGCTGCCGGTGTCACGCTGGGAGATCATCAAGCGGACCCTGCCCATGGCGATCGGCATCCAGCGCCGCGTGCGCCGAAACCTCAAGGACATGCACGCGTTCCTGGCCACCGCGCGGCGCCGCTGCGAGGAACTGCACGCCGCGATCGCCGCCACCGGCTCCGGCCCCGAGCTGGCCGCCCTGTACGAGCGCGAGATCGAGCCCCACATGGTCACCTCGTCCCGCATGCTGGAGGCCGCCGGCCGGCAGGGCGGCGCGACCCTGGTGTGGACCCGCGACAAGCTGCGCAAGTTGATGGGCCCCGTGGACGCCGAGGCCATGCTCACCGGCGTCAACGCCGACGGCGAGCTGGCCAGCATGGGCCTGCTCATGGGCCTGTCCAGGCTCGCCCGTGGCGAGATCACCCGCGACGAGTTCGCCCGCGCGTACGGGCATCGCGGCCCCCACGAGTTCGAGGTGTCGATCCCGCGCCCCGGCGAGGACCCCGGCTGGATCGACGCCCAGCTCGCCGGCCTGCGCGACCTGACGGCCGGCACCGAGGCGCTGCTGGCGCGGCAGGAGAAAGCCAGGGAGGCAGCCTGGGTGCGCTTCGCCGAGCGCTACCCGGGCAAGGAGGCCACGATGCGGGACAGGGTCCGGCGGTGGAACGCGGTCGTGCGCGACCGCGAGTCCGCCCGCTCGGAGAACATCCGCGTCTTCTGGGTCCTGCGGGCGTACGTCCAGCGCGCGGGAGAGCTCACCGGCCACGGCGGCGACCTGTTCCACCTCCACCACGACGAGCTGCTCGACCTGCTGCGCGGCGATCCGTCCGCGCTGGAGCGGGTGCCGGTGCGGCGGGCCACCTACGAGCAGTACGCCGCGCTGCCGCCCTACCCCACGCTGATCGTCGGCCGCTTCGACCCCGTGCGCTGGGCCGCCGACCCCGGCCGGCGGGCCGACCTGTACGACGCCCGGGGAACCACGGTCCCGCTCTCCGACACCGTGACCGGCTTCCCCGGCGCGCCCGGCGTCGTGGAGGGCACCGTCCGCGTGATCGGCGGACCGGAGGACGGCGACCGCCTCCAGGAGGGCGAGATCCTGGTCACGACGCTGACGAACGTCGGCTGGACCCCGATGTTCCCGCGCGCCGCCGCCGTGGTGACCGACATGGGCGCCCCGCTCTCGCACGCCTCCATCGTGGCGCGCGAGCTCGGCATCCCGGCCGTGGTCGGCACCGGCAACGCGACCATGCGGCTGCATGACGGCGACCGGATCAGGGTGGACGGCGAGCGGGGCACGGTCGAGTTGCTTCGGTGAAAAGACTCCGCCAAGTCGATCGCCTCGCCGGGTGGCGTGCGATGACCTTGATGTCCATGATCGAATGGTGGACTTCGGAGAACGAACGCGAGCTCGAAGCGCGCTGCGCCCGCTTCAGGATCGCCAAACTGGCCCTGGACCGCGGTGACATCGAGCCGCCCGGCCCGATGCCCGGCCCGGTGAACGGCTCGATGCCCGGCCCGGTGAACGGCTCGGTGAACGGCCCTCTCAACGGCCCTGTCGGCGGCGCGGTCGAGCCCGATCCGGCGGGCCGGCCTCGACCGGCTCAGTGGCCGGTGGGAGTGAAGAGCACGAACGGTATGCGCAGGCCCACCTCGCGGTAGTCCGCCAGGCTGCCGTCCACCCCGAAGCCCATGATCTTGCAGAGCCGGCGGGCGGCGGCCGGGTGGCGCGGCGCGTAGCGGGCCATGAGCTCGGCGCCCTCCTCGCTCTCCAGCGGCACGGCCGTCACCTGCACGGTCCGGCCTCCGACCTGGATGGTGACCTCGGGGGTCTTCATGACGTTCTGGTACCAGTCGGCGCGCCTGCCGAAGCCGGAGGCCGCGATGTAGCCGCGCGCGGTGCGCTCGACGACCTCGATGACGGCCTGGCGCGGCTTGCCGGAGACGCGGCCGACGTGGTTGAGCAGCATGACACGGCTGCCCATCAGCCTGCCGAGGCCCACGCGGTAGAGGTGGATGGGCAGCCGCCAGAGCAGCCGGCTGATCCCGGTGGGCGGATCGGGCTTCTTGATGATCTCCACGGGGTCGGTCCTTTCAGAGTCCGAGCATGGTCCGCAGTGGCCCGGCCATCGCCGCCAGGTCGAAGTCGGGGTCGAGCGCGCGGTGGAGCAGCATGCCGTCGACAGACGCCGCCAGCATCGTGGCCGCCCCCAGCGCGTCCTCGCCCCGGTAGCCCCGCTCCGTCAGCCACGACGCCACCCGCGCCCGGAACGTGACGAGCTGCTCCCGCAGCCGCACGCGCAGCTCGGGCACCCGCGTCGAGGCCAGGAACATCTCGACGACCAGCAGCGACGCCGGGTCCGTGCCGCTGTAGCGGGACAGCTCGCCGAGCATCCAGTCGACGCCCTCGCCGATCTCGGCCCGCGCGGCCAGCTCCGCGGCGAAGCCGTCGAGCAGGTCGCCGGTGAAGCCGAGCCCGGCGGCGACGAGCAGGTCGGTCACGGAGGGGAAGTGGTAGTGCACGACACCGGGCGCCACCCCGGCCCGCTCGGCGACCAGCCGCGTGCTGACGCCGCCCCAACCGACCTCGGACACGAGGGCCACGGCTGCGTCGAGCAGCCGCTGTCTGGTCGCCTTCCCGCGCTGGGCGGAGGCATGTGCCATGGCCGGCAGCCTTTCTGGACGATCGACTTGGGCAACTGTCCAAATAGTACACCACCTCGTGCTCGTGACCGGGCATCGCGGCTGGGCACGTGAACGGGGGGAGGCAGCCGAGTGCTTGACGTACCAGGTCAAGCGCTTGATGCCGAACGTCAAGCAGTCGCGAGGAGCACCGTTGAACACCAGGACGCATCTCACCGACCTCGTCGAGGACCTCAAGCGGGTCGTCGGCGCGCGCCTGCTCGACCCGCTCGACATCCTGTTCGGGACGGGGGCGGAGCTGCGCGAGCGGCTGGACGTGTACGCGCGGCAGTGGGCCGAGAGCCTGCTGGGCGAGGACGACCAGGCCGCCGCGTTCACCGCGGTCCGTTTGGTGCGCGCGCTCTACCCGAGCGACACGCCGTTCGACCCGCCGGTCGCGTGGTGGGGCACGCCGTTCGGGCGGGCCGTCTTCAGGAGGGCGGGCCATCCGTCCGCGTCGGCCGTGCCGCTGTCCGTGGCGGCGGCCGTGCTCGGCATCACCCGCCAGGGCGTGCACGATCTGACCGTACGCGGCAAGCTCATGCGCGATCCGGCCGGCGGTGTCACCGTCGATTCCGTACGCGCCCGGCTCGCCTCGCGCACCTGACACCCCGGCCCGAGAGGACCCGCACGGCCGGCCGTCGGGTATGGCGCGAGGCGACGTCCCGGGTCAGCCGCCGACGTGGATGCCCGGCCGCCGCGCCGGGTCGGGCTCGCTCTGGCGGATGATCTCGCGCGTGACCGGCGCCGTGTCGCCGCGCCCCAGGATGAGGTAGCGGAACAGGTGCACGAGCGGCGAGCCCTCCGCCCACGCGAAGTAGCAGTGCGGCCGGACCCCGGTGGCGTCGCGCAGGGCCAGCAGGATGGCGGCGATGGCGTTGGGCACGGCCGGGCTCTCCGCGCGCAGCACGCGATGGCCTCCCACCGACACGCCGCTCACGCGCAGCACGTTGCTGAACTCGGACGGGTCGATGACCGAGACCTCCAGGAAGAGCACGTCGGCCCGCCCGGGAACCGGGTTCGTGCCGCGCTGCTCGGCCTCCTTGGCGGCGTACTCGGCCTGGTCGCCGGCCTGGCGGCGGTTGGCGATGATGTTGAGCGCGCCGTCGAACGCGATGGAGTCGGTGACGAACCGGCGCGCCGCCTCGTCGAACTCGATCCGGTCGGCCCGCAGTTCGGTCGTACGGGAGACGCGGGAGATCAGCGAGATGACCACGATGCCCAGGATGAACAGGCCGGAGATGGCGATGCCGTCCGGTTTCTCCCTGATGTTCTCCACCAGCGCGTAGAGCAGCACCACGGTGAGCACGGAGAAGCCGGTGGCAGCAGGCGCCCGGCCCGCGCGCAGCGACGCGATCGTCACCGCGACCGCGCCCGAGACCATCATGGCGAGGATGCCGGTGGCGTACGCGCCTGCCTGGGCGTTCACGTCGGCGTCGAAGGCGATGGTGAGCGCGACGGAGATGCCCGTGTAGACCAGCACCACGGGCCGCACCGCGCGGCCCCAGTCGGGCGCCATGCCGTAGGCGGGCAGGTAGCGCGGCACGATGTTGATCAGGCCGGCCATCGCCGACGCCCCGGCGAACCACAGGATGAGGATCGTGCTGATGTCGTACGCCGTGCCGAACACCTCGCCGAGCCGGACGTGCGCGAGGTAGGCCAGCGCCCTGCCGTTGGCCGCGCCGCCCGGCCTGAACTCCTCAGCCGGGATGAGCACCGTGGTCACGAAGCTGGTCGCGATCAGGTAGCCGCTCATGATCAGCGCGGCGGAGGTCAGCAGCTTGCGCGTGTTGGCGATGCGCGCGGCCAGCCGCAGCTCGCGGGTCTCGCCCCGGGCGGCCACCAGCGGCATCATGCTGACGCCCGTCTCGAACCCCGACAGTCCCAGCACCAGCAGCGGGAACGCCAGGACCGCCGGCCCGAGGACGCCGGTGAACCCGCCCGTCCCGCTTGTCAGCGCCTCCGTCCACCGGGACCACGCCTCCGGGGACGAGACGACGTCCGCCAGCCCGACGGCGACGACGACCGCGTTCAGGATCAGGAAGACCGCGACGAGCGGGACCGCCACGCCGACCGCCTCCCTGAAGCCGAGCAGGAACACCCCGCCCAGCACCAGCAGCAGCACCACGGTCAGGAGCACCTCGTGGCCGTGCAGGAAGGCCGGGAAGTACGGGTTCTCGACGACGTGCACGGACGCGTCCGCGCCCGAGAGGGTGATCGTGATGATCCAGGACGTCGCCACGAACCCCAGCAGCACGAGGACGAACAGCTTGCCCCACCAGAACGGCAGCAGCCGCTCCAGCATCGCCACGGACCCCTGCCCGTGCGGGCTCTCCCTGGCCACCCGCCGGTACATCGGCAGCATGCCGAGCAGCGTCAGCGCGACGATGAGCAGCGTGGCCAGCGGAGACAGCGCGCCGGCCGCCAGCGCGGCGATGCCGGGCAGGTAGGCCAGCGTCGAGAAGTAGTCGACGCCGGTCAGGCACATGACCTTCCACCACGGCTGCGGCTCGGCGTCCGCCTCCGTCGTCTCCGGCCCGGTCGGCTGCACCCGCAGCCGCAGCAGCCAGCGCGCCAGGGCGTTGGACGGAGGCACCGGACGGGTGGGGCTGTCCACGGACGCCGGGATCGCGAGCCCACCGCTACCGCTCACGGGCCCATCCTCTCTCCTCGAGAACGGGCACCACCCTAGAGGGTCTGTGCAGCTGAGCCCGCGACCCCCCTTGGCGATCCCTTTTATAGTGTTTTGGGCGGTTTCACTATCCTGTGAGGAAGGGATCCGGACGGAAACCGAGGCACTCTCATGCCCGACCGCATATGGAAGAAATCCCGTCGATACCGGTACCGGAACCGAGACGACAAGAACGGCGGCCGGACCTCCGGCCGACAGGAGCGGAACCCGTCGCCGGAGCAGCACCCGTCGCCGGAGCGGCGCCCGTCGCCGGCACCGGAACAGCATGACGAGGCGGCGCTGAGCCAGGAGCCGTTGAGCTCCGAGCCGGACGTCTACCTGGACGTTCCCATCGTCAAGGTGGACGAGATCCACCTGGAGGTGAACGACCTGCGGGCGCGGGTGTCGCTGAGCGCCGAGGTGCTCGACCTGCTCCGGCTCAACGTCGGCGCCGACGTGGTGCTCGGGCGCGTGGCCCTGGACATCAAAGGGGTCGAGGCACAGGCGCAGCTCAAGGTACGGCTCCACAACGTCGCTCTGATCCTCGACCGGGTGCTGAGGACCATCGACCGGAACCCGCAGATACTCGAGCACGTGACGCGCGGCCTGGAGTCCACCCTCCGCGACGTCGGAAGCGGCGCCGGCCAGGCGGTCGGCGACATCGGCCGGGGCACCGGGGAAGCCGTGGAACGGGTCGGCGCGGGCGCCGAGGGCGCCGTCCAGGACCTCGGCAGGGGCGCCGGACGAGCGGTGGAGGACCTCGGCCATGGCACGGGGGAGGCCGTGGGTGAAGTGGGTCGCGGGACAGGAGCGGCGGCCCGCGAACTCGGGAAGGGAACCGGCCGGGCCGTGGAGGACGTCGGCGCGGGGGCCGGTCAGGTCGTGCAGGATGTCGGCGCGGGGGCCGGTCGGGCTGTGGAGGACGTCGGCGAAGAGGCCGGGCAGGCTGTGGGCGATGTCGGCGAGGAGACCGGCCGGGCCGTGGGCGATGTCGGCGAGGGGGCCGGTGAGGTCATGGAGGACGTCGGCGAGGAAGTGGGGGAGACGGCGGGCGCCGCCGGTGGCGCAGTCCGGGGTACGGCCCGGCGCACGGCAGGCGGTGCTGAGGAGGCACCCGAGCGCGTGCGGAGAAGGGAACCCGAGCGCGTGCCGAAGAGGACGACGGGACGAGCCGAACGACCCGAGCGTGGCGAGCGGGCGGAACGGGGCGAGCGAGCTGGGCGCGGCGAGGGCGGCGAGCGGGCGGAACGGGCCGAGCGGGGCGAGCGAGAGGGCAGGCCGGTCCGGCGCCGCACCGAAGAGGACCGTTACGACCGGCCGAAGCGCCCGGTGCGCCGATCGGACAGCCCCCGATGAGCGCCCGCAGCCCAGCGCCCCGAGACCCGGCGGCTCAGGAAGAGGCGCGCCGTGAGACAGCACCCGGTGAGTCGACGCATCGTAAGTCCACGGCTCGCAAGCCGCCGTCTCGCAAGACGGCTCCTCCCAAGCCGGCGCCCGACGAACCGATGGCCCCTGAACCGATGGCCCCTGAACCGATGGCCCACGAATCGGTGCCTCCTGAGCCGGTCGACATCGAGCTGACCGCCACCGTGCGGGCCGATGAGATGTGCTTCGGGGAGGAGCCCAGGACGCACGTCGGGTTCGACGGCCATCCCGGCCACGAGTCCCGGTCCGGCAGCGACCGGGTCAACCTGCCGGACCGCGTGGCGAAGGGCGTGACCTACCGGCAGGTCCAGGTCCACTACGCGCTCGAGTCCAGGCTCACCCTTCCCGGCGACGACTGAGCCACGCGACCGGCACGCCGCAAAATCGGTTGCCCGCCATGGCGGCGCTCTGGTGTGCTGGCCGGGAGATTTGGGCGACCAGAGGAGCAAGGAATGCGAACGACGTTCATGTCCCAGCAGGAAGGAAGAGACGGTCAACCAAAGGACATGACGTTTGTTGCGCACGCTCAACTTGGGAATTCTGGCTCATGTAGACGCGGGTAAGACCAGCCTGACCGAGCGGCTCCTCTATGCCGCCGGGGTCATCGACGAGGTCGGCAGCGTCGATGACGGTAACACCCAGACCGACTCGCTGGCCCTGGAGCGCCGGCGCGGCATCACGATCAAGTCGGCGGTGGTGTCGTTCGTCATCGGGGAGACGACGGTCAACCTGATCGACACGCCCGGCCATCCCGACTTCATCGCCGAGGTCGAGCGGGTGCTCGGCGTGCTCGACGGAGCCGTGCTGGTCGTCTCGGCCGTGGAGGGCGTACAGGCCCAGACCCGCGTGCTCATGCGCACGTTGCGGCGGCTCGGCATCCCCACCCTCGTCTTCGTGAACAAGATCGACCGCAGTGGCGCCCGCTATGACGGGATATTGCGGGAGATGTCGGCGAAGTTGCCCGTTGCCCCCGTCGCCATGGGGTCCACCACCGGGCTCGGCACGAGCACCGCCGACTTCCGGCCGTTCGACGGCGAGCCCGGCTTCGCCGAGAAGCTCCTGGACGTGCTGGCCGAGCACGATGACGAGCTGCTGGCCGCGTACGTGGCCGGCGACGAGATCCCGTACCCCCGGATCCGCGCCGAGCTGGTGGCGCAGACGGGCCGGTCGCTGGCGCACCCGGTGTTCTTCGGCTCGGCGATCACCGGGGCGGGCGTGGACGCGCTCATGGCCGGGATCGAGCGGCTGCTCCCGTCCGCCCAGGGTGACCCGGACGGGCCGGTCTCGGGGACCGTCTTCAAGGTCGAGCGCGGCCAGGCGGGGGAGAAGATCGCGTACGTGCGGATGTTCT
The DNA here is from genome assembly GCF_006334985.2 of Nonomuraea phyllanthi. Classification (GTDB taxonomy): domain Bacteria; phylum Actinomycetota; class Actinomycetes; order Streptosporangiales; family Streptosporangiaceae; genus Nonomuraea; species Nonomuraea phyllanthi. Next base: position 310,584 of record NZ_VDLX02000003.1, read on the forward strand.
CCGGCACGCTGCGCACCCGCGAGAGCCTGGGCTTCGGCGACGGCCGCGACGGCCGCGACGGCCGCGAGGGCCGCGAGGGCCGCGAGGGCCGCGAGGGGAAGGTCACGGCGATCAGCGTGTTCGAGAGGGGCACGGCGGTACGCGCGCCGCAGGTCGTCGCGGGCCGGATCGCCCGGATCTGGGGCCTGACCGACGTCCGCATCGGCGACACCATCGCCCCGCCCGGCGGCACCACCGCTCGGCCAGGCGGCGCCATCGCCCGGTCCGGAGGGCGGTCCGACGCCGACATCGTCCGGGCCGAAGGGCCCCCCGGCCCCGACATCGTCCGGGCCGGCGGGCGGTCCGGTGGCAGCGTCGGCCGGGCCGGCCGGGCCGGGTCGGGCGGGCACTTCGCGCCGCCGACTCTGGAGACGGTCGTGGTGCCGCGCCGCCCCTCCGACAAGGGCGCGCTGCACCTGGCGCTCGCCCAGCTCGCCGAGCAGGACCCGCTGATCGGCCTGCGCCAGGACGACCTGCGGCAGGAGGTCTCGGTCTCCCTCTACGGCGAGGTGCAGAAGGAGGTCGTCCAGGACACGCTCATGAACGACTTCGGCCTCGACGTCACCTTCCGCGAGACCACCACGATCTACGTCGAGCGCCCCATCGGCACGGGCGCGGCGTTCGAGCTGATCGCCAAGGATCCCAACCCGTTCCTCGCGACCGTGGGCCTGCGCGTCGAGCCGGGCCCGGCGGGCGGCGGGACGGAGTTCCGGCTGGAGGTGGAGCTGGGCTCGCTGCCGTACGCGTTCATGCGGACCATCGAGGAGACCGTGCGCGAGACGCTCGGACAGGGCCTGTACGGCTGGCAGGTCGAGGACTGCGCGGTCACGCTGACCCATTCGGGGTACTTCGCCAGGCAGAGCCACTCGGGCGGCGTGTTCGACAAGAGCATGTCGAGCACGGCCGGCGACTTCCGCAACCTCACCCCGCTGGTCCTGATGAGCGCGCTGCGGCGGGCCGGGACCAGGGTGTTCGAGCCGATGCACCGCTTCCGGCTGGAGCTGCCCGCCGACGCGCTCGGTCCGGTGCTGCCCGTGCTGGCCCGGCTGGGCGCGGTCCCGTGGAGCCGGACGCCGGGCCTGGTGGAGGGCGAGATCCCGGCGGCGCGGGTGCGCGAGCTGGAGCTGCGGCTGCCCGGCCTGACGCGCGGGGAGGGCGTGCTGGAGTACGAGTTCCACCGCTACCAGCCCGTACGCGGCCCGGCGCCGGAGCGGCCGCGCACCGACCACAACCCGCTCAACAGGAAGGAGTACCTCCTGCACGTGGTGCGCAGGGTCTAGGCGTGGACGGGACGGAGGGCGTGATGAACGTTTCATGCCCTCCGAAATCCTTTTCGATGAGATCAAACTGTAATCAGACACTCACGGGCTGATCAGCGTGGGCGTGTCCGGAGAGAAGCAGGTCGGAGGCGTTGTAAGCCGACGCCGTAGCCGATTGACAGGCCCGCCCGGCCGGTTTACGGTCCCGAAAACCTTTTAGGTAGGCGGCGTCTCTGCCTGTTAACGCTAACAAGAGGACGCCGCCGGACTGCAAGGAGCGGACCCCCATGAGACGACGCTGGGCGGCGGCCCTCACCGCGGCACTCGTGCTCATCCTCGGCACCGCCGCGCCCGCACTGGCGGGCGCGCCGATCACCACCGCGATCTACACGGCCGACCCGGCCGCGCTGGTCGTGGGCGACACCCTGTACCTCTACACCGGCCACGACGAGGCCCCGCCTGGCGGCACGAACTTCGTCATGCGCGACTGGCACGTCTTCACCTCCACCGACGCCACCACGTTCACCGACCAGGGCGCCAAGCTCTCGATCTCGAACTTCTCCTGGGCGGGCGCCGACGCCTGGGCGGGCGAGGTCGAGCGCGGCGCCGACGGCAGGTACTACTGGTACGTCCCCGTCAACGGCAACGGCCCCGGCTGGATGGACATCGGCGTGGCCGTCGGCGACAGCCCGCTCGGCCCGTTCCACGACGCCAGGGGCGGGCCGCTGATCAGCGACAGCACCCCCAACTCCTCGCCGCTCAACATCGACCCGACCGTCTTCACCGACGACGACGGCCAGGTCTACATGTACTGGGGCTCCTACTACGGCCTGCGCGCCGTCAGGCTCAACGCCGACATGACCTCCACCCAGGGCTCGGTCATCACCCCGAGCGGCGTGTCGAACTTCTGGGAGGCGCCCTGGATGTTCAAGCGCGACGGCGTCTACTACCTCGCCTACGCGGCCAACGACTCGGCCTGCTCCTCGCCCGGCCACGCCTGCATCCGCTACGCCACCGCGAGCAACCCGCTCGGCCCGTGGACGCACCGCGGTGTCGTGCTCGACGAGGTCAGCTCGACCACCAACCACCCGGCGATCATCGAGTACAAGGGCCAGTGGTACATGGTCTACCACAACGCCGCGGCTCCCGGCGGGGGCGACTTCCGCCGCTCGGTGACCATCGACAAGCTCTCCTTCAACGCCGACGGCACCATGCGGAAGGTCGTCCAGACCGGCGGCCCCACCACGCCGGGCAACCTGGCCACGAGCGCGACGCCGTACACCTCCTACGTCTCGCCGTGGGAGACGCTCGCCGCGATCAACGACGGCTACACCCCGGCGAGCTCGGCCGACCACAGCCACGGCGCCTACGGCAACTGGGACCACCAGGGCACCGAGTGGATCGAGTACCGCTGGCCGAGCGCGCAGACGGTCTCCAGGTCCGAGGTGTACTGGTTCGACGACGACCTCGGCATCGACCTTCCGGCCTCGTGCCGGGTGCAGTACTGGAACGGCGGCGCGTACGTCGACGTGCCCGGCCAGTCCGGCTGCGGCACGGCGGCCGGCAGGTTCAACGCCACGACGTTCACCCCGGTCAGCACGACCCGGCTGCGTCTGTCCATCACCTCGAAGTCCGGCTACTCGACCGGCGTGCTCGAATGGAGGGCCTTCTCGTGAAACGCGTCCTGGCCGCCCTGCTCCTCGTCATGGGGCTGGTGGCGTTACCCGCCCACGCCGACCAGACCATCGGCTATCCCACGTTCTCCGGACCCGCCGTCCCGGCGCCTCCCGCGTCGTACACGACCGGCGACATGATGCGGGCCATCTACGACGCCGAGAGCTCCGGCACCGACTTCTGGATGGACCGGCTGCTGGCCCGCTCGGGCAACGACCCGGCCGGCACGTGGCTCATGTCGCGCGGGCGGGCGCTGTTCATGAAGACGCACAACCCGGGGACGCTCGGCTTCGCGGGGCAGGTGGCGTACTGGGAGAGCATCAGCAACAACAACGCCTTTACCGTCTCGGTCAGCCCCGGCAGCTTCACCGAGCAGGTCGGCTCGCGCTGGCAGGCGCCCAGCCACTGGAAGAGCCGGCACACCAGCGGCTCGATCACCATCAACCAGACGAAGTTCATCACCGAGAACAACGTGGCCGTGGCCAACCTCGCCATCACCAACGGCGGCTCCGGCTCCACCACGCTGCAGCTGCGGGTCACCTCGCCGTACGCCACCTCCGGCAGCGGCGACGAGCTGACCGGCCAGGTGAACGCCTACAACAACCTCACCACGATCTACCCGAGGCTCACCGGCGACGGGTTCACGGCCTCCAGCGGCGGCCTCAACCGGTCCGTCACGGTCGGCGCCGGGGCGACGGTCACCGTGAAGGTCGTCATGGGCTTCGTCACGAACGAGATCCCGGCCTCCCGCACCGAGTACGACGCCTACGCCGGCTACAGCCCGGCCACCGCGTTCGCCACGCACGTGCGCGCCTACAACAAGTGGTGGGCCGACAACGTCCCCTACATCGACGTGCCCGAGCCGGCCATCAAGAAGAACATCTACTACCGCTGGTGGCTGATGCGCTTCAACCACCTCGACGCGGACATCCCCGGGCAGACGTTCCAGTTCCCCACCTCCGTCGAGGGCGCTCTGGGCTACAACAACGCGATCGCGCTGACCCAGCCCATGCACATCGACGACCTCAAGTACCTGCGTGACCCGATCTACGCCTACGGCGACTGGCTGAGCGTCGGCCAGATCTCCAAGAACGGCCGCTTCCTCGACAACCCGGGCGATCCGGAAAACTGGTCGAACAGCTACACGCAGTACATCGCCGAGGCGGCCTGGAAGAGCTACCAGATCCACGGCGGCCAGCCGGCCATCGCCGCGAACCTGGCCCATTACGCCGAGCAGGACGTCAAGGGCCAGCTCTCCTACTACGACACGGACAACAACAAGCTCATCGAGTACGACTGGGGCGCCCTGACCGGCAACGACGCCGACGCGGTGTCGTTCCACTGGAAGCCGGGGCGCATGGACCGGGCCGAGTCCGCCTACCAGTACAGCGGGGCGCTGGCCGCCGCGCAGGCGTACGAGGCGAGCGGCAACACCGCCAAGGCCAACGAGATGCGCACGCTGGCCACGCAGATCAAGAACGCCATCGTGGACGTGCTGTGGAACCCGAACCGGCAGCTGTTCGAGCACCGGCTGAAGTCCACCAACGAATGGGTGCCGTGGAAGGAGATCAACAACTACTACCCGTTCGCCGTCGGCGCGATCCCGAACACGTCCACGTACAAGCAGGCCCTGCGTCTCTTCGACGATCCGGCGCAGTACCCGATCTTCCCCTTCTACACCGCCAACCAGGCCGACAAGGCGGCCTCGGGCACCGGCAGCAACAACTTCTCCACGATCAACTCCACCGTGCAGTTCCGCCTGCTCTCCTCGGTGCTGCGGAACTACCCCAACGAGTGGATCGACGCGACCTGGTACAAGAAGCTGCTCTACTGGAACGCCTGGGCGCAGTACGTCAACGGCAACACGCAGTGGCCGGACGCCAACGAGTTCTGGGCCGACTGGAACGGCTCCTCGATCACCTACCGCTCGTGGATCCACCACAACATCCTCGGCAGCTCCAACTGGACCGTGATCGAGGACGTCGCCGGGCTGCGGCCGCGCGACGACGCCAAGGTGGAGCTCTCGCCGATCGACATCGGCTGGTCCCACTTCACCGTCAACAACCTGCGCTACCGCGACGCCGACCTGACCATCGTCTGGGACGACCCGGACGACGGCGTCGTGCGCTACCCCGGAGTGCCCCAGGGCTACTCCATCTACGTCAACGGCAGCCGGGCGGCCACGGTGTCGTCGCTGGTGCCGTTCACCTGGGACCCGGCCACCGGCAACGTCACCACCAGCGGGAGCGTCACGTACCACGTGGCCGTGCCGGGGCTGAAGTCGCCCACGCAGGTCACGCAGGACAGCGATCGCATGGTCGACATGCTGGCCAAGGCGGGCGTCGACCTGACCGCCGACCTGACGAACCTGGCCTCCGGTGCCACCGCGACGGCCTCCAGCACCGCCTCGGGCAGCTCCACGTCGGGCGCCAAGGACGGGTTCCCGACCAACGAGCCGTTCTGGGGCGGCACCTCCACGGGCCAGGACTGGTACGAGCTGAACTTCGGCACCGCGCGGACGCTCAACGAGGTGCGGCTCTACTTCAAGGACAGCCGGCCGGCCAGCGGCACCTACCGCGCGCCCGCGTCGTACGACATCCAGTACCACAACGGCAGCTCCTGGGTGAGCGTGCCGAGCCAGGCGAGGACGCCGTCCGCGCCGCGGGCCAACTACAACCTGGTGCGCTTCCCCGCGATCACCGCGCAGCGGGTGCGGGTGCTGGCCACCGCCTCCGGCGCCAGGACGGGGCTCACCGAGATCAAGGTCTACAACCGGGGCGGCGTGCAGCCGCCTGACAACCTGGCGTCGTCGGCCACGCCGTCGGCGTCCTACACCTCGCCGTGGGAGAGCGTGGCCGCGGTCAACGACGGGATCGACCCGCCGTCGTCCAACGACACGGTCAACCCGCGCTGGGGCTGCTGGCCGGAGACCGGGCAGCAGTGGGTGGACCTGACCTGGTCCTCGGCGCGGACGCTGAACCGGGCCGAGGTGTACTTCTTCGACGACGACCAGGGCATCGACATGCCGGCGTCGTGGAAGCTGCAGTATTGGAACGGCAGCGCGTACGTGGACGTGCCGGGCGCGTCGGCGTACACGCTGACCAAGAACGCCTACAACGCGGTGACCTTCACCGCCACGAGCACCACGCGACTGCGGGTGGTGCTCAACGGGAACGGCGGCAGTTCCGTCGGCCTCCTGGAGGTCAGGGCCTACGGAACCTGACGCCCGGGCCGGGGGCGCGCCGCGCGGCGCGCCCCCGGCCGCTCAGCCGGCATGAGGCTCAGCGCAGGCGTCCCGCTCCGGCCCGCGCCGGGACGAGGGCGTGCAGCGCCTGGGGCGGCTGGACGCGGGTGAACAGCGACGGCGTCCAGCCGGCGTCCGAGCCGATGGAGGCGCCGTTCGCGGCGTTGTACGCGGCCACCAGGTCGGCCGGGGCGCCGTCCACCAGGTTGTTCCTCGCGGTGATCGCGGTGCCCTTGAACACCGACAGGACCTTCGACGCCTCGATGCCCTCGAAGGCGTTGCTCTCGGCGTAGACCTGGGAGCCGAAACCGACGCCGATGCTGTACCCGTGGGTGTCGCCGCCCGTGTAGTAGTTGTTGTAGACGTGCACCTGGCCGAAGCGCACCCGCGGCGTGCGCTGGCCGAGCCCCTCGAAATAGTTGTGGTGCACGGTGACCTTGAGCTTGTCCTGCTCGCCGTACCTCGCCGGGTCGTCGGTGTTGCCGATCAGGGTCACCTTGTCGTGCTCGCTGAGGTGGTTCCAGGAGAGCGTCACGTAGTTGGAGCCGCGGACCACGTCCAGCAGGCCGTCGTGCACCTGGTACGGGCGGCCGAAGTAGCTGGGCTGACCCGAGTCCGGGCTGTCGCCGTCGTTGAGCGTGTTGTGGTCGAGCCAGACGTGCGTGGACCCGGAGACCTCGACGTTGTCGAAGGAGGCGTTCCAGTTGCCGTCCGCGCCGTCGGTCGGGTCCCACTGCGGGAAGCAGTCGGAGGTGTCGGTGATGGTGAGGTTGCGCACGATGACGTTGTCGGCGTCGCTGACGCGCACGCCGAAGCTCTTCAGCGCCGCGTCGCGGCCGAGCCCGATGAGCGTGACGTTGGAGCCGACCCTGATCGTGACGTGCTCGGCCATCTTCGCGTACGACGCCTTGCGGGCCTCTTCCAGGGGCCCTGAGGGGACGCTGGTCCTGCCCCAGACGGCGGGGTCGTAGGCGGCCAGGTACGCGGGCGCACTGTAGCCGTCGACGGCGTAGTCGTCGCAGGTCAGCGGCGTGCCGTCGTCGTCGGTGTGCGCGTCGATGGCGCCCTTCACGTACACGATCCTGGGGGTGTTGTCGGCCGGGTCGCCGAGCGCCGCCACCAGCTCGGCCCTGGTCCTGACGACGTGCACGTCCTCGGGGCGGGCGGCCGAGCCGCCGGTGGTGCCGGTGGTGGCGGAGGCCCAGCCGTCGTCGCGGGGCAGCACCTCGCGGCCGGTCTCGCGCGGGGTGTCGCGGTGCCCGCGGACGGGGTTCCAGCCGTCGGAGCCCGCCAGGTACCTGCGCGGGGTGAAGGCGGCGGCCTCGCGGCGGCCGAGCTGCGGGCGGTCGTCGTTGACGGCCGCGCCGGGGCCGTGGTTCAGGTACTCCGACAGGCGGGCGTCGCGCCAGTTCAGGCCCGACATGTCGGTCCACGGCGCGTCCTTGATCTGCTGGCCCAGCCACGACTCGCGTACCAGCACCTGGCCGCGCGCCGTGGCGGAGCCGCCGGCGGGCCACGGGCGGCCCAGGTGGAACGTGCGCGCGGGCGCGTCGCTGGTGAGGTGGCTGCGGTAGATCAGGAATCCGTACGGGTTGCCCAGCTCGGTGCTGGCGGCGGTCACGTAGCCGTTGTTGTCGGCGCTGCCGCGCGTCTTCCCCTTGATCAGGCAGTGGTCGAAGACGGCGGTGGCCCGGCCGAAGATGAAGTCGACGTCGCCCTCGACGTAGCAGTCGGTGAAGTACTGGCGGGCGGTCGTCTCGGCCGTGGCGGTGTTGGCGTACAGCGTGTCCTGGTCGCCGATGAAGCGCACGTTGTCGTACACCTGCCGGTCGCCCGCCGTCTTCACGGCCACGGCCTGGCTGTTGCCGTGGGCGGCCTCGTCGTAAGCGTTCTCGAAGGTGAGGTTGCGGGCGGTGAAGTCGGGGGCGTTGATCGTGTACGAGGCGCTGCCGGAGGTGCCGTACGTGCCGGAGCCGTCCGGCTTCTGCGTGGACGCCGAGGCGTCGAACGTGAGCACCACCTCGCGCGGGTCCCGCGTGTCGCCGACCAGGGAGATGTGCGGCTTGTCGGCCGGGATGACGACCTGCTGCCGGTAGGTGCCCTTGCGGACCAGGATGGTGACCGGCCGTCTGTTGCCGGAGGGGACGGCGTCGACCGCCTCCTGCACGGTCGCGTGGTCGCCGGTGCCGTCCGCCGCGACGACGATCGTGGTGGTGCGGGTGGCGCCACGGGTGGCGGCCGTCGCGGGCGGCGCCGTCGCGGCGACCGCCAGGGCGATGATCAATGGGGGGAGTAACAGGGAACGCATGCCCAACCTCGCAGGGGGGTGCTGCTGCGGCAATCGGTTGCATAGAACGCTCGCCCAGGACCGCATGTCGCGTCAATGGATGCAGTGAAATTGCACATTTGCTGCAACAAGCGGTTGCAGTCGAACGGCGCGATCTTGACCGGCCGATCGCGCCGATCTACAGTCCGCCTGATATTTATCGGCGTTTGGCTGAAACTTTCATCGGGAGCATTCGTGCGCACCCTTCGAGCCCTGGTGGCCGCCGCCCTGTTATGCCTCGTGCCCGTGCTGCCCGCGCACGCGGACGACGGTTCGGGCGGTTCAACGGGTGGTTCGACCGCGGGCTTCACGTACGACTTCGAGGACGGCACCACCCAGGGATGGGGGCCACGCGGCGACGGCGTGTCCGTCACGGTGACGGCCGACGCCGCCCACGGCGGCACGAGCGGCCTGCTGACCACCGGCAGGACCGCCACGTGGCACGGCGCGTCCATCGCCGCACCGTTCGTCAGGGGCACCGGCTACACCGTGACCGCGTACGCGCGGCTGGTCACCGGACAGCCCGCCGGCACGCTCGCGCTGACCGTGCAGCGCACCCCGGCCGGCGGCGAGACCACGTACGAGCGGGTCGCGGCGGCCACCGTGACCGACGGCGCGTGGGTGCGGCTGTCCGGCAGCTACCAGTTCACCGCCGAGTCCACCGACGTGCTCCTGTACGCCGAGAGCTCCGACGCCACCACGGAGTTCTCCCTGGACGACATCGTCATCACCCCGCTCGGCGACCCCACGCGCGAGCCGGTCACCAGCGACTTCGAGGACGGCACCGCACAGGGCTGGGCGCCCAGGGCCGCCGCCGTGCTGGAGTCCAGCGCGGACGCCGCCCACGCCGGCGGCCGCGCGCTCGCCGTGAGCGGCCGCTCGGCCTCCTGGGACGGCCCCGCCCTGAACGTGCTCGGCCGCATGGCCAAGGGCGACAAGTACGCGCTGTCGGTGTGGGTGCGGCTCGGCCCGGACACCCCGTCGGGCAGGCTGGGGCTGTCGGTCGAGCGGAGGAGCGGCGACACCCCGAGCTACGAGCGCATCGCCTCGCCGAAGGACGTGCCGGCGGGGGAGTGGGTGCAGCTGTCGGGGACGTACACGCTCGCGTACGACGTCGACTTCCTCAGCCTGTACGTCGAGTCCGACAGCGGCACGTTCCCCTTCTACCTGGACGACTTCTCCATGACCTACGTCCAGCCCAAGCCGATCCAGACCGACATCCCGGCGCTGAAGGACGAGGTGCCGTTCGTCATGGGGTCGGCCATCAGCAGGCCCGACACGCTCGGCGTGCACGGCGAGCTGCTGGCCAGGCACTTCAACGGCGTCACCCCCGGCAACGCGCTCAAGTGGGACGCCACCGAGCCGAGCGAGGGCGAGTTCGACTTCACCGACGGCGACTACCTGGTGGACTTCGCGACCCGGCACGGCATGACGATCCGCGGCCACACGCTCGCCTGGCACAGCCAGACCCCGGACTGGGTGTTCGCGGGAGCCGACAAGGAGACGCTGCTCAAGCGCCTGGAGACGCACGTGCGCACGCTCGTGTCGCGGTACAAGGGCAAGATCGCCGTCTGGGACGTGGTCAACGAGGTCGTGGACGAGAACCAGCCCGACGGGCTGCGCCGCTCCCCGTGGTACGAGATCGCCGGCCTCGACTTCATCCGCACGGCCTTCCGCGTCGCCCACGAGGCCGACCCGGACGCCAAGCTCTTCATCAACGACTACAACACCGAGTTCCCGCGCAAGCGGGAGGCCCTGTACGCGCTGGTCAAGCGGCTCAAGGGCGAGGGGGTGCCGATCGACGGCGTGGGCCACCAGCTCCACCTCAACATCGAGCAGCCGCCCGCCTCCGCCGTCGAGGCCACCATCGAGCGCTTCGCCTCGCTCGGCGTGGAGCAGCAGGTCACCGAGCTCGACGTCAGCATTTATACCGACTTCGTCTCCTCGTACGACGCGATCCCGCCCGAACTCCTCGTCGAGCAGGGCCACCGCTACAAGGAGCTCTTCGACGTCTTCCGGCGGCAGGCCGCCGAGCTCAGCTCGGTCACGGTGTGGGGCGAGTCGGACGACGTGAGCTGGCTGCAGTCGTGGCCCATCACCCGGCTGAACGCGCCGCTGCTCTTCGACGACGAGCTGCAGGCCAAGCCCGCGTACTGGGGCGTCGTGGACCCGTCCCGGCTCGCGCCGCCGGTGCGGAGGCTTGAGGCGCCGGCCGGGACGCCGATGGTGGACGGCGGGCGCGACCTCCAGTGGGACCTGCTGCCGGACGCGCCGATCGCCAGGGTGGGCGACGTGTCCGCCGGGTTCCAGGCGCGGTCGTCGGCCAAGGGGCTCTACCTGCTCGCCGAGGTCACCGACCCGACCGCCGGGCGGGAGGATCGGGTGACGTTCACGGTCGACGGCACCCGGCACGTCGTCACGCGGCACGGCGGCCACAAGGCGGCGGCGCGGCGCACCAGGACCGGCTACCGCGTCGAGGCGCTCGTCCCGGCCGGCAAGGACGTGACGGTGACCGTGCACGACACCACCGGCGAGGCCACCTGGATCGGTGAGATCACGCCGGTCGCCGCCGTCAAGCTCACCTCCGCCGCCCGCCGCGTCCCCGTGCTCGACGGCGTCGTGGACCGCGCCTGGTCGGCCGCGCCGGAGATCCGCACCGCCACCTGGCTCCAGGGCACCTCGGGCGCGACCGCGAAGGTGCGCTCGCTGTGGAGCGGGTCCACCCTGTACGTGCTGGCCCAGGTCGCCGACCCGGTGCTCAGCGAGGAGTCCCCGAACGCCTGGGAACAGGACTCCGTGGAGATCTTCGTCGACCCGGACAACGGCAAGACCAAGGGCTACGGGGACGACGACGGGCAGTACCGCGTCGGTTTCACGGGCCGGATCACGGTCGGCGGGACGTTCGACGCGGCCGGCGTCAAGGACAACGTGCGCGCGGTGGCCAAGCAGGTGCCGGGCGGGTACGTCGTGGAGGCGGCGATCGACCTGCCCACCGTCACGCTGCGGCCGGGCACGCTGCTGGGCTTCGACGTCCAGGTCAACGACGCGACGGGCGCCGCCCGTACGAGTGCGGTGACCTGGAACGACGTGACGGACCGCGCCTACCTCGACACCAGCCACTGGGGCGTCCTCCGGCTGGCGCGCTAGGGCGCGAGTGTCTGTCTCGTGTGATGGGAGGTCAGCAGACCCAGACGTCGACGTAGATGCAGCCGGTGCACCCGGTGATGCCGCCGACGACGTGGCACAGCTTCTTCTTGCGGACCATGCCCGAGCAGGAGCAGGTCACGTAAAAGGAGGTGTCGGCCTTCGCGGTCGCCTTCGGCACCAGCTTCTCGAGCACCCGGTCACCGAGCCGTTCCAGTACGCCTGTCATGGCGATTCGCTCCTTCCGCGGAGGGGTGTATCGTGATCATGAAGGTATCCGGCGGGCGTACATCCGCCCGTACATCTGCGCTACAGCCCCTCCACCGGCGGCCCGGCCCGCCGCACGGCGCGGGCGCGCTCCTCCGGCGGGTCATGGGCGGCCGAGAGCTCCGCCGCCACCAATCGGACGAGGTCGTGCATCCGGAAGCGCGCGCCGGCCGCCGGTTCCACCAGGCGGCAGTCGGCCAGCTCGTCCAGCGCGGCCTCGGCCCGCCCGGGGTCCACGCCGAGCAGCGCGGCGGCGCGGGCGATGCCGACCTCGGGAGCGTCGAGCACGCCCAGCAGCCGGAAGGCCCGCGCGGCGGCCGTGCCCGCGCGGGCGGCCAGCAGGTCGTAGCTGACCCGGAAACAGGACCGGACGCTCAGACCCGCCACCTGCAGGGCGTCCAGCCGCCGGCGCCGGTCGCGCAGGCGCTCGCCGAACGCTCTCAGGGACCGGCCCGGACGGCTCGCCAGCCGGGTGCCCGCGATGTGCAACGCCAGCGGATGGTAGCCGCACCAGCGGGCCACGTCCGCCGCCGCCCCCGGCTCGGCGGCCACCCGCGCCTCGCCCGCCAGCAGCGCGAGCAGGCGCACCGCGTCCGCCTCGCCGAGCATGCCGACCGCCACCGGCACCGCGTCGACGGTCGCCGGCATGGTGCGGCTGGTGATCAGCGCGGCGCACCCGTCGCCCGCCGGGAGCAGCGGAGTCACCTGCGCGGCGTCGGCCGCGTTGTCGAGGATCACCAGGATCCGCCGCCCGGCCAGCAGCGACCGGTAGGCGGCCGCCGCCTCCGCCGCCGTCACGGGCACCTCGTCCGCGGGGACGCCGAGGGCGCGCAGGAAACCGCCGAGCACGTCGGCGGGCCGCAGCGGCGATCCGCCGGGGCTCGACCCCCGCAGGTCCACGTAGAGGCGGCCGTCGGCGTAACGGCCGGCCAGGCTGTGCGCCAGGCGCAGCGCCAGCGCCGACTTGCCGGTCCCGCCCGTGCCGTGCAGCGCGACGACCCTCGCCCCCGTGCCCGGCGGTGCGCTCCTATGGAGCACGTCGTGCGCGCGCCCGAACTCGGCTTGCCGGCCGACGAACGTCGATGGTTCCGAGGGCAGCCGGCGCCCGCCGTCGCCCCGGGAGCTCGCGTCGCTGCCGGAGGTCGGGTCGCCTCCGGAGGTCGCGTGGCCTCCGGCGGTCGCTACGCCGCCGACCGCCGAGAGCGTGCCCGTGCGAGCCGGATCGGCGTCCCCGTTCAGGATCGCCCGGTGCAGGCCGCGCAGCTCGGCGCCCGGGTCGAGCCCGAGCTCGTCCGCCAGCGCCAGGCGGGCCGCCGCGAACGCCTCCAGCGCGCCCGCCACGTCCCCGCAGCGGCACAGCGCCACCATCAACTGGCCGTGCAGGCGCTCGCGCAGCGGATGTCGCCGGGTCAGATCGCGGAGCCGGTCGACCGCCGCCCGGTGCGAGCCGAGCGCGAGCTGGACGTCGACGTGCTCCTCCACCGTGGTCAGGTACCGGTCCGTCAGATGGGCGACCACGTTCCGGAGCGCCGGCCCCAGCGGCACGTCCTCCGCGGGCGATCCCCGCCAGATCCCGAGCGCCCGGCCGTACGCGTCCTCCGCGCCGCGGAGGTCCCGCCTGGCGTGGGCTCTCCTGGCGTACGTCACAAGCCCCTCGAACAGGAACAGGTCCAGCTCGGGCGGTTCGACCAGCAGGAGGTAGCCGCCGTCGGAGGTGACCAGCCGGTCGCGGGCCCGGGGGTCGGCGGCGGACAGCAGGTGGCGCAGCTGCATGGCGTACGTGTGCAGGTTCGCCACCGCCGAACGGGGAGGTCGCTCGTCCCACACCTCCGCCACCAGGGACCGGATCGGTACGGTGCGCCCGGCGTGCGCGAGCAGCATGGCGACCATGGTGCGCTGCTTGTGCGCCGAGATCCGGATGGGCGTGCCCCCGGGCTGCACGCGCAGGGGGCCGAGAATGCGGAACCTCATCTTCTGCTCCTCGCCGGCCTGGCGCCGCCTATGCGGCCGGCCCGCCCAGCTTGCGCAACGCCACCCCGAGAAGGTGATCCGCGGGGAAGAGCCCGCGATGCCGGGAGTCGATGCTGTCCGGATTGTCGCCGAAGACCACCATCGTCCCGGCGGGTACGCGTTCCAGGCCGTCATGCCCCGCCACCCCCGCCGGCAACGGGTCGCCGGGAAGCGCGGCGGCCCGTTTGATGTTCCAGCGCCGGCCGTCAGGCGCGGGCGGTCCCGGCTGGTACGGGCCCGACGGATCCAGCGGGGGTTCGAGCACGACGATGTCGCCGCGGCGCACCTGGTGGATCCGCCGCCGCCGTACCAGGACCCGGTCGCCGTCGGCCAGCGCCGGCTCCATGCTCGCCCCCTCCACGGTGACCACCACGTACCTGCGGCGAGCGCGCCCGAGGCCCGCGACCAGCGCGAGCCCGGCTGCGGCGGCGACCATCCATATGACCGTGTTCATGACCCCTTTTCCGATCATCAGCCGCAGGGAGCACCGCCCGCCGGAACGCGGACCGGGCAGGCGGGCAGGCGGTGGGAAGGTCAGGTCTCGGCCTCGGCCAGGTAGTCCCTCGCCTGCAGGTCGAACAGCTCGGCGTATCCGCCGCCGGCGGCCATCAGGTCGTCGTGCGTGCCCCGCTCGACGACCTCGCCGTCCTGGACGACCACGATCAGATCCGCGGCGCGGACCGTGCCGAGCCGGTGCGACACGAGCAGGCTGGTGCGTCCGGCGCGGAGCTCGACCAGCCGGGTGTGGATCTCGTGCTCGGCGCGGGCGTCCAGGCCCGCACTCGGCTCGTCGAGGATGAGCAGGTCGCGTCCCTCGCGGAGGAGGGCGCGGGCCAGCGCCAGGCGCTGCCACTGGCCGCCGGAGAGCACCACTCCGGCCTGCGGGTCGCCCTCGTCCTCCGGGCCGAAGAAGATCCGGCTCAGCAGGGTGTCGTAGCCTCGCGGCAGCGCCCGGACGATGTCGTGCACGCCCGCCAGCCGGGCCGCCGACGCGATGCGGGACCGGTCGTGCAGGGCTTCGATCTCGCCCATGGCGATGTTCTCGGCCGCGGTGAGGTCGTAGCACATGTAGTCCTGGAAGAGCACGCCCATCCTGCGGCGCAGCTCGCCCGGCGGCACGTCGCGGATGTCCACGCCGTCCCAGTGGATCGAGCCGCGCGACGGATCGTAGAAGCGGCAGAGCAGTTTGATCAGCGTGCTCTTCCCCGCCCCGTTGAGTCCCACCAGCGCGACGGAGGCGCCGTGCGGGATGGTCAGGTCGACTCCGCGCAGCACCCACGGATGGTCGTCGTCGTACCGGAACCACACGTCGCGCAGCTCGATGCCGTGCCGCAGCGCGGGCAGCACGGCGGTCTCTCCATGCGGCGCCGGCAGGTCGTCGGGGAGCGACGTCACCTCGGCGTGGTACGAGAAGAGCAGCAGCGCGTGATGGGCTCCCGCCACGGTCTCCACCAGCCCGACCAGCGCGGCCTGCGTCCCCGCGACGGCCGCGGCGAACGCCGTCACGTCGCCGAGTGTCAGCGCTCCGCTCAGGGCGGCCGGCACCACCCAGAGCAGGCCCGCGCCGGCGACCGCCGCGGAGAGCAGGGCGAGCAGCGACTGGGTGAGCGACTCCCGCCGGTCCAGCCGCCGCTCGCCGGCCTGCAGCGTGGCGAGCTCGCCGAGCACCCGGCTCTTGAGGAAGCCGCCGAGCCCGAACAGCCGCACCTCTTTGGCCGCCCGGACGTCGGTGATGAGCGACGAGTAGAGGATCTGGCGCCGCGCCGTGGCCGAGAGCCCGGCCAGCATCCCCACGCGCCGCCTGACCATGGCCATCCTCGCGATCAGGGCGGGCACGGCCGCCGCCGTCACGAGGCCCGCCATGACCGGGCTGAGCACGGTCAGGCTCGCCAGCAGGCTGACCAGCGTGATCACGTTGCGCGCGGCGTCGAACAGCCCGGAGGTCACCGGTGTGAGGGCACCGCCGGTCGCCTCCGCCGCCATCCGCAGGCGGTCGAGGAACGCCGGGTTCTCGAAGCGCGACAGGCCCTGGAAGCCGGTGACCGAGGCATAGAGCTCGTCCTGGAGCAGCCGGTCCAGCCGCCGGTCCAGCTCCGCCCGCAGGTACCTGGTCAGATGCGGCAGGACCCCTGCGGCGAGGCCGAGGAGGGCGAGGACGCCGGCCGCCTGAAACGCCTGATCCGGATCGCCGGCGGTGAGCCCGTCGACGAGGATCTTCGTCCCCCACACGCTGCCGGTCGGCAGCAGGCCGGCGACGACCGTGACGGCGAGCTGGCACGCCACCAGGCCGGGCCCGGCCCGCCAGGACAGCAGGCCCACCGCGACGGCGTGCCGCAGCGGCCTTCGCGGCGAGCCCTCGCCCGGTACGCCGCCGGCCGGCGCCGCGCTCATACCGTCGCGGCCATCTCGGCCAGGCGGTCCGCGTCCATGTCCGCCCGCACGATCCGGCCTTCCCCGTCCACCTGCAGGAACATCGGGAACGCCCGGATGCCCAGGTCCGCCGCCACGGACGCCGCCTCCTCCGCCACGACGACGGCCGACACCCCGCCGACCACGTCGACGAGGTTCTGGACCTGCCGGCCCGCGCCGGTGACGAACGCCAGCGACGTGCCGGGGCGGGCCGCGGCCGCGAACTTCGGAGCGTGCTCGTGACACGAACCGCAGTCGGCGTCGAAGAACGCCACGAGCCGCGGCTGGGGCAGGGCCCGCGTGGCGGAGCCGGGCAGCGTACGCCCGACCAGGGGCGAGGGATCGTAGGGAAGCGTCCTCGGCTCACTGGCGAGACGCGCCAGCTCCGCGGTGTGCTCGCGCAGGCGGCGCAGCACCGCGAAGGTGAGCACCAGGTCGAACAGGCAGAGCGCGCCGACCAGGACGACGGCGGCGATCAGGAAGGTCATCGGCGATCTCACTTCCGGTCACGGGACGGGGCGATGAAGAGGTCCGCGAGGTCGTCGAGCCGTACGACGATCAGGACCCCCACGGCGGCGACGACCGCCGCCAGGGCGAGGCCGGCCGGGTGGGCGGGAGATCCCGCGCCGGCGGGAGCGAGCCCGGCCACGAGCCCGGCGGCGGCGCCGCCGATCAGAAGCAGGTTGCGCACCACGTGCACCGGGCCGAGCGGAGCGTCGGAGGCCCCGAAGCACCGGCACGGCCCGCGCCGGCCGCGGCGCAGCGCGGCGAGGATCCCGGCGGTCATGACGGTGAGGGTCGCGCCCGCCGCCGCCAGACCCGCGAGCACGGTGGGCGGGAACACCAGCAGGAGCACCACCGACGCTTCGGCTCCCACCAGCGCGTACGCCGCCACCGCCGATCCGGCGCCCGAGAGCAGCCCGAGCGCCCTGATCGAGGCGGCGAACGCCTCGAAGGAGGCACGCCCGCGGACCTTGCTCGCGAGCGCCAGCACGAAGACGCCAGCCAGCAGCACCCGGCAGGTCATCAGCAGATAGAGCGTCATCCGGCCAGTTCGTTCCATTCCTGCGGGGCCGGCGGCGACGCCACGGCCGCCGCCGAACCGCACCAGAGCCGTCAGTTGACCCTCAAGAGCAGGGCCTCAGGAAGTAGAAGTCGCACCCGGTGCACCCCGACGTGCCGCCGACCACGTGGCAGAGCTTCATGACCTCGACAGGCGGGTCGCTGTAGCAGGCGCAGCGCTTGTAGTAGCTGACGTCCGCCTTCGCGGTGGCCTTCGGCACCAGCCGCTCGAGCACCCGATCGCCGAACCCGCGTAATAACGTGGTCATCCGGAATCACCCCTTTCCGCGAACGTGTTGGATCATGACGCTAGCCAGCGCGCCTACAGGGCCCGTACATCCGGCCTACAGCGGGCGGCGAGCTCCGCGGCGAACAGCCGCGGCAACTCGTGCACGCGGAACCGGTCGGCGCCGATCGGTTCCAGCAGGCGCACCTTCATCAGCTCGTCGAGCGCGGCGTCGGCGACCTTCACCTCGACGCCGAGCAGCTCGGCGGCACGCTCGACGCTGATCTCAAGACCGCGGTCCGGGGCGACCTGAAGACCGCGGTCCGGGGCGACCTCAAGACCGCGGTCCGGGGCGGTCTCAGGGCCGCGCTCCGGGCCGATGCCCGGGCGGAAATCCGGGGCGACGTCCGGGCCGCCGGCTGGGGCGATCTCGGGCAGGTCGATCGTGCCGAGCAGCCGGAAGGCGCGCAGGGCCAGCTCCTTGGCGGGGCTCGCGCCGCCCTCCAGCGCCGCGAGGCTCGCCTCGAAGCCGGCGCGCACGCTCAGGCCGGCCGTCTGGAGCTCGTCCAGCCTCCGGCTCCGGTCCCGCAGCCGCTCGCCGAAGCGTCCGAGCGACCAGTCGGGGCGGCCGGCGAGGCGGGCGCCGGCGACGCGCAGCGCCAGCGGCTGGTGACCGCAGAGCCCCGCGATGCCGGCCGCCGCCCCGGGCTCGGCGGCCACCCGCGCCTCGCCCGCGAGCATCGCCAGCAGCCGCACCGAGTCCGCCGAATCCAGCAGGCCGACGGAGATCTGCGCGGCGTCCAGGGTCGGCAGCAGGGGCCGGCTGGTGACGAGCGCCGCGCACCCGTCGCCGGCCGGCAGCAGCTGCGCCACCTGGGCCGCGTCGGCGGCGTTGTCGAGCAGCACGAGGACGCGCCGGTCGGCCAGCAGCGACTGGTAGGCGGCCGCGGCCTCGGCCTGCGTGCCGGGCACGTCCTCGTGCGGCACCCCCAGCGCCCGGAGGAACCGGCCGAGCACCTCCACGGGCCGCAGCGGCGGCAGGCCCGGGGCGCAGCCCTGCATGTCGGCATAGAGCCCGCCGTCGGCATAGTGATCGGCGGCCAGGTACGCCGCCCGCAGGGCCAGGGCCGACTTCCCGGCCCCGGCGGGACCGTGCAGCGCGAGCACGCGCGATCGGGAGCCCGCCCCGGCCCCGGGGCACAGCACGTCGAGCGCCCGGGAGAGCTCGGCCGACCGGCCCACGAACACCGCGGGCTCCCGCGGGAGCTGGCGCGGCCGGGGGTGACCGTTCCGCACCCGTACGGCGACCGGCCTGCCCGGCAGCTCCACCTCCGGCTCCCGGCGCAGGATCGCCTGGTGCAACCGGCGCAGCTCCGCACCGGGCTCGACGCCGAGCTCGTCGGCCAAAACCTGGCGGGCCGCCCTGAACGCGTCCAGCGCCCCGGCCACGTCGCCGCACCGGTACAGGGCGACCATGATCCGGGCGCGCAACCCCTCTCTCAGCGGGTGACGCACCGCCAGCGCGCGTAACCGCTCGGCCGCCGCGGCGTGCCTGCCGAGCGCGAACTCGACCTCGGTGAAGTCCTCGACGGTGTTCAGGTACAGGGCGGTCAGGTGGGCGGAGACCCCGCGCAGGGCAGGTCCGAGCGGCACGTCCTCGACCGCCGTCCCCCGCCACAGCGCGAGGGCCCTGGCGTACTCGCCGTGCGCCGTTTCGAGGTCGCCCCGCTCCTTCGAGCGGCGAGCGCGGGCGGACAGCGTCTCGAACTGGAACAGGTCGAACTCGGCCGGCTCGATCTTGAGCAGGTAACCGCCGTCCGAGGTGACCAGCCGCTCGCTGTCCGGGCGGCCGGTGGAGGAGAGCAGGTGGCGCAGCCGCATGAGGTACGTGCGCAGGTTCGCCACCGCCGAGGCGGGAGGTCGCTGGTCCCACACCTCGGACACCAGCGAGGAAACCGGCACGGCGTGTCCGGCGTGGGTGAGCAGCATGGCGAGGAGGGTGCGCTGCTTGGGCGCCGCGATCCGCAGGGGCGCGCCGCCGGACTGGATCCGCATCGGGCCAAGGAGTTGAAACCGCAACAGTCCCGCCTTTCACACCGACCTGCTTCTGACCGGGGCCTCCACCGGGGCCGACTACCATGTGATCGTGAACGCGAGTCCCCGACATGTCCGGAAAGGGGCCGCCCCGAGCATCCGAGACGTCGCCGCCGAGGCCGGCGTCTCGCACCAGACCGTTTCGCGCGTGCTGAACGACTCTCCCCGGGTGCGGCCCGACACGCGCGCCGCCGTGCTGGCCGCGATCGAGCGGCTGGGCTTTCGCCCCAACCGGGCCGCCCGGACGCTGGGCCTCGGCCGGGCCAGCGGCGTCACGGTCGTCACCTCCAACACCATGCTGTACGGCTACGCCGCCACGCTGCAGGGCATCGAGGAGGCGGCCAGGAACGAGGGCGTGGCCCTGGGGATCAGGGTCGTGGAGTCGGCCGAGGTGCGCCAGACGGTCGACTACGTGAGCGACCCGAGCGCGGGCGGGCTGATCGTGATCGCGTTCGATCCGCTGGGCACGGCCGTGGCCGAGGCGCTGCCGCCGCACATCCCGGCGGTCATCGTCACCGAGCCGGTCGCGCCCGACCTGGGCCGGGTGGCGATCGCGCTCGACGAGCGCCGGGCCGCCGCCGACGCCACCCAGCACCTGCTCGATCTCGGGCACCGCACGGTGCACCACGTGGCCATCCCGTCCGAGGGCCGCGCCGGTGGACGGCACGCGGGCTGGCGCGACGCGCTGCGCCGGGCCGGGGCCGAGATCCCGTCGGTGCTGGCCTGCGGGTGGGACATCGAGTCGGCGTACGCGGCGGGCAGGCGGCTGGCCGGGTCGCCTGACGTGACGGCCATCCTGTGCGGGAACGACGACATCGCGCAGGGCGTGCGCCGGGCGCTGTACGACGCGGGCAAGGACGTTCCCGGGGACGTCAGCATCGTGGGCTTCGACGACATCCCCGGCTCGGCCTTCTGGACCCCGGCGCTGACCACCGTACGGATGGACTTCGCGGGGCTGGGGCGGGCCTGCTTCCACGCGGCGCTGGCCGAACTGGGCGGCAACCCGCAACCGGCCATCTCGCTGGTGCCGCCACGCCTCATCGTCCGCGAGTCCACCACCCACCCACGCCCCACCTGATCCACCGCGCGTCCCGGCCCCGCCTGATCCAGCGCTCACCCACCCGCCGCCCGATCCGCCGCGCCTCTTCGCCGCGGTCGGCGCTGTGCCGGGGCCGGTGGGCGGCTCCCTTCGCGCGGATGCCACCCGCCCGTCCCTCGGCACGAGATCGTCGGCGGTGATCACGTTCCTACAGGCAGTCGCGGCCGAGCGACGCGGACAGCCCGGCGGCCTCACGCTCAGGAAACCGAGGCGGACGAGACGGTCCCGGCACCCTCCGGCCATCCCCTCCTCGAGTCACCGGCCCGCCGCGTGATCGCCACCCTGCGCCCGCCACGGAAGGGGAGCCGTAGCTGTGATCACTTCATCGCGGATCGAGGTCGGATCGGGGCTCACGGCGGAACGCTCTACAGCCAACGGAACACCACTTTCCGCATGACTTCTTCACGCCGTACCCGGCGCAGAGAAAAGTCTCGCCAGAGGGTCTCGGACAAGTTTCGAGCGGCCGCGGTCAACCCGAGCGCAAATGTACCTGGGACACTCTTCATGATCAAGCCCATACCAGAAGTTTCATCCGTTGTCGGGACTCACCTGGGCTCGGCCTCGGCGTCGCCGACCTCGAAAGCGAACAAGATGGAGGAGCGCGCCGCAGAAGTGGATGAATTTCCCGTTTAGCTCAGCCCTTTCATGTCAAGTTTCGGAAATCACCATTTCACGGGACCGGCGGTGATGGCGCCGAGCAACTCGGCGCGGCCGGTTCCTTGCCCGTCCGGCCTCCACTTCTCGCCCCTTATGGATCATGATGGGGCGGTGCAGAGACTGACCCAATACGCCGCCGGTGGTGGCTGCGCGTGCAAGATTCCCGCGGGTGAGCTGGAGGAGTTGCTGGCCGGCGCCGGGTTCGCCACCCCCGGCGCCCCGGCGGCGGACCTGCTGGTGGGCCTGGAGACCGGTGACGACGCCGCCGTGGTGCGCGTCGACGGCGGCACCGCGCTCGTCAGCACCGCCGACTTCTTCACCCCGGTCGTCGACGATCCCCGCGACTGGGGCAGGATCGCCGCCGCCAACGCCCTCTCCGACGTCTACGCCATGGGCGGCCTGCCCGTCCTGGCGCTCAACCTGCTGTGCTGGCCGCGGGACGTCCTGCCGTACGACCTGGCCCGCGAGGTGCTGCGCGGCGGCGCGGAGGTCGCCGCGCGGGCGGGCTGCCACCTCGCCGGCGGGCACAGCGTCACCAGCCCGGAGCCCAAGTACGGCATGGCCGTGACCGGGCTGGCCGACCCCGACCGGCTGATGCGCAACGACTCCGGCCGTGCCGGTCTGCCGCTCTCGCTCACCAAGCCGCTGGGCCTCGGCGTGCTGAACAACCGGCACAAGACGACAGGGGACGTGTTCCCGCAGGCCATCGCCACCATGACCGCGCTCAACGCGGAAGCCGCCGACGCGGCGCTCGCGGCCGGCGTGCGGTGCGCGACGGACGTCACCGGCTTCGGCCTGCTGGGCCACGCCTACAAGCTCGCCAGGGCGTCCGGGGTGACCGCGGTCATCGACGCGGCGGCCGTACCGGTGCTGGAAGGGGCGCGCGAGGCGGTACGGGCCGGCTTCGTGCCGGGCGGCTCGCGGCGGAACCTGGAGTGGGTGATGCCGCAGGCCCACGTGGCGGGTGTCGACGAGGACACGATGATCCTGCTGGCGGATGCCCAGACCTCGGGAGGGCTGCTGATCGCGGGAGAGATCCCCGGCGCACCCGTCATCGGCGAACTGGTCGCCCGCGGCCCCCATTCGGTCGTCGTCCGCGCCTGACGCGCCCCGCCCACCGTCGCCTGTTGGTCCGGGCGAACCACGTGGACATCACGAAGGGCTTCCTGTCACCGGGGGAAGCCCTTCACCCGCTCGTCCGCGCCGGCCTGAGAGGCTCGTGATCGTCGGACTCGTCGAGGGCGATCGCGGACGCGGACCTGGTGTCGGGCTACAGGTTGTTCACCAGGGAGCCCCAGACATAGGTGATCGACCCCATGAACAGGCATACGCCGCCTATCGCCGCGCCCGCCCAACCGGCGGTGATGCGACTGACATGCGGCCGTCCCGCCACGACGACCCGCCCCAGTACGGCGCCGGCGACGGGAAGGGCCACCGCCGCGAGGCCGCCCACCGTAGCCATGCTCGTGGTCATCCACCCCAGCTTCCACAGGCTCCAAGCGAGGACGCCGAGCCCGGCGAAGGCCAGCGCGAACATCAGAACCCAGCCTGCGGAAGCTGCCTTGCTGGTGCGTTGTTCAGGGGAGGAGATCACGGCGCTCATGATCGCACCTTCTGGCACCCGTACCCAGGGCTCGGAGCCGGCGGAGGACGGCATGATCCGCACACCGCGCCCTGGGTCAGGGCTCGGAGGTGGTCACCAGTTGGCGGGCAGGCCGGGGGTGGTGGCGGGCAGGGGATGCCCAGGCGGGTGGATCACGTACGTGATGCCGCCGCTGCTGGAGCTGCGCAACCAGACGTTCTCGAAGTCGGCCCGCGGGTAGACGTGCCGCACGGCGGCGTTGCCGGACGACGCGGGATCGTTGGCGATCACGTCACCCGAGGCGGTGAAGCCGACGATCGCCATGAGGTGGCCGTTGGTGCCGTATCCGGCGCCCGGCAGCTCGTTCTTCTTGAACGACTGCGACGTGACGACCGGGATGCCGGCCTTGATCAGCTGCTCCAGCTCCGTCAGCGACCGCAGCCGCGTGACGAACCCGTCCATCCCGAAGCGCCCCGCGTAGGCGGTGTTGAACGGCCAGTTGCCCGCACCCTCATACGCGTGGTCGTAGGTGTAGCGGGCGGCGTAGTCGACCTCGGGGTTGGGGTCGGAGGGATCGACCCAGGAGGTGTCGGCCGCGCTCGGCCACCTGTCCCAGTAGCCGAGGATCATGGTGGTCGAGGTGGGGCTGCACCACGCCTCGCCGCCGCCGTCCCACTCGGGGTAGTGGCCCTGGTGGACGTTCTGCGAGCGGCGCGGCACGGCCAGCTCCGTGCCCCACGCGCCGCCGCCGGGGCTGACCGGAACGGTCTTGCGCTCGGGCACGTTGGAGGCCATGACGCCGGACGTGCGCACGCGCGGCGTCACCGAGGAGCCGGGCAGGCGGTAGAGGGTGAGGCGGAGCTGGTAGGCGCTGACGGGCTTGCCCGCCGCCGCGACCAGCGTGTCCACGGCGACGCTCGCGTCCGCGTCGCCCTGCCCCGGCACGGAGGTGCGCAGGATGTCGCCTTCCGCGTATGACCAGCGGCCGAGGGAGTACCACTTGGTCAGCCCCTCGGCGTTTCTGGCCCGGGTCTCGACCTGCATCCAGCTGCCCGGCGGCACGTCGGCGGTCCAGGAGGCGATCAGCTCGGTCGCCGCGAAGCCGATGGCCCGCTCGGGGCCGGTCCAGCGGGCGTACTCCCAGGTCTTCGTGCCGAGCGCGTCGGTGTAGCGGACGGTGCCGGCGGCCTGGCCGAACGCGAGGCCGTCGCCGGTGGTGGTGCCTTCGTAGGTGCCGGACGCGAAGTCGGCCCGCTGGAAGACGACGTCAGGAGTGGCGGCGCCGGGCTTCGTCACCGCTCCGGCGGGGGCCGAGAGGGTCGTGACGAGCAGGACGCCGGACAGGAGCACGGTCAGCGCACGCATGTACCCACCTTCCAGGAGGGCGCTTGTCGCGGCTGACAGTAGGCGCAACGGGGAGGTAAGGCATCCGGAAATATACGTATCGAGTGGTCCGCGGCGGCAGCGCATCAGCGCCTCACGCATCTCATGACGAGGAACACGGGGAACCTCGCGGCGTCCGGCCGCGTCGCCGCCCAGGCCGCGTCGGGCTCGGGCTCGGCCAGCTCGTCCAGCCACAGGCCGTGGCGGCGGAACGTGGTGACGTACGTCGAGAGCGTGCGGTGGTTGGCGCCGACCTGGCGGCGCAGCGAGGACAGCTCGCCGTCGGCGCGCCACCAGCCCTCCGCGTGGTAGGTCGCGTCGCCCGGCCAGGAACCGGAGACGTTTCGGCCGCCGGGGAAGCAGGGGTGCACGATCGAGCAGGCGAAGACACCGCCGGGGTGGAGCGCGCCCGCGGCGGTCGCGACGGCGCCTTCGAGGTCGTCGATGTCGGACAGCCCGAAGTTGCACACCACCGCGTCGAACGAGCCCAGGGGCTCCCGGGGGTGGGCGACGTCCTCGTGGACGTAGCGGATGCCGAGGGGCGCCTCGCGCTCGGCCGCTCTCGCCTTGTCGATCAGCGCTCGGGAGATGTCGGCGCCGACCACTTCGGCGCCGCGCCGGGCCAGCTCGCGGCTGACGCGGCCGTGGCCGCAGGCGATCTCCAGCACCCGCCTGCCCGCGACCGCGCCGAGCAGGTCGAGCAGGCGGACCGAGGCAGGGTCCTCGATCGCGTCGGTCCAGCCCGCCGCGTAGAAGTCGGCTATGTCGTCGTAGCGGGCGGCGCCTGGCATGGTCTCGACGGTACGCGCCGCCGATGCGGGGCGGGCGCGTGTTCGTCCAGCGCGGAAAGCCGGCGCGGCGGGCGGTACGGGGGCCGGCGTGACCTGAGGTAAAGGCTCTGCCAGGGCGGTGCATGGTTCCGGTCGGGGGCTGCTCGCCGGTTCCGCGGGTGGGAGGAGGATCGTCCCTGGTCAGGCAGGTTCGGGCGGGGGGACGAGATGGGCATGCGCGCGGTTGCGGGGATCATCGCGTTCGTCGCGTCGGCCGGGTGGAGCGTGCCGGGCCCGGCCGCCGGTGCGCAGTTGCGCATCACCGGGACCGTCACGCCGGAGCCGATGGTCATCGGCGCGCCGTCCGTCTACACGGTGACCGTCAGGAACACCGGAGACCGGGCGGCCCAGGACGTGACGATCCTCAACACCCTCGACCCGAGCGCCGCACCCGGCGCCGTGCCGCCCGGCTGCGCCGTCGTCGACCGGGGTGGCGCCGTCTCGTGCGGGGGAGCGGGGCTGGCGATCCCGCCGGGGCGGAGCGTGACGTACGAGATCCCGGTCACGATCGATTCCGCCGTCCCTGACGGCACGCGGGTCACCCATCGCGTCGAGGTCTCGGCGGGGGGAGCGGGCGAGCGCTCGGCGCGAATGATCAGCCCGGCCCGGGCCCCCGGCACCGTCGGGTCACTCGGGAAGGCTCACTCGCCCGGGAAGGTCCGTCCGGGGGTCAAGGTCGGTCCGCAGGTCGATGCCCGTCCGGGGGCCAAGGCCGGTCCACAGGTCGATGCCCGTCCGGGGGCCAAGGCCGGTCCGCAGGTCGATGCCGGTCCGCCCGCCGCTCCGGAGGCTCCCGACGCCGTGGCTCCCGGTAATGGCGGTCCCGGTAACGGCGGCGCCGGTGACAGTGGTGCCGGTGACGGTGGGCCCGGCAACGGCGGGGGCTGCGCCGCCGGTCACGGTACGAAAGGTATCGGAGCGTGCGCGCCGGACATCCCCGAGCCCGTCCAGCCCCCGCGCCCCACGCCCAGCGCCGGCCCGGCCGCGTCCCCCGCCCAGACCGCAGGCCCCGCGCCGGCGGACGGCGCGGAGGCGGAGCCGTCCACCGGTCCCACCGTGCCGGAGATCGGGCCGGAACCCCCGCCGGTGGAGAATGTGGGCATCGCCGAGATCCTCCCCGGCGACGGGCAGGCCGGCGAGGAGCAGGGCCGTCCCGGCGCCGGGCCCGGTTCGTACGAGCAGCCGGCCACCGACGTGGGCTCCGGCCGGCGCCACCCCCGGCCGGATGACGGCGGCGGCGACTCCGAGCCGGCGGGTGACGACGGCGCCGTGTTCCCCCTGGCCGCCGTGTCGGTGTGGGTGCTGGGGCTGGGCGCGCCCATGATCCTCATGCTCGCCCTGCTGGTCTGGCACTTCTCCCGCCGCGACCACCCCGGCGGGACACCATGAGCGGGACACCATGAGCGGGACACCATGAGCGGGACACCGTGAGCGGGACACCGTGAGCCCGGCCGCGAGCGAGGGGTCAGGGTGAGGCCAGGGCGTCCCTGGTCCACGATCCGAGCACGAGCAGCGTCTTGGTCCCGGTCACGTCACCGGCCCGGCGCAGCCGGTCGATCACCTGCTGCAGATGCCCGAGGTCGCGTACCCGTACATGGATCAGCGCGTCGGGGTCGCCCGCGATCGTGAAGACGGCCTGCACCTCCGGCACGTCCGCCGCCGTGCGGACGATCTCCCCGACGGGCGTCGTGCCCGGGTAGCGCAGCTCGGTGAACGCCTCGATGCCCCACCCGAGCTTGCCGTAGTCGATCTGCACGGTGAACCCGGTGATCACGCCGATCTCCCTGAGCCGGTCGACCCGCCGTTTCACCGCCGCCACCGACAGCCCCACCAGCTGTGCCATCTCCGAGAACGTCCGGCGCCCGTCCTCGCGCAGCAGCCGCAGCACCCGGTGATCGATGTCATCCACGTCAGCCATGCGAGAGAACCCTCCATCTGGCGCAAAGAACATCAGACAAGGCGGTCTGGTCCTCACATAGTTTGCGTCTTCGGCATGCTTTCTCGTCTAATACTTGCGCATATCATGCCCGCGTTGCTGTGCTGGGAATCACAGGGGCATCCCGTACGAGGTAGGAAGCCAGGAGGTTCGCGTGAGCGTGAGCGAGACTCCCGTGTCACTGGACGACAAGTACACGGCTCTCGACGGCCGGGTGCTCATCTCCGGCATCCAGGCCCTGGTCCGCCTGACGCTGGAGCAGCGCCGCCTGGACGAGGAGCGCGGGCTGGACACGCGCGTGTTCGTGTCGGGTTACCAGGGCTCGCCGCTGGCGGGCGTGGACCTGGAGATGGGGCGGGCCGCGCGGTTCCTGGACCCGGCGGGCGTGGTGTTCCAGCCGGGGCTGAACGAGGAGCTCGCCGCCACGTCGGTGGCGGGCACGCAGCTGCTCGACCAGGTGCCGGGCCGGCGGCACGACGGCGTGACCGGCTTCTGGTACGGCAAGAACCCCGGCCTCGACCGGGCCGCCGACGCCATCAGGCACGCGAACGTGGCCGGCACGGCGCCGCTCGGCGGCGCGGTGGCCTGGATCGGCGACGACCCCGGCTGCAAGTCGTCCACGCTGCCCAGCGCGTGCGAGCCCATGTGCCAGAGCCTGTCCATGCCGCTGCTCGCGCCCGGCTCGGTGGCGGAGATCGTCGAGTTCGGGCTGCACGCGGTGGCCCTGTCACGTGCCACCGGCCTGTGGGCGGGGCTGAAGATCGTCGCGGACATCGCCGACGCGTCGGCCACCGTGGACCTCGGGCCGCTGCGGGAGGGCATCCCGGTGCCGGACAAGCGCGAGCGCGGCCCCGCCCCCATCCTGCTCGGCCCGGCCGCGCTGGACGCCGAGCACGACATGCTCACCCGGCGCCTCGACCTGGCCCGCGAGTACGCCCGCGCGCACGGGCTCAACCGGGTGATGTCGGGCGAGAGGAACACCGCGCTCGGCATCCTGGCCTCCGGCACGACGTACGCGGTGGTCCTGCGGGCGCTGGCGGACCTCGGTCTCGACCAGGCGGCGTTGGACGAGCGCGGGATCCGGCTGATCAGGCTCGCGATGCCGTTCCCGCTCGCGTACGACGACCTGGCCGCGATGACGTCCGACCTGGACAAGGTGCTGGTGGTCGAGGACAAGGTGCCGTTCCTGGAGGGGCAGCTCAAGCAGGCCCTGTACGGCGGCGAGCGGGCGCCGGCCGTCGTCGGGCGGGAGCTGCTCACCGCGCGCGGCACGCTGGGCGCCGAGGACGTGGCCAGGGCCGTCGCCACCTGCCTGGGCATGAAGGCCCCTGAGCGTCCGCGTAAGAAGGGGCGGGTGATGCTGCCGCTGGTGGCCGCGCGCACCCCCTACTTCTGCTCCGGCTGCCCCCACAACACCTCGACCCGCACGGCCGAGGGGACGCTGGTCGGCGTCGGCATCGGCTGCCACGCCATGATCGCCCTGGACGGGCACGGCCGCGGCACCCAGGTCGGCATCACGCAGATGGGCGGCGAGGGCGCCCAGTGGATCGGGCTGGCGCCGTTCACCGGTGACCGGCACTTCGTGCAGAACCTCGGCGACGGCACCTTCCACCACTCCGGGTCCCTGGCGATCAGGGCCGCCGTCGCGGCCGGGGTGCGGATGACGTACAAGCTGCTCTACAACGACGCCGTCGCCATGACCGGCGGGCAGCGCGCCGAGGGCCGGCTCGACGTGCCCGCGCTGACGCACGAGCTGGCCCTGGAGGGCGTGCGGCGGATCGTGGTGACCACGCCGGAGCCGGAGACGTACCGGGGGGTGCGGCTGGCGGCGATCGCGTCGGTGCGGCACCGCGACGACCTGCCCGAGGTGGAGCGGGAGCTGGCCGAGCTCGACGGCGTGACCGTGCTCATCCACGACGACCGGTGCGCCGCCGAGGAGCGGCGGCTGCGCAAGCGCGGCAAGCTGCCCGTGCCCACGCAGCGGGTCGTGATCAACGAGCGGGTCTGCGAGGGCTGCGGCGACTGCGGCGAGGCGTCCACCTGTCTGTCGGTGCAGCCGGTCGAGACCGAGTACGGCCGCAAGACCCGCATCCATCAGGCCTCCTGCAACACGGACCTGAGCTGCCTCAAGGGCGACTGCCCGTCGTTCCTCCTGGTCGAGCCGGGGACGAAGCCGCGCAGGCAGGCGCCGCCGCCCGCCCCCGAGGTGCCGGAACCGGCGAGCAGGCCGTCGGAGGCGCTGGTCAGGATGCCGGGCATCGGCGGCACCGGCGTCGTCACCGTCTCGCAGATCCTGCAGATGGCCGCCCACCTCGACGGGCTGCACGCGGCCGGGCTGGAGCAGACCGGGCTGGCGCAGAAGGGCGGCCCGGTGGTCAGCGACGTGCGGATCTCGGCGGCGCCCGTGGCGGGCTCGCTGCGGGCCTCGCAGGGGAGCGCGGACGTGCTCATCGGGTTCGACCTGCTGGGAGCGGCGTCCGAGGCGAACCTGGCCGTCGCCGCGCCCGACCGCACCGTCGCGGTCCTGAACACCGCCGTCGTCCCGACCGCCGCCATGGTGACCGGCCGGGTGGCCGTCCCGGGGCACGCCGACGCGGTGGCGCGCGTCGCCTCCGCCGCGCGGCGCGTCGAGTGCCTGGACGCCCAGGGGCTGGCGGAGTCGCTGTTCGGCGACCACATGCCGGCCAACCTGCTGATGCTCGGCGCCGCCTACCAGCACGGCTGCCTGCCGGTCTCCGCCGCGTCCGTCGAGCGGGCCATCGCGCTGAACGGCGCCGCCGTCGAGCAGAACCTGGCGGCCTTCCGCTGGGGCCGCGCCGCCGTCGCCTCGCCCCCTGAGCCGCAGGAGACCGTCCCCGAGGGTCTGGACGAGGTGCTGGCCACGCGGGTCGCCGACCTGACCGGCTACCAGAACGCCGCCTACGCCCGTACGTACGAGGAGGACGTGCGGCGGGTGGCGGCCGACGCCGTGCGGCGGGCCGGCGAGGAGGCCGGGATCAGGATCGCGCTCGCGTACGCCCGCTCCTTGCACAAGCTCATGGCCTACAAGGACGAGTACGAGGTCGCCCGCCTGCACCTCGACCCGGCCGAGAAGGAGCGCAGGGAGCAGGAGTTCGGGCCGGACGCGGTCGTGTCGGTGCTGCTGCACCCGCCGCTGCTGCGCGCCATGGGGCTCAACCGCAAGATCAAGGTACGCCGCTCCGCCGGGGTCCTGTTCCGCGGCCTGCGGGCCGCCAGGGTGCTGAGGGGCACCGCGTTCGACCTGTTCGGCCACGCGCGGGTGCGGCGGGTCGAGCGCGAGCTGGTCACCGAGTACCGCGACCTGATGCGTACCGCGCTGGACAAGCTCACCCCCGACAGCGCCGGGGCCGTCGAGGAGATCGCCGGCCTGCCCGACCTGATCCGGGGGTACGAGGACATCAAGCTCGCCCGGGTGGCCGACTACCGCGAGCGTGCCGGCGCGGCGCTCGCCCGGCTGGGGGACGAGCCCGCCATGAGCTGGGAGGGATCGTGACCGTGGAACGACTGCTGCCAGGCCAGGACGCCAGGGACCTGATCGAGCTGACCCGCGAGATCGCCGGCAAGGAGCTCGCCCGCCGGGTCGACGAGCACGAGCGGGCCGAGACCTACCCGGAGGGGCTGTTCGCCACGCTCGGCGCGGCCGGGCTGCTCGGCCTGCCCTACCCGGAGGAGCTGGGGGGCGGCGGGCAGCCGTACGAGGTGTACCTGCAGGTGATCGAGGAGCTGGCCATGCGGTGGGCCTCCGTCGCGGTCGCCACCAGCGTGCACACCCTCGCCTGCTTCCCCGTCGCCACGTACGGCACCGACGCGCAGCGGGAGCGGTGGCTGCCCGACATGCTGGCCGGCCGCCTGATCGGCGGCTACAGCCTGTCCGAGCCGCAGGCCGGCTCCGACGCGGGAGCGATCGCCTGCAAGGCCGAACGCGTCGAGGACGGCTACCGGGTCACCGGCAACAAGGCGTGGATCACCCACGGCGGCATCGCCGACTTCTACGCCCTGTTCGCCCGCACGGGCGAGGGCTCGCGAGGCGTCTCCTGCTTTATCGCGCCGGGCGCGGCCGACGGGCTGACGTTCGGGCGGCCCGAGGAGAAGATGGGCCTGCACGCCGTGCCGACCACCGCCGCCCACTGGGACGGCGCGCTCCTGGAGCGGGACCGGCTGATCGGCGAGGAGGGCCAGGGCCTCCGGATCGCCTTCGCCGCCCTCGACTCGGGGCGGCTCGGCATCGCCGCCTGCGCCACCGGGCTCGCGCAGGCCGCGCTCGACGAGGCGGTGGCGTACGCCAAGGAGCGGCAGACGTTCGGCAAGCGCATCATCGACCACCAGGGGCTCGGGTTCCTGCTGGCGGACATGGCGGCGGGGGTGGAGAGCGCGCGGGCCACCTACCTCGACGCGGCCCGCCGCCGCGACGCCGGCCTGCCGTACGGCAAGCACGCCTGCATCGCCAAGCTGGTCGCCACGGACACGGCGATGAAGGTGACGACGGACGCGGTGCAGGTCTTCGGCGGGTACGGGTACACGCGCGAGTTCCGGGTCGAGCGGTACATGCGCGAGGCCAAGGTCATGCAGATCTTCGAGGGCACCAACCAGATCCAGCGCCTGGTGATCAGCCGGCACCTGGCTCGGTAGCCGCGGGGCCTCGCCCGGGCCTCAGGAGGTGTCCGGGTCGGGGAGGAGCTGGCGGGTGAGGGCGTCGACGGCCCAGCTCTCCCAGCGCTCCTCGCTCCAGTGCCGCTCCTTGATGAGCAGGTGATAGACCTCGGGCGCCAGGACCGCCAGCATGATGTCGGTGGCCTGCAGGACGTCGATCCCGGCCCGGAACGGGGTCTTGGCGGCCAGGGCTCCCGCGAAGGTGGCGAGGACGGTGCGCCGTTGGTGGATGTTGGTCCGCCAGAGCTCGGCGATCTCGGGGTCCACCGGGGCGGCCGAACGGACCGCCTCCAGGATCGGGCTGACCCGGGCCATGATCTGCGCGGTCGCTGACACGAGGAGCCGGATCTGCTCGTGCGCGGGCGCCGCCAGCGCCTGGGCGACCCAGGGCCGGTCCAGGGTCGCGACGGGCGCGGTGTCGCCGGCGATCTCCACGTCCAGGAGCTCTTTGAGGATGGCCCGCTTCGTGGCGAACGTGAAGTAGAGCGTCTGTACGGCGACGCCCGCCTGTTTCGCGATGGCCTGCATGGTGGTCGACGCGTAGCCGTGCGTCGCGAACAGCTCTCCTGCCGCTGCCAGCATGCGTGCTCGCGTCGCGGCGGCCTTCGCCGCCCGCACTCCCGTTTTGGGTTGTTGCGGTTTGGATGTCGCCACCGGCTCCCCTTCATGGCGAGGCTGCACTGCGGCGACTATACCGCTGAAGCCCGACTCTGGCGGACGTACGGGGATTTCCTAGGGGAGAACTCCAGTGACGTGCGCATCACCACTTCGTGGAGACCTAAAATTGACTAGAGTGACAGTCTAGTGCTCTTATTGGAGCGTGTCTCAGTCACTGCCATCGCCCCAAGGCGTCCTCGTGATCGGCGGATACGGCGCCGTCGGAGCGGTCGTCTGCCGCACCCTGGCCACCTGGTTCCCCGGCCGGGTGGTCCCCGCGGGTCGTGACCTGGAGCGGGCGCGGCGGCTGGCCGCCGAGATCGGTTCGGACGAGGCCGTCGGAGTGGACGTCACGGACGCCGGAGACTTCGGCGACGTCCTGGCGCGCCACCGGATCGGCGCGGTCGTCCTTTGCGTGGAGCCCTTGGACGATCGGATCGCCCGCGCCTGCCTGACCCGTGGCATCCATCTCGTCGACATCGGGGCGTCACATCACCTGCTGGCCCAGGTCGAGGCGCTCGACAGCGCCGCCGCGGCGACAGGTGCGGCGGCCGTGCTCAGCGTCGGAGTGGCACCCGGGCTGACGAACCTGCTGGCCCGCCGCGCCCATCTCGCCGTCGGCGGCGCCGATCAGGTGGATCTCACGGTGCTGCTGGGCGCCGGTGAGCGCCACGGCGCCGACGCCGTCCGCTGGACCGTCAGCCGGTTGGCCGCCCCATCGCCCGGGGCCGCCCGTCCGCGCAGGGCCTGGCTGCCCGGCTACGGGCTCCGCACCGCGCACCCCTTTCCCTTCTCCGACCAGTACACCCTTCGCCGGACCCTCGGCGTGCGCCGCGTCACGACCCGGCTGTGCCTGGACTCCCGGGCCTTGACCGCGGCGCTGTTCGGGCTGCGCCGGGCGGGTGCCTTCCGGGCCGCCCGGCGTCCCGACGTCGAGCGGGCGGTCACCGCGGCCTTCTCCATGGCGCACCTCGGCGGTGACGGCTGGGCGGTGCGCGCCGACGCCCGCAAGGGCGATGAACGCGCCTCCTCCGTCATGACCGGCAAGGCGCAGAGCCGTGCCACGGCGCTGGTGGCCGCCCACGTGACCCGCGGGCTGCTCGCCGACCCCGAATGCCTGATTCCGGGCGTCCGCCACATCGACGAGGTTCCCGCGCTGGCCTCTCTTCCCGAAGACCTCTGCGCGTACGACATCGACCTCCACGAGACCAGAGATCTCCTGATCACATGATTGCCGAGGCAAGGACACCATGACCCTTTCCGACTCACAGATGACCAGGCCCGCCGCTCGTCCGCTCGGCACGGTCGCGGCGGCGACCGCGTTCATCGGCGGGCCGGTGTTCCTGATCGGCACCGTGCTGCATCCGGACCGCGACGGGTACAGCATCGCTGCGGTCGGCCAGCTCTACGGAGTGACCCATGACGTGCAGGCCATCGGCCTGCTGTTCCAGGTGGTCAGCCTGGCCGGCGTCCTCGCCTCCGGCGGCCTGGGCCTGGGGAGGCGCGAGGCGCTGGGGCTGTACGCGGCCATCGCCGGCACGCTGGCCTGGTTCGGTCTCATCGTCTTCGACGGATCCCACAATCCGGTGATGGCGCGCTACGCCCCGCAACTCGTCCACACGCCGGCCGATCTCGACGCGGGCGGGGCGATCCTGGTGCTGCCCGCGCTCCTCCTGTTCCCGCTCGGGTACGTGCTCGCGGCCTTCCTCCTCGCCCGTCACGGCCGGAGGTGGGCCGGATGGCTGCTGGGCACCGGCGCGGTGGTGTACACCGCCGGAGGCCTGGTCATCTTCGTCGCGGGGCCCCGCTCGCCGCTCATCCAGACACTCGAGGTCGCCGGCGCCGCCCTGTACGGGCTCGGATTCGTCCTGCTCGGGCGGGCGGTCCGGGGTGATCGCGGCCGGTGAGGCGGCGCATGAGACCTGGGCCGGTCGTGGTCGTGGGCGCCGGCTCGGCGGGCCTGGCCACCGCCGCCGCGCTCCAGCGGGCCGGCGTCGAAGCCGTCGTCCTCGAGCAGGGGGACGGAGTGGCCGCCTCCTGGCGCTCCCGCCACGAGGATCTGCGGCTGAACACCATCCGCTGGATGTCCGGCCTGCCGGGCCTGCGCCTGCCGCGCTCCGCGGGGCGGTGGGTGAGCCGCGACGACTACGTGGCCTACCTCGACAGGTTCGCCCGGAGCCGGCGCCTGCACGTCAGGTTCGGCGTACGAGTGCGGCGGGTCGACGGCGCGCCGGGCGGATGGCGGGTCACGACCTCGGCGGGCGAGCGGGAGAGCGACCACGTCGTCGTCGCGGGCGGGCACGACAGGCTGCCGTGGCTGCCCGACTGGCCGGGCCGGGACCGGTTCGGCGGGCCCGTGATGCATGTCGCCGCGCTCCGGCGGGCCGCGGACCTCCGAGGACGGCGCGTCCTGCTGGTGGGTGCGGGGAACTCGGCGGTGGAGATCGCGGGTCACCTCGTGGAGGCAGGGGTGAAGGCCCTGTGGGTGTCGGTCCGCACGCCGCCGAACATCCTGCCCCGCGAGCTCGCCGGCCTGCCGCTGCACCCCTTGGCGGCCCTTTCGCGGGTCCTCCCCGAGGGCGTGCGGGACGCGGGCGCTCGCGCGCTGTCCAGGCTGGCCTTCGGCGACCTCTCCTCGTACGGGCTGCCTCTTCCGCCGCAGGGCCCGTTCGAGCGGATGCGGACCACCGGGGTCACCGTGGCCGTCGACCAGGGCTTCGTCGGGCACCTCAAGGCCGGGCGCCTGGAGATCGTCGCCGCGGTCGCCGGGTTCGACGGCGAGGAAGTGGTGCTGCGTGGTGGCCGTCGCCTCCGCCCCGACGTCGTCCTCGCCGCCACGGGATACCGCTCCGGCCTGGAGCCGCTGGTCGGCCACCTCGGTGTGCTCGACGCCGGGGGACGGCCGCACGGCGGCCCGGGATCCGCCGCGGCTCCCGGCCTGTGGTTCGTCGGCTATCACAGCGCGATCGAGGGCACGTTACGCCGCCATCCCGCCGAGGCCGCCCGCGTGGCCCGCGCCGTCGCACGGGCACGCCGGCGGGCGCCGGCGGCGTGACCACCGAGCAGCGGCTGGAGGGTGTCGGCGGCGTGACCACCGAGCAGCGGCCGGAGGGTGTCGGCGGCGTGACCACCGAGCAGCGGCCGGAGGCGTCGGCGGCGGCCCCGCGCGAGGAAACGACTTGCCGTCGCGGATCGGGACACGGGAGGCTCCCGGTGTGAAAATGCATGCCGACCAGCTGACAGTGTCCCCTGATACCGTGCGCGCGTTGGTGGGTGAGCAGTTTCCCGAGTGGCACGGCCTGCCCGTCCGGGGCGTCCCCGGCCAGGGGACGGTCAACGCCATCTTCCGCATCGGCGACGGCCTCGCGGCCCGCTTCCCGCTGCAGCCCGGCGACGTCGAGGCGATGCGGAGCCTGCTGAAGGCCGAGGCGGAGGCAGCCCAGGGGCTGGTGGGGCGCACACGTTTCCGCACTCCCGAGCCGGTCGCGCTGGGCGACCCCGGCGCGGGCTACCCGCTGCCGTGGTCGGTGCAGACCTGGCTGCCCGGCGTCGTCGCCACCGACCGGGATCCCGGCGGATCCGCCGCGTTCGCGCACGACCTGGCCGCTCTCATCAGCGACCTGCGCGCGATCGACACCCGAGGCCGCACCTTCGCGGGCACCGGCCGGACCGGGCGTGGCGGAGAGCTGCGATCCCACGACGCGTGGATGGAGACCTGTTTCCTGCACAGCGAACGGCTTCTGGACGTCCCCCTGCTTCGCGGCATGTGGGCACGCATGCGTACGCTTCCGCGCACCGCCGGCGACGTGATGACCCACGGCGACCTCATTCCCGGCAACGTGCTGGTGTCGGGCGAGCGCCTGGCCGGGATCCTCGACGTCGGCGGCTTCGGGCCCGCCGATCCCGCGCTCGATCTGGTCGGTGCCTGGCATCTGCTCGAGGCCGGGCCGCGGCGGGTGCTCCGCGAGGATCTCGGCTGCGAGGACCTCGAATGGGAGCGGGGCAAGGCCTGGGCCTTCCAGCAGGCGATGGGACTGGTCTGGTACTACCTCGACAGCAACCCCGCGATGAGCGCGATGGGCCGGCGCACCCTGGGACGCATCCTCGCGGACGGGCCGCCCGCCTGAGCCGGGCACGGGGGAAGCCCGGCCCCGGACCCCGGGCCCGGGGCCGGGCGGTCAGAGCTCGTCGACCACCTCGATGTCCTCCGCGGTGACGTCGCGGGCCATCGAGAACGCCGCGGCCGCCGCGGGTGTGCCGGGCGCCGCCTGGCGAGCGGCCTGCAGATCGGCGGCGGAATCCCAGCGCCAGAAGCCGACCCACGTCTCGTCGTCGATCCGGCCGAGGCGCGCCTCGGCGAGCCCGGCGTGCGCGGATCTGATCGCGGAGACCAGCGCGGCGTGCCGGACCTGAACCTGCTCGGCGTCGGCGGGATCGGCCTGGAATCGGGTGACTCTGATGACCGGCATGGCGGAAACCTCTTCTCTCTCAATAGTGGATGACTCTAGTTGTAGTTATGTCGAGCTGTCGGCCAAGCGGGGCGGGGAGAGCCAGATAGCCAGCCCCTTACCTGTTGGTTCGTGCATCACTTGACCTCTTACCAGATGGACACTACAGCCATCATTTGGCTAGAGTCCAACACTAGTCAAGCGGCGCGGAACGGAAGCGGTTCGCGCCGGACCGTTCGAGTGCAAGGAGCCACGATGGCCCGCGTTCCCCTCATCGACCCGGCGACCGCCACCGGTGCCGCCGCCGAGCAGCTCGCCGCCACCCGGCACACGATGGGCGCCACCCCCAATACGACCAGGGCGCTGGCCAACAGCCCCGCCGCTCTCAAGGGCTTCCTCGGGCTCTACGGCGCGCTGAAGGACGGCGTGCTGCCGGCGGCGCTGCGGGAGCGCATCGCGCTGGCCGTGTCCGAGCTCAACGGGTGCACGTACTGCCTGTCGACGCACGTGTACGTCTGCCGCCAGTTCCTGAGGCTGCCCGAGGAGGAGATCCTCGCCGCCCGCCGCGGCCGGAGCGCCGACCCCAGGGCGGACGCCGCGCTGCGCCTGGCGGTGGCCGTCACCACCGGCCGCGGTCCGGTGGATGACGCTCAGTTCGTCTCGGCCCGTGAGGCCGGCCTGACGGACGAAGAGATCGTCGAGGTCATCGCCAACGTCGCCCACAACGTCTTCGCCAACTACGCCAGCGAGGCCCTGGAAGTGGACCTCGAACTCCCGCTCGTGCCCCTGCGCTCCCAGGCCACCGCCTGAGCCCGATCGCCGGTCCTTGAGGGCCGTGGTGCCCGTGTGGCGACGCCCTGCTGAAGTGCGATCTCCTCTCCGTGACCAAGATCGTGCTTGGGTTGACACAGGTCACACGACAAGGTCATCCTGATCCGCGGCGCGCCCAAAAGGGCCCATAAAACTCAACAATCGGCAGGCGTGGACAATGACGTCAGATGCGGCACCCTTGGCATCTGTTCTGCGGCGTTACGAGGATCAGCTGCGGGAGACCCCTGACAGGGTCGCCGTTTCAGCCGGTCAGGAGCATCTCACCTATCAGGAGTTAGACCGTCTCGCCAATGGCGTCGCCGCGCAGTTACGTCCGTTCAGGCAGGCCGGGCAGCGGTGGGCGGCCGTGCTCGCGGGCCGCTCGATCCGGCTGGTCGCGGGCCAGCTCGGCGCGATGAAGGCGGGCCTCGCCTTCGCGCCGATCGACCCGGCCACGCCCGCCGACCGGATCCGGGCCATGCTGGCGGGCGCCGCGGCCGTGGTCACGGCCCCCGAGTGGAGGTCCCTGGTCCCCGACGGCGTCCCCGTGATCGACACGGCCTCGGAGGCGGACGGCCACGTCGCCCCGCCGTCGATCGAGCCCGGCGACCTCGCCTACGTCATCCACACCTCCGGCTCGACGGGGACCCCCAAGGGCGTGCTCGTCCCGCACCGCGCGCTGGCCAACCTGATCAGCTGGTCCCACGAGACCTTCGGGCGGGGCGGCCGTGCGCCGCTGCTCACCAGCCCCAACTTCGACCCGTCGGTCTGGGAGATCTGGATGTACCTGACCGCGGGTACGACCATGGTCATCCCCGACGAGCGGACCAGGCTCTCGCTGCCCGCCCTGCGCGACTGGATCGTGGAGCAGGAGCTGACCACCTGCTACGCGCCCACGCCCATCGCCGAGGGGCTGCTCGGCCTCTCATGGCCGGAACGTGCCAATCTCGTGACGCTGAGCACCGGCGGCGACCGGCTCACCACCTATCCGAGGCCCGGGCTGCCCTTCCGGCTGATCAACCTCTACGGCCCGGCCGAATGCGCCGTCAACGCCATCGCCGGCGAGGTGCCGGTCCACGACGGCCAGAGCCGCCCGCCCGCGCTCGGCGAGCCCCTGCCCGGCGTCACCGTCCACCTCCTGGACGAGGAGATGCGGCCGGTCGAGGAGGGCGAGATCCACCTCGGCGGCGTGTGCGTCGGCCTGGGCTACCTCGACCAGCCCGAGCTCACGGCCGAGCGCTTCGTCCGCGACGGCGACGGCAACCTCCTCTACCGCACCGGCGACCTGGCCAGGCGGCGATCCGACGGGGCCGTCGAGTTCCTGGGACGGCTCGACGACCAGGTCAAGATCCGCGGCAACCGGGTGGAGCTCGGCGAGATCGAGACCGTGCTCGGCCGCCACCAGCGGGTCAGGGCCGCCACCACCGCCGTCCGCGGCCACGACCTGGTCGCCTACGTCGTGGGCACGGCGACCGATCAGGAGCTGCGCACCCACCTGCGCAGGTTCCTGCCCGACTACATGATCCCGACCGCCTGGGTCTTCCTGGACGAGCTCCCGCTGACCGCCAATGGCAAGGTGGATCGCGCCGCGCTGCCCGACCCGGTCCGCGAGTCCCGCCCGATCACGCCGCCCGCCACCCCGACCGAGGAACTGCTCGCCGGCCTCTGGCAGGACGTCCTCGACGCCGGCCCGGTCGGCGCCGACGACGACTTCCTGGCGCTGGGCGGCCAGTCGCTGCTCGCGATGCGCGTCGCCGCCCGTGCCTGCGAGAGGCTGGGCAAGCCGGTCGAGCCCCGGATGCTCTTCGAGCACCCCGCGCTCGCCGCGCTCGCCCGCGCGATCGACGACCTGCCCGAGGCGGCGGCGGAGGCCCCGGCCGGGAGCGGGATCACGCCGGCGCAGCGCCGGCTCTGGTTCATCGACCAGGTGGCGCCGGGCGCGCAGTACAACGTGCCCATCCTGTACGCCCTGGACGGCCCCCTCGACACCGGGCGCCTGGAGGACGCGATCAACGAGATCGTGCGCCGGCACCCGACCCTGCGCACCCGCTACGAGGAGCTCGACGGCGAGCCGGTGCCCGTGGTCGATCCGGAGACGCGGATCGCGATGAAGGTCATGGACGCCACCCCGCGCGGCGCGGAGGCGCTGGCCAAGCACGCCGCCCGCGACCGTTTCGACCTGCGGAACGGCCCGCTGCTGCGGGCCCTGCTGCTCCGGCTCGCCGACGACCGGCACCGGCTGCTGGTGACCGTCCACCACATCGCCTTCGACGGCTGGTCGGCCGGGGTCCTCCTGGACGAGCTGGCGCGGCTCTACGCGGGGGAGAGCCTGCCCGAGCCGGCCGGGCCGTACCGGCGCAGGCAGGGGCTCGACGGCCTGCCGTACTGGAGGAAGGTCCTGGAGTCGCCGCCCGAGCGGCTGGCGCTGCCGGCCGACGGCCCGGGGTCGAAGGAGCCGACGCGGCGCGGCGCCCGGGTCAGGGCCACGCTGCCGGACGGGCTGCTCGCCGAGCTGGAGTCGCTGGGCAGGCGCGCCCAGGCGAGCCCGTTCATGGTGCTGTTCGCGGCCTTCCAGGCGCTGCTGCACCGCTACAGCGGCCAGGACGACATCGTGACGGGCGTGCCGTTCTCCGGCAGGGAGGCGCCCGGCGCCGACTCCATGATCGGCTTCTTCGTGGAGACGCTGCCCATCAGGACCGGCCTGGCGGGCGACCCGACGTTCGAGCGCCTGCTGTCGCAGGTGCGGGCGGCGGTGCTGGCCACGCCCGGGGACGTGCCGCTGGAGGAGATCGTCCGGGAGCTCTGCCCCGACGGCCGGTCGCCCTTCGACGTGATGTTCGCGATGCAGGACCCGCCGGACGCCAGGCGCGGCGGCGGGGTGGGCTTCCGGATGCTGGAAGAGGTGGAGAACGGCGGGGCCAAGGCCGACCTCGTGCTCTACGCCGAAGGCCAGGAGATGAGCCTGGAGTTCGCCACCGACCTGTTCGAGCGCCCCACCGCCGAGCGCCTGCTGCGGCACTACGTACGCGTCCTGGAACAGGTGGCGGCCGACCCGTCCGCGCCGGTCTCCGCGCTGCTCGCCCGCGAGCACGAGCCCGCTGGCCGCGGCCCCGACCAGTGCCTGCACCGGCTCTTCGAGGAGCAGGCCGACAGGACGCCCGACGCGGTCGCCGTCGAGTTCGACGGCGCCGCCCTCACCTACGCCGAGCTCGACCGGCGGGCCAATCGGCTGGCCCACCTGCTGCGCGGGCTCGGAGTAGGGCCCGAGGTGCCGGTCGCCCTGCACGTGCGGCGCTCGCTCGACCTGCCCGTCGCGCTGCTCGGCATCCTGAAGTCGGGCGGCGCCTACGTCCCGCTCGACCCCTCCTATCCCGAAGGCCGCCTCACCCAGGTGCTCGGCCGCGTCGACACCCCGGTCCTCGTGACGCACCAGGCGCTCGCGGGCAGCCTGCCGCACGCGCGGCCCGTCCACGTCGACACCGACCTCGACGGCCTGCCGGACCACCGCCAGGACAGCGGCGTCACGCCGGACAACCTGGCCTACATCCTGTTCACCTCGGGCTCGACCGGCCAGCCGAAGGGCGTGGCGATGCCGCACCGCCCGGTCGCCAACCTCATGGCCTGGCACGAGGGCGCGTACCGCAGCCTGCAGTTCACCGCCCTCGGCTTCGACGTCTCGGTGCAGGAGATCTTCAGCACCTGGGCGTACGGCGGGACGCTGGTCATGGTCGGCGACGACGTGCGGCGCGACCCCGCCGCCCTGCTCGACCACATCGCCAGGAACCGGGTGGAGCGCATCTTCCTGCCGTTCGTGGCGCTGCAGACGCTGGCCGGCGCCGGGGTCGAGCCGCCCGCCACGCTCCGCGAGGTGATCACCGCCGGGGAGCAGCTCCAGGTCACCCCGCAGCTCGAACGGTTTGTCCGGCCGTGGATGACGCTGCACAACCAGTACGGACCCACCGAGGGCGCGATCATCGACATCGCCCACACGCTCACCGGCCCCCCGGAGGACTGGCCGCGGCTGCCGCCCATCGGCAGGCCGGTCACCGGCGTCCAGGCGCTCATCCTCAACCGCCTGGGCCACGAGACGCCCGACGGCGTCCCCGGCGAGCTGCACCTCGGCGGCGCCTGCCTCGCCCGGGGCTACCACGGCCAGCCCGAGCTGACACAGGAGCGCTTCATCACCTGGCGTGACGGGCGCAGGCTCTACCGGACCGGCGACCTGGCCCGCCGCGACGAGGCGGGGGAGATCGAGTTCCTGGGCCGCGCCGACGACCAGGTCAAGATCCGCGGCTACCGGGTGGAGCCCGGCGAGATCGCCGCGGTGCTGGCCGGGCACCCCGCCGTGCGCGAGGCGTTCGTCATGGCCAGGGAGGGCGCGCTGGTGGCGTACGTGGCCGCCGACGGCACCCCCGAGCTACGGCCCTACCTCGCCGAACGCCTGCCCGAGTACATGGTGCCGAGCACGTTCGTCGCCCTGGCCTCCCTGCCGGTGAACCCGTCGGGCAAGGTGGACCGGCACGCCCTGCCGGAGCCCGGCCAGAGCGCGCGGACGGTCGCCGCGCCCGCCACCCCGGTGGAGCAGGCCGTCGCCGCCATCTGGCAAGAGGTGCTGGGCGGGCAGGTCGGGCGGCACGACAACCTCTTCGAGCTGGGCGGCCACTCGCTCAACGCCACCCAGATCGCCTCCCGGTTGCGCGAGGCGCTCGACGTACGGGTGCCGATCCGGACGATCTTCGCCCACCCGACCGTCGCCGAACTCGCCGCGCAGCTCACGTCGCCGGACGTGGAGGCGGCCGCCGAGCTCTATCTCATGGTCGCCGCGTATTCGGACGAAGAGGCCGAGGCCCTGCTGCGGTCGATGGAAGGTGAACAATGAGCCTGTCAGCCCAGCAGCGCCAGCTCCTGGACGCGTTACGGAAGAAGAAGCAGCAGCAGGCCGCGCGGACGCGGCCCGAGCGGCTGCCGATGTCCTTCACCCAGCTGCGCGCGTGGTACCTCGACCGGATGGCGCCGGGCGCCGCCCACTACCTGATCCCGCTCGCCTTCCGCATCGAGGGCCCGCTCGACCGCGAGGCCCTGCACCGCGCGCTGAACGCCCTGGTGGCCAGGCATGAGAGCCTGCGCACCACGTTCGCCATGGACGCGGACGGCCCCTACCAGATCGTGGCCGACTCGCTCGCGATCGACCTGGCGGACACCGCGGACACCACGCCGATGGACCTGACCGCCGGCCCGCTCATCCGCGCGCACCTGCTGCGCGAGGGCCCGGAGCGGCACGTCCTGCACCTCACGCTCCACCACATCGTCGCCGACGCCTGGTCCCTGGACGTGCTGCGCCGGGAGCTGAGCGCCCTCTACAACGGCGAGGAGCTGCCGCCGCTCGCCCAGCAGTACCCCGACCACGCGATCTGGCAGCGGGAGCAGGACTTCGGCCGGGAGCTCGGCTACTGGCGCGAGACGCTGGCGGGCGCGCCGCCCGTAACCGAGCTGCCGGCGGACCTGCCCAGGCCGGCCGTCCAGACGTACGCGGGCGCCGAGCTGCCCTTCTCCCTGGACCTGCCGCGCGAGGAGTTCGCTGCGTACTGCCGGAGCCTCGGCGCCACGCCGTACATGGTGCTGTTCGCGGCCTACCTGGTGGTGCTCTCCCGGCGCTCCGGTCAGCGGGACCTGGTGGTGGGCACGCCCATCGCCAACCGGGACAGGGTCGAGTCCGAGGGACTGATCGGGTTCTTCACCAACACCCTGGCCATCCGCGCCGACCTGTCGGGCGAGCCGCCG
Organism: Nonomuraea phyllanthi; assembly: GCF_006334985.2. Classification (GTDB taxonomy): domain Bacteria; phylum Actinomycetota; class Actinomycetes; order Streptosporangiales; family Streptosporangiaceae; genus Nonomuraea; species Nonomuraea phyllanthi. Next base: position 354,192 of record NZ_VDLX02000003.1, read on the forward strand.
TTCGCCGAGGTGGTCGAGCGGGTCAAGGAGGCGGTGCTCGACGCGTACGACCACCAGGGGATGCCGTTCGAGCGGCTGGTCGAGGAGCTCAACCCCGAGCGCCGCCTGGACCGCAGCCCGGTCTTCCAGACGATGTTCAACATGCTGCCCGAGGCCACGGCGGCGCTGGAGCTGGACGGCCTGACCGTCACGCCCGTCGAGATCCCCGAGCACACCGCCAAGTTCGACCTGACCGTGGGCGTCCGCGAGACCCTGGACGGGCTCGTCGAGTACAACACGGACCTGTTCCGCGAGGCGACGGTCCGCGCCCTGGTGGGCGAGCTCCAGCAGGTGCTCGCCGCCGCGATGGGCGGGGACGAGGCCCCCCGGGAGCTGCCGCGCCGCGAGATCACCCGGATCGTCACCCGGGCCTGGCGCGAGGCGCTGGGCGGCGCCGCCTTCGGCCCCGACGACAACTTCTTCGAGGTGGGCGGCCACTCGCTGCTGGTCCTGCAGGTGCACGAGCGGCTGCGCGAGCGGTTCGACCTGACGGTCACCGACCTGTTCAGGTATCCGACGATCGCCTCGCTGACCGCCTACCTGAGCCCTGGCGCGCCCGCGCCCGAGACGGTCACGGCCACCGCGCCCGCGAGTGGGGCGCTCGCCATCGTCGGCATGGCCTGCCGCTTCCCGGGCGCCACGGGGCCCGAGGAGTTCTGGGCGGCGATCCGCGACGGGGTCGAAGCCGTGCAGGACTTCACCGACGAGGAGCTGCTGGCCGACGGCGAGGACCCCGACCGGCTGGCCGACCCCGCCTACGTCAGGTCGGGGACGGTGCTGGACGGCATCGACCTGTTCGACGCCACGCTGTTCGAGTTCACCCCGCGCGAGGCCGAGATCCTCGACCCGCAGCAGCGGCTCTTCCTGGAGACCGCCTGGGCGGCGCTGGAGGACTCCGGCTGCGACCCCGCCCGCCATCCGGGGCAGATCGGCGTCTTCGCCGGCTCGGCGATGAGCAGCTACTACATCGAGAACCTGCTGGCCGCGCCCGACGTGCTCAGGGCGGTGGGCGACTACCAGGTCATGCTCGGCAACGACAAGGACTCCCTGCCCACGCGCACGTCGTACAAGCTGGACCTGCGCGGGCCGAGCGTCAGCGTCAACACCGCCTGCTCCACCTCGCTGGTCGCGCTCCACCTGGCCAGGCAGAGCCTGATCGCGGGCGACTGCGACCTCGCGCTGGCCGGGGCGGTGCGGGTCAACGCCTGGACCCGCCGCGGCTATGTGTACCAGAGCGGCGGGATCGGGTCGCCGGACGGCCACTGCCGACCCTTCGACGCCGCGGCCCAGGGCACGATCGGCGCCAGCGGCGTGGGCGTCGTCGTGCTCAAGCGGCTGGAGGACGCCCTCGCCGCGGGCGACACCATCCACGCCGTCGTGCGCGGCTCCGCGGTCAACAACGACGGCACCAGGAAGGTCGGCTACACCGCGCCCGCCGTGGACGGCCAGGCCGAGGTCATCACCGCGGCGCTCGCCTCGGCCGGCGTCGACCCCGGCACGATCGGGTACGTCGAGGCGCACGGCACGGGCACCGCGCTCGGCGACCCCATCGAGGTCGCGGCGCTCTCCCAGGTCTTCCCCGCCGACAGGCCGGTCGCGCTGGGCTCGGTCAAGTCCAACATCGGCCACGCCGACGCCGCCGCCGGGATGGCCGGGCTGATCAAGACCGTGATGGCGCTCAAGCACCGCACGCTGCCGCCCACCGTCAACTTCGCGACGCCCAACCCGCGCGTCGACTTCCGCCCCTTCTACGTGCCCACCGCCGGAGCGGACTGGCCCCAGGGCGAAGCGCCGCGCAGGGCGGGCGTCAGCGCCTTCGGCATGGGCGGCACCAACGCCCACGTCGTGCTGGAGGAGGCCCCCGCGCGCCCCGCCGCCCCGCCGGCGACCGGCCCGCAGCTGCTCGTCCTGTCGGCCGCCACCGGCTCGGCGCTGGCCGGGATGGACACCCGGCTCCGCGCCCACCTGCGCGAGCACCCGGACGCGGACCTGGGCGACGTCGCCGCCACCCTGCGGCACGGCCGCCGCCAGCTGCGGCACCGCGGCGTCCTGGTCGCCGGGGACCGCACGTCGGCGCTGGACGCCGAGCTCATCACGGGCGAGGCGCAGCCGCGCGAGATCGCCTTCCTCTTCCCCGGCCAGGGCGCGCAGCGCCGGGGGATGGGCGCGAGCCTGTACGCCACGGAGAGCGCCTTCCGCGCCGCCGTCGACACCTGCTCCGAGATCCTGCGGCCGCACCTCGGGCTCGACCTGCGCCAGGCCCTGTACGGCGAGGCCGGCGACCTCGACCAGACCTGGCTCACCCAGCCCGCGCTCTTCGTCACCGAGTACGCCTTCGCCCGTACCCTCATCGAGCGGGGCGTCCGGCCGGCGATGATGGCCGGGCACAGCATCGGCGAGTACGTCGCCGCCTGCCTGGCCGGGGTCTTCACCCTGGAGGACGCCCTGCGCCTGGTCGCCGCGCGGGGCCGCCTCGTGCAGGGCCTGCCGCCCGGTTCGATGCTGGCCGTGCCGCTGCCCGAAGCGGAGGTGGCCGGGCTGCTCGGCGCGGACCTCTCGCTGGCGGCGGTCAACACCCCCGAGCTGTGCGTGCTGGCCGGCCCCGAGGAGGCCGTCGCGGAGGTGGAGCGGCGGCTGGAGCGGCAGGGCGTCGCCTGCCGCGCGCTGCGCACCTCCCACGCCTTCCACTCCGCCATGCTGGACCCGGTGCTCGACGCCTTCGCCGCCGAGCTCGGCTCCGTACGGCTGGGCACGCCCGACCTGCCGTACCTGTCCAACGTCACGGGCGGCTGGGCGACCGGCGCAGAGACCAAGGACCCCGCCTACTGGGTGCGCCACCTGCGCGAGACCGTGCGGTTCTCCGACTGCGCCGGTGCCCTGGTGGCGGCCGGCGCCGCCGTGGTCGAGGCCGGTCCCGGCCGCACGCTGACCACCCTGGTGCGCCGCCAGGGGGGCCAGGCGACGGCCGCCCCGCTGGTCCGGCCGGACGCCGGGCAGTCCGCCCTGCTGGAGGGCATCGGGCGGCTCTGGGCGGCCGGCGCCGAGGTCGACTGGGCGGCGTTCGGGCCGGCGGGCCGGCGGGTGCCGCTGCCCACGTACCCGTTCGAGCGGCGCCGCTACTGGGTGGAGCCGCGCGCCCGGCGCTTCGAGCTCGCGGCAGGGGCGCCCGCGCGGGCGGCGGCCCTGCCCGTGGCGGAAGCGGAGGCGGAGGCGGGCCAGGCGCTCGACGCCGTGGCCGCCGCCTGGCAGGACGTGCTCGGCATCGCGCCGGCCGGCGCGGGGGACGACTTCTTCGAGCTGGGCGGCGACTCCCTCGTGGCCACCCAGCTCGCCTCCCGCCTCGGCCTGCCCATCGAGGCGATCTTCGACCACCCCACGCTGGGCGGCCAGCGCGCCCTCCTCACGTCGGCCGGAGCCACCCAGGAAGCCTCCCCGGAAGCCTCGTCCGAAGCTCGGGCCGAAGCCGTGCCCGCCGCCCCGGTGGGCGTCCCCGTGGCGGGCGCGCGCGAGGTGATCCCGGTCGTCGACGACCCCGGTCCCGCGCCGGTCTCGTTCATCCAGCGCCGCATGTGGTTCATCGACCAGGTGCACGGCTCGGCCGCCTACGCCGTGGCCACCGCCCTCGACCTGCGGGGCGAGGTGGACGAGGAGCGCCTGCACGGCGCCGTGCGGGAGCTGGTGCGGCGGCACGAGTCGCTGCGGACCGTCTTCCGCGCCCCCGACGGCGAGCCGGTGCAGCTGGTGCTGCCCCCGGGGGAGGTGCCGCTGCCGGTCGAGGACTGCGACGACGCCGAGCGGGCGCTGAGCGCGGCCGCCACCGAGCCGTTCGACCTGGAGCACGGGCCGCTGTTCCGGGCCCGGCTGCTGCGGCTCGCCCCCGACCACCACGTCCTGTCGCTCGCCTTCCACCACATCGTCGTGGACGGCTGGTCGATCACCCTGCTGAGGAGCGAGCTCGCCGCCCTGTACAACGGCGAGGTGCTCCCCGAGCCGAAGGTGAGGTACCGCGACTACGCGCGCTGGCAGCGCGAGCAGGCCGTCGACCTGGACTTCTGGACCGAGCGGCTGCGCGGGATCCCGCACGGCCTCGACCTGCCCACCGACCGGCCGCGCCCGCCGATGCAGACCTTCGAGGGCGCGGTCGCCACGCACGTCATCCCGGCGGAGCTGGCCGGGGGCCTGCGGGCCCTGAGCCAGGAACGCGGCGCCACGCTCTACATGACCCTGCTGGCCGCGCTCCACACGCTGCTGTACCGCTACAGCGGCCAGGAGGACGTCTGCGTCGGCTCGCCCGTGGCCGGGCGCACCCGCCCCGAGCTGGAGGGCATCGCGGGGTGCTTCATCAACACCCTGGTCATGCGGGCCACGATGGACGGCGGCCTGCCGTACACGGAGCTGCTGGCCCGGGTGCGCGAGTACGCGCTCGGCGCGTACGCCCACCAGGACGTGCCGTTCGAGCGGCTCGTGGAGGAGCTCGACCCGCCCAGGGACCTGTCGCGCAACCCGCTCTTCCAGGTGCTGTTCAACCTGCTCAACCTGCCCAAGAGCGACCTGGGCCTGGCCGGGCTGGAGGTGGAGGAGCTGTCCGTGGAGGCCGGCACCGCCCAGGTCGACCTGGTGCTCTACGTGTACGAGCAGGGCGACGAGCTGGAGTGCCGGCTGGAGTACAACACCGCGCTCTACGACGCGGGGACGGCCGGGCGGCTGCTGCGGCACTACGAGACCCTGCTGTCCGCGATCGTCGCGGCACCCGAGACCACGCTGTCGGACCTGGTCTTCCTCACCGGCGAGGAGCTGGCGGAGCACCTGGACGGCCAGGACGTCGAGGTGCCCGATCTCTGCGTCCACGAGCTGGTGGAAGCCCAGGTCGACCGGACGCCCGACGCGGTGGCCGTCACCTACGAGGGCGTCTCGCTGACGTACCGGGAGCTGGACGAGCAGGCCGGCAGGGTCGCCCGGCGGCTGCGCGAGGCGGGGGTCGGGCCGGAGACGCTGGTGGGCGTCGCGATGGAGCGGTCGGCCACGATGCTGGCCGCCCTGCTCGGCGTGCTGAAGGCGGGCGGCGCGTACGTGCCGCTCGACCCGATGTACCCGCAAGACCGCCAGGACTACATCCTGGACCACTCCGGCATCCGCGTCCTGGTCACCGAGCGCGAGCTGGCCGGGCGCTACACCGGCTACCAGGGGGAGATCGTCCTCGCCGACGAGGAGGTGCTGCCGAAGGCGGGCGACGGGCACGACAGCCCGGGACGCCCGGACGTGCGGGTCACCCAGGAGAACCCCTGCTACGTCCTGTACACCTCCGGCTCGACCGGGCGCCCCAAGGGCGTGCGCGTCCAGCACTCCTCGGTGGTCAACTTCCTCGCCTCGATGAGCCGCGAGCCCGGCCTGACCGGCGAGGACACCCTGCTGGCCGTCACCACGTTCGCGTTCGACATCTCGGTGCTGGAGCTGTTCCTGCCGCTGACGGTCGGCGGCCACGTGCTGATCGCGAGCCGCGAGGCCGCCTACGACCCGGTACGGCTGGCCGCCCTGCTGGACGGCGCGACCGTCATGCAGGCCACCCCGGCGACCTGGCGGCTGCTGCTGTCGGCGGGCTGGCAGGGCGCGCCGGGGCTGAAGGCGCTCTGCGGCGGCGAGGCGCTCCCCGCCGACCTGGCCACCGACCTGCGCGGCCGGGTGGCCGAGCTGTGGAACATGTACGGGCCGACCGAGACCACGATCTGGTCCACCCTCGCCCGGGTCGGCGACGGGCCGATCACGATCGGCCACCCGATCGCCAACACCCGGATCCTCCTGCTCGACCCCGCGATGCAGCTGGTCCCCACCGGCGTGGTCGGCGAGCTCTACATCGGCGGCAAGGGTCTGGCCCGCGACTACCTCCACCAGCCCGAGCTGACGGCGGAGCGCTTCGTCACCTGGCGGGACGGCAGCAGGCTGTACCGCACCGGCGACCTGGCCTGCCGCCGCGCCGATGGCACGATCGAGTTCCTCGGCCGGGCCGACGGTCAGGTGAAGGTGCGCGGCTACCGGATCGAGCTGGGCGAGATCGAGACGCTCCTGCTGGCCCATCCCGCCGTCCGCGAGGCGGCCGCGGTGGTGCGCGGCTCGGACGCGGACAAGAGCATCGCCGCCTACCTGGTCACCGACGGGGTCACCGACGGGGACTCGGGGCACGACTGGCGCGAGTACCTGCGCAGCAAGCTGCCCGACTACATGATCCCCTCGTCGTTCACGGCGCTGGACGCGCTGCCGCTCACCCCGAACGGCAAGGTGGACCGCAAGGCGCTGCCCGAGCCGGTGAGCGAGGTGCGCGCCGCGGGCGCGCCACCGCGGACGCCGGCCGAGGCCGGGCTGGTCGAGCTCTGGTCGGCGATCCTGGGCGTCCAGGGGATCGGGATCGACGACGACTTCTTCGGGCTGGGCGGCGACTCGTTCAAGGCCGTGCGCGCGGTGAGGGACTCGGGGATCCAGGCCACCGTGCTGGACCTGTTCAAGAACCCCACGATCCGCGCGTTCGCCGCACTCGGAGACCCGTCACGGGACCTCGACGCGCCGCGGGACGCCGGGCTGCTGCACGAGCTGACCCCGCCGCGGTCCGCGGCCTCCCTGACCCTGGTCTGCGTGCCCTTCGCGGGCGGCGGCGCGATCACGTACCAGTCGCTGGCGACGGCCCTGCCCGAGCACATCACCATGCTCGCGCTGCAGCCGCCGGGCCACGACACCGGCAACCCCGGCGAGCCCGTGCTGCCCTTCCACGAGCTCGTCGAGGGCTGCGTCAAGGAGATCAAGGAGAAGGTCGACGGGCCCCTCGCGCTCTACGGCCACTGCATGGGCGGCGCGCTCACCGTCCAGCTGGCCCGCAGGCTGGAGGAGGAGGGCGTCCACCTGGAGAAGGTGGTCATCGGCGGGCACTTCCCCGCGCCCCGCCTGCCGGGCAAGACCTTCGCCTGGTTCCGCCGGATCTTCCCGATGGAGCGATGGACCTCCAAGCGGCAGGCGCTGGAGTTCCTGCGGGCCATGGGCTTCTTCACCGAGGACCTGGCCCCTCGCGAGCGAGACTTCATCATGGGCGTCTTCCTCCACGACACGCAGGAGGGCGAGGACTACTACACCGACCTCTACCAGGCGCCCATCAAGAAGCTGTCAGCGCCGCTGGTGTGCGTGGTCGGCGAGAACGACCGCGCCACCGAGCTGTACGAGGAGCGCTTCCGCGAGTGGGAGCCCTTCTCCGACGCGGTGTCTCTGGAGGTCATCCCCAAGGCCGGGCACTACTTCCAGAAGCACCAGGCGCCCGAGCTGGCCGAGATCCTCGCCGAGGACGACCGGCCCGCCGCGCCGCTGCCGCCCCGCTACCAGCAGAGCAGCCTGGCGACGTTCTTCCTGGTGGCCTTCGGCCAGCTGGTGTCGCTGATCGGCACCGGGCTGACGACGTTCGGCCTGGGCCTGTGGGTCTACCAGCAGACGCAGTCGATCTCGATGTTCGCCATCGTCTCGGTCATGGCGCTGCTGCCGGCCGTGGTGCTGGCGCCGATCGCCGGAGCCGTGGCGGACCGCTGGAACCGCAGGCTGATCATGATCACCGCCGACTCGGCGGCGGGCTGCGCCTCCGCGGCGCTGGCCGCCCTGCTCTGGACGGGCAGCCTCCAGCTCTGGCACGTGTACGTCATCGTCGCCGTCGGGGCCGTCTCGACGGCCTTCCACCAGCCCGCCTACATAGCGGCCGTGGCCCAGCTGGTGCCCAAACGCTATTACGGCAGGGCCAACGGGCTGGCCCAGCTGGGGGAGGCGGCAGGGACCGTGCTGGCGCCGCTGCTGGGCGGCGCGCTCATGGCCGTCATCGGGCTGAACGGCATCATCGTCATCGACCTGACCACCTTCGCCTTCGCGGCCACCGTGACGCTGGCGGTCCGCTTCCCCGACACGCTCTTCAAGAAGCGGGAGGAGTCGTTCTGGCGGGAGGTGACCGGCGGCTGGCGCTACATCAGCCGCAGGCACGGGCTGCTGGCGATCATCCTGTTCACCTCGTTCCTGAACTTCCCCTTCGCCATGGTCGAGGTGCTGGCCACGCCGCTGCTGCTCGACCTCACCGACACGCGCGGCCTGGGCGTGGCGCTCGCGATGACCGGCGTCGGCCTCCTGGTGGGCAGCGTGATCATGACGGTGACCGGCGGCCTGGCCCGCCGCACCCACGGCATCCTCGGCTCCTTCATGGCCCTGGGCGTCTCCTTCGCGATCATCGGCCTCGCGCCTCACCCGGCGCTGCCCGCGATCGGGCTGTTCTGCGTCGGTCTGTTCACCGCGCTGCTGAACGCGCACTGGTTCTCGATCGTGCAGCAGAAGGTGGGGCTCGACCTCCAGGGGCGGGTCATCGCCACCAACCTGATGCTCAGCTGGGCCATGGTCCCGATCGGCTTCCTGCTGGCGGGGCCGCTGGTCGAGCACGTCTTCGACCCCATCGCGGGGGCCGCGCAGGGCAGGGGGATCGCCCTGCTCACGCTCGTCGCGGGCGCGGTGACCGTGCTGATCGGCCTGGTGGCCTTCCGTTACCGGCCGGTCCGCTACCTGGAGGACGACCTGCCCGACGCGCTGCCCGACGCGGTGATCATCACCGACAAGGACGAGATCCAGCAGCTCGCCGACAAGCAGCTCGTCTCCTGATCCACCCCCTGTCCCGGTACGGCGGCGCCGTACCGGGACAGGGGTGTCAGGACGCCTGCGCGGCGTCGAGCTGCTTGACGAAGTGGCCGCGGCAGTGGGGGCAGCAGAAGCCGTAGGTCCGCCCGTCACGCTCCAGCAGGACGGCCTCCTCCAGCGGTATGGTCGCGCCGCAGACCGGGTCGACGACCATGCCCTCGGGGGCCGGCGCCGCCGAACCGGTCTTGGCCTCCTCGATCAGCCGCAGGACGTCGGCCGAGCGCTGGGCGTGCCCGCGCAGGCCGTAACCGCCCTCGGCGAGGCTGATCACGTTCACCACGGCCCGGGGCTCCGGGTTGTCCTCCGCCTCGGCCAGCTCCGCGGTGACGCGGGAGATGAGGTGCTCGCTCATCTCCTTGCCCCACATCCCGACGGTCACGTTCGCCACGTACCAGGGGCCCTGTGACGGGTCGAGCAGCGTCCCGCCCGCGCTCCAGACCTCCTCCTCGCGCACCACGACGTGGCTGAGCGACTCGAACAGCTCGATCACGCCGGGGTCCGCCGCGGGCGTCGCGCCGTCCCCGGCCGAGAGCAGGCGCCGCGCCGCCAGCCGACCGGCGAGCTCGCGGCGCTCCCGCTCGTCGAAGACGCCCTTCGGCACCAGCAGCTCGATGAAGAGCATCGTGATCCGTCCTTTCCGGGAGGGTGACCTTCCGGAGATAATCGCTCATCGGGCGCCGCGCGGTCGTCGGCCCGGGGACGGCTTTCCCGGCTACGGCGCCGGGTGTAGCGGGCGGGTGGCGTACGACGTGGGGAGTAGCCGCCCCGCCCCGCAGGGGCGACCGGTCACGTCCGGCCGCTGCGGTGCGGGAACACGCGCAGCGCCGTCTCCAGCGCGGCGGCCTCCTCGGGGCTGAGCCGTTCGAGGAAGTGCACCAGCGTGGCGGCCTGGTTGTCGCTGGAGGCCAGCATGGCGCGCATGCGGTCGGCCGTGTAGGACTCCTTGGAGGAGACGGGCTCGTAGATGTAGGCGCGGCCGACGGGCTCGCGCTTGAGCAGGCCCTTGGCGTGCAGCTTGTCCATCACGGTCATCACCGTCGTGTAGGCGATGGTGCGTTCCTGGACGAGCTCCTCCAGCACGTCACGCACGGACGCGGGCCGGCGCCTGGCCCACATGCGGTCCATGATGGTGGATTCGAGCTCTCCAAGGCCGCGCGGCGTCATGCGCTCGATGCTACCGGCGGCCTCTCAGCGGCGGGCTCGGGAGTCGACGGGCCTGCCGGCCGTCAGGGAGGCGAACAGGTCCTCCCACATCGGCATGACCACCTCGGGCGTGTAGTTGTGGGCGGTCTCGGCCGCGGCGGCGCCCAGGCGCAGCCGGAGCTCCCTGTCGCCCATCAGCCGCGCCAGCGCCTCGGCCAGCGCGTCGACGTCGCGCGGGGGCACCAGCAGGCCGTCCTTGCCGGGCGTCAGCAGGTCCGCGGGGCCCGTCGGGCAGTCGAAGGCGGCCAGCGCCAGCGCGTGCCCCATCGCCTCGATCATGGCCATCGGCAGGCCCTCGATCCGCGAGCTGAGCGCGTAGATCGAGGACTGGGCGAGCTCCTCGTGGATCCGGTCGCTGCGGCCCATCAGCCGCATCCGGTCGCCCAGGTCGTGGCTTTCGAGCCGCTGCTGCAGCCGGTCCTTGGACGGCCCCGTGCCGAAGATCCGCAGCCGCCACTCGGGGAAGCGGTCCGACACCTTGGCGAAGGCGTCGAGGAGCATGTCGTACCCCTTCTGGGGCACGAGCCGGCCCGCGGCGATCACCACGGGGTTCGACTGGTCGGAGTGCTCGCGGTGCCCCATGTGCACGGCGTTGGGGATGCGCACGATGGGCGGGTCGTGCAGCAGGGCGTGGTACTCGTTCCTGCTGGTCTCGGTGAGCACCGCGATCGCGTCGAAGACGCCGTAGTGGCGGGCGATCTGCTCGCGCACGGCCGGGTGGTAGGCGGCCAGGTTCATGTGCTCCTGCGCCACCCTGATCACGCCCTTGCCGCCGCGGCGGGCGGAGATCAGGTTGAGGGCGGGGCGGGTGGTGACGAGGATGCCGTCGCTGAGGGAGGACACGTAGTCCATCACGGCGCCCTCCACCCGTTCGGTGAAGTACTCGGCGGCGAACTCGCCGTACGGCACGATCTTGCCGCGTGCCCGCCGCCACACCTTGCGGGCCAGCGAGTCGGACGCGACGCCGTCACGCTGGTCCACCAGTGCCGACACCCGCACCCGCTTGTCGATGTCGAACTGGGGCTTGGTGCGGCGGCGTACCGTGCTGACGATCTCGACGTCGTGGCCGGCCTCGGCCATCGCGTTGGCCTGGTTGACCACCGTGCGGATGGTGCCGCCCATGCCGTAGGCGTGCAGCAGCATGTAACGGATCTTCACGGCAGGTACTCCCAGGTCCGGCACATGTCTCTCAGCACTTCGGGGATCTCTTCAGGTGAGGGCAGGTCGCGGCCCTGCTGCACGCTGCCCGAGCGGATCTTGTCCTTCCAGTCGCCGAGCCCCTTGGTCACCACGTCAGGCGTGCCGTAGGAGAGCATCTGGGGCGCCCACTCCAGGCCCAGGAACTCGCAGATCTGGCGGCAGATCCGCTCCGGCTCGGCGGTCAGGTCCTCGTAGCGGACGGTCAGGCCGTTCAGCGCCTTCCTGGCGCGCTCCACCGCCTTCATGTAGCGCAGCGCGTCGGCCGCGGCCTCGTCCGGCGTGCGCTTGTCGGGGCTGGCCTCGTGCCACGAGGTCGCGATCGAGGCCGGATGGCGCAGCAGGAACACGAACCGCGCGTCGGGCCAGCACGCCGCGATCCGGTCGTAGGCGAACGCGTTGGCCGGCGTCTTGTCCACGATGTACTTCTTGCCGCTGCGGACCAGTTCGCGGTGGAGCACCCTGTCCCACAGCAGGTGCTCGAGGTCCGAGCGGTCGTGCCCGAGCGCCTCCATCGCCTTCTGCGCCAGCCCCGTGCCGAACTCCACCCTCAGGCGGCGTACGTGCAGCTCGTGGGGGGCGTGCAGATCCGGGTGGGCGTTCAGGACGGACCGCAACAGCGTGGAGCCGGACCTGACCGGGGAGAGCACGAACACCGGGGCCGTCAGCAGGCGGTCGAGGTGAGGGTCGGCCGGCGGCCGGAACGGGGCTTCCGGAGCCTTCTTCGGCTGCGGTTGCTTCGACGGCTGCGGTTGCCCCCCTTTCCCTACTCGTTCGATTCGGAATCCCGCATACCTGGCCAGCGCCGTGCTGAGCCTGCGCTGCCACATCATGGTGGGGGAGGTTACCGGGTTTTTCTGCAAGTTCACTGTGAACCACACAGGGCCACGATGTCGTCACTCCAGGCCGTCCCGGATCCTGGCTCCGATAGGTTGGGACATATGTCGCCCGTCCCCCCCGAATGCCCCCAAGTCGTACGGACGGCGCCTTCCAGACTCGCCTGGCTGGACGCCCTGCGCGGCATCGGCGCCCTCGCGGTCGTGGGCGAGCACCTGTCGACCTGGGCCATGCCGTGGCTGCGGCCCACCTCGTTCAACCTCGGCATCTACGGCGTGCTGGTGTTCTTCCTGGTCAGCGGGTACATCATCCCGACCTCGCTGGAGCGGCACGGCGACGTGCGGGCCTTCTGGATCGGCCGCATCTTCCGCCTCTACCCGCTCTACCTCACGATGATCGGGCTCGTCCTGGCCCTGTCGTGGTGGATCCCGGTCCGCCAGGAGGTGCCCAGGGACGGCTCCGCGGTGGCCGCGCACGCCACGATGCTGATGGACGCCGTCGGCTCGGCCGGGGTGCTGAACACCATGTGGACGCTCTCGTATGAGATGATCTTCTACCTGCTGGCCGCCGCGCTGTTCGTCGTCGGCGTGCGCGACCGGCGCGGCCTGCTCCCCGTCGGCTTCGCGGTGGTCTGCGCCGTCGTGGCGTTCGTCCTGTCCGGGCCGGCGTGGTCGGGCGGCTGGCTGTCCTGGGTGTCGTTCGGCGCGTTCGCCGCCGGCCTGACGTGCGTGATCGCGGGATACGGGCGCACGGCCGCGGCCTGCCTCCTGGGGCTCATGGCGCTGGTGCTGGTCGTGATGAGCAGCCGCGTGCCGTGGTTCGCCGCGGGCATCCTCGCGGTCATGTTCGCCGGCACGGCCATCCGCCGGTGGGAGCGCGGCGAGGGCCCGCTGTGGCCGGTGGCCGTCGCCGCGGCGCTGGTGGCCTCGACCCCGCTGTGGGCGATCAACGCCGGCTGGTGGTGGGTGCGGCCGGACGTGTGGACCCTCACCATCCTCCTGGCGGGCGCCACGTTCGCGGGCGCCATGGCCTGGCGTGCCCGCCGCGTGCCCGCCTTCCTCGTCTGGCTCGGCGCCATCAGCTACTCGCTGTACCTCGTGCACCTGCCTATCCTGCTCGTCGTCATGCGGCTGGCGGGGGAGATGCGCTGGTCGCCGCTGCTCCTGCAGATCGGCGTCAGCGCGGCCTTCCTCGGCGTGCTGGTGCCGGCCAGCTGGCTGAGCCACCGGTTCCTGGAGCGGCCGCTGCAGCGCGCCGGCCGCCGCCTGGCCCTCCGCCACCCCGGCGGGCCTGCCGAGGTGGCACGCGCGTGACCCCGACCGGCCCGCATGCCGTCAGCGGGTCTCCACGGGCGGGCGGTCCCGCCGGAGGCGCCCGGTGACGGCGGGCAGCAGGCCGCGCGGCAGGAAGAGCACGACCAGGACGAGCACCAGCGCGTACACGGCGTACGACAGCACGCCGGGCGCGTAGGACGGCATCCCCGGCAGCGCGGCCAGGCTGTTGAGCCCCTGCACCAGCAGGGTGATCGCGGCCGCCCCCGCCACGGCGCCCCAGATCGTGCCCAGCCCGCCGACGACGGCCATCACGATGTACTGGATCGAGATGAGCACGGGGAACGAGCCCGGGGCCACGTACCCGGTGTAGAAGCAGTAGATGCCGCCCGCGAGCCCCGCGAAGGCCGCCGACAGCGCGAACACCACCAGCTTGTAACGCCCGACCGGGATCCCCGAGGACGCGGCGGCGGTCTCGCTGGTGGCCAGCGCGCGCAGCGCGCGGCCCGGCCGGGAGCGGATGACGTTGCGGGTCACCAGCATCACCAGCGCCAGCCCGGCCCACGTCAGGTACGCGTACGCGAGCGCCGAGCCCGCCTCGAACGAGCCGGCCGAGAACTGCGGGATGGCCTGCAGCCCGATGTCCCCGCCGGTGAACTCCAGCTGCCCGGCCAGCGAGAGCAGGATGAGCTGCATGGCCAGCGTGGCGAACGCCAGGTGGTGGCCGCGCAGCCGCAGCAGCGGCACCCCGATCACCAGCGCGAACCCGGCCGCCGCCACCGGGGCGGCGACCAGCCCGATCACGGGCGGCACGCCGTGCAGCGCCAGCAGCGCGGCGGTGTAGGCGCCGATCGCGTAGAAGGCGCCCTGGCCGAGCGAGACCTGCCCGGCGTACCCCATGAGCAGCGACACCCCGACCGTGACCATCGCGGCCAGCCCCAGCAGGATGTACACGGCCAGCGCGCTGTCGGCGAGCACGGCCGGCAGCGCCAGCGTCACGACGGCGACCAGCGCGCCCGCCACCCGCCCGATCACGTCTGCTCCTGGGAGATGGCCGGGCGCCGGCCCGCCTGCACGATCATGACGACGATCATGAGACCCAGCGCCACCTCCAGCTGGTGCGAGCCGTAGCCGTAGCCCGCGGCCATGGTCTCGGCCACGCCGAGCAGCAGCGCGCCGGCCAGCGTCACCACCGGCCTGGTCAGCGCGCCGAAGACGGCCGCGGCGAAGGCGTTCACGATGAGCGTGACGTCCGTGTCGAACGAGATCGGCCGCAGCGGCGTCACCAGCACCCCGGCGATCCCGCCGAGCAGCCCGCCCAGCGCGAAGGCCAGCAGCCCCATCAGCCGCGTGTCGATGCCCACCACGCGGGCGGCGTACGGGTTGGACGCGCACGCCGTCAGCGCCTTGCCCAGGTAGGTGCGCCCGAAGAAGAGCGCCAGCAGCGCGAACACCGCCGCCGTGACCCCGATGACCAGCAGGTGCTGCGTCTGGATGCGCGCGCCCGCCAGCGTCACCGCGCCGGCCAGGCCGGGCGCCGAGCGCGGCTGGTCGCCCCACAGGACGATCTCGACGGCGTACGCCAGCACGCCCACGCCGAGCGTGACGATCAGGGACGACAGCGGCGTCGTGCCGCGCCGGCCGACGGCGGCCAGCCCGGTCAGCAGGCCCGCCAGCGCCGCGACCAGGACCGCGGCCACCTCGCTGACCCCGTGCGGGAGCCCCAGCCCGAGCAGCGACGACACGCACAGTCCCGCCACGACCGCGAACGTGCCCTGCGCGAAGTTCACCACGCCCGTGACCCTGTGGATGACGACGAGGCCGCCGGCGATGAGCGCGATGGCGCACCCGACCGCGAGCCCGTTCAGCAGGTACGTCAGGAAGGCGCTCATGTGATCGCCCCGCCCAGGTAGGCGCCGGCCACGCGCGGGTCGCCGGCCAGCTCCGCGCACTCGCCCTCGGTCACGACCCGCCCGGACTCCAGCACGTACGCCCGCCGGCACAGGTCGAACGCCAGCCGCGCGTTCTGCTCGATGAGCAGCACGGTCAGCCCCCGCTCCCGGTTCAGCCCGGCGAGGTGCCCGGCCAGGTCGGCGGTCACGTTCGGCGCCAGGCCCAGGGAGAGCTCGTCCACCACGAGCACCGCGGGACGCGACATGAGCGCCCGCCCGAACGCCACCATCTGCTGCTCCCCGCCCGACAGCACGCCGGCCCGCCGGCGCGACAGCTCGGCCAGCCGGGGCAGGAGGTCGTAGGCGTACGACGGGTCGCGCTCGCCCGAGCGCCAGCCGCCCAGCGCCAGGTTGTCCGCGACCGACATGTCGGGAAACAGCTGGCGGCCCTCGGGGATGAGCGCCAGCCGGCCCCCGATCTCCACCGTCCCCGAGGCGGGCGTGAGCAGCCCGGCGAGCGTGTTGGCCAGCGTCGACTTGCCCGCGCCGTTCGGGCCGAGCAGGGCCACCATCTCGCCCGCCTCGACCGTGAGCGTGACGTGGTCGAGCGCGGTCGCGGTGCCGTACGAGACGACCAGGTCCCTGACGCCGATCATGAGGGCTGCCCGAGGTAGGCGGCCAGCACCAGCGGGTCGGAGCGCACCTCGGCCGGCGGCCCGTCGGCGATGACCCGGCCCAGGTCGAGCACCACCACCCGGTCGGCCAGCCGGGTCACGAACGCCACGTCGTGCTCGATGAGCAGGATCGTCAGCCCGTCCGCGCGCAGCTCCTCCACCAGAGCCGCCAGCCGCTCGCGCTCCTGGCCGCGCAGCCCGGACGCGGGCTCGTCGAGCAGCAGCAGCCGGGGCCGCGCGCACAGGGCGCGGGCGAGCTGGAGCGCCCGCTGCTGGCCGATGGGCAGCAGCTCGGCGGGCCGGTCCGCCCACTCGGCCAGCCCCACCCGGCCCAGCACGGCGTCCGTCTCGGCCGTGATCTCCCGCTCGTCGCGCCGGTGCCGCGGCAGCCGCAGCGCCGCCGAGACGAACCCGGCGCCGGTACGCCCGTGCATGCCGACCATGACGTTCTCCCTGACCGTCATGCCGCGGAACACCCGGGCCGCCTGGAACACGATCGACATGCCGAGCCCGGCCCGCCGGTGCGGCGCGAGCCGGTCCACGCGCTGCCCGAGGAACGAGATCCGGCCGTGGTCGGCCGGCAGGTGCCCGGTGATCAGGTTGAACAGCGTGGACTTGCCCGCGCCGTTCGGCCCGATGACGCCGCAGACCTCGCCGTCCGCGACGGTCAGGGACACGTCGCGGACGGCGTAGACGCCCCCGAAGGAGCGGGACACCCCGCTGAGCTCCAGCACCGGCTACCCCGCACCGACGGTCTTGGCGAGCTGCTCCTTGGCCCAGTCGGTGGGGACGAACTCCCCGCCCTTGACCGTGTTGACCGAGATGTACTCGGGGGAGAGCCCGGAGTGGTCGGTGGCGGTGTAGCGGAAGCGGCCGTTCGGCGTGACCAGATCCATGCTCTCCAGCGCCTTCTGCACCCTGGCCTTGTCGGTGCTGTTCGCCTTCCTGATCGCCTCGAACAGCAGCAGGCACGCGCTGTAGCCGTCCTGCGCGAACTGCGGCGGCGGATAGCCGTGCGCCTGCTCGTACGGCTTGGCCATCTGCTCGATGACCTGTTTCTGCTTCCCGTCGGGCAGGTGCTCGCCGACGACCCCGATGGCGCTCTGCACCGTCATGCCCTCGGCCGCGGCGCCCATCGGCTCCAGCCACAGCTTGCTGGCCTGCGACGCGGTCAGGAACAGCGGCGTCTTCAGCCCCGCGGACGCGTACTGCTTCGCCGCCGTCACGCCCGGCGCGCCCGAGCCCCAGAACACCAGCGCCTCGGCGTCGGAGCCGCGCACGTGGGTGAAGAGCGGGCTGAAGTCGGAGGTGGTGGTCTCGTACGCCTCGTCCACGGCGATCCGCACGCCGTACTTGGGCGCGAGGGCGACCATGGACTCGTGGCCGGAGACCGAGTAGGCGCTCTTGGAGTCCCAGGCCACCGCGATGGTCTTGATGCCCTCGGCCTGGATGTACTGCAGGTAGCGCTCGGCGTACATGCTGGACAGGGCCGGCGTGACGAAGATGTACGACTTGATCGGCTCGACCTGCTCCTGCGCCGGGGCCAGCGACAGGTACGGCATCTTGTCGCGCTGCGCGAGCGGCTCGACCGCCAGCGCCGAGTTGGAGAACACCGGCCCGATCAGCGCGTCGATCTCGCCCTTGATCTGGTTGTAGGCCACGATCCCCTGGTCGGGGGCGGTCTTGTCGTCGCGCGTGACGAGCTCGACCGTGCGGCCGAGCAGCCCGCCCTGGTCGTTGACCTGCTTGACCGCGAGCTCCACGGCCTTCTTGTCCTCGCTGCCCAGCGGCGTGTAGTTGCCGGTCAGGGAGACGATCAGGCCCACCTTGATCGGCTCTTGGGCGCCGCCGCCACCGCCATCACCGCCGCCGCCACACGCGGCGACGGCCAGTACGAGACAAACCAGGGACGGGAGCAGCCTGCGCATCAGGACCTCCTGGGATGTGGCCCTGAATGTAGGCAGATACATTACGGCTGTCAATAGTGTGCCCAATATGGGGGAGAGCCTGTGATGCGGCCTCAGTCGGTGATGCTGACGTTCCTCGGAGACCATGTCTACGGCCGCGGCGTCTGCGTGTCCTCCGGCAGTTTCATCGAGGCGTTCGCCAAGGTCGGCATCTCGGAGGAGGCCACGCGCTCGACGCTGACCCGGATGGTCCGCCGCGGCCTGCTGCGCCGCCGGCGTTCGGGCCGCCGGATGTATTTCGGCCTCACCCCGACGAGCGCCGAGGTGCTCAAGGATGGCGAGCGGCGCATCTGGCACAGCGGCGTGGTCAACGACGCGGACGAGGACCGCTGGACGCTGATCGGCTTCTCGCTGCCCGAGTCGTGGCAGCGCCAGCGGCACGAGCTGCGCTCGCGGCTGGTCTGGGCCGGGTTCGGGCCGCTGCAGAACGGCCTGTGGATGGCGCCGGGCGAGGTGGACGTGGCGCACGTGATCGAGGACCTCGGCGCGAACGTCAAGGTCTTCTCCGCCGAGCCCCGGTGCCCGACCGACATGCAGGCCCTGGTCAGGGACGCCTACGACCTCGCGGACCTGGGCGAGCGCTACCGGGCCTTCCTGCGCCGCTGGGACCGGGCCGACCCGGCGCCGGACGCGCCCGACGACCTCGCGCGCTCGCTGACGCTGCTGACCGAGTGGCTGCAGATCATCAGGACCGACCCGCGGCTGCCGCTGCGGCACCTGCCGCACGACTGGCCGGCCGGGAAGGCGCAGCAGGTCTGCCACGCGCTGCACGAGCGGTTCGGGCCGGAGGCGGCGCGGATCGCGGGACGGCTCCTCGACGTCGTGCCCGACGAAACTTGGGCAGAACGGTGACAGCGATCGCATAGTGGCCTAACTTGAGGGCTTGAGCGTCCGTGGAGGAGTGCCGATGCGGAATCAGGGGATCGGCTCGTGGCCGGCACGCCGGGCACGCATGACGCCCGAGCGGGTGGCGCTGACGTACCTCGGACGCGACCGCACCTATCGCGAGCTGCGCGACCGCGCGTACCGGCTGGCCTCGGCGCTGGGCGTGGGGCGCGGCGACCGGGTCGCCTTCCTCGGGGCGAACCAGCCCTCGCTGGTGGAGACGTTCTTCGCGGCGGGGCTGGCGGGCGCGGCGTTCGTCCCGCTGAACACCCGGCTGGCCGAGCCCGAGCTGCGCTACATCCTGGAGGACGCGCGACCCTCCGTGCTCGTGCTGGGCGAGGAGCGGGACGGTGGCGGCCTGCCGGGCCGCCACGTCGAGGCCGGCGCGTACGAGGCGCTGCTCGCCTCCGGCTCGCCGGAGCCGATCGACGAGCCGGTGCGCCAGGACGACGTCTGCCTGATCATGTACACGTCGGGGACCACGGGTCGCCCCAAGGGCGCCATGCTGACCCACGCCAACCTGACCTGGAACACCTTCAACCTGCTGGTCGACGTGCCGCTCGCGCATGACGAGGTCGCGCTGGTCAGCGCGCCGCTGTTCCACATCGCGGCGCTGGCCCAGACGCTGCTGCCGGCCGTGCTCAAGGGCGGCCGGGTCATCCTGGAGCCCTCGTTCGACGTGGAGCGCACGTTCGACCTGATCGAGAGGGAGCGGGTGACGGTCATGTTCGGCGTGCCGTCGATGTTCGGCTTCCTCGCGCGGTCGCCGCGCTGGGCGGGGGCCGACCTGTCGAGCCTGCGGCACCTGCTGTGCGGGGGCGCGCCGGTGCCCGAGCCACTGATCCGGACATATCAGGATCGGGGGTTGACGTTCCTGCAGGGGTACGGCATGACCGAGACGGCGCCCGGCGCCCTCTTCCTCGCGGCGGAGCACTCGATCGCGAAGGCGGGCTCGGCCGGGGTGCCGTGCTTCTTCTCCGACGTGCGGCTGGTCGCGCCCGACGGGTCGTACGCCGCCCCCGGAGAGCCCGGCGAGGTGTACGTCCAGGGCCCCAACGTCATGCCCGGCTACTGGGGGCTGCCCGAGGAGAGCGCGAAGGTCCTGTCGGCGGACGGCTGGTTCCGCTCGGGGGACATCGGCGTCGCGGACGAGGACGGCTACGTGCGCATCTCCGACCGGATGAAGGACGTGATCATCTCAGGCGGCGAGAACATCTACCCCGCCGAGGTGGAGAGCGTGCTGTACGAGCACGCGGCGGTCGCCGAGTGCGCGGTGATCGGCGTGCCGGACGAGAAGTGGGGCGAGGTGGGCAAGGCCCTGGTCGTGCTGAGGAACGGTGGCGAGCCCCCTGACCTGCTGGCGTACCTGGACGGGAGGCTGGCCCGTTACAAGATCCCGAAATATCTGCAGTTCGTCCCCGAATTACCCAAGAACGCGGCGGGCAAGCTGCTCAAAGCCCCCCTCAGAACGCTCTACGGGTCCGACCTCCATGACCAGAGGAGATGATCGTCCATGCGTACCTCGCCGCCGTTCCGCGCGGACCACGTCGGCAGCCTGCTCCGCCCACCCGCCCTGCTGCGCGCCCGCGAGACCCTCACGGGTGACGCGCTGCGCGAGGCCGAGGACGAGGCCATCAGAGAGGTGGTGCGCCGGCAGGAGGAGATCGGGCTGCGGGGCGCCTCCGACGGCGAGTTCCGGCGCGCGTCCTGGCACATGGACTTCATCTACCGGCTCGGCGGCATCAGCCCGGCCACCGACGAGAACATCGAGGTCCGCTTCCACAACGAGCAGGGGGACATCTCGTTCACCCCTGCCGCGCTGCGCGTGCACGACCGGATCAGGCTGGACGAGCCGATCTTCGCCGACGACTTCGCGTTCCTGCGCGACACGGTGGCCGCGCGCGGCAGCGGGGTCGTGCCCAAGCTGACCATCCCCTCACCGAGCATGGTCCACTACCGGGGCGGCCCGGCGGCCATCGACCCCAAGGTCTACCCGGACATCGAGGAGTTCTGGCGCGACCTCAGCGCGGCCTACGCCGAGCAGGTGCGCGCGATCGGCGCGATGGGCTGCACCTACCTGCAGTTCGACGACACCAGCCTGGCGTACCTGAACGACCCGTCCCAGCGGGCGGAGCTGCGCACCCGGGGCGACGACGCCGAGCACATGCACCTGCGCTACATCAAGCAGATCAACGCCGCCCTGGCCGCCAAGCCCGCCGGGATGACGATCACCACGCACATGTGCCGCGGCAACTTCCGCTCGTCCTGGGCCGCGTCGGGCGGCTACGACTTCGTGGCGGAGGCGCTGTTCGGCGAGCTGAAGGTGGACGGGTTCTTCCTCGAGTACGACGACGAGCGGTCAGGAGGCTTCGAGCCGCTGCGGTTCGTGCCGCCGGGGAAGATGGTGGTGCTGGGGCTGGTCACGACCAAGCGCGGGGAGCTGGAGTCGAAGGACGCGCTCAAGCGGCGCATCGACGAGGCCGCCAAGTTCGTCGACCTCGACCAGCTCTGCCTGTCGCCGCAGTGCGGCTTCTCCTCGACGGTGGAGGGCAACCAGCTCACGCAGGAGCAGCAGTTCGCCAAGCTCCGCCTGATCGCCGAGACGGCCCAGGAGGTCTGGGGCTGACGCGCGGAGCCCGGGCCGGCGAGGCCCGGGCTCCTGGTGCGGCGCTTTCAGCGCATGACGATCGTCGTGAGCGCCCTGGGCGGCAGGGTGACGGTGCGCCCCCTGACCCGGGACGGCGTCAGCGAGTTGGCCTCGTCCGTGACGTACGCGGTCGCTCGTCCCCGCACGCCCTGCCACGTCACGGGAGCGGTGCCGGTGTTGAGCACCTCGACGACGCGGGAGCCGTCGGCGTTGCGGAACGCGGAGACCTTCAGCGCCGGGTCGGCCGCGCCCGCCTCCAGCCGGACCGCGCCCGGCCGGATGAACCTGCTGTACGCCGCCAGCGCCCACAGCCGCTTGGCCACCCGGTACGTCTTCGCCTGGTCGTCGATCTGCATCAGCGCCCTGGTCGCGCCGCGCGAGCCGCCCAGCCAGTAGACGTAGCCGCTGACGTTCCCGAGCGTGAGCGCGTCGTGCACGGCCGAGGCGATCGTCATGCCGTCCTGGCCGCTGCCGTCGTCCCAGCTCTCGTCCCAGGTGCTGCCGTTCGGGTTCCACTCCGACATCCAGGTGTGCCGGTCCGTCGGCAGCGGGCCGTCCACGGGGCTGGCGTACGTGTGCCCGGTGTGGGTCTTCACCCAGCGGCGCGCCTCCGGGTCGGCCTCGATCGCGGCGCTGTACGCCTTGGCCTGGTCCCAGCCGAACGAGTCGCAGCAGACGACGTCGACGCCCCTCGCGATCGGGCCGAGCACCTTGGCGAACTGGGCGGCCTGCTCGGGGGTGAAGCGCATGGAGGCGTACGAGGCCGTCCAGTCGGGCTCGTTCGTGAACCCGAGATCGGTGATCCTGATGCCCTCCTTGGCGTAGAACCTCGTGTACTGCACGAGGTACTCGGCGTAGGCCCGCTGCCACTCCGGCTTGAGCGTGCCGCCGTTCTTGTCGTCGCCGTTGTCCTTCATGTAGCCGGGCGCGCTCCAGGCGTCGGCGTAGAAGCGCCGCACCCCGTACGCCTTGGCCGCCTTGGCGACCCACACCTGGCTGTTGTCGTCGCCGTCCCAGACGTACTTGGGCGGCGCGTCGGGGCCGCCCGGGTCCTCGGGCTGGATCGAGACCATGTGGTCGTACGGGCTGCCGGCGGGGGAGGAGCCGATGCCGAGCCGCAGGATGCTGAAGCCCGCCCCCTTCCGGCGGTCGAACCAGAGATCCAGGATCTCCCGCTGCTGCGTCTCCGACAGCGCCTCCAGCAGCTCGTTGCGCCGGAACGCCTGGGAGATGCCGAAGCCGTCGATCTGCTGGTGCCTGACGTGCTCGTTCACGGTGATGGCCGGTGGTTGGGAGGGGTTCACCGCGGGGACGCCGAGCAGGGCGACCGCGACAACTCCACGAAGCATCACGCCTCCGAAAGTTTTCGGAAAAATGTCGATATATTTCATCGACCGCCGTGACCGTAAGCTGCCGGGGCGCCCCCCGTCAATGGGCTCGTCAATGGGCTCGTCAATGGCTGTGCACCACCCCCCGGTCAGCGGCGGTGGTCCTTGTCGTGATGGTCCTTGCGGTAGCGGGCGGGGCCGTAGCCGATGGCGCCCATCATGCCCTGCTCCTGGTGATACAGGTTGTGGCAGTGGAACATCCACTCGCCGGGGTTGTCGGCGAGCAGGTCGAGGTGGAGGCGCTCGCGCGGCTTGATGTTCACGGTGTCCTTGCGCGGGCCGTGCCCATTGGCCAGGCGCAGCTGGAACGTGTGGCCGTGCAGGTGCATCGGGTGCCACATGGGCGACGTGTTGTGCAGGGCCAGCCGCACCGTCTCGCCCTCGTCCACGCGCAGCCGCAGGTGGTCGCCGGCGACCTTGCCGTTCATCGTCCACTCGTTGCCGGAGGGGCGCATGCCGAGCGTCACGGTGATGGTCCTGGACGGCCGGGGCAGGTTGTCGACCCGCCGCGCCTCCAGGTCCTGATATTTCAGCATCCGTCCGTTGAGCTGCGGCACCTTGGCACCCTTCGCCGGCGTGCGGGCCCCGGGCGAGGTGCGCACCACGGCGAACGCCCTGCCGCGCTTGCCCTCGGCCACCGCCACCAGCGGGAACGCCCCGGAATCGAGGCGCACGACGACGTCGTAGCGCTCGCCCATGCCGATGATGAACGTGTCGACGGTGACCGGCCGGCACGGGAACCCGTCGGCGTGGGTGACGGTCATCCGGTGCCCGCCGATCGCCACCCGGAAGGCGGAGTCGGCGGCCGCGTTGATCACCCGGAACCTGACGAGGCGCCCGGCGCCGGACCTGAACGTCACGGGCGCGCCCGGCGTGCGGCCGTTGACCAGGTAGTACGGGTGGCGCATCTCGGCGCTCACCCCGCCGAGCGCCGTGCTGCGCAGGGTGTCGTCGTGGCCGGGGGAGGAGTTGAGCCGCCGCAGGGCGTCGTCGGGCGTGCCCTTGACACCGTCGAGCCAGTCGTCGAGCACGACCGTGAACTCCTCGTCGTACCGCAGCGGCTCGTGCGGGTCGGCGACGATCAGCGGGCCGTACAGGCCGCGGTCGGGCTGGGTGCCGACGTGCGAGTGGTAGAAGTAGGTGCCGGGGTCGGGGACGGTGAAGACGTAGTCGAACGTGTGGCCGGGCCGGGTGGCCGGCTGGCTGAAGCCGGGCGCGCCGTCCATGGGGAAGGCCAGCCGGATGCCGTGCCAGTGCACGGTGGTGGGCGCGGGCAGGTCGTTCACCAGCCGGACGGCGACCGTCTCGCCCGCCCTGGCCTGGATCTGCGGCCCGGGGACGAGCCCGTCGTACGCCCAGGTGCGCACGGTGCGGCTGCCCAGGGAGACGCTCGCCGGGTGGGCCCGCAGCACCCGTCTCCGGGCACCGGCCGACGCCGACGCCGGCCCGGTCGCCACGACCGGCAGCGCCGCGGCGCCGGCGAAGGCGCCGACGATGAACAGCCGGCGGGAAACCCGCCCGCCCGGACCCCACGAACGCGACAAAGCGCCCACGTGTACTCTCCTCCCACTCACCTCGCAAGATAACGGAGAGTAACAGAAGAATCGCTCATCGCCACCTTTGGTGCGCGCGGGGCGGAACCTGGAGCCGCGACCGCACGGACCGTCGCCGGATCTTCCTGGAAGTGGGCTCGCCAATTGTCCGTAACCGGCTATTTACCGCTAGCAACCACTAGTCGTAAGAATCCGTTGAAAATCGTACGAAATAGCGCCGCGCTAATTTCGTCGCCGGCGTAAATCCGGCCTCGACGGATAATTGTCCGTCAGGCGGCTCGCAAAGCGCCGTGGTCGACCAGGAACCGGGCCAGCTCCACGGCGTCGCCGGGCACGGCGTGCTCGGCCCCGATGGGCAGGCCCGCGAGACCGGCGAGCCAGGGGAGCACCGCGGCGGGGAACGCGCGGCTCGCCCCGTGCGTGGCGACCAGCGCCTCGCCCTCCGACGCGTGCCAGAGCCGGGGCGCGTGGCTGCTGACCGCCACCCGGCTCAGGTCGCCGGCCGGCTCCCGCCGGGGCTCGGGTCCTTCCAGGCCGTAGGCGGAGGCGCGGGCCAGGGCCGACGCCGCGCTCGCCGGGCCGCCCAGGAAGGCGCGGTAGCCCTCCAGCCACGCCGCGCCCACCCGGCCGTCGGGCTCCGCGGCGAAGGGGTAGGAGCGCTCGCCGGGCACGGACGAGCCGGTGCGGCGCGCGACGGTGAAGGCGAAGGCCGGGCCGATCGTCTCGGCCACGTGCCAGACGCCCGGCTCCCAGGTCAGGCACTCGCCCGCCGACACGACCACCGACCTGGCGCGATCGGCCACCGAGGAGACCGACAGCGAGGGCAGGCGCTCCTCGGAGCGGGCACCGCCCGCGCGCCGCTCGGCGGACGGCGGGATCCAGTCGTCGCCGTCCCAGAAGCGCAGGCATTCGCGGCCCTGGAGCACGAAGTGGCTGTTGCCGCACCGCTGCCGGTGGATGGCGCCGGGGGTCGCGCGGTACTCGCCCAGGAACGCCTCGACGCCGGCGGTCCCGCGGGTCAGCCCGTGCTCCTCGAACGCCGGGCGAAGCCCCGACAGCAGCACCTCGAACAGGTCCCGGTCGTGCAGCGACAGGTCGCGCGCGTGCAGCATGGCGGAGGTGTCGGCGCCGAACTTCTCCTGCATCCGGCCCAGCCACTGCTCGGGCGTCTCGGTCCCGTCCCAGGCCGGCACCAGCGCGACGTCGGACATCACCCGGCGGCCCACCTTGACCGTGATCAGCTCGCGACGGCCGGCCCCGTGCAGCAGCGACCGCGCCGCGCCCGTGACCCCCCGCCAGACCGCCTCGGGGGTGACCGCCGCGCGCTCCCACCTCGTGACGCGGGCACCGGAGAATGCCGGACGGCCCGCGGAAAAATGCTTCGATCCCAAAAGAATGCCCCGCCCCCGGGTCGTAAGACGAATAATCGGCTTCGACGTTCCTGCCCCTTTTCGAGAGGTTAGAGGGAGGCCCGGCGTCACGCAAGGAGTCATGACAATTCAGCGTAATTCGTCATATTTCGTGATGTCGCGCGGCCGTGTCCCGGCGCGCCGCCGGGACGGGGTCGGCCGGGCCTGATCGCGAGAAGCCGGGCCGCCGGGGGGTTGAACTGGCGGAGTGCTGAGGTCTACCGTGCTAAACGATTAACACGCTGGACCCTCGAGGCGTGAGCACCCCCACACTCATGACCTCTCTCCCGACATCAGAGGCCGATGATTCCCCTCTCTCCCCATAGGGAATGCTAGGTTATTCGACTAACATGAGACCAACAGCGCGACAAGTGGCCGAGCTGGCGAACGTGTCAGTGGCGACCGTCTCCTACGTGCTCAGCGGCCGGGACCGCCCGGTGGCCGCCGAGACGAGGCAGCGGGTGCTCGACGCCGCCAGGCAGCTCGGCTACACCCCCAACCAGGCCGCCAGGAGCCTGCGCAAGCGCCGCACCCAGCGGGTGTGCCTCGTGCTGAGCTCGCTCGGCGGCGTCCCGAGCGACGAGCGCCTGGCCACCGACCTGCACGAGATGGCCGACGCGCGGGGCTACTCCGTGGTGACGCTCGCCGTCTACTCCGAGGCCCGCGCGAAGGCGGCCGTCGACGTGCTGCGCGGCGGGATCGCCGACGGCGCGCTCGTCAACGTCGTCGGCGACCACCTCACCCACGACCTGCTCAGCGGGCTGGCCGCCACCGGGCTGCCGATGGTGGTGCTGAGCAACGAGAGCGGACTGGAAGGCTGCGACGTCGTCCGCACCCCGGAGGCGGAGGCGTGCGCGGAGGCCGTCGAGCACCTGCTGGCGCAGGGCAGGCGGCGCATCGCGTTCCTGGCGCACCGCCACGAGCTCTACCGGGAGACGGCCGGCGACCGGCTGCTCGGTTACACGACCGCCCTGGAGCGGCACGGCGTGACCGAGCGGATCATCACCTCGGGCGCGGACGACCGCGTGTCCGCGTACCAGACCGCCGCCGAGCTGCTGCGCTCGCCCGACCGCCCCGACGCGATCTTCGCGGCCTCCGACCGGGCCGCGATCAGCGCGATCTGGGCGGCCAGGGACGCCGGGCTGAGCGTGCCCGGCGACGTCGCGATCATCGGCGTCGGCAACATCGACGAGGGCCTCATCAGCAATCCGCAGCTCAGCACCGTAGGACCGCTCCGGCACGACTACACCGACGTCGTGCGCCTGCTCTTCGACCGGCTCCAGGCCGAGGAACCACCCCCCGCCCGCGAGATCGTCCGCTCCTGGACCTTCCTGCCGCGGAGCTCTTCCTAGAAGGGAAAACCCAGATGTCCTCCCATCTGTCTCGACGTGACCTGCTCCGCCTCGCCGGCGCCGCCGCCGCCGTGCCCGTCCTGTCGTCGTGCGCCGGAGCACCCACCCAGCAGAGCGCCGCGCCGGGGACGTTCACCGTCTACTGGAACGCCGGCCACGACTACCAGGCCTACCGCAAGGTGATCGCCGAGTTCGAGCAGGCCAACAAGGTCAAGGTCAACTTCCAGAAGTACCAGTGGCCCGACCTGCGCACCCGGCTGCTCGCCGACTTCGCCTCCGGCACCGTGCCGGACCTGGTCGAGGAGCCGGGCGGCTGGGTGCAGGAGTTCGCCGTCTCCGGCAACGCCCGCTCGCTGCAGGACTACGTCGACCGCGACGGCGCCGCCATGGGCTTCCCCTCCGACTGGCAGCCCGTCACCGTCGAGCGCAACTCGTACCAGGGCAAGGTGTACGGCGTGCAGCTCCACCTGACCTGCAACACGCTCCTCTACAACAAGGGCATGCTCAGCGCCGCCGGGCTGGAGGCGCCCACCACCTGGGAGGAGTTCCTCGCCGCGGCCAAGAAGCTCACCAAGGACGGCGTGTACGGCGTCGCGCTCAACCAGGACTACACCTACGTGTGGCCGTGGCTGATGCAGGCCGGCGTCACCCCCTACGACCCGGAGACCGGCGCCATCATGGAGCCGGTGGCGGACGCGGTCGCCGCCCTGCAGTTCCAGGCCGACCTCATCCACAAGCACAAGGTGGCCCCGGTGCCGGTGTCGAGCACCGACTACTCGGGCCCGCAGAAGCTGTTCTCGGCCAAGCGCGCCGCGATGATCCTCACCGGCCCGTGGGACCTCGAACCGATCGGCAAGACCAGCCCCGACATCGACCTGGGCGTCGCGCCGCCGCTCAAGCACAAGGAGCAGGTCACGCAGGCGGCGGGCACCAGCATGCTGGTGCCCGCCAAGGCCACCAGGCCCGACCTGTCGTGGGACTTCATCAAGCGCATCACCGCCATCGAGGTCGAGCAGGCCGCCACCAAGGAGACCGGCATGCTCATGCCCCGCGTCTCCTGGGCCGAGCTGCCCGAGGTGCAGTCGAACGAGGCCACCAAGGTGTTCGCCGAGGCGCTGCCGACCGCCAAGGACTCCTCCCAGCAGGTGCGGCTCACCGGACAGTTCGGCAAGTGGGAGGAGCAGCTCAAGGTCATGTACCAGCAGGTGCTCATCCAGAACCAGCCGGCCGCCGAGGCCCTGGAGACGTTCACCAAGGCAGCGGAGGGCTTCCTGAAATGAGGCCGCGAACCCTCGCGGGCCGGTACGCCAGAACCGCCTACCTCTTCCTGCTGCCGGCGATCCTGTTCTTCGCGGCCTTCTTCTACCTGCCGATCGGCAACGTGGTCGCCACCAGCCTGCGCACCGGCCCGCAGGCCGACCAGTGGGCCGGTCTCGGCAACTACACGCAGGCCCTTGGTGACCCGGCGGTGCGGCACTCGTTCCTCGTCACGGTCGCCTTCGCGGTGGCCGTGGTGGTGGGCTCGATCGTGCTGGGGCTGGCCCTCGCGATGGCGCTCGACCAGCCGCTCAAGGGGCGGGTGGCGTTCCGGGTGCTGCTGCTGGTGCCGTACCTGACCTCCGTGGCGATCGTCGGCCTGCTGTGGCGCAACATCCTCGACCCCGAGCTGGGCGTGCTCAACCGGCTGCTGCTCGCGGCCGGGCTGCCCGCGCAGCACTGGCTCAACACCTCGCCGCTGCTCACGATCGCCGCCGTGACGCTCTGGCAGAGCGTCGGCTACACGATGGTGCTGTTCCTGGCCGGGCTGCAGGGCATCCCGGAGACGTACCACGAGGCCGCCAAGATCGACGGGGCGGACGCCTGGCTGCGATTCTGGCGCATCACGCTGCCGCTGCTCGCGCCCACGACGCTGTTCGTCTCGGTGATGGCGGTGATCTCGGGGCTGCAGGCGTTCGGGCAGGCGTACATCATCACCAACGGCGGTCCGGGCGACGCCACCGACCTGTCCGTCTTCCACATCTTCAACGTGGCCTTCCGCAGCAGGGACTTCGGCTACTCCTCGGCGCAGTCGGTGCTGCTGCTGATCGTGATCGTGGCGTTCACGCTGGTCCAGCTCCGGGCCGGGCGGCGCGGGGAGGTCGTGTACTGATGCGCAAGTGGCTGCTCTACACCGTGCTCGGGCTGGCCTCGCTGGTGACCGTGCTCCCGCTGCTCTACATGCTCTCGCTGTCGCTCCAGACCGAGGCCGAGACGCTGTCGGCCAGCGCCGTGCTCTGGCCCGAGTCGCCGCAGTGGGGCAACTACGCCGAGCTGTTCGCCCGCGCCCCGTTCGGCAACTTCATCGTCAACAGCCTCGTCGTGGCCGGGCTCATCACGCTGGCCCACCTCGTCTTCGACCCGCTCGTCGGGTACGTGTTCGCCAAGTTCCGCTTCCCGCTGCGCAACACGCTGTTCGTGGCGCTGCTGGCCACGCTCATGGTGCCGTTCTTCGTGCGGATGATCCCGCTGTACGTGCTGATGGCCAACATGGGGTGGCTCAACACGTACCAGGGGCTGATCACGCCGTTCCTCATGGACGCGTTCGGGATCTTCCTCATGCGGCAGTTCATCCAGCCCATCCCCGACGACCTGATCAGCGCGGCCCGCATCGACGGCGCCTCCGAACTGGGCATCTACCGGCGCATCATCCTGCCGCAGACGCGGCCCGCGCTCGCCGTGCTCGCGCTGTTCACCTTCGTCTTCCAGTGGAACGAGTTCCTCTGGCCGCTGGTCGCCACCACGACGCCCGAGATGCGCACCATCCCGGTCGGGCTCACCCTGTTCAACCAGGAGTACTTCACACTGTGGCACCTCACGGCGGCCGGCTCGGTGATCCTCTTCGTCCCCACCGCCGTCCTGTTCCTCCTCACCCAGCGATACTTCGTGCGGGGCATCGCCCTGACCGGTCTCCGCTAGCCGCCCCCGATAGGAGTAGTTTTCTTGCGTCCGAACGTGATCGTCGTCTTCACCGACCAGCAGCGGTGGGACACCGTCGGTCCCTTCACCCCCAACCTCGACCGGATGGCCAGGCACGGCACGCAGGCCACGGTCGCGATCACGCCGCAGCCGGTGTGCGCGCCCGCCCGTGCCGCCCTGCAGACGGGCCGCTACCCGACCACGACCGGCGTCCACCGCAACGGCAAGGTCCTGCCGCCCGAGGAGCGCACGCTGGCGCACCACTTCGGCGAGGCCGGCTACGCCACCGGCTACATCGGCAAGTGGCACCTGGCCGGCGGCGACCCCGTGCCCGCCGGCGAGCGCGGCGGGTACCGGTCGTGGCTGGCGGCCAACGCCCTGGAGCACACCTCGGACGCGTACCGCACGATCGTCTTCGACGAGGCGAACGACCCCGTGCTGCTGCCCGGCTACCGGTCCGACGCCCTCATGGACGCGGCCGTGCGGTTCGTCGCCGACCACCACGACGAGCCGTTCTTCCTCTTCCTGTCGCTCCTGGAGCCGCACCACCAGAACGAGGTGGACAACTACCCGGCGCCCGACGGCTACGAGGAGCGCTACCAGGGCCGCTGGATGCCCCCGGACCTGGCCGCGCTCGGCGGCACCTCGGCCCAGCACATGGGCGGCTACCTGGGGCAGGTCAAGCGCCTGGACGAGGGGCTGGGGCGGCTGCTCGACGCGTTGCGCAGCATGGACCTGCTGGACGACACGATCGTGGCCTACACCTCCGACCACGGCAACCACTTCAAGACCCGCAACGCCGAGTACAAGCGCTCCTGCCACGACGCCTCGCTGCGCGTGCCGCTGGCCCTGCGCGGCCCCGGCTTCGACGGCGGCGGCGCCATCTCCCGGCCGGTCAGCACGCTCGACCTGCCGCCCACCCTCCTGGAGGCCGCCGGGCTGCCGGTCCCCGAGACCATGCAGGGACGCTCGTTCCTGCCGCTGGTGCGCGACCCGCGCGCCGAGTGGCCGGAGGAGGTGTTCTTCCAGGTGAGCGAGTCGGAGGTGGGGCGCGGGATCCGCACGTCGCGGTGGAAGTACTACGCCGTCGCCGAGGACGCCCACCCCTGGGACGACGCGGCCGCCCCGGTCTACCGGGAGCAGGCGCTCTACGACCTGGAGAACGACCCGTACGAGCTGGTCAACCTGGCCGGGTTCGGCTCGCACGCCGAGGTGGCGGCGCGGCTGCGCGAGCGCCTGGCGCACCGGATCGTGGCGGCGGGCGAGGCCGAGCCGGTCGTCGAGCCCGCGGTCGAGCGGCCGGGCCGGCCGCAGGCGATGACCGACCCCGAGGTGCGCCTGCGCGGCCACAAACCGGTCCGCTTCGGCCACCAGCCCCCTGGCGGCGCCTGACCGGGCCGGGCACGTCATGATGCTGGTGGAAGAGTGGTCCTGAACATTGAGACGGAGTTGCCCCGCATGTCCATAGACATCCGGTCCACCGGCACGTTCACCATCGGCGACAAGACCGTCCACCGGCTCGGCTTCGGCGCCATGAGTCTCACCGGGCCCGGCGTCTGGGGGCCGCCCCGCGACCGCGACGAGGCCGTGCGGGTGCTGCGCCGGGCCGTCGAGCTGGGCGTCGACCTGATCGACACCGCCGACTCCTACGGGCCGTACGTCAGCGAGGAGATCATCAAGGAGGCGCTGCACCCGTACCCGGAGCAGCTGCTGATCGCGACCAAGGCCGGGTTCGTGCGCACGGGGCCGTCGCAGTGGGTGGTCGTGGGCCGGCCCGCGTACCTGCGGCAGGAGGTCGAGATGAGCCTGCGCCGGCTCGGAGTGGAGCGCCTGGACCTGCTCCAGCTGCACCGCATCGACCCCGAGGTGCCGCTGGAGGACCAGGTCGGCGAGCTCAAGGCCCTCCAGGACGAAGGCAAGATCGGCAGTGTCGGGCTGTCGGAGGTGAGCGTCGAGGAGCTGGAGCGGGCGCGGCGCGTCGTCGAGATCGTCACCGTCCAGAACCGCTACAACCTCACCAACCGGGTCTCCGAGGGCGTGCTGGCGCACTGCGCCGAGCAGGGCATCGGGTTCATCCCCTACAGCCCCATCGCCAAGGGCGCGCTGGCGGCGCCCGGCAGCCCCGTGGACCACGTCGCCAAGGCGCTCGGCGCCACGCCCGCGCAGGTCAGCCTGGCCTGGCTGCTGGCGCACTCGCCGGTGACCATGCCGATCCCCGGCACCTCCTCGGTGGCCCACCTGGAGGAGAACCTGGGGGCCTCGGCGGTGACGCTGACCGCCGAACAGGTCGCCGAGCTGAGCTGAGTCGAGCCGAACACGTCGCTGAGCTGAGCTGAGCCGAACGGGCCGGCCCCTTGCCGCGGGGCCGGCCCTTCGCTCGCTAGCCGAGGCCGTTCTTCATGGCCGTGATCAGCTCGCCGTTGGAGGTGTCGCCGCTGAGCTCCCAGAAGAACGCGCCGCCGAGGCCCTGGTCCTTCGAGTAGCCCATCTTGCCGCCGATCGTGCTCGGCGTGTCATAGCTCCACCACTGGTTGCCGCAGTACGCGTACGCCGTGCCCGCGACCGTGCCGGTGGCCGGGCAGCGGGTCTTGAGCACCTTGTAATCCTCGATGCCCTGCTCGTACGTGCCCGGCGCCGGCCCGCTGGCCGTGCCGCCCGGCGCGGCCTGCGTGACGCCGGTCCAGCCGCGGCCGTAGAAGCCGATGCCGAGCAGCAGCTTGCTCGCCGGCACGCCCTTGCTCTTGAGCTTCTGGATGGCCTGGTCGGAGTGGAAGCCGGCGATCGGGATGCCGCTGTAGGAGGTGAGCGGCGAGTGCGGGGCGGTCGGGCCCTGCGCGTCCCAGGCGCCGAAGAAGTCGTACGTCATGACGTTGTACCAGTCGACGTACTGGGCGGCGCCGGCGTAGTCGGCCGCGTCGATCTTGCCGCCGCTGGTGCCGTCGGCGGTGATGGCCGCGGTGACGAGGTTGCCGGAGCCGAAGCGGGCGCGCAGCGCCGACATGACGTTCCTGAACGCGGCCGGGCCGCTGGTGTCGCAGGTCAGGCCGCAGGCGTTCGGGTACTCCCAGTCGATGTCGATGCCGTCGAACACGTCCGCCCAGCGCGGGTCCTCGACCAGCCTGTAGCAGGAGTCGGCGAACGCGGCCGGGTTCTGCGCGGCCTGCGGGAAGCCGCCCGACCAGGTCCAGCCGCCGAAGGAGAACAGCACCTTCAGGTGCGGGTACTTCTTCTTCAGCTTGCGCAGCTGGTTGAAGTTGCCGCGCAGCGCGCCCGCGTCCCACGTGTCGGCCACGCCGTCCACGCTCTCGCCCGCCTGGTAGAAGCGGTCGTAGTCGGCGTAGCTGTCGCCGATCGTGCACTGGCCGTTCTGCACGTTGCCGAAGGCGTAGTTGATGTGGGTCAGCTTGGCCGCCGAGCCGCTCGTGTCGATGTTCTTGACGTGGTAGCCGCGCTGGTAGACGCCCCACTGCACGAAGTAGCCGAGCACCTTGTCACCCCCGCCGCCCCCGCCGCCGGTGGTCCTGGCGGTGATGCTGTCGCTGGTGGCGGAGCGGTTGCCGGCGGCGTCGCGGGCTCGGACGGTGTAGGTGTAGCCGGTGTCGGCGCTCAGTCCGGTGTCGGTGTGGGTGGTGCCGGTGACGGTGGTGATGAGGGTGCCGCCGCGGTAGATCTCGTAGCCGGTGACGGCGACGTTGTCGGTGGAGGCGTTCCAGGCCAGCGAGATGCTGCTGCTGGTGGAGCCGGTCGAGCGCAGGTTGCCCGGCACGGTCGGCGCGGTGGTGTCCGTGCCTCCGCCGCCGGAGGTCGTGGCGGTGATGCTGTCGCTGGTGGCGGAGCGGTTGCCGGCGGCGTCGCGGGCTCGGACGGTGTAGGTGTAGCCGGTGTCGGCGCTCAGTCCGGTGTCGGTGTGGGTGGTGCCGGTGACGGTGGTGATGAGGGTGCCGCCGCGGTAGATCTCGTAGCCGGTGACGGCGACGTTGTCGGTGGAGGCGTTCCAGGCCAGGGAGACGCTGGTGCTGGTGACGGCGGTGGAGCGCAGGTTGCCGGGGACCGACGGGGCCGTGGTGTCCGTGCCGCCGCCGCTCGACACCTTCCACAGGGCCGGGACGTTGGGCGGCTCCCAGCCGGGCTGGGAGGTGTGGCCCTGGACGCATTCGTACTCGGTGCCGTTGTACGTGACGTGCGCGCCGGTCGCGTACGCCGTCCACGGGGCCCACTCGGCCACGGCGGCCTGGACCGAGGCGGTGGCCTGTGGCGGCGCGGCGACCACGGCGGTGAGGGGCAGCAGTAACGCCACCAGGATCTTGCTCAGGGTGCTGTGTCTCATGACGCTCCGACATCCGGTTGGGGGGTTACAGGGGGATGGGAAGCCGAGGAAACTATTAGGAAAGTTTCCTTTAAGATATGAGACGACGGTAGCCCGTGCCTGCGCGGCCGTCAATGCGGAAATCGCCGGGATGCGCCGGCGGGCACGGTGACGCGCGGGGGCGGTTGCCGCCGGGCTCGTAGGCGTACAGGAAGAACGTCTGCTGGATGGCGTGCTTGTGCGGACCCGTCTCGATGAACACGACGTCGTACGACTTGTTCGCGAAGTGCAGCCACTGGGCCGAGATCCGGCCGCTGTCCATCTCGGTGAAGAACCACAAACTGCGCTCCGGCTCGGGAGTGAGCGGCTCGGTGTGGCCGAGGTGGGCGACGTCGTGCGGCAGGGCGTTCACGAAAGGGCGCTACGAGCCGTACGGACGATTGTCAACATTTTCGTGCGCGATCCTGAGGGCGTGTGGGCTTTGATCATTTGGCCGCGTTCTGTCAGTGGGCTCCGGTAAGTTCCCGGATCAATCGATCAGCCGGCCGCGTAGGCGCGGGCACTCCCGCCTGCGCCCGTGCGCCGGCGGGGGCGGGAGGTTCTGAGGTCGTGGACGCGGAGAAAACCGCGTGGGAGCAGCGCAGCGTGGTGCCGGTGGTGCCGCCTGTCCAGCCGCGCAAGCTGGCGAAGGTGCCCTTCGTCGAGCTGGCCGACGGGCGGCTGCAGGGGGTCGTGTCGAGCGGGTCCGACATCGAGCGGGTCTACGTCTCGTCGATCACCGCCGGCAGCCACGCGCTGAGCTGCAGCACCAACAACAACCGTCCGTGCGGCGCGCTGCACGGCTACGCCTGCAAGCACATCCGGCAGCTCGCCGACGAGGCGGTCGTGCAGTACGGCCTCGACCGGGTGGCCCGCTACCTGGGGGTGGAGGTGCCCGAGGGCGGCGACCTGATGAGCTGCATCGACGGGCACGTCGAGCGCACGCCCGCGGCCGTGGTGTTCAGCCGGTTCCTGCGCCACCTCGCCTACCTGGAGGTGCCCGACAGTACGGAGCCGCTGGCCGAGCTGCACTGGTTCCCGGCCACGGGGGCGGTGCGTTGATGCGCGAGGTCCCGGCGGAGGGCACGGCGGCCCGCCGCTGCCCGGCCCTGCGATGGGACGGGCGCGCGCCCGATGCCCGGCCGCGCGGCGGGGTGGACGGGTTATGGCGGGAAAGGCGATGGGGCGTCGACACGACGGCTCCAAGTGACGGGAAGGCGGTGCGGTGATGCTCGACGTACAGCTCGGTGAGCTGCTGGGCGACGGCCCGCCCGGGGTCGGCGAGGCGCTCGACCTGGTGGCGGGGTTCGACGGCGCGCTGACGCACGGGTTCGCCCGGGTGGGCGAGGAGGCGTCCGGGGCGCTGGCCGCCCTGGCGGGGGCGCTGGCCGCGAGCCCGCTGGGCGACCGCATGGCGGAGGCCGCCGAGAAGGTGGCCGCGGGATCCGTCGGCGACGAGCACCTCGCGGCGCTGGCCGGCGGCCGGGCGGCGCTGCTGGGCGCGGTGCACGACGCGCTGCTCGCCCGGCTCGACACCGCAGTGGGCCGCCCACGCGCGGCCTGGCAGGCGGCGGAGGGCCCGAGCCGGTCCGACAACGTGCTGGCCGGATGCCGGGGCTGGCTGCGCGAGCTGGCCATCACCGGCTGGCACGGCGTCGACCACGACCTCGTCACCTCCTCCGACCAGGCCATCGAGGCGCTGCTCGGCGAGCCCGAGCTGCGCGGCCTGGCCGTGCTGCTCGACGGCCTGGCGGCCGAGCTGCGCGCCTCGTGCCCGGTGGCCACGATGGACCTGCTGCCCGCCCGCCGGTGGGGCGACCTGTGGACGCGCGCCCTGCTGCTGTCCCAGAAGGGCACCTGGCACGGCGCCGCCGAGCCGGTCTCGGGCCGGCTGCTGATCCTCGGGGCGGACGTCCACGAGCACGCCACCGTCGTGCGCGTGCAGGTCCACGGCATCCTCGAACCGGCCGGCGGCGCCCCCTCCAGGCTGGTGCGCACGAGCGTGGCGGCCGCGAAGGTCGACACGATCTCGGGCCCGTCGGTGTGGCGGCTGATGGGCGCCTACCCCGTGCTCATGGGCGCGCTGGCCGGGCACCTGAGCCTCGACATCAGCGACATGCCGCTGCTGCCGGGCGGCGACCTGGTGTGGCACGACGACCGGGCGAGCGCGGGCGAGGAGGCCGACCCGTTCGCGACCGCGCGGGTCCAGCTGGCGGAGGCCGAGGCGCCGCCCGTCCCGCCCCTCG
The DNA here is from genome assembly GCF_006334985.2 of Nonomuraea phyllanthi. Classification (GTDB taxonomy): domain Bacteria; phylum Actinomycetota; class Actinomycetes; order Streptosporangiales; family Streptosporangiaceae; genus Nonomuraea; species Nonomuraea phyllanthi. The sequence goes on from NZ_VDLX02000003.1 coordinate 390,749, forward strand.
ACCGCCATCCCGTGCGCATCGCGGAGCCCGTCCTCCTGGAGGGCTACACGATCGACGGCGAGACGCTCGGCCTGGGCGGCCACTCCCTGCCGCTGGCCCTCGACCGGCTGCCGTCCTGCGGTCCCCTGACGCCGCAGCTCGTGTCGGCCTCCACCGCGTGCATCGGCCTGATGCGCTGGGACGGCGGGCGATGGCTGGTGCAGCCCCTCGCCGTACAGGCCACGGTGAAGAAGAAGCCCGTCGCCGCCCACAACGGCGACTGGGCCACCGGCCCCACCGACCCCAAGGTGGTCAAGGCCGATGCCAAGGCCGGCGACGTGGTCGCCGTGCTACGCGAGCGGGCGGGGCGGTTGCTGCGGAAATGAACGACTCACAGACCACGGCGGGCACGGGCGGCATCCCGGAGCCCGGCCAAGGCACCGGGCCGGAGGCAGGCCGAGGCACCGGGCCGGAGGTAGGCGGGGGCGGTGCCCCGGAGTACGGCGGCGCCGGGGCGGCGCGGCGGCAGGTGCTCTACTGGCGCCTGCTGTCCCGCCTGTTCGCCCCCGACGAGCAGCCCGCACTGGAGCGGGCGAGCGTGGCCATCGTCGACGACCTCGGCCTCCCGCCCGCCCTGCTCGACCCCGGCATCTCCGTCGACAACCTCGTGCAGCGCTTCCCCGGCCTGGCCGCCGAGTTCGAGGGCCTGATGGAGGAGCGGGACCACGAGGAGGGAGGCGAGGTCCGCCGCGCGGCCCTGGTCTCCAAGCTGCTGCTCAACGTGTTCGCCACCGGCCAGGGCAACGTCAGCGCCGGCCAGCTCGCTGCGTGGAAGCAGGACGCCGGCTGGTTCGAGCGCGGCATGGGCTGCGAGCCGGGCGGGCTGCGGCACGGCCGGGGCAACGGCGGCGAGGGCAACGCCGAGCTGGCCCAACTGCTCGCCGGGCTGGAGGGCGACCTGGTCAGGCGCATGCACCTGCGCGAGGTGCTCGCCGACCCGGCGCTGGCCAGGCAGCTCACGCCCAGCATGTCGCTCATCGAGCAGCTGCTGCGCGACAAGTCCAACCTGTCGGGCGTCGCGCTGGCCAACGCCAAGGCGCTGATCCGCCGCTACGTCGACGAGGTCGCCGAGGTCCTGCGTACGCAGGTGGAGCAGACGAGCGCCGGCGTCATCGACCGGTCGGTGCCGCCCAAGCGGGTCTTCCGCAACCTCGACGTCGAGCGCACGATCTGGAAGAACCTCACCAACTGGAGCCCGGACGACGAGCGGCTCTACGTCGACCGGCTCTACTACAAGCAGACCGCCCGCCGCACCACCCCGGCCCGGCTGATCGTGGTCGTCGACCAGTCGGGGTCGATGGTCGACTCGATGGTCAACTGCACCATCCTGGCGTCGATCTTCGCCGGGCTGCCCAAGGTGGACGTGCACCTCATCGCGTACGACACCAGGGCACTCGACCTGACCCCGTGGGTGCACGACCCGTTCGAGGTGCTGCTGCGTACCAACCTCGGCGGCGGCAACGACGGGCCGGTCGCGATGGCCATGGCCCGCCCGAAGATCACCGATCCGCGCAACACCGTGATGGTGTGGATCTCCGACTTCTACGAGTTCGACCGCTCGCAGCCGCTCTACGACGGCATCGAGTCGGTCCACCGCTCCGGGGTGAAGTTCATCCCCGTCGGCTCGGTCAACAGCTCGGGCCAGGAGAACGTCGAGCCGTGGTTCCGCAAGAAATTCAAGGCCCTGGGCACCCCGGTGATCTCGGGCCACATCCGCAAGCTCGTCTTCGAGCTCAAGAACTTCCTCGCTTAGGAGACCCCTCATATGAGTGACGACATGCTGCGCGCCCCCGCAGAGGTGAAGTACGCCGAAGAGCTCGACTACCTCGAGTCGATCGACGACAGCCCCAAGCCGTTCTCGTGGCGGCTCAGCCCCCGCATGATCCGGCTGTTCGTCCTCGGCTCCGAGCGCTCCGACGGGCTGGACAGGGAGATCCCGCAGAAGTGGTTCGGCGACCGCAGCTTCGTCGAGCGCAGCATCGTGACCCTGGCCTCCGACCGGGGCCTGCTGCTGATCGGCGACCCGGGCACCGGCAAGAGCTGGCTGGCCGAGCTGCTGTCCGCGGCCATCTGCCGCAACTCCACGCTCGTGGTGCAGGGCACCGCCGGCACGACCGAGGACCACATCAAATACTCCTGGAACGTCTCCATGGTCATCGCGAAGGGGCAGTCCCGCGAGTCGATGATCCCCTCGCCGATCATGACGGCCATGGAGACGGGCGTGATCGGCCGCTTCGAGGAGCTGACCCGCTCCACCAGCGACGTGCAGGACGCGCTCATCTCGATCCTGTCCGAGAAGTACGTCTCCATCCCCGAGCTCGACGACGACAACATCGTCTTCGCGCAGCCCGGCTTCTCCATCATCGCCACCGCCAACAGCCGCGACCGGGGCGTCAACGACCTGTCGTCGGCCCTCAAGCGGCGCTTCAACTTCGTCCGCATCCCCGTCGTGACGAACAAGAAGAGCGAGGCGGAGATCGTCCGCTTCCGCACGGAGGAGCTGCTGCGCAGGCACCAGATCGAGCTCGACGTGCCGCCGACGCTGCTCGACATCCTGCTGCAGAGCTTCGCTGACCTGCGCTCGGCCGCCGCGTCGGCCACCAGCGACGACGAGAAGCTGGAGTCGGCGCTGTCCACGGCCGAGCAGATCGGCGTGCTGGAGGACGCCATCCTCCACAGCAACTTCTTCGGCGACCGCACGCTGCGCGCGCAGACCCTCGCCTCGTCGCTGGTCGGCTCGCTGGCCAGGCGCAGCCCCGAGGACCTGGCCATCCTGAACAAGTACTGGCACGGCGTCGTCGAGCCCCGCAGCAAGAAGGACGGCGGGGAGTGGCCGGAGTTCCTCGAGGGCGGCCGCTCGGCCATCGCCACCCTGTCATGAGCACCCCCAAGAGCAAGCCCAAGGGGACGGGCACACCCACGGCCCCGGGTACGGGCACGGACACGGCCACGGTCATGGGGGCGTTCGACCCGCTTCGCGACCAGCTCACGCAGGCGGCGCGGGAGTTCGGCGGCGACGTCGTGTCCGGCGTCCTGACCGGGCTGGTCGACGACGTGGATCGGGCGCTGCGCGAGGAGCTGGAGATCTTCCCGGTCTGCCACCACTCACCCGCCTCGGCGCTGGCGATGGTGCGCAGGCTGCGGGAGAAGCAGCCCAAGGTCATCTATCTGGAGCTCTGCGAGGACCTCCAGCCGCTCCTGACCGAGCTGCGCAACTGCCGGCTGCCGGTGGCGGTGCAGGCGTTCGCGACCGAGATCGACGGGTTCCCCGCCTCGTGGGCGCCGCTCAGCGTCGTGGCGCCCATCACCGAGGCGTCCGCCGAGTACCAGGCCATCTCGTACGCGCTGGAGACCCCGGGCGTCGAGCTGGTGCTGGTCGACAGGTCGACGGACCACGTCTTCCAGTGGGCGCCCAAGGAGGAGCCCGCGAAGAAGGAGCACGCGGAGGAGCCCGGCCTGCACGGCGACGCCGTCGGCGTGGAGATCGGCGACCTGCGCCCGCGCTTCGCCGAGCTGGAGGAGCACCTGCTGCACCACGGCAAGGTGCGCCACTGGTCCGAGTGGTGGGACCAGTACGTCGAGCAGCCGCTCGCCGGGGCGGACTACGACACGTACCGCCAGGTCATGGTGCTGATCGGCAGCCTGTTCCGGCACCTCGACCGCGACGCGGACCGGCTGGCCGTGGACGAGGACCGCGAGCGCTACATGTGGACCAGGATGCGCGAGCACCTGTCCGCCTCGGGCGCCGACCCCGCCGACTGCCTGTACGTGTGCGGCGCCTTCCACGCGGCCAGCCGCGTCGAGCAGTTCGGGCTGGCGTCCACGGCCACCTACGAGATCAGCCCCCGTACGGGGACGAAATGGCTGTACGGGCTCATCCCGTCCAGCCACTCGGCCATCGAGGCGCAGTTCGGGCTGGCCTCGGGCTCGGTGTCGATCGCGGCGGCGTCCTGGGCCAAGTCGCTGACCCGCGGCCGGCTCACCCCGTTCCGCCTGACCGGCCAGAAGGGCGCACCGGCCGGACGCAAGGGCGGAGCGCCGGGCAAGAAAGGCGGCGCGGCCGGCCGGAAGGGTGGCGAGCCGGCGGGCTCGGTTCCCCCGGACGATGAGCTGGTGGGGCCGGATCTGCGAAGGGACGCGCCCCGAGGTGAGGTGACCGACCGGCTGAGCGGGTTCCTGTCGAAGCCGCCCGCGCTCGACGAGATGGACGAGGCCGAGCTGCTCGGCTGGAGCGTCGACATCGTCCGGCTGGCCCGCCGCAACGGCTACCTGGCCAGCACCGCCGACGCCATCGCCGTGTTCGAGACCTCGATCCTGCTCGCCGGCATGCGCAACCGGGCCAGGCCCACCCCGTACGACTTCCAGGACGCGGCCGTCACGTGCATCGAGAAGGACTCCGTGCCGGGCCGGCGCGACGTGCGGCGGTTGTGCGAGATCCTGCTCGGCGGCGACCGCGTGGGCGAGGTCGGCTACGACGCGCTGCCGCCGCTGGCCCGCGACGTCTACGACCGGCTCGAGCCGCTCGGCCTCGACCTGGAGAAGCGGACGATCCAGCGGGCGCTGCTCGACCTCAACGCCGACCCGCACCTGGCGCCCTGCTCCGACCTGCTGTGGATGCTGCGCTACCTGCTGCCGTCGGACGCCGTACGGCCCATCATGGGCGAGCGCCGGCTGGGGGAGCGCTCGATCCAGGAGAGCTGGGACGTGGCGTTCGGCAAGCACCAGCGCTCGATCATCGAGCTGGGCTACGAGGGCGTCACCATCGAGCAGGTGCTGGAGCAGCGGCTGCGCCGTGCCGCCTGGGATCCGAAGGCCACCGCGGCCGTCGCGCTCGCGGCGGTCGAGGACGCGGTGCTCTTCCTCGGCAGCTGGCGCTTCGCCGACGAGCTGGGGCAGCGGGCCGTCGAGTTGCTCGCCTCGGAGCGCTCCGTGGACGACGCGCCCGAGGTGCTGCGCAGGATCCGGCGGCTGATGGCCTACTACCGCGCCCACGAGCCGGAGCTGCCGGCCTGGTGCGAGGAGTTCGCCACCTCCGGATACGCGCAGTACTGCACCCTCCTGCCGACCGCCTTCGTGGCGGACGACGCCGGGGTGCGGCAGGTCGCGGCCATGCTGGGGTTCCTGTTCTCGATGGAGAGCCTGGCGATCTCGCTGGGCTGCGACCGGGCGCAGCTGGAGCTGGCCGTGCAGCAGTCGCATCCCGAGGCGCCGTCCAAGGTGGCCCTGCTGTGGGCCGCGCGGTCCCACCTGGGGCTGCTGTCGCGGGCGGAGCTGCGGGAGCGGTGCGACGAGCTGCTGGCCAACCCGCTGGTCGTGCCGTCGTTCCCGCTCTACATCATCGGGTTCGTCCAGGCGATGGAGCCCGTGCCGGCCTTGACCGGGTTCGTCGTGGAGGTGATCTCCAAGGCGTTCGGGCGACTGCCGGACCGGGTGCTGCTGCCGTGGCTGCCGAAGCTGATCACGGTGCTGCGGGACCAGGCCGGAGAGCTGGTGCCGGTGCTCGTGCGCGAGGCCGGGCGGACGTTCCCCGGCACGCTGGACGCCGTGGACGCCTGGGTGCCGCCCTGGTCGGCCCGCCCCGCGCCCGCCGCCTCCGCGCCCGCCGCGGTGGCCGCGTCGGGGCCGGTGGCCGAGCTGCTCCTGGGGCATCCTGCCTCGTGCGACGCGGTGGCGGGGCTGCTCGGGTGCGAGGGCTCGTGGCAGGCGCCGTCGCCTGGCGGCTCCCTCCACCGGGAGGCGGCCGCCCTCCTGACCGCCCACCCCGATCCGGCCCTGGCGGTGGCGGCCCTGCTGACGTGACGGGCTGAGGACGGTCGCGCGGGGTCGCCCGGAATCGGCGGTGCGACCCCGCCGGCTGTTCCGCCCATGACGCCCGTGCGGCGCCGCCCGGCCCCGGCCGAGATGCGCGGACCTGCTCGGGTGCGCGGGCACCGGCCGACGTTCCCCGGGCGTGTGCTGCGGTTGCCCGGAGTGTGGCGCGGCTCGAGCGTGCGGCGCTGCCCGGGGGGCGGCCTTCGGGGCGGCGGCGGAGGGTGCGCGCCGCCGCTCCCCGAGGGCGGCGCGGACGGCGTCGATGTCACGGGCGACGGACGCCGAGTCGAGGTGGTCGAAGAACGTGGGGTCGCGCCGCCGGCACTCCTCGGCCCTCTTCCTGATGGCCCGCCCCAGCCGGGCGTATTCGCGCCGGTCGCCGGGCCTGGTGAGCCACGGCCCGGTGGCGAAGCACTCCTGCGGCAGGATCCCGTACGAGGTGGCGTTGCGCGGTTCGAGGCTGACCACGTCGAACCGGTCCCGCAGCGCCGTGAAGCTCGCGCGGTAGTGCGTGAGGTCGTCGATGCCCGACCCGCCCGGCCCGCCCGGGATGCTGAACACCGTGCCGGTGGCGCGCCCGGTGGCGGGCAGCCTGGCGACCCGGATGGTGATCTTCCGGCCGTCCGGCTCCGCCCAGTCGAGCGGCACCTCGACGAACGCGCACCGCATGTCCTTCGGCCGCGCTGATGACTGCGAGTTGACATCCTCCCCTCGTGAACGAGGGGGATTCCAACGGCAACTACCTCACGAGGAGGAGGTCGCGTTGAGGTTCGCGGTTCACCGGCCCGCGCAGCGGCGTGCCTCCCCGCGCAGACACGGCATGCCCTGCCGCGTGTGCGATGTTCCTGGCCGCGTTCACGTCGGCATTGCAGGCGTATCCGCAGGATCGGCAGCGGAAGTCGGCTTGGCTCTCGCGCGCCTTCCGGTCCACGACTCCGCACGCCGAGCAACGCTGACTCGTGTACGCGGGGTTGATCTTGACGATGCGGCCCGGCGCTTTGTGCTCCAGCCGCTCCACGAGCCGGCCCCAACCGGCGGTGAGGATGCCCCGGTTCAGGCCCGCTTTCTGGCGGACGTTGCGGCCGGGCTCGGCGATAGTGCCGCGCGCCGACCGGGTCATGCCGGAGATCTTCAGGTCTTCGACGGCGATCACGTCGAAACGCCGGGCCAGGCCGGTGCTGATCTTCTCCACCCAGTCCTTGCGCCGGTCCGTCTCGCGCGCCTTCAGCCGGGCGATGGCGGCCTTGACCTTGCCGCGCCGGTTCGACCCCCGCTCGGCTCTGGCCAGCTTCCGCAGCAGCCGCAAAAGCCGCGCCTTCTCGCTGTCGCGCAGGCCGGGCACGTTCAGCATCTGGCCGGTGGACAGGGCGGCGCTCACGGCGACGCCCCGGTCCACACCGACAGTCTCGCCCGTGCCCGATGCCGGGATCGGCTCAGGGACGGCGGCGAACGCCACATGCCAGCGGCCGGCACGGTCGCGGGTGATGCGGAAGGACTTGACGCCCTGCGGGACGGCACGGGACCAGCGGAACCGGACCAATCCCACCTTGGGGATCTTGATCTCGCCGACGTTGCGGGACAGGCGGCGCACATCGCCGGGCTTGACGGCGACGATCCGGAACCCCTCACCCTGCCCGCGCTTACGCCAAGACGGCCTGCGGTGGGTCCCGGCGAAGAAGTTCGACATGGCCTGCGCGAAGTCCTTCAACGCCTGCTGCTGAACGATGATCGACCCGGCGCGCAGCCACTCGTTCTCGGCGCGCGCCTCGGTGAGCTGGCGGCACTGCTCGGCGAACCCCGGCGCGCTCTTGCGGCCCGGCTTCCAATGCTCGTGCTGCTCAACCGAGAGATTCCACACGAACCGGGCATGCCCGCAATGCTCCAGCAGCGCCGCCTCTTGGGCAGGCGTGGGCTGAAGCCGGTAGCGGGACATGCCGATCAACCTACCGACCGCCACCGACAGAACCAGGAGGCCAGCATGCCCAGCCGTTCCACGTTTCCTCCCCGCCCTGAAGGACGAGGCATCCACGCTGCAGGTGCTTAGTGATGCATGGCTTCCACGCTCGCGTCCCGGGGGCCGGATCTCCATCGTGCTGCGACCCGTTCCGGAGGTGGTGCCGGCACTACCTCACCGATCAGTGCGTGACCGGCGCTACCTGGCCGGTCCGTGCGCTGCTGGAACCGCGTTCCCGGCCCGTGCGGGCCGGCAGCCCGGCCGGCCCGCGCGGTGTCCCTGTTGCCGGTGTCGCGTCCCCTTTCTCCTCGGCGCCCAAAGGCGATCACCGCTCACACCCGGAGATACGCGCCGTACGCGAGAAGGGTTCAGATCACGGCCGCTTCCGCGGGGCGGCGCCGTGGACGACGCGCGGCGGGTGGCCGCCGTACAGCTGGCTGATCGTGACGAACCGGTAGCCGCGCCTGGACAGGGTCCGCAGCACGCGCGGGATCGCCCGCACCGTCGTGGGGTGGATGTCGTGGAACAGGACGACGCTGCCGGGGCGCACTGACCGGAGCGCCCGGCGGGCCACCACGGCGCTGTCGCGGAACCGCCAGTCGAGGGTGTCCACGCTCCACAGCACGAAGGGACGGGAGGTCTGCGCGCGTACGACCCTGTCGAACGCCCCGTACGGCGGGCGGACCAGCCGTGGCACGACCCCGGTGGCCGCCTTGACCGCCACGTCGGTGCGCCCCAGCTGCGAGCGGATCCCGGCGGCGGACCGCCTGGTCAGGTCGGGGTGCGACCAGGTGTGGTTGCCGATCTCGTGCCCGGCCTCGACCGTGTGGCGCAGGACGCCGGGGTACGTGACGACGTTGAGCCCCACGACGAAGAACGTGGCGCGGGCGTGGTATTTCGCGAGATGGCGCAGCAGCGTGCCGGTGTAGGGGCCGGGACCGTCGTCGAACGTCAGCGCCACGCACTTGGCGTGGCGGCAGTCGACGGACGGCCGTGGCGGGGAGGCCGAGGCGGCGGCACCGGGTAGGGACACCGGCTCGAGGAACGCCCCCGACGGCGCGCCGGGCAGGACGGCGAGCGCCGTGGCGGTCGTGGAGACGGCCGCCGCCGGCCCGAACAGCGTTACGTCCCACTCCAGGGAGTGGGCGCCGGCCGGGGAAGGAGGGAAGGGGGTTTCGGCCGGTACGCCGACGGCCGGCCGGGGCGAGCCCGTGGCCGGGGCCGCCGTGCCGTACGTCGCCGCCGCCAGCATCACCGCGGTGAACACCCGGGCCGTGGCCCGCGTCGTACCGATGCCCATCGAACCCCCCTGCGCGCACCGCCCCCGGCGCGTCTCCCCACGCGTGACGGTCCCTGGCGGGGACCGTTCCAGGAGATTGGACAACCGCCGCCCGCACCTGGTTCGCGGACGGCGGAGATCCGGTCCGGTCCGGTGCTCAGCGCGACCAGGAGCGCTGGACGGCGTCGCGCACGCGGCGGCGGGACGGGGGAGGGACGTCGCCGTTGACCCGCGCCGGCAGGGCGGGCAGGGCGGGCGGCACGAGCACCGCGGACTCCTCGTCCGTCACCGGCCGCTCGACCTCGGCGAACGCGCCGTCCGGGCCGCGCACGATCACGCCGGTCTCCACCCCGTGGGTGAGCGTGTGCCGGTCGCGGGCCTGCAGGCCGAGGCAGATCCGCCGCGCGATCACGAACCCCAGCACGGGCCCCGCCAGGACCAGCACCCGGAAGATCCAGGTGGTGGTGTACAGCGAGATGTGGAAGGCCGAGGCGAGCACGTCGTTGCCGCCCGCCATCCAGAGCACGCCGTAGTAGACGATCCCCGCGACCCCGAGCCCCACCCGCGACGGGACCTCGCGCGGCCGGTCGAGGAGGTGGTGGATGGCGTGGTCGCGGGTGATCCACCGCTCCAGGAACGGGTAGAGGGCCAGCCCGGTGAACAGCAGGCCCGGCGCCGCCAGGGCGGGGATCAGCACGCTCATCGTCACCGTGTGCCCGAATACGGTGAGCTCCCACGGCGGCATGATCCGCAGCGCGCCCTCCAGGAAGCCCATGTACCAGTCGGGCTGGGAGCCCGCGCTGATGGTGCTGGGCGCGTACGGGCCGTACAGCCAGACGGGGTTGATCTGGAACACGGTGGCGAGACCGGCCACCACCGCAGTCACCCACAGGAAGAACACCGTCGTCTTCGCCAGGAACGCCGGGAAGAACGGCGCGCCCCGCACCACGCCGTCGTGCAGCCCCTTCGCCCTGAACTGGGTGTGCGTCTGCCGCCAGGTCAGCACCACGGCGTGCAGCGGCAGGAGCAGGAGCAGCAGGCCGGGGATCAGCAGGACGTGCAGGCTGAAGAGCCTCGCTATGATGTCCGCGCCGGGGAACTCGCCGCCGAACAGGAACATCGCGAGGTACGTGCCCACCAGCGGGACCGAGATCGTCACCCCGTGCAGGATCCGCAGCCCGGCGCCGGACAGCAGGTCGTCGGGGAGCGAGTAGCCGAACAGCCCGTTGAACATCACCAGCACGAACAGCGCCACGCCGATCAGCCAGTTGAGGTCGCGGGGCTTGCGGAAGGCGCCGGTGAAGAAGTTGCGCAGCAGGTGGATGACGATGGCGCCGAGGAAGACGAGCGTGGCCCAGTGGTGCATCTGCCGCATCAGCAGGCCGCCGCGCACCTCGAAGGTGATGTCCAGGGTGGACGCGTACGCCTCGCTCATCTTCACGCCGCGGAGCGGGGCGTAGGCGCCGTCGTAGAGGACCTCCTGCATGCTCGGTTTGAAGAAGAAGGTGAGGAAGACCCCGGTGATCAGGACGATCACGAAGGCGTACAGGGCGATCTCCCCCAGCAGGAAGGTCCAGTGATCAGGGAAGACCTTGCGCATCGCCTTCTTGAGGAACCCGGCTCCGCCGAGCCGGTCGTCGAGTGCCTTGGCCAGTGAGCTGCCCTTCATCGCCATCCCGCCTACGCATGGTTCGTCATGTCACCCACATGACGAAATGCGATGAGGATTTGTGACGTCAGGCGAAGCGTTCGACGGTGACCGGGATCGGGCCCCGCTCGCGTACGGCCTGCCGGTGGTGCTGCAGCAGATTCCCGAGCGCCGGGCCGGCCTCGTGGGCGGCGGTCACGTCCACGCACCACGCGATGCCCGCGCCGATCCGGCGCAGCTCCCAGGTGCAGCCGCCGCCCGACGCCCGGCCGGGCACGCGCGGGTCGCCGGTGGGCTCCAGCCGCAGGGCCGCGCGGGCCTGGGCCAGCCCGTCCCCGTGGAAGTCGCCGGCGAACAGGATGCGGTAGCGGCGCGCGTCCGGCGTGGTGCCGAGGTCGAGCGGGGCGGACGCGGGCAGGGCCTGGCGGTGGCGGAAGTGCGCGCGCAGGTGCTCCTCGGCGGGGAGTTCGCCGCCGCCGAGCCGGGCGTACGCCCGCGCCGCGGCGCTCCGGTCCACCGCGCTCACCCGCGCGCGGAGCGCCGCGTCGGAGCGCACCTCGCGGCTCAGCCCGGGCGCGCTGGACCAGGGGACGTCCGGGGCCCACACGGCGCTGTCGATGCCGGCGGCGGTGTGGTCGTCGTGGAGCACGAACTCCTCCACCAGGATCCGGGCGTCTGAGATCAGGTAGTAGTCCACCCGTCCCATGATGGCGGCGGGCCGGCCGTTCCTTTGCATGGCCGTGGCAGTTCGGGGCAGAAGCCCTCGGGATCACCAATCGACGGTCTAGTCTGAAATCTACCTATTTGTCAGGCACGGGAGGCATCGGCGATGCGGAACGGCCGGACCATACTCGTCAGCACGTTCACGGCGGCGCTGCTCCTCGCCGCCGGATGCACGTCGGGTGGCACGGGCACCCCGGACGGCTCGGGCGCGCAGCCCGGGAAGACCCAGGAGCAGGGCCCGGTGGCCAAGCTGTCGATCACGCCTGCCGACGGCGCGGAGAAGGTCCGCCCGGACACCGGGATCAGCGTCAAGGTCACCGGCGGCAAGGTCACCGGGGTGACCGTCGAGGACGCCAAGGGCCGGAAGGTGCGCGGGAGCGCCGGCGCGGACGGGACCTGGCGGCCCCGGTGGCCGCTGCGGCCCTCGACCGCGTACACGGTGAGCGCGCAGGCCACCGGCACGGACGGCAAGCAGGTCACCGCGCGGTCCGCGTTCACCACGCTCAAGCCGAAGCGGGTGCTGGAGAGCGGCATGGCGCCGCTGGACGGCGAGAAGGTCGGCGTCGGGATGCCGGTCCAGCTCCTGCTGTCGAAGCCGGTGACCGACCACGACCACCGCGCCGCGATCGAGCGGGCGCTGGTCGTGCGGATGTCCGAGCCGGTCGAGGGCGCGTGGAGCTGGGTGAGCGACCGGCAGGTCCAGTTCAGGCCGCGCGAGTACTGGCCGGTCGGCGAGAAGGTCACGGTGGTCGCGCACCTGGCCGGGCTGCGGGCCGGGCGCGACCTGTGGGGCACCAAGGACCGCAGCCTGACGTTCACCGTGGGCCCCGAGCACATCACCAAGGTCAGCAACGCCACCCACCAGGCCGTCGTGCGGGAGAACGGCAAGGTCGTCAAGACCATCCCCGTCAGCCTGGGCAAGCCGGGCGACGACAGCTACTCCGGCATCATGATCGCCCAGGAGAAGTCCGAGGAGACCATCATGGACTCCGCCACCATCGGCAAGCCGGGCGAGTACCGCATCCGTACCAAGTGGAACGTCCGCATGACCTACAGCGGCACGTTCTTCCACGCCGCGCCCTGGTCGACCGGCGCGCAGGGCAGCCGCAACGTCAGCCACGGCTGCGTGAACGCCAGCCCGGCCAACGCCCGCTGGTTCTACGAGTTCACCCAGCGGGGGGACATCATCGAGGTGACGGGGACGTCGCGGAAGCTGCAGTTCGGCAACGGGCCGACGCCGTGGGCCAAGTCGTGGGAGGACTGGCTGGCGGGCAGCGCCCTGGGCAAGCCGGTGAACGGGTAGGCACCGGGTGAGTCCCGGCGTCCTCGCTCGTCGTGACGCAGACTGAAGGTGTCATCGCCGTCGAGGGAAGGCGTCGTGATAGAGCGTGCCGAATGACGGAACCGGGCGGGGGCTGATCCGGCTGCCCGCCGTGGCCCTGTGGCTGCTGGTCTGGGTGCTGAACGTCTACGAGTTCATGCTGACGTTCTAGCCCGCTCCGGCAGCCCGCGCGTCGCGATGCCGCCGTGGCACGCGCCCGATGATCACTCGCCCGAGGAGGGCGATCCGGAAGCCTCGCCGCCCAGGCCGGCGAGCCGGGCGAAGGACTCCTCGACCACCTCCGGCAGCCTGGCCGGGTCGTCGGCCACCCGCATCGCGGTGTAGAGGCAGGCCAGCGACACCTGCGTGGCCAGCGTCGCCGCCTCCGGGGTCGCGCCGTGCTCGGTCAGCACGTCGACGATCATGGCTGCCTCCTGCTGCTGTTTCAGCAGCAGCCGCGCCATCAGCTCGGGATGGCGGCGCAGCAGCCGGGCGTGCACGGCCGACCGCTCGGGCGCGGCCGTCCAGCCGGTGAGGCCCTCGCGGGTGGCCGCCCTGATGGCGCCGAGCGCGTCGGCCAGCGAGTCGCCGATGGGCGCCCGCCGCTCGGCCTCCCGCCGCAACGTGCCGACCAGCGCCGCGATGGTCCGCTCGTCGTCGGCGAACACGACCTCCTGCTTGTCGCCGAAATAGCGGAAGAACGTCGTGCGCCCGACCTCGGCCCGCTCCGCGATCTCCGTCACGGTCACGTCGTCGAACCCGCGCTCGCCGAACAGCTCGTAGGCGGCCGCGATGATCGCGTTTCTGGCCTTCTGCCGCTTGCGTTCCTGGAGTGACTCGGCCGGCATGCCGCCAGTCTATCCCGATGGAACTCGATACAGTATGGTACTCAGTACCTACAGGAACCGAGTTCGGCAAGAGACGTGCCGGGGACCGGTGGCCGGGCTGCCGCCCCGAGGCATGAGCCAAGGAGGCTGACACATGGAAGAGCAGTCACAGGACGACGGAGTGTCGCGCCGCGGCTTCCTGCTGACCTCCGCCGCCGCGGCGGCGCTGGCGGCGACCGCGGAGAACCCGCGCCCGGCGGCGGCCGCCGCCACCGCCGCGCCCGCAGAGGTCGTGGAGGTCGCTCTGGAGGTGAACGGCAAGGCGCGCACGCTCGCCCTCGACCCGCGGGTCACGCTGCTGGACGCGCTGCGCGAGCGGCTCGACCTGACCGGCACCAAGAAGGGCTGCGACCGCGGCCAGTGCGGCGCGTGCACCGTGCACGTGGACGGACGGCGGGTGCTGTCGTGCCTCACGCTCGCGGCCGGCCTCGGCGGCAAGGCCGTGACCACCGTCGAGGGGCTGGCCGAGGGGGACCGGCTGCATCCGGTGCAGCGGGCGTTCGTGGCGTGCGACGGGCTCCAGTGCGGGTTCTGCACGCCGGGGCAGGTCATGTCCGCCGTCGCGCTGATCGAGGAGGGGCACGCGGGGTCGGAGGCGGAGATCCGCGAGTACATGTCCGGAAATATCTGTCGTTGCGGTGCGTATCAGCAGATCGTGCAGGCGGTGCGGATGGCGAAGGAGGAGGCGTGATGCGGCCGTACACGTACGCCGCCGCGCGCAGCGTGGGCGAGGCGCTGGAGCGGGCCGGAGACGGATCCGCCTACCTGGCGGGCGGGACGACGCTGGTCGACCTGATGAAGCTGGAGGTGGTCAGCCCCGCGCACGTCGTCGACATCACCGCCGTGCCGCTGCGCGGCATCCGGCGCGGTCCCCGGGGCCTGTTCATCGGGGCCATGGAGCGCATGGCGGACGTGGCCGGGCACCACCTGGTCGCGGAGCCGTACCCGGTGGTGGCCGAGGCGCTGCGCCAGAGTGCCTCCCCGCAGATCAGGAACATGGCCACCATCGGCGGCAACCTGCTGCAGCGCACCCGCTGCGGCTACTTCCGCGACCCGGCCACCCCCTGCAACAGGCGCGAGCCCGGCTCGGGCTGCCCGGCCGTCGACGGGCACAACCGCTCGCACGCCATCCTCGGCACCAGCGACGCCTGCGTCGCCACCCACCCCAGCGACCTGGCCGTCGCGCTCACCGCGCTCGACGCCCGGCTGTCGCTGCGCGGCGCGGGCGGCGAGCGCACGCTACGGCTGGCCGACTTCTACCGGCTGCCCGGCGGCACCCCGCACCTGGAGAACGAGTTACGGCCCGGGGAGCTGATCACGGGCGTGACCGTGCCCGCGCTGCCGTGGGCGCGCAGGTCCACGTACGTGAAGGTGCGCGACCGCCGATCCTACGAGTTCGCGCTGTGCTCCGCCGCCGTCGCCGTGCACGTGAAGGGCGGCGTGATCCGCGAGGCCCGCGTCGCGGCGGGCGGCGTGGGCACCAGGCCGTGGCGGCTGCCCGCCGTCGAGGAGGCGCTGAGGGGCCGCCCGATGCGGACGGAGACGTTCGAGGCCGCGGTGGCGCACGCCGCCGACGGGGCCAGGCCGCTCGCCCGCAACGCCTTCAAACCGGCGCTGCTGCGCCGCACCATCGTCCGCGCACTCGTCCACCTGGCAGGCTGACATGGCACGACCTTCGATGGACCGGATCGACGCCCGCGCCAAGGTCACCGGCGCGGCCAGATACTCCGCCGATCACAAGCTGCCCGGCATGGTCCACGGGCACCTGGTGACCAGCACGATCGCCAGGGGTCGCGTCGTCTCGATGGACCTGGACGCCGCCCGCGCCGCCGGAGGCGTGGTCGAGATCTACACGCCCGACCACCGGCCGGCGTTCCAGGGTGCGCTGACCGGGCTCGCCGCCGTCTTCGCGGAGACCCGGCCCCCGCTGGCCGACCGCGAGGTCCACTACCACGGCCAGATCGTCGCGCTGGTCCTCGCCGAGACCGTCGAGCAGGCCCGCGACGCCGCGGCGCTGATCAGGGTGACGTACGAGGCGCAGCCCCCGAACTCCTCCTTCGAGGACGCCAAGGAGCACGCCGTGAGCCCGCCCAGCGTCCCCGGGCTGCCGCTGGGGGTGCCGATCAAGGAGCCGGAGAACGTGGACATCAAGGCCGCGCTGGCCGCCAGCGAGGTCACGATCGAGCGCACCTACGAGATCCCGCCCAGGCACCACTCCATGATGGAGCCGCACGCGGCCGTGGCGGTCTGGCAGGACGGCAGGCTGACGATCTACAGCGGCACGCAGGGGCCCGCCGCGCACGCGATGGAGCTGTCCGGGGTGCTCGGCGTGGAGCAGGCCGACGTGCACGTGATCAGCCCGTACGTGGGCGGCGGCTTCGGCGGCAAGGCGTTCACGTGGGCGCCCGCCATGCTGGCCGCCGCGGCCGCCAGGGAGCTCGGCCGCCCCGTCAAGGTGGTGACCGGCCGCGAGCAGCTCTTCACCGTGACCGGGCACCGGGCGGCGTCCTCGCAGACGTTCGCGCTCGGCGCGCGCAGGGACGGTCGGCTGAACGCGATCGAGCACGCCACGATCAGCCAGAGCCTGGGGGAGGACCCCGGCTACCGCACCACCCCCAAGTACTACGCCGCGCCGAACGTCCACATCAGCATGAAGATCACCCCGGGCCTCGACCTGCCCACCGCCACGATCATGCGCGCACCGGGAGACGAGTCCGGCTCCTTCGCGCTGGAGTGCGTGATGGACGAGCTGGCCGAGGAGCTCGGCATGGACCCCATCGAGCTGCGCATGCGCAACTACCTGGAGTCGACGCTGAAGGGGAAGCTGCCGTACTCCAGCAAGCACCTCGACGAGTGCTACCGCGTGGGCGCCGAGCGCTTCGGCTGGAGCCGCCGCGGCGAGCGCCCGGGCGCGGTCACCGACGGTGAGTGGCAGGTCGGCATGGGGATGGCGACCGCCGTCCTGGACGCAGGGCGGGCGCCCACGACGGTGCGGGTGGCCTTCCGCCCGAACGGCACCGCCACCGTGGGCAACGCCACCTCCGACGCGGGCACCGGCATGTGGACGGTCATGGCCATGACCGGGGCCCGCGCCCTGGGGCTGCCCGCCGACCGGATCAGGCCCGCGCTCGGCGACTCCGCGCTGCCCTTCGCCGGTTCCAGCGACATCTACGGCGCGGTCGGCTCGGCCGCCACCGCGACCGTGACGCCCGCGATCCTGACGGCCGCGCGGGAGGCGATCGCGAAGCTGGCCGAGCACGCCGCCACGGCTGAGGGCTCGCCGCTGCGCGGCGCGGACGACGTCCGGTACGCGGAGGGCAGGCTGACCGGAGGCGGGAAGGCGGTCACGTTCGGCGAGCTGCTCACCCTGACCGGGACGGCGGAGGTCGGCGCGCAGGGGACCAGCGCGGATCTGGACACGACGCACGCCTACGCCTCGTACGCCGCGCACTTCTGCGAGGTCAGGGTCAACCGGTGGACCGGCGAGCCGCTCCTGTCGCGGTTCACGACCGTGGTGGACGCCGGCGCCATCCTCAACGCGAAGACCGCGCGCGGCCAGATCACCGGCGGCGTGCTGTTCGGGCTGGCCGCGGCGATGTGCGAGGAGGGCCGGGTCGAGGGCGCCACCGGCCGGATCTCGAACGCCAACCTCGCCGACTACCTGCTGCCCGTCAACGCGGACACGGTCGAGTTCGACGTGCACTTCCTCGACCACCCCGACACCCGGCTCAGCCCGACGGGGGCGCGCGGCATCGGCGAGCTCGGCACGGTCGGGGCCGCCGCCGCCTTCGCCAACGCCGTCCACAACGCCACCGGCAGGCGCGTCAGGACCCTGCCCATCACCCCCGACAAACTGCTCGCCTGACCCGATAGGGGAGACTCTCACCAGACTCGTCTGATGAGAATGAGGAGCAGGCATGCACATCGTACGGTTCGTCAGCCCCCTGACCGACGCGCCCGCGGTCGGCGTGGACGACGGCGAGCGGGTGGTGGAGCTGACCGGCGTCACCACCGTGGCCGAGCTGCTGCGGCTGCCGGTCGAGGGGCTGCGGGAGCGGGTGGACGGGGCGGACGGTCCCGAGCACCCCTCCGGGTCCGTGCGCAAGCTCGCGCCCGTGGACGGGCTGACGGAGGTCTGGGCGGCCGGGGTGACGTACCGGCGCTCGCGCGAGGCGCGGGTGCTGGAGAGCGAGCGCGCCTCCGACGTGTACGAGCTGGTCTACGACGCCGAGCGGCCCGAGCTGTTCTTCAAGTCGGTGGCCTGGAAGGTCTCGGGCCACGGCGGGCGCATCGCGGTGCGCTCCGACTCGGAGATCGACGTGCCCGAGCCGGAGCTGGGCCTCGTGCTGAACGCCGCCGGCGAGATCGTCGGCTACACGGTGGTCGACGACGTCAGCTCGCGCACGATCGAGGGCGTCAACCCGCTCTACCTGCCGCAGGCCAAGATCTACCTGGGCGCGTGCGCGGCGGGCCCGGCGATCAGGCCCGCGTGGGAGGTGCCCGACCCGTACGCGCTGGACATCACGCTCAGCATCGCCAGGGACGGCGAGACGGTCTGGGACGGCAAGGCGTCCACCTCGCAGCTGAACCGGCGTCTGGACGACCTGGCGGGCTACCTCTTCCGCGCCGACGTCTTCCCCGACGGCGCGGTGCTGGCCACCGGCACCTGCCTGGTGCCCGACCTGCCGTTCACGCTGCGGGACGGCGACGCGGTGACGATCGGCATCTCCGAGATCGGCACCCTGACCACCACCGTGGTCAGGGGCCTGGAGGCGATGCGCGGCTAGCCCCGCTCCGTCACGGCCATCTCGCCGAGCTCGGACCAGCCCTCCTGCGGGACGGTGGTGTTGACGATGCGCGGCGTCTCGGCGAGGTGGGGCGGCAGCGTCTGCTGGGCCTGCTTGAAGTGGTCCGACTGCACGTGCGCCGCCCCGGCCGCGTCGTCGCGGAACGCCTCCACCAGGACGTATTCGGCCGGGTCGTCGAGGCTGCGCGACCAGTCGAACCACAGGCAGCCCGGCTCCGCCCGGGTCGCCGCGGTGAAGTCGGCGGTGATCTCCGGCCAGCGGTCGGCGTGTTCGGGCAGGACGCGGAACTTCGCGGTAATGAAGATCATCGGGCTTGACTCCTTGGGTGCGTGTAGGCCGACTCTATCGATGCGGCCGCCGTACGAGGTCCATGGCAAAGTGGTGGGGGAGGCTCTCCGGAGCCCGGGCTTTCCAGAATTTCCTACCAAATGCGTGGGACAATGGGAGGGTGAGTCTGGACAGGATCCGCGCGTCGAGCGCCCGAGCCGATTCCCCGCTGGCCGCCGCCGTCCTGGCGGGCGAGTGGATCCGGTCCGCCGCGGCCGACGACGAGCACGGCAGGCGCTGGGCGGCCAATCCCGACCGGCGCGACGGCTCGGCGGTCACCCCCGAGCCCTGGTCGCTCTACTCGGGGGCCTCCGGCATCGTCCTGTTCTTCCTGGAACTGGCCGCCGCCACCGGCGAGGAGGCGTACCTGGAGGACGCCGCCGCCGGGGCGCGCCGGCTCGCCGCCACCTGGCGCGAGCAGGGCGACCTCAGCCTCTACCACGGGCTGGCCGGCACGATGCTCGCGCTCATGGAGGCGGGCTGGGCGCTCGGCGAGGGCGGCTTCGAGTCCGAGGCGGCGGCCATCGCCGACCTGATCGTCCGCAGGGGCCGCGAGTCCGGCACCGGAAGCGTCGGCTGGTCGCGCGATCCCGCCCAGCGGGGCGAGGGCGGCATCATCCTCGGCCTGCTGCGGGCCGCCGCCCACCTCGGCGTGCCCGCGTACGAGGAGGCGGCCGTCGAGGCCGGGCTGCGCATCGCCCGGCTGCCGGTCCCTGGCCACCAGTTCGGCGACTGCGCCGACCTGCCCGTGGACGCCGTCACGCCCGGCTTCCTGGCCGGCACGTCCGGGACGGCGTTCCTGCTCGCCCGCCTGTACGGAGTGACCGGCGACGAGCGGTTCCTGCTCGCCGCGCGCAGCGGGGCGGCCTTCGTCCGCGAGGTCAGCGTCGTGACCGGCGGCTGCGCCGTCGTGCCGCACCACGTGCCGCACGCCCGCGGGCTGCACTACCTCGGCTTCTGCTCCGGCTCGGCCGGTGTGGCCAGGATGTTCTACGAGCTGCACCGCGTGGGCGGCGACCCCGGTGACCTGGAGTGGGTGGAGCGCCTGGCCCGCGGCGTCGTCAAGAGCGGCGTGCCGCGGCGCCGCACCGAGGGCTACTGGGACGTGGCCTGCCAGTGCTGCGGCACCGCGGGCCTGGTCGAGCTGTTCGTGGGGCTGTGGGCGGCGACGGGGGAGCGCGACCACCTGGAGTACGCCCGGCTGCTCGCCACCGACCTGATCGGCCGGGCCACCGGCGATGACGGGCGCGGCTACCGCTGGTACCAGGCGTACCGGCGGCTGCGGCCGCGCGAGGTGAGCGCCGACACCGGCTACATGGTGGGCGCGGCCGGCATCGGCGCCGCGCTGCTGCACCTCGACGCGGCGGGCCGGGGCGACCGGCCGCGCCGCGTCATCCTGCTGCCCGACAACCCGTTCCCGGTCATCCCGCTGCCCACGTCCGCGCTGCGCTGAACCCCGTCCGCCCGCGCCGTCGTCCACCCATGAGTGATTCATGTATATCTGGTAGGAAATATTGACTTCATGGCCCGGGGATCGTAGTTTCGTGGTCATGGGCCTCCACCTGACCACGCGCCCGCACGTGGACTTCGGTCACGTCGCCAGCGCGCAGTGTCGCTGATCACGTATCGCTGACCCGCTCTCCCTCCCTCCACCAGAGGATCATCGTGATCAAAATCAGTCATGCCCTCCTGGCCGTCGTGCTGTCCGCCGCGCTGGCGGCCTGCGGCGCCGCCCGGGCCGAACCGGGACAGGGCGAGGTGAAGGTGCTGCGCTACCAGGGCAGCGCCGGCAACGTCACCTTCCCCGAACTGGCCGAGGAGCTCGGCTACCTCGGCGACGTCAAGCTCAAGTGGATCGGCAACACCACCTCGGGCCCGCAGGACATCCAGGCTGCGGCCACCGGCCAGACCGACTTCGGCGGCGCGTTCGACGGCGCCGTCGTCCGGCTCAAGGCCGCCAGAGCCCCGATCAAGGCCGTGATCGGCTACTACGGATCCGACAAGGACACCTTCAACGGCTACTACGTCAAGGACGACAGCCCGATCAGGACCGCCCGCGACCTCATCGGCAGGAAGATCGGCGTCAACACCCTCGGCGCCCACCACGAGGCCGTCATCAAGGAGTACCTGCGGCGCCAGGGGCTGACGCCCGAGGAGATCGAGCAGGTCCAGCTCGTCGTCATCCCGCCGGTCAACACCGAGCAGGCGATCCGCCAGGGCCGGCTCGACGCCGGCACGCTCGGCGGGGTGCTGAGGGACAAGGCGCTCGAACGCGGCGGGCTGCGGCCCCTGTTCACGGACGTGGAGCTGCTCGGCCCGTTCACGGCCGGCTCCGTCGTCCTGCGCGAGGACTTCATCGCCGCCAACCCCGGCACCGTCAGGACCTTCGTCTCGGCGTACGCCAGAGCCATCGAGTGGGCGCAGACCCGCTCCCGCGACGAGGTCATCGCCACGTTCCGGCGGATCATCGCCAAGCGGGGCCGCAACGAGAGCGACGACAACGTGCGCTTCTGGAAGAGCACCGGCATCGCCGCCAAGGGCGGCGTCATCTCCGACCAGGAGTTCCGGACCTGGATCGGCTGGCTGGAGCGCGAGGGCGACATCGAGCCCGGCCAGGTCGAGCCGGACGACCTCTACACCAACCAGTTCAACCCCTTCGCCGCCGGGAGCGGGTCATGACCAAGATCAGCATCCGTGACGTGAGCAAGACGTTCCAGGTCAGGGACGACCCCGAGCCGTTCACCGCCCTCGCGGGCACCGACCTCGACGTGCGCGAGGGCGAGTTCCTGACGCTCGTCGGCCCGAGCGGCTGCGGCAAGTCCACCCTGCTCGACCTCATCGCCGGGCTGACCGCGCCGACGTCCGGCGAGATCCGCATCGACGGGACGCCGGTCACCGGGCCAGGGCTCGACCGCGGCGTCGTCTTCCAGCAGTACGCGCTGTTCCCCTGGCGTACGGCCCAGGCCAACGTGGAGTTCGGGCTGGAGGCCAAGGGCGTGCCGCGCAAGGAGCGGGCGCGGCGGGCCCGCGAGCACCTCGCGCTCGTGGGGCTGGCCGGGTTCGGCGAGCGCTACCCGCACGAGCTGTCCGGCGGGATGCGGCAGCGGGTCGCCATCGCCCGCAGCCTCGCGTTCGACCCGGACGTGCTGCTCATGGACGAGCCGTTCGCCGCCCTCGACGCGCAGACCCGCGAGTCCCTCCAGGAGGAGCTGCTGCGCGTCTGGGAGCACACCGGCAAGACCGTCGTGTTCATCACGCACGGCATCGACGAGGCCGTCTACCTCGGCGAGCGGGTCGCGGTGATGACCTCGCGGCCCGGCCGCGTCAAGGAGGTCGTCGACGTGCGCTTCGACACGCGGGAAGGCGACCTGCGGGCGCACCCGGCCTTCGGCGAGTACCGGCACCACGTGTGGAGCCTGCTGCGCGAGGAGGTCGCGGCGGCGCAGGTCCAGGAGCGGGAGGTGGCGACCTCCCATGGCTGATCAGAAACTGCTTCCCGGGGACGTGCACTGGTACGACCTCCCCGACGAGGCCGCCGACGCCCCCGACGACGCCGCGAACCTGCCCGGCGGGGCCGCGGACGTGCCGGAGGAGCGGCCGCGCCGGCGCCTGCCCGGCCGCTGGCTCCGGCGGGCGGCCACGAACTCCACCGCCATCCTGCTCCTCCTCGCCGCCTGGGAGGCGCTGCCCCGGCTCGGCGTGCTGGACCCCGTCTTCGTCCCGCCGCTCTCCGAGGACCTCGTCGCCTGGTACGACCTGCTCGTCACCGGCCGGCTGCCCGAGCACCTCGGAGCCTCCGTCGCCCGCTCGCTGGCCGGCTTCGGCCTGGCCATCGTGCTGGCGATCCCGCTCGGCCTGCTGATCGGCTGGTACCGGCCGGTCGCCGACTTCCTCACCCCGCTGCTGGAGCTGTTCCGCAACACCTCGGCGGTGGCGCTGCTGCCGGTGTTCACGCTGATCCTCGGCATCGGGGAGACCACGAAGGTCACGTTCGCGCTGTACGCGTGCGCCTGGCCGATCCTGCTCAACACCATCAGCGGCGTGAAGACCGTGGAGCCGCTGCTCATCAAGTCGGCCAGGTCGATGGGCCTGGGCCCGGCCGGCCTGTTCCAGAAGGTGATCCTGCCCGCCGCCGTGCCGACCATCTTCACCGGGGTGCGGCTGGCGGGCGCGCACTCGATCCTCGTCCTGCTCTTCGCCGAGATGGTCGGCGCCAAGGCCGGGCTCGGATACCTCATCCTCGACACCCAGTCCAGCTTCCGGATCCCCGACATGTACGCCGGGATCATCACGATCTCCGCGCTGGGCGTGCTGTTCAACCTGCTGCTGGTCGGCGTCGAGCGCCGCTTCTCCACCTGGAGGACCACATGACGAGAAAGCTCCACCTCAACGCCTTCCTCATGGGCGTCGGCCACCACGAGGCGGCCTGGCGGCACCCGCGGACCGAGCCCGCCCGCCTCACCGACGTCCGCCACTACCAGGAGCTCGCCCGGATCGCCGAGCGCGGCACGCTCGACTCGGTCTTCCTCGCCGACGGCGTCGCGCTCAACGGCAACGTCGGCCACAACGCGCTCGGCGGGCTCGAACCGCTGACCCTGCTGTCGGCCCTGGCCGCCGTCACCGACCACATCGGGCTCATCGCGACCGTGTCCACGACGTACAACGAGCCCTTCCACGTGGCCCGCAAGTTCGCCTCGCTCGACCACATCAGCGGCGGCCGGGCCGGCTGGAACATCGTCACCTCCGCCGGCGAGGCCGAGGCCCGCAACTTCGGCGTGGTGCGGCCCTCCCACGCAGACCGGTACGCCAGGGCCACCGAGTTCCTGGACGTCGTGCGGAAGCTGTGGGACAGCTGGGAGGACGACGCGATCCTGGGCGACCGCGCCGCCGGCCGCTACGCCGACACCGGCAAGATCCACCCGATCGACCACGCCGGCGAGCACTTCGCGGTCAGCGGGCCGCTCAACACGTCCCGCCCGCCGCAGGGCCACCCGCTCCTGGTCCAGGCCGGGTCGTCGGAGGACGGCAAGGAGTTCGCCGCCCGCCACGCCGAGGCCGTGTTCACCGCGCAGCAGACGCTGCGGGAGGGCCAGGAGTTCTACGCCGACCTCAAGCGCCGCCTCGCGTCCTACGGCCGGCGGCAGGAGGACCTGCTCGTCCTGCCGGGCATCTCGCCGATCATCGGCTCGACCGAGCGCGAGGCGCTGCGGCTGGAGAAGGAGCTGGAGGAGCTCATCGTCCCGGCGTACGGGCTGGCGCAGCTGTCCACCATGACCGGCATCGAGCTGGACGAGGACGCGCTGGACAAGCCCCTTCCCGACGTGCCCGCCGAGACGGAGGGGGCGCAGAGCCGCCGCAAGCTCGTCGTGGATCTCGCCAGGCGCGAGAACCTCACGGTCCGGCAGCTCATCGGCCGCCTGGCGGGCGGGCGCGGGCATCGCGTCGTCGCCGGCACGCCGGAGCAGATCGCCGACCAGTTGCAGGAGTGGTTCTTCTCGGGGGCGGCCGACGGGTTCAACGTCATGCCGCCGATCCTGCCCGCCGGGCTGGGCGACTTCGTGGACCACGTGGTGCCGGAACTGCGGATCAGGGGCCTGTTCCGGCACGAGTACGAGGGCCGTACCCTCCGCGAGAACTACGGCCTGGCCAGACCCGCTTCCCGGTACGCCTCCGGGCGGGAGGCGGTGGTGGCGCGATGAGCATCGTGACGCTGGCCGGCAACCCGCGGCCCGGCTCCCGCACGCTGTCGGCGGCGGTCGCGGCCGCCCAGGCGGTCGGCCGCCGCCTCGGGGCCGGACCCGGCTCGTACGGCGTCGTGGACCTGTCGGGCCTCGGGCCGCACCTGCTCGCGCCTGGCACCCACGCGGACCTCCAGGAGGCCCTTGACCTGGTCGCCGGGGCCGCCGTGCTGGTGGTGGCGAGCCCCACGTACAAGGGCACCTACACGGGACTGCTGAAGGCGTTCCTCGACCGGCTGCCGCCGGGCGCGCTGGCGGGCCGGGCGGCGCTGCCGCTGCTCGTCATGGGCGACGCCAGGCACGCCCTGGCCGTGGAGGTGCACCTGCGGCCGTTGCTGGTGGAGCTGGGCGCCGCCGTCCCGACGCCGGGGCTGGCGCTGCTGGAGTCGCAGCTTCCGCAGGTCGAGGATGTGCTGGCGGAGTGGGCCGACCGGGTGGCCCCGCAGGTGGCCGGCGTGCTGAAGGAAGAGGCGCTCTCATGACGGCGACCGCGGACGCCGGCCAGGTGAACTCCGGCAGGGCCCGCGCCAGGCGGGCGGGCGCGGGCCGGGCGAAAGCCGGGCGGGTGGACACCGGGCGGGTGGACGCGGGGCGGGTGGACGCTGACGGCTTCCGGCGCGCGCTCGCCGTGCACGCCGCCGGCGTCGTCATCGTCACCGCCCAGTCCGGCGGGATCCCCGTCGGGCTCACCGCCACCTCCTTCTCCTCCGTCAGCCTGGAGCCGCCGCTGGTCTCCTTCTACGTCGACCGCTCCTCCACCACCTGGCCGTCGCTGCGTGCGGCCGGCCACTTCGCGGTCAACGTCCTGGCCTGCGACCAGGCCGACCTGGCCGCCAGGTTCGCCCGCAAGGACGTCGACCGGTTCGCCGAGCCCACCCGCTGGCGCCCCGGCCCCCTCGGCGCGCCGCTGCTGCAGGACGTCTCCGCGCACCTCGTCTGCCTGCCGTACGAGACGGCGGACGTCGGCGACCACATCCTGGTCGTCGGGCTGGTCGCCGAGGCGAGGGTGCACGGCCCCGGCCGTCCCCTCCTCTACCACCAGGGCCGCTTCGGCCGCTTCATCGCCCACCCCTGAGGTCGCCACGGAACACGGCTGAGGCCCGGTGCGCGCGCACCGGGCCTCAGCCGAGAGTTCCAGGAGATGTCCTAGTAGATGCGGTACTTGCGGCCGCAGTTGTCGAACTTGCCCGCCCAGCAGGTGAACGTGTACACCTTGCGGATCCCGCGCCCGTTCCAGGCCCCGACGACCTTGCCGTCGAACGAGCGGTTGAACCGGTGCCAGGAGCCGTTCTGGTAGTACTCGAACCACACCCAGCCCTTCTTCCCGCCGCGCCTGTCGACGCCGTACCACTTCGTGTAGACCTTGCCGCCGCTCTGCCACGTCCTGCCGAAGGTGTACGCCTTGTGGTCGCTGGAGAAGACCTTGCCCCAGCTGTGGCCGGTGGAGTTCGTGGCGGCCTGCGCGGCCGGGGTGAGCGCGATGCCGGTGAGCGCCATCGAGCCGGCGAGGGCGGTGATCGCGAGGGTCTTGCGCATTGGGAATCCTCCCCGTTGTCGGTGCGCCGGGTGGTCCGGCACCAGGGACGTTACGGAGAGCCGGGACGATTATCTGTGGACAAATCCGCACCCGGGATGTGATTGATGACGTACTCCCATCGGGGCAGGTCCCGCACGCGTGAGGGCGGGCCGGGGAGCGCGGATCCCCGTACGGGTACGCTTCATTACCGGCCCGTACGCCACGAGGAAAGGACACCGCCGAATGCCACACGCGGCGCGGCCCACGGTCACGCTGCACGACGTGGCGGCGGCGGCCGGGGTGTCGGTCTCCACGGCCTCCAGGGTCCTCGGCGGCAGCACGCGGAAGGTCGCGCCCGAGTACGAGGCCCGGGTGCTGGCCGCGGCGGCTGCCCTGCGGTACACGGTGGACGCCTCCGCCAGGGCGATGCGCCGGGCGAGCGACTCGATCGCGCTCATCGCCGACGACCTCACGACGCCGTCCATGGCCATGATCGTGGCCGCGATGGAGCGCGAGGCCCGCACGGCGGGCGCCTTCGTCACGGTCTCGTCCACGATGGCGGCCTCGGAGCGGCAGTTCGAGACGGTCCGGCTGCTGCGCGCGCTGCGGCCGCGCGCGCTCGTGCTGACCTCCAGCCGTGCCATGGCCAACGCCCTCGGCGGGCGGCTGCTGAAGGAACTGGTCTCGTACGAGCGCGAGGGCGGGCGGGTCGTCATCGTCGGCGAGACCGACATGCCGTTCGACGCGATCGGCGTCGACGACCACGGCGCCGGTGAGGTGATGGGCGCGTTCGTCGCGCGGACCGGGCACCGGCGGGTGGTGATCCTCGGCGGGGTCCCGGAGTCGCGCAACATGCCCCTGCGCACCGCCGGGTTCGTGGCCGGGCTGCGCGCCGGCGGGCTCGCCGAGCGGGACATTCGCGTCGTCCACGGCGAGACCAGCCGGCAGGCGGGGTTCGACGCGGCGCGACGGCTCGCCGAGGAGGGGCTGGACGGCGCGGAGGCGGTTCTCGCGGTCAACGACATGGTGGCCATCGGCGCGATGTCGGGCTTCCGCGCGGCCGGCCTGTCGGTTCCCGGGGACGTCTCCGTGACGGGGATCGACGACATCCCGCTGGCCGGTGACGTGACGCCGCGCCTCACCACCGTGGCGCTCCCGCTGGCGCGGGCGGGGGCCGAGGCCATCCGGTTCGCGCTGGAGAAGACCGGCACGGGCAGGCGGCTCACGCTCGAAGGCCGGCTCGTCGTCCGCGACAGCACGCGGTAACGGCGCTCCCTCACCCCGCGCGCCGCGATCCCTCCTGTCGCGGACGTCGCCGGCCCCGGCTCGGGTCGCCGATCCTTCCGTGCGGGCCCGCTCGGGCGGGTCACAAGTCGGTCATATCCGGGGCCGGCGCTCTTGACGCCTCCGTAACGGCCGTGCCAACCTGCGGAATACGTTTTCCCATGGAATACGTTTTCCCGCCTCGACGACAGGAGGTCATGTGTGAGCGCCATCGGCGAGCTCCAGCGCATGCGCAAGGGCAGCCGCGGACCCCTCGGCGGAGGAAGGCGCGACAACAAGGCCGCCTTCGTGTTCCTGGCCCCGTGGTTCGCGGGCCTGCTGTTCATCACGGCGGGCCCGATCGCCGCCTCCTTCGTGCTGGGCTTCACCGACTACAACCTGATCCAGCCCCCGACGTTCAACGGCCTGGACAACTTCGCCCGCATGCTCACCGACGCCCGCCTGCACAAGGCGCTCGGCGTCACGCTGATCTACGTCGTCGTCTCCGTCCCGCTGCAGCTGGGCGCCGCCCTGGGGCTGGCGCTCCTGCTCGACAAGGGGCTGCGCGGGCTGGCGTTCTACCGGTCGGCGTTCTACCTACCGTCGCTGCTCGGCTCCAGCGTGGCCGTCGCGGTGCTGTGGCGGCAGATCTTCGGCGCCGACGGCCTGATCAACCAGCTGCTGGGCATCGAGGGGCGGGGCTGGATCTCCGACCCCGACACGGCGCTGTGGACGCTGATCATCCTGAACGTGTGGACGTTCGGCGCCCCGATGGTCATCTTCCTGGCCGGGCTGCGCCAGATCCCGAGGATGTACTACGAGGCCGCGGCCACGGACGGGGCGGGGAAGTGGACGCAGTTCAGGAGCATCACGATCCCGCTCCTGTCACCGATCGTCTTCTTCAACCTGGTCCTGCAGATCATCCACGCCTTCCAGTCGTTCACGCAGGCGTTCGTGGTCTCCGGAGGCACCGGCGGGCCGTCCGACTCCACCCTCTTCTACACGCTCTACCTGTACCAGCGCGGTTTCGGCAACTTCGACATGGGCTACGCCTCGGCACTCGCCTGGCTGCTCCTGGTGATCATCGCCGGCATCACCGCCGTCAACTTCTGGGCCGCGAAATTCTGGGTCGTCTACGATGATTGAACTCCGCAAGCTGGTCAAGCACGTCGGGCTCATCCTGCTCGCACTGGTGATGCTCTATCCGGTGCTGTGGATGGTGGTCAGCTCGCTGCGCCCCGACAACGAGATCTTCCGCCGCCCCGGCCTCATCCTCGACGGCCTCCAGGTGCAGAACTACGGCACCGGCTGGACCGCGCTGGTCTCGCCGTTCGGCCACTACCTGCTCAACTCGGCGATCCTCGTGCTGGCCTGCATCATCGGCAACCTGGCGTCGTGCTCGATGGCGGCCTACGCCTTCGCCCGGCTCGACTTCACCGGTAAGCGCCTGTGGTTCGCCATCATGCTCGGCACGATCATGCTGCCGATCCACGTGATCATCGTGCCGCAGTACATCATGTTCTCCCAGCTCGACTGGGTGAACACGTTCCTGCCCCTGGTCGTGCCCAAGTTCCTGGCCACGGACGCGTTCTTCGTCTTCCTCATGGTGCAGTTCATCCGCGGGCTGCCGCGCGAGCTGGACGAGGCGGCCAGGATCGACGGCTGCGGCCACGCGCGGATCTTCCTCCGCATCATCCTGCCCCTGATGCTCCCGGCCCTCGCCACGACGGTGATCTTCACCTTCATCTGGACCTGGAACGACTTCTTCAGCCAGCTCATCTACCTGACGGACCCGGAGATGTACACGGTGCCGGTGGCGCTGCGCTCGTTCGTGGACGCGACCGTCTCGACCTCATGGGGCTCCATGTTCGCCATGAGCGTGGTCTCCCTGGCCCCCGTCTTCCTCGCCTTCCTCGTCGGCCAGCGCTACCTCATCCGGGGCATCGCGACCACCGGCGGCAAGTAATCCCCCGTAGAGGAGTCATCATGCGACGCACAGCCCTCGCCATGGCGGCGGTGTTCGCGCTCAGCGCCTGCGGCAGCGGCGGCAGCGCGAGCCAGGAGCTCTCGAAGGACCCCGTCACGCTCCGCTTCACGTGGTGGGGCGCGGACGAACGGCACAAGCGCACCCAGCAGGTCATCGACCTGTTCGAGAAGAAGTACCCGAACGTCACCGTCAAGGGGGAGTTCAAGGACTGGAACGGCTACTGGGAGAGCCTCGCGACCACCGTGGCGGCGAACGACGCGCCGGACATCATCCAGATGGACGAGCTCTACCTCTCCTCGTACGCCGAGCGCGGCGCCCTGCTCGACCTCGGCACCGCGTCCAAATACCTGAAGACGGCCGACTTCGACAAGTCCGCGCTGGACACGGGCGTGGTCAAGGGCAAGCAGTACGCGCTGCCCGTCGGCCTGGCCACGTACGCGATCGTCGCCAACACCGACCTGTTCGACAAGTTCAAGATCAAGCTGCCGGACGACAGCGCGTGGTCCTGGGAGGACCTGAAGAAGGTCGGCGACGAGGTGTCGAAGGCGGGCGGCGGCAAGGTCACCGGCTTCCAGTCGCTGGGCTTCGACGCGGGCGGCATGAACATCTGGATCAGGCAGGCGGGCGCGTCCCTGTTCGACGAGAGCGGCAAGGTCGCCGTGCCGCCGGAGGTGCTGACCTCGTACTGGACCTATGTCAGGGACCTGGCCAAGCAGGGGGTCACGCCGCCGCCGTCGGTCACCATCGAGCGGGCGAGCGCCTCGCTCGACCAGTCGGGCACGGCCACGAACACGTCGGCGCTCGCCACCTGGTGGAACACCCAGCTCAGCTCGCTGGCCACGGCGAGCGGCTCCAAGCTGAAGCTGCTGAGGATCCCGGGCGAGGCGCAGGCCACGTCGCCCGGCGCGTACTTCAAGCCCTCGATGTACTGGTCGGTCTCGTCGCGCACGCAGCACCCGGCCGAGGCGGCGCTGTTCGTGGACTTCCTGGCCAACAGCGAGGAGGCGGCGAACATCATGCTGACCGACCGCGGCGTCCCCGCGAACAAGAAGATCCGCACCGCCATCACCCCGAAGCTCACGGAAACGGATAAAGCCGCTGCGGAGTACCTGGACACCACCAAAGTGGGCCCGGCCCCTAGAGTGACCCCGAACGGCGCCAGCAACCTCGAAGCCATCATCAAGCGGCACACCGAAGAGGTGCTGTTCGACCGGCAGACGCCGGAGCAGGCGGCCACCTCGTTCATCGCCGAGCTGCAGGCCGAGATCGACGGCGCCTGACGTACCCCCACAGAGGAGCATCATCTTGACACAACGCAACTACCGGGCCGCGATCGTCGGAACCGGCGCGATCGCCCACGCCCACGCCCAGGCCGTCCTCGGGTCCGGGCGGGCGGAGGTCGTGGCCGTGGCCGATGTGGACGCCGGCCGGGTGAGCGCGTTCGCCGAGAAGTACGGCGTGCCGAGCGCCCACGCGAGCCTGGACGACCTGCTGCGCAAGGAGGAGGTCGACCTCGTCCACCTGTGCACGCCGCCCAAGCTGCACACGCCGCTGGCCGTCGCGTGCCTGGAGGCCGGGGTCACGGCGCTGGTGGAGAAGCCGCCGACGCTCTCGCTCGCCGAGTTCGACACGCTGATCGAGGCCGAGCGCCGCTCGACGGCGCACGTCGCGACCGTGCTGCAGCACCGGTTCGGGGCGGGCGCGCTGCGGCTGCGCCGCCTCCAGGAGGCGGGGGAGCTGGGCCGCCCGCTGCTGGCCACCTGCGACACGCAGTGGTTCCGCGACGAGGAGTACTACGCGGTCCCGTGGCGCGGCACGTGGGAGTCGGAGGGCGGCGGGCCCACCATGGGGCACGGCATCCACCAGTTCGACCTGCTGTTCTCGGTGCTCGGCCCCTGGAGCGAGGTCACCGCCGTGGCCGCCCGCCAGGCGCGCCCGGTCGACACCGAGGACGTCTCCATGGCGCTGGTGACGTTCGAGAGCGGCGCCGTGGCCTCGATCGTGAACTCCGTCGTGTCCCCGCGGCAGACCTCCAAGCTGCGCTTCGACTACGAGCGCGCCACCGTCGAGCTGGAGCACCTGTACGGCTACACCGACGACGACTGGACCGTGACCCCGGCGCCGGGCCAGGAGGCGGTGGCCGAGCTGTGGGCGCGCGGGCACGGCACGGCGTCGAGCGGCCACTCCGGCTGGCTCGCCGCCGTCCTCGACGCGCTCGACCGGGGCGAGGCGCCCCCGGTGACCACCGAGGACGCCCGCCGCACGATGGAGTTCATCGCCGCGCTGTTCGCCTCCGCCTTCACCGGCGAGCGCGTGCGGGCCGGGCAGATCACCGCCGACAGCCCGTTCGCCGCGCGGATGGACGGCACGGGCGCACCCTGGGAGAAGGTGAGGAACCCGTGACCC
The DNA here is from genome assembly GCF_006334985.2 of Nonomuraea phyllanthi. GTDB lineage: Bacteria > Actinomycetota > Actinomycetes > Streptosporangiales > Streptosporangiaceae > Nonomuraea > Nonomuraea phyllanthi. The sequence goes on from NZ_VDLX02000003.1 coordinate 422,456, forward strand.
TGCGGGCCACCCATGTGCTCGACCGCTCGATCACCGTCGCGGCGGGCGAGACCGACCTGTTCACCTACGTCTACCGGCCCGACACGCCGGTGCTGGAGTCGCCCAAGCCGTACCTGCACCCGATCCGCACCCTCGGCGGCGCGCCCGTGTCGCTGTTCAGGCCGCACGACCACGTCTGGCACAAGGGCATCGCCTGGTCACTGCCGCACGTGGGGGAGCACAACTTCTGGGGCGGGCCGACGTACGTGCACGGGAAGTTCTACGTGCAGCTCGACAACAACGGCAGCGCGACCCACCGCGAGATGACCGCGCTGTCGGCCTCCGGCGACAGGGCCGAGGTCGCGCACACGCTCGGCTGGACCTCGCAGGCCGGAGCGCCGGTCATCGAGGAGCGGCGCTCGCTGGCCGCGCGGGTGGTGGACGAGGCGACGTGGGCGCTGGTGTTCGACACCGAGATGACGAACGTGTCGGGCGGCTCGCTCGCGTTCGGCTCCCCGACCACGAAGGGCCGCGAGAACGCCGGGTACGGCGGGCTGTTCTGGCGCGGGCCGCGCTCGTTCACCGGCGGGACCATCCAGTCGCCGGGCGGGGCGGGCGGCGACGAGCTGCGCGGCACGCGCGCCGAGTGGTTCGGCTTCCGCGGCAGGCACGACGAGACCGGCGAGCACTCGACGGTCGTCATGGTGGACGCCGCCTCGAACCCGCAGCATCCGCCGCAGTGGTTCGCCCGCAGCGAGGAGTTCGCCTGCCTGTGCCCGGCGCCGTTCTTCAGCGAGGAGCTGGAGCTGCCGGACGGCGAGTCGCTGCGCTTCCGGTACGCGGTCGTGATCGCCGACGGCGACCGCGGCGAGGAGGGCACGGAGCTGCTGGCCAAGCAGGGACGGGCGGTGCTGGCATGACCTTCCCCGGAGGCACCTCGGTCAGCCGGCTGTCGGTCTACTCGGGCAGCCCGTGCGCCGACGGCCTGGAGGGCGGCACGCCGCACCTGCACACGGCCTCCACGGAGGCGTACGTGGTGGTCGGCGGGCGCGGCACGCTCCAGACGCTCGACGTGAACGGGCTGCGCGAGAGCCCGCTCAGCGCGGGGACCACCGTGTGGTTCACGCCCGGCACCATTCACCGCGCGGTCAACCTCGGAGGGCTGGAGGTCGTGGTCGTCATGTCGAACGCCGGGCTTCCCGAGGCGGGCGACGCGGTCATGACGTTCCCGCCGGAGGTCGTCGCCGACCAGGACCGCTACCAGCAGGCCGCCGCCCTGCCGGCCGAAGGGGTGGAGGAGGCCGTCCGGAGGCGGCGGGAGCTGGCGGTCGAGGGGTTCCTGCGCCTCGCCGACGCCGCCCGCCAGGGCGACCTGGACCCGCTGCAGCGCTTCTACGACAGCGCCGTCGCCCTCGTCCGCCCCAAGGCGGCGGCCTGGCGCGCCATCTGGGAGGACACCGTGGCCAGGGAGACCGGCCGCACGGCCGGGATCCTCGACGCCCTGGAGCGCGGCGACGGCGCGCACCTGCGGGGGTCCGCCCTGATGGAGAGCCCGCCGGAGGAGCGGTGGGGCATGTGCGGCCACCTGCGCGCCCACGACGTGGCTCACCCCGTCGTCCACACCCCGTAGCGAATCGCCTCCCGGCGCGCCCGCCTCCGCCTCCGCAGAGGAGAGGCGCGCCGGCACACCCCCCAGGAGCCCGGACATGCCCTCGATCCCGCGCGTGCTCACAGCCGCCGCCATGATCCTGACCCTCGCCCAGCCCGTCGTCGCCGCGCAGCCCGCCACGGCGGAGGCCGGCACCACCTACTACGTCGACGCCACCGGCGGCGACGACTCAGCCTCGGGCCTCGACGAGGCGCACCCCTGGAAGAGCCTGGAGAAGGTGAACGGCACCACCTTCCGCCCCGGCGACCGCGTCCTCCTGCGCGCCGGCCGCACCTGGACCGGCGGGCTGTGGCCCAAGGGCTCGGGCGAGAGCGGCGCCCCCATCACGGTCGACAGGTACGGCGAGGGCGGCAAGCCCCGCATCGACGGCGCGGGCGAGGTCGGCGACGCCGTCCGGCTGTTCAACCAGGAGTTCTGGACCATCCGCAACCTGGAGGTCACCAACGCGGTCCCGCCGACGGGCATCCCGGGCGAGAACCTGCGCGACCTGCGCGGCATCCACGTCTCCGGCGACAACAGCCAGACCCTCGACGGCTTCGTCATCGACGCCGTGGACGTGCACGACGTCACCGGCCAGGTCAACTGGATCGGCGGCAGCACCGACAACAACGCCCCCGGCGTGCGCTTCCAAACCGGCTGGGACGGCTCGAAGAAGACCGGCGGCATCGTGTTCGACACGACGGTGCCCGACATCCACAACCCGCCGGACCGGGCGACCGTGCTGAACGACGTGGTGATCGAGAACTCCACCGTCGCCGACACCTCGTTCGCCGGGATCGTCGTCAAGCAGTACACCGGGGACGGCAGGAACGAGGCGGGCGAGACGATCGCCACGCCCACCGGCTGGGGCACCAGGAAGAGCGCGGACGACCCGGCCTTCACCCCGCACACGAACATCGTCATCAGGAACAACCACATCACCCAGGCGAACACCGCGTACGGGTGCAACGGCATGTACCTCACCAACGTGCGGGGCGCGCTGGTCGAACACAACGTCGTCCACCGCGCGGGCACCTCCGGCATCGAGTCGTACTACTCCGACGACGTGACGTTCCAGTTCAACGAGGTGTACGAGACGCAGCAGAAGGCCGGCGGCGCCGACTCCAACGGCATCGACCCGGACAAGGGCACCACCCGGCACGTCGTGCAGTACAACTACCTGCACGGCAACGGCGACGGCGTGCTGCTGTGCCAGTTCGGCTTCGGCGACGCCGTGGTCAGGTACAACGTGATCGCGAGCAACACCCGCTACCAGATCTACCTGCACTCCGACCGGGCCGCGACCGCCAAGGTCCACAACAACACGATCTACAACGACAAGAGCGACCACCTCATCTACGGGTACGGCAGCTACCTCGAATCCCGCTACGACATCACCGGCAACGTCCTGTACTCCACGCGCCCCGCCACGCTGACGACCAGCCCGACCATCGCCTACGACCACAACCTGTACGGCGGCGCGGACCTCGCGGTGCCGGCCGGCGACGAGGCCGCCGTGGTGGCCGACCCGCTGTTCGTCAAGGCGCCGCTCGACGGCCCGTACGGCACGCCGGAGACGGGGCCGCGCCTCGACACCGCGTACGGGCTGCGCGTCTCCTCCGGCTCGTACGCGATCGACGCGGGCGAGGAGGCCGACGGCAACGGCGGCCGCGACTTCGCCGGCACCCCGCTCTACAACGGCGGCCCGGACATCGGCGCCTTCGAGTACGTCACCGCCGAGGGCGCCACGACCGAGTCCCTGACCGGCACGGTCCGCACCCCCTCGGGCGCCCCCGTCAGCGGGGCGGCCGTCGCGGCGTCGGGCAGGAGCGCCACCACCGGCCCCGACGGCCGCTTCGCGATCAGGGACCTGCCGTTCGCCGAGGACGTCGAGGTGACCGCCACCAGGAACGGCTACGCGCCGGCCACCGCGACCGTGGACGTGCGGCCCGGCAACACCGCGACCGTCCACCTGACCATGGCCTCGACCAGCACCGTCGGCTCCGTCACCGGGCGCGTCCTGGACCAGGCCGCCCGGCCGCTGCCCGGCGCGACCGTCACCGTCAAGGACGGCGACCAGGCGCTCGGCACCGCGACCAGCGGCCCCGACGGCGGGTTCACCGTCGAGGGCGTCCCGGTCGGGGAGGGGTACGCGCTCCGCGCCGCGGCCGGCGGGTACGTGACGGCGGGCCGGGAGGGGCTGGCGGTGGAGGCGGCCACCGCGACCGACGCCGGCGCGCTGCTGCTCGTCCGTCCCGTGCCCGACTACGTGGCCGTGCACGACTTCGACGACCTGCCGACGGGCCCGCTGACCGGCGGCGACGGCCTCACCGTCAGCAGCGCGGGCGGGAGCGTCGAGGTCACGGGAGACAAGAGCTTGAAGCTGACCCGTACGACCAACAGCGGCAGCACCAGCGTCTCCCAGAAGTTCGCGCTCAAGGGCGTCGTGACCGTCGAGGCGCGCGTCATGAGCGAGAAGCCCTACACCTCCGGCAACCACTGGTGGGGCGTCCCCTACATCAGGAACGCCGCCGGCCAGAACGCCGTCAGCATCGCCTTCACCAAGGACTCCATCGTCGCCTACGCGGGCACGACCACCCGCACGGTCGGCGCGTACGAGCCGGGCCGCTGGTATCACGTCGCGGCCGTGATCGACACCGTCAACCAGCGGTTCGACCTGCTCATCGACGGTCGCACGGTGCTCGAGGGGGCCGCGTTCAGGACCGCGATGGACAGCGTGGCGCAGGTCGACTACTACGCCAACAGCAGCAACTACGGCGACATCGACCTCGACGACATCCGGATCGCCCAGGGCGTCGGCCTGGCCCGCGACGACGCCGCCCTGCTCAGCCTCGACACCGACCAGGGCGCGCCGGTGGACGGCGTGCTCGACGTGCCCGCCGGGGTCGGCGAGGTCGAGGTGACGGCCGTGGCGCGCAGCCCGTTCGCCAGATCCGTGGGCATCGCCGGCGAGCGCACCGAGGGCCCCCAGGCCACCCGCACGATCACGCTGGACGAGGAGGGCGCCGAGGTGCCCGTCGTGGTCACCGCCGAGGACGGCACCGAGGCCACCCACACCCTCACCATCCGGCGCGGCCCGCTCGCCCGGGACACCACGCTGACCGCGCTCGTCCCCGACGCGGGCACGCTCGACCCGGCGTTCGACCCCGGCGTGCGCGCGTACGCGCTCACCATCCCGGGGGACCGGGTCGCGTTCACCCCGACCGCGCTCAACCCGAAGTCGGCCATCACCGTGCAGGGCCGGGCGGTCGAGAGCGGCGCGGCGTCCCCGGCCATCCAGGTGCCCGTCGGCGACACCGACGTCGCCGTCAAGGTCGTGTCCGAGGACGGCACGGCGGACGCCACGTACACGATCAGGGTCACCCGCCCCGAGCCCGAGCTGCCGCAGGACGGCGCCACCGCACCGCCCGCGCGGGCGGTGCTCTCGACCACGAGCGGGTGGCGCGACGGGCTGCACGACGGCACGTACGACGTGACCATGAACCTCTGGTACGGCGTCAACGCCGGCGTGTTCGTGCTGTACGAGAACGGCGAGGAGATCGCCAGGCGCGAGCTGACCCCGAAGACGCCGTCGGCGCAGAAGGCGACCGTCGCCGTCACCGGCCGCACGAACGGCACCTACGTCTACACCGGCGAGCTGCTGAACCAGGCCGGACGCACCGCCACCACCTCCGCGAAGGTCGTCGTGACCGACGCGAACCCCGCCGAGCCGGTGCTCAGCTCCGACAACTGGGACGGCGACGGCGACTACACCGTCCGCATGAACCTGTGGTGGGGCACCAACGCCACCTCCTACCGCCTCTACGAGGACGGCGTGCTGATCGACTCCCAGCCGCTCGCCGCCGCCACCCCCGGCGCGCAGAGCGCCGCCACCGTGCTCACCGGCCGCCGGGCGGGTGAGCACACGTACGTGGCCGAGCTGGCGAACGCGGCGGGCGTGACGAGGAGCGACCCGCTCACCGTGGTGGCACAATGACCGCCATGGAGCACGGGTCCACGGCCCCGCCGACCCTCCACGACGTCGCCAGGGAGGCGGGCGTGTCCGTCGCGACCGCCTCCAGAGCGCTCAACGGCAGCGCGCGCAACGTCCGCTCGGAGAACGCCCGCCGGGTGCGGGCGGCGGCGGCCAAGCTCAACTACGAGCCGCACCTGTCGGCGCAGGCCATCGCCAAGGGCTCGACCAGGACGGTCGCGCTGGTGGTGCGCGACGTGGCCGACCCCTACTTCTCCTCCATCGCGGCCGGGGTCGCGCAGGCGGCGGAGGCGGCGGGGCTCATCGTCACCATGGCCGTGGCCGACGGCTCGTCCGAGCGGGAGCTGGAGATCGTCCGCACGCTGCGCGGGCAGCGGCCCCAGGTCATCATCGTCGCGGGCAGCCGGGTCGAGGGCGCCGGCACCAGGGGCGTGCTGATCGAGGAGCTGGAGGCGTACCGGACGGCGGGCGGGCGGGTCGTCATGATCAGCCAGCGGGACCTGCCGTTCGGCACCGTCGCCGTCGACAACCACGGCGGGGCCCGCGACCTGGCGCGGGCCCTCCTGGAGGCCGGCTACCGCCGCTTCGCCGTCCTCCACGCGCCCGGCTCGCTCCGGACGTCGCGGGAGCGCCACGACGGCTTCCGCGCCGGCCTCCGCTCGTGGCCCGGCGCGGGCCCGGCCGGGGTGGCCGAGCCGGTCGCGATCGAGACGGCGTTCACCCGGGCCGGCGGCTACGACGCGGCGCGCAGGCTGGTCGAGCGGGGGATCGAGGACGTGGAGGCGGTGTTCGCGGTCAACGATGTGATGGCGATCGGCGCCATGACCGCCTTCCGCGACGCCGGCGTGATCCCGGGCGCCGACATCGCGGTGGCGGGGTTCGACGACATACCGTCGGCGCTGGACGTCGTGCCCGCCCTCACCTCCGTGGCGGTGCCGCTGCGGGAGGCGGGTCTGAGCGCCATGCGCCTGGCGCTCACGGACGAGGCGGACGCGCCGGACGTACGGCTGGCCGCCCGCGTCGTCCTCCGCGAGAGCACCCCGCCCCGGCAGGCCGGGCGGCGGTAAACGGCGTGCGGGAGGGCGCGGCCGGGCAGCATGATCGTGGCATGGGCTATGAGGAGCTGATCGAGGAGGCGCTGGCCACCCCGTTCGAGGGCTGGGACTGGTCGGCCTTCCACGGCCGCATGACCGGCGCCGACGACCTGCCGTGGGGCTACGAGCGCCTGGTGCGCGAGCGCCTCCCGGGCACGGCCTCCCTGCTCGACCTCGGCACAGGCGGGGGCGAGCTGCTGGCGTCGCTGGCCCCGCTCCCGCCGCGCACCGCCGCCACCGAGGGCTTCCCGCCCAACCTGCCGGTGGCCCGCCGGCGCCTGGAGCCCCTCGGCGTCGAGGTGGCCGAGCACACCTCGGCCTTCCCCGGCGGCTCGTTCGAGCTGATCACCAACCGGCACGAGTCGTACGAACCCGGCGAGATCCGCCGTCTCCTCGCCCTGGGCGGCACCTACGTCACCCAGCAGGTCGACGGGCGCGACATGGAGGAGCTCAACGCGGCCTTGCAGGGGCCGCCCCACGAGGACCGCGACTGGCGCCTCGGCACCGCCGCGGCCGCGCTCGCCGAGGCCGGGCTCGACGTCACCTGGCGCGCGGAGGCGGGCTACCCGGTCACCTTCCACGACGTCGGCGCGCTGGTCCGCTACCTGCGGGTGGTGTCGTGGCAGATCCCCGGCTTCACCGTCACCGCGTACGAGGACCGCCTCCGTGCCCTGCACGACGGCATGGAACGCGGCCGCCCGCTGACGGCGACCGCCCGCCGCTTCGCCCTCACCGCCCGGCACGCCGGGGAGTGAGGGACGGAGGGTGCCAATCTTGCACCCGAGGTCAAGAGATCGACGCCCGCGAGTGACTTTTCCCATCCGGCCCGCACCCCGCGCGGTGGCCCGCCGCCGTCGAGGGATGCGAGGCTGCCCGCGGAACCATCCGCAGTGCACTGGAAGGAGTGCGGCATGACCCAGGACGCCGGCCGTGTCGAGGCCAAGCGGATCAACGATCACGTGGAGCTCGTCCACGCCGACAACCCGGACACGGTGCTGGAGGTCCCGCGCCGCGACTGGGAGCCGTTCATAGCGGCGGTCAAGTCCGGCGCGTTCGACCTCGAGACGCTCAACCGGCAGGCGGCGGAGAGGGTGGCCTGACCTTCCCCGCCGCACCGTAAGGGCGCCCGCTCCCAGCGCAGTGGAGCGGGCGCCCTCGCCTGCGGGCCCCGCCCGTCTAGGGGAGCTGCAGCTCGGCGAACACCCCGCGGTGGTCGGTCCTCGGCACGTCCACGATCTCGACCCGCCGCACGGCCACCCGCCGGTCGGCCAGGACGTGGTCGATGGTGATGAAGGGCTTGATCCCCCGGTTCGGCCAGGTCGGGATCAGCCCCTTGCCCACCTGGTCGGCCGCGTCCACGTAGCCGCGGCCGAGCAGGTCGCGGAAGGCGCGGTGGTCGAGGCTGGCGTTGAAGTCGCCAGCCAGCACCCGCACCGTCGTGGGGGACGGCGAGGGGAGGGCGCGCAGGGCGGTGTTCCACTCCGCTTCCATGCGGCCGAGCGGCGGGTTGGGGTGCACGGCCACGAACTCGACCTTGCCGCCGCCTGGCAACGTCACGGTGGCGGCGGGCATGTTGTGCCCGATCGGCGTGAACAGTCCGGTCAGCTCCGTCACCGGGTGCTTGGAGAAGATGCCGCTGCCGGTCGCGCCGAAGTCGGGTTGCAGCACGCGGTACGGCATGAGCTCCTTCAGCCCGGCCGCGTCCAGCCGCTCCACCTCCGCCCAGCTGAGCTCCAGCGCGCTGAACACCTCGACATCGAGCCTGCGTACCAGGTCGACCACGGTCTGGGCGTCGCCCCTGGTGAACAGGTTGACCGACAGCACCCGCAGCGCCGGGCCCTTCGCCGGCGGCTGCTCCGCGCCGAACGCCCGCGGCGCCACGACCGAGACCATCACGGCGCACACCAGCGCCGCGGCGAGCGCGGCCGGGCGGTTGCGCCTGAGCAGCGCCAGCAGCGCGGTCAGCGCCGCCAGCACGGCCCCGATGGGCGTCACGGTCATGAGCTGGGTCGGGAACGAGCCCGCCTCCAGGCCGGCGACCCTGACGACGGCCCACAGAGCCAGCAGCGTGACGACCGTCCAGGACAGCCAGCGCCTGCGACGCCTGCGCGGCGCCGACGCGGGGCCGTCCGCCGCGGGCGGCTCCTGCTCGACCGTCGCGCTCACTCCGCCGAGTTGATCCACATTTGAACTTTAAACCGCTGTGGAACGTGCCGCAGCGCGCTCTCGGCCCGCTCTCAGCGGGCTCTCAGCTAAGCGGGACGCCGGCGCGCCGGAGCGGATCTCAGCGCTTGCGGCCGACGCCCGCGTACATCCAGGCCGGCGAGTCGGGGAACAGCGGCGTGTCGTGCCACTCCGACACCGCCACCAGCCCCGGCTCCACCAGGTCGAACCCGTCGAAGTAGCGGGCGATCTGCTCGCCCGTCCTCGGCGTCCTGTGCATCGCCTGGCGGCTGGTGGCCGCGAGATAGGCGTCCGTGGTCTCCTTGGGGGCGAGGTCCAGCGTCAGGTGGCTGAGCACGAGGTAGCTGCCCGGGGCCAGGGCGTCGGCGTACGCCTTCACCAGCCCGGCGGGGTCGTCCTCGTCGGCGATGTGCATGAGGATCGCCACCATCACGAGCCCGATCGGCTGGGTGAAGTCGAGCGTGGCGCGCACGTCCGGGTGGTCGAGGACGGCGCCCGGCTCGCGCGCGTCGGCCTCGATGTAGGCGGTCCTGCCCTCCGGCGTGCTCGTCAGCAGCGCCCTGGCGTGCGTCATCACGATGGGGTCGTTGTCGACGTAGACCACCCGGGCGTCCGGCGCCTCCGCCTGCGCGACCTCGTGCGTGTTGCCCTGGGTCGGGATGCCCGTGCCGAGGTCGAGGAACTGGCGGATGCCGAGCCGCGTGAGATGGCGCACCGCCCGGCCGAGGAAGGCCCGGTTGTTCCTCGCGCTCTCGCGCACGCTCGGGACCGCCGCCAGGGTCTGCTCGGCCACCCGGCGGTCCGCCTCGAAGTTGTCCTTGCCGCCCAGCCAGTAGTCGTAGACGCGGGCCGAGTGGGGGATGTTGGGGTTGATGCCGTGGGGTGCGGTCACGTTCACGATCTTATGGCATCGCCTCCGGCCGGGCACGTGCTCCCGAAGGCCCCGAACGGGACCTCCGGGAGATCGAGGACGGACCGGTCAGGTGCCGGTGACGACGTCGAGGCGCCACGCGCTCAGCACCCCGGCCGTGGCGTGCGAGGGGGCGAGGTCGCTCACCCGCAGCGTCCACCCGCCGCCGGCCGGCTGCCCCACCAGCGGCGTCACCGCCGACGGCGGCTCGGTCGCGTACTCCAGCAGCTTCGAGGTGTCCAGCGCCGCGCGGTGCGACAGGACGATGCGCCGCCCGGTCGGCGAGTGCAGCACGATCCGCAGGTCCTCGGGGTGGCTGTGGTCGAGGTCGATGAGGACCTTCAGCGCTCGTACGGTGCCCTCGGCCTCGATCGTGATCGTGTCGGCCACGCCGTGCGGGTCGCTGTCGGGGATGCGCAGCGCCGGGCGCGACACGGAGCCGAACGTGGCGCCGTTCACCCCGGCGGGGCCCGCCCTGAAGCGGACGGTCCCGCCCGGGTCGCTGATCCCCGACAGGGTCAGCCCCGACTCGGCCCCGCTCCACAGGAGGCTGGCCGGCACGGTCGAGTGCGAGAGCGCGGTGCCGTCCACCCGGCCGTACAGGTCGCGGCTGTCGCCCGCGTTCAGGTTGTTCTCCAGGTCGAGATGGCCGTCGGCCTGCAACAGCGCGATCTGGTAGTGGTGCAGCGGCGTGCCGTCCTGCAGCTCGTTGGAGCCGCGCGTGTCGCAGTGGTAGACGGCCAGGCCGGCGGCCGGCAGGTGCAGGTCGAAGCCGAGCTTGGAGCGGTTCTCCACGAGGAAGTACTCCTCGTCCGCGCCGGTCGAGTAGCGGAACACCCTGCGGTAGTCGCCGTGCCCGGCCTCGAACACGCCGCCCCGGTTGAGGTCCACCTTCTCGGTGCACCAGCCGGCCAGGTCGCGCAGGTACGCGCACACGGGCGCGGGCGTCCTGCCGCCGTCGAGGTGGTTGCCGGCGCTCATCAGGCAGTACATGCCGAGCCCCGAGCTGGCGAAGTCGTCGCCGTCGCGGCGGCCGTAGTCGTACAGGTCGGGGAAGCGGCACAGGAGGTGGCCCGCCTCGTGGCAGAACGTGCCGATCGTGAGCTGGTCCGGGCCCTCGCCCATGCTCGTCACCATGTAGAAGTGGGTGCGCATGGCGCCGAACTCCAGCTCGACGACGCTGTTGTGCGGCCACAGGATGCTGTCCTTGACGTACTGCGTCCGGCCGGCGTACATGACGATCAGGGCGTCCACGACCTGCTGGCCGAGCGAGTCGTAGCGGGTGAGGTCGACGCCGGAGTCGACGGCCGCGCGCAGTGCCTCGGGCACCAGCACGTCGTGGTTGTCGGGGTTGGCGTAGAAGGTGATGTCGTGGCTCATCCGGAACGGGCCCACGACGTCGTTGGTGAAGTCCAGCAGGCCGCCCGACACGGTGCGGTAGTACTCGTTGACCGAGCAGGCGTTGCCGTTCTCGTGGTAGCCGGGGGCGTTGAGCAGCGCGTCCACCTGCGGCCGGGTGACCGTGGTGGCCTGGTCGGGGAAGTCGACCAGGATCGTCAGGCCGCGCACGGCGCCGGCGCTGAGCCTGCGGCCCTCCAGCAGCCCGCCCTTCGGGCCGAACGTCAGCTCCGAGTCCCGCGCCGCCTCGGCCGAGAGCGTGCCGGGCCGGCGCCGCCGGTGCGCCCGCGCCATGGCCGGGCCCGGCTCGCGCAGGTGGCGCGGCACGCCGGCGGGCGGCTCGTGGGAGTCGACCCGCAGGCCGGTGGACCGGAACCGCCCGTCCTTCAGGTCGGCGTAGCAGTAGGCGCCGGCGGAAGGGTCGTAGACGGCGGTGTGGCCGTCGGGGGTCTCGTAGCGGGCGTAGTGCTCGTCGCCGTACACGACGAGCCGCACCTGCTCGCCGTCCTCCTGGGTGAAGGTCAGTGTCTCTCCGAATATGGCGCTCATCCGAGGCCTCCCATGTCCGGTGGGGAGATTCCCCCCGATCGTCACGGACCGCCGGGCGCGCCGCCTGAGTACCCCGCTACTCAACCCTTTTCCGCCGTGGGTGAAGTGGTTATGCCGTGGGCGATGCGGGGCTGCCGCCGGTCGCGGCGCGGGGCATGGTGAACGAAGACGTACGGCCTGGAGGAAGGGTGGTGGCACGGGTGATGGCGGTGACGGAGGTCCCGGGGGCGGGGGAGTGGCTGGGTGCGGAGCTGCGCGACGGCGATGCGTGGAAGGTCCGGCTGACGGAGGCGCACCGGCGAGAGGTCCTCGCCGCCGTCCACGAGATCAACCGGACGGGCGGCGCGGGCAGCGAGACCGGTCAGGGCGCGCTCGAAATGTCGCCGGAGAGCTTCCCGCTGCCGGCCCTCGCCCCGATCCTGCACCGGGTCCGCGACGAGCTCATGGACGGCCGCGGCTTCGTCCTGATCCAGGGAGTGCCGGTCGAGGAGCTGACCGAGCGGCAGTGCGAGGCGGCGGCGCTCGGCCTCGCCTGCCACGTCGGCGGCATCGTCCCGCAGGGCGCCGAGCGGGCGCCGCTGATGCACGTGCGCGACACGGGCGCCGACCCGTCGCGGTCACGCACGAAGAGCTTCCAGCACAGCGCCCGCCTCGGCTACCACAGCGACCCCACCGACGTGGTGGGGCTCCTCTGCCTGCGCCCGGCCAGATCCGGCGGGCTCAGCTCCGTCGTCAGCTCCGTGGCCGTGCACAACGAGCTCGTCCGCACCCGCCCCGACCTGGCCGAGCTCCTCTACCAGCCGTGGTGGCACGACCGGCGCACCGGCGACGGCCCCGACAGCTTCTTCACCAAGCCGATCTGCACCCGCCGCCCCGACGGAGGCATCTCCATCGCGTACGGCCCCGACTACCTGCGCTCGGCCCAGCGCGGCGCCGGCGTCCCGCCCTTCACGCCCGCGCAGGAGGAGACCATGGCGCTCCTCGACGACCTGACCAACGACCCCCGCTTCGCCCTCACCATGGACCTGCGACCGGGCGACCTGCAACTCCTCAACAACCACGTGACCCTGCACAGCCGCACCGCCTACGACGACCACCCCGAGCCGCACCGCCGCCGCCACCTGCTCCGCCTCTGGATCACCATGGCTCGAGCAGGTGTCAGCGCCGTGTGCTGTCGAGCTCAGCAGGGTCGAACCTGACCGGGAACGGCTCCGTCAGGTTCGCGACGGTGCCGGCCTTGTATGCGGTCGGCGGGTCATAGCGGTCGCCGTTGAGTTCGTAGGCGTAGAGCGCCGGACCTTCTCCCAGCTCAATTCGCCAATAAGCGGGAATGCCCGCCAATGCGTATGCCGAGGCTTTGAGAGTCCTGTCCTTCACCTGGGTGCTCGGGCTGACCACCTCTATCGCGAGCAGGAGCTCGTCCGGGGCGAACATGAGGTGATCGGTATGCATCGACTCCTCGGTGGCGACGACGAAGTCAGGGATGTAGAAGTCCTTGTCCGTAATTCGCAGATTGACGGTAGACAGGAGCACCAGCCCGGGCGGCGCAGCTTTGTCGAGTATGCGCTGGAGCTGGTAGATGACAAGTTGGTGCAGCTTGGTGGGGGCAGGACTCACCAGTAGGCTCCCGTTGCAGAGCTCGTAGCGGTTCCCGTCGTCCGGGAGCTTGAGGAGGTCGTCGACTGTGTACGGTGGCGCGGGCAGGACAATCGTGCGCCTCGCCGGTTCGATCGTCGCCATCAGGGTCACCCACCAAGTATCGGGAATCTCGCCCTCGCTCACATGCTACTTGCCCGATTTCCGTCACCTGAAGTGACGGAGCCACCACGGCTCCTGGTTGAAAGTTTCAGTTCGGCAAGGCGTGGACTGGAAAGCCCTTTCCGCTGCTCATCCGGGTCGGCGCCGTGACGCTCGACGCCCGCCCGGCGCATTGACAGGACCCGTTATTTGTGCGGACTCGGCCCGTCAGATACCGTCGCGACGCGGAGCGCTCTCATCACCGGACCCCCCGACCGGAAACACGGAGATCGCACTATGCCCCACGTCAAAACCCGTCCCTGGACGCGGCGCGTCCTGGCCCTGCTGCTGGGCACGGCGATGCTCATCACCGTCCCCCTGGCCGGCTCCGCGTCGGCGCACGGCTCGGTCGTCGACCCCGCCTCCCGCAACTACGGCTGCTGGCTGCGCTGGGGAAGCGACTTCCAGAACCCGGCCATGCAGCAGCAGGACCCCATGTGCTGGCAGGCGTGGCAGGACAACCCCAACGCCATGTGGAACTGGAACGGCCTCTACCGCGACAACGTCGGCGGCAACCACCAGGCCGCCATCCCTGACGGCCAGCTGTGCAGCGCCGGGCAGACCCAGGGCGGCCGCTACCGCTCCATGGACACCCCCGGCCAGTGGAAGATGACGAACCTCGGCTCCACGTTCGACATCAACCTGACCGACCAGGCCCGGCACGGCGCCGACTACATCCTGGTGTACATCACGCGCCAGGGCTACGACGCGGTCACCAGCCCGCTGAGGTGGAGCGACCTGGAGCTCGTCCGCGAGACGCCCCGGTACGCGCCCAACGGCACGTACATGATCAACGACGTCAACCGGGGCTCGCGGACGGGGCGCCACGTGGTCTACACGATCTGGAAGGCGTCGCACATGGACCAGACGTACTACTTCTGCAGCGACGTCAACTTCGTCTGAGCCCTGTACGCCCGGGGCGCGCGCGCACGAGTCCCGCCACCTCCCCCGCCCGGCCGCCGATGACAGGCGGCCGGGCGCCGTGCCGGGAGGCGCGGCGCGGTCTACGAGTGCGCTCCGGCCGGGGCGGCGACCGAGGTGGCGCCGACACCAGCGCGTCCAGCGCGCTGACCGTGATGGTCACGAACGTGCGGCTGACCGACGTCGAGCTGCTCCAGGTCGGCCGGCCTGGGACACCGTCCTGCGCGCGGCGGGGTAGCCCGGTGCACGTCTTCCCCGGCCCGCGCGGGTACGTCTCGCCCACCCCGTACGCCACCGACCCGGCCGTGCCGATCCGGGACTACGCGGCCGTGCACGTGACGGGCCCGGGTCGAGCTGATCGTGGACGCGATGGACGTCGTGGAGCGCACGGTCGAGGTGCTGGAGTCGCTCCGCTCGCCGTCCTGGGAGCCGACCCCCCGCGTCGCGCGGGAGGTTCGCCGCCCTGTTGCCGGGGGTAGTGGCCTTTCGGGTGCACGTGCATACCGAGAAGAGCATGTTCAAGCTGAGCCAGGACATCGACGCCGAGCGGTACGCGCGCGTCCGCGCCTCGTTCACGGCCGACAACCCAGGGCTCGCCGACCTGATGGATGGTTCATGACTTTCCCCACCTTCACGTCCACGCAGATCGACCCCCGCGCCCGTGGCAAGGAGCTCGGCACGCTCCGCCGCCGGGCGATCCTCGCCAACCTCACCGGCTACTCCGACCTGTTCGCCGTCGCGGGCGCCACCCCGGCGCAGGTGCGGGCGTGGGGGGAACGAGCGCTCGAACGCAGCGCGGATTGGGCGCCGCACCTGGCGGAGGAGATCGCAGGGATCGCGGCGGGCGCCGGCCTGGAGCCCTGGCAGGTCTCGGTGGTCAACGCGCGCACCGAGATCCTGGCCGCCATCGACGCGACCGGCGAGGGAGAGTGCTCCACCTCCGTAGTGCTGCCCGGCTCCGGGCGGCCGCCCCGCACGGTGCAGACGTGGGACTGGCACGACCACCTGCGCGACGCGCCCATGCTGTGGGAGCTGGAGCCGCGTCCGGGGCACGTCGTGCGCACGTTCACCGAGGCCGGGGCGCTGGCCAAGATCGGCGTCAACACGGCGGGGCTCGGCGTCCACTTCAACATCCTGCGCCACGACTCCGACAGCGCCGACATCGGCGTGCCGGTGCACCTGATCGCCCGCAGGATCCTCGACGACGCCGCCACGGTCGAGGAGGCCGCCGGCATCGCGCGCTCGGCCACGGTCTCGGCGTCCACCGTCATCACGGCGGTGACCGCGTCGGGGGCGGCGTCGATCGAAATCTCCCCGGCCGGCGTGTCCGTCATCCCGCAGGGGGAGGACGGCGTGCTCCAGCACTGCAACCACTTCCTCGACCCCGCGCTGGCGAAGGGCGAGCGGCACGCGACCGACCGGCCCAGCACGTACGCCAGGTTCCAGCACCTGCGTGCCCACACCGAGGCCCTGAGCAGCGACGACCACACCACGAGGGCGCTGGCCATGCTCAGCCACGGCCCCGACGACGCGCCCGTCTGCGCCCACCCCGACCAGACGCAGCCCATCAACCAGCGGTGGGAGACCGTCGCGACCATCGCGCTCGACCTGCCCGCCGCGCGGCTGCGGGTGCACCAGGGCGGGCCGTGCCAGGTCACCGAGGCGACCTGGCAGACGTTCTGACCTGGTGGAACGCGGAGATCCCGGTGAGCGCCTCGACTCAGCCGGGGCCGGGGCTTCGGCTCAGCCGGTGACGACGCGGCCGGCCTGGACGACGTGGCGCAGGCGGGCGGGGTCGGCGAGGACGCCGATGTCGGCCAGCGGGTCGCCGTCCAGCACCAGCAGGTCGGCGTGCGCCCCCACGGCCAGCGTGCCGAGCTCGCCCGCCATCCCCACCAGCTCCGCCGCCCCCACGGTGGCGGCCCGGAGCACGTCGATCGGCCGCTGCACCTCGGCCCGCAGCCGGAACTCGTGGTTCTGGTGCCGGTGCATCCCGCCGAGCAGGTCCGTCCCGTACGCCAGCCGCACCCCGCCCCGGGCGGCCCGCTCCAGCGCGACCAGGCCCGCTTCGAGCACCTCGTCCACCTTGCGCCAGCTCGCCGCGGGCAGCCCGAAGGCCAGGCCCTCCTCCTTGAGCGCCCAGTACGTCACCAGCGTCGGCACGAGGTACGCGTCGTGCCGCAGGAACAGCTCGACGCTCGTGTCGTCGATCAGGTTGCCGTGCTCGATGGAGCGCACGCCCGCCTCCAGCGCCCGGTTGACGGCCCTGGCCGTGTAGGCGTGCGCGGCGACGTACCGGTTGGCCGCGGTGGCCTCCTCGACGGCCGCGCGCAGCTCGTCCATCGAGTACTGGGTGGAGTCGATGCGGTCGGTGGGGGAGGCCACGCCGCCGGAGGCCATGAGCTTGATGTGGTGCGCGCCCTTGCGCAGCTCGTCGCGGGCGGCGGCGCGGATCGCGTCCACGCCGTCGACGACGCGGCCGACGCCCGCGCAGCACGGGTGGTCGTCGAGCAGGTGCTCGCCCCGGCCGCGGAAGTCGGCGTGCCCGCCGGTCTGGCTCAGCCCCTTGCCGCAGAACAGCAGTCGCGGCCCCCGGATCAGGCCCTCCGCCTGGGCGTCGGCCAGCCCGAAGTCGGCGCCGGAGGCGTCGCGGACCGTGGTGAAGCCCCGGTCGAGCATCTCGCTCATGATGCGGGCGCTGTGCGCGGCGACGTACGAGGGCGACATGGAGCGGAGCGAGCCGAGGTCCGCGCTGGAGGCGGTGACGTGCACGTGCGCGTCGATCAGGCCCGGCACCACGCGGGCGCCGGCGACGTCGATCACGCGCGTGTCGTCCGGCGCGCTCAGGCGCGGTCCCGCCTCGACGACGCGGCCGTCCTCGCAGCGCAGGTCGCCCTCGGCGTACTCGCCGCTCGCCACGTCGAGGACCAGGGCGTCACGCAGCAGCAGGCCGCTCACTCGCCACCTCCGCGAAGCGCCGGTACGGCGAGCGGGGCCAGCGACCGGGCCACCGCCACCGAGTCCTCGTCGTAGCTGCCCTCGGCGTCGAGGATGTTCAGCACGCCGAGCACCTCCTCTCCGTGAACCACGGGAACGTTGATGACCGACCCGCAGCCGAGGCTCTCGATCAGCTCGTGGTCGGCGAAGATCTCCCGCACGGCGGCCCGGTCCCTGCCGAGGTACGGCTCGCGCCCCTCGACGCACCGCGCCAGCCAGCCCTGGGCGACCTCCACGGTCTTCTCGCCGCCCACCGGGTACTGCTCGGGATGGCTGCTGTGGACGCGGCGCAGCGCGCGCCGTTCCGGCACCCAGGCCAGGACGGTGAACAGCCGCACTCCCACCTCCCGCCGCACCCGGTCCTCGAGCTCGGTCAGCACGGTCATCGGCTCGCCTCCTTGGCCGGTTCGGTCAGTTCCTCAAGTGATCGCCCGGCCGTGGCCAGGCCGAACGCGACCACGCACACCACCCCGGCCACCAGCACCGCCGTCGTCAGGCCGAACACGCCGCCGAAGCCGAGGCTCGCCGCCGACAGCCCGATGATCGTCGGAGCCAGGATGCTGCCGACCCGCCCGAACGCGCTCGACAGGCCCGTCCCGGTGGCGCGGATCCAGGTGGGGAAGACCTCGGGGGTGTACGAGTAGACGCCCGCGTACGTGCCGTTCAGGAAGAACGACAGCACCGCGCCCGCGAGCGTGATCGTCACGGGGGTGTCCATCTGCGACAGCCAGAACGCGCTGACCGCCGAGCCCGACAGGTAGATCGCGATGGTGTTCTTGCGGTCGAGCCGCTCCGACAGCCAGGCGGCCGAGAAGTAGCCGGGGATCTGCGCCAGGTAGATGATGATGGAGAACTCGAAGCTCTTGGTCACCGTGATGCCGCGCTGCACGAGCAGGGTGGGGATCCACGAGAAGAAGCCGTAGTACGAGAACGTGATCACGAACCACACCAGCCACGTGACCGCCGTGCGCCGGGCCATGACCGGGCTCCACAGGAAGCGCAGCGCGCTGAACAGGTTGACCTTGGCGGAGCTCGCGGCGGGCTCGACGGCCTGCTCGGGCACCGGCGGGAGCGGCAGGCCCGTGGCCCGCTCGACCTTGCGCTCCAGGCCGGCGACCACCGCCTCGGCCTCGTCCACGCGGCCTTGCTGCAGCAGGAAGCGCGGCGACTCGGGCAGCGAGCGCCGCCACCACAGGAGCAGCACGATCGGCAGCGCGGTGACCACCTGCGCGATCCGCCAGCCGCCGTCCATGGTCGGAACCACGAACCGCCCGATCAGCGCCGCCGCCACGAACCCGAACGAGAAGAAGCCGGCCAGCGCCCCGATGAACCACCCGCGCCGGTTGGCCGGCACGAACTCCGACAGGAACGGCGCGATGATCGCGCTCTCGGCGCCCGCGCCCGCCCCGGCCAGCACCCTGGCCGCCAGGAACACCTCGTAGTTCGGGGCCATCGCGGCGATCACGGAGAAGACGGCGTAGAAGGCGAGCGCGTACATCATCACGTTCTTGCGGCCGATGCGGTCGCCGAGCAGGCCCGCGACGGTCGCGCCGAACAGGAAGCCGAACGGGGTCGCGGAACCGATGAAACCCAGCTGGCCGTTGGACAGGTTCCAGGCGTCCTGCGCGCTCGGGAGCAGGAACGCGACCACGGCCGAGTCCATGCCGTCGAAGGTGTAGCCGAGGCCGCCGATGAGGAGGAGTACGTAGTGGGGGCGGCTCAGCGGGAGCCGGTCCAGACGGGCCAACAAGGTCATCAAGAACACCTTTCCCCAGGTCGTGGCCCTTCAAGTCAATTGCGAAGCAACATATAGTGCGAAATATCCGAAATGCAATAGCCTTTGCAGGACGGCGGGAGGACACTTGGAGCGTGAGCCGTGACAGAGCGTGCTACGGACGACTTCGAGGCATGGCTGCGCGCCCGCCTGCCGGCGCGCGGGCTGCGCGGCAAGTCGGCGGCCGTGGTCGAGGTGCTGCTCTCCCAGCCGCGCCGGGCGTCGTTCGGCTCCGCGGGGGAGCTGGCCCAGCTCGCCGGCGCCAACGTCGCCACGGTGACGCGCACGGCGCAGGCGCTCGGATTCGCCGGGTGGCCGGCGCTCCAGCAGGAGCTGCGCGCCCGCTACCTGTCCTCGCTCAGCGCCGGGCAGGTCGCCGCCGAGCACCGGGGCACCGGCACGCCCAGCTCCCGCTCGCTCCGCCGCGACCTGGACAGCCTCGCGCTGCTCAACCGGCGCCTGGACGAGGGTGTGCTGCTGACGATCGCCGAGGCCATCGCCGCCGCCCGCCGTACGGTGATCGTCGCCGACGGCAGCTACGCGGCCGTCGGGCTCGCCCTCGCCCACAACGCGCGCCTGGCCGGCTACCCCGTCACCGCCGTGACCCACGGCGACGCGGAGCTCGCCAACTCGGTGGCCGCCATCGGGCCGGGCGACGTGCTCGTGGCGATCAGCTTCTGGCGGCTGTACGAGAGCACGGTCCTCGCCGCCAACCTGGCCCGCTCGCGCGGGGTGCGGGTGTTCGCCCTGACGGACGCGGCCAGCCCCGCGCTGGCCGACGCGGCGGAGGAGGTGGTGATCGTGCCGGCGGAGGGCGAGGCGTTCTTCCCGTCGCTGACGGCCGGCATGGCGGTCGCCCAGGCCCTCGTCACCCAGCTCGCCGCCGTGGACCCGGTGCGTACGGGCGCCTCGATCGAGGCGGCGGAGGCCATGTGGACCCGCTTCGGCCTCCTGCACCGCCGGCCCGCCGCTCCTCAGACGTGAGCGCTCATTCGCGCCGCGGCACCACCGGGCCGCCTCCGGACTCCAGGTACGGCAGGCCCCTGCCCTGGCCGCCGTCCGTGGTGAACCGGCTCGGCCGTCTCGGACGGGCCGGAGCCCTGCGAGGGGGCCGTCATCGCGGCGTTCGCAGGCGGCCCCGGACTGGGCCTGTCGTCGGCCTTGTCCGCCTGCATGAGCACGACCGACGGCCCGTGGTCACAGCCAGCTGGCGCGGACGCTGTCAGCTCCTTCAGCGTCGCCCGGCACGGTGGCGAGGGTGCCGGAGCGGACGTCGCCGAGCAGGCGGCTCACCGTGTCGACGATCTCCGGGGCGCGCTCCCGCAGGCCCGCCACGTCGGCCGGGCTGACCTCGTCGCGGGAGACCCCGGCCGCGTCGAGGACGCCTTCGAGGTCGGCCAGCCGCTCGCCGAGCCACTTCAGCGGCTCGCCGGACAGCTCCTTGTCGAAGACCCGCCGCCCCGGCTCCCACCCGTGCAGCGAGGGGTGGTGGTGGGTGCGGTCGAAGCTGCCCGGCGTGCCGGTGACCGACTCCAGCAGGTCGACCCGCCACAGCGGCCGATCGACCGTGATGGGGCGGGCCGAGTAGATCGAGCCCTTCAGCTCGCCGGGCTCCAGCCTGCGCAGTTCGAGGCGCACGCCCCGCTCGGCTCCCTCCTGGCCGGCCTCCGGGTTCGGGTCGACGAAGTAGATGTCGCTCACGGCCACGCCGATCCGCTCGAAACCGAAGAGGTAGAGCACCGGGAACCACTTCCTTCGTGTCAGGGTTCGGGAGAGTTCGGGGTGAACGTACCCATCTCAGGCCCTGACCGACCGTGCCGGGCCGCCGTCGCCGCCCGTCCGGTACGGGACCCGCGCCGCCCGGCCGCCCCGGCCCAGCAGCAGCGTGCCCAGCCACATGAGCGCCAGGCCCACGGCGGCCAGGGCGGCCTCCGCGCCGGTGCCGAACACCCCGACGGCCAGAGCCTTCTCCGCGCCCGTGCCGAGCATCCCGGCGATCAGGGCCGTCGCCGCGCCGGCGCCGAACATCGCGGCGGCCAGCACCACCATGCCTAGGGCCGTCACCGCCACGCTCACGACCGTGACCCGCCCCAGCGCGGCCAGGACGACGGCCAGCGCGACCAGGGCGCCGAAGAACGCCTGCGCCGGGATCCCGTACACGACCGCCTCGAATCCCGCGCCCGGCCCGCCGGCCAAGCCCGCGCCCGGCGCGAAGGCGAAATCGGCGCCGGCCGCGACCGGCTCGCCCGCGAACCCGGCGTAGAGGCCGATCCCCAGGCGGGCGACGGTGGCGGCCAGGCCCAGCAGCGCGACCCCCGCCGCCGCCTCCACGGCCACCCGCCGCCATCCCCTCACCGGCCCCGCCAGGCGGCGCAGGCCCACCGTCATGACGCCGAACATGAGGTACCCGGCCAGGCAGGCCACGTACGTGGCGGTCCACCAGGGGCCGCCCACGACGTCGGCGCCGGTGGGGCGCATCAGGAGCCAGCCGGCCAGCAGGGCGGCCGGCGCGGCGGTGAAGGAGAGCTGCGTGAGGCGGTTCATGCGGCCACGATGCCCTCTCGGGCGCAGGCGGCCCATCGGTGATCGTCCCTGAGTTTCCCCTGATCCGTCCCGGTGCGAGGGGCTGCCGGCCCGGGCGCGCCGTCAGGAGAAGTACCGCAGCCAGACGTACGCCCACGCCATCAGGATGCTCAGCGCGGTCACCACGATGCCGTACCGGGTGAACTGCCAGAACGAGATCCGGTGGCCGGTGCGGGCGGCGATGCCGAGCGCCACCACGTTGGCGCTGGCCGCCACCGCCGTGCCGTTCCCGCCGAAGTCCGCGCCCAGCGCGAACGCCCACCACAACGCCTGCCCCACCCCGGGGTCCGGGGCCGCGGCCACGACGCCCTCCACGATGGGGGCGGTCGTGGCGACGTACGGGATGTTGTCGAAGAAGGCGCCCAGCACCCCCGAGCCGAAGAGCAGCGCGGTGGCCGCGAGGAAGTAGTCGTCGCCCAGCGCGCCCAGGGCCCACGTGCCGGCGGCGGCGATGACCCCGGTGTGCACCAGGCCCGCGACCATGACGAACAGCCCCATGAAGAACACCAGCGTGGGCCACTCGACCTCGCGCAGCACCTCCGGGACGTCCGCCCGCGAGACCAGCAGCATGACCCCGGCCCCCACCAGGGCCACGATCGACGGCTCGACGTGCGCCACGGCGTGCAGCCCGAACCCGGCGACGACCCCGCCGAGCACCACCAGGCAGCGGACGAGCAGCCGGGGGTCGGTGATGGCCCGCCGCTCGTCCAGCGACATCACCTCGGCGGCGCGCGCCGCGTCGTAGTGGAACGAGCGGCGGAACAGCACCCGGGTGAACAGGACGAACGCCACGAAAATGACCACCACGATCGGCGCCATATGGACCACGAAGTCGTTGAACGTCAGCCCCGCACGGCTGCCGATGATGATGTTGGGCGGGTCGCCGATCAGCGTCGCGGCGCCGCCGATGTTGGAGGCGAGGACCTCCGCGATGAGGTACGGCTGGGCGGGCACGCGCAGCCGGTCGCACACCATCACGGTGACCGGCGCGACCAGCATGATCGTGGTGACGTTGTCGAGGAAGGGCGAGGCGACCGCGGTGATCACCATGAGCATGACCATCAGCCGGTACGGCCTGCCGCGCGACCGCTTGGCGGCCCAGATCGCGAGGTAGTCGAAGACCCCCGTCTGCTTGACGATCCCCACGATGATCATCATGCCGAGCAGCAGGAAGATGACGTTCCAGTCGATGCCCTCGTGCTCGGAGAAGAACACGCCGGCGCCGGGGACCAGGCCGAGGACCGCCATGAGCCCGGCGGCCACGAGCACCACCTTGACCTTGTCGGCCTTCTCGGTGGCGATGAAGAAGAACGCGACCAGGAAGATCGCGAGGGCGACGGCAGCGCTCATCCGTCACGCCCCGGCGGCCCCGGCGGGGCGGCGGGGCATGAGGGTACGGAAAAGGGTGTGCGAGACACGACGACCTCCGGAGTCGGATCGGAATTCGGCTGGCGAGCCGCCGCTCCGTGACGATCGCCTCGTCGCGCGCGCCGCGCCGGGCCGTTCCTCGTACGGGCGGCGGCTCCGGCCCAGTCTCCTCACCCGGCCGTGAACGGCACCATCGGGTCCAGCACCCATATGGGGAGGGACGGAACATGTACCGGCATCGCGCAGGATGGGGGTCGGGCCGCATGGACAGCGGCACCCGGCGACGAAGAGGCTGGTGAAATGAGCGACGGGGCGATGGCGATGGCGAGGAGGAGGCCGCGGACGCCGGCACAGGGGCTGTTCCGGCGGCTGTTCCTGATCAACGGGCTGGTGTTCACGGCGGGCATGGCCGTGCTGGCCGTCGCCCCCGTCACGGTGTCCGCGCCGGTCCTCCTCACCGAGCTGCCGGTGCTGGTGGTGGGCCTGGCGCTGATGCTCGCCGCCAACGCGATCCTGCTGCGCCGCAGCCTGGCGCCGCTCAACGCGCTGACCACGCTCATGCAGCGGGTGGACCTGCTGCGCACCGGCGACCGGCTCACCGACAGCGGCAACAGCGACCTCACCCATGTGATCGCCACGTTCAACGCGATGCTCGACCGCCTCGAAGCCGAGCGGAGCGAGAGCAGCGCCCACGCCCTGGCCGCCCAGGAGGGGGAGCGTCAGCGCATCGCCCGGGAGCTGCACGACGAGATCGGCCAGAGCCTGACCGTGGTGCTGCTGGGCCTGAAGCGGGTGGTCGACCGCGCCCCGGCCGCACTCAAGGAGGAGCTGCACGGGGTGCAGGAGACCGTACGCGCCAGCCTCGACGAGGTCCGGCAGGTCGCCCGCCGGCTGCGGCCCGGCGTGCTGGAGGATCTCGGGCTGCACGCCGCGCTGAATGCCCTGAGCAGCGACGTCTCCCAGTCGAGCGGGATCCACGTGGCCCGCTCGCTCCAGCACGACCTGCCCGAGCTGGGCGCGGAGGTGGAGCTGGTGCTCTACCGGATCGCGCAGGAGAGCCTCACCAACATCGCCCGGCACGCCCGCGCGACCCGGGCCGAGCTGTCGCTGGCGGCCGAGGGCGGGCGGATGACGCTGCGCATCGCCGACGACGGCCGGGGCGGGGCGCGCCAGGACGGGGCCGGGATCCGGGGGATGCGCGAGCGCGCCCTGCTCATCGGCGCCCGCCTCACGGTCGACTCGCCGGCCGGCGCGGGCACCCGTGTCCACCTGACGATCCCCCCGCCGACCGGCCCCCCGCCGACCGGCCGCGCGTCAACCGGCCGCGCGTCCACGGAAGGGGGACGGGACCGGTGAGCCCCGCCAAGACCCGGATCCTGCTGGCCGACGACCACGCGCTGGTCCGCCGGGGGCTGCGGCTGATCCTCGACGCCGAGCCCGACCTGGAGGTGGTCGCCGAGGCGGCCGACGGCGCCGAGGCCGTCGCGGCCGCCTCCGAGGACACCGTGGACCTGGCCATCCTGGACATCGCGATGCCGCGCATGACCGGCCTCCAGGCGGCCCGCGAGATCTCCCGCCGCGCGCCCGGCATCCGCATCCTGATCCTGTCCATGTACGACAACGAGCAGTACTTCTTCGAGTCGCTGAAGGTCGGCGCCTCCGGGTACGTGCTCAAGTCGGTCGCCGACCAGGACCTGCTGGAGGCGTGCCGGGCCACCATGCGCGGCGAGCCGTTCCTCTACCCCGGCGCGGTCACCGCGCTGATCCGCGACTACCTGCAGCGCTCGCGCGAGGGCGAGCGCATGCCCGAGAGCATCCTCACGCCCCGGGAGGAGGAGATCGTCAAGCTGATCGCGGAGGGCAACTCGGCCAAGGAGATCGCGGAGACGCTCGTCATCAGCGTGAAGACGGTGGACCGGCACCGGGCGAACATCCTGCAGAAGCTCGGCATGCGCGACCGGCTCGACCTGACCCGCTACGCCATCCGCGCCGGCCTCGTGGAACCGTGATCCTCAGCTGGGGGCCTCGGCGCGCTCACCGTTGATCCACACGTTGCGCAGGACGAGGTCCTTCACGTCGCGCACGACGTCCTCCTCGGTCATCTCCTGGAACACGCTGTCCGTCACCCGCACCCCCCTGATGGGGTTGTCGGGGTTGCCGATCAGGTTGAACGCCCGGGGCGCGCGGCCGGCCCGCAGGCGCCGGATGTCGATGTCGCCCACGTCGGGGAAGTACGGTCCCGTGTCCTTGTTCTCGTAGTTCAGCGCCACCTCGATCACCGCGTCGGCCGCCTGCCCGACCTCGATGTCCCTGAAGTAGATGTCCTTGACGTAGCCGCCGCGATCGGGGTTGGTCTTGATGCGGACCGCGCGCTCCAGGCGGGCGCTGCTCATCTCGCAGTTCCAGGCGAAGACCCAGCGCACGCCGCCGGTGGTCTCGCTGCCGATGGTCACGCCGCCGTTGCCGTCCCGCATGACGCAGGAGTCGACGAGCACGTTCTCGGAGGGCGCGTCGACGCGGCGGCCGTCGGCGTTCTTGCCCGCCTTGATCGCCACGCAGTCGTCGCCGGTGTTGAACTCGCAGCGTTCGATGAGCACGTCCACGCACGACTCGGGGTCGCAGCCGTCGTTGTTGGGGCCGTTCGGGCTGTCGACGGTGACCTCGCGGATGGTCACGTTGGTGCACAGGACCGGGTGGATGTTCCACATGGGGGAGTCCTTGACCGTGACGCCCTCGATGAGCACGTTGCGGCACCGGTAGAGCTGGATCAGGTTGGGCCGCAGGTGGTGGCCGTCGCCGAACACCCGCTCGGCCACCGGCACCCCCTCCTCGGCCATGGCCGCGAGCAGGGTCTTGTCGGGCTTCTCAGTGGGCGGCGGGTCGCCCGACCAGTCCCACCAGTGCGTGGCGTCGGCCTGCCCGTCGAGCGTGCCGCTGCCGGTGATGGCGACGTTCGTCCGCTCGTAGGCGTAGACGAACGGCGAGTAGTTCATCAGCTCGATGCCCTCGTACCTGGTGTACACGACGGGCAGGTAGTCGGCCGGGTCGCGGCTGAACCTGATCGTCGCGCCCTCCTCCAGGTGCAGCTCGACGTTGTCGGCCAGGTGGATCGCGCCGGTGAGGTACGTGCCCGCGGGCACGAGCACGCGCCCGCCACCCGCCGCGGCGCACGCCTCGACGGCCTGCCTGAAGGCGTCGGTGCACATCGTGGTGCCGTCGCCGACGGCCCCGTGGCCGGTGACGGGGAAGGTGCGGCGCGGGAATCGGGGCGGCCTGATGCGCCGCCTGATCCGCGGCACCCTGGCCCACGGCGAGGCGCCGGGGCCGAGCGCGGCGCCGGCCGTGGCGCCGGTCGTGGCGCTGCCTGTGGTGCCGGCCGTGGCCGCGTCCGCGCGGCCGGCCAGCTGGGGCGCCAGCACCGCGCCCGCGGCCGTGCCGGCCGCCGCCGCGAGGAATCTCCTGCGGGTCCGGTCCATCGTGTTTCTCCTATCGAGGGGGCTGTCCGTGAGCCATGGAGATGCCGCGCCGCTCGACCAGGGTGTGCTCGCCGACCTGGTACGGCTCGACCCGGCGTACCGCCGTGTAGAAGTGGTGGGGGCGCCCGTCGCGCGAGACGAGCGCGGGCTTGTGCGCGTAGGTGTCGTCGGCGGAGCCGGGCGGCCCCACGTCGATGAGGATCTCGCCGCTCTTGTGCCAGGTGCGCAGGTCACGGGAGACGGCGTAGCTCTCGCGGGCGTGCCCGTCGAAGGAGAGCCCGAAGTAGAACATCACCCACCAGTCGCCGTCGCGCAGCACGCACGGGTCGGAGGCGAACCGCTCGTCGAACTCCCCCTCGCCGCCGTGCGGCACGACGGGCCCCGGCTCCGGGCGCTCCCAGCGTTCGAGGTCGGGGGAGACCGCATAGCCGATCTGCTCGCGCCAGCCGTCGTAGGTGCGGTTCTTGGCGTTGTAGAAGCAGTAGTAGAGGCCGTCGTGGCGCATCAGCCACGACTTGTACAGGCCGCCCCGCTCCCACGCGCCGCCGTCCTGCGGGCGCAGCACCGACCCGACGTCCTCCCAGGTACGCAGGTCGTCGCTGGCGCAGAACCCGATGATCGCCGCGCCCATCTCCATGCCGGGCTCCGGATAGGCGTGGTACGTGCCGACCGCCCGCCCGTCCAGCCACGTCACCTGGCCCGCCGAGCCGAGCCGGTTGTCGCGCACGATCGAGGTGAGCGCCGCGTTGTAGCCCCGGTACGGGTGGCCGGGGTCGCGCGGCAGGATCACCTCGCCGGGGCTCCACGTCACGAGGTCGGCCGAGCGGCTGAGCGCGGTCTGGTAGCCGGTCCCGTCGAAGCCGACGTACGTCATGAGGTACTCGCCGCCGTCGGAGCAGACGAACGGGCAGTCCACGAAGAGGCTGTCGAACCGGCCCGGCTCCCGCGACGGCCCCACCAGCAGCCGCCCGGCCTTGTACGGCGTGCGGATCCGCGCCGGATCGTACCCGCCGGTCATCGCCCCGCCCGGAACGCCCACTGCCCGGCGGGCACCTCGTACGCGCGGGTCCCCAGCCGGACCGCCCCCTCGGGCACCGCGTGCCGGTCGAGCCCCAGGTCAGGCCCCAGATTCGGCAGGCGCACCTCGGCCGACGAGCCCGGAGGAACCGCCACGTCCAGCGCGTACTCCCCGTCGCCGCGCGTCCAGGACACCGCGACCTTCCCGTACGGCGTCTCGGTGCTCGCCCGCACCGACTCCAGGTCGCCCGGCGCGGCCGGCTCGATCAGTAGCCTGCGGAAGCCGTTCGAGCCCGGCGCCTGCCCGATGCCGGCCAGGCCGCGGTAGAACCAGGACTCGATCGCGCCGAGCATGTAGTGGTTCTGCGACAGCCCTCGCGTCGGCCCGTCCCACGCCTCGGTGAGCGCGGTGGCGCCGTGGCGTACCTGGTAGCCGTAGCTGGGATGCAAGGTCGAGGTGGCGAACCGCCACAGCGCGTCGTGCCGGCCCGCGCGGCCGAGCACCCGGAACAGCGCGGGCAGCGCGATCTCGCCGACCGTGATGCCGCCGCCCGCCACCTCCTCGGCGATCCGGTCCAGCGCGGTCTCGTCGGTGGCGACGCCCATGTCGAGCGCGAGGATCTGCGACGCCTGGCTGCCGCTCTCCGGGAACGTCCCGGCGAACGCGGCGGTGATCTGGTCGCACAGCGCGCGGTAGCGCTTGGCGTCGTCGTCGCGGCCGAGCACGCCGGCCACGCGGGCCATCGTGTGCGCCGCCCGCCAGTAGCCCCAGGTCGACACCAGCGGCACGGGCGTGGAGGGGTCGAGGCCGATCCAGTCGCCCAGCCCGTGGCTCAGGATGCCGCCGTCGGCCTTGCCGGTGAGGTAGTCGACGTAGCGGCGCATCGCGTCGTAGTGGGTCTCCATCGCCGACCGGTCGCCGTACCAGCGGTAGAGCTGCCACGGGATGCGGACGATCGCGCCGCCCCAGTTGGGGTCGTCCCTGAACGGCGCGTCGAACACGAGGAACTCGGGCGCGATGTCCGGCACCAGCCCGTCGTCCGTCTGCGCCTCGGCGATGGTGACCAGCAGCTCGCGGTAGTAGGCGGCGACGTCGTAGTTGTAGGCCACGATGTCGAACAGCAGGTGGGTCTGCTCCAGCCAGCCCAGCTTCTCCCGGTGCGGGCAGTCGGTGAGCACGCTGTACATGTTGCCGCGCACGGCCCGGTCGATGATCGTGTGGATGTCGTTGACCAGGCCGTCCGAGGTCTCGAACGAGCCGGTGGGCGGGTTGTCGGCGCGCAGCACCAGCGCCGTCACGGCCTCCGCGCCGACGTGCTCGGGCAGGCCCTGCACCTCGACGTAGCGGAAGCCGTCGTAGCGGAAGCGCGGGTGCCAGGTCTGCGGCCCGTCCTTGGTCACGTACGTGTTGAAGATGGGCGCGCCGGTCGTGGGCTTCGACTGCACCACCCGGCCGTACGCGTCGAGCTGGTCGCCGGGCACCAGACGCAGGTAACGCCCGGCCGGCAGGTCGAGGCTCAGTTCCGCCCACCCGGCGACCACCGTGCCGACGTCGAAGACCGGCGTGCCGTCGGTGGCGACCAGCTTGGCGGTCGCGGGCAGGCGCTCGGTGACCCTGATGGGCGGGCAGGCGCGAGAGCGCAGCACGTCGGGCGCGTCCGGCCGGACGGCGACGGGCCGCCACCCGGCGGGGGCGCGGCGGGCGTCGTGGTCCTCGCCGCCGTACCAGTGCGAGCGCACGGTCGGGCCCTCGGCGGCCCGCCAGTCCGCGCCCGTGACGAACCGGTCGTCCGTGCCGTCGGCGTAGCCCACCTCCAGCTGCGCGATCGCCATGGGGGCGCGCTTGGAGCCGAAGAACTTCATGTAGCGGTCCTGGTGCGGGAACACGTGCGCGATGCCGGGGCCGAGCTCGACGGCGAGCGTGTTCGCGCCGTCCCGCAGCAGGCCCGTCACGTCGTGCGTGGCGTACACGACCCGGCGGGTGAAGTCGGTGTACGGCGGCTCCAGCACGGCGTCGGTGACCGGCGCGCCGTTCACCGTCGCGACGTACACGCCGAGCCCCGCGACGTGCAGCCGGGCGCGGGCGACCGGCTTGGCCAGGGTGAACTCGCCCTGGAGGAGCGGCAGCGGCCGGCCCTCGCCGGCGCGCGGATCGCCCTCGTCGTACCAGTCGGGGTGGGTGATCCAGGCGGCCGTCCAGTCGTCCGGGGCCAGCAGGCCGAGCTCGAAGCGGGCGTCCTCGCTCCAGCCCGACCACGTGCCGTCCGCGTCGCGGACCCGCACCCGCCAGGTCGCGGCCGTGCGGCTGGTCAGCGGCCGCCCGGCGTACGCCACGCGCTGGTCGGCCGACTCCACCTCGCCGGAGTCCCACAGCCCCGGCTCCACCCGCACGTGGTAGGCGGTCTGTGCCCCGGTGCCGGTCAGCTGCCAGCTCAGTGTCGGGCGGGTGATCTCGATGCCGAGGGGGTCGGTCAGGTCGCACGTTCGCAGGTTCGTCACCATGGCATGGGCTCCAGGTCAGGTGATTTTGATCATGTACGCGGCCTTGGTGGGCGGGTCGGGAGGCAGGTCGGCGCGGAGCGCGTCGGCGTCCAGCCGCCAGGTGAGCGGGCCGTGGCCGAGGAGCTCGACCCTGGCCGGGCGGCGCTTCAGCAGGCCCGCGCCGGTGCCCAGGCTCGTGATGACGGCGGTGCGGTCCTCCGGCCAGGCCAGCAGCGTGGCGTACACCGTGTCGCCCCGGCAGGTGAAGCGGACGTCGCCCGGCTGGTAGGCGCGGTCGGCCTCGTTGTAGCCCTCGTAGCCCTTGGTCTCGCCCAGGCCCGTCGTGCCCTCGGCGGCGCGCAGCCAGGGCGTCGTGCCGTACACGCCCTCGCCGCACACGCGCAGCCACTCGCCCACCTCTCCCAGCAGCGCGCGGGCCCGGTCGTCGACGGTGCCGTCGGCGCGCTGGGGGACGTTGAGCAGCAGGCAGCCGTTCTTGCTGACCACGTCGATCAGCGTGTGCAGGACCTGCTGGGACGTCTTGCGCTGGTGGAACATGGGGTTGTCGTCGGAGCAGTCGAACCACTCGCCGTCGCTGGTGTCGAACTGCCACGGGTGGGCCTGCGCGGCGTCGAGCTGGCGGCGCTCGCAGTCGAGCACGACGGCCGTGCGGTCGGCGTCGGGCACCTCCTTGAGGGTCACCAGGCCGCCGGTCGGGCACGTGTTGTAGTAGTGGGCGAGCAGGTCGAGGCCGCCCGTGCTGATCGGTTCCGACTCGACCACGCTGCCCGCGCCGAACGGCAGCCGGCCGTCGTCCAGATAGACCAGGTCGGGGCGGTAGCGGTCGAGCGCCTCGCGGACGCGGGCGTAGAACCGGTCGGCGACCTCGGGCGGGGGCTTGGCGCCCGGCTCGTGCCTGGGCGGGTAGAGCTCGGCCGGGTCGAGGCCCTCCCACCAGGTGCCCGTGCCGTCGCTCCTGGTCAGCACGCCGTCGTGCGGCCGGCCCGTGTCCTGGTCGGTGCCGTGCGCGACGTCGAGCCAGCGCCACGTCCAGTTGTTGTGGAAGCTGAGCCCGAACGGCAGCCCGGCCGCGCGGGCCGCGCGCTCCCACGCGCCGACGATGTCGCGCTCCGGGCCGAGGCGGGCGGCGTTCCAGCCGTGCAGGCTCGAGTCCCACAGGTCGAAGTTGTCGCAGTGGGTGGCCAGGGCGACGAAGTAGCGGGCGCCGCTGCTGACGTACAGGTCGATCAGCTCGCCGGGATCGAAGCGCTTGGCGCGCCAGCGGGGGAAGAGGTCCTTCGCGCCGCCCTGGCCGAAGTAGGCGCGGTGGTGGGCCTGCTGGCGCCCGGCCCGGGTGCGCTCCCAGGGCTCGGACCAGGGCTGCATGCCGTAGAGGTGGCGCGCGTACCAGTCGCCCGAGCGGGCCACGGACTGCGGGCCCCAGTGCGACCAGATGCCGAACTTGGCCTCCCCGAACCACGCGGGCACGCGATGACGGCGCAACGACTCCCAGTCCGGCAGAAACCCGTTCAATGGCCGCACCTACCTTATTGAAACGTTTTACCTATGATATATTTATTCAGCCTCTGTTGTCAATGCATTCACCGCTTCCGGCCGCAGGGATGGCCAGGGTGGATCACGCCGTATAGGGTTAAAACGTTTTGTCTCGGAGGGGAACTTTCGGATGGTCGATTTCCACGAGGACCCCGGGCCGGGCACCGGGCGGCGGGCCGCGCGGGCGGACTTCCTCTCCGACGCGCCGCGCCTGTCGCTCAACGGCCGGTGGCGGTTCCGGCTCTCCGCCACCGCCCAGGGCACCGGTCCCGGCCTGCCCGACCCGGAGCTCGACGACTCCGGCTGGGACACGATCCGGGTGCCGTCGCACTGGGTGCTGGAGGGCCACGACCGCCCCCTCTACACCAACACCGCCTACCCGTTCCCCATCGACCCGCCGCGCCTGCCCGACGACAACCCCACCGGCGACTACCGCCTGCGCTTCGACCTTCCCGACGACTGGCCCCAAGGTTGGGCAGGTGGCCGGACCGTGCTGCGGTTCCAGGGGGTCGACTCCTGCGGCACGGTGTGGCTGAACGGCACCCTGCTCGGCCACTCCAAGGGCAGCAGGCTGCCGTTCGAGTTCGACGTCACCGAGGCGGTCAGGCCGCGCGGCAACCTGCTCGCCGTACGCGTGCAGCGCTGGTCGTCCGGCAGCTACCTCGAAGACCAGGACATGTGGTGGCTGCCGGGCGTCTTCCGCGACGTGGAGCTGCTGTCGCGGCCCGCCGGCGGCATCGACGACTTCACCGTGAGCGCCTCCTACGACGCCTCCGACGGCTCCGGCGCCCTCCTCGTCACCGCCGACGCCCCCGGCCTGGTCGAGGTCCCCGCGCTGGGCGTCGCCGTCCCGACGGGCGATCGGGCCGCCGTCCCGCACGTCCAGCCGTGGAGCGCGGAGCGTCCGCGCCTCTACCGCGGCACCCTGACCGCCGCCGGCGAGACGATCGAGCTGGCGATCGGCTTCAGGAGCGTCGAGATCGCCGGCGGGCGGCTGCTCGTCAACGGCGCGCCCGTGCTGTTCCGCGGCGTCAACCGGCACGAGCACCACCCCGAGCGCGGGCGCGCGCTCGACCGCGACACCATGATCCGCGACATCGAGCTGATGAAGCGGCACAACGTCAACGCCGTCCGAACCGCCCACTACCCGCCGCACCCGGAGTTCCTGCGACTCTGCGACGAGTACGGCCTGTGGGTGGTGGACGAATGCGACATCGAGACACACGGGTTCATCTACGCCGGCTGGGAGGGCAACCCGCCCGCCGAGCCGATGTGGCGCGAGGCCCTGCTCGACCGCACCCGGCGCATGGTCGAGCGCGACAAGAACCACCCCAGCGTCGTCATCTGGTCACTGGGCAACGAGAGCGGCAGCGGGGCGGCGTTCGGCGACATCGAACGGTGGATCCGCGAGCGCGACCCGAGCAGGCCGCTCCACTACGAGCGCGACCCGAGCTACCGCCACTCCGACTTCTACAGCCTGATGTACCCGTCGCTGGACGACCTGGAGCGCATCGGGCAGCGCAAGGAGGAGCCGCCGGAGGGGGTGGCGGCCGAGTCGCCCGACGACGTGCGCCGTCGCGGCCTGCCGTTCCTGCTGTGCGAGTACGCGCACGCCATGGGCAACGGGCCCGGCTCGCTGGCCGACTATCAGGCGATCCTGGAGTCGTACGAGCGGTTCTGCGGGGCGTTCGTGTGGGAGTGGATCGACCACGGGCTGGCCGGGCCGGGCGGGACCTTCCTGCACGGCGGGGACATCGACTACGAGCCCAACGGCGGCCGGTACTGCCTCGACGGGCTGCTCTTCCCCGACCGCACGCCCTCGCCGGGGCTGGCCGAGCTGCGCAAGGCCATCGAGCCCGTCGGCATCACGGTGGAGGCGGGGGAGGTGGCCGTCACGAACAAGTACGACACCGTCGATCTCGGGCACCTGGAGTTCCGGTGGCGAGTGGAGGTTGACGGGATCCCTGCCGGTCATGGCGGGACGCTGGCCGTGCCCCCGTGCGGGCCCAGGGAAACGGCACGGGTGCCGATGCCCGAGGCCGAGGTCGCGAGCGAGGGCGAGACGTGGATCACGATCGAGGCCGTGCTCGCCACCGCCACCCGCTGGGCTCCCGCCGGACACGTCATCGCCTTCACCCAGACCCGCCTCGGCACCACCCCCCACCACCGCCCCCCGCTGCCCGCCACCTCGACCGGGCGCCCACGAGCCCTTGACGGGCTGCGGCTGGGGGAGGCCGTGTTCGACGCGCGGACCGGGCGGCTGGTCCGGCTGGGCGGCGTCGAGCTGACCGGCCCGGTGCTCGACGTGTGGCGCGCCCCCACCGAGAACGACCGGGGCCAGGGCCCCAGGAACGCGCTGGCCGCCGACTGGGAGGCCGTCGGTCTCGACCGTTTCCTGCACAGGACCGGCGACGTCGAGCGCCCCGACGACCGCACGCTCGTCGTCCACGGCAGGAGCGGCCCGGCCACCCGCACCCTCGGCTTCCGCACCACCTACACCTGGCAGCGGCGGGACGGCGCGCTGCACCTGCGGATCGACGCCGAGCCCGTCGGCGACTGGCACGACACCGCGTACGGCCATCTCACGGTGAGTCCGCCGCGCATGGGTGCCAGGTTCTCGCTGCCCGGCGGTTACACCGACGTCGAGTGGTTCGGCCTCGGCCCCGGCGAGTCGTACGCCGACAGCCGGGCCGCCGCCCGCGTCGGCCGGTTCGCGCTGCCGATCGACGCGCTGCAGACCCCGTACGTCGTCCCGCAGGAGAACGGCAACCACGTCGAGACCCGCTGGCTGGAGCTGCGTGGCCCGGGGCTGCCGGCCCTGCGCGTGGACGGCGAGCCGCACCTGGACTTCACCGCCCGACGGTGGACGAGCGAGGCGCTCCAGGCCGGGCAGCTGCTCGACTCCGGCCGCGTCTGGCTGAACCTCGACCACGGCCAGCAGGGAGTCGGCAGCGCCTCCTGCGGCCCCGCCCTGCCCGAGCGCTACCGGGTGCCGGTCCGGCGGCACTCCTGGTCGATGACGCTGAGCGCCTGAGAGAAAGGTGACCGCATGACGGAACCGAGCACGTTCGACTTCTGCCCCTGGCTGTTCTGGGACCACGCGACCGACGAGGACCGCCGCGCCCAGGAACGCCACCTGGAGGAACTGCGGGCGAGGGTCGACATCGACGCGGCGGGGAAGGTGTTCGTCTCGCCGCTGGCCGCCGTGTACGCCGGCAGCCTGCGCATGGGCGACCACTGCTACATCGCCGCCCACGCGTACGTCACCGACGACATCGTCATGGGCGACGACTGCACCATCAACCCGTACGCGGTGGTGCGGGGGAACGTCGTGCTCGGCGACGCCGTACGGGTCGGCGCGCACACGTCCCTGCTCGGCTTCAACCACTCCACCGCGCCGGACCGCCCGGTCTTCCGCCAGCCGATCACGTCGAAGGGCATCAGGATCGGCGACGATGTGTGGATCGGGTCGAACGTGGTGGTCCTCGACGGGGTGACGATCGGCGACCACGCCGTCGTCGGCGCGGGCGCGGTCGTCACCAAGGACGTCCCGGCCTGGGCCATGGTCGCGGGCAACCCGGCCCGCCCCATCCGCGACCGCCGCACTCCCTCCACCCCCGCCCCTTCCCGTCCCGCGCCGGACCTGGAGGAGCGGCTCGCCGCCTTCGCCGCCCGTGCCAGGGAGCAGGCGGCGGACGTGCTCGGCCGCTGCTGGACGGGGGAGCGGTACGTCGACCGCCCCGACGCCCCGCCGACCGTCCGCGCCTGGTGCGACGCGGTCGAGATCGCCGACCTGCTGCTGGACGGCCCGCCCCCGACCCCGGCGCGGGAGGAGATCGTCGCGTTCCTCCGCGACCGCCAGGACCCGGACACGGGCCTGGTGCCGGAGCTCGGCGCCGAGGGCACCCCGGAGCTGGAGGGCGTCACCGCCTACCACGTGCTCTGCGTCGGCTACGCGCTCGACCTGCTCGGCACCCGCTTCGAGCACCCCGTCCGAGCCGTCCACGACCTCACCTCGAAAGACCTGACCGCGGCACTCGACGCCCTCGACTGGGACCGCCAGGCCTGGACGTCGGGCTCGGTGGTGGACGCCATCGGCACCGGTCTCTACCGCAACCTCGCCGGCTTCGGCCTGCGCGGCGACCTCGAGACCCTGTACGGCTGGCTGCTCACCCGCTGCCGCCAGACCCACGGCATGTGGGGCGAACCGGACG
This sequence comes from Nonomuraea phyllanthi, assembly GCF_006334985.2. GTDB lineage: Bacteria > Actinomycetota > Actinomycetes > Streptosporangiales > Streptosporangiaceae > Nonomuraea > Nonomuraea phyllanthi. Next base: position 458,394 of record NZ_VDLX02000003.1, read on the forward strand.
CGGACGCGGGCTGGCTGATGGTGGTCAACGGCTTCTACCGGCTGACGAGGGGCACGTACGCGCAGTTCGGGCTGCCGCTGCCGTACCCGGAGCGGGCCGTCGACACCGTGCTCGCCCAGGCCGCCGACCCCCGCTACTTCGGCCCCGGCACCGGCAACGCCTGCAACGTGCTCGACGTCATCCACCCGCTGTGGCTGCTGGGCCGCCAGACCCGGCACCGCCGCGCGGAGGGCGAGGCGTGGGCGAGGGAGCACCTCGTACGGGCGCTGGGCGGCTGGCAGGACGGCGCGGGCCTCAGCTTCGCCCTGTCCCGGGGCAGCGGCGCGCAGCGCACCCCGGGCCTGCAGGGCACCGAGATGTGGCTGGCCATCATCTGGCTGCTGGCCGACCATCTCGGCGTCTCCGGCGCCCTCGGCTACCGCCCCCGGGGCATCCACCGCCCCGAACCGGCGATCCACCTTCCGGCCCGCTGACGTACGGGCGGATCAGGCGGTCCCGTGATCTCAACCAGGAACAGGCCCTAACGGCCGCACTGGGGGCACTGGATGTCGTGTCCGCCCGCTGCGAGTCCCTTGCCGTGGATGCCGTAGGGAACCAGGACCATCTGAAGCCGTCCGCAGGCGCACCGGCTCCAGACCACGATGCCCTCGCTGGTGGTGTGCTGGGAAACGATGGTGTTGGTGTTCATGACAGCAGGATGACCCTGGACGACCGTTGCCGTCTATTGCACGTTTTGCGGGTGGAGTGTGCAAAATGGTTTCATGATTGACCTGCGCAGGCTTCACATGCTCCGCGTGGTGCACCAGCAGGGCACGGTCACTGCGGCCGCTGAGGCCCTGCACCTCACCCCGTCGGCGGTCTCCCACCACATGCGCGAGCTCGCGCGCGAGCTCAAGATCCCGCTGCTGGAGCCGCAGGGTCGCGGGATTCGGCTGACCCCGGCCGGGCGGCTGCTCATCGACCACGCCGACGTGCTGCTGGCCCGCTGGGAGGAGGCGCAGGCGGAGCTGGAGTCCTACCGGGCGGGCATGACCGGGCCGCTGCGCATCGCGGGCTTCACCACCGCGATCAGCGGCCTGATCGCCCCCGCGGCCGGACGGCTGCGGCACAGCCATCCCGATCTCCTGGTACAGGTGCGCGAGTGCGACTCCGCGGAGAGCCTGGACCTGGTGGTGGCGGGCGAGGTGGATCTGGCCGTCGTGGAGCCCATCGAGGGCGGGCCGCCGCCGGACGACGCGCGGTTGGAGCAGAGCCCCCTGCTGGAGGAGCCGCACATCTTGCTGGTGCCCGCCGAACACCCGCTGGCGCGGGCGGAGTCGGTGCGGCTGGAGGACGCGGCGGCAGAGAACTGGATCGTCGCCGACCCGGGCACCTGCGACCACGCCCGGCGGGTGCGCGTGCTGTGCGCGGCCGCCGGGTTCTCACCGCGGATCGTGCACAGCGCCATCCACTGGCCGGCGATCTGGTCGCTGGTCGGGAACGGGCTGGGCGTCTCGCTGGTCCCGCGGCTGGCCGAGGGCCCGGCGGGCCAGGCGGCGGCCGTGGCGCGGGTGCCGGTGTCGAGCGAGAGCATGCCGACGCGGCGGATCCTCACCTGCGTGCGCCGGGGCAGCCGGCGGAACCCGCTCATCGACCTCGGGATACGGGCGCTGGAGGGGGTGGTGCGCGACCACCGATCCACCTTCCGGCCCGCTGACGTACGGGCGGATCAGGCGGGCGCGACGGCCCTGGTCACGGCTGCTCGGCCGGGTCGGCGGGGGCGAGGCGGGCGAGACGCTCCTTGATGCTCGCGACGTCGACGCCCCTTTCGTCGGTCTGGTCGGTGCCCAGTTCGGTCAGGATGGCGAGGGCCCGGGTCCAGTCGTGGCGGGCTCGGCCGGGCTGTCCGAGCGCGACATGAGCGTGAGCGAGGCCGTCGTGAGCGCGGGCCTGATCGCCGGGCTGGTCGAGGTCCGAGGCAAGTGCGAGTGCCTGGCCGTGGCTGACGAGGGCCTGGTCCGGCCGCCCGCAGTCGTGCTGCAGCCGGCCCAGGGAGTGGACGGCCTCGAACTGCCAGTTGCGGTTGCCGATCTCGCGGGCGAGGGCGAAGGCGTGCTGGTAGCAGTCACGGGCCTGCTGGTGCCGTCCGCCGGCCCGGTGCAGGTCGCCCAGCGCGGTGAGGCTGTCGAGCTCGCCGAGCCGGTGCTCGGTGTCGCGAGCCAGCTCCAGGGCCCGGGTGAAGCAGTCCGTGGCCGCCTCGTCCTCTCCCCGGGTGAGGTGGACGTGGCCGAGCCCGAGCAGCGTGCGCACCTCACCCGTGCGGTGCCCGATCGTCCGGGCGATGCCGAGAGCCTGCCGCAGATTGTCGAGGGCCTGCTCGTGCTGCCCCATCACCCGGTGGATGTGGCCGGAACCTATCAACGCGTCCAGCTCGCCGGTACGGTGCCCGATCGCGCGGCTGATGTCCAGCGCCCGCGTGAAGTGCTCGGCCGACTCCGCGTACCGTCCGCGGACCGCGTCGAGCATCCCCAGGGTGTTCAGGGCGCGCAGTTCGCCTGAGCGGTGTTCGATGCCGCGGGCGATGGCGAGGGCCTGGGTGGTGTCGTGCATGGCCAGGTCGTAGCGGTTGTTCTGCCGGTGGCGGATCTCGCCGAGGGCGAGGAGGGCTTCCATCTCGCCGGTGACGTTCGCGGTGGCGCGGGCGGTGGCCAGGGCGCGGGTGTGCAGGTCCTCGGCCTCGGTGTAGTGGCCGCGGGTGCGCAGGCAGCGGTGCAGGGTGGCGGACAGGTACTGGACGTGGTCGGGGAAGCCGTGCTCGGCGGCGTGCCGGGCGAGGTCCAGGAGGTTGGCCAGTTCGGCGTCCAGCCAGCTGATGGCCGCCTCGGCGTCGGGGATGTCGGCGGCACCGGCGGCGCCGGCGGGTGGGTGCGGGCGGGTGTCGGCTTCGTAGGGGTAGAGGTGGCCCACGGCGATGGAGGCGGCCTGACCGTAGTGGACGAGCAGGCGCGTGACGGCGGCCTGCTGCTCGGAGGCGGACTCCTCGACGGTGGCCAGGTGCGCGGAGTGGGCGCGGATGAGGTCGTGGAACCGGTAGCGGCCGGGCGTGGGCTCGTGCAGCAGATGGCTTTCCAGCAGGTGGTCGAGAAGGGTGGACGCGTGGGCGGCCGTGGTGTCCAGGAGCGCGGCGACCGCGTCGAGGGCGATGTCGGCGCCGGGATGCAGACCGAGCAGACGGTAGGCGCGCTGGTCCGCCGCGGGCAGTTCGCGGTAGGACAGGTCCAGCGCGGCAGTGACGCTGCGCTGGCCGGCGCGGAGTTCGGCGAGCGGGTGCCGGTGCTCGTCCAGCCGGCGCAGCAGGTGGGTGACGGTCCAGGCGGGATGCGCTTTGAGGCGGGCCGCGGCCAGGCGGATGGCCAGCGGGAGCAGCCCGCACCGGTGCACCACCTCGGCCAGGGCCTGCTCGGAGGCGCCGGCCAGGCGCTGTTCACCGGCGGTGCCTGCGAACAAGGACACGGCGTCGGCCGGTGGCAGCACGTCGACGGAGATCGTACGGGCGCCGTCCAGGCCGATCAGCCGCCGCCGGCTGGTGATGAGGACCAGACAGCCTCCCGCGCCGGGCATCAGGGGCCCCACCTGCGCTTCGTCGGCCGCGTTGTCCAGCACGATCAGCATCTGACGCCCGGCCAGCACGCTGCGGTACATCGCCGCCCGGTCGTCCAGGTGCGGCGGGATGGCCTCCCCGGGCACGCCCAGCAGGGTCAGCATGCGGGTGAGCGTGTCCGCCGGGTCGGCGGCGCTCTTGCCGCGGGTGTAGCCGTGCAGGTCGACGAAGAGATGCCCGTCGGGGAAGCGAGGCGCCAGCTGGTGGGCGGCGTGCACGGCCAGCGCCGTCTTGCCGACCCCGGCCATGCCGTCGATCGCCGTGATCACCACCGTGGCCGCCTGGCCGATCTCGTCCAGCACGGCCAGCTCCCGGGCCCGGCCGACGAACGCCGCCACGTCGGCGGGCAACTGCCGCGGCGCCGGATGCGCCGGGGCCGGCCCGCCGTCGCTCACGGCAGGACCACCCTCGCTCACGGCCTGGGCCAGCAGGGAACGCTCGGCGCCGTCCAGATGGAGCGCCTCGGCCAGCGACCGTAACGAGGCGCTGCGCGGCCGCTGCAGCTCCCCGGCCTCCAACCGGCGGATGGTACGCGCGTTCAACCCCGCCAGCGCCGCCAGCTGCTCCTGGGTCAGCAACGCCCGCTCACGCCAGCCGCGCAACAACCCGGCCAGCGACGATCCCTGCTCCGCCGCGTTACCTGCCGAGGTTCCTGACGACATGACGTCATCTCCCGTGCCCGCCCGAGTGAGGCTCAAAGACTAGCCACACAACCCCGGGGACCGCAGTAGACAGCCGGGCTGGAGTCCTGAGACCGCCCGTGCGACAGCCGGTCCTGGACCTGAGGACCGGCCGCGATGCGGGCACGGCCTCATGGCGATCGGCTGGTCGTCGCGATCGGTTGCGGCAGGGGCAGGGTGACGGCGGCGGCCAGGGCCTGGTGGCCTGCGGCGCTGGGGTGGAGGTGGTCGCCGCTGTCGTGGTGGGGCAGCAGGCGGGCGGGGGCGGCGGGGTCGCGGAGGGCGGCGTCGAAGTCGGCCAGGTCGTCGAACGCGTCCCCGTGCCGGATGAACGCGTTGATCTCCTGCCGCGCCCGTTCGCCTTCCGGGGTGTGGTACTCCGCGCCCGCGTACGGCGTGAGCGTGCCGCCGATCATGCGCACCCCGGCCGCGTGCGCGGTGGCGGCCATGCGGCGGTACGCGGCGATGAGGTCGCCGGCCCGCGCGCCCGCGCCGAGGTCGTTGAGCCCGGCGAGCAGGATCACGGCGGCGATGCCCGGCTTGGTCAGGACCTCGGCGGCCAGGCGCTTCTCGGCGGCGAGGCCGGTTCCGGCGGTCAGCACCTTGCCGCCGGAGACGCCCTCGTTGACGACCGCGAGCGGCCATCCCCTGTCGGCCAGGAGGTCCACCCAGCCCAGGCCGGTCTCCGAGCCCACGCCCACGGCGAGCGAGTCGCCGAGCACTGCCACCGCGGACACAGAGGCGGGAGCGGTGACGGTCAGCGCGTCCAGCCAGTGCCAGACCGCCGCCTCGTCGATGTACGCCGCCCCGCTCTCGTCGGAGGCGTGGTCACCCGGGACCGACCGGTAGGCGGGGGCGCCGCCAGGCTCCGGCGCGGCGCTGGACGGTGGGCGAGCCGGGGCGGTGGCGCGGTTGCGGCCGGTCAGGGTGCCTGCCTCGCCGCGGACGTACAGGCTGATGGCGAGGCGGCGGCGGGGGAGGACCGGGCCGGGGAGCGGGTCGCTGAGGGCCGTCGTTCCCGGCGGGAGCGTCACCTCGGGGCTCCCGGCGAAGGTGAGCATCCGGTTCGAGCCCGGCTCCAGCGCCGCCCCCGCCCGGGGTACGCCCGCGTAGACGTGGCCGAACGTCACCGGCCGGTTCCCGAACGCGTTGGTCAGCCGGACGCGCAGGCCGCTCCCGCCCACGGTGGTCCGCACGACGTTGCGCACGGTCAGGTCACGCAGGCCGCCGCCGAGCCGTTCCGCGGCGGCGGCCCACGTGGTCACCTCTCCCACGTCGAGGTGTACGTGTACCGTCCGGACCCGATCCGGCACACCACCGCCGACCCGGTGACCTCCAGGGGCTCGATCGGTGTGCCGGATTCGCGTACCGACGACGGGTCCGTGGTGGGCACGTGGACGGTGGCGTGCGCGCCCGGCGGTACCTGCACCTCCAGCGTCAACTCACCGCCGGAGATCTGCCACCGGCTCGCCAGCCGTCCCAGCGGCGTGTCGTACGAGGCCGACGCCCACGTCAGCCGCCCCCCGGGCAGCGGGCGGACGAGCGGGCGCCGGTAGCCGACGGACCCCTCCTCCTGGCCGAGACCCGCGACCCCGCCGTACAGCCACTCGCCCACCGAGCCGAGGGCGTAGTGGTTGAAGGAGTTCATGGCGACGGGCCCGAACCCGTTCTCCTCCGTCCACCCGTCCCACCGCTCCCAGATCGTGGTGGCCCCCCGCTTGATCGAGTAGCCCCACGACGGGTAGCGGTCGTCGTGCAGCAGGTCGTAGGCGAGGTCCTGGTGCCCGTACGCGGACAGGACGGGACCGAGCAGCCCGACCCCGGCGAACCCGGTGGTCAGGCGGCCGCCCCGGCGCTCCAGGTCGGCCACCAGGTGGCCGACGGCGGCGGGCACGAGCGGCTCGGGGACGAGGCCGTGCGCGAGCGCCAGCAGGTAGCCGGTCTGCGTGTCGCCCGTGATCCGCCCGTCCGCCGACACGAACGCCGCCGCGAAGGCCGCGCCGATCCGCTCGCGCAGCGCCGCGTACCGGTCCGCCACGTCCTGGAGGCCCAGCACGGCGGCGGCCTTCGCGGTCAGGCCGGCGCTGAGCGCGAAGTAGGCGGTGGCCATCACCTCGCGCGTGGTGGTCACGCCCGCCTGGAGCCAGTCCCCGTAGTGGCTGCCGACCTTGTTCCGCCAGATCAGGTCGGGGTTGTGGCGTTCGACGTGGTCCACCCAGCGCCGCATGCTCGGCAGGCTGTCGCGCAGCACCCGCTCGTCCCCGTACACCCGGTAGAGGTGCCAGGGCACGACGGTGGCCGCGTCGCCCCAGCCGGGCGCGCCGTGCCGCTCGGTCATGACGTGCGGCACCACGTCCGGCACCGCGCCGTCCGCGGTCTGCGCGCACCGCAGGTCGGCCAGCCAGTTCGTGAAGAACGCCGCCACGTCCGCGTTGTAGCAGGCGGTGGGCAGGAAGACCTGCGCGTCGGCGGTCCAGCCGAGCCGCTCGTCCCGCTGCGGGCAGTCGGTGGGCACGGAGACGAAGTTGTCGCGCTGGCTCCACCGGATGTTGCTCATCAGCCGGCGCACCATGTCGTCGGAGCAGGAGAACTCGCCCGCGACCGGTGTCGCCGAGTGCAGCGCCCGCCCCACGAGGTCGAAGTCGGAGTGCCCGGAGACCTCGACGTAGCGGAAGCCGTGCACGGTGAAGCGCGGCTCGAACGTCTCCACCGGCTCCCCGGCGGCCACGTAGTGGTCGGTGGCCTCGGCCGAGCGCAGGTTGTCGGTGTACAGGCCGCCGCCGTCGTCGAGCGCCTCGCCGTGGCGCAGCGTGACGCGGGTGCCCGCCGGCGCGCCGCGCAGCACCAGGCGGACCCGGCCGGCGATGTTCTGCCCCAGGTCGACGATGGTATGGCCGCCGCTCGCCGGCTGGACGCCGACCGGCACCAGGTCCTCGGTCACCTGTACGGGCTCCGCCACCGTGGGCACGAGGACGTCGTGCGAGGTGTCCACGATCCGCGCCGGCGCCCAGGAGGAGTCGTCGAAGCCGGGCCGGTCCCAGCCGGGCCGCTCCAGGCGGGCGTCGTACCACTCGCCCATGAGCAGGTCGGCGTATCGGATGGGCCCGGTGCTCTCCCGCCAGCTCCCGTCGGTGCCGACGACCGTGCGGGAGCCGTCCTCGTGCTCGGCCACGATCTGGACCAGCAGCTCCGGCCGCTTCCCGTAGTGCTGCGCCTGCCGCCGCGAGTCCCAGCCGAGGCTGCCCGACCACCAGCCGTCCGCCAGGATCGCGCCCACGCAGAGGGGGCCGCCGTCCCCGGCCAGGTCCGTGACGTCGTACACCTGGTACGGCACCCGCTCCCGGTAGTCCGTCCACCCCGGCGTCAGCTCGTCGTCGCCCACTCGTGAGCCGTTGACGCGCAGCTCGTACAGGCCGCGCGCGCTCGCCACGACCCGCACGGCGGTCGCCGGGGGCAGGTCGAGCTCGCGCCGGAAGTAGCGGGGCGCGGGCAGGTGCGCGGTGCGGGCGCTGCGCGGCTCGCGGTCGTCGGTGGGCGGCTCGAACGGCGGCTCGGTCTCGGGGTCGTGGCCGATCCAGGCCGCCCGCCATTCGTCGGCGTGCAGCACCCCGGTGTCGAACCACGACGTGGCCGATCCGCCGCCCCGCACGTCGATCTGCCAGGTGTAGCGGGTGAGCGACTGCAGCGGCGCGCCCCCGTAGTCGGCGCCGTAGCCGGCGCTGACGTCCTGGCCCTCGACCCAGCCGCTGTCCCAGGCCGGGCCGCCGCGCGCGTGCACCCGGATCCGGTACGCGTCCTGCGCGGCGCCGCGCCGGTCGGAGGCGAGCCGCCAGCTCAGCCTGGGCACGGTCGCGCCGACGCCGAGAGGGGTGGCGCGGTGCTCGCAGCGCAGGTCGTACGGCGTCAGCGTGTCGCCGGAGGGCGGCTCCGCGAGGTTCCAGCTCACCACGTCCACTCCTTCGCGGGCCTGGCCAGGGTGTAGTCGCGCCGGGGCGCGGTCGGGTGGACCTTGCGCCCGCCGTACATCGGCCGTGCCGTCCCCTCGGGGCTGATCCCGATCACGTCGTCACCGCGCCATCTCACCTCGTACTCGCGGCCCGCCGCTTCCTCGGTGCTCGTCCTCTCCGGCACGGGGAAGGTGACGGTGACGCGCTCGCCCTTGCGTGGCGCGGGGATCGACAGGTAGCCGTCGGGCGCCCACACGCCGGTCCGGGTGCCGTCGAGGTCGCCGCTCTCGCGGGAGACGCGGACCTTGGCGTACCCGGCCCAGCCGGGCACCCGCATCCGCAGCTCCGGCAGGTCCTCGTGCACGTCGAGGTCCACGCGGCCCTCGTGGGGGAGGTGGCTGAGCACGGTGACCTGGCGGGTGGCCCGGGTCAGCAGCAGGTTGACCCGGGTCACCCGGTCGTCGGCGGTGACGATCGAGTTCCAGCCCCAGAACAGGCCGCGCACGCCGGAGCCGACACAGCACGCCTGCACGTCGGCGGTGTGGCCGCGACCCAGCTCGACGTCGCACACGTAGTCGTTGGGCGCGCCGTATCCGGCGAACGCGCCGAGCACGCGCTCGCCCACCCGTACGTGCGTGCTCCAGCCCGGCTCGTCGCCCGAGGCGTCGGGTGCGGACTCGACCCAGCTCAGGTCCGTGAGCTGCGACTCGACGAGGTGGTTGCGCAGGAAGCGCTCCACCACGCCCCAGTACGCGGTGTGCCCCGACCCGGCCAGCGTCGCGCCGGTGCCGATCAGGTCGACCAGGGAGCAGCTCTCGTGCTCGTAGCGCTGGTCGGCCAGGTCGCCGGGGGTCCAGCCGAACGCCGTGGCCTGGCCCAGCGCCCAGTCGTAGCTCCGGCGCACGAACGCGGTCAGCTCGTGGTCGCCGGTGTGGCGGGCGTAGCGGGCCAGGCCCTCCAGCGTGCCGAGCCGGGTGTGGAAGTGGCCGCTGCGGTAGGCGCGGGCCGGGTTGAAGCCGCCGTCCTCGTTGAAGACCCCGCTCTTCTCGACGATCAGCCGCGCGAACCACCCGCACAGCTCCAGCGCGTCCTCGTTGCCGGTGGCCTGGTGATAGCGGAGCAGCGGCATGATGAGCCGCCCGCTGAACGAGGCCGGGTCGGGCGCGAGGTGCAGCGCGATCGCGTTCGGGGACGGCCAGCCGTCCGGGGTGTACTCGGAGGCGGGGTAGAACCACACGTCCCGCTCCTTGATCGCGATCCGCTTGAGCGCGGCCACGTGCCGGTCGGCCAGCCTCCTCGCCTCGGGGTCGCCGTCGGAGACGTACCACGTCGTGAGCGACAGGAGCACGGCCCGCTGGTCGATGAGGTTGGCGTTCGGAGGCCAGCCCACCTCGGGGCGGGCCAGCCGGTAGCTCATCCCGTCGTCGCCGAAGAAGCCGATCAGCCGCCGCCTGAACCCCTCCTCGACCTCCCGCCACGCGTCCTTGCCGGTCATCTGCCTGGCGAGCAGGCAGGCGTCGAGGAGCCGTCCGTGGCTGGAGCCGTAGTCCCAGTCGCCGTGCCGCAGCACGGCGGGGCGGGCCAGCAGGTCGGCACTGAAGTACGGGATGCCGCCCATGTCCTGGTCCGGCAGCCCGGCCACCGCGTTCATCGCCAGCTCGGCCCGTTCTTCCAGCAACACCGTGTCGGGGATCTCAGGCATGGCCACCCTTTGACATAAATATTCACCTTTGCATAGATGTCCTCCTCAGCGTGCGTTGTCCCCCTCGCCGCGTCAAGGGAGCATATATATTCATCTATTGTTGGATATGTGAAGCTGCGGCAGGATGGATGGTATGAGTGATGATCGGATGTCTTCGGTCGTACGGCCCCGGCCAGGCGCGGCCGTCACGCTGAGCCCCGGGGCCGGCGGGCGGATCGGCGGCGGGTTCTGGGCCGCGCGGCAGCGGGTGAACCGCGAGGTCACGATCCCGCTGGGCGGCCGCCGGGTGCGGGAGTCCGGTGCGTTCGACAACCTCAGGCTGACGGGCGAGCACCGCGGCAAGGTGTTCGCCGACTCCGACGTCTACAAGTGGCTGGAGGCGCTCGCCTGGGAGCGCGGCCGGGCCGAGAGCGACGACCTGGCGGGGCCGTACAAGGAGGCCGCCGAGCTCGTCGCCGCCGCGCAGTGCCCCGACGGCTACCTGCACACCCACACCCAGCTCACCGGCCGCGCCCGCTACTCCGACCTGGCCTCCAGTCACGAGCTCTACTGCGCGGGCCACCTCATGCAGGCCGCCGTCGCGGGCAGCCGCGCCGTCGGCGACCGTACGCTGCTCGGCGTCGCCACCCGCTTCGCCGACCACCTCGTCAAGGACCTGCCGAAGGACGCCCTCGACGGGCATCCGGAGGTCGAGACGGGCCTGGTGGAGCTGTACCGGGAGACCGGCACCCGCTCCTACCTCGACCTGGCCGCCCGCATGATCACCGGCCGCGGCCACGAGCGCCTGCCGCTCAAGGGCCACCACGGGCCCGGCATCCGCCAGGACCGCGTGCCGCTGCGGGAGGCCGACGCGGTCGAAGGGCACGCCGTGCGCGCCATGTACCTCGCCGCCGGAGCCGCCGACGTCGCCGCCGAGACCGCCGACCAGGCACTGATGGAGGCGCTGGAACGGCAGTGGCTCGACATGGTGGCGACCAGGACGTACCTGACCGGGGGGCTCGGCTCCGTCTGGTACGGCGAGCAGTTCGGCGGCCCCCACGAACTGGCCCCCGAGACCGCCTACTGCGAGACCTGCGCCGCCGTCGGCAGCGTCCAGTGGGCCTGGCGCATGCTGCTCGCCACCGGGGCCGCCCGCTACGCCGACCTGATGGAGCGCACCCTCCACAACGCGGTCCTGCCCGGGATCTCGCTCGACGGCGACCGCTTCTTCTACGTCAACGCGCTGCGGGTGCGCGCCGGAGCCAACCCCGACGACCGGCGCGCCGCCGCCCGGGGCCGCCAGGACTGGTACGGCACCGCCTGCTGCCCGCCCAACGTCATGCGCCTGCTCTCCTCGCTCGACCACTACCTGGCCACCCATGACGACCAGGGCGTCCAGCTCCACCTGTACGCGTCCGGCACGATCCGGGCGGGCGAGGCGCTGCTGGAGGTCGAGACCGACTACCCGTGGGACGGACGAGTGGAGATCACCGTCCGGGAGGCGCCTTCGCGCCCATGGACGCTGTCGGTCCGGATCCCGGCCTGGGCCGACGGCGCGGGCGTGAGCTTGCAAGGGGGTGCGGGCCTGCGGGCGGACCCTGACGCCGTGCCGGCCGACGGAGCCGCCGTCCCGGGCGCCTACCACCGCATTCGGCGCACCTGGCGGGCCGGCGACCGGATCATCCTCGACCTCGGTGTGCGCCCCCGCCTCACGGCCGCCGTCCCCCGGCTGGACGTGGCCCGCGGCCAGGTCGCCGTCGAGCGCGGCCCCCTCGTCTACTGCCTGGAGCAGGCCGACCACCCCGGCGTCATCGTCGACGACCTGTGCGTGGCGGGGGCGGACCTGCGTGACGGGACGGCGGTTCCCGGACTGCCCGCCGAGGTGGTGCCGGTCACCGCGCGCGGCCGGGCCCACGTGCACCGGGAGGAGGACGGCGGCTTCCCCTACCGCACCGCCGCCGCTCCCCGGGAGTGGGAGCACGGGGGCCCGGTCGATCTCACGTTCGTGCCGTACTACGCGTGGGCCAACCGCCAGGTCGGCCCGATGACCGTCTGGGTGCCCATGCACTGACCCGTGATCTCCGGGCGCGCGCGGCCAGACCCACGGCCGTCGCCGCGCGCGGTTCATGCGCCGGCCGTACACCGTCCTGGTGTTCGTGTACCGGATGGTCGCGGGCTCGCCGGAGTTCGCCGTCTTCCGGCGCGCCGACGACGGGAACCGGCAGAGCGTGAGCGACGGCGTGGAAGAGGGCGAGGACCTCGTCACCGCGGCGCGGCGCGAGACCGAGGAGGAGACCGGCCTGCGCGACCTGGGCCCGTTGGTGTCCGGCGCCGATGAGACGGTCGTGTCAGGTTCCGTGCCCGGCCGGGCACGCCGCCATGCCGGTGTCCGCGTCCCCGGACGTGGTGCCGGTGCGATGGACGAGGACCACGGCCGCCAGGGCGACGGTCAGGCCGAGAACGCTCTGCGGGCCGAACGGTTCGCCGAACATGAGCGCTCCCCAGACCGCCGTGACCGGGGCCATGAGGAACATGAGCGTGTTGACCTTGGTGACCCCGCTACGCCGCAGGATGAGCCAGTACAGCCCGTACCCCCCGAAGGTCGGCAAGGCCACGAGCCAGATGATCGCGACCCAGAACGAGGTCGCGGTGGGCGGCGTGGCGGCCCCCGCCGTCATGGCCAGCGCGGTGAAGACGATGGCGCTGGTGGCGCAGTGGACGGTCATGGACACCGCGGGCGCGGGCCGCACGCGAGAGCGCCCTTCGAGGAACGTCGCCGCCACCAGCGACAGCATGCCGAGGAACGGGATGAGGTAGGCCCACCAGGCCGCTCCGGTGCCCGCCGCGGCATCGGCCGTGGTGACGAGGGCGGCACCGCCCACCCCCAGGCACAGGCCGGACCACTGCCTGCGCGAGACGTGCTGGTGCAGCACCGGCCCGGCCAGTGCTCCGGCGACGAGAGGCTGGACGCCGTCGATCAGGGCCGTGGTGCCGCTGGAGACCCCGAGCTCGATCGCGTAGTAGACGGTGAGGAGATAGCCGCTCTGCGACAGCACGCCGATCGCGGCCTGCCGCGCCACGTCCCGCAGCGCGACGCCCCGCCATGCCGCTCGGGACAGGCCGGCGGCGATGATCAGGGCGACGGCCAGCGGCAGGAAGCGCCACATCAGGACCGTGACCGCGGCCGCACTGCCCGCGCCCAGTTTGGCGCCGATGAAGCCGGAGCTCCAGCAGAGCACGAAGGCGATCGAGAGCAGGAGATTCACGGCCCATCCTTCGCTATACAGATCGGTATACTCGCCCGCTCACTATACAGATCGGTATACTTTCCGCCATGGGCACCACCGAGGGGCTGCGGCGGATCACGATGACACCTGCCGCTCGACGCGTCCTGGAGGCCGCCGGGAGGCTCTTCTACGAGCGTGGGATCCACGTCGTCGGCGTGGACCTGATCGCCGCCGAGGCCAGGGTGACGAAGAAGACCATCTACGACCGGTACGGCGGCAAGGAGCAGATCGTCGTGGAGTATCTCGCGGACCGCGACGAGCGCTGGCGGGCCTTTCTCGCCCGCTACGTGGACGCCGCGCCGCCGGCGTCGGCGGCGCGCATCCTGGCCGTCTTCGACGCCTCGCGCGCCTGGTCGGCGGCCTACGGCCCCAAGGGATGCAGCATGGTCAACGCGCACGCCGAGATCAGCGACCCGGCCCACCCGGCGTACCCGATCATCACCGGGCAGAAGCAGTGGATGCTCGCCCTGTTCACCCGTCTCGCCGGGGACGTCACCTCTGAGGGGGCCGGCGATCTGGGCCGGACACTCATGCTGCTCCACGAAGGGGCACTCGTCGCCCAGGGCCTGGGCGTCTTCGCCGATCCCATCGGCCAGGCCCGCCGGGACGCGGAGACCCTCCTCGCCGCCGCCGGCGCCTATCCCTGATTTCGGTCTAAAGTGAGAGATTTCATGACACAACACTCTGGTTCGACGTCTGACGAGCTGCCGACCGGTGGCGAGCGATCGGGTGTACGCATCCGCCGCGGTTCCGAGCGTGACGCGGAGGCCGTGCTCGCGCTCATCGACAGCGCTATCGCGTGGTTCGTCTCCATCGGAAACGTGCGGCAGTGGGGGACCGAGCCCTGGTCGGCTCATCCCGAGAGACGGGCGCGGATCACCGCCATGTGCGCCGAGCCGGGATCCTGGGTGGCGGAGGACGAGGACGGCCAGGTGCTCGGATCGCTCGTCGTCGGCGACGCGCACGATTACGTCCCGCCGATGGACGACGAGCTCTACGTCCGTCTCCTCGTGGCTGACCGATCCCCGCGCGCACGAGGTGTGGGACGCAGGCTCCTGGCCTTCGCCGACGAGCAGGCCCGCGGGCTCGGACGCGCCCGGCTCCGGGTCGACTGCTACGGGGGCGGCAGCGGCAAGCTGGTGAAGTTCTACGAGTCGTGCGGCTATCGCAGGACCGAGACGTTCTCGGTGGGCGAATGGCCGGGTCAACTGCTCGTCAGGGAGCTGACCGAGGGGCCCGCGTCTTCGGCATGATCGTGGCCAGGTCGTCCAGCGCGTTCGGGCGCACCACGTAGCGCGTGATCCCCCAGCGCCTTTCGTGGTCCTTCACGGCCGAAACGATCTCTTCCTCCGTGCCGACGAGCACGAAAGGCGCGGCCAGCACCTCCGCCTCGGTCATCTCGAGGTGCCGGGCGAGCTCCGCGACCGCGCGGCCGGCGTCGTCGGTGATCTCGAAGCGCTGGACGAGGGCTTCGAGGGAGGGAGGTGCCGCCCGCCCGGCGGCTCCTTCGGTGACGCTGTCCAGCTGTGCGCGCATCTCATGGGGGCGCCAGCGCACCGCGTGGTCGTGCCCGTCGCCGAGGGTCCGCCCGAAACCGGTGAGGCTGACCGTGTCGGCATGCGCGCCGGCCCAGCGCAGGAGGCGGGCGTTGCTCCCGCCGATGGTCAACGGAATCCTGGCCTGCACCGGTCTCGGCCTGTCCAGCCGGGCGGAGCGGGCCACCAGGTCCGGCGTGGCGACGTCGACCTCCTCGCCCTCCAGCAACGCCAGCACCGCCTCGGCGACGGCCACACACCGCCTGACCCTGTCGCCGGGGGCCGGGCGGGTGCGCCCGATCGCTTCCCACTCGGCGGGAGTGTGGCCGGCGCCCAGCCCGAAGCGGGCCCGGCCGCCGGAGAGCACGTCCAGGGTGGCGAGGTCCGAGGCGAGGTGGATCGGCTCACGGATGCCCGCGTTGGAGACGTACGAGCCAAGGCCGATCACCGAGGTGACCGACGCGGCCGCGGCGAGCGCGACGAACGGGGAGGCCGCGACGCCCGGATGGTCGGGGACGAGCAACGCGTCGAGGCCGATGTCCTCGCACCGCCGCGCGAGGCCCGTCCAGGACCCGACGTCGGCCACGTCTGCTTGCAGGGAGAAAGTCACCATCGACGTACCATGCCCCTTCGGAGCGGCTCAGCAGGCATCTTTCCGCTGTCGGCGGACCGGCGGCGGAGCGGTCGCGCCGCCGCCGGGCCGGATCCCCCTACTCCGGGGGCAGCGGCCAGGTGCCCGGCATGGAGATGTGCTCGTGCGTGATCGACCACCTGCCGCCCGACCGCCGGCAACACACGGTCGAGCGCAGCCATACCGCGCCCTGGACCCCGTTGTTGCGCGTTCCGCTGTCCACATGGAGCATGTGCGCGAACGCGACGTCCCCGCTCACCGCGATGCCGAGCTCGTGGGTTTCGAGGCCGATCTGGCCTTCGTACTCGTCGAACCACCGCGTGAAGTTGCGGCGGACCTCCGCGGACCCCACGAACCGGAGGGGCGGCACGACATCGAAATAGGCGATGTCCGGCGAATACAGTGACATGAGCTGGTCGATGTCCTTTCTCCTGCAGGCATCGACCCGGGCGTCCAGCAGTGCTCTGACTTCAGATTCGTACGACGTCATGGAATCCTCCTCGCCGGTCAGGCGGCGCGGCCGATCTTGAGTGCGGCGGCGGTGTCCACGGCCCGGCGGGCCTGGTAACGGACCGCTTCCAGGGCCACCTCGCCGGGCGGGCCGTCGCCGGCCACGTGGGAGGCGCCGTAAGGATTGCCCGACTTGAACTGGACGGGGTCGGTGTAGCCGGGCGGCACGACGATGCCACCCCAGTGGTAGAACGTGTTCGCCAGCGCCAAAATGGTCGACTCCTGCCCGCCGTGCGCGGTGTTGCTGGCGGTGAAGGCGGTGTACACCTTGTCGCTGAGCCTGCCCTGGAACCACAGAGGGCCGCTGGTGTCGATGAACGCCCTGAGCTGGCTGGCCGGGTTGCCGAAGCGGGTGGGGGTGCCGAACAGCACCACGTCGGCCCAGTCCAGGTCGTCGAGGGCGGCCTCGGCGACGTCCGCGGCGTCCTCGAGGTGCCGGCCCCAGGCCGGGTTGGCGGCGATCGCCTCCGGCGGGGCCGTCTCGGCGATCCTGCGCAGCCGCACCTCGGCGCCGGCCTTCTCCGCACCCTCGGCGGCGGCCCGCGCCAGGGCGTGCACGGTGCCGGTGGCGCTGTAGTAGATGATCGCGGTCTTCACGGGATCCACGGTCGGTCTCCTTCCTCAACGGGGTCTACCGGTACGACAAGGCAGCCCTCCGGAATGTCAGGCGGGGCTCTCACCTCACAGTTCGCCGGGCTGTCTTGTCGTAACTGGTGAGGGCATACGCGACCGAGGGAATCGACGAACCATGACCACTCCATCCGAGCCGGACCACGGCGCGGGTCCCGATACGAGCCTGGGCGCGATCATGCGCGAGCGGCGCCAGCTGATCAATCTCGCCTACCGGCTCCTCGGTTCACTGGCCGAGGCCGAGGACGCCGTCCAGGAGACCTACGCCCGCTGGTACGCCATGTCCCGGCAGGAACAGGAGGCCATCGAGTCTCCCGCCGCCTGGCTGACGAGGGTCGCCGGCCGCATCTGTCTCAACCTGCTCGGCTCGGCGCGGGTGCGGCGTGAGAACTACGTGGGCGCGTGGATCCCGGAGCCGCTGCCCGAGCCCTCGGAGTGGATCGGCGGCCGCCCGGGCGGCACCACCGCCGACCCGGCCGACCGCGTCACCCTCGACGAGTCCGTCAACATGGCCTTCCTCGTCGTGCTCGAAGCGATGACCCCGGCCGAGCGCGTCGCGTTCGTCCTGCACGACGTCTTCCAGTACACCTTCGCCGAGGTGTCCGAGGTCGTCGGACGGACACCGGCGGCCTGCCGCCAGCTGGCCTCCTCGGCCCGCCGCCGCATACGCGAATCGCGGCCGTCAGCGGCTCCGACAGCCCAGCAGGCCGGCCTCGTCAGGGACTTCGCGCAGGCATGGGAGGCCAAGGACATCGACGCCCTCATCGGCCTGCTCGACCCCGGCGTCGTGGCGACCGGTGACGGCGGCGGGCTCGCCAGCGCGACACCCCAGCCGATCGAAGGCGCCGCGCAGGTCGCGCGCTTCTTCGCCCATCAGGCCGCGATCCCCGATGTGACCCTCCTGGAGCGTACGGTCAACGGCCAGCCCGGCCTGGTGGCGCAGCAGCACGGCGTCACCGTGTCGGTGATGGCGTTCGAGACCGCCGGGGGCCGGATCACGCGCATCTGGGCGGTGCGGAACCCCGACAAGCTCCGCCCCTGGACGGCCGGTTGACGCCGGTTTGGGTGAGGCAGTGAAGCCCGACGGCGGTTTCATCCGTCCTCGGCGATGTCCACCGCATCCGGAAGCCGGTGAGCGCCGAGTCTCCGCGCCACCTCGTCCATCGAGCGGGGGCGGGAGCGCGGGTCGGCCGCGAGGCACTCGTCCAGCAGCGACTCCAGGCCGCCGAATGCGGGCACGCCCACGTCCGCGAAGCGGCGGCGGCGGTTCGCGGCGACAGCGGCAAGTTTGTCCTGGAACGGCACCGAGGCGTCGCGGGTCACCGCCGGCCCCTCGCCGTACCAGATCGGGGTGACGCCGGTGTAGAGGAACCAGATCACCGCGCCCAGCGCGTACACCTCGGTCCTGACATTCAGGGGGATGCGTTGCGAGCCGGCGCGCATGCCCTCCGCGGTCTCCGGCGGCATGAAGTGGAGCATCCCGCCGCCGTAGAGGGGCGCGGGGTCGTCGCGGCGTACGGCGGTCTCCAGGTCCAGGACGTGCCAGCGGCCGGAGGCGTCACGCAGGAAGTGGGCGGGCTGGACGTCGCCGTGGAGGTGGCCCCGCTCGTGCAGGCGGCCGAGGGCGTGCGCGATGCCCGCGGCCACCTCCAGCAGCGCGCCCCGGGCGCCTGTCGCGCGGGCCGGCGCGGTGGCGGTCCAGGCGGACTCGCCATCGATCCAGTCCTGCAGTGCCCAGACGAGCCCGTCACCGGTGGTGCCGTCGGCGACGTGGCGTTCGCCGAGCTTCCGCAGGAGCGCGCTCTCCCGCAGGAGCGCGGCGCCCCGCCGGGTGGCGACGGGGTCGGCCGCGGCGATGTCGACGGATTTGAGCAGCATGAGCCCGCCGTCCTCGCCGCGCACCACGATCGACGCGCCGCACCTGCCGGGCAGCGGGCGCACCGCCGTCAGCCCGCGCCCCGCCGCCGCGGTGACGCGCGCCACGGTCCGGGTCGCGGGACCCGTCGCGGGATCTGTTGCGGGGACTTCGGTCACGGGGCCGGGTCCACCGTGACCCTCCTGATCGACAGGTCCTCGACGTCCTGCGCCACGTCGGCCCGCAGCACCCCGGTGAACGTGCTGTCCCTGATCGCGACCTCGCGCAGCGGCTGCTCGGGGTAGCCCCGCAGCAGGTACGCGCTGCGCGTGCGGGCGCTGCGCACCCCCGTCACGTTGATGTTGCGGATCGGCGGCGGGTCGTCGCCGTTGTGCCCGTCGCCGTGGTACAGGTCGATGGAGACGGCCTCCTTGGTCAGCCCGTCGATCTCGACGTCCTTGACGAAGACGTTCTCCACGTAGCCGCCCCGCACCGAGTTCGTCTTGATGTAGAGCCCGAAGTAGAGCCCCTCACCGCCCCAGCGGCAGCGGCGGACGAACACGTTGCGGATCCCGCCGGTCGTGTCGGTCCCGATGGCGACGGACCCGTACCGGTAGCGCATGTCGCAGTCCTCGATCAGCACGTCCTCGCAGGGCACCCCGACCCGCCGCCCGTCGGGGCCGCGCCCGGCCTTGACGGCGATGCAGTCGTCCCCGACGTCGAACACGCAGCCCGAGATCACCACCGAACGGCACGACTCGGGGTCGCAGCCGTCGTTGTTGGGGCCGCGCGAGTGGATGGTCACGTTCCTGACCAGGACGTTCTCGCACCGTACGGGGTGGATCTCCCACATGGGGGAGCGCACGATCCGCACGCCCTCCACCAGCACGTTGCGACACAGGTACGGCTGGATCATGTTGGGCCGCAGGTGGTGCCCGGCGCCGAAGGCGCGCTGCTCGACCGGCACGCCCTCGGCGGCCATGCGCTGCAGCGCGTCCCAGTCCTCGGCCTCGTTCGGCATGCCGGGCCTCCAGCCGAACTCCGGCGTGCCCACCCACCACCACCAGTGCTCCGGCCCCGCCCCGCCGTCCAGGGTGCCCTCGCCGGTGATGGCGATGTTCTCCTGGCCGTAGGCGTAGACGAAGGGGGAGTAGTTGTAGCACTCGATGGCGGAGAAGCGGGTGTAGACGGCCGGGAGGTAGTCGGCCGGGTCGGTGCTGAACAGGATCGTCGCGCCGGCCTCGACGTGCAGGTCCACGTTGCTGAGCAGGTGGACGGCGCCGGTCGGGTACGTTCCCGGCGGTACCCGCACGTGGCCGCCGCCCGCCTCGTGGCAGGCCGCGATCGCCGCGCGGAACGCCTCCGTCCACACCTCTCCCGAGCCGAAGTCCGTGAGATCGAACCACCGGTCCGGGAACTCGGGCGGGCGCACCCGCTCGCGCAGGGCGTCCGCGTACCGCCAGGCCTCGTCCTCGTTCATGCCACCTTCCTCATGCGCAGCGCGTGGTAGAGGGGCAGGGCGATCACCCACGACGGGTTCCACGTGTTCGCCTCGCCCTTGCGCTGCCAGTTGGTCTGGAAGAATCCCTCGCCCTGCTCGCCGGGCACGTCGAAGCCCCAGTCGCCGGGCTCCTGGCAGATGCCCTGGCCCATGGCGTGCAGGATCGTCTCGGCCCTGGCGGCGTACCAGGGCCGGCCGGTCGCCAGGCCGAACTCCATCAGCTCGGAGGTCGGGAAGAACACGTCGAGATGGTGGTTCTGCACGCTCACCGACGGCCAGCCGCACGCCTGGAAGCCGCGCCGCTCGAACGTGCTGCCCTCGGCGAACTCCGGCGACCACACGTAGACGAACGTGAGCAGCCAGTCGGCCGCCACCTCCGCCCACCGCGCGTAGAGCTCACGCCCGGTCAGCCGGTAGAGCTCGAAGGCGGCCAGGAAGTAGGACATCCCGGCCTCCTTGTCCTCCCCGGAGGCGTCCAGGGTGGCGTGCGCGAACGGGCGCTCGAACGTGGCCGCGTGCAGCCGGTGGTAGCGGCCCAGCACCTCCTCGGCGCGGCGCAGCCACACCGGCTCCCCGCTCAGCCGGTACGCGCCCAGCATGGCCTGGACGCAGGGGATGCCCGCCGCGCTGACCATCGGCGAGAACGGCTGCCCGTCCGGTGTCCAGCCGTTCGGGACGATGCCCTCCTTCAGCCGGGTCCGCCAGAAGAGGGTCGCGGCGTCCTCCACGGCCTCCTCCCAGGCGGCCGGGACCGGCAGCCCCGCCTCCCTGAAGCGCAGCGCGATCGCGGCCAGGTCGGCGACCGTCTCACCGTGGGCGCGGCTGGAGACGAAGTCCGCGCCGCCCCTGCGGAACGACTCCCAGCGGTCCTCGTCCAGCAGGTAGCGGGCGTGCCGCAGGCCCTTCACCGGGGTGCCGCTGCCCTCGACGTAGAAGTCGGCGGCGCGGCGGGTGCGTTCCGGGCGGCCCAGCAGGGCCTCGCACAGGGCGAGCTTGAGGCACTGCCCGGTCCAGCCGTACAGGAACGAGCGGGGCCTGCGGTGGCGGGTGCCGGCGTAGGCGAGGTGGCCGCGGCCCTCCCAGCGGGCGTCCATGGCGTTGGCCTTGAGCCGGACGATGTCGTCGCGCTCCAGCGGGCGCGCCCCCTGGTCCTCGTGGTAGAGCCTCGTGTGCACGAGCTTCCTGAAGCCGAGGCCGCGCGGCTCGACCGGGCCCCAGTCCAGGGTGTGCCTGGTGCTGATCGACTCGCCGGGGGCGAGGGTCCGGTAGCCGATCGGGTCGTCGGCCACCTCGGCCTTGCTGACGTAGCAGACGTCGGGCTCGCCGTCGAACATGATCACGCCGGTCATGGCCGCCACGGTGAGGCCCGGCAGGACCCCGAGCGAGTCGTAGCCGACCGTGCCGTCCCCGTCGCGCCGGGCCTCCGGGTGCGCGAACAGGCTGACGTATTGGCCGTCCCACGCGGCGTTGACGGCGGGGATCGGCAGCCGGTCCTCCTCGCACACGAACCCGCCGCCCGGCTCGACGCGCGGCACCCGCCGGGCCGGGTCGGAGGACGGGTTGCCGTTGTAGAGCACGCCCGGCATGGTGAGGTTCGCGTCGGTGGTGGGCAGCGGCAGCAGGAGGCCCGCCGCCACGTCGCCCACCTCGTGCTCGGAGTCGTTGCGCCAGGTGGTGGCGAGGGAGAGCAGGCCGTCGGGGGTGAAGGCCAGCTCCAGGCGCGCGCCGAGCGGCCCGGCCGCGGCCGTCACCACCACGGCCTCGCGGCCCGGCGCCACCTCGACGGAGCCCGGGTGCTCGACCCGCCAGGGCCGCCCCGTGGACGCGGTCAGCATCCCGCGCAGCGGCGCCCGCAGGTGCGGGGCGGCCGCGCCACCACGGCGCAGCCGCACCTCCGGGCCGCCCTCGCCCGCCACCACCTCGACGACCTTCCCGCCCGGTTCGGACAGGACGGCGATGACCTCGGTCATGGGAGCCGCCGCAGCCGGACGGCCTGGCCGACCGTGCCGGGCAGCGGGACCGTCAGCGCCTCGCCCTCCAGCACGCCCAGCGGCGTGACCGTCATCTCCCACGTGTCGATGACCTCGGCCTCGTACCGCCCGGCGGGCACGCCGTACTCCCGCTGCGGGAAGCGGTGCTCGCCGCAGAACTCCAGGTAGAACTCGCCCGGCAGCTCCAGCATCGGCGCGTCCCTGTCCCGGTAGCGGGCCTCGGCGGGGATGCCGGCGACCACGCTGCGCAGCAGCGCCAGCCGGGGCACCGCCGCGCCCGCCAGCGTGCCGCCGTCCTCGGACCAGGTCAGCCCGTCGTCGTCCACGTACGACTCCCCGTGGGTGACGTTCCGGCGCCGCACCGCCCCGTCCCAGGCCATCGTCACCGCCTCCTCGGCGGTCAGGCTGTGCCATGGGTCATGCGAATCCCCCTCGAACCCGCACATGTCCATGTGCACCGGCAGGTGATGGTCGCGCGTCCGCACCCAGGCGTCGCGCGGGCTGCGCGCCCGCACGCTCCCGTGGGTGAAGGCCCGCCGCCACAGCAGCGGCGAGCCCGCCTCCACGGTGATCGACAGCGGATGGTGGCCGGGGTCCTCCTCGGCCACCAGGTGGGCCAGGCGTACCCAGTCGTGCTCGGTCAGGAACGGGAAGTCCCCGGGGGAGGAGCTCAGCGACCACCACACGTTCTCGTGCGGCGCCAGCCGCGGGACCACCTCCTCCAGGTAGCGCACCGCCGCGCCGAGGTCGGCGAGGCCGTCGCCGGGGTGCAGCAGCACCAGTTCGGCGGTCACGCCGATCCGGGCCAGCTCCGCCACCCGCTCCTCCAGCTCGTCGAGCGTGCACCTGGTCGCGAACGCCGCCATCCGCACCCGGTCGAAGGGCGAGGACTCCAGCGTCGCGAGCGTCTGCGCACGCCGCTTCTCGCCGTGCAGGTGCCATCCGAACGCCGTCGTGGCCATCAAGTGCGTGGCCATCAAGTGCGCGGCCATCAAGTTCATCGATCTCACACTCTCGTCAGTCGCAGCGCCAGGTACGGCCGGCGCGGCAGCCCGACCCGCACCCGGTCCCGGTGGACGCCGTCGACCGGGGTGACCGTCATGTTCCACGTGTCGATCAGCTCGACCGCGTACCCGCCGTCCGCCGGCAGGTCCACGGTGACGTGGGCCTGCTGCCGCCGCCCGAGGTAGCGCACGACCGTGCCGTCGCGGCGCTCCTCCATGATCCGGCGCAGGAACGCGATCCTCGGCGGGCTCTCCCCGAACAGCGCGCCGCCGTTGCCGATCCACGCCCGCTCCTGGAAGCCGGCCAGGGACTCGCCGTGGCCCACGTAGCCGCCGCGCGTCATGCCCTCCCAGAACCGGTCCATCAGCTCCTCGCCGGTGACGTTGCCCCAGCGCTTGCCGACGTTGCCCTCGTACGAGATCTCGTCGATCACCACCGGCTTGGGGCACTCCCGCAGCCAGGTGTCGGTGAGGGTGGCGTCCCAGTGCTGGATGCTCTGGTGCGTGATCCACGGCTTGGTGTTGTCGTAGATCCACGCCATCTCGTACATGCGCGTCCCGTTGTGGATCGACAGCAGGTGCCCGTACGGGTCCAGCCGCGCGATCGCGCGCAGGATGTCGTCCCAGTCGGCGACGGTCTTGGACCTGTTGAAGTCGTACTCGTTGGCGGCCGACCACCACACGTTGCGGTAGGCCGAGAGCCGGGCGATGACGTAACGCAGGTAGGCGTGGTCGGTCTCCCTGCCCATGTCCTCCACGCCGCGCACGCCGCCGTCGTACGGGTGGAAGAGGATCACGTCGGCCTCGATGCCGAGGTCGAGCAGGTCCTGGATCCTGGCCTCCAGGTGGCGGAAGAACACCGGGTTGAACCGGGTCTTGTCCAGCCCGTCCGGGTCCTGGCCGGCGAACGGCACCTCGGGCGGCGACATGGCGCCGGTCGGCAGGACGCACATGCGCAGCTTGTTGAACGGCGAGGCGGCGAGCGTGTCGAGCGTGCGCCGCTCGCGCTCCTCGTCCATGTCGTGCGTCCAGTGGTAGCAGGTCGTGCCGAACGGCAGGTAGGGGGTGCCGTCGGCGTACTCGAAGTCTTTTCCTGAAGCGTCTTTTCCTGAAGCGTCCTTTCCTGAGGCCCGCACGGGGCCGTGGTTGCCCTCGGAGGCGGGGGACACCTCGATGTCGCCCGAGTGCCCGTCGAGTTCAGGGACATTGCTCACGGTGGTGAAGTGCCACGGACCCACCGCGTCCGGCATGAACCGGACGCGGTAGACACCGTCACCGTCGTAGAAGCCCTCGGCCTCCACGATGCGGTTGCGGTACTGGTACCGGGCCGACAGGCGAACCTCCGCGAAGGGGTTGCCGTCAGCCGGCCCGGCCAGCTCGATCTCGTGGACGCCCCAGCGTTCCACGGTGGGGGAAATGGTTACCAGTCCTTTCCTGCGGCCGCCTGGGCCTTGATGTAGTTGGGGATGTCCTGCTGCTGGGAGAGGCTCAGCGCCTGCAGCGGCGTCCCGCCGTCACGCAGGATGTGCTGGCGGTAGACCGACCACAGCGGCAGGTCCCAGTACTCGGTGTTCTGGTAGTTCGAGATCGTGGCGTTCTCGCCCCAGTAGACGGCCGAGGTGTCGATGCCGGCCAGCTCGGGGATGGCCTTGCCGAAGCTCTGCACGACCTTGTCGGTCTCCAGGACCGCCTTGAGGCCGTGGCTGGAGAGCTCGGTCTGGCCCTCCTCGGAGACCAGCCACTTCACGATCTGCAGCGCCTGCTCCTTCTTGGGCGAGGAGGGCGGGATGAACGCGGCCCGCGTGTTCGGCTGGTACGTCGTCTCGGAGCCCCTCTTGAGCACCGGGATCGAGCTGACGCCGATGTCGACGCTCTTGGCCTGCTCAGCGAACGCGTCCTCGTCGCCGTCCTCGATGAACAGCTCGCTGCCGGCGTACATGTTCAGCCGCGACAGCGTGTCGACCGCCATGGCCAGGTGGCCCGGCTGGCTCATGTCGCCCTTGAAGAAGTCGGTGACGGTGGTGAAGTCGTTGCGCGGGATCTCCAGGAAGCGGTACAGGTTGTCGACGTACGTCTTCCAGGCGTCACTGCTGATGTCGACCTTGACGTCCTCGGGCTTGGGCTCCTCGCTCGTCGTCGGCAGGAACGGGTAGAGGCCGGCCTGGTTGAAGTCCAGGTACTGGTCAGGGTGCTGCATGTAGCCCTTGTAGTGATCAAGGCCGTCGTCCTTGGTCAGCTGCTTGGCCTTCTTGTACGCCTCGTCGTACGTCATGCCGGGCTTGGGGTACGTCACCCTGAACTTGTCGAAGATCTTCTTGTTGTAGAGCAGCACGTGCTCGTCGATGAAGAGCGGCACGGCGTAGATCCCGCCGTCGGAGCGCGACTTGGTCAGCTCCACGGTGGACTTGTTCAGCGTGTTCAGGTCGATGCCGACCCTCTGGAGGTCGGCGGTGAGGTCGCCGACCCAGCCCAGCGGCTCGAGGTCGCGGTCGATGCGGTTCTTCGGGTCCTCGATGACGATGTCCGGGGTGACCCCGGCGGCCTTGAGGTCCTCGTACCGCACCGGGTAGTCCCACGTCGCGTACTTGATCTTGACGTCGGGGAACGCCTCGCGCAGCTTGTTGCCGATGATCTCGTCGAAGACCCGGGTCGCCGCTCCCTGCTCGTTCTCGACGGTCGCCTCGAACGGCTTGTAGTTGGCCGCGAAGATGAACAGTTCGTCGTCGCAGACGCTGAACGGCAGGTCGTACCTGTTCGGCACGTCCTTGCAGGCGGCCGCGGAGGCGTTGGCGGCCGGGACGGCGGTGACGCTCAGCGCGAGCGCGAGCAGAGCGAGACCGCGGACCTGGTTCCTCATGAGTTCCCCTTCGCAGGCGCGTAACTGCACTGGCGCACGACATTGCGCCGGACGCCGTTCTTGAATTCGGTGATCGTGTGCTCGGGCCAGTTCGACAGCAGGCCGACCGCGTCGCGCAGGTACTCCTCGTTGAAGACGACGTGGCGGATGTTGTTGCGGTTGTAGCTGTAGACCATGTGGATGAAGCCGTCGCCGCTCTGCGTCATCACCGGGTAGGTGAACTGCGGCCCCGACTGCGCCTCCACGTCGACGCTGTTCTCCCAGGTCCGGCCCTTGTCGGGCGACAGCGACAGTCGCAGGGGAGAGCGGTGCTCGACCCAGGGGTTGTAGGCCAGCACGAGCTTGCCGTCGTTCAGCTTGAGCGCCGCGATCCGCGAGTTGGGGTTGCCGATCGGCTCGGCCACCGGGGCGCTCCAGGTGCGGGCGAAGTCGGTGGACTCGCTCTTGTAGATGGCGCCGTCACCGGTGCGCATGTACGCCACCAGGTGCCCCGGCTCGACCTCCACCACGGTCGGCTGGATCGAGCCCTCCGGCGTGCGGATCCAGCTCGCGTGGTCCTCGGGGTAGGCCTTCCACGTGCTCATGTCCTGGCTGAACACGTAGAAGCCCGAGCTGGAGCCGGCCTCGTCGTAGATGGGCAGCAGCACCTCGCCGTTGGACATGCGGATCGGGTTGGTGCCGGTCATCCACCCCCAGTCCGCGCGGATCACGGTGGGGTCGCTCCAGGTCTTGCCGCTGTCGTCCGAGGTGATGAGCCGGATCGGCGACTGCTCCCAGCCGTGCCCCTCGATCGTCACGAAGAACAGGTAGAGGCGGTTGCCGTCGGACCACAGCACGGGGTTGCCGTCGGCCTTCTCCGGCTCGTCGAACACCACCTCTGGCGCGGACCAGGTCTTCTTGCCCACCGCCAGGCGCGACATGTAGAGCGCCTGGTCGAGCGCGCCCTCCCGCTCGCCGCCGTAGTAGACCGTCAGCATGTCGCCGTTCGGCGCCTGCGCGATCCCGGCGGCGTGCACCTTGGGCACGTCGGGGTCGGGCGCGGCCACGTCCTGGCGGCAGGCGTAGGCGCCGGTGGGCTCCACCCGCACCGCGCCACCGTCGCCGTCGTCGATGAAGTACGACGGGACGGCCACCGCCGCGGCCAGCGCGCCGTATAAAAGGCTCTGCCGGATTCTCATGGCTGGTCAATCTCCAGATACTTGATGGTCTTCCGCAGGTAGGAGTAGGCGACGTGCAGGCGCTCGCCGCCGTCAATGACGCTCGGGTAGGAGTAGCCGAGCTCGTTCTGCCAGTACTCCGGGTCGGTGTCCTGCAACACCCGCCGGTGTGGCCAGCGGGCCCCGCCGTCCTCCGACACCGCGAGGACGAGCGGGGTACGGACCGCCTTCTTGCGCGGCTGCCCGTTCTTGTTCACCCATCTGAACTGGTCGCGCTCCAGGCTCGCGTCGTTGTAGACGAGCGCGAGCCTCCCGTCCTGGAGCCTCGTGAGCTGGACGGAGGAGTCGTTGTTCGGCAGGTCGGTCCGCTCCGGTGCGGTCCAGACCCGGCCGTCGGCCGAGGCCGAGGCGTGGATACGCCCCGCGCTCCGGTCCCTGAACAGCGCGAGCAGCCCGCCGGCGGGCCGTCGCGCGATGGTCATCTGCACCAGGTCGCCGCTGCCGGGCACCGGGTGCTCGTCCCAGGTGCGCCCGCCGTCCGCGCTGACCTTGACGACGCTGCGGTCGCCGGTGCTGGCGCAGTGGTAGGCGGGCAGCAGCCAGGTGCCGTCGTCCAGGATCACCGGCGGGTTCCTGATGAACGTCCCCGGCTCGGCGAAGAGCACGCGGGGCTCGCTCCAGGTTCGTCCCGCGTCCGCGGAGGTCCTGGCCACGACGTGGGCCGTCGTCTGGTCGTGCGGCAGGCTGGAGGTGTGCAGCAGCCACACCAGCCCGTCGCCGTCCTCGAACAGCACCGGGTTCTGCTCGCTGCGCTCCGGGTCGGCGGCGATCAGCTCCGGCGGCTCCCAGCGGTCGCCGGCCAGCCGCGACACCACCACGTTCGTGCCCGGGTCGCCCTCCTGGGGGCCGCTGAACCAGGTGCACAGCAGGTCGCCGCCGCGCGTGAGCAGCAGGTTGGCCGCGTGGTTGTCCGGGCCGTGCGGCGCGGGCAGCAGCGCCTCGCGCACCTTCGGCAGGGCCGCCGACGGGCGTACGACGCCGTCGAAGCGGGGGTCGCTCATGCCGACACCTCTCGTACGTCGGGATCGGGCACGCCGCGCAGCTCCAGTTCCTCGGCGAAGTGGCAGGCCACCCGCCGGCCGCCGACCTCGCGCAGCGGGGGCGCGTCGGTGCGGCAGGTCTCCTTGGCGTACACGCAGCGCGGATGGAACGGGCAGCCCGGCGGCACGTGCGCCGGGTCGGCGATGTCGCCCAGCAACTTGATCCGCTCCCGGTGCCGCTTGGCCGCCGGGTCCGGGTCGGGCACCGCCGACAGCAGCGCCTCGGTGTAGGGGTGCAGCGGCTTCGTGTAGAGGTCCTCGGTGGGGCCCTGCTCGACCACCTTGCCCAGGTACATCACCGCGACCACGTCCGAGACGTGCTCCACGATGCCCAGGTCGTGGCTGACGAACAGGTAGGCCAGGCCCGACTCCTCCTGCAGGTCCATCAGCAGGTTGAGGATCTGGGCGCGGACCGACACGTCCAGCGCGCTGACCGCCTCGTCGGCGACCACCAGCCGGGGCGACAGGGCCAGCGCCCGCGCGATGCCGACCCGCTGCCGCTGGCCGCCGCTGAAGGCGTGCGGGTAGCGGTTGGCGTACTCGGGGCGCAGGCCCACGCGCTCCAGCAGCTCGCCGACCCGGGCTTCGATCTCCTCCTTGGTGCCGTACCCGTGCACCCGCATCGGCTCGCCGATGATCTCGCGCAGGGTCTTGCGCGGGTTGAGCGACGAGTGCGGGTCCTGGAAGATCATCCGGACCTCCGACCGGTAGGTCTTCAGGTCCTTCTCCTTCAGCCCCGCCACGTCGATCACCGCGCCGTCCTGCTGCCGGTAGAGCATGCGCCCGCCGGTCGGGTCGTGCGCCCGCACGATGCAGCGCCCGAGCGTGGTCTTGCCGCAGCCGGACTCCCCGACCAGGCCGAGCGTGCTGCCCGGCTCGATGACCAGGTCGACCTCGTCCACGGCCTTCACCGCGCCCACCTGGCGGCCCAGCAGCCCGGTGCGGATCGGGAAGTGCTTGGTCAGCCCCTCGATGCTGAGGAGCGGTTCCGTGCTCACGATTCCTCCTCGTAGAGCAGGCAGGTGACCTCGCGATCGCCCACGGGCTCTCTCAACGGGACCCGGCGCGGCAGCACGGTGTCGCAGCGCCCGGCCATGACCGCGTCGCAGCGCGGGTGGAACGCGCAGCCCTCCGGCCGCGCGTACGGCGGCGGCACCATGCCCTTGATCGCCGTCAGCCGGGTCCGCGCGGCCCGCCCGAGCCGGGGCATCGAGCGCAGCAGCGCCTTCGTGTACGGGTGCCGGGGCTCGGCCAGCACCTGCTCGGCCCCGCCGTACTCGACGACCCGGCCCAGGTACATGACCGCCATGCTGTCGGCGACCTGCGCGGCCACCCCCAGGTCGTGGGTGATCAGCATGATGGCCATGCCGAACTCGTCCTGGAGGTCGCGCAGCAGCTCCAGGATCTGCGCCTGCGTGGTCACGTCCAGCGCGGTCGTCGGCTCGTCGGCGATCAGCAGGCTCGGCCGGCACGCCAGCGCCATCGCGATCATCGCCCGCTGCCGCATGCCGCCGCTCAGCTCGAACGGGTAGGCGTCCACCCGGCGCTGCGGCATCGGGATGCCGACCCGGTCGAGCATCTCGATCGCGCGGTTCCTGGCGGCGGCCTTGCCCACGTTCTCGTGCAGGCGGACCGCCTCGACGATCTGGCTGCCGATCGTGTGCACGAGGCTCAGCGAGGCCATCGGCTCCTGGAACACCATCGCGATGTCGTTCCACCTGATCTGCCGCAGCAGCTTGCGGTCCGCGCCGACCAGCTCGACCGGGCCGCTCTCGCGGTGCAGCGTGATCTTGCCGCCCTCGATCTGGCCGGGCGGGTCGACCAGGCGCAGGATCGAGCGCGCCATGACGCTCTTGCCGCACCCGGACTCGCCGACGATGGCCAGCGTCTCGCCCTTGCGCACGCGCAGGTCCACGCCGTCCACCGCGCACACCACGCCGTCGTCCAGCAGGAAGTGGGTGCGCAGGTCCTCGATCTCAAGCAGCACGTCGTCTGCGGCCACGCCGGAGCCCCCTATTGCTGTGTCGATGGTCGCGCTCACGGTCGCCCTCCGCGGTTACGCCAGAAGGGCTTCCTTCTCCGGGCTCGGCTCGCCGCTCCGTACGGATCGGCGGCGTCCCTGAGCCCGTCACCGAAGAAGTTCATGGCGACCACGACGATCACCACCGCGACGCCCGGGGCCAGCAGCCACGGCGCGTTGGCGACGACGCGCACGTTCTGGGCACCCTCCAGCAGCACGCCCCAGCTCACCGCCGGCGCCTGCAGGCCGAGCCCGAGGAAGCTCAGGCTCGTCTCGCCGAGGATCATGCTCGGGATGGCCAGCGACAGGGAGGCGATGATGTGGCTGGCGAACGACGGGATCATGTGCCCGAAGATGATCGACAGCCGGCCCACGCCGTCCAGCCGGGCGGCGGTGACGAAGTCCTCCTCGCGCAGCGACAGGAACCGCCCGCGCACGTCCCGGGCCAGCCCGGTCCACCCGATCAGCGACAGCAGCACCGTGATGGCGAAATATCGGGTCAGCGGCCCCCAGTCGGTGGGCAGCGTGGCCGACAGCGCCATCCAGAGCGGCAGCGTCGGGATCGCCATCAGGAACTCGATGACGCGCTGCACGACGTTGTCGACAGCACCCCCGAAATACCCTGATATACCGCCTATCAGCATGCCCAGTAAGAAGCTGGCCGCCACTCCCACAAGCCCGATCGACAGCGACACCCGGGCGCCGTGGATGAGCCTCGACAGCAGGTCCCGGCCGTTCTGGTCGGAGCCCAGGAGGAAGAACGGCCGGCCCTTGGTCACCGGGCCGATCAGGTGGACGTCGGACGGGATCAGGCCCAGCAGCTTGTACTCGTCGCCGTGCACGAACAGCCCGACCTCGGTCACCGTGGCCGGATCCTCGGTGTAGGTCTGCGCGTACGTCTTCGGGTCGCGCTCGGTCGTGTACCCGTACACGTGCAGGCCGTGCTCGCCGGAGAAGTGCAGGGCCTGCGGCGGCGCGTACGTCAGCGAGGTGTTCGCCGTCGAGCTGGACATCGGCGCGAAGAACTCCGCGAAGATCGCCACGAAGTACACCGGGATCAGGATCGCCGCGCCCACCATCGCGAGCCGGTGCTTGCGGAACTGCCGCCACATCAGCCGCCACTGCGGCAGCGTCCCGACTTCCTTCGTCCTGGGTCGCCTGAGAAACATGTGGCGCTACTCTCTCTTGTACCGTTTGCGAATTCGCGGGTCCCACCACGCCAGCGCCAGGTCGCTCACCACGGTCCCGATCACCGTCAGCACGCTGAGGATCAGGACGAAGCTGCCGACGAGATACATGTCCTGGTTCATGACGCCGCTGAGCAGCAGCGGGCCGCCGGTGGGCAGGCTCATGACGACCGAGACGATGGTCTCGCCGCCGATCAGGCCCGGCAGCAGCCAGCCCACCGTGCTGAAGAAGGGGCTGAGCGACATCCGCACCGGATACTTCAGCAGCAGCTTCCACTCCGGCAGCCCCTTGGCCCTGGCCGTGTGCACGTAGGGCCGGTAGAGCTCGTCGAGCAGGTTGGCGCGGGTCACCCGGATCATGCCGGCGGTGCCGGAGACCCCGATGACCACGATCGGCACCCACAGGTGGCCGAGCAGGTCCAGGACCTTGCCCAGGTTCCAGGCGGAGTCCTGGAACTCCGGCGAGAACAGCCCGCCCACGCTCGCCCCGAAGTAGCGGAACCCGATGTACATGAGGATCAGCGCCAGCATGAACTCGGGGACCGCCATCCCGATGAAGCCGAGGAAGGAGAAGCCGTAGTCACCCCAGGAGTACTGCTTGACCGCGCTGTAGATCCCGATGGGGAACGCGATCGCCCAGACCATGAGCAGGGAGCTGATCGACAGGATCGCCGAGAGCAGGACCCGCTCGCCGATGAGCGTGGAGACCGGTTGATTCCAGGCAAACGATTGACCGAAATCGCCGTGGAGGAGGATGGCGGAGATCCAGCGCCAGTACTGGACGAAGACCGGGTCGTCCAGGCCGTACCGCAGCCTGAGGTTGGTGATCTCCGCCGGTGTGAGGCTCTGCCCGCCCGCCTGCGCGTTCGCGATGACCGTCGAGACGTAGTCGCCCGGCGGCAGGTTGATGATGACGAACGTGACGATCGAGATCGCCCACAGCGTCACCACGACGTAGACGAGGCGGCGGCCCATGTAACCCAGCACGTCGACCCCTCAGAAGGAGTACTGCTCGGGCATGGTCGGCCCGGGGGTCACCTGCGCGTTCGCCATGGAGTCGGGCACGTTCTTGACCGCGTTGGAGACGATGCCGTACTCGTTCGGGTACGAGCTGATCCCGATCGCGTAGAACTGCTCCTTGGCGATGCGCGTGACCTCCTTGGCGTACTCCAGCGCCTTGGTGAAGTCCGGCTCATTGCGCATCTTGGTGAACACGTCGAGCTGCTCGCGCACCACCGCCGGCGGCTCCTCGCCCTGCTTGCCCTTGCTGCCGTACCACAGGGCCCAGCGGATGGCGTAGCGGGCGCTGCCGGAGTTGCTCGGCACGTAGTAGTGGTCGCCGCCCGTGCCGGTGATGATGTCGAAGTCGCTGCACGTGTACGTGGACGCCTGCGGGTTGTTGCCCATCGAGCGCTCGGTGTAGAGCGTGGCCGCGACCGGATCGACCCGCAGCCCGACCCCGACCGCCTCCCAGTGCTTCTTCACGAACTCCAGCGACTGCACGTGGTGCGGGAAGTCCGTGCTGGACATGATGGTGATGATCAGCGGCTTGCCGTCGGGGCCCAGGCGCTTGCCGGAGGAGTCCTTCTTCGTCAGCCCCGCCTTGTCCAGATACTCGTTGGCCTTGGCGACGTCGTACTCGGTGTGCTGCTTGGCGAAGTCCGCGTCGTAGAGGGCGTTGCTCTTGGAGGGCGCGGCCTGCCAGGGCTCGCCCTGGCCCGCGTACACGCCGTCGATGATCTCCTTGCGGTTGATCGCGTACGACAGACCGATGCGGAAGTCCTTCTTCCTGAACAGCTCGCGCAGGTCGTCGTCCTCGATCGTCTGGTTGAACTGGATGATCATCGTGTTGCTGAGCCGGCTCGGCACGTCGAACAGCCGGTACTTGCCCTTGGTCGCGTTCTGCGCGACCAGGGGTTTGTTCTCCGGGGTGTTGAAGTTGCGGAGCTGCATGGTGATCTCGCCGTTCATGATTTTCAGCAGCTCGACCTCGACGTCGCCGAGGACCTCCGACCTGAACCGGTCGATGTAGGGGAGCTGGCGCCCGTCCTGGTCGACCTTCCAGTAGTACGGGTTCCGCTCCGCCACCACCGCCGTGCCGTTGCCGATCGCGGTGGTGATCTTCCACGGATGCAGCGTGGGGATGTCGGGGTTGTGCGGGACGTCGTTCTTGTTCATGAACAGCTGGGTCCAGTCCTCCAGCTGCTGCTCCTTGGCGAGCTTGTCGGCGTCCGGGTTGTACTTCTTGTGGAACTGCTTGAGGTAGTGCTTGGGCAGCAGGAGCCCCGACGCGCCGCCACGCTCGAAGGTGGAGACCGCGATCTGGAACAGCAGGCCCGCCTTCGGCTCCGTGTAGACGAGGCGCGCGGTCCGCTCGTCCACCTTCTCGATCTTGGCCTTCTCCGTGGTGTTGCCGTTCAGGAAGAGGTCGTAGATGCCGGTCGTGTGCAGGTCGTGATAGGTCATCACGTCCTCGAAGGCGAACACGATGTCGTCGGCCGTGCAGGGCTGCCCGTCGGACCACTTCAGGCCCTCGCGCAGCCGGAAGACGTATTCCCGGCCGCCGTCCTTGACCTCGAACTCGGCCGCGTTGGGGATGATGTCGTCCGGGCCCTTCTGGCCGTTGGTGCCGGGCTTGAGCCGGACAAGGGGCTCGTAGGCGCACGTGTAGTACAGCCAGTCGATGTCGTCCTCGCCCACCATGGCCGAGTTCCACGTGCCGCCGTACGTGCCGGGCTCCTTCAGCGGCGTGACGACGAGCGGGTTCTTGGGCAGGCGCTCGGCCAGCGGCGGCAGCTTGCCGCTCTTGACCAGCTCGGCCAGCGCCGGCGCCTCCTTGGCCGAGGCGTCGGCGGCCTGCACGGCCTTGCCCGTGTCCGGGCTGGTCTCGAAGAAGCTGCATCCGGAGGCGGAGGCCGCCAGGAGGAGCATGCCTCCGCCGCGGAGCAGGTTCCTCCTCGTCATGGGAGGTTGGTAGGTCATGGGGGTGCTCCAGTTCTAACGATTGACCTTCACCTGGCTGAACACGGCCGTGGTGTAGGGGTGTACGCCGTTCGCCTCCTGGTTCCCGTCGACGGCGAGGCCGATGTAGAAGCGGCCGGTCCGCATCACGATGCGCTCGTAGCCGATGCGGTCCCAGTTCAGCGAGTTCTCGGAGATGAACGCCTCGAACTCGTTGTCGCCGGTCAGCAGGCTCCGGCAGACCAGGCGCAGCCAGTACGGCTTCTTGTCCAGCGCGTCCTCGCCGTCGTACGGCCAGAGGCCGACGCTGGGCTCCTTGCCGTTCGAGGCGACCCTGATGGCCTTGGCGCGCAGGCCCCCGCCGTCGTCGCCGCTCGCGGCGTATCCGATGCCGGCCATCATGAACGGCGAGTTCGGCGCGAGGTCCTGGCGGACCATGATGCCCGCCACGGCGTCGATGTGGCCGGTGCTGATGCTGTCCACCCGCGCGGTGATCTCGATGACCTCGCCCCGCTTGCTGAACCCGACGGCCTGGTGGGCGAAGTGGAAGGAGTCCTTCCAGCCGGCGATCTTCCCGGACCCCTTCAGCGTGAGCACGCCGTCCTTCAGCGCCGTGCTCCCGGGGATCGGCACCTCGCCGATGTCCTGGGCCTTCCACGGCTTGTGGGTCCTGGTGCGGGTCACGTGGATCGGCACCAGCGACGAGGTGGTCGCCGACCCCGTGCTGTCGGTCGCGCGGGCCGTCAGGTAGTAGGTGCCGTCCGTCGCGTCCGCCCAGGTCGCCTGGTACGGCGCCGCGGTGGCCTCGCCGATCTTCTCCTCGCCGTGGAAGAACTCGACCTTCGCGATGGACGCGCCGTCGAGCGCCTTGGCGTCGGCCTGGACGGTGATGGACTGCTTGTCCTTGGCCGCCGCGAACAGCTGGTCGATCGTGGGGGAGGTGATGGCCACCTGGGGGTTGCGGGCCCCGACGCGCTGGATGGAGTTCAGGTAGCGCTCCAGGTTCGTGTACCCGCTGCCGTCCACCGCCTTGGCGTCGTCGGCGCTCTCCGGGTTCAGCCCCTGCGCGGTCTCCCACTCGTCCGGCATGCCGTCGTGGTCGCTGTCGGCCGGGGCCGGCACCTCCGACGGCAGCGGCAGCCAGCCGCCCACGTCCTTCTGCGAGTTGATGTGGCGTCCCGTGCCGGTGCGCGCCTCGTTGACCAGCCGGGCGTCGATGGCGTCCCGCCGCGGCAGGATGGCCCCCGCCTGCTCCAGGACCGTCCCGAACGCCTCCGCCGGGGTCTGCTCCGTGATGCCGTTCTCGAACTCCGCCGGCTTCGGCATCAGCGTGATGCCGCCGATCGGGTAGGTGATGCCGAGGGTGTTGTCGGCCGTGATGTCGTCGTGGCCCTCGACCGTGTTGCCGCTGACGTACCACTGGCCGAACCGGCCGGGCGCCACGATCGTCCTCGCGATGTCGGGCTGCGTGTTCGGCCCGGGCTTGTAGTAGTTGCCCACGAGGTTGACGCCGTTGGCCCACTCGCCGCCGTAGCAGGAGGTGATCCCGGGGTTGTAGATCACGTTGTTGCGGTGGTCCACCACCATGCTCATGCCCTCGGTGAAGCTGAACCGCGGGTTGCGGCCGTTCTCGTGGATGAGCAGGTTGTGGTGGTACGTGATGGTGTCGCCGCCCCACAGGCCGCCCATGCCGTGCCGGCCCTTGGGGTGCACCGAGTTCACCAGGCCCTCGGAGATGATGCACCACTGGACCGTCACGTTGGTGTTGCCGTAGACGGAGAAGCACTCGTCCACGCCCCAGCTGAAGGAGCAGTGGTCGATGATGATGTCCCGCACGCCGCGGGCGCCGAACGTGTCGATGGGGGTGCCGAGCACGTCGCCGCCGCGGAAGCGCAGGTGGCGCAGGATGATGTTGTCGCCCTTGATCTGGGTCTCGTTGCCGGTGACGGTGATGCCGTGCCCGGGGGCGGTCTGGCCGGCGATGGTGAGGTTGGAGCCGGTGATGTCGAGGCCGCCCTTGATCCGGATGTTGCCGGAGACCCGGAACACGACCGTCCCGTCGGACTTGGCCACCGCCTCGCGTAACGACCCCGGGCCGTCGTCGTCGAGGGTGGTCACCTCGTACACCGCGCCTCCCCGGCCGCCGGTGGTGTACATCCCGGCCCCCTCGGCGCCGGGGAAGGCGGGCACGCCCTTCGCCCGCTCCTTCGCCGCGATCGTGGGGGTGGGGCTCGGGCTCGGCTTGGCCGCCACGCCCGACGTGCCCGCCCATGCCACAGCGGGCGGAACCAGGGCCGCCGACCGCACGAAAGCCCGGCGACTGAAATCTGATTGGCGATCGAAGCCAAGGGCCTCGGTCATGAGAAACGCTCTCTTTCCGCCCGAATAGACAGGGCTGTGCCGTCTTTCGGCACGACTCCGGACCACGCTGTCGCTAGGTGAGAATTTTTATTCAGCCATGAATGGAGTGGATTCATCACATCGTGAAGGACACGGTTGTGACTGTCAAGACCGCTTTCCAACGGAGCCAGACCAACAGGTAAACAACCCCAGCCCAGGGCCCGCCTCCACGCCCGGCCGCCGCCGGTCCGTGGCGCGCGACTTCGGGGTTCGGCGGTGCCGCCGCTCACTCCCCGGCACTTCCGGCGGGCCCCACCTGCGCCAGGGCATGACGAAGCCCCGGTTCGCCGTGGTGGCGCACCGGGGAGAGCCCCTTCCAGGGCGCGGGCGGGACGGGGGAGGGCGCGGCGCAGGCGGACGGCGCCCGGCCGGTGCGCCGTCCCGCCGTACGTCCTCGTCAGTCCTTGAGGAGTTGCTCCGCCACGCCCACGTCCGTGACGAGCGTGTTCACCCACCCTCCGAGCAGCGCCGCCCGGATCGCCGCCGTCTTGCGGCGGCCGCCCGCGATGGCGATGCGCCGGGGCACGCGCAGCAGGTCGGCCGCCGGGATGCCCAGGATGCGCTCCTCCAGGGGAGAGTCGACCAGCCGCCCCTCGGCGTCGAAGAAGCGCAGGCACACGTCGCCCACCGCCCCGAGCCCGCGCAGCGTCTCGAAGTCCTCCTCGGTGATGGCGTTGCCGCTGTCACGCAGCAGCGGCGACGGGTCGAGGCTCCCGATGCCGACGAGCACGGTGGTCAGCCGCGACCAGGCGTCCACCACCTGGCGGACGACCTGGTCGTCGGAGAGCGCCTGGCGGGCCACGGCGGAGCCGACGAGGCCGGGCGCGGGAAGGAAGACGGGCTCGGCGCCCGTGAGGTCGGCCAGGTGGGCTGCCAGGCGGGTGGCCTGGACCTGCGCGGACCCCTTGCCCACGCCGCCGATGAGCTGGACGACCTCCTCCGCCACCCGCACCGGACGGCGCTGCATGGCCTCCACGGTGGCGAGCAGGCTGGCGCTCCAGGACGAGATGCCGAGGTGCTCGCCGCCGATCAGGGTGGCGTCGAGGTAGGAGGCCCCCGCGGAGCCCAGCGCGGCCACCACGTCGTGGTTGTCGCCGGCGGCGTCCACGACGATGACCTGCTCCACGCCGAACTTGCGCTCGAGGTCCTCCTCCAGCAGCGCGTGCACGCCGCTGGGGACCACGACCACCGTGCGGACGATGCCGATCTCGGCGGCCTCCTTGAGCAGCCGCGACACCCGGGGCTGCGAGATGCGCAGCTGGGCGGCGATCTGCGGCTGGCGCACGCCGTGCTCGTGGTAGAGGCGCGCGACGCGTACGAGCAGCCGCATGCGCTCGGACTCCTGGCTGAGCCGGCGACCGCCGAACCTCAGGGCCTCGCCGCCGGAACGGCCCTTCTCGAACTGACTGTCAGCTCCCACGATCGCTGGCCTCCGCTTCGGCTCCGCCGCTCCTGCTGGTCCGGTGGCGAGCCCGGGCCACTGCCGAGTGCCATTCTGCTAGCGCGCGGTGGCGTTCGCGCGACGATAGGCCGGGCGTGTAGCGCCGGCCGTGGCGTGGCAGCCCGGACAGCTCCCGGCGGGACCATACACCCGATGCCGTGCCCGCCAGGTGCGCGACCCCCAGCGCCGACAGCTCCGGCCGCCGCGCGACCCGCACGGGGAGGCCGGTCACGTCGGCCTGCCACTGCATGAGGTCGGCGTTGGCGGTGGGACCGCCGTCGGCCAGCAGCTCGGTCACCGGCCCCGCCGCGTGCTCCATGGCGGACACCACGTCGCCGACCTGCAGCCCGATCGAGTCGACCGCGGCCCTGGCCAGGTCTTCCCTGCGGCTGTCGAGGCCGAGACCCGTCATGATCGCTTGGGCTCGGTCGTCCCACCACGGCGCGCCGAGGCCACCGAACGCTGGCACGATGTGCAGCCTACCCCGGCGGCCGAGGGTCGCGAGCCGGGCGACCTCCGCCGGCTCCGTCGCGAGCAGCCCGGCCAGCCACGTGACGGTCGCCCCGGCGGACAGGATGTTGCCCTCCAGCGCGTACGCGGGCCGCCCGTCGTCCCACCCGATCGTCAGGCACAGCCCGTCACCGGAGGGCGCGTCAGGCCCGCCGGAAGGCGCGTCCAGGCCGGGAGCGTCCGGCTCGGCGTGGCCGGTCAGGCCCATCACGGACGATCCGGTGCCGTACGTGACCTTGACCCGGCCGGGTTCGCCGGCCGCGTGCGCGAAGAGGGCCGCGTGCGAGTCGCCGAGCACCGCCCCGACCGGCACCCCGGCCAGGGACGGGTGGAGCGCCGCGGCGTCGGCGTGCGCCCCGCTGGACGGCACCACGCGCGGCAGCGTCCCGGCGGGGATCCCGAACAGGTCGAGCAGCTCGCCGCTCCACCGGCGCCGCCGTACGTCGAGCAGCTGGGTACGGGACGCGCTGCCGACCTCGACGACGTGCCCGCCGCCCATCTTGAACAGCAGCCACGAGTCCACCGTCCCCAGGCACAGGCCGTCGCGCGCCCGGTGGCGCGCCAGCAGCCAGGCCGCCCTGGACGCCGAGAACATGGGGTCGAGCGGCAGCCCGCTGATCCGGCGGACCAGGGGAGCGGCGCCGTCGGCGGCCAGCCGGGCGCACAGGTCGGTGCCCCTGCGGTCCTGCCAGCTCACCAGCGGGCCCAGCGGCTCGCCGGTGTCGCGGTCCCAGAGGATCAGCGACTCGCGCTGCACGCTCAGCCCGACCGCGGCCACCCGGCCCGGCGGGACTCCGGCCAGGCACCGCGAGACCGCCTCGCGCACGCTGCGCCACAGCTCCTCGCCGTCCTGCTCGACGCGGCCGGGCGCCGGGTGCCGGACGGGCAGGGGCGCCGTGGCGCTCGCCACCGGCTCGCCGCCGGCGTCCACGAGGATCGCCTTGGTCGCGCTCGTGCCCTGGTCGACCCCGAGGACGAGCGGCTCGGCCCTGGTCACGATCCCGCACCTCCAAGTGCCGGCGCGTCAGCTGTGGTCAAGGCCCAGCACCTCCAGGGCCGAGCGGGCGATGCCGTCGGCCGTGAGCTCGAAGTGCTCCAGCAGGAACTCCGGATCCCCGGTCGGCGCGAACGTACGGGGGCCGAGCAGCCGCATCGGCACCGGCCTGGTCGCCAGCACCACCTCGGCCACCGCCGCCCCCAGCCCGCCCGTGGGCACCGCCTCCTCGGCCGTGACCACCGCGCGCGTCTGCCGGGCCGCCGCCGCGATCTCCTCGCGGTCCAGCGGGGAGACGGTCGACACGTTCACCACCCGGGCGCTCACCCCGCGCTCGGCCAGCAGAGAGGCCGCCAGCAGCGCGCGGCTGACCATGGTGCCGGTCGCCACGATCGTCGCGTCCTCGCCCTCGCGCAGCCGCGACGCCCGCCCGTACGTGAAGGCGGGATCGTCGCCGGGCGGCGACACGTCCGGCACCGGGAAGCGCCCGATGCGCAGGAACACCGGCCCGTCCGTCCCGGCCGCCCACCGGATCGCCGCCCGCGTCTGCGCCGGGTCCGCCGGCACGACGACCGGCAGGTCGGCGATGGCGCGCAGCCACGACAGGTCCTCGGTCGAGTGGTGGGTGGGCCCGAGCGCGCCGTACGACAGGCCGGGGCTCATCCCGCACAGCTTGACGTTGGCCAGGCTGTAGGCCACGTCCGCCTTGATCTGCTCCAGCGCCCGCGCGGTCAGGAACGTCGCCGCCCCGCACACGAACGGCACGAGCCCGGCGTTCGCCAGCCCGGCTCCGACGCCGACCATGTCCTGCTCGGCGATGCCGACGTTGACCAGCCGGTCGGGGAACTCCTTGGCGAACGCGCCCAGCTTGCTCGACCCCACCGAGTCGTTGCACACGGCCACGATCCGGCTGTCGGCGTGCGCCAGCCGTACCAGCTCGTCGGCGAATGAGTCCCTGCAGTCGTACGTCTCCTCGACGATCAACGCAGTTCCTCGAGCGCCAGGCGGGCCTGCTCGGCGTCCGGCACCTTGTGATGCCACTCCACCCGATCCTCCATGAACGAAACCCCTCGCCCCTTGACAGTCCTCGCGATCACGCAGCGCGGCCGGTCGCCGCGCGGCGCGGTCAGGGCGTCGAGCAGCGCCAGGTGGTCGTGGCCGTCGACCTCGACCGCCTCCCAGCCGAA
Source organism: Nonomuraea phyllanthi (assembly GCF_006334985.2). Taxonomy (GTDB): domain Bacteria; phylum Actinomycetota; class Actinomycetes; order Streptosporangiales; family Streptosporangiaceae; genus Nonomuraea; species Nonomuraea phyllanthi. The sequence continues at coordinate 499,100 of NZ_VDLX02000003.1, forward strand.
CGCCCGCCACTTGTCCGCCAGCGGCTCCAGCCCGTTGGTGTCGCTGGTCCGCGCCCCCTGCTGCAGGCCGTTGCGGTCGACGACGGCCGTCAGCGAGGCGAGCCCGCGGTGCGCCGCCGTCATGGCGGCCTCCCAGTTGCTGCCCTCCTGCAGCTCGCCGTCGCCCAGCACCACCACGGTCCTGGCGGGCGACCCGCGCAGGCGCAGGCCGACGGCCACGCCGACGCCGACGGGCAGCCCGTGGCCGAGCGGACCCGTGCTGGTCTCGACGCCGGGCACCGCCCTGCGGCTCGGGTGGCCGTTGAGCGGCGACATCGGGGCGGCGAACGCGCGCAGCCGTTCCGCGGGGAAGTATCCGCAGGTCGTGAGCGTGGTGTAGAGGGCGACCGAGCAGTGGCCCTTGCTCAGGATGAGCCGGTCGCGGTCCGGCCAGCCGGGCCTGGCGGGGTCGATCCGCAGCACGGCGCCGTACAGGGTGGTGAGGATGTCGGTCACGGACAGGTCGCCGCCGGTGTGGCCGAGCCCGGCGCCCGCGATCGTGCTGATCACGGTGCGCCGGATGTCGCCGGCCAGCGCCGCCAGGGCGGCGGCCGCGGTGTCCCTGTCGGCGTGCGCCAGCCGGTCACGCAGCCGGCGCCACGCGCCGATGGCCTCGTGGTCGGGCAGCAGCAGCTCGCCGGTGGCCTGGGTGAGCGTCACGGGGCACACCCCTCGTGCGGGCGCGCCGGTGCCGGTGCCGATGCCGGTGCCGGCGCTGGTCGGGGCGTCGCGGTCAGATGGGGGAGCCTACGTCGCACGTGCCATCCCGATCGCCGACCACAGGATCTCCTGGGCGCCCAGCGCGTCCTGCCGCTCCTGTACGGCGCGCAGCTCGTCCAGGTCGATCCGGTCGCACACCTGCTCCAGCGCCCGGATGGTGCGGATGCTCTGGGACAGGGCGCGTACCGGGTCCTCCCTGAACGGGAACTGGTCGAGCAGGACCGGCGCGGTCCACCCGATCCGGCGCACGGCCAGCAGGTACTCGATGGTCTCGAACAGGTGCACCGACGCCACCGGCAGGTCGTCGTCCCAGCCGCGCCAGTTGTCGTTCAGCTCGACCGAGACCAGCCGGCCCCGCCGGTGCACGAGCTGCACCGCCTCGGCCGGCGTCTCGCCGGCCAGCAGGGAGTGGCCGAAGTCCATCACGATGCCGACGTTCGGCTGCCCTGCCTCCTCGATGGCGAGCAGGGTGCGGGCCGCGTCGGCGAGCGTGATGCGGACGCGCGGCTCCTTGGCCTTGTACTCGATGGCGAACTGCACGTCGGGGTGGGCCGAGGCCAGCTCCCCGATCGCGGAGACCGTCAGGTCCCACAGCCGCGCGTAGTCGGCCTGGCCCGGCATGTCGAAGCCGTCCTGGCCGGGCCAGAACTTCACGTAGTCGGCCCCGACCTCCCGCGCGACGGCGACCGCCTCGTGCACGCGCTCCATGGCCTGGCGGCGCACCCCGGGGTCGGGGTTGGTGAACGCGCCGCGGACGAACTCGCGGGTGTAGATGTGCGGCGTGATCGCCCTGGCCCGCAGCCCCCGCCGGGACAGCTCCCCGGCCAGCTCGGACGCCTTGGTGATGCCCTCGGCGAACGGCACGTTGATGTCGAGGCACTCCAGCCCGTCCACCTCGGCCGCCAGGTCGAGCATCTCCCGCATGGTGCGCGACGGCCCGTAGCCGTCGGTCGCGTACCGGTCGACGATCTGCCCGAACGCCCATATCCCGGCGCCGAACGTCAGCGCGCTCACGCCGCATCGCCCCTTCCGGCCGCGGACGCCGCTGGTGACCCCGTCATTGACGCCTCCTTCATGCCCGCGCCGCCGTCCCGGCGAAGGCCCGCAGTTTCGCGAAAAAGTCCTCGTGGATGAACCGGGCGTCGATGGTGTCGTAGACGCGGATCGGCCGGTTCGGGTGAGAGAAGTCGTGGGTTCCGTCGTGGCGGAAGTTCGGCGCCGGGCGCTCGGTCCACGTCCCGCAGTCGGGGTGCAGCATCACCCCGACCGCGGGGGAGTCGCCCAGCACGCGGAACTCGATCGAGCCGCCGTGCTGCTGCTCGTTCCACTCGACGAGCTGGCGCACCAGGTATTCGCCGATCTCGCCGTACGGCGCGACCTTCTGGTCGAGCTCGGCGTACCCGACGGCCGTCAGCCGGTACGTCGGCGCCGGGATCTGGAAGACCCGCAGCTCCGAGGAGAACACGAGGTTGGCCGCCACGATGTCGTTCGACAGGTTGAACTCGGGCCGGCCGGTCTGGGGGCCGCGGCCGTCGTACCCGCCGCCGCCGATCCAGACCACCGTCACGTCCCGCTCGGCGATGCGCGGCTCGATGAGCAGCGCATCGGCCATGTCGGTGAGCGGGCCGAGGAAGGCCACGTAGAGCGGCTCGGGCACGTCCCGCATGGCCTCCTCGACGATCAGCTCCGCGCCCGGCGACCGGACGGGCGTCCCCACGTCGGGCAGCGCGTACGGCGCCCCGTCCTCGACCCTGACGGTGCCGTCGAGCTTCGTCAGCCGCAGCAGCAGCTCGATCTCCGCGCGGCTCTCCTCCAGGCTCGACCGGGTGCGGCGGTTGCCGAAATGCGCGGCGATCAGACCGCGTATGTCAAGACTGGGTGAGAGCAGCGCGTGAACGATGGCGAATTGATCGTCCGCCTCGTTCTTGGCATCGGTGTTGACGATGACCCTGCGCCGGTGGGAAAAGGTCCTGCCCGCCATGGACGGCCTCCGACTGAATATCTATTCAACAGTGTATCTATATTCCCGATATTATGTTGTTACATTTGTCGTGTCAAGATCCCAGAGGATCACCGACAGCGCGTACGGCGAGATGGTGTGGTCGTCGTGCGTGGCGTCCTCCAGGAGGTCCCAGCGCCCCTGATCGGGCCGGCCGCCGGCGAGCAGCGCCACCCGGTCGCGCACCGGCGCCTGATAGACCCGGTGCGAGACGCCGTTGAAGCAGCACTCGTCGAACCGGTTGAGGATCTGCAGCTGCCCGCGCCCCCGGCCGACGGACGCCAGCACGTACATGTCGAGGAAGTCGTCCGACGTGCCGGCGGTGGCGGCGGCGTAGAAGCCGGGGAACGACGCCTTCGTCTGCTCGAAGTCGCCGGTCGTGGGGCTCGGCTTGGGGGAGGCGGCGCGCAGGAAGAACGGCAGCGACCCGGCCGTGGGGTAGCTGCGGGTGACGCGCGGGTCGAGCGCCGAGTACACCGTCGTCGTCCAGCCGCCGCCCGACAGGCCGATCATCTCCACGCTCTTCGGCCGGTACGTGGCCTGCGCGTAGTTGAGCGTCACCGTCAGCGGCTCCAGGAAGAACGTCAGCGTCGAGAACTCCTCGCTCTCCCAGGGCGGCAGCTCGCGGTGCGACGGGTTGGGCAGCAGCGTGGCGGGATCCTTCGGGTCGGCGATCTGCTGCTGGTTCCAGTGGTGGAACGGCATCGCGTACGCCATCACCCGGTAGCCGCGGTCGAGCAGGGCCTGCACGGTGCGGAGCATGGTGTCGAACGGCTCGCCGTGGCCGTTGTGGTAGAGCGCGAGCCGCCGGTTCCAGGCGCGCTGCGGGACGATGTCGTACACCTTGGCCGACACCTGGTAGCGCAGCGGCACCGTCAGGCGGTCGATCCTGCGCACCCCGGTCAGCGAGGCGAAGTCGGGCGCGTCCACGCCCTTCTCCACCGTGGGCAGCGAGGTGGGCAGGCCGGCGCCCTTCCAGATGTAGCCGGCCATGGCCGCGCGCCGGGCCGCGATGTCGTCGGCCGAGTGCATGGCGATGAGAGGTTCGATGTCGACCCCGGCCGCGGCGGCCGGGAGCGTCTTGTACTCCGGGCCGAATCTGGCGGCGATCTCCTGGTTGACCGGTGCCACCGGCCGGGGGGCCGCCTTGCCGCCGTGTCCGGCGGGGCCGTCCGCCAGGGCGGGGCCCGCGACCGCGCCGACGACCGTGCTCGCGGCGACCGTCGCCCCGAGGCCGCCCAGCATCCCGCCGATCAGGGCGCGCCTGCTCGCCGGCTTGCCCGTTCCGTTCATGCCCTGCGTCTCCTTCACTTTCGGCCCCTTCACTGTCGGTGGTGGCCCGGCTCGGGATCCCAGCCGCCCAGGACGAACGAGGGATCGCTCCACTGCGCCGCCTCCGCGGCCGAGAGCTGGCGGGAACAGGGCAGGCGGGAGGAGGTGTCGATCGGGTCGCCGTTCAGGTCGGTGCTGCCGTACTCCCAGAAGGAGAGGTTCGGCGCCTGCGCGCAGTCGTTCGGGTCGATGCCCCAGCCCACCGGGGCGATGTGGCCGTCCATCGCGGTGTCGATGAAGACCGTCTGGCTGTGCGTGAACCGCCACACGGCGCTGCGGCTCAGCAGCACCGAGCCGTCCGGCACGCCGGGGGCGCGCGTCAGCCGGGTGCGGACGAACACCGTGCCGGGCCGGGTCGCGTCGTTGCGGCTCTGCGAGATGTAGCCGCCGTCGGTGGACTCCAGCACCGAGTCCTGGATGAACACCGTGCCGGTGCCCCACACGAAGTCGGTGTCGCCGCTGATGTGGCTGTCGGTGACGAAGCCCTTGCCCTGGAGGCGCAGGGTGTCCTGGTTGCTGCGCAGGTCCACGTGCTCCAGCGCGATCCGGTCGTTGTTGCCCCGGAACGCCTCGGCCTGCGAGCCGCCGTCGGGCGTCGTGTTGTGCACCGTGAGGTCGCGCAGCCGGAAGTCGGCCGCGTCCACCCCGAACGACGCCCGCCAGCAGTTGTGCAGGTCCGAGGTCTCCAGCACGCGGCGCGGGCACACGTCGGCGGGGCCGCCGTCGCTCAGCGCCTTGTCGCCGTTGCGCAGGTCGTTGTTGGGGTACCGGATCACGGTCCGGCCCGGCCCCGCGCCGCGGACGGTGAGGTGCGGGCGGTCCTCGCGCACGTACACGATCTCGGTGTAGACGCCGGGGCGCACGTCGATGGTCACGGGCCGCGTGTTGCCGGTCGGGACGGCGTCCACGGCTCCCTGCACGGTGCAGAAGTCGCCGGTGCCGTCGGCGGCGACCGTGAGGTGGCGCCCCTTGCCGGCCCTGTGCTTCGTGGTTCTGAATCGCCAGCCGTCGCCCTCGCCGTCGAAGCCGGTGAACACGCCGGGATCGACGGTGACGACGTATTCCTGGCCGTACTCCAGCTGCCGGTGCAGGTAGACGCTCGCCGTGTCGCCGTCGATCATGATCGATTCGTACGAGAAGTCGTGCGGCAGGCCCGTGTCGGAGATCGCGCTGCCGATGTTCTTTCTGTCCGTCCTGGCGGTGGCCGCCTCGATGCGGTCGGCGAGCGTGCCGTCCGCGCGGCGCACCTCGATCGCTCCGGAGGAGCCGAGGGTCGGGGGAGTCGGGAATTTGATCGTCAGGGGCGCGTCGACGCAGGTCGCGCCGCCCCGGCCGGGCACCGAGAACGTCGGCTCGTCGCCGGTGGCCGCCTGTGCCGCCGTGGTCGGTAAGGCCAGCGCGACCGCGGCCATGAGCGTCGTGAGGGTTGCCTTCACATCCACCTCTCATCAGCGAATGGATAGTTGGATGTGAATAGATATGTATCTCTCTCGACGGGCGCGGTCAAGACCGCCAACATGGTCTGTGTGATCGCGCGCGTCATCTTCGACACCGACATCGGCTCCGACGTGGACGACGCGCTGGCGCTCGCCGTCCTGCTCGGCTCGCCCGAGGTCGACCTGCTGGGCTGCACCACCGTCTACGGCGACACGCTGCTGCGGGCGCGCCTGGCCAAGCGCTTCGCGCGGCTGGCGGGGCGGTCACTGACCGTCGTCCCGGGCGCCGCCGACCCTCTCACCGCCCGGCCCGTCTGGTGGGCCGGGCACGAGGGCGCGCTCTTCCCCGACCTCGGCGACGAGCAGGTGGACGACGGCGACGCGGCGGCGTACCTGATCGATCGGGTGAGCCGCGCGCCCGGCCAGGTGGACGTGGTGGCGGTCGGGCCGCTCACCGACCTCGCCCGCGCCATCACCGCCGCGCCCTCGTTCGCCCGGGACGTACGGCGACTGTGGATCATGGGCGGCCGGTTCGACGGCCCCGAGCCCGAGCACAACTTCCGCAGCGACCCGGAGGCGGCGGCCGTCGTCTTCGGCTCCGGAGCGGCCATCACGGTGACCGGCCTGGAGATCACCACCCAGGTCCGGCTGGGCGCGGCCGACGTCTCGGCCATCGGGGCGGCGGGCCCGCTCGGGTCGGCGCTCAAGGCGGAGATCGAGCAGTGGTGGCGGGTGCGCAACACCGAGTGGAACAACCCGCACGACCCCATCGCGGTGCTGACCCTGCTGGCGCCCGGCCTCTTCACGTCCAGTCCGGACGGGCGGGTCACGGTGGGGGGCGACGGGTCGAGCGCGTTCTCGCCCGGGGGCGGCCGCACCCGGATCATCACCTCGGCCCGCACGGGCGAGGTGGCCCGCGAGATCGTCCGCCGGATCGTGGCCGCCGCCCCCTGACCGCGCCGCCCGGAGGCCCTATCTCGTGATCAGGGCGTGCCGGGCAGACGGGCCTCGCCGTACGGGAGGAGCCGGACCGGGCCCATGAGCCCGTACGGCCGCCGGGGCAGGCCGCCGTAGACGGCCGGGTCCGCCACCCTGAGGCGGTTGCCGAGCGGGGTCGCCACCTCCACCTCGATCGTGTTGGTGCCCCGCCGCACGTAGGGTCCCACGTCCACGACCGGGTCCAGCAGGTCCACCGGGGGCAGGGGGCGGCCGTTGACGCGGACCCGGCAGGTGTCGGTGACCGCGCCGAGGTCCAGGTACGCCCCGCCCTCCAGGCTGACCTCCGTGCTGTAGACCCCGATGCCGGATACGTCGGCCAGGTCGGGAATGTCGGACCAGGGGGCGAGCCGGTCCAGGGACAGCGGGTGCGTGAGCGGGCCATCCGGGCGGACGTCCGTCACCTTCAGCCGCCACGACGACAGGTTCACCGGCTCGGGGACGGCGCCGATGACCGCGGTGGCCGTCCGGCCGCCGGAGAGCGTGGTCGTGTACGCCCCGGCGCGCGAGGCCCGCGCCACCAGCGATCCCTTGCCGAACCTGACCAGGTCCGCGTCCGTCGCGGTGGCGTGGGGCGCGTGCGCGGCCCCGGTGCCGAACAGCCCCGGACGCCCGATGGCCACGACCCGGGCCTGGCCCGGTCGCAGGGCCACGCGCAGGCGGATCCCGTCGCCGTCCTCCGCGTACAGGGCGATGCGCTCGGCGCGGCCGGTCCACGGGTCGAGGAGGTACGGGACGCCGTCGCGGGCCGTACGGGCCAGCGTGACCTCGTGGTCGACGGCGGTCACCGGCGGCTTGGGGTTCTCGACGTGCTTGCCGTTGCACAGGTAGTAGTAATCCACCTCCCCGGCCACCCGGCGGGCTGTGAGCAGGGTGGAGGCCGTGGCGTACCGGACGTCGGGGCGCACGCCGAGGGCGGCGAGCGCGGCGGGGACGTCGGTCTGGTCGGCGACCACGCGGACGGTGGGCTCGGCCAGGAGGCCGGCGACGACCGCGCGGAGGCGCTCGTTCTCGCCGTCCCCGGGAACGCCCGGCACCGAGGCCGCCTCCCACGCGCCGAGCAGCACGATGGGGAGCCCGTCCCGGGCGTACTCCAGCAGCCGCTCGGCCGTCGGCACCGTCATCGTGCGTTCGCCCGCGTAGAACTTGTCGCCCTCCACGAACAGCGCCTTGTACGCCGGGCCGGACGGCGCCAGGCGGCCGGACGAGACGCGGGCGGCGGGCAGGTCGAGGAGGGGCGGGCTGACGAACTGGTGGGTCCACCCGGTGGGGACGCCGCTCGCGGTGAACCAGGAGGCCCCGAGGCCGGTCTTGGTGTATCCGGTCTGCCGCAGCACCGCCACGTCGGCACGTGGCGCGCCTTCGCGCATGATCTGATGAATTCGCGCGAAATATCCAGAAACGTCGGTGATGTGGTGCCAGGTGGGCTGGCGCGGACCCCAGGACTCGGAGTACCCGGCGGTCCCGCCGTACGGGGTGAAGGCGGCGAAGCCGGGCCAGCCGGCGCCGGGCGCGGTGGCGTAGGAGAAGCCGTGCAGCACGGTCTGGTTGAGCCCCGCCGCGTACGCGCCCCCCATCGTGCTCAGCAGCTTCGTCCAGGTGGTCGTGTACGCCCCGCCCGCGTACGCCCCCGCCTCGCACGACAGCACCTCGTGCCCGGCCAGGTCCCTGCCCCCGGCCAGGCAGCGGTAGTCGTCGAGGTTCTTGAACCCGAGCGACTCGCCCTCCGGCACGTCCAGGACGGCCGCACTGGCGATCGCGTCGGTCCGCAGCCCGTACGGCTGCGCCCGCAGCTCCAGCCCGAGCGAGTGGGCCCAGTCGCGCAGCATCGTGAAGTGGTGCTCGTTGAACAGCTCGGACACCGTGTCCCAGTAGTCCTTACGGGCGTGCCGGGTGAGCGCGGCGTCGTACGCGAAGACCGGGTCCTCGTCCGCCAGCACGATCACCGGCAGCAGGGGTGTGAGGGGATGGCCGCGCCGCCGCCCGAACTCGGCGAGCATCCCCGGCGTCCACGGCAGCCCGCCCGCCTCGATCTCGATGGAGTCCTCGAACAGAGCGCCGCCCGACCGCTTCAGCAGCCCTCGGACGGCCGGGGTGAGCAGCCGGGACTCCCAGAAGTCGATCACCGCCTGGGTGCCGGCCCTGCTGAAGTGGTCGACGACGTACGCCTCGGGCGCGGTGTGCGGGCCCGACTCGGGGCGCTGGCCCGAACCGCGCTCCCAGTACGCGATCAGCACCCACTCGCCCTCGGCGGGCGCGGTCCAGCTCACGGTCGTGCCCGTCACCGGCACCTCCCGCACGGAGGCCGGGTCGAGGCCGGTCTCGTCGCGGGTGGAGTTCGCGGTGTCGATCCTGGCCGCCTGGACCAGCAGCAGCGTGCGCGCGGGGCGTCCCTCGACGGCGGGTGGCGGGGCCTCGCCCGTGTACGTGGCGCCCGCGGCCACGGTCACCGAGCCGTGCGCCAGCTCCTTGACCGCGGCCGGGCTCTCGGGGGTGATCGTGGGGACGGCGGCGGGCCAGGACGGTCCGATGGTGAGGTCGATGGTCAGGCCGCGCCTGGCCGCCTGGTCGAGCGCGGCCTCGACGGCGGCGTTCCAGGCGGGGGTGCCCCAGCCATGCCCGACCGGATCAAGTACTGATTTGTCGGAAATGCTGTGGTGTACCGCTGCGATCTCCGCCCCGCCGAAGCCGGCGTCCGCGAGCTGGTCCACCTCCCGCCTGATCTCGGCGGGATCGACGTGGGCGTCGGGCCACCACCAGCGCACCCTCGGCCGGACGGCCGCGCGCGGGCGCGCGAACCAGCCCGCCCCCGGCGCGGTGGCGGCGGACGCGGGCTGGGTGGAGAGAGCGAGAGCGGTGGTGCCCAGGACGAGGAAGGTCCGGCGCGTGAGGTCATACACGATGCGCTCCAGGGGGTGCCTGAGAGGGGGCGGGGCCCGGCCGGGGAGGCCGGGCCCCGTATCGCGTCAACTCGGGATCGGGTACGGGAACGAGCTCGTCACGCCGATCTTGTCGTACTCCATCTTCGAGGCGTCGAAGCCGTCCGCCCAGTTGGCGTTCGTGACCTCGTTGCACTGGTAACTCTGGTACTTGTCGTCGGTCACCTGGCCGACCTCGATGTTCTCGAACGAGAACCCGCAGCCGCCGGCGTCCATGTGCACCCCGCGCGTCCCGCTGTCGGGCATCGACGCGTCGGGGATGACGTCGCCGATCACGACCTGGGAGACGTGGTTGGTGATCGGGTGCGGGTCGGTGTTGCTGACGCCGTAGGTGTAGAAGGCGCCCATGTCACCGCTGTCCAGCCCCGCCTCCTCGATGCGGAGATATTTGAACACGTTGCCGTGCGCGTACCCGTCGCCGTCCTTGACCTCGGGGCGGACCTCCAGGCTGACGCCGTAGCGGGCGCTGTGCTTGACGACGGTGTGGCTGACCTCGTTGTTCCCGGTGTTCATGAGCTCGACCCCGGAGGCGTCCCCGGGCACCAGCTCGCCGATGTGGTGGATGTAGTTGTCGGTGAAGACGTTGTGGCCGGCGACGTCGCCCTCGCCCGGGTACGGCCCCTCGACCTTGATGCCGTCGGCGCCGACGTTCTCCAGCAGGCTGTCCGACACCTTCACCCGCTCGTTGGCGAACAGCAGGTAGACCGCGGTGAAGCCGGTGTCGGAGATGTGCAGCCGGGTCAGGTCGATGTCGCGGGTGTTGGTCAACGTGATCATGCCGAACCGGTTGCGCGGCATCTCGATCTGCCGGTCGTACTCGGGGTACCTGTGCACCTCGCCGGAGTCGCCCGCGCTGATCCAGCCGTTGCGGTACCAGCTGACGAAGTCGCTGTACTGCAGGGCCAGCCCGTCGAAGGCCACGTCGTGCACGCGCTTGCCGGGCGAGGAGCCGGCGAGCGAGATGATGGTCTTGACGGTCGGGGCCACGACCTTGTCGATGGAGCCCTTGGGCCAGTAGTAGACCTCGCTGTTGGCGAAGTCGAAATAGTACTCACCCGGCTGGTCGAGGAAGTCCAGCGAGTTCTGCAGGAAGTAGCGCGAGCCGCCGCGGCTGTTGACCAGGGCGTAGCGCGTCCAGTACTCCAGGGTGAGCTGGTTGTCGTCCCACGACGGGTTCTGGATCGGGACGGTGTCGGTGAACCAGCTCCAGCTGCCGCCCGACCAGACCATCACCTGCGCGTTGTCGAGGTTCCAGCTCTTGTCCCAGTCACCCGGGTAGGAGTAGAGCCACTGGTGCACGGCCTCCTTCTCCGGCTCCTTGAGCTTGGAGGTGAGGTAGGGCGCCCACACGTCGTCGGACCTGCGGTTGGGGAAGCGGGCCGTGGTGGCGCGGACGCCGTCCTCGAAGAGGGTGTAGAAGTTCCGGTCGACCTTGGTCTTGTAGATGCCGTCCTTGTACTTCTCCCAGCCGGTCACCGGCCTGGCGCCCAGCAGGCGGGCCCTGCCCGGCCCGTCCGCGCTCCGGTAGACGATCTTGTGGCCGTTCTCGCCCGAGTCGGCCTCGGTGAACTCGATGGTCTCGTCGACGACGTAGTCACCGGCCTTGACGTTGACCACGATGTCGCACTTCTGGTTCTTCTTCTTGGCCCTGACCTGGTCGCGGGCGTACGCGATCGTCTTCCACGGGTGCTGGGCGTTGCCCGGTCCGCTGTCGGTCCCGTCCGGCGCGACGGTGAACTCGGCCGGCTCGCAGGGCGCCTCGGCGTCGGCGGCGGGGGCGACGAGGAGCGCCGCGAGCACCACCGCCGCCGTGGTCACGACCTTCACTGGGAGGCCCCGGGGATCGGGTACGGGAAGGCGCTGGTCACGCCGATCTTGTCGTACTCCATCTTCGAGGCGTCGAAGCCGTCGGCCCAGTTGGCGTTGGTGACGTCGTTGCACTGGTAGCTCTGGTACTTGTCGTCGCTGACCTGGCCGACCTCGATGTTCTCGAAGGTGAAGCCGCAGCCGCCCGCGTCCATGTGGACGCCGCGGGTCCCGCTGTCGGGCATGGCCCCGGCCGGGTCGTTGATCACGTCCGTGATCACCATCTGCTTGACGCTGTTGTCCTTGAGGTGCGGCTCGGTGTTGCTGACGCCGTAGGTGTAGAAGGCGCCCATGTCGCCGCTGTCGAGGCCCGTCTCCTCCAGCTTGATGTACGAGAAGCTGTTGTTGCGGGCGTAGTTGTCCTCGTTCTTGACCTCGGGACGTACTTCGAGGCTGATGCCGTAGCGGGCGCTGTGCTTGACGTTGATGTTGCTGATGGTGTTGTTGCCCGTGCTCATCAGCTCGATGCCGGCCGCGTCTCCGGGGACCAGCTCGCCGACGTGGTAGATGTAGTTATTCGAAATGGTGTGATGCCCGGAGATGTCGCCTTCGCCGGGGTAGCCACCCTCGACCTTGATGCCGTCGGCGCCGATGTTCTCCAGCAGGCTGTCCGACACCTTCACCCGCTCGTTGGCGAAGAGCATGTAGACGCCCATGAACCCGCTGTCCGACAGGTGCAGCCCGGTGAGGTCGATGTCGCGGGAGTTGGTCAGCGTGATCATGCCGAACCGGTTGCGCGGCATCTCGATCTGCCGGTCGTAGACGGGGTACTTGTGCTCGTAACCGGAGTCGCCCTCGCTGATCCAGCCCGCGCGGTACCAGTCCACGAAGTCGGAGTACTGCAGGGCCAGCCCGTCGAAGGCCACGTCGTGCACGCGGTCGTCGGGCGAGGAGCCGGCGAGCGAGATGATGGTCTTGACGGTCGGGGCCACGACCTTGTCGATGGAGCCCTTGGGCCAGTAGTAGACCTCGCTGTTGGCGAAGTCGAAGTAGTACTCACCTGGCTGGTCGAGGAAGCGCAGCGTGTTCTGCAGGAAGTAGCGCGAGCCGCTGCGGCTGTTGACGAACGAGTAGCGGGCCCAGTGGTTGAGGGTGAAGAAGTTCTTGCGGAAGTCGGCGCCGCCGAGCGGCACGGTGTCGGTGAACCAGCTCCACGAGCCGCCCGACCAGACCACGACCTGCGCGTTCTTGTCGAAGTCGGCGTCCCACTCCTGCGGCACGTCCTCCGGCTTGAAGTACAGCCACTGGTGCACCGCCTCCTTCTCCGGCTCGCCCAGCACGGAGAACAGGTACGGCGACCACAGGTCGTCGCTGGTCCTGTTGGGGTAGCGGGCGGTGGTGGCGCGGGCGCCGTCCTCGAAGAGGGTGTAGAAGTTCCGGTCGACCTTGGTCTTGTAGATGTGGTCGTCGTACTTCTGCCAGCCCGTCAGGGGCTTGGCCCCGAGCAGCCTGGCCTTGCCGGGGCCGTCGGCGCTGCGGTAGATGATCTTGTGGCCGTCCTGGCCCGAGTCCTCCTCGGTGAAGGTGATCGTCTCGTCGACTACGTAGTCACCCGCCTTGACGTTGACCACGATGTCGCACTTCTGGTGGTGCTTCTTCTTGTCCCGGAGCTGGTCGCGGGCCTGCTCGATCGACTTCCACGGGCGCCGCTCGCTGCCGTCGCCGCGGTCGTCCCCCGAGGGGGAGACGTAGTAGTCACACGTGTTCTTCGCTGCGGTGGCCGTGCTCGGGGCGGCCGTGCTCGGGGCGGCGAGGCCGCCGACGAGTAAGACGACCGCGCCCAGGGACTTGAGGATCACTGGCTCTCCTTTACGTTCCGCCACCGCTCGTACTCGGCGCGGGTTTCGGGGGTGAGTGGGTAGTAGTCGGAAAGCGCCCCGCCCTCCTCGATGCGGGCGCGGCTGTAGCGCTCCCACTGCTCGTGGTCGGCGGCGGCCTCGAGCACCGCGGCGGCGCGCCGGCGCGGCACCACCACGGCGCCGTCGTCGTCGGCCACGCACAGGTCGCCGGGCAGCGCGAGCGCGCCGCCCACGGCCACCGGCACGTCGTACGCCCACGGGAACAGCTCCGCCTGCGAGGCGTAGTGCGGGGTCGCGCCCGTGCTCCAGATCGGCAGGCCGATGCCGCTCACGCGGGGCAGGTCCCTGATCCGGCCGTCCACGACGATGCCCGCGCCGCCCTTCTTCTTGAAGTAGCGCACCAGCATGTCGCCGAAGCAGCCGGTGTAGGCGCTGCCGTACGCCTGCACGAGGAGCACGTCGCCGGGCTCGATCGTCTCCAGGACGGCCCAGAGCGCGGTGTGCCGCTCGACGTACTCCTGGCCGAGGCCGGAGGCGATGTCCTCGCGCTGCGGCATGAACTGCAGCGTGCGGACCCGGCCGGCGATCTTCTGGCCCTGCGCGATGGGACGGGGTCCCTCGATGAAGGTCCGCCGGATGCCCTGGCCGTGCAGCTTGGCGCAGGCGGTGGCCGAGCTGACCCGCGACAGACCCTCCACGACGACGGGATCGGGTTCGGCGGGCAGCGGCCCGCGAACAGGCAGATCCCAGATGGCGTCGTCCATGTATCTCCTCAGTGGTTCTGGTGTGACGGCGTGCGGGCGCGCGCGGTCCGGTGGTCCCGTGTGACCGCGTGCGGACGCGTCTCAGTAGTGCTGATGTGACGGCGTGCGGGCGCGCGCGGTCGTGTGCAGGTCGAGCCGGATGCGGCGGCCGGGCGGCAGCTCCACGAGCAGGCGCGGGCCGTCCACCGCCACCTCCTGCTCCGACTCGGTGATGGGGGGCGAGGTGTAGGCGCGCGGGTCGCCCGGGTAGCCGTCGCCGCCGCGGGTGACCACCGCGCGGTCGATGCGGTGCTCGCCGAACGCGCCCGCCTGCACCACGACCCGCCTCGTGCGGGTGAGGCCCAGGTTGACCAGCTCGACGCGGGTGCCGCCGGGGCGGACCGAGTCGACCAGCGCGGCCACGTCGCAGGGCAGGCCGGGGCGGTGGCGGTCGGCGTCGAAGTAGGCCAGCCGGGTCGGCAGCAGCCCGCCGTTGTAGAGCACCTGCGGGGTGCCGGTGACCAGCTGCAGCAGCGCCTCGGTGAGCACCGGGTTGAGCCGCTGCCAGTGGTGCACGTGGATGGTGGACAGGTCCGCGCGGTCGTCGGCGACCAGCGCCAGGCGCCGCTGCACCTGCCCGAGCGCGGTGGAGAGCATGGCCTCGGGGAAGCCCGGGTTGGCGCCGCGCAGGAACTCCAGCCAGGGCGCCTCGTGCCCGGCCTCCTCCTTGTTCCTGAACGGGCGCACCGTGGCCCAGTCGTAGCCCGACGCCGCGCGTACCCGGTCGATGCGGCCGGCGTCCGCGCTCGCGAGCGACGTGTGCCAGAGCCACACCGGCAGGCCGAGCTGCGGCGGCTGGAAGTCGAACCAGCCGTGGTCGTCGTGCCGGTTCGGCACCAGCATGGTGGGCTTGCCCGCCTCGTCGCCGAGCTCGGCCAGCCAGCGGTCGCTGATGCTCATGTCCGTCTCGGTCAGGCCGGCCTGGACGGCCCTGTCGTACACGACGTCCAGCGGGTCGCGGCCGATGGCCAGCGCGGCGTCGTCGCCGGTCAGCAGGTGGGCGTTGACGGCGGCGATCGCGGCGGCGGCGCCCACGCTGTAGAGGCCGTGCGGCCACTGCCAGCCGTAGTTGCCGCCGTACCAGCGGCCGCCGTGCAGCTCGCCGACCTTGCCGGACGGGCCCACGTTGTCGGGCAGGATCCCGCCGTTGGCCTCCGCGCGGCGCTGCCAGGCGCCGATGTAGCGCAGCGCCCAGTCGCGGTAGCGGTCGTCGCCGTCGTACAGCCAGGCGTTGACCGCCAGGCTGGTCGCGGCCAGGTTGACGGCCACGTCGCCGCGGCCGATGCGCTCGCTCATGGCCGCGCCCATGCGGGCGGCGTTGCTCGGGTCGGCCAGGTCGTCCCACTCGTCGATGCCGGGCAGGTCGCGCAGCGGCAGGCCGAACGGCCGCATGCTGGTCAGGTCGGTGTGGTAGGAGGCCCACTCCCACTGCAGGCCGTAGCGGGGGCCGCCGGCGCCGTTGTGCGGGGCGCGGATGATGTCGTGGCGCTCGTCGTAGTTGGCGGAGCCGGGCAGGTAGAGATCGGCGAAGCGGCGGGCGCGGTCACGGAAGCGCTCGTCGCGCGGGTCGGCGGCGCAGATGCCGTAGAACAGCAGCATCGACTCGCCCTGGTGGAACCAGTCGTAGCCGCGCTCGTACTCGTCCACCAGGTAGCCCAGCTCGGTGAGCTGCGCGGTCACGCCCTCCCAGTGGTGCTTGGCGGCGTCCAGCAGGTCGTCGGCGCCGCCGAGCTGGTAGAGCGTCGGCCAGTTGAAGAACGCCTCGTAGAAGTCGTCGGCGCCGTCGCGGTCGGCGGCGGGGCCGTGGTAGATGAGCCGGCCGTCCGGCCCGCAGTAGCGGGCGGCGAACGCCCGCCAGGCCTCGTCGAGCGCGTCGAACAGCCTGCGCTCGAGCACCGCCCAGGTCGGCGGCACGCCGAGGGGGACCGTTGCCGTGATCTCGCGCATGTTCACCCTTTCGTTGCTCCTGCGGTGAGGCCGCTGATGATGTGCCGTTGCATGAAGACGAAGAAGACCAGCAGGGGGGCGATGGCCAGCAGCAGCGTCGGGAAGACCACCGTGTAGTCGGTGGAGTACTGGCTGACCGCCGCGTAGACGCCGGTCGTCACGGTGTACAGGCCGCTGCCGGGGCCGAGGATGATCTGCGGGTTCACGAAGTCGTTCCACACCGAGAAGGTGTTCAGGATGACCATCGTGGCGACCGCGGGCTTCATCAGCGGGAAGACGATCCGCCAGAACGTCCGCAGCCTGCCCGCCCCGTCCACGGCCGCCGCCTGGTCGAGCACGGCGGGGATGGTGGCGATGTAGCCGGCGTACAGGAAGATCGAGAACGGTAGCGTCAGGACGGTTTCGAACAGCACGAACCCCCGGATGGTGCCCATCAGGCCGAGGGTCTTGAGCACGTACACGACGGGGATGACCAGCACCTGGCCCGGGATGAACGTCCCCGCGAGGAAGAACAGCATCAGGACGCGGAAGCGGCGCTTGGGGCTGCGCGCGATGACGTACGCGGCGGGGGCCGCCAGCAGCACCGACAGCACGTTGACCGCCACCACGAACAGCAACGTGATCGCGTAGCCCTTGAACACGTTGAACTGCGGGTTCGTCAGCGCCGTGCCCAGCGGCTCCAGCGTGAGGCCGCCGAAGCCGAACGGGTTCTCCAGGATGTCCTGCTGGCCCTTGAACGCGTTGACGGTCAGCACGTACAGGGGGATGAGCATGAAGGCGACGGTCGCCCAGAGGAATGGCTTTCTCACTGGTGCACCGCCAGTTCACCGCGCCTGCGCAGCTTCGTCACCACGAACGCCAGCGCCCCCGTGACCAGCATCAGCAGCACCGACTGCGCGGAGCCGAAGCCGAGGCGGGCGTCGTGGAAGGAGTTCCACAGGATGAGGTAGGCGACGGTCTGCGTCTGCCCGGCCGGGCCGCCCGCCGTGAGCGAGACCACCAGGTCGTACGTCTTGAGCAGCGTCACCAGCGACAGCACGATGTTGACCGTCACGGACGGGCCGAGCGCGGGCAGCGTCACGTTCCTGAACACCTGCCAGCGCGTCGCGCCGTCGATGCGCGCCGCCTCGACCAGCGAGTGCGGCACGGCCTGCAGCCCGGCCAGGTAGAGCACCACGTTGACGCCGAACCCGGCCCACACCAGCACCGCGATCATGGTGATCGTGGCCCACGTCGGGTCCGACAGGAACGGCAGCACCTCGCCGCCCCACCGGGTCACCAGGTTGTTGACCGCGCCGTTGGTGCCGAGGATCGCCGACCAGAGGAAGCCGACCACGAGGGCGCTGAGCACGTGCGGGTAGAACAGCACGATCCGGAAGAACGTGTTGGCCCGGGAGGCGCCGTTCACCAGGACGGCGAAGCCGAGGCCGAGCAGGTTGAGCCCGGCCGTGCCGGCCACGGCGACCAGCAGGGTCACCAGGGCGGCGCGGCGCAGTTCGGGGTCGTCCAGGAGGTCGACGTAGTTGGCGGCGCCGACGAAGGCGGGGTTCGCGCTGAAGCCGTCCCAGTCGGTGAGGCTCAGGTAGAGCGCCAGGGCGACCGGGACGATGAGCATCACGACGTAGAGGACGGTGGCGGGAGCGACCATGATCGCGTTCGCCCACCCGTCGCGCGGCCTGCGCTTCGGCGGGCCTGGCGGCTTGGTGACCACTGGGGGTGCTTCCCGGGTGAGGGTCATGATCGGCCGTCCACCCAGCGGTCGACGCCCTCGGCGACCTCCTTGGGCGACTTGCCCACGTACAGGCCCTGGATCTCGGTGTTCCACGCGGCGCCGAAGCCCTTCGGCAGCGTCGCGTCGCCGTACCCCTCACCCTGCGGGACCCCGGAGGGCGCCGCGTCGAGGATCTCCTGCACCTGCCTCTCCAGCGGGGTGAACTCGCGCTCCACGCCGGTGCGGAAGTTGCCGTCCTGCTTGAGCTGGCTCTTGACCGCCTCGGGGTCGGTGACGAGCCACTGCACCAGCTTGACCGCGGCGTCCTTGTTCGGGGTCGACTTGAGGATCATGTACGGGGCCGCCATCGTGGCGCCCTGCGGGCCCGGGTACTGCTGGCCCTTGGCGACCGGGGCCGGGAAGACGCCGATCTCGAAGTCCTTCTCGGCCTTGGACTCGGCGGCGGTGAACCAGCTGCCCATGACGTACATCGCCGACTTGCCGGACAGGAAGGCGGTCTCGGCGTCGGCGTACTTCAGGCCCAGGGCGTTCTTGTCGACGTACCCCTTGTCGATCCAGGTCTGGTAGCGCTCCAGGTACGGCAGCATCGACTCGCCCGCCTTGAGCTTGCCCGCCTTGATGTCCTGGTGCCAGGTGGGGTACTGCTGGGCGCGGGACGGGTTCGTCAGCTGGAGCAGCTGGAGGCCGGTGAGGAAGTCGCCGCCGGTCTGCAGCGGCAGCCACCCGGCCGCCTTGAGCTTGCCCATGGCGGCTTCGAGCTCCTCGAACGTGGCCGGCGGCTTGTCGATGCCGGCCTTGTCGAACGCGCTCTTGTTGTAGAAGACCAGCGACTGCGCCTGCACGCCGACGCCGACCGTGTAGATCCTGCCGCCCAGGGCGGCCTCCTGGGCCAGCGGAGTGTCCTTGGCCCACGGCTGGTCGGACAGATCGAGCATCTGCTTGGCGAGCGTCTCGTCCGCCATCAGCGTCTCGACCACGTCGGGCGCGTTGCCCGCGGCGAGCTGCTGGGGCAGCGTGTCGGCCACGCCCTTGCCCGTAGGCGCCTCGACCTTCACGTCGATGCCGGGGTTGGCCTGCTCGAACGGCTTGACCAGGCCGTCCCAGTAGGCCTGGGTGAGGTTCGGGGTGATGTTGACCAGCATCCTCACCGTGACCTGGCCACCCTCGCTCTGGCCGGCCTGCGACCCTTCGGAGTCGGAGAAGCCGCCCCCGCCGCAGCCGGTGAGCAGGAGCAGGCAGCCGAGCGCGGCGGGGACGAGGGATGGACGGGGGGAACGCATCGCACCTCCAAGGGGCGAGATCTGCGACGCCTTTTAATGGGTCGATACTCGATTAGCGATTATTTAATACGTTGGTCACATGGCCTCGTCAAGGGGCTATGTGGTGCTACAAATACATTTCCAGCGGGTGGCTGAGTCATAAATACGTTAAGGTGTGATCGTGGCAGGACGTACGGACGACAAACGGCTGGTGCTCGGCGAAGAGGAGCGCGCGACCCTTCGCGAGTGGGCGGGGCAGTCCTCGGGAGGGTTGGCGCTGCGCAGTCGCATCGTGCTCGCCTGCGCCGACGGGCTGGCGCGCAAGGAGATCGGCGACCGGCTGGGCGTGAGCCCGGCGACGGTGGCGAAGTGGCGGGCCCGCTTCGTCGAGCGAGGGCTGGACGGGCTCGCGGACGCGCCCCGGCCCGGCCGCCCGCGCAGCGCGGAGCGGGAGGAGGCCGAGCGCGTGATCGCCGCCGCGGCAGGCGGGGCGGCGGTGCCCTCGACCCGCACGATGGCGCGCCAGCTCGGGCTCTCGCAGTCCACCGTGGCGCGCATCTGGCAGGAGCAGCAGGTCGCGCCGCCCACCGCCCGGCTGCTGCCCAGAGAGCTGCTGTCCGACCGGGTCTACGCGCTGCTGCGCGGCTGGATCGTGTCGGGCGAGCTGCTGGCCGGGCAGCGGCTGGTGGAGGCCGAGATCGCCCGCCGGGTCGGCACCAGCCAGGCCCCGGCCAGAGAGGCGATCAAGCGGTTGGCGCACGAGGGGCTGGTCATCTCCTATCCCAACAGGGGCAGCTACGTCGCGGAGATCTCCGACGAGCAGGCCCGGGAGGTTCGCGACATCAGGGTGTTGCTGGAGGAGTATGCCGCACGCGGCGCCGCCGTCCGCATCCAGCCCGAGACGTTGCGTGAGCTCTCGGCCGACGTGCTGGCCATGCGGCGGGCCGCCCGCGACGGCGACATCGGCGCCTTCCGCGACGCCGACCTCGCCTTCCACCGGCGGGTCTGTGCCACCTGCGGCAACTCCTTCCTGCTGCGGCTGTGGCGGACGATCGAGTCGAACCTGTGGAGCCTGCACGTGGTGGGCAACCCGCTGTACGACGGCGACTGGTCGGCCATGGCGGGGCACCACGACGACCTGGTGGCGGCGCTGGCGTCGGGCGACCCCGACGAGGCGGCCCGGCTCTTCGCGGCCCACGCCCGCGGTGAAGCCTCCCGCACCCGCCCGGCACGGCGGGCGGGTGCGCCCCCTCAGGCCGACGGGGCCAGGTCGTAGGTGGCTCCGCGGCGGGTGTCGAAGACGAGCACGCCCGCCTCCGGCCGCGACACCTCGACCGGCCGCCCGCGTTCCGTGACCGCCAGCGGCCGCGCGGTGCGCAGCGTGAGCCGGCGCCCCAGGTCCGAGCGGATCCGGCCACCCGAGACCGCGCCGCCGCTCCACGACACGGACACCTCGAAGCCGCCCCGCGCCCGCAGCCCGCGGACGGACCCGGCGGGCCAGGCGGCGGGCAGGGCGGGCAGCAGGTGCACCTGGTCGCCGTGGCTCTGCAGGAGCATCTCCGTGATGCCCGACGTCCCGCCGAAGTTGCCGTCGATCTGGAACGGCGGGTGCAGGTCGAACATGTTGGGCGCCGTACGGGCGGGTATCAGCAGGTTCGACAGCCGCTTGTACGCCTCGGCGGCGTCCAGCAGCCGGGCCCAGAAGTTGATCTTCCAGGCCAGCGACCACCCGGCCCCCGCCTCGCCCCGGAGCTCGAGGGAGCGGCGGGCGGCGGCGGCGAGCTCGGGCGAGAGGCGCGGGTCGATCTGGTGGCCGGGGAAGAGACCCCACAGGTGGGAGGTGTGGCGGCTGCGCGACAGCGCGGCGTCGCCCCGGTAGTCCTCCTGCCACTCCTGGATCTGCCCGAGGTGCCCGATCTGGTTGGGGACGAGCCGCGAGCGGGCCTCCTGCGCCTTGGCCCGCATCCCGTCCTCCACCCCCAGGATCTCCGAGGCCTCCGCGAAGGCGCCGAACAGGTCCCGCAGGATCTGCATGTCCATGGTCGGGCCGGCGCAGATGCTGACGTTCTCCCCGTCGTCCTCGTGGTGGCCGACCTCGGGCGAGTGCGACGGGTTCGTCACCAGGTAGCCGGTCCTGGGGTCGGTCTGCAGCGTGTCGAGGAAGAACTCCACCGAGCCCTTGATGAGCGGGAAGTGCTCGCGCAGCCGCCGCTCGTCGCCCGTGTAGAGGTAGTGCTCCCAGAGGGTCAGGCAGAGCCACGCCCCGCCGCTCGGCCACACGCCGTAGAAGGCGAAGTCGACGGGCGCGGTGCCGCGCCAGCCGTCGGTGTTGTGGTGCGCCACCCAGCCCTTGGCGCCGTACTGCGTCGCGGCGGTCCTC
Organism: Nonomuraea phyllanthi; assembly: GCF_006334985.2. GTDB lineage: Bacteria > Actinomycetota > Actinomycetes > Streptosporangiales > Streptosporangiaceae > Nonomuraea > Nonomuraea phyllanthi. The sequence continues at coordinate 520,347 of NZ_VDLX02000003.1, forward strand.
GCCCCCGTCTCCGACAGGTCCTTGATCAGGTCGAACAGCGGGTCCATGCACTCGATCAGGTTGCCGGGCGCGGCGGGCCAGTAGTTCATCTCGCAGTTGATGTTGATGGTGTACTTCGACTCCCACGCCGGCGTGAGCGAGTCGTTCCAGACGCCCTGCAGGTTGGCGGCGTGGCCGGGCGCGCGCGAGCTGGAGATGAGCAGGTAGCGGCCGTACTGGAAGTACAGGGCGGCCAGGCCGGGGTCCGTGTCGAGCTGCTTGCGCGCGATCCGCTCGTCGGTGGGCAGCGCCGCAGCCTCCGAGGTGCCGAGGTCGATCTCCACCCGGCCGAAGAGCCGCTGGTGGTCGCGTACGTGCTTGCGCCGCAGCACCTCGTACGGCTGACCGCTCGCGCGCCTGAGATGCCGCCCCGCCACCTCGGCGGGGTCGCCGCCGACGTCGTCGTAGCGGCGGTAGCTGGAGCCCATGGAGATGAGCAGCGTGACCTCGTCGGCGCCCTCGACGATCAGCGTGCCGCCGTCCGTGCGGACCGTGCCGCCGCGGGCCTCGGCCTTGACCACGGCGCGGAAGCGGACCTCGCCCTCCCGGCCCTCCCAGGCGGTGCTCACGCCGTCGATCGCGATCGCGTCACGCCCGGCGGAGGACGAGGTGGACTCCTGCGGGCTGGTGAAGGCCGCCTGGAAGCCGACCGAGCCCGGCTTGTCGGCCTTGTGGCGCAGGACGATGACCTGGTCGGGGTTGCTGGCGAACGCCTCGCGGGTGTGGCGCACGCCGTCCCGTACGTACGTGACGGTCGTGACGGCCTGGGTCAGGTCCAGCTCGCGGCGGTAGTCGGTGAACTCGGCGGAGCCCGGGTAGGTCAGCGTGAGGTCGCCCAGCACCTGGTAGGCCGCCTGCTCGCTCGGCCTGCCGAGGAACTTCTCGTCCGCCAGGTTCTGCGCGAGCTTCCACTTGTCCTCCCAGACCCACTGCCTGATCTGGGGGAGCGCGGCCAGCGCCTCGGGGTTGTCGTACACGTGCGGCCCGCCGGCCCAGATGCTGTCCTCGTTGAGCTGCAGCCGCTCGGTGGCGACGCCGCCGAAGACCATGGCCCCGAGCCGTCCGCAGCCGATCGGCAGGGCTTCCAGCCATTCCGCGGCGGGGCGGGTGTACCAGAGCGTCAGGGGGTCGTCGCCGGGCGCGGACGCGAAGGCCGGGCTGGTCACGAGCAGGGATCCGGCGGCGGCTCCTAAGCCGGTCTTGAGCACGCCTCGTCGGGTGTAGCCGTCGTTGGACACCGTTCACTCCTGGGGGTGGAAGAGTTATAGGTAGGATGTATCTTTACGTGAATGCGGCGTTACCGTCCAGACCTGGCGTAAATCTGGGCAAAAGATAGGATGACTGTCATGGAGAAGATCGACGCCCACCACCACGTCTGGGACCTGGCAGCCCGCCCCCACCACTGGCTCGACCCCGACGCCATGTCGCCCGTCCGCCGCACGTTCACGCTCGACGACCTGGCCGCCCCGGCCGCCGCGGCAGGCGTCGGCGCCACCGTGCTGGTCCAGGTGCTGCCGGACCCCGACGAGACCAGGGAGTTCCTGGCCCTCGCCGCGGAGTCCGACCTGGTGGCCGGCGTCGTCGGCTGGATCGACCTCACCGCGCCCGGCGCCGCCGACACCCTGGCGAGCCTCCCCCCAGGGCTGGTGGGCGTGCGGCACGGCGTCCAGTCCGAGCCGGACCCCGCCTGGCTGGCCCGGCCCGACGTGCGCAGGGGGCTGGCCGCGGTGGCCGCCGCCGGGCTGGCGTACGACCTGCTCACCCTCCCGCACCAGCTGCCCGCCGCCATCGACACGGTGGCCGCGCTGCCCGAGCTGACGTTCGTGCTCGACCACCTGTCCAAGCCGCCGATCGCCGCGGGCGAGCTGGAGCCGTGGCGCGGCCGGATCCTGGAGCTGGCCGCCCACCCGAACGTCTACTGCAAGCTGTCCGGCATGGTCACCGAGGCCGACTGGGCATCCTGGCGGGTGGCCGACCTGCGGCCGTACGCCGAGACCGTCCTGGAGGCGTTCGGGCCCGAGCGGGTGATGTTCGGCTCCGACTGGCCCGTCTGCCTGCTCGCGGCGGACTACGCGCAGGTCGCCGGGGCCGCGGACGAGCTGTGCGCGGGGCTGTCGGACGGCGAGCGGGCCGAGGTCTTCGCCGGTACGGCCCGCCGCGCGTACAAGCTGCATTAGGACACGCGGAACGTGGTGTGGTACGACCGCGACTCCTGCGGCCCGAGCCAGATCATGCTGCCGTCCCGCCTGGCCGCCGCGTCGCCCGCCACGTGGTGGGTGGACGGTTCCAGGCCGACGGCGTAGTTGCCGGAGCGCAGGTTCAGCCACTCGAAGAAGTACGGGAACTCCGCCGCCGGCCACTCCACGCTGACCGTCATCCCGAGCCGGTCGTTGACCACCGCCACCCGGTGCAGCCCGTCCGCGCCGGGGTTCAGCGCGTGCTCGTACACCTGCTCCACGAACCCCGGCACCGGACCGGGGAAGGTCACGTGGTCGGCCTTCTGCTCGGCCACGCTGTCGCTCTGCCAGAGCGTCTCGCGGATGTCGGCCTCGAACCTGGCGCCCTCGTCGAGCAGCGGCCAGCCGAGGTTGATGTGGTAGAGGAACATGTGCGGAGCCGGCTCGAACCCGGCGTTGGTGACGGTGTCGACGAGCCTGATCTCGTCGCCGCCCAGGTCGGCCTCGATGCGGCGGACCAGGCGCAGGTTCTCGGCGAAGACCGCCGCCTGGCGCACCTCTCCCTCGGCCCACAGGACGCAGCGCTCGCCGTCCCAGCGCTCGCCGTACCCGGTGAGCCTGGCCGGGAGGTTGCCCGCGCGGCCGTGCAGCCCGTGCCGCACGGACTGGCGGGGCGGGTAGCGGTAGCTGTCGGCCGGCACCTCGTCGCCGAAGAGCGTGTGGTCGAGCCCGGCCGTGACGATGAGCCCCGAGAACGAGCGCAGCCACGACAGGCCGTCCTCGTCGGCGTTCTCGTGCAGGCCCGGGTGGCGGAAGCCGGTGGGGGAGCGCCAGCCGAACGAGCGCCCGGCGTGCTCGGCGTGCCCGATGTCCATGCACCGGTCCACCAGCACGTCGAACGCCAGCCCCGAGCCGGTCCTGAACTCCAGCGTCCTGATGCCGCGCTCGACGCCGTCCCCGAGCGTCACGAGCCGGACCCCGCCGGCCGCGCTCAGGTCCCCGGTCAGCTCGGCCAGCCGCCTGCGGTCGGGCGTCATGCCATCACCCACCCTCCGTTGACTTCGATGGTCTGCCCCGTCACGAACGAGGCGTCAGGTCCCGTCAGGAACGACACGACGGCCGCCAGCTCTTCGGGCGTGCCGCGCCGCTGGAGCGCCTGCCGCTCCAGGACGAACCGGTTGTACGCCTCCGGGTCCTCGTGGATCTCCTCGGCCGCCGTCGGGAACGCCCCGGGCGAGACGCAGTTGACCCGGATCTCGCCGGGCCCGAGCTCGCGGGCCAGCGCCCTGGTGAGGGAGGTCGCCGCGCCCTTGGTCGCCACGTACGCGGCCAGGTCGGACCAGCCGCCGTGCATGGTGATCGAGGCGACGTTGACGATGGCGCCGCCCGAGGTCATCTGCCTGGCGGCGTGCTGGGCCATCAGCCAGTAGGCCCGCTGGTTGACCGCGTGCACGTCCTCGTACTCGGCCAGCGGCACCTCCAGGAACGGCCGGGCCGGGTAGATCGCGGCGTTGTTGACCAGGATCCCGACCGGGCCGAGCCGGGCCGCCGTCTCGGCGAACGCGGCCTCGATCGCGTCCGCGTCGCGCAGGTCCACCTTGAGGTTGAGCGCGCCTTCCAGCGCGCTCGCGTCCAGGTCGAGCGCCGCCACCTGGTGGCCGTCGGCGGCCAGGCGGCGCACGATCGCCCGGCCGAGAGCGCCGGCGGCGCCTGTCACGAGCGCCGTGGTCATGTCTGCCTCCATTCGTTCCGCAGGGTCATGAGGAGGTCGCGGGGCTTGGCACGGGCGAGCAGCCCGTCCCGGATGAGCGCCGACGAGCGCTCCTGCAGCGCGATGTAGCCGGGGAAGCGCGGCCTGATCCAGGCGGCCTCCATCGTCGCGAGCGTGGGGGCGTCCCGCCAGGCCGAGCGGGCGGCCGGCTGCCCGCCGAGGGCGGGGAACAGCCCGGCCTGCACCGGCTCCGACAGCAGGCGGCGCAGGTGGGCGCGCACGGCGTCGCGGACCAGGTCCACCCGCCGCCGCGAGACGGCGAGCCCGGTGCCGCCCAGCACGCTCCCGGGCGCCCGGCCCGGCCAGGCCGGCGCGTCGGAGAAGGCCAGCGGGTACGTGCCGTACTCGTACACCAGGGGGCAGTACACGGGCCCGCCCGCCGCCATCGCGTCGAGCACGCCGATGGGGTTGAGCAGCGACACCTCGCGGTCGGCGAGCGCGAGCAGCTCGCCCATCACCTCCAGTGCCCGCAGCCCCGCCTCGGAGTCCTGGAAGTCGCCCGAGCACAGCGCGCAGAACATGAGGAACGCGTGCGGCCCGCCCAGGCACAGCGCCGTCCGCGTGCCCCGCGCGAATTCCGCCATCTCCGGCCACGTCCCCGGCGCCTCGACGCCCGACCGGGCGACGGCGACCTGGGTGGCGGCGTCCAGCGGCAGCGCCCACTGGCGGCCCTCCAGGTGGTAGCTCTCCCAGGTGCGGCCGACCGTGCCGGCCCGCATCCGCGCCAGCTCGCCCGCCTCGAACAACTCCTCCATCGGCACCAGCGCGTCCAGCGCCGCGCCCAGCCCCGGATGGTCGATCACGAGCACGTCGTACGTCTCGCACAGCGCGGCGATCGGCTCCGACTCGAACCCCTCCAGCGGCTGCCGGTCCCATGCGATCGGCTCCGGCACGGCGCCGTACGAGCGGTCGCCGGCCGCGTCGAGCCGGGTCAGCTCGTCCAGCGGGGCGTACCCCCGGGGATGGTCCCAGGTCAGTCCTCGCATGCCAGCACGCCCTCCGCCACCAGCTCGGCCGTGCGCTCCGGCGGGTAGCCGAGCTCCTCCAGCAGCTCTCTGGTGTGCTCGCCCACCAGCGGCGCGCCCCTGCGCACCTCCGGCGGCGTGGCGCTGAAGCCGTAGGGGAAGCCGGGCGTGGTGACCGTGCCCTCGGTGCGGTGCTCGTAGGTGACGAACGAGCCGTTGTGCCGGACCTGCGGGTCGGCCACCAGGTCCGCGTACCCGTACACCGGGCCCGCCCACAGGTCGTGGCGGGCGCAGATCTCCAGCCACTCGGCCGTCGTGCGCTCCGGCAGCCGCCGGGCGACCATCGCGGTGATCTCGTCGCGCCTGGTGTGGCCGTCGGCGTCGCCGTCCATGCCGGCCAGCTCCGGCAGGTCCAGCGCCACGGCCAGCGCGTCCAGCCGGGGCATGCCGAGCGCGAGGTAGCCGTCCTTCGTGGCGAACACGCCGTACGGCGCCCGGATGTAGGTGTGGCCGTGCGGCTCGCGCCCGCGCCGCTGCGGCACCCCGCCGACCGTGAAGATCGACAGCTCCTGCATCTGCACGGCGACGGCCGCGTCCAGCATGTTGACGCTCACCCGCTGGCCCTCGCCGGTACGCTCGCGGTGCAGCAGCGCGGCCAGCGCGCCCTCGAACGCGCTGTAGGCGGTGATGGCGTCGATGGCGTACGTGCCCGCGGGCGCGGGCGGGTCGCCGTCGCGGCCGGTGCTCAGCATGGCGCCGCTCATCGCCTGCAGCAGCAGGTCCTGGCCGGGCCTCGACAGGTACGGGCCCGTCTCGCCGTACCCGGACATGGAGACGTACACGACGGCGGGGTTGAGCCCGCTGATCGTGTCGTAGTCCATGCCGAGCCGCTCGGCCACGCCGGGGCGGTAGTTCTGCAGGAACACGTCCGCCGTCGCGGCGAGCTTGTGCACGATGGCGCGGCCCTCGTCCGACTTGAGGTTGACGGCGAGGCTGCGCTTGTTGCGGTTGAGCGACAGGAACGAGGCGTTGACCCGCTTGCCCGTCGCGCCGCCCGCGGGGGCGTGCCGCTGCCACTCGCCGGTCACCGGCTCCACCTTGACCACGTCCGCGCCCAGGTCGCCCAGCCGCATGGCGGCCAGCGGGCCCGCCATCGCGATGGACAGGTCGACCACGCGGTAGCCGTCGAGAACGCCCATCAGCGCCCCTCGAAGACCGGGTCGCGGCGCTCGGCGAAGGCGGCCCTGCCCTCGGCCGCGTCCCGCGTGGCGAAGCAGACGGTCTGCAGGTCGCGTTCGTACTGGATGGCCTGGTCGAGCGGCATCGAGTAGGCGGCCTTGAGGTTGGCCTTGGCGGTCTGCGCCGCGATGGGCGGGCGCTTGGCGATCGCGCCGGCCAGCTCCAGGGCCGCGGGCAGCAGCTCGTCCTGCGGGAACACGTCGGTGACCAGCCCCCAGGTCTGGGCGCGGGCGGCGCCGACCGGCTCGCCGGTCAGCAGCATGGTGGCCGCGTTGCTCGGCCCGACGGCGTGGGCCAGCAGCGCCGACTGGCCGCTGCCGCCGATCCAGCCGAGCTTGATCTCCGGCGCGGCGAACGTCGCCGTCTCGGCCGCCAGCCGGATGTCGCAGGCCATGGCCAGCTCCAGGCCGCCGCCGTAGGCGTAGCCGTTGACCGCCGCGACGATCGGCTTGCGCAGGGCGCGGACCGCGTCGCCGTAGTCGCCGCGGTTGCGGAACTCCCACGGCGTGGCGTACTCGTCCAGCTCCCTGATGTCGCTGCCCACGCAGAACGAGCGCTCGCCCGCGCCGGTGAGCACCGCCACCCGGATGGCGTCGTCGGTGTCGACGCGGGTCAGGCAGGCACGCAGCGCGGCGGCCATGTCGGGGGTGATCGCGTTGAGCTTGGCGGGTCTGTTGAGGGTGACGACGGCCACCGGGCCGTCGATGTCGATGAGGACGTCCAAGGGTCGGCTCTTTCTCGTTTCTAACAGCACAGGCGTGCGTGCTGCTCGGCATCGGCGCGCGCGACCTCGACCACCCCGCGCATGGCCTCCTCGGCCTTGCGGTGGTGGTGGCGCCTGATCGCGAGGGCCACGCGCTCGTGGCCGGGCAACGTCTCCTTGTTGTGCGCGACCGACCGGGTGTGCACCTGGCGTACGGACCGCAGGGCGATGCTGATCATGTCGTAGACGTAGAGCAGCAGGTCGTTGCCCGCCGCCGCGAACACCGCCTTGTGGAAGGCCAGGTCCGCCTCGATGAACGGCTCGGGGTCGTCGGCCGTGGCGTACAGGGCCGCCAGCGCCTCGTCGATGCGCTGGATCGCGCCCGCGTCCGCCCGCTCGGCCGCCACTCTGGCCGCGCCCGGCTCCAGGGCGACGCGCAGGTCGGCCAGCATCCGGACGTCCTCCGGGCGCGGCTCAGGCTCGAAGCGCCAGCTCAGCACGTCGGGGTCGAGCAGGTTCCAGGACGCGCGCGGGCGCACCCTGGTGCCGGCGCTGCGCCTGGTCTCCAGCAGGCCCTTGCCCGCCAGCACTTTCACGCCCTCACGCACGGCGGAGCGCCCGACGCCGAGCTCCCCGACGAGCTCCTCCTCGATGGGGATGGACGTGCCGGGCGGCAGGGAACCGCCGACGATGCGGGCGCCGAGGGCCTGGACGACCTGGGCGTGCCGGTCCGGCTTGGGATCGATTGCCACGCCCTGGACGCTACCGCTCGCGCCAGATTTTTCATAGCATTTCATCTGATGAAGATGAGATTTCATCCGATGAAGTGAGGCTCATGACCAAGAGGCTAGGACTCATCCACACCTCCGCGACGCTGGTCGACGTGTTCGCCGCCCTGTGCGCCGAGCACCTGCCGGGGGTCGAGACGTTCAACATCGTCGACGACAGCCTGATCAAGAACACCGTCGCCGCCGGCCGGCTCACCCCGCAGACCGCCCGGCGGGTCGCCGGGCACATCGGCTCGGCGGAGGCGGCCGGGGCCGATCACATCCTGGTGACGTGCTCCTCGATCGGCGCCGCCGTGGAGGCCGCCGAGCCGCTGACCGGCGTGCCCGTGACACGCGTCGACCGCCCGATGGCCGACCGCGCCGTCGCGCTCGGCGACCGGATCGGCGTGCTCGCCACCCTGTCCACCACCCTCGACCCCACCGCCGACCTCGTACGGCGGCGCGCCGCGGCGGCGGGCAAGGAGATCACGCTGACCGCCAGGGTGTGCGAGGGCGCCTTCGAGGCCCTGATGAGCGGCGACGCCGCCACCCACGACGAGCGGGTCGCCGGCGAGCTGGCCGCCCTGTCCGGCGAGGTGGACGTGGTCGTGCTGGCCCAGGCGTCGATGGCCCGCGTGGCCGGCACGGTCGAGTCCCGCGTGCCCATCCTGGCCAGCCCGCCGCTCGCCATGGAACACCTGGCGGGGGTGCTGTGACGGCCCACACCGTCGCGACGTACCGCGTGCTCACGCGCCTGCCGCTGGAGCGGGCCGTGAGCGCCGTCGCCGGGGAGCAGAGCACCGGCACCTTCGTCAGCGTGCGCGGCGAGACCGACGAGCTGCGCGCCCGGCACGGCGCCGTGGTGCGCTCCATCACGGAGATCCCGCCGCCCGTCTCCGAGCCGCTGCCGGGCGCGACCGGGGACGGGCCGCTCAGGGCGGCCCTCGTCGAGATCGCCTTCCCCCTGGAGAACACCGGTCCGTCGCTCACGAACCTCCTCCCGGTGGTCGCGGGCAACCTGTACGAGCTGCGCGAGCTGGCCGGGCTCAAGCTGGTCGACCTGGAGCTGCCCGCCGCCTTCTGCGACGCGTACCTGCCCGCCGGGTTCGCCGTGGAGGGCACCCGGCGGCTGGTGGGCCGCCCCGAGGGCGTGCTGATCGGCACCATCGTCAAGCCGAACGTCGGGCTGCGCCCCTCCGACTACGTCGACCTGGTGCGCGAGCTCGGCCTGGCCGGCGCCGACTTCATCAAGGACGACGAGGTGAACGGCGACTGCCCGCCCGCCCCGCTCGCTCAGCGCATCCGCGCGGTGGTCTCGGCCCTCGACGAGGTGGAGCGGCGGACCGGGCGGCGGCCGATGTACGCGTTCAACATCAGCGACGAGCCCGACCGCATGCTGCGCAACCACGACATGGTGGTGGCGGCCGGCGGCACCTGCGTGATGGTCAACGTGAACGTCGTCGGCCTGCCGGCCGTCGCCATGCTGCGCAGGCACGCCAGGGTGCCCATCCACGCCCACGTCACCGGCACCGGGGCGCTGTTCCGGCATCCGGCGATCGGGATCGAGCACGTCGCGTACCAGAAGCTGGCCCGCCTCGCGGGCGTCGACCAGCTGCACTGCGGCGGCTTCCACAGCAAGTTCTACGTCACCGACGACGACGTCGCCGCCACCGTGGCGGCGGTGCGCGAGCCGCTGCTCGGCGGCTTCCCCTGCCTGCCCGTGCTGTCGTCCGCGCAGTGGGCCGGCACCGCGCCCGTCACCCTGGAACGCGCCGGGACCACCGACCTGCTGGTGCTGGCGGGGGGCGGCGTCCTCGGCCACCCGGACGGGCCGGCCGCCGGGATCGCCAGCATCCGTCAGGCGTGGGCGGCGTCGGCGGCCGGCGTGCCGCTGGACGAGGTGGACGAGCCGGAGCTACGGGCCGCGCTCAACCGTTTCGGCGGGGTGGTCCGCAAGTGAGCCGTCCTTCTGGGGAGGCGACGGGACGGGTGGCGCCTCTCGGCCGGGCGGCGTGTCTCGGACGGGTGGTGTCATGACGCTCTTCGCCTTCGTCGCGGACGATTTCACGGGCGCGACCGACGCTCTGTGGCAGTTCAGGCGGTTCGGGCTGACCGGCTCGCTGGTCACCGACGTGGCCCACCTGCACGACGGCGACGACGTCATCGGCCTGGCCACCACAGCCCGCGCCGAGCCGGACCCGGTGCCGGCCGTGCTTCCGGCCTTCAAGGCGCTGGCCGCCCTGGAACCCCTGGTCATGCAGTACAAGGTGTGCTCGACGTTCGACTCGTCCCCCTCGCACGGGAGCATCGGCGCGGTCATCGCGGCACTCCGGCGCGAGGGCCTCGCCCGAGGCCCCGTGCCGGTCCTCGCCGCACAGCCCGAACTGGGGCGCTACACGTGGTTCGCCAACCACTTCGTACGGGCGGGCGCGGAGGTCCAGCGGCTCGACCGCTACCCGCCGATGCGCGACCACCCGGTGACCCCCGCCTCGGAGGCCGACCTGCGTCTCCGTCTGGCCGAGCAGGGGGCGGGGCCGGTGGGGTGGCTGCCCGCGTCGCCGTCCGGGGAGGCGTACCGGGCGCTGGACGGGGAGGCGGCGTTCGTGGCGGACGCGGTGACGGAGGAGCACGTCCGTGCGCTCGGCCGCCTGCTGCTGGCCGACGCCGCCCATCGCGCCCCGCTGTTCTGCGTCGGCTCAGGCGGCCTCAGCTACGCCCTCGCCTCAGCCCACACCGCCCCGGCCCCGGCCCCGGACGGCACGGCGCGCCCGGCGGACGCCATGGAGCCGTACGGGGGACGGGACACCAAGCCCGACATGCTCGGGCCGGCCACGCCGGTACTGGTGGTCTCCGGCAGCCGCTCCCCGATCACCGCCCGCCAGATCGACACGGCCGAACGAGCAGGATGGCGCGTCCTGGACACCCCCTCCGACCCTGCGCCGGATGCGTACGGGAAGGTCCTCGCCCAGGTGACGGAGAGCCTTTCCGAGGGCCGGCACACGATCGTCCAGTCGACACGGGGCCCGTCCCGAGACCCGGCCGGCATCGGCGAGCAGTTGGCCAGGCTGGCCTCCGACGCCGTCGGGACCGGCCTGGTGGGGCGGCTGGTGGTGGCGGGCGGCGACACCTCAGGCCAGGTCGTGGCGTCCCTCGGCGCCAGCTCCCTGGACGTGGTGACCTCCCTCGCCCCCGGCGCCCCGGTATGCGTGCTGACCTCGGACAATCCCGCATGTGACGGCCTCGAAGTAGCTCTGAAGGGCGGCCAAGTGGGCGGTGGCGACTACTTCCTGCGCGCCGCCGCGGGCACGCCGCCGCCCTGACATACCCTCGCCTACGACCTACGGAGTACGGACCGCGCCCCGGTGCACGCCCGCGGGCGCAGCCGGGAACGCCCCTCGCGCCTGACGCCCCGAGCCCCCGCGCCGGGCAGTGTGGACTCCCGAGGGAACGGCCGCGATGCGCGAGGGAGTGGGAGTCATGATGTATCAAGACCTGCAGGGCAAGGTCGCACTGGTCACCGGCGGCTCCGGGGGGATCGGGCGGGAGACCGCGCGGGTGCTGGCCGAGCAGGGCATGCGCGTCGTGATCAACGGCCGCGCCCCGGTGGCCATCGAGGCTGCCGTGAAGGAGATCGGCGGCTCGGCGATCGGGGCGGCCGCCGACACCACCGACTCCGCCGCCGTCGAGGCGATGCGCGAGGAGGTGGAGCGGCGGCTCGGCCCCGTGGACGTGCTGGCCATCTTCGCGGGCGGCGGCACCGGGCGGCCCAGCCCCATCGACCAGACCAGCGAGGACGACTGGCATGCCACGCTGAACGCCAACCTCACCTCCACGTTCCTGGTCATCAAGAGCTTCCTGCCCCGCATGCGTGAGCGGCGGAGCGGGTCGATCATCACGATGTCGTCGCTGGCGGCCCGTACCCCGACGCCCGCCTCGGTGGCGTACACGGCGGCCAAGGCCGGCATCATCGCGCTGACCAAGCAACTCGCGCACGAGCTCGCGCCCACCGGCATCCGGGTCAACGCCGTCGCCCCATCGACGATCATGACGGACCGGCTGGAGGGGCGGATGCCGCAGGAGTTCAAGGACCGCATGCTGGCGGAGCACCCGCTCGGACGGCTCGGCACCCCGCTCGACGTGGCGAACGTGACGGCCTTCCTCGCCTCCGACGCCTCCTCCTGGCTCACGGGGCTCACGATCGACGTCGCGGGCGGCAAGTGGATGCCGTGAGCCACCACGCCCCGATATTTCATTCCGCCGTCGGCTCGTCCCAGATCGACGTGCCGTACAACACCTGGTAGTGATCAACCGGGATGACGATGTCCGCTGTCTCGACCGGGCGCGCGTCGGCGTAGTACGTGCGCTCGATCGTCAGCACGATGGCAGGGGGCCTGATATCGAGCGTCTTGGCCTTATCGACTGTGGCGTTCCGGGCGGACACCACCTCGGCCGCGTGAGTCACCTGGACGCCGATCTGCCGCAAGAACATCACCGGTTGGCCGTCCCCGCGAAACCCGTACTGTGTCCATATCACTTCGGGCGCTGACGCCGTTCGGCTGTTGTAATCCCAGGAACCTGTCAGCCCCTGGCTCGCCATGTGGCTACGGATACTGAACGCCGTGACGACACCACTCGTTTCGCCACGGCGTCGCACGCCGTGGCTCTCATAGGTCATGCTCAGGCGGGATTCGCAGGTCCACAACACGCAGGGTGGAGACAGACTTCTCCGCGGCCAGTTCGCGTAGCTCGTCCAAATCTCCGCTCGCGACGAATCCGTAAGCGAGGCCGGAGTGCGCCGCACCGCGCAGCTCTGTCAGGTTCAACCCGGATGCGGCCAGAGCAGGCTGGTCCTCAGCGGTAAGGCTGGAAACCCAGGCGCGAAATCCCGACACAGGAGACGCGGGGTGGTCGGAGGCGCATGTCGGCAGTCCTCGGTCCATGCAGAAGGACACGCCCCACGAAACGGGTTTGCGGTCTCTTCGGCGCGGCGAGAAGAAGAGAACGTCGGCACCGCCGGGCCAGAACCTCTGAATCGATTCCTCCGTCTGCGGGGCGGCCAACCACACAACGGCGAGCGCGACGACACCGCGGCGGGGCACCTCTGATTTCAGTAGCGCCTCATCCTCAGGAAGTAGCCGCCGCCGGGCGTCCTCGTCCGGCATCTTCAGCGCTCTCGTCATTCGCCAGTCAACCAACTCGGGTGGTGACGGCAGCCCCTTCTCATCCAACTTCAGGGTGACCGGACGCCTCGCTTCGGGCCCATGCGTCAAAGGAAGCGGAGGGCGGGGCTCCACCAGCACGGAAACGGCATCATCCGTTGCCGGGGCTGCTCCGTCCACGGTGAACAGATAGTCCGGATGGGCCGCTGACAAGGCGTTGATCAGCAGGAATCGCCGATTCGCTGCGGCGGGCTCATTTCGCCCATGCACCAGTGGCGCCATCGCCACCGCTACAAGGGGGATGGCGACGACCAGCAGGATCGCCACACCGAACCGTTTAGACGACACGACCACGGCCTGAGCCATCGAGGTCAGCCTAGCCCTCCGAAATCAATGATCTTCCAAGGGGCGTCGTCCGACTGCCTCCCTACTAGAAAGCTATAGGGAAAATGCCGGTCGTCATTCGGGGGCTCTTCGTCGCATCGGCGAACCTCGATCCCAACGTAGACTCTCTGGACTTTCCGATAACCGCCAGGCCCGTAGGTGTCGGGATTTGGCTCGCTGACCTCGGAGACTTTTATGTTGGTCCATGTATCTATTGGATCATCAGGCCAGCTGTGGACACGTTCGTAATAAGATGAGGACGATAAGGAACGAACCGCATCGGTATCGCGCGCCTCTATCGCATTGAGGTATGCGCGGACCACAACGTCGGCAGTAGCATTGGGCTTCGGCAGAATGACCGGTGGGCCCTGTGTGACCGTACAAGTGGCACAGCCGCTGTCGAAGTTCACAATAAATAAGGTGACCAGTGCCACAGCTATGCTTCGCATTTTCATATGGGGAATCCTTTGGCTGGATACAGTAGTAAGGAATGAGTTTTTCGCTTATTAGAAAAGCTCATTCCTTACTGCATGGGATATGTCGCAGCCGTCAGAACAGGACCCTTATTGCATAGACCTTCATCTTCGGGTGTGCCTTCTTGGCTGCTGGCAGAGAAACTGCCATTGGGCGATAATTATATGGATCGCTATGCTGGGCGTATTGCACGCCTTTCCACGAGTTTGAGGTGACGCGACTAACTATGGCGACGTGGCCAAAGTCGGGATTCCCGCCGGTGAAGTCCCACAGCAGTATATCGCCGACTCGAAGGTTCTGCCATGAGGTCACCCAGGTGGCGCGACGTTCCCTGGACATGAAATGTTGGAAGAATGAGTTAGCTCCCGACCATGACCAGCTCGTCGCGGCCCTGATGGCCCACGAGTTGTACCACGTGACGTTGTTTCTCGATTGGAACCACTGCGATGGGTCACGGCGGTCTGCCTCGGTGGGATTTGTTCCATTCGTATCCATGGCAGCTCCACCTCCATAGTGAAGTGCTCTCGACACGAAGTTCGTGCAGTCGTTGCCGAAGAGGGGATCGTCTAGATAGTGGCGGAGGGCCCACTGTACTGCAGCCGTCCTGTTCACTGTAGACGTGGCCGCAGACGTCCCGTTGGAGGCGGAAGGGCCCATGAAGGCATCATCAATGGGGAGCTCAGGGAACCCGTCGGAGTCGATGGGTAGATCCATGCCGTCCGCTGGGATGGAACCCGGCCCTGTGGGCACCTCGTTCATGTCTGGAGTTACACTGACGAGCCGTCCGCCTTCAGATGAATCTCTTACTTGTATGCCGTCGCAGCCGGCCATTAAGAAGGTATAGGACTTGAGCTGCCGCGTTTCGTTGGTCTCAGTTGCTGGGGTGGCCGTGCCAATATCTCCTATATATTCGAAGGTTTGGGTCACCTCGGCCTGGGCAGTCGTAAATTTTCCTTCCTGATCATGGAAAAGCATCACTCGGACGACGCCGATGGAAGAAGCGGTTTGTCGAATTCCTCGCTTGTCAAGCTTCTCGGCCACATCGACCAAGCTTGGTTGCTGGGTATACAGGATCGCCTTGGATGTCTGGGCGTCCTTATTGGTTGAGGTAATGTCTTCTACGGTTCTAGCAGTCTGCTCACGGAGATCGTTTCTTGAATCCTCATATGCCTTGATGGCTTTCGAGAAGATCTCGGGATCGTCGCAAGCATTCGCCGCGGCTGCCGGAACAGTGACACTGGCCGAGCTCCAAGGCCCTTCGCCGAATCGGGATTTGGCGCGCACGGCGATTGTGTAGCTCGCCTCAACGGCAAGATCGAAAATCTCTGCGTGGGTACTCGCAATAGAGTGCGTCTGGATAACTTGCGAGTTCGAGTCGGTGACCTGTACATCATATTCCTCGACCGGCGCCATGGAACCAGGATCAGTAGGTGGAAGCCATGAGAGCACAGCGCCATTGCTGGCTCCCATAGCATGTAGCTCCCCGACTGGACCCGGAGCAGAAGGCAGGCGGTAGCGCAACCTTATTTCAGTAAATCCGGAACCACCGAACTCGACAGGTTGCTCGCTAGTGGAAGAGACCACAATCCATCCAAGAAGTGAAATTGGGTCAACCTGTAAACCTTCGGAAGGAATTGATCCGTATGGTCCAGGATCCGCCTCGATGGCGGCCTGAATGTCGGAGCCTGTCGTCGATGGACCGACTTCACCTGAGACTGATGACAGCCGAACCTCAACGGCAGCGGTACATGAAGAGCCTTCACAGGAAGGTGCTCCCAGGCGTAGCGTCGCGCCAACCGGCACAGAGCCATCTGGCAGTTCAGCGAGGCTGAGTTTGAACGCGGACACCATCTGCGAGGAACCTGTGCCACCGACCTTAAGCGTTGTCGAGTCCGCGAACAGGCACGGCTGGCCTTCGCATGAATCCACGCCGGTCTTGGCCGTTCTCACTGAAACGTTCTCGCTGCCAAGAGCGATCTCGTGGATAGCCCCTGGCGGTTGACTAGGTGGAGGCGTGCCAGCTGTAGTGAATGAGACCGCTGGGGTCTTCGCGGTGCAGGCTTCCTTGAGATCGACGTTGTTCGCCGCAACAGCATTTTGCTTCTCCGCCGGCAGGGCAGCTGATGCTGTGGCGCCTCCTAGCGGGGTGTTCATGTCGGTGGTGATTTCGGCGGCGGATTGGGCGCGGTTGTAGATGCGGACGTCGTCGATGGCGCCGTTGAAGTATTCGCCGTACGCTTCGTTGCCCCCGATGCGTAGCGCGCCTGTGTCGCTGAGCAAACTACCCGCTATATCGCGCTCGGAGGCCTGACTGCCGTTGACGAACATGCGGAGCTTGCTGCCGTCATAGGTAAGCGCCAGATGGCTCCAGGCGTTGACCGGCAGCCTGCTCGGCCCGGTGATGCTGCCGCCGTCCTCGACGTCTGTCAACGCGTACCCCCACGGGACCCGGCTCGTTGAGCCGTTGGAGGCGAGCAGCCCGTAGGACAGCTCGTCCCAGCCTTCGTTGTACTTGCCTACAACGGTGGCCGCGCTGGCGATGCTGGCCGGATTCACCCAAGCCGACAAGGTCATGCCGGTGCTCAGCGTCTGCGAATCGTCGTGCGGGATGTGGACCCAGCTGTTGGAGCCGTTGACTTCAGGGCCGTCCCGTACTTGCCGGCAGTCCACGTGGTGTTGACGGCGGTGCCGGCATTCGTGCCGGTCGCATCCTCCACAGTGCTGCCGCTGCCCTCGTCCATGCCGTAGGCGGCGACCAGCCCTTCCGGAAGGGGAGTGGGTGTTGGAGTCGGCGTAGGTGTGGGCGTCGGATCGGGGTCAGGGTCGGGATCGGGGTCGGTTCCTGGGTCTTGTGGGCCGGTGACGCAGGCCTTCATCTGCCACTTGTACGTACGGCCTGGCTGCACCGTGTTGGCCGGCACCTGGAAGGAGGCTCGTTCGCCGCCGTTGACCGTGCGGGTGCCGAGTGGCGCGGAGCCGACTGGTAGTCCCTGGTCGTCGTACAGGTAGTACTTGGCGGTGACGGGTCCTCCGGAGGGGCGGTTGACCATGCCGGACAGGATGGGCTGGGTCGGGTCCGCCATGCCGGTCTCGGTGTCGGAGGGCAGGACGGGGGCGTCGCTGGTGATGCGATAGGCCGGGCTCTCGTTGCAGGAGGGCGGGTTGACGCCGCTGCGGCAGGCCTTGACCACGAACTTGAAGCTGGCCGGGTTGTCCAGCGTGAACACCTTGTCCAGCACCTGGCCGGAGGGGATGTTGTTGTGTGTGGTGGTGCCGGGTACGCCGACGAGGGCGCGGATGTCCTGGTCGGTCAGCGCGCGCTGGTAGACGTGCACATCGTCGACCGCCCCGTCCAGGTCCCCGGTGGTGGCGCGTGCGTGGCCGATCTCGAAGGCGCCCTGGGCGTTCCAGGTGGCGGTGTAGTCGCGCTCTCCGGCCAGTGTGCCGTCCACATACAGGCGGATCTTGCCGGCGGCGTGGTCGTACTGGACGGCCACGTGTGTCCACTCGTTGATCTTCGCCAGGTCCTTGGACTGCACGACGGTCTCGTAGATCCTGTCAGGCCGGTCTTCGCGGATCATGGACAGCAGCCAGCGCTGGTCGTACTCCGGTGCCGAGGAGGTCTGGTAGGACAAGGTGAAACCGGGTTGGTCGACTCCCATCTGGGACAGTACGGTCTGCTCGGCGGTGCTGCTGTCGAGGCGTACCCAGGCGGCCACGGTGAAGCTCTGGTCGGTGTTGATGACCGGTCCGTTGGCCGCGGCGTGCGCGCCGCCGGTGAATTTCACCGCCTGCCCGAGCTGGCCGGGAATCCGGGTGTAGGACCCGGACAGGGTGGCCGGGATGTTGTTGCCGGAGGAGTCGGCGACCGTGGCGCCGGAGGTCTCATCCAGCTTCCAGTACGCCTGCTCGCCTGAGGGAAGCTCGGTGGCAGGGGGCGCCATGGTGGAGTCGTTGACGGTCACCGTGTAGTTCAGCGGCGTCGCCTCGGGCACGCTGGAGGTGTAGCTGACCTTCACGTTGGTGCTGCGTGCGATGGCGTCGTTGCCGACCATCGAGTCGATCGACTCGGCGCTGACGGTGGGGATCTCCGGGGGGAGCACCCAGTCCACGCTCAGCTTCGGCTTGGTGCCGCCGGAGAACATCTGCGGCCAGAACAGGAAGTCCTCGCCGTAGTTGGGCGGGGTCGAGTCCTCCTGGGTCAGCTTGAGCAGCAGGCCGTGGTTGGGCGTGCCCGAGGCCCACAGCCTCGCCATCGTGGTCAGGTCCCAGCTCCAGATGGAGCCGTTGCCGCCGGGCAGGGCGCACGGGTCGACCGAGGCGCGGCCTTCTTCGGTGCTGGCGGGCTGGTTGTCCCAGAAGGTGTCGTCGGCCACCCAGGATTCGGTGATCCGTTGTGCCGCGATGCCCTGAAATTCGCTGCAGTTGATCACGTCTGCGCGCAGTTGCAGCTGCATGGTGGCATTGACCACCTGCCGTCCGTCGATGGGGGCGGTGTCGAAGGCCATCAGTGTACGGACGAGCCGCTCGTTGTAGGCGCACGAGGTGCCCGGGCAACTGCCGTTGCCGTAGTTCGACCTGCTGACCGTGCCCGGCGAACGCTGCGCGTCCGGCGACTGGACACCGACCTCCTGGGAGACCCCGAGGGTGGTGGTGGGATCAACGATGACCGGGTATTGCGTCGCCGGATCGGCCAACCAGTCCGGATCCGGCTTCAGCACCAGCACCGAAGAGCCGTTCTTGGTCTCGACCTGGGTTTTGATCTTGGTCTGTCGTCCCGGGTGGGCGGCGCTGGGCTGATCAGTGGCGGCGTCCCACATCAGCGGCGCCGGAGCCGAGGCCACCTTCTTGCCCTTGGCGCTCGACAGCTTGAGCCCACCGGACTTGGTGACCTTCAGTTCCAATCCTTTTGAGTGCACCGGGATGCGGTACTCCACCGGCCCGGTGGGCCGCTCGCGCAGCACCACGTCGTGTCGGAATCCGGTGGGCAGGGCGGTGACCACCAGGTCCGCCGACGGGCCGGCCGCTCCTACGTACGTAGCCACGTTCCCCTTGACCTGTGGACGCGGCAGTTCGGTCGGCCAGGACAGGCCGAAGGTGGCCTCTCGGCCGAACCGCATGCTCGCGAACGGGGCCGTGCCTCCCGTTGACACCCGAACGCTCCCCTTGGCCAGCTTCGGTTTGAGCACGCCATTCTTTTCGACCAGCGTGGCGTCGATCCAGGCCCAGGAGCCGTCGGCCTGCCGCAATTGGGTGGGGCCGCTGTAGGACTGGGTGGAGAGATGCCCGTCCGGGTAGACCCAAGTGCGCGAGGTTTCGGTATAGGCGGCCTCGACCGCTATGGGCTTGTTCTGCTTCTTCGCTTCTTCCAGTGCCGCCCGTAATTGCGCGTCCGGATCCTCTGGGCGGGGGAATGTGGTAACGCAAGGGCCTGTGGGACCCGAGGCCGGGTCTGCCTGTGCGTTGCCGGAAACGCCTGCCACCAGCAGCGATGCTGCCACCGTGAGCACCGCTGCGATCGTGACCTGCTGACGGGCAGGTCGGCGGCGTTTCGGCGTGTTGACTAACTTGTCCACTAACACCCTCAATCTGATGTGTGTTCGAATTGACAGACAATCCATATCTTCAAGCAAGATCACGCGACATTATGAGAAAGATCACGATAAATAGTCTATAAATTCCTGGGACGCTTGATGGCCGAGGAGCGATAGGGAGACAAAAGTGGTAATCGTCATTCTCGAAATCGCCGAAGGATCCATCCGCCAGTCTCGATGGCCAGGTCGCTTCCATGTTCGCTGAGCCGCTAATCAGTAGAGCGGAGGTGTTCGCCTTATCATCCCTTTTGCGGTCTCCTGCAGACTGGGGCAGACGTCCGAAGACACTCGGGTGGGCGGCGGTTTCTGCGGGACCGTAGGGGGTTGCGGCTCCGTCCAGGGGTATCGGCACGTGTTCGTCCTGGCCCGTCGGGTGCTGGGAGAGCTCTGACCGCGACCGCACGCAGTCGGTCAGCGGCGTGTCGTCCGCAGCCCTCGGCGAGTCGCCATTGAAGGCCCAAGACCCGGTACCTTGAGGCGCTGCCGGATCAGCCCGCGGTACCGAGGATTGTGGCGATCATGCCACGCACGGCGGAAGTCGCCGGAGACGATCAGGCCGACCTCGTCGCGGTCGCCGAGTTGGACGGTCCGCAGTTCGCCGAATCCGTGGCTCACGTAGTCTCGCCACGGTGCTCGTCAATGGCACACGCCAGGTCCTCGACCACGATCTGCTCGTCGGCCTCCTGGGTGGCCACTGCGCCGGCGCCGTACATCGCGGTGCGGGTGGCAGGAGTGTGACTGGCGGCGATCTCGCGCAGGGCGCCGCGTGCGAGGACGGCCGAGACGCTGAGCCCCTTCTCCTCGGCGTACTTGCGCACGGCGTTCAAGATCCATGATTCCATGCTGACCGACGTCTTCTCTATTGCCATACTCGGACTCGGTTACCCGCTATTCGCCTGCAGAGGCACGGATTGACTCCACCAGCTTCCACGCTGAGCTGGACGGGTTTCGCATGTCGTCGTTTCCATCTGAATCGATGGCCTTGGCGCGCTGGCACGCCACCTCGATGCCGTCCTGGAAGTCGCCGAAGCGGGTGCTTCCTTTGGTCCAGCCGCGCACCGCGGATTTCAATGCCTTCTCAACATGTCCCGCTGTCTGAAACGGGGCTCGATGATCCTTGTGGTGGAGCAGAAGCCAGAAGTCGAAGCATGGGGTGGAGAGAGCGAGTTGAACCTTGGGGCCGGCCTTTGCAAGCATCGCTTCGGCGAGCCTGGAGTCCAGTTCCGTGTCCAGAACGCACCAAATCTGGTCATCGTCGTCGTAATCATCGACGAGTTGGCGTCGCTTGGCCCTCCTCAATGATCCTGAGGTGATCAACCTTAGGGTTGGCCACTTCAAGCACCGGCCCTCCACGCGTGCGCATCCCGACAAAGTAAGCTTCTTCCGTCTCGCCTTCGCAAAGGATCAGGAAGCGCTTGCGTTCGAGTCGGGTGCCGGCGCTGCGGCGCTCGAGAGACGATCTTCTCTCGATTGAGGATCGACGTGTGGGTACGTTGTTGCCTTTAGGCTGCCGGGGGGACACGTCCCTAATTTACACGCGTAGCGAGCGCTGTCATGAAGAGATCGTCGTCCACATTGGGAACGGCACCGTATCGTCCTGTCAAATATCGACGTTCTCTATTGTCCTCTTTGCGTGGTTTGAACTCTGTCAAGGGGAAGATCTGTGTACCACCCGCTTCGTCCTTCTCGGTGAACCAGATTTGGTCACGTCTGAGGACGTCTCGACCCTGCACTCGGCCAAGCAGTGCTGAGTCGTGGCTGGCGAAGATGAGCTGGGCACCAAGTGGGTTGCTGACCGGATCCTGAAAGAGCTGAATCAGTTTTGCGCTCAGATATGTGTGCAGGCTCGCGTCGAGTTCGTCCGCGAGGAGGACGCCGCCGGATCGCAGAACAGGAAGTACTGACATGGCAAGGTGAAACATCTGCTGTGTGCCATCGGATTCGTCTTGCAGTGCAAGCCTGAACTCACCCGACGTGCACTTGTGCCGGAACAGAAGCTCGGTATGGCGCGGCGGCGCGTAGTCGGCTCCAAGCCTCTCTCTTACAGCGTCCCTTTGTGCGAACTCCTCGTCGGTTTCCTCTACTATTTCAAAATCGACCACCCCGGTATCCGCCGCCCGCATAAGATCCGCTATGCGCTTCTGCAGTTCGGGGATCCCGAGGGATCTCACCAGCTCGGGCGGGACTCCAAAGGCCCCCAGCCTGCTTGCGACCCTGCTGGGGCTGGTCGGCGAGCGAAGGCGTTGGGCGGCGAACCACCCATAGAGGGGTTGCAGCATGGCCTGCCGAGCTCGCGCCCCTACGGACAACAGGAGCACGTTCGGCTCTACCAGATCCTCCAAGGCTTTGATTGAATCGGGAGTGGTCGTTCCATACGAGAAGCCGCTGGCATTGCGTTCGAAGATTTTTCGCTCGCGCTTGCGTGGGTAGCTGTACAGCCACTCCTCCACGACGGCGAAGTCGTCTACTGCAAACCCATACGTGTGGCGAACGCCGTCGATTGACAAGTCGACTACATATGTGGACGGTTCATCGCTGTTGAGCGCAAATGGGTTTCGCCGCAGACCTGTCCCCGGTTCGTTCTCGCGAAACGACCATCTGACCACGTAGGCCATATACCTGATCGCGTCGAGCACGTTCGACTTGCCTGATGCGTTCGGCCCGAAGATCGCCGCAACGGTCACCGCTTGCCAGGCACTGTCGTGACCGTCCTGGTCGCCGTAGGCCGGCGTGAGCAGCAGATGCTGCTCCTCCCTCAAGGATCGATGGTTCGCCGTGCGGAAACTCAGCAACATGTAGACCGTCACTCCGTCCTGGACAAACCCTCAGCCTACTTCTTGCAGAATAGTTGCACAGGGGATGGCTGGCCAAGGCAGGCTCAGCCTGCCGGTGCGCGGCGGATCGCCTGCTGGTCCACCACAGGCGGGCCGGCTCGCGATCGACGTTGCGCGCGGCGCGTGGATGCCGTGGGATGACCCTCTTTCCTGACAAGATCTCGCCATGTATGTTCGATGACGAAAGAAACCTTCACCTATGGAGGGATAGTGGGCAAGAAGCTTCACCTCGTGGCGTTACCGCTCGCTGCCGCCGCCGTGGCCGCGCTGGCGGCTCCCGCCCAGGCGGCCGAAGGGTACGACCGCTGCCAGGACGGCTACTACTGCATGTTCTCCGGCTTCGACGGCACCGGGGACATCATCCAGATCAACACCGACACCCCCGACCTGGCCGTGCTGGGTATGGCCAAGCGCGGCAAGTCCGACTGGAACCGGACCGACTCCTGGATCCACCTCTTCGAGGGCACCGGATACACCGGGTGCTCGGCGGTGACGGCTCCGCGCGACAAGGGCAACTTCTACATCGACTTCCGCGACTACTTCCAGTCCGTACGCTTCGACGGTCCGAACGGCCAGTCCTGCCAGTTCTCGGTCAAGAGCGGCGTGGTCGACTCGCACGGCTGATCACAGCCTGAACGCCTCCAGGAACCGGTCGGCCTCCGCGGCGATCCGTGGCAGGTCGGCCGCCGGGTCGGCGGAGCGGGCCAGCAGCATGCCGCCCTCGCACAGGGCGCCGAAGACGAGCTGGGCGCGGACGGGCAGGTCGCCGTCGGCCATCTGCCCGCCCGCCGCCGCGAGTTCGAGCCCGCCGAGCAGTACGCGCAGCGTGTGGGCGTACTCGATCTCCCTGACGGTCTCCCAGCCCAGCACCGACGGCCCGTCGAGCAGCACGATCTGCCGGAAGCCGGGATCGAGGCAGTGCTCCAGGAGCGTGCGGCAGCCGCGACGCAGCGCCGCCCAGATGTCGGACTCCGAGGCCGGGATCCGCTCCAGCGCGGCCGCGACCTCCTCCTGCTCCGCCACGAACGCCGCGCGGAACAGCGCGAGCTTCCCGCCGAAGTGGTGGTAGGCCGCCCCCTTCGTCGCGCCGGCCGCGGCGGCCACCGCGTCGATCGACGTGGGCGCGTAGCCGTGGGCCCCGAACAGCTCCCGCGCGGCCCGCACCAGCCGCCCCGTGGTCTCGTCCGATCGTTCTGCCTGGGTACGGCGGATCATCGTGCTCCCCATTGACTTGCATACTCGCGGTACGTAACTTCGTAACGAAGTTACGTACCATCAGTATGAATCATGGAGGTGGGTCGTGTCCTCACCGCACATCGCCGTCTACGGAGCCACCGGGCACACCGGACGCCTGGTCGCGGCCGAGCTGCGCGCCCGCGGCCGGGACGTCATCCTGGCCGGTCGTGACGGCGGAGCGCTCAAAGCCCTGTCAGGCGAGCTCGGCGGCGCGCTCGTGCACGAGGCCCCGCTGGACGATCCGGCCGCGTTACGCGCGCTCGCGGAGCGCGCCGACGTGCTGGTCCACTGCGCGGGCCCGTTCACGCACACCGGCCGGCCGGTCGCCCAAGCGGCGGCCGAGGGCGGTTGCCACTACGTGGACCACGCCCTGGAGCAGCACCACACGAAGTGGATGTTCGACGCCATGTCCGAGCCGGCCAGGAGGGCGGGCATCACCATGGTCACGGCGATGAGCTTCTACGGCGGGATGGGGGACCTGCTCGCCGGCGCGCTGGCCGACGGCGCGACGGACGCCGACAGGGTGGTCAGCGCGTACGCGGTGAGCGACTGGCGGCTGACCACGGGGGCGAAGAAGACGGCCGAGCTGCTGTTCGCCGACACGCGGCGCATCACCTACGACGGCGGCGAGCAGCACGTCGGCTACGTCGAGCCGCGCAACGCCGTCTTCCCGTTCCCGCCGCCGCTCGGCCCGCGCACGATGATCGCCCCCGTCCCGTTCTCCGAGGTCGTCACCGTCCCCAGGCACGTACGCACGCGGCGGGTGGAGGCCCAGCTCACGGCGGGCACGTTCGCGGAGCCGGAGGTGTTCACCAGCGAGGACGCCGACCCCGAGACCCGGGCGGGCTCGGCCTTCACGGTCGCCGTCCAGGTGATCGACGGGCAGGGCAACCGGGCGGGGCAGGTCAACGGGCGCGACCTGTGGCGGCTGAGCGCGCTGGCCTCGGTCGAGGCCGCGGTCAGGCTGGCGGAGCGTCCGGGGGAGCCGGGCGTGTACAGCCCGGCCGAGGCGTTCGACGCCGGGCCGTTCCTGCGCGATCTGGAACGGCTCGGGTTGTTCACCCTCACCCTGCCGGAGGACCGCGCCTTGCCCGAGAACCGCACCCAGCCGGAGGAGGAGCGATGATTCTCGTCACCGGGGCGGCGGGCGGGCCCCAGGGCTCGACCGGGCGGCACGTCGCCCGCATGCTGCTGGAGCGCGGCGAGGCCGTGCGCGCCTTCGTGCACTCCGACGACCACCGGGCCGACGAGCTGCGCAAGCTCGGGGCGGACGTGGTGGTCGGCGACCTGCGGGAGATCGCGTCGGTGCGGCCCGCCATGCGCGGGATCCGCCGGGCGTTCTTCACCTACCCGGTGACGGCCGGGCTGCTCGACGCCGCGGGCACGTTCGCCGCGGCGGCCAGGGAGGAAGGGGTGGAGCGCGTCGTCGAGGTGTCGCAGCTCGACGCGTCGCCGCAGGCCGGGACGCCGCGAATGCGGCGGCACTGGGTGGCGGAGCAGGTGTTCGACTGGGCCGGGGTGGGCGCGGTGCACCTGCGGGCCGCGGTGTTCTTCGAGAACCTCGCCGTCGCCACGTCGGGTGACACGCTGGCGCTCCCGCTCGGGCCGTCCGATACGAAGGTCCCGCTGGTGGCCGGCGCGGACGTGGCGCGGGTCGCGGCCGGGCTCCTGCTCGACCCGGGGCCGGCGGAGCCGGTGTGCCTGGTGACGGGCCAGATGGCGACGATCGGGGAGGCGGCGGACGCGCTCGGCGTCTCGTACGCGGACCTGCCGCCCGAGGAGTGGGAGGCGCGGGCGGCGGCCGTCTACGGGGACCCGTACGCCGTCGAGCACCTGACGCACCTGTGGGCGATCTTCCGCTTCATCGGCTCCGGCGACCACCCGCTCTACCGGGTCACGGAGAGCATCGAGCGGTACGGCGGGCGCCCGCCGATGACATTGCGCGAGTTCGACCGGCGCTGAAGAAGGCCGAACCCCCGGCCGGAATCCCGGCCGGGGGTTCACCATGGACGGTGGATCAGGCGGTGAAGCCGATCGCGGTGACGTCGTAGGTCTTGTAGCCGCGCGCGCCGTAGTTGGCGAGCGTCTTCTTGGTCGCCTGGATCTCGGGCCGCTGGTACAGCGGGATGGTGTGCACCATGTCCCAGATCAGCTTGTCGGCGGCGTTGGCCAGGTCGATGGCCTTGGCCGGGTCCATCTCGTCCACCGCGGCCTGGATGGCGGCGTCGACGGCCGGGTCGCTGGCCTTCGGGAAGTTGCTCTCGGAGCCGGTGAAGTAGATCTGCTTCAGCGAGCCGATCGGCAGCGGGCTGCCGATCCAGGAGAACGGCACCAGGTCGAAGTCGCCCTTGATGATGTAGTCCGTGAAGAACTTGTCAAGCGGGACGGGGCGGATGTTGATCTTGACCCCGATCTCCTTGAGCATGGCCTGGGTGAGCTCGCCCTCCGTCTGCGAGACCGGGGTACCGGTCGGGATGACGAAGTCCAGCGCGAGTTCCTTGCCGTCCTTCTTGCGGACGTCTCCGTCGAGCTTCCAGCCGGCCGCGTCGAGCAGCTGCTTGGCCTTCTCCGGGTTGTACTTGCCGAGGTCGCCGGAGTTGTCGACGTAGCCCTTGTGGTTGTTCATGAAGACGTGGTTGCCGAGCGTCTGCAGCGGCCAGTCCATGTCCTTCAGGTCGGACTGGGTGATCACGTCACGGTTGATGCCATACGCGATCGCGTGCCGGACGTTCTTGTCCTTCAGGATCTCGCTCTGGTTGTTGACCGTGAAGTGGCGCCAGTTCGGGCTGAGCGACTTGCGGATGTCCGCGTCGGGGACCTCCTTGGCCCGCTTCAGCTCGGCCGGGGCGCCCGACGGGATCGACACGGCGTCGAGCTCGCCGTTGGCGAAGGCGTTCACCTGCGCGGCGGGCGTCTCGATCGCCCGGAAGATGACCTTGTCGAGCTTGGCCTTCTGGCCCCACCACTTGTCGTCACGCACGAGCGTGAGCGTCTTGGTGCCCTCGTCGATCGACTCCACCTTGAAGGGGCCCGCGGTGACCGGGACCTTCTGCAGGTAGTCCTTTTCGTACGCGTCGGGCGTCTCCATGCTCTTGGCCGGGTAGAGCCACGAGGAGTTCCGGTTGTACAGGCCCTGCCACTCCGGGTACGGCTTCGCGAAGGTGACGACCGCGACCTTGTCCGAGTCGCCCTTCTCGATCGACTCGATCTTGTCCCAGCCGTCCGTGGAGGCCGGCTTGTACTTGTCGTTCTTGCCGCTGTTGGCCTTCCACTGGGCCTGGAGGTCCTTGTACGTGATCGGCGTGCCGTCCGACCAGGTGGCCTTCTCGTTGAGCGTGTAGGTCACCGTCTGCTTGCCCGACGACATGTCCATCTTGACGTCGGTGACGTAGTCGGGGTTCGCCTTCCACTGGGCGCCCTCGTCGGCCACCATCAGCTGCGGCATGATCCAGTCCAGCATGTCCGCCGTGTCGGCCTGGTTGCCGTCGACGTGGTTGCCGTTCCACTGGCTCGGCCACTGGCCGATCGCCAGGGTGAGCGTGCCACCGTCCTTGACCTGGTCGTACGGGACGGGGTTGATGCTGATGGCAGGGGTCTCCGCCATCTTCTGCTGTGCCTGCTGCGACTGCTGGGCGCTCGGCTGCTTGCTCTCGCTGCCGCCACCGCCGCAGGCCGCCACGGCCATCGCCAGGACCGCGAGTCCTGCCGCCGCCCGGTATCGAACCTTCACTCTTCCTCCTGATTGTCCGAGGCCGTGATGACCTCGACTTCCTCCGCGTAATGGCAGGCGGCGCCGTGGTCCACGACGTTCGCGAGCCTGGCAACCGAGGGCTCCTCGTCCACACACCGCCGCCGCTCGGCCTCGCTGAGCACGGCGAACTTGGGGCAGCGGGTGCGGAACCGGCATCCCGACGGGGGGTCCGCCGGGCTGGGCAGGTCGCCTTCGAGCAGGATCCGCTTGCGCGTGCGCTCCCTCTCGGGGTCGGGCAGCGGGATCGCCGACAACAGCGCCTGCGTGTAGGGGTGGGCCGGGTGGTCGTAGACGTTCTCGACCGTCCCGATCTCGGCGATCCTGCCGAGATACATGACGGCCACGCGGTCGGCCAGATGCCTGACCACCGCCAGGTCGTGCGCCACGAACAGGTACGACAGCCCGAGCCTGTTCTTCAGCTCCTCCAGCAGGTTGATCACGCCCGCCTGGATGGAGACGTCCAGCGCCGAGACCGGCTCGTCCAGCACCAGCAGCTTCGGTTCCAGCGCGAGCGCGCGGGCGATGCCGATGCGCTGGCGCTGGCCGCCGGAGAACTGGTTGGGGTAGCGCTCCGCGTGCTCGGGGGCGAGCCCCACGAGTTCCAGCAGCTCCGCGACCCGCGCGGAGGCGTCCTTCCTGCCGTGCGCGCGCAGCGGCTCGGCGATGATGTCGCCGACCGGCATGCGCGGGTCGAGCGCGGCCATCGGGTCCTGGAAGACGATCTGGAGGTCGCCGCGGAGCCCCTTGCGTTCGGACTTGTCCAGTTTGGCGCTGTCCTTGCCGAGCACCACCACCCGGCCGCCCTGCGGCGGCTGCAGCTGCATGATCTGCTGCAGCGTGGTGGTCTTGCCGCAGCCGGACTCCCCGACCAGGGCAAGGGTCTCGCCCTCTGCTATGTCGAAGCTGATGCCGTCCACCGCGAAGACGGTGCCGACGCGGCGCTTGAAGACCGCGCCCTTCATCAGCGGGTAGTGCCGGATCATGTCGTCGAGCTCGAGCACCGTGGCGCGCTCGGCGCGCGGCACCCGTACCACGTCGCTCGGCGGGATGACCGGCACGGGGAACACGTCGGCGCCCGTCAGGCCCTTGTGCTCGATCTCGTGCGAACGGATGCACGCCACGTGCCGTCCGGCGCCGAAGGCGGTGAGCGGCGGCTCCTCGTCGTCGCACATGTCCACCTTCATCGGGCAGCGCGGCGCGAACGGGCAGCCCGGCGGCAGCGCCGCCGGCGACGGCGGGCTGCCCTCGATGGGCACCAGCGGCCCCTCCTCGCCGTCGACCCGGGGGATCGAGGCGAGCAGGCCCATCGTGTACGGCATGCGCGGCCGGTAGTAGATGTCGTCCACCGGCCCCTGCTCGACCGGCCGGCCCGCGTACATGACGAGCACGCGGTCGGCCATGCCCGCGATCACGCCCAGGTCGTGCGTGATCATCACGATGCCGGCGCCCGTCTCCCGCTGCGCGGTCATGAGGACTTCCAGCACCTGCGCCTGGATGGTGACGTCGAGCGCGGTCGTGGGCTCGTCGCAGATCAGCAGGTCGGGGTCGTTCGCGATGGCCATGGCGATCATGGCGCGCTGCCGCATGCCGCCCGAGAACTCGTGCGGGAACGACTTGGCCCGCAGGTCCGGGTTCGGGATGCCGACGAGGTCGAGCAGCTCGACGGCCCGCTTCGCGGCCTTGTCCTTGCCCATCTTCTGGTGGACGCGCACGGCCTCGGCGATCTGGTCGCCGATCGAGTAGACGGGCGTGAACGCCGACAGCGGATCCTGGAAGATCATGCTGATCGACTTGCCGCGTACCTTGATCTGCTCGTCCTCGTCCATGCCGAGCAGTTCGCGGCCGTGCAGCTTGGCCGACCCGCTGACCACGGCGCCCGGCGGTAGCAGGCCCATGACGGCCAGCGAGGTCACCGACTTGCCGGAGCCGGACTCGCCGACGATGCCGAGCACCTCGCCGCGGTCGACGTCGTAGCTGACGCCGCGCACGGCCTCGATGCCGCCGGGGAAGGTGACGGTGAGGTCCCTGACCTCCAAGATGCTCACGAGTTGCTCCCCGGGTCGAGTGCGTCACGAAGGCCGTCGCCGATGAGGTTGATGCTCAGCACCAGCAGGACGAGCAGTCCCGCCGGGAAGACGAACAACCACGGGTAACCGGTGGCGTTGCGGGAGCCCTCCGCGATCAGCGTGCCGAGAGAGACGTCGGGCGGCTGGACGCCGAAGCCGAAGAAGGACAGCGCCGCCTCACCGATGATCGCGAGGCTGACGTTGAGCGTGGCGTCGATGATCAGCAGGGACGACAGGTTGGGCACGATGTGCCGGAAGATGATCTTCCAGCGGGGGATGCCCATGTAGGCGGCGGCCAGGACGTACTCCCGCTCCCTGAGCGAGAGCGTCATGCTGCGGACCACCCTGGAGGTGATCATCCAGCTGAACGCGGCGAGCAGCACCACGAACCAGAGCCAGGAGCCGCCCTTCAGCCGCGGCGAGATGATCGCGATGATCAGGAAGCTGGGGAGGACGAGCAGCAGGTCCACACCCCACATGAGCACCTTGTCGACCCACCCGCCGAAATATCCGGCGAACGATCCCACGATCGCGGCGAGGCCGGTCGCGATCAGCGCCACCAGCAGGCCGATGACGATCGACTTCTGCATGCCGCGCAGCGTGACCGCGTACATGTCCTGGCCGATCGCGCCGGTGCCCCACCAGTGGTCGCTGCCGGGGGCCGACATGAAGGCCAGGAAGTCCTTGTCGGTCCAGTCGTACGGGCCGATGAACGGGCCCACGTACGCCAGCAGGATCAGCAGCACCAGCGCGGAGATGCCGTAACGGGCCTGCTTGTTGCGGAACAGGCGCCGCAGGACGACTTTCGATCGCATGTCAGCTCACCCGCACCCGAGGATCGAGAGCCGCCACCAGCAGGTCCGACAGGAAGGCGGCGAACAGCACGCAGATCGCGGTGAAGAGGGTCACCGCGGCCACCGAGTTGACGTCGTTGGCGTTGATCGAGTCGACCAGCCAGGCGCCCATGCCGTGCCAGGCGAAGATCTTCTCGGTGAAGATGGCTCCGGTGAACATCGTCCCGAACGCGAAGGCGAAGTACGTGGCGGAGGGGATCAGCGCGGTCCGCAGCGCGTGCTTGGTCAGCGCGGTCCTGCGGCGCAGCCCCTTGGCCATGGCCGTGCGGACGAAGTCCTGGCCGAGCACGTCGAGCATCATGTTGCGCTGGATGCGGCTGTAGAACGCGATCGAGCCGAGACTCAGGGAGATGGTCGGCAGGATCAGGTGGTTCAGCCGGTTGAGGAACTGGTCGAAGCCCGACAGCTTCGGGTTGTACTCGCCGGTGTACTCGATGAGCGTGAACCCGAGCCCGTCGTTCAGGCTGTACGTCGCCATCGCGAGCAGCGTGGCCAGGAGGAAGACGGGCAAGGCCATGATCACGAAGGAGCTGACGCCGATTAACCGGTCACTGAGCTTGTACTGCTTCACCGCCGAGACCGCTCCCAGCGCCACCCCGACGACGAAGCCGAGGATCGTGCCGATGAGCAGCAGGCGCAGGCTGACGAAGATCCGCCGGCCCATCTCCTGGTTCACCGAGCCGCCGTTCCAGGTCCTGCCGAAGTCTCCCGTGAGGACGCCCTTGGCCCAGGTCCCGTAGCGCTGGAGCACAGGGGTCTTGTCGTTGAGGTTGTAGGCGTCAAGCGTGGCGTCGATGACGGACTCGGCGATGGGCGGCTGGCGGCCCTGGTAGGCGGCCCGCGGGCTCATGGTCGTGGCGGCAAGCATGTACGCGAGGCTCGCCGCCACGGCAACCAAGATCACATTTATAGCCAACCTGCGGAGCAGGTACTTACCCATTACTCTCCGTTCGCGCTGACCGGGGGCACGTGCCTCCATCCGGAGAGGTGTCCCCGCAACGAAAACCCATCTCGTGCTGAGAAATGGACTAGCACGTCGAGATGGCGATCAACGCGCAGAATATAAGCAAAAATATAACGGTCAGAAACCGTCCGGCATAACGTTAAGGTCACTCGCAATAGATCGGCGAGGGTGGTCGGTAGTCTTACCGGAAGGGGTCTGACCTGCGGAAACGTACATCATTTAGAGGGGGTTTACGGGGGGTTCGCGGGGGTCAGTGTCACAGAATCCGGACATAAAGTAGGATCTTCGCGGAGTGATCCACTTCACGTTGATCTGGCCGTCAAGTGAGTTCCGCGCTCGCCTGCCCGGTTCGCATCCGCCCGGAGGGCGCCGGACGGAGTTCTGGTACGGCAGGCGGGAGAGTGGGACGGGGTCAGAGGCAGCGGGGCGGGTCAGAGGCGGGCGCCCACCCCGGTGCCGTGCTTGGGGCGGAGGAAGGCCGACCGCGGTATCCCGCCATCGGGGCGGCGCGGCCCGGTCAGCGTCGAGGGGTCGGTGCTGATCAGCGCACCGTCGTCCCACGTCCCGCCGAGATCCCAGGAGTTGCCGCCACCGCCGGCCGCCCCGCCCAGCCCGGCCGGTACCGCGTTGCTCGCGGCCAGGTTGCGCGTGAGCGTGGCGGCCGAGTCGGAGAAGTCGAAACCGGTCCCGCCGTTCCGCCAGGCCGTGTCGCGGCTCAGCCTCAGCGCGCCCGGGTTGCCGTTGTCGACGAACCCGCCCACCTGGTTGCGGAAGGCGATGCTGTTGGTGACGACGTGCGCCGCCGGCAGGTCCTCGTCGCCGCCACCCAGCTTGAACCCGTTGCCGTCGCCCGTGTAGTCGGGCAGGTCCCAGCGGTTGAAGCCGTTCCCGTACGCGACGCTGTCCTCGATGCGGATCGGCGACAGGAACTCCCAGGCGTCGAACCCGTCGTCCGAGTTGTTCCACAGCCGGGCGCCGCGCACGACGTTGCCCGCGCCGCTGCCCTCCTTGATGGCCAGGCCGTCGGCGCTCTCGCCGTTCTTGCGCGGGTCGCGGTTGCCGTAACTGTCGAGATCGAGGATGAGGTTGCCCCCGGAGGCACCCTGGATGTGCAGGCCGCTCTCGTAGTTGTCGCGGGTGACGATCCGGTCGAAGACGTTGCCGCTGCAGTCCCTGCAGAAGATCCCGTACGGCCCGTTGGCGATCTCCAGTCCGGCGATGCGCCAGTGCGACGCCTCGATGTGGATGGCCCCGCGCTGCGCGTTGGGGATGCTGCCGCCGACCGGGGCCGGGGTGTTGGGCAGCGCCTCGCCGTCGATCAGGACCTTCTCCGAGCCGTACGCGGCCAGCGTGATCGGGTTCGACGCGGTGCCGCTCCTGGCGATCTGCAGGTTGGACGTGAGCGCGTACGTGCCGCCGCGTACGGAGATGACCGTGCCCGGACGCGCGAGGTCGATGGCCCGCTGGATCGTCGCGAGGGGGCGGTCGAGGGTGCCCGGCGCGGCGGTAAAGCGGCGCTGAAAGTTTCACGCGCCAAGGCCGGCCGGCCGGCGCTGTTGTGTCATCTTCCTCCTTCGTGCCACAGTTAAGTGGAGAGATTTTCCCCGCTTAACTGAGAACCGCAAGGTGGTAGACCATGAACGACACCCAGGACCAGGTCCTCGACCTCGTACGCCGCTGGGCCACGGCCGAGCGGGACGGTGACGCCGACGCCTTCGACGCCCTCCTCACCGACGACTTCGCGGGCATCGGCCCCGTCGGGTTCGTCCTGGACCGGCAGCAGTGGGCGGCCCGCCACCGCGGCGACCTGAAGAACCACCACTTCGAGATCCTCGACCCCCGGGCACGGCTCCACGGCGACGCCGCGATCGTGGGCGGCGTGCAGGAGCAGCGCACCTCGGTCATGGGTCACGAGGTGAACGACTCGTTCCGGCTGACCCTGGTCGCCGTACGCCAGGACGGCCGCTGGCTGATCGCCAACATCCAGCTCAGCGGGCCCCTCCAGTCGCCCTCCGCGCCGCCGCCGTTCGCCCGCGAGCGCTCCTGAGAAGCACGCCGCCCACGCGCGCGAACCGGGGCACGCCGTCAGGCGCCCCCGCCTGTCCGGCGTTTCCCACCGGAGCGGCGGGCATGCCCTCGCGCCCGCCGAGCACGGCAACCCACCGGCCCCCTGCGACCTCTGCCCGATGGGATGCCGTCCTACTTCTGGTGACCGCTGATGCTCACCGGGGAGCTTCGTTACCCGCGTGCCGAGGCGGTTCTCGTGCCCATCGACACCTCCTCGTCACCGGGACGATCAGGAGAGTCGGTGATCCACATCCAGGTCTCGTTCAGGGTTACATGGCTCTCTTCCGGAGTCACCGAGTCGTACTGCGATGTCGTGCCGTGGTGTGGTGCCCAGGGATGGTGCAACTTCTTCTCGGGCTTCTCGGGCTTCTCGGGCTTCTCGGGCTTCTCGGGCTCCTTGGGCTCCTTGGGCTCCTTGGGCTTCCCCGGCGTGCCGTGGTGCGGCCCTTGCACCACGTGGATGGTGGCCGTGACCGGGGCGGAGGTCAGGTCGCCGGCTCTGGCCACGGCGGTGTTGGTGACGGAGCGGCGGCAGCCGTGCCCCTTGCACGTCGGCTTGTCGCCCGTGCTGCTGGGCACGGTGAAGGTGCCCGTGCAGGTGGTGGTGGAGCCAGGGTCAAGGGTGGTGGCCTGGCAAGTGATGTCCTGTATGTGGCTGTCGTCGATCCGCAGGTCGTCCACCGTGCTACCGGAGTTGTTGGTGACGGCGTATCGGTAGATGGCCGTGTCCCCAGGACGGTACGGCCGGGAGTTGTCGACGCTCTTGTCCAGCTCGAGCGTTCCGTCGTCGCCCGCGACCTGGATCGTGACCCGTGATTCGGGGGAGGTGACCTCTGTCGAGTCTGCCCTGCCGGTAGCGGCGGCGGTGTTGGTGACCGAGCCTCGTGCGGCGTCCTGCGGCGTGACGGTGTGGACACCCCGGCAGATGATCGTCTCTCCGACGTCCAAGGTGGTTCGCGGACAAGTGATCTCGTCCACCACGTCGTCGTTCACGGCCAGGTCGGTGATGTTCATGTTCCCGCTGTTGGTCACCGCGTACTCATACGGCACCGTGGTGCCCACCGGCACGGGGTCGGGCAACGGTGAGTCGTCCGCGAGCCGCTTGACGAGCGTCAATTCCGGCTGCTCCGCCACGGGGCGGACGACGACGTTACGAATCAGGTGGACGTCGGTGAACAGGCCGGTGGAGGCTGCGAACCCGAACTTGTACGTCGAGGGCACCGGTGCGGGCGCGGGCGTGGACAGCACCTGCCGCATGCCGTTGCCGTCGTTGAAGTCGATCGACACGGTCAGCACGGGGTCGGGCGCCGGGGTGATCCGGACGTTCACCGTGCGGCGCGACGGTTCGAGCGCGGCCTGCGCCGCCTGGGGGTCATCAGGGACCGTCGTCGTTTCTCCGTGCAACCGGCCCGGCAACGTCGAGGGCCACGGCCCGGTGGTGGTGAAGTTACTGGTGGTGGCCGTCAGAAAGCAGTAGCCCTCCGTTCCGTCACCGGGCCCTCGCAGCGTCACCATGTTGGCCCCCGGGGCCGGGATCCGGAACCCGGTGCCGGCTGGTGAACGCTGAGCGCAGCCGCGGCCTCGCTGTTCCCAGTCTCCGAAATAATTGCCCAGGACGTCCAGGCCGACGCCGACGTAGCCCTGGTTGACTCCGGGCTCGAACGCGTTGGCGGGGTTGTCGTCGGGCAGCTTCTGGGCGTATCCGAGGCTGCCGCCGAAGGCGCCGGGCCGGTCGAGCGTGGCGGCGCCGTTGATGAGGAAGAAGGAGATGCCGTCGGCGGGCGAGAACTCCGGCGTGGTGGTGCCGTACTGCCATTGCTCGAAGGTCACCTCCAGGCCCTGTCCGGCCGGGATCGGCTCGTCATACAGGACGGCTGAGGTCTGGTCGTTGTCGGCACTGGTCAGCTGGAGGTAGCCGTAGGGGGCCGCTCCGGTCGGCGGCACGGGCCCCGCGGCGTTCTCTGGACACCCCCTGAGAGGGCGGTCACCCGGCCCTGGTGGCTCGGCGGCTGGCGCACCGGTCAGGCAGGCGGATCCCACGGCTCGGAACTCCGGGATCGCGGTGGCTCCCGTGAAGTCCTCCTCGACCAGCGGCACCGGCTGCGCCGCGGCCGGCTGTGCCGGTAGGAGCGAGGCCGACAACGTGCCCAGAAGCGCCACGCCGGATATGGCCCACCGTTTCAGGCCGGATTCGATAATTCTCGATCGAGTGGTAGCAGATCGTTTCCTCACAGACACCAAAAGTAGGCGTGCGTGCACGGGTATCGATTGACCGACATGTCAAACGATCACCATGAGCCGTCCTGTTGCTCGCTCCACAACGAGCCATGTGCGACACGCCTGCCGACACCGCCTGGTCGAACAGGACCACGGTTCGGAAAAGCCCACCGGGAGGCCACATGAAACTGTCAGTGCCCACCCGCATACTCCGGGCATGCAGGTTGACGAGCCTCTCGAGATCGGCGAGATCGCCACCCCCCACTGGAGCGCCCACAACGAGAAGATGGCCGAGGTCGGTTTCCTGGCCATCGCCAGGCGGCTGCCGTCACTCGTGGCCCAGGCGATGCGCATGGCCTGGGGCGCGAGCCCGCGCGACACCCTGGCCGCGATCGTGCTCAACCTCCTCGGCGGGGTGTTCACGGCCTTCGGGCTGCTCGCCACGACCGGAGTCCTCACCGCCCTCTTCAGCGAGGGTCCCACCCCCGACCGGGTGGTGGCCGCCCTGCCCAGCCTCGCCCTGGTGGGGGGCGCGGCCGTGCTGCGCACGACCGTCCAGGCGGGCGCGGGCTGGGCCGAGTCACGCCTCACACCGCAGATCTCCCGGCTCACCGAGGAGCGGCTGTACGACCTGACCAGCCGGGTGGAGCTGGTGGCGTACGACGACCCCGAGTTCCACGACGCCCTGGAGCGCGCCGAGAGCAGGGGCGTGGCCGTGGCCGACTCGGTGGTCTCCTCGGCCGTCGACGTGGTCACGGCGGCGGTCGGCATCGTGGCCGCGGCCGGCGTGCTCGGCGTCCTCCACCCGGTGCTGCTGCCGCTGCTGCTGCTCGCGGTCGTGCCCGACGCCTGGGCGGCGGTCCGCAGCGCCCGGATGCGCTACGCGACGATGTACGGCCTGATCCCGGCCCGCCGCCGCAAGTGGATCATCGCCGAGCTGCTGGCCGAGCGGGCGGCCGCCGCCGAGGTGCGCTCGTTCACGATGCGCCACTTCCTGCTCCGCATGTACGACATGGTCGCCAGGGCCGAGCAGGAGGTGCTGCTGCGGCTGGCCAGGCGTCAGACCTTCGCCCGCGTGGTCGGCGAGGCGCTGGGCGGCCTCGGCACCGTCCTGGTCTACGTCGCGCTCGGCGTGCTCCTGGCGGTCGCCGCCATCCCCCTGGCGGTGGCCGGCACGGCGGTCCTGGCGATCAGGTCGGGCCAGTCCTCGCTGAGCAGCCTCCTCTACGCCACCAACCGCCTCTACGAGCAGGGCCTCTACTTCACCGACTTCCTGGAGTTCTGCGCGAAGGCCGAGCTCCGCGTGACCCCGGCCCGCCCGGCACCGACCCCCGAGGGCTTCGACCGCATCGTGGCCTCCGACGTGACCTTCACCTATCCGGGCGCGGACGAGCCGGCGCTGCGCGGGGTGTCCATCGAGATCAAGCGCGGCGAGGTCATCGCGTTCGTCGGAGAGAACGGCTCGGGCAAGACCACCCTGGCCAAGATCCTTTCCGGCCTCTACGAGCCCAACACCGGCACCGTCTCCTGGGACGACACCGACCTGCGCGAGGTCGATCCCGACGGCCTGCGCCTGCGCATCGCCGTCATAGCCCAGGACCACACCCGCTGGCCGCTGACCGCCCGCTACAACATCACGATGGGCACCGGCAAAGGGGAGGAGGCCCTGTTCGCGGCCGCCGCGGTGGCCGGTGCCGACCAGGTCGTCGCCGGCCTCCCGCACGGCTACCGCACCTGGCTCGACCGCCGCTTCAAGGACGGCCACGAGCTGTCCGGCGGCCAGTGGCAGCGCATCGCCGTGGCTCGCGGCTTCCATCGCGACGCCGACCTGCTCATCTGCGACGAGCCGACGGCCGCCCTCGACGCGCGCGCCGAGCACGCCCTCTTCGAGCGCATCCGCCACCACTCCGACGGGCGCACCGTTCTGCTCATCACCCACCGGCTGGCCAGCGTGCGCTACGCCGACCGGATCTACGTGCTCGACCGCGGGAAGGTCACGGAGCAGGGCGACCACGCCACTCTGATGTCCCTCAACGGCCTCTACGCCGACCTCTACACTCTCCAGGCCGCCGCCTACCGCTGACATGCCCCCGCGCCGCCTGCCGCCGGCCCGCTCACCCGGGGAGCGAGCGTCGTCGGCGCGTCCCCCCGAGCGTGGGAGTCACGCGACGCCCGCATCCGCTCCTCGGGGTGGGAGGTGAAAGGCCTGAGGTGAGAGGTGGAGTCCCGGGGCTGCAGGTGGGCGTGCGGCGGGGTCAGCAGGAGGAGGAGAGCATGGCGTCGAGCGCCGCCAGCACGGCGTCCTCCACGGTGGCGTGCACGTGCAGGACGGTGTGCGCCTGGGTGAGCTCCATGATGCGCGCCAGTTTCGGGTCGGGCGCCGCCAGGTGCAGGCTGCCGCCGTGCTGGCGGGCGAAGGCGTGCGTGTTGAGCAGGACGCGAAGGCCCGCGCTGCCGAGGAAGTGCGCCTCGCTGAGGTCGATCACCACGTGCTCGCCCGGCAGCCGCCGGCTGCGCCGGATGTGGCGGTCGAGCTCCCCGGCCGTGACGACGTCCACCTCGCCGGCCACAGAGATCACGCTCACGCCCGGTAACCTTTGGGTGGCGAACGACAGATCCGGCATACGGTGCCCATCGATCGGGTTCGGGAGACGGTGCGCAGGTGTGTGGCTTGCCCGTATCGCACCATATCCGGACACCCGTGTGCCGCCTAGTCACCGCCGCTGACTATTTCCTGAGAACTGCCGCCGTCGCGCTGATCGGGGCCGAGGGGTCAGCGGGGGATGACGATGGCGGTGACGATCAGCCCCCGGTCGACCAGCCACCGCCCGGAGAAGGAGTCGAGGCGCCTGCCGTCGACCCTGGGCCCCCGTACCAGCAGCCGCGCCGAGAAGGTGCCGGTCGCGGGCTGGAAGGTGATCACCGCGTCCTCGAAGTCCAGCCAGCGCTTGGCCAGCGGATACCACGCCTTGTACACCGACTCCTTGGCGCTGAACAGCATCCTGTCCCAGGACACGTGCGGGTGGAGCGCGGACAGGCGGTGCAGGTGGGCGCGTTCCTCGGGGAGCGAGACGGCCTCCAGGACACCGTTGGCCAGCGCGTCGTTGGGCTCCGCGTCGATCCCGACGGTCGCCACCTTGGTGGCGTCGCCCAGCACGGCCCCCCGGTATCCCGCGCAGTGCGTGATGCTCCCGACCACCCCGTGCGGCCACTGCGGCTCCCCGCGCAGGCCGGGGAGCACGGGCGCGGGCGGCAGGCCGAGCCGGCCGAGCGCCGTGCGGGCGCACAGCCGCGCCGTGGCGAACTCCCTGCGCCGCTTCTCGACCGACTCCTCGATCACCTTCTCCTCTTCGGGGAAGAGCGTCGCGTCAGGGGGATCGTGAAAGAGGTCCGCCGCTACCACGCAGCGGGGAAGGATGGCCTCGATCATGATGTCTCCCTCGCAGGCCGGGCTTTTCGGAAAAGCGCTTCTCCGGCCTGGTCACGAGGTGAGCGTAACCGGGCGCCGGAAGCCGGGGGAATCGCGCGGCGGGGTTTCTCGGGCCGGTTCGCCCTGGATAAGGGCAGATAGGGGGTGGCCGTCCACGCTCTGTGGTCATCGCCGTTATCAGGAGAAGATTGATGAAAAATCAACAAATTACTTAATGTCATGAACTGGTGACTTCCGTAGACATTTCCACGGTGCTGTGCGGTAATGCTCATGTCTTCGCCAACGGGGGGTGGGGACGTCACCGACACGCGGGTTTCTCAGCGGGGGAGATACCGGTGGACTTTTACGTGCTCGGACCTCTGACCGCCGAGAGTCGCGGCGAGTCGCTCGACCTGGGGAGCGCGCGGCAGCGGATCGTGCTGGCCGCGCTCCTGCTCGACGCCAACCGCACGGTCACAGTCAATCGCCTGATGGAGGCCGTGTACGGGCAGCACCCGCCGGTCACCTCGCGCGCCCAGGTGCAGGTGTGCGTGTCCGGGCTGCGCCGCCTCTTCGGGGGGTACGGCCAGGCCGGGCTGATCGTCACCACCGCCCAGGGGTACGCCATCCAGATCCCCGGCGAGCGGCTCGACGTGCACCGTTTCCAGACGGCGCTCGCGCGGGCCAGGCAGGCGAGGGACGAGTGCCGGCAGGCCAGGGCGATCGAGCTGTACCGCGAGGCGCTCGCCCTGTGGCGCGGGCCGGCGCTCGACGGCATCAGGAGCGGCCTGGTGCAGGCCGCCGCCGGCCGGCTGGCCGAGGAGCGGATCACCACCGCCGAGGAGTGCGTACGGCTGGAGCTGGACCTCGGGGGCCACGACCGCCTGGTCGGCGAGCTGACCCGGCTGGTCAGGGACTACCCGCTGCGCGAGGAGCTGCGCGGGCAGCTGATGAGGGCGCTGTACCGGTCGGGGCGGCCGGCAGAGGCGCTGGAGGTGTACCGGCAGACGCGGCAGACCTGGGCCGAGGAGCTGGGCATCGAGCCCAATGAGCGATTACGCCTGCTCCAGCAGGCCATCCTCGCCGACGAGGAGCACCCGGACCTGGCGGAGCGCGTGCGCGGGCGGGCGAGCCTGACCGGCATGCCGCCGCCTCCGCCCGTGGCGGACTTCACCGGGCGCGCGGAGCAGCTGGCTCGGATCCGTACGCACCTGACGGGCGGGGACGGCCCGGCGCGGGCGCGCCTCGCGGTGCCCGTCACCGTGATCGTGGGCAAGGCCGGGGTGGGCAAGACCAGCGTCGCGGCGCGGGCCGCGCACGACCTGGCCCGGCACTTCCGCGGCGGCCGGCTCTTCGCCGCCCTGCAGGCGGGCTCCGGGCGGCCGGTCAGCCCCTCGCAGGTCCTCGAACGGTTCCTGACCGCGCTCGGAGTGCCCGCTTCAGAGGTGCCCGAAGGGCTGGAGGAACGCGCCGAGACGTACCGCCACCTGCTGGCCGCCCGCAGGACGCTGATCGTGCTGGACGACGTGGCCGGCGAGGGCCAGGTGCTGCCGCTGCTGCCCGGCCACCCCGGCGCCGCCGTCGTCATCACCAGCCGCAGGCGGCTGTCCGGGCTGGCCGGGGCCGACCACGTCGAGGTGCCGGTCTTCGAGCCCGGACAGTCGGTGGAGCTGCTGTCCCGCATCGCCGGGGCCGAGCGGGTGGGCGCGGAGCCCGAGGCCGCGGTGGAGCTGGCCGCGCTGTGCGGGCACCTGCCGCTCGCGCTGCGCGTCGCCGGCGCCCGCCTGGCCGCCCGGCCCCTGTGGAGCCTGCGGCGGCTGGTGGAGCGGCTGCGGGACGAGACGCGGCGGCTGGACGAGCTCCGGTACGGTGACATGGGCGTCAGGGGGAGCATCACGCTGAGCTACGACGCCCTGGACGAGGACGCGAGGCGGCTGTTCAGGCGGCTGGCGATCCCCGACGTCGGGGAGTTCCCCGCCTGGATCGGCGCGGCCCTCGTGGGCCGGCCGCCGGCCGAAGGCGAGGACCTGCTCGCCGACCTGGCGGACGTCCAGCTGGTCGAGGCCGTGGGCGTCGGCAGGGGCGCCGAGGCCCGTTACCGCTTCCACGACCTCATCCGGGTCTTCGCCAAGGAGCGCCTGGCCGCCGAGGAGTCCGCCACCGAAAGGGGCGACGCCCTGGCCAGGATGCTGGGCGCCCTGCTGCTGGTGGCCGAGACCGCCCGTGACCGCCACGACGACCTCGTGGCCGAGATCGCTCCTGGCCCCTACGACGACCTGGTGGGGGAGGTGCCCGGTGGCGGGAGGCCGTCCGCGGGTGGTGGCGGGTGCCGGTGGATGCCGCCGGAGCTGGCCGGGGAGCTGGCCGTGGTGCCGCTGTGCTGGATGGAGCGGGAGCGGCGGCTGCTGCTCGCCGGCGTGCGGCAGGCCGCCCAGGCGGGGCTGCCCCGGCTGTGCGGCGCGCTGGCCCTGAGCATGCTCCCGCTCTTCGAGTCGGGCGGCCACTTCGACGACTGGCGGGAGAGCCACGAGGTGGCGCTGGCCGCCGCCGAGCGCGCGGGCGACCGTACCGGCGTGGCCGCGCTGCTGGGCTCGCTGAGCACCATGTGCCGGCTCGACCACCGTCCGGAGGAGGCGCGCCGCCCGGCCGCGGCGGCGGCCGGGACGGACGCGCGGACGGCCGGGTGGCGTTATTCACCGGAGCCCGGATCCGAGGTGTTCAGAGCATCAGAGAATTGACCAGAAATTGTGGTGAAATTCCGCTCATAGTGTCAAATTCCGTCAATTCCCCATGTGCTTGACTGGAAAGCAGATCCGAATGGGGCATCGCGACGGGGATTGTTCGGATCGACGCCATCGCGCGGCTAGCGAAGGACAGGAGAATGTTCGCTGGTCGTGCCGTAGGGCGACATCTGGGGAGAGACATCGTGAAAAGGCAGACGGCGCTGTTCATCGGCCTGGCACTTGTCCTCACGGCCTGCGGGACGTCGACGCCGCCCGCGGAGCCCGCCTCCGTGATCGACGTCGGCTCTCTGTACGAGCCGCAGAACCTCGACAACGCGGGCGGCGGCGGGCAGGGGGTGATCGAGGCGCTGGCCGGCAACGTCTATGAGGGGCTGTTCAGGCTGACCGACGACGGCCAGGTCGAGAACCTGCTGGCGGCCGGGCACAAGGTCAGCCGCGACGGGCTCACCCACACGTTCACCCTGCGCGAGGGGGTGCGCTTCCACTCCGGCGACCCGCTCACGGGCGCCGACGTCAAGCACAGCCTGGAGCGGATCATCGGCGACGGCTCGAAGTCCGCCCGCAAGGGCGACCTTAGCGTGATCAAGGGCATCGACGTGCCCGACCCGTCCACGGTCGTGGTGACGCTGTCCACCCGGTCGGTCTCGTTCGTCTACAACCTGAGCCAGGTGTGGATCGTCAACGACGCCGTACGCGACCCCGCGACCACGGAGGACGGCACGGGCCCCTACAAGGTGGGCACGTGGCGGCGCGGCTCGTCGCTGACCCTCGACAGGTTCGACGGCTACTGGGGCGAGCGCCCCGACAACGACGGCGCCGTGTTCCACTACTACACCGACGCGAGCGCGCTCAACAACGCGCTGCTGACCGGCGTGGTCGACCTGGTGACCAGCGAGCAGAGCCCCGACGCGCTGGCGCAGTTCGAGGGCGACCCGCGCTTCCGGATCAGCGAGGGCACGTCCACGACCAAGCTCCTGCTGGCCTTCAACGACCGCGAGCCGCCGTTCGACAGGGCGCTCGTGCGCAGGGCCGTCAGCGCCGCCATCGACGACAGGAAGCTGCTGCGCTCGATCTGGGGCGACCACGGCATCCTGATCGGCTCGATGGTGCCGCCCAGCGACCCGTGGTACGAGGACCTGTGCCGGCTCAACGCGTACGACGTCGCGCTGGCCAGGAAGCTGCTCGCCGAGGCCGGCTTACCCGACGGCTTCACCTTCACCCTCGACACGCCGAACTACGACCCGCACCCCACCATCGCGACGTTCGTCAAGTCGGAACTGGCCAAGGTCGGGATCACCGTGAACATCAGGATCATCACGGCCGACGAGTGGTACACGAAGGTCTACCAGCGCCACGACTTCACCGCGACCCTGCAGGAGCACGTCAACGACAGGGACATCCGCTGGTACGGGGACCCGGGCTTCTACTGGGGCTACGACAACCCCGAAGTGGCCGAGCTGATCAAGAGGGCGGAGACGTCCGCCACCGCCGAGACGCAGGCGAGCATGATGCGGACGGCCGCCCGCAGGATCGCCGAGGACGCCGCCAGCGACTGGCTCTACCTCAACCCGCAGATCGTGGTCAGCTCGTCGCGCCTGTCGGGCTACCCGGTCAACGGGCTGAACGCGCAGTTCCCCGTCTACGACATCAAGGAGCGCTGACGGCCAGGTGATCGCCTACCTGCGCAGGCGCGTCCTGCTGCTGGCAGTGTCGTTCCTGGTCGCGAGCTGCGTGCTGTTCCTGCTGCTCAGGCTGCTGCCGGGCGA
The DNA here is from genome assembly GCF_006334985.2 of Nonomuraea phyllanthi. Classification (GTDB taxonomy): domain Bacteria; phylum Actinomycetota; class Actinomycetes; order Streptosporangiales; family Streptosporangiaceae; genus Nonomuraea; species Nonomuraea phyllanthi. The sequence goes on from NZ_VDLX02000003.1 coordinate 563,527, forward strand.
CCCGGCCAACGCCCTGCTGCCGATGGGCGCCACACCCGAGCAGGTCGCCGAGGTCCGGCACGAGCTCGGCACGGACCTGCCGCCGCTGGAGCAGTTCGCGTCCTGGGCGCGCAAGATGGCCACGCTCGACCTGGGCAGGTCGCTCATCAGCTCGCTGCCGGTGGGCTCCGAGATCGCCGCGCGCCTGCCCGTCACCGTGCCGCTGACGCTGCTGGCGTTCCTGCTGTCGGTGCTGGTGGCCGTGCCGGTGGGGTTCTTCACGGCCTGCCGCGGCCGGACGTGGTACGGCTCGCTGATCGGCGCGGCCTCCCAGTTCGGCCTGGCCGTGCCGGTCTTCTGGGTGGGCATCCTGCTGATCGACCTGTTCGCGCTGCGCCTGCGGCTGCTCCCGGCCGGCGGCTTCCCGGTGGACGGGTGGGCCCACCCGGGGGCGGCGCTCACCGCGCTGGCGCTGCCCGTGCTGACCGTCTCCCTGGTCATGTCCGCCTCGCTCATCCGGTACGTGCACTCCGCCGCCCTCGACGTCCTGGACAGCGACTACCTGCGCACCGCCAGGGCGCTCGGCGCGTCGTTCGCCGGCGCGGTCTGGCGGCACGGCCTGCGCAACGCCGCCGCCCCCGTGGTGTCGGTCCTCGGCATCGAGCTGGCCACGACCTTCCTCGGCGCGGTCGTCGTGGAGGGCGTCTTCGCGCTGCCGGGGCTGGGCAGCATGCTGGTCAGGGGGTTCGCCCAGCACGACTACCCGGTGATCCAGGGCATCCTGGCGCTGAGCACCTTCACCGTGCTGGTGATCGGCTTCCTGACCGATCTCGTCCAGCGGCTCATCGACCCGCGGCTGCGCCGCACGACGACCGGGACGCCCGCATGAGAGTTCGCTCGCCGGCGCTGGCGGCCGGCTGCGCGCTGGTCGCGGTGATCGTCGCGATGGCCCTGCTGACGTTCTTCTGGACGCCGTACGACCCCGCCGACACCACCGGCGGGCGCCTGGAGCCACCCGGTGCCGGCCACCTGCTCGGCACCGACCGGCTCGGCCGGGACCTGCTCACCCAGCTGATGCTGGGGGCCCGCGTGGCCGTCGTGGCGAGCCTGGGCGCGGTCGCGGTCGGCGGCCCGCTGGGCCCGGCGGTGGGCGTGCTGGCCGGACTGGCGGCCCGGTGGCTGGACGACGCGCTGGCCGTCGTGCTCGACATCCTCCTCGCCTTCCCCACGCTGCTGCTCGCCATGCTCGTGGTCGCGGCCAAGCAGACCTCCCTGGCGGCGGCGATCACGGCGATCGGCCTGGCCGTCTCGGCCGTCGTCGCCCGGCTGACCAGGGTGCTGGTGAAGCGGGTGCTGGCGCAGGACTACATCACCGCCGCCCGCACCTCGGGCACCTCCTGGCCCAGGATCGTGACCGGGCACGTGCTGCCGAACATCTGGCCCACGCTGGCGGTCAACCTGGCGTTGCAGGCGGGCCTGGCCGCGCTCGCCGAGGCCAGCCTGTCCTACCTCGGGCTGGGCGCGCCGCCGCCGAACGCCTCCTGGGGGCGCATGCTCAAGGAGGCCGAGGCGACCGTGCTGACCTCTCCCGTGGCCGTGCTCGCGCCCGGCGCGCTGCTGGCCATGCTGGTGATCGGGGCCAACCTGATCGCCCAGGGGATCAGGGAGCAGGCCGACCCGACCCTGAGGAGATCACGATGACCCTGCTCGACGTACGCGACCTGTGCGTGCGCGCCCCGGACGGCCGGAGCCTCGTCTCCGGGCTGTCCTTCTCCATGGAGCGGGGGGACCGTCTCGGGCTGATCGGCGAGTCCGGCGCGGGCAAGACGCTGGCCGCGCTGGCGGTCATCGGCCTGCTGCCGAGGGGGATGAGCGCGTCCGGCAGCGTGCTCCTGGACGGCGAGCAGGTGCTCGGCGCGCCCGGCCGGCGGCTGGACCGGCTGCGCGGCCGGGCCGCCGCCGTGGTCTTCCAGGAGCCGCTCACCGCGCTCGACCCGCTCAAACGGGTCGGTGCGCTCGTCGCGGAGCCGCTGCGGCGCAGGCGGCGGCTGCGCGGCCGGGCGCTGCGCGGCGCGGTGCTCGACGCGCTCTCGGAGGTGCGGCTGCCCGGCCCGGAGCGGCTGGCCAGGGCCTTCCCGTACGAGCTGTCCGGCGGCCAGCGCCAGCGGGTCGCCATCGCGATGGCGCTGGCCTGCGAGCCGGCGCTGCTGATCGCCGACGAGCCCACCGCGGCGCTGGACACCACGGTCCAGGCCGAGATGCTGGCGCTGCTGGACGGCCTGGTCAGGAGCTCCGGGATGGGGCTGCTCCTCATCGGTCACGACCTCGGCGTCGTGGCGGGCGTCGCGGACGGCCTCCTCGTGCTCCACGAGGGCCGGGCCGTCGAGCGCGGCACGGCCGCGGAGATCGTGCACGCCCCGGCGCATCCGCGTACCCGCGAGGTGGTGGCGGCCGCCAGGCGGCTGCACGGCGCGCTGGACGGGCTCGCGCGTTGAGCCCGCCGGTGCTGGAGGCGCGCGGGGTGCACTTCGCGTACCGGGGCGGGCCCGAGGTGCTCACCGACGTCTCGTTCCCGGTGGTGGCGGGGCGCGGCCTGGGGCTGGTGGGCGAGTCGGGCGCGGGCAAGTCCACGCTGGTACGTCTGCTGCTCGGCCTCGCCCGCCCGACCGCCGGGCAGGTGCTCCTGGACGGCGAGGGGTTACGCGGGCGGGAGCGGGCGCTGCGGCGCGCGGTCCAGCCGGTGTTCCAGGACCCGTACTCCTCGCTCGACCCCCGGCAGCGGGTGGACCGGATCGTGGCGGAGCCGCTGCGCTCCCTCGGCCTGCTCACGTCCCGCGACCGGCGCGCGGAGTCGGCGCGCCGGGTGGCGGAGGCCCTGCGCTGGGTCGGGCTGCCGGAGGAGGCCGCGAGCCGCTATCCGCACGAGTTCTCCGGCGGCCAGCGCCAGCGCATCGCCATCGCCAGGGCCGTCGTGTGCGGGCCGCGGGTGCTGCTCGCCGACGAGCCCGTCAGCGCGCTGGACGTCGTCACCAAGGTGAGCCTCATCGACCTGCTGGCCGAACTGCGGCACAGCCGGGGGCTCACGGTGGTGATGGTCTCGCACGACCTGACCGTGGTGGCGTCCCTGTGCGAGGAGACGGTGGTGCTCGAGAAGGGCCGCGTGGTGGAGCGGGGGGCGACGGCCGCGGTGCTCGGCGCTCCCGGCCACCCGCACACGCGGCGGCTGGTGGCCGGCGTGCCGCGCCTGCCCGGCCCCCCGGCACAGCGGACGGCGGAACCCCCGGACAGCGGCTGACCTGCGGAATGCCGGGCCAGAAGCGATCCGATAACGAGCGAATGGCGCCCCTTCCTAGCCTGAGACACGTACACCAACCCCTCTAGGAAACCGAGGTCGGAAATGAACAAGCACGCACGCGGTCGCCTGGCCAAGCTCGTCCTCGTCCTGGCCACCGCCGTGGCCGTCCTGCCGGCGCTCGGCTCGGCCGCCGGCGCCGAGACCGGATCGGCCACCCCCGTGGCTGTCAAGACGCCGGACATCGAGTACCCGATGTGCTGCAACACCTGGCCGTGATCGTCCCCTGGGCGCGGTCCCCGGCGAAAGCTGACTTCTACGGTGACAGATCCGGGCCTGGATCCGTAAACAAGTGACAGCTTTTATCGCGAAGAAGTAGGATTTTTCGCGAAACCTGCAGCCTTGGGAACGCGCTGGCATCAACTGGCATCAAGGGGAGATGCGAGTGGGCTTTAGCATCCTGGGTCCTCTCGAAGTCTCCTTGGACGGCGAACGAGTGGATCTCGGGGGAAGCAGGCAGCAGACCGCACTCGCCGTGTTGCTGCTGGACGTGGGGCGGGCCGTCAGCATCGGCAGGCTCATGGAGGCCGTGTACGGGGACGAGCCGCCGACGACCGCCCGCGCCCAGATCCAGATCTGCATCTCCGGCCTGCGCCGCCTGTTCGCGGCGCACGGCAGGCCGGACCTCATCTCCACCCAGGCCCAGGCGTACGTCGTCCGGGTCAGGGACGACGAGCTCGACGGCCACCGCTTCGAGCGGCTCGCGCGCGAGGCGCGCCGGCTGCGCAAGGAAGGCCAGGTCGCCGAGGCGGTCACCCGCTACCGGGAGGCGCTGGCCCTGTGGCGCGGCCCGGCGCTGGAGGGCATCCAGAGCAGGCTCGTCCAGGCGGCGGCGAGCAGGCTGGACGAGGACCGCATCGCCGCCAACGAGGACTGCGTGGACCTGGAGCTCGACCTGGGCCGCCACCACGAGCTGGTGGGCGAGCTCAGCGCGCTGGTCGAGGAGCACCCGCTGCGCGAGCGGCTGCGCGGCCAGCTCATGCTCGCGCTGTATCGCTCCGGCCGGCAGGCCGAGGCCCTGCAGGCCTACCGGCGGGCCAGGCAGACCATGATCGAAGAGCTGGGCATCGAACCGAACGAGCGGCTCCAGCAGCTGGAGCACGCGATACTAACCTCGGCTCCCAGCCTCGACCTGCCCGAGGCGCCGCCCGCCGCGGCCCCGGCGGCCCTGAAGGTGGTGCCGCGCCTGCTGCCCACCGACATCGCCGACTTCACCGGGCGCACCAAGCAGATCGACGAGATCCTGGAGCGGCTCGTGGCCGTCGCGGGGGAGCGCCCCGGCTACGCCGTGCCCATCGTCGCGCTGGTCGGCAAGCCGGGGATCGGCAAGAGCACCATCGCCGTCCACGTGTCGCACCGGGTGGCCGAGCACTATCCCGACGGGCAGCTCTTCGCCGACCTGCACGGCGGCGCCGCCCGCCCGGTGAGCCCGGCGCACGTGCTCGAACGCTTCCTGCGCGCCCTCGGCGTCACCGGTACGGCGGTGCCGGACGGGCTGGAGGAGCGGGCGGAGATGTACCGCGCGCTGCTCGCCGACCGCAGGATGCTGATCGTGCTGGACGACGTGGGCATGGAGAGCCAGGTGCTCCCGCTCCTGCCGGGCGGCTCGGGCTCCGCGGTGATCCTCAGCAGCCGCGGCCGGCTCGCCGCCCTGCCCGGCGCGGTCCACGTGGACGTGGACGTCTTCGACTCCGCCCAGTCGCTCGACCTGCTCTCGCGCATCGCCGGGGCCGAGCGGGTGCACTCCGAGCCCGAGGCCACGGTGGCGCTGGCCGAGCTGTGCGGGCAGCTCCCGCTGGCCCTGCGGATCGCGGGCGCGCGGCTGTCGGCCCGGCCGCACTGGAGCGTCGGGCAGCTCGTGGAACGCCTGGAGGACGAGACCCGCAGGCTGGACGAGCTCAAGCACGGCGACATGGGCATCAGGGCCAGCATCTCGCTGACGTACGAGAGCGTCGGCGAGGAGGCCAGGCGCCTGTTCCGCCGGCTGGCCATCCTCGACGCGCCGATCTTCTCCTCCTGGATCAGCGCCGCTCTGCTGGACCGGCCGCTCCACGAGGGCCAGGACCTGCTGGACGACCTGGCCGACGCCCAGCTCATCGAGACCTCCGGCACCGGGCGCGGCCCGCACACCCAGTACCGCTTCCACGACCTCATCAGGGTGTTCGCCAGGGAGCGCCTGGCCGCCGAGGAGCCGGCGGCCGAGCGCACGGCGGCGCTGGCCAGGGTGCTCGGCGGGCTGCTGTCCCTGGTGGAGGCGGCCCGCCGCCGCGAGCACGAGGACCGCATGATCATCCCCGCGTCCATCGCCACCTGGTCGCTGCCGGACGCGCTGGTCGAGCGGATGGTCGAGGTGCCGCACGCCTGGTTCGAGCGCGAGCGCTCGAACCTCGTCTCCGGCATCAGCCAGGCGGCGCAGGCGGGCTTCACGGAGATCTGCTGGGGCCTGGCCATGGGCGCGGCCTCCTTCTTCCAGTCGCGGGTCTACCTCGACGACTGGCGCGAGACCCAGCGGATCGCGCTGGACGCCGCCCGCCAGGCCGGGGACGTGGCGGGCCACGCCGTCATGCTGTACTCGACCGGCGCGCTGGCCAGCGCCGAGCAGCGGTTCGACGACGCGCGCCGCGACTTCGACGCCGCGATCACGCTGTTCACCAAGATCGGCGACGAGCGCGGCCTCGGCTCCGTGATGGCCAACAGGGGACACCTCGACCTGGTGACGGGCCGGATCGAGGACGCCGCCGCGCACTTCGAGCGGGCGCTGGAGCTGTCGCGCCGCGCCGGGCCGCCCAGCACCACCGTCTACGTGCTGCAGAACCTGGCACAGGTCAGGCTGGCGCGCGACGACATCGAGCACGCCAAGCGCCTGCTGTCGGAGGCCATGGCCCACGTCGGCAGCGGCGTGGGCAGGAGGCTGCAGGGCCAGGTGCTCAACCGCCTGGGGCAGGTGCACCTCCAGGAGGGCGAGCTGCGCCTGGCGGTCGAGGTGCTGGGCGAGGCGCTGGCCGCGGTGCAGGAGGTCGGCGACCCGACGGGGGAGGCGTACATCCTGCACGGCATGGGCCTGGCCCGGCTCAGGCTCGGCGAGTTCGCCGAGGCCGGCGGCACGCTGCGGCACGCGCTGCTGCTCGCCAACACCTCCAGCGAGCGGCTCGCCAAGGGCAGGACCCTGGCCGCGCTGGCGGAGCTGGCCCTGGCGGAGGGCCGCCCGGAGGAGGCCGTGGACTCCTGCGACGAGGCGCTCGCGCTGTTCGGCACGATGAACGTCCCCCTGGAGGAGGCGGACACGCTGAGCGTGCTCAGCGACGCGCACGCGGCGCTCGGCCAGCCGGCGGACGCGTACGAGACCCTCGCCAGGGCGCTGGACGTGACCGCGAAGATCGACACCCTGGTGGCCCAGCGCATGCGCGCCCGGTACGCCGAGCGCATGCGCCTCATGCGGCGCGCCTGCCCGTCCGAGCCGGGGGAATGACCGCCCGCGATAGTGGGCGAAAGGCGGACCGATAGCGGCCCCCTGCACTCTGAAGGCGAGCCGATGCGGGTGGATCGGGCTCCGTGACATGGACCGTGCCCGCGCGGTGAGCGCCTGCCGTGGTCCTGCCGCCGGCCGGCGAGCTCGCAGGCGTGGCAGGAGTCCGTCGTGACGGACCTGGCAGATGGGTGTGGCTGAGATGAGCATCATCGCGGAGGCGGTGGACGGCGTGTACGGCCGGTCGGCAGCTGGCCTGCGGGCCAGCCTCGAGCACCCGCTGGAGGGCTGCTGGAAGCCGCTCGCCAGGTCGGAGACCGACGTGGCCGGCCGCATCAGCGAGTGGGCGGACCTGAGCCTGGACCGCGGGCTCTACCGCATCGTGTTCGACAGCGACCAGTATTTCGTCGGCCTCGGCGTCGTAGCCGCCTATCCCGAAATATCGGTCACCTTCCGTATGCAGGACGAGGACGACGTCTGCAAGGTCCAGGTCCTGCTCGCGCCGCATTCGTACTCCACGTACTTCGGCACCGCAGGTTGAGGACGACCCGTGAGGACAACACCGTGAGAACACCAAGGAGACCGGCCGCCCGCTACACCGCCACCCAGCCCGTCGACCTCCCGGACCGGACCTGGCCGGGCAGGACCGTGACCGCCGCGCCCCGCTGGCTCTCCACCGACCTGCGCGACGGCAACCAGTCGCTGGCAGAGCCCATGGACCCGACGCGCAAGCTGACGATGTTCAACCTGCTCGTGGACATGGGCTACAAGGAGATCGAGGTCGGCTTCCCCGTCGCCAGCCAGGACGACCACGACTTCCTGCGCATGCTCATCGAGGAGGACCTGATCCCCGACGACGTGCGGATCTCGGTGCTGACGCAGGCGCGCGACGAGCTGATCCACCGCACGGTCGAGAGCCTGGCGGGCGCGCCGCGCGCCACCGTGCACATCTACAACGCGACCTCCCCGACGTTCCGCGACCTGGTCTTCGGCATGACCAGGGACGAGTGCAAGGACCTGGCCGTACAGGCCACCCGCCTGCTCACGAAGTACGCGGAGCGCGCGCTCGGCGGCTGCGACCTCGGCTACCAGTACTCGCCCGAGTTGTTCAACGACACCGAGCAGGACTTCGCGCTGGAGGTCTGCGAGGCCGTCATGGACGTCTGGCAGCCCGGCCCCGGGCGGGGCATCATCCTCAACTTCCCCACCACGGTCGAGCGCTCGATGCCCAACGTGTTCGCCGACCGGATCGAGTGGCTGGACCGCAACCTGTCCCGCCGCGAGCACGTCTGCCTGTCGATCCACCCGCACAACGACCGCGGCACCGGCGTGGCCACCGCCGAGCTGGCGCTGCTGGCCGGGGCCGAGCGCATCGAGGGCTGCCTGTTCGGCAACGGCGAGCGGGCCGGCAACGTCGACCTCGTCACGCTCGGGCTCAACCTGCTGACCCAGGGCGTCGACCCCGGCATCGACTTCTCCGACCTCGACGGCATCAGGCGCACGGTCGAGTACTGCAACGGGATCGCCGTGCACCCGCGCCACCCGTACGGGGGCGACCTGGTCTACACGGCCTTCTCCGGCTCGCACCAGGATGCGATCAAGAAGGGGTTCGACGCGCAGGAGCGGGCGGCCAGGATCGGCGGGGTCAGCGCGCACGACCTGCCGTGGGCGGTGCCGTACCTGCCGATCGACCCGCGGGACGTGGGCAGGACGTACGAGGCCGTCGTGCGCATCAACAGCCAGTCCGGCAAGGGGGGCGTGGCGTACGTGATGGACGCCTGGCACGGCATGCGGCTGCCGCGCGCGCTCCAGGTGGAGTTCGCCGGGATCGTGCAGGCCGACGCCGACGCCGGGGGCGGCGAGATCACGCCGCGGCGGGTCAGGGAGCTGTTCGACCGCGAGTACCTCGCCGAGCCTGGCCTGACGATGCCGGCGGCACCGGTGACGGCGGAGCTGCACATCGACGGGCTGGGGTTCGACGCCGGCCGGTCTGAGGCCGTGCGGCGCATGGCGGCGACGCTGGCGCCCTGGGGCATCGACGTGCGGGCCGTGCACAGGACCGGGCGGCGGAGCCCGAGCCGCGAGGTCGTGGTCTACGCCGAGTGCCGGGTGCGGGGGCGCCTGGTCTGGGGCGCCGGGACGGGCTCCGACGTGGAGGCCGCGGCGTTCGCCGCGGTCAGCGCGGCGGCGTCCCGCGAGATGGCGTCCCGGGAGGCTGCGTCCCGGGATTCGGCGTCCCGCGAGTCGGTGTCATTTGAGGTGGCGGATCGCTCGCCGGCGGCGGCCGTTCGATGAACACGCGAAACCAGCACGATCTGGCGTTCGGATCGTCGGGGTAAGGAGGCACGAGATGGACTTGATCGAACGCGACGAGGCACGGGCCTCCCTCGAGGGGCTGCTGGCCGACGCGGCGAACGGGCGCGGCCGCGTCGCCCTGGTCACCGGCACCGTCGCCACCGGCAAGAGCGAGCTGCTGCTCACGCTGGCGGAGCGGGCCATCGACCTCGGCGCGCTGGCCATCACGGCGACGGGCTCCAGCGCCGAGCGGGACCTGCCGCTCGGCGTGCTGAGCCAGCTCGTCCACGACGCGCCGCTCACGCCCGGGGAGCGGGAGCGCGCGCTCGACCTCGTCCACGAGGGGACGAACGCGGCGCTGGCGGGTTCGGAGCCGCTGGCCCACATGGACGCGCAGATCGTGCACGCGCTCTGCACCGTGCTGCTGGAGCTGTCGGAGCGCCACCCGCTGCTCATCGTGGTGGACGACGTGCAGCACGCCGACAACGCGTCCCTGGTCTGCCTCGCCTACCTGTGCAGGCGCGTGCGCTTCGCGCGGGTGGCGGCGGTGTTCGGCCACGCCGACCACGGCGGCTACGCCGAGACCTCGTTCCAGACCGAGCTGACGCGCCAGCCCCACTGCCGCCGCGTCCAGCTCCCGCTGCTGTCGCGCGACGGCGTGCTGGAGCTGGCGGCACGCCGGCTCGGGCCGGGGCCGGCCGAGCGCTTCGCCGCGCCCTGGTACGACCTCAGCGGCGGCAACCCGCTGCTGGTGACCGCGCTGGCCGAGGACCACGAGGACGCCGGGCGCGCGGCGGGCGAGCCGCCCGAGGACGTGGTGGTCGGCGACAGGTACGGCCACGCCGTCCTGTCCTGCCTGCGCCGGGGCGGCCCGCGGCTGCTCCGCGTGGCCAGGGGCCTGGCGGTCCTGGGCGGGACGGACGGGCTCGACGAGCTCCTCGGCCTCGGGGCGGCGGACGTCGCCCGGGCCGTGCAGGCGCTGGCGGTCGCCGGGCTGCTCGCCCGCGACGGGTTCCGCCACGAGGCCGCGCGCTCCGCCGTACTGGCCGAGATGGCGCCGGAGGAGCGGGCCGGGCTGTTCCAGAGGGCGGCCGAGCTGGCCCACGGCAGCGGCGCCCCGGCGAGCGTGGTCGCCGGGCACCTGCTGAGCGCCGGGCGGGCGGACGGGGCGTGGGCCGTGCCCGTGCTCGAAACCGCGGCCAGGCAGGCGCTGCGCGACGGGCTCGTCGAGCCGGCCGTCGCCTACCTCAAGCTCGCCCTGCACGCCTGCACCGACGAGCGCGAACGGGTCAAGATCACCACAGCGCTGGTACGGGCGGAGTGGCGGATCAACCCCAGCGCGTCCGCCGGGCACTTCCCCGAGCTGACCGACGCGATGCACCGCGGCATCCTGCGCGGCTACCCCGCCGTGGTGCTGGCCAAGGCGCTGCTGTGGCACGGCAGGTTCGACGACGCCCAGGAGGTGCTCGACCACGTCGCCGACCCCGGCGCGGACCTGGACCAGGAGGCGCAGGCCGAGCTGGGCGCCGCCCGCTCGTGGCTGCGCTCGGCCTACCCGTCGCTCGTCGCCCACCTGCCGCGCGCCCTGGGCGAGCGGGGGCAGGCGGCGCTCTCCTCGGTGGCGGCCAACCGGCGCGGCCGGGCCGCGGCCATGCTCGAAGGCGTGCTGACGCGCGGCCCCGGCGACGACCTGATCGCCGTGTCGGAGCGGATCCTGCGCAACTCCAAGCTGGACGAGGGCTCCCTGGACACGGTCGAGAGCGCGCTGCTCGCGCTCACGTACGGCGGCGCGGCCGACGCCGCCGCGCCCTGGTGCGACCTGTTCATGGAGGAGGCGATCACGCGCCGGGCGCCCAGCCGGCAGGCCAGGCTCGCCGCCGTCTGCGCCGAGGTGGCGCTGCGGCGCGGCGACCTGCCCGCCGCCGAGCGGCACGCGCGGCTCGCGCTGGAGATCATGCCGCACACCAGCTGGGGCGTGGCGGTGGGGGCGCCGCTCGGCACGCTCGTCCTCGCGGCCACCGCGATGGGCAAGCTCGCCGACGTCAACGACCTGCTCGACGTGCCGGTCCAGGACGCCATGTTCCAGACCAGGTACGGCCTGCACTACCTGCAGGCGCGCGGCCACTACAGCCTGGTCACCGACCACCCGCGGGCCGCGCTGAGCGACTTCGAGTGGTGCGGGCGGCTCATGGACGAGTGGGGGCTGGACGTGCCGGGCCTCATCCCCTGGCGGATCGACGCGGCCGAGGCCTGCCTGCGCATGGGCGGGCACGACCGGGCCCGCCGGCTGGTCGAGGGCCAGCTGGCCAGGTGCGGCACGAACGCGCCGCGCGTCCAGGGCGTCGCCATGCGGCTGATGGCCGCCATGAGCGAGCCGCGGCACCGCCCCATGCTGCTGCGCCGGTCGTCGGACCTGCTGCAGTCGGCGGGCGGCGACCGTTACGAGCTGGCCAGGACGCTGTTCGACCTCACCGACGCCTACCACGCGCTGGGGGAGTACCGCCGGGCCGGCATGATCACTCGCAGGGCGACCGCGTTCGCCCGCGAGTGCGAGGCGCAGCCGCTGCTGCGGGCCCTGTCGCGGGGCGGTGCGGGCGGCGAGGCGCAGGCCGCCGACACGGAGCCGGCGGCCATGCTCAGCGACGCCGAGCGCCGGGTGGCCGCGCTCGCCGCCGCCGGCTACACGAACCGGGAGATCGCCGGCAAGCTCTACGTCACGGTGAGCACCGTGGAGCAGCACCTCACGCACACGTACCGCAAGCTCAACATCACCAACAGGGCGGACCTGCCGACGAGCGCGGAGCTCGGCTCGTCGACCGCCATCCTGGAGCTGTGACTGCGACCCGCGCGAGCGACCGGCCGCCCGCCTTCAGGGGCGGGCGGCCGGCAGGCCGAGGGCGCGGTGGATGTCCAGGACGACCCCGGCCCGGTTCAGCGTGATGAAGTGCAGGCCGGGGGCGCCCTCCGCGAGCAGGCGGGCGCCCATCATGGTGGCGTGCTCGACCCCGATGGCGCGCACGGCGGCCGGGTCGCCGGCCGACCGCACCCGCGAGGCCAGCGGCTCCGGCAGGGTGGCGCCGCTGAGCGCCGCGAACCGCTCGATCTGCGCGGCGTCGGTCACCGGCATGATCTCGGGAATGATCTTCACGTCGCAGCCGGCGGCGGCCACCCGGTCGCGCAGCCGTAAGTAGTCCTCCACGTCGAAGAACATCTGGGTGATCGCGTAGTCCGCGCCGGCCCGGCACTTGTCCACGAAATGGCGGATCTCGCTCTCCCAGTCGGGGGAGCGGGGGTGCTTCTCGGGAAACGCGGCGACGCCGACGGTGAAGTCCCCGTGTTCGCGGATCAGCCGGACCAGGTCCACGGCGTGGGCGACGCCGCGGGGATGGGGCACCCACTCCGCCTGGGGGTCGCCGGGCGGGTCGCCGCGCAGCGCGAGCACGTCCCTGACGCCGGCCTCGCGGTAGCGCTCCAGGATCAGCCGCAGGTCGGCCACCGAATGGCCGACCGCGGTGAGGTGCGCCACCGGAATCATGGTGGCCGTCCTGGCGACGGCCGCGACCACGTCGATCGTGCGGTCGCGGGTCGAGCCGCCGGCCCCGTAGGTGATGGACACGAAGCTGGGCCGTACGGCCTCGATCTCCCGCACGCACTCCCAGAAGCGCCCGGTCGCGGCGCCGTCCTTCGGCGGGAAGAACTCGAATGAAATGGTGGGCCGTCCTGAGGCGAGCGCCTCTTTCACCGTGGCCGGCCGTCGGGCGAGCATGCTGATGGACATGCGACAAACGTACGGAGCGAACGCGCGGGCGATAACCGGTAGGCCGGGAAAGCCATTCCCTAGGGGGCCGGCAGGGGTTTCGCGCGACGCCCGGGAATACCTACCCTCGGGGTGTCGGCTTGCGCGGGAGTTTAACCCATCGGCGAGGTGATGAACGACTTTCGAACGTCTGCCCCTCATGGCTCGGGAGCCGCCCGGCGAAGCATTCTTCGCGGGCGGCTCCCGGTGTTTTCTGGGGTGAGCGGCCGCCGGAATAGGGGTGTCGCCAGGGCAGCCGAGAAAGGCTCGTCGAATCTATCCTGACCCGTGAGAAATGGAGGTGAACGAGTTGCTGGAAATCGCAGGACTCGCAAAGCGTTACGGTGACAGGGAAGTGCTGCGCGGTGTCGACCTGACCGTACGCGCCGGGCAGGTCCTCGGCCTGCTGGGAGCCAACGGCGCGGGAAAGACGACCATGGTGTCGATCTGCGCGGGGCTCAGGTCGGCGGACGGCGGGAGCGTTCACGTCGCCGGGATCGACGTGGCCCGTCACACCGGCAGGGCCCAGGCCCGCATGGGCATCGCGCCGCAGGCGCTCGGGGTCTACCCGACGCTGTCGGTGGCGGAGAACATCGCGCTGTTCGCGCGGCTCGCCGGCATGAAGCCGGCGGAGGTGCGCGCGCGGGTGACGGAGGTCGCCCGCCTGATGGGCCTGGACGACCGGCTCGGTGTCAAGGCCGAGGTGCTGTCCGGCGGTCAGAAGCGCCGGCTGCACACCGGGATGGCGATCGTGCACCGCCCGGACGTCCTCTTCCTCGACGAGCCGACGGTCGGAGCGGACGTCCAGTCGAGGTCCGGCATCCTGGACGTCGTGCGCGACCTGGCCGCCTCCGGGAGCGCGATCGTCTACACCACCCACTACATGACCGAGCTGGAGCAGCTCGACGCCGACATCGCCGTGCTGCACGACGGCCGGATCGTGGAGTCCGGCTCCATCGACGAGCTGGTGCAGCGGCACGCCACCGCGTCCGTGCGGCTGAGGTTCGAGGGCGACGCCCCGGCCGAGCCGCCGTCCGGCTGGGAGGCGGAGGGCGAGCTGCTGGTCTCCACGCTCGCCGCGGCCAACCCCGGCCCGGCGATCGCGCAGGTGCTCGCGGAGCTCGGCGAGGACGCCAACCGGCTCAAGGGCATCGACCTGGAGCGGGCCAGCCTGGAGTCCGCCTACAGAGCCATCACCGGTGACACCTCCAGGAAGGAGGAGCTCGATGTTGTCGCGGCGTAGCCTCGTCATCGCCCGTTCGGGGCTCAAACTGGTGCTCACCGACCCGGCGCCGATGGTCACCACCATCGCGATGCCGCTCCTGCTGGGCGCCTTCCTCATCCCCAACGCCCGCGCCACCCTGCGCCTGCGCGGGTTCGCCAACGCCACGGGAGCCGAGTACGTCATCCCCGGCATGGCCGTCCTGTTCGCGTTCTTCGGCATCACGATGATCGGCACCCTGTTCTTCCGCGAGCACGCGTGGGGCACCTGGGACCGGCTGCGCGCCAGTTCCGCCACCACGGCCGACCTGCTCGTCGGCAAGCTGACCCCGCTCTACCTGTGCTACCTGGTGCAGATGGCGGTGCTGTTCGGGCTCGGCTACCTGCTCTTCGGGTTCCGCGTGACCGGCTCGATCATGGGGCTCGCGCTGCTGGTGCTGGTGCTCGTCCTGGTGCTGGTCGCCTTCGGCGCCATGCTGGTGGCCGTCTTCTCCACGATGGACCAGGCGCTGACCGTGGGCAGCCTGCTCGGCATGGTCATGTCGGGCCTGGGCGGCGCGCTCGCCCCGTCCAACACGCTGCCGGAATGGTCGCAGGCGATCGCGCACTTCATGCCGCCGTACTGGGCGCTGGAGGGGCTGCGGAAAGTCAGCCTGGAGCACGGCACGCTGAGCGACGTCACCACCAACCTGCTCGTGCTGGGCGTTTTCGCGGTGATATTCGCGGGCGTCGCCACGTTCCGGTTCAACGCCAGCGACGCGAAGGTGGGGAACACCTGAATCGCATTCATGTGCAAGGGCCCGGCACCGCCGGGCCCTTTTTCGTGCCCGGGGTGGGGCCGACGGCCATTAGGGGCCTATTAGGGGAACGGAAAACAATCCCCGGTTTATAGCATTTTCTCGCGGCTGTCCGGATGAACAGCCTGGTCCGCTTTGGCCGTGCACCCGAATACGGAGTAGTGATGGCGACAGCAGAAAGCAACGCGCCGCGCGGCATCCGCCGCGGGGAGAGGCCGGCCCGGCTCCCCCTTTCCTTCGCGCAGGAGCGCCTGTGGTTCCTGGAGCAGCTGGTTCCCGGCACGGCCGTGCAGAACG
Source organism: Nonomuraea phyllanthi (assembly GCF_006334985.2). Taxonomy (GTDB): domain Bacteria; phylum Actinomycetota; class Actinomycetes; order Streptosporangiales; family Streptosporangiaceae; genus Nonomuraea; species Nonomuraea phyllanthi. Next base: position 578,730 of record NZ_VDLX02000003.1, read on the forward strand.
TGCCGCTGGCCGCCCGGTTGCGCGGCCCGCTCGACGTCTCCCTGCTGCGCGCCGCGCTCGGCATCGTGATCCGCCGGCACGAGGTGCTGCGCACCGTCTTCGTGACCGAGGGCACGGGGCCCGAGCAGCGGGTCCTGGCCGAGCTCGACCTGCCGCTGGAGACGGCCGACCTGAGCGGGGAGGACCCCGCCGTCCGGGAGGCCGCCTGCGCGGACCTGCTGGCGCGCCGCGCCGGCGAGCCGTTCGACCTCGGGACCGGGCCGCTGATCCGCGCCACGCTGGTCCGCACCGCCCCCGACGACCACGTGCTGCTGCTGGTGATCCACCACATCGTGGCCGACGGCTGGTCCGTGAGCGTGCTGCTGACCGAGCTGTCGGCCATCTGCGCCTCGCTGCACGCGGGCGGCGGCGACCCGCTGCCCCCGCTGACCGTCCAGTACGCCGACTTCGCCCTGTGGCAGCGCGAGCGCCTGGCCACCGGCGGCTACGACCGGGACCTCGCCTACTGGAAGCAGCGCCTCGGCGCCACCCTGCCCGTGCTGGAGCTGCCCATGGCACGGGCCGCCGCCCCCGGCGAGTTCACCGGCCGGGTGCTGACCCGCGAGCTGAGCCCCGAGCTGTCCGAGGCGGTCGAGCGGACCAGCCGCCAGGAGCACTGCACGCCGTTCATGACGCTGCTGGCCGCGTACGTGACCCTGCTGCACCGGCACAGCGGCGAGAACGCCCTGGTCGTCGGCACGCCGATCGCCAACCGCAACAACCTGGACACCGAGCAGCTGATCGGCTTCTTCGTCAACACGCTCGCGCTGCGCTTCGACGTCGACCCCCGCCAGAGCTTCCGCGACCTGCTCAAGCAGGTCCGCAAGGTCGCCATCGGCGGCTTCGCCCACCAGGACCTGCCGTTCGAGAAGCTGGTGGAGGAGCTCAGGCCGGAGCGCCGGGTCAGCCAGGCCCCGCTGTTCCAGGTCATGTTCGTGCTGCAGAACGCGCCCAGGCAGCCGTTCGAGCTGCCCGGCCTGGAGATCAGCGCGGTGGACGTGCACAACGGCACCGCCAAGTTCGACCTGCTGCTGTCGGTGTGCGCGCGCGACGGCCGGCTCTTCGCCACGTTCGAGTACGACGCGGCCAAGTTCGACGAGGACACCGTCGGGCGGCTGCTCGACCGCTACCGCACGCTGCTGGAGTCGATCGTCGAGGACCCGGGCGCCACCCTGTCGGCGCTGCCGATGACCCCTCCCGAGGAGCGCGCCGAGCTGCTGCGCAACGGCCGCGCCAGGGCGAGCTTCCCCGCCGGCGCCTGCCTGCACGACCTGTTCGCCGAGCAGACCGCCCGCACCCCGAACAACATCGCCGTCACCTTCCAGGGCCGCCACCTCACCTACGCCGAGCTGGACGCCCTGGCCGAGGACCTGGCCGCCCGCCTGCACGCGGCCGGCCTGCGCGACGGCGGGCGCGTCGGCCTGTTCCTGGACCGGTCGCTGGACACGGTCGTCGCCATCGTCGGCGTGCTCAAGGCCGGCGGCGTGTACGTGCCCATGGACGCTGCCTACCCCGCCTCCCGGCTGCGGGCCATCGTCGAGGACGCGCGCCCGGACGTCATGCTCACCCAGCGGCCCATGCTCGACCGGCTGCCCGCCTGCCCCGGCACGCTCATCTGCGTGGACGAGCCCTCCCCGCGGGTGGAGGCGCCGTACTTCCCCGTCCCCGGCGACCCCGACTCCGGCGCGTACGTCATCTACACCTCCGGCTCGACGGGCCGGCCGAAGGGCGTGCTGATCAGCCACCGCAACGTGGTCCGCCTGTTCGAGTCCACCGAGGCCATGTTCGGCTTCGGCGAGAGCGACGTGTGGACCCTGTTCCACTCCGCCGCCTTCGACTTCTCGGTCTGGGAGCTGTGGGGTGCGCTCCTCTACGGCGGCCGGGTGGTCGTGGTCCCCGCCGACGTCGCGCGGGCGCCCGAGACCTTCTACGAGCTGGTCGCCGCCGAGGGCGTGACCGTGCTCAACCAGACCCCGTCGGCCTTCGTGCACTTCGCCGCGGCCGACGCCCAGCGCCCCGGCTCCGAACTTGCGCTCCGGTACGTCGTCTTCGGCGGCGAGGCGCTGGAGCCCGGCTCGCTGCGCCAGTGGATCGCCCGGCACGGCGACGACCACCCCCGCCTGATCAACATGTACGGCATCACCGAGACCACCGTGCACGTCACCTACCGGCCCATCACCGCGGCCGACATCGACCAGCCGGGCCGCAGCCCGATCGGCGCCCCGCTGCCCGACCTGGAGCTGTACGTCCTGGACGAGCACCTGGCCCCGGTGCCGTACGGCGTGACCGGCGAGCTCTACGTCGGCGGCGCGGGGCTGGCCGCCGGCTACCTCGGCGCGGTGGACCTGACCTCGCAGCGCTTCGTGCCGCACCCGTTCGCCGCCACCGACGGCGCCCGCCTCTACCGCAGCGGCGACCTGGCCAGGGTGACGCCCACCGGCGACATCGAATACCTGGGCAGGGCCGACCACCAGGTGAAGATCAGGGGCTTCCGCATCGAGGCCGGCGAGATCGAGGCAGGGCTCCTGGCGCACCCCGGCGTCTCGGCCGCCGTGGTCACGCCGCACACCGCCGCCGACGGCGACAGGAAGCTCGTCGCCTACGTCGTGGCCGACCCGGCAGCCCTCCCCGACGACGACGTCACCGCCACCGACGGAGCCTCGCAGGAGCAGGTCGGCGAGTGGGAGCTGGTCTTCGACGGCATGTACGGCTCCACCCGCGAGGGCCTGGCCGACGACTTCGTCATCACCGGCTGGAACAGCAGCTACACCAACGAGCCGATCGCGGCGGAGGAGATGGCCGAGTGGGTGAGCGCCACCGTCGACGGGATCCGGGCGCTGGAGCCCCGGCGGGTCCTCGAGATCGGCTGCGGCACCGGCCTGCTGCTCCAGCGGCTCGCCCCGCACGCCGACGACTACTACGGCACCGACCTGTCGGGCGGCGCCCTCGCCTCTCTCAGCAGGCGGCTGACCAGCGACAACGTCACCCTGCTGCACCAGGCCGCCGACGTGATGGACGGCCTGCCCGCCGGCCACTTCGACACGGTCGTGCTGAACTCCGTCGCCCAGTACTTCCCCGACGTGCACTACCTGACGGACGTGCTGGTCCGCACCGCCGGGACCGTCGCCCGCCCGGCCACCCTGTTCGTCGGCGACATCAGGGACCTGCGCCTACTGGAGGCGTTCCACCTGTCGATCGAGCTGTTCCGCGCCGAGGACTCGATGCCGCTGTCGCGGCTGCGCCGGCAGATCGCCCGCCGCATGCAGGAGGAGGACGAGCTGCTGTGCGACCCGCGCTACTTCCACGCGCTGCACCGCCTCATCCCCGACCTGGCCGGGGTGGAGATCCTGCTCAAACGCGGCAGGCACCGCAACGAGATGAGCTGCTTCCGCTACGACGTCCTGCTGCACCTCGGCGAGCGGCCCGAGCGCGGCACCGGCACGCGCCTCGACTGGAACGCCGACCGGCTCGACGCCGCCCGCCTCGACCGGCTGCTCGCCAGTGGCGCGCCCCTCACCGTCGGCGGCATCCCCAACCCGCGCGTCGCCACCGAGCTGCTGGCCCTTGACCTGCTCGACGCCGCCCAGCCCGAGGCCACGGTCATCGACCTGCGCAGGGAGCTGGAGCGGGCCGGGCTGGACGGCGGCGGCATCGAGATCGAGGACCTGCACGACCTGGCCGCGCGGCACGGTTACGAGCTGCGCACCGTCGCGCACCCCGACCTGCCCGGCGCGTACGACGCCGAGCTCGTCCCGGCCGGCACGTCCCGCACCGCCACGGCCGCGGCCACGCGCTGGGAGGCGGGCCTGGCCGAGCCGCACCACTACGCCAACGACCCGCTGCGGGCACGCAGGCGCCGCAACCTGGTGCCGGGGCTGCGCTCCTTCCTGAAGGACCGGGTCCCGCACTACATGGTGCCCTCCGCGTTCATCGTCCTGGACGAGCTGCCGCTGACCCCCAACGGCAAGGTGGACCGGCAGGCGCTGCCGCATCCCGACGCCGAGCGGGCCGTGCAGCACCACGCCTACGTCGCCCCGCGCACCCCCACCGAGCGCGCCGTGACCGAGCTGTGCGCCGCCACCCTCGGCATCGAGCGGGTCGGCGTGGACGACAACTTCTTCGAGCTGGGCGGCCACTCGCTGCTCGCCACCCAGCTCGTGTTCCGGCTGCGCGACGAGCTCGGCGTCGAGCTGCCGCTGCGCGTGCTGTTCGATTCGCCGACCATGGCCGGCATCGCCGCCGCGATCGACGCGGGCACCGACGGCACGGCCGGCGGCGCCGCGGACGAGGACCTGGCCGCCGAGGTGGGCACGCCCGCCGACATCCGGCCGGCGGCCGAGGTCGTCACCGTCGCGGCCGACCCGGCCACCGTCCTGCTGACCGGGGCCACCGGCTTCCTCGGCGCGTTCCTGCTGCGCGAGCTGCTGCGCCGTACCCGGGCCGAGGTGGTGTGCCTGGTGCGCGGCCGGGACGAGGAGGACGCGGCCGAGCGGCTGCTCGGCACGCTGGAGCGGTACGGCGTCCGGGACGAGCCGGGCGTGTCCGGGCGGGTGAGCGTGCTCGTCGGCGACCTGGCGGCGCCGCGCCTCGGGCTGACCGCCGAGCGCTACGACCACCTGGCACGCACCGTCGACGCCGTCTACCACTCGGGCGCGAGCGTCAACCTCGTCTACCCGTACTCCGAGCTGAAGGCCCCGAACGTCACCGGCACCGAGGAGATCCTGCGGCTGGCCGCCGCGCACCGCACCGTGCCCGTGCACTACGTCTCCACGATCGGCGTGTTCGGCGCGCCCCCGGCCGACGGCGTGGCGATCAGGGAGGACGACGTCACCGGCCCGCCGCGCGGGCTCGGCACCGGCTACACGCGCAGCAAGTGGGTGGCCGAGGAGAACGTCAGGATCGCCAGGGAACGCGGCCTGCCGATCTCCGTGTACCGGCCGTCCAGGATCGCCGGCGACTCCTCGACCGGCGCGTGCCAGAGCGACGACTTCCTGTGGCGCGTGCTCAAGGGCTGCGTCCAGGCCGAGGCGACGCCCGCCGGCGCCGAGATGCTGGTGGACCTGGTGCCCGTCGACTACGTCAGCTCCGCCGTCGTGGCGCTCTCGCGGTGGGAGCCCGCCGGCCGGGCCTACCACCTGACGAACTCGGGCGACCGCGTCCGGCTGTCGGAGGTGTTCGAGCACCTGCGCTCGTTCGGGTACGCGCTGCCCGAGCTGCCCTTCCAGGACTGGGGGCGCATCGTCGCCGCCGACCCTGACAACGCCGCCTACCCGCTGCTCGGGGTGCTCGGCGACGCGCCCGCAGGCGGGCTCGGGGACCTGGCGTTCGACGCCGCGAACACCGAGCGCGGCCTGTCCGGCACCGGCGTCGCGGTGCCCGCCATCGACCGCGAGCTGTTCGCCACGTACGTGGCCTACTTCGTCCGGTCCGGCTTCCTGCCCCCGCCCGACGGGACGGCCGCCGAGAGCGGCATCGACATCGAAGGAGCGACCCGCTGATGCGCGACTCCGCCGCCGCCCGCCCCACCCCGCCCGCCCCCGATCTCGACGACGTCGCCGCGCGGTCGGGGCAGGCGGTCGCCATCGTCGGGCTGGCCTGCCGCCTGCCCGGATCCCCGTCCGTCGCCGCCTTCTGGCGCCTGCTCCGGGACGGCCGCGACGCCATCACCGACGCGCCGCCCGGCCGCTGGGACGCCGGCCAGGTCACCATCCGCAGGGGCGGATTCCTGGACGAGGTGGACGCCTTCGACGCCGCCTTCTTCGGCATCGCGCCGCGCGAGGCGGCCGCCATGGACCCGCAGCAGCGGCTCGTGCTGGAGCTCACCTGGGAGGCGCTGGAGGACGCCGCCATCGTGCCGGGCGACCTGCGCGACAGCCGTACCAGCGTGTTCATGGGCGCCATGAACGGCGACTACGCGACCCTCGCCGGCGGCCTGGACGAGATCACCCCGCAGACCCTCGCCGGGCTCACCAGGGGCATCATCGCCAACCGCGTCTCCTACACCCTCGGGCTGCGCGGCCCCAGCCTCACCGTCGACTCGGCGCAGTCGTCCTCGCTGGTCGCCGTCCACCTGGCCTGCGAGAGCCTGCTGCGCGGCGAGTCCTCCCTGGCGATCGCCGGCGGCGTCAACCTCAACCTCACCCCCGAGGGCACGCTCGCCGCCTCCCGCTTCGGCGGCCTGTCGCCCGACGGCCGCTGCCGCACCTTCGACGCCGCCGCCGACGGGTACGTGCGGGGCGAGGGCGGGGCCGTCGCCGTCCTCAAGCCGCTCGCCGCCGCCCTGGCCGACGGCGACGACGTGTACGCCGTCATCCTGGGCAGCGCCGTCACCAACGACGGGGCCACCGACGGGCTCACGTCGCCCAGCCCTCAGGCACAGGCCGACACCATCAGGCTCGCCTGCGCGCGGGCCGGCGTCCCCGGCACGGCCCTGCGGTATGTCGAGCTGCACGGCACCGGCACCCGACTCGGCGACCCCGTCGAGGCGGCCGGCCTGGGGCTGGCGACCTCCGACGGACGCGAGTCGGAGCTGGTCGTGGGCTCGGCCAAGACCAACGTCGGGCATCTGGAGGGGGCGGCCGGCATCGTGGGGCTGGTCAAGACGGCCCTGTCGGTCCGGTACGGGCAGATCCCCGCCAGCCTCAACTTCGAGACGCCCAACCCGGACATCCCCTTCGATGAGCTGAAGCTCCGCGTGCAGACCGCCCTCGGGCCGTGGCCGGGCGGAGATCGGGTGGCGGGGGTGAGCTCGTTCGGGATGGGCGGCACCAACTGCCACGTGGTGCTGGGCGACCTGCCCGCAGGGCGTCCGGGCGCCGGTGCGGCGGACGGTGCGGCGGATGGGGCGGCGGCGCCCGTGACGCTGTGGCCGATCTCCGGCAAGGGCGAGGCGGCGCTGCGCGGGCAGGCCGCTCGGCTGCGGGCGCACCTCGACGAGGACGGCGCTGAGCACCCGACCGCCTCGGTGGGGTACTCGCTGGCGACCACCCGCGCCGCCTTCTCCCACCGCGCCGTGATCGTGGCCGGCACCCGCGAGCGGTTCACCCAGGCGCTCGACGCGCTCACCCGGGGCGAGCCGTCCCCGGACGTCGCGCGCGACCGGGCCGGCGACGGGCGGGCCGCGTTCCTCTTCTCCGGCCAGGGCAGCCAGCGCCCCGGCATGGGCCGGGACCTGTACGCCGCGTACCCCGTGTTCGCCGACGCCGTGGACGAGATCACCGCCCACTTCGACGCGGGCCTGCGCGAGGTGATGTTCGACGACGGATCCGGCCTGCTCGACCAGACGGCGTACACGCAGACCGCGCTGTTCGCGTTCGAGGTGGCGCTGGCCCGCCTGGCCGGGCACTGGGGGCTGCGGCCCGCGTACCTGATGGGCCACTCGATCGGGGAGATCGCCGCCGCGCACGTGGCGGGCGTGCTCACCCTGCCGGACGCCTGCGCGCTGGTGGCCGCCCGCGGCCGCCTCATGCAGGCACTCCCCGCCGGCGGCGCGATGGTCTCCCTCGCCGCCACCGAGGACGAGGTGCGCCCCCTCCTCACCGGCGGCGCCGACATCGCGGCCGTCAACGGGCCGAACTCCGTCGTCGTGTCCGGCGACGAGGACGCGGTGGCCGCCATCGCCGCCCACTTCGACGCGGCCGGCCGCAAGACCAGGCGGCTGCGGGTCAGCCACGCCTTCCACTCGCCCCGCATGGAGCCCATGCTCGCCGAGTTCGCCGAGGTCGCGGGCGGGCTGTCGTACGCGCCGGCGCGCATCCCGCTCGTGTCCAACCTCACCGGCCGCCTTGCCGGCGACGAGCTCGGCACCCCTGACTACTGGGTCCGCCACGCGCGCCAGGCCGTCCGCTTCCACGACGGCGTACGAGCCCTCGCCGCCCTGGGGGCCGGCACGCTCGTGGAGGTCGGCCCCGACGGCGTGCTGTCCGGCATGGCCCAGCACTGCCTGCCCGGGGACGGGGACGCCCCCGCGTGCGTCCCGCTGCTGCGGCGCGGCCGGCCCGAGCCGGACAGCGCCCTCATGGGGCTGGCCCGCGCGTACGCACGGGGCTGCGACGTGTCGTGGGATGCGGTGTTCGAGGGGCAGGACGCCCGGCGAGTCAAGCTTCCGACGTACGCCTTCCAGCGCACCCGCCACTGGGTCTCCCCGGCCGCCCCCGGCTCGCGCCTGGAGGGCCAGTCGCCGGTCCGGGCAGCCGCAGGCGGGCCGATTCCTTCGGAGGAGCAGGCTCCTTCCGAGCACCAGGCTCTTCCGGAGCGGCAGGCTGCTTCGCAGGAGGGGACTCTTCCGGAGCGGCAGGCTGCTTCGGAGGAGCGGCCTCTTTCGGAGGAGCAGGCCGTACGGGTGGTGCGGCAGTGCGCCGCCGCCGTTCTCGGACACGCCTCCGCCGAGTCGGTCGACCTGGACCTGACGTTCAAGGACCTGGGATTCGACTCGTACAGCACCGTCGAGTTCCGCGACCAGCTCAACGCCGCGACCGGCCTCAGCCTCCCCGCCACCCTCCTGTACAGCTACGCGACGCCGAGAGCGGTCGCCGGCCACCTCAGCTCGGCCGCACCCCGCCCCACTGACGACCCGGGCGTCACCGCGTCCGACGAGCCGATCGCCATCGTGGGCATCGGCTGCCGGTTCCCGGGCGGGGTGTCCTCGCCGGAGGACCTGTGGCGGCTGGTGGCCGGCGAGGTGGACGCGGTCGGGGCGTTCCCCGCCGACCGGGGCTGGGACCTGGAGGGGTTGTACGACCCGGACCCGGATCATGCGGGTACGTCCTACGTCCGCGTGGGCGGGTTCCTGGGGGACGCCGCCATGTTCGACCCCGCGTTCTTCGGGATCAGCCCGCGTGAGGCGCTCGCCATGGACCCGCAGCAGCGGTTGCTGCTGGAGACGGCGTGGGAGGCGATCGAGCGGGCCGGGATCGACCCGCTGTCGCTCCGGGGCAGCCGCACCGGCGCCTTCGTCGGCGCCGTCACCTCCGACTACGGACCTCGCCTGCACGAGGGCACCGAGGGCGCCGACGGCTACCTGCTGACGGGGACGTCGGCGAGCGTGGCGTCGGGGCGTCTGTCGTATGTGTTCGGGCTTGAGGGTCCGGCGGTGACGGTGGACACGGCGTGTTCGTCGTCGCTGGTGGCGCTGCACCTGGCGGTTCAGGCGTTGCGGAGCGGGGAGTGCTCGCTGGCGCTGGCCGGGGGCGCCATGGTGATGGCCAATCCCGGCATGTTCGTGGAGTTCAGCCGGCAGCGGGGGCTCGCTCCTGACGGTCGGTGCAAGGCCTTTTCGGCGGCTGCCGATGGGACGGGGTGGGCTGAGGGTGTCGGGTTGCTGCTGGTGGAGCGGCTGTCCGATGCCGAGCGCAACGGGCATCAGGTGCTGGCCGTGGTACGGGGTTCCGCGATCAATCAGGACGGGGCCTCCAACGGGTTGACGGCGCCGAACGGGCTGTCCCAGGAGGGGGTCATTCGCCAGGCGCTGGCGAACGCGGGGTTGTCGGCTTCGGAGGTGGATGCGGTCGAGGCCCATGGGACCGGCACGGCGCTGGGTGATCCGATCGAGGCTCAGGCGCTGCTCGCTACCTATGGGCAGGGGCGTGAGGAGCCGTTGTGGCTGGGGTCGTTGAAGTCGAACATCGGTCATGCGCAGGCGGCTGCGGGTGTCGGCGGTGTGATCAAGATGGTCATGGCGATGCGGTACGGGGTGCTGCCCAAGACGCTGCATGTGGATGAGCCGTCGCCGCATGTGGACTGGGCGTCGGGCGCGGTGGAGTTGCTGACGGACGCTCGTGAATGGCCCGGGACGGATCGGCCTCGGCGGGCGGCGGTGTCGTCTTTTGGGATCAGCGGCACGAACGCCCACGTGATTTTGGAGGAGGGCCAGCAGCCGGTCGAGATGTCGGTTGAGGGTGTCGTGCCGTGGGTGCTGTCGGCGAAGTCGGAGGCGGCGCTGCGGGTTTCGGCCGAGCAGTTGGCCGGGGTCGAGGCGGATCCGGCCGGGGTCGGGTTGGCGTTGGCCAGGCGTTCGGTGTTCGAGCATCGGGCGGTCGTGGTGGGTGGCGGGCTGGAGGAGTTGCAGTCTGGTGTGGCGGTGCCGGTTGGGTCGGTGGGGGTGTTGTTCACCGGTCAGGGTGCGCAGCGGGTTGGGATGGGTCGTCAGTTGGCGGCTCGGTTCCCGGTGTTCGCGCGTGCACTGGATGAGGTGTGCGGGGAACGTCTGCGGGCGGTGATGTTCGGCGACGACACCACGGCAGACCTGAATGACACCGAGTGGGCGCAACCGGCGTTGTTCGCTTTCGAGGTGGCCATGTATCGGCTGCTCGAATCATTCGGCATCGCACCGAAGATCCTGGTCGGTCATTCGATCGGGGAGATCGCCGCTGCTCATATCGCCGGAGTCCTCGACCTGGACGATGCGCTGGCGTTGGTGACTGCGCGCGGCCGGTTGATGCAGCAGCTCCCGTCTGGTGGCGCGATGGTGGCTGTCGAAGCCGCCGAGGCCGAAGTCGAGCCCCTGCTGGAAGGGTTAGTGGGCGTCGCGGCGGTGAATGGGCCGCGCGCGGTGGTGGTCTCCGGCGAGCAGGGTGCGGTGGAGCGGATCGCCGCTCACTTCCAGGAGTTGGGTAGACGGACTCGGCGGTTGCGGGTGAGTCACGCCTTCCATTCGCCGTTGATGGAGCCGATGCTGGCCGACTTCGCCCAGGTCGTGGAGGGCTTGACCTTCCGCGAGCCGGCCGACGACTTCATGCTGGTCTCCACGGTCACCGGGCAACCCATCGAGCCAGGGGAGTGGTCCACTCCGCAGTACTGGGTGGAGCATGTGCGTCGCCCGGTCCGCTTCGCCGACGCCCTGACCGCAGCACAGGCGGACGCCTGGGTAGAGGTCGGCCCGGATGGGGTGCTGACCGCGCTGGCTGATGCCTGCCTGACCGACCCGGTGCCGTTGGCGGCGCTCTCCCGTAAGGGCCAGGACGAGGTAGTGGCCCTGATCAGCGGGTTGGGCCGGTTGTGGACAGCGGGAGGCCACGTCGACTGGCGGCCGTTCTTCCTCGAAGGCGTCACCGCGAGCGTGGACGTGCCGACGTATCCTTTCCAGCGTCAGCGTTACTGGCTGGAGTCCTCGGCCGGACGGGCGGATCTGTCGTCGGCCGGCCTGACCGCACCCGGGCACCCCTTCCTGACCGCCACAACCCCGCTGGCCGACGGTGACGGTCACCTGTTCACCGGGACGGTCTCTCTCGACACCCACCCCTGGCTGGCCGACCACGCCATCATGGCCGTGCCGGTCATGCCTGAAGCGGCGCTGGTCGAGCTGGCGTTGTTCGCGGGTGACCAGGTTGGTTGTCCTCGCATCGGCCGGCTCACCGTCGAGGAGCCTCTGCTTCTCCCCGAGCATGGCGGCGTCCGCATCCAGGTCAGGATCGGCCTGAGCGACGAGCCGGACGGCCGTACGATCACCATTCACGCCCAAACCGGTGACGCCGAATCCGGCTGGACGAGGCATGCCCACGGCCGGCTGACCGGCAAAACAGCGGTCACGACACCAGACCTGACGGTGTGGCCGCCGAAGGGCGCCGCGCCGGTGCCCGTCGAAGGCGTCTACGACTCGCTGGCCGAGCAGGGGATCGACCTCGGGCCCGCATTCCAGGGGCTCACGGCGGTGTGGCGCCAGGGCGGGACAACCTACGCCGAGGTGCGCGTACCGGATGGGGACCAGAACTTCACCCTCCACCCCGCCGGCTTGGACGCCGCTCTGCGAGCCCGCACCGACGAGTCGGGCATCGCCTGGCGTACGTCGTGGACGGGTGTTTCGATCGGCGCTGTCGGCGCCACGGCCCTGCGGGTTAGGCACACCCCCTCGGGCGAGATCACGATCGCCGACCACACGGGCGCGCCGGTGGCGACGATCGACTCGGTGGCCACGACGTCCCTTCAGCTGTCCGCGTTCAAGCCCGTCGCGAAAGACGGCTCCCTGCTCGCACTCGACTGGGTTCCTGTGGCGGTGCCTGAGCGGGTGGAGCGTGGTGCGTGGGCGGTCATGGACGATCCGGTCCTGGCTGAGGTGCTGGGCGCAGGGTCGTCTGATGCTCTGGATGTGGTGTTCGTGTCCGCCCCCGACGGGGATCCGTTGGGTGCGGTGACGGAGGTCCTGTCGAGGGTTCAGGCGTTCCTGGCCGAGGAGCGGGACTCGCGGCTGGTGGTGCTGACCGCTGGAGGGTTGGCGGGGGCGTCGGTGTGGGGGTTGGTGCGGGCGGTTCAGCTGGAGCACCCAGGCCGGATCGTGCTGGTCGACTGGGACGGTGACGTCGTCGGGCTGGCGGGGGCGCTGGCCACGGGTGAAGGCCAGCTGGTGGTTCGTGATGGCGCGGTGCTGGTGCCGAGGCTGGGCCGGGCATCGGCGCAGGCTGAGGGCGGGCCGGTGTTCGATCGTGAGGGCACGGTGTTGGTGACCGGCGGCACGGGTGGGCTTGGTGGTGTGGTGGCCGAGCATCTGGTGGCCTCTTATGGGGTGGGCCGGTTGGTGCTGGTCAGCCGCCGTGGTGAGGGCACCCCCGAGTTGCGGGAGCGGTTGGAGGCGGCCGGGGCGCGGGTGGAGTTCGCCGCCTGCGATGCCTCCGACCGTGATGCGCTCGCCCGCGTGGTCAACACGATCCCCACCGAGCACCCGCTGGTGGGTGTGGTGCATGCGGCCGGCGTCCTGGATGACGCCGCGGTCGAGAACCTCACCCGGGAACGGGTGGAGCGGGTGTGGGCGGCCAAGGCTCAGGCGGCGTGGAACCTGCACGAGCTGACCACCGACCTCGATCTGTCCGCATTCGTGCTGTTCTCGTCGGTGGCCGGCGTCGTGGGCAGTGCCGGACAGGCCAACTACGGTGCCGCCAACGCCTTCCTGGATGCTCTGGCCGAGCACCGCCGGAGCCTGGGTCTGCCGGCGACGTCGCTGGCCTGGGGGCTGTGGGCCGACGGCATGGGAGCGAATCTCACCCAGGCCGACCTCGCGCGATGGTCGCGCCTCGGCGTGGCGCCCATCTCACGCCAGGAAGGGCTCGCACTCCTGGACGCCGCGCTCCGCCGCCCCGAACCGGTGCTGGTCCCCGTACGGCTCGACCTGGCGGCTCTTCGCGCCCACGGTGTGATCCCACCGATCCTGCGAGGCCTGGTCCACGTTCCCAGGCGCCGCAAGGCCGGTCCAGCGGCCCCGGCCTCCACGCTCGCACAGCGCCTGACAGCTCTCCCGGAGGGGGAGCGGGCGGCGCACCTGCTCGACCTCGTACGCGCGCAGGTCTCCCTCGTCCTGGGCCATGCCACGCCGGAGACCATCGACCCCGGGCGGGCGTTCAAGGACCTCGGCTTCGACTCGCTCACCGCCGTCGAGCTGCGCAACCGCCTCGCCGCGACCTCCGGTCTGAACCTGCCCAGAACACTCCTGTACGACTACCCGACCCCGAACGCCGTGGTCGAATACCTCCTGTCGGAGTTCCCCGGCGCGCGTACGGAGACCACTGCTGAAACCCGCACCGCGACGGACGAGCCGATCGCCATCGTGGGCATCGGCTGCCGCTACCCCGGCGGGGTGCGTTCGGCGGAGGACCTTTGGCGGCTCGTGCTGGCCGAGACCGACGCGATCGGCGACCTGCCCACCGACAGAGGGTGGGACATTGACGCTCAGTACGACCCCGACCCTGACAAGGTCGGCACCTTCTACGCCAAGACCGGCGGCTTCCTGTACGACGCGGCCGATTTCGACGCGGAGTTCTTCGGGATCAGCCCGCGTGAGGCGGTGGCGATGGATCCGCAGCAGCGGTTGCTGCTGGAGACGGCGTGGGAGGCGGTCGAGCGGGCCGGGATCGACCCGGCGACGTTGAGAGGCACGGACACCGGGGTCTTCGTCGGCGCCGCGCCTCAGGACTACGGGCCTCGCCGCGACGCGGTGCCGGACGGTGTCGAGGGCTATCTGCTGACGGGGACGTCGGCGAGTGTGGCGTCGGGGCGTTTGTCGTATGTGTTCGGGCTGGAGGGGCCGGCGGTGACGGTGGACACGGCGTGTTCGTCGTCGCTGGTGGCGCTGCATCTGGCGGTTCAGGCGTTGCGTAATGGAGAGTGCTCGCTGGCGCTGGCCGGGGGCGCCATGGTGATGGCGACCACCAACACGTTCGTGGAGTTCAGCCGGCAGCGGGGGCTTTCTCCCGATGGTCGGTGCAAGGCGTTCTCGGCGGCTGCCGATGGGACGGGGTGGGCTGAGGGTGTCGGGTTGCTGCTGGTGGAGCGGCTGTCCGATGCCGAGCGCAACGGTCATCAGGTTCTCGCCGTCGTTCGAGGGTCGGCGGTCAATCAGGATGGCGCTTCCAACGGGCTGACGGCTCCCAACGGGCCTTCGCAGCAGCGGGTGATCCGGGCTGCGCTGGCGGGTGCTGGGTTGTCGGCTTCGGAGGTGGATGCGGTCGAGGCGCACGGCACTGGTACGGCGCTGGGTGATCCGATCGAGGCTCAGGCGCTGCTCGCCACCTATGGGCAGGACCGCGTCGAGCCGCTGTGGCTGGGGTCGTTGAAGTCGAACATCGGTCATGCGCAGGCGGCTGCGGGCGTCGGCGGTGTGATCAAGATGGTAATGGCGATGCGGCACGGGATACTGCCCAAGACGTTGCACGCTGACGAGCCTTCACCGCACGTGGACTGGGCCTCTGGCGCGGTCGAGCTACTGACCGAAGCTCGCGAATGGCCGCAAACAGGTCGCCCCAGGCGGGCTGCCGTGTCGTCGTTCGGCGTCAGCGGCACGAACGCCCACGTGATCCTGGAGGAGGGCCGGCACCCGGTCGAGACGTCGGTTGAGGGTGTGGTGCCGTGGGTGCTGTCGGCCAAGTCGGAGGCCGCGCTGCGTGCTTCGGCCGGGCAACTGGCGGCGGTGGAGGCTGACCCGGCCGGGGTCGGGCTCGCGCTGGCCAGGCGTTCGGTGTTCGATCACCGGGCGGTCGTGGTCGATGGCGAGCTGGAGAATCTGCAGCCGAGCCTGGCGGTGCCGGTTGGGTCGGTGGGGGTGTTGTTCACCGGTCAGGGGGCGCAGCGGGTCGGGATGGGTCGTGAGCTGGCGGCTCGGTTTCCGGTGTTCGCGCGGGCGCTGGATGAGGTGTGCGGGGAGTCGTTGCGGGCGGTGATGTTCGGTGATGACTCCTCGGCGGATCTGGATGACACAGAGTGGGCGCAGCCGGCGTTGTTCGCTTTTGAGGTGGCGATGTATCGGCTGCTCGAATCATTCGGGGTCGCGCCGAAGGTTCTGGTGGGGCATTCGATCGGGGAGATCGCCGCCGCTCACATCGCTGGAGTCCTCGACACGGAGGATGCGCTGGCGTTGGTGTCGGCGCGTGGCCGGTTGATGCAGCAGCTTCCGTCTGGTGGCGCGATGGTGGCTGTCGAAGCCGCCGAGGCCGAGGTGGAGCCCTTGCTGGAAGGGTTAGTGGGTGTTGCGGCGGTTAATGGGCCGCGTGCGGTGGTCGTCTCCGGCGAGCAGGATGCCGTGGAGCAGGTCGCCCGGCACTTCCAGGAGTTGGGCAGGCGAACCCGGCGGCTGCGAGTCAGCCACGCCTTCCATTCGCCGTTGATGGAGCCGATGCTGGCCGAGTTCGCCCAGGTGGTGGAGGGTCTGTCCTTCCACGATCCGGCCGACGATTTCATCTTGGTTTCCACAGTCACCGGGCAACCCATCGAGCCAGGAGAGTGGTCCAGTGCGCAGTACTGGGTGGAGCACGTGCGCCGCCCCGTTCGTTTCGCAGATGCGCTGGTGGCTGCTCAGGCGGATGCCTGGGTGGAGGTCGGCCCGGATGGGGTGCTGACCGCGCTCGCCGATGCCTGCCTCACTGACCCCACGCCTCTGGCGGCGCTCTCTCGTAAGGGCCAGGACGAGGTAGTGGCTCTGATCGGCGGGTTGGGTCGGTTGTGGACGGCGGGTGGCCATGTCGATTGGCGGCCGTTCTTCCCTGAGGGTGTCACCGCGAGTGTTGAGGTGCCGACGTATGCGTTCCAGCGGCAGCGCTACTGGATCGACGCCCGCGGTGACACCTCCATCCTGACCACCATGACCGAGCTGGCCGACACCGACACGGTGATCTTCATCGGCCGCCTGTCCACCCGTGCCCACCCCTGGCTCACCGACCACGTCATCTCCGGCACCACCCTCCTCCCCGGCACCGCACTACTCGACCTGGCACTACAAGCAGCCGGCCAGACCGGCTGGCCTGAGGTGGAGGAGCTGATCCTCCACGATCCGCTGCTCATCCCCGAACGCGGCGACGTGACCCTCCAGGTCACCGTGGGCACGCCCGACGACGACGGCGAGTACCGTCCGATCACGATCCACTCGCGGAGCGACCAGGGCTCCTGGGTGCGGCATGCCGCCGGCTCGCTCGCCCGCCGTGACAGCGTCCCGTCGTTCGCCCTCGATGTGTGGCCACCCGCCGGAGCGGTGCGGATCGAGATGGACGACCCGTACGGGGTCCTCTCCGGACGCGACTACCAGTACGGGCCGGCGTTCCAGGGCTTGCGGGGCGTCTGGCGGCATGACGAGGACGTCTACGCCGAGGTGGTGCTCCCCGACGGGCAGGATCCGCAGGGCTTCGGCGTGCACCCGGCGCTGCTGGACGCCGCGCTGCACCCGCTGGCGCTCAGGCTGGCCGGCATCGGCGAGGACGATTCGCGCGTGCTGCTGCCGTTCTCCTGGTCCCAGGTCAGCCTGCACGCCGAGGGCGCGACGGCGCTGCGGATCAGGATCGCGGTGACCGGCGGCACCGAGGTCCGCCTCGACGTCGCCGACCACACGGGCGCGCCGGTCATGTCGGCCGGATCGCTCGCGCTGCGCCCGGCCGGGTCCGGGCAGCTCGCGCCTCCGACGGCCGCCTCCGGAGACCTCCTGTACGAGGTCGACTGGGTCCCCGTCGAACGTCCCGAAAAGCACGCGCCGGTGTGGATCGAGCGGGCCGAGGACCTGTCCACGCTGCCGGAGCCCGTACCTCCCGTCGTGATGGCCAGGTGCGAGCCGGGAACGGAGGGATCGGCGGCCGAACGGGCGCACAACGCCGCACGGCAAGGGCTTGCCCTGGTGCGGGCCTGGCTCGCCGACGATCGCTGCGCGGACTCCCGCCTGGTCCTGGTCACCAGGAACGCGGTCGCCGTACCCGGACATGACGGGACGGATCCGGCGTCGGCCGCGCTGTGGGGGCTGGTCCGGTCGGCGCAGAGCGAGCATCCGGGACGCTTCGGACTCCTCGACCTCGACGGCGGCGAAGCGGCGGCGGCCGTTGCGGATGAGCCGCAGATCGCCCTGCGCGACGGCACCGCGTACGCCCCCCGCCTCGCCCGCACGGCCGCGCCCCAGAAGGCGGCGCCGGAGTGGAATCCCGACGGCACGGTGCTGCTCACCGGCGGCACGGGCGCGCTCGGTGCGCTGCTCGCGCGGAGGCTGGTGGAGCTGCACGGCGTACGGCATCTCGTCCTGGCGGGCAGGTCGGGCCCGGCGGCACCGGGCGCCGCGGAGCTGCGGGACGCGCTCGCCGAGCTGGGCGCCGAGGTCACCCTGGCCGCGTGCGACGCCGCCGACCGCGAGGCACTCGCCGCGCTGCTCGCGGACATCCCCGCCGAGCACCCGCTGACCGCGGTGGTCCACCTGGCCGGCGTCGTGGACGACGGGGTGGTGGCCGCGCTGACCGACGAGCGGCTGGACGCGGTGCTGCGCCCGAAGGCCGACGCCGCCTGGCACCTGCACGAGCTGACCGCCGACCTGGATCTGTCCGCGTTCGTGCTGTTCTCGTCGGCGGCGGGCACGGTCGGTACGGCGGGCCAGGGCAGCTACGCCGCCGCGAACGCCTTCCTGGACGCCCTCGCCGCCCACCGGCACGACCTGGGCCTGCCGGCCACGTCCCTGGCCTGGGGCCTGTGGGCCGGCGGCATGGGGGCCAGGCTGCACGACGCCGACCGGGCACGGCTGCGGCGGGCCGGGATCGGCGAGCTGTCCCCCGAGGACGGGATGGCGCTGTTCGACCTCGCCCTCGACTCCGACCGGCCGGCGCTCGTTCCCGCACGCCTCGACCTGGCGGCACTGCGCGCCCAGGAGACCGTGCCCGCCCTCTTCCGGCGCCTCGTACGGCCCCGCCCCCGCCGCATCACCGGAGCCGGAGTCGGAGCCGCGGCGGGCCGGACCGGAACACTCGCCGAACGCCTGGCCGCGCTGCCGGTCGAGGAGCAGACGCGCGAGCTGTCCGAACTGGTCGGCACGCAGGTCGCCCTGGCCCTCGGGTACGCCGGGAGCGGACCGGTCGACGTCGGCAAGGCGTTCAAGGACCTCGGGTTCGACTCGCTCAGCGCCGTGGACCTGCGCAACCGCCTCAACGCGGCGACCGGCCTGCGGCTGCCCAGCACGCTGCTGTTCAACTACCCCAGCCCGGCCGCGCTCGTCGAGCACCTGCGCGGCGAACTGCTGGGCGTGACCGCCCCCGCCGCGCCGCCCCGGCCCGAGGCCAGGGACAGGGCCGACGAGCCGATCGCGATCGTCGGCATCGGCTGCCGGTACCCGGGCGGGGTCGGCTCCCCGGAGGACCTGTGGCGGCTGGTGACGGACGGGACCGACGCCGTCTCTGCGTTCCCCGCCGATCGCGGATGGGATGTGGAGCGCCTCTACCACCCCGACCCCGACCATTACGGGACGTCCTACGCACGGGGCGGCGGCTTCCTGCACGACGCGGCCGACTTCGACGCCGCGTTCTTCGGGATCAGCCCGCGTGAGGCGCTGGCGATGGATCCGCAGCAGCGGTTGCTGCTGGAGACGGCGTGGGAGGCGTTCGAGCGCGCCGGCATCGACCCGGCGGCGTTGCGCGGCTCGCGTACCGGGGTGTTCACCGGGGTCATGTATCACGACTACGGCTCCCGGGTGGGACAGGCGCCCGACGGGCTGGAGGGGTACCTGGTCAACGGCAGCGCGGGAAGCGTGGCGTCCGGGCGCCTGTCGTACGCCTTCGGGCTGGAGGGTCCGGCGGTGACGGTGGACACGGCGTGCTCGTCGTCGCTGGTGGCGCTGCATCTCGCGATCCAGGCGTTGCGTAATGGCGAGTGCTCGCTGGCGCTGGCCGGTGGGGTGACCGTGATGGCCACGCCTGCCGTGTTCGTGGAGTTCAGCCGGCAGCGGGGGCTTGCTCCTGACGG
This sequence comes from Nonomuraea phyllanthi, assembly GCF_006334985.2. GTDB lineage: Bacteria > Actinomycetota > Actinomycetes > Streptosporangiales > Streptosporangiaceae > Nonomuraea > Nonomuraea phyllanthi. The sequence goes on from NZ_VDLX02000003.1 coordinate 597,942, forward strand.
TCGGTGCAAGGCCTTTTCGGCGGCTGCCGATGGGACGGGGTGGGCTGAGGGTGTCGGGTTGCTGCTGGTGGAGCGGCTGTCCGATGCCGAGCGCAACGGTCATCAGGTTCTCGCCGTGGTGCGGGGGTCGGCGGTCAATCAGGACGGGGCTTCCAACGGTCTGACGGCTCCCAACGGGCCTTCGCAGGAGCGGGTGATCCGAGCCGCGCTGTCCAGTGCCGGGCTGTCGGCTTCGGAGGTGGATGCGGTCGAGGCGCACGGCACCGGAACGACGTTGGGGGACCCGATCGAGGCTCAGGCGCTGCTCGCTACCTATGGGCAGGGGCGTGAGGAGCCGTTGTGGTTGGGCTCTTTGAAGTCGAACATCGGTCATGCGCAGGCGGCTGCGGGTGTCGGCGGGATCATCAAGATGGTCATGGCGATGCGGCACGGGGTGTTGCCGAAGACGCTGCATGTGGATGAGCCGTCGCCGCACGTCGACTGGGCGTCGGGCGCGGTCGAGCTACTGACCGAGGCTCGCGAATGGCCGGAGACGGGTCGTCCCCGGCGGGCTGCGGTGTCGTCGTTCGGAGTCAGCGGCACGAACGCGCACGTGATCCTGGAGCAGGGTCCGGTTCCGGTGGAGACCTCGGTTGAGGGTGTGGTGCCGTGGGTTCTCTCCGCCACGTCCCGGGAGGCGTTGCTCGCTTCGGCTGAGCGGCTGGCCGGGGTGGAGGCTGACCCGAGTGCGGTGGGGCTGGCGTTGGCCAGGCGTTCGGTGTTCGAGCATCGCGCGGTCGTGGTCGGTGCTGAGCTGGAGGATTTGCAGCCGAGCCTGGCGGTGCCGGTTGGGTCGGTGGGGGTGTTGTTCACCGGTCAGGGGGCGCAACGGCTGGGGATGGGTCGTGAGCTGGCGGCTCGGTTTCCGGTGTTCGCGCGGGCGCTGGATGAGGTGTGTGGAGAGCGTCTGCGGGCGGTGATGTTCGGTGATGGCTCCTCGGCGGATCTGGATGACACCGAGTGGGCGCAGCCGGCGTTGTTCGCTTTTGAGGTGGCGATGTTTCGGCTGCTCGAATCGTTCGGGGTCGCTCCGAAGGTTCTGGTGGGGCATTCGATCGGGGAGATCGCCGCCGCTCACATCGCCGGAGTCCTCGACGTGGAGGATGCGCTGGCGTTGGTGTCGGCGCGTGGCCGGTTGATGCAGCGGCTTCCGTCTGGTGGCGCGATGGTGGCTGTCGAAGCTGCCGAGGCCGAGGTGGAGCCCTTGCTGGAAGGGTTAGTGGGTGTTGCGGCGGTTAATGGGCCGCGCGCGGTGGTCGTCTCCGGCGATGAGCATGCGGTGGAGCGGATCGCCCGGCACTTCCACGAGTTGGACAGGCGGACCCGGCGGTTGCGGGTGAGTCATGCGTTCCATTCGCCGTTGATGGAGCCGATGCTGGCCGACTTCGCCCAGGTGGTGGAGGGCTTGTCCTTCCGTGAGCCGGCTGAGGCATTCACCGTGGTGTCCACCGTCACCGGGCAACCCGTCGAGCCCGGGGAGTGGTCCACTCCGCAGTACTGGGTGGAGCACGTGCGCAGTCCGGTCCGCTTCTCCGATGCGCTGGTGGCTGCTCAGGCGGATGCCTGGGTGGAGGTCGGCCCGGATGGGGTGCTGACCGCGCTGGCCGACGCGTGCCTGACCGACCCCACGCCCCTGGCGGCGCTCTCTCGCAAGGGCCAGGACGAAGTAGTGGCCCTGATCAGCGGGTTGGGTCGGTTGTGGACCGCAGGTGGCCACGTCGATTGGCGGCCGTTCTTCCCCGAAGGCGTCACCGCGAGCGTTGAGGTGCCGACGTATCCGTTCCAGCGCCAGCGTTACTGGCTGGAGTCCTCGGCCGGGCGGGCGGATCTGTCGTCGGCCGGCCTGACCGCACCCGGGCACCCCTTCCTGACCGCCGCAACCCCGCTGGCCGGCAGCGACGGTCACCTGTTCACCGGGACGGTCTCCCTCGACACCCACCCCTGGCTGGCCGACCACTCGATGCACGACGACGTGGTCCTCCCCGGTGCCGCGTTCGTCGAGCTGGCGCTCAGCGTGGCAGAGCACGTCGGCTGCGCCGGGGTGGAGGAGCTGACCTTGGAGGCCCCGCTCGTCCTCCCTGACAAGGCCGTACTGGCGGTGCAGGTCAGCGTCGGAGCCGAGGACGAGCACGGTGGCAGGCCGCTGACCGTGCACTCGCGCGGCCAGGACGCTGACTGGACCCGCCACGCGAGCGGAACCCTGACCTCGGCACCTCCGGAGGAGGCGCGCGATCTGACCGCGTGGCCTCCGGCAGGAGCGACGCCCGTGCCGGTCGACGGACTCTACGAGCGGCTCGCCGACTCCGGTTACGGGTACGGTCCCACGTTCCAGGGACTGCGGGCGGCCTGGCGGCGCGGTGCGGAGCTGTTCGGCGAGGTGACGCTGGACGAGCAGGGCGACCAGGACGGTTTCCGCCTGCACCCGGCGCTCATCGACGCGGCCCTGCACCTGCAGCTCCTCGAGGACGCCCCCGTACGGATGCCCTTCACCTGGACCGGCGTCTCCAGCGTGGCCTCCCGCGCCAGGCGGATGCGCGTGCGGATCGCCGAGCTGGGCCAGGACACGATCGCCCTCACCCTGGCCGACGAGACGGGCCTCCCCGTGGCCACCGTCGAGTCGCTGGTGTCGCGGGCCTCGTCACCAGGGCAACGCCGCCACGAGAACCTGTACCACGTCGCCTGGACCCCGATCGCCGTACCCGAGGCCGCCCCGGCGGGACGGTGGGTGGTCCTGGGCGGCGAGCTGCTGGACGTGAAGGGCGTGGAGCTCGCCCGCCACGCCCGCCTCGGCGAGGTCCCGGGGGCAGACGTCATCGTCGCCACCTGCACGGACCGGCGCGCGCCGACCGCCTCCGGCGTGCACGAGGTCACCGCCCAGACGCTCGCCCTCGTACGGGACTGGCTCGCCGAGGACAGGTTCGCCACGTCGCGGCTGGTCCTGGTGACGCGCGGCGCGCTCGCGGTCATGCCCGGCGAGGACGTTCCCGGTCTGGCGCAGGCCACGCTCTCCGGTCTGGTCCGTTCCGTCCAGGCCGAACACCCCGGACGCGTCGTCCACGTGGACATCGACGGGTCGCAGGCGGCGCCGCTGGCCGCGGCCGTGGCCACGGGCGAACCGCAACTCGCGGTCCGCCAGGGGAGCGTCTACGCGCCCCGCCTGTCCCGTGGGGTGCCCCAAGCGGCGGAGGCGTTCGCGGGTGAGTGGGACCCGGAGGGGACCGTGCTCGTCACCGGCGCCACCGGCACGCTCGGGCGGCTGGTCGCCCGGCACCTGGTCGCCGCCCGTGGCGTACGGAACCTCCTGCTGCTCAGCCGGCGCGGCGCCGCGGCCGACGGCATGGCCGAGCTGCGGGAGGAACTGGCCGGGCTCGGCGCGACGACGACGGTCGCCGCCTGCGACGCGGCGGACCGCGACAGCCTCGCCGCGGCGCTCGCCGCCGTCCCGGCCGAGCACCCGCTGACCGCGGTGATCCACGCCGCCGGCGTGCTCGACGACGGCGTGGTCGAATCTCTTACCGAGGAACGGCTCGCCCGGGTCCTGCGCCCCAAGGTGGACGCCGCGCTGAACCTGCACGAGCTCACCCGCGACCTGGCCGCGTTCGTCCTGTTCTCCTCCACGACGGGCACGATGGGAGGGCCCGGGCAGGCCAACTACGCGGCGGCCAACACGTTCCTCGACGCCCTCGCCCATCACCGCCGCGCTCTCGGGCTGCCCGCGACCTCGCTGGCGTGGGGCCTGTGGGCCGGCGGCATGGGGGCCAAGCTGCACGACGCCGACCTGCGGCGCATCGAGCGGGCCGGCATCAAACCGCTCTCCTCGGAGGAGGGCCTGGCCCTGCTCGACGCCGCCCTCGCCGCTCCCCACCCCCACCTGGTGCCAGTACGGCTCGACCCGGCGGCCGTACGCGCCCAGGGCGAGATCCCGGCGCTGCTCAGAGGCGTCGTCAAAGCCGCGCCACGCCGCCCCGAGCGGTCGTTCCGCGACCGGCTGGACGCCCTGCCCGCCCAGGAGCGGTACGCCGCGCTGCTCGAAGCCGTCAGAGCCCAGGTGGCGGGCGTGCTCGCGCACGCCGACCCGGCCGCCGTGGCCGACGACATGGCGTTCTCCCGCCTCGGCTTCGACTCGCTCACCGCGGTCGAACTGCGCAACCGGCTGAACGGCGTCACCGGGATCCGGCTGCCCGCCACCCTGCTGTTCGACTACCCGAGCCCGGCCGCGCTGGCCGGGCACCTGCTGGAACTCATCCATCCGCCAACCGCCGAGACCGCCGAGGCCGACGAGGCGGAGATCCGCCGGGCGCTGTCGTCCATCCCGATCCACCGCCTCCGCGCGGCCGGGCTGGCCGAGACGCTGCTGCGCCTGGCGGGCGACACCGACGACGCCGCAAACCCCCGTACGACGGCCACGGACGAGGACATCGACGCGATGGACGTCGACCACCTCGTCCAACTGGCGCTCGAATCGTGATCCGGTCGGGAATCTGGAGCTCACCATGACGTCCAACGAGAAGATCGTCCAGGCCCTGCGGACCTCCCTCAAGGAGACGGAGCGGCTGCGACAGGAGAACGAAGCGCTGCTCGCCAAGGATCGCGAGCCGATCGCGATCGTCGGCATCGGCTGCCGGTTCCCAGGTGGGGTGTCCTCGCCGGAGGAGCTGTGGCGGCTGGTGGCCGGTGGAGTGGACGCGGTCGGGCCGTTCCCCGCCGACCGGGGCTGGGACCTGGAGGGGCTGTACGACCCTGACCCGGATCACGCGGGCACGTCCTACGCGCGCGAGGGCAGTTTCCTCTACGCCGCCGGGCGGTTCGACGCCGGGTTCTTCGGGATGAGCCCGCGTGAGGCGCTGGCGACGGATCCGCAGCAGCGGTTGCTGCTGGAGACGGCGTGGGAGGCGATCGAGCGCGCCGGGATCGATCCCGCGTCGCTGCGGGGCTCGCGTACCGGGGTCTTCGCCGGAGTCATGTACCAGGACTACGCGGGGCGGGTCTCCGAGGCGCCGGAGGAGCTCGAAGGGTACCTGCGTACCGGGTCCACGGGCAGCGTGGCGTCGGGGCGGGTGGCGTACACGCTGGGGCTGGAAGGCCCGGCGGTGACGGTGGACACGGCGTGCTCGTCGTCGCTGGTGGCGCTGCACCTGGCGGTTCAGGCGTTGCGCAATGGCGAGTGCTCGCTGGCGCTGGCCGGCGGGGTGACCGTGATGGCCACCCCGAACACCTTCGTCGAGTTCAGCCGGCAGCGGGGGCTCGCGCCCGACGGCCGCTCGAAGGCTTTCTCCGCCGCCGCCGACGGTGTCGGGTGGGCGGAGGGTGCGGGGTTGCTGCTGGTGGAGCGGCTTTCGGACGCTGAGCGGAACGGGCATCGCGTGCTTGCCGTGGTGCGGGGGTCGGCGGTCAATCAGGACGGGGCCTCCAACGGGCTCACCGCGCCTAACGGGCCTTCGCAGCAGCGGGTGATCCGAGCCGCGCTGTCCAGTGCCGGGCTGTCGGCTTCGGAGGTCGATGCGGTCGAGGCCCATGGGACCGGCACGGCCCTGGGCGATCCGATCGAGGCTCAGGCACTTCTTGCTACCTATGGGCAGGACCGCGACGAGCCGTTGTGGCTGGGGTCGGTCAAGTCGAACATCGGCCACACGCAAGCGGCTGCCGGCGTGGCCGGGATCATCAAGATGGTCATGGCGATGCGGCACGGGATGATGCCCAAGACGCTGCACGCCGATGAGCCGTCGCCGCACGTGGACTGGGCCTCGGGCGCCGTGGAACTGCTCACGGACGCTCGCGAATGGCCCGAGACGGACCGGCCTAGACGAGCCGCGGTGTCGTCCTTCGGGATCAGCGGCACGAACGCCCACGTGATCCTCGAACAGGGTCCGGCGCAGGTCGAGACGTCGGTCGAGGCTGTGGTGCCGTGGGTGCTGTCGGCCAAGTCAGAGGCCGCGCTGCGTGCTTCGGCCGAGCAGCTGGCCGAGGTGGAGGCTGACCCAGGCGCGGTGGGGCTGGCGTTGGCGAGGCGTTCGGTGTTCGAGCATCGCGCGGTCGTGGTCGGTGCTGAGCTGGAGGATTTGCAGCCTGGCGTTGCGGTGCCGGTTGAGTCGGTGGGGGTGTTGTTCACCGGCCAGGGAGCGCAGCGGCTGGGGATGGGCCGTCAGCTTGCAGCCCGGTTCCCGGTGTTCGCGCGGGCGCTGGATGAGGTGTGTGGAGAGCGTCTGCGGGCGGTGATGTTCGGCGATGACTCCACGGCGGATCTGAATGACACCGAGTGGGCGCAGCCGGCGTTGTTCGCTTTTGAGGTGGCGATGTATCGGCTGCTCGAATCATTCGGGGTCGCGCCGAAGGTTCTGGTGGGGCATTCGATCGGGGAGATCGCCGCCGCTCACATCGCTGGAGTCCTCGACGTGAACGATGCGTTGGCGTTGGTGTCGGCGCGTGGCCGGTTGATGCAGCAGCTTCCGTCTGGTGGCGCGATGGTGGCCGTCGAAGCCGCTGAAGCCGAGGTGGAGCCCTTGCTGGAAGGGCTGGTCGGTGTTGCGGCGGTTAATGGGCCGCGTGCGGTGGTCGTTTCCGGCGATGAGCATGCGGTGGAGCGGGTCGCCCGGCACTTTGAGGGGTTGGGTAGGCGGACCCGGCGGTTGCGGGTGAGTCATGCGTTCCATTCGCCGTTGATGGAGCCGATGCTGGCCGACTTCGCCCAGGTGGTGGAGGGCTTGTCCTTCCGTGAGCCGGCCGACGATTTCATCTTGGTTTCCACGGTCACCGGGCAACCCGTCGAGCCGGGAGAGTGGTCCACTCCGCAGTACTGGGTGGAGCACGTGCGCCGCCCGGTCCGCTTCTCCGATGCGCTGGTGGCTGCTCAGGCGGACGCCTGGGTGGAGGTCGGCCCGGATGGGGTGCTGACCGCGCTCGCCGACGCCTGCCTCACCGACCCCACCCCCCTGGCAGCCCTCTCCCGCAAGGGCCAGGACGAGGTAGCAGCCCTGATATCAGGGCTGGGTCGGTTGTGGACCGCAGGCGGCCACGTCGACTGGCAGCCGTTCTTCCCCGAAGGCCTCACCCCCGCCGCGGAGCTGCCCACATACCCCTTCCAACGCCAGAACTACTGGCTGGACGTCCCCACCGGCCGTCGTGACCTCGTGGCGGCCGGCTTGAGCGTCACCGACCACCCGCTGCTGGGCGCCCTGGTGACGCGGCCGGAGGACGGCGGGTTGCTGTTCACCGGCAGGCTGTCGCTCCGCACCCACCCGTGGCTGGCCGACCACACGATCACGAACACCGTTCTGCTGCCCGGAACGGCGTTCGTCGAGCTGGCGCTGCATGCCGGCCTGCACGTGGGCGCCGCCCGGCTCGACGAGATCACGCTGCGCAGCCCGCTCGCGTTCACTGCGGACGGCGCCGTTCGGCTCCAGGTGTGGGTGGGCGGTGCGGACCCGTCCGGCCGCCATCCCGTGGCGATCTACTCGTCCCCGGACGGCTCCGACACCTGGACCTGCAACGCCACCGGCGCCCTGACCGCGGACGAGATCCCCGCCGAGGGACTGTCCGGCGAGTGGCCGCCACCCGGTGCCACCCGGCTCCCGGTGACCGACCTGTACGAGGGGCTGGCCGAGCGCGGCTACCAGTACGGCCCGCTGTTCCAGGGTGTCGAGGCCTCCTGGCGACTCGGTGACGACCTGTACGCCGAGGTCGGCCTCCCGGCCGGCACCGACACCGGCTCCTACGGCATCCACCCCGCCCTGCTCGACGCCGCCCTCCACTGCCTGGCCCTGGAGGACCAGGAGGACGCCGTCCGGCTGCCGTTCACCTGGTCCGGGGTGACGCTGCACGCCTCCGACGCCTCCACGCTCCGGGTGCGCCTGTCGCTCCGAGGCCCCGACGAGGTGGCGCTGACGGCGGCCGACCCCCTCGGCCAGCCGGTGATCACGGTGGACTCGCTAGTGCTGCGGCACATCCCCGCCGGGCAGCTCACCCTCACGGGCACGGCAGGGGAAGCGCTCTTCCGCGTCGAATGGACGGCCGTCCCCACGCCGGCGCCACTGACCACGGACACCTGGGCGGTGCTCGGGGCGGACCGCGTGCCGGGCGTCACCGCGTACCCGGAACTGGCGGCGGTGGCCGAGGCAGGACCCGACACGGTCCTGCTGCCGTGCCTGCCCGAACAGGGGGACGTGCCGGAGCAGGTCCATGGCCGCACCCGGCGGCTGCTCCGCACGATCCAGGACTACCTGGCCGACGACCGGCTCGCCGCCACCCGCCTGGTGGTCCTCACCAGCAGCGCTATGGGACCCGGCGCTGAGGCCGACCCGGCTGGGGCCGCCGCCTGGGGTCTCGTACGGGCCGCGCGGGCCGAGCACGCGGACAGGTTCGTCCTGGTCGACCTGGACGACGACCCCGCGTCCGCCCGCGCCCTGCCCGTCGCGCTGGCCACGGGCGAGCCCGAGCTCGCGATCCGGGGCGGCACCGTTCACGCCTCCCGGCTGGTACGCGCCCCGGGCGAGGACGGCGAGCCCGTCACCTTCCACCCCGAGGGCACCGTACTGATCACTGGAGGGAGTGGCTCGCTCGGCGTGCTCATGGCCAGGCACCTGGCGGCCGAGCACGGCGTCAAGCACCTGCTGCTCATCAGCCGCAGGGGCCGGCACGCGCCCAGCATCGCCAGGCTCAAGGCCGAGCTGCACCTCATGAACGTGCACGTGAAGGTCGTCGCCAGCGACGTCGCCGACCGCGACGCCCTGGCCGCGGCCATCGCCGCCGTCCCCGCCGAGCACCCGCTGACCGCGGTGATCCATGCCGCCGGAGTGCTCGACGACGGCGTAATTACATCGCTGAACGACGAGCGGCTGGACGCCGTGCTCAGGCCGAAGGCGGATGCCGCCTGGCACCTGCACGAGCTGACCGCCGACCTGGATCTGTCCGCGTTCGTGCTGTTCTCCTCGATGGCGGGCACGGTGGGCGGCGCCGGCCAGGCCAACTACGCCGCCGCCAACGCCTTCCTGGACGCCCTCGCCGCCCACCGGCACGCCTCGGGCCTGCCGGCCACATCGCTGGCCTGGGGCCTGTGGGCCGACGGCATGGGGACCGCCGTCAAGGACGCCGACCGGGCACGGCTGGCCAGGTCCGGCGTGGTCGCGATGACCGAAACCGAGGGAACCGCGCTGTTCGACCGGGCCCTCGGACGGCCCGAGGCGGCGCTCGTGCCCGCCAGGATCAACCTGTCCGCCCTGCACGGCCGCGCAGACCTGCCCGCCCTCTACCGCAGGCTGGTCCGGACGCCGATGCGCCGCGCCGCCGACACCTCCGTCGCGGCCGGCACGCTCGGCGGCAGGCTGGCGGCGATGACCCCGCAGGAGCGGGAACGCACGCTGATCGACCTCGTCTGCGGGCAGGTCGCCCAGGTCCTCGGCTACTCCGGCGAGGAGACGGTCGAGCCGGGGCGGGCGTTCAAGGAGCTGGGCTTCGACTCGCTCACCGCCGTCGAGCTGCGCAACCGCCTCAACAACGCGACCGGCCTGCGCCTCCCGACGACCGTCGTCTTCGACTACCCGAGCCCGGCCGCCGTGGCTGCCTACCTCGGCGGCGAACTCCTCGGCACCCCCGCCGCACCCTCCCCGACCGGTGTGGTCGGCGCGTCCGACGAGCCGGTGGCGATCGTGGGCATCGGCTGCCGGTTCCCAGGTGGGGTGTCGTCGCCGGAGGAGTTGTGGCGGCTGGTGGCCGGTGGAGTGGACGCGGTCGGGCCGTTCCCCGCCGACCGTGGCTGGGACCTGGACGCCCTCTACCACCCGGACCCCGACCACAACGGCACCTCGTACGTGCGGGACGGCGGGTTCCTGTATGACGCGGCGGACTTCGACGCGGGGTTCTTCGGCATGAGCCCGCGTGAGGCGCTTGCGACGGATCCGCAGCAGCGGTTGCTGCTGGAGACGGCGTGGGAGGCGATCGAGCGCGCCGGGATCGATCCCGTGTCGCTGCGCGGCAGCAGGACCGGGGTGTTCACCGGGGTCATGTACCACGACTACGGCGCTCAGCCTCCGGAGGGCATGGAGGGCCACCTGCTGACGGGGACGTCGGCGAGTGTGGCGTCGGGGCGTCTGTCGTATGTGTTCGGGCTGGAGGGGCCGGCGGTGACGGTGGACACGGCGTGTTCGTCGTCGCTGGTGGCGCTGCACCTCGCCGTTCAGGCGCTGCGGAACGGCGAGTGCTCGCTGGCGCTGGCCGGCGGGGTGACGGTCATGGCCAGCCCGGAAACGTTCATCGGCTTCAGCCGGCAGCGGGGACTTTCCCCCGATGGTCGGTGCAAGGCCTTTTCGGCGGCTGCCGATGGGACGGGGTGGGCTGAGGGTGTCGGGTTGCTGCTGGTGGAGCGGCTGTCTGATGCTGAGCGCAACGGTCATCCGGTTCTCGCCGTCGTTCGAGGGTCGGCGGTCAATCAGGATGGCGCCTCCAACGGGCTGACGGCTCCCAACGGGCCTTCGCAGCAGCGGGTGATCCGGCAGGCTTTGAGCAGTGCTGGGCTGTCCACGTCAGAGGTGGACGTGGTCGAGGCGCACGGCACCGGCACCGCGTTGGGCGACCCGATCGAGGCTCAGGCGCTCCTCGCTACCTACGGCCAGGACCGCGACGAGCCGCTGTGGCTGGGGTCGGTCAAGTCGAACATCGGCCACACGCAAGCGGCTGCTGGCGTGGCCGGGATCATCAAGATGGTCATGGCGATGCGGCACGGGGTGCTGCCCAAGACGCTGCATGCCGATGAGCCGTCGCCGCACGTGGACTGGGCCTCGGGTGCCGTGGAACTGCTCACGGACGCTCGCGAATGGCCCGAGACGGACCGGCCTCGACGAGCCGCGGTGTCGTCCTTCGGGATCAGCGGCACGAACGCGCACGTGATCCTCGAACAGGGTCCGGTGCAAGTCGAGACGTCGGTTGAGGGTGTGGTGCCGTGGGTGCTGTCGGCGAAGTCGGAGGCCGCGCTGCGTGCTTCGGCCGGGCAACTGGCGGCGGTGGAGGCTGACCCGGGCGCGGTGGGGCTGGCGCTGGCCAGGCGTTCGGTGTTTGAGCATCGGGCGGTCGTGGTGGGTGGCGAGCTGGAGAATCTGCAGCCCGGTGTGGCGGTGCCGGTTGGGTCGGTGGGGGTGTTGTTCACCGGTCAAGGGGCGCAACGGCTGGGGATGGGCCGCCAGCTTGCAGCCCGGTTCCCCGTGTTCGCGCGTGCGCTGGATGAGGTGTGTGGAGAGTCGTTGCGGGCGGTGATGTTCGGCGACGACACCACGGCGGATCTGAATGACACCGAGTGGGCGCAGCCGGCCTTGTTCGCTTTCGAGGTGGCCATGTATCGGCTGCTCGAATCGTTCGGGATCGCACCGAAGGTTCTGGTGGGGCATTCGATCGGCGAGATCGCCGCCGCTCACATCGCCGGAGTCCTCGACGTGGAGGATGCGCTGGCACTGGTGACCGCGCGCGGCCGGTTGATGCAGCAACTCCCGCCCGGTGGCGCGATGGTGGCCGTCGAAGCCGCCGAAGCCGAGGTGGAGCCCTTGCTGGAAGGGTTAGTGGGCGTCGCGGCGGTTAATGGGCCGCGCGCGGTGGTCATCTCCGGCGAGCAGGATGCCGTGGAGCAGGTCGCCCGGCACTTCCAGGGGTTGGGCAGGCGGACCCGGCGGCTGCGAGTCAGCCATGCCTTCCATTCGCCGTTGATGGAGCCGATGCTGGCCGACTTCGCCCAGGTCGTGGAGGGCCTGTCCTTCCGTGAGCCGGCCGACGATTTCATGCTGGTCTCCACGGTCACCGGACGCCCCGTCGAGCCGGGGGAGTGGTCCAGTGCGCAGTACTGGGTGGAGCACGTGCGCCGCCCGGTCCGCTTCGCCGACGCCCTGACCACAGCACAAGCGGACGCCTGGGTGGAAGTAGGCCCGGATGGGGTGCTGACCGCGCTGGCCGACGCCTGCCTGACCGACCCCACCCCCCTGGCAGCCCTCTCTCGCAAGGGCCAGGACGAGGTAGCGGCCCTGATCAGCGGGTTGGGGCGGCTGTGGACCGCAGGCGGTCACGTCGATTGGCGGCCGTTCTTCCCTGAGGGTGCGACCGCGAGTGTTGAGGTGCCGACGTATGCGTTCCAGCGGCAGCGCTACTGGATCGACGCCCGCAGTGACACCTCCATCCTGACCACCATGACCGAGCTGGCCGACACCGACACGGTGATCTTCACCGGCCGCCTGTCCACCCGTACCCACCCCTGGCTCACCGACCACGTCATCTCCGGCACCACGCTCCTCCCCGGCACCGCACTACTCGACCTCGCATGCCAGGCCGGGCGGAAGGTCGGCAGCGGGGCGATCGGCGAGCTGGTCATCGAGGCGCCGCTGACCATCCCCTCAACGGGTGAGTGCGACCTCCAAATCGTCGTCGGTGAGCCCGACACTTCCGGCGCGCGTACGATCACCTTCCACTCCAGGACGGCGGACGACGAGTGGACCCGTCACGCGACGGGCACGCTGGTCGCGGACGGGCCGGAGCCTCCGCAGGAGCCGGCCGCCTGGCCGCCCGCCGGTGCCGTGCCGGTGCCGATCGACGACCTGTACGACCGGCTGGCGGACCGGGGCTTCGACTACGGCCCGTCCCTCCGGACGCTGACCGAGCTCTGGCGAGTCGGCGACGACCTGTTCGCCAAGGTCACGCTCCCCGAGCCGGAGCAGCCCATCCCTTCCGGCTTCACCATCGCACCGTCCCTCCTGGACGGCGCGCTGCACGCGCTCCACGCCGACGCGGACACCACCGTGACCAGGCTGCCGTTCTCGTGGTCGGGCGTCTCCCTGTACGGCACCGCCGCCCACGAGATCCGGGTCCGGCTGTCGCGAACCGCCGACGACGAGGCCACGCTGCTGCTGACCGAAATTTCCGGTACGCCGGTGGCCCGGATCGACGGACTCGTCCTGCGGACCACCCACCTGTCCACCGCGACCCGCAACCTGCTCGCACTCGACTGGGTTCCTGTGGCGGTGCCTGAGCGGGTGGAGCGTGGTGCGTGGGCGGTCATGGACGATCCGGTCCTGGCTGAGGCGCTGGGCGCAGGGCCTTCCGATGCCCCGGATGTGGTGTTCGTGTCCGCCCCCGACGGGGATCCGTTGGATGCGGTGACGGAGGTCCTGTCGAGAATTCAGGCGTTCCTGGCCGAGGAGCGGGACTCGCGGCTGGTGGTGCTGACCGTTGGAGGGTTGGCGGGGGCGTCGGTGTGGGGGTTGGTGCGGGCGGTTCAGCTGGAGCACCCAGGCCGGGTCGTGCTGGTCGACTGGGACGGTGATGTCGCCGGGCTGGCGGCGGCGCTGGCCACGGGTGAAGGCCAGCTGGTGGTTCGTGATGGCGCGGTGCTGGTGCCGAGGCTGGGCCGGGCATCCGTTCAGGCTGAGGGCGGGCCGGTGTTCGATCCTGAGGGCACGGTCCTGGTGACCGGCGGCACGGGTGGGCTTGGCGGTGTGGTGGCCGAGCACCTGGTGGCCTCCTACGGAGTAGGCCGGTTGGTGCTGGTCAGCCGCCGGGGCGAGGGCACCCCCGAGTTGCGGGAGCGGCTGGAGGCGGCCGGGGCGCGGGTGGAGTTCGCCGCCTGCGATGCCTCCGACCGTGATGCGCTCGCCCGCGTGGTCAACACGATCCCCACCGAGCACCCGCTGGTGGGTGTGGTGCATGCGGCCGGTGTCCTGGATGACGCCGCGGTCGAGAACCTCACCCGGGAACGGGTGGAGCGGGTGTGGGTGGCCAAGGCCCAGGCGGCGTGGAACCTGCACGAGCTGACCACCGACCTGGATCTGTCCGCGTTCGTGCTGTTCTCCTCGATCGCCGGCGTCGTGGGCAGTGCCGGGCAGGCCAGCTACGGTGCCGCCAACGCCTTCCTGGATGCTCTGGCCGAGCACCGCCGGAGCCTGGGTCTGCCGGCGACGTCGCTCGCCTGGGGACTGTGGGCCGACGGCATGGGAGCCGACCTGGGAGACGCCGACCGCGCGCGGCTCGCCCGTACCGGCATCGTCCCCATGACCCAGGCCGACGGGCTGGCCCTGTTCGACGCCGCGCTGGCCGACGGGCGGGCGGTGCTCGTACCCGCACAGCTGGACACCGCCGCGCTGCGGGCCAGGGCGGACCTGCCCGACGTGCTGCGGCGGCTGGTACGCCCGGCGGCACGGCCCGCCAGGACGGACGCCTCGGCACCGCTCGGAGAGCGGCTGGCCCGGCTCGACCCGCAGGAGCGAGAGCAGGCCCTGCTGGACCTGGTCAGGAGCCAGGTGGCGCAGGTCCTCGGTCACGCGGGAACGGAGTCGGTCAAGGCGGAACGGGCGTTCAAGGACCTCGGCTTCGACTCCCTCACCGCCGTCGAGCTGCGCAACCGCCTCAGCACCGCCACCGGGATGCGGCTGCCCGCGACCCTGGTGTTCGACTTCCCGAACCCGGCCGCCGTCGCCGGGCACCTCCAGCACGAGCTCCTCGGAACGGCCGCTGTCGCTGAGGCCCGCCCGGCCGCCGCCGTGGACGAGCCGGTCGCGATCGTCGGCATCGGCTGCCGGTTCCCCGGCGGGGTCGGCTCGCCGGAGGACCTGTGGCGGCTGGTCGCCGATGCCACGGACGCGATCGGCGACTTCCCCACCGACCGGGGCTGGGATCTCGACGGCCTGTACGACCCGGACCCGGACCGGCCGGGCAGGTCGTACGTGCGCGAGGGCGGGTTCTTGTACGACGCGGCCGGCTTCGACGCGGAGTTCTTCGGGATGAGCCCGCGCGAAGCGGTGGCGACGGATCCGCAGCAGCGGTTGCTGCTGGAGACGGCGTGGGAGGCGATCGAGCGCGCCGGCATCGACCCGGCGTCGCTGCGCGGCAGCAGGACCGGGGTGTTCACCGGGGTCATGTACCACGACTACGGCGCTCAGCCGCCGGAAGGCATGGAAGGGCACCTGCTCACCGGAACCACGGGCAGCGTCGCGTCCGGCCGGCTGTCGTACGTGTACGGCCTGGAGGGTCCGGCGGTGACGGTGGACACGGCGTGTTCGTCGTCGCTGGTGGCGTTGCACCTGGCCGCGCAGGCGCTGCGGAACGGCGAGTGCTCGCTGGCGCTGGCCGGCGGGGTGACGGTCATGGCCTCCCCGAACACCTTCGTCGGCTTCAGCCGGCAGCGGGGGCTCGCCCCCGACGGCCGCTCCAAGGCGTTCTCCGCCGCCGCCGACGGCGTGGCCTGGGGCGAGGGCGTCGGGATGCTGCTGGTGGAACGCCTGTCCGACGCCGAGCGCAACGGCCACCAGATCCTCGCCGTCGTGCGGGGGTCGGCGGTCAACCAGGACGGCGCCTCCAACGGGCTGACCGCGCCCAACGGGCCCTCCCAGCAGCGCGTGATCCGGCAGGCCCTGAACAGCGCCGGCCTGTCCACGTCAGAGGTGGACGCCGTCGAGGCGCACGGCACCGGTACGGCGCTGGGCGACCCGATCGAGGCCCAGGCGCTCCTCGCCACCTACGGCCAGGACCGCGTCGAGCCGCTGTGGCTGGGGTCGGTCAAGTCCAACATCGGCCACACCCAGGCCGCCGCCGGCGTGGCCGGGATCATCAAGATGGTCATGGCGATGCGCCACGGCGTCCTGCCCAAGACCCTGCACGCCGACGAGCCGTCCCCGCACGTGGACTGGGCCTCGGGCGCCGTCGAGCTGCTGACCGAAGCTCGCGAATGGCCCGAGACGGACCGGCCTAGACGAGCGGCGGTGTCGTCCTTCGGGATCAGCGGCACGAACGCGCACGTCATCCTCGAACAGGGCCCGCTTCCGGCAGCGACACCTGGCGAGGGTGTGGTGCCGTGGATCCTCTCGGCCAAGTCCGAGACCGCCCTGCGCGCGTCGGCCGAGCACCTGTCGGAGGTGGACGGCGACCCGGGCGTGGTGGGATCCGCGCTGGCGGCTCGTGCGCGGTTCGAGCATCGGGCGGTGGTGGTGGGTGCCGATGGTGCGCAGTTGCGGGCTGGTCTGGCGGCGTTGGCTTCGGATGGTAGTGCGCCGCAGGTGGTGCGGGGGGTGGCGAATGTCGGTGGTAAGCGGGTGTTCGTGTTCCCGGGTCAGGGGTCGCAGTGGGTGGGGATGGCGAGGGAGTTGTGGGATGGCTGCCCGGTGTTCGCGGAGGAGATGCGGGCGTGTCAGGAGGCGTTGGCTCCGCATGTCGGGTGGGAGTTGCGGAAGGTGATCGGTGATCCGGCCGCGTTGGAGCGGGTGGATGTGGTGCAGCCGGTCCTGTTTGCGGTGATGGTGTCGCTGGCCAGGGTGTGGCGGTGGCTGGGTGTCGCCCCGGATGCGGTGGTGGGGCATTCGCAGGGGGAGATCGCGGCTGCCTATGTCGCGGGTGGTTTGTCGTTGGAGGACGCCGCCAAGGTGGTGGCGTTGCGGAGTCGGGCGTTGCGGGCGATCGCCGGTCGCGGGGCGATGGCGTCGGTCGCTCTCTCTGCTGATCAGGTGCGGGCGCGGTGGGGGGATCGGGTGTCGGTCGCGGTGGTGAACGGCCCGTCGGCCACGGTGGTGGCCGGGGATGTGGATGCGGTGGAGGAGGTGTTGCTGGAGTGTGAGGTCGATGGGGTACGAGCCCGTCGGGTGGAGGTGGATTACGCGTCGCATTCGGCGCATGTGGCCGCCATCGAAGAAGATCTGGCCGGCTTGTTGGAGGGGCTGTCCCCGCAAACGGGTTCGGTGCCGTTCTACTCGACGGTGACTGGCGCGGTGCTGGATACCGCTGGGTTGGATGCGGGGTATTGGTATCGGAATCTGCGGCAGGCGGTGGAGTTCGAGCAGGCGGTGCGGGGGTTGGTGGCCGATGGTCATCGGGCTTTCGTGGAGGTCAGCCCGCATCCGGTCCTGACCATGGGCATCCAGCAAATACTGGAGACCCTGGAGGACGAAGCCACCGTCACCGGAACCCTCCGCCGCGAAGAAGGCGACATGACGAGGGTCCTGCTCTCCGCCGCCCAGGCCTTCGTCCAGGGCGTGGACGTGGACTGGACCCCCGTGCTGCCCGCGAGCGGGTCGGCCGTCGTGGCGGAGCTGCCGACGTATCCCTTCCAGCACGAGCGGTACTGGCTGGAGGCTCCGGCGAGCACGGGCGACGCCACCGGTTTGGGGTTGGAGGCGGCCGCGCATCCGTTGCTCGGCGCCGCCGTCCCGCTGGCCGACGGCCAAGGGCTGCTGTTCACGGGGAGCATCTCCACCCGCACCCACCCGTGGCTGGCCGACCACGCCGTCGGCGGGACCGTGCTGCTGCCCGGCACGGCGTTCGTGGACCTCGCCATCCACGCGGGCGACCACGCCGGCTGCGGCAGGATCGACGAACTCACCCTGCAGGCCCCGCTCGTCCTGCCCGCCGGCAGCGCCGTGCGGCTCCAGGTCACGCTCGGCGCCGAGGACGAGGCGGGACACCGCGCGCTCGCCGTCTACTCCCGGCCGAACGACGCGCTCGACCAGGACTGGACCTGCCATGCCAAGGGCACCCTGTCCGCCGCAGGGCAGGCCGAGCCCGAGCACGTACGGGCCTGGCCGCCGGAAGGGGCGGTGCCGGTCCCCGTCGAGGACGCCTACGAGCGGCTGGCCGGAACCGGGCTCGACTACGGGCCCGCCTTCCAGGGGCTGCGTGCCGCCTGGCGGCGGGACGGCGAACTGTTCGCCGAGGTGGCGCCGCCCGGCGACCCTGCCGGGTTCGGCATCCACCCGGCGCTGCTCGACGCCGTGCTCCACCTGCTGCCCCTGGAGGGCGACGGCTCCGGCGTGCGGCTGCCGTTCGCCTGGTCCGGGGTGTCCCTGCACGCCACCGGCGCCACGGCGGCCCGCGCCCGGATCGCCGTGACCGGGCCGGACGAGGTGTCGCTGAGCCTCGCCGACCAGACCGGCGCACCGCTCCTCACCGTCGAGTCGCTGGTCGTCCGGCCGGTCGCCACGGCCGGGCTCGCCGCCGCCGAGGACCTGTTCCACATCGAGTGGACGGCGGTGCCCGCACCCGAGCGGTTCGCGGGCGGTCTGGCCCTGGTCGGTCCCGACTCGCTGGGGCTCGCCGAGGTGCTGAACATCGACGCGTACGCCGACCTCGCCGCGCTCAAGGCGGCCGGCGTGCCGGGCGTGGTCCTCGCCGGCGCCCCCGGCACGGCCACCGCGCGGGAGCACACCGAGCGCACGCTCGCGCTGCTCCAGGAGTGGCTGGACGACGACGCCCTCGCCGGGGCGAGGCTCGTCGTCCTCACCCGCGAGGCCGTCGCCGCCCGCGCCGGGGAGACCTGCGCCGGGCTCGACCAGGCGGCCGTCTGGGGGCTGCTGCGGTCGGCGCAGACCGAGCACCCCGACCGGTTCGCGCTGCTCGACCTGGACGGGCAGGACGTCTCGCTGGGCGCGGTCGAAGCCGCGATCGCCACCGCCGAGCCGCAGCTCGCCATCCGGGAGGGCGACCTGTACGCCCCCCGCCTCGCCAAGCCGCGGCCGGACGCCGCGCTGGCCGAGCCGCCCGGCGTGGGCGACGCCTGGCAGCTCGACGTCACCGCCAAGGGCAGCCTGGAGAACCTCGCGCTCGTCCCGTCCCCAGAGGCGTCCCAACCGCTCAGGCCCGGCCAGGTACGGCTCGCCGTACGGGCGGCGGCGCTCAACTTCCGCGACATCCTCATCACGCTCGGCATGGTGCCCGACGACGGCCGGCCCGCGGCGTCCGAGGGCGCGGGGGTGGTGCTGGAGGTGGGCGACGGCGTGACCGGGTTCGCGCCAGGCGACCGGGTCATGGGCCTGATCGGCAAGATCGGCCCCGTGTCGGTGGCGGACCACCGGCTGCTCACCCGGATGCCCACGGGCTGGACGTTCGCCGAGGCCGCCGCCGCGCCCGTCGTCTACCTGACCGCCTACTACGGCCTGCGGGACCTCGCCGGGATCCGGCGGGGCGAGTCGCTGCTGCTGCACGCCGCCGCCGGCGGTGTCGGTCTGGCGGCGCTGCAGCTGGCCCGGCACTGGGGCGTGGAGGTGTACGGCACGGCGAGCGCGGGCAAGTGGGCCGCGCTGCGCGCCCGTGGCCTGGACGACGACCACATCGCGTCCTCCCGCAACCTCGACTTCGAGGAGCGTTTCCGCGCGGTGACGGGCGGGCGGGGTGTCGATGTGGTGCTGAACTCGCTGGCGGGGGAGTTCGTGGACGCCTCGGCGCGGCTGCTGGCCCCTGGCGGCCGGTTCATCGAGATGGGCAAGACCGACATCCGGGACGCCGCCGGTTTCCCCGACCACCACTACCAGGCGTTCGACGTGATGGACCCGGGTCCGGAGCACGTGCAGCGGATGCTGTCGGAGCTGGGCGAGCTGTTCGAGAGCGGGGAGCTGGAGCCGTTGAAGGTGACGGCGTGGGACATCCGCCGGGCTCCGGAGGCGTTCCGCTTCCTGAGCCAGGCCCGCAATGTCGGCAAGGTGGTGCTGACCGTGCCGGCCGCGCTGGATCCGGAGGGCGCGGTCCTGATCACCGGGGGCACTGGGGTGTTGGGTGCGGCGCTGGCTCGTCACCTGGTGATCGAGCGCGGGGTGCGGCATCTGGTTCTGACCGGCCGTAGTGGCGGTGGGGCGGAGTTGGTGGCGGAGCTGGAGGCGGCGGGTGCGCGGGCGCGGGTGGTGGCCTGCGACGCGGCCGATCGGGAGGCCATGACCGGTCTTCTGGCCGAGATCCGCTCGGAGCGTCCGTTGACGGGTGTGGTGCACGCGGCGGGAGTCCTGGACGACGCCACGGTGGAGAACCTCACCGCGCGGCAGGTGGAGCGGGTTTTGCGGCCGAAGGTGGATGCCGCCTGGAACCTGCACCGGCTCACCCGTCACGACGATCTGGCCGTGTTCGCGCTGTTCTCCTCGGCGGCGGGCATTCTGGGCAACGCGGGCCAGGGCAACTACGCGGCGGCCAACGCCTTCCTGGATGCCCTGGCCGTCCACCGGGCCGGGACCGGGCTGCCCGCCACCTCCCTCGCCTGGGGACTGTGGGCCCAGGCCAGCGCCATGACCGGCCACATGTCCGAGACCGACCTGCGCAGGATGAGCCGCGGCGGCTTCCTGCCGATCACCACGGACCAGGGCCTGGCCCTGTTCGACGCGGGCGTCGCCGCCCCCGAAGCGGCCCTCCTGCCCGCCCGGCTCGACCTCGCCACCCTGCGCGGCAGGGCGCCCGCCCTGCTCAGCGGGCTCGGCAGGCCCGTCGTCCGGCGCGCCGCCCAGGCCGCCGCCGTGTCCGCCGCGTCGCTGGAACAGCGGCTCGCCGGACTGCACCCGAACGAGCGCGACCGGCTGCTGCTCGACATCGTCCGCGACAACGTCGCCACGGTGCTCGGCCACGCCGCCGGCACGGCCGTCAACCCCGGCAAGACGTTCAAGGAGCTCGGCTTCGACTCGCTCACCGCGCTGGAGCTGCGCAACAGGCTCAACGCCGCCACCGGGCTGCGGCTCGCCGCCACGCTCGTCTTCGACCACCCCACGCTGGACGCCGTCGCGGCGCACCTGCGTACCAGGATCCTGCCCGACGCGGAGACCGCCGCCGGAGCCGTGCTCGCCGAGCTCGACAAGCTCGAGTCGGCGCTGCTCGGCATCGACGCCGAAGGCGAGGAACACGGCAGGATCGCCGCCCGCATCCAGGCGCTGCTCTGGAAATGGAACGGCGCCCGCGCCGGCACGGAACAGCCCGCGGAGCAGGACGACCTCGACTTCGCCACGGACGACGACCTGTTCGACGTCCTCGACAACGAACTAGGCATCGGCAAGTAACGCATCAGGAGCACGTACATGTCGAACGAGCAGGTATTGCGCGACTATCTCAAGCGGGCCACGGCCGATCTGCGGCAGACGCGCCGCCTCCTTCGCGAGGCGGAGGAGCGCGAGCACGAGCCCATCGCGATCGTCGGGATGAGCTGCCGCTTCCCCGGCGGCGCCGACACCCCCGAAGACCTCTGGCGCCTGCTCGTCACAGGGGAGGACGCCCTCACCGACTTCCCCGGCGACCGCGGCTGGGACGTCGAGGACATCTACCACCCCGAACCGGGACAGGCCGGGAAGACGTGCACCCGGCGCGGCGGCTTCCTCCACGACGCCGGGGACTTCGACGCGGGCTTCTTCGGCATCAGCCCGCGCGAGGCCCTCGCCATGGACCCGCAGCAGCGCCTGCTGCTGGAATCGTCGTGGGAGCTGTTCGAGCGGGCGGGCATCGACCCCACCACCGTGCGGGGCGGCCAGACCGGCGTCTTCCTCGGAGTGATCTTCCAGGGGTACGGGCCGCGGCCCAGCGACCCCGGCGAGGACCTGGAGGGCTACCTCCTGACCGGCGGGACGACCAGCGTCGCCTCCGGCCGCGTCGCCTACACCTTCGGGCTGGAGGGGCCCGCCGTCACCATCGACACCGCCTGCTCCTCCTCCCTCGTCGCCCTCCACCTCGCCGTCCAGGCGCTGCGCAAGGGCGAATGCTCGACGGCGCTCGTCGGCGGCGTCACCGTCATGTCCACGCCCGGCATCTTCCTGGAGATGAGCAGGCAGCGCGGCCTCGCCCTCGACGGGCGCTGCAAGGCGTTCGCCGCGGCGGCCGACGGCACCGGGTTCTCCGACGGGCTCGGGCTGATCCTCCTGGAGCGGCTCTCCGACGCGCGCAGGAACGGCCACCACGTGCTCGCGGTCGTCCGCGGCTCCGCCATCAACCAGGACGGCGCCTCCAACGGGCTCACCGCGCCCAGCGGGCCCGCCCAGGAGCGGGCCATCGAGCAGGCGCTCGCCGACGCCTGCCTCACCACCGCCGACGTGGACGCGGTCGAAGCCCACGGCACCGGCACCACGCTCGGCGACCCGATCGAGGCGCGGGCGCTGCTGGCCACGTACGGGCAGGGGCGGGAGACGCCGGTCCTCCTCGGCTCGGTCAAGTCCAACATCGGCCACACCCAGGCGGCGGCCGGGGTGGCCGGGGTCATCAAGATGGTGCTGGCCATGCGGAACGGGGTGCTGCCTCGCACCCTGCACGTCGACGAGCCGTCGCCGCACGTGGACTGGGCGTCGGGCGCGGTCGAACTGCTCACCGACAACCAGCCGTGGCCGGAGACCGGGCGTCCCCGCCGGGCCGCCGTGTCGGCCTTCGGCATCAGCGGCACCAACGCCCACGTCATCCTCGAACAGGCCCCTCCCGCGACCGAGCCCGCCACCGACCCCTCGGCGCCCCAGCCCGCCGCCACCACCGCCGGTCCAGTCACCGTCGCCGACCCAGTCACCGTCGCAGGCCCTGCCAGCACCGCCGGCCCGGCCGTCGAGTCGGCTTCGGCCGCGGCGCACGAGGTCGGGGTGCTGCCCTGGGTGCTGTCCGCGCGGAGCGAGCGGGCGCTGCGGGACCAGGCGGCCCAGCTGCTGGACGCCGTACACGCCGGCCCCGAACCGGCCCCCGCCGACATCGGCGCCGCGCTGGTGGCCACCCGCGCCACCCTCGACCACCGGGCCGTCGTCCTGGCCGCCGACAGGGAGGGCCTCCTGGCCGGGCTCCGGGCCGTCGCGGCGGGCGAGAGCAGCGCGGACGGCGCCACCGTCGTCCACGGACTCGCGGGCGACACGGGCCAGGTGGCGTTCGTCTTCCCCGGCCAGGGCTCGCAGTGGGCCGGGATGGCCGTCGACCTGCTGGACTCCTCCGAGACGTTCGCGGCGAGCATCCGGTCCTGCGAGGCGGCGCTGCGCCCGTACGTCGGCTGGTCGCTGACCGGCGTGCTCCGGGGCGCGCCCGGCGAGCCCTCGCTGGAGCGGGTGGACGTGGTCCAGCCCGTGCTGTTCGCGGTCATGGTGGCGCTCGCCCGCCTGTGGCAGTCGTACGGCGTCACCCCTGACGCCGTGGTCGGCCACTCGCAAGGCGAGATCGCGGCCGCCCACGTGGCGGGCGCGCTGACTCTCGACGACGCCGCGAAGATCGTCGCCCTGCGCAGCAAGGCCCTCGTCGCGCTGGCCGGCACCGGCGGCATGATGTCGCTCGCCCTGCCCGCCGCCGAGGCCCGCATCCTGCTGGAGCGGTGGGACGGCCGGGTGGAGGTCGCCGCCGTCAACGGGCCGCGCGCCACCGTCGTCGCCGGCGACCCCGGGGCGCTGGACGAGCTCGCCGCCCACTGCGAGTCTGCCGGTGTACGGGCCCGCCGCATCCCCGTCGACTACGCCTCCCACTCCGCGCACGTCGAGACCATCGAGGAGGACCTGCTGCGGACCCTGGACGGCATCACGCCGTCCGCGTCCGCCGTCGCGTTCTACTCGACCGTCACCGGAGAGCGGCTGGACACCACCACGCTGGACGCCGCCTACTGGTACCGCAACCTGCGCCACACCGTCGACCTCGACGGCGCCGTCCGCGCCCTGCGGCGCGACGGCTACGGCGTCTTCGTCGAGTCCAGCCCGCACCCCGTGCTGGTCGCGGGGCTGCAGGAGATCCTCGACGACGTCCCCGCCGACGCGCCGGCCGTCGTCACCGGCTCGCTGCGCCGCGACCAGCCCGGCTGGGAACGGTTCCTCGCCTCCATGGCGGACCTGCACGTACGCGGCGGGCGGGTGGACTGGCGCGCGGTGCTCGACGGGTCCGGCCCGGTGAACTGGGAGGAGATCGTCAGCGGCCCCGGCAGGGTCGAGCTGCCCACCTACCCGTTCCAGCGCACCCGCTACTGGCTCGACGCGCGGGCCGCCGCCGGGCACCCCGACGACGTGCTCTTCTGGGACGCCGTCGAGCGTGAGGACATCGAAGCCCTGGCCGGGACGCTGGAGGTGGACGGCGCCTCGCTCGACGCCGTGGTGCCCGCCCTGTCGTCGTGGCGCCGCCGCCGGACCGGCGGGAAGGCCGCCAACGGCCGCCGCTACCGGGTGTCATGGCGCCCCACCCCGGACACCGGCCCGGCCACCCTCACCGGGACCTGGCTGGTCCTTACCCCCGGAAGCGGCGTACCGGGGGCTGGTGGCCGCGTGCCCGGAGGCGGTGCGGCGGCGTTCGGGGACGTCGGCCGGGACGCGAGGGCCGTCGCGGACGCCCTGGCCCGGCACGGGGCGGTCGTCATCACCGCCGCACTCGCCGAGCCCACCGCCGAGGGCGTGCGCGAGCTGGTCGCCGGTCACGACCTGGCCGGGGTCGTCTCGCTGCTGCCGCTGGACGAGCGCCCGCATCCCGTCCACGAGTCGCTCACCCGGGGACTGACCGGCACGCTCGCGCTGGTCCACGGCCTGGCCGGGCTGGACATCCCCGTGTGGTCCCTCACCCGTGGCGCCGTGCGCCTGCCCGGCACCGACGCGGTGGAGAACGTCCGGCCTGCCCAGGCACCGGTGTGGGGGCTGGCGCGGGTCGCGGCCGTCGAGCATCCGGGCAGCTGGGGCGGCCTCGCCGACCTTCCGGCCGAGCTGGACGACGCCGCGCTCGACCGCCTCTGCGCCGCCGTCGCGGGCACCGGCGGTGAGGACCAGATCGCCATCCGCCCGTCCGGCGCGTTCATCCGGCGCCTGGTGAGGGCGGCTCCAGGCCACGCCACCCCCACCCGGACGGACACCGGCGGGTGGCGTCCGGACGGGACCGTGCTCGTCACCGGCGGCACCGGCGGGCTGGGCGCGCATGTCGCCCGGTGGCTCGCCGACCTGGGCGCGGAGCACATCGTGCTCGCCGGCCGCCGGGGCGCGGACGCCCCAGGGGCCGCCGAGCTCGAAGCCGAGCTGCGCGAGCGGGGCAGCCAGGTGACGGTCGCCGCCTGCGACGTCGCCGACCGCGCCACCCTGGCGGCCCTCATCGACGGGCAGACGGCCGACGGCACCCCCATCCGCGCGGTGTTCCACGCCGCCAACGTCCTGGACGACGGCCCGGTCGCCGAGCTGGACCCGGGCCGGATCGCCGCCATCGCGCAGGCCAAGATCACCGCCGCCGCCACCCTGGACGAGCTCACCCGCGGCCTCGACCTGTCCGCCTTCGTGGTGTTCTCCGCCCTGTCCGGCGTGCTCGGACTCCCCGGCCAGGGCGGGCAGGCGGCCGGGAACGCGTACCTCGACGCCCTCGCCGACCGGCGCAGGGCGGCCGGCCTGCCCGCCACGTCCGTCGCCTGGGGGCCGTGGAGCGGCGCGGGCCGCGACGCCGACGAGGCCATCGCGGAGCTCCGCCTCCGGCACGGCGTCCCGCCGATCCCGGCAGGCCAGGCGATCGAGGCGCTCCAGCAGGCGCTGGACGGCGGCGAGACGGCCCTCGTCGTCGCCGACATCGACTGGGAACGGTTCTTCCTGGCGTTCACCGCCAGCCGCCGCCGCCCGCTGATCGAGGACGTCCCCGAGGTGCGCGCCCTGCTGGAGGCAGGCGCGGGCGGGCAGACCGAGCCCGTCTCGGCGCTCGCCGCCCGCCTGGCGGGACTCACGGAGAAGGAACAGGACGAGATCGTCCTGGACGCCGTACGCGACCAGGTCGCGGCCGTCCTGAGGCACGCCACAGCCGACGAGGTACGGTCCGACACCGCCTTCAAGGAGGCCGGTTTCGACTCCATCACCGGCGTCGAGCTGCGCAACCGGCTCGGCAACCTGACCGGCCTCACCCTGCCCGCGACCCTCGTCTTCGACTACCCCAACCCGGTGGCGCTGGCCCGGTTCCTGCGCGCCGAGCTGGCCGGGTCCAGCGAGAGGGCCGCCGTCGTGACGTCCGCCGCCGTCGCGGCCGACGACGACCCCATCGCGATCGTCGGCATGAGCTGCCGCTTCCCCGGCGGTGTCGCCTCCCCCGAGGACCTGTGGCGGCTCGTCGCCGACGGCGTGGACGCCGTGTCCCCGTTCCCCACCGACCGGGGCTGGGACCTCGACGGCCTGTACGACCCCGACCCCGACAGCACCGGCAAGTCGTACACCCGCGAGGGCGGCTTCCTGGAGCGGCCCGCGCACTTCGACGCCGGTTTCTTCGGCATCAGCCCGAGGGAGGCCATGGCCACCGACCCGCAGCAGCGGCTGCTGCTGGAGACGGCGTGGGAGGCGTTCGAGCGGGCCGGGGTCGATCCGGCGTCGCTGCGCGGCAGCCGTACCGGCGTGTTCGTCGGCCTGACGTACCAGGACTACTCGGCCCGCCTGCACGAGGCGCCGGACGGGTACGAAGGCCACCTCATGATCGGTAACACGCCGAGCGTGGCGTCCGGGCGGCTGTCGTACGTGTACGGCCTGGAGGGTCCGGCGGTGACGGTGGACACGGCGTGTTCGTCGTCGCTGGTGGCGTTGCACCTGGCCGCGCAGGCGCTGCGGAACGGGGAGTGCTCGCTGGCCCTGGCCGGCGGCGTGGTCGTCATGGCCACCCCCGCCATGTTCGTCGAGTTCAGCCGCCAGCGCGGGCTGGCGGCCGACGGGCGGTGCAAGGCCTTCTCCGCCGCCGCCGACGGCTTCGGCGCCTCGGAGGGCGTGGGGCTGCTGCTGGTGGAGCGGCTGTCCGACGCCGAGCGCAACGGTCACCAGGTGCTGGCCATCGTGCGGGGGTCGGCGGTCAACCAGGACGGGGCCTCCAACGGGCTGTCCGCGCCGAACGGGCCCTCCCAGCAGCGCGTGATCCGGGCGGCGCTGGCGAGCGCCGGGCTCCAGGCCGGGGACGTGGACGCGGTCGAGGGCCACGGCACGGGGACTCCCCTCGGGGACCCGATCGAGGCCCAGGCGCTGCTGGCCACCTACGGGCAGGACCGGGAGGAGCCGCTGTGGCTGGGGTCGCTGAAGTCGAACATCGGCCACGCGCAGGCCGCCGCCGGCGTCGGCGGGATCATCAAGATGGTCATGGCGATGCGGCACGGCGTCCTGCCCAAGACGCTCCATGCCGACGAGCCGTCCCCGCACGTGGACTGGGCCTCGGGCGCGGTCGAACTGCTGACCGAGGCTCGCGAATGGCCGGAGACGGGTCGTCCCCGCCGGGCGGCGGTGTCGTCGTTCGGGATCAGCGGGACGAACGCGCACGTCATCCTCGAACAGGGCCCGGCTCCGGCCGTGGCGTCCGGCGGGGGTGTGGTGCCGTGGATCCTTTCCGCGAAGTCGGCGGGGGCGCTGCGGGAGCTGGGCGAGCGGCTGTCGGTCGTGGAGGCCGATCCGGCCGCCGTCGCGTCGGCTCTTGCGGCTCGTGCGCGGTTCGAGCATCGGGCGGTGGTGGTGGGTGCCGATGGTGCGCAGTTGCGGGCTGGTCTGGCGGCGTTGGCTTCGGATGGTAGTGCCGCGCAGGTGGTGCGGGGGGTGGCGAATGTCGGTGGTAAGCGGGTGTTCGTGTTCCCGGGTCAGGGGTCGCAGTGGGTGGGGATGGCGGGGGAGTTGTGGGATGGCTGCCCGGTGTTCGCGGAGGAGATGCGGGCGTGTCAGGAGGCGTTGGCTCCGCATGTCGGGTGGGAGTTGCGGGAGGTGATCGGTGATCCGGCCGCGTTGGAGCGGGTGGATGTGGTGCAGCCGGTGTTGTTTGCGGTGATGGTGTCGCTGGCCAGGGTGTGGCGGTGGCTGGGTGTCGCCCCGGATGCGGTGGTGGGGCATTCGCAGGGGGAGATCGCGGCTGCCTACGTCGCGGGTGGTTTGTCGTTGGAGGACGCCGCCAAGGTGGTGGCGTTGCGGAGTCGGGCGTTGCGGGCGATCGCCGGTCGCGGCGCGATGGCGTCGGTCGCTCTCTCTGCTGATCAGGTGCGGGCGCGGTGGGGAGAGAGGATCTCCGTCGCGGTCATCAACGGCCCCTCGGCCACGGTGGTGGCCGGGGACGTGGATGCGGTGGAGGAGGTGTTGCTGGAGTGTGAGGTCGACGGGGTGCGGGCCCGTCGGGTGGAGGTGGATTACGCGTCGCATTCGGCGCATGTGGCCGCCATCGAAGAAGATCTGGCCGGCCTGTTGGAGGGGCTGTCCCCGCAAACGGGTTCGGTGCCGTTCTACTCCACCGTGACTGGCGCGGTGCTGGACACGGCTGAGTTGGATGCGGGGTATTGGTATCGGAATCTGCGGCAGGCGGTGGAGTTCGAGCAGGCGGTGCGGGGGTTGGTGGCCGATGGTCATCGGGCTTTCGTGGAGGTCAGCCCGCATCCGGTCCTGACCATGGGCATCCAGCAGATCCTCGAGGCCGTCGACATCGAGGGCGCCGTCACGGGCACGCTGCGCCGGGGCGAAGGCGATCTGCGCCGGGTGCTGCTGTCGCTCGCCGACGCGCACACCCAGGGCGTGGACGTGGACTGGACCCCGGTCCTGCCCGCGAGCGGGTCAGCCGTCGTGGCGGAGCTGCCGACATACCCCTTCCAGCACGAGCGCTACTGGCTGGAGGCCCCGGCGGGCACCGGCGACGCCACCGGTTTGGGGCTGGAGGCGGCCGCGCATCCGCTGCTCGGCGCCGCCGTCCCGCTGGCCGACGGCCAGGGGTTGCTGTTCACCGGCAGGCTGTCGCTGCGGGCACACCCGTGGCTGGCCGGTCACGCCGTACAGGGAACGGTGCTCCTGCCTGGAACGGCGTTCGTGGACCTCGCCATCCACGCGGGCGACCACGCCGGCTGCGGCCGGATCGACGAGCTCACTCTGCAGGCCCCCCTCGTCCTGCCCGCCGACGCCGCCGTGCAGCTCCAGGTCACCGTCGGCGCGCCTGACGCGGCGGGACGGCGCGCGATCGGCGTGCACTCCCGGCCGTCCAACGCGCTCGACCAGGACTGGACCTGTCACGCCACCGGCCTGCTCGCCCCCGCCGACGCCACCGAGCCGGCGCCGATGACCGCCTGGCCGCCTCCCGGGGCGGAGCGGATCCCGATCGAGGAGTTCTACGAGCGGCTGCGCGCCACCGGCCTCGACTACGGGACCGCGTTCCAGGGGTTGCGCGCGGCCTGGCGGTCCGGCGACGACCTCTTCACCGAGGTCGCGCTGCCGGAGGGCGACGTGGACGGGTACGGGATCCACCCCGCGCTGCTGGACGCCGCGCTGCACGGCATCGGCCTCGGCGCCCTGGCGGAGCACGGCGAGAACACCGGCCTGATGCTGCCCTTCTCCTGGACGGACGTCACCCTCCACGCGACCAGCGCGACCGGCCTGCGCGTACGGCTCAGCCCGGCCGGAGCCAACGCCGTGTCGCTGGAGCTGGCCGACCCCGGCGGGCTGCCGGTCGCGTCGGTCGGCACGCTCGCCATGCGGCCCGTCATCAAGGAGCGGCTCGGCAGCCACCACGACGCGCGGTTCACGGTGGACTGGCAGCACATCCAGCCGCCCGCGGACGCCGTACCCGGTGACTGGGCGATACTCGGGGCCGACATCTTCGGCATCGGGACCGCCGCCCACGCCGAGACCGGCGCCGCCGCCTACGCCACCCCGGCCGAGGCGGCCGCGGCGCGGCCGGACACCGTGTTCGTCTGCTGCGACACCTCCAGCGCCTCCGGCTCGTGCGACGGTTCCTCCGGAGTCTGCGCAGGCACTTCCGGCGGCTGCGGCGGAAGTGCCTGCGGCGACGGCATCGCGCCGGCTGCTCGGGCGGGCGTCGAGCGGCTGCTGGGCATCCTGCGCGACTGGCTCGCCGCGCCCGAGTCGGCCGCCACCAGGCTCGCCGTCGTCACCCGCGGCGCGGTCGCCACCGCTGCCGCCGAGCCCGTCACCGACCTGGCCGCCTCCGCCGCCTGGGGGCTGATCCGCTCGGCCCAGTCCGAGCACCCCGACCGGTTCGTCCTGCTCGACCTGGACGGCCGGCACGAGTCCGCGCTGGCCATCCCGGCGGCGCTGGCCTCCGGCGAGAGCCAGCTCGCCGTACGCGCCGGACGGCTCTACACGCCGCGCATCGCCAGGACGACGGCCAGGCCCGCGCTCGTCCCTCCGGACGGCGTCGCGGAGTGGCGGCTGGAGATGCGCGAGAAGGGCGACTTCGACGCCATGTCCCTCGCGCCGTCCCCCGAGGCGGCGCAGGCGCCGGCAGCCGGCCAGGTACGGCTCGCCGTACGGGCCGCGGGGCTCAACTTCCGCGACGTCGTCATGGCGCTCGGCATGGTGCCCGACGACGGACGGCCGCTCACCACCGAGGGCGCGGGCGTCGTGCTGGAGGTGGGCGACGGCGTGACCGGGTTCGCGCCCGGCGACCGCGTCATGGGCCTGCTCTCCGGCGGCGTCGGCCCGGTGTCGGTGGCCGACCACCGGCTGCTCGCCCGCGTACCCGCCGGATGGACGTTCGCCGAGGCGGCGGCCGCTCCCGCCGCGTTCCTGACCGCGTACTACGCGCTGCGTGACCTCGCCGGGATCCGGCGCGGCGAGTCGCTGCTGCTGCACGCCGCCGCCGGCGGCGTCGGCCAGGCGGCGCTGCAGCTGGCCCGGCACTGGGGCGTGGAGGTGTACGGCACCGCCAGCTCCGGCAAGTGGGCCACCCTGCGCGGGCAGGGACTCGACGACGATCATCTCGCCTCGTCGAGGTCGCTGGACTTCGAGGAGCGCTTCCGCGCGGTGACGGGCGGGCGGGGTGTCGATGTGGTGCTGAACTCGCTGGCGGGGGAGTTCGTGGACGCCTCGGCGCGGCTGCTGGCCCCGGGCGGCCGGTTCATCGAGATGGGCAAGACCGACATCCGGGACGCTGCCGTTTTCCCCGACCACCACTACCAGGCGTTCGACCTCATGGACCCCGGCCCCGAGCACATCCAGCACCTGCTCTCGGAGCTGGGCGAGCTGTTCGAGGCGGAAATCCTCACACCGCTGCCGGTGACCGCGTGGGACATCCGGCGGGCTCCGGAGGCGTTCCGCTACCTGAGCCAGGCCCGGAATGTGGGCAAGGTGGTGTTGACCGTGCCGGCCGCGCTGGATCCGGAGGGGGCGGTCCTGATCACCGGGGGCACTGGGGTGTTGGGTGCGGCGCTGGCGCGTCACCTGGTGATCGAGCGCGGGGTGCGGCATCTGGTTCTGACCGGCCGTAGCGGTGGTGGGGCGGAGTTGGTGGCGGAGTTGGAGGCGGCGGGTGCGCGGGCGCGGGTGGTGGCCTGCGACGCGGCCGATCGGGAGGCCATGACCGGTCTTCTGGCCGAGATCCGTTCGGAGCGTCCGTTGACGGGTGTGGTGCACGCGGCGGGAGTTCTGGACGACGCCACGGTGGAGAACCTCACCGCGCGGCAGGTGGAGCGGGTTTTGCGGCCGAAGGTGGATGCCGCCTGGAACCTGCACCGGCTCACCCGTCACGACGATCTGGCCGTGTTCGCGCTGTTCTCCTCGGCGGCGGGCATTCTGGGCAACGCCGGTCAGGGCAACTACGCGGCGGCCAACGCCTTCCTGGATGCCCTGGCCGTCCACCGGGCCGGGACCGGGCTGCCTGCCACCTCCCTCGCCTGGGGACTGTGGGCCCAGGCCACCGCCATGACCGGCCACCTCGACACGGCCGACCGGGCCAGGATCGCCCGCAGCGGGGTCCTGCCCTTCACCGTGGACGAGGGGCTCGCCCTCTTCGACGCCGCGATCGGTGGCGAGGCGAGTCTCGCCGTGCTCAGCCGGTTCGACCTCGCGGGCCTGCGCAGGTCGGCGGCGGCCGGGGCGCTCGCGCCCGTGCTGCGCGCCCTCGCCGGCGGGCCCGCCAGACGCACCGCCGGCGGCGCCGTCGACCGCGACACCCTGGCCGAGCGGCTGAGCGGGCTCGACCCCGACGAGCGGCGCGCGTACGTGCTGGACCTCGTACGCGGCCACGTCGCCGTCATCCTCGGCCACGCCGGGCCGGAGAGCGTCGAGCCGGGACGGGTGTTCAAGGAGCTCGGGTTCGACTCGCTGTCGGCCGTCGAGTTCCGCAACAGGCTCAACGCCGCCACAGGCCTGCGCCTGCCCTCGACGCTCGTCTTCGACCACCCCACCGTGGCCGACCTCGCCGACCACCTCCTCGCCGAGATCGCACCGGACGCCCCTGGCACCTCCGTACTGGCCGAGATCGCCAGGCTGGAGGCCGGCTGGGCGCTCGCCCCGTTCGACGACGAGACCCGGGCCACCGTCGTGGCGCGGCTGCACGAGCTGATCGCCCAGGTCGGCGCGCCCGGCGACGACGGCGCCGCCGAGCGGATCAGCGACGCGACCGACGACGAGATCTTCGACTTCATCGACAACGAGCTCGGCATCTCCTGAGCCTCCGCAACAGGGAACCGCGTGACCCGCCAGAGCAAGGAAGAGACACCATGACGCAAGAGGAGAAGCTCCGCGACTACCTCAAGAAGGTCACCACCGACCTTCACCAGACCCGCAGGCGGCTCAAGGAGGTCACCGACCGCGACACCGAGCCCGTCGCCGTCGTCGGCATGGCCTGCCGCTTCCCCGGCGACGTCGAGACGCCCGAGGACCTGTGGCGGCTCGTCGCCGACGAGCGCGACGCCATGAGCGGCTTCCCCGCCGACCGCGGCTGGGACCCCGGGCTCTACGCCCCGGACCCCGACGCGCCCGGCAAGTCGTACGTGCGGACCGGCGGGTTCGTGCACGGAGCCGAGGACTTCGACCCCGGGTTCTTCGGCATCAGCCCGCGCGAGGCCCTCGCCATGGACCCGCAGCAGCGCCTGCTGCTCGAAACCGCCTGGGAGGCCGTCGAACGCTCCGGCATCGACCCCACCTCGCTGCGCGGCAGCCGTACCGGCGTGTACGCCGGCGTCGTCCACCAGGACTACCTCGGCCGCCTGGCCCGCATCCCCGAGGAGTGCGAGGGGTTCATCAGCACCGGCGGCTCCGCCAGCATCGCCTCCGGGCGCGTCGCGTACACGCTGGGACTGGAGGGGCCGGCCGTCACCATCGACACCGCCTGCTCCTCCTCCCTCGTCGCCCTCCACCTGGCCGTCCAGGCGCTGCGCAAGGGCGAATGCGGCCTCGCCCTGGCCGGCGGCGTCACCGTCATGTCCACGCCCGGCATCTTCCAGGAGTTCAGCCGGTTACGCGGGCTCGCCCCGGACGGGCGCTGCAAGGCGTTCTCCGACCGCGCGGACGGCACCGCCTTCGCAGAAGGCGCCGGCCTGCTGCTGCTGGAGCGGCTCTCCGACGCGCACCGCCGCGGCCACCGCGTCCTGGCCGTCGTCCGCGGCTCCGCCATCAACCAGGACGGCGCCTCCAACGGCCTCACCGCGCCCAGCGGGCCGTCCCAGGAGAACGTGATCCGGCTCGCCCTCGCCGACGCCCGCCTCCAGCCGTCCGACATCGACGCGGTCGAAGCCCACGGCACCGGCACCACGCTCGGCGACCCCATCGAGGCCAGAGCGCTGCTCGCCACGTACGGGCAGGACCGGGCCGAACCGCTGTGGCTCGGCTCCCTCAAGTCGAACATCGGCCACACGCAGGCGGCGGCGGGGATCGGCGGCGTCATCAAGATGGTGCTGGCCCTGCGGCACGGCCTGCTGCCCAGGTCCCTGCACCTGGGGGAGCCGTCCACGCACGTCGACTGGTCGTCGGGGCGCGTCGTCCCGCTGGAGCGGGCCACGACCTGGCCGGACCTGGGCCGGCCGCGCAGGTGCGCGGTGTCGTCCTTCGGGTTCAGCGGCACCAACGCCCACATCATCCTCGAACAGGCCCCCACCCCGCCCGACGGAAACGTGGTCGGCTCCGCCACTGCCGGTGGGCGCCTGCTGCCGTGGGTGGTGGCCGGGGTGGGCGAGGAAGGGTTGCGCGCCCAGGCGGCCCGCATCCACGAGTTCGCCGCCGCCCACCCGGAGCTCGCCGTCGCCGACGTCGCCTTCACACTCGCCACCACCCGGGCCGGACTGCCGCGCCGTGCCGTCGTGGTCGCCCGTGACCTGGACGGGTTCCTCAGCGGCCTCACCGCGATCGCCACCGGCACCCCCGCACCCAACGTCGTCCGCGCCACCGAACCCGACGCCGCCCCCACCCGCCCGGCGCCCGCGCAAGCACCCCCCACCCCCGCACCGGAGGAGGACCGGGAACGCGAGGAGCAGCCTTGGGCGACCGCGGCCGCCTACGTGGCCGGGGCCGACGTCCCGTGGGACGCCGTCTTCGAGGGCACCGGCGCCCGCCTGGTCGACCTGCCCACGTACCCCTTCCAGCGCGAACGCTACTGGCTGCGTGACGAGACCCCACCCCAGCCCGGCCCCGAGCAGGCGGGGCCGGCCCCGGAGACGTGGCGGCGTCAGGCCGTGTGGGCGGCCGTGCCCGGCGACGCGCCGGTGCCCGCCTCGGGGAGCTGGCTGATCGTCTCAGCCCTCGGCGCCGACGACCCCCTCGTACGGGCCTCCCGCACGGCGCTGGCAGGACACGGCGCCCGGGTGAACACCGTCGTCCTCGCCCCCGGCGACGACCACCACGCCCACGCCGCCTCCATACGCGACGCGGCCAACGGCGCCCGCGTGGACGGGGTGCTCTCCTTCCCCGGCGGTCTGGGCCCGCACGGCGTGCTGGCCCTCACCCGGGCCGTGGCCGACGCCGGCATCGACGCCCCTCTGTGGTCCGCCGGGCACCCCGGGGCCGCGGCCGCCGGCTGGCACTGAACCGTAGGGGTGCGTTAGGGGATCAGTAATTCCCGCGGCCATGTGAGACTGAAATCGCCGAAAATCCGCATATCCGTTTTGGAGATTGCCGTGGCAGAAGACCGCAGGGCCTGCGAGGAAAATCTGCAGAATTACATCAAGTACGTTCTCAACGAGGGCCGGATAGAGCGGCTGGGAGAATTCGTGCACCCGGACTTCGTCACCCACACCGACGAGTCCGCGCTCGAACTCGACGCCCAGGGGGACGATTTCGACGGCATCCGCGACGGGATCACGGAGCTGCGCGAGAAGCTCCAGCCGCACTACAGCGCCGCCGTCACCAGGTGGGACGGCGACACCGCGCACCTGGCCTGGACCCTCGCCGGCACCCACGTCGGCCGGATCATGGGATTCGACCCCACC
Organism: Nonomuraea phyllanthi; assembly: GCF_006334985.2. Classification (GTDB taxonomy): domain Bacteria; phylum Actinomycetota; class Actinomycetes; order Streptosporangiales; family Streptosporangiaceae; genus Nonomuraea; species Nonomuraea phyllanthi. The sequence continues at coordinate 632,770 of NZ_VDLX02000003.1, forward strand.
GGCAAATCCTTTGCCGTGAACTACACCAGTTGGTGCACGTTCAAGGACGGCAAGGCCATCGAGGCCGAAGGCGAATGGGACCCGGCGCAGACGCTGGCCGAAATTCGCCGGCAGATCGACGCGCAGCTCGCCGCCGACCGCGGCTGACCGGCTCCGCGACCTCTTGACCACCCGGTTACGACCACTTTTTTCCTGACCATTGTTCGTGGGAGAAGCGGGCGCATGTACAAAGAAGAAACACCGGCCGGCGCGGAGCGTCCCGCGGCCGTGCTGCTCCCGTTGTCCGGCGCCGACCACCGGTCGGTCGCCGGGCAGGCGGAGCGGTACGACCGGGCCCTCGCCGACGGCGCACGCCTGGCGGACCTGGCCTACACGGCAGGCGCACTCGGCCGGCACGGCGCCACGCGCGTGGCCGGAGTGCTGTCCACCGCCGGCGAGGCCCGGCAGTGGCTGGCCGACATCGGGAGCCTGCCGCCGCAGGAGCCGCTGCCCGGCGACGCGGCGGGACGGCTCGTGTTCGTGTTCTCGGGGCAGGGCAACCAGTGGCTCGGCATGGGCCGCGGCCTGGCCGCGGAGCCAGCCGCCCGGGAGGTGCTCGACGAGAGCGACGACGTCCTGACCCGGCTGGCCGGATGGTCGGTCACGGGCGAGCTGGCCGCGACCGCCGAGACCTCCAGGCTGCCGGACCCCGCGGTGCTCCAGCCCGTGCTCGTCGCGCTCCAGATCGCCGTGGTGCGGCTGCTGGAGAGCTGGGGCGTGATCGCCGACGCCTGCGTCGGGCACAGCCTCGGCGAGATCCCCGCCGCGGTCGCGTGCGGCGCGCTCACCCTTGAGGACGCGCTGGGCCTGGCCGCGGTACGGGGCGAGGTCACGCGGGAGGTCGGCGGCGGCGGGCGTACGGCGCTGCTGGGCGTCGGCGCGGACGAGGCCGCGGACCGGATCGCGCGGCACGGCGGCGACGCCGAGATCGCCGCGTGGAACTCCCCCCGATCCACCCTGATCGCCGGATCCCCCGAGACCGTGGAAGGCGTCGTCGCCGAGCTGGCCGCCGCGGAGGTGTTCGCCCGGCTGCTGCCCGGCTCGGTGGCCTTCCACAGCCGGTACGTGGCGCCGGCGCACGACAAGCTGGCCGAGCTGATCGGCGGCCTCGTCCCCGGAGACGCGCACACCACCCTGGTGTCCGCCGTCACCGGCGCGCCCGTCACCGGGCGCGAGCTCGGCCCCGCCTACTGGCGCGCCAACCTGCGCGAACCGGTCCGGTTCCTGCACGCGCTCCGGCACCTCGCCGGCCAGGGCCATCGCGCCTTCGTCGAGATCGGGGCGCACCCCACGCTGTCGCCCTCGATCGCGGAGTCACTGACCGGCTCCGGCGCCCTCGTCGTCCCGACCCTGCGACGCGACGTGCCCGCGCGAGAAGCGCTGCTCACCGCCGCCGGCCGTCTCTACGAGGCGGGCGCCGCCCTCGACTTCTCCGCCCTGTCCCCGCCGGACCGCCGCCCCATCCGCCTGCCCCTCACCACACCGCTTTTTGATCCCGGGCCACCCTCGACCTCCGCAGCGGCCCCGAACCTCGCCTCGGCCCCCGCAGCGCCCGCGCATGGACAGTCGCCGGCACAGAGCGGCTCCGAGCCCGTCCGCCATGACCAGGTCCCCGTCCGGGGCGGCTCCGAGCCCTTCCCCGGCGACCGGGCTCCCTTCCCGGGCGGCTTCGAGCGCCCTCAGCTCGATCCGGCACCTTCCGCCGCGTCCGAGACCCATGGCTCCGCGCGGCTCTCCAGCGGGTCCGGGGAACCGGGGGTGAGCGCCAGGGAGGCGTTCGGGGACCTGCCGCCCGAGCTGGGCCTCTGGCGCGCCCACGTCAGGCGCGCGCCGGCATCCGGGCGGTTCCGCCTGTACGGAGGCGCGCCGCTGGCCTCGTTCGCGCTGATGGCCGGGACCGCGCTCGCCGCCTGTCCCGATGAGCCGTACGAGCTGGACCTGCACCTCGCCGTGGACGCCCTCGCCCCCGACGAGCCGTACGCCGCCGTGTCCCCAGGCCAGGGGCTGATCGAGGTGCATGCCCCCACCGGCCAGGGGCTCGGCCTGCGGGCCATGGGCACCATCCGGCCGCGCCCCGCACGGGACACCGGCCCGTCCGGCGCGGTCGACGTGGAGGCGCTGACCGCCGGTGTCATGACGCGCACGCCCGGCCAGGACGCCTACGCCGCCCTCGCCGCGGCCGGGCTGACGGCCGACCTCCCGATGGTCGAGGGCGTCTGGCGCGCCCCCGAAGAGACCTTGTTCCGCCTGAACGGCGACAGGCCGCCCGTGGACGCCCTGCTCCACTGCGCCGCCCTCCTCTCCTGTGCCGTCCCGCCCGCGCCGGAGGAGCGCGTGCCGGCCGGCTCGTCCGAGTCGGGCGCCGGGGCGGCGGTGTGGCTGCCGGTCGCGTTCGACGGGTTGAGCGTGTACCGGTCCGGCAGCGCCGGCTGGGTGCTGTTCCGCGGAACTCCCGAAGCCCCAGGTGCCGGGCACTCCGCCTGGTCCGTGCGGGCACTGGACGGCGCGGGCGCCGTGCTGGCAGCCGTCGAGCGGCTCACCCTGGAGCGCTTCCCGCAGGACGCGCTGGCCGGGAGAGCCGCCGCCCTCAAGGGCAAGGGAGACGAGAGGCAGGCGCTCGACCTGGACGCCCTCGCCGCGGCGGACCCGGACGAGCGCGCGGCCCGGATCTCCGGCTTCCTCCGTGCCGAGCTGGGGCGGGTGCTGCGCCTGCCGGCCGCTCGCGTGGACACCGACCGGCCGCTGAACGCCCTCGGCCTGGACTCCGTCATGGGCCTCGAACTCCAGGGCCGGCTGGAGGCGGCGCTCGGCGTCGAGGTGAAGGTGGTCAAGCTGCTGCGCGGCGACACCGTCACCGAGGTCGCCGCCGAGCTGGCCGCCCGGATCGGCCCGGACGCGGAGGCCGCGTCCGCCCCGGCCGCCGGGCTCGACGACCCCAGGGAGATCGAACGGCTCCTGGCCAACCTGGACACGCTCCCAGCGGAGGAGGTGGACGCGCTGCTCCAGCGCCTGGCGACCGGGACGGCGCGAACGCTATGACCGACCAGATCGTGACACCCCCGCCGGACGCTGTGGCAGACCGCCGGGAAACGCTGCGCGAGCTGCTGCGCAGCCGGGCCGCGCAGGCGGCCGAGCACCAGCCGGCCTCCGCCGGCCAGCGCGCCCTGTGGCTGTTCGACCGGTTGCACCCCGGCAGCCCCGCCTACCACCTGGGCGGCGCCGCCAGGATCGAGGGCGCGTTCGACGTCCCCGCCATGAAGGCCGCCCTCACCCAGGTGATCCGCCGCCACCCCGTACTGCGCACCACCCTGGCGCAGGTGGACGGCGAGCTGCGGCAGCGCGTGTCGGGGGAGGCCGCGGTCGAGTTCGACGAGCTCGACATGGTCGGCTGCCCCGCCGAGTGGGTCGACCAGGTCGTGGCGGAGTTCACGCAGCGGCCGTTCGACCTCGCCCGCGGCCCGCTGCTGCGCGCGCAGGTCGTCCGGCTCGACGACGACGTGCACCTGCTCGTGCTGGCCGCGCACCACGTCGCCACCGACCTGTGGTCGTTCGGCATCATCGCCGGCGACCTGCAGCGCTTCTACGAGGCCGAGGTCACCGGGGTGCCCGCCGCCACGGAAGGGCCGGCGGCCGGCTATCTCGACTTCGTCCGCTGGCAGCGCGAGCTCCTGGACGGCCCGGCCGGCCGCGCCGCGGCCGCCTACTGGGCGCGCCGGCTCCAGGGCGAGGTCCCCCAGCTCGACCTGCCCCTGGACCGCCCCCGCCCGGCCCGCCCCGCGCACCGGGCCGCGAGCTGCGGGTTCACCCTGGACCGCGAGCTGACCCTGGCGCTCAAGGAACTCGCCAGGCAGGCCGGCACGACGCCGTACGTGGCGCTGCTGGCCGTGCTGAACGTCCTCCTGCACCGCTACACCGGCCAGCGCGACATCTGGATCGGCTCGGCCACCTCCAGCCGGGGCCGCCCCGCCTTCCACGAGATCGTCGGCTACTTCGCCAACATCATGGTCGTCCGCACCGGCATCGAGCCGGGCCAGACCTTCCGCTCCCTGCTCGACCAGGTACGCGAGACCGTGCTGGACGGGCTGGAGCACCAGGACTACCCGTTCCCGCTGGTCATCCAGCAACTGGCCGAGTCACGGTCGGACCCGGGCGCGCCGCTGTTCAACGTGGCCTTCCACTACGAGTCGTCGCTGTCGTCCGCGCAGCGCGGCCTCTCGCTGCTCGGCACCGGCTTCACCGACGCGGAGATCGCCGTCGGCGACGTCGTGCTGAAGCCGTACGAGCTGGAGCACCACGGCAGCGAGCACGACCTCACGCTGTTCGCCGAGGAGGTCGACGACACGCTGTACTGCTCGCTGCGCTACGCCACCGACCTGTTCGACCGGCAGACCGTCCAGGACATGGCCCACCACTTCCGCGTCCTCGCGCGGGAATGCGTGCGGCGGCCCGACGCCGGGCTCGGGACGCTGTCCCTCCTGGAGCCGGCCGAGCGGCAGCGGGTCCTCACCGCCTGGAACCGCCCGGGCGACGGCGTCTCCACCGGCCTGACGTGCGCGCACCACCTGGTCATCGCCCAGGCGGAGCGCACGCCCGAGCGGGTCGCCGTGGTCTGCGAGGAGCGCTCGCTCACCTACGCCGAACTGGTGGCCGAGGCCCGCGCACTCGCGTCCGTGCTGCGCGCCCGCGGCGTCGGGCCCGAGGTCAAGGTGGGGCTGAGCGCCGACGGGTCGTGCGACCTGGTCGTCGGGATGCTCGCCGTCATGATCGCGGGCGGCGCGTACATCCCGCTGGACCCCGGGTACCCGCCCAAGCGCCTCGAATACATGATGGAGGACTCCGACGTACGGCTGCTGCTGACCCAGCGCCACCTGGCCGGGCGGCTCCCCGCCACCGGCGCGCCCGTCCTCTACCTGGACGACGACCACCCCGCGCCCGACCCCGCGCCGGAGGCCGTCGAGCCCACCGCTGACAACCTCGCCTACGTCATCTACACCTCCGGCTCCACCGGCCGCCCCAAGGGCGTGATGGTCGAGCACCGCGGCGTCGTGGACCTCGACCTGGCCCACCGGCAGGCGTTCCCGCCCGACCCCGACCGCCGGATCCTGCAGAACGCCTCGATCAGCTTCGACGTCAGCACCTGGGAGTGGCTGATGGCGCTCGGCTCGGGTGCCAGCCTGCACCTGGCCCCCCGCGCGCAGTTGCGGCCCGGCCCGCCCCTGGCCGACGTCGTCCGCAGGCGCGGCATCACCTCGCTCAGCGCCACCCCGTCGGTCATGGGCATCCTCGACCCCGCCGGCCTGCCCACGGTCACCGAGCTGACCTCGGTCGGCGAGGCGATCACGGCCGAGACCGTGCGCGCCTGGGCGCCGGGCCGCCGCCTGGTCAACGCGTACGGGCCGACCGAGATCACCGTCTTCTGCACCCTGGAGCGGTGCGAGCCGGACGGCGGCACCCCGGCGATCGGCCGCGCCGTCGCCGGCACCGAGCTGTACGTCCTGGACGAGTACCTGGAGCCGGTCCCGGTCGGCGTGGTCGGCGAGCTGTACGTCGGAGGCACCGGAGTCACCCGCGGCTACCAGAACCGCCCCGACCTCACCGCCGACCGCTTCGTGCCCCACCCGTTCTCCGACCGGCCCGGCGCGCGCCTGTACCGCACGGGCGACCGCGTACGGTTCGGCCACGACGGGCGGCTGCACTACCTCGGCCGCAACGACCACCAGGTCAAGATCCGCGGCGTGCGCACGGAGCCGGGCGAGGTGCAGGCGCAGATCGTCGCCCACCCGGCGGTACGCGAGGCGCTGGTGCTGGCCCGCCCGGCCCGCAACGGCGAGCTGCGGCTCATCGGCTACGTCGTCAGGCACGACGGCGACACCACGAGCGCCGCGGCCGTCCGCGAACATCTCGAACAGCGGCTCATGCCGAACATGGTGCCCGCGCACCTGGTCCTGATGGACGCCTTCCCGCTCAACCCCAACGGCAAGGTGGACCGCGACCGGCTGCCCGACCCCGACGAGACGGCCGCCGAGCGGCCAGCGAGCGGCGCCCGGCCGGGCACCGCGACCGAGCGGGAGCTGGCCGCCGTCTGGGAGGAGGTGCTCGGCGTCGTCGCCGCCGGCATCGACGACAACTTCTTCGAGCTCGGCGGCCACTCGCTGCTCGCCACCAGGATCGTCACCCGGCTGCACCAGCTGCGCGGCCTGGAGCTGCCCCTGCACGAGATCTTCGACGCGCCGACGATCAGGACCCTGGCCGCGCGCGTGGACGCCCTCGCGGGCGCGGGTGGCGACGCGGCGCCCGAGCCGATCGAGCGGCGGCCGCGCGGCCCCGAAGGGCTGCCGCTCTCCTTCGCCCAGCGGCGCCTGTGGTTCATGGAGCAGCTGCGCCCCGGCGACCAGGCGTACCGGCTGGCCGGCGAGCTCCACCTCGAAGGGCCGCTGGACGTCGGACGGCTGCGCGCCGCGATGGCCGCCGTCCTCGCCAGGCACGAGGTGCTCAGGACCGTCTACCGCGTGGCCGGCGGCGAGCCCCGGCAGTTCGTCGTCGAGGCCGCCGCCGACCCGCTGCCGCTGGTCGACCTGTCCGGAACGCCCCAGGCCGACTGGGACCGGGTCCTCTCCGAGCGGATGGCGGCGTTCGACGAGGAGCCGTTCGACCTGTCCGCCGGCCCCGCCAGGGCGGTGCTGCTCCGGCTTGCCGACGACCACCACGTCGCGCTGCTCGCGCTGCACCACATCGCCGGGGACGGCTGGTCGATGCGGGTGCTGGTCGAGGAGCTGGCGGCCGGCTACGCGGGCAGGCCGCTGCCGGAGGTCCCGGTCCAGTACGCCGACTTCGCCTGCTGGCAGCGCGACCGGCAAGACAGCGAGGACGGCGTGCGGGCCCTGTCCTCCTGGGAGCGCCGCCTCTCCGGCGCCCCGCCCGCGCTCGAACTGCCCGCCGACCGCCCCCGCACCGGACGGCCCGGCCGCCCCCGCCGGGTGAGCAGGGAGCTGGGCCCGACCCTGACCGGCGCGATCGGGCGGCTGGCCGCCCAGGAGAGCGCCACGCCGTCCATGATTCTGCTCGCCGCGTTCCAGGTGCTGCTGTCGCGCTGGTCGGGGCAGGACGACGTCCTCGTCGGGCTGCCCGTGGCCGGCCGCCTGCGCACCGACCTCGAACGCGCCATCGGCCTGTTCGTCAACACCGTGGTGATCAGGACCGACACCGGCGGCAACCCGCCCTTTCTCGACCTGCTGCGCCAGGTACGGCAGAGCGTCCTGGACGCCGACGCCCACCAGGAGGTGCCGTTCGAGCAGATCGTCGAGCGCCTGGCGCCCGACAGGGACGTCTCGCGGACGCCGATCTACCAGGTCGTCTTCAACATGATCAACCTGGACGAGCTGGTCGTGGACATCCCCGGCATCGAGGCCCGGGTCACCGAGACCGAGGACGTCAGCCCCCGCTTCGAGCTCACCCTGTACGCCAAGCCGCACGCCGACGGGCTCACCCTCGACGCGGTCTGCGACGGCGACCTGTACGCGGCCGGCACGATCGCCGCGCTGCTCGGGCAGCTGGAGAGCCTGCTCGCCCAGGTCGTGACGGACCCGGCCCGGCCGATCGACGACCTCACCACCCCCGTGCCCGCCTCCGAGGCTGATTCCGAGGGAGAGCCTGGGGTGGAGCCCGAGGGAGAGCTTGGGGCGGAACCTGGGCTGGGGCCTGGGGCGGAGCGCTCGGCGCTGGCGCACGACCGGTTCTTCGCCACCGCCGCCCGGCACCCAGGCGCGGAAGCCCTCCACCACGACGGCACGGCGCTCACGTACGAGGAGCTCGCCGGGCGCGCCGACGCGCTGGCCGAGGTGCTGCGCCGGGCGGGCGTCGGCCGCGGCGACCGGGTGGCCGTGCACGCCGCCCGCCACCCCGACCTGGTCGTCGCGCTGCTCGGCGTGCTGCGGGCCGGGGCGGCGTTCGCCGTGATCGACCGGGACCACCCGCGCCCCCGGCGCGCCGCCGCGGCCGCGCAGCTGTCCGCCGCCGCCTGGCTGGACGCCACCGGCGCGACCGGGCCGCCCGAGGTGCTCGGGCCGCCCGTACGGCTCGCCCTCGCCGTCGCCGACCTGCCCCACCGCCCCGCCCGGGGCCCGGCGTTCCCGGTGCTGCGGCACACCGACACCGCGTACGTCGCCTTCACCTCCGGCTCCACCGGCAGGCCCAAGGCCGTCGTCGGCCCGCACGCCCCCCTGGCGCACTTCCTCGCGTGGTACACGGCCACGTTCCAGGTCAGCGCGGCGGACCGCTTCGCGCTCGCCTCGGGGCTCGGCCACGACCCGCTGCTGCGCGACGTCTTCGTCCCGCTGTCGCTCGGCGCCGGCCTGCACGTGCCGCCGCCCGGACATCTGGCCGACCCGGCGGCGTTCACCGCCTGGCTCGCCGGCAACCGGATCACCGTGCTGCACCTCACCCCGCCGATGGCCAGGCTGCTGGCCGGCGCCCCCGACGGAGCGCTGCCGGATCTGCGGTACGCGTTCTTCGGCGGCGACGTGCTCACCGAGCGCGAGGTCGCGGTGATCCGCAGGATCGCGCCGGGCGCCGTGCCGGTCAACTTCTACGGCGCCACCGAGACGCCGCAGGCGCACGCGTACCACGTCGTCGAGGACCTGGTCCCCGGGCAGGGGGTGCCGCTGGGCACGGGCGTGCGCCCGGCCCGCCTGCTCGTCCTGCGCGGCGGGCGCGAGGCCGGGGTGGGGGAGCTGGGCGAGATCGTCGTCGAGAGCCCGCACCTCGCCGCCGGGTACCTCGACGACCCGGAGGCCACCGCCGAACGCTTCCACGACGGCCGCTACCACACCGGCGACCTGGGCCGGCTCAGGGCCGACGGCACCGTGTCCTACGCCGGGCGGGCCGACCGGCAGGTCAAGGTGCGCGGCTACCGGGCCGACCCCGCCGAGGTGGAGGGCCACCTGCGGCAATGGTGCCGCGACGCGCACGTCACCACGCAGGCCGACGCCTCGGGGGAGACCGCGCTCGTCGCGTACGTCGTGGGCGCCGACGACCCGGCGGGGCTGCGGGCCCGGCTCGGCGGGACGCTGCCCGCGTACCTGGTGCCGGGACGGATCGTGGCCGTGCCGGAGCTGCCCCTCACCGCCAACGGCAAGGTGGACGCCGCCGCCCTGGCCGCGCTCGCGCCGGACGCGCCGCGCGAGACGGCCGGTGAGCCCCCGGCCGCCGGGCTGGAGGAGCGGCTGGCCAGGCTCTGGTGCGACCTGCTCGGGCTGGAACGGGTCGGCAGGGACGACAACTTCTTCGACCTCGGCGGGCACTCGATGCTCGTGGTCCGGTTGCAGGCGCTGCTCCGCGAGGAGCTCGGCTGCGAGCTGTCCGTCATCGACCTGTTCCAGAGCCCCACCGTGGCGGCGCTCGCCGCCGCGATCGAGCGCCCGCCCACCGGCGCCGCGCCGTCCCCGGAGGCCGGAGACGAACACGACAGGAAGCGCGCCGCGCGCAGGAGACGACTCAAGCGGGGACACCATGGCTGACTACGCGACGGACGGCGCCGACGAGCTCGGGCGTCACGCGACGGACCGGGGTCCCGGACGCCACGCGATGGACGATGATCCGGAGCCCGGCGCGATGGACGACGAGCTGGAGCGCGTCGCGGTGATCGGCATGGCCTGCCGGGTGCCCGGCGCGGCCGACGTGGCCGAGTTCTGGACGAACCTCGTCAACGGCGTCGAATCAATCGAGATCGGCGCCGACCGGCCGGGCATGCCGCGCGGCTACGTGCCCGCCACCGGCCGGCTCGACGGGCTCGAGTACTTCGACGCGGACCTCTTCGGCATGACGCCGCGCGAGGCCGAGCAGGCCGACCCGCAGCACCGGCTCTTCCTGGAGCAGTGCTGGGCCGCCCTGGAGGACGCCGCCTGCGACCCCTCCCGGTACGCGGGCCGGATCGGCGTGTGGGGCGGCTGCTCGTTCAACACCTACCTGGTGCTCAACCTGCTGCCGGGCCTGACCGGGCGGGGCATGCCGGTGGAGTATCCGGCCTCGCTCCTGCACGGCAACGACAAGGACTACCTGACCAGCAGGGTCGCGTACAAGCTGGGCCTGACCGGGCCTGCCGTGACCGTGCAGACCGCGTGCTCCACCTCCCTGGTGGCCGTCGCGCAGGCGTGCCAGGCGCTGCTCGACTACCAGTGCGACGCCGCCCTGGCCGGCGGCGTCTCGGTCAAGCTGCCGCAGGACCTCGGCTACGTCCACGAGCACGGCGGGATCCAGTCGCCCGACGGCCACTGCCGGGCCTTCGACGCCGACGCCGCCGGCACCGTCTTCACCAACGGGGTCGGGGTGGTGATGCTGAAGCGGCTCTCCGACGCGCTCGCCGACGGCGACGTGATCCACGCCGTCATCCTCGGCAGCGCCGTCAACAGCGACGGCGCGCGCAAGGTCGGCTACGCCGCACCCAGCGTCGACGGCCAGGCCGAGGCCGTCGCCGCCGCGTACCGGGCCGCCGAGATCAGCCCCTCCACGATCGGGTACGTCGAGGCGCACGGCACGGGCACCGCCGTCGGCGACCCGATCGAGCTGGCCGCCCTCGACAAGGTCTTCGGCGCGGCCGGCGCCGCTCCCGGGTCGGTGGCCATCGGCTCCGTCAAGACGAACATCGGCCACCTCAACGCGGCGGCCGGCGTCATCGGCCTGATGAAGGCGATCCTCGCCGTCCGCCACGGGCGGCTGCCTGCCAGCCTCAACTACCGCCGCCCCAACCCGCGGACGCGCCGCGACAGCCCGTTCGCCGTGAACGCCGCGCTGCGGCCGTGGCCCGACGGGGAAGGGCCGCGCCGGGCCGGCGTGAGCTCCTTCGGGGTGGGCGGCACCAACGCCCACGTCGTGATCGAGCAGCCGCCGCCGCGCCCCCTTCCGGCCGCCGCTCGCCACCACCACGTCCTGACGCTCTCGGCCCGCACCCCGGAAGCCCTCGACCAGGCCCGCACCGCCCTGGCCGCCACCCTCACGGAACTCGCCCCTGGTTCACCTTCCGCCGCACGCGAGGCGACGGCCGCACGCGAGGTGCCGTCGGTCGGCGAGGGCGTCGAGCTGGCTGCGGTCGCGTCCACCTTGCAGCGGGGGCGGCGGGCGTTCGCGTACCGGGTGGCCGTGGCCTGTGCCGATCCGGCGGAAGGCGCCGCCGCGCTGCGCGGGGCGACCGGGCGCGCGGCCATGGACCGGCCGTCCCCCGTGCTGCTCTTCCCGGGTCAGGGCAGCCAGTACCGCGGCATGGCCGCCGGCCTGATGGACAGCGAACCGGAGTTCGCCGAGCGGCTGCGCGCCTGTGCCCGCGTGCTGGACCCGCTGATCGGGCGCGACCTGATCGAGCTGCTGACCGAGCCGGGGCCCGATCCGCTGGTGGCCACCGAGCTGGCCCAGCCGGCGCTGTTCGCCGTCGAGTACGCGCTGGCCAGCTGGCTGGAGTCGATCGGCGTGCGGCCCGTGGCGATGCTCGGCCACAGCATCGGCGAATGGGTGGCCGCCTGCGTCGCCGGAGTCTTCACCCTGCCCGACGCGCTGGCCCTGGTCGCGGCCCGTGGGCGGCTGGTCGGCGCGCTGCCCGGCGGCTCGATGCTGGCCGTCGAGCTCACCGAGGAGCAGGCGCGGGCGTACGAGAGCGCTGGGCTCGCCGTCGCGGCGGTCAACGCGCCCGCCCGCTGCGTCCTGTCAGGTCCCGCGGAGGCCGTCGAGCGGGTACGGGCGGAGCTGGTGGAACGCGGCGTGGCCGCCCGCCCGCTCGCCACCTCGCACGCCTTCCACTCCGCCGCGCTGGACCCCATGATGGAGCCCTTCGCCGAGCTGGTGGCGGCCGTGCCGAGGCAGGCGCCGCGCGTCCCGTTCGTCTCCAACGTCACGGGCACCTGGATCGGCAGCGCGCAGGCCACGGACCCCCGCTACTGGGCCAGGCAGGCGCGCCACGCCGTCAGGTTCGCCGACGGGATCGCCGCGGTGCTGGCCGTACAGCGCCCGGTCCTGCTGGAGGCAGGGCCCGGGCGCGCGCTCGGCCGGCTCGCCGCGCAGACCGCCGGACCCGGCGTCCCGGCCATCGGGACGCTGCCCGGCGCCGGCGGCAAGGGGACGGCGCCCGCCGCGCTGGCCGGCGCGGTGGCGGCCCTCTGGGAGCACGGCGTGGACGTGGACTGGGCGGCCTACCACGGCGGCGCCCCGCGCCTGGCGGCGCAGCTGCCCGGCTACCCCTTCCAGCGCCGCCGCCACTGGGTGGACGCCCCCGACGCTCTCCCGGCCTCCGACACCCTCCCCGCTCCGGCCTCCCGCCCCACGACGGCGGGGGTGCCGGGCTCCGGTGGTGGGACGCGTCCCGACGAAGCCGCCGTACCGGGCGCCGACCCGACGTCGGAGGGCGGGCGGGAAGCGGGACCGGCCCACGGCGCGACGGCCGGGCGGGACCGGGACGGCGGGGACGAGGCGGCGGCCGGTCACGTCATCGGGCAGGTCATCGAGCTCTGGCGCGACCTGCTCGGCTGCGACGACCTGGACGTCACCGACGACCTGTTCATGCTGGGCGGCGACTCCCTCGTCGCCACCCGCCTGATCTCACGCGCCGACCGGCTCTTCGACGTAGAAGTCCCGCTCGACGAGTTCCTGGACGAGCCAACGGTGAGCCGGATGGCCGCCTTGATAACCGGAAAGGTGTGAAACCACATCATGACAACCACTCGTGAGTCGTCGTACTACGGGGCGGGCGAGCACCCGCATCCCGAGAACGAGCTCAACCGGCTCAAGATCCAGGCGACGGCGTCCTGGCCGAAGGAGGCCCGCGTCATGCGGGAGTGGGGCCTGCGCCCCGACGCCGACGTCCTGGAGATCGGCGCGGGCCCCGGCTTCATCACCGAGCTGCTCCTGCAGGAGGTCCCGCAGGGCTCGGTGACCGCTCTGGAGCTGGAGGAGCACCAGATCGCCGAGGCCAAGGCGTACCTCGGCCCCCACGACGAGAGCAGGCTGCGGTTCGTGCAGGGCTCCGTCATGGAGCAGCCGCTGCCCGACGCCGCGTTCGACGTCGCGCACGCCCGGTTCCTGCTGCAGCACGTGCCCGACCCGCTCGGCGCGCTGCGCGAGACGCACCGCGTGCTGCGCCCCGGCGGCCAGGTCGTGATCGCCGACGTGGACGACGCGCTGTGGGGCAGCGTGCATCCCGCGCCCCGGCTGCCGGTCATCGACCAGGTCATCCAGATGCGCATCGACCTGCAGGCCGAGCGCGGCGGCGACCGGCTGATCGGCCGCAGGATCCCGAAGCTGCTGGTGGCCGCCGGCTTCGAGCAGATCAAGGTCGAGGCGGTGGCGGTCTCCAGCGACGAGCTCGGCATGGAGATGCTGGAGCCGCAGCTCAACATCCGCTCCCGCTACGCCATGATGGTCGCGCTCAACCCGGCCGCCGAGGACGCCGTGCGCGAGCTGGCCGACGCGGTGGACGAGTTCCTGGCCTCGCCGCTGTCGTCCGCCATGCTCCTGGTCTTCATGTACTCGGGGGTCAAGCCGTGATGAGCACCTCCGGGACCTGGGCCGTCGTGGTGAACCACGAGGAGCAGTACTCCCTGTGGCCCGCCGACCGGCGCCCGCCGAACGGCTGGCTGGCGACGGGCTTCACCGGCGAGCGGGACGACTGCCTGACCCATATCACGACCGTTTGGACAGATCTGCGCCCGCTGAGCCTGCGCCGCCGGCTCGCGGTGGGCTGAGGAGAGGCGTACATCATGGGATCTTCGCTGGACTGGCAGCCCAAGGAGGGCGCCGGGGACTTCGAGGTGGCCACCCTCAAGGTGCCGCTCGACCACCGCGAGCCCGGCGGCGAGCAGATCGACCTCGCGGTGATCCGCCGCCGGGCCGCCGACCCCGCGCGCCGGATCGGCTCGCTGGTCTTCGTGAGCGGCGGGCCGGCGTTCCCCGGCGTGACGCTGCTGCCCGCCCACTACCCGTTCCTGCCGGCCGAGGTGCGCGAGCGCTTCGACGTCATCGGCTTCGACCCGCGCGGCGCGGGGGAGAGCACGCCCGTGCAGGGCTTCTCCTCCATGCAGGAGCTGGGCGAGTTCTTCGGCGACCTGCCGCTGCCCTTCCCGGTGACGGAGAAGGAGCAGCGGCTCTGGATCGACAAGTTCACCGCTTTCGCCCAGATCGTACGGGAGCGCAACGAGAAGCTGCTGCCGCACATCTCCAGCGCCGACATCGCCCGCGACATGGACCTGCTGCGCCAGGCCGTCGGGGAGGACACGCTCAACTACCTCGGCGTCTCCTTCGGCTCGCTGCCCGGCATCACGTACGCCAACCTGTTCCCCGACAGGGTCCGGTCGATGGCACTGGACGCCACGATCGATCCCGTCGACTGGTTCACCGACGACCGCGACCCCACGCTGAACGCGACCCTGCGGCTCGGGTTCGACGTCTCCGCCGCCCGCGGCGTGGACCGCTTCCTGACCCTGGGCGGTGAGGCCGGACCGAAGGCGTGCGCGTTCGCGGCCGAGGACGCGCAGGCCACCCGCGCCAAGTTCCGGACGATGCTGGAGCGGCTGCGCGAGCGGCCGGTCACGCTCGCCACGCCCAAGGGCCCGCAGACCGTGACGTACCCCATCGTCATCGCCAACCTGTGGGTGACGCTCTACCAGATCGGCTACTGGCAGGCCGAGGCGGAGATCCTGCAGGAGATCTGGCTCGCCACCGAGCGGCCCGAGGAGGAGGGGCCGCTGGAGACCAAGCTGGACGTGCTCGAGTCCCCCGCGGGCACCGAACTGCCGCCGCTGTTCGCCGCCCCGCCCGAGTGGTCGATCGCGTTCCTCGGCGGCGACACCCCCAACCCGTCCGACCCGCAGAGCTGGTTCGCCCAGGGCGAGATCGCCGAGCGGCGCTCCGGCGGCATGGGCAGCGTCGTCAACTGGGGCTCGGTCGCCTGCGCCGCGTGGACGCCCAGCGAGAACCGTTACATCGGCCCCTGGGACCGGCCCACCGCCGCGCCGATCCTGCTGATCGGCACCGTCGGCGACCCCGGCACCTCGTACGAGGCCACCGTCGAGCTCGCCGGCCGGCTCGCCGACGCGCGCCTGCTGACCGTGGACGGCGAGGGCCACAGCGCCTTCTACAACCCCAACCCCCATGTGGCCGCCGCGCTCGGCGCGTACTTCGCCGACGGCGTCCTGCCGGAGCCGGGCGCGAGCGTCCCTCCGGCGCACCACCCGTTCCCGTCGTGACCACGTCCCAAGGGATGACCATGTTCCGCACGCTGATGAAGTCCAAGATCCACCGAGCCACCGTGACCCAGGCCGACCTGCACTACGTCGGCTCCGTCACCATCGACAAGGACCTGATGGCCGCCGCCGACCTGGTCGACGGCGAGAAGGTCGACATCGTCGACATCGACAACGGCAACCGCCTGTCCACGTACGTCATCGAGGGCCCGGCGGGCTCCGGCGTGATCGGCATCAACGGCGCCGCCGCCCGCCTCATCCACGAGGGCGACCTGGTGATCATCATCGCCTACGCAGCGGTGGCCGAGGAGCGGCTGTCTGAGCTGGAGCCGAGGGTCGTGTTCGTCGACCGGGACAACAAGATCATGCAGATCGGCACCGACCCGGCGGAGGTGCCCGACGGCACCGGACTCGTCCGCGGGGACCTGGTGGTCTCGGGCGACTGAACGCGCGCGACCCGATGCGGACCATCGTGCGATCATCAAGGGCACGAACCCCCCGTCGTAGATCCAGAGGAGATCTCCGTGTCGTCTGACAGCTCGGTGGAAGTGTTCCGCTCTACCCAGGCCGGCCAGATCAAGCGGGTCGAGATCCGCATCGTGGGCGGCAACATCAGGATCAACGCCCTCAAGACGCAGACGGTGACCGTCAAGGCGCTCGGCGACGTCGCGACGCTCGGCGCCAAGGCCGCCGTCGAGGGCGACGTCCTGCACATCACCTCATCGTCCGCACTGCGGTACTTCGTGCAGAAGAGCCGCATCGACCTGGTGCTCGACGTGCCGGAGGACACGGGCGTCTTCATCAAGGTGTTCGGCGCCGACATCGTGATCAACGGCGGCACCGGCCCGCTCGAAGTGCGCGGCTTCGCCGGCGCCATCGAAGGCACCACCTACTCCAAGGACGTCAAGGTCAACTTCACCGTCGGTGGCAACGACCTCGTCCAGGCCGCCGGAGGCGACGGCCGCTCCTGATCAGGGGCGGCCCCCTCCCCGCGGCCATCGCGTAACGACCGTTCATCCGTGGCCGTCCCGCGGACCACGTGACCCGAGGGGGACCCCCATGACCATGGCGATCGCCGCGCCCGAACGGATGCCGCGGGAGCCCGACTTCCGCGATCCCTCGGTACGGCTCTCCCAGTTGCTCGACCCAGGACCGTACGAGCCGCTCCACGTCCCCGACGACAGCGGCGTGGTCGCGGTGCGCGGCCGGATCCACGGCACGGAGGTGATCGCCTACTGCACCGACGCCACCGTGATGGGCGGCGCGCTCGGCGGTGCCGGCGCCGAGCACATCGTGACCGCCATCGACACCGCGCTGCTGGAGGGGCGCCCGGTCGTCGGGCTGTGGCACTCGGGCGGCGCCAAGCTCGCCGAGGGCGTCGAGTCGATGCACGGCGTCGGCCGGATGTTCGCCGCGATGACCAGGGCCTCCGGCCGGGTCCCGCAGATCTCCGTCGTGCTCGGCCCGGCCGCCGGCGCCGCCGCGTACGGGCCCGCGCTGACCGACCTGGTCGTCATGGCCAGGCCCGGCCGCGTGTTCGTCACCGGGCCCGACGTCGTGCGCAGCGTCACCGGCGAGGACATCGACATGGAGAGCCTCGGCGGGATCGAGGCGCACGGCCGCAGGTCCGGCGTCGTCCACATCACCGTCGAGACCGAGACGGAGGCCTACGGCAAGGCGCGCGGGCTGGTCGAGCTGTTCGACCGGCAGGGCGCCTTCGAGCCGGCCTCGGTGCGGGACGGGCGCGACCTGCGCGAGTTCCTGCCCGCGCTGTCGCGCCGCGCGTACGAGGTCAGGCCGCTGATCCGGGAGATCCTGGACGGCGGCTTCGAGGAGATCCAGGCCGGCTGGGCGGCCAACGTCGTGGTCGGCCTCGGCCGATTCGCCGGGCGCACGATCGGCGTCGTCGCGAACAACCCGATCCGCAAGGGCGGCTGCCTGGACTCCCTGTCGGCCGAGAAGGCCTCCAGGTTCGTCCGGATGTGCGATGCCTTCGGCATCCCGCTGCTGGTGCTGGTGGACGTGCCCGGCTACCTGCCCGGCGTCGGCCAGGAGTGGTCGGGCGTCGTACGGCGCGGCGCCAAGCTGCTGCACGCCTTCGCCGAGGCGGTCGTCCCCAAGGTCACCCTGGTCACCCGCAAGTCGTACGGCGGCGCCTACATCGCGATGAACTCCCGTTCGCTCGGCGCCACCGCGGTGTTCGCCTGGCCCGAGGCGGAGACCGCGGTGATGGGCGCCGAGGCGGCAGTCAAGATCCTGCACCGCAAGAAGCTCGCCGCCGTGCCCGAGGAGGAGCGGGCCGCGCTGATGAGCCGGCTCCTCCAGGAGCACGAGATCATCTCCGGCGGGGTGACCAAGGCGCTGGCGATCGGCGTGGTTGACGAGGTGATCGACCCGGCCGCCACGAAGAGCAGGCTGGCCGCGGCGTTCGCGGCGGCGCCCGCACTGCGCGGCGACCACAACAACATCCCGCTCTGAGAGACCTTCCGGATTTCGCTGTTGAAAGGCACGTCCCGATGACCCATGCCACGATCGACTCCGCGCGCTGGATCCGGCGTTTCTGCGCCGCGCCCGAGAGCCCCGTCCAGCTCGCCTGCCTCCCGCACGCGGGCGGCTCGGCCACCTACTTCCTGCCCGTCGCGCAGGCCCTGTCGCCCGCGATCGACGTCCTCTCCGTGCAGTACCCCGGCCGGCAGGACCGCCGCGCCGAGCCGGGCGTCGACAACCTCCAGGAGCTGGCCGCCCAGATCTACGAGCCGCTGCGCGCGTGGGCCGAGCGCCCCCTCGCGCTGTTCGGGCACAGCATGGGCGCCACCCTGGCGTTCGAGGTGGCCCGCCTGATGGAGGCCGACGGCGTCCCGCCCGCGCACCTGTTCCTGTCCGGCCGGCGGGCGCCCACCCGGACCCGCGAGGAGCGCGTGCACCTGCTCGACGACGCCGGGCTGGTAGCCGAGCTGCGCCGCCTGGACGGCACCCAGTCGGAGGTGCTGGAGGACGAGGAGCTGCTGCGCATGGTCCTGGACGCGGTCCGCACCGACTACCGCGCCGTGGAGACCTACGTCCACCGCCCCGGGCCGCCCCTGGAGAGCCCGATGACCGTCCTGGTGGGCGACGCCGACCCGACCACCACCCTGGAGGAGGCGCAGGCGTGGCGCGACTTCACGCGCGGCGCCTTCGACCTGAGGGTCTTCACCGGCGGGCACTTCTTCCTGACCGCCCACCAGACCGAGATCCTCCGCCTGATCACCGCCCGCCTGTCCACCGCCTGAGCCGTCCGTCCTCTTGATGCACTCCGAACGCACCCTGAACGCAAGGAGCCCATGCCGTGTCTCGCCGCCTGTTCACCTCCGAGTCGGTCACCGAGGGCCACCCGGACAAGATCGCTGACCAGATCAGTGACGCGATTCTCGACGCCATGCTGAAGGACGATCCGCGGAGCCGGGTCGCGGTCGAGACGTTGA
>NZ_VDLX02000040.1 GCF_006334985.2 Nonomuraea phyllanthi
ACCACTACGCTGGCCACGAGGTCTCCGGTATTTCGTTCTTCTTGGTCGTTGAACCATCTACCGGAGACCTCTTCGTTCAACGATCACCGACACGCCTCACACGTGATCTTTCGAAACACGGCCTAGGACCGCGGCGACGTTGCTCTCCCACGTCTCGAACATCTGCGCCGTCTCCTGGACCTGGTACTGGTTCGGGGCGGTCCAGGTGGCGGAGTGCAGGTCGAGTACGGCGGGTTTCAGGCGCTCGCGCAGCCGGGGCCGGACGTAAAGGAAGCCGGTGCCCCGGGGGCCACGCAGGTACTTCCGGCCTGGCGCGCTCAGGGCGTCGCAACACAACCGTTCGACGTCCAGGTCCAGTTGGCCGGCCGATTGGCATGCGTCCAGCAGGAACGGGACGCCGGCATCTTCAGCGATCTTCCCCACCTCTTCCGCCGGGTTGATGAGACCGCCCTGGGTGGGCACGTGAGTGATCGCGATCAGGCGCACTCGCTCGTCTATGCGGCGCCGCAGATCTTTGACGTCCAACTGCCCGTCCGCATCGTCGCCAACCACCTCCACTCGCGCACCGGTCCGCTCGGCGACCTGCAGATAGGCAATGACGTTGCTGGCGTACTCCGCCCGGCAGGTCAGGATGCGGTCGCCGGGCTCGAACGGAAGGGCGTAAAACACGGCTTGCCACGCCCTGGTGGCACTGTCAGCCAGAGCGATGTCGCGGCTGTCGGCGTTGAGTAGGGCGGCGATGGAGGCGCGAACCATGGCCAGCCGTGGCGCGGCCTCTGCCGCCGCCCGGTAGCCGCCGTGCAGCGCCTCGGCGCGCAGGTGAGCCATCACCGTGTCGGTCACGACCGCAGGCGGGAGAGCAGCTCCAGCGTTGTCGAGATGGACAACCTCTGCGCAACCGGGCGTCTCCATGCGGGCTCTCTTCCACCACTGTATACTTTTCATGGAAGCTGAATACAGTTGAATCGAATTGAGTGCAAGTAGGTGAGGCTGTGAGCCAGAGTGGGGCGCCGCTTCGGCGGGACGTAGCCGAGCACATCACCGGGCGCATCGTGGACGGCCGACTGCCGGCGGCCGCCCGTGTCAACGAGGTCCACCTGGCCGCGGAACTGGGAGTGAGCCGGACACCGCTGAGGGAGGCCCTGGTAGAACTCGCCGACCGCGGTCTGTTGGTCGCCGAGCCCAATCGCGGCTTCCGGGTGCCGCCTCTGGATTTGGACGAGGCGCGCAAGCTCTATCCACTGGTGGGTGAGCTCGAGGCGCTCGCGCTGCGCTGGACGGCGCCGCAGGACCTCCTCGGGCTCCTCGACCGGCTCGAACAGCAGGCGGAGCAGATGGAGGCCGTCCTGGAAGGCGGGGGCGACCTGTCGGTTCTCGACGACAACTGGCACGGGCTGCTGCTGTCCGCCTGCGCCAACGCCCACCTGATGCGGCTCATCGTTCAGACCAAGCCACTGCTCAAACGCTACGATGTGCTCTACTTCGGTGGACCGGAACGCGCGCGGCGCAGCCTGGACGAGCATCGGCGCATCCTCGCTGCCATTCGTGCTCAGGACCTCAACGAGGCGGCACGGCAGCTCACCCAGAACTGGGCCAACGGGGCGGCCTATCTCGGCTGCCGCCCTCGGTAGGCGAGCCGTGACCAATGCACCATCGGTCAGCGGCACAAGCGGTGCCGACTTGACCGGGCATGTCGCACTCATCACCGGCGGTTCCTCGGGCCTGGGCCACGCCATTGCCCTCGCCCTCGCCCAGGCCGGCTCGGCAGTCACAGTCGTCGGTCGGCGACGGGAAAGCAGCGAACGGGCCGCCGCACAGATCACCGCCCTCACCGGACGCCCGGCTTCTGCCATGGCCTGCGACGTCAGCGACGACGACGGTGTTCGCCGAGTCGTGGACCAGGTTGCCGACCGGTACGGCAGGCTGGACATCCTGGTGACCAGTGCCGGGGTCCAGGCCAGAGGTGAACTCGACCGCCTTGGAGCGGCCGCGCTTCGGCACTGCCTTGAGGTCAACGTCGTCGGGACCTTCCTGGCGTGTCAGGCGGCCGTTCCCTTGATGCGGACGGCAGGATACGGCCGCATCGTCACCCTGGCCAGCGCTCTCGGCCTCGTGGGCGCGGCCGGCCGGGCGGGCTACGCTGCCAGCAAGGGGGCGGTGGTCCAACTCACCCGGAGCCTGGCGGTCGAGTTGGCCGGCACCGGCATCTGCGTCAACGCTCTCGCTCCTGGTCCGTTCCGCACCCCACTCAATGCGGACGCCGACAACGATCCTCGCGTGCGTGACTTTCTCGAGCACCAAGTACCTGCGGGCCGCTGGGCAGAGACCGGCGAACTGACCGCAGCCGCCCTGCTGCTGGCCAGTCCCGCCGCGTCGTACATCACCGGTGCCGTCCTGCCCGTTGATGGCGGCTGGACCGCCCACTGAAGCTTGTTCCTTGACCTCCGGATTGTTGTGCTGAGCGGCGGGTTGATCGTTTCGCGGACAGCAAGACGGCCTTGAGTGATCATGTGCGGTGTCGAGTCGCTGCCGATCGCTACACGGCCGTGAGGGGGAGTCTGCTGAACGATGCCGCCTTGTGTGTCAATCCCCTCAAAGATCCGCTGCTCCGCGCGGCGCTCTTCGCGGCCCGTCCCAGCGCAGTCTGGAGATCGACGGGCTGAAACAGGCCCGCCGAAGAGATCGGCGGTTTCCTTTTCTGTCAGACTTCTGTGAGACATGGGACGTACGAGTCCTTTTGATGTGAAGCGGGTTGGAGGAAGCGGCGCGACATCGGCCGGCTTGCGGTGATCATGTGTTCTTAACCTGGAGAAGGTGGTGGGGTCAGCGTCCGGTCGTGCCGTCGATCAGTTCGCGGAGGATGTCCGCGTGGCCGGCGTGGCGGCCGGTTTCCTCGATCATGTGGGTGAGTGCCCAGCGGATGCTGGGAGCGGGGCGGTCCGGCCGCGGTCGAGGGAGCGGGGCGCCGAGATCGGTGCACTCGTCGAGAACGTCGTTCGCGCGCTCGACCGTCTCGTGGTAGCGGGCGACGACATCGGCCACGCTGTCGGCAGGTGCGGCCTGGAACGTCGCCTGCCAGTCGGTGACGTCGTCGCCGAGGAAGATCGAGCGTTCGACGAACGTCAGGTGGTTGAGCAGGCCGAGCAGGTTCGTGCCTGATGGCACCGCGGTCGTTCGCGCCTGCGGTTCGGGTGCACCGTCGACCTTCGCGGCGACCGAGGCCCGGAGGTAGTCGAGGAATCCACGCAGGACCTCGGCCTCGCTGCCCCCGGTCCGGGGCGGCGGAGTATCGCGGCGGCGGCGCACGGTGTCAGCCATGGTGGTCTGCTCTCCCTTCGTGGGGTGGGGGTGGCGCTGTTCGCCGTGTCAGGCGGTGCGGTGGATGAGCAGCACGTGATCGGTGACCTCCGCGGTGCGCCCGTCCGGCCCGGTCGCGATCCTGCGGGGTGTGTTGGCCCGCTCAACCGTCCACGTCGCCGGGTCCAGATCGATACCCGCCGCGACCTCCCTCGGGCTCGGGTACCGGACGTCGGGATCCTGGTTCCACGACCACGGCGCGGTCGAGCCGTGGTCGACGACCAGCAGCCGCCCATCCCGGCGCAACGCGTGCGCGGCCGAGCGCAGGACGGCCACCCTGTCCAGGTCGAAGGGGGTGTGCAGGTAGTGGGCGCAGATCAAGTCGAATTCGCCGTACGGGAAAGACCCGCGCAGGTCGTGCCGCACGGCGGTGACGCGATCGCCCAGGCCGTGTGCGCGGGTGAGTGCCGCGAGCCGCTCGACCGCCACGGCCGAGATGTCGGCGGCGGTGACGTGCCAGCCCTGCCTGGCGAGCCACAGCGCGTCACCGCCGGCGCCGCATCCGAGGTCCAACACGTCGCCGGGCGGCAGGCTCGCGACCATTTCGGTGAGTCGGGCATTCGGCTGCGGATCGGTGGCCGCCGGTCGTGCCGCGTACACGCCGTCCCAGAACATGACCGTCTCGGTCCCGTTCATCAAGGCTCCTTCCGTCTGTGTCCGGCCAGTCTCGCCAGGCCCACACCGATCTGGCACGAAATCTTGCGGTTCTGGCAAGATGGCCCCGTGGGCCTTGAAATGGACGAGGTGCTCGGCGCTGTGGGGCCGCGCCTTCGGGCGCTGCGTCGTCATCGCGGTATCACCCTCGCCGAGCTCGCGACGACGACCGGCGTGTCGGAGAGCACGCTGTCCCGGTTGGAGAGCGGGCAGCGCCGGGCGACCCTGGAGTTGCTGCTGCCGCTGGCCCGTACGTATAACGTTCCGCTGGACGACCTTGTAGGCGCTCCGCGCACCGGCGACCCCCAGGTCCACCTGACGCCGATCCGGAGGTTCGGGATGACCTTCGTGCCGCTGTCCCGCCGGCCGGGCGGGGTGCAAGCGTTCAAAATGATCATCCCTGCCCAGCCGGAACCGCTCGTACCTACCCTGCAGACCCACGACGGCTTCGAATGGCTGTACGTGCTCAACGGACGCTTGCGGCTCATCCTCGGAGAGCGCGACCTGACGTTGCCGCCCAGTGAGGCGGCCGAGTTCGACACGTCCGTGCCGCACTGGCTGGGCAGCGCCGACGGCGGCGTGGTGGAACTCCTTATCCTGTTCGACCCGCAAGGGATGCGTACGCACGTACACGCCGACCCGCATCGGCCGTCTCACGGCGGGGGCCACCGAACTTAGGTCGGTCCAGTGCGGGCCGTCGGTGCTGGGGCCGAAGACGTCCGCCGCTGCGGCGCGGACCGGGGCCAGGGGCCGTCGGGGGCCGCCCCGAAGTGTGGACACCGATCGTTATGCGGCGAGCAGCACCCTAACGATGGTCTGCTGCTCGAAGTCGATCGGGCTGAGATGGCCGATGGTGGAGTGCCTCCTGCGGGTGTTGTAGCGAGTGATCCACTTGAACAACATCGCCACGCTGTACCGCAACCTTCCCACCGAGGGACCTGTTCGAGGCCGTCTACCTCGACGAGGTCGAGGCCCTGGCGAAGATGGCCGCCGAACTCGGCAATCGCGGCCCGTGGGAGGCCCTCGTGACCTGGCTGACGCAATTCGTCAGTTACGCCACCACAAAGAAGACCGTCTACGATGCGATCGGACAGGTGATCTTCCGCGAGCTGCTCAACGTTGAGACCGGTGTGCGGCGCGACGCCGTGGTCAAGGCCGACAAGGAATCACGGCGATTCCCGCAGGCCGCCTCGACCGGCTGTTGACCTACCCGATCAAGCACGGGACGTACATCCGGGACCTGGCCGCGATCAGGTAGGGCTGCGCTGAGCGGCGGCCGTGTCCGTTACCGGCCGCGCCTACGGAGGCCGAGGCGACCACGCCCGCCCGGTGGACCCCGGCGCACCCTGGCGCCCGACAACCGCCGAGGCCGACCCTTGATCGCGACACGCGGCCGGCGCGCGCGAGAAAGGCCGCCACCCATCGAGCCCAGGACGCGCCGCGGCCGGTGCTCGGCCTGATCGCGGCGGCCGTCAAGGGCCGGCGTACAGGGCTGAGCCGGGCTCAAGGGCCGGATGCCGCGTCCTGGCCGGCGGACTCGAGTGGCTTCGGGCGTTTGCCCTCTGAATAGGCGATCGACATGCCGACGGCCTGGACCAGCCCGGCGACGAGCAGGAGGTAGGCCAGGACGGATTGCCATGGGGGCAGGGCGGAAAGGAACTCGGTGGAGTCGGACAGGGCCGCCAAACCCCTGACAGGGTTCATCAGCGCGATGAAGAACCCCAGCGCGTACGGGACGATGAGGACGCCCGAGATCACCAGCAGGGGCATCCCGCCCCGGCCACGCCGCAACAACATCCCCATGACCGTGTAGGCCAGCGCCACCACGCCGACGAAGAGAGCAGTCCACCAGGTCACACCCCAGCCGTCCACCCCGAGCGTGGTCATCCCCGAGGCGTCGACATGGGCGCGCACCCCCCTGCGGACGGCCAGATAACTGGTGCCCGCGTACGCCGCGACCAGGACCGGCCCCAGGGCCAGCAGGACGAGGCCGACCGGCCGAGCTCTCCGAGACATCCGCTCTCCTCATCACTCCTGGTTGTGGGGGCAGACTCGCAAAGAGCCGCAGATTGGGCTAGCCGAGCGCGCGTAGACCGGACTCCGCTACCTTGGTGGCGCGGCGGGCGGTCTCCCGGATGTCATCCAGCGAGCGATAGTTGCGCATGTTCGCCGCCAGCATGATCGGTGCCGCGTGCAGCCGGACCACCCTCAAGGTCTCCGACGACGCGAACCTGCGGTGAGTGTCACTTGCTGTGGCGGATCGCTGCCCGTACAGCGGTGTAGATGACGACCCAGAACGCCGCCAGGAAGACAAGGATCGAGATGATTTCGCTGAGACCGAGACTCATACCGGCAGGGTAAGGACCCGCAATTGCTGAACTCTTGACGATCACTTGCAGCACCGAGCCTTGTACGGCGTCGATGAGCCGCCCGTGGCCACCACCTCGTTCTCGCCCAGCGTGTCCTCGCCGCGCACCAGCGCTACCAGAACCCGCCCCGCCGCTGGTGGCAGCGCTGTTCATGCTCAGCGCGACCGTGACACAACCATGACATGGCGCTGACGAGCCGGGGACACGATCGGCCGACAGTGGACGGGGTTGACCGGCACCTGTTCCCTCGCGGTGGGTCCGGCTGTCTCTGTGCCACTGAGGAAGGCTGATAGATCGTGACCGAACGCGTGCGCGTGGCGGTGCTGGCGGGTGGGCCGTCCGCCGAGCATGAGGTGTCGCTGCAGTCGGGGCAGGCCGTCCTCGAGGCTCTGCCGAGGGATCTGTACGAGCCCGTCGCCGTCATCATCGACCGGCAGGGCAGGTGGCCGGTGGAGCTGAGACGCGATCTGGCCGACGTGGTCTTCCCCGTGCTGCACGGGCCGTACGGCGAGGACGGCGTCATCCAGGGTCACCTGGAGGCGCTCGGCATCCCGTACGTGGGCTGCGGCGTCCTGGCATCGGCCGTGGGCATGAACAAGGTCGCGATGCGGCGCACGTTCCTGGCGGAGGACATTCCGGTCACCCCGCACGTGTGGTTCACCGGGCACGAATGGCGCACCACCACCGACCACTGGGGGCTGGTGAAGTCGCTCGACTGGCCGATGTACGTCAAACCGGCCAGCATGGGCTCCTCCATCGGCATCTCTCGTGTCACCTCCATGGAGGAGCTGCGCGCCGGTGTGGATCTGGCGCTGGCCCACGACCGGGTGGTCATCGTCGAGCAGGGCCTGACCGCGCGCGAGCTCATCTGCGGCGTGCTCGGCGGACATGACACGCCGGAGGCTTCTGTGCCCGGCGAGCTCATCGTGCCCGGCGACTGGCTCGACTATGAGGCCAAGTACCTCAGCCAGGCCGAGATCGCCACCATCCCCGCCGTGCTGCCGGAACGGGTGGCCGGGGAGGTGCGTGAACTGTCCGTGCGCGCCTTCCGGGCGATCGGCGGCTACGGTCTGGCCCGTGTCGACTTCCTCTATGAGGAGGACACGGGACGCCTGTACGTGCTGGAGATCAACACCATGCCGGGCTTCACCTCCCGTTCCGTCTACGCCAGAGCCTGGGCCGCGAGCGGTGTTCCGTACCCGGACCTGCTGCGTCGCCTCATCGACCTCGCGTTGGGCAGGAGCGGCTCGTGATCCCCATGACGCTGAACACGATCGCGCAGGTCGTCGGCGCACGCCTGTACGACGTGCGCGACCCGGAGGCACTGGTGACGGCGCCTTCGGCGGTCGACTCCCGCGAGGTGGTGCCTGGCGGCCTGTTCGTCGCGACGGTCGGCGCCCGCGTCGACGGTCACGACTACGCGGCCGGTGCCGTCGCGGACGGAGCCGTCGCCGCGCTGGCCTCGAGGCCCGTCGGCGTGCCCGCACTCGTGGTCGAGGACGTCCAGCTCGCGCTCGGCCTGCTGGCCGGCCACCTGCTCGAACACATCAGCCCGACCGTGATCGGCCTGACCGGCTCCGTGGGAAAGACCACGACCAAGGACCTGCTGGCCCAGGTGCTCGAACGGCACGCAACGACGGTCGCCACCGACAGGTCGTTCAACAACGAGCTCGGGCTGCCGCTCACCGTGCTGCGTGCCGATGCCACCACCCGATACCTGGTGCTGGAAATGGGTGCGGGCAGGAAGGGCGACCTGACCTACCTGACCGGGCTCGCACCGCCCCAGGTCGGGCTGGTGCTCAATGTCGGCACCGCGCACGTGGAGCGTATGGGAGCCGGGCCGGCCGACGTGGCCGAGGCCAAGGGCGAGCTGGTCGAGGCACTTCCGGCGGACGGGTTCGCCCTGCTCAACGCCGATGACCCGTACGTCATGGGCATGGCCGGCCGCACCAAGGCCCACATCCTGTTGTACGGCAGGTCGTCGGGGGCGCAGGTGCGAGCCGAAGACGTGCGGATGGGCGACCGGGCGCGAATCGCGTTCGAGCTGGTGACGCCCTCAGGTCGCGCCCCGGTCGAGCTTCGGCTCATAGGCGAGCACCAGGTGAGCAACGCCCTGGCCGCCGCCGCCGTCGCCACCGCACTCGGCCTGGGCGTCGCCGAGATCGCCGACGGGCTGAACGCCGCACGGCGGCGCTCCGCGGGCCGGCTGGAGATCGTCGAACGACCTGACGGCATCACCATCGTCAACGACGCCTACAACGCCAGCCCCGAATCCATGCGCGCCGGGCTGCGGGCGGTGAAGGCCCTGGCCGGCACGCGCCGTACCGTCGCCGTGCTCGGCGCGATGGGGCAGCAGGCGAACGCCTCCCGCGCCCGGCACGCCGAGATGGGCCGGCTCGTCTCCGACCTCGGCTTCGACGTGCTGATCGCGGTCGGAGCGGGAGATCCGCTCGCGATGGCGGAGGCAGCGCAGTCCTCGAACCAGGGCGTGGCCGTCCATGCCGCCGAGGACGTGGCAGGGGCCCTCAGGCTGGCCACCGCGCTTCTCGAACCGGGAGACGTGGTGTTCGTCAAGGCTTCAAGCGAGATCGGGCTCGGTGCCTGCGCCCGTGCGCTGGCCGGCGCCTGACCGCCGGCGCGTCGCCGAGGCCCGAGCGGATCGGGCAAGTTCATGCCGACGCACTGCAGGGCCGGACTCGACCAGGCCGGCGGCGGCACCATCACCGTGGCCGGCGCCGCCGCCGGCACAGGCCAACGAAACGGAGTTCCATGCGTGCTATCGGTCTCATCGGCGGGTTGAGCTGGGAATCGACGGTGATCTACTACCAGGTCATCAACCAGCGGGTACGCGAACGACTCGGCGGCAGCCATTCCGCCGACAGCCTCATCTGGTCGGTCGACTACACGACCGTCGAGGATCTCATCTTCGACGGCCGCTGGGACGAGGTGAGCACGTTGCTGACCGGTGCGGGCGGGAAACTGGAGGATCTCGGCGCCGAGGTCCTGCTCATCTGCAGCAACACCTTCAGCCGGGTGAGCGACGACGTGGCGCGGGCCGTGAGCGTGCCCGTGCTGCACATCGCCGACGCCGTGAGCGCTGAGGTCCGCGCCAGGGGGATGCGCAAGGTCGGCCTGCTGGGCACCCGCTTCACCATGGAGCAGCCCTTCTACCGGGATCGGCTGGCCGCCCACGGCTTCGACGTGGTCGTCCCGCGGCGTGAGCAGCGGGAACTGGTCCATCAAGTGATCTTCGACGAGCTGGTGCGCGGGGTGATCCGGGAACCGTCCAGGGACGTGTACGCCCGGATCGTCGCCGATCTCGCGGACGACGGCGCCGAAGGGGTCATCCTCGGCTGCACGGAGATCGAGCTCCTCATCGGTGACAAGGACACCGCCATCCCGGTGCTGCCGAGCGCCCGGCTGCACGCGGAGGCAGCGGCCGACTTCGCGCTGGCCGACTGACACATCCTCGGCCCCCGGCGACATATCGCGTCATCCCTCTCTGCACGCATCGGTCGATGCCACTGTCGAATGCCCGGGCCCGTCAGCGTCTCCCATCGCACTCATGAGCGGGCCCGGACCTGGGCTACATCCGGTCCCTGCGCTCGCTCACCCCACCCACGCCGGGGTGGGGTCGCCGTCGTGGTGGCGTGCCGCCGCTGTCCGGGCGGTGCTCGAAGTGCCACCACTCGTTGTCGTAGATGCGGTAGAGGTCGTAGCGGGCGCCGTGTTCCTCGAGCCAGCGCGCGCCTTCGTGCGGGCGCACGTCCAGCGCGATGCCCTTGACGTGGTTGGATTCCGCCGGTGGCAGCACGAGCATCCGTGCCAGGGCCGGGGAGCCGGCGCGGCGCACCTCCTCGTCGAACATGCGCTGCTGGACAAGGGGATCGCGGTATCCCGAGGTGAGGCCGATGAGCTGGCCGTGACGCCAGAGCGCCTCGGTGCGCGCCGCGGTGAACGCCGCCAGAGCGCCGTCGGTGAGCCCGGTGAGGTCCTCGGCGGGGAATCGCATCCCCAACGCCCAGCGGCAGGCCAGTTCGCGGGAGCGGCCGGGATGGCGAACGAACGCCGCGGGCAGCAGGAGAACGGCGAGCACCAGCGTGATCGCGGCGTACAGCCGGTCACGGGGCTGAGGTGGGATCGTGCGTGGCTCGTTCATGACGAACTACGATTGGTGCGGAATATGTCCGCGTTGTCCGCCGCATGTCACCGTTTCTCGACGGCGGCCACCGCCGGCGCGACCGTGACACAACCATGACATGGCGCGGACGAGGCGGGGACACGGCCGGCCGACAGTGGAGGGGTGTTGACCGGCGGGCGAGCTATGGGCGAGTTACGGGGGCGTGCTGTGAAACCCGGCGGCGGGTCGCGAGTGTTGTTGATCGAGGATGACCCGGCCATACGAGAGGGCCTTGAGCTGGCCCTGACCCGGCATGGGCACCGCGTGCGCGCGGTGGAGTCAGGCGAGCAGGGGCTGGACCGCCTTCGAACGGACCTGCCCGACGTCGTCGTGCTCGACCTGATGTTGCCCGGCATGGACGGGTTCGAGGTCTGCCGCCGCATCCGGGCCGCCGGAGAAGTGCCGATCATCATGCTGACCGCGCGTGGCGACGACATGGACGTGGTGGCCGGGTTGGAGGCGGGCGCCGACGACTACGTGGTCAAGCCGGTGCAGCCCAGGGTGCTCGAGGCACGCATCGGCGCCGTGCTCCGGCGGATCGGCCGGGACCAGGCGGAGCTGGAGCGGTACGGGGACCTGACCATCGATCGGGCCGGGCTGGTGGTCGCCAGCCGCGGCGTGCCGGTCAGCCTCGCCCCGACGGAGCTGCGCCTGCTGCTCGAACTCTCCGGCACGCCGGGCCGGGTGCACAGCCGCCAGCAGCTGCTGGAGTCGGTGTGGGAGCACGGGTATTTCGGCGACTCGCGTCTCGTGGACGCGTGCGTGCAGCGGTTGCGCGCGAAGATCGAGGACGACTCGGCGGCGCCCGTCTACGTGCAGACGGTGCGTGGGTTCGGGTACCGGTTCGGGCCGGTGTGAGCCGCCGGTGGCACCTCGAGCGAGCCTGGGGCTGCGTGCCCGGCTGCTGTTCGCGTTCGCACTGCTGTGTGTGGTCACCGCGGCGGCGGTGACCGGCGGGATGTACGTCGATGCCCGCAACGCCATCCTTCAGCGGACCCAGGACGCCGCGGTGCAGGCCATGAAAAGGCGCATGGAGCAGCTCTTCCCGTTGCGTAGTGTGGCGCCGGGCCCAGACGAACTCCGCGAGATCGCTGGCACCATGACAGATGGGGACAACCGCGCCGTCGCCGTCTACCACGAGGTGCACTCGCTGTCCGGCCCGGCGCCGGGGCGCTGGAGGCCGGACTGGAAGTGGCAGATCCTGGATCCCAAGGTGATTCCACCGCGGCTGCGGCAGACGGTGGCCGACGGCGTCATGGCGTGGCAACGCGTGGTGTGGCAGGGCGAGCCCTACCTGATCATCGGCGCGCCGTTGCTGGTCGTCGGGGAGGACCGGACGACACGGGTGTCCGGCATCGAGGTCTACACCGCGCGCAGCCTGGGTCCCGAACAACGCAGCATCGACGAGCTCGCCGGACGCGCCTGGCTCGCCGGTGGGGCGGCCCTGGCGTTCGCGGTCGTCCTGGCGCTGCTGGCCACCCGTGGCGTGCTGGGCCCGGTGCGCGAGCTGGGTCGGGCGGCACGCCTGCTGGGCGAGGGCAACATGAGGACCAGGATCGCGGTCCGCGGCTCCGACGAGCTGGCCGACGTGGCACGCACGTTCAACACCGCCGCCGCAGAGCTGGAACGGCACGTCAAGCAGCTGCGCGAGATGGAGGCCGACGCCCGCCGGTTCGTGGCCGACGTGTCCCACGAGCTGCGCACCCCGCTGGCCGCGCTCGCCGCGGTCGCCGACGTCCTGGAGGAGGAGGCGGCCCGGTTGCCCGAGCCCGCCGGCAGGGCCGCCATGCTGGTCAGCCAGGAGACACTCAACCTCACCGCTCTGGTGAACGACCTCATCGAGATCAGCAGGTTCGACTCCGGCGTCGCGGCCCTCGCGCTGAACGAGGTCGACGTGGCCGAACTCGTGCGCGCGACCTTGCGTGTTCGGGGCTGGTCGGAGTCGGTGCACACCGAGCTCGCCCCCGGAGTGACGGCGCGGCTGGACCCGCGCCGAGTGGACGTCGTCCTCGCGAACCTGGTCGGCAACGCCCTGCGGCACGGCGAGCCGCCGGTTTCGGTACGGCTTCGCGCCGACGCGCACTGGATCGTTCTCGAGGTCCGCGACCACGGACCGGGGCTGGCCGAGGCGGTGCTGCCGCACGTGTTCGACCGCTTCTACAAGGCCAGCGCGGCCAGGGCCAGGTCCGAGGGCAGCGGCCTGGGCCTCGCCATCGCGCGGGAGAACGCGCGTCTGCACCGAGGCGACCTCACCGTCACCAACGCCCCGGACGGCGGCGCCATGTTCACGCTGCGCCTGCCACGCCAGGCAGTCGACCCGGACGGAAGCCCCGAGTGAGGACCCGACTCGCCCGCCGCATGCTCGCCGCGGGCCTCGTATCGTTCATCGCCGTTGCCGGTTGCGGCGTGCAACCCAGCGACGTCATCCCCGTCGGCCACCCGCCGAGCGGAGGGGTCGCACCGACCATGACGATCACTCTCTACCTGGTGAAGAACGGCCGGGTCAGCGCGGTGACGCGGCACGGTGGTCGTCCGATGTTCTTCACGGACACGCTGGCGCTGCTGGCAGCCGGACCCACCACGATGGAACAGGCGGACGGATTCACCACCGAAGTCCCGCCCGAAGCCGGTCCGTTCGAGGTGACCCCCCAATCGGCCGACCACGTGGAGGTGACCCCTTCCACTCCGGCAAGCGAACTGTCCACACTGGCCATCCAGCAGATCGTGTGTACTACCGCCGCCGTCACGACGCCGCAAAGCCCTGCCCAGGTCACCGTCGTCGGCGCCAGGCAGCACGTCGGCCCCCGGAACTGCCCGGGCAAACGGCAGTGACGTGCGGTTCGGTGAGGGCGACGTCGATGACCGCGGCGGCAAGACCGGACAGCCGCGCGGGGCCAGCGGGCACGGGCGTGCTCGGGTGGCACCTGCGGTTGCGCGGAGAGGCAGGATCGCCCCGCGGAAAGCGCCCGCCCCGAAGGTGGCCGTGAATGGCCGGCCTCAATCGCCGGGCCGGATCAGGCCCGACTCGTATGCCGCGATAACCGCATGCACTCGATCCCTGGCCCCCAGCTTCGCGAAGACGTTGCTGACGTGCGTCTTCACTGTGTGCTCACTGACGACGAGCGCCACCGCGATCTCCGCGTTCGACAGGCCGCGACCGAGCAGCACCAGCGTCTCCTGCTCCCTGCCGGTGAGGAGGTCAAGCCCAGCCGGCCGCTTCCGCGGCAGCTTGGACACCATGTCATCGATCAGCCGTCGCGTCACGGACGGCGCGAGCAGCGACTCCCCGGCGGCCACCACCTGGACGGCACGCACGAGGTCGTCCCTGCGTACGTCCTTGAGCAGGAAGCCACTCGCCCCGGCGCAAAGGGCGTCGTAAACGTAGTCGTCCTGGTCGAAGGTGGTCAGCATGAGGACACGTGTGTCCGTTTCTCCGCACACCACGCGCGCGGCCTCGATGCCATCCATTCCCGGCATCCGGATGTCGAGGAGGAGCACCTGAGGTCGATGCGCCCGTACAGCCTCGATCGCCGCGAAGCCATCGCCCACCTCCGCGACCACGGAGATGTCCGGCTGCGTGTCC
Source organism: Nonomuraea phyllanthi (assembly GCF_006334985.2). GTDB lineage: Bacteria > Actinomycetota > Actinomycetes > Streptosporangiales > Streptosporangiaceae > Nonomuraea > Nonomuraea phyllanthi. Next base: position 14,144 of record NZ_VDLX02000040.1, read on the forward strand.
AGGATCAGCGCGAATCCGCTGCGGACCAGCTCCTGGTCGTCGGCGACCACCACGTCGATCGTCATCCGGCGACCTCCGCGACCGCGCGCGGGAGCCGTACCGAGACCTGGAAACCCCGGCCGGAAGGGGCAGGGCCGAAAGAAGCGGTCCCGCCGCACGCAGTGGCCCGTTCCCTGATGCCGATCAGCCCCTGGCCGCCCTCACCGTTATCAGGCCCGCGACCGTCATCGGTCACGGTGACCCGCAGGGACTCCGCCTCCCAGGTGAGACGAACCTCGGCCGAGCGGGCGCCGGCGTGCTTGACGACGTTGGTGAGGGACTCCTGGATGATGCGATACGCGGCGACCTCGACGTTGTGGCACAGGTCGAGCCGCGTACCCGTCTCGACGAGGGTTGCTTGGGCGACCCGGTCCACCAGGTCGGGGACGCTGTCCAGCGTGGGCTGCGGATCGAGCGCTCCTCCCGTCTCCTTGAGCAGCCCGAGCATCCCGCGCAGCTGTCCCATGGCGTTTCTGCCGCTGGCGGCGATCGCGTCGAACGCCGCCTCCGCCCGCTCCGGCTGGGTGCGTACGGCGAGCGGGCCGGACTCCGCCTGGACCACCATGAGGCTGACTGCGTGGGCCAGGATGTCATGCATGTCCCTGGCGATCCGGTCACGCTCCTGCTGGGCCGCCCGCTCCCCAGCCAGCTCACGCTCCCTTTCGACCCGCATCGCCCGCTCCCGCAGCGCGAGCGACTGCTGCCGGGTCAAGACCGCCACCCGCCCCAGAGCGTAAGCCGCCACCCACACCGCCAGCGTCCGTACGTAGGTGTCCACCGATCCCGCGAAGAACAGCGTCCCCACCGCGGTGAGCACGATCGCCACCAGCCGATGTGGTGGTGGCGACCGATAGGCGACGGTGTAGACGGCGACCAACCAGCCGTACCAGATCGGCTGATCCGGCCCGTTCCCGATGATGTCGTAGAACGGGATCGCGCTCAGTACGGCGAACATCACTGTCAGCGGAATCCGGCGCCGCAGCAGAAGTGGCAGCGAGGCCGCCAGCACAGGCAGCAGGAGCACGAGCGACCACTCCCCGTCGGCCAGCGTGAACGGCGCGAGCTGAGCGGCGAGCACGCCGACGGTCAGCGCCACGTTCACCAGGGCCGGTGGCAGCACACGAAGTCTGTCCAGAAGCGCCATATGGACAAATAACCACAGCCGCCACCCGAGCACATCACCGGCGAGAGGGACTTCCCTGGACGACACTCGCCTTGGGGACCGAGAGGGAGAATCCCCCGCGCCGGTGATCACATTTCACGGCCGGGACGCGACCCTGGTCACCATGAACCTCACTCCCACGTCGTTCGTCCTCGCTCCGCTCCTCGCACTGGCCTACGGCGCCATCCACCTGCTCGACGGGCTCGACGGCAGCCACGGGCCCGGCCTCGCGTGGACGGCGGGTCACCTCGCCTTCCTGGCCGCCCTGGCGCTGTTCGTACCGCTCGTCCTGGAGCTCGCCCACCGGGCGGCGAACCGGCGGGCCGCCACCGCGATCGCGGTGTTCAGCCTGATCGGTGTGGCGGCCGGCGGCGTCCAGTTCGTCATCGACCTGGTCGTCGGGTTCATCGCCGCGGACAGGGCGGAGATGGGGCGGCTCTTCGACCAGGTCCAGCAGGTCCCCGGGGTGGAACTCGTGGTCTACGCCGTGGTACCGACATTCTTCTACGCCGGCCTGATCACCCTGGTCGCCATGCAGGCCGTTGCCGGGCGGATCGGATGGTGGAGCCCGGCGCTCATCGCCCTCGGCGTCGGCGCCGTGGTCGTCGACAGGGATCTCCTTCCGCTCAGCGCCCTGCTCAACCTCGTCGGCCTCGCCCCGCTGAGGAGGGGACCCGTTCGCGCGGACGCCGGACCGTCGCGCCCTGGCCGGGCGGCGAACGCTACCTTAGGTGACTTTTCGCAGTAAGGCATATTCGTTGAGTAACGTTATCGCGTACTTGCCTCAGTGATATCCAGGGTTCTCAGGCATGTCAGGCATGTCAGGTGCACTGCCTCGGTACTACCGCTGAGCGGGTGTGTCCAGTCAGTGGCGTGCGCCGTGAGGCGCTGTGCTTTGAGTGGAGGTAGGAGACCTCGACGGCAGGACAGCGCTGGTCACGGCCCGGAACTCCTAGTGACCACGGGCGGGGCCCGGCTCCGGCGGGCGCCGTCCAGCGGCGCGCTGACCGAGGCCGTCGCGCTCGCGTCCGGCGTGCGTCCCCGACAGCTCGTCGCGGTTTACCGCGACGTCATCGTCGCCGTGTCCGACCCGGCCCAGCGCGACCTCCTGAACGCTTACCGCACGGCACGCGGCGCGCTCACTGTCGCCGGCCATGCCGGGCGGAGCGGCAGCACGATCACCCTCGACGATCTCGGCGTCGCGGGGCTTCTCCTGCAGCTCGGGGATCCCGTGCGGCTGCGCGCGTACGCCGACCGTACGCTCGGCACCCTGATCAGGTACGACCGCGACCACGGAGCCGCTCTGCTGCGGACCCTACGCACCTACCTCGACTCCGGTATGGACCGCCACCGCGCGGCCCGCGCCCTCACTCTGCACCCGAACACGGTGAGCCAGCGCCTGCGCCGCATCGAAGCCCTCACCGGCCTCGACCTCCGCTCCTCCCAGGCAGTGATCGACGCCGGTGCGGCCCTCATCGTGCTTGACGTGGCAGAAGGAACCGATGCCGCGCGTGACCCGGGCGTGAGGCCGGTGGCGTACACGTCCGGGTCCTGTACTGGCCATATCGGGCCGGAAAGTCCCGCTAAGCCTCCAAGAGCCGGCGCGCGCGGAGGGGCATCGGGTCCGCGAGTAGACGGGAGCAGAACGAGCTGGTCTTGGTTGCGCGTACCGGCTGGTAGTCCCCGCCGGCGCAGCCGTCCCCGGGCTCGCGGGGCGGGACTGGGACGAGAGCGACCTGTGCCGGTGGCGTGAGGATGGGGAGTGGAGTCTGCAGGGCCCGGACGGGGTGATCGAGGTGGAAGTATTCGGCTTCTTGGGCGGCATCACCGCCCGGAACGTGGCCGGCGCCAAGGCCGCCGCCGTGCTCGGCATCGACCGCAGCACGGCGACCACCTCGCCACGCCGGCCTCCTGACGACTCAACACCATCGCGTGCAGGACACGTCTTCAGCCTGCGTGCACTCCTGCGGTACCTCGGGCCGCCGCGATCACCCGCGTCAGCGACCGGTGCAGGTCCTGTAGCTCTTCCAGGCTCATGCCGAGACGGGCCACGATGGCCGGAGGGATCTTCTCGGCTTCAGCCCGCAACGCCCGGCCGGCCGGAGTGAGGGTCACACACAGTGCCCGCTCGTCCTTGCTGTCACGTTCACGGTTGATGTAGCCGAGCGCCTGCAGCCGTTTGAGTAGGGGCGACAGGGTACCCGGGTCGAGTTGGAGCAGCTCGCCCAGTTCCTTGACCGACAAGGGTTCGTACTGCCAGAGCGCGAGCATGGCCAGGTACTGCGGATGGGTCAGGCCCATGGGCTGGAGCAGGGGCCGGTAGAGGGCGATCACGCTGCGCGAGGCGATGCTGAGGGCGAAGCACACCTGCCGGTCCAATGCCAGCAGGTCTGTGGTTTCTGTCACAGGCTCCATCGGTGGGCTCCTCCGTGCGCGCATGTTAACTTACTTGGTGTACAAACTATTATGGCGCAAACATACGGTGCGCAAACGATGCGAAGGAGTCTCGCCGTGTTTCATCGCAAGCCGCTGGAGGAGCGCATCGCCGAGCGCCAGGCCCAGATGCAGCCTCTAAAGGAGGGCAAGCACTTCGAGCACGGCCCCGCCAAGTTCGTCTTCATCTCACTGATCGCCGTGATGGTGCTGATGCACACGGTCGGGCTGGCCGTCGCCATGCACTTCTCATGACCAGCACCAACCCCTGGGTCATGCGACCGGAGGTGCCAGAGGCGGCCTCATGGCGAGCTGGCCCTCTTCCCCGGCGTCTACATCGACCGACCACGCATATCGGCGTTCTACTCCCGGTCCTTAACGCAGCTCCTTGCCATTCAGCAGCAGCCGACCGCCCTTGCCCTCCGACAGGGCCAGGCCTTCGTCGTCTACGCCTATCCGCAGCTTCAGCGGCTTGGACGGCCGTTGGCGCAGCACCACCTCGTGCCGGAACCCGGCCGGCAACGCCGTCACCACCAGGTCAGCCCCGATTCCGGCGGCGTCGGTGTAGGTGGCCACACTGCCCTTGACGGTCGGCTTGGGCAGCGGTGTCGGCCAGCGCAGCGCGTGGGACCCGCCGGCAGCCCGCATGGTTACGAACGGGTCCGTGCCGCCGGTGGAGAGCTCCACGGCCGCGCCCTCGGCAAGGGCCTTGGGCCGCAGCTTGCCGCCCTGTTCGGCCAAGGTGGTGTCGATCGGCACCCACCTGCCGCCCTGCCTGGTCCGCACCGGACCCGCCGTGACCTCGGTCTTGAACGTCCTCCCGTCCGGCTGGGCATACGTAATGCTCGTCGCGATTGTCGCGTCAGCAACCTCGACGGCCTTTCCTTGGCGTTCCGCCTCGCGCGAGGCGGCGGCGAGCGCCTGGGCAGGCGTATTGGAGATGCCGTTGCCGTTCTTTCCAGTGATCCAGGACGCCGTCTTGTTGAGCGTCGCGGTGTGGCCGCTGCCGGAAGAGTCGGCAGCTGAGGTTCCGGTTCTTCGTCGAACGTCCAGTTCGCCACCAGGCCGCCGACGGTGAAAGACCACGGGTACTCGTCCATGCGGTTGTGAGAGGCGTCTCTTCCGTCACGGACCTCGGCCTTGTACGTGTCACCGGCCTTCAAGAGCTGACCGGGAGTGAAGGTCAACGTCTTGCCGGTGGCGTCCATGCGGTGCGGGTGCAGCGACGAGGTCAGCGGCAGGCGACTGGGTGGTCGTTGTGGCCGTTTGACCGAGGTGGGGCATGGGAGCTGGTATTTCGCGGTTCAGGTTGTGGAGGCGTCGGGTCGGCCGGAGCGGGTTCGGCGCGGTGGCTTCGCGAGCGCTGAGGCGGCGCGGTGTGCGGGCCGTGAACTGCTGATTGCAGAGGTGGATGGGCCGCTGTCTGCCGGGTGCACGGTGGGGCAGTGGTTGCGGTACTGGTTGTCGGTGGTGGGGGTGCGGTTGCGGCCGACCACGCACCGGGCCTATCGGGATCATGTGCGGTTGCATCTGGTGTCGTATCTGGGCCGGGTCAAGCTGGCGGAGTTGTCGCGGCAGGACGTGACGCGGATGTTCGTGGCGTTGGGGCGGCGGCGGAATCGGTACGGCCAGCCGATCAGCGCCTCCACCTTGGAGCGGATTCGGGCGACGTTGCGGGCGGCGCTGAATCACGCGGTGCGTGAGGACCTGATCCCGAGTAACCCCGCGCAGGGCGTCCGGTAGCCGGTGCCGGTGCGGATGCATCCGGTGGTGTGGACGGCGCGTCGGGAGGCGGCCTGGCGGCGCGGGGGAGAGCGGCCGGCGGTGGCGGTGTGGACCGTCGAGCAGCTGGCCGCCTTTCTGCGCTTCGCGCGTGAGGATTCGCTGTTCGTGCTGTGGTGGCTGGTGGCTGGTGGCTGGTGGCCTTGCGCGGGCTGCGGCGCGGGGAGGTTGCGGGCCTGCGCTGGGTGGATGTCGATCTGGAGCGGCGCGAGCTCACCATCGCCCATCAGCTGGTGCACACCGACGAGGGGCTGGTCTTGTGCGAGCCGAAGAGCGCGGCCAGCCGGCGGACCTTGGCACTTGATCCGGAGACCGTGCGGCTGCTGCGCCGGCACGAGCGTGCGCAGCGCCGTCTACCGGGGGAGCGGTGGTTACCGACCAGCCCGCTCTTCACCCTGGGCAGCGGAGCGCCGGTGCAGCGGAGCTACCTCACCCACCGCTTCCGCAAGCTGGTCGCCGCGAGCGGGCTGCCGCCGGTGCGGTTGCACGACCTGCGTCGTGGAGCTGCGACGTTGGCGCTGGCGTCGGGCACGGAGTTGAAGGTGGTGAGGGCACGCTGGGGCATGCCGGCATCGTGCTGACCGCCGACACCTACGTCTCGGTGCTGCCGCAGCTGTATCACGACAGCGACAAGGCGACCGCGCGACTGGTGCTGAAGCTCCCATGACGGGCGCTTAGCGGGCCGGAGAGCATGGAGATGCCGTCCCGCCGGCCGCGTGAAGCGGGGGGAGTTGGGCCGCGTCTTTAGTCGCCGACCACACCGTTCGGGAGGATGGTGTGGAGGGGCCGCCTCCGCTCAGGAGCGAGGCGCTGATGGTGGTCAGCCGGGCGACCAGCGGGCCGGTGAGAGCGGCCGGCGCGGGGCCGGCGGCTGCGGGCGCCGCCAGCGCGGCGGTCAGCAGCGCGCCGCCGCGAGGGCGATGGCCACGCGATTGAGGGATTTCATGAGTGCCTCCATGAAGTGATAGGCGTCGGCCGCGGCCTCCCTGATCCGCGCGGCCATCACATCCGCGCCGGTTGTGGCGCTGCGGGCGCGCAACGCTGTCGCCGACAGGCCCGAAGCTTGTCGATTTCGGGATCGCCCGTGCGCTCGATGCGACCGTCATGGCTCGGACGGGAACATTCGTTGGCTTTGCTTCCGCATGACCGAGCTGGCCGCTTACCTCGGCCTGGACAATCCACGATGTCCGGCTTCATTGACCGCACCCAGCGCAGGGGTTGCTGACGCCCGGCAAGAACCTCGACGACGGCTGGGGCGTCGACGTGTACGTGGCCCCGGCCGGTCACGAACTGACCGAGCGCGTGGAGGACAGTCGGCGCGCCCTGGCGGGCAGCCCGCGGAGAACCGTTCCACCGAGTGAGCCGGCGATTCGCCGTTCGGCCGATGGCGAACGTGACTGACGCCGCAGGTACGGATATGTCCCACTATCGTCGTACTAGATCGACAACACGAGCGTGAGGATGGCCGATGGTACGTCGTACAGTGAGAGAGTCCGCATGACCACCACCGCCCTGATCGTCGGTGACCTGCAGGCGGGCATCGTGGACAACTACCCCTTCGCCGCCGGCGTGCTACCCGTCGTGGAAAAGGTCGTCCCCGCGGCCAGGGCCGCCGGAATCCCGGTGATCTTCATCCGGTTCGGGCTCCGGGCCTCCGGCCTTGACGTGGCAGCGGGCAACCAGGTGATCCACGCCCTGCACGGCGCCGGGACGCTGTTCCACGAAGATTCCGCCGAGACGCTCGTACACCCGCGAATCGAGCCGTTGCCGGGCGAGGCGGTCGTCCTCAAGCGCCGCGCCAGCGCGTTCGCGGGGACCGACCTCGACCGGATCCTGCACGCCCAGGGCATCGACTCGCTCGTGCTGGCCGGTGTCGCGACCGGGGCCATGGTCGCCGCCACGTTCTACGACGCCGCCGACCGCGACTACCGCCTGACCGTGCTCAGCGACGCCTGCGCCGACGCTGAACCCGACGTGCACGACTTCCTGGTCAACCGCGTCTTCCCGGCCCGGGGAGCCGACATCCTCACGGGCGCCGAGTGGGTCGCCCGGCTGTGACGCTTACGGGAAACCTCACCACCTCCCGTCAAGGAGGACAAAGGCCACCGGATCGCGTCTCAACTCGCCGATCAGACTCCACCCTCGGCCTTCAGCACGCACCAGTTCCGACCGTTCGGCATCAGCAGGGTAGCTGCGGATCCGGCCGTAGGGCGGCGGAGCGCGCAGGTAGGCGCGTGCGGCGTCAAGGGCGGCGGCCATGCTGCCACTTCCGGCAGTGGCTCACTGGTGAACGTGACGCCATCGACAGGGAACCTCCGACGCCAGGAGGGCCAGTTCGCGCGCATGGCGTGAGCCATCAGCCGCCGACGTGTGGGGATCCATTCCGGTTCGGGGCAGGCCGGGCGCGACGCCGGTGGTTGATCCAGAACCCGCTCCAGGCGGCCTGGAGCGGGATCGGCCGAAACTGGCTGCCGTACCGGTGCAGCAGTCGGTCGTAGGCGTGATGGTCGCCGATCCGGATGAGGTCGTGGCGTGCCTGGCAGGCCGTTCAGTCCATAACGCCGACGACGTTGGGCGGGGCTGATGCCCAGCGGCGATGGCTCGAGGTCGACACGGATGGCGGCGCCCTCCACGCCTCGGTGAATCGTGCCAGTCTCAGGCCAGTCGCGATCCAGCTCATGACGGTCAGGCTGCACGGCTCCCCGCTCGGGTTCATGCCACCAGCCCCAATGTAGCTCTGCGTAACAATGGCTGCGGTTCGTACTCGCAGACATGACCAGTTCTCATTCCCGGCTGCTTGAGGACGGCGGCGTCGAACTCGAACACGGTGATATCGGCCGCGCTGTGGTGGGTGACCCGTCGAGTTGGGTGGCGGCCCCGCTGCCGGTTCTGCCGAGACCTGAATCTGTTCGAGGACGTTGGCGAAGGCGCGGTCGTTGCTGCCGTGGGAGGACCCGCGACCAGGACCTCAGCCTGCGCGAAGATGACGGTCAGGGACCCTGCCGTCAGCGCTGATAGAGGGCTGACCAGGGTGTCTCGCCGAGCTCGCGGTTGCGGGCGTTGCTCATCCGGTGGTGGCGCCTAGGTCGTGGACGGTCTGGGCGAGGGCGCGGACAAGGTCATTGTCGGTGTCGGTCTGCCACACCAGGGCGTACGTCAGGGGCGGCATGTCGGGGATGGGCAGCCAGCAGAGGTGGGGCATCGACCAATACCGGGTGACGTGGGCGGGAAAGGTGTGGACGATCTCGCCGGTGCCGACGAGATCGATCAGTTCGTCGGTGTTGGTGATGGAGGCGATGCGTTCGATCGTCTGCCCGCGCGGGGTGTGGAAGGGCAGGTAGCTATCCTGCCAGTAGTCCGGCATGTCGGTTGCGATGGCGTGCTGGAAGTCACCGAGCGCTTCCAGCGGAATTGAGGACCGTCCGGCCGGTTCGCGGGCGCCGGAGACGGCGAGCACCCGGCGGTCGGTGAGCAACGACGGGCCTACGGTCAGGTCGGGCTCTTCCACGGGTAGCCAGGCGATCAGGACGTCCATCTCACCGTCGCGGAGGGCGGCGAACGGGTCGACGAAGGGGGCGCGGCGTAGCTGTAGTTCCCATTGCGGGTGCCGCGCACGGAATGCCTGCCAGTACGGGTGGAAGTCGTGGACGTTGAAGGGCAGCATGCCCACACGCAGGCGCGCTGTGATGCCTCGGGAGGCCATCCGGGCGCGTTCAAGGCTTTGCTGCAGCCCCGAGTAGACCGGTCGTAGGTCGTCGCGCAACTGCCGTCCGACTGAGGTCAGGCGGACCTGGCGGCGGTTGGAGCGGTCGAACAACGGGCTGCCGATGCGACGTTCCTGCTGGCTGATGGCCTGGCTGACCCTGGCCTGGGACACGTGGAGCCGGGTGGCGGTCCGGCCGAAGTGCAACTCCTCGGCCAGAGTCAGGAAGATCTCGATATCCCGAATCTCCACTTTATCCTCATTTGCGTCATAAGTTCCAAGTTATCGAATCATACGGAATCTCGCGTTGATGTAGACGCGCGACCGCTCCAAGGTAGGAGACGTCCAAAACCGCACGCGAGGGCGGTGCCGGAGCTGACCGCTCGAAGGAGAAGGCCGTGAGCACGACGCTCGACATGACGACGATGTAGGCGATGCATGACGCGCTGCGTCGCGAGGCCGAGTACCTAGCCAGGATCACCGCTCGGGTCGACGGCGACCCCCGCGCCCTCCTGCGCACCACGGCTGGCTGGGACCTGTTCAAGGCATTCCTGCACGTCGCCATCAACCAGGTCATCGAGGCGATCGGCGCGGCACTGGCCCACTCCGAGATCGGCATGGAACAGCTCGGCGACCTCACCGACTCCCTGGTTACCGGCCTCGCTGGCCGCCTCGGACACGAGGAGGACCAGACGCTGCCGGCGATCCAGGCAGTCATCACCCAAGAGTCGTGTGCACACTTCGGGCAGATCCACACCCAGTGGATCGGCCGCGATGCGTCCCGGATCCTGCCGTGGCTCCTGGATGGTGCGAGCGAACAGGTCATCACCACGATCCTCGCTCAACGCCCCGAACCCGATACGCCAGGCCTACCTGGCCCTCGTGCGGCCCGGCGACTGAACCTCGACATCCGTCTCATACCTCAGACCAGACCGCCAGCAGAAACGACGAGAAAGAGGAAGAACGATGGAAGCTCGCATGACGAACCCGGCCTACGTCCTCCCCGATGTCATGACCGGCATTCAGGCGATCTTCAAGGGCATCAACAGCAGCGGGATCTCCCAGGAACTGCAGGAGATCGTCGGCCTGCGCACGAGCCAGATCAACGGCTGCAGCGCCTGCGTGGTCAACCACGCCAAGAGCATGCGGAGGACCGGCGCCGACGAGGACAAGATCGCGGCCGTGGCCGCCTGGCAAGAGGCCCCGTACTTCTCCAGCGCCGAGCGGGCCGCCCTGTCCTTGGCCGAGCACGTCACCCGGGTCGCCGATCGCTCCGGCGAGGCCATCCCCGACACCCTTTGGGACGAGATCGCCGACCACTTCTCCGAGGCGGAGATCTCCGGCCTCCTCATGAGCATTGGCATCACCAACCTCTTCAACCGCCTCAACGTCACCGTCAAGGAGCCGGCCGGCCAGAGATGGGGCTAGGACCGTCCTCAGGCAGGGCGAGGAGTAATGAGCATCGCGCTCGCGACCGGTTTCAGCGGCGCACACCCGTGCCCGCGCGGCGTCCGAGCCCTGCCTGGATGGCCGGCCGGGCACATGATCACCCATGCACCGCATAACCATCCCTACATAAGGAGTAAGACATGAAGGCACATGTCAGCTCGATCCTTCTTGGCGTCCGGGACATGGACCGGGCCAAGCAGTTCTACACCGAGGGGCTCGGCTGGAAGGTCGGGCAGGACTTCGGCATCTCGGTGTTCTTTGAGTCGGACGGCGCCTCGCCCGTCGGCTTCTACGGCCGCGAGGGTCTGGCCGGCCTGGCGGGCACGAGCCCGGAGGGCAGCGGCTTCAGCGGGCTGGTGCTCACCTACGTCGTGCGGAGTGAGGCGCGGGTGGACGAGGTGATGGCGGAGGCGGAGAAGGCCGGCGCCACGATCCTCAAGCCCGCCGGCGCCCTGCCGTGGGGCGGGTACGGCGGCACGTTCGCCGACCCGGACGGCTACATCTGGAGTCTCGGCTACAGCGAGCAGGCCACGGACCAGCCCTACGCGGAGTAGAGGAGCACGTTGTGAAGTTTCGCACCATTGTCGAGCCTCCCGAGCCCATGCGGGGATTGGAAGTTCCGCCCGAGGTGGTCGAGGCGCTCGGCGGGGGCGCGCGACCGCTGGTGACGATCACCGTCAACGAGCATTGCTGGAAGAGTCGCGTCGCCATCTTGCGCGGCCGTCATCTGCTCGGCCTCAGCAAGGGCAACCGGCAGGCCGCCGGTGTCGTGACAGGTGAGGAGGTCGAGGTCGAGCTGGAACTCGACACCGAGCCGCGCACCGTCGTCGAACCCGTGGACTTCGCCCGAGCCCTCGACGACGACCCGGCCGCCCGTGCTGCCTACGACGATCTCACCGACAGCCGCAAGCGTGAACATGTGCGCGCCATCGAGAGCGCGAAGAAGCCCGAAACACGCTGGCGGCGCATCGAGAAGGCCATCGCCGCTCTGCGGGACTGAACCCGAAACCCCATCGGCTTGCCGTTGCCTGGAGCGGCGGCGCCATCGCCGCCGACGGCACTTCGGTCAATTGGTCCGGTATCAACATCTACGGCCTGGACCAGGACGGGCTCATCCGCGAGGCCGGGGGCCTCCTTCAACCGAGCGATCTTCCAAGTGCAACTGGAGAAGTAACGCCCTGCGGAGGTGGCCAGGCCGGTCGGCGACTCGTGGTGAAGACGGATGAGGAGATCGTGGAGATTCTGGCCGCCTTCGATCTGACCGGCAGTTACCGCAGAGCCGCGGTCCTGGTCGGCTGCGATCAGCACACCGTGCCCCGTTACGTCAGCTTCGCCCGGCGTGCCAAGCTGAACGAGGGTTTCGTGCCCAAGATCGAAGAGCTCGTTGAGCAGTCGCAGGAGAAGATCGGCGCCGACCAGGTGCGCAAGCGCCTGGTCGTGCTCGGGTTCACCGGCACCGATCGGACCACCCAGCGCGCGGTGTCCGCCGAAGAGACGTTCAGTCGACGGAATACCTGGAAGGCCGGCCCGGGCCGCCTCTGGGGCGCAACCGTTCCAGGCGGCGCCAGTGCTCCATCACCGCTGCTCTTCCCTTCGTGGTCAGCTGGATCCAGGTCTCAGTCCGCTTGCCTGCAAGTTCCTTGCGCACCTGGACGATCCCGCCGTTCTCGAGCTTGGTCAGATGGGAGGAGAGATTGCCCGGTGACAGGCCCGTGACACGCTGCAGGTAGAGGAAATCGGCCTCCCTGCAGGATTCCAGGGCGGCGGTGATGGCCAGCCTGGCAGGTTCATGGACGAGCTTGTCCAGGTTGGCCAACTCCTGATAGGGCTCACTCACCGGACTCATTCCCGCCTAGCACTCGTCTGAGCAGCAGGTGGCTCCAAATCCCCAGCAGAACGGCAGCGCCACAACACACTCCCAGCAAGATCGACAAATCGGACAGGGGATGGCCGACGCCTTGGAAGGGCAGTAGCCCACCCACGATGAGGGCGACGCCCGTCAGGAGGAACGGAGGTGCGAGCGGGCGCAGCCGCCAGCCCGCCACCAGTACTCCCGCCCCCACGGCTACCGCCTCCGGGCTGAACGGCAAGGCGGGCGTGAACGTGTGCAAGGCGGCGACCGTGGCGAACACCACGCCCGTGGCCACCAAAGCCGAGCGCCCCTGCTGCCGCTGAGCCCGGACCGCGCCGTACCTGCGCCGGTAGTAACCGCTCAGCACCGGTATGGCGGCGAGTGCCGCCATCAGCCCCACCGTGGCCATGCCCCACCAGATCACCGCATCGCCTTGGCTGCCGGAGCGGGGGTCCACTACGAACAGGACGCCGAGCACCGTCAGCAAGGGCAGGACGACGAGTCCTTGGAGCATCTCGTAATGCGCAGTGACGAAGCGGACTCGTTCTAGATCGCGCACGGGGTGGTTCTGCACGCGTGCCTCCGTTCTTGACGCCATCGACCTCCACGGTAGCGCAGAGCGCTTTGCACTACAAAGCGCTCTGCGCCAGCAAGTACTACGGGCTCTGCGTCCTGCGCCTGCCGATAATTACATCCGCCCAGGTCATGGCCCTGTGAGGGCTTCGCGTGGCGTTCGCGAGCTCTGGTCACCTGGGAGGCGGAAGCGCGTACGGCAGGATGATCCGCCGTGCTCCTTCGCCTGGCCTATCTGACCGTCACGAACGCGTTCGCCGCGCTCCTGACCTCGCTGCCGCGCGAGGTCTTTCGTCGGCTGCGGCTCCTCCTCCGGTCGGACACCGTCCTGCGCTGGCACCGCGATCGGATGAAACGACGTCACGCCCATATCTGCCGGCCAAAGCGACGTGGGCGCCCACCCACGGTCGGCTCCATCCGTGCCCTCATTCTGCGTCTGGTTCGGGAGAATCGATTACCCGACCAACGTTCGGTGACGAGCCACTGGCTTTGCAAGGCGATCGCCGTCCTGCAGAACTACGAGTTGGCCCGAGGATGACAGGCCTTACTGATCAACAACGCGCTGACCTGCGGAGGCACCTCAGTAACCCAAGGCAACGATGGCGCCGATCGACGGACCTTCTCCCGAGTCTGGTCCGCGTGGACAACTTTCCCCGCGCTGGCGGCATCCCATGAACCATGAGATTTCGTACGTCACTCGCGGCACTCACCCTGACCGGCTTAACGGCGACCGCCCAGCCCGCGGCCGCTGAAACACCGGCCACAATCGCTTACGCGCAGCGGACGCAGACCTGGGAAGTGGTGCTGACCAGTGGGAAGGTGGTAGAGGTGCCGGAGGCGCTCGCCGTAGCGCCCAAGGACGCGGTCAACGGTGGGGAGCGCGCGCCGTTCCTGATCAGCGGGGACGGGCGGCACATCTTCTACTACCGGAAGAAGGACGGCCTGTTCGTGGAGCGGACCGTGCACGGCAAGGAGCGGGTGGTTGCCAAGGGCATCACGGCGTACGCCATCGGTGAGGAGTGGCCGTTCGTGTCCTATGACGGCAGCTATGTGGTCACCGGGACCTCGGGGCCGGGCCTAGGCGCCTTCGTGGACCTGCGCAAGCGCAAGGCGATGGGGACGCCGGAGAAGACAGACGCATGGGGCCTGGCCGGGTTCAGCCCGGACAGCAAGCGGCTGCTGCTGAACGGGGAGCGGATGGTCGTGTTCGACCGGGCGCTGCGGTCTCGCCTGTGGCTGAAGACGCGGCTGGCGCCGAGCGCGCTGGCGGGGGACTACACCACCTCGGCCGTGCTGGTCGGCAAGGGGGGCGAGTACCGCAAGGTGCGCCTGCTGAACCTGCACACTGGCCGCACGGGTGCCGTGGTGAGTGTGAAGCTGCCGCGCGGGCAGTACATCGACGACATTGACTTCGACCGGTCCGGGCGGCTGGTCGTGCGATCGAAGACCGCGACGGGAGTGGCGGTCTACCAGCTCTCGCCGAAGACGGGTGCGGTGAAGCTGCTGAAGGAGATCGAGCGGCCCAAGGCGGCGGTCTGGGTGCTCCCGGACGACGACGCGTACGAGCCGTGGACGGAGCGGAAGTGAGCGACCCGGGCCTTTGACCTCGTGGAAGCTGGGCGTGTCCGCCACCGCAGGGAAGGCGTCCCACAGGGCGCCGGCTGCCTCGGCCTTCAGAACCCGAAGTATCACCGTGCCGAACCAGGCTGGGCCGTCCTCGAAGCCACCATCTCGTGATCAGTGTGCAGGTCAGCAGGGGCGACGCCGGGACCGGTCGGCATGAGAAGAGGCTGTCGATAAGACAGCAGTCGACCAAGATCCGATGCCTCTACCGGAGAGCCTCGTTGCTGTCAGACCGTGCTGCGATTCCGCTGTCCAACCAAGCCCTGATCCGTCTGGCCGCGCTGATCCGCGCCCAGCGGGCCGAGCGCCGCTGCCGGTGGCGGCGCCTGAATCCGTCTCGGCAAGCCCTGCTGGTCCTGACCCACCTGAGCAATGGCGACACCTACGCGCGCGCCTGCTGGCCTACGCCATCTTGGACGGCACCCTGATACCGATCGACCGGCTGGCCGAAGAACGGCCGTACCACTCCGGCAAACACCGACGCCACGGCGTGAACGTGCAGGTCCTGGCCGATCCGGTCGGTCGGCTGGTGGGGCTTCCACCAAGGCCAGGTAGTTAAGGCTTTCGCGGTGCTGTCAAGGCGTGGTTCTTCCCGGGTTCCGCAGTTGGTAGTCACACGTGAGCCCGAAATTGAGGGTTGACCTGGAGGAACGCGTGCAGGGCCCGGCGTTTGGACAGTCGCCGGCAGCGTTCACCTAGGAAGCTGCGGTATGGGAGATCGCGGCCACGACCTCGCCGAGCGTGGCGGCCAGCCACGGGTTACCCTTCCCGGTGGAACCGCGGGCTTGGTCGGTGAACGGCGGGATGCACTCGTCGACGCGGCTGCTGACCTGCGCGATCCGGGCGTCGAGTTCGCCGATGCGGTTCGCTACGAGATGCAGCGGATCTTTTATCTGCTGGTCAGCAGCGGCCTGGCCGGCACGACGAGCCGGCTTGGACAAGGCTTGACCGGGCATGGGACCCCGTTGACCAGCGGTGCTGTGCAGGCCTTCTGGCTTGACCTTCGTATGGTGGTCTTTGGGGCCTGAGTTGACAGTGACGGGTCTTAATGATCTACCGCGTTACACGGTTCGTACACAAGAGCAACCACCGAGCAACCAACCGTGATCAACAACGAGATTGGAGGCCGGTGAGAACCGAGAAACCCCAGGTCGAACGCGGTATTGAAGAGTAGGGCGGGTGGGACTTGAACCCACGACCCACGGATTATGAGTCGGTTCCCTCGATGTCGCTCAGTGTCGCGGAGTGACATTTTCTATCGCTGTGGACGGAATTCTCCCCGCCGTCGTGTCGGGAAGTAATGATGGATGCCGTGCTGTATCGCGTACAGGCGAGCAACCACCGAGCAACCATGTGTTCTTGACCATCACCATTATGTGCCGTTTGTCCCTTTCTCGTCACGGCCATGTGCCGTGACCATGCCTCGACCCTCACCGCAGCTGAACACGGACGAGCAACCATCGAGCAGTCATGGGATGAACGCCACGGCGATCAGGGCGCGGGCGCTTCGGCCGTCCCGCCAGGCCAGCCACGCCGAGATCGCTAGCATGGCGGGGCTGGCGGCCACCCAGACCGCGGTTAGCCATGCCCAGAACGTCGACTGGTCCAGGCCCTCGGGGGAGCGCGCCCACGCCAGCACGTCGGGGAACGACAGCCACACGATCAGCACCGTGCCCATCACGGCGCCCGCGCCTTGCAGGGCCAGCAGTAACCGCGAACCTCGCGGCTCGTTCGGCGGCGTCTCGCTCAACGGGACCTCCCCGCGGTTGGCTGCACCCCGCAGTCTGAAGGTCGTCAGCAAACCCGGCCATCCCGGCAAAAGCCACGATTCCGGACCCTCATCCGCACCGCTGAAGCGCACGCTCAGCCCGCGCGCGGGATATGCGGCCAACGCCGCCAGCGTCGGGTTAGAGGTCGTGGAGGATCGTGTCGGCCCTCCACTCCCGAATATGGCCCCAGCCCCAAAGTAGGTTCTGATCGGCCCTCCGCTCACGAAGGCCCAGCAGGTTAGCGTGGGTGATCTTGAATATGACGCAAGCGTGCGATAATCCGCCGATGCCTTCACCCGTGGATGCCGTCGTCGCCGCCGAGATCGAGGATCTGCTCGCCGTCCCCGTCGCCCGCTTGGAGGAGCTGGATGGGCACCCCTGGGTGCTCCGCGCCCACCTCGCCGACGGCTCCCCTATCATCGTCAAGCGCCTGCGTCCCGGCGGCTACGGCCTGCGTTCCGCCGCGGAGTTGATGCGCTGCGAGCGCGCCGCGCTGGAGCTGCTCGACAAGGACTTGGGCCTCGCCCACCTGGGGCCGCGGCTGCTCGCGGCGGAGCCCGACACCCAGATGCTGGTGATCGAGGACCTCGGCCCACGCACCGAGCTTGCCCGGCTGCTGCGCCACAACGGCCTCACCCCGGAGCTGGACGACCGGCTCACCGATTTCGCCGCCGCCGAGGGCGAGATCGCCGCCGCCTCCGCCAGCCGCGCCGCGGACTTCGCCACGCGCCGCGCCGAGCTGGGCACCCCGGCGCAGGGACTCGACGACGGAGAGCACGCCTGGACCGGGCTGTGGCGCACCGCGCCCGAGCGGGCCGCGGAGTTCGGCGTCCCGATGCCGGACGCCGCGGAGCGCGACCTGCGGGCCGCTGGGGCCGAACTCGCCGAGCCCGGGCCGTTCCTGGCCTTCACCAACGGCGACCCCGAGGCGAACAACTATCTCACCATGCCGGACGGCGACGGTCGGCTGATCGACTTTGAGGGGGCGGGCTTCCGCCATGCGCTCACTGCCGCGGCCGGGTTCGCCGTCCCCGGCTCACTGTGGATGGCGGTCTGCGGGGAGCGCCAGATCGCCGCGTTCCGCACTGCCCTGGCGCGCGGCATCCCCGAAGCCGAGGACGACCGGCGGTTCGGGTTCGGCCTCGCCTCGGCGGCTGCGGTCTGGACGGCGATCCGCTCCAACGACCTGCGCAAGCGGGAAGCGCGCGAGCCCGGCGACGACTCCCGGATCCAGCTGGTGGCGGGCCTGGAAGCCGGGGCGCGCACCGCGGACGCCTACGGGGTCTTGCCCCACTTCGCCGCCTGGTGCCGGTCGACGGCCGAGGTGCTGCGCCGCTGCTGGCCCGACACCGACGTGGACACTGCGACCATTGCGCCCTACACCTGGAGGTCGCGGCCCTAGCCAAGTGCACACGGGCCGAAGCCTTCGGTGTCCTCAAATGAAGGTTTTCCGACAGGCCGCTCGACCGGCTCCCGAGGCCCCGGAAACAGGACACTACGGGATGAAATCTCGCTCCGGGTGGCTGATTTCGAGCGCTGATTGACGACAGGATTTCCCAACAGATAGAAGGGGGTTCCGTCCCTTCCCCGAGGAGTGCCGGTGCGGATCGTCTACAGGTGCCACCGGAATACGGCAGAAACGGGCCGCGAGTCGGGTTAGCAGCAGGTCAACGGCGGTTGGTGCTCGACGTCCGGTCTGCGATGGACAACTCAGAGGTCGCGGCCGTCCTTGCTGGCGCGGTGCCACGCGGCCTCAAATTCGTCTCTGCTGATCTCCAGGTCCTTCAGCTCGGGGTCGAAGAGGTCCACGACGGGCGGGTTGAAGGTCCAGTCATCCGGATCGCTCTTGAGGGTGTCCCCGTCTTCGGTCAGTTCGACCTGTCTCAGCCGGCGCCCGTCGGATCCGATCTCCATCAGGTAGACGGCCGGATCTACACCGTCATCGCCGTCCCATCGGCGCCGCAGGTACACGATGGTGCGGTCGGCCAACGCGCCGAAGCCGGGCAGATGCCGTTGCTTCTGCCGCTTGGCGTGCAGGTCGTCCAGGCCCGCGGGCATGCTCGGCGCATCGACATCGGCTTCTTCGAGGTTCCAGGCCGCGGCTTGCTCGATCGCTTCAGAGGTCTCGATCACCTCCACTTCCGCGAACGTCCCCAGCACCTCACGAGCTGATCGCGCGCGGACCCACCACCACGAACCGCCCATGCCGTAGTCGTGCAAGATCAGGAACCGCTGTTTTGTGGAGCCGCCCTTACTGATCACGAGCGCCTTCTTCCACGCTGTCGACCGCTGGGCCGAGCCCGGCCGGAAGGTTGGCGACGGCCAAGGCCACAGCGGCGTCCGCGGTGTCGGTGACCCCGATGACCTCGGGACTTCGAGGATGAAGAACGCGGAACCGGCCGTCACGAAGGGGTTCGATCGAAGGCGCCCGGACCGACCAGGGATGGCTCGCGCGGCTGCTGAAGCACAGCCGGAAATGGCTGGTGAAGGGGTAGAGCTGCCGGAGTGTCGGTTCGCTCCGGCAGCCTCGATCAAAGCCACCACGTCCGGATAGGCCCTGCCGGGATGTACGGCCTGGTGCCGCTCGCGATCCCACCGCCAGACGAGCAGCAGCTGCTGCCAGCGGGTCGCAACGGCTTCGGTCGGGCCGCGCAGACGCGCAGCGGCAAGGTTGGGAAGCTGCGGCCTCGGCGGAATGCTCGGCATCTGGCTGGAGGCGTCGGAGTTCATCGTCATCGTGCGTCGCCGGCTTCTTCAGCTATGGATGGGGAAAGACGCCTGGAACGCCAGGCGTTCATCGGCCCGGTCACCGATACGGGACAGCACCTCATCGAGCGCGATGAACTCCTCCCACGCCGGCTGACCGGTCGCCTCGGACAGCCGAGCCACGATCAGATCCTCGAGATCCGGCACGCGCTTGTTCTTCCAGATCTTGTCGGCGAGGCTCACCAAGAGATCTTCCAGGCCGGCATCGGATCGTGTCCATGATGCGTGTGTGGCGGCGAAGCGGGCGAGGTCCGGGCAGACGCCGCGGGACAGCAGGAGGGCCTGACCGGTGTCCTCATGAGCCGATCCGGGACCGGAAAGCTCGGAAACATGGACGGCCTGCCCGACATCGTGCGTCGCCGCCCCGAACAACACCGCCTCGCGGTCGAAGGACAAGGCCAGGTAGCGCCCCTCCACCCACTCGACCAACTCGTGCGCGACATCGTGAACGGCCCGCAGGTGCGCCGCAAGCCGCTGCGGGCTGCCCAGATCCGACAGAAGATCCGCGATGTGATCCGGCAAAGGAAGCAGGGGCGGATCGACTGCACCTTTCAGAGGGCGGTCCGTGGGTCTATGTCGTTGATGTCGCAGTGTGATCGAGTGAATCTGTAGCGTTATGCCCTGCTGGTGGGCGTGGACATGCTGAGATGGCCGGGTGAGCGAACGCAAGCCGTACGCGACGGACTTATCCGATGAGCGGTGGTCCCTGATCGAGCCGGTGATCACGGCATGGAAGGCCGCGCACCCCTCGGTCAGCGGCCACCAGGGCAAATACGAGATGCGGGAGATCGTCAACGCGATCCTGTACCAGAGCCGGACCGGCTGCCAGTGGAACTTGCTGCCCCATGACCTGCCACCTCGCAGCGCGGTCATGTGCTACTACAACGCCTGGCGTAAGGACGGCACCGACCAGGCCATCCACGACCTGCTGCGCTTCCAGGTGCGGGAGAAGAAGGCACGATTAGTACTCCAGTGACACTTCTCGATCATGGTTCGGATCTGCGCTGGTAGTGGCAGTGTCGGGCTCTCGCTTGGTGACGGCGGCGCCAGTCCGACCAGCGCATGATGGCCGTGACCGTGTGGGCTGTGGTCAGCGCGAGCGTGGCCAGTAACCGGCGGATCTCGGGCAGCGTCAGGGGGATGCGGTCGTCAGGGGTGCTGGTTGGCTGGGCCGCGGCGATCGCGGCCAGCAGGGCCAGCGCGAGCATGGCCAGGGTGTTGGGTCGAGCCGGGGCGCGGTGTCTTCGTTTCTGAGGATCCGTTTCCCCGGCCCGCCCGCCGAACCCGCCGTGCGACTCTCACCGCAGCGGGCTCTCCACGAAGCCATGCCGCTGGATCAGGCGTATGCCGAGGTTGTCCATGGTGTGGGGATCTGTCGGCCTCGGTAGCGGTAGCGTGTGATCGCGACCGTGTTGGGGTCGAACATGGTGATCCCGCTCTGCGCCGGTCGTCCTCCTGAGAGGTGTCGGCGGCGCAGCCGTGCCCACGAGATGCCGGGGTGTCGTTTGCGAAGCCAGGCGGCGACTCGCCGCCAGGCGTATTCCTCCACATAGCGGAAGGTCGCGGCGGACACTCCATGCCGGAAGTAGGCGCACCATCCCCGCAGCGTTGAGTTGAGCTGGCGCAGCAGGTTGGACAGGTGCCGGTGTTTGGATCTGCCGGTTAACGCCCGCACCTTGTCCACGATGGAGGCCAGCGCCTTCTTCGACGGATAGGTGTAGACGTAGTGACGATTGGTGCCTCGCTTCCGTCGACGCTGGATGCGCCAGCCCAGGAAATCGAAGCCCTCATCGAGGTGGACCACGTGTGTCTTGGACGCTGACAGGCGCAGGCCCATCGGCGCCAAGGCTAAGAAGTCCTAACAAAATGATCTAGGAATACTGGTGATCGGTTCCGAGTTGATCACGGCGTGAGGAAGGGCGAGCAGCCACCGTGGATCGTCCCGGATGAGTTGTGGGCGCGGATCCAACCGCTGTTGCCGGTGGTGCCCCGCCGGGCCGATCACCCAGGACGTAAGCGGCTGGATGACCGTAAGGTGCTGTCAGGAATCTTGTTCGTGCTCTACACCGGGATCGCCTGGGAGTTCCTGCCGCAGGAGCTGGGCTTCGGCTCGGGGATGACCTGCTGGCGCCGACTGCGGGACTGGCACGCCGCCGGGGTGTGGCAGAAGCTGCACGAACTGCTGCTGGCGGAGTTGCACGCCGCCGGTCGGCTGGACTGGTCCAAGGCGGTGATGGACAGTTCCCACGTCCGGGCGCTGAAGGGCGGCCCAAAACGGGTCCGAGCCCGGTCGATCGAGCAAAGACGGGCTCAAAGCATCATGTCATCGCCGACGGCAACGGCATCCCTCTCGCCCTCAGCCTGACCGGCGGCAACCGCAACGACGTCACCCAGGTCATGCCGCTGCTCCGCTCGATCCCGCCGGTGCGAGGGCGGCGTGGCCGACCCCGCCGGCGACCCAAGATGTTGTACGCCGACAGGGGATATGACCATGACAAGTACCGGCGCATGGTCTGGGCCACCGGCGTCAAGCCGGTCATCGCCCGCCGGGGTACCGAGCACGGCTCTGGCCTGGGCGTCCACCGGTGGGTGATCGAGCAGACGATCGCGCTGCTGCACTGGTTCCGCCGCCTGCGCATCCGCTGGGAGATCCGCGACGACATCCACGAGGCGTTCATGACCCTCGCCGCCGCGATCATCTGCTGGCGACGCCTCATCCGATAAGTCCTTTGTTAGGACCTCTAAGGCCGCCTCATCGCGCAGTGCTTCGGCGTGCGCCTGGGCGCCGGAGACCATGATCACCCAGTCGTCCGCGTAGCGGACCAGGCGCCAGTTTCCGAGCCCGTTGCGGCGTCGTTTCTTGCGCTGCGCGTTCGTGGCCATCTCGCGCTGCCAGTGCTGCTCGAAGTGCTCATCGAGCACCGAAAGCGCGATGTTGGCCAAGAGCGGGGAGAGAATGCCCCCTTGCGGCGTGCCGGTCAAGGTGTGCTCCTCGCTGCCGTCGGTGCGCATGACACCGGCTCTGAGGAACGCCTTCACCAGGGCCAGGACACGCTTGTCCGCGATGCGCCCGCGCACCCGCTCCATCAGGGCTGAGTGCGAGATCTCATCGAAGCACGCCTCGATATCCGCCTCCAGGACCCACTCATAAGAGCTAGTTCCCAGCAGGTGGATCTCGGCGATGGCGTCCTGAGCCCGGCGCTTGGGGGCGGAACCCGTAGGAACACGGGACGAAATCCGCCTCAAAGATCGGCTCCAAAACCAGTTTCAGGGCCGCTTGCACGACCCGGTCGGCCACGGTCGGGATGCCCAGACGGCGGAGTTTCCCGTTCGCCTTGGGTATCTTCGCCTCCCGCACTGGTTGCGGGGAGAACGTCTGCGTCTTGATCTGCAGGCACAGCCGTTCCAGGAATGTCTCTTCCCGGCCCGACAGTCGCACGGCGTGGGCGGTGATGTCGTCCACCCCTGGGCTGCGGGCACCCCGGTTGCCGCGTACCCGGTCCCACGCGACCAACAGGAAGGCGGGATCGTGCACGAGGTTGAACAGATCGTCGAACCGGCGGCCGGGATCCTCGCCCGACCAGCGGTGCAGTTTCGTCTGGATCTCCAGTACCCGCCGCTCGGCTCGAACCAGCCGGGCGTCCGGATCAACGGTATTCACCATTGCGCTCCTGGTCTTCCAGTCCTCCGTCTGCGGATTCGCTGCCGTCCTTCGCCATGCGACCGGCTCTCCCGATCTCGGACTACTACGACGGCTCCGCCCCGCCCGGATGCTGCTAGTGGACGACGCACCTGCCCACCACCGACCTGGCCGGCCGGAGGAGAGGGAGGCACCCGGGTGGTTCCCACGTTCACCAAGGAATCGATCAACAGGCGTGGTGCCCGGCTATGCCCCTGCGGTCTCGCCACGAGTACGCCGCAGGCATTCCCCGTGGCCTCCCGACCGGCCACATCAACCGGCCCAGAAGTTCCCCGCCGGATCACCCGGCAGGTGCGCACCGCGATCCAGCCCCTATCCGCCAGGTTCGAGCTGGTGGCACTCTTGAGAAGCTTTACACGCCGGTTCCTCACGTACACCGTCCTGTCTCGCTTGCCGGACCCGCACCGTCTGGCAGTACCGATACGTTCCGTCGTTGTCGGGGCCGCTTGCCACCCTCACCGGCGTCTCCCGGCTCGGGCTACCCCCAGCTTCACTACGCTGCTGCGACAGCGCAGCGGCGAAGGTCTCCCACCTCCACTCGATCCCTCAGCGCCTCGTGGCGCACGATGTGCCGGTGCCAGGCCGTCCAACCGCGCACCTGGTAGTGGTCCAGCCCGACCTGGCTCTTTGCAGCTTGGAAAGACTCCTCCACCGCCCAGCGGCTTCCGGCGATCTTGACCAGGGTCATCAGGGGCTGCCGGGTGGGCGCGTAGCAGCGGTAGAAGGCCAGCTCGCCGGTGGTCAGGTTGCGCCGGATCAGCAGCCACCGATATCCCTCCATCTCACTCTCGTCGATGCGTGCCCAGGCCCAGGCATACCAGCGCGGCCCCTTGCCCCCCTGACCGGCGCAGTAGCGGTGCCAGTGCCGATCGGCCACCCTTGTTGCGACCTCGGCCGCGCTGACCTGGACGCCTTCGAGATCGACCCGCCGGTTGCCCGCGATGGCCAGCACGTACCCGATGCGGCGCGCTTCCAGGGCGGCGCGCAGGCACGGGTCTTGCCCGTAGACCTCATCGCCGGTCACCCAGCAGGCGGGCACGCCCGCGTCCAGCGCGGCCAGGATCATCTGCGTGGCCAGCGCGGGCTTGGTGGCGAAAGCGATCTCGTCCGGGACGCCGGCTGCCTGGCACCGGTCGGGGTCGGCCAGCCAGGTGTGTTCGGGAGGTAGAGCCGCCGATCCAGCAGGGCCCGGCCGCGTGGGGTGGCCTAGGCGAGGAACACCCCGATCTGGCAGTTCTCGATCCGGCCTGCGGTGCCGCTGTATTGCCGCTGCACCCCGGCCGAGCGGGTGCCTTTCTTGACGAAGCCGGTCTCATCGGCGATCAGCACGCCGCCCGGGCCGAGCCGGTCAACGACGAAGGCGCGCACGTCATCGCGTACGGCGTCGGCGTCCCAGCGGGAGGTGCGTAGCAGCCGCTGCAGGGCCTGCGGGCCAAGCAGTCCGGCGTGTTCGGCCAGGTTCCAGCAGTTCTTGCGGTCGATGTCGGCCAGCAGCCCGCGCACGTAGGCGCCGGCAGCGCGGCGTGGTTCGACGCGGCCGAATCGGCCGGCGATCCGGGCCATCAACTCGTTGAAGATGACCATCCAGCCGTCAGGGTCTACGCTGTGGTCCGCGGCCACCGCACGATCTTTGGTTGTCTTCACAAACTCCGAATGATCACGCGGTGGCCGTTGCCATGTGACCCCGAACCCTCAAGATCGCGAAGTGTCACTGGAGTATTAGCCGACCCCAGCCTGGTGGTGCTCGACACCCAGAGCGTGCGCGCCGCAGCCGGCGTCCCCAAGGCCACGACCGGACGGGATGCGGCCAAGAAGGTACCGGGTCGCAAGCGCGGGATGGCCGTGGACGTGCTGGGCCTGGTCATCGCGGTGGTGGTCGCGGCAGCCTCGATCCACGACAACGCCATCGGTAACGCTCTGCTGGACCGAGTCGCCGCCGCCACTGCGCCCGGCAGCGTCCGCACTGCCCTGGTCGACCAAGGATTCAAGAACGCGGTGGTCGCCCACGGCGCCACTCACGGCATCAACGTGAAGATCGTCGAACGTAACGCCGCCGAGGCCGGGTTCGTCCCTCAGCCCAAGCGGTGGGTGGTGGAGCAGACCTACGGCACGATGTCCCTGCACCGGCGCCTGGTACGCGACTACGAACACGATCCGGCCAGTTCCGAGTCACGGGTGTACTGGGCGATGACCGACGTGATGACCCGCCGGCTGACCAGCCCTTCCACCCCTGCCTGGCGCGACACGTGAGCACCCCGGACCCCGGCGCGTGGCTGCTGGACCGGATCGACGCCCGCGAGAAGACGCTGACCAGCCACATCGAACAGATCCAAGCTCAGATCGCGGAGTTGACCGCCCGCCTGCGGGACCTCGACCAGGACCTCGATCATCTGCGGATCACCCGCAAGACCTTGCTCGTCCTGGCCGGCGAGCCGGCTCCGGCATCCCCGCCACCACCGGCTCCCGCAGTGCCCGGCCATCCCGCCTACCAGCAGATTCTCACCCTCATGGCCGACATCGGTCAGCCCTCACGAGCGCGTGACCTCTGCCTGGCCCTGGACCTGCCCCTGGCGCGTAAGAACATCGAAAACACCCGCGCCAAGCTCAAGCGCCTGGTCAGCCTGGGCATTCTCATGGAGATCGAGCCAGGATTGTTCGCCCAGCCGCGTCCATAGCCCGGCAACAAGCCCGTGACCAGCCCTCCACATACAGCACAAGCGATCAAAGGGACATCAGCTCGCGAACCGCCCTCTCATGCCTGATCATCAGGCCCAGGACATAGGACTTACTCGTCTAGGGAAACGCCTTGCAGGCGGACTGCCGACGGAGCTGCTGGCGCTGGTGTAACCTCTGGAGAACTGCATGCTGACCAGTGGTTCTTCCGAAGGAGTCGACCGCTGGCCCCCTGACCAGGGCAGCTCGCATGTGCATCGGAGTTCCGGCGTGATGGCGGCAGCCGCTGAGCTGCATAAACCCTGCCCTAGAGAAACGCCTCGCCGGGTAGCCAGGGTCTGTACGGTCACTGGTGTAACTCCTGATCAAGGAGAACGCACCTGATGAGTACTGTGATCCAGGCATCGACGGAGATCGACCTGGAGGACGCCGGCGTGGCGCGCAAGCAGCCCAAGGAGACCAAGGCCAAGGAGTCGGATAGGGAGCTGGTGGAGCGGCTGGTCGACCAGGCCCGCGCCGAGGGCGTGGAACTGGTCGGCGAGAACGGACTGCTGGGCCGGCTGACCAAGCTGGTGCTGGAGTCCGCGCTGGAAGGCGAGATCACCGACCATCTGGGCTACGACAAGCACCAGCGCTCCGGTGGCGAGACGACCAACAGCCGCAACGGTGCCCGGTCCAAAACGGTGATCACCGATGTTGGGCCGGTCGAGATCACTGTGCCACGCGATCGGGACGGCAGCTTCGAACCGAAGATCGTGCGTAAGCGGCAACGCCGCCTGTCCGGCGTCGATGAGATGGTCATCTCGCTGGCCGCCAAAGGCTTGACCACCGGGGAGATCTCCGCGCACCTGGCCGAGGTCTACGGCGCCGAGGTTTCCAAGCAGACCATCTCCACCATCACCGACAAGGTGCTGGAGGGCATGGCCGAATGGCAGAACCGGCCTCTGGATGCGGTTTATCCGGTGATCTTTGTCGACGCCATCCACGTGAAGCTGCGCGAGGGCCAGGTCGCCAATCGGCCCATCTACGTGGCGATGGCCGTCACCGTCGATGGCGAGCGCGACATCCTCGGGCTGTGGGCCGGCGACGGTGGCGAGGGCGCGAAGTTCTGGCTGCATGTGCTGACCGAGATCAAGAACCGCGGCGCCACTGATGCGCTGATGGTGGTCTGCGACGGCCTGAAGGGGCTGCCGCAGGCCATCGAAAGCGTCTGGCCGCAGGCTGTCGTTCAAACATGTGTGGTGCATCTGCTGCGCGCGTCGTTCCGGTACGCGGCCCGCCAGCACTGGGACGCCATCGCCAAGGCGCTCAAGCCGGTCTACACCGCGCCGACCGAGGCCGCCGCCCTGGAACGGTTCTACGAGTTCGCCGAACTGTGGGGCGGCAGGTATCCGGCGATCGTGAAGTTGTGGGAGGACGCCTGGGCCGAGTTCGTGCCCTTCCTCAACTTCGATGCCGAGATCCGCCGGGTGATCTGCTCGACCAACGCCATCGAGTCGGTCAACGCCCGGATCCGGCGGGCGGTCAAGGCCCGTGGCCACTTCCCGAACGAGCAGGCCGCGCTCAAGTGCGTCTACATGGCGATCATGAGCTTGGACCCGACCGGCAAGGGCCGCAAACGCTGGGTCACGCGCTGGAAAGCCGCTCTGAACGCCTTCGCCATCACCTTCGAAGGCCGCCTGACCCCGACCACCCGCTAATCAAACAAGATCGAGATACACCACTGACTGGACACACCCGGTAGCCATGCGCGTTTTCCCAGCTCAAGCGCCGTTTTGAGCCTCTAGGGCGCGCGAATTGTGCGGAACCCCGGAGTGAGGTGGTAGGTGTTTGTTGCCCTGGGGTAGCGATCATGTACCCGGGTTCCGCAGTTCGTAGTCACACGAAGCGAGTGGGCAGCGAGAATCTCCAGGTAGATGACCTGTAGCGAGCGTCGAGGTACCGCGAAGGACTGAGAGTGTAGTAACACGACTTTGAATATTTCTGGTACGTGAGCTCAGGGGTCGTGGTTGTGTGTAGTCATGTACTTGCGGTTCACGCAGCGAGCCAACGCCGACGGCAGCGTCGTCCGATACGTCGCCCTGGCGCACAACCGGCGCGTGGACGGCAAGATCAAGCCGGACGTGCTGATGAACCTGGGCCGGGTGGACCGCCTGGACGTGACCGGGCTACTCGGGCTGGCGGCCTCCATCCGTAAGCACTTCGGTGGCGGTCTGGACGACTCCGGCCAGATCGATGACGCGGCCGATGACGCCGTCGAGGTCGGCCGGCATGCGGGCAGCGCGCCGATCGAGGTGGTCGATTCCCGCCCGGTCGGCGCCGTCTGGCTGCTGGAGGGCCTGTGGCGGCAGCTGGCCGTCGCCTCGGCGATCAAGAAGGCGGCCGACGGCCGGCGCTTCACCACCAACATGGAACGGGTGCTGTTCGCCCTGGTCGCCAACCGTGCGATCGCGCCGATGAGCAAGCTGTCGGCCGCCGAATGGGCCAGCCAGGACGTGATCATCCCCCACCTGGCGGCGATGGACGACGATCAGGCCTATCGGGCGATGGACCTGCTGGTGGAGGCCGACACCCAGGGCGAGGTTCAAGAGGCCGTGTTCTTCGCCGTCGCCCACCTGCTCAACCTCGAAGTCGACCTGCTGTTTTTCGACACCACCTCCACCTACTTCGAACGCGATGAGCAAGAGGACGGCGAGCAGGCGTTCCGCACCTACGGCAAGTCCAAAGACCATCGCGACGACCTACCGCAGATCGTCATCGGGCTGGCAGTCACCCGCGAGGGCATCCCGGTGCGGGTGTGGTGCTGGCCCGGCCACACCAACGACCAGAGCGTGCTGGCCGAGATCAAGGACGACATGCGCGCCTGGAAGCTAGGCCGCGTGATCACCGTGGTCGACCGCGGCTTCTCCAGCGCCGACAACCTGGCATACCTGCGCCGCGCGGGCGGCCACTACATCGCCGGGATGCGCATGCGCGACGGCGGCGCCCTGGTCGAGCAGGCACTCTCGCGTCAGGGCCGCTACCAGCAGGTGCGCGACAACCTGCGCATCAAGGAGGTCCGCCTCGACGGCGCCGGCGACGTCAGGTTCATCATCTGCCACAACCCCGACCAGGAACAGCGCGACCGGCAGCACCGCGAGCAGGCCATCGCCCGGATCGAGGCCGAACTGGAGCGGATCAAGGCTCAGCGCGCGCGGGAAGCCGGGCGCGAGCTGAACGCCAAGGCCCGCGACAAGGCCGAGGCCGCCCACGTCCGCGCCGAGTGCGCGCTACGCGACCATCCCACCCTCAAGCGGTGGATCCGCCAGCAGAAGAACGGACGCCTGGTCATCGACCGGGCCAAGGTCAAGGCCGAAGAACGACTGGACGGCAAGTACCTGCTGGCCACCAGCGATCCCGACATCAGCACCGAAGACGCCGCATTCGGCTACAAGAACCTCCTCGAAGCCGAGCGAGGCTTCCGGGATATGAAGTCCGAACTGCTTCTGCGCCCGGTCTTCCACCGGCTCGAACACCGCATCCGCGCGCACGTGCTGATCTGCTGGCTGGCCCTGCTGCTGACCCGGGTAGCCGAACGCGGATGCGGGCAAAGATGGCCCCCGATCAACCGCGAATTGTCCCGTCTGTCCCAGGTCACCCTCGCCGGACCGGCTGGAACCGTCATCCACACCACCCCGCTACGACCCGCACAACGAGCCATCTACCAGGCACTTTCCATCACGCCACCGGCCCGGGTCTCCGTCTTCGAACCCGCCTGACCCGACCGGCACCCGACTGCGGAGGGCGTAAGCACACGACCCTCTACGGCCCTGCACGCGTTCCCCCAGGTCAACCCCCAATTTCACGCTCACGTGTGACTACCAACTGCGGAACCCGGGATGTACATCTTCACGGAGTTGCTCACTGATCGCCGCGGCCCAGGTATATACGACGGGGACGGCTGTGGGCAGTCTTTATTTCTCCCTGGGAACGCGGACGGCCCCCTGCGCCAACAGGAGGCCGTCGGTGCTGCATGAACTGCCCTTCTACCGGAAGAGAGCCCAGCATTGGAGAGGGTACCCGAGGCGTTCGAAGATCATCCCCATCCTGACGGGCACGGTGTCGTGCCCGCCGCCCATCATGAACGCCCCCTCTGGTGAGCCGCGGGCTTCGGCCCGCCGGCTCAAGGCGAGGCATAGACCCACCTGGCCTTGGATGGGCAGAGTCTCCCTTGCCGGTGCTGGGGTGGGCGGGGTGTTCATTCATCCTGCTGTCGGTTGGCTGATCGCCGGTGTGCTCGCCGTCGCGGTGACGGCGGCACTCGTGGTGGTTGGTGTGGCGGTACTACGGCCCGGTCCACTGGAGTCGCCATTCGCGCGTCTGCTGCGCCTCCTGTCTCTGCTTCTTGATCGGCAGAGCCTACCGGGACGGTGATGAAGGCCATCAAGAAGTCTGAGCCCTACCTCCCATCGTTGGCACTGCACCGGATAAGGCAGAGCTACTGATTCTCCAGTCAGCGTAGGCCTCAAAACCATTGGCCTATAACGGAGCGTTACATGACGAATAGGCGTAGTTTCTGATTTGTGATGATTGGTCGCCTTGTCGGGATCGTCGGATTTTCTTAGGTTGATCTTCAGAACGTGATCAGCTCCGAGCTGCGTGATCCTGTGGGGGCGTGGTGGGGAGTGGCGAGTGCTGCCTTGCTGGTGTCCTTCGTTGTGGGTCGGAGTGTGATGACGTATGC
>NZ_VDLX02000041.1 GCF_006334985.2 Nonomuraea phyllanthi
CTACCACAACCGCAGACGCTGGCAGCAGACGAACGCCTCCCCACCCGACGAATCAGTCACCGACAGCTGAGCACTCGCCCTATACGGCCAGGCTGTAGTTATCGGTGCATTGTGCTTGACAGATCTCGACCTCCAGGAGCTGCTTGTAACCCAGGGCGATGTCCTCGGCCGGCAGGTGCGGGTCTGAGCAGCGCAGCAGGTACTTCCCGTCGAGGTTCTCCTCGAACTTGATCTTCTTGTGATCGATGCGGAGCTTGCCTGCAGGGGTGGTGCGCAGGTAGCGGTTCAGGCCGGGCTTGCCGGTGATCTTCCCGCGCAGCTCACCCCGCTTGAACTCGCTCAGGGTGTCGGTGCCGTCGATCAGCTCGGTCAGCTGGGCGACGAACTGCTCGCGCATGTGGGCGTCCCGCTGGGCGGCTTCGGGGTTATGGCAGATCACGAATCGTTCGGTGTCGCTGATCCGGACTTCCTTCACGCGCATGTTCTCGGCGATGTCGGCATAGCGGCCCTGGCAGGCCAGGGCCGCTGTCACCTCGGGCGACCCGGAGCGGAGCTTCTCACCGATGATGTAGGCGTGATCGCCCTGGCGCAGGTAGCGGCGGTTGCGTTCGCTGGAGAACCCCCGATCGGTCACCCACACGATCTTGCTGAGGGTCCAGTCACGCATATCGTCCTTGACCTGGCGGATCAGGGCTTGGTCTGCGGTGTTGCCGGGCCAGGACCAGCAGCGGACCGGGATGCCGTCCCTCGTGACGGCCATGCCGATCACGATCTGCGGGAGATCGTCGCGCGAATCCTTGGACTTGCCATAGGTCCGGAACCCGGCCTCGTTACCGGCGTCCTGCCCGTCGGTGGCCCTCTCGCCCCGCTCGTCGCGGCCGACCGGCTCGTCGGCCTCCCCGAGTTCGAAGTAGGTGCTGGTGGTGTCGAAGAACAGCAGGTCGACCTCAAGGTTGAGCAGGTTCGCGACCTCGTCGAACACCTGCTTTTCCAGCTCGTCACGGACTTCGTGCAGCCAGTCCATCGCCCGATAGCAGGCGTCGTCATCGACGGTGGCCAGGCCGTCGATGTGGACGTCGTGGTTCATCCACTCCGCGGCGGCGAGCTTGGAGGACGGAGCCAGCGCCCGGTTGGCGACCAGGCCGAACAGCACCCGCTCCGTGACGGTCATGTTCCGGCGGCGGCCCCGTTTGGGCTGCCCGACCCGGCCGACGATCTGATCGATCCGCAGCCGACACCACATCTGGTCGAGGACGTGCGTGCCGCCGAACGGCACCGACGACACGTACTCCAGGTCCGAGGCCGTCGTTGCTGCCAGCGCGTCTCCTGGCTCCAGCAAGCGCGATAGAGACGTGACCAGCCGCTTGACCGCTTCCCGGTCCAGCTCGTCCTCACGGCCGAACGTGAACAGGACCTTCGGCACCGCCCGGCCCTTCACCGGATCCCACTCGTTATGCGCCAGGTGCAGGTACCGGACCGTCCCGGACTTGTTCTCCCGCTTCGTCGTCTTCACGTACACGACTCCAGACCTTATGGCCCAAGCCCAGGCCAGCACAGCTAAATCCAGAAATCGCGTCTCTAGGCGAATCCAGCCGTCGACCCAGACTCCAAGTCCCTGACCTGCGCGTTCAGGTCACTACGACCTCCAGGAACCCCGAATTATGCGGAACGCGGGTATTGGCTAGGGCGAAGAAGGCGAACTGAGGAAGCGGTACGGACGGCCGAGGAAGCACGCAAGCAGACCGAACGTCTCTCGGCCGAGATTACTGAACGGCTGGATGGGCTGAGGGCCGCCATGGACCAGAGGCTCGACCAGCTATCAGCAGACGTCGCCCAGCTCAACCAGCCCAGCCCGAAGCCGGCGCCGACCGATGAGGAGGAGCTGGGACGCCTACTCGTCGCGATCATGAGCGAGGGGCACTACGCCATCTGGCTGCATACGAAGATCGCTCAGTTCGTCACCGAGGAGACCGTTCAAGGAGCGCGTCTAGCCGCCAAGACAGTTCTTGGAGCCAGCCGGGACAAGCCACTGCCGGAGTGGGCGGTGAGGGCGTTCACCCAGCGAGCAGAGGATCCGCTGCATCCGTCTCAATTGCCAACCTGATGTGGCCGACTAGCTGCTGACCCACTCCAACACCTGCAGCGACACCGACACCCCCAGCATCGAACTGCGGCGGATCACCAGTGACTGGACCACGCAGTCGCTCACGAGGAGCAATCAGCCCTCCACCACGATCGACGGCCATGTCGGCAACAAGGGTGCCTGCAGCGGGTAGTAGCGGACCTGGCCTCGCGCTTATCCGATAGGGCGGCGGGCCAGGGCTGGGTGAAGTCGTGCGTCCGGGATCGCCTTGCCGGGGTTGTCCTTCTGCCGCCGCGCCACGTAGGGGACCTTCATCCCCAGCATGAAGGACAGTCCTTCGGCTTCGATGGCGCGCGTGTTCTTGTCCGAGATTCCCGGCTTCGGCGACGATGATGACGTCGTGCAGGCCGTGGGCGGTCAGGAATGCCGTGAGGGTCGGCAGCATCGTGGTGGTCTCGGCCGTGTTGCCCTCGAACTCGCCGATCATCGGTGGGAACCCGGAGGCGTCGGTGTGTAGTCGCTCATGACCTCTTGTTCATTCACCGCGCGTCTCCGGGCGCAGTCTGAGTCCTGTGCCCGGGAGGCCCAGTCGGAGTTTGCGCACGTATTTGGCACGATCAGCGGCTGTCGTTGGCCGATAGCAGGGCGCTTACACACGTTAAATTCGTAGAGTCGGTCATGGCTTTGCCGGGGTATCGAGGGTGAGCCCGGCCTGGGTCAGACAGCCGGTGAGCAGGTGAGGCCGGTATTGGATCTTCTTCAGCACCTCGGCCTTCCACAACGCGATGGCCTCCTCGTCCCGCTCGATCGTGCGCCGGGCCGGGACCTGCACCGACCAGCCGTGGCGGTGCATCAGCTTGCCCACGCCCTCAATGGTGTAGCCGATGTGGAACAGCCGCCCGATCAGCGTCTTGACCCGGCCCAGCGTCCAGCACTGATCCTCGGCATATCCCCAGGCCAGCGGGCCCCGTCGTAACTCGGCATCCAGCCGCGCCCACTGAGCAGCCGACAGCTTCTCCCTCGACACCGGCCCCTTGGACAGCAGCGCCTGCCTGCCGCCCTCTCGCCATGCCTTCCGCCAGCGGGTCACCGACCGCTCGTGCACCCGTAACCGCGCCGCGACCGTCCTGGTCGACTCCCCGGCCTCGAACCACTCGGCCGCCTGCAGCCGTACACGCTCCCGCCGCTCCTGTTCCGCGGGCGTGTACCCACCCCTTTGCCCCTACCGCATGCTCCGGTCGTACCGTACCGAACGCGATCCGTCACGCGGCTAGGACTCTACGCTTTCAACCGGTGTAGCGGGCTGCCGGACGCCCTGATAGCACAAAATCCCGGCTCTACCTGGGGAAACGCTCTCAAGATCATCCCCTACATGTCCCCTGATCATGGTCGTACGGCTGCATGCAGACACCATTGGCTGCCTATCAAGGTCCGCAAAGCAAAAGACCTGCGGCTGTGAAACCGCAGGTCAGGGGCTGAAATGCCTGTTCAGGTGAGTGCCCCCGGCAGGATTCGAACCTGCGGCACCCGCTTAGGGGAGCTCCAGTCGTTTCGAGTCTGTTATGTCTGCTGATGGGCGATATGTGGATGCTGTCCGACGTGCATTGGCACCTCGCCAATGACCTCTCACTGTCCATCGGTCGACGGGTGTTTGACCTGGTCAAAGCGATACTCGTGGTCGGAATCCGAGAGGCGTTCCCGCTCTTCGGCCGCCGGCGTCACCGCCGCCGGGGATGGTGTTGAAGTCTTCGATGGCTCCGTTCCGGGCGGCGATGCCTTGGGTGCCGCTCTTGAGGTTGGCTGCCATGGCGTAGCAGACGGTTCCCGCGGAGAGGGGGCCGGCTACTTCGGGGTCGGCTGGGACGTGTCCCCAGGGCTGTGCCAGGACGCATCCTTCGGGTACGTCGGTGAGGCCGACGATCTGCAGACTTCTGTCGAAGTCGGTCCATGGGTCGGCCAGGGTCACCGTGACGGCGGCGTCCTCGGCGGGTCGGGCGTGCAGCCGCCGGGCGGCCTCGACCGCAGTGATCCCGGCGACGCACGCGAACCGAGTTGTCCCGGAGACCAGCCGGCCATCATCAGGCCGCCAGGGGTCGCCCCGGCCGCGACCAGGACGCGGGCGTTGTCCGAGCGGTGCGCGAAGACGGCCGCCCACAGCGCGGTCGACGACCGTCCACGCGGGCGGCCGGCTCGGTCACCGTCTCGGGGCTCCCCGATTCGGCCGCGAAGTGCAAGGGCCGCCCGTCGTAGCCGCCGAAGGCGTACACGCCCGAGTTCGGGTCCGCGCCCGCGTCCAGCCGGGCACGGACCTGCGCGAGATCGGCCCAGCCGGACCCGCTCATGCCAGACCACCCGACGGATCCTGACCCGGATCCGCTCACGACGCTCCTCGGCTTGCCATCTAATTGCTTGCGGCGATTATGTCGCAGCTGGACTGCGTGCTGCTTCGCTTCGGGTTCGGTGACGGCCCACGCCTCGAGGGGTGGTGTGGTGCAGCTCCGGCAGCCAAACGGCCGCGGAGAGACCAGGGATCCACATCCGGTGCCGGGCGGCCTCGTACGCATCAAAGGTGAGTGAGACCGGCCGGAGCAGATCAGCACGCCCCGCTTGGCCCTTTCGTACCGTGAGTGGTACTCGGTGAAAATGTTCTGGTCGAGAGCGGAGAAGCGGGTGGAGCCGGAGGCCGCTACGGTGGCGTCCTCGCCCCACAGCCGGCTTGGCGTGCCGCGAAGGCTTTCACCGCTTGCAGGCGGCAGGGTCGCGGCTGGCCGGCCGGCGTGCGAGCGCTTCGCCCAGGACGCGAGATCGCCAGTGTGGCGCCCGTTCTGGATGTCACCAGTGTCGGGGCGGCGGCCGGCGGGCCGGACGTCGAGGGTGACGCTCAGCGGGTGATCTTTCGTGGTTGCCGTCCGGACGCACGGGTGCGGCGCCCAGACGCGTCAGGTGGGTGTTGACTTTCATGATCCCGCATGCGACTGTCAATTTCGGACTAGACCGAAAACTGTCTCGAAGATTGGTCCATCGTTCTTTGGGGAGGACCCCGTGGGATCTGTGATTCCGGGGCGCCGCCGCTGGGTGGTGTCCATCGTGTTCGGGATGGTGACGGCACTCACCGTGGCCGGGCCGCCGGCCGTCGGCTCCGCGTCGGCGTCGGCCGACGTGACCCTGGCTGACTTCGAGCAGCCCGACGCGCTCCGCAACGCGACGCTACCCGCGCCCGATCTCGACAAGGTCACCGTCACCCGCGACTACGCGAGCGCCGGACAGCAGGGAATGCGCTTGGACATCGGCCCGTACAACTCCAAGGCCGGCTCGGTGTTCCCGCGGGTCTGGCTGGACGTCGGCGGCACGATTCCCGACGTTGATTGGACCACCCGTACATATCTGCACGTCAGCGCTGCCAACGGCTCGATCGAACGGGCCCGGATGTATGTGGTTGTGTGGGACAAGAATGGCCGCTACCTGCTGCGGTCGATCTGGGCCGAGCCCTACGAGCACCAGGTCTTCGAGATTCGCGTCGCCGACATCGCCGCGGCCGGTGTCGACCTGGCCCACCTCGACAAGATCCAGATCAGCACAGAACGGTCTCCGAACCCCAAACGCCTGTACGTCGACGACATCCGCCTCACCGACCAGCAGACCGACGTGGCCGCGGAGAAGCAGCGCGTCGCCCGCACGCTGATCGCGGCGATGGACCTGTCCGGTGAACTCGCGAAGGCGAAAGAGGCCGTCGCACAGATGCGCAAGCGCATCCGGCAGACGCCCGCGGCGCCGGACCGTTACCTCGTCGCCCAGGCCGACCAGATCCGGGCCCGCCTCGACGCGTCCGGCGAGCAACTGCCCGGTCTCGGCGACCGTGTCGGCGACGCGCGGAAGATCTGGAAGAACCTGATCGGCGTGGACTGGGAGATCAGACGGCTCGGCACACTCGTGGCAGCGAGGTCTGCGCGACCCGCCGCGCCGATCGGGCTGGGATTCTCTGACTCGATGTCGCACGTCTACCCACGTGACCTGCCCTGCGACTGCTCGTTCGTCCCGCCGATGCTGTCGCTGGTGCGTGGGGAGTACGAGAGCACCCAGCTCGTGGCGTTCAACTACGGGACGCCGCTGACCGGCGCGTGGGTCGAGGCCGTCGTCGGCGGCCGGCCGTCCGGCGTCACCGTCGAGGCGCATCCCGTCGTGTCGCTGAACATGGTGCCGCCGGTCGCTCAGAAGCCGTCGATACCGACCGCGTTCCGGCCGAGCATCTACGAAGGCTGGACCCCCGACCCGATCCAGACCAACGACCCGAAGACCGATGTGGCGGCGGGGGACGTCCAGGCATTCTGGGTGACCGTGCACACCACCCCGGGCACCAAGCCCGGAGTCCATCCGGTCGACCTCATACTCCGTGCCGACGGCCGGCAGCCGGAGCGGGTGAAGCTGCGGGTGCGGGTCTGGGACGTCAAGATCGACCAGGCGCCCAGGCTGCGCACCGCGATCGGGCACGACCCGAAGGCGTACGCCGAACCGTATGGCGTCACCGACCCGGACGAGGTCGCCAAGCTCGTCGACACCGAGTACGCGTTCCTCGGCACGTACATGCTGCAGGGCGACAACATCTACCGCAGCATCTACGAAGGCAAGCCACCCTCGGTGGAGAGCCTGCGGCGGATCGACGAGCAGTACGGCGGCCTTCGCCAGTTCAACATCTGGTACTTCGATCCGCGGCTGTTCGACCTGACCAAGCCCGACAGCTGGGCGTCCAAGGCGGACCAGTTGTTCGACCTGATCGCCCCGTACGTCGAGCAGTACCGTGCTGCCGGCTTCGCCGACAAGGCCTACCTCTACTGCTGTGACGAGACACGCGCCGAGCACACCGAATTGATCCGTTTCGTCCTCGCCAGATTCAAGCAACGCTTCCCCGACATCCGCGTGCTCACCACCGCGATCGACGACCAGATGGGACGCCAGAGCGGCCTCGACGCGTACATCGACTGGTGGGTGCGCGACGTTCCCTGGTACAACCCGCAGATCATCGCCGAACGTCACGCCCAGGGACGCGAGGCGTGGTGGTACCTCCACGCGGGCAACGCGAATCCGACTCCGAACGTGTTCGTCAACCACGACCCCGGCCAGCTGCGCACACTGCTCGGCCCGATGGCTCACCAAGCCGGCGTCGACGGGTTCCTCTACTACCGGGTGGACCGTTGGTACGGCCATCCGATCCTGGACGATGGCCCGCTCAGCAACTGGGATCCGCGCACGTGGAACGCCTACGCGGGCGACGGATCGCTGCTCTATCCCGGCCCCGGCGGGCCGATCCCGTCGATCCGGCTGGAGAACTTGCGCGACGGCCTGGAGGACTACAACCTCCTGGAGACGCTGCACGAGACGATCGACGGCGCGCCCGCCGGCACAGACCCGGCCCTGCTGGCGAAGGCGAGGCGGCTGCTCGGCGCGAAGGACGTCGTCACCGACAACTACGAGTACGTCTGGGCGCCCACCGCCTACCGCGACTGGCGGACGGACGCGATCAAGGTCGCCGCACAACTCCGTCATGGAGGCGCAGAGCAATGACGGCCTTTGCGCAGCCGAAGAGATCATCGGTGGCCGTGGGCCGGGGGGGACGGCGTTGCGGTTCACGCGGATGGGTGGATCGTGGCTCGGATGGGTCGGCCGGGGATGTCGGACGCGATGAAAGAAGACCTGTGGCGGCGGCCATCATCGAGGTCGGCCTGGCGCACCCCGGTACGGATCGACTGCGCGGAGAGGGCTGGAACTCCTTGGCCAGCTCCTCCGGCGTCCGCCCGGCGCGCACCAGCTCCACCTCTGCCGGCGAAACTCCGGCGGATAGTTGTTCGGCACAGCAGACTCCTTCTTCCGGGAACCACTGTTCCCCAGAGATCAGGTGTCCACCAAACCGGGCCAACTGCAGGTCGTGCTGATACTTGGAGGCCTCTGGCCCGTCGAGCTCATGCGTCGTGTTGTTGAGCCGGACGAGAAAGGGTCGAGCCCGAGGTCAGAGGCCCAGCGCACGCCGGACATGATCAGGCTGCCGAGCTCCTGGTAGCGCTGCTTATGTGAAGGCTGTGACGCCCTCGTATTCGCCTTGGCGTGCTTGGCCGGTCACCTCGTATTCGAGGAGCAGCAGGCCGTTCGGCGTGGCCTCGTGATGGAGCAGGTGGAGGCCGGACGAGGTGCCTGCGCCGGTCAGTAGCCGTCGGCCGGTCCGGAGGACGGCGGGGGCGACCACGAGGCGGAGCGTGTCGATCAGACCCGCCGTCAGCAGTGAGTCGCCGAGGCTGGCGCTGCCGTGAACCTGGAGTTCCCGGCCTGGTTGTGCCTTGAGTTCGGTGACCGCGTGGACCGGGTCGCCCTTGAGGACGATCGTGGGGTTCCAGGTGCCTTCGGTGAGGGTGTTCGTCACGACGTACTTCGGCAGGGTGTTCATCCGCTCAGCGAACGGGTCGGCCGGGTCGGTGATCTTCGGCCAGTCGCGTGCGAACGCCTCGTAGGTCCGCCGGCCGAGCAGCAGGCCGTCGGCGAGGTCGAGCCAGTCGGAGGCGCGCTGGACGAACGTCCGGTCTATGTGGGGGACGAGCCAGCCGCCACGGACGAATCCGTCGCTGGTGTCCTCGTCCGACGAGCCGGGTCCCTGGCTGACCCCGTCGAGCGTGACGAACTCGGTGAGGGTGATCTTCATCGCGGAGTCATGCTCTCGGTGAGAGTGGCCAGCTGGCCAGTGACCGTTCCCCAGCCCTCGGCGAAGCCGAGCTTCTCATGATGAGCGCGGGCCTCCGGGTCGCTGTGTCGGACGACGATCCGGTAGTCCGTGCCGTCCGGGTGATCGTTCAGCGTGATCGTGGCGGTCATCGGGACCGGGGCGGGGCTCGCGGGCCGCCACGTGCTGTCGATCGCATTGGTGAAAACGATCCGCTCGAGCTCGTCCACGGCGAGGAAGCATGCGTCCAGGTGCGGGACAAACTCGGCCCCGTCGTCACTCAGCCGCGTCACGAACGCCCCGCCGGGCCGCAGGTCCAGGCGGTCCACCCGGCAGCGGGACGGCGCCGGGACCCACCACTGCTCAAGCCGGGACGGGTCGGTCCAGGCTCTCCACACGGTCGCGCGCGGGGCGCGGATGATCCGCTCCAGGCCAAGGTCGAGATCGGGATTCACTGCCTGTTCTCCTCCGGGTCGGTGACGAACTGTTCGAGGCGGTCGGTGCGCTCCTCCCAGATCCGGCGCTGCTCCGCGAGCCAATCGTCGACCAGGGCGAGCCGCTCGAGGTTGAGCACGCAAGTGCGCACACGGCCGGACTTGACCGTGCGGATCAGCCCGTTCGATTCGAGTGTCCGCACGTGCTTCATGAACGAGGGAAGGGTCATCGGGAACTCGCGGGCGAGGTCGCCGACGCTCGTGGGCCCGTGGCCGAGGCGCCGGATGACGGCGCGCCGGGTGGGGTCGGCGAGGGCGACGAACACCCCGTCGAGTTGTGCCGAATACTGTGCCACGCGGCTAAGTATCGCGGTCCTGCGATAGTTAGCGCAAGGGCTAAGTGTCGAGCCGCACAGGCGATCACAAACCGTCACCGGCGGTTGCGTCCACGGGAGTGGTGTACGAGCCGGCCCTGCTGACGGCATCACCCCGGTTGGCTGAGCCCGGCCCTCCAGCAGGGAAGGAGTGGCGAGATGGTGGCCGCCCGGTCGGGATGGTCCGCGGCCAGGGCGTAGCCGGCGCCGGCGCTGTCTGGAGATCAAGAACACTTGCAGGAGTCATCCTGGACCGAGTTCGGTGGCTCGGCCACCATCAGAACATGACCGGAAGCGGATCAGCGCGGGCGGGCGGTGGGGGAGCAGGCTCGCGCCTGAACTGGACGGCAGTGAGCGCGGTGGCGGGTTCGATCGCAGCCGTGGTTGCGCTCTTCGCCTACCTGATGCCGCCCGCCACCCGGCCCGGCACAGTGGTTTCCAGTCCGTCCCCGCCTCCATCCTCGCCGGATCGGGTCGTTACCCGGCCCTCACCATCGCCTGCGGACTCGTCGCCTGAGTCCAGCACGTCCCGATCACCGAGCCGCACGCGAGTGGTCCCGGATTCCTCTGCACCGCTGCCGCAGGTCCGGTCCGTCGGTTGCGACGAGGCGGCGGCGGCTCTGACCGCCTACCGCAGGGATGCCGGAACCAGCCACAGCGGCCAGGCGGCCGCAGCTCAGCAGACGTACCGCGACCTGATGGGCGCGGCCCTCAACGCGCAGGGAGCGGTGGGGGCGAAGATCAGGCGACTGGCCGCAGAGTTCCAGGAACTGAACTTCCGCCTGACCGGCATGACCGGCGGCGACCCCAACCAGGTGATCGCGGATATCAATACGGACGTCGCGGAGTTCAACAGGCTGTGCGCATTCGGCTGATCTGCGCGTCAGGGGTATCACTCCAGGGGTTCTGGCATGATCTCCAGCGGTAACGGACAGTGCGTCGTTGGCTACGGATATGGCGGCTGGGTCTGAATGCCCGCGATGAACTCCACGGCCGGCAAGGCCGCAGCGAGGATGCCGTACCTTACGTTGCGTCCCGACACTGGAGGGACACGTGTTCCCTTCATGACTCGCACTCCAGAGCTTGATCGCCATCACGTCAGAGACGCTGGTCATCCGGACGCGCTCCACTGAAGCGGCACACGGATACGGCGTCCAACCCTCGAGGCGGCCGCCGGGACCCTAAGGGAGGGCTAGGCCGCCTCCTGGAGGCATCCAGCCATAGCGTGAGACTCACCGAGGGACCAAGGCGGGATTTACGCACGTATTCGGCACGATCAGCGGCTGTCGTTGGCCGATAGCAGGGCGCCCAAGCGGGCTGCCGGACGCCCTGATGGCACAGAATCCCGGCTCGACCTGGGGAAACGCTCTCAAGATCATCCCCATGTGTCCCCTGGTCATGGTCGTACGGCTGCATGCGGACACTGTCGGCTGCCTATGAAAGTTCGCGAAGCAAAAGACCTGCGGCTGTGAAACCGCAGGTCAGTGGCTGAAATGCCTGTTCAGGTGAGTGCCCCCGGCAGGATTCGAACCTGCGGCACCCGCTTTAGGAGAGCGAGGGTAGAGCAGCCCGGAGGCGTGTGTTGACCTGCTTAAACGCCCTGTATGGCTCAGGTCGCTTGCTTGATCATCCCGCGCATGTCCCCACCGCGACACCATGACGTGTGCTTGCAAACAGGTGACGCGCGCCGCGGACAGCAATTCGTCGAGCTGGGTGCAAGCGGTCCGTTTGGCCGCGGGGTGAAGCAGTTAGTAGACGTTTCACGGATGCGGTGAGCTTCATCGCAGATCAGCACGTCCAAGCCGTTCGGCTCGGCGTCGGTGAAGCTGCTGAAGTACCAAAGAGGTTCTTGATCCGGGTGCTGCCTCGGCCGGGGGTAGCGACGCATGGTCTGGGTGAAGGACTGGGAGCCGGTAGCGTGCAGGGCCGAGTGGCCCTGCCTGAACACCTCGCCGAGCAGGGACAGGGCAATCACACTCTTGCCGCTGCCGGGGCCGCCGGTGACGATGACGACCTGCTTAGAGTCCGCGCTTCTGGCCCTATCCACGGTGCGCATGACCATCTCGTACACGACCTGCTGTTCGTCCAGCACCGTAAACTGCTCGCGATCGCGGATTTCCTTGGAGGTACAGGTCATGAGCTGCTTGCTCGGCGTGACCGCGCTATGGAGGAGGCGATCGGCCGCGTCTGCGCCGGGTTTCTCGGTAAGGCGCTCGCCCGAGTAGCGGAGGAACTCGCCGCGCCGCTGCTTGGTGAACAGGCGGCTGCGCTCGTCGAGAACTTGATCGGACAGGCCGTCGACGCGCTCGCTGGTCAGCGGAAGCTTGTACTCCACGAGCATCTCGACCCTGCGCAAGCCGGCGTCGGCCAGATCAAGGGCGAGGGCTGGCAGGCCGCGTTGCCAGGATCTGATCTCGGCGGGGGAGGGGCGTTGTCCGCTGGTGTTGCGGCACGTGCTCGGCGATCAGCTCCGCGAAGGCGGCCTCATTTGGGGAGGCGAGCAGGTTCTCGACAGACAGCCGCAGTGCCGTCACGGATTGTCCCCCAGGCAGCACGAGAGAACTCGTGCGGGCGGGGGCCTATCCGCTTCGGCCGAAGCCGTACGAGCGCGAAGCCCGTCGGGCCGTATCACATGGTCGCCAAAAGAGTAGCGAGGGCGTCCCGTTCTCGGAACCGGCGAGCGAAGGATCTCGCTGCGCTACAGGTCTCTCGGCAGCCGGGTGTGCGATGTCATTGGGGTGGCCGCAAAGCGCACTGAAGCGCTGGCAGGGAGGTCGATACCAGGAGCATGTTCCCTGTATGGCGACTGAGAAACTCAACAGTGAGAGACGATCCCCGGAGGAACTCCTTGACGAGATCCGCGCGGACGCGGCAGAGCGAGACCTGTCGGCATACGCGGCCGAGATTGCGCTTCAAGCGTGACCGTGACTGGTTGCTGCGACTGGTGAACTGGCTGGAAGAAGAATGCGGTCCAGTCACTGACGACGAGTGGGCGGCAGCAATGGAGAAGATGGAAGATCGCGATGCGGAGCAAGCCGGTGGGTGTTACGTTCTGTTCCCATGAGCGGGGACGCTCGGGTCCTTGGCTGCATGCCCTCTGCCAACTCGATACATACGAGCAAGGGGCGACATAGTGCAACATCAAGGCGAATCAGGTAACTTCATGTTCGGGAAGGTCGCTACCGCTGAAGTTGGGAAGCAGACAGAGAGGTATAGCTATGGCCGTTCCAGACAACTTCATTGTCCGGCTACGTCACGAGGTCGCCGAATATAAAGATACGTTCTCCCTTGCGCAAGACGGTGACGCATTTGCGCGCTGGGCACTGGCGTTTGTTCACGATCTTTCTGGCGATGATGCATATAATCAATGCGATACCCTCGGCAAAGGCGATTCAGGCCTAGACGGTTATCTCCTGGATCCAGAAGCTGAGATTTTCTACCTCAGCCAATCGAAGTTTTCCGCTGATCAAAGCACACTAATAGACCCCGAACCTTTAAGGGTCTTCGTTGGCGTCCTGGACATGCTACAGAATCCCAAGGCATGCGAAACGCGTGGACAGAAAATCATGCAAATCGGACAAGCGTTCCGAGAGGCTTTGGCCAGCGGCTGTCGGCCCGTCCTGCAGTATTTCATTTATGGCAGAATTTC
Source organism: Nonomuraea phyllanthi (assembly GCF_006334985.2). Lineage (GTDB taxonomy): Bacteria > Actinomycetota > Actinomycetes > Streptosporangiales > Streptosporangiaceae > Nonomuraea > Nonomuraea phyllanthi. Next base: position 13,244 of record NZ_VDLX02000041.1, read on the forward strand.
AGACGAGAGTGAGCGTGAAATTAGAGCTCGAGCGAGCGGCCACCCGCTACGACCCGAGGTAGAATTTTGGACTCCGGAAAAATTCTATCGAGAGTACCTCAACAAAGAGGAATCAAAGGATCTCGAGGGAACTACCATAAAGCTCCGAATGATTGAAAACCAATATTTTGTTGTCGATGGGCCATCGGTGGAAGGTATTTCCTCCGCCTTGGTCGCAAATCTGGATGGCGCAAACCTTGCAGAACAAGCCGAAGGGCATATGCCCAGAATCGTGGCTGCAAATATCAGATATCACCTAGGCCATCAAAACAGGGTTAATCAACAGATCCGCCGGACACTGGATGATGAGACCCAGCGTAAAGGGTTCTGGTATTACAATAATGGAATAACTATAGTCTGCGATAGTTTTTCGGTCGATCCGGAGACGAGTGAAATCGCACTTACGAATCCGCAAATTGTGAATGGCTGTCAAACCGTGACAGCTCTTATAAATAAACGAGACAAGCTTGGGGGCGCAATTCTCCCTATCGCCGCCCGGATCATTTCGCGAACGCCTGGTGAGCTAGGCACGACGCAGCTCCTAAAGATAGCCGAGCACACGAATTCTCAGTCGCCTGTAAAACAAGAAGACCTCAAGTCGAACGATCCTATTCAGGTTAGACTACAAGTCTACTTTGCCAACCTCCCCACTCCATGGTTCTATGAGAGAAAGCGTAGGGAGTGGCATTCGCTTTCGCCGGCCCAGCGTAGCCGTTTTACGCTAGCTCGTCGTATCACAAAAGAGGACGTTGGACAGCGGTGGCGGGCGTTCGATGGGCATCCTGCAGAGGCCGTTAGCGATAAGGAGGAGATGTTCTCGCCACCCCTTTACGGAGAGATATATCGCGAAGACAGAGATGTCAGGCTGTATCTACTGGCCTACGTTTGGTATGAAGACTTCTGGCACTTACTGGATAAGCCGAATGAGGGCATCCGCGTCAAGCTACTCCCGTCATTTAATGAGCGGCTCCTAAATAGGGTTCTGCGGTGCAAGAAGCTATGGGTCATGCATTGCGTATTCGCGATGAAGGTGATGCTGCGGCAGTATTATACAGAAATGGATGGAGAAAAGGCGGATCGCATAATAGACATTATGCGCAAAGATCCGCGCCAATTTGATGGCGGGAGAAAGATAGTCTTAAGAGCCTTCAAGCAATGGGCGGATGCCATCGGTGATGACACGGACATGAGAGTGGCCCTCAAGGATGTCGACGCCGCAAGAAAATGGGAAGACAACCTTCTTGACCATCTAGAAATGTATGAGAATATCTCGCTCCCGAAACTGTCATAGATGAGTCCTGAGTCTCGGCGCAAGAGAGTTTTGAGTTGGAAGTTACCATACGCAAGCGTCCTCTGCTGGCTGCGTGGCGGCTGTGTGCCTGGGTTATTTGACCCGAATGAGGCATGCGAGGGTGGCTGGCCAACGGCTCAGCTGTGTACCTGCCTCGAGTAGATAGGCATTGAGGCAATGGGGCGCCTCACTCAGAGCAGCGTGAAGTGCGCGGTGGAGGTCGAGTTTGCGCACCAGTCGGATACTGGTCAACCTCTGGCGCCAGAGCGCAATCTGTCATCTCTCAGCAACGCCTCGAGCAGCTGCTCCCTTCGAGTGTGTTCTTAGTTGTCTGTCTATTACCCAGCTGCTTCAAGATACGCTCAAGTTCAAGGGGCCTCTGTTGTGCTCGTGGAGAATGTCGTAGACGCGGTGTGCAGGGAGCTACCCAGGTGTGGCGAGGAGCACGGACACTGCATTCATCGGGAGTGGTGGCCTTCTGCGGCATGGTTTGTATGGTCCCGGTTAGGTGCGGCAATGAGAGCAGGATGGGAGTTCGACAAGCGAGCAAGTCTATGGCTTAGCATGGCGGTGACATCCTCCGACAGCAGAGCTCAAGCCGCGATATCTGTACTGGCCGCTGTCGTGGAGCGGGCCCGTCTCCACGACCAGGAGGTTGGAAGGCGCATTGCTCCTTCCACGCCATGTCGCTACGAGCCTGGTGCTGTCCGCGACCGTCCCAAGCGACATCAAGTTTCAACGAAGCCGGGGACGATTCAATCAATCCAGCTCAGTGACCTTCATCAAATCGACAGGTTCCGTATCGGGTTGCTTCAGGAGCGCGAGGAACTCGTCTACGGTTGGCACGTGATCTGCCGCCCGAAGTGTCTGAGGTTCCTCCCACAAAGGGATCTGGGACATGCCGCCAGCGCTCCTCGCCAGTCGCCGGTCATCTGTCAGGTGTCAGACTTCAACCCTACTCTCGTGACGTCCATCTGGCCTGAGATTGATCAAGCCTGAAGGCGATCTCAGCGGCCCCGGCCCTCTCTGCCGACGGGTCTATACGGCCGCTCAGGATGCATACGGTTGTACTGGCAGACGACATGTTCTGGAATCTCTCTGCTGGTGTCGAGCTCGACCCGAAGCCTCCGTGCCCACTGGAGGACATCTGAGTACTGAGCGCCATCGGTTGTAGAGCCGGGACCGGGTTTCCAGCCGGCGAGGATGGCGGCCTTTTCGATGGCCTGGACCCTTCTAGACGTCCTGCCAGGAAGTCGCAGCTCGGCGATGGCGTTGTCAACAAGATCGTCATAGGTCGTTGTCCGTCCTTCGGAGATCAGCCATCGGATCAGGGCCACCAGCTCGTCGGAGCTGTACGTTGTGATCGCTCTACCACCTAACCGGGGTGGCCGCTGGGGACGAGGGCTCGTGATGCTCGGTTCTTGACGGGTGGAGGTTGACATGCTTGCGGATGGCGTAGTCGCCTTCGAACCATGTCTAGTGATCTCCCAAGCTGCACTGTCAGCGTCCTCGGCGGTGTGCGAAATGCGTGGAAGGCCTTTGCCCCAGCTAAACCGGAGATCGGGGCACCTCAGGACCTGAACGTAGCCGTTTGTGATCGTCACTGCCTCCGCAGGCGAGCGGATGATCAGAAGAGGCTTGAAGGGGTCGAGGTCAGCTTGGACGCCGCGTACGGCTAGTGCATCGCGAAGCTGGAGGAGGTGCTTAAGATCCTCGCTGTCTTTGGCTGTGACGGGCTTCTGAGACCGCTTTTTTGGAGAGATGGACGGCCTCGGCGCCGCTGAGGATCTCAAGATCTTCCTGACCGCGCCTTCATGGTCATCGATTGGATGAATCGAGAGGGAGCGCCCTTCTCCCCATACGAAACGGCTGTTGGAGATGAATGCCTCTATCTTGCCCGCTGTGACCATCTTGACTTCCTGCGGTGCTGAGATGATCAATGCGGGCACCGCAGGGTTCAATTGACACTCGACGCCGCCGGCAATGAGTGCCTCCTGCAGGTTGCTGAGGTATGGCAACGCAGGTGATCTGGGGGTCGCGACACTCTTCAATGACCGTGATGTGCGTGTCGGGCTTCTTCTCGAGGTCGAGGAGGGACGGCGCTTGTAAGCGTCTACAACGTGATCCGGAAGGCGACCCCGGGATGCCACCTGGTAGCCGTTGTCGCGTGCCCACTGGCGGATCTGAGCTGACGCGGTTTGGTTGGAGGTGACGCCCGTGGGCGGTTGCTCGCTACTGACTGTCTCGTCCGAGCGCGCGAGGGCCTTGAAGAGGTCATCCAGTGACGGAACCGCTGCCTTCCGTTCAACATCGCCGTTTGCGGTCGGCTCGCCAACAGTCATGTTGCTACTCTCACTCGTAATGTCACGCTATGGGCGAAATGTTCCGTTTAGCATAGATCGGTCAGCGTCTCTGGCGAACCTTGCTTGGCCTCTCACGGTTCTTCCGGCGTCAACCGTTCCAGCTGATACTGAGGCATACACCAGGGGTCCGACAGATTCCAGTGCTGGTCGCACGTTGTTAGCGCCTACTTGCATTGAGTGTTGTAGGCGATATTTACGGTCGTCCGATAGGCACGATAGCGACTATTGACTACTGTCCCTATTGGCGACGTTGGGGCAGTATCCCTGTAACTTTGTCTGACCGGCACAACCCCCGTGGTGTCAGTCGGTTCTGGTAGACCTTCAGCGTGCTTGGATCGTGTTCAAAGGAGGCGGGCATGGGCTCCGGCCGCATTCTGGATGCACTTGCTGCTGTCTCCAGCAATGATCGTGCTGATTGGATCGCTACATATGCTGCCGAGCTGGCGGCTCATGGCGGAGGTGAGTCGCTGGGTGACTTGCTGAAGATCTCGGTCTGCGAGCCCGTCGACATCCGTCGGTACTGCTCTGCGGAGCGAGCACGGGACATTCTGCTTGCCAATTCTCTTCAAGATCGTCGTGTCTTGCTCCGGACCACCGTTCCAGAGCTCAGAGGGTTGACAGGCTGCGACCAGCGGACGCTCAAGGATGTCCTGAACGCGCTTCTCGCCTCTCTGGTAGAGGGTGACGTGCGTGATCGTGGTGAAACGGTCCAGAACGAACCACATGCTACGTTGCACGATCTTCTGGAGCTGTGGACCTCTTCGCTCGATGATCGTCAGCGCCTGATCCTCCGTCATCGTATGGCTCGTCGCGACCGCAGTCTTGATGACCTGGGCAACGAGCTTGGTGTCAGCCGCGCACGCGTTGGTCAGCTAGAGAAGAAGCTGGCCGACAACTTCGCTGCATGGCGGCAGAGCACCCCGGTTGCGGAGCGGATCGGCCAGTTCCATTGGTGGGTCTTCAATGGATCTTCACCGCTCATGACGTTCGAGGCTGTCTCGGCACGAGTTCCTGAGCTGTCGGATCTGGTTCACCCAGTCGGCATTGAGCTGTCCAATTTCCTTGAGATGCTTCTGCCTGATCTCGATGTCGATGGTCCCTGGTTGGCGACCAAGCCGCTTTCAGATCTACGTGATGTGACCTTCTACTCAGCCACACACCGCGAGAAGCGGGCGGATGGCGGCTACGACCTCGACAAACTCCAGGCGGAGCTGGGGCTGGATGACTATGCGTGGTCGTCGTGGCTTGAGTACTGCGGTCTCCGTAAGGCCGCTGGCATCGTGGTCCGCAAGGGTGCCTCGCAACCCGAGCTCGCAGTCGCGGTCCTGGCCGCTGCGGGTCATCCATTGAGTGTGGAGGAGATCGCGGAGCGGCTTCAGGTGGATGGGGTGCGATCCCTTCGAGGGCGTTTGCAGGCCGATGACCGCATCGCGCGGGTGGGGCCCAATTCCTATGGACTGCCTGAGTGGAACCTCGAGACGTATGAGGGCATCCGCGAGGAGATCGTGCAAAGGATCGAGCGCGGCGGTGGACGTGTGCTGCTGGCTGACGTAGTAGATGAACTGGTCGAGCAGTTCGGGGTGTCCCCGGCCAGTGTGCGTGCGTACGCGGCGCGACGGGAATTCTCTCGCAGGGATGGGTGGATCAGGCTGGCAGGGAATGGAGACGATGGGCCAAGCCAGGCATCCCACAAAATGCCGACTCCTGGAGAGACCCGTCGGTGCTTCTTCCTCAGGGGACAGTGGTGGTTCCGTGTAGACATCAACAAGGAGGTACTGCGCGGATCGGGATTTACGGCGCCACGTGGCGTAATGGCCTTGTTCCAAGTCGCAGAGGGGACTGAACGCGTCTTTGCTGCTCTGGCCCAGGAGATCCGCATCTCCTGGGCAGCACCTCAGCCGCAATTTGGAAGCATCCGTTCACTGGTCACACAGCTTCAAGCCAAGATCGGAGATGTGCTCTGGCTCGCACCGACCGACCGTGGCGCGGTCCGGGCTCGGCTGGTTCGCGCCTGGAACAAGACCGAAGATGACGAGATCGCGCTTCGCTCAGGTGTCCAACGGGGACTGAGCGGAGAGGACCTGCGTTTGGCAGTAGCCGGCGCCCTTGCACTCTCTGTGCAAACCTCATGGGCTGCTCTCGTGATGTCCCTACGTGCTCGTGGCGATCTTGACCTCGCCGAAATCGTGGAGGGTTACACCCTGAGTGAGTCTTGTCGAGCGCTCGATTCCGTTCCTGGTCTGGATGACTTCTTCGCTGCGCTCGGCGGGCGGTGATGGCTGACATGCTGCGCACCTTGACCCTCGAGGACAGTTACAGGAGCGACCGCAGCAACGTCGTAGGTGAGTTCTATGTCCCCTGCCTCTCGCTCGCGAACCGATACGACCGAGCAGTCGGATACTTCACCAGCAAGTCTCTCGCACTGGTCGCTCGCGGGTTGGAAGGCTTCAAACGTAACGGCGGTCGTATTCGACTTATAGCCAGTCCGCATCTGACGGACGGCGACATTGATGAGATGCGGGCTGGGTACACGTACCGGGAGATCATCGCCAAGGCGGTGCTACGTGAACTGGACCCAGACACCGAGCGTCCCAGCAAAGAACTCGCTGGACTGGGGCTTCTCGGGCGGCTCATTGCCCAAGAGGCAATGGATGTGAAGATTGCCATCGTCCATGGCAGGGAAGGTCTCGCGCTCTATCACGAGAAGATCGGCCTCATCTCCGACAAGTACGGGGATACCGTCGCATTCACCGGTTCCATGAACGAGACCAGCTCCGCCTTTCTTGACAACTTCGAATCGATCCAGGTCTTCAGATCGTGGAACGAGAACGACAAGGGCAGGGTGGACATCCTCCGATCCGACTTCGATGAGTTGTGGGCCGGACGCACACCAAGGCTCGAGATTCTTGACTTTCCCGCTGTCGCGAAGGAGCGATTCATCGCATTGGGCGAGCGCGCCGGCGAGTTGTCGAACGAGACCAAAGATCCTGAGCCGCTGGTCGTGTCTACCGATCTGACGACCTTGGGATGGGCGCGATTGCCGCATGATGTCGAACTGCGGGACTATCAGAAGACTGCGATAGCGAAGTGGCTGAGCGCCAATGGCCGTGGCGTGCTGCAGATGGCTACCGGCACAGGAAAGACGATTACCGCATTGGCAGCACTCGACCAGATAGGGCGGCAGCTTCACACTCGCGATCTGTCCTTGGTCACGGTGGTGGTGGTCCCGCTCCTGGACCTTGTCGAGCAGTGGTCGGCAGAACTTCGCAACTTCGGCGTTGTACCGATCAAGTGCCGCGACCTGGCTGCGTCATGGGAGCCGGCGGCACGCAATGCGCTAGCCGCTCTTCGGGCTCGCCGAAAAGGCAGCATCACATTGGTGGTCACCAATGCCACCTTCCGCGCGGCAGCCTTCCAGGCGCTTCTTTCCTCCATCGATCTCCCTCTGCTGGTCATTGCCGATGAGGCACACCATCTAGGAGCAGAACATCTGCGGACGGCTCTGCCGGCACATGCCCAGTTCCGCCTCGCACTTTCCGCCACACCGGAGCGATGGTTCGATCCGGCGGGCACGGATGCCCTGAAGGACTACTTCGGGGACATTCTCACCAAGCTGGGCCTCAAGGAGGCGATTGACCTAGGGGCGTTGACGAGGTACAGATACCACCCCGTCCTCGTTCCCCTGGGCGATGACGAGGCAGAGCAGTACACCGAGCTCACCGTGAAGATTGGCGCGCTTATGAGATCGCAAGAGCCAGACTCGGTGAGTGAGGATGACAACTCACCGCTCGGAATGCTGCTAGGGATGCGGTCGAAGGTCCTCGGGCACGCTCGTGCCAAGATGCCGGCCCTTCGAGAGGCGCTGGAAAGACACAGGGACAGTTTCTTCCAGTTGATCTACTGCGCCGAGGGCGGAGCACCGCTGATTGACGGCGGGACCGGGCCACGTCAGGTCGAGCAGGTTCTCGAGCTAGCGGGCAAGGAGTTGGGTCTCAGGGCTCATACGTTCACCTCCAGGGAGCACAAGCGGCAACGCCGAGATCTGCTCCGATCGTTTGCGACTGGGCGTGACCTGCAAGTTCTTGTGTCGATGCGCTGTCTGGATGAGGGGGTCGATCTCCCGGATGCTCGCGTGGCGTACATGCTCGCGAGCAGCACCAACCCTCGGCAGTTCATCCAACGCCGCGGCCGGATCCTTCGAAGGGCGCCAGGGAAGAGTTTCGCAGAGGTCATCGACTTCGTGGTGACACCCCCGCAGGACCCTGCCTTGTTCGAAATTGAGCGTCGGCTCTTCCGGCGAGAGCTCGCTCGATGCGTAGAGTTCGCCGGATACGCGGAGAATCACGGGGAAGCCCTCGCCAAACTGAGGGAACTGCGCGATTATTACCAGCTTCTTGATGTGTGAAAGGTGGAGAGCGGCCAGTGAGCGACCAGAACGAGCGCGAGATCGTCGGTCGTATCTATGCGGAACTAAGCGATGAGGCGAAGAAGCTTGTCGTGGACGTTCTGACTTTGGAGAAGGAAAACCTGCATCTGGGAGACACCGCGACGGTAACGCGCAACGTGAGCGACCAGATCATCCGGAGGGTTGAGGGCGTCGTCAAGTGAAGCTGCTGTCGATCGAGCTCGAGAACTTCAGACCGTACGGTGGGCGGAACCGCATCTCGTTCGCTCAGGAGCCGGGACACAACGTCACACTGATATATGGCACCAATGGTGGCGGTAAGACGACCTTGCTCAATGCCTTCACCTGGGCTCTCTATGGGCGTCTCAGCGCAGATGTCGAGCAGCAGGACAGACTGATCAACAATCGGATCTGGCAGGAAGCCCGCCCCGGTTCGTCGGTGGACATGTCGGTGACCGTTGAGTTCGAGCATGAAGGCCGCACTTACACTGCGCGCCGGTTTCTCACAGCGGAGAAGCAGAATTCGGACCAACGTTTGCCCAAGGCGCAGCTCCTTCTCCTCGAGCGTGACGACAGGGGTGTCACCAAAGAGCTCAAGAGCGCCCAGGGACATATAGACAAGATTCTTCCCGAGCGCCTGAGCAAGTTCTTCTTCGTCAACGGTGAGCGCATCGAGCAGCTGGTTCGAAAGGAGGCCTACGCTGAGATCCAGCATGCGATCAAGACGCTCCTTGGCTTGGAGCAGCTCGAGCGAGCCCTCAAGCACCTCCCCACGGCAGCGAACAAGCTGCGTCACCAGTTGAAGTCCGAGGGAGCCAACAGCGAGCTCGCCGAGCGCCTGACCGCTGAGATCGACGCCGTCTTCAAGGAGACGGAAGAGAAGAAGAAGGAGAAGGAGTCTCTCAACACAGAAGTTCAGCATCTCAAGGACGAGATCGAGCTGCTCGCGGCACGTCTTAAATCCCTGGACGGTGCCAAGCAACTTCAGCTGGAGCGTGAGCGCCTGGAACGGGAACGTGCGAGCGCCCATGAATCACTGCGCAAGCTCGAGGACGAGCGGTCTCGGGTGCTCGCAGACTCCGGTTATCTGGCCTTCATACCTGATCTGCCTGAGAAGATCATCGCTGCCTGCGACGCACTTCGAGAGCGTGGTGAGCTGCCCGCACCGTTGAAGCGCACGTTCATCGAAGACCTTCTCATGGAGGGCGAGTGCATCTGCGGTACCCATCTCACCGAAGGCTCGCGCGAGCGAGCAGCGCTGGAGACGTGGCGTGAGCGTGCCGGCCTTGCCGAAGTGGAAGCGGCATGGAATCAACTTCGCGGTGCGGTAGCCGGCTTGGAGGAGCGGCGTCGTGGCACGATGGACCGGCTGGCGGAGACGGATCGCCTGATCGGGGAGGCATCCGACAAAGAGCGCATGCTGGTTGAGCAGCTCAACGAGGTTTCCATCGAGATCAAGAAGCTGCCGCAAGAGGACATCAGTGCAATCGAAGTGCGACGCAGCAAGATGGTCGACAAGTTGAGCGAGACGAGTAGATGCCTCGGCACGATCGACGAGCGTCTCGACTTCCTGGCCAACCAGAAAAAACAGAAAGAGGAGCAGGTCGACAAGATCCAAGTCAAGGACGAGAACAACCAGCGCATCCAGCGCCGGATCGCCGTGATCCGAGAGACCGAGACCGCGCTCCGGCAGATCCTTGAGCTCTTGTCCGACAGCATCCGCCGCCGTCTGGACACCCGTATCCGAACTCTGTTCAAGCGGGCGTCGCTGAAGAACTACGAGCCGGAGCTTACGCCGGGATTCCAGCTGGAGTACTGGGAGCTGGTAGGCGATGAGAAGGTCCCGGCCCCCAAGTCCACTGGTGAGAACATGCTGCTCTCACTCTCCTTCGTCGGCGCAGTCGCGCAGGAATGCCGCGACGCTGCCACGAATCCGAACCCATTCTTCGGAGGCGTCGGCGGTGAGTATCCGATTGTCATGGACGCGGTATTCGGCAACTTGGACGACGACTACCGTCGGCAGATCGCCCGCTTCCTTCCGGAGATGACCTCTCAGGTAGTGGTTCTGTCCAGCAAGGCCCAAGCCGAAGGGGTCGCCGAGAATTCGCTGCATCCGCGCGTGGGCAAGCAGTATGTGATTACGACCCATACGACGAAGAGTGACTTGCAGGACGTTACGGAGAAGATCGCTGTGAACGGGAGAGAGTACCCGTACCAGGTGCTGGGATCCTCCTTCGACGGCGCGGAGTTCACTGAGGTGACGCAATGATGACGAGCCCCAGTGAGCAGCGAGTTCGTCGGCCGAAGGGACATGAGAGTCTGATTCAGCAACTGAGCAAGGACGGCGACGGTCCATTCACCAGTATGGCGGCGACCCTACTCTTCGCAGCGTCCGTCGGCTACGCCCATGAGCGTAGGGAGCAGTTCAGTGAGACCGGGGAGCCCATTCGGTACGAAGTCTTTCGTCGCTCTCCGACTGCCGAAGCATTCATCGACTCCCTCGGGGTTCTGGAGCACCCTGGCGACGCTTCCATCCTGAGCGAGGAGCGCCTTGGGGAGCGGGTCACAATCTTCGAAGAGTATGCAAACGGTGGTCTCAACTACATCCAAGGCGAGATCAACGCGAGCAAGTCGCGGGTTATGGACGTGCTGTTGGAGATGGTACGACGAGCTGATCGGGATCAGAGGTCGGTGGGGCTCCCCCCAGAGCTAGGCCAATTCTTCAGCCCTCCGGAGTTCTGAACCCCATGATGGCCATGTGACTCTCACAGAGCAGACGGGCGGCGCTTGGGAAACCGAGCGCCGCCTGACCGCGATCGGCAGAACGGGACTTTCCGTACCCGCACGTCAGGCTGTGGTGGATCAGCAGATCACGTCTGACTCGTCGGTCCTGGACTATGGGTGCGGACGAGGGGATGATGTCCGGGCTCTACAGAGGATCGCCATGAGGGCGGTCGGCTGGGACCCCCACTATCACCCCGAAGGCAGCCTCGACCCATCGGATGTCGTGCTGCTGACTTATGTCCTCAACATCATCGAGGACCCGGAGGAACGGCGTCGTACGCTCGTTAAGGCATGGGAACTTGCCAAGGAGACCTTGGTGGTCTCCACTCGACTCACCTGGGAGAAGTCCAAGGTCAAGGGCACGGGTTTCGGCGACGGAGTCCTTACCAGCCGGCGGACGTTTCAGCACCTGTTCAGCGCTGGCGAGCTCCGAAGCTACGTTGAGGACGCCACAGGCGTCCGGTGCGTCTCTGCGGCTCCCGGAATCGTCTACGCGTTCAAGCGCGATGAGGCGCGCCTGGGCTGTCTGGCTCGTCGGATCGCACCCGCGGCCATTTGGCTGGCCTCTGACGACGCGGCATCGGCGATAGCCTCCGTAGTGGACTACACAGAGCGACGCGGGCGGGTGCCGCGCGTAGAGGAGATGCCGACGCAGATGGCGGAGCTCCTAGCCCATTTGAACACCGCAGAGCTGCAGCGGATCGTCCGGGTGTCGGCCAATCCCGAAAAGGTCGCGGAAGGTGCGAAGAAATCCACCTTGACCACGCTGCTGTTCCTAGGTGTGGAGCTGTTCAACGGGCGTGGTCCCTTCGGATGCCTCCCACTTTCCACACAGCTCGACGTGAGAGCGTTCTTCAGCTCCTACAAGGAAGCATGCATGCGGTCCGATCGTCTGCTGCTCAAGCTGCGCGACGACGCCTATGTCCGTGGCGCGATGAACGGGTCAAAGGTCGGCAAGCTCACGCCAACAGCCCTGTACGTGCATCGCCGGGCAATTGACCACATGCCCGTTGTGCTGCGGCTGTATGAGCACTGCGCTTCGCTCGCGGCAGGACGTCCACAGGAGTGGACCCTGGCCAAGCTGCGCCATCAGGGTAGGGGGGTGAGTTGGCTGGACTTTCCGGAGTTCGACACGGATCCGCATCCGCGGCTGCGATCGTCCTACATGGTCGATCTCGCCACATTCAAGACCTCGCACATGTCCTACGAGCAGTCGGAGAACAGGCCGCTACTCCATCGCAAACATGAGTTTCTTCACCCGGATGACCCCGCTGTCCCGAAGTATCGGCGACTTACCGACAGCGAGCTGCGAGCAGGCCTATACGCCAATCCCCATCTCATTGGGACAGAGCAGGGCTGGGAGGCCGAGCTGGTTCGCTGCGGCCGCCAGCTCCGTGGTCACCGCCTGATCAAGAGGTACTGACCGGTGCGATGCCGGCTTGGTACTCGGCGATGATGCTCGCGAACTCGTCGACTTCCAGTGCCTGAGCCTGGTCGGGGAACCAAGAGAGGCGCAGTCCATTGCTGGCCTGTTCTTCGGGTAGCCCCATCGCCGCGAGGACATGGCTTGGGGTGTATGACGCACTCGTACAGGCGGATCCGGTGGCCACCGCGGCGTAGTTTTTCAGCTGCAAGATCAAGGCCTCGGTGTCCACACCCTCGAACGACAGGTTGAGGATATGCGGGACCACGTGCTCTTGGTCACCATGGAGGTTGAACCGGGTCTTGCCGAGTCCCTCCAGCAGACGGGCGCGGAACTCGCTGGCCGCTTGCAGCCACTGCGTACGTTCGCTTTCGAACACCTCAAGAGCTTTGGACAGGCCCATGATGAGCGGAACGGGAAGCGTGCCGGGGCGGAGCTTGCGTTCCTGGCCGCCTCCGTACATCAGCGGGGTCAGCGGCACGGAATCACGCCCGCGGCGTCTGATGAGCAGGCCGCCCACCCCCTTGGGCGCTCCAATCTTGTGCCCGCTGAAGCTGACGAGATCGATCGGTGCCCGAAGGTCGTCTGGCAGCTTGCCGAAGCCCTGAGCCGCGTCAACGTGAAGGTAGGTGGCGGTGGAGCGGAGATGCTCGGCCAGCTCGGCGACTGGCTGGATTACGCCAGTCTCGTTGTTGACCTGCATGACAGACACCAGAAGCGTGTCGGGGCGTAGCCGTTCCAGTACGGCTTCCGCGCTCACGCGACCGGAGGGCCCCGGCTCGATCAGCTCGACCTCGAAACCCTGTGACTGTAGGTGCTCCAGTGGCTCCAGTACAGCCTTGTGCTCAATTGCGGTGCTGACGATGTGACGGCGTTCACTCTTAGCGCCGAAGGGTGCTAGACCCAGGATGGCGATGTTGTTGCTCTCGGTTGCACCACTCGTGAAGATCAACTCATCCGGGCGGGCGGCGAGGTGGGCTGCGATGCCTTCACGAGCGCGGGCTACCGCCTTCTTGGCGCGCGTTCCATACTCATGGGTACGCGAGCCCGCATTGCCGAAATCTTGGGACATCCAGTGCAGGACGACCTCGGCGACCTCCGGGAGCACCCTCGTCGTTGCCGCAGCATCCAGGTAGGCGACCACATGCACACCAGCTCTCATACTTGTTGGCGTCACGTCACGTGAGTACGTTAAAACGCACACGTACTTACGGTACCGTGGACCGCGTGGGATCACACGCGCTGGCGCAGCAAGGCGGAGACGCCACCACTGCGGGCTTTGAGTACATCTTCCCAGCTATCCGCGGTGTGCAGGCAGGGCGTGAGTATTACGTATCGATGTGCCCGTTGCGCCTCATCCCCAAGATCTTTTTGTTCGATGAGGACGAGCTGGCGCCGGAGGTCCGAGCGCAGCGAGTCCTGAACAAGGGACGAGTGCCAGCGCTCGCGCGGTACATCCTGGAGAACCCCGACGATTACGTCTTTTCTGCGCTAACCGCCTCCGTGGATGGCGCCATGCGCTTCGTGGGGGTCGCGGACCAAGGGCCAGGGTTGCGGGTCGGTCAGTTGCACATCCCGATGGCCTCGCGCTTCCTGATCAACGATGGTCAGCACCGGCGTGCAGCCATCGAGGTGGCACTCAAAGAGAACCCATCACTCGGTGATGAGACCATCGCCGTCGTCTTCTTCCATGACGCCAGCCTTGAGCGCAGCCAGCAGATGTTCGCCGACCTGAACCGCCACGCTGTGCGGCCGGCTCGTTCCATAGGCGTCCTCTATGACCACCGCGATGAGCTATCACAGCTGACGCGTCTTCTGGCGCTGAAGTGCCCAGTGTTCCGGAACTTCGTTGAAATGGAGAGCAGCACCCTCTCAGCTCGATCGCGCAAGCTCTTTACACTCAGCGCCCTGTACTCGGCGATGAGCGCCCTTCTGCAAGGGCTAAAGCTGCCTAGCGGCAAGGACGGGGAGCGCCTGTCCTGGGGTTACTGGGAAGCCATAGATGCTCTCATCCCGGACTGGGGAGAAGTGCGGAGGCGATCTCTCTCCGCCTCTGAGATCCGCAAGCAGTACCTACACACGCATGGCATCGCACTCCATGCGATAGGGCTGCTCGGGAACACACTGCTTCGCGATTCGCTTGATCCAGAGGAGTGGAAGCCGCGGCTAGCGCCGCTTCGGGACGTGGACTGGTCGCGGACCAATCCTGACTGGGAGGGAAGGGCGATCATCGGTGGTCGTGTCTCGAAGAATCACCAAAACGTCGTACTTACCGTGAATTATCTACGTAAGCAGCTCGGTCTCGAACTGACTGCCGATGAGCAGCAGGCAGAAGACGCTTACCAGCGAGGAGAGCGATGAGCACCCCGACGCGCAGTGCCGTCATGCTGAACACGCCCACCCGGCGCACCGTCCCCTTCGAGAGCCAAGGTGGACTCGCCGCGGTGGTGAACGAGCTGACCGCGGAGATCTGTGAGCTGTACCTGGCCGATCAGGTTCCTTGGGTCGTGGGCTACAGCGGTGGCAAAGATTCCACGGCGGTGCTTCAACTCGTGTGGCTGGCGCTACAAGGCCTAGAGCCTCATCAGCGCACCAAACCGGTCTATGTCATCAGCACGGACACCCTGGTTGAGAATCCGGTCGTTGCTGCTTGGGTGACTCAATCGCTGGAGACCATGCGTCAGGCGGCACAGAAGCAGCAGCTCCCGATCCAACCGAACAGGCTGGTCCCTGATGTAAAGGACACCTTCTGGGTCGGCTTGATCGGCAAGGGATACCCCGCTCCCAGGCCGAAGTTCCGCTGGTGCACCGAACGCTTGAAGATCAAGCCGTCTAATTCGTTCATCCGCCAAGTCGTGCATGACCACGGTGAGGCCATCCTGGTCTTGGGCATCCGCAAAGCGGAGAGCCAAGCTCGCGCCCGCGTGATGGAGCGCCACGAGAAGCGCCGTGTCCGCGACCGTCTCTCGCCTAACGGTAATCTTCCCAACTCTCTCGTCTACAGCCCTATCGAGTCATGGAGCAACGATGAGGTCTGGACGTTCTTGATGCAGCAGCCTAACCCCTGGGGGCATCCGAACAAGGACCTCCTCACCATGTATCAAGGGGCCTCGAGCGACGGCGAATGCCCACTAGTGGTGGATAACACCACTCCTTCCTGTGGTGACAGCCGCTTCGGCTGTTGGACGTGCACTCTCGTCGACAAGGACAAGTCCATGTCGGCGATGATCCAGAACGATGAGGAAAAGGAGTGGATGCTTCCGCTCCTGGAGCTACGCGACGAGCTCGACGCTCCCGACGACAGCCACCTGCGTGACTTCCGGAAGATGAACGGCACGATCCAGCTGTTCCATGATCGCAACGTTCCTGGACCGTACACACAAAGGGCCCGTGGGGAGTGGCTCCGCAAACTCCTCAACGCGCAGACCTGGATTCGGAAAAATGCTCCAGAGCATGTGCGGGGCATCGAGCTAATCACCATGGACGAATTGCATGAGATCCGACGCATCTGGGTCTTCGAGAAGCATGAGGTTGAGGATTCGCTGCCCCAGATCTACAAGCAGGAGACGGGCGAAGAGTTCCCCGGCGGTCCGCTCGACCAGCACCTCGCAGTGGCCGCGGATGAGGTGGAGCTGCTTCGTGCGGTCTGCGACGGAGATGACCTGCACTTCGAGACGATGCGCGAGCTACTTGCAGTTGAGCGGAAATTCCGCACGATGACTCGTCGCTCCGGACTGTTCGAAGCACTTGAGAAGGCGATCAAGAAGGGCTACTACACGGATGCGGAGGATGCGGTCGACCTAGCCAAACGCAATCAGCAGAACAAGGTCGCCCCCACTTTGATCGGATTGGATGAAGAGAGCACCGATGCTCCTGCATGAGATCACTCTTGAGAACTTCGGTGCGTACCTCGGCAAGCAGGTCCTCTCTCTGAATCCAAAGCCAGGCAAGCCGATCATCCTGATCGGAGGTCTCAACGGCTGCGGGAAGACGACGCTGCTAGATGCTATCCAACTCGCGTTGTACGGCTCGCGGGCGCGGTGCAGCGGTAGGGGAAATCGATCCTACGACGCATTCCTCCGTGACAGCGTGAACCGTCAGGCCGTGCCTAAGCACGCAGCTGTGAAACTCTGGTTTTCGATCACGGTTGAAGGGCAGCAACGTCATTACCGTATTGAGCGAAACTGGTCCATCTCGGGAAAGACTGTCCGCGAGTCGCTAGCGGTCTTCGTCAACGGTGAACACGATAAGGCCGTCAGTGATACATGGGCGGCTTATGTAGAGGATCTCCTTCCGCTGGAAGTCGCATCTCTTTTCTTCTTCGATGGGGAGAAGATCGAATCGCTTGCTGATCCTGAACGGGCTGCTCCAGTCATCGAGTCGGCAGTTCAATCGCTCCTGGGGGTCAACACAGTCGAACAGCTGCGAACCGATCTGCTGGCTCTTCAACGGCGACAGAAGGTGAGCCGAGAGGACAAGGCCGCACTCGAGCTGATCGCCGCCATCGAAGCTCAGCTTGAGGAGAACGAGGTGGCCAGAGCAGATGCGCTTCAGCGAGTCGCTTCCGCAAGAGCTGGTCTCCTACACGAGAAGAAGGAGCTCAAGGCTGTCGAGGCCGCCTTCGCTAAGGAAGGTGGAGATCTCTTCCGCCGTCGGGCGGAGCTAGAAGCACAGAGTGCCCATGCGAGAGGCCGGCTCGAAGCTGTAAGGGTGACTCTTGCCAACACCACTGCAGCAGGACCGCTCCCATTCCTACTCCTTAAGGATCAACTAGAGGCCCTGCGTGCGCAGGTAGCTCGAGAGGAAGATGCGATTCGCGCGGAGCAGCTACTCGATGCCCTACACAAGCGGGACAAGGAGATTCTCTCGCTACTAGGCAACGGCATACCGGATGCTCAGCGTGAGCAGGTCGCGCAGTTCATGGAAGAGGACCGTGCCCAGCGCGCGGCTGATGCAGGCGTTCCAAGAGTGATCCAGATGTCGGCGACAGGCATCCAGCAACTCAACTCGCTTGACCAAGTTCTCAAGAGCGAGTCACAGCGTGCGGAAGAGCTGCTCATTGAGTCTGAAGAGCTCAGATCGCAGCTCGACGCGCTAGATCGGCAGTTGGCCGGTGTTCCAGCAGAAGATGCGATTGCCGACTTGATCGCCCGACAGGACAAGGTCCGTCAGCGGGTGGAAGACCTCGAGCGGGAACTCCGCGCCACGGAGGAGGCGCATGCCACACTTGTCCGGGGAAACGCGCAGCTCCAGGCAGCCCGTGAGAAGGCATATGCCAAACGAGCCAAAGGGCTAGCCGAGATCGAGCACCGTGCCCGTGTCGTTTCGTACTCTGACCGTGCTCGTAACACTTTGGATAAGTTTGGGAAACTCCTGCTGCAACGTCATATCAGTCGGTTGGAGGTTGCTGTACTAGACAGCTTCAGCCGTCTAACGCACAAGGACGGCCTGGTTAAGGACCTCCGCATCGACACTAGCAAGTTCACCTTGACCTTGATTGGCGCGGACGGCGACGACCTCAATCCTGCACGTCTGAGCGCCGGCGAGCGTCAACTCTTGGCGGTATCCCTCCTCTGGGGTCTAGCTCGCGTGGCGGGCAACAGACTCCCGAGCGTTATCGATACTCCGCTGGGTCGACTGGATAGCCGGCACAGACAGAATCTTGTTGAGCGTTACTTCCCGCAGGCAAGCCACCAAGTGCTTCTGCTGTCGACAGACGAAGAGATCGATGATGAGTTGCTAAAGCGCCTCATTCCATCGATCGCGCATACATATACATTGGTCCACGACGATACAACGCTCACAACCACAATCGAACGCGGATACGGATGGGGAAAGACTCGGTATGTCGCTTGATACAATCCGATTGTCTCAACCGGCCAAGGATCAGTTGATCAAACTTAAACGAGTCACTGGCATTAAAAACTGGAACGTCCTGTGCCGCTGGGCTCTAGCTGTGTCTTTGCAAGACGAAACGCCTCCCCTAGTGCGTGATGTCGTTACCGATTCCAATATAGAGATGTCTTGGCGCACCTTTGCTGGAGCTTACGGGGATATCTACATGGCGTTGATTAGATCCCGATGTCAGCGTGATGGCAATGAGCCAACCGAGGAAGCTTGTGGGAGGACGCTCATTACACATCTGCATCGCGGCATTGGATATCTTGCCGGGCGACGTGATCTAGATTCAGTGGACAATCTGGTAAAGGCTGCTCTTGCTTAGCTCTTATAAGTGTAGTGAGCTGTCCCACCTGTCTTTTGTCTGATCGAAAAGGCGAGAGGCATTCGGCCTGTGGACTAGTTGACGAACACCTAACAGGCGTTATCCCGAAGCGTTTTAGACGAGGCAGATGGTCTTTGTCTCGGGCCGGTGGCGGGGCAAGAGCGGTTTCACGACTGAAACTGGGGCCATCCTCAAGCTGAGACTTGCAATTATCGTCACGACTCGTTGCGGAACTAGCTGTCGACTCATGGCTGCGTGATCGATTAGAGAGGGAAAGGTGGCCGCTCTTTCGCTGTTGGCTGGAAGAGGACAGCAGCCGGCTGGTCGTCACGAATATTGACACTGCTCGCGGGCAATCACCTACTCCGACCGCGTAACGCAGCATACTAGAGAAGTTCGACCTCATTTTGAGGCAGCACGTGCCGTCTGGCAGTAGCGGCACACGATGGCTTCACTCGTCTCATAACTAAGGACCGCCTGCCTGAACGAGGCCTTCGTATTGACGAATCATCTGCGGGCTACGTCGACTCTGAGAATTGTTTACTATTTGGCTTCAGATGCGTGATCTTGCAGTGGCAAGTGATACATACCTCTCATAAGACCATGGATCGTGGTCAGAGCAGTAGACAGCGAAGTTGGCTGGATTAAGAGCACCGCGAGCATTCTGCGGCCCGGCGAACAGTTCATGGGTATCCAATGTCGCAGTACAGCCAGACGCTTCTTCGCACCGACCAGTCATACTGACAAGGCGTAAGACCCAGAAAGGCTGAGGAACTGTCACCCATCCGAGGTGTGGATTTAGGATTTTTCCAAGAGCCCATGAGCCAACATCGTATAAGCTGCCATATTTGCTCTTAACGCGATTGCACCAGCCACAGGCTAGCCTCAGATTACTGATGTCAGTCAAGCCTCCTGATGTGACCGGCCGGACATGGTCTACCTCTATCCTAAGATCCCGAGGATTAAGGCCACGCGGCCGGGTGAAATCCACGAACAGCGGTTCTGGGATTGGTGCATTGCCTGAACGGACAAGGCGGGCGCCGGCCTGGGGAGAGAACTGATAGCCGCAAAGATAGCATCGAGGGTCCGGCTGTGCATTGGACCAAAGTAACCTCCGGTCCGCCAGCGTGATGCTGTGTCTCTTTCTTGCACGCCGCTGAAGGACTTCTCCCCAGGCTATCTCCGTAAGTATTTCAGCCAGCTGCTTAACCTCATCGAGTGGAAGCGTCGGGTAGCGTCGCCGGATCTCACGGAGGATATCAATTCCCAGGTGAAGGATGTGCGAACTTTCATCGTGAACATAAATAGCTAGATCAGCTACACTTTCGATGAACCACCAGGCGTGGAGTACAGTTACATCGACCTCCAGTAGTAGCTGTTTCGGCCCAAGCATGTGGTGAGGCACCTTGAGTTTCGCGAACTCCTGGAGTGCTTCACGATCCCACCGATTCTTATCAAGCTCTTCCAATGAACGGAGGAAACCGCGTACCTGGTTCGATTGCATATCTTCTACTTGGGAACGTACTCGATGACCTTGGGAAGACCGGTAGAAGGATCCCGCCTGTATTCGGACCAAAGCGATGCCCACTTCACTTTAACCGGTCGCTGATCCTTCTTCATGCCTGTGGGTAGCGGCCATTCGCGTGCGAAGTAGGAGTCCTTAACTCCATCGAGCCAGTCTTCGAAGGTTGCATCGACATCGGCGACGTGGTTAAGCGTCTTTTTTCGCATGCACAGATATTCGAAGTAGTCAGCTGCCAAGATCGTGAGACTGACCATGTTGAAGAGGTTGCCCCTGCTACTTCCCCATGCGTTCGGCGCCCGCATGTCATCGATGACGCCAAATTTGTCTCTTACGAGTGTGAAAAATCTGATGAAGACGGTGCGCCATGGTCCATCCGCCTGACTCCAGATCTTAAACTTCGCCTCGTCCGTATCGCCCTCAGATACAAGTTCGCTTTGAGGGAGGAATTCGCGTCGCCATTTTCTGGCGTAGTCGTTCTTCTGGCCGTATAGTTTCCCGCCTGTTAGTTCACGGAAGACTTGGACGAGACTTTTAAGAACAGTCCACTGCAGATGTTCTGGGTTATCGCCAACAATTCCGGTCTGGACCAACCCTTTAAATGGGCTTTCTTCGGCGCGAGTCAGATAGGCGACTGCACGTGAGTCGTCGAGCTGAATTTTGGCATTTCTGAGGCGTTGAGCGACTGGCTCGAGCTCCTCTTTGCTCAAACTCGTTGAGACGATCGTGCCCAGAAGAGCTTTTCCCATGGGGGTCGCCTTCTGATTAACTACAACGAATTGGAAGACATGTTCGCTGGGACTGTCATCCATAAGAAGCGACATGGGAAGCCATCTATCGTTGTGTTTGATGAGATTGCCGGCAAGCGAGTCGGGGTCAATCTCATCAGGGTCGACACTACCTTCACCAAAGAGCGCCTCCATTAGCCTCTTCTTCCCAACAGGTGTTTCGAGCGACGCCCGGGCCGCTCTAACTGCTCCACGAAGACGATGCTGTCCGTCGACTAGAACTATCGGGAGGAGATAGGATTTTACGGCTTCTTTCGTGAAACCTACTATTGAGTCGGGATCTTCTTCTGGCGGGAACTTTTCCAGTGCGGCAATACGAGTTCGGATCTCGATATAGAAGTCGACTATTCTGGTTTCTTCAGCGAGCAAGATGCCCGAAATGTCTTCCGGATCATCGGTCGACGGATCAAAATCGTCTTCACTGTCTACGTCATCCAGATCAACTTCGGGATCGTGCGGCATCCCATGCTCTTTGGCTGCCTCTGTCAGAGTTCTCTGATACCGGCCTTGCGGGATAGGGGCGCTTAGGAGCCCTGGTAGACGTTGCTCCAGTCGGTCGCGGAGTCGCCTAAGAAGGTCCAGAAGCTTAAGGTCATCGACGCTTTCGTACTCGATCACTACGTGACCAACACTTTGGTCCTCGTCGACGGGTACGAAAGTAACCGACTGCGCGCTTTGGAGGGCACCCAGTAGCGGATTCTGGACAATGTTGTGTGGATTGTCGAAGAAAGCTGAAATTTCGGCGACACGAGAGACGCTTTCTTCACGCTGAAAGCCGACCGTTTCCTCGCCATGGAGTCGCTGCCGCTGGGGAACGCCTGCCCATTGCTCGATCTCTGTGGCCGGAGCCGAGAAGAGGATGAGCGGTTTCGCCTCGGGTGTTTGCCGCATCAGGCAAGCGGGATAGCGGAAGTACATGGCTCTCCTGCTCGTAGAGGATGGTCCTGGTTATGTTAGCGTCATGAGTCTATTGATGCGAGGTCATGTAGCCCACGCATCAATGTCCAGTAATGCACTGTGTGCGTAGAGATGTCCGGAGCTTGAGGGATGGGGTCATGTGATCGTCCTGTCTTCGTGATCAGAACGATGATGCACCAGGCCATGGAGAGACCTGTGAGGTGTGCAATATGGAGATCTCGGTCGGTGGAGTCGTGATGTACGTGTTAGCGGTGGCCGGTTGTTGGTGTGGACAAGCCATACCGTTCGAGCGACCCAATGGATAGGTCGCCAGGGGAATCTGTTCAGAGGTCAGCCGGAGATGGCGATGCATCACTTCATGGGCATTACGACATCGGTCGGAGGAAGTGGGCCCCTCCCGAGACTCGCGAATCGCTGGCATCACGCCTTCGATCCCGGCGTCGGCGAAGTCCTGGTCTCCAAGGGTCCCGGGGGTGAGAAGTGCAAGCTGACTGAGACTCAGCTGTCCGCGTTGCCGGCGGTGCAGTACGAAGGGCCAGCCGCGCACTGCTGAGCCGAGGATCAGTGCTGGTCCTTGGTGCGGATCGTTGAGCTGGTCTTGGCTTAGTTTCGAGCCCTCCTACACGCTGTGGAGGCTGGACTATCTGCTGTATTGGATGGGCTGGAGCTGGCAGATGCCGCCCCGGCGGGCGGCCGAGGGTAACGAGCAGGAGATCACGCCTGGCGTGGCGATGTCTGGCTGGAGGGAAAGGGCCGCGGAGCACCCGGACGCTTGGCTCTGCCGGGAAGACGAGGCTGGTCAACAGTCTGAGACGACTCCGCGGCCGAAGCTGGGGACGGCGCGGGGTTACGCTAGTGGCGGTGTCCGGCAGCGGATCGGGTAGCGTGATGATCGCCAGGCTGTTCGCCGCCAAGCCCGACCAGCGCCGCGGCTGATCTACCAGACCTGGCTGCGGCGGGGCTGCAAGAGCGAACGCAACTCCTTCTCTGAGGCCAACTACGCCTGCCGGATGCCGCCTACCAGCAGCTCGGAGGCCCGATCGTGCTGATCTGGAACAACCTCAACACCCACATCAGCGCCGCCATGCGCATAGATAGAGCACCGGGTCTGGCGGACGGTCATCCCGCTACCCTCCTACGTCCCCGGAGCTCAACCCGGTCAAGGGCGTCTGGGCTCACCTGAAACGCTCGCTGGCGAACGTGGCCAAGAAGACCTTGAACTGACTCGCCTGCCTGATCAACATTTGGCTGAGGAGATGGAGTACCAACATCAGCTGATCAGTGGCTACGTCGCCAAAACCGGCCTCAACACGATGCCCCCACTGTTGCTTCCGCCGTTGGTGCTCTCTAGCCGCATCCAGCCCGTCGTATACGCCCAGCTCAGCCAGCGAATGGCGGCTGTTTCTGGCGGATATTCTCAATGACCCAGGCTGTAGGAAGGTGGGCCACCCGACACTACAAACATGGGTAAATGGTTCCATCGTTCGATCTGTCAGGGCATGATGCTGTTGTGCGAGCAAAACAACGTCGCTCTTCGCATGGTATCTACGACGGCTACGAGGAGTACAAGACAGCCTCTGATGAGGACTATCGACAGGTTCTTACCAAAGGAATGGTGGTCCCCGACACAAATACGCTACTTAATCTGTACCGCTACAATAAGCGGACGAGAAACGACCTCATTGCTATTTTAGAGCGGGTGGCGAATCAGCTTTGGATGCCTCGCCAAGTCCTTGACGAGTTTTGGAGAAATCGCAAGAACGCGCTGGATGACTCAAAGAGCATCCTCACGGAGACAACTGCAGAGCTGAGGGCTCTGCAGCAGAAATCCGCAGAGGCGGTGAATAAGTGGTCCAACCGCCTTGCACTGTCGGGCGAGAATCTCGACTCCATCAGAGACTCGCTGAAGCGAGGATTCGAGGTAGCGATCAATCGAGTTCAAAAGCTTACGGAAGCCGAAGCTTTCATCGTGAGCGAGAACACGAATGACGATCCTGTCCTGATTGCCCTCGAGCCGTTGTTTGGGGGCCGAATTGGGCCGGCCTTCGATGACTCCGAGGTGGAAGCCCTTCTTGCTGAAGCGAATCGACGCATCCAAAATAAGATCCCTCCTGGCTATGAAGACAAGGATAAGAAGGGCGGGTTCCCTGCTGGTGATTACTTTGTCTGGGAGCAGATTATCCGGGAGGCCGAAGAGAGAAGGTGTGATGTTCTGATCATTACAGGCGATAAGAAGAAGGATTGGTGGCAAGAAGAGGGCGGCAAGAGGAAGGGGCCGCGCCTTGAGCTCATCCGCGAGCTTCGCCAACGAGCGCAGGCGCGGCTCTTTATGCTTCGGCCCGAAAGCCTATTGCAATATGCGAAGTCTGTCCTCAACGTCGAGGTAAGTCAAAAGTCGGTCGAGGATGCCGGGCGAGTGGATCGCTTGCGAGCTGCGCTCGAACTGTCCAGTCTAACAATCGAGGAAGTTGGCGCTTTGGACACCCTGGCCGAGGATGCGGTTGGCGGTTATCTCCTTGCCAAGCTACCCCGTGACCAAAATGGGGACTACTTGGAGACAGTGTTCGATATGGCGCAACTTGCTTCTAGCTCTCCTAAGCTAGAAGCTTATCTTGACGCTTTTCAGAAAAGATTTCCGAATATAACGCTCCGCACTGAAGCTCGTCGAAGAATGCGGAATCTAGAGTCGCTTGGCCTTGCATCCGTAATTAAGAATCAGGTTCGACTCACTCCCCTTGGTGAACGATTTGTTGCGGATGGGGGAAATCTGGAGCTGCTGCAGATCAGCTTTCTTAGAAGAATTAATGGAGCTGTTACAATACTCGATATGGCGAAAGAAGAATCGCCTCGAAAGCTTCGTGCAAAATTGGCTGGCACCCCACCTCAAGGAGTTAGTGCGACACAGGCGATGTTAACGTTGCGTTGGCTGGAGCAACTCAACTTGATAGAGTCGCTATAAATCTGAGTATGCTGCCCTGAAACATGTTAATGCCATAGCGGCCGCTTGCTGGTACAGATGTGGTCGTGTTGCAGTACATCGGTGTACTTTCGCCGCTGCGCGTTGGTGCTGGTCCACTGTGTGCTGTCGTGGCCCAAGCTGCCCGGTGGCAAGGCCCGACGGAGGAGGGCCGCGGCAGCCGATCGCCCCGACCACGCACGGTGAGTACCGAAGTCGGCGATCGTTACGACCTTCAAGGACTCGGTGTTGTGGGGATCGGCTTGCGGTTCAGTAACGACGAAGGGTTGTGCCGGGCTTGCCTTCTACGCAGGAGGGTGTGACGGGCTGGCGTCGAGCGCCGAGTGCGTGGTAGCAGCGGCGGAGGCGGCTGCGCGGGCCGACAGTAAGCCGTGATTGACGGTGGCATGGGCGCCCATTAGTGAGGTGAGAACGGCGTTCGCGTCGACGTTGCTTGAGTCGTGGGGACCTCGGGCGGCAGCACGGAACGTGGGCCCGCCTGCGCTGTTGTTGCATGCCTCGTGCTGTGTGGTGCCGTTCGAGGCCGGGAGCGGGTTAAGTTGGCTGCTATGGGGCAGCGCGGGCGGTGCTGGCCGCGACCGGCCGGAGAGCCGCAGCGCGGCCAGCGACCGCCCGACGCGCGGCAGGCCGCCGCAGGGCGGGCTGCCCTTGAAACCGTAGAGAAAGTTCTCATCCGTTCAGTGGTCATGCAGTGATCATGCTGCTGACCTGGCTTTTTGCTGAATGTGTCGCAGCCCCGGCGTTGACGCCGGCTGGATGTAGACCGGCTGGATGTGCTCCGGCTGGTTCAGCCGATGTGGGGGCCGTCTCCCTGAAGGTAGTGGCTGATGCGCATGCGCATTGAGCGGTCCATGCGGTAGCTCTTGACATTGTTCCTGGCCGCCCAAAGGACTTCGCTGGACTCTGAGCTCGGGGTCAGTTCGCCTGCGGTGGGACGGGCGGCGAGGACGATGGAGAACTCTTGCCTGGCCTCGCCGTTGCTGGTGTAGAGGATGACGTGT
>NZ_VDLX02000042.1 GCF_006334985.2 Nonomuraea phyllanthi
TGACGGCCTGCACGACTTCGGCTCGCAACTCAGGTGGATATATTCTCGGCTTCTTCGCCACGTGCTTCCTTTCCGGACTGTCTCTGACCCTACTTGGGTCCGAGTCCGGAAGGGTCGGGGCACCTCATGCGCGCCGATTGATCGCGGCGTGCATGCGCCTGGGCGGCAACCCCGGCCTGGCCGATCTCAGGCTCATTCACTGGGCTCACATGCTCGGCTTTCGCGGTCACTTCTCCACCAAGAGCCGCCGTTACTCCACCACTCTCGGGAACCTCCGCGCCGCGCGCGAGGAACACGCGCGTGCCGAGGAGATCAGCACCGGCCGGCTCCCGCTGTTCGACGAGGACACCGTCCTTGTGATCGTTCACTGGGAGTACGCCGGTCAAGGGCTCTCCATCGGAGAGCAAGCTCTCGCGGCAGCGATCACCGGCACCCGTCTACCGGGGGTTGCCGATGAGTAGGCGCGACGAGTTGCTGACCGTCCCGCAGGTGCTCGCCGAACTGGGTGGCGTGTCTCGCCGCACCTTCTACCGCTGGCGCGAACTGGGCCGTGCGCCGGTCTGCGTCCAGTTGCCCAACCTCGAACTCCGCGTCTGGCGGAGCGACCTCATGACCTGGCTCGACTCGCGACGGGAGACGGTGTGAACACCACGTACGACGTGAAGCTCGGCGCGATCCAGCACCGTACGGACCGCGACACGCCTCTGTTCATCGCCCGCTGGCGCGTCGGGGGCAAGCCGAAGTCCAAGAGCTTCCGGACCAAGGGCCTGGCCAACGCCTTCATGTCTGACCTACGGCAGGCAGCGAAGACGGGGGAGGAGTTCGACCTCGCCACCGGACTGCCGGTGTCGATGCTGGCGAGCGCGTCCTCCGGCCCGACGTTCTTCGAGTTCGCGCAGGCGTATGTGCTCCGCCGCTGGAGCACCTCGGCGCCTCGCACCCGGGAGACAGATGCGTACGCGCTCCTGTCGCTGGTCCCAGCCCTGGTGGCCGACGCGCCACGGCGTCCCGCGGCCGAGGACCTGCGGGAAGTCCTGAGGACCTACGCGCTCATCCCGGAGAAGAGGCGCCCTGCTCTGACCACGACCCAAACCGCGGCATTGGGCTGGTTGGAGCGGGCGTCCCTCCCGCTGTCCGAGCTGAAGGAGCCGCATGTCCTCCGTACGGGGCTCGCCGCCATCTCGGTCACCTTCGCCGGAACTCCGGCCGGTGCGAACACGGTACGGCGCAAGCGCGCCGTCCTCCATCACCTGCTGGAGCACGCAGTGGAGGAAAAGGCGTTCGGCAGCAATCCGCTGGATGAGATCAAATGGACGGCTCCGAAGGCCGTCACGGTCGTCGACCCGCGCACCGTGGTCAACCCAATCCAGGCCCGGCAACTGCTCGACGCCGTGCCCAAGGTGGGCCGCAGGCGCGGTCCTCGCCTCAGGGCGCTGTTCGCCTGCATCTACTACGCGGCGTTGCGGCCAGAAGAGGCGGCGGACTTGCGGCTGGCGAACTGCATGCTGCCCCAGACGGGATGGGGCCTGATCGTCCTGGAAAAGGCGCGACCGCAGGCAACGAAGCGCTGGACCGACTCCGGCCAGACTCACGAGCCGCGCAACCTGAAGCACCGCGCGGACAAGGAGACCCGTGAGATCCCGATCCCGCCAGTCCTGGTGGCCATGCTCCGTGAGCACGTCGCCGAGTTCGGCACCACCAAGGACGGGAGGATCTTCAGCACAAGAACCGGCGGCACCTACTCCAGTTCGGCGCACTCGTACGTCTGGCAGGAAGCCCGCAAGCTCGCGCTCACTCCGGCGCAGGTCGCCTCGTCGCTGGCCGCCCGGCCGTACGACCTCCGTCATGCGGCGGTGTCGCTCTGGTTGAACGCGGGCGTCCCGGCCCCGGAGGTCGCCAAGAGGGCTGGGCACAGCGTTGACGTTCTGCTGCGGGTCTATGCCAAGTGCATGGACGGCCAGCAGGAGCAGATCAACGGCAAGATCAACGACGCCCTGGACACATAGCCCACATTCATCCACTTCCGGCCCCGGTCGTCCCGGGGCCGGTTCGTCTTGCACCGCTGTCTTTACCGAGTCATTCCCGCTGGATATGGACGGCCTGCGGCACGCTGGCAGGCACGGGCGGCCCAATAGGGAGGATCATGCACGAAGACCAGAGCCACCCCACCCTCTCACCCGAGGAACTCCGCCCGCTGCGGCGCCCGCCGTACGGACTGCCGCTCAGACACCGGCTTCGGCCTGGCGCCGACTCCGACTCCTTCGGCTGGCGGAGGTACTCGACCCCCACCCCACCAGAGCGATCAACGCTGCGAGTTCGGCGTCGGCTGGCTCGGCCGGTGCTTGTCGCCGGTCTCCTGGGCTGCGTAGCCCTCGGCATCTGGTCGAGCTCATGGGGAACGGACAGCGCCGCGCCACGATCGAACGCCGCTTCGACGCCGACACTCGCCCCGAGCGTCGCCGGGCGCCCTGTCGCGTCTACTCCAACGCGGACGTCCTTGCCCCGAGCGCTTCCCTCGACCACGCCCAGGCCAACCCGCAAGGCGTCGAAGAACAAGGCGAAATCGCCAAGGCGCCATCGCCGATCAGCGCTGCCGGCTGTCCCGCCCCAGCGTCATCGATATCAGCCGCCGGCTCCGCCCAAGAAGACCGTGGCTCCCGCTGGCCGCAGGAGGAAGGCTGGAAACAACGACTCACAAGTCAGGAAGCCAGCGGCGCCGTGGATCGCCGCGGAGTGTGACGAACGGTTCCCGCCTTCCCGCCCCGAATCTCGACTCCGTAACTGGGCCTGTCGTTCCATCCTGGGATAGCACTCAGCAGCAAGGGGGAGCGCAACGGGCCTTGTTGCGATGTCTGCCCTGAAACCGGCATTTACTACCGCAGCGTCGGTAATTCCGGTTGTTTATAGGGATGTGTGGGGCATTTACCGGGATTAGCTGTTGTGCTTGACTCCTCCCTTGTAGCCACACCCTCTGGGAGGGTTCATGGGGGAGTTCGTCGGGATCGACCCCAGCCGGGCGGAACAGCTCATACGCGAGATGGAGGGCGGCAAAGACGTCCTGGGCCACACACGGCATGGGCTGGAGGCGGCCATCGCCGAGGCGGGCCCGTCCTGGACTGGCCCTGCCGGGGTGGCGGCCATGCACCGATCCTGGGCGTTTTTCGACGAGACGCAGCGTGATCTCAAATGGCGGATGGACACGCTCAAGCAGATGGTCCCGACTTCGGGAAATGGCATGTTAAGCGAGTTCTTGCCGTTCGACAGCGAAGCTGAGGCCGCTCGTCAGGGAAAGGCCGACGCGAAACCCATCGCGGATGCACTCAAGCAGCATCAGATCGAGAGCTCCATAGAGACCTGGCGGGACGTCACGGCGGCTACGGCCTCCACAAAGGAGAAGCTGAACGATCCCGCGTACGCCGCCGCCTTGCTGAACGCCCTTGGGCCGGACAAGTTCCGTGCGCTGTTCATGCACTGGATGAAGGACAAGGGCCCGGCCATGGACAGAGGGCTCCCGCCGGCTGTACTCCAGCAGGGCCGGAAAAGCCTAGGGCCACTGGCTGAGGCGTACGCCAACGCTGAACGCGCCGGACGGCTGGGCGAGGAGTGGCGCGCGAAGTTCATGGAATCCACGCAGCCTGGCGTGCTGACCGCGCTGATCGCGATGTCCAAGCCGTCGAGCAGACTCCTCAATCAGGTGGCGCTGCGCGTGCTGGGCCGTCCGCTGGGGGCGGACCTCCCGACCAGCCCTAACTGGAATTTGAACGCGCTGGTGGAGGCGTACAACGTCGACCCACAGGCATTGCAATCGCTCCTGGCTGACAACAAGGACGCCGCAGGCTGGCTCTTGCATCCCCAGCGCGCCCGAATGAGCGGCGTCGCCGACCTCGAAGCGAAGCTTGCGGAAGCGCTGGACAAGGCGTTGAACCCAAGCGCCGGAACCGCCGGTGTCCGCGATAGAGCATGGTTCAACATCATTCGAGGGATGGGCGCCGAGGACAGCCCGTGGATCGGCGGTTCGTGGGGCACGCTCAAGGACTCCCCGATCAGCGAGTGCTTGGCCAAGAACGTGGCCCCCTACCTCGACCAGCTCGCCCGCGGGCAATCCAAGCGTGACTCGCCTGAATTGAAGTCGACCTTCCCCACGTCGCCATGGGACACCCTTGCCCCCGATGACGCTTCCCGGTTCATGGGCGGCTTGATGCAGGACAAGGACGCGGCGAACATCCTGATGAAGGCGTCCCAGGACTACACGCTGAGCCTGGACATCGGCCGGTTCCGGCCCTTCGGAGATGAGGCCACCCAGGATCAGTACACCTCCCGCGCGGCACTCGCTGGAGGCGTGGCGAATCTGATGCTGAGCGGCTCAACGCACGCCGAGTGGACCGACGACGAATACGCCGACTGGCTCGCAGGGGTCGCGCTGCTGCCTGTCTCGTGGCTCTCCAACAAGTACTGGCCCATCCAGGACGCCAACGTGGCCACCGCCCGAGACGCCGGGATGGATGAGGCCAAGGACGGCCTCAAGGGTGTGATCACGGACTACTTCGACAAGAAGACCTCCGCGACAGCGGAGTACGTTGCGAATCGCATTGTGCAACGCCAGGCCGAGTGGGTGAACGGATCCCTGAACCAGCACGGTCAGAAGCCGTTGACGGAGGCTCAGCAAAACGAGGTTCGTATGGCATTCCGGGGGCGGCTTTATGATGCACTGGTCAAGGCCCTGAAACAGCGGGGAGGTTGAGTATGACTATTCCCAGCCAGAGTCAATTGCTTCGGCAGGCCGCAGAAAAGGAGTTGCTCGCCACAGACCTGACCCGATACGCCGAAGAGCTGGAAAAGGTTTTCGCTGGGATGCTGGCACGGCCTCAGGAAATCGATGCGTTTTGGACAGGGCCGGCTGCAGGACGCTTCACCTCTCAGGCCGGACAGTTACGCAGCGAGATCGGCCTACTCCGGGAGAGCTGCCTAGCGACGGCAGATCATCTCCGCAAGCAGGCTCAGCTTGTACGGTCTGAGGCAGCTCAGATGCCCAGTTAGACGTGTGATCACTTGCTTCGTTCATAACAGCTGGTCTTGCCGACGATCATGATGTTGGGCTTCTGCCCGTTGCGCACAGTTATCAGCCATGTGATCCCGGAGGTTGGATGCCGCATCACGGCTGTGCCAAGATTTTCGTCAGCAAGGTCCGAGTTATCCACGATGGTGTCATAGCCCTGCAGCCCTAGCCCGCTCGCCATCAGACCTGCTGCATTACTCGGCGAGTGCTGGGATGGCGAGCCTTTGAGGTCGCCCTGAGCGCGAAATAGACGCTGCACCTGGCCTTTCAAGCACCCTACTTCGCTATCTCGATCGGCCCGTTCGGTCGCGCTGGCGGAGCCCGTGGTGGCCAGGTCTTGAGAGGCCAATAGTTTGTCGCCATCCGAGATGAGCTGCTTCGACGCCTCGTCCAAGGTTGGCCTGTCGGAGTCTCCTGAACAGCCTGTGAGGGCGGCGAGAGAGACGAGCACCGAGGCAACTACAGACACTTGGCGGGTAACTGGGCGCACGCCCCGGACACTACCTAACCCCAACTGCGACGTACACCTTGTATGCCTTCTTGCACTAATACGATCATTTGGTGGATACGCTGGACAGCAAGCGGAGGAGCCCTCCCTGGCCTGGGAAAGCCAGGCGCGCTGGCTGTCCAGTCGAGGCCGCGGCATGCGCCTCTGCTCCGCCCGGGTCTCCCAATGGCTGGCTGATTGCGGTCACGGACAGAACCAATACTGCCGCATGGTCTGCACGCTGCAGGTTCGGACGCTGATCGCCTGTCGCGCCGTCGCGCCACCGTAGGAGCCTTCTGCTTGGGGAAGCACGGCTACGTCGAGCAGCCATCGCCCGCTGCGCCTTCCGTCCCATGTGCATTACAACCCTGCCTGAACCCTCGCCTATGGGCGGTGCAGTCTTGTCTCCCTTGGGCTTCTAAGAACGTAGCAATACGTACTATTCGGACAGAGGCGGACTCTTGGGCTGTCAGCCGCTTCCATTCGTCAGCTTTTCCGTAACGCTGGGCATAGGCTTACGTACAAGATGCCGGAGGCTGGAGGTTGCAATGGGTGTAAGCAACGAGAAGATCATCGATCAGGTCAAGGATCTTCTAGCGGGGCGGATTGTGATCCCCTCGATCCAGCGAGATTACGTCTGGTCTCGAAGTGACGTACGCGATCTTCTGGACTCCCTCTATCGGGGATACCCGGTCGGTGCGCTGCTGCTGTGGAAGACCTCTCAGGAACCTCCGTTCCGGAAGGCTGGCGTGGTGCAAACGGACAATTCGAAGCACACTCCTCTCTACTTGCTCGACGGTCAGCAGCGGCTGACCTCCTTGGCGTGGGTCTACCGGCCTACCTCGAAAGCAGACGGTAAGTTCATCGATATAAGATTCGACCTTGATAATGAAGAGTTCGTCAATCCTAATGCCGTTCAGAAGAAGAATCCGATTCTCATACCGGTGGAGAAAGCCCTCCAGGACGACACCGAGCTATTCATTATCCTTAAGGATGCTGGGATCGATCCGACCCACCCCTCTTTCGATGTGTACTACAAGAGGTTGATGCGGCTCAAAGGCATTCGGGAGTACATCATCCATGTGATCACTCACGACTCGGACGACTATGAAGAAGTCGCAGATATCTTCGCCAGAGTCAACAAGGGTGGACGGAGACTGTCCAAGGGGGACTTGGTCTATAGCGCGATCGCCGCAAGGTGGTCAGAAGGACTGGACACCATGGAAGCATTCCACGAGAAGCTTGGAGGTATCCAATTCCCTCTCGATCGGGAAGCCATACTTCGACTGATGAGCCTCCTCGCGGGCACCGGGGCTAAGCACATTCACCTGCTTCGTAAGGAGATGAACGGCGACGCGCTCAAGGCGGCATGGGAGAATACCGAAACTGCACTGATGTGGGCCATCGACTTCCTACGTGGTGAATGCGGTGTTCCTCGCTCAAGGATACTTACGTCGCCGAACGTAGTCGTCGTGCCCGCTTACATGCTGTTTCGCAGGCAAAACCAGCTTGCTCCAGGAGAGCCGGAGCTGCTCCGCAGATGGGTCTATACCTCGATGGCCTTTAGCCACTACTCGCTACAGGTAGAGACCAAGCTCGACGCAGAGGCTCGAATCATCGACACTCGGCGCGGCGGAGACCTGTTTGATGAGCTCATCCGTAGGGCGTCTGGGCCCCGCTCGGTCGGCAGTCCAGTTCATCCGACAGATTTGGAGCAGAAGTATGCGAGCAATGCTTTCTTCAACCTGCTCTACATCGCTGCCCTCCGCTCAGGAGTCAAGGACTGGAAAACGAACATAAAGATAATCGATCAGCCGCTGATCTCCTCCTCTGCTATCGAATATCATCACGTCTTCCCGCAGGCGAAAGTTCAGGGCATCTACTCCAAGGAGCAATGGAATAGCATCGCTAATCTCGCCTTTATCTCCGCCGAGACCAATAAGTTCATTAGTGCCAAGTTCCCAGAGGTCTACATGTCCGCCTTCCCTGTGGAACGCCTCGTGGAGCAATGGATTCCCGTGGATGCCGAGCTTCGCAAGATCGAAAACTTCCCCCGCTTCTTGGAAGCACGCCGCCATCTCCTCGTCGGAGTTTTGAACGACATGCTCGGGCTGCCGCACTATCGGCAGGGGATGCCACGGCAAGATGGCGGCGATCTTTTGGAAGAAGACGAGGACATCTACCCCGATAAAGACCAGGCTGGTCCCGTGTTGTTCTGACGCAGTCCCGAGAGCTGCCAGCAATGGCGCGTGGTGAGCTCTACTCGCTTGTGGTGCATTCCACAGATCTCGTCATCCTGTCGATGAGGTGCTGCAGTGGGACGGAGCCCCAGGCCCGCACACGTCAATTAGCTCCAACGGTGCCTTCCCTGGATGATCCCGATTGCCTTCGTCGTATCGGTGACCACGTGGTCAGCTTGGTGCTCATGTCCGGGCCACGTTCCTCGATCGACCCAGACCGTACGGAGGCCAGCTGACCGTGCTCCTTGGATGTCGGCGATGAGGTTGTCGCCGACCATCCAGCCGCCTTCAGCGAGGCTGGCCCCGCATCGCTGGGCGGCGATCTCGAAGAGTCCGGTTTCTGGTTTCCTGATGCCCTCGACTCCTGAGACGGCGTAGCCGTCCACCGCATCGGCCAGACCGGTCTGATGCAACTTGCCGAGTTGGTTGTCGGCCATGCCGTTGGTGACGATGCCCACTCGCCATCCGGCGGCGCGTAGGTCGGCTAAGCCGGTCAGGACGCCCGGGTAGCACTGCACGAGTTGAGGCATGCGTCGGCGGTAGCCGGCCCATAGCTCCTCGACCGACTCCGCCAGCGCGAAACGCTCGCGCACCTTACTAAAGAACACCTCGCGGTGCGGGTGCGTCTCCTGATTTTGGGAGACAAGCCACGCGAGCCCCTCGGCGCCCAAGCGGTGTCTCTCCGCGAACTCTTTGGCCCACCGGCGGAACGCGGCATCGAGGTCGATAAGTGTCCGGTCAAGGTCAAAGAGGGCGAGACGCTGCACGCAGCCGATCTTAGAGACGAGCGGCTCGATAGCGACAGTCCGGCCCCGAACTGCAGCGCTGACCTCGGGGAACGCCTTCAAGATCATCCCCCACATGTCCCCAGAACGCTGTCCTACGGCTGCATTCGGGTGCCCTCGGCGGCCTACCGAGGTCTGGAAAGCAAAAAAGCTGCGGCTGAAAAACCGCAGGTCAGAGGCCAAATTGCCTGGTGGAGAAGCGTGCCCCCGGCAGGATTCGAACCTGCGGCACCCGCTTTAGGAGAGCTCCAGCAACTACGAGTTTAGTTTGTCTATGGATGTGGTGATATGTGGGTGCTGCTCGACACGTATTAAGCTCTTCGGCGTGGGCCTTCTGCGGCTCGCCGCACGACAGGTGTTCGAGCTGGTCAGGGCCATATTTGTAGCTGGCAGACCGTAAGACGCTCCCGCTCTTCAGATGCGGGTGTCTTCACAGGGGTAGAGCTGTTGCAGTCAGCTGTACCGCGTCGGTATCGCCCCGTACGGAGCACAGCGCCCGAAGGGTGAGTGCGCCCAGATGCCGGGCCAGGGTCTCGTGGGAGTCAGCGAGGTCCCACGACCGTCGGTCGATCAGCTCGCGATCGGACACCGTAGGCAGCAGGCCGTCCAGCTCGCGCTGATCAAATGCTGGTAAACGCCTGGCTGAAGATCATTCGGGGAGGGTTGGGATCAGCGCCGGTGCCCGAGCCGTCCGGCTAACGCCGCCCATTCGGAGGCGCTGGATGATGTAAACACGTGACGATTACTTCAGCGCCTGGTAGTCGATCTTTCCGGCCGCGCTATAGGGCAGGTTGTCCACCTGCCTGATCCGCAGGTAAGCGGGGGAGATGCCAAGGTCGGCACAGATTTCGCGGCCCAGTTCGCGAGCCGCGTCCACCTCCGCCATGCAGAAGACCATGACCACGCCTTCCGACTCGACCACGGCGGTCGTGTCCAGGGCGCGAAAGGCGCTTTCGACCTCATCGAGGCTGATCCTCTTCCCGGCGACCTTGGCGATGCGCTTGACCCTGCCGCGCAGGAAAAGATTGCCGTCGCGGAGGGAACCGAGGTCGCCGGTTCGCAGGACACCGTCCATGCGGTCGCCTGTCGTCAGATCCGCCCGCCTGTCGGCGTATCCGAGCATGACGTTCGGGCCCCGGTAAACGATCTCGCCGGAGTCGAGGAGTTCGAATTTGCCACCCGGTACCGCTCTTCCCACCGATCCGATGGCCTCGGGGTGTGCTGCGGTGTCCAGTACGGCCATTCTCGCCGTTGCCTCGGTTTGCCCGTACATCACGAAAAAGCGGCTGTTCCGCTGCACGGCCAGCCGGGCGTAGCCGCTGACGTTGTTGAGGACCCCGCCGGACTGGGTGAGCGTGCGTAGCGTGGATGGCCATTGCCTGCTCAGGATCGGCCACAGAGCCTGATAAGTGAGCGGAACCCCGGCCAGTGCCGTCGCGCCCGTTTCTGCCAGTTGCCGCAAAAACCCCCGGCTGGTCGGAGATTGGTGGGTCAGGACGACGCTCGCGCCACGAGCGAGGTGGCTGTTGAGCACCGACAGGCCGTAGCAGTAATGGAGAGGCAGGGAGGTGATCGCACGATCGGTCTCGGTAATGCCGAGGGCCCGCACGATGCTGTCGGCGTTGCTGAACAGGTTTTCCCGCGAAAGGCACACCACGCGCGGGGCACCGGTGCTGCCCGATGTCATCAGCAGCAGGGCGGGCTCGTCGTGAACGGGGCTCGTGTCGATCCGCGAACGTCGCCAGATCGCTTCATCGGCGGGCAGATAACCGTCCGGAAGCCGTAGCGTGCGCGGTGGCCGCACCACCAGTTCGGGCTGGAACGCGGACAGGGTGCGGGAGACGGCGCGCTCGTTCAGCGCGGGGTCGGCGAGCATGATCGTGTGCCTGGATTCCAGACAGGCCAGGTAGCACAAAGCGGTGGAGAGGGAGTTGTCGGCGAACAGCAGCACCAGCCCTTTGTCCCTCAGCGTCGCGGTGGCCTTTTGCCATGGACTCATCGCACGCCTGAGGTCGCCGTAACGCAGGCATGTGCCGTCAGGGACCATGAGGGCAGGAGCGCTCGCCGTACCCTGCGGGAAAGACACGGGTCAACTCCGCTGCCGCACGATCCCGGCTAGGTTTCGGACCGTAGCCGCCTCGAAAACAATCTCCAGCGACAGGTCCACGCCAAAACGTTCCATAATGAGGGTGCTCAGCTGAACCATGTCCATGGAGTTTCCACCCAGGTCCATGAAGTCGTCGAGGACGCCGACCCGCTCGATTTCCAAAATCTCCCCGAGCAACCCGGCCAGTTGCCTTTCCAGGTTTCCCGACGCCGCAACGTAGCGTGACTTCTGAGATGCGGTGAGAGTGGCCACCTCCTCGCCCAATCTCGTGAGGTCGACGGCTCCGTCCGTCATGGCGGGCAGCTCGTCCACCACGACCACGAGGACCTGC
Source organism: Nonomuraea phyllanthi (assembly GCF_006334985.2). GTDB lineage: Bacteria > Actinomycetota > Actinomycetes > Streptosporangiales > Streptosporangiaceae > Nonomuraea > Nonomuraea phyllanthi. The sequence continues at coordinate 11,007 of NZ_VDLX02000042.1, forward strand.
AGGGCGTGCCGTTTCCAGAGGTGTTCCCTGATGCCCGTCGCGCTCGCGTACGATTTGGGCACCACGGCGACGATGAGCTCGCCATTTTCCTCGTAGGCGGCGGCTGCCCGTACATCGGGGTGGTCGATCGTAATCGCGCGCTCATGACGTGCAGCAGACGATGTGCTCATGCGTGCTTCTACCTCTCAAGTTCGCAGGTTTTTCAGGCGCCAGCTTTGCAACTTGCCTGTCTCGGTTCTGGGAAGGTCGTCCACGAATTCGATACGCCGAGGCCGCTTGTACGGAGACAACAATCCGCGGCAGTGCCGAGCGATCTCCTTGGCCGTAAGTCCGCTGCCGACACGCCTGACCACGAGGGCGACGGGAATCTGGCCGAGGCCGGGATCGGGCATCGGGACGACGGCGACGTCCGCCACGTCCGCGAGCCGCAGGACCACCTCTTCTATTTCGGATGAATTCACGTTCGAGCCACCGACGATGATGAGGCCTTGGCGACGTCCCGTGAGATAGAGATAGCCGTCCTCGTCGAGATGGCCGAGGTCGCCGAGGCTGAGGTAACCGTTCACGGTGTGCTCGATCGCCGCGGAGACAGGCCGGCCGTTGCGCATGAAGACGCGGCCCACCGCCCCGGGCGGAAGCGGGCGCCGGTCTTCGTCGAGGATCCGGATGCGCGTCATGAAGCCCTTGCCCACGGTGCCGGGTCGTGCCAGCCACTCGTCGCCACGCGCGACGGTCATCCCGATCTGCTCGGTGGCGCCGTAGAACTCGAAGATCCGATCGGCACCGAGCAGGTCGATCCAGGCCCGTTTGGTCTTGTCGTCGCAGGGGCCTGCCGTGTGGACGAGCGACCTGAGCGAGGTCAGCCGGTCCGGGGACAGACCCGGCTCGGCGAGCAGCTTGCGCATGTGCGACGGTGTGACCTGCACCCATTCGATGGCCTGGCGGTGCAGCACGTCAATGGTCTTGCCCGCCTCGAACACGCCCTGGACCACGATGGTGTGCCCGTCCAGGATGCCCGCGACCAGGTGCATGAAGGGTGCGGTGTGATAGAGGGGGCCGACGATCAGCTGGCGCTGCCCCTTCTTCCAGCCCGTTCGGCGCAGGAGCGTCGGGAAGCCGCCCAAGGCGAGGCTGCCCTCGATGGGGACCGGCCGCCCCGTGGAGCCGCCCGTGAGCAGAAGGTAATCGCCCCGGCATGACCTCTCGTGACCAGTTCCGGCCGCTACGAGCCGGTCGTGCTCGTACACCGGGCCGTAGGTGGCGGCCAATCGGTCCATGAGCTCGGCGCGCTCCCGCGGTGGAGTCATGGGATTGAGCGGGAGAACGGGCAGCCCTGTTCGCAGGGAGGCGAGCAACGTCGTCACGCCGTCGAGCGTGTTGGGCAGGTCGACGCACAGGATCGGCCTGTGCCCCTGCCCCAGCGGGATCGCCGCGGGCGCGGTCATGCGGTCCAACTGCGACCAGGTGATGCTCCGGACGGTCCCGCGGTTGCTCTCGATGATCGCAGGTCGATCGGGATGCTGATCCGCGGCCCGTCGGAGCCGCCCATTAAGTGCCATGAATCGATCTCTCGGTTGCTCTTCGTGATCAGCGCGTGAAGGACGGCAGATCCTCCTGGTCGGCCAATGCCGAGCGGAACCACTCGATGGTCTTGTGCAGTCCTTGCTCGCGCGAAGTCGTGGCTTTCCAGCCCAGCAAGGTCTCGGCCAGCGTGGTGTCGGGCTTTCGCACGCTGGGGTCGTCCACCGGCCGGTTGATGAGCCGTATCGGGGCCTGGGCATCGACCATGTCACGTATCGTCTCGGCCAGGTGGAGGATGGTGATCTCATCGGGACTGCCGATGTTCACCGGACCCGGGTGGCCGCTCGCGGCGAGCGCGAGAATGCCCTGCACGGTATCGTCGACATAACAGACAGAGCGGGTCTGGCTGCCGTCCCCGGCCACCGTGATCGGTTCCCCGGCGAGAGCTTGCCGGATGAAGGTGGGAATGGCCCGGCCATCGTCCGGACGCATGCGTGGGCCGTAGGTGTTGAAGATCCGTACGATGACGGCGTCCACGCCGCAGTTCGCCCGGTACGCGGTCGTCAGCGCCTCCGCGTAGCGTTTGGCCTCGTCATAGACTCCGCGCGGCCCCAAAGGATTGACGTTGCCCCAATACACTTCGCGCTGCGGGTGCTCAAGGGGGTCGCCATAGACCTCCGATGTCGAGGCGAGTACGAATCTGGCCTTCTTCTCCCGGGCGAGTCCGAGGGAATGCAATGTGCCCGTGCTGCCGACTTTCAGGGTCTGGATCGGCAGCCGGAGATAGTCCGCGGGGGAGGCGGGCGAGGCGAAATGCAGGACAAGATCCACCTCTCCGGAAACGTGGATGAAATCCGTGATGTCGCAGCGAGCGAGCCGGAATCCGGGATCGTCCGTCAGGTGTGCGACATTGGCTGGGATCCCGGTGAGGAAGTTGTCCAGGCACACGACCTGTGTGCCCAGGGACAACAGCCACTCACACAGATGTGATCCGAGAAAGCCCGCACCACCCGTCACAACCGCCCGGCGGAAATTCCAGCTCGTGGCATGAGTCGTCATAAGTTGTCTCCCCACGACGGGGTGCCCCGTTAAGAAAGAATGACTTGGGACACCTTATTAGCCGGTGGCGGCCGCCGGTAGCACGCGGCCCTGAGTCGGTGGCATCATTTGTACCGGCCGGATCGGGCGAAGTGGTGCTGCAGGGAACACGTGGTGAGAGCCTGTCAATTGAGATGCCTTCATGGCGGTGTCCCGCCGGCGGGACACCGCTGGCGGGATGACCGTGCTGGAAATGTGTTGCACCCGCAAATGACAAGGAGAACTCGATGTCGCGTCCATGCCGAAATGCCTTCGGTAGCGGCATTCCCGTACAAAGGCAGGCGTCATGACCCCGCGCTGGGAGCGCAGGCGGCTGCTGCGCCTCGACTGGCCCGCGTTCGGCGATGCCGCGGAAGAACTCGCAAGACAGGTGACGGACAGCGGCTTCCAGCCGAACGTCATCATGGGAATCGCGCGGGGCGGCCTCCCGTTGGCGACCGTGCTCGGGCACCTGCTCTCCGGTCGCGTCGGAGCGATCGGGGTGACCCGTAACTCCTCGGACGATCGCTACGCCGAACGGGACGAGGTCGAGATCTCCTGGCTGGTTCCGGAGTCTCTGGAGGGCGCCCGGGTCTTGCTTGTCGACGATATCGCGGGAGATGGTGGCACACTGCGGGGGGTTCGGGAGCGCGCAGGCCGGGCAGGGGCGACGGAGGTGCGTGCGGCCGTCATCGTGGTGAATGACGGTTGTACGGAGCGACCGGATTACTCGGTGTTCTCGGCCGACGACTGGGTGGTCTTTCCCTGGGAACGGCCGCCTGTCGACCATCACGGCGTCGTCGAGCCGTTGCTTTTCGGGCAGGGACATGGATGAGGCCAAGGCCTTCTATCGCAGGCGGTTCCTATCCAGATATGCGCAGTCGAGATTGCGGCCGCGCTCCCGTTGGTGGCGACGGGACCTGACGCTCGGCATACGCGATGGCCCCTTTCCCAGCCTGCGGGAACGGCTGCTCATCTTCGAAAGACATGTGCTCGTATCGGCGTCGGGACGAGCGTTCGACGACACCCTCCGGCGATTCGGCGCCGCCGACACCGTCCGCGCGCTGAGCCTTTCCTGTGATCACCCGATCGCGCCGGGAGGCAACCTCATTCTGACGGCCAGGACCGGCATGCTGGGCGCCATCGCCGCGATGCTCGCGGTGCGCGGCCACAACGTGGCTTTCAGCAGTGCTCATCCTGAGCACAGCCGGCGGTTGGTCCTGCCGAAGGTCGGATACCGTCAACGCGGCCTCATCACTCCGCTGGCCTTTCCTTCGTGGCAGGCGATGTTCAGCGCGCGCCGAGGGCTGAAGAACGGCTGGGATTTCATCCTGCCCATCGATTCGATCGGCGAGCCGGGAACACCGGCTTTCCATGCCGAATATGCCCGGCTTCCGGACGGGACGGAGCGCGTATTCCGAATTCTCGGCGACGACGCGGCGCTCGTCAGTTTCATGTGCGCGGAAGTGGTGAGCGGCTGGCGCCCGGAGCTGAACATCGTCTGTCATCGCTATTCAGGGGATGCGCGGGCATTTCTGTGTCAGGTCGAGACGTCGCTCCGTCGTCTGCCGCATCAGTGGCATGTCTGGACGGCTCTCGGCGCACGGTCGGAGACGCGTGCGGATGCGCCGGGTTGACCGTGGGCGTTCCCGCGTCCGATCATACTCAGCACGCTCTCAATCGCGAGGAATCGCCGAAAAAGCATTGCATGACCCCATTCTCGACAGATCAAATCGGCGCCACGTGAACGTCAAAAGTCACAGATTTGGGGAATCGAGTGATCGAGATTTTTCGTGAGTTCACCTTTGAAGCGGCCCACAGATTGCCGAACGTACCGGAGAACCACAAGTGCGGCAGGCTGCATGGCCACAGTTATCGCGTGGAGGTGCACGTCAGCGGTGAGGTCGATCCCTCCGCAGGGTGGTTAATCGATTTCGGGGAGATCAAGAAGGTGTTCAATCCCCTGGAGGAGCGGCTCGACCACTACTACCTCAATGAGGTCGAGGGGCTCGAGAATCCCACCAGTGAAAACCTGGCCAAGTGGATCTGGGACCGCCTGGTCGGCTCCCTGCCGATCTCGGCCATTCACGTTCGAGAGACGTGCACTTCTGGATGTGTCTATCGGGGGGAGAGCTGATGCTCAGCGATGTGCAGGCGGCGCATGACAGCCGGGGCGTGCCGTTGGACGAGGTCGGGATCGAAGGTCTGCGGTATCCCGTCCTCGTGGCCGACGGACAGGGCGCGAAGCGAGAGACCGTTGCCACGGCCACCATGGCGGTTGACCTCGGGCCGGAGGCCAAGGGCGCGCACCTGAGCCGCTTCATCGAAGTACTCCATGGTTCGAGGGAGCAGTTGACGCCCGACACCGCGGCGGGTTTGGCGGAAGAACTGCGGCTGTACATGGGAAGCGGCAGAGCACGGGTCCACCTGAGCTTTCCGTACTTCCTGGAACGGGAAGCGCCCGTGACGCGGGCCCGCGCCTTCGTTGAGTACACCTGTTCCATCACGGCACGCAGCAGTGTGGCCGGTACGCAGTTGGCGTGGAGCGTCGAAGTGCCGGTGACGAGCGTGTGCCCCTGCAGCAAGGCCATCAGCGATCGCGGTGCGCACAACCAGCGCGGTCACGTCACGATCGAGGTCAACGGCGCCGACCACATGAGCGGCCCGTGGTTCGACGAGTTGATCGACATTGCGGAGGCGGCGGCCTCGTCTCCGGTCTACGCTCTGCTCAAGCGGCCGGACGAGCGTCACGTGACCATGGCCGGCTACGACAATCCGGTCTTCGTCGAGGACATGGTGCGTGATGTGTGCCAGGTTCTGTCTGATTGCGACCGCATCGCCGCCTATCGCGTACGAGCTGTGAACGACGAGAGCATTCATAACCACGCGGCATACGCCGCGATCACCTGGAGCTCCCCTCGCGGCGTATAGCCCGTTGTGCGGTCCGGGTCAGAGGCCGGCTCGGCTCCGGCGGATCAGCTCTGGTACGTCGCCGAGGCTCGCCACGATGTGATCGGGCATGACCATGCCGACGTGGGCGAAGTCCCGGGTGCCGTTGCCCGTCAGCACGGCGACCGTGGTGGCGCCGACCTGTTTGCCGGCCTCGATGTCGCTGGCCGAGTCGCCTACCATCCACCTTGGCAGATCGGGGTCCAGCTCACGCAGCGCCAGTTCGAGGAGCAGTCGCTTGCGCTCGACGGCACTGAGCGGGCTCGTGACCGCAAGGTCGTCGGAGGTCAGCACCAGGGTGAAGGCGTCGCCGATGCCCCAGGTATCGACCAGCGCACGTGTGGCCTCCGTGCCGGTCCAGGAACTCACCAAGGCTGTCACCACACCGGTCGAGGCCAGTTCGGCCATGGTGGGTACGGCGCCGGGAATCGGACGTCCGTACGCGCTCAGATAACGACGGGGGATCGCATCGGAGTCGACAGTGATGCGGCAGCCCTCCACCACGAGCCGGTCGGCGAGCAACTGTTCCCAGAATTCGTACGCCAGCACCACTTCCGGCACCGGGGCCGCCACCCCCGCCTGGCGGCAGGCGTCGGCCACACAGGCGATGAACATCTCGTCCCAGGACACAAGGGTGCCGTCCCGGTCGAGCAGCAACACCGCGGAAGCGGTCATTTCACATCATTCCTTTCGTGTGGGATGAGGCGATGTCCGCCACGGCTCGTGCCCGAGCGGCGTACCAGCCGGCGCCGAGATCCGTCTCGACCACCGCCGCCAGGTCATCGCGCGAAACAACGGCCGCCACCATGTCGTGCGCGAGCAGCTCATCGACCAGTCGCTCGCCACGCTGACCGGAGCGCACGCACTCCTGCACCACGCGGTACGACTCCGCGCGGGCGAGCCCGTTGCTGACCAGCAGACGCAGCAGCGCGCCGCTCATCCAGACAGTGGCGGCCCGGTCGAGGTTGCGGGCGATCGCGGCCGTGTCGACCTCGAGACCGGCCAGCACGGTCGTCATCTTCCGCACCACCTCCTCCAGCAGGACGCACGCCTGCGGGATGACAAACCGCTCGTTGGCCGAGTTGGCAAGGTCGCGCTCGTGCCAGGACACCACGTTCTCCAGCGCGGGGTGGATCAGCGAGCGCAGCAGGCGGGCCAGGCTGCACACGTTCTCGCAGAGGACGGGATTGCGCTTGTGCGGCATGGCGGAGCTGCCGATCTGCCGGGTGGCCATCGGCTCGCGCAGCTCGGCGATCTCGGTCCGCTGCAGATTGCGGATTTCGGTGGCGATGTTCTCGACCACCGCTCCGGACAGGGCCGCCCAGCCGACGAACTCGGCGATTCGGTCGCGGGCGACCGCTTGGGAGTTCAGCCGCGCCACTCCCAGGCCCAGCCGGTCGAGCACCCGGCGTTCCAGCTCTGTGCCGAGGTGGCCGAAGGCGGCGCCGGTGCCCACCGCTCCGCCCACCTTGCCGACCAGGACCCTGGGCGAGAGTTCGGCGAGCCGGTCCGAGGTGCGCAGCAGGGCGTCGAGGTAGACGGCGAACTTGCCGCCGAGCGTAATCGGCTCCGCGTACTGGCCGTGTGTTCGGCCGGTCATGGTGAGGTCGGCGTACTTCGTGGTGTGGCGCCGGCACGAGTCGGTGAGCGTCCGCAGCTCCTGGCCGAGGAGGGCGATGGCCTGCGCCAGCTGTAGCGCTGCCCCAGTGTCGATGACGTCACTGCTGGTGAGACCGAAATGAACCCACCGACCGTGCGCTCCCGCCGACACCGACAGAACGTGGACGAACGCCGCCAGTTCGTGGCCTGTCCACGCCTCGGCCGCACTGATCGCCGCCGGATCGATACCGTCACGCCCCATGGCGTCGATGGCGGCGGCGGCATCCCGGGGAATCACACCGAGTTCGCCCTGAACCCGGGCGACTTCGCGCTCCACTGTCAGCCATAGTCGATAGCGATTCGCTTTTGAGAAGATTTCCCGCATCCGGGGACTGCCATAACGCCCCTCATCGAGAGGCAGGACCACATCGGGTCCGACGGAGAATTCCTTGTCCATGGTGTGACGTACTCCAATTCGATGCCGGAGACCGGCCACCGAGTTTAAAAGGATGAAAGCGAAGGGAGCGACTGATGCCGAGCACCATCGTCGTCGGCGGACAATGGGGTGACGAAGCCAAGGGCAAGGTGTGCAGTTATCTTGCCACCCGTGATCGATTCAGCTTGAGTATTAGAGCAGGGCTTGGTCCAGGGGCAGGCCACACAGTGGTGCGGGACGGGCACGAATTCCGTCTCCGGCAGACGCCCGCCGCGTTTGTGCACCCCGACTGCCGGCTGGCACTGGGCGCCGGCACCCTGATCTCACCTGACGTCTTCCTGGACGAGATCGAGCGTCTGGGCCTGGCTGGGCGGATCAAGATCGACGGCAGGGCGACGGTCATCGAGGAACGTCACCGGCAGGCCGATGTGAGCAATCGGTTCCTCAGTACGGTGGTGGGGAGCACCGGTAGCGGGCACGGCCCGAGCCTCGCCGATCGGGCCATGCGCACGGCCACGTTGGTGCGGGACACTCCGCAACTCGCCCCCTTCACGGCCGACGTGGCCGCGCTGGCGAACGAGGCGCTCGACCGGGGCGAACGCGTCCTCGTGGAAGGCACGAACGGCTTCGGGCTGTCGGTGCTCTACGGCACGTATCCGCACACCGTCTCCAAGGACAGCACCGCCGCCACGGCCGCAGCGGACGTCGGTCTGGCGCCGACGCGGGTCACTGAGGTGGTGCTGGTGTTCAAGGCGTACGCCACCAGGGTCGGGCCGGGTGACCTGCCGCGCGAGCTGTCACCCGGGGAGATCCGGGAGCGGGGATGGCAGGAGGAAGCCACCGTGACCGGTCGTCCCCGGCGGGTGGGGGCGTTCGACATGCAGTCGGCGAAGGCGGCGGTCATGCTCAACGATCCCGCCTACATCGCGCTCACCTGTCTCGACCGTCTCGATCCAGCTGCGGCAGGGGTGCCGTTTCAGCGACTGCCCTCGGCTGTGCGGCGTTTCGTGGACGAGGTCGAAGACGTCCTGCAACGCCCCGCCGGCCTGCTGAGCACCGGCCCGGACGTGCGCGCCACGATCGACCGGAGGGGCACCGTGGCCATCCCCGCGGCTTCGGCATGAAATGGCCCATCGCATCCACGTAGTGGGAGCCGCCGGGAGCGGCAAGACGTACCTCGCGGCGGCGATCGCCGCGGCGTTGACCGCTGACCATCATGAACTGGACCGGGTGGCGATACGCAGGAGCGCAGATGGGAGGCAGGTGGCTCCGCTGCCGTGGCCAGAGCGCCGAGCCGCGGCAGCCGAGATCGCCGAACGGCCCCGATGGGTGACGGAAGGCATCTATCTGGGCTGGACCGAGCCGTTGTTCGCGGCGGCCGACCTCATCGTGTGGCTGGACATTCCCTGGTGGCAGGCGACCTGGCGCATCACCGGCAGGCACCTGCGGAAGTCGCTCCGCGGCGAAAACGAGTGGAAGGGCATTCGCCTGCTCCTTCGCTTTCTCTGGAGCACGCGAAGGTATTATCTGGGACTCGGTGGCGATCCGAATCGAGAGCATGACGACGGGGCCACCGACCGCCGTATGACCGCGGCCGCCTTGGCGCCGCACGCCGCCAAGGTAATGCGGATCCGCCACGGGCGGGATATTGCGTCGAGCATCGACTGGCGCGCCGCCTAATAGTCGTCCCGTCGGGTGCGGTGCCGGTCGGATAATTGACGCGGGTCGGGCCGGTGACAAAACTGAAATGGCTGCCCGCGCCGCCGTGCAGGCAACTTTCCATTGAATTTCCTGGAGGGTGACATGGCCAATGAGCCTGCGGTAGTGCTGCTGAGCGGAGGACTCGATTCGGCGACCGTTCTCGCCATCGCCAAGCACGAGGGATACCGCCTCCATGCGCTGAGCTTCCGCTACGGTCAGCGTCACGGCGTCGAACTGGCCGCCGCCCGCCGCGTCGCCGAACAGTTCGGCGTGGAGCGGCATGTCGTGGCAGACATCGATCTACGTCTGTTCGGGGGCTCGGCCCTCACCGCGGACATCGCCGTGCCGCGGCACCGCCACGTCGACGAGCTGGACGACTCCATCCCGGTGACCTATGTGCCGGCCCGTAACACGATCTTCCTGTCGTTCGCGCTCGCCTGGGCCGAGTCACTGGGCGGGAACGACGTGTTCATCGGGGTGAACGCCCTCGACTATTCGGGCTACCCCGACTGCCGCCCGGAGTACATCGCGGCCTTCGAACGCATGGCCGCGCTGGCCACCAAAGCAGGCGTCGAGGGCACCCAGCGGCTGCGGGTCCACACGCCGCTGATCGAGCTGACCAAGGCGCAGATCATCGAGCGCGGGCTGGCCCTGGGGGTGGACTACTCCCTCACTCACAGTTGTTACGACCCCGAGTCCGAGGGCCGCCCCTGCGGGAGCTGCGACTCCTGCCTTCTGCGTGGCCGCGGCTTCGCGGAGGCCGGGTTGCCGGACCCGGCCCTCACCGGCAGGGCCTGAGCCATGTACCGAGTGAAGGAGATCTTCTACACCCTGCAAGGGGAAGGCGCCCATGCCGGCCGACCGGCCGTGTTCTGCCGTTTCACCGGCTGCAATCTATGGACCGGCCACGAAGAGCACCGTGTAAGGGCGATATGTAAGTTCTGCGATACCGACTTCGTGGGGACCGACGGTAGCGGCGGCGGCCGATTCAGGACAGCGGCCGATCTCGCCGCCGCGGTCGCCGCCTTCTGGCCGGCGGACGTGGCCGGCGGTGAGCGGTACGTGGTCTGCACCGGAGGTGAGCCCCTACTTCAGCTCGATCACGCCGCCGTGGAAGCACTGCACGAGTCAGGCTTCACGGTGGCCGTGGAAACCAACGGAACGCGCGCGGCACCGCCCGGGATCGACTGGATATGCGTCAGCCCGAAGAGCACCGCGGAACTCGTGCTCACCTCCGGTGACGAGCTCAAGCTGGTCTTCCCACAGCACGACGCCCGGCCGGAGCGCTACGAGGAGCTCGACTTCGCCCGGTTCTCGCTGCAGCCGATGGATGGCCCGGACGCGGCGGCCAACACCCGCCTGGCACTCGAATACTGCCTGACCAATCCGCGATGGCGGCTCAGCCTGCAGACGCACAAGATCGTCGGAATCCGATAGGGAATCGCGTTGGTCGGCACGATTCCGGCGGTGGTTTCCCGCTCATTGCCTTATGCAAGGAAAGACAGGTCGCACCGAGATGAATTCCCCGGAAACGCATCGCCTGGCATTGCTGGGCGGCGACCCGACCGTTCGCACCCCGCTTCCGACCTGGCCCGTGCTGAGTGATGACGAGGTCGCGGCACTCGGCGAACACCTCCGCCGTGCCAGAACCGATTCCACCTATTTGACCTCGATCTTCGGCAGCGGGCCGGTCGTGGAATTCGAGCGCGCCGTCGCCGATTACTTCGGCGCCCCCTATGCCGTCTCGACCAACTCCGGGTGGGCTGCCCTGCACACCGCCTTGGTGGCGGTCGGCGTGCGTCCTGGGGACGAGGTCATCGTACCCGCGTACACCTGGCCCCAGTCGGTGTCCTGTGTACTGCAACAAGGCGCCATACCTGTTTTCGCCGACATCGACCCCGAGACGTACACGTTGACCGCAGAAACGGCGGAAAAATGTCTGAGCCCAGCCACCAAGGCGATCGTGGTGGTGCACTTGTACGGCCAGCCGGCGGACATGACCCGTATGATGGCTTTTGCCGAGGCCCATGGACTGGCCGTGATCGAGGACTGCGCGCAGGCCACCGGGGCGATGCACCGCGATCGACATGTCGGCACGATCGGTACCGTGGGCTGCTTCTCGATCGGCAGCGGCAAACAGATCGTCGGCGGCGAGGGGGGCTTCCTCCTGACCTCGTCGGAAGAGGTCAGACATCGGGCCATCGCGATGTCACAACATCCGCAGCGCCATCGTGTCGACCTCCCGGGCGGATACGCCGCGCCGGACGGTTTCCTGCCCACGTACCGGATGCACCCCGTCGCCGCCTCCATCTGCGCCGCGCAGTTGCCGAAGCTGCGTAGGTGGAACGACGAGCGAATCGTGAATCTGCGGGCTCTCAGCCTCGCACTGGAGGGCTGTCCCGGTATCCGTCCGGCGGCCGAATCCACGTTCGGCAGGCACGTCTATCATCTGTACTGCCCGACCTTCGTCCCCGAGGAACTGCCCGGCCTCTCCCGCGACAGGTACGTCGAGGCGTTGATCGCCGAGGGAGCGCCGGTCCGCATCGGATATGTGCGTACTCCGTTGCACCTCCGGAAGGAGATGCGCGAACGCAAATACCTCGCGCCCGGCTTCCCGTGGAACCTCGGATCCCGTGACGTGCACTACGCGGCCGGCGACTGCCCGGTGACGGAGGACCGGTGCGCTCGCACCGACATCAGCGTCTTCCTCGGCGCCAACGCCATCGGCGATCAGTCCGCCCTGGTCGGCGAGATCGCCGCCGCCTTCTGGAAGGTGGCGCGGCACCATCGCGAGCTGCTTGAGCCGGCCCATTCGCAGCGCTGAACGCGCGATCGACACCTGTCGCAAAGTCGGGATGGTCATATGAGAGTTCTGGGGATAAACGCCATCGGGCACCACGACGCGTCCGTTTGCCTCATCGAGGACGGCCGCGTGGTGGCTTTCGCTGAAGAGGAGCGCTTCATACGGGACAAGCACGCACGCGGCCGGCAGCCGGTCAACGCCGTCCGCTGGTGCCTGGACTCCCGCAGCCTCACCTGGGCGGACATCGACGCGCTCGCCACCCCCTGGGTGGAAGAGGAGTTCGGATCGGTGGCCCCGCCGGGATATCACGCGGACATCAGCTTCGGCGAGCGTGAACTCGGCGCCGACTGGGCTCGATGGCCGGTCAATATACGCGAGTTCGCCGCAATGGCGGGGTGTCGTAGTGGGGTGGTGCCGCTTTTTCAGGTGTCTCATCACCTGGCACACGCGGCGAGCGCGTACTGGTGCTCCGGCTTTGACGAGACGGCGATTCTCGTGGTCGACGGGGAGGGGGACAGGGTCGCCACCACCCTGGCCCACGGTGATGGCGGGCGGATATCCGTGCTGCGGCAATTCTCGACGGTGGACTCGCTGGGGCAATTCTACGCCTGCCTGACACGTTTTCTCGGTCTCGGCAGTTTCGGAGAGGGCAAGTTGATGGGGCTCGCGCCCTATGGCCGCCCCGTCCTCGAGTTCCCGGAAATAGAGCTGGACCCTGACGGCTACCGTCTCCGCCTCGATCCCGGCCTGACCCGGTGGGACCCGGTGGGGACCACGTACCGATCCGTGATCGAGGCCTGGATACGGCGGCTCTCCGAGCGGTTCGGAGAGCCGCGGGAGGCGCGCGAACGCGGGCTCCCCACTGCGCTCGCGGACTGGACACAGCAGGATCGGGACATGGCGGCCTCTGGGCAGTTCGCCCTGGAAGAGGCGCTGGTCCATCTCGCGGAGCTCGCGTTGCGGCTCTCTGGCAGCCGGCGGCTGGTGATAGCCGGTGGTGTCGCTCTGAACTGCTCGGCCAACGGCCGTCTCGCCCACCTCCCCGGCCTTGAAGGGTTCTTCGCGCAGCCGGCGGCTGGTGACGACGGCGCGCCGATCGGAGCCGCGTTGCACGCCAGCGTCATGTGCGGCGTCCCCCCGGTCAACGAGCGCCTGACCTCGATTTCGTTGGGACCCTCGTTCGGTGCGGACACCTGCGCCAAGGCGCTGTCGGACGCCGGGCTGGCCTATCGGGAACCTGGCGACATCACGGAGGCAGCGGGGGAGTACCTCAGCCGGAACGAGGTCGTGTGCTGGTTCGAGGGACGTATGGAGGGCGGTCCGCGGGCACTGGGCCAGCGCAGCATCGTCGCCTCACCCGCGTTGGCCGCGACCAGGGACAGGGTCAACGACATCAAACGGCGGGCCCGATGGAGGCCACTGGCCCCAAGCCTCCGGCGGGAGGATGCGGGCGCGCTGCTGGAGCGCGGCGGTGACACACCGTTCATGATCGTGGCCGACCGCATCGCGGCCGACTGGCGAGAGCGGGTTCCCGGCGTGGTGCATGCGGATGGGAGCGCACGGCCGCACACTGTGGATCGTGCAGTGCAACCCGCGTACTGGTCGATGATTGATCATTTCCAGCGGCGTACAGGGCTGCCCGCGGTGATCAACACCTCGTTCAACGACGAACGCGAGCCCATCGTCTGTTCGCCGGAGGACGCCGTCCGTACTTTTCTGCGCAGTGGCGCCGACGTCCTGTGCCTCGGACCCTATTTGGCCCACAGCCCTTCTCCCGAGACCGGGAAAACTGACGAAAGGCACTGATCTCCATGCCGCAGGCTTTGGACGAAATGAACTGGAACGAATCCTACGAGAGCGCGATTCCCGTACTCGATGACGCCGAGGCCGCGCGACTGTCGATGGCGCGGGAACTCCTGACCGATTGTCCCGATGATGACGACAGGGCGGCCGCGGCGCTGAAGTCGCTGGTCGGCGAGGGATTCTTGATGGACACCGTGCCGGCGGAACATGGTGGCCGCGACGCCTCCGTCAGTTATGCGGCGCGCTTCCTGGAAATGCTGGCTGCTAAGAACGGATCGCTCGGCTGGCTCTTCACCATCCAACAGGGGCTGCATTTCTTATTGCCCACCGCCACCCATGGCAGATGCGGGGAGTACTTCACCGACGTGGTGCGGCAGGGGGCCCTCTTCGCCGGGTCGCACAGCAGGTCCGGCCTGGCCATCAGAGAGGCAGCAGACGGCGTCGAGCTGGATGGCATCCTCCAGTACTGCTCAGGAGCTCCCCTCGCGACCTGGCTGACCTGCACAGCCAGGATCCCGGTGTCGGGCGAGGCCAGGGGCTGCACGATGATGATCGACGCGCGGCAGCCGGGCATCTCCTGCGAACCGGCCTCCTACCTTCACTCCATGCGCGGCTCTCTCACCGGAATCGTGCGGTTGACGAATGTCCGCGTTCCCTGGGAACGCGTGTACTGGTTCTCTGACCTCGGTGATCCGGCGAATCGGCCTCAGTCCTGCCGGTACTACGGCGCATGGCAATCCATACTCATGCAGGGCGCGGTCTTCCTCGGCATAGCTCGCTGCGCGCTCTCTTACGCCCACGACCAACTGACCCGCAGGCGCTCGGCCGCCGACCCCGCCAAGCGATTTTCCGGCGATCTGGCGATCGGGCTGTCCACGGCGGAGTTTCTGCAGGCCCGGAGCCTTTTCTACAATCGCGTACAAGGACTGGAGCAGGCCGCGCTGGCAGGCACGGAGCAGCGGGAAGCCTCCCGTCCCTGGCACGCGGCCATCCTGAGCACGGTGGCGTCTCTGGCCTATTCGTGCGTCTCCCGGCTGGTCGAACTGCTCGGCGGGTCGGTGCTCGTGACAGGCAATCCGCTGGAGCGGTGCTGGCGCGACCTCCAACTTGCCCGCGTCGCAGAGGGCACAAGGCAGCCCGCCGTGAACCTGGCCCTGGGCACGTTCATCATGGAGCAGAAGCAGTAGCGACAAGACTGCGGAGATCATCACGAGCTATGCCGTCTTCGAAACGCCTCAGCCCAGCGGACGTGAGCTCCAACCGTAGGTCCATTCGCGCACTCCATCCGAGATATCGCGAGACACGATCGTCCCTGTGAACGGTGAATTCTCCTCGCCGAATCGCTGACCTTTCAAGGCGAGGAAAGGCAGAGCGGACGCCCGGTCCGGGGCAGTTACACGCCCGTCTGAGCATGGAGCACCTCGCCCTGTCCGCGACAAACCACAGAACGAGAGATAGGTGAAGTCAGTGGATCTGCCGGAGCAGATGGGCTCACTGTCGCTTGAGTTCCCGGCCCGCCGTGTCGACAGCGGCCCGCTCGCCTGGGCTCAGAAGGGCATGTGGAACAATATTCGCGCCATCGCCCCTGATGATCAGCATCTCAACGTGACGCTGACTTTGGACGCGCCTGATGGCGGCTCCTCGGTCGACCGGGTGCTGACGGCGCTCCGTACCCTGGTCGCCAGGCACGACGCGCTGCGTACCACATTCCGTACCGGCGACGATGACCAGCCGCTCCAGATGATCGGAGGGCAGGGCGCGATACCAGTCACCCTGGCCGCAGGACCCGAGGCAGCGCGCCGACTGTGCGATGCGCAGTCCGGTCTCGGTGCCAGACGCTTCGACCTGGCGGTGGACCTGCCGTTACGCGTGGGCCTGGTGATGGTAGGTGACAGGGTGCGGACCGTAGTCCTGTGCCTCTCGCATCTGGTCGTCGACGGCTGGGCGAACCAACTGCTGCTGGACGAGCTCGCGGCACTGCTGGCCGGCGCGCGTGAGTTGCCGCCGGTGACCAGGCAACCCATCGAGCAGGCCCGCTACGAGCGGGAAGTGCTGGCACCTCGTTTGGGCGATCGTGTGGCGGCCTACTGGCACAAGGTGCTGAGCGCATGTCCACCGTCGGCTGACGCCTTCGCCCCAAGGGCTGAGCCGATGGCGCCACGGTTCTGGCAAGGCGACTACTTGTCCAAGGCGTCCCTACACGCGTCCCAGATGCTGGCCGCCCGGCACGGGGTGAGCCAGGCGTCGGTGTTCCTGGCTGCGGCAGCACGTGTCCTTACCGTGTACGCGGGCCGTGACACGCTTCCGGTTCTGCTCCGGGTGAGCAACCGGTTCGCTCCCGAGGTCAAACGGTCTGTCCTCTACCTGTGCCAGAACACCCCAGTACTGCTGGAAAACGGGGGAGCTCCGTTTCCGAAGCTGGTCCGCTCAGTGCACCTGGCGGCGTTGAGGGCCTATCAATGCAGCCAGTACGACCCGGACCATGTCAAAGCCGTACTGGATGAGATGCACCAGCCGATCGTCATTCCGGATCTGGTCACCCTGAACGTGGTCTCCCAGGGCGCGGCCATTGACGGCGACCCGCGATGCCCAGATGGAGCAGGGCCACGGGACCTCCTCCAGGACAGCTCGTTCACGTGGCGGCGCCGGTTCGAGAACGAGAGGATCCGATTGTTCCTGAGCGTGTTCGGCGGGCTCTCATACCAAGTGATCGGGGACACCAGTTACTTTCCGCCTGAGCAGATAAAAGCCACGGTCCAGCTCATCGAAGCTACCTTGGTGGACGAAGCCGAAAGGGACGGGCGATAGGTCGGCAGCGCCGATCCGCCATCACGTGAATCTTGGTGGTCATGCCGCCTCGCGGCATGTCGATGGACACACGCTCATCGTCTACTCCGCGCCCTCGACTCCCACGCCCATCCCTTGATCGGCGGGATGGCGTCCATGGACGGTCTCCCATGACCCGAAACGCGAAGGTAGGTCTTGCCATGGCACTTTCGCACGAGTGCGCCACAGGATGTGGTGGCTCTAACCTCGGGGATTCAGCCGAGGGAGCCAGCTTTGCCTGAAACATGAGAAAAGGTGCCCCTGACCTGCAAGGATCTGGGTGTCGACGCCATATCCAGTGCAGAAGCCGGTGCACCTTTCTGGTGAACGAGCGTACCGGTCCGGGTGGGACCGTCGGCTGTCTGTCACAGCCGACGGAAAAGGGCTGGTGGGTCATGCGGGAGCGATGCTGCTGCACAAGATCGCCGACCGAGTGGGGCTGACCGAAGCGTTCGGCGCGCTATGGCCGACCGGACAAAGCACAACCTGGCGCGACCGCGCTCACGTCCTGGTCGCCCTGGCCACAGCGATCGCATGCGGCGCGCGGAGCCTGCTGGAAGCCGAACGGCTGCAAGCCCACCAGGCAGCGTTGTTCGGAACAGCGCCCTCGGACTCCACCACCCACCGCACCCTGGCCGACCTGGACAAGCCGATGCTCGCCCGCATCGCCAAGACCCGGGCGAGAGTACGCCGCCACGTCTGGCAACTGCTGCACCTGCGCCCGGGCGGCTTCCCCTGGCTGACGGTGGCCGGCAAACGGCTACGCGGATGGATCGTCATCGACATCGATGCCACCATCATCACCTCAGCCTCCGACAAGCACGGCGCGGCGGTCACGTTCAAGAAAACGTACGGCTTCCACCCGCTGGCCTGCTGGTGCGTCCCGAACTCCTGCCAGGCCAAGATCCTGGTCCGCGTCGACGGCGCGGGCGCCACCCACGACTTGCTGACCCACCTGGAAGGGCTGAACACCACCCGCCGCACGGTGCGTTACCTGGTCGGCTGGACCATCACCGGCCTCGACGAGCAAGCCATCGCCCACCTGCCCGCCCCGCCTGGCCGCCCACGCCCGCCACCGCCACCCGCGCATCGAGCGCACCTGGCCCTGGGCCCGAGCATTCGTCCTGGCCTGGCAGCGCCTCACCGACCTGCCCGCTCTCACCTGAGAGCCGGACCCGACCACGACGATCCAGGAAGGAACCTCATCCGGGCCCGTGGAACCCGGCGCCCCCGCAGCGTCACGCGACGGCCCACCCCCACCGCACCGGGGACATTACGGGCAAACAGCGGAGCCGCTCACACAGCACAGCCCACTGAAGAATCGAGGCTAACGGGAAGGGTGGTCGCCTGGCGGTCGCTGCCTCATGAGCAGCCCTTCCGCCTCCCAGCGGGTCAGCTTGTCCGGTGCTATGCCCTGTTCGGCCGACAGATTTCCGTCAGGCGTGGCCGCCAGCAGCGACAACAATTCCCGGTCTTCGGCGTAGGCGTGCAGGTAATCGCTGTAGTAACCGTGCGCCGTCAGTGCGCACCAAGGCGGGATGCCATAACCGCTGCCCCCGTGCGTCAAAGGCGTCCCGGTACGCCGTCCAGCCGCCGAGCCGGCGAACACCTCGTGATACCCGGCGACCGTGGCCCGCTCGCTGTAGGTGGCGTCGACGAACTCGCGAAAGCGCTGGGTATCGAAGGACTTCTCGTCGAGCAGCAGGGCCGCCAGCAGCCCCGCGCATCCGCTGATGTCGCCGTAGTCGACCTTGGCGACCAGTTCGTCCGGGAGAACGGTCCGCTGGGCGCCGACGCGGCTGACGATGGTTGGTGTCCCGCACATCTGGGATTCCACCGAGACGTTGCCGAACGCCTCGACGAAGTTACCGATGCACAACGTCAATCGCCCGAGCGAGAAGTACTCCGGCATGCGGTCCGCCGATATCCACGGATGTACGTGGAGAAGCCGCCCGAGGTCGTTCTCGATCGCGTACTTCTCCGCCTCCCGGTAGAGAGTTTGATATTCGTGGCCGGATTCCTCTCCTACGAGCTCCGAGTCCATCCAGCGCGGCACGAGCAGGCGTAGCCGGGCGAAGATCTCGAGTGGCAGGTGCTCACGGGCGGCGGCGATCACGGAGATGGCCTGGAACAGGCCCTTGCGCGGGTCCGGGCGATGCGGAAAGAGAATGGGCACCCAGTCGGGACGTATGCCCAGTTCGGATGCCATGCGAGAGGAGTCGACCGGACGAAACACCGACAGGTCGAAGCCGTTTGGGACGACTTGGACGGAGGCCGCATGCTTGTCCGAGAGCCGGGAGAGCGTGGCGGACATGCATTGCCTGACATATTCGGAAATGGCGATGAACTGTCGCCCGCGGAAGGAGAAGACGCCTTCCAACGTCGTCGGGTAGACGAAATCCTGAACCCCCGAGACCACCGGCACGTCGTCGTATATCTGGCTGAACACCAGCTCCGAGTCATGGATGTAGAAGACGTCCGAGTCGCTCGCCGCCGTACGCAGCGTCTCCGCGATGGAGGCGAGGTGATAAGGCGCGGTGTAGTACGGCTCAGGGAAGGTCTGCTTGAAACGGAGCGACGGGTGCACCCGCGCGCCGGGGGCCAGTTCGAAGGACCGCGCGTTGTCGTCCCGCAGGGTGCAGTAAATGTCGCAGTCATGCCCCTGGTCGGCCAGATGACGGACGACGGAGATCAACGTTCGCTGCGAGCCGCCGTGAACATGCCGGGGGAACACCGGGCCGAGTGAGAAAACGGCCACTTTCATGACGCACCGAACCTGCCGATGAGGCGGCCGTCGCCCTCCCCCGCATGGGGCCGGCTCTCCTGCATCCCGCCCGGCGTGACCCTGACGAACCGGGCCACCGCCTGCAACGTCGGCACGTCGGGAGCGCCGCAGTAGCTGAGCCCTGATTGCACCCCGCCGGTGAGTTGCCGCAAGACGTTACGCAGCGGGCCGGTCGCCGGGAAGGCCACCTCCACGCCTTCGGGTACGTAGTCATCGAAGTCCTCGCGGGACACCGCCAGCCCCTCCGCCCGGCGGAGCGTGAGACGCATACCGAGCGAGACATAACCGGTGGACGACCGGACACTGTGGCCATCGTCCTCGCCTGGCACGGCCGCGCTCTCCTCCGTACCCGCGAGCGCTGAGCCGAGCATCACCGATGCCGCTCCGGCGGCGAGCACCTTGGTAATGTCCCCAGCCTTGCGGATGCCGCCGTCCGCCACGATCGGCACGCCGAGCTCCCGGCCGGCCGCGGCGCACTCCAGCACCGCCGTGAACTGGGGCACGCCAACCCCGGCGACGGCTCGGGTCGTGCAAACCCCGCCGGGGCCGATGCCGACCTTCACCGCTCCCGCGCCGGCCGCGACGAGGTCTTCCACCCCCTCGGCGGTGGCGACGTTGCCAGCCATGATCGGCAGGTCGGGGTAGCGCTCGCGCAACAGGTGGACCGCGTTGAGCGAAAGCTCCAGGTGTCCATGCGCGGCGTCCACGAGCAGCACGTCCGTCTCGGCGTCCACCAGCGCCTCCGCCCGCTTGACGAAATCGTCGGCCACCCCTACCGCGGCGGCGACGAGTAGCCTGCCATCACCGTCGACAGACGGCGGTACGCCGAGCGAGCCGCTCCCATCAGTGGAAGCCCGCTTCACCTGCCGGACCTGATTCGCCTGATCGTCGATGGTCTGCATCCGGTGAACGCAGCCCATTCCGCCCAGCCGGGCCATGGCCACGGCCATCGCCGTCTCCGTGCACCAGGGCACGTTCGAGGAGAGGATCGGGATCGACAGGCGCAGGTCGCCGACAATCGTCGAGCTCAAATCGACGTCGCGCCTGCTTCGCACAGGGCTGCGCCGCGGCACGAGCAGGACGTCCTCGATCGCCAGGGCCGTCGGAATGGCCTCTGTGCTCCTCAGAGCCGAACGGGACCGGTCACTCATGAGACATGTCTCCTCACTGTCAGGCCGACCTCGGCCGGATCGGCTGTGATGCCGCTCATTTGCGCGATCTCAGGTAGGAACTGCCAGAACGCCGGATGTTCCGGGTACGTCGCGTGCAGCATGACGAGACCGGTCACATCTCGCACTGGTGGTCGATTGAGTGGGCAGACGATTCGGTAACGGGCAGGGTCGAGGACCGTCACCTCGCCTTCCGCCGCCAGCGCCTGCATGACCACTGCGACCGCCCCCTGCTCATCGTGATACTTCACCTCGTCAGGGGCGATCGACTCTTCCCACCAATCGAATTCGGCATCGAGCAGGGGCGTGAGATCGCAACCCGGAGCCTGGCCCACCAGGCCGGCGTTGATGGGCAGAAAGCGGGACGGCAGTTTCCCGCCGAAGTTCCCGTACGGCCACAATGCCACGAACTCTTCACTTGACACCAGATAGGAAGGGCCACCATGGGCCAGGAAACGCCGCAGCTCGACCGGCTCGGCCAGCAGAAATATGTCAGAGTCAATACGCAATTCGGCCCTGCCGGCATCGACCCGGGGCATGGGCGCCCATTTACGCCACGTCGCCTCCGGCCGGAGGTAGCGGGATCGCGGCGAACCGTCCAGCTGCCGCACCTCGGCCTCGACCAGCAGATGCGCTGTGACGAACTCGGGATCGTCCGCGTAAACGACATATTCCGCGGTCGAACCAAGGAATCGCTGAAACGACCCGATGCTGTGGCTGAGCATGTAGCAGCCCTCGATGGTCGGATTCCAGCTCGCCCACCGGCAGATGACGTCGGGCTTCATTCTTGTACCCCCGAGCTTGATGCCTGACATTGAAAAGAGCGGATCGATCTTGATTCGCGGTGATCGTACATGGTCCCGGTGCTCGACTGGATAGTGGCCTGTGCGCCATGGCTGTGGTTTCTACCGCAGAAATGTGTTGGCCCATGCCAGCAGCGAATAGATGCTCCAGATATCGGACGGAAACGCGCCTGGCGCCAGGCGGTCTTCCGGGGTGATCAGTTTTGGCAGCCATCGGCCGGGCCGAAGCCCGAGTTGATCCTTGTCCGCCAGCCGTCGCAGATCAGCCACGACGACCTGGAGCGGCCCCGCCAGCCACGCGGCCATGGGTAGCGAGAACGGGCTCTTCGCGGCCCGGGCGGCGGCGGGGATCCCGAGGCCCAGAGCCAGGGAACGCAGTGCGACTTTGTCCGCCTCCGCCGAGAACTTGCGATTGGCGTGCATGGACAGCCCATGCTCGACGACGCGGTGATCGAGGTACGGATATCTGCCTTCCACCGAGTTGGCCATGCATATTTTGTCGCTCCGGGCCAGCAACGTACTGGGGACGAAGCCCCGCAGGTCATCCCGGCCGTAGCGGTAGAGCAGCTCCGTCCCCGAACCCTTGGGCTCGACGTTGACCGCCGCAGCGTGCAGCACCTCGATCGTCTCGGCGTCGCTGCGTCCCAGCACTCGCGTCAGCGGTAGTTCGGCCGGGCCGTCGCCGGGTAGTCGCAATTCCGGCCACAGGCCCCCGTCATCGAGCGACTTCAGCAGCCGGCGGCCGCCGATCCACGGCCGTTCCCCGGCCATCGAGCGGCGGTACTGCGCGTAGCCGCCGTACAGTTCGTCCGCTCCCTCACCGGACAGGAGCACCCGAATCCCGCGACCTGCCGCCTCCGCCGAAATGCGGTCGAGCAGCGCCGCCGTCGGGTCACAGATCGGCTCCTCCAGAGTCTCAACCGCCCGCGTAGCCGTCTCCAGATAGCTGTCGGCGGACAGGCGCACGACGACATGCTCGACACCGAGTCGGCCGGCCAGCGCGGCGGCGGCGCCAGCCTCGGAACGGGTGCCGTCCCCCGCGATGGGAAAGTCGATGGTGAAGGTGGTCAACGGCCGGTCGGTCCACGTACGGTGCAGGGCGGCGATGACGGCGGAGTCCAGCCCGCCGCTCAGGCACAGGCCCACTGGCCCGTCCACGGAGCCGCCTTGCCGGCTGACGGTCTCCCCGAGGAGCCACGGAAGCTCCGCACCGGAGTGGGCGGCCTCGGCGGGACGCTCCGGAAGGCTCCAATACCGGTGCTCGCGCACTCGGCCGTCCTGGATCACCACCTGAGTGCCTGGGTTCACCTTGTAAATGCCGTGGAAAGCGGTCAGCGGCGCGGGAACGAACTGGTGCTGAAGATAGAGGGCGATGCCGGCGGTGCTCGCGGTGGTCGGCTCGGAGCCGACCGCCAGCAGCGGCCGGATTTCGGATGAGTAGGCGAGCCGTCCGCAGATCTCGGCGACGTACAGCGGGCGGATGCCCAGCCTGTCCCTGGCGAGCACGACGGACCGCGAACGGTTGTCGATGACGGCGACGGCGAAATCGCCGACCAGCTCTTTCCACAGGCCGGTGCCGCATTCCTCGTACAGGTGAACAATCACCTCGAGATCTGAGGTGCTGCGGAAACGATGGCCTCGGCCCAGCAGGTCACGGCGTAGTTCGGGGTAGTTGTAGATTTCGCCGTTGCCGCATACGGCGATGGATCCGTCCTCGCTCAGCAATGGCTGGTCGGCGGTCGGCCCACCTCGGACGGCGAGACGGCGTACGACCATCGAACCAGCGGGTGAATCGTACGTGCCCGCGGAATCGGGTCCGCGATGGACCATCCGCCGGGCCATGGTGACCAGGAGCGCCGCGTCCTCCGGACGTTTCGGGCCGGTGAACCCGGCGATCCCGCACATCCGTCAGCTTCTCGTTCCGTGCCCGGCCGGGCACGTGCGGTCATGCATCGCCGGCCAGAAGTTCGGCGTACAGGCGGGCATAGTCGGCCGCCATCCTGGCGCGGGAGAAGCGGGTCTGCGCCCATTCCCGGCACGCGAGAGAGCTGAGCCTGCCGACCTGGCGAAGGGCGACGGCCATCTCCTCAGGGGTGGCGCGCAGCCAGCCGGTGACCCCGTTGGCCACCACCTCCGGTACGGCTCCACTCGGGACTGAAACCACTGGCGTGCCGCACGCCTGCGCCTCCACCAGCACCTTCCCGAACGGCTCCTCCCATCGGTACGGCATGAGAAGGGCACGCGCGTGGCGTAGGAGCTGTTTCGCCTGTGAGCGTGAGGCGGGCCCGTACCAGACAACATCATCGCCGAGCGCCGGTGCCACCTTCCGCTCGAAGAACTCTTGATGTCTGTCGAGCAACTGCCCAGCGATGACGAGGGGGACTCTTGCGATCCGTGCGGCCTCGATGGCGAGGTCGACCCCCTTCTCCGGGATGATCCGGCCGAGGAACAGGACGTAATCCTGTTTGTCCGCCCCATAGGGAAACCCTTCGACGTCGATCCCGTTGTGCACCGTCCCCACGAATGACAACTCCGGCAAGAGCGTACGCATCCGATGACTGATCGCCACGAATTTGGTGGCTCGCATCACCCGCTCGCCCAGGCGGTGGAATTGCTCGGTGAAGTCGGCGTCGAACAACCAGTTAGCCCTGGTTACCGTGGGCCACCGGATGGTGTGGGCCAGCAGAGCGCCATATTTCGACTCATTGTTGTGAACGATGTCGAACTTATGTGAATTTGCATATTCGATGGCCGCCTCAACGTGCGTGCGTGGGTTCGTTGGGCTGTACGCGGGCGGTGTGGGGAAATGAAAGGCAAGAGGGAGTCCGACGGCCGAGTCGCCGGTGGCGAAAACCGTGACGTCGTGCCCCGCAGCGGCGAGCTCGACGGACAGATCGTACGTCACCTCCTCAGCGGGGCCGAAACCGTCCGGTGGAGTCCTCGCCCAGCAACTGGAGATCTGCAGGATTCTCATCTCGGCCTGGTCACCCGACTCCGGTCAGCGCGGCCATGTGCCTGGCGACGGGTACCGTTCCCCGCAGTTCCGCGGCCTCGACGGCGGCGAATATCGTCGCCATCGTTCCGAGATTGTCGGCCAGCCGCGTGGCGGGCGCGGGGCCGCCGGAGATCCAGGTGACGAACTCGTCGATGACCGCCCGATGCCCCGTGAGAGGCGGTGCGGTCACCGGTACCTCGCTCTCCACGGTTCGGTCGGGGCCGTGAACGGTGACGAGCACGGAGGAGTCCACCACACGCAGGGTCCCTCCTGCGCACTCGGCCCGGTAGCTCTCCCGTTTCCAGCCGTCCTGCTGTCCTGCCGCCACCGCGCTCGCCTCGTAGAGGAACCGGGCCGAGGACGGGAAGACCCCTCCGACCAGAGCGCATGGCGCCCCTGAGAACGAGGTCGCATGACCCGGCCGCCACTCGTCCGCCCACACCGACTCGGGGGTCTCCCCGGTGAGATGACGAATTTGGTCGAAGTGGTGCGCGCCTGCCTCGAAGAGGGCGGCGTGCGGATGGTCGTGCCGGTTGCCGCCCCAGCTCCGCGGCTCCCGGTAGTCGACTCGGAAGCGCGCCACAAGCAGGTTGAGCGGGCCGAGACCGCCGTCGGCGAGCACCGATCTGGCCGTCCTGATAGGACCGTAATGTCGGTAATTCTGCATCACCTGTGCCTTCACCCCGGACGACCGGACCGCCCGAACGATGTCGGCTGCGGCCTTGGGATCGCTCGCGAGCGGCTTCTCCGTGAGAACGTCCAGTCCGCTTTCGGCCGCCGTGCAGATCGCGTCGCGATGGCACTCCGGAGGCAGCACGACGACGGCGGCATCGACGTCGAGCCCCTGGCGGAGCGCCCGAGCCGCCTCGTCGATCGAGCGGAAGGCGGCGGACCGGGGCACGCCCAGTGCGGCCGCACGGTCCGACAAGCTCGTCGCGTCCTGGTCGACCAGAGCGGCGACCTTGGCCCGGTCGGCCACGGCGGGCAGGAAATGCTCATGCCATACCCCGGCCCACCCACCAGCGCCGAAAACCAGCAAACGCAGCGGTGACCGGCGATTGCCACTCACGCCCCGCTCCCCATGCGACCGGCCACGGTTGAGGTGTTCCGGCATCATTCTCCGCCCTTCCGTTCGATGATCGGCCAGGCTTGTGCCACTCAGGACGTTCACCGCCCTAACCGCAGAGGCCAATACTCCGGCACCGCGCCACAATCGAGAACGGTAGATGAGCGACCGGGAGCCGTTGTCTCGCCGGCGGGACACTCGGCGGGTCACGTCCACGGACGTGGTGTATGAATCGATCTTCGCGTGATCCTGTTTCTGCAGGTTAAGCGGTAAGTGTCTGCGGGAGTAGGTTCTGGGCTGGTGTGTCGCCAGGGATCACGCGGATCCGGGCCTTGGCGAGGATGTCCAGGCCCATGTAGCGGCGGGCTTCGACCCATTCGTCGGTCTGCTCG
>NZ_VDLX02000043.1 GCF_006334985.2 Nonomuraea phyllanthi
ATCAACCTGCTCAAAGGCAACCGCGGCATGGCGACCCGTTACGACAAGCTCGCCGTACGCTACGAAGCCGTCGTCATCATCGCTGCGATCAACCAGTGGCTCAACGCCTTATGAAACACGACCTAGCCGGGCCGCCGGCACCGGACCACCGATCGCTGAGCGGAGCGGGAACCGAGCGTCGCCAGGCTCAGCGAGAACGAGTTCACCGCACCGTCCCGGCCGATGTTACGGCCGCCGAGCCTGGTCGTCCGGCGCCGGCGCGCATGCCCCGCTCGCCCGGCCGTGCCCCCCATCCCCCTCTGGTGGGCGGGCGCGCGGACTTGTGGCGCTGTTTCGATGACATATCCGGTCCGGGCCTATTACGGTGTCGTGCTGAGCCGGACACGCCTTGTAACCCCCGGAGACGCCACATGCGCATCGCAGCCGCGATCCTCACCTTCCTGCTCGGTCTCACCCTCCTACCCGCCGGATCGGCATCCGCCGCCACGGCGCTGCCGGGCGGCAAGGCCACGTTCGTGGTCTCACAGGGCCATCTGAAGGCCGCCTCCCAGCAGAACTGGATCCGCCTGGGCAACTACAGCTTCGCGAAGAACGGCACTGTGACCGCCGGCTTCTACCTGTGGTGGCAGCGGAACCCGAAGGCCAGGCAGCGCACCGGCACGACGCCCGACCCGAGCTGCACCACCAAGGCCGGCGGCAAGGCCACCCGGGTGCGCGCCTGCCAGGTGCTCACCGCCGGCGGCTTCACCGGCGCCCCGAGCGAGCGGCGCACCGGGACGTACGCGGTGGCGGGCGACGTGCTCACCATCAAGTGGAAGATCGCCCAGACCTGGACCGAGCAGTGGTACGTCCGCAAGTCGCCCGACGGCAAGCTGGCCCGCCTCGACCTCAAGCGCAGCACGCTCGCCACGCACGGCTACGGCTACGGCAGCAACGCCTCCTACGGCACCCGCCGCGCGATGAGCTCGGTGCGGGCGTTCCCCCGCGCGCTCAGGCAGGACCTGACGAGCTGGGCGGGCGGCAAGCTGGTCAGGTCGGCCAACCAGCCGTTCGGTCTCTCCTCGTTCCGGCAGTGCTCCGGCACCACCTCGTGCCTGACCTACCTGCAGCCCTCATCGAACAGCGCATGCCAGAAGGAAGGCGGCTGCCCGAAGTACGGCGGCGGGACGCGCGCCAACATCAGCTCCATCCAGTACTACCTGACGATGATCTCCAAGACCGACCGCCGCGACACTCTGTGGCACTGGTGCACCTGCCTGGCGATGGAGCGGGGCGAGTTCTGCTACACCGGCAACTCGCACGTCAAGCCACTCATGCAGATCGTCGACGACTCGGGGGCGTTCCGCGGCTGGGTCGGTGCGGAGGCGTCCTTCTCGACGGACGGCTCCCGCGCCAAGGACATGCTGGCGGTGCTGCGCATCACCGACTTCCGCTGACGGGCGTGGCGTCGAAGGTGGCCGTCGAGGCGATGACGCTCATCCTCGCCCGCGAGCAGGCGGCCGGCGTTCTAGGCTGACCGGATGAAGTACCTGCTGTTGGTCGGCGGGGACGAGGAGTCCTACCAGGCGATGCTGGCCGATCCCGGCTTCCTGCCCGACTGCAAGGCGTGGGCCGCGGCGCGCGGCGACGGGCTGGTCGCGACCGGCGGCCTCGAACCTGCGGGTGCCGATTAATCATCCGGCCAGGTCAAGCCACGTGTCGCTCCCGTTCTGGAGAGGGGTCGATGCCGTGGGCTTTGAGGATCTCCCAGACCGTGGAGGCGGCGACCTTGATGCCGAGTGCGGCCAGTTCTCCGTGGATACGCCGGTAGCCCCACGAGGAGTTCTCCCGGGCCGGCCGCAGCACCAGCACGCGGATGGGTCGGACGGTGCGCGGGCGCCCTGGCCGCCGATGAGCGCTGGCTGCGGCGTGCCGACGCCGCAGCAGATCACGACGCCAACGCAGGATCGTGTCAGGGCGGACCAGCAACATGACGGTACCGCCGCGCGCCCATCGGCAGACACGTGAACAGCCCCGCGAGGAGGAACCGATCCTCCCGAGTGAAGGCGGGCTTATTCACCTTCCGTCGCAGCACCGTCAGCTGATGCCGGAGCACCAAGATTTCGATGTCCTTGGCGCGATCGCCGATGGACAGCAGCCGCAGGAAGGAGAAGACGGTCGTCACCATGAGATAGGCCAAGCGCAGCAACACGACTGATCATCATGCCGCTATCGGCCGCACCGCTCGAGACGCTCACCCGAACAGACGCGTCGCCCGCCATACCATGACCTGCACGGATGAATATTCGGCACCCGCACGACGCCTGCGCCGAGGCCGCCCGCGCCTTCTCGGCCCAGGAGGAGCCGGTCGAGGCCCTGTCTCGCTGGCTGCGGCACTTCGCCCGGTTCCTCGCGGCCAAACGAGGACTCAAGACCGCCCTGCACTCCGGCGACCCCGCCTACGAAGGGCTACCCGAGTACTTCCAGCAGCGCTTCGTGCCCGTCGTGGCGGAACTGCTGGACGCCGCCGCCGCGTCCGGCGGCATCCGCTCGGACGTGGCCCCGTACGACGTGCTGCGAGCCGTGGCCGTCATCGTCGCGCCGGACGATGACGGCTACACCCAGCGCCTGCTCACCCTGCTCATCGACGGCCTACGCCATCGAGGCGGATCACGTATAGTGCGGGTGACACTAATGCGCGTGGCAAGGGTGGGAGCATGGCATCGGTCGATCTGGTCGGGCTGACCGTTCTGGCGCTGCTGTCCGAGAAGGAGCGGCATCCGTACGAGATGCAGACGCTCATCCGGCAGCGGCGCAAGGACTACGCGGCCGGGTCGCCGCGCAGCCTGTACCGCGCGGTCGAGCGGCTGGAACGGGCCGGGATGATCGAGAAGGCGGAGACCGCTCGGGCCGGGAACCGGCCCGAGCGCACCGCCTACCGGATCACGCCGGAGGGGTTCGAGAGCCTTCAAGACCGGCTCGGCGAGCTGGTCTCGGTGCCGCTGCCCGAGCACCCGGCGTTCACGGCCGCGGTCGGGCTGCTCGCCCGGCTTCCCGCCGAGGTGGCGGGCGCCGCGCTGCGCACCCGTACGGTGCTGCTGGAGGGGCAGATCGCCGAGATGGAGGCGCAGCGGACGGGGCTGGAACGCCACCTGCACCGGCTGCTGCTGCTGGAGCTGGAATACCTGCTGGAGTTGCGCCGCGCCGAGCTGGCCTGGGTGCGCCGGCTGGCCGACGACATCGCCACGGGCGCGCTGGCCTGGGACGCCGACGCCGTACGCGTCGATCCCGACCTCCTGATCCGGTCGCGGAAGGAGGGGCCCGCGATGAGCTGAAGAAGGCCCCGGCCGCGTGCGCCAACACGCCTGCCGGGGCCCGACCCGAGCCGGCCCTCGCATGCGCGCGAACCGTTGCCTCAGATACTCACCTCAAGGCTACCGGCGAGTTCCAGCGAGGGCGTTCCATCAACCCCCTCCCGAGAGGAGCTCCGCCATGTCCGTACAGACGTCACGCCTCACCCGCGAACCCACCGCCTGGACCAGGCCACTGCAACTGATCGTCGCGGTGGGCTCGGTCCTGACCACCATCGGCACCGCCATCGTGCTCGGATACGTCACGCCCGAGGCCATCGCCTGGGCCTTCCCCGGCCGGACCATCGACGAACTCGCCGGCGGCCTGACCGGATTCCACGTCTCCGGGGTGATCTTCCTGATCGCCAACACCGTCGGCATCCTCGCCCTGTGGAACAAGGCGTGGGTCTTCTACTTCGTGCTGGTCTTGGATCTCGCCCAGGGCATCGGCTTCCTCACCTTCGACCGCGAAGCGGCGGGCCTGCGGGGGCTGGGCGTCTTCGCCTCCGTCCTCACCGACGGGGGCGGCGGGCTGCTGGGCCTGGTGATGCTCGGCTTCCTGCTCCGCTACCGGACCGCGTGGGCCTGGGCGCCGCGCGGAGCGGCATTGAGAAGTCACTGAGAAATCGTTGAGAGCCCCGGAGCAGGCTGTGCCGGAAAGGGTACGTCTGCCGAAAGTGAGGGCTCATGCGCGCGTTCAACGAACTCTGCGATCGCGTGGTGGCGCGGCTCGTCCCCCAGATCAAGGCGGCAGCCGGCTGTCCCAGCTACTGCTTCTGGCAGTACCGGGACTCTCCCCAGCAGTGCTACAAGCAGCGCTGCTGCCAGTCGGGCAACTGCTCGGTCACCTGTAGCGGCGGCTGGGTCCGTTGCTGACGAGCGCGGGAGACAGCAGATTCCCCACGGGCCGGCCGGGGCCGTTCTTGAAACGGCTGGACTGAAGTTGACGGGATCCCGTCTGATCATCGAGATCAGGCGGGATCTTGTCGTTTCATGTCCTGTCGCAGCGAAGACTGAGCATTCTCATCGAAGGTTGATCACGACTACGGTGTCTCACCGAAGGCTGAGTGACTGCTGGGCTCGCGTTCCAGGAGAGACGGCGGGGGAACCGGCACGTGCGTACGGCGATCCCACGCTCAGCGCCTTTGACCTGGAGTTCTCCGATGGCGAGCGACGACTGCGGACCCGGTCAGGCCATGGCTGGAGTACCCGGTTCGAGCAAGTGCCGCCGGTGCGGGGGTTCCGGTGGGCCAAGGGCAGCCGGTCGGCGCTCAGCCGCTCGGCGACGGCCGAGCGCTGCTCTGCCGTCATCGGGTCCTGGCAGACGACGGGGAGGTCGACGTCACTGCGTTGCGGGTTGAAGCCCCCGAGCACCGCAGAACCGTGCAGATACACGCCCACGAGGCGTGGGCCGAATATCTCCGACATCACCGATGCGACATCCCCGGCATAGCGCTCCATGATCCGGACTATAGGGTGCAACAGGTGGACATGACCGATCCCGCCACCCGGGACATCCTCGCCAGCTTCGAACGCGCGCGATCCATGCTGTTCAGGCGCCTTGAGGGCCTGACCGACGCCGAGTACCACTGGGAGCCGGTCAGCGACTGCGTCGGCCTGCGCCCCGGCGACGACGGCGTCTTCCGCGTCGACGCGGTCTTTCCGGAGTCGAGCCCGGATGCGCCGGACCCCGTCACCACGATCGCCTGGCGCGTCTGGCACATCGGCAACCTCTGCCTGCGCGGCTACGTGATCCACCTCTTCGACGACGCCCCCGAGTTCGGCGAGCGCGACGAGTGGCCGGGCACCGCGAAAGAGGGCATCGAGGCGCTCGCCGAGGACTGGGAGCACTTCACCTCCCGCATCGCCGCCCTCGGCGACCAGCGTCTGCTGGCTCCGATCGGCATGGGTCCAGGCGGTTGGGCCGATGAGACCTACCTGAAGCTCGCGCTGCACGCCCTGGTCGAGGTCTCGCATCACGGCGGCGAGATCGGCCTGCTGCGCGACCTGTACATACGCCAAGGCGTCTGACAGGGCCTCATCGGGGCAGTGCACACCGCCACGGGCAGGGTTCTGGTGGGAACGGCGTCGTGAACGGATCGGTCGTTGCTGGAGTCTGGCTGGTATCCACCGACGGCCACCACGCCAGAAGAGCGCCTCGACCACTACGCGGCGAACTTCCCGCTGGTCGAGGTCGACGCCACCTACTACCACCCGCCCGCGCTGCGAACCGCCGAACTGTGGCGCGACCGCACGCCCGACGACTTCACCTTCAACATCAAGGCCTTCTCGCTGCTCACCCAGCATCCGACCCGCGTGCGATCGCTCGACAAAGACCTGCGCGCCCGCCTGCGCACTGCCAAGAGCAAGGTCTACCTGCGCGACGTCGGGACCGAGATCGAGGAGGAGGTCTGGCAGCGGTTCCTGTCCGCGCTGCGGCCGCTGCACCAGGCGCGCAAGCTCGGCGCGATCCTCTTCCAGTTCCCGCCGTGGTTCCCCGCCAGGCGTCGAGGATGCGCCTTCCGGTTACGTTCCCGGCAAGCTCCAGCATCGCGGGACGCTCGTAGTACGCATTTGTGAGGCTGGTCTCGTTCTCGGTCGTGTACCCCTCGGCCATCCTGTCGTAGTCGTTGAATCGGGGCGAAGATGCGGTGGGCCTTCACCCTGAAGTGTGGACACCTTGAGTACCGGATGATGGAGATCCGGAGATAAGGAGTTCCACGTGGCGATGAAGTCGTATCCGCCGGAGTTCAAGGCGGACGCCGTCGCGTTGTACCTGTCTGATCCGGCGCGGACGTACGCGTCGGTGGCCCGGGACTTGGGCATCAACCGCGAGACGCTGCGCCTGTGGGTGAAGGAGGCACGCGCGAACGGCACGGCCGGGGCCAAGGCGGCCCCGGCGAAGCGGCCGACGGCTTGCCCGCTATCGTCCGACGACGTGCTGGAAAAGGAGAATAAGCAGCTCAAAGCCCGGATTCGGGAGCTGGAGCTGGAGCGCGACATCCTGCGCCGGGCGGCAAAATATTTCACCGGCGAGACGAACTGGTGAGCCGCTTCGAGTTCGTCGACGACCATCGGAGCGCCTTCGGCGTCAAGCGGCTGTGCCGGACCTCGAAACGCGAGACGCTGCAGGGCGCCAAGCGCTGGTCCTCTGCGCGTGAGGCCCGCCTGGCCGTATTCAAGTGGATCACCCGCTACAACACCCGAAGGAGACATTCCGCCCTCGGCTACCTCAGCCCGAATGACTACGAGCAGCGAACCGTAGATAGGGTGCTGCTCGCCGCATAACGACCGGTGTCCACACTTCGGGGCGAGCCCCCGGCAGAAGGCCTCGCACGGCACCCCGCACTTGGGTGGTGAGCGTGGAGCGGGTTTGTCTGGGGGCGCACACCCGGACATCGGGCAGCGCATTGGCGGCCGTGTCCGGGTAGGTAATCAGGGCCAACCTATGGCGGCACCTGGGACGTCAGCCGCGCAACCTCTCTACGTCGATCACCCGTGCGGCCTCCGCCTGCGTCGCCGCACGGACCTCCACGAAGTCGTTCTCCTTGCGCAAGATGGTGACGATCCCCGTGAACAGTGTGTTCTGGCGGATGCGGTCGCGGGCGATCACTTCCCTGTCGACCGACAACACGTCGGCGTGGCCGTTCTCCTCGGATCCCCATACCCATGCGCGCCCGCTGAAGCCCGGCTCGGCCCCGAAGAACGGTGTGCGCACACTGGATGCCTTCAACACCAGCGTGGGCGAACCATCCGGGTTCAGCTCCCGGCCTATGCGCCGGTCCACGCGCAACTGCGCCGCGTAGTCCTCCAGCATCGATCGCGACCAGGACCACACGTTCTGCGGCAGGTTGCCCAGCACGTCGTACAGCAGGTCGCCCAGCACCTCGTGGACCAGTTGCGCGTCATCGTCCACATCGACGGACGAGACCGTCATACGTCCCCCGGCCGTCTCCGAAGAGCTGTCGGCTTTCGCCAGGTGGCGTACCGTCGCACGCTCGGGCCCCGGTGGGTTGAAGCGCATCACCACGGTGGCGGTGTCGGGCTGCGGGTGCGGGCGCAGCGCTGCCCAGGCCTGCGGCCGTGGAGGTGCCGTGCCGGATTCGAGTGCGAGAATCTCGCGCATCCTGGCCATGTACCCGCTGTCGTCTTCCCCGCGCAGAGCGGGTCCGGCGACGTCGGCCACCGGCCAGAACCGCAGCAGCCAGCGTTCCTCGACGGCTACGGTGTCGCCGGGATCCCAGGAGGCCGGCTCGCTGTGCACCGAACCGGTGTAGGCGCTCAGCCAGTAGGCGAAACAAGGCGGTCCCAGAAGAAGCTTTTGTCCCGTGGGGCTGTATCCCATGCCGCTGACGGCCACGATGCCGCCCGGGCTCCAATACAGAACCCGTCCCGCCTCTGCCCATGGCTGGCCGGGTTCATCCTCGGGCTCGGCGTCCCATGCCTCCAATTGGACAGCGGCCAGCCGCGCGCTGGCCGGGCTTACCAACTCGAGAGCACCCAGTGAAATGCCCTCGGGCTCGGCAAGCAGCGCACCATGCTCGGTCTCTTGCATGACATCTCGGCCATGACCGGGTACGTCGTACAGGCCAAATCTCCCGTACGAGATAGGCGCCTCGTCGTAGACGCTGCGGATCAACTCAGCCACTACGGTCTCCTCCGTCCAGTCGCAGGTGGCAACCTTAGCGATCACGAACGACAGTTCCGCCGGTCCCATCAGGGCAGCCCAACGGAGCCCCATATCGAGCAGATGTGGCGCTGTTCTCGCTGGGGTGCACGCGCTCTTACATCGAGACCGCGCTCAGTCCGCGACTATGCCGAGCCCTACCGCGCCAACTTCAAGAAGACCCCATCTTCGTCATACAGGCGAAAATCCGCGACCACGCTTCTCGGCATAGCCGCGATGTCGGCATAGGTCGATGTATGCGGATATCCGCATACATCGATGAGCTCGGCTACATGGAGCTTGATCGGCACGGAGCCGAACTGCTGTTCCAGGTTCTCACCGAAAGAGAGGAGACCAGCAGCGTCGCGATTGCCTCAAATGAGTCGTTTTCGAAAGCGCACATGTTCGCCCGAACGTGTGTCAGGTGAGGCCGAAACTGCACGGGTTCAGCCCTGCAAGGAAGTCTGCGGATAAGGCGGTCAGCTGTTCTCCCACCTCCAGCAGGTCACGATGGACGTGTCCCAGGACGGCCAGCCAACGGTGCGCTCCTGCCCGGGGCGCGAGCCGTCAGCAGGTGGGTCTGATGCGTGAGTGCTGTGCCAGGAACCAGTCGGTGGCGATGTCGGTTTCCGTGAAGCGTCCGATCAGCGCCAAGGCCGAGCTGATGCTCTCTGGATCCTCCACGGGATTGTCGAGGACGTCGTCGTCGCTGATCTGGAAGCGCAGTCCGTTCATCAGGTGATCGAGTGCGTGCGGGTCGTCGCCGGACCGCATCCGGCTCTCGGGTGAGAGCGGGTCGAAGGAGACGACCGTGCGCCCGTCGCGGGCGTAATCGAAGTAGGCGTTGTAGTTGATGTCCATGTGGAGGCCGAGGGCCTGACGGCCACCTTCGGTGACGGAGCGCAGGAACTCGCCGTGGCCGTGCGCCGGCACGATGCCGATCCAGCCGTTGACCTCGGCGACCCAGCGGGATTCGTCGTCGATGGCGTGGTCGAGGATCTCGCTCAGGTAGCACGGGGTCCGGGTGGCGAGGTCCAGGTGGAAGGTTCCGGCGAGGGCGTCGAGGTCCGCGCCCTTGATCCACATGGCGCTGAATCCCAGCGCCCACAGGCTCATCTCGGCATCGAGCCCCTCGGTGAAGATGGTCGAGACCAGAAGGTCGTGCAGGTAGGTCGGTGACTGCATGGCCGCCTCTCGAAGGAGTGGTATCCCGCGGGACGCCCCCGCGCTGCGTGTCCGGACCGCGTCCGGAGACCACATCGTGATCATCTGGGTCGCAGCAAGGACACGCCCCAACCGGGCCGGTCAGCCGAGCTTGGTGCGGGCAGGCGATCGGGATCGACATGATCGGCGAGATAGATCATGACAGCTTCGGGATGCATCCCGAAGGCTGCGGCGACGAATTTCGCGTCCATGGTCTGGACCAGGTACATCAGACGAGTGGAGCGGAGCGTCCACGGTGAGCTTCCGGCCGGGTCCAGGACATGGCTGACATAGGCGGCGGAGGCCGGGCTCCGGGCCGCTTCGGTGCCCTTGGCGACCATCAGATGCGGGTTGCTGGTGCGCTGGGTCCCGCGGAGCGCCAGCAACCACTGCATGGTGCTCCAGTTGACTGGATCCAGGGGCACAGGATGGGGGCGTTGCCCGAGACGGATGGCGCGGGCGGCAGGATCGCTGTCTCCAGGCGCAAGTCGCGAACCTCGCTGCTGGAGGCGCCATGCAACAGGGCGAGGATACCCAGCAGAGCCTCGTGCGGGTGGACAGCCGGGTCGGTGATCCACCTCTGGAAGAGGCGCCGGTGATGGTCCAGGGTGACAGTCTTGCTGATCACGGCAGTCGTGAGGAGCCGGTGTAGGAGTCCCGGTTCGATCGCTTCTGTGGCTGGTCGAGCCCGGCGCCGACTGCGGTTTGTGGTCCGTGGCCGGCCACGGACCACACTATGGCCGGGGCTTCGGCCGTGACTTCTGCGAGGGAAGGACGGGGGTCAAGGTCCGTGTGTCCGGGTGGAGGGCTCGGGCGCACAGCGTGAGCGTTTGCGCGAGTGTCGTGCGGTCCAGGTCGTCGATCTCGGCGAGCATGACGGCTTCGATGCTGTCGAGGGAGCGGTCGCATCGACGGAGAGTCCTCAGACCTTTCGGGGTGAGGCGGGTGCGCAGGGCGCGGCCCCCACGGGGATGCGGGTCGCGGCGGATCAGGCCGCGTTGTTCGAGATCGCGGATGACCAGGTTCATCGCCTGCGGGGTGACGAAGGCGATGCGGGCCAGGTCGGCCGAGGATGGGGCGTCGCGCAGGCGCAGCTCGCTGAGCGCCATGTATTCGGTGGTCGTCAAGCCGTGCCGGGCGAGCGCTTCATCCAGGCAGGCGCGGATGCGGCGTTCCAGCCGGAACACCAGGTAGCTCACACGGGGCGGCGGTGCGTCCGGCGCAGCGGCCTCGGGGACACCCGGATCGGTCACCAGAAGACGATATCGCGCCCCGTCGGAACGGGCCCCGATGTAAGTTTCCCGCCCCTTTATCAAGGAACTTGATAACAAGTTGCTTGATAACCAGGGGAAACGGCTCCCTGCCAGGTGAACCGGCGGGTATGCGCGGCACGCGCGCATTGACGGTGGATCGTGGCCGCTCTATTTTCCAGCGACCGAGGTTGATACGCGGCGGACCGATCCGCGGCGCGCCGCGGAGATGGAGAGGAGGAGCGAAAATGAGACGATTGACCACCGTGCTGGCTGGTGTCTGCGCCGCGGCGCTCTTTGCCGTCCTGACCGTGGCACTCGGATCGCCGGCCGTCGCCGCCACCCTGGTGGAGGTGACCGGCTTCGGCAACAACCCGGGCAACATGCGGATGCACGTCTATGTGCCGGAACCGCGTCCGGCCTCGCCGGCGATCGTGGTCGCGATGCATGGCTGCGGTGGCTCCGGTCCCGGCTTCTACCAGGGCAGTGAGTTCGCCTCGCTGGCGGATCGATACGGCTTCGTCGTCATCTACCCCACCGCCACCCAGTCGGCAGGGTTCGGCAACTGCTTCGACACCTGGTCGGACGCGGCCAAGCAGCGCAACGGCGGCAGCGATCCGGTCTCGATCATCTCAATGATCGACTACGTCGAGCGGACCTACCAGGGAGACCCGAACCGGGTCTACGCCACCGGGAGCTCGTCCGGCGGCATGATGACCCAGCACATGCTCGCCGTCTACCCGGACGTGTTCAAGGCAGGGGCCTCCTTCATGGGCGTGCCCTTCAACTGCTTCGCCGGCGCCTCCGACTACCCGCCCGGGAGCAGCAGGTGCACCGGCGGGAGCATGGACCGGACACCCCAGCAGTGGGGCGACGCCGTCCGCCAGGCGTACCCGGGATTCTCCGGCCCGCGCCCGCGCATGCAGCTGTGGCACGGCACCAGCGACACCCTCGTGCCCTACTCGCTGCTGCGGGAGTCGATCGAGCAGTGGACCAATGTGTTCGGGCTGAGCCAGACCCCGACCAGCACCGACACCCCGCAGGCGAACTGGAGCCGCAGCCGGTACGCCGATCCGTCCGGCACCGTGCAGGTGGAGGCGTACAGCATCCAGGGCGCCGGGCACGTTCTTCCGCAGAGCGGCATGGCCCGCTACGCCATCGAGTTCTTCGGCTTGACCACCAGCCAGACCGACACCACGCCGCCGACCACGCCAGGCACCCCGGTCGCGTCCGACGTGACCGCCACCAGTGCCACGCTGACCTGGACCGCGTCCACCGACCAGGGCGGCTCCGGCCTGGCCGGCTACACCGTCTACCGGGAGCAGGGCACCACGGACCCGCAGCTCGGCCAGTCCGCCACCACCTCGATCAACCTCACCGGGCTGAGTGCCGACACCCAATACCAGGTGTACGTACGGGCGCGTGACGGCGCGGGCAACCTGTCGGGCGACTCCGCGCCCGTCACCTTCACCACGGCCGCCACCGGAGGCGACACCACGGCGCCGACCGCCCCGGCCGGGCTCGCCGCCTCGGGCACCACCGCGACCGGCACCAGCCTGACCTGGACGGCCTCCACGGACGACACCGGTGTGACCGGCTATGAGATCCTGCGCGCTCCCGGTGCGACAGGCGGCACGTTCACCCAGGCCGGCACCTCGGCCACGACCTCGTTCACCGACACGGGCCTGACCGCGAACACCACCTACCGCTACCAGGTCCGGGCGCGCGATGCCGCCGGCAACGTCTCACCGGTCTCCGACACCGTCCAGATCACCACTCAGGCAGGTACGACCGGCGCCTGCTCGGCCACCCCGACCGTGCAGTCCCAGTGGGGGAACGGGTACGTGATCCAGCCGCTGACCATCACCAACACCAGCACCTCGACGATCACCAGCTGGACCGTCACCTTCACCCTGCCGGCCGGGCACACCCTGACCGGCTCGTGGAACGCCACCATCACCACCAGCGGCCAGACCGTCACGGCCAGAAGTGTCAGCCACAACGGCACGCTCGCGCCAGGAGCCAGTACCACGAGCTTCGGCTTCCAGGCGAGCAGGCCCAGCGGCGACACCGCCCTGCCGTCCGGCTACACCTGCGCCTGACCGTCAGCGCGCTTTCCTGATCACGGCGGAACGCTGCATCAATCGGATCAATCCGAACGGGCGGCTGACCTACTGCGTGGCCTCCTTCAGCAGGCCACGCAGTCGTTTCACCAGCTCGGGGTCGCCGTCGAAGGTGAGCGCCGCCCCGTCCCCGCGCCCCCACATCCACAGCAGCACGTCCTGGGACGTACCCGAGATCGACGCCGCTCCCGGGCGATCGTCCCTGGAGACCTCGACGCCCGAGGCGGCCAGGCGGACGAGCCAGCGATCCGGCCCCGCGGCGATCGACACCGCGCGTCCGTCCGCGCCGGCGAGTTCGTCACCGAAGTCCTCCGGCCACTGGCGGGAGGCGAAGGCGAGGAAGGTGACAAGGATCTCGTCGATGCCGTCCACGGCCAGGTCGGTGGGGATCGGCGTGATCGGCTCGCCGGCCGCGAGCTCGGCGTCCACCCGGTGCACCACCGCCTCCAGCGCCATCCTGCGGACCCAGAACCCAACGGTCTGGTCGGGGTCGTACCAGGTGAGCGCCTGCTCCTCCGGCTCCCGGGAGGTGAACTCGCCACGCAGCTCGGCCATGGCTCGGTCCAGATACGCTCCGGGGCCGCTCGGATCAGGCTCCGGCGGCCAGGGCTTCGGCCAGGTGCCGCGGCGCATCGTCTCCACCTTGTGGAGGAAGGTATCGCCGACATGCGTGAGCAGGTTGGCGGTGGTCCACCCTGGACAGTGGGGCACCGATGCGGTGAGGTCACGGGTGGCGGCCTCGCGCATGCGCGCGTAGTCCAACTCCAGTAGGTGCAAGTACCGACTCTGATCCATTCGCCCAGTCAAACATAGGCGCGCGGACGCGGCCCTGCCGCAGGTCCGGGATCGCGTTTCGCTGGCCGGAGGAGTCGGGCGGGACCCGATCAAGGACCATTCCTCATCGGTGAGGTCTCCACGTGCGAAGGCGACGGCCCATCGAGGATCGGAAGTCAAGGCCGCAGACGGGATCCAGCCGATTTCGGCGCGGCGAACCTACTGCCGCACCTGCCTCGGATCCGGCACGGCCGTACCGTGCTCTCTCCTGCCCGATGGATCTTCGCCGCAGGAACCGCTGCCGGTGTGGGAGAAGACCTTGCACGCCTGGCGGGACCGGTGGCGGGTGCCGCCCATGATGGTGCTGCGTAAGGACGGGCAGCCGCTGCCGCTCGACCTGGACAACCGGCTGGACGCGGCTGTGCCGCGCCGCAGTCTGAACCGTGCCGGCCGCGTCGAGCTGCGTAAGGCACCCACCCGGACAGGGCAGTGGATGGGGCGAGCGTGCGAGTTCCTGGTCGCCCTGGCCGCCGCGCCTTCGGCCAGCCGCCTCCCTCCGGCTTCCCGCAGCCGTCCAGCGACCATCCGTGCCGCTCATGCCCGGCGCCGGCGACCTCATCCAGGCGAGGCTGCTCGGCCACCCCGACCGCTACAACGACATCCTCACGGGCCACCTGACCCGTCTCCTGAACTGCGTGACCCCGAGGCGGTGGTGGTTTCACCGCCACCGCGACACGCTGCGGCCCGACAGCATCCAGGAGCTGCGACCCGGCCCAGTACGGCACCGCAGCCACCCACGTGGCGGCTTCGCGGCCGAGCTGCAAGCGCGGGGACTGCTTGCCCACCTGGCGCTGAACCCGTACCAGCCGCAGACCGGCCGCCGCGCTGGCCCAGCCGGACCAGACCGACAGCGACAGCTGCGTCTGCCTTGGTGCGACCCAGTTGAAAACAAATCACCAATCTGTTTTCATGGACATAGACCTTTCGGAAGGGAGAGCACGCACATGCGTGTCATCATCATCGGAGCGGGGATCGCCGGACTGGCCGCGGCGCTTCGGCTGCACCAGGCGGGCTGGGAGACGTTGGTGGTCGAGCGGGCCCCGGCGCGGCGCGGTGGCGGCTACGGGGTGACCTTCGGCGGCATCGGCTACGAAGGGGCCGAGCGGATGGGCGTCCTGCCCGAGCTGAAGCGGCGCGCGTTCGTGACGCGCGAGCTGGTCTACCGCAAGCCCAGCGGCGAGCGCCGCTTCGCGCTCAGCGGTGAGACGATCGCGGCCACCATGGGCAAGAAGTCGTTCAACATCCTGCGCGGCGACATCGAGGCAGTGCTGTACGAGGCCGTCGAGGAGCACGCCACGATCCGGTTCGGCACCACGATCACCGCCGTCGAGCAGGACGCGGACACGGTGCGCGTCACCCTCAGCGACGGCACCACCGAGCGCGCCGACCTGCTCATCGGCGCCGACGGGCTGCACTCGGCGACGCGGGCACTGGTGTTCGGCCCGGAAGAGGACTACCGCCTCGACCTGGGCCACCGGGTCGCGGTCTACATGATGAAGGAAAGGCCGCAGGGCCTGCTCCCGGAAACGACCGGCTCGATCAGCTCGGGCGGTCGCACGTTCGCGATGATGAGTGTTGGCGATGGCCGCACGGCCGCCTTCTTCGGCTACCGCACCGAGGGCGGCCGGGCGCAGGCGTCGCTGGAGGAGCTGCGCGAGATCTATGGTGACATGGGCTGGCTGGTTCCCCAGGCCCTGGAGGGCTTGAAGACCGCCGATTCGGTCTACTTCGACAGCATCAGCCAGATGGTGGTCGACCGGTGGAGCAAGGGCAGGGTCGTGCTGCTCGGCGACGCGGCGTGGTGCGTGACGCTGTTCGCCGGCTACGGCTCCTCGCTGGCCGTCGGCGGAGCCGACCGCCTCGGCGCCGCGCTGGAGCGGCACGGCGACGACGTCCTGGCCGCGCTGGCGGAGTGGGAGGCCGAGCTGCGGCCGGAGGCGGAGAAGAAGCAGAAGCTCGGCCGCCGGGTGAAAGGTGTCTACGCCCCGCGCAACCCGCTGCTGCTGGAGCTGACCCAGCTTCCGCTTCGGCTGTCGTCGTGGGGGCCGGTGCGCCGGATGGTCGAGCGCAAGTTCCAGCTGGCGGGCTGACAGGACACCGGAATGCGCGTACTCGTCATGGGCGGAACCCACCACGTCGGGCGCGCCGTGGTGGAGGTCGCGCTGCGGCGCGGCGACACCGTCACCACGCTCAATCGGGGGCTGTCGCGCCCACCCGCACCCGGGGTGGAAGCGCTGATCGCCGATCGCACCGACCCAGGCGCGGTACGGCGGGCGCTGGGCGATCGCTCCTGGGATGCGGTGATCGACACCTGGGCGTGGGCGCCGCGCGTGGTTGGTGACAGGCCCGGCTGCTGGCCGGCCGGGCCGGGCATTACGGCTACGTCTCCAGCCGCGCCGTCTATGCCTGGCCCTGGCCTGCCGGGGCCGGCGAGAACGCGCCGCTCGTGGCGGGCGATCCCGGCAACCAGGACGGCACCGGCGGAGCGTTCAACCTCGCCGGGCCGGCCGGGCTCACCCTCCGGCCCCTGCGCGAGACCCTGGCCGACACCTGGGCATCGCCGCAGCGCGAAGACGATCCCGCTCCTCGCCCTGACACCCTGTCCCCTCAACCCGGCTCAGGAGCAGCACGTCCTGGAGCTGGCGCGGTCTCACCACGCAACGTGAAAACATTTGATCGGTATGTTTCGACCATCGGAAGGTGCACCTCATGCCTCCCGCCTTCTCGGCAGCGGAAAAGACGCGCATCACGCGGCTGCTCCTGGACAACGGCCTGCGGTTGTTCACCACGCAGGGGCTGCGTAAGACCTCACTGGAGGACCTGGTCGCCGGGACGGGGATCGCCAAGAGCACCTTCTATGCGTTCTTCGACTCCAAGGAGGCGCTGTATCTGGAGCTGATGCTCGCCCAGATGGCCGAGGTCAAGAGCCGAGTGATCGACGGGGCGTTGTGCAAGGAGCCTGACACCCGCGCCGGACTGCGCGCCTTCCTGCACGCCACGCTGGCCGAGCTCGAGGGCAACCCCCTCTACGGCAGGCTGATGACCCACCCCGAAGAGATGGAGGCGGTGGTCAGGAAGCTGGAGCCCGAGCGGGTGACCTCCGCCCCGGACAACCCGGTCACCGCGCTGGCGGCCTACCTGGCCGAACACAGCGACGACCTCGCCGCCGACGACCCGGAGGTGATCGTCGGCGTGCTGCAGGCCGTCCTCATGATGCCGCTGCACCGGGACCGGCTGGCCAGCCCGGATCTGTACCCGAAGATCCTCAACCGGCTCATCGACATCGTCACCTCCGGCCTCATCCGGCCAGAGCGGTGAGATCGGGGCGGTGCTCCGCGTCAGGTGACCGGCAGCACCACGGCCGACGTCGGCTGGTGTCGTGGTGGACCTGCTGGTCGGCTACGCGCATCACGCTCGCGACCCGTACCCGGATGCGGTGGCCGCGCTTGAACCGGTGGGAGACGGGCGCGAGTTCGATGTCGGCCCCTCCCCTCGATCGGCTGGGACGGGGTGGAGCTCCTCCGCTGTCGTCAGAGGTCGAGGAACCCGAGCAGGACCCATTCCTGCGAGCCGTAGCCGTTCGGACGAGCCTGATGCTGGCCCGTCGGATCCGTGTGGTCCCCGGGACCGCAGTCCACGTTCCGGTTCCTGACGGGGCCTGTGAGGCGGTGGTCTGCTCCCTGATGCTGTGGCCTTCCTGCCTCCTGATCCGCTGCCGGTGGTGGGGCCGGCCGGCACCGGCCCGGCCTCGAACCGGCTGGTGCCGAAGCGATCCGTGGCGGTGCCGTCCGTGCGGACCACGCCCCATGAGGCGGCTACGCGAGCGTCTTCGCGGCTGTCATGTCCGGCGCGGCGGACAGGCGGTGTCTGCGCTTGGGCAGGCCGTAGGTGGGGTGCGAGGTGGCCCACAGCGACATCTTGAGGATGCCTGCCTTGACCCGTGAGGGCTGCCGGCCTCCCTGGTACTTCGGCTTCGCTCGCCCTTCGTCGTCGATCAGCTGCAGGATCCCGTCCCGCCGCCCGAGGCTGATGTGGTTGTAGGTGTAGATCAGCTTGGTGTTCACGATCGTGCGTCCGGTCAGGCGTCCGACGATCGCCTCGATGGCCTGCCGGCCGGTGTAGCCGGCCGACGCGCAGGACATCGGCAGCGGCCGGCCGTTGTCGCCGATGGCGTGGACGCTGTCACCGACGGCGTAGACGTTCGGGTGCGAGACCGACCGCATGGTGCGGTCGACGACGATCCGCCCTTGCCCGGTGACCTCCAGCCCGCCGGCGGCGGCGATGGGGCTGATCGCGAAGCCGGCCGTCCACACGGTCGCGTCGGATGCCAGGGCGGTGCCGTCGGCACACAGCACCCGCGTGGCTTCGACGGCTTCGACGCTGGTGTGTTCCAGGACGGTGACGCCCAGCCGGTCGCAGGCCTGGCGCAGGTGGTCGCGGGCTCCGGTGGAGAGCCGGGCGCCCAGCTCGCCCCGGGCGATGAGTGCCACCGACAGGCCGGGCCGGGATTCGGCGATCTCGGTGGCGGCCTCGATGCCGGTCAGCCCGTCGCCGACGATCACCACGTTGCCGCCCTTGCCCCGCCTGTCCAG
Organism: Nonomuraea phyllanthi; assembly: GCF_006334985.2. Classification (GTDB taxonomy): domain Bacteria; phylum Actinomycetota; class Actinomycetes; order Streptosporangiales; family Streptosporangiaceae; genus Nonomuraea; species Nonomuraea phyllanthi. The sequence goes on from NZ_VDLX02000043.1 coordinate 17,998, forward strand.
GCTGTCCAGGCGGGCGCGCAGGCGCAGCGCCGAGGGCCGGGCGGCGACGTCGAAGGCGTGCTCGGCCGCGCCGGGCAGACTCTCGACGCCGCCGCGGCTGCCGAGCGCGTAGACCAGCGTGTCGTAGCCGAGCTCGCCTCCGCCGCCGGGGACGCCGTGGGCGGGGGCCATGGCGACGACCTGGCGCTCGGGGTCGACGGCGGTGACGCGGGCCAGGCGCAGCCGTATCTCCGTCCCGGCGAAGACCTCGGAGAGTTGCGGGGCCTCGATGTCCCGTCCGGCCGCGAGCTGGTGCAGCCGCATGCGCTGGACGAAGTCCGGCACGGCGTTGACCACGGTGATCTCGGTGTCTTTCGGCGACAGTCGGCGGGCCAGGTTACCGGCCACGTAGGCTCCGGCGTAGCCGGCGCCGAGGACGACGATGCGGTGCTTCATGTGGTGCTCCTGTCGGTTGGCTCGCTCTTGATGAGTCGGTTCGGATCGGGTCACCGATCTTCTTGGTCGAGGCTGCCGTGAGCCTCCGCCGAAAGGTCCTGCCAGTCGGCCCAGGTCTTGAGCCGGTCGGCGTAGACCTGCTGGAGCATGGGGTAGAAGCCCTGCCCGAACAGCACGCGCAGGGGCGGTTCGGCGGAGTCGACGATCTTGAGGAGTGCCCGGGCCGCGGCGGCCGGGTCGCCGGCGGGCTGCTTTCCCGCGAACGAGGCGATGCGCCGGCGAAGGCCGTCGTAGATGGGGTCGGGTTCGGCCAGGTGGCCGTTGGCGAGCGGGTCCGGGTTCTTGCCGTCCCGGGTGGCGAAGCCGCCGGGCTCGATCACGGTCACCTTGATGCCGAAGCCGGCCACCTCCTGGGCGAGGGATTCGTTCAGGGCTTCCAGCGCCCATTTGGAGGCGCTGTAGGCGCCGCTCAGCGGCATCGCCATGAGCCCGGCCGCCGAGGACAGCTGGATGATGTGCCCCGCACCCTGCTCGCGCAGGTGGGGCAGCGCTGCCTGGATCACCCACAGCGCGCCGAACAGGTTGGTCTCCAGCTGGTCGCGCAGGTCCTGTCCGGTCAGCTCCTCGACGGCGCCGACCTGGGCGTAGCCGGCGTTGTTCACGATGACGTCGAGACGGCCGAAGTGCTCCCTGGCTCGCTTCACGGTTTCGAAGACGGCGGCCTTGTCGGTCACGTCCAGCTCCAGCGCGAGCACCGCCTCGCCGTAGGCGGAGACCAGTTCGCCGAGGCCGGCGGTGGTCCGCGCGGTCGCGGCCACCTTGTCGCCGCGTGACAGGGCGGCCTCGACGAAGTTGCGGCCCAGGCCGCGAGATGAACCGGTGACGAACCAGACCTTGCTCATGATGGCGTTCCGTTCTTTCTGTGGTGGCGGTCGCAAGGCGAACACGCGTGGAGTGGCGTGCCGCGGCGTCCTGATGCCCATGAGGCGCCGGCGCCCCGGATTGCGTGACAGTGTGGTCATGTGACGTGTGTCACTGGTCATAGGTGTCACACAGCTGTGATGACCGGCGCCTTATGGGTGGAGCAGGAGTTGAGAGCGACAAGGCAGGAGCCGGTCATGAACGAGCGCAGCGAGCCGACGACGGACACAGGTGAGCCGCCTGCTCAAGGCGCCCGCATGGACTCGGCCACCGAGACGTTCGTCGCCCACCGCAATCTGCTGTTCACCGTCGCCTACGAGATGCTCGGCTCGGCCGCCGACGCCGAGGACGTCCTGCAGGAAACCTGGCTGCGATGGATGCGGATCGACCTGGGGCAGGTGCGCGACCAGCGTGCCTACCTGGTCCGGATCACGACCCGGCGGTCGCTGGACCGGCTGCGTACCATGAGGCGCCGCAAGGAGACGTACGTCGGCCCGTGGCTGCCCGAGCCGCTGCTCACCGCGCCGGACGTGGCCGAGGACGTCGAGCTGGCCGAAAGTGTGTCGATGGCGCTGATGCTCGTCCTGGAGACGCTGTCGCCGACCGAGCGGGCCGTGTTCGTGCTGCGTGAGGTCTTCGACGTCGGCTACGAGGAGATCGCGGCCGCCGTCGGCAAGAGCCCGGGCACGGTCCGCCAGATCGCGCACCGCGCCCGCCGGCACGTCGATGCCCGCCGCCCGCGCGAGGCGGTCTCTCCCGGCGAGGCCCGGACGGCTCTGGAAGCCTTCCAGCGGGCCCTCGACACCAGGAACCTGCAGGGCCTCCTTGACGTGCTCGCCCCCGAGGTGGTCCTGATCAGCGACGGCGGCGGCATCAAGCAGGCCGTTCCACGGCCGATCATCGGCGCCGACAAGGTGGCCCGCTTGATCGTCGACGGCCTCGGCAAGGCCGGCGTCGCCCTCACCGGTGAGGCCACCGTGGTCAACGGCAACCCGGCACTCCTCCTCCGCGTGGACGGCGAAATCGACGGCGTCATAGCGGTCAGGGTCGAGGACGCCCGCATCACCGGCCTCTACTACGTCCGCAACCCGTGGAAGCTGACCCGCATCGGATCCGAGACCTCACTCACGCTGAAGTAGCCCGGCAGTCGCCGCGCCGTGGTCACGACCGACGCGACAGTGCGGAGCATCCCCAGCTCGCGCCGGCCCGGCGATCACCACCGGTACGAAGGTCGCCGTCCGTGACCTCGTCGCCGTGCCGGCCGGACGACGCTCGGGGAAGCCGCCGCATCACCGGCGACGAGCCGGCCCGCGACCTCGAAGCGGCCCGAGCCTGACGACGGCCCAGCCTGCGCGGGGCCGGTGTCGATCCCGCCCGAGGCCATCACGAACTCCACCACACCTACGAGTATTGGAAGGTCCTTCATGACGAAGAGTGTCGCCGACGAACTCGCCGGCCTGCGGTTGCCGGTCGAGCGGAGCTGCCCCTTCGCCCCGCCAGCCGCCTACGAGCAACTGCGCGAGCAGGCGCCGATCAACAGGATCCGCCTGAAGAGCGGCGGCGAGGCGTGGTGGGTGTCCGGGCATGAGGAGGCCCGTACCGTCCTCGCCGACCCCCGCTTCTCCTCCGACAAGCGCAAGGAGGGTTTCCCGCTCTACACCCTCGACGCGGCGACCCTGCAGCAGCTCCGTAGCCAGCCGCCGCTGATGCTCGGCGTGGACGGCGCCGAACACTCCGCGACCCGCCGTCCGGTGATCAGCGAGTTCACCGTCAGGCGGCTGGCCGCGCTGCGCCCGCGCATCCAGGACATCGTCGACCGCTTCATCGACGACCTGCTCACCACTGACCAGCACCCCGTCGACCTGGTGCAGGCGCTGTCCCTGCCGGTGCCGTCCCTGGTGATCTGCGAACTGCTCGGCGTTCCCTACACCGACCACGACTTCTTCCAGAGCCGCACCACCAGGATGGTGAGCCGGGCCTCGATGGAAGAGCGCCAGCGGGCCTTCGGCGAGCTGCGCGCCTATATCGACGACCTGGTCACCCGCAAGGAGTCCGAACCCAGCGACGACCTGTTCGGCCGGCAGATCGCCGGCCAGCGGCAGAAGGGCGACCTCGACCACGCGGGCCTGGTGAGTCTCGCCTTTCTGCTGCTGACCGCCGGACACGAGACGACCGCGAACATGATCTCGCTCGGCGTGGTCGGGCTGCTCACCCATCCGGAGCAACTGGCCCTGATCAAGGCCGACCCCGGCAGGACGCCCTTGGCCGTGGAGGAGCTGCTGCGCTACTTCACCATCGCCGACGGGGTCACCACCCGCATCGCCATCGAGGACGTGGAGATCGGCGGTGCGCGCATCAGGGCCGGCGAGGGCGTCGTCGTCTCCGGCCTGTCGGCCAACTGGGACCCGATGGCATTCAAGGACCCGGCCGAACTCGACATCGAGCGCGGAGCCCGCCACCACCTCGCTTTCGGTTTCGGCCCGCACCAGTGCCTCGGCCAGAACCTGGCCCGCATGGAACTGCAGATCGTCTTCGACACGCTGTTCCGCCGTATCCCCAACCTGCGGCTCGCCGTACCGGTCGAGGACGTTCCGTTCAAGAACGACGCCGTCGTCTACGGCGCCCACGAACTCCCCGTCACCTGGTGAGCAGGACATGATGCGGATCACAACCCACACCGACCCCTGCGTCGGCGCCGGCCAACGCGTCCTGACCGAGCCGGCCGTCTTCGGACAAGACGCGGCCCCCTGTTGACCGATCACCTCGACGACCAGCACGCCGCACGGGCGCGCCACGCCGTCGCTCTGTGTCCATCCCGAGCCCTCTCGATCCTGCGGGAGTAGGCACAACCCGGGGTGTACTACGCGCCCGCGCGCCTGTGGTGGGTGACGCTCCAGACGGAACGTTTTCTCCCTCGCCCATGTGTCGCGGGCGCCGGGCCCGCCGGTGCACGTCGGATCGCTGCTTTCGCGATGGCCGAGGTCCTCGGCGACTCCAGCCTGCGCAGGCGTCAGGCGCGATCGCTGGACGCTCCGGCATTCCATGGGTATTTTGTTTACGAAACGGGTTCGTAAATATTTGAGGTGAGCCGTGGAACCTGATGTCCTGGTGGTCGGAGCCGGACCGGTAGGCCTGGCGCTGGCATGCGCGCTGCTCCAGCACGATGTCTCGGTACAGGTGGTCGACAAGGCGCAGGGCCCGGCCACCACCTCCCGGGCCAACTTCGTGCACGCACGCGGCTCGGAGGTCCTCGACCGGCTCGACGCTCTCAGCGGCCTGCCCGAGGAGTCGGTGCGGGCCATGGCCATCACCACGTACGCCGGCGACCGCCCGATGATGCGCATCCGGTTCGGCGACCCCGGTCTGGACACCGCCGCTCCCCCGATGGTCATCTCCCAGGCCCGCGTCGAGGCGCGGCTGCGCGAGCGGCTGGCCGAGCTGGGCGGCCGGCCGGAATGGGGCTCCGCCCTGGTGGCCGCCGACCAGGACGCCGACGGCGTCACCGCCGTGCTGGGCGACGGTCGTACCGTACGAACGCGCTGGCTCATCGGCTGCGACGGGACCAGCAGCACCGTACGCAAGCTCGCCGGCATCGGCTTCCCCGGCGTCAAGGTCAGCGAACGCTTCCTCCTGGTCGACGCCCACCTCGACACCACGCTCGACCGTTCCGGCACCAGCGGCTGGGTGCACCCCGAGGGCATGCTGGGCGCCATGCCCATGCCCGGCGACCAGTGGCGGCTGCTCGCCTACGACCCGCAGTTTCGCGACGACAAGCCGTCCGAGGAGCAGATCGTCGAGCGCATGCGCCGCATCCTCCCCGGACGCACCAGCAACCTCGGCGGTCGGCTGCTGGAGGCGTCCTGGGCATCGTTGTTCAGCGTGCACCGCCGCCTGGCCGACACCTACCGGCGCGGGCGGATCCTGCTGGCCGGGGACGCCGCGCACGTGCACGCCCCGTTCGGCGGGCAGGGCATGCTCACCGGCATCGGCGACGCCGAGAACCTCGCCTGGAAACTCGCCCTCATCGTGCACGGCCTGGCGGGCGAGCAACTGCTCGCCACTTATCAGACCGAGCGCCGCCCGCTGGCCACCCAGGTCCTGCGCGGCAGCACCGCCACCACCAAGATCAACATCGCCTCGGGCCCCGTCGGCCGTTTCCTGCGCGATCACGTTCTGGTGCCGGTCTTCAACATCGGACGGCTGCAGCGCTGGGCCACGTACACCACCTCCCAGCTCTGGGTCAGCTACCGGCGCGGCCCGCTCGGCGGGCGCGGCCCCCGGCCGCGGCCCGGCGACCGGATACCGGACGTGGCCTGCGAACGCGCCGACGGCACCCGCACCCGGCTGCACGCCGAGCTGCGCGGACGCTGGGCGGTCCTCGGCGACCGCGACCTGTTCGAGGCCGCCCGGCGGCGGCTCGGCGACCGGGTCGTGCACCTCCGTCCGACCGGCCCGCTGCCCGCTATGCTCGTACGCCCGGACGCCCACCTGGCCTGCAAGGGCGACCCCACCCGCTGGCTGGACGGAGCCCTCGCTTGACCGACCGCCGAGGACGCGGACGCCCCCGCGACCCCGAGACCGACGCCGCGATCCTGCGCGCCGCGCTGGAGCTGTTCATCGAACGCGGCGTCGAGGGCACCAGCATGGAGCAGATCGCCAAACGGGCCGGCGTCGGCAAGCTCACCGTCTACCGCCGCTGGAGCACCAAGGAGGACCTGATCGCCCAGGCCGTCGAGCAGACGGTCAGCGCCGACCTGGTCCCCTCCCCCGGCGACATCGAGGCGCTCGACCTCCACGAGATCATCGAAGGCGTCATCGAGGTGGCGGCGCGCATGACGGCGACCCCGGCGTTCCGCGCCCTGACCGCCCGGATGATGGGATCGGCCGTCAGCCACCCCGAGCTCATGGCCGTCTACTGGAAGCACCACATCCTGCCGCGCCGCGACCTGGCCACCGCCATGCTGCGGCGCGCCCAGAGGGACGGCACCGTGCCGCCGGACGCGGACCTGGACGTGCTGATCGACATGATGGCCGGCGCGGTGACGTGGCGCGTGCTGCAGCCCGATCCGCCGGACGCCGCCGGAATGCTCGACTTCCTCAAGGCCGTCTACCGGCAGGTGGGGCTGTACCGGCCGTCGCCGGAAGCCTGACCGGGGCCTGCTTCGTTCAACCTGCCGGCCAGGGCGAACGCGGAGCCGCTGAGCCCGGCGAAGAGCAGGAAACCGGCCATCTGGTGAACGCGGCCTGCCGCGGTGACGATGTTCGCCATCTGCAGAGTGGTACGGGCCGGAGCCGGCGGGGCGACATCCGCAGCGCGCCGGCTACGGCTCCTTCGCCTCGTTCGACGACCCGGACGGCAACCGGTGGTTCCTGCAGGAGATCATTGAACGGCTGCCCGGCCGCTGACGCATGTGAGACCTGATGTGGTCCCACGCCATCGGTGCCACCGTGTAGCCGGATCTCGGCCGTCAACCACGTCGAGGGCCATCGTGGCAGCCGATCCCGGTGAGGCCCGCGCCCCCCTTGCCCGAGGATGACGTGGAAGTGGCTCAAGGGGAGAACCGGGAGTTGCGCCGTCGCCGCCGGGATCCGTCGTTCAGATACTCCGGTCGAGCCAGTTCAGCACCTTGGTGTAGGCCGCGGGAGCGCGACGGTGCAAATTGATCGCGTGGCCGACATCGTCCAGCACCACGGCGTCCACTCGGGGCGCGGCCGGGTAGAGCGGCCGTTCGTCCGCCGCGAGGGCCGCCGGCGAGGTGCAGTCGTTGGCATCGGCGGCGCAGACCAGCCGGTCGCGCTTGCCGACGACGAACAGCACCGGCACGCGAATCGCCTCTGTCACGCCGGGTGCGCCGGCGTCGCCGAGCGAGAAGAGCTCGCTCATCGTGTTCGTTTCTTTCGTGGCGCTGTCGCGCGCGATGACCTGAGGGTCAGCACCCGGCACGTAGTACATGACCGCGGGCCGCTGCTCGTCCTTGACCGTCACGTAGCCGTCGTCACCCGGTGGGACTTGCGCGGCCAGCCGTGGCACCTCGCTCACCGGCTGGCCGTACCGTCCGGCAAGCTCCGCACCGCTCGGCGACACCCGGTGCGCGTTGCCCGTCAGGATCAGCGCGTCCGCGGCCTGGAAGCGGGACGCGGCGAACTTCGCCACTTCAGAGCCGAAGGAGTGCCCGACGAGCACCACCTCGGCGAACGCCCGAGGGCCCGCCTTGCCCGTCCGCAGCGCCTGCGCCACCTGTGCGATGGTCAGCGCGTTGGACTGCAACGTCACCTCCTTGCTCGCCGGGTGCGAACTGCGTCCGACGCCGATGCGGTCCAGGTTGAACGTCGCGTAACCGGCCTGGTTCGCCCGCTTGACGTAGGAGTAGTGGTGGGTGCGGTAGGGGAAATCCCAGTAGACATGGCTGTAGTTCAGGCCGTGGATCAGCACCTGGACGGTTGAGGCGGCACGGCCCGCGGGCGTGCACAGTTGCCCCCAGATCCGATGACTCCGAGGCTGCCCAGCGGCGATCGACACGGGTACGGTGACGTCCCGGCAGCGCGCGGCAGGGGTGGACGCGTCGGCGCCGGCAGGGGTGGCGGTCACCGAACCGGCCAGCAGACCGGCCGCGGTGGCCGCGAGGAGGATGCGGTGGAGCACAATGGTCCCTTTCGTGGGAAGGTGGGTCACGGTCGCAGAACCGTCTTTCGGGTGGTGGCGCGCGGGACGAGCGCCATCTTGTCGGGGCCGCCCGCGACGCCGACGAAGGTCGCCCCGGCGGCCTACGCCGCCTGCGGCAGGAGGGTTCCGATTCCTCCGGCGGCCGCGGTGACCAGGACGACGTCACCGGAGACCGGGCTCGCGAGTTCGAGGATCGCCAGGGTCGTCCTGCCGGTGCCGACCGTGGCCACGGCGGCGCCGGGGGGATGGGGATCGGGCGCCTTCTCCGGCCGCGGTTCCTCAGGGCCGCCGGACGCGTGCTGCCTGATCGCTCGCATCGTGCTCAGCCCTCGCCGCGCAGGTTGTGCCTGACCAGCCAGGCGAGCAGCGAAGCGGCGATGGCCTCGGGCTGGTCCTCGGGGGTGTGATGGCCGGCGGGCCCGTGCATCACGATCTCCAGGGCGGACACGTGGGCGGCGCACCAGTCGAGGGTCTCCTTACCCATCATCGTGCTCGGGCCGGGTTCGAAGGCGAGCAGGAGCTTGGGCACGTCCGCGCTGTCGGCCAGCCACTTGCCGTAGGCGGTGATCCTGGCCACGACATCGGCCGGCTCTCCCTCCAGGGGCATAGCCCGCGGCCACTGCAGCAGCGGCAGCCGGCTCTGCCTGGTCGGGTAGGGACGGCGATAGACCTCGTGGTCCTCCTCGCTCAGTCCGCCGGCGATGGTGGACGGCAGCGCCTTTTCGATGAACGCGTTCTGGTCGAGGACCATGGCCTCGCCCACACCGGGCGTACGTATGGACTCGAACAGCGAGCGGGCGCCGGCGGGGAGGTCCTCCCAGGACATCGGCCTGGTGATCGTCTCGGTGAACGCGATGCCCCGGACCCGTCCGGGATGGCGTGCGGCCCAGTCGAAGGCCAGGGCGCCGCCCCAGTCGTGACCGACCAGCACGACCTGATCGAGACCGAGCGCGTCGAACCACGCGTCGAGGTAACGCGCGTGATCGTGGAAGGTGTAGGCGATGTCAGGCTGGCCCGACTCCCCCATGCCGATGAGGTCGGGCGCCAGGCACCGGCCGGATTCGCCGACGGTGGGCAAGATGTGTCGCCACAGGTACGACGAGGTGGGGTTGCCGTGCAGGAAGACCATCGGAGTCCCCGCGCCGACCTCCCGGTAGAAGATCGTGGAATCAAGAACATGGGCAGTGGGCATGGCAGGCCTCTCTGCGAAGATGGCATACTAGACAGGCACCTGACCATATTAGAACTAGACAGGTGGCTGTCAATATGAGCCGAGATCCGTCCGCCAAGCGCCTGCGGCTCGCCCTCCTCCTTCGCCTCCTCCACCGCGAATACGCCCATGAGATCGAGGTGTCCCTCGCGGAGGCGGGCTTCGGCGACATTCGATCGGGGGATGCCAAGGTGTTCCCGTTCGTCCCGCCCGAGGGAATAGCGGTACGCGAGCTCGCCGTCCGGACCGGCGTGCGCAAGCAGACCATGGCACAGTCAGTCGACCAGCTGGAACGCGCCGGTTATCTGGACCGCCGCCCGAATCCCCGCGACGGCCGGTCACGGTTGATCGTCCTCACGGAACGGGGAAGGGCGGTACGACCGGTGGCGGCGAGCGTGGGAGACAGGATCGAGCGGCGGTGGGCCGAGCTGACCAGTCCAGAGGAGTTCGAGACCCTCCGCGACCTCCTGCACCGCCTGCTGGACCGCATCGGACAGGCGGACCCCGACGCGGCCGCCCGCTTGACGTCGCTCGACGACAGTCATCTCGACTGACCCCAACCGTGCACGGTGCGGCGGGTGTCGTGCGGGCGCAGGGTGCGCGGTGGAGGGTGCGCGGTGGAGGGAGCGGTGTGCGGCCTGAAGAATGACCGCCGAGGCCACGCCCTTCGCCGGCAGCGACCGGACATCGCCGGTCGGCGCCCCCGAGATCGGGGACGAGCCGGCGGTTTCACGAGCGCCGGCCGATCTGGCCGGGAAGCTCGCTGCCGTGACGCGACGCGACATGGCCGAGGTCGCGAGCTGCCCGACCGGCAGCCACCCATGGGGTGTCCGATAATAGGAAAACGGGCATGAAGAAACTCGTGAAGCACCACTTTCGATGCGTTTCGCGCCCTCGCTGAGCGCCGCGGGCAGCCAGGTGCGCGCCTGATCGAGGCTCTTGCGGAGGCCGCCTCGGAGCAGGCGGAGGGGCCGGAGGGCTGGGCACCGGAGGTGGCCGGCCGGTTCGGGCTGCCGGCAGCGGCAGGGTTGGGGCCTGCCACCTTCTACGCCGACCTGGCCACCCCGCATGGGGCTCGCCAGGTGCGGGTGTGCACGGCCACGGCGTGCTTCGCGGCGCAGGCAGGCCGGCACCTGCCCGCCATCGAAGACGCCCTCGATGTCGGAGCCGACGACGATCCGCGTCACGGTGCCGGCGTCTCCTTGCGAACGGTCCGCTGCCTGGGCTACTGCTATGCGGGGCCGGCGTGCCTGGATGGCGAGATCCCCTGTGTCGGCCCGGACATCGCCGGCCAGGTGGCCGGCCTCGTGGGACGGCGCGCCCCCTCCATCCCGGCGGCCGATGCCACCGGGCAGCCGGTCGTGCTGGCCGGGATCGTGGCGGGTGAGGCGCCGTGGCGGACCTGGACGGAGACCGTCGTCGGCCGGCACTCGCCGGAGCAGGTCCGGTCCGAAGTCGCCGCCTCCGGACTGCGCGGACGGGGCGGCGCAGGGTTTCCGGTGGCGGCCAAGTGGGCGGCGGCGGGCGGCTCGCCGGAGACCGTCGTGATCGCCAACGGCGACGAGGGCGACCCCGGCTCGTACGCCGACCGGCTGCTGATGGAGGTCGATCCGGCACGGGTGCTGGAGGGCCTGGCGCTGGCCTGCTTCGCCTGCGGGGCACGTCGTGGCC
>NZ_VDLX02000044.1 GCF_006334985.2 Nonomuraea phyllanthi
GGCCACGACGTGCCCCGCAGGCGAAGCAGGCCAGCGCCAGGCCCTCCAGCACCCGTGCCGGATCGACCTCCATCAGCAGCCGGTCGGCGTACGAGCCGGGGTCGCCCTCGTCGCCGTTGGCGATCACCACGGTCTCCGGCGAGCCGCCCGCCGCCGTCCACTTGGCCGCCACCGGAAACCCCGCGCCGCCCCGGCCGCGCAGTCCGGAGGCGGCGACTTCGGACCGGACCTGCTCCGGCGAGTGCCGGCCGACGGTCTCCGTCCAGGTCCGCCACGGCGCCTCACCCGCCACGATCCCGGCCAGCACGACCGGTTCCCCGGTGGCATCGGCCGCCGGGATCGGCGGAGCACTCGGCCGCACACGCCCGGCCACCTGGGCGGCGACGTCCGGGCCGACACAGGGAATCTCGCCATCCAGGCACGCGGGCCCGGCATAGCAGTAGCCCAGGCAGCGGACGCTCTGCAAAGAGACATCAGACTCACCATTGAGGTCGCCGTCGGCCGTGACACCGAGGGCGTCTTCGATGGCGGGCAGATGCCGGCCCCCCTGCGCCGCGAAGCACGCCGTCGCGCCGCAGACCCGCACGTGTCGCTGCCCATGCGGAACGGCCAGATCCGCGAAGAAGGTGGCAGGACCCAACCCTGCCGCCGCGGGCAACCCGAACCGCCTGGCCACCTCCGGCGCCCAGCCCTCCGGACCCTCCGCCTGCTCCGAGGCGGCCTCCGCAAGAGCCTCGATCAGGCGCGCACCTGGCTGCCCGCGTCGCCCAGCCAGGGCGCGAAACGCATCGAACGCGTGCTGCTCCACGAGTTTCTTCATGCCCGATTCCCTGTTATCGGACACGCACTTATGTCCTCCGTGCTGCAGGTGTCGGGGTGCGGGCCGACAAGACTTGTAGCGCGATGGCTACGTGACCCTTCGCCTCGTCGTACCTACCTCCGGCGCCCCTCTGCGGCGGGCCCGACGTCGGATCAGGTAGCGGCGTGACTCGTCGGCGCCCCAGACGATGAACGGGTAAGGCAGCAACAGAAGCAGATCGCTCACAGGCAAGGCAGCGGTCCCCAGCAGGGCCTGGAACGGGGGCAAGTAGACGAGGAGCGCCGCGAGGGCGAGCTCGCCCGCGATGCCTGCGAGCAGGTAACGGTTGGAGAAGACGCCGACGGAGCGCAGCGAGGCATGCTCGGTACGCACGGCGAAAGCCGTGCCGATCTGCCCGGCGATCATGCCGAGAAAGGTCATCGTGGTCGCCTGCTGGTAGGCATGGTGCAGGGGATCCCCAACGCCGGTTGGAGCGCCGGGGTGCCAGCCCGCTCGGACGAGCACGTAGAAGAATCCGGCCAGCTGAAGGGCGCCGACGATGACTCCGAGGAAGAGCCACGATCGCAGCAGCATCGAGCGGCGGATGACTCCCTCCGTCCGGGGCCGTGGAGGGCGTGTCATGAGGCCGGGTTCGGCAGGCTCGCGGCTGAGGGCGAGGGCCGGCATCGTCTCGCTGCCGACGTCGAAGGCGAGGATCTGGAGGATGGTCAGGGGCAGGGGCACCAGGCCTCCGCCCAGCGCGAAGACGAGGAACGGGGCAACCTCAGGCGTGGCGTGCGCGAAGATGTACACGATGAACTTGCGGACGTTGTCATAGATGCGGCGTCCTGCCTCCACGGCCGCCACGAGCGAGGCGAAGTTGTCATCGGTGAGCACCATGGTGGCGGCTTCCCTGGCGACGTCCGTTCCCGACCGCCCCATGGCGACGCCGATGTCAGCGCGGTGCAGGGCCGGGGCGTCGTTGACGCCGTCGCCCGTCATCGCCACGACATGCCCTTGGTCGCGCAGGGCATCGGCGACGTGCAGTTTCGCCTCCGGCGATGCCCGGGCGAAGAGGATCTCGGGTTCGTCCCGAACCAGGTCGCTGATCTGCTGCTCGGTCAGCTGATCGAGTTCTTCGCCGGTGATGACCCTGGGATGGTCGCCGACGATGCCGATGCGCTGGGCGATGGCGGTCGCGGTCAGCGGATGGTCGCCGGTGATCACGATGATGCGGATTCCGGCGGTTCGGCAGCGGGAGACGGCATCCGCCACCTCTGGACGGGGTGGGTCCAGCATGGCGACCAGGCCGACGAAGCACAGGTTGCTCTCGGCGTCATCCCGCCGGTGTGGTGGTGGCGCGTCCGCCGGGAGGACGCGTTCGGCCAGGGCGAGAACGCGAAGCCCGCCGGAGGCGAATGCGCTGACCTGCGCGGTGATGACGTCGTGATCGCGATCTTGGAGGGGTGTCACGCGGCCGTGCGGGTCGAGGAAGGTCGCGCAGCGTGGCAACAGTGTTTCCGGGGCTCCTTTCGTGTGCACGACGAGCCTGCCGTCGCGCTGGTCGATGGTCGACATCAGCTTGAGTTCCGGATTGAAGTGGAACTGCCAGCGGCGCGCTGCCTCTCGCCTGGCCGCGTCCGGGTCGGCTCCCAGCGCCTGTGCCGCCAGCAGCACGGCCACCTCGGTCGGGTCGCCACTCGGTTCCTTGCCTGACTGAAAGTGCGCGTTGTTGCATGCCGCGGCGATGTGCCCCGCCGAGCTCAGCGGTGAGCCGGGCGGTGCGTTTACGGAACCTGGTGGCACACCTTGAAGATCGCAGCGGCCTGCCAGGGTCCACACGGCCAGCGGGCGCATGCGGTTCTCGGTGAGCGTGCCTGTCTTGTCGGTGCAGATGACGTCCGTCGACCCGAGGGTCTCCACCGCGCTCAGCCGCTTGACCAGCGCGCCACGGGCCGCGAGAGCCTTCACGGCGACCGCGAGCGCCAGCGTGATGACCGGCAGCAGACCCTCCGGGACCATTCCGGCGAGCAAGCCGGCGGCGAAGACGAGTGAATCGACCGGGGAGAGATGGGCGCCGAACACGGCCGCGGGGATGAAGGCGAGCGCCAGCACCAGCGACACTCCGGCGATGAACCACGCAACCCTCCTGACCTGCCGTTCCAGCGGGCTCGGCGCCGGCTTGACACGCTCGGACAGGGCCGCGATGCGCCCCAGCTCGGTGGTCATCCCGGTGGCGAAGACGACGCCGTGCGCCTCGCCACCGGTGCAGTTGGTGCCGCTGAAGACCAGCTCGTGCGCCCGCAGCACGGGCACGTCGACGTCAAGGATGGACGCCGATCGCAACGTGGGGACGGACTCTCCTGTCAGCGCCGACATGTCCACTTCGATGGCGCCTGCAAGCAGCCTCACATCGGCCGCGACCCGATCGCCTTCTTCGAGGACGACGATGTCGCCAGGTACCAGTTCGGCCGCGTCGATCTCCTGGGCGGAACCGTCGCGTACCGCTTTGGCGCGCTGCGGAATGTACTGCGCGAGTGCTTCCACCGCTCGCTCGGCCTGGATCTCCTGCACGAACGCGAAGGCGGCATTCAGCACGATGATCAGCATGACCGCGGCCGCGACGACCAGCGAGCCGACGATCAGCAGCAGGGCCGCCGCGACCCACAGCAGCAGGGCCAGCGGATGAGTGAACTGACGGCCCAGCTCACCCGGCCAGCGCCGCGTGCCTCGCCTTCGCAGCTCGTTGCGGCCGTACTGCACCAGCCGTCGCCGCGCCTCCGCGCTCGACAGCCCGCGCCGCGAACTGCGCAGATCGCGCAGGAGCAGCTCGGCCGCCTCCTCCGGATTCACTCCGGAGGGCTGGACCCATGCCTGATGCCGGCTCCTCATGGGCGCTCGGGGCTACGAATCGGACGACGGCGAGCAGCCGTGTGACCTGCCGCCCGCTGCCCAACCAGCGGCTGAATCCACGGTGATCGTCTGGCGCACCGCTTCCCACCTCGATTACGTACAGTGCTGCACTATCGCGCCCTGTAGTATTGCCGGTTCGCCCACTCCCAATCCCGCGCTCTTTTGCTGAAGACAACCACACCCATCGGCTCGTGATCCACTCCCGTTCGGTTCTGACTCACCATGAGCGGTGCTGGGTCGGGGAGCTCGCGACCTCAGTGATGTCTCGTTGCGTGACCACCGCGAGCCTCCCGGCCAAGTCCGCGAGTGCTCGTGAAACCGCCAGCTCGTCCCCGATCTCGGGCACCGACGGATCCGCAGGGTTACGGCGCGCACGACCGGTGCCGGCCGTCATTGTGCCGTCCCTGGTGGTCAGGACGGCTCGCGCGCAGGTGTCGTCGCCGTCCTCGCTGATGTAGACCTGCACGGTCCACTGCTTGGCTTTCATGATCACGGCCTCCTTCCGCTCTTACCCATCCCATCGGCACCGCGCGGCGCCGGGCAGGGTCGAAAGTCCGTGATCCGGCTGGACCAAGGACCCGACGCCTGACTTCGTCCAGCACGTCAATCCTTGCCCGAGGTTTGGTCGTCTGCCGGGTCTTGTACGTCGCCGGCGGGAAAGGCGTTCAGCATGTCGGCGGGGTTCGGAACAGAGGCTGGTGCGGCCAGAGCGGGGGAGCGGCCGGTTGTCGTCGGGTATGACGAATCCCCCGGCAGCGAGCAGGCACTGCGCTGGGCGGCGGAGGAAGCTCGTCTGCGGGGTCTTCCTCTGGTGGTGTGCCACGCCTGGCACTGGCCCTATACCCGGCGTCCCGTCGACAAGGAGGTTCTTGCCCGGTTGGAGGCCACGGCCACCGCCGTGGTGGAAGGGGGCACGCACCGTGCGCGGGAACTGGCGCCGACCGTCAATGTCCGGTCGCTGCTGGCGAAGGGCGTGGCCTCGGCGGTCCTTCTTCAGGCCGTACGCAATGCCGAGCTGGGGGTGCTCGGATCCCGCGGCCAGGGCGGGTTCGAGGAGTTGCGGGTGGGATCGGCGGCCGTGCAGGTACCTGCCCACAGCGTCGAACCCGTCATCGTCGTGGGTCCCGACGGTGTGCCGGCCGGGGAGGGCAGGCCGCGGATCGTGGTGGGCGTTGACGGTTCTCCCGCTGGACAGCGGGCCCTGGAGTTCGCCTTCGAAGAGGCGCGGCTGCGTGCGGCGCCGGTGACCGTCGTGTGCTGCTGGGAGGATGCCGGCGACCTGTCCGGCCAGGACGGCCTTCCGTTCGTGGATCGCAGGGCCCTGCGGGCCAACGCGGAAGCCTCCTTCCGGAATGCGGTCTCACAGCTGACCTGCCGCTATCCGGCTGTGCCGGTCATGTCGGAGTTCATCGCCGGACGCCCTGAACGCACCGTGATCGACGCGGCACAGGAGGCGACGCTCCTGGTCCTCGGTAGCCGCGGTGTGGGCTCGACACCCAGCGTTCTGCTGGGGCGGGTCACCCAGACCGCGCTGGCGGAGGCCGTGTGTCCTGTCGCAGTGACGCCGCCGCGGACCTGATCTACCGGTTCGCTGTCCCGCCGACGACCGAACGTCCCGGAGCCTGGCAGATATTCGGCCGTGCGCTGACTGACTTCTGGCTTTATCAGGGGCATTACTCAAAGGAATGCGACGCGGGAGGTTAGCGATGGCCCGGTTGGGCGATTTTCTGGCACGATTCCGTCCCTCCGGCGTGCCCGGCGCGGCGGCTCCCGCAGGCGTCCCTGGCGATGACGCGGCCGGTCAAGCCGACGAACTGACGCCGGTCCTCTTCGCTCTCGCGGATGTCCAGGCCGCATGCGCGAACGAGCGACGACGCGCCCAGCAGACGGCAGACCAGGTGCGGGAGCGCGCGCACGATCAGGCCGCGGCCATCGTCGCCTCGGCCCGTGCCGAGGCGGAGGAGGAGCGCGCACGGTCAGCGGCTCTTGCCAGGCAGCGCGACGATCAGGCGGTTGCGGAGCTCCTGCGGGAGGCCGCGGCGGTCGCCGAAGGTGTCCGCGCGCGCTCGGCCGCTCGGATGCCGGACATGGTGGCCCGGGTGACCGACATGGTCAGGTCCTTGGCCGACGACCGGCCATGACCGCTTCATGGGTGGCAGGGGCGACACGTGCGAGGGCTCTCGTGCGGCGCAGGGTGGGCACGGCGGGTGCGCGGCGCATCGCGACATGCGGGTCCGTACGCGAGGCGGTGACGCTACTGGGTGACACGCCGTACGGGCACGATGTGCGACGCGGGCAGAGCCTGGCGGAGGCGCAGTGGGCGGTCCTGGCCACGTTGCTGTGGCACCTGCGTGTTCTGGCCGGCTGGCTGCCCCGGGAGGGCGCGCAGATGGTCCGCGTGCTGGCCCGCTGGTTCGAGCTCGCCAACACCGACGAGCTGATGTGCCGGCTCGCTGGAGGGGTGGCGGAGCCCGAGTTCTCCCTGGGGTCGCTGGGCACCACCTGGCAACGGCTGCGGCGGTGCGGATCCTTTACGGAGATCCAGGCCGCGCTGGCCGCTTCCCCATGGGGAGAACCAGGTGGTGCAGGCCGTCGCGAGATCCAATTGAGCATGCGCCTGGCCTGGGCCGGTCGGGTCGTCGAAACCATCCCGCAGGCCAGGACCTGGGCACTGGGAGCGACAGCCCTGCTCCTCGCCGGGACGCGCCTGGCAGAAGGCGGCGCTCTGGCCGAACGCTCACGCATGCGCGGCCGCGTACTCCTCGGGGACGGCCCGCTCGACGCGCTCTCACTACGCGAGATGGCCGAGCGGCTTCCCGCGGCGGCCCGCTGGGCACTCGACGAGATCGAGGATCCGCGCGAGCTGTGGCGCGGTGAGGAGCGCTGGTGGCAGCGCGTGGAAGACGAGGGACGCGAACTGCTGGCCGGCGCGGGCTTCGCGGCGGGCCCCGTCATTGGAGCGGTGGCCGTCCTGGCGGCGGATGCCCGGCGGGTGCGCGCCGCCCTGGAACTGGCCGCGCGGTCATGACAGCGACGCGGCCGTATGGCCGGACGACCTGGCGGGAGGCGCTCTGGCCGGTCCGCATGGAGCGGGTGGCGATCGTCGCCCCCGCTCGCTCGCTGCAGGACGTACTGAGGATCGTGGGGGAGGCGGGAGTCGTGGAGCTGTCCACGCCGCCTGACGCGCCGCTGCAGGCGGTCTCGAAGGCCGCCGTCGTCCGCGGTGAGGTGGCGGCGCTCGCCGGCTGGATGCCCGCCAGGGTCGTACCGCAACTGGCGGGTCAGGTCGCACCCGAGGGCGGGGCCGTGGTGCCGCTCGCCCGCCCGCGCGGCAAGGAGGCCCCGTCCCTGCTGCGCTCGGAGGGGTTGCGCGGCAATCTGGCCCCGCTCGTCACCACCTACGGGACGACGCCGTACGCCGACATCGACCCGACACCGCTCGCCGTCGGCGCCTACATGCTGATGTTCGGCATGATGTTCGGCGACGTCGGGCACGGGCTGCTGCTGCTCGTCGCGGCGGCCGGGCTGTACCGCAAGCGTCCGCGATGGTTGTCCCGCTTCCACCGGGCGTGGCCGTTCGCCGTCGGCGCGGGGCTGGCGAGCATGCTGTTCGGCCTGCTCTACGGCGAGTTCTTCGGCCCGACGGGCATCGTCCCCGTGCTCTGGCTGCGGCCGCTGGCCGACCCGATCACCCTCCTTGCCGCCGCTCTCGCTGGCGGCGCGCTGCTGCTCGCTGCCGCCTACCTGCTGGGCATCGTGAACCGGTGGAGGGAAGGCGGCTGGCCGGCCACCCTCTACTCCCCGGCAGGGGTCGCGGGCTCGGCGCTGTTCTTCGGCCTGGGACTGGCCCTGCTCGGGTGGTACGCACGGCTCGGCTGGCCGCTCGTAACCGGCATTGTGGTCGCGGCGGTGGGTCTGACCCTGGCATTCGCCGGCTTCTACGCCGAAGCGGGGCGCGGCGCGAGCGGTATCGCCCAGGCGGTGATCCAGCTCTTCGACGCGGTCGTGCGGCTGGGCGCCAACGTCGCCTCCTTCGCCCGGCTGGCCGCCTTCGGCCTCACCCACGCCGCCATCGGCTCGATCGTCTGGACTGCCGCCATCGGGCTGTGGCCCGCCACCCCGGTCGCCGCGGCGGCAGTGTTCCTCCTGGGCAACGCGCTCGCGCTGACGATCGAGGGGCTCGTGGCCGGCGTCCAGGCGCTGCGTCTGGAGTACTACGAGCTGTTCTCCAGGGTCTTCCAAGCCGAGGGACGGCCTTTCCGCCCATGGCACCTGCCGCCGACGCCCAAGGAGGCCGCTCCATGCCCGTCTGGCTGAGACGAGGACTGCACGCGTTCAACGCGCTCATCGCGCTCGCCGCGGTCGCCCTGCTCGTCTGCGCGGTGGTCGCGAGCCCCGCTCAGGGAACGGCGACGCCCGGCGTGGCCGGCGGCAACTGGGCGGCCCTGCTCGGCGCCGCCATCGCGGTCGCCGGCTCGGCGATCGGGGCGGGCATCGCGGTCGCCTACACCGGGGCGGCGGCGCTCGCCGCGATGAGCGAGCGACCCGAGCTGTTCGGGCGCGCCATCGTCATCGTCGGACTGGCGGAAGGGATCGCCATCTACGGGCTCGTCATCGGCATCATCCTCATCGGACGGGCCTGACCGGCCATGGCGACCGTGGCCGTGATCGGTGAGACCGTCCGCGTGGTGGGTTACCGGCTCGCCGGAGCCGTCGTCCTCCCTGCCGACACCTCCGATGCCGCTCGTGCGGCGTGGGCCCGGCTCGGCGACGACGTGGCCGTGGTGATCCTCACCCCGCAGGCCGCCGAGGCCCTCAGCGAGAAGGCGGGAGAAAGGCTGACGGTGGTGATGACGCCGTGACGGCCATGCGAGACGCCCTGGCGCCAGTGGCCGAAGCCCTGTCCAGGCAGGCTGAGAACGACACCCGGGAGATCATGGCCCGAGCCGAGGAAGAGGCCGCCGCACTGGTCGCCGCCGCCCGGCAGGAGGCCCGTACCCTCCTCGCCGACGCCCGCGCCGCCGGTGCCGCCCAAGCCGAGGCGGATGCGGTCACCGAACGATCTCACGCCGAACGCCGCGCCCGCGGCATCGAGCTCGCCGCCCGGCGGGAGGCGCTGGACCACCTACTGACGCGGGCGGTGGCCGCGGTCAGGACGCTGCGCGACGATCCTTGCTACCCCCGGCTGCTGGACCGGCTGAGCGCGCTGGCACGCGACGCCGGGGGAGCAGGCATGGTCGTGACCGAGCATCCCGGCGGTGGCGTGGTCGCGGAGGGTCAAGGACGGCGTGTCGACTGCACGCTCGACGCACTGGCCAGGCGAGCCGTGGACGCGCTCGGAGCGGAGGTGGAGCGGCTGTGGGCATCGTGACCCGGGTCAACGGCCCTCTGGTGGAAGTCGAGGACCTCGCCGGCGCGGCCATGTTCGAACTGATCCTGCTCGGCCCCAACAAGCTGCCGGGTGAGATCGTCACGCTGCGAGGCGGCCGCGCCACAGTGCAGGCATACGAGTACACCGGGGGACTGGCGCCAGGCGACAGGGCCGACCGCGGCGGAATCCCCGTCTCGGCCCTGCTGGGCCCGCACCTGCTGGGCGGGGTGTACGACGGTCTGCTCAGGCCCCTCACCCGCGCCGGTCCCTGGCTGGATCCGGCCGCGCCCGCGCTCACGTCCACCGGCCGCACCTGGCGGTTCACGCCGCTGGTCGAGCAGGGGCGAAAGGTGGCGGCGGGCACGGCCATCGGGCGCGTCGACGACGCGGGCTCGCTGGCGTACCTGGTCCTGTCGCCGGCCGGCGAGGTCACCGCCATCCGGCAGGCGGGCCGCTACGGTCACGACGACGCCGTCGCGGTCGTCGGGGGGACCGAGGTGCGGCTGTCCCGCCGCCGGCCCGTGCGCAGCGCCCTGCCGTACGCGTCGCGGCTGGAGGAGTTGGTGCCGCTGACCACGGGGCAGCGGGTCGTCGACCTGCTGCTGCCGGTGTGTCTCGGGGGCACCGCGGCCGTGCCCGGCGGTTTCGGCACGGGGAAGACCGTGCTGCTCCAGCAGATCGCCAAATGGTGCGACGCCGACGTGGTGGTCTACATCGGCTGCGGGGAGCGCGGCAACGAGATGGCGGATGTCGTCGCCGAACTGGCCGAGCTGACGGACCCGCGTACCGGCGGGCGGCTCTCGGAACGGACCGTTGTCATCGCCAACACCTCCAACATGCCGATGATGGCGCGCGAGGCCGGCATCTACACCGGGGCCACGGTCGCAGAGCACTTCCGCGACATGGGCTACGCCGCGGTGGTCATCGCGGACTCGACCTCCCGCTGGGCCGAGGCGCGCAGGGAATTCGCCTCCCGCAGCGCGGCCATCCCGGCCGAGGAGGGTTACCCCGCGGATCTCGCCTCCGCGCTCGCCGCCTTCTACGAGCGAGCCGGACGGGTGACCACGCTGGGGGGTGCCACCGGATCAGTGACGATCATCGGAGCCGTCTCACCTCCTGGTGGAGATCTGACCGAGCCCGTCACGGCTCAGACGGAGCGGTTCGTGCGCACGTTGTGGGCCCTGGACCGTGACCTCGCCTACGCCAGGCACTATCCGGCGATCTCCTGGCGCGAGTCGTTCTCGCGTGACGCCGGTGCGTTGACGGCAGGCGCTCCCGAGGACGCGGCCCGGTGCGCGCGTGTGGGCCGGCTGCTGGCCGAGGCCGACCGGTTGACCGCACTGGCCGAGCTGGTCGGTGCGGGATCCCTGCCTGCCCGTGAACGCGTCGGCCTGCTGGCGGGGCGCCTGCTGCGGGAGGGCTTCCTCCAGCAGAGCGCGCTGAGCCCGCTGGACGCGTACTGCCGGCCTGAACGGACCGTTCTCATCGCAGACGCGCTGCTGATGGTTCTCACGCGTTGCCAGGAGCTGGTCGAGCAGGGCGTGCCCGTCGCCTCGATCGAGGATCGCGACTTCTCACCCGTCCTGCGGGCCAAGGAGGCGCCGGAAGAAGAGATCGCGGCGCGACGCGACACTGTGCTGAACGAGCTGGAGACGCTGCGGTGACGGCTTGGGCTCCTGTCGAGTACACCGGCGTGGCAGAGCTGCGCGGGCCGCTCATGGTGGTCCAGGGAGTCCGGGACGCCGGCTGGGACGAGTACGCCACGATCGTGCTGGAGTCCGGCGAGCGCAGGCACGGCCTCGTCCTCGACGTCGACCACGACCTCGCCGTCGTCCAGGTCCTCGAGGGCACCGGAGGGGTCAGGGCGGAGGCGACACGGGTCACCTTCACCGGAAGCCCGCTCCGCATCCCCGTGGGAACCGGATGGCAGGGACGCGTCTGTAACGGGCGCGGCCGACCGATCGACGGCGGTCCACCGATCTTCGGCGACGAAAGCGCCGCGGTGGCCGGTTTCCCGATGAACCCCACCCTGCGCGAGCCCCCTGCCGAGCCCGTGATCACCGGGGTGTCCGCCATCGATGCGCTGACCACCCTGGTCCGCGGCCAGAAGATGGCCATCTTCGCCGAAGGCGGCCTTCCCCACCTGGGCCTCGCCGCACAGGTGGCCGCCCAGGCCCACGCCGGTGGCACGCCGTTCAGCGTCATCTTCGCCGCCATGGGACTGACCCACGCCGACGCGGCGACGGTACGCGACATCCTGGAACGGCGCTCGTCGGCCGCGGAGCTGACGCTGCTGCTCAACCTCGCCTGCGACCCCGTCATCGAGCGGCTGCTCACCCCACGGATCGCGCTCACCGTCGCCGAGCATCTGGCGTTCGCCCTGCGGCGACACGTGCTCGTCGTGCTGGCCGACATGACGAGCTACTGCGAGGCGCTGCGCGAGGTGTCGGCCGCCCGTGGCGAGATCCCGGCCCGCCGAGCCTATCCCGGTTACCTCTACAGCGACCTGGCCTCCATCTACGAGCGGTGCGGGCGGATACGGGGGAGAGCCGGATCCGTCACCGTGCTGCCCGTGCTGAGCATGCCCGCCGGCGACATCACCCACCCCGTACCCGACCTCACCGGATACATCACAGAAGGCCAGATCCTGCTGACTCGCGAGGCCGTCCCGTACCCGCACATCGACCCGCTCTCCTCCCTGTCCCGCATGATGCGCGCGGGAGTCGGCGCGGGAAGGACCAGGCCCGAGCATCTGGACCTGGCTGCGCAGATCCAGGCCGGCCTGTCCCGCGCCCGTCAGGCCGGCGAACTCGCCGAACTGGTGGGGGAGAGCGCGCTGAGCCCGGCCGACCGCCGCTACCTGACCATGGCGGAGGCCTTCCGGACGCACCTGCTGGCCCAGAGGCCCGACGAGGCCCGCACCCTGGAGGAGACCTTCGAGCGGGCCTGGCACGTGCTCTCGACACTGCCACGACGCGACCTGTCGATGCTCAGCGAGGAAGCACTCGACGCGGGATACCAGGGGCGAACATGAGACTGCGGATCCCACCCGGCCGGGCCGGACGCCTGTGGCTCCGCCGCCGCCTGAGCACGGTTCGCCACGGGCTCGACGTGCTCGACAGAAAGCTACGGATACTGCGGCGGGAACACGACCGGCTCACCCAGAACCTGGCACGGACCCAGGCGGAGTGGACTTCAGCGTGCCGGGCCGCCGACGAGTGGCTGCTCCGCGTGACCCGGCTCGGTGGCCAGCGCGCCGTGCGCCTGGCCGCCGGGGACCTCATCACCGACGTGCGCGTGTACTGGGCCGATGCCGTGGGAACGAGCTATCCGGTTCGGGTCTCCTGCACCCTTCCCGAACCCGGCGCGGCGGCCCCACTCCCGGTCACCACCGCTCTCGTTCCCGCCACGCAGGCCTACCGCGCCGCTCTGCGTGCCGGGCTGGAACACGCGATCGCCACGGAGGCCGCACGGATCATGGCGGCCGAGGCAGCCTCGACCGACCGCAGGATCCGCGCCCTCAAAGATCACCTCCTGCCTCGGCTGGAGAAGGCCCTGGCCGCCGTCGAGCTGTCGCTGGACGAGATGGAGCGAGCAGACATCGACCGCGCGCGCCGCATCATCGGATCCAGAGCACAGCCACCGAGCGGCTGAATGCGAACGTCGGTGATATGGCGGCCGGGCACCTCCTCCATGTCGACCACGATGTAGTCGCCATCGCTGCCAGGGGCCCAGCCGGCAAGGGCAGCGTGGCCAGCCGGTCGATCCCGGCGGGGTCGGTTACGGTCCGTGAGCGGCCTACCGCGCGCCTGCCGTGGCGAGCGGGTCGCGACAGAGGACAGAGGGCCCTGGCAGCGCGGAACGATCGGTCCTGACCGGAACTGCCCCGGGCGTGATGCACTGGCCTCGCCCTCCAGCACCGCCCCATCGGCATCGGTCAGATCCGGCGGATATGACTGGTTCCAGCCACGACATCGGCCCTCTGGAAGGGCGCAATCGCTGGGCCCATGGTCGCGCGCGTGTGTACGGCTTTCTAGCGGACGATCGCGACCGGGCAGGGTGCATGCCGCAGCATGGCCGCCGTCACCGAGCCGAACCGTCCGTGCGGGCTGCCGACGACCACCAGGGTCGCGTCGGAGACCGCGGTGAGCGCCTGGGCAGCACCTGACTCCGGCGTACGCGCCTTGATGGTGACCTTGGGCTGCTTCTCCCTCCACGGCATGAGGACCTGCGCCAACCAGTTCTCGGCCGCATGTTGAACAGCCAGCGGATCCAGAGCCGGGAACGTCATCCCTCCCCAGGCCACCGGCGGCTGCTGCCAGGCGTGCACGACAAGCAGCGGGAGGCCGCGCATGGCCGCTTCCGTGAACGCGAATCCGAGCACCGCGTCAGACTTGTCGTCGTTCGCCAGACCCGCCACGATCGGCCCCGGGCGGGACCTGCGCGGCAAAGCGCCTCGGCCGCGGACGACGATGACCGGGCATCGCGCGTGAGCCGCCGTATGCGCCGCCACAGACCCGATGATCGCCCGGGCCATCGCACCTAGTCCGCGGGAGCCGACCACGAGCAGTCCGGCGTCGGCTGACAGTTCCTCCAAGCGCATGGTCGTCGAGCCCTCGTACAGGTCGGTACGCACGTGCAAGCCGGCGGAACTGGCCCGTGCGCAGTCGGCGCCGTGCCACAGCACGTGCTCGGCCGCGCGGCGCAGAGAGTCACGGCCGTCCTGATCCCCGTCACCATACGGCCACTGCCAGGAGTGGCAGACGGTGAGCGGCAGCTTCCGCAGCTCGGCCTCATCCATTGCCCAGTCCAGGGCCTGCATCGAGTGGTCGGAGCCGTCATAGCCGATGACCACGCCCAGTGTCTCGTTCACATAGTCACTCTTGGCAGATCGCAGCGCAGTATGGCGGGACACGATTGTCAGATCTTGAACCTTTCACATTCCCTGGCCAGATCTTTTGCCCGATGTCGAGGCGAATCACGCCAGGCGAGCGCCTCCGGCGGGTTGCGGCAGAAACGGGCCCTGCGGCCTCTGACCACACCAAACGTGCGCAGCGGAGGCGTGGCGGGGAGGCACGACCTGCGATACTTCTAAGGATGTTGGTCTGAACAGTGGCATCGGGAGCGCCACCTCGGCCAAGCCAATGACGGCGGATCGCGTCCAGCGGCCCGTTGCAGGTTTGGCGCACATCTACGGTCAGTCGTGTCCGGCGCCCCACCGCCGCCAGTGGGTCTTGCACGCCCTGGTGATCCGGCGAGGCGGTGAGAAGAAGGCACTTGCGGGTAGTCCGGTCACCCGCGGTCACGCACCTGGATCAGAGGGTGCGCTTTCCAAGCAGGAGCGGACGAAGTCCTGGACAACGGGGTCGGCGTCGGCGTCCGGCGTCCAGATGATCCGTCTGCCACCAGCGCGACATGGCCCTGCGGATCTGCCGTCTCGACGGCAGATCCCGAATCGGTTCAGTAATCGCCTACCGCCCCGATCCCCGGCCCGGTCGGCTGGCACGAAACGTTTGAAGGTGCCCAGGTCGCGTCCGCCGAGCATGTACCAGGTCAGCAGCTTATTGCAGGCCACCAGCAAGTACTGTCAGGCCTTCTTCGGCCCACCCGGATCGGCGTCTCATCGCAGTACACGACATATGCCAGCGTGAGCAGCATCCGAATGCGTGGCCCGGCTGCATACGCCAGGCCTGCAGATTGACCCCGAGACTGACCGGCGCCGGAGGCATGCCCGCCGGTCGCGGCGCGGTGTGCACCCGCTCGCACCGGCAGGGTACCGAGTGCAGGTGGTGCTGCAACGCCGGGCCACCACCAGCGGGCTCTCGGCGTGTTGGTGCCGGACCCTTACGCCCAGGTCTGCGGCTTGGCCAAGATCGGCCCCACACTCACAGACGCCCTGCGGGAAGTGCTCGACGACGTCCGCGAGGGCGACCTCATCCGACTAGGCCAAGCGCCCTGCCCTCGGTGCCGGGCTGCTTATCCGGCCGGGCAGGTCATCGACCGAGGGCGGCATCCCGGAGTTGCCGCTGGTGCGCGAGATCAACCGCTCCGGCTTGACCACCCGCTCACGCAACGCGGCGTTCTCGGCCATGAGGGCGCACGTCAGAGAATCGACTCCTCGCGGGGCATCTCCTCCAAGCGGGAGACTTGGTGATCGAATCACCCTCAGCAGGTCTGATCAAACTCACAGAAGGACCCTCAGCAGGTCTGATCAAACTCACAGAAGGATCGGCCGGCGTGGCCAGGTAGCGGGGCGACCTTTGGAAGGCTCCGGCTGCTTCTGCATCGAAGTGCGCTGTAGAGATTTGGTGGCCGATCTCCGTAGCCGACAGACCTTCCGACAGCAGGCGTGACCAGCGTCGAGGAGACCCGCTGATCACCTGCTGGGTATGATGAGGCCGTAGTGGCCGCCGTAACGGTGGTAGGCGATGCTGCCCCGCCCAGTGTTGGCGTCGGCGAAGAAGACGAACGGCATACCGGTGGTTTCCAGATGCTCGACCGCTTCGCTGACGGAGAGGACGGGTGCTGGAACAGCGCTGACCGTGAGCGGGATCGATACCGGGCCGAGTTTGTGGGGCATGGGAGCGAGCTGCGCGAGCCGGTAACCGTCCCGGCTGTGGTAGATGACGCTGTCCTGGCCGGTCTCCGCCTCGGTGAACAGGTAGAAGTCGTAGTCGAACTGTTCCATGTCGAAGGCCGCCTCATCGGGTGTAGCTGAAGTCAGCTCGTAGGCCTTGTGCCGGACGATCTCGCGTTCTCCTCCCATCCGGGGAGCGTAGGGTAGCGGGCGACGGTGAGGACTGGAGCGCCGCCACTCATGGTCGACGTCCTCCGGGCGTCGCCCACGCAGGTTCTCGCGATCCGTGCCGGCATGGCGCAGCCGGACCCGGAGCCGGTCGCCGAGCAGCCGGATGGCTTGGTCCATGGACTCGCCGACCGCCTGGGCGCGGACGAACTGCCCGCTGACGTTGATGTTCGCCTGTGCGGTGCACGGACAGAACACGACTGGATCGGCCGTGGCGCTGAGCTTGACCCGGGCAAAGAGCACTGGCTCGTGGGCGAACGATGCCGCTGCCGCCACCATCTCGCGGGCATTGTCGACCGCGCCGGGCGGAATGGCGCCGCGTGTTTCCACCTGCACCTCGCGGGGGTCAAGCGTTATGGAGGCGTGTCGATTCCTCATGCCGTGTCACGTCCCTTCTGATGAAGCCGACAGCAGGCAGCAGTTCGTGGGCGAGTCGCGCGGCCCGCTTGGGGTGCACTTGCCCGGGCTCCATCGGTCTGGCTGTGCGCTAGAGCGAGAGTGGCTTCGGCCGACGCTTGGATCTGCTTCTCGGCTTTGCGGACCCGAACCTTGACAAGGTTCCGTTCGAGCTGCAGCGGATGTGTCTCCTCGGTTGCGGGAACCGCATCGGGCTTGGGTTGAGACATCGGGACCATCTCCCAGGAAACGCTCTTCTTTCCTACCCTTGCCAGGGTCGGCGTTTGCATCACAGGGGCTTACGTCCTTCGGTGACAGGTCCATGGTCCCCATCGACGAGGACCGCTCCGGTGCCCGGAGGTCTCCCGTATTCAGGTCTGCAGTCGAGGATCGCCCGTTCCGCGTCTGGGCCGACGCGTGCGAACAGCCGTACGGCGGGCGGCGCCTCAGCGCGGGTTCATGAGAAGGACCTTAGGCCCTACCTCCGCAGTCTCCTACCCGCGGATGGTGGTGTTAGGGGTCCCTTCACCGCTGCGGAGGGCTTGGGGAGGTGTGAGGCGTGATGTTCGTTGATCGTCATGATGCGGGTGTTCGGCTGGGCCAGCGTCTGGCTGGACTCGTCACCGATGAGGATGTGGTCGTCCTCGGGCTGCCCCGAGGGGGTGTATCTGTGGCCTTCGAGGTGGCCCAGGCGTTGGGTGCGCCGCTGGATGTGATCGTGGTCCGCAAGCTGGGGGTGCCGTTCCAGCCCGAGCTGGGATTCGGTGCCGTCGGAGAGGGTGGCGTACGTGTGATCAATGCGGATGTCGTCCGGTTGGCGGATGTGACGCGCGAGGAGATGGCCGCGGTGGAGGAGCGCGAGCGGGCCGAAGTGCTGCGCCGTGTTCGCCGTTTCCGTGGGGACCGCGCATCGGTCGATCTTGCGGGCCGTACGGTCATCGTCGTGGACGACGGGATCGCCACGGGCAGCACTGCTCGAGCCGCCTGCCGTGTGGCTCGTGCCCGTGAGGCTGCGCGAGTGATCTTGGCGGTCCCTGTCGGAACGCCGGACACGATCGCGGGTCTGCGTGAGGACGTCGACGAGGTGATCTGTTTGGAGACACCTACCGTTCTTTGGGGCATTGGCACCTGGTATGTCGATTTCACCCAGGCTGCCGACGAACGGGTGGTCGAGCTGCTGCAGTGGGCCGCATCGCCATGCGCCGAGGGCGCAGTGCCCGCGAAAGAGCGCGCGGTGAAATCTGATTCGCCGGAGCCTGTCGATGAGGTGACGGTGGATGCCGGTCCTGTCCGGCTGACGGGGCAACTCGTCATTCCGGAGGGGGCCGCGGGGGTGGTGGTCTTCGTGCACGGCAGCGGCAGCAGCCGGCACAGTCCGCGTAACCGGTACGTGGCCTCGGTGCTCAACCGTGCGGGTTTGGGTACCTTGCTCTTCGACCTGCTCACGGTCGAGGAGGAGTACGACCGCGGCAACGTGTTCGACATCGAGTTGCTGGCCGGAAGGCTCGCGCAGGTGACGAACCGGCTCGGGGATCAGCCTTGGGCCGCGGTACTACCGGTCGGCTATTTCGGAGCCGGCACCGGGGCGGCGGCCGCGCTGTGGGCCGCGGCGGAGCCGGGCAACACGGTGGCCGCTGTCGTCTCACGAGGCGGACGGCCAGATCTGGCTGGAGCGCGGCTGGCGGCGGTGCGTGCGGCGACGCTGCTGATCGTGGGTGACCGCGACGAACTGGTGCTCGATCTCAATCAGGCAGCACAAGAGCGGTTGACCTGTGAGAACCGGCTCGAGATCATCCCAGATGCCACGTACCTGTTTGAAGAGCCAGGGGCCCTGGAAACCGTCGCCGACCTGGCACGAAACTGGTTCGCCGACCATTTCAACAGGACGCGCGTGGGATGAGAGCTTCCGGCGCAGTCTCCGCCAGCGCCGGGCCATGCCGAGGCCCTGGACAGAACCACCGACCGTCACACTCTGGCCCACACCATCGGCCACCTCCTGAGCAACTGCAAATCAAACGGCATTGGCCGTCTAGCCCGCGCATCCGGATCGGTACGAGACCGTTCGCGTTTACAAGTCGTGTCAATTGGTAATCGCCGAAACAGGTGAGGGTGATGAACACGGCCTTGCCGTTGTGATCTCTTTTGCGCCATGGACGCAAGGGGCTTCCGGTTCCACCGGTGGCGAGACAATTCGGAAAAGGGTGAAAGAAGGATGTCTTCCTCCACTGGCAAACCTCACCTGGGGCATGGGACGGGCGGGCCGCCGCACAATGCCCGGCCCGCGCCGCTGGTCGAGTCGCCCGCCGCACGGGTCGTGTGGGCGATCGCCCGCCTATCGCTGGGCTGGGTGTTCGTCTGGGCGTTCCTGGACAAGGCTTTCGGGTTGGGGCACGAGACTCCAGCAGCGAAAGCGTGGATCAATGGCGGGAGTCCGACAGAGGGCTTTCTGAAGAGCGCGACCAAGGGCCCGCTCGCGAGCGCCTACCAAGGTATGGCCGGCGCGGTCTGGGCCGACTGGCTGTTCATGATCGGCCTGGCGGCGGCTGGCGTCGCGCTGATGCTGGGCATCGGCATGCGGATCGCGGCGGTCGCGGGCACGGTGCTGCTGGTGATGATGTGGAGCGCGGTGCTGCCGCCGGAGAACAACGTGTTCATGGACTACCGCCTGATCTACGCGATCCTCCTCATTGGACTGGCGCTGGTCCGCGCGGGCGACACCCTCGGACTGGGCCGGTGGTGGGAGCGGACCGCCCTCGTACGACGCTGTCCCGTCCTGAAGTGAACCGCTGCCGTGCACGGGCCAGGCGCGCCGCCCGTGGCATCGGTGGCGCAGGCATAGGTTCCGGCAGGGTCGAACCCCGGCGCCGACGCCGGGGTTCGGACGTGCGGCCCATCGTCCCCAGAGCCTGGAGCACCCAGTCAGGACGGATGGATGGGGCCCCTGGGATTGCTCAGCGCTGCAACTGGTCCAGCGCGTTCTGGAAGCTGCGGGCGTGGCCGGCCTCGTCCTCGGCGTTGTGGGCGAAGCGGGTGGCCGCTTCGATGTCGCCCGCCGCCTTGGCGCGCTTGGCGAAGGTGGGGTACATGGTCTGGGATTCGTACCGCTCGCCGGCGATGGCCGAGGTCAGGTTGTCCTTCGTCGTCCCGACGAGCCCGGCCAGTTCGGCCTCCTCGGTGAAGTGCTCGCGCAGTTCCACCTCGCCGGTACCGCGGAACAGGTCGGCCAGGGCCGGATCCTTGGCATGTTCGGCGTAGAGCTGGTACTTGGCGTGTGCGAGCGCCTCGCCATGCATGGCCTCGTCCAGGTTGGCCCTGGTTCGACTGGCGCGGACCTCGGCCTTCCCCTGCCGGACCTGTGCTGCCTTGACCTGCGGCGGTTCCGGGATGGTCCCCTGGCCCGACTCGACGGCCTTCAGCGCGGCGCCGAACGCTCGTGCGTGCTTCCCCTCGTCTTGGGCGACCTCGGAGAAGCGGTCGGCTGCTTGGGTGTCCCCGTCGGCCTCGGCCTGCTGTGCGAACCGGGGATACATCGTCTGGGACTCGTACTTCTCGCCGGATATCGTGTCGCGCACGTTCGCGGCGTCGTCGCCCACCAGCCCGCTGAGGGCGGCCTCTTCCTTGAAGTGCTCGCCCAGTTCCACGCCGGCGGTGCGCTCGAACAGTCGAGCCACCGACTGGTGGCCCTCTTGCTGGGCCTGCGTCGCATAGAGCAGGTAGGAGGCGTTGGCGAACGCTTCGCCGCGCATGGACTCCTCCAGGTCCTTCCTCGTCTGAGGGCTAGGCGCGTCCGCCGCCTTGGCGGGGGTCTCCTCCGCCGAGGCGGCGGAGGATGCCAGCGCTCCGCCCGCCTGCGCGCTCAGGGCGATCGCGAAGACACCGGTGATCAGTGCGCGTGCTGAGATGGGGATCATGTCCTGACCTCCCGACGGGTGAATGGATAGCCGTCATGAATGGGCTTGCCGTACGGGATGGTCGGTAACGCAGATCTGGACAAAGCTTCGCAATGCTTTACAAAGCCCGGTGGAATACGTCGAAACGGACGCGGCTCAACGCCACAAAAAACCCCTTGATAGCATTTTATAGCAATATAAATACGTAAAGCGAGATTTGGCGCTGGAGATCCGGCCGGCAGTACTGGGCCCGGCCAGTGCCCGACCTTTGGCCCGACGGACGATCGGTTGGCGATCACCGGGCCATGCTCCGCGACGTCCTGCGCCGAGGCGCCGAGATCGCCGGGCTACCGGCGCGGCCTGGGCCCAATACCGCGGTTCACCGGGCGGGTCACGCGTGCGGGTGGGTATCGCTGTCCTCGTTGGTGATCGAGCGGTGGAACCGGTAGCGCAGGAACAGGTACGACTCGTGCCGTCTGACGCTGACCAGGTGCGCCGGGTGGCGTCGTGCGGGCAGGAATTCCTGCCCGGCTATCAGACCGGGGCGGGGCGTGTCGATGCGGCCGGGGGGAATCGGGGCGATCGTCAGGAACAGCTCGTCCTGCAGGCCGCCTGCCATGAGCTGCCCTACCACATAGGGACCGCCTTCGGTGAGCAGCACGCGGTGTCCGCGGGCATGGACGGCATCCAGTACCTCGCACATCGACAGCCGGGGGCCGGACCCAGCGGCCAGGACCGTGCAACTCGCCGGGAGGTTCCCGCGAAGTTCCCTCGCCACGGCGGTGGTGGTGAGGACGAGGGCGCCCGCCTGGAGGGCGGGGTGCTCGACAGGCAGGGCAGCGCGGGCGGTGACCACAACGAGTTCCGGGTCGGCGGGGCGGCCTCTGCGCCTGCCGAAAATTACATCCGCCGAGGTCATGACCATGTGAGGCCTTCGCGTGGCGGCGCGAACTCAGGGCCCCCCGGGGGACGGGAACGCGTGCGGCAGGGTGATCAGTCGTGCTCCTTCGCCTGGCCTACCTCACCGTCGCGAACACGTTCGCCGCGCTGGGGTTGCTGCCGCTGAGCGATCGGGACAAGGACGTGGAGATACTTGCTCTGCGCCACCAGATCACCGTCCTCCAACGCCAACTCGGCGCCGACACCAGGGTGACATTCGCACCCGAGGACCGGGCCTTTCTCGCCGCGCTCCTGACCTCACTGCCGCGTGAGGTTCTGCGCCGGCTGCGGCCTGTCGTCCGTCCGGACACCGTCCTGCGCCGGCACCGCGACCTGATGCGACGTCGTCACGCCCGTACCTGCCGGCCGAGCCGACGTGGGCGCCGCAAGAAGGCATTGATCCAGCACCCCAGCGGGCATCCATCACATGGGCCGACTTCCTGCGCTCCCGAGCCCACGCTCTGCTCGCCTGCGATTTCATCGAGACCGTCACCTTGAACGGGCAACGCCAGTACATCCTGGCCGTCATCGAGCACGCCGGCAGGCGCATTCGCGTGTTGGGCACCACCGACCCACGTCAGCGCGAACGACGATGCCGAACAAGCGCGCGCTGCGCGCTATCTCGAAGCGCTGGGAGAAGAGGAGGCTCAACGGCGCGCTGACGTCGACGAGTGGCGAGACCGATTCGCCCCGGCGCCCGGAGACGTGGACATCACCACCCTTGAAGACTGCCCAGTCTGTGGCTACGAGACCTTCGTCGCGCCCTCCCGCGACGGATACCTCGATGAAGTCGGCATCGAACACTTTCGTCTGCAGCTACGAACGCACGGACCTGGTCGCCGAAGACCTTGCCAACACGCTCTATATCCGACGAGCCATCGAGCGAAGCGATTAGGCAATATTGTTCGGGGAAGTCGGCCGTGCCAGCGGGCTCGTCGCACGCTCTACGCGACACCAGCGCCATCAAGGTTATTGAGCAATTCGAGCAATTCACCTCGGCGACGTCGCCGGGTGGCTGGAATGGGTGCATGGGTCTTCTCCGGCGCTCTCCCAAGCAGTCCACGCGTCCGCCCGAGCTGCGGCCTCTGCGATCCATGTGGTGGTGGGCTCTTCCTGCGGCGCTGCTGGTCGGCGCGGCGCTCTGGGGGGTCAGTGCCTGGCTGCTGCAAGATCTGGACACGGTTCCCACCGCTGAGCAGATCTCTGCGCGGATCGAAGCCGTCCGCACCGCGCTGGCGGCCGGTGCGGGCGTCGGCGCCGCGGTGACGTTGCTCCTGGCCGTCCGCCGGCAGCGTCACCAGGAGCTGGCTGCCGCGCACACCGCACACGACGCGACCGAACGCCGGGTGACCGAGCTTTACACGAAGGCCGCCGACCAGCTCGGCAGCGACCAAGCCCCGGTTCGCCTCGCTGGCCTGCATGCCCTGGAACGTCTCGCCCAGGACACTCCGGCGCTGCGGCAGACCATCGTGGACGTGATCTGCTCGTATCTGAGGATGCCGTACACGCCGCCCGTCGAGCAGGACCGGCATGAGGACATCCGCGCAGCGCAGCGCGCCGCCCGCGCCCGCAGGCCGGCCCGCCCGGACACGAGCGGCGGCCGCAATCTGCACGAGGAAGGCCAGGTCCGTCGGACGGCGCAGCACATCCTGACCGCTCACCTCCGCTACCAGGACTCCCCGGCCCCACACCGCCGATGGCTCTCCCGCCAGCCCGACGGCAACCCGCGCCACTGGCCTGACATCTGGATCGACCTCACCGGCGCGGTCCTCATCGACTTCGACCTCCGCGACTGTCGCCTTGCCTCCGCCTGGTTCGGTGATGCGCAATTTGTTCACCCCGCCTGGTTCGGTGGGGCGACCTTTACGGGCAGCGTCCGGTTCGGCGGGGCAACCTTCTCCAGCGACGTCGAGTTCGACCAGGCGACCTTCATCGGCCGCACGACTTGGTTCGATCAGGTCACCTTCGCCGACGGCGCCCAGTTCGGCGGAACGACCTTCTCCGGCGAGGTCCGATTCGACCAGACCACCTTTGCTGGTGGCGCCTGGTTCAACGGCGCCCAAGGGTTGCAGGAGGCCTCGCTGGCCGGTGTGCGACTGACACCGGTGGTTGACGAAGTGGTGCGGGAGTGGCCCTCGTGCTGGCGGGCGGAAAGGAGCGCCGACGGGTGGCAGACGCTGCGCCTGACGGCCGACGCGCAGGGCACCAGCACGACCGGAGGCGAGCAGAGCCCGAAGCCGTTGGCATGACGTTCCCAACGCTCACGTCACGCACACGTCCGTGACGTGAATAGCCAGGTCGGCATGATGTTGGCATCAAGGCCGTTCGGTAAAACCGACAACGTCAGCCAGGCCAAGGCCGACTGGGACCCGGTGCCAACGGCCGAGTGCGTGTCGCCGCTGGTGTCCTTCCATTGCGAGTACGCCAAGAGCTGGATTTACGTCAAGCATGATTGGGGTCTGTCCATGCAGGTCAGTGAGAAGCATGCGCTCATCGACATGCTCGCCTCCTGCTGACTGCGGCGATGCGATGCCATGGGTCCGGCCGTCAAGGAGACCGGACCTGTGAGGTGCCGTGGCTTGTAGCCGCTGTGCGGTTCTGCCAGGAAAGTTCTGCGGACGATCACCAGCGGCAGGCACCCTGGGCCGGTGACCCTTGAGCCCACACCCCCTGAGCGTGACCCGGACTTGAGCGACGTCTGGGACGAGATGCAGCCCAGCGAGCGCCTGGGGTACCTCATGCATGACGGCGAGCTGGTGCCGCCTGCGGTCAGCGAGAGCGTGTGGCAGATGTACCGCGATCTCCAGGAGCAGCCAGGCCGTGAAGGGAACAGCGCGTGATCATGCTGCCGACCGTCAATTGGGATGCCGTCGCCACCGCAGCCGTGGCCGCGATCATCTTCAACCTGGCGCTGGACTATCTCGCCAAACCCCGTCTGGAAGCCCGTAAGGAGGAGATCCTCGAAGCGCACCGCTTACGCCGTGAGCTGCTCGCCTCCGCCATCCGCATCACCTACGCGGCGGCGATCGTCTCCGCCGTGATACCCGACGGTGCAGATTCGACAGTCCGTGGCAACGTCTACGTCGAGCAGGATAGGCAGCACGACCGGCTCCAAGCCGAGGTGCAGCAGCTGGCCGACGACGGGAGCCGACACGCCGGCACCTTCCTCGGATCCCTCCTGAATCTCGTCGTCGGCTATGTCAGCGCACTGCAAGGCCTGCTCATGTCCGCGCGGCCGCGTACTGACCAGGCGGTGGAGATTCAGAAGCTCGCCGGAGCCATGGCCATAGCCCTGTCTTCGCCCCGTCGCTGGCAGATCGGGAAGATCGTCGCCCGGGCCCGCGCTCTAGAGGCAATGCCGTGTAGTTAAGGTGATGGCCAGTTCGTCAAGGCTCTGGGCTGGTGCGGATTTCGATGCTGATCGTGGCTTTGTAGCTGGTGCGGTCGACGGTGCCCCGTGCGTTGTACTTCGAAATGGCGCGTTTGACGATGCGGGGTCGGGTGCGGATGCGCCGGTCGGGCATGAGGTTGGCCAGGATGTGGCATCCGATTGTGCCCAGCAGGTCGATGGCAGTGCCTGCAATCACTGCGGCGGCTTGAATGACCAGGTCGCGGGCGGTGTTCAGGGCGATGGTGAAGCTGGCCCGGTCGGGATCGGTGTCGGGCCGGCAGGCGGTGGCGTCGGCCATGGCCAGGCGCAGAAGTTGATAGGTGATCAGCAGGGCGTGCACTTCCTGGTCCACGCCCTGGGGTGTGCGGGCGCGCAGGACGCCTCCGCCGAGGATGGTGGATTTGATCTCCAAGTAGGCGGTCTCGATCTCCCAGCGCTGATGGTAGAGGGCAAGCAGGTCGGCCGCGGGATGGCGATGGGCGTCGGTGAGAGTGGTGACCAGGCGGTAGGTGCCGGTGCGGTGGCCTGCGCGGGTGGTGATGGTGATGGCGGCGTCGATGACGCGTACCGGGGTGGCTCCCAGCTTGGACAGGTAGGAGCCATCGTGCCGGCGGGTCAGGACGGGCAGACGGCGGCCGTTTTTGACCCGGACCAGGACATGGGCGCCGGTGGCGGCGATGTCCTGGATCAGGGCATTGACGGCGAAATTGCGATCCAGCAGGACGATCATGTCGCGGTGCAGGCGCCCTAGCAGGCGCGGTGCCAGGGTGGTCTCGCCGGTCGAGGCGGGGGCGAAGACCGCCTCCAGCAGGGTGCGGGTGCCGCACGCGAGCAGGGTCAGCAGGCGCAGCGCTGGGTAGCCGGCGCCACCGTGGTTGCCACGCTGTTTGGGATAGACCGTCAAGTTCGCGGGGCTGTCCGGCACGCTCATGACGGTGCCGTCGATCGCGCATACCAGCAGTCCGTGCCAGCGGGTGCCGGGGATGGTGATGCCGGCCGCCGGGCCACGTAACAGCTCGAACAGCCAGCGCAGGGGGGCCGCGGTGAGGCGTTTGCGTGCTTGGGCCAGCGCGGCACCGGTCGGAGAGGCGACCGGCAGGCCGCTCAGCCCCGCGGTCAGCCGCTGCCAGACCTGTCGCCAGCCCAGCTCGGGGAACAACGCTCCGGCCAGCACCAGGTAGACGACCACACGAGAGGGAAGGTCACGGACCCGCCGCTGTACCCGGCCGGTCTGCTGCGTTCACGTCCAGGGAGATGGTGTGCGGGTGATCTAGCCCATGCTGTGGTGTGGGAGAGATCCATGTGACAAGAGACGGCCACTCCGTAATCCTTCGATTCGCTCATATCAACACGAAGGGGACGAA
>NZ_VDLX02000045.1 GCF_006334985.2 Nonomuraea phyllanthi
TTCCCGCGGGGCGCTCTGCTCCTTGAGCCGCTGGATAACCGACACCAACTCCAGCAGACCTTCGATACCAATCATCGCAGCTCCAGGCCCTAACAGCTATATAGGTGCACTGTAGAAAGCTGCTTGAACGGTGCGTCAACCGGATCAAGGAATGGCGTGGGCTGGCCTTCCGGTTCGACAAGACGCCCGACAGCTACCTGGCAGGTCTGCACCTACGCGGAGCCGTCTTAGTGCCCGTGTACAAACTGATCGTCAGGTCGGTTTGGGAGATGCGGATCGTGCGAGTCGTCGTCCCATGGGGATGATCATCGCCCACAAGACCATGGCCTCGTGATGTTCGGATAACCGCTCATAGTCCCGCACGCACCGCCTGCGCTGAGAGATCCACGACAGCGTCCGCTCTACCACCCACCTGCGGGGCTGGACCACGAAGCCGCTGACATCGTCGCTGCGCTTGACGATCTCCACAGTGAGCCGGAGATGCTTTTTGGCCCAGGTCACGAGCTTGCCGGCGTAGGCGCTGTCGGCCCAGATCAGCGTGATCCGCTCGTACCAGTCGCGCAGGCGTTCCAGTGTGGGCTTGGCGCCGTCGCGGTCCTGGACGCCGGCGGCGGTGACGATGACGACCAGCAGCAGCCCCAGGGTGTCCACGATGACGTGCCGTTTGGTGCCCTGTACCTTCTTGGCTGCGTCGTATCCGCGCGAGCCGGCGGCGACGGTCTCGGCGGCCCGCAGCGACTGCGAATCGATGATCCCCGCGCTGGGCTCCGGCTCGCGCCCGTCGGCTATCCGGACCTGTTCGCGCAGGTCGTTGTGGAGAGCGTAGAGATCACCGTCTTGCCACCAGCGCGTGAAGGTGGCGTGGACGGTGCGCCAGGGCACCAGGAAGTCGGTGGGCGGATTGCGCCACTTGATCCCGTTGTCGGCCACGTACCGGATGGCGTCCATGATCAGGCGGCGGCAGTACTTCTCGGGTCGTCCGCCGTTGCCCTGCAACCAGGCCGGCCAGGGCATCAACGGCTTGATGACCTGCCATTCTTCGTCGCTCATGTCGGTGGTGTAGCGGGGTGCCCGGATCGGGTGATCGGCTCCGCGGCCGTATCGGC
Source organism: Nonomuraea phyllanthi (assembly GCF_006334985.2). Taxonomy (GTDB): domain Bacteria; phylum Actinomycetota; class Actinomycetes; order Streptosporangiales; family Streptosporangiaceae; genus Nonomuraea; species Nonomuraea phyllanthi. The sequence continues at coordinate 1,107 of NZ_VDLX02000045.1, forward strand.
AGGCCACGCATGAGCAGGCAGTTTCTTCGTTACGGGAGACAGCGATGGGAGCGGTGGCGTACAACGGCGGCAGACCTTCCGGTTGGTGGCGGGGCTTGGATAACCACCGTTGCTACCGGAAGGTCACTTTATGTCGCAGGCGATTCGCCCTACGTCACCATTTCGCCCGATATCGGCCCAACGCAGCAAGCGCAGGGATCAGTTTGTACACGGGCACTAAGAGGTGGGTGGTGGAGAGGACCCTGTCGTGGATCTCCCAGCGCAGGCGGTGCATACGGGATTACGAGCGGTTATCCGAGCATCACGAGGCCATGGTCCTGTGGGCGATGATTATCCCCATGGGACGACGACTTGCACGAACTACGTCCCCCAAATCCACCTGACGATCGGTCTGTAAACGGGCACTGAGGCAGGAGCGGCGAGGTAACCGTTGACTCAGCGCCCAACCTGTCCGACAACGATGAGCTTCTGCCGGCCTGGAAGCCCAGTGCAGCGACGGACATCAGCGACTGACGGGATCATCTCTTCATCGGCTGCGTTTCCGCCAAGCTGAACCCGGTCTCCGTCAAGAAATCTGCCGACACCCTTGACGTCCACGCCGCGACGACCATCGACGACGATCGGCTCGGTGCCAGGCGGCCAGATGGGGATGTTGATGCCGTCGCCCGCCTGTAGAACCACACATTTGCTCGCCGCATGGTAGGCGAGCCGACTCTCGATCCCCACTGCGCCAGTTTCTCCGCCGGTGTGCACCAGGATGACCGGATCACTGCCGGTCGCCTGGATCCACCCGGAAGTGGCCGAGCAGGCGGCGACCGCCGAGCAGAGCAGCAGGGCTACGCCCTTTTTCCACGACATGGAAACCATATTCGAGTCCAGATCAATATGAGAGAATGGCCCGGCGGCAAAGCCGGGCCATTCGGATTACGGCTTTCTTGTCAGCAGGTGGGACACGTCCATACGTTCCAGTTGGTCCCAAGCCCATCTGTATCGTTGATGCGGTCGGTGGCGACGAACAGATTCATGGATCCACCAGTCGAGGTGATTCCCCATGCGGTATTACCGTACCAAAGCGGTCCGCCGCTGTCGCCGCCCTGAGTGCTTACTGGCCCATCGAATATGGTTTGGATGGCGCCGAACCAATCTCCGGAGATACCGGCCATACGATAGGTGACGTCCGAGTCTACGATATTCCCGCAGGTATATGCACCGTCTGTAGTGTGACTCGTGCGGCCGAAGAAACAGACGCGGGAGCCGTCAACGGGACTCGTGCCGTTGGTGGTCACGTACCGTGGCCGGTTGAGCGCGGCGTAAAAAGTTCGAGTGAAGGTGAGACTTATCGATCCCGACTGAACCAGCCGGGTGAAGTCGTATTGCCGGCTCGCATTCTGCGTGAAACCGAGAGTGGTTCGGTTTCCGGTGTAGTTCGGATGGTTGAAATAGAACCAGTACTGATCGCCGGAGAGGTCCCAGCAATGGCGCGCACTGGTGGTGGAGTGGTAGCCGTCGGAACGGATCACGTTGAAGCCGCCGGTGCAGTTCCAGATCGTTCCGGTAGTACCACTTGCGAGAATTCCGCCACCGCGAAGGTAGGGGTCGTCGGCCGCGACACCGGTGTTCTGACCAACGGCCGCGGCGGGACGGAGGTTCAGATCATCAGTGAGTTCGATTTCGATGCGCATGCGGGGGTTGGCCGGAGATTGGAGTTGCAGAGCGGAGAGAACGGCGGCGCGCTTCCCGCGATCCTTCAGATCCTTCTGTGGCTCGACCTCGAAGCGAATGACACCGGTGTCGATGTCATAGTTGCCCACATAGCCGGCCACCTCGGCACGCTTGCCGAGCTCTCTGGAGCTTGACTCGAGCGCCTCCCGCAACTCCTTTTTGGAGAAACCCTTGTCACCGATCAGCTCGACTTCACCCGGTAGCGACCGGGCCAGCTGCAGCGCCAGTTCTGGAATCTTCCCCTTGAACCCGATTCTCGCCGTACGGCCGTCATTGAGAAGGCTGGTGCCGGACGCCTCGTCGGGGAAGGTGCTCTCCAGCTTGTTGTGCACAGCCTGCAGGTCGGTCTGCCAGGCATATCTGTTGATGGCCTCGACATGAGGGATGCCCTCGTCCTCGGCGACTTGGCCGAGATCGATAAGTTCCTCGATCCGGATACCGTCGATCTTGACCGGCGGATAGTAGGCCGGGCCGTCCGGCTGGTCGGCCACCTCTGAGGGATTGGCCACGGCGAGATCGCGTGCGTACTTTTCCAGGGCCGGTCTGAGGTCGGCACCAGCGTTCTTCGCTTCTGCGGTGAGGCGGTTAATAGTGGGCCGCTCGGGCTTCGGTTGGCTCTCACGCGTGAGGGTGATTCGATGAGTTCCGTCCGGAAGTTCAACTGCTTGAATTCCGCCGACTGACGGTGTCGGCTCCGTATTTGCTACGGCTAATTCAGGCGTGAGTGTCAACGTGAGGGCCGAGAACATCACCAGGGTTAATTTTACTTTCAAGCATCTCTCCATCGCTGGACGAAATAGCTGATCGACTCTATGAATTACATAGAGTCACCATGATCGTAACATGGGCCCAATACCCCCGCAATACAATGATTTTCGACGGAAGGGCCAGGGATGGCCTCGGCGCCAGAAGTGCGGGCATAGCAGAGAGTGGGGATGCGGTTACCAGTCAGGCGAGCGTGCCCTTGATGCTGGTGCCCCGGGTTAAGTGGAGGTGGATTTCTGGATTCTTGTGCCACTTGATGAGAGGAAAGTGGCATGGGACGACGGGCTACCCGCCGGAGTTCCGGCGCAAGGTGCTGGACTTGCTCGAAGCGGGCCGCACGGCCACCGAGATGGCGCATGACCTGGACATCAGCACTCAGACGATCTACACCTGGCGCCGCCAAACGACGCATCGCCGAGCTGGAGACCGAGCTACAGGCCACTCGACGGGCAATCGAGCTGGTGCGAGAGGCGGCGCCCCCAAAGACGGTTCGAGGCCATCGCGGTGGTGGCCGGCGAAGGCATCTCCGTCGAAATCGCCTGCCGCGTCCTGGCTGTCTCGGTGTCCGGGCACTACGCCTGGAGAGGAAGGCCGCCCTCACCGCGGGCCGTCCGGCACGTCTGGCTGACCGACCTGATCCGGCAGATCCACCAGCGCTCGCGGGGCACCTATGGCGCCCGGCGGGTACATACCGAGCTGACGCTGCCCCACCAGGTTTCGGTCAGCCACGGAGCGGTGGAGCTCTCATGCGCCGCGCAGGGCTGGAAGGCCTCAGCGGCCGGCCCAAGTGGCGGCGCACAAAGCCAGACCAGATCGCTAATGACCTGGTCGACCGGGCGTTCACACGGACCGAGCCCAACGAGCGGTTATCCGAGCATCACGAGGCCGGCCATGGTCTTGTGGGCGATGATCATCCTCATGGGACGACGACTCGCACGATCGGCATCTCCCAAATCGACCTGACGATCAGTTTGTACACGGGCACTGACCGAGGGGTGCGCGGCCTTCCATGCCGTGATCACCGGCTCGATCAGGGACCACCGCTCATCGGATAAGTCCGTCGCGTACGGCTTGCGTTCGCTCACCCGGCCATCTCAGCATGTCCACGCCCACCAGCAGGGCATAACGCTACAGATTCACTCGATCACACTACGACATCAACGACATAGACCCACGGACCGTCCTCTCAGGGCTGAGCAACTTCCACCGCGTCTACGACCCCCGAGGAGGCGCTCGGCGTGCCGGCCATCGAGATCGAACTCCTCCAACCCGCCACTGCGTAACGATCACCGCGTCACCGAGCCGCACACCCAGGACAGGGCCCGCGCGCCGCGGGCCCTGCGGCATCTGGGGGTCTCGGCATAACCGATGGGCTGGGAAGTGCAGGTCCAGGTGGGTTGTTGCTCTCGCAGCAACGCACCGTTTGGGGCTCATGACACGTTTCTTACCGGCACCCCTCGATGACCGGCATCGGCGGAGTCGTCGGCGGCGGGGCGCTCCTGTCGGCCGGTTCGTGGCGCTGACTGTTCGTCGCCGCCGTGTCGGTCGCGCTGATCCTCGCCGCGCTCGCGGGACGGATCGCGCCGGTGTCGCCGGGCCACGACCGCCGGATGGACGTGCTCGGCGCGGCGCTGCTCGTCGCCGCGTCGGTGGCGCTGCTGCTCGGCATCGTCCAGGGCCCGGAGGAGGGCTGGGGCAGTCCGGTCGTGGTGTCGGGTTTCGCCTGCTCGGCGGCGCTGTTCTACGTCAACGCGTCCTTCCTGTAGTACGCCATGGGCTTCGGCGTCCTGCGTGCCGGGCTCGGCATCGTGCCCCTGACCGTCCCGATCGTCCTGGGAGCGCGGCACGCCGGGCTCCTGTCACGGCGACGCCACCATCGCGCCGGCGTTCACGTTCGCCGGCTGCGCGGGCTGCTCGGCCTGTCCGCAGGCGGCGCGGACGTGTCGTACGCCGGGTACGCCGCCTGGCTCGTCGTGACTGGAACCGGCGTGGCGCCGGCCCTGCCGGCCCTGCCCGGCGCCATCGCGATCTCGCTGCCCCCGGCGCAGGCCGGAGCCGGAGCCGGGCTGCAGGCCACCACCCGCGAGTTCGGCAGCGCGCTCGGTGTCGCCGTCATCGGCACCGTGCTCACTTCGCGGTTCGTCGCCGCGCTCCCGGCCGGGCGTCCGCGTCGGCCGCGACCCGCACGCCGTGGCCCAGGCGCCGACCGCGGCCGGTCCCGGCTCGGCCCGCGACGTCGTCACCGCGTTCGTCTCGGGCGCCCACGCCGGGCTGCGGGTGGTCGGGGTGGCCGTGCTCGTCCTCGGCGCGCTGGTCGTGCTGCAGTCGCTGCTGTCCCGGCGGGCGGCGCGCCCCTGAGAACCGCATCCGCTCGGTCGCCCAGCCGGCTCGGCTCAGTGCTGGGGGTCCGCTGTCCACGGCCGGAGCTTGTCGGGGTTGCGGATCGCCCAGATGTGCTTGATCCGGTCGCCCGCGATGTCGAACGCGATCACCGTCACGGTGACGCCGTCGCGCTGGGCCACCAGGCCGGGCTGGCCGTTGACCGTGCGCTCCAGCAGCGTCTGGTCGGGGATCCTGCCGGTGATCTCGAGCAGCGCCCGCACGATCTGCTCGCCGCCCTCGATCGGGCGGAGCGTGGTGGACGCGCGGCCGCCACCGTCCGCGATCGCCGTGGCCTCGGGATCGAGGAGGCTGACGAGGGCGCCGATGTCCTTGGCCTCCCAGGCCTGCTTGAACTCCCGGACGATGCCGGCGCTCCGGGCCGCCGGGGCCGCCGGCGGCTGCGCGGCGCGGATGCGGCGGCGGGCCGAGGAGGCCAGCTGGCGGCAGGCCGCCGGGGAGCGGCCGACGATCTCGGCCACCTCGGCGAAGGAGTGGCAGAAGACGTCGTGCAGGATGAACGTGACGCGCTCGGCCGGGGTCATCGCTTCGAGCACGACGAGGAAGGCCATGTTGACGGACTCGTCGAGGGTGACGCGGTCGGCCGGGTCGGCGGCGATGCCGTCGGACCGCCCGCCGGCCCACTCCGTGCGGTCCGGCAGCGGCTCGGGGATCCACTCCCCCACGTAGCGCTCGCGCCGGACGCGTGCCGAGCCGAGCAGGTCGAGGCAGATGCGGCTGGCGACCGTGGTCAACCAGCCGCCGACCGACTCGATGGCCTCCTGCCGCTGCGGGGACATGGCGTACCAGCGGGCGTAGGTCTCCTGGACGACGTCCTCGGCCTCGGCCAGTGAGCCGAGGAGCCGGTAGGCGAGGTTGATCAGCTGGCGGCGCTCGCTCATGATCGCGCTCAGGCTCGGATCGATCGCCGCGCCCGGCTCGGATGGGGTGGTCATGGTGTCGCCGGCTCCCTTGCTTCGCCTCTGCCCTCACCGGTCCGACGAGACAGCGCCCCGGATTGTGAGGTCGCCCTGATCCTCCCGCCCCGGTCAGGCGGCCGCGCCCGGGCCGGGCAGCGGGTCGATGTCTCCGGCGTGCATCGGCTCGCCGCAGTGGGCGCAGCGCAGGTCGACCTGGCTGATCTCGCCGCACGCGTGGTGGCGGTAGAGCACCGGTGGCCCGGCCTCGCCCGCGAGCCACTTGTCGCCCCAGCGCGTCATGACCATGAGCAGGTCGACCAGCTCGGCGCCCTTGACCGTCAGATGGTACTCGTGCCGTGGCCGGTTGTCGTACGGGCGGCGCTCGAGCACGCCCTGGTCGACGAGGTGGTTGAGCCGTTCGGTCAGCACCTTGCGGGAGATCCCGAGGTCGGCCTGGAGCTGGTCGAACCGGGTCATGCCCACCCAGACGTCGCGCAGGATCAGCGGCGACCAGGGCTCTCCGACCACGTCGAGCGTGCGCGCGATGGAGCAGGCCATCTCTCCGAAATTCGTGCGTTGCATGGCATCAGTCTAGCAATTGGGGTTCCTTGAAGGAACTCCGAGTGTTATGGTCATGGAGTCTCTTGAAGGAACCCAAAGGGGAGTCGCCACGATGAGCAAGGTCATGATCGCCCACGCCGTGTCGGTCGACGGTTACATCACCGGGCGCGACCCGGGCGCCGGACGCGGGCTGGGCGACGGAACGATGCTGTTCGACTGGTACTTCGACGGCGACACGCCCAGCCAGGTGTTCGACGGGTTCCGGCTGAGCGAGCCCAGCGCCCGGGTCTTCGACTCCCTCGCCGGGCGCGTGGGCGCGATCGTGGCGGGTCGCAACACGTACGAGGACTCCGACCGTTTCGGCGGCGGCGGCCCGCACCCGGCGGCCCGGCTGTTCGTCCTCAGCCACCGGCCGGCCCCGGAGATGACCGAGCGGCAGGCCCTGATCACCACCGGCATCGCGGACGCGATCGCGGCGGCTCGCGAGGCGGCCGGCGGCCAGGACGTCGGCCTCATGGGCGGCGGCGTCGCGACCGAGGCCCTGCGGGCGGGGCTCGTCGACGAGGTGATCCTCCACCAGGTGCCGATCCTGCTCGGCGGTGGCCGCCCCTTCTTCCAGGCGCTGCCCGAGCACGTACGGCTGCGCCTGGTCGAAGCCGTCCCCGCGCCCGGCGTCACCCACCTCCGCTACGAGGTAGCACGCTGACCACCGCCACCACTCACCCAGAGGAGAAAGAACATGCTCCACCCGGACGTACGCCGCGCCCTCGACGGCACCTCGCTGGCCCACCTCGCCACCGTCCTGCCGGACGGCTCGCCCCACTCCGTCCCGCTCTGGGTCGGCACCCACGGCGACCACGTCGTCTTCCTCACCGGACCGGGCTCGCGCAAGGCCCGCAACCTGCGCCGCGACCCTCGGGTGGCGATCTCCATCGCGCCCGCCGACAACCCGTTCCAGCCCGTCATCGTGCGCGGCCGGGTCGTCGAATGGCTCGAGGGCGACGCGGCCTGGGAGATCATCGACGAGATCTCGACCAAGTACATCGGCGGGCCCTACTCCCGGGAGCAGGAGCGCGTCGTGGCCCTCGTCGAGCCCGAGCGGCAGACCGTCGGCGTCAGCTGAACGGCACGTGCAGAGCCGCCGGAGATCCTGGCGCGGGAACCGGCCTCAGGGCGCGTTCACCGACGACCGGTTCGCCCCAGACCCGCTGAAGTTCCTGCTCGGCGGCCGACCGGCTCCCGGCAAGGAGCACGGCCGCGCGCCCCGGCGCGCGGCTCGCGTCGAAGAATCCGAGGAGTCTAGCCGCGTGGGGCGGGCCGGGAGGCGGCGGACAGCAAGGTGAGCGCGGCCTGGCGGGCGTGCTCCCCCGCGCCGGCCGCGTCCTGATGCGCGGCGACGGCCGTGGCCCCCTCGACCAGCATGAGGAGCTGGCGTCCCAGCAGGTGCGGGTCGAGGGCTCCGGCGCGCTCGGCGATGCCGGTCAGGAGCTCCAGGTAGCGGCCGAGGTGGCGTGCGGTGATGGCCCTTACGGACTCGACGTGGTGCTGGGCCGCCGCGTTCAGCATGGCGCAGCCGCGGAAGACCGGGTCGTCGTACCACTGCTGCAGCGCGTCGAACACCGCGGCGAGCTGGTCGCCCGGGTCGTCGCCGGCGGACGCGGCGGCCCTGGCCAGCCAGCGCGTCACCCGCTCGCTGCGTGCCGCGAGCATGGCCTCCACCAGCCCGTCCTTGGTGCCGAAGTGCCGATAGAGCGTCTCCTTGGACACGCCGATGCGGGTGCACAGCTCGGCGACGCCGATGCCGTCGAGCCCGCGCTCGTACAGCACCGCGGTCGCCGCTTCGAGGATCGTGGCGCGCGTGCGCTCCGGGTCGAGGGTCGAGCCTTTGGGAACCGGCATGCCTCAGATGGTACCGGTCGGTTCGATGAGCTGCTAGCATCGCAGATCGTACCGATCGGTTCTATCTCTGGAGCGCGCCATGCCACGCCCTCACGCACTCGCCCCGCCGATGCGGCAGGCGGCACGGCTGGCCCTCGGCACCGCCTCGGCTCTCGGGCTGGCGCGCTTCGCCTACGGGCTGCTCCTGCCCGCCATGCGCGACGACCTCCACTGGTCCCTGGCCGAAGCCGGGGCCATGAACACCGCCAACGGGCTCGGTTACCTGCTCGGCGCGGCGGCGACCGCCGTCGTCGCCCGCCGCCGGGGCACCGCCGCCACGTTCCGCTGGGGCATGGTCCTGGTCGCGCTGGCCCTGGCCGCCACCGCCGTCACCGACGACTACCTGGTGCTGCTGGCCGTACGAGCCGCTGCCGGGGCGGCGGGAGCGGCCGTGTTCATCGCGGGCGGCGTGATCGCGTCGCGCATCGCCGCACGCGCCGCCTCCGGCGCCCCCATCACCGTGTACTTCGCCGGCGCCGGGCTGGGCATCGCCGCCGGGGGCGCCGCCATCCCGCCGGTGGCCGATCACTGGCGCCTGGCCTGGGCCGGGCTGGGCCTCGCCGCGGCCGTGGCCGCCCTGGTCAGCTGGACCGCCGCGAACACCGGGCCGGAAGAGCACGCCGCCGCCGCCGGACGGGCACGCCTGCGCCCGCTCTGGGGGATCGCGCTGGCGTACCTGCTCTTCGCCGCCGGCTACATCACATACATCACCTTCCTGTCCGCCTACCTCGCCGACCAGCGCGCCCCGCTCGGGCAGGTGGTGCTCACGTGGACGGCGCTGGGCCTGGCCGTCGTGGCGGCGCCCGTCCTGTGGAGCGGCCCGACCGCCCGCTGGCCCGGCACCCGTGCGCTGACCGCGCTGCTCGCCGTCCTGGCCGGCGGCGCGGCGCTGGCGCTGGCCGTGCCCGCGCCGGCGGTCATCCTCGCCTCCGCGATCGTGTACGGGGCGACGTTCATGGGCGTCCCCGCCGCCGTCACCACGCTCATCAAGGCCCACACCCCGCCCGCCGGCTGGACCGCCACCCTGTCGGCGTTCACCATCCTGTTCGCGGCCGGCCAGACCGCCGGCCCGTGGCTGGCCGGGCTGCTCGCCGACCGCACCTCCACCGACGCCGCCCTGGCCTGGACCGCGATCCTGTGCGGCGCGGCGGCGATGATCGCCGCGTTCGCGGGCCGCCCGCGCCGGGACGCGGCGCCCCGGCCGGGCGCGATCCGGACGAACGCCTGACAGTGACCAGCGGCAACGACAAGGAGCATGGCGATGGCCACTTTTATCCTGATTCCCGGCATGTGCCACGGCGGCTGGTGCTTCGACGAGCTCGCCGAGCAGTTACGCGACCACGGCCACCGCACCTTCCCGCTGACGCTGACCGGTCTCAGCGAGCGCGCCCACCTGCTGCACGGCACGGTGAACCTCGACACCCACATCCAGGACGTGACCGAGGTGCTGGCGGCGGAGGACATTCACGACGCCGTGCTGGTGGGCCACAGCTACGGCGGGATGGTGATCACGGGCGTCGCCGACCGCGTGCCCGGGCGCGTGAGCGGCCTGGTGTATCTGGACGCCATGGTGCCGCAGGACGGTGACTCCTGCTGGAGCGTGGTCACCGATCAGGAGCGGCAGTGGTACGCCGACGTCGTCGAGACCGGTGTCGCCGTACGACCGCTGCCGTTCTTCGACCCCCGGGCCACGCCCCACCCGCTCGCCTCGCTGTTCCAGCCGCTCCGGCTCACCGGCGGCCTCGCGCCGAGCCTGCGCCGGGTCTACGTGTACGCCGCCGGATGGACCGGCGAATCGCCCTTCACCCCCGTCTACCAGCGGCTGCGCGAGGACCCCGCGTGGACCACGCACGCGCTCGACAGCGGGCACAACCTCATGCGGGACGCGCCGCTGGACCTGCTGAAGATCCTCCTCGACGCCGCCTGACCCACAGCCAAGCCGCCCCCACGTGCCCGCCCGGTTCGACCTTTGGAGCCCTCGATGACCGACCCGCTCGCCAAGATGACAGACCCGCTCGTCTCCGACCCGCCGCTCGACCCCGACTTCCCGGCCACCACCCCCGCGCTGACCTTCGACAGCGGCGGCTCCGCGCTGCCGGCCGTCCTCCACGTGCCGGCCGGCCCGGGTCCGCATCCCGTCGCCGTCGTGCTGCACGGGTTCCCGGGCAACGAGCGCAACTTCGACCTCGCGCAGGTTCTGCGCCGCGCCGGCTACGCCTCCCTGGTGTTCCACTACCGCGGCTCGTGGGGCGTCGGCGGGTCGTACTCCTGGGGTCACGTGCTCGAGGACACGGCGGCGGTCGCGGCCCGGCTGCGCGACCCCGGCCTCGCGGCCGCTCACCGCCTCGACCCGCACCGGGTGACGCTGATCGGCCACAGCCTTGGCGGCTTCGCCGCGCTGATGACCGCGGCCGCGGATCCGTCCGTCACCGCGGTCGTCTCGGCGGCCGGCTTCGACCTCGGCGCGGCCTCCGCGCTCTGCCGCGCCGACCCCAGCCGCCGCGCGGCCTATGTCGAGGCCTTCGCCGGCGAGCTGGGACCTCTTCGAGGCACCAGCGGTGAAGCGCTCGTGGCCGAGATGGAGCGGGCCGGCGAATCGTGGGAGCTGGCCCGGCTCGCGCCGCGGCTCGCCGACCGCCCGGTGCTCCTCATCGGCACCAGCCGCGACACCGTCACCCCGTACGAGCTGCATCACGAACCGGTCGTCGCGGCCTACCGGGAGCAGCCCGTCAGGCACCTGGAACATCACGTCTTCCGCACCGACCACGCCCTCTCGGACCACCGCGTGAGGCTGGCACGTACGATCTTGGACTTCCTGGCCCGGTGCCCCTGAGGGCTCCAGCAGGGCCCGTTCTGCGTCGCTCGTGGATTGGCACCATCGCGACCAACTGCCCGGCGTGCGGCCGGCCGGCCTCCACAACGTGGTCTGGGCGGCCGGTCTACCGCATCGTGTGAGGGCCAGGAAGCAGCGCGGGCTCGTCGGCGTGCGCACCAGAGGCGGGGGGCTCGGCTACCTGCTCCTGCAGGGCGTATCGGATCGCGTCGTCAATATCCAGTTCGCGCCCTTCGTCGAAGAGTGAGGTGTAGGCCTCATCGCCGAGTGCGTCCCGCACTCGCTTCTCGTAGGGCGCGCGGAAGCGCTGCAGATAGACGGTCTCGGCGAGGGAGCTGCCCACCTTGCGCCAGAGCGTGTGCGCGGCGCCGAAGAGCCGGGCGGCGCGTTCGGTCTCGCTGGTGATCGCCGCAGCCCAGGCCAGGGCCTCGACGCAGAGGGCTTCGCCGGCCAGGTCGTCGGTGCGCGCTTTTGGCTCCAGCGACTCACGGACGCGGGCGGCACCGCGCTCAGCCTCGCCGCGCCGGATCAGTCCGAGGCCCGCCACCCACAGATTCCAGGACGTCGACACTTCTGCCTCGTGGGATTGGGAGAGCGTGAGGCATTCTTGCTCGTAGTCCGCTGCTCGCCGATCATCGGCGCCAGCGGCGGCCAGCGACAGGTAACCGAGGGTGATGCACAAGGCGAGCGGATCGTCCAGCCGGCGATGCTCGGCGAGCGCCTGCTGGAGCAGGTGGAGGGCTGCGGACAGGTCACCCGAGTACATCCGTGCTGCGCCTTCGCACAGGTCCGCCCACGCGCGTGCCTGCGGATCATTCAGTTGCTCACCAAGCGCACGGCTTTCCCGCACCATCTCCAGGGCGCCTTCGATATCTCCAAGCAGGGTCACCAGGTAGGCGCGCCCGCTGAGTGCCCGGGCGCGGGCGTGCGTGGCGTCGGGATTGACTTCCAGCGCCCGTTCCAGCCAGCGGCTACCCTCGCGCAGTGCCCCTGTGAGAATCCAAACGAAACGCAGAGCGCTCGCTGTCTCGAGTGCTGCCCGCTCCTGACCGGGGGAGCCGAGGCTGTTCTCCAGAGCCGTACGAAGGTTCGGCTGCTCCCGCCGGAGCTGGATCAGCCAGTCGACCTGGCGCGGCCCGAACAATTCCGATGAGGCGCGCAGCACCAGACGCCGGTAGTAGTCCGAATGCCGTGCCCGCACCGGCGCCAGCTCCCCGGATGAGGCCAGGAGATCTTCGCCGAACTCGCGGATCGTCTCCAGCATGCGGTAGCGCGGCTGGATCCCATCGTGCTGACAGAGGACGATGGATTTGTCGACCAGATCGGCCACCAGCTCGAGAACGGTTTCCCGCTCTATCGGGCCGTCGGTACATACGTCTTCGATGGCGTCCAGATCGCATCCGCCAGCGAAGATCGACATTCTGGCCCAGAGGGTTTTCTCGGGTGCGGAGCACATCTCGTAGCTCCACTCGATCGCGGCGCGCAGGGTCTGATGCCGCGGCTGTACGGCTCGTCGCCGCTTGGCCAGCAGGTCGAACCGATGGTCGAGCCGGGCCCGGAGCCCCTCCATGGACAAGGCCCGAACTTGGACCGCGGCCAGCTCCATGGCCAGCGGAATGCCGTCCAGCCGCCGGCAGATTCCCGCCACGGCATCGCTGTTGTGCTCCGTCAGGGTGAAGTCCGGGCAGGTGGCCGCCACCCGATCGACGAAAAGCCGTACGGCCTGCGATGCCAGCGCGGCGTGCAGGGAGACTGGGGCCTGCGGGACCTCCAGCGGCGGGACGGGCAGGATCGACTCTCCCTCGATGGCCAGCGGCTGGCGGCTGGTCGCCAGGATGCGCAGGCCCGCGGCGCGCGATAGGAGTGTCGCGGCCAGACTCGCGCACGCCTCGATCAGGTGCTCGCAGTTGTCCAAGACCATCAACACCTGTTTGTCGGCCAGGTACTCGCACAGGTGCGTCAGCGGCGAGGACGTCGACTGCTCGCCCAGCCCGAGCGTGGCCGCGACCGTGGACGCGAGCAGTTCCTCATCCTGCAATTGGGCGAGATCCACCAGCCACGCGCCGTGACGGAATCCCGGCTCCATCTCGCCCGCCAGGCGCAGGGCCAACCGGGTCTTCCCCACCCCGCCGGCCCCGGTCAACGTCACCAGTCGGGCACGGGCCAACAGCGCCTTCCCCACGGCGAGCTCATGCTCGCGGCCGACGAAACTGGTCACCTCCGCCGGCATCCGCCCGATGTTTCCGTCCCCCGTCCCCACGGGCGTGGCTGCCTGCGGGCTCGACGGAGGACCGCTCAAGACGGGGCTCTGCGCCAAGATCGCCTGATGCAGCGCCACCAGTTCCGGGCTGGGGTCCAATCCCAGCTCATCGGCCAGTCGTTCGCGCAGCTCGCCATAGCTGGCCAGGGCCTCGGTCTGCTGCCCCGCGCGGTACAACGCGCGCATCTGGATGGCCCGCAACCGCTCCCGCAGTGGATACCGCGTGACCAGATCACCCAGCTCGCCCACCAGCAGGCTGTGCTCGCCCAGCTCCAGCCGTGCCTCGGCCTGCGCCTCCACCGCGGCCAGCCGCGCCTCCTCCAACCGCGCAATAGCCGACTGCACGAAGCCGTCATTGGCGAAATCGGCGAACGGCGGGCCTCGCCACAGGGCCAGCGCCTCCGACAGGATCGCTGCTTTGACCCGAGGATCCCGGCTCTGCTGCGCGCCGGACGTCATGACCGCGAATCGCTCCGCATCCACCGCCTCGGCTTCAGTACGCAGCAGATACCCCGGCGGGCGTGAGCAGATCAGCCCACCGCCACCAGGCTCGGCCGCTTCCAGGGCATGCCGCAGGCGCGACACCTTCAACTGCAGCGCGCTCATCGGATTGGCCGGCAGCTCGTCGCCCCACAGATCGTCGATCAACCGGGCCGCCGACACCACCTGCCCCTGATACACCAACAGATCAGCCAGCACGGCTCGTACCTTGGTCTCTGGGACCGCCACCAGCTGCCCATCAGCCGTCCAGACCTGCACCGGGCCGAGCACCCCGAAGCGCATAACCCGAGGATATCGGGACAATCGACGGTACATCGTCGTGGGTCCCCACTCTGTCAACGGCCAATGAATGTGGCCGCTGGTGGCCATGTAAGGTCCCCAGGTCTTCGTAGTCGGCTACTTCTTGGTGAGGCGTGCTGGGCCTCGGGCGCGGGCCTGTCGCATCCGGAAGGACTCGCCTTCGGTGACCACGAGGCTGTGGTGCAGGAGCCGATCCAGCAGGCTGACGGCGGTGGTGTGCTCGGGCAGGAACCGTCCCCATGGGGCCCTGCTTCAACTCCAACAAAAGGGGACGTGTAATATCCCTTTCCATGCGAATGGGCGAAGGAGTTGAATGGGGCCTGCACTGCTGCCTGGCGCTGGCGTGGCTGGAGGACGAGGCGCCGGTACCGACAGGGCGACTGGCGGCGCTGTTCGAACTACCGCCGGTGTATCTGAAGAAGCGGCTCCAGTCGCTGGTGCGCGCGGGCATCCTGGACTCGGTCCCCGGGATGCGGGGCGGGTTCCGGCTGGCCAGACCCCCTGCGGAGATCACGCTCATGGACATCGTGGCGGCGGTCGAGGGGCCGGACGATGCGTTCCGGTGCACGGAGATCCGGCAGCGAGGAGCGGGAGCCGAGGCTCCGGCCCGGGAGTTCACGCGCCCGTGCGGCGTGGCCACCGCGATGCGGCGCGCCGAGTTGGCCTGGCGGCGCGAACTGGCGGCGCAGACCGTCGCCGACCTGCTGTCCGTATCCCCGTCCGGCGCCCCTGGCCGGGTCCGCCGCCACTACGAGCGCCGTAGCGGCTGATCAACCGGTCGCGCCGACACACCGGGCCGGGCGATGATCCACGAGAGCCCGCCCTGCGCCCGGCGTCCTCCGGGCCCGGCGTCCTCGGGAAGCCGGACATCCCTGAGCCGGGCGTTTTCTGAGCAACCGTGCTCCGAGCCGAGCATGGCCTACCTGGAAGGATAAAGGGGATGCTCAATATCCCTGTTGATGCCAAACGTGGGTCGCTGCCGACGATGGTGCTGGCCCTCGGAACCTTCGCCGTGGGGACGGATGCGTTCGTCGTCGCCGGGTTTCTCCCCGCGATGGCCAGGTCCCTGCAGGTCACCGAGGCCGTCGCTGGACAGTCGGTCACCGTGTTCGCGGTGGCCTACGCCGTACTGTCCCCCATCCTGGCCACCGTGACGGCGCGGGCGCCGCGGCGGACATTGCTGGTCGCCGCACTGGCCGTGCTCGGACTGGCCAACGTGGGTTCGGCCCTGTCGCCCTCCTTCCCCATGCTGCTGGCCACTCGGGTGCTGGCGGCGGCGGGCGCGGCGGCGTACACGCCGAACGCGGGCGCGGTCGCCGCCGCCCTTTCGCGCCCCGAGTCACGGGGCCGCGCGCTGGCCACCGTGGTGGGCGGGCTCACCGTGGCCACGGCTGTCGGCGTGCCACTGGGAGGGCTGGCCGGCCAGTGGCTCGGCTGGCGGGCAGCGCTCGCGCTGGTGGCTGGGGCGTGCCTGGCGGTGGGCGCGGGCGTGCTTGCGATCATGCCGCGGTTGGCGGGCGCGCCGCGCGTGCCGTTGCGAGTGCGGCTCGGCGTGTTGCGGCGGCCCGCCGTCCAGGCCATCCTGCCGCTGACCGTGCTGGGCATGGGGGCCAGCTACACGGTCTACGCCTACAGTGTTCCCGCGTTGCATGCGGTGGGGGTGGGGGAGCCGGCTTCGATGCTGTTCGTGTACGGGCTGGGCGCGGTGATCGGCAACCTGGCCGCCGGGTATACGACGGACCGGTGGGGCGCGACCCGGGTATTGCTAGGTGGATATGTCGTGATGGCGAGCAGCCTGGCACTGCTGGGGGTGATGGCCGCCACCGGGCTGGCCTCTGTCGGGGCCGCCGCCGTCCTGGTGGCCGGGTGGGGGGCGAGCAGTTGGTGCCAGACACCGCCCCAGCAGCACCGGCTGATCGCCGCCGCGCCCCAGGAAACGGCGCTGGTGGTCTCGCTGAACTCATCGGCGATCTACTCGGGGATCGGCGTCGGCACGCTGCTCGGCGGGCTGACGCTGGCGCAGGGAGCGGGGCTGATGTACGGGGCGGGCACCGTGCTTGCCCTCGCTGCCCTGGTGCTGGCCCTGCTCACACGGAGGTCGTAGTCGTGCCGAGTGACTCCCCCGGACCACCCGGCCCCCTGACGGGGCCGTGAGGCAGAGCGGGATGGACGACCTGTCAGGTCACGATGACTGGCAGGGTGGTCAGCCCGTTGATGAGGAAGCTGGCTTGCACGGTGAGTTCCTCCGGTGGCACGGCCAGGCGCAGTCCCGGAAAGCGGCCCACGAGCGCGCCGAGCGCGATCCTGGCCTCCAGCCGGGCCAACGGCGCGCCGAGGCAGTGGTGAATGCCGTGCCCGAAGGCCAGGTGCGATGCGGGTGGCCTGGTGACATCGAGCCGTTCCGGGGCGTGGAACTGGCGGGGATCGCGGTTGGCGGCCAGCAGGGCGGGCAACACCACCTCGCCGGCAGGGATGGTGACGCCGCCGATCCGCACCGGTGCCGCGGTCCGGTAGGGGGTCGACACCTGCGCCGGACCGTTGAACCGAAGCAGTTCCTCAACGACTGCGGGCAACCGGTCGGGTTCGGCCCGCACCAGGTCGAGCTGGTCGGGATGGGTCAGCAGGGTCTGCGTGCCGCCACAGATCAGATGGGCTGTGGTCTCGTAGCCCGCGACGAGCAACAGGAAGACCATCGAGGTCAGCTCGTCCTCCGACAACCGGTCGCCGTCCGCGCGCACCGCGACCAGCGCCGACACGAGGTCATCGGACGGGTCGGCCAGCTTCTGCGCGATGAGTTCCCGGATGTAGCCGATCAACGAGGTCGCCGCGGCGATGAAAGTCTCGGCCGGGTGGACCGAGCCGTTGATGGCCACCGTAGTCCATTCCTGGAACTCACGCCGAGCCTCCGCCGGCACGCCGAGCAGTTCGCTGATCACGGTGAGCGGGAGGGGATAGCCGAAGGCGGCCAGTAGATCGATCGGCGCCCCATGCTTGCCCGCAGCCGAGACATCGTCCAGCAGACCATCGACGATGAGCCGGATCTCTGGCTCCAGCCCCTCGATCCGCCGCCGGGTGAACGCGGCAGAAACCAACCGGCGCAGCCGGGTGTGATCGGGCGGGTCCGCGCCGAGCAGATGGTGGTCCATCGCGGCGGCGAGTTCGGCCGGGACGGCGTCGCGGTGCGGGCCGTCACCCCCCTTGCCCTTGATGATGTCAGGGTGGGCGAGCGCCTCCCGTGCCTCGGCGTAACCGGTGATCAGCCATACCGGGACACCCGTGAACAACATGACCCGCTGCACGGGCCCGGCCGCTGCCAGGTCGGCGAACGCGGCATGCCGGGCAGCTGGCGCGGCCTCTACGAACGGCGAGGTTATCGGCGGCGATTCCGCCATGGTCAACTCCGATCAGGTCATCGTCCGGGCAACGGCCAGTGAACACGACGAAGCCGACGCTACCCGAGTCGACAACCTTCCATCACGCGTCCCTTGGGTGACGCCGGGGCTACCCCCAGCGGCGGCCAGTTCGCGGGCGTCATCGCCATGATCGAGGCCGGCCGGGACTGCACGGAGGTCGTCACCCTGCTTGCCGCCGTATCCCTCGCTCCCGCCCGCGCCGGCTTCAAAATGCGTCGGGCCGGAGCGTCGTACCGTCCCGCTCGACCCCACTCTTCTCGCATGGCTGTAGGGCTCGGGTACTCCTGCACGCGCTCCGGTGGAGGACGCAGGAATCGGCAGGTAGGACTCGTCGCTGTCTGGATCCGGCTTGGGCATGCTCGCGCGCGGTCAGCAAGGGCGCGCGCCGGTCAGCCGGCCATGTCGGCGAACTGGCCGGGCTGGTAGGAGCCGCCGGGGTTGCGCACGATCACGTTGAGCCGGTTGTTGGCGTTGATCATCGCGACCAGGGAGACCAGCGCGACGATCTGGTCGTCGTCGTAGTGCTCGCGCACCTGGGCCCAGGTCTCGTCCGACACGCCCAGATGGGCGTCGGCGAGCCGGGTACCCTCCTCGGTGAGCGCCAGCGCCGCCCATTCGGCCTCGGTGAACACGGTCGACTCGCGCCAGGCGGCGACCAGGTGGAGCCGCACCGCGCTCTCCCCCGCCGCCGTGGCGTCCTTGGTGTGGTAGTCGACGCAGAAACCGCAGCCGTTGATCTGGCTGGCCCGCAGCATCACCAGGTCCTGGGTGGACTGGGGCAGCGGCGACCGGGCGATCGCCAGGGCGACGTGGTAGATCCGCTTGGCGATCGTGGCGCCGAGCTCGTTGTCCATCAGGTTGAATCGGGGCTCCATGTCGTACTCCTCACTCGTGGTGCCGCGCGCATCGCCGGCGCGGCGTCCTGACGAGCAAGAGATCCCGGCGGCCCGGCCCCCGTGACAGCGCGGCGCTGTGACATAGACCACCGGCCGCCGGTGTCACACAGCGGCGGGCGCCGGGATCGTATGCATGCACCATCCAGGACGAGCAGGTAGGGACCAGCAATGAGCGAACGCGGCGCGCACCCGACGGACACGGCTGAGCCTCCCGCTCGTGGCGGTCGTACGGACGCCGCCACCGAGGCGTTCCTGGCCCACCGCAACCTGCTGTTCACCGTCGCGTACGAGATGCTCGGCTCGGCCGCGGACGCCGAGGACGTCCTGCAGGAGAGCTGGCTGCGGTGGGCGGGCGTCGACCTCGACACGGTGCTGGACCGGCGCGCGTACCTCATCCGGATCACCACCCGGCAGGCGCTGAAACGGCTGCGCACGCTCGGCCGGCGCAAGGAGTCCTACGTCGGGCCGTGGCTGCCCGAGCCGCTGCTGACCACGCCCGACGTGGCGGAGGACGTCGAGCTGGCCGACAGCGTCTCGATGGCGATGCTGCTGGTGCTGGAGACGCTGGGGCCCACCGAGCGGGCGGTGTTCGTGCTGCGCGAGGTCTTCGAGCTGGACTACGACGAGATCGCCGAGGCCGTCGGCAAGAGCCCGGCCGCCGTACGCCAGATCGCCCACCGCGCGCGGGCGCACGTCGCCGCGCGCCGGCCGCGGGAGGTCGTTTCCCCGGCCGAGACCCGCGACGCGCTGGAGGCGTTCCAGCAGGCGGTCGACACGGGTGAATTGCAACGCCTGCTCGACATCCTCGCGCCGGACGTCGTGCTGCTGACGGACGGCGGCGGGCGCAAGCTGGCCGCGCTGGAGCCCGTCGTGGGAGCCGGCCAGGTGGCCCAGGTGCTGCACCGGCTCGCCCCCGCGGCGTCGCTGCGACCGGCGCAGGTCAACGGCCACCCGGCGCTGATCATCCGGATCGGCGGCCGGCTCGACACCGTCATGGCGGTGCGCGTCGAGGGCGGCCTCATCACCGGGCTCTACGCCGTGCGCAATCCCGAGAAGCTGTCGTACGTGCAGCGGGAGACCACGGTGAGCCGCTGACCCCGGGTTCTGACCGCTCCGGTCACTCCGCCCGTGGGGCGGTGCCGGCCGAGGGCGCTTCGGGGTTGGCGTGCAGGACCTCGCGGGCCTGTTCGGCGGCCCGGCTGAGGCTCTCGCTGATGAAGTCGAGGAAGCGGGCGATGCTCTCCAGGCGGGCGGCGGCCGGGGTGCCGGGGCCGAGGACGGTCACGCCCTGCCGGGCGGTCTCGGCGAGCTGGGTGTTGTCCCGGGCGCTGCGGACCATCGACTGGTACCACAGGTCGTTGTCGACGACGTAGCGCTCGCGGCGGCGTTCGTCGCGTTCGCGGCGGACGAGCTCGAGGCCCTCCAGCAGGGCGATCGCCTTGGAGATGGTCGCCGGGCTGACCTGGAGGCGCTGGACGAGCTCGGCGGCGGTGAGGCTGCCGGAGTCGGTGGTGTAGAGGCAGCCGAGCACGCGCGCCATCATCTTCGGCAGGCCCGAGCTCATGAGGACGGTGGTGAACACCTCCGCGTACTCGCGCACGGCCGCGGCGTCGCGGCCATCGGCCTGGGAGACGGACGTCGGCTGCCGGGGCGTGGCCTGCCTGCGCCAGTGGGCGCGCCGTTCGGTCGCGCGGTGGGCCAGCTCGGCGCGGTAGCCGGTCGGGCCGCCGTTGCGCATCACCTCGCGCGTGATCGTCGAGGTGGGGCGGCCGAGACGTCTGGCGATCTCCGCGTAGGCGAGGCCGTCGGCCAGCCCCAGCGCGATCTGCTGGCGGTCCTGCTGGGTGAGCCTGCCTCCCGGCATCACGGCTCCCTTCTCCTTCGTGCTCCCTGACGCACCCCAACATAGCGTTCACCGCCAATACATTGCAACGAAAGCCTTCGGATCGTTGCGTTACGCTTCAGCTCCATCGCAACGATTTACAAGCGTTGACGTGCATAAATATCTTTTGTTCGCAACGAAAGAGTTGCCGAAGCCGTGAAGGCAACGTAGCGTTTCCGACATCAGAAACGACATGCGCAAGGAGCACACCATGCAGAAGTTCGACACCCCCGCCCCGGTCTCCGCCGTCCTGGCCATCCCCGCGGGCCGCGTGCAGTTCATCGCCGCCGACCGCACCGACACAGCGGTCGAGATCCTGCCCGCGAACCCCTCGAAGGGCCGCGACGTGAAGGCCGCCGAGCAGACCAGGGTCGACTACGCCGACGGCGTCCTGCGGATCGAGACGCCGGCGAAGAACCACTACCCCGGCCCCTCCGGCGCCATCGAGGTGACGGTCAAGCTGCCCGCCGGATCCCGCGTCGAGGCCAAGACGGCCAGCGCCGAGTTCCGCGCCGTCGGACGGCTCGGCGACGTCGCCTTCGAGGGCGCGTACCGCCAGATCAAGCTGGACGAGGCCGCGAGCGTCCGCCTCACGGCGATCGACGGTGACGTCGAGGTGGGCCGCCTCACCGGCCCGGCGCAGATCAGCACCGCGAGGGGGGACATCCGGATCGCCCAGGCCACGGCCGGCACCGTCGAGCTGCGCACGGAGTCGGGCGACATCTCGGTCGGCGCCGCCGCCGGCGTCTCGGCGGGCCTGGAAGCCCGCACCGGCCACGGCGGTGTCACCAACACCCTCAAGAACACCGGCGTCCTGGAGCTCGACATCCACGCCACCACCGCGTACGGCGACATCGTCGCCCGCAGCCTCTGACCAGCCGACACCGAACGCGAGGAGATTTCATCATGGAGAACGGCGACAAGGGCTTCTCGGAGTCCGGGCTGCGCAGGCTGCGTGACGTGCTGGCCCGGTATGTCGATGGGGGGCGGATTCCCGGGCTGGTCGCGCTGGTCAGCCGGGGTGATCGGACGCATGTCGAGGCGATGGGGACGATGCGGCATGACGGTGGGGCGGCGATGCGCCGGGACACGATCTTCCGGATGGCCTCCACCTCCAAGCCGGTCTCGATCGCCGCGGCGATGGTGCTGCTGGATGAGTGCC
>NZ_VDLX02000046.1 GCF_006334985.2 Nonomuraea phyllanthi
CGGTACTGTCGCTGGCCCCATACAACGGCCCACGCCACGTAACCCTCCGCGACTCCGGCTCCGTGAACATGTGATGTTTCGGCGCGGCCTGACACAAGTTCGCGCGAACATGTGCGCTTTGCCGAAGGACTCATTGGACGCGATCGCGACCGAGGCCTTCTCCTCACGCTCGGTGAGGACCTGGAAGAGGAGTTCCGCGCCGCGGCGGTCGAGTTGCATGTAGCCGAGTTCGTCGATGCACAGCAAATCGACGCGGCCGTAGCGGGCGATGGTCTTCGCCAGCGTCATCTCGTCGGCGGCCTCGACGAGCTCGTTGGCAAGCTGGGTCGCCAGGGTGTACTTGACCCGGTAGCCGGCCATGGCGGCCTCGGTGCCGAGTGCGATCAGCAGATGGGACTTGCCGGTGCCGGAGTCCCCGATCAGACACAGCGGCTGTCCCTTCTGGACCCATTCGCACTTGGCGAGGGTGTGGATCACGGCGGGATCGATGTTGGGGTTGGCGTCGAAGTCGAAGGCCCGCAGGGACTTCTCGCGGGGGAACTTGGCGGCCTTGATCCGGCGTTCGGACCGGCGTCGGGCGCGATCGTCGCACTCGGCGAGCAATAGTTCGGCGAGGAACCCGCGGTAAGACATCTGCTCACGCCCTGCCCGGTCGGCGTAGTCGGTGAAGGAGTTGCGGATGGTGGGCATTCGCAGCATCCGGCACGCTTGGTCGATCGCGGCGTCGGCTGCTTCTTCGGTCATTCCACGGCGCTTGGTGGTCACGGTGCGGCTCCTTCGTTCGGGGTGTCACGTCGGCTGGCCAACAGCTGGTCGTACTTCTCCACGCTCGGCAGCGGCCGAGTGTCGGCCGGGATGTGGGCGCGGAGCCGGCGCTCGGTCAGCGATCGCACGGCAGGGATCTCGCCTTCTCCGCGTGCCCTGTCGCCGCTCATCAGGGACTGGTGGTCCGCTGTCGTGTCGTCGGCTCCGCCATCTGCTGTGTCGTTGTACTTGCGCGCTTCCAACGCGACAGCGTCCGCGGTGAGCGCGCCTGCACGCAGCGCCGTCGCGAGTCCGGCGACGACGTGGTCGTGTGGAAGGTGCCGGTGCAGCATCAGGACCTCAATGAGGGCACGGGTGCCGTCGGCGTCACCGTGGGCCTTGCAGGCCGCGGCCCACCAGGCGTCGTGAATGGGCGTGAACCGCCCGGATGCCCTGGCCTGCTCCAGCGCTTTCGCACCGGGTAGCGCGCCCGGTTTGCGGAGGAGGACCTCGAGATAGTGGTCCAGGTCGACCCGGGTCGAGCCCTTGGTCATGAGCCGTTCGTGGCGGGCGATCTCGGTCCTGCCGTCGAACACGACCAGGTCGCTGGCGTTCAGGAGCACCCGGGCTTGACGGCCGACCATGCGCGCGGGCACGGAGTACTTGTTCATCCGGACCGTGACCTGGGCGTACCGGTCCACGCGCGGGGTGAACCAGCGGCCGGTCTCGAACGGCTCGGTCGGAAGGGGCGCGAGGAGTGGCTGCTCGGTGGCGAAGTGTTCTCCGACCGTGCGGGCGCGGGACCCGATCCGCCGGGCGTCGTCGGCTTCGTCCCAGGCGTCGACCATAGCGTTGAGCTCGGCGAGGGAGTCGACTTCTGGGATGGGGACGAGGTGGTTGCGTCGGAACCAGCCGATCTGCCCCTCGACGCCGCCCTTCTCGTGCGCACCTTGGATTCCGGGCTGGCAATAGAAGGCTTCGATGCCGTAGTGGGAACGGACGGCGGTCCACCTGTCGGCCTCGACCCGCTGGCGGGAGAACCCGATCACGCTCGCGACGGCGGCCTTGAGGTTGTCGTAGCGGATCTTCCCGGTCGGCACCCCGCCGAGCACGTTGAAGGCGTGGACGTGACCCTCGAAGAAGGCTTCCTGCCCAGCCGAGGCACTGACCCCGTGCACGGCCTTGCCCGAGTAGGAGAGCCGAAGGCTGAACAGCGCGCAGGTTACGAGCTCGCCGCGCAGGCGGATGGCGACGTCGCCGAAGTCAACCTCGGCCTCGCGGCCCGGGAGGTGCTCTTGCGGGATGAACGCGTTGGCAGGTTCCCGTCCGACCTCGTCGCGAATCTCACGGCGTCGGGTGGCGACGTACTCGCGGACCATCCAGTACGACACCACCCCGGCCCCGTCATGTTCGTCAAGCAGTCGATCGAAGATCCGCTTCGCCGTGTGTCGCTGCTTCCGCGGCGCGTCGAGGTCCGAGCGCAGCCAGTCGTCGATCACCACTCGGTACGCGTCAAGCCGTGAGCCGCGTTTGGGCGGTTGCTTTCTCTCCTTCGGCCATGCAGATTCCAGCGCCGCTGTCACGGTTCGGAAGCCGACGCCGTGCTTGCGCTGCAGCGCGCGGTTGGACATCCCAGATCGGGCATCCCGTCGGATCGCCGCGTACAGGTCGACCCGGGAACGCGGCTGCGTCATCGGTGGCACTCCTGACGTGAGCACGCCGTGGGCACGACTTTCGGCACCGGGCCACCGCCCGGGAACGGTGACCGCATGCGACCACAGCCCGGAATCACTGGCCCTACCGAGGTGCCTGGTCATGTGCTGCGCAGGGCTTCGGTGGGCGGTACTGAGTCGGCCCGGAGTGCGGGGTACGACCGACGACGGAGCCGATGAGCAGCGAGTAGGCCAGGTCGAGTCCCACTGAAGCCCAGGTCAGTACGACGGCCCGGCCTTGCGTGGTGACGAAGACGTTGGTGACGAGCACGCCCAGGATCAGGCCTGTGATGCCGCCGACGACATCAACCTCGACACCACCTGTCCGCCCCGTGTCCCTGGCGCGACGAAGATCTGCTTGCGCGGTGCCTAATCGGTCTTCCCGCAACACCTCGCGGGCCCCTCAGCGTTCGCTGCTGAAGAACCGTAGCAACAGCGGGCCGACGGTCTGTGGGTCGACGACGTGATCCGGCCCCTCGAGGGTCTCCCGTTGAGCGTGGGGTAGTAGGTCTGCAAGCTCGTCGGCCGCGCGGTCGAAGAAGTCCGAGGGCAGGCCTGCCATGTAGGGAACCGTGATCGGTCCTCCGGTGGTGACCAGGACCGGTTGGGTGACCGTTGCCAGTCGATCGGCCGGCAATTGGTAGCGGTTGAGGAAGACGCTGTCGTGGACCAGCGTGGGCGCGAGGGCGACCGAATCCGCCCAATGCGCCGTCTGCTTGCCTGCCGCTTTCCTGGCCGCGATGTTGTCGTCGGAGGCGCCGGTCACGCGCATGAACAGTTCGAGAACCTCCTCGTCTCGCCCGGCGTCGAAGGCGCGTCGGGTGTCCGCGATGTACTCCTCGAATCGCGGGCGTATGTCGTCCCCGACCACGTAGGGCACCTCCCACACGGCGATCGTGTCGATGGCTGACCCGGCCGCGGCGGCTTCCAGCGCCAGCGCGCCACCAGAGGACGCCCCGAACAGGTGTGCCGAGCCGCCCGCCTCCGCGATCAACGCATCCAGGTCCTCGATCTCCCTTTCCACGGCGTAGGGCTCGGTGAAGCCGCTCGCGCCGCGTCCCCGACGGGCATAGTTGTAAACCGTGAAGTGCTCGGCGAGAGCAGGTACCAAGGGAGCGTTCTCGGCTCCGTCGTCCAGTCCGCCGCCTACCAGGACGACAGCCGGGCCGCTTCCCTTCCGGTCGTAGGCGATGGCGGTGCCATCGTTTGATGTCACGCGAAAGGCCATCTCGTTCATCTCACATCTCCGTTCGAGAGGTTTGTCTCAGCGCCTGAGCAGCGTGCCGACGACGGCCTCGGTGCGCGACCACCGCGCCCTTGCGATCACGGCCGCCACGACGAGAAAGGCGAGCGGCAGCCAAGGGCTCTGCTCGAGCACGAACTGATCGGTGATGACAGCACCGGCCAGCAATGCCGCCAACCCGAGACTGGCCAGGCCCGCCAGAGCCGGGATCAGAAGTCCAACCCCTCCCGCGACCTCCAGCGCTCCGACCAGGTACCGGAGCCACTGGCCAGCCCCGATGTCGGCGAACATGTCCACCATGACCGGGTCGCCGGCGAGCTTCGAGATTCCGCCGCCGGCGATTATCGCCGCCAGCACGACTTGCAGAATCCAGACCCCGATGCTGCTCGCCCGCCCGGGCGTGTGCGCAACGGTTTCCGAGTTGTTCTTGGGGATGGTGCTCATTCGGCTCTCCTTGTCGTGTCCGAGCCTGGTACCGGTGATGGCGTTGGCCGAGTGGGCCGGGTTGTCGGAGTTGATGTCGACCAAGTGCTCGCGGTAGCGGGATCTATTTCTTCTTGCGGTAGAGGACCATGGTGATGGGACCGAAGACCGCGACGAGAAGTACGGACGAGACGAGCACCCAGCCGATTTCCCCGGCGGGCACCGAGCCGTCCATCAGGCCGCGTACCACGGTCGCCAGGTGGGTGATCGGGTTGACCTCGACGACCGCCTGAAGCCATCCGGGCATCGTCTTCGGGTCGACGAAGATGTTGCTCACGAACGTCAGTGGGAACATCACCATCATGCTGACCCCCGCCACCGAGTTCGGCGTGCGCAGGATCAGGCTGAGCATCGTCCACAGCCACGACAGGCAGAACGAGAACACCAGCAGCAGCGCTACCGACAGCACCACGCCGACGGCGCCACCCTCCGGCCGGAACCCTAGGACCAGGCCGAGCATGATGACGATCGCCGACCCGATCGAGTAGCGCACCAGATCGCCGAGCAGGGCGCCGACCAGCGGGGACGGTCGCCACACCGGGAGCGACCTGAACCTGTCGAAAACGCCTTTCTGAATGTCGGTGTTCAGCGTAATACCAGTGTTCATGGTGATCATGACGTTCGCCTGCACCAGGATGCCCGGCAGTAGGAACTGCAGGTATTCCTGCGTCGACCCGGCGAGCGCGCCACCGAACAGGTAGGCGAACATCAACGTGAACATGATCGGGAACATGGTCACGTCGACGAGCTGCTCCGGGACGTGTTTGATCTTCAGCAAAGCGCGCCAGCCGAATGTCAACGAGGTACTCACCGGACCGGGTCGGGGCGGGCGCTCACCGGCCAAGAGCACACCGCGCAGCGCGTCCTCGGTGACCGGCGGCGACGCCTGCTCCGCGGACGTGGCATTCATGCGGCATCCTCCTTGGGTGTCTCCTCGGACGGGTGACCGGTCAGGGCGAGAAACACCTCGTCCAGGCTCGGCTGACCGAGCGCGAACTCGGTGACGTCGATGCCGCTGCGGGACAACTCGGCCAGGGCGCGGGCGACCCGCTCGGGGTCGGAGATCCTTGCGGACAGCGCGACCGGGTCGGCGGAGGGCTCGACCTGCACCTCGAGGACGCCGGCGAGGACCCGTTCGGCCTCGGCCCGCTGCTCGGGCGCACGTAGCCGTACGTGCAGCGAGCCGGCGCCGAACGATGCCTTGAGCTGGCCGCTGGAGCCCTCGGCGATGACCTTCCCGTGGTCGATCACCGCGATGCGGTCGGCCAGCTGGTCGGCCTCGTCGAGGTACTGCGTGGTCAACAACACGGTGGTGCCTTCGGCGACCATGCCCCTGACGATCTCCCAGACCTGGTTCCTGCTGCGCGGGTCGAGCCCGGTGGTCGGCTCGTCGAGGAAGATCAGTTCCGGGGGGACGACCAGGCTCGCTGCGATGTCGATACGCCGGCGCATCCCGCCGGAGTACTTCTTCACCTGCCGGTCGGCGGCATTGGCGAGGCCAAACGCGTCGAGCAGGTCGGCCGCTCGCCGCCTGCCCCGCGGGCGCGAGTAGCCGAGCAGCCTGGCGAGCAGCAACAGGTTCTCCACCCCGGTGAGATCCTCATCGACCGACGCGAACTGCCCGGTAAGGCTCACCCGGGTCCGTACCGAACGCGCATCACGCACGACGTCGTAGCCGAGCACTTGCGCCTCTCCGGCGTCGGGGCGCAGGAGCGTGGCGAGCATGCGGATCGTGGTGGTCTTGCCCGCCCCGTTCGGGCCGAGCACGCCGTACACGCCACCGGCGCTCACGGCCAGATCCACACCGGCGACCGCGTGGGTCTTGCCGAAGCTCTTCTTCAACCCTCTCGTCTCGATCGCGAGCTTTCCCATGGGTTCGAGTCCTTCTCTCGGTGTTGCGAACGGATTGGTTGAGCTAGTCAAGTTTGACTACTTGGGCCAGAGTGCACGAGGAGAACGTCTAGTCAAGGTTGATTAGAAGCGCATCTTGAGGGGATCGTGGACCGTTCGCCACGAACCCGGATCATCGGCCATGGTGTAGGCGCCCTCAGACAGTCGTTTGCTCAGGCTCTTCGCCCACTCCAGTTCGGTGCGTGCGTGTCCCGCCCACAGTTCGGCCTGATCGCGGACGTGCTCGGGGGCGTCCCGATTGGGGTGCTCCCGCCACTTGGCCTGCTCTACGAGCTCCGCTTCCAGGCGCGCGACCCGCTCGTTAACCTGCGCGATGGCATCTGTCCTGGTCAGCATGGGCAACATGGCGATGGACGCGTTGAGCATGTCCGGGTCGTGGGTGCGCCGCAGACCGTCGCGGACCAGTTTGACCATCTCGTCACGTCCCCGAGCTGTCGCGCGGTACAGAACGCGCTCCGGCCCGGAGTTGCCCGGCTCGGCGTGTTCGGTGAGGAGGCCATCAGCCGCCGCCTTCTTCAGCGCGTGATAAATCGAGCCGGGCTTGATCTTGGCCCAACTCTCCGCACCCCAGCTCTGCAGTTCGGACCGCACCTGGTAGCCATGCGCGCCGCCGGAGAGGTGCACGATACCGAGTACCAGGAGCTTCGTCGCCGACATGCGCCCACCTCCGCTCAACCCTCTCGTCTCGATCGCGAACTTTCCCATGGGTTCGATTCCTTCTCTCGGTGTTGTTCTCTCGGTGTTGCGAACGGATTAGTAGAGACTAGTCAAGTTTGATTACTTGGTCAGGGTACACGAGGAGGAAACATCTAGTCAAGTTTGATTAGAAGCGCATCTTGAGGTGATCGGGGACCGTTCGCCACGAACCCGGATCATCGGCCATGGTGTAGGCGCCCTCAGACAGTCGTTTGCTCAGGCTCTTCGCCCACTCCAGTTCGGTGCGTGCGTGTCCCGCCCACAGTTCGGCCTGATCGCGGACGTGCTCGGGGGCGTCCCGATTGGGGTGCTCCCGCTGCTTGGCCTGCTCTACGAGCTCCGCTTGCGCACCCGCCAGGGTGGTGTCAACTCCCACCAACACTAGGGTGCCCTCCTGGTCCGGGTGGTGTCAGCACTGACCTACAAACGGTGCTGGTGGAGACCTCCAAAGCCAACCGTTCTACTGGATCTCCGTCCTCATGTCCTGAGAACCACGTCTTGACGGCACCGCGAAAGCCTTAACTACCTGGCCTTGTTGCGCCACGTGTGCGGAGAGGAGTCGTCGTGAGGTAGGAGACGACCAGCTCGACGTGCTTGCTGCACGGAAGATGAAGGACTTGTGGCCCTTCGACGTCGCCCTGCGGGGGGAGGCGTCAAACCACCCCGAGGGGCGTTAGCCGAAGACTGTCGTGCCGAGCGTCGGGGAAAAGGCGGAGGTGAGACTCCGTCAGGTGGGGACCGGGAAGACGAACGCGAGTGAACCACCGCTGAAGCGTCGAGAGTAGGAACCGACATCGAAACCGGGGTCTCAAGGCGATCTCGGGATGAGTCTGGCGGGAGCCCGTCTACTGGCCAGGTGGTGTCCGGCGTGCAGGTGGCGTGAGTCCGGTCTGCGGCTTTCGTGTGGAACGTGGGAAGGCGTGTGCCGACACTGCCCGGCCACCCCGGGTGGGGGGTGGTGCGAGAGGGAGCGTACCGACCGGCGGAAACCGGGAGGTGCTGAGTACCGTCGCGGCGCGCGCTGGCGGACCGGCTCGTAGTAGCGGTGAAGCCCCGGTAATCGGGGTGGAGCGAAGGGGCCGGCTCATCTGGATGTGCTTGTTCGAGCAACCGGAAGTTCTCCGGGAGGAGACGAGTGAGCAGGTCAGGTCCGGACGGGAAACCGTTCGACATACCCAAGCGCCTGGTGTGGAAGGCGTGGAAGCAGGTCAAGGCGAACAAGGGGGCTGCCGGGGTGGATGGGCAGTCCATCGCCGACTTCGAGGCCGATCTGGGGAAAAACCTCTACCGGATCTGGAATCGGATGTCGTCGGGGACCTACTTTCCCCCGCCGGTGCGGGCGGTGGAGATCCCCAAGGCGGGGGGCGGGTCGAGAACGCTCGGCGTGCCCGCCGTCGGCGATCGGGTCGCGCAGACGGTGGCGGCGCTGGTGCTGGAGCCCCGCACGGAGTCGATCTTTCATGACGACTCCTACGGGTATCGGCCCCGGCGCTCGGCGTTGGAGGCGGTGGCCCGGTGCCGGGAACGCTGCTGGAAGAAGGACTGGGTCATCGACCTGGATGTCGCCAAATTCTTCGACAGCGTTTCGTGGGACCTGGTGATCAAGGCGGTGGAGGCCAACACCACCCACGAGCAGCGCTGGATCGTGCTGTATGTGAAACGGTGGCTGGCCGCCCCGATACTCACCCCCGAGGGCAGGTTGGCCAAGCGGGATCGCGGCACCCCGCAAGGGTCGGCGATCAGTCCCGTGATCGCAAACCTGTTCATGCACTACGCGTTCGACACGTGGCTGGAACGCGAGTTCCCGACCGTGGAGTTCGAGCGGTTCGCCGATGACGCGGTGGTGCACTGCGCGACCGAGCGGCAGGCCCAGCAGGTCCTGGCCGCGTTGCAAGCGCGGATGGAACAGGTCGGGTTGCGGTTGCACCCGACCAAAACGAAGATCGTGTACTGCAAGGACCGTAACCGGCGTCTCGATCATGAGGAGACGTCGTTCACGTTCCTGGGCTACACCTTCCGCGCCAGGAAAGCACTGACCCGAGACGGAGCGAGCATGTTCGCCGCGTTCCTGCCCGCGGTCAGCAAGGACGCCCGCAAGAAGATGAGCGAGACGATCCGAGCCTGGCGCATCCATCTGCGCACCACCGATGATCTGGCAGAACTCGCCAAGTGGATCAACCCGGTCGTGCGCGGCTGGATGAACTACTACGGCAAGTTCTACCGGACCGAACTCGACGCTCTTCTACGGCGCATCAACACCTACCTGATGCGCTGGGCGCGACGGAAGTTCAAACGGCTACGGTCGTTCAACAAGGCCAACCGGTGGTGGAACGGGGTGCTGCATCGCCAGCCGATCCTGTTCGCCCACTGGGCCTGGATGACCGAGTTCTAACGGATCGGATGAGACGAGCGGAGTGACGAGAGATCGTCACGCTCCGTTCTGTGGGAGCCCAGGGGTGAGATTCCCCTGGGCCACCCGGCGGTGAAGGCCCCTGTTCCCGTCGGCCGAGTTCGCGCGGCATCTTCCCCATGCGAGCCGGCACTGCCGCGCGGTTTGCTTCTTAGAGGTTTGTCAGCTCAGGCAGAACTCGTTGCCCTCGATGTCCTGCATCACGAGGCACGACTCGTTCTCTTCATCGGCGGGCAGGAGCCGCACGCGCTTCGCGCCGAGAGGGATCAATCGTGCGCATTCGGCCTCGAGGGTTGCCAGGCGCTCTGCACCGACGAGTCCGGTGCCGACCCGCACGTCAAGGTGCAGTCGATTCTTGGCGACCTTGCCTTCGGGAACGCGCTGGAAGTACAGCCGCGGACCGACGCCCGAGGGGTCGCTGCATGCGAACCATGAGTCCCGCTGCTCGGGTGGCAGCGTGCGATTGAAGTCGTCCCAACTGGCGAACCCCTCAGGCGGTGTCGGCGCGACATATCCCAATACCTCGCACCAGAAGCGACCGACACGTTCAGGTGAAGCGCAATCGAAGGCGACTTGAATCTGCTTAACGGCTGCCATGGGAAAATACTCCCATAGAGCACCATACATCCCGTAATCGCCCACCGTGCACCCCATCCGGATTGGTGAAGAAGTCGGTTGCGTCCACGGAAGTGGTGTACGAGTTTGGCCTGGTCACAGGCGTGGCGTCGTGAAATAGCGACGGCCATCGCGTGATCCTTTCGATTAGCAAGATCAAGATTCGAAGGGAACCAGGCGATGGCCGCAGACCTCAGTGTGACGCCCGAGCAGTGGCTGGCGAAGCAGATCGAGACCGGGGATCCGGATCTGTTGCGATCCATGGTGAAGACCATGGCCGAGGCATTGATGTCGGCTGAGGCCGACACTCTGTGCGGAGCCGGCTATGGCGAGCGCAGCGACGAGCGGACCAACTCCCGCAACGGCTACCGCAAGCGCGAGTGGGACACTCGCACAGGGACGGTTCAGCTGGCCATCCCGAAACTCCGGTCCGGCTGAGGTGCCCCGACCCTTCCGGACTCGGACCCAAGTAGGGTCAGAGACAGTCCGGAAAGGAAGCACGTGGCGAAGAAGCCGAGAATATATCCACCTGAGTTGCGAGCCGAAGTCGTGCAGGCCGTC
>NZ_VDLX02000047.1 GCF_006334985.2 Nonomuraea phyllanthi
GCCCGCATCGCCCAGCGCATCCTGGCCCTGACCGCCGCCATCTGGCACAACCGCCACACCGGCCAGCCCATCGCCCGATCACTGATCGCATACGACCACTAACCCGACTTAGGACTTACTCATCTAGACCACCGGCGCCCACCGCTGGGCGACAGGGGAGCCGGGAAGCGTGGGCAGCAGTCCGAGATCGCGTTCCAGCCATCGGTGACGACGCCGGCGGCCGCGGCCTGTGCGACAGCCTGTGGTCTCCCCGCAGGCCGCCAACAGCCTGTAAGTACGCCAGCGGAGGCGGGGGAACAGAACCCGACGCCAGGCGATCATAGCCGCTTGCGTCCTGGCGGGCGGAAGCGCCGCCCAGGACGGCCACGTCGCCCCGCTGTCCGCGGCCGACCGGCTGAACTTGATCGACCGCTCCCCCGCCTCGTCGATCAGTACAGCGGCAAGCGCCACTGGTGTGTACCACGAGTTACAGGTACTGGTGAAGGCCGCGGGCGCTGGGATCGGGATCGCTGAGCTGTTCCCCGCCCGACGGGATGACGACGCCGGAACGGCCGTTGAAGGTGAGGGGGCGCCGGCGCCGAGGGCGAGGACGGCTGAGGGTCTTCAGAGCAGAGGGCTTTTCAGGCGTTCTTGACGGCGGACAGGTCGAACTCGAGCGTGATCTTCTCGGAGATCATCACGCCACCGGTTTCCAGGACGGCGTTGAAACTGACGCCGTAGTCCTTGCGGTTGATCACGGTGCTGCCCTCGAAGCCGGCCCTGGTGAAGCCCTGGGCATCGACGGCGGTGCCGGCGAACTCGAGCGGGATGGTGATCTCGCGGGTGACACCGCGGATGGTCAACCGGCCGGTCACCTCGAAGGCGTCCTCATCGACGTGCTTGACGCCGGTGCTGGTGAAGGTGATGTGCGGGTGGGTCTCGGCGTCCAGGAAGTCGACGGTGCGCAGGTGGCCGTCGCGCTGGGGGTTGCCGGTGTCCACGCCGGACGCATCCAGCGTCACGCGGACGGTGGAGGCGGCCGGGTCGGCGGCGTCCAGGTGGGCGGTGGCCTCCACGACGGGGAAACTGCCGCGCACCTTGGTGACCATCGCATGGCGGGCCACGAAGCCGAAGCGGCTGTGCGCGGGGTCGATGGTGTAGGTGCCGGTGAGCTCGCTGGGGTACATGTCGTGCTCCATGAAGTTAGTTCAGTGCTGGATTATTCAGTACGACAGTACCTATGGTTAGTTCAGTGCGCAACTACTGCGTACGAGGTGGCCGGCTCGCCCGCTACGGACGCTCCCCGTCCCGCAGCGCTGCCAGGGCCTTCTCGATCCGCCGTACGCGCGTCTCGGGCTTCCTCGCGCTCTCGACGGCGAGGTCGTGGACCGTGAGAGCGCACGCCGGGAGCCTGAGATCCGTGCGGATCAACGCCGCTCCTTGTCGCCGGCGGTCAGAATGACGATGTCGAGGTCGCGGAGCCGGTCGGGGTCGGTGTCGATATCGATGCGAGTGATCCTGTCGTCGTCGACGGTGAACGTGAGGACGGCCTTCGGCCGGCCGAGGTGCGACCAGACGGCCGCCGGCACGCCGTCGACCAGAGCGAGCCGGGCGGCCTGAGCCCGTCCGGCGAAGAAGGCCGCCACCTCGCGGCCACCGCTGGCCTCGCCGACCACGGCGTCCGGATCGAGCAGGTCGAGCAGGGCGGCGAAGTCCCCGCCGCGGGCGGCGGCGAGGAAGGCCTCGACGATGTCCCGCTTCGCCGACCGCGCGGCATCGGACGCATCGGCGGCTCCTTGCACCCGGCGCCGGGCCCGGCTGGCGAGTTGCCGGGCCGCCGCCGGGGAGCGGCCGATGACGGGGCCGATCTCGCCGAACGACACCGCGAAGACGTCATGCAGGACGAACGCGAGCCGCTCCGCGGGAGTCAGCGTGTCCAGCACCACCATCAGCGCCGCCCCGACCGAATCGGCCAGCAGCGCCTCGTCCTCGGGGCCGGCCTGCCCGGCCGGGTGGACGCTCGCGTGCGGCACGTCCGGCTCGGGTGGCAGCGCCCCGGCCGATTCCTCACGCCGGTTCCGGCGTGCCTCGAGCATGTTCAGGCAGACCCGGGCGACGACCGTGGTCAGCCACCCTCCCGGATTCTCCACCTGGCCGGTGTCGGCGCGGCTGGCCCGCAGCCACGCCTCCTGCACCGCGTCCTCGGCCTCGCCGGCTGAGCCGAGCATCCGGTACGCCAACGCGTGCAAGCGGTCCTGGTGCTCGGCGAACCGGTCGCTGACCCAGTCTTGCTCAGCCATCTGTCACATTCCTCCGTTTCGGCGGTCATATCGATTGACCGGCATACCTGCGGCGATGTGACGTCCAGGTCCGGCCAGGATGTCCGGCCTGCCGGCACGTGCCCCTCACGTACACAAAGGAGACAAGGCATGAAAGCGCACATCAGCTCGATCCTTCTCGGCGTCCGGGACATGGAGGCGTCCAAGCGGTTCTACACGGAGGGCCTCGGCTGGAAGGTCAAGAACGACTACGGCATCTCGGTGTTCTTCGAATCGGACGGAGCCTCGCCCGTCGGCTTCTACGGCCGGGAGGGCCTGGCCGACCAGGTGGGCGCGAGCCCGGAGGGCAGCGGCTTCAGCGGGCTGGTCCTCACCTACGTCGTCCGCAGTGAGGCGCGGGTCGACGAGATCATCGCGGAGGCCGAGAAGGCCGGCGCCACGATCCTCAAGGCCGCCGGTCCCCTGCCCTGGGGCGGGTACGGCGGCTCCTTCGCCGACCCGGACGGCTACATCTGGAGCCTGGGCTACAGCGCCCAGGGAACGGACCAGCCCTACGCGGAGTAGCCGCCGAGGCATCCGGGCCCGGCCCGGATGCCTCGCCTGCCGATTCCGGCAGCACATGCACCCGAAACCACCAGGAGAGAAACGTGTCACTGCAGGTGAGCGCCATCATGCTCGGCGTCAAGGACCTGGCCCGCGCCAAGACGTTCTATGAAGGCCTGGGCTGCGAGATCGACAAGGACACCCGCCATTTCGTCTCGTTCAGCCTGGGCGAGGGATCCCCGCAACTGGCTCTTTACGAATGGGAGGCAGCGGCACAGGACGCCGGCGTCTCCTCGGAGGGGTCCGGATTCCGCGGCTCCTCGCTCCACGTCAACCCCGACTCCAGGGAAGGCGTGGACGAGCTGATGCGCAACGCGGTGGCTGGCGGCGGCAGCGTGGTCAGGGCGGCGGCCCCCGCCCGGTGGGGCGGCTACTTCGGCTACTTCAGCGACCCGGACGGCTATCTGTGGAAGGTCACCACCTACGCCTCCTGACCCACTGACCTCGCGCGGGGTCCCCGGACACGCCACACCTGGCGAGACCGGGGACCCGTCCGCACTCCCCCGCCTTGGACCCAGTCGGCATCGGCAGTCACTCTCGCCGACCCGCGCTCGATGCTCAGGGTGCGGAAAACCGCAGCACGGGAACGGGCGGGCGCCTCATTCCGCCGGCCGGGTGGCCCCGCCTACCGTTCTTGACCATGATCGGAAAGTTGTTCGACGCGCCACGGCGGCTGCCGGCCGGGCCGGCGGCCCTGCTCGTCCTCGCCGCGGTGATCATGCTGACGGCCATGGCCGACAGCACCATGCAACCCCTGCCGGCCACCGCTCCCGCCGACCGGTTCAGCGCCGAGCGCGCGCTGGTTCACCTGAAGGAGTTCGCCGCCGAGCCGAGGCCCATCGGCAGCCCGGCCGGCCGCAGGGCCCGGGACTACCTGGCCGGGCAACTGCGCGCGGCAGGGCTGGAGGTCGAGGTCCAGCGCTCGGTCGGCGCCCGGTCCGCGGCGGGGCTGGCGACGTTCGGCCAGGTGGACAACATCGTGGGCCGGCTGCGGGGAACGGACTCGACCGGCACCGTGCTCATCGCCGCGCACTACGACTCCGCGGCCATGGGACCGGGCGCCTCCGACGACGGCGCCGCCGTGGCCGCGATGCTCGAGACCGTCCGGGCGCTGCGCGGCGGCCCCGGCCTGCGTAACGACATCGTGCTGCTCATGTCGGACGGCGAGGAGGACGGCGTGCTCGGCGCCGAGGCCTTCGTCCGCGAACATCCCCTGGGCAAGGGCGGCGGCGTGCTGCTGAACTGGGAGGCCCGCGGGGTCAGCGGCCCCTCGCTGATGTTCGAGACCTCCGCGAACAACGCCCGCCTCGTCGAGACCTTCGCGGGCGCCGTCCCCGCGCCGCGCGGCCACTCCGCCATGGTGGAGGTGTATCGGCTGCTGCCCAACAACACCGACTTCACGCCGCTGACCAAGGCCGGCTTCACCGGCATGAACTTCGCCTACATCCAGCGTTCCTCGCTGTACCACACCGCGGGCGACTCCATCGCCCACCTCAACCGGGGCAGCCTGCAACACCACGGCAGCAACATGCTGGCAATGGCGCGCGCCCTCGGCGGCGCGGACCTGCGGACGCTCGACTCGGACCACGACGTCACCTACTTCCGCGCGCTCGGCACCATGATCACGTATCCGGGTCAGCTCGTCCTGCCGCTGGCGGTGCTGGCCCTCGTCGCGGTGGCGGGCCTGGCGGTGCTCGCCCGCGTCAGGCGGCTGCTGAGCCTGCCCCGGCTGGTGGTGGCGACGGTCTCGGCCGTGGTGCCGCTGGTGGCATCGGCCGCGCTGGCGCAGGGTCTGTGGGAACTGCTGGTGGCCTGGCGGCCCGCCTACGACCTGATGGGCGGGCTGCTGCACCGCCCGGGGCCGTACCAGGCGGCGATCGCCGTCCTGTGCGCGCTGACCGTCCTCGGCTGGTACGTGCCACTGCGGCGCAGGCTCGGCCCGGCGGCGCTGACGGTCGGGGCGCTGATCTGGTTCGCCGGGCTGGGCCTGCTGTGCGCGCAGGTCGCTCCAGGGGCGTCCTTCCTGTTCGCCCTGCCGGCACTGCTGGGCGCGCTCGGCTGTACGGCCGCGGTCCTGCCCCGCACGCCCGCCTGGGCGCGGGCGGCCGTGGCGATGCTGGGTCCGATCATGGCCGCGATGCTGCTCCCGTCCCTGGCCGGGGACGTCTTCGACGGGATGGGGCTGGCGCTCGGCGGGGTGAGCGCGCTGGTGCTGACGCTTTTCGGGCTGATCGCGGTGCCGGTCGCGGAGCCGTTCCTGCCCGATCTCGCCACCCGGCCGAAGCGGGCCGCCGGCCTCGCCGTGCCCTTGACGGCCCTCGTCCTCACGGCGGCGCTCGTCGCGGCCGGGCTCGTGGTGGACGACTTCGACGCCGAACAGCCGCGGCGCACGCATCTGGCGTACGTCATGGACGCCGGCACCCGCACCGCCCACTGGGTCAGCGCCGACGCGGACCCGGCCCCGTGGACCAAGCGCTACGTGTCCGGCCACGACACCTCGGCGCTGCCCCCGGGGTACGCGCGCGGCACGCTGTGGACCGGACCCGCGCCGTCGATCACCGCAGAGGGCCCGCGAGCCGACGTCCTGGCCCGCACGAGCGACACGCTGAAACTGCACGTGACCGCCGGGAAGGGGGCACGCTCGGTGACGCTACGGCTCGACCGGCCGATCAGCCACGCCACCGCATCGGCCGGCCGGTTCGGGTCGGTGAGCGTGCCGGTCACCGGCACGCGAGCAGGCACCTGGCCCTCGGAGATCCGCTTCCGCGGCATCCCCGCCCAGGGGGTCCGGATCACCGTACGCGTACCGGACAAGGACCGGATTCGCCTGACCGTGATCGCCGAGACCGACGGGCTGGCCGCGGTGCCCGGCTTCGTCCCCAGACCTGCTGACCTGGTCGCCGCCACCCGGGAGGACGGCGATCTTGTCGCGGTCACCCGCAGCTACACCCTGGGGGCGGCAACGTCCGCCGCCATATCTCGACCAAACCGCTGACCCTCTTCCCCCGGCGGCGACGCAGCGGAACACCCACTGGAGGGAGAACGCCGCGTTCGACCTCCGATCATCTGTGCCGGCGGCCGGGAGACGGGGTCCGTACAAGCGTGTGCCCATCCCCGGGGTGGCGGGGGTGGGCATGGGGCCGTTCGCACTACTTCAGCCATGGCGTGCGCTGGACGACGGGCAGGTTGCCCAGCCCGAGCGTGGCGCCCGCGCCCGTGAGGCCGATGCCGAGCAGGCCGGCCATGAACAGCCAGTCCACCCAGGCCTGCCCGGCCAGCGAGCCGAAGAAGCCGCCCAGCGCGTGCTCGCCCGTGCCCTTGAGGAAGCCGGTCGTCGGGCTGCCGCCGTTGATCCACGCCTTGGCCGCCGGAGTGGCGAAGCCCCAGCCGAACGTCTTGTCCAGGAACGCCCACAGGAAGATCCAGCCGATCGAGATCCGGGCGACCGCCCAGACGTAGTCGACGGGACGGCGGGCTTGCGCAGCGCCGATCTCCACGACGGGCCTGCTGGAGGTGGTGGCCATGACGGCCCCCTTTCGAGGGGTGAGGGCGGCGGCGCCTCATCACGGAGCTTCCCAGAGCGACGGGGAACGGTCATGACACCCCACCGCACCGAGCCTGTCGTCGTTGTTCGTCGCCTCCGGGCGGGACCCGCCGTTCGAAGGCGTGGTCGTCATCGAGTCCAGGTCCACTCGCGGATCTCCGGAGCGTCCTCGCCGTGCTCCCGCGTGTACGCGCGAGCACGCTCCCGCGCGTCGCTCATCCGCTGGCGCAGGTGCGCCTGGGTCGCGCCCAGGCCGGGCACGCGGTCGATGACGTCCATCACCAGGTGGTAGCGGTCGATGTCGTTGAGCATGGCCATGTCGAACGGCGTGGTCGTGGTGCCCTCCTCCTGGTAGCCGCGCACGTGGATGTCGGCGTGGTTGCGGCGGCGGTAGGTGAGGCGGTGGATCAGCGACGGGTAGCCGTGGAAGTCGAAGATGACGGGCTTGTCGGGAGTGAACAGGGCGTCGAACTCGGCGTCCGGCATGCCGTGCGGGCGCTCCGACGGTGGCTGGAGCCGCATCAGGTCCACCACGTTGATCACTCTGACCTTGAGCTGCGGAAGGTGCTCCCGCAGAATGGCCGCGGCGGCCAGGGTCTCCAGGGTGGGCACGTCACCGGCGCAGGCCAGCACCACGTCGGGCTCGTCGCCGTCATCGGTGGAGGCCCAGGGCAGGATGCCGAGCCCGCGGGTGCAGTGGGCGACGGCGTCGTCCATGGTGAACAGGTCGAGGATCGGCTGCTTGCCCGCCACGACGACGTTGACGTAGTCGCGGGAGCGCA
>NZ_VDLX02000048.1 GCF_006334985.2 Nonomuraea phyllanthi
CTTCGGCAAAGCGCACATGTTCGCGCGAACTTGTGTCAGGCCGCGCCGAAACATCACATGTTCACGGAGCCGGAGTCGCGGAGGGTTACGTGGCGTGGGCCGTTGTATGGGGCCAGCGACAGTACCGTTTGCGGCATCCGCAGCCGGGCGTCCTGAAGGTACATCTCCCGTGCCTGCTCGAAGTCTCCAGTCCCGGCCGTTACTTCCGCGATCTGGTCGTAGAGTTCCCGGTCTGCGTCGGTGATTCCGCTGTCAATGTCGGCGATCGCGCCCCAGATGTCCCACACCAGTGGTTCCGCCTTGTTCAGGGCGGCGATGTCGAGTAGAAGGTTTCCGGCCACGAAGTTCTCTCCGGACATGATCCGATCCGGGAGTTTGAGCCCGAAGGTCTTCGGATCCGCATCGCCTTTGCGAATCATCCGCCAGGCCGTGCCGGCATCCAGGAAGCGGTCACGCGGAATGTCAACGGGGTCGAAGCCCAGGTCGAGCGGGCTGGCGATCACCGGATCGGTGACCTGCGGATCGGCCAGACACCACCCTCGCTGCTCGTCCCAGTACTCGCTGATCATGTGGTCGTGGTGAAAGCCATCGCGGCCGAAATAGTCGGCGAAGCCGGATCGGACTCGAGCCGGGATTCCCTGGTGGCGGAGGAAGGAGCAGAACAGGAGCGCGAAGTCGCGGCATGTGCCGACGAAGCGGTCGTCCAAGCCGCGGCCCTGGGGCAACGGGGCGTCGTTGCGCTCGACGATGATGGCCAGGATGTTGTCGATATAGCGGGTTTCGGCGTCGTTGTGGAGCCGCTCGGGCAGGATGCCGTAGTGGTAGTTACCGCCTTCCCACCGGTGGATCATCAGATCGCGGGTGATGCGCGCGAGTCGCGCGGGTTCGGGCGGCAGGTCGGCATACAGCATGGCAAAGGTGCCTGGCGTCGAAAAGCTGCTGTGGTTGGCATAGAAGGCTGCGATGTCGGGCGTCAGACAGGCGAACTGCTTGGATGCCCCGTAGAGATCAGGCATGCTCTCGTCTCAGGTGGGTGGGCGTTCGCCGATGGGGAGTCGTTCCTCATCGACGTGATCGGCTAGATAGATCATGACGCCTTCGGGGTGCATCCCGAAGGCTGCGGTGACGAGTTTGGCGTCCATGGTGTTGACCAGGTCGATCAGGCGGGTGGAGCGAAGCATCCGCGGTGAG
This sequence comes from Nonomuraea phyllanthi, assembly GCF_006334985.2. Classification (GTDB taxonomy): domain Bacteria; phylum Actinomycetota; class Actinomycetes; order Streptosporangiales; family Streptosporangiaceae; genus Nonomuraea; species Nonomuraea phyllanthi. The sequence goes on from NZ_VDLX02000048.1 coordinate 1,192, forward strand.
ATACCGGCTGGGTCCAGGACATGGCTGACATAGGCGACGGAGGCCGGGCTCCGGCCCGCCTTGGTGCCCTTGGTGACTATCAGATGCGGGTTGCCGGTGTGCTGGTTCTCGCGATGGGCCATGCATCGCTGCACGGTGCTCCAGCTGGCCGGATCCAGGGGCACGAGGTGGGGGCGTTGCCCGAGACGGATGGCACGGTTGCCGGGATCGATGTCGTCCAGGCGCAGGTGACGGATTTCGCTGCTGGAGGCGCCATGCAGCAGGGCGAGGATGCCCAGCAGAGCCTCGTGCGGGTGGACAGCCGGGTCGGTGATCCATCTCCGGAAGAGGCGTCGCTGCTGGTCGAGAGTGAGGGTCTTGCCGATGAAGCCCTTGGCCGCCTTCGCCGACAGTCCGCCGGTGGGATCGATCAGGATCATCTTGTGGGTTTTGGCGAAGCGGAAGAACTGCCGGGCGATCTGCAGCCGCCGGGGCCGGTTCTTGGGCTGGGCGGCCAGGAACGCCTCGATGTCGTGCACGTCGACCAGGGCCCAGTCCTGCTTTCCACGCCCGCTGACGTGCTGGGCCAGATCGCGCAGGGTGGACAGCTTGATGTCGAGGGTGACGTCGGCACGGGGCAGTGTCCCGGCCCGTCGGGCGCGCTCGCGGGAGCGCAGCAGGAAGGTGTTGAAGGCCTCCGCCGCAGGCCGCAGCGGCTCGGGGACGGCGTCGATCCGTCGGCGACGGCGTCCGGCGGCCAGCCGTTCGGCGTGATCGGTGGCCAGCGCCAGACCGCGTTCGACGAAGAAGATCTCCAGCCCTCGGGCCAAGGGTCCCATCGAACGGCCAGGCAGCCGGGCCCGCTCCAACAGGGCTTGGGGGTGGTTGGGATGTTCGTCGTCCAGCAGCCGTCCCAGCTGGCCAATCAGGACGCAGGCTCGGGCCGGAGAGTGGCCGGCGGCCAGGTGGCCGATGAGCTCGCCCAGCCAGGGAGGCGGGTCGGCCAGCCGGGCGATGAGGTTCTCACCGGCGACGAAGGGTCGTTCGGGGCGGCGCTGCCAGCAGGCCGAGCACAGGCCGTGGCCGGCATGCGGGCGCAACTGCCCGCAGTCGTCGCAGACGCGCGGCGGGTCCTTGGTCTGGCGAGGACGTGAACAGGTCCCGCACCAGCCGGTGGATGGGCGCAGATAGCCCGGGCGGCCGCAGCGCGGGCACGGTTGTTGCGCCGCTCGCTGCCGAGCCTTGCGGCTGCAGTCCCGGCATAGCGTCGCCTCCGGCGAGCGGACGGGATGCCCGCACTCGGTGCAGACGCGTGAGCACGTGATGCACCGGCCGGTGTCGGCCTGCAGTACTCGTTGTTTGCCGCAGTCCGGGCAGGACGCCTTGGCGGCCGCTTCGTTGAGCCGTCTGAGGCAGCGGCAGCAGTGCAGGCGGCCGATGATGCCGACTGGGCCGCCGCAGTCCACACAGTCGCGTTGCCGTTGGCCCATCGCCGTCCTCCTGCTCAGGTCACAGTGGCGGCATAGACCGGCCGCCGCTGGTGGCGGCCTTGGGCTCGGTCGCCGGCTGCGGCGGGCGGGCGGGCTGCTCGACTGGGGTGGTGTCCACCTCGATCAGGTCGTTGGGGCTGCACTCCAGCGCGGTGCACAGCGCGGCCAGGGTGGACAGCTTGACCTGGGTGGGCTCCTTGGTCAGCAGCGCCGACACCGATGCCGCCGACAGTTCCAGCCCGGCTTTGTCGGCCAGCAGCCGCCGCAGCTGGGCGCCGGTCCACACCTCGCGCTGCGCGGCGGCCATGCGCAGTTTCCACCGGATCTTCATGCGGTCGGGTCTCCCTGTCCGGTCAGCTCGCCCAGGGTGCTGGTCACCGCCCGGCGATAGGCGTCTTCGATGAAGGTGGCCGAGGGCCGGACATAGCGCATCGTCGAGCTCACCGTCCAGTGTCCGAGCAGTTGCTGGATGGCCACCAAGTCCACGCCGCGCTCGTAGTTGTGGGTGGCACACGCCCGGCGCAGCGCATGCGGGCTGAACCACTCTTCCTTCGGCCGTCCCTCCAGCTGCATGAGATAGCGCAGCCGGTTACGGATGGTGCCGCGATGCAGGGCCCCGCCGGACTCATCGGCGAACAGCACCGGCGAGTCGGGGAAGCGGCCGCGCACGTCATTGAGGAACCAGCGCAGCACCAGGTCCAGCCCGTCCAGCATGGGCACCCACCGCGGCCGCGGTCCGGAGGTGCGGGCGCCCTTGCCGAAGCGGACATGCAGCTTGCCGAATGGGCCCCGGGTGAAGTGCACGTCCGGCCGGTCCAGCAGCGCGGCTTCCTCCGACCGCAGTCCAGCGTGATACAGGGTGCGAAACAGCGCGTAATCCCGCGCCGCCGGGCCGTACTTGCGGGCAGTGGCGATGCGATCCTTGAGGAAGTCGAAGAATTCGCTCACCCGCTCCGGCGTCGGCGGCGGCAGCTCGGCCGGTGAGTCGTCGCCGACATGCCGGGAGGCGTTGAACTCATCCACCGGGCAGACCAGCCGCACCCCGAACGCGGCCTCGATCTCAGCGGCCTTGCGCACCTGCAGAAACCGGTGAAAGCCCTTGAAGATCTGCACATACTCGCGCCGCGTCGAGGCGGCGCGACCGGCCACCGCCAGGTCGCCGACCACTCGGTCGATGTCTTCGGGGGTGACCTCCCAGGCCGGACGACCCAGTGCGGCCAGGGTCCGCTCCAGCAGCCCGGTGTCGTTCTCGATGGTCACCGGGCTGAACCCACGAGCGGCCCACGACGCCACGAACGCCTCGACGCATCGCGCCTGATACTCCATCGGATCGCTGCCCAAAGGCTCGGGCGGGAGCGCCCCGCCCTCCAGCACCCGCAGTCGAGACCGCGCCACCAGCACACCTTCCTCACACCAGAAGAATGAAGGCAGCGCCTAACATACGCCTCTCACACCTCACGAATCAGGGAAATGAGAAAGAACCAGGAACCCCCAGCTAGCAGCCAGAATCCTCTGACACGAACATGTGCCACCCCCAGATGGCTGGACCAAGACCTTCACCGACCCCCGGCTATGCGC
>NZ_VDLX02000049.1 GCF_006334985.2 Nonomuraea phyllanthi
GCATACGTCATCACACTCCGACCCACAACGAAGGACACCAGCAAGGCAGCACTCGCCACTCCCCACCACGCCCCCACAGGATCACGCAGCTCGGAGCTGATCACGTTCTGAAGATCAACCTAAGAAATATTCCCGAGCTATCACTATCCCGACTTAGTCAAACTAACCACCAGATATACATTGTGCGATGGGTCATCTTTTAGCTTCTTAATTATCTCCGGCTTTTGGGTAGCTTCATATTGCTCGAGCATTTCCATGGAGCCCATTTCGAGATATGTCTTCGCCCATTTAGAAGACTCCATATCTATGACATCTGAGCGATTCCCAACGTCTTTCCAACCTTGCTTCCGCAGCCTGTCGTGTGCGGTGTCGAGCGCCTCTTGATAAACAGGTTTTGCGAGATCCAGCACTAGGATGTCGGTGATCTGAACAGCACCTTCATATCCGAGCTCGATCGCCGTCTGCGCTACCAGTTTGCCAATGCTCCGCACCTCATAGAGCGCGGTCGCATCTGCCTGCAGCTTGGTGGGCAGCCACTGGGTGCCGCACCCCGAGCATAAGGCGAGTAGCCACAATCCGACGACTGCGTACCCCATTCGTGTGAGCAGCCCCGATCGAGGCTCATGAAGAGCGAATAGCATCAGTACATCTCCGCATCGAGTGATCGTTCGCCGAGCATATCAGTGGCCACATCGACCATATACGCACTCCCAGTACTCTGCCGCGGCTGACATGGCCCATCCCCCCATAGCATGGAAGCGATTCTTCCCTTCGGTTGCATTAGAAGAGGATAGCGAGCCACCAGCACGCCATTTCTTAAATCTATCTGCTACAATCCTAATCTCTTTAGAGCCCTTATCTATCGTAACACCTGCGCATCCGCAGTAGGCAGTTGCAGCTTCTTGCCAAGTAATCTGGCGCGGCTTGGCCTTGGTACCAGGATGATCATCTATTCGGATATTAGTCTTTAGATAGTGGAGATACATCGCGGCTAGCCCGATTGACTCCTTAGGCTTGATCAGCATAGCGACGGCCTCTAAAGTGCTCAGCTCCACACCCTTGTATTTTTTCATCAAAAACTTCACCTTGTAGGCTTCGAGTTGCGCGATGCCATACGAGCCGTTCTCGCCTTGCAAGGCAAGGAGTGCCGGCGCCTCCGCGCCACCGGTTCTTTCACTAAATATCGCCTCGGGGTCCATCATCTCATAGATAAGGACAGCCGTCAGAGTGTTCCTGTCCACATCCCAGCGTCTCGCCGCTTTTTCTATATAGTCACTGTACTTAAGCAGCAGCTCGTAGCGATGATAGTATGACCCATCTTTCGCCTTCTTAGGATCACTATTGGCGGCAGGCAATCCACCAATTGCCGATTCGGGCCGAATACCAAGCAGTTGCTCTTCGGTGAGTGAAGGGTCGAGGAAGTTCATCCATGAGATGAATTCCGTGATGGCCGCGCGTTCCTCGGCAGTCATGTCCCAATAGCCCTCTGGGGCATTCATGCCGTTTGTCATCGCGCCAATGCGTTTCGCCTCTTCATCGCTGAAGGAGGGAAGGCTCGGCTGGACGTAATACTCGAAGTACCATTCGAGAGCGCCGGGCTGAGAGAGGTCCCAAGTCACCTCTCCTGCGGTGACGCAGGCGAGGCAGGCGCCGATCATGTCGTTGGACGTATCGATTGCGTCGTCGCCTCCGCAGGCTCCAAGGGAGTAGCCGATGCAGCCGGCAGCGCTCGATCCGGAGCCGCTGTAGCCGAATCCGGCGAGTGAGCCGCTGCCGATGCTGATGGTGGCGTGGCCGGTGGGGTCGGTGCCGGTCAGGGGTGAGGCGTTGGCGTAGGTGTAGCGGTTGGCCTGCACCGACGGGCTGGGCGTGAGGTCGGCGGTGTCGCGGCTGGTGAAGGTGCCGGTGCCGGGCTGGTACCAGCGGGTGTGCATGTTGAGCTTGCCGGTGTCCGGGTCGGTGTACTCGCCCTGGTAGCCGATACCGGTCTTGGTGCCGGTCTGGGCGGTGACGGCGCCGAACGGGTCGTAGGCGGTCGAGGCCTGCAGGCTGGTGGTGAAGGTGGCGACCAGGTCGCCGTGCAGGTCGCTCAGCGCCGCCACTGCTGCGCCGGTGCCCTCCTTCAGGCCGAGCAGCCCACCACCGGCATCTCTCGCATAGCGTGCCTGGACGGCGCCGCCGCTGTCCTTCATGGCGGCCAGGTCGTTGCCGAGGCCGGAGTAGGCGAACGTCTGCTTGGCGGTTCCGCTGATCCGGCTGGTGAGGCGATCGAGGGCGTCGTAGCTGTAGAGGCTGTCGCCGTCGGCGATGAGCCGGTCGAAGGCGTCGAAGGTGTAGCTGGTGGTGGCGCCGGCCTTGGTGCTGGTGGCCAGGGTGCCGCGCGGGGTGTAGGTGTAGTCGGTGCCGTCGCCGGAGGTGAGGCGGTTGCGCTCGTCGTAGGTGAACGTCGCATCGCCGGCCTTGGTGCGGTTGCCGGCGGCGTCCCACTCATACGCGGTGGTGGAGCCGCCGG
>NZ_VDLX02000004.1 GCF_006334985.2 Nonomuraea phyllanthi
GATAGGCCGGAGGTGGAAGCGCGGTAACGTGTGGAGCTGACCGGTACTAATAGGCCGAGGACTTGACCACAAAGCAGACTTTTCTAGTCGTGTTGCTCGCGTCCATTATGTGATTCTGAGACAGCAAGCAGTGCTGTTTCTCGGGGTTACGGCGGTTATGGCGGGAAGGAAACACCCGGTTACATTCCGAACCCGGAAGTTAAGCTTCTCTGCGCCGATGGTACTGCACTCGGGAGGGTGTGGGAGAGTAGGTCGCCGCCGGACAATCTTTGAGAAGGGCCCTACGCGGGAACGCGTAGGGCCCTTTTTGTTTTTCCCTGAAACTACCGGCGGCGGAGGACGAACACGCCCCATCCGAGATACTCGCGGCCGTATTCCAGGTGCGAGCGGCGTGCCCGGGTGGTGAACTCGCGGACCGCCGGGACCTCAGGGTCCGCCGGATTCTCCCGCAGCCAGTCGCTGACCGCCCACCACTGACTGGCCATGTACCTGTCCCAGCTGTCGGGGTCGGCCAGGACCATCTCGATGAGCTCGAAGCCGGCCTCTTCGATGCGGTCGGCCGTACCGATCAGCGATGTGTTCCTGTCCCTGTCGACTCCGAGGGCGTCGCAGGCCTCCTGCGGGGGCGGCGAGATCCAGTAACACTCGCCCACCAGGACGATCCCGCCCGGACGCAGGTGGCGGCGCATGAGCGCCAGGGTGCCTTCAAGGCCGTCGCCGATCCAGGTCGCGCCGATGCAGGAGACCACGTCGTACGACTCGGGAATGTCCTCGTAGGTCGCCGCGTCCGCTTCCACGAAATCGAGCCGGTCGGCCACCCCGAGCTCCTGGGAACGGTTCCTGGCGGCGTCGAGAAACACCTTGCTGATGTCCACCCCGACGCCCTGGACACCGTATTCGCGCGCCCAGCGGGAAAGCATTTCGCCTTTTCCGCATGCCAGGTCGAGCTGGCGGGAGCCCTGTGGGAGATTGCAGATCCGGCCGAGCAGATCGAGCTTCTCCTCGGTCAGCGGGTTCAAAATCCGGTTGCGGGCCTCGGCTATTTCGTGGAAGCGAAGTGACATGCCGAGCAGTCTCGCCGACGGGGCCTTTAACGGTCCAATCAATATATGGCTTCCGTCCGGGCTCGACGACGTTCCCGGGCTTGCTAGGCTGGAGTCACCGGGCCACCCCAGGGGTGGCCTTCGTCGCGTAAGGCCCGAGGGCGGGCGGCGACCAGCCGCGGTGGACCGTCGTTGTGAGTCCGCTGGGTGAGCCAACGAAATGGACCAGAAGTGAACAGAGATAACGGATCGGACGGCGGACAGCGCGGACGCGGTGACTTCGGGGACAGGCGTTCCGGCGGAGGCGACAGGAGCGGCGGGTACGGCTCTCGCGGGCGAGACTCCGGCGGCGACCGTCCGTTCCGTTCCGAGGACAGGTCTCGTTCGTACGGCCGCGGAGAGCGGCCGGCGCGGCGGGACGAGGGCTACAGGGACCGCGACGATCGCGGGTGGCGCCGTGAGGGCGAGGAGCGTCGCCCGTACCGGGACAGGGACGATCGCGGTCCGCGCCGCGAGGGCGGCTACGGCGACCGGCGTGAGGGCGGTTCCCGTGACGATCGGGGTCCGCGCCGTGAGGGAGGTTTCCGCGACGACCGCGGCGGGCGCCGTGAGCGCGGCTACGGCGATCGCGGGCAGGGCCGCGAGGGCGGATATCGCGACAACCGCGGCCCTCGGCGCGAAGGAGACGATCGCGGGCCTCGTGGTGACGAGCGTCGTAGCTACCGCGACCGTGACGACCGTGGTCCGCGCGGTGAAGGGGGCGAGCGTCGCCCGTACCGGGATCGGGACGATCGCGGGCCGCGCCGCGAGGGCGGCTACGGCGACCGGCGCGAGGGCCGGTATGGCGACCGTCGTGAAGGTGGCTTCCGGCAGGACCGGGGCCCGCGCCGTGAAGGCGGCTACGGCGAGCGTCGTGAGGGTGGCTTCCGTGACGATCGGGGTCCGCGCCGTGAGGGCGGGTTCGGCGGTCGGCGCGAGGGCGACCGGGGTCCCCGCCGCGAGGGCGGCTACGGGGAGCGGCGCGACAGCGGTTACCAGCCCCGTCGCGAGGGTGGCTCCGGTCGTCCGTACTCCAGGGACGATCGCGGTCCGCGCCGCGAGGACGGCGGGTTCCGTGAGGAGCGCGGGCCGCGCCGTGAGGGTGCTTACGGCGACCGGCGCGAGGGCAGGCACGGCGACCGGCGCGAGGGCGGCTTCCGCCAGGACCGGGGTCCGCGCCGCGAGGGCGGCTACGGCGACCGTCGTGAAGGTGGCTTCCGTCAGGACCGGGGACCTCGCGGTGAAGGCGGCTACGGCGACCGGGGCCCGCGCCGTGAGGGCGGTTACGGGGGCCGTCGTGAGGGTGGCTTCCGTGACGATCGGGGTCCGCGCCGTGAGGGCGGGTTCGGCGGTCGGCGCGAGGGCGACCGCGGCCCGCGTCGTGATGGAGGCTATGGAGACCGGCGTGATGGAGGCTATGGCGACCGTCGCGAGGGTGGTCCCCGGCGTGAGGGTGGCGACGCCCGCCCGTTCTCCCGGGACGACCGCGGCGAGCGAGGCGCGGCCTCCGGAACCCGCGCCAGGTTCGGCAGGCCGGAAGGCGAAGCGGAGAGCGCGAAGCGTGAGAAGCTGCCCGAGGTCCCGCCGCACATCTCCGCCGACGAGCTCGACAAGGAAGTGCAGGAGGAGCTGCGCTCCCTCCCCGGCGACCTCGCCGACCTGGTGGGCCGGCACCTCGTCGCCGCCGAGCAGGCGCTGGAGGAGGACGACCCCGACCGGGCGCACGAGCACACGAAGGTGGCCCGGAGGTTCGCGGCCAGGATCGGCGTCGTACGGGAGGCGGCCGGCATCGTCGCCTACCGGGCGGGACACTTCTCGGAGGCGCTGAGCGACCTGCGCGCGGCCAGGAGGATGACCGGATCGGACGCGTACCTGCCGGTCATGGCCGACTGCGAGCGCGGCCTCGGCCGTCCGGAGCGGGCGATCGACCTCGTGCGTTCGCGAGAAGCCGAACGCCTCGACCGGGCCGGGCGCATCGAGCTGACCATCGTCGAGTCCGGCGCGCGCCGCGACCTGGGCCAGCACGACGCCGCCGTGATCACCCTGCAGCGGCTCCCCGAGCTGCGCGATCCGCAGCCCAGGCCGTGGTCGGCGCGGCTGGCCTTCGCGTACGCGGACGCGCTGGCCGACGCCGGGCAGCAGGATGCTGCCACGGAGTGGTTCGGCAGGGCGATGGCGTTCGACGAGGACGGCGAGACGGACGCGGCTGAGCGGTACGCCGAGCTGACCGGCGCCGTCATCGAGGACGTCGAAGAGGACTTCGACGACGAGGACGCCGCCGAAGCGCTTGAGGGTGCGACCGGCACGGAAGCAGGCGACCTCCTGGACGACGCCGACGCTCCGGAGAGTGGAGCCGACGCACAGGATGGAGCTCCGCGCTCGGAAGGCCACTCCGGCGGGTCGGAGAGGACGGCGGAGCGGCCCGGGACGTCCGGCGAGTCGGAGGAGAACGCCGAGCAGGTTGGGCGGTCGTCCGACACGGCTGGACGAACGGCGGAACAGGCCGGGGCATCCGACGCCTCGGCTCGAACGGCGGAGCAGGCGGAAACGTCCGGCGCGCCGGACGGGACCGCCGCGCAAACCGTGCCGTCCGACGAGCCGGCGCAGGACGCCGAGGAAACCGCGCCATTCCGTGGGCCGGGGCCGGATGCTGAGGAAACCGCGCCGGCCGACGGTCCGGGGCAGGACACTGCCGAGCCGTCCGACGGTCCGGAACAGGACATCGAGCAAGCTGCGCCATCCGACGCGCCTGGGCCGGCGGGATCGTCGTCTGATGACCTCGGCGACGCCGCGGGCCAGGTCGGCCAGGCGGGTCGGGAAAAGGGTGCGGCTCCCGCCGTACCGGACGCCGAGCCGCAGGCGACGCCTGGGGCACATGCCGAGGCACCGGGCATCACCCCGGCGTTCATCGAGCCTGACTTCGGCGACGTGCTCAGCGAGCGCGACGAACGCGCCTCGGACGGCGAGCCCAAGACCGACGACTGATCGTCGGGCAGTGGGGCCCGCCCCGCACTCGCGCCGCGTACCGGAGCCGTCACGGAACTCCGGTGCGCGGCGACACGCGCGCGGGTGTGGCCTCTCAGCCGGGCTTCTGCGGTGAGGCCCGGTTGAGCCAGTGCAGAATGCCGGCGACGTTCGAGGGAGCGCCGCTCAGCAACTCGAACTGCTCCCTCACCCCGCCGTCGTCCTCGGACTTCGGCGGGCTGTAACGCTCCTTCGTACGATCCCTCACCATGGCCACGGCGTGATCCAGATCCATGCCCTCAGAATGGGCCTGCCGGGTCAGATCCACCCAGACGCGAAGCTCCTCCGCCGACCGCTCCAAAGTCTCCTGTACGGCATCAACTGGTCCGTAGTGGCTGAAGAGCAGTCGTTGCGGCCCAAGTGCCTCGAACAACGCGATCGAGTTGAGCGCCGTATCGAGGTCGAAGTCCGGCGGAGGAGTGGCGGGCCGCAGGTCGCCCGTTTCCGGCAGATAGACGCCCGCGGCGTCACCCACGTAAAGGTCGCCGGTGGCGGAGTCGACCAGACCCACGTGATGCTTCGCGTGTCCGGGTGAGTAATGGCTGCTCAGCGTACGTCCGTTGCCCAGGTCGATGGCGCCGGTGTCGCCCAGGGCGACGATGCGTTCGGCCTCGGTGGGGGACAACTCACCGAAAAGCGTGTCGAGCTTGTCGCCCCACACCATCCGCGCACTGGCCATCAACCGTGACGGATCGGCCAGGTGGCGGGCGCCCTTTTCGTGAACGACGATCTGCGCCGAAGGGAAGAACTCGGCGATGTCACCCACTCCACCCGCGTGGTCGAGATGGATGTGGGTCACCACGACGGTGGCCAGATCGTCAGGGCCGACGCCCAGCGAGGCGAGCGCGTCGCGCACCACCGGCGCCGAGGTCGACGTACCCGTCTCCACCAGGCATGGCCGATCCCCCAAAATCAAATAACCGGCAGTGATGCCCCGGTATCCAGCCATTTTGGTGTCGATCTCATAGACGTCGCCGCCCAGCGCGGTGATGTTGTCCACAGGCACTCCCGAACGTCCAGCCGTTATCCCCAGAACGGCGTTCCAGCCGATCCGGCCACCTCCTCATCGTAGAGAGTGATCTCCACCAGAGCACGACAGGAGGACGACAGTGGACCGAAACGAAGTCTTGCTGGTGGGCCGGCTCTCCGCGGGGGTCGAGGAGCAGTCCTTGCCGAGCGGCGACACCGTGACGAAGTGGCGCATCATCGTGTGCCGCCGTCGCCACAGGCGGGGAGCCGCCCTGACCGACAGCATCCCGTGCGTCACCTTCGACCCGGAGACGGCGGCCGTCGTGCGCGGCCTCAAGCCGCGCGACTACCTGGAGGTGACGGGGTCCTTCCGCTGCCGCGTCTTCGGGCCGTCCGCGGCCAAGATCTGGAGGTACGAGGTGGAGGTCAGCTCGGCCAAACCGTACGAGGCCGACCTTCCCGAGCCGGACATCGTCCCTGACGGCCCCACGCACACTCCCAACGGCAGCGTGGTCGCCCTGATCCCTCGTCAGGTGGCCTACCTGGCCCAGGCCGGCTGACCACGCGAGGCGCTGCCGCGGGCGCCGACGTCACGGCGAGTCAGGGCGGCCGATGGGTTCCCGACTTCCCCATTTCCGGCGAACGACATCCGAGCGTTCGGTGCGTTTCCCCGTGGTCGACCGTCGAAGTTGGCTGAAGGCGTCGCTATGGCCTGTGACGACGTTCGTCCCATCCACCGCCGCCCGGCCATCGGCGCTCGCCGTGTGTCGGTCGGCATCCCCGCTTGCAGTTCGGTGCTCGTATGCGGCACCGGAGCTTCCGTCCGGCGCGTTGGGCCGGCCGCTCGGTGTCCTCCGTCGGTCGTCCGGTGCCCGGTGCCCGGTGCCCGGTGTCCGGTGTCCCGTGTCCGCCGTCGGCTGTCCGCCCGCAGCGGCCCGGCGTCTGCCGCCCCGCGCCTGGCATCCGCCGTCCGGTGTTCGCCGTGCGCCGCCCCGCGCCTGGCATCTGCCGTCCGGTGTTCGCCGTGCGCTGCCCCGCTCCTGGCGTCGGTCGCTCGGCGTCTGTCGTCCCCGACCCGCTCCTAGCGTCTGCCGTCCGGCGTCCGGCGTCCGGCTCATCGCTCCTCAGCTGGCCTTTGCCGGTCTTGTGGTGCTCTTTCGCCGTACGTCCCTTGGCCGCCGCCGGTCGGTCAGCTGCCGGTCGTCCGTAGAAGCCGAGAGGAGGCGGGCTGGCGTCAGTCGATGGCGAACGTGCGGAGAACCAGGCCGGTTCTGGGTTTGGGGCCGAAGGAGGTGGACTTGCGGGGCACTCGTTCACCACCCGCGGCGACGGCCAGCACGTCGTCGACCGCCAGGGGCTTGAGCAGCACCGCGGTGCCGCCGGTTCGGACCGCCAGCCGCACCGCGGCCTCCGTGTCGTGGTGCACGACGCGTACGGCCTGGTCGTCGTCGCGCATGCCCCACACCTTGGGCAGCACGAACTCGGTGAGAACGGAGGTGTTGAGCGAGTTCCAGCGGTTGGAGTGGTCGGGTGGCATGGCGCGGGCGAGCTGCACCGGGTCGGGGTGGGTGAGCAGGTGCGAGCCGTCCTCGCCGGCGAGCAGGAAGGCCGGCTCCGGGGCTTCCGCGAGTGCGGCCAGGCCCTGGGTCAGGTCGTCGAAGTCCTGGACGCGCCACCCGCCCTTGGCCCGCGCGGTCGCCTCGCTCAGGGGGAGGCCGGGGATCACGCGGTGGATGGCCTGAAGGTTGGGCGGGTACGCGCTGGAGTCGACCAGCAGGGCCAGTCCGAAGTCCCAGGGGCCGACCTCGGGCTCCGCGACTGCTGAGGATGGACGGTCGCCGACGTGGTCACCAGCGGAAGCGGGCGATGGGTCGGTCTGAGGGGTGATCTGCTGAGAGGAAGGAGGGGCTTCAGGTTCTGGGGTGGCGTCTGTGCGGGTTGGTTCCTCCGCCTGAGGGCGGTGGGTGGCGTGCTCCTGGCGCTGGAGTACGCGGTACGTCGCGTACCGGTGATGGCCGTCGGCGATCAGGGCCTGGCGGCTGTGGAGGTCGGCGTTTATGGCGTCGATCTCCGACGGATCCGTGATGGCCCAGAGGCGGTGCGTGAGCCCGTCTTCCGTGTGCGCGGTCACGAGAGGCCGTCGCTTCAAGGCCACCTCGTCCACCATGGCACTCGCCGTGCCGTGGTCGCCGTCGTAGAGGAGGAAGATCGGTTCGAGGTTCGCCTGGGTCGTGGACATGAGAGCCAGCCGGTCGGCGATGGGCCCCGGCATGACGTCCTCGTGGGGCAGGATGATGCGCTGCCCGGGGTCGGCGAGGCCCACGTCGCCGATCAGGCCGCGCTGCAGGATACCCGGGCCGCTCTGCTCGTACACGTAGAGCGCCGGCACCTCGTCCGGCACCAGGACACCCGAGTCCAGCCAGGCTCTCAGAGTGTCCCTGGCCTCGGTGTAGCGGTCCTCGGGCGTCGCCTCCACCGCCTCGACCCTTGACGCCCGTGGGGGGCGGGGAGCTGGGTGCTCTGCTGAGGCGGTGAGGCGGGGGGAGCGGGGAAGGATGAGGCGGACGACGTTGTTCGGATGAGAGTCGAGGAGGGCGTCCACGTCGGCGTCGGAGATCAGGTCGTACGGCGGAGAGGTCACCTTCGCGGGATCCTCGACGGTGAAACGCACACCTCGGAAGGGACGGAGCACCAGTCCATCCGGCAGCGGCAGTTCAGGAGTCCCCATAACGGGCATGCTCCCATAAATGCTTGTGCCTTCCGGAAGTCGCCCCTTGGTTGCAGTCGTGCCCGTTCCGCAGCAGGGCGGGGCGGGGCCGCCTTTCAGCGCTGAAGGAGTCCTCACGCATGACCCACGATGGAAACGTTCACGATGACAGCTCGGGCGCTCCCGGAGGTGGCGTTTACGACTGGTACCAGCGTGGGGTGAAGTTGCTGAAGGACGGCAGCCCGGCGGCCGCCGCCGCGTTGCTGGAGCGCGCGGCCGCGGCCGAGCCGGAGTCGCGCAGCATTCTCGAGGCGTTGGCGCGGGCGCAGTTCAACTCGAGGCAGTACGCGGAGGCGGCGGCCAGTTTCCGGCAGATCGTGGACGCCAATCCGGCGGAGGATTACGCCTACTTCGGGTTGGGATTGTCGTTGTGGCGTACGGGCGACGTGGAGGGAGCGCAGGAACCGCTCGCCATCGCGGTGGCCATGCGGCCCGATGAGCGGCATTATGTGTCGGCCTTGAAGAGCGTGCGCGCCACCCTGCGGGCCCGCCGCGAGATGTGAGCCGGCTGTCGCCACAGGAACCGCCGATGGGGCGGCCCTCGTGCGGGTGAGGGCGCGGGCGCCGCTAAAGTCTCACGCGGCGTGAAAGGCGAACGGGAGAGGCCCAGTGCTGATCGACGGCTATGACACCCTGCTGCTCGACCTCGACGGTGTGGTCTACCTCGGCAGCCACGCGGTTCCCGGGGCCCCGGAGGCGCTGGAGGAGGCCCAGCGGCGCGGCGCGCGGCTGGCATACGTCACCAACAACGCCTCGCGCACCCCCGCGGCCATCGCCGGTCACCTGCGCGAGCTCGGCGCGCCCGCCACGGCCGACGACATCGTGACCTCGGCGCAGGCGGCGGCCCGGCTGGTCGCCGAGCGGGTCCCGCCCGGGTCGAGCGTGCTGGTCGTCGGCGGGTCCGGGCTGCGCCTGGCCGTACGGGACCGGGGGTTGCGGCCTGTGTCGACCGCCGCGGAGTCGCCGGCCGCGGTGGTGCAGGGCATCGCGCCCGGCCTGGCGTACGGCCTGCTGGCGGAAGGGGCGCTCGCGGTACGGCACGGCGCGCTGTTCGTGGCGTCCAACCGGGACAGCACGATGCCCACCCGGCGGGGCGAGCTGCCGGGCAACGGGGCGATGGTCCGGGTGATCGCCGCCGCCACGGGGGTGGAGCCGGTCTACGCGGGCAAGCCCGATCCGCCGCTGCACCGCGAGTCCATGATCCGTACGGGGGCCCGGCGCCCGCTGGTGGTGGGGGATCGGCTCGACACCGACATCGAGGGGGCGTCCAACGCCGGCGTCGAGAGCCTGCTGGTGCTGACCGGCGTGTCCACGCCCGCCGACGTGCTGACGGCCGAGCCGCGGCACCGGCCCACCTACGTCGGCGAGGATCTGCGTACGTTGCTCCTGCCCTATCCCGAGGTGCGTGACGGGGCGTGCGGAGGGTGGCGGGCACGGTGGCAGTACGGCGCGCTGCGCCTGGACGGCGACGGGAGCCGCATCGACGGGTTGCGGGCCGCCTGCGCGGCCGCCTGGACCGTGGCCGGTGATGGGCGGGTGGAGGAGGACGCCGTCAAGCCCGTGCTGGACCGGCTTCGCTGAGGGAAGTGGGGCTGGGGCATGTCAGGGGCTGGGGTGAAGGAGGAGCTCCGGGAGGTCAGATCAGCCGGCGCAGGCGCAGGAGGTCGCCGAAGCTGGCGTCGACCTTCACCCGGCCTCCGAGGAGCGCCCTGGCGAGGTCCAGCTCACCGTCCACCAGCGCGATCAGGTCGTCGCTGGCGATCGTGAGCTTGACGTCGGCCGTCTTGCCGTCCGGGGGCGGCTGCTCGGTGAAGGGGTCGAGCCCGTCGGGGTGGAGGCGGCCGTAGAAGATCACGCCGAGGTCGGCGACGCGGCAGCTGACCGTGCGCTCGACCACGTGCTTGGCACGGTCCTCCTCGCCGATCTCGTCGAACTGGGCGACGAGCTTGGCCAGTGCCGACCGGCACTCCTCGACGCTTGCCATGATGCGCATCCTTTCTTCCTGTCGCGGGAGGGTAGCGTTCCACATGAGTAGCACCCCCGTATGAGACTCAACGCATGACACGCCTGCCGAGGTCCCGGGTGCTCCCGGGAGGCGTTACGGTCGAGTCATGAGTGAGCTGACGGAGGAGACCGGCGATGAGCGGGTCGACGCCATCGTGACCGGTCTCGGCCGTTTGGTCGAATTGCCGGTGAGCGAGCACGTGCAGGTCTTCGACGAGGCGTTCTCCGGGCTCGAGTCCACGCTGGCCGACGCCGTGGAAGAGCAGTGAGCCGCAGGGTCCGCCTCGACAGCGAGCTGGTGCGCCGCGGCCTGGCCAGGTCGCGCGAGCAGGCCGGCCGGCTCATCGAGGGCGGCCGGGTCAGTGTGGGCGGCCAGCAGGCTCGCAAGCCCGCCACCCAGGTCGACACCGCCTCCGCGATCGTCGTCGCGGCCTCGCAGGACGGCCCCGACTACGTTTCGCGAGGAGCGCACAAACTGCTCGGCGCGCTGGAGGCGTTCGAGAGCCTGCGGGTGGAGGGGCGGCGCTGCCTCGACGCGGGCGCCTCCACCGGCGGCTTCACCGACGTGCTGCTGCGCCGCGGCGCCGCCCACGTGCTGGCCGTGGACGTCGGTTACGGCCAGCTCGCCTGGTCGCTGCGCACCGACGAGCGGGTGACGGTGATGGAGCGGGTCAACGTCCGCGACCTCACCCCCGACATGGTGGGCGAGCCGCCCACGCTGGTCGTGGGCGACCTGTCGTTCATCTCGCTGCGGCTCGTGCTGCCCGCCCTGGTCTCGGTGGCCGCGCCGCTGTCCGACTTCGTGATGCTGGTCAAGCCGCAGTTCGAGGTCGGCAAGGACCTCGTGGGGGCGGGCGGCGTCGTACGCGACCCCGCGCTGCGCACGAGTGCCGTGCGTGAGGCCGCCGCGAAGGCCCGGGAGCTGGGGCTGGCCGTACGGGGCGTGACCGCCAGCCCGCTGCCTGGACCGTCCGGGAATGTGGAATATCTGCTCTGGCTGGGCAAGGGAGAGGGCGAGCCACCGGTCTCCGACCTCGAAGCCGAGATCCGGCGTGCCGTCGCGGAAGGACCGCAATGAAACGGACCGTGCTGGTCGCCGTCCACACCGGGCGCGACGCCGCAGTCGAGAGCGCACGCCTGGTCGTCGGCCGGTTGCTCGACGCCGGCATTGCCGTCAGGGTGCTCGACACGGAGGCCGACGAGATCGGCTGCGGCGGCACCGAGGCGGTGCCCGGCGATCCGGGCGCCGCCAAGGACGCCGAGGTCATGCTGGTGCTCGGCGGCGACGGCACGCTGCTGCGCGCCGCCGAGCTGGCCAGGCCCGCGGGCACGCCGCTGCTGGGCGTCAACCTGGGGCACGTCGGGTTCCTGGCCGAGGCCGAGGTCGCCGATCTGGCGTCCGCGGTCGACAGCGTCGTGGCCGGCCGTTACGACGTCGAGGAGCGCATGACGATCGATGTTCTCGCCAGGCTGAACGGCCAGGTGCTGGCCGACACGTGGGCGCTCAACGAGGTGACCGTCGAGAAGCAGGAACGCATGCTCGAAGTGGTCGCCGAGATCGACGGCAGGCCCCTGTCGCGCTGGGGCTGCGACGGCGTGATCTGCGCCACCCCGACGGGCTCGACCGCCTACGCCTTCTCGGCGGGCGGCCCGGTCGTGTGGCCGGAGGTGGAGGCGCTGCTCATGGTGCCGATCAGCGCGCACGCGCTGTTCGCCAGGCCGCTGCTGGTCTCGCCGCGCTCCACGCTGGCCGTCGAGATCCTGCCCGACACGCCGGGCGGCGTCCTGTGGTGCGACGGCCGCCGCCGGTTCGAGCTGCCGTCGGGCTCGAGGGTCGAGGTGCGCAGGGGCGCCGACCCCGTACGCGTGGCCCGCCTGCACGGCGTGGAGAGCACCGGTGCGCCGTTCACCGACAGGCTGGTCGCCAAGTTCGAGCTTCCTGTTCAGGGCTGGCGCGGAAGGGTGCGACCCTGAGTCAATGGAGGGGAGAGCGCGTAGGATCACATGGGCGCAGGTGTTCGGAAACGATCCGGGTGACCATCAGACACGGCAGTGAACGGGAGTGGCCAGTGCGACCAAGGGTCGAGGAGGTCCGCATCCAGGGGCTCGGCGTCATCGACGAGGCCGTCCTCGAGCTTTCGCCGGGGTTCAACGTGGTCACCGGTGAGACCGGCGCGGGCAAGACGATGGTCGTGACCGGGCTCGGGCTGCTGTTCGGCGGCCGGGCCGACCCTTCGCGCATCCGTCCGGGCGCCGAGCGCGCCTCCGTCGAGGGCACGCTGGTCGTCGAGCCGGGCGGGCGCGTCTCGCAGCAGGTCGAGGACATCGGCGGCCAGGTGGAGGACGGCGAGCTGATCATCTCGCGCACCGTCTCGGCCGAGGGGAGGTCCCGGGCCTGGCTCGGCGGGCGCACGGTGCCCGTCGGCACCCTGACCTACCTCGCCGACGACCTGGTGGCCGTGCACGGGCAGATGGATCAGCAGCGGCTGCTCCAGCCCGCCAGGCAGCGCGCCGCGCTCGACCGTTACGCCGGTGACGAGCTGGTCAAGCCGCTGCGGGCCTACTCCCAGGCGTACAAACGGCACAAGCAGGTCGGAGCGCTGCTCGAAGAGCTGACCACCAGGGCCAGGGAGCGGGCGCAGGAGGCCGACCTGCTGCGCTTCGGCCTGGAGGAGATCGAGAAGGTCGACCCCAAGGCGGGCGAGGACGCCGAGCTGCGCGGGGAGGAGGAGCGGCTCTCGCACGCCGACGCGCTGCGCAGCGCCGCCACCACCGCGCACACGGCGCTGCTCGGAGACCCGATGGAGGCGGCGGGCAGCCCGCACGACGTGATCTCCCTGCTCGGTGAGGCACGCTCGGCGGTGGAGGTGGTGCGCGACTTCGACCCGCAGCTCGCCTCCGTGGCCGACCGGCTGGCCGAGGCCGGCTACCTGATCTCCGATGTGGCCACCGACCTGGCGGCGTACGCGGAGTCGGTCGAGGCCGACCCCGCGCGGCTGGCGGCGGTGCAGGAACGCCGGTCGGTGCTGTCCGGCCTGATCCGGAAATATGCCGAAGACAGCGAGGGTGTCCTGACCTGGGCGCAGCAGGCCGCGGCGCGGCTGGGCGAGCTCGAGGGCGACGACGAGCGCATCGAGGAGCTGACCCGCGAGCACGAGGAGCTGACCGCCCGGCTCACCGATCTGGCCGCCGAGCTGACCCGGGTGCGCCAGGCCGCCGCCGAGCGGTTCGGCGGCGCGGTCACCGAGGAGCTGACGGCGCTGGCCATGCCGCATGCCAGGGTCGTCGTCCAGCTCGCGCAGAGCGACGACTTCGGGCCGGAGGGCCGCGACGAGGTGGAGCTGCGGATGGCCGCCCATCCCGCCGCGCCGCCCCTGCCGCTCAACAAGGGCGCCTCCGGAGGCGAGCTGAGCCGCGTCATGCTCGCGATCGAGGTGGTGTTCGCCGGGGCCGATCCGGTGCCGACGTTCGTGTTCGACGAGGTCGACGCGGGCGTGGGCGGCAAGGCCGCGGTCGAGATCGGGCGCCGGCTGGCCAGGCTGGCCCGCACCGCGCAGGTCATCGTGGTCACTCACCTGCCGCAGGTCGCGGCCTTCGCCGACCAGCACCTCGTGGTCGAGAAGGCGAGCGACGGCAGCGTCGTCCGCAGTGGTGTGGTGACACTCGACCACGAGGGTAGAGTACGTGAGCTCTCCCGCATGCTGGCCGGCCTGGAGGACTCCGAGCTGGGTCGCGCGCACGCCGAAGAGCTGCTCGGTCTCGCAGCGGCAGACAGGTGATCCTGGGTGACATAGTGGACACGCCGGGTAATGCGTGGCCTCTGCGCTGTTTCGCTCTGGCAGGATGGTCTTGATGAAGGTACCGGGAAGCAAGATACCGGGCCTCCGCGGCAGGAAGGTTGGTGACCTTCCCGGTGTAACGGCAGTGGCGAGAATCGACCGGCGCACGAAGAGGCTGACCAAACGCCTCCAGCCGGGGGAGATAGCGATTATCGACCACGTCGACGTCGACCGGGTCAGCGCGGAGGCGCTCGTCGCGTGCGGTGCCGCGGCTGTGGTCAACGTCGCCAGCGGCATCAGCGGCCGCTACCCCAACCTGGGGCCGCAGATCCTGCTCGAGGCCGGTGTGCCGTTCATCGACAACGCCAACCAGGAGCTGTTCGAACGCGTCAAGGACGGCGACGTCGTCCGGGTCAGCGACGGGGTCGTCTATCTCGAGGACGACATCGTCGGCAAGGGCGACGAGCAGTGCATGGAGTCCGTCGAGGCGGCCATGGCCGAGGCCCGCGCCGGGCTCGCCGTGCAGATCGAGGCCTTCGCCGTCAATACGATGGAATACGTCCGCGGTGAGGGCAGGCTGCTCATCGACGGGGTCGGCGTACCCGAGATCCGCACTCCCATGGAGGGCCGGCACGTCCTCATCGTGGTGCGCGGATATCACTACAAGGAAGACATCGCCACCCTGCGCCCCTACATCCGCGAATACCGCCCCGTCCTGGTCGGCGTCGACGGCGGGGCCGACGCGCTGCTGGAGGCCGGCTACCTGCCCGACGTGATCGTGGGCGACTTCGACTCCGTCTCCACCAAGGCGCTGACCTGCGGCGCCGAGCTCGTCGTCCACGCCTACCGCGACGGCAGGGCGCCCGGCCTGGAGCGCGTCCACCAGCTCGGCCGCGAGGCCGTGATCTTTCCCGCCACGGGCACCAGCGAGGACATCGCGATGCTCCTGGCCGACGACAAGGGCGCCGAGCTGATCGTCGCCGTGGGCACCCACGGCACCCTGGAGGAGTTCCTCGACAAGGGGCGCTCCGGCATGGCCAGCACCTTCCTCACCCGGCTGATCATCGGCAGCAAGCTCATCGACGCGAAGGGCGTGAGCAGGCTCTACCGCAGCCGCATCTCGACCCCGCAGCTACTGTTGCTGGTGGTCACGGCGCTGATCCTCATGGGCGTCGCGCTGTCCATCTCGCCGCTCGGCCAGACCTGGCTGAGCGGACTGCAAGACGTCTGGAACGCGTTCATCTTCTGGTTGGTCGGACTCTTCTCGTGATCGATTTCCGCTATCACCTCGTCTCCATCGTCGCCATCTTCCTGGCGCTGGCGGTGGGCATCGTCCTGGGCACCACGCTCCTCCAGGAGCCCGCGATCGACCTCGCGCGAAGGACCAGCGCCGAGCTGACCAACACCAACAACGGCCTGCGGGCCGACCTCGACACCCTGCGCGGCAGGGAGGCGGGCAACGACACGTTCATCACCGGCGTGACGCCCGAGCTGGTGGCGGGCGGGCTGGCCGGGCAGCGGGTGCTGCTGGTCGAGACGCCCGGCTCCAGCACCTCCGTACGCGAGTCGGTCCAGCAGGTGCTCACCCAGGCCGGCGCGCAGATCTCCGGGCGCGTCACGCTGACGGAGAAGTTCCTCGACCCCAAAGGCACGGGCGTCCTCGACGGCCTGGTCAACCAGCTCAAGCCGGCCAACATGATGTTCCCCACCACCGCCACCCCCTGGGACAGGACCGCCACGCTGCTGTCGGCCGCCTTCGTCACCACCGACCAGACCCAGATGGGCACGCCCAACCCCGCCACCACCGACGTCGTCAGCGCGTTCGAGACGGGCGGGCTGCTCACCACCGACGGCGACCCGCTCAAGCGGGCCACGCTCGCCGTGATGTTCGCGCCGGAGAAGCCCTACGAGGGAGAGACCGGCGAGGGCCAGGCGGGCGCGCTCGTCTCCATGGCCAACGGCCTCGACGCGGCGGGCATGGGCACGGTCCTGGCCGGGTCGGTCATCACCACGACCACGTCCGGCGACCCGATCACGGCCCTGCGCGACGACAGCGAGATCTCCAAGCGCGTCTCCAGCGTCGACACCGTCGATATGCCCGCGGGCCGCGTCGTGATCGTCTACTCTCTCCGTGAGCAGCTGGCCGGACGCGCCGGCCAGTACGGCATGGGCAAGGGAGCCTCGGCCGCCGCGCCGGCGCTGCCGACCCCCACCCCGTCCCCCACCACCGAGTCAGGGAGCTGACATGCCTGCCACCCGGGCCCGCGGCCTGCTCTACGCCCTCGCCGGCGCCGCGATAGGCGCCGCGGCAGCCCGCGTCGCCTACGCCGCTTTCACCCGAAACCGCCCGGCCGACCTCAGCGGCCGCTGGACGCGCAAGAACCACCGCGGCGAGCCCATCACTCTGCTCGAAGGCCCCGCGTTCGTGGCGGGGGCGGGCGCCGCGGCGGCGCTCACGCCCGGCCTGCCCGGACGGCTGCGCCTGGCCGCGCTCGTCGCCGGCGGGGGCAGCGGCGCGCTCGGCGCCTACGACGACCTGTACGGCACCACGTCCTCCAAGGGGTTCAAAGGCCACCTGAGCGCGCTCGCGCGCGGTGAGGTCACCAGCGGCGCGGTGAAGATCCTCGGCATCGGCGCCACCGGGCTCGGCGCCGCCGCCCTCGTCTCCCAGGGGCCCGTCGACACCCTGGTCAACGGTGCCGCCATCGCCGGCTCCGCCAACCTCGCCAACCTCTTCGACCTGCGCCCCGGCCGCGCCATCAAGGTGGGCCTGCTGACCGGCGGCCCCCTGCTGGCCGCCTCGCTCTTCCGCGACACCCCGGCCGCCGCCGCCCTGGCCGCCGCGCCCCTCGGGGCCGCCGCCGCGCTGCTGCCCGAGGACCTCGGCGAGCGCGCCATGCTCGGCGACGCCGGCGCCAACGCCCTGGGCGCCCTGCTCGGGCTCGCCGCCGTCACCAAGCTCGGCAGGCCCGGCCGGTACGCCCTGCTCGGCACCGTCGTCGCGCTGACCGCCGCCGCGGAGAAGGTCAGCTTCACCAAGGTCATCGCCGGTAACCCGGTCCTCAACCGCCTCGACATGCTCGGCCGCCGTCCCGTCGACCCCGTGTGAGTCCGCGTTTGTCGGTGCGACCTGCCAGGATGTTCCGCGTCGGCGTGGACGGGAGCGGGGCCGAGGAGGCCGGGTGGCTGTGGTGACGGCGCGAGGCGTCGCGGGTGGTGCCATGCTCATCGGTGCCATCACGGTGCTGGCGCGCGTCGCCGGCTTCGTCAAGCAGTACGCCTTCGCCCAGACGGTGGGCACCAACTGCCTGGCCACGGCCTACATGACGGCCAACCAGATCCCCAACATCGTGTTCGAGGTGGTGGTCGGCGGGGCGCTGGCGGGCATGGTGGTGCCGGTGCTGGCGGGCGCGGCCTCCGCCAGGTCGGCGGGCGGCGTCGGCTCGGCGGGCGCGGGTGGTGGCGGGCCGGCGGGACCGGGCGACATCGGGCCGGCGGGTTCGGGCGGCGCCGGGGGCGGCTCGTCCGCGAGCCCGACGGGCCCGTCCGGACGGGCGGAGGTGTCAGCGGTGGGGGAGCGGGCCGGGTGGATCAGCTCGGCGCTGCTGACCTGGGTGATCGTCGTGCTCGTGCCGCTCGGGGCGCTCACCGCCCTGTTCGCCGAGCCGATCACCGGGCTGTTCTTCGGCACGTCCATCGACGGGTGCCGAGACACCGGGGCCGTGACCGCGGTCGCCGCCCGCATGCTGGTCGTCTTCGCCCCCCAGATCCCGCTGTACGGCGTCGCCGTCGTGCTCTACGGCGTGCTCCAGGCGCACAAGCGCTTCGCCGGGCCCGCGGTCGCGCCGCTGGTGTCCAGCATCGTCGTCATCGTGGCCTACCTGCTGTTCGTCCCGCTCACCACCGGCGTGATCGATCCCGGTGACCCCGCCAGGGTGCCGAGGCCGGCCGAGCTGGCGCTGTCGGTGGGCACCAGCCTCGGGGTGCTGTCGCTGGTGCTGGCCGTGCTCGGGCCCACCGCCCGGCTGGGGCTGCGGTGGCGGCCCACCTTACGGTTCCCCGACGGCGTGGCCGCCCAGGTGCGCAGGCTCGCCCTGGCCGGGATCGCCGCGCTGCTCGCCCAGCAGGCCACCATGATCGTCGTGGTGTGGCTGTCGAACAACGCGGTCGGCAACGGCGCGCTCGCCGTCTACAACTACGCGTGGGCGATCTACCTGGTGCCGTACGCGGTGCTGGCGGTGCCGATCGCCACCAGCGCGTTCCCCCGGCTGTCGGCCCAGGCCGGAGAGCCCCTGGCGTTCGCCGAACTGGCCGCCGGCACCACGCGGGCCGTCGTGCTGGTGTCAGGGCTGGCCGCCGGGGTGCTGGCCGCCGCCTCCGGGCCGGGCGCCGTGGTGTTCCTGGGCTACAAGTCCGACGTCGACGCCGTCGAGCTGGCCCGGGCCATCGCGCTGTTCGCGCCCGGGCTGGTGGGATACTCGCTCATCGCGCACCTGAGCCGGGTCCTCTACGCGGCCGGGCACGGACGCGCGGCGGCCGGCGGCACCGTGGCCGGATGGGTGGTCGCGATGGTCGCGCAGACGGCGTTCGCCCTGACCCTGCCCGAGGCTTGGCGGATCGGGGGGATGGCGCTCGGCATGAGCGTCGGCATGAGCGCGGGCGGGGCGCTGCTGCTGGTCGCGGTGGTGCGCGCCCGTGGAAGCGCGGCCGTGGCGGGGCTGCCCAGGGCGGCCGGGGCCGCGGTGCTGGGCGGGCTGGTGGGCTACCTGACGGGGGCCGCGGTCGTCGGGGTGCTGGGGGCGGGCGGCATCTGGCCGAACGTGTTCGCCGCCGTGCTGGCCGCCGTCGTGGCGCTGGCGGCGGGCGCGACTGTCGCGGCCGCCGTGGACCGGGCCGACGCCGCCGCCGTGGCCGGCCGGCTGCGGCGGGGCGGTGCCGGCGACGGAGCTGGCGGTGGGCTCGGTGGTGGGTCTGGTAATGGGTCCGGCGGGTAAGTCCGGCGGTGGGCCTGGCAGTGAGTCTGGCGGTGGGTTCGGCGGCGGAGCCGGCTGAGGGAGGAGCGGGTCGTGCGGGTGGCTTTCGTGCTGGGCACCACGTCGGGTGGTACAGGGCGGCACGTCCTGATGCTGGTGGACGGGCTGGTGCGGCGGGGACACCAGGTGGCGGTCATCGGGCCGCGCAGCGTCGAGGAGAGCTTCTCCTTCACCCGCGCCGGGGCCAGGTTCGCGGAGGTGACCGTGTCGGACCGGCCGCACCCGGCGAACGACCTGCGCGCCGTCCTCGCGATCAGGCGGCTGACCCGGGACGCCGACGTGGTGCACGCCCACGGGCTCAGGGCCGGCGCGCTGGCGGCCCTCGCCGGACAGGGGCGCAGCCGGGCATCGCGGACGGCTCGACGGCGTGACGGGGGGCGGCTGGTCGTGACCCTGCACAACGCGCTCACCACCGGCGGGCTGATCGGGGTCGTGCACGGGGTGCTGGAGCGGATCGTGGCGCGGCGGGCCGATCATGTGCTCGCCGTCTCTCCCGACCTCGGCGCGGACATGATCCGGCTGGGCGCGCGGGACGTGCGGGCCGCCGTGGTGCCCGCGCCCAGGCCGGGACCGGCGAGGCGCACCCCCCAGGAGGTCAGGCGGGAGCTGGGAGCGGGCGAGCGGCCGATCCTGCTCACCGTCGCCCGGCTGGCCCAGCAGAAAGGGCTCGAGACGCTGCTCGACGTCGCCGCCGGGCCGTGGGCGTCCGCCGAGCCGCTGTTCGTGGTCGCGGGCGAGGGGCCGCTGCGGGAGGAGCTCCGGGCCAGGATCGAGCGGGAGCACCTGCCCGTGCTGTTGCTGGGGCACCGGGAGGACGTGCCCGACCTGCTGGGGGCCGCTGTGGCGCTGCTGATGCCGAGCCGCTGGGAGGGCCAGCCGCTGACCCTCCGCGAGGCGCTCATGTCCGGAAAACCGGCAATCGCCTCCAAAGTGGGGGGAATTCCGGAAATTTTGGGGGACGCCGGGATTCTGGTTCCGTACGGGGACGTCGAGGGGCTGCGCGCGGCCGTACGAGAGCTCGTGGCAGCGCCGGGACCTGCGGAAAGGCTGGCTGCGGCGGCCGAGCGGCGCGGGCGGGAGATGCCCGGCGCCGACGACGCCGTGGAGAGCGTGCTGGCCGTGTACGGCTCCGGGAAGCCGGAGGATGATTAGGCCGGGTCGAGGCGTTCTCGTATACTGCGTGGGTTAGAGGAGGGGAGTATCCCTTCGCGACAGCCTCGTCATCACGGTGCAGCCCCACTCCACGGGGCCCCCGGGGCTGCCGGTCCGCGGTTGAGGCGGGCGGGAGAGACCTCCGGCAATGAGTCGTGCATGCCGGAGGTCTTGAGACGTGACCGTACCCGTGTGGGCCTGGCTGGCCGTGATAGGCGGCCTCCTTGTTGTCCTCGCCATCGACCTGTGGATCGTCGATCGCGGGGAGGCCCGAGAGTTCTCCATGCGGCAGGCCGGATACTGGGTGACGTTCTACGTCGCGCTCGCCGCCGTGTTCGGAGCGATCCTGTGGGTCACCTTCGGGCCGGGCAAGGCAGGTGAGTTCTTCGCCGGCTACATCACCGAATACAGCCTGAGCGTCGACAACCTCTTCATCTTCTTCATCATCATGAGCAGGTTCGCCGTGCCCCGGGCGTACCAGCACAAGGTGCTGCTCGTCGGCATCCTGCTCGCGCTGGTGATGCGCGGCATCTTCATCGCGCTCGGCGCCGCGGCGCTGGAGCGCTTCAGCTGGCTGTTCTACGTGTTCGGCGCCTTCCTCGTCTACACCGCGGTCAACCTCGTCCGGCAGCACCTCAAGGGCGAGGAGGACGAGTTCAACGAGAACGTCGTGCTGCGGTGGGTGCGCAGGGCGTTCCCCACCACCGAGGGGTACGTCGGCTCCAAGGTCACCGTCAAGATCGACGGCAAGCGCATGGTGACGCCGATGCTCATCGTGATGGTCGCGATCGGGAGCACCGACCTGCTGTTCGCGCTCGACTCGATTCCGGCGATCTTCGGGCTCACCCAGGACGCCTTCATCGTCTTCACGGCCAACGCGTTCGCCCTGATGGGGCTGCGCCAGCTCTACTTCCTGCTGGGCGGGCTGCTGCAGCGACTGGTCTACATCAGCTATGGTTTGGCGTTCATCCTCGGGTTCATCGGGGTTAAGCTGATATTGGAGGCGTTGCACGCCAGCCATGTCTCCTGGGCGCCCGAAATCCCCATCTGGGTGTCGCTCTCCGTCATCGGCGCCACCATGGTCGTCACCACGGTGGCCAGCCTGGTCAAAGCCCGCATCGACGCGCGCCAGGGCGAGGAGCCGCACCCGGAGCAGGTCTAGCGAAAAGGACTTCGAGGCGCTTTGCTTGTCTAGTTGCGCCGTGTCATAGTTGCTAGTTCTGTAACATCACGGCAAAGCGCCCAATTCAGTCACCACCAAAGGTTGTACGTGTCAGACGATTCTGCTAAGTCGAGCCGCGTCCGGCTCGCACGCGGGGTCTCCCCGTGGCTCATCCCGACGGCGGCCGCGGCGGCCGCCACCGCGCTGCTGACGCGCAAGGACCGGCGATGGGCGCTCGCGGCGGTGCCGCTGAGCGCGCTCACCGGGGGAATGCTCTGGTTCTTCCGCGACCCCGACCGCACGCCGGGCGAGGGCCGGATCCTGTCACCCGCCGACGGGGTCGTCCAGAGCATCGACCCGTGGCCGGACGGGCGCACCAGGGTCGCGATCTTCATGAGCCCCCTGAACGTGCATGTCAACCGCGCCCCTCTTGCGGGAAATGTCGCATCCGTGCAGCATGTGGCAGGTGGGTTCCTGCCGGCGTTCAACAAGGACAGCGACCAGAACGAGCGCGTGGTGTGGCATTTCGAGACCGCGCTGGGCGACATCGAGATGGTGCAGATCGCGGGCGCGGTGGCGCGCAGGATCGTGCCGTACGTGAGCGGCGGCGCCAAGGTCGCCCAGGCCGAGCGGATCGGGCTCATCAGGTTCGGTTCGCGCGTCGACATCTACCTTCCCGAAGGGATCTCTCCCGCGGTGTCCGTGGGCGAGAAGACGGTTGCGGGGGTGACCAGAATTGACCGCGGCTGACGCCGGCAGCTGGCAGGCGGAGGAGGAAGAACCTCGGGGCCCGGTCGGCAAGGCCTTCCGCCTGTCGGCCGCGGACTCCCTCTCGCTGGGCAACGCGGTCTGCGGGTTCCTCGCCGTGTGCGTCCTGGCGTACTCCGCGATCCAGCAGCTGCAGAGCCTCCACCACTTCACGCCCGACCCGAGCTACTTCGCGACCGCCATCGTGCTGCTGCTCATCGGCGCGACGTGCGACCTGTTCGACGGCCTCGTCGCGCGGCGCTTCCGCGCCTCGGCGATGGGCGCCGAGCTGGACAACCTCGCCGACGTCATCAGCTTCGGGTTCGCGCCCGCGTTCATGGTCTTCGTCTGGGGCGGTTTCACCGACCAGGTGCCGTTCGCGATGGTGGTCGCGGCGGCGGCGGCCGTGCTGGTGGCGGGCGTGGTGCGCCTGGCCAGGTTCGCCTGCGTCAAGACCAAGAGCGGTGATTTCATGGGCCTGCCCATCCCCATGGGCGCCATGACCGTGATCTCCATCGTGCTGCTGTTCCAGCCGAGCGTCTGGTCGCTGCTGGCCGTGCTGGGCGTCGCGTGGCTGATGGTCAGCCGGATCGAGTACCCCAAGCCGAAGGGGCAGCTCGCCGCGGGCGTGCTGGGGTGGATCATGGTGAACGTCGCGTTCCTGACGTTCTGGGTGGCCTGGCCGGAGGGCGGCGACCTGCCGATCAAGATCGGCGCCAGCATGCAGATCGCCCTCGTCGCGGCGATCCCCCTCCGCATGCTCGTCTACAAACGCGAACAGCGCCGCGAGGCGCGCGTCAAGTTCTAGCGCGGTCTGTTGCGGCGTCGCGCCTTTTCAGGCCCATCCGTTACGGCTTCGCGTGGTCGGCCGCACGCGCCGACGTCGGTGGCCGGCCCGTCATGGCCGGTCGTGAAGGCTCACGGGCCGGGCGCCGTGACGACGCGTGTTCTGGGCCGGCTCCGTGGTCATGCCGGGATGTGAGCCGGCTCCGTGGTCATGCCGAGGCGTGAGGCGACTCCGTGGTCATGCCGGATGTCGTGAGGCACCGCTCTCGCCGCCCTCGCAGATGTGAGGGCGGCGTGCGGTTACTGAGTGGTGACAGTCTTGTGGGGCGTCGAACTCGTGGGCGGGTTACCAGCCGCGGGCCTTCCATTCCGGGAGGGATGGGCGTTCCGCGCCCAAGGTGGTGTCCTTGCCGTGGCCCGGGTACACCCAGGTGTCGTCGGGGAGGCGGTCGAAGAGGCGCTCGGTCACGTCGGTGTAGAGCTGGGTGAAGCGCTGCGGGTCCTTCTGGGTGTTGCCCACGCCGCCGGGGAACAGCGAGTCGCCCGTGAACAGGTGGCGCCCGGCCTCGCCGCCGTCGTACAGCAGGGCGATCGAGCCCGGCGTGTGGCCGCGCAGGTGGATGACCTCCAGGGTGGCCGCGCCGACGTCGATCGTGTCGCCGTGCTCCACCGTGCGGTCGACCGGCACGGGCAGGGCGGGCGCGTCGAGCGGGTGGGCGACCGTCTGGGCGCCGGTGACCTTGGTCAGCTGCTCCAGGGCCTGCCAGTGGTCCCCGTGCTGGTGCGTCGTGACGATGGAGGCGACCGGCCCGTCGGCGATCAGGGCCAGCAGCCGGTCGGCGTCGGCGGCCGCGTCGATCAGCAGGCCCTCCCCTGTCTCGGTGCAGCGCAGCAGGTAGGCGTTGTTGTCGTACGGGCCTACGGCGAGCTTGCAGATCGTCAGGGCGGGCAACTCGCGCACGTCGGCGGGACCGCCGACCTGGACGTCACCTGTGTAGGTCATGGGTAGCCCTCCGGGGGCGTCGCGGGCAGATCAGCGGGGGCCGGCATCGTCAGCCACGGCGGCGGCTCAGGCAGGCCTGGGCCTCCGGACGTGCACGGCTGCCCCACAGGCACCAGGGTAACGCGCGCGCCGCTTGATCTCCCGGTGAGCCAGGCGAGCATGTCCGCCGGCGCGCCCTCGACCGCGGGCCCGCGTCCTAGGTCCGGCCACCGGTCGACGATCTCGCCCGAGGCGGCCCTGAGGACGATCTCGCCGATCGCGCTGTGGTCACGCGGCCAGCACGCGCGGCAGTCGTGCAGTTCGCGCAGGACGAACGCTTCGGGCCACTCGGCGGGGCCGTACCCGGCGGCCAGGTCCACGTGGTGCAGGCCGATCTCCCGGATCCGGCGTACCAGGAGGTACCAGGCGGGGTGCGGAGGCGGGCGCATGCCCTCCACCGGCGCGGACCAGCGCTCCGGCGGCAGGTCGCGGACGGCGGCGGACAGGCGGGCGGCCCCCTCTTCCAGGCCGGCCAGGTGCCGGGCGGCCGGGCGGGCGGCCGCCTCCTCGATCGCGGCGGCCCGGGCCTCGACGGAGGCGTACTGGGGGACCTTCACCCCCGTCCTCGCCCAGGTGAGCAGGTTGAGGTGGGAGTCCGCGTTCTGGGCGAGGTGGGCGAGCACGTGCCCTCTGGTCCAGCCCGGCAGGAGGGAGGGCGCGGCGATGTCGGCGTCCGAAAGCGACGCGGCCGTGGCCAGCAGCTGGTTGGTGGCCGAGGCCAGCTCGGCCTGCAGCGCGGGTAGAACAGTCATATCTAGATTTTTCATGAGTTAGGGTGACTACGCTGACCGGCATAAAGCCGCAGGTCAGCTGGTTGAATCCGGAAGGGCTCCTACCTGGCTGGGAGATGGCCGTAACCTGTGAAGGACGGATTTTCGGGGGCCGGGCATCGGCCCGCCGAAATTGTCGGAGCCCCCGTCTACCATCCCCGTGGACCTATCCGCCTTAAGACCTCCGGGATCGCCGTGGCAGACCGCCTGATCGTGCGTGGTGCACGAGAACACAACCTCAAAGACGTCTCGCTCGACCTGCCGCGAGACTCACTGATCGTCTTCACGGGCCTGTCCGGCTCCGGCAAGTCGAGCCTCGCCTTCGACACGATCTTCGCGGAGGGGCAGCGCCGTTACGTCGAGTCCCTGTCGGCGTACGCCCGCCAGTTCCTCGGCCAGATGGACAAGCCCGACGTCGACTTCATCGAGGGCCTGTCGCCCGCGGTGTCGATCGACCAGAAGGCCACCAGCAAGAACCCCCGCTCGACCGTCGGCACGATCACCGAGGTCTACGACTACCTGCGGCTGCTGTGGGCGCGCATCGGCAAGCCCCACTGCCCGGTGTGCTCGCGCCCGATCGCCAGGCAGACGCCCCAGCAGATCGTCGACCGCGTCATGGACCTCGAGGAGGGCACCCGCTTCCAGGTGCTCGCCCCGGTCGTCAGAGGGCGCAAGGGCGAGTACGCCGAGCTGTTCCGCGAGCTGCAGACCAAGGGCTTCGCCAGGGCCAGGGTCGACGGCACGGTCGTGCGGCTGGAGGAGCCGCCGACGCTGAAGAAGTACGAGAAGCACGACATCGAGGTCATCGTCGACCGCCTGTCGGTCAAGGAGTCGGCGCGGCGCCGGCTCAACGACTCGGTCGAGACGGCCTTGCAGCTGTCCGGCGGCACGATCACGCTGGAGTTCGTCGACCTGCCCGAGGACGACCCTGGCCGCGAGCGCTTCTACTCCGAGCACCTCTACTGCCCCTACGACGACCTGTCGTTCGAGGAGCTGGAGCCGCGCTCGTTCTCCTTCAACTCGCCGTTCGGCGCCTGCCCCGAGTGCACGGGCCTCGGCACCAAGATGGAGGTCGACCCCGACCTGGTCGTGCCCGACCCCGAGCGCGCGCTCGGCGACGGCGCGCTCCACCCCTGGTCGGGCGGCCACACCAGCGAATACTTCGTCAGGCTGATCGAGGCGCTCGGCCACACGATGGGGTTCACGCTCGACACGCCGTGGGAGAAGCTGCCGAAGAAGGCGCAGAAGTCCCTGCTGTACGGGCACGACGAGCAGGTGCACGTCCGCTACAGCAACCGCTACGGCAGGCAGCGCTCCTACTACACCACCTACGACGGCGTCATCCCGTGGGTGCAGCGCCGGCACGCCGAGGCGGAGAGCGACTCGACCCGCGAGCGGTTCGAGGGCTACATGCGCGAGATCCCGTGCCCGGCCTGCAAGGGGGCCCGGCTCAAGCCGGTCACGCTGGCCGTGACGGTCGCCGACAGGTCGATCGCCGAGGTGGCGGCCATGTCGATCGGCGAGTGCGCGAAGTTCCTGGCCGGGCTCAAGCTGTCCGACCGCGACATGCAGATCGCCGAGCGGGTGGTCAAGGAGATCAACGCCCGCATGGGCTTCCTGCTCGACGTCGGCCTCGACTACCTCACCATGGACCGCGCCGCCGCCACCCTGGCGGGCGGCGAGGCCCAGCGCATCAGGCTGGCCACGCAGATCGGCTCCGGCCTGGTCGGCGTCCTGTACGTGCTGGACGAGCCGTCCATCGGGCTTCACCAGCGCGACAACATGCGCCTGCTCGACACGCTGATCAGGCTGCGCGACATGGGCAACACGCTGATCGTCGTCGAGCACGACGAGGACACGATCGCGGCGGCCGACTGGGTCGTCGACATCGGCCCCGGCGCGGGCGAGCACGGCGGTCAGGTCGTCGTGTCCGGCACCGTCCAGGAGCTCCTGTCCAACGAGGACTCGATCACCGGCCAGTACCTGTCCGGGCGCAAGGCCATTCCGATCCCGCCCAAGCGCCGCAAGCGCGACAGGAAGCGGCAGATCGTGGTCAAGGGGGCGCGCGAGCACAACCTCCAGGGCGTCGACATCGAGTTCCCGCTGGGCGTGTTCACGGCCGTCACGGGCGTGTCGGGGTCCGGCAAGTCGACGCTGGTCAACGACATCCTCTACAACGCCCTGGCCAAGGAGCTCAACGGCGCCCGCACGGTGCCGGGGCGGCACTCGCGGATCAACGGCATGGACCACGTCGACAAGGTCGTCCACGTCGACCAGTCGCCGATCGGGCGCACCCCGCGCTCCAACCCCGCCACCTACACCGGCGTCTTCGACCACATCCGCAAGCTGTTCGCGGCCACGACCGAGGCGAAGGTGCGCGGCTACCAGCCCGGGCGCTTCAGCTTCAACGTCAAGGGCGGGCGCTGCGAGGCGTGCGCGGGCGACGGCACCATCAAGATCGAGATGAACTTCCTGCCCGACGTCTACGTCCCCTGCGAGGTCTGCCACGGCGCCCGCTACAACCGGGAGACGCTGGAGGTCCACTACAAGGGCAAGACGATCGCCGAGGTGCTCGACATGCCGATCGAGGAGGCCCTGGGCTTCTTCGACGCGATCCCCGCGATCAAGCGCCACCTGCAGACGCTCCACGACGTGGGCCTGGGCTACGTCCGGCTCGGCCAGCCCGCCACCACGCTGTCCGGCGGCGAGGCGCAGCGCGTCAAGCTCGCCTCCGAGCTGCAGCGGCGGCAGACCGGGCGGACCATCTACGTGCTCGACGAGCCGACCACCGGCCTGCACTTCGAGGACATCCGGCGCCTGCTGGGGGTGCTCGGGCGGCTCGTGGACGGGGGCAACTCGGTGATCGTCATCGAGCACAACCTCGATGTGATCAAGACGGCCGACTGGATCATCGACATGGGTCCCGAGGGCGGGTCCCGTGGCGGCACGCTCGTCGCCAGCGGCACGCCCGAGGAGGTCGCGCTGGTGGAGGAGAGCCACACCGGGCGCTTCCTGCGCAAGATCCTGGCCTTCTGAGCGGGTCCGTTCGCGTTCTTCCGTCTCGCCGGGGCGACGGGTGCGCCCCGGCGAGGTCCGGGTGACCGTGGCGTGCCGCCCGGCGAGGTCCGGGGGGCGTGGCGTGCCGTCACGGCCCCCGTGACCGGGGCACCCGGTCACGGGACCGAGGGGGGTCGCCCATAAAGTTGAGCGAGGGTAACGGCCTGGCCTGCAGGGGGTCAGCACGGCGCGGAGGGTCGGCACATCATGACGGTTACGGAGCGGGGCGGAGCCATGCCCGCACACGGGTTCGGGCGGCGCGAGATGCTGGGCGCGGCGGGGGTGGCGGCGTGCGGGCTCGCGCTGGCCGGGTGCAGCGGCCAGGACGCGAAGGCGCAGCCCAATCTCAAGGGCAAGGTCATCGCCAAGACGGCCGACGTGCCCGTGGGCGGCGGCACGGTGGTCGAGGACCTGCAGGTCGTGGTGACGCAGCCGACGAAGGGCGTCTACATGGCGTTCAGCTCGGTTTGCACGCACAAGGGCTGCACGGTCAGCGCCCCCAAGGACAACGTCATCAGGTGCGCCTGCCACGGCAGCGAGTTCGCCGCCGACAGCGGCAAGGCCACCAAGGGGCCCGCCGGCGCCCCGCTGGCGTCGTTCAAGGTCCGGGTCGAAGGGGACGGCATCGTCGTCGCCTGAACCCGTACTTATGCGTAGAGACCCGGATCGGGCTCAGGCACGCTGAACCGGCACGAGGGGCCGGCCGTACCTGAAGTGAAAGCCGATCTGGGAGGAACGCACCATGACGGATACGACGCGCCGCACTGTGGTGCTCGGCGCCGGGGGCGCCGGGCTCGCGGCGATTCTGACGGCATGTGCGAGCTACGGCTCGCCGACCACCGAGGCGAACGCCGAGCCGCCGGTGGAGGAGCCGGCGGAGGCGGCGTCCCCCAAGAAAAAGAAGGCGGCGGCGAAGAGCAAGGCGCTGGCCGCCACATCGGACATCCCCGAGGGCGGCGGGAAGGTCTTCGAGAACGAGAAGATCGTGGTCACGCAGCCCGCCGCCGGGGAGTTCAAGGCGTTCACGGCGGTCTGCACGCACGCGGGCTGCACGGTGGCCACCGTCTCCAACAACACGATCAACTGCCCGTGTCACGGCAGCAAGTTCAACATCAACGACGGATCCGTCGCCGACGGGCCGGCGGGCGAGCCGCTCGCGGAGAAGAAGATCACCGTGGACGGGGACAAGATCAGGCTCGCCTGATCTCATGATTTTCTCACTTACGTGCGGTTGAGTGCCCGCATGGGAGATGACCTGCAGAGCCGCCGAGCCGTGTTCGCGAGCGTGGGCGTGGGCGGCCTGGCGCTGACACTGGCCGCCTGTGGCGGCGACACAGAAACCGCGCAGCCCGCCGCCACCGGGTCGAGCGCGCCGGAGCCCGCCGCTTCCGGGTCGGGCGCGCCGGCCGGTGGAGGGCTGGCCAAGACCGCCGACATCCCCGTCGGCGGCGGCACGGTCCTCAAGGACCAGAAGATCGTGGTCACCCAGCCCACCGAGGGCGAGTTCAAGGCGTTCAGCGCCGTGTGCACGCACAAGGGGTGCGCCGTCGGCAGCGTCGCGGACGGGGTGATCGTGTGCCCGTGCCACGGCAGCAAGTTCGCCATCGCGGACGGCTCGGTCACCGACGGACCGGCGCAACAGCCGCTGCCCGAGCAGCAGATCAAGGTGGAGGGAGACCAGATCACGCTCGCCTAGCCGGGCGCCGCAGACAGACCGTCCCGTCGCGCCGGAGGAAGGCGCGGCGGGCAACCTTGTCGGTAGGGGCCACTAGTCTTTTCATGTGGCGAGATCAGCGGGCAGCCCCTTGAGTTTCCGGCCCAGGCCGGGTTCGATCCCCGATTCGCCGGGGGTCTACCGGTTCAGGGACGCGCACGGCCGGGTGATCTACGTCGGCAAGGCCAAGAGCCTGCGCCAGCGGCTCAATTCGTACTTCGCCGACTTCTCCGCGCTCCACCCGCGCACCCAGTCGATGCTGACCACGGCCGCCGACGTCGACTGGACCGTCGTCGGCACCGAGGTCGAGGCGCTGCAGCTCGAATACTCCTGGATCAAGGAGTTCGACCCGCGCTTCAACGTGAAATACCGCGACGACAAGTCCTACCCCTACCTCGCGGTCACCATGGGCGAGGAGTTCCCCCGGGTCCAGGTCATGCGCGGCGCCAAGCGCAAGGGCACCCGCTACTTCGGCCCCTACTCCCACGCCTGGGCGATCCGCGAGACCGTCGACCTGCTGCTGCGGGTCTTCCCGGTCCGCACGTGCAGCGCCGGGGTGTTCAAGCGGGCGGGCCAGATCGGCCGCCCCTGCCTGCTCGGCTACATCGACAAGTGCTCGGCGCCCTGCGTCGGCCGGGTCACCCCGGAGGAGCACCGCGACCTGGCCGAGGATTTCTGCGACTTCATGGCGGGCAACACCAGCCGCTTCATCAAGCGCCTGGAGAAGGAGATGCGCGACGCCGCCTCCGAGCAGGAATACGAGCGGGCGGCCCGGCTGCGCGACGACATCCAGGCGCTCCAGCGGGCGCTGGAGAAGCAGGCCGTGGTGCTCGGCGAGGGCACCGACGCCGACGTGATCGCGCTGGCCGAGGATCCGCTCGAAGCCGCCGTCCAGGTCTTCTACGTGCGCGGCGGCCGCATCAGGGGCCAGCGGGGCTGGGTCGTCGACAAGGTCGAGGAGAGCTCGCCCGGCGAGCTGGTCGAGCAGTTCCTGCTCCAGATGTACGCCGAGGCGAGCCCCGACGCGATGCCCCGCGAGGTCCTGGTGCCCGCCCTGCCGCCCGACTGCGAGGCGGTGAGCGAGCTGCTGACCGAGCAGCGCCGCGCCCGCGTCGAGGTGCGCGTGCCGCAGCGCGGCGACAAGAGGTCGCTGATGGAGACCGTCGAGCGCAACGCCAAGGAGTCGCTGGCGCAGCACAAGATCCGCCGCGCGAGCGACCTGACCACGCGCAGCAAGGCGCTGCAGGAGATCGCCGACGCGCTCGACCTCGACCAGGCGCCGCTGCGCATCGAGTGCTACGACGTCTCCCACCTGCAGGGCGAGAACGTCGTGGCGTCCATGGTGGTCTTCGAGGACGGCCTGGCGCGCAAGAGCGAATACCGCCGCTTCGCCGTCAAGACCAAGGAGGGCGACGTCGCCTCGATCCACGAGGTGATCATGCGGCGGTTCCGCCGCTATCTCGAGGAGCGCTCGGCGACCGGCGAGCTGGCCGCCGACGACGACGGCCACGGCCCCATCGACCCCGAGACGGGCAAGCCGCGCAAGTTCGCCTACCCGCCCAACCTGGTGGTCGTCGACGGCGCGGGCCCGCAGGCGGCCGCGGCGCAGCGGGCGCTCGACGAGCTCGGCATCGACGACGTGTCGGTGTGCGGGCTCGCCAAGCGGCTGGAGGAGGTCTGGCTGCCCGGCGACGACCAGCCAGTGATCATGCCTCGTTCAAGCGAAGGTCTCTACCTGCTGCAACGCGTGCGAGACGAAGCACACCGCTTCGCCATCACCTACCATCGGTCGAAGAGGTCCAAGACGGTGAAGGAGAGCGCGCTCGACGGCGTGCCGGGCCTCGGGCCGGCACGCAGGCAGGCGCTGCTCAAGCACTTCGGCTCCGTGAAGAAGCTACGCGAGGCCACTGCGGCGGAGATCTGCGAGGTCCCCGGCATCGGCCCGTCCATCGCCGAGGTCATCGTGTCGACGCTGAAGGGAGAGTCGCCTTGATCTCGCCAGGACGCGATTGGGCGTCCGGGCGCCATGGTGGTGCGCCCGGACAGCACATGCGGGACGGAGAGAGGAAATGAGCACCGAGCCGGCGTTCGTGATCGTCACCGGCATGTCGGGCGCGGGCCGCAGCACCGCGGCCAAGGCGCTGGAGGACCTGGGCTGGTTCGTCATCGACAACCTGCCGCCCGGGCTGCTGTTCGCGATGGCGGAGGAGGCAGGCAAGGTCAAGCTGGCCGCCGACAAGGTGGCGGCCGTCGTCGACGTGCGCAGCCTGGCCTTCACGACCGACCTCAACGCGGCCATCGAGGAGCTCGAAGGGCGCGGCGTGCGGGTGCGGGTCGTGTTCCTGGAGGCCAGCGACGAGGAGCTGGTCCGCAGGTTCGAGAACGTCCGCAGGCCGCACCCCCTCCAGGGCGAGGGGCGGCTGGTCGACGGGATCACCCGAGAGCGGGGCATCCTGCGGGAGGTCAGGGCCAACGCCGACCTCGTGATCGACACGTCCTCGCACAACGTGCACGACCTCCGCAACAAGATCGTCGCCTACTTCGGCGGCGAGGACCGGCCGGGGCTGCGGCTGAACATCGTGTCCTTCGGGTTCAAGTACGGCCTGCCGGTCGACGCCGACCTGGTGGTCGACTGCCGGTTCCTGCCCAACCCGCACTGGGTGCCCGAGCTGCGGCCGATGAACGGGCTCGACGCCCCCGTGGCCGACTACGTGCTGGGGCAGCCGGGTGCCAAGGAGTTCCTCGACGCGTACGAGGAGGTCCTGCAGGTGGTGGCCGCCGGATACGCGCGCGAGGGCAAGAGCTACGCGACGCTGGCGGTGGGCTGCACCGGTGGCAAGCACCGCAGCGTGGCCATGGCCGAGCAGCTCGCCGCCCGGTTGCGCGACCGCGAGGTGGAGGTCCAGGTGAGTCATCGGGATGTGGGGCGGGAGTGACCGATGCAGGCGTCGCGGCGGGAGCCTTGCCGCGGCCGGTGGCGGGTGGCGGAGACTCGGACGTGCCCCCGGGGGATCGCTCGTCTCCCGAAGGAGGCGAGCCCCCGGCCGCGGCCCTGACGGGACGCGCGAACGTCCCCGCCCGCGACGAAAGCGTTTCCTCTCACGGTGACGGAGGCTCGGCTCCGGATGAGGGTGGGGGCGCTCAGGACGATCACGGCCCCGCCTCGGACGAGGGTGACTCGGGCGAGGGCGGGGTGTGTCCCGTGCGGCTTTCGCGCGTGGTCCCGATGCCGGCCGAGCTGGGCGCGTACACGGGGACGTTCTCCGGATTCGGGCCGCACGTCGTGGCGCTCGGCGGCGGCCACGGGCTGTACGCGTCTCTGTCGGCATTACGCATGGTGACCGACCGGCTGACGGCCGTGGTCACCGTCGCCGACGACGGCGGCTCCAGCGGCCGGTTGCGGCGCGAGCTAGGCGTGCTGCCGCCCGGCGACCTGCGGATGGCGCTGGCCGCGCTGTGCGGCGACGACGAGTGGGGCAGCACGTGGAGCGAGGTCGTGCAGCACCGCTTCCGCAGCGAGGGGGAGCTGCACGGGCACGCCGTCGGCAACCTGCTCATCGTCGCCCTGTGGGAGCTGCTCGGCGACCCGGTGGCCGGGCTCGACTGGGTCGGGCGGCTGCTCGGCGCGCACGGCAGGGTGCTGCCGATGGCGTCCGTGCCGCTCGACATCGTGGCCAGGGTGGAGCTCGACGGCGTCATCTCGATCGTGCGCGGGCAGGTGGCCTGCGCGCTGACGCCCGGTCGCGTGCAGGCCATCTCCCTCGTGCCCGAGGACCCGCCCGCCCGGCCCGAGGCCGTCGAGGCGGTGCTGGACGCCGACTGGGTGGTGTTCGGGCCGGGGTCGTGGTTCACCAGCGTGCTGCCGCATCTCAAGGTGCCCGAGCTGGCCAGGGCGCTGCACGCCACCAAGGCCAAGCGCCTCGTCACGCTCAACCTGGCCCCGCAGCCGGGCGAGACCGACGACTTCTCCCCCCAGCAGCACCTGGAGGTGCTCCGGCAGCACGCCCCCGACCTGTCGATCGACGTCGTACTCGCCGACATCGGGGTGGTGGACGACCCCGGCGCGCTGGAGAAGGCCGCGGGGGCGCTCGGCGCCCGGCTCGTAATGGCCGACGTGGCCGCCGGCGACGGCTCGCCGAAGCACGACCCACGACGTCTTGCCTCCGTCCTGGACGAGATTTTCCTCCAGAAGCGTTGATCCTGGTCGGCGTGGCGCGAAGGTGCGAGAGACTGACGTGAGCCGGTCTGAATGGGGGAGAGGACTAACGCATGGCCATGACAGGTGTGGTGAAAGACGAGCTGAGTCGCCTGCCGGTGCTGAAGCCGTGCTGCCGCAAGGCGGAGGTTTCGACACTGCTGCGGTTCGCGAGCGGCCTCCACCTGGTGGGCGGGCGGATCGTGATCGAGGCCGAGCTCGACACCAATGCCACCGCGCGGCGGCTGATCAAGGACATCGGCGAGGTGTTCGGGCACAAGGCCGAGGTGCTCGTGCTCGCGCCCGCCGGGCTGCGCAAGGGCTCGCGCTACGTCGTACGCGTCTACCGCGACGGTGAGGCCCTGGCCCGCCAGACGGGCCTGATCGACAACCACGGCCGGCCCGTGCGCGGCCTGCCCCGCCAGGTCGTGGCGGGCGCCGCCTGCGACGCCGAGGCCGCCTGGCGCGGCGCGTTCCTCGCGCACGGCTCGCTCACCGAGCCGGGGCGCTCGATGTCGCTCGAGGTCACCTGCCCCGGCCCGGAGGCGGCGCTCGCGCTGGTGGGCTCGGCGCGGCGGCTCAAGATCCACGCCAAGGCGCGGGAGGTGCGCGGCGTCGACCGCGTCGTGGTCCGCGACGGCGACGCCATCAGCGCGCTGCTCACCCGGCTCGGGGCGCACGACAGCGTCCTGGCGTGGGAGGAGCGCCGGATGCGCCGCGAGGTGCGGGCCACCGCCAACCGCCTCGCCAACTTCGACGACGCCAACCTGCGGCGCTCGGCCCGCGCGGCCGTCGCGGCGGGAGCGCGGGTGCAGCGGGCGCTGGAGATCCTCGGGGACGAGGCGCCGGATCACCTCGTGGTGGCGGGGCGGCTCCGGGTGGAGCACAAGCAGGCGTCACTGGAGGAGCTGGGGCAGATCGCCGACCCGCCGCTGACCAAGGACGCCATCGCGGGCCGCATCCGCCGCCTGCTCGCCATGGCCGACAAGCGCGCCTCCGACCTGGGGATCCCCAATACCGAGGCCAACCTCACCGTCGACATGCTCTCCCCCTGAT
Organism: Nonomuraea phyllanthi; assembly: GCF_006334985.2. Lineage (GTDB taxonomy): Bacteria > Actinomycetota > Actinomycetes > Streptosporangiales > Streptosporangiaceae > Nonomuraea > Nonomuraea phyllanthi. Next base: position 34,340 of record NZ_VDLX02000004.1, read on the forward strand.
CCACGAGCATCCGTGACGGTTCCGCCCGGTGAGTCTCCTTCCCAGACCCATCCGTTACGGCTTCGCGTGGCCGGCCGCACGCGCCGACGTCGGTGGCCGTCCGTCATGGCCGGTCGTGAAGGCTCACGGGCCGGGCGCCGTGACGACGCGCGTCCTTGGCCGGCTCCGTGGTGACCCTGGCCGCGCCGCGGTTCCCCGTCCGGCGGGTCCAGGGCGCCACTCACGAAGCGGCTGGAGGCTGGTCCTTGGCGGGGCCGCGGGGGGTGAAGAGGTCCGCGGTGGGCTTCGGGGTGGGGGCCTGGAGGGGTTCGAAGGGGGCTCGGTATTCCGGTTCCCCCTCCGGCTGCCCGGCCGTCTCCGGCTGCTCCACCCGCTGCCTGCGGCGGATCCGGATGACGCGGAGGGCGAGCAGGGCCAGGGCGGCCAGGGCCGCCACGGCGATGTAGAGCCAGGCGGCCCACGTCTCCGACAGCGGATCCTTGTAGAGCGACGGCGCGTAGGGGAGGCCGGCGGTGAAGTTGTCCAGGGTGACGTCGGACAGGTCGGCGGGGCCGCGCTCGGCCGGCGGCGTGCGCAGCGCGGTGCCGATCATGATGGAGGAGCCCACGACCTGTCCCGCGGCCACGGCGCCGCCCGCGTACACCGCCGCGATGGGCACCAGCACGACGCTGCGGGGACGTACCGCGCCCATCGCCAGGGCGACCAGCAGCGCGATCACGAGAGAGGAGGCCACCGAGAGCGGGTAGCCGTTCCCGAAGCCCGCGACGGCGGCGGGCAGGCGCGTCTGGAACAGGACGGCCGCCCCCAGGGCCGCCGCGCAGATGAGCGCGGCGATCAGGCCTGTGATCAGCCCGGGCAGCAGGCCGGACCGCTTGTGTGACATCTCAGCCCCCAGAGAATGCACGAACTTACACCGACGAGTCGGGCACTTTACTCGAACCCCGCAAAATGCGCCTCCTGAACACGGATTCAGATCGGGCACCTGAAGTGGTCTAAACCAATTTGGGTCCGATAAGGTTCGTGGTTGAGGTTAAGCCCGCCATCTGGTTTCGAGGAGATCGGTTCCCGTGAGCATCCGCGTAGGCGTCAACGGCTTCGGCCGCATCGGTCGCAACTTCTGGCGCGCTGTCGCCGCCAGCGGCAAGGACATCGAGATCGTCGCGGTCAACGACCTGACCGACAACGCGACCCTCGCCCACCTGCTGAAGTACGACAGCATTCTGGGCCGCCTGCCTTACGAGGTGAAGGCCTCGAGCGACGAGATCACCGTCGACGGCAAGGCGATCAAGGTCTTCGAGGAGCGCGACCCGGGCAAGCTGCCCTGGGGCGACCTCGGCGTTGACGTCGTGCTGGAGTCCACCGGCCTGTTCACCGACGCCACCAAGGCCAAGGTGCACGCCGACAACGGCGCGAAGAAGGTCATCATCTCCGCCCCGGCGAAGAACGAGGACGTCACCGTCGTCCTCGGCGTCAACGAGGGCGACTACGACCCGGCCAAGCACACGATCATCTCCAACGCGTCCTGCACCACCAACTGCCTGGCGCCGATGGCCAAGGTCCTCCACGACACCTTCACCATCGAGAAGGGTCTGATGACCACCATCCACGCCTACACGCAGGACCAGAACCTCCAGGACGGCCCGCACAAGGACCTGCGCCGCGCCCGCGCCGCCGCGCTCAACGTGGTGCCCACCTCCACCGGCGCCGCCAAGGCCATCGGCCTGGTCCTGCCCGAGCTCAAGGGCAAGCTCGACGGCTTCGCCATGCGCGTGCCGATCCCGACCGGCTCGGCCACCGACCTGACGGTCGACGTCAGCCGCGACGTCAGCGTCGAGGAGGTCAACGCCGCGGTCAAGGCCGCCGCCGAGGGCCCCCTCAAGGGCATCATCAGCTACACCGAGGACGAGATCGTCTCCTCCGACATCGTCACCGACCCGGCGTCGTGCATCTTCGACGCCGGGCTCACCAAGGTGATCGGCAACCAGGTCAAGGTCGTCGGCTGGTACGACAACGAGTGGGGCTACTCCAACCGCATCGCCGACCTGGTCGAGCTGGTCGGCCGCGGCCTCTGACCCCGGCGCCTCCGGCCGCCGGGCCGCCGTCGCGGCGCGCCCGTGCGGGTGGAGGCGGCTGCGTCAAGGGCGATCCGCCTCCACCGCGTGGAGGCCATGAGCAGGGCGGCCCGGTGGCGACCGGGCACGCCTCCACGGTGTGAACACGAGGAGCATGAGCATGCGCACGCTCGACGATCTCGACGTGAAGGGGCGGCGCGTGCTCGTGCGCGCCGACCTCAACGTCCCCCTGGAAGGGGAGACGATCACCGACGACGGCCGCATCCGCGCGTCGGTGCCGACGATCAAGGCGCTGGTGGGCCGGGGCGCGAAGGTCGTCGTCTGCGCCCACCTGGGCAGGCCCAAGGGCAAGGCCGACCCGAAATACTCGCTCGGGCCGGTGGCCGGGCGGCTGGGCGAGCTGCTGGGCCAGGACGTCGCCTTCGCCACGGACGTGGTGGGCGACAGCGCGCGGAGCACGGTCGACAAGCTCCAGGACGGCCAGGTGGCGCTGCTGGAGAACCTCCGCTACGAGCCGGGCGAGGAGTCCAAGGACGACGCCGAGCGGCGGGCCTTCGCGGAGAAGCTGGCCGGGCTGGCCGAGGTCTACGTCGGCGACGGGTTCGGCGCGGTGCACCGCAAGCACGCCAGCGTCTATGACGTGCCGCGGCTGCTGCCGCACGCGGCGGGCGGGCTGGTCGTGGCCGAGGTCGAGGTGCTGAAGAAGCTGACCGAGAGCCCCGAGCGGCCCTACGCCGTGGTGCTCGGCGGCGCCAAGGTCTCCGACAAGCTGGGCGTCATCGCCAACCTGCTGAGCAAGGTCGACCGGCTGCTGATCGGCGGCGGCATGGCGTACACCTTCCTGAAGGCCCAGGGCCACGAGGTGGGCAGGTCGCTGCTCCAGGAGGACCAGCTCGACCAGGTGCGCGGTTTCCTCGCCGAGGCCGCCGAGCGCGGCGTCGAGCTGGTGCTGCCCGTGGACGTGCTGGCGGCGGTCACGTTCGCGCCGGACGCCGAGCACGATGTGGTCGAGTCCACCGCGATCCCGGCTGATCGGGAGGGTCTGGACATCGGGCCCAAGACGCGCGAGCTGTTCGCCTCCAAGCTGGCCGACGCCGGCACCGTCTTCTGGAACGGCCCCATGGGCGTGTTCGAGTTCGACGCGTTCTCCGGCGGCACCAGGGCGGTGGCCGAGGCGCTGATCGCCCGCACCGCCGAGGGCGGCGCGTTCACCGTGGTGGGCGGCGGCGACTCCGCGGCGGCCGTGCGCAGGCTCGGGCTGCCCGAGGACGGCTTCTCGCACATCTCCACCGGTGGCGGGGCCAGCCTCGAATACCTCGAGGGCAAGACCCTCCCCGGACTCGCGGCCTTGGAGGACTGAGGTGACCCAGCGCAAGCCGCTCATCGCCGGCAACTGGAAGATGAACCTCAACCACCTCGAGGCCATCGCTCTCGTCCAGAAGCTGGCGTTCGCGCTCAACGACAAGGACTTCGACAAGGTCGAGGTCGCGGTCCTGCCGCCGTTCACCGACCTGCGCAGCGTGCAGACGCTGGTCGACGGCGACAAGCTCAGGATCGTGTACGGCGGGCAGGACCTGTCGCAGCACGACGGCGGCGCCTACACCGGCGAGGTGTCGGGCGCGATGCTGGCCAAGCTCGGCTGCACGTACGCCGTGATCGGACACTCCGAGCGCAGGCAGTACCACGGCGAGGACGACGACATGGTCAACGCCAAGGTGCAGGCCGCCCAGCGCCACTCGCTCACCCCCATCCTGTGCGTGGGGGAGGGGCTGGCGATCCGTCAAGAGGGCGGCCACATCGCGCACTGTCTCGGCCAACTCGACGGCGCACTGCGCAAAATCACCGCTGATCAGGCAAAATCGATAGTGGTGGCCTACGAACCAGTGTGGGCGATCGGCACCGGCGAGGTGGCCACCCCGGAGGACGCCCAGGAGGTCTGTGGCGCGCTGCGCATCAGACTCGCTGAGCTCTACGACCCCGAAGTGGCCTCCGCGGTCCGTATCCTTTACGGTGGCTCGGTCAAGTCAGGCAATATCGCGGGGATCATGGCTCAACCCGATGTCGACGGCGCGCTCGTGGGCGGTGCCAGCATCGACGCCGGGGAGTTCGCGAAGATCTGCCGTTTCTCGGATATGCCAGGCTAACTGAGTCGTTCTGGGGGTGCGACTTGACACCAGGCCGTACCCTCAGAAGGCAAGTCTGAATCGTCACGCGTTACAGAGCATTGAAGGAACAGGCATACCGTGGAAATCGGAATCTCCATCGCCCTCATCCTGGCGAGCGGGCTCATGATCCTGCTCGTGCTGCTCCACAAGGGCAAGGGTGGCGGCCTGTCTGACATGTTCGGCGGCGGTTTCTCGTCGAACTTCGGTGGTTCCTCGGTGGTGGAGCGCAACCTCGACCGGCTGACCGTCATCACGGGCACGATCTGGTTCGTCTGCATCATCGCTCTCGGCTTGCTCATGAAGCCCTGAGCACAAGTTAAACGCGTGACAGTGATTCTCCCCCCGTGTCTGCGCGCGGGGCGATCGAGCGAGGAGTTCATCCGTGGGTAGTGGCAACGCGATCCGTGGCAGCCGAGTCGGCGCCGGCCCTATGGGGGAGGCCGAGCGCGGCGAGGCAGCTCCGAGAGTGCGGGTCTCGTTCTGGTGCGCCAACATGCACGAGACGCGCCCCAGTTTCGCCAGCGACGCTGCGGTCCCCGAGCTGTGGGACTGCCCGCGTTGCGGCCTCCCAGCCGGACAGGACGAGGAGGCGCCGCCTGCCCCGCCCAAGAACGAGCCGTACAAGACGCATCTTGCCTATGTGAAGGAGCGCAGGAGCGACAAGGACGGCAAGGCGATCCTCGAGGAGGCACTGGAGCGCCTGCGTAACAACAAGTCCCCCTGGTAGGGCGTAGGACCGTTTCCAGGCGAGAGGGCCGCGGGGGTGACCCCGAGGCCCTCTCGTCGTTTCCGGGGGCCGCGCCCCCGCCGCTCAGGGGCGCTCGAAGACCGCCTCGCCGTCCACGAACGTCATGCGCGCCCGCGTCGTCCAGATATCGCCGGGCGGCAGCTCGAACGGGTCGCGGTCCAGCACCACCAGGTCGGCCGGACGGCCCGGCTCCACGGACCCGGCGGGGGAGCGGTTGACCCAGGCCGAGCCCGCCGTGTAGGCCGTCATGGCGGTGGCAAGATCGATGCGCTGGCCGGGCAGGAACGGGGTCTGCGCGGTCGGATAGCCGGCGTGCACCGAGCCGCCCGGTTCCGTACGGTTCACCGCGACGTGCATGCCCTGCACCGGGTCGGCGCTGGAGACCGGCCAGTCGCTGCCCGCGCAGAAGCGGGTGCCGTGCGCCAGCAGGTCCGCGAAGGGGTACTGCCACGACGAGCGCGGCTCACCCAGGTACGGCAGCGTCAGCTCGTCCATCTGGGCGTGGTGCGTGGCCCACAGCGGCTGCAGGTTGGCCGTGACGCCCAGGGCGGCGAAGCGGGGCACATCAGACGGCTCGACGATCTGCAGGTGGGCGATGTGGTGCCGGTTGCCGGGATCGGTGCCCTCGAAGGCGTCCAGCGCCTCGCGCACGGCCCGCTCGCCGATGGCGTGCACGTGCACCTGGAAGCCGAGCCGGTCCAGCTCGGCGACATGGCCCTTGAGCTCGGACGGGTCCACGTACGACAGGCCCGTGCCGCCGCACAGGCAGTACGGCTCCAGCGTGGCGGCGGTGAAGTTCTCCGTGATGCCGTCCTGCATGATCTTGACCGAGGTGGCCCGGAACCGGTCGAGGCCCTCGGCGGCGGCCCGCCGCTCGACCAGCTCCTCGACCTGCTCCAGCCCGCGCGTCCTGTCCCACCACAGGGCGCCCACCACGCGCGCCCTGAGGCTGCCTGAGCGGGCCGCGGACACGTAGGCGGGCAGTTGGTCCTGGGAGCCCGCGTAGGAGCCCACGATGGCGTCCTGCCAGCCTGTGACGCCCAGCGAGAACAGGTGCCGCTGCGCGTCCGCCAGCGCTTCCTCCAGGTCGGCGGCGGTGGGGCGGGGGGTGAGCAGGCCGACGAGGTCCATCGCGCCCTCGTGCAGCACCCCGGTGGGCTCGCCGGCGGCGTCGCGCTCGATGCGGCCGTCGGCCGGGTCGGGGGTGTCCCTGGTGATGCCGGCCCTGCGCAGGGCCGCGGTGTTGACCCAGGCGGCGTGGTGGTCACGCTGGATGAGGTACGCGGGGCGGTCGAGGAAGTCGATCTGGTCGCGGTGGGGGAGGCCGCCGGGGAACGCCGACATGTCCCAGCCACCGCCGTCGATCCATTCCTTGCCAGGATTCTTCGCTGCATAGTCCGATATTTCGGCCCTGTACGCGTCGAGGCCGAAAATATCGGACAAGTCGCACTTCGCGCGTTCGAGGCCCGCCTGGACCGGGTGGATGTGCGCGTCCGTGAACCCCGGCACCAGCAGGCCGCCGTCCAGGTCGACCGTCTCGTGGGACGGCGCCCGGCGGGCCAGCTCGCCCTCCGCGCCCACCGCGGCGATCACCCCGTCGCTCACCAGCACGGCCTCGGCCGCCACGCCCTCCGGGGTGAAGACGCGGCCTCCTCGGAAGAGGATGTTCATCGGTTTCCTTTCTCGGCGGTCGATCCGGCTCGCGCACGCCGAGCCCGCCGTACATCCTCCCGCCTCCACCGACCCGCGCCGAGCCCGGCTCGCCTGCTCCGGCGATCACCAGGTCACCGGGAGCCGCCACACGCCGTACACCAGCGCGCTCTCGCGGAGCGGGACCTCCTCCGGCGGGACCGCCAGGCGCAGGGCGGGGAAGCGTTCGAGCAGCGCGCGGTAGCCGATGCGCAGCTCGATCCGCGCGAGCTGCTGCCCCAGGCACTGGTGCACGCCGTGGCCGAAGGCCAGGTGGTGCCCGGCGTCGACGCGGTCCAGCCGCAGGACGCCGGGATCGGCGAACCGCTCGGGGTCACGGTTGATCGCGGGCAGCCCCAGGATCACGGTCTCGCCCTCGCGGATGAGCCTGCCGCCCACCTCGACGTCCCGCAGCGCGGCGCGGCCGGGCCCGCCCAGGTGGATGATGGTCAGATAGCGCATCAGCTCCTCGACCGCGGTGCCGGTCAGCGAGTCGTCCGCGCGGAGCGCGGCGAGCTGTCGGGGATGCCGGAGCAGGGCGAAGGTGCCGAGGGCGAGCATGTTCGCCGTGGTCTCGTGCCCGGCCACGAGCAGCACCAGCGCGATGTTGGTCAGCTCCTCGTCGTCGAGGTCGCCGATCAGGCCGCTGAGCAGGTCGTCGGCGGGCTCGGCGCGCTTGCGCGCGACGAGGTCGCGCAGGTAGCCGGCCAGGTTCTCCAGCGCGGTCATGGCCTGGGCCTCGGTGCTGTCCATGTCGACGATCGTGACGGTCTGTTCCTCGAAGAACGCGTGGTCGGCGTAGGGGACGCCGAGCAGCTCGCAGATCACCAGCGACGGGACCGGGAGCGCGAACGCCTGCACGAGGTCCGCGGGAGGCCCGGCCGTCGCCATCGCGTCCAGGCGCTCGTGGATGATCTCGGCGATGCGGGGTTCGAGCAGCCGCATCCTGCGGACGGTGAACTGGCCGGTGAGCAGGCGCCGGTAGCGGGTGTGCTCGGGCGGGTCCATGTTGGCGAACCAGCCGGGTGCCGGGGGCCCGGTGACGCCGCCGGGGCGCACGTTCGCCCGCGGCAGCGCGGGGTGCCGCAGGTCGGGCCGGACGGTGAAGCGGGGGTCGGACAGGATCGTCCGGGCGAGCTCGTATCCGGTGACGAGCCAGCCGACATGGCCGTCGGGGAAGGCCAGGCGGGTCAGCGGCTCGGTGGCGCGGTGCCGCTCCAGCTCGGGAGGCGGGGCGAACGGGCAGCCCGGATCGCGCCGGACGGGCAGGGTCGCCGGCTGATCGCCGGACTGTGTCGATACATTGTCACGCATGCGAGACAATGTATCGCAAGCGTGACGCTGATACCATCGGTGGTGATGAATCCCTCCCGACCCGACCCGGCGGCGCCTCGACCGGACACGGAAGAGCCGCCGTCGCCGCTGGTGTGGGACCGCCCGCCGCCCGACAGGCGGCGCGCCCCGTTGACCCGCGAGATCATCGTGTCGGCCGCGATCCCCATCGCCGACTCCGAGGGCCTGGCAGCGCTCACCGTCCGGCGGCTGGCGGCGGAGCTGGACGCCCGGCCGATGAGCGTCTACTCCTACGCGCGCATCACCTCGAAAGAGGAGCTGTTCGACCTGATGACCGACCAGGTGTGCGCCGAGATGATCGTCGACGACCTGCCGGGCGACTGGCGGGAGGCGTTGCGGGCGATCGCCGGCCGCGTCCGCGAGGTCCTGCTCCGCCACCCCTGGTGGGTCGAGCTGATCGGCCACAACGTGCTGATCGGCCCGAACGGCACCCGCCACCGGGAGCAGACCCTGGCCGCGCTCTCCGGCCTTCGCCTCGACCCGTCCACGAAACTCGCCGTCATCGTCGCCGTCGAGACCTACGTCGTGGGCCAGGCGACGTTCGTCATGGACGAGGAGGGGTCGCCGAGAGTCCCCGGCCGCACCGCCGAGCAGGAGGCTCTCGCCCAGTACCAGGCGAGCCTCATCGCCACCGGCGCCTTCCCCCACCTGGCCGGCATCGGCCCCGTGCAGCCCATCCCCGTCCGCGACCGGGAGCGCTACTTCCTCCTGGGGCTCGACTGGCTGCTGAGCGGGATCGCCGTCACCGTGGAGTCACCGCCGGACGACGCCGCGTCCAGCTGAACCCCGGCGGGCCGCTCGCGGGCTTCGTGTCCACCCCTGGTTGGACGGCGCGTACCACCCAGGGTTGAGGCCGCCGGAAATGTATGGCTTCCGGTAGAGCCAGAGATCCAACCCCGGTCCGACGCCGGGCCCGCCTGATTTTTCTAGCATGTGCGCGTCGGCCAGATCCGGCCGGTGAATGTCGGCAACTCACCGTCCACCCCCCTACTCCCGTCTCAGCTCACCGGCTCAGGGAGGATCCGTGCTGGCAGGCAAGAAGTCGTTGGCCGCGGCGGCGGTCGCAGCTCTGGTGGCGAACCTTCTGCACGCTCCACCGGCCCGTGCGGAGCCGGTCTCCGAGGGGCCGCCGGCGGTCGCCGACGACCATCGCGCCGTGCGGGGCGAGCGTGTGCCTGTCCGCCCGCGCACCTCCGACCCGGCGGTCGGCACGAGCGTGCCGCGGCCCCGGTGGCCGTCCGCCGGCGACGCCGGCGTGGTGCGCGCGACGGGGGACGCCGAGGTGCGCGTCCTCGGCAGGAACGCGGCGGCGAAGGCCGGAGTGGACGGGCTGATGTTCACCGTCGACAGCCCCGGCAGCGCCGAAGTGCGGGTGTCCTACGACTCGATCACCCGCTCGTACGGCGGCTCCTACGGCTCGCGCCTCCGGCTCGTCAGCCTGCCGACGTGCGCACTGACCACCCCCGAGGCCGACGAGTGCCGCACCGCCACGCCGGTGCGGGCCGACAACGACGCCGAGTCCCGCACGCTGACGGCCGACGTCCCGGCCGGTTCCGCGGTGCTCGCCGCCGAGGCCGGTCCCGCGAGCCCGTTCGGCGACTACCGCGCGACGCCGCTGGCCGCGACGGCGACCTGGGACAGCGGCGGCAACTCCGGCGACTTCACCTGGTCCTATCCGATGCAGGTGCCGCCGGTGCCCGGCGGGCTGACCCCGCAACTGGCGATCGGCTACTCGTCCGGCTCGGCCGACGGGCGGACCTCCAGCACCAACAACCAGGCCTCATGGGTCGGCGAGGGGTTCGACCTGTGGCCGGGCTACGTCGAGCGCAGCTACAAGGGGTGCGCGGACGACGGGGCGCCCAAGAGCAACGGCGTCGATCCCGGCGACCTGTGCTGGGCGTACGACAACGCGACCGTGACCTGGAACGGCAAGGGCGGCGAGCTGATCCAGGCGGCCGACGGCACGTGGCGCATGCGCGGCGACGACGGCACCCGCTTCGAGAAGGTGACCGGCGCCCAGAACGGCGACGAGAACGGCGAATACTGGAAGGCCACCACGACCGACGGCACACAATACTTCTTCGGCCTCGACCGGCTGCCCGGCTGGACCTCCGGCCGGGCCCACACCGCATCGGCCTGGACGGTGCCCGTCTTCGGCGACGACTCGGGCGAGCCATGTCATGACGGGGGCGGGTTCGCGAAGTCGTCGTGTCAGCAGGCGTGGCGGTGGAACCTCGACTATGTCGTCGACACGCACGGCAGCGCCATCGCGTACTACTACGACAAAGAGGGCAATCACTACGGACGCGACGTCTCCCTGACCGAGGACGCCGCCTACGAGCGCGGCGGCCGGCTCAACCGCATCGAGTACGGCCTGCGCACCGGCGACCTGTTCGCCCCGCCGCCGGCCAAGGTGGTGTTCCAGACCGCCGAGCGGTGCATCCCCGACAGCACTTTCGACTGCGCCCCCGGGAAGATCGCGACCTCGCCCGACAAGTGGCCCGACGTGCCATGGGACCAGAACTGCGCCTCGGAGTGCACCAAGAAGGGGCTGATCTCCCCGACGTTCTGGTCCCGGCAGCGGCTCGTCGGCATCACCACCCAGATCAGGCAGGCTGACGGCGGCTACCACGACGTCGACACCTGGGCGCTGCGCCACGACTGGGGCGACGCCGACGTCGACCGGTCGCTGCTCCTGGAGGGGATCAAGCACACGGGCAAGGCGACCGGCGACCCGGTGACGCTCCCCGAGGTCACCTTCAACCACGTGCAGATGAGAAACCGCATCGACCGCGTCGGCGACGACATCCCGCCGTTCGTCAAATACCGGCTCGGCGCGATCTTCGACGAGTACGGCGGCCAGATCGAGGTCCAGTACTCCGGCGAGGACTGCGGCCTCTCCACCCTGCCCACCCCCGAGACCAACACCAAGAGGTGCTTCCCCGCCATCTGGCAGCCCGCCGGGAAGGAGGAGCCGATCCGGGACTGGTTCCACAAGTACGTCGTCACCAAGGTGATCCGCTCCGACCGCACCGGCCGCGCGCCCGACATGGTGACCGGCTACGACTACCTGGGCGGGGCCGCCTGGCACTTCGCCGACGACGACGGCCTGACCAGGACCAAGGAGAAGACCTGGTCGCAGTGGCGCGGCTACGGCAAGGTCCGGGTGACCACCGGCGGCGACGGCGAACCGCTCACCTCCGAAGAGCACCTGTACCTCCGCGGCATGGACGGCGACCGGCTCAACGCCTCGGGCGGCGTCAAGAACGTCACCGTCTCCGACGGCGAGGGCGGCACGTACGTCGACAAGGACGCGCTGGCCGGGTTCGAGCTGAAACACACCGTCCACACCGGGCCGGGCGGGGCCGTGCACGACAAGACCGTCAACACCCCCTGGCAGCACGAGACCGCCTCCCGCACCCGCCCCTGGGGCACCTCCGCCGCGGTCCTCACCGGCGTCGCCACCACCCGCACCTGGACCGCCATGGACGGCGGCGCCTGGCGGCAGACCCGCGTCGACACCACGTACGACACCGTGACGGGGGCGCCGACCCAGGTCGACGACCAGGGCGACACCGCCCGCCAGGACGACGACCTGTGCACCCGCACCGAGTACGCGCTCAACGCCGCCGCGTGGATCCGCAGCCTGCCCTCCCGCGTCGAGACCGTCGCCGTGCGCTGCTCCGCCACGCCCGACCGGCCCGGCGAGATCGTCTCCGACGTACGCACCTTCTACGACGGGGGCGCCTTCGGCGCCGCTCCGGCCAAGGGGGACGCCACCCGGGTCGAGAAGATCGCGGCACACGACGGCACCACGGCCACCTACGTGCCCTCCGCCCGCACCGCGTACGACGCCTACGGCCGGGTCGCGGCGGTCACCAACGCGGCCGGCCACACGACCACGACCGCGTACACCGAGACCGCCGGGCTGACCACGAAGACCACCACCACCAGCCCGCCCGTCACCCCGGGAGACGCCGCCAGCGCGCTCGTCACGACCGAGACCCTGGAGCCCGCGTCCGGCCGGCCCACCGCGCAGACCGACGCGGCCGGGAGCACCACCCACCTCGCCTACGACGCGCTCGGCCGCCTCACCAAGGTCTGGCTGCCCGGCCACGCCACCACGGGCGACCCCGACACCGAGCACATCTACCAGGTGGCCGAGGGCAAGATCGGCGCCGTCACCACCAAGACCCTGACCTCCGCGGGCGGCCCGCGGGTGACCCAGGAACTGTTCGACGGCCTGCAGCGCCCGCGCCAGACCCAGGTCGAGGGCCCGGACGGCGGCCGGCTCGTCACCGACACCTTCTACGACAGCCGGGGCAACGTCGCCCGCTCCTACAACCTCTACTACGCCGAGGGAGAGCCGGAGCCCGCGCTCTTCGGCGTCGGCACGCCCGGCGACGTCGAGTCGCAGATGACGTACTCCTACGACGGGCTCAACCGGGAGACCGTGCGCCGCTTCGTCACGGGCAGCAACGACGCCCAGGAGAAGTGGCGCGTCACCACCAGCTACGGCGGCGACTGGGTGGCCGTGGACCCGCCCGACGGCGCCACCCCCACGGTCACCGTCACCGACGCCCGGGGTCGCAGGACGGCCCTGCGCCAGCACGACGGTGCGTCCCCGACGGGCCCCTATCAGGCGACGACCTACACCTACACGCCCGCGGGCCAGAAGGCCACGATGCGTGACCCCGGCGGCAACACCTGGTCCTACACCTACGACCTGCGCGGCCGCACGATCAAGGCCGCCGACCCCGACAGCGGCACCACCGTCACGGCCTACGACGACCTGGATCGCCCGGTCAAGACCTCCGACGCCCGGGGCCGCACGCTCGTACCGGTCTACGACCCGCTGGGTCGCGTGACCGAGGTTCACGAGGGCTCCGCCACGGGCACCCTCGTGGCGGCCTACACCTACGACACCGTGCGCAAGGGATACCTCACCTCACAGACCCGATACACGGACGGGCGGCCCTACACCGAGCGGATCGACGCCTACGACAGCGCCGGGCGTGCGCTGAAGTACACCCTCGTCATTCCCCAGGAGGAAGGGGCGCTGGCCGGGAGCTACACCTCCACCATCGCCTACAACCCGGACGGCACGGTCCGCAGCCGGGGCTTCCCGGCAGCCGGCGGCCTGCCCGCCGAGAACGTCACGACCACGTACGACGAGCTCTCCCGGCCCACCCGCCTCACGAGCAACCTCGCCAGCTACGTCACCGCCACCTCCTACTCCGCGATAGGGCGTCCCCTGCAGTACGAGCTGTCCACCGGCGGCAAGAAGGTGTGGCAGACCTTCACCTACGAGAACGGTACGGGTCGCCTGGCCAGCGCCCGCGCGGAACGCGAGGGCGTGGCCGGGGTGGACCGCGACGCGGCCTACACCTACGACCAGGCCGGGTCCATCAGCTCGATCTCGGACGTCTCCCGCTCGGGCACCGACACCCAGTGCTTCACCTATGACCGGTTCCAGCGGCTCCAGCAGGCATGGAGCCAGGCCACGCGGTCCTGCGCCGCCGCTCCGTCGGGTTCCGCCGTCGGCGGGCCGGCCCCGTACTGGCACAGCTACGCCTACGACGTGACCGGCAGCCGCACCCAGGAGGTTCTGCACGGGCTGGACGGCACGGCCGACACCACCCGGTCCTACACCAACGCCCCCGCGGGCGGGGGCCACCGGCTCGCCTCGGTCATCCAGACCGGTGGCGCGGGCGCGCGGACGGAGAGCTTCGGCTACGACGCGGCCGGCAACCTGACCACGCAGGCCACCGGTTCGCAGGACAAGACCTTCACCTGGGACACGGCGGGCATGCTGGCGAAGGTCTCCGTAGGAGACGCCGACACGTCCTTCGTCTATTCCGCGACCGACGATCGGCTCATCCGACGGGATGCCGGCGGTAGCACGCTCTATCTGCCCGGCATGGAAGTACGCGTCGCGGCGGGCGCCGCCCTGGCCTCCCAGCTCTCGGCGGTCCGCTACTACACGCACGACGGCCGGACGATGGCGATGCGCTACTCCGCCTCCGGCGTGCGCTTCCTCGTACCGGACCACCAGGGGACGACGCAGCTCGCCATCGACGCAGGCAACCAGACCGTCGTCCAACGGCGCCTCACCCCCTTCGGGGACGAGCGCGGCCAGAGCACGGCGGACTGGCCGGACGAGAAGACCTTCGTCGGAGGCACCGCCGACGACAGCACCGGCCTGACCCATCTCGGTGCCCGCGACTACGACCCGGCGCTCGGCCGTTTCGTCTCCACCGACCCGCTGCTGCTGGACGACCCCCAGCAGATGCACGGCTACAGCTACGCCGGCAACACGCCCGTCACCCTCAGCGACCCGAGCGGCCTTGCCGACTGCGGCGACGCCCGCGTGACACTCGTGGCGGCCCGCGACTGCAACAGCGACGGCGACTACTTCCCGCCTCCTGGCAATGACCACGACAAGGACCACCACCCGCGTCCCGGTAGGGGTGGCGGTGGAGGCGGCGGTGGCGGTGGCGGATGGAGTGGTGGAGGCGGCGGTGGTGGCCGCGGCGGAGGCGGCGGTGGTGGCGGTGGCGGTTACCACCCTCCGCCCATCGGCCCGGTCCGCATCTGCTCCGGATGGTGCGCCATCAAGGACAAGATCGGCGACTGGGGCGGGGACATCGGCATACCGGACCTCCCTGGGCTGCCTGGCCTGCCTCCCCTTCCCCCCATCGGGAAGGACCCGTCCAAGTGCAGCCTCACGTCTCCCATCGGTTGCCTGAAGCCGCCGGACTTCGACTGGATCAGCCCGTTCGTCGGCGTGCGGTGCAATCGCTTCAGTTGCACCGTCCTGTTGCCACGGTCGGTGGTGAAGTTCATCAGCGAATTCCTCGACAGCAGGGCAGGCAGGTACACGCTTGCCGCCATCGCCGGCATGTTGGGAGCTGCCATCTGCGGGAAGCCCGCCCAAATGAGCGGCGGCGCAGCCTTCGCCGTTGTTGCTGCTTGCGGCACCGCGATCGGCATCCTCCTCGACATGGGCAGTGAATGGCTGCGGAAGGCGAAGGAGAACGGGCAATGCGCGGGTGTCACCGTGGTGATGCCACCGTTCGGGCCCAAGATCCCCACCCGGACTTCCGATCCGGCCGTCTGTCCTCCGTAGCCCTGCCGGCTGATGGCGAGCGCCCGCCCCAGGGCGCTCGCCGCAGGAAATGACGCTCACCCGCGCAGCCAAGGAGATTGGAGAGCCACGCCCATGCGAATGCCACCCGGTGGGAGTGCCCGGCGGCTCATGGTGACCGCCCTGGCCGTCTGCCTCGTCTCCATCGCTCCGGTGAGGACGAGCTCCGCGGCGGCCACGGAACCCGAGCCGCCCAGGGGGAGCGCCGTCACCGAGACGGAGGCGACGCGGGAGGCGCGCTCGTCGGGGCAGCCGGTGGAGGTGCTGGCGCTGCGCGGCGAGTCGCGCGAGGTGCGAGCCCTTCCTTCGGGCACCTTCGAGCTGGTCCAGCACCAGCGCCCGGTCCGCACCCGCAAGGACGGCGCGTGGACCCAGGTGAACCCCGAGCTGACCCGGCTGCCCGGAGGCGGTCTCGGGCCGATCGCCTCGACGGTGGACCTGCGCCTGTCCGAGGGCGGTTCGGGGCCGTTCGTGACGATGGGCAGGGCGGGCCGGACCCTCAGCCTGTCCTGGCCGAAGCCGCTGCCCGCGCCCGTGGTGGAGGGCGACACGGCGACGTACCCGGAGGTGCTGCCCGGCGTGGACCTGAGCGTGCGCGCCGACGTCGACGGCTTCTCGCACCTTCTCGTGGTGAAGACGCCGGAGGCGGCGCGCAACCCCGCGCTGGCCCGGCTCAGGCTGAGGACGGAGTCGCCCGACCTGGACCTCGCGGCCGACGCCGCCGGGGTGCTGCGCGCCAGCGACAAGGTGACCGGCGGCGAGGTGTTCGAGGCGCCCGCGCCGCTGATGTGGGACTCCGGGCCGCCGGCCGTGGGCCTGCTGTCGGACGGCCAGGCGCGGGAGGCGGGACCCGTCGAGGGCTCCCGCGTCGAGCGGGTGGGCGTCGGCCTGGCGCGGGGCGAGCTGGCCCTCGTTCCCGACCGTGACCTGCTGACCGACCCCGGCACCCACTTCCCCGTCTACATCGACCCGGTATGGAAGACGGTGGGGGAGGCGGCGAGACTCATGGTCTCCAGCGGCTACCCCACCACGACCTACTACAACTGGTCGGGCACGCAGGGCGTGGGGCTGTGCGACGTCCAGTTCGACGGGGCCTGCGTCAAGGACCAGAAGAAGCGGCTCTTCTTCCGCATGCCGATCAGCGCCATCGCGGGGAAGGTCGTGCTCTCCGCCGAGTTCATCGCCTACGAGACGCACGCCTACAACTGCTCCAACCCCACGTCGGTCCAGCTCTGGCACGCCAGCGGCTTCGGCTCCAGCTCGACCTGGAACAGCACCGACGACAACTGGATCAAGCATCTGACCTCGCGTGACGTGGCCTACTGCTCCCGCACCCCCGTCGAGTTCGGCGGCAGCGCCCTGCTGGCCGCCGTGAAGACCGCGGTGACCAACAAGGACACCAACATCTACTTCGGGCTGCGCGCGTACTCCGAGTCGACGATGGCCTGGTGGAAACGCTTCACCGCGGACGCCGACCTGCGCATCCAGTACAACACCCCGCCGCCGCAGCCCCTGATGAAGAACCTGTCCATGAGCCCGGGCGGGCCATGCGTCTCGTCGCCGGCGCCCACGGTCAACCGGCCGCCGATCATGTACGCCGTGCTGACCGACCCCGACTCGGGATCGGCGGCCAAGCTGCAGGCCCAGTTCCGCATCCTCTGGGACGACAGCGCCGGCGTGTGGGACTCGCCGCTGACGGAGGCCAAGACGACCGGCTCGACGTTCCAGATGTCCGCGCCTCCGACGATCCCGCAGAACAAGCTGCTGGGCTGGCACGTCCGCGCCTGGGACGGCTACCAGTGGAGCCCGTGGAGCTCGGCGGGCGAGGCGACGGGCTGCTACTTCTCCTACGACGCGGCCGCCCCGCCGCCGCCGTCGCTGACCTCGGCCGACTACCCGCCGTCCGACCCCGACGATCCCGACGACCCCTGGTACGACGGCGTGGGCCGCTACGGCTCCTTCACCGTCAGCACCACGCAGAGCGACGTGAACCGCTACTGGGTCGGGATCAACACGACGCCCACGTCGGCGGGCGAGTACCGCCCCGCCACGCCCGGCGGCCCCGTCACCATCCAGGTGGCGCCGACCAGGGCGGGCGTGAACTTCCTCTACGTCAAGGCGCTCGACGCGGCGGGCAACGCCAGCGCGGCCACCACGTACATGTTCCGCGTCAACGCCGGCGCCGCCCCACGGGCGCACTGGAACCTGGACGAGCCGGCCGGGGCCACCTCGCTGTCGGCCGGTGTGCGCCCGGGCACCGGCGCGGTCACCACGCAGGTCTCCGGCGGCGTGACGCTCGGGGTGGACGGCCAGGTGGGCACCGCGATGCACGGAGACGGCTCCACCGGCTACGCCGAGACGTCCGGGCCGGTCGTCGACACGTCCAAGACGTACTCGGTGGGCGCCTGGGTCAAGCTCGCGCACACCAACGGCTTCGCCACCGCCGTCAACCAGGACGGCAACGTGGTCAGCGGCTTCTACCTGCAGTACGTCCAGGACGACAACCGGTGGTCGTTCAGCCTCAGCAACGCCGACGCGGTGCAGGGCGGGGTGCGGGTTCGCTCCGTCGCGCCGCCTGAGGTCGGCGAGTGGACCCACCTGCTGGGCGTGTACGACGCGGTGGCGAAAACCGCCCGCCTGTACGTCAACGGGGTGCTCCAGGAGGAGAAACCGTTCACCGTGACCTGGAACGCCACCGGCCCGATGGCCATCGGCCGCGCCAAGCACAACGGCGCCAAGGTGGACTTCTTCCCCGGCGAGATCGACGACGTCCAGGTCTTCGACCGGCTGGTCAGCGCGGAGGAGGCCGCCGACCTGTTCAGCCACCACCCGGTGCTCGCCGGCCGCTGGACGCTCAACACCGGCGGGGAGGACGGAACGAGCCACGGCCGCCACCTCACCATGGCCGGCGACGCTCACGTCGACCAGGTGGGCTGGCTGGGCTCCCCGCCGGGCGCGCTCGTCCTGGACGGAGCCGGCGACTACGCCGCCACGGCCGGTCCCGTGATCTCCACCAGCCGCAGCTTCACCGTGGCCGGCTGGGTGACCGCCGCGGGCAGGCCCACCGCCCGCTCGGCCGTCTTCTCCCAGGCGGGCGCCGTCAACAGCGGCTTCACCGTCCGCTACGACCCCTCCGCGGCGGGCGGCGCGGGCGGCTGGCAGGTGGAGATGCCCGACTCCGACGCCTCAGGCGCGGCGGGGCAGCGCGCGGAGCACTCCGCCTACCAGAGCCAGCTCGCATGGGACCACGTGGCCGTCGTCTACGACTCCTTCGAGGACGTCCTGCGGCTGTACGTCAACGGCTGGCTCGAGGAGACCGAGGAGCGGGTCTCGGTCCGCTGGCACACGGTCGGGTTCGACGCGACCGGGGCGTTCCAGTTAGGTCGCGCGAAGGCGGCGGGGGCGTGGGGCGAGTACTGGCCGGGAGCGATCGACGACGTGTGGGCCTTCTCGGGGGTGCTCAGCCAGGAGCAGATCCAGACCCTGGCCGGATACACGGAGCTCCCGTCCGACTCTCCGTTCTGACAGATGGCGGATCGGCCGCCTCCGGGTTCACGCCCGGGGGCGAGCCGGCGGCCAGGCGTCCGTACCGCCTCAACCTCAGTGGTACAACCCGGGGTGGATGTGCGGCGGCCCCGTGCGGAGTTAGCGTGACGGATGTTCTTCACCCGGCCGTCGCCGCTGCAGCGCCTGTTCGCGCTCCACCCCCTGGTCCTCGACGGTGGGGTGGCGCTGTCCCTCGTCGTGGGCACCTGGCTGTGGGACTGGTACGGCCCCGACATGGGCAGGCCGTCCGACCTGCTGTCATCGACGCTGACCCTGCTGGCCAACGGGCCGCTGGCGATGCGTAGGCGGGCGCCGATGGCCGTCATGACGCTGTGCGCCGCCACGTCGCTGATGTACCACCACCTGGGGTACCACATCGGCCTCAACAGCATCGCCCTGCTGGTGACGCTCTACACGGTGGCCGTTCACAGCTCGTGGAAGGCGATCGTGGCGAGCGGTGCGATGGCGGTGGCGGTGTGGACGCAGGCCTCGGCGCTCCAGCCGAGCGTCGTCCTGGGGTCGGCGCTGATCTCGGCGGTCGTCCTCGCGATCTGCGGGCTGGGCGCGGGGCTCAGCACGCGCCTGCTGGCCGAGCGCACCAAGCAGCTCGCCGCCCTGGCCCAGCAGTTGCAGGACGAGCAGGAGGCCGCCGCCCGGCGCGCCGTCACCAGGGAACGCGTGAAGATCGCCCGCGAGCTGCACGACGTCGTCGCCCACCACATGTCCGTGATCTCCGTGCAGGCGGGTCTGGGCCATTTCGTGGCGCTGTCCGATCCGGCCACGGCACACGCCGCGCTCGGGGTGATCTCGCAGACCAGCCGCGAAGCGCTGCACGAGATGCGGCGCCTGCTGTCGATCCTGCGCGTCGAGACCACCGACGAGGACGGTTCCCTCTACACCGCCCCCGACCTGCGGAACCTGCCCACTCTGGCCGAGCGGATGCGGGTGGCGGGACTGCCCGTGGAGATCGTCATCGAGGGCACGGTACGCGCGCTGCCGCCGGGCCTGAACCTGTGCGCGTACCGGATCGTCCAGGAGTCGCTGACGAACGTGCTCAAGCACGCCGGCACCGTCCGTACCAAGGTGCGCGTCACCTACGCGCCGGCGACACTCACGGTGCGCGTCACGAACGAGGGCGGCGCCGCCGTCCCCCCTGGGCGATCCCGGGGACACGGGTTGATCGGTATGACAGAACGTGTCAAGCTCTACCGGGGAACGATCATCACATGCCGACTACCGGAAGGTGGTTTCGAGGTGCTCGCGACCCTCCCACTGTCCGCGTCCGACGAGGGCGAATGAAGCCGGTCCATGATCAGCGTGCTCGTGGTCGACGATCAGGTGCTCATCCGCGCCGGCCTTGCGGCCTTGCTGCGGGCGGCGGGGCTGCACGTGGCGGGCGAGGCCGCCGACGGTGAGGAGGCGATCAGTCTCGCCGCCTCCGCCAAGCCCGACGTGATCCTCATGGACATCCGCATGCCGGGCATGAACGGCCTGCGCGCCGCCGAGCTCATCCTCGCGGCCGAGCCGCCGGTGCCGAAGATCCTCATCCTGACCACGTTCGACCTGGACGAGTACGTCTACAGCGCGCTGCGGCTGGGCGCGAGCGGCTTCCTGCTCAAGGACACGCCGCCCCAGCGGCTCATCGCCGCCGTCAACACCGTCGCCTCGGGCGATGTCCTGCTCTCGCCCATCGCCACGAAACGGCTGATCGAGGCGTTCACGGACCCGCCGACGACCGCGTTCCTTCCCGAGCTCGACCGCTTGACCACCCGCGAGACCGAGGTCCTGCGCCTGGTCGGCCGCGCCCTGTCCAACAGGGAGATCGCGGCGCGGCTGTCGGTCAGCGAGGGCACGGTCAAGACCCACCTCAACAGGATCATGAGCAAGCTGGGGCTGAGGAGCCGCGCCCAGGTGGTGGTCCTGTCCTACAACGCGGGTCTGGTGAAACCGTCGGTCCACTGACGGGCCCACGCCAAGGCGACATTTTTGGATAAATCACTGCATGACGGGATGAAACATGTCGTTAGTGGCCACGTAACAGCCGTCCGGCATGCTCGGTCACATGGGAATCCTGCGCATCCGCACCACGGTGGACGAACGGCCCGGCCGGCTGGCCTCCCTCGCCGCGGCCCTTGCCTCCAGGGGCGGCAACATCCTCGGGCTGAGCGTCCAGTCCGACGCCGACGGCACGGTCGACGAGTTCGTCGCCGACATCCCCGCCGCCCCCGCGACCGTGCGCGAGGCGCTGGAGGCGGCCGGCGGGCGCCGGGTCCGGGTGGTCCCCGCCACCGCCCACGAGCTGACCGACGAGCCCACCCGGGCGCTGCTGCTCGCCTCCAGGCTGCGCGCCGCGCCGTGGCGGCTGCCCGAGCTGCTGGCCGAGCTGCTGCGCGCGGACGACGCCAGATGGATCTATGGTGACCCGGTGAGCGATCTCCCCGACCCCACCCGGCTCGTCGTTCCCGTGGCCCCCAGGCGGGCGGTCCGCCTACGCCGCGCGGAGCTGCCGTTCACGCTGACCGAGGCGGCCAGGGCGGGCGCCTTCGCCCGTCTCGCCCAGCCCGCCGCGGAGCCGGACCCGGCCGACCGCGCGGTCACGCTCTCCGACGGCGTCCAGGTCACCCTTCACCCGCTCACCGCGATCTACCGCGAGGCCGTGCGCGACCTGCACGACAGGTGCTCGCCCGAGTCACGCAGGTTCCGCTACTTCACCTCGATGCCCGCGCTGCCGCCGCGCGTGTTCGAGCGGCTGTGCGACAGGAACAGGGGCCACTCCCTTGTCGCCGGGTACGACGGGCAGGTCGTCGGCATGGCCAACCTGCTGTTCACCGCGGATCCCGGCACCGCCGAGCTGGCGTTCCTGGTCGAGGACCGCTGGCAGGGGCGCGGCCTCGGCACGGCGATGGCCAGGGCGCTGGTACGGGCGGCGCGCGACCTCGGGTACGCGGAGGTCAGGGCGACCATGCTGGCCGACAATGTCAGGATGCGCAGGCTGCTGATCTCGCTCGGCGCCACGCTCGCCCACACCGAGGACCCTGGCGTGATGGAGGCCAGGCTCCCGGTCGGCGCGATGGCGTCGGCCTGAGGTCCCTGCCCGGTAGGCGGTGCTGCTCGGGCAACTTGCCCGGTGGATGGTGCTCAGTGAGCGACTTGCCCGGTGGATGGTGCTCAGTGAGTAACTCGCCCGGTGGGTGGTGCCCAGCAAGCGACTTGCCCGATGGGTGGCGCTCAGCAAGAGACCTGCCCGGTGGGCGGTGCTCCGCGAGCACGTCGCCCGGTCGGGGGCCTCAGGCGGAGTCCTCCTGGGCGGGTGGCTCCTTGCCCTTGACGTCGTCTCCCGTGGTGTCCTCCTGAGTGGGCGGTTCCTTGCCCATGGCGTCGTGTCCGGTGGCGGCTTCCTCCGTGGCCGGCTTTCCGCGGGCGGGATTTTCGGCGGGAGGCGCGATGCCCAGGTGGCGTTCGATGCGCGCCAGGCTCTCCTCGATCCGCGTGAGCCGTTCGCCCAGCCCCGGACCGCGCGCGAACACCATCTCGCTCGGCCGCTCCTCGTGCCCGCGCCCCACGCGGTCGAGCAGGCGCTGGCGCAGGTCCTGCAGGTTCACCCCCGCGTCCACGAGCGCGTGCGCGGCCAGCCCATCGCCCTCCCTGATCACGCCGAGCAGGATGTGCTCCGTGCCGATGTAGTTGTGGCGCAGCTGCAGGGCCTCGCGCAGCGACAGCTCCAGCACCTTCTTGGCCCGCGGCGTGAAGGGGATGTGCCCGCTGGGCGACCTGGCGCCCCGGCCCGCCTCGCGCTCGACGTAGGCGCGTACGTTGTCGAGCTCCACGCCGCAGTTGCCGAGCACCAGCGAGGCCAGCCCCTCGCCCTCGTGGATCAGGCCGAGCAGGATGTGCTCCGTGCCGATGTAGTCGTGGCTCATCATCCGGGCCTCTTCCTGGGCGAGGACGACGACCCTGCGCGCACGGTCGGTGAAGCGTTCGAACACGGGGGATGCCTCCGTTCGACAGTGGCTTCCTCCACTATGCGCTACAAACCAGGGCGTGTGGGGTATTTGACCTGTGTGGATCTTGACGAGGTGGCCGGCCGGCTCTACGCGCTGCCGCCGTCCGAGTTCACCGCCGCACGCCAGGCGGAGGCCCGTTCGGCCAAGGACGCGGGCGACGTACGGCTGGCGCGCGAGATCGCGAAGCTGCGCAAGCCCACGGTGTCCGCCTGGGCCGTGAACCGCATCGCCCGGGAGCATCCCGACGAGCTCGACGAACTGCTGGACGTGGGGGAGCGGCTGCGCGCGGCCTGGCAGGAGCAGGACGCGGACGCGCTGGCCGAGCTGGTCCGGCTGCGCGGCGAGGTGACCGGCAAGGTGGGCCGGCTCGCCAGGCAGGAGGGCGACCTGTCGCCCGCGGCGGCGGCCGAGGTCGACCGGACGCTGGAGTCCGCGATCGTGGACGCCGCCGCGGCCGGGCAGGTGCGTGCCGGGTGCCTGGTCAAGCCGCTCGACTACAGCGGATTCGCCCCTGCCCCCGCCACCCGGGAGCGGCCGGCCGGGCGCGAGCCCCGTACGGACGAGGCCGGGGACCGCGAGGAGGCGGGAAGGGCCGGAAAAGGCAGGAAAGCCGCGGGAGCCGGAGAGGCGGCTGGGGCCGGGAAAGGTGCTGGGGCCGGAAGAGGTGCTGAGACAGGGGGAGGCGCGAAGGCCCGGGCCAGGACGGCGAAGGAACGTGAGGAAGCCGAGGCCAGAAGAGCGGAAGAGCGTGAGGAGGCCGAGGCCAGAAGGGCGAAGGAACGGGAGGAGGCCAAGGCCAGGGAAGCGAAGGAACGGGAGGAGGTCGAGGCCAGGGAGGCCGAGGAGCGCGTCGAGGCCGAAGCTGCGCACAAGGAGTGGCAGGAGGCGCTGCGGGCAGCTCAGGAGGAGTACGACGAGCGCGCCGACAGGGTCACGCGGCTGCAGCGCAAGCTCACCAAGGCCCGCAAGCGGCTCGCCGACAGCGAACAACGCCTGAAGGTGGCCCAGCGCGAGGAGCGCAACGCGCGGCGCCACCTGCGCTAGGGTGTACGAAACGGTTCCGTACACCTGAGCATCCTGAGGAGTGCCGATGACCCCACGCCGTGACTGGACCCCCGCCTCCATGCCGCAGCTGACCGGCAGGACCGCCATCGTGACCGGCGCCAACACCGGCATCGGCTTCCCCACCGCCCTGGAGCTGGCCAGGCACGGCGCCCGCGTCGTCGTCGCCGCGCGATCGCCGGAGAAGGGCCGCGCGGCCGTCGCCGAGATCCTTCGTGCCGTGCCCGGAGGCCAGGTGGAGTGCGGCGAACTCGACCTGGCGGACCTGGCCTCGGTCAGGCGGTTCGCGGAGGGCGTCGACCGGGTCGACCTGCTGATCAACAACGCGGGCATCGGCATGATCCCCAGGCAGGAGACCAAGGACGGCTTCGAGATGCAGTTCGGCACCAACCACCTGGGCCATTTCGCGCTCACGGGCCTGCTGCTGCCGCGCCTGCTCGCCGCGCCCGGCGCCCGCGTGGTGACGGTCTCCAGCGACGCGCACGCCGCGGGCAGGATCGACTTCGACGACCTCGGCCTGGAACGGCGGTACGGCGGGATGGCCGCGTACGCACGCTCCAAGCTCGCCAACCTGCTCTTCACGCTGGAGCTCCAGCGGCGCGCGAAGCAGGCCGGCGCGGACCTGACCAGCGTCGCCACCCACCCCGGGATGACGGCCACGAACATCTTCAAGGTCCGCCTGCTCCTGCCCCTCATCCGCCTGTTCCTCAAGCCGCCGGAGGCGGGAGCGCGGTCCTCCCTCTACGCCGCGACCTCGCCGGACATCCGCGGCGGCGAGTTCGTCGGCCCCAGGCTCCAGCTCCTCACGCCCTCCGCCAGGGCCAGGTCGGAGGAGGTCGCCCGGCGGCTGTGGGACGTCTCCACCGAGCTCACGGGCGTACGATTCGAGGAGATCGCCTACCGCTGAAGGACGTGTTCGTGGCTCCACTCGACCCCGATCGTGACCGGGCCATCCTCGACGCCACGATGGAGCTGCTGTCGGAGGTGGGCTACGACCGGATGTCGGTCGACCAGATCGCCAAGCGGGCCAGGGCCAGCAAGGCGACGATCTACCGGCGCTGGGCGGGCAAGCCGGAGCTGGTGGCCGACCTCATCTGCCGGCGGTTCGACCGCGACGTGCCGGCGGGGGAGGACACCGGCTCGCTCCGCGGCGACCTCGCGGCCGTTTTCCGCGGCCTGTGCGAGGCGGTGGAGCGCAAGCACACCATCATCATGGGGCTGTCCTCGACGCTGGTGTCCCACCAGGAGGTGGCGCGGACGCTGCGGGCGCACATGCCCACGAAGGACCTCGGCCACGTGCGGGCGCTGCTGGAGCGGGCTGCGCGGCGCGGGGAGCTGGCGGGGCCGGTCGACGCGGGGCGGCTGTTCGCGGTGGCCGAGGCGCTCGTGTGGCACCAGATGATCTTCACGGGCCCGCCGTTCGGCCCGGACTTCGTCGCGGAGTCGGTCGACGGCGTGCTCATGCCGGTGGCGCTCGCCTGGTCACGGGGCTGACCGGGTGGTGGACGGCGGGCGGACGCGCACCGGCTCCTGACCTGGGCGTGGTGTGGGTGGCAGGTGGACGCGCACCGGCCCCTGGCCTGGCCGTGGTGTGGGCGACAGGTGGACGCGCACCGGCCTCCCGTGCGGCACATGCGCGTGACCGGTCTCGAGTCTGGGCGAGTGGTGGGCGCAGGGGCAAGCGCGTATCAGTCATGGGGCTGAGCGGGTGGTGGGCGCAGGGCCGGCGTGCACCGGTCATGGGGCCGGGCGGGTGGCGCGCGCCAGGTAGGCGCACACCGGGAAACCGTCCCGCTCGTACGGGGCCGCCAGCCGGGTGCAGCAGGCCCTGATCCGGTCGACGATCTCCGGCGGCTGCCGGGCGATCACCGCGAACCTGGGGCCGCCGGCCCGCACGATGTCGCTCCACCACGACGCGAGATCCACCCGGTGGCGCCAGCGCACGGTCTCCACCTTCGCGCCCGAGAATCCGGCCTCCTCCAGCAGCTCGGTGAAGCGCCCCGGCGTGTCGTCGCCCGTGAACGGCCGGGCGGGCGGCTCGTACGGCACCCCGGCGTCGGCGATGGCGTCGGCGAAGACGCTCGTGGCGGTCATCTCATCGGATTTCCACCAGGTCAGGGCCAGCGTTCCGGCCGGGCGCAGCACGCGGTGGAGGTCGTTCAGCGCCGTGGCGGTGTCGGAAACGTGGTTGATGATGAAATTTCCGGCGACAGCGTCGAACTCCCCGTCCCCGAACGGCAGGCCCGGCAGGGTAGCCAGGCGGACGATCGCGTACGGGTGGCGGTGTGCGGTCAACTCCACCATGCCGGGGTCGGCGTCCACAGCGGTGACCTCGGCACCCAGCGCGAGCGCCGCCGCGGTGACCACGCCCGTGCCGCAGCCGACGTCGAGCAGGCGAAAAGCACCCGCTTTCGCCGCCCGCGAGACACCCACCCCCACCGCCACGTCCCCCCGCGGCCCGCCGGGCGGCCGGATCTGCGCCTCGCCAGTGTGTGGTGCGCCGGCCGGCCGGTCCTGTGGCAGCTCCGTCCGCGGTGTGCCGGTTGCCCGGGTCTTCGCCTGGTTCGCGTGCGGTGAGCCGGATGGCGGGTCGTGTGCCTCGCCAGTGTGCGGTGCGCCGGCCGACTGGTCCTGCGGCTGGTCTGCTCGCGGTGTGCCGGTTGGCCGGTTCTGGGCCTGGTTGGTGTGTGGTGCGCCGGATGACAGGACCTGCGCCTGGTCGGTGTGCGGTGCGCCGGATGGCGGGTCGTGCGCTGGGTCCGCTCGTAGCGCGCCGGAGGGCCGCAGCCCTGCCCGGTCGAGCAGCGGGCCGACCGTGTGGGAGCTCAGCTGGGCGAAGCCGCGATCGTACGCTTCGGCGTTGGTCACGAGCCTCAGCCTAACCCAACGCCCGAAACCTGACATCTTCCTGTGAGATTGAGCCAGAAACGCTATTATTTGCGGAAATATCCCTCGTATGGTCGTCCGCATGACCATCGACGCCTTCATCGACGCGCTCCCCAAGGTGGAGCTCCACGTCCACCTGGTCGGCTCGGCCTCGGTCCCCACCGTGCTGGAGCTCTCCCGCCGCCACCCCGGCTCCGAGGTGCCCTCGACCGAGGAGGAGCTGCGCCGCTTCTACACCTTCACCGACTTCCCCCACTTCGCCCGCGTGTACGGGGCCGTCAACGCGCTCGTACGCGAGCCCGAGGACGTGGCCACCCTCGTGCTGGGGCTGGCCCGCGACCTGGCCGCGCAAGGGGCCCGCTACGCGGAGCTCCAGGTGACGCCGTACGCCCACCACGTGGTCGGCATGCCCAAGCGCGAGGTCACCGAGGCCCTCGACCTGGCCGCCCGACGCTCCCTGGACGAGCACGGCGTGGAGATGGCCTACATCTTCGACATCCCCGGCGAGTTCGGGGAGGAGGCCGCCCGGGTGACCGTGGAGCACGCGCTCCAGGAACCTCCCGCCGCGCTGGTAGGTTTCGGCATCGGGGGCATCGAGCAGGAGCGCCCGAAATATCGGGACGCGTTCCGGTCGGCGTTCGCCGCCGCCCGAGCGGCGGGCCTGCACAGCGTCCCGCACGGCGGCGAGATGAGCGGCCCTGACACGATCTGGGAGACCATCGAGGGCTACGGCGCCGAGCGCATCGGCCACGGCATCAACTGCCTCGCCGACCCCCGCCTCGTGGCGCACCTGCGCGAGACCCAGCTCCCGCTGGACGTCTGCCCCACCTCCAACCTGCGCACCGGACAGGTCGCCCGGATCGAGGAGCACCCGCTGCCGCGCCTGCTGGAGGAGGGCCTGTACGTGACGCTCAACAGCGACGACCCGCCCATGTTCGCCACCACGCTGGCAGGGGAGTACCGGGTCGCGGCGGACGTCTTCGGGCTCGGCAAGGCGGAGCTGGCCCGGCTGGCGGCCAACGGCGTCCGCGCGTCCTACCTGCCGGAGCAGCGCAAGCGGGCGCTGCTCAAGGAAATCGACGACCTGGTGGCGGCCCAGGCCTGAGCCGCCACCGGGGGTCGGGAACGACACCCAGGGCACAGGCCTGAGCCGCCACCCGGGGCCGGGATCAGGGGGACGAGATGCGGCCCAGCTCCGGCGGGATCTTCCCGGCCGCCGCCCGGTCCAGCAGGAACAGCGTCCTGGCCCGCCCCCTGGCCCCCGACGCGGGCACCTGCACGTGCCCCGAGTCCGACAGCGCCAGCCGGACCGCGCCCGACTTCTCGTCACCGGCCGCCACCACCCACACCTCGCGCGAGGCCTGGATGGCGGGCAGCGTCAGCGAGATGCGGGTCGGCGGCGGCTTGGGCGCGCCGTGCACGGCCACCACCGAGCGGGTGTCGTACAGGGCCGGCATGCCCGGGAACAGCGAGGCCACATGGGAGTCTGGGCCCATGCCGAGCAGCATCACGTCGAAGCTCGGCACGGGGCCGTGGTCCTCGGGCCGGGCGGCCCGGCGCAGCTCGGCGGCGTAGGAGTCGGCCGACTCCTCCGCCGTCAGCCCCGAGTCGGGCCCGCGCATGACGTGCACGCGGTCGGGGTCCACGTCCACGCGGTCGAGCAGCGCCCGGCGGGCGCCGGTCTCGTTGCGCTCCTCGTCGCCCTCGGGCAGGAACCGCTCGTCACCCCACCAGATGTCCAGACGCCGCCAGTCGACGGCGTCGCGGGCGGGGGTGGCGGCGATGGCCGCCAGCGTGGCGGTGCCGACCGTGCCGCCCGTCAGCACGATCGACGCCGACCCCTTGGCCGACTGCACGTCCACCAGGCGCGTGATGATCCGCGCCGCCACCGCCTTGGCCAGGACGTCGGCGTCGCGGTGGACCACTACGTTGGCAACGCTCACGGCAACCACTTCCTCAGCCACGCCGGGTCATCCCTTGTACGTGCGGGCGAACCTCTTGACCGCCGCCTCGTAGATCTCGTCGCTGTCGAGCCTGCGCAGCTCCTCGGCCATCAGCTCCGAGGTCTGCCGCCGGGCCAGCGCCACGTTCCTGTCGGGCTGGCCGGGCCGCGACAGCGTCGCGAGCCGCGCGTCGTGCCTGGCCACGCTCAGCTCGCCGTCGGCCAGGGTCAGGCGTACGGACGTCAGCCCGGGGCCGGACGAGTCGGTGACCTTGACCGGCGCGCCGAGGCGGTCGGACAGCCAGGCGGCCAGCAGCGGCGCGCTCGGGTTGCCGGGCGAGGCCTCCACCAGGCCCTTGCGCACCTTGCCCACCGGCTGGTCGAACGCCGCCGCCAGCAGGCTGCGCCACGGAGTCAGCCGCGACCAGGCGAGGTCGGTGTCGCCGGGCGCGTACCCCTTGGCCCTGGTCACCAGCGACTTGACGCCGCCGTCGTCGAGGCCCCTGGCGTCGGTGATGCGGCGCTGGCCGAGCGCCCCGACCGCGTCCTTGGAGGGCACGTCGGGGGCGGCGCCGGGCCACCACACCACGACCGGCGTGTCGGGCAGCAGGAGCGGGCTGACCACGGAGTCGGCGTGGTCGGTCAGCTCGCCGTACAGGCGCAGGACCACGACCTCGCCCGGCGTGGACTCGCCGATGCGCAGCTCCGCGTCCAGCCGGTTCGGCTCCTCGCGCTCGCGGTTGATCACCACGATGATGCGCGACGGGTGCTCGCGGGCCGCGTCGGTGGCCGCGCGCAGGGAGTCGTACTGGTGGCGCTCCTCGCAGACGACGACGAGCGTCAGCACCATGCCGATGGCCGGCGCGCCCATCTGGTGGCGGAGGTGCGTGAACTGCGCCGAGATCTTCCCGGCCGTCGTGTCCGCCAACATGAACGTGGTCATCAGAGCCTCCTCCACTTGCGGCCGTCGCGGGCCATCAGCGCGTCGGCCGACGGAGGCCCCCACGAGCCCGACTCGTACGCCTCGGGCTGCCCCTGCGTGGCCCAGAACTCCTCGATCGGGTCGAGGATCTTCCACGACAGCTCGACCTCCCGCTGGTGCGGGAAGAGCGGCGGGTCGCCGATCATCACGTCGAGCAGCAGCCGCTCGTACGCCTCGGGAGACGACTCCAGGAACGACTCGCCGTAGGCGAAGTCCATGGACACGTCGCGGACCTCCATGGCGGTGCCCGGCACCTTGCTGCCGAACCGCACGGTGATGCCCTCGTCCGGCTGCACCCGCACCACCAGCGCGTTCTGCCCCAGGATCTCGGTGTCGTCCTTGCTGAACGGCAGGTGCGGCGCCCGCTGGAACACCACGGCGACCTCGGTCACCCGGCGGCCCAGGCGCTTGCCGGTGCGCAGGTAGAACGGCACGCCCGCCCACCGTCGGTTGGCGATCTCCACCTTGATGGCCGCGTACGTCTCCGTGGTGGACTCGGGCGAGATGCCCTCCTCCTGCAGGTAGCCGACCACCTTCTCGCCGCCCTGCCAGCCCGCGGAGTACTGGCCGCGCGCCGTGTTGAGCGCCAGGTTGGCCGGCAGGCGCACGGCCTTGAGCACCTTCTCCTTCTCGCGCCGCAGCGCGGAGGCGTCGAACGACGTCGGGTCCTCCATCGCGACCAGCGCGAGCAACTGGAGCAGGTGGTTCTGGATCACGTCGCGGGCGGCGCCGATGCCGTCGTAGTAGCCGGCCCGCCCGCCGATGCCGATGTCCTCGGCCATCGTGATCTGCACGTGGTCGACGAAGCCGCGGTTCCAGATGGGCTCGTAGAGGTTGTTGGCGAACCGCAGCGCCATGATGTTCTGGACGGTCTCCTTGCCCAGGTAGTGGTCGATCCGGAAGATCGAGCTCTCCGGGAAGGCCGAGGTGGTGATCTCGTTCAGCTCGTGCGCCGACTGCAGGTCGTGCCCGAACGGCTTCTCGATGACCACCCGCCGCCACGACCCGTCGGGCGCGTCGGACAGCCCCGTCCGCTTGAGCTGCTCCACCACCACGGGGAAGAACTTCGGCGGCACCGACAGGTAGAACGCGTAGTTTCCGCCGGTGCCGCGGGTCTCGTCGATCTCGGCGAGCGCCATGGCCAGCGCGTCGAACGCCCCGTCGTCGGAGAACTCACCAGGAACGAAATGGATGCCCTCGCGGATCTGCTTCCATACCTCCTCGCGGAAGGGCGTCCTGGCGTGCGCCTTGACGGCGTCGTGGGTCAACTGGGCGAAGTCCTGGTCCTTCCAATCCCGCCGGGCGAAGCCCACCAGCGAGAAGCCGGGTGGCAGCAGCCCCCGGTTGCCCAGGTCGTAAATCGCGGGCAACAGCTTGCGCTTGGCCAGGTCACCCGTCACGCCGAACAACACCATCACACAAGGTCCCGCCACGCGGGGCAGCCGCTTGTCGCGCGCGTCGCGCAGCGGGTTGGCGGCGGCCACCTCCTCCGTGGTGGCGGTGCCCGCGACCGCGACTGCC
Source organism: Nonomuraea phyllanthi (assembly GCF_006334985.2). GTDB lineage: Bacteria > Actinomycetota > Actinomycetes > Streptosporangiales > Streptosporangiaceae > Nonomuraea > Nonomuraea phyllanthi. The sequence goes on from NZ_VDLX02000004.1 coordinate 65,457, forward strand.
GCTGTGGCAGCCTCCTCCGCGGGTGCTGCCGGGTCTGTCATCTCAAGCCTCCTGTGCGGCTGCGAGCAGGCGCGCGACTCCCGCCGCGCGGTCGGTCAAATGCAGGCGTACGGCGGGCCGCCCGCGGGTCTCCAGCGCCCCCAGGTCGCCGAGCGCCTGGGCGAGCTGGAGCCGCCCCAGCGTGTACGGCCGGTCAGGGACGGCGACGTCCTCGTCCACCACGCCGGTGATCTGCAGGAACACGCCGTTCTGCGGCCCGCCCTTGTGGTACTGACCGGTCGAGTGCAGGAACCGAGGCCCCCACCCGAAGGTCACCGGCCGGTCGGTGCGCAGCGCGAGCAGCGCCCGCAGCGTCGCCGGGTCGGCCATCATCCAGGCGTCGGTCATCTGCTCGAAGTCGGCCCCCTCGGGCACCGGCGCGTCGAAGGCGGCCAGCCGGTCGAGGTACGCCATGATCGACAGGTAGCCGCCCGCCGGGATCGCGTGCAGCAGCTCGGCGAACAACCCGGGCAGGTCCTTGGCCGTGGCCGAGCCGTACACCTCGACGGGCCCGTCCACGAACGCCGGAGCCCCCGTCGGCAGGTCGGGCAGCGCCAGCAGGGCCGCGGTGTTCTCCTTCGACTCGGCCACGTTCGGCTGGTCGAAGGGGTCGATGTCCAGCAGCAGCCCCGCGACGGCGGTGGCGTACTCCCAGACCAGGAACTGCGCGCCGAGCGGCCCGTCCACGCGCACGTCCCCGAGGTCGGTCTCGATGGCGACGACCAGCTCGTCGCCGGTCTCGTTGGGGTCGGCGCCCACCACCGGCAGGATCCCCCTGCCCTGCTTGCCGGTGGACTCCGCGACGAGCTGCTCGATCCAGTCGGGCAGCCCGTTCGTGGCCGAGAGCTGGTCCTCCAGGACCAGCTTGTCGCGCCCGGCCAGCGCGGCGCCGCCGAGCGCGGCCCCCAGGTCGAGCCCGGGGTTGCCGCTGTCGCGCGACAGCAGCGGCAGCACGTCGGCGGCCTCGTCGAGCAGCCGCCCGACGTCGGCCCCCGCCAGCGCGCTCGGCACCAGCCCGTACGCCGACAGCGCGGAGTAGCGGCCCCCCACGTCCGGCTGGGCGAGCACCAGCTCGTAGCCGGCGTCGATGGCCCGCTTCTCCAGCGGAGAGCCGGGATCGGTGACGATGACGATGCGCGTCGCCGGGTCGATGCCCGCGCCGGCGAACAGGCCCTCGTAGATCCGCAGGAGACCGTCGGTCTCCACGGTGGAGCCGCTCTTGCCGGCGACGACCACGATCGTCTCGTGCGGCCGGTCGGCCAGGGCGCGGCGCACCTGGCCGGGATCGGTCGTGTCCAGCACGGTGAGCGGCACGTCGGCGGTGGCGCAGATGACCTCCGCCGCCAGCGACGAGCCGCCCATCCCGGCCAGCACCACGTTCGTCAGGCCCGCCGCGCGGGCCCGCTCGGCGAGCCCGCCCAGCACGGGCAGCAGCTCGCGAGAGGAGCGGGGCAGGGTCAGCCAGCCGAGCCTGACCGCCGCCTCCGCTTCGGCGTCCTCACCCCACAGCGTGGGGTCGCCGCCGGCGAGCCGCGCGGGCACGCCGTCGGCGACGAGGCGCCCCGCGGCGGAGGAGGCGGCCGAGGCCACCCCCTCCTCGCGGTAGGTCACCTCCATCACGGAACCAGGTTCTTGGTGACGCTCTCGAGCAGCTCGTTCCAGGACGCCGCGAACTTCTCGACGCCTTCGTCCTCCAGCAGCTGGACCACGTCGTCGTAGTCGATGCCGGCCTCCTTGAGCGCGGCCATGGTGTTCCAGGCCTGCTCGTAGAAGGGGCGCACGGTGTCGCCGGTGATGTTGGCGTGGTCGGCCGTGGCGTCGAGCGTCTTCTCCGGCATCGTGTTGACGGTGCCGGGCGCGACGAGCTGGTCGACGTAGAGGGTGTCGGAGTATTCGGGGTTCTTCACGCCGGTGGAGGCCCACAGCGGCCGCTGCGGCCGGGCGCCCGCCGCGCGCAGGCGCTGCCAGCGCTCGGAGTTCATGACGTCCTCGTACGCCGCGTACGCCAGGCGCGCGTTGGCCACGCCCGCCTTGCCCTTCAGCTCCGGCTTGCCCAGCTTGTCGAGCCGCTTGTCGATCTCGGTGTCGACCCGGCTGACGAAGAACGAGGCCACCGAGTCGATCGTGGCCAGGTTGAGCCCCTTGGCCTGCGCGGCCTCCAGCCCGGCGAGCCAGGCGTCCATGACCGCGCGGTAGCGCTCGAGGGAGAAGATCAGCGTGACGTTGACGCTGATGCCCTCCGCGAGCGCCTGCGTGATCGCGGGCAGGCCCTCGACCGTCGCCGGGATCTTGATGAACAGGTTGGGCCGGTCGACCAGCCACCACAGCGCCCGCGCCTCGGCCACGGTCTTGTCGCTGTCGCGGGCCAGGCGCGGGTCGACCTCCAGCGACACGCGGCCGTCCACGCCGCCGGTGGAGTCGTAGGCCGGGCGCAGCACGTCGGCGGCCCAGCGGATGTCGTAGGTGGTGATGGCGCGCACGGCCTCGCCGACCTCCACGCCGCGCACGGCCAGGTCGTGCAGCTGCGCGTTGTACGCGTCGCCCTTGCTGAGCGCGTTGGCGAAGATCGTCGGGTTGGACGTCACCCCGACGACGTTCTTCTCGCGGATCAGCTGCTCCAGGTTGCCGCTGCGCAGCCGCTCACGGCTGATGTCGTCGAGCCAGATGGCCACGCCCTGACCGGACAGCTTGTTGAGGATCTCGCTCATCTTGTTCAGTTTCCCGTCGTCTCGCCCTTTTCCTGGCCAAGCTTGGCCAGGCTCGCATGTGCCGCCGCCGCGACCCGCTCGGCCGTCAGGCCGAACAGCTCGTACAACGTCTTGTACGGGGCGGAGGCGCCGAAGTGGTCGAGGCCGACCACCTCGCCGCACTCGCCGACGAACTCGTGCCAGCCGAGCGCGACCCCCGCCTCGACCGCGACCCGAGCCCGGATCGACGACGGCAGGACCGTCTGCCTATATGCGGAGTCCTGCCCCTTGAACCATTCGACACACGGCATCGACACGACCCGCGTCGGGATGCCCTTGGCCTCCAGCAGCTCGCGGCCCTGCACCGCGATCTCCACCTCGCTGCCGGTGGCGATGATGATGACCTTCGGCTGGCCGTCGGACGCCTCGCGCAGGACGTAGCCGCCGCGGGCCACGCCGTCGGCGCTGGTGCCCTCCAGGACCGGCAGGTTCTGCCGGGTCAGCGCCAGGCCGGCGGGCCGGTCGGTGTGCTGGAGCACGGTCTTCCAGGCGTAGGCGGTCTCGTTGGCGTCGGCCGGGCGGACCACGTCGAGTCCGGGGATCGCGCGCAGCGCCCACAGGTGCTCGATCGGCTGGTGGGTGGGGCCGTCCTCGCCCAGGCCGATGGAGTCGTGCGTCCACACGTACGTGACCGGCAGCTTCATCAGCGCGGCCAGCCGCACGGACGGGCGCATGTAGTCGGAGAAGACCAGGAACGTCGCGCCGTACGGGCGGGTGCCGCCGTGCAGGGCGATGCCGTTGAGTATCGCGCCCATGGCGTGCTCGCGGATGCCGAAGTGCAGCGTGCGGCCGTAGCGGTTACCCGGGAACTCCCTGGTCTGGTACTCCTCGGGGATGAAGGACACCTCGCCCTTCATCGTGGTGTTGTTCGACTCCGCCAGGTCGGCCGAGCCGCCCCACAGCTCGGGCAGCACCGGCGCCAGCGCGCTCAGCACCTCGCCGGACGCCTTGCGGGTCGCCATCGAGGCGCCCGGCTCGAACGACGGCAGCGCCTTGGCCCAGCCGTTGGGCAGCTCATGGTGGGAGATGCGGTCGAACTCGGCCGCCCGCTCCTCGTTGGCGAGCCGCCATTCGGAGTAGCGCTTGTCCCACTCGGCGTGCTCGGTGCGGCCGCGCTGGGCGATGCCGCGGGCGTGCTCCAGCACCGTGGCCGGCACGTCGAAGGTCTTGCCCGGGTCCATGCCCAGGACTTCCTTGGTGGCGGCGACCTCCGCCTCACCCAGGGCCGAGCCGTGGATCTTGCCGGTGTTCTGCTTGTTCGGGGCCGGCCAGCCGATGATCGTGCGCAGCCGGATGAACGACGGCCGGTCGGTCTCGGCCTTGGCCGCCTGCAGCGCGTCGTAGAGCGCCTGGACGTCCTCGGCGTACTCGCCGGTGGCGGTCCAGTCGACGCTCTGGGTGTGCCAGCCGTACGCCTCGTAGCGGGCGACGACGTCCTCCGACTTGGCGATGAGGGTGTCGTCCTCGATGGAGATGTGGTTGTCGTCATAGAGGACGACGAGGTTGCCCAGCTTCTGGTGGCCGGCGATCGCGCTGGCCTCGTGGCTGATGCCCTCCTCGATGTCGCCGTCGCTGACGATGCACCAGATGGTGTGGTCGAACGGCGAGGACCCGTTGTCGGTGTCGGGATCGAACAGGCCGCGCTCGCGGCGGGCGGCCATCGCCATGCCGACCGCGTTGCCCAGGCCCTGGCCGAGCGGGCCCGTCGTGGTCTCCACGCCCGCCGTGTGGCCGTGCTCGGGGTGGCCCGGCGTCAGGCTGTCCCACTGGCGCAGCCGCCGCAGGTCGTCGAGCGTGAGGCCGTAGCCGGAAAGGTAGAGCTGGATGTAGAGAGTCAGGCTGGAGTGGCCGCAGGACAGCACGAACCGATCGCGCCCGATCCAGTTGGGATCGGTCGGGTCGTGGCGCATCACACGCTGGAACAGCAAGTATGCGGCGGGGGCCAGGCTCATGGCGGTGCCGGGATGACCCGAGCCCGCCTTCTCCACTGCGTCCATCGCCAGGGCTCGAACGACATCGACCGCCTGCTTGTCCAGGTCGGTCCATTCGAGGGCTGGCACGAGTTCGGTGCTCAAGTGCTCGATCTCCGGAATCTAGTTGTCATTGGTTGTGCCGGTTGGCAATCCCGCCCACAAGGGACCCTAACCGAGTCGAGTCGGCGATCAATTCCTCTTCCCCCCGCGCGTCCCCACTCGCACTGGTCCATGTCGGCTCAAGCCCCCCATTGGCCGGACCGGCCGTCCCTGCGACTACAGTTTGTTTGTCCGCAGGGCCGCTACGGCGCCCACCCATGGATCCGCTCTATTCAGAGGTTACGCGTTGACTCCGCACAGGCTGGAAGCGCCTTGACGGTGCTGACCAACAGGCAGGCGACGGCCCGATCTCCGCAGGTGGAGGCGCCGCGCTCGATCGGCATGGTCGTGAAGGCCTACATCGCGCTCACCAAGCCGCGGATCATCGAGTTGCTGCTGATCACGACACTGCCGGTGATGTTCCTGGCGGCCGGCGGTCTGCCGCCGCTGTGGACGTCGATCTCGGTCATGGTGTTCGGCACCCTATCGGCGGGCAGCGCCAACGCGCTCAACTGCTACGTCGACCGCGACATCGACCAGAAGATGCGCCGCACCCGCCGCAGGCCGCTGGCCAGGCATCAGGTCTCGCCGCGCGGCGCGCTGATCTTCGGCATCGTGCTCGGCGCGCTGTCGACCGTGGGCCTCTGGGTGACCACCAACGGGCTGGCCGCGCTGCTGTCCACCGGGGCGATCCTGTTCTACGTGCTGGTCTACTCGATGATCCTGAAGCGTCGCACGGCCCAGAACATCGTGTGGGGCGGCATCGCGGGCTGCATGCCGGTGATGATCGGCTGGGCCGGCATCACCGACCGGGTCGACTGGGCGCCGCTCGTGCTGTTCGGCGTGGTGTTCTTCTGGACGCCGCCGCACACCTGGACGCTGGCCATGCGCTACAAGGAGGACTACGCGGCGGCCAAGGTGCCCATGCTGCCCGTGGTGGCCACCGAGCGGCGGGTGATCCTCGAGTCCGTCGCCTACACGTGGGCGACCGTGCTGTGCTCGCTGGCGCTGTGGCCGGTGGCCGGCACCACCCTGTTCTACCCCCTCGTGGCGGCCGTGCTCGGCGCCATGTGCCTGTGGGAGGTGCACCGCCTGCTGGCCCGGCTCAACGCCGGCAAGAGCGGCGTCGATCTGCGGCCCATGCGCTTCTTCCACTGGTCCAACGCCTACCTGGCGCTGCTGTTCCTCGCCGTGGCGATCGACCCGCTGCTGGCCTGAGCTCCCGGAGGCGTGACCGTACGGTGAGGCCGGGCCCAATCTCTGATCCGTTAAAGTCACCGTATGGCGACCCGTGATCCACGCTGGGTGTTGAAGGACCGCCCGTCGTTCGCGTTGATCATCGGGCTGGTCCTCACCGGCATCTGCGCTCTCGTCTCGTTCTCCTACGACCTGTTCGACCGCGCTCCGGTGCAGTTCTTCATCGGGCTCGGGCTGGCGCTCGCGCCGGTGCCGCTGCTGCTCGCGGCGGTGCTCGCGCTCGACCGCATGGAGCCCGAGCCGCGCAGCAACCTCATCTTCGCCTTCGCGTGGGGCGCGGGCGTCGCGGTGCTGGTCGCCGGCGTGATCAACTCGCTCAACCTGCACTACATCATCGACACCGCCCGGCTGTCGGAGTCCAGCGCCCGCAACATCGCGGCCACGTTCGGTGCTCCGGTGGTGGAGGAGACGATGAAGGGGCTGGTGCTGCTCGGGCTGCTGAGGTTCCGCAGGGCCGAGCTCGACGGCCCCACCGACGGCATCATCTACGCCAGCATGGTCGGGCTGGGCTTCGCCATGAGCGAGAACGTCAGCTACTACATCGCCGCGCTGTCCACGTCCGGGGTCAAGGGGCTGGCGGTCACCGTGGTGCTGCGCGGCATCCTGTCGCCGTTCGCCCACCCGCTGTTCAGCTCCATGATCGGCATCGCGGTCGCCTACGCGGCCCAGCGTGACGGCCCCGAGCGGGTCTTCTACATCCTGGCCGGCTGGACGGGCGCGATGATCCTGCACGGCCTGTGGAACGGCCTGGCCTCCTACGGCGGCTTCCCCGGGCTCGTGGTGGCCTACCTGGCGCTGCTGGTCGTGCTGATCGTGCTCATCGGGGTGGTGTTCAGAGACCGGCGGCGCATCGTGGCCCTCATCCAGCGCTATCTGCCGCCGTACGAGCCGACCAAGCTGGTCACCGAGGCCGACGTCTTCATGCTCTCGGCGTTCCCCAGGAGGCGGCAGGCCCGGCAGTGGGCGAGGCTCCACGGCGGCAAGCGCGGGCTGCGCGCCATGCGCGACTACCAGCTGGCCGCCACCGAGCTGGGCCTGCTGCACGAGCGCGCCGCCCGCCGCATGGTCGACGACCAGACCTTCCACGAGGAGCAGCGGGCGCTGCTGGAGTGCATGAGCACCGCGCGGGCCGACTTCCCGGTGGTGGCGGCGCAGGCCCGGCCCTTCTCGCCGCCTGGCTGAGCCTCCGAGCGGGGCGGACATTTCTCGGCAAATCGCACCCTCGGGCGGGTGGGGGAGTGGCGGACCTATCACCCCATATCGGGGCTGAACCGCTCAGACGGTGGCGGGCTCTTCGGTGGGGGAGGGGGCGGTGCTCAGCGGCGTGCGGGTGCGCAGCGAGGTGGCCACCCTGAGCGCGGCGATCCAGACCAGCGTCGAGCCGAGCACGTGCAGGAGCACCAGCGCCGCCGGCACGGCCAGGAAGTACTGGGTGTAGCCGATCACGCCCTGGCCCAGCTCCACCGCGAACAGCACCAGCGCCGCCCGCCTGGCGGGCCGCTCCGAGCGGCTGATGTGCAGCGCGAACAGCAGTGCGAACGTCAGCCCCACCACGATGTAGACCACGTCGGCGTGCAGCCTGGCCACGGCCTCGATGTCCAGGTCGAAGCGGGAGGCCATCTCGTCACCCGAGTGCGGGCCCGTGCCGCTCACCGCGACGCCGACCACCAGCAGCGCGAACACGGCGGCCAGCAGCACGTAGCCGAGCCTGCGGATGTCACGGTGGGTCACCCGCCTGGCCGGGCCGTCGCCCTCGCCCGCGCGGGCGTACAGCATCCAGCAGGCCGCGATCAGGCCGACGGAGAGGAGGTAGTGCATGCCCACCGTGAACGGGTTGAGCATGGTGTTCACCACCAGCCCGCCCCACAGCGCCTGGGCCACGATGCCGACCGGCTGCAGCAACGCCAGCCGCATGAGCGACCGCCTGCGCGGCGCCAGCCGCCACGCCGCCACCACGCACGCCAGCCCCACCGCCAGCACCAGGAACGTCAGCAGCCTGTTGCCGAACTCGACCAGCATGGTGAGCATCGAGAGCTCGGGGTGCGCGACCGGGATGAAGCTGTCGGGCGTGCACTTCGGCCAGGTCGGGCAGCCGAGCCCGGACCCGGTGACCCGCACCCCCGCGCCGGTTACGGCGATGCCGGCGTTGACCACCACGGACGCCAGTGCCCAGCCCCGCATGGACTCCGCTGTGGGAGCCCAGAAGGAGAACAGGCTGCGCACGAGAGGGTTGGGGTGGTCCGTGGGTAGCTTCACGTCATCGATGGTACGGGCCGATGTGGCCGGTCCCGCCACCGGTCACCCCGCCTTCTCCGCCCGGGAGGAGCGCCCGCGGGGGGCTTCTCAAAGGGAAGAGTATGTGACATATTACTGATGGGAGGTGAGGATGTCCGACGTCATCGTGGTCGGCGCCGGAGTCGTGGGCGCCGCCTGCGCCTACTACGCCGCGAGGGCCGGCCTGGACGTGACCGTGGTCGACCGCGGCTCCGTCGCGGGCGGCACGACGGGCTCGGGCGAGGGCAACATCCTGGTGTCCGACAAGGAGCCGGGCCCTGAGCTGGACCTCGCCGTGCTGTCGAACCGGCTGTGGCGCGAGCTGGCCGGCGCCCACGGGGGGACCGGCGCCCACGGGCACGCCGGTGCTTCCGGGCAGCGCGACGTGCCGGGGCACGGCGGCGCGGACGGCGGGTTCGAGTTCGAGGCGAAGGGCGGCCTGGTCGTCGCCGAGACGCCGGAAATCCAGCGGCAGCTTGCCGAGCTGGCCGCCAAGCAGGACGTCGAGCACGCCGTGGTGCCCGCCGCCGAGCTGCGCGACTACGAGCCGGAGCTGGCGGACGACCTGGCCGGCGGGGTGTTCTACCCGCAGGACGCGCAGGTGCAGCCCATGCTGGCCGCCGCGCGGCTGCTGCGGCACGGCGCGGAGAGCTTCGGCCGGGGCACGCTCCACCTCCGCCTCGGGGCGGCGGTGACCGGGTTCGTCCGCGACGGCGACCGGGTGACGGGCGTGCGCACCTCCCGCGGCGACGTGCTCGGCGACGCGGTCATCAACGCGGCCGGCACCTGGGGCGGCGAGGTGGCCGCGCTGGCGGGGGTGGCGCTGCCGGTCCTGCCCAGGCGGGGGTTCATCCTGGTCACGGAGCCGCTGAGGAGGCCGCTGATCAGGCACAAGGTCTACACCGCCGCCTACGTCACCAACGTGGCCAGCGACTCCGCCGGGCTGGAGACCTCCGCCGTCGTGGAGGGCACCCAGGCGGGGACCGTGCTCATCGGGGCGAGCAGGGAGCGGGTCGGCTTCGACCGCACCACGTCGGTGCCGGTGCTGGCCCGGCTGGCCGCGCAGGCGGTGGCGCTGTTCCCCGCGCTGCGCGACGTGCGGGCCATCAGGTCGTACTGCGGGTTCCGGCCGTACTGCCCCGACCACCTGCCCGTCATCGGCGCCGATCCGCGCGCCCCCGGGCTGTACCACGCGTGCGGGCACGAGGGCGCGGGCATCGGGCTCGCCCCGGCCACCGGCCACCTGCTCGCGCAGGTGCTCACCGGCACCCCGCCGGACCTGGACCTGCGGCCCTTCCGGCCGGACCGCTTCCCGGAGGAGTCCTCTTGACGTTCCACATCACGATCGACGGGCGGCCCGTCCCGGTGACGCCCGGGCAGAGCATCGGGGCGGCCCTGCACGCCGCCGGGGTGCGCTCGTGGCGCAGCACCCGCTTCGGCGGTCGGCCGCGCGGGCTGTTCTGCGGCATCGGCGTCTGCTTCGACTGCCTGGTCTCCGTCAACGGGCGCACGCCCGAACGCGCCTGCCTCGCCGAGGCCGCGCCCGGCGACGAGGTGACGACGGCGTGACAGACGTGACAGGCAGGACGGGCGGCCCTGGAGGCGGCGTGACGTACGACCTGGTGGTGATCGGGGGCGGGCCCGCCGGGGTGGCGGGCGCGCTGACCGCGGCCCAGGCCGGGCTGCGGGTGGCGCTCGTGGACGCCTCCGTACGCCTCGGCGGCCAGTACTTCCGCCACTCCGCCGACCCGCGCCCCGCGCCCGGGCTCGGCCGCTTCCTGCGCCAGGCCCGCGCCCTCGACCGCCGCGCCGACGTCCGGCTGCGGCACCAGGTGTGGAACGTCACGCGCGAGCCGGGCGGCGGCCTGACCGTGCACGCCACGGCCCCCGACAGGACCGCGGTCCCGCTGGCGGCGCGGCGCGTGCTGATCGCGACCGGCGCGTACGACCGGCCGCTGCCGTTCCCCGGCTGGGACCTGCCCGGCGTGCTCACCGCCGGCGGCGCGCAGGCGCTGCTCAAGGGCGACGGCGTCCTGGCGGGCCGGCGGATCGTGGTCGGCGGCACCGGGCCGTTCCTGCTGCCCGTGGCCTCCGGGCTGGCCGGGGCGGGCGCGCGGGTGCTCGGGGTGTTCGAGGCGAACGGCGGGCTCGGCCTGGCCAGGCACCCGCTGCTGGCCCTCGGCAAGGCCGGGGAGGCCGCCGGGTACGCCGCCGCGCTGGCCCGCCACCGGGTCCCGTACCGGACCCGCCAGGCGGTCGTGGCGGCGCACGGGGAGCGCGAGGTGGAGGCCGTCACCGTGGCCCGCCTCGACAAGGAATGGAACGTTCTGGCCACCCGCGTCGTCGAATGCGACACGGTGGCCGTCGGGTACGGGTTCGTGCCGCAGATCGAGCTCGGCGTGCAGCTCGGCTGCCGGACGCGGCAGGACGTGGACGGCAGCCCCGTGCTCGCGGTCGACGCCGGCCAGCGCACCAGCGTCCCGGGGGTCTGGGCCGCGGGCGAGCCCACCGGCGTGGGCGGCTGGCGGCTGTCGGAGGTCGAGGGGCGCATCGCGGGCCTCACCATCGCCGCCGAAAGCCGCGCCGCCGGAAGCCGCGCCCCTGAAAGCCGTGCCCTTGAAGGCCGCACCGACGAAAGCCGCACCGACGAAAGCCGCACCGACGAAAGCCGCGACGCCGAAGGGCGCGACCGTGAGGGGCGCGATGGCGAGGTGGCCGGGGTGCTGGCGCGGCGGCGCGAGCGGTGGCGCGCGTTCGGGGAGGCGTTGCAGCACGCCTACCCCGTCCGGCCCGGCTGGCAGGGCTGGCTGCGCGACGACACCCTGGTGTGCCGGTGCGAGGAGGTGCCGCTGGCCCGCGTCCGGGAGGCGCGCGACCTCGGCGCCACCGACGCGCGCTCGATCAAGCTGCTGGCCAGGCCCGGCATGGGCTGGTGCCAGGGCCGCATCTGCGGCTACGCCGTCTCCTGCCTGGCCGGGGAGCCGCCGCAGCCGCCCCGCCGCCCCATCGCCCAGCCCGTCACCCTCGGCGCCCTGGCCGAGCTCACCGACGACGACCCCACGACCCCACCGCTCACGTGACCCCAGACATGGAGGACTTCCCGATGGAGAACCGCAGCAAGGCCTGGCACGGCGTCATGGTCGCCACGGCGCTGCCCCTGCGCGACGACCTGTCCGTCGACTACGACGCCTACGCCGAGCACTGCCGCTGGCTGGTGGAGAACGGCTGCGACGGCGTGGTCGCGAACGGGTCGCTGGGCGAGTACCAGACGCTCACCGACGAGGAGCGCGCCAAGGTGGTGGAGACCGCGGTGGAGGCCGTCGGCGGGCGCAACGTGATGGCCGGGGTCGGCGCGTACGGCTCCGCCGAGTCCCGCCGCTGGGCCGAGCGGGCGGGCGAGGCCGGCTGCGGCTCGGTGCTCCTGCTGCCCCCGAACGCCTACCGCGCCGACGAGCGGGCCGTCGTCGCCCACTACCGCGAGGTCGCCGGGGCGGGCGTGCCGGTCGTGGCCTACAACAACCCCTACGACACCAAGGTCGACCTCACCCCCGCGCTGCTGGCCAGGCTGCACGAGGAGGGGCTGATCGTGGCGATCAAGGAGTTCAGCGGCGACGTGCGGCGGGCGTACGAGCTGGCCGAGCTGGCCCCCGAGCTGGACCTGCTGATCGGCTCCGACGACGTGCTGCTGGAGCTCGCCATCGCCGGGGCGGTCGGCTGGATCGCCGGCTACCCCAACGCGCTGCCCGCCTCCACCGTCGCCCTCTACCGCGCGGCGGTCGCCCGCGACCTCGGCACCGCGCTGCCCCTCTACCGGACCCTGCATCCGCTGCTGCGCTGGGACTCCAAGACGGAGTTCGTCCAGGCCATCAAGCTGTCCATGGACCTGGCGGGCCGCCACGGCGGGCCGTGCAGGCAGCCGAGGCAGTCGCTGACGGACGAGCAGGCCGCTATCGTGCGATCGGCGACCGAGAAGGCACTGGCAGAAGGGCTGCGATGAGGACGAAGCGGGTCTTCCACGCCGTCGACTCCCACACGGAGGGGATGCCCACCCGCGTCATCACCGGCGGGATCGGCGTGATCCCCGGCGCGAGCATGGCGGAGCGGCGGGTCTACTTCCGCGACCACCTCGACCACGTCCGCACCCTGCTGATGACCGAGCCGCGCGGCCACGCGGCCATGAGCGGCGCCATCCTCCAGCCGCCCACCAGGCCGGACGCCGACTACGGCGTGCTGTTCATCGAGGTGTCCGGGCTGCTGCCGATGTGCGGGCACGGCACCATCGGCGTGGCCACCGTGCTCGTCGAGACCGGCATGGTGGAGGTGACCGAGCCGGTCACCACCGTGCGCCTGGAGGTCCCGGCCGGGCTCGTCGAGGTGGACGTGGCCGTCGAGGACGGGCAGGCGATGTCGGTCACGCTCCGGAACGTTCCGTCCTACAGCGACCGGCTGGACGCCGTCGTGCGCGTGCCCGGGTTCGGGGAGATCCCGTACGACCTGGCGTACGGCGGCAACTTCTACGCCGTCGTCGACCTCGACTCCTACGGCCTGCCCTTCGACCGCAAGGCCAAGAACGAGATCATCGCCGCCGGCCTGGCCACCATGGAGGCGATCAACGCCGCCGACGAGCCCGTGCACCGCGAGGACGACCGCATCCGCGGCTGCCACCACGTCTACTTCGCCGCGCCCGGCTCCGACGCCCACCACTCGCGGCACGCCATGGCCATCTTCCCCGGCTGGTTCGACCGCTCGCCGTGCGGCACCGGCACCAGCGCCCGCATGGCGCAGCTGTACGCCCGCGGCGAGCTGCCGCTCGGCCGGGACTTCGTGAACGAGTCGTTCATCGGCACCAGGTTCGTCGGCCGGCTGCTGGAGGAGACGACCGTGGGCGGCGCCCCGGCCGTGCTCCCGTCCATCACCGGCCGCGCCTGGATCACCGGCACCGCCCAGTACTTCCTCGACCCTCGCGACCCGTTCCCGGCCGGGTTCGAGCTGTGAGGGGGCGGGGCGCGTGAGCCAGGCGAGTCCCGCGATCACGACGGTCGACTATCACACCGGTGGCGAGCCGTTCCGGATCGTGACCGGCGGCGTGCGGGAGATCCCCGGCGCCGACGTGCTCTCGCGGCGGGCCACCGCCATGGCCGAGCCCGAGTTCGACGGCGTGCGGCGGCTGCTGTGCCACGAGCCGCGCGGGCACGCCGACATGTACGGCTGTTTCCTCGTCCCGCCCGACGACGCCGGAGCCCTGCTCGGGGCGCTGTTCTGGCACAAGGACGGCTTCAGCACGGCCTGCGGGCACGGCACGATCGCGCTGGGCGCGTACGCCGTCCACGAGGGCCTGGTCGCGGCCGATCCCGACGGCGAGACGGACGTGGTCGTCGACGTGCCGTCGGGGCGCGTCACGGCCCGGGTGCGCTGCTCGGGCGGGCGGGTGCGCGGGGTGACGTTCGTCAGCGTGCCGTCGTACGTGATGGCGCGCGGCGTGGCGGCCGGCGGCATGAAGGTCGACATCTCGTACGGCGGCGCGATCTACGCGTCGGTCCCGGCGGCGGCGCTGGGCCTGTCCGTGGAGCCCGCGCACCTGACGGAGCTCATCGGCCACGCCCGCCGCGTCAAGGCGGACCTGGCGGGCCACCCGGCGGCCCGGCACCCGTCCGACGAGCGGCTGTCCGGCGTCTACGGCGTGATCTTCTACGACGAGCTGCCCGACGTGGACCTGCCCGGCCTGGGCAGGGCGGCGCACCAGCGGAACGTGACGGTGTTCGCCGACGGGGAGGTGGACCGCTCGCCCTGCGGGTCGGGCACCGCGGCCCGGCTGGCGCTGCTGCACGACACCGGGCTGCGCGCACCGCTGGTCCACGACAGCGTGGTCGGCAGCACGTTCCTGGCGCGGGTGGCCGAGGCGCGCGACGGGTGGGTGGTGCCGGAGATCGAGGGCATGGCGTACCGGACCGGGCGGCACGCCTTCGAGCTCGACCCGGGCGATCCCCTGGGAACGGGGTTCACGCTGCGATGACCGGCCTGCCGTACCTCGACGCCGCCACGCTGGAGCGGCTGGTCCCCATGGGGCGCGCCACCCGGGCGCTGGAGGACGCGCTGCTGGCCGGGCTCGACCCCGAGGCCACGCCGCAGCGGCCGGTCGTGCCCGTGCCGGGCGGCCAGCTCCTGCTCATGCCGGCCTCCTACGGGCGGTACGCCGGGGTGAAGGCCGCCACGGTCGCGCCCGGCAACCCCGAGCGCGGGCTGCCCCGGGTCCAGGGCACGTACCTGCTGTTCGACGGCGAGACCCTGACACCGCTCGCCGCCATGGACGGGATCGCGCTCACCTCGCTGCGCACCCCCGCCGTCTCGGCCCTCGCCGTGCGCCACCTGGCCGGCGAGCACGCCCGGCGGCTGGTGGTGTTCGGCAGCGGGCCGCAGGCGTGGGGGCACGTGCCGGCGATGCGGGTGGTGCGGCCGGTCACGGACGTCACGGTGGTCGGGCGCGACGCGGGCCGGGCGAGGGCGCTCGCCGAGCGCTGCCGCGCGCTCGGCCTGACCGCCCGCGCCCTGACCCACGACCCCGCCTCCCGGGAGGCGGTCGGTCGGGCGCTGGGGGAGGCGGACATCGTCGCCTGCTGCACGACGGCGAGGGAGCCGCTGTTCCCCGGTAAGCTCGCCCCCGACGGCGTCACCGTCGTCGCGGTCGGGTCGCACGAGCCCGGCGCCCGCGAGCTCGACGGCGACCTCGTCGCCCGCGCCACCGTGGTCGTCGAGGCCAGGGCCGCCGCCCTGGAGGAGGCGGGGGATGTGCTCATCCCGATCCGCGGCGGTACGATCGCCGCCGGCCATCTCGCCGGTAACCTCGCCGAGCTCGTGGCGGGCGAGGTCGTCATCGGCACGGGGCCGCGCGTGTTCAAGAGCACGGGCATGGCGTGGGAGGACCTCGTGGTCGCGGCCGCCGCTTACGAGGCGTGGACTTAGGAAGGGATGGGCCCGATGGCCACCGACGAGCGGCTCGACCTGCCGATGGTGGGAGAGCGGCAGAGCCTGCGCGAGCAGGTCGCGCAGGCGCTCCGCGCGGCGCTGATCACCGGCGAGATGCGGCCGGGCGTGGTCTACTCCGCGCCGGTGCTGGCCGCCCAGTTCGGCGTCTCCGCCACGCCGGTCCGCGAGGCCATGCTCGACCTCGCCAAGGAGGGCCTGGTCGAGGCGGTGCGCAACAAGGGCTTCAGGGTGACCGAGCTGTCCGACCGCGACCTCGACGAGCTCACCGAGATCCGCCAGCTCATCGAGGTGCCCATGGTGGCCAGGCTGGCCGGCGAGGAGCGGGCCGAGGAGTTCGAGCGGCTCAGGCCCGTCGCCGAGGAGATCGTCTCGGCCGCGGAGCGCGGCGACCTGCTCGCGTACGTGGACGCCGACCTGCGCTTCCACGTCGAGCTGCTGTCCCTGGCGGGCAACGTCCACCTGGTCCAGGTGGTGCGCGACCTGCGCAACAGGGCCAGGCTCTACGGCCTGTCCCAGCTCGCGGAGCGCGGCACGCTCGGCGACTCCGCCAGGGAGCACCTCACGCTGCTCGACGCGCTGAAGAGGGGCGAGGCCGAGGCCGTCGGGCAGATCATGAGAGAGCACATCGGCCACGTACGGGGCATCTGGGCCGAGCACTGAGCCGGATGCCCAGTTTTCTGGCATCAAAGTCTGACATTCCGGGATCGCGCGGCCGCCAATCGCGGTAATCTCATTGCGGGCCGGACGAACGACGCCGAACGCGTCCGCTCGCGGCCCCGCCGTCCTGGTCCCCAGCGGACCGGCCACCACCGACTGAGGTGGATGGCGCATGCCTGGTCACGCGGACACCCGCACTCCGCTGACCTTCCATGGGCTCGGCACACCCCGCCCACCAGAGCCGAGCCCTCCGCCGCGCGCCCGAGATCCCATCCCACGGGCGCGCGGCGGCCCATCACCCCGGCTCAGGGTTCGTGTCTAAGGTCTGCGCCTCCTGGTCGAACCGAGGCTGGCGGCCACGATGCAGATGATCGCCGCCCAGTGCTGCGCGTGCAGGATCTCGCCGAGCAGCAGCACGCCGATGAGCGCCGCCACCGCGGGCTCCAGGCTCATCAGGATGCCGAACACGTGCTTGGGCATCCGCCGCAGCGCCTGAAGCTCCAGCGAGTACGGGATGACCGACGACAGCAGCCCCACGCCCAGCCCGATCAGCAGCAGCTCCGGCCGCAGCAGCTCCGCCCCGCCGGAGGCGACGCCCACCGGCGCGACCACCACGGCGGACACGATCATCGCGAACGACAGCCCGCTCGTTCCGGGGAACCGGCGCCCGGCCGCCGACGACAGCAGGATGTACCCCGCCCAGCAGGCCCCGGCCACCATCGCGAACCCGATGCCGAGCCAGCTCACCGAGGCCGACTGCCCCCACGGCGCGAGCAGCGCCACGCCCGCGCCCGCCAGGCCCACCCACAGCAGGTCGATCCTGCGCCGGGAGGCGGCCACGGCCACGCCCAGCGGGCCCAGGAACTCGACCGCCACGGCGATGCCCATCGGCAGCCGTGACAGGGCCTCGTAGAAGGCCAGGTTCATGACGGCGAGCGTCACCCCGAACCCGAGCCCCACGGCCCAGTCACCCCAGGACAGTCCCTTGAGGCGGGGCCGTACGAGCGAGCCCATGATCAGCGCGCCGGCCGCGATCCGCAGGAACACCACCGCGCTCGGCGGCAGCGCCGCGAACAGCTCCTTGGCGAAGCCGGCGCCCAGCTGCACCGAGAAGATCGCCAGCACCACGAGCCCGGAGGGCGGGACCGAGTCGGCGGCGGAGCGCAGCAGCCGGCCGGGTCCGGGCAGGCCGGAGCCGCGATCGAGGGGATCGTCGAGGGCGAAGGCGGTCACGGGACTCCCTGTTGGGATGTGGGGTCGGATGTGGGCTGACCGGTCAGAGCGTACTCAAGTCACCCGACATTTCCGTCATAGGGTGTTACTACTGTCTACTGAATCTTGGACGCATGAACTCCCCTGCCTCTCCCGTGAGCCTCACCGGGCCGCCGCTGGCCCTGTCCGTCTCGTCGTTCGTCAGCAGCTTCGACCGCTTCGCCGTCAGCCCCATGCTGGTGCTCATCGCGGTGGACCTGGACGTCCCGCTCTCCGCCGCGGTCGCCGCCGCCAGCGGCTACTACCTGGCCTACGGCCTGACGCAGCCGCTGTGGGGGCTGCTGTCCGACCGGTTCGGCCGGGTACGGGTGATGCGCGTGGCGCTGTTCGGCGCGGCGCTGGCCGGGGTGGCCTCGGCCCTCATGCCCGTGATCGGGGCGCTGGTGGTGGCCAGGGTTGTGACGGGCGCCTGCTTCGGCGCGGTGATCCCCACCGGGCTGACGTACGTGGGCGACACGGTCCGGCCGGCGGTGCGCCAGCGCGCGCTGACCGACCTGATGGCCGCCGCCGCGCTCGGCACCGCCCTGGCCACCGGGCTGGGCGGGGTCGTCGCCGGGCTGGTGGACTGGCGGGTGGCCTTCACCGTGCCGGCCGTGTGCGCCCTGGTCTGCGCGCTCACGCTGGGCTCGCTGCCCGAGCCGCCGCGCGCCCGCGTGGAGGGCGCCGGGCTCGGCGCGGCCCGCTACCTGGGCGCGGTGCTCGGGCACGGGTGGGCGCTGCTGGTGTTCGGGCTGGCGTTCGTGGAGGGCGCGATCATGCTCGGCGCCATGCCGTTCCTCGCC
This sequence comes from Nonomuraea phyllanthi, assembly GCF_006334985.2. Classification (GTDB taxonomy): domain Bacteria; phylum Actinomycetota; class Actinomycetes; order Streptosporangiales; family Streptosporangiaceae; genus Nonomuraea; species Nonomuraea phyllanthi. The sequence continues at coordinate 83,541 of NZ_VDLX02000004.1, forward strand.
ACCGCGCTGGAGCACGCCGGATACGCCGCGGCCGTCGCGGGGCTCGCCATCACCGCGTACGGGCTGGGCCTGTGGTCGTTCGCCAAGCTCGTCAAGCGGCTGGCGGGGCGCTGGCCCGCTCCCGCGCTGATGACGGTGGGCGGCGCGCAGCTGGCCGCCGGGTTCCTGCTCGTCTCCCTGCACGTCGGGATGGTCACCGTCGCCGTCACGGCGCTGCTGCTCGGGGGCGGCTGGTCGTTCCTGCACTCCTCGCTGCAGACGTGGGCCACCTCGGTGGTGCCGGAGGCCAGGGGGACCGCCATCGCGTTCTTCGCCTGCGCGTTGTTCGTGGGCAGCGCGGTCGCCTCCTGGGTGGCCGGGCCGCTGGCCGAGCACGGGCGATACGCGCTGCTGTTCGGGCTGGCGTCCGCCGCCGCGATCCCGCTCACCGCGGTGGCCGCCCTCACCAGGCGCCGCTACGGCCTGCTGGAGCGCCCCCAGCCCCAGCCCGAATGACCCCGGCTCGACCTCGGCCACGACCCCGGCCACGGCCTCGGCCCGAATGACCCCGGCCACGGCCTCGGCTCGGACGGCCTCATGATCTGGACGGGCGGTCACTCCCAGCGGAACGTGCGCGAGACGAGCCCCAGCGACAGCGCAGCCCACGCCGCGAGCACGGCCAGCGGGCCGAGCGGCAGGGCGGCGCCGTGCGCGAGCACGGCGCGCAGGCCGCTCGTCAGCGCGGAGATGGGCAGCGCGTCGAGGACCGGCCGCACGCCCTGGGGGAACTTCGACAGCGGGAAGACCACCCCGCCGGCGCCCAGCAGCACGAGGTAGACGAGGTTGGCCCCGGCCAGCGTGGCCTCGGCGCGCAGCGTGCCCGCCATGAGCAGCCCCAGCCCGCTGAAGGCCGCCGTGCCGAGCACGATCAGCAGCGCCGCGCTCAGGAACGACCCGTGCGGCCGCCACCCCAGCGCCAGCCCGACGGCCACGATCACCGCGGCCTGGATGATCTCCACGGCCACCACGGCGGACGTCTTGGCCAGCATCAGCCCCGCCCTGGACAGCGGGGTGGCGCCCAGCCGCTTCAGCACGCCGTAGCGGCGCTCGAAGCCGGTCGCGATGGCCTGCCCGGTGAAGGCCGTGGACATGACCGCCAGCGCCAGCACGCCGGGCACCAGGAAGTCGACCCGCGTGCCGCCGCCGACGTCGACCAGCGGCGCCAGCGAGAAGCCCGCCAGCAGCAGCACCGGGATGATCATGGTGAGCAGCAGCTGCTCGCCGTTGCGCAGCATCGCCCTGATCTCCGCCCCCGCCTGGGCCAGGACCATGCGGGGGAACGGCGCCGCGCCGGGCGCGGGAGTGAAGTCGAGGGCGGTCATCGCAGCTCCCTGCCCGTCAGCTCGAGGAAGACGTCTTCCAGCGTGCGGCGCTCGATGCGCAGGTCGTCGGCCGTGACGCCCTCCGCCGCGCACCAGGCCGTCACCGTGGCCAGCAGCTCGGGGCCGACCTGGCCCTCGATGATGTAGTGGCCGGCGGGCGACTCCTTGGCCGCGCTGCCCGCCGGGAGCGCGTTGAGCAGCTCCTCCAGCGCCAGCCCCGGCCGGGCGCGGAAGCGCAGCTGCCGCTCGGCCCCCGTGAGCGAGGCCGGGCTGCCCTCGGCCACCACCCGGCCCCTGTCGATGATCACGACGTGGTCGGCCAGGCGTTCGGCCTCGTCCATGTGGTGCGTGGTCAGCACCACCGACACGCCCGACCCGCGCAGCTCGCCCACCAGGTCCCAGCAGGCGTGCCGGGCCTGCGGGTCGAGGCCCGCCGTCGGCTCGTCGAGGAAGACCAGCTCGGGCCGCCCGACGACGGCCGCGGCCAGCGACAGGCGCTGCTGCTGCCCGCCCGACAGGCGGCGGTAGGGGGTGCGTACGTGGTCGGCCAGCCCCAGCCGGGCCAGCAAGGCTCCGGAGTCGAGCGGGTGCGCGTAGAAGCGCGAGACCAGCCGCAGCCACTCGGCGCAGCGCATCGCCGGGGGCACGCCGCCCGACTGCAGCATGACGCCCACCCGGGGCCGCAGCTCCGGCAGCGTGGGCGCGAGCCCGAGCACGCGGACCGTGCCGGCGTCGGCCTTGCGGAACCCCTCGCAGATCTCGACCGTGGACGTCTTGCCGGCGCCGTTGGGGCCGAGCACGGCCGTCACCGCGCCCCGCCCGGCGCTCAGCGTGAGGCCGTCCACGGCCGTCCTGCCGCCGTAGCGTTTGACCAGGTCGACGATCTCGACGGCTGGGGATTCCATGGCCACGAGTTTAGGGACTCCACCACGCGGTCCGGGCCGCGGGCGGGTGCGCTGGCAAGGCCTTCCGCCCGGCATGCCCTGATTTGGACAGATCTTGACCCGCGCCGCTCCGCTGTCGGCGGAGTCCGGTGACTTCGGGTGAAAGGGAAGAAATATCTGATAACCGGGAATCCGGAGGACCGGATGCTGGTTTGATTCTTTCGGCCCCCGTGGGCCATCAGGCCTGCGAGCAGAGGGGATCCGCGTCATGTCCGTGGCAGAAGCCACGCCCACCGTCGCCGTCGGAGACAGGAAGGGCCGCCGCGGACTGCTCCTGCTGATCCTCGGCGCCCTGTCGGCGATCGGCCCGCTGTCCATCGACATGTACCTCCCGGCCCTGCCCGCCATCACCTCCGAGATGCTCAGCGCCCCCGCGCAGGTCCAGCTCACGCTCACCGCCTGCCTCATCGGCGTGTCCGTCGGGCAGGTCATCGCCGGGCCGGTGAGCGACGTGCGCGGCAGGCGGGTGCCGCTCGTCGTCGGCGTGGCCGGGTTCACGGTGGCCTCGCTGCTGTGCGCGTTCGCGCCCTCCGTCCCCATGCTCATCGCCTTCCGCCTGCTGCAGGGCGTGCTGGGCGGCACCGCGCTGGTCATCGTGCGGGCGATCGTCCGCGACCTGTACGACGGCGCCGCCATCGCCCGCATCTTCGCCACGCTCATGCTGGTCAGCGGCCTGGCCCCGATCCTCGCCCCCATCGCGGGGGCGCAGCTGCTGTCGGTCACCTCCTGGCGCGGCGTGTTCGTGGCGCTCAGCCTCGCCGGGCTGGTGCTGCTGGTGACGGTGCTGCCGGGCGTGCGCGAGACGCTGCCCGCCCACGCGCGCGAGGGCGGCGGGCTCAGGCACACCGCCGCCACGTTCGGGCGCCTGCTGCGCGACCGCGCCTTCATGGGCTGCGCGCTCACCGCGGGCCTGGCCTTCGCGGCGATGTTCGGCTACATCTCCGGCTCGCCGTTCGTGCTCCAGGAGGTGTACGGCGCCTCGCCCCAGCAGTACTCCCTCATCTTCGGGCTCAACGCCCTCGGCCTGACCGGCATGGCCCAGCTCGGCGGCCGGCTGTCGGGCCGCGTGCCGCCGGTGACGCTGGTCCTGGTCGGGCTCGCCACCGCCCTGACCGGGGCCGGGCTGCTGCTGACCGCCGCGCTGACCGGGCTGGGCCTGTGGGGCATCGTGGGCGGGCTGTTCGTCATCATGCTCGGCCAGGGCCTGGTCATGCCCGGCACCGGAGCGCTCGCCCTGGCCTCGCAGCCCGCGCGGGTGGCGGGCAGCGCCTCGGCCCTGCTCGGCGTGATGCAGTTCGCCATGGGCGCGGCGGCGGCCCCGCTGGTCGGCCTGGCGGGCGCCGGCAGCGCCCTGCCCATGGCCTGCGTGATGCTCGGGCTCATCCTCTGCTCCGGCCTCACGTTCACCTTCCTCCGCAAGAGTTAGGTAAGGCTACCCTGCGTGAGAAATTCCATCCCCGGGCTGCTCAGATCCGTTTGTGAACCGGGAAGGAATTACGGCACACTGATGTTGTGAAAAACGTGCCAGGGATCGAGCCGGGGAGCGAGCGCAGCACACGCGCCCGCGTGGCCAGGCTGATCCTGGAGCACGGTCCCGTCGCGGCCGCCGCTCTGGGCGAGCGGCTCGGGCTCACGCCCGCGGCCGTGCGCCGTCACCTCGACGCGCTGCTGGCGGACGGGATGATCGAGCCCCGGGTGGGCAGACCGCGCGGTCAGCGCGGGCGCGGGCGGCCGGCCAAGCTGTTCGCCATCACCGACGCGGGGCGCAGTGCTTTCGAGCACGCCTATGACGACCTGGCCGGGAGCGCGCTGCGCTTCCTGGCCGAGCGCATGGGGCAGGAAGCGGTGACCGACTTCGCGCGATCACAGGTCTCGGGCCTGCTGAGGCGGCTGGAGCCGGTCATGCGGACGGTGCCGGCGGACCAGCGCGTTCAGGTGCTGGCGCAGGCGCTGTCGGCGGAGGGGTACGCGGCCTCGGCCAGCAAGGCCAAGTCGGGCGGCGACCAGCTCTGCCAGCACCACTGCCCGGTGGCACACGCGGCTGCGGAGTTCCCGCAGCTCTGCGAGGCCGAGACGGAGGCGTTCGCGCAGCTGCTCGGCACACCGGTGCAGCGCCTGGCCACGATCGCCCACGGCGACGGGGTCTGCACGACACATGTGAGCCCGCAGTCGCTGGGTGAATCCGCACATAGAGACCAAAGCAAGGAGACCGGAAGGTGACTGTCACCGACCGCCCGGAGCTGGAAGGCCTCGGGAATTACAAGTTCGGCTGGGCCGACCCGGATGCCGCGGGCGCTGCGGCCAAGCGCGGCCTGTCCGAGGAGGTCGTCCGCGACATCTCCCGTCTCAAGAACGAGCCGGAGTGGATGCTCGACCTTCGCCTGAAGGGCCTCCGCCTGTTCGGCAAGAAGCCGCTGCCCACCTGGGGCTCCGACCTCACCGGCATCGACTTCGACAACATCAAGTACTTCGTGCGCTCGACCGAGAAGCAGGCCGCCTCCTGGGACGAGCTGCCCCCCGACATCAAGAACACCTACGACAAGCTCGGCATCCCCGAGGCGGAGAAGCAGCGCCTCATCGCCGGTGTCGCCGCCCAGTACGAGTCCGAGGTCGTCTACCACAAGATCCGTGAGGACCTCGAGGAGAAGGGCGTCATCTTCCTCGACACCGACACGGGCCTGAAGGAGCACCCGGAGATCTTCAAGGAGTACTTCGGGTCGGTCATCCCCGTGGGCGACAACAAGTTCGCCGCCCTCAACTCCGCCGTGTGGTCCGGTGGCTCGTTCATCTACGTGCCCCCGAACGTCGAGGTCGAGATCCCGCTGCAGGCGTACTTCCGGATCAACACCGAGAACATGGGCCAGTTCGAGCGGACCCTGATCATCGTGGACGAGAACTCCTACGTCCACTACGTCGAGGGCTGCACCGCGCCGATCTACTCCAGCGACTCGCTGCACAGCGCCGTCGTCGAGATCATCGTGAAGAAGAACGCCCGCTGCCGTTACACGACCATCCAGAACTGGTCCAACAACGTCTACAACCTGGTCACCAAGCGCGCCGTGGCCTACGAGGGCGCGACCATGGAGTGGATCGACGGCAACATCGGTTCCAAGGTCACGATGAAGTACCCGGCCGTCTACCTCATGGGCGAGCACGCCAAGGGCGAGACGCTGAGCGTCGCGTTCGCGGGCGAGGGCCAGCACCAGGACGCCGGCTCCAAGATGGTGCACCTGGCGCCGCACACCAGCTCCAGCGTCATCTCCAAGTCGGTGGCGCGCGGCGGCGGCCGCACCTCCTACCGCGGTCTCGTGCAGATCGAGGAGGGCGCCCACGGCAGCGCCAGCACCGTCAAGTGCGACGCCCTGCTGGTCGACCAGATCAGCCGCTCCGACACCTACCCGTACGTCGACGTCCGCGAGGACGACGTGTCGATGGGCCACGAGGCCACCGTCTCCAAGGTCAGCGAGGACCAGCTGTTCTACCTCATGAGCCGCGGGCTCGACGAGGACGAGGCGATGGCGATGATCGTGCGCGGCTTCGTGGAGCCGATCGCGCGCGAGCTGCCCATGGAGTACGCGCTCGAGCTCAACCGGCTGATCGAGCTGCAGATGGAAGGAGCCGTCGGCTGATGGGCCTGAACGAGAAGCCCCTGTCGACCCTGCACGAGAAGGCGTCCTACGACCTGGGCGACTTCGAGGTCCCGACCGGGCGCGAGGAGCAGTGGCGCTTCACGCCGCTCTCGCGCCTGAAGGGCCTGCACAACGGCAAGGCCGAGGCCGCCGGCCACGTGCGCGTGGACGTCGAGGCGGCGCCCGAGGTCACCGTCGAGACGGTCGGCCGTGACGACGCGCGCGTCGGCAAGTCGTTCGTGCCCTCCGACCGGGTCAGCGCCCAGGCGTGGACGAGCTTCGAGAAGGCCACGGTGATCACCGTGCCGCGCGAGGCCGTCACCTCCGAGCCGACCGTGCTCACGCTCACCGGCTCGGGCGACGGCGCCGCCTACGGCCACATCGTGGTCAAGGTGGAGCCGCTGGCCGAGGCCGTGCTCGTGCTCGACCACAAGGGCAGCGCCGTCTACGCCGACAACATCGAGTTCGTCGTCGGCGAGGGCGCCTCGCTCAAGGTCGTCAGCGTCCAGGACTGGGACGACGACGCGGTCCACGTCTCGCACCACCACGCCCAGCTCGCCAAGGACGCGACGTTCCGCAGCTTCGTGGTGACGCTCGGCGGCGACCTCGTCCGCCTGTCGCCCAACGTCTCCTACACCGCTCCCGGCGGCGACGCCGACATGTCGGGCGTCTACTTCGTGGACGCCGGCCAGCACCTGGAGCACCGCCTGCTGGTCGACCACTCGCAGCCCAACTGCAAGAGCAACGTCGACTACCGCGGCGCGCTCCAGGGCGAGGACGCCCACGCCGTCTGGATCGGCGACGTGATCATCCGGGTCGAGGCCGAGGGCACCGACACGTACGAGCTCAACCGCAACCTCATCCTGACCGACGGCGCCCGCGCCGACTCGGTGCCCAACCTGGAGATCCTCACCGGCGAGGTCGCCGGGGCGGGCCACGCCTCCGCCTCCGGCCGGCTCGACGACGAGCACATCTTCTACCTCCAGGCCCGCGGCATCCCCTACGACGAGGCCCGCCGCCTGGTCATCCGGGGCTTCCTCGGCCAGCTCGTCGAGAAGATCGAAGTAGCGGAGATCCGCGAGCGCGTCCTGGGCGCGCTGGAGGCGGAGCTCGCCCGATGAGTTCGTTCGAGAAGGTGTGCAGCCTCGAGGACATCCCCGACGGGGGCGTCATCGGGGTGGAGGTCGGCGAGACGCCGGTCGCGCTCGTGCGCAGGGGCAACGAGGTGTACGCCCTGCACGACGTCTGCTCCCACGCCGAGGTGAAGCTCAGCGAGGGCGAGGTCTACGACGGCACCCTGGAGTGCTGGCTGCACGGCTCGTGCTTCGACGTGCGCTCCGGCAAGCCCACAGGACCGCCCGCCACCCAGCCCGTGAACGTCTACACAGTCAAGATCGACGGCGATGACGTCCTCGTCTCGCTCTCGAAGGAGTAATAAGTGGCAACCCTAGAGATCCGCGACCTGCACGTCGCCGTCGAGGACAAGGAAATCCTGCGCGGCGTCAACCTGACGGTCCAGTCGGGCAAGACCCACGCCATCATGGGCCCGAACGGCTCGGGCAAGTCGACGCTCGCCTACGCCATCGCCGGTCACCCGAAGTACACGATCACCGGTGGCCAGGTGCTGCTCGACGGCGTCGACCTGCTGGAGCTGTCGGTCGACGAGCGGGCCCGCGCGGGCCTGTTCCTCGCCATGCAGTACCCGGTCGAGGTCCCCGGCGTCTCCGTCTCCAACTTCCTGCGCTCGGCCGTCACCGCCGTCCGCGGCGAGGCGCCCAAGCTGCGCGAGTTCGCCAAGGACCTCAAGAACGGCATGGACGCGCTGTCCATCGACGGCGCCTTCGCCCAGCGCAACCTGAACGAGGGCTTCTCCGGCGGCGAGAAGAAGCGCCACGAGATCCTCCAGATGGAGCTGCTCAAGCCGAAGATCGCGGTGCTCGACGAGACCGACTCCGGCCTCGACGTCGACGCGCTGCGCGTGGTGTCGGAGGGCATCAACCGCTTCCGTGCCTCCGGCGACACCGGCGTGCTGCTGATCACGCACTACACCCGCATCCTGCGCTACGTGAAGCCGGACTTCGTGCACGTCTTCGCGGGCGGCAGGATCGTCGAGGAGGGCGGCCCCGAGCTGGCCGAGAAGCTCGAGGCCGAGGGCTACGAGCAGTACACGAAGGCGTCTCTATGACCGAACGCAGTGAGGGCATCAATAAGCACAGCACTCTAGTCATGAGATCGACGGAGTCGATGTCATGACTCAGATCAGCTTTGACGTGGAGAAGATCAGGAAGGACTTCCCGGTCTTCTCCCGCGAGCTGCCCGACGGGCGCCCGCTCGTCTATCTCGACTCGGGCAACTCCTCACAGAAGCCCAGCCAGGTCATCGACACCATGCGCGACCACCTGGCCCTGCACTACAGCAACGTCGGCCGGGCCATGCACGTGCTCGGCGCGGAGTCGACCGACGCCTACGAGAGCGCCCGCGACAAGGTCGCCGCGTTCGTCGGGGCGCCCTCGCGCGACGAGATCGTGTTCACCAAGAACGCCTCCGAGGCGCTCAACCTGGTCGCCTACTCCTTCGGCAACCCCGCCAACACCGACCCGCGCTTCACCCTCGGCCCCGGCGACGAGATCGTCATCTCCGAGATGGAGCACCACTCCAACATCGTGCCGTGGCAGCTGCTCGTCCAGCGCACCGGCGCGACGCTGAAGTGGTTCGGCGTCACCGACGACGGACGGCTCGACTACGACCCGTCGGTCGTCACCGAGCGGACGAAGATCGTCTCGATCGCCCACCAGTCCAACGTGCTCGGCACCGTCAACCCGGTCGCCGAGGTGGCCGCCCGGGCGCACGAGGTGGGCGCGCTGATCATGCTGGACGCCTCCCAGTCCGTGCCGCACCACCCGGTGGACGTCACCCGGCTGGGCGCCGACTTCGTGGCCTTCACCGGCCACAAGATGGTCGGGCCCTCGGGCATCGGCGTGCTGTGGGGGCGGGCCGGGCTGCTCGAGGCCATGCCCCCGTTCCTCGGCGGCGGCGAGATGATCGAGGCGGTCTGGATGGACCGTTCGACGTACGCGCCGGTGCCGCACAAGTTCGAGGCGGGCACGCCGCCGATCGTCGAGGCCATCGGGCTCGGCGCGGCCGTCGACTACCTCACCGAGGTCGGCATGGAGGCCGTCGAGGCGCACGAGCGCACGCTGACGTCCTACGCGCTCGACGCCCTACGCGAGGTGCCCGGCCTGCGGCTCATCGGGCCCGACTCGCTGGAGGAGCGGGGCGGCACGCTGTCGTTCACGCTCGAAGGCATACATCCGCACGATGTCGGGCAGATCCTGGACGACCAGTTCGGCGTCGCCGTACGCGTCGGTCACCACTGCGCGCGCCCCCTGCACCTGCGCTTCGGAATACCGGCGACCACGCGGGCGTCGTTCTACCTGTACAACACCACGGGCGAGATCGACGCCCTGGTCCGCGGTCTCCACCACGTTCAGAAGGTGTTCGCATAGCCATGATCGGCGAGTCGATGTACCAGGAGCTGATCCTGGAGCACTACAAGCACCCGCAGGGGCGGGGGCTGCGCGAGCCGTACGACACCGAGGTTCACCACGTGAACCCGACGTGCGGCGACGAGATCACGCTCAGGGTGAAGGTCGGCGACGGCGGCGAGATCATCGACGTCTCCTACGACGGGCAGGGCTGCTCGATCAGCCAGGCCGCCGCCTCCGTGCTGCACGAGCTGGCCACCGGCTCGACGGTCGACGAGACGCTCTCCGTGGTCGACGAGTTCACCAGGCTCATGCAGGGCAGGGGCCGGGTGGAGGCCGACGAGGAGGTGCTCGGCGACGCGGTCGCGTTCGCGGGCGTGGCCAAGTTCCCCGCACGTGTTAAATGTGCGTTGCTTTCGTGGATGGCCTATAAGGATGCAGTTGTGAGGAGTGCCCGATGAGCAAGCCTGTGGAGACTCCGACCGGGTTCGACGGCGAGACGTCCGTCGACGAGGTCATGGAGGCGCTCAAGGACGTCGTGGACCCCGAGCTCGGCATCAACGTCGTCGATCTCGGCCTGGTCTACGGCCTCAACCTCGACCCCTCCGACGGCGGCCGGCCGGTCGCCACCATCGACATGACGCTGACCAGCGCGGCCTGCCCGCTGACCGACGTCATCGAGGACCAGGCGCACTCGGCCCTCGACGGCATGGTGTCCGACGTCAAGATCAACTGGGTCTGGCTGCCGCCATGGGGGCCGGACAAGATCACGGACGAGGGGCGCGAGCAGCTCCGTATGCTAGGCTTTAACGTCTGATCTTTGCTGCTGTTACGGCTGGCGTAAGACGTCGGCCGTTTCAGTGTGCCATGGAGGGTTTCGGAAGGTCCGTACCCATCCGGGGAATTTCCGATAGCATCCCCGGCGTTGGTAACAGATGCACCTGACGTCTCATTGCGCGTCTTACGCCGCCTGCGGCCGGCGCCGGTGCGTCCCCCTCACCTGATGTGAGTTGACCCGCCCCGATGGCGGGTGCCCTGACCCCTGTGCGGCACAGCGCCGCACGCCCCGGCTCGTCCTTTCGCAGAAGTGACGCGCCACTTCGATGGAAAGGCACGACTTTCGTGACCATGCTTGACGCTGCCATGCCCGCGCTCGACGAGACCGCCTCCGGCTCGGAGGCCACCGGCCCGTCCGAGTTCGAGCTGCTCGGCCTGCCCAAGCCGCTCGTCAGCGGGCTGGCCAGACAGGGCATCGACAGCCCGTTCCCCATCCAGAGCGCCACCATCCCCGACGTGCTCGCCGGCGGCGACGTGCTCGGCCGCGGCCAGACCGGCTCCGGCAAGACGCTCGCGTTCGGCCTGCCCACCATGGCCCGCCTCGCGGGCGTCAGGCCCACCCCCGGCCATCCCCGCGCCATGATCCTCGTGCCCACCCGCGAGCTCGCCCTCCAGGTGCACGACGCCCTCGAGCCGCTCGGCCGCGGCCTCGGGCTGCGCATGAAGGTCGTCGTGGGCGGCATGTCCATGGGCAAGCAGATCGAGGCGCTGCGGCGCGGCGTCGACATCGTCATCGCCACCCCCGGCCGCCTGGGCGACCTCATCCGGCAGGGCGAGTGCTCGCTCGCCGACGTCGAGGTCAGCGTCCTGGACGAGGCCGACCACATGTGCGACCTCGGCTTCTTCCCCGTCGTCACCGACCTGCTCGCGCAGACCCCGTCCGACGGGCAGCGGCTGCTGTTCTCCGCCACGCTCGACGGCGACGTCGACAAGCTGGTGCAGCGCTTCCTCAAGAACCCGATCACCCACTCCGTGGCGCCCGCGACCTCGCCGGTCGACACCATGGAGCACCACGTGATGCAGGTGACGCGCGACGAGAAGTTCGACGTCGTCGCCGAGATCGCCAACCGCGAGGGCCGTACGATCATCTTCGTGCGCACCCAGCACGGCGTCGACCGGCTCTGCAAGCAGCTCGCCAGGGTCGGCGTCAAGGCGGGCGGCCTGCACGGCGGCAAGCGCCAGAACCAGCGCACCCGCATCCTCGCCGAGTTCCGCGAGGGCGCCATCAGCGTGCTCGTCTGCACCGACGTCGCGGCGCGCGGCATCCACGTCGACAACATCAGCCTGGTGCTGCACGTCGACCCGCCGCAGGACCACAAGAGCTACCTGCACCGGGGCGGCCGCACGGCCCGCGCCGGCGAGAAGGGCACCGTGGTCACGCTGGTGCTGCCCAGCGAGCGCCGCTCCACCGACGCGCTCACCCGGCGTGCCGGGATCCACCCGTTCCGCCTCAAGGCCACGCCCGGCCACCCCCGCGTGGCCGAGGTGACCGGCGCCCGCACGCCGAGCGGCGAGGCCATCCCGGTCTGGGAGCCGGACGTCCGCAAGCCGCTGCGCCCGCGCCGCGACGGCGGCCCCGCCGAACGCCGCGGCTCCCGCCGCCCGCGCCGCTCCTTCGACGGCGACCGTCGCCCCCGGCGTCACGAGGAGGGCGACCGCGCCTTCGGCTCCGGCGACGAGCGCCGCGGCCAGGGTGAGTTCGACGGCGAGCGCCGCCCGTACCGCGCCTTCGACGCCGACCGCCGCCCCAGGCGGGACTTCGACGGCGAGGGTCGTGCCCGCCGGGACTTCGACGGCGAGGCTCGCCCGCGCCGGGAGTTCGACGGCGAGCGTCGTCCTGCCCGGGACTTCGACGGTGACCGCCGGCCGCGGCGGGAGTTCGACGGCGAGCGGCGGCCCGTGCGGCACGCCGAGGGGGAGCGGCCGTTCGGGCGCTCGTCCGAGCCGCGCACCTTCGGCGACGACCGGCGCCGCGACGGGCGGCCGCGTGGCGGGTACCGCTCCGACGACCGGCCGTTCCGGCAGGACGATCGCGGCCAGCGCGGCGGCTACCGCTCCGAGGACCGGAGCGGGCGCTACGGCTCCGACCGTGGCCGGCCCTTCTCGGCCCCGGCCGACCGCGAGCGCGGCTACCGCGCCGACGGGCCGCGCGACGGTTACCGCCCGGGCAGCGGCCGCCCGGACGAGCGCGCCAACGGCGGCTTCCGCCGCAAGTCCACCCGCCGCCACGAGCGCTGACCCGAAGGTCGCCCCGAGCGCCCATCGGGGCGGCGCCACGGTCGCCATGAGCGCCGATCCGAGCGTCGCGACAAGCGCTGACACGAGCGCTCGGCCCGACGCCGGGTAGTCATCCAGATCGCCGACCCGCCCGCCGCCCGCAATGGGGCGGCGGGCGGTTGTCGTTGTGCCCTCCACCCGAGGTGCCCTCCACCCGAGGTGCCCTCCACCCGAGGTGCCCTCCACCCGAGGTGCCCTCCACCCGATGACGGCCATCTTCCCGCCGGATCCGTGGCACCCGTGAGGCGTCACCGGCGAGGCCGGGGGAATGCACCCGCACATGTGGTTTGTCGTAGAGTCGCGCCGGGGCATGATGTGAACCGGTAAATGCGAGAGGCGGCCGATGAAGCGACCCACCATCGACGACATCGCGCGCAGGGCCGGTGTTTCGAAAGGGGCGGTGTCGTTCGCGCTGAACGGCCGCCCCGGCGTCTCCAGCGAGACCCGCCGCCGCATCCAGGCCATCGCCTCCGAGCTGGGCTGGCAGCCCAACAGCCTGGCCCGGGCGCTGTTCGACGGCAGGCCCGACGTGCTGGGGCTGGTCGTCGACCGGCCGGCGCGCACGCTGGGTCTGGAACCCTTCTTCATGCAGCTGATCTCCGGCATCGAGGCCACCCTGTCGGCGGCGTCCGTGGGGTTGCTGCTGCAGATGACCGAGGACCACGAGGCGGAGATCGGGATATACCGGCGATGGTGGGCGCAGCATCGCGTGGCGGGGGTGTTCGTCGTCGACCTGCGGGCCGAGGACGCCAGGATCGCCGTGCTGGAGGAGCTGCGCTTGCCCGCCGTGGTCATCGGCGGCCCCGAGGGCACCGGGCGCCTGCCCGCCGTCTGGATCGACGACGGCGGCGCGCTCAGCGCCGTGGTCGAGCACCTGGCCGGGCTGGGGCACCGCAGGATCGCCAGGGTCGCGGGCCCGCGCGAGCTCCGCCACACCCAGGTCAGGACTGAGGCCATGCGGGCGACGGCCGCCCGGCTGGGCGTCCGGAGCAGCACCGTGTACGCCGACTACAGCGGCGAGAGCGGCGAGCGCGCCACGCTCGACCTGCTGCGCGGCCCCGGCAGGCCGACCGCCATCGTCTACGACAACGACGTGATGGCCGTCGCCGGCACCGCCGCCGCCCGCGAGGCCGGGATCTCGGTGCCCTCCGAGCTGTCGGTCGTGGCCTGGGACGACTCCGCCCTGTGCCTGCTGGCCCGGCCGCACCTGACGGCGGTCAGCAGGGACATCGCCGCCTTCGGCGCGCACGCCGCCCGGTCGCTGCTCGACCTGGTCCAGGGCGGCGAGGTGACCGACACCCGGCAGGGCGACCCGCGTCTCGTCAGCAGGGGCAGCACCGCCCCGTGCCCGCCGGACGCCGATGCCTGAATTCGCCCCATGAACCGCCACATATCCCGCACCATGAGGCCGCGCCATGAACCCGTTCAGTGATCGGCTGAGAATATTGAAACTAAACGGGTTTAGTGGTGCGATGGCAAGCGTCGCTGCTCACGCTCGGAGGGTTGATGACCCCGTTCCGTCCCCTGCATGATGCCTGGACCGTCCGCTCGGCGAGCGGCGACGTGCGGGCCCCGGCCGCCGTGCCCGGCTGCGTGCACACCGACCTGCTCGCCGCGGGCCTGATCCCCGACCCCTACCTCGACGACAACGAGACCCGCCTCACCTGGATCGGGCGCACCGAGTGGTGTTACGAGACGGAGTTCTCGTGGGACGGCACCGGGCACGAGCGCACCGACCTGGTGTGCGAGGGGCTCGACACGGTGGCCGTCGTCGAGCTCAACGGCGTGCGGCTGGGCGAGACCGCCAACATGCACCGCTCCTACCGGTTCGACGCGCGTGACGCGCTGCGGGTCGGCCGCAACCGGCTGACGGTGACGTTCGGGTCGGCGCCGGCGTACGCCGAGCGGCTGCGCGAGGAGCTGGGGGAGCGGCCGGGCGCCTACACCGAGCCGTACAACTTCATCAGGAAGATGGCCTGCAACTTCGGCTGGGACTGGGGCCCCGCGCTGGTCACGGCGGGCATCTGGCGGCCCATCGGGCTGCACGGGTGGAGTGGCGCCAGGATCGCCGGCGTGCGGCCGCTGGTCACGCTCGGCGACGGCACGGCCCGCGTGGACGTCCACGTGCACGTGGAGAAGACCGGCGCCGCCGAGGTCAGCGCGTCGATGGGCGGCGTGTCGGGGCGGGCCGTGGTGCCCGAGGGCCGCGACGAGGCTGTGATCACGCTGGAGCTGCCCGAACCACGGCTGTGGTGGCCGAGGGGCTACGGCGAGCAGCCGCTGTACGAGTTGCGGGTCACCGCCGGCGACGACGTGTGGCGCCGCGAGATCGGCCTGCGCGAGGTGCGCCTGCGCACCGAGGGCGGCGCGTTCACGCTGGCGGTCAACGGCGTCGAGGTGTTCGCCAAGGGGGTGAACTGGATCCCCGACGACTGCTTCCCCACGAGGGTCGGCCGCGACCGCTACGCCGCCCGCCTCGCCCAGGCGTGCGAGGCCAACGTCAACCTGGTCCGGGTGTGGGGCGGCGGCCTGTACGAGAGCGAGGACTTCTACGACCTGTGCGACCGGCTCGGACTGATGGTCTGGCAGGACTTCACGTTCGCCTGCGCCGCCTACCCCGAGGAGGACCCGATCGGGGCGGAGGTCGAGGCCGAGGCCCGCGAGCAGGTCACCCGGCTGAGCGCGCACCCGAGCCTGGTCCTGTGGTGCGGCAACAACGAGAACATCGAGGGGTACGCCGACTGGGGCTGGCAGGAGGCGCTCCAGGGCCGCAGCTGGGGCGGCGGCTTCTACCTGGAGACGCTGCCGCGCGTCGTGGCCGAGCTGGACCCGACCCGCCCGTACTGGCCGGGCAGCCCCTACTCCGGCTCCATGGACCTGCCGCCCAACGACCCGGGCCACGGCACCATGCACATCTGGGACGTGTGGAACCAGCGCGACTACACGGTCTACCGCGACTACCGCCCCCGCATGGCCGCCGAGTTCGGCTTCCAGGGGCCGGCCGCGTACGCCACGATCCGCCGGGCGCTCAGCGACGAGCCGCTGCTGCCCGACTCCCGCGGCCTGCTGCACCACCAGAAGGCCGTGGACGGCAACCTCAAGCTGGCCGCCGGGCTCAAGCCGCACTTCCCCGTGCCCGAGACCTTCGACGACTGGCACTACCTCACCCAGGTCAACCAGGCGCGCGCCATCCAGCTCGGGGTGGAGCACTTCCGCGCCCTGTGGCCGCACTGCGCGGGCAGCGTGGTGTGGCAGCTCAACGACTGCTGGCCGGTGACGTCGTGGTCGGCCGTCGACGGCGACGGCCGCGAGAAGCCGCTGTTCCACGCGCTGCGCCGGGCCTACGCCGACCGGCTGCTGACCGTGCAGCCGCACGAGGGCGGCCTGGCGCTGGTCGCCGTCAACGACACCGGCCGCCCGTGGCGGGCCTCGGCGCGGGCCGTACGGCACCGCTTCGACGGAGCCGCGCTCGCCGCTCAGGACCTCGCGCTGGACGTGCCGCCGCGGGCGGCGGTCACCCTGCCGCTGGCCGCGCCCGTCGCCGGGCCGGGCGACCCGGCGGACGAGCTGATCGCGATCGAGAGCGAGGGGTGCGCGCGGGCGCTGTGGTTCTTCGCGGAGGACCGTGACCTGCGCCTGCCCGAGCCGCGCTACGACACGGCGGCCGAGGCCGTGCCGGGCGGGCTGCGGCTGACGGTCACCGCGCGCACGCTCCTCCGCGACCTGGCCGTCTTCCCCGACCGGCTCGACCCGGCCGCGCACGCCGACGACCAGCTCGTCACGCTGCTGCCGGGGGAGCGGGCCGAGTTCCTGATCAGCGGGGCGGCCGGGCTGGACGAGCGGGCCCTGGCCGGCGCGCCGGTGCTGCGCTGCGTCAACGACGTGGCCCCGCTCCGGGACGAGACGGCCCGGCGTTAGCCCTCCGAGACGAGGCGCTCCGGCGTTGGGCCTCCGGGACGAGGCGGCGCGCCGCTAGTCCTCCGTGCCGGGATCGCGGGGGAGCGTGAGGGTCAGGACGGCTCCGCCGTCCGGGGCGTTGGCCGCGGTGAGGGTGCCGCCGTGCAGGCGCGCGTTCTCCAGGGCGATCGCCAGGCCCAGCCCGCTGCCCTCGGTACGCGTACGGGCGGCGTCGGCCTTCGTGAAGCGGTCGAAGACGTGCGGCAGGAGCCCGGCGGGGATGCCGGGCCCGTCGTCGGAGACCGTGATGGCGATCCGGTCGTCGCCGGCCCGGACCCGCACGAGCACCGCCGTGCCGCCGTGCCGCAGCGCGTTGCCGACGAGGTTGGCGAGGATGACGTCGACGCGGCGCGGGTCGAGGCGGGCGCGCAGGCCCGGCGGCAGGTCGGTGCGGACCCGGCCGGACCAGTGCCGCAGGGCGAGCGTCTTGACCACGAGCTCGCCCACGTCGACCTCGTCGAGAGTCAGCACGGCCGCGCCCGCGTCGAACCTGGACACCTCGATCAGGTCCTCCACCAGGTGGGTGAGCTTGCGCGTCTCGCCGGAGACCAGCCGCAGCGCCTCGGCGGTGAGCGGCGCGAGGCGGCCGGAGGCGGCGTCGGCGTCGAGGACGTCCGTCACGGCGGTCATGGCCGCGAGCGGCGTGCGCAGCTCGTGGGAGACGTCGGCGGCGAACCGGCGGGCCCGCGCCTCCATGTCGCGCAGCGTGGCCGCGTCGGCCTGGACCCGGGCGGCCATGGCGTTGAAGGTGCGGCCGAGGTCGGCGAGCTCGTCGTCGCCGGTGACGGTGACGCGGGTGTCCAGGCCGCCCGCCGCCATCCGCTCGGCGGCCGACCGCAGCCGCCGGACCGGCCGCAGCAGCCTGCGCGCGGCCAGCAGCGCCGGGATGATCGAGGCCAGGGCGACGGGCAGGGCCCCGGCGCGGGCCGCGGCCGCCAGGGTGCCGACGTCCTGCTCCTGGGAGGCCAGGGAGAAGGAGGCGTAGACGACGAGCGGCGCGGGCCCGTCGGGGCGGGCGGCGGAGGTGACGGGGAGGGCCACGGCCAGCCAGGGCGTGCGGTCGTGGTGGAAGCGCTGGGCCAGCGCGGTGGTCGCCGAGGCGGCCTGGGCGCGCAGCCGGCCGGGCAGCGGCGGCGCCTGCGCCCCGGCGGTGACGAGCGGGCCGTCGCGATAGGACAGGGCCGTGCGCCAGCCGCGCGTGCCCGCGCGGTCCAGCTGCAGCGCCAGCGTGCGCAGGTCCGCCTCGCCCGGGTCGGCGGGCAGGTCGGGCGCCCGGGAGGTGAGGTGGGCGCGCAGCTCCTGCAGCGCGTCCGCCTGCGCGCGCTCCACGATCGCGGTGCGGCCCTGGCGGAAGGTGACCGTGGCGGCGGTCAGCGCGCTGATCACCGAGACCAGCAGGAACACCAGCACCAGCTGCGCCCGCAGGCCGCGGGCTAGGCGCGGGCGGATCACAGCGGCCCGAACCGGTAGCCGAAGCCGCGCACCGTCTGGATGTAGCGGGGGTTGCGGGGATCGTCCTCGATCTTGGCCCGCAGCCGCATCACGCAGGCGTCGACCAGCCGGTAGTCGCCGTGGAAGCTGTGCTCCCACACCTGCTCCAGGAGCTGCTGGCGGCTGAAGGTCTGCTCGGGCGCGGCCGACAGGAACAGCAGCAGCTTCAGCTCCGTCGGCGCCAGCGCGAGCTGCTCGCCGTGCTTGAGCACGCGCAGGGCGACCCGGTCGACGAGCAGGTCACCGTAGGTGCCGCGGGCCAGGTCGGGGGAGGAGGGCCGGCCGGTACGGCGCAGTACCGCCCGCATGCGGGCCTCGATGACCTCGCTGCTGGCCGGCTTGATCACGTAGTCGTCGGCGCCGGCCTCCAGGCCCACCACGACGTCCACGTCGTCGTCGCGCGCGGACAGGATCACGATCGGCACCTGGCTGAAGGCGCGGATGCGGCGGCAGGTCTCCAGGCCGCTCATGCCGGGCAGCATCAGGTCGAGCAGCACGATCTCGGGCGCGCTCGCGACCAGCTCGGCCAGCCCCTCCTCGCCGGTCGACACCAGCAGGGTCTCGTGGCCCCTGTGGCGCAGGCCGAGGCTCACGCCGCGGCGCACGGCCGGGTCGTCCTCTATCACGAGCACGCGGGTCACGAGGAGGCGTCCTCTCCGACCGGGGCGGCCGCCCCGCTCTCGTCGCACCGGACCTGCCAGGGCCGGTCTCCCATGCCGGGCTCGAACACCTCGACGACGGGGTCGCCGCCGGCGCCGGGGGCCGCGGCGGCCGTGCACACCAGCTGGCTCACCGCCACCGGCCGCAGGTCGCGCACCAGCCACGGCAGGCGCAGCCGCACCTTGCCTCCGGCCGGCTCGGCCCGGACGGGCCGGGCCGACGAGGGCACCTTCGTGGTCAGGCCCCTGGCCCGCTCCTCCGCCGTGGGGCCGTCCAGCAGCGCGTCCATGGCCTGCTGCAACCGGTCTCCGGAGGACGCCGGCCGGGACACCGGCCAGGTGCCCTCGGGGGTGACGAAGTACACCCGCAGCAGGCTGCCGCTGCTCGCGGTCAGGCCGCCCTGGACGGGCGAGCCCGCCGGGCGCGCGCCGGTGTCGCCGATCCCGCAGCCCGCCAGCGTCACCGCCGCGGCCAGGACGGCCGCCACGCGCCACCCCGGCATGTTCGCTCCACCGTTCCTCGGCATGATCTCTCCGGCTACAGCTGGTCGAGCCTGCTCACGTCCACCGTGCCGGCGCCGGGCACCGGCCGTGGGATCGCCGCCCACAGCCCCGCCGCCACCGCCCCGGCCACGGCCAGCGCCGCCCATCCGCGCCGGCCGGTGGCCCACCGGGTGCGCAGCCGTACGGGATCCTCGACGGCGGCCTTCGACACTACCGCAGCCAGCAGCGACAGCCCGACCGCGAGGAGCGTCCAGCCCCAGTCCCAGACCCAGTTCCCGGCGGGCGGCCGGGGGAGCAGCAGGTAGACGGGCCAGTGCCACAGGTAAAGGCTGTAGGACAGCTCGCCCAGCCGACGCGGCACGGCGCTGCCGATCACCCGGCCCGCCCGTCCGTCCGGGGAGCGGGCCAGCAGCGCGATCAGTACGGCGCAGCCCAGGGAGTGGGCGAACATCCCGCCCTGGAACAGGCCCGGGGCCTTCTCCCCGGCGGTCAGCAGCCACGCGGCGCACAGCCCGCCCAGCAGCACGGCGCAGATCGCGTCCGCGGCCGCGCGCGGCAGGGCGGCCACGGCGTCCCGGACCGGCCCGAAATGTGGCCCGAAATGCGGCGCGGTGGCGGCGGCCGCGCCGAGCAGCAGCGAGAACGCCCGGGTGTCGGTGCCCTCGTACGCGCGGGTGGTGTCCACGGCCACCCCCAGCCTGATCATGAGCAGGAGCGAGACGAGCGCGCCGGCGACCGCGACGACCGCGACCCGTCGCTGCCCGCCGCGCCCCCTCCCGGCCACCGCCACGACCAGGGGCCAGGCCAGGTAGAACTGCCATTCGACGCCGATGCTCCACAGGTGGGCGAACAGGCGGGTGCCGGAGGCGTTCCAGTAGCCGATCCGCTCGCCGATGAAGTGCCAGTTCACGCTCTGGGCGGCCACCCACGGCGCGTCGTCGAGCGCGGGCCCCAGCATGGCGGGCGGGGCGAACGCCCAGGCCAGCAGCAGCGTCGCGATGACCATGACGGTCAGCGCGGGCAGGAGGCGGCGGGCCCTGCGCCCCCAGAACGCCACCAGGGCCGGACGGCCGTGCCCGCCGAGCTCCTCCAGCAGCAGGCCGGTGATCAGGAAGCCGGACAGCACGAAGAACAGGTCGACGCCGAGGAACCCGCCGGGCAGGTGCCCGGCGTGGAAGAGCAGGACCGCGGCGACGGCGAGCCCGCGCAGCCCGTCGAGCGCGCCGATGTGCGGCCGGCCTGGGGCCAGGTGGGGCTCCGGCCCTGCGCGCAGGGCCGCGTGGGGCTGCGTGCGAGGGCCCGTGCGAGGGCCCATGCGAGGGGCCGTGCGGGGAGCCCTGCGAGGGGCCATCAGCCGCAGCCGAGCTTGACGAAGCGCTCGTCGCCGGTCCACGGCCCGGTGGCCCAGTCACCGGGGGCTGCCGGGGCGAAGCCGGTGAGCCCGCCGAGCTTCTTCGCGAACCAGGTGGCGAAGGCCGCCGACCCCTGCTGGCAGGAGTGGATGCCGTCCTCGGCGCGCTGGGCCTTGCCGGCGGCGTAGTCGTTCCCCCACAGCTCGGAGGCGTCCAGGAACCCGGCGCCGGCCGCCTTGGCGGCCATCGCGGGCGCGCGCCTGATCGCCTTCTCGTGCGGCGCGAAGAAGTCGTCGATCTTGAACGGCGGCGCGGACACCAGCACGAGCCGGGCACCGGCGTCCTCGGCCGCTCCGGCGAGCCTCCGGTAGGCCGACAGTTGCTCGCGGGCGGTGCCCCAGTCGTAGCTCGTGATCTGGTAGGCGATCACCGTCGGGCGGAAGGACGCGAGGTTCTCCTTCAGGGTCTTCCAGGTGTCCTCGGCCGCCTTGGCCGTCACCGGATGGTCGCCCGCGACGACGTTGCCGCCGCCGTCGGACGTGGCGTTCCTGAACGCCGCGCCGCCCGCCTCCAGCGCCGCCTCCAGGGCCGGGGCCTGCGCGCCCGCGATGGAGTCGCCCATCCACAGCACCCTGACGCCGCCTTCGCCCGGGGTCGGCGCCGGCTGGTCGCCGGAGGAGGCGGTGGACGTCCCGCACCCGGCGAGAGCGATCCCGGCCGCCAGGGCCAGGATCGCTCCGGCGCGGCGGCGGCCGGGGGACACGGAGGAGCCGGGGGAGAGGTTCATCGATCGCATGACCATCACGAAAACAGACGGATCAGCAGATCAACCGCGCTGTCATCGTTTCATCACACAATGGGGGACCGGCCGTCACGAAGGCGGCGCTTGGGGCAGCCCGGCGCGGGATGCTCCAAGCGCGCCGGGTCAGCCCTTCAGGCCGCTGAGCGCGATGCCGCGCGTGAAGTACTTCTGGAAGATCAGGAAGAAGACGATCGTCGGGACGGACGCGATCAGCCCGCCCGCCATGATCGCGCCCTGGTGGTCGGGGCCGGCGAAATAGGAGTTGAGCCTGGCCAGCGCGACCGGCAGGTTGGCCATCTCGTCGCTCTGCACGATGATGAGCGGCCAGAGGAAGTTGTTCCACTCCGCCAGCACGATGAAGATCGACATCGCGGCCAGCGCCGGTCGCAGCAGCGGCAGCACGATCTTCCACCAGATCCGCCACTCGCCTGCGCCGTCCACCCGGGCCGCCTGGATCAGCTCGTTCGGGATCGACTGCAGGAACTGCACCAGGAAGAAGAGCACGAACGCCTTGGCCAGCGCCGGGATGATGTAGGCGGCGTAGCTGTCGAGCCAGCCCAGGTTCCGCATGATCACGTAGTTGGGGATCAGCGTGGTCTGCCAGGGCACCATCATCGAGGCGATGATCAGCAGGAAGATCGTCCTGCGGCCCTTGATGTCGTGCTTGGCGATCACGTACGCGGCCAGCGAGCAGATCAGCAGCGACACGACGGTGATGGTCGTGGTGATGACGAGGCTGTTGAACAGGAACCGCCAGAACCCGAAGTCCACCTGGTAGCGCTGGAAGATGCCCTGCAGATGGCCGGGGTTGACGCCCTCGGCGGTCCACTCCGGGTCGTAGAAGTTGGCGAACGTGGGCGACTGCGGCACGAACGACGGCGGCGTCCTGGCCAGCTCGGTCGGCGGCTTGAACACCGTGATGAGCAGCCAGTAGAACGGCGCGATCATCGTCAGCGACAGCAGGTAGAACGGCAGGCGCAGCAGGTGCCCGTTGATCCGGGAGCGCCGGCCGCCGCTCACCGTCCTGTGCCGGGGCCGCTGGACGGGGGCGATCGTGTCCATCGGGGCGACGGCCATCACAGCTCCTTCATGGCGCGGCCCGCGCGCAGGTTGACCAGGCTGAGCACGAAGATGATGAGGAAGAGCACCCAGGCGATCGCCGAGGCGTAGCCCAGCTTGAAGTGGGTGAACCCCTGGTCGTAGAGGTAGGGGACGATCATCAGGCCCGAGTCGAGCACGCCGCCGACGTTGTTGGCGCCCGTCTGGAAGACGATGTAGACGGCCTCGAACACCTGGAAGGCGCCGATCAGGCCGGTCACCACCACGTACGTCGTGACGGGGCGCAGCAGCGGCAGCGTGATGTGGCGGAACTGCGCCCAGGTGGACGCGCCGTCGATCCTCGCGGCCTCGTAGTACTCCTGGGGGATCGCGCCGAGCCCGGCCACGTACAGGACCATGCCGTAGCCCATGCCGCCCCACACCGACATCATCACCAGGATCGGGATCGCGAGGCCCGGCGTGGCCAGCCAGGCGACGTCCTTCCCGCCGAACCAGTGCATGATCGTGTTGGCCAGGCCCACGTCGCTGGGGAACAGGACCCACTTCCACATCAGCATGAGCGCGATGGAGGAGGTCACCGAGGGCAGGAAGAACACGGTGCGCATGATGCGGTGCGCCCAGCCGGTGCCGTTGAAGGCCAGGGCGAGGCCCAGCGACAGCAGGGTGCCGATCACCACCGAGCCCACCACGTACAGGCCGGTGTTGCCCAGCGCGTGGCGGAAGCGGTCGTCCTCCGCCAGTTGCCGGAAGTTGTCCAGGCCGACGAAGGCGGCGGGATTGATCCCGTCGAACGTGGTGAAGCTCAGGTAGAGCGAGTTGGCCAGCGGCCAGATCAGGAACCCCGCGAACAGCGCGAGGAAGGGCAGCAGCATCGCGTACGAGGTGCCGTAGCGGCGTAGCCTGCTGCGCAGGGGGATGGGGGAGGCCATGTCAGCTCCTGGGTCGGATTCTCAGGCAGGCTTCTGCTCCTGGATCGGGGCCGGGACCGGGCGGTGCCGGCCCCGGCGGGCGGCTATCCGGCGTTGCGCTGCATGACCTTCGCGGCCTCCGCCAGCGCGGTCTTGACGTCCGACTTGCCGAGGATGACCGACTGGAGCTGCTTGGCCACGTCCGACGCGCTCTCGTCCCATCCCGGGCAGCCCGGCGCGGCCTTGCCCGTCCTGATCGACGCCTCGAACACCTTCGCCTGCTCGGGCGTGAACACCGAGCCGTTCACGATCTTGTCGGGGCGCGGCGGGATGTAGGAGATGTTCCGCTTCCTGGCCTCGTCCGTGATCGCCGCGATGGCCTCGTCGGTGTACATGAACGTGACGAAGTCCGCGGCCGTCTTGACGTACTTGCTGAAGGAGGTCACGCCCACCGCCCGGCCGCCGATGAACGTGGTCGGCCCGGCGGGGCCCGCGGGCATCGTGGTCATCCCCCACTTGCCCTTCAGCTTCGGCTTGTTGATGTCGATGCCCTTGGCGATCCAGTTGCCCGCCACCACCATCGCGGTGCCGGTGTCCAGCGCGTCGGAGCCCTCCACGGTGGCGGTCGGCGCGCCGTGCTTCCTGTAGAGGTCCGCCCAGGCCGTCAGCGCCTGCTCGGCCTGCGGGGTGTCGAGCGAGGGCTTGCAGTCGGGCGTGTAGAACGAGCCGCCGGCCTGGTAGAGGTAGTTGAAGTAGCCGATCCAGTCCAGGTTGCCCCAGTCCTGGCTGTACGGCTTCTTCACCCCGGCCGCCTTGAGCTTGTCGATGGCCGCGGTCAGCTCCTCCCACGTCTTGGGCGGCTCGACCTTGGCCTTCTCCAGCAGGTCGGTGCGGTAGTAGAGCGCCATGGTGGACATGTCCAGCGGCACGCCGTACACCGAGCCGTCGGGGGAGACGGCCGACTCCCACTGGGCCGGCAGCGCCTGCGCCTTGAGCGCGTCGCTGCCGTGCTTGCGCAGATCCACCATGGCGCCCCTGGCGCCGAACTGGATGGTCCAGGTCATGCCGCCGGAGATGATGTCGGGTCCGCTGCGGCTGGTGGCCGCCGCCAGCAGCTTGGCGTACGCGTCGCTCCACGACAGGGTCTGCACCTTGATCGTCACGTTCGGGTGCTTCTGGTGGTAGAGGTCGGCCGCCTTCTGGAAGGTCGCGGTCTCGTCGTCTCCGCCCGTGGACCAGAAGGACAGGGTCGCGGGGGCGTTCTGGTCCGCCTGCTTGGTCTGCGTCTGGCCGCTCGTGGCGCAGGCCGCGCTCAGAGCCGCCACAAGGAGCGTGGTACACGCTGCCATCGTTCGTCGCATGGGGCTATCCGATCTATCGGTCGGATGGGCGCCGGATACTTCCCTTCGCCAGGGCGTGTGGATGTGCGAGGGCATCCCCACGACCGGTGCCCAATACCTGATGGTGTAGGGATCTCACCACTTAAACGGATAAGTCACAATAGGCAGCCGCCGAGAAATCCGGGACGTTTCCCCTTCTACGAGGTCACCGACCTGTGGCTACGGGACGTGTGAAACGGTTCGGTCACGGCCCGCCGGAGCCGTGGAACCCCGGGGCAGCAGGCGCGCGGACGGCCCCTCGTGGCTGCCCCGCTCCCCGCTCGCGATCAGCCGCAGCAGGGTCTGCGCGGCGTGCGCGCCGCAGGCCGGGATGTCCCGCGTCACCGCCGTCAGGGCCGGCCTCACCACCTGGGAGAGGGCCGAGTCGTCCCAGCCCACGATCGACAGCTCGGACGGGACGTCCAGGCGCATCTCCTGGGCCACCGAAAGCCCCGCCACCGCCATGATGTCGTTGTCGTAGACGATCGCGGTGGGCCTGGAGCGGGAGCTGAGCAGCCGCCTGGTCGCCCTGGCGCCCTGCTCGCCGGTGTAGTCGGTGTGGACGACCTGGTGCTCGCTCACCCCCGACTCGGCGCAGACCTCCGCGAACGCCTCGTCCCTGATCCTGGTGTGGAGCAGCCCCGGCAGCCCCGCCACCCGGGCCACGCGCCGGTGGCCGAGCGCCGCGAGATACTCGATCACCTCGCGCATCACGGCCGCCTCGTCCGACCACACCGCGGTCAGCGAGCCCGCGCCCGACGGGTGCCCGGTCACCACCGCCGGCATGCCGAGCCGCTCGACCACCGGCACCCGGGGATCGTCGGCGTGCAGGTCGACCAGGATCGCGCCGTCCACCCGGCCCTCGCCCCACCAGCGCCGGTAGACCGCGATCTCGGTCTCGTGGTCGGGCACCACCTGTAACATCAGCGCGCACGAGCTGGCCGCCAGCTCGCCCTCGATGCCGCTGATCAGCTCCATGAAGAACGGCTCGACGCCGAGAAAGCGCGCGGGGCGGCACAGCACGAGGCCGATGGCGTCGGCCCTGGCGCCGCTGAGCGAGCGCGCGGCCAGGTTGGGCCGCCAGCCGATCTCCTGGGCGATCGCCATGATCCGCGCCCTGGTGGCCTCGGAGACGCCGGGCTGGCCGTTCAGCGCGTAGGAGACCGCCCCTTTGGACACGCCGGCCC
The DNA here is from genome assembly GCF_006334985.2 of Nonomuraea phyllanthi. GTDB lineage: Bacteria > Actinomycetota > Actinomycetes > Streptosporangiales > Streptosporangiaceae > Nonomuraea > Nonomuraea phyllanthi. The sequence continues at coordinate 109,372 of NZ_VDLX02000004.1, forward strand.
GCCTGGCGATGTCGGCGATCGTTGGCCTCTTCACCCCGTGCTCTCCTTTCCTTGAAAATTTCACTGAACCGTATCAGCGCCCTCTCCGCCACCCTCTGGACCGCCTGCGCGGACGGGGTTTCCGCGCGTACGGTGATGGGCGTCTCGTCCCTATGTGTCCACTGGAGCGCTGATGTTCGTCGACATGCCACTCCCGCAGCTGCGCGAGTACCTCCCCGAGCGCGCCGAACCCGCCGACTTCGACGCCTTCTGGGAGCGCACGCTCGCCGAGGCCCGCGGGCACGACCTCGCCCCCGAGTTCACCCCCGTGCCGTCGCCGCTGACCGTCGCCGAGGTGTTCGACGTGACCTTCGCCGGGTTCGGCGGCCACCCGATCAAGGGCTGGCTGCTCGTCCCGCGCGACGCCGCGGGTCCCGTGCCGTGCGTGGTCGAGTACCAGGGGTACGGCGGCGGGCGCGGCCTGCCGATCGACTGGCTGCTCTGGCCCAGCCACGGGTACGCCGTCTTCGCCATGGACAGCAGGGGCCAGGGCGCCGGCGGCTGGCGGCGCGGCGACACCGCCGACCCCTTCCCCGGCACGGGGCCGCAGACGCCCGGCGTCATGACCAGCGGCATCCACGACCCGGACGCCTACTACTACCGGCGGCTCTACACCGACGCCGTACGCGCGGTCGAGGCCGCCAGATCCCACCCCATGGTGGGGGAGATCGCGGTCGGCGGCGCCAGCCAGGGCGGGGCCATCGCGCTGGCCGTTTCCGCGCTGGTGCCCGGCCTGGCCTGCGCCTTCCTCGACGTGCCGTTCATGTGCCACATCCGGCACGCCACCCAGATCACCGGCGAGCACCCCTACGCGGAGCTCGCCGCCTACTGCCGGGCGTTCAAGGACCAGGTGGAGCCGGTCTTCGAGACCCTCGCCTACTTCGACGGGGTGAACTTCGCCGCCCGCGCCGCCACGCCCGCGCTCTTCTCGGTCGGGCTCCAGGACGGGATCACGCCGCCGTCCACGGTGTTCGCCGCCTACAACCACTACGCCGGCGAGAAGGACATCAGGGTCTACCCGTACAACGGGCACGAGGGCGGCGAGTCGGCCCACGCCATGGAACGGATCGCGCGGGCCAGGAAGACGCTCGGATAGCGCACCACGGCTCCGGCGAGTTGGCGGCGTCTCGCGTGGCGGACGCGGGGCGGCGCCACCTGTTCGCGCAGACTAGGCTTGACGAGCACGTCAGCCAACCGCGAGAGAGACCCATGAAGACCTTCGAAGAGCTGTTCGCCGAGCTGTCAGAGAAGGCCAGGACCCGGCCCACCGGCTCGGGCACCGTGGCCGCGCTCGACGCCGGCGTCCATGCCATCGGCAAGAAGGTCGTCGAGGAGGCCGCCGAGAGCTGGATGGCCGCCGAGCACGAGTCCGACGACAGGGCCGCCGAGGAGATCTCGCAGCTGCTCTACCACGTGCAGGTGCTCATGATCGCCAAAGGCATCGGTCTCGACCAGGTCTACAAGCATCTCTAGGGCGCCGAGCGCCCGCCTTCGGACCCTGGAGAAGCGACAGAAAAGGACCTGACATGCTGCGACTGGCAGTACCCAACAAGGGCGCGCTGAGCGAGGCCGCCCAGAGCATGCTCAAAGAGGCCGGCTACCGGCCGCGCAGGGACAGCAAGGAGCTCGTCGTCGTCGACGAGGCCAACGGCTGCGAGCTGTTCTTCCTGCGCCCCCGCGACATCGCCGTCTACGTCGGCGAGGGCACCCTCGATGTCGGCATCACCGGGCGCGACATGCTGATCGACTCCGGCGCGCCCGTCGAGGAGATCATGCCGCTCGGCTTCGGCGGCTCCACCTTCCGCCTGGCCGCCGCGGCCGGCACGATGAGCACGGTCGACGACCTCAACGGCCGCCGCGTCGCCACCTCCTACGCGGGCCTGCTCGACAAGTACCTCTCCGACCAGGGCGTCGACGCCCGCGTGATCAAGCTGGACGGCGCCGTGGAGACCGCCATCCGGCTCGGCGTGGCCGACGCGGTGGCCGACGTCGTGGAGACCGGCACCACGCTGCGCAACGTCGGCCTCGAGGTGTTCGGCGAGCCGATCATGCGCTCGGAGGCCGTCCTCATCAGGCGGCAGAGCACGCCCGACAGCGCAAGCGTCGAGCAGCTCGTGCGGAGGTTCCAGGGCGTCGTGCACGCCCGCGACTTCGTCATGATGGACTACGACATCCGCGCCGAGCGCATCGAGGAGGCCATCGCGCTCACGCCCGGCATGGAGGGCCCGACCGTCTCGCCGCTGCACCGCGAGGGCTGGGTCGCCGTGCGGGCCATGGTGCGCCGCCAGGGCCACCAGCGGGTGATGGACCAGCTGTGGGACATCGGCGCGCGGGCCATCCTGGTCACCGACATCTACGCCTGCCGCCTCTGAGAGAACCCTCCGGCGTGGCCGTCTGACAAATGTCATGGTCAACGCCGGAGGGAACGCACTAACCGCCGCGAACCCCCCGCTCTAGCGTTCTTCCCATGAACGCCATCGTGTTCGACCACGTCAGCAAGCACTACGGGGACGTGCTCGCCGTCGACGACCTCTCCCTCGCCATCGAGCCCGGCAACACCGTGGCCCTGCTCGGCCCCAACGGCGCCGGCAAGTCCACCTCCATCAACCTCCTGCTCGGCCTGCTCAAGCCGACCGCCGGCACGGTCACCGTGCACGGGCGTTCCCCCGACACCGCGGTCAAGGCCGGTGAGATGGGCGCCATGCTGCAGAACGGCGCGCTCATCCCCGAGCTGTCCGTCAGGGAGCTCGTCGACCTCGTCCGCCGGCTCTACCCGCGCCCGCTCGGCCTGGACGAGATCCTCAAGCTGGCCGACCTGACCGAGCTGGCCGGGCGGCGCGCGAACAAGCTGTCCGGCGGCCAGTCGCAGCGCGTCAGGTTCGCCCTGGCCATCGCGGGTGCGCCCAGGATCCTGCTGCTCGACGAGCCGACCGCGGCCATGGACGTGGAGTCCAGGCTGCGGTTCTGGGCCGGCATGCACGACTACGCGGCGGGCGGCAGGACCGTGCTGTTCGCCACCCACTACCTGGAGGAGGCCGACGAGCACTCCGACCGCGTGGTCGTCATCGCCAAGGGCCGGCTGGCCGCCGACGGCACCGCCGCCGAGATCAAGGCCGGGGCCGGCGGGCACACCGTCAGCTTCGCCCTCGGCGACCAGCCCGTGGCCGGGCTCGACCGGCTGCCGGGCGTCACCGCCGTGGAGGTCGACGCCGGCACGGCCGTCCTGCACACCACTGACACCGACGCCACCCTCGCCGGGCTCTTCCGGGGCACCACGCTCGACGTGCGCGACCTCAAGCTGTCCGGCGCCGACCTCGAAGCCGCCTTCCTCGCGCTCACCAGGGAGTCCTGATGCTCTACTACGCCAAGACCGAGGCGCTGAGGATGCTGCGCAACCGGCGCTACATCTTCTTCGTGGTCGCCTTCCCCGTCCTGCTCTACCTGATCAACGCCAACATCTACGGCAACCAGACCAACCCGGGCGGCGTGTCGTACAGCGTCATCCTGATGGTGTCGATGGCCGCGTACGGGGCGCTGGCCTCCTCCATGATGAGCTCGGCGGTGCCGTGGGCCACCGAGCGGCAGTCCGGCTGGCTGCGCCAGCTCCAGATCACCCCGCTGCCGAGCTGGGCGATCATCGTCACCAAGCTGATCACCGCCCTGGTGCTCGTCCTGCCGTCGCTGGTGCTGGTGAGCCTGGCCGCGGTGCTGCAGCAGGGCGTGTCGCTGTCGCTCGGCACGTGGGCGGAGCTGCTGCTCGTGATGTGGCTGGGCGTGCTGCCGTTCGTCGCGCTGGGGCTGGCCATCGGGTCGGTGCTGTCGGCCGACGCGGCCCAGCCGGCCGCGATGATCTGCATGTTCGCGCTGGCGATCGCCGGCGGCCTGTGGTTCCCGCCCGAGGTGCTCGGCGACACCCTCAGCACGGTCGCGGACTTCACCCCGTCCTTCCACTACGCGCGGCTCGGGCAGAGCCTCGTCGCCGGTCATGGCCTGGACATGACGGACGTCCTCGTCGTCGCGGGATGGGCGGTCGCGCTGGGGGGAGCTGCCGTCCACCTCTACCGGCGGGCTACCGTACGCGCATGAGCTTCGCAGACAGGATCAGCTTCGGAGGGGCCGACCCCGCGTCGTCGAACAGGCGGCGGCGGATGTTCGGGCTCTCCGTCGGCATGGTCTACCTCGTCTTCCCGGTCCTCGACATCCTGTCGGGGAAGCTCACCGGGGCCCGCGCGGTCTGGGGAGGCGCGCTGCTCGTCGCGTTCGTCGCGTCCTTCGTCGCCACGTCGCTCAGCGCCAGGAGCTTCCTCGAACGCAGCCGCTGGACCTACCCGCTGCTCGGCCTGACCACCGTGATCGGCGTGGCAGGCGCGGTCGGCTTCGGCGGCAGCTGGCTGAGCATGCCGTGTTACTGCGTCGTGCTGTACGGGTTCACGCTGCCGCCCGTGTGGGCCGTCTGGGCCGTCCTCGCCGACCTCGGGGTCGTGGTGGGGGCCGGCCTCGCCACCGGCACGGACGCCGGCACGATCATCGTGCTGGCCCTGCAGGTGGTCACGCTCGGCGTGCTGTTCATCAGCGTGCGCAACACCCGGGTGCTCGCCGTCGAGCTGCGCCTGGCCCAGGACGAGGTGGCCAGGCTGGCGGCCACGGAGGAGCGGCTGCGCATCGCCCGCGACCTGCACGACCTGCTCGGGCACAGCCTGTCGCTGATCGTGCTCAAGAGCGAGCTGGCCGGGCGGCTGGCGGAGGAGTCGCCGCAGGTGCGCAAGGAGATCGGCGACATCGAGTCCGTCGCGAGGAAGGCCCTGACCGAGGTGCGCGAGGCCGTCACCGGATACCGCCAGCGCAGCCTGACCGAGGAGATCGACAACGCCAGAGCCGTGTTACGAGCGGCCGGCGTGCGCGCCGAGGTGCGGGTCTCAGGCACGCCGCTGCCCGGCCTGCTCGACCAGCTGCTGGGCTGGTCCGTACGCGAGGGCATCACGAACGTCGTGCGCCACTCGGGAGCCACGCGGTGCGAGATCAAGATGACGTTCGACGGCCGGCAGGCCACCCTGGAGATCATGGACAACGGGAAGGGCGGCGACGGGCCGTACACGATGGGCAGCGGGCTGCGCGGGCTGGACGAGCGGGTGGCGGGCGCGGGCGGCGCGATGGCGGCGGGCCCGTCGCCGGGCGGCCACCTGCTCCGCGTGCTGGTCCCGGCCGGGGTGGAGGCGTGCGCGTGATCAGGGTGGCCGATCCCGGCCGGGGCGAGGGCGTCCGCGTGGCCACGAGGCGGGCGGGGGAGCGGGCATGATCCGGGTGCTGCTGGCGGAGGACCAGGGCATGGTGCGCGGCGCGCTGGCGTCCCTGCTGGGCCTGGAGCCCGACATCGAGGTCGCCGGCGAGGCCGCCGACGGCGCGGAGGCGATCGCGGTCGCCGCCGAGGTGCGGCCCGACATCGCGCTGCTGGACATCGAGATGCCCGGCATGGACGGGCTCGCGGCCTGCGCCCGGATCACCGCCGAGGTGCCGGGATGCCGGGTGATGATCCTGACCACGTTCGGGCGCCCCGGCTACCTGCGGACCGCCATGGAGGCGGGAGCCGCGGCGTTCATGGTCAAGGACAGCCCTGCCAGGGAGCTCGCGGCGGCCATCCGGCGGGTGCACGCGGGGGAGCGGGTGATCGACCCGGGGCTCGCCGCGGCGGCGCTCAGCGCGGGGCCCAACCCGCTGTCCGGGCGGGAGCGCGACGTGCTGGGCGCGGCGGCGGACGGCTCGACCATCGGCGACATCGCGCGCCGGCTGCACCTGTCGGAGGGCACCGTACGCAACTACCTGTCGTCGGCCATCCAGAAGACGCACGCCCGCAACCGCATCGAGGCCGTGCAGCGCGCCCGCGTCCAGGGCTGGCTCTAGACCCCGCCTCCAGGCTCCGACGTCAGACCCCGCCTCCGAACAGGCCCTGCCCCTAGACCCCGGCCCTGACCGCGGTCACCTGCCTGATCAGGTCGGAGACGCGGACGATGCCGAGGCAGCGGTTCAGCTCGTCGGTGACCACCAGGTCGTCGTAGACGCGAGCCGGGTCCCGGCCCGCGGCCTGCATGGCGGCGATCGCCGGGGTCGTGCGCGGCACCGTGCGCGGCGGGTCTGCCAGCCGCCTCGCCGGCTTCGCGCCGTGCAGCGCGTGCCCGTAGCGGGCCGCGAACGACAGCAGGAACCGGCTCCTGTCCAGGCTGCCCAGGGGCCGCTGGAACTCGTCGACCAGGATCACGCTGGTGATCGTCGGCTCCTGCCCGAAGGCCGCCACCGCCTCCTCCGCCGTGGCCTCGCCGGGCAGCGTCACCGCCGGGATGAGCAGCTCCTGGACGCGCGGGCCCAGCATCACCCCGGCGGGCTCCTCGGTGACGGGCAGCGGCACCCGTACCCTGCCGTCGGGGCCCGGGGCGAGCAGGGGGCCGTGCGCGAGGCGTACGCCGAGGCCGCGGGCCACCGCGAGCTGCGGCTCCCGCTCGACGCCCGGCGCGAGCACGTGGGCGCCGATGCCGCGGGCCAGCGTCACCACCGCCCGCGCCACCGCCGTCGCGCGGTGGTCGCCCGGGATGCGCGCGACCAGCCCGGGGTCCAGGGCCAGCAGGTACGGGCCCGCGTCCGCGGCCAGGTCCAGCGGCGCCCCGCCGGTCCCGACGCCGGCGAACCCGAGCAGGTAGCCGATCGTGCGCAGGCCGTCGAGCCCGACCTTCAGCAGCGGGCGGAACCGCTCCTGGCACGATCCGGTGAGCAGCAGGATGGCCTCGCGGGGATGCCTGCCCGCCCGTCTGAGGGCTTCGTGCAGCGGCGCCAGCGCGCCCGCGCCGGCCAGGACGACCTCGACGGGAAGCTCCAGCACCATGGGGAGCGGTGCCGCTCTGAGCGTGCCCGCGGCGTCCACGACGGCCGGCTGGGCGATGACGGCCCCGGTGTCGAGATCCACCACGGGGCTGGTGAGCAGGGAGGACACGTAGAGATGCTGCTGCACCCGGCGGGGCCGCAGAAGGCCGTAGACCCGGAATTCACCCACATTTCGTCTGGCGTGCCTGGGTCCGGGGGATGCCGTCCACCGGTGCCGGGCCGTGCGGACGCGCTCTACGATCGAGGGTGAATCGCCGACCGAGCTTGGGGGCCTTGCGGGGATGAGCGCGCGTCCGGCCAGGGGCGGCGGCCGGTGGGTCACGGTGCCGCCGGAACGCCTGCATCCGTGGATCGACGGCTTCGCGGCGCGGCACGGGCCGTTCTCCGCCTCGGGCGACGCCCGCGCCGTGCGCCTGGCCGCCGCCGACGGCGCCGTGGCCGAGCTGCACGTGCCGTTCCCGCCCATGACGCCGCCCGGCCCGCCCCACGTCACCCGCCTGGTCGCCCACGCGCAGGCGGAGCGGCGGATCGGGGTGTTCCTGGTCCGGCTCGGCGGCTACGCGGCCGGGGTGTTCCACGGGTCCGTCCTCGTGGCGTCCAAGGTGGGGTCGAGGCTGGTGCAGGGCCGTACGGCCGCGGGCGGGTGGTCGCAGCAGCGCTTCGCCCGGCGGCGGCGCAACCAGGCGGCGCGGGCGTACGACGACGCCGTGGAGACGGCGGTGCGGGTGCTGACCCCCTACCTGGGGGAGCTCGACGCGGTGGTGCTGGGCGGGGACCGGCGGGCGATGGACGCCCTGCGCGCCGACCGCCGCCTCGCGCCCCTGCTCGCGCTGGAGACCGAGCCGTTCCTGGTGGTGCCGGATCCGCGACTGGCGGTGCTCAGGGACACACCGGCCACCTTCCGCGCGGTCCGCGTCCGCGTGGTGGACCGCCCCGGCGCCGACCCTCCGGGATGACCTCCGCACCTACGGCCTGTGCGGCTTCCCGACGATGCGATACTCTTCGTGTCTGTACGAACACGTAGGGAGCCCATTATGGTCATGGCATCACGCAGGCGCCCCTGCAGGCTCACGCCCGAGACCGACGCCACACAGCTACCCGCAACAGCCCGCGAGCTGTTCGACGCGCTGCCGCCCCTTCCCGGCCTCCGCGCCGAAGTCATCGATGAAAGGTTGATCGTGAGCCCCGTCAGCACGCCCGAGCATGCAAGACTCGCGATGCTGATCCACCGTGCACTGATTCCTCTGCTCACTCAACGTGGCTGGGACGCTTTCGCGGGCAACGTGGATGTCTGCATCGATGGACCGCGGACCCCGGTGGAGCCCGATTTCGTAGTCGCCCCGCCTGACTGCCCTCGCTGGGGTGTCCGGGAGTTGCTGTCTTCTGGTCTGCTGATGGTGGCCGAGGTGGTCTCGCCGAGCAGCGCCGAGGACGACCGGGTGAAGAAGCCTCCCCTGTACGCCGCAGGCGGCGTTCCCGTCATGCTGCTGGTGGACCCGATCGCCGTGCCGCCAACCGTCACCGTGCTGAGCGACGCCAAAGAAGGCGAATACCAGACCGTCACCCGCGTCGCCATGGGGTCCACGGTGCGCATCCCCGACCCGATAGGCCTCGACCTCGACACCGCCATCTTCTCCGGGTCACAGCACACGCCGTAGTCACGGCCTCTGCTCCTTGATGGCACCGCCATCCTGGGCGTCGGCGTGCCGCGCGCTCGCTCTGCGGGTCGGGTGGCCAGGGCACGTCATGAGAGCCGTCCGGTCTCGCGCCACGACGATGGAAGGGCTGCGCCTCGTACCCTCACGGGCCACGCTCGGACAGGGCCGCTTCCTGGCCCGGAGCGCGCCGGCCTGGGCGAGGCGGGGGCAGGGCCGGTTGCGTCGAGAGACAGGGGCCGGGGCAGGGGCGGCTGCGTCGGAAGGGGCACGGGCCGGGGCGGGGCGGGTCAGCGGGGGAAGTCGGCCTTGTGATCCCGGAGGAAGGCGGCCAGGGGGCGGGGTGGGCGGCCCGTGAGATCTTCGACCGCCGAGGTCGTGGAGGCCCAGCGGCCGTCGCCCGTCGAGGCCATCAGCTCCGCCAGGTCGGCGGCGTGCGGCTGCGGGATGCCCTGGCGTTCCAGATGGGCGGCCATCTCGGGCACGGGCAGGTCGACGTACCGGACCGGGCGGCCGAGCGCCGCGCTGATCTCGCCGGCGATCTCGGCGTGCGACAGCGACTCAGGGCCGGTGAGCACGTGGTCGGCGTCCGGCCCGACCGGGCGGGTGAGCAGGGCGGCGGCCACCTCCGCGATGTCCCGCGCGTCGATGTAGTTGACCTCCTTGGGCCCGTACGAGCCGTAGAAGTGCCCGTCGCGCACGTCGCGCGGAAGATTCTGCATGAATCCGCTCGGCTGCAGGATCGACCAGGGCACACCCGATGCTCGCAGGTGGGCGTCCACCTCGCCGTGCATGCCGCCGCCCAGTTTGGCGCCCGGCGTGGCGTCCCGTACGGACACGGCCACCACCTGCGCGACCCCCGCCCGCGCGGCCAGGTCGATCACGGCGCGGTGGGCCCGCACGAAGCCCGGCCAGAGCGAGCTGTTGAGGAACAGGCGGTCACCCGGCGACAGCAGCCGGCCGATCGTCGCGGGCTCGTCGAAGTCGGCGATGGCGTGGTCGTAGTCCAGGTCGTCGGCGGGCCGCCGGACGACGGCGAGGACGTCGTGGCCGCGCAGGCGCTCGATGAGCGCCCGGCCGATGGAGCCGGTCGCGCCGGTCACCACGATCATGGTGCATTCCCCCTAAGTGGAATCCTGAATTCCGGTTACGGGGACGGTACACTAAGCGGAATCGGATCGTCCAGTTTGGGGTGGCACGTGCGCGCGGATGCCAGGCGGAACCTCGGCAAGATCGTCGAAGCGGCCGCGGAGGTCATGGCCGAGCGCGGCGTCGACGCCCCCATGGAGGCCATCGCCAAGCGCGCCGGAGTCGGCGTCGGCACGCTCTACCGCCGTTTCCCCGACCGCCACGCCCTGGTCGTGGCCGTCGGCGACCACTACATCCACACGATGGCGGACGCGCTCGACCGGGCCTCCGCCGGAGCCGACGCCTGGGCCGCGATCCGGGAGTTCGTCACCTGGGCGGCCGAGCCGGGGCGGGCCGCGCTGGCCACCGCGCTCGCCGAGGTGCCGCAGGAGGCGATCGCCGGCTCGGCCGAGTTCGCGCGCAAGCGAGCGGGGTGGGTGGAGGGCTTCGACGCGCTCGTGCGCCGCGCGCAGGCCGACGGTTCAATGCGCGCGGACGTGACCGTCGAGGACCTGATCCACCTGCTGAACGTCTTCACCTGCCACCCCGGGCGACTGCCCGAGCCGGTGGCGTCCAGGCCGGTCAGATACCTGCACCTGATGCTCGACGGCATGAAGGCGGGCGCGGCCACACCCGGGGCCGCGCCGTCCCCTCGCGATCCCTCGTGACCGCTTTGAGTGTTTGAGACGATTCAAAATAATCTTGAATGCCGCTATGATGCCAGAGTTCACGATGGGCCGCCCTGACGGCCCACCAGCGATTTCCCAACCCCTAGAGCAGCACGGCCTCGTGAGGATCGATGGCGACAAGGAACATCAAGGAGGTCGCGCAGCTGGCGCGCGTCTCGGTGGGAACGGTGAGCAACGTGCTCAACCGCCCCGAGATCGTGTCCCCCGCCACACGCGAACGCGTCTTCGAAGCGATCAAGAAACTCGGCTTCGTCCGCAATGAGGTGGCCCGCCACCTGCGGGTGGGCCGCAGCCGCACGGTCGGCCTCGTCGTGCTCGACGTCTCCAACCCGTTCTTCGTGGACGTGGCACAGGGCGCCGAGTCGGTGGCCGACGACCACGATTCGATGGTGGTGCTCTGCAACAGCGCCGGCGACCCCGGCCGCGAGCGCCGCCACCTCGACCAGCTCGAACAGCAGCGGGTCCTGGGCATACTGATCACCCCCGTCGAGATGGAGAGCCCCTGGCTTGAGGAGCTGGTCGCCCGCGGCACCCCCGTGGTGCTGGTCGACAGCCCGGCGACCGGGCTGCAGTGCTCGGTGGCGGTCGACGACCGGCTCGGCGGGCAGATCGCCGGCGCCCACCTGATCGAGCGGGGGCACCGGCGCATCATGTTCGTCGGCGGGCCGCCGTCCATCAAGCAGGTGGCCGACCGGCACGCGGGCGTGAGCAGCGCCGTCGCCGCCGCCGACGGCGCGGTGGAGCTGCTCACGACCACCGCCCCCACGCTGACCGTGGGGGAGGGGCGGGCCGTGGGCGAGCGCGTGGCCGCCCTGCCTCCCGAGGAGCGCCCCACCGCGGCGTTCTGCGCCAACGACATGATGGCGCTCGGATTCTTACAAGCGATGGCCACGCACGGGCTGCGCGTGCCCGAGGACCTCGCGATCATCGGCTACGACGACATCGACTTCGCCGCCGCGGCCGCGGTGCCGCTGTCCTCCGTCCGGCAGCCGCGCGAACTGCTCGGGCGCACCGCGATCGACCTGCTGCTCGAGGAGGTCGCGGACCCCGAGCAGCACCGGCACCGGCAGGTCATCTTCCAGCCCGACCTGGTGATCCGCGAGTCGAGCGCCATGCGCCGCGACGGCTGATCACCCTGCCGCTGAATGGTTTCAGCGCATCACCCTCCCGCCGACCCGTCCGCTTGCGGGCGGCGTATCTCCGCGCCGCCGTACCTCGGCAACCGAACCCGAGACCGCCGGAAACCCGGGAAGGATCCCCCTGGAAGGAGCCCTCGTGACCGAGCTCTACCGCAACCCTCTGGCCACCCCCGACGACCTGGCCGGCTTCCGGATGGAGGGGGATGGCGCGACCTCCTTCCCCCAGGGGCGCCTGCGCCTGGAGAGCCTGAGGCCGCCCTCGGACGGCCAGGCGGCCAACCTCGTCCTGTGGTGCCCGGAGGAGTTCCCCGCCGACGTGCGCATCGAGTGGGACTTCTGGCCCGTCAGGGAGCCGGGCCTGGCCATCATGTTCTTCCACGCCAGGGGCAGGAACGGCGAGGACCTCTTCGACCCCGCCCTGGCCGGGCGCACCGGCCCGTACGACCAGTACCACCACGGCGACATCGACGCCTACCACGTCTCCTACTTCCGCCGCATGTGGGAGTCGGAGCGCGCCCTGCACACCTGCAACCTGCGCAAGAGCCACGGCTTCCACCTGGTCGCGCAGGGTCCTGACCCGCTGCCGGCGGTGCTGGACGCGCGGGGTCCGTACGCCATGCGGCTGGACGTCAGGGGCGGGGAGATCACCTTCTCGGTGAACGATTTGGTCTCGTTCCGCTGGACGGACGACGGCTTGATCGGGGGTCCCGCCCTGGCAGGAGGCAAGGTGGGGTTCCGCCAGATGGCTCCGCTGATCGGTGAGTACGGAAATCTGCGGATTTCGTGTCATTGACTTTGAGTCGATTCAACACTACTTTCGCAACACCAACCGGGGTTCGTCCGCGCGTAACGGCGGGGACGTCCCGGCGTAACCCTCCGCCCCCGTGTCCGCGCACACGCCGTCAGAAGGTGCTGCGGGATGAGCCATCCAGCCATGTCAATGAAGGTTCAAGCAGCCTGCTCAGAGATCTTCTGGGCGGCCAGGCTCAACCTGATGTGGATCGTCTTCACCGTGCTCGGCGGCGTGGTCCTCGGATGGGGACCCGCCACCGTGGCGGCTTACGCCATGGCGCGGCGGCACGCTCGGGGTGAATCGATTCACTGGCTCGACTTCTGGACCGTCTACCGGCGGGAGTTCGTCCGTGCCTCGTTGCTGGTCCTGCCCGTGGCCCTGGTCGCCACGGTCCTGGCCGGCAACTACCTCTACCTCTCCGCCCTGGGGCCGGAGCCGGGCGCGCTGCGGATCGCGACGTACGCGGCGCTGCTGGTGCTGGCCGCGGTCGGGGTGTACATCGGGCCGCTGTACGCGCACTACGAGCTGCCGCTGTGGGCTTACCTCCCGAAGGCGTCGCTCCTCGCGCTGACCAGGCCGGCTTCCACCGTGCTGTTGCTGTTCGCGCTCTCGGCGATCGCCTACGTGACCGCGACAGTGCCCCTCCTCGCCCCGATCATCAGCGTCGGCGCGTGGATCTACCTCAACACGTGGCTCTGCCTGCGCTTCTTCGAGGAGAACGAGGCGCGACTGCAAGCGAAAGGGAACTCATGAGCGCAGCTCGTCGCCGGCTCCTTGCCGGTCTGTTAACGCTAACGACCGCCGCGGCCGTCTCCGCCTGCTCGGGCGGCGGTGATGAGGCCGAGGGGGACAGCAGCACGCTGAGCATGATGGTGCCGCTGTTCGGCACCGCCCCCGACCCCAAGGGTGAGATCCAGACGGCCGTCGAGAAACTCATCGGCAAGAAGCTCAACATCACCTGGGTGCCCAACGCCGAGTACAACGAGAAGACCAACGTCACGCTCGCGTCCGACGCGCTGCCCGACGTCATGGTCATCCAGGACAACAAGGGCCCGTCGTTCGTCAAGGCCGCGGAGGCGGGGGCGTTCTGGGATCTGACCGACAAGCTGGACAAGTACCCGAACCTGAAGCCCAAGTCCGAGCAGACCTGGATCAACTCCAAGACCAACGCCAAGAACTACGGCATCTACCGCGTGCGCCCGCTGCTGCGCTCGGCGATCGTGATCCGCAAGGACTGGCTGGAGAAGCTGGACCTGGAGATGCCGAAGACCACCGACGACCTCTACAAGATCGCCAAGGCGTTCACCGAGAAGGACCCGGACGGCAACGGCAAGAAGGACACCTACGGCATGATCCTGCCGAAGTGGCCCGGCACAACCTTCTCCGCCTCCAGCCCGTACAACGTCATGGACGTGTGGTTCGGCGCCCCCAACAACTACGGCATGCGCGACGGCAAGCTCGTGCCCGAGTTCGACGTGCCCGAGTTCTGGGAGGCGCAGAAGTACATCAAGAAGTTCATCGACGAGGGCCTGGTCAACCCCGACTGGGCGACCCTGGACACCGCCAAGTGGAACGACCCGTTCATCCAGGGCAAGGGCGGCATCATCATCGACGTGAACGTCCGCGCCGGCCAGCTCTTCGACGGCTTCAAGGAGCTCGACGCGGAGACCTACGACGAGAAGGTCGCCATGGCGGGCAACCTGTCGCGGCCTGACGGGAAGAAGTTCTCCTACCCCTTCACCGGGTTCAACGGCATCATCGCCGTGTCCAAGCAGCACGTCAGGACCGAGGCGCAGCTCGACGAGGTGCTGAAGGTGCTGGACAAGCTGGCGTCCAAGGAGGGCTCCATCCTGGTGAGCAACGGGATCGAGGGCCGCAACTTCAAGGTCGAGGACGGCTTCGCGGTCAAGATCAACGATCAGGACCCGCAGATGAAGGTCATCAACAACGACGTGGAGAAGGCCTTCATCCAGCTCGGCATGACCTCCAGCGTCGGCGTGCCCGGCGGCGCCTACGAGTGGATGCGCCCCAGCCAGGCCGAGAAGGACTGGCTCAAGCAGCGTGACGAGCTGATGAACCTCGACCTGCAGACCGCCGTGCACGACCCCTCGCTGCCGGTGATCTCGCAGACCGCGGTCGAGAAGGGCGCCACGCTCAACCCGATCGTCACCGACGCCCGCATCAAGTACCTCGCAGGCGAGCTCACCGAGGAGCAGTTCAAGGCGGAGATCAAGCGCTGGTACGACAGCGGCGGCACGCAGATCCTCACCGAGCTGCAGGAAGGAATCTCCAAGGTAGGCGGCTGAGCCGACTCGACCTGAGGGGCCCGGCGTCCTCCGGGCCCCTCTCCCCCCGTGAAAGGAGGCCGTAGTGGCCACCGACCTGGCGCCGCCCGCCACGAAGGCGGCCAGGAAGGCCGAGAAGGGACGCCGGCCGGGCAGGGTGCCCGTCCGCACGGCACTGCTGCGCTACCGCTGGCTGTACCTGATGCTCATCCCCGGCCTGCTGTACTTCGTGCTCTTCAAGTACCTGCCGATGTACGGCCTGAGCATCGCCTTCCAGGACTTCGTGCCGTTCCTCGGCTACTCCGACAGCCCCTGGGTGGGCCTGAAGCACTTCGAGAACCTGTTCACCGGGCCTGACTTCGGCCGCCTGCTCTTCAACACGCTGTTCCTCGCGCTGCTGACGGCGCTCTTCGTCTTCCCCGCCCCGATCATCGTCGCGCTGCTGCTCAACGAGCTGCGGGTCAGCGTCTTCAAGCGGTACGTCCAGTCGCTGATCTACATCCCGCACTTCCTGTCGTGGACCATCGTCTTCTCCCTGACGTACCTGCTGTTCTCGGTGGACTTCGGGGTCGTCGCGAGCTGGATCCACAGCCTGTCGGGCGGCGGGCCCAAGGTCGACTACATGGCGCAGCCGGAATGGTTCAGGCCGCTGGTCATCCTGCAGCTGCTGTGGAAGACGTCCGGCTGGGGGACGATCATCTACCTCGCCGCGCTGGCCGGCGTGGACCCCAACCTGTACGAGGCGGCCCGCATGGACGGCGCTGGGCGCTGGCGGCAGTTCTGGCACGTCACGCTGCCCGCGATCCGTCCCACGATCGTGGTCATGGCCATCCTGACGTCGGGGAACCTGCTCGACCAGAGCTTCGAGCAGATCTGGCTGCTGACCAACTCGCTGAACCGTTCGGTCGCGGACGTGTTCGACACCTTCGTCTACTACGTCGGCGTGACCCAGGGCGGCTACAGCTACGCCACCGCGGTCGGCCTGTTCAAGGGCGTGGCCGGCGTCGTCCTGATCTTCGGCTCCAACTGGCTGGCCAAGCGCCTGGGCCAGCGCGGACTGTTCTGAGGAGGCCGGGCCTTGTCTGACAACACCACCGCCACCCAGCCCGCAGGGGTCAGGCACTACAGCTCGCTCGGCAGCCGGGTGTTCGACACGCTGAACATCATCCTGCTCGGCGGCCTGGCGCTGATCACCGTGCTGCCGCTGTTCTACGTGCTCGCCGGGTCGTTCGCCACCGAGGGCGAGATCTCCGCGCGGCCCTTCTTCCTGTGGCCGGAGAAGTTCGTCACCAGCACCTACGAGTACATCTTCGCCAACGACACGCTGCTGCGGTCGCTGCTCACCACGATCGTGGTGACGGCCGTGGGCACGGTGGTGCAGGTGCTGCTCACCTTCAGCATGGCGTACCCGCTGGCCAAGCGGTATCTGCCCGGCCGGACGCTGGTGCTGAACCTGGTCATCTTCACGCTGGTCTTCGGCGGCGGCATCGTCCCGACGTACCTGGTGGTGCGGGATCTCGGGCTGCTGGACAGCTACTGGGCGCTGATCCTGCCGCTGGCGATCAACCCGTTCTACCTGATCATCGTGAAGTCGTTCTTCCAGGAGCTGCCGCAGGCGCTGGAGGAGGCGGCGCGGATCGACGGCTGCAACGAGATGGGCGTCTTCTTCAAGATCGTCCTGCCGCTCTCCAAGCCGATCATCGCGACCTTCTCGCTGTTCTACGCGGTGGCGATCTGGAACGACTACATGTCCCCGCTGCTGTACATCAACGACAACAGCAAGTGGACCCTGCAGGTGCTGGTGCGCCAGCTCACCAGCCCCGACGCCGCCAACGCCATCGGCGCGCTCGACTCCGCGGTGTTCTTCCCCCAGCAGGGGCTGAAGTTCGCGGTCGTGGTGATCGCGACGCTGCCGATCCTGTGCTTCTACCCGTTCCTGCAGAAGCACTTCGCCAAGGGCGTCCTGATCGGGAGCGTCAAGGAGTGACCCGTGCCGTCCACCGGGCCGTCCACCGGGCCGTCCACCGGGCCGTCCACCTGCCTGTCCACCGTGCCGTCCACCGGGCCGGCGACCCCGGCTTCGGCTTGCGCGGCGCCGGCCAGGTGGCCGCGACCGTCGCAGCACGACTGAAGGAGATCCGATGACCGCACTGCACTGGCTCGACCGACCGGGCGAGGAGGGGGTGACCTGGGGCGTCCCGTGGCCGCGCGGCGCGGTCGGGCGGGACGCGCCGTTCGCGCTGGCGGACGCAGAGGGCCGCGAGGTGCCCGTGCAGAGCTGGGTGACCGCCACCTGGCCGGACGGCTCGGTCAAGTGGTCGGCCCACGCGATCGGAGCCGGGCCGGCCGCGCCGGCGTACCGCGTCGAGCCGGGACGCGAGCCCGCCGCGCCGGGGACGCCCGTCACGGTCGCCCGCGAGAACGGCCTGCTGACCGTCGCCACCGGCGCGGTCACCTGGACGATCGAGGAGTCCGGCGGCACGCTCGCCCGCTCGATCTCGCGCGGGAGCCGCGAGATCGCCCGGGACGTGCGCCTGGTCAGCCTGCGCCAGCACGAGCCCACCCCCGACGACGGCGGCCCGGTGGCGCGCACGGAGACCACCGGGCGCGTCACCGCGGTCACCGTCGAGCAGGACGGGCCGCTGCGGGCCGTCGTCCGGCTGGAGGGCCGGCACGGCGACTGGCTGCCGTTCACCGTGCGCCTGTACTTCCACGCGGGCGCGGAGAACGTGCGCGTCATGCACACCTTCGTCTGGGACGGCGACCCCGAGCGCGACTTCCTGGCCGGGCTCGGCCTGCGCGCCGACGTGGTCATGCGCGACGAGCTCCACGACCGGCACGTGCGGATCGCCGGAGCCGGGGGCTTCCTGACCGAGGCCGTGCGCGGGCTGACCGGGCTGCGCCGCGACCCCGGCGAGTCCGTACGGCGGGCGCAGGTCGAGGGCCGCCCGGCCGGCGAGATCGCCCCCGACGTCGCCTCGCGCCTGCACCTCATCCCCGCCTGGAACGACTACACGCTCGACCAGGGCTCCGCCGACGGCTTCACGCTGCGCAAGCGCACCGCCCCGGGCCACGCCTGGGTGACGATCCCCGCGGGCACCCGCTCCGCCGGGTACGCCTACGTCGGCGGCGTCAGCGGCGGGCTCGGATTCGGGCTGCGCGACTTCTGGCGCCTGCACCCCACCCGCCTCGACGTCAGGAACGCGGCCACCGACCTCGCCACCGCCACCGTCTGGCTCTGGTCGCCGTCCGCGCCCGCCATGGACCTGCGGTTCTACCACGACGGCATGGGCCAGGACACCTTCGCCGAGCAGCTCGAGGGCCTGGAGATCACGTACGAGGACTACGAGCCCGGCTTCGGCGACGCCCACGGCGTGGCGCGCACGCACGAGCTGACCCTGCGCGCCTGCGAGGCCACGCCGTCCTCGCCCGCCCTGGCGGCGCACGCCGCCGCGATGGACCGGCCGGGCCTGCTGGCCGTCGGCCCGTCGCGGATGCGCGAGGCCGGCGTCTTCGGCGTGTGGGACCTGCCCGACCGCTCCACGCCCGCGCGCGCCGAGATCGAGGACCGGCTGGACTTCCTGTTCGACCTGTACGCGCGCGAGCGCGAGCAGCGCCGGTGGTACGGCTTCTGGGACTACGGCGACGTCATGCACACCTACGACCCGGACCGCCACACCTGGCGCTACGACGTCGGCGGCTACGCGTGGGACAACTCCGAGCTCTCGCCCGACCTGTGGCTCTGGCTGCAGTACCTGCGCACCGGAAGGTCGGACGTCTTCCGCTTCGCCGAGTCGATGACCCGCCACACCGGCGAGGTCGACGTCTATCACGCCGGCCGGTGGAAGGGCCTGGGCAGCAGGCACAACGTGCAGCACTGGGGCTGCAGCTGCAAGCAGCTGCGCATCTCCAACGCGGCCTACCGGCGCTTCTACTACTACCTGACCGCCGACGAGCGCACGGGCGACCTGCTGGACGAGCTGAGCAGGCCCGAGGAGACGTTCGTGGTGATCGATCCCACGCGCAAGGTGCGCGAGGACGTCTACACCCCGGACCCGTCGGCCCTGTCGATCGGACTCGGCACCGACTGGGGGTCGCTGGCCGCCGCGTGGCTGACCCGGTGGGAGCGGCACGGCGACGAGCGCGCCAGGGACCGGTTGCTGGGCACGATGGCCGACATCGGCGCGCTGCCGCACGGCTTCCTGACCGGCGAGGCCCGGCTCGACCTGGCGACCGGGCGGTTCGACACCGCGCGCGACAAGATCTCCGTCTCGCACCTGTCGTCGCTGTTCGGGCTGCCGGAGATGTGCGCCGAGCTGATCGCGCTCGACCTGGACGTGCCGGGCTTCGAGCGGGCGTGGCTGCAGTACTGCCGGCTCTACCTGGCCACGCCCGAGCAGCAGGAGGCGGAGGTGGGGGAGCGGCTGTCGGGGATCTCGCTGATCCAGGCGCACAGCAGGCTCACCGCGTACGCGGCCGCCCGCACCGGCGACGCCGCG
Source organism: Nonomuraea phyllanthi (assembly GCF_006334985.2). Taxonomy (GTDB): domain Bacteria; phylum Actinomycetota; class Actinomycetes; order Streptosporangiales; family Streptosporangiaceae; genus Nonomuraea; species Nonomuraea phyllanthi. The sequence goes on from NZ_VDLX02000004.1 coordinate 128,469, forward strand.
CTGGCCGCGTGGGCGTGGCGCAAGTTCGCCCTCGACGAGGGCGACCAGCTCAACAGGAACCCGCTGCAGCGGCAGCGGGAGTGGAGCCTGACCGAGGTGGACGGGCCGCACGTGCTCTCGCCCGTGCGCGAGGCGCCCTTCGTCGGCACCAACGGCGCCAGCCAGTACGGCCTGGCCGCCATCCACAACCTCGCCCTGATCGGCGAGCACCTGGACGGGCACCTGGACGGGCACCCGGGCGGGCACCCGGGCGGGCATCTGGACGGGCACTGACCAGGGGCGGTTAACCAGAGGTGGGGCCCCGGCCTGGGGCCCTACACTGAAGCGTATGCATACTCCCGATTGATCTGGCGTCGCACGCCCAATCCTCCGTTTCCTAGCTCGGGAGTGTTCCGCCAACATGATCATCGCCAGTGACATCGAGCTGCGCGCGGGTGCGCGCCTGCTCATCGAGAAGGCCACGTTCCGGGTCAACCCGGGCGACAAGATCGGGCTCGTCGGCCGCAACGGCGCCGGCAAGACGACTTTGACGAAGGTGCTGGCGGGCGAGGGCCTGCCCGCCGCGGGCACCGTCACCACCAGCGGCAGCGTCGGCTACCTGCCCCAGGATCCGCGCACCGGCGACCTGCAGGTCCTCGCCCGCGACCGCATCCTGTCGGCGCGCGGCCTCGACCAGGTGCTGCGCGACCTGCGCGAGGCCGAGCTCGGCATGTCCTCCGCCGACGAGCGCACCCGCGAGAAGGCGGTCCGGCGCTACGGCCGGCTGGAGGACCAGATGCACGTCCTCGGCGGCTACGCGGCCGAGGCCGAGGCGGCCTCCATCGCCTCCAGCCTCGGGCTGCCGGATCGCGTGCTGTCACAGCCGTTGCAAACGCTTTCCGGCGGTCAGCGCCGCCGGGTGGAATTGGCGCGAATTCTTTTCAGCGGAGCGGAAACTCTCCTACTCGACGAGCCGACAAACCACCTAGATGCCGACTCAATCGGGTGGCTTCGTGATTTTTTGCGATCCCATCAAGGTGGGTTGGTGATCATCAGCCATGACGTCGGACTTCTTGAAGCGACGGTCAACAAGGTCCTGCACCTCGACGCCAACCGCTCGGTGATCGATCACTACAACGTCGGCTGGAAGGCCTACCTCGCCCAGCGCGAGACCGACGAGAAGCGCAGGAAGCGCGAGCGCGCCAACGCCGAGAAACAGGCCGGTGCGCTGCTGGCGCAGGCCGACAAGATGCGCGCCAAGGCCACCAAGGCCAAGGCCGCCCAGGACATGATGCGGCGTGCGCACCGGTTGCTGTCGGGCACCGAGGAGGAGCGCAAGAGCGACAAGGTCGCGCGGCTGCGCTTCCCCGAGCCGCAGCCGTGCGGGCGCACCCCGCTCACGGCCGAGGCCCTGTCCAAGTCGTACGGGTCGCTGGAGGTCTTCACCGACGTCAGCGTGGCCATCGACCGAGGTCACCGAGTCGTCATCCTCGGCCTGAACGGCGCCGGCAAGACCACGCTGCTGCGCCTGCTGGGCGGTCTGGAGAAGCCCGACACGGGCGAGGTCCGCCCCGGCCACGGCCTCAAGATCGGCTACTACGCCCAGGAGCACGAGACCCTCGACTCCGGCCGCACCCTGCTGGAGAACATGCGCTCGGCCGGCGGCACGTTCACCGACACCGAGTTGCGCAAGGTGCTCGGCTCGTTCCTGTTCACCGGCGACGACGTCGACAAACCCGCCGGGGTGCTGTCCGGCGGCGAGAAGACCCGGCTGGCGCTGGCGATCCTGGTGCTCTCGAGCGCCAATGTGCTGCTTCTCGACGAGCCCACCAACAACCTCGATCCGGTCAGCCGCGAGCAGGTGCTCAATGCCCTGAGGTCGTATTCAGGAGCAATCGTCCTAGTCACACATGACGAGGGTGCCGTTGACGCCCTGTCACCGGATAGGGTGATCTTGCTACCGGACGGAACTGAAGACGCATGGAGCGACGAATTTTCCGATCTTGTGGCACTTGCCTGATCTTAATTTGAGTGGGTACGGATCTTTTCCCGTGGAGTAGGTAGCCGATCCCGCTGAAATGACTGATCATGGCGGAGTAACGCTGCGGAAGTCCGGCACTACAGGAGGTACTCGTGGCCGAGACACTGAAGAAGGGCACCCGGGTCACCGGGGCCGACCGGGAAAAACTGGCCGGCGATCTCAAGAAGCGCTACGCCGCGGGCGAGAGCATCCGCGCCCTGGCCGCTTCCACCGGTCGGTCTTACGGGTTCATCCACCGCATCCTGAGCGAGTCCGGCGTGACTCTGCGCGGGCGCGGCGGGGCGACCCGAGGCAAGTCGAAGCGCTGACGGCCGCCTCGGAACGTGCGACCGCAGCCGCCCGTCCCTAGTCAGCCATCCGTCGCGCCCGAGCCAGAACGATATTCTGTAGGCTCGGGCGCGACGGCCAGCATCCGGGCGCGCGCTCCTCGCGCGAACGGGACTGAAGGGAGCGGGCGATGGCGGAAGCGCAGGCGCGACAGCGCGGGGGGTACGCGGGCGAGATCTCCGTTCCGGCGGAGAGCGCGGTCCGCTACGAGGTGGACGGTGAGATAGCGACGATCACGCTGGACCGGCCGGAAAAGCGCAACGCACAGACGTTCGCGACCTGGTCGGCGCTGGCCCGGATCGGCGAGAGCCTTCCGGGGCAGGTGCGCGTCGTCGTCGTGAAAGGTGAGGGACCGTCCTTCTCGGCAGGGATAGACCTGCGAATGTTCACACCTGAGGGGGTGCCCGGACAGGGCTCGTTCAGCTCGGCCGCCACAAGCGACGGCACCGCTTTCGAGCAGCGCATCCGACAGGCACAGGCGGGGTTCCTGTGGCTGCGCCGCCCGGAGATCGTCTCCATCGCCGCCGTGCGGGGGCACGCGATCGGCGCGGGATTCCAGCTCGCGCTCTCCTGCGACCTGCGCATCGTGGCCGATGATGTTTCCTTCTGCATGAAAGAGCCCGCACTGGGCCTGGTGCCCGATCTGACCGGGACCAAGCCCCTGGTCGAGCTGGTGGGCCTGGCCAAGGCGATCGACATCTGCCTGACCGCCAGGACCGTGCGCGCGGACGAGGCCATGCGCATCGGCCTCGCCGAACAGGTGGTCGCCGGGGACGACCTGGATCGAGCCGTACGCGACAAGGTCGCGCAACTGCTGAGCGTCAACCGCGACGCGGCGGTCGCGACGAAGCGACTCCTCCAGGGGGCGCGGGGCCGCTCCCTGGAGGAGCAGAGCGTGGCGGAGGGGCAGGAGCAGGAGGCCCGCATCCGGGCGCTCTTCGGCTGACCCCTTCGTGTAGTTTCGCGGTGAGCGGACAGGGGAATCACCGCGCGTCATCCCGGCGCTGGGTCCGGGGGAGGAGGGATCCCCCGCATGGCGATGATGGGAGGGGGCTTCGGCCCTCATGTGATGGCGTCACTGAGGCGCGACGGCTCGGTGACCAAGCAGCGGCTGCGGCCCGGCACGGTCCGGCGCATCGCGCGCTACGCCAAGCCGTACCGCCGGCACATCACCGCGTTCCTGCTGCTCATCGTGGCGGGCGCGGTGATCGTGATCGTCAACCCGCTGATGATGAAGGCGATCATCGACGACGGCATCCTGGCCCGCCGGCCGGGCGTCGTGATCGCGCTGGCCACGACGATCGCCGCGCTCGCGCTGGTCGACGCCGGGCTGACGCTGGTGCAGCGCTGGTTCTCCTCGCGCATCGGCGAGGGCCTGATCTACGACCTGCGCACCGAGGTGTTCGACCACGTGCAGCGCATGCCGGTGGCGTTCTTCATGCGGGCCCAGACCGGCGCCCTGGTGAGCCGGCTCAACACCGACGTGATCGGCGCGCAGCGGGCGCTGACGAGCACCCTGTCGTCCGTGGTCGCCAACGTGGTCAGCCTGATCCTCGTGCTGGGCGCGATGCTGGCGCTGTCGTGGCAGGTGACGCTGGTCGCGCTGGTGCTCCTGCCGATCTTCATCGTGCCGGCCAAGTTCGTGGGTCGGCGCATGTCGGCGCTGACCCGCGAGCAGATGCAGCTGGACGCCGAGATGAGCTCGGTGACGACCGAGCGGTTCAACGTGGCCGGCGCCATGGTCGCCAAGCTCTACGGCCGCCCCGAGGACGACGCCGGCGAGTTCGGGCAGCGGGCGGCCAGGGTGCGCGACGTGGGCGTGCGGGTCGGCATGTACGGCACCGTCTTCAGGGCCGCGCTCGGGCTGGTCGCCGCGCTGGCCACGGCCCTGGTCTACGGCATCGGCGGCGTGCTGGCCGTCGACGGCGTCTTCGAGCTGGGCACGCTGGTCGCGCTGGCGGCCCTCCTGATGCGCCTGTACGGCCCGCTCACGTCCCTGTCCAACGTGCACATCGACGTGATGACCGCGCTGGTGAGCTTCGACCGGGTCTTCGAGATCCTCGACCTCAAGCCCATGGTGGCCGAGCGGCCCGGCGCCCGCGACGTGCCCGGCGGGCCGGTGACGATCGAGTTCGACGACGTGCGCTTCCGCTACCCGGCCGCCGAGGAGGTCTCGCTGGCCTCCCTGGAGTCGGTGGCCAGGCAGGACACCGGACCGTCCTACCCCGTGCTCAAGGGCGTCTCGTTCACGGCGGGGCCGGGCAGGCTCATCGCGCTGGTCGGCCACTCGGGCGCGGGCAAGACCACCATCACGTCCCTGGTGTCCCGCCTGTACGACGTCGACGAGGGCGCGGTCCGCGTCAACGGGCTCGACGTGCGCGACGCCACCCTCGCGTCCCTGCGCGACACCGTCGGAGTGGTCATGCAGGACGCTCATCTCTTCCATGACACGATCGGGGCCAACCTCCGCTATGCCAGACCGGAGGCCACCGACGAGGAGATCTGGGAGGCTCTCAGGGCCGCGCAGATCGCCGATCTCGTGGAGGGCCTGCCCGAGCGGCTGGAGACGGTCGTGGGCGACCGCGGCTACCGGCTGTCCGGCGGCGAGAAGCAGCGGCTCGCGCTGGCCAGGCTGCTGCTCAAGGCGCCCCGCGTGGTCGTGCTCGACGAGGCCACCGCCCACCTCGACTCCGAGTCGGAGGCCGCCGTGCAGCTGGCGCTGAAGACGGCGCTGGAGGGCCGCACCTCGCTGGTGATCGCGCACCGGCTCTCCACGATCCGGGAGGCCGACGAGATCCTCGTCGTGCAGGAGGGCCGCATCGCCGAGCGCGGGCGCCACGACGAGTTGCTGGCCAGGGGCGGCCTGTACGCCGAGCTCTACCGCACCCAGTTCACCTCTTCCTCTGATAGCCCAGCCGCGTGAGCTCCTCCCTGGCGACCTTCTCCACCAGCTCCAGGTCGGGCCGCCGGAGCCTGGTCCGCCAGGCTCCCGCCTTCGGCACGCGCTCGTCGTACAGGACGACCTTCGACACCCGCGTCTCCAGGAACTCCGCCAGCTCGGCCACCGACTGCGCCGGCCTGCCGAGCAGGTCCTCGTAGCGCAGCGTCAGCAGCTGCTCCTCGGGCAGCGTCCTGCGCAGCTCGGCGCTCAGGCGTACGGCGGCGCGCCAGCGCAGCGCGCTCTTGCCCGCCACCGGCATGCCCTTCCACCGGTCGAGGTGCTCGTCCCTGTTGAGGCCGAGGAAGGCGTTGGGGAACTCGGTCTGCTCCGGCGACCACCTGGACGGCTTGAACCAGGCCAGGCAGTCCGGATCGTCCAGCATGCCGGCCACCACGTCCCTGCCGTCCCTGATGAGCTGCACGAAGCGCGCGTCGGGAAAGGCTTGCAGCAGCACCGGGACGCTGTAGAGCAGGTCGGGGCTGCCGTCCCCGAAGCGGGTGACCTCGCCGGTCGACACGCACGGGCCCGAGCCGGTGACGCCGCCCGCGTCCCTGCACGGCTCGGCGCACTCGCCGCAGGAACGGGGCAGCACCTGCCAGGACTCGGCGAGCGCGTCCCGCATGACGCGCACGGCTCCCGAGGTCTGCGCGATGGACGGCTTGCGGGCGAAGGCGTACACCACGTGCGCCACGCTCGCGCGGCCCATCGTCACGTGGAAGCCCGGAGATCTTTTCAGGGCGCGGGCGAGCAGGTCCGTGCCGGAGTGCGGCGCTCCGACCAGGAAGACCGGCCGGCGGACCTTGATGCCGTTGACCACCAGAATGTGGGGCGGAAGTCGCATACGACAGGTAAGTGTGACACCGTTTGCCACGTGAACGAGCCAACCGAGGAGTTGATCGATGCGACCCGGTGACACCGTCGCGGTCGTCTCGCCGTCGGGTCCGCCCAACGCGGTGCAGCTCAGGCGCGGCGTCGAGCACCTGGAGGGCCTCGGCCTGAAGGTCGTGGTCGGCGCGCACGCGCTGGACCGGCAGCCGCTCGACTACCTGGCGGGCGCCGACGCCGCCAGGGCGGCCGACCTGCAGTCCGCCTGGTGCGACCCGAGCGTGTCCGCCGTGTTCTGCTGCCGCGGCGGCTACGGCGCCGCCAGGCTCCTCGACCTGCTCGACTGGAACGCCCTGCGCGCGGCGGGACCCAAGGTCCTCATCGGGTCGAGCGACATCACGGCGCTGCACAACGCGTTCGCCGCCGAGCTGGGCGTGCCCACGCTGCACGGGCCGATGCCGGCCTGCGACATCCTGGCCGGCGAGAAGGGCCCCGAGCCGCGCACCTGGCAGAGCCTGCGGGCGGCCCTGTTCGGCGAGGCCGAGCCGGTCCAGGGCGACCGGGTGCTCGTGGCCGGCCGGGCCGAGGGCGTGGTGTCCGGGGGCAACCTGTCGCTGCTCGCCTCGATGTGCGGCACCCGCTGGCAGCCGTCGTTTGCGGGCCGGATCGCGTTCCTGGAGGACATCGGGGAGGAGCCGTACCGGATCGACCGCATGCTGACCCAGCTGCTGCAGGCCGGGGCGTTCGACGGGGTGCGCGGGATCGCGCTCGGTTCGTGGGTCGACTGCGGCGACCCCTTCACGGTGCTGGAGGACCGGCTCGCCGGGCTCGGCGTGCCCGTGCTGGCGGGGCTTCCGGTGGGGCACGGGTCGCCGCAGATGAGCATGTGGCTGGGGAGACTTGGGGTTATCGATACCGAATCGTGCTCCCTGGCTGCCATCGTCAGTAGTGGAGAGCAGGCAAGGTAAGAGGGACGAATCCGACAGAAAGGGACACGGCGGGTGTGGTGGTTCAGGCGAAACCGGGAGCCCTCGCGCCGGCCGGTCGAGGACGTCGACCTCGACTCGCTGCTCGCGCTCGTCGCCGAGTCCCTCGGATACTCCTTCGCGTTCGCCCGTGACGGCGGCTCCGTCACGCTGACGGGCGACCCCAAGGACGGCGGGGAGCTGGTCGTCAGGCTCACGGGCCTGCGCCGCGAGGCGGGCCGCCGGGCCAGGGAGGACTGGCCCATGCTGGTCTCCGAGCACCTCTCCCACGCCGTGGCCACCGCGGGTGAGCGGCTGGACGTCTGCGACCTGGAGCAGGCCCGGCCGCTCGTCAGGACCCGCGTGGAGGCCGTGGACGACGTGGCCGACCTGACCCGCGTGGTGGGCCGCCACCTCAACGCCGACCTCGTGGAGCTGCTGTTCGTCGGCTCGCGGGCGGTGCGGCCCGAGCAGGCCGGGTGCTGGCCCGTGCCCACCGCGCAGGCGCTCGACCTGGCCGTCGCCAACGTCCACCGCGAGGAGCGGCTGGAGGCCGAGTCCATCGAGCTGTCGGGCACGCCGGTGACCAGGCTGACCGCCATGACGCCGTCGGCCGCCACGCACCTGCGGTGGCTCGGCGACTACCTCGCCGTGCCCGCCGACGGGGTGCTCGTGGTGCTGCCCGACCCGTACACGCTGCTCGTGCACCCGGTGGACGGGATCGGCGTGGTGCGCGCCATCGAGCGGCTGCGGGTGCACGCGGCGCGCACGGACGGGCTCAGCTCGCAGGTGTACTGGTGGCACGCGGAGCGGCTGACGCACATCCGGGCCGACATCATCGCGCAGCGCGGCCAGACCCGGCTGGTGGTGGCGCCGCCGCCGGAGTTCGCCCGCGTCCTGGCGCGCCTGGCCGTCTGAGCCGGCGTCCCGCCCGGAGCGGCCATGGCGAGCGTCTACGACAGCGAGCGGCTGGCGGCGGGCTACGCCTTCGACCGCCCTCAGGTGCACCGGCACATCCTCGCGCCCGTACGCCTGAGGCGTCCGGCCGGGCGGGCGCTCGACATCGGGTGCGGCGCGGGCGTGTCCACGGCGGCGCTCGCGCCCCTGGCCGAGCACGTGGTCGGGCTGGAGCCGGTCCCGGCGATGCTCGCGCACCGGCGATCCGTCGCTCCCTCGGCTAGATTCGCCGTCGGGGCGGCGGAGCGGCTGCCGTTCGCCGCGGCGTCGTTCGAGGAGTTCCGGCGGCGGTTCCCGTCACCGGGCGGGTGGCGGCCGCTGGCCGTGGAGGAGCTGCCCCTCGCCGGGACGGGGCTGCGCCTGCTCGACCACGGCGACGTCGAGATCCCGGTGCCGATGGCGCTCGACGACTACCTCCGTTACGTGCTCAGCGAGGCCGGCGTGGACAGCGCCATCGCCTGCGGGGCCGTCACCGCCGGACAGGCGCGCGACTGGTGCCGGCGCACGCTCGCGGAGGTCTTCCGCGGCGGGGAGCGGGCCGTGGTCTTCCGCGGGTATCTGGCCACGCTGGCTCCGGACGCCCGCGACTGATCAATCCGGGACGGCGGGGGTGCGGCCCGTTTCCCGATCGGTGACGGCCGGCGTGCGGCCCGCTTGCCGATCGTCGATGGCCGGCGTGCGGCCCGTTTCCCGATCGTCGATGGTCAGCAGGCGGCAGCGGCCCGCCTCGCAGTCCTCGACCGCCCGCGCGGCCTCGCGCCGTACGCGCTGCAGCTCCGCGATCCGGGTGTCGAGCCGCGTCACCACCGCCTCCAGCCGCCAGCGCTCGCCGGCGCAGGTCGCCCCGCCCTCGTCGTGGGCGCGCAGCGCGTCGACGATCTCGTCGAGCGTGAACCCCAGGTCCTGCAGCGCCTTGGCCGCCCTGATCCGCCCCGGCGCCGACCCGGCGAACTCGCGGTAGCCGGACGGCCTGCGCCCCGCGGGCGGCAGCACGCCGCGCCGCTCGTAGAAGCGGACCGTGTCCACGCTGACCCCGGCCTCCCTGGCCACCTGCCCGATCTTCACGTCTCACCTCTTGACTCTGGAGTCAGGTCCAGACTCTACAGTACGGGGCATGGACATCTTCTGTGACATGAGCGGCGCCCCCGACAGCCTCCGGGAGCGCCTGGACGAGTATCGGCGGATCTTCGAGCACGCCCTCGCCGGGCGGGAGCGCACCGGCGGCGGCATCCGCTTCCGGTTCCGCGCGCGGCCGGGAGTGGAGGCGTGGGTGCGTGACCTGGCCGCGCGGGAGAGGGCGTGCTGCGCGTTCTTCGCGTTCGAGGTGACCGCTCAGGGCGACGAGGTGCTCTGGGACGCCTCCGTGCCGGACGACGCCGCCGCCAGGGCCATGCTGGAGGCGTTCTACGCCCTGCCGGAGACCGGCCACCTCGACCCTCAGGGCCTGCTCACGTAGTCGCGCAGGTGGACGGCCGTGAGCGAGGTGCCGGTGGCGACCAGCTCGCCGGGCGTGCCGGAGAAGACCACCTGGCCGCCGTCGTGGCCGGCCCCGGGACCGAGGTCGACGATCCAGTCGGCGTGGGCCATCACGGCCTGGTGGTGCTCGATCACGATGACCGAGTTGCCGTCGTCGACCAGGCGGTCGAGCAGCGCCAGCAGCTGGTCGACGTCGGCCAGGTGCAGGCCCGTGGTGGGCTCGTCCAGCACGTACGTGGTGCCGTTCCGCGCCATGTTGATGGCCAGCTTGAGCCGCTGCCGCTCGCCGCCCGACAGGGTGGTGAGCGGCTGGCCCAGACCGAGGTAGCCGAGGCCGACGGCGGCCAGGCGGTCGAGGATCGTGCGGGCCTGCCCGGTGGTGAAGAAGTCGCGGGCCTCGGCCACCGGCATGGCCAGCACCTCGCTGATGTTCCTGCCGCGCAGGGTGTACGTCAGCACCTCGGGCGTGAACCGCTTGCCCTCGCACTTCTCGCACACCGACGCGACCCCCGCCATCATCACCAGGTCGGTGTAGATGAGGCCGATGCCCTTGCAGGCCGGGCAGGCGCCCGCGGAGTTGGCGCTGAACAGGGCCGGCTTGACGCCGTTGGCCTTGGCGAAGGCCGTGCGGACGGGGTCGAGCAGGCCGGTGTAGGTGGCCGGGTTGCTGCGGCGCGAGCCGCGGATCGGCGACTGGTCGGCCACCACCACGCCCTCCAGGCCCGCCACGTGCCCGTGGATCAGCGAGCTCTTGCCGGACCCGGCCACGCCGGTGACCACGGTGAGAACGCCGAGCGGGAGGTCGACGTCGACGCCCTTGAGGTTGTGCAGGGTGGCGTTCCTGATCGGCAGGTGCCCGGACGGCGTGCGCACCTGCTCGCGCAGCCGCACCCGGTGGTCGAGGTAGCGGCCGGTCAGGGTGCCGGAGGCGCGCAGGCTCGCCAGGTCGCCGGCGAAGCAGACCTGCCCGCCGTCGGTGCCCGCGCCGGGGCCGAGGTCGACCACGTGGTCGGCGATGGCGATCATCTCGGGCTTGTGCTCGACCACCAGCACGGTGTTGCCCTTGTCGCGCAGCTGGAGCAGCAGGGTGTTCATGCGCTGGATGTCGTGCGGGTGCAGCCCGGCCGTGGGCTCGTCGAAGACGTAGGTGACGTCGGTGAGGCTGGAGTTGAGGTGGCGCACCATCTTCACGCGCTGCGCCTCGCCGCCCGACAGCGTGCCGGACTCGCGGTCGAGGCTCAGGTAGCCGAGACCGATCTCGACGAGGGAGTCGAGCGTCGAGAGCAGCCCGTCGAGCACCGGGCCGACCGTGCGGTCGCCGATGCCGCGGACGAACCCGGCCAGGTCGCTGATCTGCATGGCGGAGCACTCGGTGATGGTGCGGCCGTCGACCTTGGCCGACCGCGCGGCCTCGTTGAGCCGGGTGCCGTCGCAGGCCGGGCAGCGGGCGAGCGTGATCGCCCGATCCGCGAACGCCCGCGCGGCCGGCTGCATCGACTCGCGGTCCTTGCCGAGGTAGGAGCGCCTGACCCGGCTGACGAGCCCTTCGTAGGTGAAGTTGTTGGAGCCGTACTTCAGCTTCGTGGGGGGCTTGTGCAGCAGGTCGTCCCACTGCCCGGGGGTGAAGTCCTTCAGCTTGACCGCGGGGTCGTACAGGCCGGAGCCGGCCATGACCTGCCACATCCAGCTGTCCACGGCGAACCCGGGGACCTTGATCGCCCCCTCGTTGAGCGACAGCTCCCTGTCGACCAGCGCGTCCACGTCGATCTCGGACGCCTTGCCCAGCCCCTCGCACTCGGGGCACATGCCCTCGGCCAGGTTGAAGCTGAAGGCGGAGGCGCCCCCGACGTAGGGCTCGCCGATCCGGCTGAAGACGATGCGCAGCATCGTGTGCGCGTCGGTGACGGTGCCCACGGTGGAGCGGGCGTTGGCGCCCATGCGCTCCTGGTCGACGATGATGGCCGCGCTCAGGTTGCGCAGCGCGTCGACGTCGGGGCGGGACAGGCTCGGCATGAAGCCCTGGACGAACGCGGTGTAGGTCTCGTCGATCAGCCGGCGCGACTCCGCCGCGATCGTGTCGAAGACGAGCGAGGACTTGCCGGAGCCGGACACGCCCGTGAAGACGGTCAGGCGGCGCTTGGGGACGTCGAGGGAGACGCCCTTCAGGTTGTTCTCCCTGGCGCCGCGGACCTGGATGCTGTCGTGGCTGTCGGCGGCGGTGTGATCGCGGTGCTGCTCGTGCTCGGTGCCGGGCTGGCTGGTGGGGAGGACCACGGAACCCTTCCATCGTGTGGTTGGCATGCCCTGAGCGGGATGGCCGGGTCAGCCTACAACGCGGCCCGGACAATTCCCGAGGGGTTCCGTATAGCGTACCGTACGCTGTACGCCTGCTAGGCCGAGATCGGGTTCACGTGCCGGTGGTGCAGCCCGATCACCGGGATCTCGTGCAGGCTGCCCGAGTACAGGAACTGCGTCATGCCGATGAGCAGCCGCCGCACGTCCTCCTGCGGGCGCACGACCAGCCGGATGAACTGGCTCGTCGTGCCCAGCTTGTTGCCGCACTCGCGGACGTACACGCCGTGCTCGGTGAGCAGGTGGTCGCGCAGCGGCACCCCGTCGTGGCCCGGCGGCAGCTTGACCAGCAGGAAGTTGCCCTGCGAGGCGAACACCGACAGCCCCGGCATGGTGCTGAGCTGCTGGAACATGGCCCGCCTGTCCTGGCTCAGCCGCTTGAGGCCGTCGTGGTACTCGGCCATGAACTGCCGCATCATGAACACCACGACCTCGGCGAACGCGTTGAGGTTCCACTTGGGCAGCGCGTCACGCACCCGCGCGGCGAGCGCCGGATTGGCGATCATGTAGCCGAACCTGACGCCGTGCAGGCCGAAGTTCTTGCCCAGGCTGCGCAGCACGATCACGTTCGGCCGCACCGCCGCCTCCGCCGCCACCCCCGGGTACGGCTCGGCGTCCACGAAGTCGCCGAACGACTCGTCCACGATCACCAGGTCGAGGTCGATGAGCTCGTCGAGCAGCCGTACGACCTCGTGCCTGGGCAGGTAGCCCCCGTCGGGGTTGTTGGGGTTGCAGATCACCGCCACCCTGGAGCCGCGCGTGCGGACGAACGAGACGTAGTCGTTCACGTCCAGCGCGAAGTTGCGGCTCTCCATCAGCGGGTACATGTCCACCCGCTTGCCCGTCTCCAGCGGCTGGTCGGTCCAGCGGCCGAAGGTCGGGATGGGCACCGCCAGGCTCTCGCGCACCAGCAGGTGGTCGATCCAGGTGATCAGCTCTGTCGACCCGTTGCCCATGGCGACCGTCCTGGGATGCAGTCCGAGCGTGCCGCAGAGCTCCTCGGTGATGGTGGCGGCGTCGCTCGGGTAGAACTTGAGGATCGTCTCCAGGTTCCTCCCGAGCTGCTCGAAGATCTCCGGGGTCGGGAAGTACGGGTTGCACGGGATGCAGAAGTCGACCGGCGCGCGCTCTCCCGACGAGGCGCGCATCAGTGAGAAGTACGACGGGCTGTGCGCCTGTGCCCGTAAGACGCTGAGCTCCACGACACCTCCATGTCCGATGTGTGTAGGTACGCGGCATCGGAGTGGCCGGTTCACGCGGGTCTGCGGCCGTCGTACTCGACCTCGTGCCACGCCGCGCCCGGCTCGATCCTGCGCAGCGTGAGGATCGCGATGTCGTCGCGCGGGGTGGACCGGGTGAAGGCGCGCAGGTCGGCTCCGAGCGCCTGGGCGAGCATGCCGGGCGGGTCGGGCGCCCACCCGCGCAGGCGGTCCTCCAGCGGGTAGAAGGTGCCCGCGGGGTCGCGGGCCTCGGTGACGCCGTCGGTGCACAGCATCAGCGTGGCCCCCGGGGGGAACGCGAAGTGCGCGATCGTGCGCGGCGAGGTGGTCAGCGCGGCCACGCCGAGCGGCACGGACGGATCCCCGAGACTCACCTGCCGCGCCACGCCGTCGTGGATCATGAAGGGGGCGATGTGGCCGCAGTTGACGGCCTCGACGCTCAGCCCCCTGTTGATGTCGAGCACGAGGGCCGTGACCAGGCGTTCGGGCTCGCCCGTGGTGGCGGCGAACGTGTTCTGCCTGACCACGGACTTCTCCAGCGCGTCGACCACGCCCTTGAGAGTGGGCTCGCGGTAGGCGGCCTCCCTGAACGAGCCCAGCACGGCCAGCGCGGTCCCGATCGCGGGCAGCCCCTTGCCCTGCACGTCGGCGATGAGCACCCGGGTGCCGTGGCGCGAGACGGCCACCTCGTACATGTCGCCGCCGACCTGCGCCTCCTCCTCCACCGGGTGGTAGAGGCCGTCGACCACCACGTCGGCGGTCCGCAGCGGCAGCGGGCGCACGATCAGCTGCTGCAGCGCGGAGGCGGCCGAGCGCAGCCGGCGTACCTCCTCCTCTCGGCGGACGCGGTAGCGGCAGCCGACGACGCTCAGGGCCCCGAACACGGCCGTGAACGCGCCCGTCAGCACGTTGTCGTCGAGGTCCCCGCCCAGGTAGGTCGACAGGCCCGCCGCCGCGAGGACCACCCACACCGACGCGATCACCGTCTGCAGGACCGAGCCCAGCCCCGCGGCGATGGCGGGCAGGAAGATCAGCAGCGGGAACAGCCGGACCGTGGTGTCCGTGAGCAGGTCGAAAGCGACCACGATGCCGGTGATGACGACGAGCCCGGCTGCGAACGCGGGCATCGAGAGATAGGGCCCGTCACGCCTCCCGCCTTCCGTCACGAGTGCTTACCTGCCCCGTCGTCGAAAAGCGTAACGGCCGTTTTATCGATCGTGCGGAAGAAATCGTGAAATGCACGGCTTCATTTGCTCCTACAGGGCGGTCCGATGGGCTCTGTACAGGGAGGATGCCGGATGAATGGCCAGAGAGCGATGACTGTCCCGTTATGGCGGGATTTGCTGGAGTTGGCCGTTGATTTCGGCGTGGCATTCTCGTTTACTTCTGTCTCCCTGGCTTATTGACAAGTAAAAATGATCTTGTAAATATTTTGAGTTAAGAAACACCGCGAGGCGAATCCGCGGCCGGAAAGGGGGTGCCGTCGATGCAGCTGATCGTCGTCCCGCCGCTCACCGACTTCACCACCGAGGTCATGGCGCCCGCCGGGGCCGAGGTGCTCGACCTCAACGCCCGGATCGTCGAACGCCTGGCCGACCCGTCCCGCCTGCAGGCCGCCGCACGGCGGCCTGCAGGCGGGACGGCGGAGGGGCCGCTCGGCGCCCTGCTCGAGCTGGCGGCGGCGGCCGTGCTCGAACGCGGCGTCTTCGACGACGCCCACCTACGGGCGGTCGGCACGGCGCTCAGGCTGGCGGCCGACCCGGCCGTCCGCCTCGACCTCGACCGCCTGGAGCTGGCCGAGGGGAGCACCCAGAGCAGCAGGGACGTGCTCGGCGCCGCCGGAAGGTGCGAGCTGTTCCGCCCCGAGATCGAGCTGGCCGCCGAGGCGGCCGCGGGGCGGCGGGCCCACGTCGTCGTGGACGCGGGGCGGCAGCTTCCCGCGGCGTTCGCGCTGGTGGCGGCGCTGGGCGCGGAGCGGGTGACGCTGTGCGGGCGGCTGGTGGCCCGGCAGCGCGCGGCGCTGCGGCGCGTGCCCGAGCTGGCCGGGGTCGAGCTGCTGGCCTGGTCGCCCGCACGGGCCATCCGCCCCTCGTGGTACGACCGCGCGTCCGGCCGGCCGCAGAACGCCGGGCGGGCCCGCCCGGACGACGCCCTGGTCACCCGGTCGGGGAAGCGTGTGCGCTGGGTGACCGGGGCGTGCCCCCCGCCCGCCGACGGGCCGTGGGCCGGGCGGCTCGACGCGGTGGAGGCCGCCGCCTGGCCCCGCGACGCGCTGGCCCGCTGCCGCGGCCTGACGATCATCGCGACGCGCGTCGACTTCCTGGCCGCCGTGACCGGGCTCAACGGCGTGACCGTCGACCTGCGGCGGCTGCTGTCCGCGATCGCGCCGGGCGTGCCGGTGGCCTGCGAGCTGGTGCTGGGCGCGCCCGGCATGGACGCCGGCGTCGTCGGCGAGTCCGTCGAGCTGCTGGCTGCGGGCGCGGGCGGGGTCCGGCTGGCCGGGCTGCGGCCGTACCGGATGGCGATCAGGACGCCGTGGGCGGGGCCGAGCGTGCGCGTCCCGCCGGAGCGCGGGAACGACCTGGTCAGGTGGATCCGGTTCGACGCCCCGGGCACCATGCGGGCGTACGAGGTGGCCGCCATGATCAGTGACTGGCTCGGGCGGCTGCCCGGGCTGCCGGCCGGCAGGCTCGCCGCCTGCTCCGTGGCCGGCCAGGAGCCCGCTTCCGCGTGGGATCCCTGCGCGGAGGTGGTACGCGGAGGTGCCGGGCCTGACGGGGGCGGGCCTGGCACCTTCGCGGTCAGCCTTCGGTCGGGGCGGTCGTTGCGGCTGCGCCCGTACCAGGTGGCGCCCGTCGCGCGGCTCGCCGCCGACGACCCGCACGCGCTCGACACGCTCCCCGAGCGCGCCCGCACCGAACTGACGGCCGGGCTGGCGCGGGCGGGCGTGCTGAGGGGTCGCGAAGGAGCCGCCGCCCGCACCTGAGGCGTAAATGAGTTGCCCAGCCGGTCGCCGGGCTGATGTACTCCCGTCCGTCAGCCCGGCGACCGAGGAGGTTCCGTCATGAGGACGACGCGCATGTCCACCCAGCGCAAAGACACCTCCTACCCAAAGGGCATGACGCTTCTTGTCACGATCGTTCGACCCATCGCCGGACCAGGGGATCCCGCCGCGTAGCACGTCCGTCCTGCGGCTGCTGCGCCCCGGCCCCAGGCCCGCCGCCGCGCTCGTCGCGGCCATCGCCGCCGCCACCGCCCTGCCGCTGGCGGCACCCCAGATCACCCGCCGCTTCGTCGACGACGCCGTCGCCGGGGCGAGCACCAGGCACCTGACCCTGATCGCCCTCGCCTACCTCGCGCTCGCCGTCGCGGGCCAGGCCGCCAGGATGGTCACCGCGTGGCTGGCGAGCCGCCTCGCCTGGGACGGCACCAACCGCCTGCGCGAGCGCCTCGCCCGGCACGCGCTCGGCCTCGACCTGGCCTTCCACGGCCGGCACACGCCCGGCGAGATGATCGAGCGCGTCGACGGCGACGTCGTGGCCGTGGCCGACTTCGTCGTCGCGTTCCTGATGGACGTCGTGGCCAGCGTGCTGCTGCTGGCCGGGGTGCTCGTCATCGTGTTCGGCGTCGACTGGCGCATCGGCGCCGCGCTGCTGGCGTACTGCCTGCTCATCGGGTTCGGGATGGCCCGCGCGCAGCGCCTGGCCGTGCCGTCGGCCGCCCGGTCGCGGGCGGCGAGCGCGCGCCTGTTCGGCCTGCTCGAAGAGCGGCTGGCCGGTGCCGAGGACCTCAGGGCCAACGGCGCCGGCGAGCACACCGTGCGCCGCTTCCACCAGGTCAACGCCCGCCTCTACCGCGCCGAGGTCAACGACGCCCGCGTCGGGACCACTCTGCTGGCGGGCACGTCGGTGGCGTTCGCGGCGGGCACCGCGATCATGCTGGCCCTCGCCGCGTGGACCCTGACGTCGGGGACGCTCACGATCGGCACCGCCGTGCTGATCTTCCAGTACACGCTGATGGTCCGCACGCCGTTCGAGCGGCTCATCGACCAGATCCGGCAGTACCAGGCCGCGCTGGCCGGCCTGGCCCGCATCGGCGGCCTGCTGGCCGAGCGGCGCACGCTGACGGACGGAACCCGGCCGCTGCCCGGAACGGGCCCGCTCGGCCTGAGCCTGGACGGCGTCGGCTTCGCCTACCCGGACGACGACGAGCAGGTGCTGTCCGGCATCACCCTCACGCTGGCCCCCGGCGAGACGCTCGGGCTGGTGGGACGCACGGGCAGCGGCAAGACCACCCTCGCCCGCCTGGTGCTGCGCCTGTACGACCCGACCGAGGGCGTCGTGCGCGCCGGCGGGCTGGACCTGCGCCAGGCGGACCCGGCCTCGCTCAGGCGGCGGATCGGCGTCGTCACCCAGGACGTGCAGCTGTTCGGGGCGAGCCTGCGCGACAACCTGACGCTCTTCCGGCCGCCGCCTGACAACGAGGTGCTGGAAGAGGTGCTGCGCGACGTCGGGCTCGGCGACTGGCTGGCCGGCCTCCCCGACGGGCTCGACACCCGGCTGGCCGGCGTGTCGGCGGGGGAGGCGCAGCTCATCGCGTTCGCCCGCGCGTTCCTCGCCGACCCCGGGCTCGTCGTGCTGGACGAGGCGTCCAGCAGGCTCGACCCCGCCACCGAACGCCGCATCGAGCACAGCATCGACCGCCTGCTCAGGAACAGGACCGGCGTGATCATCGCGCACCGGCTGTCCTCGCTCTCGCGCGTGGACAAGATCGCCGTACTCGACCAAGGCAAGATCATCGAGTACGGCCGCCGCGCCGACCTCGCCGCCGACCCCGGCAGCAGGTTCGGCCGGCTGCTCGACCTGGCGGGGGTGAGCCGGTGAAGCCCGTGACGCTGGTGGCCACCCGGCTGGCCACGTTCGACTTCCGCCGCTACCTCATCGGCGCGCTGCTCTGGCTCCCGGTCCACGTGATCCCGCTGGCCGGCGGGCTCGTCCTGCAGCGGGTCTTCGACGGGTTGCAGGGTGACGCGGGCTGGGTGCTGTGGCTGTGCGCGGCGTTCGTGGGCGTCGAGGTCGCCCGCGGCCTGATGATCATCATCGCCTGGACGTACGGCGTCTACTGGTGGGCCGCGGCGGCCACCCTCCTGCGCGCCAACGCGCTGCGCTCGCTCCTGACCGCCCGCGGCCCCGCCGCGGCGCGGCTGCCGCACTCCAGCGGCGAGTCCGTGTCCCGGCTGCGGGACGACGTGGCCGACGCCGTCGACTTCACCGACGAGAGCGTGAGCCTGGCCGGCACGACGCTCTTCGCCGCCGCCGCGCTGGCCGTCATGGCCTCCGTCGACCCGGTGATCACGCTGGTGCTCGTGCTGCCGATGATCGCCATCGGCGTGCTCAGCCGGGTCATGCGGCAGGCCATCGGCCGGCTGCACCAGCGCGCCAGGGTGCTCGGCGCGGCCGTCACGGCGTACGTGGGCGAGATCTTCGGCGGCGTGCTCGCCCTCAAGACCGCCGGGGCCGAGGCGGCGGCGCTGGAACGGCTGCGCGAGCACAACCGGCGGCGGCGCGCCGCGGCCGTCAAGGACCGCCTGGCCACCGACCTGCTGGACGCCGCCACCGGGACGACCGTGGAGATCGGCATCGGGCTCGTGCTGCTGCTGGCCGCGCCCGCCATGCGCGGCGGCGAGTTCACCGTGGGCGATCTCGCGCTGTTCACCAGCTACATCGGCTGGCTCACGGCGCTGCCCCGCTCGATCGGCACCATGCTCTACCGCCTGCCGCAGGCCGCGGTGGCCACCGAGCGGCTGACGCGCCTGATGGCGCCGCACGAGAGCGCCGGCGACCTGTCGCGGGGCGCCGACGTCTGGCTGCGCGGCGACCCGCCGCCCCTCCCGGCCGCGCCGCGGCACGGCGACCCGCTGCGGGTGCTGGAGGCGCGCGGGCTGAGCGCGCTCGGGGTGCGCGGGATCGACCTGCGCGTCGAGCGCGGCACGTTCACGGTGATCACGGGCGCGGTCGGCTCGGGCAAGACCACCCTGGTACGCGCCCTGCTCGGCCTGCTGCCGCTGGACGAGGGCGCCATCATGTGGAACGGCACGCCCGTCGAGGACCCCGGCACGTTCCTCGTGCCCGGCAGGGCGGCGTACGCGAGCCAGGTCCCGCGGCTGTTCTCCGCGACCCTGCGCGAGAACCTCCTGCTCGGCCTGCCCGCCGGTGACGCCGACCTCCGGCGGGCGCTGGAACTGGCCGCGTTCGAGTCCGACCTGGCCGCGATGCCCGACGGGCTCGACACCGTGGTCGGGCCGCGCGGGGTGCGGCTGTCCGGCGGCCAGGTGCAGCGGGCCACCGCCGCCCGCGCGCTGGTCCGTGACCCGGACCTGCTCGTCGTGGACGACCTGTCGTCCGCGCTCGACGTCGAGACCGAGCGGTCGCTGTGGGAGCGGATCTCCGGGCACGGCACCCTGCTGGTCGTCTCGCACCGCCAGGCCGCGCTCGAACGCGCCGACCAGATCATCGTGCTCGACCGCGGGCGGGTCGCCGGGCGCGGCCGGCTCGGGGAGCTGCTGGAGAGCTGCCCGGAGATGCGGCGGTTGTGGAGCGCCGAGCGCATCGCCGAGGCCGAGGAGAGGACGGGCGGGGGACAGGCCGGCCCCTGGGGATAGGCCGGCCCCTGGCACCCGGCCGGGTGAGGGCGGGAGCCTTCCGGGGCGGGGGATGGGCGGTCGCGGGGATCGGGCACCATGGACGGTGTGACAGTGACACGACTGGCCGAGCTGGTCGCCGGGGGAGGCGTGGCCGTGCTCAGCGGGGCAGGCCTGTCGACCGAGTCGGGCATCCCCGACTACCGGGGGCCGACCGGTCGGGCCCGGCGCGCCGAGCCGATGACGTACCAGCGCTTCGTCGGCAGCGCGGCGGCCCGGCAGCGCTACTGGGCGCGCAGCCACGTCGGCTGGCGGCAGATGGGGCAGGCCCGCCCCAACGCGGGCCACCGGGCCGTGGCCGAGCTGGAGCGGCGCGGGCTGGTGGCCGGCATCGTCACCCAGAACGTCGACGGCCTGCACCAGGCGGCCGGTGCCCGGCGGGTGATCGAGCTGCACGGCGGGCTCGACCGGGTGGTCTGCCTGTCGTGCCGGCAGCGCACGCCCCGCGCCGAGCTGGAGCGGCGGCTGCTCGCGGCCAACCCGGGCTGGGCCGCCAGCGGGCTGATCAACCCCGACGGCGACGCGGTGCTCACCGACGAGCAGGTCGAGGGGTTCCGGGTGGTCGACTGCGCGGCGTGCGGCGGCCTGCTCAAGCCCGACGTGATCTTCTTCGGCGAGAACGTCCCCCACCCACGCGTGGACGAGTGCTTCGCCGTGGTGGCGGGCGCGCGGCTGCTGCTGGTGCTGGGGTCCTCGCTGACGGTCAAGTCGGGATTGCGGTTCGTCACCAGGGCCGCCGAGCTGGGCATCCCCATCGCCATCGTCAACCAGGGCCCGACCGGGGGCGACGCCGAGGCCTGCCTCACCCTGGACGCCCCGCTCGGCCCGGCCCTGACCGACCTCACCGGCCTGCTGACGGTACGCCCCGCCGGGTCCCCGGCGGCACAATAGGACGCATGCCTCGTACATGCCCGTGCGGCCTGCCCGCCCCCTACGACGACTGCTGCGGCAGGCTCCACCGGGGCGAGGCGGCGGCCACCACCGCCGAGCGGCTCATGCGCTCCAGGTTCAGCGCGTTCGGGGTGGGCGACGCCGCCTACCTGCTCCGCACCTGGCACCCCGCCGCCCGGCCCGCCCGGCTCGACCTGGACCGGAAGGTGCGGTGGGAGCGCCTGGAGGTGCTGGAGACGACCGGCGGCAGCGTCGTGCACACCGAGGGCACGGTCCACTTCCGCGCCCACTACGTCGAGCGCGGGCGGCCGGGCGAGCTGGAGGAGAACAGCCGTTTCGTCCGCCTCGACGGCCGCTGGGTCTACGCCGGGGCGCTGTAGGTCAGCGCCGGCCCAGCACCCTCATGGCGGGTAGCGCGCGGTCGTCGTAGCCGAACAGGGCCTGGTTCTCCCAGGCGTCGCCCGACGACGGGTCGGCCGGGTCCCAGCCGTTGCCCGGGACGCCGGTCCAGGTCGCCTCCCAGGTGAACAGGCCGAGCCCCAGGCCGTGGGGGACGTCGCGGACGATGTCGGCCACCTTCGCCAGCATCGCCGCCTGCCCCTGCGGCGTAGCCGCGTAGCCGGGGTACGGCTCCGCCGAGGTGATGATGTTGGGCCAGCCGTCGTCGTCGGCCGTCGTGAACGGGTACGCGGTCTCGACCACGACCACCGGCCGGCCGTACCGGGTGGCGACGTCGTTGATGTTGGCCTGGAACGCCTCCAGCGTGCCGTGCCAGTACGGGTAGTACGACAGGCCGATCACGTCGTAGCGGATGCCGTGGGCGGCGGCGTTGTCGAACCACCACCGGTACAGCCCGTTGTCGCCCCCGTCGGCCAGGTGCAGCACCACCTGGGTGGATCGCGAGACGCGCTTGGCGGCGTCGTAGCCGGCGTTCAGCAGCCGGGCGGTGTTCGCCCAGTCGGCGTTGGAGCCGTCCGGCCAGAGCAGGCCGCCGTTGATCTCGTTGCCCACCTGGACCATGTCGGCCCTGGTGCCCTGGCGGCGCAGGGCGTCGAGCACGTCGTACGTGTGGTCGTACACCGCCCGCGTGAGCTCGTCGAGCGTCAGCCCCTCCCACGCGGCCGGCTTGATCTGCTTGCCGGGGTCCGCCCACGTGTCGGAGTAG
This sequence comes from Nonomuraea phyllanthi, assembly GCF_006334985.2. Classification (GTDB taxonomy): domain Bacteria; phylum Actinomycetota; class Actinomycetes; order Streptosporangiales; family Streptosporangiaceae; genus Nonomuraea; species Nonomuraea phyllanthi. The sequence continues at coordinate 150,308 of NZ_VDLX02000004.1, forward strand.
TGGAAGTCCACCAGCAGGCGCAGCCCGAGCGCCTTGGCCCGCCTGGCGACGGCGAGCACCTGCGCCTTGGTGTTGTAGCCGTCGGCCGGGTTCACCCAGACCTTGAGCCGGATGTAGTTGAGCCCGGCCCGCGCGAGGATGCGCAGCGCGTCGCCCTGGTGGCCGCGGGCGTCGCGGTAGACGCCGCCGTACGCCTCCGACTTGGCCAGGCTGGAGACGTCCGCGCCCCTGATCCGCAGGGCATGGGCCTCGGCGGGGTGCGCGACGGACAGCGACGCGACGGCTAACAGGAGCGTGGCGAGGATGCGTTTCATCGGGATCTCCCTCAGGGGGTGGTGGCGACGACCATGACCGTGCCGGGCGCGACGGTGACCGGGCCGTCGTGGCGCACGCCGTCGAACACGCTGGTGCCGGTCACCCCCTCGACCGTCACGGGGTCGTCGCCGTGGTTGATCAGGAAGACGTGGTCGCCCCGGCGTACCACTTCGAGGGTGTCGGGCAGACCGCGCGGCCGGGACACGCCGGCGTGGTCGAGCACCTGGCCGAGCAGCTCGCGCAGGCCGCCGGAAGGGGCGGTGGCGAGGTACCAGGCGGTGCCCGCGCCGAGCTCGTGGCGGGTGAAGGCGGGGTGCCCGGCGTCGGGGCCGGTGGCGAAGCGCCGCACGGCGACCGCGCCGGCGGGGCGGATCCGCTCGGACCAGACGCGCGCGGGGGCGCCGCCGTCCAGCTCGACCGTCTCGTGCTCGCGCAGCGGGTGGAACTCCTCGATCGACAGGCCGAGCAGCTCGCGCAGCGCGCCGGGGTGGGCGCCGGGGTGGATCGTGTCGTGCTCGTCCACGATGCCGGAGAAGTACGACACGAGCAGGGTGCCGCCCGACTCGACGTACCGGTGCAGGTTCTTGGCGGCGGCCTCGGTCAGCAGGTACGAGCTGGGCGCCACCACCACCGCATAACCCGAAATATCGGCGGAAGGGTGGACGAAGTCCACCGTGACGTGCTCCCGCCACAGCGCCTCGTAGAAGGCGTCCATCCGCTCCCTGAACTCCAGGTCGACCGACGGCCGCCAGTCCAGCTCCAGCGCCCAGTACGACTCCCAGTCCCACACCAGCGCGACCTCGGCCCGCACCCGGCTGCCCCGGACCGCGGCGAGTTCGCGCAGGTCGGCGCCCAGCCGCACCACCTCGCGCCACTGCTCGGAGCCGGTCCCGGCGTGCGGCACCATGCCCGAGTGGAACTTCTCCGCGCCGAAGCGCGAGGCCCTGAACTGGAAGAACAGCACGCTGTCCGAGCCGCGCGCCACGTGCGCGAGGCTGTTGCGGCGCATCTCGCCCGGGCGCTTGGCGAGGTTGCGCGGCTGCCAGTTGACCGCGCCCGCCGAGTGCTCCATGAGCATCCACGGCGCGCCGCCCGCCACCGAGCGGGCGAGGTCGGCCGACATGGCCAGGTCGATGTGGTTGTCCGGCCGCTCAGCCTTGAGGTAGTGGTCGTTGGCGATCACGTCCAGCTCGCGCGCCCACCGCCACAGGTCGGTCGACTTGCAGTTCACGGTCCCGGCGAAGTTCGTGGTCACGGGGATCCCCGGGGCGAGGTCGCGCAGGATGTCACGCTGGAGCGCGTAGTGCGCGCGGTGCTCGCCGTCGCTGAAGCGGGCGTAGTCGAGGCGCTGGGCCGGGTTGACCGCCGTGTGGTTGAAGCGCGGGGCGTCGATCTCCGCCCAGTCGGTGTACGTCTGGCCCCAGAACGTGGCGCCCCAGGCCTCGTTCAGCGCCGGGACCTCCCGATACGTGGTGCGCAGCCATTCACGCCAGGCCGCCACGCTGTGCTCGCAGTAGCACTCGCCGAGCGGCGCCCCGTACTCGTTGTGCACGTGCCACATGACCACGGCCGGATGCCCCCGGTAGTGCTCGCCCAGCGCGCGCACCAGCCGCGCGGTGGCCTCGCGGAAGGCCGGGGCGCTGGAGCAGGCGCTCTGCCTGCCGCCGAGCCCGATCCGCTGCCCGTCCCTGGTCACCGGCAGCACGTCGGGGTGCGCGCGGACGAACCAGGCGGGCGGGGCGGCCGTCGGCGTGGCCAGGGCGACCGCGACCCCGTTCGCGTGCAGCCGGTCGACGATCTCGTCCAGCCAGCCGAACGCGTAGCGCCCCTCCGCGGGCTCCATGAGCGCCCACGAGAACATGCCGAGGCTGACCAGGTTGACCCCGGCCTCGCGCATCAGGGCCGCGTCCTCCTCCAGGACCTCCCGCGGCCACTGCTCCGGGTAGTAGTCGCCGCCAAAGGCGATCCCGGCAGGACGCTCCGGATACATCCATCCCCCTCAATAGCTCTGTGAACGTGCACAGTAACCGATGTCCGGGATTCCGGGGAGAGGCGGCCCGACGAGGACCGCCTAACGACACCGTAACGACCCCTTGACGCGCGTTTCACGCCTGCTTCACTCTGTGCACGTTCACAGAACCTTCTGGAGGTACGCAATGCGCGCCAACCGCCTTGGAGCAGCCCTGGCCGCCGTGCTCACGGCAACCCTCGCGAGCTGCGGGTCCAGTGAGCCCGCCGCGAGCCCCGAGGCGGCGCAGAGCCCCGCGGCCGCCGCCACCGGACCGGTCAAGCTGACGTACTGGACCTGGGCCCCCAACATGGACAAGATCGTCGCCGCGTGGAACCAGGAGCACCCGGACATCCAGGTCACGGTCAGCAAGCAGGCCGGCGGTGACGACGCCGCCGCCAAGTTCCTCACCGCGGCCAAGGCCGGCAACCCGCCCGACCTGGTGCAGGCCGAGTACCAGCACCTTCCCTCGTTCGTCGCCGCCGACGCGGTGGCCGACCTCAAGGCCGAGACCGCCTCGATCGCGGGCGAGTTCGCCGAGGGCCTGTGGGGCCTCGTCACGCTCGGCACCGAGGGCGTGTACGGCATCCCGCAGGACAGCGGCCCGATGATGCTCTTCTACCGCGAGGACCTCTTCGACAAGTACGGCCTGAGCGTCCCCAAGACCTGGCAGGAGTACGCCGACGCCGCCCGCGCCCTGCGCAAGAAGGACCCGAAGGCGTACCTCGGCACGTTCTCCAGCAAGGATCCGGGAGCGTTCACGGGCCTGGCGCAGCAGGCCGGCGCCCAGTGGTGGTCGATCAGCGGCGAGTCGTGGAAGGTGAACATCGCCGACGAGCCCACCAAGAAGGTCGCCGACTACTGGGGCGGCCTGGTCAAGGAGGGCGTCATCGACGACATGCCCTACTTCACCCCCGAGTGGAACAAGGCGCTCAACGACGGCAGGCTGCTGACCTGGCCGTCGGCCGTGTGGGCGCCCGGCGTGCTGGAGAGCAACGCGCCCAAGGCCAAGGGCAAGTGGGCCGTCGCCCCGCTCCCGCAGTGGAACGCGGGCGAGAGCTTCAGCGGCTTCTGGGGCGGCTCCTCCACCGCCGTGTCGTCCAAGACGCCCAACAAGGCCGCCGCCACCCAGTTCGCCACCTGGCTCAACACCGACCCCGCCGCCCTGGACCTGCTGGTCAAGGAGGCCGCGATCTACCCGGCGAGCACCAAGGCGCAGTCCGCGCTCGGCCAGGCCCCCGGCTACTTCTCCAACCAGCCCGACTTCTGGCAGCAGGCCGCCACGGTCTCGGCCGGGGCGCGCGGCTTCACGTTCGGGCCCAACGTCGGGGTGACGTACAACACCTTCAAGGACGCCTTCGACAAGGCGCTGCAGAACAAGACCGCCTTCTCCGGCGCGGTCCAGGCGATGCAGGACGCCACGGTCGCCGACATGCGCAAGTCCGGCTTCCAGCTCGCCTCATGAGGCGCTCCGGCAGGGGGGCGTGGCCGTACCTGTTCCTGACCCCCGCGATGGTGCTGTTCACGCTGTTCCTCGCCGTGCCCATCGGCTACACCGTCTGGCTGGCGACCCGGCGCACCAAGGTGTCCGGGCTCGGGCTGGGCCGGGGCGCGCGGCGAGAGGTCTCCGTCGGGTTCGACAACTTCTCCGCCGCCCTGTCCGACGCCGAGCTGTGGCACGGCTGGCTGCGCGTGCTCGGCTACGGCGCTCTGGTGCTGGTCGTGATGCTGGGCCTGGCGCTGCTGTTCGCGCTGCTGCTGGACTCGGCGCGGGTGCGGCTGGCCCGGTTCTCCCGGATCGCGATCTTCCTGCCGTACGCGGTGCCGGGCGTGGCCGCCACGCTGCTGTGGGGCTTCCTCTACCTGCCCTCGCTCAGCCCCATCAGGGACGTCCTGGAGATCGACTTCCTCGGCGCGAGCACCGTCACGTACTCCATGGCGAACGTGGCGGTGTGGGGCGGGACCGGCTTCAACATGCTCGTGCTCTACACCGCGCTCCGGGCGATCCCGCGCGACCTGTACGAGGCCGCGCGGCTCGACGGCGCCTCCGAGATCCAGATCGCGGTACGCGTGAAGATCCCGATGCTGACCCCGGCGATCATCCTCACCACCGTGTTCTCGATCATCGCGACCATCCAGGTGTTCACCGAGCCGTCCACCCTGCGCCCGCTCACCAACACCATCAGCTCGACGTGGAGCCCGCTCATGAAGGTCTACCGCGACGCGTTCGTCACCGGCGACCTGTACTCGGCCGCCGCCACGTCGATCGTCATCGCGGCCATCTCGCTCGTCCTGTCGTTCGGGTTCCTGCGCGTGGTCCGCAACCGCGCCTTCGGGGAGGGCTGATGGCCAGCGCACACCGGCTGAAGGCCGCCCGGGCGCCGTGGGGCGTCGCGCCGACCGGGCTGCTGCTGCTCGGCGCCATCTACTGCCTGTTCCCGGTGTTCTGGGTGCTCATCGCCGCCACCAAGTCGCCGGCGGAGCTGTTCAGCACCTCGACGCTCTCCTTCGGCACCGGCTTCCTCGACAACGTGACGCAGCTGTTCGCCTACCGCGACGGGGTGTTCTGGCTGTGGGCGGCCAACACCCTGCTCTACGCGGGCGGCGGCGCGCTGCTGTCGACCGCGGTCTCGGCGGTGTCGGGCTACACGCTGGCGAAATACCGTTTCCGCGGCCGGAACCTCATCTTCAACCTGCTCATCGGCGGCATCCTCGTGCCGTCCGTGGTGCTGGCGATCCCGCAGTACCTGCTGTTCTCCAAGGTCGGGCTGGCCGACACGTACTGGGCCGTGCTGCTGCCGCAGATCCTGCACCCGTACAGCATCTACCTGGCGCGCGTCTACGCCACCGCGGCCATCCCCGACTCGCTGCTGGAGGCGGGGCGCATCGACGGGGCCGGCGAGGGGCGGCTCATGTACCAGGTGGCGATCCCGCTGATGGTGCCCGGCATGGTGACGATCTTCCTGTTCCAGTTCGTGGCGATCTGGAACAACTTCCTGCTGCCGTTCATCATGCTCGGCGACGACGGCAAGTTCCCGCTCACGGTCGGCCTGTTCACGCTCCTGCAGTCGGGGGCGAACCAGCCCTCCCTGTACAACCTGATCCTCACCGGCGCGTTCCTGTCGCTCATCCCCTTGATCGCGCTCTTCCTCACGATGCAGCGATACTGGAAGACCGACCTGTCCTCTGGAGCTGTGAAGTGAAGCGCCCAACGATCCACGACGTCGCCGCCGCCGCTGGCGTGTCACGCGGCACGGTGTCCCGGCTGCTCAACGGCGACAAGTACGTCAGCCCGGCGGCGCGCGTGGCCATCGAGCGCGCCATCTCGGAGACCGGCTACGTCGTCAACCGGGCCGCCCGCAGCCTCGTCACGCAGCGCACCGGCTCGGTGGTGATGGTGCTGTCGGAGCCGCATGACAAGGTGTTCGAGGACCCCAACTACAGCACCACCATCCGGGTCGCCATCAGGATGCTGGCCGAGCGCGACCTGTCGCTCGTCATGATGATGGCGGGCGACGAGGGCGACCGCGAGCGGGTGGCCCGCTACATCCGTGGCGGCCACGCCGACGGGGTGCTGCTCATGTCGACGCACGCCGGCGACCCGTTCGTCGAGGCGCTGCAGCCGGGGCCGCCCGCGGTCTCCTACGGCGCCGTCATCGGCCGCGAGGGCGTCATCCCGTACGCCGCCGCCGACGACCGCCTGGGCGGCCGGCAGATGACCGAGTACTTCGTCGCCCAGGGGCGCAGGCGCATCGCCATGATCACCGGCCCGATGGACACCCCCGGCGGCATCCAGCGCCTGGAGGGGTTCGCCGACGTGCTGGGCCGCAAGGCCAGCACGAAGCTGATCGCGCACGGCGACTGGACCCAGGCCAGCGGCGAGCGGGCCATGACCGAGCTGCTGGAGCGCACGCCCGACATCGACGCCGTCTTCGTCGCCTCCGACCTGATGGCGGCCGGCGCCCTGGCCGCGCTGCGCGCCGCCGGGCGGCGCGTGCCTGACGACGTGGCGGTGGGCGGCTTCGACGACTCGTCGGTGGCCGTCTCGACGCACCCGCCGCTGACCACGATCCGCCAGCCGCTGGCGGAGGTGGCGCAGGAGACGGTACGCCTGCTGCTGGCGCTCATCGACGGGGGGAAGCACGTGGATCCGGTGATACTGCCCACGGAGCTGGTGATCCGCGAGTCCGCCTGATCAGGCGGCGGCCGCTGACCGATGGCGACGCGACCTGCGGGCATCCTGTCACTCCTTCCGGGAATTGACATGATGGCCCGTATGGCGATCAACGAACTGAGCCCCGACGAACTGCTCACCACCACCCGTAGCGTGCGCAGGCGCCTCGACCTGACCCGGCCGGTCCCCGTCGAGCTGGTGCGCGAGTGCCTGGAGGTCGCGCTCCAGGCGCCCACCGGCGGCAACCGGCAGGGCTGGCACTGGCTGGTGGTGACCGACCCGGACAGGCGCCGGGCGATCGGCGGCTACTACGAGCGCTCCTACCGCGCGTACGCCGAGTCGAAGGCCTCGGCGGGCGCGCTGTTCCAGGACGACCCGGAGCGGGCGGGGGTGCAGCGGCGCGTGTCCGAGAGCGCCACCTACCTGGCCGAGCACATGGGCGAGGTGCCGGTGCTGGTCATCGGGTGCCTCACGCTGGACGGGGCCGCGCTGCCGGAGGGCAACCAGGCCGGGCTGTGGGGGTCGCTGCTGCCCGCCGCCTGGAGTTACATGCTGGCCGCCAGGGCCCGCGGGCTCGGCACGGCGTGGACGTCGCTGCACCTGGCGTACGAGAGCGAGATCGCCGAGCTGCTCGGCATCCCCGCCCACGTGCGGCAGGGCGTGCTGATCCCGACCGCCTACCACACCGGGGAGACGTTCCGGCCGGCCAGGCGGCAGCCGCTGGACGACGTGCTGCACGTCGATCGCTGGTAGCCGCCGCGAAGATCGCGCCCGACGGGGCAGACATGATGAAATGTCGGCATAAACGGGGGTCTGAAGAGGATCATGGGTCCCAGCCCCAGCTCACCTGACCGAGGAGCCGACAGTGCCCGACAGCGAGCACGAGCACGCACCCCGCGGAGTCGACACCACCAGGCCCAGTGTCTCCCGCGTCTACGACTACATGCTCGGCGGCAAGGACAACTACGAGATCGACCGCCAGGTGGCCGCCGCCGCGCTCCAGGTCGCGCCCGACGCGCCCCAGGCCGCCAGGGCGAACCGGGAGTTCCTGCGCCGCACGGTGCGCTTTCTCGCGGCCGAGGCCGGCATCCGCCAGTTCCTGGACATCGGCTCGGGCCTGCCGACGCAGGGCAACGTGCACGAGATCGCCCAGTCGGTCGCCCCGCTCTCGCGGGTCGTCTACGTCGACCACGACCCCATCGTGCTCGTCCACGGCCGCGCGCTGCTCGCCGTGGACGAGACCACCACGATCGTCGACGCCGACGCCCGGGAGCCGGAGAAGATCTTCGACGACCCGAGGACCCGCGGCCTGATCGACTTCGGCGAGCCGGTCGGGCTGCTGATGTTCGGGATCCTGCACCACCTGGCCGACGAGGAGGACCCGGCCGGCGTCGCGGAGGCCTTCATCCGGCCGCTCGCCCCGGGCAGCCACGTGGTGATCTCGCACTTCCACAACCCGGGCGAGGCCCACCCGGAGGTGTCGAAGCAGGCGGACGAGGCGGAGCGGATCTTCAACGAGCACCTCGGCACCGGCCGGTGGCGCACCCGCGAGGAGATCCTCGCCTACTTCGACGGCCTCGACCTGGTGGACCCCGGCCTGGTGCCGCTGCCCGAGTGGCGTCCGGGGCCCGACGACCACGCCACACCGGGCATCACGTACCACACCTTCGTGGGGGGCGTGGCACGCAAGCCGTAGCTCCTAGCCGGGCAGCTTGCCGGTGGCCACCACGTCGCGGTACCAGTGGGCGCTGTCCTTCCAGACGCGCTCCAGCGTGCCCGGCTCCACGCGCACGATGCCGAACCGCTTGGCGTAGCCGTGCGCCCACTCGAAGTTGTCCATGAGCGACCACACGAAGTAGCCGCGCACGTCCGCGCCCCCCGCGATCGCCTCGGCCACGGCGGTCAGGTGCCGGTGCAGGTAGTCGACGCGCCGCTCGTCGTGCACGCGCCCGTCGGGCGTCACGACGTCGGCGAACGCCGCGCCGTTCTCGGTGATCATCAGGGGCGTGCCCGGGTGGTCGCGGTGCAGCCGCAGCAGCAGCTCGGTCAGGCCGGTCTCGTCGATGTTCCAGCCCATCTCGGTGTACGGGCCGGGCTGCTGGACGAACTCGACGTCCTCGCACGCGATCCACGGCGAGGCGGCCCCGTCCTGGTGCCCGTCGGCGGTCGCCCGCTCGGAGGAGCCGTCCCACTGGCGTACCAGCGTGGGGTTGTAGTAGTTGACCCCGAGCACGTCGATCGGCTGGCAGGCGGTGGCCTCGTCGCCGTCGCGCACGAACGACCAGTCGGTCACGGCGGCGGTGTCCTCGATGAGGTCGCGCGGGTAGGCGCCCTCCAGCATGGGGCCGAGGAAGGCCCGGTTGGCCACCGCGTCCGCCCGCCGCACGGCGTCCGCGTCGGCCTCGGACACGCCGCGCACGTGGTGCAGGTTGAGCGTGACCGACATCTTCGCGTCCTTGGCCCCGGTCGCGCGCAGCGCCTGGACGGCCAGGCCGTGGCCCAGGTTGAGGTGGTGCACGGCGGCCAGCGCGGCGGCCGGCTCGGTCCGGCCGGGGGCGTGCACGCCGGAGGCGTAGCCGAGGTAGGCCGAGCACCACGGCTCGTTCAGGGTGATCCAGGTGTGCACGCGGTCGCCGATCGTCTCGCCCATGAGCGTGGCGTAGTCGGCGAACCGGTAGGCGGTCTCGCGCTCGGGCCAGCCGCCCGCGTCCTCCAGCTCCTGCGGCAGGTCCCAGTGGTAGAGGGTGGCGACGGGGGCGATGTTCCTGGCCAGCAGGCCGTCCACCAGCCGCTCGTAGAAGTCCAGCCCCGGCCGGTTGGCCCTGCCCTGGGGGCGCACGCGCGGCCACGAGATCGAGAACCGGTACGCGCCCACGCCCAGCGCGGCCAGCAGGTCCAGATCCTCATCCAGCCGGTGGTAGTGGTCACAGGCCACGTCGCCGGTGTCGCCGTTGGCCACCAGCCCGGGGGTGTGCGAGAACGTGTCCCAGATCGACGGGCCGCGGCCGTCCTCGGCGGCGGCCCCCTCCACCTGGTAGGCCGCGGTGGCGGTGCCCCACAGGAAGTTCTCGGGAAAGGCGGTCATGCACAACTCCTTCAGAGGGTGATCTCGATGTCGTCGCCCGGCGGCGGCGTTTGCGGTGAGGGCTCCACGAGGGCCGCGACCGCGCGTGGCGCCAGCACCACGTGCCCGTCGGCGGCGGATCCGGTCAGCAGGTCGGTGGCCGGGCGGGGGAGGGGCACGCGCACCGTCTCGGTGCCGTGGTTGAGCAGGAACAGGATCTCGCCACGGCGCACCGCCTCGACGCCGTGCCGCGGCTCCGGCAGGATCCCGTCCACGCCCGCGTCGGCCAGCGCCCGCTCGGCCAGCTCGCCGAGCGCGTCCGGCTCGGGCATCGTCGCGACGTACCAGGCGACGCCCTCGCCGGCGCGGTGCCGCAGCACCGCGGGCCGCCCGTCACCGGCGAACGCGGCCACCGTCTCGGCGCCCTCCGCGGCGACCAGCTCGGTCCAGGTGTGCGCGTCGAACTCCGCGCCGCCCGCCCACCGGCAGCGTACGGGGCCCTCGACCGGCTGCCACTCCTCGCCGGACGCGCCCAGCACCGCGCGCAGCGGCGCCGGGAAGCGTCCGGTGCGCACGTGCGCCCGCGGGTCGACGATGCCGGAGAACGGCCCGACGACCAGGACGCCGCCGCCGTGGACGTAGGCGGTCATGGCGCCGGCGTCGGCGTCGGAGACGAGGAAGAGGTTCGGTACCACGACCAGGGCGTAGCCGGTCAGGTCGGCGGACGGGGGCACCAGGTCCACGGTGACTCCGCGTTCCCAGAACGGCAGGTAGTAGGAGAAGAGCTGCTCGACCGCGTTGAGGCGGTCGCTGGGCCGGCCGCGCTCCTCCAGCGCCCACCAGCTCGGCCAGTCGAACACCATGGCCACCCGCGCGGGCACCGGCCGCCCCGCCACGCGGGCCAGCTCGCGCAGCTCCCGCCCGTGGGCGCGGATCTCGGCGTGCAGGCGGGTGTCGGGGCCGGCGTGGGGGAGCATCGCGGAGTGGAAGCGCTCGGCGCCGAAGCGGGAGGCCCGCCACTGGAAGTAGCACAGGCCGTCGGCGCCGCGGGCGACCGCCTGCAGCGACTCCAGCCGGAGCCGGCCCGGCGGCTTGGGCGGGTTGTGCGGGCGCCAGTTGACCGCGCTCGCGGCCTGCTCCATCAGCAGCCACGGCCCGCCCCCGGCCAGGCCGCGCATCAGGTCGTGCGTGAGCGCCGTGCGGGCGGGCGCGAGCGGGTCGGCCGGGTCGGGGTAGTGGTCGTTGGAGACGACGTCCTCCTCCCGCGCCCACGACCAGGCGTCGACCGGCTTGAACAGGCCCATGAAGTTGGTGGTGACCGGGATGTCCGGGGTGTGGCGGCGCAGGAGGTCGCGTTCGGCGCGGAAGTGGTCGAGCAGCGCGTCGGAGCAGAAGCGCCGCCAGTCGAGCTGCTGCGACGGGTTGATGATGTAGGGGGCGCGGCGCGGGGTGACGACCTCGGCCCAGTCGCCGTAGCGCTGGCTCCAGAACGTGGTGCCCCAGGCCTCGTTGAGCGCGTCGAGGTCGCCGTAACGGGCCTTGAGCCAGGTACGGAACGCCTCGGCGGACTCGTCGCAGTGGCAGACCTGGCCGTACTCGTTGCCCACGTGCCACAGGGCGAGCGCCGGGTGGCCCGCGTACCGGGCGGCCAGGTCCTCCACCAGGGCCAGCGCGTGCTCCCGGTAGACGGGCGACGAAGGGCAGAACTGGTTGCGCGAGCCGTACCAGAGGCGGTGGCCCGACTCGTCCACCGGCAGGGTCTCCGGCCGGCGGTGCCCCAGCCACGGCGGCGGGGAGGCGGTCGGGGTGGCGAGGTCGACCGCGATGCCGGATTCGTCCATGAGGTCGAGCACCCGGTCCAGCCAGGCGAAGTCCCTCGCGCCCGGCTCCGGCTCGATGCGGGCCCAGCTGAAGACGCCGACCGTGACGAGGTTGACCCCGGCGGCCCGCATCAGCTCGGCGTCCTCGGCCCACACGTGCTCGGGCCACTGCTCGGGGTTGTAGTCGCCGCCGAACAGCAGGCCGCGCCCGCCGGTGAGCGTGTGGAGTCCCGGCCGGGTCATGCTCCGGCCTCCTTCCTCCGCCGTGGCGGGGCCGAGCTGTCGCCGACGACGAGGCGGCAGGGCAGCAGTTTCCGGGCCGGCGGGCCGTCGCCGTCCAGCCGGTCGATGAGCATCCGCACGGCGAGCCCGCCCAGCTCGGCGCTCGGCGGCTCCAGCGTGGTCAGGCGCGGATGGAACATCTCGGCGACCCTGGACGACGACGAGACCAGCAGCAGCGTCAGGTCGCCGGGGATCCGCCACCCGCGCGCGGCCACCGCCGCGAGCACCCCGACCGCCGCCCGGTCGCCCATCACGGCCAGCGCCGTCACGTCCGGATGCGCCGTGACCAGCCGCTCGAACGCCTGCCCGCCCTCCTCGGGGGAGCCGGGACGGAAGCCTGCGACGTAGCCGATCCCGGCCGCGCGGGCGGCGCCGGCGAACTCGGCCCCGGCGCGGACCGCGGGACCGTAGCCCGCCGCGTGCCGGTCGGCGGGGAGCTCGAAGAAGGCGAGCTTGCGGTGCCCGAGCCCGGCCACGTGCGCCACGGCCTCCCGCGCCGTGGCGGCGAAGTCGATGTCGGCGTGGTCGACGCGGCCGGGGTCGCGGGTCCGGCCGATCATGCTGAACGGGATGCCCGCCTCCAGCAGGAACTCCACGCGCTCGTCGGCCAGGCCCACCTCCATCAGCAGCACGCCGTCCACCAGCCCCAGGCCGGTGAGGTGGCGCAGCTCCTCGATCGGGTCGGCGTGCTCGGCGGAGAGCAGCAGGTGGTGGCCGAGTTCGCGGGCCGTCTCGGCGGCGCCGGTGACGAACTGCATCTGGGTCAGCCCGAAGCCGCCGCGCGGGGCGGGGAACAGCAGGGCCAGGATGCGGGTGCGCCCGCCCTGCAGCCCCCTGGCCAGGGGACTGGGGCGGTAGCCGAGCTCGGCTGCGGCCTGCTCGACCCGCCGCCTCGTGCCGGCCGCCACGGGACGGGTGCCGTTGAGCGCGGCGGACACGGTGCTGACCGCGACCTGTGCCCGCTCGGCCACGTCACGTATCGAAGCCATGCCCCCCGCCGATCGAGCCCCCGTCGAAACGTTTCGCACAACGTAGGGCCCGCTTTGCGGCGCTGTCAATGGCTCAGATTCGGGCGTCCTTAAACCGGCGAGGCAGGCGTCCCTGATCCGGCGCCCAAGGGCCGGATCAGGAGACGGAGTTCAGGGTGCGGGAGGACGGCACCCCTGAGGTGATGGCCTCCTAGGGATGGAAGGGAAGCCCGACCTTCTCCCCCTGCATCATCCTGTCGATCGACTGCTGCATCACCTTGCTGTCGTTCAGGTGCGGGAACGGCTCCCCGGCGGGGACGTCCACGCCCAGGAAGCGGCAGAGCGGCTCCCACCCTTCCCGCACGTCGAACACCAGCAGCCGCTCGGGCGGCAGGCTCTCCTTCACCGTGGCCGTGTGCCGCTCGAACGCCGCGATGGTGTCCTTCTCGTCGGGGACCTCGCCGAAGGGCCGGTCGCTGCCCAGCCCCTCCCGAATCATGCGCTCGAGCAGCGGGCGTGTGGTCATCATGTTCTCCATCAGGCCGGCCATCTCCGGTGCCAGCTTCTCGGACTGCAACCGGGCCGGGCCGTTGGTGATGAGCGTCCGCATGCTCGCGAACCAGGCGTCCGGGTCGCGTACGGTGAGGACCACCTTGGCGTCCGGATACCTGTCCGCCAACTGGCGCCAGAAGAACGAGGCCGGCCAGTCCACGGCGGAGCGGAACCCCTCGAACACGTGCTCCCAGTCAGGCACCGTGTCACCGTCGGCCAGGGGCGCCCACCGCCGGGCGCGGTCGGCGTCGGACCCGACGTCGAACATGTGATGGCAGGGCCCGAACCCCAGCCGCTCCAGCGCCGCCTTCATCGAACTCGTACCGGTGCGCGGGAATCCCGCGCCGATCACGGTCAGCATGGTGATCCTCCATGAGGTGTCGGCTTGCCTCGATCATGGTGGTGTGATCATGAACCTGGCAATCCCCTCATCACCGCCGCCTTCGACCTGCGCCACGTACCCCGGCCGGGCGGGCCCCTAAAGATCCGGCGGGGGAGCGGTGGACTGGCGCTGGATCAGCTCGATCGGCCCGGCCAGCACCTCCGCCACCGTGTCGTCCGGCTTCAGGGCGCCCAGCAGCGTCACGCCGCGGCGGCCCAGCTCGCCCAGCGGCATCCGGACCGTGGTGAGCGCGGGATTGAGGTAGCTGGCCAGCTCCAGATCGTGCACGGCCACGATCGAGACGTCCCGGGGGATCGCCAGCCCGGCCGCCCGCACGCTCTCCATCGCGCCGATCGCCGAGGCCACGTTGGCGACGAACACCGCCGTCGGCCGCTCGGAGGCGGCCAGCAGCCGGGCCATCGCCGCCGCCCCGCCCGCCGGCGTGTAGTCGGCCGCCACGATCGGCCCCTCAGGCAGGCCGGCCGCGCGCATCGCCGCGGAGTACCCCGCCGACCTGCGGGTGGCCGTGTCGGCGCGGGACGGCCCCGCGAGGTGGGCGATACGGCGGTGGCCGAGGCGTACGAGGTGCTCCACGGCCAGCGCGGCGGCCCTGGCGTCGTCGAGGATGACGTACCGCTTGACGCTCCTGCTGCGGTTGTTCAGCATGATCCACGGGATGGCGGCCCGGTCGAGCTGGGCGACGAGCCCCGAGTCGTCACCCGTCCCGGCCAGCAGCAGGCCGTCGATGCGGCCCTGCCCGATCCGGTCCATGTGGTCGCCCAGCGCGGCGCCCGTGGCGCTGCCGGTGACCAGCACGTACCCCTGGGCGGCCGCCTCCGACTCCGCGCCCTTGATGATCTCCGCGTAGACCGGGTTGGCGAAGTCGGGGATGAACAGCCCGAACATGTGGGCGCGGGCCGTGCGCAGGCTCCGCGCGGCCACGTTGGGCCGGTAGCCGAGCTCCTCGATCGCGGCGAGCACCCGCTCGCGCGTCTCCGGCCGGATGTTGAGCGTGGGGTCCTTGTTGAGGACGCGGGAGACGACCGCCCGGTCGACCTTCGCGAGGGCGGCCACGTCGGCCAGCGTGACCCGGGCGCGCTTCATGCCGCTGATCCGGGGCGCACGCTCTGGCCCGTGTCCATCGAGCGGTAGAGGGCGTCGAGCAGGCGCAGCGTGCCGAGGTTGTCGGCGCCGGACGTGTCGGGCTCGCCGCCCTCGGCGATCGCCCTCAGCAGCGAGCCCATCGGCCCGGCCACCGCGTCCGGCAGCCACCGCCTGGTCACCGGGTACGGCAGCCAGCCGTCGGTCGGCAGCACCCGGCTGTTCACGGCCAGGGTGTCGGGGCGGCCGTGCGGATAGTCGTACAGCAGGCCGAGCGTGCCCTTGATCGCCCCCTGCGTGCCGTCGATGCGGAAGGACGCCTCCTGGTCGCCCGAGCGGTTCTCGTGGGTGGCGTGGACCAGCGCCCGCACGTCGCCCGGGTAGATCAGGGTGCTCATCGTGCGCGTCTCGCCCTTGGCCGCCTGGCCCGGCGTGCGGCTGCCGGTGCAGAAGACCAGCTCGGGGTCGCCCAGGACGGACCGGATGGCGTCCAGGTAGTGGATGGAGTGGTAGACGATCTCCAGCCGGTCGGTGGTGACGAGCCAGTCCCAGGCGCTCCAGTCGGTGAAGATGTTCACGGTGAACGTCATCGCCGTCGGCTCGCCGATCCAGCCCGCCCGCACCATGGCGCGCGCTGCGGCGATGCCCTCGTCGAAGCGGAGCTGCTGGTTGACCGCGACCTTGCGGCCGTACGACGCGGCCAGGTCGACGATGCCCCGCCCGGTCGCGACGTCCGGCGCGAACGGCTTCTGGCACAGCAGGTGCTTGCCCGCCGCGAGCGCCTGCCGGGCGATCGCGGGCTGCGCCCCGGGCGCGACGGCGATGTCCACGACGGCCGCGCGCTCGTCGGCCAGCAGCTCCTCCAGCGTCGCGTACGTCCTGGGCACCCCGTGGCGGCGCGCCACCTCGGCCGCCCGGCCCCCGTCCAGGTCGTAGAGACCGGTCACC
The DNA here is from genome assembly GCF_006334985.2 of Nonomuraea phyllanthi. Taxonomy (GTDB): domain Bacteria; phylum Actinomycetota; class Actinomycetes; order Streptosporangiales; family Streptosporangiaceae; genus Nonomuraea; species Nonomuraea phyllanthi. Next base: position 165,922 of record NZ_VDLX02000004.1, read on the forward strand.
TCCAGCCCGGCCTGCCGGTAGGCGGGCAGGTGGGCCACGTCCACGATGGCCCCCGCGCCGACGACGGCGACGGGCAGCCGCTGCTCCGCCGGGATGCCCAGGTCGGCCGCGGCGGCGATGGGCGCGAACACGTCGATCACGAGGCCACCTCCAGGGTGCGGGTCGGGCCGGCGTCGGTGTGTCGCCGGGTGCGGGTCACGGTGCCTCCTGGATGCCGTAGAAGCGGGTGGCGGTGCCGCCGAGCACGGCGGCCCGGTCGGCGGGCGGCAGCCCCGACAGCACGGCGTTCGTCTCCCGCCACACCTTCGCGTAGTCGCCGGCGAGCAGCGCCACCGGCCAGTCGCTGCCGAACATCAGCCGCTCGGGGCCGAACACCTCCAGCGCGTGCTCCACGTACGGCCGCAGGTCCTCGCCCGTCCACGTCTCGGCGTCGGCCGCCGTGTTCAGCCCCGACACCTTCGCGTACACCCCCGGGCACTCGGCCGCGCGGGCGAGCAGCGACGCCCACGGCTCCCAGCCCTTCTCCTCGATCGGCGGCTTGGCCAGGTGGTCGATCACCATCCGCAGCCCCGGGACCCGCTCGGCCAGCACCGGCACGTGCTCCAGGTGCCGGGGCAGCACCGCCACCACGTCGAACGGCAGCCCCGCCTCGGCCAGCAGCCCGAGCCCCTCGATCACGGAGTCCTGGATCACCCAGTCGGGGTCGGGGTCGTCGTGGATGAGGTGGCGCACCCCCGCGAACCGGGGATGGCGCCGGTAGCGCTCCAGCGCCACGGCCGCCTCGTCCGGCCGGTTCAGCGGCACCCAGCCCACCACCGCGCCGATCAGGTCGTAAGCGTCGGCCTGCGCGAGCATGGCGTCGGTGTCGGCGTAGGAGTCCATCGCCTGCACCAGCACCGTGCGCTCGACCCCGGCCGCCGCGAGCTGCGGGATCAGCTCCGGCGGCTCGAAGGTGCGGTGGATCGGCCCGTGCTCCGGCGTCAGCCACGGGTAGGAGCCCGTCTCCAGGTTCCAGAAGTGCTGGTGGGCGTCGACGACGGTCATCCCGGCCTCCTCACTGATCAATCGATTGAGCGACACATATTAGGCGCTCGGCGGCGGTTGCACGAGCTCGAGCGTGATCTCGTCGGGATCGAGGAGGTAGCAGGCGTAGCCGCCCCTGTTCACGCCTGCGGTGATGACCTCGGGCGGGTTGACGAAACGTACCCCGGCCGCCGCCAGCCGGGCGTGCTCGGCGCGGGCGTCCTCCACAGTGAGCGCCAGGTGGGCGGCGCCCGGGAGGTGGCGGGCCGGGTCGCGCGGGGCGCCCTTCGGGCGTACGTACTCGACCAGCTCCAGGTCGTGCGTGGAGACGCCTCGGGGCTGGCCGGGCACGGCCAGCTGGGCGACGCGCAGCACCGCGTCGGGGTAGCCGACCAGCCTGCGGGTGTAGTCGTTGTCCTGCTCCTGCCGGTGCACCAGCGCGAACCCGAGCAGGTCGCGGTAGAACGCCACCGACCGGTCGAGGTCGGCCACCGTGAAGGAGAAGTGCCAGACGCCTCTCATCGCAGCGCCTCCTGTCTGACGGCGGTCCGCGGTCTGGACTCGCGGACGCGGCGGACCTGTTTCTGGCGGCCCGCGACGGTGTAGATGGCGGCGGCCACGACGACGACCGTGCCGACGATGACCCCCTGGTAGTTGGCGCCCAGGTTGAGCACGTTGAACCCGTTGTCCAGCGTGAACAGGATCAGCGCCCCCACCACCGATTTCAGCACGCTGCCCAGCCCGCCGAAGAGCGAGGTGCCGCCGAGGATGGCCGCCGCGAGCACGGTCAGCTCGGTGCCCTGCAGCCCGGTCGGGTTGATGGCCAGCAGCTTGGCGGCGAACAGCACGCCGACGAATCCGGAGCCGAGCCCGTTGAGCACGAACGCGCCGATGCGATAGCGGTTGACGTTGATGCCGGACAGGCGGGCCGCCTCGGCGTTGGCGCCCACGGCGTACAGGCGGCGGCCGATCACGGTGTAGCGCAGCACGGCCCAGGTGACCCCGGCGATCACGATCAGATAGTACGTCGGCTTGCTCAGCCGCAGCTCGAACCCGAGCACCGGGCTGAGCGCGACGGCCACCACGCCCGCGAGCAGCACCACCACCCCCGCCCGGCGCGACCCGCGCACCAGCAGGACGATCCCGGCGACCGCGGCGAGTGCGCCGAGGATCGCGAGGACGTGCGGGACCGTCCAGTAGCCGGCCTGCAGCGCGATGAGCGAGCGCTGCGCGTCCGGGTCCTGGGCGGTGATCGTACGGCCGCCGGTCAGGATGAGCACCAGCCCGCGCACCGCCGTCATGGTGCCCAGCGTCACGATGAACGCGTTGATGCCGACGAGCTGCACGATCAGCCCGTTGACCGCCCCGCACAGCAGCCCCGCGCCGAGCGCGATCGCCATCGCGACCGGCAGGCCGAGCGGGGCGACCAGGCTCAGTACGGTCGCGGCCGAGAAGGCGGCGACCGAGGCGACCGACAGGTCGAAGTTGCCGCTGATCAGCACCACCGTGGTGAACACGGCCAGGATCGCGATCAGGGACGACTGGTCGAGGATGTTGATGACGTTCGTGGGGGAGAGGTAGGACGGGCGGCCGAGCTGGGCGGTCAGCAGCGTCAGGACGGCGACGATCAGCAGCAGCGCGTACACCACGCCCGCGTTGCCCGGCCGGAACGCGGCCGCGAACCGCGAGCGGCGCGCGGCTCCCCTGGGGGTCTCAGGCGGCATCGTGGGCGCCTCCCTCGCCGGATCCGCCTGCCCCGAATCCGGCCTCGCCGAATCCGTTCGCCAGCATCAGCAACTCCTCCTCCGATGTCTCGTGCGCCGCCCGTTCGGCGACGACCCGGCCCTCGCGCACGACCAGCACCCGGGTCGCCACCGCGAGGAGCTCCTCGAACTCGCTGCTCACCACGAGCACCGCGCCGCCGCCGGCGGCGAAGCGCCGGACCAGCTCCAGGATGTCGGCCTTGGCGCCGACGTCCACGCCCGCGGTGGGCTCGTCGAGCAGGAACACCCGCGCGCCGCCGTACAGCCATTTGCCGAACACGACCTTCTGGGCGTTGCCGCCGGACAGCTCGCCCGGCAGCGCCTCCGGCCCCGGGCAGACGATGCCGAGGTCGGCGATGGCCCGCTCGGCGCGCGCCGTCTCGGCGGGCTCGCGCGGCAGCGACCGCCCCGACGACAGGGCCGGCAGGTCGGGCAGAGAGACGTTCTTCCAGATCGGGAACGTGCCCACCAGGCCCTGCGCGTTCCTGTCCTCCGGGACCAGGGCCATGCCGGCGGCCACGGCCGCGCGCGGGCTCCGGCGCACCGGGCGGCCTCCCGCCAGCACCTCGCCGCGCGCGCGGGTGTCGGAGCCGTAGACGGCGTGCAGCAGCTCGGAGCGGCCCGAGCCGAGCAGCCCGGCGAGCCCGATCACCTCGCCCGCCCTGACCTCGAACGACACGTCGCGCACCCCGGCCGGGGAGCTCAGCCCGCGCACCGACAGCAGGACCGGGCCGTCCGGCGCGACGGGGGCCGCGCCGCGCCGCTCGGTGGCGAGCAGGTCGCGGCCGACGATGGCCTGGACCAGCCGGTCCTCGTCGTAGCCGGCGGTCTCGCCCTCCTCCACGACCGTGCCGTCACGCAGTACCGTGACGCGGTCGGTCAGCGACAGCACCTCGTCCAGGAAGTGGGAGACGTACAGGAAGGCCGTGCCCTGCGCGGACAGGCGGCGGACGACGTCGAACACGACCTGGCGCTCGCCCTCGGCCAGGGAGGCGGTCGGCTCGTCCATCACGACCAGCTCCGCCCCGGTGGCCAGCGCCTGCAGGACGGCCACCATCTGCCGCTCGCCGATGGCCAGGCCGGCGACCTCCGCGTCCGGGTCGATGGCGTAGCCGACCCGCTCCAGCAGCCGGGCGAACTCGGCGCGCCGGGCGCGCGGCAGCCGCCAGGGGCCGCCCGCGCCGAGGAAGACGTTCTCCAGCACGGTGAGCGTCGGGGCGAGCGGCACGTGCTGCATGATCGTGGCGACCCCGGCCCGGCGCGCCGCGCCGGGCGTGCGCCAGGAGACCTCCTCGCCCTTCCACCGCACGACGCCCGAGGTCGGCGCGTGCGCGCCCGCGATGACCTTGATCATCGTGGACTTGCCCGCGCCGTTCGCGCCGACCAGGCCGTGCACGCTGCCCGCCCGCACGCTGAGGCGGGCGTCGCGCAGCGCCACCGTCCCGTTGGGGAACGCCTTGCCGATGCCTTCCAGGGACAGCAGGCTCACCATTGCGGCGTGCATTCGGCGAGGTTGTCCTTGGTGATCGCCGGGGTGTCGTACGTGACGAAGGCGGCGTCCTGCTTCTTCTCGCCGGTCAGGTGCTTGTAGAGGGTGTCCAGGGCGAGCTTGCCGAGGTCCTCCGGCTTGAAGCAGACGGTGCCGGCGATGGCGCCCGACCTGACCGCGTCGACGCCGAGCTTGCTGCCGCCGATGCCGACGATCTTCGCCTTGGACCCGGCCGCGGCGACCGCCTTGGCGCAGCCGACCGCCATGTCGTCGGACTCGGCGTAGAACAGCTTCGTGCCGGGGTGCGAGGAGAGCATGTTCTGGCAGGCCGACTGGGCCTTGTCCTGCACCCAGTCGCCCGGCTGGCGGGCCACGACCGTGTACGTGGCGCCCTTGGCCTGGGCCGACTTGGGGAACTCCTGGAAGCGCTGGACCACCTCGGCGAAGCCGGCCTGGCCCTCCACCACAGCGAGATCGCCGCCGCCCGGCACCACGGCGGCCGCGATCTCGCCCGCCTTGCCGCCCGCCGCGTACTCGTCCTGCGTCACCAGCGCCACCAGGCCCGGATAGACGTCCTTGAGCTGCCGGGTCTTCGGGTCTCCGACCTGGGAGGCGACGGCCACGGTGGGGATCTCCGCGGCCTTGAGCCGGTCGGCCAGGCCCTGCGCCACGCCGGAGTCGACGGGCAGCATGAGCACGCCGTCGGGCTGCTGGGCGATGAGGTCCTGGATGTCGTTGCTCTGCTTGTCGGCCTTGCCCTGCGCGTCCAGCTCGACGATCGTCACGCCCAGCTTGTCGGCCTCCTCCTTGATGCCCTTGCCGATGGCGGCGGGGAAGGGGAAGCTCAGGCCCAGGTTGGAGACGCCGATCGTGTACTGCTTCGTCCCGCCCGCGCCGGTGGATCCGCCGCAGGCCGTCGCGCCGGCGACGAGCACGGTGGTGAGCCCGGCGGCGACGAGGACTGCCTTCTTCATGGTGCTCCTGCCTTGGTCAAACGTTTGACTTCTTCGATGACGCGCGCGGCGTCGGGGACGAGGGCCTGCGCGAGGACGGGCGCGGCCGGCATCCGCACGTCGGGGGTGCCGATCCTGATCGGCGGCGCGGCCAGCGGCACCCCGGCGCCCGCCACCCGGGCGACGACCTCCGCGCCGAAGCCGCCGGTGACGTTCGCCTCGTGGACGACCGCCAGCCTGCCGGTGCGGCCCGCGCTCTCGATCACCGTCTCGGTGTCGAACGGGTTGAGCCACGGCGTCTCCAGCACCTCGGCGTCCACCCCCTCGCGGGCCAGCGCCTCCGCCGCCTCCAGCACCTGGTGCGTCATCGCGCCCCAGGTGACGACGGTGACGTCGGAGCCCGCGCGGCGCGTGCGCGCCCCGCCCATCGGCTGGACCGGGCCGTCCGTCCTGACCGGCTCCTTGCGGCCGAAGTACAGCGTGCGGTTCTCGACCACCAGCACCGGGTCGTCGCAGTGCACGGCCGTCACCAGCAGGTCGTAGGCGTCCTGCGGGGTGCTCGGCATGCACACCCGCAGCCCCGGCACGTGCAGGAACAGCGCCTCCAGGCACTGCGAGTGCTGCGCGCACGCGCCCGGCGCGTTGCCCTGCTGGGTGCGGATCGTCAGCGGCGCCGTGAGCCGCCCGCCCGACACGTAGCGGACGTTGGCCGCCTGGTTGACGATCTGGTCCAGCGCGACCAGCGAGAAGTCGGCCCACATGATCTCGACGATCGGGCGGCGGCCCATCATCGCCGCGCCCACCGCGCTGCCCAGGATCGCCGACTCGCTGATCGGGGTGTCGAAGGCGCGCTCGCCGTACTGCTTGCGCAGGCCCCTCGTCACGCCGAACACCCCGCCGGGCACGCCGACGTCCTCGCCGTACACCAGGGTCTCCGGCAGCTCCTCCATGAGCCGGTGCAGGGCCGCGTTCACGGCCTCGCCGTAGGTCAGGTCACGCATACAGATGCTCCCTCGCGGTGGCGGGATCGGCGGGCGGCTCGGCCAGCGCGGCCTCGGCGGCGGCGGCCATCTCGGCGCGGGCCCGCCGCTCCACGGCGTCGAGGTCGGCGGCCGGCACGCCGTCGGCCAGCAGGCCCTCGCGCAGGCGGGCGATCGGCTCGCGCCGCCTGACCCGCTCCAACTCGCCGGGCCGCCGGTACGTCTCCGCGTCGCCGATGTAGTGGCCGACCAGGCGTTCGGTCATGCACTCCAGCAGCGTCGGGCCGCCGCCCTCGCGGGCCACCTCCAGCGCGTCGCGCACGTGGAAGCGCACCGCCTCGGCGTCGTTGCCGTCGATCCGGTGGCCCGGGATGCCGTACGCCGCCGCCCGGTCGGCCAGGCGCGGCGCGCGCACCATGTCGGCGATCGGCGTCAGCTCGGAGTAGCGGTTGTTCTCGCAGACGAACACCACGGGCAGCGAGAACGCGGCGGCGAAGTTCATCGCCTCGTGCACCGCGCCCTGGTTCATCGCCCCGTCGCCGAAGACGCTGACGGCGACCCGGTGCGAGCCGTCGAAGCGGCCCGCCAGCGCCGCGCCGCACGCGATCGGCGCGCCCGCGCCCACGATCGAGTTCTCGCCGTGGAAGCCGTGATCGGCGGCCGTGAAGTACGCCGAGCCGCCCCGGCCGCCGTTGACGCCGCTCGCCCGGCCCATCAGCTCGGCGAACAGCGGCCGCGCCGGCACGCCCCTGGCCAGCGCCCAGCCGTGGCCGCGGTAGGTGGCGAACAGCGCGTCGTGCGGCTCCAGCTCGCCGCACGCGCCCACCGGGATGGCCTCCTGGCCGATGCACAGGTGCACCGAGCCGACGATCGGGCCCTCCGCGCGCAGGTCGCGCACCTTCTCCTCGAACGCGCGGATCCGCCACATGGCCAGCAGGTCCGCGAGGCGTCTCTCACTCATCGTTGCTCCAGCCGTCACTCGTCCGTGTCTCGTCTGTGGCGGCGTCGCTCCGCCAGGCGTCCAGGGCGGCGGCGCAGATGGCCTCGGCGTCGCCGACGTACGACTCGGGCGGGATGGGCAGCTCGCCCAGGCTCGCCAGATCCTCCGGCCCCGCCACGTCCCGCAGCGCGTCCGCCAGCGCCCGCCCGCGCTCGCGCGCGTCGTGCGCCGCCTTGTAGACCAGGTCGTGCGCCCGCTCCCGGCCCAGCGCCGGGGCCAGGCGCATCATGTACGCCTCCGCCATGATCAGGCCGCCCTCCGCGCCCAGGTTGGCCCGCATGACCTCCGGATAGACCCGCAGCCCCGCGGCGACCTCGGCGGCCGTGGCCAGCGCTCCGGCGGCCAGCTCGGCCAGCAGCGGCACCACGTACCACTCGACCTGCCACTCGCCGGCCGCCCGCTCGTGCCCCGCCTCCATCGCGCGGAACAGGCCGGAGCTGAGCGCGCCCGCCGTCCCCGACATGCCGATGACGGCCTCGCAGCCGATCGGGTTGGCCTTCTGCGGCATCGTGGACGACGCGCCCCGGTGGTGGCCGCCCGCCTCGCGCACCTCGCCGACCTCGGTCCTCGACAGGTCCACGACCTCGCGGGCGAACCGGGCCGCCGTCGCCGCCAGGCTCGCGCACGTCACGCCGAACGCGGCGACGCCGTCCCTGGCCACGTGCCACGGCACCTCGGTGGTGCGCAGGCCGAGCAGGCGCGCCACCTGACGGCGTACCTCCGAGGAGCGCTCGCCCATCGCGGCGGACGTGCCGCCCGCGCCGAACAGCGACACGACCCGCACCTGCCGGGCCGCGTCGCGCACCCGGTCGCGCTGGCGCGCCACCTCCGCCAGCAGCACCGCCATCTTCGCCCCGAACGTCGTCGGCACGGCCTGCTGGGCGTGCGTGCGTGCGGCGATCACGGTGCCCGCGTGCTCGGCCACCATCCGGGCCAGCGCGTCGCCGAACGCGGCGAGCAGCGCGCCCAGGTGGTCGAGCGCCTCGCCCATCTGCAGGGCCAGGCCGGTGTCCATGATGTCCTGCGTGGTCGCGCCGTAGTGGACCCGGCCGTTGGGACCGTCGGGCAGCGCGGCGGCGATCATCCGTACGAGGGGCAGGATGGGGTAGCCCACGTTGACCGCCTCGGACCACAGGCGGCTCAGGTCGACGGTGCCGGGCACGCAGGCCGCCTCGATGGCCCGCGCGTCCGCCTCGGAGATCACGCCCGCCCCGGCCTGGGCGCGGGCCAGCGCGGCCTCCGTGCGCAGCCAGGCCAGCACGGTCCGCTCCGCCGAGAAGATCTCGGCCATCGCGCCGTCGCCGAACAGCTCGGGCAGCAGCTTGAACGTCTGGGGCACGGTCAGTCCATCTCCAGTCCGCCGTCGACGTTCAGCGCCTGGCCCGTCACGAACGACGCCAGGTCGCTGGCCAGGAACAGCACCGCCGCGGCCACCTCCTCGGGCCGCCCGGGGCGGCGCAGCGGCGACCGGTCGCTGACCTCCTTCAGGTACGCGGCCCCCGCGTCGGGGCCGAAGCGCCGGTCGCGGTCCTCGATGATCTCGTCCCACATGGGCGTCAGGAAGACGCCGGGGCAGACCGCGTTCACCCGCACCGGGGCCAGCGCCTCGGCGGCCGACTTCGTCAGCGACAGCAGCGCCGTCTTGGAGGCCGAGTAGTGCGCCGCGTTTGGGCGGCCCGAGCGGGCGGCGACCGAGGCCAGCGTGACGATCGAGCCGCCGCCCTGCCCGGCCATCCGGCGGCCGACCGCCTGGGTCAGCCAGAACGTGCCGTTGAGGTTGACGTCCACGATCCGCCGCCACTCCGCGGGGTCGATGTCGAGCAGCGGGGTGGTGCGCATGATCCCGGCGCAGTTCACCAGGACGTCGATCCGCTCCCGCGCCGTAGCCAGCGCCGCCGCCTGCTCCGGGTCGGTCAGGTCGGCCGGGCGCGCCTCGACGCCCAGCTCGGCGGCCGCCTCGGCGAGCCGCGGGCCCTCCAGATCGGAGAGCACGACCTCCGCCCCGGCCTCGGCCAGCGCGCAGGCGCAGGCCAGGCCCAGACCTCCCGCGCCACCTGTGACGAGCGCGGTCCGCCCGCTCAGGTCGATCGTGACAGCCATCCCCGATGGACTCCCTTCCGGTCAAACGATTGACCAGACCATAACCCGTCCGCCGCAAACGGAACAAGAGGGCGTTCAATCGTTTTTCCACGGAAATTTCCCCCTCTGGCGACTCAGGAACCCGCCTTGGGGGAGGCGCTCGAACGGCCCCGGCCACCTGGCCGGGCGGCGCTGGAGCAGGGGACATGCTCGCCCGCCTGGGCGTTGAGGGCGCCTTGGGACGCCGAAGGGCGTACGGGACACCTGGGCGTGGCGAGGAGGACGGGCGCGTGGAGGGACGCCGGCGTTCCTACCGAGATGGGGCGGGCGTCCCTCCGCGCGTCGGGGCGGGCTCAGGCTTCGGGGGCCCAGCCGAGTTCCGCGTAGAAGGCGGCCCGGGCGCGCTCGAACGCGGTCCGCTCCAGTACGGCGCCCCGGTGGGGGCCCTCCGTGATGGGCTCCTCGTGCATGCGGGCCGGCAGCTCGTCCGGGCCGCCGCCCTCGCGGGCCGCGTACGCGCGCATCGCGTCGAGCCGCGCCTGACCGGCCGCCAGCAGGTCGTCGAGAGAGAACTCCTGCCCGAGGACGGCGGTGACCAGGGCGGTCAGGTGGTCGATGGTCAGCGGGCGGGTGGGGGAGGAGGCGAAGACGCACAGGTTCAGCGCGTCGAGCCCGCTCCACAGCCGCAGCAGCCGCGCACTGCGCCGCCCGCGCTCGGCGTCCAGCTCGGCGACCGGGGCGGGCTCGGCGCCGATCCGCGCCGCCTCCCCGAAGCTGTACGCCAGCCCGGCCACCGGGTCGAAGTCGAGGTCGTGCTCCAACGCGTCGTAGCGCGGCCCGCCCGGCGCGATCGCGTACCCGAGCCCGATGCCCGGCTGGATGCGCGGGTCGAAGCAGGGCAGCTCGGCGCCCTTGACCGTCATCGCGTACGGCGCCGCGTCCGGCCCCAGCCGGGTGGCCGCCCGCGCCGCGCCCTCGGCGAGCAGGTCGCCCAGCGCTCCGGTGCGCGTCGCGACGTCCCTGATCAGGCCGGGCAGCGCCGCCGCGTCGCCGAACGCCGGCCCGTCGGGGAGCAGGCCGCGCTCCGCGCACTCCATCGCGAAGGCCAGCGTCCCGCCCAGGGAGACCACGTCGAGGCCGAGGTCGTTGCCGAGGGCGTTCGCGCCGAGCACGGTGTCGAGGTCGTCGATGCCGAGGTTCCAGCCCAGCGACAGGAAGGCCTCCTGCCCGAGCCCGCCCGCCCGCCGATCGGCCCCGGTCCCTTGCCCGCCCTCTCCCGCCCGCCGGTCGGCCCCGGTTCCTTGCCGGCCCCCTTCCGCCGGCCACTCGGCGCCGGTTCCCTGGGCGGCGGGCGGGGGCGCGTACACCTTGATGCAGTCGTTCGGGCAGCCGGGGCAGGTGCCGGTGGTGGCCACAGCGCGCCCGTCGTAGTCGCGCGCCTCCGGCACCCGCAGCCCCGGCGCGCCGGGCACCGAGAAGTTGCGGACCGAGGCGTACCCGGGGTCGAGCGGGTCGTCCGCCCACCCCGCGAACCCGGGCAGCCCCGCCTGGAGCGCCGCCAGCGGGTTCGTGGCGAGCGCGTCCCGGTAGTAGGCGGCCAGCCCGGCGACCGCCCCGGGGTCGGCGACCTCCGCCGGCAGGGCCCCGACGCACACGATGGCCTTGAGGTTCTTGGCCCCGAAGACCGCCCCGAGCCCGTAGCGCCCGGCGGCGAAGGCGCGGTCGGTCACCACGCTCGCGTACCGCACCAGGTTCTCCCCGGCCGGCCCGATGGCCGCCACGTGCGCGGCCTCCCCGTGCCGGGCACGCAGCGCGTCCGTCGTCGCGGCCGTGCCGAGCCCGCGCAGTTCCTCGGCCGGGTGGCAGGTCACCTCGCCGTCCCGGACCAGCAGGTACGACAGCCGCGAGGCCCGCCCCACGATCGCCAGCGCCTTGGCGCCGGCGCCCCGCAGGCCCGTCGCGAAGGGGCCGAGCGCGTGCGCCTCCCCGGCCACCCCCGTCAGCGGCGACTTCGCGAGGAACACCGCCTTGGCCAGCCCGGGCGCCGCCGTCCCGCCGAGCATCCCGGCCGCCACGTACAGCAGGGCCCGCGGGTCGTACGGGTCGAGCCCGGCGGGCGTGCGCTCGGCCATCAGCCGCAACCCCAGGATCGATCCGCCGAAATGTCCCTTCTCAGCCGAGCGATATTCCTTCTCCACATTTCCGCTGGTCAGATCCACGATGAACGGCACGCCGGAGCCTCCTGACATCAAAAACGGGGGACAACACTACATATCACCCGCACGAAGCAGGCCCGGCCGCCGCCTTTCTCCGTTGTTTGCGGCACCGTGGGCCGCCATTGCCTGCCGATCCGGGCGCCCGGCCCGGGGATCTGCTGCCATGGAGGCGTTCGGCGTTTCTCGAAGGAGCTGTTCACGATGGCTGAAGCGCCCGCCCGGTCGATCACCCGCCGCGACGCGGCCCGGCTGCTGGGGGCGGCCGTCGCCGTGGCGGCAGCCCCGAAGCCCGTGGCCGCCGCCGCGCCTTCAGGCGCCCGCGCGGAGATCGCGCCGCCGCGCGCCCGCCGTACGGACGTCGACGCGCTGCTGCGGCGGATGACGCTGGAGGAGAAGGTCTCGCTGCTGCACGGCGCCTCCGACCCCCGCTCCAAGGGCGAGGCCGGTTACCTGCCCGGCGTGCCCCGGCTCGGCATCCCCGAGCTGCGCCTGGCCGACGGCCCCGCCGGGGTCAGGGCCACGGCCGCCGCCACCGCCCTGCCCGCCCCGGTCGCGCTGGCCGCGACGTTCGACGCCGGGCTGGCCGAGCGGTACGGCGCCGTCATGGGCCGGGAGGGCCGGGCGCTCGGCATGGACGTGCTGCTGGCGCCGATGTGCAACATCGTCCGGGTGCCGCAGGCCGGCCGGAACTTCGAGACGTTCGGCGAGGACCCGCTGCTGGCCGCCGCGCTCGTCGCCGGCGAGGTGCGCGGCATCCAGGGCCAGGGCCTCATCGCCACGGTCAAGCACCTGGCCGCCAACAACTTCGAGCACGACCGGCGGAGCGTCGACGCCCGCGTGGACGAGCGGACCCTGCGCGAGATCTACCTGCCGGCCTTCGAGGCCGCCGTCAGGGCGGGCGCCGGCGCGGTGATGGCCGCCTACAACCACGTCAACGGCGTGTACGCCGCCGAGAACCGGCACCTGCTGACCGGCGTCCTGCGCGAGGAGTGGCGCTTCACCGGCTGGGTGATGTCCGACTGGCACGCCACGCACAGCGCCGCGCCCGCCATCACCGCGGGGCTGGACATGGAGATGCCGTTCGGCGCCCACTTCGCCGGCCTGGCCGCCGCCGTCACCTCCGGGCGGCCGGCCGAGTCCGTCGTGGACACGGCGGTCCGCCGCGTGCTCGCCCAGCTCGACCGGTTCGGCCTGCTCGGCGGCGGCCGGCCGCGGCCGTCCAGGGACGCGGCGGCCGGCGCCCGCACGGCGCGGGAGGTCGCACTGGCCGGCGCGGTGCTGCTGCGCAACGAGCGCGACCTGCTGCCGCTCCGCCGCGCCGACCTGGCCGACCTCGCCGTCATCGGGCCCACCGCGGCCAGCCCCCTGGCCGGCGGGGGAGGCAGCGCCCGGGTGCTGCCGGTCGAGGCGGAGAGCCCCTTGGGCGCGCTGCGCCGGCAGGCCGGGCGGGGAGCCCGCGTCCGGTGGGCGACCGGCGTGGACCTGGAGGGCGTCGCCGTGCCCGCCTCCGCCCTGTCCCTGCGCCGCACCCGAAAGGACGGCATGCCGCGCGCCGCCGAGGCCGATCACACCGGCGGGCCGCGGGCCGCCACCGATCACACCGGCGGGCCGTGGGCCGCCACCGATCACACCGGCGGGCCGTGGGCCGCCACCGATCACCTTGGCAAGCCGCAGGTCGCCGCCCAGGTCGACCACACCGGCGCGAACGCCCTGCCCGCCGGCTCGTCGTGGACATGGACCGGCACGCTGACCGCCCCCGAGACCGGCGACTACGACCTGCGCATCCAGGGCGCGGGCGGCGTGCCGTCGTTCGACGGCTCCATCTCGCTCACCCTCGACGGCGTCAGGATCGGCTCGGCCGGCGCGCTCATGGGCGGCAACAGCAGCCTGGTCGCCACCTCCGGCGGCCTGACCAACGCCGGCGCGACCGTGCGGCTGAAGGCCGGCCGTGCCGTGCCGATCACCATCGCGGCCACCGGCGCGGCGGGCACGCCGCTGCAGGTCAGGCTGGCCTGGGTGACCCCAGGGCGGCGCCAGGAGGCCCTGCGGGAGGCGGTCGCGCTGGCCGAGGGGGCTCGCACGGTCCTCGTGTTCGCCTTCAACGAGGGCACCGAGGGCGCCGACCGTACGAGCCTCGCCCTGCCGAACGGCCAGGACCCGGTCATCGAGGCGGTCGCCGCCGCCAACCCCCGCACCGCCGTCGTGCTGAACACCGGCGACCCGGTGCTCATGCCGTGGCTGGAGCGGGTGCGCTCGATCCTGCAGATGTGGTATCCGGGCCAGGAGGGCGGCGACGCCACCGCCGCGCTCCTGCTCGGCCGCGCCTGCCCGGCCGGCAAGCTGCCGGTGACCTTCCCCCGCCGCGCCGCGGACGCGCCCACCGCCCCGGCCGAGCGCTATCCCGGCAAGGGCGGCACGGCGCTCTACGGCGAGGGCGTCTTCGTCGGCTACCGCCACTACGACGCCCACGACGTCGAACCGCTCTTCCCCTTCGGGCACGGCCTGTCCTACACCCGCTTCCGCTACGACGACCTGGCGGTGAGCCACGCGGGCGGCGGGCTGAGCGTGTCCTTCACGGTCGCGAACACCGGCCGCCGCGAGGGCGTGGAGGTGGCGCAGGTCTACCTCGCCGCGCCCGCCGCCCCGCCGGTGCCGATGCCGCCGCGCGCCCTCGCCGGGTTCGCCCGGGTACGCCTGGCGCCCGGCGAGCGGCGCCGCGTGACCGTCGCGGTGGACGGGCGCGCGCTGGCGTACTGGTCGGACGGCCGGTGGGTCACCGCGGGCGGGCGGCGTACCGTCCACGTCGGGTCGTCGTCGAGGGACCTGCGCCTGCACCAGGAGGTGACGGTCCGATGAGATGACGCGCCACGGGGGCCGTCTGCGAGATCATGGAGGCCCGAACTCCGAAGGGCGGCCCCCGTGACGAGAGTCTCACTGATCGTGCCGTGCTACAACGCGAGCAGGACCCTGCGGCTGTGCCTGGAGTCCGTGCTGTCGCAGACCCGGCCGCCCGACGAGATCGTCGTGGTGGACGACGCCAGCGACGACGGCTCCGCGGCCATCGCCGAGGAGCTGGGCTGCCGCGTCGTCCGCCTGCCCGCCAACCGCGGCGTCTCGGCGGCCAGGAACGCCGGGGTGGAGAGCACCACCGGCGACGTGATCTTCTTCCTCGACAGCGACGTGGCGCTGCGGCCGGACGCGGTCGCCGCCGCCGTGCGGCTCCTGGACGACGACCCCGGCCTCGGCTGCGTGCACGGCGTCTACGACACCGAGCCGCTCATCGACGACGGCCCCGTCGAGTGGTACCGCCTGCTCCACCAGGTCCACTGGCGGCGCAGGCACCTCGGCGAGGTCCACAGCGTCGTGTTCGCGCTGGCCGCGATCCGCCGTACGGCGTGGCTGGAGGCGGGCCGGCTCGACGAGGGGCTGCGCGACAGCGAGGACGTGGAGTACAGCAGCCGCCTGGCCGTGCGCACGCGGATCGTGCTGACCGACGCCGTGATGGGCCGCCACGACGAGGGCCACCGGTTCTGGCCGGTGCTCGCCGAGCAGTGGCGGCGGGCGCTGCCGCTGATCCCGCTCGCCCTGGCCACGGCCCGGCGCGGCGCGGCCAAGCCGGAGAACGCCAACAGCCGCGCCGGCATCCTGGCCTGCGCGCTGGCGCTGGCCTGCGTGCCGCTGGGGCTGCTCCACCCGGCGCTGTTCGCGGTGCCGGTGGCGCTGGTCGGGTGGTTCGTGGTGGCCGATCCGGAGCTGCTGCGGTTCGTGCACCGGCAGCGGGGCGCGGCGTTCACCGCGTACTTCATGGCCGTCCATCTGGCGGTGCACGTGGTGCTCGTGGCCGGGCTGGCGGCCGGCTCCCTGCGCGTGCTCAGAGGCTCGCCCGTGTGACGCGGGCGGCACGGCCGGGACGCCCGGGGCGCCGGGCTCGGGACACAGGGGCACGGGGCTTCGGCTTTGGGGCTCGGGGCTCGGGGCTCCGGGTTCGGGGCTTGTCAGCGTGCGGGCGTCTTCACGGCCGCCCGGTACACCTCGGCAGTCTCGGCGGCGGCGCGCTCCCAGTTCAGCCCCTCGCGGACGAACCGCTCCCCGCGCTCGGCCAGCTCCCGCCGCAACCCGGCGTCGGTCATGACCGCGATCACGCCCCGCGCGATGTCGGCCGGCTCCCCGGCCCGCACGAAGTACGCCGCCGGCCGCTCGGGGTCGGGCCCGAGGAACAGCCGCGAGAAGCCGTCACCCAGGACGGCCGCCCGCCCCATCGCCATCGCCTCGGTCGCCACCAGCCCGAACGGCTCGAACAGCGACGGGAACACGCACGCGTCGGCCAGCTCGTAGTACTCCAGCAGCTCCCGCCCCTCGACGAACCGCCCGGAGGCCAGTACCCGCCCCTCCAGCCCTGTCGAGGCGACGATGCGCTCGACGCCCGCGGCGTCGCCCTCGCCGACGATCACCAGCCGCAGCCGCGGGACCTCGCACGCCACCGTCCGCATCGCCTCCAGCAGCTGGTAGACGCCCTTCTGCCGCTCGATCCTGCCCACGAACAGCAGCACCGGGTCACCCTCCGGCAGGCCCAGCCGGGCGCGCAGGGTCCGCGCCCCGGCACGCAGCTCGTCGCGCCCGTACGACGGCAGCACCGCCTCGAACGTCCCGCCCAGCGGCACGACGTCGATGGGCGTCCGGCGCCAGCCCGCGGCCAGGAGCTGGTCGCGCACCTCCGGCGTGGCCACCACCACCCGCCGCGACACCCTGGCCAGCCGGCGCTCCAGCGCCGCGAACAGGTTGAGCGGGTCGGTGATGCTGCGCTGCGGCGCGACGCCGTACTCGGTGGTGTGCACGTGGAGGACGACCGGCAGCCGCAGCACGTAGTGGCAGAGCAGCCCCGACAGGAAGTTCGTCGAGTCGTGCACGGCCACCAGGTCGGGCCGCGCGTCGCGGCGGCACAGCCGCAGGAAGTAACGCCAGTTGGCGGCGACGACGTTCAGCGCGAGCAGCAGGAACTCGGCGCGCCTGGTGCGGTTGAGCCGCCGGCCCCGCGCGAGGGCTCCGCGCGGCCGGTGCACGCGGAGCCGCCCCGCGGCCTCGTCCACCGGATGGCGGCCGTCGTTCGGCGTGTGGACCGTCAGGTCATGGTCGCGGGCCAGGTACGGCGTGATCAGCTCGGCGTACCTGCCCAGCCCGGCGGTGATGTTCGGCGGGAACTGGTTGATGACGTACGCGATCCTCATGCGGCGCCTTCCTCGGGCCTGTAGACGCGGGCGGCCGCCACTGCCACGGCGGCCAGCAGGACGAGATTGGCCAGCGCGAAGCCCACGAGCCCGCCGGCCAGCCCCTGCCAGCGGACGCAGGCCGCCAGCGCGGCCAGCGCGAGCGGCGTGCCCGCCAGCAGGCAGCGGATGAGCACCCTGGCCCCGCGCACCCCGTCCATCGACAGGGCCACGGAGTACAGGTTGAACGCCGTGTGCACGCCGATGCCGAGCGCCGACAGCGCCATCAGCCCGGTGGAGTACGGGTACGCGCCGCGCATCAGCAGGAAGAACACCGTGCTCGCGGCGAACGAGACCACCGCCGTGGCGCCGGCCACGGCCGGGGCCAGCCGGGCGATGCGCCGCATCAGCAGCGGCTTGTCCGCGGTGGCCATCACGGGCAGCAGCACCAGCCCGACCCCGTCGGTGAACAGCACGCCGAGCAGCCGCTTCGGGAAGCCGTTGTAGACCGAGTACACGCCGACGTCGGCCGGGCCCGCCCAGTGGTTCAGGAAGATCACGTCGATGCCGAACAGCACGCCGGTGAGCGCGGCGATGGCGGTCACGTACATGCCGTGCCGGTACAGCGACCGGGCCAGCCGCGCCGACCACAGGCGCGGCCGCACCCGTACCGCCCCCACCGCTGTCAGCGCGAACCCCACATTCGTGGCGATCAACGCCATCACGTACGGCTCCGCCTCCCTGACGCCCAGCGCCAGCAGGCACCAGGAGGCGCCGGCCAGGTAGACGATCGCGACGGCCAGCTTGAGCCAGGCCACGAAGGCGAACCTGCGCAGCCCCCGCAGGAAGCTCTCGGCCAGCTGGTTCACCGTCATCGACGCCGCCAGCGCCAGACCGAGGACGAGCGTGCGGGTGTCCACGTTGAGCGCGGCCGTGAGCAGCGGCGCCGCCAGCACGCCCAGCGCCGCCAGCCCGGCGCTCACCGCCAGCGTGGCGAGCAGCGCCGTGGCCATCAGCTCGGGCCGCCGCCCCGGATCAGCCCGGGGCAGCTCCTGCAGCATCACGTAGTGCAGGCTCGTCAGCATGCCGACGGTGACGATCAGCGCGATCGACAGCACCACCGTGAACTGGCCGAACGCGCTCGCCCCCGCCCCGCGCGCGATGACCAGCGTGGTGGCCGCCGCCGTGCCGCTGGCCAGCGCGCTCACCAGCGTCGGCCCGGCCGCCCACCGCAGGCGCGCCGCGCGGGCCTTCAGCACCCGCGCCGTCGGTGGGCCCGCCTGGCGAACTCCAGGTCCTCCGGGGTGTTGACGCCGCGGGCCTCGTCCGGGTCCGCCACCGGCACCACGGTCACCGGCAGGCCCTCGGCCAGGGACA
Source organism: Nonomuraea phyllanthi (assembly GCF_006334985.2). Taxonomy (GTDB): domain Bacteria; phylum Actinomycetota; class Actinomycetes; order Streptosporangiales; family Streptosporangiaceae; genus Nonomuraea; species Nonomuraea phyllanthi. The sequence continues at coordinate 184,006 of NZ_VDLX02000004.1, forward strand.
GGTGCGGCAGGAACGGCAGGAAGTTCACCTCTCCGGTGGCCGCGCCCGCCGCCGCCCCGGCCGCGAACCGCTCCCATGCCTCCCGCAGCCCTTCGGTGGCCAGGCAGAACACGCCGACGTCGCTGAGCCCGCCGGGGCGGCACCGGTCGCCCTCGCGGGACTGCCGCACGCGTACGAGCTCGCCCCCGGCCAGCTCGTACTCCACGTACGGATCCGCCATCGGCACCAGCGGCAGCGTCAGCCCCTTGCCCGGGTGGGCGGCCAGGACCTCCCGCACGGTCGCGGGGGACAGGTTCGCCTGGTCGCCCCAGACCACCAGGATCGTCCCGTACGCCGCCCAGTGCGCCCCCGCCCCGAAGATCGCGTCTCCCATGCCGGTCGGCCGCTCCTGAACGCTGACCGACACCGCGCCCGCGGCGATCTCCCCGGCCGCCAGGTCGCGGAACGGCCCCTCGCCATCGGGGGAGACGACGACGTGCACGTGCTCCGTCCACGGGCGCAGCCGCCGCAGCAGCAGATCCCACACCGTGACGCCGTCGTCGACCTCGATCATGATCTTCGGGAGGTCCCCGCCCAACCGGGTGCCGCGCCCGGCCGCCGGGATCACCGCGCACGTGCTCACCGCTCCACCTCCACGAGGGACACGAGGTCGTCAAGGCCGCCCACCGCGACCGCGCCGGGAGCCGGCACGGCGGTGTGGACGTGCAGCGTCGCCAGCCCGGCGCCGACGGCGGAGGCCACGCCGTGCGCGGAGTCCTCCAGCACGACGGCCTCGTCAGGATCGACCCGCCAGCGGCGGAGGGCCAGGCCGTAGAAGCGCGGGTCCGGCTTGCTCACCGGCACGTCGTCGGCCGTGAGCACGTCGCGGAAGCACGCCCCCAGCGCCGAGCCCGCCAGCACCCGCTCCACCGACGCCCGGCTGCCGGCGGTGACCAGGTACGCCACCCGGCCGCGCGCCGCCAGCCGGTCGAGCAGCCGGCGCGCCCCAGGGAACGGGCGGACCGCGCCCTGGCCGACGAGCTCCCGGTAGAGCTCCTGCTTGCGCCTCGCCAGCCGTCCGGCCGTCTCCGGGTCCCCGGCCAGCCGCGCGGCCACCTCGGCGGTGCTCGCGCCGGCGTGTGCGGCGTACCGGAAGCCGGGGAGCGCGGCGGGCGCCAGCTCGGCGATCGCCCGGCGGAAGGCGGCCTCGTGCGCGGGGAAGGAGTCGACCAGCGTGCCGTCGAGATCGCACAACCACACCCGCCGCCCAGCCACCGCCCCAGCCGACGCCGCCTGCGCCGCCCCGATCGCCACGGCTCCGGGCTTCACCGCCGCGCTCGCCACTGCCGCGCGCGCCACCGCTGTCACCGACGCGCCTGTCACCGACGCGCCTGTCAGGGACGGGCCTGTCACCGATGTGCCCGCCGCCGACCGTGTGCCGTGCCCGTTGCCGTGTCGGCTGGGGCCGCGGGTGCCAGGCCCGTCATGGCGTCGACCGCCGTCTCAGTCGCCATGGCTCTGGTCGCCGTGGTTCCGGTCGCCATGGTTCCGGGCGGGGCGCCGGCAGCCGGGTCCGTGGCCGGGGTGGTGCTCATCCGGCCCGTGCCAGCGGGGTCGGGCCGAGGAGCGCCCGGAGGGCCTCGGCCGTGCGCGGGCCGCTGTGCGTGCCGGGCTGCCCGGTGTCCGCCAGGTCCGCGCTGATCCACCGCGCCCCCGCCCAGTGGCCGCGCTCGGCGACCCGGCGCGGCACCGCGGGCCCGCCGGACGCGCCGCGGTGGCTGAGGACGTGCGTGATCGTCCGCCGCTCGTTCCCCGGGTCGCCCAGGTACGCCAGCGTGCGGTCCACCAGGTCGGTGGCCGTCAGCCCCTGGATGTCGTGGTCGCCCCCGAGGTTGACCACGAACACCCGGGCCGCCGCCCGGCTCCGCGCGATGGCCTCCGCCACGCCCGGCGTCAGGTAGCTCGGCAGCAGCGACGAGTGCGGCGTGCCGGGCCCGTACACGATGAGGTCGCCGTCCTCCAGCGCCCGCAGCGCCTCCGGGTTGGGCGTGACGCGGGCGGCGCGCCGGGCGAGGAGCTCCCGCACCCGCTCCGGCGCCCGGCCGGCCAGCTCGGCGCGGTCCCGGCCGGTCAGCGGCTCGCGCAGCAGGAACAGCCCGGTGATGGCGGCCGCGTCCTGCGGCGCGACGATGTCCGCCTCGTCGGCCAGCACCCGGCCGTCCTCCTTGAGCGCGACCAGGAACGCGTTCTCGCCGCCCGTCACGTTGAGCAGCCTCGCCGGCGCCCCGAACGTGCGCGCGCACGCGCGTACCGCCGCGTTGAAGTCCTCGCCCAGCCGCAGGTACGCCCCGGCGAGCACGAGGTTGCCCAGCGCGCAGTCGGCCAGGTCGAGCCCGTCGGGCTCGGCGCGCAGCCGCCCGGCGAACACGTGCAGCTCCCGCGCGACCCGGTAGTCCAGCGGCCCGCTGATCAGCCGCTCCAGGCCGGCGGCCGTGGTGCCCGGCGCGAGCCGGTGTTCGAGCAGGTCGCGGCGGGGGTCGCCGCCGTCCAGGTGGAGCAGCAGGTTCTTGCGGAAGTCGGACGGGCCGAGCATGCCGGGCAGGTAGCGGCGCAGCGCCCCGGTGGACAGCCCGTTGTCGTACCCGTTGATCAGCAGGGACAGCTCCACCCCGGGCGAGCGCAGCAGGGCGCGGGCGATCCCGGCCGTGCCCCGCCCGCCGCTGAACATCGCGACCCTCACAGGACCTCCTCCTGACCGGCCCGCACCCGCAGCACGCCCCGGCGCAGCAGCCAGTGGCGCAGCCCGAGGTAGCCCACGAACAGCGCCCGGTCGCGCGCCCCGCGCCAGAAGCGCCAGCCGCGGCTGCCGCCGCCCCGCTCCCGGTGCTCGATCGGCAGCTCCACCCAGGCGTGGCCCAGTTCGGCGACGCGGGCCGTGATCTCGGTCGAGCAGTTCATCCCGGACGACTCCAGCGGCAGCGCCCGGAACAGCGGCCCGTAGACCACCTTGAAGATCGAGTTGAAGTCGCGGTAGCGGGTGCGGTGCAGCAGGTTGCTGACCGCGCCGCTGGCCGCCGAGCCCCACCGGTACGGCAGGCTGTCGGCCTTCCTGACCCGGGCGCCCGAGAACGCCAGCCCGGCTCCGGCCCTGACCCGCTCGATGAAGCGGTCGAGGTTGGCGATCGGGAACTGGCCGTCGGAGTCCAGCAGCACCACCCAGTCCATCCGGGTACGCGCGATCGCCGCCGCGATGGCGGCCCCCGCGCCGCGGTTGCGCTCGAACGTGACGACGACGAGCTGCGGGCACTCCTCCCGCAGGCCCCGCAGGATCTTCCCGGTCGCGTCGGCACTGCCGTCGTCGCACACGACGATCTCCCAGGCGCCGATCGCCGGGTTGCGCTCCAGGTAGTCGCGCCATTCGGTCACGGCGGCGGCGATGTTGTCCGCCTCGTTGTACGCGGGCGCCGCCACCGAGATCTCGATGAGCGGCCCCGCGGCGGGCACGTCCGGCACGGGTCACCTCCTCCCGGCGGCGTCCGCGCCGGCCCGCGTCAGGCGCGCGATCCAGCGGTCCAGGGGAAGCAGGTTGATCCCCACGATGACGGGGACGTGGGCCAGCGTGAACCAGATCGCCGCTCCGAACGGGATCGGCCCGCCCGTGAACAGGTTGATGTGCGGGGCGTCGATGCGGTCGGGGATCGCGACCGGGTTGACCACCTGCCACATCACGTCGAGGAAGCCCGAGAACACGATCAGCACCCCCGTGACCATGAGTTTCAGGCAGCGGCCGGGCGAGCCGCCTCCGATCCGGTACGCGGCGGCGGCCGTGAGCACGATCCCCGGGTACAGCAGCAGGTACAGGTGGGTGTAGAAGGCGTCGCCGTGCGCACGGGCGCCGTCCCCGTAGTAGAACCAGCTGATCCTCGGGATCAGGTAGCCGGTCAGGAAGACGAACGGGACGTACAGCAGCCAGTTCAGGCGTGGCGACACCCACGGGAAGAAAGCGATCGCGCAGCACAGGAAGGCGAACGCGAGCAGCTTGGCCACGAGCTGCCAGGCGGCGTCGATCTCGCGGGCGTGCGGGGTGGCCAGCCAGACGAAGGCGAAGCCGGCCGCCCCGGCGGCCAGGGCGATCCACCAGATGTGCGCGGCCCAGGGGCGCCGGGCGTCGAGCAGGGGGTCGGGATGGTTCACTGCCGATCCTCGTCGTGAGGCGTCATGAGGGAACGTGCTCGCGGGAGCGCTCCCAAACGCAGTATGACATTCGCCGCAGGCCTGGTGATCTGAATATCAAATATCGGACCTACCGGAATTGTCTGGCCCTTTGACTAGTCGTAGGGAAGAGGCAAAAGACCAGGTGAAAGGTGATAAGTGGACGCTTTTTCGGTCCTGGAACGTTTTAGTGACGGACTGGTGCGATCGGCTCTGCCTGGGATGTCAAGACCCCTGCCGCAGCCCGTCCGCGACGGCTGGGCGAGGCATCCTGTTGGATGAAATTTCACGCGATGTGAGTATCCGCAGCTAAGAGGCATTTTCAGGAGTTGGGAGCGCTCCCGCGCGGGTTCGCATTCTGGGCCCGAAACCGTGGTTTCCGGATCACCGTAACCCGCTCACGCCGGCCCGAGGCTCCACACGTCGATCCTGCGAGCCTTGCCCGCGCCCACGAGCACCGGGCGGCCTGCCTGCTCGGCCAGCGCCAGCGTGCTGATCACCCCGTCGTCGCCCCCGCCGAGCACGCCCAGGATCTCGCCGTCGCGCAGGTCCCAGACGCGGACCACGGGGACGCCGTTCCAGGGTGCATGGGCGACGGCGGCGAAGGGCACGTCGCCCAGCCGCCCGGTGACGAGCGACGTCGCGCCCCGGTCGCCCGGGCTCTGGTCGCTGTACCTCCACTTCTTCCGGCGCTTGCCGCTCAGCGGGTCGTACACGCGCAGCGTCGCGTCCAGGTGGGTCGAGACGATGACGGGGTCGCCGTCGATCTCGCCGCAGGACATCAACTCGATCCCGCCGACCTCGCCGGTGCGGAACGAGTGGATCAGGCGCCCGTCGGACAGGCGCCACACCCGGACCCGGTTCCCGCCGTCTCCCGTCACGAGCACGTCGTCCGCGCCCAGCCTGCCGAACGCCGGCCCCCTGACGTCCTGAAGGTGGTCGTCGATCGCCTTGCCGATCCGCTCGCCGGTGGCGATGTCCCACAGCCGTACGACGCTGTGGAGGTCCCTGACGAGGTCGTACTTCTGCGACACCCCCACCGCGGTCCCGGTGCTCGTGATGGTGACGGCGATGACCGGGTCGCCGGCCTTGTGCGAGGCGAGGCTCTCTCCCGCCGTGCTCCACAGCCGCATCCCGCCGTCCCGGTGCCCGGACGCGACCGCCCGCGTGCCGCCCACGTCGCCGGCGGCCAGCCAGGTCACCGAGTCCCCGCCGTCCCCGAGCTGTTCGGCCGCCGAGCTCAGGTCCCACGCGTACACCGCGCCCTTGGCCGTCCCGCACGCGACGGTGGCCCCTGTGACGGCCAGCGTGGTGGGCGTGCCGACCGCGCGGGGCAGCGGCGCCGACCGGGCGAGCCGCGTCCCGAACGGCTCGGCGGGCGCGGTCGGGTCCGGCGACGCGGTGCCGGGCGAGGGACCGGCAGAGGTGCCGCCGGGGGAGGGGCTCGTAGCGGTGCCGCCTGGTGAGGGGCTCTGGACGGCCGGCCGGTCCGTACGGCGGGTGCTCGGGTCGGCGAGGTCGCCCCTCGCGCGAAGGACGGTGAAGGCGGACACCCCGAGAGCGGCCGCCGCTGCCACGGCCCCGCCGATCACCGCCCGCCGCCGGACCGGGGTGTCCGGCACGGTCGAGGAACCCGAACCAGCACCCGTTCCCGAACCGGGACCCGCGCCGGAGCTAGGACCCGCGTCGGAACCGGGACCCGTTCCGAGACCAGGAACCGCGCCGGAACCATGGCCTGGACCGGAACCACGGCCTGGGCCGGATCCGGGACCCGTGCCGAAACCTGGGCTTGGGCCGAAACCGGAGCGGAGGTCGGAACCCGGGGTTGCGCCGGGATCGGGGCCGGGGAGAGGGGGCGCGCCGGGTCCCGACCGGCGGATGAGGCGGCGTAGCAGGTCGGCCGGGAGCGGGCGGTCGGCGGGGTCCTTGGACAGGCACGCCTCGATGACGTCCAGCAGGTGCGGCGGCACCCCCGACAGGTCGGGAGCGCCGCTCAGCACGCCGTTCACCACTGCCGCCACCGTGTCCCCCGCGAAGGCCGCGCGCCCGGTGGCGGCGAACACCATCGTCCCCGCCCAGCCGAACACGTCCGAGGCGGGCCCCACCCGCTCGCCCCTGAACTGCTCGGGCGACATGTACGCCGGCGTCCCCACCGGGGCCGAGGTCATGGTCGTGGCGTCGAGCGCCTTGGCGATCCCGAAGTCGATGACGACCGGCCCGTCGGGTCCCATCAGCACGTTGGCCGGCTTGAAGTCCCGGTGCACGATCCCGGCCTCGTGGATGGCCGCCAGAGCGGTCAGCGTGGAGATCGCCAGCCGGTCCAGCGCCCCGCCCGAGCGTGGCCCCGACGCCCGGACCAGCGCCTGCAGCGTGTCGCCCGGCACGTATTCGCTCACGATGTACGGCCGGTCCCCGGCCAGCCCGGCATCCAGCACCGCGGCCGTGCAGAAGGGGGCCACCCGCCGCGCCGTCTCCGCCTCCCGCAGGAACCGCCTGCTGAGGTCGTCGTCGTGGACGAGGTGGCCGTGCAGCACCTTGACGGCGACCTGGCGCCCGTCGTCGCCGACGCCCCGGTACACCACGCCCTGCCCGCCGGAGCCGAGCACGCCGACGAGCCGGTAGGAGCCGATCCGCTCGGGGTCGTCCGGCCGGAGCGGGCGCATGTCAGCCATCCCGCTCCTTTCTCGTGTTATATCGGGCGATCACACGATAAGGCCGTACGCCCGGGTCACAACAGTTTCGCGCGGACGGGCACGCCTCGCGACACGCGACGGACGCCTCGTGACGCGCGACGGATGGCGTGACACGCGGTCGGATGCGCGCGGGGCGGGCGGCCGTACCGGGTAGGTTGGCCCTCCATGGAGCAACGTCACCGGCACCACCGAGCCCTGGCCGCGGCGGCGCTGGCGGCCCTGCTCGGCGCCGCAGCCTGCGGCGACCCCGCCACGGCGTCGGGCGCGGACCGCCGGCCCCTGGACGTCCCGGCCCAGGGCCAGGCGCGAACCCCGACCCGGAGTCCGGCGGAGAGCCAGGCCGAGGCCCCGGCCGGGACGGCCACGCCGGGCGCCGTCCAGCAGCCCGGCAAGGCGCTCCCGGCGCCCGACGAGCCGATCCCCAAGGACGCCGCCGGGCTGGCCGCCGCCCTCGAGCGGACCACCACCGCGCTCGACGCCGCCATCGACGCCTGGCCCAAGACGGGCAGGCCGCCCCGCGACGTCGAGCTCCTGGCCCTGCACGAGCAGCGCGTCTACCGCTACGCCGCCCGCCACCCCAAGCTCGCCTCCCGCGCCTTCGCCCGCCTGCCCGCCGCCCTGGCCGCCGAGGCGAAGGACAACACGGCCGCCATCCGCGAGCTGCTCTCGCTCGCCCGCCCGATCAAGCCGTCGGCCGTCTTCAAGGTCCGCGACCCGCGGCCCGCCGCCGAGCTGCTCGGCTACTTCAAGAAGGCCGAGCGCCGCTTCGGGGTGGAGTGGGAGGTGCTGGCGTCGGTCATGTTCGCGGAGACCAAGTTCGGCCGGGTGCGCTCCGACAGCCACGCCGGCGCCCAGGGGCCCATGCAGTTCATGCCCGACACCTGGAAGGCGTACGGCATGGGCGGCGACATCCAGGACCCGCGCGACGCCGTGATGGCCGCCGCCAACTACCTGCGCGCCTCGGGCGCCCCGCGCGACTACCGGCGGGCGCTGCACGCGTACAACCCGTCCCGGGCGTACGTCGACGCGATCCTGGCGCACGCCCGCCAGATCAAGCGCGACCCGCGCAACTACTACGCCTACTACAACTGGCAGGTGTACGTCATCACCACGGCCGGCGAGCGCCGGCTCACCGGCCCGTGACGACCTCCGCCACCTCTATGAGAGGGCGCGGGCGGCGTTGATCAGCGGCACGTGGCTGAACGCCTGCGGGAAGTTGCCGACGAGCCGCGCGTAGCGCGGGTCGAACTCCTCCGCCAGCAGCCCCACGTCGTTGCGCAGCCCCAGCAGCCGCTCGAACAGGTCCTTGGCCTCCTCCTTGCGGCCCTGCATCGCCATCACCTCCACCAGCCAGAAGCTGCACGCCAGGAACGCGCCCTCGCCGCCGGGCAGCCCGTCGACGTCGTTGTCGGCGGCTATGGGGTAACGCAGCACGAACCCGTCGGACATGAGCTCCTTCTCGATGGCCGCGACGGTCCCCAGCATGCGGGGGTCGTCGGCGGGCAGGAACCCGACCATCGGCATCATCAGCAGCGAGGCGTCCAGCTCCGACGACCCGTACGACTGGGTGAAGGTGTTGCGCCGCTCGTCGAAGCCCTGCTCGCAGATCTCGGCGTGGACGACGTCGCGCAGCGTGCGCCACTTGTCGACCGGCCCGACGCGGCCGAACCGCTCCACGTACTTGACCCCGCGGTCCAGCGCCACCCAGCACATCACCTTGGAGTGGACGAAGTGCCGGCGCGGCCCGCGCACCTCCCACAGCCCCTCGTCGGGCTCGTCCCAGTGGTCCTCGACGTAGTCGAGCAGCTGCCGCTGGATGGTCCACGCCCGCTCGTCGGCGGACAGGCCGCGGGTGCGCGATTCGTACAGGCAGTTCATCACCTCGCCGTACACGTCGAGCTGCAGCTGCTTGACCGCCTCGTTGCCGATGCGCACGGGCCGGGAGTCCTCGTAGCCGTCGAGCCAGTCCAGCAGCAGCTCGGGCAGCCGCCGCTCGCCGGCGACGCCGTACATGATCTGCAGGTCCTGCGGCCGGCCCGCGATGGCGCGCAGCAGCCACGCGCGCCAGTCGGCGGCCTCCCCGAGGTAGCCGGAGCTGATCAGCGCGTCGAGCGTCATGGTCGCGTCGCGCAGCCAGCAGAAGCGGTAGTCCCAGTTGCGCACGCCGCCCAGGTCCTCGGGCAGGGACGTGGTGAGCGCGGCGACGATGCCGCCGGTGGGGGAGTAGGTGAGGCCCTTCAGCGTGATCAGCGACCGCACCACCGCGTCGCGGTACGGGCCCTCGTAGGTGCACCGGGACACCCACTCCTGCCACATGGCCTCGGTCTCGCGCAGCTGGGTCTCGGAGTCGATCAGCGGCGGCATCGGCTCGTGCGACGGGTGCCAGGTGAAGACGAACGGCAGCCGCTCGCCCTCCTTGACGGTGAACGTGGCCCGGTGCGCGTAGTCGCCGCCCTTGAGCTGCACGGGGCAGTGCAGCCACACCGAGTCGGGGCCGCCGATGGCCTGCAGGTGCCCGTTGTCGCGGCGCACCCACGGCACGATCCTGCCGTAGTCGAAGCGCACCCTGAGCTGGGCGGACATCTCCACGCTGCCGGAGACGCCCTCCACGATCCGCACGACGTCGGGGTTGCGGTCGCGGGGCGGCATGAAGTCGATCACGCGGACCGTGCCCGTCGGGGTGTCCCACTCGCTCTCCAGGATGAGCGTGTCGGGCCGGTAGCGACGCCGGGTGGCCGGCGGCCGGCCCGTGGGCCCGATCCACCAGTGCCCGTTGCGCTCGCTCCCGAGCAGCGCCGCGAAGCACGACGGGGAGTCGAACCTGGGCAGGCACAACCAGTCGATCGATCCGTCTCTGGCCACCAGTGCCCCGGACTGCATGTCTCCGATCAGGGCGTAATCCTCGATCCGCATGCCTTGACGCTACTCGGGTCCTGAGGGCCGCGTCATGGTCAGGTAAACGTCACTTCAACGGGAACCAGCGGGTGAAAAGCTGCGTCAACGGCCCGATGGCCAGCGCGAACACGAGCGTCCCCACGCCCACGGTCCCGCCCAGCAGCCATCCGGCCGCCAGCACGGTGACCTCGATGAGGAAGCGGCCGAGCCGTACCGACAGGCCGAGCCGCACCAGCCCGGTCATGATGCCGTCACGCGGCCCCGGCCCCATCCCCGCGCCGATGTAGAGCACGGTGGCCAGGGCGATGGCGGGCACGCCCAGCGCCAGGTACAGGGTCTGGAGGGCGAGGTGCGACGGGGTGGGCAGCACGAAGATCGCGGCGTCCGCGAACAGGCCGAGGAACAGCACGTTGCTGATGGTCCCGATGCCGGGCCGCTGCTTCAGCGGGATCCACAGCAGCATCACCAGCGCGCCGATCCCGATGATGACCGTCCCGATGGACAGCCCGATCCGTACGGCGAGGCCCTGGTGGAAGACGTCCCACGGGTCGTTGCCCAGCCCGGACTCCACCTGGAGGGCGATGCCGGTGCCGTACAGCGCGAGCCCGCCGTAGAGCCTGAGGAGGCGGGCGGGCAGGGAACTGATCCTGGAGGCGGTCGTTTCGCTCATGATGGCCCCAGAGTGGCATCATCCCGACTTGCCAAAACAGGGCCAATCACGAAAAGTGGCCTTATGAGGCACATGTCGGCGACCCAGGTGGCGCGGCTCGTCCAGGTCGGCCCGGCGGCGCGCCCGTACTACCGCGCGCTCGCCGACGGCCTGCGCGCCCTCATCATGGACGGCCAGATCCCGGTACGCGTCCGCATGCCCGCGGAACGCCACCTGGCCGAGACGCTGCGGGTCAGCCGCACCACGGTGACGGCCGCCTACGACCTGCTGCGCGAGCGCGGCTACCTGGACAGCCGCCAGGGTTCGGGCAGCTGGACCGCCCTGCCCGACCCGGCGACCACGGCCGACAACCCGTGGCTCGGCACCGACGGCGACGGCCTCCTGCAGATCCAGTGCGCCGCCCCGCCCGCGCCCTCGGCCCTGGACGAGGCGGTGCGGGAGGCGGTGGAGGACCTGCCCAGGTACGGCATGGGCAACGGCTACGACCCGATGGGCCTGCCGGTCCTGCGCGAGCGCGTCGCCGCCCGCTACACCGAGAGGGGCGTGGCCACCAGGCCGGAGCAGATCCTCGTCACGACCGGCTCCCAGCACGCGATCCAGCTCGTGCTCGGCCTGCTCGTCGGCGCGGGCGACCCGGTGCTCGTGGAGTCGCCGACGTACCCGCACGCCATCGACGCGGCCAGGCAGCGCGGCGCCCGCCTCGTGCCCGTCGGCGTCTCGCACGGGGGCTGGCAGGAGGACCTCGTCACCGGGGCGATGCGCCGGCCGGGGGCGCGGCTGGCGTACCTCATGCCGGACTTCCAGAACCCGACCGGGGCCCTCATGGAGGACGCCACCCGCGCCGCCGTCGTGGGCGAGGCCCGGCGGGCCGGCACGATCCTGCTGGTGGACGAGACCTGGTCGGAGCTGGCGCTGGACGAGGTGCCGCGGACGTCGCCGATGGCGGCGTTCGACACCGACAGCCGCGTGATCAGCATCGGCTCCGCCTCCAAGCTGTGGTGGGGCGGGCTGCGCATCGGCTGGGTGCGGGCGACGGCCGCGCTGGCGCGCCGGCTGGCGACGGCGCGCGCCGCCGTGGACATCGCCAGCCCGGTGCTGGAGCAGCTCGTGGTGGCGCGGCTGTTCGACCGGATGGAGGAGACGCGGGCCGAGCGCCGCCGCACGCTGCGCGCCTCGCGCGACGCGCTCGTGGCCGCGCTGGGCGAGCACCTGCCGGAGTGGACGTTCACCGTGCCGCGCGGCGGGGGCACGCTGTGGGTCCGCCTGGACGGCCCCGGCGCCACGCCGCTGGCGGAGGCGGCGGCCCACCACGGCGTACGCCTCGCGCCCGGCCCCTGGTTCGGGCTGGAGGGCACCCTGGAGAGCCACCTGCGCCTGCCCTACACGCAGCCGCCGCCGGTGATGGCGGACGTGGTCGCCCGCATCCGCGCCGCCCGCGACCACGGGCCGACCGGCGCCCGGCGCCCGTCCGAGTCGCTCATCCCGATGGTCTGAGCGGCAGCCCGACGGGCTGAGCTGCAGCGCGACGGCCCGAGCGGCGGCTTGATGGCAAGGGCGGCCGTCGTCACTCCTCGGCGCCCTTGGCCAGGGGAGCGCGCCACTTGCGGCGCATGGCCGCGACCCGCAGCCAGAACACCAGCAGCGCCGCCGCCAGCGTGGCCGGCCAGCCGTGCAGCCCGCCGGTCGACAGCCCCGCCATCACCCCCGACCCGAGCAGGGCCGGCACGGCGTAGAGCTGCCGGTCGTAGAGCAGGGTCGGGATCTCCCCGGCCAGCACGTCGCGCAGCATGCCGCCGCCCACGCCCGTCACCACCCCCAGCAGGGCGGCGTGCAGCGGGCTGAGGCCGTACTCCAGGGCCTTCTGCGTCCCCACCGCGCTGAACAGGCCGAGCCCCGCCGCGTCCAGCACCAGCAGGACCGGCATGACGCGGGCCACGTGCGGGTGCCAGAAGAAGACGATCACCGTGGCGGCCAGGGGGACCAGCACGTAGCCGAGGCTCTGGAAGGCGGCGGGCCGGACGTTGAGGATGAGGTCGCGCACGACGCCGCCGCCCAGGGCGGTCATCTCCGCCAGCACCGCCATCCCGACCACGTCGAGCCGCTTGCGCACCCCCATGAGCGCGCCGGTCAGCGCGAAGACGAAGATGCCGACGAGGTCGAGTATTTCCGTCATAGTGCAATGATCTACCGCAATGCGGGCTCAGGCTGGTGCTCGGACATCATCACGCGCAGCTGGCGGGTGAACATGAACAGCGCCAGGCCCGCCACGACCGCCATCGAGGCGAGCACGAGGTAGTACGCCGGTTCGGACAGCACCCGGCCGAGCCGCCCCGTCTGGCCGCCGATCGAGTCGCCCACCGCGAACGAGATGTACCAGACGCCCAGCAGTTGCCCCTTGAACGCCTCGGGCGCCAGCTTCGTCGTCACCGACAGCCCGACCGGGCTCAGCGACAGCTCGCCGAAGACCTGGACCAGGTAGACCAGCACCAGCCACCACACCGACACCCGGCCGGAGCCGGCCAGCGCGGCGGCGACCGCCATGACCACGAAGCTCAACCCCACGGTGACCAGGGCGAACGCGAACTTCTGCGGCGTGCTCACCCGCGTGCCGAGCTTCACCCACAGCGCCGCGAACACCGGCACGAAGATCATGATGAAGAGCGGGTTGAACGCCTGCGTCGTCGCGGGCGTGATGCCGATGCCGAAGAGGGAGAGGTCGGTGTGGTCCCTGGCGAAGAACAGCAGCTTGCTGGGCGCCAGATCGTAGATCATCCAGAAGATGGAGGCGGCCGCGAACAGCCAGATGTAGGCCTTCATCCGCACGCGCTCGTCGTCGGTGAGGTCGTGGCTGCCGAGCATGATGTAACAGAAGTAGCCCACGGTCACGAGCAGGATGACCACGGTGATCGCCATCGTGAGCCGGTCGATCGTGAGCGTGCCGCTCGCCGCCCAGCCGCCCAGCGCGACCGCCGTGGCGGCGGCCCCGAGCGCCAGCCGGCGGCCGAGCCCGTGGTGCTCCACGCGGGCGGGCGGGTCGCCGAGCCCCCGCAGGCGGCGGCTGCCCCGTACGTACTGGGTCAGGCCGATCGCCATCCCGATGGCGGCGGCGCCGAACCCCAGGTGCCAGCGCCCGCCGGCGGCCAGCCAGCCGACCACGATGGGCGCGAAGAAGGCCCCCAGGTTGATGCTCATGTAGAAGAGGGAGAAGCCGGAGTCCCTGCGCCCGTCGTCCCCCTTGGGATAGAGCCTGCCGACCATGACCGAGATGTTCGGTTTCAGCAGGCCGGTGCCGCTGATGATGAGCAGCAGCCCGAGCCACACGAAGGCCGGCGACGGCACGGGCACGGCCATGCTGACGTGCCCGAGCAGGATGAGGAACCCGCCCCAGAACACCGACCTGCGCGCCCCCAGCACGCGGTCCGCGATCCACCCGCCGGGCAGCGCCACCAGGTAGATCAGCGCGCCGTAGACGCCCACGACGGCCTGTGAGGTCTCGTCCGACAGGCCGAGGCCCTGCTGGGCCGGCGACGCCGCCATGAACGTGGCGAGGATCGCCCGCAACCCGTACCAGCTGAACCTCTCCCACATCTCGGTGGAGAACAGCGTGGCCAGGGCCCATGGATGCCCGAAGAACGTTTTGTCCCTCATTCGTCCCCCTTGTACGAATTAGCACGATTACTTTACGTGATCGTCGCAGGTCCTTCCCACTGCTCTTGCCCCCTTCCTGCTGATGTGGTGCGATCGCGTAAGTGAACACTGACTGAAGGCGGGTGCCATGGACCAAGTCCTCGACGTCCGGGCCGAGATCGAGCGGGAGATCGCCGGCCGTACCGTCTGCGAGCAGCTCAGGCGCACTGCCGAGCGCCATCCGGATGCGCCCGCCTACTCCGACCCCGACGGGGACGGCTGGGCCACGCTGACCTACGCCCAGGCGCGCCGCAGGGTCCTGGAGATCGCCGCCGGGTTCGCCGCGCTGGGGCTGGAGCCGGGCGAGGCGGTCGCGCTGATGATGGTCAACCGCAGCGAGCACGTGCTCGCCGACCTCGGCGCGGTGCACGCGGGCGGCGTCGGCTGCACGATCTACTCGACGTTCGCCCCCGACCAGATCGCGTTCGTCGCCGGGGACGTCGGCGCCCGCCTCGCGGTGCTGGGCGGCCCCGCCGAGCTGGCCCGCTGGCAGCCCGTGCTCGACCGGCTCGACGGCTTACGCACGATCATCATGCTGGAGGGGGCGCCCGCCGGCGAGCGGTTCATGGCCTGGGAGGACTTCCTGGAGCTCGGCCGCGCCCGCCTGGCCGACGACCCGGGCCAGGTCGAGGCCCGCGCGAGCGCCGTGCGCCCCGGCGACACGGTGACCGTCCTCTACACCTCCGGCACCACCGGCGCACCCAAGGGCGTGCCCCTCACCCACACCAACGTCTTCTTCGAGGTCGCCGGCAGCGACCGCGTCGCACGTCTGCCCGAGCTCGGCGACCAGGTCTCCTACCTCACCTACGCCCACATCGCCGAGCGGGTCCTCAGCATGTACATCCCCCTCGTGAAGGCGTCCCACGTGCACTTCTGCACCGACCTGGCCGCCCTCGGCACGGTGCTGGGGCAGGTGCGGCCCGTGATGTTCTTCGGCGTCCCCCGCGTCTGGGAGAAGATCATGGCCCGGCTGCTCGCCGCGCTGGCCGGCCAGCCGGCCGAGCAGCAGGCGGCCGTGCGCCAGGCCATGGAGGCCGGCGCCGCGTACGTGGAGGCGGGCCAGTACGGCCGCACGGTCACCCCCGAGATCCAGGCCGCGTACGACCGCGCCGACTCCTCCCTGCTCGCGCTCATCCGCGGCATGATCGGCTTGGACCGCGCCGAGTGGACCGCCACCGGCGCCGCGCCCCTGGCCGCCGAGGTGCAGCACTTCTACGCCGGCCTCGGCCTCAAGGTCATCGACGTGTACGGCATGACCGAGACGACCGGCGCGTTCACCGGCAACGGCCCCACCTGCTACCGCCTCGGCACGGTCGGCAGGGCCGAGCCCGGCGTCGAGGTCCGCATCGCCGAGGACGGCGAGATCCTCACCCGCAGCCCCCTCAACACCCGCGGCTACCTCAACCGCCCCGAGGCCACCGCCGAGCTCATCGACGCCGACGGCTGGCTGCACACCGGCGACATCGGCACCCTCGACGAGGACGGCTTCTGCCGGGTGATCGACCGCAAGAAGGAGCTCATCATCACCTCGGGCGGCGAGAACATCTCCCCGGCCGAGATCGAGAACCACCTCAAGCAGCACGCCCTCATCGGCCAGGCCCTCGCCTACGGCGACGACCGGCCGCACCCGGTCGCCGTGCTCACCCTGGACGGGGAAGTGGCGCCGGGCTGGGCGCGGGCGCGCGGCATCGGCTTCGCCTCGCTCGCCGAGCTGGCCGAGCATCCGGAGGTGCTCAAGGAGGTGGCGGCCGCCGTCGAGGCCGCCAACGCCAAGCTGGCCAGGGTGCAGCAGGTCAAGCGGTGGGCGCTGCTCGGCACCGAGTGGACCGCCGAGACCGAGGAGCTCACCCCGAGCCTGAAGCTCAAGAGGCGGGTCATCCACGCCAAGTACGCCGACGTCATCGAGGGCCTCTACACCGGTCCGCCCCGATAGCGCCTCCGGCGGGTCCGCTCGCAGCGGATTTTGCCATTCATGGCGTGTGTCGAGGGTTTGGCCATGACCGGGCGGTTCCTACCGTCTTGATCATGACTAGAAGCCTTCTTCTCGTCCCGCTCGCGGCGGGGGTGCTCACGGTGCCCGCGCCCCCGCCCGAGACCGAGCTCGCCATCAGCTCCATCACGGTGCGTCCGGCGGAGCCCGTCGTGGGTCCGCACGACTCCGTCCGGCTGGTGATCGACGTGATCGCCAGAGGGGCGCGAGACAGGAACGGCGTCACCGTCAAGGTCGAGCCCGGCAAGCCGCCGGGGCCCGTACTGGCCGACAAGCAACCGTCCCCGGAGACCGGCCCGAGCGCGGATCCCGACGGGCCGCCCGAGCCCTCGCCCGCCGGCGAGACCCCACCGGCCGACGGCGTGGAGGCCAGGCCCGTGGCGCCCGCGCCCTTCGCGGACACGCATCCCGCGGGACCCGACGGGACCGGGCAGCCCGCCCCGGCGGCGGCGCCCGCCCCGCGCCCGGTGTGGACCGCCGCGAAACCGCTGTCGACGGCCCGCATGGGCGACGGCTGGGAGACCTGGCGCTTCCTGCCCGACAAGCAGCTGACCCGCTACTACCCGGCCGGCACCTGGACCATCACCGCCACCGCCAGGGGGACCGGCGGCGCGAAGATCACCGAATACGCGTCGTTCCAGTTCAGGCGCGACACCAAGCTCTCGTCGGTGCGCGCGGAGCGGGGCCGGAACTCCGGTGCGGTACGCCTGCGCGGCCAGCTGCGGCGGGTGGACCCGCGCGGCTACGGCGACTACGGGCCGTTCGCCAGGCAGCCGCTGGAGATCCTCTGGCGTCCCGACGAGTCCTCCCGGTGGACCGAGGTGGGAAGGACGACGACCGACGCCTCGGGGACCTTCATGACCACGGTCACGGGCCGTACGGGCGGCCTCTGGCGGGTCCGTTATCCAGGAACAGGACACTACGCATCAGACACCTCCAAGCCGCAACAAATTACGCAATAGCCGAAATATGTCACTTGGTGTGGCCTTAAACCGTCGTTGCCGAATCGTGATCGGCTTTACCGCAACTTTTCCATAGCCTTACCCGTCATTGGCGTTGACGTGCCCCGACTCGGGGCCGTCATTTCAAGACGGGGAAGGACATTCGATTTGAAGATGCGACGCCTCGCCGCCGGCCTGGCGGCTGCCGCCCTGGGTGCGAC
This sequence comes from Nonomuraea phyllanthi, assembly GCF_006334985.2. GTDB lineage: Bacteria > Actinomycetota > Actinomycetes > Streptosporangiales > Streptosporangiaceae > Nonomuraea > Nonomuraea phyllanthi. The sequence continues at coordinate 201,294 of NZ_VDLX02000004.1, forward strand.
GATGGTGGCCACCGCCGCCTCGCCGGCGCTCGCGGACCCGGGCCTCGACCCGGACCTCAGGGGCTACACCACCATGCAGTTCGACGCGAACCCGGAGCCCGCACGGCGTGGCCGGCCCATCACCCTCGAGGGCAAGCTGTCGGTGCAGTGTGACGAGGACTACATCAGTGGTTTCGTCTCCGTGCACCACGCCGACTACTGCAAGGGCAAGGAGCGCTGGCACCGTCTGGCCTGGAAGCGGATCGTGATCCTGTTCCAGCCCGACGGCAGCGGCCGCTGGGAGCACGTGGACACGATCAGGACCTCCGGCAAGGGCTACTTCTCGACGAGGGTGCCCGCCCGTACGTCCGGCACGTTCCGCGCCGTCTTCGAGGGCGCCCGCTGGCTCTCTCCCGCGGAGAACAAGGACTGGGTGCGGGTCGTCGGCCACCACCGCCACTGACCCCGCCAGGCAGATGCCCGTCGGACGCCCGGCCGCGCGAGCGGCCGGGCGTCCGACGTCTTCACCCGGCTTCACCGCGGGTCGTCGCTCACCGCCGAGACGGCGACCTGGACCCGGTGATGGGCGGGCCGCTCCACCTCGTCCACCACCGCCACCGCCAGGTCGGCGAACGACAGCGCCGGCTCCAGGTCCGGCACCCGCCCGCCGCCGATCCGGTAACGGCCGGTCCGCGCGGCCTCCTCGTCGAGGAAGACGGGCGGCGGCGCGAGCACCACCCAGTCCAGCCCCGACTTCTCGAACACCGCCAGCTCCGCCGCGTGCCCCAGCGAGAACGCGCGGGCCTCGGCGGGGAAGTCCGGCGTGTCCACGAGCCGGACCCCGGGCGAGACCTCCAGCAGGCTCCCGATCCCCACCGCCACCAGTCGCGTCACCCCCGCCCGCGCCAGCCCGCCGGCCAGCGCCTCGGCCGCGGCCCGGTAGAACTCCTCCGACGGCACGTCCATCCGCGCCGCCGCCTGGACGGCCGCGTCGTGCCCCGCCGCCGTCCGCGCCACGTCGCCGAGGTCCGTGACGTCCCCGGCGACCACCCGCACCCCCGGCGCACCGGCCGGCGCCGGATGTCTCGCCGGATCGCGCACCACGGCCGTCACCTCGTGCCCCCGGCCGGCCGCCTCCGCGACCACGCGCCTCCCGGCCCGGCCGCCGGCGCCGTACACCACGATCCTGCTCACGTCCGCTCACACCCTCTCGGCCCGGCCGGGCTGTCCGGCCGCTCGCGCCGACCGTAAGGGGCGAGGCATCGCTTTCCGCAACGAAAGTTACCTAGGATGTCGGGATGGCCGAGCCGCTCGATCCGGACATGTTCCTCGGATGCCCGCCGGTCGCCGCGCCGATCCGCGTGGGCGACAAGTGGACCGCGAAGATCATCCGCTGCCTGGAGTCCGCCCCGCGCCGCTTCACCGAGCTCCAGGCGACCCTCCGCGGCATCACCCCGAAGGTGCTCACCGAGTCGCTGCGCTCCATGGAGCGCGACGGGCTGCTCACCCGCACCGCGTACGACGAGATCCCGCCGCGGGTCGACTACCGGCTGACCGAGCTCGGCCGCAGCCTCATCGAGCCCATGAACGCAGGCTGCGAGTGGTCCAGGCGGCACCTGGCCGAGCTGATGCGGGCCAGAGACTCCTGGTACGAGAGCACATCGGGGATTCCGGGACGTTCCGGCGTGGAATCGATCTAGGCAGCGACGTGTTGTCGTGCGATGAGGGCGGTTTTGAGCGCTGTCGGACCGGCATCGTAGTCTGGCCCTCTGGCCGAGCGAACAGGAGGTGACGCCCCATGTTGCGAGACTCGTTCGGACGGGTGGCGACAGATCTGCGGGTGTCACTGACGGACAAGTGCAACCTGCGCTGCACCTATTGCATGCCACCCGAGGGCCTCGACTGGCTGCCCAACGCCCAGCTCCTCACCGCCGACGAGATCGTCCGCCTCGTGACCATCGGCGTCGAACGCCTGGGCATCACCGAGGTCCGCTACACCGGCGGCGAGCCGCTCATCAGGCGTGAGCTGGCCGACATCGTGGCCCGCACCACCGCCCTGCGCCCCAAACCGCAGGTCTCGCTGACCACCAACGGCATCGGGCTGGCACGGCTCGCCGGAGCGCTGGCCGAGGCCGGGCTCGACCGGGTCAACGTCTCGCTCGACACGCTCGACCCCGACACGTTCAAGCGGCTGGCCCACCGCGACAGGCACGCCGACGTCGTCGCCGGGCTCGCCGCCGCCGCCGAGGCCGGCCTGCGGCCCGTCAAGGTCAACGCCGTCCTCATGCGGGGCTTCAACGACCACGAGGCCGTGCCGCTGCTGCGGTGGTGCCTCGACCAGGGCTACGAGCTGCGCTTCATCGAGCAGATGCCGCTCGACGCCCAGCACGGCTGGACCCGCGAGGGCATGGTCACGGCCGACGAGATCCTGGAGCGGCTGTCGACGGCGTTCGACCTCACGCCCGACGACCCGAAGGCGCGCGGCAGCGCCCCGGCCGAGCGCTTCCTCGTCGACGGCGGCCCGGCCCGGGTGGGCGTGATCGGGTCGGTGACGCGGCCGTTCTGCGGCTCCTGCGACCGCGTCCGGCTCACCGCCGACGGGCAGGTGCGCAACTGCCTGTTCGCGACGGAGGAGTCCGACCTCAAGACGGCCATGCGCGACGGGGCGTCCGACGAGGAGCTGGCGGAGCGCTGGAAGGCCGCCGTGGCGCGCAAGCGCGCCGGGCACGGCATCGACGACCCGTCCTTCCTCCAGCCGTCCCGCCCGATGTCCGCCATCGGCGGGTAGCGGCACGTGCGCGAGATGGACCTCGCGGAAGGCGCCGGTGACGGCGGAGACGATGACGCGACGAGCCTGGCCGAGCCGTCGCATGACGCTGGCGCGATGGGCGCGGCCGAGGCGGCGTCGGGCGCCGCGAGCGTAGCGGAGGCGGCGTCGGGCGCGGTGGGCAAGGCCGAGATGGCGTTCGACGCGGTGATCCTCGCCGGGGGGCGGGCGCGGCGGCTGGGCGGGGCCGACAAGCCCGGCCTGACCGTGGGCGGCAGGTCCCTGGTCGAGCACGTGGTGGCCGCCGTCGCGGGCGCCCGGACGACCGTCGTGGTGGGCCCGGAGCGGGAGATCCCCGGAGTGGTGTTCGTCCGGGAGGACCCGCCGGGCGGCGGCCCCGTCCCGGCCCTGACGGCCGGGCTGGAGCAGGTCACCGCACCGTGGGTGGTGCTGCTCGCCGGCGACCTGCCCTTCATGATGCCCGGCCACGTGAAGGCCCTGCTGGCCGCCGCATCCGGAACACCGGACCAGGCACCCCGGACCGTCCCATCCGCGTCGGCCCGTGGCGTCGGGATACCGGAGGAGACCCGCACCGGCCCGTCCAGGTCGGCTCGTGGCGCCGGAACGCCGGAGCAGATCCGCACCGGGGCATCCGCGCCTCCCCGCGGCGCCGGGACGCCGGAGCAGACCCGCACCGGGCCACCCAGGTCAGCCCCTGGCGCCAGGACACCAGATACCGAGCCACATAGCCCTCCCGGCGGCGCTCGGACTTCCGAGCCGGCCCTCGCCACTGGGACGCCTGGGATAGGTGAAGTGTCTGGGACTTCTGGGGCGACCGGTGGGGTGGTGATGGTTGACGACGGCGGGCGGGAGCAGTGGCTGGCCGGAGCCTGGCCGACGGGCCCGCTCAAGGAGGCCCTCGCCGCCTACGCGGGCCGCTCGCTCAAGGGCCTGCTGGGCCCGCTGGTCGCCGTGCGGCTGTCGCTGCCCGGCCGGCCCTGGTTCGACTGCGACACAATGGACGATCTGGAGGAGGCTCGTATGCACGTACTCAACGAATGGACCGCCCTGGCCTGCGAGGAGCTGGGCATCGACCCGGCCCGCGTGGACCGCGACAAGATCCTCGACCTCACCAAGGAGGTGGCCCACGGCGTGGCCCGCCCGGCCGCGCCCCTGACGGCGTACCTGCTCGGCCTGGCCCAGGGCGCGGGCACCGCGTCCGACGACGCGGTCGAAAAACTGATCACACTGGCGAAGAACTGGGGACAGGCCACGTCCGAGACGCTGACGGACAGCTGACACTCGAACGAACTCTTGAAGTCAAGCTCCCCCCCGCCTGAAGATTTCCTGTGAATAACGAGGCGGGAGGGAGTGTAAACGATTTCGGGAAAGCGGTCCTATCGGACTGCTCCGCGCCAGGCTAGATCAATAGGCTCGTCAGAAAAGGGGCGACGCCGGGTGGTTACGGGGGCAAACCACCCGGCGTCGCGTCATCGGCGTTCCGACGGGGGCCCGGAACGCCGGCACCAGCACTCCGACGGGGGACCGGAGCGCTTGGCTAAAGCGTACACCTACAACCCATGGGATGCGTCAAGACTTAGTCACGACCCGATCTCGCGTCGATGCAGCGGTATCTCGGTTTGGTTAGCTTCGGGCGACTGAAAGGTAGGGGGAGGGGAGCCCTTGCCCCTCTCATTGGCCCCGATTACCGCTATGTATGGCAAAAACACGGCGCCCGCGATGAAGAGCAGCCGGTACGGCCACGGCACCGGCACCACGACGGCCAAGATCAGGCAGAGCGTGCGGATGCCCATCTTGATGAGGTAGCTGATCTCGCGCCGGTGGATGTCGGACGTCAGCGACGGCTCGGCGTCCGTGACCTGGTGGACCACTTGTCTCTTACGCCACCCCTTCATAATTTCCACGGTAGCCCCAGTGCCGGTCGCTGGCGACAGGGGCCCGGCGCCGGGACGGGCGACCGTGCGACCATGGCCTTCGAGCAGGGAGGATGTGGAGATGACGGATCGTACGTACCGGGTGACCGAGATCGTGGGCACGTCGGGGGAGAGCGTCGATGAGGCCATTCGCAACGGCATCAGCCGGGCCGCCCAGACGCTGCGCCACCTCGACTGGTTCGAGGTGACGCAGATCCGCGGCTATCTGGAGGCGGGGGAGGTCGCGCACTTCCAGGTCGGCATGAAGGTCGGCTTCCGCCTCGAGGACGCCTGACGCCTGTCCTCGCGCCCGCACGGCACCCGTGACGGCTCCCGAGACGTCCTTGCGACGCCGACCGGCCGTACTCTGTCGCGGGGGCGCGGAGGAGCGTCCATAAAGCGGCCAGACGCCGACCCAGCGGCCGGCACAGGCAGGGCGGTCGGCTCACGCGCGCAGCCGGCACATACAGGGCGGCCAGTACACGCGGGGCGGTCGGCACACGCGGGGCGGCCAGCAGAGGCAGGTGGCCAGCAGAAGAGGGCGGTCGGCAGGCGCAGGGTGCTTGGCAGGCGCGGGGCGGTCGGCCGAGGCAGGCCATCGGCGGCGCCGTACGGCCGGAGGGCCCCGGACGGCGGCTCAGCAGCCGTACGGCGCTGTAGCGCGCTGGGGGACCCCGGAGTCTCTATGGCGGCCCGTTCCGGCGGCGTAGCGGGCCGCCAGCCCTCCGCGAAGGGCCCGCCCCCACGCCTGGGCCGCACACGGCATCACGGGCGTGAGGCGCGCCGAGCCGCGAACGGGCCGCCGGGCCACGAAGGGGTCGTAAAGCCGCGAAGAGGCCGTCCAGCCGCGATAGAGCCGCTGGGCCCTGAAGCGAGCGCCGGGCCCGCGATGGGGGCGCCGGGCCGCGAAAAGGGCGCGGAGCCGCGATAGAGCCGTGCCGGGCCGCGAAAGGGCCCGGCACGGCAGGGTCAGCTGGCCTGGCTGACCGTGGACATGTTGAAGTCCGGCACGCGCACCGCCGGCATGGCGGTCCGCTGGAAGTAGTCGCTCCACTCCCGCGGCAGCGTGCGCTCCCCGGCCCCCACCTCCGTCACCCGCCCGAGCAGGTCCACCGGGCTCTCGTTGAACCGGAAGTTGTTGACCTCCCCCACGACCTCCCCGTGCTCCACGAGGTACACCCCGTCACGCGTCAGCCCGGTCACGAGCAGCGTCTGCGGGTCGACCTCGCGGATGTACCACAGGCACGTGACGAGCAGGCCGCGCCGCGTCGAGGCGATCATGTCGTCGAGCGAGCCGCCGCCGGCGGGCCCCGACATGATGAGGTTGTCGATCCCGGGCGTCACCGTCAGCCCGCTGAGCTGCGCCGAGTAGCGGGTCTGCAGCAGCGCGTCCAGGGTGCCGTCCTTGATCCAGTCGGTCGGCCCCAGCGGCAGTCCGTTGTCGAAGACGGAGCTCTGCCTGCCGGAGGCGTGTGCGATGACGAACGGCGCGCACGCGACGCCCGCCGCGCCCGGGTCGCTCGACAGGGTGACCGGCAGTGTCGCCAGCCGCTCGCCCACGCGCGTGCCCCCGCCCGGCTTCGAGAAGACCGAGCGCCCGTCGAGCGCGTCCCGCGCCCCCGACGACCAGTACAGGTAGATCATCAGGTCGGCCACCGCGCTCGGGGGCAGCAGCGTCTCGTAGCGCCCCGCCGGCAGGTCGACCCTGGTCTTGGCCCACTCCAGCCGCCGCGCCAGCGAGGAGTCGAGCGCCGCGACGTCGACGTCGGCGAAGTCGCGGGTCGACACGCCGGTCCACGCCGAGCGCTTCAGGTCGGCCGACTTGGCGTTGAGCTCCAGCCGCCCGGACGGCTGGTCGTGGCGCAGCCGCAGGCCCGCCGACGTGCCGAGGAACGTCGAGGTCAGCGAGTGCTCGGCGAACCCGTACAGCTTCCTGCCGCCCGCCTCGGCCGCCGCGAACGCGTCGCCGAGCGCCGGCGCGAACCTCTCGAACACCCCGATGTCGGTCGGCTCGACGGCGTCGCCCCAGTGCGGCGACTCCGGCACGCCCTCCACGAGCGGCCGGGCGTCCTCGGCGGGCCGGGCGTCCCGCGCGGCGGCGTCGGCGGCCGCCACCACGTCCGCGAGCTGCTCATCGCGTACGGCGGAGCGCGACACCACCCCGACGCCCTCGCCCGCGATCGAGATCACGGTCAGCCGCGCGGACCGCGCCACGCCGTTGGTGGTGAGCGTGTTGCCCGCGAAACGCAGGTTGGCCGTGGACTCCTCGTCCACGAGCACCACGCAGCCGTCGTTCGCCGAGAGCTCCAGGGCCTTCTCGACCATTTCCTGAGGAGTGGCCTGGACCGCCGTTCCGTGCCTGCCGGTCCGCTCGCCGCGCTCGCTCACTTGCCGCCCTCCTGAACGGTGTTGAGGATCCGCACACCCCTGAACAGCGCCGAGGGGCAGCCGTGGCTGACCGGGGCGACCTGCCCCGGCTGGCCCTTGCCGCAGTTGAAGGCGCCGCCGAGCACGTACGTCTCAGGCCCGCCCACCGCCTCCATCGACTGCCAGAAGTCCGTCGTGGTCGCCTGGTAGGCGAAGTCGCGCAGCTGACCGGCCAGCCGCCCGTGAGAGATCTTGTACGCCCGCTGCCCCGTGAACTGGAAATTGTAGCGTTGCATGTCGATCGACCAGCTCTTGTCGCCGACGATGTAGATGCCCCGCTCCACCCCCGCGATCAGCTCGTCGGTGGACGGGCCGCCCGGCGCGGGCGCCAGCGACACGTTCGCCATGCGCTGGATCGGCATGTGGCCGGGCGAGTCGGCGAACGCGCACCCGTTGGAGCGCCCCAGCCCCTTCAGCAGCGCCATCCGCCGGTCGAGCTGGTAGCCCACCAGGACGCCGTCCTTGACGATGTCGAAGCTCTGCCCCTGCACGCCCTCGTCGTCGTAGCCGATCGTGGACAGCCCGTGCGTGACCGTCCTGTCACCGGTCACGTTCATCACCGGCGAGCCGTAGACCAGCTCGCCGAGCTGGTCGAAGGTGGCGAAGCTGGTGCCGGCGTACGCGGCCTCGTAGCCGAGCGCCCGGTCCAGCTCGGTGGCGTGGCCGATCGACTCGTGGATCGTCAGCCACAGGTTGGACGGGTCGACGACGAGGTCGTAGTCGCCCGCCTCCACCGAGGGCGCCGCCAGCTTCTCCGCCAGCAGCTCCGGCAGGGCGGCCAGCTCGGCCTGCCAGTCCCAGCCCGTGCCCGTCAGGTATTCGTAGCCGCGCCCGACCGGCGGGGCGAGCGTCGACATGTCGTCGAAGCCGCTCTCGTGCGCCTTCATCGCGTTGAGCGCGGGATGCACCCGCACCCGCTGCTGCGTCGTCACCGTGCCGGCCGTGTCGGCGTAGAACTTCTGCTCCTTGACCTGCAGCAGCCGCGCCGACACGTGGTCGGCGCCCTTCAGCAGCCCGGCCGACCAGTCGGCCAGCAGGGTCACCTTGTCGGCCGAGGGCACGTCGAACGGGTCGACGTCGTACGACGACACCCACACGACCTCGGAGTGGACCGGCTCGGGGGCCAGCTCGATGGGCTCCCTGTTGATCGGGGCGCTCACCTCCGCCACCCGCACCGCCTGCTCGGCCACCGTGGCGGCGGCCTGCGGCGTCAGGTGGATGCCCGCGGCGAACCCCCACGTGCCGCCCTTGACGACGCGCACGGCGTAGCCCAGGTCGTCGGCGTCCATGGCGCCTTCGAGCCTGGCGTCGTACAGACTGAGTGTCTCGGCCCTGACGCGTTCGAGCCGGAAGTCGGCGTGCTCGGCGCCGAGGTCGCGAGCGCGCTGCAGGGCGGCGTCCGCTAGCTGCCGTAGCGGCAGGTCCAGGAAGTCGGGATCGATCTGGCGCATGTCCACGATCCTAACCCTGTGATCTTGTCTCACCCGGACAACCGGATACCGGCCGGTAGGAGATAGCGTCTGATGCCATGGCACGCTCTGTACTCGTCACCGGGGGCAATCGCGGCATAGGCCTCGCGATCGCCCGTGAACTCGCCGCGGCCGGCGACGCCGTCGCGGTCACCTACCGATCGGGGGAGCCCCCCGAGGGCCTGTTCGGCGTGCGCTGCGACGTCACCAGCACGGCCGACGTCGAGGCAGCCTTCGACAAGGTCGAGGCGGAGCAGGGCCCGGTCGAGGTCCTCGTCTCCAACGCCGGCATCACCAAGGACACCTTGCTGGCGATGATGAAGGAGGAGACCTTCACCGACGTCATCGACGCCAACCTCACGGGCGCCTACCGCGTGGCCAAGCGGGCCATCCGCCCGATGATGAAGCTCAAGCGCGGCCGGATCGTCCTCATCTCCTCCGTGGTCGGCCTGTCCGGCCAGGCCGGCCAGGCCAACTACGCCGCCTCCAAGGCCGGGCTCGTCGGCTTCGCCCGCTCCCTGGCCCGCGAGTACGGCTCGCGCAACATCACGGTCAACGTGGTCTCGCCCGGCTTCGTCGCCACCGACATGACGGCCGAGCTCGACCAGGACTCGATCGTCTCCCGCATCCCCCTCGGGCGGCAGGCGGCGCCCGAGGAGGTGGCACGCGTCGTCCGCTTCCTGACGAGCGACGACGCCTCCTACATCACCGGGGCCGTGATCCCGGTCGACGGCGGACTCGGAATGGGGCACTGACATGGGCATTCTCGAAGGCAAGCGGATCCTCGTGACCGGCGTGCTCACCGACGCCTCGATCGCGTTCGCGGTGGCCAAGCTGGCGCAGGAGGAGGGCGCCACGGTGGTGCTCACCGGCTTCGGCCGGCTGAGCCTGGTGGAGCGCATCGCCAAGCGCCTGCCCGAGCCGGCGCCGGTGCTGGAGCTCGACGTCCAGAGCAACGAGCACCTCGACACCCTCGCCGCGCGCGTCGGCGAGCACGTCGACGGCCTCGACGGGGTCATCCACTCCATCGGCTTCGCCCCGCAGACCGCGATGGGCGGCAACTTCCTCAACACCACGTGGGAGGACGTCGCCACCGCCCTGCAGGTCTCGACGTACTCGTTCAAGTCCCTGGCGGTGGCCTGCCTGCCCCTCATGAAGGAGGGCGGGGCGGTCGTCGGGCTCGACTTCGACGCCTCCAAGGCGTGGCCCGTCTACGACTGGATGGGCGTCGCCAAGGCCGGCCTGGAGTCGTGCAGCCGCTACCTCGCCCGCGACCTGGGCCCGCACAACATCCGCGTCAACCTGGTGGCGGCCGGGCCGCTGCGCACGATGGCGGCCAAGTCGATCCCGGGCTTCAAGGAGTTCGAGGACAGCTGGCCGGACAAGGCGCCGCTGGGCTGGGACCTGTCCGACACGCTGCCGGCGGCCAAGGCCTGCGTGGCCCTGCTGTCCGACTGGTTCCCGGCCACGACGGGCGAGATCGTCCACGTGGACGGCGGCGTCCACGCCATCGGCGCCTGACGCCGCTGCCGGGCCGTCGCCTGACTGCGAGCGGCCCGGTGGGACGGCTCGTACGCCGGGCTGTCGCCTGATCGCGGGCGGCCGGTTGGGACGGCCTCGCGCACGGGGCTGTCGCCTGGCCGCGGCGGTCGGTGGGGTGGCCTCGCGCACCCGCGGGCGGCGCGCGAGACCGCCCCCAGAGCCCGCCCACCGGCCGACCGTAGCCGATGGCACGACGAGCCGATCTCCGCCGCGCCCCGCTGACGAGCCGTGGCGCTGTGAGCCCGGTTGTTCCGCGCGCCGCCTTCGGGTGCCACGCCGGTGCGACGTGACGTGTCGGGCCGTTTTTCCGGCATCTCTTCTGTGCGCCACCCAGTGCCACCTGGCGCGGTGGGGCGCTTCTCTGCGCGCTGCACCGGCGCGGCCTGGTGCGGCGGTGTGCTCGGCGCAACGGGCGACGCTCAGCCAGGCGACACGCGCCCCGGCCACACGCCCCGGCCACACGCCCCGGCCACACGCCCCGGCCACACGCCCCGGCCACGCGACACGGCCACGCGACACGGCCACGCGACACGCGGCGGGGCGTCCACCGTGCGGGCGCGGCCGCCGAGCGGCCCGGGGTGGGCCGTGCTCGCGGTCGCCGGGTCAGGCCAGGCGGTGGCGGCCGTTGGCGGCGCGGCCCGGCTCGAAGGGGATCGACTCGGCCGGTTCCGCGCGCTGCCGGCGCTGCTGGACGATCCGGGTGGCCAGCACCGCCGACCCCAGCAAGGCGATCGTCAGCACCGTCCCCAGCACGTCGGAGGCGGGCGGGGTGGGGCGTACCACCCGCTGCTCCTGCATCGGCACCGTCAGCTCGTGCTGGAACGGGTTGGGCCACAGCAGGTCGACCCGGGGCTCGTCCGTGTCGACCGTGTTCTCCTTGGTGACCGGCCGGTCGTTGTCCATGCTCTGCGGGCGGTGCGGAGGCGGCGTCGGCGCCGCCGTCGTCGGGAAGGTCTCCACCCCCCACTCACGCAGCCGTGACGTGCGGCCGGGCGACGGCGTGGGCGTCGGTGTGGGCGACACGCTCTCCGCGTCGTCGCCCCGGTCGCGGCAGGACAGCACCGGCAGGCACACGTTGTCGAGGGTCTTCTGCAGCGCCGACGGCGAGGGATCGGCAGGGGAGGGGGTGGAAGGGGTGGAGGAGGAGCGGGGCGGCTTGGTGGAGGGCGACGCCTTCGTGGTCGGCACCACCTCCCCGACCCGGCCGAGCACCTCGTCGGTGGTCTTGTCGAGCCCGTCCGTCACCTTGTCGGTGGTGCCGCCCGTCACGGTGTCGATGGTGCCGGTGAGGGTGTTCACCACGTCGCAGAGCGTGTTGGTCACGCCCGAGAGCACGCCTCCGCCACGTGTGCAGTCCTGCGAGGCGGCGGCTGCGGCGGGCGCCGCGACCGGGACGGCCGCCAGCGCCACCGCGAGAACTCCGGCCGAGACCGCGGTCCTGCTCAACATCCGTCCCCTCCTGATCGCTTACAGGGGAAATCTTTATGGACATCGCACAGGAGACGCAGGCGTTTGGCGGGTAAAGTTGCGATTCGGTATCGACTAGTGATACGCGAGGGAGACTCTCGTTCCTCGGGCGAGGGGTCAGTCGAGTGACGACACGTCATCGAGGGCCTCTCGGATCTCTCTGGGCAGCACCACGTCCTCGGCCGGCAGGGCCCCGGTGAGCTGCGCGTGCGTACGGGCCCCGACGATGGCCGAGGCGACCCCCGGCTGGTCGCGTACCCAGGACAGGGCGACGGCCAGCGGCGACACGCCGAGCCCGTCGGCGGCGGTCATGACCGACTCGACGACCCGGCGGCTGCGCTCGTCGAGGTAGGGCCGGACGAAGTCGGCGAAGTGCGGGGTGGCGGCCCGGGAGTCGGCGGGGACGCCGGTGCGGTATTTGCCGGTGAGCACCCCGCGGCCCAGCGGCGACCAGGCCAGCACGCCGACGCCCAGGTGGGCGGCGGCGGGCAGCAGCTCGCGCTCCGGCTCGCGGGCCAGCAGGGAGTATTCGACCTGCGCCGAGGTGATCGGGATGCGGCCGGGGATGGTCTTCTGGGTGACCGCGGCGGCGGCCAGCTGCCAGCCGGTGTAGTCGCACACGCCCGCGTAGACGGCGCGCCCGGAGGAGACGATCGCGTCGAGCGCGGCCAGGGTCTCCTCCAAGGGGACCTCGGCGTCGTACGTGTGCAGCTGCCACAGGTCGACGTAGTCGACACCGAGCCGGCTGAGCGACTCGTCGACCGCGGCGATGAGGTGGCGCCTGGAGGCGTCGCGCGGCCGGCGGCCGGACGGGGTCACCACGGCCTTGGTGGAGATCACCAGCTCGGAGCGCGGCACCGAGTCGCGCAGCATCCGCCCCAGCAGCCGCTCGGAGTCGCCGCCGGTGTAGACGTCGGCCGTGTCGACGAGGTTGCCCCCCGCGTCCAGGAACGTGCGGAGCTGGGCCGCCGCCTCGTCACCGTCGGTGTCGCGGCCCCAGGTCATCGTGCCGAGCCCCAGCCGGGACACCGACAGGCCGCTGTGGCCGACATAGCGCTGCTCCATGATCCCGCCAGGTTACCGTCCGGGTGGATGAAACGTTGTGATCGACGCCTGCGACACTTGCCAGGTGACCACGCTGCTTTTGGCCCGACACGGGCTGACGGACCTCACCGGCCCGGTGCTGGCCGGACGGACGCCGGGGGTGCATCTGAGCGAGGCGGGCCGGGCGCAGGCGACGGCCCTGGCCGCCCGCGTCGCGGGCGTCAGGCTCGACGCCATCGTCTCAAGCCCGCTCGAACGCTGCAGGGAAACGGCCCAGGCCGTCGCCGAGGGCCGGGAGATGGAGGTACGCGTCGACGACCGGTTCATCGAGTGCGGCTACGGCGGCTGGACCGGGCGGCCGCTGAAGGAGCTCGCCAAGGAGCCGCTGTGGCAGGTGGTGCAGGCGCACCCCAGCGCGGCGACATTTCCGGAAGGTGAGTCTCTGTCCGACATGCAGCATCGAGCCGTGGCGGCGGTCAGGGAGTGGAATCACCGCCTGGGGGAGAAGGCTGTCTACCTGGTTTGCAGCCACGGCGACGTGATCAAGTCGATCGTCGCGGACGCTCTGGGGCTCCACCTCGACCAGTTTCAGCGCATAACCGCAGATCCGGCGGCTGTCACCGTCATTCGCTATGCCCCCTTGCGCCCCTTTGTTCGCAGGCTTAACGATATGGGGGAATTGAAGCTGGACGAGGATTCGGAGGAGAAAGACGGGGGAGAAAACATCACCGGGAGCGATGCCGCCGTCGGCGGCGGACCCGGAACCACGTAAGGTCAGGCTATGCCGGTCTTCGACTACGACCCACCAGAGAGGTTCGTCGCCGGCGCCCTGGGGCAGCCGGGCGCGCGGGTCTTTTTTCTGCAGGCCAGGGCCGAGGGCAGACTGACCACGGTGGCGCTGGAGAAACTGCAGGTCGCGGCGCTCGCGGGCAGGCTCGACGAGCTGCTCGACGAGGTGCTGCGGCTCAGCGGGGGAGCCGCGCACGTCCCCGCGATGGCCCCCGCCGACCTGACCGACGACGCCCCTCTCGACACCCCGGTCGCGGAGGATTTCCGCGTGGGCACGATGGCGCTGGCCTGGGACGCGGAGACGTCCCAGGTGGTGATCGAGGCCCAGGAGGTCGTCGACGAGGACGACGCGGAGATCCCCGACCCGGCGGTGCTGCGCGTGCGCATCAGCGCGGGCGCCGCCCGCGCCTTCACCCGGCGCGCCCTGCAGATCGTCGCGGCGGGCCGGCCGCCGTGTCCCCTGTGCGGGCAGCCGCTCGACGCCACCGGGCACGTCTGCGTGCGTCTCAACGGATATCGCGGGGGTGAGGCGGCTTCATGACCGCTCCGGAGAGCGAACCGGCCATCAAGCCGCCCCCACGACCCCCGTCCATGCACGACGAAGAGGCTCTCCCGCTGCTGCGCGACGGCCGCCTGGAGGTGGCGGGGCGGCTGGTCGAGGCCACCAACATGACGCTCTACTGCTCGGTCAAGCTGGGCTCGCGCACGGCCGCCTGCGTCTACAAGCCGGTGCGGGGCGAGCGCCCGCTGTGGGACTTCCCCGACGGCACCCTCGCCGCCCGCGAGGTGGCCGCGTTCGAGGTGTCGCAGGCCACCGGCTGGAGCATCGTGCCGCCCACGGTCTACCGCGAGGGCCCCTTCGGGCCGGGCATGGTCCAGCTGTGGATCGACACCGAGCGCGAGATCGACCTCACGCGCCTGGTCAAGAGCCGCAACCCGCTCGTACGCCGGATGGCGGTCTTCGACGCGGTGATCAACAACTCCGACCGCAAGGGCGGGCACCTGCTGCCGCTGCCCACGGGTCACGTCTACGGGGTCGACCACGGCGTCAGCTTCTCGGTCGAGGACAAACTGCGCACCGTGCTCTGGCAGTGGCGCGGCAAGCCCCTCGCCCGCGAGGCCGTGGTCGTGCTGGCCAAGCTGGAGCGCGACATCGAGTCGGGCTCGCTCGGGCGCAGGCTGCGCGAGCTGCTGACGCTGGAGGAGGTCGAGGCCACCTGGCAGCGGGTCAGGCGGCTGCTCGACACCGGCGTGCACCCGTACCCGTCGGAGGGGTGGCCCGCCATTCCCTGGCCCCCGATCTAAGCGATCCATGCCGGTTTATTAACCTTTGCCCATGTGCACGGTGATCGTGAGAACCGGGTGGCCGCTGACCCTCATGGGCGTGCGGGACGAGTACACCGACCGCCCGTGGGAGGGCCCGGGGGAGCACTGGCCGGACTTCCCCGGCGTGATCGGCGGGCGCGACCTCAAGGCCGGCGGCACCTGGCTGGCCGTCAACCCCTCGGCACGCCGCGCCGCCGCGCTGCTCAACGGGCGCGGCACGGCGGCCGCTGAGACGACCAGGATCTCCCGGGGCGACCTGGCGCTGCGCGCCGCGTACACCGGGAACGCCCCCGGCGGCGACCTCGCCCGCTACGACCCGTTCCACCTGGTGCTCGCCGGAGAGGCGGGCGCGCGCCTGTTCAGCTGGGACGGAGAGCGGCTGAGCGCCTCCGACCTGCCCGAGGGCGTCAGCATGGTGGTGAACACGGGGCTCGACCCGGCGAGCGAGCGGGTCGTCGCGTACCTGCCGAGGTTCAGGACCGAGAGCTGGAGCGACCTGATCAGGGCCGAGCCGTCCGGCGAGCCGGGCGCGCTCATCGTCCGGCACGCGCTGCCCGACGGCCGGACCTTCGCCTCCCTGTCGGCGCTGCGGGTCACGCTCGCGCCGGACGGAGTGACGTACGACTTCGCCGACCTGACCGCTGATCGGGACAGATAGGCTCAAACACATGAGATCGTGGGCTGCCCAGAACGTTCCAAAGCTCCCAGGTGAGAGCATTCCGCTGAGTCTCTACGACACGTCGGCCGGGCAGGTGAGGCAGACGGAGCCCGGGCCGACCGCCAGGATCTACGTCTGCGGCATCACCCCCTACGACGCCACGCACCTCGGCCACGCCAACACCTACCACGCCTTCGATCTCGCCGGCCGCATGTGGCGCGACGCGGGCCACGAGGTGCACTACACGCAGAACGCCACCGACGTGGACGACCCGCTGCTCGAACGCGCCGCGCAGACCGGCATCGACTGGCGCGAGCTGGCCGAGCGGGAGATCGAGCTGTTCCGCGGCGACATGGAGGCGCTGCGGATCATGCCGCCCCGCGAGTACGTCGGCGTCACCGAGGTCGTCGGGCGGGTCGCCGACCTGATCGCCAAACTGTCGGCCAAGGGCGTCACGTACGACCTGGACGGCGACGTCTACTTCAGCGTGGCCGACGCCCCCAAGTTCGGCCAGGTGTCCGGCTACGACGAGGCCGAGATGCTCGCCCTGTTCGCCGAGCGCGGAGGCGACCCGGACCGGCCCGGCAAGCGGCACCCCCTCGACTGGCTGCTGTGGCGGGCCGAGCGGCCCGGCGAGCCCGCCTGGGAGTCCCGGCTCGGCCGGGGCCGGCCCGGCTGGCACATCGAGTGCACCGCGATCGCCATGGACGCCCTCGGGCCCGGCTTCGACGTGGCGGGAGGCGGCTCCGACCTGATCTTCCCGCACCACGAGTGCGGCGCCTCCGAAGGGCACGCGCTCACGGGGGAGTGGCCGTTCGCCAAGTTCTACGCGCATGCGGGCATGGTGGCGCTCGACGGCGAGAAGATGTCGAAGTCCAAGGGCAACCTGGTGTTCGTGTCCAAGCTGCGGCAGGCGCACGACCCGATGGCGGTCCGGCTCGTGCTGCTGGCCCACCACTACCGGGCGGACTGGGAGTACGTGCCCGAGCTGATGGCCGAGGCCGAACGCCGGCTGGCGCGGTGGCGCTCGGCCGTCGCGCTCGCCTCGGGGCCGCGCGCCGACGAGCTCCTGGCCACGGTACGCGCCCGGATGGCCGACGACCTCGACTCGCCGGGCGCCCTCGCCGCCGTGGACGCCTGGGCCGAGGAGGCCCTCACCACCGGCGGCCCCGACCCCGACGCGCCCGGGCTGGTCCGCGACCTGGTGGACGCCCTCCTGGGCATCGCCCTCTGACCCCCGCCCCGCCCGCCCGCGACGCCGGCTTACGCGACGGCCGTTCGGGTGCCAGGCGTGCTTGGGGTGCCCGGCGTTCGACGAGCGTCGCCGTGAGACCGCGGGCATCGCGGCGCCTCCCGGGCGTGGGTTCAGCGGCGGTTGACGGCAGCCGTTGCCCGCATCGGGCACGCCGCCCCGCCTCCTGCACGGGTGCAGGGTTGGGCGGGACGGTGCACGGCGAAGCGCGGTGCGATGCGGCCGGGAGCATCCGTGCCCCGTTACAACGATGCCTCGCGCAGTCCCGACGGGGCCGGGCGGCCGGTGAGGGCCGTGTCGTAGCGGTGCCAGATCAGCGCCGCCACGTCCGGGTCCGCGCCCAGCGGTTCGCTCACGAGCCCCGCCCCCACACCCCCCAGCCGGTCGTGGAAGAAGCCCGGCGCGAGGACGTACGAGGCGATGGCGACCCGCGCGGCCGGCGTGGAGGCGAGCCCCGACATGGCCTCCTCCAGCGACGGGGACCCGGCCGAGACGAAGGCCGCCGTGACAGGGCGTGCCAGCCGGACGGCGAGCCGGTGGGCGGCGGCGCGCACGTCGGCCAGGGCGGAGGGGTCGGAGGAGCCGGCCGCGCCGAGCAGCACCGCGTCGGTCGCCCGCAGCCCGGCCCTGGCCAGCTTGCGGGCCAGGGCCGAGGTGAGCAGCCGGTGCGGCCCCAGCCAGCCGGCCACCACGGCGTCGGGGCGGTGGGCGGCGACGACGTTCGGGAGGTCGATGTGGGCGTGGTAGCCGCCCGCCAGCAGCAGCGGCACCACGACCACCGGCCCCGGTACGGCGGGCAGCACGTCGGACAGCAGCGGCGAGCTGATCTCCAGGTAGCTCAGCTCCACGCGCCGCCCGGGTCGGGCTCTCCTGACCGCCTCCGCGAGGGCCGACAGCGTACGCTCCCCGGCGGCGCAGCGCGTGCCGTGCGCCGCCAGGACGAGCGCGGGGCCCTCCCCGGCCGCACCGGTGGCCGGGCGGCGGCACACCGGTGCGGGGCAGGCCCGCTCGTTCACAAGCCGGCCTCGTACACGCAGGCGAGCCGGTAGCCGCGCTTGACCACGGTCTCCACGATCCCGGCCGCCCCGAGCGCCCGCCGCAGGCGCGTGATGGCCATCTCCACCGCGTGCTCGGCCGACTCGCGCGCGACGGTGCCCGGCAGCACCGTACGCAGGTCGGCGCGCGACACCACGTGACCGGGCTTGTCCGCCAGGCGTTTGAGCACCGCCATCGGCGCGGGCGGGAGCGGCCGCAGCTCCCCGTCCACCACCACCGCGTGACCGCGGATCTCCAGCCGGCGCCCCGCGGCCGTCAGGCGGGTCACCCCGTGCTCAGGGAGGTGGCGGGCCAGGGCGCGGGCCAGCGCGCCGAGGCGGGAGCGCTCCGGCTGCAGGGTCGGCACGTCGCGCGAGGTCAGTGGCTCGGCGGTGACGGGCCCCACGCAGGCGGCCACGACCCGCTCGCCGAAGGCGGTGAGCAGCGCCTCCTCCAGCCCGTCGGCGCGGGCCGTCCCCAGCATGGCGTGCACGGCGGGCGCGCTGGTGAAGGCCACCGCGTCGACCGAGCCGGAGATGGTCTGGCTGATCAGCCGGCGCAGCGGCGAGATGTCGCGGTACGGCAGCCACCGGTAGACCGGGATCTCGATCACCTCCGCCCCGGCGCGGCGCAGGTCGGCCACGAAGTCGCGCAGCGGCTCGCCGTGCTGCTGCACCGCGATGCGCCGCCCGCGCAGGTCCTGGGCGAGCAGGTACTGCTTGACCTCCTCGCACGACTCGGTGGGCGGCGTCCAGTGGTCGTTCAGCCCGGCGGCGCGCACCGCCCCCCTGGCCTTGGGGCCGCGGGTCAGCAGGCGCGATCTGGACAGGTGCTCGCCCAGGTCGGCCGACAGGCCCCAGCCCTCGGCGGCGGCCATCCAGCCGCGGAAGCCGACGCCGGTGGTGACGACCACGTCGTCGAGCGGCCCCGCCAGGCTCTCCCTGGTGGCGGCGAGCAGGTCGGCGTCCTCGGCCAGCGGGACGAGCCGGATCGCCGGGGCGCTGACCACGCGGGCGCCGCGCCGCTCCAGCAGCGCGCCGAACTCCTCCCGGCGCCGCGTCGCGGTGACTCCGATCGTGAAGCCCGACAGGGCGTCGGGTGCGGTCTCGGGGGAGTACGCGCCCCTGAGGGCAGGCACATCACTCATGCCGGCACCTCCAGGCGATGAGAGACGCCTTACCGGTGAGGTGGTCGGGGACGGCCGGCCGGGCCCCGAGCTCCCGGCCGGCCATCACAGCTGCGCGTGACGCAAGTGAGATCACGCTCCGATACTGCTTTGGGGTGGTTTCGCCCGCGGGTCTCCCTTGTTACCGCTGTGCTACAAGCTCGGCCTATCGCGGTTGGCGAGGCGGGGGCGCGGGAAACGTTCACCGTGACGACGCCGCCTATCGGGGAGTTTCGGGTGACGGTCCGGCCTATTCGCACGTTCGACGATCCGGTGCTGCGCTCGGTCGCCGCGCCGGTCCACGACTTCGACCGCGAGCTGCGGCGGCTGGTCAAGGCGCTGACCGCCACGATGCGCGCGGGCGCCGGCCGCGCGGGCCTGGCGGCGCCGCAGATCGGCGAGCCGGTACGCGTGGTGGTCTACTCCTACGACGGCAGGTCGGGCCACCTGGTCAACCCCCGCCTGGAGCTGTCGGAGCGCCGCATCACCGCCGACGAGGCGTGCCTGTCGGCGCCGGGGCTGTGGTGGCCACTGGAACGTTCCTACGCGGTCACGGCGCGTGGCCGCGACATGTTCGGCAAACCCGTGACGTTCCGGGCGCTGGGCATGCTGGCGAGGGTGCTCCAGCACGAGACGGACCACCTCGACGGCGTGCTGTTCAGCGATCACCTCGAGGCGGCCGAGCGCGAGCGCTTCCTCGCCGCCGCCCTGCCCGGCTGACCCGCCGGGCCGGGGCTACGCGTGGTGCGCCGCGGCCAGGGCCAGGTCCCTGCGCTGGTCGGGGTCGGTGCCGCCCCATACGCCGTACGCCTGCCTGGTGTCCAGCGCGTACGCCAGGCACGCCTCGCGCACGGGGCAGCGGGCGCACACGTGCTTGGCCTGCTCGACCTGTGACCGGCCCGGCCCTTCCGCGGAGATCGGGAAGAACAGCTCGGGGTCCAGGTCGAGGCAGGCGGCCCTCCGTGTCCAGTCGAGCATCATCATGACCTGCGCGCCTACCCGGGCGATCCGGTCTCATACCTCCGTGAGCACCCGGTCCCAATCCGTGAGGAACCTGTCCAGCCCGTAGCGGGCCAGCGCCGCGGCCCGCGCGGCCTTGCCCGCCTGCGCGGCGCTCTCCGGGTCCGCGACGAAGGCGTGCAGCGCGTCGGCCAGCACGTCCACCCTCGTCGACAGCACGCCCGCCTCCGGCGGCACGGCCTCGATCGCCTCGGTGGCGGCCAGCGCGACGACCGGCAGGCCCAGGGTCATGGCCTCGATGAGGGCCAGCCCCAGCGACGTCCACCGGTAGGGGTGCAGGTAGGCCCGGCGCCGGGCCAGCTCGGCGTGCATGACGTGCTGCGGCAGGTCCTCGAAGGTGCCGTACGGCAGGCCGTCCACCTTCATCCCGAACACGTCCAGCGGCACCCGCTCGGCGAAGCGCGGCAGCAGGTCGGTCCCGGCGACCCTGGTGCGGCGTACCGGCTCGTTGACCACCACGCCCGCCCGGGGCAGCTCGCCGGTGTACAGGTGGCCGGGGTCGGGCACGCCGTGCTCGACGACGCGGGTGGGCGCCCGGCCGTTGTCCCAGTACAGCTCGTTGAAGTGGGTGACGTGCACCAGCGTGACGGCGTTCTGGCCGGCCAGCGGGTGCCGGGTGCGCGGCACGTCGCCCGCGGGCGTGTTGTGCTCGACGTACACGGCGGGCACGTCGCGGCCGAGCCACTCGCGGGCCAGCTCCGGCTCGTGCGGGCGCTGGAAGACGGCCACGTCGACGCGCTCGTCGCGGAGCCGGTCGAAGGGCACCTCGCGGGCGGAGGCGGGCCAGTCGAAGGTCTGGGCGCGGCCCCTGCCGTCGGGGCCGCGATCGGGCACCAGCGGCAGCACGTACTCGTGGCCGCCCCTGATGAACGCGCTGGTGTACGAGCCGTGCACGTGCCAGATGAGGATTCTCACCAGCGGCTCCAGCCCAGGGCCCGGGCCCACGGCGCGGAGACGGCCGGCACGGGGGCCTCCGCCTCGCTCAGCACCCGTTCCACGACGTCGGCCAGGTCGTCGGCGACCTCGGCCGCCTGCTCGATCTCCTCCAACCGCGTCTGCGGGGTCGGCACCAGGATGCCCCTGGCCCCGGCCGCCCTGGCCGCGTCCATGTCCCTGCCGATGTCGCCCACGACCACGCAGTCGCGGGGACTGACGTCGAGGATCGCGGCCGCCCTGATCACCAGCCCGGGTGCCGGTTTGCGGCACGTGCACCCGTCGGCGTCGTCGTGCACGCAGATCGCCCACGCGTCGAACGGGCCGAGCAGCTCCTCCACCCTGGCGTTCACCTGGTCCATGTCGTCGGCCGACAGCAGGCCCTTGGCCACGCCCGACTGGTTGGTGACGACCGCCACCGGCACGTCGGACCGCCGGAGCCTGGCCAGCGCCTCCACCGCGCCGGGCATGGGCTCGACACGGTCCGGGTCGCCGTTGTACGGCACGTCCCTGATCAAGGTCCCGTCCCGATCGAAGAGCACGGCGCCGGGACGTCGCTTTTCGAACACCTTTCACCTCCGTCGCGTGTCGGCCAGCTACCCGGCGCCTGACCCGGCAAACAACTACTCAGCGTGAGCAACCCCAGGCGGTTGCGCCTGTTTACGCATCTCCTGGGCCTGGCGAATGTTTGAGAGCCGCTTCTCTCGGTAGCGGTTCTCGACATCTCTGGGGGAGGAAAGATGAGGTTTCTCGGCATCAACGCGATCTTCCACGACCCCGCCGCCGCGCTGGTGGTCGACGGGAGGATCGTGGCCGCGGCGGAGGAGGAACGCTTCAGCCGCCGCAAGCACGGCAAGCGGCCTCTGGCGTTCTCCGCGTGGGAGCTGCCGGAGCAGGCCGCCGCCTGGTGCCTGCGCGAGGCGGGGCTCTCCCCCGAGGACATCGACGCCGTGGCCTACTCCTACGACCCCTCGCTCGTCACCCAGCGCCCGGAGGGCGACTGGGAGGACCTGCGTACCCGGTACGCCGTGCGCGCCCCGGCCTTCCTCGCCACCGCGCTGCCCGGCCTGGACCCCGGCCAGGTCACCTACGTGCCGCACCACGTGGCCCACGCCGCCTCGGCGGGCCTGGCCTCGCCCTGGCGGGACTGCGCCGTGCTCGTGTGCGACGGGCGCGGCGAGAACGTCTCCCACCTGGCGGGCCGCTACCGCGACGGCGAGCTGGAGGTGCTGGCCGCGCAGGAGCTGCCGCACTCGCTGGGCCTGATGTACGAGGAGGTCACCGAGCACCTGGGCTTCCTGCGCTCCAGCGACGAGTACAAGGTCATGGCGATGGCCTCCTACGGCCGGCCCCGCCACCTGGACGCGCTGCGCGAGGTGATCCACACGACGGGGGACGGCGGGTTCCGGGTCGAGCGGGTCGACTGGAACGGCTACGCCAAGGCGCTGCCCAAGGGCGCCCCCTGGACCTCCGACCACGCCGACCTGGCCGCCAGCGTGCAGGCCCGGCTGGAGGAGGTGCTGCTGGAGCTGGTGCGCTGGCTGCACGAACGCACCGGCGAGCGGCGGCTCGCGCTGGCCGGCGGGGTCGCGCTCAACTGCGTGGCCAACACGCGGCTGCTGGACGAGGGGCCGTTCGACGAGGTGTGGGTGCAGCCGGCGGCGGGCGACTCGGGCACCGCGCTCGGCGGCGCGCTGCACCTCGCGCAGGCCTACGGCGAGCCGGCCGGCCCCATGCCGGGCGCCGCGCTCGGCCGCGGGTTCACCGACGAGGAACTGGGCGCCTGGCTGGACGTGGCCCGCGTGCCGCACACCCGCCCCGCCGACCTGGCCGCCGCCGTGGCCGCCGAGCTGGCCGCCGACCGGATCGTGGCCTGGTTCCAGGGACGCTCCGAGTACGGGCCGCGGGCGCTCGGCCGCCGGTCGCTGCTGGCCCACCCCGGCCACGCGCGCAACACCGAGCGGCTGAACGACGTCAAGGGGCGCGAGCAGTTCAGGCCCATCGCGCCGATGGTGCTGGAGTCGCGGGCCGCGCAGATCTTCGGGCGCGGGCCGGTGCCGTCGCCGTACATGCTGTTCGTCCACGACGTGCACCCCGACTGGGCGCCGCGCATCCCCGCGGTGGTGCACGTGGACGGGACCGCCCGCATCCAGACCGTCTCGCCCGCCACGGAGCCGCTGATGGCGCGGGTGCTGGCCGAGTTCGAGGCCAGGACGGGGCTGCCCGTGGTGGTCAACACGAGCCTCAACACGGCCGGGCGTCCCATGGTCGACGACCCCCGTGACGCGCTGGAGTGCTTCGGGTCCTCGCCGGTGGACGTGCTCGCGCTGGGACCGTACCTGGTGCGGCGCGGGGAGGTGTTCGCCTCGTGATCACTGTGGTGATCCCCACCGTCGGCCGGTCCACGCTGCGCGACACGCTCGCGGCGATCGGGACCGGCGTGCCGGTCGTCGTGGTGGACGACACCCCTGATGCGGCGCTGTCCCTGCCTGATCACATACGGCCCGATCACATACGGCCTGATCAGGTACGGGTCGTGCGGTCGGGCGGGCGCGGCCCGGCGGCGGCGCGCAACGCCGGGTGGCGGGCCGCGACCACGCCCTGGGTGGCGTTCCTGGACGACGACGTGATCCCCTCGCCCGGCTGGGCCGAGGCGCTCTGGAAGGACCTGGCGGACCTGCCGGACGACGTGGCCGGCAGCCAGGGCCGCATCGAGGTGCCGCTGCCGGCCGGGCGGCGGCCCACCGACGGCGAGCGGCACACCGCCGGGCTCGCCGGCGCGCAGTGGGCGACCGCGGACATGGCCTACCGGCGGCCGGCGCTGGAGGCCGCCGGCGGGTTCGACGAGCGCTTCCCCCGGGCCTACCGGGAGGACGCCGACCTCGCGCTGCGGATCTCGCGGGCGGGCCACCGGCTCGTCAAGGGCTCGCGGGTGACAGTGCACCCGGTGCGGGAGGACGGCTTCTGGGCGAGCGTGCGCTTCCAGCGGGGCAACGCGGACGACGCGCGCATGCGGCGCCTGCACGGGCCCGGCTGGCGGGCGGCCATCGGCGGCCGGAGCGGCCGGCTGCGCCTGCACGCCGCGACCACGGCCGCGGGCCTCACGGCAGTGGCCCTGGGCGCCACCGCCGGGCGCGCCAGGGCGGTGGCCGGGCTCGGGGCGGTGGCGGGACTGGCGTGGGCCGTGATGACCGCCGAGTTCGCCTGGCGGCGCATCGCGCCGGGTCCCCGTACCCCCCAGGAGGTGTGGCGGATGGTCGTCACCAGCGTGGTGATCCCGCCGGTCGCCTGCGCGCACCGGCTGCGGGGGGAATGGAGGGCGCGCCGATGAGCGGTCGCATGTCCGCGACGGCCCGCGGTTCGAGGCCGTGCAAGGCGGCGGGGGCCCGCGGCCCCGCGCCCGAGCCCGTGACGGCCGCCAGGCCGTGCCCCTCGCCACTCATGCACGGGGACGGCCCTGGGGACGAGCGGCGCCGGGTGCTGGTCGCCCGGCTGGACGACGCCGGCGACGTGCTGCTGGCCGGTCCGGCCGTCAGGGCCGTGCGTACGCGGGCCGGCGAGCTGGTCTTCCTGGCCGGCCCGAACGGCAGGGCGGCCGCCGAGCTGCTGCCCGGCGTGGACCGGGTGATCGAGTGGCGGGCCCCGTGGATCGACCACACCCCGCGGCCCCTCGGGAAGGCCCAGGTAGCCGGCCTGGTCGCCAAGCTCGCGGACGTGGACGAGGCGGTGATCCTCACCTCGTTCCACCAGTCGGCGCTCCCGCTGGCGCTCCTGCTCAGGCTGGCCGGGGTGGCGAGGATCAGCGCCATCAGCAACGACTACCCGGGCTCGCTCCTCGACGTGCGGCACGTCGTGGACGAGAGCGTGGACGTCCCCGAGGCCGAGCGCATGCTGGCGGTCGCCAGGGCGGCGGGGTTCGAGCTGCCGGCGGGCGATGACGGCAAACTCGCAGTTCGGCGGCCATTGCCGGATATTGACCGGAAATTGGGGCAACTGTTCGGCGCCGGCGCCGATGCCGGCAAAGGCGCGTACGTCGTGGTGCACCCGGGGACATCGGCCCCCGCACGGACCTGGCCGGCCGAACGGCATCGGCAGACCGTGCGGGAGCTGGTCGAAGACGGGCACCGGGTCGTCGTGACCGGCACAGAACGTGACCTCACCGCCTACGTGGCCGGCGACCTGGCGGCCGACCTCGGCGGCGCGACCACGTTCGCCGAACTGGCCGCCCTCATCGAGCGCGCCGGTGTGCTCGTGGCCGGCAACACCGGCCCCGCGCACCTGGCGGCGGCCGTCGGCACGCCGGTCGTGAGCCTGTTCGCCCCCGTCGTCCCCGCGGCGAGGTGGGCCCCGTACGGCGTGCCCGTGGTGCTGCTGGGAGACCAGGAGGCGCCCTGCCGTGCGAGCAGGGCGCGCACCTGCCCCGTACCCGGGCACCCGTGCCTGTCCCACGTGACAAGTGAGCAGGTGGTCAAGGCAGTGAGGGAGCTGACTCAGTGAAGGTCGATCTCATCTCCGAGCACGCGGACCCGCTGGCGGCGATCGGCGGCGTCGACTCCGGAGGCCAGAACGTCCACGTCGCCGCGCTGGCCGTCGCGCTGGCCCGGCGCGGGCACACGATCGTCGTGCACACCCGGCGCTCCTCCGAGCGGCAGCCCCCGTCGGTGCGGGTGGCGCCCGGCGTCACGGTCGAGTACGTCCCGGCCGGCCCCGCCGCCCCCGTACCCAAGGACGAGCTCCCCCCGTACATGGCGGAATTCACCGAACGCCTGGCCGACCGCTGGGCGGCCGGCCCGCCCGACGTCGTGCACGCCCACTTCTGGATGAGCGGCCAGGCCGCGCTGCAGGCGGCCGACGGCGTGCCCGTGGTGCAGACGTTCCACGCGCTCGGCACGGTCAAGCGGCGCTGGCAGGGCGACGCCGACACCAGCCCCGCGCACCGCATCCCCACCGAGCGCGAGATCGGCCGGCACGCCGACGCCGTGCTGGCCACCTGCGGCGACGAGGTCAACGAGCTGCGCGCGATGGGCATCCCCGAGGAGCGCATCACGGTCGTGCCGTGCGGGGTGGACCTGTCGGCGTTCTGCCCCGACGGGCCGGTGGCGCCGCGCACGCCGGGGCCGCTCATCCTCAGCATCGGCCGGATGGTGCCGCGCAAGGGCGTGGACACCACCATCCAGGCGCTGCGCCGGCTCCCCGGCGCCGAACTGGTCATCGCGGGCGGCAGCGAGCACGACGACGAGGCGGTCAGGCTGCGCGGGCTGGCGCGCGCGTACGGGCTGGAGCGCCGCGTGCACGTGATCGGCAGCGTGCCGCGCGAGCACGTGCCCGCGCTGATGCGCTCGGCCGACGTCGTGGTCACCGTCCCCTGGTACGAGCCGTTCGGCATGGTGCCGGTGGAGGCGATGGCCTGTGGCGTGCCGGTCGTGGCCTCGGCGGTCGGAGGGCACCTCGACACCGTCGCGGGCTGCGGCGTGCTGGTGCCGCCGCGCCGGCCGCGCGCGCTGGCCAGGGCGCTGGGCGACGTGCTCGGCGACCCGGACAAGAGGGCGGCGCTCGGCGCGGCGGGGGCGCGCAGGGCGCGCGAGCGCTACGGCTGGCCGCGGGTGGCCCAGCTGACCGAGGCCGTGTACACGCAGGTCATCGACGGCAAGGTATGCCGCCTGGCCGCTCTGGGGGGTTGATCGTGGACGCACACCTGGAAAAGCTCTGGACGACCCTGGAGAAGGTCGATGACCAGGCGGTCACCGTCCGCGCCTGGGGAGGCAAGCTGGCCGGCGTGCTGTCCGCCGGCGGCAGGCTGCTGGCCTGCGGCAACGGCGGCTCTGCGGCCGAGGCCCAGCACCTGACGGCCGAGCTGGTCGGCAGGTTCAGGGAGGACCGGCAGCCGTACGCGGCGATCCCGCTGCACGCCGACGGCTCGTCGCTGACGGCCATCGCCAACGACTTCGGCGCCGACGAGGTCTACGCCCGCCAGGTGCGCGCCCACGGGAGGCCCGGCGACGTGCTGGTGTGCCTGTCGACCAGCGGCGGCAGCCCCAACGTGCTGGCCGCGGCCAGGGCGGCGCAGGACGCCGGCATCCTCGCCTGGGCCATGACCGGTCCCGCGCCCAACGCGCTGGCCGACCTGTGCGACGAGGCGGTCGCCGTACCGGGGGAGGAGACGGCGACGGTGCAGGAGGTGCACCTCGCCCTCATCCACCTGCTGTGCGACGCGGTCGAGGAGGCACTATGACGGCGCCCGCCACCACGGGCCCGCTCGTCGTCATCGGCGACACGCTGCTGGACGTGGACGTCGAGGGCGAGGCCGACCGGCTCTGCCCCGACGCCCCCGTCCCGGTGGTGGACGTCGGCGCCGAGCAGGCCCGCCCGGGCGGCGCCGGGCTGGCCGCGCTGCTGGCCGCCCGCGACGGCGCCGACGTCGTGCTGGTCACGGCGATCGGCGACGACCCAGACGGCCGGCGCCTGTGCGGGCTGCTGTCGGAGGAGGTCGACCTGGTACGCCTGCCGCTGCGCGGCGCCACCGTGCGCAAGACCCGGGTCAGGTCGCGCGGCCAGACCCTGCTCCGGCTGGACTCCGGCGACGGCACCGCCCGCTACGCCCCCACGCCGGAGGCGGCCGAGGCCGTCGAGCAGGCCGGCGCGGTCCTCGTCTCCGACTACGGCAGGGGCGTCGCCAGGATGGCCCCCGAGCTGCTGCGCGACACCGGCGTGCCCGTGGTGTGGGACCCGCACCCCAGAGGCGGCCGGCCGATGCCCGGCTGCGCGCTGCTCACGCCCAGCGAGGCCGAGGCCAGGGCGTGGTGCGAGAACGGCTACCACGGCCCCGACCAGGCGGCCCGCCGGCTCGTCAGGGAGCTGCGCGCCGGCGCGGTGGCCGTCACGACCGGCGAGCGCGGCGCCGCGCTCGCCGTCCAGGGCGGGCCGCTCACCCAGGTGCCGCCGCCGGTGCTGGCCGGCAACCGCGACGCCTGCGGCGCGGGCGACCGGCTCGCCTCCGCCGCCGCGCTCGCGCTGCGCGACGGCACCGGCGTCCAGGAGGCCGTCATCATCGGCGTCGGCGAGGCCTCGCGCTTCGTGGAGCGCGGCGGGTCCGGCGGCGTCAAGGTCCAGGAGCAGCTGCTCGGCGACCGGCCGCGCACCGCGCTGGAGGTCGCCAGGCTCACCCGCGCGTACGGCGGCCGCCTCATCGCCACCGGCGGCTGCTTCGACCTGCTGCACGCCGGGCACGTGAGCCTGCTGCGGCGGGCCAGGGCGCTGGGCGACGCGCTCGTCGTCTGCGTCAATTCCGACGCCTCGGTGCGCCGGCTCAAAGGTCCCTCCAGGCCCATCGTCGACGTGCGGGACCGGGTCGAGGTGCTGCGGGCGCTGGGCTGCGTGGACGCCGTGCTGGTGTTCGACGAGGACACCCCGGCGCGCGCCATCGGGACGCTGCGCCCCGACGTGTGGGTGAAGGGCGGCGACTACGAGGGGGAAGTGCTGCCCGAATCACAGGTCCTGGCCGGGCTCGGCGCGGAGATCGTCGTGCTGAGCACGCTGCCGGGACGTTCGACAACGAATCTGATCAGGGAGATCCAGTGAAGATTTTGATCACCGGGGGAGCCTCCGGGCTCGGTCTGGCCACCGCCGAAGCCGTCGAGAAGGAGGGCTGGCGGGCGCTGGTCGTCGACAAGCGGCCGCCGGACCAGCGCTTCGAGCACGTCACGGCCGACCTGGCCGACCGGGGGGAGGCCGAGCGGGCGGTACGCGAGCTCGCCGAACGGGCCGGCGGCCTGGACGGCGTGGTGACCGCCGCCGGCATCGACGCCTGCGGACGGCTGGAAGACGTCCCCGCCGACGACTGGGAGCGCGTCATCCGCGTCAACCTGCTCGGCACGGCCTCGGTCGTCCGGGCGGCGCTGCCGTACCTGAAGCACACCCGGGGCAAGATCGTCACCTGTGCCTCCACGCTGGGGCTGCGGCCGCTCAGCGACGCCTCGGCCTACTCGGCGTCCAAGTTCGGCGTCGTCGGGCTGACCAGGGCGCTGGCCGTCGAGCTGCGCGGCGAGGTCGGCGTCACCCTGCTCGTCCCCGGCGGCATGCGCACGGCCTTCTTCGACGGCCGGCCCGAGCAGTACCAGCCGGGACCGGAGGCCGGGCTCAACGACCCGGCCGACGTCGCCCAGACGGTGGTCTTCGCGCTGCGGCAGCCGGCCGGATGCGAGGTGAGAGAGCTCGTCGTCTGCCCGTCCACGGAGACGTCATGGCCCTAGAACTCCTCGCCCTGCGCGGGCTCGGCCTGGGCGACCTGCTCACAGCCGTGCCCGCCCTGCGGGCGCTGCGCCAGGCCTTTCCCGGGCACCGCATCACGCTGGCCGCGCCGCGGGCGATGGAGGCCCTGCTACCGCTGATCGCCGCGGCCGACGACCTGGTCGACGTGTCGGGCCCGGGGCCCGTCCCTTCGGAAGGGACCCACTTCCACCGGCCGGACATCGCGGTGAACCTGCACGGCAAGGGACCGCAGAGCATCGAGGCGCTGCGGCGCACCGAACCGGGCCGGCTGATCAGCTTCGGCACCGGGCCTCCGTACCCGGACGGCGTCCACGAGGTGCGGCGCTGGTGCGGCCTGCTGGAGTGGCACGGCATCCCCACCGACCCCGGGGATCTGACACTCGGCGTCTCCGACCGCACCGGGCCCGCGATCGTGCACCCGGGCGCCGCCTACCCTGCCCGGCGCTGGCCGCCCGAACGGTTCGCCGAGGTGGCGGCGGAACTCGACGACGTGGTCGTGACGGGCAACGCCGAGGAGGTGCCGCTGGCCGTACGGGTCGCCGAGCTGGCCGGGCTGCCGCCCGAGCGCATGCTGGCCGGGCGGACCGGCCTGGCCGACCTGATCGACCTGGTGAGCAGGGCGCGGCTGGTGATCTGCGGAGACACCGGCGTCGCGCACCTGGCGACGGCGTTCTGCGTGCCGTCGGTGGTGCTGTTCGGGCCGGTGTCACCCGCGTTGTGGGGGCCGCCGCCCGGCTGGCGCCACGTGGCGCTGTGGGCGGGCAGGAACGGGGATCCGCACGGGCTGCGGCCCGACCCCGGCCTGCTGAAGATCGAGGTTTCCGAAGTCGTCGACGCCGTCTTGGAGGTCACGTCATGAGGGCTCTGGTCACCGGGGGAGCCGGGTTCCTCGGCTCCTACCTGTGCGAACGTCTGCTGGCCGAGGGTGCGGAGGTGATCTGCATGGACAGCTTCCTCACCGGCGGCCCGCGCAACGTCGAGCACCTGATCGACCGGCCCGAGTTCCGGATCATCGAGTGCGACCTGACCGGGTACGTACACGTACCGGACCGGCTGGATCTCGTCCTGCACTTCGCCTCGGCCGCCTCGCCGGCCGACTACCTGCGCTACCCGATCGAGACCCTGCGGGTCGGCAGCGTCGGCACGCTGCACGCGCTGGGGCTGGCCAGGGAGAAGGGCGCCAGGTTCGTCTTGGCCTCCACCAGCGAGGTGTACGGCGACCCGCTGGAGCACCCCCAGCGCGAGACGTACTGGGGCAACGTCAACCCGGTCGGCCCGCGCAGCGTCTACGACGAGGCCAAGCGCTTCGCCGAGTCCCTGACCACCGCCTACCGCCAGTCGCGCGGCACCGACACCGGGATCGTGCGCATCTTCAACACCTACGGGCCGCGCATGCGCCCGTTCGACGGCCGGGCGATCCCGACCTTCATCAGGCAGTCGCTCAAGGGCGAGCCCATCACGATCACCGGCGACGGCACGCAGACCCGCTCCATCTGCTACGTGGACGACACCGTGTCCGGGATCCTCGCCATGGCCCGCAGCGACTTCGCCGGGCCCGTCAACATCGGCAACCCGGCCGAGCTGACCATGCTGGAGCTGGCCACCCTGATCCGCGACCTGACCGGGGCGTCGTCGGGGATCGAGTTCATCGACCGGCCGGCCGACGATCCCCGGGTCCGCCGCCCCGACGCGACGCTGGCGGCCGAGCGGCTCGGCTGGCAGGCGCAGGTCCCGGCGGCCGAAGGGCTGCGCCGCACCATCGAGTGGTTCGCGGCCGAGCTGGCCGCCGCCGAGGAACTGGAGCAGATCCAGGTCTGAGCGCCCGGCCACGGGGAAGCGCCTCAGCGCTGGTCCCCGATCGCAGCCCGGTTGCGCGCGGGGTGCTTCAGCGCTCGTTTCCCGCGCGCAGCCAGGCGAGGTAGTCGGCGACCGCCCGCTCGGTGCCGTACGCCGGCTCGAACCCCGTGTCCTCCCGCAGCCGCGTGGTGTCCAGCCAGACCGCGGGCGCGGCGGGATCGCGGCCTCGGGAAGGTCGACGCGGGCGCCGGGGACGAGCCTCCCCAGCGCCGCGGCGACCTCCCCGTTGGTCGTCAGCCTCCCGGAGCCCACGTTGTACGTGCGGTGCGCCGGCCGCTCCGCCAGCTGGAGCAGGGCGATGGCCCGCCCGCAGTCCTTGGCGTAGAACAGGTCGATCCCGTCGCCCGCGTGGCCGCCCGAGCGCAGCGCGGACAGATCGGGATCGGTGCCGCGGGCGGCGGCGTGCACGAGCTGCGGCGCGGCGAAGAACGGCGAGCGCGGGTGGCCGAGCGGTCCCCAGACGGCGGCGATGCGGTAGGTGAGCACGTCCAGGCCCATGGCCCCGGCCAGGTGGTCGCCGAGCAGCTCGCCGATCTTCTTGAACGCCGGGATCGGGTGGCCGGCCGTCATCGGCAGCGGCACGTCCTCGCCGAGCGCGCCCTCGCCTGGCACGCCCCCGTACACGCCGATCGTGCTGGCCAGCCCGAGCCGTCCGACCTGCCACTCGCTCGCGGCCCGGAACACGTTCATGAGGCCGCGCAGCGACGTCTCCGCGCCCTCCAGCGGCTCGTACGCCCCGGGCGGCCACGGGACGGAGCCGGCGAGGTGCACGATGCCGGTGATCTTGTGGCGCTCGCCGAGCGCCAGCAGCTGGGCCGCGTCGGCCAGGTCGGCCTGCTCGACGACGACGCGCTCGCCGGCGAGCGACTCGGGGACGACGGGGGCCCTGCGCTGGACGAGCAGGCAGGACTCGCCCAGGTCGAGCAGCGCCCGCGCGGTGTG
The DNA here is from genome assembly GCF_006334985.2 of Nonomuraea phyllanthi. Taxonomy (GTDB): domain Bacteria; phylum Actinomycetota; class Actinomycetes; order Streptosporangiales; family Streptosporangiaceae; genus Nonomuraea; species Nonomuraea phyllanthi. The sequence continues at coordinate 233,168 of NZ_VDLX02000004.1, forward strand.
CGTGCCGATGAATCCCAGCCCGCCGGTGATCATGATCATATGTCAGCTCCACAAATCATCAGTTCGACTGACGATCAGTGTAGCGGACAGGTTTGCGGGTGCGGACGTCGCGTCAGGCCGGAACGGTTTCCAGGCGCAGCTCGCGGACGATCTCCAGAGCGCTCGCGTCGAGCGACGGGCCGGCGTCGGCGCCGATGAACATCTCGATGTAGGCCCGGTGGAAGCAGCCCGCGATCAGCAGCCGCGCGCTGGCCTCCGGATCCACGTCGGGGCCGATCCTGCCCAGGCTCTGCTCGGCCGCGAGGTAGGCGGCCAGCGGCGCCGTCTCGGTCCGCGGGCCGAGATCGGTGTCGCGGACGGCCTCACGGAAGCGGACCGTGACGTTGGGCGAGGTGAAAGCGGGCAGCGCGGCGCTCTGCACGTCCATGTAGTACTCGATCCCCGCTCGCGCGATGGGAACGAGATTGTCGGATACAGACCCTTTTCCAATGCGATGGGAAAGATTGTGGAGAATGCTCAGCCAGAGCGGGAGCCGGTCCTGCAGCAGCGCGAGGAAGTGGTCCACCGAGCCGCCGGTGCGGTCCTCCCTGAGGGAGACGGCCATTTCCAGGACGCGGCGCCTGGTGTCCTGACTTCTTTGGTGCGGGTCAACATGGGAAGTCGCCATGGCGTGCCTAACGTGCGCGGTCAGATGGAGTAGGCATCACGGCGCGAGGCCGAGGGATATTCGCGAGGGAGTACGGCCCCGATTATTACCCGGAATCCCAGAAGAGGGACGGAATTCATCCCTGAGGATCAGCTGTCAGTGTCACGGTTCCTGCGCCGGAGATAGCGCTCGAACTCGGCCGCGATCGCGTCACCGCTGGCCTCCGGCAGCTCGGCGGCGTCCTTGCGCTCCTCCAGCTCCTTGACGTACTCGGCCACCTCGGTGTCCTGCGAGGCCAGCTCGTCGACGCCGCGCTCCCACGCGCGGGCCTCCTCGTCGAGATCGCCGAGGGGCATCGGGATCTCCAGCACGTCCTCCAGGCGGCGCAGCAGCGCCAGCGTCGCCTTCGGGTTGGGCGGCTGGGCGACGTAGTGCGGCACCGACGCCCACAGCGAGATGGCGTCGAGCCCCGCCTCGCCGAACGCGTGCTGCAGCACGCCGACGATGCCGGTCGGGCCCTCGTAGCGGCTCAGCTCCAGGTTGGTCGAGCGCGCCAGCGTCGCGTCCGTCGCGCCGCCCAGGATCGGCACCGGCCGCGTGTGCGGGGAGTCGTTGAGCAGCGCGCCCAGCATCACGGCCAGCTCCACGCCCAGCTCGCGGCAGACGTCGATGATGTCGGCGCAGAACGAGCGCCAGCGCATGTTGGGCTCGATGCCGCGCAGCAGCACCACGTCGCGCTCCAGGCCCGGCGGGCGGGCGCGCAGTAGCCGCGTCGTCGGCCACACGATCGAGCGGGTCAGGCCGTCGCCCATCTCCACGATGGGGCGGGTCACCTGGAAGTCGTAGTAGTCGTCGGGGTCGAGCGCGATCAGCGGCTCGGCCTTCCACGTGGATTCGAGATGGGCGATCACACCGCTGGAGGCCTCACCCGCGTCGTTCCACCCCTCGAACGCGGCTATGAGCACCGGGTCAACGAGCTCGGGGAGCCCTTCGAGCTCTATCACGTGTCGCCTCCTCTCCTCATCATCTCGCTAAGCCTATGCGGTCGGGAGGAGTCGGCGTCACCGATCTCCCCGGGAACCCGGAGCCGCGTCCCGCCGGCCATCCCACGTCCGGCGCCTCCTTCTGTCGGGCACCGCCGCCCCGGGTCGCACCGGCGTGCGGGGGCGGCCTTCTGCTCTGTCCTTCTCCATCTCCCCAAGAGCATCGGCCGTCACACAAACCGCCTTGGATGCGCTTACGGCGCGGGTCCTTCCGGCGCGCGGCCCGCTTCCGGCCCGAGCCGTCCGCACCCCGTTCCGGCGGCGGCGCACCGGGCCGGGCGCACCCCCGTTCCGGCGGCTGTGCCCCGGGCCGGGCGCGGCCCGCTTCCGGCCCGCGCCCGCCGCCCCGCGCTCCGGCGGTCTTGCCCCGGGTCCGACGCGGCCGCGGGCCTGGCCCGAGCCGGTCGCACCGCCGTTCCGGCGGCCGTGCCCCGGCCCTCACACGGCTTGCTTCCGGCCGGAGCCGGCAGGAGCCGGCCGCGCTCCCGTTCCGGCGGCCGTGCCGCCGGTCCGACGCGGGCGCGCGCCTGGCCCGAGGCGGCCGTGCCCCGGGCCCGACGTGGGCGCGTGCCTGGGGGGTCGAGGCGGCCGCGTGCCTGCGGGGCTCGGCCCGGCCGTGTGCCGCCAGGCCTGACCGGGCCGTGTGCACCCGGCCCGAGACGGCTGTGCACCTCTGGCCGAAAGGGCGCGGCCTGAGCGGAGGGGGTCGGACGCCCCCGCTCGTGCGGGCCCTGCACCCCTGGCCGGGAGGGCGCGGCCGAGTGAGGGCGGGGGCGGACACCCTGCTCGTGCGGGCCCCGCACCCCGCTCGTAAACTCCTGCACCCCGCTCGTGCAGGCCGTGCACCTGTACCGTGCGGCGTGCGTGCCCCGGCCGCGACCGGTCCTGAACCCCTGTTCCGGCGGGTGTCGTACCCCAGTCCGGGGCCCGGCCGCCGTCCCCGTCCGGGGGCATGGCGTACCCCGCCCTGCAAGGGTCCGGGACGCGGAAGGCGCAGGTCCGGGGGCGCCCGCCGGGCCGCCGCGCCCGTCCGGCGTTCGCGACGCGCGAATGCGCGCGCCGCATGGCGCCCGAGGCGCACCCGATAAGCTCTACCCCATGAGCATCTCCCCGTCCTTCCGAGAAGTGTTGTCCCAGCGCGTCATCGTCGCCGACGGGGCGATGGGCACGATGCTCCAGGCCCAGGACCCGACGCTCGACGACTTCCACGGTCACGAGGGCTGCAACGAGGTGCTCAACGTGACCAGGCCCGACATCGTGCGGGGCGTCCACGACGCCTACTTCGCCGTCGGCGTCGACTGCGTCGAGACCAACACCTTCGGCGCCAACCTCGCCGCGCTCGGCGAATACGACATCTCCGACCGTGTCTTCGAATACTCCGAGGCGGGCGCCAGGATCGCCCGCGAGGCCGCCGACCACTGGTCCACGCCCGACCAGCCGCGTTTCGTGCTCGGCTCCATGGGTCCGGGCACCAAGCTGCCGACGCTCGGCCACCTGCCCTACGCGAGCCTGCGCGACGCCTACCGCGACAACGCGGCGGGCCTGATCGCGGGCGGCGCCGACGCGCTGATCGTCGAGACCTGCCAGGACCTGCTCCAGGTCAAGGCGGCCGTCATCGGCGCCAAGCGGGCCGTGGCCGACTCCGGGCGCGACATCCCGATCATCGCCCAGGTCACCATCGAGACCAACGGCGCCATGCTGCTCGGCTCCGAGATCGGCGCCGCCCTGACCGCGATCGAGCCGCTCGGCGTCGACATCGTGGGCCTCAACTGCGCGACGGGCCCGGCCGAGATGAGCGAGCACCTGCGCTATCTCGCCCGCCACTCCCGGCTCAAGCTGTCCTGCATGCCCAACGCCGGCCTGCCGGTGCTGACGGCCGACGGGGCCTACTACCCGCTGAGCGCGCAGGAGCTGGCCGACGCGCACGACACGTTCACCCGCGACTACGGGCTGTCGCTGGTCGGCGGCTGCTGCGGCACCACGCCCGAGCACCTGCGCCAGGTCGTGGAGCGGGTGCGCGGCAAGGAGGTCGCGCACCGCCGCCCGCACCCGGAGCCCGGCGCGTCCTCGCTCTACCAGACGGTGCCGTTCCGGCAGGACACCTCCTACCTCGCCATCGGCGAGCGGTGCAACACCAACGGCTCCAAGGCGTTCCGCGAGGCGATGCTGGAGGGCCGCTGGGACGACTGCGTCGAGATGGCCCGCGACCAGGCCCGCGACGGCGCCCACCTGCTCGACCTGTGCGTCGACTACGTCGGCCGCGACGGCGTGGCCGACATGAAGGAGCTGGCGTTCCGGTTCGCCACCGCCTCCACGCTGCCGATCATGCTGGACTCGACCGAGCCGGAGGTGCTGCGGGCCGGGCTGGAGATGCTCGGCGGCCGCGCCGCCGTCAACTCCGTCAACTACGAGGACGGCGCGGGCCCCGACTCCCGCTTCCAGAAGATCATGCGGCTGGTGCGCGAGCACGGCTCGGCCGTCGTGGCGCTGACCATCGACGAGGAGGGCCAGGCCCGCACCGCCGACTGGAAGGTGCGCGTGGCCACCCGCCTCATCGAGGACCTGACCGCCAACTGGGGCATGCGGGTCGAGGACATCATCGTCGACTGCCTGACCTTCCCCATCGCCACCGGCCAGGAGGAGACCAGGCGCGACGGCCTGGAGACCATCGAGGCCATCCGCGAGCTCAAGCGCCGCTACCCGAGCGTGCAGACCACGCTGGGCCTGTCCAACATCAGCTTCGGCCTCAACCCGGCCGCCCGCATGGTGCTCAACTCGGTGTTCCTCAACGAGTGCGTCAACGCGGGGCTCGACTCCGCCATCGTGCACGCCTCCAAGATCCTGCCGATGGCCCGCATCCCCGACGAGCAGCGCCAGGTCGCGCTCGACATGGTCTACGACCGGCGCCGCGAGGGCTACGACCCGCTGCAGCGGTTCATGGACCTGTTCGAGGGCGTCGACGCCGCCGCCATGCGCGCCGGCAAGGCCGAGGAGCTGGCCGCGCTGCCGCTGTGGGAGCGGCTCAAGCGGCGCATCATCGACGGCGAGCGCAAGGGCCTGGAGGCCGACCTCGACACCGCGCTGGAGCAGCGGCCCGCCCTGGAGATCATCAACGACGTGCTGCTCGACGGCATGAAGACGGTGGGCGAGCTGTTCGGCTCCGGGCAGATGCAGCTGCCGTTCGTGCTGCAGTCGGCCGAGGTGATGAAGGCCGCCGTCGCCCACCTCGAGCCCCACATGGACCGCGTCGAGGGCGAGACGAAGGGCCGCATCGTGCTGGCCACCGTCAAGGGCGACGTGCACGACATCGGCAAGAACCTCGTCGACATCATCCTGTCCAACAACGGCTACCAGGTGGTCAACCTCGGCATCAAGCAGCCGGTCTCGGCCATTCTTGAGGCCGCCGACGACCAGAAGGCCGACGTCATCGGCATGTCCGGCCTGCTGGTCAAGTCGACGGTCGTCATGAAGGAGAACCTGGAGGAGATGAACTCCAGGGGCCTGTCGGAGCGCTACCCCGTGCTGCTCGGCGGCGCCGCCCTGACCCGCGCCTACGTCGAGCAGGACCTCGCCGAGCTGTTCGAGGGCGAGGTGCGCTACGCTCGCGACGCGTTCGAGGGGCTGCGGCTGATGGACGCGTTCATGGCCGTCAAGCGCGGCGAGGCGGGCGCGACGCTGCCGCCGCTGCGCGAGCGGCGCGTCAAGACCGGCGCGGTGCTGCAGCGCACCCCCGTCGAGGAGCTGCCCGCCCGCTCCGACGTGGCCGCCGACAACCCGATCCCGGCGGCGCCCTTCCTGGGCGACCGCGTCGTCAAGGGCATCTCCCTGGCCGAATACTCGGCCTTCCTCGACGAGCGGGCCCTGTTCCTCGGCCAGTGGGGGCTCAAGCCCACCAGGGGCGGCTCGGGCCCCGACTACGACGAGCTGGTCGAGACCGAGGGGCGGCCGAGGCTGCGCATGTGGCTCGACCGCATGCAGACCGAGGGCCTGCTGGAGGCGGCCGTCGCCTACGGCCACTTCCCGTGCGTCTCCGACGGCGACTCGCTGATCATCCTCGACGAGGACGGGGGCGAGCGCACCCGCTTCACGTTCCCGCGCCAGCGCCGCGACCGCCACCTGTGCCTGTCCGACTTCTTCCGCGCCAAGGGCTCCGGCGAGGTCGACGTGGTCGGCTTCCAGGTGGTCACCATGGGCTCGAAGATCGCCGAGGCCACGGCCGAGCTGTTCGCCAAGGACGCCTACCGCGACTACCTCGAGCTGCACGGCCTGTCGGTGCAGCTGACCGAGGCGCTGGCCGAATACTGGCACGCCAGGGTGCGCTCGGAGTGGGGGATCGGCGGCGAGGAGTCGATCGACGACATGCTCAAGGTCAACATCCAGGGCTGCCGCTACTCGTTCGGCTACCCGGCCTGCCCCAACCTGGAGGACCAGAAGCAGCTGTTCGAGCTGCTGGCGCCCGAGCGCATCGGGGTGACGCTGTCGGAGGAGTTCCAGCTCCACCCTGAGCAGGCCACCTCTGCGCTGGTCGTCCACCACCCCGAGGCCAAATACTTCAACGTCTGACGGGCGGCGCGGCACATCGGCGATCGGGGGCAGAGAGTGGAAGCGGTCTTCTTCGACATGGACGGCCTGCTGGTCGACAGCGAGCGGGTCTGGCTGGAGATCGAGACCGACGTGATGGCCCGGCTCGGCGCGCGGTGGACGCCCGAGCACCAGGTCCATCTGGTGGGCGGGTCCATGGAGCGCACGGTCGACTACATGCTGGCCGTGTCGGGAGCCGACGTGCCCGCCGCGACCGTGCGGGAGTGGATGACCGGCGGGATGGTGCGGCGGCTGGAGGCGGGCGTGCACGTCATGCCGGGCGCCCTGGAGCTGCTGGACGCGGTGCGGGCGGAGGGCGTGCCCGTGGGGCTGGTCACCTCGTCCCTCAAGGAGATCGCCGAGGCGGTGCTCAAGAGCGTGGGGCGCGACCGGTTCGACGTGGTGGTGACGGCTGACGACGTGGACCGGACGAAGCCCGACCCGGAGCCGTACCTCACGGCGGCGCGGTTGCTCGGGGTGCAGCCGGTGCGGTGCGTGGTGCTGGAGGACTCGCCCAACGGCGTCGCGGCGGCCACGGCGGCGGGCTGCGCGGTGGTGGCCGTCCCCAACCTGCTGCCCATCGACCCCGCGCCGGGCCGGCTGGTGGTCTCCTCGCTCGAGGAGGTCGGCGTGGCCCACCTGAGGGCCCTGCTGCCCGCATCCTGAGACACCAGGCCCCCTCCCGCGGGGGTGGCCGTTCCCGGCGCTCAAGCTCGCCTCAGAGCGCCCGCTCCCGGTTCCGAGTGCCCGCGGCCCGTCTTCTGGGTGCGGCCCGTCTCCGGGGCGCCGAGGCCCTGTCTCCGGGAGCTCGCCCCGGTTCCGGACGTTCCCGTCTCGCAGGCCCCGTCCCGTCCCCGTTCCGCGCGGGGCGTGGCCCCGTCCTCGTCCCGCCGTGCTCCTTCCTGAGCGCCGGGCGGGTCCTGAGCGCCGGGCGGCGGCGTCATGCGGAGGGTGGCAAGGTGTCCGCGGTCATGCAGCGGGCGGCAAGGTGCCCGCGCCCGCCGTCCGGGGCGGGCTCACGGCCTGGGCGCCCCAGCAGGGCGCGCGGCCTGGCGCATGCGCACCCGTCCCCCGGCGTACGGCGGGTCCGCGTCCCTGAGGTGGCCGGACCCCGTCCCCTAGGGGAAAAGTGGTTCTCGTGGAGGAAGCGGGCAGCCGTTCGCGTGCCAGGATGGAGTCAGGAGCCACAACGAGGGAGCGAGCACGATGTCGTTTGACCAGATCGCCTGGCTGCCGCTGTGCATCGGGGTGAGCGCCGCCGGGCTGGTGCTCGGCTTCCTGGCGTTCCGGCGCAGGGGAGCGGCCGCGGGGCTGCGCGTGGTGGCGTGGGCGCTGCTGCCGATCGCCGCTTACCTGACGGACGCGCTGCGCGCGCTGTGGACCATCGGCACCACCGCCGTGGGCTTCGTGGCCGGCCTGGTGCTCAACCCGCTCGTGTGGGCCGGGGTGGCCGTCGCGGGGCTGTCGGCGGTGTTGTTCGTGGTGTCGGGCGTGATGCGGGGGAGAAAGCTGCGCCTGGCGGGAAGCGGGAAGAAGCCGGCGGGCGACGCTCAAGGGGAGAAGCCGGTTCAGCCTTCAGCGAACAAAACGGGCGTTTCGGCTGGGCGTCCCGCCCCTGCCGTCGCACCCAAATCGAGCAAGGGCGAAGACGACTTTTCCGACATCGAGGAGCTGCTCAAGCGCCGTGGCATCAGCTGAACCGGCGTTACGTCACAGTTCCGAGACGTAACCGGAACGTCCCCAAGACATACCCCTCAAGATCGATACGAATGAGTTTCGCATCAATCACAGATTAGCCACATAGCTGCCCGGGGGACTGGTCAGCGCAGCTCAGGCCATAGATTCTGCCTCCTGAGGTCGCGACTCGCGGTCTAAAGTCAGTCAACAGACAGCGTCGTCCGTTACCAGGGGGCAGTGAGGCATGACCGCGCCGCTAGACGTTTCCGGCTCCGCGTCAGAAGCGCATCCGGAGTCGGTGCTCGCGGGAGCGGGCAAGGCCATCCAGGGACGATCCCTCACCCGGATCGCCTGGATGCGGCTCAGGCGCGACAAGGTCGCGCTCACGGGCGGCGCCGTCGTCGTCCTGCTCATTCTCGTGTCGATCTTCTCCTCGCCGATCATCTCGGCGTTCGGGCACCCGCCGCTGGAGTTCCACCAGGACGCGATCGACCCCAACACCTTGCTGCCCAAGGGCGCCTTCGGCGGGGTGGGCAGCGAGTACCTGCTCGGCGTCGAGCCGATCAACGGCCGCGACATCTTCAGCCGCATCGTGGCGGGCGCGTGGGTCTCGTTGCTGATCGGCTTCCTGGCCACCCTCGTGTCGGTCGTCATCGGCACCACGCTCGGCGTCATCGCCGGCTACTTCGGCGGCTGGGTCGACCAGGTGATCGGCCGGCTCATGGACGTCTTCCTCGCCTTCCCGCTGCTGGTCTTCGCGATCGCGCTGGCGGGCGTCATCCCCGACCACGGGTTCGGCCTGGAGGGCAACGGCCTGCGGATCGCCATGCTGATCTTCATCATCGGGTTCTTCAGCTGGCCCAGCATCGGCCGTATCGTGCGCGGCCAGACCCTGTCGCTGCGCGAGCGGGAGTTCGTCGACGCCGCCAGGAGCCTCGGAGCGCGCAACGGCTACATCCTGTTCCGCGAGGTGCTGCCCAACCTGATGGCGCCCATCCTGGTGTACGCGACGCTGCTCATCCCGACCAACATCCTGTTCGAGGCCGCGCTCTCCTTCCTGGGCGTCGGCATCAACCCTCCGACTCCCACCTGGGGCGGCATGCTCTCGGAGGCGGTGCGCTTCTACACGCTTCCGCACTTCGTGCTCTTCCCCGGTCTGGCGATCTTCATCACCGTCCTGGCGTTCAACCTGTTCGGCGACGGGTTGCGCGACGCCTTCGACCCGCGGGCGCACTGATCTTCGTCAACGCTCCATCCCCCATCTCACTAATCAAGGGGTTAGTAAATGAGAAGGAAAACCGCACTGGCAGGGGCCGCGACAGCGGCGCTTGCCCTGGTGCTCTCCGCCTGCGGTGGCGGAGGCGGGAGCACACAGCAGCCCGCCCAGTCGGCGTCCGGCGACGGCGCGCAACCCGCGTTCAACGCCGCACTCACCCAGGTGTTCAACCCGTCCACGAAGAAGGGCGGCACCCTCAAGGCCGCCAACTACTCGGACTGGGACAGCCTCGACCCGGGCGACACCTACTACGGCTACTCGTTCAACTTCGGCCGCTTCTACTGGCGGACGCTGACGACGTACAAGCCGGGCCCCGGCCCCGACGGCAACACCGTCGTCCCCGACCTGGCCGAAGCGCTGGGCGAGGCGAGCGACGGCGGCAAGACCTGGACGTACAAGCTCAAGAGCGGGCTGAAGTTCGAGGACGGCACGCCGATCACCGCCAAGGACGTGGCGTACGCGGTGGCCCGGTCGTTCGACAAGGAGACCTTCCCGCACGGCCCCTCCTACCTCAACGAGCTGCTCGACTGGCCGAAGGACTTCAAGGGCGTCTACAAGACCCCCGACGTGGACTACAAGTCGGCCGTCGAGGCGACCGACGACACGACGGTCGTCTTCCACCTGAAGAAGCCGTTCGCCTCCATGGACTACGTCGTCCAGATGCCGATGAGCGCTCCCGTGCCGAAGGACAAGGACACCGGCGCGAAGTACAAGGAGCACGTCATCTCGTCGGGGCCGTACAAGTTCGAGAAGAACGAGATCGGCAAGGGCTTCACCCTGGTCCGCAACGACCAGTGGGACGCCTCGACCGACCCGCTGCGTCCCGCGCTGCCCGACCGCATCGAGGTCCAGGTCAACGTCAACGCCGACGACCTGGACAACCAGATCATCGCCGGTGACCTCCATCTCGACATCCAGGGCACCGGCCTGCAGCCCGCCGCGCTCGGCAAGGTCCTGCCCGACCCCGCGCTGAAGGCCCGTGCGGACAACCCGACGATCCCCAGGCTCTGGTACGCCTCGGTCATCCCGTACAACAAGCCGCTGGACAACATCAACTGCCGCAAGGCCGTCATGTGGGCCGCGGACCGGGTGGCCAACCAGACCGCCTTCGGCGGCCCCGTCGCCGGCGGCGACCTCGCCACGAACGTCCTGCCGCCGCCCATCGTCGGCCAGGAGAAGTTCGACCTGTACGCGACGCCCGAGAGCAAGGGCGACGTGAACAAGGCCAAGGAAGCCCTGACGGCGTGCGGCCAGCCCAACGGCTTCGAGACGACCATGACCTACCGCTCCGACCGCCCGCGCGAGAAGGCGCTGGCCGAGGCGATGCAGCAGGCCCTGTCCAAGGCCGGCATCAAGCTCACCCTCAAGGGCTTCCCGAGCTCCAGCTACTTCTCCGACTACGCCGGCAACGTCGACTACGTCAAGTCGCACAACATCGGCCTGGCCGCGCACGGCTGGGGCTCTGACTGGCCCGACGGCTACGGCTTCCTGCAGGCCATCGTCGACAGCCGGACCATCCGCCCCGCCGGCAACTACAACCTCAGCGTCAAGAACGACGAGGTGGACAAGCTGATCGACCAGGCGTCGGCCGAACTCGACGCCACGGCCCGCGCCAAGCTCTGGGTCGAGGTCGACAAGAAGGTCATGGAGGACGCCTCCATCCTTCCGGTCGTGTGGGCCAAGTCGCTGCTCCTGCGCGGCAAGGGCCTGACGAACATCGCCTACAACGAGGGCCAGTCCATGTACGACTACATCCTGCTCGGCGTCGAGTGACATGACGCCAGGCTGCGAGGTTCGGGGATCTAGCGAAGGCAGGTGAAGGCAGGAGTGGCCTGCCCGGCGACCGGGCAGGCCACTCGGCCGGTAGCGGTGCTCACATACATCATCAGACGTGTCGTCGGGGCGTTCGCCATGCTGATCGTCATCAGCATGGTCACGTTCGGCATCTTCTTCGTCGTCCCCCAGTGGGCCGGCGCCACGCCGGAGGCGATGGCCGCCCGCTACGTCGGGCGGGCGGCGACCCCGGAGACGGTCCACCTGGTGGCCGAGCGGCTGGGCTTCAACGATCCGGTGGTCGTCCAGTACGGCCGGTTCGTCAAGGGCCTGTTCGCCGGCGCCCAGTACGACTACGGCGCCGGCGTCGAGCAGTGCCCCGCGCCCTGCTTCGGCTACTCCTTCATCAGCGGCCAGCCCGTCTGGCCGGACCTGGTGGACCGGATGCCGGTGACCTTCTCCCTGGCCATCGGCGCCGCCGTCATCTGGGTGCTGGCCGGCGTCAGCGTGGGCGTGATCTCCGCGCTGCGCAGAGGCAGCTTCTTCGACCGGCTCTCGATGGGCACCGCGCTGGCCGGCGTGTCCCTGCCCATCTTCTTCACCGGCATGATCTCCCTGGTCGTCTTCAGCTACGGCCTGGGCTGGACGCCGCCGGGCGGCGCCTGGACGGACCTCGCGGTCAACCCCCTGCAGTGGGCCTACAACCTGCTGCTCCCATGGATCACCCTGGCGTTCCTGTTCGCCGCCGGCTACGCCCGGCTCACCCGCGCCGGGATGCTCGAGACGATGGGCGAGGACTACATCCGCACTGCCAGGGCCAAGGGCCTGCGCGAGCGGCAGGTCGTGGTCAAGCACGGCCTGCGGGCCGCGCTGACGCCGATCCTGACCCTCTTCGGCATCGACTTCGGGCTGCTCGTCGGTGGCGCCGTCCTCACCGAGACCACCTATACTCTGCCCGGGCTCGGCCAGTTCGCCATCCTGGCGATCAGGAACCAGGACCTGCCGCAGGTGATGGGCGTGGTGCTGATCGCCGCCGGCTTCGTGGTGGTGGCGAGCCTGATCGTCGACCTGCTGTACGCCGTGGTCGACCCGAGGGTGAGGTTGTCGTGAGCTTCCTGGACGTCAAGGACCTGAAGATCCATTTCCCGACCGACGACGGTCTGGTCAAGTCCGTCGACGGGCTGTCGTTCGGCGTCGAGCGCGGCAAGACCCTCGGCATCGTGGGGGAGTCGGGCTCCGGCAAGAGCGTGACCAGCCTCGGCGTGCTCGGCCTGCACAAGGGCGGCCCCGCGAAGATCTCCGGCGAGATCTGGCTCGACGGCGAGGAGCTCATCGGCGCCAGCGCCGAGCACGTGCGCGGGCTGCGCGGCAAGAAAATGGCGATGATCTTCCAGGATCCGCTGTCGTCCATGCACCCCTACTACACGGTCGGCCACCAGATCATCGAGGCCTACCGCATCCACAACGACGTCACCAAGCAGGTGGCCCGCAAGCACGCCGTCGACATGCTCGGCCGCGTCGGGATCCCCGAGCCGGGCAGGCGCGTCGACAGCTACCCGCACGAGTTCTCCGGCGGCATGCGCCAGCGCGCCATGATCGCCATGGCTCTCTCGTGCGACCCCGAGCTGCTCATCGCCGACGAGCCGACCACCGCGCTCGACGTGACCGTGCAGGCCCAGATCCTCGACCTCATGCGCGACCTGCAACGCGAGTTCGACTCCGCGCTCATCGTCATCACCCACGACCTGGGCGTGGTGGCCGAGCTGTCCGACGACATCCTCGTCATGTACGCCGGCAAGTGCGTCGAGTACGGCTCCGCCGACGACATCTTCTACCGCCCCGAGCACCCCTACACGTGGGGCCTGCTCGGATCCATGCCGCGGCTCGACCGCGAGCCCACCGAACGGCTGATGCCGATCAAGGGCTCCCCGCCGTCGCTGATCAACGTGCCGCCGGGGTGCGCCTTCTCGCCCCGCTGCCCGTACGCCGAGCGCACCGGCGGCAGGGCCGAGACCGAGGCGCCGCTCCTCGCCGAGACCGAGGGCGGCCACCTCGTGCGCTGTCACATGGACAGGACCGAGCGGCGGGACCTGTGGGAGAACGAGATCAAGCCAGTGCTGGAGACCCAGTGACCGAGAACGAGCCGCTTCTTTCCGTGCACAACATGGAGAAGCACTTCCCCGTGACCAAGGGCCTGTTCAAAAGGCAGGTCGGCGCCGTCAAGGCGGTCGACGGGATCAGCTTCGAGGTCTACAAGGGCGAGACGCTCGGCCTCGTGGGCGAGTCGGGCTGCGGCAAGTCGACGACCGGGCGGCTGGTCACCCGGCTGCTCGAACCCACCGCCGGCAAGGTCTTCTTCGAGGGCCAGGACATCTCGCACATGTCGCAGGGCCACCTGCGCCCGCTCCGCCGCGACATGCAGATGATCTTCCAGGACCCGTACTCGTCGCTCAACCCCCGCCACACCGTCGGCGCCATCGTCGGCGCCCCGTTCCGCATCCAGGGCGTGCAGACCGAGCACGGCGTCAAGAAGGCCGTCCAGGACATCCTGGAGCGCGTGGGCCTCAACCCCGAGCACTACAACCGCTACCCGCACGAGTTCTCCGGCGGCCAGCGCCAGCGCATCGGCATCGCCCGCACCCTCGCGCTCAAGCCCAAGCTGATCATCGCCGACGAGCCGGTCTCCGCGCTCGACGTGTCCATCCAGGCCCAGGTCGTCAACCTCCTCGAAGACCTGCAGAAGGAGCTGGACCTCACCTACGTCGTGATCGCCCACGACCTGTCGGTGGTGCGCCACATCAGCGACCGGGTGGCCGTCATGTACCTCGGCAAGATCGTGGAGATCGCCGACCGCAAGCAGCTCTACAGCTCGCCGATGCACCCGTACACCAACGCCCTGCTGTCGGCCGTGCCCGTGCCCGACCCCAGGGCGGGCCGCGGACGCGAGCGCATCCGGCTGACCGGCGACGTGCCCAGCCCGCTCAACCCGCCGCCCGCGTGCCGCTTCCACACCCGCTGCTGGAAGGCGCAGGACATCTGCAAGAAGGTCGAGCCGCCGCTGGAGGAGCTGGCCGGCGGGCACCGCGTCGCCTGCCACTTCCCCGAGAACGCCCCGGAGCCCGCCAAGGCCGCGCCCGCCGTCCCTGCTCAGGAGTAGGGCTCAGGAGCAGGGCTCAGGAGCAGGGCTCAGGAGTAGGTGCCGGGGGTGATCAGCCCGGTCTCGTAGGCCAGCACCACGGCCTGCACGCGGTCACGCAGCCCCAGCTTGGTCAGCACGTTGCCGACGTGCGTCTTGACCGTCGTCTCGCTCACCACGAGCTTGGCCGCGATCTCCGCGTTGGACATGCCCTTCGCGATCAGCCGCAGCACCTCCAGCTCCCGCTCGGTCAGCCGGTCGAGCCGCGCGGGAGCCGGCTGCTCGTACGCCGACGGCAGCCGCGTCGCGAACCGGTCGAGCAGCCGCCGCGTCACGCTCGGCGCCACGATCGCGTCGCCGGCCGCCACCACCCGGATCGCCTGCACCAGCTCGTCCGGCGGCACGTCCTTCAGCAGGAACCCCGACGCGCCCGAGCGCAGCGCCTCCACGATGTACTCGTCCAGGTCGAACGTCGTCAGCACCAGCACCTTCGGCACGTGCGCCGACGGCGCCGCCTCCCGCACGATCCGGCGGGTCGCCTCGATGCCGTCGACGCCCGGCATGCGGATGTCCATCAGCACCACGTCGGGCAGCAGCACCCGCGTCTGCTCCATGGCGTCCTTGCCGTCGCCGGCCTGGCCCACCACCGTGATGTCGGACTCGGCCTCCAGAATCAGGCGGAATCCCGTACGCAGCAGCGGCTGGTCGTCCACCAGCAGCACTCTGATCGTCATTGACCGTCCTTCAACGGGAACCTCGCCCGCACCTCGAAACCGCCCCCCGGTAGCGGACCGATGCTCAGGATTCCACCATAGAGCGCGACCCGTTCGCGAATGCCCACCAGACCGTGGCCCGGCCGCGAGGACCGCCCGGCCGTGCCCTGCCCGTCGTCCGCGACCCGTACGTCCAGCTCGTCCGGGCTGTGGCGGACCGTCACCACCGCCTCGGCCCCGGCGCCCGCGTGCCGCAGGCTGTTGGTCAGCCCCTCCTGCGCCAGCCGGTAGGCGGCCAGGTCGACCCCCGGCGGCAGCTGCAGCGGCACGCCCTCCACGACCAGCCGGGCCGGCAGCCCCGCCTCGCGCATCTGCTCCACCAGCGCGGGCAGGTCCCGCAGGCCGGGCTGCGGGCCCAGCTCGGCCCGGGCGTCGGTACGCAGCACGCCGACGATGTTCCGCATCTCCGTCATCGCCATCCGGCCCGTGTGCTCGATCGCCGACAGCGCCTCGCGCGCCAGGTCGGGATCCGAGCCCAGCACCCGCCGCGCCGCCGCCGCCTGCACCGTCATCACGCTCACGTGGTGGGCCACCACGTCGTGCAGCTCGCGGGCGATCCGGGAGCGCTCCTCGGCCCTGGCCGCCCTCGTGTCGGCGGCGCGCGCCCGCTCCAGGCGCGCCGCCCGGTCCTTGAGCTCGTCCAGGTACGCCCGGCGCAGCCGCAGGCTCCGGCCCGCGCCCCACACCGCCACCAATACCACGGCCAGCACGACGTGCTCGCTCCAGCTCCCCGCCCTGCCGGCGCCCGCCAGGGCGCCCAGTACGTACGCCACCAGCGAGATCAGCAGCCCCGCGAGCGCCACCGCCAGCCCGCGGCAGGACGCCACCGAGTAGAGCAGCACCAGCCCGGCCGGCCCCGACATGCCCGCCCCGTAGCCGAGCGCCGTCAGCAGCGTCTCGGGGACCAGGACCGCGCACATGCCCCACATCGGCCACCGCCTGCGCACCGCGATCGGCGCGCACGCCAGCACCACCAGGACCCCGCTCAGGGGGTCGGGCGCCCGCATGCCGTCCACCGGCAGCCCCTGCGACTGCAGCCGCTCGGGGGCGTAGAACGCGAACAGCGCCACCGACGCGGCGGCCACCACCCCGGCGAGCACCGTGTCGTGGAAGGTGGTCCGGTCTATGCGCACCGCTTCACTGTAGGCCCAGGTGAAAGCCCGTAACCTCCTCCCTCGGGAGGATTACCAGGCCTACGCGCCCACCGTCGGGCGTTACAGCTCGTCGGTGGCCGCGCGTCGGTGGCCGCGCACCGTGTCGCCGGGGCGCCGGTCCGGGACCGGGGGCGGGGTGCCGCCGAACTCCGGGCACAGCGCCCGGTGGTCGCACCAGTCGCACAGCCGGCTCCGGCGCGCCCGCCACTCGCCCGACTCCAGCGCCCGCTGGATCGCCGCCCACAACGCCGTCACCTTGCGCTCGGTGGCCAGCAGGTCGGCCTCGTCCGGCGCGTACCGCAGCACCTCGCCCTGCCCGCCCAGATAGACGAGCTGCAGCAGCCGCGGCACGCTCCCTCGCAGCCGCCACAGCACCAGCGCGTAGAACTTCATCTGGAACAGCGCCTTGGCCTCGAAGTCAGGCCCCGGCGCGCTGCCCGTCTTGTAGTCGACCACCCGGACCTCGCCGGTCGGCGCTACGTCGAGGCGGTCGACGTAGCCGCGCAGCATCAGCCCCCCGTCGAGCACCGCCTCGACGTAGAGCTCGCGCTCGGCGGGCTCCAGCCGCGTCGGGTCCTCCAGCGTGAAGTAGCGCTCCAGCATGCCGCGCGCCTGCCCCAGCCACTCGGCCTGCTCGGCCTCGTCGGCGAACATCCCCGCGTATTGAGGGTCCTCGCCCAGCAGGCGCTGCCACTGCGGCTCTAACAGCTCCAGCGCCGCCTGGACCGAGCGCCGCTGGGCCGGCAGGTCGTAGAGGCGCTCCAGGACCGCGTGCACCACCGTGCCACGCACCGCCGCCTGCGACGGCTTCTCGGGGAGCTGGTCGATCACCCGGAAGCGGTAGAGCAGCGGACATGTCATGAAATCGCCCGCCCGGGACGGGGAGAGAGCTCCGATGATCACCGGTTCGGTCAACGTCATGCACCGCACTCTAGGTCAAGACCACGACAGAATAGCGGCCGCGAAACCATGATCGCTCGATCCGGCGCGTAGCATCAAGGCAGCAACAGCACGTAATGGACGTTCGAGGAGTGCGGTGAGCGAGCAGAGCCCGCGGCAGGAATTCTCCGGGATTCGCATGGGGAAGCCGTTCGGCATTCCGGTGTACGTCTCGTGGACCTGGTTCATCGTCGCGGTGTTCATCACCGTGGTGTTCGGCCCGCGTTTCCAGAGCATGCTGCCAGGTCTCGGGAGCGGCGCGTCCTACGGGGTGGCGCTGGTCTTCGCGGTGCTCCTCTACGTGTCGGTGCTGCTGCACGAGCTGGCCCACAGCGTGCTCGCCAAATGGTACGGCCTGCCGGTGCGCCGGATCACCCTCTACCTGCTCGGCGGCGTATCCGAGATCGAGCGCGAGCCGCCCACGCCGATCAAGGAGTTCCTGATCGCGGCCGTGGGCCCGGCGCTCTCGCTCGCCCTGGCCGGGCTCGGCCTGGCCGCCGACGTCTACCTGATCAACGGCGGCGGCATCGCCGAGATGCTCGTCTGGCAGCTGTGGGTCTCCAACCTCATCGTCGGCGTGTTCAACCTGCTGCCGGGGCTGCCCCTGGACGGCGGGCGCATGCTGCGCGCCGGGGTGTGGAAGCTCACCAAGAGCCCCGGCTCCGGCACCGTGGTCGCCGCCTGGGGCGGGCGCGTGCTGGCCGTCCTGCTCGTGGCGGTTCCCGTCGTGACGGCGGTGAGCGGCGGCCGGGGGATCATGACCGAGGACCTGATCTGGCCGCTCGTGCTGGCCGCCTTCATCTGGTTCGGCGCCTCGCAGTCGCTGCGCGTGGCCAGGATCCGCGAGCGCATCCCGAAGGTCAACGCGCGCGCCCTGGCCCGCAGGGCGGTCCCGGTGACCCCCGAGACGCCGCTGTCCGAGGCGCTGCGGCAGGCCGCCGAGCGCGGCGCCGGCGCCATCGTCGTGGTCGGCCACGACGGCAAACCCCTGGCCATCGCCCACGAGGCCGCCGTCCAGGCCACCCCCGAGCACCGCCGCCCCTGGGTGAACATCGGCTCCGTCGCCAAGTCCCTGGAGCCCTCCATGGTGCTCCCGGCCGACCTGACCGGCGAGACGCTCATCGACGCCATGCGCGAGGCCCCCGGCAGCGAATACCTCCTGGTGGACGGCTCCGGCGAGATCTACGGCGTCCTGTCCACGGCCGATGTGAACCGCGTGTTCAGCGGCGTCTGATTTGTCCCACTCGTTTAAGCGGCGGCCCCCGGCTAGGGTCGTGCCCAGCAGTTTCGCGTGACCCGGCGCCAGGCTCCGGCGATTTCTGCGATGGGACGACTGGCCGATAGTGTGCTGTTTGGCCAAACTTGCACAGTTGAGGGGTTTGTTGCGGTCCACCGGTTCACCGAATCGAGACGACGCGGCCGCGACACGGCCTCGCCGCCTGGGTATGCGTATGGCTGGTGGCCAGCACGGCAGTGCGGGTGCCGTAACATCGCCGGCTTCCGGGGAGGAGAGACGAGTGACCGAGCGCAGCGAGGGCACCGATGAGCAGCGCAGCACGGTCGTCATGAGGGAGGACGCATGACCGGCCAAGGCTTCGGAGTGGTGCGCCCGCTTCCCGGGAACGGGCTGGTCGCCTACGCCGGCGGGCTGCTGCTGGTGTGCGACGCCGGCGAGGCCGCCGCCGACGACCTGCTCACGGCGCTGCGCGAGACCGCAGCCTCCGGCGGCGACGGCAGGGCGCTGGCCCGCCGCGCCGCTCAGGTGCTGGCGGCCAACATGGCGGGCGACCCGGCGACCTGCGCGGTCGCCGGCCCCGTGGGCGGGGGAGTGGCCGTCCTGGTCAGCGGCTCGGCCGCGGCCACGATCGCCACCACGGGCGGCGAGACGCGGCTGGCCGGCAGCGACTCGCTGACCTGGGCCGACCGCCTCGTCACCGGCCCCGTCGAACGGGTCGAGCTGAGCCTGCCCGGCGCCGGCAGCCCGCACCCCGCGGTCCGCCTCGACGGCGGCGTCGTGCACGGCGGTGGCCTCGTGGGCGACTTCACCGACCGGCCCGCCGAGCCCGCGCCGTCCCGGCCGCTGACCAGCGAGCTGCCCGCCACCGGCATCCACATCGAGTCCGATCTGATCCAGCCGCCCGCGCCGGTCGAGAGGCCGCCCTACCCGCTGGCCGACCAGCCGGCGGTCGCGCACGGGGCGCCCTCGGGCCCGCAGCCCGCGCCCGCGGACCCCTCTCCCTACGGCCCGCCGCACGACCAGCCGTACGGCCAGCCCCAGGACCCCTCTCCCTACGGTCCGCCGCAGGACCAGCCCTACGGTCCGCCCCAGGACCCATCCCCCTACGGCCCGCCGCAGGACCCTTCCCCTTACGGTCCGCCGCAGGACCAGCCGTACGGCCCCGCGCAGGACCAGCCCTACGGCCCGCCCCAGGACCAGCCGTCGCCCTTCTTCCCGCCGCCGCAGGACCAGCCCCAGGGGCCCGAGCCGCAGCAGCAGTTCCCCTCCTACGACGAGCCGCCCGCCGGCGGCTCGGCCCCCGACCAGCCGGCACCCACCCTCGGGCCGCCCGACCACTTCGACCAGCCCGCGCCACCCGTGCTCGGCCCGCCCGACCACTTCGACCACCCGGGCGGCCAGCCGCAGCAGGAGCAGCAGCAGGACCACGGCGACCGCCCCCTGGTCTACGGCGTCGACTGCAAGAACGACCACTTCAACGACCCCCGCTCGCCCTACTGCGCCGTGTGCGGCATCGCGCTGGTCCAGCGCACCCTCGTCCCCTACAAGGGGCCGCGCCCGTCCCTCGGGGTCCTCATCCTCGACGACGGCACGGCGCTGCCCCTGGAGAGCGACTACCTCCTGGGCCGCGACCCCGAGCGGGCACCCGAGGTGGCCGGCGGCACTGCCAGGCCCGCCAAGGTGACCAGCCCCGACGGGTCCGTCTCGCGCCGCCACCTGCGGGTGGCGCTGGACGGGTGGGACGTCAACCTGGTCGACCTCGGCTCGGTCAACGGCACCCAGATCCAGCCGCCGGGCGACCCCAACTTCTACGACATCCCGCCGAACGAGCCGGTCACCATCGCGCCGGGCACCACGGTCCGGGTGGGCGTCTCCCGCACCCTCCGCTTCGAGGCACACCGGGGGTAGCACGGCAGCGCCGCTTGGAGGCACACCGGGCTGGCACGGCAGCGCCGCTTAAAGGCGCACCGGGCGAGCATGGCGGCGCCGCTTGGAGGGACACTGCGGCAAGCACGGCACCGCCCGCGTTCCCGATGGCCGGGCACGCGGGCGTTCCCTCCCGTGCCGCGCCACCCCAGCGCCTCGAACGGGGGACCGGCTCATCCGGTCGCCATGGCCGCACTGGCGCGCCCGAAACCCTGCGCGCCGGTGGGTGCCCGGTAGGAGGTCCTGGCGTTCGCCGGATCCTGGGCGCTTCGCGGTGGCGCTCACCAGGTGCCGTGAATCTCCCCTGAGCTCATCCCGCCAGGAACTCGCGCGCTCCGCGCAGCCGGGTCCGCAGCCGCCGCCGGGTGGCCGCGCAGTCCAGCCGCACCTCTAGCGGCCCGGGAACCCCCGACGTGGCGCGGCGACCGGCCGGCAGCCGGGTCGCGTCCAGGCCGTCCCGCAGCGCGATGAGCCGGCCCAGCTCGTACCGGCTCATGTCGTCGCCGCCGGCGGCGTGCAGCACCCCCGTCAGCCCGCGCGCCGCCACCTCCGCGAGCGCCGCCGCCAGGTCGCCGACGTGGACGGGGCACCTCACGTCGTCGGTGAACAGCACCCCCTGGCCCTGCCCGGTCGCGAGCGAACGCGTCAGCGTCTCGTGCACCGAGTCACCGTCCCCGATGATCAGCGACGTCCTGACGATCGCCGCGTCCGGCAGGATGGCGCGCACCGCCGTCTCGGCCGCCGCCTTGGCCGCCCCGTACGGGTTGACCGGATCGGGCGCGCACGTCTCGTCGTACCGCGGGGCGGCGCCCGAGAACACGGCGTCGCTCGAGACGTGCACCATCCGTCCGCCGATCCGCGACACCGCCAGGGCGAGGTGCGCGGGGCCGTCCGCGGTGCTCGCCCAGTCGGCCTTCCGGTACGACGCGTTGATCACGACTTCCGGCCGGAACTCCTCCACGGTCGCCGCCACGGCCTCGCGCGAACGCACGTCCAGCGGCAGCCACCGGACGGGCGACGGGCCCGCGGGCCGGGCGGTCAGGAAGGTGGCGCCGACGTCGTCTCCGGCGGCCACGCGGAGCCGTACGAGCTCGCGCCCCAGATATCCGCTCCCGCCCACGATCAGAACCCTCACGACCCGCCACATTAGCCGCCCGGGCCCTCAAAGGATCCGCCCGGGCAGCCCGGCACATCCGCCCACGCCGCCCCCGATAGGTCCGCTCCACGTGGGCCCCGACAGATCCGCCCACGCGGCCCCCGAGACGCCCGCCTCACGTGGCCCTCGACGGATCCGTCGCACGGCCCCCGACGCGTTCGCTCACGTGGCCCCTCAGGGGTCTGCCGCACGGCCTCTGGAAGATGCGCCGACCGGCCTGGAAGCTCCGCCTACGCGGCCCGGAATGCCTGGGTTCGCCTACGCGGCTCGGAACGCCTGGACGCCCCGCAGGAGCCGCGCCGCCGCCTCCAGCCCGCTGGCCGCCTCCAGCGCCCGCCCGGACGCCGTGGCGAAGCGGCCCAGCAGGTGCTCGTCCCCATCGCCGAACCCGCGCCCGGCGACCCACACGAACGCGTGGTCGCGCGTCGCCAGCGGCACCTCGGCGGCCAGGAACCCGGGCTCGCCCACCGTCACGTCCCGCGCCAGCCGTACCGTGGCAGCGGACGTCGCGAGCTCCTTGAGCACCCCCGACTCCTCCAGCCACCGGCGCACGCCCAGCGGATCGTCCGGGGGCGCGTGCACGTGGATCGCGCTCGCCTCCCGCCTCAGCGCGTCCACGCCCACGAACCCCGCGTAGGCGGCGCCCGTGACGGCGGCGGCGGCCCTCGCCAGCCGGGCGACCAGGCAGGCGGCCTCCAGCCGGGAGAGCGAGGCGATGAGCTCGCCCATGGCGACATCGACATGGTTGTTTGGCATCGCGGTGTGCCCTCCGGGGAGGGGATGAGATCGCGCGGCCGACCGCGCGATGTTCTCAGGCCCTGACTATCACTCCGGACGCGGCGCTTGACTACCCCTCAACTGGAAATCGGGATTTTTACCTACAACCGCCCCAGGCTCCCGCCGCGGCAACCGCACCCCAACCGGACCCCCACGGAGCCGTCACACCTGACGCAGCCGTCATGCCGGGCGCACCAGTCACGCCGGGCGCAGCCGTCACGCCGGGCGCAGCCGCGACCACGCCACGTCGTCCACGCGCCTGCCGTCCGGCTTGGCGAACAGCTCCCGGTGCACGCCCTCCCGGCTGAACCCGGCCCGCTCCAGCACCGCGTGCGAGGCCGCGTTGCCCGTCTCGGTGCCGGCCACGATCCGGTGCAGCGCGGTGTTCGCGAACGCCCAGTCCACCAGCAGCGTCACCGCCCGCGTCATGTACCCCTTCTTGCGGAACTCCGGCACCAGCGAATAGCCGATCATCGCCTGCCCCAGCGCGGGCACCACCTGCGTCAGCTGCACGTGCCCAGCGAACGCCCCCGACGCCGCGTCCCTGATCGCCAGCTCGACCCGCTGCCCCGACACCCACCAGTAGCCGGTGTGGCGGCAGCGCCGCTCGTCGTCCTCCGGCGTGCCCGCCGGGCTCATCGAGTAGGCCGCCACCGTCGGGTCGGTCATCATCCGGTGGTAGTCGGCGGCGTCGGCCACCTCCAGCGGCGTCAGCCGCACCACGCCGTCGCTCAGCTGCCCGCCCTCGAAGAACGGCAGGTACGGCTCCGCCGGCGGCACCGCGTCGCCGGCCAGCCGCGCGAACGTCACCATGTCGGTGTACCGGCCGTCGCGCAGCCGCTTGGCGTCGCGCCTGCGGCCCTCCTCCAGGAAACCCGCCTTGTACGCCACGCGCAGGCTCGCCACGTTCTCCAGCGCGGCCTCCAGCTCGACCCGGCGCACCCCGTGGTCGAACGCCCAGTCGGTGAGCGCCCTGGCGGCCGTCGTGGCCACGTTCCTGCCCCGCGCCCACGGCGCCACCACGTAGCCGATCGCGGCCGTCCCCCACTGATCCGGCGGCCGGATCGCGACGGAGCCGGCGTACTGCCCGTTCTCGGTGATCGCGTAGTCGGCGCCGCCGGCCTCCCACGTCGCCGCCACCCTCGCCAGGTGCTCGCGCGCGTCCTTCACCTCGTACGGCGACGGGAACAACGGGAAGAAATGGGCCGTGACCGGGTCGTCACACGACTTGGCGATGGCCTCGGCGTCGCCGTCCACGGGCGGCCGCAGGATCAGGGAACCGGTCGAGATGACATCGCGCGGGAGCATTCCCCATAGATACCGCGCGTCCGGAGCCCGTCGAAAGCCCTATAACCTTGCGGCCATGGGTTTCCGCAGGCATGGGCCTTTCCGGGCGGGGGATCAGGTGCAGCTCACCGACCCCAAGAACAAGCGCCACACGATCACGCTCAAAGAGGACGGCGTCTTCCACACCCACAAGGGCGCCATCCCCCACAGCGACCTGATCGGGCAGCCCGAAGGCTCCGTCGTGCGCTCCTCCGGCGGCACCCAGTACCTCGCCTTCCGCCATCTGCTGCAGGACTACACCCTCGCGATGCCGCGCGGCGCGGCCGTCATCTACCCGAAGGACGCCTCGATGATCGTCGGCATGGCCGACGTCTTCCCGGGCGCGCGGGTGATCGAGGCGGGGGTCGGCTCCGGCGCGCTGACGTGCTTCCTGCTGCGCGCCGTCGGTCCCGAGGGGCACGTCACCTCGTACGAGCGGCGCCAGGAGTTCGCCGACGTGGCGCGCAAGAACGTCGAGAAGTTCTACGGCGACCCGATGGACGACAACTGGCGCCTGGTCGTCGGCGACCTGGTGGGCTCCATCGACGAGGCCGACGTCGACCGGGTGATCCTCGACATGCTCGCCCCGTGGGAGTGCGTCGACGCCGCCGCCAAGGCGCTCACCCCAGGTGGCGTGATCTGCTGCTATGTCGCCACGACGACACAGATGTCCAAGACGGTGGAGACGATTCGCGATCACGGGTGTTTCACCGAGCCGCATGCGTGGGAGACCCTGGTTCGCGACTGGCATGTCGAAGGACTCGCGGTGAGACCGGATCATCGGATGATCGGCCACACGGGGTTCCTCGTCTCCGCCCGCCGCATGGCGGACGGAGTGACGCCCCCGCCGAGACGCCGTCGACCGAAGGGGACCACCGAAGAACTATGACAATTTGGCCACGAGGGTGCGTTGGTGCGTGACACGGGAACAGATCGCCGTGTTCATGTGCTGGGAGTATTAAACGCACTATTGAGGATTAATCACCGAATACTGAATGTCACTCTACGAACACTGCCCGGCCAGGTTACGGAGGGGCCCGAGATAGGTAAGGTCCTAAGTAGTCGCCCTCGACTGGGAAGGAGGTGACGGGGCGTGGCAGCTCGCGATGATGCTGAGGCTCGAGCCGCGCAGCGCGAACGGGAGGTCGCTGATCTTTCAACACAGGTCTCCTTCCTCCAGGAGGAGATCACCGCGCTGAGGCGGAAGCTGGCCGAGTCACCCCGTCAGGCCAGGGTCCTCGAAGAACGCCTTCATGAGGCACAGGCGAATCTCGCGGCCGTGACAGGCCAGAACGAGCGCCTGGTGGCCACACTCAAGGAGGCCAGGGACCAGATCGTAGCTCTCAAGGAGGAGGTCGACCGGCTGGCGCAGCCGCCGTCCGGGTTCGGCACCTTCCTCGAGGCCAGAGAAGACGGCACCATCGAGGTGTTCACCGGCGGCCGCAAGCTCCGCGTGAACGTCAGTCCCGCCGTCGACGTCGACTCGCTGCGGCGTGGCCAGGAGGTCATGCTCAACGAGGCACTCAACGTGGTCGAGGCTCTCGGCTACGAAGAGGTCGGCGAGATCGTGATGCTCAAAGAACTGCTCGACGAGGGCACGCGGGCCCTGGTCATCTCGCACGCCGACGAAGAGCGCGTCGTGCGACTGGCCGACTCGCTGCTCGGCCAGCCCATCAGGGCCGGCGACTCGCTCCTGCTCGAACCCCGCTCCGGCTACGTCTACGAGCGCATACCCAAGTCCGAAGTCGAAGAGCTCGTGCTGGAAGAGGTCCCCGACATCTCCTACGAGGAGATCGGCGGCCTCGGCAGGCAGATCGAGCAGATCAGGGACGCCATCGAGCTGCCCTACCTGCACGCCGACCTGTTCCGCGAGCACAAGCTCCGGCCTCCCAAGGGCGTGCTGCTGTACGGCCCGCCCGGATGCGGAAAGACGCTCATCGCCAAGGCCGTCGCCAACTCCCTGGCCAAGCAGGTCGCGGAGAAGACCGGCCAGTCGGGCAAGAGCTTCTTCCTCAACATCAAGGGCCCCGAGCTGCTCAACAAGTACGTCGGCGAGACCGAGCGGCACATCCGCCTGGTCTTCCAGCGGGCCCGCGAGAAGGCCTCAGAGGGCACCCCGGTGATCGTGTTCTTCGACGAGATGGACTCGATCTTCCGCACCCGAGGCTCCGGAGTGTCCTCCGACGTGGAGAACACCATCGTTCCTCAGCTGCTGTCGGAGATCGACGGCGTCGAGGGCCTGGAGAACGTCATCGTCATCGGCGCCTCCAACCGCGAGGACATGATCGACCCGGCGATCCTGCGGCCCGGCCGCCTGGACGTCAAGATCAAGATCGAGCGGCCGGACGCCGAGGCGGCGAAGGACATCTTCTCCAAGTACCTCATCTCCGACCTCCCGCTGCACCCGGACGACCTGACCGAGCACTCCGGCTCCCGCGAGTCCACCATCCAGGGCATGATCCAGAGCGTCGTCGAGCGCATGTACACCGAGAGCGAAGAGAACCGCTTCCTCGAGGTGACCTACGCCAACGGCGACAAGGAAGTGCTCTACTTCAAGGACTTCAACTCCGGCGCGATGATCCAGAACATCGTCGACCGGGGCAAGAAGATGGCCATCAAGCAGTTCCTCGAGAGCGGACAGAAGGGCCTGCGGGTGCAGCACCTGCTCACGGCCTGCGTCGACGAGTTCTCCGAGAACGAGGACCTGCCCAACACCACCAACCCCGACGACTGGGCCCGCATCTCCGGCAAGAAGGGCGAGCGGATCGTCTACATCCGCACGCTGGTCTCCGGCAAGCAGGGCACCGAGGCCGGCCGGTCCATCGACACCGTGGCCAACACCGGCCAGTACCTGTAAACCTCACGGACGGGAGGGCCCGATCGGGCCCTCCCGTTCTCATGCCCGCCCTCCGCGTCCGGGGTGCGGAGAACCGGCCGGGCACAGCGGCTTCACCATCGCCGGTGGCGGCCCAGGACCCCACCTGAACGCACGTCCGACCGGGTCCGGTGGGTCGGTCCGGTGGAGTTCCTTCCGACGACGCCTCCATGCTCCTCTGGGCCGCGTTCCGGCGGCCGGGCATCGGGTGAGCCGCCATCGCGCGCCCCGCACCACAACAGGCTCCAGGCCCCCGCCCGAGGCATGTTACGGAAGTGGCCATAGTGAACAGAGTGACGATCGGCGGGAACCGAAATGATCGTTGTGGCGTCAAAGGGGCGTGCACGCACCTAACCGGCCCAAGCATGCTCGCGGAGACGGCCGGTTGGCCGAGCTCGACCTCCTGCGGTTCCTCGCCGCCCTGGCCGTCCTCGCCTTCCACTACCTGGTGGCGTACGCGTCGGTGTGGGGAGATCGGCCCGCCGAACTGTTCCCCGCCCTGGCGCCCATCGCGGGCTTAGGCATCCTCGGCGTCGAGCTGTTCTTCATCATCAGCGGGTTCGTCATCCTCATGACCGTCTGGGGGCGCGGTCTCGGCGCGTTCGCCCGCTCCCGCCTCGTCCGCCTGTATCCCGCGTACTGGCTCAGCCTCATCGCCGTCGCGGCCGTCTACGGGCTCACCGGCGCCAAGGCGCTCAACCCAAAACTTTCACCAGGCGAGTACCTGGTGAACGCCACCATGTTCCAGCGGCTGTTCAAGGTCACGGATGCCAGCGGCGTCTACTGGTCGCTCTGGGCCGAGCTCCGCTTCTACCTGCTGATGGCCATCCTGGTGATCATCGGGGTCACGTACGGGCGCGTCCTGACCTTCACCGGCGTCTGGCTGGCCGCCGCGCTCGGCGTCAAGCTGCTCGCCGCGGCCGAGCTGTACGACGATGACGTCGTACGCGAGATCGTCATGCCGGACTACGCCCCCTACTTCGCCGCCGGCATGGCCCTGTACCTCATCCACAAACACGGCGGCTCCTGGCTGCCGTGGCTCTACGTCGCCGCCGGATACGGCCTGTCGATCGACTCCGCGCTCGCCCGCGTGGCCCGGCGGGTCGACGCCGCCGGCTTCAAGAACATGCCCGTCACCGACGTCAGCGTGGTCATCGCCATCACGTTGATCTTCGTGGTGATGTCGCTCATGGCACTCGGACTGATCAGGCTCAAACCATCCAGAACGCTCACCGCGCTCGGTGGCATCACATACCCGCTTTACCTGTTCCATAGCGTCGTCGCGGTGGCCGTCATCCCCCTGCTCACCGGGCACCTGCCCCCGTGGGCCACCGCCATCGTGACCGCGCTGACCGCCGCCGCGCTGTCGTATCTCGTGTACTCCTTTGCCGAACGGCCCATCCAGCGACTCCTCAAGCCCCGCAGACCCACACAAACTGCGACAACTCCCGCCGTACAGGTTGAAAAGGCGTCGGTGCCATAACTCTGTGGCCTCGGGGCACTGTGAAGGGCATAGGCTCGGGCATATAAACGGCGGATAGACAGACCCGGACGAACAGAGGGTGTTGCATGACGGTGCGTCGGGTGATGGGCATCGAGACCGAGTACGGCATCTCCGTACCCGGCCAGCCAGGCGCCAACGCGATGGTGACCTCCTCACAGGTCGTGAACGCCTACCTGGCCGCCTCGGCGGCTCGCGCGCGCAGGGCCCGATGGGACTTCGAGGAGGAAAATCCGCTCCGCGACGCGCGCGGATTCGACCTGGCCAGAGAGGTCGCCGACCCCACCCAGCTCACCGACGAGGATCTCGGCCTGGCCAACGTCATCCTCACCAACGGCGCCCGGCTCTACGTCGACCACGCCCACCCCGAGTACAGCGCGCCCGAATGCACCAACCCCCGGGCCGCCGTCATCTGGGACAAGGCAGGCGAGCGGGTCATGTACGACGCCGCGACCCGCGCCTCCGCCATCCCGTCCAACGCGCCGATCCAGCTCTACAAGAACAACACCGACGCCAAGGGCGCCTCCTACGGCTGCCACGAGAACTACCTCATGCGGCGCGCCACGCCGTTCGCCGACATCGTCCGGCACCTCACGCCGTTCTTCGTCTCCCGGCAGGTCGTCGTCGGCGCCGGCAAGGTCGGCATCGGCCAGGACTCCCGCGGCGAGGGCTTCCAGATCAGCCAGCGGGCCGACTTCTTCGAGGTCGAGGTGGGCCTGGAGACCACGCTCAAGCGGCCCATCATCAACACGCGGGACGAGCCGCACGCCGACCCGGAGAAGTACCGGCGGCTGCACGTGATCATCGGTGACGCCAACATGTCGGAAATCTCGACATATTTGAAGCTGGGCTCCACCGCCCTCGTCCTCGCCATGATCGAGGACGGCTTCCTCACCCGCGACCTCGCCGTCGAGAACCCCGTACAAGCGCTCCGGGCCGTCTCCCACGACCCCAGCTGCCGCTACGAGATCCCCATGCGCGACGGCCGCAAGCTCACCGCCATCCAGCTCCAG
The DNA here is from genome assembly GCF_006334985.2 of Nonomuraea phyllanthi. Classification (GTDB taxonomy): domain Bacteria; phylum Actinomycetota; class Actinomycetes; order Streptosporangiales; family Streptosporangiaceae; genus Nonomuraea; species Nonomuraea phyllanthi. The sequence goes on from NZ_VDLX02000004.1 coordinate 261,977, forward strand.
ATGGAATACCTCGAACAAGCCCGCAAATACGTCGAAGAGCGCGGCACCGCACAAGAGGAAATGAACAAGGACATCCTCGACCGCTGGGAGTCCGTCCTCACCCGCCTCGCCGAAGACCCCATGCAACTCGCCCGCGAACTCGACTGGGTCGCCAAACTGGAACTCCTCGAGGGCTACCGCACCCGCGACAACCTCGCCTGGTCCCACCCCCGGCTCCAGCTCGTCGACCTCCAATACTCCGACATCCGGCCCGACCGCGGCCTCTACAACCGCCTCGTCGCCCGCGGGCGCATGCAACGCCTCGTCACCGAGGACGAGGTCCAGCGCGCCGTCGAACACCCGCCCAACGACACCCGCGCCTACTTCCGCGGCCGCTGCCTGCGCCAGTACAGCGAATCCGTCGCCGCCGCCTCCTGGGACTCCGTCATCTTCGACATCCCCGGCCGCGAATCACTCCAGCGCGTCCCCACCTTGGAGCCGCTGCGCGGCACCAAGGCCCACGTCGGCGAACTCTTCGACCGCTGCCGCACCGCCGCCGACCTCGTCGCAGCCCTCACCGGCGGCGACTGACCGGCCACACCGGCGACCGACGGCCACGCCGGCGACCGGCCGCCCCTTGTCTGAGGGGCGGCCGTCACAGCAGGCCCACACCGAGCGTCAGCGTGCCCACCGCCAGGCACGACCCGCCCGCCACCGTCAACCAGATCAACCTGTTCGGTCTCGTGTCACCCGGCCGCACCACCGACAGGAAGAACCCCAGCGGCATGAGGATCGGCGCCGCCACGATCAACACCCGCGTCAGCGCCTTCAAACCCTCCGGCAGGCTCGCCTGGTCCACATAGACCATCGCCACCAGCGAGAACAGCACCAGCACGCCCGCATGGGCGTGCCCGGCCCGCCACAGCCCGCGCCGGACCGGGTTGTCCAGGTAGCCGGGAACGTTCCGCATGAGGAACTTCAGCAGCGTGACACCGCCGAAGGCCACCAGCGGGACTGTGATGAGGAGCACACCTGCCGTGCTCAGGGATTCGGGGGACATCGGAACCTCCTTCGTGGACGTGGGTCCAGTATTAGATAGTCATGCTATCTGGTCAAGCCGGCAAGATCGCGGGGCGATCGGCGCGAAATGTCGCCCGGTTCGGGGAAGATATGCCTAGAGGCACGTCCCCCGAGTGGAGGTAGGACATGGCAACCAAGGACACCGGCGGCCAGAAGCAGACCGGTCGGCGCGAGGCCGAGACCGAGGAGGTGGAGGCGACAGCGACGTCCGACGTTCAGGAGCGCCAGGAGAAGCTCACGGACGATGTCGACTCAATTCTGGACGAAATCGACGAAGTTCTCGAAGAGAACGCAGAGGAATTCGTGCGCAGCTACGTACAGAAGGGCGGCCAATAGGGGAAAACGGACATCTAGAAGGGGTAAATCGGGTGGGAACGCCGGACGGAATGAAGCGATGCCCGGACTGCGGTGAGGTCAAGCCAGTCGCCGCGTTCGGGCTCAACAAGCGCATGGCAGACGGGCGTGCGCGATATTGCAAAATTTGTTTCCGGCGGCGCTCCACTCAGAGTTATCGCAAACGTATGGCCGAGCAGGGCAGGGTCGTCCGGGAGGCGATTGCGGTTCCGGAGGGGAATAAATACTGCCCGCGCTGTCGGGAAATCAAGCCGGTAACGGAGTTCGGGCGCAATCGTGCCGAGAAATCCGGCCTCACTGCTTATTGCAAGCCGTGCCATAACGAGGTGATGCAGGAAAATCGCATCAAGAACCATGGCAGTGCTCGCAACTACCATCTGAAGCGCCGCTACGGCATCACCGAGGACGACTTCGAGCGCATGCTCGCCCAGCAGGGCGGGCTCTGCGCCATCTGCCGCGTCGTCCCCGGCACGTTCGTCGACCACAGCCATCGAACCGGTGAGGTCAGGGGCGTTCTCTGTTTCAACTGCAACAACGGGCTCGGTCACTTCGGCGACAACACGGTGCTGCTGGAGTTGGCCGCCCTTTATCTGGACGGCGAGGTGCTCTGGCCGGAGTTCGTGGTCCTTCCCGAGCAGCGGAGGAGCGACGAGGTCGCGCCGTCGCGGACTTATCACCTGACGCAGCGCTATCAGGTGCGGCATGAGGACGTCGAGCGGATGATCTCGGGGCAGCACGGTTTGTGCGTGGTGTGCTGGGATCGGCCGCCGGAGCATGTGGATCATTGTCATCGCACAGGTGACGTGCGATATGCGCTGTGCCTTCCGTGCAACTCCGGGATCGGGCAGTTCAGGGATGATCCGGGGGTGGTGCGGCGGGCGCTTTCGTATGTCGAGGCGACCGTTGTGGACGGTGACGAAATCGAGGTTTCCGAGGAAGAGCTTCAGGAATTGATCCGGGCCGAGGAGGAGCTTCGGGCCGATTTCTATTCGAGGGTGTCGAGGGTGGGCTGATCGTCGTCGGGGAGGGTGTAGTCGACGGCCACGCCCAGGAGGCGGACGGGGCGGTTGAGGTCGAAGCGGTCGAGGATGGTGAGGGCCGTTCGCTCGATCGTGGCCGGGTCGGTGGTGGGTGCGGGGAGTTTTGACTGGCGGGTGCGGGTCAGGAACGGCGTGAAGCGGACCTTGACGGAGACGCGGGCGATGTGGCGGCCGGCCTCGGCGGCGTCGTGGGCGACCCGGGTGGCGAGGGCGGCCACGTGGTGGGCGATGGCGGTCCTGTCGGTGAGGTCGTGCTGGAAGGTGGTCTCGTGGCTGTGGCCGCGGGCGATCCAGGGTGTGGTGACGACTTCGGCTTCGCCCTTGCCGAGGGCGAGGTAGCGGTACCAGGGGCCGTTGGTGGGGCCGAAGTGGCGGGCCAGGTGGGCGGGGTCGGCGGCGGCGAGTTCGGCGACGGTGTGGAGGCCGAGTGCGGCGAGTTTCCTGGCGGTCTTGACGCCGATGCCCCAGAGGGCGTCGGTGGGCCGGTGGTTCATGGTCTCGGCCCAGTTGTCGCCGGTGAGGCGGTGGATCCCGGCGGGTTTGGCGAATGCCGAGGCGAGTTTGGCCTGGTGCTTGTTGTCGCCGATGCCGATGGAGCAGGACAGCTGGGTGCGGGCCTGTACGGCGTGCCGGATGTCGGCGGCGAGGGCCTCGGGGTCGTCGGTGGTGGCGCCGATGAAGGCTTCGTCCCAGCCCCAGATCTCGACGCGGACGGGGAACTCGCGGAGGACGGCCATGACGCGCTCGGAGGCTGCCTCGTAGGCGGGCGGGTCGCTGGGCAGGAAGATCGCGTCGGGGCAGCGTTTGAGCGCGGTGCGGAGCGGCATGCCGGAGTGGACGCCGTGTTCGCGGGCTTCGTAGGTGGCGGTGGCGGCGACGGTGCGGGGCTGGGTGGGGTCTCCTGAGCCGCCGACGACGACGGGTCTGCCGCGTAGTTCGGGGTGGCGCAGGAGCTCGACGGCGGCGATGAACTGGTCGAGGTCGACGTGGAGAATCCAGTCCCTGGTGGACATGGTGTCAAGTATGTCGGGTGGCGGTGCGGGCGGTCCCGGGCCGGGGTGGGGGTCAGGACGTGCGGACGTCTCGACATGCGTATGGCGGCGGGCGTCCGTAATGAAACGATCTGGGCACGGAACGGGGTGGGGAGTGATCGTGTGGGTTCGCCGTGAGCTGATCGTGGGAAGTGCAGACAGCGACGCAACATGAGTAGGGTCGGCCTAGGAACACTGACGTTTGGAGGGAGTCGCGTGGCATCGCACAGGGATCTGCCCGTCGGCTTGGTCAACCAGCTTTTCCGAAACAACGGAAGTTCCTCGTTCACGGAGTTCGTCAGCTCGTATGCGCCTGAGTTGCTGCCGCAGCGGGATGAGGTGCTGGCCACCCCGATCGGCGACCAGGTTCCGCACGCGACCACGATCGTGGCCGCGACCTTCGCCGGTGGCGTGGTCATGGCGGGCGACCGGCGGGCCACGTCGGGCAACATCATCTCCCAGCGTGACGTGGAGAAGGTGTTCAGGGCCGACGACTATTCGTGCATGGGGATCGCGGGCACGGCCAGCACCGGCATCGAGTTCGCCCGGCTGTTCCGTGTGGAGCTGGAGCACTACGAGAAGCTCGAGGGCCGCACGATGTCGGTGAAGGGCAAGGCCAACCGGCTGGCGACCATGATCAGGGGCAATCTCGCGATGGCGATGCAGGGGCTGGTGGTGGTGCCGCTGTTCGCCGCGTACGACGCCGACAAGGACGAGGGCCGCATCTTCAGTTACGACGTGGCGGGCGGGCCTTATGAGCGGGAGAGGTTCGACGCCATCGGGTCCGGCTCGATCTTCGCGCGGGGAGCGCTGAAGAAGCTCTACCGCGACGGCGCGTCCGCGGACGACATGGTGATGATCCTCATCCAGGCGCTCTACGACGCGGCCGACGACGACTCCGCGACGGGCGGCCCCGACGTGACCAGGAGGATCTGGCCCATCGTGTCGGTGATCGACGCCGACGGCTTCCGCCGGCTGAGCGAGGAGCAGGTCTCCGCGTACGTGGAGCAGATGCTCGAAGCCCGCCTGATCTCGCCTGACGGCCCCATCGCCCCGCTGCGCTAGAAAAGGATCACCACCGTGTCCATGCCTTTCGGATATGCGTCCCCTGAGCAGATCATGCGGGACAAGGCCGACTACGCGCGCAAGGGCATCGCGCGGGGCCGCTCCGTCGTCGTGCTGCAGTACGTCGACGGCATCCTGTTCGTCGCGCCCAACCCGTCCAGGGCGCTGCACAAGATCAGCGAGATCTACGACCGCATCGGGTTCGCGGCCGTGGGCCGCTACAACGAGTTCGAGGAGCTGCGGCTCGGCGGCATCCGCTACGCCGACATCAACGGCTACACCTACGACCGCTCCGACGTGACCGGCCGCGGGCTGGCCAATCTCTACGCCTCCAACCTGGGCCGCATCTTCACCGAGTCGATCAAGTCGCTGGAGGTGGAGGTCGTCGTCGCCGAGGTGGGCGAGACGAAGGACGGCGACGCGATCTACCGGCTGACCTTCGACGGGTCGGTGTTCGACGAGCACGGCTTCGCCGCCATGGGCGGGCAGGCCGACGCGGTGGCGACCCGGCTGAAGGAGCGTTACCGCGAGTCGATGACGCTGGCCGACGCGCTGGAGGTGGCGCTGGCGGCGCTGACCGAGCCGGGCGGGGAGCGACCGCCGGTGGCGCAGCTGGAGGTGGCGGTGCTCGACCGTAACCGGGAGCACCGCAAGTTCCTGCGGCTCACGGGTGCCCGCCTGGAGCGTCTGCTGGCGCAGACCTCCACCCCGCCTCAGGCGGCGCCGCCCGCCGAGCCCTCGGAGGGCGGCACCCCGGGCACTCCGCCGCCCACGGGTCCTGAGGGTGACGTGGACGACGGGTCCTCGCCGCTGTAAGGGTTCTCCCGGTCTCGTGCTCTTCAGGGGTCGCTACGGCGGCCCCTGACGGCGTTTCCGGGCCCTTCCGGGGTGGATGTGGGGGTTGTTGGGGTTGCCCGGGTCGGTGAGGCGTTGCGTGAGTTCTGGGGCCTCCGTGGGGTGGTGCCGTGGCGCGGAGTCCGCCGCCGGCGGACCGCGGTAGGCGCCGGCGGAACGACGTGCGTGCCGGAGGAGCGGGGCGCGTGCGGGAAGGGCCGGGGCGCGTGCGGGAGGGGCGGGCTGCGTGCCGGAAGGGCGGTGTGGGGCCGGGGTGGCGTTGGCCTCGGCCGGCGTGTGGCCGGGGTGCGCGGGGTCGGGGTGGCGCGGGGTCGGGCGGTGTGAGCTGTTTCACTGTGGTCGGGGCGAACCTCGCGGCGGAGGCGAGGATCTCAGAGTCCGTGAACACTCCGATGCGTGGCCTCCTGGCGGCCGGTGCCGCCGTGGCCGTGGTGCTGAGCTCAGGCGCGGCGGCGAACGCCGCCACGGCGGCCGCCGCGTACCCCAGGTACAAGGCGCCCAAGCCCTTCGGGACGACCTTCCAGACGGACCCGAAGCATGACTTCACCAAGCACATCCACTCGCGCCACAACGGCATCCTGCGCGGCTGGATCACCTATGTCCACGGCGGCGTGGCCGAGTATCAGCCGATCAAGTGGAGGAAGGGCACCCAGACGGAGGGCTACTTCGTGGGTCAGCCCGAGGGCGATGCCATGGCGTACTCCTCGCCTGTCGCCAAGGACGTGGTCTTCCTGTCCGCGTACGGCTGCAAGACCGCGCTGAGCGGCATGACGGTCAGCAGGAAGACGGGCCTCGGCGCCAAGCGGTGCTCCAGGACGGTGCTGATCAAGCGGTACGGGAGCCAGCGGCGGCCCGCGCTCATCACGGTCTACAAGGGCAGGATCGTCAAGGTTCAGGAGATCTGGACGCCGTGACGGGGGGCCGCGCCTCGCGGGGGCGGGCGCGGGACCAGGCGGGATCAAACGGTCATGAAAGGGGCTTCGAGCGGCGCCGGTGGGAAAACACCTGGAAGATCTCTCCCGCTCGCCGATCCGTGGGCATAGTGTGAGGTGATGGATCGTCGCATCTTCGGGCTGGAGAACGAGTACGGCGTGACCTGCACGTTCAGGGGGCAGCGCAGGCTGTCGCCCGACGAGGTCGCGCGCTACTTGTTCCGGCGGGTCGTGTCCTGGGGCCGATCGAGCAACGTCTTCCTCCGCAACGGCGCACGTCTCTACCTCGACGTGGGCAGCCATCCTGAATACGCAACACCCGAGTGTGACAACGTCATCGAGCTGGTCACTCATGACAAGGCGGGTGAGCGCATACTCGAGGGCCTCCTGGTCGACGCCGAGAAGCGGCTGCGCGAGGAGGGCATCGCAGGTGACATCTACCTGTTCAAGAACAACACGGACTCGGCCGGAAACTCCTACGGCTGCCACGAGAACTACCTGGTGGGCCGGCACGGTGAGTTCGGGCGGCTGGCGGACGTGCTGATCCCGTTCCTGGTGACGCGGCAGATCGTGTGCGGGGCCGGCAAGGTCCTGCAGACGCCGCGCGGCGCCGTCTACTGCGTCTCGCAGCGGGCCGAGCACATCTGGGAGGGCGTGTCCAGCGCCACGACCCGGTCCAGGCCGATCATCAACACGCGCGACGAGCCGCACGCCGACGCCGAGCGGTTCCGCCGCCTGCACGTGATCGTGGGCGACTCCAACATGAGCGAGACCACCATGCTGCTCAAGGTCGGCGCCACCGACCTGGTGCTGCGCATGATCGAGTCGGGCACGGTGATGCGCGACCTGTCGCTGGAAAACCCGATCAGGGCCATCCGCGAGGTCTCCCACGACATGACGGGCCGGCGCAGGGTGCGCCTGGCCAACGGGCGCGAGGCCTCCAGCCTGGAGATCCAGCAGGAATACCTGTCGAAGGCGAAGGACTTCGTCGACCGCCGCGGCGGCGACGCCATCGCGCACCGGGTGCTGGAGCTGTGGGAGCGCACGCTCAACGCGGTCGACACGGGCAATCTCGACCTGGTCTCGCGGGAAATCGACTGGGTGACGAAATACCAGCTCATCGAGCGTTACCGCAAGAAGTACGACCTGCCGCTGTCCTCGCCGCGGGTGGCCCAGCTCGACCTGGCCTACCACGACGTGCACCGCAAGCGGGGCCTGTACTACCTGCTGCAGAAGCGCGGCTCGGTGGAGCGGGTGGCGTCCGACCTGAGGATCTTCGAGGCCAAGTCGGTGCCGCCGCAGACGACCAGGGCACGGCTGCGCGGCGAGTTCATCCGCAAGGCACAGGAGAAGCGCCGCGACTTCACGGTCGACTGGGTGCATCTCAAGCTGAACGACCAGGCACAGCGCACGGTGCTGTGCAAGGACCCGTTCCGCAGCGTGGACGAGCGGGTGGACAAGCTCATAGCCGGGATGTAGGCCGCGGTTTACCTCGGGCGTACCCGAGAGTCGGGTAAGGTGACGCGAATCTGCCGTCTTTTCCGAGGGACACCCATGCGCCGCGCTCTGGCCGTACTGGCCGCCGTGCCTTTGATCTTGTTCGCCGCCGCCTGCGGCTCCGACGACGGCGCCAGCACCAGCGCGTCGTCCACGCCGGGGGCGTCGGCGTTCAAGGTCGGCGGAAATGTGGGCGCCAAGCCCTCGCTGGTCTTCCCGGCCGGCTCGCCCGCCACGACGTCCTCGTACGCGGTGATCCAGCCGGGCGCCGGCAACGGGGTCAAGGCGGGCGACCGCGTGATCGTCAATCTGACCGTCTACAACTGGGACGGCAAGGACAACGCCGTCCAGGGCTCCTCGTACGACACCAAGCGGCCGGAGACGATCGCGGTCGACGAGCAGATCCCGCAGGTGCTGCAGGAGGGCTTCACCAAGGTCAAGAACGGCGGGCGGCTGCTGGCCGTGCTGGCCAACGACGCCGCCGCCCCCGCGACGCCGGCCGACTCGACCAAGGTGTTCGTGTTCGACGTGGTCGGCACCCAGCCGCCGCCGCTGAAGGCGGCCACGGGCAAGGAGACCAAGGAGAGCCTCAAGGGCGTCAAGGTCGTGAACCCGGGCGGTGAGAAGGCCCCCACGCTGACCACCAAGACGGACGAGAAGCCGTCGGACAAGCTGGTCGTCAAGACGTTGATCGAGGGCACCGGGCCGAAGGTGCAGCCCAGCCAGACGCTCACCGTGCACTACACGGGCAAGATCTGGGGCTCCGACAAGCAGTTCGACTCCAGCTGGGAGCGGGGCGAGCCGGCCGAGTTCCCGCTGGCGCAGGTCATCCAGGGCTGGCAGCAGGGCCTGGCCGGGGTGCCGGTCGGCAGCCGGGTCGTGATGAGCATCCCGCCGGACCTGGGCTACGGCGACCAGGAGCAGCAGGGCATTCCCGCCAAGAGCACCCTGGTGTTCGTGGTGGACGTGCTGGCCGCCTACTGACGTCCGGGCGCGGTGAGGCGGTAGCATCGCCAGGCCCAGCCCCGGCCGTCCGGGAGGTCCGATGCTCCGCCGCCGCACCGCAGCGCTGCTGCCGGCCCTCGTGCTGCTGCTGGTCGGCTGCGCGGGCGGCGGCGCCGACGTGGCGTCGAGCTCCTCGGCCACGGCCATGCTGTCCCCGGCGGCCGGCCTCTGGGCGGCAGGCGGGGGCGACACGGCGGCGGCCGGTCATGGACTGACCGCCGGGTGGCGGGCGGCGGGTGGATCGGCGGCGCGGGGGCCGGCGGTGCGCGGGCCGTTCGGGGCCAGGCCGGCGATCTCCTTCCCCGGCGGCGCGCCCGCGACCTGGCTCCAGGTGGACGAGCCGGTCGCCGGGCAGGGCGCGCCTCTCGAGACGGGCGACACGGCGATCGTCCAGTACACCGGGCACGTCTGGGACGGCCGCGGCAACCCCCTGATCGACTCCACCTTCACCCGGGGCACCCCGGCCGCGCTGACGGTCGGAGCGGGCCTCGGCACGGCGCTGCGGGGGCACCGGGTCGGCAGCAGGGTCGTCGCCGCCGCCCCGGAATCGTATGCGTACGGTACGCGCCCGCCCCGAGGCGTCGAGCGCGGCGCCGAACTGCTCTACGTCGTCGACGTCCTCGGCGCCCACCACAAGGATGCCTCCGTCGAGGCGGGCGGCGGCTCGCTCGCCGGGGTCCGCGTCACCGGCGGCGCCCCGCCCGTGCTGTCGGTGCCCGCGGGCGCGCCGCCCGCCGAGTTCGCGGTCAAGGTGCTGGCCAGGGGTGCGGGGCGCGGCACGCAGGCGGGGCGGCTCGTGGTCGTCCAGTACGAGGCCGCGGTCTGGCGCCGCCGCCAGGTCTTCGACGCCACCTGGGGGGCGGACGGGCCCAGGACGTTCCGGATCGGCGACGGCAGCATGATCAAGGCGTGGGAGCGGGGGCTGGTGGGCGTCCCGGTCGGCAGCCGGGTGCTGATGGTCGTGCCGCCCTCCTACGGGTACGGGGCCGCGGGCGACCCCGCCCATGGGATCACGGGCTCCGACACGCTGGTCTTCGTCGTGGACGTCATTGCGGCCTACTGAGAGCGTGGCACGCCATCCGGGGGCCGCACGCACCCATCTCCCCGGCTCCCATGCGCCACGCCTTGGCTCCGCCCGCTCCTGGCCCCTACGTCCGGGCGCTGTCGCGCGGCTGCGGGGCCGCCTACGAGGGGGCGTGTGCGCGGGCGGCTTGATGGTGGCGCTCGGGATCCCGCGCTCGCGGGAGTAGTGGGACGTCGGCGCGTACGGGATGCGCCGTGCTCGTGCGAGGAGCAGGAGGGCGGCGCGCACAGGAGACATTGTGCGCGTGCCAGGAACCGTGGGGGCACGGGGAGCAAGCAAGGGCTGGGCGCTCGTAGACTCCCGCTGTGAGTAGCGACGACCTCGACGCGCTGGCCCTGCTGCACGACCCCGTCCGCCGCAGCCTGTACGCGGCCGTGGCCGCCGGAGGCGGCGACGTGGGCAGGGGAGAGGCGGCCGAGGCGGCGGGCGTGTCCAGGACGCTGGCCGGCCACCACCTCGACAAGCTGGTCGAGGCCGGCCTGCTGGAGAGCGGTTTTCGCGCGCAGGAGAAGAAGGGCCCGGGCAGCGGCCGCCCGGCGAAGGTGTATCGGAGGGCCAGGGGCGAGCGGTCGGTGAGCCTGCCGCCGCGCGACTACGCCACCCTCGCCTCCGTCCTGGCCGGCGTTGTCGATGCCCTCGGGGCCGAGGAGCAGGCCGAGCGGGCCGCGCGGGAGGCGGGCGTCACGATGGGCGGGCGGCACGCCGGGGAGCCGGTCGAGGAGGTGCTGGGGGCGCGCGGCTACGAGCCGTACGAGGAGGGCGGCGCGGTACGCCTGCGCAACTGCCCCTTCCACGTGCTGGCTGAGGAGCGGCCGCTGTTGGTGTGCTCCATGAACCTGGCCCTGTGCCAGGGGCTGCTGGAAGGGCTCGGCGACGACCCCGGGCGGGCCAGGCTCGACGCGCGGCCGGGGGAGTGCTGCGTCGCCCTTTCTAAAACAAATAAAGATTGACATAGAAGTGGGAGTGGTGGTGTGCTGAGCGTCATGCATCTCGCCCAGCTGAACATCGCCCACATGCGCGCGCCCGTCGACAGCCCCGAGCTCGCCGAGTTCGTCGCCCTCCTGGAGCCCATCAACACGATCGCCGACGAGGCGCCCGGCTTCGTGTGGCGGCTGAAGGAGAGCGAGGAGGACCCCACCGCCACCGTCGTGCACGAGTACGGCGACCACCTGCTGATCAACTTCTCGGTGTGGGAGTCGCGGGAGACCCTGTGGAACTACGTCTACCGCAGCCCCCACCTGGGCGTGCTGCGCCGGCGCAGGGAGTGGTTCCTGCGCATGGCGGAGCCGTACATCGTCATGTGGTGGGTCCCCGAAGGGCACATCCCGTCGCTGGCGGAGGGCATGCGGCGGCTGGAACGCCTCAAGGCCGACGGGCCTGGCCCCGAGGCGTTCACGTTCAACGCCTTCTACGACAGCAGTGAGGCCGTCAGCCTGCCCGCCGCCGCCGAGGCCAGGAAGTAGGGCAGGTCCTCCTCCAGACCCCTGCCCATCGTCGAGAGCCGCACGGGGGACTCGCGCAGCGCCTCGTGCAGGCCGTCCACCGGCACCGGCACCAGCCGGTGCCGCACGGCCAGCAGCTCCGCCTGATCCCTGACCCGCTCGCCGAACTCGCCTGGCAGCATCGGCACCGGCACGTCGGCGGGTGCCAGCGCGACCCGGCCGTAGGCGGTCAGCGAGTGGTGCGAGATCCCGTAGTGCCGCTCGCGCCGGTCGCCCTCGCTGACCCGCAGCGCCGCCACGGGCCGCCCCAGCAGCACGCCCGCCGCATTCACCGCCTCGCCCGCGGACACGCCGGAGAAGCCCCACCGGGTGCCCGTGCCCAGGTTGCCGGGGCCCTGCGCGACGATCGCGACCTCGGACCCGAGGACGTGCCTGGCCGCCAGCAGCCCCGTGTGGACCGTGACCGCCTCCACGTCCCCGCCGAACGACTGCCCGACCGTCACCACCCCGGCCAGCAGGCCGATCTCCCGCAGCCGGGCCGCCGCCATCGAGAACCACGCGGGCAGCGCGCCGCCGTCCTGCATCACGTACGTCACCCGCGTGCCGGGCCGGTCGGCGTACAGGCCGCACAGGATCGCCGGCAGCGCCGAGTGCAGGTCGGCGACCACCACCGGCATCCCGTCGATCGAGTCCGCCTCGCGCAACGTCTCGTGATGAGGGGAGTCCTGCTCGTCGGCGCCGAGCACCGTGGCCTGCAGCGGCGTGTAGCGCGCCTTCACCAGGTGCCCGGGGCCGGTGGGATCTTGCGGCAAACGGTTCGGGACGGCCACCACCATGGCGTAACCTCCCGTACCGAGACCCATCGCGAGCGCGGTCGTGTTGAGCAGTACCTCGTCACCGGGTTCCGGGCGGCCCACCAACGGCGGATACGCCAGTGCCCGGCACTCCCCCTCGGGGACGGAGACGTCCAGCTCCACCGCTCCCGGCCACTCGCGCCGGATCCGTACAACCTCGCCCTTGCGCCATCTGATCACGGGGGCAGGGTAGCGTCGATGCAGGAGGAGTGAGCAGATGTCGCGCCGGAAGACAGAACGGTTGCTCAATCTGGTGATCTGCCTGCTCGCCACGCGGCGGCCGCTGTCGGCCGAGCAGATCCGCCAGGCCGTCCCCGGCTACGACCGCGATGGCGACGAGGCGTTCCAGCGCATGTTCGAGCGCGACAAGAACGAGCTGCGCGAGATCGGGATCCCCATCGACGTCGTGCGCGACCCGTGGGAGGACGAGCCGGGCTACCGGATCGAGCGCGAGTCGTACGAGCTGCCCGAGATCACGCTGGAGCCCGACGAGGCCGCCGTGCTGGGCCTGGCCGCGCAGATGTGGCAGCGGGCCAGCCTGGCCGAGGCCGCCTCGGGGGCGCTGCTGAAGCTGCGCGCCGGCGGCGTGGCCACCGCCAGGCCCGTCGGGCCCTCCATCGGCGGCGGAGCGCTGGAGCTGCGGGTCGACACCCGCGACCCGGCCTTCCCCGCGCTGTGGGAGGCGGTGCGCGACCGGCGCGCGGTGCGCTTCGACTACAGGAGCGCCGGCAGCGAGAGCGTGCGCGCCCGCACCGTGGAGCCGTGGGGCGTGGTCAGCCGCAACGGCCGCTGGTACCTCGCGGGCTTCGACCGCGGCAGGGACGCGCCGCGGGCCTTCCGGCTCAGCCGGATCACCGGCCAGGTCACCGTCCTGGGCAGGGCGCGGGCGTTCGAGGTGCCGCCCGGCGTCGACCTGCGGGCCATGGTCGGCTTCCCCGACGAGCCGGCCGAGGAGCGGGTCGCCGTGCTGCGCGTGCGCAGGGGGGCGTGCGAGGGGCTGCGCCAGCTCGCGCGGGCCGTACGCGAGAGCGACGGCGGATGGGACGAGGCCGAGCTGGTCTTCTCCGACGCCGAGCGGCTGGCCGGCTGGATGGCCAGCCTCGCCGCCGACGTGGAGGTCGTCGGGCCGCCTGACGCCCGCGAGGCCGTCATCCGCCGGTTGAAGGGGACGCTGGCATGAGAGGGGACGCCGGCACGGGCGTCCGCCCGGTGAAGGGGGACGCAGGCGTGAGCGTCCGCCGGGTGAAGGGGGACGCAGGCGTGCCCGTCCGCCACGTGAAGGGGGAGGCCGGTATGAGCCGGCGAAGCGAACGAGGGGAGAGCCCATGAGCGGGTCCGCCGACCGGCTGCCGAGGCTGCTGGCGCTGGTGCCGTACCTGATGTCCCATCCCGGGGCGCAGGTCGGCGAGGTGGCCGCGGTGTTCGGGCTGAGCGAGAAGCAGCTCATCGACGACCTGCAGCTCGTGTGGATGTGCGGCCTGCCCGGCCACACGCCCGGCGACCTCATCGACGTCTCCTGGGACGGCGGCGAGATCCTCATCGACAACGCCGAGACCATCGCCAGGCCGCTGCGGCTCGGCATCGACGAGGCCAGCGCGCTGCTGGTCGCGCTGCGCATGCTGGCCGCCACCCCCGAGCTCGCCGAGGTGCGCGGCGACGCGCTCTCCCGCGTGACCGCGAAGCTCGAACGGGCCGCGGGCGAGGGCGCCGCCACGGTCAGCGGCCGGCTCGCGGTGGACGTGGACGCCGCGCCCGACGCGCTGCCGCGCGTGCGCGAGGGGCTGACCAGGGGGCGGCGGCTGTCGCTGCGCTACTACGTGCCCGGCCGCGACCAGGTGACGCCGCGCGAGGTCGACCCCATGCGGGTCGTGGTCGTCGACGGCCGCACCTACCTGGAGGGATGGTGCTACCGGGCCGAGGCGATGCGGCTGTTCAGGCTGGATCGCATGCTCGGGGTGGAGGTGCTCGACGTGCCGGCCGACCCGCCGGAGGAGGCCGAGCCCATCGACGTCACCGGGGGCGTCTTCCGGCCCTCGCCGACCGACGAGCTGGTCGAGCTGGAGCTGAGCGCCGCCGGGCGGTGGGTGGCCGAGTACTACCCGTGCGAGCAGGTCACCGAGCTGGGCGAGGGGCGGCTGCGGGTGTCGCTGCGGGCCCGCGACGAGGACTGGATCGTCAAGCTGGCGCTGCGCCTGGGCGACACCGGCCGGATCGTCTCACCCCCCGAGATGGCCGAGACCGTACGGCGGGAGGCCGAGCGCGCCCTGGCCCTGTACGCTCACGGATCATGACGTGGATCTACGTGTCGATCGGGCTCGGCGTGGGCGGGCTGGCCGTGCTGGCGGTCACCGGCGCCCGCGTCGTGGCCGCCGCGCGAGGGTTGAACAGGCAGATCGCTCAAGTTCATGCGCAATTCAGTACGAAAGAGGACGCCAGGGGATGAGGCAGCGGCCTCGGCAGCGTACGATCGGACCAAGCACAGCACTTCGCTCACCATGAAGGACGTCACATGAACTTGGGAGCTCCAGAGATCATCCTGATCTTGGTGGCCTTGGTCCTGCTCTTCGGTGCCAACAAGCTGCCGGCCCTCGCCCGTGGCGTCGGCCGGTCCCTGCGCATCTTCAAGGCGGAGACCAGCAAGCTTAACGACGACGACGATCAGGACAAGCCGACGGTGGTGCAGGCCCAGGCGCAGCCGCAGCCGGCGCCGGCCCCGCCGCAGCAGATCCCGCAGGCCGCGCCCGAGCTGTCCGCCGAGGAGCAGGCCCGTCTGCTGGAGGAGCAGGCCGCCCGGCTGCGTGCCGGCGCTCAGGCCGACAAGCGCCCCTGACCCCCCACCCCCTCGTCCCCAGGACTGGTAGATGGCGTTGCTGAAACGGTCGGGATCCAAATCGCAGCGGGATCCCGAGGGGCGGATGCCGCTCATGGAGCACCTGCGTGAGCTGCGTAACCGGCTGCTCATCGCGTTCGCCGCCGTGGCGGTGGGCCTCATCGTCGGGTGGATCGTCTTCCCGCCGGTGTGGGAGCTGCTCAAGGAGCCCTACTGCTCCACCGTCCAATCACGGCAGCTCACCGGGAGCTGCAGCCTGACCTACAACGGCATCTTCTCGTCGTTCTTCATCACGCTGAAGGTCTCGTTGATGGTCGGCCTGGTGGTGGCGTCTCCGGTCTGGCTCCACCAGATCTGGTCGTTCGTGACGCCTGCCCTCTACCGCAGCGAGAAGCGCTACTCGCTGGCCTTCCTCGGGCTGGCCATCCCGCTGTTCGTGCTGGGCGCGCTGGTGTCCTACTTCATCATGGACACCGCGCTGGGGTTCCTGCTGAGCTTCTCGCTCGAGGACACCGTCGCCACCATCTCGATCGACGACTACCTCAACTACGTCCTGATCATGCTGGTGATCTTCGGGGTGTCGTTCGAGCTGCCGCTGCTGCTGGCGTTCCTCAACGTCATCGGGGTGCTGTCGCACGCCACCGTGGCCAAGCACCGGCGGCTGGTCATCTTCCTGATGTTCGTCTTCGGCGCCATCGTCACGCCGGGCGGCGACCCGCTCACCATGATGGCGCTGGCCGCGCCCATGATCGTGCTGTTCCTGGCGGCCGAGCTGTTCATGTTCGTGCGGGAGAAGCGCCGGCCTGCGAGCGAGTTCGGCGACCTGTCCGACGACGAGGCGTCGCCGCTGGAGGAGCCGTCCCCCGAAGAGGATGCCGATCCCACCGATAGGCGATAAGTTCCGGGCGTGTCCCCTCGACTCGCCCTGCTCGTCAACCCCGCCGCCCGCGGCGGCCGCACGCTGCGCCTGCTGGAGCCCGTGGCGCGGCGGCTGCGCGCCGGCGGGGCGGACCTGTCGGTGATCGTCGGCGCCGACGCGGCCGACGCGCTCGAACGCGCCCGCGCGGCCGTGGCCGGGCGCCCCGACGCGCTCGTGGCCTTCGGCGGCGACGGGCTGGTGCACCTGGCCGTGCAGGCCGTGGCCGGCACCGGCGTGCCGCTCGGCGTCGTCCCGGCCGGCACCGGCAACGACATCGCCTCCGCGCTGGGCCTGCCCTGCGACGACCCGCTCGCCGCCGCCCGCACGGTGCTGCGCATGAGGCCGCGCCCGGTCGACGCCGCCCTGATCGAGGCGGGGCCGCGCGAGGAGTTCTTCGCGGGAGTGATGTGCTGCGGCTTCGACTCGCGGGTCAACGAGCGGGCCAACCGGCTCACCTGGCCGCCCGGCATGGCGCGCTACCTGGTGGCGATGGCGCAGGAGCTGCGCGCCTTCCGGCCCATCCCGTTCCGGGTGACGCTGGACGGCGAGGTCGTCGAGCGGGAGGCGATGCTGGTGGCCGTGGGCAACACCCGCTCGTACGGCGCCGGCATGCGGGTGTGCCCGGACGCGCGACCCGACGACGGGCTGCTGGACGTGATGATGCTGGGCGCGGTGTCGAAGGCCGAGTTCCTGCGGGTGTTCCCGAGCGTCTACCGGGGCACGCACGTGGGGCACCGGGCGGTGTCGCTGCGGCGGGCCCGCAGCGTCCGGCTGGAGGCCCCGGACGTGGTCGCCTACGCCGACGGCGAGCGCGTCGGCCCCGCCCCGGTGCGGTGCGAGATCCGTCCGGGCGCGCTGCGCGTCCTCGTTTGAGATCTACTTTGTAAAGGCGCCGGGCCGGGTGATCGCCACGGCGGGACAGACCGGAATGGCGATTTCGGTAGGCTGGCGGGTATGACAACGCCAGCGGAACGCTATGCGGCCTTCCGTCAGAAACACGGGGACGACGGGGCCGCGCTGAGATCGTTCCGAGGTCTCTACGACTTCGAGCTGGACGACTTCCAGCTGGACGCCTGCCGCGCCCTGGAGGCCGGCGACGGCGTCCTGGTGGCGGCGCCCACGGGGTCGGGCAAGACGGTCGTCGGCGAGTTCGCCGTCCACCTGGCCCTGGAGCAGGGCCTCAAGTGCTTCTACACCACCCCCATCAAGGCGCTGTCCAACCAGAAGTACAACGACCTGGTCAAGCGGTACGGCACGGCCAAGGTCGGCCTGCTGACCGGCGACAACAGCGTCAACGGCGAGGCCCCCATCGTGGTGATGACCACCGAGGTGCTGCGCAACATGCTGTACGCGGGGTCGGCGACGCTGGCCGGGCTCGGGTTCGCGGTCATGGACGAGGTCCACTACCTCGCCGACCGCTTCCGCGGAGCGGTGTGGGAAGAGGTGATCATCCACCTGCCGGAGTCGGTCCGGCTGGTGGCGCTGTCGGCGACGGTCAGCAACGCCGAGGAGTTCGGCGAGTGGATGGGCGAGGTGCGCGGCGACACCACGGTGATCGTGGACGAGCACCGCCCGGTGCCGCTGTGGCAGCACATGATGGTGGGCAACCGCCTCTACGACATGTTCCTCAACGACGACCTGACGCTGCGCATCAACCCGACGCTGATGCGGGTGACGCGCGACGCCGAGCGGCTGATGGCCGGTCGCGGCAGGCGCGGCTACGGCAGGCCGCAGCGCTCGCGCCCGCCGGACCGGGTGCAGGTGATCGAGAAGCTCGACGCCGAGGGGCTGCTGCCGGCGATCACGTTCATCTTCTCCCGCGCCGGGTGCGACGCGGCCGTCCAGCAGTGCCTGTACGCCGGGATCCGGCTCACCTCCGACCGCGAGCGCCACGAGATCCGGCAACTGGTGGACGAGCGCACCGCGCACCTGCCGGACGAGGACCTGGCGGTGCTGGGGTTCCTCGACTGGCGTGACGGCCTGGAGCGGGGGCTGGCCGCCCATCACGCGGGCATGCTGCCGGCGTTCAAGGAGGTCGTGGAGGAGCTGTTCACGCGCGGGCTGGTCAAGGCGGTCTTCGCCACCGAGACGCTCGCCCTGGGCATCAACATGCCGGCCCGCAGCGTGGTGATCGAGAAGCTCGACAAGTGGAACGGCGAGACCCACGCCGACCTGACGCCCGGCGAGTACACCCAGCTCACCGGGCGGGCCGGGCGGCGGGGGATCGACGTCGAGGGCCACGCGGTGGTGCTGTGGCAGGTCGGCATGGACCCGCTGTCGGTGGCGGGCCTGGCCGGCACGCGCACCTACCCGCTGCGCTCCAGCTTCCAGCCCTCCTACAACATGGCGGTCAACCTCGTCGGCCAGTTCGGCCGGGAGCGGGCCAGGACGCTGCTGGAGGAGTCGTTCGCGCAGTTCCAGGCCGACCGGGCGGTCGTGGGTCTGGCCAAGCAGCTGCGCAAGCACGAGGAGGCCCTGGAGGGCTACCAGGAGGCGATGACGTGCCACCTGGGCGACTTCTCCGAGTACGCGGCGCTGCGCCGCCGGCTGTCCGACCGGGAGGCCGAGCTGGCCAAGCAGCGCGGCGCGGCGCGCCGGGCCGCCGCCGTCAAGTCGCTGGAGGCGCTGCAGCCGGGCGACGTCATCCGGGTGCCGGGCGGGCGCCGGGCCGGGCTGGCGATCGTGCTCGACCCGGGCCGCAACCCGCGCGGCCGGGCCGCCGGCACCGGGCCGACCCCGCTCGTGCTGACCATCGGCAAGCAGGTCAAGAAGCTCGACCCGGCCGACTTCCCCGTGCCGGTCGAGCCGCTGGAGAAGCTGCGCATCCCGAAGAACTTCAACGGCCGCTCGCCCAAGGAACGCGCCAACCTCGTCTCCACGCTGCTCGCCAAGATCGGCGACCGTGACCTGGGCAAGCCGGTCAGGGCGCGCGACCACATGGTGGAGGACGACGAGGTCAACGACCTGCGCCGGCGCATCAGACAGCACCCGTGCCACGGCTGCGACGAGCGGGAAGACCACGCCCGCTGGGCCGAGCGCTACTACAAGCTGCTGCGCGAGACGGAGGGGCTGCGCCGCCGCGTCGAGGGGCGCTCCCACGTCATCTCGCGGACGTTCGACCGCATCTGCTCGGTGCTGGAGCAGCTCGGCTACCTCGACGGCGAGGCCGTCACCGACGAGGGCCGCCGCCTGGGCCGCCTCTACACCGAGCTCGACCTGCTGACCGCCGAGTGCCTGCGCCAGGGCCTGTGGGAGGAGCTCGACCCGGCCGAGCTGGCGGCGTGCGTGTCGGCGCTGGTGTTCGAGTCGCGGGCCTCCGACGACACGCGCCGTCCCAAGGTGCCCGCCGGGAGCACCCGCGACGCGCTGACGGCGATGGTGCGGCTGTGGGGAGAGCTGGAGGGCATCGAGTCCGACCACGGGCTCGACACGATCAGGGAGCCCGATCTGGGGTTCGCCTGGGCGGCGTTCCGCTGGACGAAGGGGCACAGCCTCGACGCCGTGCTCATGGACGGCGTCAACGGCAACGAGCTGGCCGCCGGCGACTTCGTGCGGTGGATCAAGCAGCTGATGGACCTGCTCGGGCAGCTCGGCAACGCGGCCCCCGACGGCAGCGCCATCAAGCAGACGGCGGGCAAGGCGATCGACGCGATGCGGCGCGGCGTGGTGGCCTACTCCTCGCTGACGTGACGGCCACCGGCTGACGCGGCCGTCCTAGGATTCCTGGCGGCCGCCGGCGATCGTCAGCGCCAGGCCCGCCAGGCCGACCGCCGCGCTCGCGGCGGTCAGCGCCGTGCCGTCGAGCACCAGGTGCAGCAGGCCGAAACCGCGGTCGAAGACGTGCTCGGCGACGAGGCCGCCGAAGCCCTGGATCATGAGAAGTACGCCGATGAGAGCCATGCCCCCATGGTGGCGGCGGCGGGCGGCCGATCCATCGGACCAAAGTATCGGGTGACCTGCACCTTAGAACCAGTTCTCAGAAGCATCTTTGGTGGTCCTCTGACCTGGATCGGCGGTTGTGTTCGTTTACAAGTGATTTAACGCTTGCGCGCAATCGCCGTTGTCTTCTGGATTTGCCGGTCAAGTCTCTTTTAAATTGGCGAATTCTGCTGATTTGCCGCAATTCGAGTGCTAACGTGCGATTTGTGCAAGTCACCAAACGGGGGAGGAATCATGGCTAGCACACAGTTCATGCGTACCGACTTCCGGCACGGCTGGGGAGGCTGCCGCCGTCGTAGGCGCTGCTTCCGCCGCAGGTGGGCTTGCTGCCGCCGCCGGTGGTGGGGGTGCTAGGTGAGGGTGGTCGATGACACCCGCGAGAGCCGGCGGCACAGCCGCCGGCTCTCGTTGACCGTCTCCGGCCGCGAACTCGCGCCGGCGATTTCCATTCGCCGGACATTTCGCGAGTTCTGGCCGGACACTCGCGGATTGCGCCGCCTGTTCGCGGCCGGAGTCGTCTTCGCGATCCTGGCCGCGCTCTGCGAGGTCGCCGCGATCCGCCTGTTCGGCCACATCACCGACGAGGTGCTCGCCACCCGGCGGCTCGGCGCGTTCTGGGTGCCGGCGTCCGCCTGGCTCGGCCTCGCCGTGGTGGCCGGTGTGGCGTCCTTCGCGGCCACGTACGTGACCGCGCTGGGCGCCGAACGATTCCTGCTCGCCCTGCGCGACCGCGTGTACGCGCACCTGCAGACCCTCGCGCCGGACTTCTCGGAGAACCGGCGGCTCGGCGACCTGATGGCCCGGCTGACCGACGACATCGAGGCCATCGAGGAACTGGTCGGGTCCGGGCTGGTCAAGGCGCTCACCACCGCAGCCAGCGTGGTGTTCTTCGCCGGGGCGGCCTTCTTCATCCGCTGGGACCTCGCGCTCGTCACGATGGCGCTGGTCCCGCTGTTCCTGGTGATCTCCAAGGTGTTCGCGGCCAGGTTCAGGACCGCGGCGGCGCGGGAGCGGGCCAGCAACGGCGCCATGAACAGCGTCCTGGAGGAGGGGCTGGCCAACCAGCCACTTGTACAGGCCTACAACCGCCAGCCGGCCGAGTCGCGGCGACTGCACGGCGAGGGCAGCACGTGGCTGCGCGCCAACATGGCCCAGGCGTGGCTGTCCGGCCTGTACGGCCCCGCCGTCCAGGTGATCGAGACCGTCTGCCTGATCGTCATCCTCGGGTTCGGCGCGTGGGAGATCGCCGCCGGCCGGCTGACGCTGGGCGGCCTGCTGGCCTTCGCCGCGTACCTGGCACTGCTGTACCCGGCGGTGCAGGCCCTCGGCGAACTGGCGCTGACGGTGTCCGAGGCCGCCGCGGGCTCCGACCGGGTCATCGAGATCCTGCGGGCCAGGCCGGCCGTCACCGACGCCGCCGACGCCGTGCCCGCCGGCAGGAGCCGGGGCCTGGTCGCCTTCGACCGGGTCACGTTCGCGTACCCGGGCCGGGTTCGGCAGGCGCTGCGGGAGGTGACCTTCACCGCCTCGCCCGGCGAGGTGGTCGTCATCGCCGGGCCCAGCGGGGCCGGCAAGTCCACGCTGGTGAAGCTGCTGCTGCGGTTCTACGACCCGGACGCGGGCCGCATCCTGCTGGACGGCGCCGACCTGCGCGGCCTGACCCGGGAGTCGCTGCGCGAGAACGTCACGGTCCTGCACCAGGAGACGCTGCTGTTCTCGGGGTCGGTGCGCGACAACATCGCCTACGGAAGGCCCGGCGCCTCGATGGAGGAGATCATCCGGGCGTCTCAGACGGCGGGCCTGCACGACTTCGTCAAGTCGCTGCCTCAGGGGTACGACACGCCGGTCGGGCAGCGGGGCCGGCTGTTGTCCGGCGGGCAGCGCCAGCGCGTCGCGATCGCCAGGGCCGTCCTGCGGGACTCGCCGGTGCTGGTGCTCGACGAGCCCATGACCGGGCTGGACGACGCCACGGCCGCGCAGGTCATGGAGCCGCTGGGGCGGCTCATGGCCGGGCGGACCACACTGCTGATCACGCACGACCCGCGGCACATACCGGAGGGGGCGCGCGTGGTGGAGCTGTCGCCGGTGCCCCGCTCGGACCGCATCCGCCTCAAGCGCGTCGTACGCCCGCGCCCGCTCACCCGCTCCCGTGCCACGTGAGCCGGGGGCGGGCGAACCTCCCCGGCGGGTGGAGAAGGGCCGCACCAGACCACGGTGCGGCCCTTCTTGTCTCTTCGCTCACGCCGTCGGCCGGCCGCGTCGATGGCCTTCGAACACGGCCCTTACCGACATCGTGACCTCAGTTCTCGTTCCGGTTGATGTTCTCGTTGCGGTTGATGTTCGTGTTCTCGTTCCGGTTCCGGTTGATGTTCTCGTTCCGGTTGAGGTTCTCGTTCCGGTTCCGGTTGAGGTTCTCGTTGCCGATGCCTCGCCTGGCGCGGCACCGAGCGGGATGCCTGGTGTATCGGCACGGGATCTGGAAGGACGTGTCCGTGCTGGTCGACACGGCTACGGGAGTGGCGCTCGCGGGAGCGGCCGCGGCCACCGCGGGAACGGCCAGAGCAGAGGCCGCCATCGCACAGGCGGCGAAGAGGTTACGGGTCCTGATCATGTGCGATCACCTACTGCCCTTTCGGATTCCGGGGCGATATCCCGGACTCGGGGAGCGCCATATCAATCACAAGCAGAGATCGATATGGACTCGGGACAACTCTCAAGCTAGCCAGGCGGGCCGGGGGAGTCATCCGCCGCAGGCAAAAGTCTCGGCAGCCGGAAATTGCTCTGCAGGCGCCGGAAGAATGCGCGTCGGGCGTCCGGCCACTCAGCGTGACATCACTGATCTGCGCAGGTCACCATAGTGAAACGGCTTCCAGGCGGCCGATAGAGTTTTCCACCGGCGGGCCCGGACGAGAACCGCTCCGCGGGCCACGGTCCCGCTACGGGTAAAGCATCCGGGCCGCCGCCGGAATCGCCGGTGGAAAAGGCCCCGCGGGCGATATGGCGCCCTTCGCACGCCCCGGGCGGCTCGCCATGGTGATGCGCCGGTAGACCATGGGACCGTCCGCCGGTGATGGGCATGACCGCATCCACCGTCCGCCCTTTACCGTCGGGACGGAACTGACCGGGCGGTCAAGGTCGCGTTGTCGCACGCTCACACAACGTCACCTTCGGGGCAGTTTTTCAGGCGATCGTGGTGGAAATCCCGATGTCACAGACATCCTCGGACGCACCCGCCGAGGCCAGTCCCCTCGGATGACCGGCGTCCGGGCCGGCCCCGTTCGGAGGTAGCCCATGTTCGCCCTCATCGCCGCCCTGCTGTTCGTGCTCGCGCTCATCTTCGAGATCGCCGGCGTCGCCGTCGGCAGCGTGCTCACGGTCACCACGCTCGGCACCGCCGGGCTGCTCTGCGTCGCGCTGCACCTGATGGGTGTGGGCGCGGGATGGACCCCGCTGAAGAGGTGATGCCCGGCCGGCAAGCCGCGCGCGGGGGCGTCCGCGCGCGGCTTCGCCATGCTCGCCCTGGTCTCCCGCGCTCGCCCGGCTCCCTGTGCCCGCCCTGGCTCCCTGCGCCCGCCCTGGCTTCCGCGTCCGCGTTGGCTCCCTGAGATCGCCTGGCTTCCCGTGCTCGCTCAGCCGGCCGATGGCGTCAGGTCGCCGGTGCGAAGCGCACCTCGCGGGTGGCCGGGTCGGCGCGCGTCAGGCGTACCGTGACCTGCTCGCCCAGGACGAGCGGGCCGTCGCAGCGGGCGATCACCGCCGGGTCGGCCAGCTGCACCTGCCCGTCCCCGCGCCGCTCGTCCACGTCGATCACCACCGCCTCGAACGCCTGCCCGATCCGCTCCCGCAGCACGAACGCCTCCACCAGGTCCACGCACGCCCGCTCCGCCGCCCCGGCCCGCCGCCCCGTCGCCGCCATGATGCCGGGCAGGTCGGCGAGCGCCGCCCGCACGTCGTACGGCACCGGCTCCCCGGCCGCCACCGCGAGGCACACCTCCGTCGCGTACCGGTCGGCCAGGCGCCGCAGCGGCGCGGTGACGTGCGCGTACGGCGCGGCCACGGCGGCGTGCTCGGCCAGCCGGGGAGGCTCCCCGTCGAAGCCCACGTAGCCAGCGCCGCGCAGCAGCACCTTCGACTCGTGCAGGAACGCCGCCTGCCGCGCGACCTTCGGATCCAGGTCGTGCACCACGGCGCCGTAGGAGGCGCCGTCGGGCCACGGCACGTCCAGCGCCCGCGCCACCCGCCGCACCTTCGCCAGGTCGTCGGCGTGCGGGCGGGGCAGCACCCGCAGCAGGCCGATCTCGGCGTCGAGCATCATCGTGGCGGCGGCCATGCCGGTCAGCAGCGACAGCTGCGCGTTCCACGCCTCGGCGGGCAGCGGCAGGCGGAACTCCAGCCGGTAGCCGCCGTCCCCGGCGACCACCTCCTGCTCGGGCGTGGGCAGGGTGACGCCTCCGCGCTCGCGCTCGAGCGCCAGCCGCAGGCGGCCGATCTCGGCCAGCAGCCCCAGGACGCCGTCGGCGGTGCCCGTGTCGACCGCCGCCTGCACGTAGGCGTAGTCGAGGCGCTCGCGGCTGCGCACCATCGCGCGTCGCACGTCGGCACCGACCGTGCGGCCGTCGGCGTCGAGGTCGATCCGCCACACCGCGGCCGGCCGCAGCGCGCCGGGCAGCAGGCTGGCCGCGCCCTCCGACAGGACGCGGGGATGCAGCGGCACCGTGCCCGCCGGCAGGTAGACGGTCTCGCCCCTGGCGCGGGCCTCGGTGTCGATGACGCCGCCCGGCCTGACGAAGGCGCCGACGTCGGCGATCGCGTACCAGACGCGGTAGCCGGCGCGCAGCCGCTCCAGATGCACGGCCTGGTCGAGGTCCATCGAGCCGGGCGGGTCGATCGTGACGAACGGCACGTCGGACAGGTCCTCGGCGTCGAGCCGCGGCACCCGCGCCACCCACGTGGCCTCGTCGAGCACGGCGCGGGGGAAGCCGTCCGGCAGGCCGACCTCCCGCCTGACGCGCTCGAAACCGTCCTCCAGCTTCGGAGGTATCTGATCGGGAACCTGGATCACCACGCCTGACAACCTACCGGGGCGGGCGATCACCTCCGACCTGGCTCGGTCATCGAGGCGGACGCGCCGGTGACCTCGCCGGACGAGCGGGCACCCCGAGCGTCACGCCACCCCGCGAGGCGAGGCAGCCCTGCGGGAAGAGGCGGCTCTGCGGGGGAGGCTGTCCGGCGAGGCGAGGCTGCTCGGCGGGGTGAGGCTGCCCGGTGAGGTCGCCCGGCGGGGCGAGGCCGCCCGGCGATGGCGAGACCGCCTCGTCGTGGTGAGCCGGACAGGCAGCCGCCGAAGGTCCGGCCGGTTCGTGAGGGCGGCCTGAATTCGTCGCTCAGGGTGGGGCCGGTTCGCAAGAGTGACACGGATTGGCTCGTGCAGGTGAGGTCGCTTCGCGTGGCGGGGTGGGCCGCTGCTCGTGTCGGTGGGCCGGTTCGCGGGGGCGCGCTGGAGTCCCCGTGCAGGTGGGGCCGTCGCCGGGCCCTGTCCTCTCGCGAAGGTCAGGGATCGCTTATGACGGCGCGCTGGACAGGCCGCGCAGGATGAGGTCGCACAGGGCGGTGAAGTCGGCCTCGATGCCCGGGCGGCTCCAGTCGGCGGCGTGGGCGGGGTTGTGGAAGCGCGTGGAGGCGTCGAGCACGGCGCGGGCCGTGGCGGCCGGGTCGGGAGTGGTGAACTCGCCTGCCGCGAGACCCGCGTCCACGATCTGCCGGATCTGGGCGACCAGGTGGGCGATGTGCCGCTCGACGACCGTGCTCGACTCGTTGACCAGCGCGGTGTAGGTGGCGAAGAGTTCGGGGTCGCCGAGCGCCTTCTTGCGCTTGGCGCGGAACAGCGCGGCCAGCCATTCCCGCAACTGCGCGGGGGCAGGGGCGCCGGAGGCCAGGACGGCGTCCAGTTCGGCCTGCGACTCGTCCAGCCAGCGCTGGGTGACGGCCTCGCGCAGGGCCGCCTTGCTGGGGAAGTGCCGGTAGACGCTGCCGTGGCTGACGCCGAGCGCCCGCGCGACGTCGACGACCGTCGCCTTGGCGGGACCGTAGCGGCGCAGCACCTCCTGGGCCGCCGTGAGGATCTGGTCCGCCGTCAGGATGCCATCTGTCACCTTTCCCATTCTGTCAGCCGCCCCGAGTATGTGAGATACCGCGTTTCATATGCCGCCATGTCCCGATAAATGCGGCTAAAAACGATCAGTTTCACTACGCTGCTACCTCTGTCAGATACGAGGGGAAAGCAGACGACATCGTGTTGATCGCATTCGCGGCGGTGGGGGCCATCGTCGTGGGCGCCGTGCTCTGGTGGATCCGCCGGGACCAGGCCGCGGGTGAGAGTGGCGACCCGTTCGAGATGGATGTGGAGTTGGGGCTGGCACCGGAGCTGGAGCCGGCGTTCGTGGAGGGCTTACGGGCCTACCCGCTGCGGGCGGGGGTGCGGCGCGGGGTGCTCACGACGTACGAGCCGCCCCGGCTGGTCTCCCTGCACCTGCTGGCCGACGCCTTCGCGGCCAGGGGCGAGGCGGCGCTGCACGACCCGCAGGGGACGGTGGCCGCGCTGGTCGCGCAGCTGGCGGCGGCGGAGCGGCCGGGGGTGCTGCACCTGCGCGCGGACTGGCCGGACGGCGAGATGGAGCCGGCGCGCTTCGCCGAGGCGGTGCGCGAGGTGATCGGCGCGGAGGGCGCCTGGTCGGCCGACGAGGCGGTTGGAGCGTTGCAGCTGACCGTACGGGGGACCAACACGATGATGCTGGACCTGGCCCGGCTGTTCGACCTCTATCGGGAGGCCCGCGACAAGCGGTCTGACGCGTCGGTGCAGACGTTGCTGCACGAGGTGGCGCCGCGGATGATCGCCGCCGGTGGTCCCGGGCTCACGTGGACCAAGCCGCCCACCCGTGAGGACCTGCGCATCGTGCTCGGCGATGCTCCCGAGTCCGGGTAGCCGATCGAACACGAGATGCGGAATAAGCACACGTCGAGGCGGGTTCACCTACGCCTGTCACGAAAGTTTCAGGGCTCGTTGACAGTGGGAAAGCGCTTGCCTATGTTGTGGCCTGCTCGGCCACAGCGACGGCGACGGCGGCGAGGACCGCGGGCACCTGCGGGTGACCTACCACCACAACTGGTTCAACGGCACCAACCAGCGCCACCCGCGCGTGCGCTTCGGCAACCCGGTGCACGTCTACGACAACTACTACGACAACATCGGCAGCTACGGCGTGGCCTCCACCGAGGACGCGGGCGTGCTGGTCGAGGGCAACTACTTCGAGAACACCGAGGACCCGTTCCACCTCGGTGAGGGCAGCTCCGATCCGGCTCGCTGGTGGCGCGCAACAACTACTTCGTCAACTCGGGCAGCGACGAGACGGGCGGCAGCGTCTCCTCGATCCCGTACTCCTGCTCGCTGGACACCCCCTCCATCGTCTCGGGAGGCGCCGGCGCGGGCCGGATCTCCGTCTGAAGCCCTTCCCTCCTGAGGCCCCTCCGGCGTTCGCGCCGGAGGGCCTCCCCGTGATCCGGACAAGCGGCTCGTTCCGGTAGGTTCGCGTCGTACCGAGCAGCGCCTGCTTATGTGAGGAGCCCGACTTGTCACCCCTCATCCTTTCCGCCGCGGGGACCGCCCTCGTGCTCGACACCTCCGGGTCCGGACTGCCGAGGGTGCGCCACTTCGGTGCCGACCTCGGTGCCGCCGAGGGGGCCGGTCTGCTGCCCGCGCTGGCGTCCCTGACCCCCGCGCCGCCGCTGCTGCCCGCCCAGGGCGACAGCTGGTACGGCCGGCCGGGCCTGTCAGGGAACCGGGAAGGCGGGCACTGGCCGGTGCGGTGGACGCGCGACCGCGTGGACGCGCAGGCCGCGCCCGGCGAGGGCGGCACGGTGACCGTCGCCGCCTCCGACGCGCGGGCGGGGCTGGAGCTGGTGTGCGAGCTGGCCATGGACGCCGGTGGCCTGGTGACGATGCGGCACACGCTGACCAACGTCGCCGCCTCGCCGTACCGGGTGGAGGGGCTGGTCTGCGCGCTGCCGGTGCCGGCGCGCGCCGGCGAGCTACTGGACTTCACCGGGCGCTGGGCGCTGGAGAAGGTGCCGCAGCGCAGGGCGTTCGGGCAGGGCGTGTGGTCCAGGGAGAACCGGCGCGGCCGCACCGGGCATGACGCCACGGGGCTGCTGGTGGCGGGGACGCCGGGGTTCGGGTTCCGCGGCGGCGAGGTGTGGGCGGTGCATGCCGGCTGGAGCGGCGATCACCTGCACTACGCGGAGCGGCTGGCCGAGGGGCCGGCGCTGCTGGGGGCGGGGGAGCTGCTGGAGCCGGGCGAGGTCGTCCTGGCGCACGGGGAGAGCTACCGCACGCCGTGGGCGTACTTCACCTGGTCGGGCGGTGGCCTGGACGGGGCGAGCGCCCGCCTGCACGATCACCTGCGCGCGGCCCGGCCGCTGCCGGTCCGGCCGGTCACGCTGAACAACTGGGAGGCCACCTACTTCGACCACGGCCTCGACCGGCTGCTGGAGCTGGCCGACCGGGCGGCGGCGGCCGGGATCGAGCGGTTCGTGCTGGACGACGGCTGGTTCCGCCACCGCCGCCACGACCGGGCCGGCCTCGGTGACTGGTACGTCGACGAGGGCGTGTGGCCCGACGGCCTGCACCCTCTCGCCGAGCACGTGCGCAAGCTCGGCATGCAGTTCGGCCTGTGGTTCGAGCCCGAGATGGTCAACCCCGACTCCGACCTGCTGCGCGCGCACCCCGACTGGATCCTCGGCCGGGCCGAGCGGATGCCTCCGCCGCAGCGCACCCAGCAGGTGCTCGACCTGGCGCGGCCGGAGGCGTACGCGTACCTGCTGGAGCGGCTGGACAGCCTGGTCGGCGAGTACGCCCTCGACTACATCAAGTGGGACCACAACCGCGACATCGCCGAGCCGGTGCACGACGGGGTGCCGGGGGTGCACGCGCAGACGCTGGCCACGTACCGGCTGCTGGACGAGCTGCGCGCCCGCCACCCGCGCCTGGAGATCGAGTCGTGCTCCTCGGGCGGCGCGCGCGTCGACCACGGCATCCTGGCCCGCACCGACCGGGTGTGGACCTCCGACAGCAACGACGCGCTCGACCGGCAGGCCATCCAGCGCTGGACCGGCCTGCTGGTGCCGCCGGAGCGGATGGGCAGCCACGTCGGCGCGCCGCACGACCACGTCACCGGGCGGTCGCTGCCGCTGGCCTTCCGCGCCGCGACGGCGCTGTTCGGCCACATGGGCGTGGAGTGGGACCTGACCTCGGCGAGCGAGGAGGAGCTGGCGGAGCTGGCCGAGTGGGTGGCGCTGCACAAGCGGCTGCGGCCGGTCCTGCACGCGGGGCGGGTGGTGCGCGCCGACCATCCGGACCCGTCGGCGCTGCTGCACGGCGTGGTGCTGCCGGAGCGGGCGGTGTTCGCGCTGGCGCAGCTCACCTCGCGGGTGGCGATCGGGGCCGCTCCGCTGCGGCTGCCCGGTCTCGACCCGGCCGGCGTGTACGAGGTGCGCGTGGCGGGGCCGCTCCCCAGGGCCGCGCACCTGCCGGAGTGGACCGGCGGGCCGGTGCGGCTGAGCGGGGCGGTGCTGGGCGAGCTGGGCCTGCCGTCCCCGGCGCTGCGGCCGGAGACGGCGCTCGTCTTCGAGCTGGAACGGGTGTAAAGGCGCGTCAGCCGGCGGCCACAGGGCCGAGCGGGCCGCCGGCGGGCCGCGTCAGCCGGTGGCCTGCTCGGCCCAGCGTTCCAGGCCGCCGGCGTCGATGGGCAGGGCGTCCGACAGGACCTCCGCGCCGGACTCGGTGACCAGCAGGTCGTCCTCGATCCGCACGCCGAGCCCGCGCAGCTCGGGCGGGACCGTGCGGTCGTGGGCGTGGAAGTACAGCCCCGGCTCGACGGTCAGCACCATCGCGGGCTCCATGACGGCCCCGTGGTAGGCCTCGGGGCGGGACCGGGCGCAGTCGTGCACGTCCAGGCCGAGGTGGTGGCCGATGCCGCAGATGAGGTAGCGGCGGTGCTGCTGGCCCTGGTCCGACAGGGCCTCGTCCACCGAGACGGGCAGCAGGCCCCAGTCGTCCAGGCCGCGCGCGATGACCTCCATGGCGGCGTGGTGGAAGTCGGTGAAGCGGTGGCCGGGGCCGACCTGCGCCATGCCGGCCCGGTGCGCCTTCTCCACCAGGTCGTGCACCTGCCGCTGGGCGGGGGAGAAGGCGCCGGCGATGGGGAAGGTGCGGGTGACGTCGGCGGTGTAGTGGCTGCGGACCTCCACGCCCATGTCGAGCAGCAGCAGCTCACCGGGCACGACGGGGCCGTCGCAGCGCACCCAGTGCAGGGTGGGGGCGTGCGGGCCGCCGCCGACGATGGTGGCGTAGCCGGGGCCGTTGCCGTACGTCCTGGCGTGGCGGTCGAAGGTGCCCTGCAGCCAGCGCTCGCCCGGCCCCTTGACCGCGGCGGGCACCTCGGCGAGCACCGCGGCGAAGCCCTCGACGGTGCGGTCCACGGCCTCGCGCAGCTGGCCGATCTCCCACGCGTCCTTGACCATGCGCAGCTCGGCCAGCACCCGCGGCAGCTCCTCCACCGGCTCGCCGGGGTCGGTGAACTCGCTCAGCGGCCGTACCTCGACCCCGCCGAGCGCCGCCGACCACTCGGCCAGTGACGGGGACGGGCCCACCCACAGCTCCCCGTAGGCGGCGTCGGAGAAGAAGCCGGGGTCGCCGGGCCGGGCGGGCGGCGGCAGGTACACGGTGGCGTCGCCGCCTGAGATGACGGCCACGGCGTTCTCGGCGGCGCAGCCGGTCAGCCAGTAGAAGTCGCTGTCGACGCGGAAGTCGTAGGCGGTGTCGTTGCTGCGTACCGGCGCCCGGCCGGCCTTGACCACCACGGTCCTGCCGGGCAGCGCGGCGGCCAGGCGCTCGCGGTGGGCGGCCGCCGCCTCGGCCGCGCCGGGCACCAGGTCCGGCGTGCGGGCGGGGGAGTCCCAGCCCTGGGCGATGTAGTCGACGAACGCGGGCACTTCGGACAGTTTGGGGGGTCTGCCCTCACTCACCGGTGATTCCTCCTCCTGTGTCGCGCACGAGGGCGGTCAGCCGGTCGAAGACGCGCTCCTCGCCGATGCCGTCGTGCTCGTATTCGTTGGTGACCCAGGCCTGGGCGTTGCCGACCCTGGACGCGGTGTCCAGCTGCAGCCCTGAGTCGACGTACATGTCGTCGAAGTAGACGGCCGCCGCGACCGGCACCTCGTTGGCCGCCAGGCGGTCCAGGTCGTACAGCGCGGGCCAGTCGGCGCGTTCGGCGAGGAGTTCGACGGCGCCGCGGAAGGGGCGAAGCGCCCGGATCTCCTCGAACATCCACGGATACATCATCTCGCCGGTGAACAGCAGCGGCCTGGCGTCCTCGGCGAAGGCCGGGTGCCGGGCGAGCTCCCGTTCGGCGGCCCACGCGGTCGCGCCGGGCCCGGAGCCGTAGATGCTCTCCTGCAGCGCCGCGAACAGCGGGTTGTCGGCGTAGGAGGAGCGGGCCAGCACCTGGTGCAGGAACGTCTCGGACACTTCGCCGCGCCGGTCCGGCCTCCCATCCGGCAGGGCCTCGTCCAGCAGCCAGTGCATGCGCTCGTAGCCGGGCTTCATGCCGAAGTCGATGCCCAGCGTGCGCAGCCGCCGCACGGTGAGCACGTCGCCGTCGGGCAGCAGCACATCACCGCCGGCCAGCCGGTCGGCCAGCCGCGCGACCGTCTCCACGTGGTGGGGGTAGCGGCGGTAGAACGCGGCGTTCTTGGCCGCCACCCGGGGATAGGTGCGCCGGTAGACCTCGGCGGCGTCGGGGTCGAGGGACGGCAGGCCGCCCGCGACGTAGCAGGCGCTCAGCCCTTCGGGCGCCTTCGACAGGTACGTCAGCGTCAGGAAGCCGCCGTAGCTCTGCCCGAGCGTGGACCAGCGCCGCCCGCCGAAGACGGTCTTCCGCAGGTGCTCGGCGTCGGCCACGATCGAGTCCGCGCGGAAGCGGGCCAGGTAGTCGGCGCCCTCCTGGGGGTCGAGCGCGCTCATCACCCGCCCGTCGATGCGCGAGCTGCGGCCCGTGCCGCGCTGGTCGAGCAGGATCACCCGGTACGTCTCCAGCGCCCTGCCGAGCCAGCCCGACGTGCCGACCGGTCGGGGCCCCTTGCCGCCGGGGCCGCCCTGCAGGAACAGCAGGCACGGCAGGTCCTCGCGGTCGCGCTCGGGCGCCACCAGCTCCCTGGCGAACACCCTGATCGTGGCCTCGGGGTCGGACCAGTCGAGCGGCACCTCCACGACGTGGTCGCGCACCCGCATCCCGGGGATCGTGTAAGTGGCGGTGATCACTGCTTCTCCCTCCTGCGGCGGTCCCACTCCGGGTCGATGCGCGGGATGGCCGCCAGCAGCGTACGCGTGTACTCGTGCCGGGGGTCGCCGAAGACCTGCCCGGTGTCGCCCAGCTCGACGATCCTGCCCTTGCTCATGACCGCGACCCGCTGGGCGATCTGGCGGACGACGGCCAGGTCGTGGGCGATGAACAGGTAGCTGAAGCCGCTCTCGCGCTGCAGCCGCCTCAGCAGCTCCAGCACCTGGGCCTGCACCGACACGTCCAGCGCGGAGACGGCCTCGTCGCAGATGACGAGCTTGGGGTTGACGGCCAGGGCGCGGGCGATGCCGATGCGCTGCGCCTGTCCGCC
Source organism: Nonomuraea phyllanthi (assembly GCF_006334985.2). Classification (GTDB taxonomy): domain Bacteria; phylum Actinomycetota; class Actinomycetes; order Streptosporangiales; family Streptosporangiaceae; genus Nonomuraea; species Nonomuraea phyllanthi. Next base: position 294,606 of record NZ_VDLX02000004.1, read on the forward strand.
GGAGAACTGCGCCGGGTAGCGCAGCGAGTGGTCGGGGTTCAGCCCGACGCGTTCCATCAGCTCCTTGGCGTGCGCCCGGCGGCTGCCGTTGGGCGCGATGCCCTGGTAGGCCAGCGGCGCCATGAGGATGCGCTCGACGGTGTGGCGGGGGTTGAGCGAGGAGAACGGGTCCTGGAAGACGACCTGGACGTCGGCGCGGAAGCGGGCCAGCGCCGCGCCCTTGGCGTGGGTGACGTCCTCGCCGTCGAACTCCAGGGTGCCCTCGCTCGGGTCCAGCAGCTTGGCGATCATGCGGGCGGTCGTCGACTTGCCGCTGCCGGACTCGCCGACCAGGGCCAGGGTCTCGCCGAGCCGTACGTCGAAGCTGACCCGGTCGACCGCCGTGAACTCGGCCCTGGCCCGCAGCGGGCCGCGCGAGACGAACCGCTTGGTCAGGTCCTTGGCGCGCAACAGGGTCATGCCCTCACCCCATCGTCCAGTGCGTCGTCGATGCGCGGGATGCTCTCCAGCAGCATGCGGGTGTAGTCGTGGCGCGGCTCGGCGAACACCTGCTCGGCGCTGCCGTACTCGACCTGCTCGCCCTGGCGCATCACCAGCACGCGGGTGGCGATCGAGCTGATCACGGCCAGGTCGTGCGTGATGAACACCATGCCCATGCCGCTCTCCTCCCGCAGGCCGGCCAGCAGCTTGAGGATCTGCGCCTGCACGGTCACGTCCAGGGCCGTGGTCGGCTCGTCCGCGAACAGCAGCGCGGGCGAGCACACCAGCGCCATCGCGATCATGATGCGCTGCCGCTGCCCGCCGGAGAACTGGTGGGGGTAGAAGTCCACCCGCCGCTCCGGCTCGGGCAGGCCCACCTGCCGCAGCGCGTCGATCGCGACCGTCCTGGCCGCGCGGCGCGAGCCGCCGCGATGCGCCCGGTACATCTCCTCGATCTGCAGCCCGACGGTGTAGTACGGGTTCAGCGACGACAGCGGATCCTGGAAGATCATCGACATCCGGGCGCCGCGCAGCCGCCGCAGCTCCCGGTCCGGGCGGCCGAGCAGCTCCACGCCGTCCAGCCGCACGCTGCCGCTGGTCCTGGCGCCCTTGGGCAGCAGCCCCATGACGGCCAGGCTGGTCATGGACTTGCCGGACCCCGACTCGCCGACGATGCCGACCGTCTCGTCCCGTCCGACGGTGAAGGACACGCCCTTGACCACGTCCACGAGGCCGCGCGTGGTGGGGAAGGTGACGGTGAGGTCCTCCACGACAAGCAGGTCGCTCATTGGGCCGTGATCCTCACTCTCGGGTCCAGCCTCGTGTAGACGAGGTCCACCACCAGGTTGCCGATCACCACGAAGAACGCCGCCAGCAGCGTCACCGCCATGATCACCGGCTGGTCGTTCTTGGCGATCGAGTCGGCGGCCATCTTGCCGACGCCGTTCAGCCCGAACACCGTCTCGGTGATCAGCGCGCCGCCCAGCAGCGCGGCGAAGTCCATGCCGAAGATCGTGGCGATCGGGGTCAGCGCCGGGCGCAGGGCGTGCCGGCGCATGGTCAGCGCCGGGCTCAGCCCCTTGGACCGGGCCGTGCGCATGAAGTTCTCGGCCAGCGTGTCGATCACGTTGGCCCGGGTGAGCCGTGCGTACAGGCAGGCGTAGCCGGTGGCCAGCACGAGCCAGGGCATCAGGTACGACTCGAACCACACGACCGGGTCGTCGCCGAAGGCCACCGCCTGCGGGAACGGCAGCACCTGCAGCTGCACGACCAGCACGTACTGCAGGGCCAGCGCCAGCACGTAGTTGGGGATGCTGGAGCCGCCCAGCGCGAGCCCCATCGCGGTGCGGTCCCACCAGGTGCCCTCCTTGACCGCGCTGAGCAGGCCCGCCACGATGCCGATGAGCAGCCACAGCACCGCCGCGCCGATCGCGACGGTGGCGCTGACCGGCAGCCGCTCCACCACCATGTCCCAGACGGACTGGCCGGTCTGGAAGCTGTAGCCCAGGCAGGGGCCCGCGCAGTGCACCAGGTTCGCGCCCTGGCCGTAGTCGCGCCCGGCGAAGATGCCGAACAGGAAGCCGAAGAACTGCCCCACGAACGGCTCGTCCAGCCCCAGCACGGAGTGGATCTGGTCGATGCGCTCGGGGGTGCACGTCTTCCCGCAGATCATCACCGCGGGGTCGGGCTGGAGCGCGAAGAAGATGATGAACGTGAACAGGCACACCAGGAAGAGGATCAGCACCATCCCGGCGAGCCGCCCGGCCACATACCGCGCCATCAGGAGGCCTCCCCGGCGTCGAACGCGGCCCGCAGCCGGTCGCCGAGGACCGTCAGGGACAGCACGGTCAGGAACAGGAAGGCGCCGGGGATGGCGAAGTACATCGGGTCGACGGCGTACCAGCCGACCGAGCCGGCGATCATCTGACCCCACGACGGTGTCGGCGGGGTCACGCCGACGCCGAGGAACGACAGGCCCGCCTCGGTGCCGACGTACCCGGGCACGGCGAGGGTGACCATGACGATCAGCGAGCTGCGCAGGTTGGGCAGGATCTCCTTGAACACCAGCGCGCCCGTGGAGGCGCCCGACGCGCGGGCGGCCTCCACGAACTCCCGGTTGACCAGCGTCATCGTCTGCCCGCGCACCACCCGCGCCAGGTACGGCCAGCCGAACACGCTGATCACCACGACCAGCAGCACCGACCGGTTGCCCTGCGGCAGCGACGACAGGATCGCGATCATGAAGATGAGCGCGGGGAAGGCCATGAGGAAGTCCATGACCCGGCAGATCACCTGGTCCACCCAGCCCTGGTAGAACCCGGCCAGCATGCCCAGCACCACGCCCAGCAGGGTCGTCAGCGCCGTGGCCGAGGCCGCGATCAGCAGCGAGACGCGGGCGCCGTGGGCGATGCGGGCGAGGATGTCGCGGCCGTTCTGCGGCTCGACGCCCAGCAGGTGCTCGGCGCTGATCCCGCCCAGCGACCCGCGCGGGATGCCGCCCAGGTCGGTGTCGATCGCGGCCGTGTCGAAGTCGTTCGGCCCGTGGCCGGTGATCGCGCTGATCAGCGGCGCGAAGACGGCCAGCAGCACGATCAGCGCGAGGAACGCGGTGCTCAGCACGGCGCCCCGGTCACGCAGCAGCGCGTGCGTGACCCGCCGGCCCGACGTGGCAGGGGAGAGAGCGGCGACCGTCATCTACTTCGTCGGCTTCGCCAGGCCGACCGAGATGAGGTCGATGCCGCCGGAGAACGAGTTGGACTGGTAGGCGCCCGCGATGTTCGAGCCGACGAGCAGGATGAGCTTCTCGTAGGCCAGCGGCACGACCGGCGCCAGCTTCATGATCTCCTTGTCCAGCTCGCCATAGGCGGCGTTGGCCTCGTTGACGTCGGTCATCGCGGCGATCTCGTCGATGCGCCGGTTGATCGCCTTGTCGTTGAGCTGGGCGAGGTTCTGGTTGCCCTTGGCGGTGATGTTGCGGCCGTCGAACAGCGGCGGCAGGAACGTCGCGCCGGAGGCCCAGTCGGGGCACCAGCCGGTGACGGCGGCGTCGTGCTGCTGCGCCGGCGTGCCGATGACCTCGTAGAACGTCGAGGTGTCGATGTTGTTGATCTTGACGTCGATGTTCACCTGCTTGAGCGCGTCCTGGATCGCCACCGCCACCGCCGCCATCTTCGGGTCCGGGCGCGTGTCGAGCGTCAGGGAGAACCCGTCCGCCTTGCCCGCCTCGGCCAGCAGCTTCTTGGCCTGCTCGACGTTGTACGGGTACGGGTCGTAGTCCACCCGGCCCGCCACCGTGGGCGGCTGGATCGAGGTGCCCTTGGCGGCCAGGGAGCCGCCGCCCATGCCCGCGACCACGGTGTCCTTGTTGATCGCGTAGTTGACGGCCTGGCGCACCCGCACGTCGTCCAGCGGCTTCTTGGTGGTGTTCAGGCTCATGTACGTGGTGCAGCCGTTGAGCCCGGACAGCGTGCGCTGCTTGATCTGCGGCTGCTGTACCCGCGCCACGGTCGCCGCCTGGATCGACAGGCCGATGGCGTCGGCGTCGGCGCCCTGCCCGGCCAGCAGGCGCTCGTCGATCGTGGCCGGGTCCAGGCCGAACGTCCACTCGAACGCGTCCGGCTTGGCCGCGCGCACGCTGTCGGTCTCGCGCTTCCACTGCTGGTTGCGCACCAGCTTCAGCGAGGCTCCGCGCTGGTAGCTCTCCACCTTGTACGGCCCGCTCGCGATCGGCTTGGTGTCGAACGCCGCGCCCGCGCCCGTGCCCTTGGGGAAGGGCGTGAAGTTGGCCAGCGCCAGCGCGCTCGGGAAGTCGGCGAACGGCTTCTTCAGGTGGATGACGACCGTCTTGTCGTCGGGGGTCTCGATGGTCTTCAGCTCGCCGTCCAGGTAGGGGCCCTGGTAGCCCTTGGGCGCGTCCAGCAGCAGCTTGCCGTACGGCGAGCCGATCCCGGCCTCCGGGTCGAACGCGCGCGCGAAGCCGAACTTGACGGCCTCGCTGGTGATCGGCGTGCCGTCCTCGAAGAACAGGTTGTCCTTGAGGGTGAACGTCCAGGTCTTGCCACCGTCGGACGGCGTGCCCGTGTCGGTGGCCAGGTCGGGCACGATCTTCGTCCCCTCCTCGCCGGGACCCGCGCCGAACATCGTCAGGCCCCGGTAGATGAGCCGGTAGAAGTTGTTGACGCCGCCGTCGAAGCCGCGCACCGGGTCCAGATGGGAGAAGTCCGCCTTGGTCAGGAAGTGCACGGTCCCGCCCGTCGCGGCGGGCGCGCCGGGCCCGCTCGACGCGCCCGTGCCCGCTCCCGGGCCGGTGGCGCCGCCGCCCCCGCCGCACGCGGTCAGCGCCAGCGCGGCCGTCATGGTGACGCTCGCGAGCGCCGCCGATCTCCTCATGTCGCCTTCTTTCCATTGGTGCAGGGGGTCCTGACCCAGACCCGCATGGCTTGGGGGCCGCGGTTGCCCCACAGGAAGTACGGGACGAAGGCCGCCGTGACCCTCGTCCCCGGGAGCGCCTCGCCGAGGGGGAGCCCGGGATCGAGCCCGGGATCGAGCTCGGGGTAGAGCTCGGCGGGGGGAGCGGGCGCCGCCTCCGCCTCCACGCGCAGCACGACCGCGCCGTCCCGCCGCTCCACGCCGGCGCCGCGGGCGTCGCGGACCCCGACCACCAGGTCGTCGACCGCCGCCTGCGGGCTGTCGTGCTGTTCGACGCAGTACACCAGCGGGCCGCGGGCCAGGCTGAGCGAGCCCCTGGTGGCGTCAAGATGAGGGTGCGAGCCGTGCGCCCTGACCGGCATGGGCAGGCCGAGGCGCACCTCGTCGCCCGGTGCCCAGCTGCGATGCAGGCGGGCCCAGCCGCCGGACACCGGTGCGTCGAAGGGCTCGCCGTTGACGGTGATCGCCGCGTCCCCGGCCCAGCCGGGGATCCGCAGCACCAGCTCGTACGGCTCGTCCGGGGCCCGCTCGACGGTGACGCGCACGTCGCCGTCCCACGGGTAGGCGGTGTCCATCGCCAGCGCCATCGCGGCCGTCTCGATCCTGGCCTGCGCGTACGTGGCGATCAGCACGGCGCCGTCCCGCTCCGCCGCCACGTGGTCGGCGAGCTGGGCCATCCACCGCACCACGTTCGGCGGGCAGCACGGGCAGACGAACCAGGCGCGGCGCAGCGGCTCGCCGTCCGGCTCCGCGCCGCTGCGCTGGTCGTGGTCGGGACGGCGCTGGAGCGGGTTGTCGTAGAAGAACGCCCGGCCGTCCCGCGAGACGCCCACGGCGTAGGCGTTGTAGAGCACCCGCTCGAACACGTCGAGGTATTTCGCGCCACCGGTCCCCAGGAACATCCGCCAGGCCCACTGCATGACGGCGATGGCCGCGCAGGTCTCGCTGTAGGCGCGCTCGGACGGCAGCTCGTAGCGGTCGCCGATCGCCTCGTCGGAGTGCCGGCTGCCCAGGCCGCCCGTGACGTACAGCTTGGTCGCCACCATGTCGTCCCACAGCCGCTCCAGCGCGGCCAGCAGCGACGGATCCCCGGTCTCCAGGTGCACGTCGGCCGCGCCGGCCGCCAGGTACGCCATGCGCACGGCGTGCCCGGTCACCGACGGCAGCTCGCGGAAGGGCACGTGGTCCTGGAAGTAGGAGCCGCCGAAGATGCGGTGCTCCATCTGGCCCGTGCCCCGGCGGTCGACGAAGGCCGCCGCCATGGCCAGGTAGCGGCTCTCGCCGGTCTCCCTGAACAGCTCGACCAGCGCCATCTCCACCTCGGGGTGCCCGCAGATCCCCCGGTCGCGGAACCGCTCCAGCACCAGGTCGGCGAAGCGCACCGCCACGCGCAGCAGCCGCTCGTCGCCCATCCGCCGCCTGGCCGCGACGGCGGCCTGGATGAGGTGGCCCAGGTTGTACAGCTCGTGCCCCCATGTCAGGTCCTCCCACGGCTTCTTGGCCGCGGACGGGTCCTGGAAGAAGGAGTTGAGGTAGCCGTCGGGAGCCTGGACCTGTTCGAGCAGGGTGACGACCTCGTCGAAGAACTCCCGGCCGGCGGGGTCGCCGTCGCCCAGCTCGTACGCCAGGCCCTCCAGGGTCTTGTACAGATCGGTGTCCAGGAACGGATACCGCCCCCGGTAGGGGGCGGGATCGTCCTGGAGGAGGCGGCGCAGGTTGTCGAGGTTGCCCGCCGCGCGGAGCCGTTCGATCGTGTGCGGGATCGTGGCCGTGCGGTTGCGATGCTGCCAGTGGTGGAGCAGACCGCCCGTGATCCGCACTCCCGCCACCGGCCGCACAGCCCCTGACGCGGTGCTTACGGCTCCTGCCAGGGGCTTGACCTGCTTAGACGTCATGAACCATCCCAGTAATGTGTGGCATTGTACTGAACCTTAGGGGCCCCGGCGGCTTGTTGCCAAGGGGGTGTCGATGAGGTGTCGGCGAACGTAACAGGACCGAAACCATCCATCGCGGGCCTCGGATGACGCTTGCGCGATCATGGGTGCGCGCCCCTCGTTTCCCGTTGTGGGGCCCGGATTCGCGAGGAGGACACGTGCCCGCTCCGGACGTCGAAGGGCTGTTCGCGAAGGCCGGTTGCGTGGGGTGGCTGTGCGTTCTGGACGTCGCCGGCTGCTGTTCGCCGACGAGAGCGAGGCCTCTGTACGCGACCTGGCCGCCATGATGCTGACGATCAGCGACAACACGGCCACCGACCTGCTGGCCGCGCGCGCCGGCCTCGATCGGGTGGCCGCCACCCTGGCGGAGCTGGGGCTGGCCGGCACCGTGATCCCGTGCACGCTGCGGGAGATGCTCGACGCCGTCGGCCGGGAGGCCGGCCTGGCCGGCTGGGCGGAGCTGGCGGCGGCCCCGGACATGGGGGAGCGGCTGCGCGGCCCGCTGCGGGCGATCCACACCATCAGGACGACGCCCGCCGACATGGCCCGGCTGTTGCGGCTGATCTGGCGCGGCGAGGCCGGGCCCGAGGAGGCGTGCGCCGCGGTGCGCGAGCTGATGGCCCGTCAGGTGACCAGGCAGCGGCTGGCCATGGGGTTCCCGCACGACGTGCGGGTGGCGGCCAAGAGCGGGAGCCTGTTCGGGGTCGTGCGCAACGAGATCGGGGTCGTGCGCCTGCCGGACGGGCGGCGGTACGCGGCGGCGGTCTTCACCCGGGCCGAGCGGCCCTACGTCAACGAGCACGCGATCAACGCGGCCATCGGGGCCGCCGCGGCGGCGGCCGTCCAGGCGCTGCGGGGTGAGTGCTGACAAAAATTGAAATCTGTCATTCCAATGTGCATACTGGTCATATGAGAACTCTGGGAACCGGCGGCCCGGTCGTGTCCGACCTCGGGCTGGGGTGCATGGGGATGTCCGACCTGTACGGTCCGGCCGACGAGGCCGAGTCCGTCGCCACGATCCACGCCGCCCTCGACGCCGGTGTCACGCTGCTCGACACCGGTGACTTCTACGGCATGGGCCACAACGAGCTGCTCATCCGCGAGGCGCTCAGGACCCGCTCGCGCGACGACGTGACGATCAGCGTGAAGTTCGGGGCGCAGCGCGACCACGACGGGGCCTGGCTCGGCACCGACGGCCGCCCCGCCGCCGTCAAGACCTCGCTCGCCTACACGCTGCGCCGCCTCGGCACCGACCACATCGACGTCTACCGCCTCTCGCGGGTCGACCCCGCCGTGCCGATCGAGGAGACCGTCGGCGCCATCGCCGAGGAGATCGGCAAGGGCCACGTCCGCCACGTCGGGCTGTCCGAGGCCGGCGCGGAGACCATCCGCCGGGCGCACGCCGTCCACCCGATCGCCGACGTGCAGCTCGAATACTCCCTGCTGTCCAGGGGGATCGAGCGGGAGATCCTGCCCGCCTGCCGCGAGCTGGGGATCGGGGTGACCGCGTACGGAGTGCTGTCCCGGGGGCTGCTCAGCGGCCACTGGTCCAAGGACCGCGAGCTGGGCCAGAACGACTTCCGCGCCGTCAGCCCGCGCTTCTCCGGCGGCAACCTCGCGCACAACCTGTCACTGGTCGACGCCCTGCGCGCGCCGGCCGAGGCCAAGGGCGTCACGGTCGCGCAGCTGGCCATCGCCTGGGTGCTGGCCAGGGGCGTCGACATCGTGCCGCTCGTCGGGGCGCGGCGGCGCGAGCGGCTGGCCGAGGCGCTCGGAGCCCTGGACGTCACGCTGACTTCCGAGGACCTGGCCGCCATCGAGGCGGCCGTCCCGGAGGGGGCGGCCGCGGGCGCGCGCTACGGCGAGGCGCAGCTCGCCCTGCTCGACAGCGAGCGCTAGCGGAGTGCCGCCGGATGGGCCGGCGGCGTGCCGGCGGGCAGCTGCGCGGCGCCGGCCGGGATGGAGCGCGGCGCCGGCGGGTCGCCGGCCGGCGGTGGAGCGAGGCGCTGGGGGCAGGAACGGGGCGCGGGCGCCGGAAGGCGGCGAACGCGGTCCTTGCCGTGATGTGACGGCGCTAAGGTGGCGCGCGTGCATATCGAGGAGTGGTTGCAGGCGATCCCGGCCGGATGGCTCTACGCCGCGGTCGCGGTGGTGATCGGGCTGGAGAGCCTCGGCATCCCGCTGCCCGGCGAGATCGTCCTGGTCAGCGCCGCGATCCTGGCCGCCAAAGGGGTCGCGCACCCGCTCTGGGTCGGGGTGTGCGCGAGCGCCGGCGCCATCGTGGGCGACTCCATCGGCTACACGATCGGGCGCAAGGGCGGCGCGCCGCTGTTCGCGCGGCTCGCCCGGCGCTTCCCCAAGCACTTCGGCCCCAGCCACGTGGCCAAGGCCGAGGGCTACTTCCACCGGTTCGGCGTGTGGGCGGTCTTCGTCGGCCGCTTCATCGCGCTGCTGCGCATCCTCGCCGGACCGCTGGCGGGGGCGCTGCGCATGCCGTACTGGAAGTTCGCCGCCGCCAACGTGCTCGGCGGGATCGTGTGGGCGGGCGGCACCACCACCGTGGTCTTCTACCTCGGGCTCGTCGCCGAGAAATGGCTGAAGGGCTTCTCCTGGGTGGGGCTCGTGGTGGCCGTGGTGATCGGCATCTGCACCACGCTCTACCTCAAGAGGCGGGCCGGGTTAGCGCTCGATGAGGGTGACCTCTAGGGAGTAGTGCGAGGCCCGGTAGACGTGCGAGCCGTGCTCGACGGCCCTGCCCTGGTCGTCGTACGTCGTGCGGATCATGGTGAGCAGCGGCGCGCCGCGCCGCTCGATCAGCAGCCGGGCCTCGGCCTGGGTCGCCGCCCGCGCGCCGATGCGCTGGTTGGCCACCCGCATCCGCACGCCCGCCCCGCGCAACAGCTCGTACAGGCCGCGGCTCTCCAGATCAGCGCTCTTCAGCGCGGCCAGGCCGAGCGGCAGCCAGTTGTGCAGCACCGCCAGCGGTTCCCCGGCCGCGAACCGGAGCCGCTCGAGATAGAGGATCTCGCTGCCCGGCTCCACGCCCAGGATGCGGGCGATATCCTCCTCGGCCGGGCGCGGCTCCAGGGCCAGCACCTGCGTGGCCGGCTCCTGGCCCGCCCTGCGCAGGTCGTCGTAGAGGCTCGTCAGCTCCACCGAGCGCTTGACCTGCCCGTGCACGACCTGCGTGCCGACGCCGCGCTTGCGCACCAGCAGGCCCTTGTCCACGAGATACTGGATGGCCTGGCGGATCGTGGGCCGCGACAGGCCGAGCTTGTCGGCCAGCAGGATCTCGTTGTCCAGCCGGGCGCCGGGCGCCAGGTCCCCTCGCCGGATCGCCTCGGCGATCTGCTCGGCGACCTGGAAATAGAGCGGCACGGGGCTGGATCGATCCAGGTCGATGGCCAGGTTCGCGGTCATGCTGATCAGCTTAACCGAGGTCAGAATGTCCTGACAAATGCTCGGGCAGCGAGCGGGCATAGGGGGTCGTGAGGGCACGAACCCGCGCTGGAGACCTCCATGGACGTGACGCACCTGCTCGACATCGCCACCGAGGCGGCCAGGGCCACCGGGCCGCGGCTGCGCGAGGCCTTCCGGTCCCGGCCCGGCGTGACGACCAAACACGACTTCCACGACCCCGTGACCCAGCACGACCGGGCCGCCGAGGAGACCATCCGCGCGGTCATCACCGCCCGCCGGCCCGAGAGCGCGATCGTCGGCGAGGAGGGCGGCACGACCGGCTCAGGCGACCTCGTGTGGTACGTCGACCCCATCGACGGCACCGCCAACTTCGCCGCCGGGATGCCGTTCTTCTGCGTCTCCATCGCCGCGGCCGTGCGCGGCGAGCTCGTGGCGGGCGTGATCTACGACCCGGTGCGCGAGGACGAGTTCAGCGCCTCCGGAGACGGCGCCTGGTGCAACGGCACGCCGCTGCGCAGCGTCGGCGCCTCCGGCGACCGCGAGGCCATGTTGCTGTCGAGCTACCCGACCGCGATGGACGTGGAAGCGGACGGCGACGCGGCGCTGCGGCGCTACGGGCGCTTCCTGACCTCGTTCTCCGCCGTGCGCCGGCCCGGCAGCGCGGCGCTCAAGCTCGCGTACGTGGCGGCCGGATGGGCGGACGCCGCGTACGGCACCCAGGCCAACCCGTGGGACGTGGCGGCGGGAGCGCTGCTGGTGCGCCGGGCGGGCGGCGTCTATCTCGGCGACCCGCTGGCCAAGGGGGATTACCTGGCGCACGTGCGCGGCTTCGACCTGAACGGCTCGGCCCTGGCCGAGGTCGCGCCCCACTGACTCACTTGGCGCTGCTCCGGCGCCCGTTTCGTCCGGCTCGGTGGGTGGCCGGGAGATGCCATCCGCACCCCCAGGGTTGTGCGGCGGCTCGGCTCAGCTCGGGCGGAGGAGAGGGGTCAGCTCCGACAGCGAGGTGACGCGCGGGAAGCCGGCGGGCGGGCGTTCCAGGCCGAGCCGGTCGAGCCAGACCGACCGCATCCCGGTCGCCGCCGGTCCTGTCACGTCCTTGTCCACGTCGTCGCCCACCAGCACCACCTCCTCCGGCGCGAGCCCGAGCGCCGCGGCGGCGCCCGTGTACGCGGCGGGCGACGGTTTGAAGTGGCCGCCCAGCACCTCGCCGGTCAGCACCGGACCCACCAGGCCGTCCAGCCCGATCGCACGGACCTTGGCCTCCTGCATCCGCTGCGCCCCGTTCGTCAGCACTCCGAGCGTGAACCCCTCCAGCTCCGCGATCGCCCGGGCCGCGTCCGGGTAGGCCGTCCAGCCCGCCCGGTAGTGCCCGGCGAAGACGGCGTACGCCGCGTCCAGATCGTCCGGCGCCGGCACGGCCAGCTCCTCGCACAGGGCGCGCAGGCGGCGGCGCCGCTGCTCCTCCACCGTGCACTCGCCCGCCTGCCACATCGCCAGGTACGGCCCCTCCAGCTCGGCCCAGAGCGCGGCCACCTCGTCCAGGCGCGCGTGGCCGGGGCAGTGCGCCGACACCCACGCCACGATCGCCGCGTCGGCCGCGCCCCGGTGGTCCAGCAGCGTGCCGTCCAGGTCGAACAGGACACCCTTGACGCCGGACAGGTACCGGACGGCGGCCGCCGCCCCGCCCTCACGCGCGCTCACGACCGGCCTCCCGTACACGCGGGACCGGGGACGAGATACACGGTCCCGTCGGGTGATGCCGTCCTATCGGGCGATGCCGTCCTGCCGTGCGACCGGTCGATGCCGTGCTGCCGGGTGCCGCGGTGCTTCCGGCTGGTGCGGTGCTGCCGGGCGACGCCGCTTCTCCACTCCGGGCCTCCTCCTCGTAGAGCCAGGTGGTTCTGCCGTGGAGGCCCAAGGGGCGGCGGTGGGATGCCGGCGGGTTCATGGCGACGACTCCTGTGGTCGGTGTGGTCAGGGGACCGGGTCAGTGGTGCTTGCGGTGTTCCCCGGCGCGCCGTACGTGGTCGATCATGACACGCTCCGCCGCGTCGGCGTCCCCCGACTCCAGCGCGGCCAGGATGCTCTCGTGCGCGTCGAGCTGCGCCTTCACCTGCGTCTCGTCCAGCCACAGCGACGCCTCGGGCGGCACGGGGAAGTTCTCGCGCACCGACCGGGCGTGCGCGCCCAGGAAGGCGGGGCCGCCGATGTCGACGATGCGCAGGTGGAAGCGGCTGCTCTGCGCCGCGAGCCGGTCGAGCCTGCCGTGCGCGGCGTCGCCGGCCATCGCGGCGTGCAGGTCGCGCAGCGAGGCCAGCTCCTCGGAGGTGATCCGGGCCGCCGCGAGCCGGGCGCCGAGGCCCTCGACCACCGCGCGCAGCCCGTAGTACTCGGCCAGGGCCTCGTCGCCCAGGTCCACCACGGTGGCGCCGTGGTGCGCCTCGTAGCTGATCAGCCGGTCCTTCTCCAGCCTGCGCAGCGCCTCGCGTACGGGCGTGACCGAGACGCCCAGCCGGCGGGCCACCTCCCCGGCCCGCAGCGCGGTGCCGCCGGGGATCCGCGCGGTGCGGATCTCGTCGAGCAGCACGCTGTAGACGTAGTCGGCCTTGCTCATGGGCGGCCGCGGCTCCGTGGGCGACATATCGGCAAGTGTCCCTTAAATCGGTGCATCAGGTTGACCTATGACATATTTCTTATAAGTTACATACCCATGACGAGCCTCGCCGACCTGCGGGTCATCGACGCGGCGACCCTGTTCGCCGGCCCCTCCGCCGCGATGATGCTGGGCGACTTCGGCGCCGACGTGATCAAGATCGAGCACCCGAGGCGCGGCGACCCCTCGCGCGGGCACGGCGCGTCAGTCGACGGCGTGGGCCTGTGGTGGAAGACGCTCTCGCGCAACAAGCGCACCGCGGCCGTGGACCTGTCCCGCCCCGAGGGCCAGGAGATCCTGCGCCGCCTGGCCGAGCGTTCCGACGTGCTCGTCGAGAACTTCCGCCCCGGCACCCTGGAGCGCTGGAACCTGGCCCCGGAGAAGCTGCTGGAGCTCAACCCGAGGCTGATCGTGGCACGGATGACCGGGTTCGGGCAGGTCGGGCCGATGGCCGGGCAGCCGGGGTTCGGGACGCTGGCCGAGGCCATGAGCGGGTTCGCGGCCATGACGGGCCAGCCCGACGGCCCGCCCACGCTGCCGCCGCTGGCCCTGGCCGACGGCATCGCGGGCCTGGCCATGTCGTACGCGATCATGGTGGCCCTGCGCGCCCGCGAGCGGAGCGGGCGCGGGCAGGTCATCGACCTGGCGATCATCGAGCCGATCCTGGGCCTGCTGGGGCCGCAGATGAGCGCGTACAAGGCCCTGGGGGTGGTGCCGCGGCGCACCGGCAACCGGTCCAGCAGCAACGCGCCGCGCAACACGTACCGGACGCGTGACGGGCGGTGGCTGGCGATCTCCACCAGCGCCCAGCCCATCGCCGAGCGCGTGGTCACCCTGGTGGGGAGGCCGGACCTGGTGGAGCAGCCGTGGTTCGCCACCGGGCACGGGCGGGTGCGGCACGTGGACGAGCTGGACGAGGCGGTCGCCTCGTGGATCGCCGAGCGGGACGCCGCCGAGGTCATCGCCCGCTTCGAGGAGGCGCAGGCCGCCGTCGCGCCCATCTACGACGTCACCGACATCGCCGAGGACCCGCAGTACGCGGCGCTGGGGACGTTCGTGGAGGTGCCGGACGAGGAGCTCGGCTCGGTCACCATGCAGAACGTCCTCTTCCGCCTGTCCGACACACCCGGCGAGATCCGCTGGCCGGGGCGGCCGCTCGGCCACGACACCGACGAGGTGCTCGGCGAGCTGGACTACCCGGCCGAGCGCGTCGAGGCTCTCCGCGCGGACGGGGTGATCGCGTGAGCACGCCGTACGCCCCGCTGACCTGGCTGTACGTGCCAGGCGACCGGCCCGAGCGCTTCCCCAAGGCGGTCGCCTCCGGGGCGGACGTGGTCATCATCGACCTGGAGGACGCCGTCGCGCCCGCCCGCAAGGACGAGGCCCGCGCCAACGCCGTCGCCTACCTGAGCGGCGCCAGGGACGCCGGGGTCGCCGTGCACGTACGGGTCAACGACCTGGCCACGGGCCGCGGGCGGGCCGACCTCGCGGCCGTCGGGGACCTCGCCGACGGCGTGCGGCTGCCCAAGGTCGAGTCCGCCGCCGTGCTCGACGCGGTCACCGGCGCCCCGGCGTACGCGCTGCTCGAGTCGGCCGCCGGCGTCCTGGCGGCGCGGGAGATCGCGGCCCACCCCAAGGTCGCCGGCGTCGCGCTCGGCGAGCAGGACCTCGCCGCCGAGCTGGCCGTCACCGACGGGCGCGCCCTGGACCACCTCAGGCTCCAGGTCGTCCTCGCCGCCGCCGCGGCGCACCTGCCGCCGGTGCCCATGTCGGTCTTCCCGGACGTCAAGGACGAGGCCGGACTGCTGGCCTCCTGCCTGGCGGGCCGCGCGCTCGGCCTGTTCGGCAGGGCCGCGATCCACCCCCGGCAGATCCCCGTGATCAGGCGCGCCTTCCGGCCCGGCGAGGAGGAGACGGCCAGGGCCGCCGAGATCGTCGAGGCGGCCGAACGGGCCGAGCGGTCGGGCACGGGCGCCGTCGCGCTGCCCGACGGCCGGTTCGTGGACGCCCCCATCGTCGCCAGGGCCCGCCGCACCCTGACCCTGGCCGAGCGGCTCGCGGACGCCTAGCAGGCCGCCGTCCTAGGACGCCGGTCGCCAGCGGGCCGACAGGTCCTCGTCCGTGGGCGGGTGGGAGGGCAGCTCGCGGTGGCCCGGCGGCACCCGCAGCGCGTCCATCGCGAGCGCCAGATAGCGGTGGCGCAGCTCGGAGGTGCGCTCCTCGCCGCCCAGCTTGATCGAGGCCAGCTGCTCGAACAGCAGGGCGATGTCCGCCGGCGTCACGTCCGGCCGCAGCACGCCCGCCGCCACCGCCCGGTGGTGGACCTCGGTCGCCAGCTCGCTCGCCCTGGCGGAGTCGCGGCCCAGCTCCTCCGTCGGCGTGAACGTGCCGGCCAGCTTGATCGTCAGCGAGCTGGTGTCGCCGTCCACGATGCCGCGCAGGTATCCGGCGAACGCCTCCCACGGGTCGCCGTCGTCGGCCAGCGCCCGCTCGGTGATCTCGATGTAGAGCTTCAGCCCGTCGCCGCAGAGCTTCTGCAGCAGCGCCTCCTTGCTGGGGTAGCGGCGGTAGAGCGCGCTGATGCCGACGCCCGCCCGCTCGGCCACGGCGGCGATCGGGGCGCCGGGGTCGGCGGTGAAGACGGCCCTGGCCGCCCGCAGGATCAACTCGTCGTTACGGGCCGCCTGTGCCTTGCGGCCGCTCATGGGTGCGCTCGTCATGCTCCGCAGTATAGGGGAACGTACGATTCCGTTCTACGGTCGCGTAAAGTCCGCATGTCTATACATAGAGATCATATTGGGGTACAACCGGGGCGAGCCCGTTGGTCTTGGAGGTGTCCTGTGAGACGTACCCCGATCGTGCTGGCCCTGCTCGGCGCGCTGGCCCTGACCGGCTGCTCCTCCTCAGGAGGACAGAGCGCGCAGAGCGCGCAGAGCGTTCCCGAGAGCTCGGCGGCGTCCTCGGGCGCGACCTACGCCGTCATCACCCACGCGGCCCCCGGCGACTCCTTCTGGGACGTGGTCAAGAACGGCGCGGAGGCCGCCGGCAAGGAGTACGGGGTGACGGTCACCTACCAGGGCGACGGCGACCCCGCCAAGCAGTCGCAGCTCATCGACCAGGCCGTCTCCCAGAAGGTGGACGGCCTCGTGGTCTCCATGGCCAACCCCGACGCGCTGAAGGAGGCCATCGGCAAGGCCGTCGCGGCGAAGATCCCCGTCGTCACCATCAACTCGGGCGCCGACTCCTCCAAGGCGTTCGGCGCCATCACCCACGTCGGCCAGTCGGAGGACGTGGCCGGGCAGGGCGCGGGCGAGCAGCTCAAGGCCGCCGGCGTCACCAAGCTGCTGTGCGTCATCCACGAGGCCGGCAACGTCGGCCTCGACCAGCGCTGCAAGGGCGCCGAGCAGACGCTGGGCGGCACCGTCGAGCGCCTGCAGGTGGACGTGAGCAACCTGGCCGACGTCACCTCCAAGATCACCGCCAAGCTGCAGTCGGACCAGCAGGTCAACGGCGTGCTCGCGCTCAACCCGGCCATCGCGGTCGCCGCCAGGGACGCCATCAGGGACTCCGGGTCGCAGGCCAAGCTCGCGACGTTCGACCTGTCGGGCGACGTGGTGGCCGCGATCAAGGACGGGGAGATCCTGTTCGCCGTGGACCAGCAGCAGTACCTGCAGGGCTACCTCCCGATCACGTTCCTCGACCTCTACAGGAAGAACCTCAACACCGTCGGCGGCGGCCTGCCGGTCAACACCGGGCCCGGATTCGTGACCAAGGACAACGCCGAGCAGGTGGCCAAGCTGGCCGAGGCGGGCACGCGATGACGATCGCGGCCGACGAGCGGGTCGCCCGCGTCGGGCTCGCGCGCCGCCTGCTGATCAGGCCGGAGCTCGGCGCGGTGGTCGGGCTCGTCGTGGTGTTCTCGTTCTTCGCCGCCCAGTCGCCGGTGTTCCGCTCGCCGTCCGGCATCGCCAACTGGCTCGACCCGGCCGCCACGCTCGGCATCATGGCGGTCGCGGTCGCGCTGCTGATGATCGGCGGCGAGTTCGACCTGTCCGCCGGCGTGCTGACCGGCACGAGCGGGCTCATCCTCGTCACGCTGGCCACCCGCTTCGGGTTCAACGTCTGGCTCGCCATGCTGGCGGGGCTGGTCGTGGCGCTGGGCGTCGGGCTGGCCAATGGCCTGATCGTCACCAGGACCAGGCTGCCCAGCTTCATCGTCACGCTCGGCACGTTCCTCATGCTCCAGGGCGTCAACCTCGGCGTCACCAAGGCCATCACCGGCACCGTGCAGGTCAGCGGGCTGCGCACGGCCTCGGGCTTCGAGGGCGCCAGCGCGCTGCTCGCCGGGACCGTGGAGGTGGGCGGGACGTCGTTCCGGGTGGCGATCCTGTGGTGGATCCTCGTGACCGCTGTGGCCACCTGGGTGCTCATGCGCTCCAAGGCCGGCAACTGGATCTTCGCGGTGGGCGGCGACGAGCAGGCCGCCCGCGCGGTCGGCGTGCCGGCCGCCCGTACGAAGATCGCGCTGTTCATGACGACGGCGTTCGCGGCCTGGCTGGTCGGCTCGATCCTCGCGCTGCGCTACACGTCCGTGCAGGCCAACATCGGCATCGGGCAGGAGTTCATCTACATCATCGCCGCCGTCATCGGCGGCTGCCTGCTCACCGGCGGGTACGGCTCCGCGATCGGCGCGGCCATCGGCGCGGTCATCTTCGGCATGGCCGACAAGGGGATCGTGTTCCTGGGCTGGGACGCCGACTGGTTCAAGTTCTTCCTGGGCGCGATGCTGCTGCTCGCGACGCTGGCCAACCGCCTGGTCCGGCGGTACGCCGAGGAGGTGCGGCATTGATCCTCGAGACCAGGGGCATCGGCAAGAGGTTCGGCTCGGTGCTGGCGCTGCGCGACGTGTCCATGGGCGTGCGCGCCGGCGAGGTGACCTGCGTGCTCGGCGACAACGGCGCCGGCAAGTCCACGCTCATCAAGATCCTCGCCGGGGTGCACCAGCACGACGCGGGCACGCTGCTGGTGGACGGCCGGGAGGTGCGCCTCACCGGCCCCCGCGACGCGCTCGACCGCGGCATCGCCACCGTCTACCAGGACCTGGCGATGATCCCGCTCATGTCGGTCTGGCGGAACTTCTTCCTCGGCTCCGAGCCGCGCAAGGGCCTGGCCTTCGACGTGGCCAGGGCGCGGCGCGTGGCGCGCGAGGAGCTGAAGGCCATGGGCATCGACATCCGCGACGTGGACCAGCCGGTCGGCACGCTGTCCGGCGGCGAGCGGCAGTCGGTGGCCATCGCCAGGGCCGTGCACTTCGGCGCCCGCGTCCTCATCCTCGACGAGCCCACCTCGGCGCTCGGGGTCAAGCAGGCCGGGGTGGTGCTGCGCTACATCGCCAGGGCCCGTGACCGGGGGCTCGGCGTGGTCTTCATCACCCACAACCCCCACCACGCCTACCCGGTGGGCGACCGGTTCCTGCTGCTCAACCGGGGCGCAGGGATGGGCGAGTACGGCAAGGCCGACATCACCCCGCAGGAGCTGACCTCGCTCATGTCGGGCGGCGCGGAGCTGGAGGAGCTGGCGCACGAGCTGCGGAGGGAATGACCCGGCTGTTGGCGGAAATTTGACGATTTCGGGCGGTGCTCTGGAGGCGCGAAAAGGCACAAATCTCTCGGCGTGACCTACACCCCGGGGGTGCACCGTGACCACGATGATCAGCAGGCGGGTGGTGCTGGAGCAGGCGGCTCAGGACTTCGCCGACGCCACCGCCGAGCGGCCGTACATCTACGAGCTGCCGCCCGAGCAGGCCCGCGACGTGCTGGAGAAACTCCAGTCCGGCCCCGGCGTGCCCAGGCCGGACATCGACGAGGAGTGGATCCAGGTGCGGGGCGGCCCGACCGGCGTCGTGCCGGTGCGCGTCGTCCGCCCCAGGGGTGTCACGGAAACCCTGCCGGTCATCCTCTACCTCCACGGCGGCGGCTGGGTGCTCGGCTCGGCCCACACCCACGACCGGCTGGTGCGCGAGCTCGCCGTGGGCTGCCGGGCGGCCGTGGTCTTCCCCGAGTACGACCGCGCCCCCGAGGCCAGGTATCCCACCCAGCTGGACCAGATCTACGCCGCCGCCCAGTGGGTGATGGAGCACGGCGGGGAGAAACGCCTGGACCCTACACGAACCGCCGTCTGCGGGGACTCCGTCGGCGGCAACATGGCGACCGTGCTGGCCATGATGGCCCGGGAGCGCGGCGACGTACGGCTGCGCGGCCAGTGCATGTTCTACCCCGTCACCGACGCCGCCCTCGACACCGAGTCGTACAAGCAGTTCGCCACCGGCTACTACCTGCACCGCGACGGCATGAAGTGGTTCTGGGACCAGTACGCCTCCGACCCGTCCCGGCGGACCCAGAGCCACGCCTCGCCGCTCCGGGCCAGGACGGAGGAGCTGCGCGGCCTGCCGCCGGCCCTGATCGTCACGGGCGAGGCGGACGTGCTGCGCGACGAGGGGGAGATGTACGCGGCGCGCCTGCGCGAGCTGGGCAACGACGTCACGGCTGTGCGGATGGCCGGCATGGTCCACGACTTCGTCATGATCGACCGGCTGCGCGACACGAACTCCTGCCGGGCCGCGATGGAGCTGGCCACGACGACGCTGCGGCGGTGGATCGCTCCTTGATCCACGCGACCGCGGCGGTGCCTCCCGGACCCTTATTACCCGTCGGCCGCAGGGCGGGCCGCACAGGCGGTGCGGCCCGCCCGTGCGGCGTGCACAGGGACGCCGCACGGGCACGGCTCTATCGTTCCGCCGCACCCGCACTTCCAGCTCGCCCCCCACCGAGGAGCACTCCATGACCGCCATCGGCTCGCCGGCGATCCCCATCGGCGCGGCGTTCGACCGCATGCCGTTCACCCGCAGGCACGTGCTGATCGCGCTGGCGCTGTTCATCGCGTTCGTCATCGAGTCGTGGGAGCAGCTGGCCCTCGTCTACGTCTCCGGCGACCTCGGCGGCGCGTTCGGGATCGACGAGGCGGGCGTCGGCGTCGTGCTGTCGGCGGTCGCGTTCGGCATGATCCCCGGCGTGCTGGTGTGGGGGCCGGTGGCCGACCGGGTGGGGCGCCGGCCGGTGGCGTTCTGGTCGCTGCTGGCGTACGGGGTGTTCGCGCTCGCCTCGGCCTTCTCGCCCGGCGTCGAGGCGCTGGTGGCGCTGCGCGTCGCCTCCGGGCTGGCGCTGGCCGGCGTCTACACGATCACCTTCCCCTTCTTCCTGGAGCTGCTGCCCACGCACCTGCGCGGCCGGGCGGCCGTCTACCTGTCGATCGGGTGGCCGATCGGCATGCTGGCCGCCATCGGGGCGTCGGTGACGCTGGGCGACCTCGGCTGGCACGTCGTCGTGATCGCCAGCGCGGCGGCGGGGCTGTGGGCGTTCGCGGTGCGGGCGTGGGTGCCGGAGTCGCCGTACTGGCTGGCCGCCCGGGGCAGGCAGGAGGAGGCCCGCGCGGTGCTGCGCGCCCTGCGCAGCCCGGACGCCGAGGCCACCTTCACGGTGGCGGCCACCCGCGCCGGGCGGCCGCTCGACCTGTTCCGCGGCGGGCTCGCCCGGATCACCGTGGTCATGCTGCTGCTCAACTTCGTCTTCAACTGGGGCTACTGGGGCCTGCAGACGTGGCTGCCGACGCTGCTGCAGCAGAAGGGGCTGACGCTGTCGGCCTCGCTCGGGTTCGCGGCGCTGAGCGCCCTCATGATGATCCCCGGGTACGTCAGCGCCTCCTTCCTGACCGGCCGCTTCGGCCGCAAGAAGGTGTTCCTGGTCTACGTCGTGGCGGCGGCGCTCGGCGGCCTCTGGTTCGCCACCGCCTCCTCGGCCGCCGGCCTCTACCTCGGCAACTTCGTGCTGTCGTTCTTCAGCCTCGGCGCCTGGGGCGTCTGGAACACCTGGAACGGCGAGTTCTACCCGACCGCCCTGCGCGGCACCGGCTACTCCTGGGCCACGGCCGCGCAGCTCGTCGCCACCACCGTGGCGCCGGCCGCCGTCGGCGCGCTGCTGGCCCACGCGACCGGCTTCACCGCCACGATGCTCGTCATCAACGCGTTCATGGTGGTCACGGCGCTGCTGGCCGTGCCGCTGCCCGAGACGGAAGGGCGCGAACTGGAGTGATCCTCGGCGTCGCCCTCGTCCGGCCCACCCCGGTGCTGGTGGCCGTGGGGGACGGCGTGCCCGAATGGCCGGTCGGCCGCGCCGCCGCCCGCTCGGCCCGCCGGGCGTGCGTGGCGGTGGACCTGTCCGGCCTGCCCACGGCGCCCGTGGCCGCCATCCGGGTGGGCGGGCCGTGCCCCGAGGTGCTGCGCCCGCGCGTCGGCTCCGGCGCGGCCACCATCGTGCGCGGCGGCCACAGCCTGACCGGGCGCGCGCTCGCGCCGCTGGACACCGAGGCGGTACGGCGCTTCGCCGCCGGCTGCGGGCTGGCCGACTTCGCCGTGACCGCGACCGGGTCGCCCATGCTGGCCGACCACGAGCTGGCCGTGGCCGCGATCGTCTCCGCCGAGGTGCCGGGGGCGCGGATCACGCTGTCGTACGAGTTCGGCACTCCGGGCCTGCGCGAACGGGAGGAGAGCGCGATCCGCAACGCCGCGCTCGGTGCAGAGGCCGGTCGGATCGTGGACGAGGCCGCCCGCGAGCTGCCCGGCGTTCCGGTGTACTTCGCCAGGACGGGCAGCGGGGTGGTGTCGGCGAGCTACTTCCGGCGCTACCCGCTGACCTGCGACCTCGGCGGGGCGGCGAGCCTCGCGCGCGGGCGGGTGGCGCTGCCGGGCGTGCCCCACGAGGTGGCGGCGGCCTACGGGGCGGCGATCGGGCGGCCGGAGGCGCGGGTGGAGCGGATCGTGCAGGCCCGGGGGCGGGCCGAGCTGGACCGGGTGCTCCAGGACGCCCGGGACGAGGCGCTCACCCGCGTGGTCAGCGCCGGCGCCCTGCCCGGCTCGGCCCGGATCGCCGAGACCACGGTGAACCCGCTGTCGTACCTGCCGGACGGTCTCTACCGCGTCCGGGTGACGGCGGAGGGGACGGTGCCGTGACCGCGCGGGCGAAGGACCGCCGCGGGACCGGCCGGGAGAACGGGCGCGGCTGTGGGAGGGCGCGTGGGACGGGTCATCGACCGGGACGAGCTGGGACGGCTCTCGGCCGGGTCGCGGGTGTTCGCGATCGGGACCGAGGAGTCGGCGTACCGCCTCACCCTCGACTGGGCGCACTCGGTGATCGGATCGGGCGTCGAGCTGGTGACGGCCGGGGAGGCGGACCCGGGCACGCTGTGCGTGTCCATCACCCTGGTCGGGTCCACGACCGCGCTGGGCGAGCAGCTGCCGGCGGGAGACGAGCCGGCGCGGGCCGTACGGGCGCTGGAGCGCAGGCTGGGGGAGCGGGCCGGCGCGGTGGTGGCGCTCAACCTCGCGGCCGAGAACGCCCTGGTCCCGCTCATCGCGGCGGCCCAGCTGGGGGTGCCGCTGATCGACGGCGACGGCACCGGACGGGTGTTCCCGCTGGTCGAGCAGACGACGTACGCGCTGGGCGGGCTGAGCCCGGCCCCGCTGGCACTCGCGGGCGGATCCGGCGAGCTGGTGCTGCTGGAGACCCCCGGCGACCGGGTGGAGGAGCTGCTGCGGCCCGTGGTGCTGTCGTTCGGCGGGTGGGGGGTGGCCGCCTGCTACCCGATGACGGCGGGCGAGCTGGCCCGGGTGGTGGTGCCGGGCACCGTGAGCCTGCTCCTGCGGGCCGGCGCGCCGGGCGCGCCCCGCTCGGCCGCGGCGCCGTACGGCGTGCGCACGCTGTGCAGGGGGCGGATCCTGGCGGTGGAGGGCAGCACGGGGCACGGCGCCGACCTCGCGCTGCCGTCGCTGCCGTCGAGCATCGTCGTGCAGGAGTCGGCGGGGCTGCGGCGGCTGGTACGGCTGGAGGCGCACAACGAGATCGTGCTCGCCCTGGCCGACGGGGCGCCGGTCGCGATGGCGCCGGACCAGATCTGCATGATCTCCACGGAGGGCGGGATGGTGGTGGACGTCGACAAGGCCGAGCCCGGCCTGGAGGTCGAGGTCATGGTGGTCAGGGCCGCGCCGGTGTGGCACACCGACCGCGGCCAGGCGCTGGGCGGGCTGCGCGCCTTCGGGCTGCCGCTGTGAGCCGCCGGGAGGTGAGGGTGTGATGGGCGGGGTGCGCGCCGCGGGCTGGGAGGCGCCGATCACGGTGGCCGAGCTGGTCAACGCCGGGCCGCTGGCCGGGGCGCGGATGTACGGCACGGGTGAGGTCCAGGTGCGCCAGGTGCGGATCGTGGACGAGCTGTCGGTGCTGGGGCAGGTGACGCCGCACACGGCCGTGGTGCTGATCGGCGCGGCGGCCGGCGGCGGCTGGGCGGTGGAGATGGCCATGCGCCGGGCCTGGGAACAGGCGGCGGCGTGCGTGATCGCGCCGTCGGGCGGGCTGAGCGCGGGCTCCGGGGAGGTGCTCGCCGAGCGGCTCGGCATCACGCTGATCTTCGTGGACGAGGATCCCCTGATCGTCGCCGTCCGGATCGCCTCGGCCGCCTCCCGCCCTGAGGCGGCCCGCACCCAGCTCGTCGCCCGCTGCGCCACCCGCCTCGCCGAAGCGGGTCCCTCGGCCCGGCGCGTGCTGGGCGTCCTGAACGCCGAACTGCCCGGCACCTCGGTGACCTTCCTCGACCGGTACGGCCGCCACGTGGCCGGCGCCCGCCCCACCGACCGCCCCGGCGTGGAACGCCCGGGCCAGGACCGTCCGGACCTCGACCGGCCAGGCGCCGAGCGTCCGGGCCAGGCGGGCCCCGACCGGTCCGGCGTGGAGCGTGCAGGAGTGGAGGAAGCAGGCGGGCGGGTCGCGGTGAGGGAGGCGGGTGGGCGATCCCTGGAGGGGGAGCAGCCTCCCCTTCGAGCCGCGGCCGGAGAGCCTCCTGTGGCCGCGAGTGATGGCGCGACCACCGATGAGGACGGTAGGTCACATGAGGCGAGAGGCGAGCGGGCCGCGGGCCGGGGCGAAGGCGGTGCGTCGCGGGGCGGGCGAGGCGCCGGGGCGCGGTGGTCGGCCGAGGTGGAGGTGCTCGACCAGGAGGGTGGCGTGCTGGGCACGCTGGTGGCCGTCGGGTCGTCCCGGTCGCCCGGCTGGCCCGCGGCCGTCCGTACCGTGCTGAATCTGGCGGTGGCCCCGCTGACCGCGTGGGCCGCGCGGGAGCGGCTGCGCGCCTCCCGCGACTTCGCCCTGCAGCAGGCCCTCGCCGAACGCCTGCTCGCCGAAGCCGAAGCCGAAGCCGAAGCCGCGCCCGGAACGGGAACCGAGCACGGAACGGGACCGGAGCCCGGGGCAGGAGCCGCGCCCGGGACGACAGCCGAGGACGGGACAGGAGCCGAGACAGAAGCCCGAGCCGAGACAGGGGCCGGAACAGAGGCCGCGACAGGAGCCGAGGCAGGAGCCGGGACAGGGGCCGGAGCAGGGGGACCGGCAAAGGCTGGATCGAAGGCTCGGATGGAGGGCGGGGCGCGGGTGGAGGCGGTCGCGCTGGGGTGGCCCGTGGAGGGGGAGCTGACCGGCTACCACGTCCGCCCGACGGCGGAGGCGGCCGACAGCCCGCTGGCCCGGACACTGATCACCGCCGCCCTCGGCCAGGTCCCCGTGCTGCCCAGGGGCGAGGGCTGGGCGGGGTGGTCCGCGCTCGACCCCGGCGAGCTGGCCGCCCGCCTGGCGCGCGGCGTGCGGAGCATGCCGTGGCCGTGCGTGGCCGGGGTGGGCGCGCGGGTGGAGGGCCTGCGGTCGGTGGGGGAGTCGCTGCTGGGCGCGGAGGCGGCGGCGTTCGTGGCGGCGCCGGGCACGGTGGCGAGGGCGGACCGGATGGGCCCGGCCGAGCTGCTGGGCGCCCTGCCCACCGGCGTCCTGCGCACCCCCGCCGCCGTCGTGCTGCGGCCGCTGCTGGCCGTCGACAAGGACGGCACGCTGCTGGAGACGCTGGCGGCCGTCCTGGACGAGGGTGGCGCGCTGAAGGCGGCCGAGCGCCTGGGCGTGCACCGCAACACGGTCACCACCCGCCTGGAGCGCGTCAAGTCGGTGGGGTTCGACCTGGACGACGCCGCCACCCGGCTGGCGCTCCAGCTGGCCTGCCACGTCCTGCTCCGCTGACCGGACCGGCAGGATGCACTGGCGGCACCGCGGCTCTGTGCGGGCCGCACATCCCACCCGGGCCGGTGGGCGCGTACGGTGCAGCGCATGAGCTATCGCGTCGCCATGGACATCGGCGGCACCTTCACCGACGTCGTCTGCTACGACGAGCGGACGGGGGCCGTCACCGCCTCGAAGGCGCCCACCACTCCGGGAGATCTGGCCGAAGGCGTGTTCGCCGCGCTCGGCCGGGTGGTGGACGACCCCGCGGAGATCTCGTTCTTCGTGCACGGCACCACGCAGGGACTCAACGCGCTGCTGGAACGCAAGGGCGCCCGGGTGCTGCTGCTGGCGAGCGAGGGCGGCGGGGACGTCTACCAGATCGCCAGGGGCAACCGCGACCGCATGTTCGACCTGCGCTACCGCAAGCCCGTGCCGCTCGTGCCGCGCCAGGACGTCATGGAGGCGGGCGGCCGGCTCGACTACCTGGGGCGGGAGTTCGTGCCGCTCGACGAGGCGTCGGTACGGGCGGCGGCGCGCCGGGCGCGCGAGGAGGGGTTCGACGCGGTGGCGGTGTGCCTGCTGTTCGCGTACGCCAATCCGGCGCACGAGGCGCGGGCGGGCGAGATCCTGCGGGAGGAGCTGGGCGAGGGCGTGCTGGTGGTGCTCTCGCACGAGGTGGCGCGGGAGTGGCGGGAGTACGAGCGGACCTCGTCGGCGGTGCTGGAGGCGTACACCGGGCCCGTCGTGCGCCGCTACCTGGCCAGGGTCGAGCGGCGCTTCGCCGAGCGGGGCCTGGCGGTGCCGGTGCACGTCATGCAGTCGTCGGGCGGGCTGGTCAACGCCTCGTACGCGATGCGCAGGCCGCTGCAGACGCTGCTGTCCGGGCCGGTGGGCGGTACGATGGGCGGTGTCGCGGCCACCCGCCTGCTCCGCGGTGAGGGAGCGCGGGGCAACGCGATCTGCATCGACATGGGCGGCACGTCGTTCGACGTGTCGCTCGTCGTGAACGGGCGCCCCGACGTCAGCGCCGAGGCCCGCATCGAGGGCTACCCGGTGCTCATGCCCATCGTGAACCTGCACACCATCGGCGCGGGCGGCGGCTCGATCGCGTACGCCGAGGCGGGCGCGCTGCGCGTGGGCCCGGAGTCGGCCGGCGCGGTGCCGGGGCCGGCCTGTTACGGCAGGGGCGGCACGCGGCCGACCGTGACCGACGCGAACGTGGCGCTCGGCCGGGTGGATCCGGCCTGGTTCGCGGGCGGGCTGATGGAGCTGGACGCGGAGGCGGCGGGCGAGGCGGTGGCCACGCTCGCCGGCGAGCTGGACCTGGACCCGCTGCTGCTGGCCGAGGGGATCTGCGACGTGGCCAACGCCAAGATGGCGCAGGCCATCCGCACGCTGACGGTGGAGCACGGGATCGAGCCGCGGGAGTTCGCGCTGGTGGCGTTCGGGGGCGCGGGGCCGATGCACGCCGCGTTCATCGCCCGGGAGCTGGGCATCTCCGAGGTGGTGGTGCCGCGCTTCCCCGGCGCGTTCTCGGCGTGGGGGATGCTGGAGGCCGACGTACGGCGGGACCTGACGCATCCGTACTTCCGGCCGCAGGACACCCTCAACCGCCACGACATGTCCCGAAATTTCGGCCTATTGGAGGAGGAGGCCCTGACCGCGCTCTCCGCCCAGGGCGTCCCCGAGGACCGCCGCCGGGTCGAGCACGCCGTCGACATGCGCTACGAGGGCCAGGACTACACGCTCACCATCCCGCTGCGCGACGCGGCCGAGCCCGCCGAGCCCGGCTTCCTGGAGACGATCGCGGCCCGCTACGCCGAGGCGCACACCGCCCGCTACGGGCACGCCACCCCGGAGGCGCCCGTGGAGTTCGTCATGCTGCGCAGCACCGGGTTCGGCTCCTTCCCGCGTACCGCCGCCGCCCCCGCCCAGGCACCCGAGGAGCGGGCGGAACGCGTACGCGACGTGATCTTCGACGGGGCCGTGCACAGCACGCCCGTGCTGCGGCGCGCCGGCCTGGACGGCGAGCTGGCCGGGCCCGCGATCGTGGTCGAGGAGACCGCGACCACGGTCATCCCGCCCGGCTGCGTGGCCACCGTCGACCCCAACGGATTCCTCATCGTGAAGGTGAACCCCTGACATGGACCCCGTCACCACGGAGATCATCCGCTGCGCCCTGCTCCAGGCCGCCGAGGACATGAACACCACCCTCATCCGCAGCTCCTACACCCCGGTCATCTACGAGGCCAAGGACTGCGCGGTCGCGCTGCTCGACCGCGACCACAACGTGCTGGGCCAGTCGTCAGGGCTGCCGATCTTCCTGGGCAACCTGGAGGTGTGCACCCGCGAGACCGAGCGCAGGTACGGGCGGGAGGTGTGGGAGGAGGGCGACGTGTGGGTGCTCAACGACTCCTACATCGGCGGCACCCACCTCAACGACGTCACCGTCTACGGGCCGATCTTCGTGGACGGGGAGCTGGCCGGGTTCGCGGCGTCGCGTGCGCACTGGCTGGACGTCGGGTCCAAGGACCCGGGCGGCTCGATGGACTCCACCTCGATCTTCCAGGAGGGCCTGCGGATGGGCCCGGTCAAGGTGTACGCGGGCGGCGAGCCCTGCCGCGACCTGCACGAGGTGATCGCCGGCAACGTGCGCTTCCCGCACGCCACGCTCGGTGATCTGCGCGCCCAGGTCAGCTGCGCCATGACGGGGCAGCGGCGGCTGAAGGAGATCGTCGCCCGGTGGGGCCTGGAGACCGTGCTGGCGGCCCGCGACGAGATCTTCGCCCAGACCGAGCGGATGGAGCGCACCGCCATCGCCGCCATCCCCGACGGCATCTACCAGGCCTCCGGCCACCTCGACAACGACGGCATCGACCTGGACGTGCCGCTGCCCGTCAACGTCACCATCGCGGTGGCGGGCGAGTCGATGCACGTGGACCTGACCGACTGCGCCGACCAGGCGACCGGCCCGGTCAACTGCGGCGCGGCGCAGGCGGTGGCCGCCGTGCGCGTCGGCTACAAGCTGCTGGTCTCGAGCGACGTGCCGCTGAACGGCGGCTCGTTCCGCCCGCTGACGGTGGAGACGCGGCCGGGCTCGATGCTGGCCGCCGAGTCGCCGGCCGCCTGCCAGTACTACTACTCCCACCTGGGGCTGCTCATCGACCTGGTGGTCAGGGCGCTGGCGCCGGTGCTGCCAGAAAAGGCGGCCGCCGCCTCGTACGGGGACTCGATGATCGTGCAGTTCACCGGCACCGACCCCCGTACCGGCAAGGTGTACGTCTCCCAGGAGGCCACGGTCGGCGGCTGGGGCGCGTGGGAGGGCGGCGACGGCGAGGACTGCCTGATCAACAACGTCAACGGCGCGCTGCGGGACATGCCCATCGAGGTGCTGGAGACCCTGTTCCCGGTACGCGTGCGCCGCTACGAGGTCCGGCCCGGCACCGGTGGGGCCGGGCAGTGGCGGGGCGGGAACGGGGTGGTGCGCGAGTACGAGTTCTGCGGCGACACCTCGCTGTCGCTGTGGTTCGAGCGCTCGGTGACGCCGGCGTGGGGCCTGGCGGGTGGCGGGGCGGGCGCGCCGCCGCGCGTCACGCTCAACCCGGGGCGGCGCGGCTCGCGGGAGCTGCTCAAGGTGAACGCGCTGCCGGTCAGGGCCGGTGACGTGCTGCGCTGCGAGACCGGCGGAGGCGGCGGCTACGGCCCCGCCGAGCGGCGCTCCGCCGAGGCGACGGCCGCCGACCTGGCCCGGGGCATGACCACCGGCTGAGCCGGTCAGGGCACGAGCACGTCGCGCAGCAGCCGGGGGCCGCCGGGGCGGGCGCGCCACTCCCTGGGGTAGCCGAGCGAGACCTCCTCGAAGCGCACCCCGTCGTACCAGGTGACGCGCGGGATGTGCAGGTGGCCGTAGATCACGGCGGCGGTCGGGTGGCGGGTGTGCCACCGCCTGGTGGCCGTCGTGCCGCACCACTGCGCGAACTCCGGGTGGCGCAGGACGTCGGTGGGCTCGCGTACCAGGGGATAGTGGTTGACGAAGACGAGCGGCACGCCGTCCGCGAGCCCGGCCAGCCGCCGCTCGGTCAGCTCCACCCTGGCCCGGCACCAGGCGTCGCGGCTCGGGTGGGGGTCGGGGTGGAGGAGGTACTCGTCGGTGCAGACCACCCCGGTCTGGTGGGCGTACGCGAGCGCGCTCTCCTTGGTACGGTGGCCGTCCGGCAGGAACGTGTAGTCATAAAGCAGGAAAAGGGGCACGATCCGCACCGGCCCGCCCGCGCCCTCCCACATCGGATAGTCGTCCTCCGGGGTGAGCACGCCCAGCCCTCGGCACAGCTGCACCAGGCGCTCGTAGCGGGCGGTGCCGCGCAGGCCCGGCGGGTCGCCCGGCGGCGTCCACAGCTCGTGGTTGCCCGGCGTCCACACGACCCGCTCGAACCGGCTCGCCAGCAGCTCCAGTGCCCACTCGATGTCCGCCAGCCGCTCGCCGACGTCGCCCGCGACCAGCAGCCAGTCACCGGGCGTGGAGGGCTTCAGCTCGCGCACGATGGCGCGGTTCTCCTGGTAGCCGACGTGCAGGTCACTGATGGCCAGCAGCCTGCTCGCGCCCGCTCCGGGCGACGGACGCCCCATCACGCCACCCTGGGCAGCATCGCGGCGACCTCGCCCGCCAGGCAGGGATCGGCGAGGAGCGCGTCCGCGATCGCCAGCCGCAGCGCCGCGCGGCTCGGCCCGTCGTCCGGCTTGGCCTCGGCCACCCGCTCGATGACCCGCCTGGACGCGGCGTCGCCCCGCCCGAAGAGGCGCTGCAGGATGCGGCCGCCGCAGGCCTCGGGCGTGCTGGCGGCCAGCTCGCGGGTCCTGGCGAGCACGCTCCCGCCGTACGCGTCGATCGCCAGGCAGACGAAGGGCATGATGTCGTCCGCGGTGTCCACGTGACCCTCCCGAGATCGGCCTGAACGCGATGGTAGCCCCCGGGGCAATACCCTGTCGGGTGTGCCCGCGCCGTACCTCACCCTCGCCGCCCCCGTCGAGCACGAGACGGAGGCCAAGCGCTCCCGCTTCATCTGCGCCGTGGCCCCCGCGCGCAGCGTCGAGGAGGCGCTCGCGTTCATCGGCGAGCGGCGCCGCGAGCATCCCTCCGCCAGCCACAACTGCACCGCGTACGTCATCGGCACGCGCGTGCAGAAGGGCGACGACGACGGCGAGCCAGGGGGCACCGCGGGCACGCCGATGGTGCAGGCCCTGGTCGGCAGGGGCTTCAGCGACGTGGTGGCGGTGGTGACCCGCTATTTCGGCGGCACCCTGCTCGGGGCCGGCGGCCTGGTGCGCGCGTACGGCTCCGCCGTGACCGAGACGCTCGACCGGGCCGAGCCGGTGCGGATGGTGCCGGCCAAGCTCGTGCGCGTCGCGGTGGCGCACGACCAGGCCGGGCGGGTGGAGAACGACCTGCGCGCCTCCCGCCACGCCGTGCGCGACGTGACGTACGCCGGGGAGGTGAGCTTCGCCGTCGCGGTGGGCGACGACGAGGTGGCCGCGTTCACCGACTGGGTGGCCACGCTGACCGCCGGGCGGGCCCGCGTGGACGTCGGCGAGGACCTCCACGTGCCCGGCTGACCGGCCTTCGAGAACCTCCACGCGCCCAGGACCGGCCTTCGAGGACTTCCGCGTGCCCGGCTGAGCGGCCTTCGACGGCGGGCCGCGCGACTTCGCCGGCCCGCTCAGCCTTCGAGGGCGTACTGCATGACGCGGAACTTCGCCTGGGCCTCGGCCAGCTCGGCGGACGGGTCGGAGTCGCCCATGATGCCGCCGCCCGCGAACAGCCGGGCGCGGCGGCCCCGCACGAGCCCCGAGCGCAGCGCGATGCCCCACTCGCCGTCGCCGTGGGCGTCGATCCACCCGACCGGGCCGGCGTAGCCCGCGCGGTCCATGCCCTCCAGCTCCCGGATGACCTCGATCGCGGTGCGGGTCGGGGTGCCGCCCACGGCGGCCGTCGGATGCATGGCGGCCACCACGTCCAGCACCGAGGCCCCGTCGGCCAGGCGCCCCGTGACGTGGCTGGCCAGGTGCTGCACGTTGGGCAGCATCAGCAGCTCGGGCTCGTCGGGCGTCTCCAGCGAGGAGCAGAGCGGCGCGAGCGTCTGGCGCACGGAGGCGATCGCGCACTCGTGCTCGTGGCGGTCCTTGGCCGAGGCCAGCAGCGCCGCCCCGCGCGCGAGGTCGTCGGCCGGGCCGTCGCCGCGGGCGGTGGTGCCGGCCAGCACCAGAGACTCGACCTCCTGGCCCGTGCGCCGGATCAGCAGCTCCGGCGTCGCCCCGACCAGCCCCGCGACGGAGAACGTGTAGCACTCGGGAAAGCGCCGCGCCAGGCGCGTCAGCAGCAGCCGCACGTCGATGGGGCGCTCGGCGACGGCGACCAGGTCGCGCGCCAGCACGACCTTCTCCAGCTCGCCCTCGCGGATACGCTTGGCGGCCCTGGCCACGACCTCCTCCCACTCGGGGGCCGACAGGCTGCCGTCGCCGTAGCGGATGCGGCCGGGCTCGACCAGCGGGTCGCGGACCGGGTCGCGCAGCAGCGACAGCGTCTCCAGCGGAGCCTCGCCGACCGTGGTGAGCCAGGCGTGGCCGCCGCGGCGGGCGAGCACGGCGCGCGGGACGACCAGGACGGAGCCGCGGGCGTCCTCGTCGAAGGTGAAGCTGCCGAAGGCGACCGGGCCAGAGCCGGGGGTGCCGACGGCGTCGTCGACCCGGGCGTCGCCGAACACGGTGGCCAGCCACTGCCGGGCCCAGGCGAACCGGCCGGGCCCCGGGGGCACGGACACCCGTGCGGCCTCCCCCCATCCGACGAGGCCCTCGCCGTTTCTGACCCACGCGTAGGGCGCCGTGCCGGGCAGGGACGCCAGCAGATCGCCTGGGTCGCCGACGGGGGTGGTGCGAACCGGCAGCGGGCGGGTTGTTCCGAGCGCGACACTCACCCAAGACACTCTATGCGGGAACTGAACACGTTCGACTCAGACCCCCGCGAATGCGGGGTAACGGCCAGGCGGCCCGGAAAAAACCGCACGTTACGCGGTATCAGCCTCAACCCGATCACGTGCGGCCTTGTCAAGCGGCGATATGAAGTCGGTCCTGAAATCACAGACATCGCCGGAACGCCATAGTCCGACCATGATCCACTTTCTACCTTGGTCCCCATGATCGGTCGCCTGGGCTCCGCGCTCACCGCAGTGATTCTCGTCTCCTCCACCGGTCCGGCGCAGGCCGCCGCGGCCCAGTCCGTGCCCGAGGTCATGGCCGCGCTCGGCGACTCGATCTCCACCGGCTTCAACGCCTGCGGCTGGTACGTCTCCTGCAAGGCGCGCTCGTGGTCCACCGGCGACAACCAGCTGGTGGACAGCCACTACCTGCGCCTGTCCACGATGTCGGGAACGCTCCAGAAGCACAACCTCAACTTCGCCGCCCCCGGCTCGACCAGCGCCGACCTGCTCGGCCAGGTCCGCAAGGCGGTCGAGGCCAAGGCCGACTACGTGACGATCCTGGTCGGCGCCCAGGACGCCTGCACCCGCACGGAGCAGGCCATGACGCCCGTCGAGACGTACCGGCGGCGGCTGGACGCGGCGCTCGCCGAGCTGCGCTCCGGGGTGCCCGGCGCCAGGGTGTTCATCGCCAGTATCCCCGACCTGCGGCGGCTGTGGCACGTGGGCAAATCCAACCCGATCGCCCGCACCTTCTGGACGGTGGGCCGCATCTGCCAGAGCATGCTCGCCCGGCCCGACTCGACCAAGCGGGCCGACGCCGAGCGCCGCGACCGGGTGCGGGCGCGGGTCATCGCCTACAACCGCGAGGCGGCCGAGGCGTGCACCGCCTTCGGCCCCGGCTGCGACAGCGACGAGGGCGCGGTGTTCGACTACCCGTTCACGCTCGACCAGGTCAGCAAGTGGGACTTCTTCCACCCGAACACGGCCGGGCAGCGCGTCCTGGCGCGGCAGACCTTCGAGCACGGCTTCAGCTGGATCGACCCGCGCTAGCCTCCCTGGGAGCGGGGCGCGCCGTCACCGGCACTGGGCGAGCATGACGCGCTTGTCCGCCGCCCTGACCGGCACGTCGTACTTCAGCGCCACCTGCGCGAAGCGGGTCACGTACGCGCAGCGGATGCGCCGCTGCGGCGGCAGCCAGCTCGCCGGCCCCGAGGCCTCCTTCGCCTCGTTGGCGTCGCCGTAGACCGGCAGCAGGTTCAGCGGGTCGTTGGCGAAGGCCAGCCGCTTGGACATCGGCCAGCGCCGCGAGCCCATCCGCCAGGCGTAGTTGAGCGGCACCACGTGGTCGACCTGCACCTCGTCGGCCTCGGACTTGCGCCAGTGAATGGTCCTGCCCGTGTAGGGGTCGGTCAGGACCATGGAGACGACCACGCAGTCGGAGCCCGCCCGGTATCTCACCTCCCGCCCGTCGCGGGCCAGCAGGTCGTCGCGGGTGCGGCAGCCGTTGCGCGCGTACGGGACGCCGCTCGCGGTGTCGGCCCAGTTGTCGCCGTACCAGGTGCGCCGGTAGCCGGTGTTGGGGCCGAAACCCTTCACGCGCAGCCGTTTGATGAGGCCGCGTGCCCGGGCCTCGTCGGCGTCCGACATGATGGGGGCCAGTCCGGGCCGCGTGCCGCCGGTGTTGCCCAGCGGGCTGGCCGCGGTGGCCGCGGGTGTCTTGGCGCTGCCGACGAAGGAAACGACGATGATGGCTCCGGCCAGAAGGGCGATGGCGTCCTTCGCGCTCAAGCAGGCCTCCGAACATGCGAGGTTGTCTAGAGAAATTCCCGGCATGGCGGGTTCCGACACGGGGAGGGTTATGTGACTGATCGTCCGATCGATCCGGACGTCGATCTTCACGTCCCGGCGCAGCGCGCGGAGCTGCACTGGCCCGTGCTCGGGGCGATCTCGGCCGGCGGCGCCCTGGGCGCCCTCGCGCGCTTCGGCCTGCAGTCGGCGCTGCCCGCCGGGCCGGCGGACTTCCCCTGGGCGACCTTCATGATCAACGTGTCCGGCTGCCTGCTGATCGGGGCGCTCATGGTGGTGATCACGGAGGTGCGGCCGGCGCACCGGCTCGTGCGGCCGTTCCTGGGGGTCGGGGTGCTGGGCGGCTACACGACGTTCTCGACGTACGCGGTGGACGTGCAGCGGGCGGTGGCGGCGGGCGCGCCGCTGACGGGGCTGGTCTACCTGGTGGCCACCCTGGCGGCGGCGCTCGTGGCCGTGACCGCGGGCATGTGGCTGGCCAGGCGGCTGACGAGGAAGAGGCCGGTGGGCGCCCGATGACGGTGGTGCTGGTCGTCGTGGGGGCGGCGCTCGGGGCGCCGCTGCGTTACCTGGCGGACCGCGCGGTGCAGGCGCGGCACGACACCGTCTTCCCCTGGGGGACGCTGGCGGTGAACGTGGCCGGGTCGGCGCTGCTGGGCTTCCTGGCCGCGCTGCCCGCCCAGGGCGCGGCCATGGCGCTGCTGGGCACCGGGTTCTGCGGGGCGCTGACGACGTACTCGACGTTCGGCTACGAGACGATGCGGCTGCTGGAGGAGGGCGCGCGCTTCCACGCGGTGGCCAACGCCGTCGCCGGCGTGGTCGCCGGGCTCGGCGCCGCGTTCTGCGGGGCGGCCCTGGCCCAGGCCCTCTGAACCCCTTCCACCCCGCTGGCGGTATGTCGGGTTTCGCCGCTAGATGGGTATTAAGGGGCACAGTGCACCATTCCGGTGCATCTCATCCGTACAGGGGGGATTTCCCATGGCAGACACGAAGAAGAAACCCGCCGCCAAGACCGGCAAGTCCAAGAAGCAGGCCATCAAGAGCAACAGGCAGGCCAAGGAGAGCAAGCGGGAGACGAGCACCAAGCCGACCACGGACCAGGAGTGACGCGTCCCTGCCGCCCGGCCGGCACAGGCGGGTGGCAGCGGCGACGTGTCCACCGAGTGCCATGATCCGGCAGCCGGGGCCGCACGCCCCGGCTGCCGGATCCATCGTGGAGCTACGTCATGTCGGCCTATCTGCGCTTTCCCGCCGTCCTTCAGGACGTGGTCGTCTTCGCCGCGGAGGACGACCTGTGGATGGTGTCCGCCCGGGGCGGGCGAGCCTTCCGGCTGACCGCCGGGCTCGCCGAGGCGGGCTACCCGCGCATCTCGCCGCGCGGCGACCACCTCGCCTTCGTCGGCCGCGAGGAGGGCCCGGAGGAGGTGTACGTCATGCCGTCCGGCGGTGGCGCCGCCCGCCGGGTCACCTTCCACGGCGCCCGCTGCACGGTCACCGGCTGGGACCCCGAAGGGCGCATCCTCTACGCCAGCGACGCGGCCCAGCCGTTCGAGGGCCGCAAGTGGCTGCACCGCGTCGCGCCGGGCGGCGTGCCGGAGCGGCTGCCGTACGGGCCGGCCAACTCGATCGCGTACGGGCCGGACGGCATGATCGTGCTGGGCCGCAACACCGCCGACCCGGCGCGCTGGAAGCGCTACCGGGGCGGCACGGTCGGCGACCTGTGGATCGACCCGCGCGGCGACGGCGAGTTCCGGCGGCTGATCAGGCTCCCGGGCAACCTGGCCTCGCCCTGCTGGAGCGAGGGCCGGGTGTGCTTCATCTCCGACCACGAGGGCGTCGGCAACGTCTACTCGTGCGATCCCGACGGCCTGGACCTGCGCAAGCTCACCCACCACGACGACTACTACGCGCGCAACCTGTCCGGCGACGGGCACCGGCTGGTCTACCACGCGGGCGCCGACCTCTACCTCCTCGACCCCGGGAGGCCGGCGCGCCGGCTGGAGGTGCTGCTGGCCAGCTCGAGGACGCAGCGCAACCGCAGGTTCGTCGACGCGGCCGACTACCTCGACAGCGCCACGCTCAGCCCCGACGGCAGCGCGGTGGCCGTCACGTCGCGCGGCAAGGCGTACGCGATGGCCGCGTGGGAGGGGCCGGTGCAGCAGCACGGCTCGCCCGACGGCGTCCGCTACCGCTACCTGACCTGGCTCAACGACGGCGCGCGGCTGATCGCGGCGGCCAGCGACGACGCCGACGAGGAGCGGCTGGTCGTCCTGGAGGGCCACGAGGGCGGCGGCGGCACGGAGGTGGCCAGGCTGGGACGGGTCAACGCGCTCGTGCCCGACCCCGCCCACGACCGGGTGGCGGTCGTCAACCACCGCCACGAGCTGCACCTGCTCGACCTGGCCAGCGGGCAGGCGGAGCTCGTCGAGGCCAACCCGCACGGACCGCCGGAGGACCCGGCCTGGTCGTGCGACGGGCGGTGGCTGGCGTACACCAGCCCGCTCGACCCCCGGACCAGCGCCATCAAGCTGCACCACCCCGAGTCGGGGCGCACGGTGCAGGCCACGGAGCCGGTGCTCAAGGACTCGATGCCGGCGTTCGACCCCGAGGGGCGCTACCTGTACTTCATCGGCCAGCGCGCCTTCTCGCCCGTCTACGACCAGCTCCAGTTCGACCTGGGCTTCCCGCTCGGCACCCGCCCGTACGCGGTGGCGCTGCGCGCCGATGTGCCCGACCCGTTCGTCCCCGTGCAGCGGCCCCTGTCGGACTCCTCCTCCGGCAAGGACGACGAACCCGAGGAGGCCGAGCCGCTGCGCGTGGACGTCGAAGGGCTGGCCCGGCGCGTCATCGCGTTCCCGCTGCCCGAGGGCCGCTACGAGCGGGTGGCCGGGCTCAAGGGCAAGGTGCTGATCCTCACCAGCCCGCTGGAGGGTGCGAACTCCCTGCACCTGTACGACCTCGCCCAGAACAAGAACGAGCCGTTCGCCGACGGCGTCACCGACTTCGAGCTGGGTCGCGACCACAGGACGCTGCTCTACCGCGCCGGCTCGCGGCTGCGCGTGGTCAAGGCGGGCGAGGCGCCGGGCGACGAGGAGGCGCCGGGGCGCGAGAGCGGCTGGATCGACCTGTCGCGGATCAAGGTGTCGGTCTGCCCCGAGGCGGAGTGGCGGCAGATGTTCCGCGAGGCGTGGCGGCTGCAGCTGGAGAACTTCTGGACCGAGGACATGGCGGGCGTCGACTGGCCGGCCGTCTACGACCGCTACCGGCCGCTGGTGGAGCGCGTCACGACCCGCGGCGAGTTCTCCGACCTGCTGTGGGAGCTGCACGGCGAGCTGGCCACCAGCCACGCCTACGAGAGCGGCGGCGAATACCGCCCGGGGCCCGACTACAGCCAGGGCAAGCTGGGCGTCGACTGGGACTACCGTGACGGCGTCTACCACATCCGCTCGATCGTGACCGGCGACCCGTGGGACCCGGAGGCGACCTCGCCGCTCAACCGGCTCGGTCTCGACGTCCGTACGGGCGACGCCGTCCTCGCCATCGACGGCGCGCCCATCGGCGCGACCGCGACCCCCAACGAACGCCTGGTCAACCAGGCGGGCGAGGAGGTCGAGCTGACGCTGCGCCGGAAGGAGCGCGTCTTCACGGTCACCGTACGGGCCCTCGCCGACGAGCGGCCGGCCCGCTACCGCGACTGGGTGAACCACAACCGCGCCGAGTGCCACCGCCGCTCCGGCGGCCGGGTCGGCTACCTGCACGTGCCCGACATGGGGACCGGAGGGTTCGGGGAGTTCCACCGGGGCTTCCTGGCCGAGTACGGCCGGCAGGCGCTCATCGTGGACGTGCGCTTCAACGGCGGCGGCCACGTCTCCCCGCTGCTGCTGGAGAAGCTGGCCAGGCGGCGGCTCGGCTACGACTACCCGAGGTGGGGCGACCCGGAGCCGTACCCGCCGGAGTCGCCGCGCGGGCCGCTGGTGGCGATCACCAACGAGTGGGCCGGCTCCGACGGCGACATCTTCAGCCACACCTTCAAGCTGCTGAAGCTCGGGCCGCTGGTCGGCAAGCGTACCTGGGGCGGCGTCATCGGCATCTGGCCGCGCCACCGGCTCGCCGACGGGACGGTGACCACGCAGCCGGAGTTCTCCTTCGCCTTCGACGACGTCGGCTGGCAGGTCGAGAACTACGGCACCGACCCCGACATCGAGGTCGACATCACCCCGCAGGACTACGCCCGAGGCGTGGACACCCAGCTCGAACGGGCCATCGCCGTCGCGCTCGACCTCCTCGCCGAGCACCCGCCCCACACTCCCGACCCCCGGCTCCGGCCGCGCATGCAACCTCAGTGACCCCCCTGGCGTCTAAAGATCATAGGCGTGGTTAGCAGACAGGGGATGAATACCTGCATTCCACCCATGAACGACGAACGGCCGGTGGCGAGGGTCGACTCCCTCGCCACCGGCTCTGTGTGTTGAGAGCTGTTCTCGGCGATTAGAGGGGGATTCGTCACGTGCGCGCACTGGCACGCAAGGGGAAGTCGGCCGTGGTCCGGCTGTATCGGGGGTACGACCGGCGCAGGGCGCGCACCGCGCCGCCGCCGTCCACGCGGCAGGTCCGCATCCTGCTGCTGCACGCGCACGGGATGGGCGGGACGATCAGGACCGTGTTCAACCTGGCCGGCCACCTGGCCGACCGGCACGACGTGGAGATCGTGAGCGTTCTGAAGGAGGCCGAGGAACCGTTCTTTCCCGTCGACCCGCGGGTGCGCTTCCGCTACCTCGACGACCGGCTCCATCCCAGTGCCGACCCGTTGCGCGCGATGCTGTCGAAACTGCCGAGCCGGATCATCCCCGAGGAGGAGTCCGCCCACCACCGCTTCACCCTGTGGACCGACCTGAAGCTGGCGCGCTTCCTCCGCTCGCTCGACACCGGCGTCCTGATCTCCACCCGGCCGGGGCTCAACCTGGCCGTCGCCCAGTTAGCCCCGCCCGGCGTCATCACGATCGGGCAGGAACACGTGGCGCTGCGCACCCACGGCGAGGCGATCCAGGCGCTCGTCAAGCGGCGCTACCGCCGCCTCGACGCCGTGGTCGCGCTCACCAAGGCCGACCTGCGCGACTACCGCGAGACGCTGCCGAAGAAGCCGCGCAAGCTCACCCGCATCCCCAACGCCGTGCCGCCCATGACCGGCGGCACGTCCGACCTGACCGCCAAGGTCGCCGTCGCGGTCGGCAGGATGACCCGCATCAAGGGCTTCCACCGGCTCATCACCGCCTGGCAGACGGTCGCCGCCGCCCACCCCGACTGGAAGCTGCGCATTTACGGCGCCGGGCCGCAGCAGGAGAACCTCGCGCGGCAGATCGCGGAGGCCGGGCTGGAAGGCACGGTCGAGCTCCCCGGGCCCACCTCCGACGTGGGGGCGGAGCTGGAGAAGGCGTCGATCTTCGTGCTGAGCTCCCGGCACGAGGGCTTCCCCATGACGATCCTGGAGGCCATGGCCAAGGGGCTGGCGATCGTCAGCTTCAACAGCCCGCACGGGCCCAAGGAGATGCTCACCGACGAGGTGGACGGGCTGCTCGTCAAGCCGCGCACCAACGCCAACCTGGCCGCCTCGATCATCCGGGTGATCGAGGACGAGCAG
Organism: Nonomuraea phyllanthi; assembly: GCF_006334985.2. GTDB lineage: Bacteria > Actinomycetota > Actinomycetes > Streptosporangiales > Streptosporangiaceae > Nonomuraea > Nonomuraea phyllanthi. Next base: position 334,082 of record NZ_VDLX02000004.1, read on the forward strand.
CTGCGGCGCCGCCTGGCGGCGGGGGCGGTGGAGACGGCGCGGGCGTACGACGTGGGCGTGATCGGGGCGAAGTGGGACGCGCTGCTGGAGGAACTGCTGGCCCGGCGGACCGGCACCCACACCCGCTCCCGCCCGCTCGCCGCCCCGGTACCCGCAGCGTCCACGGAACCGGCATCCCGCCGAGCCTGAGCACCCGGGCGCGGTGCTCTCAGCGCCACCGGTAGCGAGTCTGGGACGACTCGCCACCGGTGGCGAAGGCGAAAGCCTTGTCCGGCTGGACCCGGTAGAGCTGAACATTCCCGGTCCGAACGGCGTCGCCCAGTTGATGCCAGGTTCCGTCCTCGCGGGTGAGCTGCCAGCCATAGGCCTGCTCGAACGCGGTCGCCACGGCTTCCCTGGTGTCCTGGTCGGTGACCAGGCTCGCAGTGCCCTCGATGACGTAGTCCATGCCGGTCAGGGTGCCGGTTCCGGTGGTCAGCGCGCAGCAGGGGTTGGCGCTGAGATTCTTCGCCTTCTGCTCGCTGTCGCCGGTGGTGAACCACATCGCGCCGAGCGCCCAGATCGCCAGCAACGGGGTCACGTGGGGGCGGCCGTCCCGGCGCACCGTGCACAGCTGGAATTTCTGGATCCGGCGCAGTGCCGACTCCGTCGCCTCCCACGGTGTCGGGCCGGCGCCCGGCGAGGAGAACGGGCCGAGGCTGGTCTGGGGGGCGGTCGAGTCGCCGTCCGTAGGGTTGGACATGACCTTCTCCTTGTGATCGTGGGAAATCTTGGCCCTGCGCATTTGCGGGGACGGCTCAGCGGGTCCCGGCGAGATGGTCGGCCAGGATCGTGGTGACCGACAGCGCGGTGTCGAAGTTCGGGACGAGCCGGTTTTTCGTCAGCGCGAAGGCGACACCCCGCGCGGGGTCGGCGTAAGCGTAGCTTCCGCCGCCACCCGGCCATCCGAATGCCGTGGAGTTCTCCTCGGCAGGGGCACCCATCCTGCCGATCGGGAAACCCAGCGCCATCCGCGCCGGAGTACCGAAAACCTGATCCACCCCGTCGAATGCGAGCGCGGACAGTTCCGCCAACCGCGCGGGGTCCACGAGCTCGCCCTGCAGCACGGCGTTGTACATCGCGGCGACGCCGTGCGCGGTGGCGATCCCCACCGACGGTATATCGGCGCGCAGGATGTCGCCGTTGTTACCGAAATCGGCACTGGGCCGGTTCTCCCACGGCGCGAGGATCGCATCACCGCCGTCGGGGGCGGCAGGCCACTGCTGCTCCTCCAGGCGCGCCAACCCCGGCAGCGACTCCTCCGGAGCGGCGAAGTAGAGCTGCCCGTCGATGCCGAGGGGCACAGTGATCCACTCACGCAGCAGCTCGCACATCCGCCGCCCGGTCGTGCGGCGGGCCAGCTCACCGACGAGATAGCCGAAGGTGTAGGAGTGATAGCCCACGGCGGTGCCCGGCCGCCAGCGCGGCTCGGCGGCGGCCAGCGCCTCGCATACCCTGAACCAGTCAGGCAGCTCGCCCGGGGTGATCTCGCGCGGCATGGCCGGAAGACCGACCGTGTGGGTCAGGACGTGCCGCAGCGTCGCCGTGGCCTTTCCGCGCACACCGAACTCGGGCCACAGGTCCGTGACCGGGGTGTCGTAGTCGAGGAAACCCCGCGCGACGAGCAGATGCGCGAGCGTGGCCGCCATGTTCTTGCCCGTGGAGAAACTGAAGATCGGCGTGTCGGAGGTGAGCGGCCGCCCGCCGGCCGGATCAGCCGTACCGGCCACCGCGTCGACGATCAGCGCGCCATCGTGATAGACCGCGACCTGCACCCCGGTCTCCGCGCCGGCACCGACCAGCGCATCGATATGACGCTGTATCTGGTCCTGTATCTCACCCATCGCTACCCTCGTCACTCTCCGCCCGCGCGGAGGAATCGCCCCGCCGGCCGGCGGAGGGTGGCGTGCCGCCTGCTCACCTTCCCGAAGGCAGACAATCGACGGCGGGAAAACTCATCGCGCCGGACGAAGCCGGCCGGCGGCGGCCCACCGTACAGACGCCTTCAACCACGAAAGCCGGGTTGGGCGACACACCGTCAACGTCGCACGCATGGCCCGTTCCTGTGGGTGCTGCTGCTCCTCACCGACATTCCGCGCCCGATCCAGCCCTCACGTGCTGTTCGGGCTTGCGGTCCAGGAACGGGTGGCCCGCTCCTCAGACGCCGGAGCCGGTGAGTTCCACCGGCTCGGCGATGACGTCCACCAGGGCGCCGTTCCGGTAGACGGTGATCGGCAGCGGCCGCCCGATCGCGTCCGCGAACATTAGCCGCTGCAGGCTCTGCGCGTCGCCCACCGGGCTGCGGCCCGCGCTCAGCACCAGGTCGCCGGCGCGTAGCCCGGCCCGGTGGGCGGGCGAGCCCGGCACGACCTCCACCACGCGCAGCGCGCCCGACTGCCCGGTGCGCAGCCGCAGCGGCTCCGGCAGCGGCGCCGGGGAGGTGACCAGCCCGAGGAAGGCCCGCCTGACCCGCCCGTCCCTGATCAGGGCGGCGATGATGGAGCGGGTCGTGGCGTTCATCGGCACCGCGAGGCCGACGCCCACCCCGGCCACCGCCGTGTTGATCCCCACGACCCTGGCCTGGGAGTCGGCCAGCGCGCCGCCCGAGTTGCCGGGGTTGAGCGCGGCGTCGGTCTGGATCACGTCCTCGATGAGCCGTACGGCCGAGCCGCTGCGCGCGGGCAGCGAGCGCCCCAGCCCCGACACCACCCCGGCCGTCACCGACCCGGCCAGGCCGAGCGGATTGCCCACGGCGACCACGAGCTGGCCCACGACCAGTTCGTCGCTGTCGCCGAGCGCGGCGGGCTCGGGCGTGGCCGTCTGCGCCCTGATCACCGCCAGGTCCGACAGGGGATCGCGCCCGACCACGACGAAGCCGCCTGAGCTGCCGTCGGCGAACGCGACCGTACCGTCCCGGGAGGAGCCGACCACGTGCGCGTTGGTCAGCAGGAACCCGTCGGCGGTGAACACCACGGCCGACCCGCTGCCCCGGCCCGCCCGCACGCTGGCCACCTTCGGCAGCAACTCGGCCGCCACGGATGTAACGACGCGCGAGTAGGCGTCGAGGGGATCCGCCATCACGTGCACTCCTTTGCTTACAGGATTACACGGTAACTCCGGAGCGATCCCGGCGCACTCCTTGGCGCAGTCTCGGGGGTTCCTGGGCCGGGACGGGACGGCGGCAGGTCGCCCTCCGGGCGTCGTCCTCAGGCCATCGTCCTCAGGCCGGCCCGAAGAGCAGGGCGAGCTGGGCGTCGAGCGCGGCGACCGCGTCCTCCTCGGCGTACTGCAGGGACAGCAGTTGCAGGCCCAGCCCGTCGACGAGCGCGAGGAGCCCGGCCGCCGCGCGTTCGGGGTCGAGGCCGGCCGCTCCGGCCGCTCGCAGCTGGTCGGCGAGGAATGTGCGGGTCTGCGCGGCGGACTCGCGCAGGTCCGACGCGATCGACGGCTTCACCGCCGCGTAGGCGAGGAACGCGAGGACGACGTGGTTCTCCAGCCGGCGCGTCTCGTCGAGCGGCAGCACCTGCAGCAGCAGGCCGCGGACGAGCTCGCGCGGCGTCGCCGGCGCCGCCGCGGCCGTCGACCGTGCGCGGATCCGGTCCATGACCATGCCGAGGGCGAACGTCATCATCTCGTCCTTGGTGCGGAAGTAGTGCTGAACCATTCCGGTCGAGACCCCCGCCTCGGCGGCCACGTGCCGCAGGCTCACCCCTTCCAGTCCGCGCGCGGCGGCGAGCCGCATCAGCGCGTCGGCGAGCAGTTCCCGGCGCTCGTGGTGATCGACCTTGCGAGGCATGTGGCCCAGTTTACATTGCGACTGTATTGTCATCTTTATACATTGCAGTCGTATTGAAAAAGGGAGGCAGTCGTATGGACGTGCTCGCACTGACGGCGATCGACCCCGGGAGGCGGGACCTGGTGGGCGGGAAGGCCGCCGGTCTCGCCGCGCTGATCCGGCTGGGCGAGCGCGTACCGGACGGCTTCTGCGTCACCACCGAGGCGCATGAGCGCGGCGAGGTGCCGCGCGAGGACGTGCTCGCGGCGTACGGCCGGCTCGGCGGCGGGCCGGTCGCGGTCCGGTCCAGCGCCACCGCCGAGGACCTGCCGGACGCGAGCTTCGCCGGCCAGCAGGACACCTACCTCGGGGTGACGGGCGCCGAGGAACTGCTCGCGGCGGTCCGCGCCTGCTGGGACTCCCTCCACACCGAACGCGCGATCGCCTACCGCGAGGCCGCCGGAGTCCCGCACGACACCGCGCGCATGGCGGTCGTCGTCCAGCGCATGGTCGACGCCGAGGTGGCGGGCGTGCTGTTCACCGCCAACCCGCTCACCGGCTCGCGCAGCGAGGCCGTCATCGACGCCGCGCCCGGCCCGGGCACAGCCGTGGTCGACGGGACGACGGCCGCCGACCACTACGTACTGGACAGGCCAGGACGGGGCTACGTCCTGGACGGCACAGACCAGGAGGGACGCGGCTACGTGCTGGACGCCACGGACCGGAGACGACACGGCCATGAACACGGCTGCCTCACCCGGGCCCGGCTGGCGGAGCTGCGCGAGGCCGGCGAGCGGCTGCAGCGCCGGCTCGGCGCGCCGCAGGACGTCGAATGGGCCTACGACCACGACGGCACGCTCTGGCTGCTGCAGTCGCGCCCGATCACCACGTTGTTCCCGGCACCTCCGGAGAGCGCCCAGCCGGGCCCGCGGCTCTACGTCGAGTTCGGCCACGTCCAGGGCATGCTCCAGCCGGCCACCCCGATGGGCATGTCGGCCCTGCGGTCGATGGTGGCGGGCCTGCTCGCGTCCTTCGGCCTCACGGTCGAGATCGTCGGCATCGGCGGACGACTGTACGGCGACCTGACCGACGCGATGCGCGACCCGTCGACCCGGCGGCGGCTGGTCAAGCTGATGGCGGTCGACTTCGGGCCGCGCGCCCAGGCGGTGGTCGAGCACCTGCTGGACGACCCCCGGTTCGCCCCGGAGCGGGCCACCCGCCGGCGCGGCGGTCCCGCGCGGGCGATCGGGCTGAAGGCGGTGGCCGGGATCCTCGGCGCGCTGGCCCGGCCGGCGGTGGCGCGGGCACGCCTGTTCGGCGAGATCGAGCGCCTGCGGCGGCAGCCGGTCGCCGACCCGTCCACGGCCGCGGAGCTGCTGGACCTCGTCGAGGAGGCCGGATGGTCCAACGCGCGCCCCGACGCGATCGTCTGGCCCGTGGTCAGCGGGCTTCTGGTCTCCGCGGCGCTGCCGCCCCTTCTCAAGGGCATCGCGAGCGACGACGAGGTACGTACCGTGCTGGGCGGCATGCCGTACAACGTCACGATCGAGATGGACCTCGCACTCTGGCAGGTGGCTCAGCGCGCGACGCCGTACCGTGAGTTGCTGCTGCACACGCCACCGGACGAGCTCGCCGCCGCCTACCTGGCCGGCGAGCTGCCCGACATCGGCCTGGACGCGTTCCTCGACACGTACGGCACCAGGGCCGCCGCGGAGGTCGACGTCGGGGTGCCGCGCTGGTCGGAGAACCCGGCCCCCGTGTTCACGACGCTCGCCAACTACCTGCGGGTCACCGATCCCGAACAGGCCCCGGACCAGCGGTTCCAGCACGCCGCGGCCAGGGCTGAGGCGATGCTCGCCGAGCTCGCCCACCGGGCCCGCCGCAAGCGGCCGGTGCGTGGCCGCCTCGCCGCCTTCTTCCTCCGCCGGACGCGGGAACTGGCGGGGCTGCGGGAGGCGGGCAAGTTCGCCGGCCTGTACGCCCTGCGCGACCGGCGCCGGCGGCTGCTCCTGATCGGTGCCGAGCTCCAGGAAAGCGGCCTCCTTGACCGCGCCGACGACGTCATGTTCCTCACCCTGCCGGAGCTACGCACGGCGATCGGGCGCGGCGCCGACCTGCGCACGCCGGTCAATGGCGGCGCCGGCCTGGGCACGCCGGCCGATGGCGGCGCCGAGCCGCGCACGCCGTTCGGAGACGGGGGCGCGCCGCGCTCCCAGGCCGGAGGTGGCGTCGACCTGGGCACGCCGGCCGATGGCGGCGTCGAGCCGCGCACGCCGTGCGGAGACGGCGGCGAGCCGTGCACGCCCTGCGGAGATGGCGGTGAACTGCGCTCGCAGGTCGAGCACGGCGTCGATCTGCGTGAGACGGTCGGTCGGCGGCGCGCGGAGTACGCGCGGGAGCTGCGGCGCCGGACCGTTCCGGTGGCCCTGCTCTCCGACGGCACCGACGTGGAGACGCTGCTGCCGGCTCGGGCGCCGGACGGCCACACGCTCACCGGCACGGGCGCGGCATCCGGCCGGGTCACCGGCCGCGCCCGCGTGGTCCGCGACCCGGCGAGCGCGTCGATCGAGCCGGGCGAGATCCTCGTCGCGCCGACGACCGACCCCGGCTGGACACCGCTGTTCCTCACCGCGGGCGGGCTCGTCACCGAAACCGGCGCGGTGATGGCACACGGTCCGACGGTGGCACGGGAGTACGGCATCCCCGCGGTGATCTGCGTCCCAGCCGCCACCGAACGCATCCGGATCGGACAGCTGATCACGATCGACGGCGCCGCGGGGACGGTCACGATCGAGCAGCCGTCCGCCACCGCCGACGCGACCATGACGCCCTGACCTCGTGCCACTTGCCTGCTACGCAAGCAGGACCTCAGCGCCCGCCGCGCTCGCCCGCGAGACCATAACCATAAGGGGGGGCCATGAGATATGAAGGCGGGCCGATAGCAGAGAAGAAGAGGGTCCGACAGCTAAAAGGCCGGCCGATGCCCCCGCCCACATCCGGAGACCGGCCCCGGCTCCCGGCAGAGATTCCGCCACGGCATAGACGCGACTCGCCCAGGTAATCACCCATCCCACGCCCACTGACAAAGCCGTTCGGCCGCGACGTGATCCCTGCCGCGAGGGGCGGCCATCCCTCCACAGGAGGCCGCGTCTACCATCGCCGTGTGAACGATCGGAGCCATGACAGCGACCACCTCCTGACCGAACGGCTGACGCTGCGACGCCCGGTCCCAGGGGACACCGATGCGATCTTCACCATCCACAGCGACCCGGCCACCTGCGTGCACAATCCATCCGACGCTCTGTCCCGGCGTGAGGAGGGCCTGGAGCTCTTCCAGCGTTGGGACGATCACTGGCAGCGCCTCGGTTACGGCTACTGGGTGGTACGGCGGCGCGACTCCGACCGGCAGCTGGGGTTCTGCGGGACGAAGATCATGGACTTGAACGGCATGAGCGTGCTCAATCTCTTCTACCGGTTCGAGGTCTCGTCATGGGGTCAAGGGCTGGCGGGTGAGGCCGCGAAGGCAGTGGTCGAGTGGGTGTCCGAGCGTGTTCCTGAACTACCGGTCATCGCTCGCGTGCGGCCGGCCAACCTCGCCTCCCAACGCGTGGCGGTGCGCGCCGGCCTCCAGCGAGCCGAACACCTCGACACCGCCGGCGAGGACGGCCTGGACTGGATCTTCGCCAGGAATCTGCCTGCCTGAGCGAGCCCGGCGCGGTCCGTGCCTTCGAGGCGGTGAGAAAGGGCGAACGGCGCCTAGGCCTACGGGCTGTCGCGGAGGACGTCAGAGCAGGCGGAGCTGCCGGGGCTCCTCGGCGGCCGGCGTCGGCGGGGGAGGGAGGCGGCGGGCCATGGCGGGGGTGGCGCGGCCGACGCCGTGGCGTTCGGCCAGCTCCTTGATCTGGCGCGTCACGCGCTCCTGGTAGGACCTGGGTGCATAGGCGCCCCGTCCGTACAGCTCCAGATAGCGGGGCACGAGGCGCGGATGCTCGCGCGAGAGCCACTGCAGCCACCACTCCCGCGCCCCCGGCCGAAGGTGGAGGACGATCGGGGCGATGTGGGTGGCGCCCGAGGCGGCGATCTCCTTGACGGTGGCCTTTAGCTGGGCGGGGGAGTCGGTGAGGTAGGGGAGGATCGGGGCCATCAGGACACCGCAGGCGATTCCGTTGTCGTTGAGCGTGGCGCAGACCTCCAGCCGCCTGCGCGGGTTGGGCGTGCCGGGCTCCACCGCGCGCCACAGCTCCGGGTCGACGAAGCCGACCGACACGTTGGTGCTCACGTCGGCGACGTCGGCGGCCTCCGTCAGCAGGTCGAGGTCGCGCAGGATCAGGGTGCCCTTGGTCAGGATCGAGAACGGGTTGCGGGCGTCGCGCAGCGCGGACAGGATGCCGCGCATCAGCTTGTAGCGGCCCTCCGCGCGCTGGTAGCAGTCAACATTGGTGCCCATGGCCACGTGGTGGCCGCCCCAGCGAGGCGAGGCCAGCTCCTTGCGGGCCAGCTCGGCGGCGTTGACCTTGACGACGATCTTCGAGTCGAAGTCGCCACCGGCATCCAGATCTAGATATTCATGCGTCTTTCGGGCAAAACAGTAAATGCACTTGTGGGTGCATCCGCGGTAGGGGTTGATCGTGTACTCGAACGGGACCCGGCTGGCGCCGGGCACCCGGTTGATGATGGATCTGGCCCGGATCTCGAAGAAGGTCATCCCTCGGAACTCGGGCGTGTCGAACGTGCGGGTGACCGCGCCGCGAGCGAACAGCGGCGCGGCCGGATCGTCCCGGCCAGGCCCGGCCAGGCGCAGGTTGTCCCAGCGCATGGCATGATTAGAACAAGAGTTCGGGCTTGATCGCAAACCGAAAAGACGTTGCAATTACTAGGTCAGCCGGGGGCTAATGATCTTCAGGGTTGGGCAGAAAGACGTCGCAGAGCTTGCGTTCGGGAGGTGCACCTATGGCCTGGTCGCAGGACGAGGAGCGGATGCTGGCCCAGATAGAGCAGCACCTCGTCGACGACGATCCGCGACTCGTCGCACGACTGGAGTCGTTCAACGAGCGTGTGCGTCGCAGCGAGGCGAAGGCTCAGGGGCAGCGCTCCCGCCGCCGGCGCCGGCCACGCCGCTCGACGGTCATCATCCTGATCAGCTGGGTGCTCATCGCCACATTGATCGCCACGCTCCTGATCATGGTCCTCCACCACGAGGCCGCCGCCGTGGCCCTGACCGCCATCCGCTGACCACCGCACCGTCCGCCCTTCCCCTGCTGTCCTTGCACCGCCGTCCTGGTATGACGGTCTTTCTACGGCGTTTCGTACGGCGGACCTGGCAGGGCGGTCCGGTGGCGAGGTCACGCGGAAGAAAAGTGATTGCCTCGGGGTCCAGAGCTCATGTTGGCTGGGCGGCATGGCTGAACTGCGTACCGATCGCCTCATCTTGCGCCGATGGCGTGACTCCGACCTCGAACCGTGGGCGGCGATGAATGCCGATCCCGAGGTCCGGGAGCACTTGGGCGACCTGCTTACCCGCGAACAGAGCGATGCCTCCGTGGCGCGATTTCAGGCCGAGTTCGACCAGCGGGGCTACGGGTGGTGGGCGGTCGAGGTGGAGGCCACGGGCGAGTTCGTCGGCTTCGCGGGCTTGGATGAGGTGGACGACTACATGCCGTTCACAGGAGTGGAGATCGGCTGGCGGCTCGCCCGCTCGGCCTGGGGCCACGGCTACGCTACCGAGGCTGCGCTGACAGTCCTGGCCCACGGCTTCGACGCTCTTGATCTTTCTGAGATCCTCGCCATCACCACGGCCACCAATTTCCGTTCCCAGGCGGTGATGCGGCGGATCGGCATGACCCGAAACCCGGCCGACGACTTCGACGACCCCACCGAGCCCGAAGGGCCACTGCGTCCGAACGTGCTGTATCGCATCGCCCGTAGTGCGAGGATCTGACGTTCCCCGCTGGGGCCGTTTGCGGCTCGCCAGGAAAGGTCTGGCGGTCGCGACCATAGGCGGCCCGGGTGACCATCCAACGGCCGATGCACCCCGGACAGAACCTCCGCGGAGGAGGACCCGGTGTCCACGACAGTGGGTCCAGCGCCTCCTCCACGATCTCGAAGTCCGCGTCCATCTCGAGGCACAAGATGCACGTACTAAAAAGGCGGGCGCGGGCTGCGGAAGCGCCTGTCGACGGTGCGGGGCGCGTCATTCGCCAAGGCGAGTTTGGGGTGACCGAAACCGTGCTCTCGCCTTCGATCACACGGACTCGCAGATGCAGAGTTGAAGCGGCGTGTCCATGGCGAATGGCCGGCCGGACCAGTCGCCGATGCGCTCGATGAGCCGAAGGCCGCCGAGCGAGACGAGCAGCGGCAGCTCCTGCGGGAAGATGCTCCTGATTTCGAGCGGTGCGACGACGAAGTCGGGCTCGGAGTCCGTCGAGAGGTACCACCTTCCCCGTGTGACTTGCGCGGCCGCATCGTAGATCTCGGCGACATCGACGCTGACGTTGCCACGGTCAGGATCCATGAACGACTCCCGGGCGCGCCGCACGCCATCGGCCTCGGCGAGCAGGCGCACGCTCGGGTTGAACACATCGAAGACGAACCGTGCTCCGGGCGCCAGATGTCTTCGAACCGAGCGGAAGCAGCTCACCAGATCCTCGGCCTCATGCAGATGCAGCAGGGAATTGGCTGCGATGAACACGAAGTCGAATGTGCGGCCCAGATCGAACGCTCGCATGTCGCCCCATATCCATTCCACCGCTACACCGCGCTCATTCGCCTTACGCTGAGCCTCGGCCAGCATGTCTGACGAGAAGTCCAGGCCGACGCACGGATGCCCGTCGGCCGCGATGGGGATCAGCTTGTGCCCGGTGCCGCACGCGAGTTCCAACACGCGCCCGCCTTGCCGATCGGCGGCGGTCCGGTAGAAGTCGACTGCGGGCCCGCCGCCCGGGAACATCAGGTCGTACAGCCTCGCGTGCGAGTAGAACGCTTCACTCATCGAGCGCCGCCTCCTTTCCGACTCATCCGCAGCTGGTCGTGGTGGCCTTTGATTCAAGCGTGTGTGCCACATCGGCGACAACAGCTTTACCGTCATCCGCGCCAACCTCGGCTTCGCCGCAGTGATGACCCGCCACACCAAGATAAGAAGTCAATCGCCGGCTTTTGCTGGAAGCCACGGGCGGGCCATGAAGCACCGGTCAGGCGTTCGGACTTAGCGTTTGGCTGCGACCTCGCGCAGCACCTCGTAAGGGCTCATTCCCCTCGCCGTGATCAGACGGATCACTCAACGCCTGGGGTGTAATCAAGGACAGCCGATCAAAAGTATCGGGGCAAGGCGATCGGAGGCACTGTCCCTTTCTCGCGTCCTTGGTCTGCCCCCTTGCTGTCCGCCGAGAAGCGCGGAGCCCGCCCGACCTGTCTGCTCGGCTGCGTCCAGGGTTTGCGGATGCCGGCGGCCTCGCCGCAGAAGCGATCAATCGCGGCAACCGGGCGATACGCCATGACGCCTGTGACTGATGGGGCACAATGCCCCTTATGTCTACTATGCCCGAGCAGCAGGTTGAGGCCGTATCTTCGTCGCGATTCAACGACTACGACAGGATGGCTGAGGGCTACGCGGCCGAGAACGAAACCAGTCTCCTCAACGCGTACTACGAGCGGCCCGCGATGCTGGAGCTTGCCGGGGATGTGGCCGGAAGGCGCATTCTCGACGCCGGCTGCGGCTCGGGCGCCCTGTTCTCCGAGCTGCGCGATCGAGGCGCCATCATAACCGGCGTCGACTCGAGCGTCGGGATGCTGGAGCAGGCCCGGGAGCGGCTGGGCGCCGAGGCCGATCTGCAGGTCGCCGACCTGGCCGGCCCACTGCCCTTTCCTGACGAGGCGTTCGACGACGTCATCGCGTCCCTGGTGCTGCACTACCTGGAAGACTGGGGACCGACGCTGGCCGAGCTGCGACGCGTGCTGAAGCCTGGTGGCAGACTCCTCATCTCGATCGACCATCCTTTCAGCGTCGTATTCTTTCAGCACATGGCCGGAGAAAAGCCCAAATACTTCGAGACCCGCAGCCGGACCGAAGAATGGACCAAGGGCGGGCAGACGGTCCAGATGAAATTCTGGAACCGGCCGCTGCACGCGATGACCGAGGCCTTCACGGCGGCGGGCTTTCGTATCAGCGTCATCAGCGAACCGCCGTTTGCGCCGGAAGCTCGCGAACTGTTCCCCGAGGAGTTCCGCGAGTTCGAGCCCACCCGCACGAGGTTCCTGTGCTTCTTGTTCTTCGTTCTCGAAGCCGGCTAGACACCCCTGTAACGACCAATTGTTCATGGCTTGGCACTTCATCGGGGCGATTCCCCGCCAACTGAAGTGCCGAGCCACACGCGGCGGTGTCCCTATGCGGGGCCTCATCGCAGCGATGCGATCCCGCGAGAGTGGGCTCAGGGTGTCAGTGCCAACTGACGAAGCTGCACCGGCCGTAGGAGCCCGCCATCCGCCGGCGTCGAGCTTGGCGGGCTCCGCCTCGACGTCGACGTTGATGACGCCGAGGAAGTGGATGTTGTGGCTGTGACCGGGCGTGATGCGGGACAGCAGCTCATCCGGCACGCCCCCGCCCCGGGTGCGGAGCTCCACTACCGGTACCAGCCACTTCAGCCGGGTCGTCCCCAACCCGCGTCCACCGGATGGTCAGCGGGAGCGTTCGCACAGGTCAGTGGCATATCCGTTGGAATTTCGCCATTGCTGCCGGGGCGCCTGGGCGGTCAGTCCGCGCACACGGGCAGGCTCGGACACGGCGCCTCCAGCGGTCGAATGGACCTCACCGCCCACCCAGCCGTCACGACCGCCACCACGGCGAATCTGTGCGGTCAGGGCACTAGCTCATGGGGCCGTGGTGCCCTGGCCCGCGCTGCGGACGGTCGGCTCGTGGCGTACCGGAAAATTCACCGAACTGGCGATGAAGCATGATTTATGGGCATCTTCGTGGAGCTCGATGGCCTTGTCCACCATGTTCGGTGACGCCACGACGATCGTCGGCCGCAGCGTCACCTCCGTGAAGTGCCCGCCGTCCGCCGACTCGGCCATGGTGCCGACGGCGTTGTCGACGTACTCGGTGACGACCACGCCCGCCACAGCGCACTTGTGCAGATACGACAGCATGTGGCACTGCGAGAGCGAGCCGACCAGCAGTTGCTCGGGGTTCCACCGCGACGGGTCACCGCGGAAGGCCGGGTCGGAGCTCCCGGCGATGGCCTCCGAGCCTTCGGCGGTCAACTCGTGCTCCCGGCCATAATCGCGGTAACCGCTGGTGCCGGTGCCCTTGTTGCCGGTCCAGGTCACGACGACCGGGTAGGTGTGCTGGCGGCTCATGCCGGCTCCCCCTTGCTGTTGGTGACGGTACGGGTGTCGAGTACGTGTGCGCGGGCCACCTTGGCGGCCTCATCCGCATGGCCGAGAATGATCGCGGAGACGAGATCCTCGTGCTGCCCCGAGACATGGGCGGGCCGCGACGGCGGCGCGAGCGAACGCAGCGTGGAAACCTGGATCTGATCCCAGATCCGCTCCAGCGTGAGCAGCGCCATCGAGTTGCCGGCCAGCTCCGCGATGAGCCGGTGGAACCGCCGGTTCAGCCGAACCGCGTCAGCGAACCGTCCCTCCGCGGTGACGGCCGCCGTCTCGTTCGCCACGTCACGCAGCGCCACCAGGTCGGCCGGCGCGATGCGGCCCTCGCTCTGTCGCGTGGCGGCCAGCTCGGCGGTGAGCGCCTCCAGCGCCGCCCGCACCTGGTACGCCTCGTCCAGGTGATCCCGGTCCAGCGCCGCGACCACCACGCCGCGCCCGGAGGGCCGCACGAGCCCGTCGGCGGCCAGCGCCCGCAGCGCCTCGCGTACGGGGGTCCGGCTCATCTCCAGAGCGGCCGCGACCTCCATCTCGGTCAGCCGGGCGCCGGACGGGTAGGTGCCGTCGAGGATCAACTCCCGCAGCTGGTCCTTTGCCACATCGGTCTGCATGCGGCTTGACATTAGCGGCTTGCATCCATTGCATGCAATACATGCAGCGTATGCACAGGGAGGAGCGTGTGAGGTGGCGAGGCTCACCGACTTCCGCCACCGAATCGATCAGCCTTCCGTCACCGAGCCGGTCAACCCTTCCGTCCTGAACTGGTCGCCCATTCGTCCCGAACCGGTTCACCCTTCCGTCCCCGAAACGATCAGCACCGTCGGCCGCCGTGGCCGTCCTGGGGTGACGCGACTGACGGGCGGGGTCAGAGCCGCTTCCTCCTGGCGGTCCTCATCCGTCCTCCAGGTGGCGCGCCCGTTCGTCGCAGGACATGTCTTGGGTGGCCGTCCGGATCGAGGGTGCTGCCCGTGCGGTCGGCACCTGCACACGCACGCCGAGGCCGGCTGGCTCGCCGGCCACGGCCGCGCGCTGTCGCGTCCTCTCCGTGGGTCCGCGCGCTGTCGTGCCCTCTCCGTGGGTCCGCGCGCCTCAGCGCCCTCTCTCCGTGGGTCCGCGCACCCGACCGTGGCCGGAGCCTGCGGCGGCTAGCCGGCAGTGGTGGGCAGGCCGTGCTCGGTGTGCCGGCGGGCGACGGCCGCCGCGAACGCCGAGATCACCGCATGGGGCCGCCGCCCGTCCCCGGCCAGTTCCGGCTGGAACAAGGTGGCCAGGAAGAACGGGTGCCCGGGCAGCTCGGCCACCCGTGCCGTCCCGTCGTCGGCGTGCCCGGAGAACACCATCCCGTGCGCGGCCAGCGTCTGCTTGTACTCCTCGTTGAGCCCGTACGAGCAGATGTAGGACTCCATCGTCGACGGCGCCCCGACGATCTGCTCGATCCGCGTGCCCGGCACCAGCCGCACCCGCCCCTCGTGCCCGGCCAGCGAGCACGCCAGCGGCGTCAGCAGGAGGTCCTGCGCGCCGGGCTCGGTCTCGCCGTGCGCGACCCGCAGCCCGCAAACGTGCCGCGCGAACTCCAGCAGCATGTGCTGGAACCCCGCGCACGTGCCCAGGAACGGGATCCCCCGCTCCCGCGCCGTCTGCACGGCCCGCAGCGCGCCCGCCTCGTCACGGTACGGGCTGCCGGGCACCAGCCAGATCCCGTCGAAACCCTCCACGCCGCTCACGTCGGTGGTGGGCAGCCAGTACGGGTCGAGTGCGATCCCGTCCCGCTCGCGCAGCGCCTCCATCAGCAGCGGAATCCGGGCGTGGGAACGAACAACGGGGGAGCGGTCCCCCACAAGGGCGATTCTCATGACACCATCGTGACCGGCGCCCCTCGTTAAGCGCCAACGATGATTTCTGCACTTACGATAAGCAACGCTGATGGACCCGCACCTGCTGACCACGTTCGTGACCGTCGCCCGGCACGGCTCGTTCTCCGCCGCGGCCGCCGAGCTCGGCTACACCCAGTCGGCGATCTCGCAGCAGGTCGCCGCCCTCGAGGCCGATCTGGGGCTCGCGCTGCTGCGCCGCCGCCCGGTCGAGCCGACCCCGGCGGGGCGGCGGCTGCTGGAGCATGCCGAGCCGCTGCTGCTGCGCCTGCGGGCGGCCCGAGCCGACGTGCTGCGCACCGCCGCCGAGCCCCGTCACCTGCTGCGCCTGGCCGCCACCCCGCTGGCCGTCAACCCGGTCGTGGCCGCCCGCCTGGCCGAGGCCCGCGCCCGGCAGCCGCGCCTGGAGATACGGCTGCGCATGTGCCGGGCCGAGCGGCTGGCGGCCCTCGTGGCCGAGGGCCGGGCGGATCTGGGGCTGGCCGACGGCATCGCGGCCCCGAGCGACCCGCTGCGGCTGCCCGACGCCGGCCCGATGACCACGACGGGCGTCACGGAGGAGGACCTGGTCGTGGCGCTGCCGGCCGGGCACCCCCTGGCTGGGCGGGCGTCGCTGCGGCTGGCGGACCTGATCGACGCCCGCTGGCTGCGGACGCCCCTGTGCCCGCCGGCGCGGCTCCGGGACCTGGTGGGGGAGGGATTCCCGGCGGGTCTGGAGTACGAGGGGGACGACGTGCGCACCGCACTCAACCTGGCGGCGGCCGGTCATGGCCTGACCCTGCTGCCTGCGTCGGCCGTGCCCGCCGGCGGCGGTGGCGGTGGCGGGGTATGCGCGGTGCCGGTGGCCGCGCCCCGGCTGGTGCACCGGGTGGAGTTGCTCCATGCGGCCCTGCCCCCGGGAGCGGCGGCAGACCTGGTCGCCGCCTTGAGCGGCTGAGTTGAGAACGGCTGAGCTCAGACTGACAACAGCTGAGGTGACAACGGCTGGGGTGACAAGGGCTGGGGTGACAAGGGCTGGGGTGACAAGGGCTGAGCTGGGACTGGCTGGGCTGGGATCGGCTGAGCCCAGGTCGGCTGGGCCGGGGCCCGAGCGGGGTGGTGGCGGGGCGGTCGGCGCGTGAGTCGTCGCCGCGCAGGACGGTGGCGGGCGAGGCAGTGGCCGTGCGGGCGGGCGGTGCCGGGGCGGGGCGGTGACAGGGGCGAGGGCTGCGTGGGAGGCCGGCCCCGTGGGGCGGCGGCTGCGTGAAACCACGGCTGAGCGGGGCGGTGGCGCGGCGAAACAGCGGCCGTGTGGGGCGAGGCTGCGCGGGAGGGTGGCTGCGTGGGGCGGTGGCCGTGCGAGGTGGTGGCGGGGCGAGACAGCGGCCCCCAAGGGCGAGGGCTGCGCGGAAAGTCGGTTGTTGGGGTGGTGAGCCGGCTGGCAGCATGTCGGGCCATGCCGACCTTCCGCTCCCATGACGGGACCGAACTCGCCTACCACGCGCACGGCCCGGGAGCGCCGCTGATCTGCTTGCCGGGCGGCCCGATGAGCGACTCCTCCTATCTCGGCGAGCTCGGCGGCCTGTCCGCGTACCGCCGGCTGGTCATGCTGGACCCGCGCGGCACCGGAGCGTCGGCGATCCCGGAGGACGCCTCCTCTTACCGCTGCGACCGCCTGGTGGACGACGTCGAAGCCCTGCGCGAGCATCTCGGGCTCGACCGCGTGGACCTGCTCGGCCACTCCGCCGGCGTGAACCTAGCTGTGCTGTACGCCGCCCGCCACCCCGAGCGCGTCGGCAGGCTCGCCCTGATCTGTCCGAGCACCACGGCCGTCGGCATCGCCACCTCCGGGGAGGCCAGGCTGGAGCTGGCCCGCCGGCGCGAGGGTGAGCCGTGGTACCCGCGGGCGTACGCCGCTCTGGAGGCCATCTTGTCCGGCACGGGCACGGACTGGGAGGCCGTCGAGCCGTTCCGGCACGGCCGCTGGGACGCCGCGGCGCAGGCCCTGCACGCCGACGAGGAGCGGCGGCGGAACGACGAGGCGGCGGCCGTGTTCGCCGCCGAGGGCGCTTTCGACCCCGAGGCCACCCGGGGCGCGCTGGCCGCGTTCGAGGCGCCCGTGCTGGTCGTGGCGGGAGAGCTGGACATGAACACCGTTCCCGCCGCGGCGACCGAGTTCGCGGGGCTCTTCCCGGATGCCGAGCTGGTCCTCCAGCCGGGTGCGGGGCACTTCCCGTGGCGGGACGACGCCGGCCGGTTCGTGGAGGCGGTCGCCGCCTGGCTCAGGCAGGGCGAATAACCGGCAGGGCGAATAATGGGCAGGGCGAATAAGTCGCGGGTGGTGGGTTCCGGGCCCGAATCGGTGACGATGACGTCCTCCTCGTGGCCGGCGCCTCCCACCGAAGGGACGGCGAGCCGGCGTTCCAGGGCCAGGCACATCCCGGCCTCGGCCCGCTCGCCCGCGTACGGCCCGTCCTCGATGATCCATGGCGGCTCGTACGACAGCCCGAGCCCGTGCCCCCAGACCCCGTGCATCTCCGGCTCCGGCAGCCCGTGGTGGGCCGCGAACGCCGACCGCTCGAACACGTCCTGGCACCGGCGCGCCACCTCGCCGAAGGGCCGGCCGGGCCGCAGCAGCTCGACCCCGGCCAGCACGCTGTCGCGTACCGCGTCCAGCAGCCGCCGCTGCTCCGTGGTCGGCTCCTCGCCGACGACCCACGTGCGGGCCAGGTCGAACAGGTAGCCGTGGACGGAGCCGTACAGGTCGATCCTGATCAGGTCGCCGGCCGCGAGCCGCCGGGTGGCGGAGTAGGGCGCCGGTCCGTCGGCGGCGTAGGTGTGGGACGCGGCACCGGACGAGATGCCCATGCCGTAGTAGGCGCCGCCCGCCCGGACGATCTCGGCGACGGCGGCCGCCGCCACATCGGCCTCCGTTCCGCCCGGTACGGCGGCGGCCCGGGCGGCGGCCATCGCGCGCACGCCCAGCGCCCCGGCGGCACGCAGCAGGTCCAGCTCGGCCGGGCTCTTGATCCGGCGCGCCGCCCAGGCCAGCTCGTCGGCGCACACCAGCTCGTGGCGGGGCAGCACCGAGCGCAGGCGGCACCACCAGGGCGCGGCCATCGACTCGCAGCCGAGCAGGGCGACCCTGCCGGGCGGGATGGAGGCTCTGATCTGCTCGGCCAGCGCGTCCACGAGGTCGGACGCGAGGCGGACCTGAGCGACCGGGCGCGGCTGATGGAGACGCCCGGCATCGGTGTGGGCCGGCAGCCGGGTGTGGGCGAATGGCTCAGTGCGAGCGGATGGCTCGGTGCGGCTGAACGGCTCGGTGCGGCTGAACGGCTCTGTGCGGGCGGACGGCTCTGTGCGGGAGAACGGCTCGGTTCCGGCGAAGGGCCTGGTACCGGCGATGGGCCCCGTGCCGGAGAAAGGCCCACCGCCGGCGGACGGCCCGGTTCCGGGGGCGGGCTCGGTTCCGGGGAAGGACGTGGGTCCGGCGAGCTGGCTCGTGTCCGCGGGATGCCCGGTTCCAGGAGCGACGTGCCCGGTGCCGCTGAGGTGGCCGGTGCCCGTGAGGTGAGCGGCGTCATCGAGGTGCCCGGACGTCAGGAGTACGGCGTGCGGCTCCTCCACGGACAGCACGACGGCCGCGTGCCCCCGCGCCCGCCACCGCCCAGGAGAGTCGGGCACGAAGGGATGGTGCTGGTAGAAGCCGGTGAGGTGGAGGACGTCGGCGTAGCGGTCCTGGCCTGATCCGCCGCGCGACCAGGCCACGACCCCCTGGAACCCGTCCCGGGCGGCCAGCCGCCGCATCGCCGCCTGCCGCGCCGCGTACTCCTCGGTGCCGATTCCCCCCACGATCGACCCCTGCCCAGCACCGGTGCGGGCTCACCTGGAAAAAGGGGGGACCGCCGAGATCAGAGGGCCTTGAGGAAGTCCGCCGCCACCGGCGCCGCGACCGAGCCGCCTCCGCCGCCGCCCTCCACGACCACCGCGAACGCCACGTCGTCCTTGAACCCCATGAACCAGGCGTGGGTCTTGAGGTCGTCGCCCGTGCCGTACTCGGCGGTGCCGGTCTTGCCGTGGGTCCCAGTGGGCAGCCCCGCCGACTTGGCGGTGCCCTTGGTGACCACGGCCGCCATCATCGCGTGGAGCTGCTCCTTCACCCCGTCGGGCAGCGCGTGCTCCTTGGCCTTCTGCTTGAGCGAGGGCACGAGGGTCGGCGGGCGCCAGGTGCCGTCGGCGATGGCGGCGGCCACCGAGGCGATCGTCAGCGGGCTGGCGGTGATCCTGGCCTGCCCGAACGCCTCCGCGGCCAGCTCGGCGTCCGACTCGGCCCTGGGGAAGCTGCCCTTGGTGGCCGGCACGCCGATGTTCAGCGGCTGGTTGAACCCGACGTCCTCGGCGGCCTCCAGCAGCTTGTCGGCGCCGAGCTTCTGCTGGGCCAGCGGCGCGAACGTGGTGTTGCACGAGTGGGCGAACGAGTCGAGGAACGACAGCGACCCGAACGCCTCCTTGTCGGAGTTGCGGATCTTCAGCCCGCCGACGGTCGCGTACATCGGGCACGTCACGGTGTCCTGGGGTGACATCCCGGACGCGAGCAGCCCGATCGCCGTGATCGCCTTGAACGTCGAGCCGGGCGGGTAGCGGCCGTCGAGGGCCCGGTTGAAGCCGCCGCGGTTGTTGACCACGGCCAGGATCTCGCCGGTGGACGGCTTGATCGCCACCATGGACGTGGGCTTGTCCATGTCCTTGACCGCTCCGACCGCCGCGGCCTGCGCGCGCGGGTCGAGCGTTGTCTGGACGGGCTGGCCCTCTTTGCCGTCGATGGTCGCCAGCGTCTTGTCGCCGAGCTTGATCTCCGTGGAGGGGGTGCCCGCGAGCCGCTTCTGGAACGTCTCCTGCAGCCCGCCGCGCCCGATGGCCTGGCCGGTCTTGTAGGAGGCGCCGAGCTTGGCGACGTCCTTCTTGCCGGCCTTGTCGAGGTAGCCGACGAGCTGCTGCACGGACCCGCCCGCGGTGCCGGTGTCGATCCGGTTGCCGTCGGCGTCGGTGATGGCGGCCCGCTCCGGCCAGTGCGTCTCGAGCGCGAAGGCGGCCCCGGCGGTCATGGAGGGGTGCAGGGTCGCCGGCTTCCAGTCGACCTTCCACGTGCGGTCGGCCACCACGAGGTCGATCGTGCCCTGGTAGGACCAGGTGCCGGCGTCCTTGAGGGTCAGGGTCGCGGTGTAGGGGGCGCTGGCCCGGTCGTCGCCCTCGGTGATCGTGCCGAGCTTGACCGAGGTGGACTGGACGCCGAGCGCGTCGCGCTGCTGGTCGTAGCCGCCGAGCTGTTGCGGCCTGGCCAGCAGCCCCGCCATGCCGGTCCAGTCGCCCGCCTGCCACGCGGCGGTGAAGCGCTGGGCCGTCTCGGCCGGCGTGCCCCTGGTGTGCAGCAGGTAGTAGGCGCCACCGCCCGCGGCCCCCACCGCGAGCACGGCGGCGCAGGACACGATCGCGATGGTACGACCCCGCGCCACTGCTTTCCCCCTGATCTTCGACGACTCTAGGACTGGCCGTTGGCCGCCTTGACGCTGGCGGCGTAGGCGGGTACGTATTCCTGGCCGGACAGCTTCTGGATGGCCGCCATGATCTCGTCGGTCACCCGCCGCCGGTCGCGCGCCTTGGTGTGGTCGCCCTCGAACCGCAGGGGCGCCCCGATGGCGATGCCGATCCGCGCGGGCCTCGGCACCTTGGAGCCGAGCGGCAGCACCTTCTCGGTGCCGCTGAGCGCCACCGGCAGCACCGGCGCGCCGGTCCTGAGCGCCAGCCAGGCCACCCCGACCTTGCCGCGGTAGAGGCGGCCGTCGGGGGAGCGGGTGCCCTCGGGGTGGATGCCGAACAGCTCGCCCCGCTCCAGCAGGTCGGCGGCGGCGTCGAGCATGGCCTGCGCGGCGTGCGCGCTCTCCCGGTCGATCGGCAGGCTGCCGCCGAGGCGCATGAAGAAGCCGGAGACGGGGTTGCCGTCGAAGTACTCGTTCTTGGCGGTGAACGTCACGTGCCGCGGCAGCAGCGCCGGCAGCAGGAACGAGTCGAGCACCGACAGGTGGTTGGCGGCCAGGATCGCGGGCCCGCTCCTGGGCACGTGCGTCGCACCGGTGATGTGCGGCCGGCACATCGCGTGTGCCAGTGGCGCGGCGGCGAACTTGACCACTTCGTACAGCAACGAGCTCTCCTGATCGTCGGGCGGTCGGCCACCCCACCATAAAGCAGGCGCCCCGCCCGGGGGGCGAGGCGCCTGCGAAAAGCGTTAAGGCCGATGTGGCGGTCGCCTCCTCGGCGAGATGCACAACACGGCTCCAGCCGAACGGTATTCCGTGAAGGCGGTAATTTGCGGCCCGGGGGACACAGACCACATCGGCCTTTCGATGCTAACGGACATCCGGCGAACGGTATTCCACTGGGCCCAAAGAATCGGTCAGGTTCTGGTCCAGTGAGGCTGTGCGACATGGAAGACCCGCTGCTCGCGGCCTCGCAACGCGACTTCCGCGAATTGCCACAAAATCGCTCCGGTCGGCGCGTGGACCACGATCGAGGGCCCCAGCGGCATCTGCAGCAGCTCCCCGCGCCAGCGCGGCACCCCCGGCCGCAGGAACCACTCCAGCGGCACGTCGTGCACCGAGGCGACCTCGCGCGGGTCGGCCACGGGCTGCTGCACGCCGCCGAACGCCACCACCGGCGTGATCACGAACCCCGAGTCGGTGACGAAGTCGTCGAGCATCCCGGCCACCTCGACCCCGGTGACGCCGGTCTCCTCCTCCAGCTCGCGCAGCGCCGCGTCCACCGGCCGCTCGCCGTCGTCGAGCCTGCCTCCGGGCAGCGCCCACTGCCCGGGGTTGCGGCCGCGGGCGGCCCGCTTGATCAGGATCGTGTACGGGGTGCGCTCGGCGTCCTCCAGCACGCACACGGTGACGGCCGCCCTGCGCACCCCGCCGGCGGGCGGGACCTCCCGGCGGTCGAAGGCGGTCAGATGGGACTTGATCTGCTCGCGTAGTTGATCGATCGGCGACAGCACATCTCAAGGATCGCACGCCGCCCCGGGCGAGGCCCTCGCCAGGCTCTCGGGGACCTCGCCCTCAGGGGTCAGGCGAGGAAGCGGCGGACCTCGTCCGCGACCAGCTCGGGACGCCCGCGCTGGGCGGTGTTGGAGGTGGCGCTGTGATCGAGCCCCACCAGGTCGACCCGCCGCGCCCGGGGCAGGACCCGCTCCAGCGCGGTGAGCGCGGAGCGCAGGTAGGCCGGGCTGCGCGTGCCGCCGAGCAGCAGCACCTCCGCGCCCACCGACCGGTAGGCGTCCAGCCCGCCGGACGTCTCCTCCACCACCTGCGCGTCGCAGCGCAGCGTCGGGGCCAGGTCGCGGAACGTCGGCTCCCCGTCGTGGGCCGCCTTGTCCTGGCCGCGCAGCATCATGGCGGTGAGCAGCTCCAGCACCGCCCGGGGCACGGCGTTGAAGATGGCCGGCCCCATCTTGGTGGCCTTCATCCCGGTGACCAGCGCCGCCGGGATCCGCCCCGCCGCGATCTCCCGGTCGAAGCGGGGCAGCCAGTCGGTCGGGTTGGAGCCGTCGATGTCCAGCGGCGGCTCGAAGAGCACCGCCTTGCGCAGCTCGGGGCGTACGAGGGCGGTGCGCAGCGTGATGATGGCGCCGGAGCTCACGCCGAGGGCGTAGGGGGCTCCCGTCTCGGTGAGCAGCGCGGCGAGGTCCTCCACCTCGCGCTCCACGCCGTAGCGGGGGCCGCACGGGCCGCTGCGGCCCCGTCCCCGGCGGTCGGGCAGGAAGCAGGTGAACTCGCCGGACAGGGCCTGCGCCAGCTCGATGGCGTCGTGGCCGGTCTGCATCGCTCCGTGCAGGAGCACCAGCCCGGGGCCGCGGCCGAGCCGCCGGTAGCTGATTCTGGTGCCGTCTTCCGACGTCACGGTGTCGAGGGTGGTCGTGGTCATCGTGGCTCCCCATGGTCGATCCGCGTGGTTGGGTACGCGCGGGGGAGCCCGGCTATTGTGGCGAGTGTCGTCTCGTGTCCGGGGTCCCGTCGCGCGGGATTCTTCGGTGCGACGATCTCCCGGCGGCGGTGTTGCAGCACCGCCGCCGGATCTTCGCGGGCTCTAGTCCGCCGGGCGGCCCCTTTCCGCGAGGTCCGCGACCTCCGGCGGCACGGTGCCCGTGCGCCGGTAGGCCCGCCATCCGTCGAGGTCGGGGAACGTGCCTTCGGTCAGCTCGGCCAGCAGCCCGCGCACCCAGCCCGCCTCGGCCTCGCACATCGCGATCGCGTACTCGGACTCGACGAGGAACAGCCGGGGCAGCTGCGCCCGCTCGCCCTCCAGCGCCCGCCGCGCGGCGTCGAGCCGGCGCTCCAGCGCCTCCAGCCGCTCGCGCAGCAGCGCCATCACCTCGTCGGGCCCGAGCCCGCCCATCACCGACAGGCCGGCCACGAACGACGACGGCTCCCGCACGGGCGTGGACAGCAGCTCGCGGGTCCAGTCGTCGGCCTCCTCGCGGCCGGCGTCGGTGACGCGGTAGACGGTCCGCTCGGGGCGCCCGCCCTGCCTGCCGCTCTCCACGGCTTCGAGCAGCCCGTGCTTCTCGAGGTTGCGGACGACGGTGTAGAGGGAGCCCCACTTGATGGGCATGTCCTCGTCCTTGCCGCGGGCACGCAGGACCGAGGCCATCTCGTACGGGTGCATCGGCCGCTGCCCGGCCACCGTCAGCACGGCCAGGGCCAGCAGGTTCGCCACCCGGCGCCGCTTCGCCACCGCTCACTCTCCTCGCATACTCACTCGCATACGAATGCTCGTCTGCGAGTATACGGGCGCGAGTGTGCAAGCACAACGGCCGTCTGAGGACGGCCGGTCAGCGGGTCATGGTCCCCACGACGAGGAAGCTCAGCAGCATGCCGATGATCATGCCCACGACGCCCGCGATGGCGGCCCACTTGCCCAGGGGCTCGCCCCGCGTGTGGCCGACGATGCCGAGGACGATGCCCGCCAGCCCGAACAGCGGCGGCAGGAACACCACGGCCACCGCCGCGCAGGCGAACCCGACGATCGACAGGACCTGGGTGCCCCGCTGCTGCTTGAGGGGCGGCTGCAGGTCGGGGGGCGGCTGCGGCTCGTCACGGGGGCGCGCCGGGTCGTCGCCCTGGGACGGGTCCTGCGAAGGGGTCACTGGCGGCTCCTCTCGAGACGAGAACAACATCACACACCGGAACCGCTGCCCTGTCGACCTGGACGAATGCGGAAATCCAGGGATCTCAGCCGGCTTCTGCCGGGCGAAAAAGTTCCGGCGGCAGGGGTCCGGCGTGCACGACGTCGAGCCGGGAGACGGCCCGGGTGAGGGCGACGTACAGGCGGTTCAGGCCGCGCCGCTCCGCCCGTACGATGGCGTCCGGCTCGGCCACGATCACGTGGTCGTACTCGAGGCCCTTGGCCAGCGAGGCGGGCAGCACGCTCAGCCGGCCGCCCACCTCCAGGCCCTCGTCCCGCAGCGCGGACGCGAGCGCCGCCACGCCGGCGTCCGCCGCGATCACCCCGACCGACCCCTCGAACCCCAGCGCCTCGCGCGCCGCCGCCACCACCCCCTTGCCCAGCGCCGTCACCCGGGTGACGCGCAGCCGGCCGTCCGAGCGGTACGAGCGGGTCGCGGGCACCCGGGCGCCGAGCGCCTCCAGGAGCGTGTTGGCCAGCTCGACGACGGCAGCGGGGACCCTGAAACCGGTGGTCAGCGCGATGACCCGGCCGTCAGGGCGGCCGAGCAGGGCCAGGTGCTCCTCCCAGGAGGAGGCCGCCCACGGGGTGGTGCCCTGGGCCAGGTCACCGAGCACGGTGAGCGAGCCGTGCTCGCCGCGCCTGGCCACGGCGCGGCACTCCATGGGCGACAGGTCCTGCGCCTCGTCGAGGATGACGTGGCCGTAGCCGCGCGGGCGCTCGATGAGGGCGGCGATCTCGTCGAGCAGCACCAGGTCGGCGGCCGTCCAGCGGGCGCTCCTGACGCTGCGCGGCGGCCTGGCCCACGTGATGGCCGCCCACTCGGCCTCCGTCAGCACGTCCCGCCTCGTGATGGCCGCCCGCTCCGCCTCCGTGAGCGCGCCCGGCCTCTCCGCGCCCGGCCTCTTCGCGCCCGGCCTCTTCGGGGGGCCGCCCCGTACGTCGTGCCCGGGGCCGCGCAGGACCTCGTACAGGACCTCCTCCGGCTTGACGGCGGGCCAGACGGCGTCGAGGAACGGGGTGACGCCGCGGGCGATCCGGCGGGTCCAGGCCGCGTTCGCCGTCTGCCCCCTGGCCTCGGCCCTGGCGCGGATCGCGGAGACCACTCTGGCCCGGACCCGCTCGCGCCCCACCCCGTACGGCAGGGCGTCGCGGCGCGCGTCGTCCACGATGCGGCGCACCTCGTGCTCCGGCACCCGCCACCGGTAGGAGCCGTCGGGCACCACCACCGGCTCCACCGGCTTGCGGATCCGCCCGTACAGGGCTCCGCGCAGGACCTCGGCCATGCGTACGTCGTGCTTGACGATCGCGGCGGCCTCGCCGTCCACGGCGGTGACGGGCACGCGGCCCAGCAGCCGCTCCAGCGTGGTCTGCTCGACGTCCATCTCGCCGAGCGCGGGCAGCACGGCGGAGATGTAGCCGAGGAAGGCCGGGTTCGGGCCGAGCACCAGCACGCCGGAGCGCCGGAGCCGCTGCCGGTGCGCGTACAGCAGGTACGCGGCCCGGTGCAGCCCGACCGCCGTCTTGCCGGTGCCGGGGCCGCCCTGGACGCAGATCGAGACGTCCAGCTCGGCCCGTACGAGATCGTCCTGGTCGGGCTGGATGGTGGCCACGATGTCGCGCATGGGGCCGACGCGGGGGCGCTCGATCTCGGCGGCCAGGATGCGCGACTCGCCCTGCTCGCCCCGTCCCAGCCGCTCGTCCTCGAAGCTCGTCAGCGTCATGCCCGACCAGCCGAAACGGCGGCGTACCGCGACGCCCTGCGGGTCGCGGGGACCGGCCCGGTAGAACGCCCGCGAGACGGGCGCGCGCCAGTCGATCACCAGGGGAGTGCCGCCGCGCTCGCCGGTGATGTGCCGCCTGCCGATGTGGTACGCCCGGCCCCGGTGCTCGGCCGACTCCTGGCCGAAGTCGAGCCGGCCGAAGAACGGCGGACCCTCGGGCTCCTCGCTCAGCTCCTTGGCCAGGCTCTTGAGGTGGTATCCCAGCCGCTCGGCGCTGTAGCGGTCGCCGGCCACGGTCTCCCCGACGATCACGTTGTCCCGCGCGCCTTCGAGCATCCTGCGCAGACCGGCCTTGCAGCGTTCGACGTACTGCCTCTCGTCGTCGAGCGTGCCCATCGCACCCCCCGGAAGCGTTAACTCGGTTAAGAGATTAACCAGGTTAACACTTTGCTAGTGTGGTGCTCATGACGGGACTACGGGAGCTCCAGCGGCAGCGGGTCCACGACGCCATCTCGGTGGCGGCCATCGCGCTCTTCCTGGAGCGCGGCTTCGACGCGGTGCCGGTGACGGAGGTCGCGGCGGCGGCCGGGGTGTCGAAGCCGACGCTGTTCAAGTACTTCCCGACCAAGGAGGACCTCGTCCTGCACCGGATCGCCGACCACCAGGGCGAGGCGGCCCGCGTCGTGCGGGGACGGGCGCCGGGCGAGCGGCCGCTGGAGGCGCTGCGCCGCCACTTCCTCGACGGGCTCGCCCGGCGCGATCCCGTCACGGGGCTCAACGACCACCCGGAGGTGCTGGCCTACCACCGGATGGTGTTCTCCACGCCGAGCCTGGCCGCCCGGGTCCTCCAGTACATGTCGCTGGACGAGCGGGTCCTGGCCGAGGCGCTCGCCGAGTCGGGGGCCGACGGCCTGACCGCCGCGCTGGTCGCCGGGCAGGTGCTGGCCACGCAGCGGGTGCTGGCCCGGCGCAACGTCGATCTGCTGGCCGAGGGCCGCCCGCTGGCCGAGGTGGAGCGCGAGGCGGTACGGGCCGCGCGCCACGCCTTCGACCTCCTTCCGGCAGGCGGATGAGGCCCCTCGCGTGCCCGATTTCACGCGTCGCGAACACTCGTTTAACCAGGTGAGAAGGGGTGTACGTGTAACCGTGGCAACCGCTTGACCAATTGCAGAAGTGTGCAATTGGGGCATCGCGGACGTGCTTGACCTGAAAGGAGTGATGGTGAAACGCCTTTTCACGCTCAAGTCCCGTTACACAGAGGCGCCGAAGGGTGGCGTAACGTGACGGGGGTGCCGGCTCTCGTCTGGGCGCGGCTGCGTGCCGTGCTCCCCGAACGGGCCGCGCTGGCCGCCATGCGCCGCCGGCCCCGGCAGGATCTGTTCGCCGGGCTCACGGTGGCGGTCGTCGCGCTGCCGCTGGCGCTCGGCTTCGGCGTCTCATCGGGGCTCGGCGCCGCGTCCGGGCTGGCCACGGCCGTGGTCGCCGGAGCGCTCGCCGCCCTGCTCGGCGGCTCGGACCTGCAGGTCAGCGGCGCGAGCGGCGCCATGACCGTGATGCTCATGCCGATCATCGACGCCCACGGCGCCGGCGGCGTCCTCACCGTCGGCGTGCTGGCCGGGCTGCTGCTGCTCGGGCTCGCGCTGACCGGGGCCGGCCGCTACATGGCGCTGGTCCCCGCCCCGGTCGTGACCGGGTTCACCGTCGGCATCGCCTGCGTGATCGCCCTGCAGCAACTGCCCCAGGCGCTCGGCGTCGCGGCCGGCGACAGCCACAAGGTCGCGGTCGTGGCGGGGCACGCCGTGGCCGACTTCCTCGCCCGGCCGCAGTGGGGGGCCGTGCTCGTCACCGTGAGCGTGGCCGCGATCGTGCTGGTGGCCGCCCGCGTGCGTCCCAGCCTGCCGATCGCGCTGCCCGCGGTGGCCGTCGCCACCGTCGTCGCCGAGCTGGCCGGGATGTCGCTGGCCAGGATCGGCGACCTGCCGGCCGGGCTGCCCGCGCCGTCGCTGGGGTTCCTGGAGCTGGGCGCGCTGCCGACCCTGATCGCCCCGGCGATCGCCGTGGCCGCCCTGGCCTCGCTGGAGTCGCTGCTCTCCGCCTCCGTCGCCGACGGGCTGGCCGGCGGGCGCCGCCACGATCCCGACCGGGAGCTGTTCGGCCAGGGCGTGGCCAACCTCGTCACCCCGATGTTCGGCGGCATGCCCGGCACGGGCGCCATCGTGCGCACCGCGGTGAACGTCCGCTCCGGCGCCCGGTCCAGGCTGGCGGCCCTCACCCACGCGCTGATCCTGGGCGCGATCATCTACACCGCGGCCGGGCTCGTCGGCAAGATCCCGCTGGCCGCACTGGCCGGGGTGCTGCTGGCCACGTCGGTGCGCATGGTGGAGATCGACGCCATCAGGAATATGGCGCGAAGCACCAAGAGAGACGCCGTCGTCCTGGTGCTGACGGCCGTGGCCACCCTGGTGCTCGACACCGTGCTGGCCGTCATCCTCGGCCTGGTGGTGGCGGGCGCGCTGGCCCTGCGCTCCCTGGCCCGCCACGCCCGGCTCGACGCCGAGCCGCTCCGCCACGACCTCCAGCCCCACCACACGGAGGACGAGCACGCGCTGCTGGCCGAGCACATCGTCACCTACCGCCTGGCCGGGCCGCTGTTCTTCGCAGCGGCCCACCGGTTCCTGGTGGAGCTGTCGGAGGTGACGGACGTGTCCGTGGTGGTGCTGCGCATGTCCCGCGTCACCACCATCGACGCCAGCGGCGCGCTGGTGCTGGGCGACGCGATCGAACGGCTGGAGCGGCGCGGGATCCGGGTGTTCGTCTCGGGCATCCCCGACCGTTACCTCCAGCGGCTGGAGGCGCTGGGGGTGATCGCGCGGCTGGACCGGGAGGGCCAGGTGTTCGCGACGACCGACGAGGCGATCGCCGCGGCCCGCGACCGCCTCCACACCACCGGCGTCGTCCCCCGCCTCGCCGGCTGACACGCGCCGGCCGGTCCTGGCACGCCTCCGCCCGCCGTCGTGCGGGCACCCGGCGCGCTCGGGCCGGCCGGCCCTCGCCTCAGAAGGGGCCGGTGAGATCGCCCAGCTTGTCCGTCAGCTCCAGGTTCGCCGAATAGTCGACCGGCACCGCGATCACCGACACCACGTCGTCCGCCAGCGCCTTGCGCAGCGTCGGCAGCAGCTCGTCCGCGGCGGTCACCCGGTAGCCGCGCGCCCCGAAGCTCCGCGCGTACGTCACGAAGTCGGGGTTGCCGAAGGCCACGTTGGAGTCGCGTCCCAGCTCCAGGTCCATCTTCCACTCGATCAGCCCGTACGCGTCGTCCACCCACACCAGCACCACGAACGGGATCCGCTCCCGCACGGCCGTCTCCAGCTCCTGCGAGTTCATCAGGAACGCCCCGTCGCCGGTCGCGGCCAGCACGCGGCGGTGGGGGAAGGCGAGCTTGGCCGCCAGCGCCCCCGGCACCGAGAAGCCCATGGACGACAGGCCGTTGGAGACCAGCATCGTGTTCGGCTCGTACGTGGGGTACATGCGGGCCATCCACATCTTGACCGCCCCCGTGTCCGCCAGCACGATGTCGTCGCGCCCCATCGCCTCCCGGATGTCGGCCACGACCCGGCGCGGCGACAGCGGGAATCCGCCGTCCGAGCGGCCCTGCTCCAGTTCCTCCCGCAGCATGCGGCGGATCCTCTCGCCGGTGCCGTTGATCTCGAAGCGGCGGTGCACGGCGTCGCCGAGCGCGTGCAGCGACCGCGAGATGTCCCCGTGCACGCCGACCGCCACCGGATAGTGGTCGTCCACCTCGGCCGGGAAGCGGTGAATGTGGATGATCTTCTTGTCCCGCATCGGGTTGATCTTGGCCGGGTCGAACTCCTGCAGCTCGTAGCCCACGCTGACCAGCACGTCCGCCTCGTCGAACCCGAAGTTCACGTAGTCGTGCCGCATGAACCCCACCGCGCCCAGCGCGTGCCGGTGGTCGTCGGGGAAGACGCCCTTGCCGTTGAACGTGGTCGCCACCGGCAGCCCGAGCCGCTCGGAGAAGCGCACCAGCGCCTGCGAGGCCCCGGCGCGGGTGGCGCCGTGCCCGGCCAGCACGATCGGGCGGCGCGCGGTGGCCAGCACGTCGGCAGCGCGGGCGACCTGGGCGGCCGAGGGATCCTGGGGGCGTACCACGTTCAGGGGGAGGGGCCGCAGGCCGGGGGGCACCGGCGCGGACTCGACGTCCTCGGGGATGGCGAGGTAGACGGCGCCGGGTCGCTCGGTCTGGGCGGTCTTGAACGCCTTGCGGATCATCTCGGGCAGCGCCTGCGGCGAGGGCGCCAGCTCCGCCCACTTGGTGATCGGCCTGAACAGCGACACCAGGTCCACCACCTGGTGCGACTCCTTGTAGATGCGGTCGAGCCCGACCTGCGCGGTGATCGCCACCACCGGGGTGCTGTTGGTGGTGGCGTCGGCCACGCCGAGCTGCAGGTTGATCGCGCCCGGGCCGAGCGTGGCGGAGGCGACGCCCGCCTTGCCGGTCAGCCTGCCGTAGATCTCGGCCATGAACGACGCGGCCTGCTCGTGGCGGACGAGGACGTAGCGGATGGAGGAGTCCTGGAGCGCGTCGACGAAGTGGATGTTCTCCTCGCCGGGGATGCCGAAGACGTACTCGACGCCTTCCGCCTCCAGTGCCTGCACGATGAGCCGGGCCGCGTCGGCCTGCGGGGACATGGGAAACGCCTTCTTCCATGGATGACTTCGTCCGTGAAAGCACCGCTCAGGCCCTGTTCATTCCATGGAGTCGCATAACGCCGGGTCGCTGAAAGGTTGTCGGGAAGCGCCAGGTATCGTGAGCACTGGCGCCCCACCCGTACGAGTTGTTCAACGCGGCACGACGAGGGGGCCGGAGATGGTGGAGAGCAGCCGGCGGCCGTTCCGCGTCGCGCTCCTGGGCGGGTTCAGGTTGCTGGCCGCGGGCGAGCAGCTCACCGTCTCCAGCGGGTCCGAACGCCTGCTCGCCTACCTCGCCATCAGCCGCAGGACGGTGCCGCGCGGCGTGATGGCGGCCACTCTGTGGCCGGACGCCCCGGAGAAGCGGGCGCACGCCAACCTGCGCTCCGCGCTGGCCCGCCTCGACGGCGCCGGCCGGCGCGTGCTCGACGTCGGCGCGACCGAGATCGGGCTGTCTCCGGAGACCGCCGTGGACGTCGACGAGGCCCGCTCGCTGGCGCGGTGCCTGCTCGACCCCGCCGCCGGGCCAGGGGAGGTCGACGCGGGAGCCCGGTCGGTGGAGCTGCTGTCCGACGGCCTGCTGCCCGGCTGGTACGAGGAATGGGTGCTCGCCGCCGCCGACGAATGGCACCAGCTGCGGCTGCACGCCCTGGAGGCGCTGTCGGCGCTGCTGGTCCGGCAGGGGCGCCACGCCGAGGCGGTGACGGCGGCGAGCGTGGCCACGCACGCCGACCCGCTGCGCGAAAGCGCCTGTGCGGCCCTCATCGAGGCCCACCTCGCGGAGGGTAATCAGGCAGAAGCTTTGCGTCACTTTCAGCTCTACGAGCACAATCTTCACGCCGAACTCGGCCTGCGGCCCACTTCCCGATTGTGCGAGCTGGTCGAGGGTCTGCGGCCCGCGCGCGACCGCTGAGGCGGGCCGGTGACGCCGCCGTCACGCCGCCATCACGGCGGGGTCACACGCCCCGAGGCACGCTGATAGTGCAAGGAAAAGGATCTGAATGCCCTGTTCCGGGGCCCCCACCCTGCCGCCGCCGGGTGGGGTCCCCTCGTGTCGGGACCAGGCGGGCTCCCTGTCGGGACCGGGCTTCAGCTCAGGCGGGCCACCCCTTCGAGCAGCCGGTCCACGTCGGATCGGTCGTTGTAGTGGACCAGCCCCGCGCGTACCGCGCCGCCCGAGTCGCGGATGCCGAGCGCGGCGGTCAGCTCCCAGGCGTAGTTGTGGCCGTTCCAGACGTTCACGCCGAGCCCCGCCAGGTGCTCGGCCACCTGGCGCGGGGTGTGCCCGGCCACGTTGAAGTACGCGGTGGCGGTCCGCCTGGCCGGCTTGCCGTACACGGTGACGTGCGGCATCGTCTCCAGCCCCTCGATCAGCACCGCGAACAGCCCCAGCTCGTGCTCCTCCGCCGCGCCCATCGAGGCCAGCAGCCGCTCGCGGCGGCTGCCGGTGCCGGGCACCAGGCCGGCCAGGTGCTCCACCGCCGCCGTCACCCCGGCCAGGTCGGCGAAGGGCGCCGTGCCCGTCTCGAACCGATCGGGCACCGTGTCGGGGGAGGAGGCCAGCTTGTCCGGCCTGATCGTCTCCAGCAGCGCCGGGTCGGCGACGACCGCGCCGATGTGCGGCCCCGACCACTTGTACGCGCTGGTGGCGTAGAAGTCGGCGCCGAGCTCGCGCATGTCCACCGGACCGTGCGGGGTGGCGTGCACGCCGTCCACGTACATCAGCGCGCCCGCCCGGTGCGCCAGCGCGGCGATGGCCGGCACGTCGGGGCGGGTGCCGAGGATGTTGCTGGCCGCCGTCACCGCGACCACCCGGGTGCGCTCGCCGATCAGCCGCGCGTACTGGTCGACCGGCAGCTCGCCGGTGACCGGGTCGACGTCCGCCCAGCGGACGGTGGCGCCGGTCTGGGTCCACGGGCGGACGTTCGCGTCATGGTCGAGCCTGGAGAGCACCACCTCGTCACCCGGACCGGCGATGGCCCTGGCCAGGCGGTAGGTCAGGGTGGTCATGTTCGGGCCGAGCACGACGCCGTCCGGGTGGCCGCCCACGAGGTCGGCCACGGCGGCGCGGCACTCGGCCACGATCGCGCCGGAGCGGCGCGCGGCGGGGAAGGCGCCGCCGACGTTGCCGATCCCGCTCCGGTAGGCGGCGGAGATGGCGTCGATCACCGGCTGCGGGGTCTGGGTGCCGGCCGCGCCGTCGAGGTAGGCGAAGCCGTCGGCGAGGGCGGGGTAGGTGGAACGTACCGCTTCGATGGGGAAGTGCATGATGTGTAGATGCTCACCCTCAGAGACCTCAACCGGGCCACTTTGGCCCGCCAGCACCTGCTCGACCGGCACAAGGGCGACGTGACCGACGTCGTGCACCGGCTGGTGGGGCTGCAGGCGCAGGAGCCGCGCCCGCCGTACCTCGGCGTGTGGTCCCGGCTGGCGGGGTTCGAGCGGGACGACCTGCACGCGGCGCTGCACGCGCGCACGCTGGTGCGCGCCACGATGTGGCGGGCCACGCTGCACCTGGTGACGGCCGCCGACTTCGCCGCGTTCCGGCCGGTGCTGCGGCCCGTGCTGGCCGCCGCCGCCCGCCGCTTCGACGGGATCGACTTCGACGCGGTCGTGGCCGCCGCCGACCGGCTGCTGGCGGCGGGGCCGATGACGTTCAACGAGCTGCGACCCCGGCTGCTGGAGGAGTTCCCGGGTGCGTACGACAGGGCGCTCGGGTACGCCGTGCGCATGCTCACCCCGCTGATCATGGTCCCGACGCAGGACCCGTGGAGCTTCCCCCGCGAATCCGCCTTCGGCCTGCCCGGCATCCCCCTCGAAGCCGCGCCCGTCGAGACGCTGATCGAGCGGTACCTCGCCGCGTTCGGCCCGGCGACGCCGGCCGACGTGCAGACCTGGTCGGGGCTGCCCGGGCTGCGGAAGGTCATGTCCGGGATGGAGCTGGAACGGCTCACGGACGTCGACGGGCGGGAGCTGTACGACCTGCCCGACGCGCCGAGGCCGGGCGGCGACGTCCCCGCGCCCGTACGGTTCCTGCCCGACTTCGACACGCTGATCCTCGGGCACGCCGACCGGACCCGCGTGCTGGCCGACGAGCACAAGGCCCGGGTCGCCACCAAGAACCTCCGCGTGCGGGCGGTCTACCTGGTGGACGGCTTCGCGGCCGGGACGTGGCAGATCAAGCGCACGGCCAAGAGGGCCAGGCTGATCCTGAGCCCCTTCGGCTCGACGCCCCTCGAACCGCTCGAGGAGGAGGGGCTGCGGCTGCTGGCCTTCGCCGAGCCCGGCGCGTCGCCGTCCGTCGAGGTGGCGGAGCCCTGATCGGCCGGCACGTCCTCAGCCGTGCCGCTCGACCGCCTGTTCACCCCGATCGAGCCGCGCCGCGGTCTTCAGGCGCTCGGGTGCCCCGATGGCCGTGAACAGCTCGTGGGCGCGCCGCCAGTGGCGCCGGGCGCGCTCGCAGACGTCCGGCGCGTGGGCGTGGCCGAGGGTGAGCAGGGCGCGGGCGTACTGCAGCCGCTGCCCCGACCGGTGGGCGAGCCGAGCAGTGCGCGCTGCCTGCCGGTCAGGTGGACGGCCCGGCCGTCGACGGCGATCGCCAGCGGGCCGAGGAGGAGGAAGCGGACCCTGGACAATGTCAGACGCTGGTCCACGGCTTCCCCGACAATCAATTTGCTCCAGGCGCGATCCGGGCGCGAGCCTTGTTCATCACCGTGATGCAGGTTCAGGGCACGATAGTCCGCAACGCCGGCGAGGTGGTACAGCGTCCCCTTACCGACCTCGGGAACCTGGGATATGTCCTGCTGGTCGTCAGTGGTGTGGTCATTGCCGTTCGCCGTCGGTGGCCGGTGCCGGTGGACATCCTTCCGGGGACGAACCCCTGATCTCGGATGCCCGTCAAACCGGATCAAGCCCGATCGCATACCCCCGGGGCAGCGGCAGGCAGGGGTATCACTCCTGAAGTGACGGCCTCCAGCGGCATCTCACCAAGCATGAAGGCCGGTTCGGTTCATCCGAGGTGGCTCACGAACTGGTAGTAGAGGTTCGAGGTGAAGGTGCACGCACGCTGGTACGACGAAGGCAGTTGCGCATCGCACTCGTGGTAGAGGTCCTGCAGGAAAGCCCAGTCGGCGTACCGTTTGACCTGGTAGCCGAAGATCCCCATGGCCTTGGCGTTGCGGTAGGCGAAGTCGTGCCGGTGGCAGGCCTTCCGGAAGTCCACCTGCTTGTTGTAGATCCACGGCTTGTCCGCGCTGTAGCTGCACCCGTCGTTGCTCCAGTTGAAGTCGTAGGCCGAGTAGTAGTCCCGGTAGAAGTACGCGTCGCTCCACCATGCCCGCCCGTCTGCGCCGATCCTCGTGAGGTGGTTGTACATCTGGAGCTTCGTCATGAGCAGCATGGCCGTCCGCGTGGCGGTCTCGTTCTCGCCGGCCGGGTTGACGGCGGCGACCTTCAGCTCGTACCTGATCGGCGCCACCCACTTCAGGGTCATCGCGGTCTTCGTGGTCGGATACCTGCTCCTGGTCCATGAGCCGCTCCAGGGGAACGCGGGACGCCAGTACACCCAGTACATGACCCCGGGCGTCGGGCTGGGGTTCCACTTGAGTTTGATGCCGCCGACGGCCGCGGTGGCGCTCAGGTCCTGCGGCGGGAAGGGGTAGGAGTAGGTGGGGCCGCCCCTGGCGGTGTTGCTGGCCGCGCTCGACCCCCACCGGTTCACGGCGACCACCCGGAAGTCGTAGGTGTACCCGGTCCAGAGCGGTACGGTCAGGCGGGCACTGGTCCCGATCGTGGGATAGGCGAAGTAGTACCAGGTCGAACCGGACGCCGACTTGAAGTGCACCCAGTAGTAGGCGAACGGCGTGTCGCTCGGGTCCCAGGCGAGGGTCACGTACCCGTGACCCGAGTCCGCGACGCGCAGGTTCCTTGGCGTGGTCGGCGGGTCGGACGAGGGGCCCGTGCTGATGGTGTTCGACGGGGCGCTCATGCCATCGCGATTGTTGGCGAGGACTCGGAAGTCGTAGGTGAAGTCGTTCCACAACGGGGTGGTCAGACGCGCCTTGGTGGCGGCCGTCGGGTAGGCGAAGGTGTACCAGGTGGAGGTTCCGTGCGAGCGGAA
Organism: Nonomuraea phyllanthi; assembly: GCF_006334985.2. Classification (GTDB taxonomy): domain Bacteria; phylum Actinomycetota; class Actinomycetes; order Streptosporangiales; family Streptosporangiaceae; genus Nonomuraea; species Nonomuraea phyllanthi. The sequence goes on from NZ_VDLX02000004.1 coordinate 369,917, forward strand.
CTGTACCCAGTAGAACACCGGGTCCGACGACCCGGCGTCCCAGGCCAGGTCCACGTACCCGTCGCCGGTGCCGGTGGCGCGGAGGTTCCTCGGCGCTGGGGGTGCCGCCAGCGGTGCGGCGGTCGACGGCGCCGCGCGGACGGCGGGCTTGACGGCGGGCTTGGCACCGGCCTCGGCGTGCGCCGACAGCAGCGCCGGTGCTGCCGACGGGGCCGCCGACGGGGCCGCTCCAAGTGCGGTCACGCGCACCGGGTCGGAGCCGGGCCCGTCGCCGGTCACGTTCGTGGCGGCCACCTTGAAGTCGTACACGTGTCCCGCTGTGAAGGGGCCGAGTTCGGCCGCGTTGGTGCTCGCCGGGTACGCGAACTTCGTGTACGTGCTCTCCCCGGCCGTGACGTCGCGCCGGTACACCCAGTAGTAGACGTCGGGGATCGCGGTCCAGGCCAGCTTGATGTTGCCGTTCGTCAGGGCGGTCGCGGCCAGTCCCGTGACCTTCGGCGGCATCGGCGGCATCGGCGTGGCCCGGACGACCGCGCTGGAGGCTCCCTCACCCGCCTGGCTGATGCCGCTCACCTTGAACTCGTAGGCGTGCGTGTTGACCAGCGGCTCGACGGTCAGCGCGGGGTCGCTCACCGGGTAGGGCAGGCGGGCGAGGCTCTCGCCCGCGGTGACGTCACGCACATAAACCCAGAACATCTCCGCGCCGGCCGGCGCCGCCCAGGTCAGCCGCACGCTCTGGTCGCCTGCCACAGCGGTCACATCCGTGGGCGCGGGCGGCGGCGTGATCTCGGCGACCGCGCTCACCACTGCGCTCGCGGGGCCCTCGCCGCCGTCACCGACGGCGGTCACCTTGAACTCGTACGTGTTGCCGTCGATCAGTGAGCGCACCGTCGCCTTCGGGCTGTCGACCGGGTTGTCCACGCGCGAGAACGAGGTGTGTCCGGCCGTCACGTCCCTCCGGTAGATCCAGTAGGCGCGGGCGTCCGGCGAGGCCGTCCACGACAGCTCCACCGTGCCGTCGCTCCGCGGGGCTGCCGTCAGCGCCGTCGGCGCGGCGGGTGGGGCGACACGCGGCGTCACGGTGACCGTGTTGCTCGCCGGCCCCTCCCCCGCGTCGTTGCCGGCGGTCACCCTGAACTCGTACGTGTCGCCGCTCAGCAGCGGCCCCACCTTGGCGGTGGTCTCTTCGACCGGGGAGTCGAGCTTGGTGAACGCGCTCTCGCCCGCCGTGGTGTCCCTGCGACGGATCCAGTAGACGTCGGCCCCGGCGGCGCCCGTCCACGACAGCTCGACCGAACCGTCGGAGGCGGCCGTGGCCTTCAGGCCCGTGGGGGCGGACGGCAAGGCAAGCGTGACGGTGGCCTGGACCAGGTTGGTCGGCGGACTCTCGCCGACCGTGTTGACCGCGGTCACCTTGAACTCGAACGTGTGCGTGCGCGCCAGGCCCGTGATCGTGGCCGTGGTCGCCGTCCGGTCATCGACCGGCGTCTCGGTGAACAACGTCTCGCCTGCCGTGACGTCACGCTGGTGGACGCGGTAAGCGGTGTCGCTCTCGGCCGCGGTCCAGGTCAGCGTGACGTCTCCGTCGCCCGAGCCGGTCGCCCGCAGGTTGGTGGGCGCGGCCGGCACGGTCCTGCGCCCTCCGACCGTGACGACCGGCGTCCGCGCGCCCTCCACGCCGTTCGTCTTGACCGCGCTGACCTGGTACGCGTACGTGTGACCGTCCGTCAGCCCCGAATCGAGGTAGTCGGTCCTGATCGCCGGGTCGCCGATGCGGGTGAGATGTGTCTGCCCGGCCGTCACGTCGCGACGGTAGATCCAGTAGTTGAGATCGCTGCCCGCGGGCGCGGTCCACGAGAGCTGCGCCGCTCCGTCCCTCGTGGCGGTGACCTTCAGCCCGGTGGGCGCACCCGGCACGGTGGCGGGGTCGGGAACCGGCGGCGGCCAGGTCACCTCGCGGAAGCGCGGCCGGTAGATGCGCGCGTCCCGATAGTGGGCGTCGCTGTCGAAGGTGTTCACGTCGTAGGAGATCAGCAGCTTGCCCGGGGCCGACAGTTCGGGGTGGTGGCGGCCGGCGTAGACGAACTGGCTGGGGTCCAGCTTCGGCTCCGGCGCCTCGATCAGGTACGCAGGACCGGTGAACGGGCCGGTGGGGGAACCCGCGACGTAGGCCACGATCCAGTTGCTGAAGATCCGGTTGTTCTCCTGGGTCACGAGCACGTACTGGTTGCCGATCTTGGTGACCGACATGCCTTCGCCGACGCCGCTGAGCAGCCGCGCCGACGTCGACTCCTGCGCCGACCAGCCCGACCCGGTCCAGTACTGCCAGGCGTCGGACAGGTGCCCGGCCGGGACCCGCGCCACGTGGGTGAACTTCTGGCCATCGGCCGACTCGCTGCCGTACACGTAGGTGTACGCGCCGTCCTCCAGGATCGCCGAGCCCCAGCCGATCTTCCCCGACACGGGCAGCGTGCGCACGGACGTCAGGGTCAGGCCCGGCAGGGCGAAGGTCGCCAGCGCGTTGCCGGTCAGCCGGAAGCCGAGCGGGGTGCCGTCGCCGGTGGCGGCGTAGCTGCCGTAGACGACCTTCAGGGTGTCTTCCTCGACGGTGGCGTCACCCAGCCAGTAGAAGTCCGATCCCGAATCGGGGCGTACCAGGGCGGACGGCGCGCTCGCCGTCCCACCGTGCAGGGTCGGGCCCAATGTGGCGCCGTCCTGCACGACCAGCGTGTTGTTGACCAGGGGGGTGTCGCGCGGGCGGGAGAAGTCGTCGTTGACGGTGCCGAGAAAGGTGTCGGAGTAGAGCCAGGCGATGCGGCCGTCTGGCAGCGGGACCGTGACCGTGGAATCGCCCCCCGTCCAGTGCCCGCCGGCATCGCCGTAGTTCGCCCACATGGTCGCGAGCGCGTCGGGGCTCGCCGGTGTGGCCGCCGGTACGGCGGTGCGCGCCGGGGCCGCCTGCGCGGCACCGTGCGGCACCTGAACCAGTCCGGCCAGTAACAACAGCGACAGGACGAGACCGGCCCACCGACCACGGGACATATGCGACTCCTCAAAAACGCGCGGCATCCGAGCGAAGGCTAGATCGACAACGGGAGCGCGGAAACGGTGAGGACGACTCATTCTCGGAGCCGGGCGCGCGATGGGCACTGAGTACGACGACTCAGCCGGATCGTGCTGGCCTTTAGTCCTTGCACGACATGTCAGAAAGGCACTGGATCAGCTCCACGACCCGCGGTACGTTGTGCGCGTGCTGCATGGTCGCGCCATCGAGCAGTCAGCCGTCGGCCGTCTGCTGGCCGAGGCCCGGACCGGCGCGAGCGCCGCCCTTGTCGTCCGCGGCGAGATCGGCATCGGCAAGACGGCCCTGCTCGACCACGCAGGCGCGCGGGCCGCCTCGCTCGGCATGCGAGTCCTGCGCTGCACGGGCGTCGAGTCCGAGACCGAGCTGCCGTTCGCGGCGCTGCACCTGCTCCTGCGGCCGCACCTGCCCCTGGCCGACGCCCTGCCCGAGCCCCAGGCGGCGGCGTTGCACGGAGCGTTCGGGCTGACGCGGGAAAGCGCCGGTGACCGCTTTCTCGTCGGGATGGCGGCACTCACGATGATGTCGCAGCTCACGCGCGGGGGGCCGCTGCTGTGCCTGGTGGACGACGCGCACCGGCTGGACCGGGCGTCGGGCGACGCCCTGCTGTTCGCCGCCCGGCGGCTGGACGCGGAGGGAGCCGTCATGCTGTTCGCCGCCGATGACGGCTTCGCGCTGGGCGTCCTGCCCGAGCTGCGGCTCACCCGGCTGGCAGACCCGGACGCCGCCGCGGTCGTGGAGTCGGTGACCGGGCGCCGACCGGTGCCGTCGGTGCTCGACCGCCTCCTCGGTGAGGCAGAGGGCAACCCGCTCGCGCTGCGGGAACTGGCGGCGGCGCTGACGCCGGAGCAGCGTAGCGGCAGTCTGCCCGCACTGCCACTCGGGGTGAACGGCACGCCGACCGTGAGCCGAGTGCAGCAGGTCTTCCGTACACGCATCGAGCGCCTGCCGCCGCGCACGCGGGCATTGCTCCTGGTGGCCGCCGCGGACAACACCGGGCTGGTGCACGTCGTCCGCGCCGCGGCCGCCGCGTTCGACGCCGCGTTGGGCGATCTCTCGCCCGCCGAGGAGGCGTCCCTCGTGCGGGTGTCCGGGGCGTCGATCGCCTTCTGCCACCCGCTCGTCCGCGTGGCGGCCTACCAAGGGGCCTCGGCCATCGATCGGATGGCGGCGCACCGGGCCCTGGCCGGAGCCCTGCGCGGAACCACCCACGCCGACCGCCGCGCCTGGCACCGGGCCACCGCCATGGCGGGGCCCGACGAGCGTACGGCCAGGGACCTGGACGCGGTGGCCCGGAGGGAGAAGGCCCGGCAGGGACACGCGGCGGCGGCCTCTGCGTACGAGCGGGCCGCCGAGCTGAGCGCCACCCGCCGGGCCGCGGCCACGCGCCTGACGGCCGCCGCCCGGGCCGCCTTCGACGCGGGCCAGCTCACCCAGGCGACGCGCCTCGCCGACCAGGCCCTTGATCTGAGAGAGGATCCCTTACGGCGACCACCATCCGCCACGCCTTCGCAACACTCCCCACCCGACCTCTGGGGCCCCACCACCCTCCCACCGGGCGCGCTCGGAGGCGCTGCCGCCGACGCGCCTGCCGCCCACGCGAACGCCGGCTTCCCTTGGGGCAGGGCAGGGGCCCACGACGACTGGGAGGCCGATGCCGTACGCCTTCGGGCGGCCGTCGCCTTCGAGGAGAGCTCACCCGTGCAGGGGAGCCGCATCCTCGTCGAGAGCGCCACCCTGCGCTCGTCCGACGCGCCCGCGTCCGCCGCCGTCATGCTCGTGGAGGCCGCGCGGGCCGCCTGGTACACGGGCGACGCGGAACTCGCCGCCCGGATCGCGCACGACCTGCGTGACCTGCACGGGCAGTCCACCACGACGGCCCTGCTCGCGGACACCCTCCTCTCCTTCGCCGGCTTCCTCCGCGGCGAGCCCGCCCCCGGAATTCCCCGGATCCGCGCGCTGATCGAGTCGGCCCGACACTCCCCACCCACCGACCCCCGCCTCGCCCTCCTCCTCGCCTCCGCCGGCCTGTCCACCGCCGACCACCGCGGCTCGTACGAGCTGGCCGACGCCCTCGTCGCCGACTGCCGTGCTCGTGGCCTGCTCGGATCGCTTCCCGGCGCGCTGCTCGTCCTGGCCAGGTCCCGGATGTTCCTAGGTCACCACCGCGAGGCGGAGGCCACTGCCGTGGAGGGGCTGCGCCTGGCCCGGGAAACCGGCCAGCGCCACACCGCCGACCACTTCACCTGCCTGCTCGCCTGGCTCGCCGCCGTCTCCGGTGACCCCTCCTACCACCGCGCCCCGGCTCCACCCTCCGACACGGTGGGCGCCGACCTGGCGAACTGGGCGCGTGGCCTGGCCGACCTCGCCTCGGGCCGGTACGCGTCCGCGCTGGAACATCTCACCGCCGGTAAGCCGCACGCCTCACTCATCGCCACCTACCTCGCAGCCCCGGACGAGGTCGAGGCCGCGGTCCGCTGCGCGAGACCGGACCGGGCGGCCGCCGCGTTCCACCGGTTCGACGCCTGGGCCGCCCAGACCGGCCGGGCCACCCCCGAGGCAATCGCCCACCGCTGCCGGGCCCTCCTCCTTCCTCCGGGCTCACGAGACGACGACCGCCAAGCGCACTTCGAGGCCGCCATGTACGCCCACCGCCTCGACCCGCAACCGTACGAACAAGCCAGGACCGAACTGCTCTACGGCGGATGGCTCCGCCGAACCCGTCGTAAACGCGCGGCGCGCGAGTTGCTCCACGCCGCCCGCGAGCGCTTCGCCCACCTCGGCGCCCGCCCCTGGGCCCGCCGCGCCGCCGCCGAGCTCCGCGCCACCGGCGACCCCGCCCCCACCGGCACCGAGAAGCACACCCCTTACGACCTCCTCACCACTCAGGAACGCCAGGTGGCCCGGCTCGCCTCGCGTGGTGTCAGCAACCGCGACATCGCCGCCCAGCTGTTCCTCAGCCCCCGCACGGTCGGCAACCATCTCTACCGCGCCTTCCGCAAACTCGGCATCACCTCCCGCCACGACCTCGGTGCCCTGCTCGGCCACGACGCACCGTGAACGGCGAACCCCTCATCCTGAAGACCTCGCCCCGGCTACACCGATGGCGGCGCATCGCCCGCCGCAGCCGTGCCACGGTATCGGCCGGCACCGGCTCGGCTGAAGCAGCCGAGCCGGCGAGACTGTGCGGAGGGCTTCACCAGCGACAGCTGATGTGTCTGGATCACGGGCCCGCGCCCCACGCGCTTCCGGCATGATGGCCGCGTGAAAAAGATGATCATCTTCTGGCCGCCTGCCTGGTCGCGGCGTTACCCTCCGTTCCCGCGCTTGCGGGAACCAATGCCTCGGAAACCACGAACCCCATCCGGGCGCTGGACGCCGAGCTGGCGTCCGGGCGCGGTGTGCGCTTCACCGACATGGCCACTTTCGTGGACGGCCTCGAGGAGAGGCGGGCAACCCGCACGCGCGAGGGCGTCTTCGCCTTCGACGACAAGGGCGTCGCGGCCTTATCAGTGAGCGCCACTGAACTGGTGGTGCCTCCACACCTGTCGATTACGTTGAGTGCCTGTTCCCAAGCTGGGGATCTTGAATCGGTGAGCTGACCGAATGCTGCTGTGCGCCGCCGATGGGCTAGTCAAGACCTTGGCGGACTTGACGTTGACGCTGAGCAGCGGCCACGGTACATCGGAACCGGGACCGGTCCCGAGCGGGTCGGATTACCTTCAGGCACGCTCATGTAGCCGGATAGTGGGAGTGTCGATGGCCGCGGTCGTGAGTCGAGTGGTGCTCGCAATTTGTGCCGCCCTTGCCGTGGTCGGTGGGGCGGCGCTCGTGGTGATGGTCATCGTGTACTTCGGCGCCGATCAGTACGTGTCGGAGTTGCAGATCGGCGGCTGGGGGACCCTCGCCGGGGTGTGCGGTTTCGGCGTGTACGTGGGAGGCGCCTTCCGCGCACACCTCCTCGCGCGGATAGGACTTGGCTTTGGGCTCGCAGGCGCCGGTTACCTTGCCAGCACGATCGTCGCATCCCTCGTCTCGTTGATGGCGGATCGCGGCGGCCCGCGGGGCACTCTTGAGGACGGCACCATCGGCTTCATTTGGGTCCTCGCCGGTGCATTCTGTGCTTGGCGTGCAGCGACCGGCCGGTGGCCAGTGGAGCAAATAGCCGTTTAGAGCGAGCTGAGTCCGCACGGGTCTGTCGGAAGGGCGGGACCGTTCTGCCTGGCTGGATGCGGCCGGAGGTGGTGTTCTGCTGTGGTGCGTGTCATGCACGGTATTGGCGGTGGACGCAGGGGCTCGGCGGCGAGCCGCAACCTCGTCCGCCCTGAGCGGGGCTGCCCCTCATGGTCGTGTACGCGGACGACCGGACCATGACAACATCTGCAAGGCGTTACGCACCAGGTGTAAGGCGTTACCTGGAGTCCGGTAGGAGGAGGCGACGCTATGGCGGCGGATGCTCTGGATTTAACGATGCGCGAGGCCGTCAGCAGGATGGAGAAGGTCTGGAAGATCGGGTCAGCGGTCGTCGTGGGTGGCGTCCCGGACCAGCGCGGTGCCTCATACCTGGGCGAGGGCGTTCTCTGGTGCGGGCGGTGCGAAGGCGCGATCGAGGAGCGGATCGAGGATGAGGGCTGGTATGCGGCAAGCCGCTTCTACCGCTGCTCCACCCCCAGTTGCCCTCCAACCTCCGCGCCGGCCTCGGAGATCGCTGCGGAACTGGAGAGCCTGACCAGGCAGTATCTGGCGGAACCCGAAGTCGCCGCGGCATGGCGCGCTGACCGCCTGGCGCAACTGGATGACCGGATAGCCTTAGCCCGCACCGTGCTCCCGTGGTGCTGCGACCAGCGGCGGCGCCGGAAGCTGAGCCGCAGCCTGGCAATCCGGGAGCGGATGACCCCTGGCCTCCGAGTCCTGTACCTGAACAAGCCCAGGCGAGAGCTATTTCACTTCGGCTGTGCTCTTGCGAATCTCATCACGGAGCGGGTCATGACCGCGGGGGCGTCGACGCAGGGCCGTCCCATCGAGCAGTTGAGGGACGCATGGTTGGAGTGGTTCGACTTGTACCGCTCCCTGGACCGCCTGAGCAGGCGGCAAGTGCGTCGCGCCCTTGGCGGGCGCACCGAGGTGAAAAGGATCGATGACCAGTGGGAGCGGCTCCAGAACCGAGTACTGGATCTCGTGCAGGAGACCGACTGGGTGTACACGGGTCCGCGCACGCACCTCACGGACGAAAAACCTTTGAAGGAGCCCTGGTCGGAGACCCCTGAAGTGATGCCACGAGAGCGGCAGTCTCTGATGACCTGGGCACTCGGGGCACGAGGTCGTCATGTCCGGCTGGTGGTTACCCTGGACGTCGACTCCGGAGCCCGGATCAACGTCGTTCCCGCACGCGACTGACTGAGCGATGAACAGATTACTGGTATAGATGCCGGAGTAGCTGGCCGCTGGGAAGGGGGACAGCTGCTCATGGGCGTCTGGGCGATCCACCTGCCAACCAGACGCCCACCCCACGCTCTGGTCAGCGATCCAGCCGTCTCGCGGGCGCTGACGCAGGCGTGATGGCCCGCCTGCCCCAACCCTGGCTTGCGGCGGCACGGGCGGTCGTCCTGGGCGGTGACGCGGGCGGGTGAGGGTGCGGGTGGCGGACTACCGCCAATCCAAGACCACCTGCCGATCGTGATCGTCTCCGCAGGGGCCCGCGCGGTCAATGCGCGCCAATAGCTGATGTTGCCGCCATGGTATTTGTCTGGAATGCCAACACGAACGACCCTGATGCGACAGACGAGCTTGCCAATCGTGCCACCCCACATTGCCGTCAGGATAGGCGAATACAGGAAGGGCAGAAGGAGCAGTATGGGCGTGACCAGGGAGCGTGCGTCACTCTCGGTCATATCGACGAAGATGGCGGACGCAAGGCCGTACATGGTTACCGTGAAAACTGCAAGAAGGGCGCAGTCGATGAGAAAGGCGGCTAAACGCAAACCGTGTGATGCGAGAGAAGGTTGGTCTGAGGGCTCGCTTGGCTGGTCAGGGAGTGGCGTGCTGGGGGTGTTCAATGGTGTCTTCCGGGTAGGCAAAGCCAGTAATGACCGGTACGGCGCGCTCAAGCGCAGGCTTCCCATGCGAATGTATCGTGACTTGACTCTCCTGGACGCCGGCAGTTGCGGGGTGCCGTCCGGCTCAGCCGGGCGGGGCTTGATGTAGTGAGGAAGGTCATCACACAGCCCGGGACCGGGGGTCAACGTGGGATCCCAAGGGGGCAAGCAGGGGCAACGCGAGTTCTCATGCGCGTGCCGCCGTCGCAGGTCACTTACATCGACGGCGTGAAGAGGCGAGTCAGTAGGCGGCTGGGTCGCCTGTCCAGGCGTCTGCAGAAGGTGCCGGGGGCCGGTACGGGAAGCAGACGCGGATGCACGCGAGAGTCCCGATGGTCGATGGTCTTCAGGTTGACACCGGTCTCGGCGGTCCAGACGGTCAGCGTGGCCCTGTGGCTGCCGCTGATGATCACGGCTGAGGCGGCTTCGTCAGCGGCCAGAAGGAGCTCATGGAGGCGACGGGTGGGCAGTCCCACGAGAGCGCCGAAGGACTGAGGATGCCGGCGTAGCAGAGGAAGGCCTGGGGTGATCGGCCACTGACCGCGCATGCCTATCAACACGGGTGACTCCCTGTCTCGGCCCGGTTGACGCCTCGGGGAGACAGAGGCGTCACCTTTTCTTTGCGTCTGCCCAGTGCGTAGGGGGTATGCGTGGCGGCTCGGTGAGCGGCGGAGCGGGGACGATGAGCGGGGACGACGAGCGGGGCCGGGGACGGCCTCCCCCCGAAGTACCGCCCCCGGTGCTGCCTACCCTCAGGCGCCCGACCACACAAGAAGACCAGCGCGATGAGCGTCTCGCCGGTCGGCCACACCTTGTGGGCCGTGGGGAAGGCCGCATGGCCATCATGTGGGGCCGGCCGTGTGGTGCGAAGTATCCCCGGCGGCCTGTCGTCGGAGACATATCCACTTTTGACCTGGGCAGATAGCGTGATGGCCCCGGCTGGGGTGGCCCCGGCCGGCGGCGCCCGGGTGCGGTCGCGGGCCGTGGCGCGGCATCAGATGGGAGCCAGCCGTGCGGGGACGGCTAGCCCCCGCATGCCGTCCCCGCGCTGGACCCACCCTTGGGACGGAGCAACCAACCAAGGTGACCGGCTGCCGTGGCGACAGCTCCTTCCGGTCGGGCCGTGCTGTGGGTGACGCATCGACCGCAAGGGTCATCATGCGTGCCGGATCGGTCGAAGTGAAGCATCTCGGCGGCGCTGTCGCGCGAGTCATATTCACTCTTGACCTGGGCGAATCAGGGTCGTCAAGGACGAACAGGATGCCCCCAGCGAAGGATGGGCGGCACCGTAGTACGGCAATTGCCGATGGCGAAGGACAGCGCGGATGTCGCCGCCGACGTTGAACTGGGAGAAGTCGTCGGAGACCGGCTGGTGTCGGTGTAGGTGGTGACGGCGCCCACCGTGTCGGCCAGGGCGCCATCGCGGTGCCTTCCCAGCCGACGCTGCAAGTCCGGCCTACTTGAGACCATCAACGCGATCCGGGAAGGTACCCCCCTTCCCGGCAGATCCACAGGTCTCAAGCATTGCTCCAGGGCCAGTCCAAACGCCACTGATGTGGCGATAGGTATGGTGGCCCGGTAGAGAGTCGCCGTGCGCGGTGCGTGCTCGTGCGCCCCGTCGCGCAAGCAACACATCCTGCGCCAGCACAGACAGGCGCAACGACGCGGTGCGGTGCTTAAATGCCGCGATCCTACGGTTTCTCGTGTGAGATGAGACTCCGCACGCGTGACCGCCTACGACAGCGAGCGTACGCGGGCAGGAACTGTCTACGCGAACCTGCGTAGACGCTGCCATCCGCTGTCGGAGGCCGCGGTTGCCTCGACGGCGCGACGATCGATTCCGTGAACCCCTCTCTCCTAGGCGCTCGTCACCGGCGCCTTGGCTCACCAAAGTGAAACCACTACGGAAGCAATCATGGCCGCCAATTACTCGCGCTCCGCGTCGACCATCTTGTGGTTCGTCACCAGCCTCGCGATGATCCTGCTGCTGACGAAAACCTTCTTCCCTGGCATCGGCTTCCCCCTGCTCCTTCTCGCCCAAACGGTGTTCACGCTGCTGCACGGCTCTCGCCGGTACGGCTGGCGCGCGATTCTGGTGTTCGTCGGGATCACACTGCTGGTCAGCAACATTCTGGAGAACCTCAGCGTCCTCACCGGCTTCCCGTTCGGGAACTACCACTACACCCTTGGTTGGCAGCTCTTCATGGTTCCCTTAGGGATCGGGCCCGCCTACGCGGCCACCGGCTACCTGGCGTGGACGGTTGCCACACTACTGGTCGGAGCGGTCCGCCGTGGTTCCGGCCGGCTGACCACCATCGGGACACCGGTCATCGCCTCCTTCGCCATGGTCGCCTGGGATCTGTCCATGGATCCCACTCGCGCCACTATCCAGAAGCTGTGGATCTGGGAGAACGGCGGTGGATTCTTCGGCGTGCCCCTGGTCAACTTCCTCGGGTGGTCGTTGACGACCTATGTGTTCTTCCAGTTCTTCGCGCTGTACCTACGTTCCTACGGTCCGGAGCCGAGGGCGACACCCGAGCCGGCCACGGCATCTCACGTGCAGTCCCTGGTGCTGTACGCCGCAACCGCCGGCGCGTTCGTCATCGACTTCCTGTCCGGCGAGCGCACCATTGTGACCGACGCTCTTGGACACAGGTGGCATACCGGCGACCTCTACGAAACGTCAGTGCTGACCACGATCTACGGCATGATCTTCATCACCGTTCTTGCCGCACTCAACCTCGCCCGGCGAAGCGGCGCCGCCTCGGCGAACCTGCCGGACACCACCCGTCATGCCAGCCCGGCAAGCACTCCAGCCGACACCGCGGCCTGAGGTGATGAAGCCCGTTCGCCGTGCTGCCCGGCCTCACCCGCCTCCTGCAGGACCGGCGCGGTCCCATCCTGCGGGGTCCGACTCGACGCGGACGCCGATCGATGGCCACGCGACGGCGTCCCCAGCAACCCACGCGCCTGGTCGATCACGGCTGCTCGGAACCCATCTCGTGCGGCTGGTCGCAGAAGCGGACCCGGACGGCAAGGCGGAGCTCTACACCAGACTTGCTGGAGGACGGCGACCGGCTCGGCCGTCTCGACCCCGCCGGCGCGGAGCGCTGCTTCAGCAACCTGGCCTTCTTCGAGTCGTTCAGCACGCTCGGCCGCAGCCGCGAGGACCTGCAGCGGCGTCTGCGCGAGTCGCACGTCCTGGTGCTCGGCACCGGCGGGCTCAACTCCGACACGATCCCGCACCTGGCCGGGCTCGGCGTGGGCAGGCTGACGCTGCTCGACCGCGACACGGTGCATTCGGGCAACTTCGCTCGGCAGTACCTCTACCGATGGGACGGCATCGGCGCCCGCAAGGTGGAGCGGGCCTCGACGTGGGTCAGGGACTTCGACGCGGCCATCGAGGTCGAGGCGATCGACACCGACGTCGGGGGGCCTGAGCAGCTTTTCGAGCTCATCGCCCGCACCCGGCCCGACGCCGCTGCGGACGGCCTCCTCGCCGCCGTGGCGCTCTTCCTGATCTTCGGCATCGTCTGGCAGTGGGCCGCCCTCCCGCTGCGCGGCGACTCGTACGCGCTGCTCGCGAACGCGCTGCGCTGCCACGACCTCTACCGGACGACGTGGCTCACCGCGAAGGACAGGCTGTTCCGGCTCGCCGAGGCCGAGAGCGCCGGGCCGGCTGAGACGGGCGAGCGGGACCGGCAGGTCGCCCGCTGGTTCGTGGTGCCGTACGTCGCGGGGACCGCCGTCATGGCGTGGATGCTCTTCACGGTGGTCCTGCCGCTCATGATCTCTCCGGGCGGCTGGGGTGTGGCCCAGCTCGCCGGCGGCGAGATTGGCTCGGCGACTTCCGGGAGGCGCCGGCCGCGGCGTGCCGCTCCGCCATCCGTTCGACGTGCGCTGCGAGCGCGCGCACCGTCCCCTCGTGCGGGAGCGGTCGTCCACGCGGCCTTCCTCATCGGAGGAACTGTCGGTGGCATGTGGCACCGTGAGATCGGCGTGCCCATCATCGAGCCCCTCCGCCCGCTGCCCGGCGGCGTGACGGAGGAGCCGGCGGGGGAGGGGCGCGCCTGACGGCGTTCGCGGGTGTCGAGGAAGGGAGCCTCGCGTGGCTACCGCCCAGGAGCTTTTCGACGACCTGATCATGGAGCACCTCGCCCGGCCGGAGGTGAGCATGGGGCGCATGTTCCATTCGGAGGGGCTCAAGGTCAACGGCAAGATTTACGCGTTCCTGTCCAAGGACCGCCGGGTCGTCCTCAAGGTCCCGGCCGCGCGGGCCGCCGAGCTGGTGGAGGAGGGGACGGCCGAGGCGATGGTGATGGGGGCGCGGCGGATGCGGGAGTGGGTGGCCCTGCGGGTGCCCGACGAGACCGTCTGGCGCCGCCTGCTGTCGGAGGCGGCCACCTACGTGGGCGGGTCATCCCATCGGTGAGGCTGTCGGCCTAGTGTCCGGCACCGCACGGGACAACGCCCGCTTTGGCGGACATGCACCATGTGCGCGCATGGCGTGAGCGCTGATGGCGGGAATCGGGTGCGGCCCTGGTCACGTTGCGCGAAGCGTTAGGTAGCGTTGACAGAGGGGCCCGGCCCGGTCTCCCGCCTCGCCCGTTCCCTCGTAACCCAAGGTGGCGATGGTCCAAGTCACAAGTTGCAGCTACGACCCAAGTTCCAGCGTCGTGTGTCCAAAGCGAGCGAGGAGAGTGTTTTGTCCCAAGCAGCAGAGGTTCTCGAACTCGACGACAATGTGGCCGACAGCGGCGCGGCCGTCGGCGCCGACTCGGTCAAGGCATATCTGAAGGAGATCGGGCGGGTGCCGCTGCTCACCGCCGAGCAGGAGATCGAGCTGGCCAAACGCATCGAGGCCGGGCTGTTCGCCAGGGAGCGGCTCGACACCGAGCCGGGGTTGCCGCCCGAGCTGCGCGCCGATCTGGAGTGGATCGCCGATGACGGCCTACGCGCCAAACGCCGCATGCTGGAGGCCAACCTGCGGCTGGTGGTCTCCATCGCCAAGCGCTACACCGGCCGCGGCATGCTCTTCTTGGACCTGATCCAGGAGGGCAACCTGGGCCTGATCAGGACGATCGAGAAGTTCGACTACCGGCTCGGCTACAAGTTCTCGACGTACGCCACGTGGTGGATCAAACAGGCCATCACCAGGGCCATGGCCGACCAGGCCCGCACGATCCGCATCCCCGTCCACATGGTGGAGCTGATCAACAAGGTGGCGCGGGTGGAGCGGCGCCTGCAGAGCGACCTCGGCCGCGAGCCCACGCCCGAGGAGATCGCCCAGGAGACCGAGCTCGACCCGGAGCGGGTCGTCGAGATCCAGGGGTACGGCCGCGAGCCCATCTCGCTGAGCACGCCGCTGGGCGAGGAGGGCGACAGCGAGTTCGGCGACCTCATCGAGGACACCGAGGCCGTCTCACCGGCCGACGCGGTCTCGTTCACGCTGCTCCAGCAGCAGCTGCACGCCCTGCTCGACCAGCTGTCCGAGCGCGAGGCCGGCGTGATCAGCATGCGTTACGGCCTGGCCGACGGCCAGCCGAGGACGCTCGACGAGATCGGCCGCATCTACGGCGTCACCCGCGAGCGCATTCGCCAGATCGAGGCCAAGACGATGTCCAAGCTGCGCCACCCGTCCCGCTCCCTGGCACTGCGCGACTACCTGAGCTGACCCCGACCACCTGAGCTGATCCTCAGGCGATGAGGGCGTTCACGCCCAGGGCGAGGAGCGCGAGGACCTTCGCCGATTCCGTGGCCACGTAGACGTGGTGGGCGCGGGAGCGCGGCAGGGTCTCGCCGGCGAGCACCCGGTCCGAACGGCGGTTGAGGCGCGGCCGGATCACCAGCAGCTGGACGGCCAGCAGCAGCGCGGCGACGGCGGTCAGCACGCCGACGGACACGGGAGGGCCGCCGACGGCCACCGCCACAATCGCGGCGGCGGCCAGCACGGCCTCGACCCGGTTGAGCGCCCGGAAGACGACCCGGCCGATGCCCAGCCCGATGGGCACGGTCACGCCGGGCGCCCGGAACTTCAACGGCGCCTCCAGGAACGAGATCGCCAGGACCATCCCCAGCCAGACGAAGGTGACCGCGGCCGTCACGGCGGCTGACGTGGCGTTCATGGTGTGCGTTTCTCCTTTGCTCGCGGCCGCCCTGCCGGCGGCCTCCGGATGTGGCCGGCGACCGGTCTACTCGCAGCCCAGCCAGAGGTCCGGGCCGAAGACCTCGTAGTGGACGGCCTCCGCGGGAAGGCCGCGGCGCAGCAGGTCGCCGCGTACCGCGCGCATGAAAGGCAGTGGCCCGCACAGGTACGCGGTCAGCCCCTCCGGCAGCTCCAGCGCGGCCACGTCGGCCTGGCCGGCCGACGCCTCCGGCGCGTGCTCGCCCGGCTCTTCGTACCACAGGTGCAGCCGGGCGTTCGAGAGCGCCCGCACGAGGCGGCGCTGCTCGTCCCGGTGGGCGTGGTCGGCGGGGGTACGGTCGGCGTGCACCACCGTCACCGGCCGGGCGGGGGTCTCGGCGGCCAGGTGGTCGAGCATGGCCAGCATCGGCGTGCTGCCGATCCCGGCGGAGGCCAGCAGCAGCGGCCCGTCGCCCTCGGGGAGGACGAGGTCGCCGAACGGGGCGGAGACGGTGAGCACGTCGCCGGGACGGGCGTGCTCGTGTAGCCAGGAGGAGACCTCGCCCTCCGGCCCGGCCTCGCCCCGGACGCGCTTGACGGTGATGCGCCACAGCGGGTTGCCGGGGGCGCTGGAGAGGCTGTACTGGCGGATCTGGCGGGCGCCGTCGGGCAGCTCGACCTGGATGCTGACGTACTGGCCGGGGCGGAAGGAGCCCGCGGGGGCACCGTCGGCGCGGCGCAGGGTGAAGGCGACCGTGTCGGGGGCCTCCTCGCGCCGCTCGACGATCTCCATCTGCCGCCAGACCTCGCCCTCGGCGGTGCCGGAGTCCTGGTAGAGCCGGGTCTCGATGGCGATGAGCGCGTTGGCCATCAGCCAGTAGACCTCGTCCCAGGCGGCGGCCACGTCCTCGGTGACGGCGTCGCCGAGGACGTCGCGGATGGCGGAGAAGAGGTGCCGGTGGACGAGTTTGTACTGGTCGGAGGTGATGCCGAGGGAGGCGTGCTTGTTGGCGATCCGGGCGAGCATCGCGTCCGGCCGGGTGTCGGGGTGCTCCAGAAGCATGCCCGCGAAGGCCGCGATGGAGCCCGCCAGCGCCTTCTTCTGCTCCCCGTTGGCCTGGTTGCCCCGGTTGAACACGTCGCGCAGCAGCTCGGGGCGCTCGGTGAACATCTTGCTGTAGAACAGCTCGGCGATCTCGCCGATGGCGGCGCCGACGGCCGGGAGGGTGGCCCGGATGACAGGGACGGATTGCTCGGAAAGCACGGTGACTCCCAGATAAAATTGGTAAATGATCTTCGTATTTAGGCATGCGGCAGCCGGCCCGGGGCGGCAGGACCTGAGTTACCCGGAGCGGCGGCCGGTCAGCCCGATCAGAACCGGGCCTGTGGGGGATGTCACCAGATCCGCCACGGTCAGCGGATCGAGTGTGGCGTAGAAGGCCTCCTGCGCCTCGCGCAGCACCCGGCGAAGCCGGCATGCCCCGCGCAGCGGGCACGGTGGATCGCCGTCGCAGGCGACGACCTCGTCCTCGCCCTCCAGCTCTCTCACCAGCCAGCCGATCGAAGCCCGCCGCCCGAAACCGGTCAGTTCGAGCCCTCCGCCACGACCCCGCCGGGCCTCCAGCACGCCCAGGTGCTGGAGCCGGGTGATCGCCTTCGCCATGTGGGCGTAGGGCACGTCCACGGCCTCCGCCACCTCCCGGGTGGTCAGGGGCCGGGCCTGGTCGGAAACCGCGAGCCGCATCACGGCCCGCAGCGCCAGGTCGGTGAACTTCGTCAACCGCACGTTCCGATGCTAACAAACACGCATCTTGGGTTCGTATTTAGGAGGGGGTCTGAGGGTGTGGGTTACGTCACGGGCCCCGGCGTGTCCCCGCCACGGGCCGCCGCACCGTCATCGAAGGCCCGTACGACGTCGATGATCTGCCCAAACGCTCCGATGGGATTCACCATGGCCCCCTGACGAGGGCCGCACCCTGGTTTAGATTCCGAGGCGTGAAACGCTCCCGTTCGAGCCTCGCCCACCAGATCTCCTACGCGGCCAGGCATCCGCACAAGATCGCGCCTCACCTGCGGCGGCTGGCGCGCGACACGTGGTTCCGGCTGCGCACGCGCGACCACGTCGCCTACTACCGCGCCGTCATGAAGTCCGACACCGCGCGCGACCCCGAGGGCGCGGTCGGCTCGCACACGCACAGGCGGTGGCTGGCGCTGGGCCGCCTGCAGTTCGACTACCTGGTCGAACACGGGCTCAAACCGGAGTTCCGGATGCTGGAGATCGGCTGCGGCAACCTGAGGGCGGGGCGGCTCTTCATCGACTACCTGCACACCGGCAACTACTACGGCGTCGACATCTCGCCCGACATCCTCATGGCGGCCCAGGACACGCTCGTCGAGCACGGGTTGCGCGACAAGCTGCCCCACCTCATCCCCGTCCGCGACCTGCGCTTCGCGTTCCTGCCCGACGAGCACTTCGACGTCGTCCACGCGCACAGCGTGTTCTCCCACTCGCCGCTGCACGTCATCGAGGAGTGCTTCGCCCACGTGGGGCGGATCATGAAGCCGGGCGCGTGGTTCGACTTCACCTTCGACCGCACGGAGGGCAAGGAGCACCACGTCCTGCGCGAGGACTTCTACTACCGCACCGAGACCCTGGTGGACCTGGCCGGCCGGTACGGGTTGAGCGCCGCGTTCATGGAGGACTGGGAGCTCGGCCCGCACAAGCAGTCGAAGATCCGCGTCACCAGGATGAGCTGACCGGCGCCGGCACGGCCCGCGCGGCGGAAAACCGGCTGCGTGCGGCCCGGCGCGTCGCCTAGCGTGTGGGGCGTGAGAGACGTACGGGCGCTGCCCAAAGCCCACCTGCACGTGCACCTGGAGAGCACCGTACGCCCGGAGACCGTGCGCGAGCTCGGCGGCGGCGCGCCCGAGCGGGCGCCCGAGCCGCGGCAGGCGTTCGCGAGCTTCAGGGAGTTCGCCGACGAGCGGGCGCGGGTCCGCTCGCTGCTGCGCACGGCCGAGCACTTCCGCCGGATCGCGGTGGAGTTCTGCGAGGACGAGGCCGCCCAGGGCACCCGCTACGTGGAGGTGACCTTCACCGCCGCCTCCCACGGGGAGCGGGTGGGGGAGCCGGAGATGCCGCTGGAGGCGGTGCTCGACGGGCTGGCCGAGGGCGAGGCGAGATTCGGGATCGAGTGCCGGGTGCTGCTCGACCACTCCAGGCGGCGGCCGGTGGATCGGCTGTGGCGCACCTACAAGCTGGCCTGCCGGTACGACCGGGTCATCGGCATGGGGCTGGCCGGCGACGAGGCCCACCCGCTGGCGCCGTTCGCGGAGGTGTTCGACGCGGCCAGGGACGCGGGGCTGCGCCTGGTGCACCACGCGGGCGAGGCGGCCGGCGCCGCCAGCGTCCGCGAGGCGCTCGACGTGGGGCACGCCGAACGGCTCGGGCACGGCATCCGCGTCCTGGACGACCCGGCGCTGGTGGCCGAGGTGCGCGAGCGCGGCATCCCGCTGGAGGTCTGCCCCACCTCCAACGTCCTGCTCGGCCTGGTCCCCTCCCTGCCCGAGCACCCGCTGCCCCGGCTGCGCGAGGCGGGGCTGGCGGTCACGATCAACACGGACGGGGAGACGGTGCTGGCCGACGAGTACACCCGGCTGCGGGAGGTGTTCGGCCTCGGCGACGGGGAGCTGGCGGAGCTGGCCCTGGCCTCGATCGACGCCTCGTTCGCCGGCGATGCGCTCAAGGAGCGGCTGCGGGCCGGGGTGCGCGCCTGGCTCGCGTCCTCCCCGTGACCGGCGGCGGCGCACCGCCCCCGCGCGAGGTCCTCGCGGCCTTCGGCGCCTCGGGCACGCCGGTCGACCTGGGTGGGGTGTGGCGGGCGGGCTCGCTGGCCTTCAAGCCCGTGGAGTTCCCGCCCGAGACGCTGTGGCGGGCCGAGGTGCTCGACGCCCTGCCCGGCTCGTCCCGCTTCCGCATCGCTCGTCCCGTACGTGCGCGGGACGGCTCGTGGGTGGCGCGGGGCTGGGAGGCGTGCCGGTTCGTCGCCGGCGCTCCGGACGTCCGGCGGCAGGACGACGTGCTGCGGGCCGGGGCGGCCTTCCACGAGGCGATCGGCGGGCCGGCGCGGCCCCCGTACCTGGACGTGCGCGACGGCCCGTGGTCCCACGGCGATCGGGTCGCGTGGGACGAACGGCCCGTCGAGGGCACGCCGATGGCGCTGGAGCTGCTGGAGCCGCTGGCCCTGGCCCGCCGCCCGGTCAGGGCGGCGTCGCAGGCCGTGCACGGCGACCTGCTGGGCAACGTGCTGTTCGCCGACGGCCTGCCGCCGGCGATCATCGACTGGCCCGTCTACTGGCGGCCGCCGGCGTGGGCGGCGGCGGTCGCGGTCGTGGACGCCCTGTGCTGGCACGGCGCCTCGCCCGCACTGGCCGCCCGGTGGTCGCACCTGCCGGAGTGGGGCCAGATGCTGGTCCGCGCCCTCATCTACCGGATCGTCACCGACGACGTCGCGGCGCCCGGCGCCTGGACGCCGGGCCGCCTGGCGGCCTACCGGCGCGCGATCGCTGTCACGGACCCGTACCTGGAGGCATCCGATGGATGACCCGCTGCCCGAACCCGTCCTCGCCTCCGTCCTCGGGCGGCCGGGCGGGACGGTGGTGACGTGCCGGAGGGAGCCGATCGGCGGGAGCTCCGGCGCGGCGACCGGACGCGTCACGCGGCTGTCCGGGCTGGCACGGTGCGGCGGCGAGGAGGTGCCGTTCAGCGTGGTGCGCAAGGAGGTGCGGCCCGTGCGGGAGGGGCGGCACGCCCCCTACGCCGGTGATCCCCGCCACTGGGCGTACTGGCGGCGCGAGCCCCTGGCGTACGCGAGCGGCCTGCTGCCCGCCGGGCCCGGGCTCGCGGCGCCGCGCTGTCACGGGGTCGTAGGAGACGTGGTGTACCTGGCCGACGTCACGGGCGTGCCGGAGTCGCCGCACCTGGCGGCTCGCCGGCTCGGGGCCTGGCAGGCCGGTACGGCGGTGCCCGACGTGCCGTGGCTTGCCGGGCACCAGCTCGCCCAGCGGCTGGCGACGAGCGAGTGGACACCCGTGGCCGCCGACCCGCGCGTGGCGCGGTTGTGGGCGCGGCAGGACGAGCTCCTGGCGGAGCTGGCCCGGCTGCCGGTCGTCCTGACGCACGGCGACTTCTCGGCCGGCAACCTGGTGGCCCGGCCGGACGCCCCAACCGGTGGCGTGCCGGAGGCCGGGCGCGAGACCACGCCCCAGGGCTCGTCCCACCGTGCGCCGGCCGGCACCACCGTGGTGCTCGACTGGGCGACGCTGGGCGCGGGGCCCGTCGGGGCGGATCTGGCGGCGCTCGCGTTGAGCACGTTCGCCGACCCCCTGGAGCACTACCTGGCCGGGGCGGGCGGCCGGTTCGTGCGGGCCGACGTCGAGTGCGGCTATCGTGCGACCCTCGCCCTGACCGGCGCCGGGCGCGTGCACTGGATGGCCACGCGCGGCGTGCGCCCGCCCGACGGCTACGAGGACTTCATCCTGTCCCAGGCCCCGTGAAGGCCGGCGGGGGTCAGGGCAGCCGCCCGGTTCTGGGGCGCAGGCGGTGCAGCTCCAGCCCGACCCCCACCATCTCGGACTGGTCGAGCCCGGCGACCCGGTCCAGAGGCACCCATTCGGCCCGGTCGGAGCTGCCGCCGATCTCGGCCCGCAGCGTGCCGCCCGTGACGCGCCCGACGTAGTAGATGCGCAGCCCGTGGAAGTCGGCCTCGCGGCCCTCGCCCCTGGTGTAGCGGCGGCGCAGGGTGCTCATGCCCAGCAGCTCCTCGATCGCCACCGTGTAGCCGGTCTCCTCCTCGACCTCCCGGATCGCGGCGTCCACGGGGTCTTCCGCGTGTTCGAGGCCGCCGCCGGGCAGGGTCCAGACGCGCTCGCCGTCCGGGCCGACCCAGCGGGTGAGGAGGATCCGGCCGTCGTCGACGCAGATGGCGTACGCGGCCACGCGCAGCTCTTTGGTGATGATCACGTCAGGACTATGGCGGTGGCGGCCGGGATCCGCCACCGGATTTTCAGCCGCGGGGCAGCGTGCTGGCGCGCGTGATGAGGGTCGTCGCGAGCTCGATGCGCGTGCCGACCGGCCCGCGGGGATGGGTCAGCTCCTCCGAGATCAGGCGGACCGCCTCGTTGGCCATGTCGTCCAGCGGCTGGCGGACGGTGGTGAGCGGCGGCGACATCATCTCGCACAGCATCGAGTCGTCGAACCCGACCACGGACAGCTCGTCGGGCACCCGGACCCCGCGCTCGGCCGCCGCCTGGTAGACGCCCGCCGCCATCAGGTCGGACCCGGCGAAGACGGCCGTCGGGGGGTCGGACCGGTCGAGCAGCTCGGCCCCGAACCGCTTGCCGCCCGAGATGAGGAAGTCGCCGTAGTGGGTCAGCTCCGGATCGGGGTCGATGCCGAACGTGCGGTGCGCCGCCAGGTAGCCCTCGTACCGGTCGAGGGTGCACTGCGTGTCGAGTGGCCCGCCGATGAAGCCGATCCTCGTGTGCCCCAGCTCCAGCAGGTGGGTGGTGGCCATGACACCGCCCGACCAGTTGGTGGCGCCGACCGTGGAGATGCGCGGGTCGCGGGCGCCGACCGGGTCGAGCAGCACCAGGGGCACGTGCAGCAGCTCCTCGATGGCCGAGATCTCCTCCTGCTCGGCCCGCGAGAGCACCAGCACGATGCCGTCGGTGCCGCGCTTGCGCACGATCCCGATCCAGCGCCGCAGGTCGAAGTCGGACCGGCAGGACGAGGACACGACGAGCGAGAACCCCCACCGCGCGGCGGCCTGCTCCGCCCCCTTGATGAGCACCTGGGCCCACGGCGAGCCGAGCCCGTCGATGAGCAGGTCGACCAGGCCGACCCTGGGCGTGCTGGGCGGTCGCGGCGCTTCGTACCCGAAGGCCCTGACCGCCTCGAGCACCTTGTCCCTGGTGGCGGCGGAGACGTGCTTCTTGCCGCTGAGGACCTTGGAGACCGTCGGCACGGACACCCCTGCGGCGGCCGCGACGTCGGCCAGTGTTGCTCGAGCCACAAAGCCTCCTGACAACTTTCGGAAACTACGGGAAACCGCAGCTTTCCCCCTGACCTGGCGCTTGCTGTTACCCGTTGGGCGCAGTTGACATCGCCGCAGGCCCGAGCTTAGCGTAACCCTTCGGCAATGTCACGGTAATCTTTCGGAAAGTGTGCCAGAAACTTTCCGATCCAGTCGCCGAACGAGGATGTATGGAACGGGTCGCGGAACTGCTCGCGGACATGTCACTCGACGAGAAGCTCGCCCAGCTCGTGGGCGTGTGGCTGAACGTCAACCGCGACGAGGGCGTGGTGGCGCCGCTCCAGGACTCGATGCAGGGCGAGGACGTCGCGTTCGAGGCGTTCGCCCGCCACGGCGTGGGCCACATCACCCGCCACTACGGCACCAGACCCGTCGATCCGGAGGAGGCGAGCACGGTGCTGGCCGCGCGGCAGCGCTGGCTGCGCGAGCACACCCGGCTCGGCATCCCCGCGATCGCGCACGAGGAGTGCCTGACCGGGCTGGCGGCCTGGCGGGCCACGACGTACCCGGTGCCGCCCGCCTGGGGCGCCTCCTTCGACCCGGCGCTCGTGGAGCGCATGGGCGAGCGGATCGGGGCGAGCATGCGCGCGCTCGGCGTCCACCAGGGCCTCGCGCCGGTGCTCGACGTGATCCGCGACCAGCGCTGGGGCCGGGTCGAGGAGTGCGTCTCGGAGGACCCGTACGAGGTCGCGACCATCGGCGCCGCCTACATCCGGGGCCTGCAGTCCACGGGCGTGATCGCCACGCTCAAGCACTTCGTCGGCTACTCCAACTCCCGGGCGGGCCGCAACCTGGCCCCCGTGCACGCGGGCCCCAGGGAGGTGGCGGACACGCTGCTCTTCCCGTTCGAGGTCGCGATCAAGGACGCCGGGGCCGGCTCGGTCATGAACTCCTACGCCGAGATCGACGGCATCCCGATCGCCGCCGACCCGTACTACCTCACCACGATCCTCCGCGACCAATGGGGCTTCGACGGCACGGTCGTCGCCGACTACTTCGCGGTCGCCTTCCTGCACACCCTGCACGCCGTGGCCGAGGGCGCCGAGGAGGCGGCCGTGCAGGCGCTCACGGCGGGCATCGACGTCGAGCTGCCGACCGGGGTGGCGTACCTGGAGCCGCTGAAGCAGGCCATCGCCGCGAAGAAGATCGACGAGGGGCTGGTGGACCGCGCCCTGCGGCGCGTGCTCACGCAGAAGGAGCGGCTCGGGCTGCTCGACGACGGGTACGAGCCGGAGCCGGCGGGCCCAGTGGACCTCGACGACCCGGGATCCCGCGACCTCGCGCGGCGCCTGGCCGAGGAGTCGGTCGTGCTGCTCACCAACGACGGCGTGCTCCCGCTCGGCGACGCCGCGGGCAGGACCGTGGCCGTGATCGGCCCCAACGCCGACAGCGTGGCAGCCCTGTTCGGCTGCTACTCGTTCGTCAACCACGTCCTGCCGCACTTCCCGGGGGTCGAGCCCGGCATCGCCGCGCCCACCCTGCTCGACGCGCTGCGCGAGGAGCTGCCCGGCGCCGACCTCCGGGTCGGGCGCGGCACCGGCGTGGACGACGGCGACCGCTCCGGGATCGCCGCCGCCGCGCGGCTGGCGGCCGGGGCGGACCTCGCGATCCTCGTGCTCGGCGACCGCTCGGGGCTGTTCGGGCGCGGCACGTCCGGCGAGGGCTGCGACGCGGAGAGCCTCGACCTGCCGGGCGCCCAGCAGGAGCTGGCCGACGCCGTGATCGCCACCGGCACGCCGACCGTGGCGGTGCTGATGACCGGCCGCTCCTACGCCGTGCCGGGGCTGCTCAAGGACGCCGCCGCCGTCGTCCAGGCGTACTTCCCCGGCGAGGAGGGCGCGGGCGCCATCGCACGGGTGCTGAGCGGCGCCGTCAACCCCTCCGGCCGGCTGCCCATGAGCATGCCGCGCTCGGCCGCCGGCCAGCCGTACAGCTACCTGCACCCGAAGCTGGGCGGCGCGGGCTCCGTCAGCGCCGTCGACCCGGCCCCGGCGCTGAGCTTCGGCCACGGGCTGAGCTACACGAGCTTCGCCTACGAGGGCCTCACCGTCGGCGCGACGGCCACGACGGAGGGGCCGATCCGCTGCTCGGTCGTGGTGCGCAACACGGGCGAGCGCGCCGGCGCGGAGGTGGTCCAGCTGTACGTCTCCGACCGGATCGCCTCGGTCACCAGGCCCGTCGCCCAGCTCGCCGGGTACGCCCGCGTCGAGCTGGCCCCCGGCGAGAGCGCCAGGGTCGCCTTCGACGTGCCGGCCCGGCTGCTCTCCTTCACCGGCCGGGACGGGCGGCGCGTCGTGGAGCCCGGCGCGTTCGGCCTGTCGGTACGCCGCTCCGTCGCCGACGTCGTGGACGAGCGGACCGTGGAGCTGACCGGGCCCACCTACGAGATCACCGGTTCCGAGCGGCTGCTGACCACCGTGTCCGTGGCGCCGGGAATGGACATCGCATGATGGAGCCGACCGGCGGCCTGCGCCTCACCGACGAGCGGGGCCGCGGCCTGACGCTGGCGCACGACGGCACGGACCTCTTCCGGTACGTGTACGGCCCGTGGGACCCGCGGCTGGAGTCGCCGCGCCCCTACTTCCACCCCCTGCGCACCCTGTCGGGGCGTCTCGTGTCGCTCTACCGCCCCTGGGACCACGTCTGGCACAAGGGCATCGCCTGGTCGCTGCCGAACGTGGGCGCCCAGAACTTCTGGGGCGGCGTCACCTACTACCGCGACCGCGGCTACGTCCAGGCAGACAACAACGGCTCCACCGTCCACAACGGTTTCGACGCGATCGAGACCGGCGAGGACCGCGTCGCCGTACGCGAGTCGCTGACCTGGGTGGCGAGCACCGGCGAGCCGTGGTTCACCGAACGCCGCGGCTTCGGCGCGCTCGTCGGCCCCGACGGCTGGACGCTGGCCTTCACCACCGAGTTCACCAACGTCTCCGGCGCCACCGTCCCCATCGGCAGCCCCACCACCGAGGGCCGCCCGAACGCCGGGTACGGCGGGCTGTTCTGGCGCGGCCCCCGCTCGTTCAGCAACGGACGGGTCTACATGGAGGGCCGCTCCGGCGGCGACGAGTTGATGGGCGAGCGCGGCGGCTGGCTGGCCTACTCCGGCGACCACGACGAGGAGGACGCCTCCTCCACGCTCGTGTTCGTGGACGACTCGGGCGGGGCGCCGGTCCGGTGGTTCGTGCGCAGCGGCGTCTACGCCTGCGTCTGCCCGGCCCCGTTCTTCGACGTCGTCCGGCCGGTCGAGCCAGGGGCGTCGCTGTCCTTCCGGTACGCGGTCACCATCGCCGACGGCGACACCGGCCCCGACGGAGCGGCCCGCATCGCCGGCGCCACCGCCGGAATCACGTCGACGATCATCAAGGAGCTGTGACATGTCGCGCATGGACGCCTTCCGCAACCGCGTCGGGGGCTTCGCCTTCGGTGGCGACTACAACCCGGAGCAGTGGGACCCCGCCGTGTGGCGGGAGGACGTCCGCCTGATGCGCGAGGCCGGCGTCAACGTCGTCTCCCTCGGCGTGTTCGCGTGGGCGTCGCTGGAGCCGGAGCCCGGGACGTACGAGTTCGGGTGGATGGACGAGATCATGGATCTCCTCCACGAGAACGGCATCAGCGTCAACCTCGCCACCCCCACCGCTGCGCCGCCCGTCTGGCTGACGCAGCTGCACCCCGAGGTGTTCCCCGTCATGGCCGACGGCGAGCGCTTCGGCTTCGGCAACCGGCTGCACTACGACCCGTCCTCGCCGATCTACCGCGAGTACGCCGCGGCCATCACCACCAAGCTCGCCGAGCGCTACTCCTTCCACCCGGCGCTGGCGATGTGGCACATCTCCAACGAGTACGGGCCGACGGCGTACAACGAGGCCGCCTCCGTCAACTTCCGGCGCTGGCTGCGGCGCAGGTACGGCGACCTGGAGACGCTGAACGAGGCGTGGACCACCCGCTTCTGGAGCCAGCGCTACACCGACTGGGACCAGATCGAGGTGCCCCACATCCCGCGCACCTGGATGAACCCGTCCCGCCGGCTCGACTTCAAGCGCTTCACCTCCGACGCGCTGCTCGAGTGCTACATCGCCGAGCGCGACATCGTGCGCTCCTTCCGCGACGACATCCCGGTGCTGACCAACTTCATGCGCTTCTACAAGCACGCCGACTACTGGAAGTGGGCGCCCGAGGAGGACGCGGTCGCGCTCGACATCTACCCCAACCCCGCCGACGCCGACTCCCACGTGTCCGCGGCCTTCCAGTTCGACCTGTTCCGCTCGCTGAAGGGCGGGCAGCCGTGGCTGCTGATGGAGCAGGCGGCCAGCGCCGTCAGCCAGTGGCAGCTCAACATCGTCAAGGAGCCGGGCCGGATGCGGCTCGGCTCGCTCCAGGCCCTGTCGCGGGCCTCCGACTCGGTGATGTTCTTCCAGTGGCGGGCCAGCAGGGGCGGGCAGGAGCGCTTCCACTCGGCGATGCTGCCGCACTCCGGGCCGGACTCGCGCACGTTCAGGGAGATCGTCGACCTGGGGCGGGAGCTGAAGCTCCTCGCGCCCGCCGCCGGGACGACCTCGCGCGCCGAGATCGCCGTCCTGTTCGACTGGGACGGCTGGTGGGGGCTGGAGGAGACCGCGGGCATCCCGCGCAGCGACTTCGGCTACGCCGACACCGTGATGCGGCACTACACGCCGCTGTGGGAGGGGCACCACCCGGTCGACGTCGTGTCCTCCGCGTCGTCGCTGGAGGGGTACAAGGTGCTGGTGGTTCCGAACGCGTACCTCATCGACGACGAGGGCGTGCGGCGGATCACCGAGTTCGCCCGCGACGGCGGCACGGTGATCATGTCGTTCTTCTCCGGCGTGGTGGACGAGTGCAACCGGGTGCGGCCGGACGGCTACCCGGGGGCGTTCCGCGAGCTCATCGGGGCCAAGATCGACGAGTACTGGCCGGCCAGGCCGCACGAGGTGTTCGCCGTGGAGTTCGCCGACGGGCGGCGGGCCACCTCGACCTGGTGGCGCGACGACCTGCACCTGGAGACCGGCAAGGCCCTGGCCACCTACGCCGACGGCCTGCTGGCCGGGCGGGCCGCCGTGGTGGACAACCGCTTCGGCGCCGGGCGCGTGGTGTACTTCGCGACGCTGCTGGAGGAGGCGGCCTTCGGCGCCGAGCTGCTCGCGGCCGTGGAGGCGGCGGGCGTGCGCTCGCCGTTCCCGGGGGTGCCCGCCCACGTGGAGTGCTCCGTACGGGGCGACGAGGCGGACGAGTACGTCTTCCTGCTCAACCACAGCGGGGAGCGCGCCGAGTCCGTCCCCTTCCCGGGGGAGGGGACGGACCTGCTCACGGGCGAGCGGGTGTCAGGCGCGGTCGAGCTGGCGCCGCTCGGCGCGGCGGTGATCCGCCGCGCCCGAGCCTGACGCCACGACCGCCTCAGAGCGGGCCGGCGTTGGGCTCAGAGCAGGCCGGCGTCGCGCACCTTCATGGCGACATGCACCCGGTTGTCCGTGCCGAGCTTGGCGAAGATGCGGGTGATGTTGGCCTTCACGGTCGCCACGCTCACCGACAGGCTGCGCGCGATCTCGGCGTTGGAGCTGCCCCTGGCCAGCTCGACCGCGACCTCCCGCTCGCGGTCGGTCAGCCGGGCCAGCTCCCGCCGCGCCTCCGGCTCGCGCCCGGCGTAGCGGCCGGTGGCGGCGGCGATCACCTGCTGCGCCACGCTGGGCGAGAGCACCGGCTCGCCCCTGGCCACGGTGCGCACGGCCTCGATCATCTTCGGCGGCGGCGTGTCCTTCAGCAGGAACCCGGCCGCGCCCAGCCGGAGGGCGCGCAGCACCATGTCGTCGGCGTCGAACGTGGTCAGCACCAGGATCCGGGGCGGCGCCGGGCGGCCGAGCAGCAGCTCGATCGTGGTGAGCCCGTCCTGGTGCGGCATCCGGAGGTCCATCAGGACGACGTCGGGCCGCAGGTCGCGGATCACCGCCATGGCCTCCCTGCCGTCGCCGGCCTCGCCCACCAGGTCGAGGTCGGGCTCGCCACCGAGGATGAGGCGCAAACCGGTGCGCACCATGGGATCGTCGTCCACGATCACAACTCTGGTCACGCCCTCAAGCCTTCCACGGAAGCCGGGCATCGAGGACGAACAGTCCGTCTCGGACAGAATGGGTGATCGTGCCGCCCGCCATCCGGGTGCGCTCGGCCAGCCCCACCAGCCCCAGGCGCCCCCCGGGGCCCACCGGCGCGCTCGGCGGCGCGGGGTTGGTCACCCGGATGCGCAGCCCCTCGCCGGGCCGCCCGCCCAGCTCGGCCCGCACGTGGCTGCCGGGCGCGTGCTTGCGGGCGTTGGTCAGCGCCTCCTGCACGATCCGGTACGCGTGCCGCCCGGTCTGCGTCGGCAGCAGCTCCCGCCCGTCGATGGTGTCGTCGACCTCCACACGCTGCCCGGCCGCGCGGACCTCCTCGAACAGCTCGTCCAGCTGGGCCAGCGTCGGCTGCGGCGCCTCCAGGCCGCCGTCGCGCCGCAGCGTGCCCAGCACGGCGCGCAGCTCGGTCAGCGACTGGTGGGCGTTCTCCTGGATCGCCCGGGCGGTCTCGCGGGTCTGCTCGGCGGACAGGTCGGTGCGGTAGGCGAGGCCGCCGGCCAGCATCGCCAGCAGCGAGATCCGGTGCGCGAGGACGTCGTGCATCTCCTGGGCGATCTTGAGCCGTTCGGAGAGCTGGGCCTGCTCGACCCGCTGCCACTGCGCGGCCTGCTCCGCCTCCCGCCGCGCGGCGGCCAGATCGCGGCGCCCGCGGACGTACAGGCCGGCGAACGTCACACCCGTCAGGACCGAGATCGCGGCCAGGCCGTAGAACTCGGCCAGCTTGAGGGAGCCCAGCCACAGCGCCGAGCCGGTCACGGCCAGCGCCAGCGAGACCCCCACCGGCACGGTCCACCGCCACCGGCGATGCGTGACCAGCGAGCCGTAACAGACCAGGGCCGGGCCGACGGCGCTCAAGGAGACGACGGTGAAAAGGGAGACCACCAGCGCGACCTGCCACGGCCACCGGCGCCGCCACCACATCAGCACCAGCCCCACCACGCCCAGCGCGATGTCGGCCGTGCCGTACAAGATCTTGTCCTGGCTGCTCGGGACGAAGCCGGCCATCAGGGTCAGGATGAGGCCGGCGAGCAGCAGCGGCAGCATGGCGGCCAGATAGCGCAGCGCGATGCCCAGCCGGTCGAGAGGTGGCGGGTGGTGCACCACTTCAGCCTAGGCACCATCGCGGGCTGGCTTTAGCGACCTGGGTCGATCGTGCTGCCGACCCGGGTCTACATCCGCGGCGACAGGGCTGGACCGGGCGCGGGCGAGGATCGACCCAGGTCCGATGAGGGCCGGGGCGGTTTCCGATGAACTTGGACGGTGATCGAATTTCAGCACGTCAGCAAGTCGTACAAGAAGGTGAAGGCGCTCGACGACGTGACGTTCACCGTGCGGCCGGGCACCGTGACGGGTTTCGTCGGGCCCAACGGAGCGGGCAAGTCGACCGCCCTGCGCATTCTCGCCGGGCTCTCCCGGGCGACCTCCGGCACGGCGACCGTGCTCGGGCGCCCCTACGCCGAGCTGGAGCGGCCGGGGTTCGAGGTCGGCACGCTGCTCGACGCCGCGGCGCACCATCCGGGCCGCAGCGGGCGGGAGGTCCTGACCTTGGGCGCGATGCTCCTCGGCCTGCCCAGGGCACGCGTGGACGAGATCCTTGAGCTGGTCGGGCTGACCGGCAAGGAGGGCCGGCGGGCCGTGGGCGGCTACTCCCTGGGCATGCGGCAGCGGCTCGGCATCGGCCACGCCCTGCTCGGCCGGCCCCGGGCGCTCATCCTGGACGAGCCCGTCAACGGCCTCGACCCGCAGGGCATCCAGTGGATGCGCGGGCTGCTGCGCGACCTGGCGGAGCAGGGATGCGCGGTGCTGCTCAGCTCCCACCTGCTGCACGAGGTGGAGCAGGTGGCCGACCACGTCGTGATGATCGGGCGCGGCCGGGTGCTGGCGCAGGGCGCCGTCGCCGAGCTGAGCCGGGGCCGCGGCCTCGAACAGACCTTCCTCGAACTGACCGCCGCCGCCGACAGGAGCGCCTCATGACCGACACCACCACCGCGCTCTCCTCGGGCGCCCTCTCCTCGCGGCGGGCCGGGGGCCGGTCCTTCGCGACCCTCGTACGGGCCGAGGCCCGCAAGCTCTTCGACACCCGCACCGGCATGATCCTCACCGCGATCCTGGTGGTCTTCGGCCCCGGCTCCGTGGTGGCCCGCGGTTTCGTCGCGGGTCCGCACTTCTTCACCCTTGCGGGGACCGCCGGCATCGTGCTCGGCATCCTGCTGCCCGTCCTCGCCATCCTCACCGTGACCGGCGAGTGGAGCCACCGCACCGCGCTGACCACGTTCGTGCTCGAACCCCGGCGGGGCCGGGTGCTGGCGGCCAAGTTCCTGCCGCCGCTCGCCGTCGCCGTGCTGGCCGGCGCCCTCGCCCTGCTGCTCGCGCTGCCGGTGACGGCCGCCGTGGCCGCCGTGCGGGGCGTGCCCGCCGACTGGGACGTGGCGCCCGGCACGGTCCTGGGCTGGGTGGCCGTGCTGGTGATCTGCACCGCCCAGGGCCAGGCCCTGGGCATGCTGCTGCTGAACGCGCCCGCCGCGATCGTGATCTACCTGGCCTCGCCCATGGCGTGGAGCGCCGTCCGCGGGCTGGGCGGCGCGGGGGAGGAGCTGGCGGGCTGGCTCGACCTCAACACCACCACCAACCTGCTGACGGGTGGCGGCATGACCGGCGGCGGGGCCGCCCGGCTGGCCGTGTCGGTGCTCGTCTGGATCGCCGTCCCCGTGACCGTCGGGGCTCTGCGCGTGTGCAGGAAGGACATCAACTGAACCTTTTACCTGCCAGCGTAGATCTTTGTCCGGTTCATGGGGTTACGTTTGCGTTTGTCCTTTTCTTGCACGTAAGGTGGATCGCGTAACCGACGAGTGACCTGGACCTTACCCGTGAGACCCACGGGAAGGTACCACTCGCCCGGGCTCAGAGTCCCATCCGAAGGATTCCCGAGCGCTCCACGTAGCGACCGAATGGCGCGATGCCCGGCTACGTGCGTCCATGAGCGCACACGCCCCCGTCCCCGAACAAAGGACCAACTTTACTTATGTCTGCTCGCCTGCGCTCTTTCGCCATGCTCACCGCCTCCGCGCTGACGGCTCTCACCGTCGGCTCGACCGCGGCGCACGCTGACGCCGACGCCGGCAGCACCACCCAGAAGGCCGTGACCGCCCAGAGGGTCATGCTTCACGGCTCGACCACCGCGTCGTACTTCTGGGACGACTCCTCGGGCCGGGCCGGCGACACGGGCCTGCCCGCGGCCGGCAAGCCGATGCAGAAGGGCCTCGCCGCCAGCCCGAGCTGGCCCCTCATGACCGAGGGTTACGTCATCTACAAGGGGAAGAAGATGCCCTTCTTCGTCGGCGACCGCGGTCCGGGCGACCCCTCCAGCCGCGGC
The DNA here is from genome assembly GCF_006334985.2 of Nonomuraea phyllanthi. Taxonomy (GTDB): domain Bacteria; phylum Actinomycetota; class Actinomycetes; order Streptosporangiales; family Streptosporangiaceae; genus Nonomuraea; species Nonomuraea phyllanthi. The sequence goes on from NZ_VDLX02000004.1 coordinate 401,807, forward strand.
GTGATGCTCGACCTGGACGCCAAGACGTTCGCCGAGCTGACCGGCGGCCGGTTCAACCCCGACACCCTGGGTGTGGACGGCGTCGACGGCGAGGGCCACATCAAGATCGACTATGTCATCACCAGGTGGGGTGACGGGGTCGGCAAGAAGAGCTACCCGGTCGCCTTCTCCACCGGCGCCTGGGCCGAGAAGGACAGCCACCCCATCGTCAAGCCGGTGTCGGTGAAGCTTCCCGCCAACTGACCCCGCGACAGACCCGGAGCGAACTCCGGAAGGCGCTCCTGAGCAGGGGCGCCTTTTCGCGTGCCCGCCACCGTCGCCGAGCCTCCCCGCCGGACGCCCGGCGTCAGGCACCTGCGCTCGGGACGTCTGGCGCTCGGGGCGTCTGGTGCCGGGGCGCGTGACGCTCAGGACGTCGAGCGCTTGGGAGGTCGAGCGCTCGGGACGTCCGGTGCTCGGAGGGCCTGGCGCTGCGGACGCTTGGCGCTCCGGACTCCTGCGGTCGGGTAGCTCGGCGGCGCGGTGGGGTCAGACGGCGGCCCGGCCGCCGTCCACGGAGAGGGTGGCGCCGTGGATGTTGGCGGCGTCGTCGCCGGCCAGGAACACCACCGCCGCGGCCACCTCCTCCGGCGTGCTGGGCCGGCGGGACGGGATGGCGGCGATCATGGGCGCCAGGTAGTCCGCCATCGCGGCGATCTTGTCCGTGAACGTGGGCCCCGGCGCCACCGTGTTGACCCGCACGCCCGACGGCCCGTACTCGTCGGCCCAGGACTTGGTCAGCGAGTGGACGGCGGCCTTCGTGGTGCTGTAGAGGGCGGAGCCGCCCAGCCCGAACAGCCCGTTGATGGAGCCCATGTTGATGACGGCGCCGCTGCCCCTTTCCGCCATGGCGGGGGCCACGAGGCCGGTGAGCAGGAAGGCGGCCTTGATGTTGACGGCCAGGGCCCGGTCGATGAGGTCCTCTTCCACCTCGGCCGTCGGCCGGGGCTCGATCAGCATCGCCGCGTTGTTGACCAGGATGTCCAGCGGGCCGCCGGCCAGCCGGTGCGCGGCGGCGGCCAGCGCGGTGACGGCGGGCAGGCCGTCGGCGAGGTCCGCCTGGACGAACGTGGCTTGCCCGCCCCGCTCGGCGATGGACGCGACGACCTTCTCGCCGCGGGCGGTGTCGCGGCCGCTGACCACGACGTGGGCGCCCTCGGCGGCCAGCGCGCGGGCGACGGCCTCGCCGATGCCGCCGGTGGAGCCGGTGACGAGAGCGGTACGCCCCTGCAGACGTGCGGACATGATGATTCCCCCTAGATGGACGTGCTCGATGTCGCTGGTTCAGGATGCCGAGCCAAAAATGGACCAGCAAGTCCAATCTGAGGATTGATCGCGATGAAACGCGGATATTCCGTATTGATAAGTCCGTGACCGCAAATTTATTTCTTTATGTTATGCTGTTTGTTATAGGGCTGGAAAATGCGTTTAATAATCGCCGTTCCCCGTACCCGAGAAAGGAACGGCCCTCCATGCACGAAGCGCAGCCCAGCCTGACCGCGCTCATGGCCGCCGCCGCCCGCGCGGCGCATCTCCTCGTCGACGACGAGCCGTTCGTCTTCCGCGACACCGTGGCCTCGACGCTGCTCGGCGACCATGCGGCCGAGCCGCTGGGCTACCACCGCACGCACGGCGACCACCTGGTGCTGTCCAGCGCGCGTGCCCAGGTCACCGCGCGCAGCCACTACGCCGAGCGCCGCCTGGCCGAGCTGGCCGCCGGCGGCCTCGACCAGTACGTGGTGCTGGGCGCCGGGCTCGACACCTTCGCCTACCGCTCGGACCCGGGCCGCCCGCCGCGCGTCTTCGAGGTGGACCACCCCGCCACCCAGCAGTGGAAACGCGACCTCGCGGCGGCGGCCGGCCTCGCGCAGCCGGAGAACCTGGCCTTCGTGCCGGTGGACTTCGAGTCCGGCGACCTGATGGACGCGCTGAGCGCGGCGGGCTTCGATCCCGGCAGGCCCGCTCTGGTGAGCTGGCTCGGCGTGGCCATGTACCTCACGCCGGAGGCCATCGCCGCGACGCTCGCCGCCGTCGGGCGCCTCGCCCCCGGAAGCGAGCTGATCATGGAGTACGGCCTGCCGCCGGACCTGCGCGACGAGCGGGGCCGCGCGTCCGGCGAGCTCATCCTGCCCGCCGCCGCCGAGCGCGGCGAGCCCTGGCTCTCCCTCTTCACCCCCGACGACCTGTCGGCCCTGCTCAAGCAGCACGGACTGGAGGCGGCCGAGCACGTACGGCAAGCCGACTGCGTCGATCCGGCGCTGTGGGAGCGCTCCGACGGCCTGCGCCCGGCCGACCTGTGCCGCCTGACCAGAGCCGTCGTCACGGGCGCCGCCTGACCTGGGCCGCCGTCACGGACTCGGCTGAACGGGCGCCGTTGTCACGGACGCCCGCTGAACGGGTGTCGACTCAACGGGCGCCCGTTGAACGGGTGACGGTCGAACGGGTGACGGTCGAACGGGGTGCCGGGTGAACGCCAGGCGCGGGCGCGTGACCGCGCGCCCGCGCCCGCCGGCGCCCGCAGCGCGCCGGTGTCCGCGTCCCTCGACACCCCGAGTCCGGCCGCCTCCGTCAGCGCTCGCGGTAGTCGGCGGCCACCCCGATCAGCGAGATCAGCCCCGAGGCGAACTCCATGGCCTCGGCGTGCCCCTCCTCGAACGGCGGCTGGAAGCCCACGCCCTCCCACCGGCCCGTCTCGGCGTTCCACACGTCGGACCCCACCTCGAAGTCCCAGCCGTACACGCCGTGCTCGTACCAGAGCTCGTCGGCCGAGTTCCCGGAGGCCGAGTAGAGCACGTCCGTGACCGGGCCCGTCTGCTGCGGCCAGGTGACGGTGCCGCGCTCGGCGGCGATGGCCTCCTCGATCGTGCGGGCCGAGCGCAGGAAGTACGCCTCCTCCTCGGCCGACGGCCTCGGCAGGGTGACGCGCCCGTCCAGCTTGTACGCCCCGGGAGGCCACATGAAGTAGCCGCCGTAGCTGTGCACGTTCATCGCGAACCGGATGTTGTCGTACGTGTCGGCCAGCCACATCACGTTGCGGCTCTCCGGCTCCGAGTGCTCGGCGGGCCCCGCGTACGTGCCGCTCTGGCAGTTGGCCGAGGCCCCGAAGTACCCGTCCGACAGCGAGCCCACCGCGTAGTTGCGGTTGACGTCCACGCCCCAGGTGTTGCGCAGCGCCGGGTCGGACTGCTGCGGCGGGCAGTGGTTCGTCATGTTCTTCCGCTGGGAGTTGAAGTCGTAGAAGCTGTAGTTCGCGCCGTCGGGGTTGACGGTCGGCACGATGAACACGTCGGTGCGCTCTAGCAGCCGGCGGGTGGCCTTGTCGCGGGAGTGGTTGCGCAGCAGCCGCTCGGCCGCCTCGACGACGACCAGGGGCGTCACCCACTCGCGGGCGTGCTCCTGGGCGTAGGCGAGCACGCCGGTGCGCGAGCCGTCGCGGTGCGCGCCGATGCGCAGCGCCAGCACCTGCGCGGGCGCCCTGGGCACGCTCGCCGGCGCGCTGAGGAAGTCGCTGAGCTCGGTGCGCGGGGCGGGCGCCATGACGCCGCCGCCCGCGTCCGTGCGGTATGTGGTCGCCTTGACCCCCGTGCCCGCCGTGGCGTTGATCGCGGCGGCCACCTCGGCGGCGGTGCTGACCGGCGCGCCCGAGCCGTCGGTGGCCAGGGAGACCGCGATGGTCTTGCCCTCCACGGCGACCTGCAGCGCCCGGCCGGGCGCGCCCGGGTCGGCCAGCTCGACGGCCAGGTCGTTGCCGCCTTCGGAGCCGTAGGCGTCGGAGGTGACGACGATCGCGGCCGCGGGCGGCGTGCCGATCAGGGCCTGGGCGTGGCGCCGGTAGCCGTTCGTCGGGTACGGCAGCGTGATCAGCTCGGTGAGCTCCGGATACCGCTCGTGCAGCGCCTTGATCCGCTCGTTGAGCTGCGCGGGCGGCATGTACTGGGTGACGAAGTCCTTCTGGTAGCCACGCCCGGTGCGGTCCGGCCGCTCGCCGTCGGGCCACTCCTTGACCCTCGCGTCGGCCTGTCCGCCGCCCGCCGAGGTGACGGTGACCCACTGCGGCCGGTCGCCGGCCGGCACCGGGGTGCTGAGCTGGTGGCCCAGGTACGCGCCCGCGTCCACGTACGCGACCATCGGCGCCTGCCCCTTCGAGCCGCGCCTGCCCTTCCACGCGACGGTGAGCGTGGCCGGCTCGCCGGCGCTGCTGGACGCCTCCACCGACAGGAAGTACCCGTCGCGTGACTTGAACCAGACCGCCCGCTCGATGACGATCCGGTCCTTGGCCGCCGTCGCCTTCGCCCGCGCCTGCGGCGGCGCCTCCGAGGCGAGGCTCGCGCCGAGCGAGCGGTAGGCCGCGAGCTGGCCCGGCGTGACGACCGCGTCCACCTGGACGCTGCCGTCCGGCTGGGGCCGGACCCGTTCGGTCAGGTCGGCGCCGGCGGCGGTCAGCCGTTCCATCGCCGCGCGGTCCGGCACGGACAGGGTGACGAGTGAGGCCGGCTCCGGGTCGGCCGGCCCCGCCACTGCCGGCGCGGCCGGCCCGGCGTTCGTGGAGACGGCCGTCAAGGCCGTCGAGACCATCAGCAGAACGACAGCGGACGCCCGTAAGCCACGCATCGGCCCCTCCTGGATCACGCGTATGGGCATGATTCAAAGCCGACCTGATCAAACTGGCAAGACCCGAATCGGATTCACAGCTCGGCTTCAGGAAGCGGTGACGTGGGGGACGGCGTCGTACAGCGCCCAGTCGGCGCTGATCGCGCCCGCCGTCTGCAGCAGCAGCGGGAGGTACTCCTCGGTCAGCTTCTCCATGGAGGTCTCGGCGGCGTGGGCGTTGACGTTGACGGCCGCGATGACGTTGCCGAGCCCGTCCCTGAGCGGCGCCGCCACCGAGCGGATGCCCGGCGCCAGCTGCTCGTCCGTGGCCGCCCACCCCTTCGCGCGGACCGCGCGCAGCACCGCCTCGCGCTCCTTGGCGTCGGGGCGCCACCTCGGCTCGATGCCCGAGCGGCCCGGCTCGGCCAGCACCCGCTCGACCTCGGCCGGTGGCAGCGCGGCCAGCAGCACCTTGCCCAGGGACGTCGGCAGTGCCGGGAACCGGGTGCCGATCTGCACCTGAAGGGCCACGATCTTGGGCACCGCGACCCTGGCGACGTACACGATGTCGGAGCCGTCGAGCTGGGCGATCGAGGACGACTCGCGCGTCCGCATGACCAGGCGCTCCAGGTGCGGCCTGGCCACCTCCCACAACCCCATCGAGCGCACGTACGTGACGCCGAGCTCCAGCACCCGGGGCGTGAGCGCGAACCCGCCCTGCTCGGCCCTGGCGTACCCCAGCTCCTGGAGGGTGAGCAGGATGCGGCGGGCCGTCGGCCGGGCCAGGCCGGCGGCCGTCGCCACCTCGGTCAGCGACATGACCGGGCGCCCCGGCTGGAAGGCCCTGATGACGTCGAGGCCGCGGGCCAGCGCCTCGATGAAGTCGGGTCCGGTGTCACCGCGTGCCATGTACGCCCTCGCCTCGCTGGGAAACGTTCCCGTCCGACTTTAGACGGTCGGCCGTCCGCACAGCGGCCCGGTTCAGAGGCGGTGGGTGGCGTCGCTGCGGTAGTCGGTGTAGGTGTACGGGTTGTCGAGGACCTTCGCCTCGGGAACGTCCGGGTTCATGCCCTGCTCCCACGCCTCGTCCCCCATCTCCGAGCGCAGGTACTCGACCGTGCTCTCCACCTCGCGCCGGGCCGCGGCCAGGTCGACGCCGAGCAGGCGGTGCTCGTGCTTGACCACACGCCCGTCGACCAGGACGGTGTGCACGTCGCCCCGCTGCGCCTGGAAGGCGACGTGGCCGAACGGGTTGAGCAGCGGGAACGACACCGGCGACAGGTCGTTCTTGATGAGCACGAGGTCGGCCTTCCTGCCCGGCTCGATCGCGCCCAGGTCGTCGCGGCCGAGCGCGCGGGCGCCGCCCAGGGTGGCCCATTCGACGACCTGGTCGGAGCGGAGCGCGCAGTGCGTGACGGTCTCGCCCTTGGCGTGCGCCTCCAGGTGCTCGCGCGAGCGGTCGGCGCCGAGCGTGGTGCGCATGGCGGAGAACAGGTCGCCGCTCCACCACACGCTGGTGTCCATGGACAGCGACACCGGGATGCCGTGGGCGCGGATCGCCCAGGTGGGCGGGTAGCCCTGGCCCGCGCTCTGCTCGCTCTCCGTCGATACCGACACGGAGCCGCCGGTGGCCGCGATGCGGTGGTAGGAGTCGGCCGACAGCGAGGCGGCGTGCACGTAGATCGTGCCGGGGGTCATGAAGCCGTTCTCGTACATGAGCTTGATGCCGTCGTCGCTGGTGGCGCCCCACACGCCGGCGTGCGTGGTGACGGCGACGCCGAGCTCGCGGGCCACCTCGAACGCGGGCCGCTCCGGGAAGGCCGGGTCGCCGAGCACGTCGAAGGCGATCTGGAAGCCGAGCATGTCGCCGCCGGTGATCCGCCTGCGGACGAAGTCGCGGAACTCGGGCGCGCCCGTCCACTCGGCGGGCGGCTGCTGGATGTTGCCGTACGCGAGCACGTACCGGCCGGGCACCGACTCCAGCGCGTCGGCGGCGGCGTCGGCGTGGTCGGGGGTGCGCAGGCCGTGCGACCAGTCCACGACGGTGGTGACCCCGGCGTCGAGCGCCTCGATGGCGGCCAGGGTGTTGCCCGCGTGGATGTCCTCGGGCCTGAACAGCTTGCCGTGCTCCAGGTAGAACCAGACGAAGTACTGGGTGAGGGTCCAGTCGGCGCCGTAGCCGCGCATCGCGGTCTGCCACATGTGGCGGTGCGTGTCGATCATGCCCGGCATGACGATGCCGCCGGACGCGTCGATCGTCACCGCGTCCTGCGGCGCCTCCAGCTCGGGGCCGACGGCGGCGATCCTGTCGCCGACGACCAGGACGTCCGTCCCGGGGAGGACCCGCCTGCCGGTCATCGGCAGCACGGTGCCGCCGCGCAGCACCACGGGCCGTCCGGCCTCGAACTCGTTCATGGCACGCTCCTTCGCGCGGCCTTCGCGGCCAACTGTCCGCTATACGGTCATCGCCACTGTGATGAGTGGCGGCCTCGCTGTCAAGCGGTTGACGCGGCGCGGCTTTGGTGCTGGGATCGGAGCTATTGCGGACATTCGTCCGTTGAACGGACGCGGGGAAGGACGGAACAAACGTGGGGGAAGGGGAGCGTGATCGTGCCTGAAGGGCCGCTGTCGGGCGTGCTGGTGGCCGACTTCTCGAGGGTGCTGGCCGGGCCGTACGCCACGATGCTGCTGGCGGACCTGGGGGCCGAGGTGATCAAGGTCGAGTCGCCGGGCGGGGACGACACCCGCTCGTGGACGCCGCCCGCCAGGGGCGAGGTGTCCACGTACTACCTCGGCGTCAACCGGGGCAAGCGCTCGATCGCGCTCGACCTGCGCGACCAGGACGACGCGGCGGCGGCCAGGGAGCTGGCCAGGCGCGCGGACGTGCTGGTGGAGAACTTCCGGCCGGGCGGGCTCGCCAAGTACGGGCTGGACTACGAGTCCGTGCGGGCCGCCAACCCGGGCGTCGTCTACACCTCGATCAGCGGGTTCGGATCGGGGGCGGGGGCGCGCGTGCCCGGGTATGACCTGATGGTGCAGGCCATGTCGGGGCTGATGAGCCTCACCGGCGACCCGGACGGGCCGCCGTACCGGGCCGGGATCTCGGTGTTCGACGTGATGGCGGGCAACCACGCCGCCATCGGCGTCCTCGCCGCGCTCCGGCACCGGGAGGCGACAGGGCGGGGGCAGCACGTCGAGGTGAACCTGCTGTCGTCGGCGCTGACCGGGCTGGTCAACCAGAGCTCCGCGTACGTCGCCGGGGGCGTGGTGCCGTACCGGATGGGCAACGCGCACCCGAGCGTGTTCCCGTACGAGCCGCTGCCGACCGCCGACCACCAGCTCATCGTCGCCGCCGCCAACGACGGGCAGTTCAGGAAGCTGTGCGAGGTGCTCGGCATCCCCGAGGTGGCCGGCGACCCGCGCTTCGCCCGCAACGCCGACAGGACGGCGCGGCGCGAGGAGCTGCGGCCGATCCTCGTGGAGCGGCTCGTCACGCGGCCGGCCGACGAGTGGTTCGACCTGCTGGTGGCGGCGGGCGTGCCGTGCGGGCCGATCAACACGATCGACGGCGGGTTCGCGGTGGCCGAGCGGTTCGGGCTGGAACCCGTCGTCGTGGTGGGGGAGGGGGAGCGGGCGGTGCCGACGACGCGGCACCCGATCCGGTTCTCGGAGACGCCCGCCGGGTACGCGCTGCCGCCGCCCGAGCTGGACGAGCACGGCGCGGAGCTGCGCGAATGGCTCGCCGCGCCGGTGCCGTCCGGGGGAGCGGCGGACGCGAAGAGCCGGGGGAGCGACCGCGAGGGAGGCGAGCGGCCGTGACAGAACCTGGATCCGGGCAGGACTACCCGACCGCGCTGGGGGCGTCCTCGCCGACGTCGATCACCCTGCTCGGGCACGACCTCGCCGCCGACGTCATGGGCGAGGTGGGCTTCGGGGAGCTGGCCTTCTGGCTGGCGGCCCAGCGCCGCCCCTCGCCCGGCGAGGCACGGGTGTTCGAGGCCGTGCTGGCCGCGCTGGCCGACCACGGGTTCACGCCCACCGCCATCGTGACCCGGCTGACGTACCTGTCGGCACCCGACTCCGTCCAGGGCGCGCTGGCCGCCGGGCTGCTCGGTGGCGGCTCCCGCTTCCTCGGCGTCACCGAGGACTGCGGCCGCTTCCTCCACGACGTCCTGCGTACGCGCGACCACCTGCCGGGCGACGACGCGGGGTGGGACGCCCTCGCGCTGGAGACCGTACGCGCCCGGCGGGCGGCGGGCGAGCTGATCCCCGGCCTCGGGCACCACGTGCACAAGGACGGCGACCCCCGGACGGCGCGGTTGTTCCAGATCGCCGCCGAGGAGGGCGTGTTCGGGCCGCACCTGTCGCTCTTCGCCGCCGTCGGCCGCGTGCACCCGCAGGTCCTGGGCCGCAGGCTGCCGCTCAACGGGGCCGGCGTCTGCGGCGCGGCCCTCGCCGACCTGGGGCTGCCGCTGGAGCTGCTGCGCGGGTTCGCGTTGCTCGCCAGGACGGCCGGGCTGATCGGGCAGCTCGCCGAGGAGCTGCGCCGTCCCGTGGCCAACGACATCTTCCTGTCGGTGGACCTCAACAACCGCCCCGTCCCGCCCGAGCCCTATGTCCCCACGGACACCACGAAGACCAACGGGAGCCACGGAGCCCACGGAGGTAGGTATGGCTGAACTCGTCGCGGTCATCGCATCCACCCACCACCCCTTCTACTACCGGGCCAGCACCTCCACCGGCGAGGACCGCCCGCCGTTCGCGGACGAGTGGGTGCGCAAGGTGGAGGCGTTCAGGGAGACCCTGACCAGGGCGCGGCCCGACGTGCTGGTGATGGTCGGCTCCGACCACTTCCACCAGCTGTGGCTCGACAACCTGCCGCAGTTCCTCGTCGGCAAGGCGCCCTTCTACGACGCCAACTTCTACAACGAGGAACGGGAGTTCGGCCTGCCCAGGATGCTGATCAAGGGGCAGGAGGACCTGTCGGCGTACATCCTGCGCGAGGGCCTGGACGCGGGCTTCGACCTGGCCTTCTCCAACGAGCTGCGGATCGACCACTCGATCACCTGCCCGATCATCACCCTGCGCCCGCAGAACGACCTGCCCATCGTGCCCGTCTACACCAACATCTTCGCCCCGCCGCTGCCCCGCCCCCAGCGGTTCGTGCAGCTGGGGCGGACGATCAGGCAGCTGGTGGAGTCGTGGCCGTCCGACCGGCGGGTGGCGGTCATCGGCACCGGGCACCTGTCGCTGGAGCTCGGGGGCCCGCGCCAGTTCGGGCCGCACGGCCCCGACCCGGAGTTCGACCGCAAGGCCGTCGAGTGGATCTCCACCGGCGACATCGAGGGCTGCCTGTCGGAGGTCACCCTCGACAGCCTGCACCTGCCGGGCAACGCCACCCACGGGTTCATGGACTTCATGCTGATGATGGGGGTGGCCGGCGAGGGCCGCAAGGCCGACTACGTCGACACCTACGACCTGTTCCACACCATGGAGGCGTACTTCACCTGGTACCCCGACGGAGGTGCTTCGTGAGCAAGTATCTGCTCAACAAATTCCTGTTCACCGTCGACCGCGATCCCGAGCTCGTCGAGCGCTACCGCGAGGAGCCGCGGGCCACCGTCGAATGGTGGGAGTCCGAGTACGCCAACCGCATCCTCGGCTGCCACTCCGGCGAGTCGTCGACGTGGCTGCGCTTCGACGACACCGAGCGGGAGGCGCTGGCCGCGCACGACTACCCGAAGCTGTTCGAGCTGGGGGCGCACCCGTTCCTCACGCTGACGCTGTTCATCGCGATGTTCGAGCGCGACCACCCGCCGCTGGGCTTCCAGACGGAGTACGCGCGGCGGCTGGCGCACGCGCGGCTGCCGTACCCGGACATCGCCACATGACCCGCCCGGCCGGGACGGAGCGCATGCGACGGCGCCGCCCGGCTGGGATCATGGTGGGTGCATGTCCGCCGGCGGGGACGGCGTGATGTGCGCGAACGGAAACGCGGCGGCGTGATGGGCTTGGACGGGGAGGCGGCGGCGTGATCGGCGCGGACGGGATCAAGACGGGCGAGCGAGGATCGGTGGAGGTGGCGTGATGCGGGCGGCGCGGATCGAGGTGTGCGGGCGGCCGCCGGTGGTCGGGGACGTCGACGCGCCGGCGGCCGGTCCCGGACAGACCCTGGTACGCGTCCTCGCGGCCCCCATCACCCCGCTGGACCTGCTGTGCGCGGGCGGCACCTCCTACTTCGGCACGCCCGCCGTCCCGTACGTACCCGGAGTGCAGGGCGTCGGGACCGCCGACGGGACACCCGTGTGGTTCCCCTCCTCGGCCGGGATGGCGCCAGGCGACGGGAGCATGGCCGAACTGGCCGCGGTGCCGACAGAGGACCTCGTGGAGCTGCCCGCCGGCGCCGCCCCGCTCGCCGTCGCCGCGCTCGGGCTGTCGGCCGTGGCCGCCCACATGGCGCTGACCTGGCGCGGCGAGCTGACCGCCGGTGAACAGGTGATCGTGCTCGGCGCCGGGGGCGTGGTGGGGCAGGCGGCCGTCCAGCTCGCCCGCCTCGCCGGCGCGCGCAGGGTCGTCGCCGCCGCCCGCTCGCCCCGGGCACGGGAACGCGCCGAACGGGCGGGCGCCGACGCGGTGGTCGCGCTTGACACCGATGACGTGGCCGTCCTCGTCGCCCGGCTCTCGGCCGCCTGCGACGGCCCGGCGGATCTGGTGCTCGACCCGCTCTTCGGCGCCCCGGCCGCCGCGGCGGCGCGCACCCTCCGGGCCGGAGGCAGGCTCGTCAACCTCGGCAGCGCCGCCTCCGAGACGTGCCCCCTCGACTCCGCCACGCTGCGTAGCCGGTCGCTGCGGGTGCTCGGGTACACCAACAACGAGCTGACGAAGGAGCAGCGCGCCGCCGCCGTCACGCTGATCGCCGAACAGGCGGCGCTGGGGCGGCTGGCGGTGGCGCACGAGGTCATGCCGCTGGAGGACGCGGCGCCGGCCTGGCGCCGGCAGGCGGAGGGTACGGCGGAGGGCCGCATCGTGCTGCAGGTCTCCGCCTGAGCATCCCCAGGCCGTCACGTCGGCCACCCGACCCACGCGATCGACGAGGCCGTCAGCCGGTGCCCGCCGGATTGGGGGCCATCTGCCGGTGCCCACCCATCTGGAGCCGTCTGCCGGTGCCCACCCCACCAGAGGGGTGTCAGCCGGCCTCCACCCGGTCAGTGGGCTCGGCGCCGGTCGGGTCGTTCGGTGCGTGGGCGAGCTGGGCCACCCCCGAGCGCGGCGAGGACAGCACCGGCACGTCCCCGCCCACCTTCTCCACCACGCGCGCCATCGACGCCTGGGCCAGCACCACCACGTCCACCTGCCCCGCCAGCGCGCGGAACCCGTCGGCGACCAGCGCGTCGTGGCGGGCCGCGTCGCCGGCGCGCAGCGCTTCGAACGCGCCCTCGCACAGGTGCGGGACCACCGCCCGCGGCTCCCGCAGGCGGGCCGCCGCCCGTTCGACGGCTCTGGTGGTGGGGCCGAGCGTGGTGGCGAGGGTGGCCAGCACGCCGATCCGGCCGCCCGCGCGTACGGCCTGCTCGGCCATGGGCTCGTCGATCCGCAGGATCGGCAGCTCGGCGAACGGGCGCGCCTGCTCGGCCACCTCGCCGATGGACGAGCACGTGACCAGCAGCACCCCGGCGCCCGACTCCTTGGCGAAGGCGGCGTACGACACCACCCTGCGCATCACGTGCGGCGGCGGGCCGCCGGCGGCGATGGTGTCCTGGAGCAGGGTCTCGTCGGCGAAGTGCACGACCGGCGCGTCCGGCCGTACCTCGGCGGCCAGCTCGCCCAGCGGCCCGGCCAGCGCGGGAACGGTGTGCAGCATGGCGATCTTCATCGGGCACTCCAAGCTGAGATGCGGGGTGGCTTCATCGGGCACGCCACTGTGCGGTGCCGCGGCACGCCCTGGTGGGGTGCGCGGGGGCGCGCCGAGGCCAGGTGGGGGACGGGTTCATCGGGCGTTCCACGGGCGGGCGTACGTGTCGACGATGGAGGCCAGGTCCCGCAGCCGGGGCACGGAGCGGGCGCGCAGCTCGGCGGCCACGTCCCCGGAGCCGACCACGTCACTCCAGATCGCCCGGCCGGCCAGCATGCCGGACGCGCCCGCCCGGCAGGCGGCCCGTACGGCGGCGGGGAAGTCGTCCCGTTCGACGCCCTGGGAGAGCACCACCCACGGCACCGGGATGACCTCGTCCAGCCGCGCGCACTCCTCCACGAGCCGCTCCTCGGGCGCCGCGCCGCCGAGCGGCACCTGCGCCTTGTACAGGCTGGGCCGCAGCTCGGCCAGCTCCCGCGCGGCCTCGCGGATCGCGGCGGGCCCGTCGAAGGGGCCGGTGGCTCCGGCCGGGGGCTTGGCGACGCCCTCCAGCACGGACAGCACTCCCGCGGCGGCGCAGCGCCGTACGAAGTCGGCGGCGAGCTCCAGCCGCCGCGCCCGGTGCTCGTCGTCGCGCCAGATCAGCAGCAGCTTGGCGGCCACGGCGCCGGCCTCGCGGGCGGCGGCCAGGTCGACGCGCTCGTCGATGGCGGTGTCCTCGACGGGACCGTCGGGGTCCTGCACGAGGGCGTCGATGGCGACGATCAACCCGCCCGTGACCATGCCGGCACCGGCCACCTGGGCGAACCCGTAGTCCTGGTCGATCAGGAACCCCGACGCGTGCGGCCCGACCTCCCGCGCCACCTCCAGTTTGAACCCGGTCAGCGTCTCATCGCCCACGCGCTCGCCGGTCGCCGCCGCGAACATCTGCCTGAGGCTCTCACGCTGGTCCATCGCCACCATGGCGAACCCGCCGGACGGGCGGGCCAGCAGGTCGAGCGTGGGGGCGGTGGTCTGCGGGGTGGTCATGAATGCTCCGATCCGGTGCCGTGTTCTGGGGATGTGCGGGTGGATCCGCGGGTGGATGTGGGTGGGGCGTGCCGGCCGGGCGCGCGGGCCGTGGCCACGAAGCGCTCGTACAGGGGGAGGTAGGCGGAGGCGAGGCCGGGGTCGGGCGGGCGGTGCTCGCGGGGGAGCAGGGGGACGTCGTCGAGGGAACCCCCGGCCTGCCCGGCGATCAGCGCCGCACCGGCGCACACCGCGTCCCTCGACCGCACCACCTCGACCGGTACGGGCGAGACCGCCGCCTTGACGCGCATCCACAGCGGGATCCTGACCTGACCGCCGAGCACCACCAGGCGCTCGGGCGTGGTGCCGGTGACGGCGGTGAGCTCGTCCAGCATCCAGCGCGCGTGCAGGCAGGTGCCCTCGATGGCGGCGGCCAGCAGGTCGCCCCTGGTGTGCCCGGGCCCGAAGCCCGACACCGTCACGCGGCGGCCGGGGTCGGGCGCGGGCGCGACCCGGCCCCGCAGGTACGGCTCCACGAGGATCCCCGTCGGCAGCCGCACCTCGGCCAGCAACCCCGGCAGTGCGCCGTACCCGCCCTCGCCGCCCCGCCCGGCTCGGTCGCCTGACGGTCGCACGCTGTCGCCGGTGGAACCCCCATCGGCGCCGGAAGGCCCGGCCTGGGCGCCCGCGGGATCGCCATCCCCGCCGGGCTGAGAGGTGAGTTCGGCCGGGAGGGGTGGGTCCGGGGGCAGGGCGAGGAGCCAGTCGACCATGGCGCCGCTGGTGGGGAGCCCGCCCACCACCACGGCGCGGGCGCCGTCCAGGGACGGGTCGGTCGTGATGCCGAGGGCCAGCCCCGTACGCGGCTCCGGCCGGGAGTCCGACATGACCATCACCGCCTCCGCCGTCCCCAAGGAGTCGGCCACGTCCCCGGGACGCCGCACACCGGCCGCCCACGCCCCGACCGCGTGGTCGTGCCCGGCGATCACGACGGGGACGCCGAGGGCCACCCCGCTCACCGGCGCCGTCAGCGGCCCGACCGGTTCCACCGCCCCGGCCGGGCGGGGCAGCGCCGCGGGACGGAGCCCGGCCAGCGCGAGCAGGTCGGCGTCGTAGTCCCCGGCCGCCACGTCGTAGGCGAGCGTGCGGGCGGCCAGCGTCTCGTGCGTGCGCAGCCGCCCCGTGAGCGCGTACGCGACGGCGTCCGGCACGTGCGCCCACCACCGCATCGCGGCCGGCACCTCCGGCGCGTGGGCCTGCAGCCACAGCCATTTGGCCAGCGGCGCCTTGGGGTCGGCGCGGCGGCCGGTCAGCGCGTACAGGGCCTCGGCGTCGCGCCCCAGCGTGGCGGCCTCGGCGGCGGCGCGCGGGTCGTTCCACCACAGCAGCGGCGTCAGCGGGCGGCCGGCCGCGTCCAGGGGCACGCCGGTCTCGGCCATGCCCGCGATCCCGATCGCCTCGGGCCCGCGCCCGGCCCGCTCGGCGCACTCGCCGAGCCCGCGCGTCACGGCGGCGACGAGGGCGGGCAGCTCGCGCGGGGTCGCCCGGCGCACGGACGCCACGCAGCCGCCCCCCTCGTCGAAGAAGCCCACCTTGACGTGGGTGGTCCCCACGTCCACCCCGGCCAGCAACCTCATGTTGTCACTATAAATCCAAAAGATGGCAGAAAAACGCCAACTTATGGAGCATTATGGTCATATGAAGGACACGGGTCAGCGGTACTCGGACGCCCCGGACCGCCGCGCCGCGATCCTGCGCAGGATCGAGCTCGACGGGTACGTCGCCGCCACCGACCTGGTCGCCGAGCTCGGCGTCTCCGCCAACACCGTCCGGCGGGACCTGCGCAGGCTGGCCGGCGACGGCCTGGTCAGGGCGGTACGCGGCGGGGCCGCGGCGACCGGCCCGGCGGCGGCCACGCCGTTCACCGACCGCTCCGCCCAGGCGTCGGACGCGAAGGGGGCCATCGCCGCCGCGGCCGTGCGCCACGTCGAGCCGGGCACCGCCGTGGCGCTCGACTCGGGCACCACCACGCTGGAGATCGCCAAGCTGCTGCCCGCCGACGCCGGCCTCACCGTGATCACCCACTCGCTGCCCGCCATCGCCGTCCTCGCTCCCCGGCCGGAGGTCACGCTCATCGGCGTCGGCGGCCAGTACGGCAGGGACACCCGCTCCTTCGGCGGCCCGGAAACGCTGGCGGCCCTGGAGAACGTGAGCGTGCGCACCCTGTTCCTGGCCGCCACGGCGCTCGACGGCTCGGGCGTCTACGGCGCCACCCCGTACGAGGCCGAGACCAAGCGCCGGCTCATCGCCGTCGCGCGCCGGACGATCGTGGTCGGCGACGCGCGCAAGTTCGGGCTGAGCGCCCCGATCCGGGTGTGCGGGTGGGACGCGGTCGAGCGGCTGGTGACCGACGCCGTGCCGGAGGGGTTCGCGGGGGTTCAGGTGGAGATCGGCTGATAAACTACCTTCACAGCTTCTGCCCCGCGGAGGCTTTTTTCATGCCTAACGATCATCTCCTGGTGCGGCCCGCCACCGCCGCCGACCAGAGCACCATGGAACGCCTGTGGCTGATGTTCCGTCATGACATGTCCGAATTCCAGAGTCAGCTGCCCCGCCCCGACGGCACGTTCAGGAGCGAGCGGCTGCACTCGGCCTTCCACGACGCCGGCTGGGCGCCGTACCTCCTCACCAGCGACGGCCACCCCGCAGGGCTGGCGTTCGTGCGCGGACTGGACGGCCCGGTCCGCGTGCTGAACAGCTTCTTCGTGGTACGGGGAGCGCGCAGGACCGGCATCGGCCTGCGCGCCGTCAAGGAGATCGTCGCCCGGCACCCCGGTCCGTGGGAGGTGGCCTTCCAGGACGCCAACCCCGGCGCGGTGGCCTTCTGGCGGCGTGTGGCCACCGAGATCGCGGGAACCGCCTGGAGCGAGGAGCGCCGGCCGGTGCCCGGCCGGCCCGGCATCCCGCCGGACGTGTGGATCTCCTTCGAGGCGAGCGCGCCGGACGAATGACCGGGGGCGGCCCCGCCCGCGTGGGGCGGGGCCGCCGGGTCACCGTGCCGGCGCGTACCCGGCGGGCCTGGTGGTGAACGTGCCACGGCCCTTCGTACGGCTGCGCAGCTGCGTCGCGTACCCGAACACCTCGGCCAGCGGGACCACGGCGGTGATCACCACCGTGCCGCCCCGCGCGGCCGAGCCCGAGACGCGGCCGCGCCGGGCCGCCAGGTCGCCCAGCACGCCGCCGGCCGCGTCGTCGGGCACGGTGACCGTGACCTCCACCACCGGTTCGAGCAGCTCCATCGCGCAGGCCCGCAGCGCCTCGCGCAGCCCGAGCCGCCCGGCCGTGCGGAACGCCAGGTCCGACGAGTCCTTCGGGTGGGTGGCCCCGTCGGTCAGCGTGACCCGCAGGCCGGTCACCGGGTGCCCGCCGAGCGGCCCGGCGGCCAGGGCGTCACGGCAGCCGGCCTCAACCGCCCGTACGTACTCGCGCGGCACCCGGCCGCCGACCACCGTCGAGCGGAACTCGAAGCCCCCGCCGTCCAGCGCGCCGTCCGGCCCGCCGTCCAGGGGTGCCACGTCCAGCACGACGTGGGCGAACTGGCCGGCGCCGCCGTCCTGCTTGACGTGCCGGTACAGCAGCCCGGACACGCCCCGCACGACCGTCTCCCGGTGCGCCACCTGCGGGCGGCCCACGGAGACCGCCAGCCCGTGGTCGCGCCGGAGCTTCTCCGCCGCGACCTCCAGGTGCAGCTCGCCCATCCCGGACAGCAGCGTCTGCCCGGTCTCGGCGTCCGTACGGACGGCCAGCGACGGATCCTCCTCGGCCAGCCGCGCCAGCGCCGACGCCAGCCGGTCGGTGTCGGTGCTCTGGCGCGCCTCGACCGCCACGGACACCACCGGCTCGGTGGCGCTCGGCGGCTCCAGGACCAGCGGCGCGCCGGGCGCGCACAGGGTCGTCCCGGTGCGGGCCGACTTCAGCCCGACCACCGCGACGATGTCGCCGGCCGCCGCCCGGTCCACCTCGGTGTGCCGGTCGGCCTGGACACGCAGGATGCGGCTGACCCGCTCGGTGCGGCCCGTGCCGGTGTCCAGCACGGTGTCGCCCTTGCGCATCGTGCCGGAGTACACCCGCACGTACGTCAGCCGCCCGGTGGCCGTCGCGTTCACCTTGAAGGCCAGCGCCGCCAGCGGCCCGTCCGGGTCGGCGGCCCGCTCCTCGCCGTCCTCGCCGCGCACCGCGGGCACGTCCAGCGGCGACGGCAGGTAGGCCACCACGGCGTCGAGCAGCGGCTCGATCCCGCGATTCCGGTACGCCGAGCCGCACAGCACCACCAGCCCCGCACCGCTGCGGGTCAGGTCGCGCAGCGCGGCGGCCAGCGTGCCGTCCGAGACCGACGGCCGCGCGCAGAACTCCTCCAGCGCCTCCGCGTGCAACTCGGCCACCGACTCCTCCAGCAGCCGGCGCCGCCGCCGCGCCTCCTCCAGCAGGTCGTCCGGCACCGGTCCTTCCTGGCAGCCGTCGGCCGTCCAGACGAGCGCCCGCATGCGGACCAGGTCGACGACGCCGGCGAAGGCGTCCTCGCGCCCGATCGGCAGCTGGACCACCAGCGGCGCCCTGTGCAGTCGCCGGCGGATCGACTCGACCGCCGCGTCCAGGTCGGCGCCGGCCCGGTCCAGCTTGTTGACGAACGCGATGCGCGGCACGCCGTACCGGTCGGCCCGCCGCCACACGGACTCGCTCTGCGGCTCGACCCCGGCGACGGCGTCGAACACCGCGATCGCGCCGTCGAGCACCCGCAGCGAGCGCTCCACCTCGTCGGAGAAGTCGACGTGGCCGGGGGTGTCGATCAGGTTGACGCGGTGGCCGTCCCAGGAGCAGCTCACCGCGGCGGCGAAGATCGTGATGCCGCGCTCGCGCTCCTGCTGGTCGAAGTCGGTGACGGTCGTGCCGTCGTGCACCTCGCCGCGCTTGTACGTGGCGCCGGCGAGGTAGAGCATGCGCTCCGTGACGGTGGTCTTGCCGGCGTCGACGTGGGCGAGGATGCCGAGGTTGCGCACGACTGCCAGCGGTTCAGCGCGTTTCGACAGGTTCGACAGGTTCGAGAGGTTGGTACGCACGGTCCATGACCCTTCCGGGGCGTTCAGGAAAAGGGGACGGCGCGATTTCCCCGACGAGACGGCCCGGGAAAGCGGGTCAGACGTGCGTCAGGGCGTCGTCCAGTGGCGGCCGCGCAGCCGGCACCGGGACGACGGAGACACCAGGATCACCTCGAAACGCGACGGGAGGACGACGGCGGCGGTGCTCTGACGCATGGCCGGTCTCCTCTCCCTCGTCGACGATCATTGGCGAGTGTAATGAATCGGACGCGTGTGGCAAAGCGATTTGCCGGACGCGGGTGAGGTTCACCACGCGGTCGCCTGCGTGCCCCCGATGAGAGACACGGGCGTCATGTCGGCATGTCGACATAGGCGCGGGACCCGTTGAGGGAAGGACACGCGCCCATGACGATCACTCTTGACACCGGGCGGTACACGGTCGGCATGGCCACCGGCCCCGCCGACGTCCAGGCCGCCCAGCGGCTCCGGCACGCCGTCTTCGCCGGCGAGATGGGGGCGCGGCTCGACAGCCCGGTCTCCGGCCTCGACGCCGACCGGTTCGACGCCTACTGCGACCATCTCCTCGTCCGTGACGGCCGCGAGGTCGTCGGCACCTACCGGCTGCTTCCCCCGGGACGCGCCGACCGCCTCTACGCCGACGCCGAGTTCGACCTGGGCGCCCTCGCGCCGATCAGGAAGGACCTGGTCGAGGCGGGCCGTACCTGCGTACACCCCGAACACCGGGGCGGCGCGGTGGTCGCGCTGATGTGGGCCGGCATCGCCCGCTACATGATCTCCGGCGGCCACCGGTGGCTGGCGGGCTGCTGCTCGGTGCCGCTCGACGACGGGGGCGCGCTGGCCGCCGCCGTGGTGGAGCGGGTGCCGCTCGGCCCGGAGGAGCACCGGGTCACGCCGCGCACGCCCTGGCGTCCCGCGAGCGCGTCGCCCGCCGACCGGTTCGTGCCGCCCGCCCTCCTGCGCGGCTACCTGCGGCTGGGGGCATGGGTGTGCGGGGCGCCCGCGTACGACCCGGACTTCGGCACCGCCGACTTCTTCGTGCTCCTCTCGATGGCGAACGTGAACACCCGCTACCTGCGGCACTTCCTCGGAGAGCCGCTGTGAGCGCCGTCGAGGCCGTGAACCCGTGGCGGCCCCTCGGCCCCTGCAGCACCGACGCCTGTGTGAGCGCCCCGGCCGCGGCCGCCGGGACCGCGCGCCTGGCCGCCCGGCTGGCCATGGCGGTCCTGGTGCTGGCGGCGGGGGTGCCGATGTCCTTCGCGGGACGGGTACGCGCGTCCTGGCGGGCGCCGCTGACCATGACGTGGGCACGGATGCTCGTACGCGCTCTCGGCGTCACGATCCGACTCACCGGGGACGAGGAGCAGGCGCACGGGCGGGCGGGCGGCGCGCTCGTCGTGGCCAACCACGTCTCCTGGCTGGACCCGCTGGTCGTCGCGGCCACCGTGCCCTCGCGGCCGCTCGCCAAGCGGGAGATCGGTGAGTGGCCGGTCATCCGGACCCTCGCGGCGGGCTCCGGGGCGCTGTTCATCGACCGGGAACGGCTGTCGGCGCTGCCGTCGGCCGTCGCCGCGGTCGCGGACGCGCTCAGGGCGGGTGACACGGTGATCGCCTTCCCCGAGGGCACCACGTGGTGCGGACGCGGGATGGGGCATTTCCGCCCGGCCGTGTTCCAGGCGGCCGTCGACGCGGGCGCCGCGGTCCGCCCGGCCGTGCTGCGCTACCGCGAGGGGACGGCGACCTCGACCCGCGCCTGCTACGTCGGCGACGACTCGCTGCTCGCCTCCCTCCTCCGGGTGGCCGCCACCCGCGACCTGGCCGTGGAGATGACGCTCCTGAGCCCCGTACGGCCTGGCCCGGCCGGGGGGTCACGGGCCCGCGCCGCACTGGCGAGGACCGAACTGGCGAGGACCGCCGAGACCACCGTGCGCGCCGGCATGGAAGACGCCCGCACCCATGACCGGCACCCGCA
This sequence comes from Nonomuraea phyllanthi, assembly GCF_006334985.2. Classification (GTDB taxonomy): domain Bacteria; phylum Actinomycetota; class Actinomycetes; order Streptosporangiales; family Streptosporangiaceae; genus Nonomuraea; species Nonomuraea phyllanthi. Next base: position 422,382 of record NZ_VDLX02000004.1, read on the forward strand.
CCCGCGGCCGGCCTGACGATTCCTGGCCGGGCACCCGCATGACGGTGCCCCCTCTCACCTGACCGCTCCGGGTGTTCCGCTTGCTCGACCGGGCAGTTGACCGGTACGGTCCGAACCGTTCCGTTCCGTTCGGTTCGGGCAGACAGGAGAGGTGCGATGGAGGTCCAGGGCCGGGACGACGTGAAGGTGCGGCAGATCCGGCAGGCCGCCAGGACGTTGTTCCTTCGTCACGGGTTCGCGGCCGTGAGCACGGCGGCGCTGGCCAAGGAGGCCGGCGTGTCGAAGGAGACGCTCTACTCGCGCTATCCCAGCAAGGAGGCGGTGCTCGCCGACGTGCTGGAACATCTCATCTCGGCCGGGCAGCTCGGCACGACGTCCTCCCTCACGCCGCGGACGCGGGAGGAGCTGGAGGGCGCGCTGCGCCTGCTGGCCCGCGAGCTGAGCGGCGAGCTCATGGAGCGGGAGTACATCGAGCTGGCGCGCATCGTGATCGCCGAGACGCCGCGGCTGCCCCACGTGGGGGAGATCTTCCGCCGGGCGGTGCCGGAGCGGGCGTTCCAGCTCACCACGGAGCTGCTCGGAGCGGCCGCGAAGGAGCGGCTCATCGGAGAGGTGGACCTGATGGCCGCGGCCCGCATGTTCGTGGGGCCGCTGGTCGTGCACGCCATGACGACCGTGCTGCTCGTCGCGCCCCAGCTGTCGGCTGACGCGCCCCCGCCGCCGTTCGACGTGGACCCGCACGTGGGCCTGTTCCTCGCCGCGCTGGGGGAAGCGGAGCGCTGAGCACGGCGGCTCCGCACAGGTCGGCGGTTCGCGCTCCTCGCGCCGGAGCCGGGCGCACGCCGGGCCGGCTAGCGGACGACATGGCCGACGCTGAAGAAGCCGTCGGGGTCGTAGGCGCGCTTGACCTCGCGCAGCCGCCGGTGGTCAGGCGCCGTGAACGCGGCGGCCGTCCTGGAGGTGTCGGCCAGGAAGTTGAGGAACGTCCCGCCGCTCGCGTGGGGGCGCAGCGCCTCGGGCAGCCCCGGCACCGGCGTGTCCACGATGACCGACAGCTTGGTGGCGCGGTGGCCGACGGGACCGGCGTCCGGGGCGGGGCGGGACATCGCGCCGCCCCAGTGGCGGATCTCGATCGTCTGCGCCACGTCGGCGGCCCGCACCAGCGTGGCGAGCACCTCGTCGGGCACGGTCTCGAACATGTCCATGTGCCGGTTGGGGGTGCCGCCCATCGACGTGGCCGCGTACGTCGTGGGCCGCAGCTCGTCGAGCAGCGCCGGGCCCGCCGCCCGCCACAGCGGCGCCAGCAGCGACCTGGCCTCGTCCGGCGCGCCGGCGTGCACGACCTTCACCATGACGACGTGGCGGCCCCGCACCGGCTCCGGCGCGTCGTCCGGCATCCGCCTGAGCACGACCGCCGTGCTGATCTCGTCGGGGGCGTGCTCGATCCAGTCGCGGTAGGCGCTCAGCGTCTCGCCGGCCGCCTCGATCGGGAAGTACGCGAACCCGGAGTGGACCCGCTCCACCGGGTGGAGCCGGAACTCCAGCGAGGTGACGACGCCGAACCCGCCGCCGCCCCCGCGCAGCGCCCAGAACAGCTCCGGGTGGCGGCCGGGATCGGCCACGACGTGCCGGCCGTCGGCCAGCAGCACCTCGGCCCGCACCACGCTGTCGGCGGCGAACCCGTGCCTGCGCGCCAGCCACCCGAGCCCGCCGCCCAGCGTGTAGCCGGTCACGCCGACGGTCGGCGACGACCCGGACAGCGGCGCCAGCCCGAACGGGGCGGCGGCCGTGACCACCTCGCCCCACTGCGCGCCCGGCCCCACGCGGGCCACCCGCCGGTCCGGGTCCACCAGCACCGACGCCATGCGGGAGGTCCTGACCAGGACGCCGCCGTCGCACGCGGCGTGCGTGCCGTGGCCCGTGGCCTGCACCGCGAACGGCAGCCCGTGCTGCCGCGCGGCCAGCAGGGCGGCCCGCAGGTCATCGACCGTGTGCGCCTGGGCCACCACGACGGGGCGCGAGTCGACGCTCGGGTTGAGCGAGCGGCGCAGCTCGTCGTAGCCGGCCTCGCCCGGCAGGTGCACGGCCCCGGCGAACCCGGGCAGCGCGATCTCGTCCTGGATGGTGTACGGCTGGCTCATCTTCTCGGCCCTTTCCCGGATCCGCTCGCGGCGTGGTGTCCGCCGCCCTCACGACCCCAGGATCATGGCAGCCGGCGGTGACAGAATCGGCCCGCCGTCTTCTCTTCCGCTACGCCGGCGGACGTACGCCGCGCGCCGTCGCCGCCTCCCGCACTACGCCGCCGGTCGTACGGCGCCGCGCACCACCTCCACGGGAAGACTTCCGAGTTAGGTAAGGCTAATCTAATATGCCGTCGAGAAGCCAGCCTGACGAGGAGCCTCCCATGCCTGCTGTCCCGCGACGCACCCTGCTCGCCGTCGGCGTCGCCGCCGTCCTCGGCGTGAGCGCCTGTGGCGCGGAGAGCTCGTCGTCCGCCGCGCCCTCCACGGATTCCTCCAAGGCGCCCTCCACCAGCGCCGGGCAGGGGCCCTGGACCTGGACCGACGACCGGGGCAGGAACATCTCGCTGCCGCAGCGGCCCCGGCGCGTGGTCGCCCAGTCGGGAGCCGCCGCCGCGCTGTGGGACTTCGGCGTGCGGCCGGTCGCCGTGTTCGGCCCGCATCGGCTCAAGGACGGCGGCCGCGACCCCGAGGTGGGCGAGGTGGACATCTCCACGGTCGAGTCGATCGGCAACGTGTGGGGCGAGTTCAACGTCGAGAAGTACGCCTCGCTCCAGCCCGACCTCCTGGTGGCCGGCATGTACCAGAAGAACACGCTCTGGTACGTCCCGAAGGAGTCCGAGGAGGCCATCGACCAGATCGCCCCGTCGGTCGGCGTGCAGCTCAGCGGCAAGCCCCTCGTCGAGATCATCGAGAGGTACGGGCAGCTGGCCGCCGCGCTCGGCGCGGACCCGGAGGCCGCCCCCGTGGTCGAGGCGGAGAACCGCTTCGACGCCGCGTCCGCCGAGCTCAGGAAGCTCGCCGCCGCCCGGCCCGACCTCAAGGTCATGGTCGTCACCGCCACGCCCGACAACCTCTACGTCGCCTACCTGCCGGACCACCCCGACATCACGTACTGGGGCGAGCTCGGCCTGAACATCGTTTCCCCGCCCGAGCCCACCGAGAGCGAGGGCGGCTTCTGGGAGGTGCTCAGCTGGGAGAACGCCGACAAGTACCAGGCCGACGTGATCCTCGTGGACGCCCGCGCGCAGTCGATGAAGATCGAGGAGATGGCCAGGAAGCCGACCTGGGCCAAGCTGCCCGCGGTCAAGGCGGGCCAGCTGTATCCGTGGCACGCGGCCGAGCGCTACAGCCATCTCGGCTACGCCAAGGTCATGGAGGAGCTGAAAGCCGACCTCGACAAGGCGCGCGACGACCTCGTCAAGTGACGGGCACGATCTCGGCGCGGACCAGCCTGCCTCCCTCGACCGTGAGCAGCCCCACCGTGCCGTGCGGCTGGCGGCGGCGGTCGGTCGGCGAGCCGGGGTTGAAGATGCGCAGGCCCTCGCCGGACTCGTCGAGCGGGATGTGGGAGTGGCCGAAGACGACCAGGTCCGCGTCCGGGAAGCGGCGGCGCAGGCGGGCCAGGCGGCCCTTGGCCGGCCCGCTGTCGTGGATCATGCCGACCCGCAGCCCGTCCAGGACCAGCTCCAGGGTCTCCGGCGCCACCACGTCCGGGCCGTCGTTGTTGCCCTTCACCACGTGCACGGGCGCGTACGCGGCCAGCTCGTCCAGCACCGAGGGGACGCAGACGTCACCGGCGTGCAGGATGACGTCGGCGCCGCGCAGGTGCGCGGCCACGCGCGGCGGGCACGAGCGCCACCGCCGGGGCGCGTGCGTGTCGGACAGCACGACCACTCTCATCACCTCCCCATGCCCGTGGACGGCCACGGGCACGCCACTCGGCGGCGTCCCGTCACCCCAGGTCATCGGTAACCTGGCGAGGTGGGGAGGGTTGTCGACATGGCGTCATCTGGCACCCGATTCCCGGCGATCATCGTGATCGACGCGGGTGGCACGGTGATCGCCTGGTCGCGGGCCGCCGAAGAGCTCTTCGGCTATCACGCCGCCGAGCTCCTCGGCCGTCCTGGCTCGCTCGTCCTGCCCGGAAACCTGCCGCCCGGGGACCAGGAGCAGTGGTACGACCTCGTCGAGGCCCGCCACCGCGACGGCGGCACCCTCCTCGTGGGGGTCGCGGGCTCCCGGCTCACCCCGTTGCATGCGAGCGCGGCGTGGCTCCTTTCCGTGACGCCGGCGACAGACGAGGGCTTCCGGCGGGCGGCCGGGGTGCTGGAGCCGATCATCGACCACTCCCCGGTCGCCATGGCCCTGTGGGATCGCGACCTGCGCTGTGTGTGGCTCAACAACGGGGCCCGGCGGCTGCGGTCGGTCTTCCCGCACTACGAGATCGGGCGCTCGCTGGCGGAGCCCCTGCCCGGCACCGACACCGAGGCCGCGCAGGAGGTGATGCGGGAGGTGCTCGCCGACGGCACCGCCATGATCGACCTCGAGGAGCTGTTCGTCTCGGCCGACCAGAGCGAGGAACGCATCCTGTCCACCTCGCTCTTCCGCCTCGACGGCGTGGACGGCCGCCCGTGGGGCGTGTGCTCGGTGGCTCTGGACGTCACGGACAGCCGCGCGCGCCGCCGTCTGACCCTGCTCCGCGAGGCCAGCATCCGGATCGGCACCACGCTCAATGTCCAGAAGACCGCGCAGGAGCTGGCGGACCTCGCGGTGCCCGCCCTGGCCGACTACGTCACCGTCGACCTCGCGGAAGCGGTCCTGCCGGCGGACGAGCCGCTGCAACGGCTGGCCGCCACGGACGTGAGCATCCCGGTGTTCCGCCGCGCGGGCGTGGCCTCGATCCACGAGGGCATCCCCGAGTCCCTCTGGCCGCTCGGAGAGCCGGTCTTCGTCCCTCCTTCGTCGCCCTTCACCAAGGTCCTCACCACGGGCCGGTCCCATTTCGAGCGCGTCCTCGACACCTCGCCCGGCACCTGGCTCGACCAGGACCCCGACCGGGCGGAGATCATTCACGGCACCGGGATGCACACGCTGATCATCGTTCCGCTCAGGGCCCGCGGCGAGATCCTGGGCATCACCGTGTTCGTGCGCACCGACAACGAGGCGCCGTTCACCAAGGACGACCTGCTGCTCGCGGAGGAGCTCGGCGCCCGCGCCGCGCTGAGCCTCGACAACGCCCGCCGCTACACCCGCGAGCGCACGGCCGCCCTGGCGTTGCAGCGCAACCTGCTCCCGCGCCGCCTGACCGGCAGCGCCGCCCTCGAGGTGACCTCGCGCTACCTGCCCGCCGGGCTCCACGACGCCGTCGGCGGCGACTGGTTCGACGCGATCCCGCTGCCCCGCGACCGGGTCGCGCTGGTGGTGGGGGACGTGACCGGGCACGGCATCAACGCCGCGGCCACGATGGGACGGCTGCGCACCGCCGTACGCACGCTCACGTACATGGGCCTGCCGCCCGACGAGCTGCTCGCCCACCTCGACGACCTGGTCGTCCGCCTCACCGAGGAGGACGCGGGCCCCGACGGCTTCCCGCTGGACCCCACCGGGGCGACCTGCCTGTACGCGGTCTACGACCCGGCCACCCGTCGCTTCACGATGGCCGGGGCCGGGCACCCGCCGCCCGCGCTCGTGACCCCGTCCGGCGAGGTCCGCTTCCCCCGGCCGCCCAGCGGCACCCCGATCGGCCTGGGGCTCGGCGCGTACCGGTCGCTCGACCTGGAGCTCGCCGAGGGGACGCTGATCGCCCTCTACACGGACGGCCTGATCGAGACCCGCACGGCCGACATCGAGGCGGGCATCGACCGGCTCGGCGCCGCCCTGTCCCAGGCGACGCTCCCGCTGGAGGACTTCTGCAGCACGGTGATCCGCGCCATGGTCGGCGAGGAGCACGCCGAGGACGACATCGCCCTGCTCGTGGCCCGCACCCGCGTCCCCTGAGCCCCTCGCGCGGTCACGGCCGCCCGTACAGCTCCTCCAGCCAGGCCCGCCACCGCGGCTCCTCGCCCTCCCGCTCGCCGAACAGCACGTGCGCGGCCACCATGGACCCGTGGAAGCCCTGGAGGAAGCGGTAGAGGGCGTCACCCGAGCGGATGCCGAGCGTCTGGGCGTTGCGGAAGTACACCACACCCTCGACCGGGCTTTCGACCGGGCCCAGCCGCACGCGGTCGCCGGTCGACGGCGGGCCGCCCAGCGCTTCGTGCAGCCGCTCCCAAGCGCGCGGCCAGTCGCCGATCGCCGGTCCGAACGCCGTGACCGGCGTCGCCGCCCGCCCGGCGAAGTGGGTGAGGTATTCGGCCAGCGTCGCGAAGAACATCTCCATCCCGAGCGACATGGCCTCGAACTCGTCCTGCCAGTCGTCGCCCGGCAGGAACCCGCTGGTCACCATGCGCACCTGCGTGCTGCCGCCCGCGCGCCCCTCGATGAGGAACTCGTAGGCGACGAACCGCCCGTCGGGCGCCGGGTCACTGGCGTGCGCGAACCGCCGCGCCGGCTCGGCCCCGGTCACCGCGGACGGCGGCATCTCGCCGCCGCCGAACGCGGTGCGTACGACGCCGTCCGCCACGTCGCTGCGTCCCATGAACCACGCGTCGATGCCCGGACCGGTGGAGATGGCCTCCCACACCTCCTCGGGCGTGGCCTCCACCACGGCCTCGTGGGAACGTTCGAACGAGTGGCCCAACGCTCAGCGCTCCTTCTCCGTGGCGGGACGATCGGCGGGACCCACGCCGGGACCCACATCAGGGTGCACGTCGGGGTTCACGGCCGGATGAACCGCGATGACCAGCCGATGATTGCGCCCGCCTTCCGCGGATTCATCATGATATTTGCTGACCAAGGTCGTCACGCACTGCGCCAGCTCCTCCGCGAAGGCCGCCCGGTCGGCCGCCGACGCGAACCGCACCTCGCCGTCGATGGCGAACGTCGCCACCCGCTTCTGCGCCTTCGCGGCCCCGGTGATCAGCGTGCCGACATCGCGGACGAGCCGCGCGGCCAGCGCCAGCAGCCAGCGCGCCGACAGCCGGTCGGGGGAGCGGCCCGGGTCGGGCTGGACGGAGGCCAGCGCGGCCGGCGAGATGACGAAGGAGGCGGCGGTGGCCCGCATCACCCGCTCGGTGACGTTGCCCTTCCTGCGCTCCTCGACCAGCTCCACCAGGCCGTGCCGCTCCAGCGTGCGCAGATGGTAGTTGACCTTCTGCCTGGCCAGGCCGACCTTGGCGGCCAGGGACGTGGCCGAGCCCGGCTCGACCAGCGCGGCCAGCAGCGTGGAGCGCATGGGGTCGAGCGACGCCTCGGCCGCTGCCGGATCTTCGATCACCGCGACTTCGTGCATGAGGGAACGATCGCACCGAAAAAAATAATCGTCAAGACAAGCGGGATGCTCGGCTCTCCAGATAACGCCGCTCCGGCTCGCTGGTGGTGCGCCGGGCCGCCTCCCGGTAGGCGGCCGCCGCCCCCGCCGCGTCGCCCTCCATCTCCAGCAGGTGGGCGCGGACCGCCGAAAGCCGGTGGTGGCGCGCCATCCGCTCGTCGGCGGCCAGGCGCTCCAGCCGGTCGAGCCCGGCGCGCGGCCCATGCACCATCGCCACGGCGACCGCCTGGTTGAGGTCGACCACCGGGTTGTCCTCGATGCCGGACAGCACCCCGTACAGCGCCAGGATCTGCGGCCAGTCCGTCTCCCCGGCCGTTGGCGCCTCGTCGTGCACGGCCGCGATGGCCGCCTGCAGCTGGTACGGGCCGAGCGCGGCGGTGGACAGGGCGTTGCTGACCAGCTCCACGCCCTCCTCGACGAGCGCGCGGTCCCACAGGCTCCTGTCCTGCTCGGCCAGCGGGATCAGCCCGCCGTCCGCGCCCGTGCGCGCCGGCCTGCGCGCCTCGGTGAGCAGCATGAGCGCCAGCAGCCCCGCGACCTCGCCGTCGTGGGGCAGCAGCCGGCGCACGGCCCGGGCGAGCCTGATCGCCTCGCCCGTCAGCTCGGGCTGGTGCAGGTCGGGGCCGGAGGTGGCGGTGTAACCCTCGTTGAAGATCAGGTAGAGGACGTGCAGGACGACGCGCAGCCGTTCCTCCCGCTCGCCCTCCGGCGGCATCCGGAACGGCACCCCGGCGGACCTGACGCGCTGCTTGGCCCGGCTGATGCGCTGCGCCATCGTCGCCTCCGGCACCAGGAACGCGCCCGCGATCTGCGCCGTCGTCAGCCCTCCCACGGCCCGCAGGGTGAGCGCCAGCTGCGAGGCCTGCGACAGCGACGGGTGGCAGCACAGGAACAGCAGCGTCAGCGTGTCGTCCTGGTCGCCCGCCCGCTCCTCGCCCGGCGCCGGCGCCGTGAACTCGTCGGCCGGCACGCTGACCGCGACGCTCTCCTCCCTGCGCCGCCGCGCGTGCTCGCTGCGCATCTGGTCGACGACCCGGCGCGCGGCCACCGTGGTCAGCCAGGCCCGCGGGTTGCCGGGCAGCCCTTCTGCGGGCCACTGCACGGCGGCGTCGAGCAGCGCCTCCTGCACGGCGTCCTCGCACAGGTCGAACTGCCCGTAGCGCCGTACGACCGCGCTGAGCACCTGAGGGGCCAGCTCCCGCAGCAGCTCCTCGAACGCCCGCGTCTCGACACCGTTCACGATGCGTGAATCCTACGTGGTCGCACGTCGTACGGGCGCCGTAGGCTCGACGCGTGGAAGATGCGGGCATTCAGGCACTGGCGGATCGGCTCGGCGAGGTGCCGGGCGTGGTGGCGGTCGTCCTGGGCGGCAGCCGGGCACGCGGCACGCACCGGCCCGACTCCGACGTCGACCTCGGCCTCTACTACCGGCGCCCGCCGGCCGTGGACGAGCTGCGGGAGCTGGCGGCCGAGGTGACCGGCGAGCCGGTCGAGGTGACCGAGCCGGGCGGCTGGGGCCCGTGGGTCGACGGCGGCGGCTGGCTCACCGTGCGAGGATGGCGGGTGGACTGGATCTACCGCGACCTCGACCGCGTCCGCCGCGTCTGGGGCGAGTGCCGCGCGGGCCGCTACGAGGTCGGCTTCCAGCCCGGCCACCCGCTCGGCTTCTACTCCCACGCCTACGCCGGCGAGGTCGCGCTGTGCAGGATCCTCACCGACCCGGAGGGCGAGCTGGCCGCGCTGCGGGACGATGTCGCGAAGGAGTACCCTCCGCCGCTGCGGCGGGCGCTCGTCGAGGGGCTGTGGGAGGCCGAGTTCGCGCTGGCGACGGCCCGCTACGGCGCCTCCGGCCAGGACCCGGCGTACGCCGCGGGGGCGCTGTTCCGCGCCGTGGGCGTCGCCTGCCACGCCCTGCACGCCGCCGACGGCGCCTGGCTGATCAACGAGAAGGGCATGGTCGCCTCGGCCGCGCGGCTCCCGTCCGCCCCCGCCGGGTTCGGCGAGCGCGCCCAGGCGCTGCTCGCCGCCGTCGGCCGCACGCCGGAGGAGATCGGGCGCACCATCGACGACGCCACCCGCCTGGTGGCGGAGGTACGTGCCGCCTGCGGCGCCTGAATCTCGGACGCCGAGCCGGCTGAATCGGCGCATCTGGTGATGCTCCTGCTGCGCCACATGCCCGGATCGGAGGCGCGCGAGCTGCTGACCCACCAGGTGGCCACCGCCGCCGACCTGTGCGGGGTGCTGCGCCGGCGCATCGGCCGCGCCCTCGCCCAGATGCGCCGAGCCGCCCGCCACGCGGCACAGCTGCGCGTCGACGACAACGGCTTGCGGCACGCCGCGCTCCTGGCCGCCAACGCCGCCCGCAACGCCGCCCGCAACGCCGCCCGCAACGCCGAGCTGGTCGACCTCGCCCGCCACCTGGCCCGCCAGGCCGCCGAATCGGAGCTCTCCAGGGCTCTCAGCGGCTCGGCAGGCGGGCTTCGGAGATCGCTCCGCCACCGATCATAACCAGCTGCCACATTCCGCGAGGTGCCGGACATTTACCGGGTGTCCGGCACCTTTCGGCAAGGAGACCCTGTGACACACCGAGATCGCTTCGAAGCGGTCTATGACGCGTACTACCCGGCGATACACCAGTACGCCGCACGCCGTACCGGTTCGCCCGACGACACGGCCGACGTCATCTCCGAGACGTTCCTCACCGCCTGGCGGCGCATCGGCGACGTGCCTGAGGGTGAGGAGGCGCTGCTGTGGCTGTACGGGGTGGCCCGCCGCGTGCTGGCCAACCAGCAGCGCGGCGAATTCCGCAGGGCCGTGCTCACCGAGCGGCTACGTGCGGAACTGGCGGCCGACCGGCCGGTCGGACCGGTCGATCTGGACCATGTTCGCGCCGCCTTCGACGGGTTACCCGAACGCGACCGCGAGGTCTTGGCGCTGGCCTGCTGGGAGGGTCTGACCAGCCAGCAGATCGCCAAAGTTACGGGATGTACGGCTATTGCCGCCCGGACCCGGCTGCATCGGGCGCGCAAACGGATGGCGGCGGCGCTGGAGCGGCAGGCGTCCTTGACGATCGCGATGGGGGAAGCATGAGCGACATCGACAACCTGGTAAGGGCCATCGACCCGGCACCACACGCGCCGGATCAGGGGCCCGGCGCGCGCGAACTGCGTGCGGCGATCATGGCGACCCAGGCGCGCCCGCACCGAGCGGTCCGGCGTCTGCCGTGGCGGGCCGGTGCCATCGGGCTCGCAGCGGCCGCGGCCGCGACGGCGGTCTTCCTCGGCCAGATCACCCTGACCGCATCGCCCTCTCCCACGGTCACACCCGGCGGCACCGTCCTGTCGGGCACGTCGATCCTGCTGGCCGCCGCCGCCAAGGCCCAAGCCGCCCCAGAAGGCGCCTACTGGCATCTCAAGCAGCTGTACGTGGGCTCGGCGGGACCGTACGGCCAGAACGGCAACACCTACCGTCTGGAAACCTCGTACCTCTCGGAGACGTGGGTGGCCAAGGATGGCCGAGGCTGGATCGGCCGCAGGCAGCTGGCCGCACGCCCCCTGGATGTGGAGGCATGGCGCCGGGACGGCTCGCCGACCGAATGGGAGATGGGGAAGGACGGCGGCGTCCACTCCACCTCGCCCGGCGAGGGCACGCTCACCCGGCTCAAGGGGGAGCGGAAACTCTACTGGAGTGCCATGCCCCTGACCCTGAAGGAGATCGAGGCACTGCCCGCCGACCCCGAAGCGCTGAAGAAACGGGCCGCCGAGGCCATCCGTAGCGATCAGGATTTCGCCGGTTCGGTGGAGGACGGCCTGCCGCCCACCTTGGCATCACTCCTGTACGAGCTGCCCGCCTCCCCACAGGTGCGCAGCGCCGCCTACCAGGCGCTGGCGACGCTGCCCGCAGTGCGGGTCGAAGGCCGGACCACCGATCCGCAGGGACGGCCGGGCGTCGCCGTGACCTTCCCAATCCAGCAGGGCCGGCCTGCCCAGGGCAGACTGATCATCGACCCCGACACCTCCAAAGTGCTGACCTTCGAAGTCACCGGCGGCATGCCACAGGTGAAAGACCGGGTCACCATGGTGCTGGAGTCCGGCTGGACCGACAACCGGCCATCCCCGCCCTCCGCCGAGTGAAGGCCGCCGCCCGGCAGGCCGCCGCCGCAGCGCCGCCCCGGACGGCGTGGCCGATGGTGCGGCGCCGGCACCACGACCTCGAACGCGACCTGGAGACCGTCCAGCGCGCCGCCCGCGCCGGCACGTCGACGACGCCACCCATCGGGCCACCCACCGGGCCGCCCGCGCCCGCCACGACCACCAGCTCGCCCAGCAAGAGCCGGCCGCCATCCATGACGAACGCCGGCGCCGCGCCGACCTGCCGCCCGACCGGCGCGAGCTCGAACATGCCGCCCGCGCTGAGAACGCCAAGCGCCGACGCGCGGCCGCCGCCCCGACCGACGATCCCGCCCGTCCAACGCCTGGCCGGCAGACGGAACGTGAGCGCCGCCAGACCTACCAGCCGCCAGTCGCGCCACAGCTGAGCCCACCGGCTGCCGGTCCTCTCATCCCAGCCCCACACGCTGCGGTTCTCCTGGCCTTCCAGCAAGAACCCGAACGGCCCAGGACGTCTCATGCTCATCTCCCCTCGCCATCGCGACTTGCGTCATGGTCATGGATACGTGCGAAGGCGTCTCGTTGCGGAGTCTTTTTTCGACATCCCGCCGAGCGCGCCTCGCTGCCGACCTGCTGACGAGCGCTACCTGCACGCCGACGGGTGGGCGGGAGGGACGTTGTCCTGCTCGAGAAGTCCGGACAACCGCTGCGACGGACAACCGCCTGCCGGCTAGGACGTGCGCAGCTCGTAGGTGTCGAACACGAGCCGGTCGGAGGTGATCCGGCCGTCCTGGACCACGAGGTGGTCGGCGGCCCGCAAGGTGCCGAACGGGCCCGTCACCATGTCGTACATGATCAGCGCCTGCTCGTCGTCGCCCAGCACGGAAATGATCTTCACCTCGGCGACGGCCTCCGCGAACTGCCCGATCGCCTCCAGGACGGCCCGCGCCCCCGCGATGGCGCCGCGCGGGCTCTCGAAGACGATGTCGTCGGCGAGGCGGCGCGCCATCGCGGCCCGGTCGTGACGGGCGAACGCCTCGATGAACTCGACGGCGATCTCGGCGGGAGCCTTGTGCTTGTTCATGATGGTTCCTTACTGTTTGCACGGTTCTTCTGTGCTGACCCGTGAAGCAGCAGAAACTCATCGCGCGCGTCATGTACAGGTGAGCAGGGCCGTCCTCCGCGCGGTTGGCGTGCGCTTCGGCCGTGCCGATCAGGGCGTGGGCCAGGCCGGCGGCCAGCAGCACGCCGACGATACGGCGAAACGCGACAGCCTCTGCTCGGATGAACAGATCGTGAGCTTGCGCAGAATCCTCATCGCCCTCGGACCCACCTTCGTTGCCGTGCTGCTGGCGATCGTTCTCTTCCTCCCTGACGCCGTCAGCAAAGATGCCGCCCTGGCCTTCATCTGGACACTCGCTGCGGCAATTTGCGCCACCCTGCCATCCGTCGCCCACGACACCCCGCTCAATACCCCGGATTCGGGATGGCGACGATGGAGCTACGCAGTCCTCATGCACGCGGACGTGGTCCTCGCCAGCTCAGTTTCAGCGATCCTTGCGGCCCTCAACGTGTTCTTCGACGATGGCGTGCTCTTGAGGAGCCTGAATCTCGGGGCCGTCCCCTTGGTTCTCGGGCTCGGGTCCATGGCACTGGTGCGTGCTCAGATAAGAAGGCGCTATGACGCCGTCCAGCTGCTTCCGATGGATGACCTCGAGCACCGTCTTGGCATGGTGGCCCGGCGACTTTCAGAGTCGGCAGAGGAGTTCGCCCTGCTGCAAGGTGAGGTGCAAGCACGCACCGTGGTAGCGCAGCAGCTGGCGCGGGAGGCTGAGGAAAATCACCGTTACGCCGCCGAGAAACGGGAAGAGGCCGATGCCGTGGACCGCCTGGTGGCCACGCGTGCGGAGCCGCTGCTGCGCGAGATCGATCGCCGCAGCCGCAAAGGGCAGATCGCATATCTCGTCATAGGAGCCGCTTTGGGAACGCTGTTTCAGCTCATTGCCGACAGATTCTTCTGAGCAGGTGCTGGAGACCTACCGCATCGAGCCGCGCCGGCTGGCCGCCGCGGCCGCGGCCGTCAAGGTCGTGGGCGGGGCGTCGCGTACGCAGGCACGGCCCGGCGACTCCGGGAGGCTCAGAGGCGGCGCAGCTCGGCGATGCTGCGGTCGACCAGGTCGGCGTCATCGCGTCGGCCCCCGTCCGGTTGGTGGGATTCGGCGCACGGGCGCAACCGCACGCTCAGGCGGTCCAGGGCCGGGCAGCATCCGCGCCTGCTCCGCCGGCAGCACCCGCACCGTCTCCTAGCGGCGGGTCCGCAACCGCTCGCCGCGGGCGTCGCGGCTCTCCTCCCACACCGGCAGCGTGACCTCCCCGCACAACTTGGAGATCACCTCCAGATCGTCCGGGTCGGACACCGCGCCGAACGACACCTCCGCCTTCGCCGAGTTCCAGATGGTCTTGGCGCCGCGCTCGCGCCACCGATGCCGGAACCGGCTCCAGGACTGTCCCGCCACGATCATCGACATGCCCGACCCGGCGGCCGTGGCCGGCCACGCAGGGAGCGGCACCGGGCCGGTGTCGGCCACCTCATCAAGCACGAACGGGGGCGGCGGGTCCAGCCCCCCCGTACGGCGGGCGCGAGCCGAGTGAAGCCTTTTCTGGGGCATCGTGGACCAGGCTCCGACGGCTCTCCCTGTCGTTCGGAACGGCAACGGCATCGTCGTACCGCCTCCGAAGCGGAGACACAGGGTCCTCCTTCGCAGTACTCGACAGGAGGAAACCCAACCGACTCGGGTTCGTGGCCGTAGGGGATGAGCACGAAGGTGGATGCCTTGCCGATCCGGGTGAGTCCATCACCGTGGTCAGGTCGTAGGCGTTGGCCTGGGGGTCTGCGGCGCATGCGGCGGTGGCGAGGCGCGTGCCGACCGCGGCGCGTGAGGCGAAGTAATCTGGGCCGATGCGGCTCGGCGTGAACGTCCCCAACTTCGGCCCCGGCACCGACCCCGGCGTCCTGCGACGCTGGGCGCAGACCGTCGAGGGGCTCGGGTTCGACCTGCTCATGGTCTCCGACCACGTGGTGATCACCCCCGACGTCGCCGGGCCTTACCCGCCGCCGTTCTACGAGCCGTTCACGACGCTCGCGTGGCTGGCCGGGTCCACGACCAGGATCGGCCTCGGCACGACCGTCGTCATCGTCCCGTACCGCCACCCGCTGCTGGTGGCTCGCATGGCGGCCAACCTCAACGACCTCAGCGGCGGCCGGCTGGTGCTCGGCGTGGGCGTCGGGTGGGCGCGGCAGGAGTTCGAGGCGCTGGGAGCGTCGTACGAGCGGCGCGGCGCGGTGACCGACGACCACCTGGCCGCGATCCGCGCCGCCTGGGCCGACGAGCGCGACTACCGCTCGGGCGGCGTGCCCATCTGGGTGGGCGGCGGGAGCTCGGCGGCACTGCGCAGGGCGGTACGGTACGGCGACGCCTGGCACCCGCTGCGGAACACCGTCCCGTGGCTGCGCGAGAGGTGGTCGCGGCTGCAGGAACTGGCCGCCGAGGAGGGCCGGCCGGTGCCCGCGCTGGCGCCCAGGATCCTGCTGCGGATCACCGGCGCGCCGCCGGCCGAGCGGCGGGCGGGGGAGGGGACGATCGACCAGGTGATGGCCGACCTGGAGGAGCTGCGGCTGCTCGGCGCCGACACCGTCGTCCTCGACCCGTTCCACGAGGACCCGGACGAGACGCTGCACCCCGAGGCGGCGTGGGAGATGCTCGCCGCCGTGGCGGCCCGCCGCCCCTGACGCCCAGCCGCCCGGGCCGGCAGGATCCCGTACGCGGCCTTAGATCCCGTACGCCGCGCGCCGTGCCGCCAGTTCCTCCAGGTTGGCGACGAACCAGACGTGCCGCCCCCTGTTCGACTCGCGCACCCAGTCGCGCAGCGCGGTGCCGGTGGCGGTGAAGCGGGACACGTCGCCCACGACGGCCAGGCCGATGCCGTAATTGACGAACTTCTGCGCGATCTCGCCCGCCACGCCGGTGCGCAGCGCGAAGAAGTCCTCGTGCAGCCGCTCGACCGGGATCGCCACCCACCGCACGCCGCTGCCGAACGCCTCGCCGATGAGGTCGAGCGCGTCCTGGGTCTCGCGCAGCGGCGCGCCGTCGGGCTCCAGGACGTGAATCGTGCGGTCGTCATGCATGAAATCTCCAAAGGGGGGCCGGAAGGTCAGTCACGGGTGAGCGCGTCGACGATGCGCAGGACCTGGGCGGTCTCTTCAAGGCCGCCCAGCACGATGATCTTCAGGTGCGTGCGCTCCTCGTCGTACGCGAACTCCACGCGCAGCCCGCTCGGCCGCCCCGAGAGGGCGCTCAGCACCATCGTGCTGACCCGGTCCATCTCGCTCCTGGAGATGCCGTCGATCTGCACGATGCTGGACGCCTCGGCGTGCCGGCGCGGCGCGGGGCCGCCGGGCGGCAGCCCGGCGAAGGCCGCGAGGTCGTCCTTGGCGATCCGGTAGCGCTTGCCGACGCGCACGGCGGGCAGCCGCCCGTCCCGCACGTAGTTGCGGACCGTCTTGACGTGCAGCCCCAGCAGGGCCGCCGCCTCGTCCACGGTGTACTGCTCCATAACACTCCCTATGGTGGCACACGATAGGGAGTGATAGGGAATCAGGCGTGCGGGCCGACCGTGATCGGGCCGATGGCCAGGCGCGGACGGGCCTCCATCACCTCGCCCAGCCGCTCCACCTGCCCCTCCAATTCCCCGAACTGGGCGGCGGTGAGGTCGCGCAGCGGCTCCACCGTGACGTCGAGCCTGCTGCCGGAGCGCCGCTGGTGCCACACACCGCCCACGTCCCCGTCCACCAGCAGCACGGGGAAGTTCCCCGCCTGCCCGCCGTTCAGCGCCCGCGCCGCCGCCGCGCCCGGGTAGAGCAGCTCGCGGGGCCGTCCCGCCACCACGTACGCGTCGAAGTACGGCAGCAGCCGCACGCCCCGCGGCGGATCGCCGGGCACCGCGGTGTCGCCCGCGAGCACCCACGCCCGCTCGCCCGCGAACAGCACCTCCTCCAGTTCCACGCCCGCGAACGCCTCCCGCGCCCACCCCACCGGCCCTCCCGCCCACTGCGCGAACTGCGCCGGTGTCGCGGGCCCGTACGCCCACAGATAGGCCCTGACCAGCCCGACCGCCCCACCGGTCGAGGCAGGCGCGGCCGGCGGGGCGGTGTAGGTGACCTTGCGGCCCCTGCCCGCCCCGAACACGAACGCGCCCCGGTGCGCGGCCCGCGCCATCGCCTGCCGCCAGCGCGGCCACATGGTCTGGAAGGCGGGCATCACCAGGTCGCCCGCCCACGGCCCGGTGGCCTCGACGACGGCCTCGCTCAGCTCGTCGATCGTCATCTCGGCCCCCGCGAGCACGTCCCGGATGGCGGCCACCACCTGGTCGGTCTGCTCCGCGGTCATCCTCAGGGACGGCGGCGCCCCTGGTGCGTGTCCGGGATCGACGACAACGCGCTCACCCACAGGGGCAGGTCGCGGGCGGGAAGCAGGTGCACGGTGCCGCGCGGGCCGTGCGTCTTGACCAGCGTGCGCCGCTCCCACAGGGCGGCGCGGACGCCGGCGCGGGTCACCCCGGGCAGCCGCAGCCCGACCGACGCCTCGGCCGCCGACATCACCTGCGCGTGCGCCCCGCACATGGCCGCCACCATCACCTCCGGCTCCGCCGCCGGGAAGGCCCCCGCCGCCCGGAACGCCTCGGCCGTCGCGAAAGCCGGCGGCGCCGGGAGAGCCTCCGGCGGGCCCTCGCCCAGCCCGGCCCGCTCCAGGCGCCGGGCGCTGACCTGCGGCCACGACAGTTCGATCACATGTCCTCCTCGGTTCGCGCAGCCCACAGTAAGGACAGATGCGGAAAGGACGGTGCCGCATTAGCGTTGAAAGCAGATGGAAAGCGATCTTTCATCCGATACCACTAGCCTCACCGTCCATGACGCGACTGAGTCCCGGCCTCGGGACGCTCACCCCCCGCGAGCGCTGGCGCAGAGTCCGGCTCCAGGCCTACTCCTGGTCCCTGACCGGCGCGTACCGGCTCGGCGCGACGCATCCCGCCGTCTGGCGGTTCGTCGCCCGCGGCTACCACCCGGCGCTCGACCGGCTGGCCGCCAGGCACGCCCGGGTGGCCTGCCAGTTCGCCGCCGTGGACGTGCCCGCGTACCGGCACTTCCTGCGCGCGAACGGCGCCGGGCGCGCCAGGGCGCTGGCGGACTTCCCCGAGACCACCAAGCGCAACTACGCCGCCGTGTACGACGAGGAGAGCCGCTGCCAGGAGGGCAGGCTGCACCGGCCGGGCGTGATCGTGGACGAGTCGTCGGGGTCGAGCGGCAAGCCGTACAACTGGGTACGCGGGCCGCGCGAGCTCAAGGGCATCTACCGCAACGCGGCCGGGTACATCGAGCTGGTCTTCCCCGGCCGGCGGCTGTTCGTGATCAACGCGTACTCGATGGGCGCCTGGGCCACCGGCACCACCACCGGCGCGGCCATGGCGCGCATCGCGATGGTCAAGAACACCGGCCCCGACCTGGAGAAGATCGCCGACACGCTGGAGCACTTCGGGCCGGGCTACGACTACGTGGTGGCCGCGTACCCGCCGTTCCTCAAGCACCTGCGCGACCGCCTCGACGAGGCGGGCTTCCCCTGGAGCGACTACCGCATCCGCGGCATGGTGGGCGGCGAGGGCATGACCGAGGCGCTGCGCGACTACCTGGAGGAGCGCTTCGAGGAGGTCCGCTCCGGCTACGGCGCGAGCGACCTGACCATCGGGATGGGCGCGGAGAGCGGGTTCAGCGTACGGCTGCGCCGCCGCCTGGCCACCGACCAGCGCCTGCGTGACCGCTTGTTGGGGCCGGGCGAGCAGCGGCTGCCCATGATCTTCCACTACAACCCGCTGGAGACCTTCCTGGAGGTCAACGCCGACGGCGAGCTGCTGTGCACCATCAACACCAAGACGTACCTGCAGCCCAAACTCCGCTACAACGTCGGCGACGAGGCCAGGCTGTACACCCTCGCCGACGTCAAGGAGGCCCTGGGCGCCGAGGAGTACGCACGGACGTGGACCGACGAGCGGCTGAACCTGCCGCTGCTGTTCCTGTTCGGCCGCAAGGACTCGACGATCTCCTACATGGGGGCCAACCTCTACCCGCAGGACGTCGAGTACGGCCTCTACCAGGGCAACCCGTACGCGGCCGCGATCAACCGGTTCTGCCTGTCGCTGGAGGAGCTGCCCGGCCTGGAGTACCGCCCGGTGATCAACATCGAGCTGCGTGGCGAGGCCGACCGCGAGCGGCTGGCCGAGATCTGCCGCGAGGGCGTGGTCGCCCACCTGAGCTCCGTCTCCCGCGACTTCGCCGAGTCGCTGAAGGAGGACCCGACCGCCGCCGACCTGCGGGTCAGGGTGTTCGGCGCGGGCGAGGGGCCGTTCGCGGGCCTCACGAAGATGAAGAACGTCTACCTGGTGGAGGACGCATGAGGACCACCGACTTCAGCAAGGCGCCCCCGCAGGGGCAGGCGACGGCGATGTTCGTCGGCGCGACCCGCTACCGCGGCCCCCTGTCGATTCTCGCGCTCGCGCCGGCGTACGCGCGGATGGTCCGCGACATGAAGCGGATGCGCGGCTACCGCTGGCACAAGGTCTACTGGAAGTTCCCCTTCACGCTCGGCACGATCGCCTTCTTCGACGACCGCGACGCGCTGCTGGTCTTCGCCCGCTCCCGCCACCACCGCGAGCTCATGCGGTGGGTGACGGACGGCACGAAGCACGCCACCGGCGGCTTCATCAGGCTCTACGGCGCCGAGCCCGAGGGCTACAGCAACGGCGTCTGGCGCGCGGAGGACGGGGAGATGGCGCACATCGAGACGTTCACCCCGCTGTCCACGGAGGACGGCGACGGGCCCCGGGTGCGGCGCCGGTGAGTCTGCGACCCGTCGAGAGCCGCCGCGACCTGCGCGACTTCCTCGCCCTGACCGACCGGCTCTACGCGGGCGAGCCGCGCTTCATCCCGCCGCTGCACGCCCAGGTACGCGCCTGGCACCGCCGGGGAGTGCGCCTGTACGTGCTCAGGCGGCGGGGTCAGGTGGTCGCGCGGACCACGCTGCACGCCGACGCGGCGCTGGACGCCAGGCTGGGCCGGGCCACGCAGCTGTTCGGGCTGACGGAGTTCGCGGAGGAGGCGGCGGAGGAGCTGTTCGACGGCATCCTGGCCGCCGGGCGCGCGGCGGGGAAGGAGGCGGCGTTCGGGCCGGTGTCGCTGCTGCCCAACCAGGCGGGCGGCGTCATCACCTCCGGGTTCGAGGAGCGCGGCTTCATCGACAGCGCCTGGAACCATCCGTACGTCCCGGCCGCCTACGAGGCGCGCGGCTTCACCCGCCGCTTCGAGTCCGACACCTGGATCTGCCCCGTGCCGGACGAGCCGGTGTTCACCTTCGACGACGGGCGCATCGAGGCCGAACGGCTGCGCGTGCACCGGGGCGACCGGCGGCGCGTCGGGGAGCAGCTGCCGATCCTGCGCGAGATGCTCAACGCCAGTTTCGCCCGGCTCGGGTACTACACGGAGATCTCGGCGGAGCAGCTGGCGGCGCAGACGGACGGGCTGGCGTACCTGCTGGACGAGGCCCTGCTGCTGTACCTGACGAAAGCGGACCGGCCGATCGCGTTCGTGCTCTGCCTGCCTGACATTTCGCGATTCATCGCGAAAATCGGCGGGGATCTGCATCCGCTGCACCAGCTCCGGCTGCTGGCCACCCGCGCCCGCTACCGCCGCGAGGCGGTGCTCATCATCAAGGGCACCGTCCCGGAGGAGCAGGGCCGCGGCTACATGCGGCTGCTGTCGCGGGAGCTGCACGACGGGCTGCGCCGGGGCGGCTACCGGGCGCTGCGCAGCACGTACGTCGAGCGCACCAACCCCGGCTCCGCCGCCCAGTACGTCGCGATGGGCGGCCGCCCCCTGCACGGCTACACCTTCTACGACAGGCGCCTGGCGTCATGAGGGACCGGCTGCGGGCCCTGGAGCCGGACTTCTGGCGGGCGCCCAGCGCCCACAACACCCAGCCCTGGACCCTCACCTACGCGGGCGACGAGGCCGTGATCGGCTGGGACCCCTCGCGCGCGCTGCCCATCAGCGACCCCACGGGGCGTGACTTGCGGCTGAGCCTGGGGGCGTTCGTGGAGTGCTGCCTGATCGTGTGCGCCGACGCCGGCCTGTCCGTCGGCTTCCGGCCCGACCCGGGTCCGGGCCGGGCGGGCGTGCTGCACGCCGCCGCGCGGCCGTACGCGACGCCGTTCCGCACGGCCGACGTCCGGGACCGCGGGACGAACCGCGGCGCGTACCACCCGGGGCGGCTGCCCGACGGGCTGGTCGCGGAGCTGGCGGGCGTGCGGCGGCTGGCCTGCCGCGACCTCGCGGACCTGCTGTACGCCGCCGACCTGCACCAGTTCGCGGACCGGGACGTGACGCGGGAGCTGCGCGCCTGGCTCCGGCTCACCCGCCGGCACCGCCGCTACCTGCTCGACGGGCTCACCGACCGTGCCCTGGCGCTGGGCAGGGCCGAGGCGGCCGGGCTGCGCGCCTCGCTGGCCCTGTATCCGGCGCTGCGCCCGCTGGGGCTGCCGCGGGCGCTGGCGGCGGCCTCGCGCGGCCTGCTGGACCACGACGGGGACGTGCTGGTGCTGGTGGGGCCGGTGGAGGACGAACTCGGGATGGGGCGGGTGCTGATGCGGCACTGGCTCACGCTGTCGCGGCACGGCTACGCGGCGCACCCGCTGAGCCAGATCATCGACTGCGACCCGACCCGGCGGGAGCTGGCCGGCCGGCTGGGGATCGCCGACCCGCGCACCCTGCTCCACGTGGCCCGCGTCGGCCGCCCGGTCGCTCCCGCCGCGCGCTCGGCCCGCACGCGGGCGTGACGGCGGCGGCGCCCCGATACGCGCGGGTCCCGGCGCGTCCCGCGGGGCGGGGCGCCGGGACCCGGGCGCGTGGCGAGAGGGACGGTCAGTCGTCGTCGAAGCGGAAGCCGTGGTCGGGCCAGGTCCCGACGAAGTTGCCGTTGCCGCTGGTGGGCCAGTTGCGGTGCAGCCAGTGGCTGTGGTGGTCGTCGTGGTGGCCCCAGGACCCCTTGTTGCAGCCGTCGGCGTCCCTGGTCCCGGAGAACACCCCGTGGGACGTGACGTGGTGGTAGGTCGTGTCTTCGCTCACCCCGAGCCAGCAGTGGTCGGGATGCCGGTGGTTCCAGTCCGCGGAGCCGGCCGTGGCCGGCGCGGCGCTGCTGAACAGCGCGGCCGCGGCGAGCAGCGTACCGCCGGTGGCGATGAGGCTACTTCTCATGATCTCCCCCTGTAATCACGAAGTGACATCGGAGATCACTATACGTAGCGATCTTGTGCGGTGAGTGCAGCGCCACACCCGATTTCGATCAATGGGGCGCCGTTGGCCAGCAAACTCACCCGAAACCCGGTATCGCCCCCGGCGCCGCGTCAGAGCAGGAATCCGGCCAGTACGGGAGCGAGCGTTCCCGGCTCCACGTCGTGGAAACCGCCGGGCAGGCTGCGCCGCCGCGCCCCCGGCACCGCCCGCGCCACCTCCTCGGTGGAGGCGCGCAGCATCTCCGGGCTGTTCTCGCTGTCGACCAGCAGCGTGGGCACGGCGATGGCGGCGTACCGGTCGAGGCGGGCCGAACCCGTGATCGTGGTGTCGTACACGAGGGTGGGCGCGATGGCCTCCAGCGCGGCGCGGAACGGCGAGCCGCGCATCCCGGAGACCATCTCCGGCGGCAGGCCCACCGCGAGCTGGAACTCCTCCACCGCCTCGCCCCGCCTGCCCGCGCGCACCAGCTCCCCGAGCCGCTCGGCCAGCGCCGCGTCCTCGCCCGCGGGCGGCGGCTCGAACAGCGCCAGCCTGGCGATGTCCACCCCGTGCAGGCTCGCCTCCAGGGCGAGCACCGCGCCCGAGGAGTGGCCGAACACGGAAGCGCCGCCGCCCGCGTGCTCGACGAGCGCGGCCAGGTCCTCGTACTCGCGCTCGACCGCGAACGTGTCGCTGTCGCCGCTCTCGCCCCGGCCGCGCCGGTCGTAGGTGTAGACGGTGAAGTCGCCGGCCAGCTCCGCCGCGAGCGCCGAGCAGGGGCCCGCGCCCCGGTAGCACATGGCGCCGTCCACCAGGACGAGCGCCGGTCCCTCGCCGGCCCGCTCGAAGGCGATGCGCGTGCCGTCGCGGGAGGTCACGGTGTTCATGGAATGCCCTTTCGTACGGTGATGACGCCCAACCGACGAACGGGACCGCGCCGGACAGACACCCTCCACGCGGCTATTTTCGCCGCATCGCGGCGAGGCGGGCGTGGCGCCCTCCCTGGGGCGCCCTTCAGGCGCCGTGCCTGGCCAGGGGCTCCACCAGCTCGCGCTCCTCGTACGACAGGTGCGACAGCAGGCTGTCGGTGAGCAGGTCCACGGCGGCGCGCAGGGTTTCGAGCCCGGCCTGGTCGCCGACATAGGCGACCAGCGCGCGATCCACCCGTTCGAGGACCTTGTGGATGGCGTGGTGCTCCTCCTGAAGGCGGTCGAGCACGGGCGCGAGACCCGGCTCGGCTCGGCGCAGGTCGGGGAAGAGCATCGCGTCCTCGGCGGTGTGGTGCATGGTGACCAGCCGGCAGTACGACGCGCAGTAGGCGCCCAGGGTCCAGTTGTTCTGGCGCATGGTCATGGCGTTGACGTGGGAGCGGGCGGTGCCCGCGTCGATCGCGCCGGCGGCGACCTGCTCGACGAGGTCGCGCAGCCGGGCCAGCTCGCCGCGCAGGTGGTCGTGCACGTCGACGAGGTGGCGGCCGTTGGCCTGCTCCACCGGGGTGTAGCGCCGCTCCGGGTCGGGGCGGGGGCCGGTGGGGCGGGTGCTCTCGTCCCAGACGCGCACCTCGCTGAGCCGCACGCCGTCGTCCGGGGTGGGGGCCGGGGCCGCGCCCTCCACCATGGCGTCCCCTGGCGCGCTGGTGATCCGCGTGGCCTCCGCCGTGGATACCTCCGTGGGGGAGGCTTCTGTGAGGGAGGCGGCGCGGCGGCGTTCGGCCGCGACGAGCTCCCGCACCTCCGGGACCGTCTCCCGGGCGAAGCGTTCGAGCGCGCGGGCGTCGCCGAGCATGGCGATGAAGGCGCTCACGCCGTACGTGAGGGCCAGCTCGGCGAGCCCGTCGGCGGGCAGGTCCTCGCCGAGGTTGAGCAGGCGGCGGACGTCCCGGGGCGAGCGGCCCGCCTCGGCGGCGGCCTCGTCGATGACGGCGTTGCCCTCGCCGAGCGCGGCGGCCGACCCGAGGTAGGGCATCGAGGGCAGCCACCCGTCGGCCAGCCGGCCGGTCAGCCGGAGCATGCGGGGCTTGTACGCGCCCAGCCAGATGCCGATGTCGTGGGCGGGACGCGGCCCCCGTGGCGCGCTGACCTGGTAGTGCTCGCCACGGTGGGCGATGTCGCCGGGGGCGCCGGTGTCCCAGGCGGCGCGGATGATCCCGATGCCCTCCTCCAGCGCGTCCACGGCCTGGCCGGCGCTCAGGCGCGGGCCGCCCATGGAGGCGATGGCGTCCGCGAAGCCCCCGCTGCCGAGCGCCAGCTCGAACCGGCCGTGGCTGAGCAGGTCGAGGCTGGCCGCGGCCTGGGCGAGCATGGCGGGCGGCCGCAGCGGCAGCGGATGCACGTTGCCCGCCAGCCGGATCCGCTCCGTGACGGCGGCGAGGTGGCTGAGCAGCGTCCAGGTGTCGAGGAAGCCGGGCTGGTACGGGTGGTCCTGGAAGGTGACGAGGTCGAGTCCGGCGCGCTCGGCGAGCTGGGAGAGGGCTACGACGGCGTCCGCCTGCTGGGCGGAGGGCACGAAGCTCGCGCCGAAGAGCAGGTCGTGGCCGTAGTCGGGCATGGGAGGCTCCGGACTTGGTTGGTAATACGAACAGTTGTGATGAGGACGAAATTAGTTCGTGATCCAAACTGTTGTCAAGTAGACTTCTTCTGTGGTGACGACGAACGAGCCGGTCCCGGGCTTCACCGAGGCGCTCGTACGCCTGGCGCACCTCGTGCAGCAGGTGTACGGCGAGGTCGCCAGGGAGCACGACCTGACACCCCAGCAGGCGCAGCTGCTGTGCCTGCTCATCGGCGGCCCCGTGGGGATGACGGAGCTGACGCGCGCCCTGCACCTGGAGAAGTCGAGCCTGAC
Source organism: Nonomuraea phyllanthi (assembly GCF_006334985.2). Lineage (GTDB taxonomy): Bacteria > Actinomycetota > Actinomycetes > Streptosporangiales > Streptosporangiaceae > Nonomuraea > Nonomuraea phyllanthi. Next base: position 447,159 of record NZ_VDLX02000004.1, read on the forward strand.
GGGGCTCGTCGACCGGGCCGAGAGGCGCGGGCTCGTGGCCCGCGTCCGCGACTCCCGGGACCGGCGTGCCTGCCTCATCGAGCTGACCGGCGAAGGGACGCGGACGGCGGTGCTGGCGCACGACGGGGTCACGCGGCAGCTGGAGACGCTGGCGGCGGACCTGCCGGCGGAGCACCGGGAGCTCGTCGCGTCGGCCATCGGCGGCATCCTGGCCGAGCACACGTCCAGGACGGGACGCGCCTGGTCCGCGCCGGGCCCTCACCGGCAGGGCGGATAATCACACCCGTGGACATGCTTCCCGACGCACTCAGAGCGGCCCTGGACAAGGCCGTGGCCGGCTTCACGCCCCAGGACCTCGCCGACTCCGTCGCGCGCCTCACCGAGAGCTACCGCGAGGGCACGGCGGGAGGCGCCCACATCAGGTCCAGCGCCGACGTCGCCGCCTACGCCGCGTACCGCATGCCCGCCACCTACGCCGCGGCCGCCACCGCCATGCGCCAGGCCGCCGCCATGACGCCCGGCTTCCGGCCGGGAAGCCACCTCGACGTGGGCGGCGGCACCGGCGCGGCGATCTGGGCGGCCGGCCAGACCTGGAGCTCCATCGACCGGGTCACCGTCATCGAGCACGACCCGCAGATCATCGACCTCGGCAGGCGCCTCGCCCGCGCGTCCGGGTCGCTGCGCGGCGCCACGTGGCGGCAGGCGTCCGTCCGCCCCGGCCTCGACCGGCCCGCCGCCGACCTGGTCACCATGTCGTACGCGCTGGGCGAGCTGCCCCGCGCCGAGCGCCGCGACGTCGTCGGCTGGCTGGCCAGGGACGCCGCCATGGTGATCGTCGTCGAGCCCGGCACCCCCGCCGGCTACGCCACCGTCGCCGAGGCCAGGCAGGCCCTGACCGCTCTCGGCCTGACCGTCGTCGCCCCCTGCCCCCACGACGGCCCCTGTCCGATCCAGCCGGAGCGCGACTGGTGCCACTTCTCCGTCAGGCTGCCCCGAGGCTCCCTGCACCGCCGCATCAAGGCCGGTACGCTCAGCTTCGAGGACGAGAAGTTCTCCTACGTGGCCGCCACCGCGGCCGGCGGGCAGCGGGCCGCTGCCCGGATCCTGCGCCACCCGGTCAAGCGCAAGGGCATGGTGTCCCTGCGCCTGTGCGCCGGGGAGGAGGGCGTCCAGGACGTGATCGTCTCCAAGCGGCAGGGCGACCTCTACCGCGCCGCCAGGGACGCCGCATGGGGCGACGGCTGGCCGCGTACGGACTGACAGGGCGCGCGGGGACACACCTGCTGAGACGCCCGTCACATTCGCGGGCGACCCGTCACACTCGCCGGGGCCGGGCCGCTCTCATCCTGTGACACCCGCACCAGGAGGAACACCGCGATGCCAGAGGCCACCCAGGTCTTCGTCGACCACCGGGAACTGCTGTTCTCCGTCGTCTACACCATGCTGGGCAGCGTCGCCGACACCGAGGACGTGCTCCAGGAGACGTGGCTGGCCTGGGCGCCGCGCAGCGAGTCGGGCGAGGAGATCGCCAACCCGCGCGCCTACCTCGTCCGCATCGCCGTCAACCGAGCGCTGGCCCGCCAGGAGAGCATCAACCGCCGCCGCGAGCACTACGTCGGCCCCTGGCTGCCCGAGCCCGTCGCCACCGGCGACCAGCAGGACGCCTCCGAGCAGGCGATGCGCGCCGAGTCGGTGTCGATGGCGCTGCTCGTGGTGCTCCAGTCGCTCACCCCGCTGGAGCGGGTGGTGTTCCTGCTGAACGAGGTCTTCGGGTACGCGCACACCGAGATCGCCGGCATCCTCGACCGCACCCCGGCGTCCGTGCGCCAGCTCGCCCACCGCGCCCGCGGGCACGTCCAGGCCCGCCGCCCCCGCTACGACGTCGACCCGCGGCTGCGGCGCAAAGCCACCGAGAAGTTCCTGGCGGCCGTGTTCGGCGGCGACCTCGGCGGCCTGCTGCGGCTGCTGGCCCCCGACGTGACGCTCTGGTCCGACGGCGGCGGCAAGGCGCCCCAGCCGGGCCTGCGCCCCGTCCACGGCCGCGACAAGGTGGCCAGGCTGCTCACCTCCGGGTTCGACCGCGTGCCCGCCGGGCTGGACATCCGCTACCGCGAGGTGAACGGCGACCCGTCCGCCGTGCTGTTCGACGGCGACGCGCCGTTCGGCATGATGGTGCTGGACCTCACCCCCGACGGCGAGCAGGTGAGCGGCATCTACACCGTCACCAACCCCGACAAGCTCACCCACCTCGGCCAGGCCGACCCCGAAGGGGAGCCAGGGCACTCCGCGGGTGAGCCATCCTTGAGGGATGTGGACGACTGATCTCCTTCATTCCCTCTACGCCGGCCGCCTGCGCCGCCAGGTGACGGCCGGGCCGCTGCCCCGCCACGTCGGCCTGATCATCGACGGCAACCGGCGCTGGGCCAGGCAGAAGGGCCTGCCCAACCCCAGCATCGGCCACAAGTACGGCGCCGAGCACATCGCGCACGTGCTGGAGTGGTGCGAGGGCCTGGGGATCAGGCACGTCACCGTGTTCCTCTGCTCGACGGAGAACCTCCAGCGCCGCGGCGACGAGGAGGTCGCCTACCTGCTGCGGGTGATCGAGCAGATGGTCGCAGACCGGCTCGACCGGCCCGACGCCCGCTGGCGCGTCCACGTCGCGGGCCTGCTCGACATGCTGCCCGACACCACCGCCCACGCGCTCAAGAGCGCCGTCGAGGCGACCCGCGCCTGCACGACCGGCTTCCACCTCACCCTGGCCATCGGGTACGGCGGCCGCCAGGAGGTCATCGACGCCCTGCGCGAGCTGCTGTACGAGCGGGCCGAGACCGGGCAGTCCATGGTGGAGCTGGCCTCCACGCTCAGCGTCGACGACATCACCCCCCACCTCTACACCGCCGGGCAGCCCGACCCCGACCTGGTGATCCGCACCAGCGGCGAGCAGCGCCTGTCCAACTTCCTGCTCTGGCAGTCCGCCTACTCGGAGCTGTACTTCTGCGAGGCGTACTGGCCGGCCTTCCGCGAGATCGACTTCCTGCGCGCGCTGCGCAGCTTCGCCGCCCGGCAGCGCCGGTTCGGAGGCTGAGGTGCTGGACCTCTTCGACAGGGAGCTGCGGCGCGGAGCCCGCCCCGACGGACCGGGCGCGGTGATCGAGCGCGCCGGAGACGTCGTCCGCCAGGTCGCGCCCGCGGACGGCTGGAACGGCGTCCTGTGGTCCGCCCTCGACGAGCGCACCGCCGACGCCGCCATCGCCGAGCAGGTGCGCCACTACCGCGCGCTGGGACGCCCGTTCGAGTGGAAGCTGTACGGCCACGACCGGCCCGCCGACCTCGACCGCCGCCTCCTCGCGGCCGGCTTCACCCCCGAGCCCGCCGAGACTCTGATGGTGGCCGAGATCGCCCGCCTGCCCGCGGCGGGGGAGCCGCCCGAGGGCGTGCGGCTGGTCCCGGTCACCGACGCGGACGGCGTCGAGCTGATGGCCGAGGTGCACGAGCGCGCCTTCGGCGCCACCCGCGACCACATCAGGGCCCTCCTGCGCGGCCAGTTCGCCGCCGGCGCCCTCGTCGCGGTCGTCGCCATGGCCGGCGACGAGCCCGTCAGCGCGGCCCGCATGGACCTGCACCCCGGCACCGGATTCGCCTCACTGTGGGGCGGCGGCACCGTGCCGGAGTGGCGCGGGCGCGGCCTCTACCGCGCACTGGTCGCCCACCGAGCTCGGGAGGCGGCCGCGCGCGGCTACCGCTACCTGCAGGTGGACGCCTCCGACCAGAGCCGGCCCATCCTGCTGCGGCTGGGGTTCGAGGCACTCACCACGACGACGCCGTACGTGCACGACTGACCATGCACGGACGCGTACGCGCACGGCAGCGGACGCGCGGACCCGTACCTGCACGGGCGTGAGACGCCCGGACCGGCAGCCGGTGGCGCGGGTCAGCCCGGTGGCCCGGGAGCCCTCGCACAGCGCCGCGCGGGCCTCGACGTCGAGGAGGTCGTCGAAGACCCACAGGAACCCCGGACGCTTCTTCGAGCGCATGATCTCCGCCGCCTCGCGCAGCCGCCGCCCGGCGAGCTCCGCGTCCGCGCCGACGTCCGTCAACGTGACGCAGTTCCAGAAGGCGAACCGGCAGTCGGCCCAGCGGACGGCGATGCCCGGAAGGTCCCGCACATCCGCCCCCGGGTCCCGGTCGAGCACCATGGCCCGCCAGACCAGGGCGAGCTGCTCCATCGACTCGATCGACTCCACCAGATCCGCCACGGACGCTCCTCGAAGACGACGACGCCGAGTTGCCGGTCCTTTACAATAAGCGACGACTGGGGTTCGGAAGGAGGGCCGGCAGCCCGTCGTGTCCGGCTGCCAGTGCGGGCGCTCACCCCTGAGGACTGACCTAGGAACGGTCTCCCGGCGCCTGCGGCGTGCCGTACTCCGCGAACAGCTCCGCCACCTGGCGAGGGTCGCGGGCGGCCGCCAGGGACAGCGTCAGCAGGAGCCGCGCCTTCTGGGGGTGCAGGTCCTGGGCGGCGATCACGCCGGGCATGTCCGGGTGGACCGCTCCGCTGGTGTTGCGGTTGGCCGCGACGAGCACCATGCCCTTCTTGGCCGCGGCCTGCGCCTGCTCGAACTGCCCCGGCGACGGGGTGCCCGCGAAGACCAGCCCCTTGACGCCCGCGTCGGCGAACGCCTTCACCGGCTCCCCGCCGGCCTGCGCGTAGGTGTAGACGATCTCGGTCCGCGGCAGCTTGTCACGCGAGATCTTCGACAGGTCGAACGGGGTCTTCACGCAGGTCCGCGCGGGCGTGCTCAGGAGGGTGACGCCCTGGTCGCCGATCGAGCCGAGCCGGCCGGTCTCGGGGGCGGCGAAGGTGTCCGGCCGCTGGGTGCTGGTCTTGGTCACCTCCCTGGCGGCGAAGATCTCGCCGTTCAGCGTGACCACGGCGCCGAAGCAGCGCGTACGCCGCCCGGCCGCCACGCGGATCGCGTTGTAGAGGTTGGGCGGCCCGTCGCTGCCGATCGCCGTCCACGGGCGCATGGCGCCGGTGAGCACCACCGGCTTGGGGCTGCGGACCGTGAGATCCAGCCAGTACGCCAGCTCCTCCATGGTCTGGGTGCCGGTGGCCACCACCACGGCGTCCGCAGCGGCCAGCTGCCGGTCGACCAGGCGTGACAGGTCGTGATAGTCGGCAAGGGTGTAGTCGGTGGAGCCCTTGCCGCCGAAGTCGCGTACCGACACGTCGGCGATCTCGCCGACCTCGGGCTGCAGGTCCTTCACCAGGTCGGCGACCGGCAGCCGGCCGGGCCGGTAGCTCTCGAAACTCACCCGGCTCTCGGCCGCGCCGGCGATCGTGCCGCCGGTCCCGATCACGACGACCTTCGGCTTGGCCGTACGCCCCACGCCTTCCGCAGGGACGGTACCGGCGATCACCACGGCGGCGGCCAGGGTGGCGGTGAGAACGCTTCTCATCATCATGGGGGGCTCCAGTTCTTCGGTGGTTCCCCTGATTCTTCGAGACGCGGCCTCGCAGGTCAGTCACGCATACACGTGACCTGGAGGTAGGGAGCGCCCTACCGCGTTGCCGGGGGTTGACGGCGCGTTCGCCGTGACGAACGCCGTTCGTGGAAGTGTTCGCCCCGACGAACGCCGTACGTCCGGGGGCCGTCACGACGAACGGCGTACATCCATGAGTTAGTACGCTTGACGTGCCGCACCCACCGCGAACGGAGCCCAGCACGTTGCCCGCCACCCACCCCCGCGAGCTCGGCCTGGTGGCCGACTGCGCGAGCTGTTTCGGGCTGTGCTGCGTGGCACTGCCGTTCTCCGCCTCGGCCGACTTCGCCGCCGACAAGGACGCCGGTCAGCCCTGCCGCAACCTGCGCGAGGACTTCGGCTGCTCCATCCACGCGCAGCTCAGGGAGCGCGGCTTCCCCGGCTGCACCGTCTACGACTGCTTCGGGGCGGGGCAGCAGGTCTCCCAGGTCACCTTCGGCGGCACCAGCTGGCGGGCGGCGCCTGACACGGCGCGGCAGATGTACGCGGTGTTCCCCGTCATGCGGCAGCTGCACGAGCTGCTGTGGTACCTGGCCGAGGCGCTGACGCTGGAGCCCGCCCGCGCCGTGCACGCCGAGCTGCGCCAGGCGCTCGCCGAGACCGAGCGGCTCACCCGGGAGAGCGCCGACGTGCTGGAGCGGCTCGACGTGGCGGCCCACCGGGGCGTCGTCAACGCCCTGCTGCTGCGGACGAGCGAGCTGGTCCGGGGCAGGGGCGGCAAGGACCGCAGGGGAGCGGACCTGGTCGGGGCCCGGCTGGCGGGCGCCGACCTGCGCTCGGCCAACCTGCGCGGCGCCTACCTCATCGGCGCCGACCTCCGGGGTGCCGATCTCCGGGGTGCCGACCTGATCGGGGCCGACCTGCGGGGTGCCGACCTGTCGGGCGCCGACCTCACCGGCGGCTTCTTCCTCACCCAGGCCCAGCTCAACGCCGCCAAGGGCGACGCCGCCACCCGCCTGCCCACAGCCCTCACCCACCCCACCCACTGGGCCACCACCCGGTACAAGCGAGCCGCGAACGGCCCGTCACGGGGTGCCGGCTCCGGGTCGGAACGTAAAGCGCCGTCCAGGCGCGGCTCCAGCTCAGGTGAAGGCGCTGTGTCGGGGCAAGGCACCGGTTCGGGGCGTGGCGACGGTTCCGCGCGGGGTGACGGTTCGGGGCGTGGGTCCGGCCGGCGCCGACGTCGCCGCTGACATCGCCGCTGACATCACCGCCGAGTCACAGCGGCGCCGCCGCGCCACACCGTCCGCCACACCGCCACCCTCCATCACGGGTGAGCGGCCACGCTCGTCGCGCCGGCTCAGATGGTGACGGGCAGTGACGTCAGCCGCCAGGTGCCCGGATCAAGGGTGTACTGCAACTCCCCGGCGAGCGCCAGATCCGGGAACCGCCGCAGCACGGCGCTCAGTGCGATCCCCGTCTGCACCCGGGCCAGCGACGAGCCGACGCAGAAGTGCGGCCCGTGCCCGAACCCGAGGTGCGGCGACGGCTCCCGCCGCAGGTCCAGCCGGTCGGGGTCGGTGAAGGCGCGCGGGTCGCGGTTCGCGGCGGCGATGGAGGCCGTGACCGGCACCCCTTCGGGGATGGGCACGCCGCCGATCTCCACCTTCTCCCTGGTGAAGCGGGGGATGGTCAGCAGTTGCGGCCCGCACCAGCGCATCAGCTCGTCCACGGCCCGCGGCATCAGCTCCGGCTCCGCCCGCAGGGCGGCGAGCTGGGCGGGGTGGGCGAGCAGGGCGGCAATGGCGTTGGCGATGAGGTTGGTGGGGGTCTGGCCGGCCAGGACGAGCGTCCAGACCATGGTGACGAGCTCGGTGTCGGACAGGCGGTCGCCGTCCTCCTCCATGACCCGGGCCAGGCCGGAGACGAGGTCCTCGCCGGGCCGCTCCCGGCCGCGGGCGACGGCGGCGTGCGCGTCCTCCAGGATGCGGGGGATGGCGGTCCCGAAGCTCTCGCCGTGCCCGGCCGCGACCGCGGCGCCGTACTCGCGCCATTGGGGACGGTCGGCGGCGGGGATGCCGACCATCTCGCAGATCACCGCGATCGGCAGCGGGCGGGCGAAGTCGGCCAGCAGGTCGGGCCGCGGCGGCAGCTCGTCGAGCAGCCCCTCGACGATCGCCTCGATGCGCGGGGCGAACTCCGCGGCCCGGCGCGGCGTGAACGCGGGCGCGACGAGCCGGCGCAGCCGTGCGTGCTCGGCGCCGTTCATCTCGGACATGGTCCGCATGTACGGCAGGCAGTGCTCCGGTACGTCGGGCCGCTGGTAGCTGTGCTCGTCGGTGGCCAGCCGCGGATCGCCCAGCATCGCCCTGGCCTCCTCGTGCCGCGTCACTGCCCAGAACGGGCCGAACCCGGGCGCCTTGAGCCGCGCCACGGGTGATTGCTCCCTGGCGGCCGTGTACGCGGTGAAGGGGTCACGCAGCAGCGCCGGATCGGTCAGGTCGATCTCGGGCACGTCGGTCATCTCACCGCTCCATTCAAATGACATCATCATCTGGATGTGCAGAGTATCTGGAATTTCGGGCATGCGGCAACGAGAGCGCTCGAAACCGCGCCCGGCCACGGCTCTCTACCGGCTCCGCGTGGACGCGGGCCCGCGGGGTTCAGCCGCCGTCCGCAACGTCGAGGGAATCGGGGTCGCCGAGGTCGGCGAAGAAGAGCTTGAGCTGTTCACCGGCCGCATCTTCGCGTCGTGGTCCGCGCTGTGGAACGGTGAGCTGAGCCTGGCCGATCGGAACGTGGCCCCCGAGTTCCGGCTCCGCTACGCACAGCCGGGCACGGACGCTTTCGACCACATCCGGCACCCCTCGCAGCTGGCCGAGATGATCACCCGGTTCCGGGCGGCCCGTTCCGGGCTGCGCTTCGCGCCCGACGGCGAGGCCGTCGCGGATGTGCGCCTCGCCGACGGGCGCGCGCACGGCAAGGTCGCCCAGCCCCATGTGGCGACCTTCACCGACGAGACCGGGCGCGACCTGCGCATCAGCGGGATCGACATGCTGCGCGTCGAGGACGGCCTCATCACCGAGGTCTGGTCGGTCTCCGGGGGACGAGCGGGACGGGCCTTCTACGGCAACTGAAGAGCGATGAGACGGGGCCGGTCGGCACGTGGCTCCGGGAGGTGGGTCAGAGGGTGGTGGGGAGGACCTCCTGGCCCCGGACGCCGGGGTCGGCGGCGAAGAGGGCGCCTGCGGCCGGCTGCTCGGCCCGGTCCACGCCGTGCGCCGAGGTGGTGACGAAGAGCCGGTCGAGGTGCTCCCCGCCGAACGTCACCGCCGTCACCTGCCGCGCGGGCAGCTCCACCACGGCGTCCAGCCGGCCGCCGGAGTCGTAGCGGTGCACGGCCCCGCCGCCCCACAGCGCCACCCACACCCCGCCCTCGGCGTCGACGGCCAGCCCGTCGGGCGCGCCCTGGCCGGGATCGACGGTGACGAACGGGCGCCGCCCGCTCAGCCCGCCCTCCGGGTCGTAGTCGAGCACGTCGACCCGCCCGGTCGGGGTGTCGGCGTAGTAGGCCAGCCCGCCGTCGGGGCTGAACCCGAAGCCGTTGGAGATCGTCACGCGCGGCAGCACCACCCGCAGCGCCCCGCCGGGCCCGGCCACGTAGAACGACCCGCGGCCTGGGCTCTCGTCGTAGGCCATGGTGCCGATGTAGAAGCGGCCGTCGGGGTCGCAGCCGCCCTCGTTCATCCGGACCGTGGGGTCGCTCCAGGCCTCGCCGAGGGAGGTCAGCGGGGCGTCCAGGTCGTCGGAGCCGGCCAGCAGCAGCTCCCGCTCGGCCGCGACCACGTACCCGCCGGACACGCGCGGCCGCACGACGGCGGCCACCTTGCCGACGTGGCGGCGGCGCACCCCGCCCTGGGCGTCGAGCGCGAGCACGTCGCCCGCCAGCATGTCCACCCAGCGCAGGCCGCCCCAGCGGCTCGACCACACGGGCCCCTCGCCATGCTCGGAGACGGGGTCGGTCACGGTGTACGGGGTGATGCTCATGCCGCTCTTCTCCCGAGGTTCTGCTGAGGTCGCGGGGCCGTGATCCACACTATCGGCGGCGGGGGGACCGCACCCGGTCCACGGCGGCCCCCGCGCGCCGCCGCCGCACCGATCCGCGGCCGCTCCGCGCCGCCGCTGCCGAGCTCAGGAGGGACGGGCGGGGCCGACCGACTGGCCGGGCACCAGGGTGCAGGGGATGAGGATGTGGGGGAGGGCGTCCTGGACGCCTTCGAGCTGGTCGATCAGCGCGTTCACGCCCAGCCGCCCCAGCTGGGGGGCCGGCGCCGCCATGACGGTCAGGGACGGCTCGATCATCTCGCCCAGCTCGGCGGTGGTCGAGGCGGAGATGACGGACAGGTCGCCCGGCACGGACCGGCCGAGCTCGCGCGACCCTTTGACCAGCCCCGCCGAGGCGCCCTCGTTGACCAGGATGACGGCGGTCGCCTCCGGGGCGTCCTCGGCGAGCGCGCGCGCCGCCTCCCGCCCGCCGGCCGAGGTGCCGGCCACGGTGATGACGGCGGGCGGCTCGCCGAGAGCCGCCATGGCGTCGCGGTACGCCGACTCCACCCGCATGATCCGGCCCGGCTCGTGCCCGGACGGGGCCTTCGTGCGCTGGGTGACGAGCGCCACGCGCCGGTGCCCGTACGAGCGCAGGTGCGCCAGCGCCTGGTCGATCGTGGTGACGAAGTCGATGTCGACGAACGGCAGGTCCTCGTCCTCAGTGCGTCCGATGAGCGCGAACGGCAGCCGGGAGGCGATGAGCCGGTCGACGCGCGGGTCGTGGATCTGCACCTCCATGAGCAGCGCGCCGTCGACGAGCCCCCCGGCCAGCAGGTGCGACATCTGCTCGTCGCCGTTCACCGGCCACAGCACCAGGTCGTAGCCGCGCTCGCGGGCGCCGTGGGCGGCGCTCATGACGAACTGGATCACGGTGGCGTTCGGGCGGGCCTCCAGGTCGGGGTGGAGCAGCGCGAGGATGCGCGTGCGGGAGCTGGCCAGGGCGCGGGCGACGACGTTGCGCCGGTAGCCGAGCTCCTCGATGGCCGCCTCGATGCGGGTCCGGGTCTCCGGCGCCACCCGCTTGGTGCCGTTGAGGACGAAGGAGACCGTGGCGATCGAGACGTTGGCCCGCTCGGCGACGTCGCGCATCGTGACCATGGACGGTGCCTCCCGGCTCGTGAGGGCGCGAAGAGCAGCGACATGCTATCGCGACGCCGTTGGTAAAGCGCTTAACGTGTTATTGACATCACCCGGTCATGAGCGCAACATACTTCACAAGCAGGCGCGGTTAAGCGCTTTACCAATTCTTGCCCGACTGTTGAGAGCCGTGCGGCCCCCGGGCCCGCTCTCCGCGACCCCATCCATCGGACGAGCCGAACGAACCCGAACGAACCCCCGTACGCCGTGCGCAGCCCAGCACGCGGCAGCGCACGGACCCGTTCCGCAGAAGGAGTGGCTCACATGAGGACAGCACGGAGGCGCCGTGGCAGGGCGCCCGTCGTGGCTGTCGCGGCAGCGGCCCTCGTCCCCCTCACCCTGACCGGCTGCGGCGGATCGGCCGCCTCCGACTCCGCGGCCCTGACGATCCAGGACTACTACGACGACTCGCACGACCCGATCTACCACGCCTGCGCCGAGACCGTCGGCGTCCCCATCGCGATCAACCACGTCGCCGGCCCCGGGCTGATCCCGAAGGTGCTCCAGCAGAGCTCCTCACGCACCCTGCCCGACGTGCTGATGCTCGACAACCCCGACCTGCAGCAGATCGCCGCCTCCGGCGCGCTGTCCCCGCTGGACGACTACGGGGTGAGCGCGGAGGGCATGGTGCCCGCCGTGGTCAAGGCCGGCACGTACGACGGCAGGCTGTACGGGATCGCCCCCGCGGTGAACACCCTCAGCATCTTCTACAACAAGGACCTGTTCGCGGCGGCCGGCATCACGACGCCGCCCAGGACGTGGGCCGAGCTGCGGGCCGCCGCCGAGCGGCTGACCGGCCAGGACCGCTACGGCTTCGCGATGAGCAACGTCAACACCTACGAGGGCTCCTGGCAGTTCCTGCCGTTCATGTGGGGCAACGGCGGCTCCGAGCAGGACATCGCCACCCCGGAGACCGAGCAGGCCCTGCGGTTCCTCGTCGACCTGCAGAACGACGGGTCGATCTCCAGGAGCTCCATCAACTGGAGCCAGGACGACGTGATCGACCAGTTCGTCGCCGGCAAGGCCGCGATGGTCGTCAACGGCCCGTGGCAGATCCCGACGCTGAAGGAGCACGAGGAGCTGCACTGGGCGGCGTTCACGATCCCGACCCGGGCCGCCACGCAGACCACCGTCGCCCCGCTCGGCGGCGAGGTCTACACGGTCCCCCGTACGGACGACCAGGCCAGGATGCGCCAGGCCGGGCGGTTCGTGAAGTGCCTGGCCTCCCCGGAGATGCAGCTGGAGTCGGCGAGGATCCGGCGGAACATCCCGTCGGACCTGAAGGTCGCCGCGGAGTTCGCCAGGTCGAACGAGGTGATCGCGCCGTTCGTCACGGCCGTGCGGACCGCCCGCGCCCGCACCGCGATCCTCGGGCCGGACTGGCCGAAGGCGGCGACGAAGATCTACTCCGCCGTGCAGACCGCGCTCACAGGCAAGGACGCCCCGGCGGAGGCCCTCCGCCAGGCGCAGGACCAGTAGCCACCGGGCACCGCGAAGGAGTGGCTCCATGACCTCGGCCGGCATCCGGCTCACCTCCGCACGGAACCCGCGTGACGGGGCGGCCCCGCTCAGGGCCCGCCTGGTCAGGCGCGGCACCCCGTGGCTCTTCACCCTGCCCGCCATCGTCTTCGTGGCGGTGTTCTTCGGATATCCCGTCGTCCAGAACATCGTCATGAGCTTCCAGGAGTACACGACCTCCACCTTCTACAGCGGCCACGCGCCCTGGGTCGGCCTGGCCAACTACGCGGCCACCGTCTCCAGCACCATGTTCACGACGACCATGGTGAACACGGCCCTGTTCACGATCGGGTCGATCTCCTTCCAGTTCGCGATCGGGCTCGCCCTGGCGCTGTTCTTCCGGCGCAACTTCCCGCTCAGCGGATTCCTGCGCTCGCTGCTGCTGCTTCCGTGGCTGCTGCCGCTGATCGCCTCCAGCGCGGTCTGGAAGTGGCTGCTCGACCAGGAGAGCGGCGCGCTGAACGAGTTCCTCGGCCTGTTCGGCGTCGATCCCGTGCCGTGGCTGGTCGATCCGACGCTCGCGCTGGCGGGCGTCATCGGCGTGAACATCTGGCTCGGGATCCCGTTCAACGTGGCCATCCTCTACAGCGGCCTGCAGGGCGTCCCGAAGGAGCTGTACGAGGCGGGATCGCTGGACGGCGCGGTCGGCTGGAAGGCGTTCCGGCACATCACCTGGCCGAGCATCCGCTCCGTGGTCAGCGTCGTGCTGGTGCTCGGCGTCGTCTACACCCTCAAGGTCGTCGACATCATCCTCGGCCTGACCGGCGGCGGCCCCGCCAACTCCACCCAGACGCTGGCGACGAACGCCTACAACAAGTCGTTCGTCGAGTTCGACTTCGGGGAGGGCGCCGCGATCAGCAACATCCTCATCGTGGTGTCGCTGGTCTTCGCCATGGTCTACCTGTCCATCTCGCGCCGGGAGCCCGCCGCATGAACCGTTCGCCGGCCGCGCGCCGCCTCCCCATGACCGTGCTGGGCGTGCTCTTCCTGACCGTGATGATCTTCCCGGTCTACTGGATGGTCAACAGCAGCCTCCAGGCCGACTCGGGAGCCGCCGCCACCGCGTTCTTCCCGGTCCACCCGACCCTCGACGGGTACGCGACGGCGATCGCCGACCAGGGCCGCAACTTCCTCACGAGCCTGACCATCGCGCTGGGCACGGTGGCGCTGACCCTGGTGCTGGCCACCCCCGCCGCCTACGGCCTGGCCCGCTTCCGCACGCGCGGCGGCACCGCGTTCCTGCTGGCGCTGCTGGTCGCGCAGATGATCCCCGCCATGGTCATCGCCAACGCCCTCTACCCCATGTTCAACTCGCTCTTCCTGATCAACAACGTGTTCGGCCTGATCCTCGCCAACACCGCGATGGGCATCCCGTTCGCGGTGCTGCTCATCCGGGCGTTCATGGGCGCCATCCCGAGAGCGCTCGTGGAGGCCGCGCTGGTGGACGGCGCGGGCCACCTGCGGGCGTTCGTCTCGATCGTCGTGCCGATCAGCAGGAACGCGCTCGTGACCGCCGCGCTGTTCACGTTCCTCAGCGCGTGGAGCGACTTCCTCTTCGCCCTGACGCTGACCAGCACGCCCGAGGTGAAGCCCATCACGCTCGGCATCTACGACTACATCAGCGCCAACACCCAGGACTGGGCCGCGGTGATGGCCACCGCCGTGCTCGCCTCCGTCCCGGCGGGCCTGCTGCTCGTCCTCGCCCAGCGCTACATCGCCGCCGGCGCCGTCAACGGCGCCGTCAAATGAGACCGTTCACCACGACGGCATATCGAGAAGGGAACACCGCGTGAAGATCCATGTCACGGTATGGGGAGAGAACCGCCACGAGCAGCTCGAACCCCATGTCGCCGAGATCTACCCGGACGGCATGCACAACGCCATCCGGCGCGGCATCGAGGGCTGGCTGGGGGAGCGGGCGAGCGTCGGCACGGCCACGCTCGACGATCCCGAGCACGGCCTGACCGAAGAGGTGCTGGCCGGCACCGACGTGCTCATCTGGTGGGGGCACGCCGCGCACGCGGAGGTCTCCGACGAGGTGGTGGAGCGGGTGCACCGGCACGTGCTGTCCGGCATGGGGCTGGTCGTCCTGCACTCCGGCCACTGGTCGAAGATCTTCACCAGGCTCATGGGGACGACGTGCACGCTGCGCTGGCGCAGCGACAACGACCGCGAGCTGGTCTGGACGGTCAACCCGACGCACCCGATCGCCCGCGGCATCCCGCACCCCATCGAGATCCCCGCCCAGGAGATGTACGGCGAGCAGTTCGACATCCCGACCCCCGACGAGCTGATCTTCATCAGCTCGTTCACCGGTGGCGAGGTGTTCCGCAGCGGCTGCACCTTCCGGCGCGGCAACGGCAAGATCTTCTACTTCAGCCCCGGCGACCAGGACTACCCGGTCTACCACCATCCCGACGTGCTGCACGTCATCGCCAACGGCGCCGAGTGGGCGGCCGGCGACCGGTCGCGGCGCGAGCTGCCGACGCTGCTGCGCTACGACAGGGGCGACTTCTTCAACGGCCACGACTACCGCGGAGCCATGGAGAACAAGGAGCACGCCGAGTGACCGGTTTCGCGCGCGCGGCCGATCCGTCGCGCCCGCTCCGCGTCGTCCAGGTCGGCGCCGGCGCGATGGGCCAGGCCTGGATCCGCACGCTGGCCGGCTCCGCCGACGTCGAGCTCGTCGGGGTGGCCGACCTCGACCTCGGCCGGGCGGAGGAGACCGCACGGGCCGCCGGCGGCGGCGTCCGGGCGGGCGTCTCGCTGGCCGAGCTGCTGGCCTCGGCCGAGCCGGACGCCGTCGTGAACGTCACCGTCCCGGCGGCGCACAGCGCCGTCAGCATCGAAGCGCTGTTCGCCGGGCTGCCCGTCCTGTGCGAGAAGCCGGCCGCCCCCACCCTCGCGGAGGCGCTCGTCCAGGTCGCCGCCGCCGAGGCCGCCGGCCAGCTGCTGATGATCAGCCAGTCCCGCCGCTACTTCGCCGCCCTGGCCGAGTTCCGCCGCCGCGTTCAGGAGCTGGGCACGGTCGGGCTGCTCACCACCGGCTTCTTCCGCGGTCCCCGCTTCGGCGGCTTCCGCGACGAGATGGCCCAGCCGCTGCTGGTCGACATGGCCATCCACGCCTTCGACGCCGCCCGCTACCTGCTGGACGCCGAGCCGGTCTCGGTCACCTGCGAGAGCTGGAACCCGGCCTGGAGCTGGTACCGCGGCGACGCCGCTGCCACGGCGACGTTCCGGTTCGACGACGGCACCCGCTACGTCTACACCGGCAGCTGGTGCGCGGAGGGGCTGGAGACGTCGTGGAACGGCGAGTGGCGGGCCTCCGGTCCGGCCGGCGCGGCGACCTGGGACGGGGAGGACCACGTCGCCTCCAGCGTCGGCGGCGCGAGCCACGTGCCGCCCGGCCGCGAGGAGCAGATCGCCGGGGCGCTCGCGGAGTTCGTCACGGCCCTGCGGACGGGTGAGGAGCCGTCCGGGACGATCGCCCGTAATGTCCGCAGCCTCGCGATGGTGGAGGCGGCGGTCCGCTCCGCCGAGACCGGCGAACGCGTCGACATCGGCGCACTGCTGGAGCAGGCCCACCGCGACGCGCTGGCCCAGGCCGTGCCCGAGCCGGTCCGCGCCCGCCTCGAATCCCGGGGCACGCCGAGGATGGCGGGAGAGGCGGTCACGAGCTGACGGCGGTACGCGCTCAGGGTTCCGGCGGGCTCGGCTGCAGGTAGACGGCCGAGGCGATCGGGACCTGTTCCCTGATCCGGCGTTCGGTCTCGGCCAGCGCCCTGGCCGCCCCGTCCACGTCCCCGGACGGCGGCATCGTCACCCGGGCGGCCACCAGCAGGTCCTCGGGGCCCAGGTGCAGCGTGCGCACCTGGGCGTACCCCTGGATCGCCGGGTCGCCGTCCAGGACGGCCGTGATGGCCTCCTGGACGGACCGCGCGGCCGCCTCGCCGATGATCATGCTCTTGGTCTCCCTGGCCAGCGTCACCGACACCGCCACCAGCAGCAGCCCGATGGCGATCGAGCTCAGGCCGTCGAACAGGGAGTTGCGGGTGATCAGGGTCAGCGTGACGCCCGCCAGCGCGAATCCGAGCCCCGTCAGCGCGGCGGCGTCCTCCAGCAGCACCACCGGCAGCTCGGGAGCCTTGGCGTCGCGGATGTAGCGCGCCCAGGAGCGCCTGCCGCGCACCCGGTTGGAGCTGCGGACGGCCGTGCGCAGCGAGAACGACTCCATGGCGATGGCCCCGACCAGCACCCCGATCGCCCACGGCCAGCTCTCCAGCGGCTCCGGGTGGGTGATCTTCTCGTACCCCTCGAACAGGGCGAACAGCCCGCCGCCGAAGAACAGCACCACCGACACCAGGAAGCCGTAGAAGTAGCGTTCACGGCCGTACCCGAACGGATGGGCGGGGCTCGGCTCGCGCGCGGCCCGCCGCCGGCCGAGCATCAGCAGTGCCTGGTTGCCGCTGTCGGCGACGGAGTGGATGCCCTCGGCGAGCATGGCCGACGAGCCGGTGAACAGGAACGCCACGAACTTGGTGACCGCCACCCCGACGTTGGCGGCCAGCGCGGCGAGCGTCGCCTGGTGAGATCCGTCCCCGCTCATCCAGTTCTCCTCCTCCGGATCGGAGGTGGTCTTTTACCCGAGATGGCGGGGGACCATCATGATTCGTCCTCGGCGCGCATGCCGTACACGTCGTAGCTGAGCTCGCCCGCCCGCCACCGTGCCCGCAGGCCCGCCTCCTTGGCCAGCCGCTCCCGGACGGCGGTCACGGTCCGCTCCACGTCGGCGGCCGGCACCGCCACCGCGCCCCGCACCGGGGCCTGGGTGGCGAGCAGGTCGCCGAGCAGCGCGACCGGCCTCGGCTCCGGCATCGTCAGCACGACCACCTCGCCCGGCCGCACGTGCGCCGTCACCTCGTGGACCGCGCGGTTGTCGTCCTGCCCGCACGGCGCGGTCCTGGCAGGACCGGCGACCGCGCGGCCGGGCAGCTCGAATAGCCGGCCCCCTCAGCCCGCCTCGAACCACACGGCCTTGCCCGCGTGGCACACATCGACCCCCCAGCGCCTGGACATCAGGTGGACCATGAGCAGCCCGCGCCCGCCCTCGTCGGAGGGACCGGCATGCCGGCTGCACGGCAGCTGGGCGTCCTCGTCCCAGACCGCGCAGCGCAGGGTCTCACCCCGGGCCGAAAGGGTGAGCACCACGTCACCCCAGGCGTGCTCCACGGCGTTCGTCAGGAGTTCGCTGGCGAGCAGTTCCATGACGTCGGCGAGGTCGCTGTGCGACCGCAGCCCCCACTCGGCCAGCTTGCGGCTGACCAGGTGACGCCCGGCCGGAATCGACGCCACGTCCTGCGGCAGCCCCCAGGACGCGCGGCGGTCGCGCGCCACGGGCGCCGTCCTCCGGCCTTTGGGCCGGCACAGGACGGTAAGGCGGAAAACCTGGGCCAGGCACGGCAGGCAGCAGATGTCGGCAGTCATGGGCTCCCACTTCCTCGACTGGTTGAGGGGCTTGCTCCCATTCCTTACGATCCTCCTCGCGGGCCGCCCGCGTCATCGCCACCAGCACCCATCTGCCACCCCGGTCACCGGCACCCCGACGTGCTGGCTACCTGGAACACGCGCCCCATGCCCGTCGCCCCTCAAGCCCGGTGATGGGAGTGGGTGACCGCTCACTCACCCCGTAGTGCCCGGCCGGGAGGCGACCCTCCTCGTCCTGGGACGAGCCGTCGTCCCCCGAGACCTCCTCCAACGTACGTCCACCGACACGCACACGGCGCCCACCGACATCGATCGCCGGCCGCGCGGCCCCACCACGGCCGGCTTGCCCATGGAACGGGCGACGACGGCGGCGGGCCCGCCGTGCGCGGTGACGACTCCGGCCGCGGCGGGGAGGCCGTGCAGGTCGAGCGGGGAAACCGTACGTCGCCGGTCTCGGCCGCCGGCACCTTCGCGCACGTGTCCGAGGCGGCGGGGCCGCCCGAGCCCTAGGTCGAGTCCGAGCTGATCGATCTGGCCGTGGCCGGCCGGGTCACGCACCTTCCCGGTGACTTCGGCGGGTGGGCCTGACCGAGGCGGGCCGGGCCGCGGACCTAAGCGTCACGCTCGGCATGCCCCGGCACTGAGCCGGTTCGGCCCCCCGCCGTGGTCGCGGCGTGCGCGGCGCCCCGCCCGACGGCACGGGCGACGATCCTGCCGTCCCGTACGCGTACCGCGCCCTCGGTCGTGTCGCCCGCGTGCGGGATCCCGGCGGCGGAGGCGACGGCGGCGTCCTCGTCGATGACCAGCTGGAGGCCGGGCCACGCGTCCGGGGCGAACACGAGCCGCAGGCAGGAGGCGAGGTCACCGACCTTGAGCCGGACGAGCCGCCCGATCTCGGCGGGGTCGCCCGTCACCACGGCCACGGTGATCCGGTCGCCCGGGCGGGCGGCGCGTACGGCCTCCTCGGCCGCCTCCAGCCGGGCGGCGCCGAGGACGGCGATCACCCCGTCGGCGCCGAGTTCGGCCGGGCGGCGGCTGATCAGGTCGGGCGTCTCGGCGGGCGGCTCCCAGGGGTCCGCGACGCTTCGCGCGGGGCTGACGAACGGGAGGTACGGCGGGTCCCACGTGTCGGCGAGGTCGAGACCGGCGAGGTGCCGGCAGGCGCGGACCACGTCGAACGGGTCGCCGTAGCCGGGCGCGGTCTCGGCCAGGTGGCCGGCACCGTTCAGCAGCGTCAGGGCCAGCTCGGCCAGCCGCACGCGGCGCTCGTGGCGCGGCAGGCCCGCCTCCAGGGCGAGCCCGAGCAGCAGCGCCTCCAGCCTGGCGACCTGCCCCAGTGCGGTGCGGCCGGGCTCGTCGTCGAACACCCCGGCCAGGGAGCGCGCCTGCAGCTTCCCGCTGGCGGGGGTGTCGCCGCTCAGGGGGAGGCGCTCGAGCCACACCCGGGCGAACGCCCCCAACCCCGCGCCGGCATCGGGGAGTGACGGCCCGCCGGATGCGCCCGGCCTCGTCGCGGTGCCGGGGTGCGGTGGCTCGCTGGAGGTGCCTGGCCTTGTCGCGGTGCCGGGGTGTGGCGGCTCGCCGGAAGTGCCCAGATTTGTCGCGGTGCCGGGGCGTGGTGGCTCGCCGGGGGCGCCTGGCCTGGTGGCGATGCTGGAGTGCGGCGGTTCGCCGGAGGTGGCCGGCGCTCTCGCGGCGTCGGGTGCCGTGGCCTGGCCGGGCGCTTCGGCTGCGCCCGTGGTGGCCGGGGCTCCGGCAGGGGACGGCTGTTCGATCGCGGCGACCAGCACCGCCAGGTAGAGGGCGCGCTTGCTCGGGAAGTTCGAGTACACCGCGCCGCGCGTGAGCTCCGCCCGCTCCGCGATCCGGTCGATCTTGGCGTCCGCGTAGCCGCGCTCGGCGAACTCCTGCCTGGCCGCGGCCAGCACGGCCGCTCGCGTACGTTCCTGCTGCTGCGCCCGCGTCAGCCTGGCCATCACGGCCCCTTCACACTCGAGCTGCTCATGGGCCAAACGATACTGCCAACACTCGAATGTTCTCATCATCTGACTGAATTGCCCCACTTTGAGCTGCGACCATGTGAAAAATCCCACAAATGGCCAGCTCAAACTGCACAGTTCAGACTGACGGTTTTACCGTGGAAGCATGGGAGAGTCCGATCTGGCCGCCCGCGCGGCGGGTGACGTGTGGGTGGTGTTCAGTCGCCTGCGCCGCCGGGTCAGGGCGGTGTCCGGCGAGGGCGACCTCACTCCGGCGCAGGCGTCCGTGCTGGCCCGGCTGGACAAGGAAGGCCCCGCCTCGGCCAGCGACCTCGCCGTGCTCGAACGCGTCCGCCCGCAGTCCATGGCCAAGATCGTCCTGGCGCTCGAACAGGGCGGGCTGGTGGCCCGCCACCCCGACCCCGAGGACGGCCGCCGCCAGCTCGTCACGCTGACGGACCTGGGCCGCGAGCGGCGGCTCGGCGACCGGCGCGCCCGCGAGGAGTGGCTCGGCAGGACCCTGGGCGAGCGCTGCACCGACGAGCAGCTGCGCGCCGTCATCGAGGTGATGGCGCTGCTGGACGACGTGGCGCACGCATGACCCGGCTCGCGGCACGGCTGCGCGCCATCCGGCGGCCGGCCGGCGGCGGGTTCGACCGCAAGCTGATCGCGCCCATGATCCTGGGCTCCGTCCTCAACCCGATCAACTCCTCGATGCTCGCCGTGGCGCTCATCCCGATCGGGCAGGCCTTCGGCGCGTCGCCGTCGGAGACCGCGTGGCTGATCACGGGCCTGTACCTCGCGACCGCCGTCGGTCAGCCCGTCATCGGGCGGCTCGTGGACGCCTTCGGCCCGCGCCCCCTCTACCTGATCGGCACCGCCCTGGTGGGCGTCGCGGGCCTGATCGGCGTGCTCTCTCCCGAGCTGTGGGTGCTGATCGTCTCGAGAGTGCTGCTGGGGTTCGGGACGTCGGCGGCCTATCCGGCGTCGATGTTCCTGCTGCGCTCCGAGTCCGAACGCACCGGCGTACGCAGCCCGAGCGGGGTCCTGGCCGGGCTGTCGATCTCCAACCAGGTCGTCGCGGTCCTCGGGCCGCCGCTGGGCGGGCTGCTCATCGGCGTGGGCGGCTGGCACCTGATCTTCGCGGTCAACGTGCCGCTGTCGGCGGCCTGCCTCGTCCTGGGCGCCCTGCGCCTGCCGCGCAGGTCCGGGCGCGGCCGGGCCGGCGGCGTGGACCTGCCGGGCATGGCGCTGTTCGCCGTCACGCTGACCGCGTTCATGTCGTTCCTGATGGACCCCGTGGCGGCGCACTGGCCGCTGCCGGCGGCGGGCGCCCTGGCGGGGGCGGCCTTCACGGTACGCGAGCTGCGCGCCGCCGCCCCGTTCCTCGACCTGCGGGTCCTGGCCGGCAACGGCCCGCTCCTCGCCACGTACGGCCGCCAGCTGCTGGCCTTCGTCACCTCGTACGCGTTCCTGTACGGCTTCACCCAGTGGCTGGAGGAGAGCCGCTCGCTCAGCCCGTCCGCGGCCGGGCTCGTGCTGCTGCCCATGTCCGTGGCGGCCATCGCGGTCACCGCCGTCACCGGCCGCCGCCCCGAGGTGCGCGGCAAGCTGCTGGCCGGCAGCCTCGTCCAGGTCATCGGCTGCGCCGCACTGCTGCTGATCGGCCCCGCCACGCCGATCTGGCAGCTGGTGATCCTGGCCACGGTCATCGGCATCCCGCAGGGCCTCAACGGCCTGGCCAACCAGAACGCCCTCTACGCCCAGGCCGACCCCGCCCGGATGGGCTCCTCGGCCGGGCTGCTGCGGACGTTCATGTACCTCGGCGCGCTGGCCGCCTCGGCCGCCAACGCCGCCTTCTACCGGCACGGCGCCACCACCGGCGGGCTCCACGACCTCGGCCGGCTCCTGGTGGCCGTCGCCGCCCTGCTGCTGGTCGTGACCCTGGCCGACCGGTCGTTGCGGCGCGTCGGGCGCACGGACCGCGACGGCACCCCGTACCAGCAGAAAAGCACCACGGATAACCCGAAAGGCACCATCATGCCCGTCACCGCCCTCGACTCGCAGACCGCGCTGGTCGTCATTGACCTCCAGAACGGCATTCTGGCCATCCCCGGCGCCCCGTACGCCACCTCCGACGTCCTGGCCCGCACCGTCCAGCTGGCCGAGGCCTTCCGCGCCCGCCGGCTGCCCGTCGTCCTCGTACGCGTCACCTCCGCCTCCGACGGAGCCGACGTCGTGCCGGGGCGCAGCGAGGTCTCGCGGGCGGCCCGCGCGCGGACGCCCGGCTGGGACGCCATCGCGGACCAGCTGGCGGGGCACCCGGAGGACATCGTCGTCACCAAGCGCAACTGGGGCGCCTTCTACGGCACCGACCTGGACCTGCAGCTGCGCCGCCGCGGCGTCACCCAGATCGTGCTGGCCGGCGTCGCCACCAGCATCGGCGTGGAGTCGACCGCGCGTGCCGCCCACGAGCACGGCTACAACGTCACGCTGGCCACCGACGCGATGACGGACATGGACGGCGATTCCCACCGCCACAGCACCGAGAAGATCTTCCCACGTCTCGGCGAGACCGGCACCACCGCCGAGATCCTCGACCTGCTGGCCAAGACCCACCCCTGACCGCCACCGGGCTCCGGCCCCGGCTCTGATAATGTCTCCGGCAGTTCGTCCTGAGGAGGTGAGACCCGTCAACGCCGTGTCAGTTCGGGTGCTCCCTCCCCGCGACCGGGGCTAGACGGCCGCGGGAGCGCCCTAGGGTGTTCCGAAAGGCAGTCCATGTCCCTCCCCTCCTCCCCCTCTCTCGTCACCAGGCTGCGCGCCGCCGGATGCGTGTTCGCCGAGGACGAGGCCGATCTGCTGCTCTCCACCGCGGCCACGCCCGCCGAGCTCGACGCCATGGTCGAGCGGCGCGTGGCCGGCGAACCCCTCGAACACGTCCTCGGCTGGGCCGAGTTCTGCGGCGTGCGCGTGGCCGTGGCGCCGGGGGTGTTCGTGCCCAGGCCGCGCACCGGGTTCCTGGTCGGCCAGGCCGCCGCGCTGGCCCGCCGCGTCGCCGGGACGCCGGTCGTCCTCGACCTGTGCTGCGGCACCGGCGCGATGGGCCTGGCGCTGGCCGCGCGGCTGGAGCGGGCCGAGCTGCACGCCGCCGACCTCGATCCCGCCGCCGTCCGCTGCGCCCGGCGCAACCTGCCGGGCGGGCACGTCCATCTCGGCGACCTGTACGAGCCGCTGCCCGCCACGCTGCGGGGCCGGGTGGACGTCCTGATCGCCAGCCCGCCGTACGTGCCGTCCGGCTCCGTCTCGCTCCTCCCGCCCGAGGCCCGGTTGCACGAGCCGCTCCTCGCGCTGGACGGCGGCGGCGACGGGCTCGACGTCGTCCGGCGGGTGATCGCCGGGGCCCCTGACTGGCTCGCGCCTGGCGGGCACCTGCTGGTCGAGACCGGCGAACGGCAGGCGGACGCGACCGCCGAGGCCGTCGCCCGCGCGGGCCTGGCCGTCGAGGTGGCGAACTCGGAAGAGCTGGACGCCACGGCGGTCATCGGGACCCGTGCCTGACCAGGATCGAGCTTTCCTACCGCGCCGTCATTTGCAGTAATTGATCCCTTTTTGCGGGGCGGCGTGCCGTTATCGGTCCGTGGACTTCGCCGATGATCCGCGCTTTCATTTTCCCGTCGGATCGGCTTTTGGAATTCTGGGGATCACATGGCTCGTTCGCGGAGCATCATGGAAATCGCGGTCGCTTTCGCGGTGGTGGTGGGCGCCGCCACCCCCGCGAGCGCGGCGCCGGCGGAGCCCGTGCGCATCACGCGCTTCCTCGGGGAGCAGCGCCTGCCGCACATGATGCGGTTCGAGGGCACGACCGTGGGCGGGCTGTCGGGCATCGACCGCGATCCGGCCACCGACACCTGGTACTTCGTCTCCGACGACCGCTGGCGCTACAACCCCGCCCGCTTCTACACCGGCCGACTGGACTTCGACCGGGAGACCGGGGAGTTCGGCGGTGTGCGGCTGACCGGGGTCACCACGCTGACCAGGGCCGACGGCACCCCCTATCCGGCGTACGGGAGCCCGGGGTCGGCCGATCCCGAATCCATGAGATACGACCCGTGGGCCGGCCGGCTGCTCTGGGGTGACGAGGGTGACCGCCCCGACACCCGCAATCCGGCCATTCCGGTTTCCCCTTCCGGCGTGCGGCTGGCGGACATTCAGGGTCATAGCGTGGGGGAAATGGGCCTGCCGTCGAATTTGCGATTGACGGACACCGAGAGCGGCCCCCGGCGCAATTTCGGTTTCGAGGGGCTGGCCGTCTCCGCGCGCGCGATCACCGCCGTCACCGAGGGGCCGAGGTTCGAGGACGGGCCGGTGCCCACGACGGAGCGCGGCGCGCCCGCGCGGATCACCGTGTGGAGCCGCCAGGGCTCCGTACGCGGCCAGTACGTCTACCCGATCGACCCCCTGCCCGCCGCCCCCGTCCCGTCCGGCGGGGACGCCGACAGCGGCGTGTCGGAGATCCTCCCCATCGACGGCCACCGCTACCTGGCGCTGGAGCGGTCCTGGATCCAGGGTGTCGGCTACCGGGTCAAGCTCTACGAGTTCGACCTGCGCGGCGCCACCAACGTGCTGGCCAGGGACGACCTGTCGGAAGGCGTCGCCTACCAGCCGGTGCGCAAGCGGCTCGTATACGACCTCGGCACCTTCCGCCCGCCGGTCCAGAACCTGGAGAGCCTGGCCTGGGGGCCGCGCCTGGCGAGCGGCGAGTGCACGCTCGTGATGGGCTCCGACGACAACTTCGACCAGAGCGAGGTGACCCAGTTCCTCGCCTTCGGCGCGACGGGCTGCCCGTGACCCGGGCGCGGAGGGCCGGGGCCGCCGGGGCCGGCGAGCGGGCAGGGCTGACTGTGACGTGGCTGGGTAGCGCCTGCGTATGGCCATCTTCGACCTGACCACGCTCCGCGCGGTCGTCTTCGACACCGACGGCGTGGTCACCGACACCGCGCGGGTGCACGCCGCCGCGTGGAAGCACGTCTTCGACGCGTACCTGCGGGGCCGGTGCGAACCGTTCGACGTCCGCGCCGACTACCTCGCCCACGTGGACGGGCGGCCCCGCCTCGACGCCGTGCGCGCGTTCCTGGCCTCGCGCGGCCTGTCGCTGCCCGAGGGCGGTCCGGGCGACGAGCCGGGAGCGGCGACCGTGTACGGGCTGTGGCTGGCCGAGGACGCGCTGTTCGCCCAGGAGATCGGCCGGCACGGCGTGTCCGCCTTCCCGGCCGCGGTCACCCTGCTGCACGAGCTGCGCCACCGCGGCTGCCGTACGGGCGCCGTGGCGACCGGCGGGCACGACCGGGCGGCGCTGTCGTCGGCGGGCCTGCTGCACCTGTTCGACGTGCTGGTGGACGGCGAGGACGGCACCATGCCCGGCGGGCCGGGCCATGACGCGATGTTCCTGGAGGCCGCGCGCCGGCTCGGGCTGGAGCCGGGCGAGGTGGCGATCGTGGCGGGCATGCCGCCGGACGCCCCGGGGTTCGGCCTCGTCGTCACCCTCGCCGGGGGCGGCCGCCGGACGGGGGCGGGCACCGGGGCGGGCACCGTGGTCGCCGACCTGGCGGACGTGGACGTCCACGGGCGCGTGCCCGTGGTCCTGCGATGAGCTCGAAGGGGAATCGATCATGACTGGCACCGGAGACCTGGGACGCCGCATCATCCACTGCCGCGAACGCCTCGGGCTGACCCGCGAGCAGGTCGCCGAGCACGCGGACATGTCTCCGGGGTACCTCAAGTACCTGGAGGAGAATCCCGACGTACCGGACACCGGGGCCCTCTACCGCCTGGCCGACGCGCTGCAGACCACGGTGCCCGAGCTGCTCGGCGGCGGGCAGGACCGCCCGCCGGGACACGGGCCCGCCATGGCCCACCCGACCTCGGAGGTGCTGGACCAGGAGGCGTGCCTGCGCCTGATCGAGCCGGGCGGGATCGGGCGGGTGGCGTTCAACGGCTCGCACGGGCCGACGGTGCTGCCGGTCAACTACACGATGTGCAACGGCGCGATCGTGTTCCGTACGGCGGCGGGCGGCGCGATGGACCGGGACCTGCGCTCCGGGATGGAGGGCGTCGACATCAAGATCGCTTTCGAGATCGACCAGATCGACGAGACCAACCGCGAGGGGTGGAGCGTCCTGGTGCAGGGGCCCGCCCACCACGTGTCGCCGGACGAGGCGGACGACGTGGCCGGGGCGGAGGTCACGCCGTGGGTGGGCGGCGAGCGCCGGCTCTACATCCGCATCGTCCCGCAGCAGGTCTCGGGCCGCCGCATCCACGGCGTGTGACCCTTTCGCCCCGCCGAAGTCGGGGGCCGGTGGACGACAGCCGCGCCGGCGTCCATGTCGGGGAGGCGGCCGGGCGGGGTACGTCCCTAACCGTGCGGATGCGATCGCGACTGCCGGGAGGTGCCGCATGAGACCCCGCGCCCGACGACGCACCGGACAAAGCACCCGAAACAGCACCCGAAACAGCACCCGACACGGCATCCGGCGACGCGCCTGCCGCGTCCTGCCGGTCGTGGCCGTGCTCGGGCTGGCCGCCGCGGGGTGCGGGGAGCCGGGCGGGCCGGACGCCACGGCCAGTGCCACGTCCCCGCCGGTGACCGCCACCGGGCCGCCCACCGCCACCTCCCCGCCGGTGACCACCACCGGGCCGCCCACCACCGGCTCCCCGTCCGTGACGTCACCCCCGCCCACCGGTACGGGCTCGCCCGCCCCGCCTCCTCCCCGGAAGGACCGGCTGGTCGCGGGCCACTACCAGCCGCTGTGGCCGTTCGCCGGACCGGACCAGGTGGCGGCCTGGCGGCGCGCGTACCGCGAGGACGGCCGCGAGGCGTGGCACCTCGACGCCCGCCGCACCGCGCTCGCCTTCACCCGGGACCACCTCGGCTTCACCGAGATCGACCAGGCCGTGAAGACCGTCGAGCGGGGGGCGCACGCCCGCGTGCACGTCGGCTTCCGCTCCGAGGAGGGGCCGCGCCCGCTGGTGGCGGCCGTCGTCCATCTGGTCAGGTACGGCTCGGGCGGGGACGCGCCCTGGGAGGTGGTCGGCACGGACGACACCTCGTTCTCCTTGACCAGGCCCCGCTACGGCTCCGCCGTGAGATCCCCGCTGACCGTGGGCGGGCGGATCTCCGGCGTGGACGAGAGCGTCAGGGTCCAGGTGCGGCAGCCGGGCTCGCCGGAGCCGGTGGGGGAGACCTGCTGCGTGAGCGCCGGCGGGCAGGACTCGCCGTGGTCGGCCCGGGTCTCGTTCACGGCGGCGCCGGGCCGGACGCTGACGATCGTGGCCTCGACCGGCGGCCATGTGGCGGCCGTCGAACGCTTCGCGGTGACCGGCGTGACCGGCTGATCGGAGGATCGGCGCACCGAGGACGCACCGAGGACGCACCGAGGACGCACCGAGGACGCACCGAGGACGCACCGAGGACGCAGCGAGGACGCAGCGGGCGCACCGCACCTCCGCCCCGGCACCCTCGCCGTTCGGCCGACACGGGTTCAAGCGTTTACACGACCATCATCAGGCCTCCCTCCGGGACCGGAGTTGACGCGCGGGAGCCCCTGCGCCATCATCCGATCAAGCGGTTACATGCCGTCACGGGGAGATCAAGGAGGTCGGATGCCGCGACGGGCCACGCCCGAGGACGACCGCCCTCGCCCCTCGACCATCCGTGACGTGGCCAGGCGTGCCGGGGTCTCGGTCGCCACCGTCTCGCGCATCCTGTCCGGCTCCTACCCGAGCGCGCCCGCCACGCGCAGCAAGGTCATGCGGGCGGTGCGGGAGCTCGACTACGTGGCCAACGCGCACGCCCGAGGGCTGGCGGGCGTGCGGCCCAAGAGCGTGGCGATCGTCGTCAACTCCGTCGTCTCCCCGCACTACGCCCACGTCGCCCAGGGCGTGCAGGACCAGGCCGTCCGCGAGGGCCGGCTGTGCATCGTCGGCACCACCGGCGGCGACCCCGAGCGGGAACTGGCCACGGTCCAGCTCATGCGCGAGGAGCACGCCGAAGCCGTCATCCTGGTCGGCAACATCGTCGCCGACGGCGCCTACCGCGAACGCATGGCCGGCTACGCCCGCGCGCTCGCCCTGGCCGGCTCCCAGCTCGTGCTCTGCGGCCGGCCGCCGCTCGGCGACGACGTGCCGGCCATCGTGGTCCAGTACGACAACGTTGGCGGCGCCCACGCCATCACCAGCCACCTGCTCTCGGCCGGCCACCGACGCATCCTGTTCCTGGGCCGCCGCGACGGCTACACCACCCCCGAGAGCCGCATCGCCGGCTACCGGCAGGCGCTGGCCGCCCACCGCGTCCCCCACGACCCGGCCCTGGAGGTCGAGGGCACGATGGAACGCGACGAGGGCTACCGCATGATGCGCGAGCGCCTGGCCGACGGCCCGCGCGACTTCACCGCCGTCTTCGCCGTCAACGACCAGATCGCCGCCGGGGCGCGCCAGGCGCTGCGCGAGCGCGGGCTGCGCATCCCGGCCGACGTCTCGCTGGCCGGGTTCGACGATCTGC
Organism: Nonomuraea phyllanthi; assembly: GCF_006334985.2. Taxonomy (GTDB): domain Bacteria; phylum Actinomycetota; class Actinomycetes; order Streptosporangiales; family Streptosporangiaceae; genus Nonomuraea; species Nonomuraea phyllanthi. The sequence goes on from NZ_VDLX02000004.1 coordinate 475,428, forward strand.
CTCCGGCCGCCGACATCGATCTCACCACCGTGCACGTGCCGCACGAGGAGCTCGGCCGCACCGCCGTACGCCTCGCGCTGGAGAGCGGGACGCCCGGCGTCTCGCGGCACGTGATGCTCGGCACCCACATCGTCGTCCGCGACTCGGTCAGCACCCACCTGGAGGAGCCGCCCGCCGGATAGGCGGGCCCGCGCGTGGTCCCTGGGATGCCGCCCCTCGAGCGGTTAGCATCGGTGCGGGCGGAGGTGCTCATGAGCGAACTGGAGGAGGCCCCGCCGGAGAGCGGGTCACTGGCCGAGCTCGCCAGGAAATACGGCCTGCGACCCGCCATCGCGCGGCCCAGGCCGGGCGTCTACCTGCGGCAGCTGTGGGAGCGGCGGCACTTCATCCTGACGTACGCGACCTCGCGCAACGTCTCCAGATATTCGGGCTCGGCGCTGGGCCAGCTGTGGCAGGTCGTCACCCCGCTGCTGAACGCGGCCATCTACTACGTCATGTTCGGCCTCATCCTGGGCGGCAGCCGGCACATCGACAACTACCCGGCGTTCCTGCTGACGGGGATGTTCGTGTTCACCTACACGCAGCGGGTGGTCACCTCCGGCGCCAAGTCGATCTCCGGGAACCTGTCGCTGATCCGCGCCCTGCACTTCCCGCGGGCCTCGCTGCCGCTGGCGTACACGCTCCAGGAGTTGCAGCAGCTCGGCGTCTCCATGGCGGTGCTGGTGCTGATCGTGATGCTCACCGGGGAGTTGCCGACGTGGTCCTGGCTGATGGTGCCGGTCGTGCTGCTGTTGCAGACGTCGTTCAACGTCGGTGCCGGGCTGGTGATGGCCAGGCTGGGCGCCTCGGTGCGCGACCTGAACCAGCTGCTGCCGTTCATCATGCGGACGTGGCTGTACGCGTCCGGGGTGTTCTTCGCCATCCACGACAAGGTCGTCGTCAGCGCGGGCCTGCCCGAATGGGTGGCCACGGTGATGTACCTGAACCCCGGCGCGGCCTTCATCGAATGGATGCGCGACCTGCTCATCGGCAGCCACGACCTGCCGCGGACGGTATGGGTGGCCTGCGTGTTCTGGGCGGTGTTCGCGCTGATCTTCGGGTTCTGGTACTTCTGGCGGGCCGAGGATAGATACGGGAGGGGTTGAGCTGATCCGATGAGCGAAGCTGCCGAGGGCCGCCCGGTCCGCCAGCTCCGGCTGGTGGTGGAGGCGGAGGACTACGAGGCCGCGGTGGCGTTCTACCGCGACGTGCTGGGCCTGCCCGAGGAGGCCGCCTTCTCCGGCGGGGACGGCGCGCGGGTGGCGATCCTGGACGCCGGGCGGGCCACGCTGGAGATCGCGAACCCGGCGCAGAAGAAGATGATCGACGAGGTCGAGGTGGGGCGCCAGGTGGCGCCGAAGTTCCGGGTGGCGTTCGAGGTGGACGACGCCCGCGCCACGACCGAGCGGCTGGCGGCGGCGGGTGCGACGGAGGTGGCGCCGCCCACCGTCACGCCCTGGGAATCGCTCAACGCCCGGCTGGACGCGCCCGCCGGGCTGCACATCACGGTCTTCCAGGAGCTGCGCGCCCCGGAGGAACGCGAGGAGCTCGACGGCTTCGGGACGAACACGGACCCGCCCTCCGGCCCCTGAGACCCGCAGCCGGCGGCCGCTCGGTCGTGGCACGCTCTCGCGGTGCCGGCCGGGCCGGCGAGGCGCCCGCGGCGGGGTGGGCGGCTCCAGCACCGCCCGCCCGGCCGGGGACGCCCCGCGCCCGCACCCCGTCCATCGAGCGCCTGCCCGCCCCGTCGAGCCGGGCAGGCGCGTCCGTCTCCCTCACCCTAGACGGCACGCCCGGCCGGGCCGTCACCGGCGGGAGGCCCTGACCTGCGCATCCGCTGATCCGCCCGATGCCCAGCCATACGATTTCGGTATCGATCCCCCGGAAAGGCGGCGGCCGGGGGAGCGAGGGTCAGGGACGGGCCGGGCGGGCGCGGACGTGCAGGCGCTCTCCCTGCGGCCCGAACAGTGCCAGCACCTCCGTCGGCTCCGGGCTCGGGTTGGTGAACGCGTGCGGCGTCCGCGTGTCGAACTCCGCCACCTCGCCCTGCGCGAGCACCACCTCGTGCGTCCCCAGGAGCAGCCGCAGCCGCCCGGCCAGCACGTACAGCCACTCGTAGCCCTCGTGGGTGCGCTGCTCCGGCTCGAAGCCCGGCCAGTTCGGCGGGTAGATCTGCTTGTACGCCCGCATCCCGCCGGGCCGCCGGCTCAGCGGGACGAACGTCGTGCCATGGCGTTTGAACGGCTTCATGTGCACGCGGGGATCGCCGGTCACGGGGGCGTCGACCAGCTCGTCGAGCTGCACCTGATGGGCTCTGGCCAGCAACAGCAGCAGCTCCAGGGTGGGCTTGCGCTGCCCGGACTCCAGGCGCGACAGCGTGCTGACGGAGATGCCGGTGCTGCCGGACAGCTGTGCCAGCGTCGCCCCGCGCTCCTGGCGCAGCGCCCGCAGCCGGGGCCCCACGGACTGCAGAACGTCGTCGAGGTCCATGCCGTCCACCTTGCCATTCCGGCAACGGGATTTGTCAACCGGTCACCCGGTCGCCGACAGTGGCGCCGTCGCGACGAACGAGAGGAGACGCGCGATGGACACGATGTACGACGTGGTGATCGTCGGGGGCGGGGCCGCCGGGCTGAGCGGGGCGCTCACGCTGGGCCGGGCACGGCGCAGGGTGCTGGTCGTGGACGCGGGGCGGCCGCGCAACGCGCCCGCCGAGGGCGTGCACACGTACCTGGGCCGCGAGGGCCTGTCGCCGCTGGAGCTGCTGGCCGCCGGCCGCGAGGAGGTGGCCGGGTACGGCGGAGAGGTCGTGACGGGCACCGTCGAGACCGCCGAGCGGCTGGAGGACGGCGGGTTCCGGGTCGTGCTGGACGACGGGTCCGAGGTGCGTGCGGCGCGGCTGCTGGTCACCACCGGACTGGTGGACGAGCTGCCGGACGTGCCGGGCCTGGCCGAGCTGTGGGGCAAGGACGTGCTGCACTGCCCGTACTGCCACGGCTGGGAGGTGCGCGACCAGGCCATCGGGGTCCTGGGCACGGGTCCGCTCTCCGTGCACCAGGCGCTGCTGTGGCGGCAGTGGAGCGAGGGCGTGACGCTCTTCCTGCACACCGCGCCCGAGCTCGACGCCGACCAGCGCGAGCAGCTCGCCGCCAGGGGCGTCACCGTGGTGGCGGAGAAGGTGACGGGCCTGGAGACGGCGGGCGGGCGGCTCTCCGGGGTGCGCCTGGCCGACGGGCACGTGGTGCCGTGCCGGGCGCTCGCCGTGGGCACCCGCCTCACCGCCCGCGGCGGCCTGCTCGCCGGGCTCGGGGTGGAGACCGAGGACGTGGAGATGGGCGGCCACGTGATCGGCACCCGGGTGCCGGCCGACCCGTCGGGCGCCACGAGCGTGCCCGGGGTGTGGGTGGCCGGGAACGTGACGAGCCTGGTGGAGCAGGTCATCGGGTCCGCGGCGGCGGGCGTGCGGGCGGGGGCGGCGATCAACGCCGACCTGATCGCCGAGGAGACCCGCCGCGCCGTCGCCGCCCGCGCCGCCGCCGCGTAGGCGCGAACGGGGCGGCGGCTCCCGCGCGTGGCGGGCCGCGGACGCGTCAGCGGGGGGTCTGGCTGCGGTAGGAGTGGCCGAGCTCCGCGCCGAGGCCGAAGTAGTGGCGGAAGTTGTAGATGAGCGGGCTCCACGCCCCCGGATCCACGTACTGCGTGCCGGGCACGACGATGCGGGGGTCCGCGTGCACCCGCTCCACGACGGCCTCGGCGATGACGAACGACCCCGACACGTCGAGCGTCACCCGTTCCGCCCGCGCCTCGAACTGGATCGGGCACTCGGCCACGCGCGGCGGCCGTACCGCCTCCGAGGGCTCGGGCCGCAGCCCGGCCGCGCCGAACTTGTCGGGCTCGTAATGGCAGCCCGCGGGCTTGCTGGCCGGCACCGGGTGCCGGCCGGTGAGGGGCGCCAGGCGCTCGACCGCCTCCCACTGGTGGGGCGCGGGCAGGTTGATGGCGACGTCGGGGCGGCTCATGAGGTTCTGCGCGCTCTGCCCGTCGGCGCCCAGCCCGAGCACGATCACGTTGCCCAGCGCCCAGGCGGACGACATCGGGGCGAGGTTGAAGGTCCCGTCGGGATTCTCCGTCGAGAGCAGGACGACGGGCGTCCCGAAGTAGAGGATGCTCGGCTGGATGGTCACATGGGATTCAGCGGTCACGGTGTTCATGTCCCAGAACCCTAGGAACGCGACATTCAACCCTGGGCCGAACCATTCCTGCAGATCTACATTGTAAAGGCGCCCGGCGAGGCGCCGTACGCCGTGCCCTTCCCGGAAAGCCGCACCGAGGAAACGGCGGCGGGGACGAACGCGGACTCGCCGGGCCGCAGGGCCAGGTCGCCCAGGCGGGCCTCGCCGTCGACGCAGACGACGATCCGCGGCGCGCCTCCGGCCAGGGAGTGCGGCGTGTCCAGGTCGTACCGGGTGAGGGCGAACTCGGGGACGGGCGGCCGGTAGCGGTGCTCGCCCCGCGCGTCCTCCTCCGGCCGGATCAGGTGCGGCGGAGCGGGCGTGAAGTCGACGACGCGCATGAGCTCGGGCACGTCGACGTGCTTGGTGGTGAGCCCGCAGCGCAGCACGTTGTCGGAGTTGGCCATGATCTCGACGCCGATGCCGCCGAGGTAGGCGTGGGGGACTCCGGCGCCGAGGTAGAGGGCCTGGCCGGGACGCAGGCTCACGTGGTGGAGCAGGAGCGCGGCGGTGACGCCTGGGTCGCCGGGGCAGGCGCGGGCGATGTCGCGGTAGGCGGCCAGCTCGGGGTCGCCGTCGCGGGCGAGCAGCGCCTGCTCGACCTGGGCGCGCAGCGGCCGGTGGGCGCCGTCGAGCATCTGCCCGAACACGGCCCGCAGGTCGCCCGCCCTGAGCAGGGCGGTCCAGGGGCGCAGGTCCGGCACGGCGAGGCGGTCGAGGAGGCCGGCGGTGTCGGCGGGGTCGCGGAAGCCGCACAGGCCGTGGAAGGGGGTGAGGGCGCAGACCATCTCGGGTTTGTGCGAGGCGTCCTTGTACGTGCGGACCGGCGCGTCGATCGGGATCCCGCGGGCGTTCTCGTCGGCGAACCCGGCCCGGGCCTGCGCGGTGGTGGGGTGGACCTGGAGGGAGAGCGGGCGTTCGATGGCGAGGATCTTGAGCAGGTAGGGGAGGGCGGGGCCGAAGCGGCCGGCGGTGGGCCCGCCGAGGGTGGCGCCGGGGTCGTGGGCGATGAGCTCGGTGAGCGGGGTGCCGTCGACGGTGGAGGGGTCGCCGGGGTGGGCGCCCATCCAGAGCTCGGCCTGGGGCCGGCCGGTGGGCTCGGTGCCGAACAGCTCCGGCAGCGCCGTGACCGAGCCCCAGTCGTACGGGCGGACGGCGGTGGTCAGGCGCAGGGGCGCGGTGGCCGGGGGGAGGTGGGGCTGTGGCACGGCGTTGGCTCCAATCGTCGTCATGGAGCGTAGAACGCGGCGGGGCCGTGTGCGTAGCCGGGGTCACGAGCGCGCGGCCGCCGGCTCGCGCCCGTGGCGAGGCGCGGGCCGGCACGCGGCAGGTCAGTGGGCGCGCGGCCGGTATGGCGCGGTGCGTGTGGCGCTTGAGGCGGGTCAGCGGGCGCGCGGGCCGAGCAGGACCGGCATGGTGCGGGTGCTGTTGCCGAGCAGCGTGTCGAGCGGCGCCAGGTCCTCGGGCCGCGCGGCCGGCGCGATCTCCGGGAAGGCGCCGAACAGCGCGGTCAGCGCGATCTCGGCCTCCATCCTGGCCAGCGGCGCGCCGAGGCAGAAGTGCGGTCCGTGCCCGAACGACAGGTGGGTGCCCGGTGGCCTGCCGATGTCGAAGAGGTGGGCGTCGTCGCCGTAGTGGCCGGGGTCGCGCCCGGCCGAGGCGAAGCAGGCCAGCACCGGCTCGCCGGTCGCCAGCGGCACGCCGTCGATCTCGACGTCGCGCACGGCGTAGCGCATCGGGAAGTAGGCGATCGGGGAGTCCCAGCGCAGGGTCTCCTCGACGGCCGCGTCGTACGGGCAGCGGCCGGAGCGCAGCAGGTCGAGCTGGTCGGGCCGGTGGATCAGGGCGCCGATGGCGTTGGTGATGAGGTTGACGGTGGTGACGTGCCCGGCGATGAACAGCAGCTCGATCGTGGCGAACAGCTCGTCGGTGGACAGCCGGCCGCCGTCCTTCTCGCGCAGTTTGAACAGGTCGGTGATGAGGTCCTCGCCGGGCGTGTCACGGCGTTCCTCGATGATCTGGTCGAGGAACTCGTGCAGGGTCCTGCGCAGGTCGGGCGTGTCGTCGAGGCTGCCGTCCACCTGGGCGACGGAGTCGGACAGCTCGTGCAGCCGCTCCTGGTGGGCGGCCGGGATGCCGATCAGCTCGGAGATGACCTCGCGGGGCAGCGGGTAGGCGTACTCCTTGCGCAGGTCCACGGGCTGGTCGGGCGGCATCGCGGCGAGGGCGTCGATGAGCCTGCCGGTGAGCGCCTCCACCTTGGGGCGCAGCTGTCGCAGGCGGCGCGCGGTGAACGCGCCGGCGACCGCGGTGCGCAGCCTGCGGTGCTCCTCGCCTTCGGCGTTGAGCATGGAGGTGTCGGTGACGATGCGGTCGATGGCCGTGCCGGGCGGTGACTCGTGGCGGGCCGCCCAGTGGCGGATCTCCCTGGACAGGTCGGGGTGGGTCAGGACGGTCAGCAGCGTGTCGTAGCGGGTGGCGGCCCAGGAGGGCACGCCTTCGGCGGTCACGGGGACGAGCGGGCCGGCCGCGCGCAGCCGTTCGTTGTCGGCGTGCAGGCTCGGGGTGGCCGGGTCGAGCACGAACCGCGTGCCCGCGTCCTCCCTGGGCGTCCGGTCGCCCGCCGGCGGGTCGTCCAGGGCGTCCTGGACGAGGGTGTCCTCCGACGCGTCCAGGCCATCCTGGGCGGGAGGCGCGTCCTGTCCGGCGGAGTCCTGGTCGAGGCGGCTGTCGTGGCTCATGAGTGCTCCCGTCTGTCGTGGTCATCCCGCCCGTCGCGGGCTCATCGCCAGCGCGGTCACGTCGAAGCCGGGGTCCCGGTCGAGGTACAGGTCGCGGACCAGCTCGCCCGCGGCGGGCGCGTTGCACAGGCCGTGCCCGGAGAAGCCGGTCGCGTACAGGAAGGCCGGTGGTCCCGGCTGGTGGCCGATGAAGGCCGTCTTGTCGGGGCTGGCGTCGCGCAGGCCGGTGACGGCCGTGTGCAGGGCGAGCCCGGCCAGGCTCGGGTACGTGGCCGCGAGCCGTTCGGCGACCTGCCGCCGCCAGGCCTCGCGGTCGGGGCCCGGGTAGCCCATGCCGATCAGCAGCCGGTCGCCGCGCAGCCGGATGAGCAGGCCGCTGGCGGCGTGCAGGGTGACCGGGACGTCGGGCGTGCCGGGCGGGAGCGGGTCGGTGGTGAGCAGTTCCTGCTCGATCGGCTCGGTGAGCGGCAGGTCGACGCCGGCGCTGCGGACGAGCGAGGACGACCAGGCGCCGGCGGCGCAGATGATGGCGTCGGCGCCGATGTCGCCGTCGTCGGTCAGCACGCGCCCGGCGCGGGTGTCGATGGCGGTGACCGGGCAGCCGGTACGCAGGAACGCGCCCGCCTTTTCGGCCGCCCGCGCGTACGCGGTGACGATGGCGGTGGTGTCGGAGATGTAGGCCTGCGGCGAGTAGGCGGCGCCGCGCAGCGGGGCGTCGCCGATGAGCGGGTTGTGCTCGCGGGCCTCCTCGGCGCTGATCAGGGCGACGTCGACGCCGGCGGCGCGCTGGGCGGGCAGGTCGGCCTCGAACGCCTCCACCTGTTCCTGCTCGGTGAACAGCACGAGGTAGCCGACCTGCCGCAGCGGCAGCTCGGTCCCGGGCCTGCTCGGGAAGGCGTGGTACGCGTCCAGGCTGCGTACGGCCAGGGCGGAGCTGACCGGGTTGCCGGCGAAGTAGGAGCGGACCACATCGGCGGTGGCGCGCGAGGCGCCGGAGCCGAGCGTGCCCCGCTCCAGGAGCGTGGTGTCGACCCCGGCCTCGGCCAGGTGGTAGGCGATCGACAGGCCGATCACGCCGCCGCCGACGACCACCACCCGGCTGCCCGGTCGCGGGCCGGTCATGCCGGCGTCGCCTCTCGGTGCAGGTGCTCGCCGGCCTGCCACGGGAACAGGTGCAGGTTCCAGCCGCCGAGGCAGTTGCAGTAGAGGGCCATGTGGGCCATGACCGCGATGAAGTCCTGGTGGCTGTCGAGGCGTTCGAGGCCGTCCAGGAGGCGCTGGGTGAAGTCCCACAGCGTGTCCAGGCCGCAGTAGCCGAGGAATTCGGCGGGCGTGTGGGCCAGCTGGCGGGTCATCTGGCGCAGCCACGGCATGGGCATGCCGTCGAGGGCGGCGCGGACGAGGCCGCCGTAGCAGCTGTAGCCGAGCGGCCGGGTCTCGCCGTTGACGAACAGCAGGGTGGTCAGGACCGTCTCGTAGCTGCCGGCTCCGGACGGGATGCGCCCGGCGTGCAGGTCGAGCAGCTCGCGCGGCGGGTCGAGCCAGATGCGCTCGGTCTCGGCATGGACCTCCTTGACGAGCTCGTTGAGTTGCGGGTCGCCGATGGGCAGGCGTGGCAGCTGGTGGCCGCCGGCCTCGCCGGCGCGGCGCACCTCGGCGATGACGGGCTGTTTGGTGGTGTAGACGGAGTCCCAGACGTCGCGGCCGGCCTGGATCAGGGCGTCGAGGTCGTCGGGGACGACCTGGCCGACCGGGGTGGCGGTCATGGGTTCGGTCAGCTCGCCGTACTTGATGCCGAGGTGCTGCAGCCGCGAGCAGAAGATGGTGCCGTCGGGCACGGTGCGCCGGTCCACCCGGTATTGCGCCGGTGTGTGCAGCAGCGAATGGACCGGGGCGACGTGGTAGAGGTGATAGCCGGCGACCAGGGCGTGTCCTTGCAGGCTCTGGTACGGCAGCGCGTCCCATAGGCACTGGGCCAGGGCGCTGTTGCGCTGGTCGAGTTCTGCGGTCACGGTGATGCCGAGGCTGGGCCAGGTGATTTCCACACGCTTCGATTCGTTCACAGTACGTCACTCTATCGTCACGATTTGTGGCGATTGAGGCGGGGGTGGGGTATTTACCCGTGCTTGGTGTGGTGCGCGAGCAGTGTCCGGCTTCGTGCGTCGCCCCAGATCGAGTACGCGTCCACGTACGGCCGCAGCAGCGCCGCCAGCTTCGGGTCGCCCCGGCCGTTGAGCTCGTCCGAGGCGATCTTGCGGGCGGCGCCGGCCACGACGTCGGCCACCTGGACCCTGGCGTCCAGGCGCGCCTCGACCAGCCGCAGCCCGGCCAGCCCGGCGGCGACCAGGTGCAGGTGGGCGACCCGCTCGTCGGTCAGCGTGGTCTGCCGGTCGTGCACGACCTGCACCGGACGGCCGTCCTCACCCCAGTAGGCGACCGCCCTGACGATGGCCGGGATGAGCGGGTCGAGCGCGGGCAGCACGTGCGGGTCGGCCAGCAGCCGCTCCCTGAACGACTCGAAGCGCGGCCTGGCCCGCCACAGCAGGTCCATGATCTCGCCGGCCGGTCCGCCGGCGCCCCGCAGGCCGTCGACCAGGCGGAAGCTCTCCTCGACCGAGGTGGTGACGCCCTGGCCGTTCTTGGCGCGCAGCAGGTAGTTGAACGCGTCGAGAAAGGCCGCCCACCGCGCGGGCTCGAACGCCCGCCGTCCCTCGTCGTAGAGCGCCACGGCCAGGCCGCCGGCGTCGGGGGCGCCGAGCAGTTCGACGACCTTGCCGACGACATGGAAGGTCTTGTCGGTCAGGAACACGTGCACGTGGCCGAGGACCGGCCCGTCCGGGCTCAGCAGCCACCGCAGGGCAGCGCGGTGCTTCTCGCGCAGGATGTGGCCCGCCTTGAACTCGTCGGCCGGGGTGGGGGCCCGCTCGCGCAGCTCCCGGATGCAGTCGCCGGCGGCCTCGGGGGACATGCGGACGCTGGCGTGCGCGAACACGTCGGTGTTGCCGCCGACCAGCTTCTCGCCCTCCGCGCCGGACTCGTCGCACGCGACCTCGAGAGGTTCCGACACGGTTAACGAATGTTGTCAAGCGCCCGCCGTTCCCGCGAGGCGATTTCCACCCGGACGGTGTCAGAGCGGGGCACGGGCGAACTGCTGGTTCTGGCCGCCGTTGCACGGATACTGCTTGAACTGCACGTTGTCGGCCTGCGAGGAGGAGGGCAGGTCGAGGCACTTGCCCGAATGCCGGGCCACCAGCCGCAGGTAGCCGCCGCCGGCGTCCTGGAGCGCCCACTGCTGGTTGGCGCCGGAGCCGCACGTGTACTGCTGGACGGCGGCCCCGTCGGCGGTGGAGACGCCGTCGATGTCCAGGCACTTGCCGGAGTGGCGGGCCACGACCTGCACGTAGCCGCCGCTGACCGACTGGATGCGCCACTGCTGGTTCGTGCCGCCGTTGCAGGCGTACTGGATGACGGCCGCCGCGTTGGCGGTGGACGCGTTGCGCACGTCGGCGCACTTGCCCGAGTGGCGCACCGTCAGCCGGTCGAAGCCCGTCCCGACGGGGGTGATCGTGCCGGCGGCGGCGTCGATGGCGAGTTCCCGCGCGTAGGACAGGCTCATAGAGGTACGGCTGGGGAACTGGATCGGCAGCCACACGTAGCGCGAGTCGTTGACCGGGCCGCCCCACGCGCCCGCCCACCGGTCGCCCAGATACAGGTACGACGTGCCGGAGGTGCCCTGCACCGGCAGCACGTACGCCGGCTGCGAGCCGAACGTGAGGGAGTCGCCCGCGTTCTGCCAGGCGCTCCACGTGCCGGTGATGCTGGTGGCGGTGGCGTAGCGGGCCTGGTTGGGCTGCCAGCCGGTGGCGGCGGAGGTCAGCAGGAAGTACACGCCGTCGCGCTTGAACATCGCCGGCGCCTCCCGGTGGTCGCCGGCCCACATGCGCACCAGTGCGGACACGTCGGTGTAGTCGGAGGTCAGCCGGTAGACGTGCAGGTCGTAGTTCTCGTTCGCGGCCGAGATCATGTAGCCGGTGCCGTCGCTGTCGACGAACGCGGTGATGTCGCGCGACATGTGGCCGAGCGGGCGGAAGCTGCGCAGGTAGGTGTAGGAGCCGTCCACCGTGTCCGAGACCGCCACGGCCGCCCGGGCCTCACCGTAGTCGCGGCCGTTCTCCTTGTGCATCCACATGACGAACCGGCCGGTGGCGGCGTTGTAGATGACCTTCGGGCGCTCGATGTTGGCCACCTGCAGCTCGGCGGCGCTGGACTGGGTGAGCACGTGGTTGCGGAACTCCCAGGTGCGCAGGTCGGCCGAGCGGTAGGCGGAGACGTAGCGGAAGGTGCCGTCGGCGTTGCGGTTCTCGCCGAACCAGTAGTAGTACGAGCCGACCTTGATCACGCCGCCGCCGTGGGCGTGCAGTGCGTTGCCGGAGGTGTCGGTGAAGGGCGCGCCGACCGGCACGGTGACGGGCGCGGTCCGCGTCGCGGATCCGGCGGCCTCGCTGAGGGGCGCGGTGAGGGGCGCGGTGAGGGGTGCGGTGAGGGGTGCGGTGAGGGGTGCGGTGAGGGGTGCGGCCGGTGTCGCGGCGGCGGCCGCGGTGCCCGCCACGGAGGCGGGTGACAGCGCGAGTGCCAGGCACAGCCCGGCCAGGAGGGTGAGGACACGTGACATGGCACCCCGACGATAGGCACGGCCCGCCACGAGCACCAGCGCGCCGCCCGCCGGCCGGGCGTCCGCGCACGTCGGCGCTGAAACTTTCACCGCCGGCCGGGCCGGTGCGGCGGCCGGAAACCCCGGTGCTACGGTGGATCACGACGCGGGGTGCCCGGAGGGCCGGGCTGAGATCACACCCGTCGAACCTGCTCTAGTTCGCACTAGCGAAGGGACGTCAGCCGGTGACCTTCTGTGAGAAGACCTGGGCGCGCACGGCCGCGCTGCTCGACGCGATCCACACCCACCCGTTCAACGCCGCGCTCGGCGAGGGCACCCTCGACCGCGACCGCTTCGCGTTCTACCTGGTGCAGGACGGCCGCTATCTGGTGGCCTACGCCAAGGTGCTGGCGACCGCGTCGGCCCGCGCCACCGACCCGGCCGACGCCGCGTTCTTCGCCCAGAGCGCGCACACGGCGCTGGTCGTCGAGCGCGGCCTGCACGCCGGCTACCTCGGCGAGTTCGGGCTGACGGCCGAGCAGACCGGGCAGATCGCCACCTCGCCGACCTGCCTGGCCTACTCGTCCTATCTGCAGGCGGCGGCGCTGTCGGCGCCGCTGCCCGTGCTGGCCGCCGCCGTGCTGCCGTGCTTCTGGGTCTACCAGGACGTCGGCACGGCGCTGCTCGCCCGCACGTCCGGCGCCGCCGATCACCCGTACCGCACGTGGATCTCCACCTACGCCGACCCGGGCTTCGCGGCCTCGGTGGAGCAGGCCAAGGCGGTGGTGGACCGCCTGGCCGAGCTCGCCGACCCGGGCACGCGGCAGGCGATGGAGGAGGCGTTCTGCCGGGCCACCGAGTACGAGTGGATGTTCTGGGACAGCGCCTGGCGCATGGAGAGCTGGCCCACGGCCCGCTGGCTCACCTGACGCCGGCCTCTCATTTGACGCCGGTCTGCGTGAGCTCCTTGCGCAAGGTGCGCGCCTGGTGCAGGTAGTGCCTGGCCAGCGCCGAGCGCCCGGACGAGCGGTACAGTTCGCCCAGCGTCTGGTACGTGTCGGCCTCGCCGCTGCGGTCCCCGAGCTGCCGGAAGATCTCCAGTGAGCGTTTGAGCTGGTCGGAGCCGTCGGACCGGTCGCCTCTCGCGACCTGGAGCCCGCCCAGGTTCCGCATCGCGTACGCGCCGCAGTGCCGGTCCCCGAGCGACTCGAAGATGTCCAGCGCGTGCCCCTGACAGCGCATGGCCCTGTCGGACTCGGCGACCAGGTCGTACAGGCGGCCGAGCTGCGTCGACACGCACGCCTCGCGGTGGGCGTCGCCGAGCTCCCCGGCCAGCCGCAGCGCGTCGCCGAGCCACCGGGCGGCCTGGCGCGGGTCGCGCAGCGACAGGTGCACCCGCCCGATCGCCTGCCGCACGTACGCCTCGCCGCTCCTGTCGCCGATGGCCAGGAACATGGCCAGCGCGTGCCGGAAGGAGCCGAGCGCCGCGAGATGCCGGTAGGAGAACTGGTCGACCGCGGCCAGCCCGCAGATCGAGATGGCCTCGCCGCGGGGGTCGCCCAGCTCGCGGAAAAGCACGCGCGCCCGCCGGAACATCTCGCCCGCCTCGGCGTAGCGGTCCTGGTAGAGGCAGACCTGGGCCAGGCCGCGCAGCATGGCGGCCTCGCCCTGGCGGTCGCCGGCCGCGCGGGCCGCGTCGAGCGCGACCCGGTGCGTGTCCTGCCACTCCTCCAGCCGGCAGTGCAGGTCGAAGTACGGCACCAGGGTCGCGGCCAGCCCCCACGCCGACTGGGCCAGGCCCGCGCCGGCCGCCAGCCGTACCGCCGAGACGAGGGACTCCCGCTCGGCCTCGAACCACGGCAGCGGTTCGGCGGTCAGGCGGTCCAGGGTGTCCCGCTCCAGGCTCCAGCGGGGCGCCCGCTCCGACGTCAGCCCGAACAGGGTCGTCGGCAGCCGCGCGCTCGCGTGCTCGGCGGCCGTCAGCCAGCCGCCGAGCACCCGGACCAGGGCATGCCGCTCGCTGTCGCCGCCGGCCTTCTCGCGGGCGGCGCAGCGGACCAGGTCGTGCAGGCGGTAGCGGGGCTGGCCGACGGGGTCGGTGCCGGCCAGGCGCAGCAGGTTCGCGTCCACGAGGGCGTCCACCACGGCCTCGGAGCGGTGCCGGTCGAGCACGGCGTCGGCCACCCAGCCGGGCACGGACTGCGCGCCGAGCAGGCCGAGCGCGCGGAAGGCCAGGGCCACGTCGCCGGGCAGCCGGCGGTAGCTGAGCTCGACCGAGCCGCGTACCTCCAGGTCGCCGGCGCGCAGCTCGTCCAGGCGGCCCGCCTCGTCCGCCAGCCGCTGCCGCAACACGCCCAGCGGCCAGCCGGGACGCCCGGCCAGCCGCGCGCCCGCCACCCTGACGGCCAGCGGCAGGTGGCCGCAGGAGCGCACGATCGCGCGGGCGGCCTCGGGCTCGGCGGCCACCCGCCTCGCCCCGGCGATCTGGCCCAGGAGCCGCTCGGCCTCCGCCGGGGTCAGCACGTCCAGCTCCAGCTGCAGGGCGCCCGGCAGCTCGGCGATGCGCCGCCGGCTGGTGACGAGCACCGCGCAGCCGCTGCCCGGCAGCAGGGCGCGTACCTGCGCGGTGTCGGCGGCGTCGTCGAGGAGGACCAGCATGGGCCGCTCCGACAGCAGGGAGCGGTAGAGCGAGGCTCGTTCGCGCAGCGTGGGCGGCAGGGCCGGCTCGGCGACGCCGAGCGCCCGCAGCGCCTCGGCCAGCAGGTCGAGCGGGTCGGCCGGGTCCGCGTCGGTGCCGCCCAGGCACAGGTAGAGCTGCCCGGCCGGGTAGGCGGCGCGCAGGGCGTGCGCGCAGTGCACGGCCAGCGCCGACTTGCCCACCCCGGGCGGCCCCGTCACCACCGCGATCGCCGGCGGGCCGTCCACCGGCCGCCGCCCGGCCGACAGCGCCCGCGTCAGGTCCGCCACCTCGTGCGCCCTGCCGGTGAAGTCCGGCACGTCGGCGGGCAGCTGGTGCGGCGCGGCGGCAGGGGCCTGGTGGGGCGCCGGGGGCGGGTCCCCGGCCAGCACGCGGGCGTGCACGTCGCGCAGTTCCTGGCCGGGCTCGACGCCCAGCTCGTCCACGAGCTGCCGCCTGACCGCGGTGTAGGCGTGCAGCGCCTCGGCCCGCCGGCCGCTGTGGTGCAGGGCGAGGATGAGCCGCTGCCACAGATCCTCCCGGTAGGGGTGCTCGCCGATCAGCTCGCGCAGGCCGTCGATCGCGGCGGCGTGCTCGCCGCGCGCCAGCATCGTCTCGGCCAGCTCCTCGGCGGCGGCCAGCCGGGCCTGCGCGAGCACGCGCAGCCGCCCGTCCCAGGCGGGGCTGGCGGGCAGGTCCGCGAGCGGGGTGCCGCGCCACAGCGCCAGCGCCGCGCGCAGGTGCTCCGCCGCCTCCCCGGTACGGCCCGCCGCCCGAGCCCTGCCCACCAGCTCCTCGAAGCGCAGGGCGTCCAGCCGGTCCGCGCCGACCTCGATCACGTAGCCCGAGCCGCGGGTCGCGATCCGCACGCCCGCCGAGCGCAGCGAGCTGACGTACGTGCGCAGGTTGGCCACGGCCGACGATGGCCGCGCCCGCGGCCACAGCACCTCGGCCAGCACGTCCGAGCCGACCACCTGGTTGGCGTCCAGAAGAAGTGAGGCGAGCAGGAGCTTCGGCTTCCCGCCCGCGATGCGCAGCGGCCCCTCAGGAACATCGATCCGCAGCGGGCCGAGCACGCCGAATACGGGCTGATCAACCACCATGACCGCGCGTTCTCCTCGCTGGACGCCGCCCGCGGCGCCCGTTGGGTGGGGCGTTCAAGCTGGAGGGCCTTTATACCGATTTTGGATGTTCTTTGTATGCCGGAATCGCAATGTTGGCCCCAGCACGAGCGCTTCGGAAGATCCGACGGACAGTTCGCGGCGACGGCAGCGGAGCACACCCTCCGGCGTCCGCAGAAAGGTATCCGCATGAGACTCAGAGGGGTGCTTACGGCCGGGTTCGCCCTGCTCTTCAGCCTCGCCACGGGCGTGACAGCGGCCCAGGCCGCACCGACCCCCGCTCCCACGCCGGCGCCCTCCTCCAGGCAGGACCCGAACGACCCGCCGAACCAGGTGGAGGTCCCGGAGGTGTCCACCCTGGCCGCGCCGAACTTCCAGCTCCCGTTCCCCTGCGGGCAGCGGTGGAGCGGCAACTCCAGCGCGAGCAGCGCCCACAGGTCGTACGAGATCGACTTCAACCGGGGCAGCACGGCCGGCGCGGACCTCGGCGACACCGTGGTCGCCGCCGCGGCCGGCACCGTGGTCATCTCCGCCCACCAGGGCTCCACGAACGGCTACGGCAACCTGGTCAAGATCGACCATGGAGGCGGCTGGACGTCGTACTACGCCCACCTGAACTCCCGATCGGTGTCCGCCGGCGCCAAGGTCTCGCAGGGCCAGAAGATCGGCACGGTCGGCAACACCAGCAAGCCCGGCAACAACATCAGCCCGCACCTGCACTACGAGGTCCGCGAGGGCAGCGGCTACCCGGGCAACATCCGCAGGGCCGTCTTCAACGGCGTCACCTTCGGCTACCCGAGCGCCGCCGTGACCTCGAACAACACGTGCGGCGGCGCCACCAACCCGTACACGCCCCAGGAAGTGTGCGGCAGCGGCTACAAAGTGATCGACTCGGCCGCGCTCGGCTCGGCCGGCACCGTCTACCTGCTGTACAACTCCGGCAACGGCTACAACTGCGTGACCACGATCAAGAAGACCTCCCTCGGCAAGGCCACCGCGACCACCGCGTACCTGGAGGTGGCGGGCAGGTCCCGTATCACCGACAGCGGCAACTTCTCCTACTACGCCGGACCTGTGCGGGCCTCGGCCGCCGGCAAGTGCGTCAAGTGGGGCGGCAAGGCCGGCAGCAGCACGTACAACAGCCCGTCCGAACACTGCGGGAGCTGACCCACCATGAAGCTACGCCTCCTCCTGGGCGCCGCCGCCCTCCCGCTGTCGCTGCTGCTCACGCAGCAGCCGGCGGGGGCCGCGTCCGCCGGCCCGATGGCCGACGCCTTCGCCGCCGCCTCCTCCGCGTACGAGGTGCCGCGCGACCTGCTGGTCTCGCTCGCCTACTCCGAGACGCACCTGGACGGGCACCGCGGCGAGCCCAGCGCCGGCGGCGGCTACGGCGTGATGCACCTGGTCACCGGCAAGACCCTCGACCGGGCGGCCGCCCTGACCGGCAGGCCCGTCCCGGCGCTGAAGAGCGACGACGCCGCCAACATCGCCGGCGGCGCGGCCGTGCTGCGCTCCTACGCCGACGCGCTCAAGCTCGACGCCGCCGCCCGCAAGGACGCCGGCGCGTGGTACCAGGCGGTGGCCAGGTACTCCGGCGCCGCCTCGCCCGAGGTCGCCCGGCTCTACGCCGACACCGTCTACGACCTGCTGGCCGGAGGCGTCCGCGCCACCACGCCCGGCGGCGAGAGCGTCACCGCGCCGGCCCGCGCCGTGACGCCCGACCTCGGCCCGTACGCCAAGGCCGGCGACCTCGACCAGCCCCGCGCGCTCGCCGCGAGCACCGACTACCCGTCGGCCGCCTGGGCTCCCGCGCACAGCGGCAACTACGCCGTCTCCAGCCGGCCGTCCAGCGACGCCATCGACCGCATCGTCATCCACGTCACCCAGGGCTCCTACGCCGGGACGATCTCCTGGTTCCAGAACCCCGCCTCCGGCGTCAGCTCCCACTACGTCGTGCGCTCCTCCGACGGGGCCATCACCCAGATGGTCAGGGAGAAGGACCGCGCCTTCCACGCCGGCACCTACAACCGGCGCTCGGTCGGCATCGAGCACGAGGGCTTCGTCGACAACGCCACCTGGTTCACCGACGCGATGTACCGCTCCTCGGCCGCGCTCACCCGCAACATCGCCGACCGGTACGGCATCCCCAAGGACCGCACCCACATCGTCGGCCACAGCGAGGTCCCCGACGCCACCCACACCGACCCGGGCCGCTACTGGAACTGGACCACGTACATGCAGTACGTCACCGGTGACAGCGGCGGCGCCACCAACCCGCACACGCCCGAGTCGGTGTGCGGCAGCGGGTACAAGGTGATCGACTCGGCCGCGCTCGGCTCGGCCGGCACCGTGTACCTGCTGTACAACTCCGGCAACGGCTACAACTGCGTGACCACGATCAAGAAGACCTCCGTGGGGACGGCCACCGCGACCAGCGCGTACCTGGAGGTGGAGGGCAAGGCCCGCGTCACCGACAGCGGCAACTTCGCCTACTACGCCGGACCCGTCCGGGCCTCGGCCGCCGGCAAGTGCGTCCGGTGGGGCGGCAAGGCGGGGACCAGCACGTACGACAGCCCGCTCGAACACTGCGGCTGACCCCCCCTTGTAGGCATTGAGTAGGCCGGGCCGGGCGGTCCGGCCTACCGCCGTGTCAGCCGGTCGCCGCGCCCTTGGCGTACCCCGCGGCGCCGCCCGCGAAGTCGTAGACGACGCACTGCTCGTCGCCCACCACCCAGGCGTCGTGCCCCGGCGTGCAGACGAACACGTCACCGGGCCCCACCTCGGCCTCGCCGCCGTCGTCGGCCCGCAGGCGCAGCCGGCCCTGGACGACGAACCCGTTGTGGTGCACCTGGCACGAGTCGGTGCCCGCGAGCGACCGCACCGACTCCGACCACCGCCAGCCCGGCTCGAACGTGAAGACGCCGAAGCTCAGGCCCTCCAGGCCGCACACCTCGAGGTGGCCCATGGGAAAGTCGCGGCGCTCGTCCGGCTTGTCGATGCTCTTGACCTCGATCATGACGGTCCCCCTTTCCCGTCACTTCCAGTTTAGGACCGGAAGGCATGACCGGCCCGCCTGCTCGGCGCCCGTCCCGTAGGCTCTGGCTGTGCCGCGAAGGGTGATCATCTGGCTGGCCTCGGCCCTGCTGCTGTCGAGCTGCGGCGGCGCCCCCGGCCCCCGCGCCACCTCACCGGCCCCCACCGCCTCGCCCGCTGCCACCGCGTCACCCGCTCCCACCGCGTCGGCCCCGGCTTCCACCGCCACGGCGCATCCGCGGGACACGTCCCGCCGCGGGCGCGGGGCCGCCGACGACATCAACGGCGACGGGCGCGCCGACCTGGTCGTCCAGGTGGACGCGGGCGGCGCGAACCCGTACCGGCTCGCCGTCCTGTACGGCTCGCGCGGCGGCCTCGACCCCGGGCGGCGCACGTTGATCCCGTCCGGCCGCCTCTCGTCCGGGCTGACCGACCGTGGCTTCCGGGCCGACCTCGACGGCGACGGCTTCGGCGACCTGCTCGCCTACGGCGGGGCGGGTGAGCCCGACGACCGGCCCGGGCCGCGCCTGTTCTGGGGCGGGCCGCACGGCATCGACCCCGCCGCCCCGCCCGCCGCCTTCCCGCTGCCCGCCGTGGGCGGGGCCGGCTACCGCGCCGCCGCCGGCGACTTCGACGGCGACGGCGCCGCCGACGTGGCGATGTCCAGCCCGCCCGCGAACCTCACCGTCATGTACGGCCCGTTCAGCCGCCAGGGCGTCCCGGCCCGCCAGACCGTCCAGCCGTCCCCCACCGGCGAGGAGTTCTGGCGGATGGCCGTGGACGAGATCGGCGGGCGGCACGCGACGGGGCTGCTCGTGTACGAGGGTGACGACGGCGAGCAGACCGCCGGCTGGCTGCTCGAAGGGGGCCGCGGCGGGCTGTCGGCGAAGGGACGCAGGCTCAACGAGGGCATGGCGGCCGCGTTCGGCGACTTCGACGGCGACGGCACCAGGGACGTCGCGGTCGGCGACGACGGCAGCCGCAACGACGAGCCCGGCTACGAGACGGAGCCTCCCACCGTCGACAGCACGCTGACCGTCTACTACGGCGGCGGCCGCACCCGGACGTTCAAGGGCCTCCAGGGCGCCGCCGTCTCCGGCGACTTCAACGGCGACGGCCGCGACGACCTCGCCTTCGGCGGAGGGTACGCGGGCGGACGCCCGGTCCGCCTCTTCTGGGGCGCCCCCGGCGGCCTGCGCCCCGGCACCGGCATCACGGGGCTGGGACCGGCCGCGCCACTGGCGTCCGGCGACTACGACGGGGACGGGGACGACGAGCTCGTCCTGGCGCAGACCGGCCGCGGCTTCACCGTCATCACGGCGGACGGCCGGAACATCCTCAACCGCTTCACCCTGCCACCCAGCTGACCCCGCGCCCGCATCCGGACCCTCACCAGCTTCCACCACCTGCCATCCAAACCCTCATCAGTTCCCGGCTCCCGCGACCGGGCGCTCGCCAGCTCCCACGGGCCTGTTCGCGCCGCCCCGCTGTCATCCCCGCAGGCCCATATCCGGACAGGCACACCGAACGCTTCCCTCGCACCGGCCCGATTCCACGGCCGGCTTCTCAGAACAGAGGAAACCTCTATCTCGTTCTCGCCCCTCCAGAATCCGGTCGGGCTGCCCGGCAGCCGGCGTCAGCTCCGTACCGAAGATCTCCGCGCCGCTCACCACCACGTCACGCCGGCGCCGCCGCCACGTACACAAAGATCCTGCCCCGCGACGAGGAGTCAGACGACGAGGACCACCTTGCCGCGCACGTGGCCGCCCTCGACGAGGTGATGAGCGGCCACGGCCGCACGCAGCGGGAACGTCCGGACGGGCAGAGCCAGGCGCCCGGCCGCCGCCTTGCCGACGATCTCACGCAGAGCCGGGAGGGAACGGCCCCCCACCCGCCGCACCCCGTGCTCCTCGACGGCACGCCGGTCGACGGTCGTACCGATGCGGTCGCGGTTCTGGACCAGGGCCAGGCTGGTGGTGATGGCCTGGCCGCCGACCAGGTCCAGGGCGGCGTCCACGCCCTCCGGCGCGAGAGCGCGGACGCGGTCGAGCAGCCCGGGACCGTAGGTGGTGGGGGTGGCGCCGAGGCCGCGCAGGTAGTCATGGTTGCTCTCGCTCGCGGTGCCGATGACCCGCGCCCCCAGATCACGCGCGAGCTGCACGGCGATGGTGCCGACGCCGCCGGCCGCGGCATGGACGAGGAGGACATCGCCGGGCCCCACGCCCAGCTGGGACAGGGCGGTGTGGGCGGTCTGCCCGGCGGCCGGCAGGCCCGCGGCCGTCTCCCAGGGGAGCGACGGCGGCTTGGCGACCAGGCCCGCGATGTCGGCGACCAGGACTTCCGCGTAGGCCTGCGCCGTGGCCGAGCCCACCACGTCCGTGCCGATGGAGAGCGCGCCGTCGCCGGCGGCGTCCGGGCCGACGGCGATGGTGCCGTCGGTGGGGGCGTCGGGGCCGAGGGCGATGATCGTTCCCGCGAACTCGTTGCCCAGGCGCTGCGGGAAATCGGTGGGGTAAGTGCCGGCGAAGTCGCCGCGGCGGAGCTTGCAGTCGACCGGGTTGACCCCGGCCGCGCGCACCCGTATGAGGGCCTGGCCGGGTCCCGGCCGGGGCGTCTCGATCTGCATGGGCCGCAGGACTTCCGGAGGGCCGAAGCGGGTCAGCGCGATGACGGTCGGCATTGGGGGCAGTTCCTCGTCTCGGATGTCGGCGCTCAGCCGGCCAGGGCGTAGGGCTGGGCGGCGCGGGCGGCGCGCAGTGCGGTGCCCCACCAGGTCAGCCGGTCGAACAGGGTGTGTGCCGCGCTCTCGGCCGCCTTGGCGACGGCGGGATCGGTGACGCGCCCGTCCGGATCCACGTGGTCGTGCGGGAAGTGGAAGCTGACCGTGTCGCGCAGCGTGACGGCATGCAGCTCGGCGAGAACCTGGCGCAGCTGCTCGACGGCGCGCAGCCCGCCGGCGACTCCGCCGTAGGAGACGAACGCGACGGGCTTGGCGGCCCACTCCTCGCGTACGGTGTCGATCGCGAGTTTCAGCGAGGCGGGGTAGCCGTGGTTGTACTCGCAGGTCACGATGAGGACGGCGTCGGAGTCGCCGATGCGGCCGGCGAGCCGCGCCCCGGCGGCGGAGCCGCTGAGATCGGCGGGCAGGGACAGGCCGGCCAGGTCGATGACGTCGGCGGTGAACTCGGGCCGGCCGCCGGCGACGCGGGCGGCCCAGCGGCCGATGGCCGCGCCGAAGCGGCCCTGGCGGGTGCTGGCGATGATCAGTGCCAGGCGCAGGGGCTGGTCGTTCACGGGCGGGTTTCCTTGTTCTCGTGGTGGGCGCGTGCGGCGTCACGCGCGGCGGTGAGGCCGGCCTTCAGCTGCTCGCGCTGTGCGGGGGCGAGCCGGCCGAAGGTGAGCCGTTCCAGCTCGGCCCAGGCGGCTCGGATGCGGGGGCACAGGGCGCGTCCGGTGTCGGTGAGGTCGACGTCCATCGCGCGCTGGTCGGTGCGGGACGGCGTCCGCACGATGAGCCGGCCGCGCTCCATGGCCTGCAGGGTCGCGGTCACCGTGGAGCGGTCGCGGCCCAGGAAGCGGACGAGCTCCGCCTGCGGCATCCGGCCGTGGTCCTGCAGGTACAGCAGGACCACCTCCTGCGGGGCCACCAGGCCCAGGTCGGCCAGGAGCGAGGTGGCAAGGGCGGCGTGGGCCCGCACCGCCTGCAGCAACAGCGACCCGATGGGGGCCTCGGTGATCTGCACTCCCGGATGGGAGCGCGCTCCACGCCCCCCAGCACCCTTTGTTGGCATACCAACAAAATAGCGCACATACTGCTGGCATGCCAACAAAAGCTGAGGCTCCCGACCCGCTGGACCCAGGACTGGTCCGTCAGGCCGTGGTCCTGATGATCGGCGGCCTGGCGTCCCTGCTCAACACCACCATCGTGGGAGTCGCCCTGGACGGTGCCCGGATCGCGCTGGACGCCGGCACCGAGCAGATCCAGTGGGTGGCGACCGCCCACCTCCTCACGCTGGCCGTGGTCGTCCCCACGATGCCCTGGGCGCTCAGCCGCGTCGGTGCCCGCGTGCTGTGGCGCGCCGGCCTGCTCGTCTTCGCCGTGGCCTCGTTGCTGTGCGGGGCGGCCTGGTCGGTCACCGGCCTCATCGCCTTCCGCGTCCTGCAGGGGATCGGCGGCGGGCTGATCCTGCCTCTGCTGCAGACCATCCTGGCGACCATGGCGGGCCCGCGGCGGCTGGGCCGGGTGATGGCGCTGGTCGCGGTCCCCGGCCAGCTCGCGCCGCTCCTCGGACCGCTCCTCGGCGGCGTGCTGATCGATGGCCCCGGCTGGCGGTGGGTGTTCTGGGTCAGCGTTCCGCTCAGCGTGGCGGCCCTGATCCTTTCCTGGCGCGGGCTTCCCGACAGCGTCCCCACCGACCGCCGGCCCCTCGACCTGCGCGGACTGCTCCTGCTCTGCCCTGGGCTCGCGGCACTGCTGTACGGCGGCACCCAGCTGACGGCCTCCGCCAACGGCCTGGGCGGCGCGTGGCCGCCGATCGCTCTCGGGACCGCACTGCTGAGCGGCTACGCCCGCCGAGCCCTCCGACGCCGCCATCCACTGGTGGACCTGCGGCTGTTCAGGGACCGCGCGTTCGCCCTGTCCTGCGGGCTGATGCTCCTGGCCGGCGCGTCCATCTTCGGCCCCATGCTGCTGCTGCCGCTCTTCTACCAGCAGGTACGCGGCGCCACCGGCGTGGAGACCGGCCTGCTGCTGGCTCCCCTCGCTCTCGGCACCATGGCCGCGCTACCCCTGGCCGGGCGCCTCACCGACCGCTTCGGACCCCGCCCCCTCCTCATCACCGGCACCGTCGTCGCCGCCGCGTCCACCCTGCCGTACATGATCGCCCCGGCCACAGGCGATCCAGCGCTGTCCATCGCCCTGTTCCTGCGCGGCGCCGGACTCGGCCTCGCGACCGTCCCCATCACCACCGCCGCGTACATGCGCATGTCACCCGAGCAGATCCCCGCGGCGACCACCCTGCTCAGCGTCGTCCAGCGCATCGGAGGCGCCTTCGGCACGGCACTCCTCCTGGCCGTCGTGGCCCGCCACCTCGACGGCGGCGGCTCCGCCCTGCAGGCGTACGCGATCGCCTTCGGCTGCACCCTCGTCCTCTCCCTGATTGCGCTCGCCCCGGCGGCGCTGCTACCGCGCCGCGAACCGACCCCCGCAGATACCAGCGCTCTGACCGAGTTCCCCCGCCGGTGAGCAGGAGCGCGCCGCAGCTGAACGGCGGCCCGTCGCTGGTGAGCAGGAGCCCACCGCGGCTGAATGGCGGCCGGTCACTGGTGAGTAGGAGCCCGCCGCAGCTGAATGGCGGCCGGTCGCTGGCGAGGAGGAGCCCGCCGCAGCTGACAGGAGCCCGCCGCGGCTGAGCGGGAGCCCGCCGCAGGTTAGTGGGAGCTCGCCGCGGGCGAGCAGGCACTGACCCGGGCAGGGCAGCGTTCCCACCGTTCGGCAACCCGCTCCTCCTGCGCCGCGCCATGGCCACCCACGATCACCGGCACGAACGCCTGCCAACGGGGACCCGACCGGTCAGCCGCCGGGGCTGATGAATCCGGATTCGTAGGCGGCGATCACGGCTTGGGTGCGGTCGCGGGCGCCGAGCTTGGTGAGCACGTTGCGGACGTGTGTCCGGACCGTCTCCACTCCCAGGAAGAGGCTGGCGGCGATCTCGGCGTTGGACAGGCCGGTGCTCATCAGGCGCAGCACCTCGGCCTCGCGCTCGGTCAGCCGCGCGGCGCGCAGGCGGTCGCCCGCCGGCCCGCCTGAGGAGCCGTGCGTCTCGACCAGGCGGCGGATCGCCGCGGGGAACAGCAGGGACTCCCCGCGCGCCACCACCCGGACCGCCTCGGCCACCTCGGCCGGGCGGGCGCGCTTCAGCAGGAACCCGCTCGCGCCCGCGCGCAGCGCGTCGTACACGTAGTCGTCGTTGTCGAACGTGGTGATCATGAGCACCCGGGGCGGCAGGGCGGACGTGGCGAGCAGCTGTCGGGTGGCCTGGATGCCGTCGATCGCGGGCATGCGCACGTCCATGAGCACCACGTCGGGCCGGGTGCGCGCGACCATCGCGGGCACGTCGGCGCCATCGGCGGCCTCGCCCACGGCCTCGAGGTCGGGCTGCGCGTCGAGGATGATCCGCAGCCCGACCCTGATCAGCTCCTCGTCGTCGACGACGGCTACCCGGATGGTCATGACGGCCGTCCCTTCGGCAGCCGTACGGACACCTTCCACTGCCCTTCTTCCAGGGCCGCCGTCATGGACCCACCGAGCAGGTCGACCCGCTCGCGCATGCCGATCAGGCCGCGCCCGCCCGTGTGCCGGGGCGTCGAACCGGTGACGGGGTTGGCCACGTCGATGGCGAGGCTGCCGCCGTGCACGGCGACACGCAGCGTGACCGGGACCGGGCCGGCGTGGCGCAGCGCGTTGGTGAGGGTCTCCTGGATGATGCGGTAGCCCTCCCGCGAGACCGGAGCCGGCAGCGAGCCCACCGCGCCCTCGGTCTCGACGTGCACGTCGACGCCGGTGCCGCGTGACTGGGCCAGCAACTTGTCGAGGTCGGCCAGCCCGCGGCGGGGTGATCGATCGGCCGGGCCCCCTTCGCGCAGCATGCCGAGCACGCGGTCGAGGTCGTCCGCGGCCGCGCGCCCGACGTCCTCGATCGCGGTGAGGGCGCGGCGGGCGAACCTCGGATCGGTGTCGAGGACCTCCAGTGCCGCGGCCGCCTGCACGGTGGTCACGGTCAGCGCGTGCCCGATGGAGTCGTGCAGCTCGCGGGCGAGCCGGTTGCGTTCGGCGAGCCGCGTGGCGTGGGCCTCCAGGGTCGCGATGCGCTCGGCGGCCGACGGCCCGAGCAGCACCGGCGCCATCACCGCGGCGAGCGCGCCGAGGCCCGCCACGGTGTAGAGCACGCCGATGAGCAGGACGACGCCGACCAGCGCCAGCCAGCCGGTGTCGTGCTCGTTCAGCGGCCCGACGCGCAGCCCGGCCATCAGCTCTGCATCGACGCCGAACCACTGGGCGATGAAGATCACGCCGAGCACCACGGGGACGGCCAGCAGCAGCCCCACCACACCGCCGATCACCAGGTGCACGGCGAACCACAGGGCGCCACGGACCCTGGTCTCCCTCGTCTCCCTCTTCTCCCGTGCCTCCTGGCCGGTCGCCGGGCCGGTCGTCGCGGGCGGATCAGGCAGGGGGACGCCGAGCAGCGACCGCGCGGCCGCGATCTCCAGGGACCGGGTGCCGCGCAGGAACGGTGGCACGCAGCCGACGAGCACGGCCAGCGCCAGCAGCGGGATCAGCACCCGCGGCGTGGCCGGCACGGTGACCACCCGGACGATCGTGTAGCCGATAATGAGGTAGGGCAGCAGGAGGACACCACCCAGCAACAGGTGGACCCCTCGTCGGTAGGTCACCCCGCTGATCAGCGGGTCGACCAGTGCATGCACCCTCACACCGGCCATTGTCCCCGAACGCTCGCGAGCCCGGGTCACCCTTGTGGGGGATGCGGTTCACCCGGCCAAGTGATGCGCCACCGTAGGCCGCAACGGGATCGTTCTTGCATGACCCGGAAAACGAGAGGGGCCCCGACAACTGCCCCGACAGCAACCCCTTCGGTGGCCCGCTCGGCTCCTTCGGCCTCCTCTTCGGTCCCTTCGGCCTCCTCTTCGGTCCTCTCGGCCTCTTCCTCAGCCGCCCCCTCAGCTCCCTCGGCTCCCTCGGCCCTCGCGGCTCCCTCGGCGGTCTCGACGGCTTCGGCGGTCTCGGCAGTGGCCCCGGCAGTGGGGTCGACGGCTTCTGCAGCGGCCTTGGCGGCCTCCATGTCGGCCGCCGTGCCGGCGCTGCTCCGCTTGCTGCTGATCGCGGCCGGGTGGGCGGCCGGGGCGTGGCTCGCGCTGGTGGCGCCCGGCAACCTGGTGATGCGGCTGTCGTTCGGCATGCTGGACGACCCCGCCCTGGCCGCACAGATCGCCTTGACGATCGGTGGAGTGGCGCTGGTCGTGGCCGTCGAAAGGTGGAGACATCGCACCGCGCCCCGTCGGTCGGAAAGCGGCACGCCGGCCGCGTGGGCCAGGGCCGTCACCATCGCGGCGGCGGCCGTGCCGCTGTTCGGTTTCTCGCTGCCGCACCTGCTCTGGGTGCTCGGCGTGCCGTTCGGGGTGACCTCCACCCAGGCGGCGGACATCGCGGGCGGGGGAGTCTCGGCCGGGTGGATCTTCCTCATCGCGGGTCCCGTGGTGGGCGCCGGGCTCACGTCGGGGCTGGTCAAGCGCTGGGGGCAGGTCATACCGTCCTGGGCTCCGCTGGTGGGGGGCCGCCGCGTGCCGCGCTGGCTGCCCGTCGTCCTGACGGTGCCGGTGGGGCTGCTGATCGGCCAGTACGGCGCGATGATGACCGGCTGCCTGACCTTCGGGATGGCGCGCAGGTGCGCCCCGGCCGGTGGCACCGAGGTGCTCGACGGCAACTGGGGCTTCACCGCCACCTACCCGATCTTCCTGCTGTGGGGTGCGCTCCTGCTGCTGGCCGCCGCCGGATACGCGGACACGACACGATCTTCCGCGGCTGGCCGGCCCCGTTCCGGACCCCGTCACGGCGCGGAGCCGCCACGCAAGGGACGGTTCCGCACGGCGTGGACGGCCGCGCACGCCCCCGTCCCCGGGGTGCCCCGCTGGGCGCGCATCGTCGCCTACGCCATCCCGTACACCGTGTTGCCGTCCAGCCTGTGGCGGATCGCGGCGGTCGTCTTCCACGCGCCCATCGTGAACGGCGATGTCGAGGGCGGCACCGGGAACCTCCCCTCGTGGATGCCGCTCGAGGTGTACGTGGTCATCCTGTCGGTCGTCTCCGAGGTGCTGGCCTTCAGTGCGGTCGGCCTGATCGCGCGGTGGGGAGAGGCGTTCCCCCGCTGGGTTCCGGGCCTGCGCGGACGCAGGGTGCCCACGGCGTTCGCGGTCATCCCCGCGGCTCTCGGTGCCACGGTGCTGACCGTCCTGTGGACCACCGTCGCCGCACAGGGCGCCCTCGGCCGCACGCTCCAGGGGAAACCGATCACCAGCGACAACCCGTTGGCGATGCACGATTCGTTCGACATCGTCGTGTTCTTCGCGAGCTACGCCCCGTTGCTGCTGTGGGGACCGCTGCTGGGCGCGCTCACCATCGCCTACTGGCGGCGACGGCGCCGCACCCGGCCGGAGTGACACGCCGCTCCTTGCCGTGTTCACCGACATTCTCACCACGGCCCGCTGCCCGGCATGACCTGATTCGGCCGCCCGGAGCACCACTGCGCTGCGGGAGCCGCAGCCTTGTCCGCAGGCCCGGTTGCTCGGCCGTGTCTGGTTCCTGAGTCCTGTCCGGTCCTCCCTCGGCCGTGTCTGGTCCCTGAGTACTGTCCGGTCGTGCCTCGGCCCTGTCCGGTCGTGCCTCGTGGTCAGGCCTGGTGCTACCCAGAGCGGTTACCCAGTTCCGCTGCACGGTTCCGCTCAGCCGGGTTCGGCTCGGTGAGTGGTGTCGGCGCGTTCGGGCAGAGCGCCTTACGACAGCCTGGACGGCCGAACCCGGGAGCTGGTCAGTCGAACAGCTGGGTGAGCTTCATCACCAGTTCGTACACCCCGAAGGCGAAGGGCAGGCCGACCCAGGCCCACGCCAGCACCATCAGGCCGGTCCGCCGCTCGTTCACGTTGTCTGCCCTTCCTCCACCGCCACCTGCGCCGGCTTCTCGTGGTACTTGTCGCTGACCGGCCGGATCAGCTCGTTGGCGAGCAGTCCGACGACCAGCAGCCCGATCATGATGTAGAGCGAGGTCGTGTAGAGCGCGGGCCCCGACCGGCCTGCGGTCTCCTGGGCGTCCGCGATGGCGTTGATGATCAGCGGGCCGAGCACGCCCGCGGTGGACCACGCGGTGAGCAGGCGGCCGTGGATCGCACCGACCTCGTACGTGCCGAACAGGTCCTTCAGGTACGCCGGCACGGTCGAGAAACCGCCGCCGTAGAAGGACAGGATGCCGAGCGCGCACAGGATGAACAGCGGCTTCGAGGAGTTGCCCGCCAGCGCGATCACCAGGTAGAGCAGCGCGCCGACGCCGAGGTAGACGCGGTACATGTTCTTGCGGCCGATCAGGTCCGAGGTGGAGGACCAGACGAACCGGCCGGTCATGTTCGCCAGGGACAGCAGCGCCACGAACCCGGCGGCGGCGCCCACCGCGACCGGCGTGGCGGTGTCGGCGAAGAAGTCCCTGATCATGGGGGCGGCCTTCTCCAGGATGCCGATGCCGGCGGTGACGTTGCAGCACAGCACGATCCACAGCAGGTAGAACTGCGGGGTGCGCATCGCGTTGCGGGCCGAGACGTCGGCGTCCGTGATCAGCGGCCTGGAGGCGACGGCGGGCCGCGTCCAGCCCGGCGGCGACCAGCCCTCCCGGGGCACGCGTACCAGCAGCACGCCCATCGACATGAACACCGCGTAGACCACGCCGTGCACGAGGAACGTGCTGGCGATGCCGCCGGTCGAGGCGCCGAACGACTGCAGCATCTGCGCCGACCACGGCGAGGCGATGAGTGCTCCGCCGCCGAACCCCATGATCGCGATGCCGGTCGCCATGCCGGGCCGGTCGGGGAACCACTTGATCAGTGTGGAGACGGGGGAGATGTAGCCGATGCCGAGGCCGATGCCGCCGACGAACCCGTACCCGAACACCACGAGCCAGTACTGCCGGGTGGCCACGCCGAGCGCGGACAGCAGGAAGCCGGAGGAGAAGCAGACCATCGAGACGAACATCGCCCAGCGCGGCCCGTTGCGCTCCACGAGCGTGCCGCCGAAGGCCGCCGACAGGCCGAGCATGACGATTCCCAGCTGGAACGGCAGGGCGCTCTGGGTGCCCGACAGCTGGAGTGAGGATTCGAGAGGGGGTTTGAACACGCTCCACGCGTACGCCTGGCCGATCGCCAGGTGTACGGAGAGCGCCGCGGGCGGCACCAGCCAGCGGCTCCACCCCGGGGCCGCCACGGTGCGAGAACGGTCGAGGAAACTAAGTGCCACCTGCCACGCCTACCACATACAGTATGCAGTATTATAGATCTTTTACGCCGAGCGGTCTGAAACGCGCGACGAGCGGTCGTCCGTGCCCGCGGTCGGTCAAGCAGTGTCATCGACGGTCAATCAGGGGTGTCGTCGGTGCTCGATCATGCGGTGCTGGCGTGGCCGGTCGGGCGTACCAGGGCGGGCGGTCGGCGCCAGGGCGGGCGGTCGGTGCCGGTGGCGGTCGGTCGGTCAGGGGCGCCGGTGGTGGGCGGTCAGGGGGTGCCGGTGGCGAAGGCGTGGTCGGCCGTGGCGGGGGAGAGGCCGCTCAGCAGGTCCGCGGCATCCAGCAGCCGGGCCTCACCCACCGCGTACGGGTGCAGCGCGTACACCTCCGCCCCCGGCAGCGCGACGTCACCGGACACCAGCACGGCGAGGTCCGCTCCGTCCGGCGGCCCGTCCAGGGGCGGGGCGTCGGCGCGGGCCGTCAACCGGGCGGCGAACCCCTCGACGTCCTCGCCGGGGCGGCGCGCGTACCGCACGCATGAGCCGTCACGGCGGCGCACCACCACTTCGGCCGCGCGGGCGGCGGCGTGCCAGCACCCCACTTCCCACAGCGTCACCCGGTGCTCGAAGGCGCTTTCCAGCGCCGCGCCCAGCCTGGCCAGCTCCGCGGAGCTTCCGGCCACGCTGTGGTAGGTGCCCATGTCGGACGGGTTGAGGTCGGCCCAGCGCATGGTTCGGGTCCACAGGTCCGCCACCAGCGGCACGAGGATCTTGGCCGGCCCGGCCAGGTCGAACCTCTGCCGCACCGCCGTCGGGTCGAACACCCCGTGCGGCTGCTCCATGAATCCCGCGTATCCCCTGATCAGCTCCTCGAACGGCACGTCGTTGTAGCTGAACACGACCGGCACCAGGTAGCGGGCGGCCAGGGCGCGCACGTCCACGTCGATGAACTCCGACGCGCCCAGCGGTTCGGGGGCCGAGGTCAGGTCGCCGGAGTGGACGAGCCCGTTGCCCAGCCGCAGCCGCGTGTAGTCGCACACGCCCGCGAACCGCCAGTCCTCGTCGAACACCGCCACCGACAGGTCCAGGTCCACCCGCGTGCCCGGCGGCTCGGCCCAGTGCAGGAAGAACCGGATCCGCTTGCCCGCGGGGATGGGCTGGTTGCTGCCGCGTACCAGCCGCACGAGCGCCGCGCCGGCCGTACGCTCGGAGGTCGGCGCCACCAGGTCGGCGAGACCTTCGTCCAGCAGCACCCGGCGCAGCGGCGGCAGGTCGCCGGCCCGCCGCAGCAGCTCCGCCGTCACGATGCGCTCGGCCTCCAGCACGACCTCGTCCGGGAGCGGGGGCCGGTCGTCGGGGCGCGTCCAGAATCGCGCGGTGCCGGCGCGCGGCAGGAACAGCCTGATCCCGCCGGGCGGCGTTCTGACCTGGCCGAGCGCCGCGAGCAGCACCCCCGGCGCGACCCGACGCACCGCTGCCTCCAGCACGTCCAGCGGCCGCGGCACCTGGCCGTCGAGCCAGTTGTGCGTGGCAGGCTCCGCGCCGAACCGCTGCCGCGAGTGAAGCCCGGAGGGTCGTTGGTGGTGCGGCTGTCCCGAGTGGTGCCCGGCCGGCTCGTCGCTGTGCGACTGCCGCGAGTGG
The DNA here is from genome assembly GCF_006334985.2 of Nonomuraea phyllanthi. Lineage (GTDB taxonomy): Bacteria > Actinomycetota > Actinomycetes > Streptosporangiales > Streptosporangiaceae > Nonomuraea > Nonomuraea phyllanthi. Next base: position 506,622 of record NZ_VDLX02000004.1, read on the forward strand.
TGCCCGGACGGCTCTTCGCTGTACGCCTGTTCCGAGCGGTGTCCGGCCGCCTCCTCGCCGTACGTCTGCCGCAGCACATGCGACAGGCGGCGGAGCAGGTCGCCGGGGCGTTGGGCCAGCAGCGCGCAGGCGTCGGCGTGGCGGCCGTCGGCCAGCGCCGTCTCCACCCGGCTCGCGAACGTCGCCCCCCGCAGCCGCCCCTTCCTGACCTCCACGTCGGGACGGCCGGCGGCGCGTTCCAGCAGGGCGCGGCCGAGCGCCGTGCCGGGGTCGGGCCGCGTCCCGCGCAGCGCCGCGAACGCCAGCGCCGCGTCCAGGAAGCGGGCGTGGTATTCGTGCGGGTGCAGCACCTCGGCCATGTGCTTCCACCGTTCCCGGTGCCGCAGCAGGTCCTCCAGCAGGTACGGCATCGCGTCCAAGCGGGCGAGCACCGCCCGCCGCAGCGCACGGGGCAGGGACGTCCGGCGCTCGGGCCGTACCCGCAGCCCCGGATCGGCGCCCATCAGCGCGTACAGCACCCGCAGCACGTCCGTCGCCGTGTCGGCGTGGTGTGGCAGCAGCTCATCGGCACCCTTGCGCAGCGCGTACGCCACCACCGCGGCCCGCGTCTCCTTGACCGGGATCGCGTCCGGCACCCACGCCAGCGCGCCGGGCCAGTGGTCGTCGAGGAGCACCTCGAGCTCGGCCCGATCGTGCGCCGCCATGGGGGTGCGCCGCGCCATCATGTCCGTGGCCAGCTCGCGGCAGGCGGCGGCCGGGTCGTGGCACAGCCGCAGCAGCGTGGTGGTCGTCACGGCGCCGCGGCGCGTGGAGCCCCGCTCCGGTGACGGGCGCAGGAAGGGGTCGTCGGGGTCGATGCGGCGATGGCAGATCGGGCAGGCGGAGAAGTCGGATCCGTCCCAGCACGTACGGCACACCAGATGGGCGCACGGCGACACGGGGTGCACGGTCTCGTTCCGGCCGCACAGCACGCACGGGCGCGCCGGATCCTGCAGCAGCAGGCTGAAGACCCGGCGCACGTAGAACACCGACGTATCAGAAGGGACGCTGTCCGGAAATTTCCGGAACAGTGGGATGTGCGAGTGATTCGCCCCCACCTCCTCGCGCAGGCAGTGGAGCAATCGCCGCCCCGCCTTCGTCAGCTCCTCCACCCCGAGCCCCGCCAGCGCCCGGTACAGCTCCCCGGACACCAGGAACCCGAGCTGCAACAGCTCGGACTCCAGCGCCGCCACCCCGGCCGGGACGTCCGCGGGCACCACGCCGAGCCGCCTGGGCAGCTTCCCGACCGGCGGCGGCACGCGCGCGCCGGCGGCCAGCAGTTCGGGCGCGACCAGCCTGCGGCGGCGCAGCAGGATCTCGCCAGAACCGTCCATCAGGCACCCCCGCGGCTGAGGAGAACGGGACGCGGGCCGTACGGGAACCCGCACGGCCCGCGTGGGCGGAGAGCGGGCACGCTGTTCGTTCACGGCGAGTGAGAAGGAAGCACACCCAGGAGCCGCCTCCCCGGCACCCTACTAGGGCTGATCACGACATGCCCGAAAATTTCCTGACCTGTGAGGGCTCCGGTCCACCTCCGGTGCTCACCCTGCGAGGCCTCGCCGCTGCCGCCCTCGTGGCCGGTCCCGCCTCCGATTGCTCGCGGCCGAAACCGGTTGCTCCGCGTCCGGGACCGGTCCCGGACGCGGAGCGTTACGGTTCGCGTGCACAACGGTTCGCGTGCACAGCCGATCCGCCGCCGGAAGGCGCCCGGACCCGTACGGAGGGAATCGACCATGGACCAGGCGCGACAACCGGGGCGCCGCGCACCCTGGACCCTGCGCCGCCCCCTGCTCGCCGCCGCCGTGGCCGTCTCCCTCGCGGGCTGCGGCGGCGGTGACCCCGCCGCGACGGGCACCACCCAGGCGACGAGCCCGAGCGCCACCACATCGACGAGCCCGACGGATGGCGCACCCTCGTCGACCGCGTCCCCGGGAGGCCGGCCGTCCGGCACCGCCTCGGACACGCCGTCGACCTCACCCTCCCCGGCCCCGACGACCGCCGACCCGGCGGCCGGGAAGCCGCCCGCGGACGGGACCCGGCTGTCGGCCTGCGCGGACGCCAGGTGCGAGGTATGGGTCAAGGCGGGTGACACCATCCGCTTCAACGCGCGCGGCATGGGCAGGGCCGGCGTCGAGGGCGTGAAGGTGCTGAGCGTCCGCAAGAAGCAGGTGCGCTACGACTTCGGCAGCGCCACCCTCACGCAGCCGGGGCCGAAGGGCGCCGCCAACATCAACGGCTTCTCCCTGAGGCTGGTGCGCATCGACGGCAAGCGAGCGGTCATCCGCCTGGGCCGCCCGGTGCCGGGGGCGTTCACCGCGCAGGTCGGGCCGGGCGGCATGCAGGTGACGACGGGGAGCGGCTGACCGCCCGGAGAGTGCGGCCGGAGGCATGGCTGACCACTGCAAGAGCCGGAGGCGAAGGCGGGGCTGATCGGTTAGAGGGTGCGGCCGGAGGCGAAGGCGTGGCTGCGGCGGACCAGCGTCCACACCGTCTCCAGCTCCTCCGCGTCCCGCGGCCCGTACACCATGACGAGGGTCGGTGCCAGCCCGCGCTCGTGGACCACCGGGTGCATCTCGGCCCACCCCTTGGCCACGGCCTCGGCGGCCTGCCCCTCGGGCAGCAGGGCGTGCAGGCTGCCGTCGTGATCGCCGTGCAGGTGGGCGAACTCCGTGCTGTCGCGGACGAACGCCGTGCTCGGGCCGTGAGCGTGCGCCGGGTCGAGGTGCAGCGCCCTGGTCTCCGGCAGCGAGACGACGCTGGCGCCGGTGCGGACGTGGGGCAGGCCGGACATGCGCCGCCACAGCTCCTCCTGCAGCTCGACCGGCGCGATCTGGTCGATCTGCTGGTGCGGGATCACGGGCGTGGTGGCGGGGCGCGGGCCGCGGCGCTCCGGCAGCTCGGCGCGCCGCTCCGGCTCGTCCGTGCCTGCGTCTGCATGATGGCCGCTCACAGTACGTCATCGTACAACTACTACTTGACGGCCCCACTGGTGATGCCTGAGATGATCTTCCGCTGGGCCACGGCGAAGACCACGACCAGGGGCAGGCTCATCAGGATCACGTACGCGAAGATCAGGTGCCAGTTGTTGAGGTAGAGCCCGGCGCTGGCCACCCGGAAGAGGTTGAGCGGGAGCGTGTCCAGCCGCCCGCCGATGACGAAGAAGGCGTAGAAGACGTCGTTCCAGACGTACAGGCAGACCAGGATGGTGGCCGTGGCCAGCACCGGGCGCAGCAGCGGCAGCACGACCAGCCAGAACACCTTGAGCGGGCTCGCCCCGTCGAGCTGCGCCGCCTCCTCCAGCGAGTCGGGGATGGTCCGCACGAAGCCGGTGACGAAGAAGATCACCGTGGACATGTAGATGCCCATGTAGACGCCGATCATCCCGACGGCGGTCCCGGCCAGGCCGAGCTGGCGCAGCAGCAGCACGACGGTGACGACGGCGGGCGGCAGCACGATGCCGCTGATCGCCAGCGCGTACAGGACGGCGTTGAGCCGGGTGGCGCGCCTGGCCAGGATCCACGCCGCCATCGAGCCGAACAGCAGCACCCCGACCACCGACGGCACGACGACGAGCAGGCTGCCCAGCGACGCCCACAGCACCTCGCCCTGGGTCCACACCTGGCCCAGGTTCTCCAGCAGGTGCCACTCCGACGGCAGCGACAGGTCCGGGTTGAGCGCCTCGCCCTGGGACTTGGCCGCCGTCACCAGCACCAGCCACAGCGGGATGCCGATGGAGACCACCACGAGGACGAGCGCGACGACCGGCTGCGACCGCCTCAGAAAGGACGTATCCCTCACAGGACCTCCTCCCGCTTGCGCAGGACGTAGATGACCGGGAACGCCATAAGCGCCACCAGCAGGAACAGCACCAGGCTCATCGTCGTGGCCTGCGCGAACAGCCCCTGCCCGAACGTGCGGTAGATGAAGATGTTGAGGATCTCCGTCGTACGGGCGGGGCCGCCGCCGGTCGTCGCCTGGGCGACGTCGAAGCCGTTCATCGAGCCCAGCAGCGCCGTGGCGACGTTGAACGTGATCGCGGGCGCCAGCAGCGGGAAGCGCACCGCCCAGAACGTCCGCCAGCGCGACGCGCCGTCGATGTGCGCGGCCTCCACGATGTCCTCGGAGATGGTCTTCAGCCCGGCCAGGTAGATGAGCATCGACAGCCCCATCCACTTCCACGCGTGGATCAGCGCCACCACCACGATCGTCCACGTGGTGTCGCCCAGCCAGGCGTAGTCGATGCCGAGCAGCCGGTTCAGGCCGCCGGTGGGCTTGAGCAGCGCCTGGAAGATGTAGCCGACGGCCAGCGCGGACATCAGCACGGGGATGAGGAAGAACACCCGGGCCACCCGGTTGACCAGCGTGTCGCGTTCGAGCAGCACGGCCAGGCCGAAGCCGAACAGGTTCTGGAAGATCGCCACCAGCACCGCGTACACCACCGTGACGCGCAGCGACCGGAACAGCGTGCCGTTGGAGGCCAGGTCGGTGAAGTTCTCCAGCCCCACCGGGTTGATCGAGCTCTTGAAGCCCGACCAGTCGGTGAAGGCGTAGACGAAGTTGAACACCGTCGGCAGGAAGAAGAACACCAGCAGGATGGCGAAGGCGGGGGCCATGAACCACATGGGGTGCGTCCGCCGCCGCACGACCGGCCGTGCGCCGGTCGTGCCGCGGCGGGACGCCTGCTGCCGCGAGGTCGTGATCACCACGTCAGAATCCGCTTGCCCCGGCCGCCTTGGCGAGCTGCTCGAACTGGTCCTGTGTCGCCGCGGCGACCTTCTCCGGCGTCATGGTCCCGTTGATCATGTCGGCCAGGTTCAGGTACAGGTCCGGGTTGGCCACCGCCAGCGCCTGCATGGACCCGACGGCCTCCGGCAGCGCGGCGTGCACGTCGAGCAGCGCCTGCGGCACGCCCGCCGGGCTCGGCACGGACGGCTCCAGCGAGACGGTCTCGCGGTCGGCGACGAAGTCCTTGTAGCCGGGCCCCATCCAGTACGCCAGGAGCTGCCGCGCTGCGGCCTCCCGCCCGGCGTCGCCCGTCCTGAACGCCACCAGCGCGTTGGACTGGTCGGGGATGAACGTGCCGACGTTCCCCGACGGCGAGATCGGGAAGAAGCCGATCTTCTTGTTCAGCGTCTCGGTGTCGGCGGTGGCCTGCAGCTGCCCGAAGAACGAGTTCACCTGCACGGCCATGGCGGCCTTGCCGGACAGCAGCGCCGCGCCCTGGTCCTCGAACTTCGCGGTCTTGATGTCGGAGTTGAACAGCCCCTCGTCGATCAGCGACTTGTACGTCTTGATCGCCCCGACCACGGTCGGGTCGGTGAACTTCTCCTTGCCGGTGTTGATCCGCTCCCACAGGCCGTCCTTGGCCGCGTCGGCGAGCTGCACCTGCACCCACCACTGGGTCGCCCACTTGTCGCCGGCCATCTCGAAGAACGGCGTGACGCCCTTGGCCTTGAGCTTGCGCCCCACCTCCACCATCTCGTCGAAGTTCTTGGGCGTCCCGGTGATGCCGTTGGCGGCGAACACCTCCTTGTTGTAGTAGACGCCTTCCACGGCGGGGCTCGTGATGAGGGCCGCGTACCGGGTGCCGTCCAGGATGCCGGTGATGTCCTTCAGGTCCGGCGACAGCTGCGACAGCCACGGCGCGTCGGTGAGCGGCTGGAGGTTGGTCCTGGCGTTGATCGCGGTCAGCATGGACGCGGTCGGCTGCCAGAACGCCAGGTCCGGCTTGTCGCCGGTGGCCACCTTGGTCTGGATGCCCTGCTCGTACGGGTCCGGGATGGTCACGACCTCGACCTGCGCGCCCGTCGCCTGCTGGAAACCGGCGATGACCTGCTTGGGCACGGTGTTGCTGTTCTGCGCGGCCCAGATCGTCAGCTTCACGCCGTCGAGCTTGGCGGTCGGGTCGGGCCACGCCGCGGGGGCGGTGGGCGCGGCGGAGGAGGTCTCGACAGAGGGGTCGCTGCACGCGGCGAGCCCGAGCGTGAGCGCCGCCGCGGCGGCGGCCGCCGTCCATTTCGTCTTCATGCTGGTCTCTTTCATTGGGCGGTGCGGATGCGGAGGATCCGGGCGGAGAAGGGCTCCTCGCCGCGGGACGTGAGCGTCAGCACGCCGGTGCCGGGCTGCCAGTGGCGGTCCCATTCCGGCAGGTGCCGCGGGTAGAGGACGTCGATCTCGACGTCGTGGCCCGCCAGGTGGGGCAGGTCGAGCCGTGCGGTCCGCTCGCCGTCGCGCCGCCAGACGCCAGCGTATGTGACGTCGCCGGCCCGCAGCCCCAGCGCGAGCGTGCGGTCGTCCCAGCGCGGCAGCCCGAGCGGCCACAGCGGGGTCGCGCGGGTCAGGTCCGCGCGGATCTCCTGGTGGGCGCGTACGGCGTCGCGGACGGAGTCGAGCTGCGCGGCGCTCATCCCGTCCAGGTGGCCGGACAGGTAGAGCCGCCCCAGCAGGCCGGTGCAGAGCGTGAAGGCGATCTCCTCGTCCGACATGCCGGGCTGCGGGTACGCCCAGCTCGCCGACTGCTCCGGCAGCACCGACATCGGCGCCGACACCGCGATCGGCGGGTAGAGGCGGAAGTCCTCCTGGTCGCTGGTGGACTGCAACTGCAGCCTGGACAGCATCGCGTAGTCCATGCGCATGGCGCCCGACGCGCAGTTCTCCAGGGTCAGCCCCGGGTGGCGCGCCAGCACGCCCTCCAGCCAGGCCAGGTGCGCCCGGTTGCAGGCCAGCAGCCCGTCACCGGCGCTGTCGGCGTCCAGGTCGGTGCCCGCGCCCGGGTCGATGTTGTAGTCGAGCTTGAAGTAGCCGACGCCCAGCTCCTCCACCAGCCGGTCCACCACCTGGTCCAGATGCGCGACCGCGCGGGGGTGGCGCAGGTCGAGGTGGTAGCGGCCGTGCTCGACCAGGCGCACCCCGCCGCGCTGCAGGAACGCCTCCGGCGGCAGCTTGTCGGCCATGGGGCTGCGCACCCCGATCACCTCCGGCTCCAGCCACAGGCCCGGCACCATGCCGTGCTCCCTGATGCGGCCGAGCACCTCCTCGATGCCGTGCGGGAAGCGGGTCTGCGACGGCTGCCACTCGCCGACGCTGTCCCACCAGGTGCCGCCGTCGTCGTACCAGCCGGCGTCCACGCAGAACACCTCGGCCCCCACGGAGGCCGCCGCGTCGATCAGCGGCAGCAGCTTGGCCGTGGTCGGGTCGCCCGACAGCGTGTTCATGTAGTCGTTGAACACGAGTGGCAGCCGCTCCCGGTCGGGGTGCGGGCGCACGATCGCCCGGCGGTGCGCGGTCAGCGCCTCGGCCGCGCCCTCCAGGCCGGCGCCGGACACCGCGACCGAGACCGGCACCGTGGTGAACGACTCGCCGGGGGCGAGCCGGTGCTGCCACTGGTGGTCGATGTCGGTCGGGCCGAGCAGCGCGACGTACGGGTCGTCCAGCCGCTCGCCGACCTCCCAGCGCCACGGGCCGTTGTGCTCGACCTGCCACAGCCACGCCTGCCCGCCGTCCCGGTCGATCAGCCCGCCCGTGGGCAGGTGGCCGCCGGTCGACCAGGTGCCCGTGCTCGTGACCGCGAGCCGGCCGCGCCCGTCCTGGCCGTGCGCGGCCAGGCGCAGATCCGGTACGGACTGCTCCCGCAGCGGCTCGCGCACCCAGCGGCTCTCGCCCAGCCACTCGCTGTCGGCCCGCACCACGTCGACGGAGTCCACCGGCGCCGCGAACGCCGCGGCGAACGACGTGACGCCCAGCAGCAGCGCGGGCTCCTGGCCGCGGTTCGTCACCTTCGTCCACGCCTGGAACGCGGCCACCCCGTCGACCGAGCGCAGGAACACCTCGGCGTCCAGCCCGCTCCCCGCGTCGTGCAGGTGCACCCGCAGCACGTGCCACGGGCCGTCCGTGCGCTGCTCGCAGCCCCGGTAGGCGAGGCGCTCGCCGACGGCCGTCCGCGAGAAGCGGTGCGAGGCGCGCGCCCGGCCGGTGCCCGGGAGCAGCAGTTCCACCAGCGGCTGCGTCGCCCTCGGCCGGTGCGCGGTGGCGGCGTCGCCCCGGGACAGCGACCGCACGCCGACCGGGCCGTCGGGTGAGACGTCGAGCACGACCCGAAGGCTCGGGTGGCCCCAGACGACGCTGGTGTTCATGGATCTCCCTTGCCGCGCGGCCACACCCCGATGTGACCGGTCACATTTCCTTGAAGCATGAGTGTGACCGCTCACATGCCGCAGGAAAAGACCCTGTTACGAGGTTGTTACCGCTGACCCGCCGCCCCCCGCCGCTGGTAGGGTGCCCCGGCTGATCCGATCAGGGCGCCGGTCAAGGGGGAGCACGTGGAGTTCCAGGGCATCCAGCGGGCCGCGGGGGCGTTCCAGGAGCCGCTGACGGCCGAGGAGATCGCCGCGGTGTGCCGGCGGGCGTTCGGGCCGGGCACGCGGGTGGTCTCCGCCGTGGAGCTGGGCCTGGGGATGTACAACACCACGTACCGGATCGACCTCGGCGAGGGGCGGCCCGTCGTGCTGCGCGTGGCGCCGGAGCCGGGGCGGCAGTTCTCGTCCGAGCGGGAGCTGATGCGCAACGAGTACGCGAGCGTGCCGTACCTCACCTCGATAGCGCCCCTCATGCCGCGGGTCCTCGCCGCGGACTTCACGCACGAGCTGATCGGCCGGGACTGGATGATCCAGAGCCTGCTGGACGGGGTGCCCGCCCCCGAGCGGCTCGGCGGCTATCCGCGGCCGGCGTGGCGGGGATTCTTCCGGCAGCTGGGTGACATCGCCCGGCGGGTGCACGACATCCGCGGTCCCCGCTTCGGCCCGGTCGCCGGCCCCGGCCACGCCACCTGGAGCGAGGCGATCGTCGTGGCGCTGGGGCGGATCGCGGCGGACCTGGAGGGCGCCGGCCTGGACGCCGCCGACCTGCGGGAGGTCGCCGCGGTGGCCGACCGGCGGCGCGCCGCCCTCGACGAGGTCACCGAGCCGCGCATGCTGGCAGGCGATCTGTGGACCGTGAACGTCATGCTGGCCGACGGCGCGCCCGAGCCGACGATCAGCGGGGTGCTCGACCTGGATCGCACGTGGTGGGGCGATCCCGCCGCGGACTGGACCATCCGGATGGCGCTGGCCAGGCCGGGCACCGAGCGCGACGCCTTCTGGGAGACCTATGGAGCGCCGGACGGGTCGCCTTCCGCCGGGCTCCGGGCGCGGATCTACCACGCCCGGCACGTCGGCGCGGTGCGGCTGGAGCGCCACCGGCTGGGCAACGCAGACGGGGTCCGCGACAGCTACGACGAGGTGCGGGCGCTGCTGGCCGGCCTGCGCGGATGAGCCGGGCCGTCTGGGGGTGAAAGTTTCAGCGCGAACCTCCAGGTCGGCGCCACGCGCCCGGGGCCGGGTTTGACGCGGGATCCGGCTCGTGCCATCAATGCGAACGCGGTTCCCGAAGGGCGCGCCCCGTTGTGTTAGCGCTAACAAACCAGAGGTGCCGTATGAAACGTCTGGCCGTCCTGCCCCTGCTGTTGCTGCTCACGCTGCTCTTACCCGTCCGGAACGCCCTGGCCGACACGAACGTGGCCGGCAGCGCGACGCCGTCCGCGTCCTACACCTCCCCCTGGGAGAGCGTGGCCGCGATCAACGACGGCATCGACCCGCCCCGCTCCAACGACACCACCAACCCCCGCTGGGGCACCTGGCCCAACACCGGCACCCAATGGGCCGAACTCACCTGGCCCTCCACCCAGCAACTCACCAGCGCCGACATCTACTTCTTCGACGACAACGGCGGAGTCCGCCTGCCCGCCTCCTGGAAACTCCAGTACTGGAACGGCAGCGCCTACACCGACATCGCCGCCTCGTACCCCGTGGCCGTGAACGCCTACAACAAGGCGAGCTTCGCGCAGGTCAGCACCACGCGCCTGCGGGTCGTGCTGGTGAGCGGGCAGGCGTCGGTGGGGCTGCTCGAGGTCAAGGCGTACGCCCCCGGCTCCGGCGGCGGCACGAGCGGCTGGAACCCGCCGGCCAGCCTGGTCACCCCGCTCAACGAGGTCTGGCAGCACGTCGAGAGCACGTACCCCGACCTGTACGGGTTCCGCAACTACGCCTGGGACCAGGTCATGGCCAACGGCGGCTCGATCAACTACTGCGTCCGCTGGGACACCACCGCCACCGTGACGGCCGCGCAGCGCGACCAGATCCACGCCGCGCTGGCCCGACAGTTCAAGAAGTGGATGGACGTCATGGCCGGCCACAACGGCTGGCCGTACGCGAACGTGCCGGTCAAGGTGGTCGGCTGGGCCGTGCGTGACCGGGCGCAGCTGCAGTGGAGCGACAGCTCGGTGGACATCTACGTCAACGACATCCGGGAGAACGCCCCCCAGTGCGCCGAGCCCTGCGGCCGCTTCTTCAACCAGAGCGGCAACTACCCCAACTGCCCGGGCGGCGCCTCGCACCACTACGACATGTCGCTGTGGCTGACCGCCGGGTTCGGCGGGGGAGCGGGGGGCGACTGGGGGCAGCGGATCGGCAGCGAGTACTACATGTCGAACCTCAACGCCGACAACATCCACATCCTCCTGCATGAGATGGGGCATTCCTTCGGCCTGGACGACTTCTACGACTGGACTCCGACGGGCGTGTGCTGCTTCCTGATGAAGGCGGGCAGCGCGGCGTACATCACCGATTTCGACAAGTGGATGTTCCGGGACTGGTGGCGGCACCTGAAGAGCCGCTACGGCTACTGACGGACGCCATGGAGGGCGGCGGGGTCGCCCGTCGCCCTCCGGCGCGTCGCTACCGGGCCAGGTAACCGCCGGCGTCGGCGCCCAGGACGTTCAGCAGGGCCAGGGCCTCGGCGTCAGGGGATCCCGGCGGCGCGGTGTAGAGGATGAGGTGCTGGTCGCGGTCCGTGAGCGCGAGCGCGTCGCAGTCGACGGTGACCTCCCCGACGACCGGGTGGCGGAACGTCTTGGTGAGCATCGGCGCGGCCTGCACGTCGTGCCGGTCCCACAGCCGGGCGAAGTCGGGGCTGCCCTCGCGGAGCTCGTCGACGAGGCCGGTCACGGCGGGGTCGGTGGGGTAGCGGGCGAGGGTGGAGCGCAGCTGCATGACGACGTGGTGCCGGAACTCGGCGGCGTCGGAGATCCCGTACAGCGTGGCGCCGGCGCGCGGCGGGTCGAGGAAGGCCCGGCGCGCGAGGTTGCGCTCTTCAGGCGCGAGCTCGCCGAAGTCCTCCATGAGCGCGGCCGCGAGGTCGTTCCACGCGAGCACCTCGAACGCGGCGGAGGTCACGAAGGCGGCGGTCTGCGGCAGCCGCTCGATGAGCGTGAGGATGCTCGGGCGGACGTCGCGCCGGTGCAGCCCGGTACGGGTCGGCGCCGTGCCCGCGAGGACGTGGAGGTGGTCGGACTCGGCGTCCGTGAGCCGCAGCGCGCCCGCGATCCCGGCGAGGACCTCGCCCGACGGCCGCGGAGCCCGGCCCTGTTCGAGCCGCACGTAGTACTCCGTGGAGATGTGCGCGAGGACCGCCACCTCCTCGCGGCGAAGCCCCGGTGTCCGGCGTCGCGGGCCCGAGGGGAGTCCGGCGTCCTCCGGCCGGAGCCGCTCGCGGCGGCTGCGGAGGAACGCCCCGAGTTCCTGCTTGTCCATGGCACCCAGTCTGCACGCCGCGCGGCGGCGCATCCTGGTACCGTCTGTGCCTGCATCCGGCCCGGAGTCCGGCCGGACACTGTCGGCATGACGTACGACATCGACATCGCACCCATCGGCCTGCTCGCCGGCAAGGTCGTGTTCATCACCGGAGCCAGCCGCGGCATCGGCGCGGCCGCGGCCCGGCTCTTCGCTCGGGAGGGCGCGGCCGTCGTGCTCGCCGCCCGCGGCACCGACGCCCTCCAGGAGATCGTCACCGAGATCCGTGCCGGCGGCGGCGTCGCCGACGCCGTCCCCCTCGACCTGGCCGACCGCGCGAGCGTCCGCGCCGCCGTCGACCACGTCGAGAAGCTGCACGGACGGCTCGACGGCGCCTTCAACAACGGCGCTGCCATCCAGCGGCGGCCCGGCCCGCTCGACACCACGACCGAGGAGGACATCGACGAGCAGTTCGCCGTGAACTTCCGCGCGCACTGGACGGCCATGACCGCCGAGGCCGCACTCATGCGGCGCAACGGCGGCGGGGCCATCGTCAACACCTCCAGCATCGGCAGCCGCCGCGCGAACCCGGCCCTGCCCGCGTACGGCGCCATGAAGCGCGCGCTCAACAGCATCACCGAGACCGCCGCGGTGAGCTGGGCGCGTGACGGCATCCGGGTGAACGGCATCACCCCCGGCGGCACCGCCACGGCGATGATAGACGCGTGGGAGGCGGCGACCCCCGGCATCGTGGAGCGGGTGACGTCGTCGATCCCGCTGGGGCGGATGGCCGAGTCCCGCGAGGTCGCCGAGGCGGCCGCGTGGCTGCTGAGCGACCGGGCCTCGATGGTGACAGGCGCGATCGTGCCGGTGGACGGCGGCGCCGGCGCCTGAAATGGGGGAGCCCGGGCCGCTGCCATCATGGGAGGCATGTCTGAGACGACGGAACACCGGAAGCAGGCCGAGGCGGCGGCGCTGGAGCTGTACGAGGATCTGATCGGTGCGTGGAACCGGCGTGACGCCGCGGGAATGGCGGCGCTGTTCGACCCCGCCGGCGCGATGGTCGGCTTCGACGGCAGCCAGGTGGCGGGATCGGACGTCGAGGGTCATCTGGCGCCGATCTTCGCCGACCACCCCACCGCGCCGTACGTGTACAAGGTGCGCGAGGTGCGGGCGCTGGCCGAGGGGGTGGTCCTGCTGCGGGCCATCGCCGGGATGGTCCCGCCGGGGCGGACCGAGCTGAATCCCGCCGCGAACGCCGTGCAGTCGCTGGTCGCCCAGAGCGGGTCAAACCAGAACGGGTCGGGAACGTGGCGGGTGGTGCTGTTCCAGAACACCCCCGCGCAGTACCATGGCCGGCCCGAGCTGGTCGAGCAGCACACCGAGGAGCTGAGCGGGCTGCCGCGCGGGGCCTCCGGCAGCGACTGACCCGGGGCGGACGGCGCGCCGGCCGGGGTGGACGGCGCGCCGAACGCGGCGGGGTGGCCCTCGCTAGGTGTTGGCCTTGACTTCGAGCAGCCCCACGGATGCCTGGCCGCTCTGCAGCACGACGCGCAGCCGTGTGGTGCTGACCGGGTCGAACGTGACGTGGTTGTAGGCGTTCAGCGCGGTCGGATACGAGGCGGGGATGTCGGTGTAGGCGCTGCCGTTCCAGTACTGGAGTTTCCAGGAGGCGGGCAGGCGGACTCCGCCGTTGTCGTCGAAGAAGTAGATGTCGGCGCTGGTGAGTTGCTGGGTGGAGGGCCAGGTGAGTTCGGCCCATTGGGTGCCGGTGTTGGGCCAGGTGCCCCAGCGGGGGTTGGTGGTGTCGTTGGAGCGGGGCGGGTCGATGCCGTCGTTGATCGCGGCCACGCTCTCCCAGGGGGAGGTGTAGGACGCGGACGGCGTCGCGCTGCCGGCCACGTTGGTGGAGGTGCCGCCGCCGCTGCCGACCGTCAGCTGGTAGGTCCTGGTCACCGGCGTGCTCATCGTGTCGTAGTCCCTGAGCTGGACGGTGAACGTGGACGTGCCCGGCGCGGCCGGCGTGCCGCTGATCGTCCCGGTGAACCGGTCGAGCGTGAGGCCCGCCGGCAGGGAGCCGCCGGTCACCCGCCAGTCGTAGAACGGCACGCCGCCCTTGGCCTGGAGCGTCTGGCTGTAGGCGGTGCCGGGGGTGGCCGCCGGCAGGGAGGTCGTGACGATGGACGGCGGCAGGAACGGCGTCAGGTTGCGGTTGAGCTTCCACCCGGCGTTCTCCGCGACCAGCAGCGCCAGCTTGGTGAGCATCCACCGGCGGGTGGGGAACATGTGGGTCCAGCCGCCGTTCTGCCCGCTCAGCCGGTCCCAGTACCGCTGGTCGCCCGGGATGTGGTAGCTGCTGTCGAGCGGCACCGGGTAGCCCTGGTACGCCACCACGTCGGGGTCGTTGCCGCCCGACTGGACGTAGGCGCGCATGCCGGCCCAGTCGCTGTGGTAGGCGACGGCGTGGCCGTACTCGTGCATGACCAGGCCGTGCACGTCGAGCACCGAGCCCGCGATGTCGGTCTTGTACCAGTCCTCGTCGGCGAGGGAGGTGAAGAGCTGCTTGTTCGCCTCGTCGTACTCGAAGATCATCGCCGTCGAGCGGTGCAGCGGGCCCGCGACCTGCTGGCCGCCCCGGGTGCTGTAGCGGCCGTTGGCGGCGGGGTAGCCGGTCGAGTACGGGGTCTGGATGCCGCGGAAGAACACGTACATCCCGTTGTAGGCGGAGGCGTTGGTGACGTTGATGCTGTTCTGCCAGTCGTTGCCCGGCAGGTGGTTGGACTCCGCGCCGGCCGCCACGGTGTCGAACGGCTGCATGTCGAAGAACCGGAACCAGTCCTTGACCGCCTCCTCGGCGGCGTTCCTGAAGTCGGGGTCGCCGAAGTAGCCGGTGATGGTGTCGTAGCGGTAGTCGAAGGTGATCGGCAGGCTGGGCTGCAGCGCGGTCTTCTCGTCCTGCTGCACCCGGATCGGCAGCTGCTGCTGGGTCGTGGTGCCGGACGCGTCCCGGATGTTCAGTTTGAGCGTGTAACTTTCATCCTGGCCGGGGCCGCGCTTGGAGTGGATCGCGAGGCGGAACGGCTTCTGCTCGCTCGCGGCGGCGAAGGTGAGGGTCTTGGTCGCGCCGGTGGCGGTCAACCGGCTGGGCAGGTCCATCATGAGCCTGGACGTGCCCTCGGCCTTGAGGTCGATGGTGACGGGGTAACGGGCGTCGGCCGGGGGCTTGACGGTGAGCTCGACGTACGGATTGGCCAGGTAGCCCTGCCAGTCGACCAGCTTGACGCCGTAGTCGTTGACGGTCCTGCCGAACATGTCGACCACCGTGGCGGTGGATGCGGCGTGCGCCTGGTGCTGCACGCCGCCGAGTAAGGAGGCTAGTACGACCGCCGCTACGGTGATGCGCCTGACGCCCCTGGCGGCTCTGGGGGCGTGGCGGCGTCCTCGGTCCATCGGGACTCCTTTGAGGGGGTTGGGAATAGGTTTTCCCAGGCGCACAGTAAGGTGTTACACAGCACCGGTCAACCCCGGTCGTCAGGGGGTGGCGCGGCGGGTGGACTCGCGCAGCACCAGGCTGGCCGGGACGATCGTGAGGCCGCCGGGCGCCGGGTCGCCCGCGATCGCGTCCAGCAGGTGGCGGGCCGCCAGGCGCCCGATCTCCCCGAGGTTCATGTCCACGGTCGTCAGCGGCGGGCGGCAGCCCAGCGCCATCGGCTCCCAGTTGTCGAACCCCACCAGTGCCACGTCCTCCGGGACCCGCCGCCCCCGCTCGCGCAGCGTCTCGGCCACCCCCCGCGCGATCTGGTCGCTGCCGCAGAAGATGGCGTCCACGTCGGGTGACTCGTGCAGCAGCACGTCGGCCCCCTGCCGGCCCCACTCCTCGCTCCACTGCCCGTAGAGGATCTCGCCGGCGGGCGAGAGCCCGGCGGAGGCCAGGGCGGTGGTCATCCCCTGGGCGCGGCGGCGGGCCGCCTCGAAGCGCTGCGGGCCCGTGACGTGGCCGATGCGGGTGCGGCCCGTCGCCATGAGGTGGCGCGCGGCCAGCGCCCCGCCGCCCTCATCGTCCGGGATGATCGACACGTCGGAGTCGTCCGTGGACTGCGTCATGGCGTAGACGACCGGGACGGGCAGGTCGCGGCCGATGCCCGGCCGGGGCTCCGTGCGCCGCCCGGTGACGATGATGCCCTCGACGCGCCTGGCCAGCAGGCGCTCGACGTAGTGGCGCTCCCTGATCGGGTCGTCGCGGGTGTCGCACATGAACACCGAGATCTGCCCGGCGCCCAGCGCGTCCTCGGCGCCCAGCATCACCGGGATGCTGAAGCGGCCGAAGCTGTCGCCCGTGACCAGGCCCACCGTGTACGTGCGCCCGGCGAGCAGGCCCTGGGCGAGCGGGTTGGGCCGGAAGCCGAGCCGCTCGGCGGCGGCCAGCACCCGGTCGCGGGTCTCGACGCGCATCCGGCCGCGCCCGTTGAGCGCCTTGGAGGCGGTGCCGATCGACACGTCGGCGGCCGCCGCGACGTCTCTGATCGTGACGGTTTTCGTTGTCCCATCGGAAGGGCTGGCCAACCGAGTCCCCTTTCGCGGTCACACCATAACGCGCAACGCGCGTCCCCTTGACCTGTGATGTATCACACCTTACCCTCCGGATGAGAAAACCTATTCCCACGGTTTTCCCACGGAGTCTAAGGAGCTTGATGCAGCAAAGTCCCGTCGATCCCTCCGGCCGGGCAGTGTGGCGGCCGGTCGGCATCCGCGACGTCGACATCACCGGTGGCCCGTTCGCGCGCTGGCAGCGGATCAACCACGAGGCCAGCATCCCGCTGGGCCTGGAGCAGATGGAGAGCTCCGGCGCGCTGCCCAACCTCCGCAGGGCCGGGGGAGAGGGCGAGGGGCCGTTCCAGGGCTACCGGTTCCAGGACTCCGACCTCTACAAGCAGCTGGAGGCGATCGCCTGGGAGCACGTCCGCGCCCCCGAGAGCGGGTACGCGCGGTTCGCCGACGAGGCGGCGGCTGTGCTGAGCAAGGCCCAGCGGGCTGACGGCTACCTCAACTCGCACTACCAGGTCGTCAAGCCGGACAAGATCTACGCCGAGCTCGAGTACAGCCACGAGATGTACTGCGCGGGCCACCTGTTCCAGGCGGCGGTGGCCGCCGCCCGCGCCGGGATCGGGCAGGGCGTGGTGGAGGTCGCCCGTCGCCTGGCCGACCACCTGGTCGAGGTGTTCCTGACCGGCGGGAACGACGGCATCGACGGCCACGCGGAGGTCGAGACCGCCCTGGTCGAGCTCTACCGGCTGACCGGCGAGCGCTCCTACCTCGACCTGGCCGTCAAGCTGATCGACAACCGCGGCAAGGGCCTCATCAAGGACAGCGGCATGGGCATGCTCTACGCCCAGGACCACCTGCCGGTGCGCGAGGCCGACACCGCGGTCGGGCACGCGGTGCGCCAGCTCTACCTGGAGGCCGGCGTCGTCGACGTCTACCTGGAGACCGGCGACGAGTCTCTGCTGGAGTGCTCGCTGCGCCGCTGGGAGGACATGGTCGCCACCAAGACCTACATCACGGGCGGCCTCGGCTCGCGCCACGACGGCGAGGCGTTCGGCGAGCGGTACGAGCTGCCGCCCGACCGCGCCTACAGCGAGAGCTGCGCCGCCATCGCGAGCGTCCACTGGAACTGGCGGCTGCTGCTGGCGACCGGTCACGGCCGGCACGCCGACCTCATCGAGCGCACGCTCTACAACGCCTTCGCCGCCTCCACCTCGGCCGACGGCCTGCGCTTCTTCTACGTCAACCCGCTGCAGCGCCGCGACGACCTCGTCGAGGACGCCTACCTCGGGCGGCGCAGGGAGTGGTTCGCGTGCGCCTGCTGCCCGCCGAACATCATGCGCCTGGTCGCCTCGCTCGGCTCGTACGTGGCCACCACCGGCGACTCCGGCCTCCAACTGCACCAGTACGTGCCGGGGACCGTCGCGGGGAAGGTGCGCGTCGAGACCGACTACCCGTGGGACGGCCTCGTCCGCGTCACGGTGGAGGAGGCGGGCGAGTGGGAGCTCGCCCTGCGCATCCCCGCCTGGAGCGAGACCACGTACGTCGACGACCGCCCGGCCCGGGCGGCCCACGACGGATATTTCCGTATCCGTCGCGACTGGCAGCGCGGCGACACGGTGGAGCTGCGGCTGGACATGACGCCCCGGCTCAGCTACCCGCACCACGCGATCGACGCCGTCCGCGGCTGCGTGGCGCTGGAGCGCGGCCCGCTCGTCTACTGCTTCGAGCAGGCCGACCAGCCCGAAGGCGTGGACGTGGCCGAGCTCGCTCTCGACCCGCAGCCCCCGCTGCGGGTCAAGCCCGTGGCCGACCTCGGGGGAGTCGGCCGCACCGTACTGATCGAAACCGACGCCGTCGCCGTGCACCAGCCGCGCGGCGGCCTGCCGTACACCACGAAACCCCTGGCGACCAGCACCGGCGTGACCGCGACCGCCGTCCCCTACTTCCAGTGGGACAACCGCGACGGCGGCGCGATGCGGGTCTGGATCCCCCTCGCGTAAGGAAAGACGCGGATGAGAAGACGCGACCTGTTGAAGCTGGGCGGGCTGGCCGCCCTCGGCGCCTCGGCGGCGGCCTGCGGCGGTTCCGGCTCGGGCTCCGGCTCGGGCGGGGACGTGGAGCTGCAGTTCATGTACTGGGGCTCGACGTTCGAGAAGGCGGCCGTCGAGCGGATGCTCAAGCAGTACCAGCAGAAGCACTCCGGCGTGACGGTCAAGCCGCTCTACACGCCCGACGAGTACGACGTGAAGCTCAACACGCTGGTGGCCAGCAACCGGCTGCCGGACGTCGGCTACGTGCCGCTGGCGATGTCGTTCCGGCTGGGCGAGCAGGGCAAGCTGGTCAACCTGTTCCCCTATTTGAAGAAATATCCGCAGTTGGCCGGATATCTGCCGGACGCGTACCTGTGGAGCGGCCAGGACAACCTGCACGGCGTCGCCACGGCCAACGAGATCGAGCTGCTCTGGTACAGCAAGTCCGCCATCGCGGCGGCCGGCGTCACGCCGCCGCCGGCCGACGCCGCCTCCGCGTGGACGTGGGACCAGCTCGTCGAGACCGCCTACAAGCTGACCGTCGACCAGAACGGCAAGCACCCGGACGAGCCGGGCTTCGACCCCAAGCAGATCAAGCAGTTCGGCATCTCCAGCAGCATCACCTACGGGGCCGCCTGGTACGGCTTCCTGCGCAGCAACGGCGTCGACTTCGCCGACGAGGCCGGCAAGAAGTGCCTGCTGGACACGCCCGAGGCCATCGAGGTGTTCCAGAACCTGCAGGACCTCATCTACAAGCACCGCGTCGCCCCCGGTCCTGGCCAGCTCGCCGCGACCGGCGACGACGTGCCGGGCACGAACATCCTGCTCAAGACCAAGCGGGTGGCCATGGTGGTGGACGGCCACTGGAGCCTGCTCGACATGAACGAGAGCAAGGTCGACTACGGCATCGGCGTGCTGCCCAAGTACGCGGAGCCGTTCACCTCCACCCAGGTGGCAGGGGCGTCGGCGGTGTTCGCGGGCGGCAAGCACGAGCAGGAGGCGGTCGAGCTGTTCGCCTTCCACAACGACCCGCGCTACGTCGACCTGTTCGCCAAGGGCCTGTGGATGCCGCAGGAGAAGAAGTACTACGAGGACCAGGCGGCCATCGACTCCTGGACCAAGAACGACCTGCACCCGCCGGAGTTCCGCACCGCCGTCGTGGACTACGCCCGCGACCACGGCGTGCCCGTGTTCGGCAACCGCGTCAAGAACATGTCCTCCATCTCCAGCGACGTGCTGACCCCGGCCCTGCAGGAGATCGAGACCGGCAAGCGCCCGGCCGGCGAGATCCTCAAGGCGGCCGCGCCGAAGATCACCAGCATGCTCCAGGGCTGGCAGCACACCCAGGACCTCTGATGCGCCGTCTCGAAACGCGCTGGGGCATCCTCATGGCGCTGCCCGCCATCCTCGGGTTCGTCATCTTCACCATCGGGCCCATGGTGGCCTCGGCGTTCTTCAGCCTGACCGACTGGACGATCGGCGGCTCGCCGTCCTTCACCGGCCTGGACAACTACACCACGATGGTCCACGACGAGCTGTTCTGGAAGTCGCTGGGCACCACCACCTACTACACGCTCGGCGCGGTCCCGCTCGTGCTGATCGTCAGCTTCGCCGTGGCCATGCTGCTCAACGAGAAGGTGCGCGGCCTGGCCGTCTGGCGCACGATCTTCTACCTGCCCACGCTGGTCCCGGCCATCGCGAACGTCGTGCTCTGGATCTGGATCTTCAACCCGGACTTCGGCCTGCTCAACTCCCTGCTGCGGCAGGGCGGCCTGCCCGGCTCCCAGTGGATCTACGCCGAGTCGACCGCCATCCCCTCGCTGATCATCATGAGCACCTGGGGCTTCGGCAACACCATGGTGATCTTCCTGGCCGGGCTGCAGGGCGTGCCGAGGCACCTGTACGAGGCCGTCTCGATCGACGGCGGCGGCGCGTGGCGGCGCTTCTGGCACGTGACGCTGCCGATGATGACGCCGACCATCTTCTACAACCTGGTGGTCGGCGTCGTGGGCACCTTCCAGGTGTTCAACCAGGCGTACGTCATGACCGAGGGCGGCCCCAACCACGCCACCCTCTTCTACGTCTACTACCTGTTCCGCAAGGCGTTCACCGAGAGCGAGATGGGCTACGCCAGCGCCCTCGCCTGGACCCTGTTCATGATCATCATGGTGGTGACGTTCCTGATGTTCAGGAACGCCCGCCGCTGGGTCTACTACGAGATGGCAGGCGCGCGATGACCGCCGTGGCGACCCCCGACAAGACCGCCCGGCGTGGCGTGGCCCCCACCCAGGGGCTGCGCAGACCGCGCAGGTACGGCCGGATCCTGCTGTACGTGGCGCTGCTGGCCGGGTCGATCCCGACCCTGCTGCCGTTCGTCTGGCTGGTGCGCAGCGCGCTCATGCAGGACGCGCAGATGTTCGTCTCGCCCCCGCAGTGGCTGCCCTCGCCGTTCCAGTGGTCGAACTTCTCCGAGGCGCTGACCACCCAGCCCTTCGGCCGCTACTTCCTCAACACGCTGGTCATCGCCGTCATCAGCGTCCTCGGCACCGTGCTGACCTGCTCGGTGGCGGCGTTCAGCTTCTCGCGGCTGCGCTGGCGCGGGCGCAACGTCGTCTTCGCGCTGCTGCTGAGCGGCGTGATGCTGCCGTACGCGGTGACGCTCATCCCGACGTTCGTGATGTGGCAGCAGCTCGACGCGATCGACACCATCGCGCCGCTCACGGTGCCCAGCTGGTTCGCCGGGGCGGGCGGGGGAGTGTTCAACATCTTCCTGCTGCGGCAGTTCTTCCTGACCATCCCGTTCGAGCTGGACGAGGCCGCCTACATCGACGGGGCCTCGCCGTGGCGGGTGTTCTGGACGATCGTCATGCCGCTGTCCAAGCCGGCGATCATCGTGGTGACCATCTTCACGTTCATCGGCACGTGGAACGACTTCCTGGGGCCGCTGCTCTACCTGCAGAGCGAGGAGAACTACACGCTGTCGCTGGGGCTGGCCTCGTTCCAGAGCATGTACCTCACCCAGTGGGGCTACCTCATGGCCGCGTCGGCGGCCGTGATCGCGCCCATCATCGCGCTCTTCTTCTTCCTGCAGCGCTACTTCATCGAGGGGGTCACGCTGACCGGCATCAAGAACTAGCCGGGAGTCAGAAGCGGCCTCGGCGGCGCGCCCCCGCCACCATGGTCGCCACCAGCGCGGCCGCGCCGAACCCCGCGCCCGCCACGAGCAGCACGAACCCGACCATGAGATTCCAGTTGCCCAGCTCGTCGAGGACCGGGAGGGTGGGGTCGAGGTAGAAGGCGACGATCCACAGGACGCCGAGGACCCATGAGGCGGCCATCGTCCAGACGAACTTCCACGCCAGGGGAGTCATCCGAGCATCGTACGGGCGCGGCGTCCCCCGTGTCCCGGCTCGTCGCGGATTCCGGCACTACACCCGCTGGTCCGCCTCGGGCCAGTCCCAGCCCAGCTGGAGGAAGAGGCCCAGCCGGTCGCTGACGGCGCGGATCTCGCTGATCTTCCCGGCCGTCATGGTGAAGACGAAGATCGCCTCGACCACGAAGCTCCTCATGGTCGGCTCGGGCATCCGGGGGTGGTGGCCGGTGTGCCGGCCGGTCATGAGCAGCCGCGCCACCACCCGGTCGCCCTCCTCGATCAGCTCCTCCACCGACAGGTGGAACGGGTCGAAGGCGTCCAGCTGCATCCTGATGCCCTCGAAGGCGGCGCCCGGCTCGTCGGGCTCGCCAAAAATGATCTTGTTGTGGTCGACGACGCCGGCGGCCACGTGGGCGGGCAGGTCGGCCAGGCGGCGCTCGTTGACGGCGGTGACGAAATCCCGGACCACGGTCTTCACGCGAACTCCTTCTCTTACGCTGTAAGACGCTATCTTACGGTGTATGAAAAGAGCGGGCCTGTCAACCGAGAAGGTGCTGGACGCGGCGCTCGACCTGGTGGACAGGGAGGGAGTGGCCGCGCTGTCGATGCGCAAGCTGGGCAGGGAGCTGGGCGTCGAGGCGATGACGCTCTACTACTACGTCCCGAGCAAGGAGGCCGTCCTCGACGGCCTGGTCGAGCGCACGCTGGCCGGCGTCGAGACCCGGCCGCAGGGTCCGTGGCGGGAGTGGGCGCGCGGGTTCGCGATCGCGTTCCGCTCCGCGCTGCTCGCCCACCCCGGCCTGCTGCCGCTGCTGGCCGCCCGTCCCGTGGCCACCCCCGGCGGGCTGGCGACCGCGGAACGCGCCGCCCAGGCGCTGGTCGACGAGGGCTTCACCGCCTCCGAGGCGCTCCACGTGATCACGACGCTCGGGACCTTCGTGATCGGCCAGGTGCTCGCCGAGGCGGGCCGGGTGCCCGGCCAGGAGGGACCCGACCCCGAGCCCGACCTCGACCCCGCGCGCCACCCCGTCCTCGCCCGGGCGCTCGCGGCCGGTCTCGGAACGCCGCGGGACCACGAGGAGCGCTTCCACTTCGCCCTGGACGCCCTGCTGGCTGGCCTCCGGCCACGCGGATGACGCCTGTCGTATTCATGACATGTCAGGATGTCGCCTGGTCAATGCCTTGAATCGAACGCGCATGCCGGGCCAGGCTGCTCCACGGTGTTCGTGGCGCCGTCGAAGGCGATGGCCGGGCGCCCTGTGTTTGGAGGCCCGGTGCGGCGCACAACCCCCTCGGCCCGGCTGCGCCGGGCCGCGTTCGTCCCCTTCGCCGTCTTGCTCGCCCTCTTCGGGCTCGTCGTGCCCGCCCAGGCGGCGGAGCCCCCGGGCCCGGTCCAGCCCGAGCTGCGGGCACAGCTGGACAAGGACGGCAAGGCCGACTTCTGGGTCGAGTTCAAGGAGCAGGCCGCGCTGACGTCCGCCCCGGCCATCCGCGACTGGGCCGAGCGGGGCGCGGCCGTGGTGGCTGAGCTGCGCGCGACCGCGCAGGCCAGCCAGGGCCGGGCGCGCGAGCTGGTCCGGGCCGCAAGCGCCCGCTCCACGTCCCTGTACATCGACAACTCCCTGTACGTGCACGGCGGCTCGGCCGAGCTGGCCGGGCGGCTCGCGGCCGATCCGGCGGTCGAGCGGGTACGGCTGCCGCGCACGTACAGGCTGCCCGAGCCGTCCCCGGGCGAGCGCGTCGCCGCGGCCGGCCAGGTGGAGTGGGGCATCAGCGCCATCCACGCCGACCAGGTGTGGAGCGAGTACGGGAGCACCGGCCAGGGCATCGTGGTCGGGAACATCGACTCGGGGGTCGACGTCTCCCACCCCGCGCTGGCCGCGGCGTACCGGGGCGCCAACGGCGACGGCACCGTCACGCACGACCACAACTTCTACGACCCCACCGGCCTCTGCGACGGCCCCGCCCCGTGCGACAACTTCGGCCACGGCACGCACACCATGGGCACCATGGTCGGCGCGGGCGGCATCGGCGTCGCGCCCGGTGCCCGCTGGATCGCGGCCAAGGGCTGCCGCGACTTCCAGTGCGCCGAGCTGACGCTGGCCCTGGCCGCGCAGTGGATGCTCGCCCCCACCGAGGCGGACGGCTCGAACCCGGACCCCGCCAAGCGGCCCGACATCCTCAACAACTCGTGGTCCTCGGGGCCCGGCGACCCGTGGTACCAGGACTACGTGCGCGAGTGGGTGGCGGCGGGCATCTTCCCCGCCTTCGCGGTCGGCAACGACGGGTCCGCGTGCGGCACGCAGCACTCGCCCGGCGAGTACCCCGAGTCGTACGCCGTCGGCGCGGTGGACCAGAACGGCGACGTGGCCTGGTTCTCCTCGCGCGGCGAGGCCGGATCGCCCGACAGCAAGCCGGACATCGTCGCGCCCGGCCAGAACGTCCGCTCCAGCACGCCCGGCGGCACGTACCAGGTGCAGAACGGCACCTCCATGGCCACCCCGCACGTCAGCGGCGCGGTGGCGCTCATGTGGTCGGCCGCCCCCGCGCTGAAGGGGGACGTCGCCGCGACCCGCGCCATCCTCGACGCCACCGCGCACGACCACGCCGACACCACCTGCGGCGGCACCGCCGGCGACAACAACGTCTACGGCGAGGGCATGCTCGACGTCCACGCCGCCGTCGGAGCCTCGCCCCGCACCGGCACCGGCGTCCTGGCGGGCACGGTCACCGACAAGAGCACCGGCAAGCCCGTCGCCGGCGCGCGCGTCTCCGCCACCGGGCCCCGCACGCTGGAGACCACGACCGGCGCCGACGGCGCCTACCGCCTCCACCTCGACGAGGGCGACTACGACGTGCGCACGTCGCTCTTCGGCTACGACGACGCGAGCCTGCTCGGCGTCCACGTGACCGAGGGAAAGACGGTGTCCGAGGACGTCGCCCTGGCACCCGCGCGCACGGCGAAGGTGACCGTGCGCGTCGCGGACGGATCCGGGCACGGCTGGCCGCTGTACGCCGGGATCTCGGTCGAAGGGGCGTCGCGCACGTGGTTCACCGCCCCCGGCGACGGCCGCGCCTCCCTGGACCTGCCCGTGGGCGCGACATACCAGGTCACGGCCACCCCGCGCTACCCCGGCTACCGGCCGGTCACCCAGCAGGTCACGGTCGAGGCCGCCGGAGAGCCGTCCGCCGGCCTGACCGCCGACCTGACCGCCGAGATCGACGCCCAGACGTGCGCGGCCCCCGGCTACGCCGCCGGGGACGGGACGTGCGCACCGGTGGCCGGCGGGCTCGTGTACGGCGCCGTCACCGACGCGAACACCCGCGAACCGGTCGACACCGCCACCGTCACGCCCGCCGGCGGCACCGGCAACGACACCGCCGCCACCCCCGACGACCCCACGCTGCCGGACGGGTTCTACTGGGTGTTCGCCCCCGTACCGGCGTCGGGCGACCGGCTGCTCACCGCCGCCCAGCGCGGTTACCAGACCGCCTCCGAGCCCGTGAAGGCCGGGGCGGACCAGGTGTCGAGGATCGACTTCGCCCTCAAGGCCGGCCGGCTGTCGGTGAGCACCGAGAAGGTGTCGGAGCGGGCCAGGCTGGGCGAGCGCGAGCGGACCCGCCTGACCATCACGAACCGGGGCACGGCGCCCGTGACCTACGACCTCGCCGAGTCGCGGCAGAGCCCCGTCCTGCGGGGGCAGGGCGCGCCCGCGCGCCGGATCGAGACGTCCGGCCTCAGCCCCGCCGCCATCACCGCCCCCGGCACGGGAGCCACCGCCGAGGGCGGCCCTGAGGGAGGTGCTGAGGGAGGCCCTGAGGGAGGCCCTGAGGGAGGCGCTGAGGGAGGTGCTGTCCCGGCCGCCGCCCCCTGGACGGATATTTCCGATTATCCGACGACGATCAGGGACAACGCCGTCGGCTACCTCGACGGCAAGGTGTACTCCTTCGGCGGCTCCCTCCGCGGCGAGGGCGGCACCCCAGCCTCGTACGTCTACGACCCGCTCGCCACCGCCTGGACGCGGATCGCCGACATGCCGGAGGCCCGCCAGAAGCCCGCCTCGGCCTTCGTGGACGGCAGGTTCTACGTGGTCGCCGGCTGGGGACCGCAGGGCGCGCCCTCCGCGCGAACCCTCGTCTACGACCCGAAGACCGACACCTGGAGCAGCGGCGCGGACAGCCCGCACCCCTGGGGCGCGGTCGGCTCTGCCGTGCTCGACGGCAGGATCTACGCGGTCGGCGGCTGCGCCGGCGACTGCCAGACCGCGACCGACCAGGTCACGGTGTACGACGTCGCGAACGACCGCTTCACGGCCGCGGCGCCGTACCCCGAGCCGATCTCCTGGGCGGCCTGCGGCGGGATCGACGGCCGGGTCTACTGCGCCGGCGGCCTGGCCGCCGGGCCGCACGGCACGACGCGCGCCTACGTGTACGACCCCGCCCGCGACGCCTGGGACAAGGCCGCCGACCTGCCGCTGGACCTGTGGGGCAGCAGCTACGCGGTGGCCGGCGGGAAGCTGCTCGTCGCGGGCGGCGTGACGAAGGGCGGCAGCACGCTGACCAACGAGGCGTTCGCCTACGACCCGGACGCCGACGTCTGGACCGCGCTGCCGAACTCCCGCAACGCCCTCTTCCGCGGCGCCGCGGCCTGCGGCTTCTACAAGATCGGCGGCGCCGACGGGCCGCGCGTCACGCCGTACAGCGAGGTCCTGCCCGGCTACGACGGCTGCGACCCGGCAGGAACCGACGCGCCGTGGCTCAGCGCCGACCCGGCGCGCGGCACCCTCGCCCCCGGCCGCAGCGCGCGCGTCACCCTCACGCTCGATGCCCGCGAGCTCGCGCAGCCCGGCACGTACGCGGCAGGCTTGACGATCGTCGAGGACACCCCGTACCCCGCGCCCCGGATCGGCGTGACGCTCGAGGCGGAGGCGCCCTGGCACTGGGCCCACCTGTCCGGGCAGGTGCGCTCCAAGGCGTGCGACGGCACGGCGAGCCCGCTGCCCGGCGCCACGGTGACGGTCCGGCGCGGGCGCGACACCTGGACCGTCGGCACGGACGGCGAGGGCCGGTACTCCCTGTGGATCAAGGGCGGCGTGCGCAGGACCGAGCTGGCGGTGACGGCCGACGGCCACCGGCCGGCCGAGTTCGGCGTACGGCCGCTGCCGCACCGGGAGGTGCGCCGCGACGCCACCCTGTCCCGCACGGACTGCTGACGCCCGCGGGCGGCGTCCCGGCCGGTCAGCCGGGTGGCAGCAGCGGGTTCGGAACGGCGGCCGCGGTCACCGCGACCGGGCACCAGGCTTCGAGCAGCGCGGTCTGGGTGACCTGCCCGAGGAGCAGGCCGGGGGGACACTCGTTTCCCCGGTTGCCGAGCACCAGGAGCGTGGCGTCCTTGGTCGCGTCGATCAGGACGCGCTGGGGGCGCTCGGTCACGAACTCGGTGACCACCGTGACCTCCGGGTGCCGGCGGGCCAGAAGGGCGGCGACCTCCCGGAAGCGGGCCTCCGCGCCCGCGCGCAGCGCGTGCGAGTCCACGAAGGGCAGCGGCTCCTGCCAGGACGATGACCCGGGGTCCGCCCAGCAGCACAGAGCCCTCACGGTGCCGCCACGCAGCGCGGCCTCGTCCAGGGCGAAGTCGAAGGCCGCCCGGCTGGACGGCGAGCCGTCGAGGCCGACCACGATCCGGGCGTCCTGGCCGCTCGGCGGCTGGAGGGACGGGCGTACGACGACCACCGGCGTGACGCTGTGCGCGGACACCTGGACGGCGGCCGATCCCACCCGCAGCCCGTCGAACCCGCCCTGCCCGCGAGACCCGAGCACCGTCATCGCCGCATGGCGCGCGGCCTCCAGGAGCACCGCCGAGGGAGTGCCTCTGCTGAGGAGCGGCCGGACGTCCAGCTCCGGGGCGAGCTTCGCCGCGAGGCGGACGCCTTCGTCCACGACGCCGAGGGCGACCTGCTCGATCTGCGTCACAATCTCCTGCGGAATGGGCCTGGGGGCGTAGGGCCAGTGCAGGGCGTGGCAGACCAGGAGGGGCAGCCGCCGTAGCCGCGCCTCCTCGATCGCCCACTGCAGCGCGTGCCGGCTCTCGGGGGAGTCGTCGTAACCGACCAGTACGGGCCGGCCGGCATATTCATCGCTCACTGCCGCCTCCGAGGGACGAAATGTCGGGTCCTGTCGGATGAGCCTGCCCGTCGCCGCTGAAATGAGCCCCACAGCCGGGGAAACTCTTGGCCTGTCCGGCTTGCCCCGGCCCCTTCCCGGAGGCGGCCCATCACACCAGATGGATGGCGCCTTCGGCGCTCCTCCTCGTTCCCGGGTTCTTCGTCAGCGGCCTGTGCGAAGAGCTCGGCTGGTCCGGGTATGCCACCGGGCCCCTGCGGGAACGATGGGGAGCCCTGAAGGCGGCTCTCGTCCTGGGATCGGTGTGGGCCGTGTGGCACTGGATGCCGCTGCTGCAGGTGGGGAGGCCCCGCCGCCGTTCACGTCTCCGCGGCCGGGAGATCGACCCGGACGCCGTGCTCGGCCGCCAACCGCAGGACCTCCTCCAGGTCCGCGGCGTACACCTGCATCCCGTGCTGGTCGTCCGCCTCGGTCGCGGAACGCAGGGCGGCTCGCGCCTCATCGACCCGGCGCCGCACGCCGCCCTCGAAGGCTCCCATCGCATACCTCCGGCAATTCGACTCCTGACTCCTTGGAAGCGTTGAAAGCTCACCAGGGCGGCTCCCCGGAATAGGGGACATTCACATTCACTCGCCGGACCCTGAGCCTGCCTAGGGTCCAAGGTCCCGCCGCGTCGGGACCACCGTCCCTGACCTGGGGTCGAGGGACGTCATGGGTGGCGGCCCGGCGCTGCGATCGCTCTCCCCTCGCAGGTCCAGGCCCCGGAAACGCCGCGGAAACAGCCGCTGGTGCACAAAGGATGACCACGCCTACCGAAAGGAAGTCACGTGGTAAGTGCGACAGCGACGACCGCGGCACTGGGGACGCTGCTGATGGGCTCCCTCGCCGCAGGCACGCCGGCCGTGGCGGAGCTCGACCGGCGCCCCGCCGTCGTGTGGCGGGAGTGCCCCGAGTACTCCGACGACGAGCTGCGCTCGCGCGGGCTGCGGGAGGAGGAGCTCGCCGCGTTCAGGCAGCTGCTCGGCCGCACCGAGTGCGGGACGCTCGCCGTGCCGCTGGACTACGCCGACCCGGGCGGGCAGCAGATCAGCATCGCCCTGACCAGGCTGAAGGCGACGGACCAGGAGCACCGGCTCGGCAGCATGGTGCTCAACCCGGGCGGGCCGGGCGGCAGCGGCTACCTGATGCCCCTCGAACTCGCCGTGAAGGGCGCCGGGCTGGGCGGCCGCTACGACCTGATCGGATTCGACCCGCGCGGCGTCGGCCGCAGCACGAAGGTCGCCTGCGCCGACGGCCAGGGCGACCGGCGGCCGGGGCCTGTCACCGAGGCGTGGGCCAGGGAGGTCTACGCGGAGACGGCCGAGCGCAACAGGGAGTGCGCCGCGTCCGACCCGGCCTTCCTGGGGCAGCTCACCACCGCGAACGTGGCCCGCGACATCGACCGGATCCGCGCCGCGCTGGACGAGCGGAAGATCAGCTTCTTCGGCGTCTCCTGGGGCACCTGGCTAGGGGCCGTCCTGCGGAGCCTCTTCCCCGGCAAAGTCGAGCGGATGTGGCTGGACAGCGTGGCCCCGCCCACCTCCCGGACGGACCGCGCCACGGAGCTGCGCGCCGGAGCCACCGATCGCGAGTTCCGGCGGATGGCCGCGTGGATCGCCGACCGGGACGGCACGTACGGGCTCGGAACCTCCCGCGAGCAGGTGATGGCCACGGTCGAGAAGCTGCGCAGGTCGTTCGACGCCGAGCCGCTGACGTTCAGCGACCTCGATCTCACCGTGGACGGCGCGGTGATCGCCGACGTGGCGGGCCGGCCCGGCTTCGCCTGGCCGGACGTCGCGCAGTTGTTCAAGGAACTGCTGACCGCCGAGGGGCCCTCCGCGCCGCCGGCGGTCAGAAAGGTGCTGGGCGGCCCGCCGTCCGGGGCCGCCGCCAGCACCGACAGGACGGCGAACCGCGCCTTCCACTGCAACGAGGATCAGGGCTCGCGCTCGTTCGAGGCCGCGTGGAACGCCTACCGGAAGCGGATGAAGCGCTACCCGGTGACCGGCCGGGCCACGCCCTTCGTACCGATGTGCGCGGGGTGGCCGCTGCCGGTGCAGGAGACGCGCCTGCGCGGCGGTGGCTCGCTGATGCTGTCGGGCCACCTGTACGAGACCCTGTCCCCTTACGAGGGCACGGTCGCCATGCACGAGGCCATCGGCGGCACGCTGGTGACCATCGACGACGACGTGCACGGTTCCGCCATCCGCACGCCCGGCTGCGCCGCCAAGATCGTCGACTACTTCGAGACGGGCCGGCGTACCCGCACCTGCCCCGGCGCGCCCCTGCCGGCCTCGACCGAGACGCCCGGCCGCGGCTGACGCGGCACCCAGAGAGGGACCAGCTCACATGAACGCTGATCTGTCGCGGCGCGCCCTGATCACCGGCGCGACCGCCACCGCCGCACTCGGCGCCCTGCCGGCCCGCGGCGCGGCCACGACCGCCGGACGGCCCGCGCCGCCGAACATCCTGCTGTTCACCGTCGACGACATGGGCGGTGACTCGCCCGGATGTTTCGGCGGCCGCCCCGACCTGACGCCGGCGATCGACCGGCTGGCCCGCGAGGGCCTGGCCTTCCGCCGGGCGCACGTGCCGGTCGCGATCTGCCAGCCGAGCCGCTCGGCCACCATGACCGGCCGCTACCCCCACCGCAACGGCGCCGAGGGGTTCGAGCCCATCCGCGACGACGTGCCGGTGCTCAACGATCTGCTGCGCCCGCGCGGCTACCTGACCGGCATCCTCGGGAAGGTCGGCCACCTCGCCCCCGTCGAGCGGTTCGCGTGGGACCTGCAGATCACCCCGCCGCAGCTCGGGATGGGCCGCGACCCGGAGCAGTACGCGCGGTTCGCCGCGGAGCTGTTCGAGCGGGCCAGGACGGAAGGGCGGCCCTTCTTCCTCATGGCCAACGCCGAGGACCCGCACCGGCCCTTCCACGGCAGCGCCGCCGAGCAGCGACGGTTCACCCCCGAAGAGCTCGCCACGATCGCGACGCCCTCGCGCGTCTACACCCCGGCCGAGGCCGAGGTGCCCGGCTTCCTGCCCGACCTGCCCGGCGTGCGCGAGGAGATGGCGCAGTACCTCAGCAGCGCCCGCCGCGCCGACGACACCCTCGCGGCGGTGCTGGCCGCGCTCGATTCCTCCGGCCTGGCCGGGGACACCATCGTGATCTTCATGTCGGACAACGGCCAGGCGGTGCCGTACGCCAAGGCCAACTGCTACGAGCACAGCACCCGCACCCCGCTGATCATCCGCTGGCCCGGCGTGACCGGTCCCGGTGACGCCGACGACCACCATTTCGTCTCCACGATGGACCTCTTCCCCACGCTCTGCCGCGCCGCGGGCGCGCCCGTCCCGGACGGGCTGGACGGGCGCGACCTCACCCCGCTGCTGGAGGGAGGCGGACAGCCAGGTCGCGGCCACGTCAACACCGTCTTCCACGAGTCCGCGGGGCAGACCCGCTACGAGATGCGCGGCCTGCACGACGGTCGCTGGAGCTACATCTGGAACGCCTGGTCCGACGGCCTGCTGGAGTACCGGGCCGAGAACATGAGCGGCCTGACCTGGCCCGCGATGCTGGCCGACCCCGCCGTCGCCGCCCGGGTGGACTTCTACCTGCACCGGACGCCCGAGGAACTGTACGACCTCCACGACGACCCCCACGCGCTGCGCAACCTCGCCGGGGACACCCGGCCCGAGATCGTCGCCGCGCTGGACACCAGGCGCGCGGCGCTCGACGCGTGGATGCGTGCCACCGGCGACCCCATGCACGACCAGTACCCCCATGCCAAGAAGGGATCCTTCTCGTGACCCGTACCCGGCTGCTCGCCCTGACCGGCCTTGCCTGCGCCGCGCTGACCCTGCAGAGCATCGCCCCCGCCACGGCGGCCACCGCCGACCGTCCCACGACGGGCAACGTGCAGAAGGCGCTCGCCGAACTGGCCAAGAGCGCCAAGGTGGTGGGCGCCATCGGCGCGGTCTACGTCGACGGCAGGAAGGCAGGTGAGGGCTCGGCCGGCTCGCGCCTGCTCGGCGGCAAGGGCGGCGGGATCCCCGCCGGCGCTCGCTTCCGGGCCGGGTCGCAGACCAAGTCCATGACGCAGGTCGTCCTCATGCAGCTGGTCAGGGAGCACAGGCTCGCCCTGGACGACAGGCTCTCCGACCTGCTGCCGGAAGTGGTGGACGAGGACCTGGTGGAGCGGGCCGACGAGATCACCGTGGAGCAGATGATCCACCACACCTCCGGCATCCCCAACTGGTACACCCCCGAGCTGGTCGATCTCCTCGACTTCACCACGTACCTCTCGCCGATGGAGCTGATCGAGCGGTCCCGCACGGTGCCGCGCTCCCAGGAGCCGGGGGAGAAGTTCTCCTACTCCAACACCAACTACTTCCTGCTCGGCCTGATCATCGAGAAGCTCACCGGCCACAGCGTGGCGACGGAGTTCGAGCGGCGCGTCTTCGACCCCCTCCACATGGACGACAGCTACCTGCCGGTCAGGTTCCCCGGCGGCATCAGGGGCAGGCACGCCCACGGCTACTTCCCCGACGAGAACGGCAGGCTGCGCGACGTCGACCGGCTCAACATGAGTTACGGCTACGCGGCCGGCGGCGTGATCTCCACCACGCACGACCTCGCCGCCTTCCACCGGGCGTACGCGGGGGACAAGCTGCTGACGAAGGAGGAGAAGAAGGCGCTGGAAGCCGGCCGCCCGGCCCAGGAGCCCCGGCCCGGCCGGCCCGAGGACCCCGGCGACCGGCGCGTGTGCGGGCAGGAGAGCGCGTACGCGGTCAACAAGGGCAGCTCGTCCGGCTTCAACGCGGTCAGCTACATCTCGCGGGACGGCCGGGTGCAGTTCGTCATCTCGGCCACGCTGAGCACCCGCAACACCGATCCAGCGCTCGACCCGCTGCTCAACAAGGCGGCCGAAGCGGTCCTGTGCCCCGGCGAGTGACGCACCGGGGGCCGCGGTGATCAATCCGGTGCGGCCCGCGCCCCCGCCAGCATCTCCTGAGCGCGGGTGAGTCCGGCGAGGCGGCCGGCCAGCAGCTCCAGCGCGGAGCTCAGCACCTGCTCCGGGATGCCGCGCGAGGCGAGAACGTCCGTCAGCCAGCCCGCGGACGAGGAGAACAGGTCGGGGTCGTCGACGTACAGGGCGGCCCGCAGGAAGTCGACGACGTAGGAGACCGACTCGCCGGTGACCTCCCGGCTCACCTCGGGGAGCCGCCGGGCCAGCTCGTCCATGACGCCTCTCATCAGCTCAGGGGCGGACGCGGTCAGGACGGCGTACTCGTGCCCGGCCTGGTGCGCCGGCCCGCCGCCGTCACGGTCGGCGGCCAGCCGGCGCGGCAGCGGACCGTCCGCCAGGCGGTCGGCGGCGGCCCGCGCGTCGGGCGCCCAGGCGTCGGCCCCCAGCAGGCGGGCGTAGCGGCCGTCCGGGCCGAAGGCGGCGCCGCCCGCCAGCACCGGCGTGCCCGCCGCCTGGCACGCGGTGATCGCCGCGTGCGCGTCGGGCAGGCGGGTGGCGAGCGAGCTGGACAGCGCCACCGCGTCCGGATTCGTCCGGTGCAGGTGCGCGACCAGGTGCGGGGTGGGCACCTGCGCGCCCAGGTAGTCGACCTGCCAGCCGCGCAGGCGCAGCACCTCGGCGAGCAGCCGCGCGGGGAACGCGTGGAACTCGTGGTCGATGCAGGCCACCGCGATGCGGCCCCTGTCCTGTGACAGGCTCGCGCGCGTGGCGGGATGGTGAGCCAGGGCGGAGAGCACCCGTTCGTTGATGGCCGTGGCCGTGTGTTCCTGGGCCACCGTGATGCGGTTGGCCGCCCACTCCTGGCCGACGCGCGCCTGCACCGCGGCGACGACGTCCAGCAGCAGGGTCTCCATGGGCATGCCGGCGTCGAGGGCGGCCAGCGCCGCGTCGGCGGCGGCGTACTCGTCGCCGGACGTCGCCGCCGCCCACAACCTCTCGACGCGCTCCTCGATGTCGTGGCTCACGGGCTGTCCCTTCCGGTCGCGTCGCGGGGCGCGGTGATGGCGACCACCGCCATGTCGTCGTGCTCGCCGCCGCCGACCCACTGCGAGGCCAGCATCTGCACGCGTTCGGCCAGGGCCTCGGGCGGCATGCCCGCGCACTGCCTGAGCTGCTCGCGCAGCCGCTCCTCGCCGAAGAACTCATCGCCCAGCGGGCCGCCCCTGGCCTCGATGATGCCGTCGCTGTACAGCAGGCACGTCTCGCCGGGCTCCAGCAGCACCGATTCGGTGACGCCGGTGACGTCTTCCAGCAGCCCGATGAGCGTGCCGCCGGCTCGCACCGTGTCCACCCGGCCGTCGTTCCGCACGATCAGCGGGGGCGGGTGGCCGGCGCTGGTCAGCCGCACCAGGACCCGCGCGCCGCGGCGCTCGATCGAGGCCAGGACGAGCGTGACGAAACGCGCCGGTTCCTCCTGGCTCAGCAGCACGCCGTTCAGCAGCTCCAGGACCCGCTGGTGGTCGTCGGCCAGCGGCACCAGGGCCCGCAGGGTGTTGCGGATCTTGCCGGTGAGCACGGCCGCCTCCAGGCCCTTGCCGGACACGTCGCCCAGCACCACCAGCGGCCGCCGCTCCGCCCCGGCCGCGGGATGCACGTCGTAGAAGTCGCCGCCGACCCGCTCGCTGGCCTCCGCCGGCCGGTAGCGGGCCGCCACCTCCACGCCCTCCAGCCGCGGGGCCGAGGGCGGCAGCAGATCGGCCATCAGGGTCTCGGTGATGGCCGCCTGCTCGGCGTACAGCCGCGCGGCCGAGATCGCCGCGCCGGCCCACGCGGTGAACAGCGGCGCGAACACCTGCTCGCCGTCCGAGAAACCGGCCGGGCGGGTACGGCGCAGCAGGATGAGCGCGCCCGCGGGCATTCCGTGCCCGGGCAACGCGGCGACCGCCACGGCCGCGACCTCGCCGGCCCCGGCGCGCAGCACCCACCGGGGGACCTCGGCCGGATCGACCCACCGGGCGGGCACGGGCGGGAAGCCCCGCAGCGCCTCGGTCAGCCCCGGGACCGTGCGGGGGTCGATGGAGACGTCCTCACGCGCCGGCCGGCCCCGGACGTCGCAGGAGACGACCGCGTGCCTGCGCAGGGCCAGCGGCAGCACCACCAGCGCGGCGTCGGCGAACCGCCGGGCGGCCAGGCGCGCGGTCGCCTCCAGGCAGCGGCCGAGGTTCAGCGACGACAGCAGCTCCATGGACGCCTCGACCATGAACACGGTCCACTCGCGCTCCGCGCGCAGTGCCTCGACGGCCCGCTCCTCGCCGCCGACGTCGATGAGCAGCCACATGACCCGGTCGGGCTCGGCACGTACGGGATGCGCCTCGAACACCGACCCGCCGACCGCCCCGCGCGCCGCCCCGCTCTCCCGCCCGCCTTCCGGTGCGACGCGCTCCTGGCCGGCGAGGGCGCCGCGGTGGGCGCGCGCCAGCCACTCCGGGGCGGCCCTCTCCAGCGGCACGCCGGCGTCCGCACCGGGCAGAAGCAGCCGCGCCGCAGTGTTCGCCCGCTCGATGACGCCGGCGGAATCGACCGCCAGCATCGGGTACGGCGCCTCCTCCCACACCATCCCGATCGTGCCTCGCCCCCGCCTCCGCTCCAGAGCGTCACTCTACGTGTCCAGAACTGTGCCCTCATTCGCGTCATATGGTTCTTTGCAGTAACTTTCACGCCCGGTCCAGGAGATTGACCTGGAGTGCGCTCCAGCGGGCAGGGTGTTCCTCATGCACAACGCCATGCCAACGCGCGCCATCGGAAACCGCCAGGTCGGAGCCATCGGACTCGGCGCCATGCCCATGTCCGTCGCCGGGCACATGCCCGACGAGGCCCAGTCCGTCCGTACGATCCTCGCGGCCCTGGACGCCGGAGTCACCTTGATCGACACGGCTGACGCGTACACGCCCTCTCATCAGGACGTCGGCCACAACGAGCGCCTGGTGGCCCGCGCCCTGGCGCTGTGGTCGGGCGACGCCGGCAGCGTGCTCGTCGCGACCAAGGGCGGCCACACCCGCGTCCCGTCCGGGTGGGACCTGGACGGCAGCCCCTCCTATCTCAAGCAGGCCTGCGACCGCTCCCTGAAGGCTCTGGGCGTGGACAGCATCGGCCTCTACCAGCACCACCGGCCCGACCCGCGGGTGCCGTACGAGGAGACGATGGGCGCGCTCAAGGACCTGCACGACGCCGGCAAGATCCAGATGGCCGGCATCTCGAACGCCGACCCGGCGCAGATCAGGCTCGCCCACGATATCCTCGGGGACCGCCTGGTGAGCGTCCAGAACGAGTACTCCCCGCGCTTCCGCTCCAGCGAGCCCGAGATCGACGTCTGCGCCGAGCTCGGTCTCGCCTTCCTGCCCTGGTCGCCGCTGGGCGGCGTCGGCCGCGCCGGGGAGCTGAGCACCCGCCACGCCGCCTTCACCGAGATCGCGGACGCGCGCGGGGTCTCCCCGCAGCAGGTCTGCCTGGCGTGGGAGCTGGCCCGCAGCCCGGTGGTGATCCCCATCCCGGGCGCCAGCCGCCCGGAGACCATCCTCGACTCGGTCGCCGCCGCCGGCCTGGTGCTGAGCGAGGAGGAACGCGCCCGCCTCGGCTGACCGCCCGCTCGCCGCCAGGAGTCCAACGACGCCGGTTACGGCAGGTGGGCGGCCGTCCAGCAGTCCACCGCGCCCGGCCGCCGGCCGCAGCTCTTCAGCGCCGCGAGGGCCCTGCTCAGGTCGGCCGTCCTGGCGTTGGCGGGGTCGTTGGACTCCTGGCGGGGATCGGTGACGGTGTTGTAGTACTCGGGCGCCGGCTCGCCCTCGTACTCGACGTAGAGCTCGCCAGCCGTGCGCACGGCGGAGTAGGTGGGCGCCCGGGAGTTGCCCTTCTTGATGGCGTCCGCGTCGGGGTCGGGCTGGCCGGGCGTCTTGGGGTCCGGCCTGACGTGCTCGATCAGCGCCGCCTCGCGCCAGTCCGCGACCTTCTCGCCGTTGACGAAGGGCAGCAGGCTGCGGCCGTCGCGGCTGTCGCGCGTCGCCGGGTCGACGCCGGCCATGTCGAGGAAGGTCGCGAACAGGTCGACGTTCTGGGCGAGCGCGCCGGTCACGAAGTCGCCGCGCCGGCTCGCCGCCGGCCGCTTGACCAGGAGCGGCACCCGTACGTCGTGGTCGTAGGCGGTGGACTTGCCCCGCACCAGGCGGTGCTGGCCGAGGTGGAAGCCGTTGTCGCTGGCGAACACCACGTACGTGTTCCGCCGCTCCTCGGCCGTCAGCGCCGACAGGACGCGCTCCACCATGTCGTCGACCGACTGCACCATGCGGATCCTGTTACGGAAGTCCTCGCGCAACTGCTTGACCAGCGTCGGGCCGATCGGCTCCCGCCGCACCCAGGCGGGCTTGTCGGCGGTGTCCTCGTCGAAGGAGGGCAGGGCGGTGGTCACGTCGATGTCCGCGCAGTCGGTGCCGCCGCAGTCGCCGTGCGGGAACTCCCCGGCGGGGAACCGGTTCTTGGGCCGGTCGCGCCGCGCGGGCGGGAAGCGCGGCTCCTTGTCGCCGTGCTCGACGTCGATCCTGTTGTGCGGCGAGAACGGCGAGACCTGCAGGAAGAACGGCTTGCCCGGGGCGTGCTCGCGGGAGTGCTCGACGAACTTCACCGCCCGCCTGCCCAGCACGTCCACCAGGTACCTGCCCTTGGAGGCGGCGATCGGCCGCTTGCCGCCCGACTCCTCCCTGACGTAGCCGGTGAGGCGGTACCTGAACTCGTTGTAGCCGCCGCCGGCCGTCACGTGCCACTCGTCCCAGCCGGCCGGCACCTTGTAGCCGGGGCCCGCCGGATACTCGTTGATGTACTTGCCGAGGTAGCCCGTGCGGTAGCCGGCCTGGTGCAGCGCCACGGCGTACGTGCGGCTCTCGTGCCTCTCGAACGCCGGGTAGCCGCCGTGGTCGTAGCCCTGGTTGGTGCGCACGCCGGTGTTGTGGGGGAACTCGCCGGTGAACATGGTGGCCCGCGACGGGCAGCAGAGCGAGTCGGCCACGTAGTAGCCGGTGAACGTGGCGCCGTCGTGGGCGAGGGTCTGGACGGTGTCCATGTACGGGAGCAGGTCGGCCGACATGTCGTCGACGAGGAAGAAGACGATGTTGGGCGACTCGGGGTTCGGCGGCTGGGGCTTGGACCGGGTCGTGGCGGCGGCGCTCGCCGGCGAGGCCAGGGTCATGGCGAGGAGAACGGCCAGCGCCACCACCAGGCATTTCCTGATATTTCCGAACAGCGTGGTGGACAGGGTGGTGGGCGGGGTGATGGGCACGGTGATGGCAGCCTCTTCGGGGCGAGGGAGGAGAGGGGGAGGTCAGGGGGTGCGATGCACGGTAGTGCACGATAAACCACCCAAACAACCCCAAATCGACCAGGGGGTACGTGGTCGCGGCCGGCCCGCCGGCTACGGCGTGGCGGGCGATCCAGGGCAGTAGGCGAGGATGTGGTCGCGCAGCA
Organism: Nonomuraea phyllanthi; assembly: GCF_006334985.2. Classification (GTDB taxonomy): domain Bacteria; phylum Actinomycetota; class Actinomycetes; order Streptosporangiales; family Streptosporangiaceae; genus Nonomuraea; species Nonomuraea phyllanthi. Next base: position 544,852 of record NZ_VDLX02000004.1, read on the forward strand.
GGCGCCCCGCGCGCGGGTCGTCAACGGCGAAGGCCTCGACGATCGGCTCGTGGTCGGCGGCGTTCTCGTGCGGCCCCGTCCGGAACATCCTGATGGACACGTGGGTCCACACCTCGATGCCCAGCGACTCCCACACCGACAGCAGCAGGTCGTTGCCGGAGGCCGCGACGATCTCCCGGTGGAAGGCGACCCCGTGGCGCACCTGGTCGTCCAGCGAGCCCGCCGCGGCGGCCTCGTACATGCGGGCCACGTGGAGGCGCAGCGCGGGAACCGGCGGGCTGCCGAGGCCGGCGGCGGTCTCCTCCAGCCCCGCGCGTACCTGATAGACCTCCCGGAGGTCGGCCTCGGTGAAACCGCGGACCCTGGCGCCCTTGTGGGGAGAGGACTCGATTAGCCTGAGTGTCTCCAGCTCTCGCAGCGCCTCGCGCACGGGGGCCTGGCTGACGTTGAGCTCCGCCGCGAGGCGGCGCTCGACGATGCGGTCACCCGGCTTCCAGCGCCCGCTGATCAGGCCCTCGACCAGTGACCTGCGGATCTCCTCGCGCAGGGGCCGGCGGGCGACCGCGCGCACCGCCGGGCGCAGTGCCGGGCGCGCGACTGGATCCACGTCGACAGCGTACCCATTCGTCGGATGATCGATCATAGGGTGTTTAATAAAGTTATGGAAAGAGATCTGGATCCGCAGGAGACCGCCGAATGGCTCGAATCGCTCGAGGCGGTCCGCAGGGTTGCCGGCCCCGACCGGGCCGAATACCTGCTGCGCAGGCTGGCGGCGAGCACACGCTATCTCAACACCGTGCCCACAGCCGAGGAGCCCGCCTACCCGGGGGACCTGGAGCTGGAGGAGCGCATCGCGGCCTATGACCGGTGGAACGCCGCCGTCATGGTCAGCAGGGGCAGCAAGCTGGGGCTCGGCGGCCATCTGGCCACCTACGCCTCGGCCGCGTGGCTCTACGAGGTCGGGTTCAACCATTTCTTCCATGGCAGCCATGACCAGGTCTTCTTCCAGGGCCACGCCTCGCCCGGCATCTACGCCCGCGCCTTCCTGGAGGGCCGGCTGACCGAGGCCCAGCTCGACCTGTTCAGGCGCGAGCCCGAGGGCGGGCTGCCGTCCTACCCGCACCCGAGGAACATGCCGGGCTTCTGGCAGTTCCCGACCGTCTCGATGGGCATCGGCCCGCTGAACGCGGTCTACCAGGCGCGGTTCAACCGCTACCTGCTGAACCGCGGCATCAAGGACACCTCCGGCAGCCGAGTATGGGCGTTCCTCGGCGACGGCGAGATGGACGAGCCCGAGTCCACGGCCGCGCTCACGCTGGCCGCCCGCGAGGGTCTCGACAACCTCGTCTTCGTCATCAACTGCAACCTGCAGAGGCTGGACGGGCCGGTCCGCGGCAACACCCGCATCGTGCAGGAGCTGGAGTCCGTCTTCAGGGGAGCCGGCTGGCACGTCGTCAAGGCCCTGTGGGGGCAGGAGTGGGACGGCCTGCTCGCCTCCGAGGAGCTGGTGGCCAGGCTCAGCGAGGTGCCCGACGGCCAGTTCCAGACGTTCGCCGCGTCGGACGGCGACTACATCAGGCAGAACCTCCTCCGCGACATCGACATCGCGCGGGCGTACTCCGACGAGGACCTGCGGCGCATCGTCGGCGGGTCGCGGGCCGGGCACGAGCCGCGCAAGGTGCACGCCGCCTACCGCGCCGCCGTCGACCACCGGGGCGGGCCCACGGTGGTGCTCGTCCAGACGGTCAAGGGCTGGACGCTCGGCGCCGGGGTCGAGGCGCGCAACGCCAACCACCAGATGAAGAAGCTCACCCAGGACGAGTTCCGGGTCATGCGCGACCGGCTCGGCCTGCCGATCTCCGACGAGGCGCTCAGCGGTGATCTCCCGCCGTACGCGCACCCCGGGCCCGACTCGGCCGAGGCCCGGTACGTGGCCGAGCGCCGCCGCGCCCTCGGCGGGCCGATCCCCAGGCGCACCGTCTCCCACGACCCGCTCCCGCAGCCCGGCGACCGCGCCTTCCGCAACGTCGCCAAGGGCTCGGCCCAGCCGGTCGCCACCACGATGGCCTTCGTCCGGCTCGTCAAGGACCTGATGAAGGAACCGGAGACCGGGCGGCGCTGGGTGCCGATCGTGCCGGACGAGGCGCGCACGTTCGGGATGGAGTCGCTCTTCCCCACCGCGAAGATCTACTCGCCCCTCGGCCAGCGGTACGAGGCCGTCGACCGCGAGCTGCTCCTGTCGTACAAGGAGGCGGTGGACGGGCAGATCCTCATCGAGGGCATCACCGAGGCGGGCTCGATGGCGTCCTTCACCGCCGCGGCCTCCAGCTACGCCACGCACGGCGAGCCGATGATCCCCTTCTACATCTTCTACTCGATGTTCGGCTTCCAGCGCACGGGCGACCAGATGTGGGCGCTGGCCGACCAGCTCGGCCGCGGGTTCCTCGTCGGCGCGACGGCCGGCCGCACGACGATGACCGGTGAGGGGCTGCAGCACGCCGACGGGCACTCACAGCTGCTGGCCTCCGCCAACCCCGCCTGCCTCGCCTACGACCCCGCCTTCGCCTACGAGGTCGGCGTGATCGTCCGCGACGGGCTCAAGAGGATGTTCGAGCTGGACGAGGACGTCTTCTACTACCTGACGGTCTACAACGAGCCGATGCCGCAGCCGGCCATGCCCGAGGGCGTGGAAGAGGGCATCGTCAAGGGCATGTACCGCTACTCCGAGGGCGGCGGGCAGGCGCACATCCTGGCCAGCGGCACCGCGATCCACTGGGCGCTGGAGGCCCAGCGGCTGCTCAAGGAGGAGTACGGCGTGGGCGCCGACGTCTGGTCGGTCACCTCGTGGAGCGAGCTGCGCCGCGAGGCCATGGCCACGACGGGCGTGCCGTACGTCCGACAGGCCCTCGCCGGGACGGACGGGCCGGTGATCGCGGTCAGCGACTGGATGCGGGCCGTGCCCGACCAGATCCGGCCCTGGATCGACCGGCCGTGGACCTCGCTCGGCACCGACGGGTTCGGGCTCTCGGGCACGCGGGAGGCCGTACGCCGGCACTTCGGCGTCGACCCGGGCTCGATCGCCGACGCGGTGCTCAAGGCCGTCGGCGAGTAGGCCGGACCGGGTGACTCAGCCGCCGGTGCGCCAGAGCGCGAGCGCACCGGCCGGCGGTCACCGGCGCGCCCGTCGGTGCCGCCGCCTCCCTGGCCGGCCCGCACGGACCAGGGGAACGGGGACCGGCCGCGCCGCGGGCGTGATCGCACCGCGGACGCCCGGCCGGACGGACTCGGCGGCGGAGCCGAGGAGTGATCAAGGGACGGCCGTGAGTGCGGCATGTGCCGTCCCCTCGCGATCGGCCACTCCCGGAAGCCGCACCGTGCCGGACGGACGACCGTCAGATGACGCCCCGGACCGCGTAGCCGTGGAACTTGCCTCCAAGGCACCGCAGGTTCGTCGGGCTGCTGGCGGTCGGCAGCACCGCGCCGCCCCTGATCGTGCAGGTGAGGATCGTGACCGTCGGCGCGTCTTCGGCGGCGGCCGGGCCGGAGGTGACGATCGGCAGCGCGGCAGCGGCGGACGCGACGGCGAGTACGGCGAAAAGGCGGTTCATGACACCGCTCCAATCACTTCAGGTGACAATTCGCTACGTATAGTAACCTTCGATTTCTTGAGCGAAACCGCGCCGTGCGCAACGCTTTGGAAGACTTGACCTTGAGCCCGTCTCCCGGACCACCACGACGACCCGGCCCGCCGCTCACGCCTCCCGCAGCGCGAACAGCTCCCACCTCTCGCCCGGGGCCAGCCCGGCCAGTTCCCGCCCGCACTCCTGGAGCGCCTGCGGCCCCGAGGTAATGTGCGCGGCCCCGGTGTGCACATCCCTGACCAGCCGCTGGATCAGCCCGTCCCGCACCGCCGCGGTGCCGCCCGACGCGTGGACGAACCCGGCCACGTCGGCCACCGTCGAGGTGGCGTGGTTGAGCGCGAGCCGTACCATCGTCTCCTGCCGCACGTCGAGCGCCCGCCCCGCGTCCAGCGCGCGCTCGGCCTCGTCCCAGGTCTGGTGGACCAGCGCCCTGGCCGCGCGGAAGCCCGCCTCGGCGCGGGCGAAACCGGCGTGGAAGGCGTCGCTGCCGGCGAGCTGGCCGGGCCGTCCGGCCCGCGCCCCGGCGTGGCGGGCCAGCTCGTCGAGCAGCCGCCGCCCGACGCCGAGCGCCCAGCCGGAGTGGCAGATGAGCGCCTGGTCGAGCAGGCCGAGCCGGTAGATCGCGCCGCCGCGCAGCGGCTCGTCCAGGGAGAAGACGTGCGTGTACGACTCCGGCACGTACGCCTCGTGGATGGCGTAGTCGATGCTGCCCGTCGCGCGCAGGCCCAGCACGTCCCAGTTGCCGAGCATCGTGACGTCCTCGATGGGGGTGACGCAGATGCGGGTCTCGCCGGTGCCCTCGACGGCGGCCAGGCTGTGGGCGTACTGGGCGTGGAGCATGCCCGACGCGAAGCCCCACTGCCCGCTGAGGAGGAAGCCGCCGTCGCGGCGTACGGCGGTGCCGGGCCGGGTGCCCTGCCCGGCGATCAGCGGCGTGCGCGGGCCCTTGAAGATGTGCTCGACCGCGTCGTCGCCCAGGTAGGCGCCGGCCGTGCCGTTCTCCAGGGTGGTGGCCATGACGACCCAGCCGGTGGAGGGGTCGGCGTAGGACAGCTCCTCGAAGACGGCGATCAGCTCCCTCGGGGACAGCTCGGCGCCGCCGAGCGGCGCCGGTACCCAGATGCCGAAGAGGCCGGCCTCGTGCAGCGCGTTCACGACGGGGTCGGTGAGCCTGCCCAGCGCCTCGGCCTGGGCCGCCTCCCGCTCGATCAGCGGGCGCAGGCCGCGGGCGGCGTCCAGCGGCGCGGTGGTGCCGGCGGAGTGCAGGCGCGGTGTGTCGGTCATGTCCGAGTGCTCCTGTTCGCGATCGTCGGCGTTCCTTACTTCCTCCGTCAGATCACGTCAGGGCCCCGTTGTCCAGAGCCCGGCGGGGGATGGCGGGGCGGTCTCAGTCCCGGAGGACCGGCAGGCGCAGCACGAAGCGGGCGCCCCTCTTGGAGTCCTCGATGGTGAGCGTGCCCCCGTGGGAGTGGGCGATCTCGCGGGCGATGGACAGGCCGAGCCCGGTGCCGCCGGCGTCGCGGCTGCGCGAGGCGTCCAGCCGGGTGAAGCGCTGGAAGACCGTCTCGCGCTGGTCGGGCGCGATGCCGGCGCCGTCGTCGAGGACCTCCAGCACGGCCTGCCCGTCCTGCTGGCGTACCGTGACGATGATCTGGGACTCGGCGTGCCGCTCGGCGTTGTCCAGGAGGTTGGTCAGCAGGCGGGCCAGCAGCAGCCGGTCGCCCGTGATGGCCACCCCCGGCTCCACGCTGGTGGCGACGCTCTTGGAGCGGGGGCGGCCGGTCTCGGTGGCGACCACCTCGCCGAGGTCCACCCGCTCGCGCTGGGCGGGCGCGCCCGCGTCGAGCTTGGTCAGCGTGAGCAGGTCGGTGACGATGGCCTGCAGCCGGTCCAGGCTGGCCAGCAGCGCCTGGCCGGTCGCCCGCCAGTCGCCCTCCTCAGGGTGGAGGAGCGCGTCCTCGACCTGGGTGCGCATCGCGGTGATCGGGCTGCGCAGGTCGTGCGAGGCGTCGGCGGCGAACCTGCGCTGCTGCTCCACCGCCGCCTCCTGCTTCTTCATCGCCGACTCCAGCCGCTCCAGCATGTGGTTGCCGGTCTCGGCGAGGGTCGTGATCTCGTCGTCCACGTTCTCCGGCACCGGCAGGCGCATCCCGCCCCCGCCCACGCTGATCTCGGCCAGCCGCCGGGTGATGCTGTGCACGGGCGCGAGCGTCCTGGCCACCACCCGCGACACCCCGAACCAGGCCAGCGCGATCAGCACCGCCGAGATGCCGATCTGGAACAGGAGCACCTCCAGACTGACGTACCAGGGCACGGAGGGGGCGAAGGCGTAGATGACCCAGGCGCCGTCCGGCTGGTAGGCGTGCATGGTGACCACGAGCTCGCACCGATTCGGGAACGCGGGCAGGCTGCACAGCTGCGCCGCGTCGTTGGGCTGGTTGCGGCGGGGGACGGCCGTGGTCTGGCGGGCCATGCCGGCCAGGTTGGGCGTCGAGGCGACCACGCGTCCCTCCGCGTCGATCACCTGGATGCCGTCGAGGTCGCCGTCCCGCAGCGTGCCGGGCAGCCGGTTCTTCCTGACCAGGAGCAGCACGCTCAGGGCCTTGCTGGACACCTCGTGCGCCCGGCTGTCGGCGATCTCGTTGCGGAGGCTGTACATCACGAGAGCGCTGACGACGACGTTGAGCAGCAGCATGGTGATGCTCGCCAACAGCGCCAGCCGCACCCGCAGCGACCGGCCCAGCCGTCTGATCATGCCACACCCCGATAACGAGAAGACCACATGGAGTGTGCTAGCCGCCAATTCCGGGCGATTCCACTACGAATGCCACGGACGGGGCGCACGTTTCGTGACCTCGGGTCCCGATACTGGTCTCCGCCAGCCGGGACAGGGACTGCCAGGGAGGAACCAGGTGGAGGCCACGGGCCGCAAGGCCGAGATCATGATCGCCGAAGCGCGCAAGGCGTTCTGGGTGATGGTCGGTTTCCTGGCCCTCATCTGGTCGGTGCAGGTCGTCAACTGGGCGCTCGGCTACGGGCTGAGCCGGGAGTTCGGCCTGGAGGCGTGGAATCCGGCGAGCCTGCCCGACATCCTCTCCTCGCCGTTCCTGCACTGGAGCTGGGACCACATCGAGGCCAACTCCGGGCCGCTGTTCATCTTCGGCTTCCTGTCGGCCTACCGGGGCGTCGCCAGGTTCCTGAGCGTGACGGGGCTCATCATCGTGGTCAGCGGCGTCGGCGCGTGGCTCACCTCCCAGCCGGGCAGCGTGGGCGCGGGCGCGAGCGGCGTGCTCTTCGGCTACTTCGGGTACGTCCTGGTGCGCGGCGCGTTCGACCGGCACCTGATCGACATCGTGGTGGGCGTGGTCATGGGACTGTGCTTCGCCTACCAGTTCGCGGGGCTGCTGCCACAGGAGGGCATCGGCTGGCAGGCCCACCTGTTCGGCTTCGCCGCCGGGGTGCTGGGCGGCTGGGTGTTCCGCGACCGCGTGCGCCCGAAGCCGGCCGCGCCGGCGCAGAGTCCCAGGTCCGCCCTGCTGAAGGAACTGGACGACCTCGGCCTCTGACGGCCCGTCGTCCTGGAGGCGGCTCCGTCCGGAAGCGGGGATATCGATTCCTGATCTTTGGCCTCTGGGACGGTGAGTTCTTGACGCTGGGCATGTCGACTTCTACATTTCTGAGAAATCGATTGCTCGCTTCGCGGCGAGCTCTCGCGCGATCAGGAGGAAGCGACATGCCGGCATTCGAGAGGGTGACCCGCCGATCGCTGCTGCGCGGCGGCGCCGTCATGTTAGGCACGGCGATGGCCGCGCCGCTGGTGGCCGCGTGCGGGGGAGGAGGGCAGGGCGGCAACGCCAAGGAGCTGACGTTCTGGAACTTCTACGGCCCCAACCCGCAGGGCGACGCCCGGAGCAAGTGGTTCACCGACCTGGTGGCCGCCTGGAACGCCAACAACGACGTCAAGGTCAAGCTCCACTACCTGCCCGTCTCCGAATACCTCGCCGGCACCGCGCTGCAGACCGCCTTCTCCGCGGGCCAGGGCCCGGACATCTTCCTGCTCAGCCCCGGCGACTTCCTCCGCTACCACAACGGCCGCGTGCTGACCGACCTCACGCCGTACCTCAAGCCCGACCAGATCGCCGACTTCGACGGAGGCGTGCTCGACACGCGCACGGTGGACGGCAAGGTCTACGGCCTGCCCATGGAGCAGGAGCCGCTGGCCGTCTACTACAGCGTCGCGGCCTTCGAGCAGGCCAAGCTGTCGGAGGGCGACCTGCCCGCCACCTGGGACCAGTGGCTCGACGTGGCCGCCAAGCTGACCACCAAGGACCGCTTCGGCCTGCTCTTCGAGACCATCCCCGGCTACTACCAGAACTTCACCTGGTACCCGTTCATGTGGATGGGCGGCGGCTCGGCCGTGCCGGAGAGCGGCAAGCCCGGGTTCGACGTGCCCGCCGTGCACAACGCGCTCAAGTTCTGGCAGGACGCCGTCACCACCAAGGTCGCGCCGCGCAAGCCGCAGGGTGACGGCGCGGGCAACGGCCCGGCCAACCTCGGCAGCGGGTACGTCGCCATGCAGCAGAGCGGCATCTGGACCGTGTCGGAGATGGAGCAGCAGAAGAAGGACTTCCCGTACGGGGTCTTCCCCCTGCCCGTGCCCGACGGCGGCACCTACACCACCGACGTCGGCGGCTGGGCGTTCGTCGCCAACGCCAAGGGCGCCAACCCGGAGGCGGCCGCGACGTTCATCGCCTGGGCGCTGGGCGCGACGGACGAGGCCGGCGTCGAGCGCGGCCGGCAGTGGAACACGGTCGTCAAGACCAACCTGCCCGCCCGCAAGTCCGTCCAGGAGGCGGCCAGGGCGGCGGGCGCGTTCGACAAGCCCGCGCTCAAGGTCTTCCTGGACGAGGTGGTCCCGGGCGGCAGGGGCGAGCCGCGCTACACGCCCGAGGTCTACAAGGCCGTCTCCGACGCCATCCAGGCCACCCAGCTCGGCGGCGCCGACCCGGCCACGGCGGCGGCCGACGCCGCATCCAAGATCGACGCCTTCCTGAAGGGCTACCAGGGTGCCGCCATGCTCTGAAACGCGCGCCGCGCCCGGCGACCGCCCCGCTCTGGCGGCCGCGGCGCCGGCCGCTCCGGGCGCGCCGTCCCCGAGGTGGAGCCGCCGCAGGCGCGAGGCCCTGGCCGGGTACGCGTTCGTCGCCCCCGACCTGCTCGGGCTGCTCGTCTTCGTGGGGCTGCCCATGGTGCTCGCCATCGGCGTGTCGCTGTTCAGCGTGGACGGGTTCGGCGGCTACACCTTCGCCGGCCTCGACAACTTCCGCCAGATGGCCGGGGACACGCAGCTCTGGCAGAGCGTCAAGGTCACGCTGACGTACGTGGTGACCTTCGTCCCCATCGGTTTCGTCGTCAGCCTCGGGCTGGCGCTGCTGGTCCGCGACCACTTCCCCGGCGTCGGCCTGGTGCGCACGCTGTTCTTCCTGCCGCACGTCATCAGCCTCGTCGTGGTCGGCGTGATCTGGCAGTTCCTGCTGGCCGACAAGCAGGGCGCGGTGCCCGCGCTGCTGCGGCCCGCGGGGCTCGGCGACGTGTCGTTCCTGGGCAACCCCGCGCTGGCGCTCGGCTCGCTGGTGGTGATCAGCATCTGGTTCCTCATGGGCTACCAGATGCTCATCCTGCTGGGCGGCCTCAAGGACATCCCCAAGGAGTACGAGGAGGCGGCCCGGGTCGACGGGGCGAGCTCCTGGCAGCGCTTCCGCCACGTCATCTGGCCGCTGCTCCGCCCGACCAGCTTCTTCGTGCTGGTCAACTCCACCGTCGGCGCTGTGACCGGGCTGCAGGCCTTCGACCTCGTCTATGTGCTGACCAAGGGCGGCCCCGCCAACAGCACGTCCACCGTGGTCTTCTACATCTACCAGCAGGCTTTCACCTTCAACAACTACGGCTACGCGGCCGCGCTGACCACCGTGGTCGTCGCCTTCCTGGTCGTGGCCACGGGCCTGATGTTCGGGCTGACGAGGGGAGGCAGGTTCGATGCCGATTAGGCTGCGCGCCCGGCTCGCGTACGTGCTGGCGGCCGTCACGGTGGCGCCGCTGGTCTGGCTGCTGGTGACGGTGCTGAAGCCGGCGGACGAGCTGTTCGAGGTGGCCCTGCCCACCAGGCTCACCCTGGACAACCTGCTGTACGTGCTGACCGAGGTGCCGATCGGCCGCTACATGCTCAACAGCTTCGTCGTCTCGGCCGCCGTCACGGTGGTCGCCCTCGTGCTGCACTCGATGGCGGCGTACGCGCTGGCCCGGCTGCGCTTCCCCGGGCGGCAGCTGATCTTCTCGGTGATCGTGTCCACGCTGCTGGTGTCGCTGCCGGTGATCCTCGTGCCGCTGTTCCTGGTGGCCAGGCAGCTCGGCCTGCTGGACACGTACGCGGGGCTGATCCTGCCCGCGATCTTCCACGCGTTCGGGATCTTCCTGCTCCGGCAGTACTACCTGACGATCCCGCGCGAGCTGGAGGAGGCCGCCGACCTCGACGGATGCGGCTACCTGCGGCGCTGGTGGCAGGTGGTCGTGCCGCTCAGCCGGCCCGTGCTCGCCTCGCTGGCCGTGCTGTTCTTCCTGGCCAACTGGAACGCCTTCCTCTGGCCGCTGACCGCCACCCGCGACCCCGGGCTGCGCATGGTGCAGGTCGGGATCGCCACCCTCCAAGGCCAGTACGGCTCGGCCTGGAACTACGTCCTGGCCGCGACGGTGATCGCGGCCGTGCCCACGTTGATCGCGTTCGTGCTCGGCCAGCGCCGGCTCGTCGAGGCGATCAAGACCTCCGGACTGAAGTGAAGGAACCCCACCGCATGACCTACGGAAACCACGGCAGCAGCCTGCGCGACCTGCCCCGCCTGCGGACCTCCCGGCGCAGGCGGGTCTCCAGCTACGACCGCACGGGCGGGAACGACGACCGGCTGACGGTCCGGGCGGGCACCACCGCGACCCTGGCCGACATCGAGGGGCCCGGCTCGATCAACCACATCTGGTGCACGGTGGCGCTGCCGATGAAGGACGTGCCGGACGCCGTCGACGTCGACTACCTGCGCCGGCTCGTCCTGAAGATCACCTGGGACGACCAGGAGCACCCCAGCGTGCTCGTGCCGCTCGGCGACTTCTTCGGCATGGGCCACGCCAGGACGGCGAACTTCGTCTCCGCGCCGCTGCAGATGAGCCCGCAGGACGGCAAGGGCTTCAACTCGTGGTTCCACATGCCGTTCGCGAGCCGGGCCCGGGTCGAGCTGATCAGCGAGCTGTCGGCCGAGCCGGTCTTCTTCTACTACTACATCGACTACGAGCTGTTCGACGCGGCCGACGCCGAGCTCGGCCACTTCCACGCGCAGTGGCGGCGCGAGCGGCCCACCGACGGGATCCCGCAGGGCGGCCAGAGCAACCGCGAGTTCCAGGTCGAGGGGATCAACGACACCGGCGACGGCAACTACGTCATCCTCGACGCCGCCGGGCGCGGCCACTACGTCGGCTGCGTGCTCAACATCCGCAACCTGCGCGAGACCAGCGACTGGAACTGGTACGGCGAGGGCGACGACATGATCTTCATCGACGGGGAGCCGTTCCCGCCCTCCCTGCACGGCACCGGCACCGAGGACTACTTCAACACCGCCTGGTGCCCGACGCAGACCTACCACGCGCCGTACCACGGCATCACCCTGCCCGGCGGGGACAACTGGAGCGGCGAGATCTCCCTCTACCGCTTCCACGTCGAGGACCCGATCACTTTCACCGAGTCGATCAGGGTGACGATCGAGCACGGCCACGCCAACAAGCGCTCGGACGACTTCTCGTCGGTGGCGTACTGGTACCAGACGCTGCCGCACCGGCCGTTCGGGCTGGCGCCGGTCGAGGAGCGACTGCCCTTCCCGCCCGCGTAATCGATTTCCAGCCGGCGACGAGATGGGGTGGGTTTGGTCAAGATCCAAGATGTCGCGCGGCACGCCGGGGTCTCCGCCGCGACGGTCTCCCGCGTGCTCAACGGCCGCGCCACGGTCAACCCGGAGCTGGCGGCCCGCGTGCTGGCGGCCGTACGGGAGCTCGGATACCGGCCGAACGGGGTGGCGCGCAACCTCCGGCGCAGGCAGACGACGCTGTGGGCGGTGCTCGTCTCCGACGTCGGCAACCCGTTCTTCACCTCCCTCGTCCGGGGGGTGGAGGACGGGGCGCGCCAGTCCGGCTACTCGGTGGTGCTGTGCAACACCGACGAGAACCGGGCGCGGGAGGCCGAGTACATCGCGGTGGCGCTGGCCGACAACATGGCCGGCGTGATCATCTCCCCGGCGGACGACTCCACCGACCTCTCCGCCCTCGTGGCCGCCGGGACCGCCGTCGTCACCATCGACCGCGAACTGGCGGGGACCGAGGTGGACGCGGTCCTGGTCGACAACGAGAAGGGCGCCGAACTGGCGGCCGCGCACCTGCTGGCGTCCGGCTACCGGCGGATCGCCTGCATCACGGGGCCGCGCCGCATGTCGACGGCCATGCAGCGGCTGCGCGGCTACCAGCGGGCGCTGCGCGCCTTCGGGGTGCCGCTGGACCGCGCCCTGGTGCGGCACGCGGACTTCCGCGAGGCCGGCGGCTACTCGGCGATGGCGGCGCTGCTGGACGAGGGGGTGGAGATGGACGCGGTCTTCGCGGCCAACAACCTCATGACCGTGGGGGCGGTGGAGTGCCTGACGGAGCGCCGGGTGCCGATCCCGGAGCGGGTGGGGGTGATCGGGTTCGACGACATCCCGTGGGCGCGGCTGTTCCGGCCCGGGCTGAGCACGGTGCGGCAGCCGACGTACGAGCTGGGGCGGGCGGCGGCGCGCCTGCTGGCGGACCGGATCGAGAACCCGGCCCGGCCGGCCGCCCGGATGGTCCTGCAGACCGAGCTCCACCCCCGCGAGAGCTCCCACCCCCGCCCGCACTGAGCCCTCCCCTCGCTCGCGCCGATCCCATGCCTGTGCGGCACCGATGCCCGCCGACGACGGCGCCGGCGACGTGCCCGCACCGGTCTCACCCCGCGCCGACCAGCCCGGAAGGCCCCAGGAGAGCGGGCCGGAAGGACCTGGGCGAGCCGGCCAGAGGGGACCCGGGCGAGGCGACCGCACACCGGCTCACCGTTGCGATTCTGTGATGTGAGCCGGGATTGACGGTCCCAGAGGCCCGATCTAGCTTGAATGGAAATCGATTTCTGAGCAATCGATTTCTCACCGCATGGAGGTCATACCCCGTGTCACGTATCGGAGTGCTGAGCATCTCGGACGGGCGGGACTTCGTCGCGCGCGATCTCGTGGAGCACATCACCACCGCCACCACCGCGCTCGCCGAGGCGCTGCGCCAGGAGGGCCACGAGGTGATCGTGGCGCCGGAGATCGTGTGGACGAGCGAGCTGGCCACCTCGCAGGCCAGGTGGCTGGCCGATCGCAGGCCCGATCTGACCATCTTCAACTACGCGGTCTGGGCCTTCCCGCACTTCACCATGCTGGCCGCCGAGTCCACCCCCGGCCCGCTGCTGCTCATGGCGAACCTCGATCCCGCCCAGCCCGGCATGGTCGGCATGCTGGCCGGCGGCGGGGGGCTGGACCAGATCGGGCGGGTGCACGCCCGGGCCTGGGGCGACATCGACGACCCCGCCGTCAGGGAGCGGGTGCTGACCGAGGTGCGGGCCGCGCGGGCCGTGAGGGGGCTGCGCGGATCCACCTTCGGCCGGATCGGGGGCCGGCCGATGGGCATGTACACCGCCGTCGCCAACACCGACCAGTGGATGCGCACGTTCGGCGTGGACGTGGAGGAGATCGACCAGTGGGAGGTCGTCCGCCGCAGCGAGAACGCGTCCCCGGCCCGCGTCAAGGAGGCCCGCACATGGCTGGAGACCATGGGCAACGTCCACTACGACGGCAAGCAGCTCACCCCTGAGCTGCTCGAACGCCAGATCCGCAGCTACTACGCGATGCGCGAGCTCATCGACGAGTGGCGGCTGGACTTCTCCGGCATCAAGGGCCAGCCCGAGCTGACCACCCACTTCTGCACGATGGACATCGCCGAGGCGTTCCTCAACGACCCGTACGACTGGGAGGGCCCGAAGGACACGCACGTCTGCGCCACCGAGGCCGACATGGACGGCGCCCTGACGATGCAGATCCTCAAGCTGCTGAGCGGCGACCCGGTGCTCTTCGCCGACGTGCGCCACTACCACGCCGACAGGGACGTCTGGGACCTGTGCAACTCGGGCCAGCACGCCACCTGGTACGCGGCCAGGTCCGACGACCCCGCCGAGAACCTGGCCATGACCCACTTCTACCCCGAGGTGTTCTTCTTCCCGGCGGGCGGCGCGAGCGTGCACCACCTCGCCGCGCCGGGCGCGGCCACGTTCGCCCGCCTGACCCGCAGGGACGGCGCCTACCGCATGCACGTGATGCGCGGCGCCTTCGAGCGGTACGACGACGCGACCAACGAGGCGATGGCCCGGCAGTCCACGCTCGAGTGGCCGCACGCCTTCACCAGGCTGCACGTGCCGGCCACCGAGTTCCTGGGCCGGTTCGGCTCCAACCACATCCACGCCGTGCCCGGTGATCATGTCGCCGAGCTGGCGGCGGTCTGCAAGCAGCTGGGTGTCGAGTTCGAGGGGTTCGGCGATGCGGCTTAGCGCGATTCTGGCCACGGCGGCCCTGCTGGTGGGCGGTCTGGCGGCCCCCGCCCACGCGCGGCAGCAGGAGGAGGGCGGCGCCAAGGGCCCCGTCGGGTGGGACGTCTACCGCAGGCTCGACCGGCTGCCCGAGCTGCCGGTCGGCGTGCAGACCAAGCAGTTCTCCAGCTTCGACCGCACCGGCGACAACAACGACGGCTTCGAGGGCACGTACTCCTGCCTGAGCACCACCGAGCAGGGCTGCGTCATCGCCGAGCACACCGGCGCCGGCGAGGTGCAGGCCATCTGGTTCACCAGGGACGGCGGCGACGTCACCAGGACCGGGAAGATCACCATCGAGCTGGACGGCAGGAAGGTGGTGGACGCGAGCCTGCAGGACCTGGTGGACGGCAGGCTCGGCGCCCCCTTCGCCCACCCCCTCGTGGGCAACGCCGACCAGAGCTCCGGCGGCGTCTACGTCGAGGTGCCGATGCCGTTCACCCGCTCGATGCGCATCACCACCGAGCACAACCCGCTCTTCTACCACGTCAGCTACCGCACGTTCGCCGACGCCGAGGGAGTGCGCGCGTTCGACCCGGCCGACAGGGCGCAGGACGTGATCGACAGGCTCAGGGCGGGCGGCGACCCCAAGCCGGCGCTCCCGGGCGCGCGCACGCAGGAGGCCGCGATCGACCTGGCCCCGGGCGCGTCGGTACGGGTGGCGCGCACGCGCGGCTCCGGCCTGCTGTCGGGCATCACGCTCCGGCTGCCGCAGGCCGAGCAGGTGCTGCCGGAGACCGAGGCCGACGAGGGCAGGGCGTTCGGGCGCGACGGCTCCAGCGAGTTCACCGTGAAGATCGACCCCGCCAACGACGGGGTACGGCTGACCAGGCGCATCGACCCGGCCATCGGCAGGCAGATCGCCAAGGTGCTGGTCGACGGCGAGGAGGTCGCGCAGTGGCCGCCGAGCGCGCTCGGCGCCGCCGGGATGTGGGCCGAGGAGAGCGTGGACCTGCCGGCCGCCGCGACCAGGGGCAAGTCACAGATCACGATCAAGAACGTGTTCGTGTCGTCTGACCTGGACTACAACGAGTTCACGTACTGGGTGGACAGCGCCGGTGAGCGCACCGACACGGTTGACGTGGGCGACGCTGCCGACGAGGCGGCGCACGGCTACCGGATCGCCGCGCAGACCTGGCAGGGCGAGCGGACCTTCGCCTTCCCGATGGACGCGGCGAAACTGGCCAAGGTACGCGCGGCGCAGGAGATCCTGCAGGGGCTGCGGCTGCGGATCAGCTTCGACGGCCGGCGCACCGTCGACTCGCCGGCCGGTGAGTTCTTCGGCGCCGGGCACGCGATGATGCCGGTCAGGTCGCTGATGTTCGGTGTCGACGCGGAGACCCGCACGCTCAGCGCCTGGTGGCCGATGCCGTACCGGACGGGCGCGACGGTCGAGCTGCGCAACGACTCCGGCCGCGCGATCGAGGGCAAGGCCACGGTCACCTCAGCCCACCGCCCCATGCCAGGAAATGCCGGCTATTTCCGTACGCAGTCCCGCAGCGGCGCCACCACCCCCGGCACGAGCTGGCCCTTCCTGCGGGTCTCCGGCGCGCACGGCAAGTTCGTGGGCGTCAGCCACACCATGCGCGGCCCCACCACCCGCAACTACCTGGAGGGCGACGAGCGCGTCCAGGTCGACGGCTCGCGCACCCCGCAGATCCACGGCACCGGCACCGAGGACTTCTACCAGGCGGGCTGGTACTTCAACCGCGAGACCTTCACCACCCCCTTCCACGGCAACACCGCGCACCTGGCCCCCGCCACCGGCTGCCCCGCGAACGGCGACTGCACCGGCGCGTACCGGCTGATGATCGGCGACGCGGTGCCGTTCGCCGGCGCGCTCACGTTCGACATCGAGCACGGCTGGACGAACGACGTCGAGGGCGTCTATTCCTCCACCGCCTACTGGTACGGCTCTGACGGGAGCGCCACGTCGCGGACCGACGCGCTGACGGTCGGCGACCCGGCCAGCGAGCGGCGCCACGCCTACACCGGCCAGGGCGAGGCCGTGACCCTGAACTCGGCGTTCGAGGGCGACTTCAGGAACCCCGACACCCTCGAGGCCGTCCACCGCGTCACGGGCGAGCCGGTCACCTTCACGCTGGCGATCGACCGGAACAACCGGGGCGTGGAGCTGCGCCGTACGAGCGACCAGAGTGTCGCCGGGCAGCACGCGGAGGTCACCGTCAACGGGCGGCGCCTCGCCGACTGGGCGCAGCCGCTCGGCAACACCAGCCGCAGGTGGCTGGAGGACGTCTACCAGATCCCCGCGTCCGTCACCCGGGGACAACGCGAGATCACCGTCCGGCTGACCCCGCGAACCCCCTGGTCGGCCGCCTCCTACACGGCCTGGAGCCTGCGGTGAGTTCTGAAGCGGGCACGGTGCTGACGATGCGGGCCATCGGCAAGTCCTTCCCCGGCGTGCGGGCGCTCGACGGAGTCTCGCTCACCGTGGCCGAGGGCGAGGTGGTGGCCCTGCTCGGGGAGAACGGCGCGGGCAAGTCGACCCTGATGAACATCCTGGCCGGGGTGTTCAAGGACTACGAGGGCGAGATCGAGGTCGGCGGCCAGGTCGCGCACATCCACTCGCCCAGGGACGCGCGGCGGCACGGCATCGCCATGATCCACCAGGAGCTCAACCTGGTGCCCGAGCTGTCCATCGCCGACAACCTCTTCCTCGGCAGGGAGCGCGCGCTGCTCGACCGCAGGGGCACGGAGGCGCGCACCGCCGAGCTGCTGCGCGGCCTCGGGCTCGACCTGTCGCCGCGCACGCTCGTCAAGCAGTGCAAGATCGCCGAACGCCAGCTCATCGAGGTGGCCAAGGCCCTGTCGCAGAACGTCCGCGTCCTCGTGATGGACGAGCCCACCTCGGCCCTGGCCGACGCCGAGGTGCGGCGGCTGTACGGGGTCATCCGCGACCTGACCGGCCGCGGCGTGGCCGTCATCTACATCTCGCACCGGCTGGAGGAGCTGGAGGAGATCGCCGACCGGGTCGTCGTGCTGCGCGACGGCCGCCACATCGGCGAGCGGCACCGCATCGACCGGGACGAGCTGATCCAGATGATGGTCGGCCGCCCGCTGGGCGAGATGTTCCCCCGCGCCGCCGGCGGCTCCACGGGCGAGGAACTGCTGACGGTCGAGGGCTTGTCGGTGCCCGGCGAGCCTGGCTCGGGACGTACCCCGCTGCGCGAGGTCTCCCTCACCGTACGGGCGGGCGAGATCGTCGGCGTCGCCGGCCTGATGGGCGCGGGCAGGAGCGAGCTGCTGGAGTCGATCTTCGGCGTGCACCGGGCGGCCGGAGGCGCGATGACGCTGGGCGGCCGGCCGTACCGGCCGAAGAGCCCGAAGGCGGCGATCAGGCGCGGCGTGGCGCTGGTCGCCGAGGACCGCAAGGCGCAGAGCCTCGTGCTCGGCAACACCATCGGCTTCAACGTCGGCCTGCCCTCGCTCGGGCGCTTCCTGCGGCTCGGCGTCGTGGCCGCCCGCCGCGCGAATGCCGCCGTCGAGCGGCAGGTACGCGAGCTGCGCGTCAAGGCGCCCGGCATCCGCTTCACCGTCGGCAACCTCTCCGGCGGCAACCAGCAGAAGGTCGTGCTGGCCAAGTGGCTGCTGACCGCGCCGTCGCTGATCCTCATGGACGAGCCCACCCGCGGCATCGACGTGGGCGCCAAGGCGGAGATCCACGCGCTGATGTCCGCGCTGGCGGCCGAGGGCAAGGGCGTGCTGGTGGCCTCCTCCGAGCTGCCCGAACTGCTCGCCATGTGCGACCGCGTCCTCGTCCTCTGCGAGGGCCGCGTCACGGCCGAGTTCCCGAGGGGGCGGGCCACGCAGGAGGCGATCCTCGAAGCCGCCATGGCCAGACGGCAGGTGACCGCATGACGACCCGCACGACCACGCCGAACTCGCCGCCGGCCGCGAAGGCGGAGGAGGTGACCCCATGACGGCGGTCAGGACGCCGCCGCCCGTGAAGGCGCGGGGGGAGAACCGGATGCGGCGCACGCTCTCCGCGCTCGGCGCCGCGCAGGCCTACATCGGCCTGGTGCTGATCCTCGCCGTCGGGATCGCCACCAAGGGCGAGATCTTCCTGAACGAGACCAACCTCACCAACGCCGTCGGCGCGTTCGCCTCCCGCGGCATCCTGGCCGTCGGCGTCACCCTGGTGATCCTGACCGGCGGCATCGACCTGTCGGTCGGGTCGCTGCTGGGCATCGCGTCGATGACGGCCGCGATGATGCTGGCCAGGTTCTCGCTGGAGCCGTGGCAGATCGTGCCGATCTGCATGGTGGTAGGGGCCTTCTTCGGATTTCTGAACGGCGCCGGCACCACCTGGCTGCGCATCCAGTCGTTCGTCATGACCCTGGCCATGCTCTCGGTCGTGCGCGGCCTGGACCGGCAGGTCAGCGACAACGTCAGCGTCGGCACCCAGATCGCCGGGCCCGACGGCAAACTGACGCCGCAGGCGGAGGCGTTCCAGGTGTTCGGCACGCCCGGCCACAACCTGTTCGACCGGATCTACTACCCGGTGCTGGCCTTCATCGTGGTCTGCATCGTCTTCCACCTGATCCTGACGAAGACCCGGTTCGGCCGGCACGTGTACGCCGTCGGCGGCAACCCCACCGCGGCCCGGCTGTCCGGTGTCAACGTCACGGCGGTCACGATCGCGGTGTTCACGCTGTCCGGCATGCTCGCCGGGTTCGCCGGGCCGATCGACGCCGCCTACAGCGCCTCGGCCGACCCGCAGGCCGGGCAGTCGTACGAGCTGGACGCCATCGCCGCAGCCGTCATCGGCGGGGCCTCGCTGGCGGGCGGCAAGGGCACGATCGCCGGCACGTTCGTCGGGGCGCTCATCCTGACGCTCCTGGACAACGTGCTCGGCCTGAACGCGGTCAGCGACAACTGGCAGCTCGTGATCAAGGGACTGATCGTCGTCGTGGCGGTCGTCCTGCAGCGTCCCGATCTCTTCACATTCCTCCGAGGAGGGTCCCGATCGTGAACAAGACCATCACGACCATCACCGTCGCGCTGTGCGCCGCGCTGGCCGCCGCGTGCGCGTCCAAGGCACCCGCTCCGTCCGCCTCCTCGGGGGACAAGAGCACGTTCGTCGTCGGCTACTCGCAGTCGAACAACGCCGAGCCGTACCGGGCGCAGCTCAACCTGCAGCTTCAGCACTATCTCAAGAAATATCCGGACATCGAGCTGCTGCCGATCGCCGACGCCCGGCAGTCCAGCGCCACCCAGGTCTCCCAGGTCCAGAACTTCATCACCCAGAAGGTCGACGCGCTCATCGTCTCGCCCACCGAGCCCGCGCCGCTGACGGCGGCCGTGGAGCAGGCGTGCGCGGCGAAGATCCCCGTGATCGTGCTCGACCGCACCGTCAACACCGACTGCTACACGGCCTTCATCGGCGGCGACAACGTGCTCATCGGCAAGAAGGCCGGCGAGGAGGCGCTGCGGCTGCTGCCGGACGGCGGCAACGTCGTCGAGCTGCGCGGCATCATGTCCAACCAGCCGCAGATCGACCGCGACAAGGGGTTCCGCGAGGCCATCGCCGCCAACCCCACGATCAAGATCATCGCCGACCGCGAGGCCAAGTGGCTCAAGGAGCAGGCCACCCCGATCATGCAGCAGTGGCTGGCCCAGCACGAGAAGATCGATCTCGTGTACGGGCACAACGACCCGATGGCGCTGGGCGCGTACCTGGCGGCCAAGGCGGCGGGCAAGGCCGACTCGATCAAGTTCATCGGCATCGACGGCCTGGCCATCCCCGACGGCGGCATCCGCGCCGTCCAGCTCGGCCAGCTCTCGGCCACCTTCATCTACCCGACCGGCGCGCAGGAGGCGGCCGAGACCGTCAACAAGATCCTGCACGGCCAGCCGGTCGAGAAGCAGCAGGTGCTCGGCACCACGCAGGTCACCAAGGACAACGCGGCCGAGCTGTACAAGCAGTACGACCTGTCCGGCCAGAACTGACGGGCCGCCGCGCCCGCGTCAGCGGCTGCTGCTCCGGCGGGGGTGCAGCTCGGCGGACAGGACGATCCTGGCGGGCTTGGCGGCCGGGGTGGCGATGCGGTCGACCAGGAGGCGGGCGGCGGTGCGGCCCAGCTCGTACGTCGGCTGCGTCACCGTCGTCAGCGAGGGGTGCACCAGGTCCGCCCACGGGATCTCGTCGAAGCCGACCAGCCCCATCCGGCCGGGCACGGCCACCTCGCGCTCGGCCAGGCAGCGCAGCGCGCCCACGGTCATGAGGTTGTTGGCCACGAACACCGCGTCGGGAGGCTCGGGAGACGACAGCAGCGAGGCCATCGCGTCGTAGCCGCCCTGCTCGCGGAAGTCCGTCCGCACGATCACGGGCTCGGCGGGCGCGCTGCTCCGCATGGCCTCGGTGTAGCCGCGCAGCCGCAGGTCGGCGGTGCTGACGCCCTCGGGCCCGGTGATGCAGGCGACCCGCCGGTAGCCGGCCGCGAGCAGGTGCTCGGTGGCCGTGCGCGCACCCGCCTCGTTGTCGACCACCACGGTGTCCACGACGGCCCTGGGCAGCTCGCGGTCGACGGCGACGACCGGGACGGGCGAGCCGGTGAGCGTCTTGGCCGCCTTGACGCTCCCCGACGAGGAGATGATCACGCCGGCCATCTGCTCGCTCAGCGCCGCCGCGACGTACGTCTCCTCCTTGACCGGGTCCTCGTCGCTGTTGCACAGCACGACCGAGTAGCCCTCGCGCTGGGCGACGTCCTCGATGCCGCGGACCATGGCGGTGAAGAAGGGATTGCCGATGTCGGAGATGATCACTGCCCAGAGCGTCGTACGGCTGCGCCGCAGGTTGCGCGCCACCGCGTTGGGGCGGTAGCCGAGCTCGCGGACCGCGGTGAGCACCCGCGCGACCATGGCGGGGTCGACGGTCGTGGCGCCGTTGAGCACCCGCGAGACGGTGGCCGCCGACACGCCGGCCTCGCGCGCGACATCGTAGATAGTAGGCATCGCTCCAAGTTTCCACCATCGCGGAGCCGGGCAGCCCGTGCTCGCGAGGAACGAGGCCCAGGCACCTGCTCCAGGAATCGCTTTCCGAAGATGATCATACGTGCCCCCTTCCTGCGACGGTGAAGCGGGCGGATCCACCTGGGCAAATGGCCGACTGAAAGCCTGACAAATCAGGGCTTGACGCGTGTCAGGTCGCGATCATACGTTCCATCGAGAAATCGATTGCTCAGGTCCTTCTCCCTTCACCCCCCACCCTCACGGCCTCCTGACCGCCGCGCGCTCAGGGGCCGGCACCGCCAGGAGACGTCATGTTCCCGATCGTTCGACGATGTCTGAGCACGGGGCCGGCCGGCCTGCTCGCCGTCACCGGCCTGGCGCTCCCCGGCGCCACGGCCGCCGCCTCGCCGCCGCCCAGCCCGTTCTTCTCGACGGTACGGATCGACTCCGCCGCCACGGTCGGCGCGCCCGCCGTCGGCGACCAGGTTCGCGTTGGCTGGTGAGCAGCCGCGGGTGGCGGACGTGAACGGCGACGGAAGGACGACGTCGTCACGTTCACGCGCGGCACGCTCAACGACGTGTACGTGGCCCTGTCCACCGGCACCGCTTTCGGCGCGGGCGTCAAATGGCACGACTTCTTCGGCCTGAACGGCGAGACCACGCTGTAGGCGGCCTACCAGGTGATGGGGGTGTGGACGTTCGCCAGCGGCTCTCCCGTGCCGTCGGCAGGGGCGGCCCACAGGACCGCGTTGGCCAGGACGCGCCGCACCCCCGGATGGTGATAAATCGGGTATTCCTGGTCGCCGGGGGAGAAGTAGAAGATCCGGCCCAGGCCCCTGCGGAAGCAGCAGCCGCTGCGGAACACCTCGCCGCCGCTGAAGTTGCTGACGAACACCAGCTCGTCCGGCTCCGGAATGCCGAACGGCTCGCCGTACGTCTCGTGCCGCTCGATCACCAGCGGCCGGGGCACGCCGCGCGCGATGGGGTGGCCCGGCGCGACCGTCCAGACCAGCTCCCGCTCGCCCTCGTCGCGCCAGGTGATCGTGCAGGTGGTGCCCATCAGCGCGCGGAAGATCTTGGAGTAGTGGCCCGAGTGCAGCACCAGCAGGCCCATCCCGCCCAGCACGCGGCGGCGCACCCGCTCCACGACCTTGTCGTCCACCTCCTCGTGCGCCATGTGCCCCCACCAGGTCAGCACGTCGGTGCCGGCCAGCACCTCGTCGGTCAGGCCGTGCTCGTGGTCGCCGAGCACGGCCGTGCGCACCCGCACCCGCTCGCCCAGCAGCTCGCGCAGCCCCGCAGCGATGGCGCCGTGCATGCCGTCCGGATAGAGGCGGCGCACCGCCTCCTCGCGGGGTTCGTGGTAGTTCTCGCTCCAGACGGTGACGTTGACCGGCATGCGTTTCCTTCCTGGTCCGTGCGAGCGGCGCGGAGGGGCCGGCCCCGTGGCGGCGCGCGGGATCAGCGTACGTCGGCGCCCGCCGTCTCCCACAGCACCCGCACGTCCCACGGGCCGAGTCGGAGCTCCGCGCCCGCCTCGTGCGCCGAGCCGCCGATCGCGTCCCTGACCCGCACGGGCACCCGCACCGACGCCGGTTCCCAGGCCCAGTTGTGCAGGAAGCGCACGCGCCGGCCGTCGGCCGCGGTGGCGCCGGTCGAGGTGACGGAGGCGGGCGTGCCGGCCCACGCGCCGGGGGCGGGCACGAACCGGCGGAACAGCGCCTCGGCCAGCGCCGCGTTCGGCACGGTGCCGACGCAGGTGACGCGCCCCTCGCCGTGCGCCCGCGTGGTGACGGCCGCCCACCGCCCGAAGTGCGGGTGCTCGTACGCGGCCAGCACCTCGGCCCCGTCGGCCTGCAGGCCGTCCGCCCACCGGACGCCCGCCGCGCTCTCCGGCAGCCCCGCGCCGCGCACGGGCAGCTCGGCGGGCAGGTTGCTGAACTCGTCGTACCAGGCGCCCGCCGCCTCGGCCAGCCGGCCCGGCTGCACGTCGCCGCGCGCCCGCGCCTCCACGTCGGCGTAGCCCGTGCGCGGGCCGAGCACCAGGTGCCCTCCGGCCGCCGCGTACGTCGCCAGCCAGTCCAGCGTGGCGTCGTCGGCGACGTAGAGCCCGGCGGCCACCAGCACCGGATGCCGCGCCGCCACGACGCCCGGCTCCTCGCCGGTCGCCTGCCCGGCGTGCAGCACCCGCACCTGGCAGCCCGCGTCGAACGCGCCCCGGTAGAACGGCTCGAAGATGCCCTGGTAGGACCGTTCGTCCGGCCCGCCGTCGGCGCGCGCGAGCGCGGGCTGCGCCGCCAGCGCCCACTTGCTCGGCGTCGAGTAGAGCATCGCCACGTCCGCGTCGGGAGTCAGCCCGGCGACCAGGTCGCCCGCCGCCTCCAGCTCGGCGCCGATCCCGGCGATCTCCCGGTACGCGCGCCCCGGCCGACCGCTGTGCGGCAGCACGCCGCCCCAGTACGTCTCGGTGCCGAACCGCAGGGTGCGCCACTGCCAGTACTCGATCATGGAGGCGCCGCGCGAGACCAGCGCCCACGCGGCCTGGCGCCACTGCCCGTCATAGGCCGGCTGGTTGACCCACGACGGGCCGATGGCCTGCGCGTTCGTCTCGGTGACCAGGAACGGCTCCTGCCGCGAGGAGAACATCCGGTCCGCGCTGAGGTAGAGCGCCCACGTGTTCATCGTCATCCAGGTCTGCGGCGAGGCCGGCGGCGCGGGCAGCGCGAACGCGTCCTGCATCGAGTAGTACGGGTTGCCGGCGGTGACGTCGAGCCGCCTGGTCAGCTCGTCGTCGGCCACCCCGGGCCGGTCGTAGGCGATGCACGTGGTCACGAACTGCCCCGGCGCGGCGTACTCGCGGACGATGCCGGCCTGCCAGGCGATGAACTCGCTCACCTGCTCGGCCTGGAAGCGCCGCCACGCCTGGGTGTACTGCGGCTGGGCGTTGCCGTCGGGCCGCCACAGATCGGACCAGTCCGACAGGCGGTGCGACCAGTAGACCAGCCCCCACTCGCGGTTCAGCGTCTCCACGTCGCCGTAGCGCCCGCGCAGGTGGTCGACGAAGCGCTGGAAGACGGCGTGGTTGTGCAGCAGGTGCAGGCCCGGCTCGTTGTCCACCTGGAAGCCGATGACCGCCGGGTGGCCGGCGTACCGCTCGACCACCTTGCGGATGACCCGCTCGGCGTGGAAGCGGAAGGCGGGATGCGTGAAGTCCATCTCCTGGCGCGCGCCCCACGGGATGGGCTGCCCGGTGGCCCGCTCGCCGGCGATCTCCGGGTAGAGCCGGGCCAGCCACGGCGGCACCGCGTACGTCGGCGTGCCCAGGATGACGGAGATGCCGCGCTCGTGCGCGCCGTCCAGGGCCGGCTGGAGCCAGTCGAGGTCGAAGCGGCCGTTCTCCGGCTCCCACGTCGACCAGACCGACTCGCCCACCCTGATCACCGAGAACCGCGCCTCGGCCATCAGGTCGAGGTCGGTCTTCAGCAGCTCGGCGGGGTGGTATTCGGGGTAGTAGGCGGCGCCGAAGAGCACTCGCGGCACGTGCGTGTCCTTTCGCATCGGTTCAATGGCCCCCTGGCTCGCGCGGGGGCGCGGTCGACTCGCGCACCACCAGGCGCGCGGGCAGCGGATCGGGGTGGGCGCGCGAGCGCGGGAGCCGCTCGGAGCCGGAGCCGGCGTCGGGGGAGGGTCGGGCGTCCGGTCCGGGGGAGCGCCCGAGGCGGGCGTCCGGGCTCGTGGCGCGCTCGATCTCGTCCACGAGCAGCGCGAGGCCGTGGCGGGCGACCGCCGCGAAGTCCTGGCGGATCGTGGTCAGCGGCGGCGACAGGTACGCGGCGGGCGGGATGTCGTCCATGCCGACCACGCTCACGTCCCCCGGCACCGCCCGCCCGGCCTCGGCGAGGGCGCGCAGCACGCCGACCGCCATGTCGTCATTGGCCACGAACACCGCCGTGACCTCGGGGTCCGCCGCGAGGACCCGCCCTGCGGCGTACCCGGACGCGGGGGACCAGTCGCCCTCCAGCGGCGGCGGCTCGGCGGCGCCCGCGGCGGCCAGCGCCTCCCGCCAGCCGCGCGCCCGGTCGCGCGCCGCCCACCAGCGGCGCGGCCCCGCGACGTGCCAGACGGTGGCGTGCCCGAGCCCGAGCAGGTGCTCGGTCGCCCGCCGCCCGGCCTCCACGCCGGACGCGCCCGCGACCACCACGCGCGGCCCGTCCAGGCCGGGGAGCCGGCCGAAGCTCAGCACCGGCACGTCGGGGTCGACGCGCAGCGCCCGGCCCTCGTCGATCGGCTCCGACACCACGATGGCGTCCACGCCCTGCCCGAGCAGCGACTCGACGGCGTTCATGACGGCGTCGCCCTCCCCTTCGAGCGTGTTGACCACGGCCAGCGCGTACCCGATCTCCCTGGCCTCCCGCTCCAGCGCGACGAGCAGCGACGACGGGCCGTACAGCGAGCTGCCGAGCGCGGCGACCCCGATGCGGTGGAAGCGGCCCAGGTGGAGGGCGCGCGCGGCGGTGTTGCGGCGGTAGCCGAGCTCGCGCGCCGCCGCGAGAACCCGCTCGCGCACCTGCTCGCTCACGTACGGCTCGCCGTTCATCACCCGGGAGACCGTCTTCTGCGACACGCCCGCCAGCCGGGCGACGTCGGTGCCGCCCGGCGGCCTGCGTCTCGGCTGGGGCATCGCCGCTCCTCGCTGCCTGCTGACTACGTAGTCAGGCTCGTGGCCGCGGAGCCTCGCTGTCAAGAGCGGTCTCACCATGCGGCCGGGCCCGGCGCCGGTCACAGGACCGGGGAACGCCGGGCCCGGCCCCGGGTCAGAACCTCACCTGGCGCAGGTAGCGGTACCCGACCTCGGAGGTACGCCGCGGGGTCACGTCAGGCGTGTCGTTCTCCACGATGTACTCGATCACGCGGTGCCGGTCGAAGATCCGCCGGAAGTCGATCGTGCCGGTGCCGAGGTCTGCCATGTCGCCGTCCAGATGCCGGTCCTTGACGTGGAACTGCAGCACCCGCTGCGGCGCCCGGCGGATGACGTCGAGCGCGAAGCCGACCGGGTCGGCGGCGCCGCGCCCGACGCCGCCGGTGACCGCCCAGTAGATGTCGATCTCCAGGTGGACCAGGCGCGGATCGAGCTCGGAGGTGAGCACGTCCCACGGCGTCCTGCCGCCGCCGAGATCGGTGGTGAACTCGTGGGCGTGGTTGTGGTAGCCGTAGCGCAGCCCGGCCGAGCGGGCGGCCCGCGCCTCGACGTTCATGCGCTCGGCCCACGCCTTCCACTCGTCCTCGCTGGTCGAGTTCAGGTACGGCACGACCATGAAGGACTGGCCGAGCGTCAGAGCGTTCTCGATCTTCGTGTCCAGCCCGGCCTGGTCGGTCGTGAGGCCGTCGTGGCTGGAGGAGGCGCTGATGCCGAGCCCGTCGAGGAAGTCGCGCAGCTGCCGCGCCGTCCGCCCGAAGTACCCGAGCGCCAGCTCGACCTTCGGGTAGCCGATCTCGGCCAGGTAGGCGAGCGTGGTGTCGTAGTTCTGTGCCAGGTCGTCGCGGACCGTCCAGAGCTGCATGCTGATCTGCCCGGGAGGGACGCGGTGCCGGCCGCCGGAGTGACCCGGCGCGGTGTCGGGGCCCGTCGTGGCGGCCACGGCCGGGGAGGCGGCGGCGAGGGCGGCCACCCCCGCGCCCAGGCCCGCGGCCAGCAGCGACCGCCTGCTGGGGCGGTATCCGTAACACATGGTGATCTCCTAACGTGCGGGCTGGAGCACGACCTGGTCGCTGCCGGTCAGCGGCGGCAGGTCGGCGGAGCCGGGGTCGGTGTAGCCGGCGACGAAGACGCCGGTCAGGTTGTCGGTCTCCGGGTCGTGGCCGCTCGGCTCGGTGGTCTGGATGGAGCCCGAGCAGCCGCGGGCCGTGGTCTGCGGGTGGCCGTGGTCGTCGTGGCCGAGGATGTAGTCGACGGTCACGCGGGCGCAGTCCACCGGCTGGTCGTCGGTGACCCGCACCTCGAACTCGACGACGTCGCCGAAGCTGAACGACTGGCCCTCCGCCGGCCGGACCAGCTCCACGACCGGAGCGGCGTTGCCCACGACGATCCGCACCGACGTGGCGGCGGACCTGCCGCTCGGGTCGGTGACCTTCAGCGTGGCGTCGTAGAGGCCGTTCTCCTCGAACGTGTACGACGCCTGCGGGCTGCGCGAGTCCACCCGGCCGTCGGCGTCGAAGTCCCACGCGTAACGCAGCCGGTCGCCGTCGGCGTCGGCCGTCCCCGCGCTGGTGAAGCTCACGGTGAGCGGCGCCAGCCCGGCGCTCGCCGACGCGGCGGCGACCGGGACGGGCGTGTGGTTGCCGGTGCGCCCGATGTAGTCGACGCGCGCCAGCTGGGCCTCGGGGTTCTCCTGGAAGTAGCCGTCGCCGTACTCCAGCACGTAGAGTGCCCCGTCCGGCCCGAACTCCATGTCCATCGGGTTGTCGAACACGAACGACGGCAGCACGTCCTCGATCCGCCCGTCGCGGTGGAACGCCTTGACGTAGTCGCGGGTCCACTCGTAGAAGAGCGGGACCCCGTCGTAGGAGCGGGGCCAGGCCACGGAGTCGCGGCCGGCCGCGTCGCGCCGGTCGTAGTCGTACGCCGGACCGGCCATCGGGCCGATGCCGCCCGTGCCCAGCCCGGGGAAGTCCTCCGACGGCCCGTACGAGTACCACACGTCGGGCTGGACGACCGGCGGCAGCTCCCGCAGGCCGGTGTTGTGCGGCGAGTCGTTGACGGGCGCGGCGCAGTCGAACGCCTCGCCGGACGCGCCGGTCGCGAAGTCGTGGTCGACGTACGGCAGCCGCGCCGTCGCGCAGTACGGCCAGCCGTAGTTGCCGGCCCGGCGGATCCGTGTCCACTTGCCGGTCCCCGCCGGTCCGCGCTGGGGATCGGCCTCCCGCGCGTCGGGGGAGTAGTCGCCGACGTAGAGCTCGCCGGTGGAGCGGTCGAGCTCGATGCGGAACGGGTTGCGCAGGCCCATCGCGTAGATCTCCGGCCGCGCCCCCGCCGTGCCGGGACGGAACAGGTTGCCGCGCGGGATCGCGTACGACCCGTCCGAGCGGACCGTGATCCGCAGGATCTTGCCGCGCAGGTCGTCGGTGTTGCCGGCGCTGCGCTGGGCGTCGAAGGCCGGGTTGCGGTCGGCGCGCTCGTCGATCGGGTTGTAGCCGTCGGAGGAGAACGGGTTCGTGTCGTCGCCGGTCGACAGGTACAGGTTGCCCGCGGCGTCGAAGACGATGTCCCCGCCGACGTGGCAGCAGATGCCGCGGTCCACGGGCACGTCGAGGATGCGCTGCTCGCTGCCCAGGTCGAGGGTGGCGCCGGTGAGCCTGAACCTGGACAGCCGGATCAGCCCCTTGAACGGCGCGAAGTCCTCCGGCGCGCCGGTGAGCGGGGCGTCGCCCTCGTTGACGTCCGGCGTCGCCGGGTCGTCGATCGGGGTGTCGAGGGGCGGGGAGTAGTAGAGGTAGACCCAGTCGTCGGCCTTGGAGCCCCTGCCGAAGCCGGGGCTGAGCGCGACGCTCTGCAGCCCCTCCTCGTCGTGCCGGTAGACGTCGAGCCGGGCGGCGAGCGTGTTGAGGCCGGTCCGCGGGTCGTGCAGCCAGACCTCGCCCTTGCGGGTGGTGTGCAGGACCCTCGAATCCGGTAACACCGCCAGGTCCATCGGCTCGCCCGGGTTGTCGTTGAGCGTCACCTTCTGGAAGTCGCTGTCAGGCGGCGGCGCCGACGTCCCAGAAGCCGGTGCGGCGGCGTGGACGGCGGCGTGCGTGGTGGCGGCGGGTAAGAGGATCGCCGCAGCGGTCATGGCCGCGAGTGCGGTGCGCGCTCTCATGCCTCTCCCTTCGGTCTGCTCGGGGGGATAAGAGAGGGCAAAGTAGCGTGAATGTAACCCGAGTTTCGCCGACCGAGAAGGGCCTAATTTCGGACGAGCGGTGACCTTTCGCTGGCCATCGGACTAAGTGCCGGCCGGCCAGGACGAGGAGCTCCAGGAGGCCGGATCAGTCGGCCGGGTCCTCGTACGTGAGGGAGGTGAGGGAGAGAAGGTCGAGGCGGCGCCGGAACTCCCCGGCGGCGCCGGAGAGGATCAGGACGGTGCCGGGGGCGGCGTTGACGTGCTCCTGCGCCGTCAGGAGGGCGGCGATGCCGTCGGAGTCCCACGACGTCATGCCGGTTAAGTCCAGGACGAGCCGCCGTGGCGGGCCGCCGCCGAACTCGGCGTGGCCGGTGGCGGCGTGGCCCGTGAGCTCGGCGTGGACGGCGTTGACGAGGTCGAGCGCCGCCCGCCGGTCCAGGCTCCCGTACAGGCGCAGCGTGGTGCGGCCGGCGCCGTCGTCGCGCGCCATCCGGAAGGGCGGCCGTTGCGGGCGGGGCAGGGCGAACGCGACCGTGGCGACCGTGCCCTCGGGGCCGCTGCTCACGGTGTGCGCGTCGCCGAGGGCGCGGACCACCCACAGCCCGTGCCCGTGCTCGTACGGCCAGCCGGGCACCCCGGCCCGCGGCGACGTGGCGGCGGGGTCGGCGACGTGGCACTCCAGGCTCCCGTCGGCGATCCACATGCGGACCGTTCCCGCGCCGGAGCCGTGCAGGACCACGTTGGTGGCCAGCTCGTGCACGGCGAGCACCAGGTCGGCGGTGCGCCCCTCGGGCAACCCCGCCTGGATCGCGTGCGCCTCCAGCGTCGCCCGCAGCACGTACAGGGACTGGCCGTCGAAGGGCTGCTCCACGGCGGGCGCCTCGGCACGCGGTCCGCCGCCGGAGGCCGGTGGCGGACCGCCGGTCGGTCGATCACGTGTCATGGGCGGTCTCCAGGCTGATGCCGGGCACGGCGGTCGCGCCGAGCAGGAGGAACCGCCCGCTGATGGCGGGACTGCAACGTAGTACGACCGTGCGGGACGGGGACAGGCTACGGGCGGCGTCTATGATCATGCGTGCGCAATACAGGTCGATGAACGACAGCTCCGCCATGTTAACCGTGATGTCGCCGTCGACCCGGATGGCCTCACCCAGGGCCAGCCCGAGCGCGCCCTCGGCCGCCCGGTCGATCTGCCCGGCCAGCCGGATGCCCGGCGGCGCGTACTGCCGGCAGATCCGCAGCAGCGCGTCGTGGTGATAGGTGGCCGCGGCGACCGAACGGGTGTGGTAGCCGGAGACCGAGGCCAGCGTGACCGGGTCGAACCGCTCGCGGTCGTACTGGCACAGGACCGCCGCGCTCGTGCCGGTCAGGGTCGCGGCGATCTCCTCCTCGAACGACGGCAGCTGCTCGATGCCGCAGATGGGCTGTAACGCCCAGCTCATGTCGAACGCGACCCGCAGCCCCGCGTACCCCTCGTGGGCCGTGCGGGCCATCTGGTCGCGCAGCCAGCGCATCGCGTGCTTGACCTCGAACGCCCGGTCCTTCAGCAGCTCGTCCTGCGGCCCGATGATCGTCATCCGCCCGGCTGCGGCATCGCCCGGCACCACGCCCCGCCGCCCCAGCTCGGCCAGCCGCCGCTCGGGCTCCTCGGCCAGCCACACGACCCGCTGCCCCTCGGCAAGGCCGTCCCTGACGAACGCCGCGGTCAGGTCGAGCAGCTCCTCCGGCTCGCCGAACGTCAGGCAGGCGTGGTCATTGAGCGTCAGATCCGTGATCTGCGATTCTGCACCCACCGTCATGCACGCCACCTTCCCGAGCGCGGTCACCTCCCGGAGCCCGCATCGCCGCGGACCATATCGTAGTGATCAAGAGGGGACGATTTGTCCCTTTCACCTTCCCGTCCGGCGCGGGAGGACACCTGCAACAGAATGATCTTCTGTTAAAACTACCAGTCAGTAAACGGTCCGTAGATCCTCTCCGTAGGGCAACAATTACCGTATGCCGTACTTCACGCCGCTTATGCCGGGCGACCCGGAAGAACTCGGCGGGCTGGAGCTCGTGGGCAAGCTGGGAGAGGGCGGACAGGGCGTCGTCTATCTCGCCAGGACCCCCATGGGGGCGCACATGGCCATCAAGTGGCTGCGCCACGAGCAGTCCGACGACCCGCAGAGCGTCGAGCGGTTCCTGCGCGAGGCGCAGGTCGCCCAGCAGGTGGCGCCGTTCTGCATCGCGGCGGTGCTCAGCACGGGCGTCGAGCACGGCCGGCCGTACATCATGAGCGAGTACGTCGAGGGCCCCTCCCTCGACCAGGTCGTACGCAACGACGGCCCCCGCACGGGCCCGGCGCTGGACCGGCTGGCCATCGGCACCGCCACCGCGCTGGCCGCCATCCACGAGGCCGACGTCGTGCACCGCGACTTCAAGCCGGGCAACGTCATCATCGCCGCCGACGGGCCGCGCGTGATCGACTTCGGCATCGCGCGCACGCTCGGCCCCGTCCCGATGACCAGCAGCACGCAGATCGGGACACCCGCGTACATGTCGCCCGAGCAGATCATGGGGCGCGCGGTCGGGCCGGCAGCCGACATGTTCTCGTGGGCGGCGACCATGGTCTTCGCCTCCTGCGGGCGGGCGCCGTTCGGCAGCGACGGGACGCACGCCGTGATGAGCCGGGTGCTGCGCGAGCCGCCCGACCTTGGCGCGCTGGAGGGGCCGCTGCGCGAGGTGGTGAGCCAGTGCCTGGCCAAGGACCCGGAGCAGCGGCCGGCCGCCAAAGAAGTGATCATGCGGCTGCTGCACAACCCGCCGGCCGGCTCCGACCTGCTCGCCGAGGGGACCAGGCGGGCCTCGCCGAGGACGCCCGCCACCCCGCCGCCGCCCGGCCGGGCCCCGGCGCGCACGCCGTTCCTCGGCCGCAAGCCGGTCCTCGCCGCCGGCGGCGTCCTGGTCGCCCTGCTGCTCGTGGCGACCGGGATGGTGATCGCCCGGGTGCTGCCGGGCCGCCCGGTGGCGGGCGGGCCCACCGGATCCGCGAGCGCGACGCCGGAGCAGCCGACCCGGCCGCCGCGCACCACGGCCGCGCCCAAACCGGTCAAGACCACGCTGCCCGGCGGGAAGCTCACGCTGTACGAGTACCCGTCCGCCCAGGCCACGCTGACCGCGTACGAGATCTACGACAAGGGCTCCGACAGCTACGTCGACTACGCCAGGCAGTCGCTGGGGGGCACGTTCGACAAGTACTCCGACAACCTGGAGTCGCGGGTCTCGCCGGACGGCCGCTACCTGGCGAGCAGGCCGAAGGACTACACCTCCGACGACTACGACTCGGTCCTCATCACCGACCGGGCCGCCGGGTCGAGCTTCCGGGTCAGGACCGTGCGCAAGCCGCTGGACAGCTCCGTCCGCGCCTGGACGAAGGACAGCTCGAAGATCCTGCTCAACATCAACAAGCAGATCAAGGACAAGAAGGGCAAGGAGGACTGGGTCACCCTGGG
Organism: Nonomuraea phyllanthi; assembly: GCF_006334985.2. Classification (GTDB taxonomy): domain Bacteria; phylum Actinomycetota; class Actinomycetes; order Streptosporangiales; family Streptosporangiaceae; genus Nonomuraea; species Nonomuraea phyllanthi. Next base: position 577,556 of record NZ_VDLX02000004.1, read on the forward strand.
CTTCGCCATCGTCACCGTGGCCAGGAACGACATCGCCAAGAGCGAGGTCAGCGTGGTCGAGGTGAGCGACGACTCGATCGGCGACCACGAGTTCGGCTGGGACGCCGAGGAGGAGGGCGTGGTCGTCGTCTACGGCGAGGACAAGGGGTTGCGCTTCTTCGACGCCGCCGGCAAGCCCGTGCGCGACGTGCCCGGCGTCGGTCCCATCCCGTACAACCGGGCGGACATCTTCTCGCCGTCCGGCCGCACGTTCGTGACCGACTGCCCGGACGGCGGCGACGGCGAGCACTGCCTCTGGGACTCCGCCACCGGCAAGCAGATCCGCACGTTCACCTCCGACTGCGACACGGTGCTCGGCTGGTACGACGAGACCCACCTGTACTGCTGGGAGCGGGACAACACCGACGACGTCGAGCTCCGGGTCGTGGGATTCGACGGCAAGCTGGTGCGCCGGCTGATGGTCGTCCCGGACGGGATGAACGTCCGCGTCCACCTCACGGTCAACTCGCCCAGCACCTCCTGAAGCCACCCGAGGCATCGCGGTCCAGACGTATGTCGTAGGGTAGCGCTACGACTACACATCGTGATGTACGGGGGAGTGTGGCGATGCGTGCCATCATCTGTGCCGTGTCCGTCGTGGCCATGGCCGCCACCGGGTGCATGGCGGCGGGGACGTTCCCCTCGCAGACGCACGTGCCGAACGACGGGGGCAACGCCAACGCCCAGGGCGGGCTCTACGTGCGCAACGCCTTCATCCTCAACCCCGGGCACGTGGCCTCGCCCGCCCCGCAGCTCGCGCTGTACGCCGTGCTGATCAACGCCGGCCGCCGCCCGGCCCGGCTGGAACGGATCACCGTCGAGGGCGGCGGCCTCGTGCAGCTGGCGGGCCCCACGTTCCTGGCCCCCAACCAGGCGGTCGGCACCGGCGAGCGGCCCATCGGCACCGTCACCGGCGTGGGCGCCGGCACGGTGCCGCTGATCTTCCACTTCACCGGTGCCGAGCCCGTGCGCGTGTACACCCCGGTGCACCCCAGGTCCGGCCAGTACGCCCACCTGCCCACCGCCCCGGCCGGAGGCCCGCCGCCGCTCGTCAGGCCGGCGATCCTCACGCCATGAGGCCCGCGACCCCGGCGCCGGACGCCTGAGACTGCGGCGCCGGGCGGTATCGGACCGCGGCGCCGGGCGCCTGAGATCTACTGCTCAGGTTCGAGTGCGACCTCGAACCTGACCTCGACCTCGTCATTGAGCTTGAGCGCGCCGAGCAGCGCCGAGTAGGGCCGGATCCCCCAGCGCGACTGCACGACGGTCGCCGAGCCGTGCACGCGGCCCTCGGCCACGTAGCCCTGGACGACGAGGGGCCGGGTGGTCCCGGCAATGGTGAGGTCGCCCTCGATGTGGAACGACTCCGCCGTGCCCTCCACCCGCGTCGAGCGGAAGCCGATCGACGGGTGGCGGTCGGTGTGCAGGACCTTCTCGCGGATGATCTTCTTGATCTGGTCGCGGTCGGAGCCGGTCAGCGGCTTGACGCCGCCGGTGCCCTCGCGCACCTCCAGCGACCCCGCGTCGGCCTCGACGGTCACCGAGGAGCCGGCCGGATCGGCGAGGTCGACGGTGGCCTCGCCGTGCCAGCGGGTGACCTCGATGGTGAGGTCGTGGCCGGCCTTCGAGCCCAGCCCCGTACGGGTCGTCTTGACGACCATCCGGCCCGAATCGGCTCCGAACCTGTGTCTACCAGCGGTGATGCTCACCCTGGCAGACTAGCCCGCGCTCTGGTCGCCCGGCGGCGGCACGCGCCGGAGCGGGCCACGGGAGACGGCCTGCGCCGGAGCGGGCCAGGGGGGCGGCCTGCGCCGGAGCGGGCCAGGGGGACGGCCGCGCCGGCCGTCCCCCTGGCGGGACGTCTCAGCCGGCGGTGCCGGCCGCCGTCTCTGCGGCCTCGGTCAGCTCGGCGTCCCGCTCGCCGCGCCCGGCGTGGGAGTCGACCTCGGCCTGGTTGCGCTCGGCGCGCTCCAGGTCGCGGTGGCCGGTCGCCAGGATGGCGATGCCCACCAGGATCGCGCAGCCGCCGATCACGAACGGCACGTGGACGTTGAAGTGCTCGGCCAGCTTCCCGGCCGCGAACGGGGCCAGGCCGCCGCCGATGAAGCGCACGAACCCGTACGCGGCGGAGGCCACCGGCCGCTCCACCGGCGCGACCATCATCACGGCCTGGGTGGTGAGCGTGTTGTTCACGCCGATGAAGATGCCCGCCACGATGACGGCGGTGACCAGCACCGGGCGGTTGTCGACGAAGGCCGCGATGACGAAGACGACGACCGCGAAGAGCGCGAGGTTGCCGTACAGGGTGCGGGCCAGGCCGAGCCTGCGCTGCAGCCAGGGCGCGCCGGCCACCGAGAAGATCGCCACCATCAGGCCCCAGCCGGTGAAGACCAGGCCCAGCTGGATGGCGTCCAGCTCCATGGGGAAGGGGGCGTAGCCGAGAACGGTGAAGAAGCCCCAGTTGTAGCAGAGCGCGGTCAGGCTCATGGTGAGCAGGCCGCGGTAGCGCAGCGCCTTGAGCGGGTCCAGCAGGGAGGTCTTGCGGGCGGGCTTGGGCTGCGGCCGTACCAGCGTGATGGTCGCGATGAGCGCGATGGCCATGAGCCCGGCGACGCCGTAGAAGGGGCCGCGCCAGCTGATGTGGCCGAGCGCGCCGCCGAGGAGCGGGCCGACCGCGATGCCGAGGCCGAGCGCCGCCTCGTACAGGATGATCGCGCCGCTGAAGCCGCCGCTGGCGGCGGCCACGATGACGGCCAGCGAGGTCGCCACGAACAGGGCGTTGCCCAGCCCCCAACCGGCGCGGAAGCCGATGATGCCGCCGATGCTGTCGGTGGAGCCGGCCAGCGCGCTGAACACGACGATCAGCACGAGGCCGGCGATCAGCGTTTTCTTCGCGCCGATGCGGCTGGAGACGAAACCGGTGACCAGCATGGCGACCGCCATCACCACCAGGTAGCTGGTGAACAGGAGTGTCACCTGGCTGGGGGAGGCGTGCAGGTCGGAGGAGATGGCGGGGAGGATCGGGTCGACCAGGCCGATGCCCATGAAGGAGATCACGCACGCGAACGCCACCGCCCATACGGCTTTGGGCTGGCGGAACGGGCTCGGGGCGGTGGCCTTGGTGTCGGTCATGCAGGTGCTCCGGGGGTCGGGGTGGTGCCCTCACGCGACGGCGCGGGGCTGGTCGGTGCCGGGCTGGTGAGCGAGTCGAACGCGTGCGCGGTCAGCCGGTCGATGGCCGGCAGCGCCGCGGCGATGGCCTGCCGGTCGGCCTCGGACAGGTCGGCCAGCAGCTCGGCCAGCCGCTTGGCCTGCGCGGCCCGGCGCCGGGCCAGCTCGTCGCGCCCGTGCTGGGTGATGGCGACCACCACCACGCGGCCGTCGACGGGGTCGGGCAGCCGCTCGGCCAGGCGTTCGTGCTCCAGCCGGGAGACGAGGCGGGTCATGGCCGGCTGCGTGACGCCCTCGATCACGGCCAGCTCGGTGAGCCGGCGCGGGCCCTGGCGCTCCAGGGTCGCCAGCGTGGACAGGGTCGTCATCGACAGGTCCCGGGGGGCTTCGAGCAGGCGCATCATCGACCTGACCCGCGCCAGGCCGATCGCGAGCCGCAACTCGTCCGTACGGGGCGCGTCGGGAAACATAAGGCATTTATATCAGACATGCATATAACCAATGCATGTAACCCCTTTCGCCTGACCCGGTGACGCCGCGTCGCTCAGCCGGCGGCCGCCTCGTCGGAGCGCCGCGTGACCTTGGAGCCCAGCCACTCCGTGGCGCGGTAGAGCGGCTCCAGGCGGTCGGCCACCCGGCCGAGCCGGTAGTACAGCCGCGGCGGGACGTGCGGCAGCAGCCGGGAGTGCCGCTGGAACAGCAGCGAGAACATCTCCATGGGCGGCAGGCCGATGTAGCGCGGCAGGTTCTCGTACCACTGGGCGCTGAGGCGGGCCGTCTTCTGCAGCGGCCGGATCGTGGCCATGCGCTGGCGCTCGTAGCGGGTGAGCGCGGCCTCCAGCCCGCTCTCGCCGTGCAGGGCGTCGGCCAGGAAGGCGGCGTCGCCGAGCGCGAGCGCGGTGCCCGCGCCGACGGAGTAGTGCGTGGTGTGCGCGGCGTCGCCGAGCAGGACGAGGTTGCCGCGGTGCCAGGTGCGATTGGTCAGGGTGCGGAAGGTCTGCCAGCGCGGGCGGCCGACCAGCGGGTGGCCGTCCAGCGGCTCGGCGAAGAGCTTCTCCAGCAGGGCCAGCGCGTCGGCCTCGGTGGCCTCGTGCAGCCCGAGCCCGCTCCACGTATCCGGGGAGCACTCGATGACGCAGGTGCTGTGGTCCTTGCCGAAGCCGTAGCCGTAGCACCAGATCCAGCCGTGCGGGGTCGGCGTGAAGGCGAAGGTGAACGCCTCGAAGATCTTGGTGGTGCCGAGCCAGACGTACATGTTGCGCCCGAGCGCCACCTCGGTGCCGAAGTGCTCGGCGTGGCGCTCGCGCAGCGCGCTGTTGACGCCGTCGCAGGCGACGACGAGGTCGGCCCCGGCCAGATCCTCCTCGCCGTCTATCTCGCTCTCGTACGCGATGGTCACGCCGAGGGAGCGGGCCCGCTCGGCGAGGATGGCGAGCAGCTCGCGGCGGCCGATGCCGAAGCCCACCTCGCCCTGCTCGATCACCACGGTCGCGCGGCCCTGGACGTGCGCCACCCAGCTGTCCCAGCGGACCGAGCCGGCGGCGATGGCCTGCCCGGACGGGGGGTCGGCGCCGTAGAGGGTGTGCAGCAGCTCGTCCCAGAAGGTCACGCCCCAGCCGTACGTGGACCCGGCCGGGTCGCGCTCGTGGACGGTGATGTCGTGGGACGGGTCGATCCGCTTCATCAGGATCGCGAAGTAGAGCCCCGCGGGGCCGCCGCCGACACAGGAAATCTTCACACGAACCACTCCTATAACGCAAAGCAACCACTTAATGACATAGAGTAACCGACCGTGTCAACGTGATTACGGGGGAGGGGTATGGAAGCGCGCTGCGGCGGCCCTCAGGGGCTGCGCGGGCGGGCGGTCAGGCGGGATCCAGCAGCCTGAGGTCGGCCGGCGCGATCGTGCCGGTGACCAGCAGCTCCGTGATGAGGTTGTGGTTGAGCGCGTTGCCCAGGGGCGGCGGGATCTCCTCCTCGCGCAGCCCCCGCACCCTCCCGCTGAGCCGGATGCGCACCTCCGAGACGATGTGCGCGGCCCGCTTGCGCGTCCACTGCTCCGACGGCCGCAGCCGGCCCAGCTCGTCGGCCACCTGGGCCCAGGTCAGCGGCTGCGGGCTGGGCTCCTGCCGCAGGTAGCGCTGGCTGAGGCACACCAGCACCAGCCGCTCGACCGGCTCCAGGTCCCAGGTCGCGTTGGCCGTGCTGGCCTCGGGCCGGCTGGGCGCGAGGGGCGGCGCGCCCGTGGCGACCCGCACTTCGAGCAGGTGCTCGCGGCGCGGGGCCACGATGAACAGCGGCGTGTACGCCGGCGGCAGCTCCGCGCTCTGCCCGCCCAGCACCAGCCGCGAGCCGGGGAAGCGGATCGCGAGCTTGCCGAGGTTGTGCAGCACCCACCGCGAGCCGTCGTAGGCGATGCGCCCGTGCCGGCGGCTCACGTGCGGATCGTTCCCGCCGACGCAGACGTGCACGTCCAGCTCGCTACGCCCGAACACCAGGTCGAACCCGGCATCAGGCGCCACCCGCATCCCTCCGTTCACGCCCATCGCGAACAGCGTGCCGGCCGGGGCCGCCGGGAGCCCGTGCGCCAGGCTGCCGAACCCCTTGGGCAGGATGTCGACCTTGTGCACCATGCGCGTTCCCCTCTCCTGGCGATCACGATAACCCGTCGCCCGGACTTGGCGAGGTCTTGCCGATCCCGATGCCAACCCTCGGGTGTTCCCTTCACCCGCGGCTACGAACCGCGTGTTCGACTGGGTGAAGGGATCGACCCATGATGACTCCACGACGATGGTCCATCACAACCCGTATAACCCTGTTCACCGCGGCGGTCGCGACCGTGCTGTCCGCGCTGCTGGCCGGTACCGTCATGATCGCGATCCATCGGTTCGCCACCCGCGACCTCATGAAGGAGGTCACCGCCGACGGCGGCCGGGTGGCCCACCAGCTGGAGCACGACGACGTGGGCCGGCCGATGGTCGAGCACCACGACCGTTACCTGCAGGTCGTCGACCACAAGGGAGTCGTCGTCGCCGCCACGCCCCAGCTGCGCGGCAAACCCGTCATGGCCGCTTTCACCCCCGACCACCACAACATCTCCAGCGCCGTCGTGTGCGGAGGCGTCTTCCCGCCCGGCCAGTGCAACATCGTGGTCGCCCAGTCCGCCTACCGCGGCGGGAACGACTGGACCGTCTACAGCTCCTCTCCCGGCGTCCCCCCGTACGTCGAGCCGTGGCTGGCCGCGACCGTGATCGGCGCCGCGGCGGTGATGGCCGTGGCCATCACCACGCTCGGGCACCGGGTCGCGACCGCCTCCCTCAGGCCCGTGAACGCCATCCGCGCGGAACTCGACGAGATCACCGAGTCCTCCCCCGAGCGCCGGGTGCCCCTCCCCGCGAGCCAGGACGAGATCCACGACCTGGCCGCCAGCGCCAACCGGACCCTGGCCCGGCTGCAGGCCGCGATGCGGCAGCAGCGCAGCTTCACCTCCGACGCCTCCCACGAGCTGCGCACCCCCATCGCCGCGATCCGCGCCGAGGTCGAGGACGCCCTGCACGCGCCCGGCGAGACGAGCGTGCCGGCGCTCGGCGCCACCGTCCTGAACAGCCTGGACCGGCTGGAGGCGGTCGTGGGCGACCTGCTGACCATCGCCAAGATGGAGGCCGGCAGGCAGGTCGAACGCGAGCCGATCGACCTGGCCGAGTTCGTGACCGGCGAGTGCGCCAGGCGGCCCAGGTCAAGCAGGACGTTCGAGTACGAGCTGGAGCCCGGCGTGGTGGTGATCGGCGACCGGGTGCGCCTGTCGCGCCTGCTCACCAACCTCATCGACAACGCCGAGCGGCACGCCGCCGGCACGGTCACCTTCCGCGTGCGGCACGAGCCCGCCCCCAAACGTGACTTCCGGCGGTTCCCGAACGGCATCGCCACGCTGGAGGTGATCGACGACGGCCCCGGCATCGACCCCGACAAGCGGGAGCTGATCTTCCAGCGGTTCGCCCGGCTGGACACCGCCCGCGACAGGGAGGCCGGCGGCACCGGGCTGGGCCTGCCGATCGCCCGGCAGATCGCCGAGGCGCACGGCGGCACCCTGCGGGCCGAGGACTGCGACCGGGGAACGCGGTTCGTGCTCCGCCTGCCCCGCTGCTAGGCACCTGCGGCGAAGAAGAGTGTCATGGCAGGTCATCCGGGTACGGGCCGGAGCGCGGCGGAGTCCGGCACGAGCTGATCGCGCCAGAGCGACACCTTCATGGCCCGGAGACGTCCGCCGCGAGTCCGGCACGAATCTCGACACAGCCATGTGAGGACGCATGAGCACAAAATCCGACATCCTGGCCCGCGCGCTGGGCTGGGTCAGCCTGGCGCTGGGCGCGGCGCAGCTGACCGCGCCGCGCACGGTCAGCCGCCTCAGCGGCGTCGACGACTCCCGCCTGGCCCCCACGGCGGTACGCATCATGGGCATCCGCGAGCTGATGCACGCCGCGGTCCTGCTGGGCAGCCGCCGGCCCGCGCCGTGGACCTGGAGCCGGGTCGCCGGCGACGCGATGGAGCTGGCCCTGCTGGGGCGGGCGGCGGCGGCCCGCACCGGCCGCAGGCGCCGCCGGGCGGTCGCGGCCACCGCCGCCGTGAGCGGCATCACGGCCCTGGACCTGGCCGCCGCCCTGTACGCCTCGGGCCCGCGCGGCAGGCGGCCGATGCGGCTGCGGGCCTCGATCACCGTCAACCGCCCCCGCGAGGAGGTCTACGCCTTCTGGCGCGACCTGGAGAACCTGCCCGCGTTCATGCTGCACCTGGAGTCGGTGCGGGCCATGGGAGAGCGCCGCTCCCGCTGGCGGGCCAGGTCGCCGCTGACGGACGTGGAGTGGGAGGCGGAGATCCTCGACGAGCGGCCCGGCGAGCTGATCGCCTGGGAGTCGGCACGCGGCTCCATGGTGACCACGAGCGGCTCCGTACGCTTCGCCGACGGCCCCGCCGGGCTCGGCACCGTCGTGCACGTCACCCTCGACTACCGCGTCCCCGGCGGGACCGTCGGCACGGCCGTCGCCAGGATGTTCGGCGAGCACCCCGAGCAGCAGGTCCGCGACGACCTGCGCCGCTTCAAGCAGATCATGGAGACCGGCGAGGTGCTGGTGTCGGAGGGCAGCCCCGAAGGCGTGCGCGCGCTGCGGCAGCTGCGTCAGCGCCCGGCCCAGCCCGTGGGGAGCCCGTCATGAAGGCCACCTGCTACGCCGGCCGCAACACGGTCGAGGTGCTGGACGTGCCCGAGCCGCGCATCCTCAACGCCCACGACGCCGTCGTCCGCGTCACCTCCACCGCCATCTGCGGCTCCGACCTGCACCTGATCGACGGCTACGTCCCGACGGTGAAGAAGGGCGACGTCATCGGCCACGAGTTCATGGGCGAGGTCGTCGAGGTCGGCCCCGAGGTGGCCAACCTGAGCCCCGGCGACCGGGTGGTCGTGCCGTTCCCCATCGCCTGCGGCCGCTGCTTCGCCTGCGCCGAGGGCCTGTACTCCATCTGCGAGAACTCCAACCCCAACGCGGGCATGGCCGAGAAGCTGATGGGGCACGCGCCGGCCGGCATCTTCGGCTACTCGCACATGCTCGGCGGCTTCGCGGGCGGGCAGGCCGAGTACGCGCGCGTGCCGTTCGCCGACGTCGGGCCCATCAAGATCGAGGACGACCTGCCCGACGAGAAGGTGCTGTTCCTGTCCGACATCCTGCCCACCGCCTACATGGGCGCCGAGATGTGCGACATCCAGCCCGGCCAGACCATCGCCGTGTGGGGCGCCGGCCCGGTCGGCCAGCTCGCCGTGGCCTGCGCCTACCTGCTCGGCGCCGGCGAGGTCATCTGCGTCGACCGCCACCCGTACCGGCTGGACTACGCCCGCCGCGCGGGCGCGCGCACGCTCAACTACGAGCAGGTGGACGTGCTGGACGCGCTGCGCGACCTCACGGGCGGGCGCGGCCCCGACGCCTGCATCGACGCCGTCGGCATGGAGGCCCACGACCCGGTCCCCGCCATGTACGGCTACGACCGGATCAAGCAGGCCCTGCGGCTGGAGAGCGACCGCCCGTACGCGCTGCGCGAGGCCATCATGGCCTGCCGCAACGGCGGCGTCGTCTCGGTCGTCGGCGTGTACGGCGGGCTGGTGGACAAGTTCCCGATGGGCTCGCTGATGAACCGGTCGCTGACGCTGCGCACCGGCCAGTGCCACGTCCAGCGCTACATGAGGCCGCTGCTGGAGCGGATCCGCGCCGGCGAGATCGACCCGAGCTTCGTCGTCTCGCACCGGTTCCCGCTGCGTGAGGCGGCGCACGGCTTCCAGCTGTTCAAGGACAAGCAGGACGACTGCAACAAGGTCGTCCTGACCCCCTGAGCCGCGGTCAGGGGCCCTCCGCCGGGCGGCGGGGGGCCGGCTCGCGGCCGGGCGGCTGGGTGACCGTCAGCCCCGGCTGGGGCGCCGGCGGGTTCGGCCGGGTGACGGGCTTGCCTTGCAGCTCCAGCCGCTCGCCGTGGTGGGTCAGCGTGATCGGCGGCCCCTCCAGCAGCCAGTACGTCGTCTCGCCGCTCGTCACGTTGATCCGCACCAGGCTGCCGCGATAGCACAGCCGGAAGCACAGCCGCGTGAGACTCTCCGGCAGCCGGGGGGACAGGCACAGCCGGCCGTTGCCGGCGCGCATCCCGCCGAAGCCCGCCACCAGGGCGATCCACGCCCCGGCCAGCGAGGCCATGTGGAGCCCGTCCATGGTGTTGTGCTCCAGGTCGGCCAGGTCCGTCAGCGCCGCCTCGCCGAGGTAGCGGTAGGCCAGCTCCAGCTGCCCCACCTCGGCGGCCATCACCGCCTGGGTGCAGGCCGACAGCGACGAGTCCCGCACCGTCAGCGCCTCGTAGTAGGCGAAGTTGCGGGCCTTCTGCCCGGCGGTGAACGCGTCGCCGCGCAGGTGCATCGCCAGCACCAGGTCGGCCTGCTTGACGACCTGCCTGCGGTAGAGGTCGAAGTACGGGAAGTGCAGCAGCAGCGGGTACCGCGACAGCCCCGTGGCGGCGAAGTTCCACATGCCGTGCTGGGTGAAGCCCTCGCTCTGCTGGTGCACCTGCAGCCGCTCGTCATAGGGGATCGACATCGCGTCCGCGCCGTCGCGCCACCTCGCGATCTCCTCGTCGGTGACCCCGAGCCGCCTGGCCCGCTCGGGGTGGCGGACGGAGAGCTCGGCCGCCTCGCGCAGGTTCTGCTGGGCCATCAGGTTGGTGTAGATGTTGTTGTCGGCCACCGCGCTGTACTCGTCGGGGCCGGTCACGCCGTCGATGCGGTAGCGGCCCTCGGCGTCGTGGTGGCCGAGCGCGCACCACAGCCGGGCCGTGCCGATCAGCAGTGGCAGGCCGGTGTCCCGCTCGAACTCGGTGTCGCCGGTGGCGTCGACGTACTGCGTGGCAGCGTGCGCGATGTCGGCGTTGACGTGGAAGGCCGCGGTGCCGGCCGGCCAGTAGCCGGAGCACTCCGCGCCGCTGATCGTCCGCCACGGGAACGCCGCTCCCGACAGCCCGAGCTGCCTGGCGTTCTCCCGCGCCCGCGCGATCGTCGACAGCCGCCACTCCAGCGCGTCGGCGGCGGCCCGCGGGTAGGTGTAGGTCAGCACGGGCAGCACGAAGATCTCTGTGTCCCAGAAGGCGTGCCCGTCGTAGCCCGACCCGGTCAGCCCCTTGGCGGGGATGGGCCGGTCCTCCAGCCGCGCGGCCGACTGCAGCAGGTGGAACAGCGCGAACCTCACCGCCTGCTGCACCTCGGCGTCGCCCTCGACCTCCACGTCCGCGCCCTCCCAGAACCGGTCGAGGAAGCGCCGCTGGTCGGAGCAGAGGCCGTCCCAGCCGACCAGCCGGGCGGCCGCGAGCGCGGCCACGACCTGGTCGTGCATGGCCGGGCGGGAGCGCTGGGCCGACCAGCCGTAGGAGAAGTACTTGACCAGCCGCAGCCGCTCGCCGGGCGACAGGCGGGTGGCCACGGTCACCCGGCTGACGTCGCCCGCGCCCCGCGTCTCGATCCGGGTGCCGTCCGGCCCGTCGATCTCGTGCGACATGGCGGCGGCCACCCGCAGCTCGCTCGCCCTGGTGTGGTGCACCATGATCGCCATGCCGTCCTCGACCGTGACGTTCTCCTCCAGGACCAGCGGCGACTCCAGCCGGGCCGACTCGCGCGGGTCACCGCTCATGTACTGCTGGGTCTCGTTGGCGACGAGCTCCGACTGCACGACCACGTTCCGCGGCTGGTCGACCGCCTCGACCTCGTAGCGGATCGCCGCCACCGCGCGGTGCGTGAACGACACCAGCCGCGTGGAGGTGATCCGCACCTGGCCGCCGGTCGGGGAGCTCCAGTGCGCCCGCCGGGTCAGCGTGCCCGCCCGCAGGTCCAGCACCCGCTCGTGCTGGTGCAGCGTGCCGTAGCGCACGTCGAACGGCTCGTCGTCGACCAGCAGCCGGATCACCTTGCCGTTGGTGACGTTCACCACCGTCTCCCCGGACTCCGGGTAGCCGTAGCCGGCCTCCGCGTACGGCAGCGGCCTGGCCTCGTAGAACCCGTCGAGGTAGGTGCCCGGCTCGCCGTACGGCTCGCCCTCCTCCAGGTTGCCGCGCAGCCCGAGATGGCCGTTGGACAGCGCGAACACCGACTCCGTCTGTGCCAGCACGTCCAGGTCCAGCCGCGACTCGCGGATCGACCACGGTGCGAGCGCGAACGCAGTATGCCGGATCATCGTGCCACCTTCCTGTCGCTCACCTGATGGGGGTCACCGCTCCAGCAGTTCGGCGAGGTCGCTCACCACGATGTCGGCGCCGTGCTCGCGCAGCGCGTCCGCCTGGCCCGTCCGGTCCACGCCGACCACGCACGCGAACCGGCCCGCCCGCCCGGCGGCCACTCCCGCCAGGGCATCCTCGAACACCGCCGCCTCCGACGGCTCCAGGCCGAGCGCCTGCGCGCCCGCCAGGTACATGTCCGGGGCCGGCTTGCCCGCCAGGTGCAGCCGCCGGGCGTCCACGCCGTCCACGTGCGCCTCGAAATAGTCGCCGAGCCCGGCGGCGGCCAGCACCCGAGCGGTGTTGGCGCTGGACGACACGACCGCCCTGCGCAGCCCGGCGTCGCGGACCGCCCGCAGGTAGCGGATCGAGCCGGGGAAGGTCTCCACGCCGTCCCTGTCGATGATCTCCTGGACGAGGGCGTTCTTCCGGTCGCTCAGCGCCCGGACGGTCAGCGCGTCGTCCGGGTCGTCCGGCGAGCCCTCGGGCAGGGTGATGCCGCGCGCCTGCAGGAAGCTGCGCGTGCCGTCCATCCGCTGCTTGCCGTCCACGTACTGGTCGTAGTCGGCGACCGCGTCGAAGGGCACGAACGGGGTGCCCGTGCGGTCGGCCCAGGTGCGCAGGAACTCGTCGAACATCGACTTCCACGCGGCGGCGTGCACCGTCGCGGTGCGGGTCAGCACGCCGTCCATGTCGAAGAGGCATCCGCGGACTCCGCGGGGCAGTCCGAACATCGGCCCTCCGATCAGGGATGCGGCATCCGGTACGCACCTGCGCCTACCCACCGCACCCCGCTTCTCACCAGCGGCCCTGATCGAGGCGGCCCCATCGGCGGACGGGCGATGCCGCACGCCTGCTCACCCCCGGACCGGCTGCCGTCCGCCCAGATCAGGAGGGAATTTCCGGGGGGAGTTCGTTCAGGTACGTGTCCAGTTCGGCGGCGCCGGTGAGCATGGCGCGGCCGCGCGCCGACAGCCGGGCGTGCCAGTCGCTCAGCGTCGACTCCAGCGGCGCCAGCCCGCCCGCGGCGCGCACCTGGGCGAGCAGCGGCGCGATCTGCTCCAGCAGGTAGCCGCCGCGCCGGAGCTGGTGGGCCAGCCGGGCGTCGCGCACGTCGGCGGCGGTGTAGACACGGTAGCCGGTTTGAGGGTCGCGCCGCGGCTGGACGATCCCCGCGTGCTCCCACTTGCGCAGGGTCGCGGGCCGCACGCCGAGCCTCCTGGCGAGCGGGCCGATGAAGGTGACGCGGCCGGGCCCGGGGCGCTCGGCGGGCTTGTCGCCGGAGGTCAGGTCGCGCAGCGCCTGCTCGACGGCCAGCAGCGTGCGGCGGTCGTCCAGCAGCTGGGCGTGGCTCTCGTCGATCAGCCGCAGGGCCTCCTCCACGGCGCCCTCGCCGGCCGCCCGCATGATCGAGGTGGCCGTCCGGTGCCCGTGCCCCCGCACCAGGGCGAGGAAGGCGCGCAGGGCCTGCGCGTGGACCGGGGTGTAGGCGCGGTAGCCGCTGGGCGTGCGCGCGGCCGGCGGCAGGATGCCCGCCTCTTCATAGTTGCGGATCGCCTGGGCCGACAGGCCGTGCTCGCGGGCCAGGTCCACCGGCCGCAGTCGCTCTCGGGGCATCGGCAAAGTTTACACGAAGGGTTCAACGATACGGTCGAAGGTATGCGATCTGCGACCCCCGCCGACGCCGCCTGGCCCCTGGAGGGCGCGGCGGTCACCACGTTGCTGCGTACGTTCGATACACCGCCCCGCCTGCTCGGTCTCGGCGAGGCCATGCACGGCGCCGAAGCCCTGCTGCGGCGGCGCAACGCGATCTTCCGCCACCTGGTCGAGCACGAGGGCTTCCGGTCGGTCGCGATCGAGAGCGACTGCCTGGCCGGGACGGCCGTCGACGCGTACGTCACCGAGGGGACGGGCACGCTCGACGGCGTCATGCGGCGCGGCTTCAGCCACGGGTTCGGCGAGTCGGCGGCCAACCGCGAGCTCGTGCGGTGGATGAGGGAGCACAACCGGGAGCGCCCGGCGTCCGAGCGGGTCCGGTTCTTCGGGTTCGACGGGCCGCTGGAGGTCGCCGGGCCCGCCGCGCCCAGGCAGGCCCTGGCAGGCCTGCACGGCTACCTCGCCGCCCACCTCCACGATGCCCCCGGCCTCGGTGGCGCGGCGCACGTCGGCGACCCCGACCACGAGCGCGTCCCGCCCTTCGACGCGCTCGACGACCTGCTCGGCCCCGACGAGCGCTGGACCGACCCGGCGGCGACCCTGGACCCCGCCCGGTCCATCGGCCGCTCGGCCGAGGCCGTCTCCCTGCGCCTCATCGCCGACGACCTCATGGCCACGCTCCTGGCCCAGTCACCGCACCTGATCGCCGCCACCTCGCGCGAGGCCTGGTGGCGCGCCTCCCTGTACGGGCGCACCGCCACGGGCCTGCTGCGCTACCACGCCGGCATGGCCGACACCTCGCCGTCCCGGGTCGAGCGGCTCATGTCACTGCGCGACGCGATGATGGCCGACAACCTCCTGTCCATCGCCGACGCGTACGGCCCGGCGCTGGTCTGCGCCCACAACCGGCACCTGCAGCGGGACAAGAGCACCTGGCTGGCCCCGTGGCGGCCGGGCGGCTTGGCGCTGGAGTGGTGGAGCGCAGGCGCCATCGCCGGCGCCCACCTGGGCGGCGCGTACGCCTTCATCGCCTCCGCCGTCGGCGCCGCCCCCCACCACGGGCTGGACGTCCCGCGGCCCGACACCGTGGAAGGCGTCCTGTACGCGCTGCCCGGCGGCGACCACCTCATCGACTCCGGACGCCTGACCGAGGCCGTCGGCGATGCCGCGCTCAAGCCGCGCACCGCCGCCACCGAGAGCTACTTCCCCCTGGACCCCGGCCGGCTGGGCCAGACGGACGGGATCGCCTTCGTCAAGGACCTTCCCGCCGGCTGACCGCCTCACTGCTGGCCGGGCCGCCGGGCGGGGGTGGGGGCCGGGCCGGCGGTGCCGTCGGCGAAGCGGGACGGGCGGAAGGGGGCCAGCAACGGCGACTCCTCGCCGTAGACCTCTCCCGCCACCTCGCCCATCAGCAGCGGCGCCAGCGTCACCCCGCTGTGCGTGGCCAACGTGTACACGCGCCGCCCCGGGTCGGCGAACCCCGCCACCGTGAGCCCGTCGCCGGGCATCGCCCGCTGCCCCACCACCGCCCGCTCCACCGCGGCCCCGTCCGTGCCGCGCAGCACGTCCGGCAGCAGCGCCAGCATCGCGTCCAGCACGTCGGGCGGCACCGGGACGGCGGGGTCGGCCCGGCCGTCCAGCGGCAGCGACTGCAGCAGCAGCCGCCCGCCCCCGTCCGGCCGCAGGTTGAGCCCCGCCGTGGTCAGCACGCGCGACAGGCGGGCCGGCACCGCGCAGGTGGTGACCAGGAAGCCGTTGGTGACCGTGCCCGACACCGCCGGGTCGAGCATCGGGACCTGCGCCCCGGCCATCGCCGCCACCCGCTGCGTCCAGCGCCCGGCGCAGGTCACCACCACGTCCCCGGCGAAGGTACGCCCGTCGGCCAGCGTCACCTTCACGCCGGACGGCGACGTCTCGACCCCCGCCACCTCGGCGCCGCACTCCACCACGGCCCCCGCGTCGCGCGCCTCGCCCAGCAGCCGCCCGAGCAGCCGCAGCGGCTGCACGTACGCCTCCACGGGGAAGAACACGAACTCGGCGCCCGCCGGCGGCGGCACCAGGTCGGGCTCCAGCGCCAGCGCCCGCCGGGCGGTCACCCGCTCCACCGGGTAACCCATGCCGACCAGCCGCTCCACCCGGGCCGCCAGCTGCTCCTTGTGCCCGTCGGTCACCGCGTACTCGAGATTGCCCGTGGGGAAGAACCAGTCGCCCGGCAGCTGGTGATGCGCCCAGACGGCGGCGTGATTGAGGTCGAAGTACGCCTGGGGCGTCTTGTTGTTGGCGTTGACCCACGCCACGGACGTGGACGTCGTACCGGCTCCCGGGGTACGCGCCTCCAGCACGGTGACCTGCGCGCCACGCCGGGTGAGCCCGGCCGCGACCGCGGATCCGACCACCCCCGCACCGATGACGACGACTCGCACGCTGGCTCCCTTCACTTGTGGTCCTGATC
The DNA here is from genome assembly GCF_006334985.2 of Nonomuraea phyllanthi. Lineage (GTDB taxonomy): Bacteria > Actinomycetota > Actinomycetes > Streptosporangiales > Streptosporangiaceae > Nonomuraea > Nonomuraea phyllanthi. The sequence goes on from NZ_VDLX02000004.1 coordinate 593,661, forward strand.
GGCGCCGAACAACCTGGCCACGCCGACGAAACGTTCGATGACGACGGCCGCGACCACGGCGAACAGCACCATCAGGGTGCCGATGGCGGTGACCGTGGGGTCGTAGTCGTACTGCATGTAGTTGAAGATCCGCACGGGCAGCGTCTGCAGATCCGTGGTGACCACGAACAGCGCCACCGTGAGGTCGTCGAAAGAGGTGATGAACGCGAAGAACGCGCTCCCGATCAGCGCCCCGCGCACGGCGGGCAGCGTCACGTGCCAGAAGACGAGGAACGGCGAGGCGCCCAGCCCGGCCGCCGCCTTCTCCGCCGACCGGTCCAGCCCGGCCAGGCCGGCCAGCACGAGCCGCACCGCGTACGGGACGGTCAGCACCAGGTGCGCCAGCAGCAGCGTGAACGGGCTGGAGGCCAGCCCCATCTGCGCGAACCACTGCAACAGCCCGATGCCCAGCACGATCGTCGGCACCGCGAACGCGCTGGACAGCACCGCCTCCAGCGCGCCGCGCCCGGGGAAGCGGTAGCGGTGGATGGCCAGCCCGCAGGCCAGCCCCACCACCGCCGACACGCCCGCCGCGGCCACCGCCACCCCGGCGCTGAGCACGAACGACGACAGGAACTCCGGCTTGGCGAACACCTCCGCGTACCAGCGCAGCGTGATCCCCTGCGGCGGGAACGTCACGTACGCGGTGGCCGTCAGCGAGGAGGCGACGGTGACCGCGACCGGCGCGACGAGGAACAGCCCGACGAGGCAGGCGAACGCGCCCCCGAGCACCCTGGTCATCCGAACACCACCTCCCCCCGGCCGCGGCGCAGCAGCCGCGAGTAGCCGAGCAGCAGCCCCGTCGTCACCACCACCAGCACGAACCCGATGGCGGCCGCGTACGGCCAGTCCAGCGTGGTGGTGGCCTGGGTGTAGACGAAGTACGGCATGAGCTTCACCTTCGGCCCTCCCAGGATCGCCGGGGTGACGAAGCTGGACGCGGTCAAACTGAACACGATCATCGCGCCGGCCAGCATGCCGGGCGCCGACAGTGGCAGCGTGATGCGCCAGAAGCAGGTCCAGCCGGGCGCGCCCAGCCCCTTGGCGGCGGGCACGAGCGTCGGGTCGATCCGGTCGAGGCTGCCCATCAGCGGCAGCACCATGTACGCCAGCATCACGTGGACCATGCCGATCAGCACGGCCGTGTCGTTGTAGAGCAGCTGCGGCGGCGTCAGGCCGAGCCACGTGAGCACGGCCGCGATCGGCCCGTTCGGGCCGAGCACCACCAGCCAGCCGTACGCGCGGATGACCATGCTGATGAGCAGCGGCGACAGCAGCAGCAACGCCAGCCAGTTGCGCGCGCGGGCGGAGCGGCCGCGCATGTACAGGGCGAACGGGTAGCCGACGAGCAGGCAGCCGATCGTGGTCAGCGCGGCCACCTTCAGGGTGTTCCACAGCACGTCCCGGTAGAACGGGTCGCCGAGGAACCGCGCGTAGTTGCTGAACGTGAACGCGCCGGCCTGCGTCCTGAAGCTGTTGGCCACCAGCGTGAACAGCGGCGCCACGAACAGCAGCGCGAAGATCGCGATCGCGGGCAGGGCCAGCAGCAGGCCCGTCCGCCAGCGGGGCCGCTTCAGCGTGCCGCCAGCGAGGCGTCCGACGGCCGCCATGCGCAGGTCACCTCCTCGCCGACCTCGGGGACCCGCGCGTCGAACGGCAGCGCCACCGTCACCTTGCCCGCCTTCGTGGCGACCACGCAGCGGATGCGCGACCCCAGAAAACGGGTCTCCCGTACGGTGCCCCGCAGCCCCTCGCCGTCGGCGGCGAGCCGCACGACCTCGGGCCGCACGTACACGCGCACGGCCGCGCCCGTGGCCGGGGGCTCGCCCGGCGGCATGGCGGCCACGGTGGCGCCGGCCACCTCGCAGGCGTGCCCCTCGCGCGCGGGCCCGGCCGCGGTGCCGTCCAGGGCGTTGACCTCGCCGATGAACTGGGCCACGAAGTCCGTCGCGGGCCGCAGGTAGATCTCGCGCGGCCGGTCGAGCTGGTGGATGACGCCGTCGGCCATGACCGCGATGCGGTCGGAGACCGCCAGCGCCTCCTCCTGGTCGTGGGTGACGAGGATCGTGGTGGTGCCGATGCGGCGCTGCAGCGCGACGACCTCCTCGCGCAGGCGCACCCGCAGCTGGGCGTCGAGGTTGGAGAACGGCTCGTCCAGCAGCAGCAGGTCGGGCTGGATGACCAGGGCCCTGGCCAGCGCGGCGCGCTGCTGCTGGCCCCCGGACAGCTGCCGGGGATGGCGGCCGGCCATGCCGTCCAGGCCCACCATCTCCAGCACCTCGGCGACCTGCTTCCTGCGCCGCGCGGCGGGCACCTTGCGCATGCGCAGCCCGAACGCCACGTTGTCGGCGATCGTCATGTGCGGGAACAGCGCGTACGACTGGAAGACCATGCCCATGGAGCGGCGGTGCGGCGGGACGGCGGTGATGTCCCTGCCGTCCACCTCGATCACGCCGCCGTCGGCGCTCAGGTGGCCGGCGATCATGTTGAGGGTGGTGGTCTTGCCGCAGCCCGAGGGGCCGAGCAGGGTCAGGAACTCGCCCGGCTCGGTCTCCAGGTCCACCGCGGAGACCACCTCCCTGCCGCCCAGCGCCTTGCGCACGCCGTCCAGGCGCAGCCGCCCGCGCCGCACGGCCGTCTCCGGCGGAGCCTCGGCGACGCTCATGACCGCTCGACCTCCTTCGTCCACCGGTCGGTCCACGCCGCCCGCGCGCCGTTGACCGCGTTCCAGTCGAGCGGCGTCATCCCGGCCGCCTGCTCGGGGCCGACCACCCGGGCGGCCAGCGCGGCGTCGAGCGTGGCGTCGGAGACGGTCGGCCCGTCGTAGCCCTCGGCGGCCAGCTTCTCCTGGATGCCCGGCTGGAGCAGGGCGTTGACGAACTTCTGGGCCAGGTCGGCGTGCGGCGCGCCGTTGACCACGTTGGCGGTGGCCACCAGCGGGATCGCGCCCTCTTCCGGGTAGACGAACGTGATGGGGAAGTCCTTGTCCGCCAGCGTCTCGACGCGCGAGCCGCCCCAGACGGAGGCGACCGCCTGGCCCTGCAGGAAGTAGTTGGACACGTCGGCGGTGGTGTCGAAGGTGAACGCGTTGGCCGCCACCTTCTCGATCCCCTCGAAGCCGGGGCCGATGTCGGACTCCGAGCCGCCGCCCGCGCGCGCGGCCAGCATCAGGGCGCCCACGCCGTAGGTGTTGCTGATCGACGGCAGCACGACCTTGCCCTTGAGCTTCGGGTCGGCCAGGTCGGCCAGCCGCTCGGGCGGCTTCAGCCCGTTGTCGGCGTACCAGTCGCTGTTGTAGGCGAGCCCGGTCGCGGTCAGCGCGAACCCGACGCCGACGTCTCCGGGGAGCCTGGCGACCTTCGCCACCTTGTCCAGCCGGGTGACGGTCCCGGGATCCAATTCGGCCAGCAGCCCCGCCTGGACGGCCTGCGCCTGCGGGCCGTCGTCGATGAGCGCGACGTCGATCTGCGGCGCGTCCTTCTGCGCCTTGAGCTTGGCGACGGTGTCGGTGGAGCTGCCGGCGACGTAGGTGACCTCGCAGCCGCACGACTTCTCGAAGCCGGGCAGCACCGCCTGCTCGAAGGCCTCCTGGTACGAGCCGCCGTAGCCGGCCACGACGAGCTTGCCGGCGGAGGCGGCCGGGCCTGGCGGGGCGCAGGCCGTGAGCCCGGCCAGGGCCAGCGCCGCGGCGAGCAGCCTGGTCATGAGGTTTCTATCTCCTTGGTCCAGCGCTCCGTCCACGCGGAACGGTTCTTGTTGATCACGGTCCAGTCGAGGGTCCGCAGCCCCGCCGCGCGGTCCTGGCCGACGACCTTCGCGGCCAGCCCGGGGTCGAGCGTGACGCCCTTGACGGCCGGGCCGTTGTAGGCCGCCTTGGCCAGCTCCTGCTGCGCCGACGGTTCGAGCAGCAGGTTGACGAACTTCTGCGCCAGGTCGGCGTGCGGCGCGCCCTTCACCACGTTCACGGTGGCGATCAGCGGCAGCGCCCCCTCCTCGGGGTAGACGAACTTGATGGGGAAGCCCTTGCCGGCCAGCGTCTGCACCCGCGAGTTGCCCCACACCGAGGCCACGGCCTGGCCCTGCAGGAAGTAGTTGGACACGTCGGCGGTGGTGTCGAAGGTGACGGCGTTGGCCGCGACCTTCTTGATCCCCTCGAAGCCGGGGTCGATGTCGGACTCCGAGCCGCCGCCGACCTTGGCCGCGATGAGCAGCGCGCCCAGCCCGTACGTCTGCGTGATCGACGGCATGACGAGCTTGCCCTTGAGCTTCGGGTCGGCCAGGTCGGCCAGCCGCTCGGGCGGCTTGAGCCCGTGCTCGGCGTAGTACTCGGTGTTGTAGGCCAGGCCGGTGGCGTTCAGCGAGAAGCCGACGCCCACGTCGCCGGGCAGGCGGGCGATGTCGATGACGTCGGGCAGGTTGGTGACGGTCCTGGGGTCCAGCTTGTCGAGCAGGCCGGCCTCGACCGCCTGGTTCTGCACGCCGTCGTCGATCAGGGCGACGTCGATCTGGGGCGCGGACTGCTGGGCCTTGAGCTTGGCGACGGTGTCGGTGGAGCTGCCGGCGATGTAGGTGACCTGGCAGGAGCAGGTCTTCTCGAAGTCGGGAATGACGGACTTGTTGAACGCCTCCTCGTACGAGCCGCCGTACCCGGCGATGACCAGGGAGTTCTTGGCGGCGGTCGGCGCGACGGGCGCGCCGCAGGAGGCGAGGGCGAGGGCCCCGGCGAGGAGCCCGGCGGTGAGGGATCTGGGTGTCATGGCGACCTCCGAAGGGATGGGGGACTCCTTGGGGGTACGAGGCGGGGGGCCGGTGAGGGCCGGGCGTTCTCGGTCGTCGGAGGGTCAGTGGTCGGAGGAGCCGCTTAAATCGGTCTCCACGTAGAAGCGCTCGGACCTGACGGGCACGATCTCCTCCAGGAGCTCGGCGATCTCGCCGCGCCGGGTCCACGTCTCGCGCGTCCAGCGGAAGACGGGCGCGCCGGCCGGCAGGCCGAACAGCTCCGCCTCGTCCTCGCCCAGCGCGTGCGGCTCGACGTACATCCTGGCCCGCACCAGCTCCACCCCCCGGTCACGCAGGTAGGCGTGGGTGGTGAGCGGCTCCAGCGGCTGGTCGAGCAGGTCGGGGGCCAGCCGGAAGGGCAGGACGTGCAGCTCGGTGTTCATCACGTGACCGTCCGCGCCCATCTTGTGGCGCTCCATCTGGACGACGGCCTCCTCGCCGGGGAGGCCGGGCAGCCGAAGCCGCGCCGCCCGCGCAGGCAGCACCTGCGCGGAGATCACCCGATGGTCGCCGTGCGTCTCCGGCCCCTGGATGAGCAGGCCGGTGAAGCGGAGGAGGTTGTGCTGCCCGACCGCCTGGGCGACGAAGCTGCCGCGCTTGCGGAAGCGGACGATGAGCCCGGCGTCGGCCAGGTCGCGCAGGGCCCGCTGCACGGTGATGCGCGAGACCTCGAACTCCTTGCAGAGCTCCACCTCGGTGGGGATCCGGGTGCCCGGGCTCCACTGGCCGCTGCGGATACGTGCCTCCAGCGCCCTGCGGATCTGCACATGGAGCAGTAGGTCACGTTCTGACATGTCAAAATACTCCTTGCAGTCTTTAGTCATGTCAATAGAGGATTAGACATAACTTATTGGTCTTGGTGCGGTGAGATCCGCGCCGGGATCTAGGCTGGCATCATGGACATCGCCTCGGCGGGCAAGCTGTGGGACGCCGAGCCCGGCTGGCTCAACACCGCCTCCTACGGCCTGCCCCCGCGCCGGGCCTTCGAGGAGCTGCAGGCCGTGCTGGCCGAGTGGCGGCACGGCAGCGGCGACTGGAAGCCCTGGGACGCCTCCGTCGGCCGGGCCCGCGCCGCCTTCGCCCGCCTGGTCGGCGCGCCCGCCGCCGACGTGACCGTCGGCTCCACCGTCTCGCAGATCATGGGCACCGTGGCCACGGCGCTGCCGCCGGGGGCGCGCGTGGTGGTGCCCGAGGTCGAGTTCACCAGCAACCTGTTCCCGTGGGCGGTGGCCGCCGAGGTGGTGACGGTCCCCGCCGAGCGGCTGGCCGACGCCGTCGACGGCGCCACCGCCGCCGTGGCCTTCAGCCTCGTCCAGTCCGCCACCGGTGACGTCGCCCCGCTCCGGGACATCGTCGAGGCGGCCAAGGCCCATGACGCGCTCGTCATCGCCGACGGCTCCCAGGCCTGCGGCTGGCTCCCCGTCGGAGTCGAGGGCCTCGACGTGCTCGCCTGCGCCGCGTACAAGTGGCTGATGGCGCCGCGCGGGGCCGCGTTCGGCTACCTGTCGCCCCGGCTGCGCGAGCGGATGCGCCCGCTGTCCGCCGGCTGGTACGCCGGGGCCGACGAGGGCGGCTCGTTCTACGGGCCGCCACTGCGGCTGGCGCCGGACGCGCGGGCGTTCGACCTGTCGCCGGCGTGGTTCTCCTACGTCGGCGCCGCCCCGGCCATCGAGCTGCTGAACGACCTCGGCGTCGAGCGGATCCGTGAGCACGACGTCGCCCTGGCCAACCGGTTCAGGGCCGGGCTCGGCCTGGAGCCGTCCGACAGCGCCATCGTCTCCGTGGACGCGCCGGGCGAGCGGCTGGCGGCGGCCGGGATCCGCGCCGCCGTACGGGCGGGGCGGGTGCGCGCGAGCTTCCACGTCTACACCACCGCCGGCGACGTGGATCGCGCGCTCGACGCCCTCTCCTGAGCGCCGGCGGTTCGCGGCCCCTACCAGCGGGTTTGCCGTCTTATGGCGCTGGATTTTCTTTTGGCTGCCGAAGGGAGGGAATTGAGGACTGGGGGCCTCTCGAAGGGGGGCGGTGACGGAGATGGGTTTGTGGCATGGGTATTCCATCAGGTCCCGTTTGACGTTGGTCGCCACCGCGACCATGGTGGTGATCTGTGTCCTCGGTGTCATGATGGCCCTGGCCGGGCTGCGCCAGCAGCGAGCGGAGTACCAGCGCGAGGCCATGATCGCTGAAGCGGTGCGCGTCAGCGACAACGTCCGGCTCAACGGCCCGCCGCACGTCCTGTCCGGCGGGGTCAGCGAGGCCGCCCAGCTGTTCGACGCGGACGGGCGGCTCATCGCGTCCAGCCCGGACCTCAAAGGGCTGCACGAGCCGATGATGAGCGACGCCGACAACGGGGGGATCAGCTACACCACGCAGGAGCGGTGCAACCTGCCCGCCTTCCCCGGCACGTGCGTGATCGTGCTGAAGTTCCCCATCCACCTGCGCGACGGCACCTGGGAGCTGTACTCCGCCACCAAGGCCCCCGTCTGGTACGGCCACCCGGCGCAGCTGCTGGCCCTCATCCTCGGCGGCCTCCTGCTCGTGGCCATCACCGCCGCCGGCACGCACCTCATCGTGAGCAGGACACTCGCCCCCGTGGCCGCCATCAGCGGCAAGCTCGCCAAGATCACCGAGAGCGACCTGACCCACCGGGTGCCGATGCCCAAGTACAGCGACGAGCTGCACGAGCTCGCCCAGGTCACCAACCGCACGCTGGACCGCGCCCAGTCCGCGGTCGAGCAGCAGCTCAGGTTCGCCTCCGACGCCTCCCACGACCTGCGCAGCCCGCTCACCGCGATGCGCACGCAGATCGAGCAGGCGCTGATGTACCCGGAGGAGACCGACTGGCCGAAGACCGCCGACATGCTGCTCGGCAGCGTCGAGCGGCTGCAGCACCTGGTCGCCGACCTGCTGCAGATGTCGCGGCTGGACGCCGGGTACGCCCGCCCGCCCGAGGTCGTCGACCTGACCGGCCTGGTGCGCTGCGAGCTCGACCGGCGGCCCCGCGGCGTCGAGGTGGTCCGCCGCCTCACCGACGGCGTCACGGTCATGGGGGACCGCATCGGCCTGTCGCGGCTGCTGACCAACCTGCTCGACAACGCCGAACGCCACGCCGAGTCCGCCGTCACCGTCACCGTCGCCCGCCGGCCGGGTGACCAGGCGGAGCAGGCCGTCCTGGAGGTGGCCGACGACGGTGAGGGGATTCCCCGCCACCTGCGGGAGGAGGTCTTCCGGCGGTTCGTACGGCTGAAGGCCTCCCGGTTGAGGGACTCGGGCGGCACCGGGCTGGGGCTGCCGATCGCCCGGCAGATCGCCGAGGCCCACGGCGGCACGCTCACCATCGAGGACAGCCCGCGGGGCGCCTGTTTCGTGCTCCGGCTCCCCCTGCACGACTCCGAGCGCTCCTTGCCCTAGCGAGGCCGAATGCCTCTCGGTTACGGCCACTACTCTGTGGTACGGTATAGCGGTACTCGGTGTCACGGAGTACCCGGCCGAGCCAGGGGGACGGGGATGGACGACCTGACGGAGATGCTGAAGGGCACACTCGAGGGCTGCGTGCTCCAGATCATCGGCCGCGAGGAGACCTACGGGTACGCCATCACGCGCCGGCTGAACGACCTCGGCTTCGTCGGCGTCATCGAAGGAACGGTGTACACCATCCTGCTGCGCCTGGAGAGGAACGGACTCGTCCAGGTCACGAAACGACCGTCCGGGCTGGGCCCGCCGCGCAAGTTCTATGCGCTCAACGACGCGGGGCGCGAAGAGCTCGCGACGTTCTGGGCGAAATGGGAGTACGTCTCATCGCGGATCGACAAGCTCAAGGAGGGCGGGGAATGAACTTCTGGGAGACCATCACGGGCAGCGACCTCACCAGGGAATGGGAGACGTTCGAAGCCCGGGCCGCAGCTTTGCCGGCCGACTACCGGGCGGCGTGGGAGAAGATCAAGTTCCATCTCTTCCCTTACGGGAACTTCAGCGGCCGCAACCTGATGCCGATCCTCGACGGTGCTCTGGGGCTGCTCGAAGAGACGGCCTCCGATGGGCAGAGCATTCACGAGGTGCTGGGTGACGACGTCGAGGGCTTCTGCGCAGCGCTGGCCGGCGGCGAAGGGGCCCGGAGCTTTCGCGACCGGTGGCGCAAGCAGCTGAACAGGAACGTCGCAAGGAAACTGGGCCGGCTGGGAGGGTGACGTGGGAATCCAGGCAATCATCGAGGGCAAGAAGCAGTGGCGGGCGCACATGGCCCGGGTCAAGGCGCTCCCGCGCGACTACGAGATCGTCTACAAGGAGATTCAGAGATACTTCTTCAAGGTCGGGCCGGTCGGGCTGGCCGACGGGTCCCTGCTCACGGGCATCCTCGATTTCTTCGAGGAGGGCGTGGCGGCCGGCAAGGGAGTCCTGGAGCTCATCGGCGACGACGTCGCGGCCTTCTGCGACGACCTGGTGAAGGACACTCGCACCTACGCGGACCTCTATCAGGAGTCCATGGTGCATCCGCCACGGGCCTAGTCGATCGGCATGCAGATCACATGGACCTCGACAGTGATCGTCTTGTCTTTGCTGTTGAGGAAGAAGAGGTTCCAGGCATCGGCCACGGCGTCTGGCTTGTCGCTCGTGCGGCCTGGAGCGTTCTCCTCGACGATCAGGGGCTTCTCCAGGTTGTGGTCGCCGTAGTAGGCGTACCCGCCACTGATGGCCCGCCGCCCCTTCGGGCAGACCACGTTCGTGTCGAGGTAGCCATGGGGGACCTTTCTGCTCTCCGTCACGACGGTGACCCTCTGCGCGGCGCCGGTGCGCGAGAGGTGCTCAGCCGCCGAGACCCCGCTCCAGGCGAGCGCCCCGCCCACGATCACGCCCATCGTGACAAGCCCGGTCGTCCTGCCGGACCGCGAAAGCCTGCCCATATCCGCCCCTTTCATCTCGTTCGCGGTCAAGGTAGGCGAACGCACTTGACGATCACTTGCAACCGCGACAGAGATGGCGGCTCGTGCTCGTGGCGACAACACGCAGCTCCGCGAGACGGCTCCGAGCGATCAGGGACGCGCTTTCCCACCTGGTGGACTTCATCGAGCGGACGATCGGCGCCGTGCCGGACGCCCCCGGAAATCGAGGGAAATTTCGGGGCGTCGGCCGATGAGTTCCGCCGCTCCCGCCGGTCTACCCATCGAACGATGACAAAGGGAGCGACATCATGACCGAGCCGACGACCCACACCCTTGAGGTCCCCGGAGCCGTCCTGCACTACGACGTACGCCAGGCCGAGGCGAGCGGCGCCCCGACGCTGCTGATGATCGGGTCGCCGATGGACGCCAGCGGGTTCACCGCTCTGGCCCGGTACTTCGAGGACCGCACCGTGGTGACCTACGACCCGCGCGGGATCAGCCGGAGCAAGCGCACCGACGGCGCGGTGGAGTCGACCCCGGACCTGCACGCCGACGACCTGCACCGGCTGATCGGCGCGCTGGGCGGTGGCCCGGTGGACGTCTTCGCCAGCAGCGGGGGCGCGGTCAACGCGCTGGCGCTGGTGGCGCGGCACCCGGAGCAGGTGCGCACGCTGGTGGCGCACGAGCCGCCGGCCGCCCAGGTGCTGCCCGACAGGGACGCCATGCTGGCCGTGATAGCGGACATGCGCCGCACGTACGAGCGGGAGGGTTTCGGGGCGGGGATGGCCAAGTTCATCGCGGTCACCAGCCTGCGCGGCGAGATCTCCGCCGACTTCGCCGACCGCCCCGGCCCCGGCCCGGCCGCGTTCGGCCTGCCGGCGGAGGACGACGGTTCCCGCGACGATCCGCTGCTGGCGCAGAACCTCATCAGCTGCACCCACTACGAGCACGACTTCGAGGCGCTGCGCGCGGCCTCCACCCGCGTCGTGATCGGCGTGGGGGCCGAGTCGGAGGGGGAGATGGCGCACCGCGCGGGTGAGGCGGTCGCCGACCGCCTCGGCGTCAAGCCGGTGACCTTCCCCAGCCATCATGGCGGCTTCCTGGACGACACGTTCGGGATGGCGGGCGACCCGGAGGGGTTCGCGGCCACGCTGCGCCAGGCGCTGAGCGAGTAGGGGGCGGCCACGCTGCGCCGGGCGCTGAACGCCGGGCGCCGGGCGCTGAGCGATTAGAGGGCGTCCGCGACGGCGCGCGAGGCCGTCGGTTAGGCGTGCGAGGCCGTCGTCAAAGCAGCCGTCTTTGGACGACGTCGGCGACGACGGCGTTGACGACCTTGCTGACCTCCGCGGCCTCCGGCGCGCCTCCCTCCCGGCCGGCGAACAGCAGGTGCCCGGCCCCGACCAGGGAGAGCGCCAGCGCGTCCTCGTCGGCGTCCGCCGCGATGCGGCCGAGCTCGCACTCCCTGTGCAGGTAGGCGGCGATCATGGCCGCGGCGTCCGTCAGGACCGGGATGCCGTGAGCCGGCCTGGCCTGGCGCAGCCGGGCACGCAACTCGTCGCGGGAGATGACGAGGCCGACGATCGCCACGGCGATCGGGTCGAACAGGTCGAGCAGCGCCCAGGTCAGGTTGCCGGCGACATCGCCGGTCCCCGCGGAGGCGTGAAGGGCCGCGCTCTGGCCCTCCAGCCGGGCGACGCGGTCGCGGACGAGCTCGGCCAGGAAGGCGTCGAAGTCCTCGAAGTGGCGGTGCAGGACGCCCTTGGCGACGCCCGCCTCCGCCGTGACCGCCCGGCTGGTGAGGCCGCCGGCCCCCTCGCGGAGCAGGACGCGCTCGGCGGCGTCGAACAGCTGCTGCCGCGCGTCACGGAGAGCCACTCCAGTGGGCATCGCCCGTTCCTCCTTCTCAACGGGCCTTCGCCCGCCTTTCGCTCACCGCGAACCGCCGGCCGGTTGTCGAGTGGGCGGCTGCCCACTATGGTTGGGCGCATGCCCACTATAGCTCAGGAACAGCCGGAGCCCCCGCGCAACGAACCCCATAAGGCCAGGCAGATGGCGGAGTCGTTCGGTGTCGACGCCGAACGCTACGACCGGGCCCGGCCCGAATATCCCGACACCCTGGTGCGGCAGATCATCGCCGACAGCCCCGGCCGCGACATACTCGACGTCGGCTGCGGCACCGGCATCGAAGCCCGCCAGTTCCTGGCCGCCGGGTGCACCGTGCTGGGCGTCGAGCCGGACGCCCGGATGGCCGAGTTCGCCCGCCGCACCGGGGTCGAGGTCGAGGTGGCGACGTTCGAGGAGTGGGACGCCGCCGGCCGTACCTTCGACGCGGTCGTCGCCGGCCAGTCCTGGCACTGGGTGGACCCTGTCGCGGGCCCGGCCAAGGCGGCGCGGGTGCTGCGTCCGGGCGGCCTGCTGGCGGTGTTCGCGCACGCGTACGACATGCCGCCCTCCGTCGCGGAGGCGTACGCCGCCGCCCTGCGGAAGGTGGTGCCCGACTCGCCGCTCAGCGCCGGACCGCCGAAGCCGGCCCAGGAGCTGTACCAGACCATGTTCGCCACGTTCGCCGACGGCATCAGGAAGACCTCCGGGTTCGGCGAGCCGGAGGAGCGGCGCTACGACTGGGAGCGGCACTACAGCCGCGACGAATGGCTCGACCTGCTGCCCACCACCGGCGTGCTCACCCGGCTCCCGGCCGACAAGCTGGCCGAGGTGCTGGAGGAGGTCGGGGCCGCCATCGACGCGATCGGCGGCGGCTTCACCATGACCTACACGACGATGGCGATCACCGCGTCAGCGGACGGCTGAGCCCCCCGGCCCACGCCGGGACGGCCGGCGCCCGGACCACCCTCCCGGCGCGCTCAGCCGAACAGCGACAGGTCGATGGAGTCGGCCAGGGCCTGGTACCCCGCATCGTTGCCGTGCAGATGGTCGCCGCAGTGGAAGTCGTCCCTGATCCGGCTGGGACGGGCCGGGTCACGCCAGACGGCGTCGAAGTCCAGCACGGCGTCGAAGGCGCCGCCGGTGCGGATCCACGCGTTGAGCGCCTGGCGCGCGCTCTCACCCTCCGGCGTGTAGATCTCCGCGCCCTCGTACGGGGCGATCGTGGTGGCGTGGACCGGCACCCCGCAGTCGCGCGCCCGGGCGACCAGCTGGCGGTGGCCCGCGATGACGTCGTCCGTCGTCATCGGCGCGCCGGGGAACATCTTCAGGAAATCGGCCAGGGGACCGTCGTCGCGCGGGGCGAAGGAGACGCCGATGTCGTTGGCTCCCACCGAGAGCACCACGTGGCCGAGGCCGGGCGTCGCCAGCACGTCACGGTCGAAGCGGGCCAGGGCGGAGACGCCGATGCCGTCGTTGAGCAGCCGGTTGCCGCTGATGCCCTGGTTGGAGACGTACCGGGCGGCCGCGCCCCGCCCGGCGAGACGCTCTGCCAGCAGCTCCGGCCAGCTGCGGTTGGCGTCCGGGGTCGAGCCGGCGCCGTCGGTACGGGAGTCGCCCACCACGACGATCGCCCTGGCCGGGCCGTCGGGGAGCAGCTCGACGGCGGAGATCAGGGCGCGCACCGGCAGGACCTCGGCGGTCTCCGGAAGGGCGGGGGCGGCGACGGCGTCGCCCGGGATCGTCCAGCCGGTCTCCAGGGCGGGGTCGTGGCAGGTGCAGGTCTCCACGCGCCCCGGCAGGTAGAGGCTGATGGACAGCTTGGCGAGGGCGGGCAGCGACAGGTCCACCGGATCGCTGAGAATCGGCGCGCCCGCCGGGACTGTGACGCCCGGCGCGCCGGAGAAGGTCAGCACCCGCTCGGTGCCCGGCCGGACCCCGCCGCCGGGCACCGCCAGGCCCACCCGCGCCGCGCCGATGGTGAAGGGTGCGCTCCCGAACTCGTTGGTGAAGCGGACGCGCACCCGGCGCCCGCCGCCGCTGACGCGTACGACCTGGCGCAGGGTCACCCCGTCGAGGGGCGGGTACCCGTCGAGCGACCCGAGCCCTCCCTGAGCCGTCTGGGGAGAGGCGCCCCAGCTCCGGACCCAGCCACCGTTGTCCGTCCCGGTCATCTGTTGCCTCCATGGTTCGTGTCTCGTGGATACGGATGTGAAGACACTGGCGCGGGCCGCTGACACGGGACGAACACGGCGCTGACATGGTGCTGACAGTGCCGCCCTGCCTTTGGGGTCGTGCGAGCGAGCGCGCCAAGATAGGGGAATGGACGGGGTTGCACGGCTTCGCATCACGCTGCTCGGGGCGTTCCAGGTGTCGCGCGGTGACGCCGTCCTGCCCGTTCCGGGTGCGCGGCTGCAGAGCCTGCTCGTACGGCTGGCGCTCGCCGGCGGCCGCGCGGTCGAGCCGGACGCGCTCGTCGACGCGATCTGGGCCAAGGAGCCGCCGTCCGGCCCCGCTCCCGCCCTGCAGACTCTCGTCTCCCGACTGCGCCGCGCCCTTACCCCTCCCGGCGCGGCCCGTGGCGTGGTCGCGCAGGTCACGGGCGGCTACCGGCTGGTGGTGGACGCGGCCGACGTGGACGCGCTGCGCTTCGAGCAGCTGACCGCCGCCGGTCAGGAGAGGTTACGGGCAGGCGACCCGGAGGCCGCGGGCGCCGCGCTCGCCGAGGCCATGGCGTTGTGGGGCGATCATCCCGGCGCCGAACCCGCGATGATCGCCGCCGCCGCGCCCGCGGTCGCGACCCGGCTGGCACACCTGTCGATCGAGGCGGTCGCCGACCTCGCCGAGGCCGAGCTGTCGCTGGGCCGGGCCGAGGCGGCCGCTGCCCGGCTGACAGGGGTGCTCGCCGAACAGGCAGTCCACGAGCGGGCGGCCGCGCTGCTGATGGACGCGCTCGCCGCCCAGGGGCGTCAGGCCGAGGCACTGGCCGTCTACGAGGGGGTTCGCCAGACCGTGGCCGACGTGCTCGGCGCCGACCCGGGCACCGCCCTGCGGGAACGCCACCTGCGCCTGCTGCGCCCCGGCCACCCCGTCCTCGCGCCGCCCGACAGTTCCCCCATACCGCCGGCCAATCTGCCCGCGCCACTGACCGGCTTCATCGGCCGCGACGACGACCTCGCGCGCATCGGCGCCCTGCTCGCCACCGGACGCCTGGTCACCGTCCTCGGCCCCGGCGGCGCCGGGAAGACCCGGCTCGCGCTCGAGGCCGCCCGCCGCCACCGCCACGAGTACCGCGACGGCACCTGGCTCATCGACCTCGCCTCCGTCACCGAACCAGCGAAGGTCGCCACGGCCGTGCTCGCCGGGATCGGGCTGCGGGGCGGTGCGATGCTCGACGCCCGCAGGCGACGAGCCGAGGGCGACGAGCTGGACGTCCTCGTCGGCGAGTTCGGCGGCCGGGAGAGCCTGCTGCTGGTCGACAACTGCGAGCACCTGATCGACGCCGTCGCCCACCTGGTCGCGGCGCTGCTGCCCCGCTGCCCCGGGCTACGCGTGCTCGCCACCAGCCGCGAACCCCTCGCGGTCGACGGCGAGGCGCTCGTGCCGCTGGCCCCGCTCGCGCTGCCCGGCCTGGACGACAGCGTCGAACAGGCCCGGCGGGCGGCCTCGGTGCGCCTGTTCACCGAGCGGGCCGCCGCCGTACTCCCGGGCTTCGACGTCGACGACACGACGCTGCCAGAGGTCCGGCGGGTGGTTCGCAGTCTGGACGGCATGCCGCTGGCGCTCGAACTGGCCGCCGCCCGGCTGCGGACGCTGTCACTTCCCGACCTGGCCAACGGGCTGTCCGACCGGTTCCGGCTGCTCACCACCGGCAGCCGTACCGCGCCACCCCGGCACCGCACCCTGCGCGGGGTGATCGCCTGGAGCTGGGACCTGCTGAGCGAGCACGAACGTACCGTCGCCGAACGGATCTCCATCCTGCCCGGCGGCGTCACGCCCGCCTCAGCCACCGCCGTCTGCGCCGGCACCACCGTGCCCGCCGCCGACATCCCCGACCTGCTCGCCGTCCTCGTCGACCGGTCACTGCTGCAGCTCGCCCCCGGCACCGGCCGCTACCGGATGCTCGAAACCATCCGCGAGTACGGCGCCGACCGCCTGACCCGCACCGGAAACCTCGGCATGGCCCGTGACCTGGCCGCCGCCCACTTCACCGAGCTGATGGCCCGCCAAGACCCGCGGCTGCGCGGGCCCGGCCAGTCGACAGCCATGGACATCATCGGCAGCGAGTACGACAACGCGCTCGCCGCCCTGCGCCACCTGTGCGCCACCCACGACTCCACCGGCGCGATCACCCTCGCCCTGACCCTGACCTGGTACTGGCAGATGTCCGGCCGCCACACCGACGCCGCCTCCTGGCTGGGCGAGGTCCTGGCGATGCCCGGCGGCGGGCCGACGCCCGAGCGCGACTGCGCCCGAGCCGCCTACCTGCTCAACCGGGCGGACATCCTGTCGGGGATCACCGCGGGGCAAGCCGCCGACGACCGGGCGGAGATGCGCGAGCTCGCCGGCCGGCTGCTCGCGCATCCGGAACTGCCGAGCCACCACCGCGTGTTCGGCCCGATCCTGCTCTTCCTCCAGGGGGAGCAGGCCGCGCTCGCGCCCTTTGAGCGCCTGGCCGACGGCGACGACGTGTGGCTGTCCGGGCTGGCCCACATGTTCCAGGCCGAGATCGCCGAGAACGCCGGCGCGCTCGACCGGACGCGCGCCCACGTGGAGGCGGCCCTGACCCGCTTCCGGCAGGCCGGTGACCGTTGGGGCCGGGCCGCCACGCTGCCGCGGCGCGCCCGGCTGCGCAGGTACGACGATCTCGACGGCGCGCTGGCCGACCTGCGCGAAGCCCGGACGCTGGCCGGCGAGTTCGGCTCGCTCAGCCTCGGCGACCAGCTCTACGGCGACCTGCGCTGGATCGACCTGTGCCTCCGGCGCGGCGACATTGACCGGGCGATCGCGCTGATCGACGCCGCCCGGGAGCGGGCGCTGCACGTGTCCTCGCCGGAAATGCTGGTCCTGGTCGACGCCTGGGAGGCCGGCCTGCGGGTGCGGCTCGGCGACCTGGACAGAGCGGCCGGCCTGCTCGCCGACGCCGAGCGCGGTCTGCTCGCCGGCAGCGCCTTCCCCGCGGACCACGCCCGGACGCTGGTCGCCGGCGCGCGGGCCGCGCTCTGCCTGGCGCTGGACGACCTGCCCGGCGCCGACAAGGCGCTGCGGGAGGCGTACACGGCGGCCCTGGCGACCCGGGAACTGCCGATCCTGTCGCTGGTAACGGTGAACGTGGCCGCACTCGCCGACGCGCGCGGGCGGCACCACGAGTCGGCGGTGCTGCTCGGTACCGCCGCCCGGCTGCGGGGCGCGCACGACCACACCGACCCGCAGGTCCGCGAGCTCACCCGCCGCGGTCAGGCCGTGCTCGGCGGGGAAGGGTTCGCCGCGGCGTACGCGCGAGGCTGGGAGCTGGACGCGGAGACGGCCGCGACCGCGACCGACCCGGCCTCGGAGACGTACGGCACCCCTCGATCACCGAATCCGTCCACACCACTCTGACCGGCGGCGTCCACGGCCCTCAGCCCTGTTCCGCGAGGAGCGCTCGCCGCGGCTCGCCCGCCCCACCGCCTTCAGCGAGGGACGCCGCAGAGCCGCCTTCATGGCGCCCACGCCGGCTTCTCCGGCAGCGGGTTCTGCAACGGTGACAACGCGAGCGGCGCCTACGCCCAGGTCACGGTGAACGCGCCGGCGTCCGGCCCGGCCACGCTGGCGGTCCGCTTCGCCAACGGCACCGGCAGCGCCCGGCCGGCGAACCTGATCGTCAACGGATCCACGGTGGCGACGGTCTCGTTCGAGCCCACCGGCGCGTGGACGACCTGGTCCACCACGGCACTGAACGACTCGCTGAACACCGGCGGCAACACCATCCGGATAACCAGTGCAAACCCGCTTCGTCCGCTTGAGAGCGTGAACGCCGCTACGGCTCCAACGGTCCGTCCAGCCATCTGGCTCAACGCGGTTGCGGCCTCGGTGATGTCGTTGACGCCCGACCTCCAGCACAGTGCGGTTCCTCCGTGCTGCCGGAAGTCGGCGCAGTTGGTCGCCGAGTCATCGATGAGGAGCGCGTCGTGGAAGGTCATGCCGTGTCGCGTGAGCCACGGCCCGAAGAACCACCCGGCCGCGCCCTCGTCCTTGAGCGCCGCGATGTCGCTGGAACAGATCATGTCGTCGCAGGCGGAGGCCCACTGGGCCGGCGTTGCCGCAGGGCGGTGGACTGCCGGGCGCCGGGTGGTGCGTACGCGGCGGAAGGTGTCGGCGAAGCAGTCCATGTTGTCGGTGGCCACGACGATCGAGGCGATCGTCCCGGCCTCGCGGAAGCGAGGTCTTCTGGAAGGGACCGGCGGCGGAGCGTACCTCGCCACAGCCGTTCGTCGCAGACGCGAGATGAACGAGCTTGAGAACTCGTGCCTGGCCACAGCAGTGAACCTTCGCCGCCGCGCAGAACAGCTCCACAAGGAGGCCGCGCAGGTGCCGGCTCCGGCGTGGAGACCGTGAGCGTCGCCGTGCTGGTTCACCCGAAGGCCAGGCTGACTTTCGTCCTCCTCACCCGCCATCCCCGCAACGCCTGACCGCGCTTTCCCAGAGGTCGAGGTCGTCCACCACCTCGGTGGAGTCGAGCCGAGACGCTTCCTTCATGGTGCGGCGCTCAGCTACTGGGTTCCTCGGGCCAGGTTTCGGGTTCGGCGACCCAGCCGGCGGTCAGGATGAGGTGGCTTCGGCGGTCAACCGTGAGGAATCCGAAAGGGTGGTTGAAGTGCAGGTCGATGTGCCGGACGCGGTAGGGCGGTGGTGGGGCGATTCCGCCTGCGACGGCACCGAAGACGGTCGTCGCGGCGGCCTCGAAACCGGTGGCTTGAAAGGTGGCGACGGCGTTCTGCCGGGCTTGGGTGACGGCGAGCGGCCGGCTGCTGATGCCGGGGAAGTGCCCGCGGCTCGGGTCGGTCACCGTTGCCAGGCCGAAGACTTCGGGCAGGTCCAGGAGGTCGTGTGTGGAGGTGATGGTGAAACGGGGGACCTTGACGTTCAGTACGTCGTCGGGGGCGCGGTCGCGGAGGTGGCGGACGGTCATTCCGGGTCCCGGGCTGGTCGCAGGCAGGAGGCCGGCCGGGGTGGCGGGGTGGCATCCGGCCAGTACGTCGATGCCGGCGGTGAGGACGTGGCCGGGTTTCATCGATTCGTCACCGAGAACGAGGTGGACGTCGATTCCACCTGAGCCCATGACGCGGAGCAAGGTGAGCGGGCCGGCGGGGGTGTCGGCGACTCTGGCGCGGTCGAGTATGTGCGTTCTGCGGAGTAGGACATGGATCTCGCGTCCCGCCCACGGGCCGGCCTCCAACAGGTCGATGCCGTCGGTGAACGGGCGTAGCCACGTGGTGCGAACGGTCAATGCCATGGCCAGGACAAGGAGCACGCGGTCGGTCAGCTGGATGGGCATGGCGGGGATGAGCCCACCGGTCTGCTCCTTGGCCCAGGTGTCGAGTCGGAGCCGGTCCGCGGCGGGATCCGAGGTCAGCTCGCCGTACATGCCTGCTGGAAGCGTGGTGGTCCAGGCCGGATGCAGCGGCAGGTCCGGCCGGGTCCACAGACCCAGCGCCGATCGGATCGCCGTGGACCTCTCCATGATCGACAGCACGGCTCCGGCCGCCTGGGACGCGGTGGCGGCGTCCATCCCGACCGCCTCCTGCAGTTCCCTGCGGCCTTCTCCCTCGGAGGCCGATGCCAAGTGGGCCAGCAGCGGCCAGGCGCCCGCACCGGCCATCACGACCGATCCCCCCGACCAGGTCTTCACCCATCGGGCGGTCAGCGCATTCACCGCTGTTACCGCGTCGCGCTGGTACTGCCAGTTCATGCGGGTGACCGTACAAGAGTCGAAGCCTTGGGCGAGGAGATTTCTGGCCTGGGGGTGCGCCAGGGTGGTGCCAGCGCGCTGTGGATCGTAAGCCGCTGAGGGGAGTCTGAACCATATGTTCCCTATCATGGTCGTACGCCTGCGTACGGGCGCTCTCGGCTGCCTTTCGAGGTCGGCTAAGCAACGACCCGCGGTAGTAAAACCTCAGGTCGGGGGCTGAAATGTCTATGTAGGTGAGTGCCCCGGCAGCAGACAAGGGCTGCAGCGAGGGCGACGAAGGATGCGAAGTGGTCGCCCGGCGTTCGTAGCGCCGGTGTAAGCGGCGGCAGCCAGCCAGCCACGAGACCGTCCTTTCCACGGCTCAGCGGTGCCCTCCCAGGCGCTGGCTGGATTCGATCCCGCGGCGGGCGATGCGCGGGACGATGCCCCGGCCGCGCAGGAAGGACCGCAGGTGGGGATAGTCTTAGCCCTTGTCGCCGTGGAGCTTGACCGGTCGGCGGCGTCGTGGCCCGCGGCGGGAGCGAATGGGCGGGAGGCTGCGCACCAGCGGTTCCAGCGCCAGGCTGTCGTGGAGGTTGGCGGCGCTGATCGCGACAGCGATGGGCAGACCGGTCCGTTCGGTGATAGGCCGCCTGATCACAGATGAGGACATCGCGTTCATCATCCAGACGGCCAAAACGCGTCCGGGCCGGTTGGGGCGTCCGTTCACGGACTGGAGCGTGCGCAAGCTCGCCGATCACCTGGCCCGCCACATCCGCGAGCGGAGGATCGTCATCGGGCGCGAGCACCTGCGCCGGTTGCTGAACCGGCACGGCGTCACCTTCCAGCGCACCCGTACCTGGAAGACCTCCACCGATCCGGACTTCGAGGCCAAGCTGGACCGGATCGAGGAGGTCAACGGCCGCTTCCCGAACCGGTGCTTCGCCTTAGACCAGTTCGGGCCGTTATCGATCCGACCCGTCCA
Source organism: Nonomuraea phyllanthi (assembly GCF_006334985.2). Lineage (GTDB taxonomy): Bacteria > Actinomycetota > Actinomycetes > Streptosporangiales > Streptosporangiaceae > Nonomuraea > Nonomuraea phyllanthi. Next base: position 614,155 of record NZ_VDLX02000004.1, read on the forward strand.
GGGCACTGGCTGGGCCGAGCGCGGCAAACCGGGCCGGCTGCCGGCGACCTATACACGCACTCACGGCGTGCGTTACTTCCACGGCTGCTACGCACTCGGCGATGACACCTTGTGGGGCGTCACCCGGCGCGGCAAGAGCGGCGCCAACACCCTGGCAGCCTTGAAATGGATCCGTGCCGCCCGCCCGGACGGCGCCCCGACCTATGCCTCCTGGGCCAACCCGATCGAGCCGCAGTTCGGGCCGCTGCGCACCTTTGTGATCGCCGGCTCCGACCATCCCAACCACACCGTCTTGGCCCGCGAGCTGCAGGATTACCTGCGCTGGCGTAACGCCAACGCCCGCCACCCCGACGTGCTGGCCGCACAGCGTCGTGAACGTGCCCGCATCCGCAGTGAACGCCAGCAGCGTTGGGGCCGACCCCGCCCAAGAGCCGCGTGATCAAACCCGGTCAACGTTCGTGGTCATCACACTAGCGCTCACTGTCCATCACAAACCGTCACCCTTTCACAGCTTTGATCCAGATCCCTCAGAGACATCGTCATAGCCAGCCACGTGACGGTGTCGTCAAGGATGAGGGTGCAGATGTCAGGCTGGTCGGTATCGCAGGTCCACGGCCTGTGCGGGGTCCCCGTCGTGAATCCGGGCCCACCGGACCGGCTCGATACCGGGGCAGTCGAACAGCCGAACTCCGGCGCCGAGCATGACCGGCGCCAGATGCACACGGAACTCGTCGATCAGACCGCGCTCGACACATTGCCGGGCGATGTCTTGGCTGTGTATCTCCAGATCCTTGCCCTTCGCCGCGGCCAGCCCGATCGCGACCGCCTCGGCCACATCGCAGGTGAGGAACGTGACGCCGGGGTCCGGGATCGCGTCCTCAGGATGGTGGGTCAGCACAAACACCGGGCCACTCCACGCGCCGCCGTACGGCTGCTTACTCGCCTGGCCGGGATGCCGCTCAGCGAGCGCGTCGTAGCCATGACGACCCCCCAGGACGGCACCCAGGGTCGCGATCGACTCATGATGGGTGTCGGGGCCGACCCTCACCCCGGACATCCAGTCCATCGAGTGTCCAGGACCAGCCGCGAACCCGTCCAGCGACATCATCAAATGCCAGCGCACCTTGCCCATGGGATGCTCCGTTCGTCTCGGTGTGCTGGTGTTGACCACCCGGCAGGCCAAAACTCATCGGTGAGCGACCGAATTAGCGCCACAGACGGTCGACGGCGGTGCCAAGGTAGTGGTCGATCCAGCGTGTCGCAGACCCGGCGAACGTATGTGGTCACCGCATTAGGGGTACCAGGGACGCAGGCGGCACGATCCGCACCCGTTCAAGCGGCACCGGCTCCGGCCGCCGCTGTCGCGTCATCAGCGATTGGTCAACCGTGCTCACGCCCGCATCCGCGCCCGCGGCGAACGCGCCGTTGCCACCTTGAAGACCTGGAAGGTTCTGACCCAGCTGCGCTGCTGTCCGCACCGCACCACCCCGATCGTGCAGGCCATCCTCGTCCTGCAGCTCATCGAAGAGGGCCGCTACTCAGGATGAAAAGCGTTCACTGTACGGTCCGGTTGAATCGCGTAACGGAATCGCACGAAAGGCTTCCCGTCAGGCGAACTTTCTCTGGTATGAACTTCATCGATGCAGACGACTGCCCAATAGCCGTTGCGGTTCCGTAGAATGGCGGCGTCCCCCACGCAGATTGTTCGTACCCGCGAAGAAGCGTCATACATGCTAGCGTCCTCCACCTCCGACGGTGTGCGGACATTCATCGCTAAAGCAACGGTGACGATATTGTCTGGGTCGTTGTAGACGTAGATGCTCCCTGGGCCTGAATTCGAAGTCTTGAGCGTGAAAACCATGTCGCCCGAGCCGAGGGTGTATTTGCCGTCGTTATTTGAGTAGTCAAACACTGCGGCTCCGGAAAGGCTGGGGCTGGCGTATCGCGCAGCTTCATGCCGAAGTATCGACGGAACCTCCTCCGCAGGTACCGCTGCAAACGGGCTCAGGCCGAGAGGAGGGCGCGGCAGGATCTTCCGTCCGTACAAATTGTGAATCAGCTCAGCGTATTGAGTCTCATAGTCGTCATCGTCGCGGAAATCCAGGTAGATGGGAGCACCTAGAAAGCGCGGTAGCACTGAAGTCGGGTTATTCCGCAAGAGTGTTATTATGCGATCGCTGGTCAGATCCTTCATGATATCTACCGTAAGGAGGCGGCGCTCGTAGCCGACACCGCCCTTGGCGGCGTCCGCCTTTTCGGAGTACTGGGAAGTTGCGACTACAAGCACCCGGCTGCTGGAGCTAACCGCCTGCTCCATGAAGAGAGGAAGATCAGCGCCCAGGTAGGCATCCCAACGATCGAGCACGACATCTATCCCGTTGCCTACCAGCCGAGTTGCGAGCTGAAGTACCCACGCCATGTGGTCGTCGTTATCCCATGAATAGGAGATGAACACACGTGGAGGCGGGAAGCTGACGTCCGATGCGGCCATGACCATATGTTGCCACACCAACGGCAGTAAGGCGTACGCTACCGCGGCTCAGGCTGCGTTCCCGCAACTTCCGGGACGTCATGGCTGATCGGGTCAAGGGGTAGTGCACCGGCCACCATGCCGTTGGTCCTCGAGGGCGTGTGGAAGGTCTTGGGCCCAGTCGATGGCACAATCTTAGATATCAAGTAGGTCGGCGATCCACTTTCGATCGAATTCAAGCACGCATACTCCTGTTATAAAGTGGCATATTTGCTCGGGCTGGTCACTTGAGTAGCGGTGTGTCTAAGCTGACGTATGAATCGACGGCGCGCAGTTGTTCGTTGGCCACCCAGCAGGCCAGCACCTGCTCGCCATCGCTTCCGGCGGCCAGGAAGACCCCCACATCGCGTTCGCCCGCGTCTCGGGTATCTCTTCCCAGTTGCGCAGCAGCGTGCGTCGCATGCCGTACTCCGGATCCCCGGCTCGGCCGCGACGGCCGTAGCAGGCGCGGCGGCGGAGCAGATCGATGACCTTGTTGGCGGCCTGGATCGCATGGAAGTGGTCGACGGCCAGATGGGGGTGCGGCAGCGCGGTGCGCACCGCCCTGGCTTCGGAGGTGCTCATGTCGATGGCCACCACGGCGATCTGGTCGCGCCAGGCGGTCGGCTGCGCGGCCGGCCAGGCCTCGTTGCGCATCCTCATCTGCCGCAATGGGCGCGTCTGTCAGCCTGGCGTTGGATCGGGTGTCAAGTCGAGATCGACGACAACAGGGGCGTGATCACTGCCCGCGGCGATGCCCTCATCGTAGAGATGCTGGATCCGCCGTACCGTCCAGTGGCTGCTGATCCAGACGGAGTCGAAGCGCCGCGCGGTTCCGGGCGAGTCTTTTCTGCGCCCAGTGCGGTGGGTGACCGCGAGCGGGCCCTGTTGGCGGGCAACCTGAAGTGCAGCGACATCCTCCGGATGGCCGTCCAGCCAACGTCGCAGTGCATCGTCAAGGGGGTGCACTTTGTCCGGCCCGAACAGGTGATCGTCCCCGGGTTCCCCGTGCAGGTGCCGGTCCCCGGTATGCCAGTGCGTCCGTGTATCGCGCGGCCGCCGCCAGGTGGTCGGCCGGTCCCAGGCTGCCGGCCAATCGTTGCTACTCGGCGCTTGCCAGAAGCTTTTTCAAGAACGTCGGCTTCTCGACTCGGCGTTCTCCTGCTCCAGTTCCCGGATCCGGGCCCGCTCCGGTCCGGAGACCGGCTGCTCCTCCGGGCCATGCACGACCCGTTACCGGGTCACCCAGCCCCCAGGGTGCTGGCGCTGATCCCGGACTCTCGAGTCACCGCCGCGACCGTGTGATCGCCCTCCAGGACCATGGGAATGGCTTCATCCTTGAACTCGGGCGAGAACTGCCTGCGACACCTCGTCACGTACCTACCTCTTCCAGACTTCTGTCAGCTTATGTAGTCGACTGTCCGGAGACTGCTGGGCACCTCACCTACTCGTCGCGATCATCAACTATGGTCATTTCGCCATCTGGTTCAACTCCTGCGGCCGCCCGCTGGTTCAACCGCCGACGGGGCTGGGCACGCCCTTCATGGTTCGCAGTTCGCCGAGAAGGTCGCGGATGATCGCCGATCCGGTCAGCTCCGGCGTGGTCACATATCCCACGCGGCGCTGCGGCGCACCGTCGCCGAGCCCTGCCGTCGCGACCTTGGCAGGCGCACCGACCGTGGACAGCCTGGGCACGATCGCCGCACCGAGTCCGTGCCCCACCATCGACATCACCACCCCGTCGTCCTCGACGGTGATGTCGCCGGGTGGGATCCACTCCTGCCGTGCCAGCCAGCGCCGGGTCTCGCTCGCGCAGTTCTCATGCCAATCGATCATGGGCAGCGACCGCGGATCCGGATGCCCCTCCGGAAAAGCCAGCAGGTACGGCTCCGCGTACAGCTCCTTCGTCACCAGCCCGTCCACGTACACCGGCAGTGAGACCACTCCGACGTCGGCGCGCCCGTCCGCCACCTCTCCCGCGATCCCCCGTCCCAGGTCAGGCACGATGCGTACGGTCACCGTCATCTTCGGGTACCGCTGCCCGAACCGCACCAGCACCCTGGGCAGCAGGTGGAAGGCGGCACTGCGAAAGGCCGCCACCCGGATCGCTCCGGTGACCTCGCCCCGCGCGGCGGCATGGGTGTCGACCTTCATGACCTCGATCTGCCTCAGGATGCGCCGGGCGTGCCCGACCGCGGCATGTCCGGCGGGCGTGGACGTGGCGCCACCTCGTCCGCGTCGGAAGAGCACCGCGCCCATCTTCTTCTCCGCCGCGCGCAGGGCGTGTGAGACCGCCGACTGCGTCAGCCCCAGCCGTACCCCTGCCGCCGATACGCTGCCCTCGCCGTCCAGCGCCACCAGCACGCGCAGCTCGGCCACGCTCAAGTCATCCACACGAGCGGCAACGTATGAAAGATCTTCATACATTCCGCCTCATCCACAAACGGCACCTGCTACCTGCGCAATCGTGTGGCTCCTAGCGTTGTCGGCATGAGAGCAATGGTTGCAGAACGCCTGGGCGAACCCGATGTCCTGACCCCCGCTGACCTTCCCGACCCGACGCCGGGCCCCGGTGAAACCCTTCTGGAGGTCGAGGCCGCCGGTCTCAACTTCGCCGACGCCGAACGCCTGCGCGGCGCCTACTTGCCGCCGCAGCTGCCGTTCGTCCCCGGGGGAGAGGTCGTCGGCCGAGGCCCGGACGGACGTCGCGTGCTCGCTTTCACCAGCAGTGGCTTCGCCACCAAGGCGCTGGTCAAGGACCCGGTCGAGATCCCCGAGGACCTGCCTGCGGGCGCCGCGCTCGCCCTGCTGGTTCAGGGTTTGACCGCCTGGCATCTGGTGCGTACTGCGGCGCGGATCGTCCCCGGTGAAACCGTTGTCGTCAACGCGGCAGCCGGAGGCGTCGGTCACCTGGCGATCCAGCTGGCCAGGGAATTCGGCGCCGGACGTGTGATCGGCGCCGCCTCCACCCCCGACAAGCGTGCCCTGGTCCTCCAGCTCGGCGCGGACGCCGCCATTGCCGGCGAGGCCGACGGCTACGCCGAGCGCATCCGCGAAGCCAACGGCGGCGCCCTAGCGAACGTGATCCTCGACGCCGTCGGCGGCCCGGTCTTCGCGGCAGCCCCTCATGCGCTGGCCCCCTTCGGCCGCCTGATCACCTACGGCACCTCCGGCGGGATCGACCCTGCTCCCCTTGACCCCGGGGTTCTCAGCGAGCGCAACATCGCCGTCGGCGGTTACTGGCTGGGTGCCCATCTCCGTCTGCCCGGCAGCCGTGCCGCCGCGCCGCTCCACGATCTGCTCGCCCTGGCCGCCTCGGGCCACATCCGGCCTCTGGTGGGCGCCGAATACCCTCTCGACCAGGCGGCTACCGCCCTCACCGCCCTGGTCACCCGCCGCACTACCGGCAAGGTCATCCTCCGGGTGAGGTGAAGCCTCTTCCCCGCCTAGCCGGGATTCAGAACCTCGTCGTCGGCGTGCGTGCCGAACTCGGCGACGCGCACCTCCGCGATGTGCTCGTACCTGCTGATCCGGTCGGTCCACTCCGTGTCGACGCCGAACGCCACCTGTGCGAAGCCCACCTGCCTGACGGCCTCGGCCAGGCCCGGATCGCCGGGTGCCGGCAGCCGCACCGGCGCGTCGAGCGCCACGGTGTGCGGCGGCACGAAGTACTCGTCCGGCAACACGGTACGCGCATGGACGAGCGCGCCGACAGCGACAACCGAGCCGGCCCCCAGCCGTGCGCACTGCAGGACCGTCGCGGCGGTCGCCACATAGCTGCACCTGCCAACCTCGCAGCCCAGCAGCGTGGCGTGCGGCCCCACGAAGACGTGGTCGCCGACGAGCACCGGCTGATCGCCAGCGACCGCGGATCCGCGCAACACTACGTTCTCGCAGATCACCGCCGCCTCTCCGATCTCGATCCGAGACCCCTCGGCTCGAGCATCGCACCGTACATCACGCGCGCCCTCGGCCCCACGCGGACATCGCCAACGAGCGTGGCCGTGGGGGCGACTTCGGTCCGCTTGGCGAGGCGTACGGTGTGCACGCCGCCGCCGAGGCCGGTCACCCAGTGCGTGGTCCTGCCGGGCGTCCGCAGCGTGATCGGGGCGGCGCCGTCGATCTGGACGCCGTAGTCGCTGGCGGCGTCGTTCAGCGCGATCCCGACCCCGGTGCCCTGGAAGCGGCCCTCGAAGGTGATGCCCGGCCAGGTGTAGCGCACGCTGTCGCTCAGGTCCTCGACCCGGCCGGCGGTGCGGGCGCTGGTCAGGGTGTCGCCGGACGGGTCGGCGCACGTGACGCCCGCGACGGCCCCGTCCCCGGTGCCGGTGCCGGTGAGACCGAACGCGGTGGACCTGCCGGGCCCGACGGCGCTGTTGTGGTGGGTGCCGGTGACGGTCACCGTTCCCGTGTTGCCGGTGGCGATGCCGTCTCACAGGGCGCTGATCCGTGCCCCAGCGGGCAGGGCCAGCGTGACGTGCCGGTCGTCGAGCGGGGTGCTGCCGGTGTTGGTCACGACGACCTCGCCGCGGAAGGCGCCGTCGCGAGCGGCGATCGTCCGGTACGCGGCGGCGCACGCGTCGCCGGGGCCGACCGCCCGGCCGGTGAGGGCGAGATCCTTCCGGCGCACAGGCCGCGTTCGCGCAGGTCGGCGGCGATCTGCGGGATGGCCTGTACGGTGTTCGCTGGCCGGTCGTGCATGAGGATCACGTCGCCCGGACCGCAGCTGTCTGGCCTTCTCCGCGATCTGGTCGGCGGTGGCGTTGTTCCAGTCCTGGGATTCCACGTCGGCGTTGATCTCGGTGAGGCCGTGCCGGCGCTCCGCCGCGCGCAGCCCGTCGTCGGTCTCCAGGTAGGGCGGGCGGAACAGGCGGGGCGTGGCGCCGGTGACCCGCGCGATGACGTCGTGAGTCCGGGAGATCTGCGCGTCCTGCTGCTCGGCGGTGAGCTGCGTCATGTGGGGGTGGTCTCTTTGAGGCCCTCCTGGAGGGAGCCCTCCAGGAGGACCAGATCAACGACAGTGCCGAGGCGTACTCCAGCGGCACGGCCCCCAGGGGAAGGGACGAGCGGCGGAACGGCCCGAATACCGCACCGCCCGAATTGTTCGGGGGGAATGTGCGGAAAATGCCCAGATGGTTCTCGGGGCGGTTATGGGCGGCACTTATAGCCCGGCGTCGATTGAGAAATAGCGAAAAGCCGTCACTAATCTTGTCAAGGCTCCATGGTGCGCAGAAAGTGAGGGGTGACCAGGAGGAACCACGACCGATGGAGGAACGGTGGACCGACCCGTCAGCGGGCTCCGGCGCGTCCGGCCGACGATCCGGCGCGCGTTATCCGTGGCTCTGGGAATTGTCATCATGGCATTTGTCGCCGCGCCGTCGGCCGCTGCGCCGGCGTTGCCCACGCCGAAGGATTTCGTGTCGTACCTCGACCTCGAGTGCTTCAAGACCGACCCGTACCAGCCGCCGGCCGTCGGGCTGACGCTGCGGCACCTCAACCCGGTGCTCGAGGGTCTGCCGATCGAGCAGGTCACCCTGGGCGCGCGTGAGCAGTTGTGCGTACCGGTCGCCAAGAACAACGTCATCCCGCCGCCCGGGGTGCTGGACTTCGTCAGGTTCGTCGACCTGGCCTGCTATCGGGTCGTCACCCCGGCGCCCGGCAAGGCGCTGGTGCTCAGCCATCTCAACCCGGTGCTGCAGGACCTGCCCCGTACGGAGGTTGTGCTGGGCAGGGCGGAGCAGTTGTGCGTGCCGGTGGCGAAGAACGGCGTCGCGCCGCCCGCGGAGGTCATGCGGCTGGTGCAGCACATCGACCTGCTGTGCTACGGAGTCACCCCGAACACGCCGATGAACCGGGCGCTCAACCTCAGGCAGCTGAACCCGGTGCTGACCGACCAGATTCCCGCAGCGACGGTGCGGGTGACCTACGCCCGTCAGCTGTGCGTGCCGATGCAGAAGGGTGGAGACGTCATTCCGCCGGAGGTGCTGCAGGTGGTGCGCTGGGTGGATCTGGAGAAGTTCGACACGGTCGCTCCGGCGATCGCGCCGGTGACGTTGAGCCTGCGGCACCTGAACCCGGTGCTGGGGTCGTTGCCGCCGGAGCGGGCGACGCTCACCGGTGCCGTGCAGCTGGGTGTGCCAGTGGCGAAGAACGGCCAGGTGCCGCCGGGGTGACGTGCTGCCGGTGGGGTAGGTCCCGGCCGGGCGTTCAGCGGGGTCCGGCCGGGCATGCGGGGCCGGTCAGCCGGCCCCGCCGATCGAGCGATCATTCATCGTGCTGCGGGCAATCGGCAAGCCTCAACTCGCCGGCCTCTGCAAGAGCGCGCCGTCCGGATGAGCCCGGAACGGAACGTCACGCCAAGCCGCGTGGGCGCCGCTCGCTAGGAATGTTCTGAAGATCTTGGCGGGTGAGTCGGCATCAGCTGGCTCACCCTCCTGTTAGGGCGTGGTCGGAGCGAAGGTCCAGAAGCCGCTGGTGTGGGTGAGTCCGAGGTTGACCAGGCGGCGGAGGTTGAGGGCGGCGGTGCGGTGGTGGAGCCAGCGGTTGTGTCAACGGCGGTGCCGCGGTAGCGCAGGCGGCGGTTGCCTCGGGGGACCAGCCAGGCCACGACGCGTTCGACCATGGGCCGCCAGCGGCGCTAGTACTCCAGTGACACTTCGCGATCATGGTTCGGATCTGCGCTGGTAGTGGCAGTGTCGGGCTCTGGCTTGGTGTCGGCGGCGCCAGTCTGACCAGCGCAGAACGTTCGTGGTGGAGTGGTGCCGGGTCAGGACGAGTGCAACCAGGAGCCGGCGGATCTCGGGCAGGGTCAGCGAGATGCGGTCATCGGCGGTGCTGGGCGGCTGGGCGGCGGCGATGGCTGCCAGCAGGGCCAGGGCGAGCATGGCCAAGGTGATATGCCGGTGCCAGGGCCTCCAGCCGCGCACCTGGTAGTGGTCCAGGCCGACCTGGCCTTTGGCGGCTTGGAAGGACTCCTCCACCGCCCAGCGAATACCGGCGGTCTTGACCAGAGCCATGAGCGGCTGCCGGTCGGGCGCGTAGCAGCGGTAGAAGGCCAGCTCGCCGGTGGTCAGGTTGCGCCGGATCAGCAGCCACCGATAGCCATCGCAGGCGCCTTCGTCGATGCGGGCCCAGGCCCAGGCATACCAGCGCGGGCCCTTGGCTCCCTGACCGGCGCGATAGCGGTGCCAGTGCCGATCATTGACCCGCGCCGCGACCTCAGCCGCGCTCAGGACAACGCCCTGCAGATCGACACGCCGGTTGCCGGCGATGGCCAGCACGTAGCCCATCCGGCGTGCTTCCAGGGCGGCACGCAGGCGCGGGTCCTGTCCGTAGACCTCATCGCCCGTCGTCCAGGCCGCTCGCACGCCGGCCTCCAGCGCGGCCAGCACCATGGCGGTGGCCAGGGCTGGCTTGGTGGCGAAGGCTGCCTCGTCCGGGACGCCGGCCGCCTGGCAACGGTCGCGGTCGGCCAGCCAGGTGTGTTCGGGAAGGTCACCGCCCTGACCAAGCCCCAGCAGGACCTGCTCGCCAAGCTTGCCGTCCCCGCCCCCAAGCAGGTCATCGACCTGAAACCTGCAGCACGCTGACCAGCACGAACACCACCGCCTAGAGAAACGCCCTCCAGGTGGCCACACCCATGTCAGCCCAATTCAGAGCCCGTATTCGGACCTCCATGCCGCTGAATTACGCGGAACGCGGGCTGGGCGGAGGTTGATCTCATGTGGGGCACCGTTGACCGGCGACGCCGTCAGTGATCACGGAGACCGGTTCGGCTGTGACCGGAAGGATCTTTACTTTCAGTCGCGGCCCATGTGATGATCAACCCGTTTTGCTCACATTTGTTCGAAAGGCATGAGTGAACACACCACGATCAGCGTCCGGCTTATCGGCTCGGACGCGGCGCCACGCTGCCCTGATCGCCGCTCTGACGCTGCCGTTCTCACTGATGAGCGCGCCCGCGATCGCCCAGGGCCCCACGCCATCCCCCACCCCCGCGACGTCGCCGCCGAGCGCCTTGACCACGCCTGCCAATGAGGCGCTGGCGCAGGCTAAGAAGAACAACAAGCGCGTCGAGATCGAGTCGATGCGCTCGGAGAGCGCCACCTTTTACGCCAATCCGGATGGCAAAACCGTCCACATGGAGATGCACACCCAGCCGATCCGCGTCAAGGACGCCGACGGCGAAGGTTTTCAGCCGATCGACACCACGCTTGTCGAGGCGGATGGCGTCATCAAGCCGATGGCCGCACACGGCGGCCTGGTCCTGTCCGCGGGCCGGGACAAGACCCTCCTCAAGAGCCAGGCGGCCGATGCCGTCGCGAAGATCAGCTGGCCGTCTACACTGCTCGAGCCCCGGCTGAAGGGTGACACCGCAACCTACCCGGGTGCCTACGGCAAAGGCCGCGACCTGGTGGTGACGCGACCGCGACCGGCTTTCAGCAGCAGGTCATCATCGCCGAGCGGCCCACAGGACCGGTCTCCTTCCGGATGCCTGTAGACCTGCCCGAAGGGCTGTCCTTCGCGAAGAACGCCGCCGGCCGGCCCACTATCGTGGGGAAGGATGGCAAGACGCTCACTGAGGTGCGGCCGACCCTGCTACAGGACGCCACAGCCGCTGACGCGACAGCCCCGATCGATGCGGGCAAGGTGGGCAAGGCTGCCGTCACGCTCGCCGGGGATGGTGAGGTCCTGGTGTTCACGCCCGACCCCGCTTTCCTCGCCGACCCCATGGTCACCTACCCGGTGACCATGGCCGCCGCCGTGAACGACTGGTGGGAGACCGACACCAGCGAGTATCACCTCGGCGGCCAGGACACCTTCGTCAACGACTACGAGTACCAGGACAGCTGGGACAACTTCCGCCTCGACCGAGTCCTGGTCGGCAAGTCCAACGGCGGAGACGTGCGCTGGCGGACCTACCTCCGGTTCCCCGACGTGCCGGATGAGTTCGCGGGCGCCAAGGTGGAGAACGCCGACCTGATCCTGTGGAACTATTACTCCAACGCGTGCGGGGAGCACGTGGGCTCCGGCATCACGGCGCGTCAGATCACCTCCGACTGGGAGGAGGCGTCGCTGACCTGGAACACCCAGCCGTCCGTCACCAGCGTGGGCGCGGACACGGAGTACGGCGCCTACAGCGACTACGACTGCACCGGTTCGATGGCTTACGCCTGGGATCTGATCCACTCGGTCGACGACATCGTGCAGGCATGGGTCGACGGCGCTCCCAACTATGGCATCCAGCTCGCTGCCGGCAGCGAATCGGACATCACCAACTGGCGGCGCTACCGGACGGACGAGGCCGGCGGTTGCACCACGGCCCCGCGGGAAGAGTGCAAGGGCACGTTGCACCCGCCCATCCTCACGGTGGACTTCGAGATGGAAGGCCCCCTGGAGGAAGTCGTCATGCTGACCGGCACGCAGTTGACGAATCTTCCCGAGTACGAGGACGCCATCGCCATGTCGATGTATCAGCCGCTCGGCGGCGATGAGGACGTCACGATAAGCAAGGAAGTGGCCGCCCGCGTCGCCGGGCAACGTGACGGTCAAGAGTACCAGGTCGGCACGGACCAACTCGACTTTGACGAGAGTGGCATCGGAGGCACCGGCGACGGTGAGGACAACGGCGCTCCGCGAGTGATCGCGGTCGAGCCGGCGGACAGTGCCGTCGACGTCCCTCGGGACACCTTGGTGAAGGCCACCTTCTCGGAGCCGGTCGGTGAGGCTCAGATGGTCGTCAAGGACGCCGCGGGCGCCCCGGCGGTGGGGACACTGACGTACGACAGCACTGAAACGGTACTGACCTTCGACCCGGACCAGCCCTTGAAGGCGGGAGCCACCTACACGGTCGAGCTGTCGGGTGCGATGGACTCGTGGGAGAACACCATGGTGCCGTACACCTGGTCCTTCACCACGCTCAAGCAGTCGGCGGCGCAGTGGACGTTCGACGAGGGAGACGGTCGCACGGCTGCCGACTCCTCCGGGAACGAGCACCACGCGAGCCTGAACGACACCGCGGCGTGGATTGCCGGCAAGAGCGGGAACGCGGTCTCGAACGTGCCGTCACAGGCGCGGATCGCCGCTTCCCGGATGGCGGCCGCACAGGGCAAGGCCGTCGAGGTCGCCGACGAGACGACCGCGACCAGCATCACCCACGCCCAGCCTGACGGGAAGAGCTTCAAAATCGAGGTGACCGCCGGTCCGGTACGGGCCAGGCGGGGCAGCGGATGGGCATCTATCGACACCACTCTGATCGAGCAGAGCGGTAAGCTGCGGCCCAAGACGATTGTCGAGGGCGCGCTCGTGGAGCTCTCCGCCGGCGGCACGGACCCGTTCGTGAAGATGGCCGTTGACGGCAGATCGTACGCGTTGCGGTGGCCGACACCACTGCCCAAGCCCACCGTCAAGGGCAGTGTCGCCACCTACACCAACGCCGCCGGCGTGGGAGCCGACCTGGTGATTACGGCGTTGCCGGCTGGATTCAGGCATGAGTTGGTGCTGCGCCAGCGGCCTGCCGAGCAGGTGAAGCTGCGGATCGGCGTCGAAGACGAGGGTCTGACCCCGTCCCAGGGGAAGGGCGGCCGGCTGCTGCTGAAGAGCAAGGACAAGAAGCTGGTCGCCGCAGGGACACGACCGCTCGTGTCGGACGGCGGCGTCCAGAACCGGCCCGGGTCGGTCAAGCACGGTGCGGTCGGCATGGACCTGGTCACCGAGGGCGGCCACACGGAGCTGGTGGTGAAGCCGGATCAGAAGTTCCTGGCCGATGCCGGCACCACCTATCCGGTGCGGGTGGCCGCTGCGGTGATGCTGCCGCTCGCCGCCGACGTGGACGTCAGCACCTACGACACGGACACGCCCGCCTACTTCGACAACGAGTATCTGATGGCCGGCACCATCTCGGACGGCTCGAAGTACCGCACGCATCTGCGGTTCGACACCCTGGGACTGCAGGGCAGCACGGTGACCGCCGCCACGCTCACCGACGGCTGGCAAATTCGCTGGCGGGTCCGCGCGGCCAACGCCGCCGCATCGTCGACCTCGGCGTGGACGGACTGGCAGACGGCCACCGTCGACGTGCCTAACCCGGCCGTGAGCGCTCTCCAGGTCACTCCCTCCCAGGTGATGAACGGCATAACGGTGGCGACGAGCTTGACCCCGGCTCTGCACGTCACGGTCACCGACCCGGCCGCCCAGCCGCTGCGGGCCGAGTTCGAAGTCGAGCACGACCAGACCGCTCCCGAAGGTCAGGGCAGCGGCCAGATCTGGACCGGGGGCGTGGACAACGTCACCTCCGGCAGCCAGGCCACGGCCACCGTTCCCGGCGGAAGGCTGAGCGATGGCTGGAAGGTGCGCTGGCGTGCCCGCGCGGTCAACACCGTCACCACGGTCGGCTCGCCTTGGTCGGAATGGCAGAATCTGACCGTGGACGTGCCGGACCCGCCCTCTGAGCCGGCCGTCGGCGCGTTGCAGGTCAGCCCGTCCCAGCAAGTGGACGGCGCCACCGTCACCTCCACCCGCACTCCGGCCCTGCTGGCCCAGGTGAATGACCCGGCAGGCAAGCCGCTGCGAGCCGAAGCAGAGATCGAGCACGACCCGGCCGCCCCTGAAAGTCAGGGCAGCGGTCAGATCTGGTCCGGAGGAGCCGACAACGTCCCCGTCGGCACTCAGGCGAGCCTGGCGGTCCCGGCGGACGTCCTGGCCGACGGGTGGAAGGTGCGCTGGCGGGCGCGTGCGGTCTCGGCCACCGCCGCCTCGGCCTGGTCGGAATGGCAATCCTTCACCGTTAGCCTGCCCAAGCCCACCGCTACGGGCCTGTCCATCACCCCGTCGAAGGTGGTGGAGGGCGTGACGGTGACCACCAAGCTCACCCCCACGCTGCAGGCGACCCTCACCCACCCGGCAGGCCATGCACTACGCGCCGAAGCCGAGATCGAGCACGACCCGGCCGCTCCCGGAGATCAGGGCAGCGGCCAGATCTGGGCCGGTGCCGTGGATGCCGTCACCTCCGGCACCCAGGCCGACATCGCCGTCCCGGCCGGCAAGCTGGCCGACGGGTGGAAGGTCCGCTGGCGGCTGCGCGCCATCGCCGGTGACTCTTCATCAGCCTGGTCGGACTGGCAAGCGGTCACCGTGGACGTCACCCTGCCCGGAGAGGAGCCCCTCGTCCGGACCGCCGGACCGGTGATTCGCACCGACCAGAGCTTCACCGCCGCCGCCTGGCTGCGCTGGAGTGACAAGGACGGCGACTACACCGTCCTGGAACAGAAGGGCATTCATCAGGCGCCCTTCCGTCTCGGTAACACCCCTGACCACGGGCTGGTGTTCACCCTCACCGGCGCCGACACCGCGGACGCGACAGCCGAGGGCGTCCTGTCCGGCGTCGAACCACCGATCGGCGAGTGGTTCCACCTGGCCGGCGGGTACGACGCGGCAACCAAGACCGTCTCGCTGTACCTCAACGGAGTCTTGGTCAAGTCGGAGCCGCTCACGGTGTCGCCGTGGCATGCCGACTCCGCCATGACCGTGGGCACGCGGATGCGGGGCGACCTCGACGAGGTGGACCTCTATCAGCGGTTGCTCACGGACGAGGAGGTCGCCGCCCTCTTCTCCCGCGCGGACGCCGCAAATGAGAGCTCGCCGGCACAACTCGCACCGCCCGATGCGGCCACGCCGAAGGCCGACGCTGCCGTCTCCAACTTCAGCAGCGACCACATAACGCTGGAGACCTGCTACAAAACGCCTCCGGTCTACGGCAAGCCTGAGATGGCCCGCATCCAGGAGCACCCGTATTCATCCTGCTGGTCGTCCTACTACACCATTGGCGCTTACGCCGACGACGACGACACCACGAAGAAGCTCAAGAAGGGCGGCAAACATCCGGTCATCAAGGCCGCGGCGAAAATCGCCGATGTGGCGGTCGACTCGCTCACCGATGACATGATCTTCTCCTTCCGCGCCACCTGGGTGATGCACAGTTATCTGGGCAACGCCAGCGGCGACGGAGTCGTCGGCGACGACGGCACCACGAAGCCCCAGCACGTCAAGGCCTTCGTGCGCCTCCAGGACTTCGGGATCTTCCAAGACGGAGTGCGGCAGACCAGGTTCGACCGAGGGCTGCAGCAGATGAACATCGGCTTCGACCTGACGGTATCGTCATCGACTTCTTCCCGGTGCGCCGTCGAAGGCGAGAGCGACCACCTGAAGTCGATTTCGAGCTGGGAGTCGACGAGTCACGTCACCGTCATGGTCCGCGGCTATCCCGGTGCGGACAAGAAGAACGCCGTATGCACCATCAAACCGCTCATCACTTCGATCGGAGGTGTCGGCTACATCGGACGTCTGTGGTCGCAGGACGTTCTCGACCGGGAGGGCAAGCGCATCGGTGTCTACCGGAACGGGGATCCGCCCCCGGCGGCCGGCACCGTGTGGGCGCCCAACTTCCGCTGCGACTGGCAGACACTGGGGAAATCCGACAATGTCGATGATGGTGTGCCCGACCACACCGGAAGATGCGTCAACACCCGGGCCAATCGGATCTGGACCATGTCCAAGAAGGCGAACCCGCAGTTCGTCGAGGTCATCAAGCACATCGAGGACGCGATGGATCCAGCCGCGAACATCAAGACCTATCCGCCCCTGCGTCAGGGCGACACCACAGCATCACGGGACCCCGAATATCCGCCGGCCAAGGAAAAGGCTGGCACGCTGCTGTCCAAGGCCGTTCCCGGCAACTGGGAGGCGGCCCCGAACACACCGGCGGGCCAGGCGCTGCACCGGGGCAGCGCGGCCGAGGAAGAAGCCAACCGCGCGATCTTCTCCAAGCATCAGTTCTGGTCGGACTACGGCACGGACGACCAGAAGTTCTGGCGCGCGGCAAGGACCACCAACTACTGCAAGTACTATGAATACGAGGAGAAGTTCAAGGAGAATTACACCGGGGTCTACGACTGCGATGAATATCCCTACGCGTCCACCAAGGAAGGCGCGGCCAAGGACAAGTTGCATTATTCGCTACGAGGCATCGACCTCCATCAGAACCGCAGCCACGGCGGACATCTCCTGAGTTTCTACTCCCAGTATCGCCTCACCCTCGACGAGATCGGCGACAATGCGGATGACAGTCCGTTCTGGATGATGGTCGTGGATTAGCCGAACACAGTCCGCCGCACGCGGTATATTGGCGGGTGGTCGCCGGTCGGCCGGTGACCACCCGCTTTCCTTCCTCGAGGTGCCCGCCGTGCGGCGGAGAATGCGATGGCGACATGACCGGGCCGCTGCCCGCGGAGAATCAATGGAATCTCCTGCAGGAATTCGGGCTGAGCCGCTGGTTCGTCGGAATGTGGGTCGAGGGGGACGACCCCGAGGAATCGGCGCGACGGCTGCGCGTGGACCCCGGCTCGCGCGTGCATTGCGAATTCGCCGAAGCCATGAACGACCACCTGCACTCCATCGACGACCAGGTCGTCTGGATCGGGGCCCACTCACCCGGTTGGACACATGTCCTCTGGCTCAGTGGCTTCCACACGACTGCGCAGGCGAAAGAACTCAGCGCAGGAGGACGACGGCTCCTCACCGTGTTCTACAACGGAGAGTTGGGCGAGCTCGACCACCTGTACTTATATCAGGACGGCGCTCTCGTCAACGAGATCGATCCGCCCTACCGCGAGGGCGGCGCGCCGGTGAGCGTGCCGGAGTACGCGGTGCACGCGGAGGGTCTCGAACTGAGGCTCGAGATGCGAAGCACCGAGGAGCTTCACCTTCTCCTCTGCATGGCCGGACGGATCACCGGCCGCTTCCTCGACCGCGAGTGGTTCTCCTCCACCCGGATCTGCGCCCGCCTCCTGTCAGCGGAAGAAGCTCAGGAGTCGTAAAAGGCCGGAGTGGGTGGGATGGCCCGGCCCTAAACTCCGCTGGTCGACTCATCTGAGATGGCAAGGGCGGGTTCGAGTCGTGCCAGGTTGCTGATGTGCGTGGGTGCCCGCGCCGGCCTGGATGTGGTCGACCGCCATCTGCAACTTCTGCTGAAGGCGATCTTGGCCATAGCGAAGATCGCCGCCGACGAGCTCGGGATCACGGTCGGCATCATCCTATCGAGACCGGCTCCGTCGCGATCCTTGTGGCGTTCCTGCACGGGGTCGGTTGCTTACATTCTCCTCGCTGAGTTTAGTGCCGTAGCTTTCAGGTCTCCGTAGCGGGCTTGATTGCAGGGCAGCTAATCGCCTCTGATGCTAACCGGTATAGTGCCCTGCGGAAAGGGCTGACCGTTGATCTCAAATAAGGTCGGTCTACCATTTAGATTCTAATTCTCGATATATCGAGGTATCGAGAGTCGGTTCCGGGGCGTGTCGGTATCGCAGGCGTCGACAGTCGCCGGAAGTGGCCATTCAACTTTAATTTAATCTATGGCATAGTCGTAGAGCTCATCCAAGAGCCCGTGGACGCCTCAAAGCATTCACGCTCGCCACATATTTAGAAGAGGGGAGATGAGAGGCTGCTGGACGCGGCTAGGGAGCTCTTCCGCGTCCTCTATCAACCGGGGATCACGGTAGAAATACGGGCTAAGGAGCCACAAAATGGTAGTCCCGTGATGAGAATCCAGTTCACGCTCAAGACGCTCGTTGCTGAATCCTGGGAGGTAGAGAACTGGCACCGTTACATGCCAAGTTGGGACAGTTGGCGTAGAGGTCGCTTCAAGCTGCAGGCCGCTGGCGAGGTTTAGCGGACATCTTGACCAGCGCATTCGTGGAATGAGTGCACGCCCACAGGCTGCAGACTCATGTGGGTCTAGCGCCTTTGCGTGTAGGCACACGCTGCTTCCACCGGTGGCATATCGAAAGAGATCGCTGAGCTTAAAGGTGAAGAGAAGGTGACGTTGCAGGACATGCGCCGTTGTGCGTTCTCTCGATTTTGCCCACGTCCTTGCCGCAGGCTGTGTCCGGGCGCCATTGGGGTCCCAAGATATGGAGGCTGGCACACCTTCAGGCCAGGAAAGCAGGGTCAAGGAGAAGGGGGAATTGCAAGTGTCCCAGTAGTTCTTATAGGCGTTCCAGCCTCCGCTGGGCTCGACAAAGTGCAAGGCCGCGAGTGCGCCGACATTCGAAAGCTTGATTGTGTCGCCACCCTGGCTCTGGATCACGGCTCGGACAGCAGTTGTCGTGGGGGTGAATAGTCTCGCCAGTTCTCTGGCCAAGGCGTGCGGCACGTTATCTGTGAGCCTGTCGGAGGTGCGCCGAGTCGGCGATGGGAGATTAGCGGGGAAATGTCTGGCGAAGATCTCCCTGCGTTCCGCGTAATTCAGCGGGCTGGAGGCTCGGATTCGGGGTCTGGCCTGGGGTGACATGGGTGTGGGCGCCTGGAGGGCGTTTCTCTAGGCGGTGGCGGAGGTGCTGGTCAGCGGGGTGCGGTCTGAAGGTCGATGATCTTCTTGGGGTGGTCGATACGGAGCTTGGAGAGCAGGTCGATCTGGGATTTGGTCAGGCCGGTGACCTGACGGAATGTCCCGGTGGGGCCGGTGAAGGTGCCCAGGTGGAGGCGGTTGAGTTCGCGGCGGGCGTGCTGCCAGGTCGTTCCTGCCGTGGTCTCAATGATGCGGATGAGCAGGAGGGCGAGCCAGCAGAGGATGACGTGGGCGCGGATGCGTTCTTCGAGCCGGTGATAGACCGGCGCCGCAGGTCGATGATCTGTTTCATGTCGCGCCAGCCCCGCTCAAGCAGCTTTCTACAGTGCACCTATATAGCTGTTAGGGCCTGGAGCTGCGATGATTGGTATCGAAGGTCTGCTGGAGTTGGTGTCGGTTATCCAGCGGCTCAAGGAGCAGAGCGCCCCGCGGGAA
>NZ_VDLX02000050.1 GCF_006334985.2 Nonomuraea phyllanthi
TGTCCAGGTGCGATGGGAGCGACCCCTGCACCGCGCCGAGCGCCTCCGGGTTCGCGCGCACACGTGCGCGTGCACTTACCCGATGTACGAGTTCTGTACGGCCGCCGGCCTGGGGTTCGTCCGATGCCTCCCGTCCGGGGACCCTGCGGACATCCTTGAAAGCTCGTGGATGTCTGCCCGCGCCGGGTGGAGTCTGTGGATTCAGATTCTTAACGGTGAGGCGCGGTGACTAAGGGGCTCCCGCGTGCTGCTTGAAGTAGGCGCCGGCAGTCTGCCGGGCGACCTCGTCCGGCGTGGCCTGGTCCGTGCGGAAGCGGCAGTGGAACAGGCCGTGGTCGTTGGCGCACAGGTCGGCGAGTGTCTCGTCCCATGCCTGGAGGCGGTGGATCGTGTCGCTGTCGCCACGCTGGCGGGAGCGTTCCTCACAGACCTGCCGCGGGATCCAGAGCAGGACGACGAGCCATGGCGCGGGCTGGACCAGGCGCCGGATGTCGGCGATGTTGCCCAGGTGGACGACCGGCACTTGACCGGCCGCCGTGAGCCGGTCGAGCTTGTGGCGGTCGATGGCGTAGGTGTTTCCGTAGCGGCGGGATTCGACCAGGACACGCCCGGCTGCCCGGAGCCGTGCGAGATCCTCGGCGCTGACGAAGTCGTACTCGGCTCCGCGCCGGTTCCCCGCCTTGAGCTTGCGTACCAGCGTGAATCGCTGGTCGACTTCGCCGAGGGCTGCGGTGACGGTGCTCTTACCACTGGCAGGCGGTCCGTACAGCACAATGCCCATCATGTGAGGATCCGTTTGAGCGTCTCGCGGGTCTGGTCGGCCAGGCTGATAGCGGCACCCAGTCGGTTGTCCACGGTGATGTGCGCGGTGGACGGGCTGGTCTCCGTGTTGAGGCCGCTGACGTACGTCTGCCAGTTGTCGAGCTTCCAGGCGTCGCGGGGAGCTCCCCGGAACTCGATGTACTCGCGCATGGATTCGGGATCGCAGCGCACCCACACCACCGCCACGTCGATGCCCCTGGCCGCGCATCGGTTGGTGAGGCGGCAGACCCAATCGGGATCGGCCAGCTCGGCGATGAACGGGGCCGACAGGATCGCCGAGGTGCCGACCTTGAGGTTGTCGAACGCGGTTTCCATCAGGCACCGGTACTCCAGCGGGCGGACCTCGCTGAGGTACAGCTCGGTGTGCCGGTCGTGGGGGTCGCCGCCGAGGGAGATGAGCAGGCGTTCGACCATGGCGCGGGTCAGGGAGTCCTTGTCCAGGAAGGCCCAGCCAGTGATGTCGGACAGGAAGCGGGAGAACTCGGTCTTTCCCGATCCGGCGTAGCCGCCGACGAGCGTGAGGATGGGCTTGGGGCTGCCGTGCCCGTGGCGTCGTCGCCAGGCGTCCACGACGCGGTTGAGGAGTGCGTTCTGCTCGGCGTTGGATGGGGCGCCCGCGACTTTGTGCAGCGTTTGTTCGATCACCTGGGCGGCGGCGTTGTCGGTGGCGGGGTCGGTGGGTTGAGGCAAATCCGAGATGGAATTTTCCACTTGGGTTATTTCACCGGGGAGCGGCAGGCGGAAACCCAGAGTAGGTTCATTTGCCTGATATAGGAGACAGTACGCTCTTCGGTAGTGAGGTCCGGGATATACCGATCCCTGTTCGTGTGCCCAGAGTGTCTGGAAGTTGGCGGCAGGCGCGGTCAGGCCGTGGCGGCTGGCGACCTGGCGGAGCTGGTCACCAGCGGCTTCGAGGGTCAGCCCGTGTGCTTCGCGATGCTGGCGCAGGACCAGAGGTTGCCAGCCGGGGCGGTGAATTGTCTTCATCGCATCCTTTTCGCGCACCTTGGGGAGCGCGCAATGTGTAAGCGCATGTGTAACCGCCGTGCAGGCAGCAGTGAAGAAGCTTAGCTAACGCTCCGTGATACTCACCAGCGCCGATACGCGATGAACTAACGGCATCCCCGCCGGGATAACGACCGACCAGAAAAGGGGTGCCGGAGTGACCGCAAATCAGCGAATTATCGACGAACTTCAGGCCATTCGGTCTGAAATGGAGGAGTTGGCCTGTCGGGTCAGCGAGATCGCTTCGGCCCTTGGAACACAGCCTTCTCCAGATCCGCGATCCGCTCGCCGAGGGTCGCCAGAGTGCTCCGCATCTGAGCGAGCTGCTCCATGACCTCCGACGAGGCCGGCTGCTCGGCCGACGCCGCGGCGTCCTCGCGGACGAACACGCCCTTGCCCTGTTGGCCAACGATCAGGCCCTCGGTGCGCAGCACACTGATCGCTGCCTTGACCACGCTGGCGGACACGTCGTAGCGCTGGCAGAGCTGGGCGGTCGATGGCAGCGCAGCGCCGGGCGCGAG
>NZ_VDLX02000051.1 GCF_006334985.2 Nonomuraea phyllanthi
CGCGGTACTTACGCGGATGAGCGCGGTCGGGGTACGCCCTGGACATCCCGGTGACGGTGAAGACCTCGCGGAGGTGGATCATGCCGAGCGTGATCTCCGCGCGGTTTCCTTCGAGGCGGATTCGCATAGTGGTGGTCTCCTAGCTGGGGTCGGGGCTGATGCAGCCGCGGTAGCTGCTGTCTGCGTTGTGGCGGGCTCGGGCGGCGGCGAGGATCGCCACGGCGCGGTACTCGACCGGTCCGAAGAAGACGGAGGTCGCGTAATGGCCGTACGGCGAGTCCTCGAAGTCGATGTCGGAGCCGACGCGAGCGGCGATCCGGTCGACCTCGGCGCGTAGGTCGTCGTCGTTGTCGTGGTTCGGGAAGTGGTGGAGGGTAAGGCTGGACGAGGCGGGCACGTCCGGGTGGGTTTCCAGGAAGATGGCCAGGTTGAGCAGGCCGTTGATCAAGGCTCTGCGGTGGTCGTCCATGGGTCTCCTTCAGGCGTTTTCTGATGTGCACCGCAGGGTGCGGAGCAGGTCCGAGGCGAGTTGGTTGGACACGCCCAGGCGGGCGCGGAGCAGCTCGCGGGTAATGGGCTTGCCGTGCTTGGTGTGGTGTTCAGCGGCGACGCGGCGGGCGTAGTCGATCAGTTGCGGGTTGGGCGCGGGTCCGTCGTCCTGGCCGGCCTCGTTGGCGGGGACGAGGGCGGGACGCTCCGCTGGCGGGATGGCCTGCGTTCTGTCCGGGACGGACGGGGACGCCGTCGCCCAGGACGAGGACGTCTCCGGGACGTCCGGGGACGGGTCGGTACGGGTGGCAGTGGCGCGGCGTTCGAGCATGGAGACCGCGACCAGGAAGGCGCCCGCCGGGGTGGCGGCGGTGATCCAGCCCCAAACGGTCGGGGCGGCCTGTTGCAGGTTGGCCGCCAGCGAGAGGACGATACCGCCGGTCAGGACCAGGACCGGCCAGGAGACGAGGCCACGCCGTACTTTGCCCGCCTTCCTGTCACGCTGGCGTTCGCGGGCAGCCATGACGCAGGTCAGGTCTATACAGATGGCGATGGCCCAAGCCATCCAGCCCTGCTGACCGTTCTCGGTGGCGGTGTCGCGGATGTGGGTGAAGGAACCGGCACCTGCGATGGCGGCCAGGACGAGCACGGGTCCGGTGTCGAGCAGCCAGGCGGCGAAGCGGCGCATCTCGTTCCTCCTCTCGGTTCGTCAGGCGGTCTGCGAGTCGGGCGTCTGGTGACGGTGGACCGCCATGACCTCGTCCCAGGACGGCGCGAGGTCGGCGTAGAGGCGGGCGGCGTGTTCGGCGGCCTGCTCGCTGACGTAGAAGGAGCGGGCCCGGTACCACTGACCGTCCTGTGAGGCGACGATGGCGACGCCGGGTGTCTCGGCGGCGATGGCACGAGCGGAATCGAGCGCGGCCGGGTCGAGGTCGCCGAGCGTCATGGTGGCGGTCTCGGGATCGTTGACCCGATGGCAGATCCGACCAGAACACTGAGCGCGAAGGGCGGTGACACCGGGTCCGAGGTCGGAGCCGATGCGCTGGCCGCAGCAGAACAGGTAGATGCCGAACGCCCGCCCGAGCTGCGCCACCCGTAGCAGCGCGGTCGAGGTCTTGGCGATCTCGTCCTTCTCGGACTTGTCAGCCATCAGGTAGAGCTCGGCCAACTCGTCCACCAGGACCACGACCGGAACCGGACGCATACCGGGTGGGAGCTGCCAGATGTTGCGCGCCGAGGCCATCCGGCACATGCCCATGCGATCGGTCATCAGCGCTACCAGGTCGTCGAGCAGGCCGCCGCATTCAGCCCTGCTCGTGGCCAGTGCGGACAGCCGCGAGGCGTACGGGGTGAACTCCACCCCGCCCTTGAGGTCGAAGCCGACCAGGGCGACGGGTTGCGGTGCCAGGCCGACGATGAGCGCGTTGGCAAGATTGGACTTGCCGGACTGTGTGGCCCCCGCGTTGATCCAATGCGGGACGGTCTTGAAGTCGACGACCCACGGTCCACCTGTCTCCAGGCGTCCAACGGTGACCTTGAGCAGTTCCGTGGAGGGCGGGAGTTCGTCGACCTTGACCAATGGGTCACGCATGGTGGCGGCCAGACGTACCCGTCCCGGCTTATCGGACGAGACGCGCACGGCGTGCACGCCCCAGGAGTGCGCCAACCGTTCGGCGACGTCGGCGTAGTCGGCTGGAATCTGCCCTTCCAGGGTGTGCAGGGTGACACGCCAACCGTGGCGGGTCGGCATGGGCAGCCACATGAAGGGTGCGGTGTCCACGGCGATGCGCTGGAAGCGGCGCCTGACCCGGACGACACCGGTCGAGGCCACCAGGCCCGGAACGGTGGTGAACC
>NZ_VDLX02000052.1 GCF_006334985.2 Nonomuraea phyllanthi
GCAGAAGCTGCTTGCGATCGGCGTTGGAGGTGGATTCGGCATGCCACAACGCGGGGAGATCGGCGGCCAGTTCGCGGATCTGCTCACGCTCGGCCGCCGACAGCAGCAGCGGCTGGGTGGCCAGGAACCGGTCGTGGTCCTCGCGCAGGCTCTCCAGTTCGGCCAGCGCCTGTTCCCAGTCGCGTTCCAGCTGCCGCACGACCAGGCGGTTTTCCGGCTCGGCCAGCTGATATTGGCGCCGAGCTCGGTCGGCGGCATAGGCGGCGCGCTCCAGTCGCTGTTGCCACAGCTTCTCCAACCGGGTGCGCTCAGCTTCGATCTGCTCGGCGGCGTGCAGCGACACCTGCAGCGCCGCCGGGGCGATCATCTGAAGCATCTGCTCGGTGACATGCGCGTCCACGCATGGGCCGGCCAGTTGCTGGCAGCGCGGCCCGCCATGGTCGGCGTACTCGCGCACGCACACGTAGTTGTGCAGCGAGTCGTCTCCGCGCCGATGGTACTGAACGAACATTCTGTGGCCGCAGCGGCCACATCGAATCAGGCCACTGAGCAGGGCGCGCCCGTCCCGCGCCGCACCCGCCGTGTCCGCCCGGGCCCGGTTGGCCGCCATCCGCTCCAGGTTGCGCCGGTATTGCTGCTGGCTGATGTAGGCAGGCAGCAGGTCCGGCAAGACGACCTCCCACTGCTCCATCGGCACCACCACGCGCCCCGTCGAGGGGCGGCCGGGGACTTTCCGCCGGTGATCCACACCGCTGCGGCCATAGGTGTAGATGCCGGCGTAGATCGGGTTGTGCAGAATGTTGGTCAGCGTCATCCGGTTCGGGCGGCGCCAGACCAGTTCGCCCTGATCGGGTCCCTCCCGCAGGCGGATCCCGAGCTGGATCCGGTGCTCGACCAGGTAGGCCAGCACCGCGTTGATCGTGCCGAGTTCGTCGAACAGCTCGAAGATGAGTGTGATCACCGACTGGACCTGCTCGTCGGGGTCCTTGACCACCTCCCCAGAAGGGCGCAGCACGTACCCGGTCGGCACCGAGAAGAACAACTCGCCCCGCTGGGCCTTGGCCAGCCGTCCCGCCGCCATCCGCTGTTTGATCAGGTGGAGTTCCGCCTCCGACATGGTGCCCTTCAGCCCGAGCAGCAGCCGGTCGTTGTACTGGGCGGGATCATAGATCCCGTCGCTGTCGCCGAGCAGCGTGCCCGCCAGGGCGCACAGCTCCATCAACTGATACCAGTCCCGGCCCGAGCGGGCCAGCCGGGAGACCTCGACCCCGAGCACGATCCCCACATGCCCGAGCCCGACCTCGCTCACCAACTCGGCGAACCCCGGCCGCCCTTGGGCGCTGGCACCGGACATGCCCAAGTCGGCGTCGATCACCTTCACCCGCGACGCTGCCCAGCCCAGCGCCACCGCCCGGTCCACCAGCGCGTACTGGACCCGAGCGGACTCGGTGTGCTCAAGCACCTGACGACGGGTCGACTGACGCACGTACACCACCGCCATCCGGTCGGTGTGCTCGCGCCTGATCTTCCCTGGCAACCCTGGAGATGTGCTCGCCTGCCTGCTCATCGGCGCCGCCGGTCAGACTCGCCGCCGGACGGGATAACCGTCGCTCCACCAGCAGCGCCAGCATCCGAATCGCCGCAATCCGACTCGTTTCCGGCAAATCGCCCCATCCGATGGGCGAGGAGGTCGCCGGCCGGGTCGTGGAGAGCCCGGCTCACCCTCCGATCGCCGACTGACGGTGATGCCGCACCCCCTTCCCGCGGGGCGCTCTGCTCCTTGAGCCGCTGGATAACCGACACCAACTCCAGCAGACCTTCGATACCAATCATCGCAGCTCCAGGCCCTAACAGCTATATAGGTGCACTGTAGAAAGCTGCTTGA
>NZ_VDLX02000053.1 GCF_006334985.2 Nonomuraea phyllanthi
GCTCGCGGGTAATGGGCTTGCCGTGCTTGGTGTGGTGTTCAGCGGCGACGCGGCGGGCGTAGTCGATCAGTTGCGGGTTGGGCGCGGGTCCGTCGTCCTGGCCGGCCTCGTTGGCGGGGACGAGGGCTGGACGGTCCACTGGCGGGATGGCCTGCGTTCTGTCCGGGACGGACGGGGACGCCGTCGCCCAGGGCGAGGACGTCTGCGGGACGTCCGGGGACGGGTCGGTACGGGTGGCAGTGGCGCGGCGTTCGAGCATGGAGACCGCGACGAGGAAGGCGCCCGCCGGGGTGGCGGCGGTGATCCAGCCCCAAACGGTCGGGGCGGCCTGTTGCAGGTTGGCCGCCAGCGAGAGGACGATGCCGCCGGTCAGGACCAGGACCGGCCAGGAGACGAGGCCACGCCGTACTTTGCCGGTCTTCCTGTCACGCTGGCGTTCGCGGGCAGCCATGACGCAGGTCAGGTCTATACAGATGGCGATGGCCCAAGCCATCCAGCCCTGCTGGCCGTTCTCGGTGGCGGTGTCGCGGATGTGGGTGAAGGAGCCGGCACCTGCGATGGCGGCCAGGACGAGCACGGGTCCGGTGTCGAGCAGCCAGGCGGCGCAGCGGCGCATCTCGTTCCTCCTCTCGGTTCGTCAGGCGGTCTGCGAGTCGGGCGTCTGGTGACGGTGGACCGCCATGACCTCGTCCCAGGACGGCGCGAGGTCGGCGTAGAGGCGGGCGGCGTGTTCGGCGGCCTGCTCGCTGACGTAGAAGGAGCGGGCGCGGT
This sequence comes from Nonomuraea phyllanthi, assembly GCF_006334985.2. Classification (GTDB taxonomy): domain Bacteria; phylum Actinomycetota; class Actinomycetes; order Streptosporangiales; family Streptosporangiaceae; genus Nonomuraea; species Nonomuraea phyllanthi. The sequence goes on from NZ_VDLX02000053.1 coordinate 772, forward strand.
ACCACTGGCCGTCCTGTGAGGCGACGATGGCGACGCCGGGTGTCTCGGCGGCGATGGCGCGCGCGGAATCGAGCGCGGCCGGGTCGAGGTCGCCGAGCGTCATGGTGGCGGTCTCGGGATCGTTGACCCGATGGCAGATCCGGCCAGAGCACTGAGCGCGAAGGGCGGTGACACCGGGTCCGAGGTCGGAGCCGATGCGCTGGCCGCAGCAGAACAGGTAGATGCCGAAGGCCCGCCCGAGCTGCGCCACCCGTAGCAGCGCGGTCGAGGTCTTGGCGATCTCGTCTTTCTCGGACTTGTCGGCCATCAGGTAGAGCTCGGCCAGCTCGTCCACCAGGACCACGACCGGAACCGGACGCATACCGGGTGGGAGCTGCCAGATGTTGCGCGCCGAGGCCATCCGGCACATGCCCATGCGATCGGTCATCAGCGCTACCAGGTCGTCGAGCAGGCCGCCGCATTCAGCCCTGCTCGTGGCCAGTGCGGACAGCCGCGAGGCGTACGGGGTGAACTCCACCCCGCCCTTGAGGTCGAAGCCGACCAGGGCGACGGGTTGCGGTGCCAGGCCGACGATGAGCGCATTGGCGAGGTTGGACTTGCCGGACTGTGTGGCCCCCGCGTTGATCCAATGCGGGACGGTCTTGAAGTCGACGACCCACGGTCCACCTGTCTCCAGGCGTCCTACGGTGACCTTGAGCAGTTCGGTGGAGGGCGGGAGTTCGTCGACCTTGACCAGCGGGTCACGCATGGTGGCGGCCAGACGTACCCGTCCCGGCTTGTCGGACGAGACGCGCACGGCGTGCACGCCCCAGGAGTGCGCCAACCGTTCGGCGACGTCGGCGTAGTCGGCTGGAATCTGCCCTTCCAGGGTGTGCAGGGTGACGCGCCAACCGTGGCGGGTCGGCATGGGCAGCCACATGAAGGGTGCGGTGTCCACGGCGATGCGCTGGAAGCGGCGCCTGACCCGGACGACACCGGTCGAGGCCACCAGGCCCGGAACGGTGGTGAACC
>NZ_VDLX02000054.1 GCF_006334985.2 Nonomuraea phyllanthi
GCCGCTGACTGCGGCTGAGGTGGTGGGGCATTACGCGGCCCGGACGGGCGCAGCGCACAAACTCACCAAGGTCACACTGCCGTCCGGCCGGGTGTGGGCGGTCAACACCTATGACGACAAGACGGATCGGATCGCTACCCACGTCGATCGCAACGGCGGCACCTGGAAGGTCGGTGCCATCGGTGTGGAGCAGGAGTCCGGTGAGGCGCAGGTGACGGTGACCGACCCGGACGACAAGAGTCTGGTGTACTTGTATGACGCTTGGCGCGGTTACCGGATCCGTGGGGAGACCGATCAGCTCGGTTACACCACCTGGCATGAGTACGATCAGGCGGGCTTTCTGACGAAGGTGATCGATAAGAACGATATCGCCAACGAGATTTACCAGGATAAGCGGGGTAACACGTTGGGCCGGCAGTACTGCCGGGCGCCGGGGGAGTGTGCGATCGAGTTCTGGTCGTACTACTTGAATGAGGATGATCCGTTCGATCCGCGTAATGACCAGGTGATCGCGTATCGGGATGGCCGGTCGGCGAGCGACATCGACCCCACCTTCGCCACCTTGACCGAGTACAACAGTTACGGGGAGCAGATCGAGCAGACAACGCCGGCGACCGAGGATTTCCCGCAGGGCCGCTCGACCGGCATCGCCTACACCGACGGCAGCGAGGCGGCGGTGGGTGGCGGCAGCACCCCGGCTGGTCTGGTGAAGAGCAAGACCGACGCCCGCGGCAGCACGTGGAGCTACCGTTACACCGCGGCCGGTGATCTGGCCGAGCAGACCAGCCCCGAAGGGCTGGTCGTCAAGCTGGACTACGACGCTTTGGGCCGGATGACGGCCAGCACGCGCCTTTCGCAGGCAGTCCCGGACGGGGCGAAGATGACCTACGCCTACGACGGTCGGAGCCGCTTGGTCTCCAGCACCGCTCCGGGTGTGAAGAACGAGATCAGCGATGTCACGCACACCGCGCAGACCCGCACCGCCTATGGCCCGGACGGCAATGTGCTGTCGCAGACGATCGCCGATCTGACCGGCGGCGAGCCGGAGCGCACTACCACGTTCACTTATGACGAGTATGGCCGCCAGGATTCGGTCACCGACCCCGAGGGCGGGATTGTCCGGCAGGAGTGGAACGAGCGCGGCCAGGTCGTCCGCACGACGGATGCGCGTGGCACGGTGATCGAGCAGGGTTACAGCGATCGTGGTGAGCTGACCTCGAGCACGTTGAAGGGCTGGACGGGCAGCCCGGTCAACCCGCAGCAGGCCCAGGACGTGCTGCTGGAGAGCCGTGGCTACGACCCGGGCGGTCGCCTGATCTCTATGGTGGACGTGATGGGCCGCAAGTCCACCAATGTGTATTGGATGGATAACCGGGTCAAGGAGCAGATCGCCGACGACGCCAAGCTCAACGGCTCTGCCACGGCGCGAGATGTGACGGTCAAGGCGGAGGAGTACGACCCGGCCGGCAACCTGGTTGAGCAGATGACCGGCAACGGCATCACGACTACGATCTTCGAGTATGACGAGGCTGGCCGGCTCATGGTGCAGGTACTCGATCCGCGCTCAGGCTCGAATCCGGATGGGCTGGAGCGTGTGACCGAGTTCGGCTACGACGCCAAC
>NZ_VDLX02000055.1 GCF_006334985.2 Nonomuraea phyllanthi
TAGGAGCCCAAGTTGTCCCTGTGCGGACGCCCGTTCCGGGCTGAAAATCGGGGGTGGTTGCTCGCCGACGCCGGTTTGATGGTGATCTTCGAGATCGTTTAGGAGCCGGGTGCTGGGAACCGCGCTGTGGGCCCTTCAATGTTCCTTCGAGGACGTGGATCAGCTTGCGCCCAGCGCGTCGCCCTGCGGTTCCCGCGAGCAGCCGCCTCATCCACACGATGGGTCAGGAGGACGACGCAATGCTCGAACAGGCCCACGACCACGAAGAGATCGTCCAGCGCGTCGCCGCGCTGGACATCGGCAAAGCCACCCTGACCTGCTGCATCCGGGTGCCCGACGAGAGCACGCCGGGCAAGCGGCTGCAGGAGGTGGACACCTACTCCACCATGACCCGCTCGTTGCTGGCGCTGGCCGACCGGCTGCGCTGCCTGAGCGTGACCCGGGTGGTGCTCGAGGCCACCTCCGACTACTGGAAGCCGGTCTTCTACCTGCTGGAGGCGGCCGGCCTGGAGGTCTGGCTGGTCAACTCCCACCACGTCAAGCACCTGCCCGGACGACCCAAAACCGACAAGCTGGACGCCGTCTGGCTGGCCAAGGTCGCCGAGCGACAGATGATCCGCCCCAGCTTCGTGCCGCCCCCGCACATCCGCGCCCTGCGCGATCTGACCCGCTACCGCGTCGACCTCGTCAACGCCTGCACCGCCGAAAAGAACCGGGTGGAGAAACTCCTCGAAGACGCCCAGATCAAGCTCAGCGTGGTCGCCTCCAGCATCTTCGGCGTCTCCGGCCGCGCCATGCTGGCCGCGCTCATCACCGGTGAACGCAACCCCACCCGCCTGGCCCAGCTGGCGCGCGGCCGCATGCGCGCCAAGCTCAGCAGCCTGGAAGAGGCGTTCACCGGCCACTTCACCGACCATCACGCCTTCCTGCTGCGCCTGATGCTGGCCCGCATCGATGCCTGGAACGCCGACATCGCCATCGTGGACGAGAAGATCAGCCAACACATCACGCCCTACCGCGACACGGTCGAGCGGCTGGACGAGATCCCCGGCATCGGACCCACCGCCGCACACGTCATCATCGCCGAGATCGGCCTGGACATGAGCCGCTTCCCCACCGCCAAGCACCTCACCTCCTGGGCCCGTTTCGCCCCCGGCGTCAAGGAATCAGCCGGCAAGAAGAAGGGCAAAGGCGCCACCGGCCACGGCAACGCCTACCTGGCCCGAGTCCTGGGCGAGGCCGCCGTGTCCGTCGGACGGACCGAGACCTTCCTCGGCGAACGCTACCGACGCATCGCCCGCCGCCGCGGCAACAAGAAAGCCGCCGTCGCCGTCGGCCGCTCCATCCTGACCATCATCTGGCACCTGCTTTCCGACCCCACCGCCCGCTTCATCGACCTCGGCACCGGCTTCCACGACAGCCGTCTCGATCCCGAGCGCGAGAAACGCCGCCACATCCGCCGACTCCAAGCCCTTGGCTACAGCGTCACTGTCGAACCCGCCAACTGACCACGCATCACCCCGAAACGCCCGACCCTGCTGGCGTTCGCTGCCGCTTGCCCACTGAA
>NZ_VDLX02000056.1 GCF_006334985.2 Nonomuraea phyllanthi
GGCCGCGCCCAGGGAAGTGGTGTTTGAGAAGGTCACCCGTAATCGGTGACTATTAGGAAGCTATCGCCTCAGTAGTCACTTTAGCATCGTTTGTCTTGTTTTCGAGATCGGGTGATGCGGTGTTCTTGCGGCACTCGGCGAGGACCTCCAGTCCCATATAGCGGCGCTGCTCGGTCCACTCGTCGTTCTGCTCGGCCAGCACTGCGCCGACGAGGCGGATGATCGAGTCGCGGTTGGGGAAGATGCCGACCACGTCGGTCCGCCTGCGGATCTCCTTGTTCAGGCGCTCCTGGGGGTTGTTGCTCCATGTCTGACGCCAGACGGCCTTGGGGAAGGCGGCGAAGGCCAGAATGTCGTCGCGGGCCTCGTCCAGATGCTCGGCCGCCTTCGGGTACTTGGCCTCCAGCGCCTGCACGACATGACGATGCTGGGCGTAGACCGACTCGGCGTCGGGCTGCTCGAAAACGGTGCGCAGCATGGTGGCCACCCACGGCTGGGCCGACTTCGGAACGCGCGTGATCAAATTCCGCGCGTAGTGCGTCCGACATCTCTGCCAGGACGCGCCCGGCAAGGTGGAGGCGATCGCGTCACGCAGCCCGGCATGACAGTCGGAGGTCACCATCAGCACGCCGGACAGGCCGCGCGCGACCAGGCTGCGCAGAAACGCCAGCCAGCCCGCGCCATCTTCACTGGAGACGACGTCCAGGCCGAGAATCTCCCGCTGCCCGTCGGCGTTGACGCCGGTGGCGAGCAGGGCATGCACGCTCACCGTCCGGCCGCCCTCACGGACCTTCTGGGTCAGCGCGTCGATCCAGACGAACGTGTACGGGCCGGCGTCCAACGGCCGGGACCGGAACTGCTCGACCATCGCGTCGAGTTCGGCGGCCATCGCCGAGACCTGCGACTTCGACAGCGAGGTGATGCCCATCGCCTCGGCCAGCTTCTCCACCCGCCGCGTCGACACCCCGAGCAGGTAGCTGGTCGCCACCACACTGGTCAGCGCCCGCTCGGCCCGGCGTCGCTTGTCCAGCAGGAAGTCCGGGAAGTAGGAGCCTTGCCGCAGCCGGGGCACGGCCAGCTCGATGCTTCCGGCGCGGGTGTCCCACGGCCGGGCGCGGTAGCCGTTGCGGGTGTTGACCCGCTCGCTGGACACCTCGCCGTAGCCGGCGCCGCACAGCTGCTCGACCTCGGCGTCCATCATCCGCTGGGCGAACTCGCGGATCATCGTCCGGAGCAGGTCCGGGCTCGCCGCGGCGAGGGTGTCTTCCAAGTACTCCCCGGCAGCGGGCACAATGTCATTGACGGCCACTTCGTCCCCTTCGTGTTGATATGAGCGAATCGAAGGATTACGGAGTGGCCGTCTCTTGTCACATGGATCTCTCCCACACCACAGCATGGGCTAGATCACCCGCACACCATCTCCCTGGACGTGAACG
>NZ_VDLX02000058.1 GCF_006334985.2 Nonomuraea phyllanthi
GTCTACAGCATGCGACTCAAACGCCCTCTTCAGACTCGCTTTCGCTACGGCTCCCCCACACAGGTTAACCTCGCCACACACCATAACTCGCAGGCTCATTCTTCAAAAGGCACGCAGTCACATCACAGCCGTTCCGAAGAACGACTAAGCTCCTACGGCTTGTAGGCACACGGTTTCAGGTACTCTTTCACAACCCCTCACCGGGGCACTTTTCACCTTTCCCTCACGGTACTCGTGCACTATCGGTCACCAGGGAGTATTTAGGCTTACCAGGTGGTCCTGGCAGATTCACACAGGATTCCTCGAGCCCCGTGCTACTTGGGATCCCCTCAAACAGTCGGCAAGATTTCGCCTACCCGGCTCTCACGGTCTACGGCGCCCTTTCCCAAAGGCTTCGACTACCCCACCGATTTATCACTGTCCGCAGTCCCAGCGGAGACTGCAAGAAGGTCCCACAACCCCGAACATGCAACGCCCGCCGGCTATCACACACGCCCGGTTTAGCCTCATCCGCTTTCGCTCACCACTACTCACGGAATCACTCTTGTTTTCTCTTCCTACGGGTACTGAGATGTTTCACTTCCCCGCGTTACCACCAACCGCCCTATACATTCAGACGGAGGCAACACCACATGACTGGTGCTAGGTTTCCCCATTCGGACATCCCCGGATCAACGTCTGGTTGGCGACTCCCCGAGGCTTAACGCAGCCTCCCACGTCCTTCATCGGCTCCTGATGCCAAGGCATCCACCGTGTGCCCTAAAAAACTTGGCCACAAAGATGCTCGCGTCCACTATGCAAATCTCAAACAACAAACAGCAACCGCCTCAAGACCGGGACAACCCCGACCCCTCAGCGGCCCTGTACTGAGTCAAACAGGCGCACAGCCCGTTCCCTCAGGACCCAACAGTGTGTCCGACACCCCGTAACCGATGATCCGGTGTTTCCCACTCCCCGAAGGGCGGTACTAGCCGGCCATCGCCTCACGCGATGCCGAGTAGCCAGTGCTCCACTAGTGAGCTGTCACCCCACCGATCGTGCGCCGGTGAAAGGTGAAAATGCTCCTTAGAAAGGAGGTGATCCAGCCGCACCTTCCGGTACGGCTACCTTGTTACGACTTCGTCCCAATCGCCAGCCCCACCTTCGACCGCTCCCCCCACAAGTGGTTGGGCCACGGGCTTCGGGTG
>NZ_VDLX02000059.1 GCF_006334985.2 Nonomuraea phyllanthi
GCGGAGACTTCACTCTGGGTTAGGATATCGCCCGCCCTCAGAAGTGCTGGAGGAATGGTTCGGGAATTTGGTTGCGGCGTGATATAGTTTCATTTGGGTCGAGTCCGGAATAGTCGGAGCCCCTCACGCATGCTCGCGGACGGGCAACTCATCGAGGTTGTCGAGCGGCTGAACACGCCGATCCAGCGTGCCGACGCATTCGGCCGCCTTGGTGGCGTACTTGGCGATGTAGGCGGCGACGGCCTGTTCGGTGAGATCGCCATCCATCGTGATGCGGCGGACGTCGAGCTGTGTGCCCCAGCGGAACGTCCGGCCGAGCGGCTTTACCTCCGCGGTGACGACCGCCGCCGCATGGTGGACGGCTTCCGCCAGAGCATCGGCGGTCGCCCAGGCCGGTGGTGGCGAGGACGGTCCGTCAGGACCATCGAGGCGGATGACCGCGTGGAAGTGAACGACGCCACGCCTCTGATACTCGGCGACCTTGGCAAAGGAGATCATCACCTGTTCGCGCAACGCCTTGACGGTCAGGCCGTTGAGCCTGGCGAAGCGGCGACGTAGGGCGAGAGTGAAGCGGCGCCACAGTTCCGGGCTGATGGCGTTGAACAGGACCGAGCCGTCATAGTCGTAGCAGTCGGGGCACAGCGGTTCCCCGAGTCGCTGATCGTGGGCGCTGTGCCGTTTGGTGCATGACATGACCCGCCCGTGCGGGCAGGTCTCGGCGTCACGGCGGGCGTGGCAGGGCAGGACCTTGCCGTTTTTCTCCCGCCGAGCGTGGACCTCTCCAAACGACGGTGCGGTGAGGGTGACGAACAGGCACGGGTGAGCGCTGACCGTCTCCGGCACGCCCTTGCCGCCGACGAGGCCGGCGCGGACGAGTTGGTAGGTGTCGGCGCGGTAGACCTCGGCGCAGGCCGGGCACCGGGAGGCGCGGCGGGTCTTGCACGGGACGCGCAGGACGCCGTTGGGTTCGGTGCGGGTGGTGTAGCGGTGCAGGAGCCGACCGGTGGCCTGGTCGTAGTGTTCGACCTTGCCGCGCAGGTGGATGGGCTGGCGGCAGCCGCCGGTCCGCTTGATCTGGGAGGCCCAGCGGTCGTAGTCGGGTTGGCTGAGCCGGTGGATCATCCCGGCGACAGCGTGGGAGTGGGCAAGGTGGGGCAAGATGGGTTCCGTCCTATCCAGTGACGCTG
>NZ_VDLX02000005.1 GCF_006334985.2 Nonomuraea phyllanthi
TGGCGTCCGGCGGCAGGTAGACCCGCACCACGGACGCCTTCTTGTTGAGCACCACGTCGAGGAAGCCGGGGTCCTGGTGGCTGAAGCCGTTGTGGTCCTGGCGCCACACGTGCGACGACAGCAGGTACGTCAGCGACGCCACCGGCCGCCGCCACGGGATCTCGTGCGCCGTCTCCAGCCACTTGGCGTGCTGGTTGAACATGGCGTCGATGATGTGGATGAACGCCTCGTAGCAGTTGAACAGCCCGTGCCGGCCGGTCAGCAGGTAGCCCTCCAGCCAGCCCTGGCACAGGTGCTCGCTCAGCACCTCCATCACGCGCCCGCCGGGGGCCAGGTGCTCGTCGGTCGGCAGCACCTCGGCGTCCCACGCCCGGTCCGTGGCCTCGAACACCGCCGACAGCCGGTTCGAGGCGGTCTCGTCCGGACCCATCAGCCGGAACGTGCGGGGGTTCGCGGTGATCACGTCGCGCAGGAACCCGCCGAGCACCCGCGTGGGCTCGCTCGACTGCGTGGCGGGCGACTTGACCTCGACCGCGAACCGGCGGAAGTCCGGCAGCCGCAGCGGCTCCAGCAGCTCGCCGCCGTTGGCGTGCGGGTTGGCGCTCATCCTGCGCGTCCCGCGCGGCACGCCGTCCAGGATGGCGCGTACGGGTGCGCCGCCCGCGTCGAACAGCTCCTCCGGCCGGTACGAGCGCATCCACTCCTCCAGCATGGCCAGGTGGGCGGCGTTCTCGCGGACCTTGGCCAGCGGCACCTGGTGCGCCCGCCACGTGCCCTCCACCGGCTTGCCGTCCACCTCGCGCGGCCCCGTCCAGCCCTTCGGCGTCCGCAGGACGATCATCGGGAGCCGTTCGGCCTCGTTCCTCTTGTACGCGGCCATCTCCTCGAACACGGTGTCGAGGGTGGCGGCCATCTCCTCATGCGAGGGGCCGACGACGTGCGGGCGGTAACCGTACCCCTCCATGAGTTTGCGCAGTTCGGGCTCGGGGATGCGGGCGAGCACGGTCGGGTTGGCGATCTTGTAGCCGTTCAGGTGGAGGATGGGCAGCACGACGCCGTCGCGGCGGCGGTCGGCGAACTTGTTGGAGTGCCAGCTAGCCGCGAGCGGCCCCGTCTCGGCCTCGCCGTCGCCCACGACGCACGCCACGACCAGGTCCGGGTTGTCGAACGCGGCGCCGTACGCGTGCGCGAGCGCGTAGCCCAGTTCCCCGCCCTCGTGGATGGAGCCGGGCGTCTCGGGGGCGACGTGGCTGGGGACGCCGCCGGGGAAGGAGAACTGGCGGAACAGCCGCCGCATGCCCTCGACGTCCTGGGAGACGTCCGGGTAGCGCTCGGAGTAGGTGCCCTCCAGCCACGCGTGCGCCACCGCCGCCGGTCCGCCGTGCCCCGGCCCGACGATGTAGATCATGTCCTGGTCCCGCTCCTTGATCACCCTGTTGAGGTGGGCGAAGCAGAAGTTCAGGCCGGGGGTGGTGCCCCAGTGCCCGAGCAGGCGCGGTTTGATGTGCTCGGGTCGCAGCGGCTCGGTGAGCAGGGGATTGTCCAGCAGGTAGATCTGCCCGACGGACAGGTAGTTCAGCGCTCGCCAGTACGCGTCGATGTGTTCCATCCCCTCCAGCTTCCTCCCCCTGCCGGGCTGAATCCCTTTACGGCCCGATAAGGTGCCGTGCATGGCTTTGAGGAGTTCGCTCTGGTACTCGGGAAACGACCGCAACTCCTACATCCACCGGGCCTGGATGCGGCGTGGGCTGCCGCGCGAGGCGTTCGAGGGCGGCAAGCCGCACATCGCGATCGCCAACACCGCCTCCGACCTCACCCCGTGCAACTCCCACCTGAACGAGGTGGCCGAGAGCGTCGCGCACGGCGTCTGGGAGGCCGGCGGGGTGCCGCTCAACCTGCCGGTCGTCTCCCTCGGCGAGACGAACGTCCGCCCGACCGCCATGCTCTGGCGCAACCTGGCCGCCATGGCGACCGAGGAGATGCTGCGCGCCAACCCCGTCGACGGCGTGGTGCTGCTCGGCGGCTGCGACAAGACCATCCCGTCGCTGCTCATGGCCGCCGCCTCCGTCGACCTGCCCGCCGTCGTGATGCCCGGCGGTCCCATGCTGACCGGCCACTTCCGCGGCGCCCCGCTCGGCTGCGGCACCGACGTGTGGCGGCTCAGCGAGGAGGTACGCGCGGGCACGCTCTCCCGCGAGGAGTTCCTGCGGTCCGAGTCGTCCATGATCCGCAGCCGTGGCCACTGCAACACCATGGGCACGGCCTCCACCATGGCCTGCATGGCCGAGGCGCTCGGCATGACCATCCCGGGCACCGCGGGCACCCCCGCCCCCGACAGCCGCCTGCTCGAGCGCTCCCATGAGACCGGCCGCCTGGCCGTGGAGCTCGTGGCGCGGGAGCGCCGGCCCAGCAGGGTGATGACCAGGGGCTCGTTCCTCAACGCGATCGTGACGCTGGCCGCCGTCGGCGGCTCCACCAACGCCGTCGTCCACCTGCTGGCCATCGCCGGGCGGCTCGGCGTCGACCTGTCCCTTGACGACTTCGACCGCACCGGCTCCGGCGTGCCGCTGCTCGTCGACCTCCAGCCGGCCGGGCGGCACCTGATGGACGACCTGTTCAGGGCCGGCGGCCTGGCCGCCGTGCTGAAGGAGGTCGAGGACCTGCTCGACCCCGAGGCGGTCGCCGTCACCGGGCGGCCGCTCGTCGAGCACCTGGCGGGCGCCGAGATCTGGGACGAGAGCGTCATCCGGCGGCGCGCCGACCCGCTGCTGCCCGACGCCGGCATCGCCGTCCTGCGGGGCAACCTCGCGCCCGGCGGCGCGGTGATCAAGCCCGCCGCCGCCTCGCCCGAGCTGTTACGGCACCGCGGGCGGGCGGTCGTCTTCGAGTCCATCGAGGACGTGCACGCCCGGCTCGACTCGCCAGCCCTCGACGTCGACGAGACCTCCGTGCTCGTGCTGCGCGGCTGCGGGCCCAAGGGTTATCCCGGCATGCCCGAGGTGGGCAACCTGCCGCTGCCCGCCAAGCTCCTGGAGAAGGGCGTGCGCGACATGGTGCGCATCAGCGACGCCCGCATGAGCGGCACCGCGTACGGCACCGTCGTGCTGCACACCGCGCCCGAGGCGGCGGCCGGCGGGCCGCTGGCGAAGGTGCGCACCGGCGATCCGATCGTGCTCGACGTGGCCGCCAGGCGGCTCGACGTGGACATCCCCGACGCCGAGCTCGCCGCCAGGCGGCCCGCCACCACCGGGTACGCCGAGCCCGCGCGCGGCTGGGAACGCCTCTACGTCGACCACGTCACCCAGGCCGACCGCGGCGCCGACCTGGACTTTCTGATCGGTTCCAGCGGCGACCGGGTAGGCCGGGAGTCCCATTGACCTTCCCCAGCATCGGGTCAGCAATCATGGCTCCGCCGTGCGCGGAATCAACCGTGCTGGGTACGAGGTTACGGGACGATGGCCATCCGGCTTGGCGACACGAGGAGGAAGCGTGAACGGCGACATCACCCAGAGCCAGGAGTGGGCGGCTCTCGGCAAGCATCACGAGGAGCTGGCGGGCAGGCACCTGCGCGAGCTGTTCGCCGGCGACCCGGGCCGGGCCGGGCGCATGACGGCCGACGCCGGCGACCTCCACCTCGACTACTCCAAGCACCGCGCCACCCAGGAGACCATCGACCTGCTGGTGGCGCTGGCCGAGCGGGCCGGGCTGCGCGACCGGATCGCCGCCATGTTCGAGGGCCGGCACATCAACGTAAGCGAGGACCGCGCCGTGCTGCACACCGCGCTGCGCCTGCCCCGCGACGCCGAACTCGTGGTGGACGGGCAGGACGTCGTCGCCGACGTGCACGCCGTGCTCGACAAGATGAGCGCCTTCGCCGACCGGGTCAGGTCCAAGGAGTGGAAGGGCGCCACGGGGCGGCCCATCGAGACCGTCGTCAACATCGGCATCGGCGGCTCCGACCTGGGCCCCGCCATGGCCTACGAGGCGCTGCGCGACTACGCCGACGCGGGCGTCACGGCCAGGTTCGTCTCCAACATCGACCCCGCCGACATCATCGGAAACCTCGCCGGCCTCGACCCCGCGACCACGCTGTTCGTGGTCAGCTCCAAGACGTTCACCACGCTGGAGACGCTCACCAACGCCAGGGTGGCCCGCCGCTGGCTGATCGACGCGCTGGGAGCCGACGCGGTCGCCAAGCACTTCGTGGCCGTCTCCACCAACGCCGGCAAGGTCGAGCAGTTCGGCATCGACACCGACAACATGTTCGGCTTCTGGGACTGGGTGGGCGGCCGCTACTCCTACGACGGCGCCATCGGCCTGTCCCTGATGATCGCGATCGGGCCCGAGCGGTTCCGCGAGATGCTGGCCGGCTTCCACGCCATCGACGAGCACTTCCGCACCGCGCCGTTCGAGTCCAACATGCCGGTGCTGATGGGCCTGCTCGGCATCTGGTACGCCGACTTCTTCGGTGCCGAGACCCACGCCGTGCTGCCCTACAGCCAGCGGCTGCACCGCTTCCCGGCCTACCTGCAGCAGCTCACGATGGAGTCCAACGGCAAGTCCGTGCGCGCCGACGGCACCGCGGTCACCGCCGAGACCGGTGAGATCTTCTGGGGCGAGCCCGGCACCAACGGGCAGCACGCCTTCTACCAGCTCCTCCACCAGGGCACCCGGCTGGTGCCGGCCGACTTCATCGGCTTCGCCGAGCCGTTCGACGACCGCGAGGGCATGCACGACCAGCTGACCGCCAACCTGCTGGCGCAGACGTCGGCGCTGGCGTTCGGCAAGACGGCCGAGGAGATCGCCGCCGAGGGCACCCCGGCCGACATCGTCCCCCACAAGGTGATGCCGGGAAACCGGCCCACCTCCACGATCCTCGTCCCCAAGCTGACCCCCTCGACGCTCGGGCAGCTCGTCGCCCTCTACGAGCACATCGTGTTCGTCGAGGGCACCGTCTGGGGCATCGACTCGTTCGACCAGTGGGGCGTCGAGCTGGGCAAGAAGATGGCGCTCGACCTGGCTCCCGCGCTCATCTCCGAAGATCCGCCCACCGCGTTCCCCGACGTGTCCACCGAGCACCTCGTGCGGCGCTACCGCGAGCTGCGCGGGAGGCGGGTCTGACATGGCACACGCATCGAGGAGCGGCCAGACGCCTGAGGGCGGCCACACCACCACCGGCGGCCACGCCCACGGGGGCGGGGCGCATCGGCGGGGGGCCGAGCGGGCCGGGGCGCTGGTGCTGTTCGGCATCACCGGCGACCTCGCGCGCAAGCTGGTCCTGCCCGCCCTCTACCGCCTGACCGCGGACGGCCGCCTCGACGTGCCCATCATCGGCGTCGCCAAGACCGACATGGGCCTCGACGGCCTGCGCGAGCACACCCGCGAGGCCGTGGGCGGCGTGCGCGACGCGGCGTTCGACAAGCTGGCAGGCAACCTGCGCCTGGTGTCGGGCGACTACCGCGACCCCGAGACGTTCGCCAGGCTCCGCGACGAGGTGGCCGGCAAGGGCTTCGTCGTCCACTACCTCGCCGTCCCGCCGTCGCTGTTCGCCGCGGTCGCCGAGGGCCTGGCAGGAGTGGGCCTCAACCACGACGCCAGGCTCGTCGTGGAGAAGCCGTTCGGCCACGACCTCGACTCCGCCCGCGCGCTCAACGACGAGCTGCTCAAGCACTTCGACGAGGACCACCTGCGGCGCGTCGACCACTTCCTGGGCAAGGAGCCGGTCGAGGACCTCATGGTCTTCAGGTTCGCCAACACCCTGCTCGAGCCGATCTGGAACCGCAGCCACATCCGCAGCGTCCAGATCACCATGGCCGAGGACTTCGACGTGCGCGACCGCGGCGCCTTCTACGACGCCAACGGCGTCATCCGCGACGTGGTGCAGAATCACCTGCTGCAACTGCTGGCCATCCTCGCCATGGACGCGCCGCCGTCCACCGACGCCCGCGCCCAGCTCGACGAGAAGTGGCGGGTGCTGCGCGCCGTCCAGGCCATCGACCCGTCCGACACCGTACGCGGCCAGTACTCCGGCTACCTCGACACCCACGGCGTGCGCCCCGGCTCCACGACCGAGACGTTCGTGGCCCTGCGCGCCTACGTCGACAACTGGCGCTGGGCGGGAGTGCCGTGGTGCATCCGCTCGGGCAAGGCGCTGCCGACCACCGACCTGGAGGTCGTGGCCGAGCTGCGCAAGCCGCCGGTGACGATGTTCCGCGGTGGCGACATGCCGCCCGGCCCCAACCTCATCAGGTTCCGGCTCCAGCCGGACGCCGGGGTCACCTTCGACCTGCTGGCCAAGGAGCCGGGCAAGCAGCACACCAGGCCGGTGCCGATCAGCGTCGACTTCACCAAGGTGCTCGGGCCGATGGAGGCCGCCTACGAGCGGGTGCTGTCCGACGCCGTCAGCGGCGACCCGCGGCGGTTCGCCCGGTTCGACCTGGTGGAGGAGTCGTGGCGGATCGTGCAGCGGGTGCTCGACGTGCCCGAGGCGCCGCTGCCGTACGAGCGGGGCTCCTGGGGGCCCGAGCAGGCCGCGAAGATCGCGCCGGGTGGCTGGCACGAGATCTCCACCACGTTCGACTGAAAGAGGACGGTCCGGGCCTTCCACGGGAATGATGGGGGAATGGACATCATGCAGCTGGTCGAGCAGGCGAAGGACACCGCGACCGTCCGCCGGGTCTTCGGCGAGCCGATCCACCACGGCGACATCACCGTCATCCCGGTCGCCAGGGTCGCCCAGGGCGGCGGTGGAGGGCACGGCCAGGGCCGGGGCGAGAAGGGCGAGGAAGGCGGGGGGAGCGGCGGGGGCTTCGGCCTCAGCGCCACGCCGGCGGGCGTGTTCGTGCTCAAGGACGGCGACGTGCAGTGGCGGCCGGCGGTCGACGTCAACCGCATCGTCATCGGCGGCCAGATCGTGGCCGTCGTGCTGTTCCTGACCGTGCGCTCCATCCTCAGGAAATGGGCGCGCAGGCGCTGACGTGCTGGTCGACCTGCTCGCCGCGGACCTGCCCGGCCGAGACTTCCTGCTCCCCGGCACCAACCTCCCGGTGCGCCGGCAGCGGCTGAACGGCTCCGCCTGGCTCGTCCGTCTCCCGCCGGGCTGGGCCCGCGCCGAGCACGGGCACTACCTGGCGGGGGAGGAGTTCGTGCTGCTGGAGGGCGAGCTGTGCGTCTCCGGCGTCACGTACCGTCAGGGGCAGCACGGGTGGCTCCCGGCGGGGGCGCTGCGCCATTCGAGCGCCGCTCCCGGCGGGGCGCTCGTGTTCACGTCCTTCGACGGGGAGGACACGTGGGTGCCCAGCGAGCTGGACGAGCCCGACGGCCCGACCCTGCGCACGCCGCTGGAGAGCGTCGTCATCCCCGAGGGCGGCCTGCGGCTGACCCCGCACTCCGCGCTCCTCGACACGCCCGTGCCCCTTCACCGCCCCGCCGAGATGATCACCGTGCCGACCTGGACGTGGGAGCTGTCGACGTTGATCCCGGAGGGCCGGGTCCTTGTAAGGTGGCCCGCATGAGCTCTATGGCGCAGGTTGCGGCTTTTGGCGGGATTGTGCTGCTCGGGGCGATGTCGCCCGGCCCCGACTTCGCGGTCGTCGTACGCCGCTCCGCGCTCTCGGGGCGCCTGCACGGCATGTCCGCCGCGACGGGCACCGCCGTCGGAGTGTTCGTCTGGGTGGTGGCCGCCGCCACCGGCATCGCGGCGGTGCTGGCCGCCTCGGCGGTGGCGTTCACCGTGGTGAAGGTGGTGGGCGCCGCCTACCTGTTCTACCTCGGGGCCCGCGCCCTGATCTCCGCCCTGCGCACGGGTGGCGGCTTCGCCCTCGACGCGGCCGGCCCGGCGCGCCGCGGCGCCGGGGCGGCGTTCGTGGAGGGCCTGCTCACCAACGTGCTCAACCCCAAGGCGGCGCTGTTCTTCGTGGCCCTGGTGCCGCAGTTCGTCAGCTCGGGGGCGTCGGCGGGGGAGACGCTCGTGCTGTCGGTGATCGCGCTGGCCGGGACGGTCGCGTGGTTCCTGCTGGTGGCCAACGTGGTGGGCACGCTGCGCAAGGTGTTCGCCCGGCCGGCCGTCCGCCGGGTCGTCGACGGCTTGACGGGCGCGGCCCTCATCGGCCTCGGCATCAAACTGGCCGCCGCCACCCGCCCCTGACGCCCTCAAGCGGCGCCATCCGCGGGTGTGTGACGCCCCTTGAGCAGCCATCAGACGGCATCCCGACCGCGTCATGCGAGAGACGGCATCTCCGATCGCGTCAGGAGATTCGATCGCGTCAGGAGAGACGCATCGGCCACCGCGTCATGAGCCGTCATCCCCTGCCGCGTCATGAGACGGCCACGCCCAGCAGATGCCCCAGGCCGAACGTCACGGCAGCGGCCCCGGCGCCCAGCGTGAGTTGTCGCAGGCCGCCCAGCCACCACGGCCGCGCGGTCATCCGCGCCACCACCGCCCCGAACCCGAACAGCGCCAGCACGCTCACCACCAGAGCCGCCACCAGCCCCGACGCCCCGAACAGGAACGGCACCAGCGGCACCAGCGCCCCGGCCGCGAACGCGCAGAACGACGAGCCGGCGGCCACGTAGGGCGAGGGCAGGTCGTCGGGGTCCACACCCAGCTCCTCCCGTACGTGGACCCGCAGCGCCTGCTCGGGATCCTCCGACAGCCCCGCGGCCACCTGCCGGGCGAGGTCGTCGTCCAGCCCCCGGGAGCGGTACAGCGCCGCCAGTTCGGCCCGCTCGCCCTCCGGGTCGCGGGCCAGCTCCCGCCGCTCGACGGCGATCTCCGCCCGCATCAGCTCGGTCTGCGACTTGACCGACGTGTACTCGCCGGCCGCCATCGAGCACGCCCCCGCGACCAGCCCGGCGCACCCGGCCAGCACCGCCCCCCGCCCGGCCCCGGCGGCACCCACGACTCCGGCGATCAACGCGAAGTTGGACACCAGCCCGTCCATCGCCCCGAACACCGCCGGCCGCAACCATCCACCGGTGACATCGCGGTGACTGTGGTGCTTTTCCGGCGAATAGGGTCGTGTCAGCTCAATAGTCATGAAATACCTCCGATCACGATATTGCGAAATGTAGACAAATATCACCAAGATCCGCAACGCAGGAAAGGCTTACCTGACCTGCGGAAAGGCATCTGCCGACGAGTTTCCGGAAACCGCGCCTGACCGGGTCAACGGACGGTAATGGCGCCGCGTCACTCGCTGTGATCACGTGAACGCAAAATAGTCGCTTGAAGGCGCGCGCGCATGCGTGGCTCGACCCATGGAAAACGGCGGGGACATGAGCGCTCCGCCGGTGGGGGGCTGGTTAGCCGCCGAAGGGGAAGGACAGGCGCTGCAGGCCCTTCCCCGTGTCGTTCGATCCCGCGGAACTGCTGGGAAACTCAGGCGGCGCCCGGTGGGCGGGCGCCGCGTGAGAGCCTCCAGGCCCGGATCGGCCGCGGGCCCGTGGAGGCGCGGAACCACGCGCCCTCAGCGCCGGAGCCGCTCGGTCGCGGAACGGCGCGGCTTCAGTGCTGGTGCCGGTCGGTCGTGGGTCGGCAGGGCTGACGTGCCGGCGCCGGTCTCTCATGGATCGGCGCGGCTGAGGCGACGGTGCCGGTCAGGCGTGGATCGGGGTAGGGGCGGTCGTCGGCTCGGGAGCGGGGCGGATCAGGGCGGCGCAGTCGTCGATGGCCTCCTCCAGGAGCCGGCGCAGGAGCGCGTCCGGGTCCGGGATGCACGCCTGGACGATGCCCACCACCGACAGCTGCACCGCGTTCGGCGCCGCGTACCGGCGGAAGCCCTTCTGGGTGATCCTGGCCGCGCGGCTGAAGCGCCGGGCCTGTTCGGCCGCGTGCGGCACCGCCTCCATCGCCTGGCGGCTCAGCTCCCCGAGCCGGCCGGGCGGCGCCCCGTCGAGCCGGGCGAGCATCTCCTCGGCCGCCAGCACCGACACGGCCAGGGCGAGCTGGCGTTCGGCCGCAGCCACCGGAAGGGCGGTCGTGGCGCAGCGCAGCGCGATGCGCGCGTCCACCCGCAGGTCGTCGCCGGCCAGCCCGATGATGGACGGCACCAGCCGGACGAGCTGGGCGCGGCTTTCGTCGCCGGTGTTGTCGTTCACCAGGCGGGCGAGGGCGGCCAGCAACGGATGGGTGCAGGCCGGGTGGTCGCTCCACCGTTCCCCGGCCAGGTAGGAGGCCAGTTCCATGAAACAGGCACCGCGTTTGGGGTTGCGATGCCTGCCGCGGGACAGGACCGGCATGTGATCAAGGTGATTGTCCACGGGTGCTCCACTGCTCCACGCGATCGCGGTCTACCCAGTCTGCGCTGTCGTGACCGCCAACGCCAGTGATGTGCCTTTTCCGTCCTTGATGTTCTCTCTACCCGTCTCGCCGCACTCATATCCGCACGACGGATCCGTACACGGACAAGGTCCATCCGACGGGTCAGACCGCCGTGCGGCCGCCGTCCACCGCGAGTGTCGCCCCCTGGACGAAGCCGGCGCGCGGCGACGCGAGGAACGCGATGGCCTCGGCGACCTCCTCTGGCGTCCCGGCACGGTCCGCGGGGGCGGCCTGCGCGAGCCGGTCGAGGTCCTCGCCCATGCCGGAGGTCCCCTCGGTGCGGATCGGCCCCGGGCGCACGGCGTTGACGCGGACGCCGTGCGGGCCGAACTCCGCCGCCCACGCCTTGGTCAGCAGCTCCACGGCCGCCTTGCTCGACCCGTACAGGCTCATGCCCGCCATGCCGAACTCCGCCACCATCGTGGTGACGTTGACGATCACACCGTGCCCCCGTTCGGCCATGGCGGGGGCGAGCTCGGCGACCAGGAAGTAGGGGGCCTTGACGTTCAGCCCGTACACCCAGTCGAAGTCCTTCTCGCTCATCCGGTCCGTGGGCCCGAACGGGTAGACGCCGGCGTTGTTGACGAGCACGTCCACGTGGCCGAGCAGGCCGGCCGCGGCGCGGGCCAGCGAGCGCGCGGACTCCTGGTCACGCAGGTCGGCCGCCGCGAAGTGGGCGGTGCCGCCGATCTCGCGCAGCTCGGCCACGGCCTGCTCGCCGCGCCCCGCGTTCCGGCCGGACAGGACGACCTCGGCGCCGAGCCGCACCAGCGCCCGCGCCGTGGCCAGGCCGATGCCGCCGCTCCCACCGGTGATCAGCGCCCCGGACCCCGACAGCTCTCCGTTCATCGACCCTCACCCCCGGTTGCTCTCTGTGTCCATCCCATCACATCGACGAAGACCGCCACCGTCCGCCCCGGCACCGTCAGCGTGCCGGTGGCCGGGTCGAACGCCGCCTCCCTCACCACGGGGTCGCCGGAGGCCGCCTGTACGGGGTGCGGCGCCACCGCCCGGCCGGCCAGCGCCTCCATCGGCTGGGCACGCGCGTACGGGGTGGCGTTGAAGACGACCGTGACCGACGACCAGCGCGGATCGAGCCCTGACGTGTCCACGTGCATGGCGATCACGCCCTCCGCCGACGGGGGGAACGACAGCCGCCGCGTCACCTCCGCCGCCGACCCCAGCGCGAACGCCGGGGAGGACGCCCTGATCCGCAGCAGCTCCCCGAACCGGGCCCGGCAGGCGCGGATCGCCGCGCAGTCAGGCCGCAGCGCCGGGTCGGCGAGCAGCGGCGCCGCGTACGGCCACCTGGCCTCGTTGTCGGCCCTGGGCGGCAGGCCCGCGCCGAACCCGTTGCCGCGCTCGCAGTCCCACAGCAGCCGGTTGAACCAGTCGCCGGAGTCGTAGGAGTTGCGGTCGAGCGACTTCGACCGCAGCCGCTCGCTGCCCGCGTGCACGAACGCCGTCCCCTGCCCCAGCAGCACCGTGGCCAGCGACAGCACCTGCATCCGCACCCGGTCCGCCATCGGCGTGTCCTGCGGCAGCTTGTACGCCAGCGCGTCGAAGAGCGTCTCGTTGTCGTGCGCGTCCACGTACGCCACCGCCTCGCCAGGCTCGGCCGCGTAGCCGGTGGGGGAGCCGTTGTGGTCGACCTCCGACCCCTTGCGGCCGCAGGGCAGCACGTAGTCGCGCAGGCTCCCGGTCAGCCCGACCCTGATCACGTCGGCGTAGTGCGCCAGCCTGGCCCGCTGCTGCTCGGGCGGGCCGTTGGCCGGGGAGCCGTTGGGCGCGCCCGCGAGGCCCGAGCCGAAGCCCTGCACGCGGGGGTCGGCGTCGAACGGGGCGCCGCCGCGCACCGCGTCGCGCAGGCGGTCGGTGAACGTGCCGATGCCGGTGCCGGCCAGGTTGGCCTGTGTGGCCTGCTCGAACCTGGCGCCATCGGCCACCTCGCCGAAGTTCCATCCTTCGCCGTACAGGATGATCGACTTCCCGTCCACGCCGTCCCTGGCCACGGTCAGCGCGTCGAGGGCGCGGCGGACGGCGAGAAGGTTGGCCTTGGGGTGGTGGCCCATGAGGTCGAAGCGGAAGCCGTCGATCTTGTACTCCCGCGCCCAGGTGACGACCGAGTCGACGACGAGCCTGCCCATCATGAGGTGCTCGGGCGCGGTGTTGGCGCAGCAGGTGGAGTCGGCCACCCGGCCGTCCTCCAGCAGCCGGTGGTAGTAGCCGGGCACGATCGGGTCGAGCACGGCGGTGGAGTGGGTGTGGTTGTAGACCACGTCCATGACCACGCGCAGCCCGGCCCGGTTGAGCGCGGCGACCATGCCGCGGAACTCCCTGATCCGCTCGCCCGGCTCGGTCGCGTACGAGCCCTCGGGCACGGTGTAGTGCAGCGGGTCGTAGCCCCAGTTGAAGGAGTCGGTCGCGGCGGTGCGGGCCACGAGCTCCTGCTGCAGTTCCGAGTCGGGCGGCAGCGCGGCGAGGTCGCCGTCCGGCTCGGTCCGGTCGGCGGCGCGCTCGGGGACGGTGGCGAAGTCGAACACCGGCAGCAGGTGCACGTGCGTCAGCCCGTCGGCCGCCAGCGACCGCAGCTCGCGCGTCCCGGCCGAGTCGACGCCGAAGGCCGCGTACGTGCCGCGCAGCCCGGCCGGGACGCTCTCGTCGGAGGCGGAGAAGTCGCGCACGTGCAGCTCGTAGATCGACGCCCGGTGCTGCGGCACGGCCGGGGGCTTGGCGAGGCGGTCCCAGCCGGGCGGCTTGTGCGCGTAGCCGTCCAGCCGGACGAGCCGGCTGTGCCCGCCGTCCGGCGTCACGTCCAGCCCGTACGGGTCGGTGACCTCGTGGGTGCCGGAGAGGTGCGTGACGAGGAACGTGTACTCCCGCCCCCACCAGGTGGGCAGCCCGCGCACCGACCAGATCCCCGTCTCGTCGTCACGGCGCATCGGGTGGACGGTGCGGCCGCGCGGGCCGTACAGGGCCAGCTCGACCGTGCGTGCGGTGGGCGCCCACACCGACAGCCTCGGGAAGATCCGGCCCGCCGGCCCGAGCCGGGCGCCGGCCGCCGCGGCGTAGAGGTCGTCGAGCACGCCGGGAATCTGCACCCCGGTCGCCGCCGCCAGGGCGCCGGAGGCGTCGCGCGCCTCGGCCACGACGCGGTCGCGCAGCGCCGCGCGCACCAGGCCGGCGTCACGCGGGTCGACCTTCAGCGCGGTGTACGAGGCCAGGTGCGGCCACGCGCGCCGCTGGCCGTCGCTGAGCGTGCCGGGAGCCAGCCGGAGGACCCCCGAGCCGGAGGCCAGGCAGTGCCGGTACGACGGATCGACCTGCCAGGCCACCGTGTCACGGTCGATCCAGTGTGCCCTCGCCTCGCCGGTCACGGCCGCCGCGCACCCCTTCCTGGAAGTCACGATGGGAGCCCCGGTCAGCCGGTGATCCCCCGGTGATCTTGGCTCCACCATAGGCGACTGCCTGCGCGAACGCCGGTGGACACGGCGTGCGGCCCCCGCATCTTGACGGCGGAGCCCACCGCCCGATCGCCCGGAACGGTAGGGTTTCCGCCGTTCCCTGCGCGAGCATCCCAAGGAGGTCCGACGGTGAGATGGCTGCTCCTCCTGCTGGCGTCGTCCGCCCTGTGGTGGGCGGTGCCGCCCGCGCACGCGGCGGAAGCGGCCACGAAGGCGCCGCCGGGGCGGGTGGCGTTCATCGGGGTGCCGGGACTGCTCTGGGACGACCTCGACCCGGACGACACCCCGCACCTGTGGCGGCTGGCGGGCGAGAGCGGGCTCGGATCCGTGTCGGTGAAGGCCGTCGGCACCGTGACCTGCCCGTACGACGGATGGCTGACCGTGTCGGCCGGGGTGCGCTCGGCCGTCGGGCACAGGTGCGGGCTGCCGCCCGAGCCGGTCGCGCGCGGCGGCGGGGCCGTCGTCGGCGAACTGCGCGAGCTGCGGGAGCGGCGTGACGGCACCTACGCGGGCACGCTCGGCACCGCCGTGCACGCCGCCGGGCAGTGCACCGCCGCCGTCGGGCGCGGTGCCGCGCTGGCCCTGGCCGACCAGGACGGCAAGGTGGACCTGTACGCGCCCGCGCCCGACGGGCTGGCCGACTGGTCGCGCTGCCGGGTGCTGGCCATGGACGTGGACGCGCTGGTGAAGCCGTACCTGGTGGACGACCGGCTGCCGCAGGACGCCGAGCCGATCGCGCCGGAGCGGCGGCGCGCCCTGGTGCGCGAGGCCGACGCCCAGGTCGGCGCGGCGCTGGACCGGCTGCCCCCGGACACCGAGATCCTGCTGGCCGGCATCGGCGACCACGGCTCGGTGCCGCACCTGCGCGTGGCGATGTGGAAGCGCGCCGGCGCGACCGGGGCACGCGCCGCAGGGGGCGCCCAGGGGCCGGTCGAGGGGCCGTCCGTGGGCGCCAACTCCACCAGGCGCGACGACATCACCGTCCTGCCCGACATCACGCCGACCGTGCTCGCCGCCGCCGGCATCGCGCCGCCGCCCACCGTGGTCGGGGTGCCGTGGCGGCTCGGCGGCCCCACCACCTCTGATGACCTGCGCAGGGACGACCTCAAGGGCACGACCGTACGCGGCACGACCGGCGTGTTCTTCACCGCCTTCGCCGTCGTCCAGGTCGCCTTCTACGCGCTGGCCTACTTCCTGCTGTCCAGGCGCAGGCGGCTCGGGCTGGTGGGCACCGCCGCCATCGTGCTGGCCGCCGTCCCCGTCTCGACGTACGCGGTCAACCTGCTGCCGTGGGAGCGCAGCCCGTACCCCGTGGCGACGCTGATCGGCGGGGTGCTGGCGGGCACGGCGGCCATCGCGGCGCTCGCGCTGGCGGGGCCGTGGCGGCGCGACCCGCTGGGGCCGCCCGCCGCCGTGGCCGCGACGACCGGCGCCGTGCTGGTGGGCGACCTGCTGACGGGGACGACGCTGCAGTTCGACAGCCTGATGGGCTACACCGCCGTGGTCGGCGGGCGCTACTACGGGCTGGCGAACATCCCGTTCGCGCTGCTCGCCACCGCCGTGCTGATGGCCACCGCGGTGGCGGCCGAGCACCTCGTACGGGCGGGCCGCAGGACGGCGGCCGTGGCCGTGGTGGCGGGGCTCGGCGTGGCGACGATGCTGCTGGCCGGCTGGCCCGGCGTGGGCAGCGACTTCGGCGGCGTGATCGCGTTCGTGCCGGGCATCGCGGTGACGGCGCTGCTCGTCGCGGGCAAGCGGGTGTCGGTGCTGAAGCTGGCCGGGTTCTGCGTGCTGGGCGGCGTGGCCGTGTCGGTCATCGCGGTGCTCGACCACCTGCGCCCGCCCGCGTCGCAGACGCACCTGGGCCGGTTCGTGGGCCAGGTGATCGACGGGACGTTCCTGCCCATGATCGGGCGCAAGCTGGGCGCCATGCTCAACACCATGCTCTCGCCGAACCTCATGCCGATCGTCCTGGCCGGCCTGGCCTTCCTCGTCTTCGCCGTGCTGCGGCCCGGGCAGATCAGCGCGGGCATCGTGCCGCGGGCGTTCGCGCGGGCGCCCATGCTGCGGGCCGGGCTCGTCGGAGCGCTGGTCAGCGGCGTGGTCGGCATGCTGGTGAACGACTCGGGCACCGCCGTGCTGTCGATGGTGGTGGCGCTGGCCGTGCCGCTGGTGCTGCACGCCGGCGTGCGGTCACCGGAGCCCGCCGCGAGCCCGGTGGAGGAGCGCGGCCGCGCCGGCGACGTGCTGGCCGGCGAGACGTAGGCGGCGCGGCGGGCGGGGGCGTCGGGGCGGCAAGATCTGAAATTTTCTTTTAGTTCACGCCTAAGACTTGAAAGTTATATCCACGGGCGATTGAGTTCGGTCGTGCAGTCCCTCAGAATCCTGACAGCATCGGCGCTCGCGTTAGCCCCCCTGGCCCTGGCCGCCGCGCCCGCGCACGCCGATCCCGCACCCCCCTCAGAGGACGCGCCGAAGGCGTCGTCCTACCCGCCGCCGTCCACGCTGCTCGCCCACGACGCCGGCCAGAAGCTGGAGACCGCCAAGAAGACCCGGCCGGTCGCGCCGGGCATCTCCCTGACCTCGTTCGACACCTATGACGAGCTCGGCTGGCTGCGCGCCGACGCGATCACCGCCGAGCTCGGCCCCGCCCGCGCCGACTACGTCTTCTCCGGCGAGGTGTCCAGGACCGAGCCGCTGTCCGGGCCGGCCACGCGCTCGCACGCCGTCGCGGCCGTCAACGGCGACTTCTTCGACATCAACAACTCCGGCGCCGCCCAGGGCATCGGCGTGCAGGACGGCTCGCTGATCCAGTCGCCCGTCGCGGGCCACGAGAACGCGGTCGCGATCACCGGCGACGGCGTCGGGCGCGTGCTCAAGATGTACTTCGAGGGCACCGCCACGCCGGACGGCGGGTCGCCGATCGCGCTGACCCAGTTCAACCAGATCGTGCAGAGCGGCGGCGTCGGGCTGTTCACGCCGCTGTGGGGCTCCTACACGCGGGAGCGCGCCGTCGCGGGCGCGACCGCCGTCACCGAGGTCGTCCTGGCCGACGGGGTGGTCTCCGAGGTACGCACGTCCGCGGGCTCTGGACCGATCCCCGCCGGGACGACGATCCTGCTGGGCCGCGACGCCGGGGCCGCCGCGCTGTCCGCGCTCAAGGCCGGCGACCGCGTGGACGTGCGCTACCAGCCCAAGTCGTCGGACGGCAGCGAGGTCAAGGCGGCCGTCGGCGGCAACTGGGTGCTGGTCAAGGACGGCGTCCCGCAGAACTCCACCGACGCCTCCGCCCACCCGCGCACCGCCGTCGGCTTCTCCGCCGACGGCAGGAAGATGTACCTGCTGACCGTGGACGGCCGCCAGGCCGACAGCCGCGGCGTGACGCTCGACGAACTGGCCGCCATGATGGTCGACCTCGGCGCCGCCAACGCGCTCAACCTCGACGGCGGCGGCTCCTCCACGATGCTGGCCCGCGAGCCCGGCTCCGCCGGCGTCCAGGTGGAGAACAGCCCCTCCGACGGTGGCGAGCGGCACGTCCCCAACGGTCTCGCGCTCTACGCGCCCGAGGGCAGCGGCAAGCTCAAGGGCTTCTGGCTGGAGACCGCGAGCGACCCCGCGGGGGCGCCCGGCGTCGGGCCCGTCGCCGGCGGCCGTCCCGACCGGGTCTTCCCCGGCCTCAGCAGGCGGCTGACCGCCGCCGGCTACGACGAGACGTACGGGCCCGCCGCGGGCTCCCCGCTCTGGCGCGCCACGCCCGCGGTGCACGGCGTCGTCCGCGACGGCGTCTTCCACGCGCTGGTGCCCGGCCAGACCACTGTCACCGCCTCGCGCGGCAAGGCCAAGGGCACCATCGAGCTGACCGTGCTCCAGCCGCTCCAGCGGCTCGGAGCCACCGCCGACCGGCTCGGCCTGGCGGGAGCGAGCGGCCCGGACGAGCCCGGCGCCACGTTCGGCGTGGTCGGCTACGACCGCAACGGCAACTCCGCGCCCATCGAGCCCTCCGACGTCAGCCTCGACTACGACAAGAGCCTGTTCGAGGTGACCCCCGCCGAGCAGGGCTACTTCTCCGTCAAGGCCAGGAAGGACACCGGGTCGGGCCTGATCACCGCCAAGGTGGGCAAGATCAGCACCGCCGTGCCGGTGACGGTCGGGTTCGAGGACAAGCCGGTCGCCGACTTCGAGGACGCGGCCTCCTGGACCTTCGCCGCCGCCCGCGCCACCGGCTCGCTGTCGGCCGCGCCGGGTCAGAGCGGCGGCGGGCTCAAGCTGTCGTACGACTTCACCGGCTCCACCGCGACCCGGGCCGCGTACGCCAGCCCGCCGCAGCAGATCGTGATCGACGGGCAGCCGCAGGCGTTCGGGCTGTGGATCAACTCGACCGGCAAGGGCGAGTGGCCCAGCCTGGAGTTCTACGACGCGCTCGGCCAGTCGCAGATCCTGCGCGGGCCGTACATGACGTGGACCGGCTGGAAGCACGTCGAGTTCACCGTGCCGCCCGGCGTGAACTACCCGCTCAAGCTGCGGCGGTTCTACGTGGCCGAGACCAAGGCGGACGCCCGGTACACCGACGACATCCTCATCGACGGGCTGGTCGCCAAGGTGCCGCCGTCCGTCTCCGCGCCCGAGACGCCCACGATCGCCGACCCGGTCGTCAAGACGGACGTGGCGCGGATGCCGTGGCGGTTCGCGGTCATGTCGGACGCGCAGTTCGTGGCCAGGGACCCGGACAGCGACCTCGTCAAGAACGCGCGCCGCACGCTGCGCGAGATCAAGGCCGCCAAGCCGGACTTCCTGCTGATCAACGGCGACCTGGTGGACGAGGCGTCGCCCGAGGACTTCGCGCTGGCCAAGAAGGTCCTCGACGAGGAGCTCGGCGGAACCCTGGAATATCACTACATTCCGGGCAACCACGAGGTCATGGGCGGCAAGATCGACAACTTCAAGGCCGTCTTCGGTGACACGTACGGCGTCTTCGACCACAACGGCACCCGCTTCATCACCCTGGACACCTCGCGTCTGAACCTGCGGGGCGGCGGCTACGACCAGGTGGCCATGCTCCGCTCCGAGCTCGACAAGGCCGCCGAGGACCGGTCGATCGGGTCCGTCGCGGTCGTCTTCCACGTCCCGCCGCGCGACCCGACGCCCGGCAAGGGCAGCCAGCTCGGCGACCGCAAGGAGGCCGCGCTGGTGGAGGGCTGGCTGGCCGACTTCCAGCGCACCACCGGCAAGGGCGCCGCCTACATCGGCGGGCACGTGGGGACGTTCCACGCCTCGCACGTGGACGCGGTGCCGTACTTCATCAACGGCAACTCCGGCAAGAACCCGGCCACCTCACCCGACGACGGCGGGTTCACCGGCTGGTCGCTGTGGGGCGTGGACCCGGTGACGGCCTCGGAGGCGGAGCACGTGCGGCGCAACTGGTTCGCCGACGCGCCCGACTGGATCGGCACGCAGGTCCGCCCGCACGTGGACGACCTCGTACTCACCGCCCCGGCGACGGTCGAGGTGGGGACGCCCGGCACGGTGAAGGCGTCGGTCGAGCAGGCCGGCCGGACGGTGCCCGCGGCCTACCCGGTCTCGGTCGCCTGGTCCGGCTCGCCGAACCTGCACGTCGGCAGCCGCCGTACGGCCAAGCCGTGGCACGTGGCCGTCCTCGACCCCGAGACGGGGACGCTGACGGCGCTGAGGAAGGGACAGGTGACGGTCGCCGTCACGGTGAACGGGGTCACGCGGCAGGCCGCCGTGGCCCTGACCGCCCGGGCCGCCGCCTGACCCACACCTCTGGAGGTCGCCGGACGGCCGCCGCCCACGCCGCCTGTCGCGGCGCGGGCGGCGGCCGACGGCAAGAGTCCTGAAAGCGGCGGCCGTACGGCGGCAAGCGGGATGAAATCAGCGGCCCTCCGGCGGCAAGCCGGATGAAATCGGTATGCCGCACATTGTCGTCATCTCACCACGAAAGGACGGCCCCCCGATGACGATCTCCCGCACTCTCGCCGCCACGACCGCCGCCATCGCCGCCACCGTCGGCGCCCTCGCCGCAGTCGCCCCCGCCGCCCAGGCCGCCACCTCCTCCGAGTTCGCCCGCACCACGTGGGGCCCGTACTACGCGCCCGGGCGCGCCGCCCAGGCGGCCGGCACCCTGACGGCCACGGGAGAGGACCACGCCGACCTGCCCACCGCCGACGTCGTCCGGGTCTCCGGCAAGGTGTACGACCGCACGCGCCGCACCTCCACCTGCGGCTGGGCGGTCTTCCGCATCACCTACCGCTCCGGGAACGAGCTGCCCTTCCGCCACCGCTGGGCCCGCACCTGCACCTACCGCACCCCGAAGCACTTCTCGTTCTCCGCCAAGAACGTCTACCAGGTGGAGCTCAAGGTCTGCTCCGAGGCCAAGTCCAGCAAGCCGTCCCTCGTCTGCCTGTACGCCGGCACGTGGAAGACCCTCTACCTGTCGAAGTAGGGGCCTGGACGGGAAATGCGCCGGTTGTTAGCCTTTCAGGAGGTTTTCCTGGTGCTCGAGAGGCCAATGGACAGACTCTCTGACGACGACCTGGCGCTGTTACTGCTGATCCGGTGCTTCGAGCGGAAGCTGCTCGCGCTCTTCGAGCAGGGCGAGCTCAACGGCACCACCCACACCTGCCTCGGCCAGGAGTACATCCCCGTCGCCCTGCGGACGCTGCTGCGCGAGGACGACTGGGTGTTCAGCAACCACCGGGGACACGGCCACTACCTGGCCAGGTTCGAGGACCCGGAGGGGCTGCTGGCCGAGATCATGGGCAGGAAGGGCGCCGTGTGCGAGGGCGTGGGCGGCAGCCAGCACCTCAAACGCGACCGCTACCTGTCCACCGGCGTGCAGGGCCAGAGCCTGCCCGTGGCGGCCGGGGTCGCGTTGCGGCTCAAGCGGCACGAGCCCGGGGCGCTGGCCTGCGCCTACGTCGGCGACGGCACGTGGGGCGAGGGCGCGGTGTACGAGGCGCTCAACCTGGCCGCGCTCTGGCGGCTGCCGCTGCTGGTCGTGGTCGAGCACAACGGCATCGCCCAGTCCACGCCGACCGCGTTGCAACTGGCGGGCACGATCGAAGGGCGGGCGCGGGCGTTCGGCGTCGAGCACCACCGGATCGGCGTCCCCGACATCCCGGTGATCCGGGCCGGGCTGGCGCCGCTGGTCGAACGGGTCAGGACGGACCCGGGCCCGCTGGTGGTGGAGTTCGCCACCCACCGCCTCGGCCCCCACAGCAAGGGCGACGACACCCGCCCGCCGGACTTTCCCCGCACCGACTGGTACGCCGCGTACCGGGCCGCCCACCCCGTACAGTCGGCCACGATCGAGGAGGCGGCCCGCACCCGGATCGACCGCATCGCCGCCGAGGTCGCCGCCCGCCCGCCGGCCGTCTGGACGGCCGCGTGAGGGTCGGCGAGAACCTCAACCGCGCCCTCCACGGGCTCCTGGCGGACGACCCCTCCGTGTACGTCCTCGGCGAGGACCTCCTCGACCCCTACGGCGGCGCCTTCAAGATCACCAAAGGGCTGTCGACCCGCTTCCCCGACCGCGTGCTCACCACCCCGCTCAGCGAGGGCGCCGTCGTCGGCGCCGCCTCCGGGCTGGCGCTGGCGGGCGGCAAGGCGGTCGTCGAGATCATGTTCGCCGACTTCGTGGCGCTCGCCTTCGACCAGATCCTGAACTTCGCCGCCAAATCCGTCACCATGTACGGCACCAGGGTGCCGCTGCCGCTCGTGATCCGCTGCCCGTCCGGCGGCCACCGCGGCTACGGGCCCACCCACAGCCAGAGCCCGCAGAAGCACTTCATCGGCATCCCCGGCCTGTCGCTGTTCGAGATGTCGCCCTTCCACGACAACCGGGCCGTCCTCGACCGCATGCTGGCGCTGGGGGAGCCGTGCCTGCTGTTCGAGGACAAGGTGCTGTACACGCGGCGCATGTACGAGGTGGACGAGCTGTTCAGGTGGGACCTCGTGGACGACGTCGCCGTCGTCCGCCTCGACCCGGGCGGCCCGGGCGGCTCGGGGATGTCGCGCGGTGACGCCGGGCCGGGCGGCCTGGAGATCCCGGACGGCGATCTCGACTACGTGCTCATCGTCCCGGGCGGGCTCGCCCACCGGGCGCTGGCCGCCATGCGGGCGCTGCTGCTCGGCCACGACCTGGCGGGCGTGCTGCTCGTCCCCTCCCGCCTCTACCCGTTCGACCCCTCGCCGCTGCTGCCCATCCTCGGGAGGGCGCCGCTGGTGTGCGTGGCCGAGGACGGCAGCGCAGGCGGCACCTGGGGCGGCCACGTGGCCGCCGACCTGCACACCCGCCTCTGGGGCCGGCTGCGCCGCCCCGTCAAGCTGGTCCACTCCGCCGACAGCGTGATCCCCACCGCCGCCCACCTGGAACGCGAGGTGCTGGTGCAGGAATCCACGATCCGCCGCGCCGTGCTGGAGGGGCTCGGTGACTCCTCCGCTCCTTGAAGGGAGCGGCTTCTCGCTAAGCCGCTTCCGCAGCCTGGCGAAGGGCAAGCCCTGCCCTCAGGATGTTCTTGGCCGCGTTCACGTCGGCGTGCGCAGCGTGGGCGCACGCCATGCATCGGAACTCGGCTTGGGTGAGGCGGTTGTCCTTCGCGCAGTGCCCGCAGCGGGCACAGGTGCGGGAGGTGCTGGCAGGGTTCACTGCGATCAGCTCTCGACCGGCGCTTTCAGCCTTGTGCGACAGGATCGTCAAGAACACCCCCCAGCCCGCGTCGTGGATGCTTCGGTTGAGCCCGGATTTCGCGGATCCCCGGTTGGGCAGGTAGCCGTCGTCGCCGTCCGGCTTGGGTGTGGCGCGCCTGGTCATGCCCGCGACGTTCAGTGCCTCGTGCACGATCACGTCATACTCGCGAACCAGGTGCAGGGTGGCCTTGTGCGCGCCGTCCAGGCGCTGCCGTCGCACCTTGGCGTGCAGCGCGGCCACGCGTGCGACGGCCTTACGGCGACGCTTGGAGCCGCGCTTCTTGCAGGCCAGGTCCTGCTGCGCCGCCGCGAGACGGTCAGCGGTCGCTGCCAAGTGACGCGGGTTGGCCACGTGCTCGCCGTCGCTCGTGGTGACCAGCGACGCCACGCCCATGTCGATCCCGGCGACCGCACCGGTCGCGGGCAGGGTCTGCGCGGGGACGTCCTCGCACGACAACACCACGTACCAGCGGGAGCCCTCCCGCTTGACGCTGATCGTCTTCACCCGGCCCTTAACGGCGCGGTGCTGGTGCACCCGCACATGCCCGATGCCGAGCAGGTAAACGCGTGTCGCCGGTTCGTGTGGCTGGGAGTCCCAGGTTGCGCCGTTCTTGATCGCAGGCCATTCGACCGTGTCGAATCGGCCCCGGCCCCTGAAGCGCGGGTAACCCGGCTTCTGCCCCGCCTTCACCCTGCGGAAGAACGCCGCGAATGCCCTGTCGAGACGGCGCAGGGTCTGCTGCTGGGAGCCTGCCGACCAGCGGCCCTGACCGCCAGGGTCCGCCTTGCGGATCTCCTTCAGCTCCGCCGACTGGTCGCCGTAGCGGATCGTGACACCGGCCTTGGCGTAGGCGGTGCGGCGGTGCTCCAGAGCGGCGTTGTACAGCTGCCGGTGGTCCTCCAGACACTGCGCGAGCACGGCGGCCTGTCTGCTGGTGGGGCGCAACAGGAACGTGAACGACCTGCGCACACCCACCTCCCACGTTCGGTAACGAGACGACCACGGTATCGGCCGGCACCGACACAACCCGGAAGGACGTCTGTGATGCGCGGACCTGGCAGGTCAGGGCACGCTCGAACCTTGACGGCCCTCCCGCTCCCGATTCCCCCGACGGCTAAAGCCGCCGGTCCCCTCGAGAGGTTCTGATGGCTGAGATCCGGGTGCCGAAGCTCAACACCAACGACGAGGCGTACGTGCTGCTCGAATGGCTGGTGGCCGACGGGGCGGCGGTGCGCGCGGATGAGGTCGTGGCGTCGGTGGAGACGTCCAAGACGGTGGAGGAGCTGGTCAGTGCGTACGAGGGCGTCCTGACGCACCTGCTGCCGGCGGGCTCCGACTGCGCGCCCGGCCAGCCGATCGCCCGCATCGCAGAGACCCCGCCACCCGGCTTCCCGCCCGTCGCCGCGCCGGCCCCAAGGGAGAGCCTGCCCGCACCGGTCGAGGGCGTGCCTGCTCCCGTCGGAGACATGCCTGCTCCGGCCCCTTCGGCTCCTGCGCGGGCGCCGCTCATCACGGAGCCCGCGCAGGCGCTCATCGACGAGCTCGGCATCGACCCCGCGCGGGTGCTCGCCCTGCCCGTGAAGGTCGTGCGGCGCGCGGACGTCGAACGCCTCGTAGCCTCGGACGCGCAGTTGCCGCGTCAGCCGGCGCCCACCACCGACATCGCCGGGCGCGCCGGTACCGGCGGCCCCGCTGAGGCGGTCGGCCCGGGAGAGCCGTCCGGCCCCACCGAGGATCGGGGAGGGTCGTCCGGCCCCGGCGAAACCGATGACCTCGGTGGAGCGGTGCGGGGTTCGAGTGCGCGGGCGCTCAGTGCGAACCAGCGGGCCGTGGGCAGGACCGTGAGCCTGTCCCACCGGACGATCCCCGCCGCCTACGCCGCCATCAAGGTCGACGTCGGCAGCGCCACGAAGGCCGCCCGCGACCTCACCAAGCGCCTGCGCACGCTCGTCGGCCTGCCCGACCTGCTCGTCGCCGCCGTGGCCCGCCTGCACCCCGACTTCCCGCTCTGCTTCGCCACCCTCGTCGGCGAGGGCACCGCGGCGGTGCCGGGCAGCCCGCACGTGGGCGTCACCATCGACCTGGGCAGCGGTCTGTACGTGCCGGTCGTCAGGGACGCGCACCGCAAGAGCGTGCCGGAGATCGCGAAGGAGCTGGCCGGGTTCCGCAGGCTGGCGCAGCACGGCGGCTTCCGGCAGGAGCAGCTCGACGGCGGCAACATCGTCGTCACCCTGCACCACGACCCCGACATCGTGATGGCCGTCCCCATCGTCTTCCCCGGGCAGGCGTGCGCCGTCGCGCTCACCTCGCCGCAGCGGGAGGGCGAGCGCACGGTGGCGGTCGTCGGCCTGGCCTACGACCACCGGCTGGTCAACGGGCGGGACGCCGTGCTGTTCCTCCAGGCGCTCAAGGAGGCCCTGGAGACGCCCGAACCCTAGGGGCAGGCGTTTGTTCGAGCGTCTGGAGACGTCCGAGCCCTAGAGGCGGCGTTGTTCGAGGGCCTGGAGGCCGACGAGGTCGTCGGGGGTGGCGTCGGCGCCGCCGTCCACGAGCCCGGGCAGCCGCGAGCGCAGCGCCACGACCGCCAGCACCGCCATCGCCACCGCGAACGCCACGTACATGAGCCCCACGCCCCGCCCCTCCCCGGTCCCGATGAGCGCGCCCACGGTGGAGGCGAGCGGCCCGTCCGGGGTGAGCAGCGGGTCGAGCACGGCCGCCCCGTACGGCGCCACCAGCCCGAAGCCCACCGGCAGCGTGGACCAGGCGATCAGCGTGTTCAGCGCGAACACCCGCCCGTGGAAGCGCTGCGGCACCTTGACCTGCACGATCGTGGCGTAGATGCCGTTGAGCAGCGTCACCCACAGCGACATGCCGAACGCCCCGACCCCGATCACCACGAGGTCCGCCCGCACCCCCGTCACCAGGCAGAACCCGGCCAGCGCGAGCGTGCACCAGAGCACGCCCCGCATCCGGCGGTGCACGGGCCCGCCCCACACCGTCATCCCCAGGCCGCCGACCAGCACCCCGAGCCCGGACAGGAACGAGATCCGCCCCACGTCCTGCAGCCCCGCGAACGACAGCACCAGCGGCGAGATCATCAGGAAGAGCGGCGACAGGAACACGTTCAGCACCGCGAAGAACACCAGCATGCGGCGGAAATCGAGCCGCCCCCACGAGTAGCGGAACCCGGCGACCAGCTCCGTCATGACCGGCTCCTTGCGCCGCCACGCCATCGTCGCGGGGAAGCGCACCAGCAGGGTCACCACGATCGCGAACACGTAACTGGCCACGTCGAGGACCAGGATGCCCTCCAGCCCGATGACCGCCAGCAGCCCGGCCGCCGCCAGCGGCACGATGAGCTGGCTGACCCCGTTGGCCATCTGGACGATGCCGTTGGCGTGCCCGAGGTGCCGCTTCGGGACGAGCTGCGGCACGGCTGAGCTGTAGGCGAGGCGCTGGAACGTCAGCGCCACCGACAGCAGCACGAGCAGCGGGTAGAGGTACGAGGTCCGCAGCTCGCCCGTCCACAGCAGCACGCCGAGCAGCAGTTGTGTGCCGAGCGCGCCGAAGTCGCCGTAGAGCATGACCTTACGGCGGTCGCCGCGGTCCACGATGGCGCCCGCCAGCGGCGCGACGACCATGCCGGGCACCAGGTTCAGCACGGCGAGCAGCGCGAACTGGGCGAGCGAGCCGGTGGTGAGGTAGATCCAGATGGGCAGGGCGAAGCCGGTCAGCGCCGAGCCCACGATCGAGACGAGCTGGCCCGCGGCGACGCCGAGGAAGCGCCGCATGCTCGGCTGCGGCCCCTCGCCGGGTCCCTGCCGCGCCGGGCCCCGGGCGGGCCGGCCGGC
The DNA here is from genome assembly GCF_006334985.2 of Nonomuraea phyllanthi. Classification (GTDB taxonomy): domain Bacteria; phylum Actinomycetota; class Actinomycetes; order Streptosporangiales; family Streptosporangiaceae; genus Nonomuraea; species Nonomuraea phyllanthi. The sequence continues at coordinate 26,344 of NZ_VDLX02000005.1, forward strand.
GTGGGAGACCTCGCGTAACCGCCAGTTGGCCGCTGCCGTCGAAGCCCCCGAGGTCGAAGCCTCCGAGGTCGAAGGTTCCGAGGTCGAAGGTTCCGAGGCCCGGGGTTCCGCCGCCGTGGGGGCGTTCCGTTCCAGGGCCGGGTGGACACGGGTGACGATCTCGGCCAGCTCCCGCGCCCGGTACTTCAGGAAGAAGTGCCCGGCCTCGTCCAGCTCCACCACGGCCGCCGTCGGGCTCAGGAAGTGCCACTCGCGGTAGCGCTCCTCGAAGTACTCGGTCGCCGGGTCGTGCTCGCCCGCCACGCTGATGATCGGCGCCCGCAGCGGCGTCACGGCGCGGTCGAAGAGGCCGGTGAAGTACTCCTCGGCCGCCTCGGTGTCCTCGCGCATGTTCCTGATGATGTGCCGCGCCTGCCCCGGTTCGAGCTCGCTCATGTCGAGCCCCATGGACGTCAGCCAGTTGGCGTAGCTGCGGTCGCCGCGCAGGTATTCGCGCCGGGCCAGCCGGGACAGCGCCGCCAGCGCCCGGTTCCCCGGCCGGGCGAACGGGAAGATCGCCCCGATGTAGACCGCTTCGAGCCGCCGTCCGGCCTCCTCCAGCCGCCGCGCGATCGCGACCGTCAGGGCCGACCCGACCCCGCAGTGCCCGTACAGCGCGAGCGGGCCGCGTACCTTCTCCAGGATCTCGCGCACGCACCGGTCGGCCACCTCCTCCAGCGGCAGCCGGTCCTCCTCCAGCCCCACGTCGTGGCCGGGGATGGCGACCGCCCACAGCGCGTGCGTGGCGGGCAGCGCGTCTGCCAGCGGCTGGTAGGCGACGGCCGAGCCGCCGCCGTACGGGACGCACACGTACGTGAGCTCGGTGCGGGTCCTGCGCGGCGTCAGCTCGTGCAGCAGCCCGCGCGGCCCGGCGGCGCCGGCGTCGGCGAACGCGGCCAGCTCCCGCACCGTCGGGTGCTTGAACAGGTCCACCACCGCGACCGGCGAGGCGAGCCGCCTGCGCAGCTTGGCCACGACCTTGATGGCGAGCAGCGAGTGGCCGCCGAGCTCGAAGAAGTCGTCGTCGACGCCGAACTCGGCGCCGTCCAGCACCTCCGCCCAGACGGCGCTCACCACCCGCTCGGTCTCGGTGCCGGGCGGGGTGCTCGTTCCGGCCGGGGCGCCAGCGGGTGTGCCAGTGGGTGTGCCGGTGGGGGCGGGCAGGCGGCGGCGGTCCACCTTGCCGTTGGCCGTGAGCGGGAGCCGGTCGAGGGCGACGAACCTGGCGGGCACCATGTACGCGGGCAGCGTCTCGGCCAGGTGGGCGCGCAGCCCCGCCGGGTCGGGGCGCGAGGTGACGACGTACGCGACGAGCTGCGTCCCCGTGCCCGTCCCGTCGGTGGTGACCACGCACTCGGCCACGTCGGGGTGGCGGGCGAGGTGGGTCTCGATCTCGCCCAGCTCGATCCGGTAGCCGCGGATCTTGACCTGGGCGTCGGCCCGGCCGAGGAACTCGATGACGCCGTCGGCGCCGTACCGGCCGAGGTCGCCGGTGCGGTAGAGGCGCTCGCCCGTGACCGGGTGGGTGAGGAAGGAGGCGGCGGTGCGCTCGGGGTCGCGCCAGTAGCCGGTGGCGACGCCGGCGCCGCCGATGTACAGGTCGCCGGGCACGCCCACCGGCATGTCGCGCAGCCCCGGGCCGAGGACGTGGAAGCTCTGGTTGGCCAGGGGCCGCCCGTACGGGATGGAGGTCCAGGACGGGTCCACCTCGCCGATGGGGTACGCGATGGACCAGATGGACCCCTCGGTGGCGCCGCCCAGGCTGATGACCCGCGCGTCCGGCGCCAGGGCGCGGATGCGGCCGGGGAGCGTGAGCGGGATCCAGTCGCCCGACAGCAGCACCAGCCTCAGCGAGCGCAGGTCGGTGCCCTCGTGCTCGGCGTGGTCCACCAGGAGCTCCATGAGCGCCGGTACGGAGTTCCAGACGGTGACGCGTTCCCGCTCCACCAGGCGCGCCCAGGCGGCCGGGTCCTTGTCGCCCGCCGGGTCGCCCATGACGAGCGTGGCCCCGGCGGCGAAGGCGCCGTACACGTCGTACACGGACAGGTCGAAGCCGAGCGCCGACAGGGCGAGGAACCGGTCGGCGGGGCCGACGCCGAAGCGGTGGTTGAGGTCGCGCACGGTGTTGAGCGCGGCCCGGTGCTCGATCATCACGCCCTTGGGGGCGCCGGTGGAGCCGGACGTGAAGATCACGTACGCGAGGTCGTCAGGCCCGGCCGGGCAGTCCGGCTCCGGCGCGTCGCCGCCGGGGACCGTCAGGCGGGTCACGCCGTCCGGCCAGGCCAGCTCCAGCCAGGGCTGGACGACGGCGATCGCGCACCCGCCGCGCTCGATCAGCTCGAAGCGCCGCCGCTCCGGCAGGTCGGCCTCGATCGGCAGGTACGCCGCCCCCGCCAGGTTGATCGCCGTCACCGCGACGGCCTGCTCCCAGCCCCGCTCCATCACCACCGCGACCAGCCGCCCCGGCCCGGCCCCGGCCGCCCGCAGCTCGGCGGCCAGCGCCCGCGCCCGCCGGCGGAGCTCCCCGTACGTGATCCCGCCGCCGGGGTGGCGCACGGCGACGGCGTCCGGCGGCGCGGCGGCCATGGCCGGCTCGTGGAGCAGGCCGGGCGGGCCGAGGTCGACGGCGGTGTCGTTCCAGCGGCGCCGCTGCTCCCGCTCCTCCGCCGTCAGCAGCTCCAGCCGCGACACCGGCGCCGCCGGGTCGGCCGCCACGCCCTCCAGCAGCGTGACGAGATGCCCGGCCATGCGCGCGATCCGCTCGCCGGAGAACAGCGCGGTGTTGTAGACGAACAGGCACGACCCGCCGCCCCCGCCGTAGAGCTCCAGGTCGAAGCGGGTCGCCCACACGCCCGGCTCGAACCCCTCCAGCGTCAGCGGCCCCGGCTCCGGCTCGCCGCCGTAGTACTGCATGGCCAGGATGACCTGGAACACCGGCGACCTGGACGGCTCCCGCGCCACGTTCAGCTCCTGCACCAGCCGCTCGAACGGCACGTCCTGGTGCGTGTACGCGTCCGTGGCGAGGTCGCGCACCCGGCACAGCAGCTCCGCGAACGACGGATCCCCGGACAGGTCCACCCGCATCGCCAGCATGTTGACGAAACACCCGATCAGGTGGTCCAGCTCGGGCAGCGACCGCCCGGCCACCGGCGAGCCGATCGCCACGTCGTCCTGCCCGGCGTACCGGCCGAGCAGCACCGCGTAGGCGGCCAGCAGCACCATGTACGGCGTCGCGCCGTGCTCGCGTCCCAGCCGGTCCAGCCGCGCGGCGAGCTCGGGGGCGATCGCGAAATGGTGCGCGGCGCCCGCGTAGGTCAGCTCGGGCGGCCGGGGCGCGTCGGCCGGCAGCTCCAGGGGCTCCAGCCCGGCCAGCCGCTCGCGCCAGAACTCCACGTCGCCGCCGGGCCGGGCGCGCTGCCAGGCGGCGAAGTCCCCGTACGTCACGGGCAGGGCGGGCGCCGTCCCGCCGGTGCAGAACGCCAGCAGCTCGCGCAGCAGCAGGTTCGCCGACCAGCCGTCGGCCGCGATGTGGTGCACGGCCAGGGCCAGCACGTGGTCGGCGGGCGCCAGCCGTACCAGCAGGGCCCTGATGACGGGGCCCGACGCCAGGTCGAACGGCTCGGCCAGGAACGGCCCCACCAGCTCCCGCGCCGCCTGCTCCGATCCCGCCTCGGCGACTGTGAGCGGCACCTCGGCCTCGTCCGAAACCAGCACGTCCGGCTGCCCGTCCGGGCCTTCGGGGAAGCGGGTGCGCAGCGGCTGGTGCCGCTCGCACACCCGGCGCAGCGCCGACCTGAGGGCGTCCGCCGTGAGCGGCCCGCGCACCCGCCGCACCAGCGGGATCGTATAGGCGGCGTTGCCGGGGGCGTACTGCTCCATGAACCACAGCCGCTCCTGCGCGTACGACAGGGGCGGCGCCTGGTGGGCGGGCAGCGCCGGGATCGCGGGCGCCGGGTCGCCGTGCCGGCGGTCGCGCCTGCGCAGCCGCTGGGTCAGCAGCGCCCGCTGTGCCTCGCTCAGCTCCGTCACGAATCCTCCCCCCGCAGGAGGCTCATGGCCTGCTCGTCGGAGAGCCCCGCCACCTCGGCCACCAGCGCCTCCTCCACGGCCTGCGCCAGGGAGGCGACCGTACGGCGGTCGAAGAGCGTGCGGATCGGCAGGTCCACGCCCGCGAGCGCGCGCAGCCTCGCGGCCACCCGGATGGCGAGCAGCGAGTGGCCGCCGAGGGCGAAGAAGTCGTCGAACGCGCCGATCTTGTCCGCGCCGAGCACCTCCGCCCAGACGTCGGCGACCAGTTCCTCGGCGTCGGTCCCGGGCGGGGTGGCGTCGTCTCCCACCGGGCCGTCCGGGGGCGGCAGCGCGGCCCGGTCCAGCTTGCCGTTGCGGGTGAGGGGCAGCGCGTCGAGCAGCACCCAGTGCGCGGGCACCAGGTACGGCGGCAGCACCCGCCCCGCATGGGCCGCGAGGGCGGTGGGCGCCAGGTCGGGGGAGCGCGGCACGACGTAGGCCACCAGATCCCCGTCCCTGGCGAGCACGGCCGCCTCCCGCACGCCGGGGTGGGCGAGCAGGCAGTGCTCGACCTCGCCCGGCTCGACCCGGAAGCCGCGCACCTTCACCTGGGAGTCGAGCCGGCCCAGGAACTCCAGCTGCCCGTCCCGCCGCAACCGCACCCGGTCGCCCGTGCGGAAGTAGCGACCGTCCGGGAGTGTGACGAAGGGCGCGTCGGAGGCGTTGAGGTAGCCGCGGGCCACGCCGGGACCGCCGATGTACAGCTCGCCGGGGGCTCCCGGCGGGGTGGGCGCGCCGTGCCGGTCGAGGATCTTGACCGGGGTCCCGGGCAGCGGGCGGCCGATCGGAGGGCGCACGTCGCCGCCCGTCGGCTCGTCGCCCGTCGGCTCGGTCCCGGTCGGATTGGTGCCCGTCGGATTGGTGCCCGCCGGGTCGGCGTCCGTCAGCTCGGCGGCCGTGGCGATGATCGTGGTCTCCGTGGGGCCGTACGTGTTGAGCAGGCGCACCCGGTCCCCGAAGCGGCCGCGCCAGCGCGCCACCGCGTCCGCGCGGACCTGCTCGCCGCCCAGGATGACCAGGCGCAGCCGTTCCGGCCAGGCGATCTCGTCGATCAGGTCCACGAGGTGGTGGAAGTAGGCGGTGGGCAGGTCCAGCACGGTCAGGTCGGGGCGGCGGGCCAGCAGGTCCGGGAGGGTCGCGCCGCCGTCCGGCAGCAGCTCGACCGTGGCACCGGCGGCCAGCGCGGGGTAGATCTCCTCGGCGTGCGTGTCGAAGCTCAGGGAGGCGAGCTGGACGACGCGGTCACCGGGGCGCAGGCCGTACGCGGTGCGCATCCACCGGACCCGCCCGGCCAGCCCGGCGCGCTCGACGGCGACGCCCTTGGGGGTGCCCGTGGAACCCGACGTGTGGATCACGTACGCCAGCCCGGGGAGCGGCTCCCGTCGCGTCCCGGCCGTGATGGCGGGCCCTTCCGAGACGGTCAGCGAGGTGCCGGCGGCCAGGGCGCGCAGGCGTTCCGGCGGGTACTCCGGGTCCAGCGGCACGTAGGCGGCGCCCGCCCGCCAGATGGCCAGCATGGCCACCACGGCGTCGATCGAGCGGCCCATCCGGAGCCCGACCAGGTCGCCGTCGCGCGCGCCCCGCTCGGCCAGCTCGGCGGCCAGCCGGGCCGCCCGCCGGTCCAGCTCGGCGTACGTCACGGACCCGGCACCGCACCGCACGGCCACCTCGCCGGGATGCGCGGCCACCGACTCGGCGACCATGTCCAGCACATCACCGGCCGACCCGCCGGCCCGCTCACCTGACACCATCCGGGAGTGGTCGGCCGGGGTGAGCAGCGGCAGGCGCGACAGCGGCACCCGCCGGTTCCCCTCGTCGGCCACCCCCCGCAGCACCACCGCGAACCGCTCCGCCAGCTCCGCCACCGTCTCCGCGTCGAACAGCCCGGCGTCGTACCCGAACGCCACCCGCAACCGCCCCGGCGAGCGCCACGCCTCCACCGTCAGGTCGAACTTGGCCTGCCGGAACCCGTCGTCGAAGAACGACATCCGAGCAGCCCCGAGCCGGTCGCGCTCGCCGGTGGCGGTCTGGCTGTTCAGCGTGAACAGGGTCTGGAACATCGGTTTCCTGGACAGGTCACGCTCGACGTCCAGCTCGGCCAGCAGTTGCTCGAAGGGCACGTCGTGGTGCGCCATCGCCTCCAGCACCGTCCCGCGCGTCCTGGCCAGCAGGTCCTCCAGCGCAGGGTCGCCCGACAGGTCGCCGCGCAGCACGAGCGTGGTGCTGAGGTAGCCGACGATCGGCTCCAGCTCCACCCGGTCCCGCCCCGCCGTCGGCGTCCCCACCAGGATGTCCTCCTGTCCCGTGTGCCGGGACAGCAGGATCTGGTACGCCGCCAGCAGCACCATGAACAGCGTGACCCGGTGCCGGCGCGCCGTCGCCTCCAGCTGCGCCAGCAGCTCGCCGGGCACCTCCATCACGTGGAAGTCGCCCCGCGTCGGGCCAGGGCGGTGCGGCCGGTCCGTGTGCAGGTCCAGCGTGGGCGGGTCGGCCAGCCGCGCCCGCCAGTACTCGAGCGCCGCGCTCCGGTCCTGCTCCCGCCGCCACCCGGCGACGTCCCCGTGCTGCACGGCCAGCGGCGGCAGCTCGGCCGAGCCGTACAGGGCGGCCAGGTCGTCCAGGAACACCGTGATCGACCAGCCGTCGGCCACGATGTGGTGCAGCACGACGCAGAGGACGTGGTCGTCCGGGCCGAGCCGGATGAGCGTGAGGCGCAGCGGCGGCGCGGCGCCGAGGTCGAGCGGGGCGTTCGTGCGGGCGGCGACGAGGGCGCGGGCCTCCGCCTCGTCGCGGGCGTCCAGGCGCTCGATCCGGGCGGGCGCGGGGCGCTCGACGACCGCCACCGGCCGCCCGTCCACCTCGGGGAACCGGGTCCGCAGCGACTCGTGCCTGGCCACCAGCCCGGTCAGCGCCCGCTCCAGCGCCGCCACGTCCAGCGGGCCGTGGAGCCTGCGCACGATGTACATGTTGTACGAGGCGTCGGACGGGTCCAGCCGGTGCAGGAACCACAGGCGTTCCTGCGCCGGGGAGAGCGGCGGCAGCGTGCCGGCCGGGCGCGGCACCAGCGGGCTGCCCTGCTCGCCCGCCAGGTCCTCCAGCGTCGCGGCGAACCCGGCCACCGTCGGATGCGTGAACAGCTCCCGCAGCGGCGCCGTCGTCCCCGCCGCCGCCAGCCGGGCGATGACCCGGGTGGCCAGCAGCGAGTGGCCGCCGAGGGCGAAGAAGTCGTCGTCCGCGCCGAGCGCGCCGGTGCCGAGCACCTCGGCGAAGATCCGCGCCACCTGCCGCTCGCGAGCGGTGGCGGGCGCCCCGCCCCGGCCCGCCGCCGGGCGCTCCGGCCGGGGCAGCGCCCGGCGGTCCACCTTGCCGTTCGGGGTCAGCGGCAGCGCCGCCAGCGGTACCACCACCGACGGGATCATGTACGGCGGCAGCCACTCGGCGGCCCGCTCCAGCAGGTCCTCCGGCAGGTCCATCGGCAGGTCCTCCGGCAGGGCGCCGTCCGCGGAGGCGGGCACCACGTACGCCACCAGCTCGCCGCCCCGCGCCATCACGGCCGCCCGGCGCACCTCCGGGTGGCGTTCGAGCGTGGCCTCGACCTCGCCGGGCTCCACCCGGTGCCCGCGCACCTTGACCTGCCCGTCGCCCCGCCCCAGGAACTCCAGCGTGCCGTCGCCGAGCCAGCGCACCCGGTCGCCCGTCCGGTACCACCCGCCGGGGAACGGCTCCGGCGGCTCGCCCGGCGAGCGCAGGTAGCCGAGCGCCAGCCCGGCCCCGCCGATGACCAGCTCCCCGGGGACGCCGACCGGCGCGGGGCGGCCCCACGGGTCGAGCACCCGGACCGTGGTGTTCGCGATCGGCCGCCCGATGAGCACCCGGTCGGGGGACGGCGGCACCTCCCAGGCGGTCGACCAGATCGTCGTCTCCGTCGGCCCGTACATGTTGAGCAGCCGCCCCACCCGCCTGCGCAGCCGCCTGGCCAGCGCGAGCGGCAGCGCCTCGCCCCCCGCCAGGGCCACCAGCCCGGACGGGTCCAGCCCGCCGGACAGCAGCATGCTCCACCCCGACGGCGTGGCCTGCACGTGCGTGACCCCGGCCGCGCCGACCAGCCGGGCCAGCGCCACTCCGTCGCGCGCGGTGGCGTCGTCGGCCAGCACCAGCCGCCCGCCCGTCACCAGGGGCAGGTAGAGCTCCAGCCCGGCGATGTCGAACGACAGCGCCGTGCTGCCCAGCCACACGTCCTCCGGACCCGACCCGAGGAGGTGCTCCATGCCGGCCAGCAGGTTGACGAGCGCCGCATGCGGCACCGCCACCCCCTTGGGCGTGCCGGTGGAGCCGGAGGTGTGCAGCACGTAGGCGGGCGCGCCGGCCGCCTCGGGAAGCGCCGCCCCGGGAAGCGCCGTCTCTGGAAGTGCCGTCTCGGGAAGCGGCGTCCCAGCGTGGAGGGCCTCCGGGCCGAGCCGTTCGACGTGCTCGGGCAAGGGGGCGGACGGCCCGGCCAGCGCGAGCCGTACCCCCGCCTGGTCGAGCATGGCCGTGACGCGCGCGCCCGGCAGCGCCGGGTCCACCGGCAGGTACGCGGCCCCGGCCGCCAGCACGCCCAGCAGCGTCCCCGGCAGGTCGGCCGAGCGCGGCACGCACACCGCGACCACCGACCCGGGACCGGCCCCGCGCGCCGCCAGCACCCCGGCGACGAGCCGGGCGCGCGCGGCCACCTCGCCGTAGGCGCGCCGCTCGGAGCCGCACTCCACCGCCACGGCGTCCGGCCGCGAGCCCGCCCGCCGCAGGAACAGGTCCACGACGGTGCCGGACGGCACCTGCAGCGCGGTGCCGTTCCACGAGTCGAGCAGCCGACGCTCGTCCTCCGGCATCGGCTCCAGCTCGGACAGCCGCGCGCCGGGATCGCGGACGGCGCACTCCAGCAACGCGCGGTAGCGCGCCGCGAACCGCGCCACCGTCTCCGGCGAGAACAGCTCGGCGGCGTAGACGAACGCGCCGCGAAGGCCGCCGTTCCGCTCACCGTCCGGCCACAGGTCCACCCGGAGGTCCACCATGGCGGGCGGCGCGCCGTGCGGGAACGGCTCGCTCTCCAGCCCCGCGAACGTCGTGGCCTCGCCGTACCCGACCGCCGCGTTGTGCAGCCCGAACATGGTCTGGAAGAGCGGCGTGCGGCTGAGGTCGCGTTCGATGTCGAGCGCCGACAGCACCCGCTCGACAGGCGTCCCGCCGTGCGCCATCGCCTCCAGCACGGTACGGCGGGTGCGCTTCAGCAGCTCGGTGAACGGGGGATCGCCCGACAAGTCGCCCCTGAGCACCATCGTGGAGGCGAACATCCCGACCATCGGCTCCAGCTCGGGCCGGTCGCGCCCGGCCGTGGGGGAGCCGGCCACGATGTCGTCCTGCCCGGTGTGCCGGGCGAGCAGCGCCTGATAGGCGGCCAGCAGCACCATGAACGGCGTGCACCGCTCCGCCCTGGCCAGCCGCCGCACCGCGCCGACCAGGGCCGGGTCGAGGTCGAACCACACCTCGGCGCCCGCGCTGCCCCGGCGGGCCGGGCGCGGCCGGTCCAGCGGCAGCTCCAGCGGCGCGGCGCCGTCCAGCCTGGCCGTCCAGTAGCCGACGTCGGCGTCCGCGGCCCGCTGCGCGTCGGCGTACTCGCCGTACGTCGTGGCCAGCGGCGGCAGGTCGGCGCGCGTGCCGTCGAGCCGGGCGGTGTAGCACCTGGCCAGGTCGTCCATGAGCACGTTCAGCGACCAGCCGTCGCCGATGATGTGGTGCAGCACGACGCACAGCACGTGGTCGGCGGGGCCCAGCCGGACCAGCGTGACGCGCAGCGGCGGCGCGGAGCCCAGCTCGAACGGGGTGTTCGCGCGCTCCTCCAGCAGCCGGGCGGCCTGCTCCGGCGTGTCCAGGTCGACCCGCTCGACCGGTACGGGGCCCGGCGGGTCGACGACGGCGACCGGCCGGCCGTCGTGTCCGGGGAAGCGGGTGCGCAGCGGCTCGTGCCGCGCCACGACGTCGGCGAACGCGCCGGTCAGCGCGCCGGCGTCGAGCGGGCCGCGGATCCGGCGCACCACGGCCACCCGGTAGGCGGGGTCGGCGGGGTCGAGCCGGTGCAGGAACCAGAGGCGCTCCTGGCCGAGTGAGATCATGCGCGCAGCTCGCTGACCGCCGCGGCCACGCCGCCGACCGTGGGATCCTCCAGGAACACGTCGAACGGCACCTCGACGCCGAGCCGTTTCCTGATCCTGGCGCTGATCTGGGTGATGGTCAGCGAGTGGCCGCCGAGGTCGTACAGGTCCTCGTCGGGGGAGATGTCGTCGATGCGCAGGACCTCCATCCAGATGTGCCGGATCTGCTCGACCAGCTCGCCGTCGAGCGTCGCGGCGTCCGCGTGCGGTACGGGCGCCTCGACCGGCGGCGCGGCTCCGGGCGCGGCGTTCCTGGCGGCGGCGGGCAGGGGCAGGTCGGCGAGCCGGAGCGCGGGATCGCAGGCCAGCACCGCCCGCAGGTGCTCGCCGGCCGCCGCCACGTGCTCCCGATCGATGAGGTCGGGGCTGTAGTGCAGGGTCAGCCGCAGCCCGTCGTCGCCGTCCACGGCCTGCAGGTGCAGCACGTTCCGCACCATGTGGTTGGACATCTTCCACTCGGCGCTCACCGACAGCCCGGGGAAGGCCACGTCGGCCGCGCGCCGCCGGAAGCTGATCGACACGGGCGCCAGCGCGGGCCGCGGCCGGATGCCGCCGGCGGCCCTGGCGGCGGGCACGTCGCGGATGCGGTTGAGCTGCCGGAGCTGCGCCCGCAGCTCGCCGGCCAGCTCGGCCAGGGTCGTGTCCGGCGCTGGCGCGGAGTAGACGGGCAGCTCGGTGGCGAACAGGCCGATGTGGTCCCGCGTCTCCCGGCTCCTGGTGGACATGGCGATCGCGACCGCCGCCTCGGCGTTGCCGTACCCGAAGAGCAGGGCGTGCACGCCCGTCAGGAACCACTCGAACCGGCTGCCCCCGGTGCGCTCCCACCCGGACATCGCGTCCGTCAGGTCGAGCAGCACCGTCTCGCCGCGGCCCGCCGTGCGCGCCGTCCGCGCTTCGCCGCCGATCACGACCGCGGTCAGGTCGCGCCAGCGCTCCCGCCAGTACGCCGCGGCCTCGGGCGGGATCGCGGCGGCGGACCCGTACGGCATGGGCAGCGGCGGCAGCGGCCGGCCCGAGTACGCCGCCGCCAGGTCGCGCACCAGCAGGTCCTTCGACATGCCGTCGAACACCAGGTGGTGCCCCACGAACAGCAGCAGGTGCCGCGACGGCGTCACCTCCGCCAGCGTGAACCGCGCCAGCGGCCCCCGCCCCGGGTCGAACGGCCGGGCGATCTCCTCGCGGAGCAGCGCGTCCGCGTCCGGCGCCCGCGTGAACTCCACGGGCGGCCGGTCCGCGGCCGGCACCAGGTGCAGCTCGCCGTCGCGGTCCTCGAAAGCGCACCCCAGCACCGGCTGGCGGGCGAGCACCGACTCGCACGCCTTGAGCATCGCCCCCCGGTCCAGCGGCCCGTCCAGCCACAGGGCGAACGGCATGTGGTACGTCGTCCCGGTGCCGTGCATCATCTCGGTGATCCACATGCCGTGCTGGGCCTGCGAAGCCAGGACCATGCGTCACTCCTCTGCCATACGGCGCAGTTCGCGCTTGATGACCTTGCCCGCGGCGTTCCTGGGCAGGGCGTCCAGGGTGAGCAGCACCGTGGGGAGCTCGTGGGCGGCCAGCCGGGGGGCGAGGAAGGCCCGCACGTCGCGGAGCGCCAGCGGCCCGCCTGCCACCACGGCGGCGGCCACCGCCATGCCCATCACCGGGTGCGGCACCCCGAACACCGCCGCGTCCGCCACGGCCGGGTGCTCGTGCAGCGCCGCCTCCACCTGGAGGGTCGACACCTTGAACGCGCCCGACTTGATCACGTCGCTGTCGCGGTCGACGAGATACAGGTAGCCGTCGTCGTCGAGGTAGCCGAGGTCGCCCATCCGCACCCAGCCGTCCCGCCGGAAGGCGTCGTCCCGGTCCCCGCCGTAGGAGGTGCGGGGGTGCGCCGCGGCCCGCAGCCACACCTCGCCGGTCCGGCCGGGACCGGCCGGAGCGCCGTCCTCGCCGGCGACCTTGAGCGCGGAGCCGCCCGCCGCGCGGCCCAGCGAGCCGGGGCGGTCGGGGTCGTAGATCATGATGGTCTGGGCCGGGGCCGCCTCGGTGGAGGTGTAGTAGTTCGCGACGGTCGCGTTGCGGAACGCCCCCGTCAGCCCGGCGGCCACCGCCGGGGGCAGCGCGGCGGCGGCTGAGCCGAGCAGCAGCACGCTGGACAGGTCGTGGCGCTCGTGCACGCGGGCGCTCAGCAGCTCGGCGGCCATCGCGGGCACGACGAAGACGGTGCCGGCCGCGTACGCCTCGATCAGGGCGGCGAAGCGGGCCGGGGTGAACAGCGGGAGCGTGACCACGGCCGGCGCGGCGGTGAGCGCGTGCAGCAGCATCACCTGGCCGGCGTTCGTGCCGATGGGGAAGGCGTGCACCAGATGCCGGGAGTGCGCGAAGGGGCGGCGCTTGGGGTGGACGGGCGGGGAGGTCAGGTTCGCGTGGGTGGCGGCGACGGCCTTGGGGCGGCCGGTCGTGCCGGAGGTGTAGAGGATCTGGGCGAGCGCCAGCGGGTCCAGCTCCGGCAGCTCGCCCGTGCCGCTTTTTCCCGATAATTCGCCGTACGGGATGAGCGGCGGAAGCTTGTGCGGGACCTCGTGCGGGAACGCGGTTCCGCCGCCGCCGTGCACCACCGCCGCGGCCCCGCAGTGCTCGATCATGTACGCCAGCTCCGGCGGCGCCAGCCGGTCCGGCAGCGGCACCGCCACGCCGCCCGCCTTCAGCACGGCCATCCAGCTCACCGCGTAGTCCAGCCAGTCGCGGGCGCCGAAGACCAGCGCGATCCGGGCGCCGCCGAGGGGGCCGGGGAGCGCGCGGGCGACGGAGGTGGCGCGCTCGTCCCACTCGGCCAGGGTCAGGCTGCCCTGTCCGGCGACGATCAGCGCCTCGTGGTCGGGGTCGGTGGCGGCTCGGGACGTCAGGAGATCGGGCACTGGAAGGGCCGACTGAACCACCCCCAGAATTATTTTCGCCGTGCGGCTTGACGCTAGAAAAAATGCACATACGCGTCAAGCCCTTGCCCGCGGGCGCTTGCCGACGTCCGCCGGCGCGTGACACACTCGCCCCGGATTCCCCGACAAGGGAGGGTTCGCCAGGTGCTGATGGATGGGGAGCTACACGAACGGCTCGCCGACATGATCGCCAAAGCCGCCGACGGGGCGGTCGATCCAGCCGAGGTGCTGGCCGGGCAGGCCCGGCTGAGCGATCTCGGCGTCACCTCACTGGCCTATCTGCGGTTGATCGACGCGGTGGACGCCGAGTTCGGGGTGGAGCTCGATCCGGCGGCCGTCGACAGCCTCGACTCGCTGGTGGACTACATACGGCTCCATGGGTGAGACCTGTGAGGAGCAGCCGCCGACCGGGTTGCTGACCGGGCCAACAGCCGGGCCGTCAACAGGGCCGTCAACAGGGCCGCCGACAGGGCCGTCGGCCGGAGCGTCGGCCGGGCCGCTGACGTGGGGGCAGCAGGACATCTGGCGGGCGGTGGTCGCCGCCGCGCCCCAGGAGCGCTACCTCACCATCGTCCGCTCCTTCGCCGCCCCCAGGCGCCGCCCCGTCACCGTCGAACGCGCCGCCCTGGCACTGGAGCGGCTGGTCGCCAGGCACGAGTCCCTGCGCACCCGGCTCACCGGGCCCCGCGACGCGCCGCTCCAGCAGGTCTCGGCGGTGGTGCGGCCGCTCTACGAGGTGGTCACGGAGCCCGTGGAGGAGGTGTGCGAGCGGCTGGCGGCGGAGCCGTTCGCGTACTGGGACGAGTGGCCGCTGCGGGTGGCGTTCGTGGTGGACGGGGGATATGTCCGGCATATCGTGCTCATCCTGTGCCACCTCGCCGCCGACGGGCACGCCGCCGAGCTCCTGGTCAAGGACTTCCGCCTGCTCCTGCTCCGCGACACCCTGCCGCCTCCGGACGGCGCCACCCCCCGCGAACTGGCCGCCTGGCAGCACTCGGACGCCGGGCGGCGGGTCTCGGAGGAGGCGATCGCGTGGTGGCTGGAGGAGTACGCCCGGATGGATCCCGTGCCACCGTACGCGCACACGCCTGAGGAGCCGCGCTTCCTGGAGGCCACGCTGCGCTCGCCCGGCCTGGCCGCCGCCACGCGGGCGGTCGCCGCCCGCAACCGCGTCAGCTCCTCGACCGTGCTGCTGGCCGCGGCGATGCGGCTGGCCGGCGGGCTGACCGGGCAGCGGCACTGCGGCATGCGGGTGATCGTCAACAACCGCTTCGCGGCCGGCCGGCGTGACGCCGTCGCCACGATCTCGCAGGAGGCGCTGGTGGTGCTGGACCTCGACGCTCCTTCCTTCGACGCGCTGGTACGCCAGGCGTGGGGGAGGGCGATGCGGGCGTACCGGCAGGCGCAGTACGACCCGTACGCGATGGAGGCGGCCGTCACCGGCGCCGGTCCCGGGATCAGGTCGTTCGGCTGCTTCAACGACCAGCGGCTCGCCCAGGAGGACGGCGCCGCCGGCGCGAGCACCGAGCCGGCGGCGAGGAGGAACGGCGCCCCCGGGGAGAAGATCGAGATGGCGGCGGCGCGTACGGACGGCACGGGCGAGGGGAAGACGGAGGTGGCCTGGACCGACGCGATGGACCGCAACATCTGCGACTTCCGCCTGCACGTCGGCGGCGAGCCGGGCGGCATGGAGGTCTCCTGCTACGCCGACACCGCCCTGCTGCCGCCGTCCGGCATCGAACGCTACCTGCTCGACCTGGAGGGGCTGATCCTGGAAGCCGCGCGAGCATGAGCCTGTACGCCGAGGCGACGTCCTGCGCGCAGGGGGAGGCACTGCGCTTCCGGCTGCTCGACGGCGAGGGCGGGCCGATCGCGGTGGAGGACGTGCCGTCGGGGCGGCTGGTGCTGCGGGACGCGGCGGCGCCGGGCCCTGCCTGGACGCTCAAGGTAGGATCCGACTGGCCCAGCTCCCTCTACCGAGCCATTTACCACGATTTTTCGGCATATTTCGTGGTTCGTGCGGCGGCGCCCGCTTCGCCCATCCTGGTGTCGATCCCGTTCCCCACATGGGAGGCGTACAACCGGCCCGGCGTCCCCGGCGAGGGCCTCTACCAGTCGGAGCAGCCCGACCGGGCCGTCAAGGTCACCTTCGACCGGCCGGGCGCCGGACCGCAGATCGAGGAGTGGGAGCTCGGCCTGTTGCGCTGGCTCGACCCCGCCGGCTACACCGTCGACTACTGCTCCGGCCTCGACCTGCACGGCGGCCTCCCCCTGCTCTCCCGCTACCGCCTGCTGGTCGTCAACGGCCACGACGAGTACTGGTCGTGGGAGATGCGCGACGCGGCCGAGGAGTTCGCCCGGCGCGGCGGGAACATCGCCATCTTCTCCGGCAACACCTGCTGGTGGCAGGTCCGCTTCGAGGACGACCTGCGTACCATGGTCTGCTACCGCGACGCCGCCACCGACCCCCTCGCCGCCACCGACCCCGGCCGCGTCACCGTCGAGTGGCCGAACGAGCCCGTCAACCGCCCCGAGAACACGCTGACCGGCCTGTCGTTCAGGAACGGCGCCGGCTGCTGGGTGGACTCGCGCGTCATGGCCCAGGAGTCCTACACCGCCCGGTTCACCGACCACTGGGTCTTCGAGGGCACCGGGCTGGCGGACGGCGACACGTTCGGGCGCGGGGCCATCGGCTACGAGACGGACGCCGCCGACCTGGAGTGGGTGGCCGGCGTGCCCAGGGCGTCCGGCCGCGACGGCACCCCGCCGTCCTTCGTCGTCCTCGCCACCGCCGACCTGTCCCACTGGCGCCGCTACGGCAAGGGCGGGGCGGCCACGATGGGCGTCCACCGGCTCGGCTCCGGCACCGTCTTCAACGCGGGCACCATCAACTGGGGCAACACCCTCCACGACCCGGTGCTGGCCACCATCACCCGCAACGTCCTCAACCGCCTCTCCCACCCGCCCCCCACCCCCACCTGGGACCCGATCGGCCCCACCCCACACCCCACCCAGCCTGACCCACCGGCAGCGGCACCCCCGATGGTGGAAGGCGGCGCACCGGCAGCGGCACCTCCGGTGGCGGAGGGCGGCCCATCGACTGCGACGCCCCAGGTGGCGGAGGGCCGCCCGCCGGAGGTGGCACCCCTGGCGGTGAAGGGCGGAGCGCCGGAGGCGGCACTCCATGGGCCGGAGGAGGGCACACCCGACGCAGCGGCTCCGGCGGCGGATGGTGGCACGTCTGATGTGGTGGGGCGCCCAGCGTCTGCTCCGGCCGCTTCGCCCGCGCGGGCGGCCGCGCACCTTGCGCCGGACTCCGCCGTACACCTCCTCGCCGACGCGGCGCCTGGAAAGGCGAGGGAAGGCACACCGGCTCTGGCGGCCCACGAGAGGGATGATGGCACCTCAGATGGGGCGGGCCAGGGGGCCGAGAGTGACGGGCTTCATGTGACGGCGCGCGGGACGGAGGACGGCGGGTCCGATGGGGTGGGCCAGGGAGCGGGGGGCGGCGCGTCCCATGTGGCCGCTCACAGGACGGCGGGTGGGCGGCGGCGGGGTGGGGCGGTGCGGGCGTTGGTGTGCTGCGAGAGCCGCCTGTACGCCGTGTGCCCCGACGGGACGCTGGCCGTGCGCGACGTCTCCGGCCAGAACCTTCCCTGGCAGACGATCGGCGAGACGGACGCGCTCGCCCTCGCCGCGCCCCGCGAGGCGCACGGCGGGCCACCGGCCGGCCTGTACGGCGTCGCCCCCGACGGCACGATCCGCTACCGCGACCCCGTCGAGCAGCCGCGGCCGTGGCGGGACGTGAGCCGGGCTCCGGACGGCACCATCGGGCTGGCCGCCGTGGACGAGGGGCTGTTCGCCGTGACCGCGGCCGGCGAGCTGTGGCATCTGCCCATCCGGCGGCTCGACGAGCACGACTGGCGGAGCGTGGGCCCGGCCGCCGGGACGGCCCCGCCCACCCCGGCCACGCCGGTCACTATCTCAGCCGCGTCGGTCACCCCGGCCACGCCGGTCACCCCGGCGGCCGGTCTGACCGCGATGAACGGCCGTCTGTTCGCCATGGCCGCGGACCGCATCCTGATCAGGACCGCCGAGCGGCATGAGGCCCCTTGGAACGACCTGGGCCCCGCTGCGGGCTGCACCGCGCTGGCCGCCACCGGCGGACGGCTCATCGGCGCCGGCCCCGACGGCCTCCTCCGCTGGCGCTCCCTGTGAGCGGCCCCTGAGCCCCCGCGTGACGTCCCACGGCCGACCCAGGTGGAAGGTCCCATGGGCGGGATCCGCGTGGAAGGCCCCATGGGCCGATCCGGGTGGAAGGCCCCAGAGGCCGCATGACGTTCACCGATCCCCTCGGGGGACCTCGAGCCGACGGGAACCCGTGGCCGCTACGCCCGGTCGCTCTCGTACGCGAGCCACTGCGCGACCGTATGCACCCCGTAATCCAGCGGCACCCCAGCCCGCCACCCCAGCTCGGCCGCCGCCCGCTCGACGTTGACCAGCGGTCCCGGAGGCTCGTCCGCGGCCTCGAAGGCCATCGGCCGGACGGCCTTGCCCACCGCGTCCGCCAGCTCCCCCATCCGGAGCCGCTTGCGGTTGGCGACGTTGTAGACGCGCCCGGCGGCCCCGTGGTCCAGCGCCGCCAGCACCGCGCCGGCGACGTCCTGGACGTGGACGAGCTGCACGGGCGGGCCTGAGACGTGCGCGGGCCGGTTGAGCGACGAGCTCAGCACCAGTTCGGCGACGGGCCCGCGCTGCGGCATGCCCGGCCCGTACGGCTCGCCGAGCCGCAGCACCACCGCCCCGGCGGCGGCCTCCTCCACCCGGAGCAGCGCCCGCGCCGTCGGGGCGGCGGCCGGGCTGACGGGCGTCTCCTCGTCCACCCACTTGCGCTCCGGGTAGACGTGGAACGAGCTGAGCAGCACCCCGCCGGAGCCGCCGGCGAAGGCCGCGCGCGCCAGGCGTACCTCTTCCTCGGGGTCGGCGTCCGGCGCCCAGCCGAGCGCGCACACGTGCACCGCCGGCACGTCGCCGCCGCCCGGCGCGGTGAGGCGGAAGCCGCGGTCGGCGAGCGCGTTCGCGAGGTGCTCGCGGACGAACGTGTCGGCACCGCTCACCGCCACCGGTCCGGCGTCCACGGGTCGCGGCGCGGAACCCCCGGGCGGCCGCGCGTATGGGGAACGTTCGGCCAGGCCCGCCTCCAGGCCCGCCCGCGCCACGTCGCGCAGCTCCGCGACCCGACCGGCCAGCTCCCGCCACCCCAGCTCGTGGCAGAGCCCGCCCGGCCCCATCGTGGTCAGCGCCTCGTCCAGCACCCGCGCGTCGCCGCGCTCGCCCCGGTGCACGACCCCCATGGTGTACGCGGTGAGCCACAACGGCCAGTGCCGCCCGGCGCCCGCCCTGGCCCGCAGCGCGTCGGCGTCGATCCCCAGGCCCGCCAGGTAGTCCTCGCACCGCAGGTCCCGCCACCGGTCCGTGCCCGGCACGCGTACGGCGCACTGCGCGACGCCCCGCTTGAAGAACGGGATCACCGGCAGGTCGAGCGGCGCCCCCGCCTCGCCCTGGTCGGCGAGCGGGTCGTCGGAGAAGAAGCACGGCGAGCGGCGCAGCCCCTGGAAGTCGTTGTCGACCAGGCTCGCGAGGTCTTCGTGCTCGGCCAGGCTCGGCACCGCCACGTACACCGGCACCCCGGCCTGCCGCAGGTATCGCCCCATGAGCACGTCGTCGGGCCAGGTGTCGCCGCGACCGCGCGCCCACTCGACGTACCCCTCGGCGACCTGCTTGGGCAGCAACAGCGCCGCCACCGGCGTGTACTCGCCGGCCCCCGCCACCCAGCGCGCCCCGGCCAGGGCCCCCTGGCGCACGGCGGCGCCGTTGCGGGAGTTCCAGAACGCGAACAGGGCGAGCGCGGCCTCCGGCATGGCGCGGGCGGCCCGCTCGGCCCGCTCGAAGAACGTGCTGGACAGCACCATGTCGTCGTGCAGGAGGATGTGGTGGGTGGACTCGTCGGGGATGCTCGACCAGGCCAGCAGCGACGTGCGGAACGCCGAGGGCCGCCCGCCCGGATCGGGATCGGTGACGACGTCGAACAGGTCGCCGGCCAGCCGCGCGGCGGCCTCCCTGCGCTTGGGGTGGGCCATCACGGCGCCGCTCAGGCGTACGGCCGCGATCGAGCGCACCTCACCGGACAGCCGAGCCCCGGCCCCGGTCAGGTTCCCAGGCATGCGCCTGCCGCGAGCTCGCCCGCTTCCACCAGCTCCAAGGCGTCGCGCCGCCGTTCCTCGCCCTCCCATTGCACCTCTCGCACCACCAGCAGCCCGGACCCGCAGGCCACCAGCACCCCGCCCACCCCAGTAGACCACACGGGCGCGAGCACGGTTCCGGGGGGCTCCCCGCCGCCGTGGTCGATGAGGTCGGCGCTGTGGACGTACAGCCGGCGCCCGGACAGCGACGTGAACGCCCCCGGATAGGGGGCGGCCAGCGCCCGCACCCAGTCGTAGAGCTCGGGGGCGGGCCGCGCCCAGTCGATCAGCCCGTCCTCGGGCCGCCGCTTCTCCCACCACGACCCGCCCGGTCCCTGGGCGCGGGCCACCACGCGGCCCTGCAGCAGCAGCGGGATGTACGTGGCCAGCAGGTCCACGTTGATCTCGGTGACCTTGCGGTAGACGGCGGTGACGTCGTCGCGCCGGCTGATCGTGAACTCCCGCTGCGCGATGAGGTCGCCCGTGTCGGCCCCCTCGTCCAGGAAGAACAGGCTGACCGCGCTCGTCTCCAGCCGCTTGATGATCGTCCACGGCAGCGCGGCGCGGCCCCGCCCCTCCGGCAGCCGGGTGGGATGCAGTCCGATCGAGCCGAGCGGGCACGCCGACAGCAGCGGCTCGCGCACCAGCTGCGACCATCCCGCGATGACGAACAGGTCCATGTCCTTGACCAGCTCGTACGCCTGCCCGTCGTTGATGTCGGCCGTCTCCAGCAGCGGGATGCCGTGCTTCTCGGACACCTCCCGCAGCGGCGCGTACCCGGAGCGGTGCTGCAGCTTCGGCGGGTAGCCGATCAGCAGCGACGGGGCGGTGCCCTGCGCCACCAGCACGTCCACCGCCGGAGCCGCGAACTCCATCCCGGTCGCGAACGCGAACGTCTTCAAAGGACCTCCCTCAGCACCCCGAACGCCTCGGCGTACGCTACGCCGATCTCCGCGCCGCGCAACGTGGCCAGCGCCGTCACCGACTCCTCGCTCCTGATGTGGGGGGAGGGCCGGTGCTGGCTCTTGTACGCCCGCAGCGCCGCGAGCTTGCGTTCCATGTGGTCGCCGATGTCGCAGTACGCGGTGGAGCGGGGCATCGGCTCGGAAGCCCACTGGATCTTCGACATCTCGTACATGAAGACGTTCGGCACCAGCCACTTGCCGAACTGCTGCCCGATCGGGCGGGCGGCGGCGAACCCCGCGTCGAAGACGGCGACGTGGTCCTGGTCGTAGTCGGCGAAGCTGGGCAGCAGCAGCAGGTCGGGCCGCCGGTCGTTCAGCGACTGCTCGAACAGGTCCACCAGTTCCCGGCGCGGCAGCGTGTCGAGCCGCTCGGTCATGCCGCGGTCGCCGTACGCGATCTCGCAGCTGAAGCCGAGCAGGCCGCGGACCGCCTCGATCTCCTGCAGCCGCTGCCGGTAGGTCGTGGCGCCGTCCAGCCCGTAGTGCCGCATGCCGTCCACCGCGAGATACAGGACGTGCACCTCGGCTCCCGCCTCTGCCTGCGCGGCCAGCAGGCCGGCACAGCCCAGGACCTCGTCGTCGGCGTGAGGGGAGATCACCAGGACGCGGTCAAAGCGGCGCATTCACTGCCCTTCGGTCCTCGCGGGCGCGGTAGTAGTCGGCGGTGGCCATGATCAGCTCGTCGAGCGTCACGCGGGGCCGCCAGCCCAGGTCGGTGGCGGTCCTGAGGGCCGGGATCTTGTGGAACGACTCCGCCTCGGCGTAGTCGGGGCCGTGCACGCTCCTGCCATCGACGCGGACGATGGGGGAGTCGCTGCCGAGCAGGGACTTCACCCGCGCGGCCAGGTCGGCGATGGTGACGGCGTTGGCCGGGTTGCCGACGTTGATGATGACGTCGTCGCCGTCCAGCGCCGCGTCCATGTGGTCGAGCAGGAACGTCGTCAGGTCGCTCGCCGCGACGAACGCCCTGACCTGCTCCCCGCCCGCGAACACCGTGATCGGCCGCCCCGCCAGCGCCTGCTGGACGAACGTGGGCATGACGAACCCGCCCGCCCGCGACTGCCGCGCGCCCGCCACGTTGAACGGCCTGATGACGATCCCGCGCAGCCCCTGCCGGCGGCTGTTGCAGACCATGGCCTCGGCCAGCGTCTTGGCCACGGCGTACTCGATGCGCGTGTTGTACTGGGTCGGCACGACGATGTCGTCCTTCTCGTCCAGCACGCCGCTGCGCCCGTACACCTCGGCTGAGCTGAACATGCACAGCGGCACCCCGGCGCGCGCGCACGCCTCGATGACCGGCGCGGTGCTGCCGATGATGTCGTGCCCTAATCGCCCCGAACGCGACAGGATGCTGGCCGGGCCGACGTAGGAGGCGGCGTGGATGACGCGGTCCGCGCCCGCGAAGTCGCCGCCGGCGGCCAGGTGGTCCTCCACCCGCTCGCGGATGACCGTGCAGCGGGGGTCGGCGTCGTAGTCCTCGCCGTCGATGACCGCTCCGGCGTTGGAGTCGA
This sequence comes from Nonomuraea phyllanthi, assembly GCF_006334985.2. Taxonomy (GTDB): domain Bacteria; phylum Actinomycetota; class Actinomycetes; order Streptosporangiales; family Streptosporangiaceae; genus Nonomuraea; species Nonomuraea phyllanthi. The sequence continues at coordinate 48,278 of NZ_VDLX02000005.1, forward strand.
TGATCCGTACGTGGTGGCCCGCCGCGAGGTAGGCGTCCACCAGATGAGAGCCGATGAAACCGAGACCGCCGGTGATGACAACTTCGCCACCTGGTGCTCGCACGGACCCGCCTTTCCCGCTCGAGGAAAACGGTCACATTGGGACCTAGGCACGGATTAAAACAGTTTTCGCCGTTCTTGTCACGCATGGCCACAACTTTTCATCGGCGTGCGTAAACCGCCTTCCCGGCGGGTACCTCCCTACGTTGACCTCGGGAGACGTCAACGATGTCCATTGAGCTCGACCTCGTGCCCAGCGGCCTCGTACGCGCGATCGAGGAGATGGCGCTGGTCGACCACCACGTGCACGGCGCCACCTCCCACGACCTGTCGCGCACGGCGTTCGAGGAGTTGATCAGCGAGTCGGACCGGCCGGTGCCCGCGTGGATGACCCGGTTCGACTCCCAGCTGGGCTACGCCATCCTGCGCCACTGCGCACCTGTGCTCGGGCTCGAGGAGCACTGCACGCCGGAGGAGTACCTCGCCCGGCGGGCCCGTCTCGGCGCCGCCGAGACCAACCGGCTGCTGCTGACCGCGAGCGGCGTCGGCCACTTCCTCGTCGAGACCGGCCACCGCGGGGACGAACTGCTCGGCCCGTCCGGCATGGCCGAGGCCGCCGGCGTGCCCGCCGACGAGATCGTGCGGCTGGAGAGCGTCGCCGAGCGGGTCGCCGCCGGCGGGTGCGAGGCGGGCGCGTTCGCCGGCCGGTTCGCCGAGGCCCTGTGGGAGCGCGCCCGCACCGCGCGCGGCCTCAAGACCATCGCCGCCTACCGGTACGGCCTCGACTTCGACCCGGCGCCGCCCACCCGCGAGGAGGTCACCGAGGCCGCCGGCCACTGGCTGTCCGCCGGAGGCGGCCGGCTGACCGACCCCGTGCTGCTGCGGCACCTCATCTGGACGGGGCTGGAGTGCGGGCTGCCCCTGCAGTTCCACATCGGGTACGGCGACCCCGACCTGGACCTGCGCCGGTCGGACCCGCTGCTGCTGCGCGGGCTCGTCGAACGCGCCGAGCCGACCGGGGTGCCGCTGCTGTTGCTGCACTGCTACCCGTACCAGCGGCACGCGGGGTTCCTGGCGCAGGCGTACCCGAACGTCTTCTTCGACGTGGGGCTGGCCGTGACCCACACGGGGGCGCGCAGCGTGGCGGTGGTGGCCGAGAGCCTGGAGGTGGCGCCGTTCGCCAAGATCCTCTTCTCCTCCGACGCGTTCGGACCCGCCGAGCTCCACCACCTGGGGGCGCTGCTGTGGCGGCGCGCGATGGCGCGGGTGCTGGGCGGGTTCGTGGCGGAGGGGGAGTGGTCGGTGGCGCAGGCGATGCGGGTGGCCACCATGGTGGGCTCGGCGAACGCCCGCCGCGTCTACGGCCTGGGGACTCCAGCGGGGCCATTCGAGTGATGACGTGCTCGGACTCACACCGAGCCCGAACACGCGCTCTCGTGGTTGGCCGGGTGGGGTGGTGGGCATTTCAGCAGATCGGACTCGAATCCCTGCCTCGCCAGATCGGCGACGCCACATCAGGTCGAATGACTGATTCGCCGGCCTCTCGCCGGACGTAATGTCGCTCACACCACCTCGAGCCCATCCTGATCGGAGAACACCGATGCCCCAGCTTGCCGGTGCCGAAGCTCTTGTCCGGCTTGACCCCGTCTTCGCACAGTTGGCCGCCGGCGTCGGGCACAACCTTTGGGGGCTGGCGCATCTGACCATGCGGGAGAAGGCGTTCGTCTGCCTGACGGCTGATCTGTGCCATCCGCATCTGGACGTCCCGTTGGCCATGCACGTCCAGATGGCCCTGTCCAACCAGGTCGAACCCGAGGCGATCCGCGAGCTCTACCGGCATCTCGCACCGTACGTGGGTTATCCGATCCTGGTCACCGCCTTCCAGCGCCTGGCGGAGCTCGGCCTGCCGGAGGCGCGGGATGACAAGCCCGTCGAGCTCACTCCGCTGCGTGGGGAGCTGGCGCGTGCCGTACACGATCTGGCGGCTGTGGACCAGGGGCTGGCCGAGTTCAGCGAAGAGCAGCTCGCCCAGCGCTGGGCCAGGCCTGGGCTCAGTGTCCGGGAACGGGCGATCGCGTGCCTGGTCGTGGATGTCTGCTACCAGACGCTGGGCGAGTCCCTGCGGCTGCACGCCGCGCTGGCGAGGTCTGCGGGCGCCACCGATGACACCCTTCGTGATCTGGTACGCGGTGTGGCCGAGTTCGGGATGGCCCGTAGCTGGGCAGCGGCCCGGGCGCTGGGCCTGTGACAACAGGGAAGGCTCCGGAAGGCGGTCGATCCTTAAGCATTCCGGCCTCTTGTCAGCATTGAGGTGGACTGCGAAGATCATCTGCTATGGGGCCTCGCGTCCCGGAGATCGTCCGCGGCGTAAGGTGAGCGTGTGCTGGCCGGGCGGGAGAGGGAACGAATCGCGATCGACCGCCTCCTGGCGGACGCCGGGGACGGTGTCAGCGGTGTCCTGGTCATCCGCGGCCAGGCGGGGATCGGCAAGTCCGCCCTGCTCGACTACGCCGCCGGTGCGGCGGATCCGCTGCGGGTCATGCGGGGGACCGGGCTGGAGTCGGAGGCCGAGATGCCGTTCGCGGCGCTGCACCTGCTGCTGCGCCAGGAGCTGCACCATCTCGACGGCCTGCCGGAGCCGCAGGCGCAGGCCTTGCGTACGGCGCTCGGCCTGGGGACGGCACCGCCTCGCGACCGGTTCCTGGTCGGGCTGGCCGTGCTCTCGTTGCTCACCGAGCTGAGCAACGACGGCCCGCTGCTCATCCTGATCGACGACGCGCAGTGGCTGGATGTCGATTCGGCCCAGGCACTGGTGTTCGCGGCGCGTCGGCTCGGGGCGGAGGGCATCGCCGTCGTCTTCGCCGCGCGCGAGGCCGGGTTCACGGCCCGGGGGCTGCCTGAGCTCGTACCGGAACCGCTTGGGCGTGAGGACGCGGCCGCTCTGCTGGCCGCCCACGCGCTCCGGCCCGACGAGCTCGAGCGCGTCATCGAATGGGCTCAGGGCAACCCGCTCGCGCTCAAAGAACTGCCCGCCTCACTGGGATCCGGGCCGGTCAGCCCTACCGTTCGGGACATCTACTCCGGGCGGATCCAGCGTCTTCCCGAGCGGGCACGGCGGGCGCTGCTCGTGGCCGCCGCCGACGACTCCGGCGAGCCGTCCGTGGTTCTGCGCGCCATGGAACGGCTCGGGCTGCGTTCGGAAAGCCTGGCGCCGGCGGAACACGATCGTCTCGTCACCATCTCGGGCGAGACGGTGACCTTCGGCCATCCCCTGATCCGCGCGGCCGCCTACCATGGCGCGGCCATCAGCGAACGGCACGCCGTGCACCGGGCGCTCGCCGACGCCGTCACCGACGCGGACCGCAGATCATGGCACCTGGCCGCGGCCGCCGCCGGTGCCGACGCGTCCGTCGCCGCGGAACTGCACAAGACGGGGCAGGCGGCTGCGGGGCGGGGCGCCCACGAGTCCGCCGCCGCGGCTTATGAGCGCGCCGCCAACCTGGCCCCCGAACCCGGGCAGCGCGGGCACCTGCTGGTCGGGGCCGCGGTGGAGGCGGTCACGGCGGGTTCGCTGGAGCGGGCTCAGGACCTGGCCGAGCGTGCCGCGGACCTCATCGCCGTGCCCGCCGACCTCGCAGCGCTCGCCCACGTGCAGGCGACGGTGGAATCCACTCGCGGATCGCCGCGACTGGCCGCCCGTATCCGGGTGCGCGGCGCTGTCCACCTGCGGGACCCGCGCGAGCGCGCGCTCACGCTCATGGAGGCGGGCCGTGACGCGTTCTACGGAGGCGACCACGCGACCCTGGCGGAGATCTCCGCCGAAGTGAACGGGCTCGGCCCGCCCGGCGCGCTCGTCGCGTCGTGGGCCAGGGGCGCCGAGGCCATCATGCGCGGCGACATGGCCGATGGCCTGCCGCATCTGCGTACGTTCGTGGCCCAGATCTCCGGGAACGGCACATCGGCGCCGGCCCGCATGATGGCGGCCAACACCGCGCTGTTCATCGGGGACGACGAGGCACTCAGCCTGCTCACCGAGCACCTGGCGAACGACTGCCGGCAGCACGGGATGATCGATTTGCTGCCCTTCGTCCTGCAGCTCCAGGCGGTCGCGGAGATGTTCCTGGGCGCTCACGACGTCGCGCACGCCACCGCCGGCGAGGCGCTGCGCATCGCCGCCGACACCGGGCAGACCCTGCGGCACGCGCACGTCGCGGGGGTGCTGATGCGGCTGGCGGCCATCGCGGGCGACGCGGACGAGTACGACCGCCTGTTCAGGCAGACCAGTCTGCCCGCCGCCGGGCAGCACCGGCCGTCGGAGGCATGGGCCGGCGCCGCGGGCGGCCTGCTCGACCTCGGAGCGCACGACTACGACGCGGCTCTCGACCGGCTGGAGGGCGTGGTCAACGGCCCCGGCTGGTATACGGCGATCGCCGTCATGGCACTGCCCGACCACGTGGAAGCCGCCGTCGCCGCGGAACGCCCGGAGCAGGCGGAGCGGTCACTGGCCAGATTCGCCCCGTACGCGCAGAACAACGGCCGGCACTGGGCGCGAGCGGTGGCGCTGCGCTGCCGCGCCCTGCTGGCGCCCGACCACGATGAGGCCGCCGAGCACTACGCGGCGGCCGTCGCCGTACACAAACTGGGCGGGCGGCCCTTCGAACGGGCCAGAACCGAGCTGCTGTACGGCGAACGCCTGCGCAGAGCCAGGCACCGAGCCGAGGCACGCCCGCTGCTCCGGTCGGCCCTCGGCACGTTCGAACGCATCGGCGCGGCCCGATGGGCGCAACGCGCCCGCGTCGAGCTACGCGCCACCGGCGAGGCACCGCCGGCCGCCGCCTCGCCGGGCGGCCTGCTCAGCGCGCTGACTCCTCAGGAGCAGCAAGTGGTACGGCTCGCCGCGACAGGCGCGAGCAACCGCAGCATCGCGGCGCAACTGGTCCTCAGCCACCGGACCGTGGGCTACCACCTGTACAAGGCCTTCCCCAAGCTCGGCATCACCTCGCGCAGAGAGCTGCTCCTGCTGGACCTCAACGGCTGAGGGGCGGCTGTCCGTTCTCATCGTTTGCCCTTGGCGAGGCCCAGTGCCCGCAGGCGCAGCCGATCCAGGGCGCGCTGGGGCAGCAGCCGGGCGAGAGTGCTCATCATGCGCGACTCCTTGCCCACGGGATAGCGGACGCGCGGCCTGGGCGCGGTCACGGCGTGCAGGACCGCGCGGGCGACCACGATCGGGTCGGAGCCGTCACGCTCGCGTTTGAGCGCGGTCCTGGTCATTGTTCTGTACGCCTCGCCGTACAGAGCCCTGCCTTCCGGGCCGATGGCGGCCAGGCGCGGCTCGATCTCGGCTTCGAGTTTGTCGACCGCGGAGCTGTGCACCGAGCCGGGTTCGATGAGGACCGCCTCCATCCCCCAGGGTTTGAGCTCCATGCGCAGGGCGTCGTTGAGCGAGCGGATCGCGTGCTTGGAGGAGCAGAGCGGGCCGCCGAACGGCAAGGTGATCCAACTGCCCACCGACCCGATCGTGATCACCCGCCCGCGCGTGGCGCGGAGCTTCGGGAGCATGGCCTGGGTGACGGCGATCTGGCCGAAGACATTGACCTCGTACTGCCGGCGAAGAGCCTCCAGCGGTACGGACTCGACCGGGCCTGTCACGCCGATTCCCGCGTTGTTCACCAGGGCGTCCAGCCTGTCCATGCGCTCGGCGGCCTCCGCGATCGCTCCGGTGTCGGTGACGTCCAGTTTGATCGGGATCACGGTGGGGCCCAGAGCCTCGCCGTCGGCGTCCTTGCGGACTCCCGCGTAGACGGTGAAGCCCTCCCTGGCCAGCAGCAGGGCCGTGGCCCGGCCGATTCCGGTGGAGGCGCCGGTCACCAGTACGACCTTCGACATGCTCTGACTCCTCACTCTGCGACCGTCCCGAGACTCCGCGACCGTCCCGAGACTCCGCGACCGTCCCCAGACTCCGCGACCGTCCCGAGACTCCGCGACCGTCCCCAGACTCCGCGGCCGTCGCGAGACTCTGCGAACATCTCGAGCCAAGCGGAAATCGGGTGCCTGGCGCATCTGTCGAACGACCTGATTGAGGTCCGCGTCCACCGGCACGCCGACGACCTTCACGTCCTGCCGGCCGCGACGGGTGTCAGGGGCGGAGCGGGTCGGGGGGTGGGGTGCCGGTGGCGGCGAGGGCGTCGCGGTAGGCGCGCAGGGCGCGGGCCGCGTCGCCGCGTTCCTCGTGCAGGGCCGCCACCCGTCCCCATGCCCGGACCGTGTCCGCCGTCGCCGGCCGGTGCTCCAGGACCTGGTCGACCGTGGCCAGGGCCGACTCCAGCTCGGCGTCCTCCCCGCGCAGGTGCGCGATCTCGGCGCGGGTGACGTACGCGAGCGCCGTCCAGGTCGCGTGGCCGGTGCCCGTAAGCCGCTCGCAGGCCAGCTCCGACCAGCGCAGCGCGTCGGCCACCTCGCCCAGTCGCAGCGCCGCCCGGGCGAGCCTGTCCTCGCACTCCCCGATCGCCCCGCGTACGTCCATCGCGATCAGCCGCTCGCGTGCCTCACCAAGGATCCGCCGTGCCCGGACGGGGTCGGACGGGATGAGCAGTTCGCCGTACACGGAGCGGAGCGTGGCGACGTTGCGGACGTATTCGGTCTCTGCCAGCAGCGCCATCGCCCGCTCGGCCAGCAGGGCGGCGTCGGCGTGCCGCTGCTGGTCCGAGGCGACCAGGGCGGCGTTCCAGTACGCCGAGCCGCGTGCCACGGGGCTGTCGAGCCGCTCGGCGAGCTCCATCAGCCGCTCCAGCAGCCGGCGCGCCCGGCGGACGTCGCCACGGCAGCGGTAGGCGTCCGCCAGGGTCACGCCGAGCCGGATCGACGCGTCGGCCCACTCCAGGTCGAGGGCCTCGAAGGTGGACATGGCCTGCTCACCGACCTCGATCGCGTAGGCGAGGTCGTCGCTGTCCCTGGCGCAGCGCACCACGTCGGTGGCCCGTTCAGCCCACATGGTCGTACCGGGATCGGCCTGCCGCCACAGCGCCTCGAACTCCTCGGCCGCCTCGTCACTCCGGCCGCACAACTCCAGGGCCCTGGCCCGGCCCAGCGCCGCCCGGTCCCGCAGCTGCCGCCGCCCGCCGGCCAGCACCGCGTCGAAGTCGGCCAGTGCCTCCTCGGCCGACCCGTTGAGAACCTTCATCTCGGCGAACGTGAGCCGCCGCTCCAGCTCGTACCAGGAGACCGGGTGTTCGCCGGTGGCCAGGAACTCGGTGGTGCTCCCGAGCCGCTCGGCGAGGTGGCGCAGCACCTCGGGCGAGGGGCGGCGCTTGCCCGATTCGATCAGCGACAAGTAGCTGGCCGACAGCAACCCGGGCACGACGAGCTCGCTCTGCGGCCGGTTCAGCTCCGTACGCAGCTCGCGGATCCTCTGCCCGACACCCTGCCCCATGGAGAGAACCATAGCTGTAATCAGAACCGTTGACAGATCATTACAACAGCTTTTACGTTCGCCGCATGCGCTTACCACTGCGGCACCTCCTCGCCGCCCTTCTCGCAGCCATCGCCACGACCACCGCGGCCGGAGCCGCCTCCGCCGACACCGACTGTGATCAGGCCTGTCAGCTCGAAGCGGCCTGGCAGCAACAACGCCAGAACGCGCTTCCCCGCACCGCCTTCTACGACGCCCCGGACCCGCTGCCGTGGGCGCCCGCCGGAACCCTGATCAGACACGCTCCCGCCGACTACACGATCGGCCGGGCGACCCGGATCCTGTATCACTCGCGCACGTCCTCGGGCCGCGACGTGGCCGCCTCCGGCGTGGTGCTGGTGCCGCCGGGCACCCCGCCCGCGGGCGGCTGGCCGGTGGTGGTCGACGCGCACGGCACCAGCGGCATCGCCCGCGACTGCGCCCCCTCGCTGATGAAGGACCTCTACCACGGCGACCAGATGACGCGCTTCGTGGAGCAGGGGTACGCGGTCGTCGCGCCCGACTACGCGGGCCTGGGCACCACGGGCCGCCAGGAGGCGGTGAACAAGACCGCCGAGGCCAACGACCTCCTCTACGCGCTGCGCGCGAGCCGCCACCTCGGCCTGGAACTGTCCCGCGGCTGGGTGATGTGGGGCCACTCCCAGGGCGGCGGCGCCACTCTGGGGCTGGCGGAACGCCTCGCCCACCATCGAGAACCCGGCTACCTCGGCGCCGTCGTCACCTCGCCCGCCGCCGACCTGCGCACCCTGATCGAGGCGTTGCCGGACTCGTCGTACCTCGGAGGCTTCGTCGCCCTGCTCGCGCAGGGTGCCTCCTACAGCGATCACCGGATCCGGCCGGAGCGGCTGCTCACCGACGAGGCGGTACGCCGCCTCCCGCTGACCACCTCAGGCTGCCTGAACGTGGTGCTGACCGGCTACCAGGATCTGACCGGTACGGCTCTCGTACGGCAGGACTTCGCGGACGACCCCGCGTTCGCCCGTTACCTGGCCCGCAACACCACCGGCCAGCGGCCCGTCGGCGGTCCCGTCCTGCTCCTGCAGGGCGACGCCGACACCGTCGTCCCGCGCGCCGTCACCGACCGGGTCGCGAGCACTCTGTGCGGCCTCGGCTCCGCCGTCGACTACCGCACCTACCCCGGCCTCGGCCACGACACCGGCTACGGAGTAACCGGCATCGACGACGGGGCGATGCCCGACATTCTCGGCTGGATCCAGGACCGGTTCGCCGGCAGGCCGGCCGCCACGACCTGCGAGGAGTAGCACCGTGGACGTGACCTTCCCGAGCAACGGCGCCCGGCTGTCCGGCACCCTGTACCTGCCCGAGGGCGAGGGGCCGCACCCCGCCGTCGTGCTGACCGGGCCGTTCGCCGGCGTCAAGGAGCAGGTGACCGGCGGCTACGCGGCGCTGTTCGCCGAACGCGGGTATGCCGCCCTGGCCTTCGACCACCGCAACTGGGGTGCCAGCGAGGGCACCCCGCGCCAGCACGAGGACGCGACCGCCAAGGTCACCGACCTGCGCGCCGCGATCGGCTACGTCGCCGGCAGGCCCGAGATCGACCCCGGACGCATCACGGTGTGCGGGGTCTGCCTCGGCGGGATCTACGCCACCCAGCTGGCCGCCTTCGATCCGCGGGTCAGGGCGCTGGCGCTCGTCGCCGCCGCGTACAACAACCCGGAGCTGATCAGGGACCGGTTCGGCGCGCAGAACTTCGCCGCGCTGATGACCACGTTCGCGCAGATCGCGCAGCGGCAGGCCGAGACGGGAGAGATCGAGTACTGGCCCGCCATCAACCCCGAGGGCATGCCCGCCGGCAACCCGGGCCAGGAACCGTTCGAGTACTACGGCACCGAACGCGGTGCCCGTCCCGGCTGGGAGAACCGGTGCACCGCGCTGTCGGTGCTCCAGGAACTGACCCTCGACGTCGACGCCTACTTGCCGCTCGTCGGCGCGCCGACGCTCATCGTGCACGGCCGCGGCGACCAGGCGATCCCCGTGACAGACGCCAAGGCCGCCTTCGAGAAGCTGCCAGGACACAAGGAACTGCTCCTCCTCGACACCACCGACCACATCGAGCTGTACGACGACGACCGCTACGTGACCCCCGCCGTCGACCGCGCTGTCGCTTTCTTCACGGCACACACGTAGGAGCCGAGCGAGGCCGGCCGGGTGGCAACGAACACGCCGACCACCGGTCGGCTTCCCTGCGCACGTACGGCCGGGGACGCGCCGACCGCCTTGCCGATCGCCGCCGCAACAGCGAGATCCGGTACGGCGATGAGCACATCGTCATGAGCGTGTTCCGGTTCGACACGGAGATGCTCGTCACGCCCCATCTGGCCAAGTTCGTCGGTCATGATTCGCCGATGCCGCACCTGCGTCGGTACCAGGATGACGAGCTGTTCGATCGGTTCGCGTACCACGCCTCTGAGCTGTGGGGCAACGGCCGTGACGTGTGGCAGCAGCCCCAGCCCGCCGGCCAGATGCTGGGTGACTGACCGGGGGCACTGATCGGCCCGTACGAACCCGGACTTCAGAACGCCGCCACCTCAGGCGGCGGTGGTGGTTCCGTGGCCGGTGCATCCGGCATGACGTCCGCGCTTCGCCTGCCGCGGCACGGGCCGGCCACTCGCGATTCAAGGGCTGCGTTGTGGATCAATCGGCTGCGTGTGTTCCACTTGCTGGAGAGGTTCGCCATGCCACGATCAAGGAGCGTCTGAGCGCGCGGCGTCACCTAAGCGACCACTCGCCCTTCTGGTCGGCGAACCCGCTGTTCAGGCCGAACTGGAACTTGGCCGGCCGCATCGACTCCGGCACCTCGAACACGATCATCCCCTTGCGGGTGTCCCCGGTGTTGACCGTCGCGCTCCCGCCGAACGACGGGCCTTCCCGCACGTCGAAGACGGTGGAGCGGTACTGCTGGCCCTCCCGGTCGATCAGCCAGGCCCCGTTCGTCGGGGAGTCGCTGTAGACGGCCCGGCCCGCGTTGGCGAGCGTGACCTGCACGGCGACGAGCTTGTTACCGGTCTTCGGCTTGAGATACTCCGAGGCCGGCTGGGCGGGGTCGACCAGCCGGTTCACCGTCACGGTCATCTTCAGGCCGGGATCCATGCCCTCGAGGGTGATGGCGCCGCCGATCGCCGCGACGGACTGCTCCGCGGGCGGGTTTCCGGTCGGCTCGGCGCTCGGCTCGTCGGACGGCCCGTCGGACGGCCCGTCGGACGGCTGGGTGGTCGGCTCATCCGCGGGCTGGGCGCTCGACGCGGGCTCGCGGGTGGGGAGGACCAGGTTCGGCGAGTCGGCCCCGGTGACGACGGCGTCCCTGCCGGCGTCGGCCAGGACCAGGACGATCGCGGAGCAGCCGCCCAGGAGCAGCAGCGGAATGCCGACCGCGAGCAGCACGATCAGGGTGACGTTGCGGCGCGGGGGAGGCGGCGGCCCGGTGGGCGGCTGGTATCCGTACTGGGGTGGCTGGGCGTTGTAGCCGTGGGGCGGGGGTTGCCTGCCGTACGGGTCTTGCGGCTGGGACGGATAGCCCATGGAGCGGCTCCTGAGACTCGGGACGCGACGCTGTGGGACGTTCCGATCGTCCTCCAGGTTGGCCCGGATCGGGTGTCCAGATGCGGACACGTGGACACCACCGCCGGGCCGGCGTTCGGGCGTAGGGACCTTGTCCGCGCCTGCGAGGGCGGCCGGGGCGGCTCCGTGTTGGTGGCGAGCACAACGGAAGGGGCCGTGTTCGTCGTGACGACCGAAGAGGGCCGGGTGAGGGTGGCTTACGGTGCCGGTATGGCGCGTCTCACCCTGGATGATCTCTACCGCTTCGCCGTGCCCTCCGATCCGCACTTACGTCCCGACGGCGGCGCTGTCGCGTACACGCTGACGACCGTCGACCGGGACGCCGACGAGAACCGTACGGAGGTCTGGCTGGCCGAGCCGGGCGGGTCGCCGCGGCGGCTGGCGGCCGGCAGCGCGGCACGGTGGTCGCCGGACGGGCTGACGCTGGCGTTCGTGCGGCCCGTGGAGGGCACGCCGCAGATCCACCTGCTGCCGATGGACGGCGGGGAGCCGTCGGCGCTCACGTCGGCGCCGCTGGGGGCGGGGGCGCCCGTGTGGTCCCCGGACGGGACCCGCATCGCCTTCACCGCTCCCGTCGCGCCCCCGAAGGCCGGCTCCCCGACGTCTCCGAGTGCCGGTCCCGGAGCGTCCGGAGCCCCCGGAATCCCCGAGGCCGGGGGGCTGGATCCGCATGCGCCCGTCGTCGCCGACCGTCTCGACTACAAGGCCGACGGCGCCGGGCTGCTGCGCGGCCTGACCACCCACCTCTTCGTCACGGACGTACGGACCGGCGAGACGGTCCAGGTCACGCGGGGCGACTTCCACGCGGGCGACCCGGCGTGGTCCCCCGACGGCTCGCGGCTGGCGTTCGTGTCGGACATGGAGCCCGACCGCGACCTCGTGGTGGGCGGCGCCGTCCACACCGTCCCGGCGGCGGGCGGGGCGCCGGAGCGGCTGACCGGCCCGGAGATCATCTGCGGCGGGGTGTGGTGGCTGGGGGAGCGGCTGGTCGTCGCGGGGTTCAAGGGCGAGCCGGTCGGCCATGTGCGGCTGTTCGAGCTGGGCCCCGGCGGCCTCGCCGAGGTGGAGACGGGGCTCGACCGGAACGTCATGACCGGCCACCCCGGCTACCCGGGCGCCACGCCCGCGCTGCTCGGTGACGACCTGCTGTTCTGCGTGCGCGACCGCGGCTGCACGCACCTCTACCGCGCCCCGGCCGAGCGGCTGGTGCCGGAGGAGGTGAGCGTGGCGGGGGCGAGTACGGCGGCGGGACGGATCGCGTACGTGGCCGCGACACCCCACAGCGCCGGAGACGTCTATCTCATGGAGCCGGGGAAGCCGGATCCGCTGCGGCTGACGGACTACGCGCTCGGCGACGTCGAGCTGTTCGTGCCGGGCCGCCGCACGTTCACCGCCCCCGACGGCACCCAGGTCGAGGGCTTCGTCCTGCGGGACGATACCGGGGCGGCCGGCGCGGGACCGCTGCTGCTGGACATCCACGGCGGCCCGCACAACGCCTGGGCGCCCGTGCTGGACGGCTTCCACCTCTACCACCAGGTTCTCGCCGCCCGCGGCTGGACCGTGCTGGCCCTGAACCCGCGCGCCAGCGACGGCTACGGCGAGGACTTCTACACCGCCGCCCTCGGGAAGTGGGGCCTGGCCGACACCCAGGACTTCATGGCGGCGGTGGACGCGCTGGTGGCGGACGGCACGGCCGACCCGGACCGGCTGGCGGTGACCGGCTACAGCTACGGCGGCTACATGACGTGCTGGCTGACGACCAGGACGGACAGGTTCAGGGCCGCGATCCCGGGCGGCTGCGTGAGCGACCTGACCAGCGTGTCCGGCACCTCGGACCTGGGCTACTTCCTGAAGACGTACGAGAACCAGGGCGACCTGGCCGCGCAGTCCCCGATGGAGGGCGTCGGCGAGGTCGCCACGCCCACCCTCCTCCTGCACGGCGAGAACGACGACCGCTGTCCCGTGGGCCAGGCCGAGCAGTGGTTCGCCGCGCTGCGCGAGCGGCGGGTGCCCGTGCGCCTGGTGCGCTATCCCGGCGCGAGCCACCTGTTCATCCTGAACGGCAGCCCCTCGCACCGGCACGACTACAACGAAAGGATCATCGCGTGGCTGGAGCAATGGATCGGCGACTCCCCGAACTGATCGCCGAGTACGAGGTGCCGGGCTCGGCGCTGGCGTACCTGCACCGGGGCGAGCTGCACGAGTTCGCCGCGGGCACCCTCAACGCCGCGACCGGTGTCGAGGCGACCGCGGACGCGCTCTACCAGATCGGCTCGATCACCAAGGTGTGGACGGCCACCCTGCTCATGCAGCAGATCGAGAAGGGCCGACTCACGCTGGACACCCCGGTGGCGGAGGTGCTGCCGGAGTTCAGGGTGGCCGATCCCGAGGTCACCAAGACCGTCACGATCAGGCACCTGCTCTCCCACACCAGCGGCATCGACGGCGACCTGTTCCTGGAGACGGGCCGTGGCGACGACTGCGTGGAGAAGTACGTGGCCGCCTGCGCCGACCTGGCCCAGAACCACCCGCTGGGCGTCACCCAGTCGTACTGCAACTCCGGGTTCATCATCGCCGGCCGGGTGCTGGAGCGGCTGGCCGGCAAGCGGTGGGACGACGTGCTCAGGGAGGGCATCGTCGAGCCGCTCGGCCTCACCCACACCTGGACGCTGCCCGAGGACGTGCTGCGGTTCCGGGCCGCGATGGGCCACATCGAGGGCGCGCCCGCTCCGCAGTGGGGGCTCATGCGCTCGGCGGGCCCGGCCGGGCTGATCTGCGCCCGGCCGGCCGACGTGGTGGCCTTCGCCCGCGCCCACCTGGAGGGCGGGCTGCTCGACGACCCGCGGGCCATGTGGGAGCCGCAGATCGACATCCCGAACCCGTACACGCTGGGCCGGCAGTGGGGTATCGGCTGGATCCTGGACGAGTGGGACGGGCACCGCGTCATCTCCCACGGCGGCAACACCATCGGGCAGCACGCCATGCTCTGGGCCGTGCCGGACACCGGCACCATCGCCTGCGTGACCGCGAACGGCGGCCACAGCGGCGCCTTCACCCGCGCCGTGGCCACCGAGCTGTTCGCCGAGCTCGACGCGATCACCGTGCCGGCCCCGCTCGGCCCGCCCGAGACCCCGGTCGAGGTGGACGCCTCCCGCTACGCCGGCGTCTACGAGCGGGCGGGGGCGCGGCTGACGGTGTCGCTGCGCGACGGGCGGGCGTGGCTGCGGCACGAGGCCACGGGAGAGCTGGCCGCCCTGCACGAGGAGCCGGTCGAGGCCGCGCTGGAGCCGGTGGACGACGTCACGTTCATCTGGCGGCCGGACGGCGAGCCCCAGGGGACGGCCGTCGTGTTCTACGAGCTGTCCGACGGCTCCCCGTACGTGCACCTGGGCGCCCGCGCGACCCCGAAGACGGCCTGAGGAGCCGGCGTGGACCTGAGGACCCGGCTGGACGGGGAGCCGGCGTGGACCTGAAAGACCGGCTCGACGAGGAGGAGGCCGCATGGACCTGAAGGACCGGCTCGACGAGGCGGCGCGCAGGCACGGCGTGCCCGGCGCGGCCATCGCCGTGTGGACGGACGGCGAGCTGCGCGAGGCCGCCACCGGCGTGGTCAACCGGGCGACCGGGGTGGAGACGACCCCGGACAGCGTGTTCCAGGTCGGCTCCACCACCAAGGTGTGGACGGCCGCCCTGGTCATGCAGCTCGTGGAGGACGGACTGGTCGGCCTGGACCGGCCGGTCGGCGACCACCTCCCCGGGTTCGCGTACGGCGAGGTCACCGTGCGGCAGCTGCTCACGCACACCGGCGGGTTCGACGGCGACGTGTTCGAGGACACCGGACGCGGCGACGGCTGCCTCGACCGGTACGTCGAGCACCTGCGCACCGTCGCCCGGGTGCACGAGCCCGGCGCGCTGTTCTCGTACTGCAACGCCGGGTTCTGCGTGCTCGGCGCGCTCGTCGCCCGGCTGCGCGGCACCACCTGGGAGCAGGCG
Organism: Nonomuraea phyllanthi; assembly: GCF_006334985.2. GTDB lineage: Bacteria > Actinomycetota > Actinomycetes > Streptosporangiales > Streptosporangiaceae > Nonomuraea > Nonomuraea phyllanthi. The sequence goes on from NZ_VDLX02000005.1 coordinate 63,357, forward strand.
ATGCGCGATCGCCTGCTCGGCCCGCTCGGCGCCACGCAGGCGGCGCTGTTCGGGGAGGAGGCCGTGCTGTTCCGGGCCTCGGCGGGGCACGTCGGGCCGGGCAACGACGTCTACCGCCAGTGGCAGATGCCCCGCTCGAACGCCCCGGCCGGGTCCACCATGTGCCTGGCGCCGCGCGAGCTGGTCGCGTTCGGGCGGGCGCTGGCCGCGGGCGGCGCCGCTCCCGGCGGCGCCCGGCTGCTGTCTGCCGAGTCCGTGGCCGCCATGCTCACGCCGCAGGTGGACGTGCCGGGGCCGCCTCCAGGCGAGCGCTGGGGGCTGGGCGTGACCCTGCACGACTGGGGCGCGTTCGGGCACGACGGCGGCACGCCGGGGCAGAGCACGTACTGGCACATGCTGCCCGAGCACGACTTCGGCATCGCGATCAGCGCGAACGGCGGCGCGTTCGACGGCCTCCTCGCCGACGTGGTGCGGCCGGTCATCGAGGAGGCCACCGGCGTCGCGGTCCCGCCGCCGCCCGTGCCGCCGGGCGACCCGCGCTCCGTGGACGGTTCGCCGTACGCCGGGCGGTACGAGGGGCCGCAGATGGCCTACGAGGTGACCCCCGCCGGCGGCGGGCTGGACATCGCGCTCCTGCCGGGCGAGCTCATGGCCGGCATGGGGGTGGCCCCCAGGACGGCCAGGTACGTCCCGCTCGCCGGTGACACGTTCATCGCCACAGAGTCGCAGGACGGCAGGCACGAGACGGTCACGTTCGTCATGCGCGACGGCCGGGCCGCGTACCTGCACAACGGCCGGGCCGTCCCGCGCGTCTGACCGCCCCAGTAGTGAGACGCAGTAATGAGACGCAGTAGTGAGACGCCGTAATGAGACGCTGTGATCAGACGCCGTGGACTATCGTGACCAGATGAGGAACCGCCCGCGCACCAGTCTCGGGCGGATCCTCGACGACCTCGGCACCACGGTCCTCGACGTGGCAGCCTCGCCCGGTGACCTCGACGCCGAGGTCACCGGGGTGCACATCTACGACCCGCTCGACGAGCTGATCATCCCGGCGGGCGCCCTCCTGCTCGGCGTCGGCGTGCAGGGCGCCGCCGACATCTGCGCCCTGCTCGCGCAGGCGCCGCACGCGGCCGGCGTCGTGGTCAAGCTGCCCGTGGACGTCGACGAGCGGGTGCGCGCCGCGGTGCTGGAGACCGGCGTGGCCGTGCTCGGCCTGACCAGGGCCGCGTCCTGGTCGCAGGTCGCGGCGCTGCTGCGCTCCCTGCTGGCCGAGGGCGAGCTGGCCGAGCCGGGGGAGGATCCGCAGGGCGACCTGTTCTCCCTGGCCAACGCCGTGTGCGCGCTGCTCGACGCGCCCGTCACGATCGAGGACAGGTCCTCGCGGGTGCTGGCCTTCTCGGGGCGGCAGGAGGAGGCCGACCAGGGCCGCATCGAGACGGTGCTCGGCCGCCAGGTGCCCGAGCGCTACCAGCGGCTCCAGGACGAGCAGGGCGTCTTCAAGCGGCTCTACCAGAGCCGCGAGCCCATCCACATCGACTTCGACGACGAGACGCTCATCAGCCGGGCCGCCGTGGCGGTGCGCTCGGGCGACGAGATCCTCGGCTCCATCTGGGCGGCCGTGCGCGAGCCGCTCAGCGCGCAGCGGGAGCGGGCGCTCGCCGACGCCGCCAAGATCGTGGCGCTGCGCCTGCTGCGCGAGCGGGCCGGCGCCGACACGCAGCGGCGGCTCCGCGCCGACCTGCTGTCCACGGTGCTGGCCGGCGGCGCGGACGCGGCCGAGGCGGCCGGGCGGCTCGGCATCGCCACCACCCGGCTGTGCGTGCTGGCCGCCCAGCTCTCCGGCGCCCCGTTCGCGGATCCCGCGCGGGGCGAGAGCGACCGGCAGCGCTTCTGCGACGCGCTCGCCCTGCACGTCGGCGCCATCCACCCGAAGGCCGCGGCGGCGCTCGTCGGCTCGGTCGCGTACGCCGTGCTGCCGCTGCACTCCAGCGGCGACGAGGAGGCGCGGGCGGTGCGCGTGGCCGAGAGCTTCCTGGCCAGGGTCGGCCCCCGGCACGCCGCCAACATCGGCGTCGGCCGCCTCGCGCCGAGCCTCGCCCAGGTCGCGAGGTCCAGGGCCGACGCCGACCGCGCCCTGCGCGTGCTGCGCACCCGCGGCATCAGCGGCCAGGCCGCCGGCTACACCGACGTGCACTTCGAGTCGCTGCTGCTCCAGGTCGCCGACGTGGCGGCGGCGGAGGAGCAGGCGCCCACCGGCCCCTACCAGCGGCTGCTCGACCACGACGCCGAGCACGGCACCGAGCTGGCCGCCACCCTGCGGGCCTACCTCGACGCGTTCGGCGACGTGAACCTGGCCGCCGCCCGCGTCCACGTGCACGCCAACACCTTCCGCTACCGCCTCAAGCGGCTCGTCGAGATCAGCGGGCTCGATCTGGCCGACCCCGACGCCCGGCTCACCGTCATGCTCCAGATGCGGATCTTCGGCCGCTAGCACGAGCCGCCCCGGCTTTTTCGTCTCCATGCACGAAGAACCGGCCCGCGCCAGCGGCGAAGGTGGTGCTCACCTCCCACGCTCGCCTGGAGTTCCCATGAGAAGACAGCATGCGGCGGCTCTGACCGCGCTCGCCCTGCTCGCCGCCGCGTGCGGAGGCGCGACGAACGAGCAGGCCGCGGGCGGCGGCACCTTCACCTACGCGATCTCGGCCGACCCGGGCGTGCTCGACCCCGCCATGGGCGTGCTGAGCGTCACCAACACCGTGCTGTCCTTCGCGTACGACACCCTGGTCGCGACCGGCGCCGACGGCAAGCTCGTGCCCGCGCTGGCCGAGAAGTGGACGGTCGAGCCCGACAACGTCACCTTCACCCTGCGCAAGAACGTCACCTGCTCCGACGGCTCCCCGCTGACCCCCTCCGACGTCGCCGAGAACGTCAACCACATCGCCGACCCCGCCACCAAGTCGCCCATCTACGGCGTCCTGCTGCCCACCGGCATGAAGGCCGAGGCGGACGACGCGGCGGGCACCGTGACGCTGTCCATGCCCGAGCCGTTCAGCTTCATCCTGGAGACCACCCGCGACCTGTTCATCGTGTGCGGCAAGGGCGTCAAGGACCGCTCGCTGCTGGCCCACGCCACCTCCGGCAGCGGCCCGTACCAGCTCACGGAGGCGGCGCCGAGCGACCACTACACCTTCAAGGTCCGCAGGGACTACACCTGGGGCCCGGAGGGCTCCACCGCCAAGGATCTGCCCGAGACGGTCGTGTTGAAGGTCGTGCCGAACGAGCAGACCGCCGCCAACCTGCTCGTGGCCGGCTCGCTCAACGGCGGCTCCTTCGTCGGCCCCGACCGCTCCCGCCTGGAGGCCGACCCCCGCATCGTCAAGCAGGCGATCCCGCAGGGCAACGGCCAGTTCTTCTACCACCAGGGCGACGACAGGCCCGCCCACGACCCCGCCGTGCGCAAGGCGCTCACCCAGGCCGTCGATCTCAAGGAGCTGGCCGGGATCGCCTCCAGCGGCACCGGTAAGCCGCCCACCGGTCTCGTCCTCGATCCGGCTCCCTGCCCGGGCGACACCATCACCGGCCACGTGCCCGCCTACGACGCGGCCGCCGCCGCCGCCGCGCTGGACGCCGCGGGCTGGCGCAAGGGCGCCGACGGCGTCCGCGTCAAGGACGGGGAACGGCTGACGCTGCGCCTGCTGTACGCCACCACCAGGGGCGCCGGCGTGCAGGCCGCCGCCGAGTACCTGGCCAAGGCCTGGCACGAGGCCGGGGCCGAGGTGAAGCTGAACGGCCAGATCGACACCAAGCTCTCGGAGTCGCTCACCGCGACCCAGGACTGGGACGTCGCCTGGGTGCCCATCACGGTCACGCTGCCCACCCAGCTCGTCGGCTTCCTGTCGGGCCCGGCCGCGCCGAAGGGCGCCAACTTCGCGCACCTGGACAACAAGCGGTACGAGTCGCTCGTCGCCAAGGCGGGCAAGCTGCCCTCGGAGCAGGGCTGCCCGCTCTGGCTGCAGGCCGAGTCGGCGCTGTTCGAGGACGCCGACCTGGTGCCCGTCGTGGCGAACACCGTGCTGCAGGCCGGCAAGGGCGCCACGTACGAGCTGCGGGGCGGGCTGTTCGCGCCCACCACGATCCGGCTCACCGAGGGAGGCTGAATGCGTGCGCGGGCCTGGGTCCGGCGCCTCGTGCGGTTCGTGGTGTCGCTGGCCGTGCTGGTGGTCGCCTCGTTCGCGATGATCCACCTCATCCCCGGCGACCCCGTGCGCGCCTCCCTGGGCCCGGCCGCGCCCATCGAGCTGGTGCAGGCCCGTACGGCGGCGCTCGGGCTGGACCGGCCGCTGCCCGAGCAGCTGGTCACCTACGTCACCCACGTGCTGTCCGGCGACTTCGGGACCTCGTTCCTCACGGGCGAGCCGGTCGGCGAGGTCATCCTGACCCGCCTGCCCAACACCCTCACCCTCGCCCTGCTCGCCACCGCCGCGGCCCTGCTGGTGGCCGTGCCGCTCGGCATGTGGGCGGCCGTCCGCACCGAGAACGGCCGGCGGCGCGGCACCGAGCTGGCCTTCAGCGCCACGACCGGCACCGCCGTGGCCGTGCCCGAGTTCCTGTACGCCATCGCGCTGGTGGCCGCCTTCGCCATCGGGCTCGGCTGGTTCCCGCCCGCGGGCCGGGCCGGGCCGATCACGTACGTGCTGCCCGTCGCGGCGCTGGCGGCCGGTCCCGCCGCCATGATCGCCCGCATCTCCCGCGTGGAGACGCTGCGCGAGCTCGGCAAGGACTACGTCCGCCTCGCCAGGGCCAAGCGCCTGCCGGGTGCCCGGCTGCACCTGCGGCACGTGCTGCCCAACACGCTCACGGCCACCCTGACCGTCGGCGGGCTGCTGCTGACCTCGCTGATCGCCGGCGGCGTGCTCGTGGAGTACGTCTTCGCCTGGCCGGGACTCGGCATGAAGATCGTCGAGTCGATCACGCAGAAGGACTACCCGGTCGCCCAGGGCGTGATCCTCGTCTACGGCGCGATCGTCCTCGTCGTGAACCTCGCCGTCGACCTCGTGCTCGGCGCGCTCGACCCCACCTCCGAGATCAGAGAGCGCACATGACCCAGTCCGGACGCCCGGGACCGCGCGTGAAGTCCGTCCGCTGGAGCGCCCCTGCCGTGGCGGGCGCCGTGATCGTGGGGCTGATGGCGGTCCTGGCCGTGGTGGGCCCCATGGTCTGGGGCGCCGCCGCCGACCGCATCGACGCCGCGGCCATCCTCCAGGGCGCCTCGTCCGAGCACCCGCTCGGCACCGACAACCTGGGCCGCGACCTGCTGGCCCGGGTCCTGGTCGCCGGCCGCTACTCGCTCCTGCTGGCCCTCGCCGCCACCCTCATCGGCGCCTTCGCCGGCGTCGTGCTCGGGACGCTGCCCTCCGTGCTGCCCGCGCGCGGCGCCCGGCTGGTCACCGGGACGGTCAACGCCCTGGTCGCCTTCCCCGGGCTGCTGCTGGCCATGTTCACGGCCGTCGTCGCCGGGCTCGGGGCGCGCGGCGCCGTGCTCGGCATCGGCGCGGCCATCGCGCCCGGCTTCGCCCGGCTCACCCAGACGCTGGCCGCCACCGTCGCCGGCTCCGACTACGTGGCCGCCGCCCGCATGCTCGGTGTGCCCCGCCGCCGCATCCTGACCAGGCACGTGCTGCCCAACATCGCCGAGCCGCTCATCCTCAACCTCGCCCAGTCGCTCGGCGGCGCGCTGCTCGGCCTGGCCGGGATGTCGTTCCTCGGGCTCGGCGTGCAGCCGCCGGACTTCGACTGGGGGCGGCTGCTGTTCGACGGCTTCCCCCGGATCTACGTCACGCCGGAGGTGGCGCTCGGCCCGGCCGCCGCCATCGCGCTCGCCGGCATCGGCTTCAACCTGCTCGGCGACGCCCTGGCCAGGGCCGCCGCGCGCACCCCGGCCGTCCGCCGGCCGCCCGCCGCGCCGCCGGGCGAGGCCGCCGGCGAGCCCGACGCCGGCGCGGTGCTGGAGGTCGAGGACCTGACCGTGACCTTCCCCGGCGGCGCCACCCCGGTGCGCGGGCTGTCGCTGAGCGTGGCGCCCGGCGAGATCGTCGGCCTGGTGGGGGAGTCCGGCAGCGGCAAGAGCCTGACGGCGGCCGCGATCGGCGGGCTCGTGCCCTACCCGGGGACCGTCGGGTACGCGCGGCTGCGCCTGGCCGGCCAGGACGTCGCCACCATGACCGGCAAGGAGCTCGGCACCGCGCTCGCCATGGTGTTCCAGGACCCGCTGGCCGCGCTCAACCCGGCGCTCAAGGTCGGCGGCCAGCTCGCCGAGGTGGCCGTCGTGCACGAAGGGACGGGCCGGGCCGAGGCCCGCCGCCGCGCCGTCGCCCGGCTGGGCCAGGTCCACCTGCCCGACCCGGAAGCGCGGTCCCGGCAGCACCCGCACGAGCTGTCCGGCGGCATGCGGCAGCGCGCGGTGATCGCCATGGGGCTCATGGGCACGCCGCGCCTGATCGTCGCCGACGAGCCCACCACCGCACTCGACGTGACCGTGCAGCGGCAGATCCTGCGGCTGCTGCGCGAGGTCGTGGACGGCAGCGGCGCGGCCGGCCTGTTCATCTCGCACGACATCGCCGTCGTGGGCGAGCTGTGCGACCGGGTCGTGGTCATGTACGCCGGGCGCGTCGTGGAGGAGCTGCCCGCCGACCGGCTCGCCGAGGGCGCCGCCCACCCCTACACCAGGGCGCTCATCGCCTCGCTGCCCGACCTGGACACCGACCGGTCCAGGCCGCTGGCCGGCATCCCCGGCGTCCAGCCCGCCCCCGCGCAGGTCGGCCCCGGCTGCGCCTTCGCGCCCCGATGCGCCCTGGCCTCCGAGCGGTGCTCGGCCGAGCGCCCCGAACTCGTCGCGCACGGCCCCGCCCAGCGGGTCGCCTGCTGGGAGGTCTCGTGATCATCAGGAACCTGAGCGTGCGCTTCGGCGCCTTCACCGCGGTGGACGACGTCACGCTGGAGATCCCGGACGGCACGATCGTCGGGCTCGTCGGCGAGTCGGGATCGGGCAAGTCGTCGCTGGCCAGGGCGGTCTGCGGGCTCGTCCCGCACACCGGCGCCGTCGAGGGCGCGCGCCGGGTCCAGATGGTCTTCCAGGACCCGTACGCGTCGCTGAACCCCCGCATGACCGTCGCCCAGACCATCGCGGAGGGCGCCGGGCGCAAGGAGGTGGAGCGGCTGCTCGGCCTCGTGCAGCTGCCGGTCGAGTTCGCCGGCCGCTACCCGCGCGAGCTGTCGGGCGGGCAGCGGCAGCGCGTCGCCATCGCCCGCGCCCTGGGCGGCGACCCCGGGCTGCTGGTCGCCGACGAGATCACCAGCTCGCTCGACGTGTCGGTGCAGGGCGCGGTGCTCAACCTGGTGCGCGGGCTCCGCGACGAGCTGGGCCTGGCGATGCTGTTCATCTCGCACAACCTGGCCGTCGTGAGGTACGTGGCCGACGTGGTGGCCGTCATGCACCGGGGCCGCCTCGTCGAGGTCGGGCCCGCCGAGCAGGTCGTCGGCGAGCCCGCGCACGACTACACCAGGACCCTGCTGGCCGCGGTGCCCCGGCTCAAGGGGCGCACGGGGCTCAGAGAGTGATCCACTCCGTGCCGGTGGTCACCTCGTCGAGCACCTCGCGGATCGGCTCCACGCCCAGGCCCGGCTTGACCGGCACCTCCAGGTGGCCGTCGGCCAGCTCGAACGGCTCGGTGATGTCGGTGGCGTAGTAGCGCCGCGACCCCGACGTGTCGCCGGGCAGCGTGAAGCCCGGCAGCGCGGCCAGCGCCACGTTCGCGGCCCGGCCGAGCCCGGTCTCCAGCATGCCGCCGCACCACACCGCGACCCCGTTGGCCCGGCACAGGTCGTGGATGCGCCTGGCCTCGAGGTAGCCGCCGATCCGTCCCGGCTTGATGTTGATGATCGAGCAGGAGCCGAGCGCGATCGCGGCGGCGGCGTGCTCGGCCGACTCGATCGACTCGTCCAGGCAGACCGGCGTGCGCAGCTGCCGGGCCAGCGCGGCGTGCTGCACCAGGTCGTCGTTGGCCAGGGGCTGCTCGATCAGCAGCAGGTCGAACGCGTCCAGCCGGGCCAGGCGGCGGGCGTCGGTGAGGGAGTAGGCGGCGTTCGCGTCGACCTGGAGCAGGAGGTCGTCGCCGAACCGCTCGCGCACGGCACGGACCGGCTCGACGTCCCAGCCCGGCTCGATCTTGAGCTTGATGCGGACGTACCCCTCGTCCAGGTAGCCCGCCACGGCGTCGAGCAGCTGCGGGATCGAGTCCATGATGCCGACCGACACCCCGCACGGCACCCGGGTGCGGGCCGCGCCGAGGAAGCGGCCGAACGACTCGCCCGACGCCCGCAGCTGCGCGTCCAGCACGGCGGTCTCCAGCGCCGCCTTGGCCATGCGGTGGCCCCTGACCGGCTCCAGCGCGCGGCCGACGTCGTGCACGTCCAGGGTCCTCGGCAGCGCGGGCAGCAGGAAACGGCGGATCACCTCGGCCGCGCCGTCGACGTACTCCGAGGAGTAGTACGGCCCGGCCATCGCCACGCACTCGCCCCAGCCCTCGGCCTCCGGCGTCACCACCCGCACCAGCAGCACGTCACGAGCCGTCTCGGTGCCGAACGACGTGCGGAACGGCGCCACCAGCGGCATCGCGATCCGGCGCAGCTCCACTCCAGTGATCTTCACGCTCTCTCCACAAGGTAGTAGGACTTCCCGCAGAACCCCGTCACCGGGCGGCCCTCGGCCATCAGGCCCCCGAGCACGTCGCGTACGGCGTGCCGCCACGCCTTGGCCGCGCCCGGGTCGGCCTTCCGCAGCCCCTCGACGTCGGCGGGCACGGCCACCAGCACCGCGTCCGCGTCCGCCGGGCCCGCCACCGGCCGCCCGCCCTCGTCGGCCAGAGCCACCACGGCGCCGTCCGGCACCGGCGTGACGTGCGGCTCCCGCCGCGCCAGCGCCTCCACGTGCGGGGCTGCCAGCGACCACTCGGCGAGCAGGCGGTCGGACTCGTCACCCTGGTTGATCGCGTCGTCCATGACCCCGTAGAAGCACGGCAGGTACTCCCGCGGCCGAGCGCCCAGCTTGGCCAGGTTGAAGTGGGCGTTGCGGCGGACCAGCGGGTCGTAGGTCCACGTGATCCGCTCCAGCCCGCGTTCCAGCGCCCAGCGGCGCTGGTGCAGCTTCAGCTCGCACCCGATGCCGCGCCCCGCCACCGTCCCGGTGACGTGGGAGTGCAGCGCGCCGCCCGCCGCGAGGAACCCGACCGACCCGCCGACCAGCCTGCCGCCGTCGAAGGCGCCCGCCACGTAGCCGCCCGCGTGCGAGATGGCGCGCATCAGCTCGATCGTGACGGGCGGGTTGCCGGGCCCGAAGTGCCAGATGTCGTCGAACAGGGCATCGACCCGTTCGAACTCCGCCATCTCGTGGAGCTCCCTGACCTCGACCAACCCCTGCCGCCTCTCCTCCTGCCGGACGTTCACTCTGGACGGTATGCGATGGGACGGGCCTGGGGATTCGTACGGGACCACCAAGCGAGGGCCCGGCTTTGGTGGCAGCGGCTAACGAGGCGTGCCGCCGAGGGTGGGTCAGCGTTCGAGGACGTGCGGCTCGCCCGGGTACGTGCCCAGCGGCACCGGCCCGTCCGGCGTGCAGGCCACCACGTCCGCCACCCGCGCCCCGAACAGGTCGGGCACGTAGATGGCCGGCTCCAGGCAGAACGTCATCCCCGGCGCGAACACGCCGTCCTCGCCGGGCCACGGCCCCTCGTCGTGCCCGAGCCCGACGCCCCGGCCCACGTGGGCGGCGGCGAAGTGCCCGTACCCGCTGCCGTCGATCACCTCGGCGACGGCCCCGGCCACCTGGCGGACCGCCCCGCCGGGCCGCACGGCGGCGAGGCCGGCGCGGTGGGCGGCCAGCACCACCGAGTACATGGCCTCGAAGTCCTCCGGCGGCTCGGCCACCACGAACACCCGCGCCACCTCGGCGCAGTAGCCGCCCCACCGCCCGCACACCGACACCGCCAGCGCGTCGCCCGGGTTGATGACGCGCTCCCCGGGCACGTGCGCGGGGAGCGCCGAGTGCTCGCCCGCCGCGACCCGCAGCGACAGCAGCTCCTCGCAGCCCGACTCGGCCATCAGCACCCGCAGCCGGCCCGCCATCGCCCGCTCGGTCGCCCCGAACCACGCCAGCTCCCGCGCCTGCTCCAGCACCCCCTCCGCCGCGGCCACCGCGCGCCGGACGGCCTCCAGCTCGTGCGGCTCCTTGCGCAGCCGCAGCGGCCACAGCACGTTGGACGCCGGCACCAGCTCGGCCTCGATCGTCAGCCCGAACAGCTCCCGCACCCGCATCTCCGGGTCCACGCCCACCCGCCGCGCCCCGCCGGGCACGGCCCGGGCCGGATCGGCGCTCTCGGCGACGTCCTGCTCCGTCACCACGAGGAACGGCCCCTCGCCGCCCCCGAGGAAGCGGAAGTCCGGCGAGGAGCGCAGCACCAGCGCGTCCACCCCGGCCGCGCGCATCGCCGCCCGCACCGCCGCCAGCCGTCCCGCACCCGTAGCCGGGCCGTCCGCGCCCGGCGTCAGGCGTTCCGCACCCGCCGCCACGTGTTCCGCGCCCGGCGTCACCGCGGCTCGTGCAGCCAGCAGGCGACCGGCCCGAACTCCGGCTCCTTCTCGCGGCACACGTCCATCACGAACGGGCACCGCGGGCTGAACCTGCATCCTCCCGGCGGATCCGCCGGATCGGGCACGTCGCCCGGCAGCTCCTCGGGCAGCGTCCCCATCCCGTCCGGCCTGGGCACCGCCCGCAGCAGGGCCTGCGTGTACGGGTGCCGCGGCGAGGCCCACACCTCGGCCGTGTCGCCCACCTCGACGATCCTCCCGAGGTACATGACGGCGATTCGGTCGGCGATGAGCCGCACCACGGACAGGTCGTGGCTGATGAACAGCAGCCCCGCGCCGGAGTCCACCGCCAGGTCCCGCATCAGCCGGGCCACCTGCGACTGCGCGGAGGCGTCCAGTGCCGAGATGGGCTCGTCCCCGATCAGCAGCCGCGGCCGGGCGGCCAGCGCCCGGGCGATGGCGATGCGCTGCCGCTGCCCGCCGGAGAACTCGTGCGGGTGCCGCCCGGCGAAGTCGCGCGGCAGGCCGACCCGTTCGAGCAGGTCCGCGGGCGAGGTGGCGGTGTCGCCGGAGGTGCGCAGCCCGTCGGCGATCTGGTCGCCCACCCGCCGCCGGGGATTGAGCGACGCGTACGGGTCCTGGAACACCATCTGGATGCCGGTCAGCTTCCTGCGCCGCAGCCCGAGCGGCGTGACGGGCTGCCCGTCGAACGCGATCGAGCCGGCGGTGATGGGGTTCAGCCCGCAGACGGCGCGGGCCAGCGTCGACTTGCCGCAGCCCGACTCGCCGACCAGCCCCACCACCTCGCCGGGGCTCACGGACAGGCTGGCGCCCGCCACGCCCCGCACGGCGGGACGCCCGGGGGAGCGGTGCTCGACCACCAGATCGTCAATGGCCAGCAGTGTTGTGGGCAGCGTCATCGTGCCTCCGCATCGGGCAGGGATTCCAGCAGGGAGCGCGTGTAGGGGTGCTCGGGTTCGCGCAGCACCCGCCCGCGCGGCCCCGACTCGACGACCAGGCCGTCCCTCATCACGCTCACCTCGTCCGCCACCGCCGACATCACGCCCAGGTCGTGCGTGACCAGCAGCACGGCCAGCCCCAGCTCGTCGCAGAGCCCGCGCAGCAGCCGCAGCACGCCCGCCTGCACGGTCACGTCCAGCGCGGTGGTCGGCTCGTCGGCGATCAGCACCTTCGGCGAGCAGGCCAGCGCGATGGCGATGGCGATGCGCTGCCGCATCCCGCCGGAGAACTGGTGCGGATACCGCCCGTACGCCTCGGCGGGCCCGGGGATGCGCACCTTGCCCAGCAGCTCCACGGCGCGGGCCCGCGCCTCGGCCTTGCCCAGCCCCAGGTGGTGGCGCATGTGCTCGGTGAGCTGCCGTCCGACCGTCAGCATCGGGTGCAGGCTCGTCGCCGGGTCCTGGAAGACCATGGCGACCTCGCCGCCGCGCACCCGGTTCAGCTCCTTGAGCGGCAGCGCCAGCAGGTCGCGCCCGCCGAGCCGGACCGCGCCCGACACGCGGGCGCCGTGGGGCAGCAGGCCCAGCACGGCGAGGCCCGTCATCGTCTTGCCCGACCCGCTCTCCCCGGCCAGGCCGTGCACCCGGCCCGCCTCCAGCGCCAGGTCGACGCCGCGCAGGATCTCCTTGCCGCCGATCGACACCTTCAGCGCGGCGATCTCCAAGGTCGTCATAGGGCACGCTCCTTGATCGCGCGGGCCGTACGGGGGTCGAGGGCGTCCCGCAGCGTGTCGCCCAGGAAGTTGAACGCCAGCACCACCGTCAGGATCGCCAGCCCCGGGAACGTCGCGACCCACCAGCTGTCGAACACCTCCACCCCCGAGGCCACCATCGCGCCCCACTCCGGCGACGGCGGCTTGGCCCCCAGCCCCAGGAACGACAGTCCCGACAGCAGCAGCAGCGCGGTGCCGATGTCCAGGGTGGCCAGCACGAGGACGGGACCGACCACGTTCGGCAGCACGTCCACGCGCAGCGAGCGCCACACCGAGAAGCCCAGCAGCCGCCCGCTCAGCACGAACTCCCGCTCCCGCACGCCCAGCACCAGCCCGCGCGTGACCCGCGCGTAGGCGGGCCAGGCGACCACCAGCACGGCCAGCACGGCGTTGGTGAGGCTCGCGCCCAGCGCCGCGGCCACCACCATGGCCAGGATCACCGTCGGGAACGCGAACACCAGGTCCGCCACCCGCATGATCGTCTCGTCGACCCACCTGCCGAAGTACCCGGCGCACGCGCCGAGCAGCCCGCCGATCAGCACCGACAGCACGACCAGCAGCAGCGTCAGCGGGATCGACACCCGCGCCCCGTACATGACGCGGCTGAGGATGTCGCGGCCCAGCTGGTCGGTGCCGAACCAGTGCCCGGGACCGGGCGCCGCCAGCCGCGGCAGGTCCTGGGCCAGCGGATCGTGCGGGGCCAGCACGGGCGCGGCCAGCGCGACGACCACCCAGGCCAGCGCCAGCACGCCGCCCGCCACGGCCAGGGGCTGCCGCCACGCCTCGGGCAGCCGCTTCGCGATCATTGCAGCCTCACTCGGGGGTCGATGACGCCGTACAGGACGTCCACGATCAGGTTGATGACCAGGTAGACGACGCCGACGACCAGGCCGACGCCCATGACGGCGGGCAGGTCGAGGGTGGTGGCGCTCTTGTAGGCGTACTGGCCGACGCCCGGCCAGGCGAAGATCGCCTCTACCAGCACGGTGCCGGACAGCAGGCTGCCGAACGCCAGGCCCGCCACGGTGATCACCGGCACCAGCGCCGAGCGCAGCACGTACGTGAACAGGATCGTCCGGCCCGGCAGGCCCTTGGCCCGCGCGGCGCGCACGTAGTCCTGTCCCAGCACCTCCAGCACCGCCGAGCGCGTGAAGCGGGTGAGCAGGCCGATCGTGTAGAGCGCCAGCACCAGCGCGGGCGTGACCAGGTGCCCGACCGCCGAGGTGAACACGTCCCAGCGGCCGGCGAGCAGCGCGTCCACCGTCTGCAGCCCGGTCACGCCGGGGACCGCGCCGCCGAGCGCCGCGTCCACCCGGCCACTGCCCGGCGTCAGCTGCAGGCGGTAGAAGAACACGTAGAACGCGAGCAGGGCCAGCCAGAACGTCGGCACCGAGATGCCGATGAGGCTCAGCAGCCGCAGCACGTGGTCGGAGACCCGGTCCCTGCGCAGCGCGGCCACCACCCCGAACGCCACGCCCAGCACCAGCGACACGAGGATCGCCGCCCCGGCCAGCTCCAGCGTGGCCGGGACGTACTCGGCCAGGTCCTGGCTGACCGGGCGGTGACTCTGCTGGCTGGTGCCGAGGTCGCCGTGGACCAGCCCCTGGAGGTGGATCACGTACTGCTGCCAGAGCGGCTTGTCCAGGCCGTGCTCGGCCCGCCACTGCGCCACGATCGCCGGGTCGCCGAGCGCCCGCTGGCCGAGGTTCGCCGCCACGGGGTCGCCGGGGACGAGATTCGTCAGTACGAACGTGACGAGCGTGATGCCCCAGGCCATGAGCACGGCGAGCAGGACGCGCCGGACCAGGAACCGCACCAGCGGGGGCACCCGCCCGGCCCGGCCCCGGCGGGCGCCCGGGATGTCGGACACGTGCGTGTCCCCCTTACTTCACGCCGAGGTCGGCGACGTCCACCGTCCACACCGGGTGGTACTCGAGCCCGGTCACCGACGCGGCCGTCACGATGTTCTGGCCGGGCTGGATCAGCGGGACGAACGGGCCGGAGGCGTTCAGCTTGTTCTGCAGGTCCACGTAGGCGGCCGTGCGGGCGTCGTCGCCGACCGCCGCGGCGGCCTCGTCACCGGCGGCCTCGATGTCCTTGGCCGCCCCCGCCTTCCAGCCGGCCCGCAGGCCCACCGTCTTGCCGGGCAGGAACAGCAGGTAGTCGCTCGGGTCGGGGTAGTCGGGGCCCCAGTACCACAGGCCCATCTCCTCCTTGCCGTTGCGGTAGTTGTCCAGGGCCGTCGTGACCGGCGCCGGCTGCAGGTCCACCGTGATGCCGACCTCCTTGAGGTTGGCCTGGATCCGCTCGGCCAGCGGCTGGAAGGACAGGCCGTTCACGGTCAGCTCGCTCGGGTACTCCAGCTTGACGGTCGGGTTCGCCAGGCCGCTGGCCGCCAGCGCGGCCTTGGCGCCCTCGACGTCCCGCTTCGGCGCGGCGGAGGCGGGCAGAGCGCCGAGCAGCTGCGACGGGATGACGCCCGGCGCCTGCGTGGAACCCTCGCCGGCCAGCTCCAGCAGGCCCGCGTAGTCGACGCCCTTGCGCACCGCCTCCACGAACTTCGGGTTCGTCGTGGTCTTGCTGACCCCGGAGTCCTGGTTGGCGAGCAGGAAGATGACGTTCGCCGAGGCGGTCTTCTTGACCTGGAGGGTCGCGGGCATGCCGGTGACCTGGTCGCCCGACAGGTTGAGCGCGATCTGGCTGTCGCCGCGCTGCACGTTCAGCTTCTGCGTGGCGGCCTCGACGTTGCGGATGACGACCTTGTCGTAGGCGGGCTTGGTTCCGTAGTACTTGGGGTTGGCCTTGAGCGTGACCTGGCTGCTCACGTTGAACGACTCGATCTGGTACGGCCCCGAGCCGGCGGAGGAGGAGTTCAGGTACTGCTCGGCCTTGTCCTGGGCGTCGGCGGTGGCGCCGTGCTGCTTGGCGAGCTTGCTGTTTATGATGCCGAGCGCCGGGTTCGGCAGGATGTAGGGCAGCGCCGGGTTGGGCGCCTTCGACGTCAGCGTGACCGTCGAGTCGTCGGTCTTCTCCACCTCGACGCCGTCCAGCAGGAACGACGGCGTACCCTTCATGTCGCGCACGCGCGTCAGCGAGAACACCACGTCGTCCGCCGTCACCGGCGACCCGTCGGCGAACGTCGCGCCCGACTTCAGCTTGAGCGTCAGCGTCTTGCCGTCCTCGCTCAGCTCGTACGACTCCGCCAGCGCCGGCACCGGCTTGGTCACGTCAGAGCCGTCGAACGTCAGCAGCGTCTCGTAGACGGCCTTGTCGATGATGAGCCCCGTCGGCTCGTACGTGCGGCCGGGGTCGGCCGTCTTCAGGTCGAAGGACGTGTCGATGACGAGGGTCTTGCCGCCGCCGCCGGACGCGGCGGGGGACTGGGAGCCGCCGCTTCCGCAGGCGGCGAGGGCGAGTGCACCGGCGAGCAGCACAGCCGCCGTCTGCGAGCGGGTCGCCATGTAGGTCCTCCAAATTTGGACGTTCCGCAGAAAGATGTCGAGGATTGTCCGGCAGAACGTCCAGGCGCTGCGCGGTCCGCAAGACGTATATAAAGGTCGATGAGGTAATGATGAGTGATATTTCTAGGAATGGTGCTGGCGGCGGCGGTCAGGCTGGACGGATCGGCATCGGTCTCGAACTGGACGACATCCACATGAAGATCCTCGAGGTCCTGCGCGAGAACGGCAGGATCTCGGTCGCCGCGCTGGCCGAGCGGGTCGGCATCTCCCGGGCCAACGCCTACACCCGCTTCGAGGCGCTGCGCGCCGACGGGGCGATCAAGCGCTTCACCGCGGAGATCGACCACGTCCGGGCCGGTCTCGGAATCACCGCGCTGATCTTCGTGACCGTACGCCAGCAGATGTGGAAGCAGTTCAGGGCCGAGCTGGCCCGGATGCCCGAGGTGGAGTACTGCGCGATCACCACCGGGCAGCACGACGCCATGATCCAGGTACGCGTGTCCGACGTGGCCGCCGTGCACAGCATGGTGACCGACCGGCTGGCCAACATCCCGGCGGTCAAGGCCACCGAGACCGTGTTCATCCTGGACGAGGTGCTCAGGCGCCCGTACGTGCTGCCCAGCGACCGCGACCGCGACAGGGACCGCTCCCGGCAGGCGCGGCGGCCCGCCCAGGACGCGGAGGGCGGGGTGCCGCTCGGCAAGATGCGCTTCGTCGGCGCCGCCGAGGGCCGCGCCGCCCTCCGCAAGGACTCCTGATCCCCCGGCGGCCGGTGCCGTCAGCCGGCCTCCGCAAGGGCTCCTGCGCCCCCGGCGGCCGGTGCCGTCAGCCGACCTCCCGGCACACGCTCACGTGCACCGTGTCGTCCCCGTCGAAGCTGAACTCCTCGACCAGTCGCAGCAGCCCGTCGTCGGCCGTCTCGATCCGGCTGCTGCTCTGGCCGCCGGCCGTGCCCCCGGCCTTCAGCGCGTGCACGTACGAGATCGACACCAGCTCGCCGTCGCGCGTGCCGACGAAGCGCCCCTGGGTGACGGTGTCGCCGGTGTAACTGCCCCACACCACCCCGTCCTCCTCGCGGTAACGGAACTCCGTAGGGCTGTCCTGGTCCACTGCGCTCGCGGTCGAGCTCACCATCACGAAGGTGCGGCCGTTGAGATTCACGCCCCCCATGGTCGCCACATTTCCCGAAATGTCATCCCGTGGCTGGACGGATGGTGAGGATCACCGGTCAATGACCACCAATCCGTCCAGCCGGACGCCCGGCGGCGGGCCGTACGGGAGAAGCTCGGCTCAGTCCGCGGGCCCGGCGGCGAACACCACGGGCCGCACCTCGATGCCGAGCCCCTCCACCCCGGCGTCCGGGATGAGCGCGGCCAGCTCCAGGGCGCGCTCCCTGCTCTCGCATTCGACCAGGTAGTAGCCGCCGAAGAACTCCTTGGCCTCCAGGTAGGGCCCGTCGGTCACCACGCGGGCACCGCCCCGCACCCTGACCACGGCGCTCTCCGACGGGTCGGCCAGCGCCGCCGTGCCGCGCATCTCCCCGGACTTCCCGATGGTCTCCATGAACGCGCCGTGGCCGTTCATCACCGCCTGGCGCTGCTCCTCGGTCAGGTTGTCCCAGACCTGCGGGTTCATATGCATGATCAAAAGGAATTTCACGTCGTCTCCTTCGTGGTGCGGACGGCGCGCCGTCGGCGCCGTTCGGGAAGGGGTCGGAGCCGGCGTCGCGGTCTCGACATCCGCCCGGCGCCGGAGCGCGGAGAGATGCTGCCCGATGCCCCGGCGTCCCGAACCCCGGCGGGGGCGCCCACCCGAGGGCATGGAGGTTGCTTGCCCGGGACTTTACCTTTCCGTGCCTGACGCCATCATTGCGCTGTGTGATAGTAATGTGACGTTGCGTATACAGGAAGGTTCGGGAGATTCTTCATGGTGGCGTACACACTCTCGATCTTGGCGGCGGTGGGCGCGGTGGCGCTCGCCGCGCTGGTGTTCAGGAAGGTCAAGAGGGCGGGGGAGGACCGCGACCCCAACGGCCCGTCCGCCGCGCACGCGGGAGCGATGCTCTCGGCCATGTTCCTGCTGGTGTTCGCCATCGCGATCATCGTGCCCTGGACCACGGCCGACGCCGCCCGCCTCAACACCCATGCCGAGAGCCAGGCGGCGGTCGACGCCTACTGGGCGGCCGACGCCCTGCCGGGCACCGCGGCGCAGGACGTGCGCAGGGCGCTGCGCGACTACGTGACCTTCGTGGTCAGGGACGAATGGGCGCTCATGGCCGAGGGCCGGATGGACCCGGTCGGCGCAGCCAGGATGGACGAGCTGCGCGGCCGGGTCACCGCCCTGCAGGTGAGCGGCGACCAGCAGGAGGACGCCAAGAGCACCGTGCTGCAGCACCTCGGCACCCTGTCCACCGCCCGCGCCCAGCGCACCGCCGACGCCGCCGCCACCCCGCCCGAGGGGCTGCTGATCCTCACCGTCCTCACCGGCGTGCTCGTCATCGTCTTCCCGTTCCTCGCCGGGGCCAGGCCGAAGGGGCTGGCGATGCTGCCGCTGGTGGCGATGGCGGGGCTGCTGGGCTTCGGCACCTACCTGACCTGGGACATCTCCCACGCCTTCGCCGGGCCGCTCGCCGTCGGGCCGGACGCGTTCCAGGGGGCGCTGCAGGAGTTCGCGCGCATCGGCGGAGGGATGTGAGGGTGGGCATCAGGCGCGTGCCGCTCCTCCCGGCCGCCGCTCTCGCCCTGGTGGCGATCGCGGTGGCGGGGCCCGCGGCGGCCGACCGCGACCCCTGGCCCCGCCCCGTTCCCCAGGTGTCCGTACGCCCGCCCGCACCCCCCAAGAACGTCACTGTTGGGCCCCGCGTGTCGGTGCCCCGGGTGCGGACCTGGCGGTCGCCGTCGCCCCACGTGTCGATCAAGGTGCGGGGCGGCAAGCGGCCCGCCAAGCCCGCGATCACGCTGCCGCACGTCACCGTCTATCGGGGCGGGGTGTGCACCGGCGGGGTGCAGGTGGGCGAGTGCCCGCGCAAGCGTCCGCACCGGGCACACCGGCCGCCGCCCCCGCCCCGTGCGACGCCCGTCCGCATCCCCACCCCCAGCCCCACGCCGTCTCCCAAGGCGACCCCGGGGTCGCGGTTCCAGCGGGCCATGGCCGAACCGGCGCGGCGCAAGAGCCCGATGGCGACCGTGCTGGTGATGGCGGTGGTGGTGACGGCCATCACCTCGACGACGGCAGTGGCCTTCCGCTCCCGCCGCTGATCGCACGGCTCGGATCCCGCGGGCGCCGCCCCGCGGGCCTTGGCGGCGGGGCACCGATGCGCGTACGGTCGCCTGTCGCCTGTCGCCCGCCGCCTGGATGGGGTCACTGACTTGGATCGGCTTTATTCGCGTGCGCCGGGCGCGGGGGGCGTGGCACACTTCGCGCCGGGCCCGTACGGCGGGTCCGGCGGTGACCGGAGAAAGGGGCGGGTGTGCCCGGCGAGGAAGTGCTGACCGGCGGCGGCGTCAACCATGTGGTCAGGAGCGGCGACACGGTACGCCGCCCCGTGGGCGCCTGGACGCCGGCCGTGCACGCGCTGCTCGGTCACCTGGAGGCGCGCGGGTTCGCCGGGGCGCCCCGCGCGCACGGGGTCGACGCCGAGGGGCGGGAGATCCTCGACTTCGTGCCCGGCGACGTCCCCGACTTCCCGCTGCCGGAGTGGGCGCTGACCGACGAGGCGCTGGTGGGGGCCGGCGAGCTGCTGCGGGCGTATCACGACGCCACCACCGACTTCCCGGCTTCTCCTGATTTTTCGTGGTATTTCCCATCGCCGGCCGGGCCGGCGGAGGTGATCTGCCACGGGGACGTCGCCACGTACAACTGCGTCTTCCGGGACGGGCGGCCGGTAGCGTTCATCGACTTCGACACCGCCCACCCCGGCCCGCGCGTCTGGGACGTCTCCTACGCGGCCTACCGGTTCGTCTCGCTCGGCGACCCCTCGCACGAGGGGGTCGGCTCGTGGCCGGTGGAGGAGCAGGCGCGGCGGCTGCGGCTGTTCGCCGACGCGTACGGGCTCGATGAGGCGGACCGGCACGCGCTCGTGCGGACCGCGCGCGAGCGGCTGGAGCACCTGGTACGCCACATGTACGACCAGGCCGCCGCCGGTCACGAGGCCTTCGCCGCCCACATCGCCCGCGGCGACGACCGCTTCTACCGCACCGACGTGGCACACCTCGCCCGGCACGAGCACACCCTGCGCTCCGCTCTCACGGCCTGACCCGCGCCCGGCGAGGGAAGAGAGTCGTGAGCGCGGTGGTTTCACATCACCGTGGAAGAGAGCGACGTCGTGGTGATCGGGGCCGGGCAGGCGGGGCTGTCCAGCGCGTACTTCCTGCGCCGGTTCGGGTTCGAGCCGGTCGTGCTGGACGCGGCCGGCGGGCCGGGGGGAGCCTGGCGCCACCGGTCGCCCTCGCTGACCATGGACAAGGTCCACGGCATCTTCGACCTGCCCGGCATGCCCCGCCGTCCCGGCGTCGACGGCGACCGGCCGGTCGCCGAGGTGGTTCCCGCCTACTACGCCGCCTACGAGGACGAGCTGGGCCTGGACGTCGTACGGCCGGTCAAGGTCACCTCCGTCCGGCACGGGCGGGACGGTCACCTGCTGGTCAGGACCGACGCGGGGGAGTGGTCGGCGCGGGCCGTGGTCAACGCGACGGGCACCTGGACCCGCCCCCACTGGCCGTACTATCCGGGCGCGGCCGACTTCGCGGGCCGCCAGCTCCACTACGCGAGCTATCGGGGGCCGGAGGAGTTCAGGGGCCGCCGGGTGATCGTCGTGGGCGGGGGAGCGTCGGCGATGCACGTCCTGTCGGAGATCTCCGGCGTCGCCGCCGCCACGGCCTGGGTCACCCGCCGCCCGCCCGTCTTCCGGGACGACGACTTCGGGGAGGACGCCAGGCGCGAGGCCGTCGCGATGGTGGAGGAGCGCGTACGCGCCGGGCTGCCGCCGCAGAGCGTCGTGAGCGTCACCGGCATCGGCTACAGCGCGGTCGTACGGGACGCGCTCGCGAAAGGCGCGCTGAGACGTCTGCCCATGTTCGACCGCGTCATCCCGGACGGCGTCACCTGGCGGCCCGGCACCCTGGAAGCCGATGTCCTTGAGGCCGGCACCCTGGAAGCCGACACGATCATCTGGGCCACCGGCTTCCGCTCGGCCCTCGACCACCTCGCCCCCCTGCGCCTCAGGGAGCCGAGCGGCGGCGTGCGGGTGGACGGCACGCAGGTGGTCAGGGAGCCGGCGCTGCAACTGGTCGGGTACGGCCCCTCCGCCAGCACCATCGGCGCGAACCGCGCGGGACGGATGGCCGCGCGGAACGTACGCGGATATCTGACGGCCCGTCCGGCCCGCCCCGCCGCCTGATCCGCTCGCCGTCCGCCGTAATGGTCACTCCGGTGAAAAGGGTCGACACGGGGCGTGACAACGGGTTAGCGTCCTGACATAAGGATCTTTATCCGGTCAGGAGGACCCAGAATGCAGGTTCCCGGCTACACCGAGATCCGGGAACTCGGACAGGGCGGGACAGGCCGGGTGATGCTCGCCGTACGCGACGCCGACGGGGAAGCCGTCGCGATCAAGCACCTGTCCGAGCAGCTCCGCGCGGACGAGGAGTTCGTCGCGAGGTTCCGTGCGGAGGCCGAGGTCATCCGGGAGATCGACAGCCCGCACACCGCCCGCCTGCTGGAGTACGTCGAGGGCGAGGACGACGCCGTCATCGTGATGGAGCTGGTCGACGGAGTCACGTTACGTCGGCTGCTGGCGCACGAGGGCGCGACCGGCGCGGAGGCGGCGCTCGTGGTGCTGAAAGGGGCGCTGCTCGGGCTCGCCGAGGCCCATCAGCGGGGCGTCGTGCACCGGGACTTCAAACCCGAGAACGTCATCATCACCGAGGAGGGCGAGAGCAAGCTCGTCGACTTCGGCGTGGCCGCGCACTCGGGGGAGACGGCCGCCCTCGTCGGCACCCCCTCCTACATGGCCCCCGAGCAGTGGGACGACGCCCCGGCCAGCCCCGCGACCGACGTGTACGCCGCCACGCTGGTGTTCTTCGAGTGCCTGACCGGCCACCGCGCCTTCCAGGGCGACAACGTGGCCGCGCTCGCCTATCAGCACCAGCACGCGCCGCCCCCGGTCGAGGACGTCGACGAGCCGCTGCGCCCGCTGGTCGAGCACGGCCTGGCCAAGGACCCGGTCGAGCGGCCCGCGTCCGCGCAGGCGTTCCTGGCCGAACTGGAGGACGTGGCCCTCGCCGCCTACGGGGCGGACTGGGAGCGAACCGGACGAGCGGGGCTCGGCCTGCTGACCGTGCCCATGACCGGACTGCTGCCGACGGCGCAGGCGGCGGCCGAGAGCACCACCAGCCTCTTCAGGACGACACTGTCACCGCCGGGCAAGCTGGCGCTGACGGGCGGGCTGGTGCTGGCCACCGCCGCCGCGGTGACCTCGGCGTTCGTGATCTGGAGCGACTCGACCGGGCCGGGGCCGGGCATCGCGCTGCCGCCCGGCACGCCGTCCCAGGCGCGCACCCAGGTGCCCGCCTCGCCCACCCCCGAGCCGACCTCGGCGGCGCCCACCTCCGAGCCCACCCCGGGAGAAACCCTCTCCGGTACGCCGCCCGTCACGCACGCCGGTGAGCCGAGCGTCGCCCCGCCCCCGGTCCGGCCCACCGCCGGCAGGCCCGAGCGGCCCCCGATCACCCGGGAACCGACGCGTTCCAGCAGGCCCACCACCCGGCCGACCCGTCCGACCACCCGCCCGACCACCCGACCGACCATGCGGCCGACCACCCGTCCGCCGACCACCGAGCCGCCGACGGTGAGGCCCCCGACCACCCGGCCGCCCGACCCGACCACCCCGCCGGTCACCCGTCCGCCGACCACGAGCCCGCCCGACCCCGGCACGCCGCCGGCCAGGAACCCGAGGCCGCTCCTGTCCGTCTCGGTCAAGGTGTCGGTCAACGTGCCGATCCTCAGCGGCGAGGGTGACGGGCTGCTGGACGCCGACGTCGGCCTGGGTCTCGGGTCGAGCCTCCTCGGGCTGGTGCTCGTACCGGGCGGCTCTGCGCTGGTCGGGCGGCAGATCGTGGCACGCAGGGCACGACGGCGGCGCGAGGCCGGCAAGCCCTGAGCGGTGGGTGCTCGCGGCCGGGTGCGGCAGTCCCCGGCCAGGGGGGTCCTCGGTGACCTCGGGTACGGCTCTGCGCCGTCATCGTGGCGGTGGCGGGAGGGGCCGTCATGGGTGCCGCCGGCTGTACCCGTCAGCCGTCAGCCCTCAGGCGAGGGTCTCCCACCAGCCCTCCACCACCTGGGAGGCGGACGGGTCGACGGCCTCGCCGGGCCGCGGCACGGCGATCTCGACGTCGCGGGCCTTGGCCTCCCGCCACAGGCGTTCGACCGGCTCCGCCCACGGGTGCAGCGCCAGCGTGAACGTCGCCCAGTGCACCGGCAGCAGCAGCCGACCGCCCAGGTCGAGGTGGGCGTTGACCGCCTCCTCCGGGTTCATGTGGATGTCCGGCCAGGCTGGGCTGTAGGCGCCGATCGGCATCAGCGTCAGGTCGAACGGCCCGTGCGCCGACCCGATGCCCCGATAGCCCTCGAAGTAGCCGGAATCGCCCGCGTAGAAGACCCGCTTCGCGGCCCCGGCCACCACCCAGGACCCCCACAGCGTGTCATTACGGGAGAAGGTCCGGCCGGAGAAGTGCCGGGCCGCCGTCGCGACGAAGCGCAGCCCCGCCACCTGGGCCTCCTCCTCCCAGTCGAGCTCGATGATCCGGTACGCCGGCACGCCCCACCGCTCCAGGTGCGCCCCGATGCCCAGCGGCACCAGGAACGGGGCCTTCTGCGTCCGCAGCAGCGAGCGCACGGTCGCCAGGTCGAGGTGGTCGTAGTGGTCGTGCGAGATCGCGACCGCGTCGAGCGGCGGCAGCTGGCCGATCTCCAGAGGCATCGGGTGGTGCCGCTTCGGGCCGGCCAGCTGCGAGGGCGAGGGCCGCTTGCTCCACACCGGGTCGAACAGCACCCGCCTGCCCTCGATCTCCACCAGCGTCGAGGCGTGGCCGTACCAGGTAGCGCGCAGGCCGTCGGCGGGCGGCGCGTCGGACGGCGGGATGCGCAGCGGGATGGGGCCCGCCGGGCGGCGCTGCTCCTTGTTCCTGGCCAGCTCGCCGAGGAGGCCCGCGGGCGGGGTGGTCATCACGTGGGTCGGCTCGGGCATCGAGTTGAAGAAAGCGCCGTCCCTGAATTGCGGCGAGCGCCGTATCCTCGCCGCCCGGTCCGGCCCCGATGTCAGAGGCCGCACGCCCAGCTCGGCGGGGACATCGCGCAACGCCCAGCCCGCCGCTGCCAGGGCCGCACCGCCCACGAGGATCCGCCGTGCCGTCCGCATTCCTGCCATCGCCCACACTCCCCTGGAAGGTCTGTCCATCCCGCTCAACCGTTCGGGACTCCCCGGTGGTTCCCGATCTACGATATATCGCGATAAGTCAGACCGCGTTGAATTGCTTCGGCCGCCCGATGGCGTCGCCGGCGCCCCCTGCTCCGCGTACGGTGGTGCCGGTCGGGTCACCAGAGCGGCGACTGTTCCGGTCCGACGAACCTACCGGTCCCCGCTTCCGTCCCCGACGGCAGCCCCACCGGCATGACGGCTCCTCCCTTTCCGGGCGTAGGGGGCGATGCCGGCTCACGCGGGCGGGCTGAGGGCGGCGCCGCTCTCGCTCGGCTCACGCGGGCGGACCTGAAGCGACGCCGCTCTTTCGGTTCAGGCGGGTGCGTACGGGGTGATGTCGATCGGGGGTTCCTCGCCGAGGGCGAGCGCGGCGGCGAGCTCGCCGGTGAACGGGCCCGCCGTGAGCCCGTACGCGCTGAGGCCCGTCGCCACCACCACGCGCCCGGTCACCGGGCCGATGAGCGCCCGGCCGGGGGCGTACACAGGGCGCAGGCCCACCCTGGCCTCCGTCACCGTCGCCGCGAACAACCCCGGCGCCACCCGCAGCCCCGCCTCGATCACCTCGGCCAGGCCGCCCATCGTGACGCGCGGCGAGAACCCCACGTCCTCCACCGTCGCGCCGACGACGACGCGCGAGTCGGGGAAGCCCAGCAGGTACGGGCCGACCCGCGGCAGCACCATCGGCCACCACGCGGTGTCGACGCCCTCCAGCGTGGCGTGCACGATCTGCCCGCGCCTGGGGAAGACCGGCAGCTCCACGCCCAGAGGCCGGCACACCTCACCCGTCCATGCCCCGGCGGCCACGATGACACGGTCGGCCTCGATCGGCTCGCCGTCGCCTTCGGGGCGAGGGGCCCGCGTGGCGGTCGAGGACGGGGGTGCGGCGGGGACAAGGGGCGCACCCTGCCGCCACGACCCACCCTGCTCCGCCATCCCGTCGCCCTGGCCCACCGGAGCGTCGCTCTGGCCCGCCGGCCCTTGGCTCTGCCCCACCGGCCCTTGGCGCAGGCCGGCCGGCTCTTCGCCCACGCTCGCAGGTCCCTCGTCCTGTACGCCGGCTTCATCCGCTCGGCCCACGGCTCCGACTCCGTGGCTCGCCGGCCCCTGGCCCGCAGCCTCGCGGCTCCGTTGCTCGTCCACGTCCTGCGGGCTCCAGCGTTCCTCCTCCGTGGCCTCGGGGTTCCAGCGCTCGTCCACCGCCTTTCGCGCGAGCGGGTGCAAAACCACCTGGCCGCCGGGCGTCAGGGTCGCGACGCCCCTCCGGACCCGCGCGCCCTGGGCGACGGCCGCACGCAGCAGCGCGTCGCGTACCGAGCAGCCGTCCACCCGGGCCGCGCCCGGCACGAGCAGCGCGCTGAGAGTGTCGGACAGCGGCGGGAACAGCTCCGACGGAGTGGCAACGTCGGTGATCTCCCCCATTTCCGGCGCGTCGGGATGGCGGCGGCGCAGCAGCGCGCGCACCGGCTCCAGGTCCACCGGGTCCTCGGCAACCAGCAGGGCGCCCACCTTGGCGTACCCGATGTCCTCGCCCAGTTCCTCCACCAGACCTGGGTAGTGGCGCGCGCCCTCGCGGGTCAGCCGGTACCAGGCGTCGTCCTCGGGGTGGTCCACCCACGGGCACACGATGCCCGCCCCCGCACCCGTCGCCTCGCCCGGGTAACCGCCGTCCACCACGGTCACCTCCGCGCCCTTCCGGGCCAGGTAGTAGGCCGCGCCGGCGCCGACGATGCCGCTCCCGATCACCACAACATGCATAAAACAATGATCCCAGCATCGCCTGCCTCGGCTGATGCCGGGATCGCGCGCTTAGCCATGCGGATACCCGCGCACGGTGTTCTCCGTGCCTGGGTGGGCGCCTGATGGCGTACCGGGCGGGGGCGGTTATGGTCGGCGCATGGACGTCGGCGTCACCATGATCGAGCTGCCGGGCCCCGTGCGGGCGGCCGCGTCGGACGGCACCACCGTCTGGTGCGCGGTGGCCGGCGGGATTCATGCCTACACGGCCTCCGGCACGCCCCTGCCCACCGAGGCGGGGCCGGGCATGCCACTCCCAGGAGCCGGGGCAATGCATGACGTTCCCTTCGTCACCAGGGACAGGCCGGGAGATGCTGAGGGTGACGTCCCGTTTCCCGTCAGGGACAGGCCGGGTGGGGCCGAGCATGGCGCGCCGTTTCCTCCCGCGGCCGAGCCGGGCGCGCGGGTACGTGCCGGGGAGGGCCCTGGCGGGCTGCCGGAGTTACGCTCCCTGGCGGCGGTGCCGGGCACCGTGGCGGGGACCGGCGCCCTGCCGGGGGCGTTGGCGGGGACGGTGGTGGTGCCCAGGACGTTCGCCGCGGCCCCGCCCATGGACTCCCTGCCCCAGAGCTGCCTGGCGGGCACCTCCGACGGCCGGGTGCACTGGCTCGACCAGGACGGCGTGCCGGTCGCCGACGCGCGGTTCACGGGCCGGGTGCTCGCCGGCGGTGGGGAGATCTGGGCCGTCGGATCCTCCCACGCGCGCCGGCTGACCGGCCCCGGCCACTTCGGCGAGCCGGTGGAGTTACCCGGGCTCGACCGGTGCGCGGTGGAGGGGGAGCGTCTGTGGTGGACGTCGACACGCGACACCCTCCTGCGCGGCGGCCCCAGGGAGATCGACCTCGGCACACGCGAGCGCGGCGGGATGGTCGTGTGCGCGGGTTCCTTGTGGATCAGCGTGGCAGGCGGGCTGCTGCGGGTCTCCGCCTGGTCGGGCGAGCCCCGGCGGCTCGTGCCCGCTCCCGAGGGGCCGGTGCCGTTCCTGGTCTGCGCGAACGGCGTGCTCGCCGGCGGGGGACGTGACCTGTTCACGCTCGACCCGGCCACGGGCGGCGCCGCCCGGCTGATCGGGCTCGGCCTGGACGCGCCGGCCGGGCTGGTGATCGCGGCCGGCAAACACCTCTGGGTGTTCCCCACGGACCGTCCTCACGCCCTGATCGTGGCGTTGTGACCCGGGCCGCCATCGGGCGGCGCCGGGGACCGGGATGCCGAGGCCCTGGTCGAAAGCGTTATGATCATACCGACGACATGCCTGCGACGAGGAACGATGTCGAGCATCAAAGAAGTCGCCCGGCTCGCCGGGGTCTCGGTCGGCACCGTGAGCAATGTGCTCAACCGGCCGGAGACGGTGGCCCCCGACACCCGGTTGCGGGTACGGGCGGCGATCGCCCGGCTCGGCTATGTCCGTAACGGCTCGGCGCGCCAGTTACGCGCCGGGCGCAGCCGTACGATCGGCGTGGTCGCGCTCGACCTGGCCAACCCGTTCTTCATCGACGTGCTGCGCGGCGTCGAGACGGCCGCGCAGCAGGCGGGGCTCACCGTGATGGTGTTCAACAGCAACAAGGACGCGGCCCGCGAGGCCGGGCTGCTGGACACGTTCGAGGAGCAGCGCCCGCTGGGCGTCCTGATCACCCCGGTCAACGACCTCGGCGAGGAGGAGCGGCTGAGCAAGCTCATCGCCCGGGGCATCCCGGTGGTGCGGTTCGACAGCTCGGCCCCGCACAGTCGCGGCTGCGCCGTCGCGGTCGACGACGTGCTCGGCGGGCGGCTGGCCGGGCGGCACCTGCTCGATCAGGGGCATCGCCACATCGCCTTCGCCGGCGGCCCGTTCACCGTCCGCCAGGTGCGGCAGCGCCACGACGGGCTGGCCGCCGCGCTCGGCACCGCCGGGCGGCTGACGGTCATCCCGCTGCCCGACCTCACCGTCGCCACCGGCCGCGCGGCCGGCGAGGAGATCGCGACCCTGCCGCCGGCCGACCGGCCCACTGCGGTCTTCTGCGCCAACGACCTGGTCGCGATCGGGGTGCTGCAGGAGATGACGCAGCGCGGCCTGCGGGTCCCGGACGACCTGGCCATCCTCGGCTACGACGACATCGACTTCGCGGCGGCGGCCGCGGTGCCGCTGTCGTCCATCAGGCAGCCGCGCGAGCAGCTCGGCCACACCGCCGCCCTGATGGTGCTGGAGGAGGCGAACAACCCGGTCGGCCACGAGCACCGCCAGGTGATCTTCCAGCCGGACCTGGTCGAACGCGCCTCTACCCGCCGCATCGACGCCTGACGGGTCCCACCCGGCCTCCGTGGGCCGGTGCGGGGAGGTCTAGCGGGCGGTGTCCCAGCCGTGGGCCGCCATGAGCCGGGCGGCCACCCTGGCGAACCGCTCGCCGTCGAGCACCGCGCCCTCGCGCCGGATGTCGTCCTCGTCCAGCACGAAGACGCGGTCCAGCCGCACGTACGACACCCGGTCGTCGCGGCCCCACGTGCCGAGCTCCAGCCAGTCGGGCCCGTCGTCGCCCTTGCTGGACAGCATCAGGCCCAGCAGCCGCCGCCCCGTCCGGCCCACCACCAGCAGCGGGCGGTCCTTGCCGCGGGAGGGGTCCTCCTCGTACGGGACCCACGCCCAGACGATCTCCCCGGGGTCGGCCAGGCCGTCGAGGTCGGGGGAGTAGGCCAGCGTGGCGGGGCCTCTGAGGGAGTGGATCTCGCGTACCGCGCCCCGTGCCGGCCGGGGGTCCTCACCTTGATCGCGCATTGGTCGAGCTTACGGTGACGGAGCGGTGGACAGTCATCCGGGTCAGGGCTCAGGGGGGACGGCGAGCAGGCGGCGCAGGGCGGTGGGCGTGTGGCCGACGTGGCGGCGGATCGTCCGGGTGAGGTGTGCCTGATCGGAGAATCCCAGGTCGGCGGCCAGCCCGGCCAGGCTGGTCGCGCCGTCCTCCAGCCGGTCGAGCGCCCGGCCCACCCGCACGCGGTTGCGGTAGTGGGTCAGGGAGACGCCCAGCTCCCGGGTGAACGCCCTGCTCAGCTGGTACGGCGAGACGGCCAGGAGCTCGGCCAGCGACATCAGGCCGCCGGCCGCCGGATCGTCGGTGGCGATGGCCTCACGAGCGGCGTCGGCGATCGCCGCGCTCGACCTCATGGTCGTGCCGGAGCTCACGCCGACGCCGGACTTCACGCCGGCGCCCGATGTCGCGGCCCGGTGCGGCGGGGCGCCCGGCCTCGGACGTCGCCGTGACGCGACGCTTGGCTCCGAGCCGTGATGGGGTGCGGCGCTCGGGCCTTTCCGGGGTGTGATGTCCGGGTTCTGTTGTGGCGCGGCGCTCGGGCCTTTCCGGGGCGTGATGTCCACGTTCTGTTGTGGTGCGGCGTTCGGGCTGCGCCAGGGTGGGGTGTCCGGGCTCTGCTCTGCTGTGGTGCTCGGGCTTCGCCGGAGTGCCGGGTGCTGCGGTGGTGCGATGGTCCGGCTTTTCCGGGGTGCGGTGTCCGGGCTCCGGAGTGTGGTGGAGCTCGGCTTCGGGAATGGGAGCGCGGGTGTTTCGGCGGCCCTGCCCGTGGAGTTGCCGGGCGCGGGGACGCGGGCCTGCGGGGCGGGTGTCCTGATGGTGCGCGCTGCCCCGTCGATCACGCGGGCATCGCGTGCGGTGGACGCGTCGGTGAGCTGGGGGAGCGCGGACCAGATCAGGGACAGCAAGGACTCGGCCAGCGCGAAGGCCGCGTCGCCGGTGCGGGCGGCCGCGAGGAAGCGCCGGTGGGCCAGGTCCAGGCGGGCGTCCACGTACAGGAAGGGCCGGGACGGGCGCGAGCCGTCGCCGGCGAGCGTGCGCCACAGCTCGGGGGACAGGGACACCGAGGTGCACACGTCGCCGCCCGCCGGGTGAGCGAAATGCTCCTCCTCGCCCGGCATCCCGAGGTAGGCCATCGTCGGGTCGATCAGGGCGGCCCGGCCGTCGGCCCTGCGCCGGAACAGGCCCCGGCGCACCAGCACCAGGTGGTGGCCGGACCCGACCTCGGCCGCCGACCACCCGCGGTGGTCGTCGACGCAGGTCACCGTGTCGAGGCGGAACCCCTCCCCGGAGGCGAGACACGAAGCTGAACGCACTCACCGGACGGTACGCCTCGGGTACGACAATCCCGCGCCGATGGCCGTACGCCCGCGCCTTGCCCGGCGCCGCGGCGGCGGGAGGGTGAGCGGTACGCAGGCGGCCGGGACGGCCGGGTCAGCCGCCGGCGAGGACCGGGTTGGCCACCGCCGTGACCACGCAGAACCCGATCGGCCCCGCGGCGTCGTGCATGGTGACCTGCCCGGTCGCCACCCCCTCCGCGCTGAGGTGCCCGGTCGTCTCGACGCCGATGAGCTCGGCCTGCGGGAGCCGGGCGAGCGTCAGCGTGTAGTCGGCGTTGATGAAGCGCAGCCCGTCGACCCCCGAGTTGCTCAGCGGGCTGGCGAAGTCGGCAGCCAGCGCCGCGCGTACGAACGGGGTCAGCGGCTCGCCCTCCACCAGCGGGTGCGCCTCTCGCAGCCACACCCGCCCGGCGCCGCGCTCGCCCCACCCCGTCACCTGCCACCAGTCGAACGGCGGGGTCCAGGACCCGTGCCCGGCGACGGGCGGGCCTTCGGGCGGCGGCGCGTCCCAGGCCGGCGTGACGAACGTCTGCTCCCCGCCGGGCTGCTCCCCCTGCCGCAGCAGCACGGCGCCGGCCCGCCCGATCACGCCCTGGTCGGTGGAGATGACGGCGTCGGCCACCAGGATGCGGCGCCCCGACCTGACGAGCGAGGTCTCCACCGTGACGGGCAGCAGCGGGCTGTTGCGGAACAGGTCCACGGTCAGCCGGGCGAAGTGCAGCCCCGGCTGGGCGTAGCGCCGCTCGATGGCGTGGGCGGCCAGCCCGCCGAGCAGGCGGCCGTGGAGCATGTCGGGGGACCAGGGGCCTCGGGCGTGCGGCGCGGGCACCAGCTCGCCCTGCTTCCGCGTGAAGAACGCTGTCACAGAATCAGATTCTAGAGGAGAGCAGCCGCTCGCCGAGGGCCCGAAGATGGTCTTTCAGCTCCGCCGGCTCCAGCACCTCGACGTCCACGTCCAGGAACGCCACCGCCAGCGCCATCAGCCGCAGGTCGTCGCCGCGCAGCGTGAGCAGGCAGGTGCGGTCGTCCACCGGCTCCACCACGCCCGCCGTCCGTCCCGCCAGCCGCTCGGCGGGGGCGTGCACGCGGAAGCGGGCCTCGTACGGCCACATCTCGTGGGCCAGGCGGTGCCGCACCCAGGCCGCCACGTCGGGCTCGGGCGGCTCGCGCGGCGTGAAGCGGGGCCCGTTCGGGGTCCTCAGCAGGATCCGGTCGGCGCGGTACGTGCGCCAGTCGCGCCGGTCGGCGTCCCAGCCGACGAGGTACCAGCGGTTGCCCATGGTGACCAGGCTGTGCGGCTCGGCCCTCCGGAGCGTGACCTCGCCCCCGTGGCCGGTGTAGTCGAAGCGGAGCTGCTCGTGGTCGCGGCAGGCGGCGGCGACGCGGGTGAGCACGCCGGCGTCCACGGTGGGCCCCTCGCGGCCGACCCGCACCGTGTGCCGCTGGAGCGTGTTGACGCGGTGGCGCAGCCGGTCGGGCAGGACCTGTTCGAGCTTGGCCAGCGCGCGCAGGGAGATCTCCTCGATGCCCGTCACGGTGCCGTTGGCGGCGGTGCGCAGACCGATCGCGACCGCCACCGCCTCCTCGTCGTCGAGCAGCAGCGGCGGCAGCTCCGCGCCCGCGCCCAGCCGGTAGCCGCCGGCGACGCCTGGCGTCGAGTGGACGGGATAGCCGAGCTCGCGCAGCCGCTCGACGTCGCGGCGCACGGTCCTGGGGGCGACGCCCAGCCGCTCCGCCAGGTCGGCGCCCGGCCAGTCGCGCCGGGCCTGAAGGAGCGACAGCAGGCGCAGCAGTCTCGCCGAGGTGTCCAGCATGCTCACATTGTGGCCCGATCCTGGCCGCAATGCCGCCTAGCGTCGCGTCCATGGACGAATTCGTCATCGACATATCCCAGGACCGGCTCGACGACCTGCGCGAACGGCTGGAGCGCACCCGCTGGCCCGACGCTCTCGACGGCGTCGGCTGGTCGTACGGCGTCCCGCCCGAGGCGGTGCGCGAGCTGGCCGGCCACTGGCTGGACGGCTACTCCTGGCGCGCGCACGAGGCGCGGCTCAACGCGCTCCCGCAGTACACGACCGTGATCGACGGGCAGCGGGTGCACTTCGCCCACGTGCGCTCGCCCCGGGAGGACGCGCTGCCGCTGCTGCTGACGCACGGGTGGCCCAGCACGTTCGCGGACTTCTCGCGGGTCGCCGGGCCGCTCAGCCGCGACTTCCACCTGGTCATCCCGTCCGTCCCGGGGTTCGCGTTCTCGGGCCCCGCCACGGAGCCGGGCTGGGGCGCGCGGCGGGTCGCCGCCGCCTGGGTGGAGCTGATGTCGCGGCTCGGCTACGCGCGCTACGGCACGCAGGGCGGCGACCTGGGGGCACTGGTGTCGCCCGCCGTCGCGCGGCTGGCTCCCGAGCGGGTGGTGGGCGTGCACCTGAACGCGCTCACCGCGTTCGTCACCGACGACATGTCAGGGCTGACGGACGCGGAGGTGGAACGGGCGCGCGGGGTGGAGCGGTGGCGGCGGGAGTTCTCCGGGTACGCGGCCGTCCAGGGAACCAGGCCGCAGACGCTCGCGTACGCGCTGGCCGACTCGCCGGCCGGGCTGCTGGCCTGGACGCTCGACGCGTTCGCCTCCTGGGGGCAGGACGTGGGCGGGGTGCCCGCCGACGACCTCCTCACCGACGTCACCATCCTCTGGCTCACCGGTACGGCCGGCTCGTCCACCCGGATCTACCGGGAGAGCGCCGGCGACTGGGAGCCGCCGGACGCGCCGGGGAAAACGCCGACGGGCGTGGCCGTCTTCCCCGGCGACAGCACGGTCAGGCGGTACGCCGAGCGCGTGCACAACGTGGTGCGCTGGTCGGAGTTCGCCTCCGGCGGCCACTACGCCGCCCTTCAGGCCCCCGACCTGCTGGTGTCCGACGTCCGGGAGTTCTTCGCTAGCTGCTCATGACGCAGAAGGGGTGGCCTTCCGGGTCGAGCAGCACCGTCCAGTCGCCGCCGCCCGGCTGGAACTCCGGCACGGTGGCGCCGAGCGCGGCCAGGTCCTTCGTGGCGGTCTCGACGTCGGCCACTTTGAGGTCGAGGTGCGCGTGCTTGGCGTCGTCCGGCCAGCCGGGGCCGCGGTAGCCCTCGACCCGCTGGAACGCGACCGAGACGGGGCCGCCTTCGAGCACGGCGAAGTCGGCGTCGCCCGAGCCGACCCGCCAGCCGGTCGCCTTCGCGTAGAAGGCGGCCAGCGCGGCCGGGTCGGCGCAGTCGAAGACGACGGAGGCAAGAGTTGTCGTTGTCATGCGCCCAGCCTGGCTGCGGCGGGGCCGCCCGGTCTTGAACATCCTTGCAGGGCGCCGCCCCGGTGACGGCAGGGTGACCGGCAGGGTGACCGGCAGGGTGACCGGCAGGGTGACCGGCAGGGTGACCGGCAGGGTGACCGGCACGGTGACGGCCCCGCGACGGCAGGGTGACGGCGCCCCGTCGTGGCGCGGGTTACGCGGGGCGTTCCGTGCGGTCGCCCGACCAGTCGGTGTGGAAGACGCCCTCCTTGTCGACCCGGTGGTAGGTATGCGCGCCGAAGAAGTCGCGCAGCCCCTGCACCAGCGCCGCGGGGAGCCGGTCGCGGCGCAGGCCGTCGTAGTAGGCCAGGGCCGAGGAGAAGCCGGGCGTGGGCACGCCGATCTCGACCGCGGTCGTCACCACCCGCCGCCACGCCTCCTGCGCCGCGTCGAGGGCGCCGGCGAAGGTCGGGTCGGCCAGCAGCGTCGGCAGCGCCGGGTTGGCGTCGTACGCGGCCCTGATGCGGTCGAGGAACTTGGCGCGGATGATGCACCCGCCGCGCCAGATCGTGGCCATCGCCCCCAGGTCCAGGTCCCAGCCGTACTCGCGGGAGGCGGCGGCCATCTGGTCGAAGCCCTGCGCGTACGCGACGATCTTGGAGGCGTAGAGGGCCTGGCGGACCTGCTCCACCAGCTCCCGGCCCCCGGTGCCGGACAGGGCGGGGCCGCGCAGGGGCGCGGCGGCGGCGCGCTGCTCGGGGTGGCCGGACAGGGCGCGGGCGAAGACCGCCTCGGCGATGCCCGTCACCGGCACGCCCAGGTCGAGCGCGCTCTGCACGGTCCACCGGCCGGTGCCCTTCTGCTCGGCCTGGTCGACCACGACGTCCACGAACGGCTTGCCCGTCTCGGCGTCCACCTGGTCGAGCACCTCGGCGGTGATCTCGATCAGGTACGAGTCCAGTTCGCCCTGGTTCCACTCCCGGAACACCGAGGCCAGCTCGGCCGGCGTCGCGCCCAGGGCCTGGCGCAGCAGGTCGTACGACTCGGCGATGAGCTGCATGTCCGAGTATTCGATGCCGTTGTGAACCATTTTTACGAAATGTCCGGCACCGTCAGGGCCGACGTGCACGCAGCACGGCACCCCGTCCACCGTGGCCGCGATGTCCTGCAGGATCGGCCCGAGCGCCTGCCACGACTCCTTGGACCCGCCGGGCATGATGCTGGGCCCGTTCAGCGCGCCCTCCTCGCCGCCCGAGATGCCGGTGCCGACGAAGTGCAGCCCCCGCTCGCGCAGCGCCGCCTCGCGCCTGCGGGTGTCCTCGAAGTGCGCGTTGCCGCCGTCGACGATCATGTCGCCCGGCTCCATCAGCTCGGCGAGCTGCTCGATCACCGCGTCGGTGCCCGCCCCGGCCTTCACCATGATGACGGCGCGCCGCGGCCGCTTGAGCGAGGCGACGAACGCGGCCAGGTCCTCCGACGGGACGAACGTGCCCTCGCCGCCGAACTCCTTGACCAGTTGCTGCGTGCGGACGTAGGTCCGGTTGTGCACGGCCACGGCGTAACCGTGCCTGGCCAGGTTGCGGGCCAGGTTGCGGCCCATGGTGGCCAGGCCGGTGACGCCGATGTCTGCCAAGTCCATCTCAAACTCCTTTGTGGAGGATACGCATGATCCAGTCCCGTGGTTCCGCGTGATGTCTCGCCGGAGCCGGGCCGGGACGGAACGCCCGGCGGGGCTCGCGGCAGTCGCCCACGGCTCCATGACACCATGGACGACTATGCGGATCATCATCGCGGGTGGCCACGGGAAGATCGGGCTCCGGCTGGCCGCACGCCTCAAGTCGGGCGCGGTCGGCATCGTGCGCAACCCCGCGCACGTGGCCGACGTCGAGGCCACCGGGGCCGAGGCCGTGGTGTGCGACCTGGAGCGGGCGGGCGCCGACGAGGTGACGGCGATCCTCCAGGGCGCCGACGCCGTGGTCTTCACGGCGGGCGCCGGGCCCGGCAGCGGCGCGGCCCGCAAGGACACCGTCGACCGGGCCGCCTCCGTGCTGCTCGCCGACGCGGCGGAACGAGCGGGCGTGCGCAGGTTCATCCAGATCTCGTCCATGGGCGTGGGCAAGCCGCCCGCTCCGGGCCGCGACGAGGTGTGGGCCGCGTACATCAGGGCCAAGACCGAGGCCGAGGAGGACCTGCGGGCCCGCGACCTCGACTGGACGATCCTGCGGCCGGGGCGGCTGACCGACGAGCCGGGCACGGGCCTGGTGCGGCTGGCCCCGGAGGTCCCGCCGGGGTCGGTGCCGCGCGACGACGTGGCCGCCGTCGTCATGGCCCTGCTCGAGGCCCCCGGCACGGCCCGCAGGACCCTCGAACTCGTCTCCGGCGACACGCCCGTGATCGACCTCGTTGCGACAGAGTGAGTGATGTGACGGAATATCGCGTACTTGGACGTACTGGACTGAAGGTCAGCCCGCTCTGCCTAGGGGCGATGATGTTCGGCGGCTGGGGCGAGTCCGACCCCGGCGAGTCGGCCCGGATCATCGGCCGCGCGCTCGACGCGGGCATCAACTTCATCGACACCGCCGACGTCTACTCCCAGGGCCAGTCCGAGGAGTTCGTCGGCCAGGCGCTGGCCAAGTCGGGCAGGCGCGACGACGTGGTGCTGGCCACCAAGGTCCACGGCGTCATGGGAGAGGGCCCCAACCAGCGGGGCAACTCCCGCCGCTGGATCATCCAGGAGGTCGAGAACAGCCTGCGCCGCCTCGGCACCGACTGGATCGACCTCTACCAGATCCACCGCCCCGACCCCGGCACCGACATCGAGGAGACCCTCGGCGCGCTCACCGACCTCGTACGCCAGGGCAAGGTCCGCTACATCGGCAGCTCCACCTTCCCCGCGCACCAGATCGTCGAGGCGCAGTGGGCGTCGGAGCGGCGCTCGCTGGAGCGGTTCGTGTGCGAGCAGCCCCCCTACTCCCTGCTCGTGCGCGGCATCGAGGCCGACGTGCTGCCCGTCATCGAGAAGTACGGGATGGGCGCCATCGTGTGGAGCCCGCTGGCCGGCGGCTGGCTGAGCGGCCGCTACCGCAAGGGCCGCGACCTGCCGCGGACGCCCCGGGCCCAGCGCCTGCCCGAGCGCTACGACCTGACGCGCGAGGTCAACCAGCGCAAGCTGGACGCCGTCGAGCAGCTCGCCGTGCTGGCCGAGCAGGCGGGGCTCACGCTGGTCGAGCTGGCGCTGGCGTTCACGATCAGGCACCGGGCGGTCACCTCCGCCATCATCGGGCCGCGCACCATGGAGCACCTGGAGGGCCAGCTGACAGCGGCCGACGTGCGCCTGAGCGACGACGTGCTGGAGCGGATCGACGAGATCGTCCCGCCCGGCGTCACGCTCAACCCCGCCGACCGGGGCTGGCAGCCGCCGGAGCTGGCCGACGCGAGCCTGCGCAGGCGTCCGTGACGGGAGGCTTTGCCCATCCCTTGCCATGAGCCCTGCTATGAGCACGGCATATCCGGCTAGGGGTCCCCTGAGGGTGAGGGGGGACATGCGATGTCGTTCTTCGGCGGGGACCCGTTCAGGGGGTTCGAGGAGCTCACGGGCCGGGTGTTCGGCGGCATGGAGTCGTGGCCGCCCGCCCGGCCCAGCGTGCAGCGCGTGGACGTGGGCCGGCTCCTGTCGGCCTCCGCGCGGGAGGTCCTGCGCCGGGCGCTGGACCTGGCGGGCGAACGCGGCGCGCCCGACCTGGACGTCCTGGACATCCTGGACGCGCTGATCGACGACGACGCGATCTCCACGACGCTGCGCACCGCCGGCGTCGACCCGGGGAGGCTGCGCGACCGCATCGACGAGGTGGCCGGTCCCGGCGAGGCCGGGGAGCCGCCCACGACGCTCTCGCCCGCCGCCAAGCGGGCCATCCTGGACGCCCAGCGGGTCTCGCGC
Organism: Nonomuraea phyllanthi; assembly: GCF_006334985.2. Classification (GTDB taxonomy): domain Bacteria; phylum Actinomycetota; class Actinomycetes; order Streptosporangiales; family Streptosporangiaceae; genus Nonomuraea; species Nonomuraea phyllanthi. The sequence goes on from NZ_VDLX02000005.1 coordinate 100,784, forward strand.
GCGCTGGGCTCGTCGTACATCGGGCCCGAGCACCTGCTGCTCGCGATCGCCGCGAACCCCGACACCGCCGCCGCCCGCCTCCTGATCGAGCAGGGCGTCTCCGCGAACGAGCTGCAGGAGGCCGCGATGGCCGGCCCCCGGCGGCAGGACGGCCGCCGGCCCTCGGCCGGCGCGAGCGGCACGCCCACGCTCGACGAGTACGGCCGCGACATCACCGAACAGGCGAGGAAGGGCGAGATCGACCCGGTCGTCGGCCGTGAGGACGAGATCGAGCAGGCCATCGAGGTGCTCTCCCGCCGTACCAAGAACAACCCCTGCCTGATCGGCGAGCCGGGCGTCGGCAAGACCGCGATCGTCGAGGGCATCGCCCAGCGCATCGTGAACGACAGCGTCCCCGACACGCTGAAGGACCGGCGCGTCGTCGGGCTCGACCTGACCGGGATGGTGGCGGGCACGAAGTACCGCGGCGAGTTCGAGGAGCGCGTCAAGAAGGTCATCGACGAGGTACGCGAGCACTCCGACGAGATCATCGTGTTCATCGACGAGGTGCACAACCTGGTCGGCGCGGGCGCCGCCGAGGGCAGCATGGACGCCGCCAACATCCTCAAGCCCGCGCTCGCCCGCGGCGAGCTGCACGTCGTCGCGGCCACCACGATCGACGAGTACCGCAAGAACATCGAGAAGGACGCGGCGCTCGAACGGCGCTTCCAGCCCATCCTGGTCGCCGAGCCGACCGTGGCGGAGACCGTCGAGATCCTCGCCGGGCTGCGGGACGCGTACGAGGCGCACCACCAGGTGCGCATGACCGACGAGGCGCTCGACGCGGCCGCCACCCTGTCCGACCGCTACATCTCCGACCGGTTCCTGCCCGACAAGGCCATCGACCTCATGGACCAGGCCGGCGCGCGGGTGCGGCTGCGTTCGCGCACGCCCGGCGCCGACGTGCGGGAGCTGGAGGAACGGCTGAACGCGCTGCGCCGGGACAAGGACCAGGCCGTCGCGGCCGACGACTTCGACCGCGCCAAGGACCTCACGACCCAGATCGACAAGATCAGGCCGGAGATCCAGCGCGCCAGGCAGGGCACGGACACGGTGCCGCTCGTCACCGTGGAGGACATCGCCGAGGTCGTCTCCCGCCGCACCGGCATCCCCGTCACCCAGCTCACCCAGCAGGAACGCGAGCGCCTGATGCGCCTGGAGGAGCACCTGCACGAGCGCGTGATCGGCCAGGACGAGGCCGTCACCGCCATCGCCGAGGCCGTGCGCCGGGCCAGGGCCGGGCTGAAGGACCCGAACCGCCCGATCGGCAGCTTCCTGTTCCTCGGCCCGACGGGCGTCGGCAAGACGGAGCTGGCCAGGGCGCTGGCCGCGGCGCTGTTCGGCGGCGAGGACCACATGGTGCGCATCGACATGAGCGAGTTCCAGGAGCGGCACACGGTCTCGCGCCTCATCGGCGCGCCGCCCGGATATGTCGGCTACGAGGAGGCGGGCCAGCTCACCGAGGCCGTCCGCCGCCGCCCGCACGGCGTGATCCTCATGGACGAGATCGAGAAGGCCCACCCCGACGTCATGAACATCCTGCTGCAGCTGCTCGACGACGGCCGCCTCACCGACGGCCAGGGCCGCACCGTCGACTTCAGCAACACCATCGTCATCATGACCAGCAACATCGGCGCCCAGCTCATCCTGGAGGGCCCGCAGGACGTCGGGCAGCTGGAGGGGCGGCTGCTGGACCTGCTGCGCCACTCGCTCCGGCCCGAGCTGCTCAACCGCATCGACGAGACGATCATCTTCAAGCGGCTGGAACGCGAGCAGCTGCGCCAGATCGTCGACCTCATGCTGGAGCGCACCCGCCAGCGGCTGCGCGGCCAGGCCGTCACGCTGGAGGTCGCCGACGCGGCCAAGGACTGGCTCGCGGAGCGCGGCTACCAGCCCGAGTTCGGCGCCCGGCCGCTGCGCCGCACGGTGCAGCGGGAGGTGGACAACCGGCTGTCGACCATGCTGCTGACCGGCGAGGTCGCGGAGGGCGGCCGGGTCACGGTGGACGTCGAGGGCGACGGGCTGGCCTTCCGCGCCCACAGCCCGGAGCCCGTCACCTGACACCGGCGGCTCGCGGGGGGCAGGCTTCGGCGGCCCCAGTCCCGCGTCGGTCCCGGCGTCAGGCGAGGGCTTGGGCGGCCCGCTCCTGGCACTGCGCCAGGGTGAGGTCCGCCAGCGCCTCCCGTACGGCCGGCACGCACACGGCGGCCATCGACAGGCTCGTCACGCCCAGCCCCACCAGCAGCGGCGCGAGCAGCGGATCGCCCGCCGCCTCCCCGCACACCCCGACCGGCTTGCCCGCCTCCCGCCCGGCCGCCGCGCACATCGCCACCAGCTCCAGCAGCGCGGGCTGGCGCGGGTCGAGCAGGTCGGCCAGGGCCGAGTGCTGGCGGTCGGCGGCGAAGGTGTACTGGGCCAGGTCGTTCGTGCCGATGCTGAGGAAGTCCACCTCCCGCAGCAGCCGCCCGGCCCGCAGCGCAGCCGCCGGGACCTCGACCATCGCGCCCACCCTCGTGACGCCGCGCGCCCGCGCCCGCCGCGCGAACGCCGCCGCCTCCGCCTCGGTGGTCACCATGGGCGCCATCACCCACGCCTCGGCGCCCGTCTTGCGGGCCGCCTCCGCGATCGCGTCGAGCTGGGTGTCGAGGACGTCCGGCAGCAGGCGGTCCACGCGCAGGCCGCGCACGCCGAGCGCCGGGTTCGGCTCGGCGGGCAGGCCGAGGAAGGGCAGCGGCTTGTCGGTGCCCGCGTCGAGCGTGCGCACGATCACCGTCTCCGCCCGGGAGAACACCTCGGCGTACGCGTCCACCTGCTCGCCGTACGACGGCGCCGTCGTGCGGTCGAGGAACAGGAACTCCGTCCTGAACAGCCCCACGCCCTCCGCGCCCGGCCGCAGGTCATCGGCGGAGCCGATGTTCAGCAGCAGCTTGACCGGATGGCCGTCCTTCGTCCTGCCGGGGCCGCTGCTCGCCGCCAGCCGCGCCCGCTCGGCCCGCTCGCCCGCCCTGACCTCGTGCGCCTGCTCCTCGGTGAGGCCGATGGCCACCTCGCCCGTGCCGCCGTCCACGCGGACGACCGTGCCGTCGGGCACGTCCAGGATCCCGGGGCACGCCACCACGGCGGGCAGGCCCCTGCCGCGGGCCAGGATCGCGGTGTGGCTCGTCGGGCCGCCCCGCTCGGTCACCAGCGCCAGCACGTCGGGGCCCAGCCCTGCCGTGTCGGCGGGGGACAAGTCGGCGGCGACCAGGATGTACGGGTGGCCGGGGGCGGGCAGGCCGGGCATGGGCAGGCCCAGCGCGAACGCCACCGCCCGGTGCTTGAGGTCGTCGAGGTCGGCCGCCCGCTCGGCCAGGTAACCGCCGAGCGCCGCCAGCGCCTCGCGGTGCTGGGTGAAGGCGGCGTCCAGGGCGTGGGGGGCGCCCATGCCCTCGCGCGCCCGGCTCTGGGCGTCCTCCAGGAGCATGGGGTCGTCGGCGATCATGGCCAGCGCCTCCAGGATCTCCGCGGCCTCGCTCCCCGCCGCCTCACGTCTCGCTGCCGTGGCGTCTCCTGCTGTGTCGCCTCCCGCCATGTCGCCCGCTGCCGTGGTGGGCCCTGCTGTATCGCCTTCTGCTGTGACGCTCCCTGCCGTGTCGCTCGCTTCTCCGGCACGCGGCGCCGGGCCGGGCGTGTCCGCGGCGTGCGCGGCGGCGGGCTCGGAGGTGGGGGAGCCGGTGGCGTGCGCGGCGGGCTCGGAAGTGAGCGGGGCCGGGCGCCTGGCGGCGGTGGCGCGGCGGGTGAGGTCGGCGGCGACGGCCGCCAGGGCCGCGGCGACCGTGGCCGCCTCCGCCTCGGGGTCGAAGGCGGGGCCGGTGGCCGGGCGTGGCGGGGGCAGCGTCGGAGGCGCGGCCATGCGGATCACCGGCCCCGCCGAACGCCCGTGGCTCACCCCGAGCCCGGCGAGCCGCCCCTGGCCGGCCTCCGGTCCCCGGCCGATCCCGGAGCCTTGGCCGATGTGGGGTCCTTCGCCGGCATCGGGTCCGGTGGGCCGGTCGTCAGAGGGCGGGGGCTGGTCAGGCATCGAGGGCCTCGTCCGCGTCCAGGTCGCGCGAGAGCAGCGCCACCAGCGAGTCCAGCGCCTCCTCGGCCCCCGGCCCGTCGGCCTCCAGCGTCACCTCCGTGCCGTGGACGGCGCCCAGCGACAGCACTCCCAGCATGCTCTTGGCCGGCACCGCCTTCTCCCCGAGCCGCACCGTCACCGGCACCCCCAGCCGCGCGGCCGCCTGCACGAACACCTTGGCCGGTCGCGCGTGCAGGCCGCTGGCAGAGGCCACGACCACCGTTCGATGTGCCATGAACGAACCTCCTCAGGGCTCGATTGTCACCTTGATGGCCTCGCCCCTGCTGACGAGGTCCAGCCCGTCGAGCACCCGGGGCAGCGGCAGCCGGTGGGTGATGAGGTCGGAGACGACCACGTCGCCGGAGGCCACCAGCCGCAGGGCGGCGGCGTTGTCGGCGGGGCTGGAGCCGTTCGCGCCGACGATGGTCAGCTCGCGGTAGTGCACGAGGTTGGCGTCCAGCGTGACGTGCGGGTCGTCCTTGGGCAGCCCGCCGAAGAAGCTGATCCGCCCCTGCCGGGCCGCCATCCGCACGGCCTGCTCCTGCGCCGCGCCCGAGGCCGCCGCCGTGATCACCACGTCGGCGCCCCGCCCGCCGGTCAGCTTGAGCACCTGCTCGACCGGGTCCGCGTCGATCGCGGCGTCGGGGCGTACGAGCTCGGCGGCCATCGCCAGGCGCGCCGGGTTGACGTCCACCAGGAACACCCGGGCGGCGCCGCGTGCCCGCGCCAGCCGTACGTGCAGGCAGCCGATCGGCCCGGCGCCCATCACGACCACGTCGTCGCCCGCGCCGACGCGCGCCAGCGACTGGCCGTTCAGCACGCAGGCCAGGGGCTCGGCGACCGACGCCTCCGCGAAGCCGACGCCGGCCGGGATGGCGTTGACACCGTTGACGGCGAGCACCTTGGCCGGGACGATCATGTACTCGGCGAAGCCGCCGTCGTAGTGGTAGCCCATCGACTCCTGGTTCGGGCAGACCGTCTGCCGGCCGCGCGCGCACTCGGCGCACGTGCCGCACGGGATCGCGGCGATCACCTGGACCCGCGCGCCGGTGTCCACGACCTGGCCGGCGATCTCGTGGCCCATCACCCGGGGCGGCCTGATGTGGTGGTGCCCGAAAGCGCGGATCTTCGCGTCCGTGCCGCACGTCGAGCAGTTGCGTACGCGGATCTTCAGCTCGCCCGGCCCGGCCACGGGCTCGGGCGCGTCCTCGATCCTGATGTCGCCCGGTGCGTGGAATCTGGCGACCTTCATGTCAGCTCCTTCAGTACCTGCGAGACCTCCGTGGCCTCGCGCAGCGCCCTCGCGCGGTCGGGGTCGAGCAGGATCTCGGCCAGCGCCGCCAGCAGCGGCACGTGCCCGTCGTCCTTGGCGGCGATGCCGACGCAGAGCGTGACCCGCTCGCCGTCCCAGTCGATGCCGCCGGGGAAGCGCACCACGCAGATGGCGTCCCGCTTGACGTCCCCTTTGGAGGCGTTCGTCCCGTGCGGGATGGCGACGCCCTCGCCGACGTACGTGGAGATCGTCCGCTCCCGTTCGAGCATCGCCTCCACGTACGGCTCCGCGACCGCGCCCACCTCGACGAGCGCCCGCCCGCACCGGCGGATGGCCGCGGTGCGGTCGGGGGCGCTCTCGTGCAGCAGGACGGCCCGCGGGTCGAGCAGGCCGTCACGCATCGACCGTGCCGCCGTTCTTGATCGTGTTGACCAGCCGGGTCACGGCCGGGTCGCCGAGGAAGATCTGGAACGGCACCAGCACCTTCCCGGGGGCGGCGGCCCTGGCGCGGTCGGCCAGCCCGGCGTGGCACAGGACCACGTCGGCGTCGTCGGGGATGGAGTTCACCGGGGTGTGCTCCACGGTGACGCCGCTCTGCTTGAGCTGCTTGCGCAGCTGGGAGGCGAGCATCACGCTGCTGCCCATGCCCGCGTCGCAGGCCACGATGATCTTGTGAATGTCCTTGGCGTCGATGCCGGCCATGGCTCAGGCCTCCTTGGTCGCGGGTTGGGTGGCGGGTTCTGTGACGGTGTCCTGCGGGCCCTCCGGCTCGCTCTTCTTCTCGCCCCGGCCGAAGCCGAGCAGGATCGCGGCGACGGCGAACGAGACGCCCGTGGCCACGAGGATGCCGAGGCTGGAGCCGAGCCAGCCACCCTTCGGGGTGACCGCGATGTAGGCGAAGATGCTGCCGGGCGACGGCGTGGCGACCAGGCCGGCGCCGGTGACCATGAACGTGAACACCCCGGCCGCGCCGCCCGCGATGACGGCCAGGATGAGGCGGGGCTTCATGAGCACGTACGGGAAGTAGATCTCGTGGATGCCGCCGAAGAAGTGGATGATCGCCGCGGCCGGCACGCTCGGGCGCAGGTCGCGCGGGCCGAACAGCAGGTAGGCCAGCAGCAGGCCGAGGCCGGGCCCCGGGTTCGACTCCAGCATGAACAGGATCGACTTGCCGGTCTCGGCGGCCTCGGCGACGCCGAGCGGGCTGAGCACGCCGTGGTTGATGGCGTTGTTCAGGAACAGCACCTTGGCGGGCTCGATCAGCACGGAGGCGATCGGCAGCAGGTTGTGGCCGATCAGCCAGCTGACCGCGTCACCGGCCACCTTGGTGACCGCCTCGACGACCGGGCCGATGCCCAGCATCCCGACCACGGCCATCGCGCCGCCCACGATGCCGGCGGAGAAGTTGTCGACCAGCATCTCGAAGCCGGCCTTGGTCCGCTGCTCCGTGAACTTGTCCACATATTTCAGGATCAAGGCGGTGAGCGGGCCGATGATCATGGCGCCGAGGAACATCGGGGCGTCCGTGCCCACGACGACGCCCATCACCGCCACCGCGCCCACGACCGCGCCGCGCTGCCCGTGCACCATCCGGCCGCCGGTGTAGGCGATGAGCACCGGCAGCAGGATCTTGATGATCGGGTCGACCATCTTGGCCAGCGTCTCGTTGGGCAGCCAGCCGGTCGGGATGAACAGCGCGGTGATCAGGCCCCAGGCGATGAACGCGCCGATGTTCGGCATGATCATGCCGGCCAGGTGGCCGCCGATGCGCTGGATGGTGGCCTTGACTCCGGTTCCGGTGACCGGGGGTGTGTAACTGTCGGCCATGGGACGTGCTCCTTTGGGGGATGAGCAGTGATCAGCCGCTGTGCTGGACCAGGGGGAGGCTAGGGGAGGTGAGGGGTCGGGACGGGTCAGGGGGGCCCACGCTGACGGCGGCCCCGTCGATGGTCTGGTCGATGTCGGCCGGGCCCGGCATGCGGCTGCCGGGCAGGCCGACCGCGGCGGCGCCCCAGGCCAGCGCCTGGGCCAGCGCGGCGGGGCCGTGCCCGCCGCCGGCCAGGAACCCGGCCAGCATGGCGTCGCCCGCGCCGACCGGGCTGCGCGGCACCGCGACGGCGGCCTCGCCGTACCAGACGCCCCGCTCCTCGACGAGGACGGCGCCGTCGGCGCCGAGGCTCGCCAGCACGGCGCGCGCGCCCGCGGCCCGCAGCCGGCCCGCGGCCTCGACCACGTCGCCGAGGCGGCGGATCGGCAGGCCGGTGGCGTCGGACAGCTCCTCGAGGTTCGGCTTGACCAGCGCGGGGGCGGCACCGAGCGCGTGGGACAGGGCCGGGCCGCTGGTGTCGACGGCCACGTGGATGCCGGCCCCGGCGAACCTGCGGCACAGCGTGGCGTAGACGTCGGCCGGGACCTCGGGCGGCAGGCTGCCGGAGGCGACCACCCAGTCGGCCTCGTGGGCGGCGGCCAGCACGGCGTCGGCGATCGTGTCCAGCTCGCCGGCCGACAGGGCGGTGCCCGGCTCGTTGATCTTGGTGATGGTGCCGTCCGGCTCGGCCAGGGTGACGTTCGACCGGGTCGGGCCGGCCACGGGGACGGTGACCATGTCGAGGCCCTCGGCCGCGAGGAGCCGTACGAGCTGCCTGCCCTCGTCGCCGCCGAACGGCACCACGGCACGGCTCGCCACGGCGTTGGCCAGCAGCGCGCGCGAGACGTTCACGCCCTTGCCGCCGGGGTCGAGTCGGGCGGCGGCGGCGCGGATGACCGCGCCCCGGTCGAGCGAGGCCACCTCGATGGTCCGGTCGAGGCTCGGGTTGAGCGTCAGGGTGAGGATCACGCCCTGATCACCTCCGGGCCGGCCGCGGCCACGTCGGCGGCCAGGGCCGGGTCGAGCCCGGTGTCGGAGATCACCACGTCGATCTCGCCCAGGCCGGCGAACCTGGCCAGGTACGTGTTGGTGAACTTGGTGTGGTCGGCCAGCAGCACGCTGCGCTGCGCGGCCTCCACCATGGCGCGTTTGATCGCGGCCTCCGCGGGGTCGGGCGTGGTCAGGCCCCGGGTGAGCGAGCAGCCGTTGGCCGCCATGAACGCCACGTCGACGTTGAGGCCGGCCAGCGGGCGCAGCGCCCAGTCGTCGACCGTGGCCAGCGTCTTACCGCGCACCCGGCCGCCCAGCATGATCACGTGCAGGTTGGCGCGGGCGGCCAGCGCGGTGGCCAGCGGCGGCGAGTTGACCACGACGGTGAGCTCCCGGTCGGCCGGCAGCACCTTGACCAGCCGGCCCGTGGTCGTGCCCGCGTCGATGATCACCGAGCCGTCCTCGGGCAGCTCGGCCAGCGCCGCCTTGGCGATGCGCTCCTTCTCGGCGGTCATCACCTCGTCGCGGGCGGCCAGCGCGGGCTCGAACCCGAGCCGCTCCACCGGGATCGCGCCCCCGTGCACCCGGCGCAGCACCCCCGCCCGCTCCAGCGAGGTCAGGTCGCGGCGGATCGTCTCGGTGGTCACGTCGAGCTCGGCGGCCAGCGTCACCACGTCGACGCGGCCCGCGGCCCGCGCCCTCCGCAGGATCTCCTGCTGCCGCTCCTCGGCGTACATGATGTTGGTTCACCGCCGTTTCAGGTTGGATTCCTATTGGTTTATACCCGTTTCCGTTGGCGGGTCAAGGGCTGATAGGTATAGGCGGGTGTTGACCAAGCCTCTGGCCGCCGCCGCGGCCGCCGTCCCCCTCGTCGCCGGGCTCGCCGTGCCCGCCCAGGCAGGGCCCGCCCAGGCCGCGCCGAAGGTGCCCGCGGGCACGACGGCGGCGTGGGTGGTGTTCGACCGGCACGCCGGCAGGTTCGTCGCCACGCGCAACGCCCACCGGAAGTTCCGCTCGGCCTCGGTCGTCAAGATCCTCATCGCGATCGACTACCTGGAGCGGCGCAAGAGCGTGCCCGCCGCCGACGCCCGGCTGCTGAAGATCATGCTGCGCTCCAGCGACGACGACGCGGCCTCGGCGTTCTGGGACCGCGACGGTAAGGGGCGGATCATCACGCGCATGGCGCGCAAGCTCGGCCTGGCCGACACCGCGCCGCCGCCCGCCTCGAAGCCCGGGTTCTGGGGTTACACCTCGCTGAGCGCGTACGACATCGTCCGGACCTACCGCTACCTGCTCGACAGGGCCGACGCCCGGGTGCGCGACACCATCCTCGGCCACCTGCGCCGCTCCACGCCGTGCGGGACCGACGGCTTCGACCAGACGTTCGGCATCCCCGACGCGGTGCCGCGGCCGTGGGCGGTCAAGCAGGGCTGGTCCGGGTTCGGCACGACGCCGCCCACGCGCTGCTCCGACGCCAGGGCCGTCGGGGCGCCCGTCTCGTGGATCGCCCAGCGCGCCACCGGCTCGGGCGTGCCCGACTACGGCCGGCCGGTGCTCTACACGACGGGGCTGGTGGGCAAGGGCGAGCGGTACGTCATGGCGGTGCTGACGGCGCACCCGTCGGGCAGCACGTGGGGCTCCTCCGTCAAGCGCGTCACCACGCTGACCCGGCAGCTCTACAAGGGCGTCGTCAGCGGATCGTGAAGCCGCGCCCCGGGCGCGGCCGGCGTGCGGTGACGGCGTGAGGGAGCGCGGTCAGCGGGCGGCGTGCGGTGACGGCGTGAGGCAGCGTGGTCAGCGGGCGGCGTGCGGTGACGTGCTGAGGGAGCGCGGTCAGCGGAACGTGAACATGCGCTCGCCCGGTTCGAGCGCCGCCGGTGGGCCCGCGTAGCGGTGCACGCCGACGCCGAAGCCGTCGCCCTCCACCGTCACCCGCTCGAACCCGCCGCCCTCGAACCAGCCGCAGATCCGCGGCACCAGGTCGGGCTCGCGCCGGTGCCTGGTCCAGATGACGGTGGCCTCCGGGGCGCACAGCTGCGGCAGCAGCCCCACCGTGCGCCGGATGTCGTCGTCGCTCACGTTGCCGAACACGCCGCACGCCAGCACCAGGTCCGCGGGCACGGCCCCGTCGTACGCGCCGAGCGACGCGGCGTCCCCGCACACCACCTCCACGCCCGGCGGGGCGGCGCGCCGGGCGGCGGCGACGTTGCGCTCGTCCAGCTCGACCAGCCTGGCCCGCACCTGCTCGCGCCTGGGGTGCGCGGCGAGCACCGGCAGCAGGTCGCGGCCCTGGCCCGCGCACAGGCTCACCACCCGGGCGGCCCCGGAGTCGAGCGTGGCGGCGACCCACTTCTGCACGACGCGCAGCCGCCGCTCCAGGTACGAGCCCGGCACGTCGTACGCGTCGTGCCAGGACTCCCAATCACGATCACCCATGGTGACGATAGTGACGGAAGGTGCACAAGAGGGGCAAGAGCGGCTACCGCATGCGAGCGGCGTGCTCCAGGCGCACCTTCTTCGGCACGCACATCCGCCACGCCTCCAGGACGAGCTCGCGCGTCTCCGCGACATCGAGCGCGGCCATGCGCGCCTCCACCCAGTTGAAGCGCAGGTCCGACTCCCTGGGCAGGAGGAACTTCTCGGGCTCGGCGGCCACAAGCGCCGCCCGCTCCTCCTTCGGGAACCCGAAGCCCATCAGCGTCTCGTCACGCGAGAACGCCACGTAGACGATCTGTCCGACGCGGAACTTGACCCGGTCGTGGATCAGGTGCTCCGACGAGCGGGGCAGCGTGCGCGCGAACCGGCGTACGTCATCGACGGTGACCACCCGGCCTACGTTACCCGCAACGCTACCGGTTGCCCTCCGCGGCGGAGATGTCGGCGAGCGCCGAGTGGGGGTCGCGCTCCAGCGCCAGGTCGCCGAGGCTGACGATGCCGACCGCGCGGCCGTCCTCCATGACCGGCAGGCGGCGTACGGCGTGCGAGCGCATCACCCGGACCGCCTGGTCGATGCCGGTGTCGGGGCAGACGGCCTCGACGTACGGGCTGCACGCCTCGCGCACCGGGGTGTCGGGGGACTTGCCCGCGGCCACCACCCGCACGGTGATGTCGCGGTCGGTGATGATGCCCTGCATGCGGCCGTTGTCGTTGACGATCACGGCGCCCGCGTCGTTGTCGCGCATCAGCGCCGCCGCCACGGACACCGGCTGGCCGGCCTCGACCGTCGCGGGGCGGGACGTCATCACATCAGCCACCGTCTTCGCCATGGGATCCTCCTGCTTGGTCGGTCCACGCGACCCTCTACCCGAGCGGATGGGCGATTCACGGCACTTTGTCGTGTCTCTGCGTTCGGGCTAGAGGGTCTTGGCCGCCAGGCGGATCTCGTCGAGCAGGATGGCCAGGTCGTTCTCGGTCGTGTCGGGGTGCAGGAAGCACGCCCGCAGCGCCGCGCGCCCCCCGAGCCGGGTGCCGGTGATGAACGCGTTCCCGCGCGCCTGCACCGCGCCGGGGATCGCCCGGTTGACGTCGTCCGAGCCCGGGGCGTACCGGAAGGCGGTGATCGAGGTGACCACCGGGGCCAGCAGCTCGAAGTCGCCGGAGTCCGCCACCATGGCGGCGAGCGTGCGGGCCAGCCCCGCCGTGTGGTTCACCAGCCGCTCGACCCCCGACCTGCCCAGATGTGACAGCGTCGCCCACGTCTTCAGCGCGCGGAACGGGCGGGTCTGCTCGGGCCCGTACTCCGCGAACCACCCCAGGTCATCGGCGTTGTCGTCGATCAGGTACGACGGCACCAGGCTGAACGCGGCCCGCGCCGCTCCCGGGTCGCGCAGCAGCGCGCAGCCGCAGCCCACCGGGACGCCGAGCCACTTGTGCGGGTCGAGGGCGAGCGAGTCGGCCCGTTCCAGGCCCGCGTAATGCGGCGCCGCGCCGTCGGCCAGCACCCCGAGCGCGCCGTACGCGCCGTCCACGTGGAACCAGAGCCCGTGCTCGGCCGCCACGTCGGCGATCGCGCCGAGCGGGTCGACCGCGCCGGAGTTGACCGTGCCCGCGCTGCCCGCCACGCAGAACGGCCGCAGCCCCCGCCGGAGATCCTCCTCGATCATGGTGCGCAGCGCCGCCACGTCCATCCGGTACGCGCCGTCCACCGGCACCACGCGGACCTGCCGCGCGCCCAGGCCGAGCAGCTGCGCCGCCTTGTGCAGGCAGCTGTGGCCCTCCTCGGTCACGTACATGACCATGGGCGGCCGCCCCCACAGCCCCTCCTCACGGGCGTCCCACCCGTCGGCCAGCGCCGCCCGCTGGCGCGCGCTCGCCAGGCAGATCACGGTCGCCATGGACGCGCCGCTGGTCAGCAGCCCGCCGCCGGGCGGGTGCGGGAACCCGACCAGCTCGGCCAGCCACCGCACGACGGCCCGCTCCAGGTGCGGGCCAGCGTGGTCGCCGCCCGCGCAGCTCGGGTCGAGCGCGGCGGCCAGCGGCTCGACCAGCACGCCCGCCGGGTTGGGCGGGGAGTTGACCCAGCCGAAGAACCGGGGGTGGCCGTTGCCCATCGGGTACGGCAGCACGTGCGCGCGGGTGTCGTCGAGCAGCTCGCCGAGGGGCCGGCCGTGTGCGGGCAGTTCCTGGCCGGCCAGCCAGGCCCGCTCGGCGTCGGGCACGGGCCGCCAGACGGGCCGGTCGCCGAGGCCCGCCAGGTGCTCGGCAACGATCGCCGCCGCCTCGGCCCCGGCCTCGCGCAGCTCGCCCCTCGCCACGTCGGCCACCCGGGTGTCGTGCGCGTGCGGGCGGTGGTCAGCCATCTGAGGATTCCTTCCAGTGCTCGTGCCGCCCGGCGGCGCCCAGCTCCATGGCCAGGTAGAAGACGCAGTCGGTGGCGCCGTCGTTGGCGAAGGCGTGGCGGCTGTCGCCCGGGTAGTAGGCCGAGTCGCCGGCCTCCAGCTCGTACGGCCTGCCGTTGATGGTCAGCCGCAGCCCGCCGCGCTCGACCGCGAGATACTCCCGCGACCCCGGCGCGTGCGGCGCGAACTCGCCCGCGTCCACGCCCGGCCCGATCGTCGTCCGCATGAACTCGAACTCCACGTCTGCCAGCACCGGCGAGAGCACCCGCCGCTCCCACCCCGACGGGTCGCGCAGCACGCGCTGCTCGCCGTGGCGCAGCACCCGCGTCGCCGCGTGCGCCGGCTCGTCGAGCAGCCGGCCGATCGACGTGCCGAGCGCCGTGGCCAGCCGGTCGAGCACCAGCACCGTCGGCGTCTTGGCGCCCCGCTCGACCTCCGAGATCATGCTGCGGCTGATGCCGCTCAGCGCGGCCAGCCGCTCGACGGTCAACCCGCGCGCCCGCCGCTCGGCGCGGATCCGCAGCCCCAGCTCGGCCATCGACAGGCCGCTCGACAGGACCCCTTCGCCATCCACATTTCCACTATAGCGGCGAATTTTCTGCCATAGCGGACTGGTAGGCGGCCAGCACCTGCTTGCGCCGCTTGGCGGGCAGCCGGTCGATGTACAGGTGACCGTCGAGGTGGTCGGTCTCGTGCTGGAGGCAGCGGGCCAGCAGCCCCGTGCCCTCGACCGTGACGGGCTCCCCGGCGGCGTCGAGCCCACGCACGGCGGCGTGGTCGGCCCGGGGGAGGGGCGCGTACTGGCCGGGTACCGACAGGCAGCCCTCGTCGCCCGGGTCGAGCCGGCGCTCGCCCACCTCCGGCAGCTCCAGCACCGGGTTGACGACGACGCCCTGGTGCTGCTGCCCGTCAGCGTCCGGGCAGTCGTAGACGAACACGCGCAGCGGCACGCCGATCTGGTTGGCGGCCAGGCCCACGCCCTCCGCCGCGTACATGCTCGCGAACATGTCGTCCACCAGCGCCCGCAGCTCCTCGTCGAACCGGGTGACCGGCTCGCACGGGTGGTGCAGCACCGGATCGCCCACGTGCACGATCGGCCGGACCTCTCCCACGACCAACGCCTCTCGTCGAATCCCGCCATGTCGCGACAAGTCTACGGGCTCTCCAGGGATGTCTTATATAGCGAGATGAAACTTCTTGAATGATGAGACCCGCGCTACTGTTGCCGGCATCGGAGCGAAACGAAGGAGTTTGGCGATGGACGCCGTCTACACGCATGGACACCACGAGTCAGTGCTGCGCTCGCACCGCTGGCGCACCGCCGAGAACTCGGCCGCGTACCTGCTGCCGCACCTCAAGCCGCACATGAAGGTGCTGGACGTGGGCAGCGGCCCCGGCACGATCACCGCCGACCTGGCGGGCCTGGTGGGGCACGTGACGGCGACGGAGGTGACCGAGGAGGCGCTCGCCCTGGCCAGGGCCGAGCTGGCCGCCAGGGAGGTGGGCAACGCCGACTTCGCCGTCGCGGACGTCCACGCGCTGGACTTCCCCGACGACACGTTCTGCGTCGTGCACGCCCACCAGGTGCTGCAGCACGTGGGCGACCCCGTGCGGGCGCTGCGGGAGATGCGCCGGGTGGCCAAGCCCACCGGGTACGTCGCGGCGCGCGACAGCGACTACTCCGCCTTCGCCTGGTATCCGCGGCTGCCGGAGCTCGACGAGTGGATGGCGCTGTACCAGACGGTGGCACGCGGGAACGGCGGCGAGCCGGACGCCGGGCGGCGGCTGCTGTCGTGGGCCAGGGCGGCGGGCTTCACCGACGTGACGGCCACCTCCTCCACCTGGTGCTTCGCCACGCCGGACGACCGCGCCTGGTGGGGCGGGATGTGGGCGGACCGGATCCTGCAGTCGTCCATGGCCCGGCAGGCGCTGGAGAGCGGCGCCGCCACGGAGGCCGATCTGCGGCGCATCTCAAAGGCGTGGCGGGCGTGGGCGGCGGCCGAGGACGGCTGGCTGTCCATCCTGCACGGCGAGATCATCTGCCGCGCGTGACCCTTCCCGGCCGCGCCGGGGTCACAGGCCGAGCGTGTGGGCGCGCTGCCACTGCGGGTCGCGGTAGAGGACCAGGTCGGTGCCGATCATCTCGTCGGGCGCCGACAGCATGGTGATCTCGCCCGCGGCCTGCAGCTCCAGCAGCAGGTCGCGGACCCGTGGCCCGACCGGCAGCCGCCCCGTCGGCAGGCCGAGCCCGGCCCGGACCGAGTCGGCGATCTCCGACAGGTGGAACGGCCCGTCGTACGCCGCCACCACGCCGCGCACCACGCTCATCGTGATGAGCTGCTCGGCCTCGGCGTACGCGAGCTGCCAGGTGATCTGCTCCTTGCGGCGCCCGGTGGCCGCGCACGCGGTGCAGCCGCGCCGCAGCCCGGGCGCCGCATCCTCCAGGGTCGAGCCGAGGCAGACCGTGCACAGCCCGTTCTCGGCGGCGTGCAGCTCGGCCGTCATCCGCCCGGCCAGCACGGCGCCGCACTCGCAGGCGAACGCGTCACCCAGGATGCCGGACTGCGGGGAGATCGCATGCGTCGTCACCGGCCCGACTCTACAGAACCCCGCGACGCACGCGTCCCCCAGACCTCTAGCCGCGCACGTCCGCGAGGCCGCGCAGCCGCCGCAGCGCCTTGCGGGCGGCGGCGGCGACCCGCTCGTCCGGGTGGTGGTCGATGAACACCCGCAGCACCTGCCCGGTCCACGGATGGTCGCCGAACGCCAGGATCGCGATCGTCCCGGCCTGCTCCTCCGCGTCCATCCCCAGGGCGATCGACTCGATCACCTCGCCCGTCTCGCCGCCGAACTCCAGCAGCGCCGCCGCCATGTCCACCAGCACCCAGGCGATCTCGTCCGGGGCGGGCTGCCGGTCCTGGCGCTCGGTCCTGGCCGCGATGACGGCGCCCAGCCGGGGCTCCTCCAGCAGCCCTGACAGCGCCGCCCGGCCGGCGTCCCCGAACTCCGACGCCAGCAGCTCCACGCCGACCGCCCGGCTCAGCGGGCTCACGGTGGCGAGCACCGAGGCGATCTCGGCGACCGCCGCGTCCGCGTCGCGGCCCTTGAGCCAGCCCGCCAGCTCCTCGCCGCGCTCGGACTCGGGGTACGAGCGCAGCCCGTGCAGCAGCGCCGCCGCGTCGGCGTCCGCCAGCGAGCCCATGACCGGGACGTCCTGCCCGGTGGTCTCCGCGATGATCAGCCGCGCCGTCCACAGGCCGAGCCAGCTCAGCGTGTACGGCTCCGCCTGCCGTACCAGCCCCAAACCGGTCAGCTCCGCGGGCGGGGCGCCGGCGAGCGGCTCGCGCGACAGGAACATCCTGACCAGCTCCAGCAGCAGCTCCTCGTCGGCGGCCAGCCGCTCGCGGCAGTGGTCCGCCCAGAAGGCGAGCACCTCCGCGTCGGTGCCGTCCGGCTTCAGCTCCGCGGCCAGGGGCGCGGCGCGCACGGCCGCCGCGAGGGTGGCCTCGTCGGGCAGCCGTACGGGGGGTTGCAGGGGCAGGGTGTCGTCGTCGTAGGACCTCACGAGCCCATCCTGTCGCGATATTTCCGTTAGAGTGCTCCTCAGCACCGAAAAGTCGGAAGAAAGGAGGCGCGGAGGTGTCCGGTATGGCGTTGGGCGCGTGTCGCGCCCGCTTCTGCTTCTCGGAGGAAGCATGCTTTTCCGTCCCGCGATCGAGGACGACCTAGACCACCTGCTCGGCTGCGTCGTCGACGAGTCGATCAGCTGGTCGCATCCCGAACGGCTGCTCTCGTACCTGGAGAGCCGCAACTACCGTTATGACCGCATCTGGCTCGCCGTCTCCGACGACGGCGAGATCCTGTCCCGCGCCGTCTGGTGGAGCTTCCCCGACGGTGACAGGCCGCTCGCGCTCGACTGCCTCTACGTCCACCCCTCGGTGGACGACCGGGTGGGCCTCGCCGCCGAGCTGCTGCGGCACGCCCACGACCGGTACGGGCGGGCGCCCGAGTACCACGTCTTCGTCCCCAGCGGCTGGCGCGAGCACGCGAAGACCGCGGCGGCCGTGGCCTGGCGGTGGGAGGCCGCCGGCCGCGCCGGGCTGACGGAGGAGCTGGAACGGCTCCGCTACGAATGGGCCGACGGGCCGGTGCCCGAGCCGTCGGAGCGGCTGGTGTTCCGCGGCGAGGACGACGACGAGGCGTTCGTGGAGGCGTTCCGCCGGGTGGCGGCCGGGACGCTCGACTTCCACACCCGCCAGGCCCTGCTCACCATGGACCCGGTGGAGCAGGCCCGCGAGGACGTGCGCGACTACGCGTCCATGCGGGGCGAGCGGTCGTGGTGGCGGCTGGCGTACACGCCCGGCGGCGACCTCGCCGGCGTCGCCCTGCCGTCGGCCAACGACGGCGGCCCCGTGGTCGGCTACCTCGGCGTCGTCCCCGAGCACCGCGGCCACGGCTACGTCGACGACCTGCTCGGCGAGATCACCCGCTTCCTCGCCGCGCGCGGCGTGAAGCGGATCAGGGCGGACACCGACACCGGCAACGTGCCGATGGCCAGGGCGTTCGAGCGGGCCGGGTACCGCAACTTCGCCGTCCGGCTGGTCCTGTCGGCCAGGCCGGCGGCGGATTCCGCGGACAGCTGATGCGCGCGGGCCGTCCCACGCGCCAAGGTTGATCTCGACGTGGTCCTCGGCCGGGGCGTCGACCTCGGCCTGGGCAGTCTGCAGGACAAGCTGGTCACGGCGGGGCGCGGCGGCTAGTGCCACGAGCAGAACCTGCCGTTCGCCGCCGCGCCCGAACGCCACGCTCACCGTGGAGGCCGACGGCCGCACGTGGCTGGCCGACGTCGGCTTCGGCGGGGACGGGCTGGTGGAGCCGATCGCGTTCGAGGACGGGGCGAGCGTGCGCTCGGGGCCGTGGGAGTGGCGGCTGGGCGGCGTCCCTGCGCGACCGCCTGGGCATCCCGGTCGGCGCGGCCGACGCCGAAGCGCTGCTGTCCAGGGTGGCAGGGGCCTGAGCTCAGGGCGGCGGCCGCGCGGGCCGGGGCGGGATCCGACGATGCTCAGCGCAGCCGGGGCACCGACTCCAGCAGGGTTCGCGTGTACGGGTCGCGCGGCGCGCTCAGCACGTCGTCCACCGGCCCCGACTCGACGATGCGGCCCCGGTTCATGACCGCCACGCGGTCGCTGACGTAGCGGACGACGGCCAGGTTGTGGGAGATGAACAGCATCGTCAGGCCCAGCTCCCGCTGCAGCTCGCGCACCAGGTTGAGCACCATGCCCTGTACCGACACGTCCAGGGCGGAGGTGATCTCGTCGGCGATCACGACGCGCGGGCGGGCCGCGAGCGCCCGCGCGATGGCGACCCGCTGCCGCTGCCCGCCGGACAGGTGGCGCGGCAGGCGGCCGGCGTGCCCGGGCTCCAGGCCGACGAGGTCGAGCAGCCGCGCCACCTCGCCCGCCCGGTCCACCCCCGCGCCTTTGGGCACGGCCTCGGCGACGGCGGAGCCGACGGTCATGCGCGGGTCCAGCGACGAGTACGGGTCCTGGAAGACGAGCTGCACCCCGCTGCCGGGCGTGATCCGGCCCGCGGCCAGCGGCACGAGCCCCACCGCCGCCCTGGCCAGCGTGGACTTGCCGCATCCCGACTCGCCGACGAGGCCCACGACGGTCCCGGCCGGCACGGTCAGGTCGACCCCTTTCACCACGTCCGCCGCGTGCCGCCGGCGGCCGAGCCGGACCCGCACGCCCTGGAACTCCAGCGCCGTCACGAAACCTCCTTGATCGGATGCCAGCACGCCACGCCGTCCTCGAACGGGGGCATGGCGGTCAGGCAGCGGTCGCCGGCGCGCGGGCAGCGCGGCGCGAACGGGCAGCCCGCGACCGGGTCGGCGGGCGAGGGCATGCGGCCGGGGATCGTGGCCAGCGGCTGCGAGCGGTCGGCGGACATGTCGGGCACCGAGGCCAGCAGCGCCCGCGTGTAGGGGTGGGCGGGGCCGGCGACGAGCCGCTCGACGGTCAGGTCCTCGACGATCACGCCGGCGTACATGACCAGGACGCGGGAGCAGAGCTGCGCCACCACCGCGAGGTCGTGCGAGATGAGCAGGATCGCGGCGCCGGTGGAGTCGCTGACCTCGCGCAGCAGGTCGAGGATCTGCTTCTGGACGGTGACGTCGAGCGCGGTGGTGGGCTCGTCGGCGATGATCAGGCGTGGGGTGCCCATCAGGCCCATCGCGATCATCGCGCGCTGCCGCATGCCGCCGGACAGCTCGTGCGGGTACTGCCGCGCGACCTTGGCCGCCGCCGCGATGTGCACGTCGGTGAGCCGGGCGACGGCCCGCCGCCCGGCGGCGCGGCGGGCCAGCCGCTCGTGCGCGGTCGCCACCTCGGCCAGCTGGGTGCCGACGCGCAGGGCGGGGTTGAGCGAGGTCATCGGGTCCTGGAAGACCATGGCGGTCTCGCCCGCCTCGATGGAGCCGGCGACCACGCCGGGCGGCTCGACCAGCCCGGAGGCGGCCAGCGCGGTCAGCGACTTGCCCGAGCCGGACTCGCCGACCAGGCCGACCCGCTCCCCGGCGCCGACCGTGAACGACACGCCCTTGACCGGTACGGCAGGGCCGTAGGAGACCCGCAGGTCCTTGACCGTGAGGGCGTCGCCGGGCACCGGGCGCGCCGACCCGCCGGCCCCGCGCGCGGCGGGGGAGCGCCCGCCGAAGACCTGCGCGGCGTACTCGCCCAGCACGTTGAACGCCAGCCCGGCCAGCACGACCGCGATGCCGGGCGCGAGCGCGGCGGCCGGGTTGACGTAGACCCGGTTCAGCCCCTCGTTGAGCAGCAGCCCCCAGTCGTAGTCGGGCGCCTGCACGCCGAGCCCCAGGAACGACAGCGCGGCGAAGGCCAGCAGCGCGCCGCCCGCGCCCAGGGTGGCCTGCACGATCAGCGGCTCGCCGATGTTGGGCAGGATGTGCCTGACGAGCATGCGCGTCCGTCCCACCCCGAGCACCCTGGCGGCGGCCACGAAGTCGCGGCCCGCGACCGAGGCGGCCAGCGTCTGGGTGAGCCGGGCGAACGCCGGCACCCCGGCCAGCCCGATCGCGAACGCCGCCGGCCGGCCGCCGCTGCCCAGCACCACCGCCAGCACCAGCGCGATCAGCAGCCCGGGGAAGGCCACGACCAGGCCGATGAAGCCGTTCAGCAGCCGGCCCGCGCGGCGCCCGAGCACCGCGGGCAGGCCGCCGAGCAGCAGCCCGCCCGCCACGGTGATCAGGGTGGCGAGCAGGGCCAGCCCCACCGACGGCCGCGCCGCCACCATGGTCCTGGCCAGCACGTCCCTGCCGAGCCCGTCGGTGCCCATGGGATGCGCGGCCGACGCCCCCTGCGCGAGCGCCATCGTGTCCACCTTGATCGCGTCGTCGCCCCACAGGATCGGGCCGAGCACGACCGCGAACAGCAGGAACGCCAGCGACAGCGCCGCCGCGGCCCCCAGCGGGGTCTTCAGCCCGCGCATCAGTCCTCCTTGATCGTCGAACGCGGATCGAGCCGGCCCAGCGCCACGTCGACGGCCAGGTTGACCAGCAGGACGGCGCCCCCGTACACGAGCACGACGCCCTGCACGACCGGGTAGTCCTTGGCCTTGATCGCCTCGACCAGCGCGCTGCCGAGTCCCGGCCAGACGAAGACGTTCTCCACCAGGACGCTGCCCGCGACCAGCCCCGAGATCAGCAGGCCGCCGATGGTCAGGGCGCCGGTGAGCAGGTTCGGCAGGGCGTGGCGCAGGTAGATCAGCCGGGCCGGCAGGCGCTTGGCGCGGGCCGTGCGCATGAAGTCCGACGACAGCACCGACAGGGCCTCGACGCGGACGATCCTGGCCAGCGCCGCGGCCGGGCCCACGGCCAGGGCCAGGGTGGGCAGCACGTAGTAGGACG
The DNA here is from genome assembly GCF_006334985.2 of Nonomuraea phyllanthi. GTDB lineage: Bacteria > Actinomycetota > Actinomycetes > Streptosporangiales > Streptosporangiaceae > Nonomuraea > Nonomuraea phyllanthi. The sequence continues at coordinate 121,814 of NZ_VDLX02000005.1, forward strand.
GGGTCAGGGAGCCGGAGACGTTCGCGACCGGCAGCAGCTCCCACGTGACGGCGAACAGCACGATCATGGCCACCGCCAGCAGGAACTCCGGCACCACGGCCAGCAGCCCGCTCGCGCCGGTGAACAGCAGCTCGGCGGCGCGCCCCCGGCCGCCGCGCGTCCAGGCCGCCGCCGCCATCCCGGCGGGGATCGCGGTGACCATCACGACCGCGAAGGCGACCAGCGCCAGCATCACGGTGTACGGCAGGCGGTCGGCGATCGTCTGCGACACCGGCAGCCCCGAGATCATCGACGTGCCGAGGTCCCCGCTGAACAGGCCGGCCGCGTACCGGGCGTACTGCTCCCAGACGGGCAGGTCCAGGCCGAGCTCGTGGGTGCGCGCGGCGACCAGCTCGGGGGAGGCCGTGATGCCGAGCGCCGCCCTCACCGGGTCGCCCGGCACCACGTGGACCATGCCGAACGTGGCCGTGACCAGGAGGAGCAGGGAGAGCAGGAACCGCAGGAACCGGCGCGCGAGATACGCGCCGGGGCGCGCGGGCCGGGAGCTCCGCTCCTCGGGCGGGGCCTGCTCTTCGACGGGGTCGCCCGGCGGGGCCGGGTGGTGGGGCGTGGGCACAGCCATGGCGGGATCCTGCCATTTGTCGGATGGATGGGGAATCGTCCGCTTCGCCCAGTCTGGCCGCCGGATTCTGTCGAAACGCAAAGGGACTAGTCCGGATATACCGTGACAAGTCCTGTCTTCGTCGGATCGCACGATGACCGTGCGCACACCTCGTACCACGCTGGCCCGTATCGCAACACAAGGATGGGAGACGATATGCGCGCTCGCCTGCTCGGGGTGCTCAGCGCGGTGGCCCTGACGACCGCGGCGTGCGGCGGCTCCGGCGGCGCCTCGCCGCCGGCCGACGGCAGCTCAGGAGGCACGTCGGGGAAGTACGCCACCGGCGCCACGTTCACCATGGCCATTCTGGAGCCCGGCGACCTGAACCCGCTCATGACGGCCCTGTCCGACCCTCGCGGCGTCGACTTCTTCCTCTACGACACGCTGGTCTCGTACAAGGACGACGGCACCGTCCTGCCCGGCCTGGCCACCGAGTGGAAGACCACGGCGACCTCCGCCGAGTTCACCCTGGCCAAGGGCGTGACCTGCGCGGACGGCACGCCGCTGAAGGCGGAGGACGTCGCCGCGAGCGTCAACTTCATCGCCGACCCGGACAACAAGTCGCAGCTCCTCGGCCTGTACGTGCCCGCCGACCTCAAGGCGACCGCCGACGACGCGGCCGGCACGGTCACCATGAAGGTGAAGACGCCCGACTCGTTCCTGCTGCGCCGGCTGGCGTCGGTGTTCGTGGTCTGCGGCAAGGGCCTGGGCGACCCGGCGGGGCTCAAGGCCGGCCAGTACGGCACGGGCCTGTTCAAGATCACCGAATCGGTCGCCGACGACCACTACACGCTGGCCAAGCGCCCCGAGTACGCCTGGGGCCCCGGCGGGGCGTCGGGCAAGGACGCCGGCCTGCCGGACCAGGTCGTGCTCAAGGTCGTCAAGAACGAGACCACCGCGGCCAACCTGCTGCTGTCGGGCCAGCTCAACGCCGCGCAGGTGATCGGCCCCGACCGGGCCCGCGTCGAGGCGCGCAAGCTGTTCAAGAGCGAGATCCGGCTGATGTTCGGCGAGTTCACCTACAACCAGGCCAAGGGCCGGCCGACGCAGGACGAGCGGGTGCGCCAGGCCCTCACGATGGGCCTGGACCTCGCCGAGCTGCAGCGGGTGGCCACGGCCGGGACCGGCGCCACGCCCGAGGGCCTGAGCATGCAGCCCAAGGTCTGCCCCGGTGTGACGACGACCGCGCTGCCCGGCTTCGACGCCGCGGGAGCGCAGGCACTGCTGGACCAGGCGGGCTGGGTCAAGGGCCCCGACGGGATCCGCGCCAAGGACGGCGAGAAGCTGGACCTCACGTTCATCTACCTCACCGAGCACGGCGACCCGGGCAAGTCGGTGGCCGAGCTGCTGAAGCAGCGCTGGGCCGCGATCGGCGTGCAGACCACGCTCAAGCAGCTCACCTCGCCCCAGCTGGCCGGCGTGAACGACGGCTCGATGGACTGGGACGCCGGCTGGATCCAGGTCAACGTGCCGCTGCCGAGCATGATGGTGCCGTTCCTGTCGGGCGAGGGGCCGCCGAACGGCGCCAACTGGTCCTCCATCGCCAACGCCGACTACGACCGGCTGATCGGCGAGGCCGCCACGGCGACCGGCGACGAGAGCTGCGCGAAGTGGAACGCCGCCGAGGAGGCGCTGTTCAAGAAGGCGGACATCGTCCCGTTCGCCGACATCACGCAGCCGCTGTTCGGCAACGGCGCGGAGTTCGGCCGGCTGGGCGGCTCGTTCGCGCCGAGCACCATCCGCATGATCGCCAAGTAGGGGACCCGGTCACGAGTAGAGGCGCAGCTGCAGGCTGACCGCGAGCCGGGCGTCCGGATCGTCCAGATCCAGCCCCGAGATCTTGGTCAGCCTGCGCAGCCGGTAGCGGAACGTGTTCTGGTGGACCCGCACCGCCTGGGCCGCCGCGTGCACGTTGCCCAGGGCGTCCAGGTACGCCTGGAGCGTCCCCACCAGATCCGTCCCGTGCTCGGCGTCGTACGCCACCAGCTTCTCGTACGGGCCGGCCGGCGGCTGCTCCTCCGCGGTCACCAGATCGCCGAGCTGCAGCAGCAGCGACTCGAAGTACACGTCCCCGTAGGCCGCCGCCACCCCGGACACGCCCCGCGCCCGTAGGACGCGCAGGGCCCGCGCGGCGTCCGCCCGCGACCGGCCCACGTCCGCCAGCGTGCTCACCAGGCGGCCGACGCCGATCGCGGCGGGGAAGCGCCGCCCGGTCCTGGCCAGGAAGCTCTGCGCCACGCGGACCGCCCGCTGCTCGGCGTCGGGCCCGGTGCTGGACGCGGTGCTGGACCCGGTGCTGGACGCGGTGCTGGACGCGGTGCTGGACGCGGTGCTGGGCGTGCGGACGTGCATGGGCAGCACCGCGTACGCCACGCTGCCGACCAGCGCGGCGGCGGCGTGCGGGTGGATGGCTCCGACGTGCAGGGACAGCGCGTCGCAGAACCGCTGCCGGTCGCCCTCGCGCCCGGCCGCGTCCGCCATGGCCGTCTCGTCCAGCCCGGCGGCCAGCACGCACACGCGTTCGGTCGCGATGCCCAGCCGGGCGGCGGCGTCCGCGGCGTCCCGCCCGCCCTCCAGCACCGTCGACAGCAGGTCGGCGCGGAGCCGGCGCTGGGAGTCGGCGCCCGCGCGCTGCCGCAGCAGGTGCAGGGCGACGATCTTGGCGGCGTCGGCGAACGCCCGGCGCCGGTTCTCCGGCAGCGGGCCGGTCACGGTCGCCCACATCGAGCCCAGGATCTCGTCACCGGCCCGCACGGCGATCGCCGTGCGGGGCAGCATGCCGCCGCCCAGGTCGAAGTAGATCGGCTCGCGGCTCTGGTACAGCTCGCGGTAGATGCCGCGCTCCTCCTGCAGCCGCTGGTACTTGTCCGGCACCCTGCGCCCCAGCACGGTCTCCACGCGCGCCTGGTCGGCCTCGTCCTGCCTGCCGGAGAACGCCAGCACCCGCGACGACCTGTCCTCGATCGTGATCGGCGCGTCCAGCAGCTCGCACACGGCGTTGGCCAGCGTGAACAGGTCGTCCGCCGCCTCGGCCGGCTCGCCGGCGCCGCCCACGTCGCCCTCGGCGAGCAGCGCGCGCAGCAGGGCCGCCACCTGCGCCCACGACGCCGCCCTGGTCAGGCCGAGCAGCACCACGCCGGTCTTCGCCGCGGTGGCCCGCACCCGCTCGTCCACCGCGACGGGCGACTTCACGACCAGCCCCGCGGCGCCCAGCTCGCCGAGCGCCTCCAGCAGCTCGCAGATGCGCTCGCCGCCTTCCACGCCCACGCCGAGCAGGATCGTGCCGGGCGGGGTGCCGAGCTCGTCCAGCGGGTCGTAGATCTGCACCGTGGCCACGTCCACGTCCATGTCGTCAGGGGCGGCGACGATGTCGAGGAACGTGGAGCCGAGATCGTCCACAATGCGGCCGAGGGTGGTCAACCTAAGTCTCATCTCCCAGGACATACCAGCCATCGCGGGTGACGTCGACGATCGTGTGTCCCGTCTCCCCGCTCCTGATCAGCGCCTCCCGTACGGCGCGGCGCCAGCGCCCGGCCGTGGCGGGGGCGAGTTCGCGCAGCCGCTCCACGTCCGGCGGCATCGCGACCGCGAGGCGGGCGCCCGCGCGCGGCGCCGGCGACGTTCGGACCGGCTCGTCGCCGTCCCGGCCGAGCAGCACGACCGCGCCGTCCAGACCCCACTCCGGCCGCTCGCGCGCGGGCGCGCCGAGGTCCCAGACCACGTAGAGCCGGTCGGTGTCCTCGCCCGCGTTGATGGCGTCGCGCATCGTGCCGTAGAAGTCCGGCAGGTACGCGGCCGCCCTGGCGCCGAGCTTGTGGAAGTTCAGGTAGGCGTTCCTGCTGACCAGCGGGTCGAACGTCCACGACACCGCGCTCACGCCCCGTGCCAGTGCCCAGGCCCGCTGGTGCTCCTTGAGCGCCTGGCCCAGGCCGCCCCTCGCGCCGGGCAGCACGCCCGTGATGTGCGAGTGCAGGTGGCCGTCGCCGGCGAAGAAGCCGACGGAGACGCCGACCAGCTCCCCGCCCCTGCGCGCGCCCGCGACGTACCCGCCGACGTGCGCGATCGTCCGGATGAGCCCCGGTTCGAGCAGCTCCCTGTGCCAGATCTTGGTGATCAGGTCGGCGGCCTCGTGGTGCTCGTCGAGGGCGGTGAGCTCGGCGATGACCGTCGTCACGAGACCTTCGGCGTGGAGCGCACGCCGAAGTACAGGTACGGCGACCCGTCCGGCAGCGCGTAGAACGCGCCGGGCGCCCACAGCCGGTCGGCCGACCTGCGGGCCAGGAACCGGTGCTCGCCGGTGGGCGCGAGCTCGAAGCGCATCGGCGGTTCGAGGTCGGAGAAGTCGCCGGTGTTCTCGTAGACCAGCTCGCGTCCCCGTACGGTGATGCGGGCGCCGGTGCGCTCGTACACGCCCTCGTGCGCGGCCGGCACGTCGCGGGCGGGCGCGTCCGGCGGGCTCGGCGGGGCGGGCGGCGTCAGCCCGGCCAGCTCGGGGAACAGCGCGTCGGCGACGGCGTGGAAGAGGCCGTCGGTGTCGCCGCCGTTCGCCAGCGCCGCGACCACCGTGCCGCCCGACGTGCCGTCTACTCTGCCGCCTGTGCCGCCCGGCGTGTCCGTCGCGGGCAGCACCCAGAGCATCGCGGCCTGGCCGATGGTGTTGCCGCCGTGCAGCAGGACCGGCGTGCCGTCCCACGTGTCCAGGATCCAGCCGAGCCCCCAGTGGCTGCCGTATACGCGCTCCGGCAACTCGACGCGCGGCTCGGCCATCGACCGCACGCTCGCCGGCGACAGCGGGCCGCCGCCCGCCACGAAGCTCCTGCCGAAGCGCACCAGGTCGGCGGCCGTCGAGCAGATCTGGCCCGCCGGGCTGTTGGAGCGCATCATGCCCCACGTCGGCGTGGGCTCGTTCGCGGCGCCGAGATGGCCGGTCGCGGCGCGGAAGCGCAGCACGTCCTCGGGGAGCGTCCAGGTGTGGGTCAGGCCGAGCGGGGTGACGAGCTGGTCGCGCAGGGCCTGGTCCCAGACCTTGCCGGTGAGGACCTCGACGACCCGGCCGGCGACCGAGAAGCCGCCGTTGCTGTAGGAGTGGGTGGCGCCCGCCGGGTGCCCGAGCGGCCTGCGCGCGATGGCCGTGACGTACCTCTCCAGGCAGTCGTCGCCGCGTCCGGTGTCGTGGAAGAAGTCCCCGTCGAGGCCGCTGGTGTGGGTGAGCAGGTGCTCGATCGTCACGCTGGGATCGATCTCCGGCAGCACCTCCGCGACGGGCGTGCCGAGCGTGAGCCTCCCCTGCTCGATCAGGAGCATGATCTGCGCGGTCGTCCAGACCTTGGTCACCGAGCCGACCTGGAACAGCGAGTCGGGCGTGGCCTCCACGCCCGTGTCCAGGTTGAGCAGCCCGCCGGCCTCCCGGTGGATCTCACCGCCGTGCCAGTACGCGATGGAGGCCCCGGGCACGCGGAACTCCTCGATCAATTCCGCCAGGCGAATCGTCATGCTGGCACGCTAGGCGTACGGGAGCCGCCCGCTCTTCGTCGTATCGAACCAACACGGGCCCACTTGTTAGGTGGTTCAAGACAAGAATTCCCGATTTATGGGGTGTTGGGTGGGCTTCATGGTTGATCTCATCCTTCGTGGCGGGACCGTCTACGACGGCCTTGGAGCTCCTGGTTTCGTGGGCGATGTCGCCATCTCCGGCGGGCGGATCGTGGCTGTGGGCGGGGACCCCGGCGGCGCGCCGCGGGTGGTCGACGTCACGGGACTGGCCGTGGCGCCCGGCTTCGTGGACGCGCACGCGCACTCCGACCTCGTGCCGCTGATGGCCGAGCCGCAGCCGTTCAAGCTGCTCCAGGGCGTCACCACCGAGATCAACGGCAACTGCGGCTTCTCCTACGCCCCCGACGCCTCCCGCCTGGAGGAGCTGACCGGCGAGAGCGTGCCCGACTGGACCTTCGCCCAGTACCTGGAGGCCGTCGCCGCCGCCGGTCCCGCCAACCACGTGGCCACGCTCGTCGGCCACTCGACGCTGCGCGGGGCCGTCGCCGGGTTCGCCGAGACGCTCGCGGACGGCGACCTGGAGCGGATGCGCGACCTCGCGGCGCAGGCCTTCGAGGCGGGTGCGTGCGGGCTGTCCAGCGGGCTGATCTACCCGCCGGGCAGCTACGCCGGCACCGACGAGCTGGTGGCGCTCGCCGAGGTGGCGCACCGCTACGGCGTGCCGTACACGACCCACATGCGCGACGAGGGCTCCGGCCTGGCCGCCGCCCTGGACGAGGCCATCGAGATCGCGCGGCGCGCGGACGTGCGGCTGCAGGTGTCGCACTGCAAGGTCGCGGGACGGCGCAACCACGGGCAGGCCGGGATGCTGCTCGCCCGGCTGCGCGCGGCCCGCGCCGCCGGGGTGGACGTGCGCGGCGACCAGTACCCCTACCTGGCGGGCTCCACCGTGCTCGCCGCGCTGCTGCCGCCGTCGGCGCTGGCCGGCGGGCACGTACGCGACCTGCTCGCCTCCCCCGGCGAGCGGGCCCGGCTGCGCGACCGGGCCGAGGCCGGCGGGACCGGCGCGGGGCTGTGGCAGGACGCGACGCCCGACGGGGTGCTGGTCACCGGGCACGCCGAGCCGTCCTTCGCGGGCCGCTCGCTGGCCGCCATCACCGCCGACCCGTCCCTGCGCGCCCTCACAGGCGTGGCGGAGGAGGACGCCTGGGAGGTCGCGTGCGCGCTCATCGCCGCCGACCCCGCCGCCACGATGGTCATCTCCCTGATGGACGAGCGGGACATGGTCGAGATCATGGCCGACCCGCTCATCGGCGTCGGCTCCGACAACGGGTCGCCCGCCGGGCTGGAGCACCCCCGCACGTGGGGCTGCTTCCCCCGGTTCCTCGGCGCGTACGTGCGGGAGCGGCAGGTCGTCCCCTGGGAGGAGGCGGTGCGCAAGATGACCTCGGCCACGGCGGACCAGTTCCGACTGACCGGCCGCGGCCGGCTCGCGCCCGGCGCCTGGGCGGACGTGTGCGTGTTCGACCCGGACACCGTCGGCCACGCCGGCACGTACGCAGAACCCGCCGCCCGGCCCTCGGGCATCGTGCACGTGCTGCTGGACGGGCACCTGGTGGTGGAGCACGGCGAGTTCACGGGCGAGCGCAGGGGCCGCGTCCTGCGCCCGAGCTGATCACGTCCTGCGTCCGAGCCGATCACGCCGTGTGCCCGCGCTGATCACGCCCTGCATCCGAGCCGATCACGCCGTGTGCCCGCGCTGATCAGCGCCCGCCGACCGGGCGCGCAGCACCAGGTCGTGCAGCGCGTCCGCGGCGGTCGCCCGCTCGGGCAGCGACGAGGAGTCCCTGGCCAGCTCCAGCTCGGCGGTCATCCGCTCCACGTCCGCCGCCACCGCCTCCAGCGCGGCGGGCGCCGGCCCGTGCTCCGCCTCCCGCTTGGCGGCGACCAGCTCGGGCAGGTACGCGGGCCCGTAGGCGTACAGGCGCGTCAGATCGGCCTCCAGCTCACCGGTGCGCATGAGGTGCGTGCCGGTCGCCAGCACCCGGAACGTGTAGAGCAGCGGCTTGAGCTCCAGCGTCCTGGAGAACAGCCGCCACTGCGTACGGGAGAAACCCAGGTAGTGGTGGGCGTGGTGGCGCGTCAGGCAGCCGGGGGCGAGCGCGGCCAGCTCCTCGTGCACCTCGGAGGAGGCCACGACCAGCGGCGACAGCAACTGCTCCAGCACGTAGCCGTTGCGGCCGAGCAGCAACCGGCAGAACTTGGCCACGTCGTGCGTGACGAGGTCCACCTCCACGGCGTCGCGCGTCCACATCCGGTCCAGCGTCTCGGGCCCGTGCCGCAGCCCCGCCACCTCGCCGACCGGCAGCACGTGGACGCCGCGCAGGTCCACGTCCGAGTCCACCGAGGGGAAGCCGTACAGGTGCGCGCCGCTCACCGTCGCGAACGCCAGCGGGTACGGCTGCTCGCCGGCCACCTCCGCCAGCCACCCCGGAAGGCTCACGGGCTCTCTCACGGCACTCACCTGGCACCTCCGCAGTCATGGAAAGCGTCAAAGGTACTCTTTGCGCACCCCGACCAGGAAGTCCTCCACCCGCCGCCGGTCCGGCAGGTCCGGCAGCACGCCGGGGACGTCGGCCAGCTCGGCCGACAGGGTGGCCCGCCAGGCGTCCACCTCCGCCCACGGCACCTCGCCGCGCCTGATCGCCAGCAGCCGCTCCCGGTGCGGCCCCACCTGGACCAGCGGCTCCCCATGACGGACGAGCTGCAGGCCGCTCAGCAGCAGCCGCACCATGTGCATGGCCTGCTTCCAGTTGGGCGCGGCCGGGTCGAGGCGGCGCAACTGGTCGTCGGCGTACCCGGCGAACGAGCGGCGCGCCCGCGCCGACACGAAGGCGTCCCGCAGGTCGCGCAGCCGCCGTCCGGCGGGCGTGATCACCTCCACGATGGGCGACCAGAGGCACTCCAGGATCGTCGGGTTGGCGGCGAGCCCGAGGACGCAGAAGCGCTCGACCTCCCACGAGAACTGCTCGGGCAGCGGTCCGTCACGGTGCGTGGGCGGCTTGTCCAGGCGCCAGAAGGCGGCCGTCGGCGCCACGAACACCCCCCGGCGGTCGGTGTCCGAGGCCTCCGTCTCCAGCCCGTACGCCCGGGACCCCATGACCACGGAAAGGATCACGTCATCGCTCATCCCCATATCTTGCGTGATGGGGGCGGTGGCTGGTCTGATCGACAAGTGGGCGGCTATGACCCAGGTCGCACGGCGCACGTCGGACATCCCCGTCCCCCGGGAGCAGGCACATGATCGAGACCCCGAGCTACGCCGACGCCCTGAAAATCCTCGGATGCAAGGACGCCAGGCTGGTCAAGGTCGTCGGGTTCGCCGCGGCGGCGGCCCGCACCGGCTGGGCGCTGGCCGGCGCCGGGCAGCTCGCGGCCGGCCTCGCCGACATGCGCACCAGCATCGTCCTGTACGGCGAGGACGTCGCCCGGCGCATGCCCGAGCTGAAGACCGGCGTCGACCGGTTCACCCGCACCCAGCGGCTGGCCGCCGCGCACGCCGTGATCGTCGTCTCGGCCTACTTCGAGGCCCTGGGCGAGGCGAAGCTGCCGTTCACGCTCGACCGGCTCGACCGCGGCGAGCGGATCTCCCACGGCGTGCCGACGCCTGAGCGGTTCGCCAGGCTGGTGGCGAGCCTGCTGCTGGAGCGGCTGCCCACGCCCGAGCCGCACGTCCCGTACGCCGAGACCCGCCTGGCCGTGGAACGTGCCTACCAGCGCATGTCGGAGGCCCTGGCCGGCTACGTCGGCGGCATGGCCGTCTGGGACGAGCTGACGGTCGACGACCAGCTCCTGCTGCCGCGCATGCTCGCCGAGGGCCCGCCCGCGCACGCGCTGCGCATCTACGACGAGGACTACCGCTCGCTGGCGCTGGACAGCCACGAGTTCGGGGTGCGCAGCCTCGTCACGGAGCGCCCGCCGCCCGCCACGGCGCTGTCGCGGGTGGCCTGGCTGCTGGCCGAGCTGGCCCCGCCGCGCGTCGGCGACCGGCCGGTGATCCACCTGGCCAGGATGGCGGCCAGCGCCCTCGACCAGCCGCTGCTGCAGGCCGGCAAGCTGCCCGAGGACGTCTCGCTCCCGCTGCTCGGCGAGGGCTACCTCAGCCCCCGCTTCCGGGTCGCCGAGCTCACCCCCGACGCCTCGCCCGCGCAACTCGACTGGTGGGAGGACCAGCGGGCGCTGCCCGACACCGAGGCGTTCCTGGTGGGCCACCTGACCTCGCTGCGCGCCACCCGGGCGCCCCTGCTCGTGCTGGGCGAGCCCGGCTCCGGCAAGACCAAGTTCACCGAGGTGCTGGCCGCGCGGCTGGCCAGGTCGGAGTTCCTGCCGATCCGGGTCGAGCTGGGCGGCCTGGACACGCCCACGGCCACGCGGGCCGGCGTCACCGAGCAGATCGAGCAGGCGCTCGCGGCAATGCTGGGGGATCAGCGGATGGGCTACGCCGAGCTGGTGGAGGCCGCGGACGGGGCCCTGCCGGTGATCCTGCTCGACGGGATGGACGAGCTGGTCCAGGGCGGCCTCAACCGCTACGACTACCTCGAACGGGTGCGGGAGTTCCAGGCGGGCGAGGCGGAGCTGGGCCGGCCCGTCGCGGTGATCGTGACCAGCCGCACCGTGGTGGCGGACCGGATCAGGCTGCCCGAGGGCCTGCTGGGGCTGCAGCTCCAGCCGTTCGACGACGAACAGGTGCGCCAGTGGCTGGACATCTGGGACCAGGCCAACCGCGCCCTGCTCGCCCGCCGCGACCTGACGCCGCTGCCCGCCGCGTCGGCGCTGGCGCACGGCGAGATGGCCAGGCAGCCGCTGCTCCTGCTGCTGCTCGCCCTCTACGACGCGGGCGGCAACGCGCTCCAGCACGACCACGGCCCGCTCGGCAGGGCCCGCCTGTACGAGGTGCTGCTGCGCGACTTCACCGAACGCGAGACCGGCGGCGTGCGGCGCGTCGTCATCGACCAGGAGCTGGTCCTGCTCGGCACGGTGGCGCTGTCCATGCTGGCCCGCGGCCGGCCGGTCATCACCGCGGAGGCGCTCGACCGGGACCTGCCCGCCCTGTGCCGGGGCGGCGAGGACCACGCGGACGACGCAGGGCAGGAGGACGGCGGGACCGACTGGGTGCGCAAGGCCACCGAACGCTTCTTCTTCGTGCGCAAGCACGGCCCGAGAACCGGCTACGCCTTCCTGCACGCCTCGTTCGGCGAGTTCCTGGTCGCCTGGCTGGCCATGGACGCGCTGCGCGACCTCGACAGGCGCCGCCGCCTGGCGGGCGACGAGCCGCTCGCGCTGGTCCAGGCCGTGGACGACGACCTGCTGTACGCGGTGACCTCCCACTCGTGCCTGGCCGAGCGCGGGCCGACCGTCGGGTTCATCCTGGAACTGCTGGACGAGGTGCCCTCGGCCGTACGCGCCCGCTGCGTGGAGCTGCTGGCCGGGCTGCTGCGGCGCGCGCTGCACGAGCGGCGCCGCCGCCACTTCACGAGGTTCCGGCCCGTACGCCACACGCTGGCCCGCCGCCTGGCCGCCTACTCGGCGAACCTCGCGCTGCTCATCGTCTGCGCCTCCGAGGAGCCGGTCCGCGTCTCGTCGGTCCTGCCCGGCCCCGGCCACCTGGAGGAGTGGTCCTCGCTCTGCCACCTGTGGAAGGGCCAGCTCGGCCAGGAGGGCTGGTCCGGGCTGGTCACCGCCCTGGCGGCGCGGCGCGTGGTGGCGGACGGCGAGGAGGACGTGGTTCTGGGCGGCCCGGAAGGTGACGCCGGCGACGGTGGGATGGGCGACGTCGTGGTCGCGGTCGCCACCGGGCACGCGCCGGGCCACCGGCGCCTGCTCGACCAGCTGCTGCGGGCCGTGGGGGAGGGCCGCTTCCTGCCGTACCGCGAGCGCCTGGCGATCCTGGAGGAGCTGGTGCGGACCGTCGCGGTGCGCTCGCCCGCGATGCACCGGGCGCTCGGCGCGATGTGGGCGGAGGACGGCGCCGACCCCGCGGAGCTGCGGCCGCTGCTGCAGGCCATGCTCGCCGACCCGGCCGACCGGATGGGCACGTGGGAGCAGCTGGTCAGGGCGGGCATCCCGGAGACGGCGCTCTGGGAGATCCAGGGCCTCGACTGACCCGCCCCGTCAGGGCGCCGCGTCCGGATCGACGGGCAGCTCCACGGTGATCGTCAGCCCGCCCTCGTCCCTGGGCCTGGCCGTGACCGTGCCGCCGTGCGCCTCCGCGATCACCCGCACGATCGACAGCCCGAGACCGCTGCCCCGGTCGGAGCGCAGCCGGTCGCCGTGCAGCCGGCGGAACGGCTCGAAGATCGTCTCGATCTCGTACGGCGGCACCGCCAGCCCCGTGTTGGCCACGACCAGCTCGACCCGCTCGGCCCGCCGCCGCGTCGTCACCCACACCTCGCCCTTCGGGTGGTTGTGCCTGATGGCGTTCTCCACCAGGTTCTGCACCAGCCGTTCCACCAGCACGGCCTCCCCGGCGGTGGGGGCGGAGTCCAGCAGCCGGTGCATCGTCACCTCGCGCTCGGCCGCCTCGGCCGCCGCCTGGTCGAGCACGTGCTCGGCCACGTCCGTCAGGTCGAACGGCCGCCGGTCCAGCACCGCCTGCTGACCCTCGGTCAGCGCCAGCAGGCCGTCGATGAGGCGCTCGTGGCGGGCGTTGACCAGCAGCAGCGACTCGCCGAGCCGCTTGACGTCCTCGGTCGCGTCCGGCCGCCGCACGGCCACGTCCACCAGCGTCCTGTTGATGGTGAGCGGGGTGCGCAGCTCGTGCGAGGCGTTGGCGACGAACCTGCGCTGCCCGTCGAACGAGCGCGCCAGCCGGCCGAGCATGGTGTCGTAGATCCCGGTCAGCTCCTTGATCTCGTCGCGGGGGCCCTCGTAGCCGATCCGCTCGCTCAGGTCGTGGCTCTGGGCGACCCGGCGGGCGGTCTCGGTGACCTCCCTGAGCGGGCGCAGCGCCAGGCCCGCCCCCCGCCAGCCGAGCCCGAACGCCACGCCCGTGCCGCCGAGCACGATCAGCGCGCCGTACGTGCGGATGTCGCCGAGGACGGCGTCCTGGTAGGTGACGTGCGTCTTGAGCGCGAACCCCCTGGCCAGCTCGTAGCCGTCGGAGAAGCGCGGCGCGTACAGCCTGTACCCGTCCCGCTCTGAAACGATCGTGCCGGGCGTGAACACGGCGGCGCGGTACTGGAGGGTGGTGCGGACGACGAGGTAGACGGCGGTCAGCGCGAGAGCGCCGGCGACGAGGAACACGCCCGCGCAGACCAGCGCGAATCGCAGACGGGTGCTCATGGGATGCGATACCCCGATCCCGGCACGGTCTCGATGACCTGCGGCTCGCCGAGCTTCTTGCGCAGCTTCATCATCGTCGTGCGCACCGTGTTCGTGAACGGGTCGATGTGCTCGTCCCACACCTTCTCCAGCAGCGCCTCCGCCGAGACCACCGCCCCCTGGGCGCGCAGCAGCTCGGCCAGCACGCCGAACTCCTTGCGCGCCAGCGGCACGTACCGCCCGTCCCTGAACACCTGCCGGTGCGCCCAGTCCAGCCGCACCCCTGCGCGCTCCAGCATCGGCGGGTCGGCCCGACGGGCCCGCCGCGCGAGCGCGTGCACCCGGGCCACCAGCTCCTCGAACGCGAACGGCTTGGGCAGGTAGTCGTCGGCCCCCAGCGACAGCCCCGACACCCGCGAGCGCACGTCGCCCGCGGCGGTCAGCATGAGCACCCGTACCGGCCAGCCGTGCTCCACCACGGTCCTGCACACCTCGTCGCCGTGCACCAGCGGCAGATCCCGGTCGAGGATCAGCACGTCGTAGTCGTGCACGCCGAGCCGTTCGAGCGCGCCGTCGCCGTCGTAGGCCACATCGACGGCCAGCGCCTCGCCCCGCAGTCCCTCGGCGATCGAGTCGGCGAGCATGCGCTCGTCCTCAGCGACCAGAACCCGCACCGCACCCCCAAAAGGATCTTAAATGACGCCAAGTTTGCTCGCACCGACATAACGCGGGCATAACCATAATCGGTGACGTAGAGGTTATCGGCCCCTCGCTGGACTGGCGGCCCTCAGCCGGGATCCGCCCGGCTCGCTCCGGGGGAGGGGCCCATGGCGTCCGCACGCGTGGGGCCGCGTCTGCAGGCTTCCGGCATCCTGCGCGCCCACCGCCTGTTCGGGTGCGTGCTCGTGCTCGCCGCGGCGCTGCGCGCACTGGTCATGCTGGCCTACGACACGGCCCGGCTCTACTGGTACGACTCGTTCACCTACCTGGACACGGCCGTGCACATGAAACCGCCGGGCGCGTTCCATCCGGCGGGCTACTCGTGGTTGCTGTGGGCGCTGCGGCCCTTCCACAGCGTGGAGCTGATCGCGGGGCTGCAGCACGCGATGGGGCTGGGCACCGGGGTGATGATCTACCTGATGCTCCGGCGCCGGTCGTTGCCCGCCTGGGGCGCGACCCTGGCGGCGGTCCCTGTCCTGTTCGACCCGGCGTTCCTCCGCCTGGAGCACGCCGTGCTGTCGGACGAGCTGGTCATCTTCCTCGTCGTGGCCGCGCTGCTCGTTCTGCTGTGGCGGCGGGAGGTGTCCGGGCGGGCGGCCGTGTGGACCGGCGGAGCGGCCGGCGTCCTTCTCGCCCTCGCCGGGCTCACCCGCACCGCCACGGTGCCCCTCATCGCGCTGGCCGCCCTCTGCCTGCTGCTGCGGCGGGCGTCGTGGCGGCAGGCCGCCGCCCTGGCGGTCGCGGGCGCGCTGCCGCTGCTCGGCTACGCGGGGTGGTACGCCCAGCACCACGGGCGGTTCGCGCTGAGCGGCTCCGACGGCGTCGCCCTGTGGGCCCGCACCATGACCTTCGCCGACTGCTCGGTCATCGAGCCGCCGCCGGAGCAGGCCCCGCTCTGCCCGAACGGCGCCGTCCAGGACGCCGCCTCCGAGTACGTCTGGGACCCTCGGGCGTCGCTCAACCGCATGCCCGGCGACAGGTTCACGCACAACGACCTGGCCAGGGCGTTCGCGTTCAGGGCCATCGCCGCGCAACCCCTCGACTACCTGCGCGAGGTCGCCGGGGACACCTCGCTCGCCTTCACCTGGGAGCCGGTGCCCCACCCGAAGCGCATGGTCCCGTCGACCGCCTTCGCGCGCGGCGCGTGGCCGCTCCCGGCGGGACAGCCTCTCGTCGACCGGGTCCGCCGCGAGTACGACCCGGACATCAGGGGCATGCGATCGGTCGAACCGTACGCCTCGATCCTGGCCGCCTACCCGTACCCGTGGTTCCTCCACGGCACCCTCTTCGGCGTCCTGCTGCTGGTGGGCGGGGCCGGCGCGGTGCTGCGGCCCCGTCTCGTGCTGCTCCCGTGGGCGTTCGCGGTGTTCCTGCTCGTCGCCCCCGTGGCCGCGCTGGACTTCGACCACCGCTACGTGCTGCCCGCCATCCCGGTCGCCTGCGTGGCCGCGGCCCTCGCCGTGTCGGCACTGCGGCGGCCATCCTCGGGCCGATCCCCCGGGAGGAGGCCGGGCGGGGCCATTACCCCCAGGGCTACGATCATGTTGCGCCCGCGTGAGCGCGCCTGACGCGTCCGGGAGGCGCGGCGGCCCGCCGAGGTGCTGGTCGAGGCCATTGTCGCGGGCCTGACCCACGTGCCTGCCGTCATGCGCGTGTCCCCTGAGCGCACCCCCCGGTTGACCGGACTGGCCTTTTTGAGGCTGACACTTCGCCCAAATGTTACGTAATATCCGAACATCGCGAGCGTTGGGGGCGCCAGGGTGCCAGGACAAAGCGTGGGTGTCGTCGTCGATCCCGGAGTTCCGCCGGAAGTCGCAGGACTGTTACGTGCCAACGCCCCGCTGCTGTCCAGGATCAGAGCCGGATGGGTGCCGCCCGCCGACGTGACCCCGCCGCGCCGCTGGAGCCCGTCCAGCACGCTGCTCCTCGCGGCCACCCCGGCCATGGTCGCCCTCACGGCCGTGCTGCTGGTCTCGCCGTTCGCGCCGGCCGGGTTCATGGTGCTCGGCACGTACGTCTTCATCGTGCTCGTCAAGATCGCCTCCATGAACGAGGTGCCGGAGGACCACCGGCCGCATGAGCGCGGCGTGTACGAGCAGGCCCGCTGGTACGACGGCCGCTACCTGCTGCCGGAGGACTTCGACCGGGAGGCCGGGCCGGTGCTGGCGCGGGCGCAGCGGGCCATCGGCTCGGTGCTGCGCTCCCACGTCAACGCCGAGGGGCTGCTGGACGACGCCCGCAACGCGGTCATGCTGCCCGCGCAGGAGTGGGAGATCGCCCGGCTGCTCGCCAAGCTCTCGGCGCTGCGTCTGGAGCACAGGGAGCTGCTGGCCAGGGGCATCGCGCCGGAGGTGGCCTCGGTCATCGAGCCGCTGGAGCGCGCGCTGGCGAGCAGCGAGTCCGCCGTGGTCGCCCGGGTGGAGGCGCTGGAACGGTACGCCGACCACGTCGCCGACGCCGAGCGCGCCTATCACGCGCGCGGCCAGATCGAGGAGCTGCGCGCCCGGCTGCCGCGCTACGAGGAGCTGCTGGCGGAGTCGGGCGCGGACGCGATGGCCGTGACCGAGATCGAGCGGCTGGCCGAGGACGCCGACGTGCTCGAACGCACCTTACGGCGCAGCGTCCGATCGGCCCATGAGGCGTTCCGCTATCTCGAAGGCTGAACCGCCGTGCCAGGACGTCAGACCAAGGTGATAGTCGATCCGGCGGTGCCCGACGACGTCGCGGCGCTCCTTCGGGACAACCGCAAGCTCCTGATGCGCATCCGCGCGGGCTGGGTGCCCGCGCACCGCCGCCACCGCCCCGTGGCCGGCCTCGTCGCGAGGGTGACGGCCGTCGCCGCGGCGGCGGCCACCGCCGGGTACGGCCTGACGCTCTTCGTCGCCGGGCGGTACGCGGCCTACTTCGTGATCATGACCGTCGCGGCCCTGCTGGTCGTCGGCGTCCTGCTGCGGCCCCGGCCGGACGCCGAGGTGGAGCGCGCGCACGCGCTGGAGCGCGACGTCTACGACGGCGCCCGCCGCTTCGAGGGCCGCTACGTCCTGCGCGAGCAGCTCGACGAGCCCGCCCGCGCCCTCATGGCCCGCGCCCAGGCGGCGATCGACCAGGTCACGCACTCCAGCGTCAACGCCGAGGGCCTCCTGGACGGCGCCCGCAACGCGGTGATGCTGCCCGCGCAGGAGTGGGAGATCGCCCGGCTGCTGGCCAAGCTGTCGGAGCTGCGCTCCGAGCACCAGGAGGTCGTCGCGGAAGGCGTCACCCCCGAGGTGGCGGCCGTCGCCGAGCCCCTCGCCCAGGCGCTCGACGGCAGCCATCGCGCGGTGCTCGCCCGCGTCGAGGCGCTGGAACGGTACGCGGGCCACGTCGCCGAGGCCGAGCGCGCCTACCGCGCCCGGCACCAGATCGAGCGCCTCAGCGCCAAGCTGCACCGTTACGAGGAGCTCCTGGCGGAGACGGGTGCCGACACCACCGCCGTGCCCGAGCTGAGCAGGTTGTCGGACGACGCCGACCGCCTGGAGCAGGCGCTACGGGACAGCGTCAGCTCCGCGCATGAAGCGTTCCGCCACCTTTTGGGGTGACTTCCCCTTATGATCCGGATTTGTGGCGGAAGTGGTAGTAGATCCTGGGGTGCCGCCGGAAGACGCCCAGCTGCTCAGGGACGGCCGGCCGGTGCTGGCCAAGATGCGCCGGGGCTGGACGCCCAGGCCGAGACGGACCCTGTCGCCCACGCACTACCGCGCGATCGCGGTGCTGGGCTCGGTGTCGCTCTTCGGGATGCTCGCCGGCCTCGGCCTCGGCAGGCACGGGTCAGGGCTGACGTACCTGGTGCTGCTCGGCATCCCGCTGATGATCGTGCTGTTGGTCCGCAACGGCCTGCCGGAGGACGAGCGGGCCGAGCACGAGCGGCGCGTCTACGAGCAGCTGCGCTGGTACGAGGGCCGCTACGTGCTCACCGGCGACCTCGACGAGTCCTCCGCCCGCCTGCTCGCCCGCGCCCAGCGCGCCATCGCCACCGTCACCGCGTCCCGCGTCAACGCCGAGGGGCTGCTCGACGACGTGCGCAACGGGGTGATGCTGCCCGCGCAGGAGTGGGAGATCGCCCGGCTGCTGGCCAAGCTGTCCGCGCTGCGCGCCAAGCACAGGGAGACGGTCTCGCGGGGACTGACGCCCGAGGTGGAGGCCGTCGCCTCGCCGCTCGCGCGGGCGCTCGACAGCAGCGAGGAGGCCGTGCTGGGCCGCGTGGAGGCGCTGGAGCGCTACGCCGGCAACGTGGCCGACGCCGAGCGCGCGTACCTGGCCCACCACCAGATCGAGGAGCTGCGGGGGCGGCTGCACCAGTACGAGGAACTGGTGGCCGAGAGCGGGGCCGACGGGTTCGCCGTGCCGGAGCTGGCGCGGCTCGCGCAGGACGCCGACCGGCTGGAGCACGCGCTCCGGCGCAGCGTCCACGCCGCCCACGCCGCCTTCCGCCACCTCGACCCCGGCCCCGCCACCTGACCCTGCCGTCAGGCGGGGCGGGCGGTCTGCAGGAGCAGGTCGCACAGGGCGTCGGCCGCGTCCACGCGGCCCAGCTTGGCCGCCGCCTGCCCCATCATCTGCCGCAACCCCGGATCGGCGAGCAGCGGCATCAGCTCGGCCAGCAACTGCTCGGCCGACGGATGCGGCTCCAGCAGGGCGCGGGCCGCCCCGGCCGAGGCCAGGTAGGCGGCGTTCTTGCGCTGCTCGTCACCGCCGGTCGGGATCAGCGGGATCAGCACGGCGGGCTTGCCGATGGCCGTCAGCTCCGAGACGGTCCCTGCGCCGCTGCGCGCGATCACCACGTCGGCCGCGGCGAACAGGTCGGCCAGCTCCCCGCCCACGTAAGGCACCGGATGGTAGCGATCGGCCAGGTCGGGAGGGAGCTGGATGGCCCGCATGTGGTCGATCCAGGCGGGCCCGCACTGGTGCACGATCTGCGCGTGCGCCAGCAGCCGCGGCAGGACCTCCGCGATCAGGGTGTTGATCTGCTTGCTGCCCTGCGCGCCGCCCGTCACGTAGATCAGCGGCACCTCGAACGTCAGCCCGAACAGGTCGTAGGCCGCCGCCCGGTTGCCCTGCAGCAGCTCCGGCCTGATCGGGTTGCCCGTCACCACGGCCTTCGAGCGCGCCGAGGCCGGCAGGTAGTCGAGCGAGGACTCGTGCGACAACGCGATCCTGGTCGCCAGCCTGGCCAGGATCCGGTTGGCCAGCCCCACCACGGTGGTCTGCTCGTGCATCACCAGCGGCCGGCGGATCAGCTTGGCCGCCACCCCGATCGGGACCGCCACGTAGCCCCCGGTCGACAGCACCACGTCCGGCAGGTAGCGGGCCGCGTGGCCGACGGCCTGCAGCACCCCGACCGGGATGCGGAACACGTCGGCGATGTTGGTGCCCAGCTCCTTGAGGTTGGGGCGGCGCCGCAGCTTCCCCGTCGTGATCGCCTTGAACGGGATGCCGTGCTCGGCCGTGATCCGCGCCTCCAAGCCGTTGGCCGTGCCCACCCAGAGCACGTCGTGCGGCACCTGGCGTCGCTGGACGGCCGACAGGGTCGTCAGGGCCGGATAGGTGTGACCGCCGGTGCCGCCGCCGGTGATCAACAGTCGCAGGGTTCGTGACATGCGATCAGATTAGGGCCGCACAGCGGAAACCCGTGTGCCCGGTCGAGGAGTCAGGCGTGTTGGAGGTGCGGGCGGCCACGCGGTAGCGGTTGCAGTAGGAGTCGTGGCACATGTACGAGCCGCCGCGGATCACCTTCGACGTGCCCTCGGCCGGACCGGCCGGATCCTCGGCGAACGGCTCCCACTCCGTGCCCCACCAGTCGGCCGTCCACTCCCACACGTTGCCGGAGACGTTGTAGAGGCCGTACCCGTTCGGCTGGAACGACTTCACCGGCACCGTGCCCTTGCTCGGCGCGACCGGGAAGCGGCCCTGCCAGATGTTGCACCGCTGCCGCCCCTTGGGCGCCAGCTCGTCACCCCACGGATAGCGTTTGCGCTCCAGGCCGCCGCGGGCCGCCATCTCCCACTCGGCCTCCGTGGGCAGCCGCTTGCCGGCCCAGGCGGCGTACGCGGCGGCGTCGTTCCAGGACACGTGCACGACGGGGTGGTTCTGCCGGTCGCCCACCGACGACCCGGGGCCCTCCGGCGAGCGCCACGTGGCGCCCTCGACCCCCACCCACCAGGGCGCGCCCGGCACCGTGGCATCCATCACCCCGCGCGTGGCGAACTGGCGGAACACGAACGACCAGCCGATCCGCTCGGCCTCCGTGACGTAGCCGGTGTCCTTGACGAACGTGGCGAACTGCGCGTTCGTCACGCACGCCGGGTCGATCATGAACGGCGCCAGGCGCACCTCCCGCACCGGCCCCTCGCCGTCCTCCAGCCGCCCGTCCGGGTCGTCCCCGCCCATGAGGAACGTCCCGCCCGGGACGCGCACCATCCCGCGCGGCGCCGGCCGCCGCACGGCCACCTCGACCGGCTGCCGGTACGGCTCCGCGGCGACACCGCCGTCTCGGCTCGGACCACAGCAAGCGCTCACAGATCCCCCCAAACGTGTCATGCCACCAAGGAAGGGTAGTCGCTGCGGCATGGCCACGATCACACGGCCGCCCGGGACTCCCGGCGGGGCCCGGCTCCGCTTCGCCGTCGGAGCAGCGGACCGGTAGCGTTTTCCCATGCGACTCGGCGTGCTGGACATCGGCTCGAACACGGTGCATTTACTGGTGGTCGACGCCCATCGGGGCGCGCGGCCCATGCCCGCCTACTCCCACAAGGAGGCGCTGCGCCTGACCGAATACCTGGGCGAGGACAACCGCCTGGCCGGTGAGGGCATCGAGCGGCTCGGCGCCTTCGTCGAGGAGGCCGTGCACCTGGCCGAGGACAAGGGGGTGGAGGACCTGCTGGCCTTCGCCACCTCCGCCGTGCGCGAGGCGGCCAACGGCGAGGAGGTGCTGGCGCAGGTCGAGCGGCGCAGCGGCGTGCAGATCGAGGTGCTGTCCGGGCGCGACGAGGCCAGGCTGACGTTCCTGGCCGTGCGGCGCTGGTTCGGGTGGTCGTCGGGGCGGCTGCTGGCGTTCGACATAGGGGGCGGCTCGCTGGAGATCGCCGCCGGAGTGGACGAGGAGCCCGACGTGGCCGTCTCGCTGCCGCTGGGCGCCGGGCGGCTGACGCGCGACTGGTTCACCGCCGACCCGCCGTCCCCCGAGGAGGTCCGCAAGCTGCGCAAGCACGTACGCGCCGAGATCGCGCGCACGGTCGGCGGCGTCGCCAGATACGGCGAGCCCGACCGCGCGGTGGCCACGTCCAAGACGTTCAAGCAGCTCGCCAGGATCGCCGGCGCGGCGCCGTCCAGCGAGGGGCCGTACGTGTCGCGCTCGCTGTCGCGCGAGGACATGGCCGACTGGGCGGTGAAGCTGACCACCATGCGCTCGGCCGAGCGGGCCGAACTGTCCGGCGTGTCCGAGGGGCGGGCGGCGCAGCTGGCCGCCGGGGCGCTGGTCGCCGACGCGGCCATGGACCTGTTCGAGGTGGAGCGGCTGGAGGTGTGCCCGTGGGCGCTGCGCGAGGGCGTGATACTGCGCCGGCTCGACCTCCTGCCGGGCCGGCTCGACCCGCTCACCGTCGCACCTTCAGAGTAAGGCGGATATATCTTCAAGAACTGGCATAAAGGGCTGGTGGGCGGGCATCTTCCGCCGAATGGTGGAAGTCCTCGGCGCCATCGGCTCCCTGATGATCGCGGTTCTGCTCATCGTCCTGGCCGTGCTTGCCATCGCGATCGTCGCGCTGCTCGGCTTCGCGCTGCTGGCCGGCTCGATGACCGACTGGCGCGACCTCTGGCGGCGCCTGACCCGCGCACGGCGCCCGGCGGACGAACGGAGCGGCTCGGGGGACGAGCGGAGCGGCTCGGGAGGCGACCGGAGCAGCTCGGGAGGCGACCGGAGTGGCCCGGGGGACGACCGGCACAGCTCGGAGGACGTGCGGAGCGGGCGGCGGTCAGTGCCGGGCGGCGCCGGACCCGGTGAGGTCCGGCGGCCCGGCGGGGACGCGCGAGGTCCGCGGCTGCACCCGCGCCAGGGCGTCAGGTGGCCATGAGCTGCCGCCCGGCCGCCCCGGGGGCGTACCTGAGCCGCTTCTCCAGGCAGACCACCGCGCCGTTCTCGCGGTGATTGGTGAACCGGATGTCGTCGGCGAGCGCGCGCATGATCTGCAGCCCTCGCCCGTGCTCCGCCCCGGGCGCGGCGTCGGCGATGTGCTCGGGGTCCTTGCCGGGGGCGAACCCGTTGCCGTTGTCGATGACCCTGATGACGCACAGGCTGTCGTGCACGGTCGCGCTGACCGTGTAGTCGTCGCTGGGCTCGGCGTGCCTGATCACGTTGGAGCACGCCTCGGTGAGCATCAGCTCGATGTCATCGCGTACCTGAGGCTCGACCCCGAGTGACCGCAGCGTGCCGTCCAGCATCTGCCTGGTCAGCGGGACGCTCGCCGCATCCCGGGGCAACCGGAGCGCTATGGTGGCCTCCACCGCCACCTCCTCCTCCCGTCTGGATGCGTCAGCCCCTTCTGCCCCCGTTCCGCTGAGTCAATCGTCGCTTTACGTGTTCGGAGCCCGGAGGGCTAGGGCTCGAGGAGGCGCCTGGACACCTCCAGCGACGCCTTGTAGACCTCGTCGTCGGAGAGCTCGCCCTCCTTGAGCAGCCACTTGCCCGCGTGCAGCGCGAACAGCGCCATCGAGCGGCTGATGCGCTCGACGGGCGTGGCGCCGGGCTCGCTCATCTCGTTCGTGAGCTCCATCATCCGCTCGCGGATCTTGCTGAGCGTCGGATGGTCGCGCATCGCCGTCTGGTTGCGCTCCAGGAACCTCGCGACCCCGAGGTGCTTGGTGCCCCTGAGCATCGCGGCGTAGCGCTCGACCAGCTCGCGCCGCGTCTCCGGCGTCTTCGGCCGGCTCCTGAACCAGGCGAGCAGCTCCTCGATCTCGGTCAGCCGGGTGTCGACCAGGCTGGCCACGATGTCGTCCTTCGTCTTGAAGTGGTAGTACAGGGCGGCCTTCGTCACCCCCAGCTCCTCGGCGATCTCCCGCAGGGATGTCGCCTCGTAGCCCTGCTCGGTGAACAGCCTGAGCGCGACCTCCTGGATCCGGCTTCGCGTGTCTTCCCGCACTTCACACCTTTTCGACTTGACGGTCGGCAAGTAAGTATTTAGCTTATTCTAGGCTTGCCGGGCGGCAAGTAAGCAAGATCTGTAACTCATGGGGGGTGTGTGGTGACGGAGCCAGTCGGACGGCGCCGCGAGGTCATGGTCGTCCTTCCGGGACTGATGTTAGCCATGGTCCTGGCGATGCTCGACAACATGATCGTGGGTACGGCGATGCCGCGCATCGTCGGGGAGCTCGGCGGGCTGACGCATCTGTCGTGGGTCGTCACGGCGTACGTGCTGGGGACGACCGTCTCGACGCCGATCTGGGGCAAGATCGGCGACCTGTACGGGCGGAAGAACATCTTCGTCACCTCGATCGTCATCTTCATGATCGGCTCGGTGCTCTGCGGCATGGCCGGCTCCGACCTGCTCGGCGGGCCCGACGGCGGCATGGGCGAGCTGATCGCGTTCCGCGCGATCCAGGGCCTCGGCGCGGGCGGCCTGATGGTCAACGTCATGGCGATCATCGGCGACCTGGTGCCGCCCCGCGAGCGCGGGCAGTACCAGGGCATCATGGCCGGCGTCATGTCGCTGGCGATGATCGCCGGCCCGCTCGTCGGCGGCTTCATCACCGACCACCTCGACTGGCGCTGGGCCTTCTACGTGAACCTGCCGGTCGGCGCGATCGCGCTGGTCCTCATCGTGGCGCGGCTGCACCTGCCGGTGCTGCACAACAAGGTCCGCATCGACTGGGCGGGCGCGATCCTGCTGTCGGTCAGCATCACCGCGATGGTGCTCATCACGACGTGGGGCGGCAACCAGTACACGTGGGGCTCCTGGCAGATCCTCGGGCTGGCCGCGCTCGCCGTGGTCACGCTGGCCGTGTTCGTGGCGGTCGAGCGCAAGGCGCTGGAGCCGATCATGCCGCTCCAGCTCTTCCGCAACCGCAACTTCACGCTGATCTCCGCCATCGGCTTCCTGCTCGGCTTCGCGATGTTCGGCGCGATCAACTTCCTGCCGCTCTTCCAGCAGATGGTGCAGGGCGCCACGGCCACCAACTCGGGCCTGCTGCTGCTGCCGATGATGGGCGCCTCGATGGTCGTGTCGCTGTTCGTGGGCAAGGCCATCACCGCCACCGGCAAGTACAAGATCTACCCGGTGATCGGCGGCGTCGGCATGGCGGCGGGCATGTGGCTGCTGTCCACGATGGACGTCGCCACGCCCGCCTGGGAGACCGGCGTCTACATCGCGGTGCTCGGCCTCGGCATGGGCTTCCTCATGCAGACCACGATGCTCATCGCCCAGAACAGCGTCGAGCAGAAGGACCTGGGCGTCGCCAGCAGCGCCAGCACGTTCTTCCGGTCGATCGGCGGCTCGTTCGGCGTCTCGCTGTTCGGTGCGGTCTTCAACAACCACTTCCTGTCCGAGCTGACGGCCCGGTTCGGCGCGCAGGCGGCGGACCGGATGGCCAAGAGCGGCGGCCGGATGGACCCGGGGGCGGTCGCCCAGATGCCCGCCGGGATGCGGACCGGGGTGCTGGAGTCGCTGGCCACCTCGATCTCCGGCGTCTTCTGGTGGGCCATCGTGTTCGCCGTGGTGGTGCCGGTGCTGGCGGCGTTCGTCAAGGAGATCCCGCTGCGCGGCGGCGCCGCCATGGGCTCGGCCGCCGAGAAGGAGGTCTCCCCGGCGGCGGGCTGACCGGCGCGGACGCCCGAGGCGGTGGTGCGCCGGAGAGGCCGGGTGTCAGACGCGCGGTGGTGCGCCGGAGAGGCCGGATGCCGGAGGCGGTGGTGCGGCCAGGCGGCCGGGCGTCAGACGCGGTGGTGCGCCAGGTGGTCCAGGACCGCCTGGTTGGCCTCCCAGCCGTCCGGGAACTTGACCGGCACCCCCAGCTGCACCGGCTCCGCCGACGGGTGGGCGTCCAGGAGTTCGGCGATGCCCGCCCTGGCCACCACCACGCAGGCGTGCCGGTGCCGGGACGCCAGCACGCACAGCCGCCCCGACTCCAGGTGGAAGGCCGTCGCGTCACGCCGTCCGGACAGCGGGTGCAGCACGATGGTCACGTCGTACTCGCGCCCCTGCAGCCGGTTGGCCGTGTCCACGGTGATCTCGGCGGGCACCCCGGCGGCCCGGATGGCGGCGACCTGGTCGCGGTGGGCGGCGCCGACGGCGACGCGGTCGGCCGTCACGGGGCGCTCGCCCTGCTCGGAGGTGGCCACGGCGCCGCGCTGCAGCAGCCGGGACGCCAGCAGCGCCACCGCCTGCACGGCCTCCCCGTCGGTGCGGACCGTGTGCCGGTTCGGCAGTTCCAGCAGCGCCCACCCCGAACGCGCGGCCTCCTCCAGCGCCCGGTCGTGCACGGTGCCCATGCCGCCGGTCGTCAGCTCCAGCCGCCGGTCCCCGTCCCCGGTCCCCGAGCGGAACCCGGTGAACGGGTAGAACGCCCGCGACACGACGGGCGCGGCCGAGGCGGGCAGCCGCCACGACACCGGCAGCCGGTGCACCGGCAGGTCGGGGTTGTGCCGCAGCAGCACCGACACGGCGCTCTGCAGCGGGTCCCACGACAGCCCCGACCAGCGGTCACCGTCCACGATCGAGAACGGGTCGAGCTGCCCGGGATCGCCCACGAACAGCGCCCGCTCGAACAGCCCCGCGATCCGCAGCAGCTTGTCCGAGCGCATCTGGTACGCCTCGTCCACGATCGCCCACGGCCACACCCGGTCGGCGATCCACGCCCACTTGTCGGCCGTCGCGATGACGATGTCCGGATCGCCCAGATCCTGGATGCGGGTGCCGACCCGGACGCCGGGCAGCTCCAGCAGCCGCAGGGCGGGCACGTAGCCTCCGGCCGACAGCCGCCCCACGCTCAGGTGGGGGTGCTTCTCGGAGATCCGGGTCACCAGGTCGTCGACCTGCTCGTTCGTCTGGGCGACGATCATCAGCGGCTCGCCGGTCGCCGCGATGTGCGCCGCCGCCCGTACGACGAGGGTGGACTTGCCCGCCCCCGGCGGCGAGTCGACGACGACGCCGCGGTGCCGGGGCAGGTCGGCCAGGACGTTCCTGATGACCTGCTCGGGGCTGTCGGTCACGACCACTCCTCCTGCGCGTCCTCGTCGTCGGGCACGTGCTCGGGCGGCGGCCCGCCGTGCGTCCACGGTGTGGCCTCGGCCTCGGGCAGGGCGGGGGAGCCCTGGAAGTCGCCGGTCAGCGAGGTGTAGCAGACGCGCTCGCCGACCTCCGGCACGGCGCCGGGCGCCGCCGTCTTCCCGCGCCCCATGCCCTTGGTGATCTTCAGGGTGACCAGGCCCTCGCCGGCGGACACGAGCTCGGCGCCCTGGCCGCGCCGCTCCGGGGTGCCGAGGGAGGTGCCGGGCGCCAGGCGTACCGGATCGTCGGTCTTGATCACCACCAGCGGGCGGAGCTTGCGCGAGCGGCCCTCGCCCTCGGTGTTGTCAGGGACGGTCTCGATCACCTCGCCCGCGAACGCCTCCCCGGTCAGCCGGTACTCGGCCATGATCAGCGGGTCGTCGTAGGCGCGCTGCACGTCGTACGCGGCCTGCGCGCGCTCCATGCGGGCCAGCTTGGCGGCGGCGGCCACCGCGCCGTCGCGCCGGGGCTGCGGCGGCGCGCCCTCGGCGAGGTGCGCCGCCATGCCGCTGAACGAGCCGCGGTCCTGCTCCCACCGCTGGCCCGCGCCGGGCGCCTCGGGCAGCCCGGACAGCAGGTCGACGGACTGCCACATGAGCCGCCACGTCGGTTCGAGCTGGGTGCGCAGCGCCTCGGTGACGCGCTCGTCCGATCCGCTCTCGATGGCCGGCGCCAGCACCTCCGCGTCGAACCCCGGATCGGTCGCCGGCCCGGCCGGCGGCCAGACCAGCGGGTCCTCGGCGTCGTCGCTCGGCCCCGTGGTGATCCAGGCCAGCAGCGCGGCCAGGTTGGCGTCCTCCAGGGCGCTCTGCCCGCTCGCCCAGTGCCGCGCCAGCTCCTCGGTCGCGGAGATCATCAGGCAGGAGCCCGGGTACGCCGCCCGCTCCCCGAGGTAGGTCAGCCACCGGCCCAGCAGCGGCACCCCCTCCGGCACCGGGTACGGCCCGTCGGCGCGGCGGAAGCGGGTCGAGCGGCCGAGCAGCCGGGTGAAGGCCACCCCGGCCGGGTTGGGCACGATCAGCTGCGGCGCGTCCAGCGCGCGCTCGTAGGGATCGGCGTTCCTGCGCTCCACCGTCTCGGTGTCGGCGAGGAAGCCCTCGATGTACGGCAGCAGCTCCCCGGCCAGCTCGGCCGCCCACGCGAAGCGCAGGTCGCGGTTGCGCGGCTGGGTCACCACGAGCAGGCGCGGCCGGGCCCGGTCGGTGCCGAGCATGGCGGCCAGCGGGGCGGCGGCCTCGCCCGACAGCTTGAGCGGGATGAACACCATCGGCCGTTCCGACAGATGGCAGTGCCTGACGGTCGCGACGGGCTGCGCGATGCCCTGCTCCAGGGCGCGCAGCCGCGCGAGCGAGGTCAGCAGGCTCACGTGAGGCACTCCCTGCGCAGGCGTTCGGCGTTGCGGAGCAGCCGGGCGATCTCCTCCTGCCCCTCGGCGGGGTCGCGCTCGCCGTCGGCCAGCCCCAGCGCCTCCGCCACCGAGGCCACCCCGCCCAGCTCGTCGCGCACCTGCCGGCCGAGCAGGTCGGAGGAGCCCTCCTGGCGGGCCTCGTCCCGGCAGAAGAAGCACATGTCGCACGTGGACAGGCAGTCGGGCGCGTAGCGGGCGGTCGCGCCGCGCAGCGCGTCGGACAGCTCCGCCACCGGCCTGGTCGGCCGGCCGTCCTCGCCGGGCCGCAGGTCGAACGTCACGTCGTCGGGCAGACCCGCCAGCAGCCGGTCGAGGGTGGTCATCCGGGCGAGCTGGCGACGCAGCACGGCCAGCTGCCTGCGCACGTCGACCAGGCTCGCGACCGGCCGGTTGGCGAAGTTCTCGGGGCAGACCAGCACCACCTCGTGCGAGACCTTCAGCGGGTCGTGGCCCAGCTCCTCCAGCAGTGCGCGCAGCGCCAGCACGTACACCGCCGCCTGCCGCGCGGCCGCCGCCACCGCCGCGGGGTCGGCCTGCCCGTCGACCACCGCGAACGACTTGATCTCCACGATGTGGAAGCGGCCGCCCAGCTGGAACGCCACCACGTCGGGCTCCAGGTAGGCGGTGTGACCGGCGATCTCCAGGCTGAGCAGCGGGTGATCGTAGAGGGTGCCCGCGTCCTGGCCCTCGCGCGCCGCGCGGTCGATGAGCGCGCGGGTGTGGGTGTGGCGCAGGTGGGCGCCCACGTTCTCGACGTCGTGGTAGGCGACCTCGGCCACCGGCAGGCCCAGCAGCTCGCGCAGCATCCGCAGCAGCTCCGCGCAGCCGTCGGCCTTGACCAGCGACTCGAACAGGTTGCCGCGCGTGATCGCGAACGGCGACTGCCCGAACGGCGCGGGGAAGCCCAGGTGCCGGGCCACGGCGTCCTTGTCGATGCCGGCGCCGTCGAGCAGCGCCCGCCGCGCGCAGCCGGGGTTGGCGGCCAGGGCCGCGATGGCGCGGGCGTCGTGCGGCCGCGGCGGCGTCGTGCCGCGCAGCGCGTCGAGCGTGTTCATGGCCAAGCCGCTCACTCCGCCTTCACCCCGTTGATCGTGCCCTTCATGGTCGTTTCCTTCGCGATCGTGCTCAGCGTAGCGGCGCCGAACAGGCGGGCCACGTCACCGAGCTGCGCGGCGGCGCGTCGCGCCAGCTCGGCGCGGTCCCGCGTGTCGCGCTCGCGGTGCACGCGCAGCTCCGCGCGGGCCGCCTCGATCACCCTGCCGGGGTCGGGCGGGCCCAGCGCGCCGCCGGTGGCGCCGGGGATGTTCCTGGCCATCCGGATCAGTAAGCGGTCCGCCCGCCCGTCGGCCCCCTCCTGCGAGGCCACCGCGATGGCGCAGGTCAGGAAGTCGACGCGAGGGCTGAGCGGCCCCACCACCCGCCGCTCCAGCGGCCAGGTGCTGAGCGTGAGCAGGCCGCGGGCGGGGGAGAGGCGGTCGGTCAGGGCGGCGGACAGATAGTACGGCCGCCCGTGCGGCGCCGACCTGAACGAGCGCTCCTCGTCCCTGCGCAGGCTGGTGAGCTGGGCGCTGCGGATCGTGCCGCCGAAGAACGCGTCGCTGACCGCCACGATGAGGCGCGGCTGGGCGGCGGCGCCGAGCAGGCGCAGCCCCTGGTGCACCTGCTCGCGCACGGTGACCAGGCGCGGCGGCTCCAGCGCGGGCGGCGGCTGCTCGCCGCTGACGAGCGCGTCCCAGGAGCGCTCGGCGGTGCGCAGCTCGGCGCGGAGCTCGCGGGCGCGGGCGCCGTCCCTGGCCCGCATCGCCCTGCGCACGCCGGCCCGCAGCTCGTCGATGCGCCGCTCCAGCTCGTCCAGCCGGTCACTCATGGCCCGAGCGTAGCAACAGTCCCAGCATTTTCCAGTATTTCGCGAAATAGAGGGCCATCCGTGATCTACGGCGTAAAGGCGGCCGGCTCGCGGGAGCCCACCGGCGGTCTCCGTCAGCGTGCCGCGGGGACCGCGACGACCCACCTGCGGTCCTCGGTCAGGAAGCGCTCCAGCCGCAGCCCCTCGGCCGCCAGGGCCGCCGCGAGCTCGTCGTCGGTGAGCCGCCGCGAGGTGAACGACTGCGTCCACACCCTCTCGCCCTCCTCGCCGTCGCCGGCGTGCGTGTAGCGCATGGTCGCGCGGAACAGGCCGGGGGAGACCTCCTCGACGGCCGCCATCGTGACCGTGAGGTCGCCCTCGTCCCTGCCCATGCCCGCGTGCCAGCCGTCGTGCGCCTCGGGAGGCGTCCACTCGATCAGCACCGCGCCCCCGGGTTCGACGTGCCGCGCGCACGTCGCGATCAGCTCGCGCCGCCCCGGATCGCCCGCCGTGTGGATGAGGTGGGAGGCCAGCATCACCGTGTCGAACCGGCGGCCGAGTCGCAGCCCCTGCACCCGCGCGAGCACCGTGGCGGCGCCGCGCACGTGGGCCAGCATCTCGGCGGACTCGTCCACGGCCACCACGTCGAAGCCGCGCTCGACGAGCGGATGCGTCACGCGGCCGACGCCCGCGCCCAGCTCCAGCACGGAACCGCCGGGCGGGGTCACCTGGGCGACGATCTCGGGCTCGCCGCCGGGCTCGAGCAGCGTGTAGAACGCGACGGGAGATCCGTCGGGGGTGATGGGGCCGGGGCCGGTGCCGCTGTTGTCCATGATCCGACGGTATCTCCCCCGCGGATCCCGTACCGCGCGTCATGGGCGTGTGACCAGGGCGTAATCCGGCCGTGAGGCGGGGACGAAGGCGGTGTGACTCGTGAGACTCGCCTTGTCGTGGGAGCCGCCGCCGGAGTGGCCGCTCTCGTGCCCGTCTACTACCTGACCGAGGCCGCCGCCAGGGCCCTGCGGACGGGCAACGCCACGTTCGGGCCCTCCCCGGCGGCGCTCGCCTACCTGACGGCGGTGGCGGTCATCGTCACCCTGCTGACCGCCTGGCCGGCCGCGGCGCTCGGCTGCGGCATCCCGCTGGCCGCCGCGGGCGGCGTGTTCGCGCTCGACCTGCCGGCCGCGCTCGGTGTGGCCGGGAGCCTGCCCTGGGCGGGCGACGGGGGCCTGCCGTGGTCGCGGCCGGACGGCGCCCCCTGGGCCGAGCTGGCCGAGCCGCCCGGCACCATGGCGGGCATGACCGGCCTCTACACGCTCATCGGCGCCCTGCTGGTGCTGTCGGCCCTGCTGCCGAGCCGGGTGCGCTCGGCCCTGAGAGACTGACCCGTCACGGCAGCCAGCTCACGTGGCCGTGCAGCAGGGCGTACCCGACGAAGGCGACGGCGTCGATCAGCGTGTGCGCCACGATCAGCGGCATGGCCCGCCCCCACCGCTGGTAGAGCCGCCCGAACACCAGCCCCATCACCACGTTCCCGACGAACCCGCCGAACCCCTGATAGAGGTGGTACGACCCGCGCAGCAGCGACGAGACCGCGAGCGCCTTCCACGGCCCCCACCCGGCCTGCCCCAGGCGGTGCAGCAGGTATCCGGCGACCAGGACCTCCTCCAGCACGCCGTTCTGCGCGGCCGCCAGCAGCAGCACCGGCACCTGCCACCACACCTGCGGCAGCTGCCCGGGGACGACGGTGAGGTTCACGCCCACGGCCCACACGGCGAGGTAGAAGGCCAGCCCCGTGCCGCCGATCGCGGCCGCCAGCAGCGCCCCGCGCACCGTGTCGCGGCCCTTGGCGCCGAAGTCCACGCCGATCGTGCGCAGCGACTCGCCCGAGCGCACCAGCAGGTACGCCACCAGCGCCACCGGCGCCACGCTGATCGCGATGTCGACCAGTTGCAGCGTCAGGTCCAGCCACGGCCGCCCGGGCGCCATCGACCCGACGAGCACCGCCCGCTGGCCCTTCAGCTCCTTCGGCGCCGTGAGCGCCCCGATCAGCCGGACCAGCGCCACGAGCCCGCTGGCGCCGAGCGAGACCGAGAAGACGACGAGCACCTCGGCCCGGATGAGCCGGGGGGTGAGCACCTGGAGCGGCGCGGCGGGAGACTCAGTGCGCATGGCCGCAGATTAACGCCTACGCGATCGGACCTGGATAAAGCGCTCACGCGCCGGGGGCTCCGAACGGCGTCCGGGAACGAACCGGCGGCCCGCCCCCGGGGGTGGGGCGGGCCGCCGGAGGACAGGGCCTGAAGGCGGGTTCAGTGGGAGCCGGTCAGGTCGAGGTCCTTGACCTTGGGGTCGCCCTCGTCGGCGAAGTAGTCGTCGCGGGCCGTGGCGTCCTCGCCGTCGGCCACCTTGGCCGCCCGGAAGATCAGCGTGCCGAGCACCGCCACCACCACGTTCACGATCAGCGCCAGGAAACCGGCGTAGATCGTCATCTTGGTGTCGAAGCCCAGGTTCGACAGCGCGAACGCCGAGCCGCCGAAGTGGGCCTTGCCGCTGGCCGGGTTCGGGATGAGGTACAGCATCCACAGGCCGGCCGCCAGGCCGAGCGCCCAGCCCGCGATGAGGCCGCCCTTGTGGAACCAGCGCGTGTAGAGGCCCAGGGCCACCGACGGCAGCGTCTGCAGGATGATCACGCCGCCGATGAGCTGCAGGTCGATCGAGAACTGCGGGTCGAGCACCAGGATGCACAGCACCGCGCCCACCTTGACGACCAGCGAGGTCAGCTTGGAGACGTTGGCCTCCTGGGCGTCGGTGGCGTTCTTGTTGATGTACTCGCGGTAGACGTTGCGGGTGAACAGGTTCGCCGCCGCGATCGACATGATCGCCGCAGGGACGAGCGCGCCGATGCCCACGGCCGCGTACGCGACGCCCGCGAACCAGCCGGGGAACATCTGGTCGAACAGCAGCGGCACGATCGTGTTGGAGTCGGGCCTGCCGTTCGCGCCCACGATCGGCTTGATGCCGGCCGTGATGGCCATGAAGCCGAGCAGCGCGATCAGGCCGAGCACGAAGCTGTAGGCGGGCAGCGCCGACATGTTCCGCTTGATGACGTTGCGGTTCTTGGAGGCGAGCACGCCGGTGAGGCTGTGCGGGTAGAGGAACAGCGCCAGCGCCGAGCCGAACGCCAGCGTCACGTACTGGAGCTGGTTGGCGGCGTTGAGGGTCAGGCCGTCGCCGGGGTTGGGGCTGGCGTCGAACTTGGCCTTGGCCGCGTCGAAGATCGAGTCCCAGCCGCCCAGCTTGGCCGGGATGTAGATCACGGCCGCGAGGATCACGATGTAGATCAGCGCGTCCTTCACGAACGCGATCAGCGCGGGCGCGCGCAGGCCGGACTGGTAGGTGTACGCGGCCAGGATCGCGAACGCGATGATGATCGGCAGGTGCCCGGAGATGCCCATCGCCTTGAGGACGGCCTCGATGCCGACGAGCTGGAGCGCGATGTACGGCATCGTCGCCACCAGGCCGGTGATCGCGATGGCCAGCGCCAGGGTCGGGGAGCCGAAGCGGGCCCGGACGAAGTCGGCGGGGGTGACGAAGCCGTGCACGTGCGACACCGACCACATCCGGGCCAGCACCAGGAACACCATCGGGTAGATGACGACGGTGTACGGCAGGGCGTAGAACCCGAGCGCGCCGGCGCTGAACACCAGCGCGGGAACCGCCACGAACGTGTAGGCGGTGTAGAGGTCGCCGCCCACCAGGAACCAGGTGACCCATGACCCGAAGCTGCGCCCGCCGAGCCCCCATTCGTTGAGGCTCGCGAGGTCGCTGGGCCGCCGCCACCGCGAGGCCACGAACCCCAGGACGGTGACCACCAGGAACAGCAGGACGAAGACGACCAGTTCGGTCGTGTGGCCGCTCATTTGGTCATCCTGTAGACGATGGTCGTGCAGGCGACGCCCACGATGATGAAGGCCAGTTGCAGCCAGTAGAAGAGCGGGAAGCCCAGCAGGCGGGGCTCGTCGGCGTTGAACAGGAACGTCAGCAGCGGCAGCACGATGGGCACGACGAGCAGCCAGTTCCAGGGGCTGCGGTCGGTGCGTGGCTGCCCGGGTTCCCCGGTAGTCATCGACCCTCCGATGAGTGGATCAGGAGCCGTGTGGTGACCGGTTCCTGACAGGTAGTCATTGGTGGGAGATTAGCTTTGCGGGGGTATTCAACCCAATGTCGTTAATATTACGGTTTGGCCTATTTACTGAGGCCGCGCTGGTGAACGCCATGCCCTACGTCGCGAAAGACTAAACACATGGCACAGTCCCGCCCTTCTTCCGATCGCCGAGTGGTCGATTCCTCGCGCCGAACGGTCCTCGCGTGGCGGCCGCGCTAAAACATGACAAGAGGTGTCGGGTTTTCGGCCGACGATCGCTCTCATGATTGCTGTGGTGGCGGGAGCGACCCGCGGAACGGGACGAGGCATAGCGGTGGCGCTGGGCGCGGCCGGCGCGACGGTGTACTGCACCGGCAGGAGCACCAGGGACGGGCGCTCCGAGATGAACCGCCCGGAGACGATAGAGGAGACGGCCGAACTGGTGACCGCTGCGGGCGGGACCGGCATCGCCGTCAGGACCGACCACCTGGACCCGGCACAGGTCGAGGCCCTGGCCGAGCGGGTGGACCGCGAGCAGGGCAGGCTGGACGTGCTGGTCAACGACGTGTGGGGCGGCGACCCGCTCTGGGAGTGGGAGACCCCGGTCTGGAAGCACGACATGGACAAGGGGTTCCGGCTGCTCAGGCTCGCGGTCGACACCCACATCATCACCAGCCGCCACCTGCTCTCCCTGATGATCAGGAACGAGGGCGGGCTGGTCGTGGAGGTCACCGACGGCACCTGGTCCTTCCACCAGTCCCGCTACCGGGACAACGTCTACTTCGACCTGGCCAAGGTGTCGGTGAACCGCCTGGCGTTCGCCTGGTCGCACGAGCTGCGCCCGTACGGCGGCACCGCGATGGCGGTCACGCCGGGCTTCCTGCGGTCGGAGGCCATGCTGGACGGGTTCGGCGTCACCGAGGACAACTGGCGGGAGGCGAAGGTGGACCCCGCCTGGCTGGTCTCCGAGACGCCCGCGTACGTCGGGCGGGGCGTGGCCGCCGTCGCCGCCGACCCCGACCGGCAGCGGCGCTGGTCGGGCAGGTCGGTCTCCAGCGAGGAACTGGCGGAGGCGTATGGGCTGACCGACGTGGACGGCAGCCGGCCGCGCGTGTGGAGCTTCATCGAGGAGGCACGCGAGCCGGGCAAGGACCTCGACCCGGCCGACTACCGGTGACCGCCGGAAGCGGCCACCGGCGGGGGAGAGCGAGCGGCCACCGGGAGGTGAGCGCCGCGAGCGGCTAGCGGTAGAGGGCGGACATGCGGGCGGCGGCCTCGGCGGTCATCGCCCGCAGCTCCGGCGGCGCCAGCACCTCCGCCTCCGCCCCGAACCGCAGCACCTGCGAGAACGCCACCTCCACCGACTCCACCGCCAGCCGCACCGTCCCGTCCGGCCGGAGCGAGGCGAGCGCGTCGTCGAGCGCGGCCGGGTCGGCGATGTGGCGCAGCATCCGCACCCCGCGCTCGCTGAGCCGGAGCGTGATCACCTCCCGCAGCAGCGACCGGGTGAACTCGGCCGCCTGCGCCGTCCAGAAGGCCGCGAGGTCGAAGGCGGGGTCGCGGTCGAACGGCTCGTCCAGCACGGACACGGCGTCGAAGCGCGGCACCCGGAAGATCAGGAACCGGGTGCCGAGCCTGGCCGCCAGGTACCAGACGCCCGCCTTGAGCACCAGCCCGTACGGCTCCAGCGTCCGCGCCCGCCCCTTGTAGCGGGCCGAGACCCGCCGGTCGTTCCACACGGCCCTGGCCAGCGGGGCCAGGACGGCCGGCGGCGGCTCGTCGCCGGCCCACCAGCCGGGCGCGTCGAGGTGGAAGCGCTGCGCCGCGACGGCCGGCGCGTCCCGCAGCGCGGGGGAGAGCGCGGCGGCGGCCTTGAGCCGGGCCGTGGCCGCCACCCCCTCCAGCCCCATCTCCCGCAGCGCCGCCGGCACCTCGGACAGGAACAGCGCCTCGGCCTCGGCCCGGTCGAGCCCGGTCAGCCGCGTGCGGTATCCCTCCAGCAGTCGGTAGCCGCCGCCCCGCCCGCGGTCGGCGTACACGGGCACGCCCGCCTCCGACAGCGCCAGCACGTCGCGGTGGACCGTGCGCTCGGAGACCTCCAGCTCCTCGGCCAGCTCGGCCGCCGTCATCCCGCCCCGGCCCTGCAGCAGCAGGACCAGCGACATCAGCCGCGCGGCGCGCACAGCGGCAGCACCACGGCGGAGGGGTGCTCGGGGGAGTGGAACACCTCGACGTCCGCGGGCACCATCGTGCCGTTCCCGCTGCCGAGGGGATCGCCGGTGCCGGGGTTGCGGGCGATCGTCGGGTACGCTCCCGCCGCCACGTGCACCCTGATCCGGTGGTCGCGCCCGAACCGGTGCGCGATCGGCCACAGGTCCACCGAGACCCGCCGCACGCCGGGGCCGCCGTCCACGAGGCGGCGCACGCCCTCGCAGATGTTGAGCGAGCGGCCGTCCGGCTGCACGTCGCACACGCGTACCACGACGTCCACGTACGGCGTGCTCGACCGCACGAACACCTCGGCCCGCACCGGCCCGATCGCCTCCACGTCGGACTCCAGCGCGGGGGAGCTGTAGACGAGCACGTCGCGCCGCTGCTCCAGCCGGCGCTGGTCGCGCGGCCTGGAGTCGCCGAGCAGCACGGGCCCGCCGATCACCGGCGTCGGATGGGACGGGTGGTAGCGGAACCGGTCGGGCGGCGAGTCCAGCGGGCCCTCGGGCCCCAGCCCAAACCCGTGCTGCAGGTGCCAGCGCCGCTCCCGCATCCCGGGCACAGGCCAGTCGGGGTAGTCGCGCCACTGCCGGGCCCCCGTCACGTAGAGCCGCACGGGCTGGGCCCGCAGCAGGGAGCGGTCGCCCAGCAGGTGCGCGCGGAACCAGGCCGTCGCCTCGGCCATGGCGGGCCGCCCGTGGTGGGCGTCGACGTGGTACCACGGCCCGATCGTCAGGTACGGCCGCCGCCCCGCCGCCCGCAGTGCCGCGTAGTCCTTCAGCTGCCACGGCAGGAAGACGTCGTACCAGCCGCCCAGCATGCTGACCGCGGCCTCCACCTCGCCCACCTTGGGGGAGAAGTCACGCTTGTCCCAGTAGGGGACGGCCGGGTCGGCGTGGTGGGCGAGCAGGTCCTGGAAGAAGCGGAGCTCCCGCCCGGCCGAGGCCACGTCCAGCTCGGCCACGGGACGCCCGGACAGGACCGCCCGGCGGGCCATCCTGGGCGCGGTGAAGGCGGCGGCGCCGCCGAAGCGGCGCGACATGCCGTCGGTGAGCGTGGTCCAGCTCAGCGCCGACTCCAGCGCGAACGCGCCGCCCACGTAGGCGGCGTCCCTGAACTGGGAGGCCGTGACCTGCGTGGCCATGGCCTTCAGCTCGGGCCCCGCGTAGGGGGCGATGGCCCACTGCGTGTAGCCGAGGTAGGAGGGGCCGAACATGGCGAACGAACCGCCGTACCAGGGCTGCTCGCGCAGCCAGACGACGGTGGCCAGCCCGTCGTCGTGCTCGTCGCCGAGCGGGTCGAGCAGGCCGCCGGAGCCGAAGCCGCCGCGGCAGCTCTGGATCACGACGTGGAAGCCCTGCCGGGCGAATCCCCGGCCGTAGAACCAGCCGAACAGGCCGCGACGGCCGTACGGGGAGCGCATCAGGACGACGGGGGCCCGCCCGACGTCCGCCGGGGCGTAGTGGTCGGCCAGCAGCGTCACGCCGTCGGGCATCGGCACGGGAAGGTCCCGGTGAAGCCGCACGCGTCTCATGTAGTTAGCAGTAACAGATGCCGCCCGGCCCGTGGTAGCCAGGGGGTGGTGGACGGGTGGGAGCACCCGGAGGTGTCCCCACCCGTCAGCACGCTACTGGGCCGCCCGGTCCGGGCGCTCCGAGATGCGGATGGCGTTCACGATCGTCGAGCCCTCCCGGGTGGCGAAGCGGACGTTGAGCTGCCCGTCGGTGACCTTCACCGTGTACTGCCTGCTCACCGCCGTGTACGTGCCCGCCTCCAGGGCCAGGTCGAGCGCCGGGATCGCCAGCTGCCCCTCGACCAGCACGTCGAAGACGCGGTCGCCCATGCGCGTGTTGCGCAGGTCGGCGAAGTCCAGCTCGACGGTGTACGTGCCGGCGGGCACGTCGTCGAAGCGGTACTCCAGCATCTTCTCCCTGGCGGTCCTGAACAGCGACTGGTCGTCGGTGCCGTGGACGGTCCTGCGCGTGTCGACCGTCTTGTTCGAGTTGGCCACGTAGCCGTAGCCGCCCGGCGCGTACTTCTTGTCGGCCGACCAGGTGTCACCGGCCTCGTCGGTCACGCTCCTGCGGCCGCCCGCGTCGATGGCCACCTGCAGCTTGGGCACCACGACCGTCACCTTGATCTCGATGGTCGGGTGCCGGCCGCTGGCCGACTCGACGAGCAGCGTGCCGGTGCGGACCGTGCCGGGAGCGACGCCGTCGCTGGAGACCGTCGCCGTCAGCGTCGCCTTCTCCCCCTTGGCCAGCTCGCCCGAGGCCGGGGTGGTGGCGAACCAGGGCTCGGAGGTTACCGTGTACGGCGTGGGCGAGCCCAGGTTGGTCAGCTCCAGCGTCCGGGTGCGGGTGGAGTCGGCCGGCATCACCACGGTCAGCTCCGCGGCCGACGCGCTCACCTGCCCGGTGACCAGCGCCGTGTCGATGCGCGTCACCGCTGTGGGCGCGATCGTCACCGCCTGGGTGAAGGTGCCGTAGTGCTCCTTGGAGACCACCACGTCGTAGTCGCCGGCCAGCACCTGCCCGTAGAACGTGCCGTCCTCGCCGGTCGTGAACGTGGCCACGTCGCCCACCTTCACGCTCGCCCCGGCCAGCGGCTGCCCGTCGTTGGCGTCGGTGACCACGCCGGCGACCAGGCCGTGCCGGCTCGCGGTGAACATCAGGCCCTGCCCGGTGGACAGCACCGGCTCCTCGTAGGAGTACAGCAGGGCGTCGTCGCCCGCCGCGTTCTCGATGCCGACGGTCGCGCTGGAGCCCTGGTCGCGCTCGCTGTCGACGTCCTTGTAGCGGAAGCCGATCGAGCCGTCCTCACCCAGCAGCGCCGCGAACGACAGCCGCTGCTCCGAGTCGTTGTAGTAGTTGACGTCGCGCCACTCCACGACGTACGTCCGGTGCGGCGCGGTGCCCGTCACCGCCGTGTAGACGCCGGCCTGGTCGTCCACCGTGAGGTCGTCCCAGTACGGGTAGACCGCGTTGTTCGGGGTGCCCGTGGTGGGCAGCCGGCCGTTGCTGCCGGTGGTGACCCGGTCGGTGGCGAACGTGACGTACCCGTTCGTGCCGATCCACGCCTTGGCGTACCCCTTGCCGTAGAAGGGGATCTGGAACGGCAGCGTCACCTGCTGGGCCTCGTCGTCGCCGGTCAGCGCCAGCTTCTCGGTGCCCCCCACGTATGCCTGGGAGCCGCTCGCGCAGGTGTAGCCGAAGTTGTCGCCGCGCAGCGGCAGCTCGATGTCCTTGGTCACGTCGCCGGAGACCGAGACGGACGCCGTCGTGCCGCTGGAGCAGCGGGAGACCGGCGTGACCGTGAGCTCGTAGTCGCCGTGCGGCAGCGTCAGGCTGTAGTGGCCCGCCGCGTCGGTCACGGCGCTGATCGGCGTGCCCCCGGCCGCCACCGTGGCGCCCGCCTCGGGCGTGCCGGCCGTGCTGACCGTGCCGGACACCACGCCCGACTCCTTCTCGGTCATGGTCACGTCCGCGGTGGTGGACTGGTCCGCGGTGATCGTGGCGGTCGCGCCGCCCTTGTCGTAGCCGAACTTCTCGGCGCTGATCTCGTACTCGCCGGGCAGCAGGCGCGGGACGGCGTACGTGCCGTCCTCGCCGGTCGTCACGGTGCGGCTCAGCGGACCCGAGACGGTGACCGTGGCGCCCGCCACGGGCTCGCCGCCCGCGGTGACGGTGCCGGCCAGGTCGCCGACCCCTTCGTGCGGCGCGGCCTGCACGGCGGCGTACGCGTCGAGCCGGCCCTCGCCCCAGATGTTGTTGTCTGCCGCGGTGCCGCCGCAGGCGGTGTCGTCGACGTCGATCGCGCTGCCGTCGAGCAGCGGCCGGGTGGCCGCCACGTTCCCCTGCAGGCCCGGCGCGGCCGACCAGATCAGCGCGACCGTGGCCGCCACGTGCGGCGAGGCCATCGACGTGCCGGTGTAGCTGTCGTAGGAGTCGCCGGGCACCGAGGAGCGCACGTTGACGCCCGGGGCCGCGATGTTCGGCTTGATCTCGCCGTTCTCGCCCTCGCCCTTGCTGGAGCGGGCGTACAGGGCGTTGTTGATGTCGAAGCCGCCCGCGCTGTAGCTGATCTCGTAGTCGCCGGGCGAGCCGCTGGTGCGGCAGGCGGGACCCTCGTTGCCGTTGGAGAACGCCGGGAAGATCCCGGCCGCGACCCACGCCTCGACCGTCGGCTTGTACCAGAAGTCCAGCCCGGGGCCGCCCCAGGAGTTGTTGACGATGTCGGGCGCCAGGTCAGGGCGCGGGTTCTCGCCGTTCAGGTCGGTCGGCGCCAGGATCCACTGGCCGGCCGCGAGCAGGGAGGCGTCGGTGCAGGTGTTGAGCTCGCACCCCTTCGCGGCGATCCACTTGGCGCCGGGCGCGACGCCGATGCCGTTCGCGCCGACCATCGTGCCCATGGTGTGCGTGCCGTGGCCGTTGTTGTCGCACGGCTCGGCCGACGGGCAGATGCCCGCGGGGTCGAACCAGTTGTAGTCGTGCGTGAAGGTGCCGTCCGGGTTCCTGCCCCGGTAGCTCCCCACCAGCTCGGGGTGGTCGAACTGGGCGCCGGTGTCGATGTGGGCGACGACGATGCCCTCGCCGCGGTCGCCCAGCTCGTCCCAGACGCGCGGCGCGTTGATCCGGTCGATGTTCCACTCGACCGCGTCGACCTTGTTCTCTGCCTTGCCGGGAACCGGCTCGGGCAGCGAGACCGTGTGAACCGGCTCGATGCTCTCGACCTCGGGCAGCTTGGCGATCTCGCCCGTCAGCTTCTCGTCGGCGGTCACCCGTACCGCGTTGACGATCCAGTACGGCGTGTAGTCGGCATGGCGGGAGTCGAGCAGCTTGCGCAGGCCCGCCTGGGAGGTCTTGGCCTGCTCGGTCTTCGCCTCGAAGACCTGCTCGGCCTTCTCGTCCTTGGTGACGGCCCGGCGGGCGCCGCTCAGGTCGGCGTCCCCCTTCATCCGGACCCAGAAGGTGGCCTTGTCGTCCTGCGACAGCCGCGCCTGGACACTCGCGTCGATCTTGGTGGGGTCGGGCGCCGCGTGGGCCGCGGCCTGCGGGACGGATAAGCCTGCGACGACGACGATCCCGGTGAGGACCGCCCGCCAGCGGAGGGTGTTGCGCACGCGCCTCTCCTTCGAGACTCGAACATGAGGTGATCTTTA
The DNA here is from genome assembly GCF_006334985.2 of Nonomuraea phyllanthi. GTDB lineage: Bacteria > Actinomycetota > Actinomycetes > Streptosporangiales > Streptosporangiaceae > Nonomuraea > Nonomuraea phyllanthi. The sequence continues at coordinate 163,080 of NZ_VDLX02000005.1, forward strand.
CGCCTCTGTCGAGAAGGGTGGAGAGATCTTGTCGAGAATGCAAGACTTGACGCGAAATGAAATCTTACTGCCAGAAATGTAATCTGGTCAGCTGAAATGTCGCCACATGGGCCAAATAGTGGACCATGGGCGTTCAAGTCCCTGACAGAGATAGACCGGCATGCCCTGTTCCTCGTTGTCGAGATCCACGCCGTTGTCGACCATGGCCTTGCGCTCGCACGAGGCGAACAGCGCCCGGCCGCCGGGGCCGATGTTCACCAGGACCGCCGTGGTGCCGCTCTCGGGCGGAGGGCCGTACTCCCAGAGCTGGTTGTGCCCCGAGTAGACGCGCGGCACCCCCGCCTGGGCCAGCGCGCCGTACTCGCCGTAGTTGCCGGTCATGACCACCGCCCGCGCCCGCTCATCGGGCGGGAGCGTCCGGAGGACGCCGTCGACCGCCGCGACGAACTCGGGCCAGCCGACCGACTCGCCCGACACCTCGTTGATCGCCGGCACCGGGGTCGCGCCCAGCACGGACGCGGGGATGAGGGGTAACGCGATCAGCGCCGAGCCCAGCCCGTTGAGCACCAGCGCGGTCCGCCACGAGCGCCCGGCCGCCTCCACGCTCACGCAGCCCGCGGCGAACAGCATGAGGATCAGCCCGCCCGTGTAGTCGAAACGCCCGCCGCTGATCAGCGTCAGCGCCGCCGCGACCGGGTAGGCGATGGCCAGCGCCCGCACCCGCCGGTCCCGCCACATCCGCACGAACCCGAACGCCGCCATGATCGACACCACCGGCCCGAACAGGACCAGCTGCATCGGCACGAACAGCACCCGCATCTCGGCGCCCTTGTCCTCGCTGAGCGCCGCCGCCATCGTCAGCTGCGGCCAGCCGTTGGTGATCTGGTACAGCAGGTTCGGCAACGCGATCACCACCGCTACCAGCGCGCCCGCCCACAGCCACGGGCTCGCCAGCAGCCGCCGCGGGCCCGCGGCCAGCAGCCCCACCGCGAGGCCGATCACCAGCATCGCGATGAGGTGCTTGTTGTAGGTGGCCAGCCCGATCATCGCGCCGGCCGCCAGCCACCAGCGCGGCTGCTCGCGCAGCAGCGCCTTCAGCATGAGCAGGATGGTCGCCGCCCACAGCGGCAGGTCGAAGCTGAGCGTCAGCATGGAGTGGCCGGCCATCAGCGCGTACGCGCCCGTCGCCGTGCCCAGAGCGACCATGAACTGCGCCGCCGGGCCGCCGTCCAGCTCCCGCGCGACCAGCGCCATGAGCACGACCAGGATCGCGATGCTCAGGGCGGGGAACACCCTGATCCCGGTGAGCGTGTCGCCGAACAGCGCGATGCCGGCCCTGGCCAGCATCGGCGTCAGTGGCGGCTGGTCGACGTACCCCCAGGCGGGGTGCTCGGACAGCACGCGGAAGTACAGCTCGTCACGGTGATAGCCGTAGCCGGGGCTCAGCGCCAGCAGCACCCCGAACAACAGGACCGCGATGGACGTGACGGACCGCCACGCCAGGGGCCGTTCCATGGGCACCAAAGCTAGATCACTTTACGCGGACTTGTCACGACCGATGACCCAGCTGTTTCATGATCGCAAAGAGGTACGCCTTGATCTGCCCGGCGTCCTCGTCGTCGGGATGGCCGCCGAGGTGGCCGAGCACCGCGGCCGCCAGCAGCTCCTGCACCACGTCGAGGTCGGTGTCCGGCGGGAGGCCGCCCTCGTCACGCGTGCGGGCCAGGATCTCGCGCACGAACCCCGCCCGGCGCCCGCCGTTGACCTGCCGGTAGGTCGCGACCAGCTCGGGGTAGTCGTCGACGCTGCCGTAGAGGCGGCGCAGCAGGACGCGGTTGCGCGGCTCCGACAGGTGCTCGGCCCACTCGCCGAGCATGTGGTCGAGGTCGCGCCAGCCGGTGAAGCCCGGGTCGTGGTCGTGGTTGGCCCACTCCAGGGCCTGGACCAGCAGCTCGGTCTTGCCGGCGTAGCGGCGGTAGACCGTCGCCCGCGTCACCCCGGCGCGCCGGGCGACCTGCTCGATGCTGGTCTGGGCGGCGCCGTGCTCGATGAGCAGGTCGAGCGCGGCGGCCAGGATCGCGGTGTCGGCCTCCCGGCTGCGCGGCCGGCCCGCCGGCCGCGCGGGGCGGCCGGCGGCGCCCCGGCCGGTGCGCGGGCCGGTGGTCGTGTCGTTCGTCGCCTCGCCGGTCACGTGGTGTCCCAGGTGACCGGGAGGCTGTGCACGCCGTAGATGAGCATGTCGGTGCGGAGCGGCACCTCGTCAGGCGCGGCCGCCAGGCGCAGCGACGGGAAGCGCCGGAACAGCGCCGGGAAGCCGGCCCGCATCTCCACCCTGGCCAGCTGCTGGCCGAGGCACTGGTGCACGCCGTGCCCGAAGCCCACGTGCCCGGCGGTGTCGCGCAGCACGTCGAGCGTGTCGGGGTCGGGGAAGCGGCTCGGGTCGCGGTTGGCGGCCTGGAGGGAGACGGTGACCGTCTCGCCCTTGGCGACCAGTTCGCCGCCCAGCTCGACGTCCTCCAGCGCCGTACGGACCAGGAAGGGGATGACGCCGAGGTAGCGCATCAGCTCCTCCACCACCTGGTCCACCCGCCCGGGATCGTCGCGCAGCAGGGCGAGCTGGCCGGGGTGGCGCAGCAGCGCGAACGTGCCCAGGGCCAGCATGTTGGCCGTCGTGTCGAGCCCGGCCCCCAGCAGCATGAAGCCGATGTTGGCCAGCTCCTCGTCGGTCAGGTCGCTCTGGGCCAGGCCGCTCAGCATGTCGTCGGCCGGCCGGGCCCGCTTGGCCACGATCAGCTCGCGCATGTGCGCCTGCAGCGCCAGGAACGTGGAGATCTTCTCCTCCTGTGACAGGTCCTGGCGCGTGAGCCGGGTGCCCTGGGACATGAAGCCGGCCCGGTCCTCCTCGGCCACGCCGAGCAGCTCGCAGATCACGACCGCCGGGACCGGGGCCGTGAACGCCTCCACCAGGTCGGCCGGCGGGCCCTGCCGCTCCATGAGGTCGAGCCGCTCCTCGGTGATCTCCTCGATCCGCTCGGAGAGCCGCCGCATCCTGCGCACGGTGAACTCGCCGGTGAGCAGGTGGCGGTAGCGGGTGTGCTCGGGCGGGTCCATCCCGATGAACATCCCGGGAGGCGACGGCTGCCCCGCGCCACCGCTCTCGATGGGGATGTGGCGCAGCTCGGAGCGGGCGCTGAAGCGGCGGTCGGCCAGCACCTCGCGCACCAGGGCGTGGCTGGTGGCCAGCCAGCCCCGGTGGCCGTCGGGGTAGTCCAGGCGGGCCAGGGGACGGCTCTCGCGCAGCTCGGCCAGGGCGTCGGGCGGGTCGAACGGCGTCGGCCGCCCCGTGGGGAAGGTGAGCGCCTCGGTCTCGGACATCTCGGATCTCCTCTCGATATGAATACAGTACAGCTCTGTATTGAAACTTGGCGACCCCGGCGGGCGGCACGTCGCGTTGCGCGATCATGGTCTGCCGGATAACCTGTTCCCCATGCGAAATCTCGCCCAGCTCCAGTGGTGGCGCCGCTCCTAGGCGGCGCGTGTTTCGCATTCCTCAACGGACGGCCGCCCCGGATGGCGGCCTTTCTCGTGTCCGCCCCCGGGGCTCGATCATTTGACGTGGTGAAGGGGCAGGAAGTGGAGACGAGCGGATATACCACCGCCGGGGGCATCGGCGTCGAGCGCGAGGTCCGCGACGTGGACGAGGCCGCGCTGGAGGAGATCGTGACGGCGCTCGCGCACCGGCGCGGCGGCGCGTTCTCCTCGGGCATGGACTACCCGGGCCGTTACAGCCGATGGGCCTTCGGCTACGTCGACCCGTGCGTGGAGCTGGTCGCCAAGGGCCGCACCATCTCGGCGACCGCGCTCAACGCCCGCGGCCGCGTGGTGCTGCCCGCCGTCGCCTCCTGCCTGCTGGCCGCGGGCAAGCCGGTCGCCGAGCCCACGCCCGACCGCGTCGAGGTGCACGTCCCCGAGTCGGCCGACCTGCTGCCGGAGGAGATGCGCAGCCGCCGGCCCACGGTCTTCACCGCGATCCGCGAGGTCATCGCCGCCTTCAAGGGCGACGACGCGCACCTCGGCCTCTACGGCGCGTTCGGCTACGACCTGGCCTTCCAGTTCGAGCCCATCAGGCAGGAGCTGGCCCGCCCCGACGACCAGCGCGACCTCGTGCTGCACCTGCCCGACCGGCTCGTCGTGATCGACCGCCAGCGCGAGACCAGCGTCGAGCTCCGCTACGAGTTCACCGTCGACGGCGCCACCACCCGCGGCCTGGAGCGCACCGGCGCCACCGCCGACCCCGTCACCCCCGCCGAGCCGCCCGCCGACCCCGTGAAGGGCGAATACGCCAAGATCGTCGCCGCCGCGAAGGAGAAGTTCAAGCGCGGCGACCTGTTCGAGGTCGTGCCCGGCCAGGTCTTCCACTCCGTCTGCGCCGACCCGCCCGCCTTCTACCGCCGCCTGCGCCACAGCAACCCGGCGCCGTACGAGTTCATCATCAGCCTCGGCGAGGGCGAGCACCTGGTCGGCGCCTCGCCCGAGATGTACGTCCGGGTCAGCGGCGACCGCGTCGAGACCTGCCCCATCTCCGGCACCATCGCCCGCGGCAGCAACCCGGTCGAGGACGCCGAGGCCATCCGCACCCTCCTGTCCAGCGTCAAGGAGGAGTCGGAGCTGACCATGTGCACCGACGTCGACCGCAACGACAAGTCGCGCATCTGCGTCCCCGGCACGGTCAAGGTCATCGGCCGCCGCCAGATCGAGATCTACTCCCGCCTGATCCACACGGTCGACCACATCGAGGGGCGGCTGCGCCCCGAGTTCGACGCGCTCGACGCCTTCCTCACCCACATGTGGGCCGTCACCGTCACCGGCGCGCCCAAGACGTGGGCCATGCAGTTCATCGAGGACCACGAGGCCACCACCCGCCGCTGGTACGGCGGCGCCATCGGCTTCATCGGCTTCGACGGCTCCATGAACACCGGCCTGACCCTGCGTACCGCGCAGATCAGGGACGGCGTGGCCAGCGTGCGGGCCGGCGCCACGCTGCTGTTCGACTCCGACCCCGAGTCGGAGGAGCGCGAGACCGAGCTGAAAGCCAGCGCCCTGCTCGGCGCCCTGGCCGCGGTCAACAAGTCCGACCCCGTGCCGGCCACCGAGCTCAGGCCGCAGCCGGGCCGGGGCATGAAGGTGCTGCTCGTCGACCACGAGGACTCCTTCGTCAACACGCTGGCCGACTACTTCCGCCAGGAAGGCGCCGACGTGGTGACGCTGCGCCACGGCTTCCCCGTCCACATGATCGACGACATCGCGCCCGACCTGGTCGTGCTCTCGCCCGGCCCCGGCTGGCCGTCCGACTTCGGCATGGCGGCGCTGCTCGACGAGCTGTACGCCCGCGACCTGCCGGTGTTCGGCGTCTGCCTGGGCCTGCAGGCCATGGTGGAGCAGGCCGGCGGCTCGCTGGAGCTGCTCGACTACCCCGAGCACGGCAAGCGCGGTCAGGTCTCCCGGGTGGTGCCCGGCAGCGCGCTGCTGGAGGGGCTGCCCGACGAGTTCACCGCGGCCCGCTACCACTCGCTGCACGCCAAGCGGGCGGGCGTCGTCGGCTTCACCGCGACCGCCCTCACCCCCGACGGCAACGTCATGGCCATCGAGGACGTCGAGCGGCGGCGCTTCGCCGTGCAGTTCCACCCCGAGTCCATCCTCACGCAGGAGGGCGGCGCGGGCGCGAAGATCATCGCGAACGTCCTTCGCCTGTGCCGCAGGGAGCCGGCGCGGGCCGGGGCACGGCAGGGCTAGGTAAAACCGGCGCGGGGGCGTGCGGGGCTCCCCTAGAGTCTCCCGCATGCTCCCCGTAGACCTGCCCGGCACGGTGCGTGACGCGCTGCTGGCCCCGCTCGTCGACCACCACTGCCACGGGGTGCGCCGCGACGACCTGAGCAGGGCCGCGTTCGAGCTGCTCGTCAACGAGGGCGGCAGCCCGGCGCCGCCCGGCACCACCCACTTCGACACCGCGTTCGGCATGGCCGTGCGCCGGTGGTGCGCGCCGGTGCTCGACCTGGAGCCGCACGCGCCGCCGGCCGTCTACGTCTCCCGCCGCGAGGAGCTGGGGGCCGCCGAGGTCAACCGGCGGCTGCTGGCCGGGGCCGGGGTGGTGGCGTTCCTGGTGGACGGTGGCGCCGACGGCGTGGGCGACGCCGACCTGCTGACCGCCACCGAGATGGGCCGCCACGGCGGCGCCGCCGCCGACGAGCTCGTCCGGGTCGAGCGGATCGAGCGGGCCGTGGCCGAGAGCGCCCCGCTGGCCGTCGACTATCTCGACGGCCTCGGCGACGCGCTGGCCGCCAGGGCCGCCAAGGCGGTCGCGTTCAAGAGCGTCGCCGGGGCGCTGTGCGGGCTCGACTTCGACCCGGCCAGGCCGAGCAGGGGATCGGTGATCGCGGCGGCCAACCGGCGGCTGTCGGACCCGAAACGGCCGCTGACCGACGAGGTGCTGCTGCGCCACCTGCTGTGGAGCGCGGTCGACGCGGCCAGGGAGCGGGGGCTGCCGCTGCAGCTCCACGCCGGCTTCCGGCCGGCCGCGCCGGGGGAGACCTCCCTCCCGTGGGTCGACCTGCACCGCGCCGACCCGGGCCGGCTGAACGAGTTCGCCGGGCTGGTGCAGCCGCTCGGCGTGCCGATCGTGCTGCTGCACTGCTACCCCTACCACCGGCAGGCCGCCTACCTCGCCTCCCTCCACCCGCACGTCTACGTCGACGCCGGCCTCGCCCCGCCGCACGCCGCCGCCGCCTCGGCCCGGGTCATGGCGGAGCTGCTGGAGCTGGCGCCGTTCCACAAGCTGCTGTACGGCTCCGCCTGCCACGGCGTGGCCGAGACCGGCTACCTGGGCGCGCTGCACTACCGGCAGGCGCTCGGCGCGGCGCTGGGCGCGCGGCTGGCGGCGGGGGAGTGGAGCCCCGCCGACGCGGCGCGGGTGGCCCACATGATCGGCTCGGGCAACGCCCGCCGCGTCTACCGCCTGTGAACTGCGCGGACAGGGGGGCCGGGTCGTGCCGCGCGGTCCCCACCTGGTTTGCTGGGGGCCGTCACACCACCGAACCCGAGCGGAGGGCCCTCATGGCCGCGGCCGAACCCGAGACCGACGTCAAGTTTCGCAGCGACGTGGACGTGGAGCTGGTCAAGGCCGCCGCGTCGGACGCCGACGTGCTGTGGGCCGCGCGGGTCTCCACGAAGGGCGAGAGCTCCCTGGCCGAGATCGAGGCCGATCCCGCGCGCTCCCGCGGCCTGATCAACTTCCTGATGCGCGACAGGCACGGCACGCCGTTCGAGCACTCCTCCATGACTTTCTACGTCAGCGCGCCGATCTTCGTCTTCCGCGAGTTCATGCGGCACCGGACGTTCTCCTACAACGAGGAGTCGGGTCGCTACCGCCGGCTGACGCCGGTCTTCTACGTGCCGGGGCCCGACCGCAAGCTGGTGCAGGAGGGCAGGCCCGGCAAGTACGTGTTCACGGACGGCACGGCCGAGCAGCACAAGCTGGTGGCCGAGGCGACCCGGGAGAGCTGCCGGCAGTCCTACCGCGCCTACCTGGAGATGCTGGAGGCCGGGGTGGCGCGCGAGGTGGCCCGCACCGTGCTGCCGGTGGGCCTCTACTCCTCGATGTACGCCACGTGCAACGCCCGCGCCCTGATGAACTTCCTGTCGCTGCGGGTGCGGCGTGACGACTCGGCCTTCCCGTCGTTCCCGCAGCGCGAGATCGAGATGGTCGCCGAGAAGATGGAGGCGATCTGGGCGGAGCTCATGCCGCTGACGCACGCGGCGTTCGAGGCCAACGGGCGCGTCTGCCCCTGACGGTCGGCTCGGCGGCGCGTCACCAGAAAAAGCGATTGTTATTCGCATTTATCGACCGAAATCAGCCGCGCACCATGACAGCGCCATTACTTAAAGTCAGCTTCGTGCCGTTTGGGGGGAAACGGTTGTGGCGCCTCATCGGTGGTGTAACACTCGATTTCGAGCGCATCGGCGTGCCGGGGAGGGAGCCGGGCGCTCACGACCCGGAGCCGTCAAGGAGGTGAACGACACGACCGGAATTCGTTTCCGGTCCCTAGGGTGGGGTTGGTAAATGTCGTTGAACCCGCGCTTGGTCAAAGAGAGTTTCTCCGTCATCGAGCCGGTGGCCGGCAAGGCCACGGCCTACTTCTACGGTCGCCTGTTCGCCGAGAGCCCGCAGCTGCGCGGCATGTTCCCGCCGGCCATGAACGTCCAGCGCGACCGGCTGTTCAGCGCGCTGACCCGGGTCGTGTGGAGCCTGGACAGCCCCGACAGCTTCGCCGCGTACCTGGGCCAGCTGGGCCGCGACCACCGCAAGTACGGCGTGATCGCCGAGCACTACACCGCCGTCGGCAACGCCCTGCTCGCCACCGTCCGGCGCTTCGCCGCCGACATCTGGACCGAGGAGATCGAGGCGGCCTGGGTCGCGGCGTACAACGCGGCCGCCACCGTCATGATCGAGGCGGCCCGCGCCGACGCCGGGGTCTCGCCCGCCTGGTGGCCGGCCGAGGTGGTCGACCACGAGCCGCGCCACCGCGACATCGCGGTCATCACGCTGCGGCCCGCGCAGCCGCTGCCGTACGCGCCGGGCCAGTACATCAACCTGCAGACCGCGCGCTGGCCCCGCGTCTGGCGCACCTTCTCCATCGCCAACGCCCCGCGCCCCGACAACACGATCAAGCTGCACGTCCGATCGGTCCCGGGCGGCTGGGTGTCCACCACGCTCATCCGGCACACCCGCATCGGCGACACGGTCATGCTGGGGCCGCCGATGGGCACGATGGGGCCGGACGACGACAGCACGCGCGACCTGCTGTGCGTGGCGGGCGGCACCGGGCTGGCGCCGCTGAAGGCGATCATCGAGCACGTCATCGCCTCCGGCCGACGGCCCAACATCCACCTCCTGTACGGCGCGCGTACGGCCGGCGAGCTGTACGACCTGCCCGACCTGATCAGGATGGAGTCGTCGTTCCCCTGGCTGCGGGTGCTGCCCGTCGTGTCGGACGAGCCCTCGTACGACGGGATGCGCGGCCACCTGCCCGAGGTCACGCAGCGCTTCCACTCCTGGGCCGAGCACGACGTGTACGTGTGCGGCCCCACCGGCATGGTCAACGAGACGGTCCGCCGCCTCCAGGCCGACGGCGTGCCCCTGGCGCGCATCCACCGCGACGTCGTCCACACCGAACCCTGACCGCCCGGTCCGCAGATCTTGACAGCGGCGGCCGGAGGGTGCGAGGTGGGAGGTGGACACGCCAACGTGGAGGTGGACTGTGCCATCCCCCGTGCCATCCCTCACCGGCCGCCGGATGGCCGGCGGGCTGCTGACCGTGACGCTCCTCCTCACCCCCGCCGCCGCCCTGGCCTCATCGGCCGTCCCGCTGACGGAGCTCGGCACCGACTCGTACGCCAACGCCACCAGCCAGCACGGCACCCAGGCCGGGCCCGACACCTTCCACGCCGGCACCACCATCGTGGCCGCGCAGCAGGCGGGCCGGTTCTTCGACGGCGGGGCGTCCGGCATCGCCTTCGCCGCCTCCGCCGACGACGGCGCCACGTGGACCAGGGGCGTCCTGCCCGGGATCACGGCGTTCGGAGGCGGGCCGTACCAGCGGGTCAGCGACCCGTCGGTGGCCTTCGACGCCCGGCACGGCGTCTGGCTGATCTCCTCGCTGGCGCTCACCGACACCCGCGGGGTCACCGGGGCGGCGGTGCTCACCAGCCGCTCCACCGACGGCGGCCTGACCTGGGACGAACCGGTCACGACCGCCGTCGCGGGCGAGGGCGACCTCGACAAGAGCTGGATCGCCTGCGACAACACCCCGCGCAGCCCCTACCACGGGCGCTGCTACACCGTGTTCGACGACGCCGCCGCGGGCCACGCCGTCACCGTGTCGCGCTCCACCGACGGGGGCCTGACCTGGGAGGCGTCCGCCACGTCCGGGACCGGCCTGGGCGGGCAGCCGGTCGTCCGGCCCGACGGCGCCGTCGTGGTGCCGTACCTGAGCAGGGAGGGGCAGATCCGCTCCTTACGCTCCCGCGACGGCGGCGAGAGCTGGGGCGCGAGCGAACTCGTCGCGACCGTGCGGCGGCACACCGTCGCCGGCGGGCTGCGCGCCACGCCGCTGCCCTCGGCCGAGACGGACGCGGCCGGCACCGTGTACGTCGCCTGGCACGACTGCCGCTTCCAGCTCGCCTGCGGCGGCAACGACATCGTCATGAGCGCCTCGGCCACCGGCGAGGAGTGGGGCCACGTCACGCGTGTCACGCAGGACGGCGGCGACCACGTCATCCCCGGCCTCGGCGTCGACCCGGCGAGCTCCGGCGACACCGCGCGGCTCGCCGTCACCTACTACCGCTACCCGGCCGCCGCCTGCACGGCCGCCACCTGCCGTCTCACGGTCGGCTACACCTCCTCCGCCAACGGCGGGGCGACCTGGTCGCCGCCCGTGGAGCTGCACGGGCCGATGGAGCTCGGCTGGCTGGCCAACAGCGCGCAGGGCCGCATGGCGGGCGACTACCTCTCGACCTCGGTGCTCCCCGGGGGCAACGCCTTCGTGGCCTTCACGGCCGCCGGGCCGCCGTCGGGCGGGGCGTACTCCATGCGCACCTACACCGTCACGGGCGGGCTGGACATCACCGGCGGCGGCCCCGCCCCCCTCTCGATCGAGGCCCCCGTGGCGCCCGGCGAGCCGTCCCCCACCCTGCCCGCCACCGTCCGCTAGCGCTGCTGGAAGGCGGCGGCCGTCTCCTCGTCGTTGGGCCAGAACGTCTCGATGGCCAGCTCCGAGACCGTCACGTCCACCGGCGTGCCGAACGTCGCGATCGTGGTGAACATCGACAGCACCCGGTCACCCGCCGCGATCCGCAGCGGCAGCAGGATGTCCGCCGGCCCCGGCACGTGCGCCACGTTCAGGTCCACGCCCTCGTACGTGTACGAGGCCAGCTCGTCGTGCAGCTCCGCCAGCCGCCCGTCGCCGGACGACTCGGCCTGCCGGCGCAGCTGGTGCAGCAGGTGGGCCCGGACCTCGGGCAGGTTCAGCAGCCGGCCGCCCATCGCCTCCGGGTGCAGCGACAGCCGCATCACGTTGACCGGCTCCTTCAGCAGCTCGGCCGGCACCCCCTCCATGAACATCCCCGCTGCCGAGTTGGCCGCCACCAGGTTCCACGCCGCGTCCACCACGACCGCCGGGTACGGCTCGTGGCCGGCGAGGATCTTGTCCAGCGCCTGCCGTACGATGCCCATCTCCGGCGCGCGCACCTCCCGTTCGGGATAGACCGGCGCGAACCCGGCCGAGACCAGCAGCCTGTTGCGGTGCCGCAGCGGCACCTCCAGCTCCTCGGCCAGCTTCATCACCATCTCGCGGCTCGGCCGGGCGCGACCCGTCTCCAGAAAACTGATGTGGCGGGCCGAGACGTCGGCCTCGATGGCCAGGTCGAGCTGGCTCACCCGCCGGCGCTGCCGCCACGAACGCAGCAACCCGCCGAAGGACTCCTCATGGTGTACGGCCACGGCTCCCATGCCCGGCACGCTATCGCGGAGAGGGAAGCGTCTCGATTACCTGTCAGGTAATGCGACCTCGTGGGAGGAAAACTCCCAGTGCTCAGAACCTGTCGGTGCCGCGTGGCACGATGGCCGCACGCGGAGGCCGCAAACGACAAGGAGCGATGCCATGAGTGACGCAGTCCTCGCGATAGGCACCAGAAAAGGCCTGTTCCTGGCCAGATCGAGCGGCGGCGGGCCGTTCGAGATCGAGCCGATCCAGTTCTCCACCGTCGCGGTGCACTCGGTGGCGATCGACACCCGCGGCGCCACCCCCCGCCTCCTCGCCGGCATCGAATACGGGCACTTCGGCCCGTCGGTCATGCACTCCGACGACCTCGGCACGACCTGGGGCGAGGCGGAGCAGCCGCCCATCGCCTTCCCGGAGAAGACCGAGGCGACCCTGGCCAAGGTCTGGCAGCTCGCGCCCTCACCGTCCGAGCCCGGCGTGGTGTGGGCCGGGGTCGAGCCGGCCGCGCTGTTCCGCTCGGAGGACGGCGGCGTCACCTTCCGGCTCGTCGAGGGGCTCTGGGAGCACCCGCACCGGCCGCAGTGGCAGCCGGGCGGCGGCGGCCTGTGCCTGCACACGATCGTCCCGCACCCGACCGACCCCCAGGTCATGGGCATCGCGGTGTCGGCGGCCGGCTTCTACCGCACCACCGACGGCGGCCTGTCGTGGGAGGCCGCCAACCGCGACATCCGGGCCCCGTTCTTCCCCGAAGGCCAGCAATATCCGGAGTTCGGGCAGTGCGTGCACAAGGTCACGATGGACCCGTCCCGGCCCGAGCGGCTCTACCTCCAGCACCACTTCGGCGTCTACCGCAGCGACGACTTCGGCGGCAGCTGGCACGACATCGGCTCGGCGCTGCCGTCCGACTTCGGTTTCCCCATCGCGGCGCACCCGTCGAGGTCCGGCACGATCTTCGTGCTGCCGCTGACCGCCGACATGGACCGCACGCCGGTCGACCACCGCTACCGCGTCTTCCGCAGCGACGACGCCGGGCAGACGTGGCAGCCGTTCGGCTCGGGGCTGCCCGAGGGGCCGGTGCACGGCAGCGTGCTGCGCGACGCGATGACCGCGTCGGAGGCGGGGCTGTTCTTCGGCACGCGCGACGGCGAGGTCTACTGCTCGCGCGACGACGGCGAGAGCTGGTCGCTGGTCGCCCGGCACCTGCCCGACGTGCTCACCGTGCGGGCGGCGGTGCTGTAGCCGATGGTGACCATGGTGGTCTTCGTGCTGCCCGGCATGCTGCGGCGGTGGGTGAGCGGGCGCGCGGAGGTCAAGGTCTTCGCCGTCGCCTCCGACCGCGACTCGCCGCCCACCCTGGGCTCCGCGCTCGACATGCTGCGGCGCACGCACCCCCTGCTGGAGGAGCGGCTGCGCGACGAGTACGGCCGCATCCGCCGGCACATCAGCATGATCGTGTGCGGCGAGAACGCCCACGGGCTCGGCGGGCTCGACTGCGCCCTGCCGCCGGGCGCCGAGATCTACGTCACGCCCGCGCTGGCCTGAGCCTTTCACCACGGCGAGCCGCGCCGCCGTGGTGTCCGGGCCTTCGCCGGGACGGCGGCGATGCCTGTGGGACAGAAGTGGTAGATCTTTGGGAGAGGTGACATATCGGAAAGAGTCTGCGCCATGATGGGGCATGTGGCCGTCACCTTGACAGGCTGATGGCGGCACGGACTCCACCATGCCCCCTGGAGATCGAATGTCCCGACCGCTGATCGGTATCACCGCCTACTTCGAGGCCGCCCGCTGGAGCGACTACGTACGCGAGGCCGTGCTGTCGCCCCCCTCCTACGCCGCGGCGGTCGGGCGGGCCGGGGGCGCGCCCGTGGTCCTGCCACCGATCGGCACCCCCGCCATCGACGACTACGTCCACGGCCTCCAGGGCGTGGTCCTGGCCGGAGGCGTGGAGGTCGGCGCCGACACCTACGGCGGCGAGCCCGACGAGCGGGCGCCCGAGCCGCAGCACCACCGCGACCGGTTCGAGCTGGCCCTCGCCAGGGCGGCCATCCAGGCCGACCTGCCGATCCTGGCCATCGCCAGGGGCATGCACGTGCTCAACGTCGCCCAGGGCGGCACGCTGATCCCCTGGCTGCCCCAGGTGCTCGACAACGACCGCCACGGCGAGCCGGGCGCGAGCCACACCATCCAGGTCAGCGTCTCCAGCAAGCTCGGCAAGGCCGTGGGCGAGCGGGTGGAGGTCAGCGCGCCCCACCACCAGTCCGTACGCCGCCTCGGCAGCGGCCTGCTGGCCGTGGCCTGGGCCGAGGACCAGATCGTCGAGGGGATCGAGCTGCAGGGGCACCGGTTCGGCGTGGGCGTGCAGTGGCACCCCGAGCGCGACGGGGACAAACGGCTCTTCGATGCGTTCATCGAGGCGGCCCGCTAGGCTGCGATCATGCCGCTGCATCCCCAGGCGCGGGCCTATCTCGCCCGCTACGCGCCGGACGCGGAGGCCGACCTCGACTCGATCGGCCCGGACGAGATCAGGGAGCGGCGCGCGGCGCCCGACCCCCTGGCGATCCAGCGCGGCCCGCTGACCAAGCTGCCCTTCGTCCGTGACGAGCAGGCCGAGGGCGTGCCCATCAGGATCTACCGCGCCGACCCCGGCGACGGCGCGCTGCCCGTCGCGGTCTTCTTCCACGGCGGCGGGTGGGTCTACGGCAGTGTCAAGCGCAGCGACGCGCTCTGCCGCGACCTGGCCATCCGCACCCGCGCGGTCGTGGTGTCCGTCGACTACCGCCTCGCCCCCGAGCACCCGTTCCCGGCCGCCGCCGACGACGCCTGGACCGTCGTGCGCGACCTGTTCGCCCGGCCCGCCTTCTACCAGTGCAACGGCGGCGTCGCGGTCGTCGGCGAGAGCGCCGGCGGCAACCTCGCCGCCGTCGCCGCCTGGCGGGCCCGCGACGCCGGGCTGGCGCTGCGGCACCAGGTGCTGATCTGCCCGGCGCTCGACCTGGCCATGGACACGCCGAGCTACCGCGAGTACGCCAAGGGCCACGGGTTGCGGGCCGCCGAAATGGCGTGGTGCGCCACGACATACGCGGAGGGTGCGGATCCGGCCGACCCGCTGCTGTCGCCGCTGCGGCTGCCCGACGTCGCGGGCCTGCCGCCCGCGACCGTGGTGACGGCCGAATGCGACGTGCTGCGAGACGAGGGCGAGCGCTACGCCGAGCGCCTGGCCGGGGCGGGCGTGGCCGCCGAGGCACGCAGGTTCGACGGCATGATCCACGGCTTCTTCGGGCTGCCCGGCCTCTTCGACCAGGCCACCGAGGCCCGCGACTACGTCGCCGAGCGCCTGCGGGAGTTCCTGTGACGGGCGAGAGGACGCCGGCGACGGGCGAGCGGGCAGCGGCGACGGGCAAGGGGGCAGCGGCGACGGGCACCAAGCTCGTGACGGGGGAGGGGGCGCGGTGACGTACACCAAGCTCAAGACCGACACCCCGGCCGAGGGCGTGCTGCGGGTCACGATCAGCGAGCCCGGCCGGCTCAACGCCGTGGACGCCACCGCCCACCGCGAGCTCAGCGAGATCTGGCGCGACGCCGACCGCGACGACACCGTCAGGGCCGTCGTCGTCAGGGGCGAGGGCCGGGCGTTCTCCGCCGGCGGCGACCTGTCCATGATCGAGGAGATGACCCGCGACCACGCCACCAGGCTGCGCGTGTTCGCCGAGGCCCGCGACCTCGTCTACAACGTGATCAACTGCTCCAAGCCGATCGTCTCGGCCATCGAGGGCCCGGCGGTCGGCGCCGGGCTGGCCGTGGCGCTGCTGGCCGACATCTCCGTGGCGGGCCGCACCGCGCGGATCATCGACGGTCACACCAGGCTCGGCGTCGCGGCGGGCGACCACGCGGCGATCGTGTGGCCGCTGCTGTGCGGGCTGGCCAAGGCGAAATACCACCTGCTGCTGTGCGAGCCGGTCACGGGCGAGCAGGCCGAGCGGATGGGCCTCGTCAGCCTGTGCGTGGACGACGACCAGGTGCACGACAAGGCCATGGAGATCGCGGTCAGGCTCGCCTCCGGCGCCCAGGAGGCCATCAGGTTGAGCAAATATTCGCTCAACAACTGGCTGCGCCTGGCCGGGCCCACCTTCGACGCCTCCCTGGCCATGGAGTTCCTCGGCTTCACGGGCCCCGACGTGGCCGAGGGTGTGCGCGCGCTGCGCGAGAAGCGGCCGCCGTCGTTCGGCTGACCAGGCACGCGGGTGTGCTTTCCCCCGCGGCGGGTAGCGGGGGTTGGACGGGGGGCGGCCTGGGTCGCGCGGATGTCGAGGGCCTGTTCACCGAGGCCGAGAACGTTGCTCCGGGGACGAGGCAGAGGCTCACCCCGGCCTGCACGCACCACGGCCGCCTCCCCTTACTTTAAGCCCGAGGCCCGCGGGCGTGGAAGACCTCAAGCAACGGGGCCCGGAGGCATAAGCCTCAAGCCCGGGGCCTGCGGGCGTGGAAGACGAAGGCCGGGGGAGCGTTGCGCCACACCGTACGCCCCGGCACCACCTCCTCGAACCGCTCGGCCAGCAGCGCGCGGAAACGCCGGGCCGAGCTGAGCGGGATGGCGTGAATGTAGGAGAACGTCGTGAACGCCGCCCCCGGGCTCATCGCCGACGTCACCGCGTCCAGCAGGGAGCGCTGCGCCGCCCGCGGGAAGGCCGCCCACGGCAGCCCGCTCACCACCACGTCCGCCTGCCGCAACCCGCGCCCGGCGAGCAGTTCCCCGAGCCGCGCGGCGTCGGCGTGCACCACGTCCACCGCCGGGAACCGCCCGGCCAGCAGCCGCGCCAGCGGCTCGTTGACCTCCACCGCCAGGTGGTGGCCGCGCCCGCCCAGCCGCTGCTGGATCTCCGCGGTGAACGGCCCGGTGCCGGGGCCGAGCTCCACCACGATCGGCTCGCCGCGCTCGGGGACGGGGGCGCACACGGCCGAGGCGAGCCGCCGGGAGCTGGGCGCGACCGCGCCGACCGTGGCGGGCGCGCGCAGGAACTGGCCGAGGAACAGAGCGGTGTCGTTGGACATGCCTCCGAACGTAAGCCAGTGATCATGCCCGGCTGCTCCCCCGCCGGGGCGGATCTCGCGGCCACTTGGAGGAGGCGGGTCCTCCAAGTGGAGGACCGGGCCGCACGACGCGGACGGATACGGTGTGGGGCATGCGTTGGCGTGGTTTGCCGCTGGATGTCCTGCTCGCCGTCTCCGGCGTGGGGCTGGACCTGCTGACCACGGCGCACGCGGGCGGCACCGAGTACCTGCCCGCCGACATGAACATCGTGATGGCGCTGCTGGCCGGCCTGCCCATGGGGTTCGTCAGGCGCCGGCCGGTGCCGGTCACGATCTACCTGGCCGGGCTCCTCATCGTGACCGACCAGCTCGGGTCGTTCACCTCCAACACGGCGCAGATCCTCGCCTGCGTGGCTCTCGGGGTGGCGGGATACCGCAGCGGCTGGCGGTCCGTCGCGCTGGCGGTGGGCGTCACGGTCGTGGCGACCGCGGTCAACATGGCCGACCCCGGCATCGCGTTCACCACGAACAGCTGGGTGTACTCGGTGTTCCTGCCGATCTTCCCCGCCCTGCTCGGGGCGTACCTGCGGGGCTCGGCGGGGCGGCTGGAGGAGCGGGACGTCACCCCCGACGCGCTGCTGGCCGCCGGCGGGGTGGCGATCACCGTGCTGAGCACCTGGACCAGCTGGCACACGGGCACCCAGCCGGTCTGGGTGGTCGGGCTGCTGGCCGTGGTCGGCGGCCTGTCGCTGGGGATCGCCCGGCGGCTGCCCGGGGTGGTCTTCCTGGCGCAGGGCGTCCTGCTCGTCTCCGCCGACACGTACCTGAACGAGGCCGTCAACACCTGCGTGATCCTCACCCTCGTCTCGATCGGCGTGTTCGCTATGCGGGTGAGCTCCTGGGCCTGGACGATCGTCGCGTACCTGACGGGCTGCCTGCTGACCGCGGTCGCCGTGGTCGGGCCCGACACCGTGGTCACCCCGTTCAGGACCGGGATCCTCATGACGCTGGTGGCCACCCCGATCGCGATCGGCCGCTACCTCGGCATGCGGCAGGCCGCGGCGGCGGCCGAGCGGCGGCGCGCCGAGGAGGCCGCCCGCGCGGCCGTCACCCAGGTGCGCGCCGACCAGCTCGCCGAACGCGAGCGCATCGCCCGCGAGGTGCACGACATCGTGGCCCACCACGTCGGGGCGATGGTGCTGCGCGCCGGCGCCGCCCGCTACGCCGCCCCCGACGGCCCCGTCGCCGACGCGCTCGCCGACATCCGCGAGACCGGGCACCAGGTGCTGCAGGACCTGCGCGAGCTGCTCGACCTGCTGCGCGACCCGGAACGCCGGCCCGAGCTGCTGGCCGACCCCTCCGACGTGGTCCGCGAGTCCGCCGAGCGCATGGCCGCCGCCGGCCTCCTCGTGGACCTCGACCTCGACCCCGCCACCGACCAGGCCCCGCTCATCGCCAGGGCCTCCGCCGCCCGCATCGTCCAGGAAGGACTCACCAACGTGCTCAAGCACGCAGGCCCCGGCACCCGGGTCCGCGTCACCGTCGCCCCCGCCGAGGACGGGCTGTCGGTGGAGATCCGCAACGGCCGCCCGCCCACCGCCGTCGAACGCCTGCCCTCGTCCGGGCGCGGCCTGGCCGGCATGCGCGAACGCGTGCGCACCCTCGGCGGCAGCCTCACCGCCGGTCCCGACGGCGAGGGCGGCTGGCTCCTCGCCGCCAGCCTCCCGTCGAGGAGCGCCGCGTGATCCGGGTGCTGGTGGCCGACGACCAGGCGCTCGTACGGGCGGGCGTGCGGATGCTGCTGCAGGCCGCGGGCGACATGGAGGTCGTGGGCGAGGCCGAGGACGGCGCCGGCGCGGTGCGCCTGGCCGAGCAGCACCTGCCCGACGTGATCCTCATGGACCTGCGCATGCCCCGGGTGGACGGGCTGGAGGCGATCAAACGGGTGCTCGCCGCCCGGCCGGGCGCCCGGATCGTGGTGCTGACGACGTTCGCCGAGGACGCCAACGTCTACGCCGCGCTGCGGGCCGGCGCGGTCGGGTTCCTCGTCAAGGACGACGAGCCGGAGCGCATGGTCGACGCCGTACGGCGGGCCGCCGCGGGGGAGCAGCTGCTCGCGCCGTCGGTGCTGCGCCGGGTCGTGGAGCGGTTCCTGTCGGCCGAGGAGCAGTCCGCCGCGCCCCCGCCCGCCGGGCTGACCGAGCGGGAGGTGGAGGTGCTGGCGCTGGTCGGCACCGGGCTGTCCAACGCGGAGATCGCCGAGGAGCTGCATGTGGGGGTGACGACGGTCAAGACCCACATCGCGGCGGCCATGGAGAAGCTGGGCCTGCGCAACCGCATCCAGGCCGCGGTCGTGGCCCACCGCACGGGCCTCGTGGACGCCTCCTTCCGCCCCGTACCCCGCCCCCGCCCCTGATGCGCGCCCCTGTCGGCGAGAACCGGGCGGTCCCCGGGTCGTGGGCGCCGGCGGCGGCGCGCCGTCCGGGCACGGTCACCGGAAGTCTCCCGCCGCCACTAGGGTCATGGGTGTGGTGTATGTCAAGATCTGCGGGTTGAGCGAGCCCGAGCACGTGGCCACCGCCGTCGAGGCGGGCGCGGACGCGATCGGGTTCGTCATGACCCGGAGCCCGCGCCGGATCACCCACGAGCGGGCCGCCGAGCTGGCCGCGCTGGTGCCCGACCACGTGCTGACCGTCGGGGTGTTCCGCGGCGAGGACCCTGACACCGTCCGGGCGGCGGCGCTGGCGTCCGGGGTGCGGGCCATCCAGTTGCACGGCAGGCACCCGCACGGCGACTTCACCGCGCTCAAGGACCTCGGCCTCCGGCTGATCAGGGCCGTGGACGCGGAGGCCGACCTGCGGTGCGGGGCCTACGACGAGGACCTGCTCCTCGTGGACGCGCCGCACGCCGGCTCGGGCGAGCCGTGGGACTGGGCGGCCGTCCGCGGCCGCCCGTCCGGCCACTGGCTGCTGGCCGGGGGCCTCACGCCCGCCAACGTGACGGAGGCGATCGCGGCCGCCGACCCGTGGGGGGTCGACGTGTCCAGCGGCGTGGAGCTCTCGCCCGGGGTGAAGGACTCGGGCCTCATCCGCGCGTTCCTGCGGGCGGTGCGGACCGACGGCTGATCCCGTGCAGGGGCGGAATGCCGCGTGGCCGGGTCCGGTGCGGGCGGTGGTGGCGTGACGGGCGATGCCGGGAGGAAGGCGGATCCTGTGGTTCCGAGGCCGAGGGTGGCGGCGTGATGGCTGAAGGCGCCGTGCCGGGATCGGAGGAGGCGGATCCGGCGGTGGATCTGGCGCGGGCGGTGCGGTTCCAGCACGACTTCGCCCGGCGCAGGGCACCCGGCGTGGTGGCGGTGCCGGGCGGGTTCGCGGTGCTGGACGACCGCTTTCCCGGCTCCCACGACGACAACAAGGTGATCGTGCGCACCGCCGCCACCGAGCCGCCCGGCGCCGCGGCGGAGAGGGTGGTGCGGGCCGCCGACGAGGTGCTCGGGCGGCGCGCGCATCGGCTGGTGTGCGTGGACGACGACCGGCTGGGCGCGGCGTTCGCGCCCGCGTTCGCCGCGGCCGGCTACGAGCACGAGACCAACCTGATCATGGCCTTCCGCGGGGAGACCCCGGCCGCACCGCCCGCGGCCGAGCGGCTCACGATGGCGGAGCTGCTGCCGGTGGTGCGCCGCGACTGGCGCGCGACGCTGCCCCAGGCACCGGACGAGGTGGTCGACGGGCTGGCCAGGCGCGTGGAGGCCCGGCTGCGCGGCGCCGACGCGGTGAGCTTCTGGGGCGTACGCGCGCCGGACGGCGAGATCGCCGCCAGGGCCGACCTGTACGTGCACGAAAACGTCGCCCAGATCGAGAGCGTCTTCACCGGAGAGGCGTACCGGGGGAAGGGGTACGCGCGTGCTCTCATGAGCGCGCTCCTCGGCCGGGCGGCGGAGGCCGAGCTGATCTTCCTGGTGGCCGGCGCGGCCGACTGGCCGAAGGACTTCTACGCCGGCCTCGGCTTCGCCGAGCTGGGCCGTACCCACGCCTTCCTGCGCGCCTGAGCGCCCGCGTCAGCCGGGGCGGGAGCGGGCCGCTGCGTTCGAGTTCTACGCAGTAGGGTCTGCTGCGTGAGCGAAACTTCCGCCGAGGACCGGATCTGGACGGTTCCCAACCTCCTGAGCTTCCTGCGCCTCCTGGGCGTCCCTGTCTTCCTCTGGCTGGTTCTCGGGCCGAAGGCGGACGCGTGGGCCATCGGGATCCTCGCGGTGGCCGGGTTCACCGACTGGCTCGACGGGAAGATCGCCCGGGCGTTCAACCAGACCAGCAACCTCGGCCGGATCATCGATCCGGCGGCCGACAAG
This sequence comes from Nonomuraea phyllanthi, assembly GCF_006334985.2. Taxonomy (GTDB): domain Bacteria; phylum Actinomycetota; class Actinomycetes; order Streptosporangiales; family Streptosporangiaceae; genus Nonomuraea; species Nonomuraea phyllanthi. The sequence continues at coordinate 184,011 of NZ_VDLX02000005.1, forward strand.
CTGTACGTCTTCGCCACCATCGCCGGCCTGCTGCTCCGCGAGGTCATCCCGTGGTGGCTGGTCGTGGTCATCCTGGGACGCGAGCTCTTCGTCGCCTGTTTCATCCCCGTACTTCGCAAACATGGCTATAAGGCACTTCAGGTGCATTTCCTGGGCAAGGCCGCCATGTTCAACCTCATGTACGCTTTCCCTCTCCTCTTCCTTGCCTCCCACACGGGATGGTATGCCGATATAGCCCGAATTGTCGGGTGGGCGTTCGCCCTTTGGGGAACGGGCCTGTACTGGTGGGCAGCGGTGTTGTATGTGGTACAGGTGCTCCAACTCGTAACCTCGGCCAAAAAGGAGTGATCGGGTGAAGGCGGTCGTCATGGCAGGAGGAGAAGGCACCCGGCTGCGTCCCATGACCGCCAACCAGCCCAAACCCCTGCTTCCCGTGGTCAACCGCCCGATCATGGAGCACGTGCTGCGCCTGCTCAAACGGCACGGCGTCACCGAGACGGTGGTCACGCTCCAGTTCCTGGCCGCCCTCGTGCGCAACTACTTCGGCGACGGCGACGAGCTGGGCATGAGCCTGCAGTACGCCACCGAGGACCTGCCCCTCGGCACGGCGGGCAGCGTCAAGAACGCCGCCGACCGCCTCCGCGACGATCGATTCCTGGTCATCTCCGGCGACGCCCTGACCGATATTGATTTATCGGACATGATCCGATTTCATCGCGAAAATTCGGCGCTTGTGACAATTGGCCTCAAGCGCGTCCCCAACCCGCTCGAGTTCGGGATCATCATCGTGGACGACGGCGGGCGCGTACAACGATTCCTGGAGAAGCCCACCTGGGGCCAGGTCTTCTCCGACACCGTCAACACCGGCATCTACGTCATGGAGCCCGAGGTGCTCGACGCCGTCGCGCCGGGCGAGCCGGTCGACTGGTCCTCGGACGTCTTCCCCGCCCTCCTCGACCGCGGTGCCCCCATCTACGGCTACGTGGCGGACGGCTACTGGGAGGACGTCGGCACCCACGAGAGCTACCTCAAGGCCCAGGCCGACGCCCTGTCCGGCCGGGTCAGCCTGGACATCGGCGGCTTCGAGCTCTCCCCGGGCGTCTGGGTCGCCGGCTCGGCCACCGTCGACCCCGACGCCGTGCTCAAGGGCCCCCTGCTCATCGGCGACTACGCCAAGGTCGAGGCGGGCGCCGAACTGCGCGAATACACCGTGCTCGGCAACAACGCCGTCGTCCGCGAGGGCGCCTTCCTGCACCGCGCGGTCGTCCACGACAACGTCTATCTCGGCCCCGGCACCCATCTGCGCGGCTGCGTGATCGGTAAGAGCACCGACGTCATGACCGGGGCCCGCATCGAGGAGAACTCCGTCATCGGCGACGAATGCGTCATCGAGCCCGAGGCGTACGTCTCCAGCGGGGTCAGGGTCTACCCGTTCAAGACCATCGAGGCCGGCGCGGTGGTCAACACCAGCGTCATCTGGGAGTCGCGCGGCCAGCGCAACCTGTTCGGCCCGAGGGGCGTCAGCGGCCTGGTCAACGTCGAGATCACCGCCGAGCGGTGCGTCCGCCTGGCCAGCGCGTACGCCACCACCCTCAAGAAGGGCGAGCACGTCGTGACCTCCCGCGACTGCTCCCTGGCCGCCAGGGCGCTCAAGCGGGCCGTCATCGGCGCGCTGACCGCGGGCGCGATCAACGTGCTCGACCTGGAGGCCGCCCCGCTGCCCGTCACCCGCTTCCACACGGCGCGCGAGTCGGCGGCGGGCGGCATCGCGCTGCGCACCACGCCAGGCGACCCGCAGAGCGTGGACATCGTGATCATGGACGGCCGCGGCGCCGACCTGCCCCCCGCCGCGCAGCGCAAGCTGGAGCGGGTCTTCTCCCGCCAGGAGTTCCGCCGCGCGTTCCCCGGCGAGATCGCCTCGCTCACCTACCCGGCCAGGGCCGTCGAGGACTACACCCACGAGCTGCTGCGCCACATCGACGTGGGCGACGTCCGGGACATGAAGGTCGTCGTGGACTGCGCGGGAGGCACGTCCTCGCTGGTGCTCCCCACGCTGCTCGGCCGGGTCGGGGTCGAGGTGCTCACCGTCAACGCCCGCCTGGACGACGTCTCGCCCACCGAGACGCTGGCCGAGCGCCGCCGCGACCTGCAGCGCCTGGCGGAGCTGGTCAGCTCGTCGCGGGCGGCGTTCGGGGTGCGGTTCGACCCGGTGGGGGAGCGCATCGCGCTGGTCGACGAGATGGGCCAGCTCATCGACGAGGAACGCGCCCTGCTGGTCGTGCTCGACCTCGTCGCCGCCGAGCGCAGGGGCGGCCGGGTGGCGCTGCCGGTCACCACGACCAGGGTCGCCGAGCAGGTCTGCCGCTTCCACGGCGTGCAGGTGCAGTGGACCTCCACCGCGCTCGACGCCCTCACCTCGGCCGCCGCCGGCCCCGACATGATCTTCGCGGCCGACGGGCGCGGCGGGTTCGTCGTGCCGGAGTTCGGCCCGGCCATCGACGGGCTGGCCGCGTTCATGCGCCTGCTGGGCCTGGTGGCCCGCACCCGGCTCTCGCTCAGCCAGATCGACGCCAGGATCCCCGAGGTGAAGATGCTCAAGCGCGCCGTGCCCACGCCGTGGGCCGCCAAGGGGGCCGTGATGCGCTCGGTCATCGAGGCGGCCGAGTCGGAGCCCGACGGGCACCGCGTCGACACCACCGACGGCGTGCGGGTGGCCCGCGAGGACGGCAGCTGGGTGCTGGTGCTGCCCGCCGCCACCGAGCCGGTCACCGACCTGTGGGCCGAGGCGAACGACATGGACGGCGCCCAGGCCCTGCTCGAACGGTGGGCCCGCATCGTCGAGCAGGCCGCCACCTGACCGCGCGCACGGAGTGTGACGAGAAATGTGTTGCTCACGACGCGCCCATTTCGTGCCGCAAGATCGTAATGTAGAAACGCGCGGCGGCATGGACCACGGGGCGGGGGCGGCGGTAACTTTGTCTGCGTCCGACCCGCAGTCAGTGCCCCGCCTTGACCTTTGCCGCTGATCAGCGTAAGTTGCGGCATTCGCAAACTTGAAAAAGCGAAGCGAGGCGCGCCCTTGAGCACCGTCGCCGCGTCTTCGCGGTAGGAGGCCGAGCCGATCGATGCCGAGCGTCTACTGCACGCAGTGCGGGCACGCCAACCCCCAGGATGCCCGTTTCTGTTCCCGCTGTGGGTCACCGCTGACCAGACCCGAGGTCGCCGGGGACACCACGTCGACGATCTCCATCGCGGGAATCGAGGCGTACGAGGCTGAGACAGGCGACATGCTCCAGGCCGAGCGGGCGCTGCTGGAGCAGTTGCCGCCCGGCGCGGCGTTGCTCACGGTGACCAGGGGCCCCAACCAGGGCAGCCGGTTCCGGCTCGACAAGGAGCTCACCACGACGGGCCGCCACCCGGAGAGCGACATCTTCCTCGACGACATCACGGTCTCGCGCCGCCACGTGGAGTTCTACCGCCACCGGGGCGGCCAGTTCTCCGTGCGCGACGTCGGCAGCCTCAACGGCACCTATGTCAACAGGGAGCGCATCGAGGAGGTCCCGCTGCACTCCGGGGACGAGGTGCAGATCGGCAAGTTCCGCCTCCTCTTCCTGATGCGGACCAGCGCCGGCGCATGAGCGAGCGCGGGGGACGATCCGTGGGCGCGGCCCGGGAGGCCGCGTGAGCTCTCAGGCTGCGCGCTCGCACATGAGCATCGGGGAGGTGCTCGCGCTGCTGCAGGGCGAGTTCCCCGACGTGACGATCTCCAAGATCCGCTTCCTGGAGGGCGAGGGGCTGATCGAGCCCGAGCGCAGCCCGTCCGGCTACCGCAAGTTCACCCACCTGCACGTGGAGCAGCTGCGCTTCATCCTGACCGAGCAGCGCGACCACTACCTGCCGCTACGGGTGATCAAGGACAGGATGGCGGAGAGCTTCGGCCGCCCGCGCGCCGTCCAGGACAAGCGGGAGGTCCGGCTCAGCCGGGCCGAGCTGCTGGAGGCGGCGGGCATCGATGAGGAGACGCTCACCGAGCTGGAGGACTACGGCCTGCTCGCCCCGGTGGCCAGGCGCTACGACGAGGAGGCCCTCAACGTGGCCCGCAGCGTGGGCGCCCTGGCCCGCTTCGGCCTGCACGCCCGCCACCTGCGCGCGGTCAAGGCGGCGGCCGAGCGCGAGTGCGGCCTGGTCGAGCAGACCGTCGCCCCCATACTCAAACGGCGGGCCCCCGGCGCCATCGGGGAGGCCGATGAGGTGGCGAGGGAGCTTTCCACGCTTCTGCTCGATCTGCACGCATCCCTTGTGCGGTCGGGGATCCGTTCCGTTCTGGGGCGTTGAGACGGGGTCGAGGCGGGAGGCAGAGGCGCGTTCCACGCCTTCCGGGTGTTACGTTGAATTGCAGTAGCCAGTCAGCAGAAGCCACGAGCGAATAGCTGTGCCGGGTGACCGGTCAGGAATACGGAGCAGCCCGTGTTGCAGATGGAGGTCGTGGGCGTTCGAGTGGAAATGCCCACAAATCAGCCGATCGTGCTGCTGAAGGAGGCGCACGGGGAGCGGTTCCTTCCTATATGGATTGGCATGACGGAGGCGACGGCCATCGCCCTGGCCCAGGCGGAGGAGCCCCCGCCGAGGCCGCTCACCCATGACCTCTTCCGCGACGTGCTGAGCGCTCTGGGCGTCGGCCTGCGAGCGGTCAACATCGTCGCCCTGCGCGACGGCATCTTCTTCGCCGACCTGGTGTTCTCCAACGGCGTGGAGGTGAGCGCGCGGCCGTCCGACTCGATCGCGCTCGCCCTGCGCACCGGGGCGCGCATCTTCGCCAGCGAGGAGGTGGTCCAGGAGGCCGGAGTGATCATCCCGGACGACCAGGAGGACGAGGTGGAGAAGTTCAGGGAGTTCCTTGACACGATCTCTCCCGAAGACTTCGGCAGGGCGGGGTAGGTATTTCGGTGCATTTACGCTTCACGACGCGCCGAGCCGGATCGTTGACTGAGCATGGTCACGGTCCTACGGTGCAAGTGAAACCCGTGGTCGCCCTTTACGAACCCCCAGATCAGGCCACGGGATGAGAGAAAGCCGGAGGTCCGCGTGGCGGTCAGCAGCGGCGAGGGAAAGACGGCCGGCCAGGAAGATCCGGTGCGGCGCGAGAGCGCGCGGCAGCGTGCCGGGGAGCAGGGACTGCTCTTCGACGAGCAGCCGGCGGCGCTGCCGGGCGACATCGGATACCGCGGGCCGACGGCCTGCTCGGCGGCCGGCATCACCTACAGGCAGCTCGACTACTGGGCGCGCACGGGCCTCGTTGAGCCCACGATAAGAGCCGCTCAGGGCTCGGGCTCCCAGCGGCTCTACAGCTTCCGCGACATCCTGGTGCTCAAGGTCGTCAAGCGGCTCCTCGACACCGGGGTGTCCCTGCAGCAGATCCGCACGGCCGTGCGCCACCTGCGTGACCGCGGGGTCGCCGACCTCGCGCAGATCACGCTCATGAGCGACGGCGTCAGCGTCTACGAGTGCACCTCGGCCGACGAGGTGATCGACCTGCTCCAGGGCGGTCAGGGCGTGTTCGGCATCGCCCTCGGCCGGGTCTGGCGGGAGGTCGAGGGCTCCCTCGCGGAGCTGCCGGGGGAACGCGCGGCGGTCGAGGACACCGTCCCGGCCGACCATCCCGCTGACGAACTGGCCCGCCGCCGCCGAGCCCGGCGCCTCGGCTAGCGGCACACCGCGCCCCGAGCGCTGCGCCCTGGTCGCCCGCGCGTGCCGCATAGGGTTGTAATCTAGGACAGCAAGGCTGACGACCCCGTGCGGGAGAGTCCCCGGGCCCACGGGTCCCGGGGCGCCGAAGGAGCAACCCTCCCCGGAATCTCTCAGGCATCCCGTACCGCTCGGGCGAGGCAACTCTGGAAAGCAGGCGCACCCGCCAGGCGCGTCTCACCGACGGTGCAAGTCCCGCTCACGGGGCGAAGCTCTCAGGTCGCGGTCCCGCCGCGCTGACAGAGGGGGAGATCCGGCATCCGCCCGCGCCCTGGCGCCGGTCTCCACACGCCTCGGGAGGCACCTTCCATGACCGATCTGTCAGCTCCGCCGTTCTCGTCCAGGCACATCGGCCCGTCGGAGTCCGAGCAGCAGCGCATGCTCGAGGCCGTGGGCTTCGCCTCCGTGGCGGACCTGGTGGCCGTGGCCGTCCCCGAGTCCATCAGGGCCAAGGACCGGCTCAACCTGCCCGCCGCCGTCGGCGAGGCCGAGGCCATCGCCGAGCTGCGCGCCCTGGCCGGGCGCAACCGCGTGCTCACCTCCATGATCGGCCTGGGCTACCACGACACGGTCACGCCCGCCGTCATCCGCCGCAACCTGCTGGAGAACCCGGGCTGGTACACCGCCTACACCCCGTACCAGCCGGAGATCTCGCAGGGCCGCCTTGAGGCGCTGCTGAACTTCCAGACCGTCGTCTCCGACCTGACGGGCCTGCCCGTCGCGGGCGCCTCCCTCCTCGACGAGGCCACGGCCGCCGCCGAGGCGATGACGCTGGCCCGGCGCGCGGGCCGGTCCAAGAGCAACGTGTTCGTGGTCGACGCCGACGCGCTGCCGCAGACCAAGCGCGTGCTCGCCACCCGCGCCGAGCCGCTCGGCATCGAGCTGGTCGAGCACCCGCTGGACGGCGACCTGCCGGAGTGCTTCGGCGTGCTGGTGCAGTACCCGGGCGCCTCCGGCCGGCTGCGCGACTTCCGCGCCGTCGCCGCCGCCGCCCACGAGGCGGGCGCCCAGGTGGTGGCCGCCGCCGACCTGCTGGCCCTGACGCTCGTGACCGCCCCCGGCGAGCTCGGCGCCGACATCGCGATCGGCTCCTCCCAGCGGTTCGGGGTCCCCTTCGGGTTCGGCGGGCCGCACGCCGCCTACATGTCCGTACGCGAGGGGCTGCAGCGCCAGCTGCCGGGCCGCCTGGTCGGCGTGTCGGTCGACGCCGACGGCGACCCCGCCTACCGGCTGGCCCTGCAGACCCGCGAGCAGCACATCCGCCGCGAGAAGGCCACCAGCAACATCTGCACCGCGCAGGTCCTGCTCGCCGTCATCGCCGGCATGTACGCCGTCTACCACGGCCCAGAGGGGCTGCGCGGCATCGCCCGGCGGGTGCACCGGCACGCCGTGACCCTCGCCGGCGGGCTGCGCCGCGGCGGGCTGGAGGTCGTGCACGGCGCGTTCTTCGACACCGTGCTCGTCCGCGTGCCAGGCCGGGCCGCCGCCGTGGTCGCCGCCGCCGAGGAGCGCGGCGTGAACCTGTGGCGGGTCGACGACGACCACGTGTCGATCGCCTGCGACGAGAAGACCGGGGCCGCCGAGCTGGCCGAGGTGTGGGCCGCCTTCGGCGTCGAGCATGCCGCGCCCGACGTCGCCGCCGACGCCGAGGCCGACGCGCTGCCCGCCTCGCTGCTGCGCGAGTCGGCGTACCTGACCCACCCGGTCTTCCACGACCACCGCTCCGAGACCGCGATGCTGCGTTACCTGCGCAAGCTGCAGGACAAGGACATCGCGCTCGACCGCTCGATGATCCCGCTCGGCTCCTGCACGATGAAGCTGAACGCGACCACCGAGATGGAGCCGATCAGCTGGCCCGAGTTCGCCGCGATCCACCCGTACGCGCCCGAGCACCAGGCCGAGGGCTACCACGAGCTGATCGGCACGCTGGAGAGCTGGCTGGCCGAGGTGACCGGCTACGACCGCGTCTCGATCCAGCCGAACGCGGGCTCGCAGGGCGAGTTCGCCGGGCTGCTGGCCATCCGCGCCTACCATCGCGCGCGCGGCCAGGAGGCGCGCGACGTCTGCCTCATCCCGTCCTCCGCCCACGGCACCAACGCGGCCAGCGCCGTCATGGCCGGCATGCGGGTCGTCGTCGTGGCCTGCGACTCCGACGGCAACATCGACCTGGCCGACCTCGACGCCAAGATCGACAAGCACCGCGACCGGCTCGCCGCGATCATGGTGACCTACCCCTCGACGCACGGCGTCTACGAGGAGAGCATCACCGAGGTGTGCGCCAAGGTGCACGACGCCGGCGGCCAGGTCTACGTCGACGGGGCCAACCTCAACGCGCTGGTCGGGCTGGCCAGGCCGGGCGAGTTCGGCGCCGACGTGTCCCACCTCAACCTGCACAAGACGTTCTGCATCCCGCACGGGGGCGGCGGTCCCGGCGTCGGCCCGGTCGCGGTGCGCGGCCACCTGGCGGCCTACCTGCCGGGCCACCCGCTGCACGACGGCACGCCGGTCGGGCCCGTCTCGGCGGCGCCGTACGGGTCCGCGGGCATCCTGCCCATCTCGTGGGCGTACGTCAGGATGATGGGCTCCGAGGGGCTCACGGCCGCCACCGAGCAGGCCATCCTGTCGGCCAACTACCTGGCCAGGCGGCTCGCCCCGCACTACCCCGTCCTCTACACCGGGCGCGGCGGGCTGGTGGCCCACGAGTGCATCATCGACCTGCGCCAGCTCACCAAGGAGACCGGCGTCACGGTGGACGACGTGGCCAAGAGGCTCATCGACTACGGCTTCCACGCGCCCACCATGTCCTTCCCCGTCGCCGGGACGCTGATGATCGAGCCGACCGAGAGCGAGGACCTCGGAGAGCTCGACCGGTTCGCCGACGCGATGATCGCCATCCGGGGCGAGATCGCCAAGGTGGCGTCCGGCGAGTACGACCGGACCGACAACCCGCTGCGCAACGCCCCGCACACCGCCGAGTCGGTCAGCGCCGACGAGTGGCGCCACCCGTACACCCGGAGCGAGGCCGCCTACCCGGTGCCGTCGTTGCGCGACGGGAAGTACTGGGTGCCGGTGCGGCGCATCGACCAGGCCTACGGCGACCGCAACCTGGTGTGCTCCTGCCCGCCGCTGGAGGCGTACGAGGACTAGGACCTGGGGCTGGACGGACGGGCGGTCGAACGACCGGCCGGACGGAAGATCCGACGACCGGGCGGACCCGGGCGACTGGGTGACACAAACTTGGATCGTTCGTTGTCTTGGACAGTTCGTGTTTATGGCGGTAGGTTGGCGTCATGAGCGCACCCAAGACTCCGGCCATCGCCGAGGAGCTGCGCGGGGCGGGCCTGCGGGTGACGGCCGCCCGCGTCGCGCTGCTCGAGACCGTCCGGGACGGTGACCACCTCGGGGTCGAGGCGATCGCCTCCGGGGTGCGCGATCGCGTGGGCCACATCTCGCTCCAGGCCGTCTACGACGCCCTGCACGCGCTCACCGCGGCGGGCCTCGTCCGCCGCATCGAGCCGCCCGGCAGCTCGGCCAGGTTCGAGGGGCGCGTCGGCGACAACCACCACCACGCCGTGTGCCGGTCCTGCGGCACCGTCGCCGACGTCGATTGCGCGGTCGGCGAGGCGCCCTGCCTGCACGCGTCCGACGACCACGGCTTCGCCATCGACGAGGCCGAGGTCATCTATTGGGGCCTGTGCCCCGACTGTTCCAGCTCCCGCAGTTCCTGAGCACCGTGATCCAGTCCGGAAGGATTCCCATGTCCGAGAACCATGACGCGATCGTCACAGACGCCAAGACCGACGGCGCAGGCGGCTGCCCGGTCGCGCACGAGCGCGCCCCCCACCCGACCCAGGGCGGCGGAAACCGCCAGTGGTGGCCGGAGCGGCTCAACCTGAAGATCCTCGCCAAGAACCCGGCCGTGGCCAACCCGCTCGGCGAGGACTTCGACTACGCCGAGGCGTTCAAGAGCCTCGACCTGCCGGCCGTGAAGCGGGACATCGCCGAGCTGCTGACGACCTCGCAGGACTGGTGGCCCGCCGACTTCGGCCACTACGGCCCGTTCATCATCCGGATGGCCTGGCACAGCGCGGGCACGTACCGCATCCACGACGGCCGCGGCGGCGCCGGCACCGGCCAGCAGCGCTTCGCCCCGCTCAACAGCTGGCCCGACAACGGCAACCTGGACAAGGCGCGCCGCCTGCTGTGGCCGGTCAAGAAGAAGTACGGCAAGAACCTGTCGTGGGCCGACCTGCTGATCCTGGCGGGCAACGTCGCCCTGGAGTCGATGGGCTTCAAGACCTTCGGCTACGCCGGCGGCCGGGTGGACGCCTGGGAGCCCGACGAGGACGTCTACTGGGGCCCCGAGACCACCTGGCTCGGCGACGAGCGCTACACCGGCGACCGCCAGCTGGAGAACCCGCTCGGCGCGGTCCAGATGGGCCTCATCTACGTCAACCCGGAGGGCCCGAACGGCAACCCCGACCCGATCGCCGCGGCCCGCGACATCCGTGAGACGTTCCACCGGATGGCGATGAACGACGAGGAGACGGTCGCCCTGATCGCGGGCGGTCACACCTTCGGCAAGACCCACGGCGCGGGCCCGGCCGACAACGTTGGCGCCGACCCCGAGGCCGCGCCGATCGAGGCGCAGGGCTTCGGCTGGAAGAACACCTTCGGCACCGGCAAGGGCGGCGACGCCATCACCAGCGGTCTGGAGGGCATCTGGACCGACACCCCGACCACGTGGGACAACAGCTTCTTCGAGATCCTGTTCGGCTACGAGTGGGAGCTGTTCAAGAGCCCCGCGGGCGCCTACCAGTGGCGGCCGAAGGACGGCGCGGGCTCGGACACCGTTCCCGACGCGCACGACCCTTCCAAGCGCCACGCCCCGACGATGCTGACGACCGACCTGTCGCTGCGCTTCGACCCGATCTACGAGCCGATCTCGCGGCGCTTCCACGCCAATCCCGAGGAGTTCGCCGACGCCTTCGCGCGGGCGTGGTTCAAGCTGACCCACCGCGACATGGGCCCGGCCGTGCGCTACCTCGGCCCGGAGGTCCCGTCCGAGACGCTGCTCTGGCAGGACCCGATCCCCGAGGTGACGCACGAGCTCGTCGGCGCCGCCGACATCGCGGCACTGAAGGAGCAGATCCTGGCCTCGGGCCTGACGGTCGCGCAGCTCGTCACCACGGCATGGGCGTCGGCCTCCTCCTACCGCGACAGCGACAAGCGGGGCGGCGCCAACGGCGCGCGCATCCGCCTCCAGCCGCAGAGCTCGTGGGAGGTCAACGACCCCGACCAGCTCGCGACCGTGCTGGGCACCCTGGAAGGCATCCAGAAGGCCTTCAACGGCGCCCAGACCGGCGGCAAGCAGGTCTCGCTCGCCGACGTGATCGTGCTCGCCGGCTGCGCCGGTGTGGAGAAGGCCGCCAAGGACGCCGGCTTCGACGTCGAGGTGCCCTTCACGCCGGGCCGTGCCGACACCACGCAGGAGCAGACCGACGTGGAGTCGTTCTCGGCGCTCGAGCCGGCCGCCGACGGGTTCCGCAACTACCTCGGCAAGGGCAACCGGCTCCCGGCCGAGTACCTCCTGCTCGACAAGGCCAACCTGCTGACCCTCAGCGCCCCCGAGATGACCGTCCTCGTCGGCGGCCTGCGGGTGCTGGGCGCCACCTACCGGCAGTCGCCGCTCGGCGTCTTCACCACGACGCCCGGGACGCTGACCAACGACTTCTTCGTCAACCTGCTCGACATGGGCACGACGTGGACGTCGGTGTCGGAGGACGCCAACACGTTCGAGGGCCGCGACTCCGCCACGGGCGAGGTCAAGTGGACCGGCAGCCGGGCCGACCTGGTCTTCGGGTCCAACTCCGAGCTGCGCGCGCTGGCGGAGGTCTACGCGAGCGACGACGCGAAGGAGAAGTTCGTGACGGACTTCGTCGCGGCGTGGAACAAGGTGATGAACCTGGACCGGTTCGACCTCGCGTGATCGGGTTCTGATCGCCCTTTGATCAGTCCTGGTCACCCCTGATCGCCACCTCTAGGGCGGGCACGTCCCGGAGGTGCGCCCCACCGTACGGCCGTTCTGCGCGCGGGCGTACGGTGGGGTGATCGGGCGGGAGGCCGGTGATGGGCGACGGCGTGGCGGACGGCGGCGGCTTCCTCGGCGCGGCCCTCTACACCCGCAGGGCGCTGAAGGTCGCCGCGCCCGCGCTGCCCGCCCCGCGCTTCGTCGCGGCGGCGGGCGACTCGTTCGCGCTTCTTCTGACCGGCGTCCTGCTCACCCCCTACACGCTCGGCGACGTGGTGCACTGGATTCACAGGTCGTTCGGGGCGGCGCTGTTCATGCACGAGATGGTGCTGGCGGTCCGGCTGGCCTCCTGGGCGTCCGCCGGCGCCGCGCTCGTCGTCTTACAGGTGGCCGGCGGGGTGGCCTCCGGCGTGTCCGTCGTACTGGAGCAAGGACCCCTGGTGGTGGGGCAGGCGGTGTTCCAGCTGGCGTTCGGGATGATCATGATCAGGACGTTACGCCTGCTGCCGCGTCAAGGTACGAAACCGGTCAGTCCGCCTGCGTCAACTGAGCAGACATGATCGCCTGAAATCGTTAGGCTCGGGGCGACCGTCGCCACAAGGAGCTCTCTTGACGTCCTCAGAGCTGGAGACCCCGCCCCTCGACACCGCCCGCCGCCTGGCCGAGAGCGGCGACCTCGACGGCGCCGCCGCCATACTCGCTGAGCTGGCCGCCGATCCCGACGGACCCGACAGGGCGCAGGCCGCCGTCGGGCTCGCCGTGGTGCTGGAAGAACGCGGCGACGCGGAGGGGGCCAGGGCCGCCGCCCGGACGGCACTGGCCACCGGCCACCCCGAATACGCCGCGCAGGCCGCCTGCCACCTGGCGCAGGGGTTCGAGCGGGAAGGCAGGGCCGAGCAGGCCAGGGCCGCATGGCAGGCGGTCCTCGGGGTCGGCACGCCCACGTACGTGCCGCTGGCCCACCTCGCGCTGGCCCGCCTCGCCGGCGACGCGGCCGAGGCCGAGCAGGAACTGCACGCCGCCATCGAGGCCGGCGACCCGCACATCGGCGCGCACGCCGCCCAGCGGCTGGCCGACCTGCTGCTGGAGCAAGGGGAGCCGGGAGCGGCGGCCGACGTGCTCATCGACGCCCTGGAGGCCGCCCCGGCGGAGGAGGTGGCGGGGCTGCGGGTCCAGCTCGGGATCGCGCACCTGGAGCTCGCCTGCGCGGAGTTCGCGGAGAGCGTCGAGTGCGGCGCCGACCCGCAGACCGGCGCGCTGGCCATCGAGCTGCTCGCCCGCACCCTGCCGTTGCGGGGTCGGCCCGACGACGCCGAGCGGGTGTGGTCGTACGGACTGCACCACGAAAACCCAACCCTGGCCGCCGAAGTGCTCCTCCGCCGCCAGCGCGACGATCAGTAGGCGTTTCTTGTAACGGCCCGGTTGGCCGCGTGCCCGTCAAGGCCATCCGTTACGGCTTCGCGTGGTTGGCCGCACGCGCCGACGGCGGTTGCCGTCTGTCATGGCCGGTCGTGAGGGCTCACGGGCCGGGCGCCGTGACGACGCGCACTCTTGGCCCTCTCCGTGGTGGGCTTGACCTACGAGCGGCCTGACCACGGTGGCCATGAACCACTTGCGAGGTGGTCGGCGGGTGAACGTGACCCGCATCCGGCGTCATCCGGCCGACCGCACGCGGCAGATGCCGATGACGGGCGGCAGATCCCGGCCCTGGGCGGCAGAGGCCGATGACGGGCGGTGGATATCGGCGCTGGGCGGTAGATGCCGGTCGCGGGCGGTGGATATCGGCGCTGGGCGGCAGACGATCACCGACGAGGGATGCCTGCTGTGGGCGGGCAGGCAGCAGCCACGAGGCGCGCTGCCGGCCCTGGACGGTCGGTGAGACCCGGCCGGGCGTAGGGCGCTCGGTGTCGGGTGGGGCCGGGTGGGTCAGTTGCGGCGCATGATGGCGCCCGCCGCGGCCACGTTGATGATGACGATGGCGATCCAGGTGATCGTCAGGCCCACCAGGCCCGCGTTGCCTGCCGCGATGGCCGTCAGCGGGATGCCGATGCCCATCGAGCCCAGGGCGATGGGGATCATGGCGGAGCCCGGCGTGCTCTTCTTGTGCGGCGCGGCGCCGTGGTGGTCGAGCTCGGCCCGCACGCGGGCGGCGATCGTGGCGTCGAGGCGTTCCACGAACGACTCGACGAGCGCGGCTTCGTACTCAGGACCGAGGTCACGGCGGGCGTCCAGCGTGGCCTGCAGATCATCCCGGAGGGGACGCTTGTCTGGCATGTCAGCCATCATCCATCCTGCGCGGCGCGCCGTCATCCGCCCTGAGGGCCAAGGTCGCATCCTCCCCAGGTACGGTGCTGGCATGGAGGTGACGACCCCGAGGGGGCCCGCGCTGGTCGAGGTCGACGAGGTGGCCGATCCGCGGCTGCTGCTGGTGCTCACCCACGGGTCGTCCGGGGGAGTGGACGCGCCCGATCTGCTGGCCGTGCGCGACGCGGCGCTCAAGGCCGGGGCCAGCGTGGCGAGGGTGACTCAGGCGTTCAGGGTGGCGGGGGCGAGAGCGCCGGGCTCGCCGGCCAGGCAGGACGAGGCCTGGGAGATCGTTCTGGCGGAGCTGCGCGCGCGATGGCCGGGGCTGCCGGTCGTGCAGGGCGGGCGGAGCAACGGGGCTCGGGTGGCCTGCCGTACGGCCAGGGTGGTCGGTGCGGCGGCGGTGGTGGCGCTGGCCTTTCCGCTGCACCCGCCGGGGAAGCCGGAGCGCTCGCGGGCCGAGGAGCTACGCGGCGCCGGGGTGGACGTGCTGGTGGTCAACGGGGACCGTGACCCGTTCGGCGTGCCTGCGGCCGCTGACGCCGCGCGCCTGGTGGTGCTTCCGGGGGAGGGGCATGACCTGAAGAAGGACCCCGCCCGGGTGGGCGAGGTCGTGGCGGAGTGGATCGTCCACTACGCCTAGCTCACGCGGCGCCGACGGCGGGCCGGTGCGGAGCGATGGCGGTGCCGCTGGGAAGAAGCTCCCCGGTGTCCTCGAACAGGACGACGCCGTTGCAGAGCAAACTCCACCCCTGCTCGGGGTGGCAGGCGAGAGTGCGTGCCTTCTCGCGGTCGGGCGCCTCGGCATCCGGACAGGCCGGGTCGTGCGGGCACATCGGCGTGCCTCCGATATCTCGTGGGACGCTCCCGGTCTGGAGGGTCGGGAGCCGGCTCGGGTTGTTATCTGACACGTTTGCACGTGTGCCACACGCTTGGGCATGGCCCGTTAAGACCCGTTACGGGAAATTTGCCCGGTCGTGTGACCTTCGACACAGCGTGCCTTATGCAGGATAACGGGCCAAGCGCGACACGCGCACTACGTTTGCAATCCCTTGAGCAGAGCGTCGAGTCCGCGCTCGAAATCCACATCGGCTCTTTCGTCACGCCTGACCCACTCGTCAACCTCGGGATCCGCCCACCCCGACTGCTGCACCTCGACCGCCACGCTCCCGAACACGAACGCCCGCAGCGCCCGCACCGCGTCCGCCGCGCCCGGGAGGCCGCCGTCGGCCAGCTGATCGGTCTGCTCCCTGATGGCGAGCGCCGTGGCGCCCTTGGGCGGCTTCGTCAGGGCCAGCGCGAGGACGCCCGGGTGCTCGCGCAGCAGCTCCCGCTCCGCCCGGCACCACGCCCTGGCCGTCTCCTGCCAGGTGGGCTCCTGCTCGACGTGGACCGTCGTGACATGCTCGGCCAGCGCGTCCATCAGCGCCTCCTTGCCCCTGGGCAGGTGGTGGTAGATGGCCATGGCCTCCACCTGCAGGGCGTCGCCCAGCCGGCGCATGGTGAGCCGGCGCAGGCCCTGGCTGTCGGCGATGTGGAGCGCGGCCTCGATGATGCGCTCCCGGGAGAGCGGGACCGGCGGTCTCTTCGCGGGCATGGAGATCATCTTACTTCGTAAAGGGCGCCGCGCAGGGCCGATTTCCCGCCGTGTCGCGCGACGGCGTACCCTGGGCGGTGCAAGCGTGCCGGTTGTGTGAAAGGGCAGGGTCGATGGCGTTTTTCCGTCCGCGGGTGAGCCGTGAGGCAGAGGTTCGCTACCACGCGGACCAGGAGATCTCCAAGAGCTTCCCCGAGTTGCTCGACAAGGCCAGGCGGGCCGAGGAGACGCTGCGCGAGCTGCGGGCCGCCGCGGCCGACGAGATCGAGCTGCTGGCCGCCGGGCGGGAGTTCGACCGGGCGCTGACCGAGGCGTTGCGGGCCGCCGAGGCGGGGCAGCGGGCCACGTTCGGGGCCAAGGCCTACGACGACCGGATCGCCCGCCGCAAGGCCAAGGCCAAGCCCGACGGGGCCATGTGGACGGCTGAGGTCGACCGGCTGCGCACGCTGCGCGAGAACAACCGGATGTGGGGGATCCCCCGCGTGCCCCGCCCGGTGCCCGCCACCTTCTGACCGGCCCTGATCGGGGTTGGCATTCTGGGCGCCGTGGGCCCCGGTTGAGTCGACCTCACCGAATCACCCGTTCTGAGCCGGCCCGGTGAGCGGGGTCTGTGAGGTGGCTCGGTGAACCGGCCCTTCGCGCCGGGCCGTTGAGCCGACTCTCCGCGTCGGAGCGGGCTCGGCTTTCGCGGGCCGGTGCACGCCGTACCGCCCCAGGGCGCCCTTAGCGCGTCAGGACGAAGGGCCGTCCGGGGTTCTGGCGTGCGGGGACGGCAGGCGGAACAGCCCCTTCAGCCTGCGCAGTGCCTCCTCGTCGCCGGACGCCGACGCGGCGCGGCTCTCGATCGCCTCGGCGAGGGTGAGGGCGTGGCCGGTCAGGCCGAGGAACGCCTCCTCGCTCATCGTGATCGTCGCGTCAGGGCGCTGGGCCGGCCCGTGGAGCGTGTCGATGGCGCCGTCGTCGATCCGGACGTGGAAGACCTCCTCGCCGACGCGGAACTCGTACACCGCGCGAAGCCCGGCGGCGGCCTCGCCGTCGAAGCAGGCCCGCAGGCCGAGCAGGGCCCAGCCCGGGTGGAACGTCTCGGTCTCGCGCCGCTCGCCCATCGCCCACCTCAGGCCCCACCGCGCCAGGGCCAGGACCGCCGGGCCGAGCTCCTCGCCGGCGCGGGTGAGGGCGTAGGCGGGGGTGCGGGCGGGCGGCGGGAGAGTGATCTTGCGAGCCAGCCCCTCGCGTTCCAGGTGTTTCAGGCGGGCGGCCAGCAGGCCGGTGCCGAGGCCGCGCAGGCCGGCCTGGAGGTCGCCGAACCGCTTGGGCCCCGTGAGGAGCTCGCGGATCAGGAGCAGCGTCCAGCGCTCGCCGACGAGGTCGAGGGTGCGCGCGGTGGCGCAGTACTGGTTGTAGGTTCGCTGCTCCACTTCATCATTCTAAACTTCCGACTTCTCGTTCTTGAACGACGCGACCTCCATGAGGATCCGGGCGAGCGGCTCCGGGCGGGCGAGCATCACGTTGTGCGGGGCGTCCAGCTCGACGGTCCGGTATCCGACGGCCGCGCCGAGCCGGTCGAACGGGTAGGTCTGCGGGCTGCAGTGGACGGCCGTCCCGGGGATGCGGTCGACGGCTCCACTCAGGCGGGTCCGCTCGGTGAACGTGCGCAGCAGCTGTGGGACCAGGCGCGCCGCCAGCCACTCCGCGTCGCCCGGGTCGGTGATGCCGAACGCCGCCGGCGGCGGGGCCGGAATCCGCCGCCCGTCCCCGCGCGTCTCGGCGGCCGCGCGGACGGCCGTGACGAAGGCGTCGGGCGCCAGGTCGAACATGCCGGCTCCGTCGGGCCCCGCCCACCCGTCCACCAGGACGAGGTGGCGGGCGGCGCCGGGACGCGCGTCGGCGGCCTCCCGTGCGGCGAGCCCGGCGTAGCTGTGCGCGACCAGCACGACCTCGCCGTCGTCCCGCACGGTGTCCAGGGCGGCGACGACCGTCGCTGCGTCGTCGTGGAGCCCGTGGTCCGCGGCGGCGCTGAGGTCGGGGGTGAGCGTGCGCGCCCCGGCGGCGTGCAGCAGCGGGACCAGCCGGTCCCAGGCCCATGGGCCGTGCCAGGCGCCGTGAACGAGAACGAACGTGGTCATCAGGAGTGCTCCTCGCTGGGCAGGGACGGTATCCGGTCGGGGAACCCGCCCCGGCCGAGTCCGATCCTAGCAAGCGTGCTTCCTGTTTTTGAAGTGGACAGTTCAATGTCCGGTAGCGACGCGAGGGTCCGGAAACGGCGAAGCCCCGGCGCAGCCTCCCTCGTCGCGCCGGGGCTTCCCCGTGGTGTCCGGTTGTGTCAGCTGGCCCAGTCGAGCAGGGGCCGGGTGTTGCTGGGGTGGCGGAGCTTGGACAGCGACTCCTTCTCCAGCTGGCGGATCCGCTCCCGGGTCAGCCCCAGGTGCTTGCCGATCTCGTCCAAGGTGTGGGGCTTGCCGTCCACCAGGCCGAAGCGCAGGGCCATGATCTTCGACTCCCTCGGCGAGAGGTTGTCGAGGACTCCCCTGAGCTGGTCGCCCAGCAGCTGGCGGTCGACGATCTCCGAGGCCTCCGGCGAGTCGACGTCCTCGATGAGGTCGCCGATCGTGGTCTCCCCGTCCTCGCCGATCGTCGCGTTGAGCGAGATGGGCTGGCGGCTGGTGCGCAGCAGCTCCTCGATCTGGTCGGGCGTCTTGTCCAGCTCGACCGCCAGCTCCTCGGGTGTGGGCTCGCGTCCCAGGCGCTGGTGCATGTCACGCTCGACGCGCGACAGCTTGGACAGCATCTCCAGCACGTGCACGGGCAGCCGGATCGTACGGGCGGAGTCGGCGAAGCCGCGCTGGATGGCCTGCCTGATCCACCACATGGCGTACGTGGAGAACTTGAAGCCCTTGGTGTAGTCGAACTTCTCCACCGCCCTGATCAGCCCCAGGTTGCCCTCCTGGACCACGTCCAGCAGCGACATGCCGCGGTCGGTGTACTTCTTGGCGACCGACACCACGAGCCGGAGGTTGGCCTCCAGCATGTGGTCCTTGGCCTGCTTGCCGTCCTCGACCACGAGCCGCAGGTCCTCCTGGAGGGAGGGGGACAGGCCGGGGTCGGTCTCCAGCTTGTACTCGGCGTACAGGCCGGCCTCGATGCGCCTGGCCAGCTCGACCTCCTGCGCGGCGGTGAGCAGGGTGCGGCGCCCGATGGACTTCAGGTACGTGTGCACCGAGTCGCCCATGGCCGACTGCGTGTCGTCGAGGTCGACCTGCTCGCTCTCGAGCTCGCCGTCCTCGGCCATCGCGATGTCGTCGGGGACGTCCTCCTCGTGCTCCGGCTTGGGCTCGGACGGGGTCACGGCCTTGGCCGCGGCCCGGGTGGCCCGGGCGGTACCGGCGGCCGGCTCGGTCGGCTCGATGTCCGATTCGGCCGTTTTTGCCCCGGCCGACTTGCGGCCGGTAGTCTTTGCACGCGAAGTCTTCCCGGAGGGCTTCCTGGTGGTCTTCTTGGGGGCGGTCGTGCTGAGAGACGGCTCGTTCTCGGCGGCCAGGCTCACGCCACCCTCGGAGAGCTCGCGCAGGATCGTGCGGCCTTCAGAGGGGCTGATACCGGCGTCCGCGAACGCGTCACGCAGCTCCGCCAGAGAAAGGTGACCCTGAGCTCGCCCTCGTTCAATCAGCTGGTCGAGAGTCGCAGGTGGGGTCGCTACGGCGGTTCTGGGCATGAGGACACCTCCTCCGTACGGAGTGGAAGCGATCAGGCAGGTTGTGGTGGGGCGGCACCTGTCCGCGCGGCGCACCAGTATCAATAACGCCAATCGCCGTCATTTGTTCCCCGGAGGACCCGAGGGGACAAAAAAGGGGCGGTACGCCCCCTAATGGGTCGAACCGCCCCTGCGTCCGGATTTATTCCGTCAGGATGACGTCCCCTGCCGAGACCATCGGCATGGGCATCGGTTCGGCGTCCTGCAGGCGCTGGTCGGTCCAGTAGTCGATGACCTCGCGCGGGTCGGGGTTGACCTCGTGGGAGACGACGATGTCGTCGTCGGTGGTCGTCGGGGACGGTGTCGCCTTCTCCACCACGGCTCGGGTCTCCCTCGCGACCTGGTCGAGCTTGCCCGCCGAGGCGGCCGCCGCGACAGAGGCCCCTGCGACGACGATCACGCCGACGACGGCCGCGGATGCCCACATCTTGCGGGTCTGGTCCATGAAGGCTCCCTCCTTTCCCACTATGACGCAGCCGCGACTCCTCAGGTTCCTGCCCGGAGCCGTACGACGTCCGTTTTGCCGTTCGGCAGCAGCGGGAGCTGGGGCACCAGGCGCAGGTCGCGCGGGGCGGCGTGAGGAGGAAGCCTATCGCGGCAGTATGCCCGCAATTGAGGAAGCGTGGGGGGCGTGTCGGGGTTGGCAGGGACCACGACCGCCGTGACGCGTTCGCCCCACTCCTGGTCGGGCGTGCCGACCACGGCGGCGTCGGCCACCTCCGGGTGGGTGCAGAGCACCGCCGTGACGGCGGCGGCCACGACCTTCTCGCCACCGGTGTTGATCACGTCGTCGGCCCTGCCCAGCACGCGCAGCCGGCCGCCGGCCAGCTCCCCCAGGTCGGAGGTGCGGAACCAGCCGCCGTCGAGCGGGCTCGGACCGCTGAAGCGGTAGCCGGAGAAGAGCACCGGCCCGGCGATCCTGATCAGCCCGTCGTCGCCGATCTTGAGATCTACATTGTAAAGGGGCTGGCCGTCGTACACGCAGCCGCCGCACGTCTCGCTCATCCCGTACGTCGTCACGATCCGGGCACCGAGGTCACGGGCCCGCGCCACCAGGCCGGGGCGGGGAGCCGCGCCGCCGAGCAGGATCGTGCGGAAGACCGACAGGTCCGCGCCCAGCTCGACCAGCCGGTGCAGCTGGGTGGGGACGAGGGAGACGTGGTGCGCTCCCGAGCGCAGCACCTCGTGGGGGTCGAACGCGGGATGGATGATCGGCTCGCTGTCCGACAGCAGGGCGCGTACGAGGACCTGGAGGCCCGAGACGTGGGAGACGGGCAGGCAGCACAGCCAGCGCTCGCCCTTGGTGGCCTCGACGCGGCGCAGGGACGCCGCGGCCGAGGCGCGCAGGGCGGTGGCCGAGAGCATGACGCCCTTGGGGGCGCCGGTGCTGCCACTGGTGGCGATCACGATCGCGACGTCGGGAGGCACGCCCTGGCCGTCGTCCTGGGGCGCGCCGTCGACGTGGGTGGGGCGCAGCGCGGCCAGGGCGCTCGCGGACTGGCCAGGGGTGAGGGGGAGCACGGCCGGGCCGTCGCCCGACAGCGCGTCGCGGACGGCCGTGAACAGCCCGGGGCCGGGCGGCTGCACCATGGCGTGCAGCGGACGGTCCGGATGCGACGGGTTCCTCCACATGCTCGTAAGGTTAGTGGCGACAGATCGGATTGAGGCGCAGGGGAGGGTCGTGACGCGTTCTCCCGTGGTCTTCCGCATTCCCATGCGCACCCGGTTCCGTGGGCAGACCGTCAGGGAAGGCGTGCTGCTGCACGGTCCCGCCGGGTGGGGGGAGTTCTCCCCGTTCCCCGAGTACGGCCCGCGCGAGTGCGCCCGCTGGCTGGCGTGCGCCCGCGAGGCGGCGTTCGAGGGCTGGCCCGAGCCGGTGCGCGACCGGGTCCCCGTCAACGCGACGGTCCCGGCGGTGGGGCCGGAGCAGGCGCACGACATCGTGCGGCGGTCGGGGTGCGGGACGGCGAAGGTGAAGGTGGCCGAGCGCGGCCAGGCGTTCGAGGACGACGTGGCCAGGGTGGAGGCCGTGCGCGACGCGCTCGGGCCGTCGGGCCGGCTGCGGGTCGACGCCAACGGCGCGTGGGACGTCGGCGAGGCGGTGCGGCGGCTGAAGCGGCTCGACCGGTTCGACCTCGAATACGCCGAGCAGCCGTGCGCCACGCTGGAGGAGCTCGCGGCGGTGCGGCGGGCGTGCGACGTGCCGATCGCGGCCGACGAGTCGATCCGCCGGGCCGAGGACCCGCTGCGGGTGCGGGCGGCGGAGGCGGCCGACGTGGCGGTGGTCAAGGTGCAGCCGCTGGGCGGGGTGCGCGCCGCGTTGCGGGTGGTGGAGGCGTGCGGGCTGCCCGCGGTGGTCTCCAGCGCCGTGGAGACGTCGGTGGGCCTGGCGGCGGGGCTGGCGTTGGCGGCGGCGTTGCCGTCGCTGCCGTACGCGTGCGGGCTGGGCACGATGGCGTTGCTGACGGGTGACGTCGTGGCGGATTCGCTGACGCCCGTGGACGGATATTTGACAGTACGGCGCCCTTCGGTGAATTTTCAGCATTTGTCGGCATTTGAGATTGAATCTCCCCAGTGGCTTCGCCGGATGCAGGAGGCGTCACCGTGAACCCCGCCACCGCGCTGGCCACCGTGCTGGTCGACGAGCTGGTGCGCTGCGGCCTGACCGACGTGGTGCTGGCCCCCGGCTCCCGCTCCGCCCCGCTGGCGCTGGCCCTGCACGCCGAGTCGCGGGTGCGGCTGCACGTGCGCATCGACGAGCGCTCGGCGTCGTTCCTGGCGCTGGGGCTGGCCAAGCGTTCCGAGCGGCCCGTGGCGCTGATCTGCTCGTCCGGCACGGCCGTGGCGAACTTCCACCCGGCCGTGATCGAGGCGGGCGAGTCGGGGGTGCCGCTGCTGGTGCTGACCGCCGACCGGCCGCCCGAACTGCGCGGCACGGGCGCCAACCAGACGATCGACCAGCTCAAGGTGTTCGGGGCGGCGGCCCGGTGGTTCGCCGAGGTGGGGGTGCCGGAGGAGCGTCCCGGGCAGGTGGCGTACTGGCGTTCGCTGGCCTGCCGCGCCTACCAGCGGGCGCTGGGCCCGGCCGACCCGGGCCCCGTGCACCTCAACCTGGCGTTCAGGGAGCCGCTGATCCCCGACGGCGACACCTCGTGGTGCGAGCCGCTCGACGGCGCCGCGAACGGCCCGTGGGTGCGGGCCAGGGTCGCGCCACCGCCGGTCGCCCTGCACCTCCCGCCGACCAGGCGCGGGGTGCTGGTGGTCGGCGACGGCGCGCCCAACGTGCGCCGGTACGTCGCGGCGGCGGGCATGGCGGGCTGGCCAGTGCTGTCGGAGCCGAACGGCGGCGGCCGCTACGGCGACCACTCCATCTCCACCTACCACTACCTGCTGGGCATGCCGGAATTCGCCGACGCGCACCGGCCCGACGTGGTCGTGACGCTCGGGCGGCCGGGGCTGTCCAGGCCGCTGCTGTCGTGGCTGGGGCGGGCCGAGGAGCACATCGTGGTGGCGCCCGACCTGGGCCGCTGGCCCGATCCGACCCGGTCGGCCACCCAGGTCGCGCAGGCCGTGGAGATCCCGGTGGCCGCCGGCGACGACAGCTGGCTGCACGCCTGGCGGCAGGCCGACACGGCGGTCAGGTCGGCGGTCGACGCGGTGCTGGACGTCTCGGGCACGAGCGAGCCGCGCCTGGCCAGGGACCTGGTCGACTGCCTGCCGAACGGGGCGCTGCTGTTCTGCGGCTCCTCGATGCCGATCCGCGACCTCGACCAGGCGATGCGGCCTCGGCGCGGCATCCGGCTGATGGCCGGGCGCGGGGTCTCCGGCATCGACGGGGTGGTGTCGGCGGCGATGGGGGCGGCACTGGCGCACAACGGGCCGTCCTACGCGCTGATCGGCGACCTGTCGTTCCTGCACGACCAGAACGGGCTGATCCTGGGGCCGCGCGAGCCCCGGCCCGATCTGTGCTTCGTGGTGGTCAACAACGACGGGGGCGGCATCTTCTCGCTGCTGCCGCAGGCGGCGGTGCGCGACCCGTTCGAGCGGGTGTTCGGCACGCCGCACGGGGTGGACCTCGGATACGTGGCTGCGGCGACGGGCACGCCGTACACGCTGGTGGGGGATCTCGGGGAGCTGCCCAAGGCGCTGCGCGGGGAGGGGCCGCGCGTGGTGGAGGTGCGTACGGACCGGGAGGAGAACGTGCTCGTGCACGCGCGGCTGCGCGAGGCCGCGCAGGAGGCCCTGCGCTCCCTGACCGGCTGAGCTCCCCGCGATACGTCGGCGCGCCCCCTTCGAAAGAAGGACGCCTGGGCCGTGCCGGTCAGGCGGTGAGGGCGTCGAGGAGGCGGTTGAGGGGGCCGTCGATGCCGTGGCGGTCGGCGAGGGCCACGAGGGCCTCGGGGTCGCGCGGCTTGGCGGGCAGGGTGAGGTCGGCGGCGGGCAGCGGCGCGTCGGAGGCGACCTTGACGACGGCGGGGGCGGCCCGCAGGTAGTCGCGGGCGGCCGTCAGCCGGGTGCGGCTGCCGGCGGGGAAGCCGTCGGTGGCGCCCGCGTCGAGGGCTTCGAGCAGGGCGTCGAGCGAGCCGAAGCGGGTGATCAGGGCGGCGGCGGTCTTCTCGCCGACGCCGGCCACGCCGGGCAGGCCGTCGCTGGGGTCGCCGCGCAGGGTGGCGAAGTCGGCGTAGGAGCGTCCGGGGATGCCGTACTTGGCGGTGACGAACGCCTCGTCGACGATCTGCAGGTTGCGGATGCCGCGGGCGGTGTAGAGGACGCGCACGGGGCGGGCGTCGTCGACGAGCTGGAACAGGTCGCGGTCGCCCGTCACGATGTCGACGGCGCCGGCGGCCTGGTGGGTGAGGGTGCCGATGACGTCGTCGGCCTCGTAGCCGGGCGACTCCAGGCGGGCGATGCCGACGGCGTCGAGGACGTCCTGGATGACGGCGATCTGGGGGACGAGCGCCGCCGGCACCTCCTCGACGTCGCCGTGGGCGACGCGGTGCGCCTTGTACGTCGGGATCGCCTGGACGCGGAAGGCGGGTCGCCAGTCGGCGTCCATGGTGGCCGCGATCGCGGTGGGGGAGTGGCCGCGGACGAGGGTGGCGATCATGTCGATGAGGCCGCGTACGGCGTTGACCGGGCTGCCGTCGGGGGCCTTGATCGACTCCGGCACGCCGTAGAAGGCGCGGAAGTAGAGGGACGGGGTGTCGAGAAGCATCAGCACGGGTCTATGGTCGCACCTCCGGCGTGCCCCGCTCGTCCCGTCCCGGAACGGCTCCCGCAATGGCCCCCGGAACGGCCGCCGGGATGGAGACGGCGAGCAGGCAGGCGTCGTCCTCGGGGTTGGGGCCGCCGATGTCGGCCAGGAGGTGGTCGAGCGCGGCGTCCAGATCGCGGGCGGGCGCGTCGCGGGCGGCGGCGAGGACCAGGTCGAGGCCGACGTCGATGTCTCGGGTGCGCCGCTCGACCAGCCCGTCGGTGAACATGAGCAGCAGGTCGCCGGGCAGCAGCCGGGTGGTGGCCAGCTCGTACGGGCGGTGCGAGGCGGCGCCGAGCAGCACGCCGCGCGGCTGGGGGAGCTGGCGGGCGACGCCGTCGCGGACGAGGATGGGCGCGAGGTTGCCGGCCTGGCCCCAGGCGAACACGCGGGTCTCCGGGTCGAGGTGGCCGATGATCGCGGTGGCGGTGGTCTCCTTGAGCTGGTGCATGGCCAGGTCGTTCAGCCAGGCCAGCAGCCGGTGCGCGGGCTGGCCGGTCATGGCCAGGCCGACGAGGGCGTGGCGGAGCTGGGCCATGTGGGCGATGGCGGGCAGGCCGTGGCCGGAGACGTCGCCGATGGCCAGCAGCAGGCGGCCGTCGGGCGCGGGGGCGGCCTCGAACCAGTCGCCGCCGAGGTTCGCGGTCTTCTCGGCGGGCACGTAGCGGACCGCGACGGTGCTGTGCGGCAGGTCGAGGCAGCCGGCCGACTCGGGGAGGATGGCGTCGCGCAGGGCGAGCATGACGTGGCGTTCGACGGCGGCCTGCTCGCGGGCCTCCAGGAGCTGGCGGCGCGACTCCGACATCATGCGCTCGGCGCGGCGGCGGCCGGTGATGTCCTGGATGACGCCGTGCAGGCCGACGGGGCCGGTGGCGCCCATGAGGGGTTCGAGGACGACGCGCAGGTCGCGCAGCTCGCCGCCGCGGCGGATGCGGAACTCGGCCTGGACCGGCTCGACGCCCTCCACGGCCGCCCACAGGAGCCGGTTGAAGGTGGCCACGTCGGCCTGTTCGGCGTGCTCGGCCAGGTCGGGCAGGGAGATGGGGCCGTCGGCCGGGTCGCGGCCGAAGATCAGGTAGACCTGGTCGGACCAGATGGTCTCGCCGGTGTGCAGGTGCCATTCGGCCCAGCCCATGTTGCCGAGCCGCTGGGCGTGCGACAGCCGGGCGGCGAGCACCTCGGCATGGTTCTGGTGGCCCAGCAGCTCGGCCGCGCCGATGACGTCGACCATGGTTCACTCTCAAAGTGCAGTTGAACTGGACAATTGACCCCACACTACGTGATCGACATTGTACGGAGCGTGGCGACGGCTTGCCGTGTGGTGAGAGCTTTCCGGGGATTTTAGGCGGCGGGGTCCGAGTAGATTAAGGGCTGTGACGTCCTCAGACCTGTATCCCGTGTCCCGTCTCGCCGCCGTCCAGGAGGCCACCGCCAAGGCCGGCATCGACGCCCTGCTGCTGACGCCCGGCCCTGACCTCCGCTATGTGAGCGGATACGAGGCCAAGCCGCTGGAGCGGCTGACGTGTCTCGTGGTGCCCGCCTCCGGCGAGCCGTACATGATGGTGCCCCGCCTGGAGCTGCCCGCCGCCCAGGCCTCGCCCGCCTCCCGGCTGGGGCTGGAGTTCGTGGCGTGGGACGAGACCGACGACCCGTACGCGGTGGTGGCGGCCCGGCTCGGCCGGGTCGGCAAGGTGGGGCTGGCCGACCGGATGTGGGCCATGTCGTCGCTGCGCTTCCGCGAGGTGCTGCCGGACGCCGAGCAGGTGCTGGCCGGCACCGTGCTGAGCGAGCTGCGCATGCGCAAGTCGCCGGCGGAGGTGGCGGCGCTGCGCGCGGCCGGGGAGGCCATCGACGCGGCGCACCGGCGGGTGCCGGAGTTCCTGCGGGCCGGGCGCACCGAGCGCGAGGTGGGCAGGGACATCGCGGAGGCGATCCTGGCCTCGGGCCACGCCAGCGTCGACTTCGTCATCGTCGCCTCGGGGCCCAACGGCGCCAGCCCGCACCACGACGTGTCCGACCGGGTGATCCAGGCGGGCGAGCCGGTGGTGGTCGACATCGGTGGCCAGCTGCCCAACGGCTACTGCTCCGACTCCACGCGCACCTACAGCGTGGGCGAGCCGCCCGCCGAGTTCGCCGCCTACTACGAGGTGCTGCGCCAGGCGCAGGACGCGGCCTGCGCCGCGGTGCGGCCGGGCGTCTCGTGCGAGTCGGTCGACGCGGCGGCCCGCGACATCATCACCGAGGCCGGTTACGGCGACTACTTCGTCCACCGCACCGGGCACGGCATCGGCATCGAGGTGCACGAGGAGCCGTACATCGTCTCCGGCAACGACGCGCCGCTGGAGCCGGGCTTCGCCTTCTCCGTGGAGCCGGGCATCTACCTGCCGGGCCGGCACGGCGCCAGGATCGAGGACATCGTGGTGTGCACGGACGGCGGCGTGGAGCGGCTGAACAACACCCCGCGCGACCTCGTCGTCGTGTAGGACAAGCGCTGTCCGGGCAAGGCGCAGGCCCGTCGCGGTCGGAGGAGGGTGCGGGACCGGCGCCCTCCGGTGACCGTGCGGGTCCGATGCCCTCTGGCGGGCGTGCGGGTCCGGCGCCGTCCGATGGGCGTGCGGGTCCCGGGCTGTTCGCCGAGGTGGCCTGCGCCAGCCGGGCCGGGTCGGAGCGGCCCAACGAGGACCTGGTGATCGCCGGGCCGTCGTGGATCGTCGTGCTCGACGGCGCCACGGCGGCCCCGGGCGTGGACGGCGGGTGCGCCCACGGCGTGGCGTGGCTGGTGGGGCGGCTCGGCGGCGCGCTGGCCGCCGCCCTGGCCGCGGGTGACGGCAGGCCGCTGGCCGCGATCCTGGAGTCGGCCGTCGAGACGACGATGGCCGCCCACTCCGGCACGTGCGATCTGGGCGATCCCGACTCGCCGTCCGCCACCGTGGCCATGGTGCGCGCCGGCCCCGGCGGCGTGGACTACCTCGTGCTGGGTGACTCGCCCGTGGTGTTCTCCCTGCTGGGCGGCGGGGTGCGGGTGGTGAGCGACGACCGGCTGGAGCGCCTGCCGGGCGGTCGGCCGTACACACGGGAGCTGGTGCGCCGGATGCGCAACGCGCCCGGCGGCTTCTGGGTGGCCGCGGCCCGGCCCGAGGCGGCCCGGCAGGCGGTGTGCGGCACCGTGGCGGGGGCGCGCGGGGTCGGGGTGCTCACCGACGGGGTGACGCGGCTCGTCGAGTGGTACGGCTGGAGCTGGGACGAGCTCGTGGCGGCGCTGGACGGCCGCGGCCCGGAGGCGGTGATCCAGGCCGTACGCGAGCTCGAGACGGCCAGGGGGCCGCTGTCGGGCAAGCGGCACGACGACGCCACCGCCGCCTGGGCCCGGACGGGCCGGCCCGCGGCCTCAGATGTGGATCCAGGTGGTCACCACCGGGCCGCCGCACTCGGGGCTGACCCGTAGCCGCAGCGGCCCCGGCGCCAGCTCGCCGGTCGCGAAACGGCCCAGCTCGTCGGCGTGCACCCGGGTGGCGCCGTCGCGGCGCTGCACCACGATGTCCGCCGGCAGGCCGCCCGAGACGTGCCCGGTCAGCCGGCCGTTCGACACCTCCAGCTCGACCACCACCTCGCCGGCCGCGAACGTCAGCAGCCGCGCCCGCCCCCCGCCGCGCACCCGGGTCGCCGACAGCTCGTCCCACGAGTCGAAGGTCAGCTCGGCCAGTTCGGCGTCCAGCGACCTGAGCGCGTACGCCCGCATCGCCTCCTCGAACAGCTCCGCCGGGACCGGGTCCAGCCGCTCGGCCACCACCCGCAGCCGCTCCTCCAGCTCGATGCTCGCGTCGTCGACGGCCTCGTCAATGGCCCCATGAGTGGCCCCGTCAGTGGCGTCGTCCATGCCGTTCACCCCCGGATGTCGCTCACGCCGCGCCGGCTCGCCAGCACGCCCAGCCGCTTGAGACAGCGCCCCCGGTTGGGGCCGATGCTGCCGACAGGCATGTCCAGCCCGTCCGCGATCTCCTGATAGCTCGGCCGCGGCGAGGCGATGAGGATGCGCAGCAGCCGCCGGCAGCGCTCCGGCAGCTCCTCGAACGCGCTCCACAGCGCCCGGTCGCGCGCCGCCCGCTCGTCCCGCTCCTCGGCCTCCAGCAGCAGGAACTCGGGCGAGCGCTCGTCGGCGTCCATCCCCAGCAGCTCCAGGTCGCCCACCGGCAGGGCCCGGCCGCTGGTGCGCAGCACCCGCAGCGCCTCGTGCCTGGTCGTGCTGGCCAGCCAGGCGCCCGCCCGCGCGGGATCCCTGAGCCTGGTCAGGTGCTCGGCGAAGCGGTACCAGGTCGTCTGGCACACGTCCTGGGCGTCGGCGGCGTTCACGAGATAGCTCCGCGCCACCGCCCACACCAGCCCGCTGAAACGCTGGTAGAGCTCCTTCCACGCGCCCGAGTCGCCGTCCGCGGCAGCCGCGACGAGAGTTGCGGTGTCGTCCACGGCGGCGGCTCCCTACGGTTGGGCGGGATGCCCAATATATTTCGCATCCCGCCGTAGGGGCGCAAACTCCCCGTCATCGGAGAAAACCGCTCAGGTCCGGTACGGTCAGGCGGCTCGCCATGAGCTGCGCCGCGGCCTCCCGCGACGAGATCTTCTCCTGCGACATGCGGGCCGCGACCAGCCCGGCCACGATCGGCGTGGCGAACGACGTGCCGCTCCACGCCGCCAGGCCGGTGAAGGACGCCTTGTCGCCCTCCTGCAGCGTCGCCACGCACGTGCAGCCCGGGTAGTGGCCGGGGTCGGAGAAGCGGCAGGTGGTGCGGTGCGGGTAGCCGTACATGTAGGGGCCGGAGGTGAAGGCGTTGACCAGGCGCTCGCCCGGCGCGTACACCGTGACCCAGTCGCCGTGGTTGCTGAAGCAGGCCCGGCCGAGCCCGTCCTCGCGCAGCGCGCCCACCGAGAGCACGACGTCGCCCGAGGCGTTGACCGGCTCCCCGGCGTAGGCGGCCGGCCAGAACGGGTGCGTCCCGCCGTCGTTGCCCGCCGCGGCCACCAGCAGCGTGCCGGGGTGGTCGGCCAGCTCGTCCATGAAGGCCGACAGCCCGAGCAGCGTGGCGGCGTCGCAGGTGGCGGTGCCGGCGGACAGCGAGATGATGTCCGGCCAGCCGTGGGCGTCCAGCGCGCGCAGCAGCGTCAGGCCGAGCTCGTCCTCCAGGGCGGCGCCCGCGTACGGGAAGACGTTGTGGACCCGCACGTCGGTGGCCGGGGCCACGCAGCGCAGCACGCCCGCGATGAACGTGCCGTGCCCCACGTACGGCTTGATGAGGCCGTCGGCGTCCAGCTCGTCGCCGGGCGCGGTCACGTCGCCGGTCACCGGCGGGATGGCCGGGAGACCGGAGTTGGCGGCCAGCCACTGGTGGTCGAGGTAGTCGTGGACCAGGCCGGTGTCCAGGACGGCGACGGTCACGTTCTCGCCGCGGTCGCGGCCCGACATGGGCGGGTTGAGCGGCCCCGCGCTCGGCACCGGCTCGTCGCCGGGGCACAGGTTGACGCCCGCCACGGACACGAAGTGCACGGGACTGGCCCGCAGGCCCTCGCCCGCCAGCGCCGCGACCGTTTCGTGGCAGTCACGGGAGCCGATGGACAGGCGGTGCACCGAGCAGCGGGCCGCGCCGTCGGGCGAGGAGGCCACGCGGACCCGCTCGCGGGCCGGCTGCAGGTCCTGGACGGCGGTGACGGCCAGGTCGGTGTCCCGCGAGTGGACCAGGACGTGCCCGGCCAGGTGGGCGAAGCGCGGCGTGACGTCCGAGCCCGGCGCGGTGCCCTCCGGGCCCGCCGCCGCCCGCATGCCGTCCGGCAGGGCGGCGTTGAGAATCTCCAGCTGCTCCCAGAACCGGGTGTCCGATGTCGGCATTCCTGTCCGTCCCTCCTGGCGGTGTATGTGTGTATGAGCGGCCATGGGGCCGGGTGATACAGCACGGGTCTACCATCTACTCGTGTCCCGGGAAGATCCGCATGACCTGCTCGCCATGGTCTTCGCGAGGCCCCGGGAGGCCCTGACGGCCGCCAAGGCGGTGCTGGCCGCCGGGCGCGGGCCGTACGAGTCGTCCATCGCCCGGCAGGCGCTCGGCATCCTGCACCGCGAGTTCGGCGACCTGGAGGCCGCCATCCGGGAGCTGCGCCAGTCCGTACGCCTGGCCCGGCGGTCCGGCTCGGCCGACCGCGAGGCCGACGTGCTGGCCACGCTCGGCATCGCGCTGCTGCACTCCGGCCGCACCAGGGCGGGGCTGTCGGCACTCGACTCTGCGGCGGCGCGCGCGGACGGGACGACGCGGGCGCGGGTGCTGTTCCGGCGCGCGGGGGCCCGCTGGATCCTCGGGCGGCACATCGACGCGCTCGACGACCTGCGGGACGCGGTGCCCGCCCTGCTGGCGGCGCGCGACACGGTCTGGGCGGCGCGGGCGCTGACCCTGCGCGGGCACGTCCAGCTCGCTCTGGGCGCGGTCGCACCCGCCGACGCCGACTTCCGTACCGCCCAGGACATGCTGGGCACCACCCCGCAGGAGCACGACTCGGCGGTGGCCGTGCAGAACCGCGGCGTGGCGGCCTTCCGCACCGGCGACCTGCCGGCGGCGCTGGACCTGCTGGACGAGGCGGAGCGGCGCTTCCGCGCTCTCGGCACCCCGATGCTCGACCTGGTCGCCGACCGCTGCGCGGTCCTGCTCGCCGCCGGGCTCGCCCGCGACGCGCTGGAGCAGGCCGACGGGGCGCTGCGGCTGCTGGCCCGGCTGCGCGGGCAGGCGACCCGCCGCGCCGAGCTGCTGCTCATCGCCGCGCGGGCCGCCCTCCAGAGCGCCGACCCCGCCACGGCCATCGAACGGGCGGGCGAGGCGCGGCGGCTGTTCGCGCGCCAGCACCGCACCTGGTGGTCCGAGCACGCCCGCCTGATCGTGCTGCAGGCCGAGCACGCCCGCCTGCTCATGCCGCAGGCCGAGCAAGGCACCCTCCCGGCGCCGGCCGACGGCCCCGAGGGGCGGCGGCTGCTGCGGGAGGCCGGGCGGCTCGCCGGGCGGCTGGCGGCGCTGGGCTCTCCCGAGGTGTGGCAGGCGCACCTGCTGGCCGGCCGGGTCGCGCTCGTCCTGGGCCGGCCGGGCGTGGCCGACGAGCACCTGGCCGCCGCCGCGGACGTCAGGCACAAGGGCCCCGCCACCGGCCGGGTCGGCGGCTGGCTGGCGGAGGCGCTCAGGGCCGAGGCCGCAGGGGAGCCGCGCCGCCTCCTGCGCGCCTGCCGCGCCGGGCTGGCGCTCATCGAGGAGCACCGCCTCACGTTCGGCTCCTCCGAACTGCGCGCGCTGGCCACCGCCCAGGGCGCCGAGCTGGTCACGCTCGCCCAGCGGCACCTCCTGCGGACGGGACGGCCCCGCCGCCTGCTGGCCTGGACCGAGCGCTGGCGCGCCACCGACCTCGCGGTGCCCGCCGTGTGCCCGCCCGAGGACGACCGGCTCATCGCCCAGCTCACCGCCCTGCGCCAGGCCGAGCACCTGCTGGGCCAGGCCCGCCAGGACGGCGCCGCCTCGGCCGCGACCCTCGAACGCGACAGGAGCCGCCTGGAGTCCCGCGTGCGCGCCACGACACTGCGCAGCCGCGGGGGCCACCCGGGCGGGGAACGCGACGCGGACCGCACCGACCGCCTCCTGGCCGCGCTGGGCGAGAGCCGGCTCGCCGAGCTGGTCGTCGTCGACGGCACCCTCCACGTGCTGCTGTGCGGCGGCGGTACCGTGCGCCGCCACACCGTCGGTCCGATGGAGCGGGCCGCCGCCGAGGTCGAGTTCGCCCGCTCCAGGCTGCGCCGCCTGGCCTACGAACGCCGCCCCGACCAGCGCGAGCTCCACGCGCTGGGCGCCCGGCTGGAAGAGGCGCTGCTCGGCCCGGTCGCCGGCCGGCTCGGCGACGCGCCGCTCGTCGTCGTCCCGCCGAGCACCCTGCACACCACCCCCTGGGCGCTGCTGCCGTCCCTGCGCCGCCGCCCCTTCACCGTCGCCCCCTCGGCGGGCGCCTGGCTGCGCGCCAGGGCCGCCCGCCGCCCTCCGGACGGTCGCATCGTGCTCGTACGCGGCCCCGGCGTCGCCCACGCCGACGGCGAGATCCGCCAGATCGCCCACCTGCACGGCGGGCCCGCCCCCGAATCGGCCATTCCCACCCTCAGGCCGGGAGTCTCCACCCCCAGGTCGGGCGTCCCCACCTCCGACCTGGACGTCCCCGTCTCCGGGCGGGGCGACGCCGTCTCCGACCTGGACGCCGTTTCCGGGCCGGGCGTCCCGTTCTCCGAGCTGGGCGACGCCGTCTCCGGGCCGGGCGTTCCCGCGACCGGCGCCGGCGCGCCCCCGTACGGTGAGGTGACCGTCCTGGCGGAAGGCCAGGCCACCGCGCCCGCCGTGCTTGCGGCCATCGACGGCAGCCCGCTCGCCCACCTGGCCGCGCACGGCACGTTCAGGGCCGACAGCCCGCTGTTCTCCTCGCTGCACCTCGACGACGGCCCCCTGACCGGCTACGACCTCGAACGCCTGCGCCGCGCCCCCCACCACCTCGTCCTGTCCAGCTGCGACTCGGGCCAGATGGCCGCCGTCGGCGCCGACGAGCTGCTGGGCCTGGCCACCGCGCTGCTGCGGCTCGGCACCGCCGCGATCGTCGCCAGCGTCGTCCCCGTCAACGACGAGACCGCCGTACCCGTCATGGTCGGCCTGCACGACGGCCTGCGGCGCGGTCTGGGCCTGGCCGAGGCGCTGTGCCGGGCCCGGGGCGACGACGTGTCGTTCATAGCCATCGGAGCGGGCTGATCGGCCAGGCCGCTGATACCTTGATCGGAAGCTCGCGATCATGAAACAATTCCCTAACAGGTGGATATAGCCCGGGCTATTGGGGGACGGTCGCGCATGATCCGCGAGCTCATCGAGCGGCCCTAGGATGCCGGACCACGAGCTGGACGAGGCGTTCGAGCTCGGCAGGACGTGCGCGCTGGCCGCCGAGTGCGGCAGAGACCTGCGGCGCTGCGCCCAGATGTACGGCGGGCTGTTCCCCGCCCCGGGCTTCGGCGCCGAGGACTACACCGCCCTGACCCTGTCCATGGCCTTCAGCGCCCCCTGGGCGAGCGCCGCCCGCCTGAAGGTCGCCAACCGGGCCGCCCTGTGGGTGCTGGCCGTGGACCGGCTGGTCGACCACACCGCCACCACCCGCGAGCAGGTCACCCGCCTGACGCGCGAATGCCTGTCGGTCGCCGATGGCGCGGTGCCCAGGTCGGCGGTGACGCGGTTCCTGGCCGACCTGCGCGACGAGCTGGCCACCGTCCGGGAGTTCGGCGACCTGCGCTGGCTCTGGCGCGACCAGCTCGCCCGGATGCTGGCCGGCATGACCAGGGCGTGGGTGTGGCGCGACACGAGCGCCGTGCCCACGCTGGAGCACTACCTGGGCAACGCCGACAGCCGCGGATCGTGCTTCGTGGACGTCTCCCACTGGATCTACACCGCCGACGACTGGGCCAAGGCGCACCTGGAGGAGCTGCGGACGGTCAGCAGGAAGGTCCAGCGCTACCTGCACCTGCTCGGCGACGTGGCCTCCTACCGCCGGGACATGAGCTGGGGCGACCTGAACGTCCTCGCGCTCGGTGTCAGCCGCGCGGAGGTGGCCGAGGCGATGGCCGGGCTGGAGCGCGAGGCCACCGCCCTCATCGAGCCCGTACGGGGCCGCAGCCCCCGCACGGCCGTCTACCTGCGACGACGGATCGGCTTCAACGCGGGTTACACCGGTATTTCGGGCGAGGGCCGAGCACGTTAAAGGGCCAGTCGGATTCCATGACAAGGCCACTTGACAGCCGGGTCGCAGGGTAGCCGAATAGTGGGCGTGAGGCGACAAACCGTGACATTTAGTTTCTTGTAAATGGCTGCGGCTTGAGTGAGAAATGTGGCGTTGCTAGGGTGTCTCGATGCCAGGCATGTGGAGCGACCTTCTCGACAACACCTTGACAGGTACCACTGACCACGGCACCTCAGGGCGGGGTTGTACATGCGCGCGAGATGTACGGGCGGTGCTGGATGGAATTCGGTCGCTCTGACCATTGGCGGCTGCCGACCGCGATCAAGATTCTGATCGCCGGCGGGTTCGGCGCGGGCAAGACCACCATGGTCGGCGCCGTCTCCGAGACCCGGCCACTGCGCACGGAGGAGGCCCTCACCCAGGTGGGGTCCCACGTCGATGACCTGTCGGGCGTGGAGCGCAAGCTCACCACCACCGTGGCCATGGACTTCGGCCGCATCACGATCGCCAACGACTACATGCTCTACCTGTTCGGCACGCCGGGCCAGGAGCGCTTCTGGTTCGTCTGGGACGAGCTCGCCATGGGGGCGCTCGGCGCCGTCGTGCTGGCCGACACCCGCCGCCTCGACGACTGCTTCCCGGCCGTCGACTATTTCGAGAAGCGCGAGCAGCCGTTCATCGTGGCGCTCAACTGCTTCGACGGCACCCGCCCCTTCACCGTGGGCCAGGTGCGCTCCGCGATCGGCCTGGAGCCGGAGATCCCCATCGTGCGCTGCGACGCGCGCAGACGCGACTCCGGCAGGGAGGTGCTCATCACGCTCGTGGAGCACGCGATGCGGATGGGCGCTTCTCCCGTTGGGACCATGTCTTGAAGGCTCCCCCGCCTGAAGGCAGGGGTTCTCTGCCCGGCCTGTAACCGGACGCCCTCTGACCGGGGCACCTTCGGACGCGTGTGGGGATTCATGGCTCAGGCGGCCTGCGGAGGCAGCGCCTTCGCAGGGCTTGCGCCCTCGACACCATCCGGGTTCCAACCTGCCCGGAGGAGCATCACGCGTGCGCTGTTCTTGTCCCGTGGGCTCACGAATCCGCACGCGATGCAGGTATACGTTCGTTCCGGCAGCGGCATGCGATGCTTGGCTCTCGCCCCGCAGTGCGCGCAGTCCATCGTGGTGTACGCGGGATGCACCAGCCGAACATCTCGCCCATGCTTGCGGCCCATCTCGATCAGGGCACGCTTGGTGGCCGCGATGGCGGCGTCGGCAGCCTTGCGCGCCATGCTCGACCTGGCCAGGAACTTCGGCCGGAAGTCCTCCACCGCGATTCGATCATGATCACGCACGACGGTCTTGGCCCATTTGCGGCCGGTGTCCTGCCGCTGCCGGGCGACCTTCTTGTACAGCCTCGCGACCCGCTTCTTGGCCGCCTGGTAGCCCTTGCCGCCAGGAAGCCCCTTTCCGGGCTTACGCCGCGCCATCATCCGCTGGTAGCGGGCGAGCTTGCGCGTGGCGGCCTTGCCGTGCTGGGCGTGGGGCAGGTCGTGGGCGTCGGAGGTGGTGGTGGCGATCTGCTTCACCCCCAGTCCACACCGATCGTCCGGCCGGTCCGCGGCAGTGCCTCTGTCTGGGCGGGGACGACGAAGGAGGCGTACCAGTGCCCGATGGAGTCCTGGTACACCCGCACCGACGACGGTTCGGCGGGCAGTTCCCGCGACCACACCACGCTCAGCTCGATTCCGCCCGCCAGGTGCAGCCGCCCGCCCTTGAGACGAAACCCGCGCCTGGTGTAGTTCAACGACGGGCGAGCCTCGCGCTTCTTCTTCCAGCGCGGCATTCCGGCCCGCCGCCGCATCGGCAACCGGTCCTTGATGTCCTTCTGAGCCTTGGCACGGGCCTTACCGAAGTCCCGGATGATCTGCTGCTGCGGGACCGAGGATCCCTCACGCAGCCACGCCGTCGTGGCACGGGCCTGGGTCAGCATCTTGTCGAGCTGCGCCGGACCACAGGTGCGCTTTTCCGCACCGTCGGGACGCTGCTTGTTCCACTGGTGGATCTGCTTCGATTTGGCGACCGACTCGTTCCAGATCCACCGGCACCGGTCCCACTCGGCGTTCAGGGCAGCCAGTGCGGTGGACGACACACGAAGCCGGTAGGTGTGGTGGGCATGCAAGGTCCCCCTGGCCTCCTCGGCCGTCTTCGTCATC
Organism: Nonomuraea phyllanthi; assembly: GCF_006334985.2. Lineage (GTDB taxonomy): Bacteria > Actinomycetota > Actinomycetes > Streptosporangiales > Streptosporangiaceae > Nonomuraea > Nonomuraea phyllanthi. The sequence goes on from NZ_VDLX02000005.1 coordinate 220,667, forward strand.
GCCATGCACACACCGTAGTCAACAGGTCACGGTATGGCCAACGCCAAGGATGGCATTCCCCGGCTAACGGCAAGTGGCGCCAGGAGACCAGCCGCGGTGTGCCGTCGATCCGCCTCGCCTTCCGCATGTGACCGCGGGCCACTACCCGCTTCGTCCGCAATGCACCACCGCTGCCATCGGGCTACGCCAGCTCACCATCCGTTCCAATGCCCAGCACGAGGCTGTGGAACGGGCCCGCCACCGGCAGCTCACCTACACCTGGTGGGACCGCTTCAAGATTCGGGCCAGTGTCGAGGGGACCACCCGCCTCGACCTGGATTTACGGCGTGATCCACATGATCGGGCAGAAGGCCCGGGCATCCTTGAGTTTATCGGGTGACCATGACCGGCTAATCTTTGGCCGATGGAGGAGATCGACCGCCGGATCGTCACGCTGCTGGCCCGCGACGGCCGCATGAGCTTCACCGACCTGGCCAGGGAGACCGGGCTGTCGGTCTCGGCCGTTCACCAGCGCGTGCGCCGCCTGGAGAAGCGCGGGGTAGTGCGCGGATACGCCGCGATCATCGACCACGAGGCGGTCGGGCTGCCGCTGACCGCGTTCGTGTCGATCAAGCCGATCGATCCCGCCGCCCCCGACGACGCCCCCGAGCGGCTGGCCCACCTGACGGCCATCGAGGCCTGCCACAGCGTGGCCGGCGACGAGAGCTACATCCTCAAGGTGCGGGTGGCCTCGCCGACGGCGCTGGAGGACCTGCTGCAGCAGATCCGCGCCTCGGCCAACGTCTCGACCCGCACGACGGTCGTGCTGAGCACCCCGTACGAGCACCGCGCCCCCGAGGTGGCCCCCGAGGCCGACACCGGCCAGGAGGCCTGACCGCCCCGCCCCTGCGCGCCGGCCCCTTACGAAGTGCGGACGGATGGGGCCTCGACGGCCTGCCGGGCGCTTCCCGGTGCCAGGCTCCACCCCATGACCGACCGCACCACCCCGCACCGCGGAAGAACGCGGGCCGCCGCCGCGCTGCTCGGCGCCCAGGTGGCCGTCCTCGCCGCGATCTTCCACCTGGCCCCTGGCGCCCTGATGTGGTGGTACGGCGCCGCCTGGGCGCTGTTCGCCGCCGCGCTGTGGGCGCTGCGGGGCGTGCCGGGCCCGGCGGCCGGGCGGCTGGTGCTGGCCGGCGGGCTGGCCGTGGTCGCCACCGGCCTGCTCGGCCCGCCCGCCACCAGCACCGACTCCTACCGGTACGCGTGGGACGGCCGCGTCCAGTCGGCCGGCATCTCCCCCTACGACCACGCCCCGTCCGATTCCGAGCTGGCCTTCCTGCGCGACCCGTGGCTCTTCCCCGGCTGCGCGGAGGGCCACTTCTACCCGATCGGCGAGGGCGCGTGCACGCGGATCAACCGCCCCTCGGTGCACACCATCTACCCGCCGCTGGCCGAGGCGTACTTCTGGCTCGTGGACCGGCTCTCGCCCCCCGGCGCCCGGCACGTGCCGCTGCAGACCGGCGGGGCGCTCCTGGCGGCGGGCACCGTGATCGTGCTGCTGCGGCGGCGCGGCCCCGGCCAGGCCGCGTTGTTCGCGTGGTGCCCGGCCGTCCCCATGGAGGCCGTCAACAACGCGCACGCCGACATGCTCGCCGTGGCCGCCGTGGTGCTCGCCCTCGCGTGCGGCGGTCGCGCCAGAGGCGTGCTGCTGGGCGCGGCGGTCGCGGTCAAGCTGCTGCCCGCCGTGGTCCTGCCCGCGCTGCTGGCGGGCGCGCGCGCCTCGTGGCGCGGCCTGTGGACGTCGGCGCGGCCCGTCCTCGTGGCCGGGGCGGTGGTCGGGGCCGCCTACCTGCCCTACGTGCTCGTCTCGCGGGCGTCCGTGCTCGGCTACCTGTCCGGATACGTCAGCGAGGAGGGCTACGACGAGGCCGGTGCACGCGGCCGGTACGCGCTGCTGCGGCTGGTCGTGCCCGACTCCTGGGCGCTGCCCGTCGCCCTGGCCGTCCTGGCGGGAGTGCTGGTGTACGTGGTGGCGCGCGGGGACCCGGACCGCCCGGAGCGGGGCGCGCTGGTGCTCGCCGGGGCGGCGTTCCTGCTGCTGACGCCCGGCTACTCGTGGTACGCGCTGCTGCTGGTCGCGCTGGTCGCCCTCGACGGCCGGTGGGAGTGGCTGGGCGTGCCCCTGGCGGGCGCGGTCGCCTACCTGGCCCCGGAGGCCGGCACCACGGCGTACGCCGTGGCCGCGGCCGCCGTCGTGGCGGGCCTGTGGACCCGGCGCCCGTCCCGCGAGCCCCTCACCGCCGGCCGGTAGTGCGGGCGTGCTCGGCCGGGCCGTGCCGCGGCCGGCTCAGCCGGTCCCCGCCGGCTGGGGGCGGGTGCGGGTTCGGCCGGTCCCCGCCGGTCCCCGCCGGTCTGTGGCGGGCGGGGCTCAGCCGGTCTCCACCGGCCTGCGGCGGGCGCGGGCTCAGCCGGTGCCCGCCGGTTCGTAGTGAGCGCGCAGGCGCGCCCTGGCGCTCTCCCCGGCCCCGAGGCGCTCCAGCCCCAGCAGCGCCGCGCCCGCGATCGGCGGCGCCCCGGCAGGTACGAGCTCGGCCCGCGGCGCCCATGCCGCGACCTCCGCGTCCAGCAACGACGTCGGCAGCGGATCGCGAGCCGTCAGGAGGCCGCCGCCGAGCACCACCTCCGCCGGCGTCCCCAGCACCAGCTCCTCGACCGTCGCGGTGCCGAAGTGGGCGGTGATCAGACCGGCGAGCGCGGTCGGCGCGCCCTTGCCGTCCTCGGCGCGGACCCTCCGAGTAGAACGCGCCGCCCCGCTCCCACAGCGGCTCCGGCTTGGTGACCACGGACGGGTCGGCGTACAGCTTCAGCAGCCGCCGCTCCAGCTTCAAACGTGCCGCCAGGGAGACGCGGGGATCACGACGAGACGGTGGAGCCGAAGACCTCGTCGCGGACGGTGGCGAGGGCCTGGTCGAGCGCGCCGGCCAGCACGGGGTTGCCGTCGACGCTCGACAGGCGCACCCGGGGCCGCGGGATGGTCAGGGCGTGCAGCTCGTGCTCGACCAGCTCGCGCAGGGTCTCCCCGCCGGACGACACGACGCCGCCGGTCAGCACGATCAGGCCGGGGTCGACGACCGAGGTGACCGCGGCCAGGCCCACCGCCAGGCGGGCGGCGATGTCGCGCAGCCCGGCGCGGGCGTCGTCCGCCCGCTGCCCGCCGCCCCCGGCAGCGCGTACGGCGTTGGCGACGGCGGTGCGGAAGTCGGAGCCGCGCACGCCGTACGAGCGCAGCAGCTTCAGCACGGCCACGCCGCCCGTCAGTGCCTGGTAGCCGTGGTCGGCGTAGCGGCCCGCCTCGCGGGCCGTGGGCGCGCCCGGGGCCGGCATGTAGCCCACCTCGCCCGCGCCGCCCGTGGCGCCCCTGTGCATCCGCCCGCCCAGCACCAGAGCCGCGCCCACCCCCTGGTCGGCCCAGAGCAGCACGAAGTCCCGGTGCCCGCGCGCCGCGCCGTGCGCCTGCTCGGCCAGCGCGACGAGGTTGACGTTGTTCTCCACGTCCACCGGCACGCCCAGGCCCGTGCTGAGCGTGGGCACCAGGTCGGGGATCTGCCAGCCGGGCACGTCCTTGGCGGCGGCGTAGCCCAGCCGGCCGGTGGACGGGTCGATGGCGGCCTGCACGCCGATCACGACCCTGCGCAGCCCGGCCGGCGGGTTCGCGCCCTTCAGCGCCGCGGCGAGGCGGTCCACGAGCGCGTCGTGGGGCCGGCGCGGCGTCGGGAGCGTGTGCTCGCCGACGACGGTGCCGGTGATGTCGGCCACCTTGGCCTCGATGCGGGCCGGGGTGACGTCCAGCGCGGCCACGTACGCCGCCGCCGGGTTGATGCGGTAGACCTCCGCCGTACGGCCCGGCAGGCCCTCTCTGAGGCCGTCGAGGACGACCAGCCCGGCCTCCTGCAGGCGGGAGAGGAGCTGGGAGGCGGTCGGCTTGGACAGGCCGGTCAGGGTGCCGATCTCGGGGCGGGTCAGCGGGCCGCGCTCGAGGAGCGCCTGCAGCGCGGCGCGATCGTTGATCGCGCGTAGCAGACTGGGGGTCCCCGGGACAGGACCGCTCACGGGCCGGCTCCTCTTCGATTAGTAAAGTTTCCTAACCGAAGAACATAGGAAGGAACGACCGCGGCGGTCAAGCGGGAAAATGGAAGGAGTGCCTCGACGGGCATGCTAATGTCGTCGTTTGTCGCAACAACAAGCAGAATGGCCCGGAGTGTCCCATTAACCACATTAACGGTCAGGCGGCTACTCGTCAAACGGAGCTCGCCAGGGAGCAGTCGTACGTCACCCGGCTCTACGGCCGCCTCGACGAGCTGCGCGAGCGCACCCAGCGGCAGCTCAAAGAGGTGCTGGCCACGGGAGCCGTCGGCACGATGCAGAACCGGTCGGAGCGCGACACGTTCGCCGACATGTACGCCTCCCGGCTCGCCCGGCTCTGGGCGGTCGAGCGCGGCCTGGTCTTCGGCCGCCTCGACCACCTCGACGAGGGCCGGCTGTACATCGGCAAGATCGGCCTGACCGACGACGAGCAGCAGCGCCTGCTCATCGACTGGCGGGCGCCGGTGGCCCAGCCGTTCTACCGCGCCACCCCGGCGGCGCCCATGGGCGTCACCCGGCGCCGCCACCTGCAGACCAAGGGGCGCACCGTGGTGGGCGTCGACGACGACCTGCTCGACCTCGACGCGCTCACCGACGACGACCGCGCCACGCTCAACGGCGAGGCCGCGCTGCTGGCAGCGCTCGACGAGCGGCGCACCGGCCGCATGCGCGACATCGTCGCCACCATCCAGGCCGAGCAGGACCGCGTCATCCGCGGCGACCTCAACGGCGTGCTCGTCGTGCAGGGCGGCCCCGGCACCGGCAAGACCGTCGTGGCCCTGCACCGCGCCGCGTACCTCCTCTACACCCACCGCGAGCGCCTCGAACGCCGCGGCGTGCTCATCCTCGGCCCCAACCTCACCTTCCTGCGCTACATCGAGCAGGTCCTGCCCTCGCTCGGCGAGACGGACGTGCTGCTGTCCACGGTGGGGGAGCTGTACCCGGGGGTGACCGCCACCGCCAGGGAGCGCCCCGAGGTGGCCGCGCTCAAGGGCGACGCGCGCATGGCCGAGGTGATCGCCAAGGCCGTACGCGACCGGCAGCGGGTGCCGCGCAAACCCGTCGAACTCACCATCGGACGCCTCGTCCTCACCATCGACCGGGCCATGCTCGACGCCGCCAGGAACAAGGCCACCCGCTCGCGCCGCCCGCACAACCAGGCCCGCGCCGTGTTCGTCCGCTCGCTGCTCAACGCCCTGGCCAGGCAGCAGGCCCGCAGGATCGGCAAGGGGCTCATCGACGACGACGAGCTGGCCGACCTGCGCGAGGAGCTGCGCACCGAGCCGGCGGTCAAGTCCGCGCTCAACCGGCTGTGGCCGTACCTGACGCCGCAGCGGCTCCTGCTCGGCCTGTACGGCTCCGCCGAGCGCCTCGGCTACGCCGCCTCCGCCCTGAGCGCGGAGGAGCGCGCGCTGCTGCGGCGCGACGGCGGCGAGTGGACCGAGTCCGACGTTCCGCTGCTGGACGAGGCCGCCGAGCTGCTCGGCGAGATCGACGAGCAGGTGCTGCGCGCCACCGCCCTGCAGGCCGAGGAGGAACTGGCCGCCGCCAGGCAGGCCGAGGAGCGCGAGCGCGAGGCCGAGCTCGCCTACGCCCGCGAGGTCCTGGAGCTGACGGGGCTGACCGACCTCATGGAGGCCGAACGCCTGGCCGAGCGCCAGCGCGACGACGGCCCCCGCCTGACCACCGCCGAGCGCGCCGCGGCCGACCGCACGTGGGCCTACGGGCACGTCATCGTGGACGAGGCCCAGGAGCTGTCGCCGATGGCCTGGCGGGCCGTCATGCGCCGCTGCCCGAGCCGGTCGATGACCATCGTCGGGGACATCGCGCAGACCGGCTCGGCGGCCGGGGCCCGGTCCTGGGAGGAGGTCCTCGACCCGTACGTGGCCGGGCGGTGGCGCCAGGAGCGGCTCACCGTCAACTACCGCACGCCCGTGGAGCTGATGGAGGTGGCCGCCCGCGTGCTCGCCACCGTCGACCCCTCCCTGCGGGCTCCCACGTCCGTACGCCACGCCGGCGCGCGGCCGTGGTCGGCGCCGCTGTCGGCGCTGGGGGAGCTCGCCAAGGCGGAGGCGGGGGAGGGCGGCAAGGTCGCCGTGGTCGTGCCGGACGCGCTGCTGGAGCCGCTGGGCGCCGAGGTGGCCGCGGCGGTCTCGGGCGCGGTGGTGGTGGCCCCCGGCTCCCGCCGCACCCCTTCGCCCGGTACGCCGGGCACCGGCTCTCCTTCCACCGGTCCTTCCGGGCGGGCCGGGGCCGCGGCGGCCCTCGACGCGCCGGTGGCCGTGATGGCGGTGGCCGACGCGAAGGGGCTCGAGTTCGACTCGGTGATCGTGGCCGAGCCCGACCTCATCGCCGCCCAGTCACCCCGCGGGCCGAGCGACCTGTACGTCGCCCTGACCCGCGCCACGCAACGGCTCGGAGTGGTGCACGAGAGGCCGCTGTCGCAGGCCCTGAGCGGCCTGCCGGGCCCCCCGACGGCGCCCGAATGAGCTTTGGCCGGCGTACGAGCCAGGCCCCACCTGCGAAAACTTGATGTTTCTGCTGATCGGGACACGGTTGACATCTGAGGTGGAGTCGGTAGTTTGCTGCGCAGTCCAGCACGGGACTTGGCCGGTTGGCCGTCTCTGACATCGCCGGATCCTGCGTCCGTGACGGAGCGTGACTTCGTCCACACAGCCAGGTGCAGGGCCGTCGGTCCGTCGAGTCGGGGCACCCCAACCGGGCGGGGGGTTGGACCCGGGACGGGCCCGGGAGCCCAGTAGACAACGGAATTCCGAGCTCGCCGCCGACGAGACGGGTCCGGTCCGAAGGGTTTCCGGGCCCTCTTCCCGCTCTCGTGCGCAGGACCGACATGTGCGCCGGGTGGTCCCGTCGGTCGCGGGATCACCCTGCCGCCTCCCGGCGGGGAAACGCCGATTTCTTCGATCTTCCGGTGCTGCGCTGGCTTGAGCGCCCCCGCGGGGCGGTAGCGTTTTCGCAAGCAGGCGTGCGATTCGGCTGAGGAGACCCGGAGTGGTTCAGGAGCGAACGAACCTACCGCCCACCCCCGGGGCGGATACGGTGCTCCCCGACGCGGATGTTCCGGAGGGCGCGCTGCCGGACGCCGAGCCACGTGACGAGGCGCTTTCCGGCGCGGCCGCCCAGGACAGGTCGCCCGGATCGACGGCCGTCCCAGAGGCAGCGGTCCCAGAGGCAGCGGTCCCGGATGCGGTCGCCCCGGATGCGGTCGCCCCGGACGCCGGGCTCACGCACACGGCGGCCGGCGACGCGCCTGGCCACGACGCGCCCGCTCAAGGCGCGGCTGCTCAGGAGGCGCCCGCTCAGGAGGCGGCCGGCCGTGGCGCGGCTGACCGTGGCGCGGCCGGCAGTGGTGCGGCTGACCGTGACGCGACGCTCTCGGGCACGGCGGGCCGGGCAGATGGCGAGCTCCCCGAGTCGGGCACCAAGCCCACGAAGGGCGACACGTCAGTGCCGGACACCCCCGCCAAGGGCAGGGAAGGGCGTTGGGTGCTGCTCGGACGGGTGGTCGCGGGCGTGCTCGGCGGGATCGCGCTCTACGCCGCCTTCCCCCCGCTCGACTGGTGGCTGTGCTCGCCCCTCGGCATCGCGCTCATCGTCCTGTCCCTGTACGGCACCAGGCCCAGGCGGGCCGCCTGGCTCGGCTACCTGATGGCCGCGGTGTTCCTGTTCCCCACCCTCGCCTGGGTGCGGACGATCGGCGACGACGTCTGGCTCATGCTGGTGGGCACGGAGAGCGTCTTCTACGCCGCGATGGCGGCCCTGGCGGCGCTGGTGTTCCGCCTGCGGGCCTGGCCGTTGTGGTTCGCCGGGCTGTGGGTGCTCATGGAATGGGCGCGCGGCCTGGTGCCCATCGGGGGGTTCCCGTGGGCGCGGGTGGCCTTCAGCCAGAGCGAGTCGCTGTTCACCGAGTACGCCGCGCTGGGCGGCGCGCCGCTGGTGTCGTTCGCCGTCACCCTGTGCGGCGCGCTGCTGGCCCAGGCCGTCCTGGCCGGGTCCGCGCCCGTCCGTGCCCGGGAAGGCGTGTGGGCCTCGGCGGGGTCGAGGGCCGGCGCCGCGAGGAGCGCGGTGTGGCTCACGAGGAGCGCGGTGTGGCTGAGGGGGGCGCCGGTGGCCATGGCGCTGGCCGTGCCGCTGCTGACGCTGGCGATTCCCCGGCCGGGCGACGAGGGGCGGACCGTCAACATCGGCATCGTCCAGGGGAACGTCCCGGGCAGGGGCATGGGCTTCATGGGCGACGAACCCGCCGTTGTCCTGAAAAATCATGCCAACGAGACGAAACGCCTCGCCCAGGCCGTACGCGAAGGAAAGCTTCCCAAGCCCGACCTGGTCGTCCTCCCCGAGAACTCCACCGACATCGACCCCTACCGCGACGCGTACGCCAGCCAGATCATCCAGGACTCCGTCACCGACGTCGGCGTGCCGACGCTGATCGGCGCGGTGGTCGCCATCGGCGACGAGCACCGCGCCACCCGCAGCCTCGTGTGGGACCCGGTGACCGGCCCGGGCGCGTACTACGACAAGCAGCACCTGGTGCCGTTCGGGGAGTACACCCCGTTCAAGGAGATCGTGCTGGCCCTGTGGGAGCGGGCCAACCTGGTCGGCCGGCAGTCGGTCGCGGGCGACAGGCCGGGCGACCTCAGGATGGGGCCGGTCACGGTCGGCGCGGTCAACTGCTACGAGGTGGCCTACGACGACACCGTGCGCCGCACCGTTCGCGCCGGCGGCACCCCGCTGGTGATGCAGGCCAACAACGCCACCTACGCCCTGTCCAACCTGCCGCCGCAGCAACTGGCCATGTACAAGCTGCGGGCCGTCGAGCACAACAGGGCGGTCGTGGCCGCCGCCACCACCGGGATCTCCGCCTCCATCGGACCTGACGGTAAGGTCTCCTGGCGGACCCGCGAACTGGTCGCGGACATGAACGTGGTCACGGTGCCCGTCCGCACCGAGGAAACGATCGCCACGAGGGTGGGCGCGGTTCCCGAGTGGGCATTGATGATGATGGGAGCGGCGGCGGCAGGAGTCGCCGCGTGGCGCGGCAGGCGGCGAGGCGATCGCATGAGGAACGACTGATGGTGGAGACTCTCGGCCGGGTGCTCGTCGTCGTGCCCACCTATGACGAACGCGACAATCTGCCCGCGATCGTCGGCCGGATCCGGGCCGCGGTGCCGGAGGTCCACGTACTGGTGGCCGACGACGCCAGCCCCGACGGCACCGGCGAGGTCGCCGACGAGCTGGCCGCCGGCGACGACCACGTGCACGTCATGCACAGGGAGTCCAAGCAGGGCCTCGGCGCCGCCTACATCGCCGGGTTCCGCTGGGGCCTGGACGAGGGCTTCGACGTCCTGGTCGAGATGGACGCCGACGGCTCCCACCAGCCCGAGGAGCTGCCCAAGCTGCTGGAGGCGCTGGCCGACGGCGCCGACCTGGCGATCGGCTCCCGCTACGTCGCGGGCGGCAAGGTGGTCAACTGGCCGCAGCGACGCGAGCTGCTGTCCAAGGGCGCCAACCTCTACACCCGGGTCATGCTCGGCCTGCCCGTACGCGACGCGACCGCCGGGTTCCGCGCCTACCGCGCCGCCACCCTGGAGAAGGTGGGCCTGGCCGGGGTGGAGTCGCAGGGCTACTGCTTCCAGGTGGACCTGACGCTGCGCACGTCCAAGCACGGGCTGCGGGTGGTGGAGGTGCCGATCACGTTCGTGGAGCGCACGGTCGGCAGGAGCAAGATGAGCGGCAAGGTCATGTCCGAGGCGCTGTGGCGCATCGGGATGTGGGGCGTCACGGGCCTGCCCAAGCGCCTGCGCGGCAGCGGCGGCGAGCGCCCCTAGACGGCGCGACCGACGGCCGGGCGGAGCAGCCTGGGCGGGATCTCCGCGCGGGCGGAACGGTTTGCGGGCCCCGGGCGTTGTTCCTGACGTAGCGCATGTGTGCGGAATCGAGGAAACGATGCGGCTGCTGCTCTTCCTGGCCTTCCTGGCCGTCCCCGTCCTGGAGATCTGGCTGATCATCCAGGTCGGCTCGGTGATCGGCGGGCCCGCGACCGTGGCCCTGCTCATCGCCGACAGCCTGTTCGGCGCCTGGCTGGTGCGCCGCGAGGGGCGCAGGGTCTGGCGGGCGCTGCAGGAGTCGCTGCGCTCCGGCCGGATGCCGGACCGGGAGCTGGCCGACGGCGGCCTGGTGCTGGTGGGCGGCACGCTGCTGCTGACGCCGGGCTTCTTCACCGACGTGCTCGGGTTCCTGTGCATCCTGCCGTTCACCCGGCCCCTGATGCGCCGTCTGGGCTCGTGGTTCTTCGACCGCAGGGTCAAGAAGATGGCCGCCGCCTCGCCGTACTCTCGTCTCTTCCCGCCCCGTGAGGACGCCTCGGCGCCGCACGGCGGCCGGGTGGTGCACGGGGAGGTCATCCGCGAGGACTGACCGCCGAGATTCGCGGAAACGAAGAACCCCCGGGAGGTGATGTCCCGGGGGTTCGACCGTGAGAGAAGGTCAGGCGCTCTTACGACGCTGGGCCCGCAGCACGGCGAGCCGCTCGTTGAGCACCTCCTCAAGGTCTTCGATGGACCGTCGCTCCAGGAGCATGTCCCAGTGGGTCCGCGGGGGCTTGGTCTTCTTCGACTCCGGCTGCTCACCGTCCACGCGCAACGCGGTCGCGCCGCACATGCGGCACTCCCAGGTCGCCGGGATCTCGGCTTCTGCTGCAAGCGGAACCTCGAAGCGATGGCCCTTAGGACAGGTGTAGGACACCTCCTGGCGCGGGGCCAGATCCGTGTTACGGTCGTTCTCGTAGCTGGTTGCCCCGAGCCGGGTGCCACGAAGCGCGCGCTCGCCCATGTCTAAATGCCTCCTACAGGGCCCCCTTGCGTGGGGGGTCTGTCTCCCACGGTGTCTAACGCTTGGTACCGTGATGGGATTCCCACCCTCGGGGTGATCCAATCGCGCTTGGGCCGTCGGTTCTTCACGCACTCGCCGATCGGGCCCGCGTTCCGGCGCCCATCAGGGCCGCCGCCAGCCAGAGCCCGCCGATCATGATCAGCACGCCATGGGCGATACGCAGCGGGTACGGCCCGAAGAACTGCGGGATGAACAGCGCGAACCCCACCGCCAGCGCCGTGCCGCTCCACCGGGGCAGCGTGCTGGAGCGCCAGATCGAGATCGCGGCCATGATCGTGCCGACGCCCAGCAGGACGAGCCCCGCGGCGAACATGGTGACCGGCACGGTTCCGAATCTGAATTCTCCGGCCAGCTCCATGAGCGCCGGTGCCTGGTCGCGCAGGGAGCGCTGGGCGATCACGTGGAGCCCGAAGTCCTCGGCGCCGTAGTAGGGGAGTGTCAGGCCCGCGCCCGCCCACGTCACCGCCGCGGCGCGCAGCGACAGGCGGTCGCCGAGCAGCTGGTGCAGCCCGAGCACGGCGAGGCCGAGCAGCACGAACCCGACCATGGCGGCGGCGTGCCCGGCGACCCACGCGCCGGAGGCCATGGCCGCGGCGTCGTCGCCGGAGGGGCGGATCGCGGGATAGACGAGGAAGAGGACGCCGGCGGCGGCGAAGGCGGCGGACGTGAGCCTGGGGGACATCGGTGCTCCTGAAAATGTACTCTGCTCTTATGCGAGAGCAATGCTCTCGCTTCAGTGCGCCGTTGTCAAGAGCGGTGCTCTCGCTTCCGATGTAACAGTGCTTATATAAGTGCTGTTATGATTCGGCTCATGACCGATCCCCGTGTCCCCGACCCCAGCGAGCAGAGCCTCTGGCGTCCCCTGCGGCTGCTCCAGGCCGCCATGGACGCCGACATCGCCCGCGTCTACGCCGACGGCCACATCGACGGGCTCAAGCCGAGCTACGTGATGGAGCTGCTCCGGCTGCACGCCCGCGGGCCGCTGACGATCACCGAGCTGGCCGAGTCGGTCGGCCGCACGCATTCGGCGCTCAGCCAGAAGGTGGCCGCGATGCGCACGGCCGGCTGGGTCGAAACCGTCGCGGGCGACGACGCGCGCAGCAAGAAGGTCGCGCTCACCGGAAAGGCCCGCGCCGTCGTGGGCCGCCTGGCGGCGGAGTGGCGGGCCACCGAGGCCGCCCTCGCCGACCTCGAGGCCGAGATCCCCTATCCGCTCTCCCGGGTCGTCACCGACATCGAGCGGGCCCTGGAGCGCAGGAGCTTCCACGACCGGATCGCCGAGAAGCTGGCGCAGGACCCCGCATGGGGCTGAGGCGCGCGCTGCTCGACGTGGCCCCGCTCCGCTCCTCGCCGGCGTTCCGGCGGTTATGGATCGGGCAGTCCCTGTCCGGCTTCGGCAGCCAGATGACGCTCGTCGCCGTCATGTTCCAGGTCTGGGAGACGACCAGGAGCACCGCCTGGACCGGCGCGGTCGGCCTGGCGCAGGCGCTGCCGATCGTCGTGCTCGGCCTCTTCGCCGGGACGGTCGTCGACCGCGTGGACCGCCGCAGGCTCTATCTGCTCACGACCGGCGGGACGACCGTGTGCCTGCTCCTGCTCACCCTGCAGGGCTTCCTCGGGCGTCTCCCGGCCGCCGGGGTCCTGGCGCTGGTCGTGGCGCAGGCCTGTTTCGGCGCCTTCGGCGGCCCGGCCTCGCGCTCCTTCATCCCGCAGCTGCTGCCCGAACACCAGGTGGCCGCCGGGCTGGCGCTGCGGCGGATCGCCTTCCAGGGCGCCATGCTGGTCGGCCCCGCGCTGGGCGGCCTCATCGTGGGCGCGTTCGGGGTCGGCGGCTGCTACCTGATCGACACGCTCACCTTCGCCGGCGCGCTCTACGGCGCCTTCGGCCTGCCGCCGCTGCGCCCGGGAGCCGGGCCCGCCCGTCCCGGGCTGCGCGGCGTGCTGGACGGCCTGGTCTTCCTGTCGGGCACTCCGGTCGTCCGGGGAGCGCTGCTCACCGACCTGGCCGTGACCGTGCTGTCGATGCCGATCAGCCTGTTCCCCCTGATCAACGCGGAGCGGTTCGGCGACGACCCGCGCACGCTGGGGCTGTTCCTCACCGCGATAGCCGTCGGCGGCGTCGTGGCCTCCGCGTTCTCTGGGGCGTTCACCCGGCTGCCCCGCCCCGGCCTGGTCATGCTCGCCGGGTCGGCCACGTGGGGCGCGGCGCTCACGTTGTTCGGCCTGTCGCCGCACCCGTGGGCCGGGCTGGCCTGCCTGGTCCTGGCCGGCGCCGCCGACACCGTGGCCGTGGTGTCGCGGAGCACCATCGTCCAGACGCGCACCCCGAACGAACTGCTCGGCCGGGTCGGCGCCGCCGAGCAGATCGTCGGCCAGGCCGGCCCCGACCTCGGCAACCTGCGCGGCGGCCTGGTCGCGCACGCCACCTCGGGTGCGGTGGCGCTGGTCAGCGGCGGCCTGCTGTGCCTGCTGGCGGTCGCGGCGGTGGCGATCGTCACGCCGGACCTCCGCCGCACCGCCGTGGCGTCCCCAACGCGGGCCTCTCAGTCCTGATCCCGACAAGCCTTTACTCTTAGGAAAGTTTCTTTTATATTTCGCGGTACCCCCCACGTAAGGAGCCTCTTCATGAGAAGGACGCTCACGTTGCTCGCCGGCGAAGGCTCCCGCTCCCCGGCGGCCGGGCCGGTCATGGGCAGGATCCGCGATGCCGTGGTGTCGCTGTTCCGCATCGTGGTGGGCCTGCTGTTCGCCTGCCACGGGGCCGCGACCCTGTTCGGCGTGCTCGGCGGCCCGCGCGGCGGCACGATCCCCGCGGTCGGGGAGTGGCCCTCGTGGTGGGCGGGGGTGATCGAGCTCGGCGCCGGCGGCCTGGTCGCCCTCGGGCTCGCCACCCGCGCCGCCGCGCTGGTCAGCTCCGGCACGATGGCCTACGCCTACGTCACCGTCCACCTTCCCAAGGGCGTGCTCCCGCTGACCAACGGGGGCGAGCCCGCCGCGCTGTTCTCCTGGTCGTTCCTGGTGCTGGCGCTGCTGGGCAGCGGCGCGTGGTCGCTGGACCGCCTCCTCGCCCGCGCCCGGCGCACGCACCAGACCTGAGCGGACCGGCCGGCACGGTCAAGGGCCGGCGCCGCACCACCCCGGCACCCGCGAAGGAGCGCTCATGGACGACCTCGAACGGCTCGCTCACGCCGTCCTCTTCCCCGCCCTGGGCCGGCCGGCCGTGCCCCGCTGGGTCGAACGGCCGGTCGCCGCCGGGCTCGGAGGGTTCGTCCTGTTCGGCAAGGACATCGTCACCGAGCCCGGGCTCCGCGACCTCACCGCCGGCCTGCGCGACCTTTCCCCCGCCCTCCACCTGGCCATCGACGAGGAGGGCGGCGACGTCAGCCGGCTGGAGGGCGCCGGCGGGCTCTCCACGCCCGGCAACCTCGCGCTCGGCCGGATCGACGACGTCGAGGCGACCCGGGCGTGCGCCCACCAGATCGGGCTCGCGCTGCGCTCGGCCGGCGTCACCTGGAACCTCGCCCCGGCGGCCGACACGGCCGTCAACCCCTTCAGCCCGAACGGCGTCCGCTGCTTCGGCGGGGACCGGGCCCACGTCGCCAGGCACGCCGCCGCCTGGATCGAGGGTCTCCAGGAGACCGGGGTGAGCGCGTGCGCCAAGCACTTCCCCGGCCACGGCCTCAGCGGCACCGACGCCCACCTCGGCACGCCGGTCATCGACCTCAGCCGCGACGAGCTCGTCGAGCACTACCTCGACCCCTTCCGCGCGGCCGTCGCGGCGGGCGCCGACTCCGTCATGGTCTCCCACCCGCGGGTCCCCGCCCTGGACGAGGCGCCGGCATCGATCAGCCCGGCGGTGGTGACCGGGCTCCTCAGGGACGAACTGGGCTTCGACGGGGTCGTCATCACGGACGCGCTGGAGATGCGCGGCGTGGCCGACGTGGCGCCGCTGCCCGAGACGGCGGTCCGCGCCCTGCGGGCCGGGGCGGACGCGCTGTGCCTGGGCGCGTGGGCGTACGGCGAGCAGGTACGGATCGCCGTACGGGCGATCACCGAGGCCGTCCGCGCGGGCGAGCTCCCGGTGGCGCGGCTGGAGCATGCCGCCGGCCGGCTGGCGCGGATGCGCCGGAGGGGCGCGTCGCGGCCCGGCGCCCGCGACGACGGCCTCGGGCTCCGGCTCGCCCGCCGCGCCCTGCGCCTGACCGGTGACCCGCGCCTTCGCGGTGCCGCCACCCTGGTGGTGCGCCTGGAGCCGGCCGCCTCGCCGGCCTCGGGCGACGGGCCGGGCCACGTGGAGTCCCTGCTCGCCACGCCCGGCCGTACGGTGGAGCGCGTGGCCGTCGCCGCCGGCACGTACAACGGCCCCGGCATCGTGCACGCGGCCATCGCGGAATTCCGCGACGAGTACGGCGCCGCCGGGGACGTGGTGGTCGTCGTCCGGAGCCCGCACCGGTACGCCTGGCAGGAACCCGTCCTCGACCGGATCCTGGCGACCACGCCCGGCGCCGTCGTCCTCGACATGGGCTTCGTCCACCGCGACTTCTCCGCCGCGCGCGGCTGGGTGCGCACCTACGGCGCGTCCCGGGTGTGCGCGGTGGCGGCGGTCGAGGTGCTCAACGGACGATCGGAGACCTCCATCGCGTGATCGCGACCTCACATTCCCGGTGGCTGCTCCGTCGGACGACTGGAGATCGCACGACTCCAACGTCCGTGAGGCCCGGAGGCCGGGTGGAAGAACCCGCCCGACCTCACGCCGGCCGTCACCAAAGGAGGGCTCATGTTCGCCGTCTATGCCACCGTCACCATCTTCGCCTCGCTCCTGTACGGCAGCGCCGCCGTCGTCTACCTGATCGGCCACGAGTTCCCCAAGGCCCAGCTGGACATGAAGCGCCTGCCGCGGTCGTGGGTGCCGGTGCTCGGCACGATGCTGGCGGCGGGCGCCCTGGGGCTGCTGGGCGGGTTCGCCGTGCCCATGCTGGGCATGCTCGCCGCCCTCTGCCTCGTGCTGTACTTCGTCGGCGCGCTGCTCGCGCACCTGCGGGTGGGGTCGCGCAAGCTCGCGAACTGGGCCGGGTTCTTCGCCACCGCCGTGGCCGCGCTCGGCGTGAACCTGGCCTACTACTGGACGTGACCCGCAGGCGACGGCCTCGCGCGGCTCAGATGCGGTCGGGGACCTCGTTGCCGGCCGCGCGGATGGCCTTGGGCAGGTTGGTGAGGGCCAGGAGCACGAAGCCGACGACGAAGAAGATGATCATGGAGACGATGGCGATGCGATAGCTGTTGGTCAGCTGCAGCGCGATGGTGACCGTCAGGGAGCCGATGAACGCCGACCCCTTGTCGCTGATCTGCAGCAGGCTGAAGTACTCGGCCTCGCGCCCCTTCGGGATCACCTGCGAGAACAGCGACCGCGACAGCGCCTGCGTGCCGCCCAGCACGATCGCGATCGCGAACGCCATCAGGTAGAACTGCAGGTCCTGCCCCTCCGCGACGAACATGGCGGCCGCCACGATCGCCGTCCACACCACCAGGCTCGCCAGGACGGTGCGCTTGGTCCCGAAGCCCCGCGCCAGCCACCCGAGCAGCAGCGCCCCGAAGAACGCCACGAACTGCACCATCAGGATGGCCGTGATCTGCACCGTCTTGTCCAGCTTGAGGGCCTCGGAGGCGAAGGCCGCGCTGTTGCCGATGACGGTCTGTACACCGTCGTTGTAGACGAGGTAGGCCACCAGGAACAGCAGCGTCAACGGGTAGCGGCGCAGCTCGGCCAGCGTGCGGCCGAGCTGGCGGAAGCTCCCGCTCACCGAGCGCAGCGCCGTGGTCTCGTGGGCGGGCACGGGCTGGTTGCGCAGCCGCAGCAGCGGCACGATCGTGAAGATCGCCCACCACAGCCCGGCCGACATCATGCTGATGCGCACCGCCATGCCCTCGGCCAGGCCCAGGCCGTCGTGGTTGAGGTAGAGGACGAGGTTGAGCGCCAGCAGCACGCCGCCGCCCAGATAGCCGATGGCCCAGCCACGCGAGGAGACCCCGTCGCGCTCGGCGGGCGTCGAGATCTGCGGCAGGAACGAGTCGTAGACCACCACCGAGGAGCCGTAGGCCAGGTTGGCGAGGACGAACAGCACCCCGCCCAGCATGTAGCGGTCGCCCTCGACGAAGTACAGGCCCATCGTGGCCAGCGCCCCGGCGTAGGCGAAGCCGCCGAGCAGCTGGCGCTTGCGGCCGGTGTGGTCGGCCAGCGCGCCCACGACGGGCAGCGCGACGATCTGCAGCAGCACCGCGACCGTCATCGTCAGCCCGAAGAACGCGGCCGGCCGGATGTCGGCGCCCAGCACGTCGACGTAGCCCAGGCCGGGGTTGTCGGCGGCCAGCTTGTCGAAGGTGTCCACGCACGTGGCGGAGGCGATGCCGGGGAAGTCCTTGGCGCAGGCCGCGGTCTTGGCGACCGGGATGAGGTACGGGCCGAGGAAGACCGAGATGATCGTGGTGTAGAAGGCGGAGTTGGCCCAGTCGTAGATGTACCAGCCGCGCTGCTCGCGCCTGCGCGCTGCGGGGGAGTCGTCGAGGGCCGCGGGGGGTGCGGGTACGGACATGGTGTCGGGTCGCTCCTCTGCGGTGGCGAGGGCCGGGCGGTCGTGGATGTGTCGGGTGTGCTCAGGGGGCGGGGCCCGCGGGGCGGAGGCGCTCAGGCGGCCAGGCTGCCGGGGTGCCACTGGCCGCGGCGTTCGAGCACCGCGCGCAGGCCCGTGACGTTGTCGGTCATGATGCCGTCCACGCCCAGGTCGAGCAGGTGCTCCATGCGGCCGGGGTCGTTGATGGTCCAGACGTGCACCTGCATGCCGATGGCGTGCGCCGTGCGCACCAGGTGGCGGGTGGTCACGCGCAGGCCGCGGAAGCCGACCGGCACCTGCGCGCACGGGACGCCTGAGCGCGACAGGCGGGTCAGCAGGCGGCCGTAGCCGGAGGTGGCGGCGGCGGCCCGCAGCGCGGCGACGCCGCGCGGGCCGAGCGCCGAGCAGACCTCCCTGCCTAGCGCCGCCCTGGCCAGCACCAGGCGCTCGTCGGAGAAGGAGGTCAGGCAGATCCGGTCATAGGCGTTGGTACGCCGGACCGCCTCGGCCAGCGGGGCGATGGCGGCGGCCTCCTTGACGTCGATGTTGAACCGGACCTCCGGCCAGGTGCCGAGCAGGTCCTCCAGCAGCGGGATCTCGTGGACCCCGCCGATGCGGGCCTGCCTGACCGCCCGGTAGGGCAGCTCGGAGATGCGGCCCCGCTGGTCGGTGACGCGGTCGAGCGTGTGGTCGTGGAAGGCGAGCAGCACGCCGTCGGAGGTGGCGTGCGCGTCGGTCTCGAGATAGGAGTAGCCGAGCCCGACCGCCCGCTCGAAGGCCGCGGCGGAGTTCTCGGCGCCCTCGGCGGCGCCGCCCCGGTGGGCGAAGGCCAGCGGGCCCGGGTGGTCGAGAAAGGCGAATCGACGGCTCAGCACGTACGGAAGTATGCCTTTCGTGGGTGAACGGTTCGGTTACGGTTCGGGGAGATTCTCCCACTCCTGGCGGCGCGCCTCGGACAGCGCGATGGCCGCGGCCACGGCGACGTTGAACGAGCCCACCCGCCCGACCTGCGGGATGTAGCAGACGCCGTCCACGGCGTCGAGCAGGGCGGGGGAGCAGCCGTGGTCCTCGCTGCCGACCACCAGGCACACGTCGCGGCCGAGCGCGGCGCGGTGCAGCGGCACGGCCTCGGCGGTCAGCTCGATGGCCAGCACGGTGTAGCCCTCCTCCCTCGCGGCCTTGACCGCCTCGGTGGCCGGGACCGGCTCGTGCCAGGTGACCAGGCGTTCGGTGCCGAGGGCGGTCTTGCCCGCCTTGGGGTTGGTCGGCGGGGTGGCGTTGCCGGCCAGCCAGATCTCGTCCACGCCGAACGCGGCGGCGCTGCGGAAGATCGAGCCGATGTTGAACGGGCCGGTGACCGACTCGATGATCATGGCCAGGCGGTTGGTGGTGTTTCTGCGCCAGGTGCGGTTGAGCCGCTTGACGTCGGTGGGGCGCAGCTGCCTTCTCATCGGGTCACCTTCAGGATGCGGTAGGAGGCCCGGCTGGCCTCGCGGGAGGCCTGCCAGCCCTGTTCGCCGAGCCAGCGTTGCAGGGAGTCGGAGCCGAGGTGTTTCTGGACGACCAGGTAGGCCACGCCGTCGGGGGTGAGCCGCGTGAGCCACCTGGTGAGCATCTCGTGCAGAGCCTGCTTCCCTATACGGATCGCAGGATTCGACCAGATTGCCCGAAATTTCACTTCTTCTGGTACGTCGTCGACATGTGCGGCCCTTACGTGGTGAAGGCCGAGGGTCCGGGCGTTTCGCGTGGTCAGCTCCAGGCTCCGCCGGTTCACGTCGACGGCCCACACCGTCGCGCCGGGCGCCCGCGAGGCCATGGTCAGCGCGATCGGGCCGTAGCCGCAGCCGAGGTCGAGCAGGTCGCCCTCCTGCGGCGGGGGCGGGACGCTCTCCAGCAGGACGCGGGTTCCCACGTCGACCCGCTCCGGCGAGAACACGCCGCTGTCGGTCTCCAGCCGCAGGTGCAGATCGGGCAGGACCAGGTCGACGGAGCCCGGCCTGCTCGCGGTGCTCGGCTGCTCGGAGAAGTAGTGGGCCACGTCGGAAAACGTTACCGGACCGCGCCGGGTCCGATCGTGGTCAGGGGATCCGGGGGCTCGTGGTCAGGGATCCCGTGAGCCCACGGTCAGGGGATCCGGGAGCCGAAGAGCACCGCCGCGCCCGCCACCATCAGGCCGGCGATGATGGCGGCGACGATGAACCACTGCGTGATCTCCTGGTTGACCACCTTGTAGCCGAGCGAGGTGCCGATCTGCTCGTAGACCTCACGCAGCTCGGTGCCCGACTCGGCGGTGTAGGCGCGGCCGCTGGTGCCGTCGGACAGCGACTGGAGGGTCTGCTTGTTGACGGGCACGTTGACCGGCCGGCCGTCGATGTTGACGGTGCCCTCCTGCGTGCCGTACGCGATGGTGGAGACCGGGACGCGGGCCTGCTGGGCCGCCTCGATGGCCTCGTTCACCGATCTGCCGGAGGTGTTGTCGCCGTCGGACAGCAGCACGACGGCGGCGGGCGGCGGGTCGGTGACGGCCTGCTGGTCGAAGGAGCGCAGGGAGTCGAGGGCGTTGAAGACCGCCTCCCCGATGGCGGTGCCGGGGCGGGTGGTGAGGGTGCCGAGCGCCGTGATGACGGCCTGGTGGTCGGCGGTGGGGGAGATGACGACGTTGGCGGAGCGGGCGAAGGAGACGACGCCGACGTTGAAGCGGTCGGGGAGCTCCTTGACGAAGGCCTGGGCGGCGGCCTTGGCGGCGCTGATGCGGTCGGGCTGCACGTCGGCGGCGTCCATGGACAGCGACACGTCGAGCGCGATCATGATGGTGGCGCGGTCGCGGGGCACGCGTACCTCGCCGGCGGGTTTCGCGGCGCCCACCACGAGCAGCGTCATCATGGCGAGGAAGAGCGCGGGGGCGACGTGGCGGCGCCAGCCCGGTCCGGCGGGGGCGACGAGGTTGAGCAGCGCGAGGTTGGTGAAGCGCACGGTGTAGCGGCGGCGGGCGAACATCGCGGCGATGTAGCCGGCCACCAGCAGCCCGATCAGGAGGAACAGCCACAGCCAGCCGGGGGCGAGGAAGGTCACCGATGGCCTCCGGCGCGCGGGCCGCGTCCTGCGGACTCCGGCCGGGCCGCGCGGGACTTCCCGGCCTCCCGGGCCTCCCGGGCCGCCATGGCCTTCTCGGCCTTCTCGGCCTCGCGGGCCGCGGTGGGTGTCACTTGGGTCTCCTGTGGGCGAGATGGCTCATGTGGCGCTGGCGCAGGACGAACTGCGCGACGTCGAACACCCAGTCGCGGTCGGTGCGCAGCACGAGGTGCGCGATGCCGGCGCGGCGCAGCGCGGCGCGGGTGCCCTCGCGCTGGAGGGCGGCGGCGTCCGCGTAGGCTTGCCGAACCTTGGGTGAAAGATGCACTTCGCGTACGTTCCCGGTCTCGGGGTCGGTGAACGCGACGCGGCCCACGTCGGGCAGTTCGAGCTCGCGGGGGTCGATGACCTCGACGGCCAGCACCTGGTGGCGGGCGGCCAGGCGCCTGATGGGGCGCTCCCAGGGGCGTTCCTCGTCTGGGTCGAGAGTGGGGTGGGCGTCGAGGAAGTCGGAGACGATCAGGCGCACGCCGCGGCGTCTGCGGCTGGCGGCCAGGACGTCGATGCCTTCGGCGAGGTCGGGCGGATCGGGCACGACGCGGCCGCGCGGGGCGTCCATGAGGGAGTGCAGCAGGCCGTAGAGGGCGGGGCGGCCGGTGCGGGCGGGCATGCGGTGGAGGTGCTCGTCGTGCAGGACGAGCGCGCCGAAGCGGTCGCCCATGCGGCTGGACAGGAAGCCGATGGCGCCGACGGCGGCGACGACGAGGTCGCGCTTGTCGGTGTCAGCGGTGCCGAAGTCCATGCTGGGTGACAGGTCGGCCAGGGCCCAGGTCTCGAGTTCGCGGTCGGCGATGAGGTCGCGGACGTGGGGGACGGTGGTGCGGGCGGTGACGTTCCAGTCCATGCGGCGTACGTCGTCCTCGCCGGGGACGTAGACGCGGCTGTCGCCGGCCTCGCTGCCGGGGCCGGGCAGGAGCCCCTGGTGGGCGCCGTGCAGCAGCCCGTCGAGGCGGCGGGTGACGGTGAGCTCCAGCCGTCTGAGCGCTTGTTCGGCGGTGCTCACCGGTTCTGGTTCCAGACGACGAGGGGCGGGGGGACGGCGTGCAGGATCTGCCTGACGACCTGTTCGGGGTCGACGCCGTCGGCCAGGGCGTCGAAGGTGAGCATGAGCCGGTGCGACATGACGTCGACGGCGACGTCGCGTACGTCGTCGGGCAGCAGGTAGTCGCGGCCGCGCAGCAGCGCCAGGGCGCGTCCGGCCGAGACCAGGCCGAGGGTGGCGCGCGGGCTGACGCCGATCTCGATGGTCTCGGCGAGGTCGCTCAGGCCGTATTCGGCGGGGTTGCGGGTGGACATGACGAGCCGTACGACGTAGTCGGCGACGAGCTGGTGGACCGAGACCTGCTCGGCGGCGTCCTGGAGGGCGAGAAGCTTGTCGGGTTCGAGCACGCGCTCGGGGACGGGCGGGGTGACGCTCATGCGCTGGAGGATCTCCAGCTCCTCGTGGGCGCTGGGGTGGGGGACGCGCACGCGGAACAGGAAGCGGTCGCGCTGCACCTCCGGCAGGGGGTAGACGCCCTCGGACTCGATGGGGTTCTGGGTGGCGAGCACGATGAACGGCCTGGGCAGGGGGTGGGTGACGCCGGCGAGGGTGACCTGGCGTTCGGCCATGACCTCCAGCAGGGCCGACTGGACCTTGGCGGGGGCGCGGTTGATCTCGTCGGCCAGCAGGAAGTTGACGAACACCGGGCCGAGCTCGACGTCGAACTTCTCGTTGGAGGGATGGTAGACGCGGGTGCCGATGATGTCGCTGGGCACGAGGTCGGGGGTGAACTGGATCCGGGCGAACGTGCCGCCCACGACGGTGGCCAGGGTGGAGGCGGCGAGGGTCTTGGCGACGCCTGGGACTCCTTCGAGCAGGCAGTGCCCGCGGGCGAGCAGGGCCACGATGAGCCTTTCGACCATGTGGTCCTGGCCGACGATGACACGCCGGACCTCGTCGAGACTTTGACGCAGCAGCGTGACGTCGTTTCCGCCTGGCAACTCTTCGGCGACGCTCATGACGCCATTCCACCAAACGCGCCGCAAACGTGCACGACGCCACGTCTGTGCTTTCATGGCAAACGTGGCAAGTCCCCTGCAGTTCGGCGATCCTCCCCGCCTGGGGCCGTACGTGGTCCAGGCGCGGCTGCACACGGCCGCGGCGGGCCTGGTGTATCTGGGACAGGGTCCGGACGGTCGCGCGGTGTCGCTGGCGGTGCTGACCCGGGGGGCGGCGTTCGACGCCGCGGCTCGGGATCGGTTCGTGACCACGGTGCGGGAGGCCAGGAGCGAGCGGTCGGGGGTGCGCGGCTGGTTCGCGCGGTCCGGGCGGTCGCGGGGCGCGGTGCTGGACGGCATGCCGGAGGTGCTGGGCTTCGACGGGGGTCCGGCGCCGTGGGTGGCGGTGCCGTACGTGCCGGGGCGGCCGGGGGCCGAGCGCTTCCTGGAGCCGGTCATGGTGGGCGGGACGCTGATCGGGCAGGCGCACGGGCCGGACTTCGTGCCGTACTGGCTGACCGACCGCGCGCCCGCGCTGCCGGGAGTGGTGCGGCGACGCAGGCCCCTGACCGAGACCCGCAAGCGGGTGCTGACGGCGGCGCTCGTGCTGGTGCTGCTGCTGATGCTGGTGACGGCTATCGTGCTGGTGCTCCTGCTGGGCAGGCAGGACAGCGAGCCGCAGCCCCGGCAGCTGCCGCCGACGGTGGTCGTCCCGTCGCCGCCGCCGACGCCGGCCAGCCCGGAGCCGCGGCCCTCGCGGACCCCGTCGCCGTCGCCGTCGGAGAGCGGGCAGGTCACGCCGGGGCAGACGCCGGGCGAGGACCTGGGCGACGAGGCTCCCCTTTAAATGATTTGAGCCTCACGTTACGGGAGGCTTTAGCGTTCCGCGGCATGGAGTTCATCGTTCACGACACGCTCGCGGCCATGGCCGCGCTTCTTGAGGGGCCGCTGGAGCGGCGGCCCGACGCGCTGCGGAAGATCATGGCGCCGACACGGGACGCGATACCGATGCCGGGCGACATCGTCGACATCCACCACCAGGGCGGCGGGTTCCGGGTCGACGTCGACGATCCGCGCTACCTGCCGGCCGTGCGGCGCATGATCGAGGCCGACGTGCTGGGGCAGGTGCGGCGCGAGCTGGAGCGCGCCTCCGACCGGCTCGGCGGGGCCAAGCAGGTCGACTCGCTGCAGGTCATGTTCATGCTGGGCAATCCGGACAACACGCACCTGATGGAGGTGGCCGGCGGCTACTACGGGATGGGCGGGGCGCCCGGCTGGCTGTACCTGCTCGCCTGGCCCACGGATGAGGTCATCGGGCGGATCGGGCACCTCGCCGTCCACGAGTTCCACCACAACGTCCGGTACACGAACGTCGAGTGGAACCCGGCGACGGTGACCGTGGGGGAGCACATCGTGGCGGAGGGGCTGGCGGAGGCCTTCGTCCGGGAGCTGTCGGGGGCCGAGGCGATGGGGCCGTGGTCGTCGATGGTGACGGGGGAGGCGTTCGATCGGGCGTACGAGCGGATCATGGCCGATTTCGAGGTGGAAGGGATGATGAACACGCCGGCGTACGTGCTGGGCGATACGGCGGTGCGGAACTTCGGGCAGGAGCCGCGCGGCATTCCCGACATGGCGGGATATGCGGTGGGGCTGCGGCTGGTCGACCAGGCGCTGGCCGCCACGGGACTGACCGCCACCGAGGCCACCGTCATCCCGGCCGCCGACCTCCTGCGCCGCGCCGGCATCCGCCCGTAACCGCCCGCCGGTCTCCTGCGCCGCGCCGGCATCCGCCCGTAACCGCCCGCCGGTCTCCTGCGCCGCGTCGGCCTTCGCCGGTGACCCGCCCGCCTGCCCGTGTCCCGCCCGCCTGCTCGCGCGTCGGGCGCCTCAGACCCGGAAGGCCGGCGGGTCGGCCTCGGCGAGGAGGCGGATCAGCGCGGGGAGACGAAGCCGGACTCGTAGGCGGCGATCACCGCCTGGGTCCGGTCCCGGGCGCCCAGCTTGGCCAGCACGTTCCCCACGTGGGTCTTGACCGTCTCCTGGCTGACCACCAGCTCGGCGGCGATCTCGTGGTTGGACAGCCCCCTGGTCATCAGGCGCAGCACGTCGCCCTCGCGCCCGGTCAGCCGGTCGATGCCGGGCACCCGCGCCGGAGCCCCGCGGCGGCGCCCGGCCAGCGACCTGATCGCGGCGGGGAAGAGCAGCGACTCGCCCGCCGCCACGAGCCGGACGGCCTGGACCAGGTCGTCCGGCCGGGTGCGCTTGAGCAGGAAACCGCTGGCACCGGCGCGCAGCGCGTCGTAGACGTAGTCGTCGTTCTCGAACGTCGTCACCACCAGCACCTTGGGCGGGTCGTCCAGGGCCAGGAGCCGCTCGGTGGCCTGGATGCCGTCGAGCGCGGGCATGCGTACGTCCATGAGGACGACGTCGGGCCGCTCCCGCCGCACCACGGGCAGCACGGCGGCGCCGTCGGAGGCTTCGCCGACCACGGCCAGGTCCGGCTCGGCGTCGATGATGATCCGCAGGCCCGCGCGGACGAGGTCCTCGTCGTCGGCGATCACGACTCTGAGCGTCACCAGATACCTCCGAGGAAACCCCCGCCTTTTGGCGGGGAGGGAATTCGACGCCTGCGGAGCAGGGCAGGGATAGGCGATTCGCCGTCAGGCGAACCGCTGTATCGAACAACTGCGCGACTCTCAGCTGATCGCGCGATAGAATGTGAGGCGTGGCGCAGATCGTGAAGCGGGCCTAAAAGTATCGCTTCTATCCGACCCCCGAGCAGGCCGAAGAGCTTGCGCGGACGTTCGGCTGTGTCCGCCTGGTCTACAACAAGGCCCTGGAGGAACGCACCCGCGCTTACACCCTGGAGGCGCGTCGTGTCTCCTATGTGGAGTCGTCGGCCCAGCTGACCGAGTGGAAGCGCAGCGGCGAGTTCGACTTCCTGTTCGAGGTGTCGTCGGTGCCGCTTCAGCAGGCGTTGCGCCACTTGCAGGCGGCGTTCGCGAACTTCTTCGCCAAGCGCGCCAAGTACCCCACGTTCAAGTCGCGCAAGAAGTCGCGGGCCTCGGCGGAGTACACCCGCTCGGCGTTCCGCTGGCGCGAGGGCGCGCTGACCCTGGCGAAGATGGACACGCCGTTGGCGATCGTGTGGTCGCGTCCCCTGCCTGAGGGGGCGCAGCCGTCCACGGTCACCGTCAGTCGGGACGCGGCCGGGCGGTGGTTCGTGTCCCTGCTGGTGGAGGAGAAGATCCGTCCGCTGCCGCGGGCCGAGCGGTCGGTAGGCGTGGACGCGGGCATCACCGCACTGGCCACACTCTCCACCGGCGAGAAGATCGTCAACCCTCGCCACGAACGGCGAGACCGTCGCACGCTGGCCAAGGCGCAACGTGCACTGGCCCGTAAGGAGAAGGGCTCGAACAACCGGGCCAAGGCCCGGCTGCGGGTGGCCAGGGTGTACGCCCGGATCGCCGACCGGCGCCGGGACCATCTGCACAAGGTCACCACACGGCTTGTTCGCGAAAACCAAGTGATCGCCGTGGAGGATCTGACCGTCCGCACCATGGTCAAGAACCGCTCGCTGGCCTGCGCCATCTCGGATGCGGCCTGGCGCGACCTGCGGATGATGCTGGAGTACAAGGCCGCCTGGTACGGGCGCACGCTGGTGGCGGTGGACCGCTGGTTCCCCTCCTCGAAGCTGTGCTCTGCGTGCGGCACCCTGCACGACACAATGCCGCTGAACGTCCGCGAGTGGACCTGCGCGTGTGGCGCGGCCCACGATCGAGACGTGAACGCGGCCAAGAACGTGCTCGCCGCCGGGCTGGCGGAGAGCTGAAACGCCTGTGGAGCTGGTGTAAGACCTCAACGAGAGTCCTCTCGGGCGGGCAACCGGCGGTGAAGCAGGAAACCTCACGGGCGACCGTGGGAATCCCCCTCGTTTACGAGGGGGGATGTCAAGGGCTCGACCGTAGCGGCAGGCGTACGGTGACCTTCCACCCGGTCTCGGTGGGACCGGCCTCCAGCTCGCCACGGAGCAGCCGGACCCGCTCGCGCATCCCGGTCACGCCCCTGCCACCGGAACGCGAGCCCTTCCCGGCTCCGGGGTTGGTGATCTCGAGGCGCAGGTCGTCACCCTGGACGGCGGCCCTCAGGCGTACGGGGCCGTGGCCGTGCTTGATGGCGTTGGTGAGCGCCTCCTGGACGATGCGGTAGGCCTCCCTGGAGACCACGGCGGGGACGGCGGACAGATCGCCCACCTCCTGGCGTACCTGCGCGCCTGAGGCGGTGACCAGCTCCCCGAGATCGGCCAGCGTGGCCACCGGTGCCCTGACCGGCCGCCCCCGCCCTTCCGCTGCCTCGCCCTGTCGCTCTGCCTCGCCTTGCCGGCCTGTCGCGCCCTGTCGGCCTGCCTCGCCCTGTTGGCCTGTCGCGTCATGCCGCGCCGCCACGCCTTCTCGCACCACCGGGTCGTGGTGCGCCGTCACACCGTCCCGCACCGCCGCGTCACGCCGTACCGCCGGGTCGTGGTGCGCTGCCGTGGCTTCCTGAGCTCGTGCCGGATCCCGACCGTCCCCTTCGCTCCTGGGCGGCGCGGCATCGGCCGGGGCGTCGTCGCGGAGGAGGCCCAGGACGTGGTCCAGGTCTTCCAGGGCGGTGCGCGCCGACTGCTCGATGGCGGACAGGGCGCCTCGCACCGTCTCCGGGTCGCGGTCGAGCACCCGCCCAGCGGCGGCGGCCTGCAGGGTGACGACGCTGAGTGCGTGGCCGACCGAGTCGTGCAGCTCGCGGGCCAGCCGGTTGCGTTCGGCGAGCGTACGGGCGTGCTGTTCCGCGGCGGCCAGGTGTTCGGCGGGGGTGGGTCCGAGCAGGACGGGAGCCAGCCTGGCCAGCAGCTCTCCCGCGCCCGCCGCCATCGCGACCAGCGCCGCCAGCAGCGCCAGGCCGCCTGCCGCCCACCCCACGGCCGGCCAGCCCGGCTCCACCGTGGTGCCGAGGATCGGCGTCGCCCGGCCGATGAACGGGAGCGCGAGCGTGACCGCCGTGAACGGCACGATCGCCAGCGTGCAGCCGCTGACCACGCCGCCGACCGCCAGGTGCAGGGTGAACCAGGCGGCGGTGCGGCGGCGTTCCTGCCAGGAGCGGCCCGCCTGCCGGGGCGGCGTCTCGACGTGCGCTCCGAGCAGGCCCTGCGCCGCGTTCACCTCCAGCGCGCGTACGGGCAGGAACAGCCCCGTCACGGCCACCACCGGCAGGACCGCCACGAACACCCCGAGCTGCACGGGCAGCAGCAGGTTGGCCTGCTGTCCCTGCCACTGGGCCGTGACGACCACCCCGGTCATCATGTACGGCATCAGCAGCGCGCCGCCCAGGACGAGGCACGCCCACCGGCGGGGCAGGTTCTTCCTCACATCGGCGATTGTATGTTGGTTATTCGCTCCCGGTGGAATGCGCCCTTAGAGTAATGCGCCGCCAGCGAAATGATTCCAGAATTCCGGCCGGCCGGGTCCAGCGTTTTCCCAGAAACAACCAGCACGGAAAGGCGGCCGGACATGACGGAGACCCAGCGCGTACCCTGGCCTGACCAGCTCAGTCAGCGCCTGCTGAAGGAGCGCATCCTCGTCCTGGGCCAGGAGGTCGACGACGACATTTGCAACCGGCTCTGCGGAAAGCTCCTCTTGCCGGCGGCCGAAGACCCCAAGCGCGACATAACGCTTTACATCAATTCGCCGGGCGGATCGGTGACCGCCGGGATGGCCCTCTACGACACGATGCAGTTCATTGAGCCTTTCCAACCTGATGATGCGGGTCAGTAGCGGTAGGTGCAGTCGAACATGATCCGATCCCCCATGGCAGCCTCGTTGTGGCCTTACCGGTTACGGGTGCCGCTGCCTCATCACACCGTGGTCCGGGTGGCTGTGCTGATCCAAGCGTCGCGGCCTGATCCCCTCGTCCAGGGCCGCGGGTCGGTCTTCTCTACCCCAGAGCTGGCTTATCAGGAGATCTGGGCCTACCTGCTGACGCACTGGGCGTTATGCACGCTGATCTGTACCGCCGCCACCGCTGCCGGGATCGATCCTCGACCGGATCACGTTCCTGGGCACCGTCGGCATCGTGCGTCGCTCGGTCACCGACTGCGCGGCTTTTCCCCCTGAGCCACCTCACGCGTCCTGGACGCGCGCCCTCCATGAGGTCGCACACCGACGGAACGTCAACCCGTGCCGTCGGCACCGCTCCTATCCGCGAGCCGTCAACGCTCGCGCCGCAGCAGCTACCGTGAACGCCGCCCTTCCGACAAGGGGATCCGGTACGCGGGGCCGCCGACCGTCGCGCTCTCGCCCACGCACCGGGCCACCCGAACGCCGTGATCATACTTATCCAATAAGTCCTAACAAAATGATCTAGGAATAACGGTGATCGTCCGCGGGTTGATCAGCGCGTGAGGAATGGCGAGCAGCCACCGTGGATCGTGCCCGAACAGGCTCGAAACATCGTCTGATCACCGAAGGGCACGGCATTCCGCTGATGGTGTCGCTGACCGGCGGGAACCGTAACGACGTCACCCAGCTCATGCCTCTGATCGAGGCCATCCCGCCGGTACGCGGCCGGCGAGGACGACCACACCGACGGCCGGATGCGATCTATGCCGACCGCGGCTACGACCACGACAAGTACCGCAAGAAGGTCCGAACTGCCGGGATCACTCCGGTCATCGCCCGGCGTGGCGTCGAGCACGGTTCGAGACTGGGCATGCATCGGTGGGTGGTCGAGCAGAGCTTCGCGCTGTTGGACTGGTTCCGCCGACTGCGCATCCACTGGGAGATCCGCGACGACATCCACGAAGCCCTTCTCAGCCTGGCCTGCGGCATCATCTGCTGGCGCCGACTGGCCGAACTCTGACTCCGTCAGGAACTCTTCGAGTCTGTCGCGAGCTCGGTCAGGCCACGATGGCCGGATAGGGACTCCTCATCGCGCCAAAGTAGGCCTCGGGCGCTCCTTCGATGTGCGCGGGCAGTTCGTCCATGAAGGCGCGCAGCAGTGGGGTCGCGTTGTGCCGGTCGAGGTCCTTCTGCGAACGCCAGACCTCATAGAGGAAGAATCGGCCGTCCTCCTGCTCGTGGAGGTGGTATTGAAGGTTGCCCTCGTGCCCTCGAGACGGCTCGACGAGGTCCATCAGGAGCTTCCTGAACTCGTCGGCGTGTCCGGGCTTGGGGGTCAGGAATCCGTAGAGCGAAACGGGCGCTGGTGCAGTCGAAGTCGTCGTCATGTGATCAACGTTAAGATGTGACATATATGTCAGATTCAAGCCGCTGACCTATGAGGTGGGTCACATGAAGATCGGGGAGTTGTCCCGCGAAACAGGCGTGGCCGTACGTCTCCTTCGCTACTACGAGGCCCAGGGGCTGCTCACCTCCCACCGCAGCGAAGGCGGCCACCGCCATTACGATCCCGAGGCCCCTGCCACCGTCGCCCGCATCCGTACCCTGCTCGCCGCAGGGCTTCCTACCAAGGTCATCCGCGAGCTCATGCCCTGCTTCGTCGGCAACGGCACCGAGCTCCAGGCCTGCGTTCTCGACCACCTCAGAACCCAGTACGCCGAGCTGGACTCCCGCATAGCCGACCTCACCCGAGCCCGCACCGCTCTGGGCGACATCCTCGAAGCCTCCGCCCGAGCACTCACCCACGTCCAAACCGGCCGTCACGCGTCGCAAAGCCGTGACCGAGCCTGCGCCGAACAACGGTGATCAACCTACGGAACAGAAGATCAATACCCATCCCGAGATCATTCTGTCAGGAGTTCTGAACGGCATTGGATCAACGCCCACTGCGCGTCGGATAAGTCGCTCGGGTATGGCTTGCGCTCAGTCGCGCGGCCATCCCAGCACATCCGGCCCCATCAGCCGGCGGTAACGCTACAAATCCATACGATCACAGCGACATCACGGGCATAGATTCGCGAACCGCGCTCTGATGAGACGGCGTCATGCCCGTATGTGCCGGCCGAAGCGGCCAGGGCGCCTGCCCACGGGTCCGCTCCATCCGAGTTCTCATCCTGCGCCTGGTCCGGGAGAACCGTCCTGGGGATATCGGCGCGTGCACGGCGAACTGGCCATGCTGGGCATCAAAGTCGCGTCCTCAACCGTGTGGGGGATCCTCTGAGACCGCCCCCCTCACGGGCAGCGCCAGTACATCTTGGCCGCCATCGACCGCACCACCCGGCGCTTCCGCGTGCTGGGCACCGCCTCACACCCGACCGCGAGCTGGGTCATCCAGGCGATGAGGAACCTCGTGACGGACCTGAAGGAGACCGGCTGCCAGACTCGCTACTTGATCCGGGACCAAGACGGGAAGTTCCCCGCCCTCATGGACGAGATCCTGGCCGAGGCCCGGCATACGGACCGTGCTCACCGGGATCCGGGTGTCGCGCATGAACGCGGTCATGGAGCGGTGGGTGCAGTTGTTCCGCCGCGAGCTGCTCGACCGCTGCCTGCTGTGGAACGAACATCGCCTGCGGTGCGCTCTGCGTGAGTACGGGCGGTTCTACAACCAGCACCGCGCCCATCCGGATCAGGCCCTGTACCAAGCGGCCGCGCTACGCGCCGTCCCGGACCCGATGCCAGCGCCGTAGTACGAAGGAGCTCGGTGAGCAATTCCTCATTCAAGCATGAACAAGGATCTTACTGGCTGTTTATTCAGTGAACGTAGCCTAACTGGACGAAAGCGCGACATGTGGAGGTTGCGGAAGACAATGTTTTTGCGCCTAGACCCCAACGCCCTTGATGTACTGCCCGTCGGCGTGTTGTTGACCGGCGGCTCGGATCACCGGCTGCTCTACACCAACCGCGCCTGCCAGGAGATGGTTGGCCAACTCGAGCTCGGAGTGCCGATTCAGGAGGCGTTGAGTGACGTATGTCTGGAGGACGATTTCGCGCCGTTCGACCGGGTGCTGGAAACAGGTGATGCTACGACGGTCGAGGCGATCCCCTTCAAATACGACGAGCAAGGACGCCTGCGTTTCGCTTCCCTGAGCATGTTGAAGATCATGCGGGAAGACGGGGAGGGTCTGCTGGTCGTGGCCGTCGAGGTCACCGACCGCGTCGCCGCCGGGCGGCCGACCGGCTCCGTCGCCGGGGACCAGGAGAGGTTGCTGCAGCGCTATCAGAGCTTGGTACAGCTGCAGACACAGGCGGTCTGGGTGGCCGACCCCATGGGCGCAGTGAGCGAGCCGATAGCCGGCTGGCAGCAGCTGACCGGCCAGTCATGGGAGGAGCACCGGGGCGACGGCTGGCTGAACGCCGTGCACCCGGATGACCGGGAATCGGCCAAGGAGAGATGGGCCGGAGCGGTGGAACGGAAGCGTAACCTGGATAAGGTACACCGCGTACGGACGCCGGACGGCGCCTACCGGCATGTCCGCGTGCGTGCCCTGCCGATCGTCGAGGACGGCGCGATAGTCGAGTGGGTTGGCACCATCGCCGACATCGAGCAGGAGTGGCAGGAGGAACAACACAGGCTGCTGCTTGACCAGGTCGCCGCGGCGACCGCCAATCTCGCGGATCTGGACGAGGTGCTGCGCGCACTGGCCGAGGTGATCGTGCCCAATCTGGCCGACGGGTGCAGCATCTACCTGCTGCCGGGGCTCGAGGACCAGTCCATTCCGCGGCCCGTGGTCGGCGAGCGCCTGGTCAGCCTCGTACCAGACGAGCCGATGTCGACCGGCCGACAGGTGTTCAGTCCTGCGAGTGCGTTCGCCAAGGCGATCAGGAGCCGCCGGCCGAGCCTCCACGTCTTTCCCGGGAAGCAGCCGCCACCGGGCATCACGCCACCGAACGTCGAGGATTGGTTGCGTCTCGCGGACGTCAACAGCGTCGCGCTGGTGCCGGTGATCGTGGACGGTGAGGTGGCGGCGATGCTGGTCGCCGGCGCGTGTGGCGAGCGCGAACCGCTCGGCAAGGCGGAGGTCGATCTGCTGGGCCGGATGCTGGATCACGCGCATGACCATCTCAGGAACGCGATGCAGTTCCAACGGACCCAGCGCATCGCGCTGGCGCTGCAGAATTGCCTGTTGCCGGATCCGCCGGACGTGCCCGGCCTGGAGGTCACGGCCCGGTACCGGCCGAGCGCGACCGCGGAGGAGGTCGGCGGCGACTGGTACGACTCGTTCGTGCTGCCGGACGGGTCCATGGTCCTGACCATCGGTGACGTGGCGGGGCACGACCTGACGGCCGCCGTCACCATGAGCCAGATGCGTAACGCGCTCAGGGGTCTGGCGATCGACCGGAGGGAGCCTCCCGGGGACATCCTGCGGCGCCTGAACGTCGCCACCGAGATCCTCTACCCCGAAGACACCGGCACTTGCATCCTCGCCCGGCTGGAATACCAGGGCAATCGCGAGTGGCAGCTCCACTACTCTGTGGCCGGCCACCCGCCACCTCTGCTCGTCACCCAAGACGGTGAGGCGCGTTACCTCGAAGACGCCGTCAATCCCATCCTGGGTGTGGGGTACGACATGCCGCGTACCAGCACCGTCGCGACGCTGCGGCCGGGCAGCACGCTGCTGCTCTACACCGACGGCCTCGTGGAAGTGCCAGGAGGGCACCTTGATGCGGGGCTGGAATGCCTGCGCCGCGCCGCCGCCTCCATGGCCGGCGCGTCCCTGGAGGCTCTTTGCGACGAACTGCTCAGCCGGATGCCGATGATGCCGGTCGCGCGCAGGGACGACATCGCCATCATCGCCGTACAACTGCCCCGCGTCTGAACCAGTCACAGCCCACCCCGTCGATGATGACCACCCACCCCACCCAGCGCTCCTGGAGCCTGTACGGAGTTCGGATCTTCACGCCATCTGCGCTCGTTCCCGGAGATCGGCGCAGATGAGGTGATCCGGTATTTCACGCCGACGGCGGCTGACGCGGCGTTCGTGAGTCCCGGCGGCGCCCTGTCGATCGGCTGGGCGTGGCGCCGGTGGCGCTGCGGCTGTACGGCAAGCGCGATCAGACCCGCTCGGACGATCTGGGCCTGGTCGCCAAGTATCTGGAGTGGCAGACCGCTGCGGCGGGCAGCCAGGCGATGAAGGAACTGGAGCAGTTCCTGCTGGACCGGGCGATGGAGCACGACTCGCCGACGCTGTTGTTCGACCTGGCGCGCGAGTATCTGATGGCGGCCAAGGTGATCCGGCCCGGCGTGTTCATCCTGGCCAAGATGGTCGGCATGGGCCGCAAGGGGGCCTCCGATCTGACCTCGCAGCTGGTGGGGCATCTGCTGGCGGCGGAGGTGTGCGCTGATCTGGAGCGGATGCCGGTGGTGGATGCGGGGCTGGGGATGACCCGGCTGGAGTGGCTGGTCAGCCCGGCCCGGGACGCGTCGGCGACCTCGGGTGAAGACCGCGATCGACAAGCTGACCTGGTTGCGCGCGATCGACGCCCGCCAGATGGATGTGTCGGTGCTGCCGAACGAGCGGCGCCGGTTCCTGGCCCAGGTCGCGCGCCGTTCGACCAACCAGGGGCTGGAGCGGCGCAAGGAGCGTAAGTTCCCGATCCTGCCGGCGTTCGTCGCCCAGGCCGTGGTCGACCAGCTCGATGAGGTGGTGGCCCTGTTCGACCAGGCCGTCAGCGCACGGGAGTCGCGGACGAAGTCCAAGACGGACGAGGCGCTGGTCGAGCGGGCCACGAAGGGCGAGGCCCGGCAACTGGTGATGGAGATGATCCTGCCGGTGCCGGCTGACCCGGCGATCCCCGACGATGAGGTGGGCGGGATGCTACGCGAGCGGATCGGCATGCGGATGGCCGGGTCGCTGAAGTACGGCCAGGCC
Organism: Nonomuraea phyllanthi; assembly: GCF_006334985.2. Lineage (GTDB taxonomy): Bacteria > Actinomycetota > Actinomycetes > Streptosporangiales > Streptosporangiaceae > Nonomuraea > Nonomuraea phyllanthi. The sequence goes on from NZ_VDLX02000005.1 coordinate 255,230, forward strand.
ACCGCCTCGCTGATCGTCGGCAAGTGGTCGGCCGCCTCGCGGCAGCACACCCTGGCCGCCGCGCTGAAGGAGTGGGGCATCCTGCGCAGGACCGTGCACCTGGCCAAATACCTGTCGGACCCGGCCTTCCGCAGGAGCCTGCACGCGCTGCGCCGCGACCTGCACTACGCCCCAGCGACTACCGCAACCGCGGCCGCACCGTACCAATAGATCGACGAATGTGGTGCCGGGGAAGCGTCCCCGCGCTTCGGCACGCGCTTGAGCAGGGTGCCAAGCCGCGCCAGACAACTCGAACCCGAAACTATTACTTGACGTACGGCATCACGGCATTGCGAGAAGAAGGGCCAATAGTGCCGCCGTCGTAGGACTGAATCTGCATTCGACGCGGTTGACTGGGATGCCCAAGTGGTCCGAGCCATGGACCATCTCCCGCTCCCGCGACGACGGGCTTGGAACACAGATGGGCACATTCCAGGAAGCGATGGCGATCCTGCGGCGTGGAGACGTCTACGAGACGGATCTGCGCCCACTGCGGAGCGTGGGTGGCCAGGTGCACGGCGGCTACCTGCTCGCGGTGATGAGCCGCATGGCCGGTGAGGGCGCTGTCGGGGAGCACCCGCATCCGAGCAGCGGTGCGTGGGCCCTTCGTCTCGGCGGCCGGTCCACGTCCCGCCGAGATCCACGTCGAGCCGCTGCGGGCCGGGCGGAACGCCACCCAGGTGCGGGTCCGCCTGTCTCAGGGCGGTGCCGTCCGCATCGAGGCGTTGATCACGCTGGAGCGGCTGTAGCGTACCGGGCTCCGGGTGGTCGGGGCCGGCGCGGGTATGGCTCCCTCGGAGCAAGAACGCCCAGCCCTCGGCCCGTACTGTCGGTCAACTTCGGCCTGGGCCTTCCGGGCTGGCGGATGGACGAGACCGCGCCCCCTGGGACAGCAAGGATCGTCTGGTCGCACAGGCCACGCAGCCACCGTGGGCAAGTGACGCAACAGCCGGACGCGGCCGCCGCCGCCCCATCCGGCTTTGCAGCGTTCCTGTCTCCAACAATCGCCCGAAGTGCTTCGGACAGCTGGGCCGGCGTGTCGGTGGCGTGCCGGGCACTCGAGGCGATGACACCGCTCGGGCCGCCCGACCGTGGCACCGGTGACAGGTCCAGGCGGAGCGCAGGGTTCAGCAGGCAAAAGCCCCGTGTCCGCGTCGCGCGGGTGGAGCCTTCGCCGGATGTGGTCGAACGATGGCGGCTCGGGGGTGAACGGTGCGCGACGAAGCCGATGCTGTAGTGATCGGAGCGGGCATCAACGGCCTGGTGGCCGCGGCCGAGCTCGCGGGCGCGGGATGGACATTGGTGCTGCTCGAAACGCGCGACCGTCTCGGCGGGTTCATCGACTCTGAGCAGCTCACCATCCCCGGGCACGTGCACGATACCTTCTCGTCGTGGCATCCGCTGTTCGTCGGAGGCGGCGCATACGCCGAGCTCGGCGCGGCGCTCCACGAGCGCGGCCTGGAGTACGCCAACACGGATGGCGCCGTGACCGCGTCGATCTCCGAGCGCGGCGTCGTCTTTGCCAACCGGGCCCCAGAGGCGACCGTCGCCCGTCTGGCCCACTCCGCCGATCAGGCGGCGTATCTCGCCATGCTCGATGAGCTCGACCGGCGTGCGGGCGTCGTGTTCGGAGTACTCGGCTCGGAGTTGCGCGCCCGGGACGTCGCGCGGCTTGGCGCGTCCGCGCTGCGGGGCCTGGGCGTGAGCGGAGCGATGGAGCTGGCTCGGGTCGCCGTGCAGAGCGGCCGCGGCTTCGTACGCGAGCGCTTCACCGGATGGGAGGCCGACCAACTCTGGACACCGTGGCTGCTGCATGCCGGGCTCGGCCCCGATCACGCCTGTGGCGGCCTGATGCTGCCGGTGATGGCGGCCACCGTACACCGCGTCGGCCTTCCGGTGGTGAAGGGCGGAGCGCGGCAGTTCATCGCGGCCTTCGAGCGCCTGCTCGCTGACCGGGGCGTCGAGGTCCGTCTGGGTGTCGTCGCCGAGCGTATCGAGGTCGCTGGCGGCCGTGCGGTCGCCGTCCACGCCGGCGGCCGGCGTATCGCCGCCCGAAAGGCGGTACTGGCCTCGACCTCGACCGGCGATCTCTACGACCGGTTGCTGGGCCGTGGCGCCGCAACCGAGAAGGGGCGGCGCGCGGCGCGGCTGCACCGGCCGGGCCGGGCCGCCATGCAGATCCACCTCGCCCTCGATGAGCGGCTGTGGTGGAGCGATGCCGGCCTGGACCCGGTGCCACTGGTGCACGTCTCGAACGGCGCCGACAGCACCGGCATCGCCTGTGCCCAGGCCGAGGCCGGGTTGTTGCCCGCTGCGCCTACGGTCGTCGTGGGACAGCAGACGGTTCTCGACCCCAGCCGCGCGCCGGAGGGCGCCGGCACGCTGTGGATTCAGCTCCAGGAACTGCCGTTCGTTCCCCGCGGCGACGCCGCGGGCGAGATCGACGTGGCCGATGGCTGGAGCGAGGAGGTCGTGGCGGCATACGTCGATCGGGTGATCGACCGGATCGCACAATTCGCCCCCGGTCTTCGCGACAGTATCCGCGGCAGCGTCGCCCTGCCGCCGCCCGCCCTGCTCGCCGCGAACCCGAATGCGGTCGCCGGTGACCCGTATGGCGGCGCCGCCGAACTCGACCAGAGCGTCTTGTGGCGTCCCGGCACCGGGACCGGCCACCGGACGGGCGTTGGCGGACTCTGGCACATCGGCGCCTTCACCCATCCGGGCGCCGGTCTCGGCGGCGGCTCGGGACACATCGTGGCCCAGCGACTCCTTTCGACCGGCAGCGTCCGGGCAAGGATCTGTCGCCTTCGCGAGGGCCTCGGGCAATGAGCATCGGCCTCCGCGGTCGGGCCCTGCTCCCGGGTGTGGACACCTTGAATACCGGATGATGGAGACAAGGAGTTCCAGCTGGCCACTGCCGGTCGCCCGCTCTGTGGGCGCGCATGACGGAGGCGGCCACCATGCCGGCAACCAGCAGGCTGGGCGTGAGCGGTGACGACGGTGGACACACGACGCAGCAGGTGGCCGTTGATCGCATGCAGCGGGCCAGACTCATCGTCGGCGGCATACCTCATCCATTCGCGGCACGAGGCCCACCTCCTGCCGTGAGAACGTTCCTGCGACCGCAGACGTGGGCGGAACTGCCGCAGAACGTGATCGACCATCCCCAGGCGCTGCGCACCTCCGGGCTCGGCGAGCGGTGCTGCTGGAACACCGTCATCGAGTATGCCTTGCCACAGCCCTTCGCTATCAAGACGGTCCTCAGCCCCCAAGACCACGACGTCGGTCGAATGTTGACCTCGATGACGGCCATCTACGACACGATGCAGTTCGTCCGGCCGGAGATCCACGCGGTCTGCGTCGGCGAGGCCTCCTCGGCGGCGGCCGTGCTGCTGGCGGCGGGCTCGCCCTGCAGGCGAGCCGCGCTCCCGCACGCCCGCGTCCTGCTGCACCAGCCCCACACGGAGGGCGGGCGCGGGCAGGGGAGCGACCTGGAGATCCACGCCAGGGAGATCCTGCGGATGCGCGACCAGCAGGAGGAGATCCTCGCCCGGCACACGGGGCGGGAGGTTCTGGACATCAGGAAGGACATTGAGCGGGATCGCATCTTCACGGCGGAGCAGGCGCGTGCGTATGGGCTGGTGGATGACGTCTACGCCTCCAGAAAGCGCGCCCTGACGGTGGCTCCTCCGCGACGTCGGCTCGTCCGTGACGGTGGCTCGCCTACGACGTTGGTTTGTCCGCGACCTCGGCGTGCTGGCAGCGGTGGCTCACCCGTTCACCTCGGCCCACCCGCTCACCGGACCACGGGACATTCACCGGGACCTTCACCGGGACCAACGGTGCACTGCTCTGCGCGCGGCGCTGCCCGCCGATCCCGGGTTCGCCCGCTCCGCTCGCTGGTGTCGTACCGTGCTCAGCCTGCGGGGGAGGGGAGTAATTGCGTTCAGAGTGCGACTTGTACACTCTTGCACGTTTCTTGGGGGAAATCGGGGGAGTGGCGTGCCGCTGGAGCAGATCCTCGTGTTGCTGGCGGCAGCCGCGGGAGCCGGGTGGGTCGACGCCGTCGTGGGCGGTGGCGGGCTGTTGCAACTGCCCGCCATCCTGATCACCGGAATGCCGACGGTCGAGGCGATGGCCACCAACAAACTGTCGTCCGTCTTCGGGACGGCGTCGGCGGCCGTCGCCTACGCCCGTTCCACCAAGGTCGACCGGCAGGTGGCGCTGCCGGGTGTCGGCCTGGCCGTGGTGAGCGCGGGGCTGGGGGCGTGGGCCGCGGCGTCGATCTCGACCGAGGTGCTGCGGCCGGCCGTCATGGTGGTGCTGCTCGGGGTGGCCGCGTTCGTGACGCTGCGTCCTGGGTTCGGGGCGGTGCCGGTGCCGCACCTGCGTACCAACGCCAGGGTGATCGCGGCCGTGGCGACGGCGGGGGTGGGGATCGCGTTCTACGACGGGATCATGGGGCCGGGTACGGGAACGTTCCTGATCATCGCCTTCACCACCATCCTCGGGCTGGACTTCGTGTCGGCGTCGGCCTCCGCCAAGATTATCAATATCGGGACGAATGTCGGTGCGCTGGCGGTGTTCGCCTCGCAGGGGCATGTGAACTGGGCGCTCGGGCTGGGGATGGCCGTCTGCAACGTGGCCGGGGCCCAGTTCGGGGCGCGGATGGCGCTCCGGCGCGGCACCTCGTTCGTACGGATCGTCCTGCTGTGCGTGGTAGTGGCCATGGTGGTTCGGCTGGGGTGGCAGCAGTTCGGGTCGTGAGCGGCCACGACCGACGCCTCTGCGAGATGGGGCCGCCGGGTCTGGCGGTGGCGTAGGTCGAACCGTGCCTCCCGGCCGTAGACGTGCGGACAGGCGAGCGGAAGGCGAGAGGCCGACTCCGTGAGCGGCGTCGTCTCATCACGGCCAGGCCGGCCGAAGAGCGGGGGTGTGAGCGCGTCCTCCGGTGACGGCCGGGCGAGGGTGGATGCGGGGTCGTGTCGTCTGGGCATGGTCGGGTGATCGTGGACGGCCGAAACGACTGGTGGCGGGCCGGTTGATGAGGGGCGGGTGGGCGCCCCTCACCGGTGCGCGCGGTCAGGCGGGTAGCAACGAGCGGACGTAGTCGCCGATCGGCTGGGGGCGGCGGCCGGCGATCTCGTGCAGCGTGCCCGGGGTGTCGGCGAGCCAGCCGCGGCCGATGTTGACGTCCACGTCGGCCATGATCCCCGCCATCGGGGCCGGCAGGCCGGCGCCGGCCAGGACGCGCGCGTACTCGTCCTCGGGCAGGTCCCGGTAGGCGACCTCCTTGCCGCTGGCCCGGGAGATCTCGGCGGCCAGCTCGGCGAGGCTCCACGCGGTGTCGCCGCCCAGCTCGTACACCTTGCCCTCATGCCCCTCGCCGGCCAGCACGGCGGCCGTGGCGGCGGCGTAGTCGGCGCGGGAGGCGGAGGCGATCCGGCCGTCCCCGGCGGCGCCGAAGACGGCGCCGAGCTGCGGTGCCGTGACGATCGCCCGCTCGTAGTTCTCGTGGTACCAATTGTTGCGCAGGATCGTGTACGTCACCCCCGACGCCTTGATGTACGCCTCCGTCGTCTTGTGGTCGGCGGCCAGCGCGGCCTCGGTGGTGTCGGCCTTGGGCGCGCTGGTGTAGACGAGCGTGGCCCCGGCCCGTTTGGCGGCGTCCACGACCGTGGCGTGCTGGCGGGCCCGCTGGGGCTCGATCCCGGAGATGAGCAGCACCTTGGTGGCGTCCCGCAGGGCCGTCTCGATCGTCTCGGGCCGGTCGTAGTCGGCCTGGCGTACCTCGACGCCCAGGCCGGCGGCCTTGTCGGGGGTGCGCGCGGCGGCGACGATCCGCGCGGCGGGCACCCGTGCGGCGAGTTCCCCGATCACCAGCCTGCCCAGGTGCCCGCCGGCTCCGGTTACCACGATCATGGTTACTCTCCCTCAGTACTTTCGATTGGTTAGTGCTTTCTATCAGAAAGTACATGCTGAGCGTAAGCTGGTCGCATGGAAGAGTTCGATCAGCTGGTGGCCGACGTCTTCTCGCGCCGATGCACCTCGCGCACGGTGCTGGAGACGCTCACCGGCCGCTGGGCCATCCTGGCGCTGGTGGCCCTGCACGAGGGGCCCTACCGCTTCAACGCGCTGCGCCGCCGCGTCGACGGGGTGAGCGAGAAGATGCTGTCCCAGACGCTGCACGCCCTCGAACGCGACGGCATGGTGCTGCGCGTGGCCGAGCCCTCGATCCCGCCCCGGGTCGAGTACAGCCTCACCCCGCTCGGACGCGAGGCCGCCGAGCGGCTGATCCCGCTGATCGAGTGGGTGGAGGAACGGATGCCGCAGGTCGCCTCCGCCCGCGAGGAGTACGCCTCGCGCTGATGCCCCGTTACGGCCGCGCCCGTTCCCCCGGCGCGGCGACCGTTCAGGCGCCCCGGCCGGGGTTCCTCCGGCGCGGCGACCCGTTAGGCGTCCTGGTCGTGCCGGCGGCGCAGGGCCGTGGCGGTGAGGGCGACGAAGGCGGCCAGCAGGGCGGGGATGCCCAGGGCGAGGGGGAGGCCGGCCAGCTGGGCCGCGGCCCCGATGAGCACCGGCCCCGACAGCATGCCGAGATACCCGATCGAGGCCACCCGCGCCAGCGCCCGGCCGGCGAAGGCCGGGTCGCGGTGCCCGGCGGCCGAGAACACCTGCGGCACGATGCACGACAGCCCCGCCCCGAAGGCGCCGAACCCGATCACCCCCGCCACCGGATGCCCGCCCAGCAGCGCCAGCCCGAGCCCCGCGGCGGCCAGCAGGCCGCAGCAGCGCACCAGCGGCACCGGGCCGAACCGGGCCGCGAGCCGGTCGCCCGCCAGCCGTCCCGCCGTCATCATGATCGAGAACGCGGCGTAGCCGGCGGCGGCGAACCCCGGTGAGGCGGCCAGGTCCTCGCGCAGGTAGACCGAGCTCCAGTCGGCCGAGGCCCCCTCGCCGACCAGGCAGCAGAACGCCAGCACGCCGAGGAACACGATCCCCTTGGGCCGCCCGGCCGGCGTGCCCGCGTCCTGGGCGGGGGCGGGCACCGGGCGCAGGGCCCAGCGGCCGGCCCACAGGGCGAGCAGCACCAGCACCACGCCCACCGACAGGAACGTGGCCCCCGGTGACACGTCCAGGTGCGCGAACACGCCGCCCGCCGTGGCCCCGGCGAAGCCGCCGATGCTGTAGACCGCGTGGAACGACGACATGATCGGCCGCCCGTGGGCCCGCTCGACCTCCACGGCGTTGGCGTTCATGGCCACGTCGAGCATCCCGTGCACGGCCCCGAACGCCAGCAGCGCCCCCGCCAGCGCGCCCAGGTTGGGGACGTGGGCGGGCGGGACGAGCACGAGGCCCTGCAGGAGAGCGGCCGGGATCATGACGCCGGCGCTGCCGCGGCGGTCCACCAGCGGGCCGATCGCCGTCATCCCCGCCATCGCCCCGGCGGCGATGGCCAGCAGGGCGAGGCTGAACTGGCCGTCGCTCAGCCCGAGATGTCCCTTGACGGCGGGAATGCGGGCCGTCCAGGTGCCCATGGCCGTGCCGGCCAGGAAGAACAGCAGGTAGACCGCCGTACGCTCCCGTACGAGCCCTCGCCTCACCCGGCCGCCACCCTGACCGTCACCCCGGCCGCGACCAGCGCCTCGCGCTCCTCACGGGGGATGCCCGGATCGGTGACCACCACGTCCAGCCGCGAGATCGGGCACACCGCGCCGAAGGCCGTGCGCGTGAACTTGCCCGAGTCGCAGGCCACGATCACCCGCCGTGCCGCGGCGATGGCCGCCTGCTTGACCGCCACCTCCGGCAGGTCGTGCGCGGTCAGCCCGTGCTCGGCCGACAGCCCGCAGCAGCCGATCACCGCCGTGTCGAACCGCAGCGCCCGCAGGGAGGTCTCGGTCAGCGGCCCCATGACGTTCAGCTCGCCGTGGCGCACCTCGCCGCCGGGCAGCACCAGGCGCACCCGCGGCGCCGTGGCCAGCAGCGCCACCGACTGCAGGGCCAGCGGCAGCACGGTCAGGCGGCGGTCGTGCAGCGCGCGGGCCACCTCCAGCGCGGTCGTGCCGCCGTCCAGCACCACCGCCTCGCCGTCGGCGATCAGGGCGGCCACCTCCGCGCCGATGAGCCGCTTGGCCTCCGCCGCCTCCCGTTCGCGCACGCCGAACGGCGGCTCCTCGCCGCGCAGCAGCAGCGACAGCGCTCCGCCCCTGACCCGGCGCACCACGCCCTGCTGGGCCAGCTCGTCCAGGTCGCGCCTGATGGTCATCTCCGACACGCCGTGCTCGGCGGCCAGCTCGGCGACCGAGACGCTGTCGTGGGTGCGCAGGGCGTCCATGATGGCTCGCAAACGTTCCATACGTTCATACAAACACGGTTCATGTGCGCAATACAATGGGCGCATGCGTGCCAGCCGCCTGCTCTCGCTGCTCCTCCTCCTGCAGACGCGGGGCCGCATGACCGCGCCCGAGCTGGCCGCCGAGCTGGAGGTGTCGGTCCGCACGGTCTACCGCGACGTCGAGGCGCTGTCGGCGGCCGGCGTGCCGGTCTACGCGGACCGGGGGCCGGCGGGCGGCTACCAGTTGCTCGACGGCTACCGCACCCGCCTGACCGGGCTGACGGCGGAGGAGGCCTCGTCGCTGTTCCTCGCGGGGTTGCCCGGGCCGGCGGCCGAGCTGGGGCTGGCCGACGTGGCCGCCACCGCCGAGCTGAAGCTGCTGGCCGCGCTGCCGCCCGAGCCGCGCTCGTACGCCTCGCGGATGCGCGAGCGGTTCCTGCTGGACGTGCCGAGCTGGTATCGCTCGGCCGACGACGTGCCGCATCTGAGCGAGGTGGCCGAGGCGGTGTGGGAGCGGCGGCCGCTGCGCATGACCTACCGTCGCTGGGGCCGGCAGGAGGTCGAGCGGCTGGTGCACCCGTACGGGCTGGTGCTCAAGGGCGGGTCGTGGTACATGGTGGCCGCGCCGCCGGACGGCAGCCCTCGCACGTACCGGGTGGCGCGGATCCTGACGCTGGAGACGGTGCCGGGCCACTTCGCCCCGCCCGCGGGGTTCGATCTGGGGACGTTCTGGCAGGAATACGCCAAGGAGTTCCGGGAGCGGATGTACACCGCGGAGGCCGTCATCCGGCTCGCGCCCGGCCGCGGCGACCTGCTGGCGTACACGATGGGCTCCGACGTGGTCGGCGCGGCGCTGGCCGCGGCGGGCGAGCCCGATCCCGAGGGCTGGCTGACGCTCACGCTGCCCGTCGAGTCGCTGACGCACGCGCGCTGGCAACTGCTGCGGATGGGGGCCGACGTCGAGGTGCTCGGGCCGCCGGAGCTGCGCGCGCTGATGTGCGAGGCGGTGGCGGAACTGCACAAGATGTACGGATGACGCACGATCGACCGGGCGCAGGTGACGACTGACCGGACAGGCGCGATGGCGCGCGTCATGGCGGCGAGCGGGCGGCGCCAGAGCGGTGATAAAGCGGGCGATATTTGGATGCCCGGTCTGCGAGCATCCTGCCATGTACATTGTCGCTTTCATAGGAGCGTGCGTCCTGGTGGCCATGGTCCCAGGAGTCAGCACAGCGATCATCCTGCGCCAGACGCTGCGCGCCGGCCGCGGGTCCGGCCTGGCGGCCACCCTGGGCAACGAGACGGGCATCCTGCTGTGGGGGCTGGCCGCGGCGTTCGGGCTGTCCGCGCTGCTGGTGGCCTCGCAGGTCGCCTATGACGTGATGCGCGTCGTGGGCGCCGTCGTGCTGGTGGTGATGGGCGCCCAGGCGCTCTGGCACGCGCGCAAGGGCGCGCCGCCGCAGGACGGGGCGGTCGTGCCAGGCCTGCGAGCCCCGTACCTGGCGGGCGTCGGGACGTGCCTGGCCAACCCCAAGGCGGCGGTGTTCGCGATGTCGTTCCTGCCGCAGTTCGTCCCGCCGGGGCAGAACGTGCCGCTGACGCTGGTGACCCTGGCCGCCGTCTGGGTGCTGGTCGACCTGCTCTGGTACGGGCTGCTCATCTGGATGGTCGACCGGGCCAAGGCGTGGCTCGGCAGGCCCGCGGTACGGCGGCGGCTGGAGCAGATCTCCGGCGCGGTGCTGATCGGCCTGGGCGTGCGGCTCGCCGTGGAGTCACGATGACGATCTGGCACGCCGAGCACGGCTCCGGCACGCCGGTGGTGCTGCTGCACTCCTCAGCGGCCGACTCGGGCATGTGGCAGGCGCAGGTGGAGGCGCTGTCCGGCCGGTTCCGGGTGATCACGGTGGACTTCCGCGGGTACGGACGCAGCGCGTACCGATCGGACGGCCCCTACAGCGACGCCGGTGACGTGACCCGGCTGCTGGCCGACCTGAAGGTGGACCGCGCGGCGGTGGTCGGGTCGTCGGGCGCGAGCCAGGCCGCGCTGGAACTGGCCGCGGCCGGGCTGGCCGACCGGCTGGTGCTGCTCAATCCCGTCTCCACGCTGGAGCCCACGGCCGACGTGCGGGCGTACTGGAGCGAGGAGAACCGCCTGCTGGAACTCGGCGACGTCCAGGGGGCGGCCGAGCTGAACGCCCGCACCCTGCTCGGGCCGGAGGCGACGCCTGAGGCGTTCGGGCGGGTGGTGGAGATGCAGCGGCACGCGTTCGAGGTGCAGCTGGCCGCCGATCCGGAGCCCGAGCAGGTCGAGGGGGAGGTCTCGCCGGCGGAGATCGACGTGCCCGCGCTGGTGGCGGTAGGCGCGCACGACCTGCCGTACTTCGTGGCCAGCGCCCGCCACCTGGCCGGCGAGCTGCCCCGCGCGCGGCTGGTGGAGCTGGAGTGGGCCGGGCATCTGCCGGCCATGGAGCGTCCTGATGAGATCAACCGGCTGCTCCTGGATTACCTTTAGTGCATGACGAACGACCTGGCGACCCTCGTGAGGCAGGCTCAGGACGACGACCCGGTGCTGGCGCTGCGCGCCACGACGTTGCTGCGCCGTGAGATCGAGCGCCTGGAGGCGGTCCAGGTGCGGCGGGCCAGGGTGGCCGGGCTGGCGTGGGCGCAGATCGCCGACGCGATCGGGGTGAGCAAGCAGGCCGTCCACAAGAAGTACGGCCGCCGCTGAGCCAGGCCGGACCATGTAACATGCCCGGCCGCTGCTGAGCCGGGCCGGATCACGTAACACGCCCGGTCGCCGATGTGCCGCGTGCGCATCGGCGGCCGGGCTCAACAGTCTTCGACGTTCTCCGTGCAGACGATCGTGCTGTTGCTGACGGCCTGCTGGAGCAGGGCGTAGAGCGCGTCACGCTGCGCGATGTCGAGCTTCCCGAGCACGTCCTCCTCGACCGCGGCGAGTTGTGTCTCGATGTAGGCGAGGCGTTCCTCGCCGATCTCCGTGAGCTGCACGACGTGACGGCGGCGGTCGTGCGGCGCCCGGCGCCGCTCGATGAGCTGCTGCGCCTCGAGGTCGTTGAGCAGGCCGACGACGTTGGTGCCGTCCATCTCGAGCACGGCGGCCAGATTCTGCTGCGTGCACGCGCCGCCGTCGCGCAGGACGGTGAGGGTCACGAGGTGACGTGGCCGTAGGCCGAGCGGGCCCAGCACGGACTCCGAACGCATGCGGATGCGCCGGGCCAGGTGATCGAGCAGGGGGCCGGAACGGCATTGGCTCTGGTCGGCGGCGGGCGGGGACGTCATGTCTCGAGTCTACCGGCTTGGCAGGATCGTCGATGTAGTGGTAATGATTAGTGCGTCACAAACGATTTATTGAGGAAGAACGATATGTCTCACCTCCTTCACATCGACTCCAGCATCCAGGGCGAGCGTTCGACCAGCCGCAAGCTCACCGCGCAGGCGGCCGCCGTCTGGCGGGCGGCACACCCCGGCGGCACCGTCACCTACCGCGACCTGGGCCGCAACCCGCTGCCGCACCTCGACGAGGCGGGCGGCCTGGCCCGGCTGGTGCCGGCCGAGCAGCACACGGCCGAGCAGGCCGTCTCGTGGAAGCTGACCGAGCAGCTGGTGGCCGAGGTCAAGCGGGCCGACACGATCGTGCTGGGCCTGCCGCTGTACAACTACAGCGCGCCGAGCGCCGTCAAGGCCTGGGTGGACCACCTGATCGCCCCGGGGCTCGCCTTCGATCCCGAGACCAGGGAGGGGCTGCTCGGCGGTCGCGACTTCATCGTCCTGGCCACCCGCGGCGGCGGCTACGGGGCGGGGACGCCGCGTGAGGGCTGGGACCACGCCGGGCCGTGGCTCCCCCACGGGCTGTCCGCGGTGGGGCTGGAGCCGCGGTTCATCACGGCCGAGCTGACGCTGGCCGAGACGACTCCGGCGATGTCCGGGCTGATCCCGCTGGCCGTCGAGAGCCTGGCGGCGGCGCAGCGCGAGATCGACACGCTCTGGTCCGCGGTACGGGTGTCCGCCTAAGCGTGGCCGAGGGATGACGGGCCGGTCGCGGGGGGCCGGTCCGTCGTCGTGCGGGGGCCGGATCTTGACCGGCGCCTGACGCGGGTCTTTCCAAGCCCGGCGTAGCGTGGACCGGAGACTCTGGGGGACCCTGATGCGTGCCATCGTCATCGAGAGATTCGGCGGGCCGGAGTGCCTGGTCTACACCGAACTGCCCGACCCTGAGCCGGTCGCCGGCCAGGTCGTCATCGACATCAAGGCGTTCGGCATCAACCACGCGGAGATGCACATGCGCCGGGGGGAGTGGGCGGAGGCCGCGAAGGTGAGCGGCATCGAGTGCGTGGGGCTGGTGAAGGCCTGTCCCGGCGGGGAGTTCCCCGTCGGGGCGAAGGTCGCGGCGCTCATGGGCGGGCTGGGGCGCACCATCAACGGCAGCTACGCCGAGCTGACGCGGGCGCCGGTGTCGAACGTGGCGCTCATCGAGTCGGACCTGCCCTGGGAGCAGCTCGCCGCGATCCCGGAGACGTACGCCACCGCCTGGACCTGCCTGTTCCGCAACCTGGAGATCGAGCCGGGGCAGCGGCTCGTGATCCGCGGCGCGACCTCGTCCTTCGGGCAGGCCGCGCTCGGCATGGCGGTCAACGCGGGCGCGCGGGTGATCGCCACCAGCCGCAACCCCGAACGGTTCGCCCTGCTGGAGGAGCTCGGCGCGGAGCGGGCCGAGCGGGAGGTACTGGATCTGTCACGGCACATCGCCGAGGCCAAGCAGCTGGACGCGGTGCTCGACCTGGTCGGCAACAGCACCATTCTCGACTCCCTCGACATGCTGCGGCGGGGCGGGCGCGCCTGCCTGGCGGGCTGGCTCGGCGGTCTCGACCCGATCGCCGACTTCAACCCGCTGCTGCAGATGGCGAGCGGCGTCTACCTGACGTTCTTCGGGAGCTTCGTGTTCGGCACTCCCGGGTTCCCGCTGTCGGACGTGCCGCTGCAGGAGATCGCCGAGCAGGTGGCGCAGGGCCGTCTCAAGGCCCGGCCGTCGCGGGTCTTCGGCTTCGAGGAGGTACGCGAGGCGCATCGCGTCATGGAGGCCAACGAGGCCAGGGGCAAGATGGTGGTCGTCAACGCCTGAACCGGCCGGACGATGCCGCCGCGGCGGTTGCCTCTGTACCTACTAGTATGTACGCTGGCGCTCGTGGACATGAGGGAACGGCTGATCGAGAGCACCAGGGAGCTCCTGTGGGAGCGCGGATACGTGGGCACCTCGCCCAGGGCGATCCAGGAGCGGTCGGGCGCCGGGCAGGGCAGCATGTACCACCACTTCCGCGGCAAACCCGATCTGGCGCTCGCCGCGATCACCCGTAGCGCCGAGGACCTGCGCGCCCGCGCCGAGGCGGAGCTGTCCGGCGGCGGGACGCCGCTGGAGCGGGTCGTGACCTACCTGCGCCGCGAGCGCGACGCCCTGCGCGGCTGCCCGGTCGGGCGGCTCACCCAGGATCCCGACGTGATGGCCGACCCCGCCCTGCGCCGCCCGGTCGAGGAGACGTTCTCCTGGCTGCGCGGCCGGCTGGCCGGGGTGCTCGCACAGGCCCAGGCCGGCGGCGAGCTGGCCGCCGCGCCCGACCCGGCGGCCACCGCCACGGCGCTGGTCGCGGTGCTGCAGGGCGGCTACGTGCTGGCCCGCGCCGCCGCCGACGCCGAGGTGTACGCCCAGGCGATCGACGGGGCGCTCGGCCTGCTCGTCCCCGCCGCGCCACCGCGGTCCCGCTGAGCCGCCGCAGTCGGTCCCATCCGCTGTGCCACACACGTCCGACATACGACAGACGGGAACGCAACGATGAGCGAGGTTCGCCGCCGGCACCTGCTGACGGGCGATGTGACCGGCCGGCCGGAGCCGGTCGAGCGGGTGGAGCTGCACCAGGTCACCCTGGCGCCGGGCCAGGCCAGCGGCCGGCACACCCATCCCGGCGGCGTCGCGGGCCACGTCACGGAGGGCCGGATCGTGTTCGAGCTCGACGGCGAGCCCCCGCGCGAACTCGGGGCGGGCAGCGCCTTCTTCGAGCCGCCGGGCGCGACGGTGCTCCGCTTCGACAACCTCTCGCCCGCCGAGCCGGCCACGTTCGTCGCCTGCTACCTGCTCGCGGGCGACCAGCCACTGATCGAACCACTGGAAGGATGATCCGATGCCTTTTGTCCGTATCGACGCGGTCCGCGCGGACGGCGAGCGGCTGGAGGCCCTGGGCCGGGCCGTGCACGACGCCCTGGTGGACGCCCTCGGCATCCCGCCGGACGACCTGTTCCAGGTGCTCAACGGCCACGACGGCACCCACCGCCTGGTCCGCTACGACCCCGCCTACCTCGGCATCCGCCGCGACGACGACCTGGTGTTCGTCTCCGTCACCATGCGCTCGGGGCGCACGCCCGAGCAGAAGCAGGCCCTCTACCGCAGGATCGCCGACCTGGCGGAGGAGTACGCCGGCACCGAGCCGCGCAACGTGTTCGTCTCGATCACCGAGTCGGAGCTGATCGACTGGTCGTTCGGCGAGGGCGTGGCGCAGTACGCGGCCCTCGACGCGAAATAGCGAGGTAGCGGCCGCCGTCGCGGAAGGAGCCCCGCACGATCGGGCGGGCCCGCGCGCCCCGTCCGGTTGGTCTACGCGTCCCGGCGCAGGGGGGCGGTGCTGTCGCGGATGAGCAGGCGGGGCTGGTAGCGCACGTCGTAACCGCCGCCCTCGCCGTTCATCAGCGCCCACAGACGCTGCCACGCCTGGGCGCCGAGCTCGTTCTTCGGGATGGACGCGGTCGTGAGCGGCGGGGTGGTGTAGCGGGCGAAGGCGATGTCGTCGAAGCCGGTGACCGAAACGTCGGCGGGCACGCGTACGCCCAGCTCGTGCAGCCCCGTCAGCGCGCCGGACGCGACCATGTCGTTGAAGGCGAGCACGGCGCTGGCGCCGCAGGCGGCCACCGCGCCGGCGGCGGCGTGGCCGTCGTCGAACATCGACCCGCACGCCAGCACCGTCAGCCGCAGGCCGGGATCGGCGGCCGCGGCGGCGCGCAGCGTGGCCAGCCGCTCGGCGTTGCCGGCGCTGCCCTCCGGTCCCGCCAGGTAGGCCAGGTGTCGGTGGCCCAGGGCGGTGAGGTGGGCGAGGATGGCGCTGATGCCGGCGGCGTTGTCGACGGTCAGCGACGGCGCGCCCGAACCGGGCACGTGCCGGTAGAGCAGCACGAACGGGGCGAGCCTGGCCGACAGGGCGACCAGGTGCTCGTCGGAGGCGCGGGGCGAGGCGAGCACGAGCCCGTCGGAGTTGCGCCGCGCCTCCAGCGCCAGCACGGTCTCCTCGTGCGGGTCCTCGTTGGACTCGGCCACCAGCAGCCGCCGCCCGGCCTGGCCCGCGGCCTGGCTGAGGCCGCGCAGCACGCCCTGGAACAGCGGGTTGGCCAGGTCGGGGACGATGAGAGCGATGGTGCCGGTACGGCCGAGCGCCAGGCTCCTGGCCGCCACGCTCGGCTCGTAGTCCAGCGCGCGGGCGGCGGCGCGGACCCGTTCGGCCAGCTGCGGGTTGACCGTGGTGGAGCCGTTCATCACCCGCGAGACGGTGGCGCGCGAGACGCCGGCCGCCTCGGCGACGCGGCTGATCGTGGCGCCCCCGGCCGGACGCGGCCCGCGCCGACCGGGCCGGGACGAGGCCTGCCGCTCCTGCCCGGCCTCTCCGGCGCTCCAGCCCGCGGCGCCCGCGTCTCCGGTGCCCGCGTCTCCGGTGCCCGCGTCTCCGGTGCCCGCGTCTCCGGTGCTCGCCCTCACTCCACTCTCCCGCACACTCGGGGGCACATTAGCGGCCCTGGCTGCATGCACTCATTCAAGCGCCCCCGGCGACCGGCCAGGACGGCTACGGCATCGGCCGCAGCCCTTCCCAGGCGACCGTCCAGGAGGCCGGGAAGCCGGGGGTGGGCGGCCCGCCGTCCCAGCCGGCCGCCATGAGCGCGACCGCCGCCAGCAGCCCGCCGTTGCCCGGCAGGTACGCCGGCAGGGTGGAGCTCTGCCGGTTGTGCCCGTTGGGCAGGTACGCGTTCTTGACGACGGGCATGAGCAGCGTCTCGATCGCGGTGTCCGGCTCGCCCAGGCGGGTGGCGGTCATGGCCATCGCCGGGTAGTCCCAGCCCCACGTGGTGTCCCACTGCCAGCCGGCCAGGACGTGGCGGAGCGTGGCGCGCATGACAGTGGGGTCGATGAGCCGGGTCGGCGGGACGAAGCCGAGCGCGTACAGCATGGAGGGGTGGTCGTCCGTCACCGTGTACGGCGGCACGGCCATCGCCGCGTACACCCCGTCGCGCACCAGCGGCGGGCGCATCCCGTCCGCGACCCGCGACCAGGACGGCTCGGGCGCCAGGCCGAGCAGGCGCCGCCAGCGCTGGGCCACCTCCAGCGCCCACGACCAGTAGGCCAGCTCGAACGTCGGGTCGGCGGCGCCGGCGCGTACGGCGGCGTAGGACTCCTGGGCGGGCACCAGCGGCGGGCCGAGCGTGTACCCGGCGGGGCCCTCGGCGGCGAAGGAGGCCATGAACGCGGCCGTCTCCAGCACGAGGGGGGCGTAGCGCTCGAGCGCGTGGCGGGTGCCGCGGGCCCGGCGCACCAGCTCGGCCAGGTAGATGGGGTGCGGCTGCTGCCAGATGAGGAACGGGCCGATCGGGCTGGGGCTCTCGCGGGCGTCGGGGCCGACCTGTTTGGGCCAGCGCGCGCCCGCGCAGCCCTGGGCGCGGGCGGTCCGCCTGGCGGCGGGCAGCGCCGTGCCGTACCAGGTGAGGCTGCGCTCCAGCAGCTCGGGGCGGCCCCACAGCGGGAAGTGCGCGGCGTGCCACCAGTGCATCTCCAGGTGGAAGCGGCCCCGCCAGCTGTTGGCCAGCAGCCCGGTCTCGGCGGGAGGCAGCGGGCCGGCGCTGTGGAGGGCGGTGAGGTACTGCGACAGGACGATGCGGCGCTCCAGTTCGGGGGCGCGCTCGTCGTGGGAGGCCGACAGGTCGACGGCGCCGCCGGTGCTCCAGAACCGGGCCCAGTGCTCCCTGGCGGCGGCGGCGACCTCCTCGAAGGAGGGGCGGGAGGCCGGGACCTCCTCCGAGGGGACGGCGGGGTGGAAGGCGATGACCAGGTCGGCGACGGTGGCGCCGGTGAAGGTGACGGTGAACTCGTGCGGCCCCGCCCGCCGCATCGTGCCGGAGGTGGCCACGGCCACGTCGTAGGAGGTCTCGTCGAGCACGCGCTCGACGGTGAACCCGCCGGGGGAGGGCCGCACGCGGGAGGTGTGGGCCTGCGGGCGGGTCCAGTCGGCGGCGTTGCCCCAGGCCTGCGACCCGTACGGGAAGGCCAGCCGCACCGGCGGCACGCGGGCGGACTCCATGCGCACGGCCAGCACGTCGAGGTCGGGGTGGCAGGCGGTGGTGACCCGCACCGGGATGCCGCGCAGCAGGTAGCGGCTGGTCAGCGTGCCGCTCCACAGGTCCAGCCGCTGCCGCACGTCGCTCACCTCGCCGGGGGCGACGCCGTCGAGGCCGACGCGGGCCAGGTCGAGCCGGTGCGGGTTGGCGCGCAGCCACGCCTCGGCGGCCGTGGCGGGCGACTCGCCGGAGCCGCTGAGGTCGCCGCGCATGTCGACGTACGGGGCCGGCCCGCGCGGTGTCCGGTACGCGCGCACCGAGTCGGCCACATCGTACGAGCCGGGCACGCTGTGCCAGCCCCAGGAGGACATGGTCGACAGCAGCGTGCCGGGCCCGGTCCCGGTGCGGTCCTCGACGGGGTAGCGGCCGGGGAAGGTCTGCAGCCCGGTGACGTCGGCGGTGAAGCACAGCCGGCCGTTGCCGACCGACAGCGGCGAGCGCGGGTCGATCCCCGTGACCTCCACCGCGTGCCGGTCGGCGAGCGCGCGCCGGTCGATCATTGCTTGATCGCCGTGGCGACCTGCTTGACGAAGTCCGCCGCGGCCTCGGCCGGGGTCTGGCGGTCGAACAGCACCTCGGCGTTGACCCGGTCGAGGATCTTGGGCGTGTCGGTGGAGCCGGTCGGGCCGATCACCAGCGGCGGGCCGGCCTTGGGCGTCAGCTCGTCGATGAACGCGGCCTGGGCCTTCTCGTCGTCGGTGAGGACGCTCTGGATGCCCTCGCGCACCTCGGAGTTGGCCGGGATGCCCCGGTCAGCCAGGATGATCTTGCCGGCGTCGACGCTGTTGACCAGGAAGTCGACGAGCTCGGCGGCCTCCGCGGGGTGCTCGCTCTTGGCGTTGATGCTGTAGATCTGGGAGGCCTGCAGCCACATGCCCGGCGTGGGGGTCTCGCCGGGCAGCCGGATGAGCTTCAGCGGCTGACCGGAGGCCTTGCGCAGCGCGGTGAGCTGGTTGCTCCAGTCGAACTGCATGGCGGCCAGGCCGCGGCCCATCAGCGACTGCTCGGGCGCGGGCTGGGTGATGAGCTCGGCCGTCTGCGAGGCCGGCGGGGTGGCCCGGGCGTCGCGCAGCTCCAGCGTCATGGTCCACCACTCGACGAGGGTCTGCTCGCTGATGCCGACCTTGCCGTCGGCCGTGTAGAGGGCCTCGCCGCGCTGGCGGGAGAAGGCGTCCAGCATGTCGGTACGGGTCGGGTCGGCCAGCGCGAAGCTGCCGTCGGGGAGCTTGGCGGCCAGGTCCCTGGCGATGCGCTTGAAGTCGTCCCAGGTCCAGGTGTCCTGGTCGGGCAGTTCGACGCCCGCCTTGTCGAAGACGGACTCGTTGACGACGACGGAGATGGCGTTGACGCCGGTCGGCACGCCGTACTGGACGCCGTCGAACATGCCGTTGCCGAGCGCGGCGGCGCCGATCTTGTCGGTCTTGAGGGCGACCTTGGACAGGTCGAGCAGCGCGCCGCGGTCGCCGTACTCGCGCGGGTAGGCGCCGCCGAGGGTGATGACGTCGGGGGCGCGCCCGCCGGCGACCTCGGTGGCCAGCCGGTCGAAGTACGAGTTGAAGTCGGTGTAGGTGCCCTTGACGGTGATGCCGGGGTTCTTGGCCTCGAAGGCGTCGATGACCTTCTGGGTGGCCGCCGCCCTGTCGTTGTTGCCCCACCAGCCGAAGCGCAGCTCGATGGTGCCGTCGTCGCCGCCGGACGAGCCCGAGCAGGCCGAGGCCGCCAGCACGAGGCCGGCCAGGCAGAGAGCGGTGAGTCTCCTTGGCATGACTCTCTCCTCAAACGTGTTACTTGAAGCCGGTGGTGGCGATGCCCTGCGTGAGGTAGCGCTGGCCGGCGAGGAAGAACCCGAAGATCGGGACCAGGCCCACGATCGACATGGCGAACAGCTGGCCCCAGGCCGTCTCGCCCTGCCCGTCCATGAACGAGCGCAGCGCCACCGGCATGGTCCACAGCTCGGGGTCGGTCAGGAAGACCAGCTGGCTGAAGAAGTCGTTCCAGGTCCAGATGAAGGTGAACAGCGCCGAGGTAGCCAGCGCCGGCACCGACAGCGGCATGATGATGCGCCAGTAGATGCGGATGTGCCCGCAGCCGTCGATGCGGGCCGCCTCGTCCAGCTCGCGCGGCAGGCCGCGGATGAACTGCACCATCAGGAAGATGAAGAACGCGTCGTGGGCCAGGAACTTCGGCACCACCAGCGGCAGGTCGGTGTTGATCCAGTCGAGCTGGGAGAACAGCACGTACTGCGGGACGATCAGCACGTGGATCGGCAGCATCAGCGTCGCGAGCATCGCGGCGAAGAACAGATTGCGGCCGGGGAAGCGCAGCCGGGCGAAGGCGTAGGCGGCCAGCGAGCACGACAGCAGGTTGCCCGCGACCGCCAGGACCGCGATCACGGCGGAGTTGAGCAGGTAGAAGTGGAAGGGGTGCTCCAGGGCCGTCCACCCGCCGGCGTAGTTGCCGAAATCGGTCTCGGTGGGCCAGATCGACGGGTCACGGAAGATCGTCTCGGTGGGTTTGACCGAGCTGGAGACCATCCACAGCAGCGGATAGAGCATCACCAGGCCGAAGCCGATGAGCAGCACGTGCTTGGACAGGCGTTCAGCTCCCATAGAAGACCCACCGCTTGGCGAAGAGGAAGTTGAGCCCGGTCAGCGCCGCGATGACGGCCAGCAGCACCCACGCCATCGCCGAGGCGTAGCCCATGTCGAAGGAGCCGAAGCCGCGCTGGTAGAGGTAGAGCGTGTAGAGCAGGGTGGAGTCGGACGGGCCGCCCTGCCCGCCGCTGATGACGAACGCCTGGGTGAAGCTCTGGAAGGCGCCGATCATCTGCAGCACCAGGTTGAAGAAGATGATGGGGGTCAGCAGCGGCAGCGTGATGTGGAAGAAGCGCGACACGGTGCCGGCGCCGTCGACCTGGGCGGCCTCGTAGTAGGTGGCGGGGATCTGGCGCAGCCCGGCCAGGAAGATCACCATGGGGGCGCCGAAGGTCCAGGCGTTGAGCACCACGAGGGTGCCCAGGGCGAAGTCGGGGTGGGCGACCCAGCTGACGCCCTCGACGCCGAACGGCTCCAGCAGCTGGTTGACCAGGCCGTCCTTGCCGAAGATCTGCCGCCACAGGATGGCGATCGACACGCTGCCGGCCAGCAGTGAGGGCAGGTAGTAGACGGAGCGGTAGAAGCTCAGGCCGCGTACGCCGCGGTTGAGCACGAGCGCCAGCGCCAGCGCCAGCACGAGCTGGACGGGCACCGACACGAACACGTAGACGAAGGTGACCGCCAGCGACTTGTGCAGCCGCGGGTCGGCCAGCATCTCGCGGTAGTTGTCCAGGCCCAGCCATTCGGGCGGCTTGAGCAGGGTGTACTCGGTGAACGACAGGTAGAGCGAGGCCAGGATGGGCCCCACGGTGAAGGCGGCCATGCCGATGAACCACGGCGTGAGGAAGAGATAGCCGATCCGGTCGGCTCTCTCCAGGCGTTTGCTCATGAATCACCCTTCGCCAGGGCATGCGAGGCGAGGTACGAGGGGGTGGGTGGCGTCGAGGGTGGGGGACGAGCGCTGGTCCAGACGCGAGTAACCAGTTTCTAACAGAGCCGGTCAATGGTGTCAACGGTGGGTGACCAAGCCCTTGAACTGGGTGAACGCCGGATAACCCCATGTCGGCAACCGGTTGCAAACCATAGGGAGAAACCGGTATCTCCGGCGGCGGTGCGGAGCGCCTCCGCCCGCCGGGCCGTACGCCGCCATAGACTCCAAGGGGTTGCAGGCGATCCCTTCGAGGAGCTGGCATGAGCGAGCCCATGACCGTGCCGCTGTACATGCGGCGCCACGCGTTCGACCCGGATCCCGAGCTCACCGCGGCCCGCGACGACGAGCCGGTCCGCAAGGAGAGCACCGCCTTCGGCCTCGACGTGTGGATGGTCACCCGCTTCTCCGACGTCAGGCAGGTGCTGGGTGACCCGGCCCGCTTCAGCAACGTCCAGCGCGCCATGCCGCGGCTGCCCGGCATGCCGGCGCTGAGCGAGGAGGAGCTCGCCCGGCTGCGGGCCGGCAACCTGCTGTCGGTCGACCCGCCCGAGCACACCCGGCTGCGCCGGATGCTGACCCCCGAGTTCACCATGCGGCGCATGCGCCGCATGCGGCCGCGCGTCGAGGACATCGTCACCGAGCACCTGGACGCCATGGAGGCCGCCGGCCCGCCCGCCGACCTCGTCACCTCCTTCGCCCTGCCGATCCCGTCCCTGGTGATCTGCGAGCTGCTGGGCGTCCCCTACGCCGACCGGGCCGGCTTCCAGCGCCGCTCGGGCGCCATCCTCGACATCTCGCTGCCCGTGCGCGAGCGCGCCGCGGCCCAGCTCGAATCGCGCGCCTACATGGCCGAGCTGGTCGCCCGCACCCAGGCCGAGCCGGGCGACGACCTGCTCGGCATGCTGGTACGCGAGCACGGCGACGACCTGAGCACCGACGAGCTCATCGGCATCGCCGGGCTGCTCCTGCTGGCCGGTCACGAGACGACCTCCAACATGCTCAGCCTGGGCACGCTGGCCCTGCTGCGCCACCCCGACCAGCTGGAGCAGCTCAGGAAGGAGCCCGAGCGCGTCGACGCCGCCGTGGAGGAGCTGCTGCGCTGGCTCAGCATCGTGCACTCGGGCACCTTCAAGATCACCACCGCCGACGTCGAGCTGGCCGGCCGGCACATCCCGGCGGGCGAGCTGGTGGTGTGCGCCCTGCCCGTGGCCAACCGCGATCCCGGCTTCATCGCCGATCCCGACCGGCTCGACATCGGGCGCGGCGAGATGGGGCACCTGGCCTTCGGCCACGGCGTGCACCACTGCCTGGGCGCGCCGCTGGCCCGCATGGAGATGCAGATCGCCTTCCCCGCCCTGTTCGAGCGGTTCCCCGGCCTGCGCGAGGCCGGGCCGCCCGCCGAGTTCCGCTCCTTCAACGTCGTGTACGGGCTCCGCTCGCTCCACGTGACCTGGTGAGCGGCCCCGACCGGCCCGGCCCGCCGGGGCCGGGCCGCCCCGGGCGCCCTCGCGGGCGACACGCCTGAAAGGCGTTTGCCGTCCCGCGCCGCCACCCAGCAGCATGGCGGGATGCGCTTTTCGGTCAACATCCCGAACTTCGGCGACTTCGCCGACCCCCGTACCGTCGCCTCGCTGGCCGTCACGGCGGAGCAGGCCGGCTGGGACGCCCTGTTCGTCTGGGATCACGTCGTCCACGCCAAGAGCCGGCGCCGCTCGTTCGGCGATCCCTGGATGCTGCTCACGGCGGCGGCGATGACGACCACCCGCCTCAAGCTCGGCACCCTGGTCACCCCGGTCGCGCGGCGCCGGCCCCACCAGCTGGCCCGCCAGGTCGCCACGCTCGACGTGCTCAGCGGCGGGCGGGTGATCTTCGGCGCGGGGCTGGGCGGGCCGATCGAGGACGAGTACGGCTCCTTCGGCGAGCCCACCGACCCCGTCGAGATCGCCCAGCGCCTCGACGAGGGGCTGGAGCTGCTGGCCCGCTACTGGAGCGGCGAGCAGGTGACCCATCACGGGCGTCACTACCGGGCCGAGGACGTGGCCCTGCTGCCCCCGACCGTGCAGCGCCCCCGACCGCCGGTGTGGATCGCCGGGTTCTGGCCCAACCGCAGGCCGATGCGCCGGGCCGCCCACTGGGACGGCGCGGTGCCGCTGTTCGGGCCGGGCTCGCACGGCCGCGCCCCGGACGCCGGCCAGGTGCGCGAGCTGGCCGGCTTCCTCGGAGAGCAGCGCGGCGAGGGCGGGCCCTTCGAGATCGTCGTCGGCGGCGTCAGCCCCGCCGAGCCGTCGCGTGCCCGCGACCTGCTCGGGCCGCTCCAGGAGGCCGGGGCCACCTGGTGGGACGAGCGCCAGCTCATCGACGGCCCCGACATCGACCGGCTCCCCGCCGTGCTGCGCCGCGTCGAGCAGGGCCCGCCGTCGGTCTAGTCGAGCAGGGCCCGCCCTCGGTCCGGCGGCCGCGGTGGCCTGATGGCCCGGCACGATGTGGTGGTCTGCCATGATTCATGGTGATCAGGACTTGGAGGAGCAGCACCGTGGACCGCAGACGTTTCCTCGCCGTGACCGGCGCCGCCGGCCTGGCCGCCGTGAGCGCGGCCGGGCCGGCCTACGCGGCGAGCTACCCGTACGCCACCAGCGGCGTGCCAGACGAGATGCGCACGAAGATGGGCCAGCTGGCGCCGTACGGCATCACGACCGTCGCGTTCACCCCGTCCGGCGGCTGGGTGATCGTCACCCAGGACGGCCGCTACTTCGCCCGCGGCGTGCCGGACGCGTGTTTCGCGGAGCTGGGCGCGATGGTCAAGGCCGGCACGAGGATCCACGGCGTGGCCTTCCCGCCCGAGGGCGGCGACCGCTGGGTGATCACCGGCGACCGTGACTGGTCGGCGCGCGGCCTGCCCGAGGAGTGCCACCAGCGCGTGGCCGACGTCTACGCCGCCGGCCGGCAGGTCGTGCAGGTCGCGTTCCCGCCGCGCGGCGGCAACAGCTGGGTGGTGGTCGACACGCGGACCACGTTCTCCCGCAACATCGACGACGAGTGCTACCAGATGATGCGGAACCTCACGCAGGGCGGGCGCCGGGTGAGCCAGGTCGCCTTCCCCAAGGCGGGCGGGTGGGCGGTGGTCGCGCAGGACGAGTTCTACGTGCGCCGCATCGACGAGGGCTGCTACACGCAGCTGAAGAAGCTCGACGCCGGCGGCTGGCAGGTGCACACCGTGGCCTTCTCGCCGGGCGGCGGCTGGTCGCTGAGCTCGCGCGGCAAGGCGCCCGCGCTGCCGGCCGACCGGGTCAGGCAGGTGGAGAACGCGGTGGGCGGCTCGACCATCTGGAGCCGGATGAGCGCGTGGAAGACGCCGGGCGTGGCCGTCGCGGTGGTGACCGGCAACACGATCTCCTGGTCCACCGGGTACGGCTGGCTGAAGGCCGGCGGCGCCGCGGCCACCCATCCCGAGTCCGCCTTCCAGGCCGCCTCCATCAGCAAGGCCGTGGCCTCCCTCGGCGTGCTGCGCCTCACCCAGACGCTCAAGCAGCCGCTGACCGGCGACATCCGCCCCCTGCTCAACTGGGAGCTGGGGCGCCGCTCCTGCGTCTCGGCCGGCGCCGTGCCCACCATCGAGCGCGTCATGACCCACCGGGCCGGGGTCATCGGCCGCGGCTCCACCACCCCCTCCGGCGCCTGCTCCGGCTTCGGCTCGGGCGGCGGCGGCTTCGCCGGTTACGGCCCGGGCGCCGACGTCCCGACGCTGCCGCAGGTCATGAACGGCGAGGGCAACTCCCCGAAGATCGAGCTCACCACCGACCCGGGCGCTGAGTACCACTACTCCGGGGCCGGGTTCGTCCTGCTGCAGCGCATGATCGAGGAGCAGGCCGGCCGGCCGCTGGCCCCGTACATGGACGAGCAGATCTTCGCGCCGCTGGGCATGAAGACCAGCTCGTACGAGCTGTCGCCCGGCTTCGAGCTGGCCGCCGGCCACACCGCGGCCGGCACCGTCATCCCCGGCGAGCGCAACCGCTACCCCGAGTCGGCCGCCGCCGGCCTCTACACCAACGTCCTCGACCTGTGCCGCCTGGTGTGCTACCTCAACAAGGCGTGGACCGCCTCCGGCGACATCGCGGGGCCGCTCACCAGGGCGTCCGTGCGGTCGCTGCTGACGCCCGGGCCCGAGCCCACCATGGGGCGCGGCTTCTTCGTCTCGGGCTCCGGCACCAAGAACTTCTCCTACACCCACGACGGCTCCAACTACGGCTTCAAGTCCGTCGTCAAGGGCTACCCGGAGCTCGGGGCCGGCTATGCCGTCCTGGCCAACGGCGACGACTTCGGCCTGGTCGGCGAGGTCGCCTCGGCCATCCGCGGGGTCTACGGCTGGGCCTGACCCGGACGGCGGCGCCCGCGCGGGCGCCGCGGAGCCCGGCTCAGGCGAGCCGGTAGCCCACACCCGGTGTCGTCGTGATGACCGGCGGCTCGCCGAGCTTGCGGCGCAGCCGCCCGACCGTCACGGTCACCGTGTTGGTGAAGGGGTCCGCGTTCTCGTCCCACACCCGCTCCAGCAGCGCCTCCGCGCTGAGGAAGCCGGGGCTGGCCCGCATCAGCGCCCCCAGCACCGCGAACTCCTTCACGGACAGGCTCAGCGGCCGGCCGTCGCGCACCGCGGTCCTGCGTACCGGGTCCAGCTCGATCCCGGCGGCGCGCAGGATCCGCGGCTGGGCGTCCGGCCGGCGGCGGGCCAGCGCCTGGACGCGCAGCACCAGCTCGGGGAAGTGGAACGGCTTGGCGAGGTAGTCGTCCGCGCCGAGCGTCAGGCCGCTGACGCGGTCGCCGGGGGCGGCGGCCGCGGTGAGCATCAGCACCATCGGGCGGGCCCGCCGCTCGGTGATCATCTGGCAGAGCGTGTCGCCGTGCAGGCCGGGCAGGTCGCGGTCCAGGACCACCACGTCGTACGCCGTGAGGTCGAGCTTGGCGGCGGCCGACAGCCCGTCGTACGCGAGGTCGACGGCCATCCCCTGGTCGCGCAGCCCCTCGGCGACGACCTCCGCGAGCGGCCGGGCGTCCTCGACGACCAGGACCCTCATGCCCCCGCCCCGGCCGGGACGGCGGCGGACGGCAGCGCGATCGAGACCCGCAGGCCGCCCTCCGGCCGGGCGAGCAGGTCGAGCCGCCCGCCGTGAGCGGCCGCGACCGCCGCCACGATGGACAGCCCGAGGCCGGAGCCGTCCCCGGACCCGGTGCGGTCCGTGCCGAGCCGCTCGAACGGCCGCGCGAGCCGGTCCACGTCCCGCTGGTCGAGCACGGGGCCGCCGGTCTCCACGACGAGCCGGACCTCGGCGTCCTCCCGGCGGGTCGCGACCCGGATCCAGCCGCCGTCCACGTTGTGCGCGACGGCGTTGGCGACCACGTTCGCCACCATCCGGGACAGCAGCGCGGCATCGCCGCGGACGGCCGCGCCGGCGCGCAGGTCCTCGGTCACGTCCAGCCGCTTCGCCGCGACCCCGGTGGTGTGGTCGCCCAGCGTCCGCGCGACCAGCAGGTCCACGTCGACGTCGGCGGCGCCGGTCAGCGCGCCGTGCTGCGCGCGGGCCAGCAGGAGGAAGCCGTCCAGCAGCCGGTCCACCTGGTCGAGCTGCGTGCGCAGCCGGTCGCCCAGCACGAGCGTCTGCCGGACGGCGCCGGGCTTGGCCACCGCGACGTCCAGGGACGCCCGCATGGTCGCCAGCGGGGTGCGCAGCTCGTGCGCGGCATTGGCGACGAACCGGCGCTGCGCCGCGAACGACGCCTCCAGCCGCTCCAGCAGGCCGTCGATGGTGTCGGCCAGGTCCTTCACCTCGTCCGCCGGGCCGCTCACGGCCAGCCGCCGGTCCAGGCTGTCGGCGGAGATGCGCCGGGTCGCCGCGGCGATCACTCGCAGCGGGCGCAGCACCCGGCGGGCCAGCGCGCGGCCGGCCAGCAGGGAGACGGCCGCCATCACCGCCAGCGCGAGCAGGGAGCCGTACAGCAGCTGCCGCGACTGCTGCGTGTGCACCTCGGCCAGCTGCTGCTCGAGCAGGCGGATGCGCAGGTGCGCCTCGTCCGTCGGGACGGCGGCCGGCGGTCCCAGGCCGGCCGGGACGCTGACCCCTGACTCGCCGGCCAGCAGGAAGGTGAGGGCCAGCAGCCCGATCGCGGACAGGAGGAACACCCCGGCGTACAAGATCGTGAACCGGAGTCCCACGGTCCCGTTGCGCAGCCTGAACATCCCTCCAGCATGCCCGGCCCCACCTAACAGCGATGTGACAGGTACGGTTCCGGCCGGGTTAGGTCCGTGCCCGTAGGAACGGCGGCATGCTCACCCGACAACTCCTGCACCGGCAGTGGACGGCCTTCCGCCGCCCCGCCCGGCTGATCGCCCTGGTGGCGGCGGCCCTCGCCGTCATCGCCATCGGCCTGCTCTTCGCCCTCGGCAACCAGGTGTCCTGCGACGGGCCCTGCCCGCGCGACCCGGTCGCCGCGGACGGCTCGACCGTCGGCGACCGGTTTTGGTTCCTGCACCGCGACCTCGGCCCGCGGGGCGTCATCACCGTACGGATGACCTCGATGACCGGCACGATCACCTACCCTCCGCCCGACCACGACCGGATCGTCCCCGGCCTGGTGCCGTGGGCCAAGGCCGGGATCATCATTAAGGACGGCGTGCGGCAGGGCTCCTCCTACGCTGCGCTCATGATGACCGGCGCTCACGGCGTGCGGATGCAGTACGACTACCGGCACGACGTCGCCGGGAGCGCCGGGGGCCCCGGTGGCCTGTCGGCACGGTCGCCGCGCTGGCTGCGCCTGGCGCGCTCCGGCGACACCGTCACCGGCTCGGAGTCGGCCGACGGGCGGCGCTGGAGCACCGTCGGGACGGTGACCGTGGCCGGCCTTCCGGAGACGGCGCAGGTCGGGCTCTTCGCCACGTCCCCCGGGGACCTCACCCTCCGGGAGGTCGGGCTGGGCGGAGCGGTCGAGGAGGTCCGCTTCACGCAGGCCACGGGCGTGTTCGACCACGTCACCGTGGAGGGCGCGGCCGGCGGCGGGTGGCGTGGCGAGGCGGTCGGCGAGATGAACAGGACCGACTGGGAGAAGTACCACAACGCCTCGGGTGCGGTGGAGAAGGACGGCGTCATCACCGTGAGCGGGACGGGGGACATCGGGCCGAGCGGGAGCGAGGGCGGGGTCAGCGCCGAACGGACGCTGTCCGGTCTGCTGATCATGCTCATCGTCGTCGTGGCCCTGTTCGCCCGCTTCGGCGCCCGCCCGGACGCGCGGCGCGCATCGCGAACCCCGGAGACGCCGGACGGCGCCCGCCCGGACATACGGGACGTCCCGGCCCCAGACGCCCCGGCCTCGGACGTCCCGGCCCCGGATGCGCCGGGTGCCGGGGTGTCTCGGCGCGTCGTAGCCGCGCGGGCCGTCGTCGTCGGGGGCGCGACCTTCGTGGCCGGGCTGGTCGCCGCCGGTGTGGTGCTCCCGGCGGCGCTCGCGATCCTGCGGGACAACGGCGTCCCCGTGCAGCCGGTCACCGCGCTGACCGGCGTCCGGGTCGTGGTCGGCGTGGCGGCGGTGCTCGCGCTCTGCGCCGTCCTGTCGTACGGGCTCGGCGTCCTGCTGCGGCGCGGCTGGGTGGCAATCGCCCTCGCGCTGGCGCTCGTCGCCGTACCCTACGCGGTGACCGCGGCGCCGTTCCTGCCCGACGCCGCGTCGCGGTGGCTGCTGCGGCTCACCCCGGCCGCGGGCTTCGCCGTCCAGCAGACGGCGGTGGAGTATCCGCAGGTGGTCGCCCACTACGCGCCGTCCGCCGGCTACTTCCCGCTTCCTGGCTGGGCGGGGCTGGCCGTGCTGTGCGCGTACACGCTGATGGTCGTGTGGCCCGCCGTCAACCGCGCGCCGCGCGCCCGCACGGCGAGCCGGCGGTAGCAGGCGGCGGACCCGGAAGGCGCGGCGGACGCGGAAGGCGCGGCGGACGCGGAAGGCGCGGCGGGCCTGGAAAGGGCGGTGTGGCTGAAAAGGCGGAAGGCCGTGCCGCCGCGGGCGATGCGGGGCACGGCCTTCCGGGTCCGGTCAGGCCCTGGCCGGGGCCTCCTGCCTGGGCTGTTCCGGCAGGTCCAGGCTGTCACGCAGTTTCGCGGGCTTGAGGAAGGCCGCGGCGACCAGGCCGACGACGGCGATCGCGGCCGAGATGAGGAAGATGTGGCCGGTGGCGTCCCCGTACGCGGACCGGACGATGCCCTTGATCGGCTCGGGCAGCGCGGCGATGTTGAGGCTGCCGCCCGCCGCGCTCGCGCCGGCCGGGATGCCGGCCTTGGCCAGGCCCTCGGCGATGCTGGTGGAGACCCGCCCGGCCAGCACCGCGCCGAGCACCGAGACACCGACGGTGCCGCCGAGCGAGCGGAAGAACGTGACCGCGCCGCTGGCGGCGCCGATCTCGCGCAGCGGGACGGTGTTCTGGATGACCAGGACGAGGTTCTGCATGGACATGCCGACACCGACGCCGACCGCCAGCATGTAAACCGAGACCAGCACGATCGGCGTCTCGTGGTCGATCGTGCCCAGCCCGGCGAAGCCCGCCAGCAGGACGATCAGGCCGACCAGGATGTACGGCTTGGTCCTGCCGCTCCTGGAGACCATCCGGCCGCTGACCGTCGAGGAGATCAGCACGCCCACCATCATGGGGATGGTCAGCAGGCCGGCGGCGGTGGGGCCGTAGCCGCGGCCGATCTGGAAGTACTGGCCCAGGAAGACCGATCCGCCGAACATGGCCATGCCGACCGCGAGGCTGGCCAGGATGGCGAGGGCGGGGGTGCGGCGGCGGATGACGTGCAGCGGGACCACCGGCTCCTTGACCCGGGACTCCACCCAGGTCGCCAGGACGAGCAGCAGCGCGCCGCCGCCCGCCATGACCGCGGTCTGCCAGGACAGCCAGTCGAAGGAGTTGCCGACGAAGGTGATCCAGATGAGCAGGACGCTGACGCCGGCGGCGATGAGGGTGGCGCCCCAGTAGTCGATGCTGACGTCGGTGCGGCGCACGTCCGGGATGCGCAGGGTCTTGGCCAGCAGCGCGAACGCCAGGACGGCGAACGGCACCGCCACGAAGAAGCACCAGCGCCAGCCGAGCCACGAGGTGTCGGCGATGAGGCCGCCGAGCAGGGGGCCGCCGACGGTGGCGACGGCCATGACCGCGCCGAGGTAGCCGTTGTAGCGGCCGCGCTCCTTGGGGGTGATCATCGCGGCGATGACGACCTGCGACAGGATCTGCAGGGCGCCCATGCCGAGGCCCTGCACGGCGCGGAAGGCGATGAGCTGCCCGGTGTTCTGGGCGAACCCGCAGGCCAGCGAGCTGAGCATGAACGTCGCGATGGAGATCTGCAGCAGCAGCTTCTTGTCGAACAGGTCGGCCAGCTTGCCCCAGATGGGGGTGGAGGCGGTCGAGGCCAGCAAGGACGCGGTGACGACCCAGGTGTACTGCGACTGGCTGCCGTTGAGGGCGCCGATGATCTGGGGGAGCGCCACGGAGACGATGGTGCCGCTGATCATCGCGACGAACAGGACCAGCAGCAGACCGCTGAGGGCCTCGAGGATCTGGCGGTGACTCATCGGCTCCGCCGTGGACGGCTCAGCCGTCTGTGCGCTCATGCGCGACCTCCAAGGTGATGGATATGACCGGGACACCATACATGCACATTGAGAAACTTTGCGCACTGGGCATCTATTCCCGGCGGGTAAGCTGGGCCGCGTCATGGACACCACAGTGGGGTTGCGCGAGCGCAAGAAAGCCGAGACCCGCCAGGCGGTGCACGAGGCCACGCTGCGGCTGGCGATCGAGCACGGCCTGGACAACGTCACGGTCGAGGCCATCGCCGACGCGGCCAACATCTCGCGCCGCACGTTCTCCAACTACTTCGACAACAAGGAGGACGCGCTGCTCTACGGAGACGAGCAGCGCATGGGCGAGCTGGTGCAGCGGGTGCGCGACCAGCCCGCCGGGCTGACCGGCTGGCAGGCGCTGCGCGCCGCCTTCGAGAGCCTCTACGCCGAGAGCGGCGACCCCGACCGCGAGTGGATGACCCGGGCCAGGCTGGTCAAGCAGCACCCCTCGCTGCTGGCCAGGCAGCTGGCCGGCCGCGTGCGCCTGGAGAACGAGCTGAGCCGGGTGGTCGGCGAGCGCGAGGCTGCGGCGGGCGTCGGCGCCGTGGTGCTCACGGCGGCCTTCCTGACCGCGCTGCGCATCGCCACCCTCCGGTGGGGGGCGGACCACGAGACCAGGTCGCTGTGGGAGCTCACGGACGAGACGCTCGACCAGATCGCCCGGCCCTTCACCTGACCGGCCCTTCACCTGACCGGCCCTTCACCTGACCGGCCCTTCACCTGACCGGCCCTTCACCTGACCGGCCCGCTCGCCGTGTCGCGACCGCCCGCCGTGCCGTGACCACCGGCGGACCCGGCCCGCGTCTTCCACCCTTGGGAACGGCCCGTGCGGACGGGCGCCACGTTGCTCAGCCGTCGATGGTGGCGATAACGTACAGAACGTGACTGCCGGGTCGGCCATGGGCCAAGAGCGAGTGAGGCACCCGGCCACGGCGTGAGCGCCGGGCGGGCGCGAGGCCCGCCACCTTTTCCGATGTGACGCCGACAGCCGGCGTACCCACCCTTCCTCGAACCACTGACGTCGTTTCGTCACGTGGTCGATGCGCCATGCCCGTGAACGCCCACCGCCCGACAAGAAACGCCCGACAAGAAAGCTGAGAATGCCGCACGACTTCAACCAGCAGATCATCCAGGAGTTCCGCGCCCGCGGCGGAAAGGTCGGGGGCCCCTTCGAGGGCGCCCGGCTGCTCCTGCTGACCACCACCGGCGCCCGCTCGGGCGCCCGCCACACCGTCCCGCTCGGCTACCTGCACGATGGCGCGGGCCGCGTCCTCGTCATCGCCTCGGCCGGCGGGGCGCCGCGCCACCCGGCCTGGTACCACAACCTGCGGGCCCATCCCCGGGTCACCGTGGAGACCGGGGCCCACACCGTCGAAGCCGAGGCCACCGTGCTGGAGGGCGAGGAACGCGACCGGTTCTTCGCCCGCGCCGTGGAGGCCGACCGGGGCTGGGCCGACTACGAGGCCAGGTCCGGCCGCGTCCTGCCCGTCGTCGCCCTGACCCCGGTCTCCGGCGCGTTCCCCGGCCCGGAGGGGGCGATCGACGCCGTGGAGACCCTCGTTCCCGCCGGGCCCGACGACCACGCGGCCGTCATGAACGAGATCCGGGCCCTGATGTCCCAGGCGCCGCCGCTCCCCGCCGGCGCCGACCCGGCCCCCGCGCTCCCGCGGACCGGCGGCGTGCCCGGACGGTGGGTCAACGCCACCGAGCGCTCGGCGGGCGAGGCGGGGGTGCTCCTGTACGTGCACGGAGGCGGATTCGAGCAGACCCAGCCCGAGCTGGAGCCGCTCATGGCCTACCGCCTGTCCCAGGCCGCCGGCCGCCCCGCCTTCAACATGGACCAGCGCCTGGCCCCCGCCCACCCGTACCCGGCGGCCCTCGACGACGTCGTGGCCGTCCACCGGAGCCTGCTCGACCAGGGCGTCCCCGCCGGCCGCGTCATCCTGTCGGGCGAGTCGTCCGGCGGCACCCTCGTCCTGTCGGCGCTGCTGGCGCTCAAGCAGGCAGGCGTCCCGCTGCCCGGCGCGGCCGTCGCGGTCTCCCCGCTCACCGACCTGACGCTGTCCAGCCCGTCCCTGGACGCGAACGACGGCCGGGACGTGGTCGGCCGCCCCGTGGTCGAGCACATCACCACCCAGTACCTGGCCGGCGCGGCGGCCGACCGGGCGCCCCAGTCGCCCCTCCACGGCGACCTGCGCGGCCTGCCCCCGCTGCTGCTCGTCGCCGGCACCCGGGAAGTGCTGCTGGACGACGCCCACCGCTTCGCGGCCGCCGCCTCGTCCGCCGGCGTCGACGTCACCCTCGACCTGTACGAGGACATGCCGCACGCCTTCCACACGGCCGTGATGTCGGAGGATCCGCCGCCCCCGGCCGCGACGTTCCTGCGCCGCCTCGCCGGCTGGATCGGCGGCACGGCCCCCTAGGCACGCACGCGGGCCGCGGCCTCCCGCTCCGGGCGGCGGTTCACACCTTTCTCTCACCAAGGGCAGGTAGAACGATGTCGTGAACCAACACCGTGCCGCGAAAGTGCTGGTGGTCGACGACGAGCCGAACATCCGCGAGCTGCTGTCGGAGGCTCTGGAGCTCAACGGCTTCGTCGTACGGACCGCCGCGAACGGCCGCCAGGCGCTGGAGGCGGTGGCCCGCGAGCGGCCCGACCTCATCGTGCTGGACGTGATGATGCCCGGCCTGGACGGATTCACGGTCGCGCGCAGGCTGCGCGAGGCCGGCGACAGCCCCATGATGCTCTTCCTGACCGCCAAGGACGCGGTCTCCGACCGCATCGCGGGGCTGACCGCCGGTGGCGACGACTACGTCACCAAGCCGTTCAGCCTGGAGGAGGTGGTGCTGCGGCTGCGCGCGATCATGCGCAGGATGCGGCCGGCGGAGGAGCAGGTCGACGACGGGGTGCTGCGGTACGCGGATCTGGAGCTGGACGAGCAGGCCCACACCGTACGGCGGGCCGGGCGGGCGATCCACCTGTCACCGACGGAGTTCAGCCTGCTGAGATACCTGATGATCAACGCCGAGCGGGTGGTCAGCAAGGCGCAGATCCTCGACCGCGTGTGGGACTACGACTTCGACGGCGAGAGCAGGATCGTCGAGTCCTACATCAGCTACCTGCGACGGAAGATCGACGCCGACGGGCCACCGCTGATCCACACGCTGCGCGGCGTCGGCTACCGGCTGCAGGGGCCCTCGTGAGACGCGCCTGGCCCCTGCGCCACCGGCTGCTGGCCGCGCTGCTCGGCCTGTGCGCTGTCGGCCTGGCGGCCTTCGCCACGGCGAGCGTGCTGCTCCTGGACCACTCGCTGCAGGCCAAGATGGACGCCCAGCTGACCGAGGCGGCCACCACCTTCGGCCGGCGCCCGCTGCCCCCTCCTCCGCCGCCGCCGGACAGGGGCGGGCCGGTCGAGCTGCCGACGCAGTACAGGATCGCGTTCTACAGCCCCGCCGGGGCGCTGCTGCGCGACCTGCCCTCCGGCACGGCCGGCGGGCCGGCCATCCCGCCCGAGGTGATCTCCGCGGCCCCGCTCGCCCCCGTCACCGTGCCCGCCACGACGGGGGCGGAGGAGTGGCGCGTGCTGGTCAGGCGCCTGCGCGACGGCACCAGGCTGGCGGTGTCGATGTCGCTGGAGCCCAACCGGGCGACCGTGCACCAGATCCTGGTCATCGAGGTGGCGGTGGGCGGTCTCGTGCTGCTGCTGCTCGGCACGCTGGCCCTCGCCGTCGTGCGGCTGGGGCTGCGCCCGCTCACCCGCATGGAACGTACGGCCGAGGCCATCGCGGGCGGCGACATCGACCGCAGGGTCGGCGACACCGATCCGCGCACCGAGACGGGACGGCTCGGCAGGGCGCTCAACGTCATGCTGGAGCGCCTGGCGACCGCGCTCCGCGAGTTCGAGCGCTCCGAGCGGCGGCTGCGCCGCTTCGTCGCCGACGCCTCCCACGAGCTGCGCACGCCGCTCACCTCCATCCGGGGCTTCGCCGAGCTCTACCACCACGGCCAGGGCACCCGCGACCCGGCGGCCGAGCGGCTGCTGCGCAGGATCGAGGCCGAGGCCGCGCGGATGGGCGTCCTGGTGGAGGACATGCTGCTGCTGGCCCGGATGGACCAGGAGCCCGCGCTGGAGCCCAGCACGGTGGACCTGCACGTGCTGGCGGGCGACGTGGTGCACGCCGCCCGGGCCCGCGATCGCGAGCGGCCGATCCGGCTGGCCGTCTCCGACGAGCCGGTGTTCGTGCTCGGCGACGAGCACCGGCTGCACCAGGTCATCGCCAACCTGGTCGGCAACGCCGTCCAGCACACCGATCCGGGCGCCGAGATCCGCGTCGAGGTCGGCCCGCGGGCGGTCGCCGGGGTGCCCGCTCCCGGGGTGGTGCACGCCGGGTCCGGGCCCGATCCCCGGGTCAGGGCCGCGCTGATCGAGGTACGCGACCAGGGCCAGGGCATCGATCCCGAGCACCTGCCGCACGTCTTCGACCGCTTCTACCGGGCCGACCCCGGCCGCTCCCGCGACAGCGGCGGAACCGGGCTGGGCCTGGCCATCGCCGCCGCCCTCGTACAGGCGCACGGCGGCCGGATCGAGGTGACGAGCACCCCCGGCCACGGCACCGCCTTCCGCGTGCTCCTCCCGCTCGAACAGCCCCAGGACGGCTGAGCACACCGCCGGTTCACCTCCGCGTCAGCCGCGGTTCACACACTTCTCCCAGCTTCGTGCTGTCAGATGTGTGCTGACGAAAGGAGGGACATGCTGGCAAGGTTCCGCAAACCAGCTGTTTCCGCAGGTCGCAGCGGTGATCAGCCGGTGTCGGGCGCCGAGGCGAACGGCGACCAGGGCCACCGGCTGCGGGCGCCGAGCGCGCTGCACGCCTTCAACCGGTACGAGATCAAATACCTCGTGGACACGGCCGAGGCGGCCGAACTGCGCGAGGAGATCGGGCAGCGGCTGGATCCCGACCGCCACAGCGGCGACCGCGGCTACGGCATCTGGAGCGTCTACTACGACACCCGGCAGCTCCGCTTCTACTGGGAGAAGATCGAAGGGCTGAAGTTCCGCAGGAAGCTGCGGGTGCGCCACTACGGCGACCGGTTCGCCGTGGAGGACGGCACGCCGGTGTTCGTCGAGATCAAGCAGCGGGTGAACCGGGTCACGCAGAAGCGCCGGGTGCGCCTGCCGTACCGGGACGCCCTGCGCCTGTGCGACGGACGGCGGATGGTCGAGCACGAGCCCGCCCAGCGCGCCTTCCTGGAGGAGGTGCTCGACCTGGTCCTCCGGCTGGACCTGCGGGCCGTCGCGATGACCGGCTACATCCGCCACGCCTACGTGGGCCGCGACGCCGACGTGGGCCTGCGCGTCACCTTCGACCACCGCGTCCGCGGCCGTGACCGGGACCTCCACCTCGGCGCCGACGCACAGAACCGGCTCATCGTCCCCGCCCGCAAGACGATCGTCGAGGTCAAGGCCAACGAGCGGGTGCCGTACTGGCTGACCGACCTGACCGCCAGGCGGAACCTGCAGGTGGTGCGGGTCTCCAAGTACTGCCAGAGCGTGGAGGCCCACGGGCTGGCCCCGCGCTCGATCTTCCACGTCCCCGGCCACGACCTCGACCTCCACCTCGACCACGACCTCGACCACGAATCCGGCCGCCCCAGGCCGGCCGCTCTCTCGGAGGCATGACCCCCCATGGACTTCTCCTTCCAGGATCTGTCCGGCACCTTCAGCGTGGCCGACATCGCGATCGCGATGTCGCTGTCGTTCGTGCTCAGCGCCATGATCGGCTGGGTGTACCGGGCCACGCACCGCAACGTGTCCTACAGCCAGTCGTACGTGCAGACACTGGTCGTCCTCGGCATGCTGATCTCGCTCATCATGCTGGTCGTCGGCTCGAACATCGCCCGCGCCTTCGCCCTGGTCGGCGCCCTGTCGGTGGTGCGCTTCCGCAACGCCATCAAGGAGACCCGCGACGTCGGGTTCATCTTCCTCGTCATGGGCGTCGGCATGGCGGTCGGCACCCGCTTCTACCTGCTGGCCGTCGTGGCCGCGATCGCGATCTCGCTGATCGTCATGGTCATGCACCGGTTCAACTGGTTCCAGCTCAACGTGCGGCGGCAGGTCGTCAAGGTCCAGGTGCCGCCGGACGAGGACTTCACCGCCACGGTCCAGGACGTGCTCATCCGGCACACCGACGAGTTCGAGCTGGTCAGCATGGAGTCGATCCGCGGGGGAGCGCTGACGGAGCTCATGTACACCGTCAAGATCAAGAAGGGCAGCGAGCCGGCCGACCTGATCGCCGGACTGCGCGAGCGCAACCACGGCCAGTCGGTCACGGTCCTGACCGGATACGACCAGACGGATCTGTAGGCCGGCACATGGCACCGTCCAAGCGGCTCAAGCATCGCATCCCCGTCAAACTCCGGCACAACTGGAAGCTGGTCGCGCTGTGCGTGGCGTTCCTGGCCGCCTGCTGGGGCGTGTTCGGCAGCGGGACGATCCGCCCGTACGTCACCAGCGCCCAGGCCGCCGAGGCCGGCACCGTCATCACCGACCTGACCGGCACCAAGGACCTCTTCGACCCCTCCGTGGCGCACGAGGTGACGCTGACCTTCGCCGACGCGGCGTACGAGGACATGCTGAACGAGTACTTCAAGGAGGGGGAGAAGGAGTACGTCGAGGCCGACCTGACCGTCGACGGCACCAGGATCCCCAGCGTGGGCGTACGGCTCAAGGGCAACTCCACCCTGATGAGCCTGACCTGGAAGGGGCAGTCCAAGCGGCGGAGCGTGCCCGGCGGCGGCCGGCAGCCCGCCGGGCCGCCGGAAGGCTTCCGCCCGCCCGGCGACGGACAGCAGCCCGTTGACGGACAGCAGCCCGTTGACGGACAGCAACCCCAGCAGGGGAACGGCCGGCCGCGCGGAGGCGGCGGGTTCGGCGTGTCGCTGAAGGGCGAGGAGCCGGAGAACCTGCCGTGGCTGATCAGCTTCGACGAGTTCGTGGAGGGCCGCCGCTACCAGGGCCACAGCCAGGTGGCCGTGCGGCCGGCCGCGACCGCCTCGCCGGCGATGCTGAACGAGGCACTCGGCATCGCGATGGTCGGCGCCTCCGATGAGCCGACCCAGCGCTCCGCCTACAGCTCCTTCACCGTCAACGGCCGCTCCTCGGCGCCGCGCCTGCTGGTGGAGTACCTCGACGAGGGCTACGCCGAGCGCCTCGGCGACGGGGTGCTGTACAAGTCGCTGGCCGGCGGCGGCTTCAGCTACAAGGGCGAGGACCAGACCGGCTACACCACCGACTTCAAACAGATCAACAAGGTCGGCGGCAAGGACCTGCAGCCGGTCATCGACCTGGTCAAATGGGTGAACGCGGCCTCCGACGCCGAGTTCGCCGAGGGCCTCGCCGAGCGCCTGGACGTGGAGTCGTTCGCCCGCTACCTGGTCCTGCAGAACATGATGGTCAACTTCGACGACATGGCCGGCCCCGGGCGCAACTACTACCTGTGGTACGACCTGGACAGCGAGAGGTTCACGGTCATCACCTGGGACCTCAACCTCGCCTTCAACGGCGACGCCGAGAGCGGCGTGAACGACGCCATCGGGATGGGCTTCGGCCGGGGACGCGCCGGGCAGCAGGGCGGGCCGCAAGCAGGACTGACGCAAGCGGAGCCGCCTCAGGGCGGTGGCATGAACCGCATGGGGCACCCCCTCAAGGAGAGGTTCCTCGCGAACGCCACGTTCAAGAAGATGTACGAGGAGCAGTACCGCGCCCTGTACGCCAAGCTGCTGAGCAGCGGCGCCGCCTCCCGCCTGCTCGACGAGCTCGTCGCGTCGTACGAGCTGAACGAGCGGGCCGACCCCGCCGAGGTCGGGGAGGAGGCGAAGACCCTGCGCACCTTCCTGCGGACCAGGACCGAGACACTCGGCTCCGACAAGGCGATCACGGGGTGACCTGCGGGTGATCGTGGAACCGGACGGACATAGGCTCGTGCCCATGGCCGACCCCATCCTCGTCCTGAACACGGGATCCTCCTCCATCAAGTACGAGCTCCTGGACCCGCACACCCGCACGCGCTCCGCCAGGGGCCTGGTCGAGCGCATCGGGGAGGCGCGGGGGCGGCTGACCCACCACGCGGGGGACGGGCCGCCGTACGTGCGTGACCGTCCCTTCCCCGGCCACGCCGACGGGCTGGAGGCGATGATGGAGGCGTTCGCCGCCGCGGGCCCGGAGCCGTCCCCCGTGGCGGTCGGGCACCGGGTGGTGCACGGCGGCACGCGCTTCACCGAGGCCGTGCTCATCGACGACGCCGTCATCGCCGCCATCGAGGAGCTGTCCCCGCTCGCCCCCCTGCACAACCCGGTCAACCTGACCGGCATCCGGCTCGCGCTCAAGGCGTTTCCCGAGGTGCCGCAGGTGGCCGTCTTCGACACCGCGTTCCACCGCACGCTGCCCCCGGAGGCGTACACGTACGCGGTGCCGCGAGAGTGGCGCGAGCGGCTCGGCGTGCGCCGGTTCGGCTTCCACGGCACCTCGTGCGCGTACGTCTCCCGCCGCGCCGCGGCCGTCCTGGGCCGCGACCTCGCCGAGCTCAACCTGATCGTGCTGCACCTGGGCAACGGCGCCAGCGCCACCGCGATCTCCGGCGGGCACAGCGTCGACACCTCCATGGGCATGACGCCGCTCGAAGGGCTGGTCATGGGCACCCGATCCGGCGACGTCGACCCCGCGCTCGCCGGTTACCTCGCCCGCACGGAGGGGCTGGACGCCCAGCAGGTGGAGCACGCGCTCAGCCACGGAGGCGGCCTGCTCGCGCTCGCCGGGTCCGGCGACATGCGGGAGGTGCGCGCCCGCGACGACGACGAGGCCGGGCTGGCGCTGGAGGTCTACACCAGGCGGATCCGCAAGTACGTCGGCGCCTACCACGCGCTGCTCGGCTGCCGGGTGGACGCGATCGTGTTCACCGGCGGCGTGGGGGAGCACGACGCCGCCACCCGCGCCGCCTCCCTGGCGGGGCTCGACCGGCTCGGCATCGCCGTGGACCCCGCCCTGAACGCGACGGCATCGCTGGAGGAGCGGGCGGTGTCGCTCCCCGGCGCCGAGGTGGCCGTCCTCGTCATCCCCACCGACGAGGAGTGGGAGATCGCCCACCAGACCCTCGCGCGACTGGCCGACTCGCCCTCGCCGACCGGCCGTCCCTGAGCGGAGCCCGTTCCTGAGTCTCCGAGCGGGGCCCGTTTCCTGGGGACGGCCGTCCCTCAACGAGCGGGTGCCCGCCGCGGTCAGTCGCGGGCCGCCGTCTCCAGCGGCTCCTCCTCATGAGGACGCGGCTCCTCGTCACGCACCTGCGCGGCCGTGACCGCGACGGTGGTGACGATGTCGGCGACGGTGGCGCCGCGCGACAGGTCGTTGACCGGCCTGCGCAGCCCCTGCAGCACCGGCCCGACCGCGACGGCGCCGGCGCTGCGCTGGACGGCCTTGTACAGGTTGTTGCCGGTGTTGAGGTCGGGCACCACGAAGACGGTGGCGTGGCCGGCCACCTGGCTGCCCGGCATCTTGGTCCGGGCCACCGAGGGGTCGACCGCGGCGTCGTACTGGATGGGCCCTTCCACCAGCAGGTCGGGCCGGAGGTCGCGGACCAGCTCGGTGGCGGTGCGCACCTTGTCGACGTCGGCGCCCGCGCCCGAGGCGCCCGTCGAGTACGACAGCATCGCGATCCTGGGCTCCACGCCGAACCGCGCGGCGGTGCCGGCCGAGGCGATCGCGATGCCGGCGAGCTGCTCGGCGCTCGGGTCGGGGTTGACCGCGCAGTCGCCGTACACCAGCACCCGATCGGCCAGGCACATGAAGAACACGCTGGAGACCAGCCCCAGGCGCAGGATCTCGAACGCCGGCCTGATGGTGTGCGCGGTGGTGTGCGCCGCGCCCGAGACCATGCCGTCGGCCAGGCCGGTGTGGACCATCAGCGTGCCGAAGTAGGAGACGTCCGTGACGGTGTCGCGGGCCAGCTCGACGGTCATCCCCCGGTGCGCCCGGACTCTGGCGTACTCGCGGGCGAACCGCTCGCGCAGCTCCGCGTCGAAGGGGCTGAGCACGCGGGCCTCGTCCAGGTCGAGACCGAGCTGGGCCGCGCTCGCCCTGATCCGCTCCTCGTCACCGAGCAGGGTGAGGTCGGCGACGCCACGGCGCAGCAGGACGTCGGCCGCCCGCAGGATGCGCGGCTCCTCTCCCTCGGGCAGCACGATGTGCCGCCGCGGGGAGCGCGCCCGGTCCAGCAGCTCGTACTCGAACATCAGCGGGGTGACGACGCCGGTCTTGGCGATGTCGAGGCGGTCGAGCAGCGACCGCCCGTCGACGTGCTCGGCGAACAGCCGCAGCGCCGTGTCGACCTTGCCGCCGGCCTCGGGCGTGAACTGGCCCTCCACCGCGGACAGGCGGGTCGCGGTGTCGAAGGTGTCGCGGTCGGTCGCGATCACCGGCAGGGGGATCGCCATGCCGCTCAGCAGCCGGTCGACCGGGGCCGGCAGATCGGTGCCGCCGGTGACCACGACCGCCGACAGGGCGGGGAAGCCCGGCGCGGTGTGCGCCGCGATCAGGCCCGGCAGGAGCGCGGCTGCCCGATCGGACGGGATGATCACCGCGGCGCCCTCGGTGCAGCGCTCCAGGATGCCGGGCAGCGACATGGCGCCCACCATCAGGTCGCTCGCCTCGCGGCCCAGCCCGTCGCGCTCGCCGAGGAAGAACCTGCCGTCGCACGCGTCGAGCAGGTCGGCGACGGTCGGCGCGCGCAGGGACGGCGTCTCCGGCAGCACGAACACCGGCGTCGGGTGCTCGACCGCGAGCGGCTCCGGGGCCTCCGACCGGGTCACCACGACGGCCAGCTCGTGGGCGTGATGCTGCGCCAGCTCCCTCGACGACAGCTCGATCGCGGCGGCGATCCGCGACGGCGTCCTGCCTCGCTCGCTCACCACGTTGACCACGGGCGTGCCCAGATCCGCCGCCAGCCTGGCGTTGAACTCCAGCTCCGTCGGCGCGCCCACGTCGGTGTAGTCGGTTCCCACCACGACCACCGCGTCGCACCGCAGCGCGAGCGCGCGGTAGCGGGCCACGATGTCACCGGCCGCACGCTCGGCGTCGGCGTGCACCTCGTCGTAGGTGACGCCCGCGCACATCTCGTAGGGCAGGGCGAGCTGGAACCTGCCGCGAATCGTGTTGACGAGGTTGTCCTCGCGGCCGGCCCGCACCACCGGCCGGAACACGCCCACGTTCTCCACCTGCCGTGACAGCAGCTCGACCAGGCCGAGGGCCACGGTCCCCTTGTTGCTTCCCGCCTCGCCCGCCGCGACGTACACCGCACGTGTCATGCCCCCATTGTCCACGGCATCGTCCACGGCCTCTCACGTGCGTGGACGGGCACGAGGCGGTGCGGCGCCGCTGTCGGTTCCCGGTCGGATGAGCGCGTACTGTGACAAGAAGGTGACGTGATGAGAGCGCCGGGAGGAAAGCACCATGGCGCACGATCGGGGGCGCGGCCAGGCCGGTGACGGCGAGGCCGCGTGGCCGCCGCAGCGCGTTCTGGACCGGCCCCGGCTGCGGCGGCTGCTGGACGGGGTGGTGGCGGTCAGCTCCGGCATGGACACCCGTACGGTGCTGCATCGCATCGTGGAGGCGGCCACCGACCTGGTCGCGGCGCGCTACGGGGCGCTGGGCGTGCTCTCGGAGAGCGGCGAGGTCATCGACCTGATCACCGTGGGCGTCGACGAGCAGCGCCTGTGCGCCGCCATGGGCCTGCCGCAGGGTCACGGCCTGCTGCACAGCATCGTGGACGAGCAGGCGCCGCTGCGGGTGGCGGATGTGGCCGGGCACCCTCACGCGGTCGGCTTCCCGGCGGGCCATCCCGTCATGCGGACCCTGCTGGGCGTCCCGCTCATGGTGCGCGGCACCGTCTACGGCGACCTCTACCTCGCCGACAAGCTGGACGGCACGCCCTTCGACGACGACGACGAGGGCCTGCTGATGGCCCTGGCCAGCGCCGCGGGCGTCAGCCTGGAGAACGCCCGCCTGTACGAACAGCTCAAACGCGCCGCCGAGCAGCTGCAGCGCGGCATGCTGCCCGTCCTGCCCGACCTCTCACCGTTCAGGGCCGCGGCCCGCTACGAGCCCGCCTCCGACCTGCCGAGGCTGGGCGGCGACTGGTACGACGCCATGATGCTGCCCGACGGCGCCACCTGCGTCGTGGTGGGTGACGTGACCGGCCACGACGTCGAGGCGGCCCCGCTGATGGGGCAGATCCGCAACATGCTGCGGGCCATCGCCGTCGATCGGTGCGGCCCGCCCGATCTGATCGTGTCGAGACTGGACCACGCGCTGACGATGTTCGACGAGCCGCCCATGGCCACGTTGCTGCTCGGCCGCATCGAGCGCGTCCGTGGCGGGGGCGTCGGTGGCGAGGGTGCCGGTGGCGAGGGTGCAGGTGGAGAGGGTGCAGGTGGAGAGGGTGTCGGTGGCGAGGGTGTCTGCGGCGAGGGCGGCGGGTGCGTCTTCAGC
Source organism: Nonomuraea phyllanthi (assembly GCF_006334985.2). Classification (GTDB taxonomy): domain Bacteria; phylum Actinomycetota; class Actinomycetes; order Streptosporangiales; family Streptosporangiaceae; genus Nonomuraea; species Nonomuraea phyllanthi. The sequence continues at coordinate 298,760 of NZ_VDLX02000005.1, forward strand.
TGGAGCAACGCCGGGCACCTGCCGCCGCTCCTGCTCGGCGCGGACGGCGGCGCGCGCTACCTGGCGCCCGCCTGTCACGGGATCCCCGTGGGCATCGACGCGTCCGTCGCCCGGTTCAGTCACGAACAGTCCCTTGGGCCCGGCGACACCCTGCTGCTGTTCACCGACGGGCTGGTCGAGCGGCGCGACCAGGACATCGACACCGGGCTGGCCGACCTGGCCGAGCAGGCCGCCCTCCTGGCCGAGGCCCCGCTCGAGGAGCTGTGCGACACCCTGATCGGCCGGAGCCGGCGGGTGTTCGACGACGATGTCGCCCTGCTGGCGCTGCGCATCCCGGCGGACTCGCGGGGGCGGGCCGGCCCGCCGGCCTGAGCACGTCCGTAGCAGCGAGGAGGTCCACCCAGGCGTGGAGCATTCCCGTACGTCCCGGGCGACGTCCGCGTCCAGGACCGCCAGGACCCGCGGATCGAAGGCCCACGTACGCGCTCATCCGCCTGGCCGCCACCTGTGTGTGCGGCTCCGACGTGTGGCCGTATCGCGGCATCGCGCCCGTGGACGGGCCGACCCCGATGGGCCACCAGTAGGCCGGCGACCAGGCCACCACGGTCAGGCCGGGCCGGTTCGCGGTCGGCTCGTTCTTCGCCTCCGACAACACCAGACGTCCTGCGTCAACCGGGAGATCCGGTCCGCCGGTTCCTGCCGGAGCTGATCGGGCTGGTCTGGGAGCGGGAGATCGATCCCGGCAGGGTGTTCGCCCTCACCCCGCCCCTGGACCGGGCGGCTCCTGGCCGGGCGACGGCCAGATGCCGCGGAGCGGTCGCATGCCCTCCTCGACGTAGCCGGCGATGGGGCGGTCGCCTCCGTCGAGATACCACTGCTCGAGCGCGGCGAAGTAGCCGAAGGCGAGGGCGTTCGCGAGCACGCGGGCCTGCGTCTCCGTCAGCCCGCCGCTCGCCGCGATCAGGGGGGCGATCCGCTGGCCGGCGCGGTCGAGCGTGCCGCAGACGGCCGTGCGCACCGACGGCTCGGCGAAGAAGTAACGGACCCGGCGCCAGGGGCTCCGCTCGGTCCGGGAACGCCCGGCCCCGGAACCATCGGGACCGCCTGAACCATCAGGGTTGCCGGAACCATCGGGACCGCCGGAACCATCGGGATCACCGGAACCAGAGGCGGGTTCAGGGCCGGATTCGTACGCTCGCACGGCCCGCAGCAGGCTCCCGACGGGATCGCCGGGATCCAGGACGTCCTTGAGCGCCTCCGGGCTCATGCTGTCGAACTCGACGTCGGCGACCACGATGCCCTCCTTCGTGCCGAAGAAGCGGTACACCGACGACGGCGAGACCTCGGCGGCGGCCGCGATCTCCTCGATCGTGACGGCGGTGAACCCCTTCTCGTCGAACAGGTCGAGGGCGCGTTCCTGGATCGTGCGCATGGCCTTGAGTCGCCAGCGTTCGCGAAGCCCGCTCATGCGGCCAGCCTAACAGGAAGTCACTCCCAACAGACATTGACTGTCTGAAAACAGCGACGTACAGTCACTGTCTCAAGAAAGTGACTGTCTCAATCGGGCGAGTGGCCCGACCGAGGCTGGAAGGACTCATGTCATGACGACGACGAAGCAGAGATCACGCAACGGCGGAGCCCTGGCGGCGATGTACGTCGGGATGGGGCTCACCGTGATCGCCGCCCTCTTCCCGTACGTCGACCGGGCGACCACGACCGTGCTGGCGGACCATCTCAGGGCGGGCTATCCCGCCTACGGGCCGGACATGATCGACGCCGGCGTCACCGCGTACCTGACGATCCTGTCGATCGTCGGCGCGCTGGGCCTGCTCGGCTGGCTCGGCACCGTGTGGGCGGCGCGCGCCGGCAAGAGGTGGGCCTCCTGGCTGGCGGCCGTGCTGCTCGTGGTCGCGGCCTGCTTCGCGATCGCCGCGCTGACCATCCAGGACACCTCGGGTGATGTCGGGCTCGCGCCGCTGCTGGGCTGGCTGCAGGTCCTCCCGTGCGTCGCCGGTCTCGCCGCGGTCACGTTGCTGTGGCGCCGCGCGAAATGACCGACCGCGAAGCGGCCGGCCCGGAAGCGGCCGGCCCGGAAGCGGCCGGCCCGGAAGCGGCCGGCCCGGAAGCGGCCGGCCCGGAAGCGGCCGGCCCGGAAGCGGCCGGCCCGGAAGCGGCCGGCCCGGAAGCGGCCGATCCCGAACCGGCCGATCGCGAAAGGGCCGACCGCGAAAGGGCCGGCGTAGGGAGCGTGGTGTGGGGCGCCGGCCGTGCCGTCCTGCGCGGGGTGGGGGCGCTCAAGCGCGCGATGTATCGGGGCGGGCGGCCCGGCGGGCTCATGCGGCTCCTGAACCGGCTGGACGCCCTGATGTACGGGGCCCGGTGGCTGCCGCTGTCCCGGACCGCCGTGCTGAAGGTGGCCGGGCGCCGCAGCGGGGCCATCACCTCGGTCCCGGTCGCGGTCACCCGCCACCGCGGCGGTGAGTACCTCGTCTCGATGCTCGGCCCGGACGCGAACTGGGTGCGCAACGTCCGGGCCGCCGGCGGCAGGGCCGTGCTCCGCCGCCGGGGGAGCGAGCAGCCGATCCTGCTGAAGGAGATCCCGCCCGAGCACCGCGCCGAGATCCTGCGGCGCTACCTCGCCGTCGCGCCCGGCGCGCGGCCGCACCTGGGGCTGAGCCCGGAGTCGCCCCTGCCGGAGTTCCGCCGGATCGCGGCGGCTCATCCCGTCTTCCGCATCCGCCCCGCCGGAGGCGACGGCCTTCAGGCCGGGCAGGTGCCGCCGTCGTAGTAGGACAGGACCATCTCCACCAGCGCGGTGACGTCCGACTCGACCATCGGCTCGCCGGTCATGCCCATCCGGTGCAGCAGCGCCCCGACGACGACGTCGATGAAGAACAGGATCCGGCTGTCGGGCTCGCCGAGCGCGTCCCGGAGCGCGAGCCGGTACGGCTCCTGCAACCGCCCGGCCAGGATCACGCGCAACTCCGGGTCGCTGACCGCGTCGCTGAACACGCCCGCGAACGCGTCGCCCACCCCGGGCTCGCCGACCTTCGCCGCGATCCAGCGGATGGCCGAGGCCATGAGCTCGGCCCGGTCGGTGCCCTCCAGCGGCACCGGGCCGAACGCGTCCAGCAGGCAGTCGACGACGAGCGCGCCCTTGGTCGGCCAGCGGCGGTAGATCGTCGTCTTGGCGACGCCGGCCGCGGCCGCGATGCGGTCGACGGTGGCCCGCGCGTAGCCGAGCTCGTGCACCGTGCTCAGCGTCGCGGCGAAGACCTCGGCGGTGACGCCGGCGCGCGGGCGACCGGGCGGCCTGCCGGATGTGGGCGATGTCATGCGCACACGATACCGATTTACGCTACCTTAGGTATCGATACCTCTAGTAGCGAAACTCCCATCACGAGAGGACGTGTCGTGCAGAAGTCACTCGATGCCACCCGGCTGGACGCCGCCATGAAGAACGTCCACCGCGCGGGGATGCCCGGACTGTTCGCCGAGGTGCGCGACGGCGACCAGGTCTGGCGCGGCGCGGCCGGGCTCGCCGACGTCACCACCGGCCGCCCCATGACCGCCGGCCTGCGGCACCGCGTCGGCAGCATCACCAAGACCTTCACCGCCGCGGCCGTGCTGCGGCAGGTCGAGAGCGGCCGGATCGGGCTCGACACGCCGATCGGCCACTACCTGCCGCGGCTCGTCCCCGGGGAGCGCGGCGAGTCGGTCACGGTCCGGATGCTGATCAACCACACCAGCGGCTTCCCCGAATACCTCCCGTACGCGTACCCGTCGCTCAAGGCGTTCCCGGTCCTGGCGGACACCACGCCCGAGAGCCTGGACGACAACCGGTTCAGGCACTTCGACCCGGACGAGCTGATCGGGATGGGCGTCGGGGCGCCCCCCGTCAACGTGCCGGGCGGCACTCCGGGGGTGTACTCCAACACCAACTACCTGCTCCTCTGCCGGCTCCTGGAGCACGTGACCGGCACCACGGCGGCGGAGTACATCACGAAGGACGTCATCGAGCGCGCCGGACTCCAGGACACCGAGCTCCCGGACGGACCCGAGGTCGACGGCCCGCACGCGCGGCTCTACGAGTCGTGGTTCGGCATGATCGACCCGCCGCGCGACTACAGCGTCTTCGACATGTCCTGGGTCGGTCCGGCGGCCTCCCTGATCTCGACCGTCGCGGATCTCAACCGCTTCTTCGGCCTGCTGCTCGCCGGCGAGATCGTCGACCCCTCGTCGCTGGAGCAGATGCGGCGCACCGTCCCGGTCATCTCCTTCGAAGGCAAGATCATCGACTACGGCCTCGGCCTGATCAAGAAGGAGATCCCCGGTCACGGGACGTTCTGGGGCCACGACGGCTCCGTCTGGGGCGGCGGAGCGGTGTCCATGACGCGCGCCGACGGCGAGCGGCAGATGTCCGTCGCGGTGAATCTGCAGCGGTGGAACACCCTCGACGCCTCCGGCAAGCCGCAGCCCCACCCCATCGACGGCGCGCTCGCGGCCTTCCAGCAGCTGGCGATGTGCGGTGAGGCGGAGGAGCCTTCGCGGGAGGAGCGGTGAGGGCCGTTCAGCGGGCGAGCAGCTCGCGAAGCGCCCGCACGACCTGCTCGGGGGCCTCCTCGGCCATGAAGTGGCCGCAGGAGACCGTCGCGTGCCGCAGGCCGGGCGCCCACGCGCGCCACAGCTCGGCCGCGTCGTAGCCGAGGGCGGCCCCCCAATCCTGCTGGAGCACGGTGACCGGCATCCGCAGGCGGGTGCCGGCCGCCCTGTCGGCCTGGTCGTGCTCGACGTCGATGCCGGCCGAGGCGCGGTAGTCGGCGACGATCGAGGGCACCGCCTGGCGGCAGGCGTCCAGGTACGCGGTGCGGACGGCGGCCGGGACGGCCCCGGCGTCGCCGGCCCAGGCGTCGAGGAAGTGGCCGAAGAAGGCGTCCGCGCTCGCGGCGATCATCCGTTCCGGCAGGCCGGGGGGCTGCGCCATCAGATAGAGGTGGAAGCCGACGGCGGCCTCGCGCCCCCGCATCACCTCCCACATGTCCACCGTCGGCAGCACGTCCAGGCAGGCCAAGTGGGTGACGGCCGCCGGGTGGTCGAGGCCGGCGCGGAAGGCGACCAGCGCGCCCCGGTCGTGCCCGGCCAGCGCGAAGCGCTCGTGCCCCAGCGCGCCGGCCAGGGCCACGACGTCGGCGGCCATGGTGCGCTTGGCGTAGACAGCGGGACCGGTCTCGGCGGGCTTGTCGCTCGCGCCGTAGCCACGCAGGTCGGGGCAGATCACGGTGTGGTCGGCCGCCAGGTCGGCGGCGACGTGCCGCCACATCAGGTGGGTCTGGGGGAAGCCGTGCAGCAGCACGATCGGGCTGCCCGAGCCCGCGACGGCCACGTTCAGGGAGACGCCCTCGGCGACGGGGACCCGCCGGTAGTCGAAGCCGGCGATGGCAGAGGTCATGATGGTCCTTTTCCTTCGGTAGATGCCCAGGTGCTCCAGGCTGCCGGGCGCGAATGAGCATCCGATGAGCGCGCTACCGTGACGGAGGGCGGATACCGGGGAAAGTGGTCGGGGTGCGGGTCGGATTCGGGGTGCTCGGGCCGGTGACGGCCTGGAACGGCGCTGGAGACGCGATCGAGTTGAAGGGGCCGCGGCACCGCGCGGTGCTGGCCCGGCTGATCGTCGCCCGCCGCCGCGTCGTCCCGGTCACCCGCCTGGTCGAGGACCTGTGGGAGGACCCACCGCCGGGCGCGGTGGCCGCCCTCCGCACGTTCGTGGCCGCGCTGCGCCGCGCCCTGGAGCCGGAGCGCCCGCCCCGCGCCCCGGCCCGCCTGCTGGTCACCGAGGGGCCGGGCTACGCGCTGCGCGCCGGCCCCGACACGGTGGACGCCTGGCGCTTCGAGCAGGCGGTGGCCGCCGCCGCGACGCTCGCGCCCGCGGACGCGCTCGTACGGCTGGCCGAGGCGCAGGAGTGGTGGCGGGGGCCCGCCTACGCGGAGTTCGCCGAGGAGCACTGGGCCCGCGCGGAGCGTTCCCGCCTGGCCGAGCTGCGGCTGCGGGCCGTCGAGCGCCAGGCCGAGGCCCGCCTGGCCCTGGGGCGGGCGGCCGAGGCGGTGCCTGACCTGGACGCGCACGTGGCGGCGCACCCCTGGCGCGAGGACGCCTGGCGGCTGCTGGCGCTCGCGCTGTACCGGACCGGCCGCCAGGGCGACGCGCTCGCGGTGCTGCGCCGGGCACGCGAGCTGCTGGCCGAGCACCTCGGCGTGGATCCGGGCCCGCCGCTCCGCCGGCTGGAGGCCGACATCCTCCACCACGCCGATCACCTCGACGCGCCCCCCGGCCCGGCCGAGGCGGCGGCCCGCGTGTGGGCGCGGGCGGCGGCCGTCTACGACAGCACCGTGGCGTCCGGGGCGCGGGCGCGGCTGGAGTCGACGGTGGGCCTGCTGCGCGGCCTCGCGGTGACCGGGGGAGGCGGCCTGGAGGCCGCTCGCGAGCACCGCATGGCGGCCGTCACGGCGGCCGAGGAGCTGGGCGACGCCGAGCTGACCGCGCGGGTGATCGGCGCGTACGACGTACCGGCGATCTGGACCCGCTCGGACGACCCGCAGCAGGCCGCGAGCATCGTGGCGGCGGCCCGGCGCACCCTGGCCGCTCTCCCGCCCGGCGTGCACGAGGCGGCCAGGGCCCGCCTGCTCGCCACCATCGCCCTGGAGTCGCGCGGCGACCGCACCGATCACGGCGCGCGGGCCGCCCGCGAGGCCGAGGAGATCGCCCGCCGCCTGGACGACCCCGCGCTGCTGGCCTTCGCGCTCAACGGCGTCTTCATGCAGGCGTTCCACCGCGCGGGGCTGGCCCCGCGCCGCGACGAGATCGGCGCCGAGCTGATCGCCCTGTCCGCCAGGCACGGGCTGACCACGTTCGAGGCGCTCGGGCACCTCATCCAGCTCCAGGCCCGCAGCGCGCTCGCCGACTTCCCGGCTGCCGACGTCCACGCGGCCGCGGCCGACCGGCTGGCCGAGCGCCACGAGCTGCCGCTGCTGGGGGTCTTCACCCGGTGGTACCGGGCGCTGCGGCTCGACGCGACCGGACGCGCCCCGGTCGGCGAGGTGGAAGCGGCCTACCGGGCCGCCGCCGCGCGGCTGGACGGCGCCGGCATGCCCGGCCTGGAGCACGGCCTGCTGCCGCTCGCGCTGCTGTGCCTGCGCCTGCGGCACGGGCTGCCCCCGCCCGCCGTTGATCGCGCGGCCTGGGGCCCGTACGAGCCGTGGACCCGCCCCCTGCTCCTGCTGGCCGGCGGCCGCGAGGCGGAGGCGGCGCGGGCGCTGCGCGAGGCCCCCGATCCGCCACGCGACCTGCTGTTCGAGGCCACATGGTGCCTGATCGCCCGCGCGGCCGTCGCCGTCGGCGACCGCGAGACCATGGAGCGCGCCCGCGCCGAGCTCGCCCCCGCGGCGGCCGAGCTGGCGGGGGCCGGCAGCGGCCTCCTCACCCTGGGCCCGGTCTCCCGGCACCTCGCCGCCCTCCGCCCGGCCCGGTAGCCGCCGTACCGGACGCCCGGCCCGGTAGCCGCCGTACCGGATCGACCCTCCCCCCGGGGGAGACCCCATCCTTGATGCCGACGGCCGGCGAAGGAGAGCAGGACGACGTATGACCATCGTTAAGGACATCGAGGCGCGCGGCACGCACCACTGCGAGACCACGGCGCTGGGCGTGCTGCTGCGGCACGAGGGGCTCGACCTGTCCGAGCCGATGCTGTTCGGGCTGGGCTCCGGCCTGTCCTTCATCTACTGGGACAGCAAGGCCATGGCGTTCCCCTTCCTCGGAGGGCGGGTCAAGCCCTTCGAGCTCACCAGGAACCTGGCCGCCAGGCTGGGGCTGACCCTGCGGGTCGAGGAGACCACCTCGGCGCGCAGGGCGTGGGAGAACGTGGCCGCCCCCATCGACGCCGGCCGGCCGGTCGGCCTGCAGCTCGACTGCTACCACCTGGAGTACTTCCGCTCCCAGGTGCACTTCGGCGGCCACGTCGTCGCGATGTACGGCTACGACGAGCACGACGCGCACCTCGTGGACACCGGCCGGCAGGGGGGAGCGGTGCGCACCAGCAGGGACAGCCTGGCCAGGGCGCGGGCCGAACGCGGCCCGATGACCGCCAGGAACCGGTCCTTCACCATCACCCTGCCGGAGCGGCCGCCCCGCTGGCAGGACCAGATCGTCCCCGCCATCGAACAGTGCGCCGGCGCCTTCCTCGCCGCCCCCATCGCCAACCTCGGCCACCGCGGCATCGAGAAGGCGGCGCGGAAGGTGCCGACCTGGCTGAAGCGCACCGATGACCCGCGGCACGACCTCCCGCAGGCCGCCGTCCTCATGGAGGACGCCGGCACCGGCGGCGCCCTGTTCCGCGCCCTCTATCGCGACTTCCTCGGTGAGTGCGCCGAGCTGGTCGACGACGGCGCCCTGCGCACCGGCCACCGGCTGTACGGCGAGGCCGCCACCCTGTGGACGGAGGTGGCCACCCTGATCACGAAAGCCGGGGAGAGCGGCGACGCCAGGCGGCTGGAGCAGGCCGGCGCCGTGCTCCGCGACCTGTCGCGCGTCGAGAGGGAGGCCATGGAGGCGCTGCGCCGTTTGCAGTCCCCGCCACCGGCGTGATCATTATGGTGAGGGGATGCACTTACCTCAGGCCGCGGTCCTGGCTCTCAGCATGCTGGGCCCGCTCACCCTCGTGCCATCCCCCTCAGCCGCCGCCGCCCGTGACGGCATCGCCCCCGTGGCCGACACGTACGTCGTGACGGAGTCGCCCGGCAGCACGTACGGATCGGCCACCAAACTGGCGGCCTCCAACTGGAGCACCCCCTGGCACAGCCAGGCGTACCTCAGGTTCTCCGTGCCCGCCCCGCCCGCCGGCCGGAGCATCGCCTCGGCCCGGCTGGAGCTGCTCTATCAGAAGACCACCCAGCAGGCGTCGGTCACCGAACTGCACGCGGTGGCCGACAACACCTGGCCCGAGTCCATGACGTACACGGACCGCCCCGCGCTCGGCCCCGTCGTCGCGACCGTGACCCTGCCCGAGGCCGGCGCCACGAGCCTGTCCTTCGACGTCTCCGGCACGGTCCGCACGGCCGGCACGTACTCCTTCGCCATGACCAACCCGACCGCCCAGTCGGCCACCGTCGTGCACTCCCGCGAGGCCGGCGACCTCGGCCCCCGCCTCGTCGTCACCTACACCCAGCAGGCGCAGCCGACCCTGTGCGGGGCCTCCTTCATCCAGGAGGGCAGCGAGACCTACCAGCAGGCGCTGGCCCGCGAGGACGCGCTGTTCGGCGGCCTGAAGGCGGTGCGCGTCTTCTACGGCGGCCTGCCGCAGAGCTGGCCGGGCAAGCTGGACGCCGGCGGGCGGCCCATGGTCATCTCGTTCAAGGCCAGCCCCCGCGACATCATCGCCGGGACGCACGACGCCGCCATGCGCGCCTGGTTCCGCGGGGCGCCCGCCGGCCAGGACATCTACTGGACCTTCTACCACGAACCCGAGGACAACATCGCGAAGGGCGAGTTCAGCGCCGCCGACTACCGCGCCGCCTGGCAGCACCTGACCGCGCTGTCCCGCGAGGCGGCCAACCCCCGCCTGCGCGCCACGCTGATCCTCATGGGCTGGACGGTGGACCCTGCCTCGGGCCGCGACTGGCGCGACTACTACCCGGGACGCGGCGCGCTCGACGTGCTCGCCTGGGACATCTACAACTACGACTCGAAGGCCGCCAAGGGTGAGTACCTCGACGCGGGCTTCCTGCTCGACGCGAGCCTCGCCGTGAACCGGGCGGAGGGCCTGCCGTACGGGGTGGCCGAGCTGGGCAGCCACATCGCGGCGGGCGACGACGGCACCGGCCGGGCCGCCTGGCTGAGCCGGATGACCGCCCACCTGAGCGACAACGACGCCCTGTGGGCCCTGTACTTCGACATCGACTGGTCCAGCGGCGACTACCGCCTGCGCGACCCGGACGGCCGCGCCGTCTGGACCGCCTTCTGCGCCTGACCCGCTCCCGCTGACGGCCGCCACGGCACCGGCCCGCCAGGCCGGGTGCCGTGCGGCGGCGCGAGCGCCTACAGCCTGGCGCCGACCATGAGGGCCAGGTCGATGAGGCGGTTGGAGTAGCCCCACTCGTTGTCGTACCAGCCGACGACCTTGACCTGCGAGCCGAGCACGCGGGTGAGCTGGGCGTCGAAGACGCACGAGGCGGGATCGGTGACGATGTCCGTGCTGACGATCGGCGCCTCGGTGTAGGACAGCAGCCCCTTGTACGGCCCGGCCGCCGCCTCGGCGTACGCGTCCTTGACCTCCTGCACCGTCGTGGGCCGGCGGGTGGTGACGGTCAGGTCGGTGACCGAGCCGGTCGGGACGGGCACCCGCAGCGCGAAGGCGTCGAGCCGGCCCCGCAGCTCGGGCAGCACCAGGCCGATCGCCTTGGCGGCGCCGCTGGAGGTCGGGACGATGTTGAGCGCCGCCGCGCGGGCCCGGCGCAGGTCCTTGTGCGGGCCGTCCTGGAGGTTCTGGTCCTGGGTGTACGCGTGCACCGTGGTCATCATCCCGGAGTCGATGCCGACCGCGTCGTGCAGCACCTTCGCCAGCACGCCGAGGCAGTTGGTCGTGCACGAGGCGTTGGAGATGATCGTGTGGCGCTCCGGGTCGTAGGCGTCGTCATTCACGCCCAGCACGATCGTGACGTCCTCGCCGCTGGCCGGGGCCGCGATGACGACCTTCTTCGCGCCGCCCGCGACGTGCGCGCGGGCCCTGGCGGCGTCGGTGAAGACGCCGGTCGACTCGATCACCACGTCCACGCCCAGTTCGCCCCACGGCAGGTTGGCCGGGTCGCGCTCGGCCAGCACCTTCACCGTCGCGTCGCCGGCGCGGATGGCGCCCGGCTCGGCGGCGACCTCGCCGGGGAACCGGCCCAGGACCGAGTCGTAGGCCAGCAGATGGGCCATGGTCGCCACGTCGCCGAGGTCGTTGACGGCGACGATCTCCAGGTCGGCGCCGCGCGCGGCGGCGGCGCGGAAGACGTTGCGCCCGATCCGCCCGAAGCCGTTGATGCCAACGCGAACTGTCATGAGTGCTCCTAGCGTCGCGACGCCCCCTCTCGGGGCGCCTGCCATAACATCATAAGTACCTTATATAAATGCACGATATATCCTCTCTGGCATGGACCCCACCCCGGACGCTCTCCCGGACGACGACCTGGACGTGGACGCCTTCACCACGGCCATCGAGAGCTTCAACCGCTTCTACATCCGGCTGCCGACGCTGGAGAAGCTGTCGTTCACGACGCTGTCGGTGCTGGACACCCTCGCCTCCGCCGGCGGCCCCATACGGCTGACCGACCTGACCAGGACCGAGCAGGTCAGCCAGCCCGGCCTCACCCAGCTCGTCACCCGGCTGGAGCGCGACGGCCTGGTCGAGCGCCGGCCCGACCCGAGCGACGGGCGCGCGGTGCTGGTGCACCTCACCGAGGCCGGCCGCCAGGTGGGGCGCTCCCGGCACGCCGACCGTACGCGCCACCTGGCCCCGCTGATCGCCCGGCTGAGCCCCGAGCAGCGGCGCGCCATCGCCGGGGCGCTGCCCGCCCTGACCCGCCTGGCCGAGCTCGGGCGCGCCCGGCCGTCCGGGTGACGAGGGGCGGGACGGCCGGCAGGCCACCGGCGCGCGCCGTCCGCTGATCACGAGAGCCGGCCACGCGTGTCCACCGAACGGTGGACACGAACTGTCCACCGGTCGATGGTGCCGCGGCGGCCGTACACCGACGACGATCGAAGCATGACACAGACAGCGGTGAAGGTCCGCGGCCTGGCCAAGCGCTACGGCGACGTGCGGGCCGTCGGCGGGATCGACCTCGACATCCGCCAGGGCGAGGTCTTCGCGATCCTCGGGCCGAACGGGGCCGGGAAGTCCACCACGGTGGAGATCCTGGAAGGCTACCGCACGCGCGACGCGGGCGAGGTCAGCGTGCTCGGCACCGACCCCGGCCGCCCGACCCGCGCATGGCGGGCCAGGCTCGGCATCGTGCTCCAGACCGCGAACGACGCCGCCGAGCTGACGGTACGCGAGACGGTACGCCACTTCGCCACGTACTATCCCGACCCGCGCGACCCCGACGAGGTGATCGCCAGGGTGGGGCTGGAGGAGAAGGCGGGCAGCCGGATCCGCCAGCTGTCCGGCGGGCAGCGCCGCCGGGTGGACGTGGCGCTCGGCATCATCGGCCGGCCCGAGCTGATCTTCCTCGACGAGCCGACCACCGGGTTCGACCCCGAGGCGCGCCGGCGGTTCTGGGAGCTGATCGACAGCCTGGCCCACGACGGCACCACCATCCTGCTGACCACCCACTACCTGGACGAGGCCGAGGCGCTCGCCGACCGCGTCGCCGTGATCGCGCGGGGGCGGATCGCGGCCGAGGGCGAGCCGGCCACGCTGGGCGGCCGGGCCGCCGCCAAGGCCACCGTCGCCTGGGCCGAGGACGGCGTGCGCAGGACCGTCAAGACCGACGAGCCCACCAGGACCGTGGCCGAGCTGTCCCGCCGCTTCGACGGCGAGATCCCCGAGCTGACCGTCACGCGCCCGACCCTCGAAGACATCTACCTCGACCTCGTCCAGGGAGCCACGCATGAGTGAGAGCACCACGGCCGCCGTCACGGCGGACACCGCCCGGCGGGGCGGCGGCGAGCTGCCCTCGGCGCTGCGGATCGGGTGGGCCAGAGCGGTCGTGGAGACCAAGATGTTCTTCAGGGAGAAGGACTCGGCGATCTTCATCTTCGCCTTCCCGATCATCATGCTGATCATCTTCGGGACGATCTTCTCCGGGCAGTTCGAGGGCACCGGGGTCACCGTCTCGCAGGTGTACGTCGCCGGGCTGCTCGGTGCCGGCGTGATGACGGCCTTCCAGAGCCTGGCCATCGGCATCGCGGTGGACCGCGAGGACGGCACGCTCAAGCGGCTGGCGGGCACGCCGCTCCCGCGCTCCTCCTACTTCATCGGCAAGGCCGCGCAGGTCCTGCTCTCCTCGGCCATCCAGGCCGTCCTCCTGCTGGCCATCGGCTTCGCCTTCTACGACCTGCCCGTCCCCGCCGACGCCGGCAGGTGGATGACCTTCGCGTGGGTGGCGCTGCTCGGCATCAACGGCTCGGCGCTGCTGGGCGTGGCCGCGAGCAGCCTGCCCCGGTCGGGCAGGAGCGCGGCGGCGGTGGTCACGATGCCGTTCGTCGTCCTGCAGTTCATCTCCGGCGTCTACATCCCGATCTCCACGCTTCCCGAGTGGTTAGTGCGGATCGCGTCGTTCTTCCCGCTGAAGTGGATGTGCCAGGGGTTCCGGTCGGTCTTCCTGGGGGACGCGGGCCTGTCCCTTGAGGTGGCGAAGTCGTACGAACTGGACCGGGTGGCGCTCGTCCTGGGAGCCTGGGTCCTTGGAGGCTTGGTGCTGTGCCTGACGACATTCCGCTGGAAGAGCCGGCGCGACGGATGACCGCGGCCGGGCCCGCGGAGGCGGCCGGGCCTGTGGGCGGGGCCGGGCCTGTGGGCGGGGCCGGGCCTGTGGGCGGGGCCGGGCCGCACGCGTGGGAGCGGTGGCCCGGCTGGGACGTGATGCTGGTCGCCTCGGTGACGATCCCCACGGTGTTCGTCCTGCTGAGCGGCCGGCCGGCGGCGGACAAGGCCGTCGTGGCCGCGCTGCTGCTCGCCATCATCCCGCTGTACGTGTTCGTCGGGCGCCCGGCGATCCGGCGCGACGACCGGGGACCCGCGATCGTCTACCTGGTCCTTCTGGTGGCGCTGTTCACCCCGGCGGTGTTCGTCGCACCCGACGCGTCGTTCGCGCTGTTCGGGCTCTGCCCGCAGTGCTTCATGGCGCTGCCGCACCGGCCCGCGCTGGTCGGCGTGGTCGCGCTGAGCCTGGCCCCCGCGATCCGCTTCGTCGCCGTCGACTGGGACGAGAGCACGGCGTTCAACCTCCTGACCGTCGCCGCGATCACGATCTTCTTCAGCGTCGTGTTCGGCGACTGGCTGGAGCGGATCACCAAGCAGAGCCGGGAACGGGCCGAGCTCATCGCGGAGCTGGAGGCCAGCCGGGCGGAGGTGGCGCGGCTGTCGGCCGAGCGCGGCGCGCTGGCCGAGCGCGAACGCCTCGCCGGCGAGATCCACGACACCCTCGCCCAGGGCTTCACCAGTATCATCATGCTCGTCCAGGCCGCCCAGAAGCAGCCTGACCCGGCCCGGCACCTGGCGCTGACCGTACAGACCGCGCGGGAGAACCTCGCCGAGGCGCGGGCGCTGATCGACGCGCTCAGCCCGGCGCCGCTCGACGGCTCGTCCCTGGACGAGGCGCTGCGCCGGATCACCACCAGGGCCGGCGACGAGCTGGGCATCGAGGCGGCGTTCGCGGTGACGGGCCGCTCCCGCCCGCTGCCGCCGCGGACCGAGGTGGTGCTGATCAGGTCGGCCCAGGAGGCGCTGGCCAACGCCCGCAAGCACGCCGCCCCGGCGTCCGTGGCCGTCCACCTCGAGTACGGTGAGCGCGACGTCGCCCTGCGCGTCAGCGACGACGGCGGCGGCTTCTCGCCCGGATCCGTCGCCGGCACCGGCGGCTACGGCCTGCGGGCGATGCGGCAGCGGGCCGAGCAGGCGGCGGGCGCCTTCGAGGTGCGCAGCGCCCCCGGACAGGGGACCCAGGTGACCGTACGGCTGCCCGCGGAGGAGAAGGCGTGATCACGGTGCTGCTGGTCGACGATCACCCGGTCGTGCGGATGGGGCTGCGCGGCATGCTGGAGGCCGACCCGCGGATCACGGTGGCCGGCGAGGCCGGCTCCGGCGACGAGGCCGTGGCGCGGGCCAGACAGCTGGCCCCCGACGTCGTCCTGATGGACCTGCGCATGCCCGGCGGCGACGGAGTGAGCGCCACCGCCCGCATCCTCGCCGAGCGGCCGGAGAGCCGGGTGATCGTGCTGACCACGTACGAGAACGACCAGGACATCGTGCGCGCGGTCGAGGCCGGCGCCGCCGGCTACCTGCTCAAGGACACCTCCGTGGCCGACCTCGTGTCCGCCGTCGCCGCCGCCCACCGCGGCGAGACGGTCCTGTCGCCCTCCGTGGCCACCAGGCTGGTCGGCCGCATGCGGGCGCCCGCGGCCGAGACGCTGTCGCGGCGCGAGACCGAGGTGCTGGCGCTGGTGGCCAGGGGGCTGACCAACGCGGAGATCGGCAGGCGGCTGTTCATCAGCGAGGCCACCGTCAAGACCCACCTGCTGCGGATCTTCGGCAAGCTCGGCGTCTCCGACCGCACGGCGGCCGTCACCACCGCGCTCGACCGGGGCCTGCTCCCGCCCCTCAACCGAACCCCCGGCCACTCACCCTGACCCGGTGGGGCCGAGCCACCGGGCGAACCACGCCCGGGTGCGCCGGAGCACGTCGAGCTGGTGGCCCCGCTCCCGGATCACGTGGCCCTCGCGCGGATAGACGACGAACTCGTGCTCCACCCCGAACCGGCGCAGGGCCCGGTGGAAGTACACCGCCTGGCCGACCGGCACGTTCGTGTCGTCCTCGCCGTGCAGGATCAGCACCGGCGTGCGGACCCTGGAGGCGTACGAGATCGGGCTGACCCGGTCGTGCGGATGCGGCCCCGGCCCCTCCCAGCCGCAGCTGCCGCCGAGCCCCGCCTCCAGAACCCCGGCCTCGCCGGTCGCGACCAGCATGCCCCAGTCGCTGATGCCGGCGCCCATCAGCGCGGCCTTGAACCGGCCCGTCTGCCCGACGGCCCAGGCCGCCATGAACCCGCCGTGGCTCCACCCGCCGATCCCCAGCCGGTCGGGATCCGCCACGCCGTCGGCGACCAGCAGGTCGATCCCGCTGACGATGTCCGCCCATTCGTCCTGACCGACCGCCCCCGCCACGGCCGAGGCGAAGGCGTGACCGTGGCCCTCGCCACCCCGCGGGTTGGGCAGGAACACCGCGAACCCCGCCGTCGCGAGCCACTGCCCGGACGGGATGGCGCCGAGCGTGAACTGGTCGGCGTGCCTGGCGTACGGACCGCCGGGCACCAGCGTGCCCAGCGGGAAGGGCCCGTCCTCCCGGCCCTTGCCGGCCGGCAGGATCACCAGCCCGTCGAGCCCGAGCCCGTCACGGGCCCGGTAGGACAGGCGCTCGCGCACGCCCCACCTGACCTCGCGCAGCTCCGGCCTGGTGTCGCTGAGCCGGGCGAGTGGTCCGGCGAGCGGTCCGGCGTGGACGTTCACCGGCTCGTACGACGTGCTCACCAGCGCCGCGACGGCCTCGCCCGTACGGCTCGCGGTGAGCGCCCCGGCCCATCCCGCCACGGGTGACATCCGCCGGAACCGCCCCTCCCGGGGATCGAGCCGGTACATCGCGCTGTCGAGCCCTTCGGCGAACAACGCCAGCGGCGGCCCCTCCGCGACCTGCGCCAGCGCGGTGGGGCAGACGTCCATGCCGAGCGTCAGATTGCGGTGTTCATCCGCCTCACCCACGCCGAGCGTGAGATTGCGGTGTTCGCCCGCCTCGCCCACGATCAGGTCGAAGACGGCGCGACCGCCCACCGGGCCGGGCGGGGTCTGCGCCAGGTAGCCCAGGTGCCAGCCGTCGTCCGCGCGCCACCAGACCGGCGAGGACGCCTCAGGCGCGGTCCGGCCCAGCCGCGTCGCCTTCCCGGTCTCGAGGTCCACCAGCCACAGCTCGGAGCCGTCGGCGACCGGGTCGAGACCGGAGGAGGGCCGGGCGAGCACCGCGAGCGGCCCGCCGTCAGGACGCTGCGCCAGCTCGGCCACGTGCCTGTCGCCGAGCCCCGCCACCAGGTCCAGCTCGCCGGTCGCCAGGTCGAGCAGGCGTAACCGGGCGCGGGACGGCCGCTCGCCCCACACGATCGCGTCGTCGCCCTCGGCGGCCCGCCTGCGCTCGTCCTCCACGTCCGGCTCGTCGGCGGCCACCACCGCGACCAGCCGGCCGCCGGCCGGCGGAAGGAAGCCGGAGATCCCGCTCTCCCAGGCCGTCAGAGCCTCCGCCGCCCCGCCGTCGAGGCGGATCCGATGCAGCTGCGCGGTGCCCCGCCGCGTACGGTCCGACAAGAAGAAGAGCAACCCCGGATCTTCCGCCCATCGGGGGAGGACGTCGTACGCCGCGCCCGAGGTCAGCCGCCTGGGCGGCGTGCCGCCGTCCGTGGCGGCGACCCAGATCGCGCCGGCCGGATGCTCCCGCGCCCGGCCCATCGGCGTCACCGTCCAGGCGACGTGGCGGCCGTCCGGAGAGATCGCCGGATGCAGCGGCACGGCGCCGTCCACGATCAGCTCCGGGGTCACTTCACGCATCAGGGCCGTCCTCTCCTGTCACCGACCGCACGGCCCGCGCCGCCGTCTCCGTCGTCGCCGATCATGCCGCACGGCCGCTCGCGGTAGGCGAGGATCACGGCCGGATGCTCCACCGGCATTCAGCGCGGCCTGTCCGTGGGCTGGTTCGAGAGCCCTTCTCAGGCCAGTGGTTCGACCGTGCCGCGCTCGGCGTCCACCCTGATCCGGTCGCCGTCGCGCGGCCGCATGGTGGCGTTGGGGGTGCCGACCACGGCCGGGATGCCGAGCTCGCGCCACGATGGAGGCGTGGAAGCCGGACGTCCGTGCCGGTCCGATGCGGTGGCGGGCCGCCCCCGGTCATGTTCGGAGTCGGTACGGGGCGAACGGATCGTCGTAGCGGGCCCAGGCCGCGGCACCCGGCAGCAGGTCGCCCTGGCCGATCATGCAGGAGTCCAGCAGGCCGCAGATGCGGGCGCGGTCGATGCCGGGCCCGGTGAAGACGAGGTGCTGGACGCGGTCGCCGATGATCGGGTTCCAGTCCAGGGCGGCGGCGGCCCGGCGGGCCGGGGAGACCAGGTCCCAGGCGGCCTCGGGCAGGGCCGCGAGCCAGGGGCCGGCGTCCGTCACGGAGATCGCGCCGGCGACGGCGTCCCAGGCCAGCATCCGTTCGTGCCGGTTGGCCGGCCAGAAGCGGCCGCGGGAGCGGACCGTGGTGGTGACGAGCTCGTCCATGACGTCGAACAGGCGGCCGGGGTGGAGCGGGCGCAGGCGGTGCCAGACGACCGTGGTGACCTCGCCGGTCTGCCTGTCGGCGGGGAGCTGGGCGGTGGCCGGGTCGACGCGTGCGGCGAGTTCGTGGACGTCCAGCCCGGCCACGGTGGTCTCGGGGGTGGTGACGATCGGCGTGTGCGGCGCCAGGTGGCCCAGGACGGCGGCCGCCAGGTCGGCGTCCTCGGGGTCGCCCTCGTGCAGGGACAGGCTGGTGGCGTACTCGATCTGGCGCACCAGCACGCCGGCGAGGTGGCGTCGATCGCCGGCTGCCGTGGCCTGGCCGGACCCGGCCAGCCGGTCGCCCCGGCAGATGTCCACCGGCAGGTGCCGGGCGTCCAACGCCGCGTGCACGCAGGCCAGGCGGAGCCGGCCGGTGCGGGCCAGCGTCTCGGCCACCGGGCGCGGCTCGATCGAGTCCCAGAGGTCGATGACCAGCGGCGACGCGCCGGCTGCCGGCCCGGCGAGCATGTCGAGAAGATCTTCGCCGATGGTACGGGTGGCATCGCCGCGGGCGTCTCCCACCCCGGTACGGTCCAGGACGCCGGAGGCGTCGCGGACCACGCGCTCGACCCGGCCCGCGGCGACGGCGTGATGGATCGCGACGGCTCTCGGGTGGCGGCGCAGCAGCCGATCGACCGTGGCGGCCCGGGCCCTGCCGTACAGACCGCAGACCAGGGCAACGGGGACGGGCTCGTTCATGCGCTGGGGCGCGAGGCGTAGGGGAGCAGGGCCATCTCGCGGGCGTTCTTGACGGCTCTGGCGATCATGCGCTGCTGCTGCACGGTGACGCCGGTGACCCGGCGGCCGCGGATCTTGCCCCGGTCGGAGACGAACGTGCGCAGAAGGTTGACGTCCTTGTAGTCGACCCGGTCGACGTTCAGCAGGCGGTTGGGCTTCTTGCGCGGGGTGCGGCGGGTCTTCACGCGTTCTCCTTGATGAGGACGGGGGCGAACGGGTCGTCGTAGCGGGCCCAGGCGTCCATGCCCGCTTCCTCCTCCTCCGGGGTGAGCAGGCAGGAGCCGAGCAGGGCGTGGAAGCGGTCGGTGTCGAGGCCGGGCCCAGTGAAGACGAGGTGCTGGACGCGGTCGCCGTGCTCCGGGTCCCAGGCCAGGTCGGCGGCCAGGCGGCGGGCCGGGGAGACCAGGTCCCAGGCGGCTCGGGGCAGCGCGGCCAGCCAGGGGCCGGCGGCCTCGACGGAGACGATGCCGGCCACGGCGTCCCAGGCCAGCAGCTCGCTGGGGTGGTTGGCCAGCCAGAAGCGGCCGCGCGAGCGTACCGACTCGGTCACCAGCTCGTCGACGGCCTCGAACAGGCGTCCCGGGTGCAGCGGGCGGCGGCTGCGCCAGACGGTCGTGACGATCTCGTCGGTCTGAAGATCGCCGGGGAGCTGGGCGGTGGCGGGGTCCACGCGTTCGGCCAGTTCGCCGGTGCACACCGTGGCTCGGGCGACCGGAGGGAGGGCGCCGGCGCCGTGGACGGGGGTGAAGGGCGTGAGGTGGGCGAGCACCCGCAGCGCCAGCTCCCGGTCGTCCTCGTCGCCGCCGTGCAGCACCAGGCCGGTCGGGTATTCGAGCTGCCGGGCCAGCACCTCGGCCAGGTAACGCCGGTCACCGGCGGCCGCGGGCCTGCCGATCTCGGTGAGGCGCTCGCCGCGGGTGATGTCGTCGGGCAGGGCCGCGGCGTCCAGCGCGGTGAGCACCGCGGCCAGGCGCAGGACCTCCCGTGCCGCGTCGCAGTCGATGGCCTCGGCCACGGAGCGGGGCTCCACCGAGTCCCACAGGTCGACGATCAGCAGGGTGGCGGTGGGGGCCAGCGTGACGAGCCGGGGCAGGAGGTCCTCGCGCACGGTGCAGGTGACGCAGCCGTGCGCGAGGCGTACCTCGGCCGTGTCGAGTACGCCCGTGGTGTCTCGAACGGTGCGGCGCACGCGGCCGTGGGTGACGTGGCTCAGGTCGTGGTGGATGGCGAGTGAGCCGGGATGTTCGGCGAGCAGCCGGTCGACGGCGGTGGTGCGGGCGGCGGCGTGCAGGCCGGCGACGAGGACGACGGGGGTGGGCAAGGAGCCTCCCATTTCCGAAATGAAAACCGTTGTCGTTATCATGGCATACCACCGCAAGTGGAAAGGAACCGTCTTGGCCAGAAATGAGGTGCGCCCCGTGATCAAACTCAGATCCACGGCCGGCACCGGCTACACCTACGTGACCAGGAAGAACCGCCGCAACACCCCCGACAGGCTCACCCTGCGCAAGTACGACCCCACCGTCCGCCGGCACGTGCTCTTCCGGGAGGAACGATGAAGAAGGGCATCCACCCCGACTACCACCCCGTCGTCTTCCGCGATCCCGGCGCCGGCTTCGCCTTCCTCACCCGCTCGACGATCAGCAGCGACAAGACGATCGAGTGGACCGACGGCAATACCTACCCGGTAATCGACGTCGACGTGTCCTCGGCCAGCCACCCCTTCTACACCGGCCGCAGCCGCGTCCTGGACACCGCCGGCCGCGTCGAGCGGTTCAACCAGCGCTACGGAAGGACCTGATGTCCGCGTACTGCCTGCTCACCGGCGTCAAACCGGTCTTCGGCAACAACGTCTCCCACTCCCACCGCCGGACCCGGCGCCGCTGGAACCCCAACATCCAGCAGCGCCGCTACTGGCTGCCCAGCGAGGGCCGCCACGTCCGGCTCACCCTCAGCGCCCGCGCGATCAAGACCATCGACAGGATCGGCATCGAGCGGGCCGTCGCCGTGATCCGCGCGAGAGGAGAGAAGATCTGATGGCCAAGAAGAGCAAGATCGCCGCGAACGAGCGGCGCAAGGCCGTCGTCGCCCGCTACGCGGATCGGCGCGCCCGGCTGAAGGAGATCATCCGTACCGGCACGCCGGGGGAGCAGGCCGAAGCGGTCCGGGCGCTGGCCCGCCAGCCGCGCGACGCCAGCGCCACCCGCGTCCGCAACCGCGACTCCGTCGACGGCCGCCCCCGCGGGCACCTGACCCGGTTCGGCCTGTCCCGGGTGCGCTTCCGGGAGATGGCCCACCGCGGCGAGCTGCCGGGTGTCACGAAGGCGAGCTGGTAGCCGTGGCCGTGCCCAAGCGCAGGACCTCCCGCAGCAACACCCGCCACCGCCGCAGCCAGTGGAAGGCCACCGTGCCCGACCTCGTCCCCATCACCGTGGACGGACGGGACCTGCTCGTCCCCCGCCGCCTCGTCCGCGCCTACCAGCGGGGGCTGATCGCCATCAGCTGACGACCTGACCCGGTCACCGGGCTCCTGCCGTGCGCGGAAAGCCGGGCGCGGCGGCACGGCAGGACGCCTGGTGGCCGACACGGTGCTCACTCGATGCTCAGAGAGATGGTGCTCGGAGAGACGGGCCGAGGAAGTGCAGGCCGGGGCGGCCCGTCGGGGAGGTGGTGATCTCGGCCCGCACGCCGTAGACGCGTTCCACCGTCTCCCCGGTGAGGACCTGCTCGGGCGGGCCCGCGGCGACGAGCCGCCCCCGGTGCAGCAGGAGCAGGTGGTCGCAGTACCGGGCGGCGAGATTGAGGTCGTGCAGGGCGGTGACGACCGTGACGGGGATCGCCGCCAGCAGGTCCAGCAGGGCGAGCTGATGGGCGATGTCGAGGTGGTTGGTCGGCTCGTCCAGCAGCAGCTCGGTGGGCTCCTGGGCGAGCGCGCGGGCGATGTTCACCCGCTGGCGCTCCCCTCCGGAGAGCGTGGGCCAGCGGCGCTGCTCCAGCTCGGCCGCACCGCATCGGCCCAGGGCCCGGCGGGCGTACGTCAGGTCCTCCTCGCCGGCGACGGCCGCCAGGCGGCGGTGGTGCGGGATGCGCCCGAGCAGCACCACGTCCAGCACGGTCATCTCCACCTCGGAGCTCACCTCCTGGGCGACCACCGCCATGCGGCGGGCGACCGCGCGCCGCGGCAGGCGGTGCAGGTCGTGGCCGCTGAGGAGGACCGTGCCGCCCTCGGGCCGCAGCAGCCCCGCCAGCAGGCGCAGGAAGGTCGACTTGCCCGAGCCGTTGGGGCCGAGCAGCGCCGTGTGGCCACCGGGAGGGATCTCCACGGTGACCCCGTCGATGACCGGCCGGCCCTGGGCCGTCCACGTGACGTCATGGGCGCGCAGGCTCATGCGCGTGCCTCCTTGGTCCGGCGCAGGACGAGCGCGAAGGCGGGCACGCCGATCAGCGCCGTCAGCATGCCCACGGGTATCTCACGGGGCGCGAACGCGGTGCGGGCGACGGCGTCGGCGGCGAGCAGGAACACGCCGCCGTACAGGGCACAAGCCGGAAGCAGCACGCGGTGCCGGCCCCCGGTCAGGGCGCGGACGGCGTGCGGGACGATCAGGCCGACGAAGCCGATCGCGCCGCTCGCCGCCACCAGCACCGCCGTGGTGAGCGCGGTGACCGTGAACAGGAGCAGCTCCGTCCTGGCCGGGGCGATGCCCAGCGACGCGGCCGCCTCCCGGCCGAAGGCGAACGCGTCCAGCGCGGAGCAGGCCGGCAGGCAGGCGAGCATCCCCGCCGCCGCGACGGCCGCGCACAGGCCGGCACTCGCCCAGCTCGCCGAGGCCAGCGAGCCCAGCAGCCAGAAGGTCACGCCGCGGGTGCTCTGCGCGTCCGCCGCCCAGATCACCGTGAGACTGGTCAGGGCGCTGAACAACTGCGACACCATGACCCCTGCCAGCACGACCCGGACCGTGTTGCCGAACCCGCGGCCGATCACCGCCAGCACGCAGCAGAAGGCGAGCGCGCTTCCGGCGAACGCCCCCGCCGACAGCGCCGCGGCACCCGCGCCCAGGCCCAGGACCAGCACGGCGACCGCCCCGGTCGAGGCGCCCGAGGAGATCCCCAGCAGGTACGGATCGGCCAGCGGATTGCGGGCCAGCGCCTGCAGCACGGCGCCGCACACCGACAGGCCCGCCCCCACCAGCACGGCCAGCAGGACCCGCGGCAGGCGCAGCTCCCAGATGATGCCGTCGTCCAGCGGCGCGAGCGGCTCCACCGGCAGGCCCGCATGGGCGGCGACCGTGCGCACCACGTCGGCGGGCGACAGCCCGGCCGCCCCCACCACCGACGCGGCGGCGATCGACAGCAGCAGGAGCAGCAGGCCGAGGACGATCAGGAGGGCGGCGCCGGGTCGCCGCCTCATCGCCTGGCGAAGACGACGTAGTCGTCGAGGTACTGCCAGACGGTGCCGACCTCGGTGAAGCCGGCGGTACGCAGCGCGGCGTGGTGGAAGGCCGGCGAGGCCGGCGGCTGGGGCGGGCGGCCGGCGAAGCGCCGCTCGCGCTCGGCGACGCGGCCGGCGAGGTCGGGCACGCGCGCGGCCAGGGCCCACCATTCGTCCCAGGTGCCGGCGCCGGCCGTGAAGGCCGCCTGCTGCACCTGCTCGTCATGGCGGGCCGAGATCTCGGCGAGCGCGGGATGCTCCGGCCCGAAGCGGAGGTGGTCGGCGTTGAGCAGCACGGCGCCGGGCCGCAGCAGGGCGGCCAGTTCGGTGTAGACGCCGAGGAGTTGCTGCGGGGACAGCCAGTGCAGGGCGGTGGAGGTCAGGACGGCGTCGAAACGCCACTCGGTGAAGCGCCGGCTCCAGCCGCGTTCGGCGAGGTCCGCGTCGACCACGCGGGCGCGGTCGCCGTACTCGCCGAGCACGGTTTCGGCCAGCCGGGCCAGCACAGGGTCGTAGTCGGTGGCCACCACGCGAGAGGCGGGCACGCGGGACAGCACCCGGTCCGCGATCGAGCCGGGCCCGCAGGCCAGGTCCAGGACGGTCGGCTCGGCGGGGGCGTGCAGACGCAGGACGTCCAGCATGACCTCGAAGCGGTTCTCGCGGTGGGCGACGTAGGCGCTCTGCTGCTCCTCCCAGCGGGCAAGCAGATCGCGGGGGGACAGGGACGCCGTGGGGGCGGTCAAGGTGTTCTCCTTCGGTGGTGCCTCAGCCGTACGGGCCTGGTCGCGCTGCGGGCGTACAGGCTTGGTGGTGCTTCAGCCGTACAGGCGGGCCAGGCCCTGGCCGACCTGCTCGACGGCGGTGACGCTGCGGACGGACGGGTCCACGGATGAACCGGGGACGACGATGAAGCGGTCGTTCTTCACCGCGGTGAGCTTGGAGGCGACGGGGTCCTCGCGCAGGAAGCGCTTCTTGGCCTCGGCGCTGTCGCCGTCGCCGCCGCGGGTGAGGTCGGCGAGCACGATCACGTCGGGGTCGCGGGAGGCGATCTCTTCCCAGCTGCCCTCGGTCCACTGCCGCGCGACGTCGGCGAAGGCGTTGCGGACCCCTAGCAGTGCGGTGATCGTGGCGGGCAGGCCGGTGCTTCCGGCGATGGCGGGCGTCCTGGTCCCGGAGTAGTACCACATGACGGTGGCATCGAGATCCCGTGGTGCCGATCGCTCGGCCGCCTCCAGGCGCTCGCTGAGGCCGGCGACCACCGTACGGCCCCGGTCGGGCACCCCGAAGATCGAGGCGATGTCGCCGATCTCCTTGAAGATCGCCTCGAATTCCGCGGTGGCGGGGATGTCGGCCTGGTTCTCGCAGTCGTTGGACGACAGGTAGGCGGGGATGCCCAGCTTGGCGAGGTCCTGCCGGGCCCCGGCGGCCTCGGGAGCGAACGCCGAGGCGCGCATGGAGTAGACGAAGTCGGGTTTCTCGGCCAGCAGCGCCTCACGGCCCGGGTACTGCCGCGCGAGCACGGGCACGCGGTCGTAGGACTCGCGCAGCGCGGGCAGCACCGGGTCGGTCTGGTAGGCGGTGCCGGCCATGCGGTCGGCCAGCCCCAGAGTCAGCATGATCTCCGCCGCGTTCTGCTCCATGGCGACCGCCCGCCGGGGGACGGCCGGGATCTCCAACGTGATCCCGCAACTCGCCAGCCGGGTGTGCGGAGGAGCGGAGGCGGTGGAGGCCGCTTCGCCAGTGCCGCAGGACCACCGCGACGATCGACACCGCTCGCGGCAGGTCGATGAACCGCTCCCGCGACGGCGGTGTCCGCTCCGCGAGCCGCCGGACCTCTCGCAACGCGGTGCTTATGCCCTGCACCTGCCCAGCAGGCATGGAGGTTCCGGCGGACGGGTGCCGGAACGCCGCGTACGCGGAGCGGCCGGCGGACGGTGTGGCCTGGCCGGAAAGCCCGGCCTCACCGCCGATGCCGCGGATAAGGTGCGGATGGTGATCTTATCTCCCAGGCGCCGGCTCCTGGCCTTCCTCCTGCTCGCCGGCCGGCCGTGGCTGGCGGCCGTCGCCCTTCTCGAGCTGTTCCTCCTGGTGGAGCCGACCGCGGTGGCCCTGGCGATCGGCGAGCTGGTGGGCCGGCTGACGCAGGGCGCGGTCCGGCGCGATGCCGCCTGGAGCGACATCGGGACGCTGCTCGCGCTGCTCGGCGCACTGCTGGTCACGGGCAACGTGCTGCGCTCGATGTCCCAGCCGCTGGCCGAGCGGGTGGGATGGCGGATCGACGCCGCGGTGCGCGAGGAGCTCACCTCCCGGGTGCTGGCGCTGCCGAGCCTGGATCGGGTCGAGGCGGCCGCCGTCCAGGACGAGCTGGCCGTCATGCGCTCGCCGCTGCTGACCTGGACCGACGAGGGCATCGGCGCGGCGGCGGTGGGCCGGTTCAGAGCCGGCCTGACCATGGCGGGCCTGGTGACCGCGATGCTGGTGCTCTCCTCCGTGGTGTGGTGGTGGGGTCCGGCGACGGTCGCGGCGGCGCTGCTGCTGGGCCGCTACCGGTCCGGCATGTGGCGGGAGTTCTTCAAGGTCGTGTCCGGCACCATGCCGGCGGCGATGCGCGGACGCGCGTGGGCCGCGATGCTGTCGGACAACCGGGACGCCAAGGAGGTGCGGGTCTTCGGGCTGACCGGCTGGCTGGAGGAACACGCGGAGGAGAACATCGCCGACGCCGCGCGGCGGGTCGTCGACGCGAGGACCGCCCTGCTCCGGCGTGAGATGTCGGTCTTCCTCGGGTGGGCGGCGACCGCGTCGGTGGTGTACGTGGCGGTGGCCACCTCCGGCGAGGCGTCGGTCGGCCGGATCGCCGCGGCCGTCGGCGCGGTCTCCGCCATGTTCGTCATCTCCATGTCGAGCCAGGGTGAGGACATGGACGAGGTCGCGATGCCCGCGGTGGACGCGGTCACCCGGATTCGCGCCCTCGCGCCCGAGGTGACGCCGCCGCCCGCACCGGACGGAGCGCGCGAGATCGTCCTGCGGGACGTGGTCTTCGAGTACGGGCAGGTCCGCGTGCTGAACGGCGTGACGCTGACCCTCCGGCCCGGCGAGGTGATCGCGGTCGTGGGCGTGAACGGCGCGGGGAAGACGACCCTCGCCAAGCTCCTCACCGGGCAGTATCGGCCGAAGAGCGGCACTCTGGTCATCGAGCCCGCGGCGTACGCGGTCTACCAGGACTTCAACCGCTACGAGCTGAGCGCGTACGAGAACATCAGGATCGCGGCGCCGGAGGCGACACGGGAGCAGGTCGAGGCGGCGGCCGTCGCGGTGGGAGCGGCGGCGCTGATCGAGAGGCTGCCCCGAGGGTGGGCCACGGTCCTCTCGCCCAAGTACGCCGGCGGCGCCGACCTGTCCGGCGGGCAGTGGCAGAAGATCGCCCTGGCCCGGGCGGCGCTGGCGGCCGCTCGCGGGGCGCGGCTGCTCGTGCTGGACGAGCCGACCGCCAACCTGGACATCGAGGCGGAGCTGGAGACCTTCGACCGGATCCGCCAGGTCCGCGGGCGGGCGGCCGTGGTTCTCATCTCGCACCGGTTCTCCACGGTGCGCAAGGCGGACCGGATCGTCGTGCTGTCCGGCGGGCGGATCACCGAGGACGGCACCCACGACGACCTGCTCGCCGCAGACGGGGAGTACGCGCGCATGTTCCGCCTCCAGGCCCGGCAGTTCAAGGAGAGCGCATGAAGGTCGCCGAGATCCGTACCCTGCTGGGCGAGTGCCTGCGCCACGCGCCGGGCAGGACGTGGCTGCTGCTGGCCCTGATCCCGCTGCTGGCGCTGAGCCCCGGGTTGACCGCGCTGGGCCTGCGGTGGATCGTCGACGGCGTCCTGTCCGGGTCCCGCCCGCTGCTCGTCGGCGGAGCGGTCTGCGCCGCGACCGCGGGCGCCTTCGTCCTGGCCGGCGGACGAGTCGTCCAGGTGCAGACCGGCCTGCTGGGCAGCGAGGTCGGCACCGTCCTGGACCGGCGGATCATGCGGTGGTGCGCGACCCTGCCGACCACCGCCCACCTGGAGGACACCGGGTCGCTGCGCCGGATCGAGCAGATCCGCGGGCTGGGCCCCCGCACCATCGTCACCTCCATGTCCTTCCTGGGCGTGGCGCAGAGCGGACTCTGGCTGGTCGTCACGGCGATCCTGCTGGCCGGGGTGCATCCCCTGCTGCTCGTCCTGCCTCTCTTCGCGCTGCCGTCGATTCTGGTCACCCGTACCGCCTCCCGCAGGACCGAGGCGGCCAGGGTGCGGACCGCCGAGCACAACCGGGCCGAACAGCACCTCTTCACCACGATCACCGAGGCCACCTCGGCCAAGGAGCTCCGGCTCGGCAGCTCCGGCATTCACGCCGCGGCGCTCGCGCGCGGCCTGCGCGAGGAGCGGACCGCGATCCTGTGGCGGGCCACGCTCACCGTCACCGGCCTCCACCTCATCGGCTCGCTCGTCTTCGTGGCGGCCTTCATCGGGGCGCTGCTGCTCACCGCCCGGCTCGCGCTCTCCGGAGCGGTCAGCGCGGGCGCGCTGCTGCTGGTGGCCACGCTCGGCGGCCAGATCAGAGGCCAGCTCGACCTGCTCACCATGGCGATCACCCGCTCCGCCCGCGGGCTGACCATGGCGGGGCACTACCTCTGGCTACGCGGCCTGTACGAGGCGAGCACCACCGGCACGCTCTCCCCGCCTGAGCGGCTCCGCGACGGCATCACCCTGTCCGGCGTGGACTTCTCGTACGGCGGGCCGCCCGTGCTGCGCGGCATCGACCTGCGCCTGCCGTCCGGGGCCACGGTGGCGCTGGTCGGCGACCACGGCAGCGGGAAGACGACGCTGGTCAAGCTGCTGTGCGGGTTCTGCCGGCCCACCGGCGGAACCGTCACGGTGGACGGCACGCCTCTCACCGAGATCGACCCCGCGGCCTGGCGGGAGCGCGTGACCTCGGCCTTCCAGGACTTCAGCCGCTTCCCGTTCCTGGCCCGTGAGGGCGTCGGCGTGGGCGACCTGCCCAGGATGCACGAGATCGCGGAGGCCGCCGAGAAGGGCGGCGCCGCCCAGGTCTTCGCCCGCCTGCCGGAAGGCTAGCGGACCCGGCTCGGCAAGGTCCTCGGTGACGGCGTCGAGCTCTCCGGCGGCCAGTGGCAGAAGATCGCCCTGTCCCGGGCGTTCATGCGCTCCACGCCGCTTCTCGCCGTGCTCGACGAGCCGACGGCCGCCCTGGACGCGGCCAGCGAGCACGAGGTCTACCAGCGGTACGCGGAGGCGGCCCGGGAGTGGCAGCACGCCACCGGCGGCATCACCCTGCTGGTCTCGCACCGCTTCGCCACCATCCGGATGGCCGACCTGATCGTCGTGCTCGACGGCGGCCGCGTCATCGAATGCGGCACGCACGCCGAGCTCATCGCTCGCGCGGGCCGATATGCCCGCCTGTACGACCTGCAGGCCTCCGCCTACGAGTGACCACCTGGGACGACGGCGCTAGTGGCGCGCTAGGGAGCGGCTAGCGCGATCGAGAAGTATCCCCGCCGTGAGTCTTCTGCTCGTCGCGTGCCAGGTGCTGATCGGGGCCGTGTTCGCGGTCTCCGCGTTCACCAAGCTCCGCGGCCGCGCTGCCATGCGGTCGTTCGCGTCGTCCCTGACGATGCTGCCCGCGCGCCTCCGCCTTGCGGCGGCCGGCGTGGTGGCGGCGGGTGAAGCGGCCGTGGCCGCGCTCATGGTGGTCCCACGGGCGGGCCTGCCCCTGGCGGGGGTCCTGCTGTGCGGGTTCTGCGCCGTGATCGTCATCACGATGCGGCAAGGTCTGCGGGTGCCCTGCCGCTGCTTCGGCTCGTCGGGCTCCCACCTCGGCCCGGTGCACCTGGTCAGGAACGGCCTGCTGCTGACCGTGGTCGCCCTCGGCTGGACGGCGCTCGCCGTCTCCGGCGCGCCGCCCACCGTGGCGCAGCTGGCGATAGCGGTGCCCGCGGGCCTGGCCGGGGCGATCCTGATGATCGCCTGGGACGACATCGCTGATCTGTTCAAGGAAACCTCGGGGAGTGTGTGATGCCCTATCTGATTGCCGCGTCCGTCCTGGTCGGGCTGCTGAGCCTGGTCAACCTGCTGCTGCTCATCGGCGTGATCCGGCGGCTGCGCACGATGCGGGACACCTCCCGGATGCCGCTGGAGGGACTGCAGCCCGGTGAGGCGATCCCCGACTTCACCGCCACGGCCACCGACGGCGCGCCGGTCTCCGCGGCGTACCTGGAGGGGCGCGCCCTGATCGGCTTCTTCTCCCCTGGCTGCGGGCCCTGCAAGGAGCTGCTGCCGCGGTTCGTCGAGCAGGCCGAGCAGGCGCCGGGCCCGGTGCTCGCCGTCGTGGTCGCCACCTCGCAGGACGATCCCGCGGCGGACATCGCGCGGCTGGAGAAGGTGGCGCGCGTGGTGAGCGAGGCGCCCCAGGGCCCGGTCCAGCAGGTGTTCAAGGTCTCCGGCTACCCGACGGTGATCGCGACGGACGCCACGGGCACGGTGGTCTTCAGCGACGCGGACGTGCCGTCCCCGGTTCACGCATGATCGGTGCGGCCCGCGCGGCGGCCGACGTCGCGCTGCGGACGGCACCGGGCATGCTGGCCGCGTACGTCCTGGTGATGCTGGTCGAGGCGGTCACGCCGATCGCGATGGCCTGGCTGACCAAGCTGGTCGTGGACGACCTGGCCGGCGGCGGCCCGGCAGCGGAGCTGATCTCGCTCGCCGTCGCGCTGGCCGTGACCGGCGTGCTCATCGCGGCGCTTCCCCAGGTCAGCCAGTATCTGGGCAGCCAGATGGCCAGGGCGTTCACCGCGCGGACCACGGCGCAGCTGTTCACGGCGACCCTGCGCTTCGCCGGCCTGAAGCCCTTCGAGGACCCGGACTTCCACGACCGGCTGCGGCTCGCGCAGAGCAGCCTGCAGTCCGGCCAGAGCATCGTCGCCGGCTCGTTCGGCACCATCCGGTCGTCGATCACCCTGGTGGGGATGGTCGGCTCGCTCCTGGTGATCAGCCCGATCCTGACCGGGATCGTCCTGCTGACCGGAGTCCCCGCCCTGGTGGCCCAGCTGCGGCTGTCCCGCCGCCGCGCCTCCCTGATGTGGGAGATCGGCCCGACGGAGCGCCGCCAGATGTTCTACGGGTCGCTGCTGGGTACCGTCGAGGCCGCCAAGGAGATCAGGCTGTTCGACAGCGGCAGGTTCCTTCGCGGCCGGATGATGACCGAGCTGCGGACCGCCAACGCCGCCCACCGCCGGATGGACCTCAGGGAGCTGGCCGTCGAGGGCGCTCTGACGCTGATGGGCGCGGCGGTCGCCGGGGGCGGGCTGGTCTGGGCCGTGGCCGCCGCCAGGTCCGGCGCGCTGAGCGTGGGCGACGTGTCCCTGCTGATCGCGGCCGTGGCGGCGGTCCAGGGCGCACTCCACAACCTCGTCAGCGGCATCGCCGCCCTGCACCAGGACCTGATCCTGTTCGGCCACTACGTGGCGGTGACCCGGGCGGGCTCCGACCTGCCGGTCCCCGCCGAGCCCCGGCCACTGCCCCGGCTGAGCCACGGCATCGAGTTCTCCGACGTCTGGTTCCGCTACAGCGACCGGCATCCGTGGATCCTGCGCGGCGTGAACCTGTTCATCCCCGCCGGCCGGGCGGTGGCCGTCGTGGGCCTGAACGGCGCGGGCAAGAGCACCCTCGTCAAGCTGCTGTGCCGGTTCTACGACCCGCAGCGCGGCTCCATCACCTGGGACGGCGTGGACATCCGCCTGGTCCGCCCGGAGGACCTCCGGCATCGCCTCACCGGCCTCTTCCAGGACCACATGACCTACGACATGTCCGCGGCCGACAACGTCTCCATCGGCTTCGTCGCCGCCCGCGACGATCGCGAACGCATCCGCGCCGCCGCCCGGAGAGCGGGCATCGACGACAAGCTGGTCTCCCTTCCGCGCGGCTACGACACCCTGCTCACCAGGGTGTTCTTCGAGGAGGACGAAGCCGACGATCCCGAGATCGGCGTGCAGCTCTCCGGCGGCCAGTGGCAGCGCACCGCGCTCGCCAGGGCCATGTTCCGCGGCCACCGCGACCTGATGATCCTGGACGAGCCCTCCGCCGGGCTCGACCCCGAGGCGGAGGCCGACGTGCACGCCAGGACCCGGCACCAGCGCGAGGGCGCCACGAGCGTGCTCATCAGCCACCGGCTCAACACCGTCCGCGACGCCGACCACATCGTGGTCCTGGAGCACGGCCGCATCGTCGAGGCGGGGACCCACGACGAGCTCATGACCGCCGGCGGCCGGTACGCGCGCCTGTTCGGCCTGCAGGCCCAGGGGTACGCCGAGCCGCCCCGGGCAGTGGTCTCGTGACGCTCTGGCTCCTGCCAGGCGCGTGCCTGCTCGTCGCCCTGCTGGTACGGCTGCGCCGCACGTACTCGATCGTCCGCGTCGACGGCGACAGCATGGCCCCGGCCCTGGCCGACGGGGACAGGGTCCTCGCCCGCCGCGTCCCGCCGTCCCGGCTGCGGCGCGACCAGATCGCCGTGGTCGTAGACCGGTTCTCCGGCGGCGCGGGCTTCGTCATCAAGCGCATCGCCGCGCTCCCGGGAGACCGGGTGCCCGAGATCGCGAAGGACGTCATCGCCGACGAGCGGGTGCCCGAGGGGCGGCTCGTCCTGCTCGGCGACAACCCGAGCACGAGTTTCGACTCCCGTGCCCTCGGCTTCTTCGCGATGTCCGATGTCCACGCCGTCACCGTCAGGAAGGTGACGGCGCTGACCCAAGACGAAGGAGAAGGATGAAAACCATAGGAACACTGGCGGACCGCGCCCTGAGCTGGGTGATCCCCGCGGAAAGGGCCTCCGCCGTCACCTGCCCGTACGACGGCTACTCCTACTGGACCCGGTGCTACTACAACCCCGGCTGCAGCAGCGGGTACGAGAAGACGAAGCGCACCTGCTACTGCCCGCCGAACGGCGGTTGCTTCTGGTACAAGTACCCCTCGCGGAAGTGCTGCTGACCAGGTAGCGGCGGCAGCGGCCGGGCGCGCTCCGGCGACGGGGCCCGCCCGGCGCATCCCGCGGCAGGCACCGGGGGTGAGGCGCGCGTCACATTCACGCGGCGGGCGTCACACTCCCGGGCGCGCGGGACCTCTCAGGGGTGACCATCCACCCCCTAGGGAGGACACATCATGACGATCCTCGTCACCGGAGCCACCGGAACCGTCGGGCGCCACCTCGTCCGGCACCTGCTGGAGCGCGGCGCGCGCGTGCGCGCCCTGACGCGGGACCCCGCGACCGCGGCCCTCCCCGAGGGCGTCGAGGCGGTCGCGGGCGACCTCGCCGACACCACCACGCTGGAGCCCGCCTTCGACGGGGTCACCGCCGTGCACCTGATCAACTTCGCCGGCGA
This sequence comes from Nonomuraea phyllanthi, assembly GCF_006334985.2. Lineage (GTDB taxonomy): Bacteria > Actinomycetota > Actinomycetes > Streptosporangiales > Streptosporangiaceae > Nonomuraea > Nonomuraea phyllanthi. The sequence goes on from NZ_VDLX02000005.1 coordinate 331,436, forward strand.
CTACCGGCCGCTCCGCAACGGCGGGCAGATCGTGGACCTCGCCGTACGGGCCGGCGCCCGCAGGGCGACGGTGCTGGGCGGCTGGCGGGAGGGCACGCTGGAGCCCGCGGTCAGGGCGAGCGCCCTGGAGTGGACCGTGCTCAACCCGGTGAACTTCATGGCCAACGTCCTCACCGACTGGGGCGAGGCGCTGCGGAGCGGCGACCGGGTGCGCGAGCCGTACGGCGACCGCAAGAGCCCGGCGATCCACGAGGCCGACATCGCCGGCGTGGCCGCCACCGTGCTGGCGGAGGGCGGGCACGGCGGCGCGTCCTACCACCTCACCGGTCCGGAGGTGCTGACCGCCCGCCGGATGCTCGCGATCATCGGCGAGGCGACGGGCCGCCGGCTGCGGTTCGAGGAGCTCACGCCCGAGCAGGCGCGCGAGGAGTGGAGCCGGCCGGGGGAGCGGCCGGACCTGGCCGTCTTCCGGGCCTTCAACCAGGACCCTTCGGTCACCGCGGCGGACGTGGTGGAGATCGTCCTGAGGATGTACGCGGCGCCGAACGAGTACGCCACCACCCTGACCGGCCACGTGGAGCAGGTCACCGGCCGGCCGCCGCGCACGTTCGCGCAGTGGGCGGCCGAGCACGCCGCGGCCTTCCGGAGGCGGTGACCTCCCATGTCCACCGCCTATGTCGTCACCGCACTGGTGACCGTCGCCGCCAACGCCTTCTCCGGCTTCGCGGCCATGACCAGGCTCGGGCCGGTCATGCGCGTGCTCAGCCCGGCGCTGGCCAGGGCCGGCGTGCCGGAGTCGTGGCTGGTCTGGCCGATCGGCGCGCTGAAGGCGCTGGGCGCGCTCGGGCTGGCCGTCGGCCTGGCCGGTGTGCCGCTCGTCGGGACCGCTGCCGCCGCCGGTCTCGTGCTCTACTTCGTCTGCGCCCTCTACACCCACCTGCGCGTGAGCGACTTCTCTCCGCAGTTCTACCTGGCGATCGCGTTCCTGGGGCTGGCGGTGGCCACGCTGGCGCTCGACCCGGCGCTGCTGCTCGACCCCTGACCGCCCCTGCCCGGCCGCCGGCGAGGTGGCAAACTCTAGAAGTACGTACTATTCTCCAACTTTACTATGAATGATGTACACATCTTTGACACCGACGCGGACGGGCGCCTCTTCGATCCGCGGGTCAGAGCGTCCATGGCCCGGTTCATCGACGGCGACCTGCCGGTCTTCGAGGCGGGCGCCGCCGTGCGCACCGCCTATCACGCCGTCGAGCGCATGCGCTCCCACGGCTCCGAGGGCAGAGGGGTCAGCGCGGGCGCCCTCGACCTGCTGATCCGGCTCGGCGCCGCCGACCAGGGCATCAGCATCGGCGACCTGGCCAGGGCCGCCGGGGTCAGCTCCCGAAATGTCACAGGACTGGTGGACACGCTCGAACGCGACGGGCTGGTGCGCCGCGTTCCCGATCCGAAGGACCGGCGCTCGGTCCTCGCCGAGATCACGCCCGCCGGGCAGGCGTGGATCGAGGCGTTCCGCGAGCCGTCGCGCCTGGCGATGCGGGCCATGTTCGAGGGCTTCGCGCCCGAGGAACTCGTCGTCTTCCGCGACCTGTGCCTGCGCCTGGCCGCCAACCAGCACCGCCTCGCCGACCGCCTTCGCCAGATCGGATCCCGGCCGTGACCGCCCGGGAGCGGACCCGCCGCGCCGTACGCGGCTATCACGAGGCCCGCTTCCGCGGCGACGTGGACGCGGCGGCGGCGCACGTGGGGGAGCCGTTCCGGTTCCGGAGCCCGTTCATCGACTCCGCCGACAGGACGGGCCACCTGGCCACCCTGCCGGGGTTCGTGTCGATCGTGACCGGGGTCGAGCTCATCAGCGAGTTGTACGGCGACACCGAGGCGACGCTCGTGTACGACGTGCACACCGCCACACCGGCCGGCACGCAGCGCACGGCCGAGCACTTCCGCCTGGAGGACGGCAAGATCGTTTCGATCATGCTGGTGTTCGACGCCTCGCCCTGGCAGCCGATGAAGGCGCACATCGAGCCGTGAGGCGACGGGACGGCGCTTCATCGGCCGCCGGCCGTCCGGTCAGCCGACGGTGGCGGGCCGGGCGGGCAGCGGAATCCGGGTCCAGCCCCTGGCGTCGACGGTGTCCCGGCCTGTCGTAGGGGTCGCGGTCGATGTAGCGGCGGACCGAAGTGCACCGTACGCAGCCTGCCGGCGAAGCGGGCGGCTCTGCTCCAGTCGCCGTGGGCGTGCTTGATGCGCTCGGCGGCGCGGGAGAAGCCGGCCCCGCGCATCCGCGGCCTCAGGAAGCGTCGCGGTACAGGTCCCGTCTCTCGGGCAGCGTCTCGAGGCCGGCCGACCGGTAGGTGGCGACGGCGCCGACGTTGGAGCTCGGGGTGCACACGACCACGCTGGACGAACCCGACTCCCGCAGCGCGTGCGCCGCGGCGAGCGTGATCGCCCGGCCGTAACCGTGGCGGCGGTGGTCCCGGTGCACCCCCATCGGCTCGATCAGCCCCGGCCGGCCTTTACCCGCCGGCCACACCGCCACGGCCGCCACCGCCTCGCCCTTCTCATGGCGGATGACGAGGCACCGCGCGCCGGCGTACGGCGCGCCCGCCGCCATCGCGTGCCAGCGCTCCTCGGTGAACGTCGATCCGTCGAACGACGCGCGCAGGACAGCGGCCCACTCGCGCGCCCGCTCCGGCCCGATCACCTCGACGGGAACGCCGGGGTCGGGCACCGGGGCGCCGAGGTCACGCCGGAGCGGTGTCCACGGCTCGCCGCTCTCCCAGCCGCCCTCCAGCAACAGGTCCTGGACCAGCGCGCCCGTCGGCGCCTCGACGTGCACCTTGCCATCGGGGAGCACACCGTGCTCGGGCGCCGACACGTCCTGGGCCACCTGCCGGGCCACCTCCCGGTCGCGGAACGCCTCGGGCGCGAACGCCAGCCGCAGCAGGTCCGCACCGTCCAGCAGCCCGACCGCCACGACCTTCCCGGCCCGGCTCCAGGTTCGCGTGGCCTCCGCCGTCCGCTCCGCGCCGAACCGCCAGAACCACCCCACATCGCCCGGATGCAGCTGCACGGGCGCCGCGTCGTCCTGCCACTCCCGCAACACCCGCACCACGTCACCGAGGGCGCCGGCCTCCGGCCGCCCCATCTCGATCGCCATCCCTCGATCACACACCACCCCACCGGCCCGGCGCATCCGGATTTCCCGGCGTTGCGGGGCCCTGGAGCTCGCCGATCGGGACGGGGCACGGGCTGGTACAGGCACCGTGATGGCGTGCCATGGGCGTCCCGTGTGCCTGTGCTGACGTTTGCCGCTCGTTGGTACTGAGCCACCCTTGTGCCGGTAATGACCCGATAGGGATGGGATTGCGGTGCTTTTGATCATGAGGGGGTGATCAATGGTGAACGCATGGCATCGCTACTCGATCCGGGCCCGCCTGGCCATGGTGGCCACCGCCGCCATGGCCGTGATCTGCACCGCCGTCGCGGTGTTCGTCCTGCTGGAGGCCCACCACGCGGCCGTCGAGACCCGTGCGGATCAGCTGGCCGCCCACGCCGTGGCCTTCGGCAGCCGGGCGCGCCGGCAGGCGATCTCGCCGCGCCTCCTGCGGATCGGCTCGGGGCGGGTGGTGCAGGTGCTCAACCCGGCCGGCGCCGTCGTGCTGTCCACGCCCGGGATGGCGGGCAAGCCGCCGATGACCACGCTGCGCCCCGACCCCGACGCGTACACCACCACGCGCTCGTGCGGCGGACCGGTGTTCCCCGGCCGGTGCATGATCGTGCTGGCCTATCCGTTCCACCGCGCCGACGGCGTCTGGCAGCTCAACATGGCCGTCCCCGACATCCCCTGGTACGTCGGACCCCGCGTCCTGGCGCCCCTGGTCGCGGGCTGGCTGCTGCTCGTCGGAGCCACCGCCGCGGGCAGCTACCGGATCGTCGGCAAGACCCTGGAGCCGGTACGCGCCATCAACGGCAAACTCTCCCAGATCACCGCCAGCGACCTGGGCCACCGGGTTCCGGTGCCGAACTACCGGGACGAGCTGCGGGACCTGGCCGAGTCCGCGAACCGTACGCTGGACCGCGCCCAGTCGGCGGTCGAGCAGCAGCTCCGCTTCGCCTCCGACGCCTCCCACGACCTGCGCAACCCGCTGACCGCCATGCGGACGCGGATCGAGGAGATGCTGATGTGCCCGGGGGAGAGCGACTGGCCGGGGACCGCGGACGCGCTGCTGGACAGCGTGGAACGCATGCAGGCCCTGGTCGGCGACCTGCTGGAGACGGCGCGGCTGGACGCCGGCGTGACCGGCCGGCGCGAGGAGCTCGGCCTGACCGAGCTGGTGCGGTGCGAGGTGGAACGGCACCCCCGCAAGGTCGCCGTACGGCACCGCCTCGCCCCCGGGGTGATCGTGAACGGCGAGCGGGTGGGGCTGACCAGACTGCTGAACAACCTACTGGACAACGCCGAACGGCACGCCGCCTCCGCCGTCACCGTGACCCTGGAGCACCGTCCCGGGACGGCGGTGCTGGAGGTGTGCGACGACGGCGAGGGCGTCGCGCCCGAGCAGCGGGAGGTCATCTTCACGCGGTTCGCCCGGCTGGAGGCCTCCCGCGTCAGGGACCCCGGCGGCACCGGGCTCGGGCTGCCGATCGCGCGGCAGATCGCCGAAGCCCACGGCGGCACCCTGACCATGGAGGACAGCCCTCGCGGCGCGCGGTTCGTCCTCCGCCTGCCCGCCATGTGCGCGGGCCCTCCCTCCGGCGGGACGCTCGTGCCCGCCGATCCGGCGGCACCCGGCAAGTGAACTTTACCGGTCAGCCGGTATAGTTTCCGCCGTGCCGCGATCAGGCTCGAACGTACGGCTCCTCGGGCTCGGCGAACCCGGCGCGGCCCCGCACCAGCAGACCAGGCGCTACCTGATGGAGGAGATCGGCCGTGCTACGGGTCACCAAGGCGTCGGCGCCACGGGCCTGGCGAGCCTGCACCTGCTGCGCCGGGGCTCCCCGTTGGGTTCGGGGCTGATGCTGGTCTCGCTCGTGCTGACCATGGCCTCCGGCCTGATGGCGATCGCGTTCTGGACCCTGCGCGGCGACTTCTCGCTGATGTGGTGGCTGCCGAACCTCTACCTCATGCTCTTCCCGATCCCCGCGATCGTCCGCCTCGCGCGGGCGCGGCCGGACCTCGCCGCCTCGTCCGGATGGCCGCGGTGTCTTGATGGCCGCGGTCAGGTGAGGCCCGCGTCGTGGGCGAGCAGCGCGATCTGGGTGCGGTTGTCCAGGCCGAGCTTGGTCAGGATGCTGGAGACGTGCGCCTTGACGGTCGTGACGCCCATGGCGAGCTCCGCGGCGATGTCGGCGTTCGTCCGGCCGCGCGCGATCGCGAGGGCCACCTCGTGCTCGCGCGGGGTGAGGGCGGCCAGCGCGGCACGCGCCCGCTCGTAGGCGCCGGCCTGCGCGACCGCGCGCTCCATCAACCGCCGGGTGACGCGCGGGGACAGGATGGCGTCGCCCGCCGCGATCCGGGTGACCGCCTCCACGATCTGCGGCGGCGGCGTGTCCTTGAGCAGGAACCCGCTGGCGCCGGCCCGCAGCGCGTGCAGGATGTTCTCGTCGGTGTCGAAGGTGGTCAGCACGATCACCTCCGGCGGGCGGGCGCGGGCGCGCAGCCGGCGGGTGGCGGTGATGCCGTCGACCCGCGGCATCCGCAGGTCCATGAGCACGACGTCGGGGGCGTGGGCGTCGGTGGCGGTGACGGCCTCCTGGCCGTCGGCCGCCTCGCCGACGACGGTGATGCCGGCGGCGCCGTCCAGCATCATGGACAGCCCGGCACGGACCAGGGCGTCGTCGTCGACCAGCAGCACGCGGATCACGCGGGCCATGGTAACCGGGCCCGGAACACGCGGCTCGCGGCGGTCATGGCCGGCCGGATCCGGAGCACGCGGCTCGCGGCCTTCATGGCCGGCCGGATCCGGAGCAGCGGATCACGCCGGCCACGGTAGCCAGGCCTGGAGCCGGAAGCGCCCGCCGGTGCTCTCGTGGTCCAGTTGCCCGCCGGCCAGCCGGACCCGCTCGGTGAGCCCCACCAGCCCGAGGCCGCTGCCGGGCGCGGCCGGGTCCGAGCCGGGCGCGGGCAGCGGGTTGCTGACGTCGATCAGCAGGCGCGCGCCGGGAGCGCCGCGCAGCAGCACCTCCACCGGCTGGCCGGGGGCGTGCTTGCGGGCGTTGGTCAGCGCTTCCTGGACGACGCGGTAGCCGGTCCTCGCGGCGGCGGGCGGGGCGGCGCCGGAGGTCTCGTCGCTGATCCGTACGGACTGGCCCGCCCCACGCGCCTCGTCGGCCAGGCGCGGCAGGTCGGCCAGCCCGAGCCGGGGCTCCCGCTCGTCCAGCAGGTCGTCCTCCTCGCGCAGCAGGCCGATCACCTGCCGCAGCTCCTCCAGCGCCTGGTGCACCCCGGTGCGGACCACCCCGGCGGCGCGGGCGAGCTGGTCGGGGGAGGAGTCGGGACGGTACTCCAGCGCCCCGGCGTGGGTGGCCACCAGGGACAGGCGGTGGGCCAGCACGTCGTGCATCTCGCGGGCGAGCCGGCGGCGCTCGGCCATGCGCGCCTCGGCGACACGCCTGCCCTGCTCGGCCTCGGCGCGGCGGGCCCGCTCGCGCAGCGACATGAGCAGGGCGTGGCGGGAGCGGGCCAGCGCGCCCCAGCCGAGCAGCGCGCCGTACGAGGCGAAGATCAGCACCAGCCACCAGGTCAGTGAGATGCCGGAGTTCGGCCGCCACAGCCCCTGGACGACGTGGGCCGCCATGCCCGCCGCCGTCACCGCAGCCGCGACGGGGAACGGCCTGCGCCGGGCCACCTGCACCGCCGCCATCGTCGCCGCCGGCGTGGCGACCGGGGAGGCCACGGCGAGGACGGTGGCGGCGAGCGCCCCGGGGACCGGCCACCACAGCTGGGCGAGGGCCGCGGCCAGGCTCGCCACCGCGACCGCGAGGTCCAGCTCCGGCATGGGCCCGCCGGACAGGCCCCACCAGGTCACGGCGGTCAGCCCGCCCACCCCGAGGACCACGATCGTCACGGCCACGATCCACCGCGGGTATCCCATCACGCTCACCGGGCCAGGGTAGTCACCGGTACGGCGGCGCCATCACCTACCAAAGTCGGAGGCCGGCCCCACCGGCGGAGGACGAAGTCCGGCCGCGCGCCCGATGTGGCGGCCCGCCCCGCCCGGCCAGGCTGTCCGGCATGAACACCCCCATGAGAAGACTCCTCCTCACCGTGATCGGCGCACCGGCGGCCGCCCTGGCCGTGTGGGCCCTGGCGGTGCCGCTGGCCGGAATCACGCTGACCGCGCGGATGGGCGCCGCCCCGCAGCCGGTCGGCCCCGTGCTCGTCATCGTGGCCAGCCTGGTGGCCGGGCTCGCCGGCTGGGCGCTGCTGGCCGTCCTGGAACGCCGGGCCACCCGGCCCGGCCGCAACTGGACGATCATCGCGCTCGTCGTGCTCGTCCTGTCCCTGTCCGGCCCGCTCACCAGCGCCGTCGGCGCCGCTGCGACGGTGGTACTGCTGCTCATGCACCTGGTCGTGGGCGCCGTCCTGATCCCCGGGCTGGTACGCGCGGCCACCTGACCCCCGCCCGTCCGCGAGGCGCAATCGCCACGCGGCCGGGACCGTCGCGCGCGGCCTGCCGGCGGCTGAAGGGGGCCTGGGTCAGCTGGTGACGCGGGCCAGCACGATTCCGCCGACGATCAGGGCGAGCGCCGCTATCCTTCCCACGGAGACGGGGTCGTCGTGGAGCACGGCGCCCAGGACGATCGCGCCGACGGCGCCGATGCCGGTGAAGACGGCGTACGCGGTGCCGACCGGCAGCGTGTTCATGGCCTGCGAGAGCAGCCAGACGGCGGCGGCCATCAGCACCAGGCAGACCAGCGTGGGAACCGGGCGGGTGAAGTTGTGCGTCGGCCTGATGCTCTGCGACCACGCCACCTCCACCAGCCCGGCCAGCAGCAGGACCAGCCAGCTCACCGGGACACCTCCTTGATCGCCGCCGCCAGGGACTCCTCGTGCCGGTCGCGCAGGTGCGCCAGCGCCGGGTCCAGCCGGGCGTTGACCAGCTCGGCGTGGACGAACGTCACGTCCTCGACGCGGAAGTGGCCCCGGAAGAAGTCGCGCAGGTAGCGCTCCTGGTGGTCGTACGGCTCGCGCGGTGTGCCAGGGCCGTACGCGCCGCCGCGCGCGCCGGTCACCACGAACGACCGGCCCGCCAGCGACATCTTCGGGAACGTGATCTGGTCGATCCAGGCCTTGAGCGACGACGGGATCGAGTAGTTGTACATCGGCGTGCCGATCAGCACGACGTCGGCGGCCACCACCTCGTCGAGCAGCGGTTCCACAACCGCCCACGCCTCGCGCCGGGCGGGCGTGCGGACCGCCTCCCGGTAGCGGGAGATGTCGGTGATCTCGTGTTCCAGGATGTGGTCGCACAGCTCGGTCCACGCCTCGCCGATGTGCGGCACGGGCCGCGCGGCCAGGTCGCGGTAGACGTATCCGGCCTCGGGATGGGCGGCCCGCCAGGTCTCGGCGTACAGGTGCGACAACCTGCGCGAGATCGACGCGCGGCGGGCGCTGGCGTCCAGGTGCAACAGCATGATTTCTCCCCTTATAAGTGGACACCATGTCCGCATCACTATAAGCGGACATCGTGTCCATATACAATCCGTGGCATGGAGAGAGCCGACGCCGCGCGCAACCGCGCCAGGATCCTGGAGGCGGCCGCCCTGCTCTTCGCCGAGAAGGCGCCGCAGGACGTGACGATGGACGACATCGCGAAGAAGGCCGGGGTGGGCCGGGGCACGCTCTACCGCCGCTACCCCGACCGGGCCTCGATCGCCGTCGCCCTGCTCGACGAGCACGAGCGCGACCTGCAGGAGCGGCTGATCCGGGGCGACCCGCCGCTGGGTCCCGGCGCGCCGCCCGCCGAGCGGCTGGCCGCCTTCTACGCCGCCATGGTCCGGCTGCTGGAGGACCACCGGCACCTGGTGCTCGGCTCGGAAGTGGGCCGCTCCCGCTTCGAGACCGGCGCGTACGGGTTCTGGCGCGCCCACGTGCGCGCGCTGCTGGCCGCCGCCGGCACGCCCGGCCCCGACGCGCTGACCGACGTGCTGCTCGCGCCCCTGGCCCCCGAGGTGTACGGCTACCAGCGCGACGTGCTCGGGCTGACCCCCGCCCGGATCACCGCGGCGCTGGCGAGGCTCACGGCCACCCTCGCCCCCGGCGCCACGTGACCAGGGAAAGGGGCCGGCGGCGCGGGCGGCCGGATCGGTCAGGAATGGAGAAGCACCGGTCGCGGAGCCGCGACTAACGTCATGGGCAACGGCGCATCCGACCGACCATCAGGAGAAACCATGTCCACCCTGGGAATCAAGACCGTCCTGCACCCCGTGTCCGACCTGGAGAAGGCCAAGACGGTGTACACAGCGCTGCTCGGCACCCCGCCGCAGGCCGACTCGTCCTACTACGTCGGCTACGAGGCCGAGGGCCAGCACATCGGGCTGGTCCCGAACGGCGGGCCGCAGGGCATGACCTCGCCGGTGGCCTACTGGCACGTGACGGACATCGAGGCCAAACTGGCCGAGCTGACCGCCGCCGGGGCCACCGTCAAGGAGGCCGCGCACGACGTCGGCGGCGGCCGGCTGGTGGCCACCGTCACCGACCCCGACGGCAACGTCCTCGGACTGGTCCAGGACCAGTGATCGCACCGGCACCGGCCGCCCTCAGGCAGACCCATCAGGTAGACCCATCAGGTAGACCCATCAGGTAGACCCATCGGGTAGACAGGGAGCCGGTGCCATGGCCGCGCCGGCCGGGAGCCGGCAGCAACCGAGCCACCGAGAGCCGACGAGACCGCGAAGCAGATGGAGCCACGATGACCACGCCCACGAGGACGGACCCGCAGTCGCGCGAGCCGCACGTCGCCGACAGCCACGATCTGATCCGCGTGCACGGCGCGCACTCGAACAACCTCAAGGACGTCAGCCTCGATCTCCCGAAGCGCCGGTTGACGGTGTTCACCGGCGTCTCCGGCTCGGGCAAGAGCTCGCTGGTGTTCGACACGATCGCCGCCGAGTCGCAGCGGCTGATCAACGAGACCTACAGCACCTTCGTCCAGGGCTTCATGCCGTCGCTGGCGCGGCCGGAGGTGGACGTCCTCGAAGGGCTGACGACCGCGATCATCGTGGACCAGCAGCGGATGGGCGCCGATCCCCGCTCCACGGTCGGCACCGCCACCGACGCCAACGCGATGCTGCGCATCCTGTTCAGCAGGATCGGGCAGCCGCACATCGGCCCGCCCAGCGCGTTCGCGTTCAACGTCCCGTCGGTGCGGGCGAGCGGCGCGATCACCGTCGAACGCGGCGCGGGCAGCAAGGCCGTGAAGGCGACCTTCAACCGCCTCGGCGGCATGTGCACGCGCTGCGAGGGCCGCGGCACGGTCTCCGACATCGACCTCACGCAGCTCTACGACGACACCAAGTCGATCGCCGAGGGCGCGTTCACCATCCCCGGCTGGAAGTCGGACAGCTTCTGGACCGTGCGGGTCTACGCCGAGTCGGGCCTGCTCGACCCGGACAAGCCGATCCGCGAGTTCACCAAGGAGGAGATGCGCGACTTCCTGTACAGGGAGCCGACCAAGGTGAAGGTCGAGGGCGTGAACCTCACCTACGAGGGGCTGATCCCCAAGATCCAGAAGACGTTCCTGTCCAAGGACAAGGAGGCGATGCAGCCGCACATCCGGGCCTTCGTGGAGCGGGCGGTCACCTTCACGACCTGCCCCGACTGCGACGGCACCCGGCTCAGCGCGGAGGCCCGGTCGTCGAAGATCGACGGGGTCACCATCGCCGACGCGTGCGCGATGCAGATCAGCGACCTGGCCGACTGGGTCCGCGGCCTGGACGAGCCGTCGGTGGCGCCGCTGCTCGCCACGCTGCGGCGCACCCTCGACTCGTTCGTGGAGATCGGGCTCGGCTACCTGTCGCTCGACCGGTCCTCGGGCACCCTGTCGGGCGGCGAGGCGCAGCGGGTCAAGATGATCCGTCACCTCGGCTCCTCGCTCACCGACGTCACGTACGTCTTCGACGAGCCGACCGCCGGTCTGCACCCCCACGACGTCCAGCGGATGAACAAGCTGCTGCAGCGGCTGCGCGACAAGGGCAACACGGTGCTCGTCGTGGAGCACAAGCCGGAGACGATCGCGATCGCCGACCACGTCGTCGACCTCGGCCCCGGCGCCGGCACGGCGGGCGGCACCGTCTGTTTCGAGGGCACCGTCGAGGGACTGCGGGCCAGCGGCACCATCACCGGCCGCCATTTCGACGACCGGGCCGTCCTGAAGGAGACCGTGCGCCGATCCACCGGCGCGCTGGAGATCCGCGGCGCGACCACGCACAACCTGCGCGGCGTCGACGTCGACATCCCGCTCGGCGTGCTCGTGGTCATCACCGGCGTGGCCGGCTCGGGCAAGAGTTCGCTCGTGCACGGGTCGATCCCCGCCGGCGCGGGCGTGGTCTCGGTCGACCAGGGCGCGATCCGCGGCTCGCGCAGGAGCAACCCGGCCACGTACACCGGGCTGCTCGACCCGATCCGCAAGGCGTTCGCGAAGGCCAACGGCGTGAAGCCGGCGCTGTTCAGCGCCAACTCCGAGGGCGCCTGCCCCGCCTGCAACGGCGCCGGCGTCATCTACACCGACCTCGGGATGATGGCCGGCGTGGCCACCACCTGCGAGGAGTGCGACGGCAAGCGCTATCAGGCCGCCGTGCTGGAGCATCACCTCGGTGGCCGCGACATCAGCGAGGTGCTCGCGATGTCGGTGACCGAGGCCGAGGAGTTCTTCGGCGCGGGCGACGCGCGCACGCCGGCCGCGCACGCCATCCTCCGCCGGCTCGCCGACGTCGGGCTCGGCTACCTGAGCCTCGGCCAGCCGCTCACCACGCTGTCCGGCGGCGAGCGGCAGCGGCTCAAGCTGGCCACCCACATGGCCGAGAAGGGCGGCGTGTACGTGCTGGACGAGCCGACCAACGGCCTGCACCTCGCCGACGTGGAGCAGTTGCTCGGCCTGCTCGACCGGCTGGTCGACTCGGGCAAGTCGGTCATCGTCATCGAGCACCACCAGGCGGTGATGGCGCACGCCGACTGGATCATCGACCTGGGCCCCGGCGCCGGTCACGACGGCGGCCGGATCGTCTTCGAGGGCACCCCCGCCGACCTGGTCGCCGCCCGCTCCACCCTGACGGGGGAGCACCTGGCGGCCTACGTCGGCGCCTGACCGGGCGGGCGTCCGCCCCCTCGGCTCATCTGGCGAGGGGCTGGGTGAAGCGCAGCAGGTTGCCGGCGGGGTCGCGGAAGGCGCAGTCGCGCACGCCGTAGAACTGGTCCATCGGCTCCTGCAGCACCTCGCCGCCCGCGGCGCTGATGCGCTCGAAGGTGGCGTCGCAGTCGTCCGTCTCGAAGATGACGCCGCGCAGCAGGCCCTTGGCCAGCAGCTCCATCATGGCCTGCTTGTCGGCGGGTGACGCGTTGGGATCGGCGGCGGGCGGCTCCAGGACGATGTTCACGTCCGGCTGCGAGGGCGACCCGACGGTCACCCAGCGCATCCCCTCGTAGCCGACGTCGTCACGCACCTCGAGGCCGAGCGCGTCGCGGTAGAAGGCGATCGCCTTGTCGTGGTCGTCGACGGCGATGAAGCAGTGGGCGAGCTTGATGTCCATGCCGTTCAGGTTACGGCCGGGTCGCGGAGCCCGCTTCCCCGTTCTTGACCGGCCGGGTGTGGACCATGACCATGCACGCCGGGATCGCGGCGCCCTGGTCGTGGTCCCTGGCCCGGTAGGCGCTCGGGCTCTCGCCGACCAGCTGGGTGAAGCGCGAGCTGAACGACCCCAGCGACGTACAGCCGACCGCGAAGCAGACCTCGGTCACCGTGAGGTCGCCGCGCCGCAGCAGCGCCTTGGCCCGCTCGATGCGGCGGGTCATCAGATAGCTGTAGGGCGTCTCGCCGTACGCGGCGCGGAAGCTGCGGGAGAAGTGGCCGGGCGACATCAGCGCCTCGCGCGCCAGCGCCGGGACGTCGAGCGGCTCGGCGTAGTCGCGGTCCATCCGGTCGCGGGCCTTCCGCAGCCGGACGAGGTCGTCGAGGTCCTGCCGTTTCACCCGCCCAGTCTCCCACAGCCCCGCGGCGGGGGAGCAGGTCAGAGCATGTTCCTGAGAGGTGGCGGCATCTCGGGAACGGGCTGGGCGAGCAGCTCGTCGACCTCCTTGCGGGTGAGGAGGCGGGCGTCGAGCAGCAGTGAGGCGGACTCGCGCCAGGACTCCCCGGCCTCGGCGTGCCGTCCCAGGGCGTGCAGGGTGTCGCCATAGTGCCAGGCGGACACGGCGCACCCGATGCGGTAGCCCGCCTCGCGCAGGAACGTGAGCCCCGCTCGGTACTGCTCGGCGGCCTCGGTGAGCATCCCGGCGTGGCGGTAGGCGTCGGCCAGGGTGGAGTGGGCCGTCCCCTTCCCGTACAGAGTGCTCAGCCCGCCCCACATGTCGACGACCACCTCGGCCTCCGCGATCGCCTCGTCGTGGCGGCCCTGCCGGAAGAGGACGTGGGCGCGGTTGTTGCGGACGGCCGCCTGGTCGTAGCGCTTGCCGGTCTCCTCGGCGATGGCGAGCGCCCGCTCCAGATGGCCGATCGCGAGGTCGAACCTGCCCATCAGGGTGTGGACGATGCCGAGGTTGTTGTAGCTCCCGATCTTCCGCAGCGGCAGGCCGGCGCGGTCATAGCAGTGCAGCGCCTGCTCCAGGTGGGAGACCGCCAGCTCGTAGTTCCCCTGGTCACGGTAGGCCCAGCCCAGGAAGCTCAGCACCTGAGCCTGGCCGGCCGGGTCGCCGCAGCGCGCGGCGATGTCGATGGCGCCCCGGTGGACGTCGATCAGGTGCGTGAGCCAGCCCCGGTAGTTGAAGGGCCAGTGCAGCCCGATGGACAGGCCGATGGCCGTGCCGGGGTCGGCGGACTCGGCCGCCTGGTGCGCGGCGGCGAGGAGGTTGTCGCGCTCGTCCACGACCCAGCCGGACGCCTCACGCGCGTCGGCCAGCGCCAGGCCGGGCTCGTCGGACGGGTACACGGGCGGGGCCGGGAGATGCAGGATCAAGGTCGCGGTGTTGGCCGTGGCGAGGTAGTGGTGCAGGCCACGGCGCAGCGCGGCGGCCCGCTCGGGCGCGGGCAGGTGGGCCATGGCCTGCTCGCGGGCGTACAGACGGATGAGGTCGTGGAAGCGGTACCTGCTCCGTCCGGCGGGCTCCAGCAGCCGGGCGTCGAGGAGCCGCTCGAGGGCCGCCTCCGCCCGCGACTCCGGCCACCCGGCGAGCGCGGCGGTGGCGGCCGGGGTGTGGGTGGGGGTGTCCAGCAGGCCCAGGAGCGTGAGCGCCTGCGCGGCGTCCTGGCCGCTGGGCTCCTCGCGGAGATGCCGGTGGCTGACCGCGATGCTCGTGCGTACGGCGAGGTCGGCGTACTGGAGCGTGTCGAGGCGGCGGGCGGTGTCGGCGAGCCGGTCGGCGAGGTCGGACAGCGTCCAATGGGGCCGCGCCGCCAGGCGCGCCGCGGCGATGCGGATGGCCAGCGGGTAGCCGCCGCACAGCTCGGCGATCTTCGCCGCGACCGCCGGTTCGGCCTGGACCCGGGCGGGCCCGGCGATCCGGGCGAGCAGCGCGGTGGCGTCGCGATCGCCGAACCCGGCCAGGTGCAGGTGCCGGGCGTTGTCGAGCGTGGCCAGCATGTCGCGGCTGGTGATGAGGACCCGGCAGCCCGATCCGGCGGGGATGAGCGGGCGGACCTGGAGGGCGTCGTACGCGTTGTCGAGGATCATCAGCAGGTCGCTCGTCGCAGTGAGAGAGCGATACCGGGCGAGGGCCCCGTCGAGGTCGGCGGGCACGGCGTTGCCGTCGAGCCCCAGCTGGCGCAGCAACTGGCCCAGCGCCTCGATCACGGAGAGCGGCTGGAGCCCGGGGGTGGCGCCGTGCAGGTTGACGTAGACGACGCCGTCGGAGAAGCGGGAGGCCACCTCGCGCGCGACGTGAACGGCGAGCGCGGACTTGCCGAGACCGCCGGGACCGTCGATGACGGCCACGGTCGGCGCGCCGGGCGTGGACTCGGCCAGCACCACCTCCCGCACCCAGGTGATCTCCGCCTGACGGGCGGTGAACGCGTGGGTGTCGGCGGGCAGCTCGGCGGGCGCGACCGGCCGGGAGAGCGTGCTCTGCTGTGCCGGGGAGGTGAGGTCGAGCGCGGGATCGCCGGTCAGGATGGCGTGCTGCAGCCGGCGCAGCTGCGCGCCCGGCTCGATGCCGAGCTCCGCCACCATGACCTCGCGGATGTCCTGGTAGACGGCGAGCGCTTCCGACAGCCGGGCCGCCCGGTACAGCGCCAGCATCAGCTGGGCGCGCGGGCGTTCGCGCAGCGGCTGCGCCAGGACGTGGGTGGAGAGCTCCGGCACCACCGCATGGTGGTCGCCCGCGGCCAGCCGCAGGTCGAAATGGTCCTCGACGGCGGCGAGGCGCTGCTCCTCCAGCCGGCTGGACTCGATCTGCGCCCACGGCTCGGCCAGCTCGGCGAGGGCCCGGCCCCGCCACAGGGCGAGCGCCTGCCGGAACAGCTCGGCAGCCCCCGCCGTGTCGCCCTGGTCGCGGGCCAGCTGGGCCTGCCGGGCCAGGCGGGTGAACCGGTGCGCGTCGACCCGGTCGTGCGGCAGGTCGAGCCGGTATCCGCCGGCCACCGTCCCGATGACCTCGCCGCCCACGTACGGCTCCAGCGCGCGCCGCAGCTTCGACACGACGATCTGGAGCTGCTTGGCGGCCGTGGCCGCCGGGCTCTCCGCCCACACGTCGGTGAGGAGCTGCTGCGAGGTCACCGGCCGGCCGGCGTTGAGCGCCAGCCGCGTCAGGACCGCGATGCGGCGGCGGCCGGTCAGGCGCACGGGCAGCCCGTCCACCCTGATCTCCCAGGGTCCGAGAAACCCGATCTCCAATGTCACCGTGGAAGTCCCCCCATCCCGATCACACACCCCCACCAGGCCGCGCACCTCCCACCGGTGGCCGTGGAAGCGGGCGTCCTCGCCATCGCGGCCGATGCCACCGTACTGGAGGACGGGGGAGGAGACCGGATCTTCGCCCGAGCCGAGGGAAGCGCCGCCTGCCGGGAACCGGTGCCGTACGGTGCGGGTTGGCCCCGGGCCGGTTGTCGGCCATGGCGGCAGCACACTAGCGTGCCGATGTGGATCTCTTCTCACGCTCGTGGACGGCGTTGCGCGCGGCGGTCGCCGAACTCCCCGACGAGGACTTCGAGCGGCCCTCCGGGTGTGCCGGCTGGCTCGTCCGGGACCTGGCGTGCCACCTGGTCATCGACGCCCAGGACGTCCTGATCACGCTCGTGACGCCCGCCGCGACGGAGCCGACCCGCGACGCGGCGACCTACTGGGAGGTCGCCGACACGCCGCCCACCGGCGACGACCCGCTCGACGCGCTGATCGTCCGGCTGGCGGCCGCCTACGTGGAGCCCCGGCTGCTCAAGTTCCACCTCGACGACGTAGGGTCCGCGGCCGGCCGCGCCGCCGAACTCGCCGACCCGAACCTGCGGGTGGGCACCCGCGACCAGGTGCTCACCGCGGGCGACTACCTGTCCGCGTACGTCCTGGAATGGACGCTGCACCACCTCGACCTGGTCGCGGACCTCCCGGACGCGGCGGGTCCGCCCGCGGAGGGGCTGGCCGCGTCCCGCGAGCTGCTGGAGAGGATCGCCGGGGCCCCGTTCCCGGCGTCGTTCTCCGACACGGACGCGCTGCTGGTCGGCACCGGACGGCGCGCCCCGACCGAGGCGGAGCGGGCCGAGCTGGCCCGGTCGGCCGCGAAGGTCCCGCTCTACCTCGGATGACGGGACCCCGGCCGTCGGCGGGCCGGGCCGTGCCGGCGCAGGGGCGGCCTGCCGCAGTCGCCGTACGATGTCCAGCCGCCGTAGGCGTTGACGCTGGCGGTCCGCTATCACGTGAGCAAGACGCTCTGGGGCGAGTGCCGTTCGGGCCAGAAGATCATCCCGTTGGAGCTGCTGAAGCGGCTCGTACGCGACCACGCGCCGGACGAGCCCACCCGTCACCTTTAGATGGAGACCGCCGTCCGGCTGCACGCGGCGGCCCTCGAAGGAGCCCGCCGGCCACCCGAGCCCGAGCCCGAGCCCGGGCCTGGGCCTGGGCCTGGGCCTGGGCCCGAGACTCAACCTCGGCCCGAGCGCGAGCCCGGGTCTGAACCTGAACCTGAGCCCGTACTCGCGCTCGCCGATGGGCCGGTCCCGAACCCCCGGGAGGCCGAACCCGCGGGCAGGCGCCGCGGGTGGTCGCTCGCCGCCGGTGGCGCCGCGATCTCGGTCCTCGCGCTGCTCGCCCTGCTGCTCCGGCCGGGCCAGGCGAGCGGGGACGAGGTGTACGCCGTGGGCCCGGGCGGCCACGGCGTCTTCCGGCGGGACGGCACGGACGCGGCCGGCCGGACCAGGATCGGCGACGGGACCAAGCGCCTCTACGCCGGGCCCGCCGGGCTGTTCGCGACGGGCATGGACGACCGCCTGTACCGGTACGGGTGCCGCCCCGGCCGGTGGACGCTCATCAGCGAGCCGGGCGGCGGCTTCGCGGTCAGCGGCGCGCACCTGCACCGGATGCCGGCCGGCCGCCGGTCGGTGGAGGTGTGGGACGGGCACGGCACCTCGTGGACCGCGATCGGCGGCCCGGCCGCGCGCTTGTACGGCGGCGCGCCGGGGCTGTTCGCCACGAGTCCGAAGGACGGCTGGATCTTCCGTTACAGGGGCCGCTCCTTCGACTGGGAGGGCGTCGGCACGGCGGGAGCCTCGTTCGCGCTCACCGGCAGCCACCTGTACGGCCTCACCCCGGACCGCGCCATGGTCAACCGCTGGCTCACGGGCGGCCCGCCGGCACCGTGGCCGCCCTGGACCTGCGCGGCGGGCCCGGCGGGGGAGCTGTACGGCGGCCCCGCCGGGCTCTTCTCCACGGACCCGTCGGGCCGGCGCCTGCGCGTCCTCGCGGAGATGGAGACGGAGGCGGGGGAGGTGATGGGGGAGGCGGCGGGCCGAGCCGGAGTTGACAACGGAGGGCGGCATCCAACACCCTTTCCCTATTCCAATAGTGAAAGGGTGGTTTAAGGTTGATCGAGTTCACCCTCGACCGCGGCTCGGGCGTCTCGACGTACCTGCAGCTCGTTCACCAGGTCAAACAGGCCCTCCGGCTCGGCACGCTGCGGCCCGGCGACCAGTTGCCGACCGCCCGCCAGGTGGTCGAGAGCCTGGCCATCAACCCCAACACCGTGCTCAAGGCGTACCGGGAGCTGGAGCGCGAGGGGCTGGTCGAGGGGCGGCCGGGGATGGGGACGTTCGTCCGGCAGGGCGTCGCGGGCGCGACGCTCGCCGAGCACACGCGGCTGCGGCGCGCGCTGGAGGCGTGGGTGCGCGACGCCCGCGCGGCCGGGCTCGACCAGGAGGACCTGCGGGCGCTGTTCGCCGTGGTGCTGGCCGACGCGGCGAAGGAGGGCGTGGCATGAGTCCGGGGCTGGAGGTGACGGGTCCGCGCCGAGCGCCGGCGCTGGAGGTGACCGGCCTGGGAGTCCGCTACCGCCGTACGTGGGCGCTGCGCGACTGCTCGCTGTCCGTGCCGAAGGGGAGCGTGGCGGCGCTCGTCGGGCCCAACGGCGCGGGCAAGACCACGCTCATGCACGCGGCCGTCGGCCTGCTGCGGCCCGCGCTGGGCGGCGTCCGCGTGGCCGGCGAGGCGGCGTTCGTGGCGCAGGACAAGCCGCTGTACGAGAGCTTCACCGTCGCGGAGATGCTGGTCTTCGGCCGCCGCACGAACACCCGCTGGGACGGCGCCGCCGCCGCCGACCGGCTGGCCGGGCTGGGCATCCCGCCGGGGCGGAAGGTGGGCGCGCTGTCGGGCGGGCAGCGGGCGCAGGTGGCGGTCACGCTGGCGCTGGCCTGCCGGCCCGACCTGCTCGTGCTGGACGAGCCGCTGGCCAACCTCGATCCCCTGGCCCGCCACGACGTGATGCGCTCGATCATGGCGGAGGTGGCCGAGCGGGAGCTGACCGTGCTGCTGTCCTCGCACGTCGTCTCCGACCTGGAGGAGACGTGCGACTGGCTGGTCGTGCTGAACGGGGGGCGGTTGCAGGTCAGCGGCGACATCGAGGAACTGCTGGACGGACACCTCGTGCTCACCGGGCCGGACGGCGCGTCGGCGGCGGGGACGCGGGTGGTGGGCGCGAGCCGTACCGGCAGGCAGGTCACCATGCTGGTCAGGGGCGCGCCGCCGCTCGATCCGCGCTGGCAGGCGCGGCGGCCCGGGCTGGAGGAGCTGGTCATGGGCTACCTGCGCAGCCCCGAGTCGGCGGCGCTGCCGGGGCTGGCGGGGGTGGGCGCGTGATCTGGGTGACGTGGCGCCAGCACCGGGCGCAGATCATCGTGACGGCGGGCTTCCTGGCCGTGCTGGGGGTGCTGCTGCTGGGCTCGGCGGTGGAGGCGAGCCGGTACGTGGCCGAGCACGCCCCGCCCGGCTGCCCCGGCCCCGCGGTGGCCTGCGGCGAGGTGGCGGTGGCGCTCGGGCGGCGCTACGACGCGGTCTACTCGGTGTTCGGCTGGATGCCGCTGGTGCTGCCCGCGCTGATCGGGGCGTTCTGGGGCGCTCCGCTGCTCGCCCGCGAGTACGAGCGCGGCACCCACCGCCTGGCCTGGACGCAGTCCGTGCCCGTGTGGCGGTGGCTGGCGGTCAAGCTGTCGCTCCTGGGCGGGGCGGTCGTGGCCGGGGGGCTGCTGCTGTCGGTCATGGTGAGCCTGTGGCGGCCGGTGTTCAGGACGGGGGTCGACTCCACGTTCGGCAACATCGGCGTGTTCAACATGGTCGGGGTGGCGCCGGCGGCGTGGTGGCTGTACGCGTTCGCGCTCGGCACCGCCGCCGGCAGCCTGTTCCGGCGCACTCTGCCCGCGATGGCCCTGGTCGTGGCCGGGGTGGCGGTGTCGATGTTCACGCTGTTCCAGCTGAGCGACCACTACGCCGAGCCGGCGCGTGCGGAGCTGTCCGGCACGGTGCTGCTGGACGATCACGACGCCCGGCTGGTGAGAGCCGCCTGGGTGGAGCCGTCCGGGAGGGAGGTCGCCGAGCCGGCCGGCACCGGGTGCCCGCGCCGGGTGGATGTCGGGCAGAGCAGCAGGAACGCCGAGGCGTGGCAGGCGTGCCTGTTCGGCAAGGGATACCGGTACGCGGTGTACTACCACCCGCCGTCCAGGTTCTGGCGCTTCCAGTGGACGGAGGCGGGGATCCTGGCGCTGGCGTCGGCGGCCCTCGGAGCCCTGGCCGTGCGCCGCACCCTCCACTGAATCTACATTGTAAAGGCGTCGGCCCGGGTCGGGACCGGTCAGGCGGCGGCGCGTTCAGCGGTGGGGCGGCGGCGGAGGCCGGGGAGTTGGAGGGCCTGGGGGCGGTAGGCCATGTCGAGGGTGCCGACGTCGGTGCCGGGCGGGACGATCTCGTCGATCCGGTCGAGGAGGTCGTCGGTGAGGGTGACCTCGGTGCCGGCGATCAGGTCGTCGAGCTGTTCCATGGTGCGGGGGCCGATGATGGCGCTGGTCACGCCGGGGTGGGCGATGGCGAATGCCATGGCCAGGTGGGTGAGTGGCAGGCCGGCGTCCTCGGCGAGCGGGATGAGCCGTTCGACGGCGTCGAGGCGGCGCTCGTCGCTGAGGTGCTTGAAGTAGGCGGCGCGCCGGAGGTCGGTCTGCTGTCCCTTGCGGATGCGGCCGGTGAGCAGACCCTGCGCGAGGGGGCTCCAGACCAGGGTGCCCATGCCGTAGCGCTGGGTGACGGGGAGCACCTCGGTTTCGATGCCGCGGTTGAGGATCGAGTAGGTGGGTTGTTCGGTGCGGAAGCGTTCGAGGTTGCGGCGTTCGGCGACCCATTGGGCTTCGACGATGTCGGAGGCGGGCATGGTGGAGGAGCCGATGACGTGGACTTTGCCGCTGTGGACGAGGTCGGAGAGTGCGGAGAGGGTTTCTTCGACGTCGGTGTCGGGGTCGGGGCGGTGGATCTGGTAGAGGTCGATGTGGTCGGTCCGCAGGCGGCGCAGGGAGTTCTCGACGGCGGTCATGATCCAGCGTCTGGAGTTGCCGCGCTGGTTGGGGTCGTCGCCCATGGGGAGGTGCAGTTTGGTCGCCAGGACGACGTTGTCGCGGCGTCCTTTGAGTGCCTTTCCGATGATCTCCTCTGATTCTCCGTGGGCGTAGGCGTCGGCGGTGTCGATGAAGTTGATCCCGGCGTCGAGGGCTCTGTGGACGATGCGGATGGAGTCGTCGTGGTCGGGGTTGCCGATGGCTCCGAACATCATGGCGCCGAGGGCGTACGGGCTGACTTTGATGCCGGTGCGGCCGAGGGTGCGGTACTGCATGGGTTTCTCCGGGGATCGTGGCCGGGGGTGTAGCAGGCGGTTGTGGATGCCGTACTCTTGGAGCTAAGTGGAAAGCTCTTCCGGAACTATACGGAAAGGCTTTCCGTTTATGCAAGAGCGAAGGAGTGTCGTGACGGAGAACACGGCGCCGCGCCGGCTGCGCGCCGACGCGCAACGCAACGTCGACTCCTTGCTGGAGGCGGCCAAGGCGGTCTTCGGCACCTCGGGCGTGGACGCGCCCGCGAAGCAGATCGCCGATCTGGCCGGCGTGGGCGTCGGCACGCTGTACCGGCACTTCCCGCAGCGCTCTGACCTGGTCAAGGCCGTGTTCCAGCGCGAGGTGGACGCCTGCGCCGACGCGGCTCCGGCGCTGAGCGCGGCGCACGAGCCGGGAGTGGCGCTGGACAAGTGGCTCCAGCGCTACACCGAGTTCCTCGCCACGAAGCGGGGGCTCGCGAGCGCCCTGCACTCGGGTGATCCGGCGTTCGACGCCCTGCCCTGCTACTTCATGCAGCGGCTCGGGCCCACCTGCGCGTCGCTGCTCGAAGCGGCGGCGGCGAACGGCGAGGTGCGGGCCGACGTCAGTGCCAAGGACCTCCTGTACGCCGTCGCCAATCTGTGCCTGCCCGTGGAGGACGAGGGGGTCGCGTACAGCCGGCGCATGGTGGCGCTCCTCGTGGACGGGCTGCGTTACGGCGCCGCGGTGAGCCGGTCCGGCGCCTGATCCGGCGCGGTTCGGGGGCCGCCGGTCAGGGGGAGGAGCCGCGCCAGGCCGAGGGCGTGTGCCCGCGGGCGCGCTTGAACGCCACGCTGAACGCGAACGGATCCTGGTAGCCGACCTGGCGGGCCACGGCGGCGACGGTCTGCCGGGTGTCGCGCAGCAGGTCGGCGGCCAGGGTCATGCGCCACTCGGTGAGGTAGCCGAGCGGTGGCCGGCCGACCAGGGCGGTGAAGCGCTGGGCGAAGGCGGCGCGGGACATGCCGGCCTTGGCGGCCAGCGAGGCGACCGTCCACCGGTGGGCGGGATCCTCGTGCAGCAGGCGCAGCGCCTCGCCGATCGCCGGGTCGGCCAGCGCGCGGTACCAGGCGGGCGGCGTCGCCTCCGGTCTGGTGCACCAGGCCCGCAACGCGAGCACGAGGACCAGGTCGAGCAGCCGGGCGAGGACCGCGTCCTGGCCGGGCTCGTCGCGGGCGGCCTCGGCGGACAGCAGGTCGAGTGCCGCACGGGTGCGTGGCCCCGCGGGCACGACGGCCAGCGGCGGGAGCAGGTCGAGCAGGCGGGAGGCCGCGTCGCCGTGCAGGTCGTACACGCCGCGCAACATGACGGTGGCCCCGGGCGGGCCGGCGCCGTACGTGCGGGGGGCGAGCGCCGGGTGCGGGGCGGCCGGTGCGCCGGTCGGGAGGTGTTTGCGGCCGTCGCGGATCACGAAGCGGGGGACGGTCGCCGGGTCGTCCGCGATCGTGTAGCCGCCGGGGGCGGTGATGAGGGCGATGTCGCCGGCGGCGAGCCGGGTGGGAGCGGCGTCGCCGAGCCGGATCACGGCGTGACCGCCGAGCGTGGCCGCGACGGTGAGCGGCGGCGCGTCGGCGTAGGTCACGGCCCATGGTGGCGGCTGGATCAGCTGCCTGACGAGGGCGCTGTGCGCCCGGGCGCGGTGGAGCAGGTCGGTCAGCACGTCCACGTCCGTAGCGTAGACGATGGCAAAGGCATTTCGGTGTTTCGCCCATGGATCGTCTGGGGGCCGGTGGGATTGGCTGGGCGGCATGACGAAATCCATCGCAGTGTTCGGCACCGGTCCGGGCGTCGGCCAGGCCGTCGCCCGCCGATACGGCAAGGAGGGGTACGACGTCGTCCTCGTCGCCCGCCGCCAGGGGCCGTTGGACGAGCTCGCTCGGGAGCTGTCCGCCGGCGGCGTCACCGCCCATGCGGTCACCGCCGACCTCGACCGGACCGACGCCGTCCCGGCGCTCGCCCGGCGCATCCGCGCCCGCGTCGGGGATCCCACGGCGTTGTACTACGGGCCGGCGCCCACGGACCCGGCGTTCCTCCCCGCGGCCGACCTCACCCCTGAGGCGCTGCGCGATCGCCTGCCGATCACGCTGTACACGCTGCTGGCGCTGGTCGGGGAGTTCCTGCCGGCCATGGTCGAGCGGGGCGACGGCGCTCTCCTCAGCGCTCAGGGGGCCGCCGCCGTCCAGGGCCGGCCGTACATGAGCGGCTGGCCCACGATCCTGGCCGCCCAGCGCAACTACCTGCAGTCGCTCGCGGCCGAGGTCGCCGGCAAGGGCGTGTACGTCGGCGCGCTCTACATCGGAGCCCGCATCCTGGGCACCCCGTTCGAGGCGGACTACCGGCGGCGACAGGCCCAGGGCGAGCCCGTGCCCGAGATGGCCGCCGCCGACCCGGCCGAGCTGGCCGACATCCTGTGGGACATGCACGCCGGGCGGGACCGGCACGAAGCCGTCTTCCCTGCCGGTCTCCTGGACGGCTGACACCGCTTGCGGCGGCCCGGGTCACCACCTCGGAGGCGATCGGGTGGCCCGCGCCCTCGGTGCCGGGAGCAGTGACCGGCCGGCGCGCGGTGCGGGTGCTGCGCACCGTACGTACCTCGGGCAGTCTGACGGTCCGGGGGCCGAGCCCGCGCGGGTCGAGTCCCGGCCGCGGCATGGTGATCGGCGGCCGTGGCAGGTCGGGAGCGACCCCGGCGGGAAACGGGTCGACGGCGCGGTCGGCCATCACGATGTTCGACCGGCGATCGACGTCCGGCGCCCACCGCCCGACAGCGCCGGCGGGAAAACCGGGTGCGGCTGCGGCTCGGGCGCGGCCAGGATGGGGGTCATGAGCGTGCGCGTCGATGATCCCGCCCGGCTCGGGGAGAGCCGGCTCCCCGACGGACGGCTGCTCGGCTGGGCCGAGTGGGGGCCTTCGGACGGCATTCCGGTCGTGCTGTGCCCGGGGGCGGCCACCAGCCGGTGGCTCGGCTTCGGCGCGGATGCCGTGGACGCGCTCGGGGTGCGTCTGGTCTCCGTCGACCGTCCGGGGCTCGGCGCCTCGACCCCCGCGCCCGGCCGGACGTTCGGCGACTTCGCCGCCGATCTCCGCCATCTTTCCGAGGTGCGGGGGCTGGGGTCGCCGGCGGTGGTCGGCAACTCGCAGGGCGCGCCGTTCGCGCTGGCGTGCGCGGTGGAGGGCGTCGCGTCGGCGCTGGCCCTCGTGTCGGCCGCGGACGAGGTCGCCGCGCCGGAGTTCGCCGGGGCGCTGCCCGCCGAGCTGCGCGGGCTCGTCGACACGGTGGCCCGCGACCCGGCCGGAGCCGAGGAGATCTTCGCCGGCTTCGGCGCGGGCGCCATGCGGGACATGGTCATGCGGGGGAGTCCGGAGACCGACCTGGCGGTGTACCGGGAGCCCGGGTTCGAGGTGGCCTACGGCCGGGCCCTGGACGAGGGGTTCGCCCAGGGCCCGGCCGGCTACGCGCGCGACGCGGTGCTGGCCATGGGGCGCTGGCCGTTCGACCTCGCGAAGATCGCCGTCCCGGTCGACGTCTGGTACGGCGAGCAGGACACCGGCCACTCGCCGGACAACGGGGCGACGCTCGCCGCCCGCATTCCCGGCGCGGTCCGGCACCTCGTGCCGGGGATCGGCGGCGCGGTGCTGTGGACCCATGCCGGGCCCATCCTCCGCTCCCTGATCGGGCGCTAGCCGGCACGAGCCCCCCTCCGACCGGGGGCGCTCGCCCCTAGACGGGGAAGTTGGCCCGGAAGACGGCCTGCGGGTCGCGGGCGCGCTTGAGTTCGCGCAGCCGCGCCAGGCTCTCCTCCGTGACCGCCTGCGCCGCCGTCTCGCCCGGCGCCAGGAACGTGTACGGCTTGCGCCCGCTGACCGCCGCCCCGAGCCGGGCCGTCAGGGCGGCCTGCCTGGCCGCCACCGCCGCGGCCACGGCCGGGATGCCGAGCCCGAACATGTACAGCAGGTACGGCTCGGCGACGGCCCCGGCCGCCCCCTCCGAGGGGTCGGCGAGCGCGCCGCCCAGGTGCCGGAGCTGGACGTTGAGCAGCGGGTCCATGGGCTCGTCCAGCAGCGTGTCGATCGCCTGGTCGTCGAGCCCGGTCAGCAGTTCGACGCGGGAGGCGGCGGGGCTGGGGTCGACGGGTTCCGCGGTGATGTCGCCGAGGTCGGCCACGGCGATCACGCCGCGCTTGTCGGCGATCACGCCGTCGATCTTGCCGAGCCGGTCCAGCAGCGCCGCCCCGTCGTCGGGGTCGCCCAGGTAGGTGGCGTCGAGGGCGACCATCGGGGGCGCCTGGGGGATCTGCAGCCGGTTGACCCACAGCGACAGCTCCGGCGGGGCCTGGTCGGTCAGGTCGCGGAAGGCCTCGAACACCTCCCGCGTGCGGTCGCCCTGCCACATGATGCGCCCGCCGTACACGCTGGGCGCGGGGTACAGGTCGATCTCGACGGCGGTGACGACGGCGTAGTCGCCGCCGCCTCCGCGCAGCGCCCAGAACAGCTCGGCGTCGCTGGCGGCGCTCACGCGGGCCTGGCGGCCGTCGGCGTCGACGATCTCGAAGGCCCGCACGCTGCCGGAGGCCCAGCCGTACCTGCGGCTGAACCAGCTCAGCCCGCCGCCCAGCAGGTAGCCGACGACGCTGACGGCGGGCGTGCTGCCGGCCAGGCCGGTCAGCCCGTGGGCGCCGGCCTCGGCCTGCACGCGGCCCCACATGACGCCGGCGCCCACCCGCGCCCACCGCTCGTCCGGGTGAACGGTCAGCTCGTCCAGCCGCCCCGTGCGCAACAGGATCACGCCGTCGGTGTCGCCGGTGGCGCCGTGCCCGCTGGGCTGGGCGGTGATGGTCAGCCCGGCCTGGCGGGCGTAGCGGACCAGCGCCGCGACGTCCGCCGCGTCGGCGGCCTCGACCACGGCGGCCACCCGCTGCGTGACCGCGAGGTTCCACGGTCGGGCGGCCTGCTCGAACTCCGGCTCGCCGGGCAGCAGCACCCGGCCGGAGACGGCACGTCGCAATTCGGTGTCGGTCATCAAAGAGCTCCTTAGGTCATCACGGCAGGAGGCCGTGCTCGTAGCGGGGAAATGTCGCCGGCCGGGTTCGCGGATTGGCGAGGGCGACGGCTACGACGCCGTGCCCGCGATCTGCCGGGTGGCGGCGTTGAGCCGGTTCCACAGGTTGATGCCGGCGATCGCCATCAGCAGGGCGGCGAGTTCGGTCTCGGAGTAGTGGTCGGCGGCCTCGTCCCACACCTCGTCCGGCACCGCGTCGGCCGTGTCGGCCAGCCGGGTGACGGACTCGGCCAGCGAGAGGGCGGCGCGCTCGGCGTCGGTGAAGTACGACGTCTCGCGCCAGGCGGCCACCGCGAACAGCCGCTCGTCGCTCTCGCCCTGCTTGCGCAGGTCCTTGGCGTGCATGTCGACGCACACGCTGCAGCCGTTGATCTGGCTGGCCCGCAGCAGCACCAGGTCCACGGTCACCTTGGGCACCCCCGCCTGCTCGAAGGTCTTGCCCAGGCTCAGGAGCGCCTCCATCGCTCCGGGCAGGACCATGGCGGGGTGCTTCATACGTGCTTGCAAGGGTTCGTCTCCTCGGAGAAGGTTCTGTTCGCTGACATGACGACAGAGGGCGGGAAAAGGTGACCGCCGTGCCGTACGCCCAGCATCACGAGGGCCGTTAATACGTCCGCGATGTGCGGAAGATGCGGCGTTGGCCGCCGCCGATACACTTCTGCGAGTGTTTGAGGGGAATGTACGGTTCACGGTCCTGGGGGCGGTCGAGGTGTCCGTCGAGGGCCGGGCGCTTCCCCCGCTCGCGCCGCGGCACCGCGCCTTCCTCGGCTACCTGCTGCTGCACTCCGGCACGGCGATCGGCATCGAGCGGCTGAGCGAGGCGATCTGGGGTCCGACGCCGCCGGAGACCGCCAGGGCGCAGGTGCACGCGGCGCTGACCGCGATCCGGCGCACGCTGCGCGCGGCCGGCGCCGACCGGCTGCTGCGGACCCGCCCGGCGGGATACGTGATCGACCCGGAGCCGGGGCAGCTCGACGTACGGGAGTTCAGCGCGCTCGTGACCGGGGCGGAGTCCGAGCCGGACACGGCCGTGGGCAGGCTGCGCGAAGCGCTCGCGCTGTGGCGGGGACCCGCGTTCGCCGGCGTCCACGCCGCCTACACCGACGCGGCCCGAGCCCGGCTGGAGGACCGGCGGCTGGGAGCCCTGGAACGGCTGGCCGAACTCGAGCTCGCCGCCGGGCGGCACGAGCAGCTCCTCGATCAGCTGGCCGGCGAGGTGGCCGCGCACCCGCTGCGCGAGCGGCTGGCCAGGCAGTTGATGCTGGCCCTGCACCACGCCGGGCGCCAGGCCGACGCGCTGGCCGTTGGCCGCGACTACCGCCGCAACCTGGCCGACGCCCAGGGCCTCGACCCAGGCCCCGCCTTTCTGGCCGTGGAGAAGGCCGTCCTGCGGGGCGAACCCCCCACACCGCCCCCGTTCATGGTGGCGACCCCACCCACCGTCCCACCGTCCGCGCCGACCATCGCGCCGCCGACGGCTACATCCGCCGTCCCACCGGCCGCATCGCCCGGCGTCCCACCTGCGTCGGCGGGCGGGCCGGCCGCGATGGTGGGCGCGCCGGGGGCGACGAGTGGACCGGGCGCGTCGGCGGTCGGGACCGTTGCGTCGGTGGGTATGCCAGGCACGACGATGAGCCGGACTCCCGCGTCGGCGGGCGGGCCAGGTGTGACGGCGGGTGTGACCTCCGCGGTCGCGGCCGTGGCCGGGCCGGGCACCGTCACGGCGATCGGCAGGCCCCCGTCGGCCTTCCTCCCGTACGACGTCGCCGACTTCGCGGGCCGCTCCGTACAGGTGGAGGAGCTGTGCGAGCCCGCCCCCCAACCGGTGACGATCCACGCGATCGACGGCATGGCCGGCATCGGCAAGACGGCGCTGGCCGTCCACGCCGCGCACCGGCTCGCCGAGCGGTATCCCGACGCCCAGCTCTTCATCGACCTGCAGGCCCACACGGCGGGCCGGCCGCCGCTGGAGCCGGGCGAGGCGCTGGAGGTGCTGCTGCGGCAGGCCGGCGTGCCGGCCGAGCGCATCCCCGCCTCCGAGCCGGAACGGGCCGCGCTGTGGCGGGCCGAGCTGGCCGGCCGCCGGGTGCTGCTGGTGCTGGACAACGCCGTCGACGCCGCGCAGGTCCGTCCCCTGCTGCCGGGCGCCTCCACCAGCCTGGTGCTCATCACCAGCCGCCACCGGCTCACCGACCTGGACGGCGCGCGGCCCCTGTCCATGGACGTGCTGCCGCTCAGCGACGCCGCCGCGCTCTTCGCCGGCATCGTGGGGGAGCGCGCGGACGCCGAGCCGGAGACGGTCACCGAGGTGCTGCTGCTGTGCGGGTTCCTGCCGCTGGCCGTACGCATCGCCGCCACCCGCCTGCGCCACCGCCCCCGCTGGAGCGTGGCCCATCTCGCCGAGCGGCTGCGTGACGAGCGCCGCAGGCTCACCGAGCTGGCCACGTCGGAACGCGGGGTGGCCGCCGCGTTCACCCTGTCCTACCGGCAGCTCCCGGCCGAGCAGCAGCGGCTGTTTCGCCTGGTCGGGCTGCATCCCGGCCGCGACATCACCCCCCACGCCGCCGCCGCGCTGGCCGGCCTGTCGCCGGAGGACGCCGCGGACCTGCTGGAGGAGCTGCTGGACGCGCACATGCTCCAGCAGCACGCGTTCGGCCGCTACCTCTTCCACGACCTGCTGCGCCGCTACGCCGCGCAGCTGGCGGCCGAGCAGGAGCCGCCGGAGGCCCGGCAGGCCGCGCTGGCCCGGCTGCTGGGCCACCAGCTGT
This sequence comes from Nonomuraea phyllanthi, assembly GCF_006334985.2. Lineage (GTDB taxonomy): Bacteria > Actinomycetota > Actinomycetes > Streptosporangiales > Streptosporangiaceae > Nonomuraea > Nonomuraea phyllanthi. Next base: position 360,784 of record NZ_VDLX02000005.1, read on the forward strand.
CCACGGCGGCCGCCGCGATGGACGTGCTCTATCCCGACAGCGCGCACCGCCGGCCGGGCGTCGAGCGCTCGGCCCGCCCGCCGTTCGCCCCGGGCGACGCGTCGGGGGCGCTGGCCTGGCTGGACGCCGAACGCGCCAACCTCGTCCTGGCCGCCGACCAGGACCCGGGGCACGCGAGCGCCCTGGCCACCACGCTGTATCGCTACCTCTACGACCACGCCCACCACGACGACGCGCTCATCCTGTACGGCAAGGCGCTGCGCGCCGCCCGGCACCGGGAGGACGCGGCGGGTGAGGGGCGGGCGCTGACCGACCTCGGCTGGGTCCATCAGGTACGGGGCCGCCACGACCTGGCCCGCGAGCACTTCGAGCGGGCGCTGGCCGCCTGCGCCGCGGCCGGGGACCGGCGGGGCGAGGCGAGGGCGCTGGTCGGGCTGGGCCGGGCGCGGTCGGAGGAGGGCGACCACGAGGCCGCCGGGGAGGCGAACCTGCGGGCGCTGCGGCTGTTCCGCGAGCTCGGCGACGCTTTCGGGGAGGCCGTGACACTGGATCGTCTCGGCGTGGTACGCGAGCGGCTCGGCCGGTACGCGCAGGCGGCCGATCTGCATCGCCAGGCGGTCGCCCTGTCGCGCGAGATCGGCAGCGGGGGCGTGGAGGCCGACGCCCTGGACAACCTCGGCGTGGCCTGCGCGCGGCTGGGCCGGCACGCCGAGGCCCGCGAGCACCATGAGCGCGCGCTGGAGCTGTATCGCCGGTTCGGCTACCGGCGCGGCGAGGCCAAGGCGCTCAACGGCCTGGCCGAGGCCACGGCCGCCATGGGGGAGCCGGGCCAGGCCGCGCGCCTGCGCGGTGCGGCGCTCGATCTGGCCGTGGAGCTGGGCGACCGGCGCGAGGCCGAGCGGGCCGCGGACGCCCTGCCCCGCGTGTCCGGAGCATCCTCACCGCGGCCTGGGGAAGGCGGCGCGCAGCCGGCGCCCGTTGACGAGGAAGGCGGCCCCACCTGAACGAGGTCACCGGTGATCGCCAGGACGGCGACCGCGGCGAGCAGGGCGGCGCTCGGCGCGCACTGCCACGACTGTTGTACGGCTGTCAAAGACGCAGCCCGAGGGGCGCCGCTCCCACGAGGCCGCCGTCGATGACGAGGTCCTGGCCGGTGATGTACGACGCGTCGTCCGAGGCCAGGAAGGCGACGGCGGCGGCGACATCGTCCGGGTGGCCGAGCGAGCCGAGCGGCACCTCCGCCGTGATGCGGGCCTCCGCGTCGGGGTCGATGGCGGACCGGTACATCTCGGTCTCGATGTAGCCGGGGCTGACGGAGTTGACGCGGATGCCGCGCGGCGCGAGGTCGGTGCCGAGCGTGCGGGCGAGATTGTGCACGGCGGCCTTGCTGGCGGCGTAGATCGAGGCCACCGGGAGGCCGCGGTGCAGGGTCCAGGAGGCGTTGATGACGACGGCGCCTCCGTCGCCCATCAGCGGCAGTGCCTTCTGGATCGTGAAGAACACTCCCTTGAAGTTGATTCCGACGGTGTGGTCGAAGTCCTTCGGGCTGAACTCCGGCCTGAAGTCCGCGATTCCGGCATTGGCGAAGACCGCGTCGAGGGCGCCGCGCCAGGTCTCGACGCGCCGCACGAGGAGATCGAGGTCGGCGTCGACGCTGACGTCCGCGCGGACGGGCAGGACCCGCCCGGAGCCCAGGCGTTCCGCCGCGGTGTCGAGGCGGGCCTGGTCGCGGCCGGTGATGACGACGTACGCGCCCTCGTCGAGGAGCCTGCGCGCGGTCGCGAAGCCGATGCCGCTGGTGCCGCCGGTGATCAAAGCTGTTCTGTTCGTGAATCGCTTCATGCCGACGATCCTCGAACGGTGCGAGCTCACGCGGCAGTGTTGGCCGAACCTGGGTCTGACACCACCACCAAGCGCTCCAGCAGAGCCTTCGTTCCCGTCCCTGGTGCGGGGGTGAGCAGCGACAGGCGGTGGCCGGGCAGTTCGGGCAGCGGCAGGACGGTGGCCTCGAAAGTCAGCGTCCCCAGGCCGGGAATCTCCAGGGCCTTGGTGCCGTGGGTGGAGCCGCCCACGGGGAGTTCCGCCCAGATCTCGGCGAAGGCGGGGCTCGCGGCGCACAGGTCCGCGGCCAGGCGGCCGAATTCGGGATCGTCCGGGTAGCGGGCGGCGTCCGCCCGGAACAGGCCGATCATCGCTCGCGCCGCGTCGTGCCAGTCCACGACCGCCGCACGGTAGCGGGCGTTGGTGAAGAAGCTGACCAGGCAGTTGTGGTCGTACTCGTTGCACTGGAACACGATCTCCGCCGCGCGGTTGACCGCGAGGACGTTCCAGTGCCGGTCGATGACGTACGCGGGCCGCGGCAGCCAGCCCTCCAGCAGTCGCCGCACGGCATCGGGGACCCGTCCTTCGGACGGCGGCGCCTGCGGCGGGTTGAGACCGGCGAGGAGGTACAGGTGCTCACGCTCCGCGGGCTCCAGGCGCAGCACCCTGGCGATGGCGTCCAGGACGTCGGCGGAGACGTTGATGTCGCGTCCCTGCTCGAGCCAGGTGTACCAGGACACCCCTACGCCGGCGAGCACCGCCACCTCCTCCCGCCGGAGCCCGGGCGTACGGCGGCCCCCGCCCGCCGGCAGACCCACGTCAGCGGGAGCCACCCGGGCTCGCCGCGACCGGAGGAATGCGCGCATCTCGGAACTGCGCCGCTGCCGCGCATCTGTGGAGAGCCGGGAAACACCCATCACGTCATGCTATGTCCCGGGCGACCGTGCGGGCGGTGGTGTCTGCGGCGCGGGCGTCTCGGCTAGTCTGCTGGACAGAGGCCCCATGCACCGCAAACACCACCGAAGGGGGCATCGTGCGCGATAGCGTGCCGCTGCGGGGACGGCGACGTGAGCTGGCGGAGCTGGACGCGCTGGTGCAGCATGCCCGCGCCGGCCGCAGCGGCGCACTGGTCGTCTCCGGCGAGGCGGGCGTCGGCAAGACCGCGCTCCTGGACCGCATGGCGGCCCGCGCCGCGACCGGCGTCCGGATCGAGCGCATCGTCGCGTCGGAGTCCGAGATGGAGCTCGCCTACGCCGGCCTGCAGCAGCTGTGCGGGCCGATGATGAGCTCGGCCGCGAGCCTGCCCGCCCCGCAGCGTGAGGCCATCGAGGCGGCGTTCGGGCTGCGCCGCGCCTCCGCGCCCAGCCCGTTCCTCGTCGGCCTCGCCCTGCTCGGGTTGCTCACCGAGCGCGCGGGCGAGCGGGCGCTGCTGTGCGTCATCGACGACGCCCAGTGGCTGGACGAGGCGTCGGCGCGCGCCGTCGCGTTCGCCGCCCGGCGCCTGGACGCCGAGGGCATCGCCGTCGTGCTCTCCATGCGCGCCGTCGGCGAGGCGTTCGCCGGGCTCCCGCAGCTGGTCGTCGAGGGGCTGGGCCACGAGGACGCGCGCGAGCTGCTGCGCCTGGCCGCGCCCGGCGGGCTCGACCGGCGGGTACGCGACCAGCTGATCGCCGAGGCGCGCGGCAACCCGCTCGCGCTGCGCGAGCTGCCCCGGGCGCTGAGCCCGGCGCAGGTCGCCGGCGGGTTCGCCTTCACCGGCTCGATGCCGCTGCAGAGCCGCATCGAGCAGAGCCTGGTCGCCCAGCTCGAACCGCTGCCCGGCTCGGCCCGCCTCCTCCTGCTGCTGGCCGCCGCGGACCCGACCGGCGACCCCGGGCTGCTGTGGCGGGCGAGCACCGCCCTGGGGCTCGGCCCGGAGGACTTCGACGCCGCCGAGGCCGCCGACGCGCTCGTCGTCGGCACGCGCGTCGGCTTTCGCCACCCGCTCGTGCGCTCGGCCGTCTACCGGGCCGCCTCGCCGGAGGAACGGCGGCGCGTGCACGCCGCGCTGGCCGGCGTCACCAGCGCCGAGCAGGACCCGGACCGCCGGGCCTGGCACCGGGCCGGCGCGACGCTGCTGCCGGACGAGGAGGTCGCCGCCGACCTCGAACGGTCCGCGGTGCGCGCCCGCCGCCGCGGCGGAGCGGCGGCGGCCGGCGCGTTCCTGGAGCGGGCGGCGGAGCTGACGCCCACGCCGGTCGCCCGCGGCCGGCGGCTGATCGCCGCCGCCGAGGCCAAGCACGACGCGGGCGCGCCCGCGCAGGCCCTGCGCCTGCTCGACACCGCCCGCGACCACCCCCTCACCCCGTTGCAGGAGGCGCTCGTCACCCGGCTGCGCGCCCGCGCCGGATACGCGCTGCGGCGCGACAGCAGCGGGGCCGGGCTCCTGCTCGCCGCCGCGCAGGGCCTGGAAGGGCTCGACCCGGTGCTGGCCCGCGACACCTACATCGAGGCGCTGTCGGCCGCGATCTACGGCGGCCGGCTCGGTGACGCCGAGCAGGTGGCCGCCGTCGCGAACGCGATCCTGGAGGCGACCGCCGCCGAGGAGGACTCCGACCGCGCGCGCGACCTGATCCTGCGCGGCCAGGCACTGCTGGCCGCCAAGGGGCAGGAGGCCGCGATCGCGACCCTGCGCCGGGCGCAGCGCGCGTTCCTCGACCAGGCCCCCGACGCGCTGGAGCTGCACTGGATGTGGTTCGCCTCCCGCGCCGCCCAGGACCTGTGGGACGCCCGAGCCCTGCGCGCCCTGGCCGACCGGCAGGTCGAGCTGGCCCGCGCCGAAGGCGTCGTGACCGTGCTGCCGATCGCGCTGAGCCTGCTGATGCTGGCCCAGACGGTCGACGGCGACCTGGACGCGGTCGAGGCCTCCTGCGACGAGATCGACGCCATCAAGGACGTCACCGGCCACCCGCTGCCGCCGTACGGGCGGCTTTTCCTGTGCGCCTACCGGGGGCAGGCCGGCGAGACGCTGCGCCTGGGCGAGCAGATCCGGGCCGACGCCCGGGAGCGCGGCGAGGGCTACGGGCTGAGCGCGGTCAACTTCGCCGAGGCCGTCCTCTACAACGGCCTGGGCCGCTTCGCCGATGCGGTGACCTCCGGCCGGCGCGAGCTGCCGTACACCCACGAGCTGAGCCACGCCATGCGCACCCTGCTCGAACTCGTGGAGGCCGCCGCGCACACCGGCGAGCAGGCGCTGGCCGAGCAGGCCTACGAGCAGCTGGCCGGCGTCACCCGGCCGGTGGGCACCAACTGGGCGCTGGCCGTGCTGGCCATGGCGCAGGCGCAGGTACGCGACGGCGACGAGGCCGAGACGCTCTACCGGGAGGCGATCGAGCGTTTCGAGTACGAGCGGATCCCGATCATGGTGGGGCGCTGCCGCCTGCTGTACGGGGAGACGCTCGGCCGCCAGGGCCGGCACGAGGACGCGCGCGGGCAGCTGCGGGCGGCGCACGAGGTGCTGTCGGTCTGCGGCCTGAACGGCTTCGCCGAGCGCGCGGCCCGAGAGCTGAGCGCCGGCGGCGAGACGCCACGCGTGCGCGCGCACCATCCGGCGGCGCGGCTGACCGACCAGGAGCTCAACGTGGCGCGCCTCGCCCGCGAAGGGCTCACCAACCGCGACATCGGCGCGCGGCTGTTCATCAGCTCGCGCACCGCCGAGTACCACCTGCGCAAGGTCTTCACGAAGCTCGGCATCAAGGGACGCGCCGAGCTGAGGACCGCGCTCGCCGAGCTCGACCAGGCCCCGCCGGCCCCCGCGCCGCGGCCGCCGGCCGGCCCCGCCTGAGACGCCCCTAGCCCCGCTCGCGCGGCTTGCGGTGCGTGACCGGCCTGTCCCCCTTGCCGGGGAACGCCATGATCAGCAGGCGCTGGCCACCCGTCTGCGGCCCCTTCCAGTCGAACCAGTCGTAGTGCACGCGGATCCGGTAGTGTCCCGCGCGGCCGTCGAGCGAGAGGTCGGGCAGTTCCGTGCCGCTCAGATCGTCCCGGAGCACGATCCGGCCGGTGGGGCTGAGGTAGCCGACCTCGGCGACGTGGTCCCAGCCCCTGGTCTCCACCGGCGGGCGGCGGTCGTAGGTCTCCAGCGTGACGCAGATGTCGAAGTCGGAGTGCGTCAGGACCATCAGGTGGCCGGGCAGCGCGGCCACCAGGCCGTCGTCCTGGGCCCGTTCGAGCAGGCCGTCATCGAACGGGTCCGCGCCGTCCTCGGTCGGCTCGTACGCGTCCAGCACCCCGTAGTCCGTCCACTGGGGCTCCCTGAGGCGGACGGCCCTGGCCGGTTCGATGCGCGGGCGGTGGCGCGGGCTCGCGTCGCACATGCGCCGGGCGTCGTCCTCCCACTCCTGGTTCTCCCGCTCCCGCTCGGCGGTGGCGGCGCTGACCACGGCCGCCGCGCTCGGGCAGACCTGCGCGAGCGGGTACGTCAGCACCTCGCGCGTCAGCCCCTCGACCGCCCGCAGGCGGGCCACCTCCTCGGGATCGTTGCGCGTGTAGACGCCGCACAGCCGGCGGGCGTGGGCCAGGATCACCGAGTCAGGCGTGGTGGCCGCGAACGCGATCACGTTCGCCTGCCGCAGCGAGCACACGAGCCGCTGGTCCCGGGTGAGCTCCGGCACCTGCGGCTCGCCCGTCCACCTGTCGTGCGGGACGCAGTCCTCGGCGGCGGTCACCGGGCCGCGCGTCTGGTCCGCCGCGGGCACGAAGGCGAGCGCCAGCAGCGTGGCGAGCCCGGCCGGCAGGACGTGGCGGCGTACGCGCCGGGCGGGCGCGGCCGGGTACAGCACCAGCAGGAGCAGGGCGGAGGCGAGCAGGGCCGCTCCGTACCACGACGGTGAGATGCCGAGGAACACCTCACCGTCCGCCCCCCGGGTGAACATGCCCTCCGGGTAGATCTGCGTGCCCTCGTAGCCGAACTCCCATGACGGCGGCGTCGCCCTGGACGCGCTGACCGCGGCCACGGCCGCCGCGACGCTCAGCGCGAGCGTCGTCGTCCGCAGGACGCGGCGGGTCCGGCGCAGGACGGCCACCAGGACCAGCAGCGCGGGGCCGCCGACGCCGACGAAGGCGTCCAGCGCGAACCAGGCCATGGCGTTCGTGCTGCCCCCGTTCACGCGGACGAACTCCTCGATCACGCCCCTGGGGCCGATCGAGAGGTACCGGCCGCGCGCGAGGTTGAGCGCCGCGGGGAGCAGCGGGAGCGCGACCGCCAGAGCGGCCAGCGGCCACCACCGCGCCGCCGCCCGCCCCGCCGCCCGCGCCGGCTCTCGCTGGGGGAGCGGTAGCGGAACGGGGCCGGCCAGCTCGTGGGCGGTCCTGGCCTCCCACACCAGCCCGAAGACGCTGACGGCGCCGAGGAGCGTGTAGAACGTGAGGATGGAGGGGAAGCCGTTGCCGCCGAAGGTGACGAACCCGTCGGGCTGCAGGAAGGCCACCACCTGCGCGATGACCCCGATCCGTACGGTCGCCGCGCTCCAGCGCCGGTCCCTGGCCTGGGCGATGAGGATGGACACGCACCACGCCATCGAGACGAACCCGTACCCTCCGGCGAGGTTGAGGATCCGCGTCGCGGAGAGTGCGTCGAACAGGCCGGCGATCTCCTGGCCGAGGCCGCTCACGCCGGCGACGGTCCCGGCGACGAGGGAGAACACCCGCAGACCGCGCGAGACGGTGTCACGCAGCACCAGGAAGAACAGCCAGACGACGGCCAGCTGCACGACAGCGGAGACGATTCCCATCGCCGACCAGATCCAGGAGATCCGCAGCGCGAGGATCAGCGGGGAGCCGGCGACGAGGACCAGGCCGCAGGCGACGCCGGCGTACAGGGCCAGCCGCAGCAGGGCGACGCTCCGGCCCCGGCGGGCCGGCTCGCCGCGGGCGGGGCCGCGCAGCACCTGCCACAGGGCCCACGCCTGGAGCGCCCCGATGGGGATCAGCAGGAGCGTCAGCCCCCAGGGAAGGGCGAAGGTGTCCTTGCCCGGCTCGGCGTACCAGTCCAGGCTGGAGTTGCGGGTGACGAGCTGCCACAGCAGGTCGCCCTGGTCGGTGGCCAGCGCGAGCGTGCCCAGCACGGTGACCGCGGCCAGGTGGACGAGCGCGATCAGGGCGGCGATCCCGCCGAATCGGTAGCGACGCATGGCCATCTCTCAGGGGGCGAGCGGTCGAAGCGCCCCACCTTAGCGAGCCGCCAGGAAGTCGATCAAACCGTGACGTGAGCCCGGAATTCATCGCCCTGCCGGGCGGCCGGTCGGCGCCGCGGGGTGCGTCAGCCGAGCGCCTCGCCGACGCCCTCCACCTCGCCGTTGGAGGTGATGACCCGCTTGTGCCTGCCGGTCGCCGGGTCGAAGACGGTCACCCCCTGGGGCGGCGTCTCGCCCGGCATGCCGAACACCAGCCGCGTCCCGTAGAAGGCCACCGGAAGGTTGCCGCCGGGCAGCGTGGGGACGATCGAGGCGGTCTCGTACTCCCTCATCGTCAGCACCTGCGCCGAGTCGCCCCACGCCACGGCCACCCGCCCGTCGGGCGCGGCGGCCAGCGCGGAGCGGCCGGCGGAGGTGCCGCACGCTCCGCACGTGCTGGTGTCGACGTATCGGTTCTCGTCGAGGACGTGCACGGTGCCGCATCGGCCCTCCGTGGCGGCCCACCTGCCCCCGGGGACGTAGACGACGGCGTCGCCGAGCGCGCACTCGTCGCCGCCCTCGTACTTGACGGCCTCGATCCCGGCGGCCCGCACGTCGGGGATCATGGTCAGGGCGCCGTCGTACGGCCCGATGCGGTTGCGCGTCTGCATGCCGCCGCCGTCCTGGCGCTCGTGCGGCGAGCCGACCAGCAGGCCCATGCGGCCGTCCGGCAGCGCTCCGATGGCGACCGAGGTGCCGAAACCGTCGTTCCACTCGCTGTTGCCGGGCACCCCTTCGGTGTCCTGGGTGATGCGCCGGAGTGGCGTGCCCTCGGCGCCGGCGACGTAGACCGCGCCGGCCCTCTCGGACCCGTCGTCGTTCTCCTGCGGCGCCCCGATGGCGATCATCCCGTCGTAGGCGGCCACGGCCGCGCCGAACCGCGCGTTCGCCCGGGGCTCGGGCGAGACGATCTTCCTGGGCGGGGCGGCGTCGCGGCCGTACAGGACGTACACGGCGCCCGCGCTGCCCTTGCCGTCCACTTTCGTGTACGGGGCCCCGACGACGAGATCCGCGCAGCCGTCGGCGTTGATCCGGGCCAGCGCCACCGAGGCGCCGACCGCCTCGGCGGCCGGGTCGGGAACGGTCAGCTGGACGAGCTTGTCCGCGCTCAGCAGCGACACCTGGCCGCCCATGGACATCCTGGTGCCGACGGCGACGTCGTCGCGGCCGTCGCCGTCGAAGTCCCGCGCGCTCGCCTTGGAGCAGTCGTTCGCCTGCGCCGCGCCGGACGGGCGCGCCGGCGAGGCGGGGGCGGCGCCCGCGCCCTGTTCGCACCCGGTCGTGACGAGGAGCAGCGCTGTGATCCCGAGCAGGAGCCGCCGTGACATAGGCCGATGATTGCGGATCCGGACCCGCGTATGCCACCGGAACGGGACAGTTCGCGGACGCCCGCGAACCCCCGGGGTCAGCGGCCGGAAGGGGCCGCGGGCGCGGGTGCGGGACGGCCGTAGAGGTGTTCGAGGCAGAACGGGGGCGCCGGCGGCAGCGGGGCGGTGCCGACCTCGGGGTCGGCCCTGGGGTCGGCGCGGAAGGCGCGCAGGAAGTAGGCGACCAGGCGGCGCGAGGCGGCCGGGGCGGCCTCGCCGGCGTCGGCGGTGGCGCCGTCATTGGCCTTGAGCAGCAGCACGAGGTCGGCCGGCTCGAAGCCGGGGTGCAGGTGGCCGGCCTCCTTGGCGCGCCGGACGATCTCGGCCAGGCCCCGCTCGGCGTGGGTGCGGAGGTCCTCGTAGTCGACCGCCTCCGGGAACGCGGTGAGGAACGCGGTGGTGAAGCCCCGGTCGGCGGCCTGCATCGCGCACACCTTCTCCACGACGGTACGGAAGGCCCGCCAGGCGTCCGGGTCGGCGACGGCCTCGTCGACGGCCGCCGCGCACTCGGCCAGCTGGTCGGTGAAGACCTCCGTGACCAGGGACTCGCGGGTGGGGAAGCGGCGGTAGAGGGTGGCCATGCCCACGCCGGCGCGGCGGGCGATCGCGGCCATGGGCACGTCCAGGCCGCGGGTCTCGAAGGCGTCGCGGGCCGCGCGCAGGATGCGCTCGCGGTTGGCCTGCGCGTCGGCGCGCAGGTGAGAGAGGTGAGCAGGCATGTTTCTCACATTAGCGTAAGTGGACAGGTCTATCCGCTTCGCGCATTAGTGTCGCTGGCGACGGGAATTCCAGGAGAGGAGACCGGTGAACGAGATGATGCGCGCGGCCCTGTACGACCGGTACGGGCCACCGGAGGTGCTGTACGAGGGCGGCCTCGCCAAGCCCGTCGCGGGTCCGGGCGAGGTGCTGGTCCGGGTGCACGCCTCCAGCGTGAACGGGGGCGAGCTGTATGGGCGGTCGGGACGGATGCGGCTGGTCACCGACCTGGTCGAGCGGGGCTTCCCGAAGCGGGTCGGGATCGACTTCGCCGGCGAGGTCGTCGCGGTGGGGCACGGCGTGGCCCGGCCCCGCGTGGGGGACCGGGTCTGGGGCGGGCTGGGGCGCCGGTTCGGGGCGGCGGCGGAGTACGTGGTCGTACGGCCCAGGAACATCGCGCTCGCGCCCGCCGGGCTGGATCTGGTGCAGGCCGCGGCGCTGCCCGGCGTGGGCACGACGGCGATCACCGCGCTGCGGGACAAGGCGGGGCTGCGGCCGGGGGAGCGGCTGCTGGTCAGGGGCGGCAGCGGCGGGGTGGGCAGCGTCGCCGTCCAGCTCGGGCGGGCGCTCGGGGCGCACGTCACCGCGCTGGCCGGTGGCAGGAACCTCGACTTCGTCCGCGAGCTCGGGGCCCACGAGGTGTTCGACTACGCGCGTACGGCTGCAAGTGAGCTCGGGCGCTTCGACGTGGTGCTCGACACGGTGGGGAGCGAGCCGCGGACCTACCGGGGGCTGCTGCGGCGGGGCGGGCGCATGGTGGCGATCGCCTTCGACGTCGACCACCTCGCCGGGTCGCTGGGCTACATCGCCGCCTCGGCCGTGTTCGGGTCGCGCCGGGTGCGGGCCTTCAGCGGCGATCCGACGCACCGGCTGTTCTCCGACCTGACGGCGTACGTGGAGTCGGGGGCGATCAGGCCGGTGGTCGACACGGTGTTCCCGCTGGCCGGCGTCGCCGAGGCGCACCGGGCGCTGGAGGCCGGAGGCGTGCGGGGCAAGCTGGTCATCCGCATCTGAGGGGGCGCGGTCCGGGCGCGCCCTCCGGCGTGCGGCCGGGAGGGTTACTGGGTCTGGTCGGTGGGGCGGATGAGGATCTCGTTCACCGCGACGTGCTCGGGCTGGGTCAGCGCGTACACGACGGCGTCGGCGATGTCCCCCGGCTGCAGGGTGCGCATGGAGGCGGCCAGCCGCCGCGCGGTGTCCCGCATCGTGGGGTCGGTGATGTGGCCGGTCAGTTCGGTGGCGACGAAGCCGGGCTCGACGACCACGACCCGCACCCCCTGGGCGGTGACCTCCTGTCGCAGCGCCTCGGAGAAGGCGGTGACCCCGAACTTGGTCGCGGCGTACACGCCGTTGCCCGCCGAGGCGATCCGGCCCGAGGTCGAGGAGACCTGCACGACGGCGCCCTTGCGCTCCAGCAGGTACGGCAGCGCCGCGTGAACGGTGTACATCGATCCGAGCAGGTTCGTCTCGACCATCCGCGTCCACTCGGAGACGTCCGCGCCCGCGATCGGGCCGGGGAGCATCACCCCGGCGTTGTTCACCAGGATGTCCAGGCCGCCGAAGCGCTCGACGGTCCGCCCGACCGCGGCGCGTACGGACTCCTGGTCGGTCACGTCCAGGTCGAGGGCGAGCATCTCGCCGGGCGCCTTGCCGGCCAGGGCCTCCAGCCGCTCGGAGCGCCGGGCCCCGGCCGCGACCCTGGCCCCCTCCGCCGACAGGGCCAGTGCGGTGGCCTCGCCGATGCCCGACGACGCCCCGGTGATGAGAACGACCTTGCCGTCCAGCGTGTTGCTCATGATTCTTCCTTTTCCGCAGGGAGCCGATGCGGCGGCCCACGAAAGCGGACCGCCCGGTCACCTTGAGGCTAGCACCGAACCGGACCGGCTGGTCACCTTGGGGGGTAGACTGGCGGGCGGAAGGGAGACCCATGACGGAGACGACGTCCGCCGGCCCCTCGCGCAGCGACGCGGTGCGCAACCGCCGGCTCCTGCTGGACGCCGCGGCCGAAGCCTTCGCCGAGTGCGGCGCGGACGTGTCCATCGGCGAGATCGCCCAGCGCGCCGGGGTGGGCAAGGGGACGGTCTTCCGCCACTTCTCCTCCAAGGAGGAGCTCCTGGCGGCGATCGTGCTCGGCATGCTCGACGAGCTCATCGAGACCGCCACGAAGCTGCTCACGGCCGGCGACCCCGGCGCGGCGCTGCGCGAGTTCATGGCCGCCGGCGTGCGGAGCTTCGTCAGGGACCGGGCCTTCTGCGAGGTCGTCGGCCGCCCGTCCGTGCGCCACCCGCAGGTGCGCGAGGCGATCGACCGGCTGTGCGACGTCGTCGAGGAGCTCACCGCCCGCGCCCGCCAGGAGGGCGCCGCCCGCCCCGACCTCACCGGCACCGACGTCGTCCTGCTGCTGAGCGGCATCCAGCACACGGCGGCGCCGCTGCTGGCCGCCGAGCCGCAGGCGTGGCACCGCTACCTCGACCTGGTCCTCGACGGCGTCGCCGCCTCCACGGGCCGGAGCCTGCCGTACCCGCCGCCACGCCACCTGTCCCTCACGGACCTGAACCCCGGCGAGCGCTGATCCCCGCCACGTGGTGAGCCGCCCGTCCCCGGCAGATCGCCGACGTCGCGGTGCCGGGCGGGCGACCTTCGATGCCGCGGGGGAAGAGCGTGCGGCTTCGACCGCTTGTGCGTGATCCTTATGGGGTTCATGGGTCTATGATCAATTTCGGAGGCGTCTGGGAGCCTGGTGGCCCTCCTGGTCTTCAAAACCAGTGGCGCCGAGTATCTCGGCGCGGCGGGTTCGATTCCCGTCCGCCTCCGCTGATCGGCGAAGCGGGGGATGGTCGCGAGTGGATCGACGCAGTGCTGTGCCGCGTACCGACGTCATGCTCAGCGACCCCCGGCTGGCCGCCGCGCAGGAGACGCTCGGCCGCGTCCTGGTCAAGGCCGCGGTGGCGAGTGCCCAGCAACGGGTCCGCGACGGCCTGGCCGAACCCGGCGCCGCCGTGGACGCCGCGCTCGCCCTCCTGCCCGCGACCGCCGGCGGCCTCAAGGGCGTCGTCAACGCCACGGGCGTGATCGTGCACACCAACCTGGGCAGGGCGCCGCTCTCGCCCGCCGCCGTAGCGGCGGTCGCCGCGGCCGCCGGCTACACCGACGTCGAGTTCGACCTGTCCGGCGGGCGGCGCGCCCGCCGCGGCCGCACGGCCCTGGCCGCCCTGGCGCAGGCGGTCCCCGAGGCGGGGGCCGTGCACGTGGTCAACAACAACGCGGCCGCCCTCGTGCTGGCCGCCACCGTGCTGGCGCCGGGCAAGGAGATCGTCATCAGCCGCGGCGAGCTGGTGGAGATCGGCGACGGGTTCCGCCTGCCCGAGCTGCTGGAGTCGGCCGGCAGCCGGCTCCGCGAGGTCGGCACCACCAACCGGACCGCCCTGCGCGACTACCAGGACGCCTGCGGCCCCGGCACCGGCTTCATCCTCAAGGTGCACCCGTCCAACTACCGGATCGAGGGATTCACCTCCGAGGTCCCGATCGAGCGGCTCACCACGATCGGGCCGCCCGTGGTGGCCGACATCGGCTCCGGGCTGCTGCGCCCCGACCCGCTGCTGCCCGGCGAGCCGGACGCGGCCGGCGCGCTGCTCCAAGGAGCGGCCCTGGTCACAGCCAGCGGCGACAAGCTCCTCGGAGGCCCGCAGGCCGGCCTGCTGCTCGGCGACGAGCACCTCGTCGAACGGCTGCGCCGCCACCCCCTGGCCCGCGCGCTGCGCGTGGACAAGCTCACCCTGGCCGCGCTCGAAGCGACCCTGCGCGGCCCCCTGCCGCCGGTGCACCGCTCGCTCCACGCGAACGTCACCGAGCTCACGCGGCGCGCCGAACGCCTCGCGCGCCGGCTCGGCGACCGCGCGGAGGCGGTGGCGACCATCGCCAGGGTCGGCGGCGGGGGCGCGCCAGGAGTGGAGCTGCCCAGCGCGGGAATCGCCGTGCACGAGAGCCTGGCCGCACGGCTGCGCTCCTACGACCCGCCCGTGGTCGGCCGGATCACGGGCGGGCGGCTGGTGCTCGACCTGCGCGCGGTCGAGCCCGGCCAGGACGACGTCATCGCCGCGGCCGTGGAACGCGCGTGCACGTGATCGCGACCGCCGGTCACGTCGACCACGGCAAGTCGACGCTGGTCCGCGCGCTGACCGGGATGGAGCCCGACCGCTGGGCGGAGGAGCGCCGCCGCGGCATGACCATCGACCTCGGCTTCGCCTGGACCACGCTCCGGTCGGGCGAGCGGATCGCGTTCGTCGACGTCCCCGGCCACGAGCGGTTCATCACCAACATGCTGGCCGGGGTGGGGCCGTGCCCGGCGGTCATGTTCGTCGTCGCCGCCGACGCCGGCTGGCAGGCCCAGTCGGCCGAGCACCTGGCCGCGCTCGACGCCCTCGGCGTACGGCACGGCCTGGCGGTCATCACCCGCTCCGACCTCGCCGACCCCGAGCCCGCCCGCGAGCAGGTCCGCCGCCGGCTCCGGGGAACCGGGCTGGCGGGCATCGACACCGTCGCCGTCAGCGGGCGGACCCGGCGAGGGCTCGGCGACCTGGAGGCGGCCCTGGCCCGGCTCGCCGCCGCGCTTCCCCCATCAGGAACGGAGGCCGCCGTCCGGCTCTGGATCGACCGGATCTTCACCGTCAAAGGCGCCGGGACCGTGGTCACCGGCACCCTCACCGGGGGAACGCTCCGCGTCGGCGACGAACTCGACGCCGGCCCGCGCCGCGTGCGGATCCGCGGCCTGCAGACCCTCGGCGAGCAGGCGGAACAGGTCCGCGCGACCGCCCGCGTCGCCGTCAACCTGCGCGGCGCCGACCGCGGCGACCTGTCGCGGGGCATGGCGCTGGTGACGCCCGGAGCCTGGCTGCCGGCCCAGGTCATCGACGTACGGCTGGACGCGGGCATGAACCATCGGGGGGACGCGGTCCTGCACATCGGGTCGGCCGCCGTACCCGTACGGCTGCGCTTCCTGGGCGCCGACACCGCCAGGCTCACCCTCGGCCGCGCCCTGCCGCTCCGGACGGGGGACCGGGGCCTGCTTCGCGACCCCGGCAGGCGGGAGATCGTCGCCGGGCTCCGCGTGCTGGACGTCCGTCCCCCCGCGCTGCGGCGCCGGGGCGCCGCGGCGGCCAGGGCGGCCGCGCTCGCCGCGGTGGACCTGCCCGACTCCGCCGCCCTGCTGCGCTGGCACGGCCTGCTGACGGGCGGCGAGCTCACCGCGATGGGCTGCCCGCCCGCCGGCCGGCCCGTGACCGGCGACTGGTACGCCGATCCTGAGCACTGGTCGTCGCTGGCCCGCCGCCTCGCCGACCACGTCTCGCGGCGGCCCGCCCTCGACCCGGGGATCACCGTTGAGGCCGCCGCCCAGTTGCTCGGCCTGCCCGACCGGCGGCTCGCCGAGGCGCTCGTGACGCCGCCGCTGGCCGTCGAGAGCGGGCGGATCCTGCCCGCCGGCAGGTCGCTGCCTCCGGCGATCGCCGCGGCCGTCGCGGAACTGGCCGGCGACCTCGCCGAGCACCCCTTCAGCGCCCCCACCGCCGAACGCCTGGACGAGCTCGGCCTCACCGGCAGGACGCTCGCGGCGGCGCTGCGCTCCGGCGCGCTGACCTCGGTCGGCAAGAACATCGTCCTGCTGCCCGACGCGCTGGACGAGGCCGCGCGGAGGCTAGCGCGGCTTCCCTCGCCCTTCACCGTCAGCCAGGCGCGGCTCGCCCTGGACACCAGCCGAAGGGTCGCCCTCCCCCTCCTGGAGTGTCTCGACGCCCGCGGCGTCACCCGGCGGACCGGCGACGGCCTGCGGGTCTGCCGCCCGCCCGGCTGACCTCGGTCGGCCTCGCCCTGGGGCGTCTACAGCCGCACCACGAAGCACCCCGAGCTGTCCCCGATCGTGACCGTGATGCGCACGGTCCCCTCCAAGGGGAGCATGATGCTGCCCGGGTACATGGGTTCGGGCAGAGGCTTGCCGTCGTCGTCGAGCGGCGTGGCGGTCGCCGCCTTGTCACGCACGTAGTACGCCACCGTGCCCGAGTTCACGTGATCGACCTTGATGAGCGCGTCCGCCGCCCCCCGGTACGGATCCTGGGCCACCCACAGCTTGGCCACGCCGCCCCGCTGCCCCTTCATCGTCTGCCCGAAGGGCCCCGCGCGTACGCCGCCCGCCGTGGCGCCCTTGTCGCCCGCGCCGCCGGTGTCCACGCAGGGCACCCCGTCCTTCGGCGTGGCGGGCGGCGTGACCGGACTGGTCCAGGACATCACCTTCACCGCCTCCCGAGGGGGCGGCGCGGACGCCGAGCAGGCCGTTTGACTCGCAGTGAGAACGACGGACAAGGCCAACGCGAATCGCATTCTCTTTCCCATTGATCGAAGTATGACGCTCGCCTATGATCACGTCCATGCACTTAGCCGATTTGGTCGGTGTGGGCTGCGGACTGCTGGCGGCCCTATTCGTGGCAAGTGGTATCCCCAAAATCAGGCGTCCCTTCGAACTCGCGATCGCACTCGTCCGCTTCGGCATTGTCAAGCGCGTACGACCCGCCCTCGGCCGGCTGCTCGGGGTCGTCGAGGTCGCCGTCGGCATCGCCGTCGCCCTCAGCCCCGCCCTGCTTCCCGCCTCGGTCGCCGCGCTCCTCCTCCTCGCCGCGTTCACGGCGGTGATCGTCCGCTCGCTCGCGGCGGGCCAGAACGTGGAGTGCGCCTGTTTCGGCACCGGAGAAAAGACGTCGTGGGCCACCGTCGCCAGAAACGGCGTCCTGATCGGCGTGGCGCTGTTCGTCGCGGTCGCGGGAGAAACCCCCACGGCCGATCAGAGAATTATCGGAATCCTCATCGGAACAGTATTGACCTGCGGCTATTTACTGCTGTCCACACTCGCGGTCGTAAAACCCTTCAGCGCCGGACTCGACCCCCAGGAGCGGTGACGTGGGATACACCGGCTTGACCATCGTGGCGCTCGTCTGGCTCGTTCTCCTCGGCTTCGGTCTCCTGGTCGTCCGGCGCGAGCTGTCGATCCTCCAGAGCCGCGTGGCGGCCAGCGGCAACGCCCCCGCCGACGGCCTGGCCATCGGCGCCATCGCCCCCCATTTCCCCGGCGTGCGCCGCGACGACGTGATCTTGTTCTTCTTCGGCGACTGCGCGCCCTGCCACGAACTCGCCGAAGAAGTGGCGGCCTCGGCCGATCCCCAGCAGTACGCCTGCGTGGTCAGCGACGGCACCCTGCCCGGTTCGTCCGCGAGCGTCCGGCAACTCCTGCCGGACGACGCGCGAGCCATCGCCGGCGAGGAGGCCGCCGCCATCAGGCAGCGGTACAAGATCCGCTCCGGCCCCTTCGGCGTGTCGGTCTCCGGCGGCCTGGTCGTGGCCAAGGGCGTCCTGCGCAACGTCGGCGACCTGGAACACCTCCGGCACATCACCTACGGCACAACCCCCTCTCTCGCCGACCGCTGAAAGAGAGCCCCATGGGTCACCTCGCCGGAAAACCGCTGTTCAGAACGGCCCTGGCCCTGCCCCTCGCCATGCTCGGCGTACTCGCCTGGCAGGGGGCCGGGCTGGAGCCATGGGCGCTGCTCGTCACGGCGGCGCTGATCGTGGGCCTCGCGCAGCAGACCCTCCCTTGAGGCCCGAACGTGATCATCATGATCACGCGCGCCCGCGTGTCCGGGTGCTTCGGTTCGTCCCTCGTGGCCGGCGCCGTTCTCGTGTCGTCCGCGATCGGCTCCGCCGTGCTCGCCGGAGCCGCCTTCGGCCTGCTCGGCGCGGCCCTGGAGCCGGCGTCACGGGCGCTGCTCGCCGGAGCGGCCGCGGCCGTCATCGTCGTGGGCGCGATCCTGCGGCCGGTGCCGTGGCAACTCGACCGCGAGACCGACACCGCCTGGCTGACCTACCAGGACTGGCGCACCGCCGCCTACAACGGCTTCGCGCTCGGGCTCGGCTTCACCACCCGCATCGGGTTCTGGCTGTTCTACCTCGTCCCGCTGACGGCCTTCGTGGTGGCCGACCCGCTCCTCGCCGCCCTCGGGTACGCCGCCTTCGCGCTGAGCAGGGTCGGTATGTCGGCACTGCTCGCGGCGCTGGACGTCTGGATCCCCGGCGGGATCGAGCGTGCCCGGTTCATCGCCGACCCGCTGGCCGTGATCGCCCTGGGCGCCCTGTTCGCCGTGGTCGTTCCCTGGCCATGACCCCTCAGGCCATCGCTGCGCGAAAGCAGCGACCAACAGAAAGGAAGCAGTGATGGAGGAAGGAACGAACCGGCGCGCCCTGTTCGGCGGGCTCTTCCGGGAAAGGTCCGGCGACTCGCCGCTGCCGCCGGCCGGCGCCCCCGTGGGGGTGCTCGTCACAGGCTCGGGCCGGGACGTCACCGTCCGCGGCTACGG
The DNA here is from genome assembly GCF_006334985.2 of Nonomuraea phyllanthi. Classification (GTDB taxonomy): domain Bacteria; phylum Actinomycetota; class Actinomycetes; order Streptosporangiales; family Streptosporangiaceae; genus Nonomuraea; species Nonomuraea phyllanthi. The sequence goes on from NZ_VDLX02000005.1 coordinate 379,336, forward strand.
CAACTCGGTCTCGCGCTTCGCGGACCAGCCCGTCGCCGCACAGGCCGAGGAACTCCCGTACGGCTGGACCCTCAGGCCGGGAGACCTCGTCCTGCTCGACGAGCCGACCCCCGGCACGAAGGTCGCCGTCGTCCTGCACCGCACGGTCACCGGCAAGGTCACGAAGGTCGCCCCCGACAGCATCACCGTCGGCGGGCAGACCTGCCGCCTCGACCCGAGAACCGTCCACTACGAAGGACAGTCCGGAGAGCCGTCGGCCAAGCCCCTGGCCGAGCCGCTGGCGCCCGGGGACTACGTCACCCTCGAATGCTTCGACAACCGGGTGGAGGGCACCCTGACCGTCCACTTCATGCGGCGGACCGGGCGCGCCTGATGGATCGCGTCCTCGCCGTACTGGTCGTGGCGGCGTGCGTCGTCCTCACGATCGCCTTCCTCGCCTGCCTACGAGGCATCGCCGAGCTGCGGCTGCGCCTCACCGGGCGCGGCGTCGACCCGTCGACCCAGCTCATCATCGGAAGGAGCCTGCCCGAACTGCTCGTCCGGCTCATCCCGGACCCGGCCGCGGACGCGCTGGTCGTCTTCATGTCCAGCACCTGCGGGACGTGTCACGGCCTGGCGTCCGAGATGGACAAGCTGGCGGGACGGCAGGTGGTGGCCTGCGTGCTCGGCGACGACAGCGCCGAACTCGTCTCGATGCTGCCGCCCGACGTGACGGTCATCCAAGGAGGGCAGGCCGCGGCCGTGGACAAGGAATTGCCCATGGCCATGTGGCCGAGTGCCATCCTGCAGCGCGACGGCTTCATGGTGGCCGTCGCGATGGGCGGCGACGCCAACAGCGCCGCCGCGCTCGAGAAGTTGTGGGAGCAGAGGCTGCCCGTACCGGAGGAGAGCCAAGCATGATCGTCGAACAGGCACAGAAGACGCGGCTGTCGAGGAGCAAGTTCCTCGCCGCAGCCGGGGCGACGCTCGTCGGCGTCGCCACCAAGGCGTGGTTCCCCGGACGGGCGGAAGCGGCCCCGGCCGGCTGCTACGGAGCTCCCACCTGCAGCTGCTGCAACGCCACCCGGTGCTGTTCGAGCGGCTGCTCGAACGCCTACGCCTGCAGCGGCAACCACTGCTGGACGAGCTGCGCCTACCTCGGCAGCTCGCTGTCCCGCTTCGACTGCTGCGACTTCTACCAGAGCGGCTCGCTGTGCATCTGCCGCGTCAACTACCGAGCCTGCACCTGAGGCTCGGCGAGTGCGGCGGGTCCGCCCCGCCGCACTCCACCGGAGGACATCCGGCACGAGGAACGCGCCAGACGCCGCCGGTCCACGCGGCGGCGACCGCCACCGTGGCGCAGTCCCCGCAACGGTGACGCAAGCGTGGTGCGGAGCTTCGCGAACCCGCCCCCGCCACGCTGTCGATGCGACCCACCAGGGCGCCGCGCCCGGTCGTACGTCCGGGATGGACGCCGCACGAAGCCGCTACCTGTGCCTCTCCTCCAGCGCTGTGCCCCCTTCTCGGCCTCGGCGCGGTACGGCGGACAAGCGGGCCGCGACGTCCGCGATCGCCTGACATGACCGCTGCTTCTCGCGCTCCCGAAGACGGACAGGCGGGAGAGGACGAGCCATGGCACGATCGGGATGACGTGGCGCCGATGTTCCCGGAAAGCCGGTTCCCGGAGAAGCCGATGCCGCTGGTGAAGGAGGACGCGTGACACAGGCACGAGTACTGGTGATCGGTCTCGATCCCGCCAAGCTCCAGGGCTGGGACCCCGAGCCGATCCAGGCGGCGATAGCGCGTGGCCGGGCCCGCTTCGACGATCACGGCATCGAGGCCGACTGGTGCGAGGTGGCACCGGACGAGAACCCCGAAGAGGCGATCGTGGAGGCGCTGACCGGCGGCCGTTACGCCTGCGTGGTGATCGGAGGCGGCATCCGCAAGCACGAGCCGCTGCTCGAACTCTTCGAGAAGGCGGTCAACCTGGTGCGGCGGCACGCCCCCGACGCGGCCATCGCCTTCAACAGCAGCCCCGAGGACTGCGCCGACGCCGCGCTGCGATGGCTGTGACCGCGTACGTCTCCCCGGCGACAGGCACGCCCGACGCCCGGAGAGCGCGGGCGTAGCGGCGAGCGGCCCCGGTTCCTCGGGCGATGCAACCCCACGCCGACCAGACCGGGCACCCCCGAGTGGGGGTGAAGAATGATCACGGTCCGGGAGGCGGTCCCGGGTCTCGGTGCGGTGAAGATGCGGCGTGCCCCGGCATCCGCTGGACGACCACACCGTCGAGCCGCTGGCGGCGTTGAGCGCCGTGGCGAGCGAGGGCACGAGCCGGAAGCGGGCGGTGTGGTGCTGGACGGCCGCCTTGCCGACTGACGAAACAGCGTTCGCCCTGGACGCGTCCGGCCGGAGGCATCGGTGAACACCTACAAGACGGCGGCCGTCAGGACCCCGCTGTGGCGCGGTCGCGGTGGGCGCGGATCTCGTCGTGGTGGTCGGAGGCCCAGCCGATCAGCTGTTTGACGATGTCGAGCAGGCCGCGGCCGAGGGGAGTGAGGGTGTACTCCACGCGCGGCGGGACCTCCGCGTAGGCCGTGCGGGTGATCAGCCCGTCCTGCTGAAGCTGGCGCAGGGTGTGGCTGAGCATGCGCTGGGAGATGCCGGGGACATCGCGCTGCAGGTCGGTGTAGCGCAGGGAGCCGTCCTCCAGGATCGCGATGATCAGCATGCTCCACTTGTCGCCGACCCGGTCCAGGATCTGGCGGATGAAGGCCATCTGGTCGGCCGGGATCGCCGCGCAGGGCCCCCGGCTCGCGGCGGCCGCCGATCCCCCTGCGTGCTCCATGACGCACATTCCTCTCCGTGACGCACAGTGATGTGCCTTTTGTAGGCCTCTCCATACTGTCCTATCTTGACGTTACGCACAAATAGTAGGAATTGGAGGGGGCGCCATGAGGGTCGAGATCTGGTCCGAGGTGACCTGCCCCTGGTGCGGGCTGGGTGGTCATCGCCTGCAGCGAGCCGTCGAGCGGTTCGAGCACGGCGAGCACGTGGAGGTGGCCGATCCGCTCGGCAGCGGCTTCCCAGAGGGCTCCGTCTTCACCGTCCGTGACGCTCTGCAAGGTCGAGACCTCGCCCCGGCGGATCGAAGCGCCGGCCGGTACGGTGTCGCCGGCGCGCAGGACAGCGACGGCCTGCTGCAGCTCCTGCGCAGAGCCTGGGACGAGACCCACCCGGTCACCCCCGCCCCCAGCGGCCCCGGCGGCTGAGCCGTCTCCTCCGCAACCTCCTGATCCCATACTCCATGGAAAGTGAACTGATCATGCCTACTCTCGCCATCGTCGGCGCCGGCCCCGGCATGGGCCTGGCCATCGCCCGCACCTTCGGCTCCCAGGGCTACAACGTCGCTCTCATCGCCCGCAACCGGGCCAAGCTCGACGACCTCGCCGGCCGGCTCGCCGCGGAGGGCATCACCGCCGCCGCGTTCCCGGCGGACGTGCTCGACCACGACGCGCTGGCCCAGGCCCTCAAGGACGCCGCCACGCTCTTCGGCGGCATCGACGTCCTGGAGCACTCCCCGGCCCCGAGCATCGACTCGATCGCGCTCGCCTCCCCGTCCCAGACCAGCCCGTCCGACGTGCAGGGCCTGATCGACCTGCTGCTCTACAGCGCCATCACCGCCACGCAGGCCGTCCTCCCCGCGATGCGTGAGACCGGCGCGGGCACCCTGCTCTACACCAACGGAGGCGGCTCGGTCGACCCCCACCCGATGCTCGGCAACGTCAACGCCGCCCAGGCGGCGCTGCGCAACTGGGTGCTCAACCTGCACAAGGAGCTGGCCGGCACCGGTATCCACGCCGCGCACGTCGCCATCGGCGTGTGGATCGGCGCGGGCGGCCCTCCCGGAGCCCCGACCGCGGAGGCCGAGGAGATCGCCCCGGTCTACTGGGACCTGCACACCCGACGCGACGAAGCCGAGCGCGTCTTCACGGTCTGAGGGCTCCCGGCTCTCCCTATGGAATCCTGATCCGCCACGCCGGCACCCCCGCGCCTATCAGGCCGGCGCGTCCACGCCCACGTCCGGACTCCGGCGTGGCGGAGGGCGGGAACTAGGAGTTGTCGAGGGCGGCGGTCAGGTCGTCGCCGACGACGTAGATGACCGATCGGACCACCTGTTCCGGCTGCGCGCCGGCCGCCCGGAGCGCGGCGAGCGCGTTGGCGACCTCCTGGTCCACCTGGGCCAGGAGGTCGCCTTCGCCCGCCAGCTTCCCGGTCACGTCCAGCGGGCACTGCCCGGCCAGGAAGGCCAGCCGTCCGGCGTCGACCACGGTGACGTGGCTGTAGCCGGGCGTCGCGTGCAGGCTCTCGGGGTTGAACCGGGAGATCGTCATGCGGCTCATTGTCTCGCAGGCGCCTTCCGCCGGCGCCCGGGGGCGACGGGCCGGGGTCAGCGGGGGCGGCGTAGCCCTGCGATGAGGAGGTCGACCATGCGGCGGGCGTCGTAGTGGGGGTCGCTCTCCGCGCCGATGCACAGGTTGCCGACGCCGCGCATGAGCTCATGGGGCGGCACGCCGGAGCATATCTCGCCGGATGAGGTCGCGGCGTCGAGCAGCCGGCCGCAGACGGGCACGAGCCGGTCGAGGAAGTACGCGTGCAGCGTGTCGAAGCCCGCGTTGTCGGAGCGGAGCACGGCGGCGAGCCCGTGCTTGGTGACCAGGAAGTCGACGAAGAGGCTGATCCACTGCCGCAGCGCGGCGTAGGGGGTCGCGCCGGACTCCAGCAGGGCCGGGCCGGCCTCGGCGCAGGCCTCGACCTGGTGCCGGTAGACGGCGATGATGAGGTCCGCCCGGGTCGGGAAGTGGCGGTAGATCGTGGCCGTCCCGACGCCGGCCCTGGCCGCGATGTCGCGTATCGGTGCCTCCACGCCCGAGGCGACGAAGACCGCGGCGGCCGCGTCGAGCAGGGTCTTCTCGTTGCGCCGGGCGTCGGCCCGCTTGGGCCGGGCGTCGGTCTGCTCGGGTCGGGCGTCGGCCTGCCTGGGCCGGGCGCCGGCCTTCTCCGGCCGGGCCGCCTGCCCCGCACTCCGGTCGCTGTCGTCCACCGCGCTGCTTCCCCTCCACCGATGAGCCGCTTCCCCATGACGAGCTTGCTAACCGGGACACTGTCCCGTATCGTCAAACGGGACAGGGTTCCGTTTGGCTCATGATGCCAGACCAGGACCCCGGCGACCAAGCCACGCCGTGCCACCGCGCACCGCGGGCCGTCCCGCCGACCCCACCCAGACTCCGAACGAAGGCACGTCCATGTCCTCCTCGACCATCACGCAACCACCCACCACGATCGTCTCCGCGAGGCCGGTCGTCCTGCCCGCCCCCGACCGCGGCGAGGACCTCCAGGTACGGGTCTCCGCTCCCGTGACCGGCGACGGCCTGCCCGTCGTCGTCTTCTCGCACGGCTTCGGCCAGTCGATGGACGCCTACGCCCCGCTCGCCGACCACTGGGCCGCCCACGGCTTCGCCGTCCTGCAGCCCACCCACCTCGACTCGCGGACGCTCGCCCTGCCCGCCGACGACCCCCGTACGCCACGCATCTGGCGCTTCCGCGTCGAGGACCTCAAGCGCGTCCTCGACGAGCTCGACCTGCTGGAGGCTTCCCTGCCGGGCCTCAAGGGACGCCTCGACCGCGACCGCGTCGCCGTCGCCGGCCACTCCTGGGGAGCCCAGACCGCGAGCACGCTGCTCGGCGCGCGCGTCCTCGACGCCGACGGCGTGCCAGGGGAGGACATGACCGACCCCCGGGTCAAGGCCGGCGTGCTGCTCGCCCTGCCCGGCCGGGGCGACGACCTGACGCCGTTCGCGGCCGAGCATTTCTCCTTCATGCGGCCGTCGTTCGACGACATGACCGCGCCCGCCCTCATCGTCGCCGGGGACCAGGACCGGTCCGCACTGTCCACCCGGGGGCCGGACTGGTTCACCGACCCCTACCTCCTCAGCCCGGGCAGCAAGAGCCTGCTCACGCTGTCGGGGGCGGAGCACTCGCTCGGCGGCATCTCCGGGTACGGGGCCGCCGAGACGACCGACGAGAGCCCCGAGCGCGTCACCCTGCTCCAGCACCTCACCTGGGCGTATCTGCGTACCGCCCTCGATCCGCGGGACACGAGCTGGCAGGCGGCGCGCTCCGCGCTGGAGGAGGACCCTCGCGGGCTCGGAAAGCTGCAGAGCAAGGAGCCGGGCCCGCGGAGCGGAATGTCCGGCTGATGTCCTCGGGGAGCCCTGGAAATCCGCCGCCGGCGACCTAGCATTTACAGGGCTCACGACAGAATGGGGGACACCCGGTGGACACCATCAGCCGAACCGAACTCGCCGAGATGATCGAGGCCGGGACGGTCGTGGTCGTCGACGCGCTGCCGGCCGCCCCGTACGCGAACCGGCACCTGCCCGGCGCGGTCAACCTGACCATCGAGGACATCGCCGACGCCGGCCAGGTGCTGCCCGACCGTACGGCCGCGATCGTCACCTACTCCACCGACTCCGCGTGCGGCCGCGGCCCCGAGCTGGCCCGGGCCCTCACCGGCGCGGGTTACGCGAACGTCCGCAACTACGCCGAGGGGATCGCCGGCTGGGCGGCCGCCGGCCTGCCGCTGGAAACGGGTGGCTGACGTACGAGGGAGCGAGGGTCCGGCCGGCCCGGTCGCCGAGGACCTGCTCGACTACTCCGGACAAGGAGACACCGGAGGCCGGCCGGCGGTCGCGGGGATGCGGGCCGACAGCTCGAAACGGTCCTCGCCCGCGGGCCCCGCCGCGAGCACGCCGCCGAGCGCGGCGACCCGGGCGGACATGTTGCGGATGCCGCTGCCCGCCTGATCGGCGTCGGCGGGCCGGGCCGCAGCCCCGTCGTTGGCGATCCGCAGCCGCACCCCGTCCCGGCCGCCCGCGACGGTGATCTCGCAGTGCCTGCCCCTGCTGTGCCGCAGCACGTTGGTGACGCCCTCGCGGAGCACCATGGCGAGCACGGTGCCGGTCTCGGCGGGCAGGTCGCCCTCCGTCCGTACGTCCATCCGCACGTCGAGCCCCGCGGCTTCCAGGAGCGAGCGCGTGGTCCGGCACTCCTCGTCGAGGGACATCCGCGGCCGGCCGCTGGTCACCGAGCGGACGTCGGCCAGGGCGTGCCGCGAGATCTCCAGCGCTTCGGCCAGCACGGTACGGGCCCGATCCGGATCGCGCGCGATCAGCCGGTGGGCCAGGTCGCACTTCAGCGTGATGGCCGAAAGGCTCAGCCCCAGCAGGTCGTGCACATCCTGGGCCCACCGCAGCCGCGCCTCGGCCAGCGCGAGCTCCGCGAGCTCGTCGCGCGCGGCCCGCAGCCGGCGTACCGAGCGCGCCATCCACGTCAGTCCGTACGTGATCAGGCCCAGATCCGCGGCGACGAGCATCTGGCCGAAGTCCGCGGGCAGGTCGCCGCCGAACGCGGCCTCCGCCCCCGCCATGGAGGCCATGACCGCGGCGAACACGCTCCAGCCGATGGCCGGTCGCAGCACCAGCAGCGCGCTGCCGGCCACGAAGCCGTGCATCCCCGTCCACGGCTGCTGGTACAGCAGCGTCGGCGCGTACACCAGAACGGCCTGCAGGGCGAGCAGCAGGTACGCCGCCGGCGGGCCCGGCCGGGCGGCCGGCCGGCTGAAGTAGCCCAGTTGCAGCGCCAGCGCGGCCAGCATGCATCCGGTGGCCAGGGAGATCTCCGCGACATCGCGGGTCCCGTCGAACTGGCGTAACACCCCCTGGAGGAAGAGCCCGGCGAAGACGGCCACGACCAGGCTGTCGGCCGGCCCGGTCGCGACGCGCGAGGTCGACGGCCCGGCCTCGGGCGAGGAAGAGGGGGAGGTCACCCGGTACTCCCTGGCGATCGAGCGCACGTCGGCCAGCATCCGCTGCGCGATCTCCAGGATCTCCGAGAGCTCCTGCCCGGCCCGGTCCGGGTTCGGCCGCAGCAGCCGCAGGGTCACCTGTCCCTTGAGGGCGATCGCCGACAGGTTCAGGCCGAGCAGGTCGTGCAGGCTCCGGGCGAAGCGCAGCCGCTCATGGGTCACCGCGCTGTTCGCCAGCTCGTCGCGGGCCTCGTACAGCGCTGTGACCAGCCGGGCCAGCCGGGTCAGGCCGTAGACGTACAGGCCGGCCGTCACCGAGTTCACGAAGATGTAGGTGATGTCGAGCGGCACGCCGGTGACGACGTACTGCGCGACCGCCGTGCCGGTCACCACGGCGCCGAACAGGGGCCAGGCCACCCGCGGCCTGAAGACCAGCAGCACGCTGCCGGCCAGGAACGGGGGCTGGCTGACCCACACCTGCCCGTACCAGAGCAGCGGCAGGTAGACCAGGCACGCCTGGGCGGCGAGCGCGAGATGGGCGGTGCGCGTGCGCAGGTTCCTGCCCGGCCGGGAGAAGTAGAAGAACTGCAGGCCCAGCAGGCCGGACAGGAGAGCGGCGGCCAGCGCGATCTCGCCGGCGTCATGCCCCAGGCCGGGCATGAGCAGCAGCGCGACCCCGGCGAAACCGCAGAACACGGCGGCGATGATCGCCCTGGCCAGCGTCGGCGCGATCAGCGGCGAGGTCGCCTCTGGTTCGCGGCCCCGCCGTGCGGAGTCGTGGCCGCCGCCGCGAGACCTACCCCGGGGGAGGATCCGGCGGGCCGATGAGCCGCTCACCACGGACGACCCTCCGGATCGCGTCGATGAGTACGTCGGCGGGGCCGCCCTTGGCCAGGAACGCCGACGCCCCGGCGGCCACCGCGCGGTGCAGGTTCGCCGGCCCGGCGAGCCCCGTGAGGATCACGGTACGGCAGGCGGGCAAGCGCCGGCGCAGCTCGGCGGCGGCGGTGAGCCCGTCCACGTGCGGCAGGTCGATGTCGAGCACCGCCACGTCGGGACAGTGCTGGAGCGCGGCGGGGACGATCCGGTCGCCGGACGCCAGCTCGGCCACGACCTCGAGGTCGTCCTCCAGTTCGAGCAGGGCGACCAGCGTGTCGCGTACGACGTCGGCGTCCTCGGCGATCAGCACGCGGGTCACCGGCGTCTCGCGTGGCGCGGCCGGCCGGGTTTCCGGGTGGCCGCGCGGAATCGTGCTGCCCATGCCTCAGCTTCGGTCCACCGGAAGGTCCGCCGCCAGTGCGACCGGACACGACTTCACCGTGCACAATGCACCTCGAGGATCGTGCGGATTGCCGGCAGGCGTCGCGCCCCTTCTGCGTGCCCACAGCTTCGAGACCGATTCTCACCCACGCGAAAGCGCCCGGCCAGGACAGCGGCCGGACATTCTCCGGACATCGAACGGCACCGGAGCCCCAAGCGGGCGCCGGCCGGATCGGCCGGCGGCCCGCGCGGTCAGGACTCCGGTGCGCGCACCGCTTTCACGACTGCGCGCTCACCACCTCGGCGGGCTCCGCCGGGGCGCCGGACGGCTCCGGGCGCCGGCCGCCGGCCCGGACCCGGCGGAACACCATGCCGGCGGCGAGGGCGGCGGCCACGCCCAGCAGCACCAGCAGCAGGGCCACGATCGTCGGGCCCCAGGGCCAGGCGCTGCCGGTGAGCTCGACGTCGAGCACCGGGTACTCCAGCGTCTTGGCGGCGAACCGGGCGGTCTGCACGTCGTAGGTGCGGGCGATGTCGCGCAGCACCGGGGTGAAGGCGAACTCCTCGGTGGTGTGGAGATACTCGGGCCGCAGCCCCCCGGCGCCCGGCGTGTGGCTGCGGGCGGCCTCCAGGCCGGGCACGAGCAGCCGGTCGAGTTCGCCGGCGGCCTGCGCGAGCGTCAGGCGGGGGACGAACGTCAGGCCGTGCTCGGAGCGGATCGGGCGGTCGCCGACCGCGATCGTGCGCCCGACCACGGACTGCTCGGTGTACGACATGAACGGGGAGGCGAGCTCCAGCTCGCCGACCCCGTCGGTGAGCCGCACGCCGATGTCCGTGGGTCCGGTCTGGTAGGAGGAGTTGAGCGCGGCGACCACGTCCGACGGCTCCAGGTGGGCGGCGGGCATGCGGGCGGGGACGCCGGGGGAGTAGTGGCGCCAGTGCACGGCCTCGGCCGCCGCGCGGGCGGTGCCGGTGTCGGCCAGCCGCTCGACGACGCGGAGGGCGCCGTCGATGCCGGACAGCACGCCGCCGGTGGTGATCACGTCGCCGTCTTCGACGTAGCGCACGCCGCTCGTCCAGTGGACCTGGGGGAAGTCCGCGCGCAGCCCGGACAGCCGCAGCCAGTGCGAGGTGGCGTTCCGGCCGTCCAGCAGCCCGCTCGCGGCGAACGCGCGGGCGCCGTTGCAGACGCTGACCATCACCGCGCCGGCCGCCGACTGCTGCCGCAGCCAGGCGTTCATGGCGTCGAACTCGGCCGGTTCGGGGGTCTGCAGGGCGGGGATGATCACGGCGTCCGGGGCGTCGCCCTCGCCCAGCAGCCGCCCCAGCTCGTCGAAGGTCAGGTCGGGCACGATGTCCAGGCCGCCGGTCAGCGGGACCAGCCGGGGGCCGGCCGAGACGACGTAGGCGTTGAAGCGGCCGGTGCTCGCCAGCACCTCGTACGGCCCGAGCAGGTCGGCCGCGTTGGCGCCCTTGCCGCCGACCAGGAGGGCCACGGTCGGCTTGGCCGGGTCGTGGGCCCTCGCCAGCGGCCGGACCGAGACGGCGTCCGGGCGCGCCCGGTACATGTCGCCGAACCTGCCGACGGTGTTGACCGCGGAGACCGCGCCCGGGACCAGCAGCGCGACCAGCACGACGGCCGCCGTCCTGACCCACTTCCACCGGATGCGGAAGCGGTGGTGATGGTGGAGATACTCGTCGCGCCGCCTGAGCATGGCCACCGCCATGAGGACGAACATCAGCAGGTGGCCGAGCGACATCACCAGGTGACCCGGTAACACGCCGAACCAGTAGGGGACGAGCAGGACGACGAACGGCAGGACCATCGCCAGGCTCATCTCCGCGATGGCGGCCCGGCTGTGGCGGCGGACGGCCATCCACACGGCCATGCCGATGGTCATGTCGGCGGCCATGACGAGGACGGCGACGTCGGTCCGGGTGATCTCGGGCAGGACCGCGCTCCACACCATGCCGAGCAGCAGCATGCCGAGCCCCATCGCGATGACCATCTCGATGTAGTGCCAGACGAACCGGCCGACCGTGCCGATCCTGCCGGGTCGTGTCCCGTGAACTGTCATGGCGGACTCCCTTACGCGTATGACGTGCCGTCGAGCCGTCGCCGCGACCGCTCCGGGCGCCGCGCGCGTGCCGGTGCGGGCGGGTCTCGTGCCCGATGAGGCGCGGGTCTGTCTCTGCCACCGAGTGTGGGCCGGTCGGGGCGTACGCAACCAGTGCTTGGAGCGCGAGCCCGCCATGGGAATCGCACCCGCGCGGATGTGCAACTTGCACGTCCGGGACGCGCGGGGGCGTCGCGTCGTGGTGTTAGGTTGAGGGCGCCCGGCAGCGACCGACGATCCTGTACGGATCGGCGCCGGGTCCCTGTGGCAGCGCCGGGAGGAAGAAACGGATGGTCCGGGTTCTGATCGCCGAGGACATGCGCATCCTGCGCGACACGCTGGCGGCCCTGCTCAACCTGGAAGACGATCTCGACGTGGTGGCCGAGCTGGGATCCGGCGACGAGATCGTGCCCGCCGCGCTCCGGCACCGCCCCGACGTCGCGGTTCTGGACATCGACCTGCCCGGCACCGACGGCCTGACCGCCGCGGCCCAGCTGCACCAGGCTCTTCCGGCATGCCGGACCCTGATCTTGACGGGTCTGGGCAGGCCCGGCACGTTACGCCGCGCCCTCGCCGCGCACGCGTCCGGGTTCGTGGTCAAGGACGCGCCCTCGCAGCAGCTGGTCGACGCCGTCCGGCGGGTGGCCGCCGGCGAGCGGGTGATCGACGCCGCGCTGGCGGTGGCCACGCTGGAGGCCTCCGACAACCCGCTCTCGCCCCGGGAGACCGAGGTGCTCAAGCGCCACGCCGGCGGCGCCTCGGCGGCCGAGATCGCCACCGCCATGCAGCTGTCGTACGGGACCGTGCGCAACTACCTGGCCTCGGCCGTGACGAAGCTGGGGGCGCGCAACCGCGTGGACGCCGCGCGCATCGCTGACGAGGCGGGCTGGCTGTAGGCCCGGGTAGGGTCCGCGGCATCCGCCGGGTTCAGGCGTCCAGCAGCGTGCGGATCTCCTCGGCCTCGGGGCCGGCGAGGCCGGTGAGCAGGTCCAGGGCCTCGTGCCAGCGGCGTACGGCCGCGCGGGGGTCGCCGGTGTCGCGGTGCGCGCAGCCGAGGATCCGCAGGGCCCGCGCTTCCCCCAGGCGGTGGCCGGAGCGCCGGTGGAGCTCGACGGCCTGCTGGGCGTGGGCGAGTGCCTGGTCGTGGTGGCCGAGCCGGTGGTGGGCGGCGGCCATGGTGATGTGGGCGCCGCCTTGCAGGATGCGCAGCCCGGTTCGAGCGGCGATGTCCTGCGCGTGGTGAGCGCGGTCGAGAGCCTGGTGAGGCCGGTCGAGGGCGAGGCGGACGTCGGCCAGCCCGAGCCCGGCGCGCACCTTGTTGATCGGGCTGGCGATCCGCTCCGCCAGCTTGAACGACTGCCGATACTGCGCGTCGGCGTCATGGGCGTGGCCGAGGCGCAGCTGGATGCTGGCCAGGACGGCACGCACCCAGGCCTCGGTGGAGGGGTCGCCGATCTCGCGGGCCAGCCGCAGCGCCTCGCGCGCCGTGGCCAGCGCCTCCTCCGGATGGCCCGCGTCGCGGTCGACCTCCGCCAGGCAGCGCAGGAAGTAGGCCTGGGGGAAGCGGATGCCCAGCTCCTGGTGGAGCCCCAGGGCGCTGGTGAGGTGCCGGCGGGCGGTGCCCAGGCGGCCCAGCTTGTGGTCGACCTCGCCCAGGGCGCCCAGCGCCGTGGCCTCCCCGAGCCGTGAGCCGATCCGCCGGTAGATCTCGAGCGCCTGGGCCTGGTGAGCGGCGGCCTCGTGCAGCCGGCCCAGCTCCCGCTCCACCAGGCCGAGGTCGGTCAGGCTGTCGGCCTGCCCTTCCACGGAGCCGTTCAGGCGGTACAGCGCCGCCGCCTGGGCGAGCTGGTGGGCGGCGTGCTGGGGGTCGCCCTGCGTCAGAGCCACTGTGGCGAGGCCGGCCAGGGCGGCGGCCTGGCCGTCCGTCCACCCGGCCTGGCGGGCCAGGGTGAGCGCGGTGGTGTGATGCCGGAGGGCCGGCTGCTGACGACCGGCGGCCCGGTTGGCCTGGCCGAGGTTGAGGTGGCCGGTGACCTGCGCGCGCACGTCGCCGGCGGCGGTGGCGGCGTCGAGTCCGGCCTGGGCGATCAGCTGCCACTCCACGGTGGGGCGCCAGTCCCAGAAGTACGTACGCAGCGCGTCGCCCACGAGCCAGGCGGCCGGGTGGGGGCCGTGGTCGGCGGCGTACCGGGTGGCGGCGACCAGGTTGGCCAGCTCGGCCTCGAGCCACGCCACGGCCTGCGAGCTGCCGGAGAACGCCGCCGGGGAGGCGGTGGCGGCTCCCGGCGGGAGGGGCAGGCGCACGGCCTTCGGGTACAGCAGGTTCGCGGCGGCGTCGACGCCGCCGAGGTACCAGCCGAGCAGCCGTTCCAGGGCGGCTTCGCATGCGGCGGGCCCGTCGTGCAGGTGGGCGCGCTCGCGGGCGTACGCCTTCAGCAGGTCGTGCATGGCGTACCGGTCGCGGCCGCGCGGCTGCACCAGATGCGCCTCCGCCAGCGCCTCCAGCGCCCGCTTCGCATCGCCCACCCCGATGCCGGCCAGCGAAGCGGCCGCGGCGGCGCACACGCTCGGCCCCGGCACCAGCCCCAGCAACCGGTAGAGCAGCCGCCGGCCGGGGTCGAGGCGGTGGTAGGAGTGGTCGAACGCCACCCGCACCGCGGCCTGCGGATCGTGGGCCACCGTCAGCCCGGTCAGGCGGTCACCGGCGCGCAACTCCGTCAGATATCCGGCGATCGGCTGCTGCGGGCGGCCGGCGAGGTTGGCCGCGGCGATCCGCAGCGCCAGCGGCAGGTGGCCGCACGCCTGGGCCAGCGCGGTCACCGCCGCCGGCTCGGCCGCGACCCGCCGCGGCCCGAGGATGTGCTCCAGCAGCGCCTCCGCCTCCTGGGCGTCCAGCACCTCCAGCGTCAGCCGGCGGGCGTCGTGGGTGGCCACCAGCCCGGTCAGCCGATCCCTGCTGGTGATCATCACCATGCATCCCGCGGCGCCCGGCAGCAGCGGGCGTACCTGCTCGGTGCTGTGGGCGTTGTCCAGCACCACCAGCACCCGCTTGCCCGCGAGCATCGACCGGTAGAGCCCGGCCGCCTCCTGCTGCTCCACCGGCACCTGATCGGGCGAGACACCCAGGGCGCGCAGCAGCGTGGCCAGTGCCTGCATCGGTGACAGCGGCGGGCCGGGCGCGTACCCCTGCAGGTTCACGTACAGCTGCCCGTCGGGGAAGCGGCCGGCCAGGCGGTGGGCGGCGTGCACCGCCAGCGCGGTCTTGCCCACCCCGCCCATGCCGTCGATCGCGGTGATCACCAGCGCGTCCCCGGCACGCGCCTCGTCCACCAGGGCCAGCTCCCGCGCCCGCCCCACGAACACCGCCACATCGGCCGGCAGCTGCCGCGGCACCACCCCCGCCGGACCCGGACCCGGACCCGGACGCGGACGTCGCGGGGCCGGGCTCGCCGCGCGCGCCAGCAACGACACCTCCGCGGCGTCCAGGCCCAGCGCCTCGGCCAGCGAGCGCACCGACGAACTGCGGGGCCGCTGTAACTCGCCCGTCTCCAACCGGCGCACGGTCCGCGCGTTGAGCCCCGCCAGCGCCGCCAGCTGCTCCTGCGTCAGCAGTGCCCGCTCGCGCCAGGCCCGCACCAGCGCCCCGACCGCCACTGCCCCCTGCACCGCGGGATCCCCCTGGCCGGCGACGCGCGCTATCGGTGGCATGAGCACTCCTCCCCACGTTCATGCCAGGCCGAGACTACGCCACAACCGCTCGGCGACTGCCCGGCCGCACCTACGAGCCCGCGCGGACCCAGTCATGATTCTCGCGCACGACGGTGAACCCGGCCGACCGATAGAGCGCCACCGCGGCCTCATTCGAGGACCGTGTCACGACGGCGACCGCGCTCGCACCCCGGCGGGCGAGAGCCGCGCACACGCCCAGCACGGCATCGCGACCGTAGCCGTGCCCGCGATGGTCCGGATGGGCGCCGACGGGTTCGAGCAGCCCGCACCTGCCCGCGCCCGCGAACCATCCGGTCGCGGCGGCCGCCGGCTCGCCCGCGGGCGTGCGCACGAGAGCCTCCACGGCGAGCTCGCCCGCCGGTGACCGCTTCATCGCGTGCCAGCGCTCGACGGTGAACGTGGACGCGGCGAAGGCGGAGCGCTGCACCAGCACCCGGTCGGCCGCGTCGGCCTCGTCGACCGGCTCGGCCCGGCTCGACACCGGTCGCGGGGTCCACGACAGAGCGAGCCAGGGCTCGTCCCGATCGAGCGTCCACCCGGGCACGGGCAGGCCGTCGGTCCGGTCGTTGCCGCGTTGGAGCAGCTCCCCGGCATCGGCCGCGAGCGCCCCGAGATCGGCTCCGGGCGCGGCGGTCACGCGCAGCACCGGCCCGTCGAGGAAGCCGGCCGCCACCGGCGCCCCCTCATCGGTCCACAGGAAGACGGTCGCGTCGTCGAACCGTAGGTACCACCCCACGTCGCCGGGATGCAGGCCGCCGCCTGGGACGTCGGCGGGCGTCCACTCCGACAGCGCGCGCAGCGCCGGGCCGGTCTCGTCGGGGGCCAGGTGGTGCCGCGCGAGCGAGCTCATGGACGGCAGGCTACGCAGCGACGCCACGGTGGCTCAAAGGCTTTTCGCCCGGCGCGCGCACGTCTCAGCCGCGCCTGCCGTAGAGGTGGAGGTCGAGCGGCGCGCACACCCCGGCGATGACCGCGGTCGCGACGAGCGACCAGGTGACGGCGCCGGTTCCGGCGCCGCCGTTCATGAGTTCCCTGGCCGCGGTCGCGACGTGGCTGAGCGGGTTGACCTCGACGACGGCCTGGAGCCAGCCGGGCATGGTGCTGGGCTGGACGAAGATGTTGCTGGCGAACGACAGCGGCATCAGCACGAGGTTGGCGATGCTGATGACGACGCCCTGGTCGGGAACGAGCAGGGCCACCGCGGCCCACAGCAGGGACAGGGAGAGCCCGAAGGCGACGACCAGGGCCACCGCGGCGAGCACGCCCGGCGCGCCGCCCTCGGGGCGGTAGCCCATGGCCAGCCCGAGGAGCACCACCATGGCGGAGGCGAACAGGTAGCGGGCGGCGTCGCTGAGCAGGCCGCCGAGCACGAAGGCGCCGCGCCAGACGGACAGGGAGCGGAAGCGGTCGAAGGCTCCGGTGGTCACGTCCTTGGCGAGCCGGGCGCCGCCGTACATGGTGACGATGGCGATGCTCATGCTCAGCGTGCCGGGCAGGAGCATCGTCAGGTAGTCGCCGGGGGAGCCGCCGAGCGCGCCGCCGAACAGGTAGGTGAACAGCACGGTGAACAGGATCGGGATGGCGATCGAGTCCACGAGCTGTTTGGGGTCGTGCTTGATCTTGAGCATGGCTCGCCGGCCGAAGGTCGCGGAGGCGGCGAGCGCCCCGGCGCGGCGGCGTGGCGGGCTCGCGGCGAGCAGGAGGTCGATCCGGTCGGTCCGCTCCGCGGCGGGACGGGTGATGGCGGCCGGGGTGCTCATGCGTTCACGTCCTCGTGGTCGGTGGGGGCCGGACCGGCGGGGTGGCCGGTCAGGGCGAGGAAGGCCTCGTCCAGGCTGGGCTGCCCGAGCGTGACCTCGGCGACGGCCACCCGGGCCTCGGCGAGCATGGTCATGGCCTGCCCGACCAGCCGTCCGACGTCCGTGGCGTCGGCCGGGGCCGGGAGCAGCACGGACAGGGTGAGTGGGTCGGCGGCGGGCCGGACCGTCCCGTCCAGGGCGCCGGCCAGCACCTGGCGCGCCCGCGGCCGCTGCTCGCCGTCGAGCAGCCGGACGTGCAGGGTGCCCGAGCCGACCCGGGACTTGAGCTGGGCGCTGGTGCCCTCGGCCACGATCCGGCCGTGGTCGATGACCGCGATCTGCTCGGCGAGCTGGTCGGCCTCCTCGAGGTACTGGGTGGTGAGCAGCACCGTGGTGCCGGCCTCGGCGATGCGGCGGACCAGCTCCCACACCTGGTTACGGCTGCGCGGGTCCAGCCCGGTGGTCGGCTCGTCGAGGAACAGCAGGTCGGGAGTCACGATCAGGCCGGCCGCGATGTCGAGCCGGCGGCGCATCCCGCCCGAGTAGCCGCCCACCGGGCGGCCGGCCGCGCCGGCCAGCTCGAAGGCGTCGAGCAGGTCGTCCGCACGCCGCCTGACGGCGGCGCCGGACAGGCCGTGCAGGCGGCCGAGGATGCTCAGGTTCTCGTATCCGGTCAGGTCGTCGTCCAGGGCGGCGAACTGCCCGGTCACGGCCGACCTGGCCCGGATCGCGTCCCGCTCGCCGATCAGGTCGTGGCCGAGGACGCGGGCGGTGCCGCCGTCAGGCCTGGTCAGGGTGGCCAGGATGCGGATCGTGGTGGTCTTGCCCGCCCCGTTGGGACCGAGGAACCCGAACACCTGGCCGCGCCGGACCGTGAGGTCGATCCCGTCCAGCGCGCGGTTCTCGCCGTAGACCTTGACCAGGCCGTACGCCTCGATCGCCGGATGATCCCGGCCCATGCTGTTCTTTGACATGGCGTAAGAGTTATCTATCTCTTACGAGTTGTCAAGGCTAAGGGCGTCGGATATCGTCGCTGGATGGCTGACTCGCTCGACACCGCCACGCGGTCCCGGTCCCGGCGATCCGACGCGCGGCGCAGCATCGACGCCATCCTCAACGCGGCCCGCACCGTCCTCGGCGAGCGACCCGACGCCGGCATGGAGGAGATCGCCACCACGGCCGGCGTCACCCGCCAGACCGTCTACGCGCACTTCCCCTCGCGCGACGCCCTCGTGGCCGCCCTCATCGAGACCGCCGCCGACGAGTACGCCGCCCTGCTCGACGCCGCCGGCCTCGACACCGCCCCGCCCGCCGACGCGCTGGCCCGCTTCCTCGACGCCGGCTGGCGGTTCCTGCGCCGCCACCCCCTGCTGCTCAACTCCGCCGTGACCCGCAACCACCGGCCCGAGAGCAACGACCCCCACGACGTCGTGCCGCCACGGCTCGAACGGCTCGTCCAGCGGGGCCAGCGCACGGGCGACTTCGACCCGTCACTTCCCGCCGACTGGCTCGCCGCCGCCGTCATCGGGCTCCAGCACACCGCCGCGGAGGAGATCGCCGACGGGCGCCGCCCGGCCGATGAGGCGGCGGCGCTGTGCCTGGAGAGCGCGCTGCGCCTCTGCGGCGGCGGCCAGGCCGCCCGCCGCTAGATGATCTCCAGGTTGGCCATCATGCCCATGTCCTCGTGCTCGGCGTTGTGACAGTGGAAGAGGTAGCGGCCGCGGTAGCCGTCGAAACGGGTGATGATCTCGGCCGCCTCGCCGGGCCGTAGCGCGATGGTGTCCTTGAGGCCCGCGTCGTGGGGGAGCGGCGGCCGGCCGCCGCGCGAGAGCACCTGGAAGCCGACCAGGTGCAGGTGGACGGGATGGTGGACGTCGGCGATCAGCCGCCACACCTCGACGTCGCCGAGCCGGGCGGTGACGTCGGCGCGCGCCGGGTCGAACGGCAGGCCGCCGATGACCCACCCGTGGCCCGCGTGCGTCCGCCCCGCGCGGAAGGAGAAGTCGCGCACCCTGACGGCGTCCGAACGGCGCCAGGCCGGCAGGTCGGCGCAGAGCGTGCCGGGGACACGACTCCCGTCGGGGGCGCGGCGGGCGACCCGGAACGCCATCACGTCCCTGGTACGCCCCGAGCCGAGCCGGTTGACGATCCTGACGCGGCCGCCGATCGGGACGCCGGAGAAGTCGATGACCACGTCGTAGCGTTCGGCCGGGGCCATCGGCAGGAGGCGGTGGGTGACAGGGGCGGCGAGCAGCCCCTGGTCGGAGCCGATCTGCACGAGGTCGAGGCGGCGCCCGCCGTCGGCGACGGCCTCCAGCTCGTAGTGGCGGGCGTTGGAGGCGTTGAGGAGGCGCAGCCGGTAGCGGGCCGCGTCGACCTCGTGCACGGGCCACGGCGCGCCGTTGACCAGGATGACGTCGCCGAGCACTCCGGCCAGGTACGGCTCGCGCACCCCCGGCCGTTGTCGCAGGGTGGGGTCGAGGGCGGGATAGGCGAGGCCGCCGTCCGCGTCGAACGCCCGGTCGGCGATCATGAGGGGCAGCTCGCGCGGCCCGGCGGGCAGGCCGAGCGCGTCCTCGGCGTCGTCGCGTACGAGGTGCAGCCCGGCCAGGCCGCGCCAGATCGCGGGAGCGGTGAAGTCCATCCGGTGGTCGTGGTACCACAGCAGCGTCGCCCGCTGGTCGAGCGGGAAGGTGTAGTCGCGCGTCAGCCTGGTCACCGCGGCCCGCGGATCGTGCATGCCGCCGCCGTGCCCCGTGTCGTGCCCCATGGCGCCGCTCGTGACGTCGCCCACGGCGTCGCCGTGCCAGTGTCCGGGCAGGACGAGGTCGGTGGGGTAGCCGTCGGAGGCCGCCGGGGTGCGTCCGCCGTGCAGGTGCACGACGGTCGGCACGGGCAGCTCGTTGCGGTGCGTCACGGTGACCGGCCGGCCGCGCCGCGACTCGATCGCCGGCCCCGGAAAGGTGCCCTCGTACGTCCACAGCGGCGTCCTCACGCCGGGCAGGATCTCCGCGACCGCCTCGCGCTGGGTGATCTCGTACCGGTCGACGCCGCCTGAGGTGCTGACCGGCTTCAGTACGGCGGGAAGCGGCAGCGGCACCTGGAACGGCGGCGGGAGCGGCACGGCGCTGCGCAGCTCGGCGCCGGTGATCGCGGGCCGGCGGGCCAGCGCGGCGGCGCTCGTCAGCCCGGTGGCCGCCATCAGCCCGAGCGCCCCGCCGATGCCCAGGGCCCGCCGCCTGCTCACGCCACGGTGGTCACGCACGGCCGGCCCCCTCGCGCACGAGCGGTCGCCGCCACACGTCGATGAACTGCACCACGACCGCGACGACGGTCGTCACCCCCAGCGGGAGGTGCAGCCAGAGCGCGCCGTCCAGCCCGGCGAAGTACTGCACCGTCTCGGCCGCCACCACCGCCATCGTGGCGACGAACGGCCAGGCCTGGCGCAGCCTGACCCACACCACGATCGCCGCGATCACCTGCAGGTATCCGATGGAGGTGGCGACGTCGGCGCCGGCCGCGTGCAGGCCCAGCCCGGCGTAGTCACCGCTCAGGTACACCCCGGCGAACACCGGCTGGCCGGCGATCGCCACCGCATGCGCGCTGACGGCGGCCCGCAGCGTCCACCCCGCGGGTGTCGTCCGGGACGCGGTGAGCATGTGGATCCCCCCTTACTCCGTATCCGCGATGCGCGAACGCCAGCGACACTATGGCTTGTGGGTTATCTTGTCTAAGATCAATATTGCTATGGTGTTATGCGCGGGGAGTCATGATGGATCTCAACACGCTCCGGCAGTTCCTGGTGGTGGCGCGGCTGGAGCACCTCAGCCGCGCGGCCGATGAGCTGCGCGTCGCCCAGCCGTCGCTGAGCCGTACCATCGCCAGGCTGGAGGGCGAGCTGGGCGCGCCGCTGTTCGACCGGAGCGGCCGGCTCCGGCTCAACGACGCGGGCAGGATCTTCCGCGATCACGTCGAGCGCTCGCTCGGCGAGCTGGAGGCGGGCAGGCGCGCCGTCGCCGAGGCGACCAGCGAGGGCCTGGGCACCGTACGGCTGGCGTCGGAGACCTTCCTCACCCTCGCCGGGCCGCTCGCGGCCTACAAGCGAGCCCATCCTTCGGTCGAGATCGAGCTCCACTGGTCCTCGGCCGAGGACATGGCCCGCCACCTGCGGGCCCAGGACGTCGACCTGTGCGTCGCCTCGCAGCCGATCCACGCCGACGGCCTGGAGTCGGCGCGGCTGTTCGAGGAGGCGGTCGGGGTGGGTGTGCCGCTCGATCATCCGCTGGCGGGCCGTACGTCCGTGAGCATCGACGAGCTCGCCGGCCAGCCCTTCATCACCGCCCGCAAGGGGCACTGGATCCGCCGCCTGCTCGACCGGCTCTTCGCCGCGAGGGGCGGCGCGCCGAAGATCGTCTGCGAGAGCGACGAGCCCGCCGCCATCGCCGAGCTGATCAGCGCGGGGCTCGGCATCGGCCTCGTGCCCGCCTTCGCGCGCCGCAGCGCCACGCGTACCCCCACCGCCGCCTGGATCGCGGTCGACAGCCCCGACTGCCGCCGCACGGTCACCCTGCACTGGGGCGCCGAGAGCCACCTGTCGCCCGCCGCCCGCCTGATGCGGGCCACGATCGCCGGCTGGGACTGGAGCGCCGGCGAACCCTCGACGAACACGGACGAACACGGATGAACGTTGAGGAACGCTGAACGCTCCGGCGCGGGCGATGGCGCTCAGCCCGCCGTCCAATGGCGGAGCTTGTCGCGGTTGCGCACGGCCCAGACGCGCGTGATCCGGTCGCCCGCGACCTCGAACGCGCACACGGACACGGTGACGCCGTCCTGCCGGGCGATCAGGCCCGGCTGCCCGTTGACCGCCCGCTCCAGGATCGTCAGGTCGCGCAGCCTGGCCTCCCAGGCGAGCTTGAAGTCCCTGACGACGCCGGCCTGCCGGCTCGCCACAGCGGCGGGGGCCCGCGAGGCGTCGATGCGGCGGCGCGCCGAGGACGCCGGCTTGCGGCAGGCCGCCGGGCTGCGGCCCCCTCTCCGCGGCCCGGTTGTTCGCGACGATGCTGGCGCGGGCGAGGAGAAAGGCCATCCGGGTGCGGGCGAGGAGCGCCATGGGCGGCATGAGATGTCCAGGAGTGGCGCGGGGCTCGTGGGCGCTCTCAGCGCGTTTCCGCTGTTCAGGGCTAGGTGTTGATCTCCATCACCCAGACCGAGACGTGATCGGGCCCGCACGTGTAGACCATCCGGAAGGTGTCAGTGCGGAGCTCGAACGCGTCGGGAATGCCTCCGTACGGCACGGCCGCGAGGGGTTCGGGTTCCTCGACCAGGTCGAGGAGGGTATTCGCGATGGCGGTCCGCAGGCCCGGCGCCGCTTGGCGAAGGATGTCGAGTACCGCGAGGTCGATGTGGAGGCGCCGTTTCAAGAGTGCTCGCTAGGGGGTCGGTAGGCCGAGGTCGGCATACAGGGCTTCTTCGCTGTCGTAGGTCGCCATTTCGCGATCGCCGCGCGCATGTGCTGCGATCGCTTCCCTTACCTGGCCGGCCTCCAGTTCCCGGCGTGCTCGGAGTAGTTCCTGGTAGTCGGCTTCGGAGATGAGGACGGCCCGCTCCGTGGTGGAGCGGCGGATGGTGGTGGGCTGGTGGCCGTGTACGGCGCGCGCTACGAGCGTGCCGAGTTGGCTGCGGGCTTCGGCAATTCCCAGTGGCTCATGCGTGGTGGTCATGCGGGTAACTCACTCCTGCTTGCCCGTGACCGGGTCGCTCTCCCGGTCTGCGGCTTGGTGGATGTCTCCACCATACGGAAATCTGAGCAGCTTGCACAGGGAGTTCAACATGTACATGTTGCTCAACTGTCCTGATCCTTATCACCGGGAATGTCGATTCCCGTCGATACGATCAAGGCGGTCACCAGCACGGGACAGCGAGGCGGAAGGGCAATGACGATCGAGCACCTGCCGGAAGCGGTCTCGAAGGGCCCGGAGAGCCTGCCCGCCGTGGCGACCTCACCCGAAGGAAGGACGCCGGCCCGGAACTTGGTCGACCGCGTACCGGCACAAAGCACATCGTCGCGCTGCGCCAAGTGCCCGACAAGGCGTGGCTCCTCGGGAACATGACTGCTGACGATCGCGACCGCGCTCAGCGCGTCGCCCAGTTCCGGTCGCCGCCCTGTTCTCGACCGGCGCCCGCCGGTCCGAACTGGCCGCGGTGGCGCTGGCCGACTACGAGCCGGTCGCCTGGTCCATGCGCATCCGGTACGGCAAACGGAACAAGGAACGGTACGTGTACCTCACCTCCAGCGCGGTCGGCCGTATCGAGGCATGGCCGGCCGTTCGTGGCAGCGACCGGGGCGGACTGTTCCCGCCGTTCACCCCACGCGGCGGCCACGACCGCGCGATACGACCTGCGGCCTGGCCCGTCGCCGCCGGCGCTGCGGGCCGCGGCTGACACCGCGCTCCATGTCACCGATCGCCCGCACGCTCACCCCGGAGGCATGGGAGAGCTCCTCGATCGTCAGACCCGCGGTCTGCCGGAAGGTCCTCAGCAGGATTCCGTAGGAGAACTCCTCGCCCGATCCCTCACCCCCTCGCCCTACGGCAGGCAGAACCGATCGGCTACTTATGCCTGCCGTTGTGCCTGGCTCTCCCGTGACCGCGCTTGCTTTCATGGTTCTGCGCGCCCGATCGGAACGGACCCGACCTGAGGGGCAGCACGGCTGCCGCGCGCGCATCAACCGTCTTGATTGTGTCGAACCGCTGACAGATGGGGAAGTTCATGATCTACTCCCAGCCTCTGGCCGAGCGGCGATCCACCGAAGCACGCGCCGCACGGTGCCGGCCGGGCGGTGCCGATGCCTGACGGGGATCCACTGGTGCGGCTGCACGGCCGGCAGGTCGAGTGCGAGCGGCTGGACCGGCTCGTCGCCTCGGTGCGGGACGGCCGCAGCGCGGTTCTGGTGCTGCGCGGCGAGTCCGGCATCGGCAAGACGGCGCTGCTGGAGCACGTACGGGCCGGCGCGTCCAGGTGCCGGATCGCCCGGGCGGCGGGCGTGGAGTCCGAGATGGAGCTGGCCTTCGGAGGGCTGCACCAGCTCTGCGCACCGTTCCTCGACCACCTGCCCCGGCTGCCGGAGCCGCAGCGCGACGCGCTCGGCACGGCCTTCGGCCTGAGCGCGGGCGGCGCGCCGGACCGCTTCCTGGTCGGCCTCGCGGTGCTGAGCCTGCTCGCCGACGTGGCGGAGAAGGAGCCGCTGGTCTGCCTCGTCGACGACGCCCAGTGGCTGGACCGGGTCTCCGCGCAGGTCCTCGCGTTCGTCGCGCGCCGCCTGCTCGCCGAGCGGATCGGGGTGGTGCTCGCGGTACGCGGGCCCGACCTGCACCAGGAGCTGGCGGGGCTGCCGGAGTTGGAGGTGGGGCGATTGAGCGATGGCGACGCCCGCGCCCTGCTGGACGTCATGACCCCCGGCCGGCTGGACGAGCGGGTACGCGACCGCATCGTCGCCGAGGCCCAGGGCAACCCCCTCGCCCTGCTGGAACTGCCGCGGGGGCTGACGCCGGCGGAGCTGGCCGGCGGATTCGGCCGGCCCGACGCGCGCCCGCCGGCCGGCCGGATCGAGCAGCACTTCCTGCGCCGCGTCCGGTCGCTCCCGGCCGACGCGCAGCGGCTGCTGCTCATCGCGGCGGCCGAGCCGCTGGGCGACGTGGCCCTGCTGACCCGCGCGGCGGAGCTGCTCGGCATCCCGGCCTCCGCGGCGGCGCCCGCCGAAGCGGCCGGACTGATCACCATCAGGACCCGGGTCCGGTTCCGCTACCTGCTGGTTCGCTCGGCCGCCTATCGTGCGGCGTCCCCGGCGGACCGGCAGAGCGTGCACCGCGCGCTGGCCGAGGCGACCGACCCGGGGGCCGACCCCGAGCGCCGGGCCTGGCATCTGGCCAACGCGACCGCCGGACCGGACGAGGCGGTGGCCGCCGAGCTGGCGCGCTGCGCCGACCTGGCCCAGGCGCGCGGCGGCGTCGCGGCGGCCGCGGCCTTCCTGGAACGGGCGGCCGAGCTGACCCCCGATCCCGCCCGCCGGGGTGCCAGAGCGCTGGCCGCGGCCCGGGCCAAGCACCAGGCCGGCGGGTTCGACGCCGCGCTGAAGCTGCTCGACGCCGCCGAGCTCAGCCCTCTCGACGAACGCGAGCTCGCCCGGGCCGGCCTGCTGCGCGGCCAGATCGTCTTCGCGGCCAGAAGCGCCCGCACAGCCCTTCCCCTGCTGCTCAAGGCGGCCGAACGGCTGGAGCCGGTGGATCCCGGGCGGGCCAGGGAGGCGTACCGCGACGCGCTGCACGCCGTCATGACCGCCGGCCGCCTGCCCGGCGGCACGCGGTTCGCGGACGTCGCCAGGGCGTCGCTCGCCACCCCGCCGGGGGCGGGGCCTGAGCGCAACGATCTGTTCATGGACGGCGTGGCCGTGCTGGCCACCGAGGGGTACGCGGCCGGCGTGCCGATGGTGCGCCAGGCCCTGGACGCCTTCCGCACCGGAGACCTCACCCGGGAAGAGGGCCTGAGCTGGCTCCCGTTCGCCTCCCGCATGGCCCACAACGTCTGGGACTTCGACGGCTGGACGGCGCTCTCGGCGAGGCTGGCCGCCCTGGCGCGCGAGACGGGGACGCTGTCGGTGCTGCCGGTGGCGCTGCTGCTGCTCGTGTCGAACCGGACCCTCGCCGGCGAGCTCGCCGGCGCCGACGCGCTGCTGGCCGAGGCGGTCACGATCGGCGAGGTGACGGGCAGCCGCTTCCTGGCCCAGTACGCGGCCCTCCTGCTCGAGCCCTGGAGAGGCAGGGAGGCCGCGACCCGCAGGGCGATCGAGGCCGTCAGGCACGAGGCCGCCCTGCGGGGGGAAGGCAAGGTGGAGACCGCCACCCAAGTGGCGAGCGCGGTGCTCTGCAACGGCCTCGGCCGCCACGAGGAGGCGTACGCCGCCGCCGAGCGGGGCGCCAGGCACCCGCAGGAGCTCGGCGGGCCGTTCATCAGGTCCCTCGTCGAGCTCGTGGAGGCCGCCTCCCGGAGCGGGCGGCCCGCCCGCGCCGCCCAGGCCGCCCGGCAACTCGACGAGCTGGCCCAGGCCGGCGGCACCGACTGGGCTCTGGGCACGTCCGCGAGCGCGCGGGCCCAGGTCAGCGAAGGGCCGGCCGCCGAGGCCCTGTACCGGGAGGCGATCGAGCGGCTCAACCGCACCGAGGCCAGGATGGTGGAGGCGCGCGCCCGGCTGCTCTACGGCGAGTGGCTGCGGCGGGAGAACCGCCGCGCCGACGCCCGCGAGCACCTGGGCACCGCGTACGAGCTGCTCGGCAAGATGGGCGCCGAGGCGTTCGCCGCGCGTGCCCGCCGCGAGCTGCAGGCCACCGGCGAGAAGGTGCGCAAGCGCGCCGCCGAGGTGGGCACGACCTTGACCGCCCAGGAAGCGGAGGTCGCGCGGCTGGCCGGTGAAGGGCTGACGAACCCCGAGATCGGCGCCCGGCTGCTCATCAGCCCGCACACCGTCGAATGGCACCTGCGCAAGGTCTTCGCGAAACTCGGCATCGTCTCGCGCAAGCAGATCCGTACGTCGCTGCTGAACGGTGCGATGGCGGTGGCCTGACGCCGACGCGTCCGCCTTCTCAGCCTCCGACGTGCCGCACGTGCGGGAAGGCCGGCCAGCCGGGCGATCCGCCGTGGACGAAGGCCGTCCAGGCCCGCTGCACCTGCTCCGTGAGCTGGCCGAGCCGGGCGGGTTCGGCGCCGGCCAGCATGGGGGAGTCACGCCAGGCCCGCTGGGTGCCGAAGACGAACGGCAGCTCGATGCAGTGGCAGGCGCCGTACGGGCTGCCCGGCGGCGACCAGTCGAACCGGTAGGCGTACGCCGAGCGCGCCTGTCCAGCCAGGCGCAGGCTGCCTTCGCTGAACAAGCGCTCGGTGAGCTCCGCGCCGGCCTGGGGGAAGAAGGCGCGCGCCTCGTCCCGGGTGGTGCCGATCAGCACGGGCGGCCGGATCCGGGTGCCGGTGGTCAGGTCGGCCGGCACGCCGTCGCCGGCGACGAGCTGGAAGGGCGGCGTGACCGCCATGGGCCGCGCGGTGCGGCGGGCGGTCTCCCCCTGGGCGGCCAGCAGGTCGGCGACCGGCAGGGCGCGCAGCCGTCCGGCGTCGGCGGGGCGCAGTCCGAGGACGTCCAGGAACACCCGTCCGATCTCGGCGGCCTCGCCGAGGCTGTACGGGGGGACCCCGGCCGGTGTGCTCTGCAGGATGACCTGGCGGAACAGGCCGTGACCGTCGGGGTGGCGCAGCAGGGCCAGCGCGGACAGCGCCCCGGCGGACTGGCCGGCCAGCGTGACCAGGCCGGGATCGCCGCCGAACGCGGCGATGTTCCGGCGCACCCAGCCCAGGGCGGCGAGCTGGTCGAGCAGGCCCAGGTTGGGCGGGGCGAACTCGGGCGACACGTACAGGTAGCCCAGGGCGCCCAGCCGGTAGTTGATCGTGACGACGACCATCCGGCCGCGTCCGGCCAGCAGCGCGCCGTCGTACCAGGCCTGGGAGCCTGACCCCGTCACGAAGCCGCCGCCGTGCAGCCACACCAGGACCGGCAACCCGCCGCCGCCCGGCGTCCAGACGTTCAGCGACAGGCAGTCCTCGCCCTGGCGCAGCTCCCCGCCGGGGCCGAGGACGCGTTCGAGGCGGGACACGGGCGGTTGCGGGGCCGCCGGGCCCGGACGGGCGGCATCCAGCACGCCGTCCCACCGCGCCGGCCCCGGCGCGGCGAACCGCTCGGCGCGGGCGTACGGGATGCCGAGACAGGCGGTGACGCCGCCGCCCGCCGGGCCGCCGCGCAGCGTCCCGGCCGGCGCGTGGATCGGACCGGTCACCGCTCACCCCTCCAGGAAGGCCAGCGCGGCGCCGCGGGCCTGGGCGGCTCCGACGTGGAAGCCGCCGGGCAGGTCGCCCGTGCTGAACCCGTTGCCCTCCACCAGCTCGCGGGCCGCGCGCACGTCTCGTACGGTCACAGTCTGCCCGGCCATGTACGGCAGCACGGGCACCGGCTCCCCGGGCAGCATCGCGCGGAAGGCGGACACCGCGACGATCTCCACCCGGCCCAGCGGGAGCGGCAGCACCCGCAGCGGCCCCTCGGCCGCCGGCTCGGTGTCCAGGATGAGGGCGTAGCGGGCGACGGTGTCCTCCAGGTCGGCGTCGTCCACCACGAGCAGCACGCTGTGCAGGCCGGTGGCGCCGTTGGCGTGCTCCAGATGGCGGGGCTGGTGGATGAGCTCGGGGGTCAGGTGGTGCGCGACGTGGATCAGCCCTTCCGGGGTGAGCGCGCGGTCGAGGTGGACCGCCTGGAAGCGGGCGGTCGCCACCCCGCCGGGTGTCGGCACGTCACGCTGCAGCGGCAGCACCCCGGAGGAGGACAGCCCGGCCGCCCGTAGCCGCTGCTCGGCGGCCTCGATGCCGGCGCAGCCGAAGGAGTAGCCGTGCAGGCCCTCGTACTGCTCGATGAGCGGGCGGACGTTCCAGGGGTCGGCCGAGCCGTCCCCGAACAGGCCCAGCAGTTCCAGGTAGGTGCGGCCGAACAGGGCACACCGGTTGCCGGCGCCCATCGGCCTGCGCTCGCCGCCGGGGCGGTCGGAGCCGAGGTGCATGGAGAGCGGGCTCAGCGTGAAGCCCAGCGCCTCGTAGGTCGCCGCGGTGGCGTCCATGTCGGTGGTGTAGAGGACGGAGTGGTCGATGCGGTCGATGTCAGAAGCGATCATGGCTCACAGGCTGCTGTCGCGGCGGCGCCGGCTCCAGCGGGCGGGTCATGATCGGCGCGTTTCGACGTTCGCGGGGCTGTGGTGACGGATTTCCGCGCATGCGGCGCCCGCCGGCTCAGCCCGGCGCGCTCGTGGGCCTCGCCAGGGCGGCGAGGGTGCCGTCGATGAACACGCGCAGGCCGTGCTCGAAGGCCCGCTCGCCGATCGGGCCGCCGCTTTCGCGCACGGCCGCCACGAGCGTGGCCCCTGCGCCGCCGTCCGCTGCACCGCCGTCCGGCGGCGGGGCGGCCTCCTGGAGGGCGGCCTGCTCCTGCAGGACGAACCCGTTCACGAAGTACGTCACGGACGCGATCGTGTGCAGGGCCATCGCCGGAGTGAATCCCCGCTCGACCATGGCGCTCAGTTCCTCGTCGAACAGCCGGACGGTCTCCGGGCTCAGGCTCCGGGCGTGCGCGACGACGCGGGCGCCGTCGCGGTGGGCGAGCAGGGACGCGCGGTACGCCCGCGCGCGGCGGGCGAGCCACTCCTGCCAGGATTCGCCGTCGCGGGGCGGCCCCATGCCGGGCGCCCGGCAGATCGCGTCGGCCATCCCGTCGAGCAGCTCCTGCTTGGTGCGGATGTGCCAGTACAGCGCGGGGGACCGCACGCCGAGTTCGGCGGCGAGCCTGCGCACCGTGAGCCCTTCCAGCCCCACCTCGTCGAGCAGCCGCAGCGCGGTGTCGATCAACAGCTGCCGGGTCAGGCCGGGCCGCTTGTCGGTACGCATGCCGGTACCTTAGCATTGCTAAGTTCGTCCTTAGCAGCGCTAAGTCGGAGGCGTGATGATCACAACCGTGTCGGCGGACGGCACCGGAGTCCGTGCGTACGATGACGGGCAGGGCCCGCCCATCGTGCTGGTCCACCCAGGGCTGTCCGACGGCACGCGGTGCGGGAAGATGGCCGCCATCCTGTCCGACCGCTACCGGGTGCTGCGCCCGGACCGCCGGCAGTACCGGCTCGATCTCAAGACGGGCGCGCCCGTGTGGGTCGAGCAGGAGGTCGAGGACGTGCTGGCGCTCGTACGCGCCGTCGGGTCGCCGGCCGTCCTCTACGGGCACTCCTCCGGCGGGGTCGTCGCGCTGGAGGCCCTGGTGGCGTCGCCGTCGTCGTTCGCGGGCGCCGTGATCTTCGAGCCGGCCGCGGTGATCGGTCCGCCGCTGTCGGGCGAGAACGGCGAGGTGCTGACGCGGGCCCGCGCGGCGATGGCGGCGGGCAGGCCGGGCAAGGCGTTGACGATCTTCATACGTGGCTCCGTCGGGCTGCCGGGCTGGCAGGCGTGGGCCGCCGGCGCGATCACGACCCTCATGCCGCGCTACAGGCGGCTCGTCCCCAGCCAGCTCGACGACCTGGAGGCGATGGACCGGCTCGGCGTGCGGCTCGACGCGTACGCCGGGATCGAGGTCCCGACGGTCCTGCTCGGCGGCGAGCGCAGCCCGGCGCACCTGGCCGAGCGGCTCGACGCGATCCAGCGTGTGATGCCGCGCGCCGAGCGGGTGGTGCTTCCCGGGCTCGACCACGGCGCCGACCTGAAGAAGCCCGGCGAGGTCGCCCGCGTCATCCGGCGGCTGGCCGAGGAGGTGCTGCCCGGGGCCTGACCCCGGAGCGCCGGACACCGCCAGCCCCTCCCCGCCCGGGACACCCTGACGCCGAGCCCCCTGGACCGGCAGCGCGAGGCGCCGGCCGGGAACGAAACATTCGTTCAAGACGCCCTGACCCTGAGCTTGTGATGCTCGCTCCCGTACCGGCACAGGCCCCACGTGCGGCGGCCGTGGAGCTCCGAGCGACAGGAGAGGCGATGACGAACACCGCGAACACCGCGAACACCGCGGACAGCGCGCCAGAAGTTCAGGTGACGGGTGGACGGCTGCGGGGGCGGATGGACGGGGAAGTAGCGGCGTTCCTCGGGATCCCGTACGCCGCCCCGCCCTTCGGGACGCGCCGCCTGCGGCCCCCCGAGCCGCCCGCGCGGTGGGAGGGGCTGCGCGCCGCCACCGGCTACGGGCCGACCTGCCCGAAGGGCGACTACGCTCCGGACAGCGCGGAGCTGTTCCCCGAGGTCGTGATCCCCGGCGAGGAATGCCTCAACCTCAACGTGTGGACCCCCGACCCCGGCGGCTCCGGCCTGCCGGTGCTGGTCTGGATCCACGGCGGCATGTTCACGAAGGGGTCGGGATCCGTCCCGGGCTACCGCGGCACCTCCTTCGCCCGCGACGGGGTCGTGTGCGTCACGATCAACTACCGGCTCGGCGCCGAGGGCTTCCTCCACCTCGATGACGGCATCTCGAACCTGGGCCTGCTGGACCAGATCGCCGCGCTCGAATGGGTCCGGCGCGAGATCGCGGCCTTCGGCGGCGATCCGGGGAAGGTGACCGTCGCCGGCCAGTCCGCCGGGGCCATGAGCGTCATCACCCTCATGGCCACGCCCCGCGCCCGGGGCCTGTTCAGCCAGGCGGTCGCCCAGAGCGGGGCGGTCGCCCAGACGCTGACGGCCGAGACCGCCGCGGGGATCGCCTCGCAGCTGGCCGGGTCGCTCGGAGTGGCCGCGACCCGCGAGGCCTTCCGCGAGGTGCCGGCCGCACGGCTCGCGCGGGCGGCGTCCGCGCTCGCCGACAAGTTCCAGACCGCCGCGAACCCGGCCGAGTGGGCGAGCCTTCCCTTCGCCCCGGTCATCGACGGCGACCTCCTCCCCGAGCACCCGCTCGACGCGCTGCGAAAGGGCGCCGGCCGGGGCGTGCGGCTCCTGGCCGGGGGAAACCGGCACGACACCCGGATCGGCCTCGTCCCCACCGGCATGATCGACCTCATCGACGAGAGCGCGCTCGCCGCGGTAGCGGCCGCCCTGGGCGCGCCCGACGGGACGGTCGAGCGCTATCGGGCGGCCCGGCCGGGAGCGAGCCCCGGGGAGCTGCTCGCCGCCGTCACCACCGACTGCTTCATCCGGGTTCCGGCGATCC
This sequence comes from Nonomuraea phyllanthi, assembly GCF_006334985.2. Taxonomy (GTDB): domain Bacteria; phylum Actinomycetota; class Actinomycetes; order Streptosporangiales; family Streptosporangiaceae; genus Nonomuraea; species Nonomuraea phyllanthi. Next base: position 410,839 of record NZ_VDLX02000005.1, read on the forward strand.
GCGTCGCCGAGGCACGCATCGAGGCCGGCGCGGCCGACACCTGGCTGTACCGCTTCGACCACGAGTCGCCGAGCTTCGCCGGCCGGCTCGGCGCCGCGCACGCGGTGGAGCTCCCGTACGTGTTCGACCTCCTCGACGACGAGTCCGGCCACGCCCTCATCGGCGGCGAACCCCCGCAGGCCGTGGCCGACACGGCCCACGGCGCCTGGGTCCGCTTCGTCGCCGACGGCGACCCGGGCTGGCCCCGATACGACCTGGCCGGCCGGTCCACGGCGCTGATCGACGAGAAGATCACCGTCGCCGGCGACCCCGACGGCGCGGAGCGCGAGGCGTGGTCCGGGCGCCGCTGACCGGGAACCGGGTGGGCCCGCCGCGACATGGCTTCTACGATGTCGGAGTGCGACCTGCCGAGCCGGCTCGCGCCGGTACGCCCCGCTGGAAGATCACGGTTCCGCCGCGCCCTGGCCGGCTGCCGGGAGTGGTGATGGCGGGATTCAGCGATCAGGCGAACGAGTTCGCCGACGTCGCGCTGGTCCCGCACCCCGCCGTCACGGTGATCTTCGACCTCGGTGACCGGCCCTTCGTGGTGGAGGACGGCCGCGGAGCGCGGCAGCGCGAGCGCGTCGTCGCCGGGCTCGCGCCCGACGGGGCCCGGGGGAGGGGGCTGGCCAGGAGTTCCGAGTGCCTCCAGCTGCGGCTCTCGCCGATCGTGGCGCACGCGGTCCTGGGCGCGTCCTCGGAACTGGGCGGGACGCTGGCCGCCCTCGACGATCTTTGGGGACGGGACGCCGTACGCACCCAGGAGCGGCTGCGTGCCGCCAGGTCGTGGGACGACCGGTTCGCGATCGCGGAGGCCGCGCTGGCACGGCGGGTGGACGCGGGCCGGGCCGTCGACCCGGAGGTCGCCTTCTCCTGGAGGCGGATGGTGGCCACCGGGGGGCGGGTGCGCGTCGAGCGGCTGGTCGCCGAGCTCGGCTGGAGCCGCAAGCGGCTGTGGTCCCGCTTCCGCGCCCAGGTCGGCCTCACCCCCAAGCGGGTCGCCCAGCTCATCCGCTTCGACCACGCGGCCCGCCGCCTCGCCGCCGGCCACAGCGCCGCCCTGGTGGCCGCGGAGAGCGGCTACGCCGACCAGTCCCACCTCCACCGGGACGTCATGGCCTTCGCCGGGATGACGCCGGCCGGGGTCGCGGTCTCGCCGTTCCTCGCGCTGGACGATGTCGCCTGGCCGGCCGGACGCTCACCGCGCTCGACGATGTCGCCCGGCCGGCCGGACGCTCATCGCGCCAGTGACGCCCCCTGATGCCGTCGGCGCCGGCCCCGTCCGCTCACCGCTGTCTGGCCGGGCGGACGACCAGCTCGTTGACGTCCACCTCCGGCGGCTGCCCGATCGCGAAGGCGACGGCGTCGGCGATGGCCTCCGGCGGTATGGCCGCCGCCCGGTACGTCCGCATCGCCTCGCGCGCCCCCGGATCGGTGATCGTGCCGGCGAGTTCCGACTCCACGACGCCGGGAGAAACCGTGGTGACCCGGATGCCGGGGTCGAGCTCCTGGCGCAGGCCCTCGGTGATGGCCCAGGCGGCGTACTTCGTGGCGCAGTAGACCGCGCCCGTCGGCACCACCTGGTGCGCGCCGATGGAGGCGATCGTGACGAAGTGGCCCTCGCCCTGCCGCTGGAAGTGCGGCAGGGCGGCCGCGATGCCGTGCAGCAGGCCGCGGATGTTGACGTCGATCATCCGGTCCCACTCCTCGACCAGGAGTGAGTCCAGGCGTGACAGGGGCATCACGCCCGCGTTGCCGACCAGGACGTCGACCCGGCCGTGCTCCTCGGCGGCCCCGTCGACGAACGCCGCGACGTCCTCGCGGTCCGTCACGTCGAGGCGGCGCACGTCCACGCTGCCGCCGCCGTTCCTGATGGCCTCGGCGACGGCGGCCAGCCGGTCCTCGCGGCGGCCGCCGATGACCAGATGATGACCCTCGCGGGACAGGCGCAGCGCGGTGGCCCGGCCGATGCCGCTGCCCGCGCCGGTGACCAGGACGATCTTCTTCATGGTCACGCGCCCGCCGGGTAGTCGGCGCCGAGCGTGACGTCGCGCCACGCCTCGAACCCGGCCCGCAGCGTGTCGAGGCGGGCGGACGCGATGTCGTACGCGGCCCGGCCGAGCAGCAGCCGCAGCGGCGGCTCGTCGGCCTCGACCGCGGCGATGAGCGCCTCGGCCGCGCGGGCCGGGTCGCCGGGCTGGTGGCCGTAGGTGGCGAGGGTGGAGGCGCGGCGCGCGCCGGCGGTCTCCGCGTAGTCGTCGATGCTGACCGGCGACTGCCGCATGGAAGGGCCGGACCAGTTCGTACGGAACGCCGCCGGCTCGACGATCGTGACCTTGATGCCGAGCGGCGCGACCTCGGCCGCCAGCGACTCGGACAGGCCCTCCACGGCGAACTTGGTGGCGTGGTAGTAGCCGGTCGCGCCGAACGCGGCCAGGCCGCCCAGCGAGGAGACGTTCACGACGTGGCCGCTTCTGCGGGCGCGCATGCCCGGCAGCACGGCCTTCGTGACGTCGGCCAGCCCGAACACGTTGGTGTCGAACAGCGCGCGTACCTCGTCGTCCCGGCCCTCCTCGACGGCCGCGAGGTAGCCGTATCCGGCGTTGTTGACGAGGACGTCGATGCGGCCGAAGGCGGACTCGGCCTGCTCGACCGCCTCGGCGATCTGGGCCTGGTCGGTGACGTCGAGCGGGAGCGCGATGGCGCGGTCGCCGTGGCCGGCGACGAGGCCGGCGAGCTGCCGGGGGTCGCGGGCGGTGACGGCCGCGCGCTCGCCGCGTTCCAGCACGGCGGTGGCCAGGGCGCGGCCGAGGCCGGTGGAGCAGCCGGTGATGAACCAGACGGACATGATGGTCTTCCTCGGTGGTAGGGCATGGCGACATGGCGCCTCGGCCGGTGTCCGGCCGGGCGGGGTCGCCGATCAGGGATTCGCTAGGCGGTCAGCGAGCCGAGCAGGGACAGCGCGTCCTCGGACGGGCTGCCGGGGTCGGCCTGGTAGACGACCAGTTGCTGGCCCGGCGCGCTGTTGACGGTCAGTGATTCGTAGTGCAGGGTCAGCTCTCCCACCAGGGGATGGCGGAAGCGCTTGGTCTCGTGGGTCTTCTGGCGGATGTCGTGGCGGGCCCAGAGCCGGCGGAAGTCCTCGCTCTTGACCGACAGCTCCCCGACCACCTCGATCAGCCGGGGGTCGTCCTGGTCGGTGCCGGCCCCCGCCCGCAGGCCGGCGACGGTGTTGACCGCCACCCGGTCCCAGTCGGGGTAGAACTCCCTCGCGTCGGGATCGAGGAACACCAGCCGGACCAGGTTCCGGCTGTGGGCGTGGCCGTCGAACAGGGCGCCGCCGAGCGCGTTGCAGGCCAGCACGTCGAGACAGCGGCCGAGGACCACGGCCGGGGTGTGCGGCCAGAGGTCCATCATGCGCAGCAGGCGCGGGCTGACCTGCTCGTGCCCGCCGGCCGGCCGCCCGCGCCCGGCCGGGTGGGCCAGCCGGTGCAGGTGCTCGGCCGCGTCCGCCTCCAGATCGAGGGCGCGGGCGAGCGCGTCGACCACCTGGGCGGAGGGGTGGCGCTCGCGGCCCTGCTCCAGCCGTACGTAGTAGTCGGTGCTCATGCCCGCGCGCCGGGCGACCTCCTGCCTGCGCAGCCCCGCCACGCGCCGGCGGGCGCCGACGGGCACGCCGACGTCCTCCGGCCGCACCAGCTCGCGGCGGGCGCGCAGGAACTCTCCGAGCGGGTTCTGCCTGTCCATGCCTTCGAGGCTAGGCCAGGTTCGCGCCCGGCAGGAGCCCTCAAGGTGGCCGCGCCGCTCCCACCATCAGAGCCGGCGCACGGCCTCAAGCCCCGTGCCACGCGTCGGTCTACTCCGAAGGTCGTACACCGGCCTGCCTTCACTCCCGATGCGGTAGCCGGAACAGGCTTCCCCCGGCTGACGACGGCGGCGAGCCCGGCGCGGCAGCATCTCCTGTGACCATCTCCTCCCCGGAAAGGAAGCCGACGCGATGACGGGTACGGTCAACACCGCCCAGGAGCAGATGTGGAACGGCGAGGAAGGCCGGCGCTGGACGGAACATCACCGACACCTCGACCGGATGGCCGAACCCGCCAACGGGCACCTGTTCGCCGGCGCCGCCATCGCCGGGAGCGACCACGTGCTCGACATCGGCTGCGGCACCGGGCACACCACCCGGATCGCCGCCCGCCACGCCAGCAGCGGCCAGGCCGTCGGGATCGACCTGTCGGCCCCCATGCTGGAGCTCGCCCGGCGCATCGCCGCCGAGGAGTCCCTTGCCAACATCACCTTCGAGCGCGGCGACGCCCAGGTCCACCCGCTGCCCTCCGGCCGTTTCGATGTGGCGATCAGCCGGGCCGGGATCATGTTCTTCGACGATCCGGTGGCCGCGTTCGCCAACATCAGGCGGTCACTGCGGCGGAAGGGGCGGCTGGCGTTCCTGTGCCACCGCGACGGCGGCGAACAGATGCGCGGCGTCTTCACCGCGCTGGCGCGGCATCTGCCGAGCCTGGATCTCGACGGTCACCGGAAGGGAGTCGCGGACTTCACCGACGCAGGCCACATTCGCCGGGTGCTCGACCAGGCCGGCTTCACCGGCATCGCGACCTCCCCCGTGGAGTACCTCACCGTGCTCGGGCGCGATGCGATGGACGCCGCCGGCTTCCTGCTCGACGTCCAGCTGGCCGGCTTCGTCGCCGATGCCGAGAGCGCCGCCCTGACCCGGGCCAGGGACGCGCTGGCGTCGGCGCTGCGACCCTATGAGAGCGGCGACGCCGTACGACTCCCCGCCTCGGCGTGGATCGTCACGGCCCACTCCGGATGAGTCTCACTCAGCCGCGAGTGCCGCGGAACCCGTGAACCTTCCCGGCCCCTCGCCCGACTGTGCAGGATGACGGGAGGACGAGATGACCGATGAGCTGCTGGTGGTGCGTGCCCAGCTCGGCGAGCGCGCCGCGCTGGCCGAGCTGCTGGCCAGGTGGCAGGTGCCGGTGTGGACGTACGTACGGCGCATGCTGGACGCCGACCGGGCCGACGACGTGAGCCAGGAGATCTGGCTGGCCGTGGTCCGGGGCCTGCCCCGGCTCCGCGACCCGGAGCGGTTCGCGCCGTGGCTGTTCACCATCGCCCGGCGCTCGGTCACCGACCGGCTGCGCGGCGAGTACTCCCAGGCCGAGGAGAGGTCCGGAGCCGCCGACGCGGCCGTCGAGGACCCCGCTGAGGCCATGGTGGACCGCGCCGCCCTGGTGAGCGTGCTGTCGGACCTGCCGGTGCTCGAACGGGAGATCCTCGTCCTGTTCTACCTGGAGGACCTGCCCGTGGAGGAGTGCGCGTACATCTGCCGGATCCCGGCCGGGACGGTCAAGTCCAGGCTCAACCGCGCCCGTCGCCTGCTGCGTGACCACCTGGAGGAGAAGGGATACAGGCCATGACGGACGAGCCGCGCCTGTCGGCGCAGGACATGATCGAACGGCTCTCGCCGGCGCTGTCGCCGAGAACCCGGATCCGGGCCGTGACGGCGCTGCTGGCCGGCGCGGCGGGAGCGGTGTTCGTGGGCGCGTTGTGGTGGACGGAGCCCGGCCCGCTGCCCGGCCGTACGCATCTGGCGTTCGCGCTGTTCACCGCGTTCTGCCTGGCCTGGGCCGCGTACGGCGGGTGGCTGCTGACGCGCCGGGTCCCGCTGTTCGCGACCGACCGGGTGATCGCCGCCTGGATCGGCCTGGCCGCCTCGCTCGCCACCACGGCGGTCCTGACCGTTGTCGCCGCGCAACGCGGCACCGGGGTGGGGCCGGTCCTCGCGGTCGGGGGCGGGTTCGTCGCGGTCGCCCTGGTGCTAGTGGTGCGCGCCCAGGCCAGGCGCGCGGCGCTGCTGCGCCGCCGGCGCGAGCTGAGCGGCGCCCAGCCAGGGAGGACTTCATGATGGCCCACAACCCGAAATTCATCCGCCGCCGGTTCGGCACGACGGCCCTGGTCGTCGTGACCGTTCTCGTCGCGGCGATACTCCTGGCCGGCGTGATCACGCTGCTGGGCTGAGAAGTTTCTTGCGCGCAGCGCCGGTCCCGGTCGCCGGCCGCTCCAGGGCTGTAGGTGCGTTCGTGCCCTTTAATCCTAAAAATCCTGGCGGTTAGGGTGCCGTCATGAGCGACCTGATCAAGGATCACGCGGCCCGTGTGCGCTCCGCGGAGCCACTCCTCGCCGGCCAGGACGACCTGCCCGCCAAGGGAGAACTGCTCGAAGCGCCCGACGCCGTCGCGCGTGCGGTGGTGGACCGGCTGGACCCGGATGGCCTGCAGGCGTGCTGGTCGCCGCTGACCGTCCACCACCTCCGGGCGCGCGTCGCCGGCTCCGACCCCGAGGCCGCGCTCGGCGCGCTGCTCGACCAGTGGCTGGCCCGCCCCCGCCCCGCCGGGCCCGAGCAGGCGCTGAGTGTGTGGTGGCCGAGCCGCGACACCGAACCCGTCAGGGCGCTGGCCGTCCGGGGCTTCGCTCCCGTCACCGTGGTGGCCGCCCGCCGGCTCCGGCCCGGCACGGCGGTCACTTCCGGCTTCACTGCTGGTTCCGCTGCCGGCCCCGCTGCCGTCCGGGCCGCCGGGGCGGACGACCTGGAGGTGATGGCGCGGATGTACGAGCGGCTGGTGGCTTACGACGCGCAGTTCGGCTGGGTGACGGTGCGGGGGCGCACCGGGGAACTCCTGCGCGCGTACCTGTCCGAGGAGGCGCTGCCGCTGGAGTGGTGCTGGCTGGCCGAGCTGGACGGCCGCGCTGCGGGGTTCGCCGTCGTGCAGCCACCGGCTCGGTCCGGCTGGATCAGCGGGGGAGTGAACGACGCTCCGGTGGCGTACCTGGGAGCCATGTACGTCGAGCCGCGGGCGCGCGGCCTCGGCGTGGGCCCGGCGCTCACCGAGACGGCGCACCGCCGGGCCGGGGCCGCAGGCGTGTCCACCATGGTGCTGCACCACGCGCTGCCGAATCCGCTCTCGGCTCCGTTCTGGAACCGCCGCGGCTACCGCCCCCTGCTGACCCAGTGGGTCCGGCACCTGCGCTGAAGGGGCCGGTGCGGAAAAATCTACTTTGTAAAGGCGCTCGGATGGTGGAACAACAACGGCGGGTCATACGGGCTGTCCGATCGGCCGGATGGTCATGGTGTTGAGGTCGACGCCGGCCGGCTGGTCGAGGGCGAAGCAGATCGCTTCGGCGATGGGACCGGGAGGCAGGGCGAAGGAGGGGACGCTGCCCTCTTCCCAGAAGGGCGTGTCGATCATGCCGGGGTTGACGAGGGTGACGCCGATGCCGCGGGTGGTGGCGTGCATCCGCAGGTTCTCTGCGAGCCCGGTGACGGCCCATTTGGTGGCCGAGTAGAGGTTGCCGGGGCTGTTCTTCAGTCCGACGACGCTGCCGATGAGCACCAGCCGTCCGCCGGTGGCCTCGAGGTGCGGCAGGGTGGCTCTGGCGAGGAGGGCGGGGCCGAGGACGTTGGTCAGGATCATGGGCGGCCACAGTGCCGGGTCGCCGTCGCTGAGGGTCGCGCCCGCGCTGCGGTGCTGGTCGCTGGAGGTGAAGCCGGCGTTGGCGACCGCGGCGTGCAGGGCGCCGAAGTGTTCAACGGTGCGGGTCACGGCGGACTGGGTGGCCTGCCAGTCGGCGGCGTCGGCGATGAGGCCGAGGAGCCGGTCGGGGTGGCCGGTCTCGTCGAGGAAGGCCTTGAGTCTGGTCTCGCTGCGGCCGGTGACGGCTACGCGGTGGCCGCGGTCGAGGAGGAGTCGTGCGGTGTGGGCGCCGATGCCGCTGGTGGCGCCGGTGATCAGTACGGTCTTGGCGGTCATGGCCGTGCTCCTGGTGGTCGGGGAGTCAGGTGGTGGGTTTCGGTCGTGGCGTGGCGAGCTGCCGGGCGGCGTGGACGACGGCCGCGCGGCGCTGGGCGGTTTCGGTGGCGTCCTGGGCGTCCGTGCCGGAGAGCATGCGGGCGATCTGTGGTGCTGCGGACCAGTAGCTGGACAGGGCGATGATGAGGAACATGAGGTGGGCGGGGTCGAGGGTGTCGTCGATCAGTCCCGCCTGCTGGGCTGCCGCGACGGCGTTGGCCTTGCCGGTGTACAGCTCGGTTCGTGTGAGTTCGTCCGGGACGGTGCCCGTGTCGGACAGTCCTTCCCAGAGCACGAGCCGGGCGAGGTCGGGGTGGGCGCGCTGGTAGTCGAAGGTGCGGCCGGCGAATTCGGCGAGGTCGGTGGTGCGGGTGATGGTCAGGGGTACGGCCTGGGCGATCTTGTCGAGTTCGCTGCGGATCACTGCTGAGAACAGTGCTGATTTGTCGCCGAAGTAGTTGTAGACGCGTTCGCGGTTGACCTGGGCGCGCTTCGCGATCCGGTCGACGGTGGTGCCGTCGGGGCCGTGTGCGGCGAATTCGGCCAGTGCCGCCTGGTAGATGCGGTGCTTCGTTCCTTCGACATCCCAAGCCATGGTGCGGAGTCTACTCCAACAACAACGTTGTTGTTGGTTATAGGTCTGATTCTCCTGACGGGGGAGAGTGGAGCAAGCCCTCAGGCGTGGTCCATGACGCCCAGAGGATCGGCCAGGAGCGGGGCGAAGCCGAGTTCGGCGGCGCCCATCAGGGTGGCGTCGTAGCCGAGCGCGGCGGTGCGGAGGGCGACGCGTTCGCGGGAGACCGGCAGCCCGCCGGCGCGCACGCGGGCGCCGACCCGGGGGGCCGCTCCCCGGTAGATCTCGCTGAGCATGCCGCCGAAGACGACGACGCCGGGGTTGAAGAGGTTGATCAGGTTGACGACGCCGATGCCGAGCCAGCCGCCGACGCGGTCGAGGGCGTCGCGGGCCGCCGCGTCACCGTTCTCGGCTGCGGTCACCACGGCCCGGACGCCGTCCCGGCCGAGCGGCCCGCCGGCGCGTCCCGCGCTCTCCAGCAGTGCCGGTTCGCCGACCTCCGCCTCCAGGCAGCCGTGCGAGCCGCAGTTGCAGGGCCGGCCGTCGTAGGGGTTGACGATCATGTGGCCGAGTTCGGCGGCGTATCCCTCGTCGCCGTCCAGCAGCTTGCCGCCGACGATGATGCCGCCGCCCACTCCGACGTCCCCGTGCAGGTAGACGAGGTTCCGGCTGCCGGCTCCCGCACCGCGTACGTGTTCGGCCAGCGCGCCCAGGTGGGCCTCGTTGCCGACGGCCACGGGCAGGCCCAGCCCCAGTCGCCGGCCGAGCGCCGGGCCGATGTCGAGGTCGGTCCAGCCCATGGTGGGGGCCAGCCGGACCTTGCCGTCGGCGGCTCTGATCAGGCCGCAGTACGACATGCCGATGCCGACGCACGCGGCGTCCGGGGGCGCGGCGGTCACGAGCGCGTCACCGAATGCGGTGAGGACGCCGGTCACCTCGTCGAGGTCGTCCTGGCCTCGGCGCCGCGCGGCCTCCTTGCGTTCGAGCACGATGCCGCCGAGTCCGACCCTGGCGGCGACGAGCCGGTCCACCGCGACGTCGAAGGCCAGCACGTAGGCCCGGCCGCTCTCTGCGCGGACGACCAGTGAGGGCCGGCCGGCCCGTCCCGTGGCCGTGGCCGGCTCCTCCCGTACGAGGCCGGTGGCGGCGAGGCTGACGATCAGCGACAGGATCGTGCTCCGGTTGACGCCCATCCGCTCGGCGAGTTCGGCGCGTGACACGGCTCCGTCGCGGTGCACCTCCCGCAGCACGGCCCCGAGGTTGCGGCGGCGTGTCGACGGCGACGCCTGCCGTGCGGGGCCGGTGGCACCCGACACGAGAGAGGACGACATGCCTTAAAGCTACCCAAGGCGGCGTCCCGCGCCCCGGCATCGCCGGGGAGATCGTCGGATCATGCCCGTACGGCCGTGGCCGGGTTGGGCAGGAGCAGTGCGCCGAGGGCCAGGCCGATCAGCCCGGCCACGATGGGCGCGCCGGTCCACAGTTCGGGTACGGCGGGCAGGCGGCCGCTGGTGGCCGAGGCGACGCCGATGTACAGGGTCCAGGTGGCGAGGGCCGACAGCCCGGCGAAGGCCCAGTAGGCGGCGCGCCGCTCGCCTGAGGGCCGCAGCCGGCGGATCAGCAGATCGCTCACGAGCCCGGCGGCCACGAACGACAGCAGGGTCGGCAGGTTGCGCAAGGCCGTCTGGGCGGCCGGCATGAGGACCATGACCGCGTACATGATGGTGACCGAGCCGAACGGCAGCAGCCAGCGGCGCGCCAGCAGCAGCACGGGGCTGAGCATGACGACGTTGGTGACGACCATGGCGGTGGCCATCCGGTCGGCGCTCGGGGCGATCGGCCGGGGGCCGGCGCCGGGCGCGGCGCCGGTGTTCTGCGCCATGGAGAGTGCCTCGACGATCGCCTGGGGCCGGTAGTGCATGGCGCCGCCGTACGACAGGAACAGTGACACCAGGGCGGTGGCGAAGGCGAGCCCGAGCAGCGCGGGCAGCAGGCGGCCGAGCGAGGGCCGGGGGCCGATGCCGGGGGCGTTCCAGGCCGAGCGCAGCGGTGTGGTGAGGATGAGCGTCATCGTGACGATGAGGCCGAGGTGCGAGGGGCTGAAGAAGATGTCGATGGTCGTCTCGATGCCGAGGACGGTGTGCCAGAGCATGTCGGCGAACCCGAAGGCGGCGAACGCGGGAATGGCGGCGAGCCCGGCGAGGTATCCGGTGGGGACGGCGGCCAGGCCCTGGCGTCCGGCGCGGACGTTGCGCCACACCTGCCAGATGATCCAGCCGGAGACGACGGCGAAGCCGGAGTAGAACACCGCGTGCCAGGGGGTGAAGAAGGTCTCCAGCTCGGCGAGGTTGCTGTGCGCCCAGGCGTCGATCATCAGCCCGACCCCGAACCAGATGCCGAGCAGCGCCGTGACGAGGTCGGTGCTGTGGGACACCCGTCCGCGCGGCTGCCCGGTGCCCGCCATGAGTCGCCGGGTGCCGGCGGCGTCAGATGCCACTTGGGGGTCCTTTCGTCGAACATATGGAGGCGGGGGTCACGTCACGTGGAGGTGGGTCACGCGGTTTCGGCGCTGAGGGCGCGTGCGACGGGCCGGCGGGCGGCCAGGCGTGCGGGCAGGGCGGTCAGGGCCGCCGTCGCCAGGAGGGTCGCGAGTACGGCGGCGAGCAGCCACGAGGAGGGCGCTTCCACCGCGTTCCTGGCGGCGAAGAGGGAGAGCAGGCCGCTGCCCAGGGGGACGCCGAGGACGGCGCCGGGCAGGCCGGGCAGGAGTTGGGCGATGGACAGTCCGGCGGAGACCTGTCCCGGGGTGGCGCCGAGCGTGCGGGCGATGGCCATGTTCGCGCGGGCTTCGACGGCGGTGGTCCAGGTGAAGGTGATGGTGTTCACGACGGCGAGGGCGATCAGCAGGATGGCGACGGCGAGCATCAGGCGGCGGTCGTGCTCGCCGCGCAGGTTGGGCAGGACGGGGGAGCCGTTGAGGCCGTAGCCCCGTTCCTGCTGGGCGTGCATGGTGAGCAGGGCGACGATCGCGATCACGGTGGTGGCGGTGGAGCAGGCCTGCAGCAGGGCGCGGCCGGGCCTGCGGGCGGTCAGCCGCAGTCCGAGCAGCAGCGGGGTGGGCAGCAGCGCGGACAGGGCGGTGAGGTGGGGCCGGTGGCGGGGCTGGTGGGGGGTGGCGGTCAGCGCGGTGACGGTCGCCGTACGCATGGCCCGCAGGGTGGGGCGCAGCGTGGAGAGTACGGCGACCGCCACGGCCAGGACGGTGGCGGTGACGACGGTGGCGCCGGTCGGCCCGGCCGCGTCGCCGATGCGGCTGGCGGTGGGGCTGGCGATGGCGGGCGCGGTCAGGCGGGCGACCAGCAGCCCGAGCGCGTCGCCGGCCAGGGCCAGCGCCAGGTACTCGGTGAGCAGGACGGTGGCGATCAGGCCGGGGCCGGCGCCGACGGCTTTGAGGAGCCCGGCCCGGCGGGTCTGCTGGACGGCGCGTCCGGCGGCCAGCGCGGCCACTCCGGTGATGGCCAGGAAGCTGAGCAGCCAGCTGCCGACGACCAGGATGGGCCGGCTGCCCTTGAGCATGGCGAGGTCCTGCTGGGCCGTGAACTGCCAGGAGCGGAAGTTGATCCTGACGGTGGAGTCGTGGTGGGCGTCGCGGAAGGCCTGGGTGGCGGCGGGGTCGCGCAGTTCGAGGTCGACGGCCAGGGTCACCGGCAGGTCATGGGAGGACGCCAGGGCCCGGGCGTCCGATCGGGTCATCCAGGCCAGGCCGCTGTAGTCGCTGGGGCCGCCGTACGGGCCGATCTGCGAGGCTCCGGGGTAGATGGAGGTGGCGGCGGTGACGGCGATGCCGACGACGGGGTATGGGCGGCCGGCGATGGTGACGCGGTCGCCGACGCCGACGTGCAGCGCGGTGGCGAAGCCGCGTTCGAGGACCGTGCCGCCGGGCCGTATCCACTGGCCGGAGGTCACCAGCGGCCGGTTGACGGCGGCGGGCTTCTCGGCGAAGCCGTGGACCACCACCCGGGACGAGGTGGCGTCGCGCGTGGTGAGGTCGGCGTAGACGATGCGGTAGGGGCCGTGGTGGGCGGCCACGCCGGGGGAGCCGGCCAGCTCGGTCAGGGCCGAGGTCACAGCGGGGCCCGTCTCGCCCGACAGCGCCACCAGGTCGGGCCCGGCGGTGGCGGTGCGGGTCTGCTCGTACAGCGCTTCGCTCACCGACCGCAGGGACAGGCCGAGCGCCATCGTGGCGGTGGCCACGGTCACCGCGAGCAGGAGCATCGCGGCCTGGGCCTGGTGCCGGCGTACGTCGGCGAGCACCAGGCGGGCGACGAGCACGATGGAACCCATGTCGCTCAGCCCTCCAGCCCGATCAGCCCGCCGAGCCCGCCGAGGCCGGTCGTGGTGGAGCCGGCCAGCCGGGTGTCGTCGACGAACATGCCGTCGCGCATCGAGACCAGCCGGTCGGCGGTGGCCGCGACCCGCTCGTCGTGGGTGACGATGACGAAGGTCTGTCCCGCGGTGCGCAGCTCCTCGAAGATTCTCAGGACGTCGAGGGTCGCCGCGGTGTCGAGGTTGCCGGTCGGCTCGTCGGCCAGGACGACCAGCGGGTCGTTGACCAGCGCGCGGGCGACGGCGACGCGCTGGCGCTGCCCGCCCGACAGCTGTGAGGGCAGGTGCCGGGCGCGGTCGGCGAGCCCGACCCGTTCCAGCAGCAGGCCGGCGCGCCGCCTGGCCTGGCGGCGCGAGCGGCCGGCCAGCAGCGCGGGCAGCTCGACGTTCTCGGACGCCGACAGCTCCTCCATCAGGTGGAAGGCCTGGAAGACGAACCCCACCGAGCGGCGGCGCATGCGTGCCAGAGCTCGCTCGCTCAGCGTGTCGATGCGCCGCCCGGCCACCCACACCTGTCCGTCGGTGGGCCGTTCCAGGCCGCCGAGCAGGTGCAGCAGTGTGGACTTCCCGCAGCCGCTGGGCCCCATCACCGCGAGCATCTGCCCCTCGGGCACCTCCAGGTCGACCTCGTCCACCGCGCGGACCCGGCTCTGACCCTCACCATGCGTCCTCACCAGGCCGCAGGCCCGGACCGCGGCACGTGACACGTTCATCCGCCCTCTATTTCGTCGTCGAGGCTGGACCAGGCCCGCTCGCAGGCGTCCAGCCAGCGCAGGTCGGCCTGCAGCCGCAGCACGACCCCTTCGAGCAGCAGGCCGGCGCCCGGGCCCGCCGGCTCGGCCAGTGCCGCGCGCTGCGCCTCGCGCAGGCGGCGCAGCAGCTCGCGGCGCTGGGCAGCCACGAGTTCCACGGGGTCGGCCAGCCGGGCCGCGGCCGCGGCGGCGAGCTTGAGGTGGAACTCCGCCAGGTCCGGTTTCGGCCAGCCCACCTCGGCCAGCCAGGCGGCCACGCGCTGCTGCCCGGCCGGTGTCAGCGCGTAGACCTTGCGCTCCGGCCGCTCGGGCAGGCCGTCGGCGCGTTCGCACACGACGAGGCCCGCCTTTTCCAGCCTGGACAGGGTCACGTAGATCTGGCCGGGGTTCATCGACCCGCCCAGCGGGCCGAGACTGTGCCGCAGCCGTGCGCGCAGGTCGTACCCGTGCGTGGGCTCCTTGGCGAGCATCGCCAGCACCGCGTCCTGCACCTTCCACCCCCTAACGGTTAGCCAATAGATAGCGGTTATCCGTAGAAGGTGTCAAAACGCCGTCGCGGGAGCGCGCGCTCGGGCGCGGCATGGGGAAGCGGTTGACCAGGGGGAAGGCGGCCCGCATCTCGACACGGGGCAGCTGCTGTCCCAGGCGCCGGTGGATGCCGTGGCGCGGCCTCACCGTCGTCGAGGGCGCTCAGGTCATCGTGACCTGGCCATGCTGGTCGTGGGACAGGCCTTGCGCGTCCGGCAGCAGGGCATGTGCGGACAGTGGGTCCGGGTCGGCGGGCCGCCGGTGTCACCGGGCGGCGGGTGGATCAGTCGGTATCCGTCTCGTCCGGATTCGCCAGGTCGTGCTGGGTGAACATGTCGATGAGGAGGCGGACCGGCAGGTTCGCCTCCGTCCGGTAACGGAAGCGCGCATCAAGGTTGAGGCTGTACTCGTTGCGTCGGCCGACGCGGTCGATGGAGACGTATCCGGCCTGGTGCAGGTCGGAGACGATGCCCTGCACGGCTCGTTCGGTGATGCCTATGGTGGCGGCCATGTCGCGGACCCGTGCTTGAGGGTCGCGGGCGATCTCGAGCAGCACGCGCGCGTGGTGCGTCAGAAAGGTCCAGGCGCTGGGGCGGTTGGCGGACGTACTCACGAAACCTCAAGTTGTATCAGATGGGCCGCTCTCGCTGGCTGCACGCGTGGAGCCCTCCCATGCACAAGTTGCACGAACGATTCTTCCGGTATTATATTTCATGCATCCTGTTTCAGAAGAGGAGAAGTACTGAGACCCCTCGACGCCGAGAAGGACGCCATGCACCTTCACCTCGCTCACCTGCCTGACGACAGTCTGGAGTCCGTCGCGGCGCCCCTCACCCTGGGATGCCACCGCCTGGAAGGTGGCGTGCTGATCACCGTGATCGGGGAGGTGGACATAACCAACGCCGACCGACTGCAGCGTTATGTTCGTGAGCAGATGCTGCCAGGCAAGCCGGCAGTGCTCGACCTCAGCCTCCTCACCTTCATGGACAGCAACGGCGGGCGAGTTCTGAAGAGTCTCCACACCACTCTGCGCGACGAGGGGACGAGCCTCCACCTGGCGGGCGTCCACGGCATCTCGGCGCGGCTGCTGCAGATCATCGGCTTGTGGCCGCTGCTGAACATCCACGCCAGCGCGGCCGACGCCGTGATCGACGTTCTCAGCCACCAACCCGCACCTCTGCGCGGCGAGCCCGAGCACCTGTGACAGTCGCGGGCCCGGCAGACGCTCGGACACCTGTCACGCCCGCGGGACGGTGACCTGGCGTCCGGACGGGGTGGACGCCCGCTCGAAACGGCCGCGGTGTCAGGCGGTGGCGGCCATGCCGTCGAGCAGCGAGGGCCGGATCTGCTTGCGGGAGCTGATGCCGAGCTTGGCGAACACCTTGCGCAGGTGCCATTCGACGGTGTGCGGGCTGATGAACAGCTGGGCGCCGATCTCGGGGTTGGTCAGCCCTTCACCGGCCAGCCGCGCCACCTGCGCCTCCTGCGCGGTCAGGGTGCCCGCCTCGGCGGGGCGCCTGCGGATCGTCTCGCCGCTGCCCTGCAACTCCCGGCGGGCGCGTTCGGCGAAGGCGTCGGCCCCGATCTCGCCGAGGATCTCGTACGCGATGCCGAGCTGCTCCCGGGCGTCGCCCCGGCGGTTCTCGCGGCGCAGCCACTCGCCGTAGACGAGCCGGGCACGGCCGTAGGCGAGGCGCACGTCGGTACGGCCGAGCCGTTCGACGGCCTCGCGGTGCAGCGCTTCGGCGGCAGGACCGCTGCTGACCTGGGCGCGCACGGCCGCGGATGCGCCCAGCGCCCAGTCGGTGCCGACGGCCTGGGCCCGCTCGTCGATGCGGCGGGCCATCTCGGCGGCGCGTGCCGGCCTCTCGCTCCGTACGGCCGCCTCCACCAGCTCGGTCATGTGCCTGATGGACAGTCCCATCTCGTGGGAGTTCTCGTAGCCCTGCTCGGCGGCGGCGTAGGCCTCCTCGTGGCGGCCCAGGCCGTTGCCGAGCACGGCGCCGGCCCATCGGGCGGCGGCGAGCACCCCGCCCTCGCCCTGCGCGAGGGTGCCGCGGGTGACGGCTCCGACGGCCTGGCGGGTGGAGGTCTCCCGGCCGCGCCAGGGCTCGATCGCCAGGGCGGCGTAGTGGGAGATGACGCGGCTGCCGGTCGCCTGGCCGATGGCGGCCGCCTCGGCGGCCAAGGCGTCGGCGCCGGCGATGTCTCCGGCCTGGACGCGGTTGGACGCCAGCAGCAGCAGCGCCGAGGGCAGCACCGACAGGGCTCCGGTCTCGCGGGCCAGCTCCACCAGGCTCGTCGAGAGCGCGGTCCAGGTGTCGAACTCCCAGAGGTCGGCGGCCACGAGGCAGGCGAGGGGGAGCCAGCCGAGACCGTCCTCGCGGGAGATGCCCTGGGTGCGGAAGGCGTGCAGGGCCTGCCGGATCAGGGGCACGCCCGCCGCGTAACCGTCGGTGCTCGTCATGGCCAGGCCCGTCAGGAGCTGGTTGTAGCGCTCGGGCGCCGGTCCGGGCGGGGTGGCAAGCGCCGCCTTGGCGATGTCCCGCAGCCGGGTGCCGCCGGGCAGGCGGCCGGCGGTCAGCGCGGCGTGCAGCGCGTCGCGGTACGCCTCCCTGGCCGGCCCGGCGTCCAGGGGTTGCAGGCGGTGGGCCGCGCCGGCCAGGAGCGGCAGGGCGGTGGCGGCGCCTCGGGAGGCGAAGAGGATCTGCCCGCGCAGCAGGCCTGACCGGGCCAGGTCGCGCTCGTCCAGGAGGCTGAGTTCGGCCGCGTCCAGCAGCTGGAGCGCGGCGTCGTACCCGCCGGCCTGGTGCTTGGCCCGGGCGGCGGCCAGCGCCCTGGCTCCGCGGCGTGCCGGGTCGGGGGTCAGCTCGGCGGCTCGTTCCAGGAAGGCGGCCGCGGCGGCGACGCCGCTGCGTGCCTGTGCCCGGCCGGCCGAGCCTTCCAGGCCGGCGGCCACCGCCTCGTCGGGGCCGGCGCCGGCGTTGGCCAGGTGCCAGGCCCGCCGGTCGGGGTCGGCCTGCGCGTCGGTGGCGTCGGCCAGCGCGCGGTGCACGTGCTGGCGGTCCTCCTGCTCGGCCACCCGGTAGGCGGCCGCGCGCACCAGCGGATGGCGGAACCGCACCCGCGTCCCGAACGTGATCAGCTCCGCCGCCTCCGCCGGGGCCGCGGCCGACCCGTCGATGCCCAGCAACTCCGCGGCCCTGGTCACCAGCGCCACGTCGCCGACCGGTTCGGCCGCGGCGAGCAGGAGCAGGAGCCGCGTGGCCGCCGGGAGGAGCTTGATCTGCCGGAGGAAGGCGTACTCGACCGGGCTCACCAGCGGCCGCGCGTCCGGGCGTCCGAAGCCGCCCGCCAGCTCCGCCGCGGCCAGCCCGCACGGCAGTTCCAGCAGGGCGAGGGGGTTGCCCTGGGCCTCGGCGACGATGCGGTCGCGTACCCGCTCGTCCAGCCGTCCTGGGGTCGCGGAGTCCAGCAGGGCGCGGGCGTCGCCGTCGTTGAGGCGGCCGACCTCGAGCTGCGGCAGTCCGGACAGCTCGGTCTCCAGGTCGGGCTCGCGTACGGCGAGGACCAGCCCGATCGGCTCGACGAGCAGCCGCCGGGCCACGAAGGCGAGTGTCTGCGCGGAGACCTGGTCCAGCCACTGGGCGTCGTCGACGAGGCAGATCAGCGGCTCCTTCTCCGCCACCTCGGCCAGCAGGCTGAGCACCGCCAGCCCGACCAGGAACCGGTCCGGCGGCGTGCCCGCCCGCAGCCCGAACGCCGTCTCCAGCGCGACGCGCTGCGGCTCCGGCAGCTGCAAGAGGCGGTCCAGGAACGGCGCGCACAGCTGGTGCAGCCCGCCGAAGGCCAGCTCCATCTCCGACTCCACGCCCGCCGCCGAGGCGATCCGGCAGCCGGAGGCGCTGTCGCGTACGTGCTCCAGCAGCGCGGTCTTGCCGATGCCGGCCTCGCCGCGCAGCACCAGGGCCGCGCTGCGGCCGGTCTGCACCGCCGCCGCGATCCGGTCCAGCCTGTCGCACTCGATGCGCCGGCCGTGCAGCCGCACCGCGGAGGCCATGCCGGCCATCAGCGCCGCCCGGCCGGGCGCCGGACGCCGCAGCGCGGCGCGGAGTCCCTGCTCACGTGCTCGTCTCTTCCATAGGGGATCATGGAGTTCCACATCGGTCAGCGGTTCGGCGAATCGCGGCAACACATGGTTCAGGTGCAGGTGGGGGCCCGTCCGTTGGCGACGCCGGGCCCCCGGTACCCGCGAAATGGTGCGAGGACTACATGGAAACAGGCATGGTGGCCGGGAGACGAGGCAGAACAACAGGCAGAACTATTTGGCCGGTTCCGTTCCTTGCCGGGAGAGAGGCGAGGGGGTGAGCGACGGGGAGTCTTTCGCCGCGCTGCTGAGGGCCTTCCGGCAGGCGGCGGGTCTGACGATCGAGGAGCTCTCCCAGGCCTCCGGGGTGAGCGTGCGGGCGATCGGTGACATGGAGCGGGGCGTCAGCCGCGGCCCGCAGCGCCGTACGGTGGCCGCGCTGGCCGAGGTGCTGCGCCTGCCGCCGGACGAGCACGACGCGTTCCTCGCGGCCGCCCGGGTCGGGCGGCCGCGCTCCGCTCCCTCCGTGGCCGGGATCTGCGAGCTGCCCCGGGGCATCGGCGACTTCACCGGCCGCGAGCACGAGCTGGGCCTGTTGTGGGAGCTGGCCGCCCGCAACGCCGACGGGCCGGCCGTGCCGGTGACCATCTGGGGTACGCCGGGAATGGGCAAGACCACCCTGGCCGTGCACGCGGCCGGCCGGCTGGCCGATCTGTTCCCTGATGGGCAGTTCTTTCTCGATCTGCGCGGCATGGACGCCACCCCGCTGGCGAGCGGGGCCGGCCTGACGCGGCTGTTGAAGGCGCTGGGCATGGCCGAGCGAGGCATTCCGGCCGACGAGCAGCAGCGTGCCGGGCAGTACCGGGCGCTGTTGCGGGAGCGGCGCTGTCTCATCGTGCTGGACAACGCGGCGGGTGAGAGTCAGGTGCGTCCGCTGCTGCCGGGCGGTGGGCCGAGCATGACTTTGATCACGAGCCGTCGCCCGCTGTCGGGGCTGGAGGGCGTGCAGCAGTTGCCGCTAGCCCAACTCGCTCAGGAGGAGTCGGCCGCGTTGCTGCGGGCCATCGTGGGCGAGCCGCGCTCGGCGGCCGAGCCGGACGCGGTGAGCGAGCTGGCGCGGTTGTGCGGGCACCTGCCGCTGGCGATGCGCATCGCCGGCAACCGGCTGCAGAGCCGGCCCGGATGGACGATCCGGCATCTGGCCGGCCGGCTCGACGACGAGGGCCGCCGTCTGGACGCCCTGGCCGCCGGGGATTTGCAGGTCGCGGCCGCGTTCGCGCTGTCGTATGAGCAGGTCACCCCGACCGCCCGGCGCACCTTCCGAAGGCTCGCCCTGTCCACCGCGCCCGACTTCGGCATCCCGCTGGCCGCCGTCCTGACCGAGCTCGACCTGGACGATGCCGAGGACGCCCTGGAAGAACTGGTCGACCTGGGCCTGCTCACCTCCCCGTACGCGGGCCGCTACCTCTTCCACGACCTCGTCCGCCTGTACGCCCGCGCCCGGCTGGAACAGGAGGAACCGGCCGAAGCGCAGGAGCAGGCGCGGCGGCGGATGGAAGCCTGGCTGCTGGAAGTGGCCGTGGTGGCCGGACGCTGGTTCGAACCGGGCTACGGCGCGCCACCACCACAGTGGCACTCCCTCGTGACCCTCGACAGCCGGGCGGAGGCCGGCAAGTGGCTACGGGCCGAAGGCACGGCCTGGCTGGACGCCCTGCGCTCGGCGGCAAGACGCGGAGAACACGCCACCGTGATCGAGGTGGCCGAGTCCATGAACTGGTTCTCCGACCAGTGGGTCCCTTGGGAGCACTGGCACGAGGTGTTCGAACTGTCCTCCGGCGCGGCACGGGCCATGGGCGACCGGGTGCAGGAAGCGGCGCATCTCATCCACCTGTCCTCGGTGCTGTCCGATCACCGGCGCACCGAGGAGGGCGAGGCGACCGCGCTGCGGGCACTGGAGCTGGCCCGCGAGACCGGCGACGTACGCCAGCAGGGCAGAGCCCTGTTCCACGCCGTCCAGCCCACCGTGCACGCCTTCCTCAACGATCCGGCGAGCGTGGATCCGGCGACCCTGGAGCGGGCGCTCGACGACAGCCGGCGGGCCGCCGACTTCCTCCTGCAGGCGGGGGACCTGGAGGCTTACCCCCAGGCCATGGCCAGCTACATCAACGTCCTGCGGCTGGCGGGGCACGCCGAGGCGGCGCTGGAACAGAGCCTGGCCCTGGTGGCGACGCTGCGTGATCCCGCCTACGGCGGCTTCCCCGCCCACGTCAGCCAGGCGCTCGGGATCGCCCTGGCCCAGCTCGGCGCCGCCCACCTCGCCCTCGAGCGCTGGGAGGACGCGGTCGGCGCCTTCCACGAGGCGTTGGGGGAGATGGCACGCGCCCGCCCACATGCGGAGGTCGTGGGGCGGGCCCAGCGCAGGCTGGGCACCGCGCTGCGACACCTGGGGCGGGTCGAGGAAGCCCGCCGGGCGCTGGCGGAAGGGCAGCGGCTGCTGGAGGAAGGCGGCCGTCCCGAGCAGGCGGCCGAGGTGGCCGAAGAGCTTCAGGAGCTGACCGGGCCGGGCAACGGAGCCTAGCGCGGCCTCCGGCCCGAAGGATGACGTCACCAGCCTTTGCTTCGCCGCGTCGGCTGGAGACGTCATCAAGGTCGGACGTCACTTGAACGTGGACCCGGGATTCGACGTGCTGTTCGGCCGCCCGCCCGGCTGGGGGGTGGATGCCGGGGTGTGGACCTTGGCGGTCTTGAAGAAGGCGTCCAGCGGGCCTCGTTCGACCTTCAATTCCGGCTTCTTGGTGCTCTTGGTGAGGGATTTCTTCTTCTCCTTCTTGACCACGGGGGTAGGTGTCGACATGGTCCTTTTCAGGGGCTGGACGGTGGCGGTGTTCTCCGTGTCGTTCTTCGTGTCGTTCTTCGTGTTGTTCGCCGTGCCGGGTGTTTCGTTGACCCGACTTGGCTTCGAGGGCGTGTCGCCCGTGAGGATGTCGCTGCTCGGCGCGGTTGATGTGGTGAAATAATTCTTCTGCTTTCTGACGACTCTGGTTTTTCCGCCCTCGGTGAGGTACAGCCTTTTTCCGACGGCTTCCAGTTTTTCCGCGGCGGCCTGGAGCTTGGCGAACACCCAGTCGGGGGTGGCGCCCGGAAAGGCATAGCGCAGGTGGTAGGGCTGGGCGGCCTGCGAAACCATCGCGACGTAGTCATCGAGCTGTTCCTGGAAGCTCTTCTGGATCTTTGCGTCGGATTTCTGTTTCGTGCTGTACGCCTTGTACTCACAGAAGCAGGGTATCGGCTCCGGGTTCGTGTTGGTGAATATCAGCTCGATGGAGTCCACGTATCTCGTCTTGTTGGAGATCGGGCCCTTACTTGGTTTTTCGAAATCTTTGAGGAGATAATTGCTGCGCGCCGCCAGAGTCTCGTTGAGCTGGAATATGTAGCCCTGCAGCTTCGCCCATGCGTCGGGTTTCGTCTTCTCTCCGAACTCTTTCGACAGGTCGTTGATGTTCGCCCGTATCCCGTCCACGTCGAAGCCGTCGCCATCGAGGATGCTGAGCCTCTCCTTGAGACGGGCGATGGCATCGACGGCCCGGGAGCTCTCGTCGTCCGCCTTCTCCTGCCTCTGCAGTACGTAGGGCTCGAGCGGCGGACGGGTCATGATGAGGTAGTCGCGGACCGCCTTGGTGAGCGTCCCGATGTCCTGGTCGGCCTCCTCGAGGGTGCGCGCCGGCTGGTGATGAATGATGTTCGCCATCAGGGTCAGTTGACTGTTCGGAAATTCCTTCATCGAGCTCCGGGCCATCTTGGCCAGGTCAAGCAGTTGTGACGCGTATTCGTACGCCTCCGATCCCTTCTCGTGCCTGCTCGTGATTCCGTTGGAGAGCGAATCGATGCGGTTTTCCAGATCTCCCCTCGTCTCGGCCTTGGGCTGCGGAGCAGGGGTCAGGAACGACGTCGTCTGCCCGGGCTTGGTGATCGTGCTGTTCTGCTCGATGTCCATGCTCGATGACCGAGAGGCCAGCGAGATCGTGGGTTGCGGCGCGTCGGGGCCGGACGTGTCCGTACGGGTCGTGTGGGTGTTGACCAGCAGACGGTTCGGGGGCTGGGAATGGTGCTGACCTTGGTCCTGATTCCTGGGCGGCCTGGTCGGCGACGTCCGTTTTCTCTTCATGATCGTGGTCCGTCCTGTCAGCGGGCGCGGTAGAGGAGGGCGAGCCTCAGCCCGCGCAGGGTGGCGCGGTCGCCGGTGAAGGTGAGCGCCAAGGGAGCGGTCGCGGGCAGCCCCGGGGTGGGCAGGAGCCGGCCGTCGACCAGCGGGTTGCCGTGGACGGCGAACTGGGCGGTGCCGGGCGTGTCCGTGTCGTACACCGCGAAGATGCCGCTGATCTGCGGGGTGTACAGGTCGGGCAGCAGGGCGGGGGACAGGGGGAGGGTGAGCGTGCCGGTGAAGGACTCCCACTCCTCGGGGAACTCCGCGGCGACGTCGATGAAGCGCGCCGCGTCGTACGGCTGCAGCAACCCCTTCACGCCGGCCGCGAACGTCTCGCCGCCGTGGTCCGCCTCGTAGCGCAGCGTGATCCTGGCGTCGTACAGGTCGGCGGGGCGATCGGCGGAACGCAGGCCGGGCAGCGTCAGGCGCCAGGTGGAGACCGCGCCCGTGCCCTCGAACGGCAGGTAGCGGTCCTCGTCGTAGCGCAGCTCGAACAGGCCGTTGTTCTCCCAGCCCTCGGGCGGCTGCGACAGCGCGATCTGCCGGCCCGCCCGCCAGTCGGTACGGACGCTGCCCGGCGGCGTGCCGGTGGGGGTGAGCAGGTACTGCACGCCCTTGGGGTCGGGCGTCAGCACGGTGTGGTGGGTGAGCTGGGCGAGGGTGGCGTTGAGCGGCAGTGTCGTGCCGTCGGGGCCGGCGAACGTGATCGCGACGGTGCGGAGCTGGCGGCGGTAGTGGCCGGGGAAGTCGCGGTCGAAGAAGTCCTCGGTGAGCGCGAACTCGCAGCTGCCCGTCGTGCGCAGCGTCAGCAGCGCCACCGGGTCCAGCTCCAGCAGCGAGATCTGCCGCGTGATCTCCAGGCGCCGCCCGTCCCCGGCCGTGTACGCCTGCCCCAGCCGGTCCAGGTCGTGCGCGAGGAGCTGCCCGGCCAGCAGGCCCTTGCGCCTGCTGTCCCAGTGCGCGGAGGTGATCACGCTGTCGGTGGCGCCGCGCTCGTACTGGTAGGCACGTTCCGCGGCGCGGGCCAGGTCGGCCGCCATGCCGTAGGTCTGGAAGTACAGCCCGGCGAGCCGGCCCGACATCCACTGGTACAGGTCGGCGCCGGTGAACTTCTCCCGCAGGAACGCCGACACCGCTTCCTGGTCGGCGATCTGCCGGTTGAGGATGTCCAGCTCGCGCCGCGCGACGGCCAGCCGCGCCTCGGCGCCGGTGACCTGGTGCTCGATCTGGGCGGCCTCGTTGGTGGCGATGGCCAGCTGCAGCTGGTTGTCCTGCATGGCCCGCTCCTGCTCCGCGCGTACGCCGAGCAGCTCGCCCAGGACCGACAGCCCTTCGCCGAGTGACTCGGCGATTCCGGCGACGCTGTCGAGGGCGTCGCCGATCTCGTCGCCGCCGGCCATCGTGCCCAGGATGAACGGGCCGGCGAGGATCTGCGGCGCGCCGTGCGCGACGGACGCGCCGATCCGCAGGCCGCTGGAGGTCAGGTGGGCGGTGGAGGCGGCGGCCATCATGGCCAGCTGGGCGGCCTGGATCGGCGTGACGCCGGCGTCGATCACCTGCTGGTAGTGGGTGATGCGCCCGCGCGCCCCGGCCAGCCCGGCCTGCAGCGCGGCCAGGCTCTCCTCGGCGTCGGTGATCTGCGCCTCCTTGATGGCGCGGGTGAGGTCGAGGATGCCCGACTCCTGGGCGGACTGCAGCTGGCTGAGGGCCTCGGCGTCGCTGCGCTCCAGCACCTCCAGCAGGTTCGCGCCGAACTGGCAGACCCGGTCGGTCAGCTCCTGCGCCCTGCGGTACAGGTAGGCGAACCGGTGCTGCGGCACCTCGGCGGCCGGTGCGGCGGTCACGCCGTCCAGCGCGCCCGCGTACGCGCCCGCCACCAGCGTCATCGGGTCGATGGGCGGCTCGAACAGCGGCAGCGGCCGGCTGATGCCCATGATGTCCAGCGACGCCCTGATCTTGGTGAGGCGGTCGGCGACCAGGTCCCAGTAGCCGAGCAGCGTGGCGTTGACCGGCGCGTAGAAGTACGGGTGCCCGATGCTTTCGTGCACCCGGGCCAGCGGCCCGAACAGCTCGTCGCCGGCCGAGACCTTCTCCAGCTCGGCGAAGCTCATCGCCGCCTCCAGCGGCATCGGCCCGAGCTCCTGCGGGCGCCGCCCGAGCAGGTCGAAGGCGAAGATGTACAGCATCCGCGCCTCGTCCACGCTCTCGGGGGTGTAGCGCCGGAAGAGCTGGTCGCCCCAGTCGAGCAGGTTGTCGATGTACGCGCTCACCACCGCCCGCCGGTAGGCCACCGGCCGCAGCGCCGCGATCGCGTGCGGATCGAACGGATCGTCGCGGTAGGCCTCGCGCAGGCCGACCACGTCGCCCGTCACGTCGTACACGCGGGGCAGCTCCATGGCGATCGCGAGCTCCTCGCCGGGCGGCAGCGCGGCCAGCGCGGCGAGGTTCTCGCGCTGCTCGCCGGTGAGCGGCGCGCCGCCCCGGAACACCGGCACGAGCGAGTCGAGCAGCGCGATCGCGCCGGCGAGCTCCGGATCGCCGTGGGCCCGCAGCGCGTCGGCCAGCGCGGCCGGGTCGGCGCCGAGGAAGGGCAGGAACCGCCACGGCTGGCCCGGCCCCGTGGGGTCGAAGATGTACTCGTACCAGGTCCGGGCCTCGTCGAAGCGCTGCGCGGCGTTGAGCGCCTGCGCGATCAGCAGCGGCGCGTGGAAGAAGATCTCCCAGTAGTAGAGGCCGTTCGCGCTGGTGAAGTCCAGGTGGGAGCGGCCGGGCAGCCACGCCGCCTTGACGCGCTTCTTGCGGACCTTGATGGTGACGGCGTCGGAGTTGTCGGTGTCGAAGGCGGGCAGCTCGTCGGTCTCCTGGGTGTAGGTGTCCAGCAGCGCGGGCACGCCGCCGGCCAGCAGGCGCTGGTTCAGCTTGTAGGCCGTGCTGGTGGTGAGCCGGACGATGTCGTGCGGCACCTCGGTGTACTCGTACGGGCGCGGGAGGGTGCCGCCCTTGGCGTACACCGCGTACCGGTCGCCGGTGAACAGGTACACCTCGGTGTCGGTCTCCAGCGCGCCGGTGATTCCGGCGGGCAGCTCGCCCCAGTTGCCGGCGACCGGCCGCCAGGACCACTCGCCGACCCTGGCGTACTCGGCGCCGCTGAAGGCGTAGCCGCGGAAGACGGCGTCGATCTTGAGGGTGAGCGGCTGCGGGTATCCGGCGTCCATCACCTCGGGGATGGCGTATTCCGGGCCGAGGGTGTAGCGGGCGAGCTGGAGGCCGCTGGCGAGGAACAGGTACGTGCCGTCGACGACCCAGGCCGCGTCCACCGAGGTCCAGCCGGGCCCGTCGGAGGTTTCACGCCGAGGCGCCGAGGAGGCCGCGCCGTCCGGCTGGGGATCGGGGCCGGGGTCGGGTTCGGCCCGCCGCGAGCGCGAGGGGTGCGAAGGATGCGCGGGGCCTGTCCCGTCCGGCGGGCCGGACGGCTGGAGCGGCTCGGATGGCTGGAGCGGCTCGGTGAGCCCCCAGCGCCAGGAGATGTACCGGCTGCCGTCCGCCGTGTTCGACCCGGGCGCCATCCGGGTGAAGCGGCCGCCCCGGTTGTTGCTGAAGAAGTAGCGCGTGCCGTCGGGCAGCGCGAACGCGGCGTCCACGCGCACCCAGTTGGGCAGCCCGGCGGCCCCCTTGATCGGCGCCGGCGTGACCGGCTCCTGCTCGCCGGGCATGATCGGCCGGCACAGGAAGCTGCCGCCCTTGTGGTCCATGCTGAACCAGGACCCCTCGCCGATCCCGAACCCGGCGGGCCGGTTGAACCAGATCACCGACGCGGACTCGATCCCGTCGGGTTCGTCGAAGATCGTCGTCACGTCGCCCGTGGGCGGCCGCACGACGATCCCGGGCACCGGTACGGTGTACAGCTCGGGAGTGAGCGCGAACGACTCGCCCGCGTCGCCGCCCGCGGTCGTGGCCGCGTACGAGACGATGATCGCCTGGTGGTCGCCCCCGGGCAGCGGGCCGGGCCGCACCCCGAGGGTGACGCCGAGGATCGGCTCGCCCGTCGGCGCGCCGGTGGCCAGCAGCTGCGCGGGCATCCACTCCTCGTTGAGGTTCACGTACGAGAAGTAGATCTTGACGGCGTGCCGCAGCGGCGCGGACACCCGCTGGGTGCTGCCGGTCTCCACGACCGCGATGGACGTGGTGCCGCTCCGCTCGGGCGGCAGGTCCTCGACGGTGGCCCAGAACACGAAGGTCCGGTCGAAGGCGCGGACGGGCTGGACGCGGTCGGCGTCGATGCGCACGTCCACCTTCTGCCAGGGGCGCCAGGTGGCCGACAGCTTGTCGCCGTCGCGGAAGGTGGCCGTGCGGCAGTAGTAGCGCCGCGGGTCGCTGCGCGTGAGCCCGAACAGGACCAACTCGCGCGCCCCCGCCTCGGCGGCGTCGACGTACCCGCCGGCGATCTGCAGCCGCGACACCTCGGTGTACTCGTCCAGGTAGCGCTTGTACGCGCGCTGCGCGGTGGCGGAGGTGACGCCGCTCTGCAGCAGGTCGTTCTCCAGGTCGGCGAAGCCCGGCGTCTTGGTGTCGCGCAGCTCGGGGCGCAGGTAGTTCTCGGGATACAGGTAGACCTTCCGGTTGGCCTCCCACACCCGGTAGTTCTTCATCCACGACCACCAGCGGCGCAGCCGCGCCCGCGTGTCCGGGTCGGCGAGGCCGGGCGCCTGTTCCAGGTCCAGCAGGCAGCGGTGCAGGTAGAGCTGCACGGCGGCGATGGCCTCGCGGACGCGCGAGGTGACGCCCTGGCCGCCCATGTCGACGTCGATGAGCTGCCGGTCGAACAGGTCGGTGGAGTCGGCCAGGTCCGGGTCGGCGGCCAGCACGACCGACAGCAGCGCGTCGCGCCGCAGCACGCTGTCGCGCTCGCCGGTCAGGCCGGGCAGCGCCGACGGCGGGACGCCGGCCCTGCGGGCGAGCGCGAACAGCTCGCGCGCCGCCAGCACGAAGCCCATCGCCGACTCCGACGGCATGGTGCGCTGCGCCCACATCAGCTCGCCGACGTCCCAGCCGAAGATGCCCGCCATGGTCGTGTACGGGTCCTCGTCGGCGGCGGTCAGGGCGTCGGCCGGGGCGGGGCCGAGCGCGGCGAAGCGGATGATCGTGAACAGGTCGGCCAGGCGGTGGTCGGCGGCGTCGGCGAACCCGTCGGCGATCGCGCGCACCAGGCCGGCATCGCTGACGTACTCGTCGCCGCGCACCAGGTAGAGCCGTCCGGCCAGGGTGAACGCGGCGTCCAGGCCGGTCTCGAAGGCCGGCGGCACGGCGCCCCAGTCGTCCTTGATCGTGCGGGGGAAGCCGGGGTCGGCCAGATGCAGGACGCCCGCCCGGTCCCGCGCCGCGGGCCACCGGTCCTCCTCGGGACGGTCCGCGCCGATCGTGTAGCGGACGTACTGGTCGCCGCGGAAGGCGTACACCTCCTGCCCGACGGCCACCACCGCGTCCACCGTCCCGTCCACCGTCCCGTCCACCGTGCCGTCCACCGTCCCGTTCATCGGGCCGTCCGCTGGGCCGGCGAATGCGTTGCGCACCCGCCCCCACACCGGTGGCGGAGAGCCGGGGGCGTCGGCCCGCAGGTAGCTCGTCCCGGCGAACAGGTGGATGCCGTTGCCCGCGAATCCCGCGTCGACCCCGTCGCGGAACTCCTCGGGCAGCGGCGCGACCCGCAGGTCGTCGGCGAGCCCGGTGAAGATCGCCCGCGGGTAGCCCTCGTCGGGGCGGGTGTAGTCGTTGCCGGTGTAGCGGCTGTAACGCCCGCCGGACAGCAGGTAGGTGTGCTCGCCGACGATCAGCGCGGCGTCCAGCGGGCCGCCCAGCGGCCGGGTCCGCCCGGCGACGTCCTCGTAGGCGGCCTCGTGGCCGAGCTCGTCGCCGGAGGCGAACGCGGTGTCCAGGACCGCCTGCCGGCCGGCCGAGACGACGTGGCAGCGGCCGTTCATGAACAGGTACAGGCTGCGCCGCCCGGTCACCGCGGCGTCCACCCTGGCGTCCGGGGCGGCGAGGGCGTCCTCGAAGGACTCGGCCAACCCAGGAAACTCAGTCCTGAAATTTCGGGACATGGGCTTGGGGTAGCCGGGGTCGGCGTAGGCGTACTCGTCGGTGGAGTAGCGCGCGTACCGGTCGCCGCTGATCAGGTACGTGCGCCCCGCCCAGGTGAACGCCGCGTCCACCCGCTCGAACGACTCCCCGGCCGGGTCGGTGAGCGGCCCGAAGGCGCCGTCGGCGTAACGCCGGTACCGCTCGCCGAAGCAGAAGTACGTCGCGCCGTCGCCGCCGACGTACGCGCTGGTCAGCGTGCCCTCGAAGCCGCGCCACAGCCGGCCGACGGGCCGCGGCGCCGACCCGTCGGGCAGCGTGTACGTCCGCCCGGACAGCAGGACCAGCGTGTCGCCCACCGGCAGCACCGCCCGCGGCGCCTCGTCGGCGTTCCAGTACGACGCGTCGGCGACCTGCGGATAGCCGGGATCGGGCGCGGCGTAGTCGTCGCCGGAGTAGACCACGTACCGCATGAACCCGTCGTCGTCGGGCCGGTCGAACAGGTAGGTCGCCTCCTGCCACACGTAGGCGATCGCGACGCTGGTCAGGCCGCCCCAGTCGCCGGCGACGTCGCGCGGCCGCCCGCCGTCCACCGTGTACCGGCCGCCGCCGAACAGGTAGGTCCGCCCGTCGCGCCCGGTGAAGCCGGCCTCGACGGCGCCCAGCCCGCGCGGCCTGCCCCACGCCTCGGCGATCGGGTACTCGCGATCGACGAGCGTGTCGTAGCAGGCGTCGCCCTTGAAGGCGTAGGTGACGCCGTCGGTGCCGAACAGGAGCGCGTCCAGGCCGGTCCTGAACCGCTCGGGCACCTCGCGCAGCACCCTGGGCCGGGCCGGGCCGGTCACCGTGCCGAGCCCTTCGACCGACCCCTGCCGGCGCCAGCCGTCCCGCCCCTCGACGACGAGCTGCCCGTCCTCGACGAAGGCGCACGACACGTCGGGCACCTCGTACGTGCGGTGCAGCGCGTCGGAGACCACGTGGCAGGTGTGCCCGCGGAAGAAGTAGACGTTGCCCCGGTCGGCGAAGGCCGCGTCCACCGCGTCCAGCTCCGCCGTCAGCCGGCCCAGCCGCGGCTCGCGCTTCAGGTCCGCCAGCGGGCGCGGGTAGCCGAGGTCGGGCGTGGTGCCGGTGTAGCGGATGAACTGGTCGCCGGAGAACAGGTAGGTGTGCCCGTCCAGTTGCAGCGCCGCGTCCACCCGCCCGGTACGTACCAGGTTGTTGCGGGTGCGCCCCCAGAAGGTGGCCACCGGCGCGGGATAGCTGTCGTCGGTCCGGCTGTAGTCGCCGCCGGAGTAGCGCACGTACTGCTCGCCCGAGAACACGTAGGTGCGCCCGTCGCGCCCCGCGAACGCGGCGTCCACCGAGGCGAACGGCACGCTGTCCCACTGCTCGGCCAGCTTGTGCGGCGCCGACCACCAGCGCCGCCTGGCGTCGAACTCGACGTACCGGTCGCCGCGGAACAGGTAGGTGCGGCCCTCGGGCGAGGTGAACACCGCGTCCACCTCCGGCCCGAACGAGTCCGGCAGGTTCCACCAGTTGCCCGGCAGCTCCCGCGGGTAGCCCTCGTCCGGCTCGGTGTAGTCGCCGGTGGAGTAGCGCACGAACTGGCCGCCGCCGAACAGGTACGTCTCGCCGTCCAGCACGAAGGCGGCGTTCACGCTGGTCAGGCCGCCCCAGTCGGGGGAGATGCGGCGCGGGTGGCCGAGGTCGACGCGCGAGTAGTCGGTGCCGGAGTAGCGCAGGTAGGTCTCGCCGCTGAACAGGTACGTCCGCCCGTCCAGGCCGACGAACGCGGCGTCGACCCGGCCGCTCGGGAAGGCGGCCGGCATGGCGCCCCAGCGCTGCACGGTCGGCACGATCGGCGCGTCCCCGGTGAGCGCGACGGTGCGGCCGTCCTTGAACAGGTGCACCACGTTGCCGGCGTCGGCGAAGGCGGCCTCGATGTCGCGCTCGAACTCGGCCGGCACGCCCGGGAACTTCGTCTCGATCGTCAGCGGGTAGCCGTCGTCGGCCTGCGCGCCCTCGTTCTCCAGGGACGCGGTGTGCAGGACGACGCGGTCGCCGCGGAAGACGTACACGCCGGTGGGGTCGGCGTAGGCGGCGTCCACCAGCCCGTCGAAGCCCTGCCCGTGCAACTCCTGCCCGTTCAACTCCTGCCCGTCGAATCCGGGCGTGTCGTTGTCACCCGTGCCACGCCAGAACGCGGCCTCGTCGGTGAAGGCGTGGAACTGGCCGTCGCGTCCGAAGAATCCGGGTTCGCCGAACTCCTCCGCGGGCCGGGGGAACCCCTCGTCCACCGCGCCGAAGTCGCCGGTGGAGTAGCGGACGTACTGGTCGCCGCAGAACAGGTAGGTCCGCCCGTCGTCGTCCACCAGCGCGGCGGTGATCTCGCCGCCGCCGGCGAACTCGTCCCTGAAGCGCCCCCAGACCTGCTCGTGGGCCGCCCACCGCGCGCTGCCGGGCTCGCGCACGTACACCCGCGGCCCGCTCACCAGCCAGTCGGCGCCCGCCGGGTGCCGGAAGGCGGCGTCCACCCGGGTCAGCCCGTCCGTGAGCTCCGCCAGCGGCGCGCCGCCGTTCGTCCGGCCGTCGTGGAAGCGCCAGTACCGGTCGCCGCGGAAGACGTACACGTCGCCGTCCGCGCTCTCCAGCATCGCGTCGATGCCTCCTGCCTCGGCCGGCAGCGCCAGCGGCTCGGGGTAGCGCGCGGCCAGCCGCAGGTCGCCGAAGGCCAGCGCGACCCGCCGCTCGTCCATGCCGAGCTTGGCGGCCAGCCGGGCGAACGCCCTGATCCGCCGGTAGGCCGCCGTCGGCGGCTCCAGCAGATCGGTCAGCTCGGCCCCGGCCCCGGCGCAGATCGCGGTGACGACCGCGGCGGGCACGCCCAGCGCCTCCTGCGCGACCGCTGCCAGCGCCGCCGCCTGCGCCTCCCGCTGGGCGGCGAGCGCCGTCTCGATCTCGGCGACGCCGTCACCGGTGGCCATGGCGACCGCGTTCAGCAGGCCGAACACCTGCGCGCTGTAGTCGGCGGCGCCCGGCAGGTAGAACTCCACCACGCTGTTCGGCTCGCTGAAGAACGGCAGCCGCTCCTCGGGCACGGCCAGCCCCTCGTCCAGGTCGCCGCCCTGGATCAGGGCGTCCAGCAGGGCCTGCGCGTCGGCCTCGCCCAGCCCGAGCGCGAGCAGCGCCGCCCGGTCGAGCCGGTAGGGCCGCTGCTCATCCGCGATGGCGCGCAGCCGTTCCTCGACGACCGGGTCGTCCCCGTCCGGCCCGCCAGTGTCGATGATCCGCCGCGCGACGGCCAGCTCGGCGATCTCGACGAACGCCTCCGGCGGGAAGACGCAGACCTGCTCCCACCGCTCGGCGACCTGCGCCTGCATGAGCGCGAGGACGTCCGCCTTGTACGGCTCGAACTCGGCGGCCAGGGAGAAGTCGCCGGCCGCCAGCTCGGTCACCGCCTCCTTGTCGCGGTAGTTGCCGTCGCCGTCGACGAAGCCGTTGAACCGCAGGTTCTCCAGCAGCCCGTCCGGCGCCGCGCCCAGCTCGATCGCCAGCGGCTCCTCCAGGTAGGCGTCGCCGCCGGCCCTGATCAGCGCGATGACGTCGCCCGCGACGTCGCCGAGGTCGGCGTTGAGCTCGCCGATCTCGGCGTTCAGCACCACGCCCTCGCGGTCGATGTAGCCGTTGCAGACGAGGTTGTCGTACAGCTCGGCGCGCTGCGCGATCGACAGGCCGGTCAGCTGCTCCAGGTGCGACGGGTAGCACGTGCCGTCCAGGTCGCCGAACAGCTCCGCCACCTTGTCGCGGTACGGGGAGAAGTCCGTGGCCAGCTCCGAGGGGACCTCGACCAGGGAGCCGTCCGCCGTGAGGTTGCCGCGCAGCACGAGGTTGGTGAAGATCTTCACGGCCAGTCGGTCGCCCAGGCCCAGCCCGGTGAAGTCGGCCGGCGTGACGCGTGCCGCCCCGATCAGTGCCCCGTACGGCTCCGCCTCGGCCAGCCCGTCCCAGATCGCCCGGGACGCGCGCTCGCTGAACCGGTCGGAGACGAACATCCGCGGCCCCGGCGCCACCTGCGCCAGCGCCTCGCCGAGCGCGGCGGCGAGCTCCTCCTCGCCCTCGGCCGGCTCGCCGGGCCCGGCACCGGAGGCGGTGGTGCCGGACGTGGGGCGGCCCGCGAACTCGGCCAGGTCCTGCGCCGACAGCCCGGCGTCGCGCATCCACCGCACCACCAGCGGCAGCGCCTGGGCCAGCCACAGCCCCGGGCCCGCGTCCGGCGCGGCCAGGATCCGCCGGCAGTCGACCGTCGCGCGCGGCGTCGCCGGTGGCACCGCGAGCGGCACCACGAACGGCACCGCGATCGACCCGTCGAGCAGCCGCAGCAGGTCGAACAGCTCGTCCGCGGTGAGTCCCAGCACGGCCATCAGCCGGGCCGCCCGGTGCAGCGCCGACAGCCCCGCCTCGCCCGCGACGACCTCGGCGAAGCGCGCCCGCAGCCGCTCCAGCTCCGCGGCCCCGATCCCGAGGCCCTCGGCGACCGTGACGCCGGCGAACGTGCGGA
Organism: Nonomuraea phyllanthi; assembly: GCF_006334985.2. Taxonomy (GTDB): domain Bacteria; phylum Actinomycetota; class Actinomycetes; order Streptosporangiales; family Streptosporangiaceae; genus Nonomuraea; species Nonomuraea phyllanthi. Next base: position 443,910 of record NZ_VDLX02000005.1, read on the forward strand.
CCTCCAGCTCGGCCGGCATCGGCGCGGCCAGGCTCACCGTGACGTCCATCGGCAGCGCGAGCGAGCGGCTGACGTGCACGGCCGCGGCCAGCACGCCCAGCGCCGCCGCGTCCAGCCGGTTCGCGCAGCAGCCGCTCAGCACGAGGTCCAGGTCCTCGAACGGTATCGCGGCCCGCCGCGCGAGGCGTACGAACCGGTTGAAACGGTCCAGCCAGGCGAGCAGCTCGTCGCCCTGGGGCAGGCTCGGCCGCCCGTCCACCACCGCGACGGCCGCGCCGCCCTGCCGGACGAACGCCGCGCCGAGGACCCGCGTCAGCTCGACCTCCGACAGCCCCGCCGCCCGGCGCAGCCGCTCCGCGTCCGCCAGCACGGTGAGCTGCTGGTCCTGGCCGACCTGGAAGGCTGCCCGCAGGTGGTCCTCCTGCGGCCGCGCGGTCGCCACCACGTCGGCCACCTCGGGCGACAGGCCCAGGAACTGGGTCGCGAGCTCGGCCGCCGCCGCCCCGAACAGGCGCGGGATCTCCTCGCGCCCGATGCCGTGCCGCCCCAGGAACGTTCCAAGCTCCTCGTAGGCGAGGTCGAAGGGCTTGTCGAACGGGAAGAGCATGGTCCTCATCCGCCCGTACGGGTCCGGCCCGGCCAGCCGCTCGAGGATCTCGACCACGATGTCGATGTACGGGAGCTCGGTGAAGGTGTGCTCGGCGTCGAGCGGGATCTCCCGGATGTCGGGCCGCCGCTCGTGCAGCCGCGCCCCGTCGGCGTCGACCTCCTCGTCCAGCAGTCGCAGCAGATCGGCCAGGTACGCCGCCGGCGAGTTCACCGTCCGCCCCTCGTCCCCGGGCCGGAAATCCAGGTTTCCGAACAGCAGCTGATAGTTGGGCAGGCTGTCGCCGACGCGCATATGAATGACCTCCGAAGAGCGGGCACGCGCCATTCACGGCAGGCGGGCGGCGCGCCGCCTCGCGTGCACGTGAATACGTCGTCCGAAAATAGGGAAATGGTTTCGACGGCAGGGGCGGCATATTCCCCCGCCGTCCTGGCAGCCGCCCTCTGGTGGCGCGACCCGTAACAGCCGGTCCCTCCCCGACGGCACCGGCTCAAAGCCCCGCCCGGCCCTCGCCACGGCAGCGCACCGGACTCAGGACGGGCAGTAGCCAGAATGCATCGACTTCAAAGGTCCGTCAATGCGCTACGGCATTGCAACTTCGGCGGGATTCTTCACCCGGTGAACGTCCGGAGGAAGGCGCGGCCGAATAACACCCCCACAATGACGTGGGCCGCAAAGAGGCGATCGCATTTCAGGACGGCCGGCCCCGCGCCGCCCATCGCTCTCCCACCGCGGTCAGGCACGGGCGAACCGGACGGTGATGGACAGGCCGCCCTCGGGATGCGCGGTGGCGGCGAGGCCGGCCTGGTGGGCCTGGGCGACGGCGTGGACGATGGCCAGGCCGAGGCCGTAGCCGTCGTGGCGGCCGTGACGGTCGGCGGCCAGCTTCTCGAACGGGTGGAAGAGACGCTGGACCTGGTGGGCGGGGATGACCGGGCCGCTGTTGGCGATCGTGAGGAAGGCCTGCGTATCAGAGACGCCGGTGGTGATCGTCACGTGCCCGCCCGGGTGGTTGTGGCGGACGGCGTTGTCGATGAGGTTGGCGGCGAGGCTCTCCAGGAGTTTCGGGTCGCCGGCGGTCACGGCGGCGTCCAGGTGGTCGGCGAGGTCGATGCCTCGCTCCGCCGCGCGGTCGCGGCGGGAGGCGAGGACGTCTCCGGCGAGGTGGGCGAGGTCCACGGGGTCGCGCCGGGTGATGCCCGCCTCGCTGGTGGCCAAAGTCAGCAGCGCCTGGACGAGCCGCTCCTGGTGCCGGCCGAGGGCCAGGGCCTCCTGACAGGCCGAGCGCAGGGTGGCGGCGTCGGCGTCGGGGTCGGCGAGGGTGACTTCGAGGAGGGTGCGCAGGCCGGCGAGGGGAGTGCGCAGCTCGTGGGAGGCGTTGGCGACGAAGTGGCGCTGGGCGTCGAAGGAGTCTTGCAGGCGGGCGAACAGGTCGTCGAGGGTGTGGCCGAGCTCGGTCAGCTCGTCGGCGGGCTCGCCCAGGTCGAGGCGCCGGTGGAGGTTTCCCGCCGAGATGACCTTGGCGGTGGCGGTGATGGCGCGCAGCGGGTGCAGGAAGCGGCCGGCGACGAGCCAGCCCAGCGCCAGCGCGACGGGGACCAGCAGGATCAGGGCGACCGCGGATCCGGTGAGGAGCTGGGGGACGGGGATGCCGGGCCCCGGCTCGGTGATCGCGCCGGCCGGGGAGCCGCCTGCCGGGGTGGCCGCATCGACGGTGGCGAGCGGCACGGCGACGAACGCCAGCACGAGGGCCCCGGCGGCGTAGATGCCCGCCGCGTAGGCGAGCGCGAGCCGTGCCTGCAAGGATTTTCCGGCCAGGTGAGGGAAGGTCATGACGGTCCGATGCGGTAGCCGCCTTCGCGGATGGTCTCGATCACCGGCGGGTCGCCGAGCTTGGCGCGCAACCGGTGCATGGTGTGCTTGACGGCGCTGCTGAAGGGGTCGGCGTTCTCGTCCCAGACGCGTTCGAGCAGCTCCTCGGCGGAGAGCACCAGGCCGGGCGTGGCGAGCAGGCATTCCAGCAGGGCGAACTCGCGGGGGCTCAGGTCGAGGCGGCGGCCGGCCCGGAACGCGGCCCGGCGGGCCGGATCGAGAGTGATGTCCCCGTATGCCAGGGTGGGCGGCACCGGCGGGGTGGCGCGGCGGGCCAGGGCGCGGACGCGGGCGACGAGTTCGGCGAAGGCGAACGGCTTGGGCAGGTAGTCGTCGGCGCCGAGGCCGAGCCCGTGGACGCGGTCCTCGATCGTGCCGGAGGCCGTCAGCATCAGGACGCGGGTCTGGCAGCGGTCGTGGGCCAGCCGCCGGCAGATCTCGTCCCCGTGGACGCCGGGCAGGTCGCGGTCGAGGATCACCACGTCGTAGCGGGTGGCGGCCAGCCGGTCGCAGGCGGCGCTCCCGTCCAGGACGACGTCGACGGCCATGCCCTCGCGGCGCAGCCCCGTACCGATGGATCGGGCCAGGACCTCGAAGTCCTCCACGACCAGCACCCTCACCGCACCTCACCGCCACGAAATCGAGCCGCCATGCCTCAACGATGGCAGACCCCCGGTTCCAGCCAGGTCGCAACCGCCGCGACCCGGCTGGAACCGGGCAGCGCGTACAACCGCCGGCATGACTTCTTTCACGCCTCACCGCTCCGGCCGGCGAGCCGGGCCGGACGGCTTCCTCCAGGTGCTGCGCGCCGAGTGGGCCAGGTTCCGCGGCGCGCGCGGCCTGGTGCTCACCATGGCGGCCTCCGTCCTGGTCACCGTGTCGCTCGGACTGCTGGTCGCCGGGGGCGCCCGCAGCACCTGCGTCACCGGCACGGGCGAGGGCCGCTGCCCAGCGCCCCTGCTGGGACCCGACGGCACGGCGGTGAGGGACAAGTACTACTTCGTGCACCAGCCGCTCACGGGGAACGGCACCATCACCGCCCGCGTGACGAACATGACCGGGCAGATCCGGCTGCCGGACGTCATCCCCGGGGTGCGCAACGTCAAGGAGGGGGTGGTGCCCTGGGCGAAGGCCGGGCTCCTCGTCAGGCAGAGCCTCCGGCAGGGCACGCCGTACGCCGCCGTCATGCTCACCGGCGGCCACGGCGTGCGGATGCAGCACGACTTCACCCACGACGTGGCCGGCGGCCCGCACAACGGCCCGCAGTGGCTGCGGCTGACCAGGTCGGGCGACACCGTCACCGGGTACGAGTCGGACGACGGCACGACGTGGACCGTGGTCGGCACCGTCACGCTGGCTGGGCTGCCGCGCACGGTCGAGATCGGGCTGTTCGCCACCTCGCCCGGCGTGCTGTGGCAGGCGGCCGAAGCCTTCTCCCAGGTCACCGCCACCTTCGACCGGATCACGCTGCGGGGGGCGGACGGCCCGTGGCGCCGCGACGACGTCGGCGTCGTCATGGAGTCCGACGGCACGACCCCGCACCACCCGGGCGGGGCCGTCGAGTCCGGCGGCAAGGTCATCGTGACCGGGGGAGGCGACATCGGGCCCGCCACGCTGGACGGCGGCCTGCGCGCCGACCTCACGCTGGTCGGCGGGGCCGTGGGACTGGTCCTGGTGCTCGTGGCGGCGGCCATGTCCGGCGCGGCGGGACGCCGGCGCCGGCCGATCGGGGCCGGCCTGCCGGGCGAGCCGCGTCCGGCGGGGCTGCCGGCGGCCAGGGCGGCGGTGCTCGGCGCGGTCGCGTTCGTGGCGGGGCTGGTGGCCTCGGGGGTCGTGGTCCCTGTCGGGCTGGCGCTGCTGCGCGCCAACGGGAACCCGGTCCAGCCGATCACCGTGGGCACCGAGCTACGGGTGATCGCCGGCTACGCGGCCTTCACCGCGGCCGCCGCCGTGCTGGCTCTGGGCCTCGCCGCGCTGGTCAGGCGGGCCGTGGTCGCCATCGGCCTGGCCGTCGCGCTGGTCGTCGTGCCGTACCTGCTGGCGACGGCGGGCGTGATGCCCTGGCTGCTGGCGGTCACCCCGGCCGCCGGGTTCGCGATCACGCAGAGCGTCCCCACGTTCGCGCACGTGGACGTCACGCCCTCGCTGATCGGCGGCTACTACCCGCTCCCGCCGTGGGCGGGGCTGGCCGTGACCTGCGGGTATGCCGCCCTCGCCGTCGCGGCGGCGGTCGCCGCGCACCGCGGGAAGGGGCCTGGTCAGGCGGCCGGGTCATCAGGCCGGGACGGCGCGGCGGCAGAGAGCGCCGGGCGCGACGGCTCCAGCGGGTAGCGCGTGACGTCCACGGTGAGGAGATCCGCGAGGAAGGCCGCCTGCCGCGGATCGTCCCAGTCGCCGGCCTCGCCCCCGTTGACGGCCGTCCACACCCCCCACTCCAGCAGCATGTACGTCAGAGCGACCGGCCACAGCTCCCGCTCCCGCGCCGTCACCCGCACGTGCCCGAGGTAGGCGTCGCGGAAGGCGGCCCACTCGCTCTCGTCGAACAGCCTCCCCGGACGATCGGCCGCGTCGTTGTGGAACAGCAGCACGGCCAGCGCCAGGTCGAGCAGCCTCGGCGCCCGCTCGCCGTTGTCGGGGTCGACGAGCACGGGGCCGGCCTGGCCGTACACGAGGTTGACGGCCTTGAAGTCCATGGTCACGTCGGCCACGGGCAGGTCGGCGTCGCGGACGGCCGGGAGCGTGGTCGCCATGAACGACCGCAGCAGCGGCTCCAACCGGCCGAGCACCTCCTCCCGCAGGTCCGGCCGGTAGGCCCTGAGAACCTTGTCGAGGCCCGTGACGTCCTCCTCGACCGACTCCTCGTCGTGGTCGGGCCACTCGAAGCCGGGCAGCCCGGGTGAGCCGTCGGCGTCACCTGCCGCGTGCAGGCGGCCCAGCAGCTCGCCGGCGGCGCGTATGTCCGCCGGCGAGCCGTCATAGGCGCGCCCGTCGATCCAGGGGTAGGCGACCCAGTCGTCCCCGCCGATCCGGCGCGGCCCGGCCAGCGGCGTCACCACCGGCATCCCGAGGCGCGCGAGATGCCGCACCCACCTGCCCATGGCCTCGGGCGCGTGGGTCCGCTTGACGGCGACGGCCACGCCGTCGATCGCACCGCGGAAGACGGGTGCGTAGGGGTACACCGACTCCTGCGGCTCGATCCCGAACTGCCGGAACACCTCGGAGTAGTCGTTGGTCACAAGCCCCGACCCTAACGGGAGCATCAGGCGCGAATCCGCCGAATTTCCGGCGCACCACACGAGCCACCGGCCTTCCCCGTCTGACTGGCGGCCGGGCAGACCGACGGCTGCCGACCGGCACAACCATGGGACACGGTTTACCTTTCGGGACTGTTGACGGCTTATGGGCCATTGAAGAATGGGATGGCGAAGGCTCCACGAGTCTTCCTCTCATGGGAGGAGGCACCATGGACCCCACCTCTGTCCGGCACCGCGCCGTCCAGGCCTACATCTACGGCTATCCCCTGGTCCTGATGGAGATCTCCAAGAAGACCATGACCAACGTGGAGAAGCCGGATCCGCTCACCTTCAGGGCGCCGATCAACCAGTTCGGGAAGGGCGACGGCATCCCCGGGCCCGAGTTCAGAGGCGTGGTGTCGCCGAACGTCGACACCCTCTACACCTCTGCCTGGCTGGATGTGGCCGAGGAACCCGTCGTGCTGCACGTGCCGGACACCCACGGCCGCTACTACCTGATGCCCATGCTGGACGGCTGGACCAACGTCTTCGCCTCACCCGGCAAGCGGACCACCGGCACGGGTGAGGGCGATTTCGCCATCACCGGCCCGAACTGGCGCGGCTCCCTTCCCGGCGGGGTCAGGCAGCTCAGGTCGCCCACCGACACGGTGTGGATCCTCGGCCGTACCCAGCTCAACGGACCTTCGGACCTGCCCGCCGTCCACGAGCTCGTGGCCCGGTACACCCTCCGGCCGCTCAGCGGGTACGGCGAGGGCACGCACACGCCTCCGCCCGGGAAAGCCGATCCCACCCTTTCCGCGGCCTCTCCACCGGCCCAGGTCGAGCAGATGGACGCCCGGACCTTCTTCTCCCACCTGGCCACCGCCATGCGGGCCAACCCTCCGGCCCCGGCGGACGCCCCTATGGTGGCCACGCTGGCGGGGCTCGGCATCCGGCCGGGCCGGCCGTTCGACGCCGACACCCTCGGCGAGACCACGGCGGAGGCGCTCGACCAGGCGCCGGCCGAGGCGCAGAAGCAGATCAAGGCGGGCGTCGCCGCGCTGGGCGAGGACGTCAACGGCTGGCGGTACGCCGCCGATCTGGGCAGCTACGGCACCGACTATCTCCGGCGCGCGGCCACCGCCTGGCAGGGCCTGGGCGCCAACCTGCCCCAGGACGCCATCTACCCGCTGACCTTCGTCGACGGCGGGAAGCGGCAGCTTAACGGCGCCCACCAGTACGCCATCCACTTCGCACCCGGCCGGACTCCGCCGGCCAGCGCGTTCTGGTCGATCACGATCTACGACGCCCAAGGATTCCTGATCGAAAACCCCATCGACCGGTACGAGATCGGGCACACGACCACGCCGGTCGCCAACGCGGACGGGTCGGTGGATCTGTCCATCCAGCACGACCCGCCCGCGGGCGGCCAGGCCAACTGGCTACCCGCCCCGATCGGCGACTTCACCCTGATGCTCCGCATGTACTGGCCCCAACAGGGCGCCATCGACGGCACCTGGAAACCTCCCGCGGTCACCAGGGTCTCGTGAAGCCGCCCGACAGCGCGGGCGGAAACCGCTACCTGGAGATCGCCGGACGCTATGAGGAGATCTTCGCACCCGACATGATGGTGGAAGATCCCGTCTACCACTTCCACGCCCTGGGCATCAACACGACCCTGGAGGGGCAGGACGCGATTCGCAACCTGTACCGCACCTGGTCCGAGACCGTCGAGTGCGTCAAGTACACCGACGACGAGAACGCCATGCACATCTACAAGGCACGCGAGGAGATGGTCTGGCCCTACGACGATCGCGGCCGGCTCATCGGCGAGGACGTCTGGGAGGTCGACCCCGGTGAAGCCGAGATCATCGAACTCGACCCGGCCGACGTCATCACCACGCGGGAAGCCGCGGAGATCCTCAACCCGCTGATCAAGCCACTGCCCGCGTTCGACGAAACCGTCATGGGCGTGGCCCGGTCTCGTCGGTGACACGCGGTCGCGGACCGGCGGATGTCAGGACGTCAACCCTCCACGAGCCGGGCCAGGCGCTCCCACGCCGGGGACGACGCCCCCGGCTGGGACCGCTGCGCCAACCGCGCGATGGCCGGATTGTGGACGGGGCGGGTCTCTGAACCGAGGCGGTGGCCCGCGAACCACTTCCGGGTACGGTCCGCCAGGGCGGGGAGCCGGGGATCGTCCGGCGACCAGTCGTAGGCGGCGTCGTGGTCGAGATAGAGCGCGCGGAACTCCGGATCGGTCATGAGCTCGCGCTTCTCGGCGATCCACAGGGAGGCGTCCTCGCGCGAGGCGGTGTGCATCAGGATCCAGCCGTCGCGTTCCAGGTGTATCTGGCGCTCGCTGACGCCGAGGTCTCGCAGCTCGTCGAGATAGGCGGCGACCTCGGGGGAGACGAAGAGCCGGTCGCCGCCGCGCAGCTGTGCCAGGTGCTCGCGGGTTCGCCCCAGCTGCGCGATGCGTTCCTGGAGGGCGCGGTCGATCTCGGCGATGGCCGCCGTGAGGGCCTCGGGGCTGGTGTCGAGGAGCTCCTTGACGCGGGCCAGTGGCACGCCCGCCTCGGCCAGGGTCCTGATCTTGATGAGGTCGATGGCATCCTGCGCGGTGTAGCGCCGGTAGCCGGAGGGATCGCGGCCGGGCTCGGGGAGCAGGCCGCGTTCGTGGTAGTGGCGGATGGTCTTGACGCTCACCCCGGCGTAGTCCGCGAGCCGGCCGATCGTGATCATGCTGGATATCCTTGCACGTGCTGGTCAGGCCCGCCGGGTCAGGCGGCCGCCGCCGTTGCGGAAGCGCGCCCGGCCGTCGCGCACGTCGTGGTAGGAGACGAGCAGCAGCCGCAGGTATCCGTCGAACGTCTCCAGCGGATATCCGGCGGGCGCGAAGAGGCCGGGCCGGATCGCCGTGTAGCGCTGCGGCGGGGCGGACGTCGTGCCGCCGGCGAACTCGGTGAAGATCCGCTCCTGCGACGCGTCGGCCGGTTCGTAGGTCGTCCGCTCCTCGAGCTGTCCGTCGACGACGCTGACGTCGACGCGGAGCTGGTCGGAGCGGTAGGTGCCCACGTACGGGGTGAGGTCGACGTCCTGCTCCACCTCGGTGATCAGGGCGGGGATCGGCACGCCGAGATGGTCGCTCAGGAGCCACCGCAGGATCTGGTCCTGCAGCATGAGGGCGTCCGGCGTGTTGCCGTAGGCGGCGAAGACCAGGTCGTGGTCGGGGACGACGCACAGGAGGGACACGCCGCCGGGTGAGGCGCCCGACATGGCCAGGACGGTCGTGTCGCCGAACGGGTATCGCACCCAGCCCAGGCCCATCGGCGGGACGTTCGGGGTCGCCATGTCGTACGAGACCTGCCGCATCGACGCGGTGGACGCGGCCGACAGGACGCGCGTGCCGGAGGGGGACACGCCGCCCGCGAGGTGGGTGCGCCCGAAGGCCAGCAGGTCGGCGACGGTGCCGATCGGCGTGCCGCCGGCCGGTCCCCAGGTGTCGGGCAGCGTGAACATGCCGGTGGGCCTGGCCGCCATGGTTTCGGGGTCCGGGAAGTGGCCGACGGCCGTGCTGCGCAGGATGGCCTGCTCGGCCGAGGTGCTGGAATGGATCATGCCGACGGGGCCGTAGACCTCGCGTTCGAGCAGGTCGTTGAAGGGGACGCCGGTGACCGCCTCCAGCAGGCGGCCCGCGACGATCATGCCGCCGTTGGAGTAGCTGAGCTGCTCGCCCGGCTCGAACAGGGTGCCGCAGGTGCTCGCGAGGCCGGTGACGTAGGCCTTCAGGGCGTCGCGGCCCCTGGCGTCGGGGAAGTACAGGTCGGCGTCGATGCCGTTGGTGTGGGAGACCAGGTGCCGGACCAGGATCTTGTCCGCCGCGCCCGCCTCGGCCAGGGCGAACTCGGGAAGGTACGTCACCACCGGGGTGTCGAGGTCCAGCAGCCCGCGGTCGGCCTGCTGCAGGACCAGCGTGGTGGTCATGACCTTGGTGACGGAGCCGAAGAGGAATCCGGTGTCGTCGAGCATCGGTGCGCCGGTGGCGACGTTCGCGGTGCCGTGGGCGACGACGATCTGCTCGCCGGCGTGGTGGACGCCGGCGACGAATCCGGGCACGTTGCCGGACGCGCAGAAGGCGGCGGCCTGCTCGCGGATCCGGGCTTCGACGGTACGCAGTGCGTTGGTGTTCATGGGGAACATCGTGAAACCCCGCCCCAGGGGCAGGGTCAAGCCCAGAGGTTCAGCGATCTCCGTGGATTCCGCCTGGCGGCCCGTGACCTGGCCCATCGGCGGCTGCGGGCGGTGCTCGCGATCACGCTGGCGATGATGGTGACGGCCCTCGGCGTCGTGGTGACGGTCATCGCGGTCGGCGAAACGACGCAGAGCAGGGCCGAATATCTGCCCCGGGCCCGGCCGGGCACCTTATTGGCCGAGCCGGACACATTTCTCGGGGAGCCTTTCTCGGCGGCGGACGCGGCCACCGTGCGAGCGGCGATCGAGCGGGAATTACCCGGGGTGCCGATCGCCCGGAGCGAGCTCCCCATGGACGAATCCCGACCCTTCACCGCGCGTGCGGAGAACGTCAGGACACCGGAGGAGGCCGTTTACTGGCAGCAGGCCATCGGCGACGAAAGGCTGCTGCGTTACCTCACGGGCGATCAGTCGACGCCGTACGACGAGGAAACGGCCGTGGTGATCACGTCAGCCGACGTGAAGGTGGACTCGATCGGCCTCTCCTACAAGATCCACGAGGACGACGAGATCCTGGAGACGAAGACCGTCCCGGCCGTCATCGCCAGGACCGCCGACCCGCACATGGAGACGATCTTCGTCCCCTCGAAGATGGTCCGCGACCTCGGCTACCGGCTCCAGCTCGACGAGCTGATCGTCGACCCCACCCTCCACCGGGTCACGGAGCAGGAGCGGGAGCGCATCGACGCCCGGCTGGACGACGAGGTCGCGAAGATCTACGTCGAGCGGGGCTTCCGGGCTTCGACCTGGTGGCTGCTCATCGTCGCGGGGGCGCTCCTCCTCGCCCTCGCGTGCGCGCTGTCGACCGGCTTCGGCAAGGGCGCGAACGCACGCCAGGCCCGCGTCCTGCGGCGGGCCGGTAACGGATCGGGTGCGGCCTTCCGGTGGTTCTGCGCCTCCAGGGCGGGTGTGACCGCTCTGTGCGGAGCGGTCCTCGGCGCGGTCGCCGGGTGCCCCATCGGGATCCTGCTGCTGTGGCCGCTGACGGTGAGGACCGCATGGGAAGAACCGGTGCGGGTGCCGTTCGAGACGCCCTGGCCCGCGATCGCGGCCATCGTCGCCGGACTGCCCCTCCTCGCAGCCACCCTCGGCGCGCTCCTCGCGCGCGAGCAGCCGTCGCGCGAAAGGGTGCGCCCGCGATCGTCCCGGTGAGGGATCGGGGCTTGCCGCGCACGGGTTCCTGGCTTACGATCCGCGTAAATATTTAGGAAACTTTCCTAAATAGAAGGGTTCCGACATGCGCAGATACGCCCTCATCCTCTTACCCATCGCCCTCATGATGGCTCTCGCCGCCGCCCCCGCCAGCGCCGCCGCCCGTCTGGTGGCGACCTTCGGCCTGAGCGGCACCACCGGTACGTTCGTGGTCAGCAACCCCGGCACCACCGCCGTCTCCGGGTGGTCGATCACCTTCGAGCTGCCCTCCGGTGTCACCGCGAGCAACCCCCAGCACGCCACCCTCGCCCAGAACGGCACGAAGGTCACCCTGACCCCCGCCTTCTACATCAACACCGTCGCCGCGGGCGACGACACCGAGCCCTACAGCCCGGCCTTCACCCTCAGCGCCGCCGCCCAGCCGGTGACCTGCACCATCAACCGCGCCAACTGTGACGGCAGCGGCGACGACCCGCCACCGCCGCCCCCGGTCGCCGCCGAGTACGTGATCTCCGGCACCTCGGCGACGTTCGTGGTCAGGAACAACAGCACCACCGTCCTCGACGGCTGGAGCATCGTCTTCGACCTGCCCCAGGGCGTGACCGCGAGCAACGCCGAGCACGGCAGCCTCAGCCAGAGCGGCCGCACGGTCACCCTCACCCCCGCCCACTACAACGACACCGTGGCGGCGGGCGGCAGCACCGAGCCCTACAGCCCGTCCTTCACCGTCAGTACGGCGGGAGCCGAGCCCACCGCCTGCCGTATCAACGACGTCAACTGCGACGGCTCACCCGACCAGCCGCCAGGCGCCCCGTCCGGCCTGCGCTCGCCGGTCAAGACGACCCGCACCATCTCGCTGGCCTGGGACGCCGCCACCCCCGGCAGCCTGCCGATCACCGGGTACGAGGTCTACAACGGCGCGTCCGCGGCCGCCTCGGTCACCGGCACCTCCGCCACCGTGACGGGCCTGTCGCCGGACACCTCCTACACCTTCACCGTCAAGGCCAGGGACCGCAAGGGCACCCTGTCGGCGGCCAGCAACGCGGTGACCGTGCGTACCAACGACCCCGCCGACGACACCGAGCCCCCCAGCACGCCGGGCGGGCTGCGCAGCACCGGCACGTCGGCCTCCACCGTGACGCTCGCCTGGAACGCCTCCACCGACAACACCAGCGTCGCCGGCTACGACGTCTACGCGGGATCCACGCGGGCCACCACCGTGACGGGCACCACCGCGACGGTCAGCGGGCTGTCGCCCTCGACCACCTACTCCTTCACCGTCAGGGCGCGCGACGCGTACGACAACCTCTCGCCGCACAGCTCCGCCGTGGAGGTGACCACCTCCGACGTCGTCGAGAACGGCTACGCCCGCGTCGGCTACTTCGTCCAGTGGGGCATCTACGGCAGGCAGTACTTCGTCAAGAACCTCGACACCACCGGCGCGGCCGCCAAGCTGACCCACATCAACTACGCCTTCGGCAACATCGACCCGGTCAACCTGACCTGCCTGCAGGGCGTCACCAAGGGCACGACCCAGAACCCGCAGGACCCCTCCCAGGGGGACGGGGCCGGCGACGCCGAAGCCGACTACGGCAGGCCCTTCAGCGCCGCGCAGTCGGTCGACGGCGTGGCGGACACCGGCTGGGAGAAGCTGCGCGGCAACTTCAACCAGCTCAAGAAGCTCAAGGCCAAGCACCCGCACCTGAAGGTGCTGATCTCGCTGGGCGGCTGGACCTACTCCAAGTACTTCTCCGACGTGGCGCTCACCGACGCCTCCCGCAAGAAGTTCGTCAGCTCCTGCATCGACACCTACATCAAGGGCAACCTGCCCGACTACAACGGCGCGGGCGGCCCCGGCACGGCCGCGGGCATCTTCGACGGCATCGACCTGGACTGGGAGTGGCCGGGCGCCGAAGGCCACCCGGGCAACCACGTCCGCCCCGAGGACAAGGCCAACAACACGCTGCTGATCGCCGAGTTCCGCCGCCAGCTCGACGCGCTGACGGCCGAGACCGGCGAGCGCTACCTGCTGACCGCCTTCACCCCCGCCGACCCCGCCAAGATCGACGCCGGCTGGGACCTGCCCGAGGTCGCCAAGCACCTCGACATCTTCAACATCCAGGGGTACGACTTCCACGGCGCGGGCAGCGACAACTCCTGGGAGCCCAACCGCACCGGCCACCAGGGCAACCTCCACCTCGACACCGACAGCCCGTACGACCCCGACTTCAGCGTCGAGAAGGCGGTCGACGTCTACCTGCGGGCGGGGGTGAACCCGCGCAAGCTCACCATCGGCCTGGCCTACTACGGGCGCGGCTGGCAGAACGTCGCCGACGGCGGCGCGTACGGCGAATGGCAGTCGGCGGGCGGCGCCGCACCCGGCCAGTTCCAGGAGGAGGCCGGCACCCGCGGCTACAGCAACCTGCTGGCCATGGTGCCCGGGTGCACGATCAGGCACGACGAGCAGGCCGTGGCCACCTACTGCTACACCGGCGGCAACGGACAATGGTGGACCATCGACGACGCATGGTCGATCGGCAAGAAGACCGCGTGGCTGAAGAGCAAGAACCTGCTCGGCGCGATGATCTGGGAGATGTCGGGCGACCCCGGCGTCCTGACCAGCGCGCTGGACGCCGGCCTGAGCTGAGCCGCGACCGCGCCGTCCCCGGCGGGCGAGCTCGCCCGCCGGGGACGGCGGCCGCTACGCAGGTGCCGCCTCGCCGTCGTCACCGATCAGAGGCCTGATCTCGGCCACGACCAGGCTCCGGTACGTCTCGGCGTCGAGGACCCGTGCGCGCACCTGGTGGCGCAGCCGGCGCGCGCGCACGAGCCGCGGCCCCGCGGCGAAGAACAGGAGCGCCGCCTCCTTGTCGCGGCGCAGCGCCGGCCACATGTACGCCGGCCGGTGGGAGGCGGCGTCCAGCAGCTCGTCGGCCAGCCGGGACCGCGTCCCCGAGAGGAACCGGTGCAGGCCGTCGCGAACGTCCGGCGGCGCCGCCACCGTGAACGACGGGGGCGCCGGCTTGGTGATCGAGGCCGGCATCCGGTCGCCCCGGCCCGTGGCGGCCCACAGCAGGCGCAGGAGGGCGGGGTAGCCGTCGCTGCACGCCGTCCCCAGCCGGGACGCCACCCCCTTGCCGAGGTGAGGGAAGCACCCGTAGGCCCGCCCGAGCCGGGGAACGACGGGCTCCAGGGTGAGGCTGAGCGTCCCCTCCGCCTCGGCCACCACGATGTACGGGACCCGCGCGTCCTGCCCGACCGGGTCGGCCGCGCGCAGGCCCGTGTTGGCGTTGAACGGCGGGCGAAGCGCGAAGATCAGATCCGCTTCGCGCCAGACCGCGGCCTCCTCGTCGGCGGCGATCTCCCACACCACCCGGCGAACGAGGTCGTAGCGCTGATGCAGCCGCGACTCGGGAGGGCCGGATCTCGCGTGCTGGCGAAGACGCTGCCGCAGGTTGCCGGCCTTGCCCACGTAGAGGACGTCGCCGCGCTCGCCGAGGAAGAAATAGACACCGGCCTGGCCCGGCGCGTCCGAGGCGGCGGCACGCAGCACGGCGAGCCCCACCTCACCCCACCCGGTCACCGCTTGCGCGCCGCGACCAGGGCGAACGACAGGAACTCCCCCCGGTCGGCGGTGAGCATGTCCAGCACGGGCTGCTGGGCCGCGGCGGTCGCGGGCCGATGCTCGACCGCGGCGTGGGTCCACAGCAGCCAGTCGCGCCACCCGTCCTCCTGCAGGCGGGCGGAGGTGACCGTGACCTGCTCGGTGATCTCCCACTGGAAGCGCCACCAGTCAGCGGTGTGCCAGGCGATGGCCTCCCAGCCGACCACCTTCTTCACGTGCGCCGGGATCTCCCCGAGATCGCGCACCTCGCGCGTCATGCCCGGGGTGGCGACGCCGACCTGGCCGCCCGGGCGCAGGAACCGCGCCAGGTACGGCAGGTAGTGGTCGCCGGTGCCGAAGTACTCGAACGCGTCGATGCTCACGATGGCGTCGAAGCTCTCGCTCTCGAACGGCAGCGCGTGCGCCTCCGCGCGTACCGCCTCCACCTGGCCGGCGACGCCGGCCTCGGCGAAGACCGCGCCCGCCTCCTCCACGGAGATCCACCAGTCGGCCGCCACCACCTGAACGCCGAACTCCCTGGCCAGGAACACCGACGTCGCGCCCTTGCCGGACCCCAGGTCGAGCACCCGCATGCCGGGCCGCAGGTCGAGGTCGCGGGCCAGATCCTCCAGCAGCCACAACGGGTTGGGCCCCATGTCCAGATCGAGCAGCCAGCGCGGGTCGTAGCCGGACGAACGCGGGTAACGGCCGGGGCGGATCAGGTCATCAACGGCGGTCATGGGCGGAAAGTGAAGCAGTGCGGGAGCGACGCCCGCAAGTCGGTCTCGAGCCGGGCACGAGGCACTTTCGGGAACGCGGCTCGGGCCGGGCACGAGCCGCTTCGAGGACGTGGCACGCGGAGCGTCAGGCGAGGATCCTGACGACGCCCGCGAACAGGCCGGGCAGGCGGCGGGCGGCGGGCACCACGAGCCGCGCCGTGCCAGGGCGGCGGGCGACCTGCACCAGCGCGCCCGTCAGCAGCCGGTGCGCGCGGGACAGCCGCAGCCACGCGCCGTCGTAGTCCTCGGGCCGGTCCTCGGCCAGGCACCTGACCAGGAGTTCGGCCGAGCGCACGGCCAGCGAGACGCCCTCGCCGGTGAGCGCGTCCACGTAGCCGGCGGCATCCCCGACCAGCAGGACGCGCCCCGCGCGGCGGGCGCGCGCCGCCTGCCGCAGCGGGCCGGCCCCGAGCACCGGGGTGACGGCCGGGCCGCGCAGGCGGCGGCTCAGGGCGGGGAAGCCGCGCAGGTGCTCGTCGTAGCCGCGCCGCACCGAGCTGAGTATCGCGACGCCGATCAGGTCAGCGGCGACGGGCGTGACGTACGCCTCGCCGGCGCCGGACCAGTGGACCTCGACGAAGTCCGTCCACGGCGCCATCCTGTAGTGCCTGCGCTGGCCATATCTGCGGGGTCCGCGCGCGGGCCGGTCGAGGCCCAGGGAGCGGCGCAGCGGCGAGTGCAGCCCGTCGGCGGCCACCAGCCAGCGGGCCCGCAGCCCGGCGGCCCGCACGCCGTCGCGGTCCTGCTCGACGCGGGTGATCTTGCCGGTGACGGTCTTGACGCCCAGCTCGGCGGCCCGCCGCGCGAGCGCCGCATGCAGCCGCGTGCGGCGTACGCCCAGCCCCGGGGCGGCGGAGAAGGCGGCCCGCACCTCGCGCCGGCCGTCGAGGTAGCGGATGCCCTGGAACGCGTGCCCCTCGACCTCCACCCCCATCGCCTCCAGCGCCGCCACCCCGCCCGGCATGACGCCCTCGCCGCACGCCTTGTCCACGGGCCCGGCGCGCGGCTCGACGACGACCGCCTCCATGCCCGCCAGGGCGGCGTGCACGGCCGTCGCCAGCCCCGCCGGGCCGCCGCCCGCGACGAGCACGTCGATCACGCCGTCACCCGTCCGAGGCGAGGGCCAGGGCGGCGTTCTCGCATCGGATCCGCACGACCATGAGCGCGGCGTTGAGCACCGTGAACGCCAGCGCGGTCACCCAGGCCGTGTGCACCAGCGGCAGCGCGAGCCCCTCCACCGCCACCGCCACGTAGTTGGGGTGGCGCAGCCACCGGAACCGGTAAGGGCCGCGCGTCACCAGCGGCAGGCCGGGCACCACGATCACCTGCGTGTTCCAGCGCGGCCCGAGCGAGGCGATGCACCACCACCGCAGGCCCTGGGCCGCCACGACGAGGGCGAGCATCGGCCAGCCCAGCCCGGGCACGAAGGGCCGCCCGGCCAGCGCCGCCTCCAGCGGCGCGCACACCAGCAGCCCGGTGTGCAGGGCCACCATCCACGGATAGTGGCCCTGACCGGTCACGACACCGCCGCGCGCCATGCTCCACGCGGCGTTGCGCCGGGCGACGACCAGCTCGGCCACGCGTTCCAGGCCGACGAGGACGACGAGCACGAGATACCAGGTCATGAGGCGGTCACCAGCGAATCAGGACGAGTTCGGAGCAGAAGCCCGGCCCCATGGCGATGATCACTCCCCAGGTCCCCGGTTCGGGCGGCCGGGTGGTGAGGGTGTCACCGAGCACCTGCAGGACCGAGGCCGAGGACAGGTTGCCGTTGGCCGCCAGCGAGCGCCACGTGACGTCGAGCGCGCCCGCGGGCAGGTCGAGCACGTCCGACACGGCTTCGAGCACCTTCGGCCCGCCGGGATGGCACACCCACGCCGTCACCTCCCCGGCCGTCACGCCGTGGTCGGCCAGGAAGCCGTGCACGTCGTCGGCCAGGTGCCGCCGCACGACGTCGGGGACGCTCGCGTCCAGCATCACCCGGAACCCGGTGTCACCCACCTGCCAGCCCATGACGTGCTCGGAGCCCGGGTAGAGGTGGCTGCGCGTGGCCACCACGGTGGGACCGGTCGCCTCGCGTTCGCCGCCGCAGGCCACCACGGCGGCCGCGCCGTCACCGAACAGCGCGCCGGCCACCAGGTTCGCGGGGGAGGAGTCGCCCCGCTGCAGGGTGAGCGAACATAATTCGACCGACAGCAGCACGGCCACATGGCCGGGCCAGCCGCGCAGGTAGTCGTGGACCCTCGCGATGCCAGCCGCCCCGGCCACGCAGCCCAGGCCGAAGACGGGCAGCCGCTTGACGTCGGGCCGCAGGCCGAGCGCCGCCGCCAGCCGCGCGTCGATCGAGGGCGCGGCGACGCCGGTCACCGACGTGAACATGATCATGTCCACGTCGGTCGGCTCCAGCTCGGCCGCGTCCAGGGCCGCCTTCACACTTTCGAGCCCCAGGTCCACGGCGACCGAGATGAAGGCGTCGTTGGCGGCGCCGAAGCCGTTGAGCTTCTCGTACTGCTCGATGGGCAGGGCGAGATTGCGGTGTTCCACCCGGGCGCTGCGGTGCAGGCGGTCGAGCAGGCGCCGGTCGGCGTTCTCCGGCAGACACAGGCGGGCCGCCATGTCGGTGAGCTCGGACTGCGGGTAGCGGTGAGGGGGGAGCGCACAACGGACTGCGGCGATACGGGTCATGCAGCGCTCCCTCGGCAGCCGACAACTCTCACTCCCCGCACGTTTCCCGTTCACATGGTCATTTAAGCCATGCGCGGGGCGCGGGAATTCTCGGCGGCGACCGTCCGACCTACGATCATCATGTGACTGACCCCGATCCCGTGGCCCCCGCCGGCGTGCGCGCCGGGCCAGGGCGGACGGCCGCCGGGCTGGCGCGCGCGTGCCATCCCGGCCCGACCGTGGCCGTGACCGCCCTGGTCACCGCGCTGGCCGTGGCCACGGGACGCGACGCGGCCGGGTGCGTGCTGGCGGGCGCGGCCGTGCTGGCCGGGCAGCTGTCGATCGGCTGGTGCAACGACGCCGTCGACGCCGAGCGGGACGCGGCGGCCGGGCGCGCGGGCAAGCCCGTCGCGGGGGGCGCGGTGAGCGCGCGGGCCGTCCGGATCGCCGCCCTGGTGGCGCTGGCCTGCTGCGTGCCGCTGTCGCTGGCCTCCGGGTGGCTGGCGGGGGCGCTGCACCTCGTCGGGGTGCTGGCCGCCTGGGGGTACGACCTCGGGCTGAAGGCGACGCTCCTGTCGTGGGCGCCGTACGCCGTGGGGTTCGGCGTGCTGCCGGCATTCGTGACCCTGGGGCTGCCCGGCGAGCCGTGGCCCGCGTGGTGGGCGGTCCTGGCCGCCGCGCTGCTCAGCGTGGGCGCGCACCTGGCCAACGTGCTGCCGGACATCGCGGGCGACCTGCGCACCGGCGTGCGCGGCTGGCCACAGCGCATGGGGGCCGCTCGCGTACGGCTGCTGGTCCCCGTGCCGCTGCTGGCCGCCACCTGCCTGCTCGTCTTCGGCCCCGCGGGAGCCCCCGGCGTGGCGGGGTGGGTCGCCCTGGCCGCCGCCTCGGCCCTCGCGGCCGCGGGGCTGCTCCTGGCGGCCCGGTCCTCGCGGGTGCCGTTCGTCACCGCCGTCGGGGTGGCGGCCGTGGACGTGATCCTCCTGGTCGGCGGCGGCACCTCGCTCATCGCGTGATCGGCCCGGCGCCGTGCCCGGCCCGCGGCGTGGCCCGCCTGGCGCCGTGCCCCGTGTCGCTCTCACCGTCCGGCGCGCAGGGAGGCGCGCAGCCACCGCGTCCCCACGGCCAGCGCGAGCGGCGCGGGCACCGTCCCGGCCCCGAGCCCCACCTCCACCAGCAGGTCGAACACCTCCTTGCGGTGCACGGCGGTCTCGATAGCCGCGTCGATGAACCCGGGGGACTGCGCCAGCCGGGCCAGCACGTCGGTCGTGCGCAGGTGCCGTCCGAGCGCCTCGCGCAGCTTGCCCCGGTACAGCGCCAGCGGATCGCCTCGCGACTCCACCGCCGCCTCGGCCGCCAGCCGCCCGGACAGCAGCGCATAGTAGATGCCCTCGCCGGTGAGCGGGTTGATCAGCCCCGCGGCGTCACCGGCCAGCAGCACCCGCCCGACGCCGGGCACCGGCCGGCCGGTCGAGAGCGGCAGGTGGTGGGCGCGCAGATCCCGGGCGGGCCGGTCGGGCAGCAGTTCGGCGAGCCTGCCGTGCAGCACCTGGCGTCCGGGCGCCCCCGCCGCGCGCAGCCGGGGCAGCAGCATGCCGAAGCCGACGTTCGCGGTGCCGTCGCCGATGGGGAACGACCACGCGTAGGCCGGCCAGCCCGCCTTCTGCATGGCGATGAGCTGGACATCGTCGTCATCGGGCACGTCGGCGTAGCCGCGTACGGCGATGGCGGTGTGCCGCTCATCGGCGGCGGCCAGGCCGATCAGGCGGCGCACGACCGAGCCGGCCCCGTCGGCGGCCACCACCGTACGGGCCCGCAGCCGCCCGTCGATGACCACCCCGGACCCGTCGAAGGCGAGATCCCTGACACGGTGGCGGCGTACCTCGACGCCCCTGGCCCGCGCGGCGGCCACCAGGCGGGCGTCGAACACGCGGCGCGGCACCACGTGATTGGGCCGCGCCGCCTCGGCGGAGACCCGCACCCCGCCCGGCGAGACCACGGTCAGGCGGGACGTCGGCCGGTAGTCGTCGATGAGCGCGGGCAGCCCCAGCAGGGCCAGCTCGTCGCGCCCGTGGGCGGCGATGCCGTCGCCGCACGCCTTGTCACGGGGGAAGCCGGCCCTGTCGAGCAGGAGTACGCGCAGGTCCGGGCGTAGTTGCGCGGCCCGCAGCGCCGCCGCCGAGCCCGCCGGACCCGCTCCCACGATGGCCACGTCCCACATGTCACCCATGCGAGGTCTGTCCCACCGCACGCGCGGCCGGAAACGCCCCGCCCGCCGGTTCGCGGGTGGGCGTCTCGCGCACCGCCGGCGGGGAGCGTGACCCACCCGCCTTGTCAATCGGGCTTGACGACCTGCTTGAGGAACGCGATGCCGTCGATCCTGCCGAGCTGGGCCGGGTCCAGCGGGAAATAGGCGAAATCGTGGGAGACGCGTGGGGTGAGCTCCCGGCCCGCCTCGGCCAGGCGGCGGGCGTCGACGATGGAGTGGTCCCACGGGAGCGCGGACAGGACGCCCTCGACGGTGTCCGCCGGCGGGGCGTCGTCGCCGATCGTGCCGTGGGCCGTGGCGAGGAGGGCGTACCGGTCGCCCAGGTGCGTCGCGGCGATCGCCCCCGCGCTCCACCACTCCAGCTGCTCGTCGCCGAACGCCATGAGGCTCTTGTGCCGCTGCAGGTGGAGGTTGTGGCTGAAGACCAGGGCCGGACCCCGCTCGGCGACGGCACGCAGGTTGGCGGCCATCATCGCGTCCCGCAGGGCCGACAGCCGGGTCCACCGCTCCGGCGACGCGTCGGCCAGCCAGTAGTGGAAGCGGAGCAGGCCGACGGCGGTGCGCGCGTACAGCGCCGCCCGCTCCCTGTCCTTCGCGCCCAGCCCCGGAGCCTGCGTGTCGAACAGCGCCACCAGGTCGTCGGCGATCAGCCGCAGCCGCTCGGCCTCCTCGGACCGGCCGATCGACTGGGACGGGTCCCTGGCCGTGGCCTCGTTCGACCACCGGTCGTCCGGGCCCAGCAGCGTGTCGAGGGTCTCCCTGCTCACGACGGCGCGGGGGAGCGGGCCGTCGAGCAGGTCGTACAGGCCGGTGAGCGCCTGGCGCGGACTCTCCGCCCAGTACTCCATCGGGCCGTCGAACCCGAAGAACCGGAGCTTGTCGTCATGCCGCTCGTTGTACGCCCGCATCCAGCGGACGAGCTCGCGGTTGGCCGGCGAGGTGCCGAAGTTGTGGCTGAAGCCGCGTTCCATGGCGTCGTCGAGCGTGCCCGCGCCCGTCGTGACGTAGTCGTCCACGACGAGGCCCCTGAGGCAGTCGCTCTCGATGGCGAACGACCGGTAGCCCTCGTGCTCGACCAGATGCCGGAAGAGCTCGTTGCGCAGCTCGCCCAGTTCGGCCACGAAGTGCCTGGCCTCGCCGAGGCCGAGCAGCAGGGGACGGGCGGGCAGCGACCGGAGGAACGCCGAGACGCCCGCGCCGTCGAGTGGACGGGCGATGTCCTTGATGTCCATGACCTCAACGGTATCGTTGAACCTTCGGTATAAACTTTCACCTCGACTTCGCGGCCTTCAACGCTCCGTACCCTCAAACGGGGATGCATTCAGGGGCTCGGCGTGCTGAACGGGAAGCCCTCGAAGTGGTCCGCGGCTCGTTCGGCGGGGATGCTCACGGCGGGGACGTCCAGGTGCCGGCCGGCAGGCGCTCGCCGGCCTGGCCCGCCAGTCCCTCGACGACCTGCGTGCCGCGACCGCCGCGCTCACCTGACCCGGCGCGTCACAGATGCCGGAAACTTTATCGGAGCCACCTGTCGATTCCCCGGCTCGCCGTTCGTCTTACTGCGTGACCAAGCCGGTGGCAATGAGGAGGAAACGATGAAGTACGTCATGCTGATCTTTCAGGGCGCCGCGCTGGAGGGGCAGGCGGAGCTGTCCGAGGAGGAGCGGAAGCAGGTGTACGCCGACTACGAGGCGATCGGCAGGACGCCGGGCGTCACGCCCGGAGTGCCGATGGGCCTGCCCGAGAACGCGACCACCGTGCGCGTCGAAGGCGGCAGGACCCTGACGACCGACGGCCCGTTCGCCGGGATGAAGGAGGCCGTCGGCGGCTGGTTCATCCTCGAGGCCGACAATCTCGACGCGGCCATCGAATTGGCCGCCCGCCACCCCGCGGCACGCCATGGCGGGGCCATCGAGATCCGTCCGTCTGAGGCGTACTGGTCGAAGGAGGCGCCCTGACGATCGACGGCCCGCCCGTCGCGATGAGGGTGGCCGCGGGCGGGTGCCGGAAATGACGCTCGAACAGGTCTTCCGCGAGGAATGGGGCCGGGTCCTGGCCACCCTCATCGGCTTCCTCGGCGACTTCGACGTCGCCGAGGAGGCCGCGCAGGAGGCGTTCGCCATCGCCGCCGACCGGTGGCCACGTGACGGCGTCCCCGGCAACCCGCGCGCCTGGCTGATGCGGACGGCCCGCAACCGGGCCACCGACCGCGTCCGGCGCGACCAGGTGCTCACCGCCGAATACGGCCTGCTCGTCGCCGGCGACCGCGCGGAGGTGCCGATGAACACCACGACGTTTCCCGACGAGCGCCTGGAACTCATCTTCACCTGCTGCCATCCGGCGCTCGCGATCGAGGCGCAGGTGGCGCTCACCCTGCGCACCCTCGGCGGGCTCACCACCGACGAGATCGCCCGCGCCTTCCTGGTGCCGGAGCGCACCATGGCGCAGCGGCTGGTACGGGCCAAACGCAAGATCAAGGCAGCGGGCATCCCGTTCCGCGTGCCACCGGCCCACCTGCTCCGCGAGCGGCTCGACGCCGTCCTCGCCGTCGTCTACCTGATCCTCAACGAGGGGTACGGCGGCCGCGACGAGCTCGCGGCGGAGGCGATCTGGCTGGGGCGCGCGCTGGCCGACCTGCTGCCGGACGACCCCGAGGTGCACGGGCTGCTGGCGATGATGCTCCTGCACGACTCCCGTCGCGAGGCGCGGTTCAGCGACGGCGAGCTCGTCCTGCTCGGCGATCAGAACCGGTCGCGGTGGAACGCCGGGCAGATCGCCGACGGACGCGCCCGGCTCGACCGCGCGCTCGCCCTGGGCGGCCGCGGCCCCTACGTCCTGCAGGCCGCCATCGCCTCGCTGCACGCCGAGACGCCGTGCGACTGGGCGCAGATCGCGGCCCTGTACGGCCGGCTCGCCCACCTGACCGGCTCGCCCGTCGTGGAGCTCAACCTCGCCATCGCCGTCGCCGAGACCGAAGGCCCCGAGGCCGGGCTCCGCATCGTCGACCGGCTCGGTCTCGGCGACTTCCGCTACCTGCACTCGACCAGGGCCGAACTCCTGCGCCGCCTCGGGCGTACCGACGAGGCACGTGACGCCTACCGGCGCGCCAGGCAACTCACCGACGACGGCGCGGAACGGCGCTTCCTCGAACGCCGGCTCACGGAACTCGCGGGTCCGGGCGGGGGCGGCCCGGACCGAGCTGAGCGGGGGCTCAACCGAGAGGAATGACGACGTCGGCCACGCGGTCGGGCACTCGCCAGGTACGTCCGCCGCACCGATCCCCAGCCGTCGCGGGTCAGGGCGGTGGTGCCGAGCATGAGCCGACCTCGCTCCAGCACCGGGAGCCGTGCCGGAAACCGTGGACGAACACCAGCCTGGAGAGGGCGGGCATGGACAGTCCCTGATGGTCTTCGGCCAGGAGCCCGGGGCGGGTGGTAGGGGACGGACCTCAGCTGGTGACGCGGAAGGTGGCGTCGGCGCGGTCGGTCGCGGTGCTGATCGGGTCGATGCGCAGGAGGTAGTCGAAGTGGCGCAGGTAGCGGTCGGGGAAGTTGTACGAGCGGAACGACGACCACGCGGAGTCGGTGAGGCCGGCGACCCGGTAGAAGGTCGCGTCGGCGCGGAACGTCGCCGTGTCGTCGTTCGCGTCGAGCCGGATCTCGTAGTTGCTGTGGCGCAGGTAGCGGCCGGGGAAGTTGACCGACTCGAACGACACGCCCGCCGCGTCGGCCAGGCCGGGCACCATGCGCCACTGCTGGTCCTGGTACGGGTCGAACGGGTAGGGGTCGATGCGGCCGAGGTAGTCGGCGTGGCGGACGTACCGGTCGGGGAAGTTGGACGACTTCAACCGCGTCCAGTTCGGCAGCCCCCATCGGGAGACCAGCCCGTTGTATTCGGAGGCGGTGATCCCGGCGATCGAGCCGTGCTTGGCGTTGAGCGGCGGGGTGTAGGCGCGCTGGTTCATGACCGTCCAGGAGTCGCCGCCGACGTTCGAGCTGGACCAGGCGTAGTAGTCGTTGTTGACCGGGCTGTAGGAGTCGCCCCACAGCCACCAGCCGGTGCCGGCGTTGTTCCTGACCAGCATCGGCGCCTCCATGCCGCTGCCCTGGCGCAGGCCGCTGGTGTAGGTGGTGTAGCTGTTGGGGGCGCCGGTGGAGGAGCGCGCGCCGTACAGCAGGCCGTTGGACAGGTTCTTGTAGTACAGGTAGAAGGTCGAGCCGTCCACGACGACGTCGCCGTCGAGCACGGGGAAGCCGGGGCTGAAGTACACCTGGCCGGCGCTGACGGTGCGGAAGTCGGACGTGTAGTTGACCATGAACACGTCGGTGCCGTTGTTGGCGGAGTAGACGATGCCGTACTGGCCGCGGGAGGCGTCCCAGAAGGCGGTCGGCGCCCAGGTGTGGGTGTTCAGGTTGTGCATCCGGATGCGGCGGTAGCCGGTGAAGTTTCGCAGGTCCGTCGAATCCCATACGTGCAGGTACTGGTTGTTCTGGCCGAAGTCGGTGCCGTTGAGGTCGGTGGCGAGGATGACGAACGTGCCGTCCTGTTTGCGCAGGATGAACGGGTCACGCAGGCCGAGCGTGCCGGCGGTCGGGGTGACGACCGGGTTGTTCTGGTTGAGCGGGGTCCAGTTGAGTCCGTCCTGGCTGACCGCGAGATGCAGCCCGTAGTCGGCGCCGTTCCCGTTCGGGGTCTCGGTGAAGTACGCGAACACGTAGGCGCTGTTCGCGGCGGCCGCGGGAGGTGCGTTGACCAGCCCGACGGTGACGAGTGCGGTGCACAAGGAAACGAACAGGGTGAGTGCTCTTCCGCGTGACATCGACGGCCCTTTCGAAGCGCTGTTAGCGTTAACATCACTTGACCAGGGGATTTCGGTAATGGCCGAGCAAGGAGAGGTGTGCACGAGTGTCGACGCGAACGGCGGAATCGTCAAGAGCGCGGCGCGGATTGATTCCCCGGCCGGGGCCTCGATGGATTTCCCGCACTTAATGCCCTCTTGACGGCCGAGCGTCCGGTCGTGTTAGCTCCCCACGAACCCCCAGACATGCCCCGCATGGACGCGAGAGCGGATGTCGAGATGCTTCCGCCGAAAATGTTAACGCTAACAAAGGCCCTACTCCAAGCCGGGCATGTGCCACCCCAGGTCGCATTTCTCAGGGAGCCGATGTGTCACCCTCATCGCTCAGCCGGCGCCGGCTATTCCAGGCCGCCGGCGCCACCGTCGCCGTCTCCGCCGTGGGACAGGCCACCGGTACGCCCGCCGCGCAGGCCGCCGTCCCGCCGACCCGGCCCGACATCGGCGTGTCGGCGCACTCGTTCGAGCTCGGCCAGGTCCGGCTGACCGCCGGGCGCCTGCTGGACAACCAGAACCGCGCCCTGTCCTACCTGCGGTTCGTCGACGTCGATCGGCTGCTGTACAACTTCCGCGCCAACCACCGCCTGTCCACCGCAGGCGCGGCGGCCAACGGCGGCTGGGACGCCCCGTCCTTCCCCTTCCGCACCCACGTGCAGGGTCACTTCCTGACCGCGTGGGCCCAGGCGTGGGCGGTGCTCGGCGACACCACCTGCCGCGACAAGGCGAACCACATGGTGGCCGAGCTGGCCAGATGCCAGGCGAACAACGCCGCCGCCGGATTCAACACCGGCTACCTCTCGGGCTTCCCCGAGTCCGACTTCACCGCCCTGGAAGCCCGCACGCTGAGCAACGGCAACGTGCCGTACTACTGCGTCCACAAGACCATGGCGGGCCTGCTCGACGTGTGGCGGCTCATCGAGAGCACCCAGGCCCGCGACGTGCTGCTGGCGCTGGCCGGCTGGGTCGACTGGCGGACCGGCCGGCTCAGCGCGTCCCAGATGCAGGCCATGCTGGGCACCGAGTTCGGCGGCATGAACGCCGTCCTGACCGACGTCTACCAGCAGACCGGTGACGCCCGCTGGCTGAGGGCGGCCCAGCGCTTCGACCACGCCGCCGTCTTCGACCCTCTCGCGGCGAACCAGGACCGGCTCAACGGCCTGCACGCCAACACCCAGGTGCCCAAATGGGTCGGCGCCGCACGGGAGTACAAGGCGACCGGCACGACCCGCTACCGCGACATCGCCGTCAACGCCTGGAACATCACCGTCGGGGCGCACACGTACGCGATCGGCGGCAACAGCCAGGCCGAGCACTTCCGCGCCCCGAACGCCATCGCCGCGCACCTGGCCAACGACACCTGCGAGCACTGCAACACCTACAACATGCTCAAGCTGACCCGCGAGCTGTGGACGCTCAGCCCCGACCGGGCGGCGTACATGGACTTCTACGAGCAGGCGCTGCTCAACCACGTGCTCGGCGCGCAGAACCCGGCCGACGGCCACGGGCACATCACCTACTTCACCCCGCTCAGGCCGGGCGGCCGCCGCGGCGTGGGCCCGGCGTGGGGCGGCGGCACGTACAGCACCGACTACAACTCGTTCTGGTGCTGCCAGGGCACCGGCATTGAGGTCAACACCGCGCTGATGGAGGCCGTCTACTTCCACGACGGCACGACGCTGACGGTGAACCTGTTCACCCCGTCGGTGCTGACCTGGACCGAGCGGGGGATCACGGTCACCCAGACCACGTCCTATCCGGCGAGCGACACCACGACGCTGCGGGTCACCGGCGACGCCGGCGGGTCGTGGTCGATGCGGATCCGCATCCCGGGCTGGACCAGCGGCGCCACGATCAGCGTCAACGGCGACCAGCAGGACGTCACCGCCGACCCCGGCACGTACGCCACCCTGACCCGCTCCTGGACCTCCGGCGACACCGTCACCGTCCGGCTGCCCATGCGCGTGGTCATGAAGCCGGCCAACGACGACCCGGACGTGGCGGCGATCACGTACGGACCGGTCGTCCTGTCCGGCGACTACGGCAACACCGCGCTGTCCGCCCTGCCCGCGCTGGACGCCTCCTCCGTCACCCGGACCAGCACCTCGGCCCTGGCCTTCACCGCCACCGCCAACTCCGCGACCGTCGGCCTGGGCCCCTTCTACGACGCCCACGGGCACAACTACACCGTCTACTGGAACACCGGGACGACGGCGACGGCGGCGGCGAGCTTCCGGCTGGTCAACGCGGCCGGCGGGCTCGTCCTCGGCATCCAGGACATGTCCACCGCCGACGGCGGCCTCGCCCTCCAGTGGACCGACAACGGCACCGCCGACCACGACTGGGCGCTCGTCGTGGACGGCGACGCCGTGCGCCTGCGCAACATCAACAGCGGCAAGGTGCTCGGCGTGGAGAACATGTCGACCGCCGACAACGCGCGCGTGCTGCAGTGGGCCGACAACGGCACCGCCGACCACCGCTGGACGATCGTGGACGCCGGCGACGGCTCGCACAAGCTGCGCAACGTCAACAGCGGCAAGCTGCTGGGCATCCTCAACGGCTCCACGGCGAACGGCGCCCAGGCCGTCCAGGACCCCGACAACGGCTCGGCCGACAACCGGTGGCGGTTCGTGCCGAACGGCGCCCGCCGCATCCAGAACCTGGCCACCGGCCTGGTGATCGGCGTGCGCGACATGTCCACCGCCGACGGCGGGGCGGCGATCCAGTGGGGCGACAGCGGCACCGCCGACCACCTGTGGACCGCGATCGTCGACAGCGGTGGCTACCTGCGCCTGCGCAACTCCCACAGCGGCAAGGTGCTCGGCGTGGAGAACATGTCCACCGCGGCCGGGGCCCGCGTGCTGCAGTGGGCCGACAACGGCACCGCCGACCACCGGTGGCGGCTGCGGTACGCCGGCGACGGCTGCTTCCGCATCCAGTGCGCCAACGGCGGCCGGGTGCTGGGGGTCAGCGGCGGCTCCACCGCGCAGGGCGCCCAGATCGTGCTCGCCGACGACACCGGAGCACGCGACCGCTCCTGGCGGTTCCTGTGACGCCGGGTTTCCGCGACGGCCGGAGGAGCGCCCCGTGCCCGCTTGGCGCTGTCACCAGGCGGGCGCGATGGGCCCCACGAGCATCGGGCGGTCGAGCAGGGCCGGCGTGAGCGGCACCCCGGTGACCTTGGCCGCTAGCGCGAAGCCCCGGGGCACGGCGGTCTCGTAGTTGGCGTCCCAGGCGGCGTGCCATGCGGTGTCGTCGACCGGTTCGTCCAGCCCCATGCCCAGCTCGCGCATGAAGTCGTTGAGCCGGTCGGGGTCGGTGCCGGAGCGCTCGTGCGGGTGCCGTAACCGGTAGCCCATGACGACGGTGCCGTCGATCGCGTACTCGAAGCTGTGCTCCGCGGCGTAGTCGTGCCGGGTGACCGCCAGCACCTCGCAGCCCCGCGACAGCCTGCTCACGACCGCGTGGTCGGTGACCCACCAGCCGAAGGGCTCGATGGCCACGCACCACTCACCGGCCTGGAGGACGCCCACGTGGCCGCCGCCCTCGCCGCCGTGGGTCTCCTCGACGAACTCGTAGACCCTCTCGCTGAGGATCCCGAAGTCGGCCTCCTCGCCGGAGTGCTCTCCGAGGCTGAAGCGGCGGACCACCTCGGCCGGTTCGAGCCCGCGGAGGAACGCCATGCTGAAGATCACGCCCAGGGCGCCGCCGCCCTCGTTCTCGGACACGTTGAGCCACTGGAACGGGGCCAAGGGATCGGTCGTCGTCATGGCGGCATGGTGGCAGGCCGCACCGACAATCAGCCGGGGCGGCCCTCGTGCGGTGGCGTGGTGGCAGGTGAGGCGCCGACCCCGAGTTGTG
This sequence comes from Nonomuraea phyllanthi, assembly GCF_006334985.2. Lineage (GTDB taxonomy): Bacteria > Actinomycetota > Actinomycetes > Streptosporangiales > Streptosporangiaceae > Nonomuraea > Nonomuraea phyllanthi. The sequence goes on from NZ_VDLX02000005.1 coordinate 473,054, forward strand.
CCGCGATCTCGTCCAGGCAGCGCGGTTCCAGCGCGGCCAGCGGGGCGATCACCTCGCTCTCGAAGCCCGCGGCAAGTGACCGCCCGACCAGGTCGCGGGCCAGCCGATGGTCGGTGGCCAGGGCGGATCGCGCGGCGAGTGCCGCACAGTAGGCCGCGTCCTCCGTGAGGTCGTCGATGACGGTGACCGCCTCGCGCACGAGCCCCGCTCCGAGCATCGCCGTGACCAGTTCGGTGAGCGCGCTGTCGGCGAGCACGTCGTTCATCCGGCGGGCCTCGTCACGGTAGCGGTCCCACAGGCGCAGCCGGATGACCGCCTCCATCGGCATGGTGGACGTCGCCGACAGGCTTCCCGTCACCAGAGAGGCGTGCCGGGCGGTGGCCAGCAGTTCGGCGTACTCCCGGTCGAGCCCGGTGGCGTGGCAGGCCGCGGTGAGCCAGGGGCGCGACCACACGTCTTCCGCCGGCGTGAGACTCATGTCGGCGGCCCCGATCAGCTCTGTCGTGAGTTCGCGGGCCAGTGCCCGGTGGCCGGCGTCGCACAGCTGGACGATCATCGCCGCCGCCTGTTCCTGCCGGCGTACGGCCTCGGCGGGGGCGCCCGCGGGCGCGTGCCGTCCCGTCTCGCGAATCAGCGAGGCCGCCCGGGAGAGGTCATCCGAGAGCACGTGGGCGCGCATGAGGAGGGCACGCGCCCGCACGTCGGCCTCGTCCAGGTACGTTGCCAGGCGCAGCGCCTCGTCGACGTCACCCGTGTCCAGGAGAAGGCCGGCGAGGTCGCCGACGACCCGGGCCGGCCATCCCTGCCCGCGCGGATGTTCCGAGCCCTCCACACCTTCGACCGCCAGGTCGACGAGCGTGCGCAGCGCGGATGATCGGCGATCGTCCGTCTTGACGGCGTCGGCGGCGTGCAGGAGGGTGTCGAGCCGGTGCATCTCGTCCTGGAGCGCCGCCGCGATCGCCAGCGTGTGCTCCACCCTGCCCAGGCAGGCCGCCACGCCCGCCACGTGTGTCGCCTGCCACTGGGCCTGCCAGTCGTCCACGCCGTCCAGCGCCGCGCGCACGGCCGCTTCCAGGGCGGCCCCGGCCAGTTCCTCCCGCCCGGCGGAGTCGGCGGCACGGGCCAGCGCGGCCAGCACGCCGGCGCGCCACCGGCCCGGGGTCTCGCCGAGGGCCGCGCTCACCTCTCTCACCAGGGGATCGGCGTCCTGCGGGGAGCCGGTGTCGAGGATCGCCAGCGAGGTCTCCGTGAGGGTGTCCGCCCGGGTGGCGGGGTCGGCGATCTCCCGTCCCAGGGAGGCCGCCAGCGCGAGGTGCCCGTTGTTCCGCGCCGCTTTCGCGGCATCGGACAGGAGGTCGTCGAGGTCTACGTCCGGGGGGATCTCGCTCCGCCGCGGGTCGCGGCCGTGGGCGGCCAGGGCGGTCCAGGTGAGCGCGTACGCATCCCCGGGCACCGTCGCGAGCATGCGCGAGGCCCGCTCCTCGTCCTGGTAGGGGGCCGAGCGCACGAGCTCCGCCTCGGAGAATTCCCGGTTCAGCTCGGCGATCAGCGTCTCCGGCACGGCTCGCCGTCCACCGCCGGCGAAATGGTCGTCACACGCCTGGAGCAGCGCCTCCTTTCTGCCGTCCCTGTCCAGGTCCGCGATGTGGCGGAGAAGGTGATCGGTCCTGCCGAGGAGGCCGGACGCCCGCGCGAGGCCGCCGTACACCGCGGGGCGGTCCTCGGCATCGGCCTGGTCGATGGCCTCCTCGATCAGGGTCCGCGCCAGGGCCGGGTCGATCTCGGCCATCGGTTCTGCGACGGTGACGATCGACCAGACGCGGAGATCCCCGGGCAGGCCCCGCACATGGCCGGCGATGGCGGTGCGGGCGAGCTCGGTGGCGTCGGGTTCGCCGTGGCGCGCCAGGACGAGGGCCGCTCGCACCGTGTGATCCACCCGCTCGGCGTCCAGCCTCCCCGGCACGGCCATCGCCTCGAGGACCAGGTTGCGAGCTTCGACCGGCTGGGAGCCGAACAGGCGGTCGGCGATCGCCAGCAGGGCGTCGGCGCGCGTGTAGGAGTTCTGCAGCGTACGGGCCAGCTGCACGCCTTCCTCCGGGCGGCCGAGGCGTGCCAGGAGCAGCGGATAGGACGCGGGCACGTCGCGCGTCTCGTCGTGGATGCGCTCCCTCAGCAGGGAGACGCGGGCCAGTGTCGTGAGGTCGGGGTCCGGGGCCGCCGCGAGCAGCCTGGCCGCGTTCGACAGCTCGGCGAGCGCGGCGAAGTCGCCGCCGGTCCTGCGGCGGAGCAGGTCGCGCCGTTCGGGCGAGGCCAGCGCGGCCAGCGTCCGGCCGGCGCCCTCGGTGAGCAGCAGGGTCGGATAGGCCTCGGTGAGGTAGCCGGGGGTCGCGTCAGGCCATCCGGCCTCGGCGAAGCCGAGGGCCCACGCGTCGACGGCGGCGCGGGCGCGTGCCACCTCCTCCTGCTCCAGGTCCTCCCGTACGGCGGCGGCCAGGGTGTCGTGCGCCGGCGTGTACCGGGTCACCGGGCCGGGCCGCGGCTCCACCACGCGGGACAGGCTCCGCTCCAGCGTCCGGCGGACGGCCAGGCGGTCATCGCTGTTGACGGCGGCGATGTCCCCGATGCTCAGCGCGCCGTGGGCCACCGCCATCGTGGTCAGGATCCGGCGCGGCAGCGGCTCGGTGAGCACGTGGTCGAGCTCCTGGCGGGCGCGCAGGAGCAGGCTCCTCGCCGCGGGAAAGGGCGCCAGGACGTGGCGGCGGCAGGCGCGCAGCGGGTGGTTCTCGTCCACGTCCAGGGGAACGCCGGCGTGGCGGCTGGTCACCAGGACGTGCGCCGCGGCTCCCACGTCGGCCGGCAGCTGCGAGGCGATGCTGGGCTCGGCCAGCTCCCGGTGGTCGTTCTCGTCCAGGCCGTCGACCATCAGGATCAGCGCGCGGCCGCGCCGCTCCTGGTGGGCCATCGCGCGTTCCCAGAGGCTGAGGAAGGCGGCCGCGTCCGGTTCGGCGGGCGGGAACTCGCCCAGCAAGACCGCCAGCTGCTCGCAGACCGCCCGGTGGAACTGCTGGACGCGCATCTGACCGTCGCGCCGGGAGACGACGAACGACACCACGTCCACCTGGGGGTGAGAGCCCGTGGCGAAGTGCGTGGCCAGCGACGTCTTCCCGGCCCAGGGAGGAGCGACGAGCAGCAGGTACGGCTCCCGCCCGGTCGCGAACGCCATGAGTCCGGCGAGCTCCTGCTCGCGACCGATCAGCTCGGGGCAGCGTGCGGCGTACTGGCGCAGCAGCGCGTCGTAGGCCGGACGCCGCGGCTCGCCGGGGGAGTGGACGCCGACCGGTTGCGGCGTGACGCCGTGGCCGGCCAGGAGCGCGCGTGCGGCCGCCGCACTCGGAGCGGGCTCGCGTTCGTCGTCCGCGCGCGGCTCGTACGTGCCGATGGCCGAGGCCAGCCGTACGGCCTCCAGCCCGCCGGAGTGCGCCGATTCCACGACGACGCCGACGGCCGCCTGCCCGCAGACGACCGCGGCGCCGGAGAAACCGCTCCAGTCACGCGCCTCCAGAGCGCGCCCGTCGGCGCGGTGCAGGACCAGGCGCCCCCGCTTCACGCTCGACCCCAGCGGGATCACGCCGTCGATCTGGTCGCTGTCGCGCCACATCCCCGTGCCGGCGTCCCGCCAGGTCTGGTGGCGCGGATATCCGATCGCCGTGAACGGCAGCCGCCCGCCGGTCTCCTCCGGAACGGCTCCGACGGCCATCGGGGCCACCTCGTCGAGGCCGGCGCCCGGGGAGAGCTCGACGAACGCGATGTCCACGCGGTCGCCCCGCCATGCGGTCCACCCGTCCACGGTGATCTCGTCGGAGGACCCTCCGGACAGGCGGACCTTGATCAGGGTCCCGCCGTCGACGACGTGCCCGGCCGTCACCACCAACGAGGTCGCGAGGCGCAGGCCGGAGCCGTACCCCGTCTCGCCCCCGCGCTGGACCAGAACCTCGACGCACCGTCCGACGAGCGGGCCGACCACCCGGGGCACCGCCTCAGCGCGGGAGCTCGGACAGCCGGTCCGTCACCGAGAGGGGGCGGCCCTCCTCGTCGGTGGGGGTGAGGGTCATCCGGACCTTCTGGGTCTGGGCCCCGCTCCTCTTGCCCGAGGCGCCCAGCTCGAACACCCACAGCTTCAGCCCGCCGCGGGCGTCCGCCTCCTTGGTCACGGCGACCTCGAACTCCAGCTCCACAGCCCCGACGGCGAACTTCACCCCGCGGGCACGCCCCTCCTCCTGCGCCGACTCCAGCTGGTCGCGGAGCGCTCGGATGTAGTCGGCCAGGGGCACGCTCTCAGGCTCGTTCACGACATCTGCCTCCGCGTCTCGGGATGACTGTGCGGGTCCGCACGCGCACATGCCGACGATTCTGCCCCACTTCGGAGGGCGCGGGTGCCCCCGCGGGCGGCGGCCCGCGCACGGCACGCGGCTCAGCGACCGGACCTGATCCCCGACCGCACGGCGGCCGCGATCACGTCACGGGCCGGCCGGGGCGCGTCCAGGAACGCGGGCAGGTCACTGTGCCCGGCCTCCAGCAGGCCCGCGCCGATGTTGGCGAAGGTCGAGATCGAGTGGCCCGCCTGGTACGCCTCCAGCCCTGCCAGCCCCGCCCGCGCCTCGCCCAGCGACACCGCCCGGTAGGCGATGTCCCGGCCCGTCACCTCGGACAGCACCCCGGCCAGGTCGTGCCCGCCCACCGCGCTCAGCCCCTCCAGCTCGTACGTCCGCCCCGCGTGCCGCCGCGCCCCGCCGGAGACCACGTCCCGCCATGCCTCCGCCGCCACCCGCACGGCCACGGCCGCCAGGTCCTGCCTGGCCACCACCGACGCCCGCCCCTCGCCGAGGGGCGCCGCGAACACCCCGCTCTCAGCCGCCGCCGCGGCGCCGGCCAGCGCCAGCCCGGCGGGGATCTCGGCGTACAGCCCGTTGCGCAGCACCGTGACGTCGAAGGGCGCCTCGGCCAGCCGCGCCTCGGTCCACCGGTGGGCCAGGGCGATCGTCAGCCGCTCCCCCGACCCGGCCAGGCTGGTGTAGATCACGTGCTCGACCCCCGCACCGGCCGCCGCCCGCACGACCGCGCCGTGCCGGGCCAGCACGACGTCGTCCTCGGCGTACCCGGCCGACACGAACACCAGCACCCGCGCCCCCGCGAACGCCCGCTCCAGGGTCTCGGGGCGGTCGAAGTCGGCGTGCCGCACCGCCGTGCCGCCGCCCGAACGGCTGGCCCCGGCCACCTCCACGCCCGGCACGGCCCGCAGCCCGCCGAGGATCGCTCCGCCCAGCACGCCGGACACACCTGTGACGACAATCATGAAAGGCCCCTAATGTGGTTCTGCCTGGTGAAACGACCCCAAGCATGGGGGAGGGCCGACGCTCGTCAAAAGGAGGCACTTCTATGTCAGTCGCGCACACGCGGGTAACCCCCCAGGCCGGGGGCCCGTGCGGGGACGACGACTGCGGCATCCGGGAGGTGCTCGACCGCATCGGGGACAAGTGGACGGTGCTGGTGCTGGTGGAGCTGGCCAAGGGGGTACGCCGCTTCCGCGAACTGCACCGGGCGATCCCCGGCATCTCCCAGCGGATGCTGACGCTGACCACGCGGCGGCTGTGCCGGGACGGGCTGGTGGAACGCACGGCGTACCCGACGATCCCGCCGCAGGTCGAGTACGAGCTGACGGCGATGGGGCGCAGCCTCGCCGAGAGCGTGCAGCGCCTGGCCGGCTGGTCGCGCGAGCACAAGGACGCCATGCGAGAGGCGCGCGCCCGCTGGGACGCCGACCATCCCGGCGAAGCCTGACGCGCCCGCTGACCCGGAGACCCGTGCGCTGGCCGCGGCCGTCACGGCATGCCGGTCGGGTTCTCGGCGAGCACGCAGGCGACGGGCGGGTCGAGGTCGAGGGTCTCGACCCGGAGGTGGGTGAAGCCGGCCTGGGTGAGCAGGTCCTGGAGCTCGTGGGCGGCGCGGGCCGTGGTGTCGCGGGTGGCGCCGGGGCAGCGCGGCTGGCTGACGAGCGCGATGCGCCCGGCGGGGCGCAGCAGGTGGCGCAGCTCGCGGAGCCGCTCCACCGGGTCGGGCCAGAAGCCCACGGAGTTGACCGCGAGGATGGCGTCGAGCGGATCGCCGAAGTCCGGCAGCTCCTCCACGGAGGCGCACGTGAGGTGCACGCGGCGGGCGCGTACGGCGGCGGCGTTGCGGCGGGTGGCCTGCCGGACCATCACCGCCGAGTGGTCGACGCCGAAGACGTGGCCCCGGGTGGCGCGGCCGGCGAACTCGGCGACGGCGATCCCGGGGCCGAAGCCGATCTCGAGCACCCGGTCGGTGGGCCGTATGTCCAGCAGCGACACCGCCCAGATGTTGCGCTTCCGGTTGGAGGGCCGGTGGGCGAACATCAGGCCGTTCGCCCGCCCGACGATGCCGCGGGGCCGGTGCGCCTGGCGCACCAGGTATCTGATCACGCGTTGCTTGAGAGAGGTTCCTGTTGCCTGCATGATCGCCAGTCAACGACTTCAAGTATGCTTGAAGTCAAATGAGCGAGCAGTTGACGATCGGTGAGCTGGCGAGCCGCACGGGCGTCGCCACCTCCGCTCTGCGCTACTGGGAGGAGCTCGGCCTGCTGCCGGCTCCGGCCCGGGTCTCAGGCCAGCGGCGTTATCCGCCATCGGCGGTCGAGCTGGTCGGTTTGGTGGTGGTCCTGCGTAATGTCGGTTTCACGTTGCGGGAGGTCAAGGCGTTCCTCGCGTCCCGTTCGCCGGACGGCGACAGCTGGCGGGAGCTGTACCGGCGCAAGCTCGCCGAGCTGGACCAGCGGATCGCACAGGCGCAGGTGGCACGCACCGCCATCGCCCATGGCCTGGCCTGCCCGCACGAGGACGTCTTCGAGTGCCCCAACTTCGCCGGCGGGATCGCGGCACTCCTGGAGGGATGCTCCCTCGCGGAGGCTCACGAGAGGATTCACGCGCACTGAGCCGGTCCGGCGCCGAGGACCGGCGGTGCCGTCAGCTCGTGGCCGGTCCGGCGTGCAGCGGGCAGGAACACCGGGTCCATCCGTCCGGCATCGGGCCGAGGTCGTCGTCGCGCCCGGCCTGGACGCGCGGCCCCTGGGCCGCCGGGCGGCCGTCGTCCCCCTGGAACTGGCCACCCTTGGAGCCCCAGCGCCGCGGCCAGCCCTCCGGCGAGTCCTCCCAGCGCTCCTGCCGGCCGTAGACGGTCCGATCCAGCAGCCCGTACGACGGCGCCATCGCCTCGTTGCCGCGGCCGGTGGTCCAGTAGGTCTCGTAGACCTGGTCTCCGTCCCGCAGGTAGCACGCCAGGATGCCGAAGTGCCGGTCGGCGATCAACCGGTCCACGGACTCGTGCGGCACCGAGTACCACGGAACGGGGTAGCCCATGAACTCCCGATACCGCGAGGCCTCCTCGTACGGTCCCTCGGCGAAGACCGCGTAGCCGACGTCGCGCGAGTGCAGGTAGGCGAGCTCGGTGACGTGGGAGGAGTTGAAGGTGCAGCCCTCGCACTGCTCGGCGGCGGGCCTGCCGGTGTGCCACATGTGGAAGTAGGCGATCAGCTGGGACCGGCCGTCGAAGACGTCGATCAGCGGCACCGGCCCGTCCGCCCCGATCAGCGGGGTCCGCGGATCGACGTCGACCATCGGGAGGCGGCGCCGGGCGGCGGCGATCGCGTCGCCCTCGCGGGTGTGGGCCTTCTCGCGGGCGCGGAGCCGGTCCAGTTCGGTCTGGAACGCGGCCCGGCCGACGACCGGCGGCTTGGCCGCGTCGCCGATCGCTGAGGTGGGCTGGTCGGTCATGGTGAGATCCTTTCGCGTCAATGGCCGGGTCGCCTACGGCTGGTTCGCTATGTCGATCAGATCGCGTCCCGTGGTCTGAGGCCGGGCAGGATCCAGTCGGGGTCGTGGATGGCCTTCACGCGCTCCAGCTCCGGGAGGTTGTCGCCCCAGTAGGCGCGTCCGGGATCGGTGAGGGCGGGGTCGGGGAAGTTCGGGTACACGCCGCCGCTCGACCACGGCCGCACCGTCTGCCAGGAGCGGCGCAGCCACGGGACGTCTCCCGGCAGATCCGCCCGGACCGTGGCGGCGAGTTTGAGGAGAAAGCGCTCGCTCCGGTGGGGGAAGGCCGTGACGTGCGACGGGACACGGTTGTAGGCGCCGCCCCACGGTGTGAGGTCGAGCTCGCGGGATTCGCCGGCCCTCCGGCCTTCCACCAGCCGGCCGACCAGGGCGTCGAGCGCGTCCGGCGGTATGTCCTGCCGGAAGAAGCCGGACGTGCTGAACGAGCGCCCGGCGGCCTCTCCGGGCATGCGCGCGGCGAGAGCGGCCAGGGTGTCCGCCCACGGCAGGTGCCGCCGCCACCGGCTTCGCGGGCGGGCTCCCACCCTGGCGATGAGATCGTCGAGAAGATCATCGGTGTGCGCGGGCGAGAGCCCGGCGGCCACGCCGAACAGGCTCACCCGCGCTGGACCGTTCGGCTCGGCCGGGACGGTGAGCAGCAGGCTCACGGCGAGCTCGTCCGGCGCGTCCGGGCTCCACCGCTGCCAGGCGTCGACGACCTGGGCCGCCGGCCGGTAGTCCCACGTGAGCTCCACGGCGGTGCACCGTGGAGACGGGACCGGCGCGAAGGACAGCTCGGTGACGACGCCGACGCCCGCGGCGCCACCGCCCCTGAGGGCCCAGAACAGGTCGGCGTTCTCGCGCTCGTCGCAGTGCACGAGGCCGCCGTCCACGCGGACGACCCGCGCTCCGACGAGCCGGTCACAGGTCAGCCCCCAGGTGCGTCCGAGGTAGCCCAGGCCGCCGCCGAGCGTCAATCCGGCGATGCCGACAGAGGGGCCGCTCCCGGCGGGCAGCGTGTGCCCGTGCCGGTCGAGGCACCGGTACACGTCGGCGAGCCGCGTACCCGCGCCGACGCGCGCGTATCCGTCCTCCAGGGAGACCCCGGCGAGTTCGCCGAGGTCGATCAGCAGCCCGGTGGTCGTGGACCGGCCGGCGAAGTCATGCCCGCCGCTGCGCACCGCCACGGCCAGGCCGTTGGACCGGGCGAAACCAAGTGCGGCCGCGACATCGGCGGCGGTGCGGCAACGCACCACCGCCTGCGGGCGGACCCGATCGAAGCGCCCCGCTGCCGGCCTGACGGCCGCGTCGAAGCCGGCCGACTCGCTGGTCAGCACGGCGCCGGTGACCCGCTGCGCCAGAGCCCTGAAGGACCGGGCCGGCAGCGCGTCGGCGACGCCGGGCTGATGTCCATTCCTGATCACCAGATTCACAGTAGGCGGGAACGGCCCGGCCGGACATGGCCGTCGGGGCGCGCGAAAGCACTCGTTGAATGCGATCGTAAAGTGGGAACCGTGAATTCTTCACGCCCGGAAACCGACCTCGATGACCTCGACTGGAAGCTTCTCGACGAGCTTCAGGCGGACGCCCGGCTGTCCTACAACGAACTGGCCCGGCGGGTGCATCTCTCCGCGCCCGCCGTCGCCGAGCGGATTCGCCGCCTGGAACGGCGCGGGGTGATCCTCGGCTACCAGGCCCGGATCGACCCCGCCGCAGCCGGGTTTCCCATCCAGGCGTACATCCAGCTGCGCTGCGCCCTTGGCAAGTGCCTGCTCAAGAGCTCAGCCGCCGAGGACTATCCGGAGGTGGTGGAGGTCGACAAGCTGAGCGGCCGGCACTGCTCGATGCTGAAGGTCAGGGCCTCGTCGCTGGCGCATCTCGAGGGCGTGCTGGAACAGATCGGGAAGCACGGCGAGATGGACACCCACATCGTCCTGTCCACGCAGTACGACGACCCGCGAGTGCGCCGGAACCACCCCGACCGGCCGGTTACCGCCTCCGCGGGGTGGACGCGCCGGCGTGCGGAAGCTCCGGAACCGGCGGACGGCTGATCCGCCCTGCCCATGACGGCGGCGAGGGCGCAGGCCCCCGGCTCGGGGCCGGGGCTCAGCTCAGGCGAGCTCGAAGGAGGCAGAATTCGTTGCCCTCGGGATCGGCCAGGACGTGCCATGACTCCTCGCCGGTCTGGCCGACGTCGGCCGGGCGCGCCCCGAGCTTCAGCAGGCGATCGAGCTCGGCGTCCTGATCGCGGTCGGTGGCGTTGACGTCGAAGTGCATCCGCAGGTGGCCCGCCTTGGGCTCGGTGGTGGGGATCAGGATCAGCGTCGGCTGCAGGCCGCCGAACCCTTCCCGCGGTCCGATCTCCACCGAACCGTCGTCCTCGGTGTCGAGCACGACGAAGTCGAGGACCTCGCACCAGAACGCCACGAGCCGTTGGACGTCATGGCAGGGGATGACCAGTTCGGAAATGCGAGAAGCCATGGCCGGAACCCTACCGAGAGGCGCCCGCACGCGGCCAACCGTTTAACGGGGCGGTGATCAGGGGCGGCGGGCCGGGCTGCGGGCGCATCGCGCTCCACTCCCCGCCACTTTTACTTTATAGCAGATCCGTGCACCTCATGAGGCCAGAAAAAGTACTCCATACTTGCCCGTTGCCAACCGATCCGACGAACGATGGAGCAGCGGAATTGGCTTACGTGATGGGTTTCCAGCAGATCGACTCGACGAATGTCGCGGACGCCGGCGGGAAGGGCGCCGCCCTGGGCGAGCTCTCGCGCATCGAGGGCATCCGCGTGCCGGACGGCTTCTGCGTGACGACGGACGCCTTCCAGCAGGTCGTGGCCGAGGCGCCGTCGATCGACGCCCGGCTCGACGAGCTGTCGCGCGTGAAGGCGGACGACCACGCGACGATCCGCACCCTGAGCGCCGACATCCGCAGCGGTATCGAGGGCGTCGCGGTGCCCGACGACCTCGTGGCGGAGATCGGCGAATCGCTCGCCCGGCTGGGGGAGCAGGCCTCCTACGCGGTGCGTTCCAGCGCGACGGCCGAGGACCTGCCGACCGCGTCCTTCGCCGGGCAGCAGGACTCCTACCTGAACATCGTGGGGCTGCCGGAGATCCTGCGGCACGTCCGGCGGTGCTGGGCCTCGCTGTTCACCGAGCGGGCGGTGACGTACCGGTGCCGTAACGGTTTCGACCACCGGAAGGTGCGCATGGCCGTGGTCGTGCAGCGGATGGTGTTCCCCGACGCGGCCGGGATGCTCTTCACCGCGGACCCCGTCACCTCGAACCGGAAGGTCGCCACCGTGGAGGCCGGGTGGGGGCTCGGCGAGGCCCTGGTCTCCGGCCTGGTCGCCGGGGACGTCTACACGGTGCGCGACGATCAGATCATCGGCACGACGGTCGCCACCAAGCCGCGGTCCGTCCAGGCCTCGCCCGGAGGCGGCACCGAGGACGCGCCGATCGAGCCGCGGCGGCAGACGCAGCCGGCTCTGACGGGCGAGCAGGTCGTGCGCCTGGTGAAGCTCGGCCGGCGCATCGAGGCGCACTTCGGCCGGCCCCAGGACATCGAATGGTGCCTGGCCGGCGACGACTTCCACATCGTCCAGAGCCGGCCGATCACCACCCTGTTCCCCGTCCCCGCGGCCGACGACCAGGACAACCACGTCTACGTCTCCGTCGGTCACCAGCAGATGATGACCGACGCGATGAAGCCGCTGGGACTCTCCGTGTGGCGGCTGACTGCCGCGCGGGCGATGCACGAGGCGGGCGGGCGGCTGTTCGTCGACGTGGCCCCCATCCTGGCGAGGCCCGCCGGTCGCGACTACATCATCGGGGCCCTCGGGAAGTCCGACCCGCTGATCCGCGACGCGCTGCAGAGCATCGTCGACCGCGGCGACTTCCTCCCCTCGCTTCCGGACGAGAGCCCCGCCGCCGCACCCGCCGGTGACCCGCCCGCCCCCGTCGAGAACGATCCGGCCATCGTCACCGAGCTGATCCGCCAGAGTGAGGAGTCCGTCGCCACCCTGCGGAGCGAGATCCGGAGCCTGCACGGGACGGCGCTGCTCGACTTCATCCGCGACGACATCGCCGGCGAGCTGAAGCGCGTCCTGTTCCACCCGCGGAGCCACCAGGCGATCATGGCAGGGATGGAGGCGACCTGGTGGCTCAACGACCACCTCGAGGAGTGGCTGGGCGAGAAGAACGCGGCCGACGCGCTCACGCAGTCCGTCCCCCACAACGTCACGTCGGAGATGGGGCTGGCGCTCCTCGACGTCGCCGACACCATCCGGCCGTACGCGGACGTCGTGGCGTTCCTGCACCGCGTCGCGGACGAAGGGCGCGAGGGCGACGGCTTCCTGGACGAGCTGGCCCGGCTGGCCGGCGGGAAGGAGGCGCGTGACGCCATCCGGGGCTACCTCGACAAGTACGGCATGCGCTGCGCGGGCGAGATCGACATCACCAGAACGCGCTGGAGCGAACAGCCCGCCGCGCTCGTGCCCACCCTCCTCGGCAACATCAAGAACTTCGAGCCGGGCGCCGGCGAGCGGCACTTCGAGCAGGGGCTCCAAGAAGCACGCCGCAAGGAACAGGACGTGCTGACGCGCCTGCGCGCCCTGCCCGGCGGCGAGGAGAAGGCGGAGGAGACGAAGCGGATGATCGACCGCGTCCGCACCTTCGCCGGATACCGGGAGTATCCCAAGTACGGCATGGTCAGCCGCTACTTCATCTACAAGCAGGCGCTGCTGCGCGAGGCCGATCGCCTCGTCCGATCCGGCACCCTGCGCGAGCCGGACGACATCTTCTTCCTCCGGTTCGAGGAGCTGCGAGAAGTCGTCCGCACCGACGCCGTGGACGCCGAGCTGATCCGGGAGAGGCGTGAGGCGTTCCGGTCGTACGAGACGCTCACCCCGCCCCGGATCCTCACCTCGGACGGGGAGGCCATCAACGGCGAGTACCGTCGTGACGACGCCCCGGCCGGCGCGCTGCTCGGCCTCCCGGTCTCGGCCGGGACCGTCGAGGGTCGCGCCCGCGTCGTCACCGACATGGCGCAGGCCGACCTCGAAGCGGGCGACATCCTGGTCACCGCGTACACCGACCCCAGCTGGACCCCGCTGTTCGTCGCCGTCGCCGGGCTGGTGACGGAGGTGGGCGGCCTGATGACGCACGGGGCGGTGATCGCGCGGGAGTACGGCCTGCCCGCCGTCGTGGGCGTGGAGCGCGCGACCCGGCTGATCCAGGACGGGCAGCGGATCCGCGTCCACGGAACGGACGGATACGTCGAGATCCTCTCGTCAGCCTCTCAGCCGTAAGCGGTGGCGATCAGGAACCACATCCCGTCCCGGAGGTAGGCGTCCGGCGTCCGTGAGCTGCTCGGCCGACGCGGTGAAGGCCCGGTCCCATGGCGCATCCTTCCCGCCGTCGTCCAGATCGGCACCGTACGCGCGCGGACAGGTCGTGTCTTCCGCGGACCGGCAGTGCGGCGTGTCTCGTCGAGTGACCCTCGATGGAGACGGTCAAGGCCGCAGCCGCACGTCATGGTGGCCGGCGACATCCGTCACCGCAGGTAGCCGTGTCAGCCATCGGCGGGTGAGTGCGTCACTGGTTGTCCTTGAGGAGTTGTCGTGTGCGGGTGAGGAATGCCTGGCGGACCTCTTCCGGATGCAGTATCCGGAGCGGTCGGCCGAGGCTGATCAGGTAGCGGGCCAGGCCGTCGGCGTCCGGCCCGCCGATGTCGATGATCGTGGCGTCATCGCCGTCCGGGTGGTGGACGCCGACCGTTGGTGGTACCAGCCTGCGGGCCTCATCGGCCGGTACGGCCAGGCGGATGGTCACCCGCACCGGGTAGGGCCTCAGCGCGATGCCCGTGCTGACCATCTGTGCCGGATCTGGCGGGTCGGGCAGGGCAGTGGCCTGCCCGGTGGCTGTGGCATCGATGATGCGATCGGTACGGAAGGTGCGCCAATCCTGCCGCGTCAGGTCGTAGGCGAGGAGATACCAGCGGCGGCCGGTGTAGATGAGCCGGTACGGGTCCACTCGGCGGGTGGACGTCGTTCCGGCCCGCTCGGGGTAGGTCAACTGGACGCGTTCGCCTCGCCGGCACGCGGTGGCCAGGTCGAGCAGCAGCGCGGGGGAGATCTGGCCGTCGTCGGGTCGTGCGGTGTGGGTGAACGCGGCGTCCAGCTCGCCGAGCCGGTCGGCGATCCTGACCGGCAGCACCTGGCGGAGTTTCAGCAACGCCGACAGAGCTGCCTGGTCGCTGCCGGAGACTCCGCTGAAGGCGGCGGTGCGCAGCCCGACAGCGACCGCGAGGGCCTCCTCCTCGTCAAGGATCAGTGGCGGAATGCTGGTTCCGGGCCCGAGGTGGTAGCCGCCCCATGGGCCCATCTCCGATTCGATGCCGTAGCCGAGCTCACGTAGCCGGGCGATGTCCCGGCGAACCGTCCGTTCGGTGATCTCCAGCCGGGCGGAAAGATCAGCGCACGTCCAGGACTGCCGCGTTGACAGCAAAGACAGCAGCCGCAGCAGCCGCGCCGAGGTGTTGACCATGGCCAACAGTCTGCTCGATGACCAGGACCGTTTCTGACCGGGTCATACCGTAACGTCGCCGGCATGACCGAGAACTTCTCGGCCGAAAGTCCATGACGACGCAGGCGACCTCCGCCAAGGTGCGTCAGATGACGGGCCCGGATGGGCGCACGTGACCAATGAGGGGCAGGACCCATGGAAGCACGCATGAAGAGCGTGGCGAATCCCGACGTGATCACCGCGATCCAGCATCTCCACAAGGCGATTCACGCCGGTGGCGTCGACCCGCTCGTGCTCGAACTGGTCCACCTGCGGGCCAGCCAGATCAACGGCTGCAGCCCGTGTGTGTTCGCCGGCGTCCAAGCGGCGAAGAAGCATGGAGAGACCGAGGAGCGGCTGCACAGCGTGGTCACCTGGCGCGAGACCCCGTTCTTCACCGAGGAGGAGCGGGCGGCGCTCGCGCTGACCGAGGCCGCCACCCGGATCCAGGACGGCGCGCCGGGCGTGACCGACGACATCTGGGACGCTGCTACCACCCACTTCGACGAGAACCAGCTGTCCGCGATCATCCTGAACATCGCCATCACCAACTTCTTCAACCGGATCAACCACACGATCCGGGAGCAGGCCGGCAAGGCCTGGTGAAGGCGGGGGCGGGCGTCACCCGTCCAGAGGCCGCGGTGGCGACGTGGCGCAAGGACGTGATCGGCCGGCTCCACCGCCGACCGATCCGGCGCCACTTCCGGCAGGCCCCCGTCCTCGCTCCCACCTTCGGGTGACCGCCGACGACCACCCTTTTATGATCATCAGGGGCACATGACGATGAGCGACGAACTCCTGGAACTGACCGTTACCGACGCCCGAGCCTGGCGGGAGTGGCTCAGCAGGCACCACGACAGCTCGGCAGGGGTGTGGCTGGTCCTCGCCAAGCAGAACACGACCGGGCCCACGAGCTTGACCTATGACCAGGCGCTCGACGAAGCCCTGTGTCACGGCTGGATCGATGGTCGGCTACGACGGCGGGATGAGATCACCTTCTGCCGGCGCTTCACCCCTCGCGGAAGGAAGAGCCCCTGGTCAGCGCGTAACGTCGGCATCGTCACCCGTCTGATCGGCGAGGGCCGGATGCATCCGGCCGGAATGACCGAGGTCGATCGCGCCAAGGCCGACGGCCGCTGGGACGCGGCCTACGCGGGACAGGCCGGCATCGAGGTACCAGCCGACCTGGCCGCCGCATTGGCCGCGAAACCCCAGGCACAAGCGATGTTCGACATCCTCACCTCGCAGAACCGCTACGCCGTTCTCTATCGGGTCGCGAGCGCCAAACGAGCCGAGACCCGAGCCCGGCGCATCACCCAGTTCGTTGACATGCTCGCCCGCGGCGAGACGATCCACCCGCAAAAGCGCACCCTCGGCAGGTGAGTGCGGGCCCACCCCTCCCCCGGCCCCGCCCCTCCAAGCCCACGCACATGGCGGCTCGGCGTTCGACCAGACACAGGACCCACCAGCCCCAGGAACCCGTCATGGGCGCAGGCTCGGCTCAACAGCGGCCAGCCGCCTATGTCGAGTTCGGCGGCCGACGCGGGCACGTCCAGGGGCGCGGCGTCGAGCCGGCCGCCGCCCGGCTCCACCGAGACCAGGTACGCGGCGTCGTCGGTGCAGGCGAAGTGGCCGTCACCGGCGAACACGACCACCCTCACGGTGGCCCCGCCGCCGCCTCGGCCAGGATCCGCGGCAGGTCTCGCCTGTCGTCTGGCCCGGGACCCATGGAGACGTACGACGTGGCCCGGAATCGCTCCTCCTCGAAGAACAACATCGCCGGCGCCGGTCCCGCGGCGGTCACATCCGCAACCGGCGGGCCACGCCGTCCTCTCCATGCTGCCGGTAGCGCGGCAACGCCATCGTGTGCCACACTCACTGTTATAGAACTCAATGCAGAGTTATATAACGATCGGAGCATGGCATGCGCAACGTGTTGCCGTGGAGCGAGCAGGCCCCGCCGGACGGGACGATGGGGGAGCCCCGGGCGCTGGGCCGGTTCGGCGAGTACGGCGGCCGGTACGCCCCGGAGTCCCTGGTGGAGGCGTGCCGCGAGGTGGACGAGGCGTTCCGGGAGGCGTGGGCGGATCCGGGGTTCCGCGGCGCCCTGGCGCGGCTGCTCGCCGTCTACGCCGGGCGGCCGACCCCGCTCACCCCGGCCCACCGGCTGTCGGAGGCGCTGGGCGTACGGCTGTACCTCAAGCGCGAGGATCTCACCCACACCGGATCCCACAAGATCAACAACGTGCTGGGCCAGGCCCTGCTGGCCGTCCGGATGGGCCAGCGCAGGCTGATCGCCGAGACCGGAGCGGGTCAGCACGGGGTGGCCACCGCGACCGCCGCCGCGCTGCTCGGCCTGGAGGCCACGGTCTTCATGGGCGAGCGCGACATCGAGCGGCAGGCGCTGAACGTCTTCCGGATGCGCATGCTGGGCGCCGAGGTCGTCCCGGTGACCACCGGCAGCCGTACCCTCAAGGACGCGACCAGCGAGGCCATGCGGTACTGGGTGGGCGCCACCGGCGACTCCCACTACTGCATCGGCTCGGTCGTGGGGCCGGACCCGTACCCGTGGATGGTCAGGGAGTTCCAGCGGGTCATCGGCGAGGAGGCCCGCGGGCAGTGCGCCGAAGAGCTGCGGGCCGGCGTACCGGACTACGTGGTCGCGTGCGTCGGCGGCGGCTCCAACGCGGCCGGCACGTTCGCCGGGTTCGCCGACACCCCGGCGCGCTTCGTCGGTGTCGAGGCGGAGGGCGGGGCCGGGGCGGCCCGCGGCCGGCTCGGCGTCCTGCACGGCTGCCGCTCGCTGTTCCTGCAGGACGGCGACGGGCAGATCGTCGAGGCGCACTCCGTCGCCGCCGGGCTCGACTACCCGGGCGTCGGCCCCGAGCACGCCCACCTGCGCGACCTGGGCCGGGCCCGGTACGTCACGGTCACCGACGAGGAGGCGATCGGCGCGGCGGTACGGCTGGCGCGTACCGAGGGCATCGTCCCGGCCCTCGAATCGGCGCACGCCCTGGCCTGGGTGATCCGCGCGGCGGGCGACGGCCGGCTGCCCGCCGGATCGACGGTGCTGATGACGCTGTCCGGCCGGGGCGACAAGGACGCCTCAACCCTGAAGGAGCTGCTGTGACGCACCCCACCCTGGCCGCGGGCCAGGTCGAACGCCACCTGCGCGCCCGCCGGGACACCGGCCGCCGGCTGCTCATGCCGTACGTCACCGGAGGGATCACGCCCGGCTGGACGGACTACCTGAAGGCGTTCGCCGCCGCCGGGGCGGACGCGATCGAGGTCGGCCTGCCGTTCTCCGACCCCACGCTGGACGGCGTCACCATCCAGCAGGCCGGCGACACGGCGCTGGCCCGGGGCGCGAACACCCGCCGGATCCTCGCCGACCTGTCCGAGGTCCGTGATCTGGGCGTGCCGCTGGTCGTCAGCACTTACTACAACCTGGTGCTGCACGACGGCCCCGAGGCGTTCTGCGCCGCGCTGCGACGGGCCGGGGCCGGCGGCCTGATCGTGCCCGACCTTCCGGTGCACGAGGCGGACGAACTGGTGGACGCGGCCGCCGCCGCCGGGATCGAGCCGGCGCTGCTGGCCTCGCCGGCGACGCCGCAGCCGCGGCTGGCGGAGATCGCCTCCCGCAGCCGCGGATTCATCTACGCGGTGTCGCTCATGGGCACCACCGGCGAGCGGGCCGCCCTCGCCGCTTCGGCGGCCGGGCTCACCGAGCGGATCAGGCACGTCACCGACCGGCCGGTCCTGCTGGGATTCGGCATCTCCACGCCCGACCAGGCGCGGGAGGCCGGCCGGTACGCCGACGGGGTGGTGGTCGGCGCCGCGGTCATGCGGCGGGTGCTCGACGGGGCCGGGCCGGAGGACCTGCGGGCCTTCGTCGCGACCCTCCGGCAGGCCCTCGACCAGGAGTAAGAACGACCACGCCGACCCCCGACGCCCAGCCGAGAATCAGGCGGAGGCGGCCGGGGGCACCGGGTCCACGCCGAAGACCCAGGGAGCGAGGACGACCATCCATCCGTCGGGGTCGGCGAACGCGACCGCGCCCCGCGCGGCCCAGTAGGCATTGTCCAGGTCGGCCGGCCGCAGCCCCATCCCGGACAAACGCTCGACGACCCCTGCCACCGCATCGGGGCCGGACAGGTAGAGCACGAGCTGGTTCTCCGTGGACGGCGACGGGATCCGCGGCGCTTCGCCGTGCTGGGTCAGCTCCAGGTGGACCGGTGTGCCGGGCAGTCCGAAGACGGCACCGTCGTAACCATCGTGCCCGCGCCACGAGGCGATCACCGGCAACTCCAGCACGTCCCGGTAGAAGACCAGGCAGTCCTCGAACCGGGCCGTCGGCCGCGCGAAGCGGACCGCCCCCACGGGCAGGAACTCCGGCCAGCTGTACGCCATCAGTCTGTTCTCCCCTCACTGTCGACCCGGGCAAATCTACGCGCGACGCGCGACGCGGGTCCCGGCCACCCGCCGTCACCGTCACCGGCCGGCGTTCTCCCCGCTCAACGGTTCGAGCACGAAGACCGGGATCTGGCGGTCGATCTTGCGCTGGTAGTCGGCATAATCCGGGTACGCGTCCACCGCCCGGCGCCACCAGCGGGCCTTCTCGTCCCCGGACACCTCGCGCGCCCGGTACTCCCGTGTCACCGTGCCGTCCTGGAGCTCGACGACCGGCTCGGTGAGCAGGCTGGCATACCATGCCGGGTTGGCCGGCTGGGCGCCGTTGGAAGCGACGGCGGCGTAGCGCCCCTCGTGCTCGACCCGCATCACCGGCGTCTTGCGCAGCTTGCCGGTCTTGGCGCCCCGGTAGGTCATCAGCACGATGGGCAGGTCCTTCATCGTGACGCCGTCGGTCGTGCCGGTGCGCACGATCTGCTCGACCTGCTCCCGGACGAACCCCAGCGCGCTCGGTTCGTAGTCACCACTGAACGCCATGCTCCGCTCCTTCGATCGGATTGTTACGCACATAATATTATGCGCATAACAAACTAGCGCGACGCGGCGCCAAGGGGGAAGCGCGGGCGCTACCCGGCCCGCTCCGGTTGCGCGAACGCATTCTGTACATCTAGTATCCGGAATATGCGGATGAACGCGGGTGTCGAATGGGCCTTGCACAGCTGCCTGAACCTGACCTGGATCGAGCCGGGGGAGACGGTCACGGCGACCAAGCTCGCGGCCTTCTACGACCTGCCGGCGGCCTACCTGAACAAGCAGCTTCAGGCCCTGGCCAAGGCGGGGATCCTGGCCTCGACCTCCGGCCCGCGGGGCGGGTTCCGGCTGGCCCGTCGTCCTGAGGACATCACGCTGCTGGACGTGGTGACCGCGATCGAAGGCAGGGAGGAGGCGTTCCGCTGTAACGAGATCCTGCGGCAGGGGCCCGGAGGCCGGGCCGACGTCGACTACCGCGCGGCGTGCCTGATCTCGCAGGCGATGAGCGGTGCGGAGCTGGCCTGGCGCAAGGAACTCGCCGGGCGGACCATCGCCGATCTCAAGGCCGCGGTCGAGGTCGCGTTCCCCTCGACGCCGGAGAGCACCCGCCACCACCTCGCCAACGTGTGAGCCGGAAGGGGCCGGCCACCGGCTCCTTGTCTCCACATTCTGGATATCTGAGATATAGAAAGATGAGAAGGAGAGTCATGAAGGAACGAATGAATGCTTTTGGCGCCGCCCCCGAGAGCTTCAAGGCACTGGTCGCCCTTGAGGCGTCCCTGCGGCGCAGCGGCCTGCCGGAGCGCACGCTGGAGCTGGTCAGACTACGTGCCAGCCAGATCAACGGGTGCGCCTACTGCGTCGACATGCACGCCCACGACGCCAAGAAGGCCGGCGAGAGCGACGAGCGGCTCTTCGCCCTCGCCGCCTGGCGCGAGGCCCCGTACTTCACCGACGAGGAACGGGCCGCCCTGGCGCTGACCGAGGCGGCCACCCGGCTCGCCGACAACCCGGCCGGCGTGCCCGACGACGTCTGGGACGCCGCCGCCGACCACTATGACGAGCCCACCCTCGCCGCGCTGATCTGGGCGATCGCCGCGATCAACGCCTGGAACCGCGTCAACGTCACCACCCGGCTGATCGCCGGATCGCACCGCTGACCAGCCCGTACGGAACATCGAGGAGACAGGCCCCCGGCCTGTCTCCTCGGCGGCGAGGGGACCCACCTCATCGACGATCCCCGCGTCGCCGTGGCCGGCGATCACGTCCCCACGTGCCGGGCCATCCCGCAGGCACGCGTCCCTGTGCCCTCAGCTCTCTGGAGGATTCCCCATGTCCATCGTCAACGGGCCCGGCTCCGGGTTCCGCCGCCCGGGCCCGGCCCTGGCCCTGCTGGCGTTCGCCCAGCTGATCATCTCGATCGACTACAACGTCGTGTACGTGGCGCTGCCGGAGATCGGCGAGGGCCTGGGCTTCTCGACGCAGACGCTGCAGTGGGTCGTCAGCGCGTACGGAGTGGCGTTCGGCGGGTTCCTGCTCCTGGGAGGCCGCGCCGTCGACCTGTTCGGCCCGCGCCGGATGTTCGTCCTCGGCCTGCTGCTGTACGCGGCATCGTCGCTGGCGGGCGGGCTGGCCACCGGTCCCGGGCTGCTGGTGGCCGCGCGCGCGGTCCAGGGGCTGGGCGGGGCGCTGTTGTTCCCGGCGACGTTGACGCTGGTCAGCACCGGCTTCGCCGAGGGACGTGCGCGCAATCACGCGTTCGCGGTGTGGGGCACCGCCGGTGGCAGCGGCCTGATCCTCGGCTCGCTGCTGGGCGGCGTACTCACCCAGGCGTTCGGCTGGCCCGCCGTGTTCTACGTCAACGTGCCGCTGGCCACCGCCGCGGCGCTGCTGGCCGTTCCCCTCATCGACCCGGGAGCGACGGCGGGCCTGCTCCGCGCCGCGAAACGCCGGTTCGACCTGGCAGGGGCGCTGACCGCGACCGCGGGCACAACCCTGGTGGTGTTCGCCCTGGTGCAGGGCCCGGAGTCGGGGTGGACCGCCCCCGCCGTGATCGGTGGCGCCGTCGCGGGCGCGGTGCTGCTGGCGACGTTCGTGACGATCGAGGCCCGAAGCGCCGACCCGTTGCTGCCGCTCAGGTTGCTGCGGGGCCGCGACCTGAGCACCGGAGTGGTGGTCACCTTCCTCTACATGGCGACCTTCGGCACGCTGATGTACTTCCTGACGGTCTACTTCCAGGTCGTCCACGGCTACAACGCGCTCCACACCGGCCTGGCGTTCCTCGTGCAGATGGCCGCCATCGCCGTGGGGTCCCAGCTCGCCGGGAAGCTGGCGACCAGCTACGGGACCCGCCCCACCATGATCACAAGCCTGGTCGTCGGCCTGGCGGGCGCCGTGCTCGTCGGCGTCACGCTGGACGTTGACGCGTCCTATGTCGCGCTCGTCCCGGGGCTGGCGATCCTCGGGCTGGGCCAGGGCGCGGGCTACACCCTGATGTTCGGTGCCGCGACCTCCGGCACCGCGCCCCACCAGCAGGGCATCGCCTCCGGAGCGGCCTCCACCGCCCAGCAGGTCGGCGGTGCCGTGGGGCTGGCCGTCCTGGTCGCCGTCGCCAACGCCGGAACCGGCGGCCTGACCGGCCCCGCCGTGCGCTCCGCCACCGCCGACGGCCTGCGCGCGGCCATCCTGGTCGCGGCCATCGGGATCGCCCTCACCGCCCTGGTCGCGCTGGGGTTCAGCGCCCCGCGCCGGCCGGCCCCCGGCAGCAGCGCCCCCGACGCCGCCGCTCCCGATGCCGCCGCCGATGCCGCCACCGATGCCGCCGCCGCTCCCTCCGCCGATGCCGCTCCCGATGTCGCCGACGAGACACCGACGGTGGCCTGACCCGCCTGCCCCGCTCGCCCTCGAATCAGGAGTAGCTCATGAGTGCCCCCGACGCCCCGCGTTCCCTCGTCCGAGGCCGCGGTGCACGGGCCGGCCGCCGCTCGTGCGGTGCCGCGCGCCGGCCGTGCTGAAGGAGCGGAGCCGCGAGAACCTCAGGGCGTGGACGACGGGGGCGGCGAGGTGCGGGCGTCCGATGCCGGGCGCGGGGCCGCCGCGGAAGGCGACGGCGTGGCGCTGATCGCGGTGGCCCCCTCGACGAGCGCGACGGCGATGGCGAGCGCCGCCAGCCCGGCGCCGATCCACGCGACGCCGGTGATGGGGGCGCCGGCATGGAGCGCGATGCCGGCCATGAGCGGGACGAGGCTGATGCCGAGCTGGAAGGCGGACACCGTGGTCGCCCCGGCGAGGGTGGGGGCCTCGGCGGCGAGGGTGAACACCCGGCCGTAGATGGCGGGGTTGACCACGAATCCGGCCACGCCGAGGAGCAGAACGAGCGGGACGACCGCGAGGGCGTGTCCGGCCAGCGTGGCGATCAGCACCGAGCACACGACGATCCCGGCCGAGCCCGCGACGAGGGCGTGGTGGGGCCGCCTGTCGGCGATGCGGCCCCCGATCGCCAGGCCGACGTACGCGCCGACGCCGAACAGCATGAGGACGGCCGCGATCCACGAATCCGGGATTCCGGTGACGTGATCGAGGAGCTCGGCGAGGTAGTTGAACGTGATCATGTATGCCGCCGTGCTCAGCAGGGTGGCGGCGTAGACCAGCCACAGACGTGGCTGCCGCATCGTACGGAGCTCGCGGTCAATGCTTGGATCCGGCCCGGCGGTGGCGCGGGGCATCGCGACGCCGCTGCCGGCGGCGGCGGCGAGAGTCAGGGCGACCACGAGCCAGAACCCGCCTTCCCAGCTGGTGCGGTAACCGATCAGCGTTCCGGCGGGACCACCGAGGATCATGGCCAGGCTGAGGCCGCTGACCACGACGCCCGATGCGCGGGCCGCCCGGTCGGCGGCGACCAGGCTGACGGCGGTGACGGCTGCGACCGCGAAGAACCCCGCGTACGCGAGCCCGGCGACGAAGCGGGTGACCAGCAGCGCCGGATAGCTGCCGATGATCAGCCCGGCCGCGATGCACCCGGCGAAGACCAACTGCGTCAGCACGAGCGCGGTCCGACGTGGCCACCGCAGGCTCAGGACCGCGAACGGCGGGCCACCGATCACCACCCCGGCCGCGAACGCGGTGATCAGCCCGCCCGCGGTGGCCAGGCTGACCTCGATGTCGGCGGCGACCGCCGGAAGGACCCCGGCGAGGAGGAACTCCGCGCTGCCCATGGCGAACAGGCTGAACGCCAGCAGGTACACCCCGAGCGGCAGAAGCCGCCCTCGCGCGCCGGCGGGCCGGGTGGTGGTGTCGACGTTCATCGGGCCCCACCCCGCTTCGCCGCCGCATCACCGTTCCGCACGCCACCGGTGGCCACCGGTTCCCGGCCGTGCACGTGATATCCGTGGCCGTGCGGCCAACGCCGAACCGCCGATCCCCGCGGGATCACAACATCGCGATGGTTCTCCATCACTATCACCTCCAGTGGGGAACCGTGCTCCATGGTTCGCCGAATCAGCAACAAGCGTTGCTGGAACAGGAACGATCTGCTGTTCTGGGCCCATGCAGTCCCACCCCGCGATCGACGCGACTCTCAGCCAGATCGGATGTCGCCTGCGCCGGACCAGGGAGAAGAAGGATCTTTCCCTGGCGGAGCTCAGCCGCGCGACCGGCATCTCCAAGAGCACCCTGTCGCGGCTCGAGTCAGGGCACCGCAAGCCGAGCCTGGAGCTGTTGTTGCCGATCGCCGCCGCCCTGGCGGTGCCGCTCGAAGAGATCGTCGCCGCCCCGCGCATCCTCGACCCGCGGATGCCGCAGGAGGCCACGCGGGCGGGCGGCCGCGTCATCGTTCCGCTGTCGAGGGCACAAGGCGAGCCCAAGGCGTACAAGCTGACGATCCCGCCGAGCGAGCACCAGCCGTTTCCGCGTACGCACGCCGGATACGAGTGGCTCTATGTGCTCAGCGGACGGCTGCGCCTCGTACTCGGTGACCATGACCTGCTCCTCGGCCCAGGGGAGGTCGCCGAGTTCGACACCCGGCATCCACATTGGTTCGGCTCGACCGGGCGGGGGAGCGTCGAGGTGCTCAGCCTCTTCGGCGGGCAGGGTGAACGAGCCCACATCAGGGCCAGGCCCGCGACGCCGAAGGGCGCCTCCGCGACCCGTCAACCGGCCCGCACCGCGTCACGTCGCGCCGGCGAGCCCTCTTTCGACCTCCCGTAGCGCTTCTGCGTGGCGGGGCGGGTCACTCAGACCGGCAGGGCCGCCGCGACCGTGGTGAGGGTGGCCCGGGCGTCGGGAACGGGCTCTCCATGGCCCACCAGGGCCAGTTGCGCGTCGACTGCGGCGAGCCGGCGGAAGGAGCGCAGCGTCCCGGCCCGGTCGAGGTTGAAGACGCCCGGCATGACGCCCACCATCACCGTCAGCGGAGACCGGCGCCGCGACGGGCGGATCAGCCGCCGCACCGACGGGCCGGTCTTGCTAGGATTTGGCATTTCCACGCCTGACCAGGCGCGGAAGGCTTTCGCGCCCCTCCGGCAAGCCCTCGACCAGGAAGTGTGACCGACCACGATGACCCCCGACGCCGGGCACGAGGCGAGATACCGCGCCATCGCCGCCGACCTCGCCGCGAAGATCCGGTCGGGACACTACGCCCCCGGCGAGGCACTGCCGCCGCAGCGGGAGCTGAGCGCCTCCTACGGGGTGACCCTCATGACGCTGCGCCAGGCGTTGCGGGAGCTCAGCGACGAGAGACTGATCGTGCAGCAGCCCGGCAAGGGCACGTTCGTCGCCCCGCCCCACCTGGCCTACCAGCTCGGCTCGCTCCACAGCCTGGTCGACGACCTGCGCGAACAGGGCCACGACGTGCGCACCGTGGTGGCCGGGCGGGCGGTGCGCCGGGCTCCCGCCCGGATCGCCGCGGAGCTGCGGCTGCGTCCCGGCGACAGCGCCCTGCGGCTGGAGCGGGTCCGCGAGTTCGCCGGCCGCCCCGCCGTCCACCAGGTGTCGTGGGTCCGCCGACCGGCGGCCGACCAGATCCGCGACCGCGACTTCACCACCGTCTCCCTCTACACGGCCCTCGCCGACGCGGGAGTGACGGTGGCCCGGGCGTCCGAGGTGGTCCGGCCCGGCCTGCTCGACCCCGCCGCCGCCCGCCACCTCCACGAGCCGCAGAGCAGCCCGGTGCTCGTCAGCACCAGGATCACCTACACGCTCGACGCCACGCCCGTGGTGTCCGACCACGCCACCATCCTCGGCAGCATGATGGAGATCCGCACCGAGCGGGCCGCCACCGGCCTCTCGCTCACCTGGGGCGCCACCAGCTGAGCACCCGCCTGTCCGGCGCGGGCCGGGTTCAGGGCAGGTCGCGGACGACGCGGGTGCCGGCCAGGCGGTCGTGCAGGGCGCGGGCCGCCGGGTCCGGCACCGCCCACAGGCCGTCCACCAGGAGCACGACCAGCCCTGCCTCCGGCAGGCAGACGAGCACGGGGAAGACGAGCGCCCGGACGGCGGCCCCGCGCAGGCCCGGCCAGTGCCCGGTGCTCTCGGAGACGACGCGGATGCGCATGACCTGCTTGCCGAACGTCCGCCCGCTCAGCGCGTACAGGAACATGACCACGACGGCGAGCAGGGGCGCGGGCTCGTCGAAACGCAACCAGTTCAGCAGCCCGAAGTCCAGGCGGCTCAGCCCCGGCTCGAAGCCGGCCAGGTACGTCACGAACAGCAGGTAGTCGATCGCGAACGCCGCCGCCCGGCGGCCGGCCAGGCCGACCGGCCCGGGATCCCCGGCGGTCCGGCCGGCCGACAGCACCAGCAGGGCGGAGAGCAGGAGGGCCGACCCGTACGGCCCGTAGGCGCGCAGCACGATCGCGAACCATTCGCCGCTGAGGACGGAGACCGTCGAGCACCCGCTGTCGGACGCGTACGAGGGACTGAGCGGACCCGCGACCGCGAGCACGGTGAGCAGAGCGGCCACGCGGCGGCCGATGACGGCTCCGTTGCCGGTGGTGACCGACGTGAGCAGGCCCGTGAAGACGAGGGCCGCGGGCACGCCCCATTGCACGGCCAGATCGGCGAGCTCGTTGGCGTCCCCCAGCGGAGGCGAGGCCAGTTCGGTGAGCTCGAAGCCGTACCCGCCGAAAAACCCCACGCAGCCGCGGACGGCGTAGTAGTAGGGGTGGTACTCGACCTGATGGACGTCCCAGGTCGGATACGCGGCGGCGGCCAGCGCGGCCACCCAGGCGAGCAGGGCTGATCGCGACACGAATGATCTCCGTTTTTCGCGACACCCTAGCGATGCCCACCGGTGGCAGGCCGGGCGGGGTCAGAGCGAGCAGTCCCGCTCCCGGTGGGCGTCGAGCGCGCGGAGCACGTCGGCGCAGGCCTCCGCGAAGCGGGCCAGCCGCTCGGGCCCCAGCACGTCGATGACCAGGGCGTGGACCATCTCGGTGTGCTCGGGGACGGCCTTGTCGATCGCCTCGTGTCCCTTGTCGGTGAGCTGGACGTCGGGGTAGCGGCGGTCGTCGGAGTCCACCCGCTCGACCAGCCCGCGCTGCGCCATCCGGGTGAGCTGGTGGGACAGGCGGCTCTTCTCCCACTGGGTCGCGGCGGCCACGTCCGCGATGGGCATCCGCCGGTCCGCCGACTCGGCGAGCCGGACCAGGACCTCGAAGTCGGCGGCGGACAGGGCGTGCTCACGCTGCAGGTGCTGCTGCAGGTGTGAGCCGAGATGCTTGGACATCTCGATGTACGTGCGCCACATCCGGTCGGCCTCGCCGAGTCCCTGCTCCCATGTCATGCCGTCCATGCTACCCGCTGGTTGACGCATCAACCTGGCGCTGTAGAGTGGCGTGGTTGATACATCAACCTGAATGGAGAGGGTCGTTCTTGTGAGCCAACAGCAGATCATCGCGGTGGTGGGCGCGACCGGCGCGCAAGGAGGCGGGCTGGTCCGCGCCATCCTGGCCGACCGGAGCGGGCGGTTCGCCGTACGGGCACTCACCCGGCGCCCGGATTCGGCGCGGGCCGAGGAACTGGCCGCGCTCGGGGCCGAGGTCGTCGAGGCCGATCTCGACGACGTGGCCGGGCTGCGCAAGGCGTTCGACGGCGCGCACGGCGCGTTCGTGGTGACCAACTTCTGGGAGCCGCGCACGCCCGAGGAGGAGCGGGCGCGGCCCGCGACCACCAAGGAGCGGGAGCAGGCCGGCAACGCGGCGCGCGCGGGGCAGGAGGCCGGGGTGCGCCACTTCGTCTGGTCCACGCTGCCCGACACCCGCGGCTACTTCCGGCCGGGCGACGGGACGCCGACCTTCGAGGGCACGTACAAGGTGCCGCATGCCGACGCCAAGGCCGAGGCGGACCGGTTCTTCCTGGAGTCGGGCGTACCCACCACGTTCCTGCACGCCAACGTCTACTACGAGGCCTTCCAGGACATGTTCGCGCCCCGGCGCGACGAGCGAGGCGCGCTGGTGCTGCCGCTCGGGTTCGGCGACGCGCGGGTGCCCGCGCAGGCCGCGGAGGACATCGGCAGGACCGCGCTCGGCATCTTCCGCCGCGGGGAGGTGCTGGCGGGCAGCCGGGTGAGCGTCGCCGGGTCCGTGCTCACCGGGGCGCAGTACGCCGCCGCGCTGGGCCGGGCCCTCGGCGAGCCCGTGACCTATCAGGCCGTCACCCCCGACGAGATCCGGGCCGCGGGCTTCCCGGGCGCGGGGGAGGTCGGCAACATGCTCCAGTACCTGAGCACCGCCGAGCGCGACATCGTCGAACTCATCGACGGGGAACTGCTGCGCGAGCTCAACCCGGAGTTGCAGTCCTTCGACACGTGGCTGGCCGCCCACCGGGACGCCATCCCGCGCTGACCGGCGCCCGGCCAGGAGCGTCATGCCGCCGCGCGTACGACTGCGGAAACCGGCGGCGGCCGCCCGGCGCGGGCGGCCGCGAGGAACGCGTCGTGCTCGTCCGGCGGCAGGCGCAGCACCTCGGCCAAAGCGGAAACGGTACGGCGCTGCGGACCGCGGCTGACACCGCGCTCCATGTCACCGATCGCCCGCACACTCACCCCTGACGCGTGCGCCAGCTCCTCGATCGTCAGCTCCGCCGCCTGCCGGAAGGCCCTCAGCAGGATTCCGAAGGAGAACTCCTCGTCCAACCCCTTGCCTCCCTCGCCGCCGGCAAGCAGAACCGACCGGCTGCCCATGCGCCTGCCGTCGTGCCTGGCTCTCCGGCACCACGCTTGCTGTCGAGGATCGTGCGCATCTGATCGGGACAGGCCCGACGCGGTCGGCAGTACGGCTGTCACTCACGTATCAGCCATGCATTCTTTCAGACCTCGGCCGAAACCCGGTCGATCAGGACCGGCCCGGCCACGCCGGCCTCGTCCATGAATGCCGCTGATCAGGACGTGCGATCTTGCTCCGGGAGGTAGGGGCGGAAATGGTCGGCGACGAGCTCCGCGATCGCGGCGGCGTCGCGGGAGCCGTCGACCTCGATCACGCGGATGCCGAGCCGGTGGGCGGTGCGGACGGCGTCCTCCGCGACGAGGCGATCACGGGCGAGGCGGTTGGCCTGTGCACGGGCCGGATCGCTGAGGCGGTGCCCGAACGAGGCGGCGCGGGGTAGCTGCCGGAGCTGGTGTCGGCGGAACTCCGGCGTGGGCACCATGACGACCATCCGGCGCGGTGAGTCGATGATGGGCGCGACGAGCTCCGGGCGGAGCCCCCAGCCTTCGGCGATGATCGGGTGGCCCGAGACGAGCGCGCGGAGGTCGTCCAGGGCCCATTCGAACCGGTCCGGGAAGCCGGCCAGGGTCGTGGCGGCCATCTCTTCCGGGGTGGTGTGGACCCACACCGTGTCGGGGTCGGGCCCGGTGACGGGCTCGCCGAGGTCGACGCGACGGGCGATCCGGCGATCGTTGTGAGCGCGGGCGTCGTGGTAGTCGTAGTGATAGGCGGTGATGCCGTATCGGACGGCCAGCAGCCGGGCCACGGTCGACTTTCCGGCCCATTGGCCGCCGCCGATCCACAGCGCGCGGTGCAACGTGCCGAAGGGGTCCCAGACGTCGCTGTCGGCAAGGGAGTCCTGGCTGGTCATCTGGCGTCCTCCTGTGGGGTGCGAGGGGTGAGCGTACCGGAGGGCCGTCCTTCCGGTACGGGACTCGTGTCACAGGGGCCGGCGGGTGAGGGGCAGTCGGGTCCGGGTGATCAGCGCTGCCACGGTCGCCACGACGGGCAGTCCCACCACCACGGCGATGACGAACGCCCACGGGATGGCGATCGTGGCGGGGTCCGAGGCGCCGTGCGTCGTCATCGGCCGGCTCAGCGCCACGCCCGTCACCGTTCCCGCGGCCAGCCCCACCAGCGCGCCGAGCCCGGAGATGTAGAGGGCCTGGCCGGCCACGACCACCCGCAACGTCCCGGGCTGGGCGCCGATGGCCGCCATCGTCGCCCGCTCCGGCCGCATGTCGGCGGCCGCCAGGCGCGTGGCGGCCAGCGTGCCGCCGACGACGAGGACGAGAGCGCCGCCGAGCCAGCCCCACAAGCCGGGGTCGGGCACATTGCGATAGCCCTCCTCGGCGGCGATCGTGACGCGGCGGGTCACCTGGGTGAGATCGCGCCACAGCGTCGTGTCGGCGGGCAGCCGGTGCATGGCGTAGAGCTGGCGCTCCGCCGTGGAGAAGCCGGCCTGCTCGACCAGGGCGCGCGGCAGCAGGGCCCCGCCCTGGTGCTCGTCGGAGGGTGTGGCCACCACCGCCGGCACGTCGAGCTTGCGCGGCGGGCCGCCGGTGGAGCTCGCCCGCAGCCTCAGCTTGCCGTCCCGTACGGCGGCCGGGTCGAAGACCACGGCCTTGCCGCCGGCCAGCGCCGCGGCCGCCTGCGGGTCGTCGCGTCCTTGCAGGAGCCTGAGCAGGGCCTGATCGCCGATGGCCGCCGTACGGCGCGTCCGCGTCCCGTTCCATCGCACCGAGTACCGCAGCGCGTAGCGGTGGCCCTTGGCGTCCTGCGCGAGGTAGCCGGAGGCCAGCGGCACGCCCGGCAGCTGCCGGGCCGTCTCGGCGCGGAGTTTCGTCCAGGTCGCGTCGCTCATGGTGCCGCCCCAGATCGCCAGCATGCCGGCCGGACGCGCCGAGGTGTAGGCGTTGCGCCGGTCCATGTATTCGCTGTAGGCGCCGATGCCCATCGCCACGACCGTGGCCGTGACCGCCATGACGGCTGCGACGGCGCTCGCCGTACGGGACCGGTGGCGGACCGCGTCGCGGACGGACACCCGCAGCGGGAGCCGCAACCGCCCGGCCGGCCGGCCGGTGAAGCGGATCAACCAGGGGGTCACCACCACCAGGCCGATCATGATCAGCACCGCGGAGGCCCAGACCCACACGGAGTCCGGCTGGCGCCGCGCCACCACGGTCGCCCCCAGCCCGGCCAGCACCAGCGCGGCTCCGGCCAGGGGCCATCCCGGCCGGTCGGCGGCCGCGGGCGCGCGGCCGGCCAGCACGGTCACGGGGTCCTGCCGGGCCGCCTGCACGGCGGGCACCAGCGCCGCCACGGTCCCGGCGACCAGGCCCAGCGCGGCGACGCCCAGAACCGGCGCCCACGGCACCTCCGCCGGGCCGATCTGCCCTCCCCAGCGCGCCACGACCGGGGCGGCCAGCACCCCGGCGCCGATGCCCAGCGCCGTCGCGACGAAGGTGGCCGCACCGCCGAGGACCAGCCCCTCGGCCAGCACGATCGCCCGCAGGTGCCCGGCCGAGCCGCCCTGCGCCGCGATCTCGGCGAGTTCCCGGCGCCGCCTCCTGAGCCCCACCGCGAAGGCGGGCCCGGCCAGCAGCACGATCTCCAGCACCACCATGATCACCATGGCGCCGAGCCCGATCGCGTGCTGGACGTCCGTGCCCGGGGAGCGGACCGGGGTGGGCGGCGGGTCCAGGAGCATCCCCCGGGAGGTGACGTACAGGCCGGCGGTGTTCAGCGCGGGCACGTCGCTCCAGGACACGGGCTTCGCGGTATCGGCGAGCCAGCCGGGGCCGTACATGTTCGGAGACCACAGGTCGTCCGGGGCCGCGAGCGGCAGATCCGGACCCACGACCTCGCGCAGCGAGGGCCGGTGCGGGTGCTCGACCACGCCCACCACCTTCAGCGGCGCCGCGCCGGACGGCCGCAGGAGGTCGCCGGGCCGCAGGCCGAGCGCGGGCGTCACCGCGACCTCGTCGGCGGCGGGGAACCTGCCCTCGCTCAACGTCAGCATCCCTCTGGTGAGGGGGTCGCGCAGGTCGGCCTCCAGCGCGTCGACCCGTTCGGTGCCCACCCGGAGCACGCCGGCACTGAGGGGGATCACCCGGGTGCCCGGCCCGAGCAGGGCCGCCACCTCGGTGGCGGCAAGCTCGGAAGCAGCCGCTCCGTCGCCGTCGCCCGTGTTCCAGGTGGCGCCGTTCGGCTGCTGCCGCAGCACCGTGCCCTCGGGTGTCTGGACGAGGCGGACGTCGGCCGCGCCCAGCTCGGCCACCAGCCCCTCCCGCAGGGAGACGTTCATGGTCTCGGTCAGGGTCAGGATCCCCGTGATCACCAGGACGGGCAGGCCGATCATCACCATGATGAGCGCGCTACGCCCCCGGGATCGCCACGCGTTCCGGCGGGCCAGGCGCAGCGCGGCCAGGACGACGCTCATCGGGCGCTCACCAGCGACCTGTCCGTCGCGTCCGCGATCGTCCCGTCGCGGAGGAACACCACGCGATCGGCCCAGGCGGCGTAGCGCGGCTCGTGGGTGACCAGCAGGACCGCCGCGCCCGCGTCACAGCGGGCCCTCAGCACCTGCAGGATCTCGTCGCCGGTACGCGTGTCGAGGGCGCCGGTCGGCTCATCGGCCAGCAGCAGGCACCGCGCGCCGACCAGGGCGCGGGCGATCGCGACCCGCTGGCGCTGGCCACCGGACAGCTCCTCGGGGAAGCGGTCGGCCAGGTCCGCCACCTCGATCTCCGCCAGCACGGCCATCGCCTCCTCCCGTGCCCGGCGCGAGCGCACGCCGTCGAGCTCGCGCGGCAGCATCACGTTCTCCACCGCCGTCAGCGACGGGATCAGGTTGAGGTCCTGGAAGACGTAGCCGACCTCGCGGCGCCGTAAGGAGGCCAGATCGCGCGTGGTGGCCAGGTCATGTCCGCCGATGTGCACCGTTCCCGACGTGGGCCGGTCGAGCCCGCCCGCGAGGTTGAGCAGGGTCGACTTGCCGGACCCGGACGGGCCCATGACCGCGACCAGCTCTCCCGCCTCGACGTCGAGGCTCACGCCCTTCAGAGCGTGTACGGCCGTCGCCCCCTCGCCGTGGACTCTGGACACTTCGGCCAGCCGTACGACGGTCATCTTTCCTCCTTCAGAACGGACTCGCAGTGGTCCAGCCACCGTTGCTCCGCCTCGGCCTGGAAGATCATGGAATCGAGCACGAGCCGTTGCGCCACGCCTTCCGTGGCGGCTCGTTTGGCCCTGGTCAGCTGCTGGAGGGTGCGCATGGTCGCCGTGCGCTGCAGGTGGATGACCTCGGAGACGTCCACCTCCTTGGCGGCGACGGCCATGGCCAGCTTGACGACCAGCTCGTCCCGTGGCCGGTCGGACTGGACGACGGGGGTGCTGAACCATCGCTCCATCTCCTCCCGGCCCGCGGCGGTGATCGTGTAGACGACCCGGCCCTGCTCGTCCGACTCGGCCGCCGGCGCGACCAAGCCGTCGCGCTCCAGGCGGGACAGCGTCGTGTAGACCTGGCCGATGTTGAGCGGCCAGGTCGCCCCGGTTGACGCCTCGAACTCGAGCCGTAGTTGGTAGCCATGCCGGGGCCCGCCACTGAGGAGGGCGAGCAGCCCGTGTCTGACCGGCATGCGTACTAAGTATGCATACGCGGTATGCACTTCTCAAGATGTTCCGCCGCATTGGCGGGATCTGCGGATGGCGCAGCGTCATGGGGCCGGTTCGCGTCACGCCGGGTAGAAAATGAGCCCCTCGTGGAGCCTGCCCGCCTTGTCGTACAGCGCGGTCGTACAGCGCGCGAGCCGGGGCGGTCCTCCACCGTGTTCCAGTACGGGCCTGCATCTCCCGGCGTACCAGACACCGGCGTGGAACAGGTAGTGCGCGATGCCGGCCATCTTGCCGTCCAGCCGGGCGGCGACCCCGCCTACCTGCTCGTCGTCGAGCAGGCGCCGCCAGGTCCGCTCGTAGTCGTCGTCGCCGCGTTCGACGTCGAAGTAGGCGTCCTTGCCGCGGGCCGGCGCCTCCCGGCAGGCCCGGTCGGATTCGGTCCGGACGTCGATCTCGATCACGGCGCCCGTTCTGTCCTACGGGCGGGGGGCGCTCGGGCTCTTCGAGGTGTGTGACAGCAGGGCTCGTACGCGGGCGGTACGGACGTCGAGTGGTCCGGGCTCGACCGTGATCAGGTCGTAGCCCAGGGAGCTGTACACCTCGGCGTGGAGCTGCTCGAACCGTTGCGCGTCCGCCAGGCTGATCCGCCTGGCGGCGGTCGGGGTGATGAAGCCCTGGCCCTTGACGAAGAAGACGCGGCGTTCGTAGACGTGTTCGTCGCGGATGCGGTCGAGCTCGGCGGTCAGGGCCTGGCCGACGGGGTGGCCGAGGTGGAGTGCCAGGGCGTAGGTGCAGATCGGGGACCGGTCGAACACGACCGGGCGGGGGTGGCGGTCCGCGGCGAGCTGTCGGCGGCGTTGCAGGCCGGCGACGGCGTCCGTGAAGTCGGGCTCTTTCCATGGCTCGTCGACGCCTCTGGCCTGGGCCAGGGCGATGACGTCGGTGGCCGCCTCCTCGACGACGGCGAGCCCGTCGATCTCGAGCTGCCGCAGGATGGCTGTCTTGCCCGAGCCGGGGGTGCCGGTCAGGATGAAGCGGTTCACGGGACTCCTTTGGGGTGATGGGTGGCTGTGTTCGTGGCGGGCGGCCGATCGGCGGTGCGGCTCGGGCAGCTGTGGCGTCGCCGGGTTCGACGAGGACGTCGCGCTTGAACACGGCTCCGGCGCGCGGACGAGGGCGACCAGGCGGGCGCGTTGCGGGGATGAGCTGAAGGCGGTCACGGCCAGGCCGGCGGCTCGTGAGCGGGGCACGCAGCCGGATCCAGCGCTCAGCCGGGCAGCCACAGTATGCCAGCTCCTCGTCCAGACCGTCCGTGATCTTGGCGACTCCCGTGAGGAGTCGCCAAAATCGACGCGATGGCGATAAAAGTCGACACTGTGTAGACTTTGCGGCCAAGGGGAGCATTCCAGCTCCTGTCGAGGCTCTCTCTGGAGGAGCGATGCAGAAGCAGAAGTGGCTCATCACCGGCGTCAGCACGGGCCTTGGCCGTGCCTTCGCCCAGGCCGCCCTGGCCGCCGGGCACACCGTCGTCGGAACGGTCCGCTCCGACGATGACCTGCGGGCCTTCGAGGAGCTAGAACCCGGATACGCTCACGGCCGCATCCTGGATGTGACTGACAGCGACGCCGTCTCGCGTGTGGTCGCGGAGGCGGAGCAGAGCGTCGGCCCGCTGGACGTCGTCGTCGCCAACGCCGGCTACGGCCTGGAGGGCACCTTCGAGGAGACCCCGCTGGCCGAGGTGCGGCGGCAGTTCGAGGTCAACGTGTTCGGGACGGTGGCCACCTTGCAGGCGGCACTGCCCCACATGCGCCGGCGCCGCCGCGGGCACCTGATGGCCGTCACCTCCATGGGCGGGCTGATGGCCGTGCCCGGCATGTCCGCCTACTGCGGCAGCAAGTTCGCCCTGGAGGGCATCCTCGAGGCGCTGGGCAAGGAGGTCGCACAGTTCGGGATCCACGTGACGGCGATCGAGCCCGGCTCCTTCCGCACCGACTGGGCCGGACGGTCCATGACACGCGCCGCGCGGTCCATCGACGACTACGACGAGCTGTTCGTCCCCATCCGCGAAAGGCGGCAGAAGGCGAGCGGTAACCAGCTGGGCGATCCGGCCAAGGCCGGGGACGCCGTCGTGCACATCGCGTCGGTCGACCGGCCGCCGGCTCATCTCGTGCTGGGTTCGGACGCGCTGCGGCTGGTCGCCGCCGCGCGCACGGCCGTGGACGAGGATATCCGCGCATGGGAGGCGCTCTCCCGTACGACCGACTTCGCCGAGGGCACTCATCTCTGATGCCCGGCCACCACGCCGCGCGAGGCCGGCGCACCACCGAGCGCAAGGGCGATGTCCGGGAGCGGGCCATTCTCGACACCTGCGAAGCCCTGCTGGTGCAGAAGGGCTACGACGCCATGACCGTCGGCGACATCGCCCAGGGTGCCGGCATCACCCGCGGCGCCCTGT
Source organism: Nonomuraea phyllanthi (assembly GCF_006334985.2). Lineage (GTDB taxonomy): Bacteria > Actinomycetota > Actinomycetes > Streptosporangiales > Streptosporangiaceae > Nonomuraea > Nonomuraea phyllanthi. The sequence continues at coordinate 508,717 of NZ_VDLX02000005.1, forward strand.
ACTTCTACTTCGGCTCCAAGCAGGAAGTGGTCACGGCACTCGTGGCCCGGACCGTCGAGCACCTGTGGGAGCGGTCCCGGGCCACTGCGGAGGCCGACGAGCCGCGCCAGGCCATCGCGGCGGCGATGCGGCGCACGGTCGAGCTGTGGAACGAGCACGGCCTGGTCATGCGCACGGCGATCGACCTGTCGTTGAGCGTGCCGGAGATCGGCGAGCTGTGGAGCCGTACAGCCGACCTGTTCATCACGGCCATCACCGCGGTCCTGGAACGAGCCGGCGTTCAGGCGGGCACCGAACCGGACCAGGCGTCAGCCATGGCACGCGCCCTGTGCTGGATGATCGAGCGGTCCTTCTACCACGCCTCGCAGGAGTCCCGCGAGAAGCTGCAAGAGGCATCGTCGACCTGCGAACACATCTGGCTGATCAGCGCCGGCCTGACCACTTGATGCGGCGAAGATTCTGGCGCCTTTGCGCCGTATGGCCGCATATATAATGACAAAGCTTAGTCAAGCTTGAAATAACTCCTGGTAAGCGCGGCTATTCTGGCAAATTCTGGCACCGAACCGCCCCCCACCGGAGATGATGGCATGAAAGCAGCCAGCAGCGTCCCTGGAGGGGCGATCCCAGCGGTCGCCGTCGTCGACGCCGCCGGCCTGGTGATCGGCTGGACCGAGGCCGCCGAGGAGCTCACCGGCTACCCCGCCGCCGACATCCTCGGCCGCCCCATCAGTACGCTCCTCCCGTCCGACGACCCCGACCCCGACCCCGACCCCGACCACGGCCACGGCGACGGCGAACGGCGCGGCACGCACCTGCCCCGTACGGGATTGACGGAGGTGCGGCGGCGCGACGGCGAGGTGGCCATCGTGCGCGTCAAGGCCGCCGCGCTCACTCACGGCGACCACGCCGGCAGCCGGAAGGAGTCCTGGCTGGTGTCGGCGATCCCGGTCACCACCGGCCTGCCGACCGGCAACGGCGCCCTGCTGGAGTCGCTCATCAGCAGCTTCCCCGTCGCCATGGCCATCTGGGACAAGGACCTGCGCTGCGTCTGGCTGAACGAGGCGGCCGAGCAGCTCAGCGACGGCTACCCGTACTACCGGGTCGGCCGCTCCCTGACCGAGGTCATCGAGGGGATCGACACGGAAGCGGTGCAGGACGCGATGCGCAAGGTGCTCGCCGACGGCCGCCCTGTGATCGACCGTGAGGCCCGCTGGTTCCACCGGAGCCAGGAGCGCACGCTGTCCATCTCGCTGTTCCCTCTGGAGGGCGCGGACGGCCGGCCGCTGGGCGTGCGGTCGGTGGCCCTGGATTTCAGCAACAGCAAGGCGCGGGATCGCCTCGAGCTGCTGCGCGAGGCCAGCGTCCGGCTCGGCAGCACGCTGGACGTCATGACCACCGCCCAGGAGCTGGCCGAGCTGGCCATTCCAGTCCCCGCCGACTACGTGACCGTCGACCTGGCGGAGGCGATGCTGCCGGGCACGGAGCCGCTGCAGCGGCAGGCCGCGGCCGAGGCCGGGGTCCCCCTCTTCCGGCGGGGCGGCGTGGCCATGGTGCACGACGAGCTGCACGGTGACATGCCCGAGTCGCTCTGGAGGCGCGAGGAGGCCGTGTCCGTGCCGCCGGGATCCCCGTTCATGGAGGTCCTGCACTCGCGCCGGCCGCACTTCGAGCCCGTGCTGGACGCCTCGTCCAGCACCTGGCTGGATCTGGACCCCGACCGGGCGCGGATCATCCACGCCACCGGCATGCACTCGCTGATCGTCATTCCGTTGGAGGCGCGCGGCGACGTGCTCGGCGTCGCGGTGTTCGGGCGTACCTCCAACCCGGCGCCGTTCACCAGGGACGACCTGCTGCTGGCCGAGGAGCTGGTCACGCGGGCCGCGCTGAGCCTGGACAACGCGCGCCAGTACACGCGCGAGCGGCTGACCGCGCTCGCGCTGCAGCGCGACCTGCTGCCGCACGACCTGTGCGGCACGGGCACCGTCGAGGTGGCCTCGCGCTACCTGCCCTCCGACAGGCACGAGGGAGTGGGAGGCGACTGGTACGACGCCATCCACCTGCCCGGCGGCCGCATCGCCCTGGTCGTCGGCGACGTGACCGGGCACGGCATCAACGCCGCGGCCACCATGGGCCGGCTGCGTACCGCCATGCGCACCCTGGCGTACCTGGACCTGCCTCCGGACGAGCTGCTCACCCATCTCGACCACCTGATGGCGAGGGACGCCCGGGGCTTCGACGCCGCGGGCGCCACCTGCCTGTACGCGGTCTATGACCCGCGGACCGGCCGCTGCACCATGGCCGCGGCCGGGCATCCGCCGCCCGCGATCGTGACCCCGTCCGGCGACGTGACGTTCCCGTCGCTGCCCGCCGGCACGCCGATCGGCGTGGGGCTGGGCACCTTCCGGTCGCGCGACCTGCACCTGCCGGCCGGGACCCTGCTGGCCCTCTACACCGACGGCCTGATCGAGACGCGGCAGGCCGGCCTCGACGCGGGCATGGCCAGGCTCGGCGGCGCCCTCGCCCGCGCGGCACCGCGGGGGACGTCGCTCGAGCGCGTGTGCGCGTCCGTGATCGGCTCCCTCGTGGGCGACGCGCCCGCCGAGGATGACATCGCCCTGCTCATGGCCCGTGTCCGGGCCTGACCCCGGCGGCCGTCACCACGCCGCTCGGCCCGTCCCAAGGTCGCGTCACACACGCCCGTCTCGCCGTGGTGGTCGGTTCAGAGAGTCGCCGTCACGGGACGGCGGCCGCCGAGGTGGGCGGGAACCGAGGTGAGCGCCGCGACCACGAGCACGGTTGAAAGCACCAGGGCGACCAGCTGCCAGGGTGCGGGCAGCGTGGCCCTGTCGCTGTCGCCGCCGGTGATCGCGTTGATGGCGGCGAACAGCAGGAAACCTCCCGGGAAGACGCCCAGGACGGCGCCGAGGAGCGCGGGCAGCACCTGCGCGGCCGCCAGGGCGACGGTCACTTCCCGGGGAGTTGCGCCGAGGGCGCGGGCCAGCGCCGACGCATGCCGGTTGTCGAGCACCGTCGCCCACGTGATGACGGTGGCGTTGACCGCCGCCAGGGAGAGCAGGATGACCGTCCAGACGAGGAGCACGTGCCGCAGCACCGCCACCTGAGCTTCGGTGTACGCGCCGGTGTCCGGCTGGTCGCCGAGGAAGGTGTTGAGCACCAGCAGGACGTAGATGCCGCTGACCGTGACCGCGATGCTCGCCACGCCCAGCGCCGCCCGTCGCGGCCGGCGGGCGGCGACCCGCAGGGCGAGCAGCAGCGGGACGGGTAGTCGCGTCGAGAGAGCGATCAGCCAGCCGGTGCGGCGAGGCGGGCGTGCCGCGTCCGCCAGCGCGCTGACGGTGCTGGAGCGGGCGCCCCGCACGGCCGGAACGGCGGTCGCCACCACCGCGACGCCGAGTGCCACAGCGGTCACCAGACCGATCGTGGACCAGGTCAGCGCCGCCGTTCCCGCGCCGCCGACGAGGCCGGCGCTCGACTCGGTGAGCAGTGGAGCGGCCAGCGCTCCGATCGTCAGCCCGGCCGCGGCCGCGACGACGGCCACCAGGAGGTACTCCGCGAGGAGCACGGCGGCGACCAGGCCCGGTGTGCCGCCGACTGCCTTCAGCAGCCCGACACGCCTGGTCTGATCGGCCATCCGCCCGCCGACCAGCACCGAAAGGCTGGCCACGGCGAGCAGGCCGAGCAGCCACGCGCCGAGCAGCAGCAGGATCTGGGAGTCCCGGGCCAGGTCGGTGGCGTCGGCGAGAACGGTCTCCCAGGTCTGCATCGGCACGGGGCGACCGTGATCGCCGCGGTTCCGGTCGACGAATGCCTGGGCCTGGTCGGGGTCGGCCAGCTTCAGGTTCATCACGTAGGACAGCGCGCTTCGGCCCGGGGCGAGGCTCAGCAGGTCCGTCTGGGTGAGCCAGGCCAGCCCGGGCCTGTACAGCAATCCCGCCGGCAGGTTCCGGTCGTCGGGGACGGCGCCGTTGACGCAGCCGGCGGAGACGATGCAGGACGCTCCGGGATAGGGCGGCATGGCGGCGGTGACCGCGACGCCGGCGACCTTGTACGACCTGCCGTCCAGGGCGACCGCGTCACCGACGCCCACGTCGAGCGAGTCGGCGAAGGCCGCCTCGAGCACCACGCCGCCGTCACTGACCCAGCTGCCCTGCCTCACCGCGGGCTGATCGACCGCCGCGACAGCGGCGTCGCGCCCTATGACCTGCACATCCGACGTCCGGCCGGACGCCTCCAGCTTCGCCGCGATGACGGGGTACGGTCCGCTGTGCTCGGTGACGCCGGAGGCGGTGGCCAGTTTCCCGAGCTCCGCGAGGTCGCCGGCCCGGCCGACGTTGGCGATCACGTCAGGTCCCTTGGTCGCCGCCCGGGTGCTCCGGTACGGGTCGCCGGCCGCGTCGCGCAGGACGAGCCCGAGCGTCAGCGTCGTGGTGGCGGCCAGGATGGCGATCAGGAGAAGCGCGACCTCGGTGCGGCGCCGCCGGAGGTCGCGCAGGGCCAGGCGGATCACGAGGACGATGCGGCCCATGCCGATCAGTCCTCCAGCCCGGCGAGCGCGCCGAGTCGCCCGGTGGTGCCGCCGGTCAACCTGGCCTCGTCCACGAACGCGCCGTCGCGCATCGAGAGCTTCCGGTCCGCGGTGGCCGCGATCCGCGCGTCGTGGGTGACGATGACCAGCGTCTGCCCGGACTCGTGCAGGTCCTTGAAGAGCTGGAGGACGTCCACGGTGGCGGCGCTGTCCAGGTTGCCGGTCGGCTCGTCGGCGAGGACGACCAGCGGCTCGTTGCTCAGCGCCCGGGCGACCGCGACCCGCTGCCGCTGGCCGCCCGACAGTGCCGAGGGCAGGAACCGCGCCCGGCCGGCCAGCCCGAGCTGATCCAGCAGGGACTCCGCGCGCCGACGGGCGGCCCGCGGCGAGCGTCCGGCGAGCAGCGCCGCCAGCTCGACGTTCTCGACGGCGGTGAGCTCCTCCATCAGGTGGAACGACTGGAAGACGTAGCTGACCTCGGTACGCCGCATCCTGGCCAGCCCCTTCTCGCTGATGTTGTCGATGCGCCGGCCGTTCAGCGACACCTCGCCGGCCGAGGGCCGATCCAGCCCGCCGAGCAGGTGCAGCAGCGTGGACTTGCCGCAGCCGCTGGGCCCCATGATCGCCACCGTCTCTCCCGCGCTGACATCGAGATCGACGCCGTCGACGGCGCGCACCAGTCCTTCCCCTTTGCCGTGCTCCTTCCGCAGCCCGCGGGCGCTCAGTACGGGCGTGTGGGCGGTATTGCTCACGATTCACTCCTTGCGATGGGTCCAGTTCTGCTCACGGGCCTTCAGCCGGCGCGGGCCGCCTCAAGAGCGGCGGTCGGCCCCGGCCGCCGCGGCAGGTGGGTCACAGAAGCGCCAGCGCCTTGGCCACTCCCGGGTCACGCCCGGTGGCCAGGTCGAGGGCGGTCATGGGGGCGTAGTGGTCGACCGGCACGCCGATCGTGTCGATGACTTCGCGGGCGGGCCCGAGGTGCCGGACGCCGGGCAGGAACACGGCGCTCCCGTCGTCGAGGAGGTACGCCTTGCTGGGGCCGGAGATTGCGCCGGCGGTGCGGGTCCCGATGAGGGTGCCCAGGCCGTTGTCCTTGACCGCCGCGCTGAAGCCCTCGCAGGCCGAGGCGCACCCGCGGTCGGTGAGAACGATCAGGCGCGAGCCGAGCAGCGGGACGCTGTCGTCGGTCCGGTTGGGCACGCAGTCGCCTTTCAGCGGGCAGAAGTAGCTGGTGACCTTGCCGTGCGCGAATGCGCCGAGCAGCCGCATCACCTCGCGAGGCGACCCTCCGCCGTTGCCGCGCAGATCGAGGACCACGACCTCCGGCCTTCCGCGCAGCTTGGCGAGGACCTGGTCGGCGGCGCCCTCGTAGAATAGGGGCAGCTGGACGTAGGTGACGCCGTCGGCGAGCTTCTTCGACGTCACCGCCGGAGGCCGCCGCGTGATGGGGCCCTCCTTGAGCTTGACGGTGCGGGTCCGTCCCGTTGTGGGCCGCTTGAGGGTGAGCCGTACCGTGCCGGAGGCGAAGGCGTCGAGGATGCTCTGATTCACGGCGTCTCCGATGAACGCCGGCACGCCGTTGGCCTTGACGATGATGTCACCGGCCCTGATGCCGGCCTTGGCGGCGGGGCTGCCGGGCAGGACGCGGGTGATGAACATCGGTGGCTGGGCCGCGGGGTCGAGCCGGTGATCGCGGCGCGCAGGGCGGCGCGGTCGCCGGCGCCGAGGACTTTCGCGAAGGCGGCCCAGTCGGTGTCGCGGTTCCCGGTCAGGGCGGGCAACCTGAGGTCGGCCCGGTCCGCGCGGCGTCGCATCAGGTTCTGGGTGTAGGCGGCGAAGGCGCTCTTCAGCAGCGCCTTCGCATCCATCACAGGGCCGCTGTAGTAGTTGTCCAGCACGCAGAAGTACGCCTGCCGGAGCGTGTTCACCGATGTCGGCGGTGCCGGTTTCGGGGGTGGCCCCGTGTCGGCGGTGCAGCCCCCGCCAGGGGCGGCTGATGCGGAGGCCGTGGCCGACGCGGGTGCGGACATGGAACAGGCAGCCATCAGGACGGCCACGCAGAGGGCTCTGATCATGGCCGCCAGCGTGGCCTCGGGCGGGTTACATGGTCGTGAACGGATCCGTTAACGCCATTGAAACCCCGGTTCGAGTATGAAGGTCGGGTGCGCATTCTGGTGGCGGAAGACGAACGCGACCTGGCCGATCTCGTGGCGGTGGGGTTGCGCCGCCATGCGATGGCCGTCGACGTGGTGTACGACGGGGCGGCCGCGGTGGAGCGGTTGGCGGTGCACGACTACGACGTTCTCGTGCTGGATCGGGATCTGCCCGAGCTGCACGGCGACCTCGTGTGCCGTGAGCTGGTGGCGCGCGGGAGCCGTACGCGGATCCTGATGATGACGGCGGCGGCGTCGGTGCCGGAGCGAGTGGCGGGTCTGGGGATGGGGGCCGACGACTATCTGCCCAAACCGTTCGACTACGCCGAGCTGGTCGCGCGGGTGCAGGCGCTGGGACGGCGGAGCCGGTCGGCGGTGCCGCCGGTGCTGACGCGGCACGGGATCGTGCTCGACAGGCACCGGCTGCAGGCCTCGCGGGACGGGCGGCACCTGCATCTGTCACTCAAGGAGTTCGCCGTCCTGGAGGTGCTGATGAGGGCGGACGGCGCGGTCGTGAGCTCCGAACGGCTGCTCGAAGAGGCCTGGGACGAGAACGCCGATCCGTTCACCACGGTGGTGCGGGTGCTGGTCAGCCGCCTGCGGGCCAAGCTGGGCGACCCGCCGTGCATTCAGACCGTTCCCGGCGCGGGATATCTGCTGTGACGACGATCCGGGTACGGCTCACCCTGATCTACTCCGGGCTGTTCCTGCTGACCTCGATCGTGTTGCTGGTCACGGTCAACCTCCTGCTGCGCCAGGCGGTGAAGAGGCGGGTCGGCCAGTTGTCCGGGGGAGTGGCGCCGCCGCTGGACTCGCTGTCGGGCGGAAGGGCGACGCCGCCGCGGGCCGGGCCGGGTGATCAGCTGTCACAGCTGCCCGGTCTGGTGAACAACGTGATCGGCTACCAGTGGCAGGTGACCGTGCTGACGGTCGGGGGCCTGACACTGGTCTCGCTGGCCGTCGGATGGCTGCTCGCCGGGCGGATCCTGCGGCCCATCCACCGGATCACGGCCACCGCGCAGCGGCTGTCCCTGTCCACCCTGCACGAACGGATCGCGCTCGCCGGGCCGAAGGACGAGCTGAAGGAACTGGCCGACACCTTCGACGCGATGCTCGACCGGCTCGAACGCTCCGTCGAAGGGCAGCGGCGATTCATCGCGAACGCCTCCCACGAGCTGCGGACCCCGCTGGCCGTCCAGCGGGCGGCGATCGAGATCGGGCTACCCGAGGACGTCGGCGAGATCCGCGGCACGCTCCTGCGCCACAACCGCCGCGCGGAGAACCTCATCGACGCCCTGCTGGTGCTGGCCCGGGCGGAACACGGCCTCGACAGCAGGAGCCCGGTGGCCGTGGACCAGGTGGTACGGCGCGTCCTGGCGGAGAAGGACGCCGACGGCGTCACCGTGACGGGGCGGACAGAGCCGCTCGTCGTCGACGGGGACCCTGTCCTGCTGAACCGGCTCGTCACCAACCTCCTCGACAACGCGGTCCGCTACAACCATCGCGGCGGGACCGTCGAGGTGACGCTCTCCCATGGAGTGCTGACGGTCCGCAACACCGGCCCGCAGGTGCCCGACGAACGTCTCGGCGACCTCTTCAAGCCCTTCCGGCGGCTCCACACGACGTCCGGACAGGGTGCCGGGCTCGGCCTGTCGATCGTCGCAGCGATCGCGAAGGCCCACGGGGCCGACGTACGAGCGAACCCCAACCCGGGCGGCGGGCTGGAGCTCGCCGTCGTCTTCGCGGGATCGGAGGATGCGTCCCCCGCGGGAGGAACAGCGGAGTAATGCGCGTGGCACACAGGATGCCAGGAGCGCCGGTACGTCCGCCTGGGCGAGGAGAGCCAACCGCCGAGGCGGCTGCTGGATTCGCCGCCGTCAAGCCGCCTCGTCCGAGGAATCGGGGGTGGGAGCCAGGCGCACGCTGCCGGACTCGGCCCTCTCGTCGGGGAAGACCCACTTCCGGAGCGCCCAGAAGCGGAAGACCATGGCGATCAGCGTGCCGATGACCTGCGCGCTCATGAAGTCGGCGATCTCCTGGGTCACCAGGCTCACGTCCGGGGTCTCCAGGCGGAACACGTACCGGGAGATCCACAGCGGCGCGGAGCTGAGCACCAGACCGACGCCACTGACCAGGAAGAACAGCGCCGCCTCGTGACGGCGCTCGCGGCCGCCCCTGGTCCGGAACGACCATTCGCGGTTCAGCACGTAGGACACGATCGTCGCCACGAGCACCGCGATGATCTTCGCGGTCACCGGCTTCGGCTCCAAGATGGTCAGCTTCAGCCCGTAGAAGACCGAGTTGTCCACCAAGAAGGCTGTTCCACCCACCACCACGAACTTCAGCAGCTCACGGTGCTTCAGCACAAGGGCGTGCAGCGGTTCCGGCAAGCTTGCCAGTACTGCGTTTGCTATTCGGAGCACCCCCGATCTTCTCACCCTTGGAACATCCTGGAAGCAGGATTTACGGACCGGGAACGTGACCACTTCACGCACCGGAACGCCGACGCCTGCACGAGATCTCGACATCTCTTCCCCCGGAGCTGCATCCGCGTCTGGTTGGCTGAGCGCATGATCAACATGGACTCCCGGTCTCGTCCGGATCCCATCGCCTATCTCGACCAAGTCGCCGCGAGCACAGCCGGCCGGGACTACAAGCAGCAGGTGCTGGAACTGCTGGATCTGCACCCCGGGCAGACCGTGCTCGACATCGGTTGCGGACCGGGGACCGACCTGGCGGCGATGGCGACCGCTGTCGCGCCGGCCGGCCAGGTCATCGGGGTGGACCGCGATCCCGTGATGATCGCCGAGGCCCGTTCAGCCGGCCGTGAGCCGCGCGCTGGTTCGGTTCCTGATCGCACAGATCATCCGCAACGCGACCATCGGCCGCAGCCTGGCCCGGGTGTGCGGGGAGGCGGGACTCGTGGTGCGGTCCGTGGTAACGGCCGCGCCGGTGTTCCGCGACTTCACGACCGCCGATCACCTCTTCGGGCTGCGCCGCAACGTCGCCCGGGCCGTCGATGCCGGCTGTCTCAAGCCGGACGACGCCGAAGGATGGATCGACGACCTCGCCTCTCAGCCATTCCTGGCTTCGGCCTTGCTGTTCTTGGTGGTGGCCGAAAATTCCGGGGTGATGGGCCGGCCCGGGTTGCGAGGACAGCCGCCCAGCGGCGGCCGACGGCGAGGAGCAGGACTCCGGGTCTTTCGCTCGCTCGACCGCGACGACCTCACCGGAGCGACGGAGGCCGCTGGCGAGATGGAGGCACCAGGCCGCACCTCGCCGACGCCTCTACGGCAGATCGAAGGGGGCGGGAAAGTGGCCTTCCCAGATCCGGCGGGAGACCTCTTCGGGGTACGGCAGAGTCTCGGGCACGGTGTCCAGGACGCGGGTGAGCCGCTGGCCGGGCCGGTAGGCGGCCCAGTCCGGGTCGCCGGTGGTGATGAAGCGGACCCATGCGGCGTGGAGTTCGTGGGAGAGCGCGACGGCCTCGGGGGTGGGCTCGTCGCCGATGAGCTGCGCGGCGATGGGGCTGTCCAGCGTGCCGAACGCCAGGGGGACGTCGAGGCTGTGGCAGGCGCCCAGGGTGCCGCCGAGGGCGGGGGCGGTCCAGCGCAGTTCGAAGAGGTACGAGGTGCCGCCGGCCGCGGCGTTCGCCTCGGCCAGCTTCTGCGTCGGCATGCGGAAGAGGGCGTCGGAGTACACCGTCTCCACGAGCTCCTCCGGGCCGGCCTGCGGGAAGGCGGCACGGTAGGCCTGCGCGCCGTGCGGCTGCGGGGCGAGCAGGTGCAGGGCTGTGCTGGCGTCCTCCTCGGTGAGGGTGCCCCGCCGTCCGCTCATGACGCTGAACAGGCGGAACTCGTCGCGGGTGTGGCCGGCGAGCAGTTCGGTCCCGCTCGCGCGCGCACCGGTCAGCGCGGGCCAGGGCGTTTCGGGGAGGACCTCGCCGTCCACGACGGGGCACAGGGCGGTGCCGGTCTCCGTGATCCGTCCCCAGCTCTCCCGGTGTGCATGGAGGCCGAAGTTGAAGGAGGTGAGCTCCGCGGCCAGGTGCCACGGGTCGATGTCGCGCAGGGCCGCGGCGGTGGGCGCCGCCGCGCCGAGCCGCTCCGCGAATGCGGCGGTGATCTGCCGTGCCAGCGCGGGAGTGCTGTGCAGCCCCGGCACCGAGTGGGCGATGGCCCGCCGGAACAGGCCGCGCGCCGGCTTCATCGTCAGGAGAGCGGCGACCGACCCTGCCCCGGCGGACTGTCCGGCCACGGTGACCAGGTCGGGGTCGCCTCCGAAGGCGGCGATGTTCCGCTGCACCCACTCCAGCGCCGCGATCTGGTCGAGGAATCCGCGGTTGGGCGGCGCGTCGTCGAGGAACGCGAAACCTTCCACGCCCACGCGGCAGTTGATGGTCACCACGACGAGTCCCGCCTCGGCCAGCGCCGCCGGGTCGTACATCGGGTCGCTCGACGCCGCCGAGACGTAGCCGCCCACGGGGATCCACACCAGCACCGGTAGCCCTGCCGCGCCCGGGTCCGGAGTGCCGACGTTGAGCGTCAGCCAGTCGGTGCCCTGCGGGGGCACGTCGATCGGCAGGGACAGCGGCACCACGGGGCCGAACTCGACCGCCTGCCTCGTCCCCTCCCAGCGGTGCGGCGGCGCGGGCGCGGCGAAGCGGAGCGCTCCCACCGGGGGCTGGGCGTAGGGGATGCCGCGGAACACCGCGTGCCGCTGCCGCCGGCGCCCCTGCACCACGCCTTCCGTGGTGCGCACCCGTGGCTGTTCGGGCAGTTGTCCAGGCATGACGCTTCCTTCCGCGAGTGGACGAGCCTTATAGGTCAACTGTATTATGTCAGCTGTATGGGAAAGACTCCGGGGGTAGGAGGACGGGACGGCGATGCCGAAACAGGTGGATCACCGCCGACGCCGCGAGGCGATCGCCCGCGCGCTGTGGCGGGTGGTGGAGCAGCGCGGCGTCGCCCACCTGACGATGCGCGTGGTGGCGCAGGAGGCGGGCATCTCCCTCGGGCAGCTGCAGCACTATTTCGCCTCCCGGGCCGCCATGCTCTCCTTCGCCATGGATTTCGCGTCCGAGCAGACCTCGCTACGCGTCGACCAGGGGCTCGAGAAGCTCGGCGACCGCCCGCACCCCCGTGACGTGCTGCGACTGACGCTCGCGGAAATGCTCCCCCTGCACGCCGACGCCCGCGCGACCAGCCGGATGAGCGCCGCCTACGTCCTGGAGGCCCTGCACGACGAGGCCGTCCACGAGCAGGCGCGCCGCGGCCTGGTCCAGGGCCGGGCCCTCGTCGAGCAGCTGGTCCGCCAGGCGGTCGCCGACGGCCACATCGGCTCCGACCGCGACCCGGCGACCGAGACCAACCTGCTCCTGGCCCTCACCGGCTTCACCCCTCTGATCGAACTGGACGTGATCGAACCCCGGGACGCGCTCGCGGCGATCGATCTGCATCTGGACAGGCTGTTCAGCAAGATTGATCGGAGTGCGTGACCACGGCCGGCGGCCCGATCGCCTACGTGACCGTGGCCGCGCATCAACCAGCATCGAGACGAGCCATCCCGCGAACGGCAGCGGCGACAGTGACGGGCTTCAGGCTCGCACCGGCGCCTCTCTGCCCTGGCCTGCGGCCTCCACGCCAGCCGGCACAGCACCAGGCGGCCGAACGACCCGGTTCACGCCGAGATCAACAGCACCCCGAAAGGGGCGTCTGACAGGTCGACGGTCAGCTATGGCGGACACGGCTTCGTGCAGCCCTACGTGATCGCGGCCAGGTCCAGGACGTACATCTCGTTCTTGATCGGGTAGGTCATCAGCCGGTCGAGGCCGCCGTCGGGGATCCCCATGGCTCCCTTCGCATCCGGCCGTATGCCGAGATCGGCGGACCTGCCGGTGTCGGCGTCGTAAAGCGTCAGGACGGCCTGGTTTCCCGATCCCCACAACGTGACCTTGAAGAAGCGCTCCAGCCCGGCGTCGTCGCCTGGCTGGAAGGTGCTGGGCAGCTCGCGTTCGTGGGAGCCGTCGCGGTCGCGGACGAACCTACGCAGGATGGTCTGGCTCTGCACCGTGTCCGGGCACTTGCGGGTGCCGCACTTGATCTCCTTGCCGGAGCGGTCGCGGGGCGGTTCGACCTTGACGGTCTTGTACCGCACGGCCACGCCCGCGCACCGCTCGACGCCGCACCGGACCTCCTCGTCCGGCTTGACCACGGCGTCGCGCCGCTCACCGGTCTCGACGTTGAGCAGCTCGCTGAAGATCGCTTTTCCGTGATGGACGCCCACCCATGGCCACTGCAGGATGTGGTGCCGCTCGGCGCCCTTCACCGGTTGCGGCGAACCCCCGCTCAGGGGGACCCGGTAAACCCCGCCCTTCTCGTACGCGAAGACGACGTCCGAGCCCGCCACCGTCAGCCCGTTGATGTGCCCCTGCTTCATGACGTTTCCGAGGGGGACGTCGGTCACCACCCGAGGCCGGCCGCCGGCGGCCGGCACCGTCCAGATCCGGGCGACCCGCGGGCTGCCCGCCTCCTTGTAGGACGCCCACCAGACGATGCTGCCGCCACCGGCGGCGACGCCGTCGGCGAAGATCGCCGATCCCTTCGTCGGGGGGATCTCGGCGATCCGCCTGGGCCGGCCGGTGCCCAGGTCGTAGCTCCACAGGAACTGACGCGTCCCGTCTCTGACGCCCGTCATGACCAGCAGCGTGTGATCGTCGAGGAGCAGCTGCGGGTAGTACGCGCGGCCGTCGGGCAGCTTGGCCGGAATCTTGTGCAGGGCCTGCGGCCACACCTTCTCGATGGGTGGCGGGATCTTGTCCGCCGTCGGCACGGCCTCGCCGGTCGCGCTCACCGCGGGGTGCGGCTCGGCCGCCGCGCCCAGAGCGCTCACGGCCGCACCCACTCCGCCTGCCACCAGGACCACGGCGGCGGCCGCGCGCACGGCGGCGGTCCTGGCCCGCCGCCGGCGATGGCGCGTCTTCACCGTCGCGAGCAGCCCGGCCGGCGCCTGCGGCGCACGTTGCGCCGCCCCGGAGAGGACGCCGCTCAGCTTGTCTTCCAGATCGGTCACTGCATGCTCCTGAGGGTCGCCGGCGAGGAGAAGAGGGAGGAACGCAGCTTGTCCAGGCCCCGGGAGGCCTGGCTGCGCACGGTTCCGGCAGAGATGCCGAGCACCTTGGCGATTTCGGCGTCGCTGAGCTGTTCGTAGTAGCGCAGTACCAGCACGGCCCGCTGTCTGCGGGGCAGCGCGGACAGCTCTTCCCAGAGACCCTGTTCCTCGTCGGGAGGGAAGACTTCGTGGTGACCCCGCTCCGGCGGCTCTTCGGTGAGATGTTCACGCCTGTGCCGCCGCCAGACGCTGATGTGCAACCGCGCCATCGTGGTTCGGACGTAGCTGTGCGGGCTGTCCTTGCGTCTCACTCTCGGCCAGGCGCCGCACAGCCGTACCAGAGCTTCCTGCACCAGGTCGGCGGCGTCATGAGGATTTCCGGTCAGGACGTATCCGTAGCGGAGCAGCGCGTCCGTCTGCTCTGCCACGAAGTCGTCGAAGCCGGGCTCGTCATCCACTTGTAGTCCCTTCGGTAGTCACGTTCCAGACGGCCGAAGGGGCGAAGATGTTGCATCGCCCGGCGAATGTCTTCTCGGGATCTTGGGGACTGCCCGGCGATGGCCATGACCGCAACCGGTCGCGAGCGCCTTTCATGCCCTGGGGAGCGGCCCGAAGGTCTGGTCCTGCCAGAGACGGCATGAGGTCTCCTGCGGGTAGGCCGTGACCGACGGGCCGGTGTCGAAGACCCGGGTCAGGCGCTCCCGAGGGTCGTAGGCGGGCCAGCCTGGATCACCGGAGGTGGCGAAGGCGGTACTCGTGGCGATTGTGCCCGATGATCAGGTCCACGTCGCGGCCCGCGCCGCCCGCCAGCGCCTGCCACGGCGCCTCCGGCAGCACCTCGCCGTCCACGACGGGGGAGAAGGTGGTGAGCGTGTACGCGAACGAGCCCCAGCTCTCCGCGTACTGGCGCATCCTGGCCTCCAGCGCGTTGCCCGCCGGAACAGCCCCTTCGCGCTCGGCATGACCATCTGCGCGGCGATCGAGCCGGCACCGGCCGAGTCGCCGAGGATGGTCACCCGATCGGGATCGCCGCCGAACGCTTTTCGCGGTCTTCTCCTGCTCGACGGGGTTGTTGCCGGCGATCACGCCGCCGTTACCGAAGCCGACCCACTGGGAGAACCGGTTGAACGACTCGACCTTGGTCGCCGGAGCTGCTTCGCCATGCATCGCGCCGCCGGCGGCCGATGACCACGACTCGGCGCCCGCGGCTCCGGCGTAGATGTCGCCGGAGACGCCGCGCCCGTCTCGACATCGCCGAGATCGAACTCGGCGACGAACCAGCCGCCTACGACCCCCGCCTGGACCTCGACTTCAATCCGCTGCGCGGCGACGAGCCAGCGCCAGAAGGTTTTTCGCGGGCCGCGTGAACCCGCGTGTCCACGAGTCGGGGGCCGTTACATCACCGCCACCCTGGTTGGGCGTCATCTTCAGGTCTCCGTGGGCTCCTGATCGACGTGTTCTTGCTCCTGCGCCCAGATGGCCGCCCATTCGTCGAGCGGACGGAGGGCGTGACCGAGTTCTGTGCCCAGCCGAGTGAGCTCGTAGCCATCGGCCGAAGGGGCGATGATCCCGCTCGATGCCAGTTCGCGGAGCCGCTGGTAGAGGACGCTGGAGGACATGCCTTCGCATCGTGCCAGCAGCGCGCGGGCGCCGAGCGGGCCCGAGCGGAGCTCCCAGAGAATGCGCAGCGCCCACCGGCGGCCGAACAGGTCCATCGCGGCCATGATCGGACGGCCGGTCGTCGATCCACGAACCGGTGTTCCTGGGCGCGGCGTTGGCATACGCCTCCTTGCGTTTCGTTATCCGAAACACTAACATCCATCGGGCGTTTCTAATTTCGAAACGATCTCGACGGAAGAGCCGTGCTCCGCCGCCGGGATCGATCGATCTGAGCGTCAATTCGAAGTCCGGACGTGTCCGGCCCAACACAGGAGGTTTCCATGGCCAAGGGCTACTGGGTCAGTGTCTACCCCGCCATTTCCGACCCTGAGAGTCTGACTGCCTACGACAAGCTGGCCGGTCCGGCTGTCCAGGCTGGGGGCGGGCGCACCCTGTCCCTCCTCCCGTCCCGTGGCGGTCGAATCGTCGCCCACGAGGCCGGAAACACGCAACGCGTCGTTCTGATCGAGTTCGACAGCTTCGAGCAGGCCGTCGCGGCATACGAGAGCGAGGCATACCAGAAGGCGCTGGTGGCCCTCCCCGACGGCGTCGAGCGCGACTTCCGCATCATCGAAGGCATCGACTGACCGGCGGGCCCAGCCATCGCCGAGCGTTCGTCATCTGATACGCACACGGTGCTGAACGACGGCTCACGAGACGAGGCCCGGGCCGACTGGGATCACGAACGCAGACAACCGACGCGCCCGACCAGCGACCTCCGCCTGCCACACCCGCCGCTTCACCCTGGTGCCCCGCCTGAAGAAGGCGCTGAGGGTGCCGACCCCGGCCGACTGCAGGCCGGGGCAGCCGTTGCGGCCGGGCACCCCACCGCCTGCGCCGATCGACTCGGACCTGCCGAGCGCGGACATCCGCGTCGGCTACGCCCGCTGCTCGACGCTCGGGCAGGAACTCGACTCCCAGCTCGACGCGCTCAGCAAGCACCGCATTTCGAGGGACAAGATCTTCAACGAGAAGATCAGCACCCGCGTCCGCGTACGCCCCGAGTTCGAGGAGGCGCTGCGGACCGTGCGGGAGGTCAAGGTCCGCGCCCCGCACTGCCGGGTCATCTTCACCGTGTACGAGATGAAGCGGCTCGGCCGCGACGCCGCCGAACTCACCGCGCTCGCCGACCATCTCACCGCCCACGGCCTCGTCCTGGAGATGCTCGCCGGGCCCGCTGACCGGCATCTACGACCCCACCGGGCCCGGCAAGCCGCCGTCCGCGTTGTTCGCCGCGATGGCCGAGACCGAGCGGAAGAACATCCGCGAGTCCACGCTCGAAGGAATCGACACCGCGGCCCGTAAGGGCAAGCACGGCGGCGCCGGCTCCCGGTCATCACCGACGACATGCTGCACACCGTGCTGCGCCGCCGCGCTGGCGGCGAGTCCGTCGAGCAGATCCAGCCCGACCTGATCGTCCCTACCGGCAAGCGCCAGGGGCAGAACCCCTCGGTGGCGAGCATCCACCGGGCGCTCGCCGAGCACGCCAAGCGCGAGGCATACCCCGAAGCGTGGGGTTGTTGCCGGCGGTGGAGGGGGAGACGGTCCGCTGCTGGTTGGTCTTGGTGCCGTCGCCGCAGCCCCATTGCTGGAGCTGGGTGCCTCAGGTGGTGGGGGAGCCGGGGACGTCGATGCAGCGGCCGCTGTTGCCGTTGGCGGTTGTAGACGCTGCCCTGAGCCACGGCCTTCCACCGCATGTGGGTGGCCGTGGCGTCGCAGGCGATCCGGATGAGTTGGAAATCTACAATGTAAAGGCGGTTGGCTGGATCAAGTCAACCCGATCGAAAAACGAAACGGGCTTCGCCCGTCTTCATCCACCGCCTCAGGCACTCGGAGGCGTGACGTCACCGCGCCGTCACCGTCGAGCAGCCATTGCGATCCCACGGCCAAATCGGCAATGCCTCGCTTGGCGCACCCTGATCGACGGGCGCTGTAGAGCGGCGGCCGGGGGAGGCTCGGATCCAATGTCGCCTCGCCAACGGCCCGGCGAGGTGGTTGCGATCTCCCCGTCGTCCTTGCCAAGGGTCCACGGCGTGCCGACTGATCGCTCCGGCGACACCGCCACGGGTCAGTCCTTCCCGTCGGGAGGTCGCCCAGGCGGCGGGGCGAGGTCCGGGCGGATGATCGTGTAGTCTTCGACACGACAACGGTATTGATAACCGTTTTCATCGGTGCTAGATATGACATCAGCTGACTTGTCGGCCTCTTGGATCGATGCCCCGCCCACATACGTGGAGGTCTGGTGACCCCTTTTCCGCTGCCTGATGCGTTGTGCCCGTCGTTGGACGAGGTCGTCTCGTGCGTGGCACAGGTGCTCGGAATCGAGGAAGGGGAGGTGGATCCGGACGCGAAGCTCACGGAGCTGGGCCTGGAGTCGTTCACGGCCGTACGGTTGCGCCGCAGGCTGCGCGAGCGCACAGGAGCGGACCTGCCGATCGCGACGTTTCTGGGCCGGACGTCAGCGCGCTCGATCGCGCGGCGGGTCGCGCCGGAGGACGCCGGCTTCCCTCTCACGGCCGCGCAGTCGGCCTACTGGGTGGGGCGGGATCCGGCGTTCCCGCTGGGCGGCGTCGCCACGTTCTTCTTCCACGAGTACGACCGCCGTCCCGACGACGGACAGGCCGATCTGGACCGGCTGGAGCAGGCGTGGAACGTGCTGGTCGACCACCATGCCATGCTGCGCATGGTGGTCGGCGACGACGGCAGGCAACGCATCCTCCCGTCGCCCGGCCCTTATCTCTTCGGCCGTAGCGACCTGCGTGAGGCATCTCCTGAGGAGGCCCGGGAGGCACTCGACAGGCTGCGCGCGGAGCGGTCCCATCAGCTCCGCCCGAGCGGTGTCTGGCCGCTGTTCGACATCCATGCCGCGCTGCTGCCTGACGGCCGGACGCGGCTGTTCGTCGGCATGGACATCCTGGCGCTCGACATGGCGAGCTGGCTGCTCGTGATGCGTCAGTGGGGTGAGCTGGTGGCTGACCCCG
This sequence comes from Nonomuraea phyllanthi, assembly GCF_006334985.2. Lineage (GTDB taxonomy): Bacteria > Actinomycetota > Actinomycetes > Streptosporangiales > Streptosporangiaceae > Nonomuraea > Nonomuraea phyllanthi. The sequence goes on from NZ_VDLX02000005.1 coordinate 527,166, forward strand.
TGGCGCGGCCGCAGCCGTGCGCCATTGACTTTCCCACCGTGGTGAAAGAGCGCGAATCGGACCCCGAGGAGCGCGAGCGCCGGGCTGTGGCCGGCGCTTACTGGGCCGAGCGGGCGCCGGATCTGCCGCCTGGGCCGGTGCTGCCGCTGGCCGTGCCGATCGAGGAGGTCGGTGTGCCGAGGTTCGCCCGGTATGAGGGTCGGCTCGCCGCCGAGGAGTGGGAGCTGCTGCGGGCCCGCGCGGCCGATCATGGGCTCAGCCCGACCGGCGTGCTGCTCGCCGCGTTCGCTCTCACCCTGCATCGGCGGGGCGCGTCCGAGGCCTTCTGCTTGAATGTCACGCTCTTCGACCGCCCCGACCGTCCGGAGTTGCGTGACGTGGTGGGTGACTTCACCACGACGGCCCTCGTCGGCATTCCGGTCCCCGACCTCTCGGGCCCGTGGACCTTCTCCGCATGGGCGGCCGAGGTGAATGAGCGGTTCTGGACCGATCTGGAGCACCGTGCCGTCTCCGGTGTCGAGGCGCTGCGGGCGGTGGGACGCACGAGCGGTGTGCCGGCGCATCCGGTGGTCTTCACCAGCGGCGTCGGGCTGGCCGATGAGGAGGCCACGGCCTGGCTGGGGGAGGAGGTGTTCGGCGTGTCGCAGACTCCGCAGGTGCTGCTCGACCACATCGTGCGGGACGACGGCGGGCCGCTGAGGATTGCCTGGGACGTCGTGGAGACGGCGCTTCCCGGGGAGTGGGTCCGGGGGTGTCTCGACGCCGAGGTGCGCCTGCTGCGCAGGTTGACGGATCCGGCCGCCTGGACGTCCGCGACCCTGGCCGTCGATCCGGGCTTTCACGCTGATGAGCCGCTGGAGTGCGTGCCGTTCCCCGGAGCCGGGCCGCTGCTCGACGACCCGTGGGCCGAGGCGGCCCGCCGTGGCCCCGGCGCCCCGGCCTTGCTGGGGCCCGGCGGTGCGATGGCGCACGGCGAGCTGGCGGAGGCCGTCGGCAGGATGGCGGCGGGGATCAGGCCGGGCGAACCGGTCGCCGTTGCCCTCGACAAGGGGTTCGACCAGATCACCGCCGTCCTGGCGGTCGCCGCCGCGGGCGCCTGGTACGTGCCCGTCGAGCCGTCCTGGCCCGCCGCCCGGGTCGCCTCCGTGTGCCGGCAGGCGAGCATCACGTACGCGATCGCCGTCGAGGGCGGCCCGGTCACCTGGCCCGACGGCGTGACCGTCCATCGGGTGGGCGACGGTCCTTCCCTGGTCAGCGGCCGGGTCCGGGAACGGCCCGCGCCCGGCCGGCTGGCGTACGCGATCTTCACCTCCGGCTCGACCGGAACGCCGAAGGGTGTGGCCGTCGAGCACCGCGCGGCCCGCACGACCGTGGACGACATCGTGGACCGGTTCGCGATCGACCACCGGGACCGCGTGCTGGGGCTGTCGGCGCTCAGCTTCGACCTGTCGGTCTTCGATGTCTTCGGCGTGCTGGGTGCGGGCGGGGCGCTGGTGCTGCCGGAGGTGGCCCGCCAGCGCGACCCGGAGCACTGGCTGGAACTCGCCGAGCGGCACGGCGTCACGGTGTGGAACACCGCGCCCGCGCTGCTGGAGATGCTCGTCGAGTACGCCGAACTGGACCCGGGCGCGGCCCGCCGGCAGCTGCGCTCGCTGCGTCTGGTGATGCTGTCCGGCGACTGGATCCCGGTCACGCTCCCCGAACGGCTGCGCGCGCTCGCGCCCCAGGCCCGGCTGTTCAGCCTGGGCGGGGCTACCGAGGCGTCGATCTGGTCGATCGCCTATCCGGTGGAGGAGGTGGATCCGGCGTGGAAGAGCATCCCGTACGGCCGGGCGCTGCGCGGGCAGAGCTTCCGCATCCTCGACGAGGACGGGGTGCCGGTGCCGCTGGGTGAGCCGGGGGAGCTGTACATCGGCGGTGACGGGCTGGCCCGCGGCTATTTGGGGGATCCCGAGCAGACCGCGGCGAGGTTCGCGGTGCACCCGCGGTTCGGTGAGCGGCTGTACCGCACGGGTGACCTGGGCCGGTGGCGGCCCGATGGGACGATCGAGTTCCTGGGCCGGGTGGACCGTCAGGTCAAGATCCGTGGGCACCGCATCGAGTTGGGCGAGATCGAGTCCGTGCTGGCCCGGGAGCCGGGGGTCCGGGCGTGCGTCGCGGCCACCGTCCGCGGGGCGGACGGGCGGCCGAGGCTGGTCGCGTACGTGGCCGGGAAGGAGGTTCTGGCCGAGGAACGGCTGACCGCGGCTCTGCGGGAGCGGTTGCCGGCGTACATGGTGCCCGCCCGGCTGGTGATCCTGGACCGGTTGCCGGTCACGGCCAACGGCAAGGTGGACCACGCCGCCCTGCCCGATCCGTACGCGCGGGGGAGCAGCCCCGAGGCTGAGAAGGCTGCCGGGAAACTCGATGAGGAGCACGTGGACGTGCGGCCGGACGGCACGCAGGATCTCGCGGACTGGACGGCGCGGGTTCTTCGCGAGGCCCGGGAACGCGGTCTGGAGCTGGTCCTGACGATACGTCCCGGCGCGTCGGGGCCCTCGTCGAGGTTCCGGACGCCGGTCACGGAGATCTCACCCGCCTCACCGGACGGGCCGAGCGGAACCGGCGGAGAAGGCGGTGCCCCGGCTGATCCTGAGGTGCTGAGGTCTGTCCTCTCCGTCTTCGAGGAGCTGCTGGGACACCCGATCGATCCCGACGCCACCTTCTTCGACCTCGGGGCCACGTCGATCACCCTGGTCCTGGCCCACCGCGAGCTGCGCCGCCTGGCTCCCGCGCTCTCCGTCGTGGACCTCTTCGAGAGGCCCACGGCCCGTGCCCTGGCGGCGCACATCGCCGGCCGTACGGCGCCACGGGAGCCTGCCCGCGTCGCGGACTCCGAGCCCGCTCGCGGCGTGGATCCGGCGACGGCCCGTGGGTCGAGGCTGCGTGCCCGCGCGCACGCCGAGGAGGTTGCGCGTTGAACGCCGCCGTCGCCGTCGCCGTCGTCGGCCTGGACTGCCGTTTTCCCGGTGCGCCCGACGGGGAGTCGTTCTGGCGCATGCTGGTCGAGGGCAGGCAGGGCCTGACCCGCTTCGGGAGAAGCGAGTTGCTGGCCAGAGGCGTGGACCCGGCTCTGCTGAGCAGGCCGGGATACGTCCCGGTCGGCGGGCTGATCGAGGGCCAGGATCAGTTCGACCCCGACCTGTTCGGCATGACCGAGGCGGAGGCCGCGCTGGCCGACCCGCAGCAGCGGCTCTTCCTGGAGTGCTGCTGGCGGGCGCTGGAGTCCTCCGGTCACGGGGGCGGCGCGGGCGCGGGCACGGTGGGTGTCTATGCCGGGGCCGCGCACAGCTCCTATCTCATGTCGAACCTGCGCGATCGTTACGATCCCACGGGTGGCGGCGCGGACCCGGTCGGCAGTCTGCAGACGGCGATGGCCACCGTCGCCGACTACCTGCCGCTCCATGTCGCGTACCGGCTCGGGCTCACGGGGCCGGCGCTCGCGGTCAACACCACGTGTTCGACCTCCCTGGTCGCCGTGCACGTCGCCGCGCAGGCGCTGCTCAACGGCGAGTGCGACACCGCGCTCGCGGGTGGGGTGTCGCTGACGGTCCCGCAGGGGCACGGGTATCTGCACGTGCCCGACGCGATGTTCTCCGCCGACGGCCGGGTGCGGCCGTTCTCGGCGGAGGGCAGTGGCATCGTCTTCTCCCAGGGCGTGGGGGCCGTCGTGCTGCGCCGCCTGGACGATGCGCTCGCCGACGGTGACGAGGTGCTGGCCGTGCTGCTCGGTTCGGCGGTCAACAATGACGGCGCCGACAAGGTCGGCTTCACCGCGCCTTCGGTGCGCGGGCAGGCCAGGGTCATCGCGGAGGCGCTGTCCGTCGCCGGGGTCGAGCCCCGCGCCGTCGGGTACGTCGAAGCGCATGGCACCGCCACGCCCCTGGGCGACGCCGTCGAGGTGGCCGCCCTGCGCAGGGTGTTCGGTCCGGAGGGACCGGCGTGGTGCTCGCTCGGTTCGGTCAAAGGCAACATCGGGCACGCCAACTCCGCGGCCGGGATCGCGGGGTTCGTCAAGGCCGTGCTCGCGGTCCGCCACGGCGTCATCCCGGCCTCGCTCGGCGCCAAGCCGCTGAACCCGGCGCTGGAGCTGGACGGCTCGCCGTTCGAGGTGGCCGTGGCGACCGGGCCGTGGGAGGGGCCCCGGTACGCGGGCGTCAGCGCGTTCGGCATCGGCGGCACCAACTGCCACGTGGTCCTCGGAGAGGCTCCGTCTCGTCCGCCGGCCCCGGCGGACGATCGTCCCCAGTTGCTGCTGGTCTCGGCTCGTTCCGCCTCTGAGCTCGGGCAGGCGGCCGAGGAGCTCGCGGCCCGCGAGTGGCGGGAGGTCGCCGACGCCGCGTACACGCTGCATGTTGGACGCAAGGCGTTCGCCCATCGCCTGGCCGCGGCCGTCACCGGCCCCGCTGACGTCCCCGGCGCGCTGCGCGCCGCCGTGCCCGCCGCCGTGCCCGCCACCGTGCCTGAGACCGCGCCCCGGGTGGTGTTCGCGTTCCCCGGCGGGGGCGCGCAGTACGCCGGCATGGGTTCCGGCCTGTACGGCGACGAGCCGGTCTTCGCTGATTCGGTCGACCGGTGCGCCGAGGCGCTTGCGCCGCTCCTGGGCGCTGACGTGCGGGAGCTGATTCTCGCCCGCCGCGACGACCCGGCGGCACGGATCGCGGCCCGGAACGCCGGGATCGGGCTGCCCGCGCTGTTCGCCGTCAGCGTGGCCACTGCGGCGCTGCTGGAGTCGTGGGGGGTCGTGCCGGACGCCGTGCTCGGCCACAGCCTCGGCGAGTACGCGGCGGCTGTGGTCTCGGGCACTCTGCCGATGGAGGATGCGGCGTCCCTGGTGGCGGTCCGGTCGACCGGGATGGCCGCGGCGGCGGGGGCGATGCTCGCGGTGTCCCTGCCGGAGGAAGCGGTCGTCGGGTTGCTCGGCCGCCACCCCGACCTCGACCTGGCTGTCGTGAACGCTCCCGACTCGTGCGTGCTGTCGGGGCCGGCCGAGGCGGTGGACCGTCTCCACGAGGAGCTGCGCGCGGAAGGCGTCGACGCCACGCGGCTGCATCTGGACGCCGCCGCCCATTCGCGTCTCGTCGAGCCCGTCATGCCCGCGCTTCGCCGGGCCGCCGGACGTCTGTCGCCGCGCAAGCCGGCGGTGCCGCTGGTGACCACGCTCACGGGGGACTGGGCGGGCGACGTGCTGCTCGATCCCGAGCACTGGGTACGTCACCTGCGCTCCACAGTGCGCTTCTCCGGTGCCGTGCGCACCGCCGTGGGGGACTCGCCCACCGTCCTCGTCCAGGTCGGCCCCGGCAGCGGGCTGATCGTCGCCGCCCGCCGGCACGGCCTGCCCGCGCTACGCGCCGCCCTGGCCACCTTCCCGGCGCCTGGCGACGACCAGCAGGACAGGGCCGCCGCGTTGGCGGCCGCGGGACAACTGTGGACGTACGGCGTGCCGCTCGACGCCGCGGCCCTGCACCGGCCGGGACGGCGCCGCGTCGCTCTGCCCGGCCATCCGTTCCGGCGCCGCCGCCTGTGGACCGACCCGCCCAATCGGGCCGCGGTGGCCGCGCCGTCCACCGGGGACCTGCTGCAGATCCCCGTGTGGCACCGGGCGGTCCCGGCTCCGGCTCCCCGGTTCCCGGACGGCGAGCGGTGGCTGGTCGTCGGCGGGACCGCCGAACTGGCCGACGCCTTCGCGCGTGCCGGGGCCGAGCCCGTCACCACCGCCGATTTCCCCGGTGGGAGCTGTGCGGCGGCCGTCTACGTCGTCGATCGCCAGGGCCGGGGCGAGAGCCTTGACGGTCGCCAGGGCCAGGGCGAGGGCCTTGACGGTCGCCAGGACCAGGGCAGGAGCCTTGGCGGTCGAGTCCGCGATGCCGTCGTCGGCTTCGGGCGGTTCGCCGCCCTGCTGGCCGCGCACCCCGACCCACCGCGGCGCCTGCTGCTGGTGACCGCGGGGGGCGAGCGGGTGGAGAGCTCCGACCTGCTGGACCCGGCAGCGGCGGCGGTGCGGGCGCTGCCACGTGTCCTCGCCCAGGAGAGCCCAGGGCTGACGTGGCGGTCCGTCGATCTGCCCCGCGGCTCCGTGGACGTGCGCGCCGTGGTGGCCGAGGCCGCCGACCTCGCCGCCGCCGGGACCCGGCAGGAGGGGAGCGCGGCCGAGCCGGGACCCGGCGCCGCGGAGATCGCCGTGCGAGGCGGGTCGCGGTGGCTGCGTTCGTTCGCGCCCTGGCGGCCTGCGACGGTCGCGGACGGGTCCCGGCGGGGTTCGGTGGCGGTCATCCTCGGCGGTCTGGGCGACGTCGGGTTCACGATGGCGGAGCACCTGGCCGGTCAGGGGGTCAGGGTGGTGCTGACGTCCCGGACGGGGATTCCCGAGCAGGCCGCTCCCGGGAGCCGGGACGCCGAGCGGCTGGCCTGGCTCCGGCGGCTGGCCGGGCTCGGGCTGGAGGTGGAGATCGAGGTCGCGGACGCCGCCGACCCCGCGGCGACCCGCGCGCTGCTGGACGGCGTGGCGCGCCGGCACGGGCGGCTCGACCTCGTCGTCCACGGCGCCGGCGTGGTCGCCTCCGCGGGGATCGGCCCGCTGCGGGAGCTCGACGCCGGCGTCGCCGACGCGCACGCCCGTGCCAAGGTGGGCGCCGCCGTCGCGCTGCAGGAGGCCATCGGCGCGCTGCCCGAGCAGGTCAGGCCGCGCGCCGTCGTGCTGATGTCGTCGGCCACCGCCGCCGTCGGCGGGCTGGGGCTCGGGCCGTACGCGGCGGCCAACCGCGCGCTCGACGCCGTCGCCGAGCGGGCGGGAACCGGTACCGGCACCCGGTGGGTCAGCGTGGCCTGGGACGGCTGGCGGGTCGGCCCGGCCGGGCGGGAGCGCACGGTCGCCTCCGCGCACTCCATCGGCGCCGCCGACGGCATGCGTGCCCTCGATCGGGTCCTCGCGGCCGTGGCCGACGGCAGCGCTCCGCCCGTGGTGGCCGTGTCGCCCGCCGATCTGGCCGCCCGCCTGGCCTTCGACAGCGCGGCACCGGACTCCGGGGCGGCGCTCTCGGAGGGGGGCTCCGGGGAGGCGCTCTCGGAGGGGGAGAGCGGTGAGTGGCGTCCGGCGGAGCGGCTCGTGGCCGCTTGCTGGTCCGAGCTGCTCGGCTTTCCGGTGAACGACCGCGACGCGGACTTCTTCGCGCTGGGCGGGCACTCGCTGCTGGCCACCCGGATGCTGGCTCGGCTGGCCGACGACCACGGCGTGCCGCTGCGGCTGAGCGACCTGCTGGCCAGGCCGACGGTGGCGGCGCTTGCCCGGCTGCTGCCGGACGGCGGTTCCGGCGGCCCGGTCCAGGTCTCGGAACCCGCCTCGGCCGGGGAGACCGATTTCCCGCTGACCCGGGTGCAGCACGCGTACTGGGTCGGCGGCGCGGGCGGATACCGTCACGGCGGCACGGCGTGCCACTTCTACCTGGAATACGACTGCCCCGATCTCGACATCCCGCGCTACCAGCGGGCGTGGAACCGGGTCATCGCCCGTCACCCGATGCTGCGCGCCGTCATCACCCCCGAGGGCCGCAACCGGATCCTGGACCGCGTGCCCGGATACCGCATCCGCGTGCACGATCTGCGCGAAGAGGCCGATCCGGCGGCCCGGCTGGCCGCGCTCAGGGCACAGCTGTCGCACCGGGCACCGCGCCCCGACCGCTGGCCGCTGGTCGAACTGCGCGCCGCCCTGCTGCCGGCGGGAACGGTCCGCCTGTTCGTCAGCGTGGACGTGCTGGTCTGCGACACCGCCAGCTACCTCCTGTTCGACCGGGAACTGCGGCACTTCTACGAGCACGACGGCGGCCCTGACCTGCCGCCGATCGGCACGGATTTCGCGGCCTGCGTACGCGCGATGCAGGAGAGGACGTCTGGAGCGGCGGCCGGGTACTGGCGGGCCAGGCTCGATGACCTGCCGGGTCCGCCCGCGCTGCCCGTGCGGGACGGCGACGCGGCGGCCCCGAGGTTCGCCAGGCGCAGCGCCAGGCTGCCCGCCGAGGTCTGGGAGCGGCTCAAGAAGCGGGCGGCCGGCCACGCGGTCACTCCCACGGCCGCGCTGCTCGCCGCGTACGGTGACGCGCTGCACGCCTGGTCGGGCAGCGACCGGTTCTGCGTCAACCTCACCCTGTTCGACCGGCCGCGCATCCATCCGGACGTCGGCAAGGTCGTCGGCGACTTCACCTCGCTCCTGCTGCACGAGGTGGACCGGAGAACCCCGATGGCGTTCGCCGAGCGTGCCAGGGCCGCCCAGCGCAGGCTGTTCCAGGATCTCGATCATCGCGACTTCTCGGCCCTGGACGTGCTGGCGGAGCAGTCGGCCCGCGCGGGCCGGCCGGCCCAGGCGCCCGTCGTCTTCACCAGCGCGCTCGGCCTGGACGACCTGCTCGACGGCGGCCATGACCTGGACTGGGTCGGCACCCCCGTCCACGGGGTCAGCCAGACGCCGCAGGTCTGGCTGGACCACCAGGCGTTCGTCCAGCACGGAGAGCTGCTCCTGCAGTGGGACGTGGCCGAGACCGCCCTCCCGGCGGACCAGGCCGATGCCGCCTTCGAACGCTATGTGGCCGAGGTGCGCCGCCTGGCCGACGACCCCTCGGCCTGGGAGAGCACGTACGGAGACCTGACGCTGCTGCTGCGCGAGGGCGCCCATCCGCGCCCGCTGTTCCTCGTGCATCCGTCCGGTGGTGACGTGCTCTGCTACGCGGAGCTGGCCCGCCTGCTCGACACCGACCGCGCGGTCGTCGGCCTGATCGACCCCGTCTTCGCCGGCATCTCGCCGCCCGGCGACATGGAGGGCCTCGCCGATCTGTACGTGCGGGCGGTGCGCGCCTGGCAGCCCGCCGGTCCGTACGCGCTCGGCGGCTGGTCCATGGGCGGCACCCTGGCCCAGCTCATGGCCTGCCGCCTGGCCGAGGGGGGCGAGAGGGTCGAGCTGCTGGCGATGCTGGACTCGAACGTCCCCGACCGGATCCGCCCGCTGCCCGCCGAGAGGCCGGACGCGCACGCGGCCGCCCGGTACCTGCGCTCCCTTCAGGCGTTTCGCGGTGCGGACCTCGACGTGTCCGATCTGGAAGCGCGCCTGGCGGCGCTGCCCGAGGCGGAGCTGCCGGAGGAGGTCTCCGGGATGCTGCGGCGGGCCGGGCTGCTCGGCGCCCGCGACTCGGTGGCGGAACGGCTGGAGGTCTTCACCCGCCACCTGCGCGTCCTCGGCGAGCACCGGGCCCGCCGCCTGGGCGGCGGCACCCGGGCCCTCCTCGTCCGCGCCGCGCTGCCGTCCCCGCTCAACGCCGGGATCGGCATGGGCGTCGACGACGTGCCCGACCACCACGACCTCGGCTGGAGCCCGTTCCTGCCCGGGCTGCAGGCGGAGCCGGTCGACGCGCACCACTACTCCCTGCTCCGCGCGCCCGCCGTGCGCCGTGTCGCGGAACTGCTCGGCGAGCTCCTTCGCGAGCCCTGACCCTCCGGAAGAGGAATCCATGACCTTCAAGCATCGACGACCTGCCCTGCTGATCGCTCTCGCGGTGCTCGTCGCCGGTTGCTCGGCCCCGCCCCCGACCACCTCGGCCGGCACCAGTACTCTGCGGTACGTGGCCGCGGGCAGCCCCGCCGCCGCGAGCAACGACCCGCACGGCGGTCTGGCCAACGAGTCGGACGCGCTGCGCTTCTCCCTGGTCTACGACGTCCTGACCGTGCCCGGGGACGACGGCACGGCCAGACCACGCCTGGCCACCTCCTGGGAGCCGGACCGGACGCTCACCCGCTGGACGTTCCGGCTGCGCCGGGACGCCACGTTCACCGACGGCCGCCCCGTACGGGCCGCCGACGTGCTCTACTCCCTGCGCCGCATCGAGCGCAAGGCGGCCGAGAACTACGGCAGGCTCGCGTCGTTCGACACCCAGGCCTCCACCGCGCCCGACGACCACACCGTCGTCCTGGTCAGCAGGACCCCGACCGCTCTGGCGCCGGAGGCGCTGGAATCGGTCACGTTCGTCGTCCCCGAGGGCAGCGAGGACTTCGGCAGGCCCGTGCCGGGCTCGGGGCCGTACCGGATGGCGCGTGGGGACGGGCGGAGCGCCGTGCTGACGCGCAACCCCACATGGTGGGGGCCCCGCCCGAGCCTGGACGGCGTCGAGATCCGGGCCGTGGCCGACCCGCAGGCCAGGGCGGCCGCGGTCACCTCCGGCCAGGCGGACGTGGCCGGCAGCGTCAGCCCTGCCGCCGCGAGATCCGCGGGCACGGGCGTCCGGGTGGTGCGCCGCACGGCCGTGACCGAGTACCCGTTCGTGATGCGCCTGGACCGCGAGCCCTTCGACGACCCGCGGGTCCGCGAGGCGTTCAAGCTGGCCGCCGACCGCCAGGCCCTGGTGGACACCGTCTTCCTCGGGTACGGGAAGGTCGCCAACGACCTGCCCACCCCGTACGACGCCTCCTATCCCGAGGACCTGGCGCAGCGGCCCCGCGACGTGGCCCGGGCCAAGGAGCTCCTGGCCGCCGCCGGGCACGCGGACGGGTTGGAGGTCACCTTGCGGACCACCACGTCGTATCCCGGCATGGACAGCGCCGCCGCCTTGTACGCGCGTCAGCTCGCCGACATCGGCGTCACCGCCACCGTCCGCAACGAGCCGCCGGACACGTATTTCACGAACGTGTGGAGCAAGGCCGACTTCTACACCGGCTACTTCGGCGGCATCCCCTTCACCGACGTGGCCAGGGTCGCGCTCCTGTCGACGTCACCGACGAACGAGACCGCCTGGAAGCGGCCCGCGTGGGACAAGGCGTTCGCCGAGGCGCTCGCCGTTCGCGACGACGCCGACCGTAACGGCCGGCTCGGGGCGCTGCAGAAGCAGCTGTGGAAGGACGGCGGCTACGTCGTGTGGGGTCTCGGCGAGGGACTGGATTTGACGTCGCCCGCCGTCCACGGCCTGCCCACGGGGCCGGGGTTCCAGCGCTTCCTCCTCGACGGCGTCCGGCTCGGCGAGGCGGGCTGAGCCGGTGCGTCCTTCCCTGACGGCGGGGCTGTCTCGTGCCGTCCTGGCGCCGTTACGGGCGGTCGGCCTGCTGGCCGCGGTCTCGGCCGCGGTGTTCGCCGCCACGGAGCTGCTGCCGGGGGACGCCGCCGACGCCGTGGGCGCCGGTCGGGCCTCGGCGGCGCAGCTCGCCGAGCTGCGCGCCGAGCGCGGGCTCGACCGGCCGGGCTGGGAGCGCTGGGCGGGCTGGGCGTGGGCGCTGCTCCACGGTGACGCGGGCCGGTCCCTGCTGAGCGGCCGCCCCGTCGTGGATGTGGTCGGCGGGCGGCTGCCCGCCACGGCGGTGCTGGCCGGGCCGGCCTTCGTGCTGACCGCCCTGCTGGTCCTGCTGGGCTGCGCGCTGGCCGGCCGTCGGGCGCTGCGCCGTCCGGGCGACGCCGGCGGCGGCCTGGCGACGGCGTTCACCGCGGTGCCCCAGGTCGTCGTGGCGGCGGCGCTCGCGGCGCTGCTCAGCGGGGTGCTGGGATGGGTGCCGCCGGTGTCGCTGCTGCCCGCGGGCGGCGGTCCGCCGGATCCGTCGATCGTGCTCCTTCCCGTCCTGACGCTGGCCCTGCCCTCGGCCGCGTTCGGTGTCGCGCTGCTCGGCGGCGCGGTGGCCGACGCCCTGCGCAGGCCGTACGTGACGGATGCCCTCATCCGCGGTGTGCCGGCCGGTCGCATCCTGCGCCGTCATGTGCTGCCCGTGCTCGCCGCGCCCGCGCTGCGGGTGCTGGCCGTCGTGGTCGGCGGGCTCACCGCGGGCAGCGCCCTGGTGGAGACGGTCTTCGGCTACGCGGGGGCGGGCGAGCTGCTGGTCAGCTCGGTGGCGGCCCGGGACACGCCCGTGGTGCAGCTGCTGGCGCTCGGGTCGGCCGCGGCCGTGCTGGCGGTGCTGCTGCTCGCCGATCTGGTGCCGGTGCGGCGGCCGTCGTGAGCAGGATCCCGCTCGTGCTCGCGGCCGTCGTCGTCGCGGTGACCCTGCTGGGGCCGGCCCTGGCCCCCTACGACCCGGCCGCACCCGTGACCGCGCCGTGGCAGGCGAGCTCCGCCGGTCACCTCCTGGGGGGCGACGTCCTCGGGAGGGACGTGTTCTCGCGGCTGCTGGCGGGCGGGCGGCACCTCCTGGCCCTCTCGCTCGTGGCGGCGGTGGCCGCCACCCTCGCCGGCACGCTCGGCGGGCTGCTGGCCGGGTGGAGCGGGTCCCGCGTGATCGCGACCGGTGCCGACCTGCTGCTGGCCGTGCCGGTGCTGCTGCCCGCGCTGGTGGTGGCCGTGTCCCTGCCCGGGGACGCGGCCGTCGTGATCGCCACGGTCCTGGCGGGAGCGCCGCTGACGCTGGGGGTGGTCCGTGACGCCGCCGCGGGCGTGCAGGAACGCGGATACGTCCGGGCGGCGCGGCTGCGGGGCGAGCGGACCCTCGAGGTGCTGCTGCGCGAGGTGCTCCCCGCCGTGGCCGGGGTGCTGGCCGCCGACCTCGGGCTGCGCTTCGTCACCGCGCTGCAGCTGGCCTCCGCGCTGGCCGTGCTCGGCCTCACCGACGCGCCGGCCACGGGGGACTGGGCCGCGATGCTCCGCGAGAACCTGGCGGGCGCCGCGCTCAACCCCGCGGCGCTGGCGGCTCCCGCGCTGCTGCTGGCCCTGCTCTCCCTGGCCGTCGCCGCCGCCGCGCACGCCGGGCTCCGCCACGCCTTCGGAACGGGGGACACCTGATGACCGCGCACGAGGGACTGCGCGGCGACCGGGTCCGCGTCACCGGCCCTTCAGGTCGCGTGGTCCTCGACGACCTGAGCGCGCATGCCGTGCCCGGCCGCGTCCTCGCGCTGACGGGACCCTCGGGCGGCGGGAAGACCACGCTGCTCAGGGCCCTGCTCGGCTGCCTGCCGCCGGGGCTGCGGCTCGCGGCCGGTGAGGTGCGCTGGCGCGGCGGACCGGTGCCCGCCGGACGGGCCGGCCGCCGCTGGCGCCTCACCCGGGTCGGCTGGCTGGCCCAGGACCCCGCCTCCACCCTCGACCCCTGGCGGCCCGTGCTCGACCAGGTCACCGAGGCCCTGGCCGACCGCGGCGCCACGGGAACCGCCGTACGCGCCGAGGCCGCCGCACTGCTCGAACGCCTCGGTCTCGATCCTGCCCTGCACGCCAGGACTGCGGGCCGGCTCTCCGGCGGGCAGGCCCAGCGGGCCGCGCTGGCCCGCGCCCTGGCCGGGGACCCGCCCCTCCTGGTGCTGGACGAGCCCACCAGCGGCCTGGACCCGGACTGCGTGCGGCTCGCCGCCGAGGCCGTGCGCCGGCGACGGGGCGACCCGTCACGGGTCACGGTACTGGTCTCCCACGACCGGAGACTGGTGGAGGACCTCGCCGACGAGGTGACGGAGATCGCCGCCGTCGCCCCGGCGCGCAGCCCGGCGATCGCAGCCCGGCGGACGGGCACGCCCGCGGTGCTGACCGTACGCGGGCTCGTCCTGGACCACCCGGCGGGCGGGCCCCCGCTCATCAGCGCGGACCTGACCGTGCACGCCGGAGAGCTCGTCGCGTTGCTCGGACCGTCCGGCAGCGGCAAGAGCACCCTGCTCCGTGCCCTCGCCGGGCTGCACCCGCCCGCCGCGGGGACCCTGGTCCTCTCGGCGGCCGATGCCGCGGGGCCCCTGCCGTACCTGGCGAGCGAGCGCAGCCGCGCCCAGCTGCGCCGCATCCAGTTCGTCGGCCAGAACCCCCGCGACGAGCTCAATCCCGCCCACCGGGCCGTGACGGCGGTCGCCCGCCCGCTGCGCACGCTCGCGGGCTTGGGGCGCACCCCCGCACGGGCGCGGGCCCTTCGCCTCCTGGCAGAGCTCGGCGTGGACGCCGAGCACGCGGCACGCCGCCCGGGGCGGCTCTCCGGCGGCCAGCGCCAGCGCGCCGCCGTGGCCCGTGCGGTGGCCCCGGGCGCCGCCGTCCTGCTCGCCGACGAGATCACCTCGGCCCTGGACCCGGCCACCGCGACGCGGCTGCTCGACCTCCTGGACCGGCTGCGCGGCGAGGGCCTCGCCGTGCTCCTGGCCACACACGACCCGGAGGTGGCGGCCCGCGCCGACCGGGTCCTGCGCCTGAACGCGGGGGCCCTGCACGAGCAGGACCTGAGCGCGCATCCATGAACACCACCCCTACGGAGGACCGGTCTTGACCGACGAAGCCATCCTTGACGTGCTGCGCGGCCACCCATGGGTGGCCACCGCGCGCCGCGGATCCCAGGGCGTCCTGGTGCGCCCGCGACCCGAGACGCTCGCCGCGCGCCCCCGGCCGGGAGCGTTGCTGCGCGAGTTCCTGGAGCACTGGGGAGACGTCTACGACTGGGTGTACGAAGGCTCTCCCGAACCCGGCGAGCCCGACTTCTCCGGCTGGCGCGCCTCCGACACCGGCCGGCCGCTGCCCGAGGACCACATGGCCGACTGGCTCCGGTGCACCGCCGACCTGGTGCTGAGCCGCCGCCCGTCCCGCGTGCTCGAACTCGGCTGCGGCAGCGGGCTGCTCCTGCACGCGCTGCGCGAGCACCTGAGCGCGTACGTCGGCACCGATGTCTCCGCCGCCGCCGTCGAGCGGCTCGGCCCGGTGACCACGCCCAGGCTCGCGGTCGTCCGCGCCGCCGCCCACGAGGCCCGCTCGGAACAGGTGACGAGAGCCCTGGCCGACACCATGGGACCGCGAACCCGGCCGGACTGCGTCCTGCTGAACTCCGTCACCCAGTGCTTCCCCCACCTCGGTTACCTGCGGGCCGTGCTGCTCGATGCCCTCGACCTGGTCGCCCCCGGCGGCACGCTGATCATCGGCGACATCCGGCACGCCGGGCTCCTCGGCCACTACTGCCGCTGGGTCGAACGCGCCAAGGACCCCGAGGCCGACGCGGCCGAGATCGGGCGGCGGGCGGCGCGGCGGGCCGCGCAGGAGGAGGAGATGCTGCTCGACCCGCGGATGGTCGCGCGCATCGCCCTGGAGGCGGGCCGTCCCGTCGCGGTGTCGGCCCACGCCCGCACCATGGCCGGCGACACCGAGCTCACCCGCTACCGCTACGACCTCGTCCTGCACACCGACGTCGAGGCACCCGACTGGCCCGGCTCAGGAGTGCGCGACGGCATCCCGAACGCGCTTCTGGACGACTCCCCGGGCGCATGCACCCCCCACGCCCTGCGCGGGGGAGGAGCGGTCCTGCTCGATCTCGCCGATCCCGCCCGCCTGGCCGTGGCACGGCCCGCCTCGACGGGGCGGTTCACGGCGCAGAGCGTCGCCGCTCTGGCCGAGGGCGTCGAACCCGGCCTGCTCGCGCACGAGCCCATGACCGCCTTCGTGGCCCGGCGGCTGCCCGAGGTGCTGTACGACCACCTGCGCTCGGTCCTGCCCGGCGCGCAGCTTCCGGTGATCGGCGTGGAGGAGGCGCCCGGCGATGCCCGCTGAGCTGCCCTCGCGTGACGACCTCCAGCTGGTGCGCCGCGTCCTCGAAGGGCTGCCCGGCGTGGGCGGGGCGCAGGTCCTGCTCATCGCCGACGGCTCAGAAGCAGCCGTGTCGGCCCTGGTCTCCGACGGGCGCCCGCCGCCGGAACCCTCGATCCCCACCTCACCACCGGCCCGGCTCGGCGCCGGCGGGGCGCACGTGGTGCCCGGCTGCCTGGCGGCCATGGACCGGGCGGCCGTGATGGCCATCGCCCACACGCTGCACACCGTGGGGTCGTTCTGCGACGTCGTGGAGGAGGGCGTGGAGGAGGGCGCGGAGAAGGCCGCGGATGCGCTAGGGGCCGTCCCGCGTCACCGGTGGATCGTCCGCCGCTGGCTGGCCGCGCTCGCCTCCGAGAACCTGCCGGTGCCGCCGTCCCGCCCGGAGCTGGCCCGCGCCATGCGGGACCTCGACGCCGCCCGCCAGGAGCTGGGCTACCCCGCCGGGATGGGCCGCTTCTTCCAGGCGGCGCTGCGCAGCCTGCCGCGGCTCGTCCGCGACGAGATCACCCTGCAGTCCCTGCTCTTCGCGGGCGGAGGCACGAGCACCGCCCAGGGCAACTACCGCGACAACCTGATCAGCCGCCACCTCAACAGGGCGGCGGCCGAGGCCGTCGCGGCACGCGCTCCCGCCAGGGTGCTGGAGATCGGGGCGGGGGTGGGCGCCACCACCGAGGCGGTTCTGGCAGCCGTGGGGGAGGTGGACTACCTGTTCACCGACGTGTCCGCCTTCTTCCTGGACGCCGCGCGCGAACGCTTCGCGCGCCACCCGGGACTGCGCTACGCCTGCCTGGACATCAACGCCCCGATGGCGCTCGACGAGCGGCCGTTCGACGTGGTCCTGGCGGCGAACGTCCTGCACAACGCCCGCCACGCCGGCCGCACGCTGGCCGCGATCCGCGAACTGCTGGCACCCGGCGGCGCGCTCGTGCTGATCGAATCCTGCGTCGAGCACCACCTGGTGTCGGCCTCGATGCACTTCCTGATGTCGCCGCGGGCCGATGCGCTCCTTCCCGGCTTCGCCGACGTCCGGCAGGGCCAGGACCGCGTGTTCCTGGACCGTGCCGAATGGACCCGGCAACTCGCGGCGGCCGGGTACCGGGACGTGCGCGTCGAGCCCGCTCCCGACGACCCGCTCGCCGCGGCCGGACAGTACGTCTTCACCGCCGCACGCGGCGAGCGCCACCCGGATCCCGCGCCGCTGCTGTCCAAGGCGGCCGAGGCGCTGCCGCCGCACCTCGCCCCCCGCGAGATCCACACCGTCGACGCCCTCATCACCGATCGGAGCCACCGCCCGTGACCGTAGAACCCGAACCCCAGCTGCGCCGGATCTGGGCGGACATCCTCGACCTCCCCGAACACGACATCTCACCGGGCGACAGCTTCCTGTCCCTGGGCGGCGACTCCGTGCTCGCCGTCCGGACCGCCGCCCTCGTCCGCAGGCGGCTGGGGGTGGTGCTGGCGATGTCGGACATCCCGGTGCACCACACGCTCGCCGACCTCGCCGCCGTCGTCCGCGAGCGCGGCGCCGTACGCGCCGCCGACGTGCCCGACCTCACGGTGGCCCGCCGGGACGATCCGCTCGCGCCGTTCCCCCTGCTGCCGCTCCAGCAGGGCTACTTCGTCGGCCAGCAGGACGGCTGGGAGCTGTCGTACGAGTCCGCGCACCACTACGCCGACCTCGGCCTGACCGGCGTGGACGGCGACGAGGCCGCCGAGGCGCTGCGCGACGCCCTGCACCGGCTCGCCGCCCACCAGCCCGCGCTGCGCGCCCGCATCCTGCCCGACGGCAGCCAGCGCATCCTCGACCTGGACGCGCCCGGCGCGATCCCGTCCCTGACCGTCCACGACTGGCGCGCACTCGACCCCGAGGAGGCCGTCCGGGAACTGGCCGGGCTCCGCGCCGCGATGCGCGCGCACGGCCCGGACCCGGCCACGGGACCAGGCATCGACCTGCGTCTCAGCCTCCTGCCGGGCGGACGCGGCCGGCTGCACTCCTCCATGAGCCTGCTCCTGGTGGACGGCTGGTCGTCCGGCGTCTTCCACCGCGACCTCTTCGCGTTCGCCGCCGACTGGAACGCCGTCCTCGCGCCGCTGGACATCGACTTCGGCGACTACGTCACCGCCGTCCAACGGCTGCCGGAAACACCGCAGTGGCAGGCCGACCACGACTGGTGGTGGCAGCGGCTCGACACCTTCCCCCAGCCGCCCGCGCTGCCGCTCGCCGCCGAACCGGACGCCGTACGGGCCGACGTCATGCGCAGCCTCGAAACCCGGCTGGCCCCGGAACGCTGGGCCCGCGTCCAGGAGCGGTGCCGCGCGCACGGGGTGACGCCGTCCGCCGCGGCACTGGCCGCCTACGCCGTCGCGCTCGCGCGTACCGCGGGGCACCGGCGCTTCCTGCTCAACAGCCTCCAGCTCAACCGGCTGCCGCTGCACCCCGACGTGCACCGCATGGTGGGCGCGTTCTCCTCCACCGTGCTGCTGCCGGTCGAACTGCCCGAACGGGCCTCGTTCGCCGTCCTCGCCCGCGACCTCCAGGCGCTCACCGGCGAGGCGCTCGCCCACAACCTCGTCTCAGGCGTGGAGGTGTCCCGGGAACTCGCCCGCCGGTGGGGTACGACCCGGCCGGTCGCGCCCGTCGTCTTCCAGAGCACGCTGGGTGTCGACGCCGCCATGGGCAGCGCGGTCCCCGAGGAAGCCGGGCCACTGGGCCGCATCGACCTGGCGGACCACCGGCAGGAACTGCGCACCCCGCAGGTGGCCATGGAGGGGCGCCTGTACGAGGCCAGGGACGAGCTGGTGATCGTGCTGTCGCTGGTGGAGGAGCTCTTCCACGCGGCGGACGTGGAGCGGCTGTTCGCCACGTTCACCACGCTCGTGCGATCCCTGGAAACCCCGGAGGGCTGGGAGAGCACCTGCGATCTGCCGGTGGCGCTGGACCCGGACGGCGGGCTGCGGCTCGGCGCCCGTCCCCGCGCGACCACCGGTCAGGACGGCGGCCCGCCCCGCGACGAGGTGGAACAGGCGGTGGCCGACTGCTGGCGCGAACTCCTCGGCCTGCCGGAGCGCGATCGGCTCGACCGGGCGGCGGAGTTCTTCGCGCTCGGCGGGGATTCGCTCGTCGCCATCCGGATGCTCGCCCGCCTGGCCCGCGCAGGACTTCCGCAGGTCACGCCCCGGGCCTTCCTCGCCGCGCCCACCGTCGCCGGGCTGGCCGCGGCCATCCGCGCCAAGCGCTGACCTGACGGCCCGGCGGCCGCGCGCCGCCGGGCCGTGTCCTCCTTCAGCCCGCCCCTGGGGCGGCCAGGCCCGCATCCTCGCGGAACAGCTCCTGATCCGCCCAGATCGCGGCCCTGGCGCCGTCGGCCGCGCCCATGACCACGAACGTCATCGCGTCCGGCAGCGCCTCCAGCCGGGCCATGTCGCCCGCGGCGTACACCCCGCGCACGGAGGTCTGCTGGAACTCGTTGACCCGCACGCACCCGTCCGGCAGCAGCTCACAGCCGAGGCGCTCGGCGAGGTCGGAGTGCTGCCTGATGCGCGTCCGGTGGAACACCGCGCCGCGGGCGAGCGGCCGGCCGCCTTCCAAGCACAGCTCGAGAGCGCCGAACTCGCCGCGTACCTCCGTGACGCGTTCGTCCCGCACCGCCACTCCGGCCTTCTCCAGCCGCTCCCGGTGTTCGTCCGGCGGCGCCTGGCCGTTGCCGCACAGGACGACGTCGCCGCTGAAGCGGTCGGCGACGTACAGGGCGAGCATGACGCTCGGGAAGTCGGCGCCCAGAACGGCGATCGGCTGCTCACGCGCCTCGTAGCCGTGGCAGAAGGGGCAGTGGAACACGCTGCGGCCGAACCGCTCGGCCAGGCCGGGGACGTCGGCGAGGACGTCGGTCTGGCCGGTGGCCAGGACGAGTTTGCGCGCCCGTTCCCGTCCGCCGTCGGCCAGGGCCAGCTCGAAGCCCGAAGCGATGGCCGACGCGTCGATGACCTCGGCGGATCGGGTCTCGACACTGGGATAGGCCCGCAGATCCGCCTGCCCCGCCTCCCGGAGCGCCGCGGGCGAGAGACCGTCGCGGGACAGCAGCATGTGCGTCTCCTGCGCGGGGGCGTTGCGCGGCGCACCGCTGTCGAGCAGCAGCACGCGCCGCCGCTGCCTCCCCGACACCAGCGCCGCGTTCAGTCCCGCGGGTCCTCCGCCCACCACAACGACATCGAACATTCCGTACGCATCCCTTCGTCGCCGATTTATATAACGATAATCATTTCCATCTCCGCCATGCTACCGATATGTCGGAAAAGACGGGCGACCTCTTCAGGCCGTCGCACAGGCAGGTAGAAGGTGAAGGAGATGGTGGTGACGTAGGGGCTGGTCGGGATGCTGCTGCCCAGGGCCGGCAGGATGCCGCCGACCATGGAGGTGACGGCGAAGGCGACGCTGAGCAGCGACACCAGGCGGGGCGGGGCGGTGACGCGCGTGGCGGCCGCGGCGGGTGAGAGGGAACCGCAGGCTGTCAGGACGTGGCCCATCCCGGAAGCTGTTCGCGAATGGGGCGTCAAGGGCGGTCGGTCGTCGCGAGGTGTCCGGCGTTGCTCAGTGCTCGTCCCAGTGGTCCTCGTGCTGCGCATGACGGTGGCCGTCATGGATGTAGTCCACGTGATCGTCGTGCGGCACCGCGACGTGGCCGCAATCAGGCCCATGCCGGTGGTCATGGCCGGTGTGGGCGCTGTGGCCATGAGGAGTGCACTCGTCGGCGTGGTCATCGTGCAGGCGGTGCAGGTGTCCGTCGTGGACGTAGTCCACGTGACCCTGATGGGGCACGGCCACGTGCCCGCACGTCGGGCCGTGCCGGTGTTCGTCGTTGCTGTGGGCTTGAGGGTCGGCGGCGGTTGTCATCGGTGCTGTACTCCGTTGGTGACCAGGCTCGGGCCATATGTGGCGTTCGCCTCAGGAGGTACCCGGATGATGTGCCGGCCTTCGTCATTTGTGCTCTATTGGCCGGATAATTGCGTCGTCGCACCATCGAGTCAGCGAGAGGCGGCTCGATCCCGGCCTCCGTCATCGAGTTGAGAGCGCGATAGACGGTGGTGGGCCCGGCGTTCTCGCCGCGGTCCCGCAGTTCGGCGTGGACGCGCCGGCCCCGCGAAACCCCTACTCCGGCGATCTGGTGACGCACCACAGGCCGAGGCCGTCCGGGCCGGTAGGGCTGACATGGAGGCCGTGTTCGGCGAGTTCGGCCCTGAGTCCCTCGTGGCCGAGGACCCACCAGGCGTACTCGACCTCCACCTCCTCGGCCGGTTCCCCGTCCTGGAAGACGCGGTAGGTCATGTGCCACGTGACCTGCTCGGGGCCGGTGGGTTCCGCGCGGCCCCAGCCCTCGTAGCGGCGCCGCCCGATGCGCAGCTCGGACAAGCGGGTGAGCGGCACGGCGACGGGTTCGGCCGGGGGCTGGAGGTTGAGCACCACCCGGCCGCCGGGCAGCAGGCGTTCGGCCAGCAGTTGCCAGATCGCGCGGCGCTCGGCGGGGTCGAAGTGGCCGATGACGTTCATCGCGACCAGCGTGCCCAGGCGGGGTGGGAGCTCGGCGCGGAGCAGGTCGCCGGGCAGCACGGTCACGCGCTCGCGCAGCTCCGGGTCCTCGCCGGCCCTGGCGAGCAGGACCGCGCGCAGGCCCGGCGACGGCTCCACGGCGAAGATCTCCGCCTGGGGCATCGCCCGAGCGATCACCCGGGTACCGTGGCCGCCGCCGGCCCCGACGTCCACGACCGGCCCAGGAGCTCCGCGCAGCGCCTCGGCCAGCACCGGGTCCAGTGCCATCCAGACGGGGGCGAGCATCACGTCCACGAACTCGGCGGAGCGCTCGTACTGGTCAGTCCCGGTGGCGAGGTGCCGCTGCCGCTGTCCGTGATGAGGCTTCACATGCTCTCCTTCAGGTTCGGTACGGGGGTGGACGGATCGAGGTCGGGCCTCGTGAAGCGGAGGTGCCGGACGCGGTCACCAGCTCGTCGACGGCCTCGAACAGGCGTCCCGGACGCGAGCATGACGAGCCGGGGGAGCGGGCCCTCGCGCGCGGTGCGGGTGAGGCGACCGTGCGCGAGCCGGACCCTCGGCGGTGCGGTAGATCACGGGCGCGTTCCGGCTCCGATGAGGGACGTGGCGTCCAGCTCGGTCATCTCCCGTTCGCGCAGGAGCCGTCCGAAGGCGGCGCGTACCCGCTCGACGGTGGGCTCCTCCAGCCCGGAGATCATGCCGCGGAAGCCGCTCCCGAGCACCACCTGCCAGGCGAGTGCGGCGTCCACGGGGATGCGTAGGGTGAAGCGCGTCACGCTGACCCGCGTCAGCCCGCGGGCGGTGAGCCAGGCGTGCAGGTCCTGCTCGGTGTCGATCCTGGACGCCGCCTGCCTGCTGGTGGGCGGGGCCACCGGGGCTTGTCGTACGTGCGCGACGGCTTCGGCGACCAGCCGGCCGAAGCCCTCCATGGCACCCTGCGCCCAGGTGGTGATGACCAGCCGCCCGCCGGGCCGCAGCAGATCGGCCAGGCGGGCGACGGAGGCGTCCATGTCCGGCAGGAGGAAGACACCGTGGACGCATTGCACCACGTCGTAGGGCCGGTCCTGCCACGTGGTCGCGTTGGCCTGGACGAAGCGTACGTTCTGGAGCCCTTCGCCGGCGGCGCGGCGCCGGCCCCGGGCGAGGAGCCCTGCGGAGAGGTCAACGGCGTCCACGTGGCCGTGCGGTCCGGCGGCCCGCGCGGCGGGGACGGCCGATGCGCCCGCGCCGCAGCACACGTCCAGCACCCGTTCGCCCGCTCCGATCGCGGCGGTCGCGACGGTGGCCTCGCCGATGCGATCCCACAGCAGCGGCGAGATCTCGTCGTACTGGGCGGCGGCGCTGTCGAAGACGGCACCGATGCCGGCGGATGTCATGAGAAATCTCCTTATGGAAGGCGTCGGGATGGAGGGCTTCAGGGGCGGTCGGCTGCGCGCAGGCTGTGCGCTGAGGCCGGTCAGGACGCCACAGCCGATCAAGGTAGATCGGGCCGAAGCCAGTACTGAGGGCATGACGCGACCTTCCGGAGGGGATCGAGCAGGGATATCGTAATGAAAACGGTTTCCATTTTCCAGAAGATGCGCAAATTGGAGCGGGCCCATGAGGATCACGTGGGAGCCGCGGGCCAGGAATGCCCTCGGGGCAGGTCATTTCTCGGAAAGACGGCACTGTTCGTCAGGGTGTGAGCTCCGATGTCTCATTAGCGTCGGCGGCATGGAGATCGACGTGGTGCTGCCCTGCCTGAACGAGGCGGCGGCCCTCCCGTGGGTGCTCGGACGGATGCCGGACGGTTTCCGTCCGATCGTGGTCGACAACGGCTCGACCGACGGGTCCGCGAGGATCGCGGCCGAGTTCGGCGTGACGGTGGTGAGCGAGCCCCGGCCCGGCTTCGGCGCCGCCTGCCATGCGGGACTGGCGGCCTCGGCCTCGGACGTCGTGTGCTTCATGGACGCCGACGCGTCACTCGACCCCGGACAGCTGTCGCGGGTGTGCGGTCCCGTGGTGGCGGGCGAGGCCGACCTGGTGCTGGGCCGGCGTGTCCTGAGTCCGGGCGCGTCGTGGCCCGTGCACGCCCGGATCGGCAACGCCGTGCTCGCCAGGGGGCTGCGCCGCCGTACCGGGGTCCCGCTGCGCGATCTGGGACCGATGCGGGCCTGCGGACGCGTCTCGCTGCTCGCGCTGGGGCTCGTCGACCGGCGCTTCGGCTACCCGCTGGAGATGGTCCTGCGAGCGGGGGCGGCGGGCTGGCGCATCGGCGAGACCGACGTGGACTACCTGCCCCGCAGGGGCAGGTCGAAGGTGACCGGTACGGTACGGGGCACGCTGCGGGCGGTCGGTGACATGCGCCGGGTCATGGCCCGTCAGGACGGGGTCGCGTGAACCCGGCGTACGGCCGATCGGGACGGCACGCACCGGACGGCTCCCTCCGGGGGCAGATCGTCGTGATCGCCAAGGAGCCCGCGCCGGGAAGGGTGAAGACCCGGCTCGTGCCGCCTCTCACCCCCGGCGAGGCCGCCGCGCTGGCCGGCGCCGCGTTGGAGGACACGCTGCGGACCGTCGCCCAGGTCCCTGCCGCCGGCCGGGTGCTCGCCCTCGACGGCGCCCCCGGCGCCTGGCTTCCCGAGGGCTTCACCGTGCTCCCGCAGCGCGGGGACGGTCTGGACGAGCGGCTGGCCGCGGCCTTCGAGGACGCGCACCGGCTGCTGCCCGCCCCCATCGTGCTCATCGGCATGGACACCCCGCAGGTCGCCGCCGGCCTGCTGGCCGATGCCCTGTCGCTGCTCGCCGGCCACGACGCGGTGTTCGGCCCCGCGGCCGACGGGGGCTTCTGGCTGCTGGGGCTCCGCGCCCCTGACCCCGCGCTGCTGCTGGGCGTGCCGATGTCGGCGCCGATCACGGGAGAGGTCCAGCTGCGAAGACTGAAGGAGGCCGGGATGAGCGTCGCCTTGATGCCGTGCCTGACCGATGTGGACACGATGGCGGACGCGGTCGAGGTGGCGGCGCTGGCCCCGGCGTCCCGCTACGCCGCCACGCTCGCCGGGATGGGGGTACCGCGATGACGAAGGTGCTGGTGACCGGTGCGGCCGGCTTCATCGGAAGCCATGTGGTCGAGGCGCTGGAGGCGGACGGCCACGAGGTCACCGCCCTTGACCTGCGGTGGGGCGATGACGTACGCGACGCCGCGGTGCTCGGCCGGCTGCTGCCGGACGCCGACGTGGTCGTGCACCAGGCGGCCAAGGTCGGGCTCGGCGTGAACGTCGCGGATCTGCCCGACTACGTCTCGGTCAACGCGTACGGCACGGCGGTGCTGCTCGCCGCGATGGCCGCCCACGGCGTGGGGCGGCTGGTGCTGGCCTCCTCGATGGTGGTCTACGGCGAGGGTGCCTACGACTGCGCGCGGCACGGCCGGGTACGCCCCGGTCCCCGCTCCGCCGAGGACATGGCGCGAGGGTCCTTCGAACCGCGCTGCCCCCGTTGCGGTGAAGGCGTGGTCCTGGCTCCCATCGGCGAGGACGCCCCGGCGGATCCGCGCAACGCCTACGCCACGACCAAGCTGGCCCAGGAGCACCTCGCCGCCAACTGGGCGCGCGAGACCGGAGGCACGGCGGTCGCCCTTCGCTACCACAACGTGTACGGGCCCAGGATGCCGAAGGACACGCCGTACTCGGGCGTGGCGGCGATCTTCCGGTCCGCGCTGGAGGCCGGTCGCGCCCCGCGGGTGTTCGAGGACGGCGGGCAGACGCGCGACTTCGTCCATGTTCGCGATGTCGCCGACGCGAACGTGGCCGCGCTGACCGGCGGCGTGCCGGGGAGCCTGGCCGTCTACAACATCGCCAGCGGGCAGCCGCACACCGTCGGCGAGCTGGCCCGGGCGCTCGCGGAGCAGCGGGGCGGCCCTGAGCCGGTCACCACCGGGGAGTTCCGGCTGGGCGACGTACGCCACATCGTGGCCGTGCCGCACCGGGCGGGCGCCGAACTCGGCTTCCACGCGCGGATCGCCTTCGCCGAGGGGATGAAGGAGTTCGCCACCGCGCCACTGGCGGAACCGTCGAGGCACCGGAGCGCATGAACCGCTGCCGCGCCGCCGGCACGGCGGTGCTGCTCCTCGCGCTGGTCTGCGTACTGGCGCGGACGATCGGCTCGGCGTCCTTGACCGGCGACCGCACGGACCTGCTCCGGTGGTACGCGCTCTCCTGGGCGCTCTTCGCCGCGGCGGTGTGGACCCTGCGCGGGGTGCCGGGGCGCCAGGGGGCGTTCCTGGTGATCGCCGGAGCTGCCGCGGTGACCGCCACGGGCCTGCTCGCACCGCCCGCCACCAGCACCGACTCCTATCGCTACGTCTGGGACGGCCGGGTCCAGGAAGCGGGCGTGTCTCCTTACGACCACGCTCCGGCGGACCTCGCGCTCGCCCGGCTGCGCGACCGCTGGCTCTTCCCCGAGGGCTCCGGGTGCGACGCCCCGTACCGCTATCCCGTCGACTCCGGCCCAGGTGTCCGGTCGTGCACGCGGATCAACCGCCCCGCCGTCCACACGATCTACCCGCCGCTGGCGGAGACGTACTTCTGGGTCGTGCACCGGCTCTCGCCCGAAGGGAGCCGGAGCAGGCCGCTGCAGATCGGCGGGGCGCTGCTGGCGTTCGGAACGTCGCTGGTGCTGCTGACGGCGCTCCGTCGCAGGGCGGGCACCCGCCTGCCGGCCCCCGCGCAGGCCGCGTGCTGGGCCTGGTGTCCCGCCGTTCCGCTCGAGGCGGTGAACAACGCCCATGTCGACGCCCTTGGCGTCCTGCTCACCGTCGTCGCCCTGACCATCGTGAGCCGGCACAGGACCGGCGGCGGCATGCTGCTCGGCGCGGCGATCGCTGTCAAGTTCCTGCCCGCGCTCGCCGTGCCGGGGGCGCTTTCCGGGCTTCTGGCCGCAGGTCCGCTTTCCGTGCGGCGGCGGGCACTCGGCGCTCTGGCGGTTCTCGGGCCCGCGGCCCTCGTCGTGGCACTCGCGTATCTGCCGTTCGTGCTCGCGTCCCGCGCTTCCGTCCTCGGTTACCTCTCCGGCTATCTCGACGAGGAGGGGTACGACGACACCGGCGGCGGCCGCTACGCGTTGCTGCGTCTGGTGCTGCCCGGCTCGTGGGCACTGCCCGCCGCCCTCGTCGTTCTCGCGATCGCCGCCGTGCTCGTGCTTCGCGGCACCGGCCGGCCGTGGAGAGGGGCCCTGGTGGTGACCGGGATCGCGTTCCTCGTGTTCACCCCCGGCTACTCCTGGTACGCCCTGCTCGTCGTCGCGCTCGTCGCCCTCGACGGCCGGTGGGAATGGCTCGGCATCCCGGCGGCCGGCGCCGCCGCCTACCTGGGTTCCCAGCCCCACGCCGGGACGGCCGCCTACGCCGTCGCCGCGCTGGCGGTGGCCGCGGGATCCGTCGCGCGCATGCGCTCACGGACGCGCGGCACGTACCCGCTGCCCTCTGGCTGACGAGACGGTCACGACAGGGCCGCGAACCACCGCCCGGCCGCGGTCCACCGCTCGACGGCGTCGAATCCGCATCGCGCGGCGAGCGAGCCGATGTCGTCGGCCGATACGGTCGCCCAGGCGAACCAGTCGCCGGTGCGGCCGTCGTGGCGCAGCCGTACCCTGTCCACCGTGCTCTTCGAGCCGGGCGGGCACACTTCGGCGATCACCGATCCGCCCGGTCTGACCAGTTGCCGCAGGCGCCGGAGCAGAGCCACCGGATCGCCGCCGATGCCGATGTTGCCGTCCGTCAAGAGCGCCTCGGCCCACAGCCCGGTGCCGGGAAGGGGGTCGAAGACGCACCGCAGCAGTGCCAGGCCGCCCGCACGCCGGGTCAGCTCGACGGCCAGCGGCGTGACGTCGATGCCCAGGGCGAACACTCCTCTGCGCGTGAGTGTCACGGTCAGCCTGCCGGGTCCCGAGCCGACGTCCAGCGTGGGGCCGCCGCACCGGGCCAGGACGTCCTCGTCGCCCTCGATCGGCCCGAGCCAGCGCTCGGCGGCGAGCGGCCGTACGCTGCCGTCGGCGTATTCGACCTCGACGTGTCCTCCCAGCAGGCCGTGCTCGTAGAAGGCACCGATCACGAGGCGTCACCCCAGGGAACGGCTCCCGAAGGGCCGCCTGCTCGGGATGCCGCCGTGCCGTCCATGGGGCCTGCGCTCAAGGTCACGGTCTCGGAGAGGCGTCCCTGGCGGCTCGGGCGGCGTTGCGGCCCGCGGCCCAGCGCCGCAACGCATAGAGCAGGCCTGAGACGCCGGCGAGCACCAGAGCGACCCACAGCCACCGCGCGAGATAGGGGGAGGTGCTCAGCCCGACCGCTGCCCGGTAGTTGGGCTCGGCACCCCCCAGGATGAGCGGGGCCCACACCAGGAGCAGCAGGCAGGCCAGCCCGACCGGCACCCGCACGTGGTTGACCAGCGCGGGCCGCCGCCCGTCCGGCCGTGCCCGGCCGAGACGCGCAAGGGGCCGCGACAGGGAGCGGACCGCGCTGTCGCCCGCCGAGTAGAGCGGCCACAGCACCAGGTCGTGGAGGACGACGGCGCCGACGAACCATGCGGCGAACCCCATCCAGATGCCGGCCCCCACCACCCGGCTGACGACGTACCCGGCGAACACGAAGCAGGCCGCCAGCCCGAGAAGATGCCACGGGCCGGCACCGTAGAGGCTCGCCCACCGGTCCGCGCGGCGGTTCACCGCGCCTCCCTGCGGAAGTCGAGCTCGCGCACCCATTTGGTGTTGTGCACGCCGGGAGCGTTCGGCACGATGACCCGCGCGGGGAACCCGTGGTCGAGGGACACGTCGGCGCCGTTGACCCGCAGCGCCAGCAGCGAACGCGGGTCGGCCACCTGCCCGGTGCTGAGCGATGCCTGGCCGAAGTAGCCCACACGCTGCAGCGACCTGGCCGTGACCGCCGCCGTGCCGGGCGCGATGCCCACCAGGCGGGCCAGGTCCGCCAGCCGCACACCGGTCCACACCTGCTCGGTCGACCACCCCTCCACGCAGGCGATCGGCAGCGCGTAGGTGTGCAGCGGCATCGCCAGCAGGTCGTCACGGGACAGCTGGATCCGGTCCACGCCGGCCACCGTCAGACGCCACCCGTCGCCCGCCTCCGCCGCGGTGACGCCCAGGCTCGCCGCCGTCTTGTTGATCTGGAAGTCGTTGGGCCCCGTCCCGTATTCGCGCCCGCGCGGCGCCAGCAGGGCCGTACGGCGCAGCGGCCCGTCCAGCGTCTGGCCGACCGACAGGCCGAGCATCACCACCGAGCCACCGCCGACGAACGCCAGCAGGCCGCGCCGGGACATGGTGGGCGGCGCCGGATCCGCCGGGACCAGGCCATCGGGGTCGGGAGGCTCCGGTCGCGTGCCGGCCAGACTCGTACGCAGCTCGCGGCGCAGGCTCCGTGACCGTACGGCTCGGATCGCGCGCGGCAATCGCACGGCGACGTGCAGCGCCAGCGCAGCCAGGAAGATCCACGCACCGTACAGATGCGCCGGGTAGAACGAGAACGGAAAGACGTAGTAGAGCTGGATGTTGAGGATCCCCGTGGCGAACTGGAACACCGCGCCGCCGACCAGGAGCACCAGGCTGGCGCGCTCGACGGCCTGGGCGATCGAGCGCACCGGCGGCCAGTCGAACAGCTTGGGGATCACCGACCACAACTTGGCCAGCAGCACCGGCACCAGCGTCAGCCCCAGGATGACATGGGTGCCCTGGGTGACGCGGTACATCCAGACCGGGTGCGTCGGCCAGTCGAAGAGGTAGAAGCCCAGCAGGCCCTTGCCCGGCGTCATGTCGTTCCCCGGCAGCCGCGGCTCGTAGGCGGCGTACGACAGCAACCCGGTGACCGCGACGATGACCAGCCCGACGAGAAGGACCAGGCCGAACACGGACGTGAGCCAGGGACCGCGCAGCGGGCTCCGCCAGAACCCCGGCCGGAACGGCCCGGGAGGCCCGCCGCCCGCCCGCGACCATGCCCTCAGCCGAGCGGCCCAGCGATGTCCTACGGCGGACACGCCCCGGTCATGAGCGCGCCCGGGCGGCGTATCCGGCACTGATCCCCCCGAAGCCCTTGTCGGATGCTTGGTGTCCTAACCGCAAACGCCCGCCGTCAATGCCTGGCCACAGTACGCATTCCGCCATGCCGCGATAAGCGGTTGGATCGTGCGGCGGGTTCGTGGACAAGGGAGGAACTCCCGCTAGCGGGGCGCCCCGTCGCGCTCGTTCCTCTGGGCGAGGCGCTGGAGTTGCCCGTCGTGCACATCGCTCACCCACTCCCAGCCGGGCCTGGCCGATGGGCCGATCCTCGGGTCGCTGAGTGCACGGCCCTCACGCAGGGCGAGCACGTACGCCCGGTCCCGCTCGATCCGAGCGTGTACCTGATCAGCTCCGCCGACCGACCCGTGGCCGGGGACGACGACATCGACGTCGCCCGCCACGCCCTCCAGCAGTCGCAGCGCGGTGAGGTAGTCGTCGATCGGGTCGGCGGTGCCGTCCAGGTCGAGCATCGGAATCAGGACATCGGACAGCATGTCGCCGGCGACGAGCACCCCGCGTTCCTCGATCAACAGCGCCGCATGGCCCGGGGCATGCGCGCGATGCTCGATGATCCGGACCTGAGGGCCGTCCCATGGAATCCGCGCCGTCCCGGCCGGCAGGGCGGTGACGAGGCCGAGCAGGTCCAGCGACACCTGCCCGGCGATTTCCGTCTCCAGCAGGTGGTCGGCGATGCGGGCCTTCGCCTCCGGGTCGGACAGCTGATCCAGGACAGTGGCCGCGCAGCGTGCCGTGCCGTAACGAGGGGGCGCGCCGAGCCGGACGTGCCAGAGGAGGTGATCCCAATGCGGATGCGTCGAGAAGCCCGCCACCACGGTCTGGCCCGAGTCGGACAGGTCGTTCGCGAGGCAGTCCATCTCGTGGTCCTGCACCCCGGGGTCGATGAGCAGCACGCCGGCCCGGCCGTGCACGACAACGGCGTTGCTCTGGACGAACTCGCTCTCGTGGACCAGCACACCCTCCGCGACCTGCCTCAGCACGAGCCCGCCTCCTTCGACCCCGCCACGAGGCCGTCCCGTGCCGTCGTGAATCGACAGAGCACCTTCCCGCCCGCGGTCTGCGGTTCGGTGTCGTTCATGCGTCGCCTCCTGCGATCTGCTTGCGATGTGTGACGTCAGGTTGCTCAGCCTGGCAGGAATTGGTACACGTCGGTAAGGTCCGATCCTGTGGGGCGATCGAGGACCAATTCCGGGTTGGCCGAGGACCTGCTCATCGAGCTGGACCGCGATGCCGGGGTGCCGCTGCACCGGCAGATCGAGGCGTCCATCCGCGCCGGCATCCGGGCCGGTCGGCTGCGATCCGGCGCGTCGCTGCCGCCCACCCGCACCCTCGCGGCCGACCTCGGGGTCTCCCGTGGGGTGGTCGTGGAGTCCTATCAGCAGCTCGTGGCCGAGGGCTACCTCGTCAGCCGATCGGGTGGTTACACCCAGGTCGCCGCGTCGATGCCGCCGTCCGCCGCCGCCGGCTCGGCCTCGGGCTCGGGCGCGGGCTCGGCGGCGCAGCCGGCCGCGGGCAGCGCGGGCTTCAGGGTCGACTTCGGGTACGGGCGCACCGACGTGTCGCAGTTCCCGCGGGCCGCCTGGCTGCGCTCGGTCCGTACCGTGCTCACCACCACGCCCAACGACCGGTTCGCCTACCTCGACGGGCGTGGTGTGCCAGAACTGCACGCGGCCCTGTGCGACTACCTCGACCGGGTGCGCGGCACATCGTGCATCCCGGCCAACATGGTGATCTGCAACGGTTACGGGCAGGGCATCTCGCTGCTGATCCAGGTGCTCGTCCAGCGCGGCGTCAGGCGGATCGCCCTGGAGGACCCGTCGTCCAACGACGACGCCCGGGTGCTGGCCGGCGCCGCCGGTCTGGAAGTGGTCGGCATCCCGGTGGGCCAGGACGGCGTTCAGGTCGATGCGCTCCATCGGGCGGACGCCGACGCGGTCGTGCTCACACCGTCGCACCAGTGGCCCACCGGCGGGGTCCTGTCGGCCGCGGCACGGGCCGAGGTGATCCGCTGGGCCGAGCGCCGCGGCGCGATCGTGATCGAGGACGACTACGACGCGGAGTACCGCTACGACCGGTCGCCGGTGGGCGCCATGCAGGGCCTGGCGCCCGATCATGTCGTCTACTGCGGCACGGCCAGCAAGACGCTCGCACCGGGGTTGCGACTCGGCTGGCTGGTCGTGCCTTCCCATCTGGTCACCGACGTCGCCGAGGCGAAGGTGCTGGCCGACCGCGGTTCGCCGGTCATCGACCAGCTGACGTTCGCCGACTTCCTCGCGCGTGGCGAGTTCGACCGCCATCTGCGCCGGATGCGTCCGGTGTACCGCCGCCGCCGCGACGCGCTGCTGGCCGCGCTGCGTACTCACCTGCCCGATCTGGAACCGGGCGGGGTCGCCGCCGGGCAGCACGTGGTCGCCTGGCTCCCGCCCGACCTCGACGAGGCGGCGGTGGTGGAGGCCGCCGCCCGGCACGGGCTCCGCATCCACGGCGTCGGCCCGTACCGGATCGCCGGCACCGGACCGGGCGGCCTGATCTTCGGCTACGCCATCCTCGGCGAGAGTGCCATCGCCGAGGGGGTCGCGCTGCTGGCGACGGCCATCCGGGAGATACGGGGACGCTGATCCCGCGCGGGCGCTCCGCCGGCGGTGCGTCCAGGAGACGCCGTCAGCGTGCCGGGCGGATGTTCTGGTTCAGGTGGAACACGTTGGCCGGGTCGTAGGCGGTCTTCAGTGCGGTCAGCCGGGCCAGCTTCGCGGCCGAGTACGCCCGCCGCACGCCACCCTGCCCATCAGCCAGCTCGTCGGCCGTCAGCGAGTTGACGTACACCCCGCTGGCGTACGGTTCGAGCGAGGCGCCGGCGGCGCGGGCGGCATCCATCCTGGCGTCGTCCTCGGCCGGGTCGCTCCAGCGGGAGCCGGCACCGAACTCGAACATCGTGCCGCGGTGGCTGAACGCCGCGTCCGCGTCCGCGACCTCGGCGATCGCGCCGCCGTGCGCCTGCAGGCCGACGCTCGGCAGGTACGGGTCCGCGCTCAGGTCGGTGCCGCCGCGCAGCAGGAACGCCTCGATCGCCGTGGTGGGGAATCGCCGCAGGTAGTGCGCCTTGGAGTAGCGGCGGTAGGCGTGGCCGCCGGTGGAGTCGTCGCGTTGCTGGAGTTCGAGGTAGGAGGGTGTGGTGACGCGCGAGGTGACGGGGCGTCCGAGTGCCCGCATCGCGGGGAGCAGCCGGCGGCCCTCGGCGGGGTCGCCGACCCACACGAACCCCAGCGTCGCGATCGGGCCGGCGGGGCCGCTGCCGACACTGGCGGTGAACGTCGCCTGCCGGGGCGCGACGGCGTTCAGGTCCCGCCAGCCCTCGATGGCCGGCACGGCGTCCTCGGCGCGGAAGTCGAACTCGGCGACCAGCGTCCGCGTGCCGGTGTGATGCAGCTGGAACTCGAACTCGGTGACGATGCCGAAGTTGCCGCCACCGCCGCGCAGGCCCCAGAACAGGTCGCGGTTCTCGGTGCGGCTGGCGGTCACCACGTCGCCCTCGGCGGTGACCATCGTGTAGGAGACGACGTTGTCGCAGGCCAGGCCGTACTGGCGGGCCAGCCAGCCCATGCCGCCGCCGAGGGTGAGCCCGCCGACGCCGGTGTGGGAGACGTTGCCCGCGGTGGTGGCCAGGCCGTACGCCTGGGAAGCCTGGTCCAGCGCGCCGAGCAGCGCGCCGCCCTGCACCCGGGCCAGGCGGCGGGCCGGGTCGATCCGCACGCCGCCCATGGGGGTCAGGTCGATCATGAGACCGTCGTCAGGAACGGCGAAGCCGGCGACGTTGTGGCCGCCGCAGCGCACACCGATCTCCAGGTCCAGCTCGCGGGCCATCCTCACGGCGGCGACCACGTCGGCGACGCCCGCCGCGCGGACGATCATGCGTGGACGCCGGTCGACCATGGCGTTCCAGACGGTGCGGGCGGTGTCGTAGCCGGGGTCGCCGGGAGTGAGGAGCCGGCCGTCGAAGCGGGTCGTTGTCGTCGTCATGCCCCTCAGCCTGACAGGGATTGGTACAGCGTTTAAGGGCCGATTCTTTCCTCGAATCGAGTACCGATTCAGGGCCGGCCGTGTCGCCAGGGTCACCGGCGCGGTCGGTCGATCGCCGTGGCTGGGAGCCGCGGACCGACATCGGGGAACGAGCCGTCACCGAACAGGATCCGCGCCGCCAGGGCACGACCGGCGCGGCTGCGTAGCGCGCTCACCGCGGCCTCCGCCGCGGCGGGGGATCGAATGCCGGCGAACAGACGGCGCAGCAGCAGCCGGCCCCGGAATCGTGTCCGCAACGCGCCCCCGTCATACCGGCTCAACAGGCGTGCGTCGCCCGTACGCAGATACCCGGCCGTCACCTCCGCCGCCAGGTCGGACATCCGCAGGCAGGGATCCAGGCCACCGGCCGTCAGCGGCGACACCGCGCCCGCCGCGTCCCCCACGAGCAGCCCAGCGGGGCAGGCCAGCCGTCTCAGCACACCACCGACGGGGATCAGACCGCCTCGACGCGTGACAGGCCCGGCCGGCGCCACCCGGCCGGGCGCGTCTGCGGCGAAAACGTCCAGCGCGTGGCGGATGCCGGCGGGCATCGCGTCCGGATGACCCGCGACGCCCACATGCGCACTCCGGCCGTCGTCGATGACCCACCCCAGGTACCCGGGAGCCACGCGGGGATCCAGCACGCAGTGGAACGCCGGGGGAGTGGAGCCCGACGCGACGGGGTGGACGATCTCGGCACCGACGAGGAAGCTCCGGTTGACATCGAGGCCGAGATCACGCGCCACCCGGGAGCGGGCGCCGTCCGCGCCGACGATGAAACCGGCCCGCACCGGCTCCGCCCCCGCCAACCGTACGATGCCCCTTGATGCGGCGACGTACCGCACTCCCAAGAGGACCTGCGCGCCGGCCGACTCCGCCGCCCGGCGTGCGTGATCGTAAATCCCCGCCATGTCGGCCACGCGGTACTCGTCCCGGTGGCTGGTGAGCCGGATCGGAGCCCGCCGCGAGGGCGGATACAGCAGCACGTCCCGGACACCGGGTCCGAGCAGGTGCTCCGGCAGGTCGAAGTCGTCGAGGGTACGGCGTACGAAGATGCCCGTCGTACGGATGCCGGTCGACAGCGACCGGCGGCCGTCGACCACCATCACCTTCAATTCCCGTCGTGCGAGCAGGCGAGCCGTGTGCAGGCCGGCCAGACCCGCGCCCACGACCAGGACATCCACGGTCTGCATGTTTCCCGACGCTAGAGGCGAGGTTGTGCCCGAGCGACCGTTTGCACGCTACCCATCCCCAACCTGCACATCCTCGCCACACCCAGGACGCGGACGGCTCCTCCGCGGCGGCTCGCCGGCCTGTGACCCTGCTGATACCCACCCCGCCCTGGGATACGGCCTCGCACCAGCTGACGCTCGTGGAAGGGGCTCGGCCGCTCTTCCCTCCCGGGTGTTCGGTGATGCCGGAGGAATGACAGCGAGATGTTCCGGAGAGCGTGAGCCGCTCCGCCTGCCGTCTCAGTACTGTGACTTCGCATGACCGACACCGAGATCGAGATCACCGCAGACCTGGTTCGCGACCTGCTCCAGGAGCAGCATCCGGACCTTGCGGGGCTGGCCATCCGCGAGGTGGTGGGCGGTTGGGGCAACCAGATGTGGCGTCTCGGGGAGGAGCTGGCCGTGCGGATGCAGCGCATGGACCGTACTCCGGAGTTCCAGCTCAAGGAGCGGCGGTGGCTACCCGTGCTGGCCCCGCGCCTGCCGTTGCCGGTGCCGATCCCGGTGCGGTTCGGCGAACCGTCCGAGCGCTTTCCCAAGCACTGGACCGTGATGACGTGGGTTCCCGGCGAGCCGCTGGACCACGGCTCGATCACCCGCGGCGCCCACGCGGCCGACACGCTGGCGGGCTTCCTCCAGGCACTCCATGTGGAGGCACCCGCCGAGGCGCCGACCGCTACGGACCGCGGTGCCCATCCCAGGAACTGCACGCACGGCTTCGAGAACTTCTTGCAGGACGTCGTCCCCGACGACGTCGCTGCCGACGTCCGGGATGTCTGGGCCGATGCCGTCGCGGCCCCCGAGTGGGAGGGCCCGCCGGTGTGGGTGCACGGTGACCTCCATCCCGCGAACGTCGTCGTCTCGGACGGAACGCTCTCGGGCATCATCGACTTCGGTGCCTTGTTCGCCGGCGATCCGGCGTGGGACCTCGCCGCCGCATGGGTGCTGCTCCCCGCGGGAACCGCCGCACGATTCTTCGACATGTACGGGCATGCGGACGAGGGGGCGATCCGGCGCGCCCGCGGCCTGGCCGCCATGAAGAGCCTCTTCCTGATGCACATGGGGCGGAGCGGTGATCGTGGCCTTCCCGGCGGGAAGCCTCACTGGGGACCTGCGGGCCGGGCGGCACTTGAACGTGTTCTGAAGGGCCTTTAAGGCCAAATGAATCTACTAAGTAAAGGCGGTCGGCTGATTTGCTTCACATCCCACTGCAAACACAAGTAGAACGGGCTTCGCCCGTACTCATCATCAAACCCCAGGAACCGATGTCGTAGCACTTCAGGCGGGCGGCGGGGGCGTTCAGGGAATGGGGTGCGCCGCGTCCAGCAGGCGGCGCAGCCGCATGGTGTCAGGGGCCAGGGCGGTGATCAGAAGGGCGGGGCCGGCCAGCGGGGTCAGTACCGCCTGGCCGGTCGCCGGGTTGTCGCCGAACAGGCGGGCGCGGGGCGGGTGCCGGTCCAGCGCGGGGTCGACGATGAGGATCTGGCCGACGGCGCGGTGGCCGGCCAGGACGGCGGGGCCGTCCCAGCCAGGCGCGCCGGGCCCGTACCCGGTCTGCTGCTCCAGAACGGGGCGTCCGTCGCGGCGGACGGACAGGCGGGTGGAGAGTCGGCCCGGCGGTTCGCCGGAGCGGCCGAGCACGATCTCTTCGCGTAGCAGGAGCCTGGCTGTCGGGGCCAGGTCGATGGTGCAGCTCTGGCGTAGGTTGCTGCGGGCCGCCGAGATGAGCGGTTGGGGCAGCCAGTGCAGGCTGGCGTGTTCGGCCACGCGCAGGTGCACGTCGTAGGTGGCGTGGGCGGTGGTGGGGCCGCGCAGGGCGATCGTGGCGGCGGCGGTGGTGATGCGCAGGTGGGCGGCGTGGTCGGCGGTGGCCTCGATGTGCAGCCGGTCGCCGCCGAGGGGAGCGGTCATGGTGCCGAGGACGCACACCCGTGCCTGGTCGCCGTGCGCGCGGCCGCGCCGCAGGTCGAAGGGGCCGTCGCCGGAGAGGACGGGGACGACGGTGGTGCCTCCCGCGCGGGCCGCCCTGATGCGGGCGGTGGCGTGCACGCCTACCACGGCGCGCTCGGTCGGGGTGGCGCGCTCGGTCGGGGTGGAGGCCGAGGTCGGGGTGGAGGCCGGGGTGGAGGCCGGGGTGGAGGCGGGGGCCGGGGTCGGCGGGGAGGGAACGGCGGCTCGGCTCATGCGGGGCACGCGGTCCAGGCGGTCAGGCGCTCACGGATCCAGCCGGCCACAGGCGTGATGCCGCCCGTGCTCTTGACCGCGGTCAGCACGGTGGGCAGGTCGCCGCGCTGTGCCTTGGCGTCGCGGGCCATGGCCTCCAGGTCGGCCCCGACGTGCGGGGCGAGGTCGGTCTTGTTGATGACGAGCAGGTCGGAGGTGGTGACGCCGGGCCCGCCCTTGCGGGGGATGTCGTCTCCGCCGGCGACGTCGATGACGAAGATCTGGGCGTCGACAAGGCCCTTGGAGAAGGTGGCGGTGAGGTTGTCGCCGCCTGATTCGACGAGGATCACGTCGAGCGGGCCGAGGCGTTCCTCGAGGTCTTCGACGGCTTCGAGGTTGGCGGAGATGTCGTCGCGGATGGCGGTGTGCGGGCAGGCGCCGGTCTGTACGGCGGTGATGCGTTCGGCGGGCAGGACGGCCTCGCGTAGCAGGAATTCGGCGTCCTCTCGGGTGTAGATGTCGTTGGTCACGACCGCGATGGACAGTTCCCCGCGCAGCGTACGGCAGAGGGCGGCGACGGTGGCGGTCTTGCCGGAGCCGACGGGCCCGCCGAGGCCGACGCGCAGGGCGCGACGGCCGCCGGGACGCTGAGGTGACCCGCCTGAACCGCCCGAACCGTTGGGGCCGTGGGTGTGGCCGTCGGGGGAGGTGTCGCTGTGGTGCAGGTGCATGGGGTTGCTCCCGAAGGGATCGAAGGCGTGGTCAGGAGGCGAACAGGCGGGCCGGGCGGGTGGCGTGCTGTTCGGCGGTGAGGTCGAGCAGCGGCGCCGAGGCGGCCGGCAGGGCGGCGACTCCGTCGGTGTGGACGTGCTGTGCCGCTTCGGCCGCCTGTGCCGCGACGTGATCGATGTCGGCGGCCAGGTGGGCGAGGACGGCGGTGGCGTCGAAGGGGTCCAGCCTGAGCAGGCGGACAGCCGCGGCGACCGGGCCGCTGATGCTCTCGTACGCTGCCGCGTAGGCGGCATCCACCGGGAGCAGCCCCGCGCCGCGGGCGGTGAGGCCGAGCACCACGCTCTGGTGAGCGCCTCCTGGCCGTGTTGCGGCCAGGTCGTCGAGTTCGGCGCATGGCCAGGTGGCGCGGGCGGCTCGCAAGAGCTGCCGTCCGAGCCGGCGTGAGGTGCGCCGCAGGGCGGGGGCGGCCGTGCGGGCGTCGGCCGCTTCGTCGAGCAGTAGTGGGTCGTAGCCGGTGGCGGCCGCGGCGGCCAGCCCGGCGGCGACCAGGCCGCTGGTGTGGAGCCGGCCGCGGCAGAATTCGCGCAGGTCCGCTACGTCCCGTACCCGTCCGGCCGTGATGGCCTCCTCGGCTCCGCCGGAGTGGGCGTGCCCACCGGCGGGGAATCGGCCGTCGGCCAGGACCAGCAGGGCGGCGCGGTTCATCGTGCGTGGCATGCCTTTCGTTCGCGTGGGTCGTAGGCGGGGTCGATGCGCTGGTCAGAAGAGTCAGAAGAGGAAGTAGCGCTGTGCCATGGGCAGGGTGTCGGCGTACTGGTTGCGGTCGACGAGGTGGTCGTCGATGTCGGTGTTGACGTCCTTGGCCTTCGCGCCGCCGATCTCCACGTCGAAGGTGTTGGGATCGATGCGGATGTCGGGGCAGGCGTTGTTCTCCCGCATGTCGGCTTTGAACACTTTGCGTGTGTCGCGGATGGCCGTGAACCGCTTGCCCGCGTTGACCCGTTCGGTCAGGCCGGCCTGGATGGCGTGCTCGGTGACGAAGTTGACGGCGTTGGCGGCCGGTGCCCGGCCCATGGCTCCCCACATGGGCCGGGGCAGGATCGGCTGCGGGATGGTGATGGAGGCGTTGGCGTCGCCGACCTGCGCGTAGGCGATCTGGCCGCCCTTGATCACGCGGTACGGCTTGACGCCGAAGAATTTCGGCTCCCACAGCACCAGGTCCGCCATCTTGCCCACCTCGACGGAGCCGACCTCGTGGTCGATGCCGTGCGCGATGGCGGGGTTGATGGTGTATTTGGCGACGTAGCGGCGGGCGCGGTGATTGTCGGCTCCGTCCTGGCCCGCCTGGTCGCCTTCCAGCGGGCCGCGCCGGGCCTTGTTCACGTGTGCGGTCTGCCATGTCCGTACGATCATCTCGCCGATGCGGCCCATGGCCTGGGCGTCGGACGACATGATGGAGATGGCGCCGAGGTCGTGCAGGAGGTCTTCGGCGGCCATGGTGGAGGGCCGGATCCGCGACTCGGCGAATCTCAGGTCCTCTTCCACCAGCGGGTTGAGGTGATGGCAGACCATCACCATGTCGATGTGCTCTTTGACCGTGTTGATGGTGAAGGGCCGGGTGGGGTTGGTGGAGGCGGGCAGGACGTTGGGCAGCCCGGCCATGGTGAGCATGTCGGGGGCGTGGCCGCCGCCGGCGCCTTCGACGTGGAAGACGTGGATGGGGTGGTCGCCGATGGCCGCGATGGTGTCGGCGACCGTGCCTGCCTCGTTGAGCGAGTCGGCGTGCAGGGCCAGTTGGACGCCGGTGGCCCGGCACACCTCCAGGCAGCGGCGCAGTACGGCCGGGGTGGCCCCCCAGTCCTCGTGGATCTTGAGGCCGAGGACGCCCGCTTCCACCTGGTTGTACAGCGACTCGGTCGACATGGTGCTGCCCTTGCCGAGCAGGCCGATGTTGACGGGGAAGGTGTCCAGTGCCTCGAACAGCCGGGCGATGTGCCAGGCGCCGGGCGTGACGGTGGTGGCGGTGCTGCCTTCGGCCGGTCCGGTGCCGCCGCCGATCAGGGTGGTGACTCCGGCGGCGAGCGCTTCGTGCACCTGTTCGGGGCAGATGAAGTGTACGTGGGTGTCGATGCCGCCGGCGGTGAGGATCTTTCCGTTGCCTGCGATGATCTCGGTCTCCGGGCCGATCAGGAAGTCCGTGGCGCGCTCGTGTGCGTCGTGGAGCCGGTTCATGGTCTCGTCGTTGTAGGCCTTGCCGAGTGCGATGATCCGGCCGTCGCGCAGGGCCACATCGGCTTTGACCACGCCCCAGTGGTCGAGGATCACCGCGCCGGTGATGACGGTGTCGGGTGGCTGGGGAGCGCCGAACCTCGCGGGATCGCGTGGCGCGCAGGATTGTCCCATCGATTCCCGGATCACTTTGCCGCCGCCGAAGATGGCCTCGTTGCCGCTGCGTCCGGGCCCGCCCGCCCAGTCTTCGGCGACCTCGATGCGCAGGTTGGTGTCGGCGAGCCGGATGCGGTCGCCGGTCGTCGGGCCGTAGCGGTCGGCGTAGGCCACGCGGGTCAGCGGCTCGTCGACCGGCAGGATCTCGGGCTCCGGCGCGCTGTCGTCCGGCGGGGTCGTCGTCTCGGCGGGCGCGTCCGCCGAGGTCTCCGTCGAGGTCTCGTCCAGGGCTTCATCCATCGAGCTGCCCTCCGACCTCGCCGCGCAGGCCGGCGACGACGCGTCTGCCTTCGATCGGCACGAGGGTCACCGTCCGGGGGCAGCGGGGCTCGAAGCGGACGGAGCTGCCGGCGGGGATGTGCAGGCGCTTGCCGTAGGCGGCGGGCCGGTTGAAGTTCAGGCGCGGGTTGGCCTCGTAGAAGTGGTAGTGGGAGCCCACCTGGATGGGGCGGTCGTCCTCGTTGGTGACGGTCACCGTGGTGAGCGTGCGGCCTTCGTTGAAGGCCACCGGCTCGGCGCCGTCGGGGTGGTCGATCTTCCCCGGGTGCAGCGGCGCGTCCGCTCCTTCATCGGGTTCGGGTTCGGGCTCGGCTTCGGCGAAGGGGGCACGGATGGTGACCAGTTTGGTGCCGTCGCGGAACGTCGCCTCGATCTGCAGGTCGGGGATCATCTCGGGGACGCCTTCCATGACGTCGTCGCGGGAGAGGATCTTCTCTTCGGCGGACATGAGTTCATGGACGGACTTGCCGTCCCTGGCCGCCTCCAGTACGTGCGCCGTGATCAGTGCGACCGCTTCGGGATGGTTGAGGAGCACTCCTCGCTCTTTGCGTCTGCGGGCCACGTCCGCGGCCACGTGGATCATCAGGCGTTCCTGTTCATGCGGAGTCAGATGCACCCCGCCACCTCGCTTCTCTGTCCTCCGGGGAGACCTCGTGATCGCCGCCCATTACGTACCGAACGTAATTCTTTGACAACTGAGAGTGATATAGCGGGCCGGCGACGTCTGCGTGACCACCGGGCGGGTGCGGCTGTCCTGTTCGAGCTCCTGATTCAGTGGGTGCGGTCGGCCAGGACGCGGGGCGAGCGCGATCGTGACGACGCCCGCCAGGACGACCGACAGCAGGCCGGCGCGCAGGCTGGTGAGGTCGGCGACGGCTCCGACGAGCAGCGGGGAGAGCGGGAAGCCGCCGCGCAGCAGCCAGCCGCGGACCCTTCGCCGGCAAGCGCGTTCACCGCTCCTCCCGGCCGGTGGGTCAGTGGGCGCCACCGGGCTGTGCGGCTCCGATGGAGGCGCCGGCCCGATTCACGCGTGCACAACCCGGCACAGGTTCGCCAGGGCAGGCCGTGCTGTCAGCCGACCTGGCGGATGTCATTCATCGCGCGCGAGATGGCGCGCG
This sequence comes from Nonomuraea phyllanthi, assembly GCF_006334985.2. Classification (GTDB taxonomy): domain Bacteria; phylum Actinomycetota; class Actinomycetes; order Streptosporangiales; family Streptosporangiaceae; genus Nonomuraea; species Nonomuraea phyllanthi. Next base: position 568,318 of record NZ_VDLX02000005.1, read on the forward strand.
CGGTGGCTCGGACGGCGGGTACGTAGATCGCCGCGTCGAAGTCGGCACTTGGCGCCACCACGGACACGGCGGCGACGACGTCGTCCGCGTCGCGGATCGGCGCCGCCGCTGTGGTGTGCGGCTGGGGCCCGGCCTGGCTTCCGATGGCGTAGCCGCCTCGTCTGACCTCGGCCAGGACGCGGCGCAGATTCTCGGCAGTGCGCACGTCGTCGTAGCTGTGCCCCGGCTCGAAACGCTCGAGGACGTGCTCCTGCACCTCGGCGGGGGCGTGGGCCAGCAGAACCAGGCCGACGCCGGTCCTGGTCAGGGGCATGCGGCCGCCGACCCGGAAGAGCGCGGGGCTGGCGTTGTGCGCGGACAGCCGCTCCACGAGCGTGGCGGCGTCGCCGTCACGTACCGCCAGCACGATGTGCTGGTGGGTGACGTGGAAGAGGTCCTCCAGGTAGGGCATCGCCACGGCCCGCAGCCCGTGCCCGCGTGGGGCGAGCGATGCGATCTCCAGCAGACGCAGGCCGATGACGTAGCGGCCGTCGTCGAGGCGCTCCAGCGCCCCGGTCTCGGTCAGCTTGCGGGCCAGGCGCAGAGCGGTGCTGCGCGGCAGCCCGGTCCGCTGGACGAGACCTGCCAGAGGCAGGGCGCGGTGCTCGGCGTCGAAGGCGCGCAGCACGGCGAAGGCCCGGTCGATCACTGCCTCGCCCGCTTTCGCGGACGGCGCGGGTGCCCCCGACCCGGAGCCCGCCTTCGGCGGATCTGATGCCGGCACCACATCTCCGTTCCACTCAGTGGCATTGATCGTGCCATTGGATGGCTGCAGTTCCTAGTCTAAAGGCGCTGGTCAGCGCCGCGGAATGCGGCCGGAAACCGTCACCTGTGAGGAAGCAGCGATGAGCACACAAGGCCTGGTCGACGTCCACGCCCACTTCACCACGCCGCACTACATCGAGGCCGCCAAGGCGGCCGGTCATGTGCAACCCGACGGCATGCCCGAGGACTACTGGCCGCGATGGAGCGCCGAAGAGCACCTGGCGTTCATGGACGAAGCCGGTATCGCCAAAGCGATGCTGTCCCTGTCCTCGCCGGGGGCCCACTTCGGTGACGACCGGGCCGCTCGTTCACTGTCGCGCGAGATCAACGAGTTCTGCGCCCAGACCGTACGAGAACACCCGGACAGGTTCGGGCAGTTCGCCACCCTGCCGCTGCCCGATGTGGACGGCGCACTGACGGAAATCGCCTACTGCTTCGACGAACTCGATGCCGACGGTGTGGCGCTGATGTCCAACCATGCAGGGATCCGGCTCGCTGACGAACGGCTCGCTCCGGTGCTCAGTGAGCTCGACCGCCGCGCCGCGGTCGTCCTTCTGCACCCGACCACCTGCCCGGGCCACGAGGCGCTGTCGTCAAGCTGGCCACGACCGATGATGGAGTTCCTGTTCGAGACCGCCCGTACGGTCGTCGACTTCGTCCTCAGCGGCGCGGCGACGAGGTTCTCCCGCATCCGCCTGATCGTCCCCCATCTCGGCGGGGTGCTGCCGCTGCTCACCGCGCGCGTCGAGGCGTTCCGTACGATCAGCGGCGAGCCGACCGGCCGGGTCACGGTCACCGAGATTCTCGGCCGCTTCTACTACGACCTCGCCGGCATGCCGTCGAAGCAGCAGATCGCCGCACTCACCAGCATCGCCGGGCCGGACCGGTTGCTCTACGGCAGCGACTACGCCTGGACCCGGCGTGAACTGGCCCTGCACCTGCTGGCCTCACTCGACTCGACGCTGGGCGACGAGCACGAGAACTGGCGCGCCCTCACCACCCGCAACGCCGACCTCGTCCTCGGCCAAGGGCCTGGACGTTGATCGGCCGGCATCGACCGTCCTTGTCCCGTGATGGCCTCGCTTCATCTCCTAAGTCGCAGCCGGCCACCTGCGCGCGTCTGGCCGCGCCTGGGAATCGGCACCGGCACCGCCTGCTGCTACGTCTAAGAGGCGGCCGATCTGCTGATCACGCCTGCCGGCGATGTCCACGCCGCCGTCTTGCGCGCCGGCCGGCATGGGCTCACCGGTGCTGCCCGGTGCCGCCCATGAGCTGACCGCGGCTCGCGCCACCGGCCTGATCGACGCACTGACCACCGCAGGAGTGAACTCTCCGACAAGGGATGCCAGGGCGCGGCCGCCAGCATCCGCACGCCGCATCTCTCTGACCTGCGAGAAGGCGCCAAAGGCCTGAGATGGCCAACGCAGCGGCCACCCGCCGCCGAACGCCGACCTGCATCGATGGTCCGGAGCACGTCAGGTACGTGCGGCAGGCATGGCCTGTGAAGTGGGTCACTACCGGTCATGAGATGAGGGTGCTTCCCGTCTTCATTGGTGAGCGTGATGAACGGAGAGGTCATGAGAATCTTCATCGCCGGGGCGTCCGGCGCGATCGGCGGTCAGCTCGTCACCCGGCTGGTGGCGCGCGGGCACACGGTCATCGGCATGACCCGGTCGGCGGCCAAGGTGAGTGCGCTGCGCGAGTCGGGCGCCGATCCGGTCGTCGTCGACGCCCTCGATCCGGACGCAGTGGCCGACGCGGTCGCCAAGGCGGAGCCCGAGGTGATCGTCCATCAGCTCAGCGCGCTGAGCGGGCCGTCGAGCATGCGGCGCGTCAAGCAGATGGCGGCCGCCACCAACCGGTTGCGTACCGAGGGCACCGATCACCTGCTGGCCGCCGCGCGGGCGATCGGCGTCCACGCGTTCGTGGCGCAGAGCAACGCGTTGTGGATGGAACGCACCGGCGGGCCGGTCGCCGACGAGAGCGGCCGGATCGAGCCGCATCCGCCCGCCGACGCCGAGGCGGCGGTGGCCGCGCTGCGCCACGTGGAGGACGGGGTGATCGGTATCACCTGGGCCGATGGCATCGTGCTTCGCTACGGTTCGTTCTATGGCCCCGGGACCAGCCTCAGCTCCGCGCCGGACGCGGTCATGACCCGGCAGATCCGCGAGCGGAAGTTCCCGATCGTCGGCGACGGCGGCGGTGTGTGGTCGCTCGTGCACATCGCCGACGCCGCCTCCGCCACGGTCGCGGCCATCGAGCGCGGCAGGCCCGGGATCTACCACGTCGCCGACGACGATCCCGCCCCGGTACGCGTCTGGCTGCCCTATCTCGCCCGGACGCTCGGCGCCAAGCCGCCACGTCGCGTACCGGCGTGGCTCGCCCGCCTTCTGGCCGGCCAGGGGGCGGTGGACATGATGACGCGGGCCCGCGGGATCTCCACCGGCAAGGCCAAACGCGAGCTGGCCTGGACGCCGCGGTACCCGAGCTGGCGCGCCGGCTTCACCCAGGGATTGAGCTGACCCGGCATGTCGATCTCTGACCTGTACGGCGATCTGCGTCCGCGGGCCTTCGCCATCGCCTACCAGATGCTCGGCAGCGTCGGCGAAGCCGAGGACGTGGTGCAGGAGGCGTTCCTGCGGCTGCACCAGATCCAGCAGGGAGGCGAGGTGATCGCCTCACCGCGGGCGTACATCGCCACGTTGGTCACCCGGCTGGCCATCGACCAGTTGCGCTCGGCCCGGATGCGGCGGGAGCGGTACGTCGGCGAGTGGCTACCGGAACCGCTGGCCACCGATCCTTCGCCCGGCGAGCACGCGGAGACCTCCGACTCGCTGTCGCTGGCCGTCCTGGTGCTGCTGGAGAGCCTGTCGCCGCGCCAGCGGGCCGCGTTCCTGCTGCGGGAGGTGTTCCAGTACCCCTACCCGGAGGTCGCCGACATCGTCGGCACGGACGTGGACAGCACGCGGCACCTGGTCGCGCGGGCCCGTAAACACCTCCAGCAGCGCCGCCCGCGCTACCACGCCTCCCGGCAGCAGCGGCAGCAGCTCGCCGGGCGCTTCTTCGCCGCCGTCGAGCACGGCGACCTGCGGGCGCTGGAAGAGCTGCTGGCGCAGGACGTGGCGATGCACGGTGACGGCGGCGGCAAGGTGCCCGCGCTGGGACGGCCGATCAACGGGCGCCGGCGCGTGGCGCGCGTCCTGGCGGCGATGGCGCCCATGCTGGCCCGCGCCGGCGGCGTGCGGTTCCGGCTCACCGAGGTGAACGGCCAGCCGGGCGCTCTGGTGTACGACGTCCGGGACCTGCTCGTCGGCGTGATGGGGCTGGACATCGCCGACGGGGAGATCCAGACGATCCACTCCATCGTCAACCCCGACAAACTGCAGCACTTCGACCGGGTCGGCGACCTCGGCGCTCTCGTACGCGCCAGCCGCCAGCCCGGCAACGGCTGAACCCCACACATCCCCGGCGGCCGGACCGACCGGCAGGCCCACGACCGGTGGCCCTGCCACGCACGCCGGGGACGCCTCCATCCGCATGCCCGGTGCCGGGCGAGTCGGATGACCGGCGATCCTCCACACGTCGGGCCGATCGCGCCCGTGATCAGATAGGAGAACCTCATGAACCTCGCACTGTGGATCGGTGCCGCGCTCCTGGCCGTTGTCGCCCTGGCCGGGGGCGCCATCAAGACCTTCACCCCGCAGGCGAAACTGGCCGCGTCCCCTGGTGGGGCATGGACCGGCGACGTCAGCGCCGCGTTCGTCAAGGCCCTCGGCGTCCTGGAGATCCTGGCCGCAGTGGGCTTGATCGTTCCTGCCGTGGTCGGTGTCGCACCCGTCCTGGTGCCGGTGACCGCCCTGTGCTGGGTCCTGCTGATGATCGGCGCGATGGTCACTCACGGCCGCCGCGGCGAGCTCCGGTTCGCGATACTGAACCTGATCTATCTCGCGCTCGCGGCGTTCATCGCGTGGGGCCGCTTCGGCCCCTGGCCCTTCACCGGCTGATCCGCATCGCCGACTCCACGCTGGACATGATCACCGTCCGGTACGCCCAGGCGCTCCCGCACACCAGGTTCAACCTGATCACCCCCGTGGAGAGGGCATCTCGACCAGTTCGGCGACGAGCGGAAGAGCCCACTCGACCAGATCAACCATATGGAGTCTTTTTCATGGGCAAGGAGGAGGTGGCGTAGGCGGTGATCGTCGGGGGTGGCCTGCGCCGGGCGCTGTCCACCCCCTGGTACGTACGGCCTGTTCTGGGTGAGCGCGACGATGACTTGCAGTATGCCGTAGGCGGCCGTCACGGTCGCGGCGTCGAAGGCGACGCTGCCTCGCCCGTCGCCTTCTCGCCTCCACGGGCACGACGGATAGCCTGTTCGGCAGGGCTTTGGCGGGTGCCGGACCCCGGTGAGTGAGGGAGACGATGTCGGCGACGCGACTGCTGGTCCTTGGCGTGGTGCGGCTGCACGGTCAGGCACACGGCTATCTGGTGGGCTCTGAACTGGAGTCGTGGGAGGCCGGGCAATGGGCAGGGCTCAGGTCGGGCTCGATCTACCACGCGCTGCGTCAGCTGGCCAAGGAAGGTCTTCTGGACACCAGCGAGGTGCACGAATGGCCGGGCCGGGTCGATTACGCCATCAATGACAAGGGCGAGGCGGAGTTCCTCGGGCTGCTCAGAAGCGCCCTCAGGGTTCCCGATCGGCGTCCGGAGCTGCTCAACGCGGCCCTTGTGCTGCTACCCGCGCTGCCCGAGGAGGAGGTGATCGCACTGCTCAAGGAGCGGGTGCGCGTTCTGGAGGATGAGCGGGCGCAGATCATGGTCACGGCCCAGGAGGGAAGGCGCCCAAGGAACGTGACAGAGTTGTTCGCCCTGCGCGCGGCGCAGGCGGCGGGCGAAGCGGCGTGGATCCGTGACTTGATCGGGCGGCTGGAACGCGGCGAGGAGCCGGCCTGATCGGCCGGAGACCGGTTTGACGGTACGAGCGTGGATGGGCCATAGTTCGATACCCAAATTTGGTTAACCAAATTTGGGTATCGAAGGAGTCTCATGCGCATCAAGACAGCGGTACTTCTGGCGCTCGTCTCGAGCCCCGCAATCTCGATCCCGGCAGCGGCGAACGCCGCCCCCGCCTGCCGGACAGTCAGCGCCAAGGTGGCGATGACCTCAAGCGGCCCCGCCGACCAGCGCGTCGCCGGCACCCTGTGCCTGCCGCGCGGCCATGCCACCACCGTTCAGCTGCTCATCCCCGGCGGCTTCTACGGCCAGGCCTACTGGCGGATGCGCGGCGACCGGCAGCACCCCTCCTACATGGAGACGATGACGGCCGCCGGGTACGCCACGCTGGCCATTGACCGTCTTGGTACCGGGGCGAGCTCCTACCCACCGAGCGCCCGCTTCGGGCAGGACACCCACCAGATCGTCATCAGCCAGCTCATCCGGCAGTTGCGCGAGGGCCGTCTAGACGGGGGCCGCTTCGCCAAAATCGTTCTCGTCGGCCACTCGCTGGGCTCGACCCTCGCCCGCACCGTGGCCGCCGCACATCCAGCGGAGGTGGACGGCGTCATCCTGACCGGCGAGTCGAGCGTCCCGAACGAGGCCGCCTTTGAGCAGATGGGCACGGGAATCTACCGCGCCGCCGACGACCCCCGCTTCGCCGGACGCGGCCTCGACGACGGCTACCTCACCACCCGGCCCGGCCTGCGCGCCACCTGGTTCTACCACCAGCCCAACGCCGACCCCAAGGTCATCGCCGCCGACGAGGCCACCAAGACGACGGACGTCTTCCCTCCCGGCGACTCCTACACCCCGCCCGCGATCAACAAGCACATCCAGGCCCCCGTGCTGATCGTCAACGGTGAGCACGACAAACTGCTGGCCGGAGCCCGCTCCTCGGCCGCGCTGCGCGCCCAGGAGGCCCCCTTCTACGGTCCACGTGCCAAGCTGGAGACCGTCGTGGTCCCCGGCACCGGGCATGTGCTCAACGGCCACCGCACCGCACCCCACTGGTTCGCCCAGGCACGCAAGTGGGCCGACCGCCGCGTGGGCGGGGCGGCGCGATGAGCCACGAGCCAATCGACAGTCCGACCGGGTGGGTGGCCAGGCACGTCAAGAGCTACGCCGAGTCCGGCGGCACGCGCGGTCACCTCTTCCACGGCGCCCCCAGGCTGCTGATCACGACGATCGGCCGCCGCTCAGGACTACCCCGGCGTACCGCCCTCATCTACGGCCGCGACGGCGACCGCTACCTCGTGGTCGCCTCCAACGGCGGCGCCGCCGACCATCCGCTCTGGTTCCACAATCTGCTCGCTCGACCGCAGGTCAAGGTGCAGGTCGGGGCCGAGGTGTTCGACGCGGTGGCCCACCTGGCGGCCGAGGACGAGCGGCTCCGCCTGTGGGAGACGATGACCGGAATATGGCCGCGCTACACCGGCTACCAGCGAGAGACGTCAAGACAGATCCCGATCGTGATCATCGAGCGGGCGGGGATGCCGGACCTCGGCTGACGATGATCTGCAGCCACGCTCCATGCACATCTCGTTGACCGCACGCACGACGTTGAGCGTGACCTTGGCCAGTCTTGAGATCGCTTTCTACGTCTCGAACCCCAACTTTCACGATCATCACCATGTGAGATTGAGCTTATGCGTGCTGGACCCCACCCGCTGTTTCATAGGCGCTCACCCGTGAAACAGCTTGGCCGGCTCCCAGCATCCCGTCGGCAAGCTGGCTCGCGTCCGGGCACGTTCCGCCGTACGTCATCCGGTGACGCGTCGAGCAAGGTCAAGGCTCCAGTAGCACCCGGTACCGGACTTGCCCTTCCCGCAACCGACGCACCGCCAGGTCGGCTTGTTCGAGCGGCAGGCGCTCCAGGCGAGGCCGGACGTCGTGGGCGACAGCGAAGCGCATGGTGTCCTCGATGTCGGCGGGGCTGCCGGTCAGGTGGCCGGTGACGACCTGCGCGTTCATCACCAGCCGCGCCACCGGTACCTGAATGGCTCCGCCGTCGACGCCGATCAGGGTGAGCCGTCCGCGCAGGCGCAGACCGTCGAGCAGGGCGCTGATCGGCTCGGAGGTAGGAACCGTGCACAGGATGAGGTCAGCGCCGCCGAGTTCGGCCAGCCTCTGGCCTGCGTCCTGGGCGGTGGCGTCGATGTAGTGGCGGGCGCCGAAGGCCGCAGCGTCCTGCTCGCGGTCGGTCCCGCGGGCGATCACGACGACCTCGTGTCCGATGCGGGCCGCGAACTGCACGGCGAGATGGCCCAGGCCGCCGAGGCCGTACACGGCGACCCGCGAGCCGGGTGGCAGGCCGGCCTCGCGGATCGCGGTGAAGGTGGTCACGCCGGCACATCCCATCGGCGCCGCATCCGCCTCGCTCAATTCGTCGGGGATGTGGGCGAGCGCCTCGACGGGAACGGTCACCGTCTCGGCCCAGCCTCCCGGGTAGGACAGGCCCGGGATCCGCCGTTGCCGGCAGTGCACCTGGTCGCCGGTACGGCACGGGCGGCAGTGGCCGCAACTGCCGCCGGACCAGCCGACCGCGACCCGGTCACCCAATTCCCAGCCGGCGGCGCGAGCGCCGGTCGCGTCGATCACGCCCGCGATCTCATGCCCCGGGGTGATCGGAAAACCGCCGGCGGGCTCGGAGGCGCTCACGGTGCCGAGATCTGCTCCGCACACCCCGCTGGCGGTCACCCGTACGCGGACCCAGCCGGCATCCGGATGGGTGACCGCTACCTCGACGGGGCGCAGGGCGCCGCCGGGTTCGGTGACCGCCATCCGGCGGAACATGGTCGGCAACGCTGCGTTCCCTTCTTCCGTCGGAGCGCATGCAGCCGAGCTCCTGACAATCACGAACGATATGGCGGACCTGGCCGGCGCCGGTAGGTGGGCAACGTGAATCGGGTGATAACCTCCGGCTATGAGTGAGCGGTTGAACCTGGAGGCGCTGCGGTATGCGCGCTCGGTGGCGCACGCCCGCTCGTTCTCGGCGGCCGCGCGCGCTCACGGGATCACCCAGCCGGCGTTGTCGAACGCGGTCGCCCGGCTCGAGGAGCGCCTCGGGGTGCAGTTGTTCGAGCGGTCCACCCGAGGCGTGACCCTGACCGCCGAGGCGGTACGGCTGATTCCTCTGGTCGACACCGCTCTGTCGGCGCTGGACGCGATCACCGCCGAGGCACGGCGAATGGCCTCTCCGGAGGCCCCTCGCATTCGCCTGGGCGTCTCTCCGCTGATCAGCCCCGATCTGGTCGCCCAGGCGTTCAGCGCTGTCCGCCGCCTGCCGGTTCCCGGGGATCTGGTACTGCGGGAGGCGAACATGGCCGACCTGCACGACGCGCTCGTCGAGGGCGAGCTCGACATCATCTTGATCCCTTCGGTGAACCCCCTGCCTCGCTTCGAGCACCGCGTCATCCACTCCGAGCCGGTCGTCGTGATCGACGCTCACGCGCCGGCGTCGTCGGCGGTGGAACTGAGTGATGCCGCCGACGCGCAGTTCATCCTGGTGCCCGACGCGTGTGGCCTGACCAGGTTCACTACGCAACTGTTCCAGGAGCACGACCTGCCGCTGCGCGCCTATCCCGGTGAGGCCGGCGGCTACCAGGTGCTGGAGCAGTGGGTCGGTCTCGGCCTGGGCACAGCGATCCTGCCCGAGTCCAAACTGACCGACGCCGGTCTCACCGCCCGCCCACTCATCGACGACGGCCGGCCCGTGGAGTTGTTCTACGAGGCGGTGTGGGACCCCACCTCCCGCTACGCGGCCGACCTGAGTCGGCTCGTCGCCTCACTTAGCGATAACCGCCGCCTATAGCCGTATTCACGCAGCCGGTCTACCGGCCGGGATAAATCGGACATAGCTTCAGCGCATGGCCAAGCCGTGGCCGGCCCTCGAAGCGAAACGAGAAACCCATGGTCTATCTGACGTACAGGTGCTGCACGGCTTCGCCACCGTCGAGGACGCGCAGGCGTATCTGTCCAGCGAGATGTTCATCCAGCACGTCGTCACCGCCCTGCAGCCTTACCTCAACACGGCTCCGGACGTGCGCATCTACAAGGCCGCCTGACGCAGCCGCCTGACGCAGTCGACGGTACCGGCGCGTAGTCACCGGCAGCCCTGCCGTCCACGCCCCGCCGTCCAGGCTCCCTCCATCCGCACTCACCATGCGCCGCTCGGTCACAGCCGCCGCACGTCGCGCAGACAAGGACCTCCGTGCCTGAGCCCGAACACCTTGCCGGCACCCATGCCGGCACCCATGCCGGCACCGGCCCCCAACCGTCCACCGCGGCCAGGCCGGCTGTCGATGCCGTCCAGCGGCGCACGATGACCGTGCTGGTCCTCACGCAGATCATCGGCACCGTGGGGGTGGGCGTCGCACCCTCGATCGGGATCCTGCTGGCCGGAGCGGTCACCGACAACGAAGCCTGGGCGGGCGTGGCCAGGACCGCGAGCACACTCGGCGCAGCCCTGCTCGGCCTGCCACTGGGCACGCTGGCAGCACGCCGCGGACGCCGCGTTGCTCTCGCGGGCGGCTGGTGGACGGCCGCGGTCGGCGCCGCGGTTCTGGTCGCCGCAGCGCAGTGGAGCCTGATCGTCCCGCTCTTCGGCGGCCTGCTGCTGATCGGCGCAGGGTTGGCGGTGAGCCTGCAGTCGCGGTTCGCCGCCACCGACCTCGCCCAGCCGCACCACAAGGCCCGCTCGCTGGCCCTGATCGTCTGGGTCGGCACACTCGGCTCCGTGCTCGGCCCGAACCTCGGCGTGCCCGGCGAGATCATCGGCGCCGCCACCGGCCTCACGGTGTACGCGTCGGCCTTCCTCATCGCCGCGCTCTGCTTGGCCGTTGCCGGTCTGGTCGTGTGGCTGTGGCTGCGTCCCGACCCGCTGCTGTTCCTCGAGCGGGAAGCGCCCGCGGGTCTTGGCGGCAGGCAGCCGGGCCGTATCCGCCAGGTGCTCGCCGAGCTGCGCGTCAACCGGCGCGCCCGGGTGGCGGTGATCGCGATTCTCACCGCCCAGATCGTCATGGTCGGGATCATGACGATGACGCCCGTCCACCTCACCCACCACGGCGGCTCGATCACCCTCGTCGGCATCACGATCAGCATGCACATCGTCGGCATGTACGCCCCGGCCCCGCTCGTAGGCCTGATCGCCGACCGCTACGGCCACCGACCGGCGATCACCGCCGGGCTCGGCGTCCTGGCCGCCTCGCTCCTGATCGGCGCCATGAAACCCGACGACACTGGATGGACCATCACCTCGCTGATCCTGCTGGGCATCGGCTGGTCCTTCGTCAACGTCGCCGCTTCCGCGCTGTTCAACGCCGCCGTCTCCACCGAGACCCGGGCCTCCTCCCAAGGCGGCGTCGACGCGCTGTCGAACCTGTTCGGGGCGACCGCGGCGTTCGCGTCCGGGCCGCTGCTGGCCGTCAGCAGCTTCTCCCTGCTGTCCATCGTGGCCCTCATCGTCCTCATCCCGCTCGGCGTCCTCATGGCCGGCCGTACCTTCACCCGCCAGAACGCGTGACGTTCCGCCCAGACAGAAGGGAGGCGCACATGGCGCCTACCGCCCCTCAGCACGATGTCGTCGTGGTGGGCGCTGGTGCGGCCGGCCTCACGGCGGCGGCGGCCCTGCACGCGGCCGGGCTCGACACGGTGTGCCTGGAGGCGCGTGAACGCACCGGAGGCCGGCTGGTGACCACCGGCGACGGGCTCGACCTGGGCGCCACCTGGTTCTGGGATGGCGAGCCACGGGTCGCCGCGCTCACCGCCCAGCTCGACGTCGCCATCTTCGACCAGCACCTCATGGGTGACGCGCTCGCGCAGTACCCCACCGGTATCCAGCGGGTCACCGGCAACCCGATCGACGCCCCCGCCTACCGGTATCGGCCCGGCGCCGCGGCGCTGACCACCGGTCTGGCGGCCCGGCTCCCCGCCGCCGCGCTGCGGCTGTCGACCCCGGTCACGCACATCCGCTCGAACGGTGACACGGTCGAGGTAGGGACGAGCACTGAACGCTTGAACGCCGGCCAGGTCGTGCTGGCCGTTCCGCCGGCGCTCGCGGTGGCGAGCATCGACTTCCACGGCGCACTCGAGCCAGAGCTGGCGGGACTCGCCGGGACCACTCCGGTCTGGATGGGCGGCGTCATCAAGGTCGTGGCCACCTATCGCAACCCGTTCTGGTGGGCGGGCGACCTGGCAGGAGCGGCGATCAGCTGGACCGGCCCGCTGCGGGAAATCCACGACATGTCCGGGCCGGACGGCACTCCAGCCGCCCTGTTCGGCTTCGCCCCCGCCCCCGCTACTGGTCCCGGCTTCGCAACAGCCGTCACCACCCAGCTCGCGCAACTGTTCGGGCAAGAAGCGGCCCGGCCCGAAGCGCTGCACATACAGGATTGGAGCACCGAGCGGTGGACCACGCCGCCCGGAGCGCAGCACCTGACGAACTACGATCTGTTCGGGCATTCGCTCTACCAGCGGCCCGCGCTGGCAGGCCGGCTGCACTGGGCATCGACCGAAACCGCCACCGACCATGCCGGCCATGTCGAGGGCGCACTCCTGGCCGGTGAGAGATCCGCTCGCGCCGTCCTCACCACCCATCTCGCCCAGCGAGCCGGCTCGGCACCAGCAGCCGAGCTCGGGAAGAGCGGGTGACCCACCGACGCAGACGCCTCCCACCCGCCAGCCGTACGCCATCAGGCAGCGCCCCGAGGCTGGAGCCTGCCATGAGCGCCCCCACCACGACCGGAAGTGACCACCATGCATGAGATCCCGCAACTGCTGGCCGAATACGACCGCGCCCGCGCCTACACCGACGAACTCTGGCGCGACCTGACCGCCGAGGAACTGCACTGGCGGCCCGAGCAGAACTTCAGCCCCATCGGCTGGCACCTCGGCCACCAGGCCCACGTCGCCCACTTCATGATCCGCAACCTCACCGCGGCCGAACCGAGCCCCGCACCCGACCTGGACGACCTCATGGACTCCGCCAACCCGGAGGCCAACCGCCTGCCCCTGCCCGACCCCCGGCGACTGGCCGGCTTCCGCGCCACCGTCGGCGAACGGGTCCACGCCCGCATGAACGCCATCGGAGCCGGAGACGTCGGCGCCCCCGCCCAACTCAAGATCGTCGCACAGACGCTGCTCATGGCGATCATCAACCACGAGTACCAGCACGACCGCTGGATCGGCGAGGTACGCAACCGCGACCTCGGCCACGCCCTGCCCGACGACCCCACCTCTGATCTCATCACCACCGTCGACGGCTACCTGGTCGTGTGCGGCTGGACCCCCTGACCCCATCAGAGCCGCCTAGCCGTGGCCGCCGCCGGCACACCCCTACCGACGCCTGACCATGAATGATCGGAACCGGCGAACTACCGAGCCTGCTCGACATCCTCGCGCCCGACGTCGTCGCCCTGAGCGACGGCGGCGGTGTCAGGCGCGCCCTGCTGCGGCCCGTCGTGGGAGCCGGCAACGTGGCTCGCCTGCTGGCCGTCGGCTGGTGGAAGCGCGACGCGGAAAGGTCGGCCGAGCTGGTGCAGATCAACGGCGGCCCCGGGCTGCTCATCCCGCTCAACGGCGAGATCGACGGCGTGGTGGCGGTGCGCGTGGACAACGGCCCGCTACGGTCCTCTGAACGCCCACGCAGGCCGGGCCGCTGCGGGCTTGGGGTCGCTCAGGCGGGCTTGGAGTCGTCGGTGGGAAGGCCGCTGCCCTCGTAGGAGTCGATGTTCTCGATCAGGCTGAAGATCTCGGGGTGGTCGGCGAACCGGTCGCTGTGCACCTGGGCGATCTTGTCGCCGATGCCGGGGTCGGGGTCGTCGGTGAGGTCCAGCGAGACCATGTTGGCCGCGAGCGGCAGGCCGAGTGCGTCGATCCGGCGGTGCAGCGGGTCGTACATGTACGTGCGGTAGGCGTCGATGTCCTTGACCGCGTACATCGCGCCGTAGTGGAACTCGCCGCCGAAGTCGCGGCCGACCACGAAGAACTCGACGACGTCGAGCTCGTCGCCGAGCGTGCGCAACAGGCCGAGCGCCTCCTGGACCTTGTCGTCGGGAGCGTCGGGCTTCAGGGCGATGCGGATCTGGTGGTAGATCATGGCGGTTCTCCTCCGAACAGACCTTGACGCAACGAGCGGTTGCATTTGAGGACTCTAGGTAAAGCTCGCTCTTAACGCAACCTGTTGTTGGCTTAATCTCTGGCTTAACGCACCCTAAAGTTGCATCTAGGTTTGGCGTCGTCCTAACCTGGCCGCATGGCAGGAGAGCCGCCCCAAGACGTTCAGCATCCGCACGCCGACGCCGCCATGGCCCGGCCGGGCGGCCGGACGGCGCGCGTGCGCGAAGCCGTCATCGACGCCACCATCGCGGAGCTGAGCGAGGTCGGCTACGCCGCACTACGCGTCGACGCGGTGGCCGCGCGCGCGGGTGTCAACAAGACGACGATCTACCGCCGCTGGGGCACCAAGGTCGGCCTGGTGTCCATGGCCCTCATCGAGCGCCGTGGCCGGTTGGTGCCGCCCGCCGACACCGGAACCCTGCGCGGGGATCTCATCGGGCTGCTCAAGGAGATCCGGCTCGGCCTCAAGGTCCCCTGGGTCGCCGCGCTGCAGCGCGAGGCCGGCCCGCGCACAGCCGCGAATGCCGACCTGTACGAACTCCTCGACAGGTTCTGGTCGGCCCGGTTCAAGGTCTCAGGGGTCATCTTCGAGCGCGCCGTCGAGCGCGGCGAACTGCCCGCCGGCACCGACCCCGGCTTCCTGCTGGAGATGATCTCCGGACCGCTCTACTTCCACTGGCTCATGCTCGGACGCCCACTGGACGACGACTTCCTCGAGCGAATGGCCGACTTCACGCTCCATGGCGCCCAGGCCGGTCCGCCGGCGGCGGGATAGCCGGCGTGTGAGGGGGAGGGGCGGCCAGGATCAGGACCGGACGGGCGGCTCGTGGCCGCGGCGGTTCGTGCCCGGCGGTGGTCTGGTCCGGAGGTGGTGCAGTGTCGCCGCGCCGGCGAGGTGGGCGATCAGTGCCCCACCGGCCGCGACCAGCGCCAGGGCCGTGGTCGGGCGGAGCAGCCGGCCGCTCCGGCTGAGCAGCCATCCGGCCACGTCTCCGCCCCGGCGGCGTTCGGAGGCCGGCGACACCGCGTTGGCGTACCCGCTGACCAGGAAGAACACCGGCATTGGGCTGCGCCCAGGGCAGCTCCGGCACCGCCGACCCGCCGGTCAGCTCGCCGTCCCGGTCGTAGCCGACCGCCGTCACCAGCCAGTGCCCGAGGACCACGGCGAGGATGGAGATCGCCCGCCTGATGGTGCCGGGATCCCACACCTCTACCCGCTCGTTCCAGGTACGAAGCTGCTCGACCACAGCCCGTCGATCAGCGCGTCAGCGTTCCGCTGATTCGCCCGATCGATGCCCCCGGTAGCCTGCGTGACCATGATGCGCAGTTGGATGTGGGCGCTGGTGTTCATGGCCGGCGGCGTGGTCATGGCGAGTGCGCTGCTCGTCGGAGGGACCCGCGGCCCGGCCGCGGAGATGCTGCTGGCGTTCGTGCTGCTCGCAGCGCTCCACTCGCCACTGGTGTTCCCCAGGTCGATCACCGCCGCCGAAGCGCGACGCCGCAGCGCGCTGGACGGCCGGCCGATCGTCTACTGGCGGCCGGGCTGCAAGTACTGCCTGCGCCTGCGCTTCCGGCTCGGCCGCAGCGCCCGCCGGCTGCACTGGGTCGACATCTGGCGCGACCCGCACGGCGCGGCCGCCGTACGGGCGGTCAACGACGGCAACGAGACCGTGCCGACCGTGGTGGTGGCGGGCCGGCCACATGTCAACCCCGCCCCCGCCTGGGTACGCGAACAGCTCCCCTCATCCGCGTGACCGGCTGGATGTGCGGACGGCGGCCCTTCGGAAACGAGGAGCCGCGTCCGTACGCCCGCCCCGGCCGAGGTCAGGATCGCTGCCGGTCCAGGCCGGCGGCGAGTTCGGCGATCACCAGGTCGACCTCCCGTCCCAGCAGCGCCGCGGACGGCTCCCGCTCCGGCTCCAGCCACTGGTTCACCACGATGCGCAGCGCCGCCAGCACGGCGGACGCGCACACCGCCGGATACACCGACCCCTCCGCCGCGTCCACCCGCTCACGGATCGCCTCCGCCAGAGCCTTCTCCTGGGCGGCGAGCACGGCCAACTGCTGCGGGACCAGCGACGGTGTCCGGTGGATCAGCCGGACCACCGCCAGGTAGTGCCGGTTCGCGTCGTCGCTCTCGTTCAGGATCACCAGCACCGCCTCGCGAAAGGCTCGCAGGACGGATTCCGTACGAGGCCGCGCCCGGAATTCGGCGATGAGCGCCTCCGCGGCGGACGACACCGTCGCCACCACGGCCTCCTCCTTGCTGGAGAAGTAGTTGAAAAAGGTCCGCAGCGCGATGTCGGCCTCGTCGGCGATCCGCTCGACGGTGAGGTTCTCGACACCGTCCCGGATCGCCAGCCGCAGCGCCGCCTCGCGCAGGGCGGCCCGGGTGGCCTGCTTCTTGCGCTCGCGCCGCCCCATCAGCGGCGCCGCGTCATGGCTCATGCCAGGCCACCGGCAGCGAGTGGACGCCGAAGATCAGCATCTCGTTCCGTAGCGGGACCTTCTCGGCGGGCACGGCCAGCCGCAGCCCCGGCAGCCGGGTGATCAGCTCGCGGAGCCCGATCCGCATCTCGATGCGGGCGAGCTGCTGGCCCAGGCACTGGTGCACGCCGTGTCCGAACGCCAGGTGCGGGGTACGGGGACGGTGCACGTCGAGCCGGTCGGGTTCGGGCCAGTGGCCGGCGTCCCGGTTGACCTCGGGGGTGGCGATCACGACTGTCGCCCCGGCCGGGATGTCGACCCCGCCCAGGACGACGGGCTCGGTTGTGACGCGGTTGACGCCGAGCTGGATGATCGTCAGGTAGCGGAGCAGCTCCTCGACCGCGTTGTCGATCAGGGCGGGGTCGTCACGCAGCGCGGCGAGCTGGTCGGGGTTCTCCAGGAGCGCGAACGTGCTCAGGCTCAGCTGGTTGGCGGTGGTCTCGTGGCCGGCGCCGAGCAGGACGAGCGCGACGTCGACGAGCTGGGCGTCGGTGAGCGGCGGATCGGCGTCGTGGATGAGCCCGGACAGCAGGTCGTCGGCCGGGTCGGCGCGCTTGTGGGCGACCAGGCGCTGCATGAACCCGTACAGCTCGGCCCCGGCCAGCGCCCGCTCGCCGGGGTCGGCGCTGCTGTCCAGGGCGATGGCGGTGCGCTGCTGGAACTCGGCCCGGTCGGCGTAGTCGACGCCGAGCAGCTCGCAGATGACCAGCGATGGCAGCGGCAGCGCGAACGCCGGCACCAGGTCGGCCTCGGCGCCGGCCGCCTTCATCGCCTCGATGTGCTCGACGGCGATCTCGGCGACCCGGGACTCCAGGGCTTTCATCCGCCGCACCGTGAACTGGCCGGTGAGCAGGCGGCGTAGGCGGGTGTGCTCGGGCGGGTCCATGAAGACGAACATCCCGTCCTCGCGGCTCGCCGGCGGCTCGGGCGCCGGGCCGTCCACCTCGTGCGGCTGCAGCGACGTGGCGTTGCGGTGGCGGACCTTGTCGGCGCTGAACCGCGGATCCGACAGCACGGCGCGCGCCTCCTCGAAGCCGGTCACCAGCCAGGCCTGCGCGCCGTTGTGCAGCGGCAGCGGCTGCACGGCGCCCTGGCCGCGGCGGGCCCGCAGGCCGGGTGGGGGATCGAATGGGCACTGGTCGCGCTCCAGCAGGTCCGCGGGGATGATCTGGCGCATCGCCGTGGGGCTGGAGATCCGCGCGTCCTGGGTGTCCTGCGGGGTGCCGTCGCTCATCCGCGTCATCCTGTTCCCGGGCGGGGCCCGTAACGACAGTGAGGGCTTCAAACGTACACGATGTGCATTGATGCGCGTCGTGCAAGTTTGATGCGATCGGGGGTGCCCACCACGGAACGGGCGCCGGAGTGGCGGGCCGCACCGGATCGAGGCTGGCCGGACTCCGAGCTCGCCCGGATCGAACGTCACGGCAATGGTCGATGAGCCAGTCGGCGCAGTCCACGGCCGTGGCGTCGTAGGAGGAGCGGGCGGCTCGCAGGAAGTCCGGCTCGGTCATGGCCGGGGATCGGGACTGGAAGTTGACCGATGGCTGAGCCAACCCGATGTGCTCCCGCTCGATGGACCGTTTGTCGCCGTGATCGGCTTGCTGCCCGCGTTCCCGAACGGTGATGGAGATCGGCCGGAGGGAGTGCCGGTTCTCGCCGCGCCTGAATCGGAGCCAAGCGGATATTACGACGAGCAGAGCTGTCCATTAAGCCATCGGTGATCCGGCCTGAGAACCGACCAACGAACCTGATCATCACACTACGTATGAGGTCATTTCAACGAGCGAGCGCATGGCTTGCCGCGTTCGTCATTGGCCTGCCCACGCTGGGCGTGGTCGCAGTGATCGTCGCGTTGCGGGGGCGGTCGTGGGAGCTGTTCTCGGCGGCGTACCTGGTGCTGTTCGTGCTGGTCTACCTCGCAGGCTTGATCTTGCTGGCTCTGCTGCGCTTTCGGCCGGACTGGCTGCGCGCGCTGGTGGCGGCCGTGGCCGTGTACGCGATCGCGTCGGTCACGCCGTTGACCGACGCGTTGATCAGTTATCCGTACCATGTGGTCAGATGCGGTGGCCTACCCGTCGTCGGCAGCTTCGGCGCGGCCCCGGGCTACGCGGTCCCCGGGGAGGAGGACTACGCGGTGACCCCGCTCGACGGCTCCTTCTTCTGCACAGAGAAGGAGGCCAAGGACCTCGGCTACTACCATGACGACTACTGACCCGGATCCCGGGCTTGAGGAACGGGCGGACAGCCGTTGACGGTGAGAAGGATCTTGATGGTGGTGAGCTGAGGCTCCTCCTGGTTGCGAAGCTCCTTGACTCGTTGTCCGCCCTTCCTCAACTTCGACACCGAGATCCGCCGGATGATCTGCTCGACCAACGCCATCGAATCGGTCAACGCCCGCATCCGGCGGGCGGTCAAGGCCCGCGGCCACTTTCCGAACGAGCAGGCCGCGCTCACGTGCGTCTACATGGCGATCACGAGCCGGGACCCGACCGGCAAGGGCCGCGAACACTGGATCACCCGCTGGAAAGCCGCCCTGAACGCCTTCGCCATCACCTTCGAAGGCCGCCCGACCCCCGACCACCCGATAACCAATCAAGATCCAGATACACCGTTTATCCAGACAGACCTGCTCCTGGACTAGGGGTGGAGCGGGACGACCGAGCCCGTCAGGCGGGCCTGTTCCGCGGCCCACACCACGCGGTGCGTCATCAGGCTCTCGGCCGCGTCGGAGCGCAGCAGGGCCGGATCTCCCGAGGCCACGGCGGCGAGGAAGGCGTCGGTCAGGCCATGGTCGCCGCCCCCGTGCCCGTCGGCCGCCGACGCGCCCGCCACCTCGTCGGCGGCGATCAGCTCCTCCTCGCCGGTGCGGAAGTCCACCACGCGCAGCTCGCGGCCGTCGCCGTCGATGTAGCCGTGGGTGCCGAACAGGCGGGTGCGCCGGTGCTCCATCGGCGTGAACGCGCTCATCGTGAACGAGCACGTCGCCCCGTCGTCGAACTCCATCACCACTTCCTGGTGGTCCACGACGTCGTTGTCGCAGGCGTACACGCAGCGTCCGTACGGGCCGGTGCGAAGGGCGTCGAGGACGTCCTGCTCGGTGCGGCCCGGCGTGACGGCCGACAGGGGCCAGAACTCGCTGCCGGGGTCGCCGAGACAGCCCAGGTACAGGCGCGGCGCCGAGTACGGGCACGATGGCTCGAGCGGGCAGTCGAGGCAACGGTCGGCCGCCTCGGCGGGGCGCTCCTCGGGCCGGAAGTGAGACAGCGAGCCGAACGACGACACCCGGGCGGGCGGGCGCCCGAACAGGTGCACCAGCCAGTCCACATCGTGGCACGCCTTGGCCAGCAGCATCGGCGCTGAGGTGTCCTGCCGCCGCCAGTGCCCCCGGACGAACGAGTGCGCCTGGTGCCACCACCCGACAGGCTCCAGGTGCTGCACGCTGACCAGCCGCCCGATGCGCCCGGCGTCCAGGAGGTCCTTGACCATCCGCGTGTACGGCGTGTAGCGCAGCACGTGGCAGACGGCCAGCATGACGCCGTTGCGGTCGGCCGCGTCCGCGATCAGGGTCGCCTCGCGCTCGTCGGTGGCCATCGGCTTCTCCAGGAGAATGTGATAACCCAGGTCCGCCAGCGTGACAGCGGGACCGGTGTGCAGCTGGTCGTGGGTGGTGATCACCGCGGCGTCCGCCACGCGGCCAGCCGCCGCGAACTCCTCCCAGCCCGCGTACTCCCGCTTCGGCGTGATCCCGAACTCGGCCGCGAATGCAGCGCGCCGCAGCGGATCCGGCTCCGCCACCGCCACCACCCGCCCCGCGCCCGTGGCGTGCGCGCGGCGCGCGTAGATCAGGCCTCGCAGGCCGCCGCCGATGACGGCTAGAGTCACCTCAGTCATGGAACCTTCCCCGATAAATATCATGGAGACCATCATTATTCGGTCCAGGCAAGCTGACGGCAAGGGGGCCCGATGACGGGGGAACCGAGCGGGGGCGACCTGTCGCGGCTGCGGCAGCTCAACGCCGTCGCCGTGATCAAGGCGCTGCAGGGCCAGGGGGCGCTCACACTCACCGACGTCGCCAGGCGCACGGGCCTGTCGCGCGCCTCCGCCGAGGACGTGGTGCGCGAGCTGCTGCACAAGGGCTGGGTCGCCGAGGCGGGCGCCACGGCGGGCGGCGTGGGACGTCCGGCCAGGCGCTACCGCTTCAGGGCCGACGCCGGCCGGGTGCTCGGCGTCGACATCGGCGGCCACAAGATCCTCGCCGTGCTCGCCGACCTCGACGGTGACGTGCAGCACAGCGTCCGCGTCCCCGTCACGCCCGGGATGGGCAGGCTCGAACGTCTGGAGGCGGTCGACCGTGCGGTCGCCGGATGCTTGGAGGCCGCGGGGCTGACCGGCGCCGACGTGTGGGCGTCGGGCGTCGGCACCACCGGCCTGGTGGACGGCGCCGGCCGGGTGATGTTGTCGGAGGCGCTGCCCGAATGGACCGGCGTGGACCTGGCCGCGCACCTGCGCCGCATCGCCCCGGCCCCCGTGCTGGTCGAGAACGACAGCAAGCTCGCCGCCCTGGCCGAGTGCTGGCGCGGCGTGGCCCGTTATGCCAAGGACATGGTGTTCCTGCTGGCCGGGCTGCGTACAGGGGCGGGGCTGGTCATCGACGGGAAGCTGCACCGGGGCTTCGCCAACGCATCCGGCGAGATCGGCGCGCTGCCGGTGCTCGGCTGGATCCGCGCCCAGGAGCATCTGAGCGCGGCGAGCGGCGAGGCGGGCGACGTGTTCGCCGCCGCGCGGGCGGGGGAGCGGGCGGCCGTCACGGCGGTGCGCCGGTACGTCAAGGACCTCGCGCTCGGCGCGTCCGCGCTGGTCCTGGCACTGGACCCGCAGATGGTCGTGGTCGGCGGCGGCTTCTCGCGCTCGGCGGACGTGCTCATCGAGCCGCTCAGGCGGGAGCTCGACCGCTGGTGCATCCGCACTCCCGAGGTGCGTATGTCGGCGCTCGGCGACGAGGCCGTGGTGCTCGGCGCCGTACGGCTGGCGCTCGACGACGTCGAGGAGCGGGTGCTCGACGGCCGCGGGCCGCTCGTGAGCCATCTGTGACACATCGACTCTTGCCAACAATTTCACTGGACTCCATGATTACTCCCACGCTCTAGGAGAGGACATGGGAGATGTGGAAGTCGGTACGGAGCGGTGCGGCCCTCCTCTGCGCGGCACTGCTCGCCTCCGCGTGCGGCGGCGGTGAGCAGGCCGGCACCGGCGCACAGCCGCACGAGAAGGTGAAACTGTCCTACGGCGTCTGGGACGCCACCCAACAGGCCGCCATGCAGGAGCTGGCCGCCGAGTTCACCAAGACGCACCCCGACATCGCGGTCGACGTCCAGCTCACCCCATGGGCCGACTACTGGACCAAGCTCAAGGCCGCCGTCAGCGGCGGCGCCGCCCCCGACGTCTTCTGGATGAACGGCCCCAACTTCCAGCTCTACGCCTCCAACGGCGTCATCAAGCCCATCGAGGAACAGGTCGACACGTCGGTCTACCCCAAGGCCCTGGTCGACCTCTACACCTTCGAGGGCAAGCTGTACGGCCTGCCGAAGGACATGGACACCGTCGGCGTCTGGTACAACAAGACGCTCTTCGACGCCGCCAAGGTCGAGTACCCGGCCGACGACTGGACCTGGACCGACTTCAAGCAGGTCGCCGCCAAGCTCACAGACGCGGAGAAGGGCGTCTACGCCGTCGGCGCCCAGCTCACGAGTTTCCAGGAATACCAGTACAACACCATCTACCAGGCCGGCGGCTACGTGATCTCCCCGGACGGCAAGAAGTCCGGCTACGACGACCCCAGGACGATCGAGGGCCTGAGGTTCTGGACCGACCTCATCGCCGCCAAGCAGTCGCCCGACCTCAAGACCATGACCGACACCGCTCCGATCCAGCTCTTCGAGGCAGGCAAGCTGGCCATGTACTGGGGCGGCTCCTGGGACGTGGCCGAGTTCACCAAGAACGACTACACCAAGGACAAGGTGGACGTCGCCCCGCTGCCCAAGGGCGAGAAGCAGGCCACGATCATCCACGGCGTGGCCAACGTGATGTCGGCCAAGACCGAGCACCCGGCGCAGGCGTGGGAGTTCGTCAAGTTCCTCGGCTCGAAGCAGGCCGCCGACATCCTGGGCAAGAAGGGCCCGATCCCGGCCTACAACGGCGCCCAGAACGACTGGGTGGCCGCCCATCCGGAGCTGAAGCTGCAGACGTTCCTCGACGCCGTCGCCTACGCGGTGCCGTACCCGGTCTCCAAGAACACCGCCGCCTGGCAGGAGGCGGAGCTGACCCACCTGACCAAGGCGTGGACCGGCGAGGTGCCGGTCGACAAGGCCGCCGCCGACCTCGCGGCCGGCATGAACGACCTGCTCGCCGAGGAGTGACGTGACGACCACCGCCGAAACCAGGACCGCCCCCGCGGCCCACGCGGCGAAGCGGCGGCGCCCCCGTACCGAGGCCCTGTGGGGGTACGCGTTCATCGCCCCCACCGGGCTCGGCCTGGCCGTGTTCTACCTGTGGCCCGTCCTGCAGACCGCGTACTTCTCCTTCACCGAGTGGGGCGCGTTCGGCGGGCACACCTGGACCGGGCTGGACAACTACGTCCGGCTGCTCGGCGACCCCGAGGTCGGGCAGGCGGTGCTCAACACGCTGCTGTACACCGTGCTCGGCCTGGCCGGCATCCCGCTCGCGATCGTGTTCGCGGCCCTGCTCAACCGGCCCGGGCTGGGCGGGGTGAGCGTGTACCGCACGGCGTTCTTCCTGCCCGTGGTCACCATGCCGGTCGCGGTCGCGATGCTCTGGCGCTGGCTCTACAACGGTGACTACGGCCTGGTCAACCAGGTGCTCGCGGTCGTCGGCATCGACGGCCCCAACTGGATCGCCGACCCGGCCACCGCCATGTACGCGCTGGTCGTCGTGGGCGTGTGGAGCAGCGTCGGCTACAACCTGATCATCTTCCTGGCCGGCATGCAGGCCATCCCCAGGGAGCTGTACGAGGCGGCGGCCATCGACGGCGCGGGCCGCGTCCGGCAGTTCTTCCGCATCACGCTGCCGATGTTGTCGCCGACCGCGTTCTTCATCTCGATCGTCTCGGTGATCGGCTCGCTGCAGCTGTTCGACCTGGTCTTCGTCATGACCGGGTCGGGGCAGTCGGCGCGGGCGAATCCGGCGTACTCGCGACTGCAGACCGTCGTGCAGCTCTTCTACGAGCGGGCCTTCGTCACCAACGACCGCGGCTACGCCGCCGCCATCGTGATCGCGCTGCTCGTCCTCATCGCGGCGCTGACGATCGCGCAGTTCAGGCTCCAGCGGAAGTGGGTGCACTATGTCTGAACGCCGCCCGATCGGCGTGCACGCTGTGCTCATCGCCTCCTCGCTGGCGATGGTCGCGCCGTTCGTCTGGCAGGTCATCACCTCGCTCAAGACGCTCAGCAGCGCGACCGCGGTGCCACCCTCGCTCCTGCCCGAAGGGCGCTGGGACAACTACGCCAAGGTGTTCGAGCTGCTGCCGTTCGGCGACCAGTTCCTCAACACCGTGCTCATGGCCGCCGGGCGGGTGGCCGGGCAGGTGCTGTTCTGCTCGATGGCCGCCTACGCCTTCGCCCGGCTGCGCTTCCCCGGCAAGAACGTGCTGTTCGTCGTGTTCCTGTCGGTGCTCATGGTGCCGCCGCAGCTCTTCGTGATCCCGCAGTACCAGATCATGTCCTCGCTCGGCTGGCTCAACAGCCTGCAGGCGATCATCGTGCCGGGGCTGTTCAGCGCGTTCGGGGTGTTCCTGCTGCGGCAGTTCTTCCTCGGGCTGCCGCGCGAGATCGAGGAGGCCGCCCGGCTCGACGGCGCGGGGCCGGTGCGCATCTACTGGTCGATCATGCTGCCGCTGGCCCGGCCGGGGCTGGTGGCGCTGTCCGTCCTCGTCCTGCTGTGGGCGTGGAACGACCTGTTCTGGCCGCTCGTCGTCAACACCGACCCGGACAAGATGACGCTGTCGGCGGGACTCGCCGCGCTCCAGGGCCAGTACCAGACCGACTACCCGGTCCTGATGGCCGGATCGCTCATCGCCTCGCTCCCCGTGATCGCCGTGTTCGTGTTCCTGCAACGACAGTTCATCCAGGGCGTCGCCCACACCGGCAGCAAAGGCTGACCCATGTTCTTGTGCAGAGCCGCCGCCGTCGCGGTGCTCCTCCTGACCTCCCTCGTCGGCACCGCCCACGCCTCGGCCGACGGACCCGGCGTGTCCCTGGCCGTGCCCGCCTACTTCAACCCGGGCGAGCTGTGGGGCCGGCTCGCCGACCCTGGCGTGGGGATCGTCGTGGCCAACCCGTTCTCCGGGCCCGGCAAGGACGTCGACCCCACCTACGCCAAGGCCATCGCCGACGCGCACGCCGCCGGGATCACGGTGCTCGGCTACGTGGCGACCGGTTACCTCGGCAGCACCGGCCGCGCCACCAGGCTCGGCGAGACCACCCCGCTCGCCTGGCTCGCGCAGGCCCAGCAGGAGACGGCCCGCTGGTACGACCTGTACGGCTCCTACGGCCTCGGCGGCGTCTTCCTGGACGAGGTCCAGAACGTCTGCGGCCCCGCGAACGCCTGGTCCGACACCTACCGCGCACTCGACGAGTCGATCAAGAGCCTGCACCGGGGCGCGTTCACGGTCATCAACCCCGGCATCGGCACCGAGGAGTGCTACGCCGACATCGCCGACGTGAGCCTGACGTTCGAGGGCACGTACGAGACCTACCGGACCTGGCAGCCACCCGCCTGGCAGCGCGGCAGGGACCCGCGCCGGTTCTGGCACCTCGTGCACGCCACCGCCACCCGCGAGCAGATGGCCGAGGCGCTGAGCCTGGGCCGGCAGCGCGGCGCGGGCTACATGTACATCACCTCGGACGTGCTGGCCAACCCGTGGGACACGCTCCCGGACTACTGGCAGGACGAGCTGGACGCGGCCAGGCCGCAGGACACCACCCCGCCCGCCCGACCCGGCCCCGCCGTCGCCGTCAGGCGCGGCCCGACGACGCTCACCCTCGTCTGGCGGCCCTCACCCGGCGCGACCGGCTACGACGTGCACGTGAACGGGCTGCGCGTCACCGGGACGGCCGGTCGCATGCCCTCCGTCACGCTGCGGAACCTCGACCCGGACACCAGGCACACGATCAACGTCAAGGCCAGGGACGCGGCCGGCAACGCCTCCGCGCCCGGCGTCGCGGTGCCGGTACGGACGCGCAAGCCCGACCGCGACCCGCCCGCCACCCCAGGCGACCTGCGCGCCGCCCAGGTCAAGGTGGCCGCCGTACGGCTCGACTGGGCCCACGCCGGGGACGCCACCTGGTACGACGTGCTCATGAACGGACAGCCGCTGCTGAGGCTGCCCGCCGCCCTGCTGACGGACGACGCGACGGTCCCGGTCACGGGCCTGACCCCGGCCACCTCGTACGCCTTCACCGTGGTCGCCAGGGACGCGACCGGCAACGACTCCGCGCCCGCAGGCCCGCTCACCGTCACCACGGCCGTGCCCAGCGGCGACCCGATCTCGGAGGCGTCCGGCTCGGTCACCGGCGGCGAGGCCACCTACCAGGCGCGCTACAACCTGCCCTTCGACTTCCACCACGTGTACGTCGACGCCGACAACGACGCCGCGACGGGCTTCGCGGTCGCGAGCATCGGCGCCGACTATCTCATCGAGAACTCCTGGTTCTACCAGCACGCCGGCACCGGCTGGAACTGGACGCCCGTGGACATGAACCCGCTGGTCTCCTCTGCCGACGACCTGTTCGTGTGGCGGGTGCCGATCACGGGGGCACACCGGGTCGTCTTTCACGGCTCGGGCGGCTCGCCCGAGTCATACAGCCCCGTGATCACCGTCTCCTGAGGAGCGAACCGCCATGACCGCAGCCCACCGATTACTTCTCGCCGCCCTCCTTCTGATCTCCGCCGTGACCGTGCTCGGACCAGGACGAGGGGAGGCGGCCACGTTCGAGTACGGCCGGACTCCCTTCTACGGCCGGGTTCCGACGCTGAACCAGAACAGCCGCACCGCATTCTGGTACGGCCGGCTCGACCAGGCGAAGACCAACCAGCTCAAGGGCTACGACCTGGTCGTGCTCGAACCCACCCTGCGCGTCCTCAACGTGGCCGCCGACCACTTCTTCTTCGAGTCCGTGACCAGCGCCGAGGTGCAGGAGATCAAGCGGGGTCTCGACGGGGCCCTGGGCACGGCCGACGACGTGACCGTGCTCGGATACCTGTCGGTGGGAGAGATGCTGCCGACCATCGTCCCCGGCTCGTCCGGCCACATGACCATCGCCAAGGGCATCGAGCTCGGCCTGCTGCCCGCCGGGTACAGCGGCCCGTCCGGTCCGCTGCACGGCCCGAACCCGTGGAACTACGACGCCGCCGGCCGTTACCTGGACGTCGAGGGCGGCGCCACCCCGGACGGCACCTACGACGACGGGTACGCCGGTTACGCCGGGCTCGGCATCGCTCCCGGCTACTCCTCCTGGGGCAACCGGCTGCGGTGGCAGAACAGGGGCGTCATGCCCTGGTACCTGGACCAGCAGGGCGCCTGGGTGGCCGACGCCCGGTACCCCTACGGCGGTTACTGGAGGGACGGCGACGGGACCGTGGACGTCAACAAGAATTACGGCGGCGGTTACATCAACGCCGGCGACCCGGCCTGGCAGCGCTTCGTCACCTACCAGGTCGACAAGATCGTGCACGACGGCGAGTACGACGGGGTGTTCCTCGACACCGTCGACACCCCCGACCCCGTGGGCGGCGCCGGCCCGTCGGTGTCATGGGGGCCGCGCGGCAACTTCGGCTTCACCGCCGAAGGCATGGTCGAGCTGGTGGAGAAGGTCAAGGCGGTGGACCCGGCCAAGGTCGTGGCGGCCAACCGCGGCTACTGGTACTTCAACCCCGACGAGGGCACCTCGCGCTTCGCCGCCCGCTACCGGCACGCGATCAACGTGTTCGTCACCGAGTCCTGGTACTACAACACCTACATCCCCGGCTTCTACGACACCAGCCCCGGCTACGCCGCCAACTGGAACACCGACCCCTCCACACCCGACTACCGCAGCCGGGACAACTTCGGCGGCTTCTGGAAGGAGTACGTCAACGCCCAGGCGAACGCCGCCGACGGCTTCAACGTGGTGATCATCGACTTCCGGGTGCCTGCCTCCGGGACCCACAAGTGGATGAGCGAGGTCGTGGCGAACAGCGGCTACCTCGGCTACGACGTCAGCGGCGCCGACCACTTCAACTCGGCGATCTACGACGACGCGAAGAACTGGCTGGACGCCCAGGGCCGGGCCGCGCCCGGCCAGGCCGGCGTGCACCCGCTCGACCTGTACGGCGGCTTCGTCGCCGACGGGTCCTTCGCCGAGTGGTCCGGGCAGACCCCGATCTTCGAGGACGCCGCCGGGGCCAACGGCAAGGGCATCACCAAGGTCTTCACCCGGTTCGTCGGTGACAGGTTTTTCATGATGATCGAGGCCAAGCAGACGCTCAGCCTGGCCCAGGAGATGATCTACTTCGACTACGACAAGGACGGCCCCTCCGGGTGGCAGCCGTGGTGGCCGACCTCGCCGGACGCGCGCGTCTACCTGGAATCGTTGAACCAGGCGTACCTGCTGCCGCACGCGGGGGCCGGGCAGGGGGACGTGTTCAGGTTCTCCAGCCCCGGCTCGCCGTCCAACAGGGGGTGGCCGGTGCGGGTGGTGCAGGCGGGCAACCGGGCCGAGCTGGAGTTCTCCCGCGACCACGTCTTCCCGGCGGCCAAGGCGGGCACGGAGATCTGGACCTGGTTCCGTAGTGCCGGCTTCGGCGGCTCCTCGGTCAAGTTCACCGTCCCCGGCGGCAACGACCCGACGCCGACGCCCACTCCGACCCCCACCCCCACCCCGACCCCCACGCCCACCCCGACCCCGACTCCCACACCCACCCCCGGGCAGGGTCTCACCGTCGATGGTTCCGCCGCCGACTGGGCCGGGGTGACGCCGCTGATGACCGGCGCCACCGGCGTGCAGTCCCTCTCGGCCGCCAGTGACGGCGCCAACCTGTACCTGCTCGTCCAGGGCACCGGCCTCAACGTGCTGGAACAGTTCTTCCTCGACACCGACGTCAACCCGGCGACCGGCTTCGCCGCCGCCGGCTGGGCCGACCCGTCCGGCGCCGACTACATGCTGGAGAACGCCAACCTCTACCGGCACGGCGGCTCCGGCTGGTCCTGGACGCCCCGCGGCCAGGTCGCCTTCGCCCGTAACAACACCGTGGTGGAGGCCGCGATCCCGCTCGCGAGCCTCGGCCTCTCGCCCGGACAGCCGCTCAGGGTCGGCTTCATCAAGAACAACTCGGCCGCCGATCGGCTACCCACCGCCGCCGGCACCCTCCCGACCGTCACCCTCGCCGGCTAGGAGTCACCCCATGCCGAAACCGACGCGTCTCCTCATCCTCATGGCCTTCACCTGCGCGGCCGTCCTCACCGCGGCGCCCGCGCACGCCGCCATCACCGGCCAGTCGGCCACGAACACCGCCACCACCGTGACCTATCAGTTCGCCTACTCCGGAGCCCCCGCCTACGCCCGCACCTACATCGACACCGACCGCGACCCCGCCACCGGCTTCGCCCAGGGCGGCATCGGAGCCGACTACCTCCTGGAGAACGCCGGCCTGTACCGCCACATCGGCGGTGGCTGGAGCTGGACACTCGTCAGGTCCGTCACCTACTCAGGCGCCGGTGGCACCGCCCGCTGGACGCTGAACCGGGCCGACATCGGCGAAACCGCCACGCCCGGCGACGCCGACCTGCTCTTCCAGGTCGAAGCGCCGCTGGAGACGTCGGCCAGGTACACCCAGACCTACAGCGGGAGCGGCACCGGCGTGACCGTCACGTACACGCCGTCCACCGACACCTTCGCCAACCCGGAACGCGGCCTCTACCACCACACCGGAGACTGCGACAAGAACGACTTCTCCCTGGCCACCCTCCAGGATTACCGTGTCAACCAGCACATCTCGCTGGTCATGTGCGTCTTCTACCTCAGCGAGTTCCGGGCCGGCCCGATCAGCCAGGCGGCGCTGGCCCAGCTCCAGCAGCAGCTCGACACCGTACGGGCCGCAGGACTGAAGATGATCCTTCGCTTCGCCTACACCACGGCCACCGACGGCGCCGATGCCCCCAGGGACCGGGTGCTGGCCCACCTGGACCAGCTCGCGCCCTATCTGAGCGGTAACAGCGACGTGATCTACCTGATGCAGGCGGGCTTCATCGGCGCCTGGGGGGAGTGGTACTACACCCAGAACTTCGGCAACGCCGGAGCGGTCACCGCGACCGACTGGGCCAACCGCAAGGCCGTGGTCGACAAGCTGCTCGGCGTGCTGCCGAAGACGCGCATGGTCCAGCTCCGCACGCCCGACTTCAAGCGGACGATGTACTCCACCAGCCCCGTGTCGTCCAGCCAGGCATTCGGGGGCTCCGCGCTCGCCCGGCTCGGCCACCACAACGACTGTTTCCTGGCAAGTCCGGATGACTACGGCACTTACGAGAACACCTCCGTCGAATACCCCTATCTGCAGGCCGACACGGCGTACGTCCCGATGGGCGGGGAGACCTGCGCGCCCAACCCGCCGCGCTCCGACTGCCCCACCGCCCGTGACGAGCTGGCACGGTTCCACTGGTCCTACCTCAACACCGATTACCACACCGGGGTGCTCGGCGGCTGGAACACCGGGGGGTGCCTGCCCGAGATCACCCGCCGCCTCGGCTACCGGTTCACCCTGGACAGGGGGACCTACCCGAGCACGGCCACGCCCGGGGGCGCGTTCCCGGTGAGCATCACGGTCAGGAACGACGGGTGGGCGGCGCCCATCAACCCCCGTGGCGCCGAACTGGTCCTGCGGAACACCTCCACCTCCGCCGAGTACCGCCTCACCCTTTCCACCGACCCACGCCGGTGGGGGGCGGGGACCACGACGACGGTCAGCCAGACCCTCACCGTTCCCTCCTCCCTGCCCCGGGGCACGTACGCGGTGCTGCTCAACCTGCCCGATCCGCAGCTCGTGTCCCGGGCCGAGTACGCCGTCCGGGTCGCCAACCAGGGGACGTGGGAGGCCGCGACCGGGCTGAACAACCTCCTGCACACGGTGACGGTGAACTGATCGGGGGACGGCCTTCTTGAGGCAGCCGCAGGGAGGCCGTCGGTCAGTTCATCTCGCGTGCTGAGGGCCGGCCCGAAGCCGCCGCCCGCCGCCATCCCCTTGAAGGGCCCGGAGGGACGAGGGGAGTGCACCACCTGGCAGGCGTGGCCGAAGCGGCGGCGGACCGCCTCGATGGGTGCCACCGGAGTCTTCACACCGGGCGACGGGTTGAGCGTGTCGGCTGCCGTCATGCGACCCATCGATGCCGCGCGCGCTCCATGTCCACCCGCCCGCCGAGCATCGGTGTCCCCTCGTCATTGAGCAGCTCCAGGGCCCGTCCCCCGTGGCACGAGGCGGGTGTGCCGTCGGCGTAGACGACACGCCACCACGGGACACCGCCCTCGATCATGCTCATCGCCCATCCCACCTGCCGTGGCCCCGCACCGATCCGCTTGCCGATGTCACCGTAGGAGGCAACGGAGCCGGCCGGGATGGCGGTGACGACTTCACGCACATCCTCGATGAGGCTCATGTCCTGGGCCAGGCCGGGCAGGATCGCCTCACCCGGTCAAAGAGCGCAGCCATTCTCGTTAGATTTTCGTCAGCGCGCCTCCCTTGTGCATGGCGATGTGATCGGTCTTGTCGCTCTTGATTTCGTATTGCGGGTCCTTTTCCGTGCAATGGTGCACGTAACCTTTGTACTTCACGTCGTGAATATGTTTCTTGATGATGACGCCTTCAACGTGCCCGGCTTCGGAGTTCCACCGGACATGGTCACCGACGGCGAACTGCTTCGTCATTCTCGCTCCCTCCGGCAGCCGTGCCGATCAGGCTCTCGGCCGGTGCTCAGCAGACCGGACGTAGACGCGGCCGTCGTCGATTCTCACCTCCAAGCTCGGCTCGCAGTCGCGTCACAGATGCCGTCGAGTTCGTTCAAGTCCTCGACGTCTTCGATGACGTCCTCGATCAGCTTTGACATGATGGTTGCTCCTCGTCTCGGACCGACATGACGAGTGGCGTCCTCCAGCTGCCAATTTCATGCTCTCATGTGACTGAGCGTCAGCCGCCTCAGGATCCTTTGAGCGGCAATCCCGGGACGGTTCCATGCCACAGCGGTCCTCAGCGCCGATGAGGCCTTTCTCTTTCTCGATCATGTGACGTTCTCGATCAGCCTGTTCGCCGGCTGGACCGCCGGCCACTACGCCGCCGCCACCATCGCCCCGCTCGTGGAGCGGTTACGGTCCTACTGCGTGGATCGCTACGGCGCTCAGGCCGCACCGCGACGCGCGCCTGATCCACAGGCGTGCTGCCGCTCATGCGACCCTCCAACGCGACGGGCGACGGGCGCCGAGTGGTCTGATGCGGCTGCTATGGTGAAGGCGCTTGTGACCAGGAGCTAGGAGACCAGACATGGCAGGCGACGACGACATCTCCGGGTGATACCGGAGATTGACCGGCCCCGGCAGGCGCTTGTGACCGCCGCCGATGTGGCGTGAGTCGTTCGTTCCCTGAATCCCTGTCCCTTTGCCGGGCGGCTCCGGCGCGCCCGGATCGCGTACGCACGAGGTCTCTCGCATGTCCGATTCGTTCATCATCTGTTCCGGCCTGTCCTTTTCCTGGTCTGACGACACGCCCGTCTTCGACGACCTGTCCTTCACCGTGGGCGGCGGCCGTACGGGCCTGGTCGCCCCGAACGGCGCGGGCAAGAGCACGCTGCTCAAGCTGATCGCCGGCGAGTACCGGCCCGGCGGCGGCAGCGTGTCCGTCGACGGGGTGCTCGGCTACCTGCCGCAGAGCCTGCCGCTCACCGGCGACCTGACCGTGGCCGAGGTCCTGGGCATCGCGCCCGTGATCGCCGCGCTCGACGCCATCGAGTCGGGCGACGCGAGCGAGGAGCACTTCACCACGATCGGCAACGACTGGGACATCGAGGAGCGCACCCGGGCCCAGCTCGACCGGCTCGGCCTCGACGGCCTGGAGTTCGCGCGCACGCTGCGCACGCTCAGCGGCGGCCAGGTCGTCTCGCTCGGCCTGGCCGCGCAGCTGCTCAAGCGGCCCGACGTCCTGCTGCTCGACGAGCCGACGAACAACCTCGACCTCGGCGCCCGCCGCAGGCTCTACGACGTGCTCGGCGACTGGAACGGCTGCCTGCTCGTGGTCAGTCACGACCGGGAGCTGCTCGACCGGATGGACCGCATCGCGGAGCTCGACCGGGGCGAGGTCCGCTTCTACGGCGGCGGCTTCACCGCGTACGAGGAGGCCGTACGCATCGAGCAGGAGGCCGCCGAGCGGACCGTGCGCAGCGCCGAGCAGGAGCTCAAGCGTGAGAAGCGGGAGCTGCAGCAGGCCCGCGAGCGGGCCGACCGCCGGGCGAGCAACGCCGCGCGCAACCTCAAGAACGCCGGCCTGCCGCGGATCTTCGCCGGGAACATGAAACGCGGCGCCCAGGAGTCGGCCGGGCGGGCGGGCCGGGCGCACGCCTCCCGCGTCAGTGACGCCAAGGCCCGGCTCGACGAGGCGGGACGGGCCGTGCGCGACGACCAGAAGATCACGCTGCACCTGCCGGGGACCAGCGTCCCCGCCGGGAGCACGCTCTTCCTGGGTGAACACCTGCAGGCACGGGGCCTGTTCGCCGAGCCCGGCATCGACCTGAACGTCCGCGGACCCGAGCGCATCGCGCTGACCGGTCCCAACGGCGCCGGCAAGTCCACCCTGCTGCGCCTGGTCAGCGGCGACCTGGAGCCGGAAGGCGGCACGATCAGGCGGGCCGACGGCCGGGTCGCCTACCTGTCGCAGCGGCTGGACCTGCTCGACCCGGGGCGTACCGTGGCGGAGAACCTGGCCGCGTTCGCTCCCGGCATGCTCGCGGCGGAGCGGATGAACCTGCTGGCCCGGTTCCTGTTCCGAGGCGACCATGCCCACCTGCCGGTGGGTGTGCTGTCGGGCGGCGAACTGCTGCGTGCGACCCTGGCCTGCGTGCTGTGCGCCGAACCCGCGCCTCAGCTCCTGCTGCTCGATGAGCCGACCAACAACCTCGACCTGGTCAGTGTGGGGCAGTTGGAGAGCGCGCTCGGCGCGTACGAGGGGGCGTTCGTGGTGGTCAGCCACGACGAGCGGTTCCTGGCGGAGATCAAGGTGGGCCGCTGGCTGGAGCTGTCCGGCGGGCGGCTGCTGGAGAGGGGAGGGCTCAGCGGCGAGTGACGCGGTGCGCCCGCCATGAGACGAGGCCGGGGAATACAAGCTCTTCCTCGACGCGTGCGCCGCGTCGCTCCATCGTCACGGCCAGTCCGCCGGCCGCGAGGACGACTGCCGGAGTACGGCGCGCGCTGAGATCGGCCGTCCGCTCTGCCCGGCGGCACCGCGGTGATCGGCATCTGCGCCTCCGGCGGCAACGAGCGCGTCCTTCAGGGCCCTCCGCTCCCGAACGTGGCCCCAGCCGCCAGGTAGCCCCGGTGACTACGCGGACCCGCCGTCTTGGGCGGCAGGCTTCGTGGTGGCGAGAACGCGGGCACGTTGATGGTCGATCATCGTGATGGCCTCGTCGGCCGTTCGTTGCCTCAGCAGGACGCGGGCGAACGCTCTGCCTGCTCATGCCGGCGGGTTTCGACAGTGTGCTCCCGGGGGCCGAGTGTCGTGATGGAGGAGCGATCGGAGGCTGCTCGAACGTGGATGAACCGTCCGGATTGGCCACGGCGAGCATGGAGCCGCTCGGTGGCGTGGGTCTACATGGTCGTCCCGCCTGAGACGTCGAGCCGGTGTCCGGTGACGTAGCGGCTGTCGTAGGAGGCCAGGAAGGCGACGGTGTCGGCCACGTCCTGCGGCGTGCCTAGCCGGCCGAGGGGCGTCTGTGACGACAGCCAGGCCAGGGTTTCGCCGACCAGGCGTCCTTGGTGCATGTCGGTGTCGATGACGCCGGGGGCGACGAGGTTGACGGTGATGCCGCGCGGCCCGAGCTGCTTGGCCAGGGCGACGGTCATGACGTCGAGATGCCGAGGTGGCAGATCGTGAAGCCGACCGCCGAATGGAACGGGTCGAGGGTCCAGTGCCCAGCGGGGAGCGGCAGAGCGGTCGTGGCCCTCGTGGTGGTCTTGGAAGCCATGCCCCCAACCTGGCCCGGGCGACAGCGCGCACGAAGGCGGGGCTGAGGCTGGCCCTGACAGGGCGACGATGAGCGCGTCGGGGGCCGGTAGGTTGCGGGTGTGAGCGATAACGAGCTGGGCGCGTTCCTGCGGAGCCGCCGGGAGGCCATCAGGCCCGCCGATGTGGGGCTTCCCGCCGGGTTTCGGCGGCGGACTCCCGGGCTGCGCCGCGCCGAGCTGGCCACCCTCGCGGGGATCAGCGTCGAGTACCTCGCACGGCTGGAGCAGGGCAGTGACCGGCGTCCGTCCCCACAGGTGCTCGGTGCCTTGGCCGACGCCCTGCAGATGTCCACCGGCGAGCGTTTCCACCTCAGGCTCCTGGCGAAGGCGGCCGAAGGCGGCAGCTTGTTCGTCTGCCCTTCGGCGCAGCCGCCGGTCGTGTCCATCCGGCCGACGGTGCAGGCGCTGCTCGACAAGCTGGAACCCGCCCCGGCGGTGCTGATCAACCGGATGACGCAGATACTCGCGTACACCACGGGCTTCGAGCACCTAGCCCGGCCCATCGGCCTCCTGGACGTGGCCGAGCCCAGCTTCGTGTGGTTCGTGTTCACCGACCCGCGCGCCCGCGACGTCTACCCCGACTGGGACGCCGTCGCGACCCAGCAGGTCGCCACCCTCAAGTACGCAGCCGGTCTCGCCGACCCGCACGTGGCGGCCCTCGCCGACGAGCTGACCGTCACAGCCGGCGGACCCTTCGCCGAGCGGCTCACGACGCCGGGCGTCCCCGACCGGGCGGGTATCCAGCGCTGGACGCATCCGCAGGCTGGGGAACTGCGCCTCGCGTATGAGGCCCTCGAACTCGCCGACGACCAGCGCCTGATCGCCTACCTTCCGGCGGACGAGACGTCATCGGCCGCGCTCGATCGCCTGGCCGACCGCCACCCCGGCACGCTCCGCGTCGTCAACGGCTGACCGCAGACGTTCGCCTGCCCAGGGGTTCCGCCGTTCGCGGGCCGACCTGTCCTCCTGGTGGACCTGCCCCGGTGGTCGGGTCGGTAAGAGCGGCGGGTGCGGTCGAGGCCCTGCCGCATCGGTGGGGTAGCCGGCAAGCAGGAATGCGAACCACGTGGAACGCACCTGGACGGGGAGGCGCCGGACGGTTGTTGGTGGCAGGAGTCCTCCATCTGCCGAACCTCTGCCAGGAGACGCCGATCATCGGCACTGTTTTGTGATCAACTTCGAGTGAGAGGCGAAACCGACATATGACATCGAGCATGTTCCGCATTGGAGGTGAGCTCAGCGTGCGGCGGCTCGGGTTCGGTGCCATGCACCTGCCTCCCGCACCGCAACAGGCGCGGGAAGCCGCCATTGCCGTGGCCCGGCGTGCCGTCGAGCTGGGCGTTACCCTGATCGACACCGCCCACCTGTACGGCTGGGGCGCCAACGAGGAGCTCCTCGCCGAGGCACTGCACCCCTATCCTGACGACCTGCTCATCGCCACGAAGGTAGGGGTCGCACCGCCGAACCCCCCGCACGATGCGGCGATCTGCGGACGGCCCGACTTCCTGCGCGACCAGGTCGAGCAGGGCCTGCGCCGACTACGGGTCGACCGGCTCGAGCTGCTCCAGCTGCACCGCATCGATCCGACGGTGCCGCTCGCCGACCAGCTGGGGGCGCTGCGCGACCTCCAGACGGAGGGCAAGATCGGCCACATCGGACTGTCCGAGGTCACCGTCGCCCAGCTTGAGCGGGCGCGGCAGATCATCGACGTCGCGAGCGTGCAGAACCGCTACAGCATGCTGGATCGCGAGCACGAGGCCGTGCTCGACGCCTGCGCCGAGGCGGGGATCGCCTTCCTGCCCTGGCGGCCCGTTCACCCCGCGGTATCGCAGGCGACGGCCGAGATCGCCGCCGTGGCCGCCGAACTCGGCGCCACGGCGGCGCAGGTCTCGCTCGCGTGGCTGCTCGACCGTTCGCCTGTCGTGCTGCCGATTCCCGGCACCGGCTCGATCGGTCACCTGGAGGAGAACATCGCCGCGGCGAGCCTGAAGCTGAGCGACGATCAGTGGCGGCGGCTCGATCGGATCCAGCCGCGATGAGTTCCAGCTCCTTCATCTCCCGGCTGCCGGCCGGCGCGCTCTTCCACTCCAGATACTCGGCGACCTCACCAGAGGATCGGGGTTCCGGGCACCTTGCCCATACTTCCGAGATCGACTCAATCTCGGAAGTAGATGTTCCTGTCCTGGCTGGCCGATCACGCCGCCACCTACACGGCCGATCCCCTCGCCGACCGGCAGGCGCGCGACTGGGCGGTGCGCGACTACCGCATGTGGCTGTTGCGCGACGGCCCGGCCCGGCGCGGCCGCGTCTACGTCTACTCCGTCCTGACCGCGCTGGACGACTTCTGCGTCCGCCGGGGCCTGGGCAAGGCCGACGTCGGGCGCGAAGACCTGCCCGAGAGCGCGCCGCGCGCGCTGGCCGAGCGCGCCCGCATCCGCTGGCTGCGCGCCGTGGAGGCGCATCTGTCGCCCGGGGGCCGGTGCATCGCGCTGATCCCGTACTACGCCGGCGCCCGTATCAGCGAGGTCGTCCGCCTTGACACGGGCGACGTCCAGATGTCGGCTCGCAAGGGCAAGCTGCGCCTGCGGCAAGGGCAGCGAGTTCCGCGAGGTCGGCATCCACCCCAAGCTCCGCAGCGAGCTGCAGCTCTGGCTGGATGACCGCCCCAACCGGGCCCCACGCTGGCGACAACCCAGCCCTGTTCCTCAACGCCAAGGGCGGACGGCTGAGCGCCCGCGCCGCCGGCGGCATCATCGCAGAGATCGCCCAGACCGCCGGACTGGACGATCCCACCATCGCGCACGTCCTGCGCCACACACTCGCCACCACGCTCGTCCGCGGCAAGACCGCCCTCGTCGTGGTCGCCGAGATCCTTGGCCACGCCCGTCTGGAGACCACCCGGCGGTACAGCTTGCCATCCGACAAGGACAAGGAAGACGCCCTCAAGCTGATCACGGTCGACCGCTGACCGCACACCGGCCTGCAGAACCGGGTATCAAGATCGACTCATGGCCGGTTTTACCTATATCTCGGCTGGACCCGATCTAGGAGGCGTGGCGCGGGCCTCCGCCATGCAACGCTCAGAGGGTGATGGCGACCTTGCCGGCGGGTTCGCCGGTCCTGAGGTAGGCGAGGGCGTCGGCGGTCTGGGCGAGGGGGTAGGTGCGGTCGACGGCGGGGGTGAGGGCGCCGGAGTCGATGAGGGTGGTCAGGGTCTTCAGGTCGGCGGCGGACTCGGTGGACATGAGGCCCGTCAGGCGCTGGCCCACGAAGGGCGACAGCAGCATCGCCCTGATCAGGCGGTCGGCGCCCTGGACCAGGCGCCCGTTCCCCGGGCCGCCGACGAGGACGAGCGTGCCCCGAGGGGTCAGGACGCGGCGCAACCGGGTCAGGGGGCGGTTGCCGGCCGTGTCGAGGATGAGGTCGTAACGGTCGGACCCGGCGGTGAAGTCGTCGCGGGTGCGGTCGATGACGTGGTCGGCGCCGAGCGAGCCGACCAGGTCGGTCTTGCCGGTGCGGCACACGCCGGTGACGTGCGCGCCGTACGCCTTGGCGAGCTGGACGGCGAAGCTGCCGACCCCGCCGCCGGCGCCGGTGACCAGGACCCGCCGCCCGCCGGCGAGCCGGCCGGCGTCGCGCAGCCCGTGGAGGGCCGTGCAGGCGGAGACGGGCACGGTGGCGGCCTGGGCGAAGGTCAGGGTCGACGGTTTGGGGGCGAGCCTGTCCTCGGAGGCGCGGGCGTACTCGGCGTAGGCGCCGTCGCAGGTGCCGTAGACCTCGTCGCCGGGACGGAAGCGGGTGACGCCGGCGCCCACGGCCTCGACGCGGCCGGCGACGTCCATGCCGGGCACGGGGTTCTTGGGCCGGCGCAGGCCGAAACCGGCGGCGCGCACCACGTAGGGCAGGCCGGTGACGACGTGCCACACGCCCTGGTCGACGCCGGCGGCCTCGACGCGGACGAGCACGTCGCCGTCGCCGATGGCCGGGACGGGGACGTCACGGAGTTGCAGCTGGGCCGGTAAGCAGTAGCTGTCGCGGGCGATAGCGATCATGGCGATCAGTCCTCTGGGTAGTGGAAGACGTCATCGAGCGGTACGCCGAAGACGCGGGCTATCTGGAAGGCCATCTCCAGCGACGGCGAGTAGCGGCCCTGCTCGATGGCGATGATGGTCTGCCGGGTCACCCCGACGCGGTCGGCCAGCTGCGCCTGCGTCATCTCGCCGTTGGCGAACCGCAGGGCCCGGATCGAGTTCGTGACCTTCGTGGGCTTGCCCATGGTCAGAAACCCCGGCGGTACAGGACGATCTTCACGACCGACGAGGCGACCGTGGCCAGGACGAACGCCAGGTAGAGCGCGTTGGCGATCCAGAAGTGCGCGGCCTCGGCCATGGCCAGGGCGAGCGGGACGAGCGCGGCGATGCTCATGACGTAGAACCCGACGTACTCGCCCATCCGATGGATCTGGCGGTCACGCTCATCGGCCCGCCCGGCGTCCTTCGGCGAGGCGATGGCGGCCACGATGGCGACGACGATGCCGAGGCCGATCGCGGCGCCGATGGCGACGAGCATCGGCTGCACGTAGGCGATCCGTGCGACGTCGGCGCCCGGCACCTGCGACAGGACGGTGACGAAGTACACAGCCGCGACGCCGACACCGACGACGGCGTAGATCCACGCCCGTTTCTCTTCCGAGGACATGCCCCCGCCTCCCATGTAAAGAATGCTTTACATGGTTGAAGGTAAAACAGGGCAGACATGATGTCAATAATCTTTTACTACGGCTCTCTGCGTCCCCCTGCTGCGTACCGGGTTGTATCAGTGGACCTGCAGCACTCGGCTACCAGGACGGACGCAGCCTCACGGCTTGATCGCTCCAGCCACCGAGGAAGAGCTGCACCCAGACGACATCGACGACGAAGGTGACGATGAGGGTGCCGCCCGCATTGCATGTGTCCGGTTCCTGAGCCTTGCTCGACCCCCCATCGCGCAGGCACTTCACGCCGCCAATTCCACGTGATCCCGGTCACGGGAGCCAGCCGCGGTAGCGCAGGAGGGGGACACGTCTCCGGCAGAAGGACGGGGCATGACGAGCATCCGAACGAAAAGTGGCTCTTCACAGACGAGGGTGTGTGGTTGAGCGCCTCACCGGCCAGCCGCACGACGTGGAAGGGGTCCATCACCGCGACCGCGTCAGGGAGCTCTTCGGCGGTGGCGGTCTTGAAGCCGGTAAATCCGTCCATCGCAACGGCCTCGACCCCGTCGCGCCAAGCCTTGGGTCGTTCGGCCAGCCAGGTCTTGAACGCCTGCTTGGAGCGGCCCTCGACTATGTCCAGCAGCCGCGCCGGCCCGGTGCCGTCACGGATCCCGGTGAGGTCGATGATCACGGTGACGTACTTGTCGCCGCGGCGGCTGTGTCGCCATACGTGCTCGTCGACCCCGATCACGTGGACGCCGTCGAAGCGATGCTCGTCGTTGATCAGGACCTGCTTGCCCTCGGCCAGGACCGCGTCGTTGGCGGTGTTCCACGAAACGGCGAGGCCTTCGGCGATTCGGGCCACGGTCAGGTGCTGGACCATGATTGCCTCCAGTGCCCACCGCAGCCCGCGGCGCGAGAGCTTCGCTCGTGGCTCGGCGGCACGGGTGGTGTCCTGGCGCCACACGTGCCCGCAGCCGCCGCACCGGTAACCGGTGACCTCGAGTCCGAGTTCGTCGAGTCGGCAGAAGGTGGTCAGATCAGCGCAGGCGAAACCCGCGCCGACGGTAGCGTCGTGCACGTCGAGGTCTTCCGGATGGGCGGCGTAGGAACCTCCATCCTTGGGAGACCTCGACCTCTATCTTGCTCTCGACGCGCTGAACCATGACCGCCCGGCTCGACGTCACACTCCGTCCACCCCAAGTGTGAAGAGCCGGTCAGGTGATCACCGGGGTAAACAAACGTCGCCTGGATTCTCGAGCCTCGGGCGCAACCGCGGTCTTTGGGGCCGGTGATCGTCCGGTGGCGTTTGGCCTGTCAGGCGCGGTCGTGGAGAGTGATCTGGTAGCCGTCGGGGTCGGCGAAGGTGAATGTCCGACCGAAGGGGCCGTCGATCGGTGCGGAGACGATGGTGTGACCGTCGGCGACGAGAGCATCGTGAATGGCCTGGACGTCTGTGGCGTGGAGCCAGATCGCGGCACCGATGCCGGGCTGAGCAGCGGATGCGAGATCGGTGCCGGGAACGATGTCGCGGAGTGCGAACGCGATCGGCTTCGTCTCGAAGACGACGGCGTGCGGAGGTCCGGCCTGCGAGCGGACGAGGCCGAGGTACTGCTCGTAGAACGCCTGCGAAGCGTCGAGGTCGCGCGCTTGGAGCGAGATGAAGTCGGGGCCGGTGGCGGGCATGGTGATGCTCCTTCTCTTCATGTCAGCTTTCTGACACGAGCTAATCTATGTCAGAATGCTGACATGAGTCAAAACGGTGTCGGCGTCGACCTGGACAAATCACTGGGCTACCTGCTGAAAGAGGCGTCGAGCGCCCTCCGCGCAGCCATGGAGGAGGTGCTGCGGCCGCTCGGGATGAGCGTGACGCACTACTCCTGCCTCGAGCTGCTGGCTCAACGACCAGGCTTGTCGAACTCCGAGCTCGCGCGGGGCGCATTCGTGACCCGGCAGACGATGAACGTGCTGCTCCACGCCCTGGAACGAGACGGCTACGTGACCAGGCCCGCGGAGGCACCCGTTGGGA
This sequence comes from Nonomuraea phyllanthi, assembly GCF_006334985.2. Taxonomy (GTDB): domain Bacteria; phylum Actinomycetota; class Actinomycetes; order Streptosporangiales; family Streptosporangiaceae; genus Nonomuraea; species Nonomuraea phyllanthi. The sequence continues at coordinate 609,749 of NZ_VDLX02000005.1, forward strand.
AGGTTCTTCCCACGCGGCTCACGCCTCGCGGCCGACGGAGCCTCGAGAAGGCCACCGTAGCGGTCCGGTCCGTCGAGGTCAGAATGCTGGCCGGCATGACCGAGACCGAGCAGTCAGACGCGTTCCGGATCCTGCGGAGCATGATCCATTCCCTGCGCGATGGCAACGACGGTGCATAGGTCGTTCCCCGGCGCACGTCTCGTCGCGCTCGGATAGGAGTGCAGCCGAGCGTGAAATCCGTGCGGGCGACCTCGAGAACCCACGGACCCCGACTACACCCTCTTCTGCGATGAGCCCGAAAAGTCCCGTCAGCAGAGCGGAGTTCAGCGGCTTGCCGTGAATTTCCGTTCGGGTGTGTCTCGCCGAAGGATTATCGCAGGTCACGGCCTGTGCGGCTGGGCGGCCTCGGCGGCTGCGACGCGGGCGGCGTACACCCGGTGCGCCTTGCGCTCAGCCGGGCCGGCGCTGTTGGTAGCGGCAGCGCTTTGCTCCAGCGTGGCGCGGTGAAGGGCAAGCGGGGCCACTATGCGGACCGAATAGCCGGGGCTGCGGCGGATGTCCAGTCCTGCGACGAGGGCCAGGCGGACGACCTCGTCCCCAGCGATGCGCAGAGATCGGCGAGTCGTCCGGGCACGTCGAGGACCACGTCCACTTATGAGACGAGCACATCGTCCAGCTCGCCGGGGCGGATCGGGGGCATGCCGAGCGGGCCAGACAGGTAGCGGGCGCCGGCGGCGTCGAGAACGCGGCGGATGGTCTTGGGGGCGACGCGGTGCTGCCGGGCCAGGGCCTTGACGGCGGCGCCCCGGGGTAGGCAGCCACGATGGCGGTCGCCGTGCTCGGGTCGAGGGCGGCGGGGCGGCGGGGCGGCCCAGGGTCTTGCCAGCCGCCTCGGCGGCAGCGACACCCTCGCGGGTGTTCTCGCTGATCATGTCGCGCTGGAACTCCAGCACGACAGCCAGGACGGAGACCATCATCTTGGTACCGGGGTCGCTGGCCAGGTCCATCCCCGACAGCAGGCCGGACTCGACGCGCAGGTGCAGGCCCCGGCGGATGAGCACCGGGCGTAGGGCGAGAACGTCGGCGACCGAGCGGAACAGGCGGGTGGCGTCGGCGATGCCGATGGTGTCGCCGACGGCTGCCTCGTGAAGCAACCGTGTGGTGGCGGGGTCCTCATAGGCGGGGTCCTCATAGGCGGGGACGCCGGCGGCGAGCAGGGCGGCCGCCCGGCGGCTCTGGCGGCCGTCTTAGGGGCGAGAAGGGGAGAGTGAAGCTCGATCGGAGTAGTTGGACTTCGAGATGAGAGCTTTACCGATCATGAGGGCAGCCGCTGGGGTCCTGCCGCGTCGCGTGATGGTTGATCTGCGCTGCCAACCAGACACAATCAACGGGCCGGCTTGTGTCGACCATAATGGTGGGTATGAGGCCCAGCGGCTCAGCCTTCGCCGCCCACGTCTGCCAATCGTCAGCCAGGCGCCGCTCGTCCTGGTAAACGGCGCTCCGCCGTCGACTTGCGAAACGTTCCCTGGCGACCTCGGCGGGCACATCGCACCAGACTTCCACGGCCCGGTCGGCTCGCGTGCTCTCGATCCCAGCCTTCGCGTGCAGCAGGTCACGCGGCCGAAACCACCACGAGTCAACTACCACGCTTCCCGTGACAGCACGCGCCAGTGCCCATACCGTTTCCATGGCGATGCCGCCGAACCCCGGGATGGACGCGACGTCATCCACGCACGATTCCAACGCCTCCTTTACGGAATCCTTCGACAGCAGTCGCGCGCCCAATTGCGCGGCCAGGGCTCTGCCCAAGGTCGACTTTCCGGACCCAGGTAGGCCGTTCACCAGCACTAGGAGTCTGTCCACCCGATCATGATGCCGGGTCGGTGAAGAGAGCGGAATCTGCTCCAACCGTTCTTGGCCGGATCGCAGTGGGGAGCATTGATGCACTGGGTGCGCGCAGGCGCGGTGGGCGGCGGGGAACAGTGGCTCGGCAGTGTAGCCCGGCGCGGGCCAGGTGGAGCTTGAGCAGGGTGACGTAGCTGCAGTCGTCGAGCAGCGTAGTGCGCACGCTGCCGCCCCTTGCCGATTTGCACTGTCAAGTGAGCGCGGGCAGCGACAGGCGGGTGGTTCAAACCTCGCGGCGGATCGCGAGCACGCTGAGCCACGTGCGGTGGGTGGCAGTCTCGGCGTGCTCGCGAACCTCGAAGCCGATGTCGGCGAGGACCGCGAGCAGCGTGCGCGGTTTGCGGTGTACGAACCAGCGCAGCAGCCCTTCGTCGTGCGGGACCGGCTCCCAGGCCTCGCCGTCGCCGGTCGAAGTGCTCAGCCCGAGCACACCTCCAGGGCGCAGGGCTGCGTGCCAGGCGCGCAGCGTGGGGACGGTCTCGGCGGCCGGTACGTGCAGGAGGGCCGCGACCGACCACAGCCCGGCCAGCGAGCCGGGAGCCAGTGGGGGCCGGCGTAGATCGCCCAGAGCCACGTGAACGCCGCGATCGGCGGCCAGTGCGGCCATGGCGGCCGAGCGGTCCACTCCTACCGGGGAGAGCCCCTGCTCTCGGAACCAGGCCGCGTCTCTTCCCGGGCCGCATCCTAGGTCGGCGACGCGTCCTCCGGCGGGCAGCGCGGCAGCGAAGCGCGCTCGAAAGGCGCGGAACGCGGAGTCGAGGTTCTCGGAGCGGGAGGCGAAGACTCGAGCGATGCGGTCGTACGTGGCGGTGGTCCGAGCGGTTGGATCTTCCATCCTATGGATATTGCCAGGTTGGACGGGGTGCTTTACGTCGGGATGGCGGTCCGCGGCAGCCCACGAGCGCCCGCCCGCGATCTGGCAGTGCTGCGAGCGCTGCGGCGGCATCTCGCCCCGCTGGCCGTCGACCAGCTTGTGCGAAACCGCGAGCAGATGGCCTTGCGTGCCAGCTGGAGCCTGACTCCCCGGGAATGGGAGGTCGCCCGGCTCGCCGCCCAAGGCCTGAGCAACCGGCGGATCGCCGATCGCCTGTTCGTCGGCGTCGATACCGTCAAGAAGCACGTGAGCCGGGTCCTGGATGAGACCGGCCGCACCAGCCGCGCCCAGCTCGCCGCTCGCTGGCGGGAGTGGGAACGCTTCCGCTGAAGCGGGGCCTGCCCCACCCACGACGGAGGCGGCGATGGTCACCCAGTCTCCGCCTCGCTGCATGTTGTCTGTCTCGCCGACCAGTATGTTCGGCCACCCGCAGGTCAGGTTCGGCGCGGAAACTCCTGAAATGTTGTGTCGCAGCGAAGGCTGAGCGATTCTCTTTGAAGTCTGAGTGCGTTCCGCCAAACGGTGATCCCGGCCTTCCTCGGCGGTGGTCCGCCGCGTATCTCTCGTTGTGATCTAGTTGTGGCAGGCTGGTCCGCCGATTGAGACGCGAGCGGAAGCGTGACGCCGTGTCTGGCGGCGGTGCGCCTTCGAGGGGACGATCCGTATGGGCTCTGATGCGGCTCCCGCGGAGGAGCGCAGATCCACATCACGGGACAGGCCGGTGGGCGGGCTGCTGCGGACGCGGAACTACGCCCTGCTGTGGCTCGGGCGGTCCATCAGCGCAGTCGGCTCCTCGATCACGACGGTGGCGCTCCCGCTCGTAGCTGTCTCGACCTTGCACGCCAGCCCCGCCATGGTCGCCCTGCTTACGGCCGCCGGCTGGCTGCCGTGGCTCCTGATTGGACTTCCGGCCGGTGTCTGGGTCGATCGATGGCCGCGCCGACGCACACTCCTGATCGCCGACTTCGCTTCGGCGGTGGTACTCGTCACCATCCCCATCGCCGCCTGGACCAACGTGCTGACCCCAACCATGCTGCTGGTGGCCGCGTTGCTCGCGGGGACCGCGGGTGTCTTCTTCGACGTGGCGTCCAACGCCTTCCTGCCCCAGCTCGTCTCTGCGGAAGACCTTCTCGAGGCCACCTCCAAGCTCCAGACCAGCGCATCGGTCGCCAGGGTCCTCGGACCGGGTCTCGGCGGGCTGCTGGCCCAGGCGGCTGGCCCGGTCAGCGGGATCCTCGTTGACTCCGTCACCTTCATGGTGTCGGCGGCCTGTCTGCTCGGCCTGCGGACCGAGCCGGAGCCGCGCCCCGCCGCAGGCGGTTACCCGGGCATGCTGCGCCAGGTGGGGGAGGGCCTTCGGTTCATCATCCGCGGACGCCTTCTGCAGGCCATCTTGGTGGTGGCGACGGTGACCAACTTCGCGATGCTGGGCATCACGGCACTGCGGGTCGTTTTCCTGGTGCGCACCGAAGGTGTTGCACCGGGAACCGCTGGCCTGGTGATCGGCGTGGGCAGCCTCGGCAGCATCCTCGGTGCCGTACTCGCCTCGCGTGCGTCCCGGCGCTTCGGTAGTGCCCGTACCTACCTGGTGGCGACCGTCGTAGCCGCCCCTTTCGTTCTCTTGCTACCGCTTGGCGGCCACGGCTGGCGTCTGGCGCTGTTCGCGGTGGGCTCTTTCGTGGTGCTGGCCGGAGCCACGATGTCGAGCGTGATGACCATGACGTTCCGCGGCAACTTCGTTCCCGCGCACCTGCTCGGCCGGGTCACCGCAGCGTCGCGGTTCTTCGTGTTCGGCACCGTCCCGCTCGGCGCGGCAACCGCCGGCCTTCTGACCTCGTCGTTCGGGATCCGGGCGGCCATGTGGGCGCTCGCCGCCCTCTACGTCATCGCCCCCCTGCCCCTGCTCGCCACATCGGCCCGCACGCTGCGCGACTTCCCGGCTCAAGACGTTCAGGACGCAGCACCATGATTCACCTTAGGGGGTGCTAGGTCGCTCTTGAGGCTTCCCGAGGGCGCACCCGCGGGGATCGCACCGGACTTCGAGGGCAGGCCCTCAACCGGACCGCCTCGCGGCCGTAGTCGGACACCCCAGGACGTGTTACGTCGCACCCTGGCCGGATTCCTCTGCGAGAGGTGCTCCGCTCCGCCCTACCTCGGAGCGCAGGGAGCCGGGAGTCGCTCACTGGTGTTCGGCCACCTGCCGTCAGATGGCTTACCGCCAGCGCCATCTCGACTTTTCCGGTGCCGTCGAGCCAGTCAAGTGGCGCACCGACGGTGCGATACTCCGCTGCCTCGTGGCGATCCTCGTGGTCTGCCTCGGCTCCAGCTCGGACGCGTGCCGCGTAGGGGCTATCGAGAACGCCGGTCGCAACGTCTGAAGCCAGAAAGCACACCAGCCGAGCCGCGATCGCCGAGTTCATGCTCGGCTTGGCCTGCGTCTGTCGGCGGACAAGACCCGCGTGGTCCACATCGACGATGGGTTCGACTTCCTCGGTCAGCACATCCGCCGCCGGCGGAAACGCGGCACGACCAAGCTCGTCGTCTACACCAGACCGTCCCGGAAGGCCATTCAGGCGATCAAGGACCGGATCTCGGAACGGACCTACAGACACACCCTCAACCAGAGTCTGGGCACGCTCGTGGCGAGCTTGAACCGGATGCCGGCCGGGTGGGCGAACCACTTCCGCCATGGCGTGTCGAAGAAGACCTTCGCCGCGATCGACCACCATGCCTGGCAGCGGATCGCCCGAGGGCTCCTTCGTAAACACCCGACTCCCCGCAGTCAGCTGCGGAGATTCTGCGACCAGGGCTGGATTCGCGGACGTGGCCAGGACGGCACCAAGCCACGTCAATCCGCGCCAGGCCTCCTGTTCATCGTCGATCGGCACCGTCGCCCGCGCTATGCCGGACCATTCCCTTCGTTCGGCTCGTAGGTGGCTTGTTCGGGGAGGAGGTGGGCGAGCAACAGCTTGATAAGCAGAAGAGGTGCGAACCAGGCGAGTTCCGGCGGCACGCTGATCAGGCCGGTGACGGGGATGAGCCCGAAAGCCGTCGCGGCGAAGGCCACCGGTCTTCTCAGGGCGGCCGGGGCCAGGGTGACCGCGACCGCTCCAGCCAGCGTGGTGCCGTAGACGACGACGGCAGCAGACCAGGAGAAGCCGGCCACCAGCCATGCCAGCAAGAACGGCTGAAGGTGGAGTGCCACGAATGTGAGGTGGTGCCCGGCGGTGCGGCCAGGGCGGTGGTAGTGGCGTTTGGCGGCGGAGGTGGCGTTGACGACGGCGCCGCCGTACAGGTCGAAGGCGATCACTGTGACGACCGTCGCGGGCAGGGCGGGAAGGCTGCCGAGCAAGGCCAGGAGCAAGGCGACTGCTGCGCCGGCGAAGGCCGCGCCGAAGCCCGCGACGACCTCGGCGCGGGTGGCGTTCGGGGCGATCATGCGGTCGATGAGGTTCATGCGCGGACCCCCGCGACGCACACGTCGGCGATCGTGTCCGCCAGTTCGGTGAGCGGCAGTCGCGGGTCGACCAGCCACTGCAGCAGGCAACCCTCGATCGCTCCCACGATCACCGCCGCATGTCGTTCGTCCACTCCCGGCCGCAGTACGCCCTGTGCCTCGGCCTCGCGCAGTAGTCCGGTGACGGCCTGGCGGACGTCGCTGTAGACCCTGGCCATGTCCAGCGGCGAGGTCGCGGATTGCGTGCGGATCGGCGCCGATGCCCAGACGTCCAGCAGGACGCGTGCGTGATCCGGGTGAGCGGCGAGCATCTCCGCCGCCCCGCGCACCAGCCGGGCCAGCCGCTCCAGCGGGGGCCCGGCGCCGAGGTCGGTCAGCAGGGCGGCAGAGCGGGCCGCGTAGTCCTCGAACGCGGCCGCCAGCAGGGCCTCCCGGCTGTCGAAGTACAGGTAGACGGTGCCTTTGGCGATGCCGGCCGCGGCTGCCACGTCCTCGATGCGGGAGGTGGCGAATCCTTTGCGGGCGAACACGCGTACGGCGGCGTCGAGGATCTCCTGCCGGCGCGCCGTCCGATCCGTTCTCTTGGGCATGATGCGATTATGACTGACCAGTCAGTCATAATCTATCGCGAGGTGGTTCCCCATCTGCAGGGGGACACTCGCGACCTCGCGTACGCAGGGCGAGGAACGGGCGGGGATGGCCACGCCGTCGTTCTCACTCGTCGTCCTGGTGGCATTGGCCCGCTGACCGGCGTCTACTGGCCGGGTGCACACGCCGGCCTGCGTTCGTAGGTGTTGCCTGCCGCTTCGAGGGATGGAAAGATCGCTGCGCTTGACCTTGACGTAACGTCAACGTATCTACTGAGCGCATGAGGATCAGCGAGCTCGCGACTCTGGCCGGGGTGTCCACCCGGACCGTACGCCACTACCACCATCTGGGGCTTCTCCCCGAGCCCGAACGGCTGGCCAACGGCTACCGTGAGTACCGGCTGCGCGACGCGGTGGAGCTCGCCCGCGTGCGGCGACTGGCCGAACTGGGCCTGTCTCTCGACGAGGTCCGCGACGTCCTGGCCGACGATCAGGGCCGGGAGCTGCGGGAGATGCTTGTTGAGCTGGACGCCGACCTGGCCAGGGAGCAGGCGGCGATCGCCGACAGAAGGGCCCGGCTGGCGGCTCTGCTGGCGGAGGCGGACCTGCATCCCGACTCGACGGTGTCGCCCGAGATGGCGGAGGTGCTACGCGGCCTTCCCACCGGAAGCTCGACGTTCGCCGAATTCGACCGCGAACTGCTGACCCTGGCCGCCACTGTGAGTGAATCAGCGGGCCGAACCGAGTTGGCCGATCTGTTGCGGCCTCTCACCGAGCCTGAGGCGTACGCGCGAGGGCATGTCCTCATCGCTCGGCTGGATGAACTCGCCGACGCGGACCCCGATGATCCGCGCGTCGCCGTGGTCGCGCGTGACCTCGCGGCCCACCTTCCCGACGAAATGGTCTCGGTGATGATCGCGAGCCTCGACGACCCCGGCACCGGCCAGTGGCAGGAGGCGCTGCTGCGGGAACTGCCCGCCGCTCAGGCCGAGGTCTTCCAGCTGCTCGTCACACAGTTGAAAGAGCGAGGGTGATGTTGAGGGTCGCGCGTGCCGCGCTGTTCGCCGTTGTCCCCGCAGAGCTGTTGCTCGCGGTCCTGTTCGTGTCCGGTGTGTCGCTGCCGCTCCCCGTGGTCGCGGTGGCCGAGGCGGCCGTCGTCGCGGTGCTCGTTCTGGAGGCAGTGACCGCGTACCGGCTGTTCCGAGCCGCGCGCCGGGGCGGTGCGGACCGTTGGACGGCGTTGCGCGCCGCCTATGAGCAGCTGGTTCCCGAGCAGGTGCGGCGGATCGTGGGGTTCGACCTGAGGGGAGTGATCAGCCTTGCCTTGTGGGTCGCCCGTCGCCGCCACGGTGTGCCCGACGGTGCCACCCCCGTTTCCTACGCCCGCGCGCAGACCCTCACGATGATGATCTTGCTGGGCGCGATGGTCGTTGAGCTGGTGGGCGCGGACGTTCTGCTGCGGGCGTTCGGTGCGCCTGTCGGCCTGCGCGCCGCGGTCTTGGTCGCCGACGCCTACGCGGTCCTGATCGTGCTCGCGGTCATCGCGGCCTGCGTCACGCGTCCGCATGTCGTCTCGGACGACGAGGTGCGCATCCGCTACGGCGCGTTCTTCGACCTGCGTGTCCCGCGGGAGCGGATTGCCGGAGTGCGGCCCATCCGCAGCTTCAACGAGAGCGGCACGGTCAAGGTGGACGGCGATCGGCTGGCCGTGGCGGTGGCGTCCCAGACCAACCTGATCCTGGAGCTGACCGAGCCGGTCACGGTCGTCCGGCCCCTCGGCAGCCGCGCGGAGGCCCGCGCGATCCGCTTGTTCGCCGACGATCCCACAGCCGCCCTCGCTGTGCTGCGGTCCCGCCGGCAGCACACGCATGGAGACGGGCCGGTGGAATCAGCTGACGAGGTTGGGGTCGGCTAGTACAGGCCTTGGCCTCCTCATCGTCCCAGGCGATCTTCGGCTTGCCCGCATGGGCGTAGTCGTGGGCATGACAGTGCGCCGCAACGAGCGCGGCGGTCCCAGACACTTGGCGGGCCACCGGCGGATCGCAGCGATCACCTGGGCGATGGTGTCCTGAGTGGCGACCGCATCCAGCAGCACCGCCGAACCGGAGAACCTGCGGCGCTCCTTCAAGCCCTCACCGGACGCCACCGGCCGGCCCGCCACCCGATCACTGATCGCCTACGGCCACTCACCCGGCTCAGGACCTGTTCGTGCAGGCAGACCGGCTGGTGGGAACGACATGCGTCGGGTTTGGCGGCTCCCTCCCCGGGCATGGCGTCTGGCTGTGACGAGCACGCGGCACAGGCGGCATCAGCCCGTTGAGCTGGTGGATCGTGGCCGGCTGGCCCGTGATCTGCGGCGGGCGGTCGCCGGTGAGGTGCGGTTCGACCCGGGTGGCCGGGCGCTGTACGCCAATGACGCCTCGATCTACCGGCAGGTGCCGGTAGGGGTGGTGATCCCGCGGCACGAGGACGATGTCGCTGCGGCGCTGGAGGTCTGCCGGGCGTACGAGGCGCCGGTGTTGGGGCGGGGATGCGGCACCGGGCTCGCCGGCCAGAGCGTGAACGCGGCCGTGGTCTTCGATTTCTCGAAGTACATGAACCGGATCCTGGAGCTGGACCCTCACGGGCGGACAGCCCGCGTCCAGCCAGGGGTGATCTGCGATCGGCTCAGGGAGGCGGCCGGACGGCACGGGTTGACGTTCGCGCCCGATCCGGCCACGCACGATCGCTGCACGCTCGGCGGGATGATCGGCAACAACTCCTGCGGCACCCATTCGGTCATGGGCGGCAAGACCGTCGACAACGTCATCTCGCTGGAGGTCATGACGTACGACGGCACCCACATCACGGTGGGCGTCACCGACGACGTACGGCTCGGGCAGGTCCTCGAGGCCGGTGGGCGGCAGGCGGAGATCTACGCGGCGCTGCTGCGGCTGCGCGACCGCTACGCCGGCGCGATCCGGGAGGGCTACCCGGATCTGCCGCGGCGGGTCTCTGGATACAACCTGGACGACCTGCTGCCCGAGCGCGGCTTCGATCTGGCCAAGGCGCTGGTCGGCAGCGAGTCCACGTGTGTCCTGGTGACCGCGGCGACGGTGCGGCTGCTGCCGGATCCGCCGCACCACTCGCTGCTGGTGATCGGTTACCAGGACGCGGCGACGGCCGCCGACCATGTGCCGGAGCTGCTGGGCGGCGAGGGGCTGATCGGGCTGGAGTGCTTCGACGCCGGCGTCCTGGGCAACCTGGACAGGCACGGGGAGCACGTACCGGGCATGGACGAGTTGCCCGATGGCTCGGCATGGCTGCTCGCCGAGTACGGCGCCGGGTCGCAGCGCGAGGCCAACGCGCTGGTCGAGGCCGCGAAGGCCCGTACCGGTGCGGGGACGCCGAAGGTCTTCGAGGACGAGGCGGGCCAGCGGGACGTCTGGGAGGTCCGGCGCAGCGCGATCGAGTACACCCGGATCCCCGGACAGCACGCCGGCCTGGCCGGCTGGGAGGATGCCGCGCTGCCACCCGAGCGGCTCGGCGACTACATCCGCGAGTACTGCGACCTGGTGCGGCGGCACGGCTACCACACGGTGCTGTTCGGCCACTTCGGCCAGGGATGCCTGCACAACCGCCTCGACCTGGACCTTCAGACGGCCGATGGCATAGCGAACTTCGAGGCGTTCCTGGCCGAGGCGGGCGACCTGGTCGTGCGGTACGGCGGGTCGCTGTCAGGGGAGCACGGCGACGGGCAGCTGCGCGCCAACCAGCTGGTCAAGATGTTCGGCCCCGAGCTGGTGGGGGCGTTCGCCGAGTTCAAGGCGGTCTTCGACCCGGACGGGCGGATGAATCCCGGCAAGGTCGTCGCGCCCTACAACCCCGTGCAGAATCTGCGGCTCGGCACCGACTACGAGCCCCGGCAGGTCGAGACGTACTTCGCCTACCCCGAGGACGAGCACGGCTTCGCCGACGCGGTGAACCGCTGCTTCGGGATCGGCAAGTGCCGGCGTACGTCGGGCGGCACGATGTGCCCGAGCTTCATGGTGACGCGGGAGGAGGAGCACACCACGCGCGGCAGGGCCAGGCTGCTGTTCGAGATGATGAGCGGGCAACTCCGCGGCAAGGGCTGGCGGGACCCGAACGTGAAGCGGGCGCTGGAGCTGTGCCTGTCGTGCAAGGGTTGCAAGGGCGACTGCCCGGTCTCGGTCGACATGGCCACCTACAAGGCCGAGTTCCTCGCGCACCACTACCGCGGGCGCCCGCGGCCCCGGCAGGCGTACGCGCTCGGGCTGATCCCGCTGTGGGCGCGGGCCGCCTCCCGCCTGCCCGGCGTGGCGAACACCGCGCTCGCCGCCCCGGTGCTGGGGCGGACGGCCAGGTTGCTGGCCGGGGTGGCGCCGGAGCGCCGGGCGCCCACGCTGGCGGCCCGCACCTTCCGCCGCCTGTTCGCCGAGCACGAAGCGCCCGGAGGCGGCCGGCCCGAGGTGCTGCTGTGGCCGGACACGTTCACCGATCACTTCGCCCCCGACATCGGTCTCGCGGCCGTCACGGTCCTGGAGGGCGCCGGTTACCGGGTACGGCTGCCCGGGCGACGGCTGTGCTGCGGTCGCCCGCTGTACGACTACGGGATGTTGCCGACCGCCCGGCGATGGTTGCGCCGGATCCTGGACGAGCTGCGCGAGCCGATCCGCGACGGCGTCCGCCTGGTCGGGCTGGAGCCGAGCTGCCTGGCGGTGTTCCGCGACGAGCTCGTGAACCTGTTCCCCGGCGACGCCGACGCCCGCCGGCTGGCCGCGCAGACCCGCACGCTGGGGGAGTTCCTCTCCGAGGCCGGCTACGAACCACCGCGGCTGGAGCGTCGCGCGCTGGTCCAGGTGCACTGCCATCAGAAGGCGGTGCTGACCCACGATTCCGAACGCGACCTCCTGGCCGCCATGGGTCTGGACGTGCACGTCCCCGACTCCGGATGTTGCGGCCTGGCCGGCAGTTTCGGCTACGAGCGTGGCCGCAGGCACGAGGTGTCGATGGCGGCCGGGGAGCGGGTGATCCTGCCCGCCGTACGCGACGCCGACGACGGGACGGTCATCGTCGCCGACGGGTTCAGCTGCCGCGAGCAGATCGCCGGCGGCACCGATCGGCGGGCCCTGCACCTGGCCCAGGTCCTGCGGCTGGCCACCGAGCACGGCCCGGGCGGGCCACCCGGCCGCCCCGAGGACGCCTGCCGCAGCGAGGCGCCGAAGGCCCGGCTGGGCCTGGCCGCGGTCGGCGTGACCGCGGCCGCCGGCCTGGCCTACGCACTACGACGTGAGAGGGATTCGAGATGACCGATCACACCGCATCGGACGTCCTCGTCGACCGCCTGCGCGAGTGGGGCGTCGAGGTGATCTTCGGTTTGCCCGGCGACGGCATCAACGGGTTCATGGACGCCCTGCGCAAGAGGCATCCCGAGATCTCCTACGTCCACGTACGCCACGAGGAGATCGCGGCGATGGCCGCGGTCGGGTACGCGAAGTTCACCGGCAAGCTGGGCGTGTGCTTCTCCACGTCCGGGCCCGGCGCGATCCACCTGATGAACGGCATGCTGGACGCCAAGGTGGAGCAGGCGCCGTTGCTGGCGATCACCGGCATGACCTACCACGACCTGATCGGCACCTCCTACCTCCAGGACGTCAACATCGACTACCTGGTCAACGACATCGCGGTCTACAACCAGCGGATCATGGGGCCGCAGCACGTCACGAACGTCGTCGACTACGCCTGCCGCACCGCCCTCGCCCAGCGGGCACCCGCCCACATCGCTTTCCCCATCGACATCCAGGCCGCGCCGGCCGATTCGGGGTCGCGGTTCCAGCGCAACGTGCCCGGTCACACCAGCGCCGGGTACCAGCCGCCGGTGCGCGTTCCCGAGCCTGCGCTGATCGAGAACGCGGCGCGGGCGCTGTCGGGGCGGACGAAGGTCGCGATCCTGGCCGGCGCGGGCGCCCGGGGCGCCCGCGCCGAACTCGAGGAGGTCGCCGACAAGCTCGGCGCGCCCATCGTCAAAGCCCAGCTCGGCAAGGACTGCGTGCCGGACGACAGCCCGTACACCACCGGCCCGATCGCGCTGGTCGGCTCCCGGCCCTCGGAGGAGGCGCTGGAGGAATGCGACGCGCTGCTGATCGTCGGGTCCACCATGCCCTACATCGAGTACTACCCTGCGCCCGGGCAGGCCGTGTGCGTACAGATCGACGACAAGCCCGAACGCATCGGCCTGCGCCACCCGGTCGACGTGGGCCTGGCCGGTGACGCCGCGGCCACCCTGCGCGCGCTGTCCCCCCGGCTCGACCGCAACGAGGACCGCCGCTTCCTGCGGAAGGCGCAGGACGGCATGCGTGCCTGGTGGGACCTGATGGCCGAGCGCGGCACCGGCACGGACATCCCGATGCACCCGCAGGTGCCGGCCTGGGCGCTGAACGACGCACTCGCCGACGACGCGATCGTCTGCGGCGACTCCGGCACCGTCACGACGTGGGCGGCGCGTTTCATCAGAACCCGTCGCGACCAGATGTTCTCCTTCAGCGGCACCAACTGCTCCATGGCCGCCGCCCTCCCATACGCCATCGGCGCCCAGGTGGCCTACCCCGGCCGCCAGGTGGTCGCCTTCACCGGCGACGGGTCACTGACCATGCAGCTCGGCGACTTCCTCACCTGCGTCCAGCACGAACTACCGGTCAAGGTCGTCGTGTTCAAGAACAACACCCTCGGCCTGATCAAGTGGGAGCAGATGGTGTTCCTCGGCAACCCCGAGTACGGCGTGGACATGGCCAGGATGGACTTCGTGAAGTTCGCCGAGGCTTGTGGCGCCCGCGGAATGCGCATCGAGGACCCCGAGCGTTGCCGCGAAGGCCTTCGTGAGGCGCTGGCCTGGGACGGCCCGGCCATCGTCGAATGCGTCGTGGACGAGCACGAGCCGCCCTACCCGGCCAGGGTCAAGAAGGACCAGGTGCAGAAGCTGGCCGCCGCCCTGCGCGAAGGCACCCCGAACCGGCGCCGCATCGCCCTGCAGATGGTCAAGGACCTGCTCGACGAGGCGTCCTTCGAGGCCAGCCCCGCCTCCTCCGTTCCGCGTCCCATCGGCGAGGTCGGCGCCAGGATCGCCGACCACCTCCGCAGGCGTGCGGACGGCGACTGAGGCGAAACGGCCCGTGCTCCTCCAGGCCCCCAGCGCCGGCCAGGGACCGGCACGGTCAGCGGGGCGGCGCCGTCCCGGCCGCGCGAGCGTGGGCGCCCGCTACGCCGCGACCCGGGAGGACACCACAGTGGGAACCAGCGGGATCGCCTGAGGAGGCTGCGGTGGAGTCCTGCGGCGCATTGACGGTGGAGAAAATGACCGAAGAGGCGTGGCGTGGCCTGCGTGGCGTTATGTCGTACCTGGAAGCACTGCTGGTCGGTGGTCTGGTGAGGGCTTTGGGGGCGTATCGCTTCGCGCTCGGGTCGATCGGCAAACGTGCCCAGCGTGCCCGCATCGACCGAGCACGATGCGGACAACCCCTGAGCCCCGCGCCGGCCGGACTGATGAGCGGGCCGGCGCTCGGCCGGGCCCCGTCAAGGCTCTGGATGGCCGACGGCCCCAAGGACCACACCGGCGCCCGCCACCGGGCTCAACGCCGAAGACCTGCGCGGGCGCCTGCACGACATCAAAGCTCCTACGTTCCTTTCGTCTGATGGCTAACCAACCGCCGACAGCGAGCCGAACCCTGTCACGGCATCGACCGCCGCGTCGCGGAAGACCGCGTGCGGCATGTAGTTCAGCTCGTCTTGTTCGGGTGCAGGGCCACCTTGGTCCAGCCCTCGTCTCTCGCGCCGAAATGCATGAACGCCTCGGGCGCGTCGTCGAGCTCAAGTTCGTGGGAGAGGATCCAGGACGGCCGGGCGCCTCCGTCATGGATGAGGGACAGAAGCTGGCGATTGTAGTTCTTGACGTTGCACTGTCCGGTGCTCATCGTCTGGCCCTTGTACCAGAAGGTCCCGTAGTCGATGGCCACCGTTCCGCGCTTGTACAGCTCGTCCTCGCCGGCCGGGTCCCGCGCGACGAAGAGGCCGACGACGGCGATGCTCCCGGTCGCCTTGACTGACCTGACCAGGTTGTTCAGCGTCATGTTGGGATGCTCCATGCCGACCGTGTCATGCGCCTGGAAGCCCACGCACTCGCAGCCGCGGTCTGCGCCCAGCCCTTCGGTGAGCTCCAGCACCTGCTCGACCGGTGAGGCCTGGGAATCGTCGATCAGAATCGCTCCGATCTCCTCCGCCTTGGCCAGCCGATCGGGATGGTGATCGATGACCATCACCCCGCTCGCGTGCTTGAGTATCGCGGAGTAGGCGGCCATCAGGCCGACCGGGCCGGCGCCATAGATCACGACGGTGTCACCCGGCTGCACGCAGGCGAGCTCGGTCGCGTGCCACCCGGTGGGCCACACGTCGGCGAGCATGACGTAGTCGCTCTGCCGCTCCCTCGCGTCCTCGGGCAGGACCAGGCAGTTGAAGTCGCCGTACGGCACGCGCAGCAGTTCGGCCTGGCCGCCGCTGTAGGGGCCCATGTCGGCGTACCCGTACGCAGCGCCGACCTTGCCGGGGGCGGGGTTGGTGGTGAGGCAGAAGGCGGTCAGGCCCCTCTCGCAGTTCGCGCAGAAACCGCAGGAGACGTTGAACGGCAGGCAGACCCAATCGCCCACCCGGACCCGGTCGACGGCATCACCGATCTCGATGACCTCGCCGAGGTTCTCGTGACCGAAGACCCGGCCCGGCTCGAAGCTGGTTCGGCCTTCATACATGTGCAGGTCGGAGCCACAGATGTTGGACGTGGTGACACGGACGAGCACGTCGGTGTGCCGCTCGATGCGAGCGTCAGGAATGTTCTTGACGCTCACCTGTCGAAGGCCTTCATAGACCACGGCTTTCATGATGACTCCCACCCTCGGATGCGGTTTCTCTGAGAGACGGGATATGAAACGGCGAACGCGTGTGTGCGCCTCGCCCCTTTCGCACGACGAGAGATCGAGCGCGAGGCAGGAGATTTTCGGCCGGCCCCCCGCATGTGTGCATTCCTGATGACCTGCGCTCTACCCCTCACGAGAGGGGTAAACCGCCGTCTGCTGCCTGACCGCAGGTCGCCGCCCCAGCTCCTCCTGGCGGCGGCCTGCACAGCACCGACGCCACCGCGCAGCGAGGCGAGCACGGCAGCCAGTACGGTCTGCTACCGTCCCCAAACGGCGCCCGGGGCAGAGACACCCACCACGATCGACGTCATCGAGCAGGCGTACTTCTGTATCCTCGGCACCTACTACAGCGGCGCCACCCTGGACGCCCGCTCCCTGCTGACCGCCGGATTCGTCGCCCTGACCCAAGAGCGCAACCGCGACGGGCGCGACCTGCCCGAGGCCACCATGCCGGCGCCGGCCGGCGACAGGAAAGCCGACTGGGCCGCATTCGAGACCGTCTATCGCGAGATCACCGATCAGGTTCCCGACCTCCGCGACAAGCCGGCCGTCGTCACCCTCGAGGCCGTCGTGGCCGCCCTCAACGACAACCACGGGCGGCGCTCGTGGTGGCTCGCCGCGATGATGCGTTCGGTGCCGAGCTGCCTGGCCGCCAGCACGCTGTACGAGCCGACCGCACCATCACGGGACGACCGCGACGGTCTCGCCCGGTAGCGTCGAGGCGGCGCTCGTCGCTGAGGTGCTTGCCCGCCTGTGCGGCCACGGCGGCGAACCAGCCGGTGCCCAGCACATCGGAGGCGGCCAGAAGCCGGGGGATCAGGTCGCCGGAGGAGATGTCGGGCGTGACAACCAGGGTGCCGTCCGCGAGGGGGGCCGCGCATGTACTGTCCCTGAGCGCCGCTCACGCCCTGGCCATGGATGCAGGAGCTGTGGTAGCCGGCCTGGCGGATCTCGCAGGTGTTGTCGGAGGCGAGGAACGAGCAGACCACGAACTGGCCAGCCGCCACCGTGGTGACCGCGGCTCCTCCAGCTTTTCCACGCTCCGGTACGGCCACAGGTCCGAGCCGCAGATACGCCGACAGGTGGACGATCGCATCGATCGGCTCGGTGATCTGCGGTTCGGGACGGTCTTCGACGCGGACCTGTCCGGGGGCGGTCAGCAACACGCATGAGCAGAGCGCTTCCTCACAGGCCGTGAAGGCGGTGATGGCGGGGGATTTCAGGCGGCAGGTCAGGAGCTGGTCGCGGCGGCCGGCCCGATTCGGACCGTGAGACGGTTGCCCGCGTCGGAGAGGCTGTCCAGGCCGGTCTGGACGACGCCGAGGCGGACCAGGCCCGGATCGGGCACCGTCTGGCCGAGGTCGTCGTAGTAGATGGCGATCATCCCGCTCTCGGGCCAGAAGTAGATGCCTCCTGCGGTGGGGTCATGGACCGGTGTGCCGCCTTCAGCCGCGAGCGGGCGCGGTAGCGGCCCTGCCTTCGCCTGTCCCCACGCGTCCGTCAGCTGCACGGTCAGCGGCAGCATCGCGGTGAACTGTCGCGACATCATGGTGTCGGTCAATGTCGCGGTGACGGTCTGGTCGCCGAACCGCAGCACCACCGGCACCCCCGAGGCGGCGCTCACCGTGCCCGGCGAGGACACCGGCGAGGACACCGGCGATGACACGGGCCCGGCGCGCTGCGGGTCTGCTGACAGTGAGCACCCAGCCAGGAGGCCGGCCAGCGCGGCGGTCAGCAGGCAGGCGGCCAGGCGACGGGTCCAAGCGGTGGTGGTCGCGATCACAACCTCGGTCATGGCGTCCAGCACATCCGGGCCGGCCCGGGGGAGGAAGTCACTCCTGATGGGTGTACTACCAGTACATCCCACGTGCCGGGAAGGCTGCCGTACCGTCGTGGCATGGACAACCGGTCCGAAGTGCGCGAATTCCTCACCTCACGGCGCGCCAAGATAACCCCAGAGCAGGCGGGTCTGCCCGTCGCGGGCCAGCGTCGCGTTCCCGGGCTGCGGCGCGGCGAGGTCGCCGCGCTGGCCGGGATGAGCGTGGAGTACTACGCCAAGCTCGAACGCGGCTCCCTGGCCGGAGTCTCGGCCGGCGTTCTCGACGCGCTCGCCCGCGCCCTGCAGATGGACGACGCCGAACGCGCCCACCTGCTGCGCCTCGCGCACGAGGCCGACGGCAGCAACGCCGTCCTGCGCCGGCGCCGCCCCAAGCAGCCGACCGCACGGCCCAGCCTGCAATGGATGCTCGACACCATCACCACCGCCCCGGCGATCATCGGCAACAACCGGTCAGACCTGCTGGCCGCCAACCACCTGGGCCGGGCCATGTACTGCGACCTCTACACCGATCCGAGTCGGCCGCCGAACTTCGCCCGCTTCACCTTCCTCGACAGTGCGGCCCGCCGCTTCTTCCCCGACTGGGACCTGGCCGCCGACATGACCGTGGCCAACCTGCGCACCGCCGCCGGCAAGGACCCGCACGACAAGGGCCTGCACGAGCTGGTCGGTGAACTGTCCACCCGCAGCGACGACTTCCGCCGCCGGTGGGGAGCCCACAACGTCCGCACCCACGGCACCGGCATCAAGCACTTCCATCACCACGTCGTGGGCGCCCTCACCCTCGCCTACGAGAGCATGGACCTGCGCGCCGAGCCCGACCTGTCCATGACGATCTACACCGCCGAACCCGGTTCCCCATCCGAAGACGCACTCCGCCTGCTCGCCTCCTGGGCCGCCACTCACGAGCACACTGATCAGCTCCGAGGCACAAACGATTCGAACGCCGAACACGCCTGATACGCCCGAACGGTGGTTCACAAGCGAGGACCATCTTGAGCTCCGCTGATCGTTGAGCGGCTTCTGACCTGGGCGGCCTCGTTGGAGACGGTGTCCGCAACGAGGCCGCGGGCGGTCTGAGACGCGTCGGTCAGCAGGGCCGATCGTCGCCGAAGAGCGGCTCGCGGGAGCCGGTGCGGGAACGGACCGGTCCGGCTCTCCTGCATCGGCCAGCCGAAGGCGACCGAGCGCTTCGGCGAGTTGTCGGCGGAGCCTGGGGTTTTCCTCGGCGAGCTGGCGGTTGCGGCGGTTGGCTGCTTCGAGGCGGCGGTGCAGGACGTCTCACTGCTGCATTGACGAGCCGGCACGGATGGCTCTGTGGCGGGCCGGGCTGTGGTGTGGAGCCTGTCGATCTCGGCGCGCATGTCGGGCGGGGTGTAGAGCCAGGAGCGGGAGACCTAAGCCTGCTGGGCGACGGTCTGGAAGGTGACCGGGACGTCGGTGCGGTCGAGGTTGTCCAGGACCTGCTGGTCCGTCTCGGCCATGCGCTGGTGGCCACGGGGTTCAGCGGCGGAGATGATCTGTAGGAACCTGGCGGCGCTGCTGGTGGTGCTGGAGCAGGAATTCCGGAGTGGTGAAGATCGAGAAGCTCAGGCAGGCGTTGGCGTGCGGGCACGATGGCTGCACCGGCAGGCCGCAGTAGCCGTTGGGCAGGGCTTGCGTCGCCCGGCCGATCCGCTGGTCGGCCTCGGCGAGGATGCCCGCGGGTCGAGGGTGACGCTCCCGGAGACTCCCCTGAGCGCTGGGTCGCTGGCAAGTGCCACCACATTCCTCGCCGACTGCTCGGCGGCAATCCCGACGGCGGTAAACACGCCGCTAGGTTGCCGGTGAGGATGTGGCGCCGGTGCGCCCTGCCCGAGCTCTCGGGCAGCTACGAGAGTGATGTCCCTCATGAAGAGATGCGGAAATCTCACCATGAGGCGTTGACGTAACGTGGTGGTCAAGTCAGATGCTGGGATGCAGCGCACCCGTTCGGCGATTCTCGACGCCGCCGCCCGGGTGCTGGGCCGGCGACCGGATGCGGCGCTGGCGGAGATCGCCGATGAGGCCGGGGTGGGGCGCGCGACGCTGTACCGGCATTTCCCGACACGGGAGTCGCTGCTGAGCGGGGTGGCCGGGATCGCCGAACTCGCGGACGGCTTCGCCGCCGCGAACCTCGGCGAGTTGCCGGCCGACCGGGCGATCGCCAGGATCGTCGCGGTCTTCCTGCGCAACGGCGGCAAGTACGCGGCCGTGATCAGAAATGCCGGCCAGTACTGCGACCCGGCCGACCTCGAACGCACGGCCAAGCCGGTCCGCGAGGTCCTGGCGCGCGGTGTCCGTGACCAGATCCTCCGCGCTGATCTGCACGAGGACATGCAGTTCGCGCTGTTCTCGGCGATCGTGGAGCGTGCCCTCCGGCTCACCCTCGACGAGGCCACGACACCTGAGGAAGCCACCGAGGCCGCCGTGGCGATCTTCCTCGACGGCGCCCGCAAGCCCGACTAGAACGATCTTCATGGGAGCGGAGGCAGGGTCACCGAAGAGGGGCGCAGTCCTTCGGTGAGCAGGGCGAAATAGCGTTTGTGGCCCGCACCCGCCGGACCGCCGAGACCGACGGTGGCCATGGTCATCGCGATGATCGCCACCACGTCGCGGGCCTGCAGTCCGCACCCAGCCGGGGAGTGGCTGGTACGTGGAAATCCCGGCTGTGGATGAGGTGGGTGGGATGGCCGGGCATCTGGCGCTCTGGGCCGGCAGCTCGAGAGGGATCAGGTAGCGGTCGATGCCGGCTTCGGTGCCACGGCCGGCCAGCGCCGGGCCGTTCTTCACGCGTTCCTGTGTGCCGAAGCCCTCCATCCGGGGCAGGTGCAACAGCAAGGTGAACCGGGTCGTGCGCTCCACGAGGGTGCCGATCGCCGATCTGCCGGTTCTGCCAGACCAGCAGGTAGCCGACCTCGGGGAACAGGCACATTGCCAGCAGGAAGTAGACCCCGACACGCGAGGGCAGCGCGCGCAGACGGCGCTGCACGCCGCGGGTCTCTTCCAGGACAGCATCGACGAGCTCGAACGGCACAAGCCCGGTCAACTCACCCAGATGCCCGGGAGCGAACAATCGACCGGCTGCCGATCGGGACGAAGAGTCCGCCTCGACAGCGCGGGAAACAGCAGAGCTGGCATACTCGGCAATCAACGGAGATCCAGTTCTTCGACGGCTGGTTGTGGAAGATCACCGTTTGGCTGCGGAGGCTTCGTCCGACACCGCTTGTTGGCGAGTTCTGACACCGCCGGGCACGTGTCGGTGCCGCGGATGTTGGTTTGCGTCGACACCGCTTCCGCGCCCGACGGGTGTCAGGATGTCCGCTGCTTTGTGGCTTGGGCCAGACGGTAGGAGTCGGTGCCGGTCTCGAGGATGGTGCCGCCGAAGGTGAGTCGGTCGACGATGGCTGCGCATAGCCGGGGGTCGGTGAAGGTCTTGGTCCAGCCATCTGGGGGTGGCACATGTTCGTGTCAGAGGATTCTGGCTGCTAGCTGGGGGTTCCTGGTTCTTTCTCATTTCCCTGATTCGTGAGGTG
>NZ_VDLX02000060.1 GCF_006334985.2 Nonomuraea phyllanthi
CGGCATCACGACTACGATCTTCGAGTATGACGAGGCTGGCCGGCTCATGGTGCAGGTACTCGATCCGCGCTCAGGCTCGAATCCGGATGGGCTGGAGCGTGTGACCGAGTTCGGCTACGACGCCAACGACAACACGGTCAGGACCGCTCGTACCGGCGCGGGATCCTCCCGCACCGAGGTCACCGAGTCCACGTACAACAAGATCAACCTCGTCACCAGGACGACCGTCGAGAACGGCGATGAGGACCTGGTCTCCACGGTCACCTATGACGACCGCGGCCTGGCCGTCGCCGCGACCGATCCGCGCGGCAACGCGGACGGCGCCGACAAGGCCGCCTACACGACCGAGATGCGTTATGACGCGCTGGGCCGCCTGGTGGAGGCGACCGGCCCGCAGGTCAAGGTGAACAAGGCCGGTACGGCCGATGACGCGCACCCCACCGTGCACCTCGGCTACGACACCCTCGGCGCCAGGACCCACGAGACGGACGCCGAAGGCCGCACCGTGACCTCGACCTTCGACAAGGCAGGCCGCCTGACCGCCCAGCGTGCCCCCAGCTACACCCCGCCCGGCGGCACCGCCGTCACCCCGACAACCGCCTACGCCTACGACAAGGCCGGCCAGCTGATCTCCACCACCGATCCGCGCGGCAACATGACGACCTTCGACTACGACAAGCTCGGCCGCCAGGTCCGCGTCACCGACCCCGCCCCTGAGGGCCAGCCGGCGGGCACGTGGGTGACCGAGTACGACCTGGCCGGAGAGACACTGGCGACCGTCGACCCCACGGGTGCCCGGAGCGAGGCCACCTACGACGATCTGGGGCGGCAGATCACCGCCACGCAGATCGAGCGCAAGCCGGCCACGGCCGGCTTCACCACGACCATGGAGTACGACGACGCGGGTCGGCTGGTCAAGCAGACCGCCCCCGGCGGCAAGGTCACTACCTTCACCCTCAACGCAGCGGGCGAGGTCAAGGCGGTGACCGACCCGGCAACCACGGTCACCATGGCCTATGACCTGGCCGGGCGGCTGACCAAGACGACCGACGCGAACGGCAACGCCACCACCGCCGAATACGACCTGGCCGGACGCAAGACCGCGGTCAAGG
>NZ_VDLX02000061.1 GCF_006334985.2 Nonomuraea phyllanthi
CCTTGACCGCGGTCTTGCGTCCGGCCAGGTCGTATTCGGCGGTGGTGGCGTTGCCGTTCGCGTCGGTCGTCTTGGTCAGCCGCCCGGCCAGGTCATAGGCCATGGTGACCGTGGTTGCCGGGTCGGTGACCACTTCGGTTTCGCCCGCTGCGTTGAGGGTGAAGGTAGTGACCTTGCCGCCGGGGGCGGTCTGCTTGACCAGCCGACCCGCGTCGTCGTACTCCATGGTCGTGGTGAAGCCCGCGGTGGCCGGCTTGCGCTCGATCTGCGTGGCGGTGATCTGCCGCCCGAGATCGTCGTAGGTGGCCTCGCTCCGGGCACCTGTCGGGTCGACGGTCGCCAGTGTCTCCCCGGCCAGGTCGTACTCGGTCACCCACGTGCCCGCCGCCTGGCCCTCAGGGGCGGGGTCGGTGACGCGGACCTGCCGGCCGAGCTGGTCGTACTCATATGAGGTGACATAGCCGCGCGGGTCGGTGGTGGACTCCAGCTGCCCGGCCGCGTCGTAGGAGTGCCGGACCACCGGAGTGATCGCGCTACCCCCCGGCGGCGTATAGGCGGGAGCGGTGCTGCTGGTAAGCCGGCCGGCTTTGTCGAAGGTGGAGACGAAGGTGCGGCCCTCGGCGTCACGTTCGTGTGTGGTGTTGCCCACCGTGTCATAGCCGACCAGAGCCGCCGGACGCGCGGAGGCGGTGGCTCCGTTCTTGTCCACCTGCACCTGCGGGCTGGTGGTCTCCACCAGCCGATCCAGGATGTCGTAACGCATGTCGATGGTGTAGTCGGCCGCGGTGGCCCCATCGGCGTTGCCGCGCGGGTCCGTGCTGGCGACGGCTAGGCCGCGATCGTCGTAGGTGGCAGTGGAGACGATGTCCTGATCGCCGTTTTCGATGGTCTGCTTGGTGGGCTGGTTGAGCTTGTTGTAGGTGTAGCTGGTGGTCTCGGTGCGGCTGGTGCCGGCAGCGGTGCCGATGGTCTGGGTGACATTGTTGTTGGCGTCGTAGCCGAACTCGGTCACACGCTCCAGCCCATCCGGATTCGAGCCTGAGCGCGGATCGAGTACCTGCACCATGAGCCGGCCAGCCTCGTCATACTCGAAGATCGTAGTCGTGATGCCG
>NZ_VDLX02000062.1 GCF_006334985.2 Nonomuraea phyllanthi
GCTTAGCAGCAGTATTGTTGCGAAGGTGAGAACTTAAGCGCCGGTAAACGGCGGTGGTAACTATAACCATCCTAAGGTAGCGAAATTCCTTGTCGGGTAAGTTCCGACCTGCACGAATGGCGTAACGACTTCCCCGCTGTCTCAACCGCAGACCCGGTGAAATTGCAGTACGAGTAAAGATGCTCGTTTCGCGCAGCAGGACGGAAAGACCCCGGGACCTTCACTACAGCTTGACATTGGTGTTTGGAGCGGCTTGTGTAGGATAGGTGGGAGACTGGGAAGCTCGGACGCTAGTTCGGGTGGAGTCATTGGTGAAATACCACTCTGGTCGTTTTGGATGTCTAACTCTGGTCCGTGATCCGGATCGAGGACAGTGTCTGGTGGGTAGTTTAACTGGGGCGGTTGCCTCCTAAAGGGTAACGGAGGCGCCCAAAGGTTCCCTCAGCCTGGTTGGTAATCAGGTGTTGAGTGTAAGTGCACAAGGGGGCTTGACTGTGAGACTGACGGGTCGAGCAGGAGCGAAAGCTGGGACTAGTGATCCGGCATCGGCGTGTGGAAGCGGTGTCGCTCAACGGCTAAAAGGTACCCCGGGGATAACAGGCTGATCTTCCCCAAGAGTCCATATCGACGGGATGGTTTGGCACCTCGATGTCGGCTCGTCGCATCCTGGGGCTGGAGTAGGTCCCAAGGGTTGGGCTGTTCGCCCATTAAAGCGGTACGCGAGCTGGGTTTAGAACGTCGCGAGACAGTTCGGTCCCTATCCGCTGCGCGCGCAGGAGACTTGAAAGGGGCTGTCCCTAGTACGAGAGGACCGGGACGGACGAACCTCTGGTGTGCCAGTTGTATCGCCAGGTGCATGGCTGGTTGGCTACGTTCGGGAGGGATAACCGCTGAAAGCATCTAAGCGGGAAGCTTGCCTTGAGATGAGGTCTCCCACCCTGTGAGGGGGTAAGGCTCCCGGTAGACGACCGGGTTGATAGGCCGGAGGTGGAAGCGCGGTAACGTGTGGAGCTGACCGGTACTAATAGGCCGAGGACTTGACCACAAAGCAGACTTTTCTAGTCGTGTTGCTCGCGTCCATTATGTGATTCTGAGACAGCAA
>NZ_VDLX02000063.1 GCF_006334985.2 Nonomuraea phyllanthi
CCAGGCGCCGGATGTCGGCGATGTTGCCCAGGTGGACGACCGGCACTTGACCGGCCGCCGTGAGCCGGTCGAGCTTGTGGCGGTCGATGGCGTAGGTGTTTCCGTAGCGGCGGGATTCGACCAGGACCCGCCCGGCTGCCCGGAGCCGTGCGAGATCCTCGGCGCTGACGAAGTCGTATTCGGCTCCGCGCCGGTTCCCCGCCTTGAGCTTGCGTACCAGCGTGAATCGCTGGTCGACTTCGCCGAGGGCTGCGGTGACGGTGCTCTTACCACTGGCAGGCGGTCCGTACAGCACGACGCCCATCATGTGAGGATCCGTTTCAGCGTTTCGCGGGTCTGGTCTGCCAGGCTGACCGCGGCGCCGAGCCGGTTGTCCACGGTGATGTGTGCTGTGGATGGGCTGCTTTCCGTATTGAGGCCGCTGACGTACGACTCCCAGTTGTCGAGCTTCCAGGCGTCGCGGGCGGCTCCGCGGAACTCGATGTACTCGCGCATGGATTCGGCGTCGCAGCGCACCCACACCACCGCCATGTCGATGCCCCTGGCTGCGCACCGGTTGGTCAGGCGGCACACCCAGTCAGGATCGGCGAGTTCGGCGATGAACGGCGCTGACAGGATCGCCGACGTTCCAACGTTGAGGTTGTCGAACGCGGTTTCCATCAGGCACCGATACTCCAGGGGGCGGACCTCGCTCAGGTAGAGCTCGGTGTGCCGGTCGTGAGGGTCGCCTCCGAGGGAGATGAGCAGGCGTTCGACCATGGCGCGGGTAAGGGAGTCCTTGTCCAGGAAGGCCCAGCCGGTGATGTCGGACAGGAAGCGGGAGAACTCGGTTTTTCCCGATCCGGCGTAGCCACCGACGAGCGTGAGGATGGGCTTGGGGCTGCCCTGCCCATGGCGTCGTCGCCAGGCGTCCACGACGCGGTTGAGGAGTGCGTTCTGCTCGGCGCTTGATGGGGCGCCTGACACTTTGAGCAGCGTTTGTTCGATCACCTGGGCGGCGGCGTTGTCGGTGGCGGGGTCGGTGGGTTGAGGCAAATCCGAGATGGAATTTTCCACTTGGGTTATTTCACCGGGGAGCGGCAGGCGGAAACCCAGAGT
>NZ_VDLX02000064.1 GCF_006334985.2 Nonomuraea phyllanthi
TGCGCCCAACGGATTGCCTGATATCGTACTCGCCGAGTGTCTCGCCGAACTCGATCGACGTGTATTGACTCCCTCGGTCGGAATGAAAGATCGCCCCGTCGGGCATCTCAATGCGGGCAGCAGCCATATCGATGGCCGCGCACACCAAGCTCGCCGGATATCGCACGTCCAGTGCCCAGCCGATCACGCTCTTACTGAAGCAGTCGATAACCGTCGCCAGGAAAAGCGCACCCTCACCCGTATCGATCTGCGTGATATCACCGATCATCTTCTGGCCGGGCCTGTCTGCGCTGAAGTCGCGTCGCACCAGGTCAGGGATCGGAGCTGCGGTCTTGTCCGCGATCGTCAGGCCACGACGTCGCTTGACCTGCACCGGGACCAGGCCCATCTGGCGCATGAGCTTGCGGACGAGCTCGTCGTCCACCTCGACGCCGGCACGCCTGAGCTCCGCGTGAACACGGCGGTACCCGTAGGTCCGGCCGGATTCGGTGAACACGAAGTCAATCAAGGGTTTGAGATCCTCGCGCCGTTGCTCAGTCGCCGACATCGGCCGCTTCTCCCAGTCGTAGTATCCGGATTTCGACACGCCGAGCAGGCGGCACATCAGGATGATCTCGAAGTTGGCCTTCTCAGCGAGAATGAGTTTGTACTTCTCGCTTACGGGAGTTCTTTCGCAAAGAAGGCCGCGGCTTTTTTCAGAAAAGCGTTCTCCTGCTCAAGTTCCTGAACGCGTCGTTCCATCTCCTGAAGCCTGGCGCGGTCGATGGCTGCACGGGCCTCATCGGTGG
This sequence comes from Nonomuraea phyllanthi, assembly GCF_006334985.2. GTDB lineage: Bacteria > Actinomycetota > Actinomycetes > Streptosporangiales > Streptosporangiaceae > Nonomuraea > Nonomuraea phyllanthi. The sequence continues at coordinate 789 of NZ_VDLX02000064.1, forward strand.
TACCAGAGTTCTTCGACTTCTCCGCCTTCACCCAATTGCGAACTGTCTCTGCCACCAGCCCGAAATCGCGGGCAACCTGTGCAGGTGTCTTCCCGTCTTCGATGACGGCCTGCACGACTTCGGCTCGCAACTCAGGTGGATATATTCTCGGCTTCTTCGCCACGTGCTTCCTTTCCGGACTGTCTCTGACCCTACTTGGGTCCGAGTCCGGAAGGGTCGGGGCACCTCA
>NZ_VDLX02000006.1 GCF_006334985.2 Nonomuraea phyllanthi
GGTTGTTCGTGGAGTGTTTCGGCACCGAGAAGCTGCCGGTGGAGAAGATCCAGGAGGCGGTGTTGCAGGTGTTCGACCTGCGGCCCGCGGCGATCATCCGTGATCTGGACCTGCTGCGTCCGATCTACTCGGAGACGGCTGCTTACGGGCACTTCGGCCGGGAGGGCTTCTCCTGGGAGTCCACCGACCGCGCCGAGGCCCTCCGCCGCGCGGCCTGGGCCCGCGCCGCCTGACCCCGCGACGGGACGCCGAGATGAAACCCATGAAAGTCGCCCTGCTCGGCTGCGGCGTCGTCGGGTCGCAGGTCGTGCGGCTGCTGCGCGAGCAGGCCGCCGACATCGTCGCCCGCGTCGGCGCCCCGCTCGAACTGGCCGGCGTCGCCGTCCGCGACCCCGGCCGGCGGCGCGACACCTCCGTCGACCCCGGCCTGCTGACCACCGACGCGGAAGCCCTCGTCACCGCCCCCGACGTGGACATCGTGGTCGAGCTCATCGGCGGCACCGACCCCGCCGGGCGGCTCGTCCTGCGCGCGCTGCACGGCGGCCGGTCCGTCGTCACCGCCAACAAGGCGCTGCTCGCGCGCGAGGGCGCCGCCCTGCACCGGGCCGCCCACGCCGCCGGCGTGGACCTCTGCTACGAGGCCAGCGTCGCGGGGGCCATCCCGCTGCTGCGCCCGCTGCGCGAATCCCTCGCCGGCGACCGCGTCACCCGGGTGCTCGGCATCGTCAACGGCACCACCAACTACGTCCTCGACCGCATGGACTCCACCGGCGCCTCCTTCGACGACGCGCTCGCCGAGGCCCAGGCGCTCGGCTACGCGGAGTCCGACCCGACCGCCGACGTCGAGGGCCACGACGCCGCCGCCAAGGCCGCCATCCTGGCCCAGCTGGCCTTCCACAGCCGCGTGACCGCCGCCGACGTCCACCGCGAGGGCATCACCGGCATCACCCCGGCCGACATCGCCAACGCCCGCGCCATGGGCTATGTGATCAAACTGCTGGCCATCTGCTCACGCGGCGACCGGCACGGCGTCGGCGTGCGCGTGCACCCGGCGATGATCCCCCGCAGCCACCCGCTCGCCGGCGTGCGCGAGGCGTACAACGCGGTCTTCGTCGAGGCCCGGTCGGCGGGCAACCTGATGTTCTACGGCGCCGGCGCGGGCGGCGCGCCCACCGCGAGCGCGGTGCTCGGCGACCTCGTGGCCGCCGCGCGCAACCGGCTCGCCGGCGTCTCGGGCCCGCCCGAGTCCGTCTACGCCGCGCTGCCCGTCCACCCGATGGGGGAGACCGTCACGCGGTCGTACATCGCGCTGGAGGTGCTCGACAAGTCGGGCGTGCTGGCGCGCGTGTGCGAGGTGTTCGCCGCGCACGACGTGTCCATCCAGACCGTACGGCAGGAGGGGCGCGGCGACGACGCCCAGCTCATCCTCGTCACCCACCAGGCGGAAGACGCGGCGCTCGGGGCGACGGTGCGCGCGCTGGAACGCCTGGACGTGGTCCGCGCCGTCGCCAGCGTCATGCGCGTCGAAGCCGAGGACGCGGCCTGAACGCGCTCCAGCAGCAGGTGCTTCGGAACGGTCGCCTCAGCAGGTGCTTCGGAACGGTCACCTCAGCCGGTGCTTCGGAACGGTCGCCTCGGCAGGTGCTTCGGAACGGTCGCCTCGGCAGGTGCTTGAGAACGGTCGCATCAAGTCCGACGCACCACGGGTGGTCGCGCGCGGCCGAGCCATGGACGAGAACCACCGCCGCAGTTGAACGCGGGACGTGCGCTCCGCCCGCGCCGGAAGGCGACGATCGCCGCAGGAAGGGGATGTCTCGGTGCCGGACCTCATCGTGCTCGTGCTCGCCGGACTCGCCGTGTTCGCCGGCGCGGTCCTGCAGGGCGGCACCGGGATCGGGCTCGCGCTGGTGGCCACGCCGATCGTCCAGCTCCTGCACCCGGCGCTGATGCCGGGCGCCATGCTCGTGGTCGCCTGCGGGCTCGCCCTGCTCACCGTGGCCGCCGAAGCCCGGCACGCCGACTGGCCGGGCCTCGGCTGGGCGCTCGGTGGGCGCCTCGTCGGCACCGCCGCCAGCGCCGGCGTCATCGCCCTGACCAGCGTGCGGGGGCTCAACCTGTTCAACGGGTCCGTGGTGCTGCTCGTCGCCGCGGTGGTGGCCATCGCCCCCTCGTGGCTGCCCCGCAACCGGCTCACGCTCGCCGGCTCCGGCATGTTCGCCGGCGTCGCGGCCACCACGGCCGCCATCGGCGGGCCGCTCATCGCGCTCGTCTACCGGCGCTCGCCCGGACCCACCATGCGGGGCAGCCTGGGCGCCTTCACCACCGTCGGCAGCCTGCTCTCGCTGCTGTGCGTCGCCCTGGTCGGGCTGCTGAGCTGGGTGCAGATCCTCGGGGGCCTGGCCCTGCTGCCGTTCGCGGGCGCCGGGTTCGTGGTCGCGGAACGGGTCCGCCGCCACCTGAAGGGCCGCTGGATCCGCGGCGCCGTCCTCGTCCTCGCCGTCCTCGCGGCCCTCTCCCTGATCCTCCGCAGCCTCCCCGGATGACCGGGGGGGCGCGGGCGGTCCGCCGACCCACGGCGGCCGCCCATCGCCGCTACTCGGCGATCCTGGTGCGCATCGACCAGCGGAACACCCACTCGCCGGGAGCCGCGTCCGCGACCCGTACGAAGTGCTCGTAGCCGGCGCCGTACGGCACCTTGATCTTGCCGTCGAGGGCGGCGGCGTGCTCGACCCTCAGCTCCCGCGGCACGTACGCCGGCCCTCCCTCGAGCACCACGTCGACCAGCCCATGAGCAACGCTCTTCCCCATGCGGGACCTCCTCTGCCTTCCTTTCCCGCTGTTCATGCTGCTCGACGACCCGTCCCGTGAGCATCCCCCTACCGGCCCCTAGCGGCTCCATCCGGTTCCGCACGATGACCCCCATCCGTTACGGCTCCGCACGGTGGGCCGCACGCGCCGACGCCGGTGACCGCCCGTCCTGGCCGGTCGTGAAGGCCCACGGGTGGCTCGCCGTGACGACGCGCCCACTTGACCGCCTCCGTGGTTCCGGGCCCGGCGCGGGTCAGTGGCAACGTCCCTCCAGCACGCCCGAAAGGCACAAGCGCGGGCAACCGTGGCCGGGTGACCGCGCGAGCGGTGCCGAGCGCCGTCCGCCCGGTGGGGCGGGCGGCGCTCGGTGACCGGGTCAGTAGCGTTCGGCCAGGCCGGAGTTGATTTCGGTCAGGGCCAGGGTCGTGTCGGTGTAGCGGACGAGGTTGCCCAGGCCGGGCGGTTGGGTCAGGGTGGTCTGGGCGTAGCGGACGGCGTCCCCGACCGTCTCCAGGTGCAGGCGGCGGAGCGTGAGCGTTTCCACCTCGGTGCCGGCGTTGATCCGGCGGGTGCCCAGGTTGAGGGTCGTGGCCAGCAGTTCCGCCCGGAGCGTGCGCGGCTGCGTGACCGGGAGCGTCAGCACCGCCGACGCCTCGCGCTGGGACAGCGCGCCGTCCGGCGTGGAGCCGTCGGCCCCGTCGAAGCGGGTGTCGGTGGCCTGGACGCGCGCCAGCACCTCGGCGGTCCGAAGGTCCTGGCGGAGCGCCCACACCGTCGACAGCAGCGGCGTCCTGCTGGGCGGGACCACGGTGACGGTGGTGGTGGCGGCGTCCGTGACCGGCGCGAAGTCGCAGGCGCCGCCGGCGTTCCGGTAGCTCACCGAGACCTTGTTCGTGTACGCGGTGCCGGCCGTCGCCAGCAGCGTCGGCCGCGCCGTGAAGACGATCTTCCGGTCGCCGGAGCGGGCGGGCAGGGCGCCCGGGTTCCAGACGAGCGTCCTGGTGCCGTCGGCGTTGAGGGTCACCGTATCCGGCTTCGGCCCGGCACCCTGGTCGAGCGCCGCGCTGTAGTAGACGCCGGCCGGCAGCGTGCTGGTGACGGTGACGTTCGAGGCCGCGCCCCCGCCGCTGTTCGCGTACGTGATGGTGTAGGTGATCGCCTCGCCGGCGTTCACCGTGGCCGTCGCCGCCGCGCCCGCCGTCAGCACGGGCGCGCGCACCGTGGTCGTGGCCTGCGCGCTGTTGTCGACGGTGTACGGGTCGGGCACGCCGTCGGTGTCCTTGCCCGCGACCGTGACCCGGTTGGTGAGCACCGTGCCGTCGGCCGTGTCGCACGGCACCTCGTACGTGAACTTCGGCGCGACCGTGTGCACCGCGCCGCCGGCCAGGTCGGGCAGCGACCGCTCCTGCCGCGTGCCGTCGGGCAGCGTGTCGGTGACGGAGACGCCGGTCGCCGTGCCGGGGCCGAGGTCGGTCACGGCCACCGTGTAGGTCACGGTGTCGCCGCCGGCGGCCTCCGCCTGGTCGGCCGACTTGGTGACCTTGAGGTCGGCCTGCTGCGTCATCATGAGGACGTCCTGCCGGGTCAGCTCGTCCGGAAGGTCCGGCCGTGCGCCGTCGGCGAAGTACTTGGTGCTGAGCCGCGGGTTGTACTGGATGTTGGCCCAGTCGTCGAACCCGTCCAGCTGCTGGCCGGGACTGTCGCCGCTGCACGCCGACACCGAGTCGATGTGGTTGATGTCGGCGGGGATGTCGCTCTCCTTGTCGCCGTCCCTGCCGTTCCAGTCGATGCGGCCGTCGACGGCGGCCGCCACGGTGAGCTTGCCGTCGACGCCGAAGACGATGTTGCGGCTGGGGTTGGCGGGCGTGCCGTAGACGCCGCGGTTCTCGTTGAGGTGGGCCTCGTCGAGGGGCGTGCCGAACGCGGTGCCCCGGGCCGCGCTGGTGTAGTCGAGCGGCCGCGCGGGGTCGCGCCGCGTGAGCTGGAGCGAGTGGTTCATCACGCTCAGGTAGTTGGGCTTGCAGTTGACGTCGTCGTCGCCGCCGTGCCCGAGGCTCAGCGTGTGGCCGAGCTCGTGCATGAAGGTCGCGGCCTCGGCGTTGCGCTGCCCGCCCGACCTGGCGATGGTCGTCTCGTCGAAGCCGCCGAGCGTCACCATGAAGTCGTTGCCGCCCTTGGGGCCCACCTTGTCCCACTCGGCCCGGCCGGACGAGCCGGAGTCCTCCGCGTACGTGTCACCGAAGATCATGTAGCGGAACACCTGCCGCTTGGCCTCCAGGATGTTCACGCAGTTCTGGCTCTTGCGGTCGGCGTCGGTGCCGAAGAAGCCGGAGCAGGCGCCGGGCTGCGTGATCTGCGGATTGCCGTGCTTGAGGTCGTTGAAGTCGTCCTGGACGCCGCTCCCGTCGCTGTCGAACAGGAGGTCGTGCACGCTCGGGAGCTCCTCGCCCTCCATGGCGTGGAGGTTGACGCCGCGGAAACCGCCCGGCGAGCCGGGATCCGGGTCGACCGGCGCGGCGGCGAACGCCTTGACGACGTCGTCGAGAACCCCCGCCTGCGGCTTGAACCCCTTCATGAAGTCCGCCTCGACGAACAGGTCCTTCCGGTACGGCAGCGCGTTGTACGGCGCCTGGCCCAGGGCCACGTCGATCGTGCCGTCGCTGTTGACGTCGAGCCCGCCCGTGGGGGTCTCCCAGCCGTTCATGATGCCGTCGCCGTCGGTGTCGGTCTCGTTCACCAGCTCCAGGCAGTGGGGGGTGGTGATGGTGAAGTAGGCCCGCGCGGAGTCGGCGCCGGAGCCCGTGCTCTCCCCGGCCAGCGTCGGCAGGTTCGCGCCCTGCTGCGTGGTCAGATCGCCGCCGGTGAACACGCATCTGAACAGGTCGAACTTGAGGTCCAGGTAGTCGCCGTTCTTGGTCCAGTGGATGACGTCGTCCTGGCTCAGGTCGTCCTGGTCCCACAGCTCCAGGTGGATGTCGATCTGGTTGTGCGATTCGTCCACGGTGGCCTTGTGGACCCAGTTGGTGGTGAAGTCGGCCCCGTGGGCGCAGCAGTAGTCGTCGCTGCCGTCGTAGAGGCCCTGGTTGTCGATGTTGAACTTCGGGTAGTAGTCGTTGCCGCAGGCCTCGCCGTCGCCCTCGTTGCACGACAGCTCGACCACCCTGTAGAGGCTGACGGTGACCTCGTGGGTGTCGGCCCGGGCCGGTGTGACGCCGACGAGCGCCACCCCGGCCAGCAGCAGGAGCGTCACTGTCAGCGCCCGGGCGACGACCGCCGGCGTTCCGCGTAATGTGCTCACACTCGCACCTCCCCGTGAAAGGACTCGACGTCTCAGCGTCGGCCGGGGTGGCACGTCCGCACCTGAGTAGGGCGTACTCAACCGCGCTCAGGCCGGGCCGGTGGCCTCCTGTCGCTGGAGGTAGCGGGCGGCTTCGCGCTGGCCGAACCACTGCGCCCAGCCCAGCGGCGTCGCCGTGAACACCGGGTCGGCCACGGTCAGGTCGGCTCCGTGCCGGACCAGCAGCCGCAACGTCTCCACCTGACCGGCTCCGGCGGCGTAGTGGGCGGGCACGCGGCCGGACGCCGAGCGGGCGTCGACGTCGAACCCCAGCTCGGCGAGCATCTCGACGGCGGCCCACCGCTGCCGGGCCGCCGCCTCGGCCAGCAGCGCGGGATGCCCGGCACGCGTGCGATCGAGCAGCCCGGGGTCCTTCTCCAGCAGGGCGTCGATCTCCGCCCGGTCGCCGCGCAGGCAGGCCAGGATGACCGGGTCGCGCGGCCCGAGCTGCAGACGCAGGTCGCGCACGACGCCGATCTCGGCCCCGTGGTGGATGAGCTCGTCGAGGATGTGCAGGGCGAAGGCGGTGCAGTCGTGCTCGGAGTACGGGCCCGCGATCGCGCCCATGGGACGGGTGAGATCGCCCTCGCCCAGGGCGGCCAGCCGCCCGCGCCACACCTCGTAGGCGTGCTCCAGCGCGCGCAGCGCCTCGGCGGCGACGCCGGGCACGCCCGGCACGCCGTCCTCCGGCGCCGGCCGCTGCCCGAACCAGGTCGCTGTCCGCTCGGCCTGCAGGACGTCGATGAGGTGGGTGACCCGCCAGGCGATCGTGGTGAACGGCGGCGGCTCGGGCGGCAGCCGCGCCCCGTCGGCCGTCATGGCGCCGCCCTCACCGGCGCGGACCGTCCAGCACTCCGGCACCGGCTCCCAGAGGTATTCCTCATCGGTCAGCCCGTCGAGCCGGGTGCGCAGCCGCTGCCAGGCGAAGTCGGAGAGGTCGACGAGGTTGTCAAGGAGCGATGCCATGGCCGGCACGCTACGCCCCGCCACCGACAATCCGAGGGTGCCACGAGCGCGGTCGGGTCGCGGGCCGTCGCGCTCGTCCGGTTCAGGCCAGATCGTCCCAGGGGGCGGGCGGACCTGAGGCGAAGAAGCGGAGGAGTCCCAGCAGCCGGCCGGCCGGAGGGGCGGTCCAGTGGCGTTCGCCCGGGCGCGGGACGGGATCCGCTAGACGTCCGAGAGCCCAGACGAGGTGGAACCAGAGCACCCGCGCCTCCCACGCCGGGGACGCCGACGCGGTCTCCTGGCGGTAGCCCTCCAGCATGGCCGGGATGCCGGTCAGGGGGATCTTGGCGAAGTCGGTGGCAGGGTCGGCCCATTGGGCATCGCCCCAGTCCACGATCCCGTCGAGCCGGCCCGTCCCGGGGGAGACGAGCAGGTTCTGCGGAGCGATGTCGCCGTGGACCAGGACCACCGGCGGGTCCGCGGGGAGGTGCGCTGAGAGCCGGTCGAACCAGCCGCAGAGCCAGCGGGCGGCATCGGCGTCCACCCAGCCGTCCTCGCGGAGGCGGCCGGTGAGCGCCCAGGGATCCACGGCGCCGTCCTCCATGGGGACGGCGGGAAGGGCGGGCGCGGTGGCCGGGGACAGCCGGTGCAGGCTGGCCAGCTCCCGCCCCACCTGCTGGAGGACGAGGTCCGTGCCGGCGGCGGGCAGGTCGAGCCCCGCGAGGTCCGTCCCCCGCGCCCGGGCCAGCACCATGTACGGGACGCCGACCGCCGAACACGTGTCGTCGAAGGCGACGACCTCCGGGGTGCTCACCCCGGCGCGCACCGCGACGGGGATGACCGCGGCCTCCTTGACCAGGTCGGGGAGGAACCGCTCGGCCCGCGGGATGCGCAGGACCAGGTCGTCTCCCAGGAGGAAGACCCGGTTGGCCACCCCGGCCGGCAGGGGCCGCACCCGCTCGGCGGCGACCCCGTGCCGGGCCGCGATGGCGGCCAGCGTCTCGTCGCTCGCGTCGTACTCCGGCATGATGCCGCATGCTGGCACGGGCGGTCCCGATCCGTCGCGCCCTTTTCGGCGGTCCCCGCCGAGACGCGGTTCGGGCGCGTCCGGGAGGCCCGGCAGGGGGTCGGCCGGCGGCCCGCCACATCGGTGGTACGGATCCTGTCATAGCCATGGTCAAGGTGATCATCTTCTGCTTAAGATCACTTCCATGCTGATTCGCCGGACATTACGGATGATCACCGCTCTCACCGCGACCTGCACCGTCGCGCTCGCCGGTGCGCTCGCTGGGGGAGTGGGGACGGCCCAGGCCGATGCGTCCCAAGCGTCGTCCCGGAAGCAGTTGCTGTTCTTCAACCACGCCTACAGCGTCGTGGACCGCGAGACGGCCGACGCCGTCGAGAACTCCGCCTACCTGCGCGAGTTCGCCAACTTCGAGGTCCGCACCACGACCGGCGGCGGGCTGACCTGGAAGGGCCGCTACCTCAAGGGCCGCGAGACGTACATCGAGCTGTTCGGCGAGGGTGACCTGCCCGGCCAGGACGCCCTCTTCGGCTCCGCAGGGCTGGGCGTCTCGACCGAGCGGGCCGGCGACCTCGCCAAGGTGACCGCGAACCTGAAGGCCCTGGGCATCTCCGAGCCGGCCGAGTACCGCCAGACGCGTGACTTCGGCGACGGCGTCCCGATCCCGTGGTTCGACACCATCCGCGCCACCTCCGTCCAGTACGACGCCTTCGACCCGTGGGCGATGGAGTACTTCCCCGAGTACTTCGCCGACCCGCGCAGCCAGACCGAGCCGGCCGGCTACACCGGTGACGTCAGCCGGGAGCGCTACCTGCCCGACGACTACCAGGACCACCTGATGCGCGACATCACCTACATCCGCATCGGCGTCCCGGCGCGCGACCTGGCCAACACGGTGCCGCTGCTGCGGGCCGGCGGATTCGACGTCACGACCACCGGCGGCGGCGCCATCGCGACCTGCGGCGGCACCACCATCCGGCTCGACTCGGTCGCGCGCGAGCAGGCGGGCCTGAAGCAGGTCTCCATGTCGCTCAACCGCCCGGTGGCGCACCGGCACGAGGAGCGCATCGGGCGCTCGACCCTCGCCGTGGGCCCGGGCGCCCGCGCCGAGTGGACCTTCGACGCCCCTCAGTGAAGCCCTCGTAGCACCCCCTTCACCCGCCCGGCCCGCGCGAACACCGATCGTCGCCGGCCGGGCGCCGTCGTTCCGGCGTGGTGCGTAGCGCCGTCCCGCGTCGCCGTTCCGGCGTGGTGCGTAGCGCCGTCCCGCGCCGCCGTCCTGGCCGGTCCGAAGCGCCGTCGCCGCCCAGCCGTCCGCCGAACCGGGCGCGAGCCCCGACCGCCACCGGACGGATCCGCGCGGTTCTGTCACAAACGGGGAGGCCGTCCGGTCCTCACTCTGGACAGTCCCTGTCGTGGATGGAGGAACACATGAGTGCTGAGCAGGCTCACCTGCCCCCAGGCGTCGAGGTGATCACGAGCATGCCGGAGGCGGCGGCCCGGATCCCGGACGGCGCCGAGGCGAGGACCATCCGGGTCACCCTGGCGCCCGGCGACCCCGGCGCGCCACCGCACCGGCACCCCGGGCCGCTGTTCGGCTACGTGACCCAGGGCGAGATCCTCTTCGAGCTGGAGGGCCAGGCGCCCCGGGTGATCAAGGCCGGTGACGCCCTGTTCGAGCCGGGCGGCGACGTGATCCACTACCAGGGCGCCAACAACCTCACGGACGCGCAGTCGCAGCTCGTGGTGACCATGTTCGCGCCTCCCGGCACCCCGGTCCTCACCGTGGTCAGCCAGGAGGAACTGGCCGAGCGCCGGCACCTGCGGGTCCCCGCGCAGTGATGACCGCCGGCGTTCCGAAACGCTCTTCCGCGAACGCGTGAACACCTGAACCGTCATGCGGTGGCGGAGCCGGCTTAGCGCTGCTCCGCCACCGCATTCCCGTGGACTGACACTCCCTTACCACCTGAAAGAGGGACAGAGGCATGACTGACGCTCCCCGTGAGCTCCAAGCCGGCGGACAGCTGGAGTTCACGTCGGCGCGTGGCCGGTGGGTGCTCGCGGCGACCGTCCTGGGGTCGGGGCTCGCGCTGCTCGACAGCACCGTGGTGAACGTCGCGCTGCCGTTCCTCGGCCGGGAGCTCCACGCGGGCATGGCCGGGCTGCAGTGGACGATCAACGCGTACACGCTCACGCTCGCCGGGCTGATCCTGCTCGGCGGCTCCCTCGGCGACCGGTACGGCCGGCGGAGGATCTTCCTCATCGGCACGATCTGGTTCGCCGTGGCGTCCGCGCTGTGCGGGCTGTCGCCGAACATCGAGTTCCTGATCGGCGCCCGGGCGTTGCAGGGCATCGGCGGCGCGCTGCTGACCCCGGGCTCGCTGGCGATCATCCAGGCGTCGTTCGTGCACAAGGACCGGCCGCGGGCGGTGGGGGCGTGGTCCGGGCTGGGCGGGGTGGCCAGCGCGATCGGTCCGCTGCTGGGCGGCTGGCTGGTGCAGACGGCGGGATGGCGGTGGGCGTTCCTGGTCAACCTGCCGTTCGCGCTGCTCGTCGTCATCGTCACCCTGCGGCACGTGCCGGAGAGCCGGGACGAGCAGGCCGTGGGACGCTTCGACGTGCTCGGGTCGGCGCTGGCGGCGCTGGCGCTGGCCGGCATCACGTACGGGCTCATCGAGAACGGCGCGCCGGTGCCGCTGATCGCTGGGCTGGCGCTGGGGGCGGCGTTCGTGGCGGTCGAGATCCGCAGGTCGCCGGACGCGCTGGTGCCCGTGGGGATCTTCAGGAACCACGTGTTCACGGCGGTCAACGTGGTGACGCTGGTCATGTACGCCGCCATGGGCGTGGTCTTCTTCCTGCTGGTGGTGCAGCTGCAGGTGGTGTCCGGGTTCTCGCCCATCGCGGCCGGCCTGGCGATGCTGCCGACGACGATCCTGATGATGCTGCTGTCGGCCAGGGCCGGCGAGATCGCCAAGCGGTACGGGCCGCGCTGGCCGATGACGCTCGGCATCCTGCTGGCCGGGGCCGGATTCCTGTGGATGAGCACCATCGGGTCCGGCGCGTCGTACCTGCTGCAGGTGCTGCCCGCGGTGTCGGTCTTCGGCCTGGGGCTGTCGGCGGCGGTCGCGCCGCTCACCTCGACCGTGCTGGCCACGGCCGACGAGCGTTACGCGGGCACGGCCAGCGGCGTCAACAACGCGGTGGCCCGCACCGGGAGCCTGCTGGCCGTGGCCGCGGTGCCGCCCATGGTGGGGCTGGTCGGCGACGCGTTCCAGAACCCGTCGGTGTTCGACGCCGGCTTCAAGACGGCCATGCTGGTCAGCGCGGGGATGATGGCGGTGTCGGCGCTGATCACGTTCGTCACGATCCGGACCAACGTGCTCACCGCCGAGGACGGCGCCGACTAGGCGACCATCGCCAGCCACGGCAGATGCGCGCCCCCGAACGGGCCCTTCCTCTCGCCCACGGCGTCGAGCAACCACCTCGCGGTGCCCTCCGCCCGCGCGATCAACTCGGGCGGGTAGCCGAGCAGGACCTGGTGCTCGGCGAACTCGTCCTCGTCGTCGAGGATGAGGCGCCCGTCCCGCATCCTGATGACGTCGAGATCGAGGTCCAGCATCGTCACCTCGCCGTCCCGCCACTCCGGGACGGTGGTGACGTCGACGTAGACCTCGCTCCGATGCGGCGGCGTGTTGAACGATGCGGTCCACCAGGCGTCCCTGGGGAACAGCATGATCGCCGTCGTCTCCCAGGTGACTGGCGGCCCGTCCCCCTTGCGGGCCACCGTCCCGCCCGGCACCCCCGCCCAGACACCGTGCTCGTCCTCGCCGAGGATCTGGCCCGGGTGGTTCCAGTGCAAGGCGCCGCCGTACTTGCGATACACGATCCGCACGTCACTCACACCAGGCAACCTATCCACCCCAGCACCTGTCCGGATGCGGTGAGGGCGACAGGGGGCGCGCTGGACGGCGCACGCGACAAACCTGATGCCGCAAGGTGTGATTTACGACACTATGTCGACCATGACGTTCGAGCTGCGGCCCGCTACGCCTGACGACTCCCAGGCCATCGAGGTCGTGCGCATCACCACGTGGCGGGTGGCGTACCACGGCATCATGCCGGACTCGTACCTCGACGCGCTCGATGTGCGCCCCGCCGTGGTGCGCAGGCGCGCCGAGGGGATCGCCACCGGTGTCACCGCGGGCGTGGTCGCCCTGCGCGACGGCCGCCTGCGCGGATTCTCCCTGTACGGCGCGAGCCGCGACGAGGGGATCGACGGCATGGAGGTGTACGCGATCTACGTCCTGCCGGACGAGTTCTCCACCGGGATGGGCAGGGCCCTGATGACGGAGAGCGTGGACCGGGTGCGCGAATCCGGGCACACCGAGGTCGGCCTGTGGGTGCTGGCGGACAACGCGCGGGCACGGCGGTTCTATGAGCGGTCCGGATTCACGCTGTCGGGACGGACCAAGGACCTGCCGGACCCGCCCCTGAAGGAAGTTCACTACCGGATGGCGCTCGGAGAGACCGGGTAGGCCGTCCGCGGGGCTCGCCGCAGGTAAGGCGGGCGGGGGCCGGCCACCGCGGCGATGGCCGGCCTGGTTGCCGCTCCTCGAGTCGCCGTGCACCAGTGCGGCCGTCATGTGTCACGCACGCTCATGCGAGCACGTCTCCGACCCGGATCGGCGACTTCTACCCCTGGATCAGGCGCGTCCCGCCCGCCGCTACGTCCTGTAGCGGTAGAGGATCCGGCCGCGGGTGAGGTCGTACGGGCTGAGTTCCACGAGCACCCGGTCGAACGGCAGGATCTTGATGTAGTTCTTCCGGATCTTCCCGCTGATGTGGGCCAGCACCTTGTGCCCGTTCTCCAACTCCACCCTGAAGGTGGCGTTGCGCAGACACTCGACCACGGTGCCCTCGACTTCGATGCCGCCTGCTGCTCTTGCCATATTTCGTACTTCTCCGGTTGGTGACTGGGACGTCGGGGGGACGAAGGCGGTTGACGTCAGCGGAGCACCAGCTCCAGGTTGCTGCCCGCCCGCCGGGCGCCGACGCCCTCGAACAGCGCCGTCGCCGCCGCGTTGGACTCGACCACCTCGGCCGATGCCGTTTCGATCCCGGAGCGGTGCAGCGAGCCCAGCACGTGGGCGAGCAGCGCCCGGGCGATGCCGAGGCGGTGGTGGTCGGAGCGGACGGCGATCAGCCCGATCCGCGGCCGGCGGGCCACCGGTGCCAACCGGACCAGTCCCACGTACTCGTCGGAGCGTGCCGCCGCCGCGTACTTCGACGCATCCGGCACGGTGACGCCGTCCGGGCGGTGCAGCACCTCAGCCGGCATCTCCTGCCACCCGACGGTGGCCTCGACCTCGTCGCGGATCGTGCGGTCCAAGGTGCGCAGAGGGCCCTGCTCCGCCTCGCCGATCGCCACCATCGTCACGCCCGGCGGCGCCGGCACCGAGCCGAGGCCGGTGACCTGCGGGTCGGTGGGCACGAGGTACTCCCACTCACGGCGCCGGGTCGTGAAGCCGGCTCGCTCCCAATGGGACGTCATGTCCACGTCGGCCTCGTCGACCAGCGTGTACAGCGGTTCGGGCAGATCCGCCAGCATCGTGTCGGCGAGCCGGTCGAAGACCGAGCAGTGCCACGCGTCGATGCTGATGAAGATCCGCCCGTCGGGTCTGGGCGAAGCGTCGCCGCGGCCGACCACCCGGTCGTCCGCCACAGCGTGCCATTGCCTCTCCGCGACCCGCGTGGTCACCACGGCATGCTCGTCCATGCCGGAGGTGAGATGCGCAGAATCCATAGGTTGGTGCCCCTTCCGGGATTGCCTCGTCGCGGCGCTCCCGGCGACACCTACGTCAATCGCCCGACCGTGACGACGAGGGGAGCACCCACATCGATCCAGCGTTCATGGGTCTCACCTCCTTGCGTGATGTCACGGTGCGCGGAAGGCTAGCAGCCCGAGCACCGCCCGGTCCAACCGTTTTCCTCTCGACTGCGTCACGTCCCCGCCGGGATGACACCCGTCGATGTCATCCCCGACGAAGAGCTACCGCGCCAGAAGCTGAGCGTCGCCGTTGCCGACGGACCAGTCCGAAGGTCGGTTCTCGGTGAGGACCACGAAGACGTCCTCGCGTCGCACGCCCACGGGCGCGAGGTTGTCGGCGATGTGCCGGTAGAGAGCTTGCTTCATCTCGTCCGTACGGCCGGCGACGAGCGTGATCTCGATGCAGACCACGTCCTGCCGGGCCACGCCGAGGTATTCGGGGTCGAACAGAAAGGCGTCGCGAGCCTGCGTGGTGATCAGTTGGAAGCGGTCTCCCTCAGGAATGCCGACCGCTGTCACCAGCGCACGGTGAACGCCGTCGGCGATTCCGCGCAACTGCTGGTGGTCGAGGCTTTCTGGGGCGGTGATGTGCACGATGGGCATGCGAAGACCTCCTGGCTTTCTCAGTGACAGCCAGCACGCTAGCACGCTGGCTGTCACTGAGAAAGCCAGTAGGATGGGCTCCGTGCATTGGCAGGATCAGGACACCTCGAACTGCAGCATCGGCCGCACCTGGGACATCATGGGCAAGCCATGGGTGCTGCTCATCCTGCGCGAGGTGTTTCGCGGGCTGCACCGCTTCGACGACATTCGCCGCCACCTCGGCATCTCGGAACCGGTCCTGAGCCGGCGTCTCCACGGCCTGGTCGAGGAGGGGGTGCTAGAGCGGCGCCCCTACCGGACACCCGGCAACCGCACCCGGGACGAATATCACCTCACCGAAGCGGGCCTCGAACTGTTCCCGCTGCTCGTCGCCCTCAAAGCGTGGGGGGACCGCCACCTCGCCGGCCCGGAGGGGCCCGCGACGGTCCACGAGCACCAGGGCTGCGGCCGCCCGGTCGTGCTCGAACTCCGCTGCACCGCCGACCACCGCCTCGAGGGCGTCGAAGGCGTCGAGGCCCGAAGCGGCCCGGCCGCGCGAGCGCTGGCCCGCGAATGACACCCGAGGCAGGAGCGCCTGGATCCCTTGAAGATGGCAGGGGCCCGGCTCCCGACCGGGGCGCCGTCACTTCAATGGACGCCCGAAGCTCACGTCATCGACATCGGCAGTACCCGACCGGAGATCGGAGCTCGCGTTCTTGCGCGGCTGTGTCGTGGTCTCCGGCCGCGGCCCGGCGTTCGAGGGCGTCGATTCGTTGTCCATGGATGCGCCGATGAGCCCCACCGGCGGAGGGGCATCGCGATGACCATGCCCGACACTCATGTCGGGCATGGTGCTGAGACCGGCAAGAGGTGGGGCAAGGTGGCTGCGGAAGCGAGCTGCATCATCGTCGGCCATGGACATCGTTCTGTGAGGCTCCGCCCCTCGACCGCCTCGACGTGCTGCTGGAGTCAGTGGGCGCCGGGTATGGCGGCGCCGAGAATGGGGCGGCGAAGGTGCTCAGGAGTGATCACGGCCCCGGTGATCCGGCTGGCGATTGCCAAGGCGGCCGGTATTGGGTTGTCGACGTGGTCGTCGGCGGCCGGATCAATGCCCAGTTCACGGAGATGACGGTTCAGCCCATCGGGATCCGCGCCATGCCGGTGAATGGGAAAAGCGGGGTTGATGTCAGTGACGAGCTCGCCGTCGACGGCGTAACTGAGGTGGTGCTGGGCGGCGTAGTTATGCCGCTTCACTGTCACAGCCTCACGGCCGTCGCCCGACAAGGCGGCCAGAACCTTCCCCTGTGCGCGCCAGCCGCAATCCTCAATGGCGACGGTCCAGTTCCCGATGCGCCTCACAGTGATGATCTCAGGGCCTTCCGGCCGGGAGTAATCCTCGTCAATGATCAGCCGGATGTCCTCGTCCACGGCGCCGAGTCGGTGGAGCACCTCGCGCTCGTCAAGTCCGCGCACGAAGACGATCGTGTAGATCTCTCCGAGCCGACTGCCTTCTTCCCATGCGTAGTCCTCCGGTGACGCACCGGGGGTTCTTGCGGTGGCGCGGACCATCTCGAACGTGCGCGCCTGCTCGAGGACCTCGGGATGGGCGGCGAGGAAGGCCTCGGTGATTTCTCGAGCCATCCGGCCACGCTCACTGACCAGGTAACCGTTCGCTCTCGCCCAGTCCCGGATCTGAGTGCGGCCGAGCTCGGGCGCCTGGTAAGTGACGCGGAGGGGAGTGAAGTCGGCATCGGACATGATCAGAAACTACCGATGGGTTGGATTCCCTGTCTGCCTTGGGCGTCGAAGTGTTGCCATGGTCGCCGGGATGTGGGCACTGTCCCCGAAGGCCTCACGCATTCGGACGGGCTGCGTCGCCCGGCTATGTGGCTTCGTCCGCGAGATGGGGCGCCAGGCGTTCGCGACTCTCGGCGTCACGCTGCCGGCGTCACGCTGCCGGCGCCGCGTGCCGAGATGTTCGTGCGGGCCGGCACCACTTGTAGATCTTGCCCGCCGGTGGAACCGAGCCGGGTGCGAGTGCGCGGGCCTGCCGATGAGCGTCGCCCCCGGCTTCCGGAGCGACGTCACGTGACGAGCACGGCGGTGAGCATCGAGAGATACGACTCATGGGCGAGACGCAGGCTGTCGAGGTCGGACGTCCCGAACCACGCCACAGCGTCGTGCTCGTCCGGCGCGGCGTTGACGGGTGTTCCGGTCCAGCTGTCGACCAACCAGATCTGCATGGCGAACGTCGCGGTCCGGATCGCATGCATCGGCGGGCCGGACGGCTCCGACACCGTGATTCCCAACTCCTCCTGAAGCTCGCGGACAAGGCTCTCTCTCGGAGCCTCCCCCACCTCGACATGACCGCCCGGGAGGTCCCACACGTCGGGATACCGACGGCGTTCGGCGCTTCGATGACACAGCAACACCCGATCGCCGTCGCGAAGAACGGCCGTCACAATCCGGACCGGACCGGGGTCGTCAGCGGAGGTCGTCATCGGCACATTCTGACCCATCCGGATCCGCCGCAGACGAGGCGCGTCCCGCCCCCGACACCCGTCACCGTGCCTGAGCGGTGCGCGCCCGTGCCGGTCATCCAGCCCCGACGCCTTCACCATCTCCAGGGCAGAACCTCCTGTCGTACGCGCCGCCGCCTCCAACGTCGATGGCGCGCTTCCACGTCCGCCGCCGGTTGCCGTGACGGACCGTCCAAGACCCTGGGACGAACCCCCAGAGAAGGCCACGCTCTTGACGAATCAAATGAATGATTTTTTAATTCGCGTATGGGGCGAATCGCGGGTGTCACCGCCGCCGAGACGCGTGAGCGGTTGCTGCAGGCGGCCGCCGAGGTTTTCGCCGAGCGCGGCTACGACGGCACGCGCGTGGCCGACATCGCCGCCGCCGCGGGCGTGAGCAACGGCGCGCTGTACGCCCACTTCGGCTCCAAGGCCGAGTTGCTGGCGGCGGCGCTGCGGGTGCACGGGCGGCGGATGATGGCCGGCCTGTTCGCCGCCGACCCCGACCGGTCGATCACCGAGTTGCTGCTGGTCATCGGACGGTGGCTGCCGCGCCGCCGCGACCCGAGCGGCTACCTGGTGGTGGAGGCGCTGGTCGCGGCGCGCCGGGACGAGGAGATGGCGCGGCCGATGCGCAGCTACGTCGGCGAGCGCGCCGACTGGCTGGTCGAGCTGGTCCGGGCGGCTCAGGAAGGTGGTGAGCTGGATCCCGCCCTGTCGCCGGACGCGCTGGCCCACTTCTGCCTGCTGCTGGCGATGGGCAGCGCGCTGATCACGCCGGAGTTGCACGGCGTGGACGAGACGCAGTGGTCGGACCTGCTCACCCGCCTCGTGGGAGCGCTCGCGCCCCCGGCCACCCGCGCCAAGGACGACACCACGGCGCAGGGCGGCGGCACGGAAACGATGACGGCATCACCGCAGACAGAGCGGAGCACCACGCAGTGAAAGTACTGATCGATCCCGAGCGCTGCCAGGGCCACGGCCGCTGCTACGACCTGGCGCCCGGGCTGTTCGTGGAGGACGACGAGGGTTACGGGCTGGTCGCCGGCGACGGCGGCGTGGCGCCGGAGCAGGAGCAGGCCGCACGCCTGGCGGTGGCGAACTGCCCCGAACGGGCGATCGAGCTCGTCGAGGGAGGGTGAATGTCTGTCGACGACCGTTTCAGTCAGGGCTTCCGCGATGACGGGCCGGAGGAGCCGCTCGGCACGCGCAGCGAGATCGTCACCGGCCCGGTAGCGGACTGGGCGACCGACTTCTCCCATCTGGAGCCGGAATGGGCCGCCGACCCGTACCCGATCCAGGACGAGCTGCGTCAGCGCTGCCCGATCGCGCACACCGACCGCTTCGGCGGCGGCTGGCTGCCGACCCGGCACGAGGACGTCGCGGCCATCGCGTACGACACCGAGCGCTTCTCCTCGCGTTCGATCATCATGAGCAACTTCCGGCCGCCCCGCGACATCGCGCCGATCGGCGGGTCGCCGCCCATCTCGTCGGACCCGCCGTTCCACCATGACGCGCGCAAGCTGCTGCTGCCGGCCTTCACCAAGACCGCCGTCGCCAGGAGGGAGCCCGCGACCAGGGCGTTCTGCCACTCGCTCCTCGACGCGCTGGAGGGGCAGGACGTCATCGACGCCGCCCGCGACTACGCCCAGCACATCCCGATGCGGGTCATCGCCGACATGCTGGGCTTCCCGCCCGAGGACGGCCCCCGGTTCCGCGAGTTCGTCGAGAACACCCTCGAAGGCGTCAACCTGCCGCCCGAGGAGCGCATCGCGCGGATGGACCAGCTCTTCGACTACCTGCTCGTGCAGATCCGCGACCACCTCGACCGCCCCCGCGACGACCTGACGACCTATCTGATCGACGCCGAGCTGTACGGGCAGAAGCTGGATTCGTGGCACGTGGCGGGCACGATGGCGCTGCTGCTCATCGCCGGCATCGACACGACGTGGAGCGCGATCGGCGCGTCGCTGTGGCACCTGGCGAGGACCCCGCGCGACCGGGAGCGGCTGGTCGCCGAGCCGGGGCTGCTGCCGACCGCGATGGAGGAGCTGCTGCGCGCGTACGCGCCGGTGACCATGGCGCGGCTGGTCAAGGAGGACATGCACTGGAACGGCGTCGACATGAAGGCCGACGACTGGGTGCTGCTGTCGTTCCCGGCGGCCAACCGCGATCCGGAGCTGTTCGAGCGGCCGGGCGAGGTGGTCATCGACCGGCAGGTCAACCGGCACGCGGCGTTCGGGCTGGGCATCCACCGCTGCGTGGGGTCGCACCTCGCGCGGATGGAGCTGCGGGTGGCGCTGGAGGTGTGGCTGGAGCGTGTGCCGGTCTTCTCGCTGGCCGACCCTGACGCGGTGACCTGGGCGACCGGGCAGGTTCGCGGGCCGCGCACGCTGCCCGTCCGCGTCGGTTCCTGATCGTCCGAGGACGGGGCGCCCGCCTCGCCGGCGTGGGCGCGCCCGTTCTCGTCCTGATCCTTCCGGTACGTCACCGCCGCCGGACGGTCACATCGTCGTCGTGAAGGCGTGCGTGCCCGAGCCCACCTCCCGAGGGGCCGCTCCCGGCAGGTCCACCTCGGCGACCGTCCCCGGCGGCACGGTCGCGGTGACCGTGAGCGTGCCGCCCTGCCTGGTCCAGGAGACCGACGCCGGGCCGTACGGGGTGTCGAGGCGGGCCGAGGCGCGGGTCAGGTCCCCGCCGGGCCGGGGGGCGACGCGCAGGCGGCGGTAGCCGGGCGCGGCCGGGGCGAGGCCGGCCACGGTGCGGTGCAGCCAGTCGGCCACCGCCCCGAGCGCGTAGTGGTTGAACGAGGTCATCTCGCCCGGGTTGACCGTGCCGTCGGGCAGCAGGCTGTCCCAGCGCTCCCACACGGTGGTGGCGCCCATCGTCACCGGGTAGAGCCAGGACGGGCAGGTGCGCTGGAGCAGCAGCGCGTACGCCGTGTCGTACGCCCCGACCGAGCAGAGCGCGTCGCAGACGAGCGGGGTGCCGACGAACCCGGTGCCGATGCGATGACCGTCGGCGGCGACCAGCTCGACCAGGCGCCGCCCGGCCCGCTCGCGCTGCTCCTGGCCGTCCAGCAGGTCGAAGGCGAGCGCCAGCGCGTAGGCGGTCTGGGTGTCGCAGGCCAGCCGCCCGGACGGGGTGACGAACTCGCGGCGGAACGCCTCCCGCACCTCGGCGGCCAGCGCCGCGTACCGGGCGGCGTCGCCGGAGTGGCCGAGCAGCGCCGCCGCGTCCGCCAGCACGCCGGCCGAACGCGCGTGGTAGGCGGTGGCGACCAGCGCGTGGTCGGTGCGGGCCCGGCCCGGGTCGTCCGGCGGCGCGGCCGGGTCGAGCCAGTCGCCGAACTGGAACCCCGTGTCCCACAGGTGGCCGTCCCCGGCCAGCCCGGCCACCTGGTCGACCCACGCCTTCATGCTCGGGTACTGCCGGCGCAGCGGGCCGAGGTCGCCGAAACGCTGGTAGAGCGTCCACGGCACGAGCACCGCGGCGTCGCCCCACGCGGCGGCGGGCACGGTGTCGAACAGCAGGCCCACCCACGGCACGTAGTGCGGCACCGTGCCCTGCTCCGCCTGGTCGGCGGCGAGGTCGGCGAGCCAGGACGACAGCGGTCCCGCGCAGTCGTACAGGAAGGCCGCGGTGGGGGCGAAGACCTGGATGTCGCCGGTCCAGCCGAGCCGCTCGTCGCGCTGCGGGCAGTCGGTGGGCAGGTCGACGTAGTTGCCGCGCATACTCCACCGGACGTTGTCGTGCAGCCGGTTCAGCAGCGGGTCGGAGCAGTCGAACTCGCCGGTCGGCCGCATGTCGGTGTGGCAGACCACGGCCACGACGCCAGAGGCGGGGTGCAGATCGCCCGGCCAGCCGTCGATCTGGGCGTAGCGGAAGCCGTGCACGGTGAAGCGCGGCTCCCAGGTCTCGGGCTCGGCGTCGCCGCGCAGGGTGTACTGGTCGAGCGCGGCGGCCTGGCGCAGCGGGCGCAGGGCGAGCGCGCCGTTCTCCAGCACCTCGGCGTGCCGGAGCGTGACGGTGTGCCCGGCGGGGCCCTGGACGCGGATGCGCAGGCGGCCGGCGATGTTCTGGCCGAAGTCGAGGATCGTCTCCCCCGCGGGGCCGGTCAGCACCTCGACCGGGGCGAGCGTCTCGATGCGGCGCACAGGCGGGCCGGTCGGCGCGACGAGCAGGGCCGGGTCGTGCGCCAGCGCGTCGGCGGCCGGCCAGGCCGCGTCGTCGAAGCCGGGCCGCGACCAGCCGGACGGCAGCAGGCGCGCGTCGTGCTTCTCCCCGTCGTACAGGCCGGTCGCGGTGACGGGGCCGCGGCCGCAGCGCCAGGTCCCGTCCGTGACCACCACGTCGGTCGTGCCGTCGGCGTAGGCGATCTCGAGTTGGGCGATGAGCGCGGTAC
Source organism: Nonomuraea phyllanthi (assembly GCF_006334985.2). Classification (GTDB taxonomy): domain Bacteria; phylum Actinomycetota; class Actinomycetes; order Streptosporangiales; family Streptosporangiaceae; genus Nonomuraea; species Nonomuraea phyllanthi. The sequence continues at coordinate 21,448 of NZ_VDLX02000006.1, forward strand.
GGTCGCCGTACACGTCGGTCTTGCCGCCGCGGAAGCCGATCCGGCCGCGGTACCAGCCGTCGGCGAGGGTGGCGCCGATGGCGTTCCGGCCCTCCCTCAGCAGGGCGGTGACGTCGTGCGTGCGGTAGCGCAGGCGGTGGCCGTAGCTGGTCCAGCCGGGGGCCAGCACGTCGTCGCCGACGACGCTGCCGTTGATCTCGGTCTCGTGGAGGCCGTGGGCGGTGACGTACAGGCGGGCCCGCTCGACGGGGCCGCGCACGGTGAAGTCGCGGCGCAGCAGCAGCGCGGGGCCGTCCGGCACGCCGAGCAGCTCCGGCGGCGGGGCGGCGGCCCGCGCCCGCCAGTCGGCCGGGTCCAGCAGCCCGGCCTCCACCCACGACCAGGGACTCCAGCCGGAGGCCGAGCCGTCGGCGCCGTGCACGCGCACCCGGGCGCCGCGCCGCTCGCGCGAGCCCAGCGGCGCGAAGGGCCAGGGGACGAGCACCGACTCCGCCGACTCGACGCGGCCGCTGGCCGGGCCGTCGCTGAGCTCGATCTCGTACGCCCGCTGCCGCCAGCCGGGCAGGTCCGTGGTCACGGTCCAGGACAGGCGGGGAGCGCTTTCGCCGACGCCGAGGGGGTCGCGGTGGTGTTCGAAGACGGGGGCTGCGACATGCACGAGGGTCACGGGTCTCCTAGCCCTTGATGGCGCCGGCGGTCATCCCGGCGACGATCTTGCGGTTGAAGAAGATGAACAGCAGCAGCGGCGGGATCGTGATGAGCACGATGTCCATGAAGAGCAGGTTCCACTGGGTGTTGTACTGGCTCTGGAAGTTGTAGAGGGTGACCTGCACGGTCGCGTTGTCGTCCCCGGGCGTGAAGTAGAGCGGGTTGACGAAGTCGTTGAAGACGGCCACCGAACTGGTCAGGATCACGGTGATGGTGACGGGCCGCAGCAGCGGGAAGACCACCCGGAAGAACAGCGAGAGCCCGGTGCAGCCGTCGATCATGGCGGCCTCGTCCAGCTCGCGCGGGATGGCCGCGATGAACGCCCTGAAGAGCAGCACCGCGTACGCCAGGTTGAAGGCCACCTCGATGAGGACCAGCCCCGGCATGGTCTTGAACAGGCCGAGCGCCTGCAGCAGCCAGATGGTGGGCACGATCGCGGGCGGGATGATCAGCCCCGACAGCACGAGGAAGTTGGCCACCGAGCCGAGCCGGCCGGCGCGGCGCTGGAGCACGAAGGCGGCCATGGAGGCGAAGACGACGATCAGCGCGACCGACGCCACGGTGACGAGCGTGGAGTTGACGTACGCGCGCAGCAGCACGAAGTCGCGGGCCTCGACCACGTCCACGAGGTTCCGCACGACCGGCCACTCGGTCGGCCAGGCGAAGTCCAGGTCGATGGCCTGCGCCTGGTCCTTGACCGCGGTGAGCAGCATGAGGGCGAACGGGACGAGGAAGATCACGGCGGCCAGCACGAGGGCGATGGCCTCGCCGCCGAACCTGCGCAGGACTCTCATGCGGCCACCTGCCTCTTGCCGAGGACGTAGTTGAGCGGGACGACGATGGCGGTGACGACGATGAACAGCAGCACGTTGCCGGCGGTGGACAGGCCGAAGAAGCCGGCCTGGTACTGCTTGTAGATGATCGAGGCGATGGTGTCGCTGGTGAAGCCGGGCCCGCCGCGGGTCATCGTCCAGATCAGGTCGAACGAGCGCAGCCCGCCGATGAACGACAGGATGACCACCGAGTACGTGGCCGGCCAGGACAGCGGGAGCGTGACGTGGCGGAAACGGTGCCAGGCGCCCCCGCCGTCCACGGCGACCGCCTGGTAGTAGTCGCGCGGGATGGACAGGATGCCCGCGATGTAGATGACGGTGGCGATGCCCACCCCCTTCCACACGTCCACCAGGGCGACCGAGAGCAGCGCGGTGTTCGCGTCGCCGAGCCAGTCGGGGCCGTCCACGCCGACCAGCGCCAGCGCCTTGTTGACCAGCCCGGTGTCGGGCCGCAGCAGCGCCGAGAACGTGATGCCGACGGCGACCGTCGAGACCAGCACCGGGAAGAACACCACCGAGCGCAGGAACCCGCGCAGCCGCAGCTTCGAGGTCAGCAGCACGCCGAGCAGCAGCCCGCACACCACCTTCAGGCCGCTGGTGACGACCGCGTAGAAGAGGGTGTTGACGAAGCCGATGCGCAGGTTCTGCTCGGACAGGAAGTCGCGGAAGTTGTCCAGGCCGACGAAGGTGCTGTCGAACAACGTCCAGCGGGTCAGCGCGAAGTAGAACGCCATCACCGTCGGCACCAGGAAGATCACCAGGTAGACGACGGCGGCCGGCAGGTACAGCGTGTACGGGTAGGCGGAGCGCCGCCTGGCCCGCTGCTGCTCGGCGGCCGCGCCGGGCTCCAGGCGGGGCCCGGCGTGCTGCTTGGTCACCACCCCGCGAGCCCCAACTGCTTGGCCTGCTTCTCCACGTCCTTGTCGTACTGGGCGGCCCCTTCAGCGGGCGGGGTGAGCCCGGAGCCGACCGCGACGGTGATCTGCTCCAGCGACGGGCCCTTGACCGGCGAGACGAACTCCAGCGCGGGCGCCGTCGCGCCCTTGTCGATGTAGACCTGCAAATCCTTGGCCACCTGCACGGCGTCGTCCGGCAGCTTGGCCCCCTCGACACGGTACGGCCCCGCCGGCTGCACGGCCTTGTTGACGGCGTCGGCAGCGGCCGGGGAGGCGACGAAGGCCAGGAACTTCTTGGCCGCCTCCAGGTTCTCGGTCGTCTTGGGGATGTAGACGCCGGCCGGCTCCCAGACGGTGGCGCCGTTCTTGGCCGGGTCGGTGCCCGGGATGCCGAAGAAGCCCAGGTCGGTGGCGGCCTGCGGCATGCTGGCGACCAGCGGCGGGACCTGCGCGCTGAGCATCGGGTAGTGCGCGCCCTTGCCCTCCACCAGCAGCTTCATGCCCTGGTCGGCGGTGGCCGAGCCGAAGCCCTCGTTGAGGTAGCCCTTGGCGTGCACGTCGGCCAGGTGCTGGAAGCCGGCCGTCGCGGCCGGCGTGGTGGCGAACTTGGCCTTGCCCGCGGTGTAGTCCTGCGCGAAGTTCGGCACCGCGGCCTGGACGTTGTAGTAGTCGCCGAGCACGAACAGTTGCGAGGTCCAGGTGTCCTTGAACGTGGAGATCACCGGGGCGATCCCGGCGGCCTTGATCTTCTCGTTGTTGGCCATGAACTCGTCCCACGTCGTGGGCACCTTCAGGCCGAGCTTGTCGTACACCTTGCGGTTGTAGAGGATGCCGCCGCCCATGGCGGTGCCGGCGGGGACGCCGTACACCTTGCCGGCCTGGGTGACCACCGGCAGGAAGTCCTTCTGGACGTGCTGGAGCACGGGGTCGCCGGTGAGGTCGACGAGGGTCTGGGACGGGTTGAGCGCCTGGAGCAGCGACCCGGAGTTGTACCAGAACACATCCGACATGTCGCCCGTCGAGAGCCTGGTCTTGACGATGTTGTCGCCCTCGCTGCCACCCGGTCGCGTCTCCGTCTCGATCTTGATGGTGGGGTTGGCCTGCATGAACGCGTCCGTCAGCGCTTTCGCGGTGTCGACGGTCGCCTGGCTGTTGTCGACGAGGAACTTCAGGGTGACCGTGCCGTCGGCGGCGGGCTCGCCGCCCGAGCCGCAGGAGGTCAGTGCGGTCATCGCGAGAACGGCCAGGGCCGCTCCCAGCGCGCGGTGAGAGGTCTTCACTACGCCCCTCCGGGTCCGTTGAATCGTTTTAACGCCCCCCGATGCGGCTAACGTAAGCGCTCGTGCGGGCCGCGTCAAGGCTCGATTTGAGGAACGATCCTCGATCGTGACCCTGTGTGGGACGGCTGGAAAGGAGTGTCAGAGCGCTCGGGATGGGTATCGTTATCCATCGCGGAGGCGGCCGGGACCTCGTACAATCGGGTCGCGTCGAGTCGAACGGGGTGCGCCAGGATGGTCACGCGCGACGGGCGGCGGCGGGTGACGATCAGCGACGTGGCCAGCCACGCCCAGGTCTCCACCACCGCGGTGTCCAAGGTGCTGCGCAACGCCTATGGAGTCAGCGAGGCGATGCGCGCCAAGGTGCAGGCCGCCATCGACGAGCTCGGCTACCGCCCGCACGCCGCGGCCCGGGCCATGCGCGGGCGCACGTTCACCATCGGCGTGGTGCTGCCGCACATCAGAAACCCGTTCTTCGCCGACATCCTCGACGGCTTCGACGAGGAGCTCGCGGCCGCCCGCTATCAGGCCATCATCGTCCAGGGCGGCAGCTCGGACGCCGCCGCCGAGAGCCGCGCGCTCGACGCCCTGGTCGACCGGCAGGTCGACGGCATCCTCATCGTCGCCCCCGTCATTCCCAGGGCGCGGCTGGAGGAGATGGCCAGGAACACGCCCACCGTCGTGCTCGGCCGCCACGACCGCTCCGCCGTCTACGACTCCGTGCTCGACGACGACGAGGTGGGGGCCGAGCTGGCCGTCGAGCACCTCATCGCGCTCGGCCACCGCCGCATCGCGCACATCTCCCAGAAGGGTCTCGGGCCGTCCGTCGCGCTGCTGCACACCATCAGGGCCAGGACGTACGAGCGGGTGATGGCCGAGCACGGCCTGGCCGAGCACATCGCCGTCGTCGCCACCTCCTACACCGAGGAGGGCGGCTACCAGGCCGCCCGCGAGCTGCTGGCCCGCACCCCCAGGCCCACCGCCGTGTTCGCCGGCTCCGACCAGGCCGCCTTCGGCGCGCTCGCGGCCGTCCACGAGGCCGGGCTCGCCGTGCCGGGCGACGTCTCCGTGGCCGGCTACGACAACGCGCGGGTGACCGCGCTCGCGCACATCTCGCTGACCACCATCGACCAGGACGGCGCCATCATGGGCAAGACGGCGGGGCGGCTGCTGCTCGAACGCATCGGGGGCCGCACCTCCTCGGTGCGCTTCTCCGTGACGCCCACCCTGGTCGCCCGCCGCTCCACAGCCCCGCCCGCCATCAGGTGAACATCGCCCCGCCGGGCCAGTTCTCGCCCCAGATCGGCTGGTCGGGGTCGGCGGGGGGCAAGGTGGACAGCATGGCGGCCACCAGGGCCCACTCGGTGAGCTGGACGTTGCCCGCCATGAGCCGCAGCCCCCCGGCGATCCTCTCGTGTGCCTCGAACAACCCCGCGACCCCGGCCATCACCTGGCCGGTGACCGCCTCATATCCCGAACCGCCGCCACCGCCCTTGGCGAAGGTCACGCCCTCCGGGCCGTCGCCCCAGAAGTTCCCGATCGCCTCCAGGTCGCTCGCCGCCGCCGCGACGAACCTGCCGAGCTCGTCGTTCTCGATGTCGAACGCCCGGGCCGCCGAGTCGAACACCGGCTGATGGATCTCCACGTCGTCCTCTCACCCCGCCGGCTTGTGCGCCATGGTGAAGTACAGCAGCACCCTGCCGAGGGTCTCTTTCCACGTGGGCACGAGGTCCGCGCCCTCCTGGCCGTTCATGGCGTCGTACGCGGGACCGTACCCGAACGAGCCGCCGGCGAGCCGGCCGAGGAAGTTCTGGACCTCCGGGTTCGAGCTCACCTTCCCGGCCAGCGGCGCGGCGGCGTCGAACGCGCCGTAGAAGGCCATCGAGGCGGCGAACTCCTTCAGCGCCTGCGTCGCGTTCGCCCCCAGCGAGCCGACGTCGTCGCCACGCAGCGCCTTGACGCCGGCCACCACCCCCACGTCGCCGAGCGCGAAGAAGGCGCTGCCGATCGAGTACTCGGTCAGCTTGGCCAGCACGATCCTGGCGATGCTGTGCTCCAGCAGCTTGGCCAGCAGGCCCGCCTGCGCCCGCCGCATGAGGAACTTGCTGATCTCGTGCGCCAATCCCGCCTGCCACGGGAAGGTGGTGATGTAGATGAAGCTGGCGAAGTTCGCCCAGGCGAGTGTCCAGTACGCGTGCCGCGCCGTCTCGATCACGTCGGCGAACTCGGCGCAGGCCGCGCTGTTCTGGCGGCAGCGGCGGGCGAGCTCGGCGGGGTACCCGCCCTCGGGGGTGCGGGGGTAGAGGCCGGAGGTGACGGCCCTCTTGTAGGCCTCCACCCCGTCGCCGGCGCTCTTGCGCCACACCGACTCGGCGGCCGGGAACGTCCTTCCCGGGCTCTGCTCGATGCGGTCGGCCAGCCGGGCCCAGACCGCGGCGGCCTGGCGGGCCTTGCCCGGATCGCCTTTCGGGTAGTCGACGGCGAGCATCTTGAACACGAAGCCGGCGATGCCGAGGGCGCCGAAGCCGTAGATGCCGGCGCGGCTGGGATTGATCCTCATCGTCGCCGTACCTCGTCGTCCAGTACCGTGTCGGCGATGAACGGGGCCATCAGGTCGCTCGACCCGCGCTCGGCGTCGCGTACCGCCTCGGCGGCGGCCTCGAGGATGGCCTCCGCCAGGTCGGCGGAGCCGAGCCGCATGGCACGCGGATCGATGGTGAGCCCGGCGAGCGCCCCGGCCGGCGTCACCTCGGCCACCACCCGCCCCTCAGCCGCCTCGCCCCGCCCCCTGACGGCGGCGATCTCGTCGCTGAGCCGCTCCAGCGCCGCCACGTCCTGTTGGAAGCTCTCCAGCAGTCTGCCGAGTTCCTGGTCGCCGTCGGGGTTGAAGGGATCGGCCGGTGAGGTCATTCGGATCTCCTGACATGTCCGTATTTTGATGATCAAACCAGGAGAAAATTCTGGTTATTCCGATGTGAGTGATCAACGTTCGTTGACATCCTCCCCCTCGTGAACGAGGGGGATTCCAACGGCAACTACCTCACGAGGAGGAGGTCGCGTTGAGGTTCGCGGTTCACCGGCCCGCGCAGCGGCGTGCCTCCCCGCGCAGACACGGCATGCCCTGCCGCGTGTGCGATGTTCCTGGCCGCGTTCACGTCGGCATTGCAGGCGTATCCGCAGGATCGGCACCGGAAGTCGGCTTGGCTCTCGCGCGCCTTCCGGGGTCCACGACTCCGCACGCCGAGCACCGCTGACTCGTGTACGCGGGGTTGATCTTGACGATGCGGCCCGGCGCTTTGTGCTCCAGCCGCTCCACGAGCCGGCCCCATCCGGCGGCCAGGATGCCCCGGTTCAGGCCCGCTTTCTGGCGGACGTTGCGGCCGGGCTCGGCGATAGTGCCGCGCGCCGACCGGGTCATGCCGGAGATCTTCAGGTCTTCGACGGCGATCACGTCGAAACGCCGGGCCAGGCCGGTGCTGGTCTTCTCCACCCAGTCCTTGCGCCGGTCCGTCTCGCGCGCCTTCAGCCGGGCGATGGCGGCCTTGACTTTTCCGCGCCGGTTCGACCCGCGCTCGGCTCTGGCCAGCTTCCGCAGCAGCCGCAAAAGCCGCGCCTTCTCCGTGCCGCGCAGGCCGGGTACGTTCAGCATCTGGCCGGTGGACAGGGCGGCGCTCACGGCGACGCCCCGGTCCACACCGACAGTCTCGCCCGTGCCCGGTGCCGGGATCGGCTCAGGGACGGCGGCGAACGCCACATGCCAGCGTCCGGCACGGTCACGGGTGATGCGGAAGGACTTCACACCTTCGGGGATGGCGCGGGACCAGCGGAACCGCACCCACCCGACTTTCGGGATCCGCACCTCGCCGACGTTGCGGGACAGGCGGCGCAGATCGCCGGGCTTGACGGCGACGATCCGGAACCCCTCACCCTGCCCGCGCTTACGCCAGGTCGGCCTGCGGTGGGTCCCGGCGAAGAAGTTCGACATGGCCTGCGCGAAGTCCTTCAGCGCCTGCTGCTGGACGATGATCGACCCGGCCCGCAGCCACTCGTTCTCGGCGCGCGCCTCGGTGAGCTGGCGGCACTGCTCGGCGAACCCCGGCGCGCTCTTGCGGCCCGGCTTCCAATGCTCGTGCTGCTCAACCGAGAGATTCCATACGAACCGGGCATGCCCGCAATGCTCCAGCAGCGCCGCCTCTTGGGCAGGCGTGGGCTGAAGCCGGTAGCGGGACATGCCGATCAACCTACCGACCGCTACCGACAGAATTGGAAGACCAGCATGCCCAGCCGTTCCACGTTTCCTGCCCGCCCTGAAGGACGGGGCATCCACGCTGTAGGTGCTTGGTGAACCTGGTGACCTCCGTGCCCATGACCAGCGCGCCGCCGCTGACGGAGACGCTCCGGCCGCCGGAGGACGCGCGACCTTCCCGCCGCCGGCGTCCCTGAGCTGGAAGACCGAGCCGGTCGCGGCCAGCCGCACCCGCGCGGCGGCCTCCAGATAGCGGCCCGACGCGGTGTCCTTGAGCGCCACCCCGCCCTCGCGGGGCTCGGCGGTCATGACGAGGCCGCTCATCGCGGGCCGCTCCGAAGCGCGCACGACGCCCTTCCCGTCCACCGTCAGGTACGGCGCCCGGAAAGTGATCAGCCTGTCAAGGGCCCTTCCAGGCGGCCCGACGCGCCCTCTCACCACCGCCCGGCCGATCTCCACCGCCGGGAGTCGTGATCGCGGGGCTCAAGGGTGCAATCATGGCGTTCGTATGAGCACCGATGGGAACCCGGCAGCGGAGGACGAAACACGCGCGGAGCCCCCGCGCCGGTCACGGCCGCTGCGCGGCCTGCGCATCGTCGAGCTCTCGACGTACGTGGCCACCCCGCTGGCCGGGATGACGCTGGCGCAGCTGGGCGCCGACGTGATCAGAATCGAGCCGATCGGCGGCGCCCCCGACCGCACCCGCTGGCCGCTGACCGGGAGCGGCACGAGCCTCTACTGGTCGGGCCTCAACAAGGGCAAGCGCGCCATCGAGGTCGACCTGTCCTCCGCGCGGGGCCGCGACCTCGTAGCCGAGCTGGCCGTCCGGAGCGGGATCGTCGTCAGCAACTCCGAGCGCCACCCCGAGCTGGGCTTCGAGGCGCTGCGCGAGCGCCGCCCCGACCTCATCCACGTGCTGCTCACCGGCCGCAGGGACGGCGGGACGGCGGTCGACTACACCGTCCAGGCGGCCACCGGCTTCCCGCTGCTGACCGGGCCGGAGGACTCGGCGAACCCGGTGAACGCCGTGGTGCCCGCCTGGGACCTGACCGCCGGCCTCTACCTGGCCACCGGCCTGCTCGCCGCCGAGCGCCACCGCCTGCTGACAGGCGAGGGCCAGCAGGTACGGATCGCGCTGGAGGACGTCGCCCTGGCCACCGCCGGCAACCTCGGCTACCTCGCCGAGGCGCAGCTGAGCGACACCCCGCGCGAGCGCTGCGGCAACCACGTCTACGGCACCTTCGGCCGCGACTTCGCCACCGCCGACGGCGGGCGGGTGATGGTCGTGGCGCTCACCGTCCGCCACTGGCGCGACCTGCTGGCCGCGACCGGCCTGACCGAGGTGGTCGCCGCGCTCGCCGCCGCGCTCGGCGTCGACTTCACCGAGGAGTCGGAGCGCTACCGGCACCGCCGGGTGCTCGGCGAGCTGCTCGCGGGCTGGTTCGGGGCCCGGCCGCTCGCCGAGGCCGAGTCCGCGCTGGGCGCCACCCGCGTGCTGTGGTCGGCGTACCGGAGCTTCGCCGAGCTGGCCGCGCTGCTGCCCGCCAACCCGCTGATGGCCAGGCTCGTCCAGCCCGGCGCCGGCGAGCACTGGGCGCCCGGCTCGCCCGTGGTGATGGACGGCGAGCAGGCGCCTCCCGAACCGGCTCCGCTGGTCGGCCAGCACACCGCCGAGGTGCTGCGCGACCGGCTCGGGCTGTCCGCCGCCGACCTCGCGAAGCTGCGGCGGGACGGCGTCATCCGGGACGCCGGCGGGGCGCCGGCCGCGACGGACCACACAGAGAGGAGCTGATCCACATGGCGTTGCTCACCGGCAGGACCGCCGTCGTGACCGGCGGCGCCCAGGGCATCGGGCGGGCCATCGCCGAGGTCTTCGTCAGGGAAGGCGCGCGGGTCGTCATCGGCGACCTCGACCCGCAGGCCGCCGAGGCGGCGGCCAAGGAGCTCGGCGGTCCCTCGGTGGCCCGCGCCGCGGCGTGCGACGTCACGGTCGCCGCCGACGTGGACGCCCTTCTCGGGGCCGCGCTGGACACCTTCGGCTCCCTCGACGTCATGGTCAACAACGCCGGCATCACCCGCGACGCGACGCTGCGGACGATGACCGAGGAGCAGTTCGACCAGGTCGTGGACGTGCACCTCAAAGGCACCTGGAACGGCACCCGCAAGGCCGCCGCCATCATGCGCGAGCGGAAGCGCGGCGCCATCGTGAACATCTCGTCGCTGTCGGGGAAGGTCGGCATGGTGGGCCAGACCAACTACTCCGCCGCCAAGGCCGGCATCGTCGGGCTGTCCAAAGCCGCCGCCAAGGAGCTGGCCCACCACGGCGTGCGGGTCAACGTCATCCAGCCGGGCCTGATCCGTACGGCCATGACCGAGGCGATGCCGCGCAAGGCGTGGGACCAGAAGATGGCCGAGATCCCGATGGGGCGCGCGGGCGAGCCGCACGAGGTCGCGACCGTCGCGCTGTTCCTGGCCTCCGAGCTGTCGTCGTACATGACGGGCGCGGTGCTGGAAGTGACCGGCGGGCGGCTCATGTGAGCTGGGAGCCGCGCACCGTCACCACCACCGAGACGCTCGACCCCCATCCCGTCGCGGCGCTGTCGGCGCTGCTCGACGACGGCCTGCCCGCCCCCGGCCCCGGGGACGCCCTGCCGCCGCTGTGGCACTGGCTCGCGCTGGCCCGCTGGCCGCGCTCGTCGGAGCTCGGCCAGGACGGGCATCCGGCGCGCGGGTCGTTCCTGCCGCCCGTGGAGCTGCCGCGCCGGATGTTCGCGGGCGGCGAGGTCGCCTTCCACGCCCCGCTCGCGGTGGGCGGCACGGTGCGCCGCGAGTCGTCCGTGGCGTCGGTGACCGAGAAGTCGGGGCGCTCGGGGCGGCTGGTCATCGTGGCGGTCGCCACCCGGCTGTACGACGAGCGGGGCCGGCTCGCGATCGAGGAGCGGCAGGACCTCGTCTACCGCGAGGCCGGCCCTTCAGGCGTGCCCGGGGAAGGGCTTCCGGGCGTGCCCGCGCAAGGCAGTTCCGGCGTGTCTGGGGAAGGGCCTTCCGGCGCGGCCGCAGACTGGCCTTCCGGCGTGGCCGCGTCCGGCCCGGCGGGTGCGCCGCTCACCCGGGCCGGGGCGTGGGCGTGGGATCTCGCCACGGATCCGGTGCTGCTGATGCGGTTCAGCGCGGCGACCTGCAACCCGCACCGCATCCACTACGACTGGCCGTACGTCACGGGCGTCGAGGGCTATCCCGGCCTGGTGGTGCACGGGCCGCTGATGGCGCTCGCCCTCGCGGAGGTGCCGCGCCTGGAGGGGCACACGGCGCTGGTCAGGCGGCTGCGCCACCGCAACCGCAGCCCCCTGTTCTGCGGCCACCCGGCCCACCTGCGCCGCGCCCACCCCGCCGGACCGCCCACCCTGGAACCGGCCGAGCCGCCCACTCTGGGACCGGCAGGAGCGCCCACCCCGGATCCGTCCCGGCCGCTCACGCTCGGCGTGTTCGGGCCGGGCCCCGAACCGCACAGCACCCTGACGATCGAGTGGGAAGGGGGCGGGGATGCCTGACGCGGCCGGTCGCGCGCGGGCCGTCGTGGACGTGCTGCGCGCCGTCGTCGCCGGTGCGGCGGAGCGGGAGCCGGGCCAGGCCGTCGCCTACGACGTGGCGTCCGTCTCGTCGGCCGTCGCGGCGGCGGCCGAACTGCTCGGCCACGACCCCGACCTGGCCCTCCTGTTCGCCGCCGACGTGGCCGCCGACCTGGCCGGCCGGATGAGCGGAAGGGAGGCGCTGTGGGGCGCCGGCCGCACGGCGCTCGACGGCGTCGCCGAGCACCTCGCCGCCGGGCGCGACCCGGCCTTCCTGGAACGGGTGGCCGACCGGGTCATGGCCACGCGCGAGGCGGGGCCGCGGCACCTGTCCGCCGAGATGGAGCTGGTCCGCTCCGCCTTCCGCGAGTTCGCCGAGGACCGGATCGTCCCGGTCGCGGACCGCATCCACCGCGAGGACGGCGACATCCCCGCCGACATCATCGAGGGTCTCGCGGACATGGGCTGCTTCGGCCTGTCCGTCCCGGCCGCGTACGGCGGCGTGGCCGACGGCGACGACCTGCTCGGCATGGTCGTGGTGACCGAGGAGCTGTCGCGAGCCTCGCTCGGCGCCGCGGGCTCGCTCATCACCCGCCCGGAGATCATGACGACCGCGATCCTCCGGGGCGGCACCGACGAGCAGAAGGAGCGCTGGCTGCCGGCGATCGCGTCGGGGCGGAAGCTGTGCGCGGTGGCGGTGACGGAGCCGGACCACGGCTCGGACGTCGCCTCGATCACCACCGGCGCGGTCCTGGACGGCGACGAGTGGGTGCTGGACGGCGTCAAGACCTGGTGCACCTTCGCCGGCCGTGCCCACCACCTCCTCGTGCTGGCCCGCACCGGACCGGTCGGCCACCGCGGCCTGTCGCTCTTCGTGGTGAACAAGCCGTCCTTCACCGGTCACGAGTGGCGGGTCGCCCAGGAGGGCGGCGGCGGCATCGAGGGGCGCGCCATCCGCACGCTCGGCTACCGGGGCATGCACTCGTTCGAGGTGCGCTTCGACCGCTGGCGGGTCCCGGCGGGCGACCTGATCGGCCTGGACGAGGGCGTCGGCCGGGGGTTCTACCTGCAGATGCAGGCGTTCGCCAACGCGCGCCTGCAGACCGCCGCCCGCGCTGTCGGCGTCATGCAGTCGGCGCTGGAGCTCGCCGTGGACTACGCGCGGCAGCGCCAGGTCTTCGGCCGCTCGCTGGCCGCCTACCAGCTGACCCGTACCAAGATCGCCAGGATGGCCGCGCTGGTCGCCGCCTGCCGGGCCTTCACGTACGCGGCGGCCCGCGCCGTGGCCGCCGGTGACGGCGGGCTGGAGGCCGCCCAGGTCAAGCAGCTCGCCTGCCGGGCGGCCGAATGGGTCACCCGGGAGGCGCAGCAGTTGCACGGGGGCTACGGGTACGCGGAGGAGTACACGATCTCGCGGCTGTTCGTGGACGCCCGCGTGCTGTCACTCTTCGAGGGCGCCGACGAGGTGCTCGCCCTGCGCGTCATCGCCCGCCGCCTGTCCGGAAAGTGACCCTCCCACCCGGCAGGACGGGCGACCACGGGACGGACGAGCGGTCCGGGTGACGGCCGCCGGCCGGAAACCGGATTGATCGGGGCCGCGGCCGGATGCGAGCATCCTCGGATGGACGAGCAGGGAACAGAGGAACTGCAGAAGATAGAGGAGAACGTCAGCCTCGCCATCGACCACCTCGGGCCGCTGAGCGACGTGGACTTCGGCCTCAACCGGGAGTCCGTCGAGTGGGTCGACGGCTTCATCGAACGCCAGCGTGCCCAGTCGGGCTTCGACGCGGAGCGGGCCGACGGGCTGGTGGGCGTGCTCGGCTCGTTCCTCGGGGCCTGCCTCGTCGCCGCCACGGGCGGCCGGTGGCACCGATCGGGCGACCACGGATGGGGCGTGCTCCTTCCGGACGGCAGCACGGCGTTCCCGTTCACGAAGGTCCGCAAGCAGTTCCGTGACGGGGGTGATGAGGGCGAGTCGATCGCCGCCTTCTACCGGGTCGCGGTCGACTTCATCGCCACGGGGAGGATGCGGGAGGCACGCGAGGGCGGGCGGCCCGAGGATGCCGGGCGGCCTCAGGAGGCATGACGGACGCGGTGGTAGAGCGCGCCGGCGAGCTGGTCGAATGCCGGGCCGTGCTACTGGGTGAGGGCCACGGTCGGGGGGACGCGGGCGGCGCGCAGCGCCGGGTAGATGCCGGCCAGCGCCCCGATCACGATGGTGGCGCCCAGCCCGCCCCCCACCGCCCACAGCGGGACCACCGCCGGGAGCGCGTTGAGCTGCGCGTAGACGAACGTGGCCAGCGCCCCCAGCAGCACCCCGGCACCGCCGCCGAAGGCCGACAGCAGCAGCGCCTCGACCAGGAACTGGTTGCGCACCTGGGCCCTGGTCGCGCCGAACGACCGGCGCAGGCCGATCTCCCTGCGCCGCTCCAGCACGGCCACCACCATCGTGTTGGCCACCCCGACCCCGCCGACGAACAGCGCCACCGCGCCGAGCCCGAGCATGAGCCCGGTGAACGCGCCCGCCGCCGCGGCCTTGGCCTTGAGCGCGTCAGACGGCCGGCTCACCTTGGCCTCGTTCGGGCTCTCGGGGCTGACCGTGCGGGCCAGCATCGTCCGTACGCTCTCCACCGCCTCGTCGGCCGAGCGCTCGTAGACGGTCGTGGGGTGGCCGTCGTGGTCGAGGTACTCCTTGGCCGCGGGGAAGCCCACCAGCGCCGACCGCTCGATCTCCTCGGCCAGCGGCATCCTGTCCAGGACGCCGATGACGGTGAACCACCTGTCGCCGATGTAGACCTGGGCGTCGGCCCCGGTCATGCCGAGCCGTTCCGCGGCCACCGCGCCCAGCACGACCACGGGCTGGCGCTCGGTGGCGGCGTTCAGCCAGGTGCCCTGGCGGACCCGGCCGTCGAGGGTGGAGAGCAGGTCGAGGCTGGTGGCCTGGACGGTGATGCCCAGCGAGATGCCCTCGGGGATGAGGTCGTTGCGGCGGACCGTGGTGCCGGTCTCGGCGGTCTGGCTGGAGCTGGTGACGCCGTCGATGCGCTTGACCATCGCGGCGGCGTTCTCGGGCAGCTTGACCTGGTCGCCGAAGAGGCTGTCGCCGGGCGAGACCCTGAGCAGGTTGGTGCCCAGCTCGTCAAGCTGGCGCAGCAGCCGTTCCTGGCTGGAGGCGGAGATGCCGACCACCGTGACCATCGTGGCGATGCCGATCGCGATGCCGAGCGCGGCGAGGATCGCCCGCGCGGGCCTGGCGCGCAGGCCCGAGGTGCCGATCCTGGCCAGGTCCGTCGGCCGCAGCCGCGCCGGGCGCAGCGCCGTGCTCATGATGTTCTCGCCGTCATGAGACCTCGGATCTGACCAGGCCGTCGCGTACGCGGATGCGGCGCGGGCAGGCCATGGCCACCTCGGTGTCGTGCGTGATGATCGCGATGGTGATGCCCCGCGCGTTCAGCGTCCTGAACAGCGACAGCACCTCGGCCCCCGCCTCCGAGTCCAGGTTGCCGGTCGGTTCGTCGGCGAGCAGCAGCGGGGGCCGCCCGGCCACCGCGCGGGCCACCGCCACCCGCTGCATCTGGCCGCCGGACAGCTGGTTCGGCCGGTGCCCCAGCCGGTGCGACAGCCCGACGAGCTGGAGCGCCGCCTCGGCCCGCTCCCGGCGCTGCCGCCTGGACAGGCCGGTGTACAGCAGGCCGTCGGCGACGTTGTCGAGCGCCGACAGGGCGGGGGAGAGGTGGAACTGCTGGAAGACGAAGCCGATGTAGCGGGCGCGCAGCGCCGAGAGCTGGCTGTCGGACAGGGCGCTCACGTCGTGGCCGGCCACGCGTACGGTGCCCGAGGTGGGCCGGTCGAGGGTGCCCGCGATCTGCAGCAGCGTGGACTTGCCCGAGCCGGACGGGCCGACGATCGACACCATCTCGCCCTTGCGGATGGTCAGGTCCACGTTGCGCAGGGCGTGCACCCGCCCGTACGTCTTGCTGACCCCGCGGATCTCCAGCACGTTCACCGGCCCGACACCGTCACCTTCATGCCCTCGGCCAGCCCGGTGCCGGTCACCTCGACCCGGCCGTTGCCGAACGCGCCGGTCTTCACCGGCACCCGCCGGGCCCCGGACTGGTCGACGACCTCGACGCCGTAGCCGCCCTCGGGCAGCGCGAGCAGCGCCTCCACCGGCACGGTGAGCACGTCCTCGGCCCGCTGCCTGGTCAGCTCGACGGTCACCGGCGCCTCGTCCAGCGCGCCGAGCGACTTCGCGGTGACCTTGATCTCCACCTCGACGGTGGCCCCCTTCTCCTGGTTGCCGGAGCTCTTGGCCGGCTTGGCGACCTTCGCCACCCGGCTGATCTTGCCCTTCACGCTCTTGCCGCTGGCCAGCTTGACGGTGACCGTCCTGCCCTTCTTGGCGATGTCCTGCTTGTCGGCGTCCAGGTTGATGCGGACCAGGCGGTCGGTGCCGGTGATGTCCAGGATCGGGCGCAGCGCGCCTATCTGGTCGCCGACGTCCACCTTGGTCGCGCTGACGCGGACCTCCTCGGGCAGGAAGACGACGTCGGACGGGGTCACCTTCCCGGTCCGCTCCATGCCGTTCTTCTTCTGCCACCGCTTCACGGCGCGTTCCGTCGCGTCGGTGAAGCGGTTGTCCACCGTCACGCCGCGGGCGAAGCCGAGCGAGCGCAGGTTCCGCTCCAGCTGCTTGACGTCCGGCCCCTTCTTCACGCCGTCCTTCAGCGTCCGGTACGCGGGCAGCTTGCCGTACATGAGGATGCGGGGGCGGCGGTCCACGGCGTAGAGCCGCTTGCCGCGCTTGATGACCGAGCCCTCGGCGGGCAGGGCGGTGATCGTCCCGCCCGACGCGGCCTTGATCGTCCGGCCGTCGGCGTAGGTGAGCTTCCCGTCCACGCTCTCCTCGTCCACCAGGTCGCCGCGGGTGATCTCCTTCGTGGCCGCGCCGACCGGCCGCGCCGTCGGCGTGGGCGCGGGCTTCGCCTGGGGTCCGGTGTCGAAGAGCGCCGCCGAGGCGAACACCCCGCCCGCGGTGACCGCGCTGCCGACCACCACCGTGCCCAGGGCGGCCACGACTCCCTTCAGCGCGCCGTTCACTGGGTGCCTCCCTGGCCGGGCAGCTGCTTGACGCAGGTCTCCGCCGCCTTGCGCAGCTTGGGGTCGTTGGGGTCGAGGTTGGCGTTGACCTGCGGCGGGTCGGGCATGTCGATGCCCTGCTCACGCATGCACCTGGCGTACTGGATGAGCTGGTCGCGGGTCTTCGGGTCGTCCATCGGGTTGGGGATCTGCGAGACGTACTTCTCGCACGCCTTCAGCGCCTTCTGCATGGTGGCCTGGTCCCCGGTGTACTTCCACGTCTTCTCCTCGGGGGAGCCGGGGTCGGGCACGTCCACGCCGTTCGCGCGCAGGCACTGGGCGGTCTTCAGCAGCGCGTCCTGGGCGTCGACGCTGGCCGTCGGCGCCGGCTTGGGCTTGCCGTTCGCCGCCGCGGCGGCCTGCGGGGTGCCGGCGATGGCGACGGCGAGGGGGTGCCGCTCGTCCCGCTGCGCGCAGCCGCAGGCCAGCAGCGCCATGGCGGCCACGGCGACGATGACCCTTCTCATGACGTCCCCTCCCAGTCGAAGACGCGCCTGGTCACGAGGTTCGCGACGGCGGCGGTCACCAGCAGTCCCGCCACGGCGGGCCAGGTGTCCGACAGCCGCCCCTGGGAGGCGGCGAAGACGAAGTCGTTGAGCTGGGCCAGCGGGTTGACCGTGGTGATCTCGTACAGCCACGGCGCCACCCCCTCCCAGCCCTCGCGCGGCACGCCCGCCCCGCTGCAGAGGAACAGCATCGCGAAGCAGAGCGGCGCGGCGACCCTGGCCCCGGTCCGCGGCATCCGCATGCCGCCGAGCAGCAGCCCGGCGCTGATCGAGCAGTACGCCACCACCAGCAGCGCCCCCGCCAGATACAGCGGATGCCAGGAGCGCGGTGCCCCGTAGACGATGAAGGCGACGGCCGCGAACAGCACCGTGGACGCCGTCACCAGCACGACCGCCACGACGGCCTGCGCCGCGAGGTACGAGCCGTCCCGCATGGGGCTGCGCCGCAGCCGCCTGAGCATCCCGGTGGCCCGCGCCTCCGACAGCTGCAGCGTGAGCACCAGGATCCCAGCCGCGGCGGTGACCGTCCCCGCCATCTCCGGCAGCAGCCGGTCGATGACCCTGACCCCCGGCATCGCGCCGAACTCGATGGTCGGGAAGCGGAAGCCGACGACCAGCAGCAGCGTCAGCAGCACCGCGAACGGCAGGGCGAGCACGGCCAGCAGCACGACCGGCGTGCGCAGCGACAGCGTCAGGTGGGCGCGCACCAGCGTCCACAACGCCGTCCCGCCGCCCCGGGCGCCGCCCGGCCGCCGTCCCGTCAACGCGATCTCCGTCATGCCGATGCCTCCAACGCGGCCGGCTCGGTGACGCCCTCCAGGGCGGCCGGCTCAGGGACGGCCGACAGCGTGAGGTAGGCGTCCCTGAGCGTGGGCGGGCGGATCGACCAGACCCGGTCGCCGCTCATCGGCGACAGCTCCTGGATGGCGTTCTCCAGCGCCTCGCGCGATCCGTACAGGTATGTCGCCGCCCCGCAGGGCAGCACCCGTACGCCCTGGAGCCGGTCCACCCGCAGGTGCGGGGGCACACCCATCACGTACGTGGAGCCGAGCAGCCGTATCAGCCTGGACGGCGTGCCCTCGGCCAGGACGCGGCCCGCGCGCAGCAGCACCACCCGGTCGGCCAGCCGCTCGGCCTGCGCCAGGTCGGACAGCACGACGCACACCCCGCCGTACCCCGCGCGCAGCTCGCCGATGGCCTGCTCGATGCGGCCCCTGCTGCCCTCCCTGAGCCCGGCGGCCGGGTCGTCGAGCAGCACCAGCTCGGGGTTGCCCACCAGCGCCAGGCCCAGCATGGCGCGCCTGCGCTGGCCGTCGGTGAGACGGGCGAAGCGCCTGGACAGCAGCGGCTCCAGGTCGAGCAGGTCGACCATGCGGCGGGGCAGGCCGCGCGTCCCGTACAGGCGGGAGAACAGCCGCAGCGCCTCGCCCACCTTCATCCGTCCCGGCACGCTCTCGCCGCGCAGGGCGGCGGCCAGCCCCGGCGGGCGGCGGTCGCCGGGGCCGACTGTCACGCCGAGCATCTCGACGTGGCCGGCGTCCGGCTCGGCCGCGCCCACCAGGCACTCCATCAGCGTGGTGCCGCCGTTGCCCGGCGGGCCGACCACGCAGACGACCTCGCCGCGCTCGACGGTGAACGACACCTCCTCCAGGGACGGCGACCTGGACAGGTCGGTGACGCTGAGCAGGGAGGTCATGAGGCCGCTCCCGGGCCGAAACGGTCGGCGATCGTGGCGGCCACCTCCAGGTAGGTGTCCCTGGTCGCGGTGCGCAGCAGCTCCAGGTCGACCTCCGAGCCCTGCTCCAGGTGCGGGTCGAACGGCACCCCGAGCACCGCGCGGCAGCGCCTGGTGAAGTGCTCCTTCAGCTCGGCCACGTTGACGGCGTTCCTGCGCGGGCTCTTCACCGCCGACAGCACCACCACGGCGCTCGATGCCAGGCTCTGGTGCCCGTGGGCCTGCAGCCAGTCGAGGGTGGCCGACGCCGAGCGCGCGCCGTCCACGGTGACCGGGCTGACCAGGACGATCTGGTCGGCCATGTCCAGGATCGCGCTCATCGCCGAGTGCAGCATGCCGGTGCCGCAGTCGGTGATGGAGATCGAGTAGAACTGCTCCAGGATCTGCGCCACGGCGCGGTAGTCGTCGGCGTTGAACGCCTCCGAGATGGCCGGGTCCCGGTCGGATGCCAGCACCTCCAGCCGCGAGGGCGCCTGCGAGGTGTAGGAGCGCACGTCGGCGTAGCGCCAGATGCCGGCGCGGTCGTTCAGCAGGTCGCGTACGGTGGCCGGCGACTCCATCCGGACCTTCTCCGACAGCGTGCCGCGGTCCGGGTTGGCGTCGACCGCGATGACCCGGTCGCCCCGCTGGTGGGCGAGCGTGGCGCCCAGCCCCATGGTCGTGGTTGTCTTGCCCACGCCGCCCTTGAGGCTCATCACCGCGACCCTGAAGTGGCCGGCGGCGACCGGCTGCCTGACGCGCTCGATCAGCTCCTGGCGGTGGCGCTCGGCCTTGGAGTCGGTGGGGCGGATCAGGCCGCGGCTCAGCACGAAGACGGCCTTGCGCCAGCCGCCGGCGGGCGGGCGGCGGCGGGTGCGCAGCAGGCGGTCGGGGCGCAGGCTGTCCGAGGACGTGCCCGCCACCGGGACGTCCGCCGGCACCGGGGGCGGCAGGGACGGGGCGGGCGGCGGGGGCGCGGCGCCCTGTGGCGGCGGGAACACCGGGACTTCCGGCGCTCCGGGCGCTCCGGGGCCGGCGAGTCCGGCGAGTCCGGCGGCGGCGTCCCACCCCGCCGCCTCGGGGCCGCCCGTTCCCGGCGGCGGGCTCCACGTCTCGGACTCGCCCGTTCCCGATGGCGGGTTCCACGTCTGGGAGGCGCCTGTGCCTGCCGGCGGGTTCCACGTCTCGGGGTCACCCGTTCCCGGCTGGGGGTTCCAGTCCGTCGCCTGGGAGGCGTCCGGTCCCGACGGCGGGTCCCAGGCCGGTGGCCCGAGCGGGGGCGGGAAGCCGTTCAGCGGCCCGAGCGAGCCGAGCGACGCGATGGGCCCGGGAGGCGGTCCCACCGAGGGAGAAGGGTCCATACCAGGCTCCTCATGAGAACCGTTCGTGGCGAAATGAC
Source organism: Nonomuraea phyllanthi (assembly GCF_006334985.2). Lineage (GTDB taxonomy): Bacteria > Actinomycetota > Actinomycetes > Streptosporangiales > Streptosporangiaceae > Nonomuraea > Nonomuraea phyllanthi. The sequence goes on from NZ_VDLX02000006.1 coordinate 41,735, forward strand.
CGAGACGCCGGCCGGGCTCGTTCCCCGGGTCCTGCTGCCACCAGACGGGAGGCTCGGGAGGCGGCCGGTCCGTCCCCTTGGACAGGTTCGGCGGCGGGAAGCGGACGGTACGCGTACGATCCGGGTCCAGCTCGGGCTCCTCGCCGTTCACTTCCACGGTGATCTCGTCGTCGGTATGGCGCTGGGGCCGCTCGTCGCGCTCGCCGTACATATCAATCCGTTCGCCATCTGTGCGACTTGTCTGCGTGTGGTCGTCGAATCGGGTCACAGCCAGCCCTGCCTTCGCGCGGTGTGCACGGCTTCGTGGTGGCCGCGCGCGTCGAGCTTGCGCATCGCGCTGGAGACCAGCCCCCGCGCGATGGTCTCCGACACGTGGAGCTCGACCGCGATCCTCGTGATCGTGGCCCCGCCGCCGGCCAGGCGCAGCGCGTCGCGCTCGCGGTCGGTGAGGGGGCTGTCCGGCAGCGTCATCGAGGCGACCGCGAGCTCGGTGTCGAGGTAGCGGCCGCCGGCGGCCACCTTGCGGATGGCCGCGGCCAGCTCGTCGGCGGGGGCGTCCTTGCCGAGGAAGCCCCGGGCGCCCGCGGCCATCGCCCGCCGGAGGTATCCCGGCCGACCCAGGCTGGACAGGACGACGATCGCGCAGTGCCCGCCGATCCGTACCGCGGTGGCCAGGCCGTCGCCGCTGCGCGGCTCGGCGTCGATGACGGCCACGTCCGGCCGGAGCCTCCCGGCCGTCTCGACGATCTCGTCCCCATGGCCGACCTCGGCGATGACCTCGATGCCCTCCTCCAGGGAGAGCAGGGCGGCCAGCACCCGCCGGGTCTGCTGCTCGTCGACGGCGAGTAACACTCGGATCGGCGACTCTGTGGACATACCAGGAGTCTGACTTCGGGCAGTTTTAGCCGGTAGGCGCCTATGTCATCGGGCCGATGTGACATCTATCATGCGCGCCACTAAAAAGGATTTATCGCCCATTTCATGAGAAATCTCCAAATGATCTTATCGCAATCACCCGCTTTAAGGCGATCCGAAAGTCAGTTGCAAGTCGGAAGAGCCACACTTGCGGCAGCCATTGGGAAGTATGCCCGCGAATGATGACATAGCTGTCCGTGTGGGAGACGATCGGGGAGCGACAGAGGGGGCATCCGCTGTTGATGCACTTTGGGATCCTTGGGCAACCGACAATATGGAGACAGGGGAACGAGATCAGGCTGGCCACCCGCCGCTCGCGTGCGGTCCTGGCCCATCTGCTGCTGAGCCCCACCCGCTCGGCCTCGGTCGACAGTCTCATTGACGCCATATACGGTGACACCCCCGCAAAGAGCGCGCGAAACCAGGTCCACCGCGGTGTCGGCGAGCTCAGGCGCAGCGGCGTCACGATCGACGTGCACGACAACGTCTACCGGTTGGAAGCGGCCGAGGACGACATCGACGCCTTCATCTTCCTGCGCATGTACGACCAGGCGTGCCTGCTGGCCGACAAGCGCGAGCACGCCCAGGCCGCCAGGACCCTGGCCGCCGCGCTCAAGCTGTGGCGCGGTGCGGCACTGTCCGGCCTGGACAGCGAGGCGTTCGTCGCCGAGGCGGCCATCTGGAACGAGCGCCGGCTGGCCGCCGTGGAGGCCCGCGTCGACGCCGACCTGGCGCTCGGCCGGCACCGCGAGGTCATCGCGGAGCTGCAGCACCTGTCGGACCAGCACCCGCTCAAGGAGCGCTTCTGCGCCCAGCTCATGATCGCCCTCTACCGCTCGCAGCGGGGCAGCGAGGCGCTGCAGGCCTTCTCCGACCTGGAGCGGCGGCTGCGGGAGGAGCTCGGCACCGACCCCAGCCCCGCGCTGCGCGACCTGCGGCTGCAGATCCTGCGCCAGGACTCCGCGCTGGAGCCCGCGCACCTGGCCGTCGACGTGCCGAGGCAGCTGCCCGCCCGCCCCGGCCTGCTGGCCGGGCGCGACGGCGAGATGCGGCTGATCGTCGAAGGGCTGACCGAGCGGGCGAACCCGCCGCTCGTGGTGCTCACCGGCCCGGCCGGTGTCGGCAAGACCGAGCTGTGCCTGGAGGCGGCGCACCGCGTGGCCGGCCGCTTCTCCGACGGCCAGCTGTACGCCGACGACTTCGGCGACCCGGGCGAGGTGCTGGCGGGCTTCCTGGCCGCGCTCGGAGTGGCGGCCGAGGAGGTTCCCGAGGGCGCGGGGGCGCGCGCCGCCCTCCTGCGCAGCATCCTCGCCGTACGGCAGGTGCTGATCGTGCTGGACGGCGTGACCGACCCCGAGCAGGTGCGGCCGTTCCTGCCCGGGCACGGCGGCTCCGCCGTGCTCGTGACCGGCGCCTCGCCCCTGGCCCTGCCGCGCGACGCGCTCACCGTGACCGTCCCGCCCCTGGCGCCGCCGGCGGCCAGGACCATGCTGGCCGCGGGGGCGGGCCGGCAGCGGATGCAGGACGACCCCGCGGCGGCCAACCGGATCGTGCGGCTGTGCGCCGGGCTGCCGGTGGCCCTCGACATCGTGGCCGCCAAGCTGGCCGCCCGGCCGCACCTGACCCTCCAGCGCCTGGCCGAGCGCCTGTCCGACCCGGAGCGGATCCTCGGCGAGCTGCGGCACGGCGGCAAGAGCATCACCCGGACGCTGATGCGCGGATACCAGACGCTGCCGGCCGAGGCCCGCTCGCTCATCCGCAGGATCGGCTTCCTCGGCATCCCCGAGGTCACCGCCGCGACCGCCGCCGCGCTCGCCGACATCCCCGTGGACAGCGCCGAGGAACTGCTGGAGGAACTGGCCGAGACCCGCTTCGTCACCTCCCTGCCGGACGGGGAGCGCTACCACTGCCACGAGCTGCTGCTCGGCTTCGGCGGCGCCCGCGCCCGCGTCGAGGACGACGACCGGGACCTCAACGCGGCCGTCGGGCGCGTCTTCAGCGGCTGGCTGGCCCTGACCGACGCCGCCCACGCCTCCATGCGCGGCAAGGACCACTCCATCCCGCGCGGCACGGCCCCCCGCTACCGCCCGGCCGGGGCGCGGGCGTGGAACGGGGAGGGCGCGGCCTGGTTCGAGGCCAACCTCGACAACAACCTCGCCCTCGTACGCCGGGCCGTGGACTTCCCCGAGACCTGCTGGGAGCTGGCCATCGCGCCGCTCGCCCTCTACGAGGCGGGCGCCCGCTTCGACCTCTGGCTGGAGTCGCACCAGATCGCCCTGGCCGGCGTCCGCAAGGCGGGCAACCTGCGCGGCCAGGCCGTCCTGATGTACTCGCTGGGCTACCGCGCGCTGCTGGTCGGCGACTACCCCGGCGCGGCGTACCACCTGGAGGCGGCGCTGGCGATCTTCCGCCGCCTGAACGACGACCACGGCCGCGGGCTGACCCTGCGCCTGATCGGCGACCTCCAGCGGGTCAACCAGGCGCCGGCCACGGCGCGCGAGATCTACGAGGAGGCAGCGACGGCGTTACGGCTCAGCGGCGACGGGCTGGCCGAGGCCGACGCCCTGGTCGGGCTGGCGGCGGTGCTGCACGGCACCGGCGAGGCGGCGGCCGCGCAGGCGTGCCTGGACCGCGCGATCGCCCTGTGCCGCGACGCGGGCAGCCTGCGCAGCGAGGCCCGCATCCGCCGCGCGGTGGCCATGCACGCGGCCAGGGCCGGCACGCCGGAGAAGGCCTACCCGCAGCTGATCCAGGCGCTGGAGATCGCCGTCCACATCGGGGACCGGGTGGCGCAGTCGGACATCCTCCTCGACCTCGGGACCACCCGGATCCTGCTCGGGGACCCCATCGCGGCCTACGACGACCTGGCGACCGCCGAGGAGATCGCCCGCGCCTCGGGCATGGCGCGCACGGCCTCCCGGGCCAAGCTGGCCCGCGCCTTCATCAACGGCACCGGCCTGACCCCGCAGCCGACCTGAAAGGCCCGCTCAACAGCACCGGCCTGACCCCGCAGCTGACCTGAAAGGCCCGCTCAACAGCACCGGCCTGACCCGCAACGCACCTGACGGGCCCGCTCATCGGCTCCCTTCCGGTGGGCCCGAGGCGTGGCCGCCGTGGGCGGGGGCGTCCGTGCCCGCCCGGGCGCCGGTGCACAGCTGGGCGGTGAGCGTGGCGCACGCCCACTCCTCCCACCGGTCCGGAGACCAGCCGCGGTCCTGGACGAAGAGCAGGTACAGCTCCGGGCTGAGCAGGCCGAACAGCAGGTCAGCGGCCGTTCCGGCGGAGAGGCCGGGATATGCGTCGGGTTTCGCGACCAGCACCTCGGCCGCGGCGTGCTGCACGGTGTAGCGCGGGTCGGGGCCGGCGGGCCACTGCGCGGCGATCTGCGGATCGTTGGCCGCGGCGGCCGCGATCATCGGCATGATCGGGGCGACCCGGCCGAGGATCTCCCGGGTGCCGCGCACATGCGCGCGCAGCTGGCCGGCCGCGGTGGGCGCGGCGCAGGCGTCGCGGAACCATTCGCGGTCCATGGTGGCCACCGGCTCGGCGTCACCGGCGATGGACGTGTCGACGACGTCCTTGAACAGCGTGCGCTTGTTGCCGAAGACGAAGTAGACCGTCTGCACGGCCACGCCCGCGCGCTCGGCCACCTCCTGCAGGCTCGTCGCCCCGTAGCCCTGCGCGACGAACAGCTCCCGCGCCGCCTTGATGACCTTCTCGCGGGTGCGGCGTGAGCGCTCGGCCCGTTTGTCCGGCCGCTTGACGGTGTCCATGGTGGGAGTATATCTCTAGAGTCGAACACTAAAGTTCAACTCTAAAAAGGTGGGATCGTGGATCAGTCGAACACCGCCCGACGCCTGCACGCAGACCCGGCAGGCACCGAATCGACCCGAGCCGAATCAGCCCGTGCCGAAGGGCACCGCGACGAAGGGGCCCGCGCCGGACGAGACCGCGCCGGACGAGACCGCGCCGGACGAGACCGCGCCGAGCGGGGCCGCAGCGAGCGCGACCGCAGTGGGCGGGGCCGTAGCGAGCGGGAGCAGGAGGAGGCCGTGCGAAGGGAGCTGGAGGCGTACTACCACGCCGGCAAGCCGCCCTGGGACACCGGCGTGACGCCGCCCGAGCTGGTCGCGGTCGTGGAGGGGGAGGGCGCGCCGCCGCCCGGACGCGCCCTGGAGCTCGGGTGCGGCACCGGCACCAACGCCGTCTACCTGGCCCGGCACGGGTGGGAGGTGGTGGCCGTCGACCTGGTCGAGCGGGCGGTCGAGCAGGCCAGGGCCAAGGCCGCCGCGGCGGGGACGGCGGTACGGGTGCTGTGGGGCGACGCGACCCGGCTCGACGAGCTGGACGTGCCCGGCCGCTACGACCTGTTCTTCGACCTGAGCTGCTTCTGCGCCATCCCGCCGCACCGCCGCGACGCCTACGCCGCCGGGCTCACCCGCCGTGCCGCTCCCGGCGCGCGGCTGCTGATGTTCGGGTACGGCCCCGGGGCGTTCGACGATCTGATCTCCGGCGTCACCGCCGACGAGCTGAGCGCCAGGTTCGCCGGGTGGGAGCTGGCCGACGTCACGCCCGGCACGAACCCGGTGCCCACCTTCTGGTTCACACTGCGCCGCACCACCGGCTGATCACCGGCGGACCGGCAGCGGGCGCCGCCCGCACCGGCACGATGGCGGCCCTCAGGGGCAAGGCCGTGGGGTGAGGGCGGCGATGCCAGCGCGAGCAGTCCGGGGCGAGCCTGCGGCGGGTCGCGGACGGCAGCGCGAGGTGGCCGGACCGCGGGATCGTGGAGCCGCCGGGGTCAGCAGATCTCGCCGCGGAGGCCGGCGGCGTCGGCGACGGGCGGGCCGGCAAGCGGGCCGGCGGACGGGCCGGCTGGCGGGTGCGGCGGGGCCTGCTCGGTGAGGCCGAACAGCGCGATGCCGGCGGCGCGGGCGATCTCGCCGAGCTGGGCGGGGGACAGGCCGCCGATCAGGACGCGCTGCCCGTTCGTGTCGAGCACCTGCCCGCCGGCCCGGCTGACGGCGGCGCCGAGCGCGTACGGCTGGTCGGACAGGACGCTGACGGCCTGCGGCTGGAAGCGGTCGATGAAGGCGCCGGCCGAGCCGCTGCCCACCACCCTGCCGCGCGCGATCACCACGAGGTCGTCCACCAGGTCCTCCAGCGCGGCCAGCAGGCGGCTGGCGACGAAGACGGTGCGCCCCTCGTCGCGCAGGTGGCGCAGGAGGTCCTTGACGGAGGTCATGCTGTCGGGGTCGAGGCCGCTCGTGGGCTCGTCCAGGACGACGACCTCCGGATCGCCCGCCAGCGCGATGGCGAGCGCCAGCCGCCGCAGCATGCCGAGCGAGAACGACCCGGTGCGCCGCCCCGCCGCCTCGGCCAGGCCGACCCGGTCGAGTAACTCCTCGGCGTCCGTTCGGGTGCCGGCCAGGCGGGCGGCCCAGCGCACGCTGTCGACGGCCCGGCGGCCGGGGTGGGCGCAGTGGCCGTCCAGCACGGCGCCGACCTTGCGGGCGGGCACCGGCCACTCATGCAGCGGCCTGCCGTCGATGAGGGCCGAGCCCGAGGTGGGGTGGACGAGCTCGAGGAAGAGGCGGAGGGTCGTCGTCTTGCCCGCGCCGGCCGGCCCCAGGAAGCCGGTGATCGCCCCGGCCCGCACCGCGAAGCTCACGTTGTCCACCGCGGCGTGTGAGCCGAAGCGTTTCGTGAGGTTCTCCGCTCGCAGCATCGGCCCCATACTCAGTGCGCCCCACTTCCGCGGCCCAGCCGAGGATTGGGGCGCCATATGCAGAAATTTGCCCGCAATTCCCCGAGTCGGCGCAATTGCGTAGATCACAGCCCGGGGCCACATGTAAACACCCGGTCAACAGGGTGTCAAGGCATTTACCACCTCCGGCTCGGGGCCGTCGGGCGTCGGCCCTGCTCAGAGTCGTACAGGGCCGATCGCCCCGTCAGGGTGGGAGGATTGCGGTCATGGCCCGCATTCATGACATCGTGGTCGACTGTCGGCATCCCGCCTCCCTCGCCCGGTTCTGGGCGCAGGCCCTCGACGGCTACGAGGTCGCCCCGTACGACGAGGCCGAGCTGGAGCGCCTGCGCCAGGCCGGCATCGACGACCCCGAGGACGACCCGAGCGTCCTCGTGGAGGCCGGGCCGGGGATCCGGCCGCGGTTCTTCTTCACGCTCGTGCCCGAGTCCAAGGTGGTCAAGAACCGCCTGCACCTCGACCTGGCCGCCGACGACACGGAGGCCGAGGTGCGCAGACTGATCGGGTTCGGGGCGCGCGTGCAGGCCGAGCGGGAGGCGTGGGTGACGATGGAGGACCCCGAGGGCAACGAGTTCTGCGTCATGCGCTGACCAGGCACCTGCGCCGGACAAGCGACCGCGCCGACCGAAGCGACCGCGCTGCCCGGGGACCGCGCTGCCCGGGGACCGCGCTGCCCGGGCGACCGCGCTGCCCGGGCGACCGCGCTGCCCGGGCGACCGCGCTGCCCAGGCGGCTGAGCGGCCTACTCGCCGGTGAGGCCGTCCACCGACTCGCGGATGAGGTCGGCGTGGCCGTTGTGCCGGGCGTACTCCTCGATCATGTGGCAGACGATCCAGCGCAGGCTGGGCACCCGCCCGTCGGTCCAGGGGGGCCGGGCGGCGGGCCGGCCCAGGCCGCCGTCGGCCAGCGCCTCCTCCACCAGCGCGCGGGAGCGGGCCACGGTGTCCTGCCAGATCCCGAGAAGCTGCTCGGGCGAGTCGCCGGCGGCCGAATGCCAGTCCCAGTCGGAGTCGGCGGCCCAGTCGACCGAGTCCCACGGCGCAGGCCAGTCGCGCCCGTGCAGTGACCGGGAGAACCAGTACTCCTCCACGAAGGCGAGATGCTTGAGCATGCCGCCCAGCGTCATCGACGAGACGCCGACGGTCGCCTTCAGGCCGGTCGCGTCCAGCCCGGCGCACTTCCAGGCGAAGGTCGCGCGCTGGTAGTCGAGGAAGCCCAGGAGGGTGGCCGTCTCGCCGGCCGAGATGGGAGGCTCGGGGCGGCCGTGCTCGTCGATTTCGGTCATGGACCGTGAGTGTACGGGTGCACGCCTGCCGCTAATGTCCTTTTCCGGGTACACGTACCGGAGGGGAGCCATGCGGCTGAGCGCGGAAGAGAAGTCCATCGTGGAGGCCGTGCGGGACTTCGTGGACCGCGAGGTCAGGCCGGTCGCCCGGGAGCTGGAGCACGCCGACGCCTACCCGGGCGAGCTCATTGACCGGATGAAGGAGATGGGCGTCTACGGACTGGCCATCCCCGAGCCGTACGGCGAGGTGGGGGTCTCCACGCCCTGCTACGCACTCGTCACCGAGGAGCTGGCGCGCGGCTGGATGAGCCTGGCCGGCGCCATGGGCGGGCACACCGTGGTCGCCAAGCTCATCCTCGCGTACGGCACGCGGGAGCAGAAGGAGGCGTACCTGCCGAGGCTGGCCACCGGGGAGCTGCGCGCCACGATGGCGCTCACCGAGCCGGGCGGCGGCTCGGACCTCCAGGCGATCCGTACGGTGGCGGCCCGCGAGGGCGGCGAGTACGTGATCGACGGCGCCAAGACCTGGATCAGCAACGCCCGCAGGTCCGGCCTCATCGCGCTGCTCTGCAAGACCGACCCGGCCGCCGTCCCCCGGCACAAGGGCATCTCCATCCTCCTGGTGGAGAAGGTGCCCGGCGTCTCGGTCACCTCCGACCTGCCCAAGCTCGGCTACAAGGGCGTCGAGAGCTGCGAGGTGGTCTTCGACGGCGCCCGGGTGCCGCGGAGCGCGCTGCTGGGCGAGCGGGAGGGAGAGGGCTTCGCCCAGATGATGCGGGGGCTGGAGATCGGCCGCATCCAGGTCGCCGCCCGCGCGACGGGCGTGGCCAGGGCCGCGTTCGAGGACTCCCTGGCCTACGCCCAGCAGCGGGAGAGCTTCGGCAAGCCGATCTGGAAGCACCAGTCCGTCGGCAACCACCTCGCCGACATGGCGACCAGGCTGACGGCGGCCCGCAGGCTGCTGTTGCACGCCGCCGAGCGGTGCGACTCGGGCGAGCGCAGCGACCTGGAGGCGGGCATGGCCAAGCTGTTCTGCTCCGAGACCGCGATGGAGATCGCGCTGATGGCGATCAGGGTGCACGGCGGGTACGGGTACTCCACGGAGTTCGACATCGAGCGGTACTTCCGCGACGCGCCGCTCATGATCGTGGGCGAGGGCACCAACGAGATCCAGCGGAACGTCATCGTCAGGCAGCTCGTCGAGCGCGGCGGCCTCGACTACTCCTGACCCCGCTCGACCGCCCCCTGGCCCGCCTGACTGCTCCAGGCCCCCGCCGTCAGCGCAGCACCCGGGCGAGGGCCTCCTCGGTGGCGGTGCGGACCGTGGCGTGGTCCTCCTGCTCGAAGCCCACCGCGATCCCGTCGCGCAGCAGCAGCAGGATGTCGGCGGTGCGCTCGGCGTCGGGGTGGCCGTCGGCGGCCAGCAGGTCGCGATAGAGGTCGCGGTTCCAGCGGCGGTGCTCGGCGATGGCCTGGCGGACGGGATGCGCGGGATCGGGGTATTCGGCGGACGTGTTGACGAACGGGCAGCCGCGGTAGCCGGGGCCGGAGCCGAAGTCGCACATGTAGGTGAAGACGGCGTGCAGCCGCTCGCGGGGTGACTCGATGCCCATCGCGGCGACCGTGGCGCGCTGCGCCGCGCTCTGCTCGTTCACGTAGGCGCGGACCAGGTCGTCCTTGCCGGGGAAGTGGTGGTAGAAGGTCGCCTTGGCGACGCCCGCCTCGGCGATGATCCGGTCGATCCCGACCGCGTGCACGCCCTCCGCGTAGAAGAGGCGGGCCGCGGTCTCCAGGATGCGGGTGCGTGCCGGCCGGCGGCCCTCTGACGTTGCTGCGCTCACGACTTGACGGTACCAGACAGGTCTGTCTAGTCTGAAGCCAGAGCCATACAGACAGGTCTGTCTGGTATCCGAGAGAGGGCAACCGACATGAGCATCTACACCGCCATCGCGACCGCCGCAGGGCGTGACGGCCGCGCCGTCTCCTCGGACGGCGTCCTGGACGTCGACCTGGCCCTGCAGAAGGAGCTGGGCGGCAGCGGCGCCGGCACCAACCCCGAGCAGCTCTTCGCCGCGGGTTACGCCGCGTGCTTCGCCGCGTCCCTGCACCTGGTGGCCCAGCGCGAGAAGGTCGACGCCGAGGACGCGTCGGTCACGGCCGAGATCAGCCTGTCGCCCAACGGCAAGGGCGGCTTCCAGCTGGGGGCGACGCTGCGCGTGGAGATGCCCGACGCCATCGAGCCGGAGAGGGCCCGCGAACTGGTCGAGGCCGCCCACCAGGTCTGTCCGTACTCCAACGCCACCCGGGGCAACATCCCGGTCGAGCTGGTCGTCGAATGAGGTCCCCGGCGGGACCGAACGCGGGCTCGCTCGTGACCCGGGCTTGGTCCGCGGATCAGTACGCTCCCGTCCGTGGCCGATGAGAAGAGCCGGAACAGGCGGCGGATCAGCATTGACGGGGCGGGCATCGAGCGGCGCAGGACGGCGGTCCAGACGATCGTCGACCAGGTGCCGCCGCCCAGGACCGACCGCGGCGCGGTGCCCGGCCCCGTCCCGGGCGTGAGCCGGGACGAGCGGGATCAGGTCAGGGAAGGGTGACGTACTTGCCGAGGAAGCGCCGGGCCGTCGGGGTGTCCAGGCGGTAGTCGTAGTTGGTGGCCTTGCACGCGTCGTCGGCGCCGCTGATGGTGGTGGCGACGAGCAGGTGCGAGTCGGGGCCGCCCAGGAAGTTCGGGCCGCCCGAGTCGCCGAAGCAGGTGCTGCCGTCGCCCTTGGCGGTCAGCGACAGGTCCAGCCACCTGTGCGACAGCTTCTTGAACGAGATGGAGACCCGGCGCCGGGTGTCGGTGTAGTGGTAGGCCTGGTCGTGCCCCTTCTTCTTGGTGGGGGAGAGCGAGCCGTACCCGACCGGCGTGAACTTCAGGGTCTTCAGCTTCTCCTCCTCCTTGAGCCGGTCGAGCAGGCCGGCCGACGGCAGCTGGGCCGGCTGGATGCCCGGGACGGGCTTGCCGAAGATGACGACGGCCATGTCGTGGAGCTCTGACTTGCCGGTGTAGCGCGGGTCCGGGACGAAGCGGCCGGTGTACGTCGTGGAGCCGGGCTCGTACTGGCTGGCGAAGGAGACCTGCGCCTTCTTCTGCCCGCGCGCCCCGCAGTGGGCGGCGGTCAGGAAGACGGTCGGGGAGACGAGGGTGCCGGTGCAGTATGTCCACGTGCCGTCGGAGTACCGCGACTTCGCGACGAGCGCGCCCACTTCCGGGTGGGCGTCACCGTCGGCGGTGCCGTTGGTGATGGCCGCCGCAGGCGTGGCGGTGCAAACCAGGGCACCAGCGACAATTAGGGCAAAAGGGACATAACGCATGCGGCGATTTTAGTTGCCCCCGGACTTCACATGACACCCCGGAGTAAAAGATCTACGCCTTTCGTGTCAGAAGGCGTTTGCCGAGCCGCTGGGCCGGGCTCTCGATCAGGTGGTACGTCAGGAGGCTGAGCGGGATCAGGACGAGGAAGTACACCGCGAGGCCCGGCACCACGTGCAGCAGGATCGGGTGCAGCAGATAGAGGGAGAAGCTGATCACGCCGAGCCGCGTCAGCCAGCGCGGGAACGCCCGCCGCCGCAGCGCGAACCCCAGCGCGAAGACGCAGGCCGCCAGCACGATCGCCGGCGCCCAGCCGGGGTCGTCCTTGGCGGGGATGCCGCAGGCCAGCACCGCCGCCACCGCCAGCGCGGCGGCGCGCCAGGGGATCGTCCCCTGCTCGGCGCGGTGCACCGCCGTTCCGGCGAACATCGCCGCCAGGATGATCACGCCCTGCCAGGTGCCGCCCCGGCTGCCGAGGACGACCAGCGCGAGCCCGAGCAGGCCGCCCGCGGCCGCGGCGACCGTGCGTACCGTGCCGTGCCCGAGCGCGGTCACCGCGATGGCCGCGACGACGGCCAGGCCGAGCAGCGCGGCGAGCAGGTCGGCCCGGCCGCCGATCACCGCGTGCGGCAGCAGCAGGCCCAGGGGCACGGCCGGCACCGCCAGCCCGACCGCGATCCAGGCCGACCTGTGCGCCTGCCCGGTGGCGTAGAGGGCGACGCTGATCAGGTAGAACGCCATCTCGTACGAGAGCGTCCACGTCACGTTGACCACGGCCGGCAGGTTGAGCAGCTCCTGCGTCATCGACAGGTTGCCGAGCGCCACCAGCGGCAGGGGCCGCTCGCCGAGCCGCGGGTCGAGGGGGAAGGCGCCCGCGGCCGCCAGGGCGAACGCCAGCGCGAAGGCGGCCAGCAACAGGGGGAGCAGGCGGAAGGCCCGGCCGGTCCAGAAGGCCCGCACGTCGCCGCGCCGTTCCAGGGAGGCGGGGATGATGTAGCCGCTGACCAGGAAGAACACGAACACGCCCCACGTGCCCATGTCGATCCGGCGGTCCACCTCCGCCCAGATTCCCGGGACGAAGGTCCAGCCGGCGTGGTGCATGGCGACGGCGAGCGCTGCCGGTCCCCGCAGGGCGTCCAGCCAGGCCAGCCGGGCGGGGGCCGGGAACATTTGTCGGATTCTAGGACATACCTATACCTACTCGTGGATCGGCAGCCAGACCCGCATGCTGGACGGGCCGCGCTGGGCCCACGAGTGGTAGGGCCGCAGCGGCACCTCGAACCACTCCGCGGCGTCCCCGGCGGCGTCCGGCCGGGCGGCGAGATAGGACCACCCGTCCCCGACGTCCGCGGTCGTGCCCGCCCGCGGGCGCAGGCGGGCGCGCACGCGGGCGCCGCCGGAGTCCTCCCGCGGGTCCGAGTGCGGGTCGATGACCAGGGCGTCGAGCCCGCCGGGGTGCGGCAGGTCGACGGACTCGGCGCACAGCACCTCCGGCCCGCGTTCGACCGCGACGCAACCGCGTACGGCGTCGATCCGCGGGTCCGGCCACGTGATGCGGGGCCGTACCGGCAGCTCCAGCGTGACGACCTCGCCTGCGCGGAAGGCTCGCCGCACTTCCACCAGGCCGGGATCCACCGGCCGGGTTCGCCCGCCCTCGGTCAGCGTGGCACCGGCCGCCCACGCGGGCACCCGCAGGGCCAGGGTCCAGGGCGCGGCCTCGTCCGACGCGATCCGGACGCGCACGGTCCCCGTCTCCGGGTAGCCGGTCTCGACCTCCACGGCCACCCGCCGCCCGTCCGGCAGTTCGGCGCGGACCGTGCTCGGGGCGTACTGGTGGATCTGCAGGCCGTCGTCGGAGGCGGCGGCGAGGTAGCACTCCAGGCTGGCCAGCGTGCGCGCCACGTTGGTGGGGCAGCAGGACACGTCGAACCAGGCCGCGCGGGTGCCGCCCTCGGCGCGCGGGCTCACCTCGCCGTCGTCCGAAGCCCTGCCAGGCGCGCGCTGGTGGAGGGGGTTGGCGTAGAAGAACGCCCGCCCGTCGGGGCTGGGGGAGGTCGCGATGACGTTGTAGAGGGTGCGCTCGATGAGGTCCGTGTAGCGCACGTCGCCGGTGGCGAGGTAGAGCCGCCAGGACACCATGATCGAGGCGACCCCCGCGCACGTCTCGCAGTAGGCCCGGTCCGGCGGCAGCTCCCAGTCCTCGCCGAAGCCCTCGTCCTGGTGGCGCGAGCCCATGCCGCCCGTGATGTACGTGCGCCGCGCGACCGAGCGTTCCCACTGCCGCTCCACCGCGCCCAGCAGCTCGTCGTCGCCGCGTTCGACCGCGACGTCCACCGCCGCGGCGGTCAGGTAGAGCGCGCGTACGGCGTGCCCGCGCCAGACCGCGGCCTCCCGGATCGGCACGTCGTCCTGGAAGTAGGCGCGGCCCAGCGGGATGTCGCGCAGCGTCCCGTGCCCCCGGCGGTCGAGGAACAGGCGGGCCTGCTCGACGTACCGCTCCTCGCCGAGGGCGCGGCCGAGCTCGGCCAGGCCCACCTCGATCTCCGGGTGCCCGCAGATCCCGGCGCGCTCGCCGGGGCCGAACGTCCGGCACACGTGGTCGGCGGCCCGCCGCGCGAGGCGTACCAGGTCGTCCTCGCCGTGCGTGCGCACCCGCGCCACCGCGGCCTGCATGAGGTGGCCGAGGTTGTAGAGCTCGTGCCCGCCTTCGAGATCGCTGTAGCGCGGCGCCTGCTCGCCGTGCCCGAAGCAGGTGTTGAGGTAGCCGTCCTGGTCCTGCGCGCGGGCGACGCGCGCGGTGAGCCGCTTGATCGCGGCCTCCGCCTCCGGGTCGCCGGTCCGGCCCGACTCCCAGGCCAGCGCCTCCAGCAGCTTGTAGACCTCCGAGTCGGAGAACGGCCAGCCGGGACGGTCGGGCCCGGTCGTCCCGTCGGCGACCCGGTCGAAGTTCGCCAGCCAGCCGAGGCGCTCCATCCACTCCTCGCAGTGGGCGAGCGTCGCCGCGGCGTTCACGGCCTGGCGGCCGCCCCAGAACCCGCCCGCGATGGACACCCGGGCGAGGCCGAGGGGGCGGACCGGGCCGCGCTGCGGCAGCACGGGACAGGCTTCGGTCATGTCATGGGCCTTTCTTCAGTCCTTCACCGCGCCCGCGGTGACCCCCGCGGCGATGTAGCGCTGCGCGATCACCAGCAGGAAGGCGGCGGGGATGGACGCGATCACGGCGGTCGCCATGATCGAGTTCCACTGCGTGGTGTTGTTGCCGATGTAGCGGAAGATGCCGAGCGTGATCGGGATGACGTCGCTGTTGCGGTTGAGCGTCGAGGCGAAGATGAAGTCCGACCACGCCCACAGGAACGCGAAGAGCGAGACCGTGATCACCGAGTTGCGGCTCAGCGGCAGGATGATCGAGCGGAACGTGCGCCAGGTGCCCGCCCCGTCGATCTGCGCCGCGGCCATCAGCTCGCGCGGGATGCCCGCCATGAACGCGCGGAAGAGCAGCACCGCGAACGGCACGGCCAGCGTCGAGTCGGCCACGATCAGGCCCGCGACCGTGTTGAGCAGGCCCAGCCTGATGTAGATCGCGTAGAAGCCCATGGCCATGACGACCGCCGGGATCATCTGCGCCACCAGGAGCAGGAAGTCCATCACGCCCGCCCCGCGCGGCCGGAGCTTGGCCAGCGAGTAGCCCGCCGGCAGCGCGACGACCAGCGTGAGCGCGACCGTCCCGAGACCGATGAAGAGGCTGGTGGCCAGGGCCGGGAGCTGCTGGCCGAGCGCCGCCGCGTACCCCTCGAACGTGGGGTCCCAGGGGAACCAGTGGGGCGGGTCCGCCCGCATGTCGCCCGTCTTGGTGAGCGAGACGTTGAACATCCAGTAGACCGGGAAGAGCATCACCGCGACGAGCACGACGCCCACCACGGTCTTCCATGCCCTCGTGGGGGCCTTCATGGGGCCTCTCATGCGTTCGCCTCCTTGCGCTGCAGCCGGACGTGCACGAGGCCCGCGGCGAAGGCGATGAGGATGAGCAGGTTGCCGACGGCCGCCGCGGGGGAGAAGTCGGGCTGGCCCGTGCCGAACGCCTCGCGGTACGACCAGGTCGCCAGCGTCGTCGAGGCGTCGGCGGGTCCGCCCTTCGTCATGATCCAGATGATGTCGACGACCTTCAGCGTGTAGATCAGCCCCAGCAGCAGCGTGATCGCCGACACCGGCCGCAGCAGCGGGAACGTGATGCGCCAGAAGCGCTGCCAGGCGTTCGCCCCGTCCAGGCCGGCCGCCTCGTACAGGTCGTCCGGGATGTTCTGCAGCCCGGCGTACAGGATCACCAGGTTGAACGGGATCCCGAGCCAGATGTTCGCGATCGTGACCGACAGCAGCGAGGTGTCCGGCGAGGTGAGCCAGTTGATCTGGCCGATCCCGAACGCCTGGAGCACCGAGTTGACGATGCCGTTCTCGCTGTTGAGCATCCACGACCAGGTGGAGGCGGAGACGATGAGCGGCAGCAGCCACGGCACGAGGAACAGCGCGCGCAGCACGACCGACAGCCGGAAGTGGCGGTGGAAGAAGACCGCCAGGCCCAGGCCCAGCGCGTACTGCGCCGCGATGGACCCCAGCGTGAACAGGGCCGTGTTGCGCAGCGCGCGCAGGAAGGTGTCGTCGGAGACGATGTCCAGGTAGTTGGCCGGCCCGGTGAACTCCGGGTCGCCCTGCACGAACGCGCGCGGCGTGTAGTCGTGCACGCTGAGGTCGATGTTGCGGTAGAGCGGGTAGGCGTAGAAGATCAGCAGGTAGATCACGAGCGGCGCCAGGAAGGCGAGGGCCGTCCACTGCCGCGAGCGCCCGCGGGCGCCGCCCGCACGGGTGACGAGAGCGGCCATCAGTCGCCGGTCGCCTGCTTGGCCTGGGTCTGCGCCTCCTTGAGCGCGTCCGCCGGGCTCGCCGAGCCGCTCAGCGCCTTCTGCACGCCGGTCCACAGCGCCTCGGAGATCTTCGGGTACTTGGTGCCGAGGTTGTCACTGGTCCGGCCCTTGGCCGAGCGCACGGCCTCCACCCACGGCTTCAGGCTCGGCTCCTTCTTCAGGATCGCCTCCTGCCCCTCGGCCGTGGAGGGGATGTAGTACGCGAACGTCGTACCGGTCTCCACCAGGCCCTCGGGCGTCGTCATGCACTCGAGGATCTTCTTGGTGACGTCGTACCGCTTGGTGTCCTTCTGCGTCGGCACGGTGATGAACTCGCCGCCCGTCGGCGTGGGCGCGGTGCCCCCGTCCTTGGCGGGGATCTGCACGATGCCCGTGGGGAAGCCCGCCTTCGCGGCGCTGTTGATCTGCCAGGTGCCGTTCTCGGCGAAGGCGAACTCGCCGGTCAGGAACTCCTCCCAGGTCGTGTTCTGGGAGTTGCTGATGACCGAGTTGGGGGCGATGCCGTCCTTGACCCATGACGTCCACAGGGTGAGCGCCTCGACCGCCTGCGGCGAGTCGAGCTGGGTGAGCTGCGCCCCGGCGCCCCAGAACCACGGCAGGAACTGGAACGAGCCCTCCTCGGTGCCGATGCCCGCGAACGTGATCGGCTTCTTGCCGGCCGCCTTGACCTTCTTCAGCGCCGCGCCGAACGAGGCCCAGTCCTTGATCGAGTCCGGGTCCACGCCGGCGTCGTCGAGGATCTCCTTGTTGTAGTAGAGGGCGAGGGTGTTCGCGCCGATCGGGATGCCGTACGTCTTGCCGTCCAGCTCGCCGGCGGCGATGAGGTTCTTGTCGAACCTGGACGTGTCCAGGCCGAAGTCCGCCATCGCGGTGAGCATGCCCGCGTCCGCGAGCGTCGAGACGGCCGGGTTGTCGAGGAGGATGACGTCCGGCGCGTTGCCCTCCTGGCCGGCGAGCAGGGCCTGGTTCGTCAGCGCGGTCGTGTCGTACGCGGTGCGCTTGATGGTGACGCCGGCCTCCTTGCCGCAGGAGTCCACGCGCTTGGCCCACGCGGAGCTCGCGTCGTGCTGCGGGTACGGGTCCCACCACGTGTAGGTGGTGCCGCCCTCTGCGGTTGCGGTGCCGCCGCCGCCCTGAGGAGCGGAGGAACAGGCGGCGGCCAGGGCGGACAGGGCCAGGACGGCGGCTGTCCTGGCGGAAATGGACGTACGGTTCATCCGATTCCTCCAATGTTAGCGCTCACATGGAGCGTTGCGGATGGCATGGCGGCTCAGGCCCGCGCGTCAGCGGGCCGCTGGGGGTGCGGTGCTTCCGCGGGACACCAGTTCGGGGGAGATGAAGCGCACCACGAACGGCTCGCCGCGCGCCGCCTCGGACTCGACGCGGCGCACGAGCTGGCGCACCGCCATGGAGCCGAGGCGGTCGGGTGCGCTCTCGATGAAGGAGTAGGGCAGGGAGAAGGTGGCGGCGAACTCGTCGGAGTACCGCCCGATGACCGACAGGTCTTCGGGCACCCGCAGGCCGCGCCGGTAGGTGACGGAGGGCAGGGCGGCCGTGGCCGCCTCGTTGTTGATCAGCAGGCCGGTCGCCGAGGGGTAGGCGTCCAGCAGGGCGTCGAGCATCAGCCCGACGGCCGGTTGCCGGGACTCGCCGTACACCGCGTGCAGGGTGACGCCCAGCTGGCGGGCGCGCTCCAGCGCGGCGTCGCGCAGGCGCCACACGTACGCGCCGCCGCGCTCGACCACGTGCTCCGGCTGCGAGATCAGGATGAGCTCGCGGTGGCCGAGCCGGTGGAGGTGCTCCACCATGGCCCGGCCGGCCTCCTCGAAGTCCAGGTCGAACACGTCGAGCCCCGAGCAGTCGTCCGGCAGGCCGACCAGGGCGCCCGGCTGCGGCGCGGACCGCAGGATGGGCAGCCGGGCGTCGTCCTGCGCGATGTTCATCAGGACGACGCCGTCGACCATCCGGGAGTCGGTGATGCGCCGCAGCGCGCGGGCGCCGTCGGTCTCGGTGACCAGCAGGGTGTCGTAGCCCAGGTCGCGGGCGGTGTCGGTGACGCCCAGGATGTACTGCATCATCGCGGGCGCGAACTCGTCTTCGTGGAACTGGGCGAGCAGACCGAGGACCTTGGTCTGGGATGTGGCCAGCGCGCGGGCGCCCGCGTTCGGCGTGTAGTCGAGCGCCTCGGCCGCCGCCAGCACGCGGCGGCGGACCTCCTCCGAGATGGGCCGCTTGCCCGACAGCGCGTACGACGCCGTGCTGCGGCTCACCCCGGCCTCCCGGGCCACGTCTCCGATCGTCGCCACTCTCACCTCCTGTTGTCGAACCGGTTCAACCGTCGCGTTGCGAACTCCCCACATCGCGGGACCGGATCGCCGTTGTTTCCTGGGGATCCATCGGGTCTGTGTCCATGCGGCGGCGCGGCACCGCCCCGCACGGGGTGCACCGGCGATCCGCAGAACCAGGCGAACCGGTTCAACGATGTGGTCCGACTGTTCCCCGGTGGCCGGTCCGCGTCAAGAGTGAGAGACCGAATCGTGACATGTCGCGAAACGGCAGGGTGGGCATGAGCAGGGGCAGCGGGAGGGCAGCGGCGGGGGCATTGACGGCCGGGGCGCGGCTACGTAACCTACGCGAAACCCCGCGTTGCATTGTCCTCCTCGACTCCCCATCATCTGTTAACGCTCACATCACGGTGTGGCGGGACCGGCACTCCCAGCCCACGATCACTGAGGGAAGTCGTGATGACTTTGAAGTCCCTGCGTGCCGGCCTGCTCCCGGCCGCGCTCGCCATCGCGTTAACCGGCGGCCTCGCCTCCGCCCTGCCCGCCCTGCCCGCCTCGGCGGCGGCCGACCCGCCCGCTCCCGAACTCGTCTACACCTTCGACTCCGACGACCTCTCCTCCGGCACGATCAGCGACTCCTCCGGCCACGGCCTGGACGGGACGCTGGTCAACGGCTCCACGGCGGCGCTCGTCGACGGCTCGGGAGGCGGTCACGCCCTGAGCCTGCCGGGCGGCGCCCCCGGCTCCGACGGCGCGTACGTCCGGATCCCGCTGGCCGCGCTCAAGGGCAGGACCGACCTGACGGTCTCGGTCCGGGTCAAGTGGGACGGCACCACGGCCCCCTGGCAGTGGATCTACGCGCTCGGCAAGGACAACGGCCGCTACCTGTTCACCACCCCGTACAACGGCGACGGGCTCCTCCGCACGGCCGTCACGTCCTCGGGCGGGGGCGGCGAGGCCCAGGTGACGGGCTCGGCCGCGCTGCCGGCCGGCGCGTGGAAGACGCTGACCGTCACCCTCGACACCGCCGCCGACCGCGTCACCACCTACCTCGACGGGGCCGCCGTCGCCTCCGCGCCCACCACGCTGAGCGCCGCCGACCTGATCGACGCGGCCACGACGTCCGCCGGGTTCATCGGGCGCTCGTTCTACCAGGACCCGCTCTTCGACGGCGCGGTCGACGACTTCCGCGTCTACGCCGCCACGCTCTCGGCCGAGCAGGTGGCGGCCGTCACCGGGGGCACCGTACCGACGCCGACGGGCCTGTCCCGGGACGATTTCGCCGTACGCACCACCATCGGCACCGCCCCGGCCCTGCCCGCCGCCGTCCGCGCCACCTTCACCGACGGCTACGACCGCGACCTGCCCATCACGTGGTCGCCCGTGGACCCCGGCGACTACGCCGCCGCCGGCACCTTCACCGCGAACGGCACGGCCGGCGGCAGGCCCGTCACCGCCACCGTGACCGTGATCCGTGAGGGCCAACTCGTCATCGACCTCGCCGAGGACACCGGCGCCTTCCACGGCGGCGCGTCCGGCACGCTCTACGGCCTGTACGGGCCGGGGGTGCCGACGAACAACCTGATCGAGGGCATGCGCCTGCGCACGGTCTCGACCAAGGCCCAGGACGGGCCGCAGCACCCCGGCGCCGACGCGCTGGAGGTGGTCGGGCCGCTGGCCGACAGCACCGACGGCGACGTGTACATCTACATGACGGACATCCACCGCGGCTTCCCGTACCAGTGGCCGGGAGACAGCCCGGAGGAGAAGCTCGACCTGTACAAGCAGAAGATCGCCAAGCAGGTGGACCAGGTCCTCCAGCTCGACCCGAAATATCAGGACAACATTGTCTTCGTGCCGTTCAACGAGCCCGAGGGCAACATGTTCGGCACCGGCGAGTGGAGCTACAACCGGGTCAGCTGGCTCAACGACCCGACCGACTACTTCAAGGCGTGGGACGACGTCTACGCGCTCATCAAGGGCCGGATGCCGGCCGCCCGCATCGCCGGGCCCAACACCAGCGTGCTGTACTCCCAGGTCAAGGGCTATCTTGAGCACGTCGTCGAGGCCGGCACCGTGCCCGACGTGATGACCTGGCACGAGCTCAGCCACCCCGAGCGGGTCAGGGAGAGCGTCGAGCGCTACCGCGAGATGGAGGCCGAGGTCTTCGACGGCACCGCCTATGACGGCAAGCGACTGCCGATCAACGTCAACGAGTACGCCTTCAACTACCACACCTCGGTGCCCGGCCAGATGATCCAGTGGGTGTCGGCCATCGAGGAGTCGAAGGTCGACGCCGATATCGCGTACTGGAACATCGACGGCAACCTGTCCGACTCCGCCGTGCAGTCCAACCGGGGCAACGGCCAGTGGTGGCTGTTCAACGCCTACGGCGGCATGAGCGGCCACACCGTACGGGTCACGCCGCCGTACCCCGGTCAGAACTACACCCTGCAGGGCGTCGCCACCCTCGACCCCGCCAAGAAGCAGGCCCGTGCCATCATCGGCGGCGCGAGCAGCGCCGGGCACATCCGCTTCGAGCACGTGCCCGCGGGCGTCTTCGGCCGTACCGTGCACGCCTGGGTGCGGGAGATCCCCTGGACCGGCCAGATCGGCGACTCGCCGCAGCCGGAGCTCGTCGCCGAGCGTGACCTCGCGGTCGAGGACGGCGCCGTGGCCTTCGACTTCGACGGCGGCGACCTGCCGAAGCTGACGGAGTCGTCGGCGTACGAGATCGTCCTCACCCCGGCGGGCACGGGCAGCCTGACCTCGGCCGCGCCCGAGCTGTGGGAGGGGTCGTACGAGGCCGAGGACGCCAAGTACACCGGCGGCGGCTACAGCCGCAACGGCCCCGAGGGCTCGCCCTCCGACGTGTCGAAGTTCTACACCTCCGGCCGCTACGACGTCGGCGGGCTGCGCACCGGCTCCGACGGCGTGCTCGACTTCACCGTCGACGTGCCCCGGGACGGCCGCTACGACCTCGGCGTGTTCGCCAACTCGCTCAACACCTTCGACAGGGTGCGCGAGCAGGGGCCGACCAACGTCTTCGTCCGCGTGGACGGCGGCGCCGAGCAGGAGCTGTACCTGCCGCTGGGCTACAAGTGGGTGGTGTGGGACCACGCCGACACCACCGTCGAGCTCACGGCCGGCACCCACGTCATCTCCCTGGCCGCGCGGAGCCTGGACGGCTCGAAGGCCACCAAGGGCGACGCGATCGTCGACCGGATCCGGCTCTCCCTGCCGAACCCGGCCGCGGCCACCTCCGTCTACGAGGCCGAACTGGCCGACCTGCACGGGACCCGCCCGTCGTACACCGCGCACGGCGGAAAGATCTCCGGCTCGGGCGTCGTCGAGACCCGGCGCGGCCAGTCGGCGACCTTCTGGGTCTACTCCGCCCGCGACGCCGCCGCCACGCTGGACCTCAGGATGCTCGGGGGCGGCAAGGCGACGGTGGCGGTCAACGGCGTGCCCGTGATGGAGGCCAAGCGCAACGACTCCACGGCGGCGGTGTCGCTGTCCGGCGGCGTCAACAAGGTCACGGTCACCGGCCGGTCCGGCCGGCCGCTCGTCGACCGGCTGGAGGTGACCCCCGCCAACGACGCCTTGCCCGCCACCGTCTACGAGGCCGAGTCCGCGCAGCTCGCGGGGACGGCTTCGGCCGCGCCGCTCTCCCTGGCCGGCGGCCAGGCCGCCGTCACCGGCATCGGCGGCGAGCCCGGCAACGCCAACACCCTCACCTTCACCGTGCGGGCCGACCGGTCCGGCACGTACGCCATGCGCGTCCGCTACTCCAACCCGGAGCAGTCGGCCGCCACCCACTACAACCCGGACCCGCTGACCAGGCACGCCGACATCTCGGTGAACGGCGCCGCCGCGCAGCGGGTCACGTTCCCGCACACGTTCCACGAGAACAACTTCTGGGAGCTCACCGTGCCGGTGCAGCTGCGGAAGGGGGACAACACGGTGCGCTTCGCGGCCGAGGAACTGCCGAACTTCGACGGGACCACGTACGCGTCGGACACCTTCCCTGGGGTGCTGCTGCGGTCGCAGTACGCACCGGTGATCGACCGGATCGAGGTCGCCCCGTTCAGCGGGCGCCCGCGCAACTGACACCCGCCGCCCCGCCCGCGCCGAACCGCGGCGTGGGCGGGGCGCCTCTCAGAAGGAACACGCGGCACAGCCTCGGGGCGCCCCTCCATGCTCAGGCCCTCCGGGATCAGGCCCTCCGGTTCGGGCCTTCGGGCTCGCGGCTTCCGGCTTGGGCCTTCGGGCTCGCGGCTTCGGGCTCGCGGCTTCGGGCTCGCGGCTTCCGGTTCGGGGCTTCCGGCTGGGGCCTTTCGGGCTTGGCCTGGAGCTCGGGCGTTACGCGCTAGCCGAGCCGGACACTGAGTTGAGCGCCGTGCTGCCGGAAGCCGAGCGCCCGCGCCACCCGGCGTGACGGCTCGGGACGCGCCCGCCACTGCGGCAGCAGCCCGGCGGCCAGCGCGTCGGCGACCGCCGCGGACGCCGCCCGGCGCGCCAGCCCCCGGCCGCGGTGCCCCGGCGCGGTCAGCACGGACAGGTGCGCCGCCATCTCCAGCCACGGTCGGTAACCGGATGCGGCGACCGCGCGCCCGCCCTCGCGGACGACGAAGGCTGCCGAGGAGACCTCCGCCAGGCCGGATTCCTCCGCGTCCTCCTCCGCCACCGAGTCCAGCAGTCGCCGCACCACCGGGTGGCCGACCGTCAGGCACTCGACCTCGACACCAGGCTGAGCGGTGTTGAAGTCTTCGGCGTCGAGGTAGGCCAGCGTCGCCGGGCCCAGCTCCTCGAGGGCCCGCAGGCGCTCAGGGAGCCGGGCCAGGTCGGCGTCGTGGAGGTCCAGCAGCGCCGCTCGTACCGGCTCGACCAGGCCCGCGACGGGCACGGTGGCGAGGCAGGCGCCTCCCAGCACGACCACGCCCACCCATCCGGGCGGGCACATCCACGAGCCGGGCGAGACCACGACCCGCACGTCCCCGCCGCCGGTGAACCCGCTCCGCACTTGACGCGGCCTCCTCGTTCCCGGAAAGCGCGTGGCCTCCTGCCCGGAACCCGCCGTGGCCCTCTCCTCGGAACCCGCCGAGGCCCACTGCCCGGAGCCCGCCGCGGGGTCAGGGCGGGAGGGTCGTCAAGGCCCGAGCGTGGCCTGACCTGCCAGGTCCGCGCATCACGGACGTCCTTCCGGGTTTTGTCGGTGCCGGCCGATACCGTGGTCGTCTTGTTACAGAACGTGGGAGGTGGGAGTGCGTATGTCGTTCAAGTTCCTGCTGCGCCCCACCGGCAAGCAGGCCGCCGCGCTCACGGCGTGCCTGGAGGATCACCGGCAGCTGTACAACGCCGCGCCGGAGCACCGCCGCACCGCCTACGCCAAGGCCGGGGTCACGATCCGCTATGGCGACCGGTCCAGCGAGCTGAAGCACATCCGCGCCGACGACCCCGACGGGCAGGCGCGCTGGTCGTTCTCCTCCCAGCAGGCCACGCTGCGCCGCCTGGACAAGGCTTTCGCCGCGTTCTTCAAACGCGTCCGCCAAGGCCGCACGCCGGGCTTCCCCCGGTTCAAGGGGCGCGGCTGGTTCGACACCGTCGAGTGGTCCAAAGACGGCGACGGCTGCCGCTGGAACTCCCAGCCCGAGCACCCCACCGCGACCTCCGTCCGGCTTCAGGGCATCGGCCACATCCGCGTCCACCGGCACCGGCCAGTGAAGGGCCGAGTGAAGACGATCAGCGTCAAGCGCGAGGGCTCGCGTTGGTACGCGGTGCTGGCGTGCGAGGACGTCCCCGCCCGGCCGTTGCAGCCAACCGGCCGCGCAGCCGGAGTGGACCTCGGCGTGGCCTCGCTGGTCACCACGAGCGACGGCGTCCAGCTGGCCAACCCCCGCCATTTGGCGGCCTCCGCCGACCGGCTGGCCGCCGCCCAGCAGGCGCTGGCCCATAAGGAGCGCGGCAGCAGACGCCGCCGCAAAGCCCTCGTGCGCGTGGCCGCCCTGCACGCGAAGGTCCGCCGCCGGCGGTTGGACGGCGCACACAAAGCCGCGCTGGCGCTGGTGCGCGACTATGACGTGATCGTGCACGAGGACCTGCGGATCGCGAACATGACCCGCTCGGCCTCCGGCACCGTCGACCAGCCCGGCCGCAACGTCGCGGCCAAGGCGGGTCTGAACAGGTCGATCCTCGACGCGGGCTGGGGGGGTGTTCCTGACGATCCTCGCGTACAAGGCTGAAAGCGCCGGTCGAGAGCTGATCGCGGTCAACCCCGCCGGCACCTCCCGCACCTGTGCCGGCTGCGGGCACTGCGCTGCGGAGAACCGCGTCACCCAGGCCGAGTTCGTCTGTACGGCGTGCGGGCACACCGCACACGCCGACGTGAACGCGGCGATCAACATCTTGAGGGCAGGGCTTGCCCTTCGCGAGGCTGCGGAAGCGGCATAGCGAGAAGCTGCTCCCTACAGGGAGCGGAGGAGTCACCAACATGGGCGCGCTGGCGCGACCCGCTACCGGATCCACCCCGTCATGATGGGCATGATGGTGGTGCAGGGCTCCACCGGCGGCAGCTTCTTTCCGATCGGCATCTTCGGCGCCATCACCAACGGCGTGGTGGACAAGAGCCAGCTCCCGGGCAGCCCGGCCGTGCTGTTCTTCCTGGGCGCGTGCGCCCTGATCAGCCTCGTCGCCGTTCCCCGCCCTGGGCGGCGTGAAGCTCGTGCGCCGCGACCGCGAGTCGCCCGAGGTGCCGGCTCTCGCACGGGTGGGCGGGTCCACCGGCGACGCCGAGGGCGAGCCGTCCGGCCAGGACCCGCCCCGCCTCGACGCGCAGCGGGCGCTCGCGCTGGTCGGCCTCGCCGTGCTCGCCGTGGGCGCGCTCGTCTTCGACCTCGACATCGGCTTCCTCGCGCTGGCCGTGGCGGTGGCGCTCACGCTGATCTTCCCCTCGGCGGCGCGCGGCACGGTCGACAAGATCAGCTGGGGTACGGTGCTCCTCGTCGGCGGCATCGTCACGTACGTCTCCCTGCTCCAGGACCAGGGCACGGTGCAGTGGCTCGGCGACGGCGTCGCCCAGGTCGGCACCCCGCTGCTGGCCGCGCTGCTGATCTGCCTGATCGGGGCCGCGGTCTCCGCGTTCGCCTCCACGACAGGCATCCTCGGCGCGCTCATCCCGCTGGCCGTGCCGTTCCTGCAGACGGGACAGGTCGGTGCCGTCGGCCTGATCACGGCCCTGGCGATCTCGTCGTCGGTGGTGGACTGCAGCCCGTTCTCCACCAACGGCGCCCTCGTCGTCGCCAACTCCGTCGTCGCCGACCGCGACGACGTCTTCAAGCGCCTCATGACGTGGGGCATGACCATCGTGGTCGCCGCGCCGGTGCTGTCCTGGGCGATCTTCGTCGTGCCGGGGAGCCTGTCGTGAGCGGCCCGCTGGAGGGGTACGGGTCGGCGTGCCCATCGGCGGTTCGCCGCCGCCGGAGTGCCCGCCGGGCGGGTTGGAAGCAGTTCCCTGAATAGTTGGCCATCGTTGGTCAGTCAGGTCTAGATTGCCTGAATGGATCACGGGATGGTGTCGGCGACCGCCGCTGCGAGAATACTCGGCGTCTCCACCCGGACTCTGCGCAGATATACCGCTTCCGGGGTGTTGCCCGACCGTCGCTCTCCCGGGGGGCGGCGGGTGTTCTCGGTCGCTGAGTTGGAGGCTGTGCGCCGGGAGGCGGGCCGGTCACGCGAGGAGGCGGGGGTGGTGTTGTACGGACGGGTGTCGTCGCAGCGGCAGCGCGCCGATGGGGACCTGGAGCGGCAGATGGAGCGTCTGCGCCTGGCGGCCGGGGGCCGGGTGATCGTCGCTGAGTTCTCCGATGTCGCCTCGGGCCTGTCCGACCAGCGGCGGGGGCTACGCGGGGCGCTGACGGCGTGCCAACGACCAGAGGTGTCGGCGCTGCTGGTGGAAGAAGAGGAGCGGCTGGCCCGGTTCGGTGTCGGCGTTATCCGGGATGTGCTGCTGCCGGCGTTCGGGACCGTGCTGGAGGTCACCGGCACGCAGGTCGCCGGCACGGGTGAGGGGCTGGAGGCGTCGCGGGAGTCGGAACTGGTGCGGGACATGCTCGCGGTGGTGACCGTGTTCTCGGGTCGCCTGTATGGGCAGCGCTCTGCCCGGCAACGCCAGGTGATCAGGTGTGTGCGAGACGTAGTAAAGACGTGGTAGAGTAGGTCATTGTTGGACACGGGCGAACGTGTGCGTGGGGGAGGGGGCGATGGCCAAGCGCGCGAACAAGCGCCGTCCGCGTCCCCTCGCCGCCCCCTTCACCGTCGCCGCGCCGTCGGGGGCGCGTATCCGTGACCGGCTCCGCGTCACGGCCGAAGACGCTCAGGTGTTACGGCTGCTGGGTGAGCTTCTCGGCTCCCACCAGCGGCGTGACCTCGCCCGGCGGATCACGATCGGGAACGTGCCCGCCCGCGACAACCAGCGCGCCGAGCGCAAGCGCGCCTTGACCGCCGTATCCTCCTCGCGGTGGGCCGGAGCCATCACCCGCGCCAGCGAGGACCAGTACCAGCTCGCCATGAGAACGCTGCAGGCGCATCGCGTGAGCTTGCAGCGGGCGATCCGCGTGATCACCCAGCGGCTCGCCGCTGCGTGCGGTCACCGCCACGGCCGGGTACGCGGCTACGCCACCCGGGACGAACGCCGACACAAGCAGCGCCGCCTGCAGACGCTTCGGGCGCGGCTCACGGGCGTGGAACAACAGATTGCCTCCGCCCGCCCGGCGATCGTGGCGGGCGGGCGGCGGCTGCTCAACACCCGCCACAACCTCCACGACGCTCACCTCACCGAAGCCCAGTGGCGTGAGCGGTGGCAGGCGCAACGGCTGTTCCTGACAGCCGATGGAGAATCAGGCGCACCACACGGCAACTACACGATCACCGTGCACCCGGACACCGGGCAGATCTCAATCGTGCTGCCCGCGCCGTTGCGGCACCTGGCGAACGCGCCACGCGGACGCTACACGCTGTCGTGCACCGTCACGTTCTCCCACCGGCGGCAGGAGCGGCTGGACCGGGCCACCGCCAACAAGGCCGTCCGCTACGACATCGCCTGCGACCCTGAGCGCGGCAGGTGGTACCTCGACGCCTCGTGGGCAGCGGACACCACAGTCCTGCCGACGCCGCAAGAACTGCGCGCGTCCGGCGTGCGCGTGCTGGGCGTCGATCTGAACGCCGGCCACCTCGCCGCCTGTGTGCTGGACGGGTACGGTAACCCCGTCGGTGAGCCGTTCACCATCCCGGCCGAGTTGACCGGGCCGTCCTCGCAACGCGACGGACGACTCCGGGCCGCGATCACGCAACTGATCCGCCTCGCGCGAACGCATGGTTGCGCGGCCATCGCCGTGGAGGATCTCGGGTTCGACGACGCCCGCGCCACCGGCCGCGAAACCCTGGGACGCGGCAAGCGCGGCAAGGCGTTGCGCCGCACCGTCGCCCAGATACCCACCGCGAAGTTCCGGGAACGCATCCGGGGCATGGCCTACCATGCTGGGCTGGTCGTCCTCGCCGTTGATCCCGCCTACACCAGCCGGTGGGGCGGCCGGTACTGGACCGCCCCGCTGCAGGACCAGACCAAGCAGATCACCGTCACGCGGCATCATGGTGCCGCCGTGGCCATCGCACGACGCGGCCTCGGGCAGCGGCTACGGCGTCGGCCAGGTGTGACCGCCCGCCACCGGAGGATGACGGCGCGGAGAGCTACCGGCCAGGCCATACCCGCCCCGAGAGCGCGTGGGGCCGCGAGCCCACCCAGGACAGCGGGCACGCCCCACGGGGGCGGCAAGACCCGTCCGCGCCGAAGTGGCCCGTTCGCGCTGTCCCCCGCCCCTCACGACCGTTCGGAGGGCCACCGGTTAAGCCCGGTATCACGCGATCCGGCCAGCAGTGGCCAACATCGCTAGGAACGGTACGTACCCTGGATGAGGTTGGCGAGGTCGCGCTGCCCGGGCCGCCGCTGCGGTTCTTCGACCCGGCGGGGCCGGACGGCGAGGTCGAGACCACGAAGGTCGACCACGCCGCGCCTCCGCTCCTGAACGCCGACGAAGAGGAGATCCGCGCGTGGCTGGCCGGCTGACGGCGCCCGAACTGGTCGGGCTCGTCCTCGACGACTTCCGCGGCTGGGACGAGCCGCTCGGGCCCGTGGACGACCCCGAGGTGGCCGCGGCCCGGCGGCGTACCGGCCTGGACGAGGCCGTGATCACGGGGGAGGGGTTGCTGCGCGGGCGCCGCGTGGCCGTCGTCGCCTGCGAGTTCGGCTTCCTCGCCGGTTCCATCGGGGTGGCCGCCGCCGAGCGGGTGGTGCGGGCCGTCGAGCGGGCCACCGCCGAACGGCTGCCGCTGCTCGCCGCGCCCGCCTCGGGCGGTACGAGGATGCAGGAGGGCACCGTGGCGTTCCTGCAGATGGTGAAGATCTCGGCGGCGGTCGCGCGGCACAAGGCCGCCGGGCTTCCCTACCTGGTCTACCTGCGCGACCCGACCTTCGGCGGCGTGCTGGCCTCGTGGGGGTCGCTCGGCCACGTCACGGCCGCCGAGCCGGGGGCGCGGATCGGCTTCCTGGGGCCGCGGGTCTACCGGGCGCTGCACGGGGAGGCGTTCCCCGAGGGGGTGCAGGTGGCCGAGAACCTGTACCGGCACGGGCTCGTCGACGCCGTCCTGCCGCCGTCCGCCCTGGCCGGCATCGCCGACCGGGCCCTGACCATCCTGCGATCCCCGCCCGCACCGCCCCCGGCTCCGGATGAGCGGGCGCTGGGCGATGAACCGTCGGGGCAGCGGGCGACGGGGGAGGAAGCGTCAGGGGAGGAGGCGTCGGGGGAGCGGCTGCCCGACGTGCCCGCGTGGGAGTCGATCACCCGCTCCAGGCGGGCCGGCCGCCCCGGCGTCAGGCAACTGCTCCGGCACGCCGCCACGGACGTCCTGCCGCTCAGCGGGACCGGCGCGGGAGAGCGAGACCCGGGCCTGTACCTGGCGCCGGCCCGCTTCGGTGGCGTCTCGTGCGTGCTGCTCGGCCAGGACCGCCGCACCCAGGCCGACGAGGGGCCGATGGGCCCCGCTGCCCTGCGCGCGGCCCGGCGCGGGCTGGCGCTGGCCCGCGAGCTGGACCTGCCGCTCGTCACCGTCATCGACACCCCGGGCGCGGCGCTCAGCCCGGCGGCGGAGGAGGGCGGGCTGGCCGGCGAGATCGCCCGGTGCCTGGCCGAGCTCGTCACCCTCGAGACGCCGACGCTGTCGATCATCCTCGGGCAGGGCAGCGGCGGTGGCGCGCTCGCGCTCATCCCCTGCGACCGGGTGCTCGTCGCCCAGCACGGCTGGCTGTCCCCGCTCCCGCCCGAGGGGGCCAGCGCCATCGTGCACCGCGACGTGGCGCACGCCCCGCGGCTGGCCGCCGCGCAGGGCGTACGCGCCGCGGACCTGGTCGCCGCCGGCATCGCCGACCGGATCATCGCCGAGCGCCCGGACGCGGCGGAGGAGCCGCGCGCGTTCTGCCGCCGCGTCGGGCGCGAGCTGGAGCGCGAGCTCCTCGCGATGGTCCACGCCGACCGCGCCGGCCTGCTCGCCGGCCGGCTCCGGCGCTACCGCGACCTCGGCACCGCACCCGCGCACGTCGCCTGATCCGCCGCAACCTGCGAGGTCGTGCCGCCGTCTCCTGCGAGGTCATGACGTCGGGGGCGCGACGTCCCGTACGGAAGCCGCCGTCTCGGCGAGGACTCCTGGGGGCGTGACGGAAGTGGTGCGAGGCCGGCGGGACGGGCGGCCCCACGGTGCTGGGATGATGTGGCACTGTTCCCCGTCCCGGCCGAAGGAAGTGGCATGGCATGAATGAGCCCGTCCCCGCCGATCTGCTGGAGATCGCCGACGCGCTGCTGCCCGGCGTCTCCCTGGACGCGGCGCGGCTCGCCCGGGGCGCATTCCACGACGTCGTCCTGGTGCCCGGGAAGGCGGCCGTACGGATCAGCAATCGGCCGTCGGGGGCCGAGGCGTTGCCGCGCCGCACGGACGTGCTGCGGGCCGTCGCGGCGGCCGGGCTGCCGTTCGCGGTGCCCGAGCCGCTGACGCCGGTGACGGCGTTCGGGGAGCGGGCGGCCGTGGCCGTGTCGTGGATCGGCGGTACGGCGCTGGGCAAAGGCCAGGGCGACCCGGCGCGGATCGGGGAACTGCTCCGGGCGCTGCGGGAGCTCCCGGTCACGCCGGAGCTGCGGGCGCTGCTGCCCGCGCCGCGCGAGCACGAGGGTGCCACGAGCTGGGCCGCCATCCTGGCCGACGAGGTCATCCCCCGGTTCCCCCGCAGGTGGCGCGAGGAGGGCCGCCGGCGGCTGGAGGCGGCGCTCGCGCTGGAGCCGGTCCCTGACGCCCTCGTCCACGGCGACCTCGCCGGCAGCAACGTTCACTGGGACGGGAACGGCGAGCTGGTCGGCGTGCTCGACTGGGACCGCGCCCACCTGTTCGACCCGGCGATCGACGCCGCCTTGATGGGCTGGCACGGCTGGGATACCGTGCGGCGGGCCGTCACCGCCGACACCTACCGGCGCGCCCTCGTCTGGGAGCGGACGTTCGGCGTCGACCATCTCGTCGCGGTGCTCGAACTGGGCGGCAAGCCGCTGACGCTCGTCGATAGTTATGTGGAACACATTGTCGCCTGGCTCGAGACGAATATCGAGTGACGGAATCGGCACATGTGATTCATGAGCCCCGCGAGAAAAAGAAGTGATCGGCGTGGCGGAGGCCCCTGCTATTAGCTGCGCAAAGAGTTGACCTTGAAGGTGACTTTCCGGTGACTTCCCAGGTCAGACTGGAAGTGCAGGGGGGCAACATGCGTGTGAAGATCGAAAAAGCCGGCGGATTCGCCGGCAATGAGGAGACCGTCGCCGCCTACGACACCGACGACCTGCCCGAGCGGGAGGCCGCCAAGGTGTACGGCGCGCTGACCGCGGTCCAGTCGACCACGGGGCACGAGGCGGGCGGGATGGGCGCCGGCCTGGTGACGTACCGGATCATCGTGGGCGACGGAGCGGGGAAGGTCTACACGGTGCCCGGCGAGCCGTCGCCGGGCCTCGCGGAGGCGCTGGCCGTCCTGCTCGGGGCGGCGGCCTGACCGCGGGTTCCGGTCAGGGGATGCGGGCCACGGCGCAGTAGTTGCCCGACGAGTGGGGCGCGTCGCCGCAGGCGAGGTCGTGGCCGCCGGGGCGCCACTGCGGCACCCACACCAGGCCGGGCTCCACCAGGTCGAGGCCGTCCAGCAGGGACCGCACCTCCTCGCGCGAGCGGATCGCCAGGCGGGGCAGCGTCATGGCGAGCATGTCGCGGATGGCGGGCAGCAACTCCGGCGGCACGCCGTCGAACGTGGTGTGCAGCAGGCCGAGGAAACTGCCGTTCGGGGCCGCGTGGCGGAGGCGCTTGACGAGGTAGTGGGCGTACTCGTCGTCGTCCAGGCAGTGCGTGGACAGCACCAGCACGGCCAGCGGACGGTCCCAGTCGAGGAACGTCTGGATCACGCGGTCACGCAGCATCTCGTCGATCTCCCGCAGGTCACCGTCCACGACGCGGACCGAGTCCGTGAAGGGCTCGATGGTGGCCTGCGCCATGGTCACCACCATCGGGTTGTTCTCCACGTAGACGACGCGCAGGTCGGGACTGGTGGAGGCGCGGCGGGCTATGTCGTGCAGCCGGTGCCCCGCCGACAGGCCGCTGGGGACCCCGCTGCCCACGATGAGGAACTGGTCCACGCCTTCGACGGCGGCCAGATGGTGCACGGCGCGGGACAGAAATTGCAGGACGGCGCGGGCCGCGGTGGTCAGCGCGGGGGTCACTTGATCGAAATGCCGCACCATGTCCTTGTCCACCAGGAAGTTGTTCTTCCCGCCGGCGGCAGCGTCGAATATGCGCGTGATTCTGGCCTGCGTCGTGTCAAGCCTGGCCAGGTTTCGGACGGCACGTTGGTGCATGAGCGTTGCCCCTTTCCCCTCGCCGCCACCCCTTGTCGCGGTAAGCGATCTTTGGACTTCACTCGATGACTATGACCATATGTTCCAACAATTCCAGTCAATGGCAATACGATAGACCGGTTATTTCGGGAAATGTTTGTGACCAGAATCTGGGGGACAGGGCTCTGACCG
Organism: Nonomuraea phyllanthi; assembly: GCF_006334985.2. Classification (GTDB taxonomy): domain Bacteria; phylum Actinomycetota; class Actinomycetes; order Streptosporangiales; family Streptosporangiaceae; genus Nonomuraea; species Nonomuraea phyllanthi. Next base: position 74,417 of record NZ_VDLX02000006.1, read on the forward strand.
GTCCGTCCGCCGCCCTGGGCCACCGGGCTTGCCAAAATATGTAGACCGGTCTATTTTGACCGGCGTGGTTACCGACAAGGGAGCGCGGACCAGCGCGAGGCTGGTCACGTCGATGCTGGAGCTGATCCAGGCGCGCGGTTACAGCGGCACGGGGCTCACCACCGTGGTGGAGCACGCCGGAGCGCCCAAGGGGTCGCTCTACTTCCACTTCCCGGAGGGCAAGGAGGCGCTCGGGGAGCAGGCCGTCGAGCTGGCGGCCGAGCAGTTCCGCACGCTCGTGACCGGCACGGCCGCCGAGGCGGCAGGCCCGGGGGACGTCCTGCGGCGGGTCGTCGACGTCCTGACCGGCCTCCTCACCGGCAGCGACTACCGGCTGGGCTGCCCGGTGTCCGTGGTGACGCTGGAGATGGGCGCGGACAGCGAACGGCTGCGCGCCGCCTGCGCGGCCGCGTTCGAGTCCTGGATCGGGCCGGTGACCGACCTCCTGGTCGGCCGCGGGCACCCGCGTACGGCGGCGCGCGCCCTGGCCACGACCGTGGTCAGCTCGTTGGAGGGGGCGGTGATCGTGTCCCGCGCCCGGCGCGACGTGGCACCCCTGCGCGACGCCGCCCAGGTGCTCGGGCCCCTGCTCGACCAACCACCCTCCGGGGCGGGCGCTTCGGGGGGTGCGGCCTGATGGCGAGGCGAGCGGCCTCCGGCGGTGGAAGGCCCGTGAGGGGATGGGCGGCCTCCGGTGGGGCGAGCCTCGCGAGGGGATGGGCGGTTTGCGGCTGCGCGAAGGTGGGGTCGTGAGCAGGCATGCGCTGGTGTTCGGGGCCACCGGGTTCATCGGCCGGCACCTGGTTCTGGCGCTGGACGAGGCCGGCGTCCGGGTCACCGTCGCCACCCGCGACGGCGCGTCCCACGCCGGGCTGAGCAGCTGGCTGGCCGAGCGGGGGTGCACGACCGTCCCGGCGCGGGTCCGGGTCGATTTCGGCGTGCCGGGGCTGATCGAGGACGGCCCGGCAGCCTGGGCGGACGTCACCGAGGTGTACAACTGCGCCGGCGCGTACCGCTTCGGCATGTCCGTGCGGGAGGCCCGCCACGCCAACGTCGGCAGCGTCCAGGCGATCGTGCCGTTCGCCGCGCGGCTGCCCGGCCTGCGGCGGCTCGTACACGTCTCCGGCTACCGCGTGGGCGGCCAGGGCCCTGCGGCCGTGCCGTGGAGCGACGATCTCGTACGGCGTACGTACCGGCGTCTCGGCCCCTACGAGGCGTCCAAGGTCGAGGCCGACGCCGTGCTCCGGGCCACCGCCGACCGGCTGGGCGTGCCCTGGACCGTCGTGAACCCCTCCAGCGTGATCGGGCCCGCCGCGAGCGGTGAGTCCGACCAGGGACTCGGCCTCGCCTCCACCATCCGCGAGCTCTGGCGCGGCTCGCTCGCGGCCCTGCCGGGAGACGGGCGCACGTTCGTCCCGGTGATCACCGCGGACTACCTGGCGCGGTTCATGGCGCTGCTGCCCGAGGACCCGGCGACGGCGGGGGCCGCGTACTGGATCCTGGACGACGACACCCCGCCGCTGCCGGACCTCCTCACGCTCGTGGGCCGGCACTACCAGGTCAGGACGCCCCGGCTACGGGTCCCCGTGCCGCTGGTGAGGCGCCTGCCGCAGGCGCTGACCAGGGCGGACCCGGAGACGCTGACGTTCCTGTCGGCCGACCGCTACCCCACGGGTCCTGCCCGCGCGTTCGCCGGGCGCCACGGGCTCGCCCTGCCCGGCACCACCGAGTCGATCCTGCGCTGGGCCGACCACCTGGCCGCCCACCGGTTCGGCGCCGTCCCGGCGCGGCGGCGGGAACGGCGGTTCACCCGGCACGCCGGCGTGCGGACGTTCGGGATCGGCGAGCCGGGCGCGCCGACGCTGGTGCTGCCCGGCCTGCCGGTCAACGCCGACACGTGGGCCGAGGTCGCCGTCGCGCTCGGCGAGGCCCGCGTGGTGGACCTGCCCGGCCTCGGGATGAGCGCGGGCCATCCGCGCGACCTGCCCGCGTGGCTGGCCGCCCTGGTCGAGGAGGCGGGCCGGGCGCACCTGGTCGGCCACTCCATCGGCGCCGCCGCGGCGGTCGAGGCCGCTCTCGCGCATCCCGGCCGGGTCGGGCGGCTCACCCTGGTGTCGCCCTTCTTCCTCCAGCCACGCGCCGGGATGGCGACGCGGGTGGCCCCGCTGACCCGGCTGTATCTCGGCCGGGCGCGTCCGGCCGCCCTGTCACGGCTGCTCACCGGCGACTCCGCCCACGCGGAACGGCTCGCCTCCAGCGCCGAGGACCTGCGCCGGGGGCACGTGGCGGGCCACGTCGCGCGGATGCTGTCCGCCGCCGGCCGCGAGCGGTGGCGCGCCGAACTCCGGGCGGCCCTCGGGCGTTACCCCGGCCGCGTGCACGTGATCGTGGGAGCCGAGGACCCGTTGAGCGGCGACGGCCGGGCGGCGCTGGACGCGCTCGGCACGCGGGCGAGCGTGACCGTGATCGAAGGTGCGGGCCATCACCCGCAGCTCACCCACGGCGCGGAACTGGCCGAGGCGATACGCGCTCAGGCCCCGATGCCGGCCTGAGGCGTCACGGGAGTCCGACGCCGGCCGGCCGGGCCGCCTGAGGCGTCACAGGAGGAGGTCGGCCAACTCCTCCAGCAGCCGGTTCGCCCGCCGGGCCCGGCCGGGATCGCCGAGGGCCTGGGCGATCGGCGGCCGAAGGTCCAGCGGCTCGCCGACGTCGCGGCCTCCTACGGCCGTCCCGTTCCCGGGCCGTCGGCGGGGGGCTTCCTCAGCGCGAGCAGGCACCCCGGCGACGCCGCTGCCGAGCCGCCCGCCGGGTGACGCGTGTGACGCTGGTCCGAGAGGGGTTCGGCGGGTGCCGGAGGTGGCGGCGAGGTCGCTTCGGGGCGCCGTCGTGCACGACATGCCGGCCCGCGTGCTGCGGATCACCAGGGTGTGGGACGCCCTCGATGTCCATCCCAGCGTGGACGAGGCCGTCGCCGCGGCGCTCACCGCCGCCGGCCGTACCGGCCCGTGACCACGAGCACGTCGGCCGACTCCCCGGCCAGCCGGTTCGCCCAGGCGGCGGCCGTCCACGGCGACGGCTCGCGGCCCGACCGCCTGGCCTGCCACCACCGTGCCCTGTCCCGGCGCGGCTCGGCGGCCAGCCCGGCCGCCGCCAGCCCCGCCGGCCGGCCGGCGCGCCGCCACAACTCCTCCCACTGGCCGCGCCGCAGCCGCAGGTAGAGCAGGCCGGGCAGCCGGGCGAGCACGCCGTAGTCGCGGATCGCCGCCCGAGACAGGTCCAGCCCGTACAGGCGGGGGCACGACGCCAGCGGCTCCAGGTCCACGGGCCGGTCGCCGCTCAGCGTCACCATCCGGAGCGTGGTGTGGCCGGCCAGCGGGGCCAGGTCGACGCCGTCCGTGGCCAGGTCGAGCAGCTCCACCGGCGTGTCACGCAGCGGCGCCAGGTCGGCTCCCGGGCAGTTGGTCATCCGCACCTCCCACAGCGCCGGCGCGCCGCGCAACGGGCCGAGGTCGATCCCGGGGGCGTCGGCCACCGTCAGGCGCTCGATCCCGCGATGCGCGCCCCGCGAGGACGCGGCGCGCCACTGCCGGCCCGCGTCGGGTCCGGCATGGGCGGGCGGGTACGTCGGCGGATCCATGCCAGGGTCGGCCTGTGCCGGCGGGTCCGTGCCGGGGTTGGTGCGCGCCGGCGGGTCCGTGCCGGGCTTGGTGGGCGGTGGCGGGTCCGTGCCGGGCTTCGCGGGCGCCGGCGGGTGCGCGTCCGGGCCGGTGCTCGTGGGCGGGCGCAGCTGCCGGTCCGCGTGGGGGCCGCTGATCGTCAGCGAGCGCGACTGCCGGCCCGCGTCCGGCTCGTCCAGGTCGATCCGGAGCACACCCTCCTCCATCCGGTACGCGCCCGTCCGCAGCGCCTTGACGTGCAGGCGCAGCAGCCCGGTCACCGAGTCGGCGACGTGGGACGGGCCGCCGTCGTGGTGCGGGGCGAGGCGGATGACCTGGCCGGGCCGCCCGCCCGGGCCCGGCGCCAGGTCCACGGCCAGGAAGTCGCCGGCGGCGCCGCTCGCGAACGGGATCCAGCGCGGATGGTCCGACATCCGCCGCACCGCCAGCGCCGGGCCCGAGCCGGTGATGACGGGGTGGCGCAGGTGGTCGCGCCAGGCGCGGCCCGCCGCCCACCAGCGGTTCTCCGGGCGGCTCTGGTGCTCCAGCCGTTCGAGGCCGAACCACGGGTGCCGGTTCAGCAGCCCCTCCCCGCCGTCGCCGTCCACGTGCGCGTAGAGCTCGCGCAGGTCGTCGGGCAGCGGGGCGGGCAGCCGCGCCTCCAGCCGGGCGCGGCGGGCGCCGGGCAGCGCGGGCGGCGGCGCGTACGTGTCCCTGCCGAGGATGCGGTCGCGTTCGCGCAGGTACGCCCCCAGCAGGGCGATCGCCTCCCGCGGGTCACCGGCGGGCGCGGCGGCCACCGGGCCCCGCTGGAACGTCCCCGGCTCGGGCGGCAGGCCGTCGGGGTCGAGCACGTACAGGAAGCCGCCGTCCTCGACGCGCTCCAGCGGCTCGCTGAGCATCGCCTCGAACCGGCCCCCGGCCTCGACGACCAGCTCGACGGTCAGCCGGCCGCCCGCCGCACTGGCCGCCGCCCCGGCCGCCTCGTGCAGGGCGGACAGCTCCGCGTGCACGTCGGTGTCGCCGCAGCCGCCGCCAGGCTCGTACGTGATGCCGCGATGGCCGGAACCGCCGCGGCCCGTCGCGAACCCGCGCAGCTCCGCCCGCCGCCACCCGGCGGGCGCATCCGCCGCGATCTTCTCGGCCATCGCACGGAGCACGTCGTCAATCACGCGGCACACCTCGTCCTCGGAAACGCGCCCCCTTTCTAACATGAGTTGATCTTTTCGGGGACGCCGCACCCCACGAGGCCGCGCGGACCGGCGCGGGAGGTCAGCTCCGCGGCGCGTTGTCCACCTCCAGCACGAGCCGCGCGAGCTCGACCCGGTCGACGTTGGGGCCGTAGGCCCTGGCGTTGCCGAGGACGATCGCGCCGTCCCTGGTCGTGAGCGTGAGCGGGGTCGCCTGCGGCCAGAAGTTGTCCCAGGCGTAGTTGTGCCGGAACACCCCGCGCGTCGTCGCGCCGCCGGTCTCCGTGATGTCCAGGAACCGGCTGATCACGTCGGTGTTGTACGGGTGGCCGGTGTTCCTGTCGGCGTTGGCGTAGTGCACCACCAGGACGTACTCGCCGGGTCCGAACCCGTCCGGGCGGGGGAGGGTCACGGTGTTGCCCGCGCCGTTCCCGACGGATCCGATGTACGCCTTGCCGGAGGCGTTCGAGCCGCTCGTGGCGGGGACGGCGACCACCTGCGCCGTTCCGGAGAGCAGCGCCTGCTCGGCCTCGACCCGGTGGACGGCCTCGTCCGCCTCGCCGGCCCGGACCGTGGTGAGCGACCGGAGCTCCAGGCCGGCCGGGCCGCCGACCTCGATCCGCGAGATGCCGGCCGGGAGGTACACGCGGGCCCGGGAGGCGGACTCGCCGGGGCGGGTCGCCCGCAGGCCGGGGATCTCGCGGTCGTCCACGGTGACCCGCAGGTCGCCCGCTCCGCGCGCCCGGTAGGCGAACTCCAGGTCGTGGTAGCCGTCCTCGCGGGCCGCGACGTAGAACGTGGCCCGCGCGGCACCGCCGAGCGCGACGGCCGGGCCCCTGCCCTGCCGGGTGATCCTGGCGGACCCGGACAGCCGAGCCTCGTCGGCGGGGTGGACCGCGCGCCCGTCCGTGACCTCGGTGAGGTCGAACCTGTCCAGGGTGACGTCGCTGCCCGGCAGCAGGGTCGCGCCGTCGGCGCTGGTGCGCAGCGACAGCTCGTGGGTGCCGGCGCTCAGCCGGACCTCGACGTCGGTACGGCCCCGGTAGGTCCAGCCGAGGGTCGCCGAGTACTGCACGATCTGGTCGAGCGCGCCGTCCACGAACAGCGCGTGCCTGCCCGGGATCTTGTTCGCGCCCTGATAGACGCCCAGGCGGTAGCGGCCGTCGCGGGGCACGGTGACGCTGAACGTCACGGCCGAGTCGACCCGGTTCATCGAGCCCACGTCCCGCTTGCCGGACGTCGCATACAGCTGCGGGTCGGCCGTCGTGTCCTGCTCGTACGACCGCGCCGACGTCAGCGTGGCGGACTCGGCCTCCACCGAGACCGACCAGGGAGCGTCCGGCTCCGGCGCGGCGCCGGTGGACGGCACCACGGTGACCCGGTAGGCGGCCATCACGTCCCCGCCGGGCAGGTCCACGCTCAGCCTGCCCCCGGACACGCTGGTACGGCGGGCCGCGACGACCGGCGGCTTGACCGCGTCGCCCTCGTACCCGGACCAGGTCGTCCTCGACACCACCACGTCCACCTGCCGGCCGAAGACGGCCGGGTCGAGCCCGGAGACGTCGAGCCGCACGGGCTCGGAGCCGCCGCCGACCAGGATCGTGCCCCGCCGCGCCGGCTCGTCGATCGCGGCGACGGCCTGGACCGTGTCGGCGGTGTCCAGCCGCGGCGGGACCGCCTTGACCGTCTGCCCGGTCAGGTCGGCGTACCACTTGAGCAGCCACCAGCCGCCGTTGGCCTGGCGGGTGCGCACGGCGTGGTCGTCGAGGTTGCCGGCGTAGGTCCAGTACGCCATGTCGGCGTCGACCTTGGTGTCCTCGAACAGGGAGATCCACTGGATCATCTGGCCGGGGACGGACATGTCGCGGCGGTTGCCGTACTCGTCGATGTTGATGGGCAGCGGGCCGATGCCGAGGTCGCGCTCCATCTGGCGGTAGTGCTCGTAGTGGCCGCGGTAGGAGGCGAGCTTGTCGCGCTGCAGCTCGTGCCAGCTCATGACGTCCGGCAGGCAGGTGCCGTCGCCGCAGGTGGTGTCCCTGGCCCAGGTGAGGAAGTCGCGCAGCCGCCCGGGGTTGTAGCCGGCCTCGTTCGGGCCCGCGATGCGGGCGCCGGGGTCGATCGAGCGGATGCGCTCGACCACGGCCTTCCAGTCGCTGAAGAACTTCTCCTTCGAGCTCGCCCAGTCCTGGTACCAGATGCCGTCCGGCTCGTTGAACGGCACCCAGACGAACTTGCCCTTGTCCTGCGGCCGCTCGCTGACGACCTTGCGGACCATCGCGTCGACCTTGGCGAGGTAGTCGTCGATGCCGAGGTTCTCGTAGGGCCACTGGCTGTAGACGTCCTGCATGTAGACGACGACCTCGGTGCCGCCGGCCGCGAAGAAGCCGTCCGCGATCACCAGCGCGTCGCCGTTGGGGTGCTGGTCGCCGTCCGGCGCCTTCTGCGCGACGGTACGCGGCCGGGCGCCCGCGAGCAGGGCGTCTCCGGGCACGCCCGGGTCCGACAGGCCGTACAGCATGCCGGTCGCCCCGCCGTGGACGGGCCCGGTGCGCTGCGCGAAGTCGACGGTGACGACGTCCGGGGCGGTGGCCGCGTCGGCCGGGGTGGTGGCCAGGCCGGCGACGAGCGCCGTGACGGCGCCTGCCACGGTGGCCTGCCGGGTCAACGGATGTCGGTGCATGGGGGGTCCTCTCCTGCTGCGGGCGGGCGGGGGCGTGCTCCAGAACGTGTGACCGGTCACATAAGCCGCATTTCCCTAGTGTGACCGGTCACAAATGTCGGGTGAAGACCCCTTTGCGGGATTGTTACGCCGGGGTTCCCTCTGGCCGGAGGCCGGGGTGGCGATGGGGTGGCGCCGGGGTGGCACTGCCCGCAAGCGCCGATATAACGGCACATATACGGAAAATCGGCTAATTTCCGCCCACCGAGCGGCCAGGATCTGGCAATGGGGATTCTTGCCGCGGGCGCCCCCCTCATACGGTCGTTGTATGAGCATTCCTTCGCACGCGGCGCCGGCACCGCCCCAGGGCGGCGAGGAGCACTCCGTGCACGAGGGCCAGGTCCCGCCCTGGCACGGGCCCGAGGCGGACGAGGTGCTGATGCGGGCCGCCCGCGAGTCCGGCGCCCACATCACCGTCTTCTACGTCCTGCCCGAGGGCGAGCCGGTCCTCGTCATGGACGCGGAGGTCGGCCTGCCGGGCCAGATCGCCAAGCCGTGGGCGAGGATGCGGCTGAGCTCCGGCTCTCCCGCGTCCGCGTCCGCCCGCCAGCGCCGGCTGATCTGGGTGCCGGGCCACCAGGAGCTCGCCCGGCGCTTCCCCGCCATCGCGCTCGCCGCGCCGTACGCCTTCGCCATCGCCGCCGCCCCCATCATCACCGGCACGCGCCTCTGGGGGGCGATGCTCTTCCTCTGGCCCCCGTCGCATCCATCCGACCTCGCCCCGCACGAGCTCGAAGCCATCTCCTCGGCCTGCGACAGGATGGGCGCGCTGCTGCGGGAGACGGTCGGCGAGGACCGGCCGCTGCACCGCACCGGCGAGCCCCGGATCGTGACCCCGATGGCGCTCCGCGTGCCGGAGCAGCATCCCGCCTCGGCCGTCTGCGACTACCTCGACCGGCTGCGCGTGGGCTGTCTGGCCATGGATCTGGAGTGCCGCATCACCTTCGTCAGCGCCGCGGCGGCCGATCTGCTCGACGCCCACGCGTCCGACCTGGTGGGCAGGCCGCTGTGGGAGGCGGCGCCCTGGCTGAAGGACCCGCTGTTCGAGGATCGCTGCCGCGCCGCGGTGGTGAGCCAGGAGATGACCTCGTACGTCGCCCGCGGCCCCGATGGCAGCATCATGAAATTCCGTCTTTATCCGGATCCTGCGGGGATCAGTTTGCGCATCTCGCCCGTCGACGTGGAGGACCCCGTCGCCGACGGCCTGCCGGGCCAGGCCCTCCTGTCGCGCGCGGAGGTCTCCTACGGCTTCCTCCCGCTGGCGGTGGCGCTGAGCCGGGCGCTGAACGTACCGGAGATCGTCGATCTCGTCGCCGACCACGTCATGCCCGTGTTCAAGGCCAAGGCCATGGCGATCATGAAGGTCGAGGGCCGCAGGATGCGGATCGTCGGCTCCCGCGGCTACCCCCACGACGTCATCGAACGGTTCGAGGGCATGCCCGTGTCGACCTGCCTGCCCGCCGAGGACGTCGCGCGCACCGGCGAGCCGCTCTTCTTCGCCGACTGGGACGAGCTGCGGGAGAGGTACCCGCACGCCGTGCACTACGACCGGATGTCCGCCTGGGCGTTCCTTCCGCTGACGGTCTACGACGAGGTGATCGGGGCCTGCGTGCTCGCCTTCGGCGAGTCCCACCCCTTCACCGTCGAGGAGCGCGCCACCTTCACCGCTCTGGCCGGGCTGGTCGCCCACTCCCTGGACCGGGCCATGCGGTACGACACCAAGGACCGGCTCGCCCACTCCCTGCAGAAGGCCCTGCTCCCGCGCAGCCTGCCCGAGATCCCGGGCCTCGAGGTGGCCGCCTGGTACGTGCCCGCCACCCGCGGCGTCGGCATCGGCGGCGACTTCTACGACCTGATCCGGCTGACCGACACCTCGGCCGCCGCCGTCATCGGCGACGTGCAGGGCCACAACATGACGGCCGCCGCGCTCATGGGGCAGGTGCGCACCGCCATCCACGCCAACGCGGTCGCCGGCGCCAGCCCCGGCGACGTGCTCAAGCACACCAACCGCCTGCTCATCGACGTGGACACCGAACTGTTCACCAGCTGCCTGCTCATCCACGTCGACCTCCAGCTGCGCACCCTGCGCGCCGCCACCGCCGGGCACCCACCGCCGCTGCTGCGCCCGCCCAACATGCCCGCCGAGATCATCGACGTGCCGGCGGGGCTGCTGCTCGGCGTCGACCCCGACGCCGAGTACCCCACCCTGCAGGTGCCCTTTCCTCCGGGCGCGCTGCTCGCCCTCTACACCGACGGCCTGGTCGAGACGCCGGGCACCGACCTGGACCGTGCCATCGCCGCCCTGGCCGGCAACTTCACCCGCGACTTCCAGGACCTGGGGGAGCTGGGCGGCAGCCTCATCGCGCACGCCCCGCACACCGGAGAGCGCGCCGACGACATCGCGCTGCTCCTGCTGGAGCACCGCTGCAAGTCGTCCGGCTGACCACCGCCGGAGAATCGTCGCCCCCGTCCCGGGTACGGTGCGGGGATGCGCATCGACGGAGCGAAGCCGGCGGTCGCCGGTCTCGCGGCGGCGCTCGTCCTCATCCCGTTCTGCCTGCTGCTCGTGGTGGCCAGGGCGCCGGCCGACGGGCTGGACGCGCGGGCGGCCGCCGAGCTGCACGCGTACGCGCTGGCCCACCCGGGCGTGACGCGGCTGCTCATCGTGTGGACGAACGTGTTCGGCCCGTGGCCCTGGCGGGTCGCGGTCGTCGCGTACGCCGTCTGGCTCTTCCGCCGGGGCGCGACGAGGCCGGCCGTCTGGGCGGTCACCACCATGGCCGTGGGCGGGCTGCTCGGCGCGGCGCTGAAGCTCGTCGTGGCCCGCGCCAGGCCGCTCCTGCCCGACCCGGTCGCGCTCGCGGAGGGCCACGCCTTCCCGTCCGGCCACGCGCTCAACGTCACCCTCGGCGCGGGGGTGATCCTGCTGCTCACCCTGCCCGCGCTGTCCCGCCGGGGCCGGAAGGCAGCCTGGGCCGCGGCCTGCTTCCTGGTGCTTTCAGTCGGCTACACCCGGATCGCGCTGGGCGTGCACTGGGTGAGCGACGTGGTCGCCGGGATCTCCCTGGGCCTGGCGATGATCGCCGCGACGCTGGCGGGCCTGGCCAGGTGGCCACGGGACCGGCGTCCCGTGGAGCCCCGGCCCGCGCGCAAGGTCGGGACGCGCTGAAAGACCGCTGACTCGGACATGCCACCCAAGTGGTGCGCATGCGAAAATACGCGCCGAGGCGAGGAGGAGGGGCCAGTGCGTCGTGTGCTGATGGTGGCGATCGCCGTGGCGGCGTTGACCGGCGGATGCGGCGGGCAGGACGTCCCGCCGTCGCCCCGCCCCTCCCAGACGGGCGCCACGCCCGCGGCCGGCGGCGTGGTCTCGCTGACCTTCGACGACGGCCTCGAACGCCAGGAGCAGATGGCGCGCGAGCTCACCGAGCGCGGCATGGCGGGCACCTTCTACGTCCTCAGCACCCGCGTCCAGGCCCCCGGCTACCTCGACCAGACCCAGCTGGCGCGGCTGGCGCAGGCGGGGCACGAGATCGGCGGGCACACCCGCACGCACGCCAGGCTGCCCACCCTCCACCACGACGAGCAGCGCAGGGAGATCTGCGGCGACCGGTCCGCGCTGGAGGCCATGGGCTTCACGCCGAGGTCGTTCGCCTTCCCCTTCCACGCGGTGAACGCCGCGGCCGAGGCCGTGGCCGAGGAGTGCGGGTACAACAGCGCCAGGGGCCGGGCGGGCGTCGCGGCGGAGACCACCCCGCCGGGCGACCCGTACGACCTCAACACGCCGCTGGCGGTCGGCGCGAACGCCACGCTGCCCGAGATCCAGCAGTACGTGCTCGCGGCCGAGAAGCGCAAGGGCTGGGCGATCCTCGTCTTCCACGACTACTGCGACGGCTGCGGGCCGCTGGGGGTCAAGCCCACGCTCTTCACCGCCTTCCTCGACTGGCTGAAGGGGCAGAAGATCCCGGTGCGCACGGTCGGCGACGTCATCGGCGGCGAGACGCGGCCCGTGCCGCCGGTCAAGGCCCCGTCGATCGTGCTGAACGCCTCGCTGGAGAACTATTTCGGCAAGGAAGGCATCCCGGACTGCTGGCAGCTGGACGGGCGGTCCGCGACGGCCACGTTCGGCCGGGTCGCGGACGCGCGCACCGGGCGCTGGGCGGGCCGCATCAAGGTGACCGGGGGAGACCCGGCGCGGCTGAGGCTCGCGATCAGGCAGGACGACGGCGAGTGCGCGCCCACGGCGGGCGGCCTGTCGGTCTGGTACACCGCGACCGCCCCGGTACGCCTGACGCTCAGCAGGCGGACCCGCGACGGCGTGTGGTCGGACTGGTCCGACGGCCCGGTCTTCCCGGCCACCTCGACCTGGCGCCGGGCCACCTGGACGCCCCGCCTGGCCGGCGCCGCCGGGATCAGCTTCGGGCTGGTGCTGACCGAGCCGGGTCAGGCCACCTTCGACGACTTTGCGGTGCGCTGAAGCACGTTGCGGAACGCCGCCAGCGCGTACTCGGTGTGCGTGCGCTCCCTGACGAGCTGGGCCGTGCTCAGCAGGGCGGCGCGGAAGCCGGGGTCCGACAGGGCCCGGAGCGCCCTGTCCGCCGCGGCGGCCCAGTCGCCGGGCGGGTAGAGCGCCTCGTCCGGCAGGATCTCCGGCAGCGCCCCCACCGCGGGCGCGACCACCGGGCAGCCCCGCACCAGCGCCTCGGCCACCGACATGCCGAACGACTCGTCGGTCGTCGTCGAGACGGTCAGCCCGCCGTTCGCCGCGATGGCCGAGTAGAGGGCCGGCATCCGGTCGTAGTCCAGGCGCGGCAGCCAGCGGGCCGTGCCGAGCGCGGGCGAGGTGGCGAGCTTGGTCGTCAGCGCCGAGACCTCGCCCGCCGGGGCGGTGTACCCGCCGACGAGCAGCGGCGTGACGCCCGGGCTCGCGCCCGCGATCCGGTCGAGCAGGTCGGCGGCGGCCCGCCAGCGCTTGTGCCCGTCGAGCTTGCCGATCCAGGCCACCGGCGCCGAGCCGAGCGCGGGCGGGACGGTCTCGGCGTACCAGCGCTCGTCCAGGCAGTTGGGGACCACGCTGATGGGCGACAGGCCCAGCGCCCCCAGCTTCCCGCGCATGTACTCGCTCACGGTCACGATATGGTCGGGCTGGATCGCCAGCTCGCCCAGATACGACAGGTTGGTCGTGGTCGTGTGCACCTCGAGGATCAGCGACCCGGGCGAGTCGGCGCGCTGCCACGCCGACAGGAAGCTGGGGCTGTCGATCACCACGAGGACGTCCGGCTCCGCCTCCCTGATGGCGGTCTCGCGGGCCTCGTCGCTGGCCGCCACCCGGGCCACCCCCGGCGGGAAGTGGCCGACCATGCCGTGGTCGGACTCGTAGAGCACGGCGATGTCGAACTCGGCCGAGAAGTGCGTGTAGCGGTTGAGCAGCTGGGTCGACACCCCGCCGATCACGCCGTACCGGTAGCAGAACACCACCTTCATCGGCACTCCAGCAGCGTCAGCAGGCCCTCGCGGCCCTTGCGCACGACCTGCTCGGCCAGCTCCGAGTACGCGGCCACCCGGCACTCCCACGTGTTGCGGTCGAGCCAGGACCGGATCTCGCCGAGGTCCGGGTCCGAGCCCGCGACCTCGGGCAGGGCGGCGACGAACTCCGCCGCCGACTCGGTGACGCGCACCCCCGGATAGTCCACGCACTGCGGGAAGTAGGTGGTCAGGACCGGCAGCCCGAGATGCAGGTACTCGTACACCTTGATCGGGTCCACGGCGTCGGCCAGCGCGCCGTTCTTGAACGGGATCAGCGCCAGCGCCCAGCCCGCGCTGAGCTCGGCCAGCTCCCGATGGCCGAGCAGCCCGAGCAGGCGCACGTTGTCCGGCAGGCGCAGGTCGGGGTTCTGGTGACCGGCCAGCTCGAAGGTGTAGTGGGGGTACGTCCTCGCGGCCCGGAGCACCAGGTCCCAGTCGAACCACTTGTCGGTCAGGTGGCCGAAGTAGCCGATCCGCGCGGCGTCGGGCCGGCGCGGCGCCGACGGGGTGGGGAAGCCGGGGTCGAGGGCGTTGGCGTTGACGCTCACCGAGCGCCCGCCCAGCGTCTCCATCTTCCTGGCCAGCGGCGCGGAGACCGCGGTCACCACGTCGGCGTGCGCGACCAGGTAGCGCTCGTACCCGGGGTGGTACCACTTCGCCATGCCGATCTTGCTGAACTCCTCCCAGTCGTCGCGGGCGTCGTAGATCGTGACCCAGCCGTGCGAGGCGGCGTGCGTCAGCGTCCGCACCATCGCCTCGTGCGGGAACGAGGCGAACAGCAGCTTGCGCTTGCCGCCGTAGTCGGCCCCCAGCACCTCGTCGAGCAGCCGGGGCGTGATGTCGATCGGGCTCTGGAAGAGCAGCGGATCGGGGTGCTCGGGCAGCGGCTCGGTGTCGCGCCAGCGGTAGTAGTTGAAGAAGACCGGGCAGTCGCGGCCGAGGTAGACGCGGGTGAGGCGGATGGGCCTGTTCCCCCGGGCCTCCTGCACGTACGTGGTGCCCGAGAACATCAGCACCACCTCGTCGCCGTCGGCGTCCCTGGCCCGCTCGATCCACTCCCGCAGCCCGCTCCTGACCTCCTCCAGGGAGGTGGGGGCGGGCGCGGCGGGTTTCGGCGCGGTGGCGGGGGCCGCGACCGGGACCGGCACGACCGTGCGGGCGGGGGAGGGGGCCGGCAGGGCGTCCCGCCGCTCCGGTTGGGCCGGTTCCGGCCGGCCGGGGTGGCGTAACTGGCGGTAGACGGAGAGCACGCGCCAGGCTCGCGACGAGCGGATCCTGGTGACCTGCTCGCGGTAGTCCGACAGTCGGCCGGTCACCGCCTCCAGCTTCTCCTTGAGCCGCTCGTTCTCCTGGCGAACCTTGGCCTCGGTGCCGAGGAGCTTGCTCAGGCGCTGCTGGGTGAGGTCGTGCCGGTGCCGCTCGCCGTTGTAGATCGTGCGCAGCCGCTCCAGGCCCGCCCGCTCCGTCCTCGCCTCCTCCTCCAGGTCGGCGATGCGCGCGTGCAGGCCCCGCAGGACCTGCTCGTGCCTGGCCTCGGCCGTGCCCAAATCCTCGTCGCGCGCGGCTCCCGCGGTGCGCAGCTCCTCCGCCTGGGCGCGGACGACGGCGCGCAACTCGTCCCGCTGGGCCGCCACGGCGTCGGCGGTGTCGCGGACCGCCGCCAGGCCGGTGCTCAGCTCGCGGATCGACTCCAGGAGCCGCTGCCGCTCGTCCTCCGCCGCGCCGGCCGCCTCGCGGAGCAGCCCGATCTCGGTCTCGGCCGCCCGGAGGTCGGCGCGCAGCCGGTCGCGCTCCTCCGTCACCGCGCCCAGCTCGTCCGCTCCCGCGCTCGTCCTGCCGGACAGCAGGCTCACGCTCTCCTGGAGCGCCGACAGCCGGTCGAGGACGTCCTGTCCCGCCGCCCCGCCGTCGCCGCCCCGCGCCTTCAGCTCGGCGTTGACGGCGGTGACGTCGCGGTAGAGGCGGTTGGCCCGCTCAAGCTTGTCGCGCAGGGTCTGCGCCTGCTGCTCCAGGCGTTCCTCGCGGCGCAGGAAGTCCGTCTCCTCGGGGGAGAGCACGAACGCGGGCGTCCCCCGGGGCGTCTTCCGCCGTACGGCGACCGCGGTCATGTGGCGGTCCAGCACGGTCAGCTCGCGGACGTCGAAGAGGGGAGCGAGCAGGCTTCGCAGCCCGGCGCGGTAGAACGTACGGCGGTGGTCGTGGTGCGGCATCAGCCCGTGGGGTACGGAGACGAGCAGCGTGCCGCCGGGCGCCAGCACCCGGTGGAGCTCGCCCAGCACCGCGCCGGGATCGTTGACGTGCTCCAGCAGTTCGCCGGCGACCGCCGCGTCGAAGCAGCCGTCGGGGAAGCCGAGGCGCTCGCCGTCCCCCCGCAGGAAGGCGAGCCTGGCGGCCACGTCGGGCGGCAGCTCGGCGGCCAGCCGCGCGGCGAAGGCGACGGCCTCCTCCTCGATGTCGACCCCCGCCACCCGTTCGCCCCGGCGGGCGGCGAGCACGGACAGGGTCCCCTGGGAGCAGCCCAGGTCGAGGATCCGCCCCGACGGGAGGTGATCGAGGAGCCAGTGCAGCCTGTTCCTGGTCAGCGCCTGGGTCTCGGGATCGACATCTATCCCGTTATAGGCACAATGGACGCGATCATGGTTCATGTGGGCAGGGACCCCTGGGGTGATCAGTGGAGGCCCGACATTACCATTTCCAGAAATAACCGGTAAGGGCGGTAGCCAAGGTGCCTGTGTTGCGTAAGTCGTTCATCCTGGTGGTCGCACTGTGCTGCCTGATGGGCTGCACCTCGTCGGATCCCGGCGCCGCGCGCAGGACGACCCCCGCACCTCAGGCGACCCAGGCCCCCGTCAGCTTCCTCAGCCAGACCATGCCGGGCCTGCGCGTCGGCGACAAGCTGTACGTGCCGCTCGACGCGCTGGCCAAGCGCCTGGAGCTGCGCGTCTCCACGGGGTCCGACGGCGTCGTACGGGCCGAGTACGCCCAGGACCAGCCCTTCCTGGTCACCAAGCACGATCCGCGCGGCCCCTGGCTGCACTTCGCCACCGTGGACGTCACCACCTGGCGGCGCATCGCCATCGGCTCGGACGGCATTCCGATCAGCACCTACGATTTCGGCACGTTCCAGTATCCGGTCGAAGTCGTGCAGTACGGCATGGAGAATTACAGCAAGTGGGTCGCCACGGACGACGAGAAATACCGGACCAAAGCGGAGACCGTGGCCCGCTGGCTGCTGGAGCACCAGGACACCAAGGGCGGCTGGCCCGTCCCCTTCGCCTACTCCTACCGTGAGGGGCTGGCGGGCGAGCTGCCCGCCGGCTGGTACTCCGGCATGGCCCAGGGCATCGGCGCGGCCTTCCTGGCCAAGATGTACGACAAGACCAGGGAGTCCCGTTACGGCGACGCCGCGCTGCGGGCGCTCGGCCCCCTGCGCACGAAGGTGGAGGACGGCGGCGTGCTGCGCCGCTTCGAGGGCCGCTACGACTGGTTCGAGGAATATCCGACGCCGACCCCGACCCACGTCCTCAACGGCTACATGTTCGCCCTGATCGGCGTGTACGACGTGGGCGAGCTCATGAACGACGCGACGGCCAAGGAGATGTTCCAGCGGGGGCTCAAGAGCCTGGACCGGATGCTGCCGCTGTACGACCTCGCGTACCGGACCAGCTACGACCTCCTGCACTACACCCGCACCCCCGCGACGGCGCCCAACCCCGCCCGCTGGGACTACCACGCCCTGCACGTGACCCAGCTGTCCGCCCTGGACGCGATCACCGGCGGGCGCTACAGCGCGATCGAGAAGCGCTGGCTCGGATACCTCAACGGACAGGCGCTTCCCGGCAATTAGCTATAAAGTCCACTGATCGATCAGGGAGGTTTCGAGGGATGCGCCGCTTCCGCCGCCTGCTGCTGATCTCCCTGGGCTTCCTGGTGCTCTTGGTGGCGCTGGGCACCGGCGGGCTGTTCATCTACCAGTCGAGCCTCGACAGCGACATCGTCCGGCTGCCCGCGGCCCTGCCCACCTCGAAGGAGGAGGAGAAGCAGCGCCCGCAGCCCAAGCCCGGCCTCGGCGAGACGTGGCTGCTCGTCGGGACCGACCGCAGGTCCGAGGCCGCCACCACGGGCGACGACGCCAAGGCGGAGCTCTGGCAGCCCGGCTCGCAGCGCACCGACACGATCATGCTGGCCCACCTCTCCGAGGACCGCAAGCACGCCGCCGTCGTCTCGATCCCGCGCGACTCGTGGGTCAGCATCCCCGGCCGGGGCCACGCCAAGATCAACGCGGCCTTCTCCTGGGGCGGGCCCGCCCTGCTGATCAGGACCATCGAGACCCTCACCGGCGTGCGCGTCGACCACTACGCCGCGATCGACTTCAAGGGGTTCGCCGCGGCCGTGGACGCGGTGGACGGGGTCGACGTCGAGGTCGCGAAGACCGTACGCGACACCAACACCGGCACCACCTGGACGGCCGGCCGCCACCATCTCGACGGCGAGCAGGCCCTGCTCTTCGTCCGGCAGCGCTACAACCTGCCCGGCGGCGACTTCGGCCGCATCAAGCGCCAGCAGGCGCTGCTGAAGGCGCTGTCCGACCGGGTGCTGAGCGCCGGCACCCTCGCCAACCCCGTCAAGGTGGACGCGCTGCTGCGGGCCATCACCAAGGCGACCACCGTCGACGACGGCGTGAGCCTGGAGACGCTCCGCACCCGGCTGGTGGACCTGGCGGGGCTGGACTCCTCCGACTACTTCACGATGCCCACCAAGGGCACCGGCATGGAGGGGGAGCAGAGCGTCGTCTACCTCGACGCCCGCAAGACCCGCGCGCTGAGCGAGGCCATCAAGAAGGACCGGGCCCGCGAGTACGTCGAGCGCACCGGACCGGGCAACGCGGTGGACACGGTCCACTAGTCACGCCGGCCATTGGTTATGCCGGCCATTGGTTATGCCGGTCACTGGTCGCGCAGGTCCCAGGCCCGGACCGTCCAGTCCGTGCTCGCCGAGACCGCGATCGTCGTGCCGCCCGCCCGGCCGGCCGCCAGCGCGTAGACGGGGCCGGCGTGCCCGCCGATCGGCTTGCCGAGCTCCTTCCCGGTGCGCAGGTCCCACACCCGCAGCGACCGGTCGTCGCCCGCCGAGACCACCCGGTCGCCGACCGTCGCCAGCGCCCGCACCCAGTCGGTGTGGCCGGTGAGCGGGCCGCCGATGGCCGTGCCGGTGATGAGGTCCCAGCGGCGCAGCGTACGGTCCGCGCCCGCCGACACCGCGACGGGACGGCCGTCGAGCACGGCGGTGGCCACCGCGAGGACCACGCCGTCGTGGCCGGTCAGCGGGGCGCCGATCTGCTTGCCGGTGGTGACGTCCCACAGCCGCAGCTCGTGGTCCTCGCTCGCGGAGATCGCGACGGGCTTGCCGTTGACGACCGTGGACGCCAGCGCCCTGATCGGCTTGCGGTGCCCCGGCATGGACGGCCCGGCGGACGCGCCCGTGGCGGCGTTCCAGCGGTGCAGGCGCCCGTCGGCGCCGCCGGAGACGATGACGCCGTTGATGATCGTGATGGCGTTGACGCTGCCCCGGTGGCCGAGGAGCGGCTTGCCCAGGGCGGCGCCCGTGTCGAGCCGCCACCTGCGCAGGACCCCGCCCGCGTCGCCGCTGACCGCCACCGGCTCGCCCGCCACGGTCGCGGCGGCCATCGCCATGATCTGGTCGGTGTGCCCGAGCAGCGGCGACCCGACCGGCCGGCCCGTCAGCGGGTCCCACATCCGTACGGTCTTGTCCATCCCGCCCGAGACCGCCACCGGCCGCCCGCCCACGCTCGTCAGCGCCACCGCCTTGACCCCGGCGGAGTGGCCGGGGTTGCCCGCCGCCATCGCCGAGGCGCTCCACCTGGACAGGTCCCACGTGCGAACGGACTTGTCCGCGCCGCCGGAGAACGCGAGCGGTGTGCCGCCCGCCGCGGCCGCCGTGACGGCCGTGACGTAGCCCGCGTGGCCGGTGAGCGGGGTGCCCACCGGCTCGCCCGCGGTGTCCCAGCCGCGGATCACGCCGTCGCGGCCCGCCCCCAGCACGGTCCAGGACCCGCCCCTGCTGATCGTCGCGAGCGAGATCACGACGTCGGGCAGGCCGCGGATCGTGCTGACCCGGTCGGACGCGAGGTCCCAGATCCTGATCGTCTTGTCGTCGGAGGCGGAGACGACCGCGTCGGGCGTGACGGCCAGCGCCCGCACCCAGTCGGTGTGCCCGGCCCTGGGGGTGCCCGTCTGCCTGCCGGTCTGCAGGTCCCAGAACCGCAGCACGCGGTCCTTGCCCGCGCTCACCGCGACCGGCCTGCCGTCGAGCGTGGTGGTGGCGACGGCGAGCACGGCGCCGGTGTGGCCGGTGAGGGGGTTGCCGAGGGGGCGGCCGGTGGTGAGGTCCCACATGCGTACGGTCTTGTCGTCGCTGCCCGTGACCGCCACCGGCTTGCCATTGACCGTGGTGGTGGCGACGGTCAGCACGGCGCCGGTGTGGCCGGTGAGGGGGTTGCCGAGGGGGCGGCCGGTGGTGAGGTCCCACATGCGTACGGTCTTGTCGTCGCTGCCCGTGACCGCCACCGGCTTGCCGTTGACCGTGGCGGTCGCGACCGCCCGCACCCAGTCGCCGTGCCCGGGCATCGGCGCGCCGATCGGCTGCGCGGTGCGCGCGTCCCACCGGCGTAAGGTGCCGTCCTCGCTGGCGGTCACCATCATCAGGCGCCCGCCGACCTCGGCCGTGGCGACGCCGGTGACCGCCGCGAAGTGGCCGGTGGGCTGCCAGCCGACCGGGCTGCCGAAACCGGTGGGGGACGGCGAGACGCTCGGCGGCGTCGAGGGACCCGCGATCAGCCGGGGCACGAGCACCACGCCCGCGCCGGTCAGCGCCGCCAGCAGGGCCGCCGCGACGGCGAGCCGCCCGGCCCGCCTGCGCGAGAACAGCGTCGGGGGCGCGGCGCCGGTGGGCTGCGAGATCGGGTCGGGGCCGCCGGGGTGCATCGCCCCCCGCGGGCGCGGCACGCCGCCGCGGGGCGCGTCGGGCGGCGCGAACGGGGCGACCAGGGGGTTGGACGCGTCGCGCTCGCCTGACCACTGCTGGTCGGACGGTTCGTGCCGGCCCGGCCACGGCTGGCTCGCCTCGTGCTGACCCGGCCACGGCTGGCTCGCCTGGCCCGGCCAGGGCTGGCCGGGCGCGACGTCACCTCCGGGCCGCCACGGCTGCGAGGGATGGCTCTGCTGCGCCGGATTCGGCTGCGACGGGTGGCCCGGCTGCGACGGGTCCCCGGGCTGCGAGCGGTCGCCCTGCTGCGACCGGCTGCCGGGCTGGGAGCGGTCGCCCGGCTCGGAGGGAGCGAGGGGGACGCGCGGACCGCGCTCGCCCGTCCGCGGCTGGTCGCCGGAGTCGGGGCGGGCCGAGGGCACGATCAGGGAGTTGAGCACCTCGTGCGCGGTCGGCCGTGACTCCGGCCGGCGCACCAGGCAGGAGGCGATGATCGAGCGCAGCGGCTCGGTGATGCCACTGAGGTCGATCTCGTCCTGGCGCAGCGTGATGGCCATGGCCGCGATGGTGCTGCCGCTGAACAGGGGCCGCCCCAGCGCCGCGAACGTCATCGTCAGGCCCCAGCTGAACAGGTCGGAGGCCGGCGTGACGCGCTCGCCCGCCAGTTGCTCGGGCGACATGTAGGCGGGGGTGCCGAGCACCCCCGTGACGGTCACGGTCTGGTCGCCGAACGAGCGCGCCACCCCGAAGTCGATCACGTACGGGCCGTCCGGGCCGAGCAGGACGTTGCTGGGCTTGAAGTCGCGGTGCACGATCCCGGCGTTGTGGATCGACACCAGCGCCGTGGAGGTGTTGACGGCGAGCCGGGTCAGCGCCGACGGCTCCAGCGGCCCCCTGGTGCGGACGTGCTGCTGGAGTGATTCGCCCGGGATGTACTCGCTGACCATGTAGAGGCGGTCGTCGGTCATCCCGTGGCCGAGCACGCGCACCGTGCAGAAGGAGGCGACCTTGGACGCCACCTCGATCTCCCGCTGGAACCGCAGCCTGGACTCGACGTCGGAGGCGTCGACGGACGTCATGATTTTGATCGCCACACGCTCGTCGTGCTCGTCGATCCCGAGGAAGACCGTTCCCTGGCCACCCTCGCCGATGCGGCCCGTGATCCGGTAGCGGTCGACGGACCTGGGATCTCCGGGCTTGAGGGGCTTGATCTCCGGCACAGGACTCCTGGGCGGGGGCGAGGGCAGGTGACTCGATCATAGGGCCACACCGTCCACGGGGGCAGAGACGGCGGCTCCCCGCCGGTGACGCGTCCGCCGCCCCCCGCACCCCCGCCGATCACCGACTACGCTGGTGATCGGCGGGTTCCGAGACGCGATCAGCCCCGGCCGCGGCCTGCGGCGGCCCATGAGACGGAACCTGTGGAGAGGGAGACCGCATGAGCGTCACCGCCGCGCGTATGCGCGACCTCGTGAGCCGCGCCGAAGCGCTCACCGCCGAGGTCAGGGAGGTCTGCGGCGGCGCCCCCAGCGGCTCGGCCGAGCACGAGCACATCAGGGCGGCGCGGCACGCGGCTGACTGGCTGGCCAGGGGCGTCGAGGACCTGGAGCGGGCCGCCGCCGAGCTGGAGCGGCTGGAGGCCCTGCGTGATCAGGTGTGCGGCATCGGGTGGGGCGTCTGCCCCGAGCACGGCAACACGCTCCGCTCCAGCGCCGGTGTCGCCACGTGCCGGGTGTGCGAGCGCAGCTGGAGCTATGACCGGCTCGGCCAGCCGTGCCGCGAGCGGGTGGCGTGGAAGGTGGTCGACCCGGGCGGCACGGAGACGAGGATGTGCGGCGGCCACGTGCTGGGCGCCCGCGCCGCCATGGCGGGGGCCAGCTTCACCCAGTTGTGACCTTTCGCGTGGCCACGGGACCCACCTGATGTCCGGCTGAGGCGCATGAGGACCGGCAGGGGAAGGGGCGCGGCCCGCGATTCGGCGGACCGCGCCCCCTACCGGATCGTGCTCAGGCGGTGGAGTTACTGACGCGTCGGAACGTCAGGGAGCGCTCCGGAACGTCAGGGAGCGCTCCGGAACATCAGACAGCGCTCCGGAACGTCAGGGAGAACGTGGCGGGCTCGGCGGGCAGGTCGTAGCGGGGGAGCACGCCGGGGCCGCAGGAGGCCGTGCCGAGTCCCTGCTGCGCCAGGTCGAGGTTGACGTAGACCGCCTCGCGCGGGACGAGGTCGGTCAGGTGGCGGGCCGCGTCCAGGTCCTCGCTGGTCCAGCGGCGCACCGTCAGCCCGAACAGGCCCTCCACCCGCAGCCCGCCCAGCTCGGCCCAGCGCACGCCCGGCCGGTGGCCGTTCTCCTGGGGGAAGACGTACGGCGTCTGCAGGTCGTCCACGGACATTGCGTACCTGCCGACCCTGGCGGCCTGGACGCTGTCGGAGTACGCCTCACCGGGGCCGAGGCCGTACCACTCGACGGTGTCCACGGACGCGGGCAGCGTCGCGCGGATCCCGAGCCGGGGGATCGGGAAGCCCCACTCGCCCTCGGGCTCGGTCGTGAGCGTGAGCGCGAGGCCGCCGTCACCGGTGGCCGACCAGCGGTACGTGGCCAGCATGGCGCGGTCCTGCGCGGCGGCGGCCACCCTCGACCGGACCACCAGCTCCCCGGCGGTCCGGTCGACGCCGAGCAGGCGGTGGTGCAGCCGGTCCAGCCCGGCCCGCCGCCACTCGGTGGCGACCTGGGTCGGCCAGCCGCGCAGGTCGTTGTCTGTGGGCGCGCGCCACAGGTCCAGCCGGACGTCCTCGACGGGCACGCCGCCGATCCGCAGCGGCCGTCCTGTCGCCGCGTCGAACACGCCGGGCCCGACCGCCAGCTCCCCGCCGGCGGAAGCTCCTTCGGACGTGCCGGCGACCGCTACGGTGGACGCCTTCGCGGGCCCGCTCCCGGCCGTGGCGGCGGACGCCTCCGCGGACTCGCCGGCTGTCGCGCCCGCGGACGCTCCCGGCGCGGCGGTGGCGGAGCGGACCTGGCACTGGCCCCAGGCGATCTCGTGGCCCGCCGGGGCCCAGGGCTGGCCGGCGGCGAGGGCGGCGCGCACGGTCAGCCACGTCTCGGCGGCCGTCTCCGGCAGCGCGGGCAGCGGGAGCGTGACGGAGGCGTCCGGACCGGTCTCCGGCACGTCCAGCACGCCCGAGGCGACCTCGCGGCCCTCCTCCTCCACCGCCCAGGAGAACGACAGGTGGGACAGGTCGCGGAAGTCGTGCAGGTTCGTCACCGTCACCGACTCCGGCGACACGGTGACGCGGACCGGCTCGATGACCTTCTTGAACTCCACCAGCCCCGGCGACGGCGTGCGGTCGGGGAACACCAGCCCGTCGGTGACGAAGTTGCCGTCGTGCAGCTCCTCGCCGTAGTCGCCGCCGTAGGCCCAGCCGTACCGCTCGTGGGAGAACCCGTGGTCGATCCACTCCCAGACGAAGCCGCCCTGGCAGCGTTCGTGCCGGTAGAACAGCTCCTGGTACTCCGACAGCCCCCCGGGCCCGTTGCCCATCGCGTGCGCGTACTCGCACAGGACGAACGGCAGGCCGCGCCGGTGCTCGTCCAGGGCCGGGTCGTCGAGCGGCTTCTCCTCGCGCCGCCCGATCGCGTCGACCTCCTCGACCCCGGCGTACATGCGGCTGTACATGTCGACGTAGCCGCTGTCCCAGTCACCCTCGTAGTGCAGGGGCCGCGAGGGGTCGCGCTCGCGCGCCCACTCGGCCATCGCCCGCAGGTTGTCGGTCCCGCCCGGCTCCTTGGAACCCGTCCCCGACTCGTTGCCGAGCGACCAGATGACGACGCTCGCGTGGTTCTTGTCGCGCTCGACCATGCGGGCCATCCGGTCGAGGTACGGCTCGCGCCAGCGCGCGTCGGCGCTCGGGTTGCCGCGCCAGCCGACCGGGTGGAAGCCGTGGGTCTCCAGGTCGCACTCGTCGATCACCCACAGGCCGTACTCGTCGCACAGCTCCAGGAAGCGGGGGTGGGGCGGGTAGTGGCTGGTGCGCACGGCGTTGACGTTGTGCCGCTTCATCAGCTCGATGTCGGCGCGCATCGTGGCCTCGTCGAGCGTCCTGCCGGTCTCGGGGTGGAACTCGTGGCGGTTGACGCCACGGAAGAGCACGCGCCGGCCGTTGACCTTGATCACGCCGTCCTCGACGGCCACGGTCCTGAAGCCGATCCTGAAGCGCACGCTCTCGCCGCCGGCACTCAGCTCCGCGTCGTACAGGCGGGGCAGCTCCGCCGACCACGGTTCCACGGGCAGGGTGTACGGGCCGGCCGCGGGGACGCCGGACAGCCCCAGCTCGGGCACGCTCAGCGTGGCGCCGGGCGCGCCGGTCTCGACCGCCAGCGTGCCGTTGCCGGTCCGGTGGTCGTAATCGGCATGGACGAAGAAGTCGTTCACGACAGGCGTCGCCAACAACGTCACATCACGAAATATCCCGGACAACCACCACATGTCCTGGTCTTCCAGGTAGCTGGCGGCCGACCACTGGTGCACCCGCACGGCGAGCACGTTGCGCCCGGGCCGCAGGCTCACGTCGAACTCCGACGGCAGCCGGCTCCCCGTGGACCAGCCCAGCTCCTCGCCGTTCAGCCACACCTTGAAGCAGGAGTCGACGCCCTCGAACCGCAGCACCCCCCGCTCGAACGGCGCCTCGAACTCCAGCCGGTAGTCGCCGGTGGGATTGTCGTCCGGCACGTACGGCGGCTCGACCGGGAAGGGATAGTTCACATTGGTGTAGGCGGGCACGCCGTACCCCTGCAGCTGCCACATCGACGGGACGGGCAGCTCGTCCCACGACGAGAAGTCGGCGTCGACGGGCTGCCCCTCGGCCGTGGGGGACAGGCGGAAGCGCCAGCGGCCGTTGAGGCTGAGGCGAGCGCCGTCGGAGTCGAAGGCGGCACGGGGAGCCCGCCGGCCGTCCCCCGGGCGGTACGCGGTCAGGTAGTCGGTCAACATGTGTCCTTAGATAGCGCTTCCGGCAACGAGTACGGAGTCTAGGCGTCCACCCCGCTGTGGCGGCGCGGTGGAGCCCCCGCTGATCGCGGCTGTCCGGATCACGAGCTTGAACCGACACCGGTTTCTATGCAACTACCCCAGGGCTTGCGAAAGCGGAGACGCGGATCCAGCCCCCGTAGGCGGCGGGATCACGGGTTCCAGCCGCGCAGGAAGGCCCGCACCGTGTAGTGGCGCGCCTGCCGGTCGGTGAGCTGCGGCCGGTCCGCAGTGACGGCCGCGCCGGGGCCGGTGTTGCGGTACTCGGCGAAGCGGCCCTCGCCCTCCCACGGTGCGGCCTTGATCTGGTCGCCCAGCCAGGAGTCGCGGACCACGACCTCGCCGGACCGCCCCAGGGAGACGGACCCGGCGGGGGAGCCCTCCAGCCGGCTGCCGGCGACGAGGACGGAGCCGCCCGCGGTCACGGCGCCGGGGCCGAGTGACTTGACCGCGCACCGGTCCAGGACGGTCGTGCCCGGGCCGCGGACGATGTCGGCGTCGCCCTCCACGTAGCAGTCGCGCAGGTAGGAGCGGCGGCCGTCGGCCTGGACGACGCCCGAGTTGCCGAGCAGCCGCACGTTCTCGAAGGCGGCGCGGTCACCGGTCGTGCGCACGGCGGCGGCGGGGCCGGGGGCGAGCGACTCGTCGTAGGTGTTCCGGAGCGTGAGGTCCTTGAACGTGACGCCGTCGGCGAGCACGTTGACGGTGGCGCTCTGGGCGTCACCCCACGTGACGCCGTAGAACTTCGCGCTCTGCGCACCCAGTTCGTACGCCACCACGACGTCCTCGGGGTTCCCCGTGGAGCCCTTGATCGTCACATCCTCGGCACTCGGCCAGACGCGCGGCATCTCGTGGTAGGTGCCGGGCTTGACGGTGATCGTCGCGCCGCGCCGGGCCGCGCCGATGGCCGCCTGGAGGCTGCCGTAGTCGCCGGTGCCGTCGAGCGCCACGGTGATGTCGCGCGGCGCGGGCGCCTCCTTGCCCTCCGGCCCCGCACCCCTGGTCACGATGGCGGGCACCAGCGCCGTGGGGTCGAGCCTGTAGCTGTAGTAGGAGGACGGGTCGAACGCGGTGCCCGCGCTGTCGACGCGGCCGTAGGTGTTCTTGAAGATGTTGCCCCGCTGCACGATCTGCGACGTCTGGTCCTTGGCCACGATCGGGTCGGGCACGTCCTGGTAGTAGCTGTTCTCGACGACCAGCCGGCCGCTGCCGCGCATCATGGTGCCGTAGAGGGCGGTGTCCTGGACGTAGTTGTTGTACCAGTGCGCGGCCTCGGTGTTGTCGATGCTGGCGTTGCGCTGGTGGGTGCCGTGGATCCAGTTGTGGTGGAAGGTGACCTTGGTGACCACGTTGGGGGTCCAGCCGACGCCGACGGCCTTGTTGTGGTCGGCGAAGACGTTCCAGGAGACGGTGACGTAGTCGCTGTCCTTGCGGATGTCGAGCAGGCCGTCCCCGGTGCGGGTGAAGCGGTTGTGGTCGATCCAGACGTGGTGGGCGGTGTCCATCTGGATACCGTCGTAGTCCTTGCTCTTGCCGTCCCAGTCGCCGGCGACGTAGGTGTCGCGGATCGTCAGGTTGCGGATGATGACGTTGTGCACGCCGTTGAGGAAGAACCCGCCGTGCACGAGCTCGGCGCCCGCGCCGTCGCCGACGATGCTCTTGTCGGAGGCGACCTCGATCTCCTCGCCGTACGGGTCCATCGTGATCGAGCCCTTGACCTTGATCACGTACGGCTCCGCGGCCGTGGCGTACTTCTCCAGATCGGCCAGGTTGTCCACGGTCACGGTCTCCCCGGCCGCGCCGCCGGTGGTGCCGTCCACGCCGAGCGCGCTCAGCCCGGCGAACCCGTCCGCCTTCTCGCTCCACCGGGTCGCCGCCGCGGCGGGGGAGGGGACGGCCGCGACGGCCGCTCCCGCCAGGAGCAGGGCGACCAGGGCATTGACTCTCATCACGAGCCTCCGTTGCGCTGCTTGTAGCCGGCCTGGGCCTCGGTCAGCTTGGCCGCGAACTGGTCAAGGAAGTCCTTGGCGCTCAACTGGCCCAGCAGCACCTTCTGGAACTGCGGCTCGGCCCACGTCTTGGTGATCTCGTTGAACTCCGGCAGGTGGTACGGCATCTGCACCACCTTGGTCGCGGGATCGTTCAGCACCCGCTGCGCCTCGACGATGTGGTCGGGCATCTTGTCCGTCACGTCGGTGTTGGCCGGGATGACGCCGGTCTCCTTGGAGATGTAGCCGTCCATGTCCTTCGAGGCGAAGAACTCGGCCAGCTTGAACGCGGCCTCCTTGTTCTCGCCGGCGGAGAAGACGCCGACGCCGCCGACCGGGTTCGACAGCACGGACTGGGTGCCGGAGTCGGACCTGGGCACGGAGAAGGAGGCGACCTTGCCGGGGCCGAGCGCCTTCATGTGGTCCTGGTAGGAGCCCAGGTTGTGCTGCATGATGGCGATGCTGCCGGCGGTGTCGAACTGGGCGACCATCTTGACGTAGTCGTTCTGCAGGTCGCCCTCGGGGGTGTTCTTCTTGTACAGCCCGGCGTACTTCTCCAGGGCCGTCACGTTGCGCGGGTCGTTGAGCGTGGCCTTGCCGGCGGCGTCGAAGAACTCGGTGACGCCGGACTGGCCGTAGACGACCTCCAGCATCTGCGCGATGGAGCCGGAGCCGCCGCGGATGGTGAAGCCGAACCGGTTCTCACCGGGCTTGGTCAGCTTGTCGACCGTGGCGAAGAACTCGCTCCAGGTCTTGGGCGGCTCCAGCCCGGCGTCCTTGAACCAGTCCTTGCGGTACCAGAACGCGCCGGCGTTGGTGGAGGTGGGATAGATGTACATCTTGCCGTCGGGGACGACGTTCTTGACCGTGGTCAGCAGCGCCTCGTTGAACTTGCCGTTCAGCGCGGGGTTCCTGGCGATGCGCTCGTCCACCGGTTCCAGCGCCTTCTGGGCGACGAGGTTGGCGAGCCCCGAGGTGGAGACGTCGGCCACGTCCGGCACGCCGCCGCCGGCGATGGCCGTGTCGATCTTCTGCGCCGACTGCGCGATCGGCACGCCCACGTAGTTGACCTTGATGGTCGGGTTGGCCTTCTCGAACTCGGCGATCGCGTGCTGCCAGACCGGCGTGCGCGCGGGGCCGGCGTTGGTGTCCCAGAAGGTGATCTCGGTCTTGCCTCCCGAGCCCGCGTCCGAGCCGCACCCGGCCAGGACGGCCGCGGCCAGCACGACCGCGGCCATCGGCCCATGTCGTCTCATAGCCATCTACCTCTCGATGTGCCCGTCGATATGGACGGTGAATGCCTCGAAGATCGCGTGGCCCTCGCCGTCCCCCGCGGCGTACAGGCCGAGCACCGCTCCCACCCACTTGTCCTGGGTGGCCTGGAAGGGCTCGCCCACCTCGCACAGCCCGTCGCCGGTGTCGGCGAGGAAGGTGACCAGCGCCCCCTCGCCGATGCGCGCCCCGACGGTGACGGGCCGGCCGTCGCCGACGGGCACCGGCCGCAGGTCCCCGCAGACCACGGCGGTCCCGTCCGGCGTGCGCTCCACCCCCACGGAGGCGGACGCCCCGCCCACCACGGCCAGCCCCGCCCGCCCCTCGCCCTCCAGCGTGAGCGTGGTGGTGACGGTGCAGGGCTCGCCGGGCAGCCGCTGCCCGAGCACGGCCGGCCGCCGCCCGAGGTCCTCGGGGCCCGGCACGCAGGCCAGCCGCAGCGTGCCGTCGCGCAGCTCCCACCAGGAGGGGTCGGGGTCGGCCTGCCAGCTCCACTGCAGCCCCAGCCCGGGGCCGGAGAAGTCGTCGGAGGTGGCGGGCGCGCTCGGCGCGCCGCCCGGGACGGGCACGGGACCGCCGGCCACCGGCTCGCCCCGGTCGCCCATGACGGGCCAGCCGTCGTCGCCCCACTCCATCGGCTGCAGGTGCACGACCCGGCCGTAGGGGCCGCGGTCCTGGAAGTGCATGAACCAGTGCCCGCCGGACGGGGTGTCCACCCAGCCGCCCTGGTGCGGGCCGTTCACGTCGGTGCCGCCCTGCTCCAGGACGATGCGGTCCTCGTACGGGCCGGAGATCGAATCTGCCCGGAAGACCGACTGCCAGCCCTGCTCCACGCCGCCCGCCGGGGCGAAGATCCAGTACGTGCCGTCGCGCTTGTAGAGCTTCGGACCCTCCAGAGTGCGGTAGCCGGGCAGCAGGTCGCCGTCCACGACCAGCGTGCCCTCGTCCAGCACCCGGCTGCCGTCCGGCGCCATGCGGTGCAGCGTGAGCCGGTTGTTCACGCCGGAGCGGCTCCTGGCCCAGGCGTGCACGAGGTACGCCTGCCCGTCGTCGTCCCACAGCGGGCACGGGTCGATCAGCCCGGAGCCGGGCTTGACGACGTGCGGCGGGGTCCACGGGCCGCGCGGGTCCTCCGCGCTCACCCAGCAGATGCCCACGTCGGGGTCGCCGTAGAAGATCCAGAACCGGCCGCCGTGGTGGCGCAGCGACGGCGCCCACACCCCGCAGCCGGGCCGCACGTCGTCGTAGCCGCGGGTCACGGCGTGCCCGATGATCGTCCAGTTGACCAGGTCGCGCGAGTGCAGGACCGGCAGGCCCGGCACCTTGGTGAAGCTGGAGGCGGTCAGGTAGAAGTCGTCGCCGACGCGGATCACGTCGGGGTCGGACCAGTCGGCGTTGAGCACCGGGTTGCGGTAGGTCTCCCCGGTCATCCCTTCACCGCCCCGGCGGACATCCCCTGGACGAGGTAACGCTGGATGAAGGCGAAGACGACGACGACGGGCAGTGCGGCGACGACGCCGCCGGCGGCGAGAGCGCCGAAGTCGACGCTGTTCTCGCCGAGGTTGTAGGCCAGGCCCACGGGCACGGTGAACTTCTCCTGGTCGTTGATGAACATGAGGGCGAAAAGGAAGTTGTTCCAGCTGTGGATGAAGGCGAAGGAGCCGACCGCCACCAGCGCGGGGCGCAGCAGCGGCAGCACGATCGCGAGGAAGCCGCGCAGCCTGGAGCAGCCGTCCACCCAGGCCGCCTGCTCCAGCTCGTACGGGATGTTCCTGATGAAGCCGCTGATGAGGATCAGCGAGAGCGGCAGCTGGAAGACCGTCTCGGCGACGACCAGGCTCCACAGGGAGTTGGTCAGCCCCAGCGTGCGGAAGATCTCGAACAGCGGGATGATCATGAGGGCGCCGGGGATGAACTGCGTGCAGAGCATCCCGACCATGAACGCGCCCTTGCCGCGGAAGGCGTAGCGGGCCAGGGCGTACCCGCCCGCCAGGGCCACGACCGTGGTGGTGATCAGGGACGCCACGCCGACCATCAGGCTGTTCCGGAAGAAGACGGCGAACCCCATCCCATTCCAGACCGTGGCGAAATGCTCGAACGTGACCGGCCACGGGAAGACCGCCGTCGAGCCCGCCGGCCGGAACGCGAAGACCAGCATCCAGTAGAACGGCACCAGCGTGAACAGCAGGTACAGCGCCAGCGGCACGTAGATCTGCCATCGCGACACCCGGCTCCGCCGCCCGCTCATGCCTTGACCCCGAACTTGCTCAGCCTCAGGTAGGCGATCGAGAAGAAGGTCAGGATGAGGAAGGCGACCGTGGTGAGCGCGGTGGCGTAGCCGAAGTCGTGCGACTGGGCGGCGAGCGCGGCCACGTAGAGGGGCAGCGTGGTGGTCTGGTGGGCGGGGCCGCCGCCGGTCAGCGTGTAGAGCAGGTCGACGTTGTTGAACTCCCACACCGAGCGCAGCAGCGTGGACAGGATGATCGCGTCGCGCAGGTGCGGCAGCGTGATGTGGAAGAAGCGGCGCGTCCGGCCCGCGCCGTCCACGGCGGCGGCCTCGTACAGGTCCTTCGACACCGACTGCAGGTCGGCGAGGAGCAGGATCGCGAAGAACGGCACCCCGCGCCAGAGCTCGGCGACCACCGCGGCCCAGAACACGGTGCCCGGGTTCGCCAGCGGCGCCGCGCCGTAGTCCATGAGACCCAGGTCCGCCAGGTAGCGCGAGATTCCGGTGAACGGGTTGTAGAGCAGGACCCAGATGGCGGTGGTGAGCACGCCGGAGACCGCCCACGGCGAGAAGACCAGCGCCCGCGAGATCGCGCGGCCGACGAAGCTCTCGTTCACGATCAGCGCGAGAGCGAGCCCCAGCAGGAACTGCAGCACGACCTGCACGACCACCCACTTGAGGCTGAATCCGAGGCTCTGCCAGAAGATCGGGTCGTCGAAGAGCAGCCTGGCGAAGTTCTCCAGCCCGGCGAAGCCGTTGTCCCAGGGCTTGGTCACGTTGTAGTGCTGGAGGCTGTAGTAGATGACGCTGCCCATCGGGTAGACGAGGAACCCCAGCATCGCGATCACCGACGGGGCGATCAGCGCGTAGGGGGTCCACCTCCCTCTTCGGCGGGGTCTTGAGCCGGGCGGACGCGCCGAGACGACGGCCAACGTGCGTCTCTCCTTCGGGGTGCAGGGGGCAGCGGGGAGTGCAATCGGTTGCAGGAAACGTTGCGGCAGCACCGAGCTCGGCGTCAATGGCAGCAGAAGGTGGCAAGCGCCTCTACCAGGGGAAATGCCTAAATTTCGAAATTTTCGGGGGTATGGCCTGGTCATTCTCCGGCGGCGGGGAGGAAAGTGGGGGTATGACGGCAGAAGACCAGCCCCGGCCGTTGCCCAAGCTGTCCGTGATCGCCCGGGAGGCGGGCGTCTCCGTCGCAACCGTTTCCAAAGCGCTCAACGGCAGGTCCGACGTCTCCGCTCACACCCGGCGCCTGGTGGCCGAGGTGCTGGAGCGGCGCGGCTATCCCCGCCGGCGGCTCAAGCCGGCGCGCGGCAGCCTGGTGGACGTCATGCTCCAGGGCCTGGACTCGGTGTACGCGCTGGCGATCCTCGGCGGCGTGGAGGACGCGGCCTGGCGGCTCGGCGTGGACGTGGTCGTCTCCACCGCCGCCAGGAGCACCAAGAACGGCCAGCCGCCGCCCGCCTGGCTGGACCGGATCGGCGCCCGCGACAGCGCCGGGGCGCTGCTGGTGCGCACGTCGCCGACCGCCACGCAGCGGGCGTGGCTGGCCGACCAGGGCATCCCGGCCGTGCTCGTGGACCCGCGCCGCACGCCCCCGAGGGGCGTGCCGGTCGTGGCCGCGGCCAACCTGGCCGGCGCCAGGGCCGCGACCGAGCACCTGATCGGCCTGGGCCACGAGCGCATCGCCATCGTCACCGGCCGGCCCGGCGTGCCGTGCGCGGAGGAGCGGCTGGCCGGCTACCGCGCGGCCATGGCCGGGGCGGGGCTGCCGGTGGACCCGCGCTGGGAGATGTGCGGCTACTTCCAGCCCAAGATCGCCCTGCAGGTCACCCGCGACCTGCTCGCCGAGCTCCCCGAGCCGCCGACCGCCGTCTTCGCCTGCTCCGACACGATGGCCGTGGGCGTCTGCCAGGCGCTCGCAGAGCGCGGGCTGCGGGTGCCGGGCGACGTCAGCGTGGTCGGGTTCGACGACTCGCTGGCGGCGATGTACACCGTTCCGGGCCTGACGACCGTGCGCCAGCCCTGGTCCGAGCTGGGCGGCGCCGCCCTGTCCGCGCTGCTGTCCGGCCTGCCGCCGGAGCGGCTGGAGGTGCCGACCACCCTCGTCGTACGGGGCAGCACCGCCCCCGCCTGAAACTTTCAGACCCGACCTCCGGTTTTCCCGGCCATTTTGTTTCTTGGGTTGACATATATGGGGCGCGTCCTTCTTTCTCGGTGGCGACGAGGAAGGAGAACACACGATGTTCGTGCGCAAGCTCACGGGCCTCACCCTGCTCACGGCGGCGGCGGTCGTCCTGGGGGTGTCGCCGCCGGCCGCGCTGGCGGCGGAGGCGCCCGCCGCGGGCGGCGTCTACCAGCTCAAAGTCACCAAGAGCGGCAAGTGCCTGGACGTGGTGGCCGGCTCGCAGGACAACGGCGCGCTTCTGCAGCAGTGGGGCTGCTCGGGGGACACCTGGCAGCAGTTCCGGGTCGTGTCCGCCGGGTCCGGGGTCTTCACGATCCGCAACGTGAACAGCGGCCGGTGCGTCGACGTGCCGTACGGCGAGGCCACCTCCGGCCTGCGGTTGCAGCAGTGGGGCTGCGGGGCCGGCGACAAGACCAACCAGTTGTGGCGGTTCGCCGCGTCGGGGAGCGGCACGTACCAGGTCATCAGCGTCGCCACCGGGCTGTGCATGAGCGACCAGGGCGCCTCCACCTCCTCGGGCGCCGCCGTCATCCAGGAGACCTGCACCCACAACAGCAACAAGCAATGGGCCTTCGAGCCGCTGGCCAGGCCCACGGTGGCGGCGGACGGCAGCGGGACGTACCGGACCGTGCAGGCCGCCATCGACGCCGTGCCTGCGGGGAACGCGAGCCGGGTCACGATCACCATCGCGCCCGGGTCGTACCGGGAGATCGTCCGGGTGCCCGCCAACAAGCCGTACATCACGCTCCAGGGGCTGGGGTCCTCTCCTGCCGACGTTGTGATCGTTAACAACCACTATGCGGGCGCATACGGGACATCCGGCAGCGCGACCGCGTTCGTCGACGGCCACGACTTCGTCGCCACCAACCTGACGATCTCCAACGACTTCGACGAGAACTCCCAGACCAGCGGCCAGCAGGCGGTGGCGCTCAACCTGAACGCCGACCGGGCGCGGTTCTCGAACGTGCGGCTGCTCGGCGACCAGGACACGTTCCTCGTCAACGACGACACGCGGGCGTACGTCACCGACTCCTACATCGAGGGCACCGTCGACTTCATCTTCGGCGGCGGCACCATCGTCTTCGACGACTGCGACATCTACGAGAAGCGGAGCAGCGGCGGCGTCTACACCGCGGCCAGCACGGACGCGGGCAAGACGTACGGCTTCCTGTTCTACCGGTCGAACATCACCGGCGCGTCCGCGGCGGGCAGCACCAACCTGGGCCGCCCCTGGCGCCCCAACGCGCAGGTGCTCTACCGCGAGTCCACCCTCGGCTCCCTGATCAAGACCTCCCAGCCGTGGACCGACATGTCCAGCAACTCCTGGAAGAACGCCCGCTTCTTCGAGTACCGCAACACCGGCGCGGGAGCCGGGACGAACTCCAACCGGCCGCAGCTCAGCGACTCGCAGGCCGCGAACTACACCCCGCAGAAGTATCTCGCCGGTTCCGACGGCTGGAACCCCGTCGGCTGATCCCGCCCCGCGGAAGGACCATCATGAACATCCGTGCGACATTCACCGTACTGGCCGTGCTGGCCGCCATCGGGCTGACGGCCGCGCCCGCGCAGGCCGCCGCCCCCGTGGACGGCGGCGTCTACCAGCTCAAGGTCACCAAGAGCGGCAAGTGCCTGGACGTGGTGGGCGGCTCCAAGGACAACGGCGCGCAGCTCCAGCAGTGGAGCTGCTCGGGCGACGCCTGGCAGCGGTTCCGGGTCGTGTCCGCCGGGTCGGGCACCTACACGATCCGCAACGTGAACAGCGAGCGATGCGTCGACGTGCCCAACGGAGCGGCCACCTCGGGGCTGCGGTTGCAGCAGTGGGGGTGCGGCGCCGGCGACAAGACCAACCAGCTGTGGCGGTTCGCCGCCTCGGGGAGCGGGACGTACCAGGTCATCAGCGTCGCGAGCGGGCTGTGCATGAGCGACGAGGGCGCCTCCACCTCCTCGGGCGCCGCCGTCATCCAGGAGACCTGCACCCACAACAGCAACAAGCAGTGGGCCTTCGAGAGCGCCGGCGGCGGCGGGCGTGACTGGTCCGACAGCGCCGACGGGTTCGCCGCCACCAGCGGCAACGGCCTGAGCACCACCACCGGCGGCGCGGGCGGCGCCACGGTCACCGTCTCCAACTACGCCGACCTGGTCAGGTACGCCACGGCCAGCGCTCCGTACGTCATCAGGGTCAACGGCGCGATCACCGTCACGCCGTACGGCACCGAGATCAGGGTCGCCTCCAACAAGACCATCGTCGGCGTCGGCACCAGCGGCCACATCGTCAACGGCGGCTTCTTCCTGGGCTCCGGCGTGAGCAACGTGATCATCCGCAACCTCACCATCCGCGACACCCGCATGGCGGACGACGACCCCGACGACAAGGAGTACGACTACGACGGCATCCAGATGGACACCGCGCACCACGTCTGGATCGACCACAACACCATCACGCGCATGAACGACGGCCTGATCGACAGCCGCAAGGACACGAGCTACCTGACCGTGTCCTGGAACGTGCTGTCGGAGAACAACAAGGCGTTCGGCATCGGCTGGACCGACAACGTCACGGCGCGGATGACCATTCACCACAACTGGATCCACGACACCAACCAGCGCAACCCCAGCACCGACAACGTGGCGTACGCGCACCTGTACAACAACTACCTGCAGAACGTCGCCAGCTACGGCAACTACTCGCGCGGCGCCACCAAGATGGTGATCGAGAACAGCTACTACGACCACGTCAAGGACCCGTACTACCCCGACCCCACCGCCCAGTTGCGCCAGAGCGGGAGCAT
Source organism: Nonomuraea phyllanthi (assembly GCF_006334985.2). Lineage (GTDB taxonomy): Bacteria > Actinomycetota > Actinomycetes > Streptosporangiales > Streptosporangiaceae > Nonomuraea > Nonomuraea phyllanthi. The sequence goes on from NZ_VDLX02000006.1 coordinate 110,046, forward strand.
CTGCGTCAGCTGCACCGGCAAGCAGAGCACGAGCGGCTCGGCCTTCACGCCCGGCTCGTTCTACGTGTACACGCTCGACCCGGCCGCCGAAGTGCCGTCCCTGCTCAGGACGTACGCGGGGCCGCAGGCGAACATCGGCGCCTGATCTCCTCCCGCCGCCTCGCCGGCCCGCGCGCCGGCGAGGCGGCACCGTCTCCTGGGCGAATCGGCACCGTCTCCAGGGCGAGGCGGCACCGTCTCCTGGGGCGAATCGGCGCGTCGAGCGGTGTCACGAGAGGCCGAGGGCGCGAAGGCGCAGGGTGTCGAGAGTGCGCTGGGGGAGCCGGCGGCCGAGGGTGCTCATCACGCGGGAGCCCTTGCCCACCGGGTAGCGGCCGCACGGCCGGGCCGAGGGCCTCGCCGCCGGCGTCCTTGCGCACGCCGGCATGGACGGTGAAGCCCTGCCGGGCGAGGAGCAGCGCGGTCGCCCGCCCGATCCCCGTGGACGCCCCGGTGACCAGCACGGTCTTGGACATGATCGATCCCTTCTCGACGTGATGTCGGCCGGAGTCGGCCTCACCGAGGCCCCTGAGGCCCCTGAGGCCCTTGCCCTACCGGAACAGCTCGATGACCTGCCCCATCGGCTCCAGGGAGTTCTCCATGACGGTGATGTACGAGAAGCCGAGCCGGTCCCGGTTCGCCCGGAGCTGATCGGCGATCTGCTCGCGCGTGCCGACCAGCAGGCTCGGCACCTCCCCCCGCTCCTCCACGCTGAGCTGCGGCGCGTGGTGCGCCAGCCGCTCCAGCGCCCCCCTGCGGTCGTTCGTGATGACGACGGCCGGGACCGTGCTGTTGAACTCCACCGCGCCGGCCCGCTCGCCCAGCGCGGCGCGGGCGTAGTCCACCCGTTCGGCCATCTCAGCCCTGGAGGCGAAGGCCGGCAGCCCGCCCGTGTGCGCGCCCGCGGCGGCGCCGTTGAAGCCGATGATGTCGGCCTCCCGCGCGGCGAACCGCAGCAGCCGGTTGCCCCTGCCGGCGATCATGATGGGCGGCCCGGAGGGCTGGGCGGGACGGGGCAGCGCGGCGGGGTCGGCGAACATCCGGCGCAGCTCCGCCACCATCCGCTCCAGCGCGTCCACCCGCTCCCCGCCGCTCCCGTACGGGAGCCCGGCGGCCTCGAACTCGGCCTGTGCGTGCCCCGCGCCGATCCCCAGCTCCAGCCGCCCCTCGGTGAGCAGGTCGGTGGACGCGACGTCGCGGTAGGCCAGCGCGGGCCGGTAGAAGCCGGCGTTGAGCATGTGGGTGCTGAGCCGTACCCGCTCGGTCGCCTCGGCGGCGAGCAGCAGGGAGGGGAACGGCGCCGGCATCCCCAGGTGGTCGGCCACCGCGATGGTGTCGTAGCCGAGGGACTCCGCCCGCCTGCACTTCTCCACCCACGCGCGGCGGGTCGCGGGCTCGTGCAGCACCACTCCGAACCTGAACATCCTGGCCGTCCCTTCCAAGGAAAGTCCTTATATGGAGACTTGTAAGTCCTCGGCTGAGGATATAACGTCTCGGGCGTGGAGGGAAGGCGCGCGACGGGCGCGCCGTCCCGGTGCCACCGACGAGGAAGAGGTGCGCTCATGGTCGACCTGCCCAGCAGCCCGCTGGCCGACGTGGACCCCGAGTTCGAGAAGATCGGCCTGGAGACGGCCGGGCTGACGTTCGGCCTGCCGGGCACCGGCACGCGGGAGAAGCTCCTGCAGATCACCGCGCACGACGTGTGCTCCGGCCGGCTCGGCCTGGCGTACACGATGCACGTCATGGCCATGAACATGCACGGCGTCCCGTACGCCGACATGCTGGCCCTGATCAGGTTCGTCGCCCCGTACGCGGGCTATCCGGCGGCGGCCGACGCGCTGGGGCGGCTCAAGCAGGTCGCGAAGGAGCTGGGCATCGACACCGCCGCCGAGCCCGCTCAGGTGGCCGAGGGCGCCCACGGGCCGGGCTCGCGCGCCGACGACCTGTGGCTGAACGGCTTCCTGGCCTCCCGCCTCGGGCGGGCCTGGTCGGAGGTGCGGCTCAGCGTGCGCGAGCGGGCGTTCGTGGCGCTGACGGCGCACGTCGCCGCCCGCTCCTTCGGCGGGTCGTTCCGCGCGCACGTGGCCGTGGCCCTGGAGGCGGCGGGCGAGGACGCGGTGCGCGACGCCGTACGGCTCACCGCGGAGCTGGGCGTCCTCGACACGGTCGCCGCCATGGAGGAGCTCGACCGGGCACTCCGCGAGCTGGACGGGACGCTCCACGAGGCCGGCCACGACCAATGACGCGAATCGTATACTCGTCTGACGATTGATCCTTTGGGAGGGGTTGCGTGGGCCCGCGGGTGAGCCGGTGGAGCGTCAACTGCTCGATCCTCTACACCGACCTGCCCCTGCTCGAACGCCCGGCCGCGGCGGCGGCCGACGGGTTCACGGCGGTCGAGTTCTGGTGGCCGTGGCAGGTCGCCGTGCCCGGCGACCGTGAGGCGGACGCGTTCGTCCGCGCCGTCTCGGACGCGGGGGTGCGGCTGAGCGGGCTCAACTTCTTCGCGGGCGACATGCCGGGCGGCGACCGGGGGCTGGTGTCGTGGCCGGGGCGGTCGCGCGAGCTGCTGGACAACATCCCCGTGGTGGCGGCCATCGGTGAGCGGCTCGGCTGCCGGGCGTTCAACGCGCTGTACGGCAACCGCGTCGAGGGCGTCGAGGCGGAGGAGCAGGACGAGCTGGCGGCCGAGATGCTGGCGGCCTGCGCCCGGGGAGTGGCGGGGACCGTGCTGGTGGAGCCGGTCAGCGGCGCCCCGCGCTACCCGCTGCTGACGGCCGGCGACGCCGTGGCCGTGCTCGACCGCGTGGCCGGCGTGCCCGGCGCCCGCGTGGGGCTGCTCGCCGACTTCTACCACCTGGCGGTCAACGGCGACGACGTGCCCGCCGTCATCGAGCGGCACGCCGCGCGCATCTCCCACGTGCAGATCGCCGACGCACCGGGCAGGGGCGCGCCGGGCACGGGTACGCTGCCGCTCCGGCAGTGGATCGACGACGTGCACGCTGCCGGATACGACGGATATGTCGGGCTTGAGTACCGCGCTGAGGGGCCGGACGCCTTCAGCTGGCTCCCACCCGGGCAGCGGGCCGCCCGCGAAGGAGGACCAACGTGACCACCATCGCCTTCATCGGGCTCGGCATCATGGGCAGCCCCATGGCGATCAACCTGGTCAAGGCCGGGCACACCGTGAGCGGCTACAACCGGTCGCCGGAGAAGGCCCGGCCCCTCGCCGACGCCGGGGGCCGGGCGGCGGAGTCGGTCGCCGACGCCGTGACCGGCGCCGAGATCGTGGCGCTCATGGTCCCCGACTCGCCCGACGTCCAGCACGTGCTGACCGGCGACGACGGCGTGTTCGCCCACGCCGCCCCGGGCACGCTGGTCATCGACTTCTCCACGATCCGCCCCGACGTCACCCGCGACCTGGCCGCCGAGGCGGCCGGCCGGGGGCTGCGCTACCTCGACGCTCCCGTGTCGGGCGGCGAGGCGGGCGCGAGGAACGCGGCCCTGTCCATCATGGTGGGCGGGGAGCCCGCCGATTTCGCGGCCGCCCGGCCGGTGTTCGACGCGCTCGGCAGGACCGTGATCCACGTGGGGCCGAGCGGCGCCGGCCAGACGGTCAAGGCCGCCAACCAGCTCGTCGTCGCCGCCACCATCGAGGCGCTGGCCGAGGCGGTGGTGTTCCTGCGGGCGTACGGGGTGGACCTGGAGGCGGCGCTCGACGTGCTCGGCGGCGGCCTGGCCGGCTCGGCGGTGCTGGCGCAGAAGCGGGCCAACCTGCTCGGCCACTCCTTCGAGCCCGGCTTCCGCATCGCGCTGCACGACAAGGACATGGGCATCGTGACCTCGGCCGCCCGCGAGGCCGGCGTCGTGCTCCCGGTCGGGGCGCTGGTCGCCCAGCTCGTGGCCTCGGCCAACGCCTCGGGCGACGGCGCGCTCGACCACTCGGCGCTCCTGCGCGTCGTCGAACGCCTCTCGGGCTCCGACCGGCCCTAGCCCCGCCCTCGGGGACGCGCCCGCGAGCGGTTGATCATGCTCCTCGCGGCTCGCTACCTTTGGACGCCTTTGTACGGCACCCCATCGGCGGCGAGCCGGGCCCGCGCGGGGAGGTCATGCCTCTTCGTGCACCTCGATGGCGGCGGCGGGGCACACGGCCGCCGCCTCCAGGACCGCGGCGCGCTCCTCGGCCCCCGGCTCGGACCGCAGCAGGACGACGATGCCGTCCTCGTCGCGCTGGTCGAACACCTCCGGCGCGATCAGCACGCAGTTGCCGGCGCCGCAGCACTTGTCCTCGTCGACGGTGATCTTCATCTCGGCTCCTTCCTTCACCAACGGACCGGCAGGGTGCGCAGGCCGCCGACGGCCAGCCCCTCCACCCGCTCCAGCTCCGCCACGGGCACGGCCAGCTCCAGGCCGGGAAGCCTGCGCAGCAGCACCTCGAGCACGACCTGCAGCTCGGTGCGGGCCAGCGCCTGGCCCAGGCAGGAGTGGGCCCCGGCGCCGAACGACAGGTGCGCGTTGGGGCTGCGCGTCTGGTCGAACCGGTCGGCGGCCTCGAAGGCGTTCTCGTCGCGGTTGGCGGCGGCCATGCTGCAGACCACGGTGGTGCCCTTGGGCAGCACCGTGCCGCCGACCTCGGCCTCCACGGGCAGGTAGCGGGGCAGGCCGAAGCCGGAGTTGGCGTCGAGGCGCAGCGACTCCTCCACCGTGGTGCGGATCAGCGAGGGGTCGGCCAGCAGCCGCTCCCAGCGGGACCGGTCGGCCAGCAGCATCGCGACCATCTTGCCGATCATGTTGGCGGTGGTCTCGTGCCCGGCGACCAGCAGCGCCATGCCGGTGACGAGGATCTGCATGTCGGTCAGGCCGCCGTCCTCGGCGCCGCCGGCCGCGATCAGCTCGCTCAGCAGGTCGTCGCCCGGCCGCTCCCGCTTGGCGGCGACGTGGCCGGACATGTACTCGAAGAACGCGAGCTGCGCGGCCTCGATCTCCTCCTTGGAGTAGCGGGTGAGGTTGAGCAGCGTGTCGGACCAGTACGAGAACCGGTCCCGGTCGGCGGCTGGCACGCCGAGCATGTCGCAGATCACGTAGACCGGCAGCGGGAAGCCCAGCCCGGCCCTCAGGTCGCCCGGCGCGCCGCGCTCGATCAGATCGTCGATGAGGTCGTCGGCGATCTGGGCCATCCCGGGCCGCAGGGCCGCCATGCGCTTGGCGGTGAACCACTTGCCGACCAGGCGCCGCCAGTGCTGGTGCCCCTCGCCGCCGTCGGGGATGAACTGCGCCATCTCGCTGTTGAACACGCCGCCGTCGGTCGTCAGCCGCGCCGCGTCGGGGGCGGTGAGCTGGCGGGTGAAGCGCGGGTCGGCCAGCACCAGCTTGACGTCGTCGTACCGGGTCAGCAGCCGCGCCCGGTCGCCGCTGGGCAGCTCCACGTGCGCCACCGGGCACGTGCCGCGCAGCTCGGCCCACTCCGGAGGCGGGTCGAGCGCCGCGTCGTTGGGGATCGGGTAGGGCAGCACCTGCTCGTCGATACTCATTCGCAGCTCCTTGTGAAGGGAAAAAGCACGGTCATGTCTAGTTCGCGAGTGCCTGCTGGCGCAGGAGGCGGGCCTGTTTGGGCATGTTCCAGCCGAGCACGCCGGTGACCCGGCCGTCCTCGCGGTAGAGGGCGGCGAAGCGCTGCTCCGCCGGGTCGCCCTCGGCCACGCTCAGCTCGGCGGCCGGTGAGGGCAGGCCGTGGGCCTGGATCTTGACGTCGTACTGGTCGGTCCAGAAGTAGGGAATCGGCGTGTACGGGCGATCGGCGCCGAGCAGGTTGGCCGCGACCACCTGGGCCTGCTCGGTGGCGTTGGTGCGGTTCTCCAGGCGTAGCCGCCTGCCGTACCCCTCGTGCTCCCACGACGCCACGTCCCCGACGGCGTAGACGCCCTCGGCCGCGCGGCAGCGCGAGTCGCACTCCACCCCGTCGCCGAGCCGCAGCCCGCTGCCGGCCAGCCAGCCGGTCGCGGGGCGTGCCCCGACGGCCACCACGACCGCGTCGGCGGGCAGCAGCTCGCCGGTGGCCAGCCGCACTCCCGTGACGCGCCCGTCCGCGCCGGTCAGCTCGTCGACGGTGACGCCGAGCCGCAGGCGGACCCCGCGCTCGGCGTGCTTCCTGGCGAGCTCGCCGCCGATCACCTCGCCGAGCTGGGCGCCCAGCAGGGTGCCGCCCATCCCGGCGAGGGTGACGTCCAGGCCCATGGTGCGGGCGGTGGCGGCGACCTCGGTGCCCAGCACGCCCTCGCCCACGACCACGAGCCGCCGCGCGGCGGTCAGGTGGGCGCGCAGGGTGAGCGCGTCGTCCAGGCCGCGCAGCACGTGGACGCCCGCCGGCCCGTCCTGGCCGGGCAGCCGGCACGGGGTCAGGCCGGTGGCGATGACCACGGCGTCGGCGCGCAGCACCCGGCCGGAGGCGGTGGTGACGGACCGCTCCGCCGCGTCCAGCGCCACGGCGGGCTCGCCCTGCGCGAACTCGGCGCCCAGCGCGTCGAGCTGGGTCTGGCCGCGCAGCTGGGCGCGGGCCGGCTCCCAGGCGCCGGCCAGGACCTGCTTCGACAGGGGCGGCCGGTCGTAGGGCTGGTGGGGCTCGGCGTCCAGCAGCGTGAGCCGCCCCTCGTAGCCGAGCCGGCGCAGCGCCTCGGCCGTGCTCAGCCCGGCGGCCGACGCACCGACGATGACGATGCTCCCCGGCGGGGTCACCGGGCGCCGCCCAGCCGGACGGCTGCACATACGGGCATCAGCATGATCCTTTCGGTCGTCGCGCCATCTCACGTTAGCCTACATCTGCAAGATAACTGACATGTGTAAGAAGAAGGTAAACTGACGGACGTGGCCACGACGAAAGACAGCAACACCTCATCCGGTGACCGGCGGGTCCGCCGCACCCACGCGACGCTGGCCCGGGCCCTGCTCGAGCTCGTGGAGGAGCGCGAGCTGTCCAGGATCAGCGTGTCCGACGTGGCCGAGCGCGCCGGGGTGAGCCGCTCGGCCTTCTACGACCACTACCGCGACGTCCACGAGCTGGCCGAGGCCGCCTGCACGGCGATGATCGACCGGCTGATCAGATCCCTGCCGTCCCCCGGCCCCGGCACCGCCGACCCGACGGACGAGGTGACCCAGTCGCTGGCGGAGTTCTTCGCCGCCCTCGCCGAGCACGGCGGGCTCTACCGCAGCCTGCTCGGGCCGCAGGGCAGCCCGCGCGTGGCCGACCACATCCGCCGCCGCGTCAGCGTGGCCGTGCGCGAGCGCGTCCGCCAGGCCGCCGGCGAGCCGCCGCAGGCGGGGGCGGAGGGAGGCGCGGACCGCGAGGACGACCTCGACGTGCCCGCCGCGTTCACCGCGGGGGCGCTCATCGGCGTGGCCACCGAGTGGCTCACGCGCGGCTGCCCCCGCTCGCCGGCCGAGATGGCCGCCCTGACCTGGCCCCTGTTCAGCGCCCTCCACGCCGCCGTCATGCGCTGACCCGCCCAGCTCCGCGCCGCCGTCAAGCGCGGCTCCCCCCACGCCCCCTGTCGCCGTCATGCGCTGAGCATCACTCGCCGGTACGGGCGGGCCCGCCACCGCCAACTTTCCTTTTCCGAAAAGGTGCCATAACCTTCGGAAACGTGTACGAATCGCTGCCCGAGGGCGATCCCACCGTCCTGGCCGCGGTGGAGGCCGCCGTGCCCGGCATCGCCCGGACCCGGGTGAGCGACCGGCTCGGCATGGCCCACGACGCCTCGCACTACCTCCTCACCCCGCAGGCCGTCCTCGTGCCCGAGAGCGCCGAGCAGGTGGCGGCGCTGCTGCGCACCGGCCTCCCGCTCACCTTCCGCTCCGGCGGCACCAGCCTGAGCGGCCAGGGCGTGAGCGAGCACCTGCTGGTCGACACCCGCCGTCACTTCCGCTCCATCGAGGTGCTCGACGACGGGGCACGCGTACGGGTGCAGCCCGGCGCGGTGCTGCGGCAGGTCAACGCCCGGCTCGCGCGCTACGGCCGCCGGCTGGGCCCCGACCCGGCCAGCGAGGCGGCGTGCACGATCGGCGGGGTCGTCGCCAACAACTCCAGCGGCATGACGTGCGGCACGCACGCCAACACGTACCGGACCCTGGAGTCCATGACCCTGGTGCTGCCCAGCGGCACCGTCCTCGACACCGGCGCCCCCGACGCGGACGAGCGGCTGCGCGCGCTGGAGCCGGACCTCGCCGAAGGGCTGCTGAGGCTGCGCGACCGAGTCCGGAAAAATCCGGACTCGGTGCGGCGCGTCACCGCCCAGTTCTCGCTCAAGAACACCATGGGCTACGGCCTCAACAGCTTCCTCGACCACGACTTGCCCGCCCAGATCCTCGCCCACCTGGTGATCGGCAGCGAGGGCACGCTCGGCTTCGTCGCCGAGGCGGTGCTGCGCACGGTCCCCGTACACCCGCTCGCCGCCACCGGCCTGCTCGTCTTCCCCACCCTGCGCCAGGCGATGGCCGCGATGCCCGGCCTGGTCGCCGCCGAGCCCGCCGCCGTCGAGCTGCTGGACGCCGAGTCCCTGCGGGTGGCCCAGACCGACCCCAAGGCCGACGACGTGCTGCGCACGCTCACCGTCGCCGAGCACGCCGCGCTGCTGGTCGAGTGGCAGGAGCCGGACGCGGACCCGCTCGGCGCTCGCGAGCGCGCCGCCGAGGAGCTGTTCCCGTCGCTGCCGCTGGCCGCGCCGGCCCGCCTCAGCAGGGACGGCGCGGGCCGGGCGGCGCTGTGGCACATCCGCAAGGGCCTGTACGCCTCCGTCGCCGGAGCCCGGCCCAGCGGCACCACCGCCCTGCTGGAGGACGTCGCCGTCCCCGTGCCGGCGCTGGCCGACCTCTGCGACGACCTGACGGCCCTGTTCGCCAAGCACCGCTACGAGCGCAGCGTCATCTTCGGCCACGCCAAGGACGGCAACCTGCACTTCATGCTGAACGAGCGCTTCGAGACGGACCTGGAGCGCTACGCCGACTTCACCGAGGACATGGTCGAGGCCGTGCTCGGCCGGGGCGGCACGCTCAAGGCCGAGCACGGGACGGGCCGGGTCATGGCGCCGTTCGTGCGCCGCCAGTACGGCGACGAGCTGTACGAGGTGATGCGCGAGGTCAAGCGCCTGTGCGACCCCAAGGGCACGCTGAATCCCGGCGTCGTCCTCACCGACGCCGAGGACGCGCACCTGCGCGACCTCAAGAGCGTCGTGACCGTCGAGCCCGAGGTCGACCGGTGCGTGGAGTGCGGCTACTGCGAGCCGGTCTGCCCCAGCCGCGACCTGACCACCACCCCGCGCCAGCGCATCGTGCTGCGCCGCGAGATGGCCGCCGCCCGCCGGGCCGGCGACCACGCGCTCGCACAGCGGCTGGAGGAGGAGTACGGCTACGACGCCGTCGACACCTGCGCCGTGGACGGCATGTGCGCCACCGCCTGCCCCGTCCTCATCAACACCGGCGACCTGACCAAGCGCCTGCGCGCCGAGCGCCACGGCCGCCTGGCGCGCAAGGGCTGGAAGGCGGCCGCCGGTCACTGGGACGGCGTCACCCGCGCCATGAACCTCGCCCTGGACGCCGCCGCGGCGGCCCCGGCCGGGCTCGCCGAGGGGGCCAGCCGCGCCTCCCGCGCCGTCGCCGGTCCCGAGGCCGTGCCGGGGTGGAGCCGCGACCTGCCCCGCGGCGGGACCCGCCGCCGCCCGTCCCCCGCGGGCGACGCCGACGCCGTCTACCTGCCGTCCTGCCTGAACACCCTGTTCGCGCCCGCCGAGGGCGGACCGGGCGTCATGAGCGCCCTCCGGCGGCTGGCCGAGCGCGCGGGCCTGCGCCTGCGCGTCCCCGAGGGCATCGGGGGCCTGTGCTGCGGCACTCCCTGGTCGTCGAAGGGCTACACCGACGGGTACGAGGCCATGGGCCTGCGCGTCCGCGACGCGGTCGCCGAGGCCACGGACGGCGGCCGCCTCCCGGTCGTCAGCGACGCCGCCTCCTGCACCGAGGGCTTCCACCGCCTGGACGTGCAGGTGGTCGACGCGGTGGCCTACACCGCCGAGCACATCCTGCCCCGCCTGACCGTCCGGCGCCGCCTGCCGTCCCTCGCCCTGCACCCCACCTGCTCGTCCACCCGGCTCGGCCTGGACGCCGCCATCACCCGGATCGCCGAGGCGGTCGCCGAGCGGGTGGTCGTTCCGGACGGCTGGCAGTGCTGCGCGTTCGCCGGGGACCGCGGGCTGCTCCATCCCGAGCTGACCGCCTCGGCCACCCGCGCCGAGGCCGCCTCGGTGGCCGCCGGGGGCTTCGCCGCCCACGCCTCGGTCAACCGCACCTGCGAGCTGGGCCTGACCAGGGCCACCGGCGAGCCGTACCACCACCTGCTCGAACTCCTCGACCAGGTCACCGCGTAAGGGCGGCGTCGCGCGGCATCTCACAACGGTCACGCCCGCGGCCGGAGAAGCAGATAATCCGCAACGAAACTAGACTGGGAGTCATGACCGCCATGGCGCCCTCGCGCGCGGAGCCCGACCTGTCGTACTTCCTCGACCGCACCGGCCACGTGCTGCGCACCCAGATGACGGCCGCGCTGGCGGAGATCGGGCTGACCGCCCGCATGCACTGCGTGCTCGTGCACGCCCTGGAGGAGGAGCGCACGCAGATCCAGCTCGCGGAGCTCGGCGACATGGACAAGACCACGATGGTGGTCACGGTCGACGCCCTGGAGAAGGCGGGCCTGGCCGAGCGCCGCCCGTCCAGCACCGACCGCCGCGCCAGGATCATCGCCGTCACCGAGAAGGGCAGGGAGGTGGCCCACCGCAGCCAGGAGATCGTCGACGGCGTGCACCGCGCCGCCCTCGAATCGCTGCCCGGCGACGAGCGCGAGGTGCTGCTCAGGGCGATGCGCCGCCTGGTCGAGGGCCACCTGTCGACCCCCGTGGAAGCCCCGCAGGCGCCTCGCCGGCCCCGCCAGTAGGGCCGAAGTAGATAGTCTGCAACAAAACTATCTGTTAAGGTCTCTCCTGTTCGCCTCTGAACGGGAGAAACCGGTATGTCTCATTCCCCACGCCTCGCGCTCGCCGTGCTGTCGGCCGCGAGCCTCATGACGATCCTCGACGGCAGCATCGTGACCGTGGCCATGCCCGCGATCCAGCGCGACCTCGGCTTCACCCCCGCCGGGCTGAGCTGGACCGTCAACGCCTACCTGATCGCGTTCGGCGGGCTGCTGCTGCTGGCCGGACGGCTGGGCGACCTCATCGGCCGCAGGGCCATGTTCCTGGCGGGCAACGCCGTCTTCACCGCCGCCTCGCTGCTCGCCGGCGCGGCGACCGGGCCGGGCCTGCTGATCGCCGCCCGCTTCCTGCAGGGGATGGGCAGCGCGATGGCCTCGGCGGTGGTGCTCGGCATCCTCGTGACGCTGTTCACCGGTCCGGGGGAGCGGGCGAAGGCCATCGGCGTCTTCAGCTTCACCGGCGCCGCCGGTGCCTCGATCGGCCAGGTGCTGGGCGGCGTGCTCACCGACGCGCTCAGCTGGCACTGGATCTTCTTCATCAACGTGCCCATCGGCCTGGCCACCGTCGCGCTGGCGCTCCGGGCGCTCCCCGCCGACCGGGGCCTCGGCCTCGCCTCGGGCGCCGACGTGCTCGGCGCCGCGCTGGTGACCGCCGGACTGATGCTCGGCATCTACACCGTCGTCAAGATCGAGGAGTACGGCTGGCTGGCCGGCCACACCCTGGGCCTCGGTGCCGTCTCCGCCGCCCTGCTGGCCGCCTTCTTCGTCCGCCAGACCAGGGCCCGCACGCCGCTCATGCCCCTGCGCGTCCTCCGCTCGCGCAACGTCTCCGGCGCCAACCTGGTGCAGATGCTGGCGCTCTCGGCCATGTTCGCGTTCCAGATCATCGTCGCCCTCTACATGCAGAAGGTCCTCCAGTACGGCGCCCTCGCGACCGGGCTGGCGATGCTGCCCGCCGCCGTGCTCATCGGCGGGCTGTCGCTGTTCGTCTCCGCCCGCCTCAACACCCGCTTCGGCGAGCGCGCCGTCCTGGTGGCCGGCCTGGCGCTGCTGCTGGCCGCGATGGGCTGGCTCACGAGGGTGCCCGTGCAGGCGTCCTACGTCACCGACCTGCTCCCCGTGATGCTGCTGATCGCGGGCGGCGGCCTGGTGCTCCCCGCGCTGGCCGCGCTGGGCATGTCGGGCGCCAGGGCCGACGACGCCGGGCTCGCGTCCGGGCTGTTCAACACCACCCAGCAGATCGGCATGGCGCTCGGCGTCGCCGTGCTGTCCACGCTGGCGGCCTCGCGCACCGGCACCCTGCTCGCGGCCGGGGCCTCCGAGGCTGCGGCGCTGACGGGCGGCTACCGGCTGGCGTTCGCCGTCGCGGCCGGGCTGCTCGCCGCCGCCCTCGTCGTCAGCCTCGCCGTGCTGCGCCGCCCCGCCGCTCCCGCACCGGCCGGGGACGAGGCGGACGCCCTGGCCGCCACTCCTTGACGATCTCAGACGAACAGGCGCCGGGAGACGACACCGCTGCCGACCTCGTGCCCGTACCAGAGCTGGAAGCCCTCACCCGGGCGGAGGTAGTCGACCGCCGCGTCGTCGTGGATCAGCATGGACACGATGTGGTCCTTGTCGCCGGGCCGCAGCGGCTGCTCGTCCTCCGTGCTGATCGCCGCCGGGAACGGCCGGCTGTGGACCTCGTGCCCTTCCTGGTGACGTCCCCGGACGATCAGGGACCGCGTGCGGCTGGGCAGCTGGTGCGACAGCCCGCCCTCCTCGGGCGGCAGGAGCGTGATCAGCGCTCTGACTTTCACGTTCGTGGTCATCGGACAGACCTTTCTCGTGGTGCGACCGGTCTGTGATCGTCCTCCCGGCCGATCGCCCTCACCGACCGTTACCCTGACGGGCCGCGGCGATACGTACGGCCCCCGATCGGCGTGACAGCGCAGGTCAGTTACGCGGTGAGGTTTTCGGGGGAGGACGAAACGGATAGCTGCCGGGCCGAAACCCAACCGCGCAGGCCGGGCATCGGAAAGAGTCGCCATTGATGGTCATCGCGATCACCCTGGCAGGGGCGTGCCTGCTGGGGCTAGGTTTCGTCGCCCAGCAGCACGCCGCCTACCGGGAGCCGCTCGAGGAGATCCTGCACCCTCGGCTGCTGCTGCGACTCATCCGCATGCCACTGTGGCTGGGCGGGATCGGGCTGATGTTCTGCGGCCAGATCCTCGGCGCCATCGCCCTGGGGCAGGCGGACGTGTCGGTGGTGACACCGCTGCTCGCGACGAACCTGCTGTTCGCCCTGACCGCCGCCCACGTGATCTACAAGGAGCAGTTCGGCCGCCTGCTCCAGCTCGGCGCCGTGCTGGTGAGCGGGGGAGTGGCGCTGTTCCTGATCGCCGGGCAGCCGCACGGCGGCGACCACCCGTCGCCGACCTCCCCGCAGTGGCTCGCGGCGGTGCCGGCGATCATCCTCGCGGCCGGGCTGGTCGCGTTCGGCATGCGGCGCTCGCTGAAGATCAAGGCGATGTCGCTGGCCGCCGCCGCCGGGGTGCTCTACGGGTTCCAGGACGTGCTGACCCGCAGCTCGCTGCTCACCCTGGAGGACGGGCTGAACGTGTTCGCGACGTGGCAGCTGTACATGGTGCCCTGCGTCGCCGTGGTGGGGCTGCTGCTCAACCAGAGCGCGTTCGACGCCGCCCCGCTCCAGATCTCGTTGCCGGCCACCACGGCGGCCGAGCCGATCAGCGGGATCGTGCTCGGCGTGGCGATCTCCAGCGAGCGCCTGCGGGTCGATCCCGTGGGGCTCGCGGGCGTCGTGGCCGGGCTGATCGCGATGGTGGCGGGCATCGCCATCCTCGGCCGCTCCCCGTTCCTGGCCAAGCCGCCGGAGGGCAGCCTCCAGAGGCCGGACGGCGGCGATCGGCGAGGCGGCGACGTGCCCTGACAGGCGCTCCCCGGCAGGCTCGGGTGCCCTGACATGGGACAAACTTGGGACGCCACTTCTTTATGACGGTCACTTTTGCGGGCAAGAGGGCCGCCGTGAGCATTGTGCCAAAAAGGCCCCGCCGGGCCGCCGTGCCGAAGGTGATCGCCGGTCCCAGCCGGTACCTGGACGACCGCCTGGGCGCGGCGGGATTCGCCAAGCGGAACCTGCGCAAGATCTTTCCCGACCACTGGTCGTTCCTGCTCGGCGAGATCGCGCTGTACTCGTTCGTCATCCTGCTGCTGACCGGGACGTTCCTGACGTTCTGGTTCAAGCCCAGCATGCAGGAGGTCACGTACAGCGGGCCCTACGCGCCGCTGCTCGGCGTGGAGATGTCCGGCGCGTACGCCTCGACCATGGAGATCAGCTTCGAGGTGCGCGGCGGGCTGCTGATGCGGCAGATCCACCACTGGGCGGCCCTGCTCTTCGTGGCCGGGCTCATGGTGCACATGCTCCGCGTCTTCTTCACCGGCGCCTACCGCAAACCCCGCGAGATCAACTGGCTGATCGGCATCACGCTGCTGGCGCTGTCGCTGGCCGAGGGGCTGACCGGCTACTCGCTCCCCGACGACCTGCTGTCCGGCGCCGGGCTGCGGATCGCCCAGGGCGTGTTGCTGTCGATCCCGCTGGTCGGCACCTTCCTGTCGTTCTTCCTCTTCGGCGGGGAGTATCCGGGCGACGACGTGATCACCCGGTTCTACGCGCTGCACATACTGCTGATCCCGGGCATCCTGCTGGCGCTCATCTCCGCCCATCTGGTGCTCATGTGGGTGCAGAAGCATACGCAGATGCCCGGCAAGGGACGTACCAACATGAACGTGGTGGGCGGGCCGTTCCTGCCGTCCTTCATGGCCAAGTCGGGCGCCTACTTCCTGTTCACGCTGGCCGTCGTGGCGGGGCTCGCCACCTTCGCGCAGATCAACCCGGTCTGGTTGTACGGCCCGTACACGCCGGCGGACATCTCGGCCGGCTCCCAGCCCGACTGGTACCTCGGCTTCATGGAGGGCGCGCTGAGGATCATGCCGTCCCTGGAGCTCAACGCCTTGGGCTTCACCTGGCCGCTGAACGTCTTCATCCCGGCCTTCATCCCCCTCGGCATCATCCTCGTGGGCCTGGTGCTCTACCCGTTCCTCGAACAGTGGATCACCGGCGACCGGCGCGAGCACCACATCGCCGACCGCCCGCGCAACAACCCGCACCGCACCTCGATCGGCGTGGCGGCCATCACCTTCTACGTCGTGCTCCTCCTGCTGGGCGCCAACGACGTGATCTCCGCCAACTTCCAGATCTCCCTGTACGCCACCACCTGGTTCGGCCGGGTCGCGATCTTCGTCGGCCCGCTCATCGCGTACATCGTCACGTACAAGATCTGCCTGGGCCTGCAGCGCCGGGACGCCGGGATGATCGGCCACGGGGTGGAGACGGGCGTCATCAAACGCCTCGGCCACGGCGAGTACATCGAGCTGCACGCGCCCGCGGCCGACGACATCGAGGCCCACGTGGAGGGCAGGGAGGCCATCGCGATGCTGACCGCGCCGGAACCGGGGGAGGAGGTGCCCCCGGTGCGGGCCCGCGGGCCGCTGGGGCGGCTCAGGACGCGAATGAGCAGGACGTACGGCGAGGCCATGGTGCCCATCGAGCACGAGCCCCACGGCGGCGACGGCGAGGCCGCCCCCGAGCGGGAGACCGAGCCGAGCGGATAGGCGCGTCCGGGAAGGCGTGCGAAAGGGCCGGCCGCGTGGGCGGGAGACCGCCTGGGGAGGCTCGGCGGCGGGCCTGTTATGTTGAGCGCCGGTGCGCCGCGACAGGAGGGCGCCGGGCGGGGCGAGGAGAGACGGCATCATGGCGCGCGGCTCGCTGCTCTCCCGCTTCCAGCATCCCACGCAGGTCGTCGTCCTCGGCTTCGGCGCCGCCGTGCTGCTCGGCAGCCTGCTGCTCGCCCTGCCGGTCGCCACCACCTCGGGCGAGTCCGCGGGCTGGCTGGCGGCGCTGTTCACCGCGACGTCGGCCGTCTGCGTCACCGGGCTGGTGGTGGTGGACACCGCGGGACACTGGTCGGCCTTCGGCGAGGTGGTGATCGCGGGCCTGATCCAGGTGGGCGGGCTCGGCATCATGACCCTGGCCACCGTCTTCACGGTCCTGGTCTCCGGCCGGATCGGCTTACGCGTGAGGATCCTCGCCCAGGCCGAGACCAAGACGCTCAGCATGGCCGACGTGCGCGTGGTCGTCGGCAAGGTGGTCCTGTTCAGCCTCGCCTGCGAGGCGGCCGTGGCGACGGTGCTGACCGCCCGGTTCCTGCTGGGGTACGGCGAGCCGTTCGGGCGGGCCCTCTACCTCGGCGTGTTCCACGCGATCTCGTCCTTCAACAACGCCGGCTTCGCCCTGTGGCCGGACAACCTGGTCCGGTTCGTGGGCGACCCGTGGATCTGCCTGGCGATCGCGCTCGCGGTCATCGTGGGCGGGCTGGGCTTCCCGGTGGTGTTCGAGCTGCTGAAAACCTGGCGGCAGCCGCGCCGGTGGTCGATGCTCACCCGCGTCACCGTGGCCGTGACCGCCGTGCTGCTGGTCGCCGGCACCCTGGTCTTCCTCGGCACCGAGTGGCACAACCTGAGAACCCTGGGCGCGCTCGACGATCCTGGCAAGTTCCTGGCCGCCTTCTTCACCGCCGTGATGCCGCGTACGGCCGGCTTCAACAGCCTGGACATCTCCCAGATGCACCCGTCCAGTTGGCTGGCCACCGACGTCCTGATGTTCGTCGGCGGCGGCAGTGCCGGGACGGCCGGTGGCATCAAGGTGACCACGTTCGGCCTGCTGGCCTTCGTCATCTGGGCCGAGCTGCGCGGGGAGCCGCAGGTCAACGTCGGCCGCCGGCGGCTGTCCGAGCAGGCGCAGCGCCAGGCCATCTCCCTCGCGGTCATCAGCGTGGGGCTGGTCGCGGTGTCGACCTACCTGATGCTGGTGTTCACCCCGCACAACCTGGACCGGGTGCTCTTCGAGGTGGTCTCGGCCTTCGGCACGGCCGGCCTGTCCACCGGCATCACCGCCGACACCGGAACCGCCGGGCAGCTTCTGCTGGTCCTGCTGATGTTCGTCGGCCGGACCGGCCCGCTCACCCTGGGCTCCGCGCTCGCGCTCAAGCAGCGCACCCGCCACTACGAGCTGCCCGAACAGAGCGTCATCGTCGGCTGAGCGGGTCAGCCAGCCGGGCCGTCGTACAGATCGGTGAAGGTCTCCAGGAAGTCGTTCCAGTCGCCGTTCAGGTTGCTCACGAGCGTGCTGGTGCCCTGCCGGTCGCCCATGGCGTACGTCACCGAGCCCTGGATGTAACCGCCGCCGCCCCAGAGCGTGGCCCCTGACGGAAGCGTCTGGGCGTAGACGCCGAGGCCGTACCTCGTGTCCGGGACCCAGTCGCGCGTCGGGACGGTCGTGAACATCTCCTCCTGCTGGGCCGGCGCCAGCAGCCGCCCGCCCAGCAGATCGCGCAGGAACCGGTGCAGGTCAAAGGTCGTCGATACCATGCCGCCCGCGGCCCCGGCCCAGCTCAGGTCGGCGTCCGTCACGTCGTGGACCTCCACGGGAGCGCCGAACGCGTCGGCCTTCGAGTAGTGCCGGGCGTGCGGCTCGCGGAGCGTGTTGTCGGTGCCCGGCAGGTACGTGCCCGCCAGGCCCAGCGGCCGGGCGAGGCGGCGGTCGATCTCCTCGGCCAGCGTCGAGCCCGTGACTTGCTCGACGATCATCCCCACCAGGTTGTAGTTGACCTTGGAGTAGATGAACCGCTCGCCCGGCTTCTCGGGACTCGGGGGCTCCTGGCCGGGGAAGGCGTCGGGCAGCCCGCTGGTGTGGTTGAGCAGCCGCCTGACCGTGATCCCGGTCCCGTCGCCGCCGAGGTGCTCCTCCACCACGCCGGGCAGCCACGCGGCCACCGTGTCGTCCAGGCTCAGCCTGCCCTCGGCCGCGAGCAGCAGGACGACCGTGCCGGTGAACGCCTTGGTGAAGCTGCCGATGCGGAAGTGCTCGCCCGGCCGGCGCGCCCGTCCGGTCGCCGTGTCGGCCACCCCTGCCGTGCCGAACCACGGCTCCGCCTCGCCGTCCTGAAGCTCGGCCACGATGCCGGGAACGCCCCCGTCGGCCACGGCCCGGTCGAGCGCGGACTGAATGTCGGAAATGGATCGCATATAAGCAACCGTAGTTGACTAAATCGCTGATAGTCAACCTGAGTTGCTTGGCGTGGACGGCAGCCGCGCGGCAGCGTGGGCTGGGGCACGTGCTGGTGATCCCGGTCGCCCACCGCCCGACGATCCTGGACGTGGCCCCGGAGGAGGAGCGGCACCTGATGAGCGCCTCAGCCCGCACCTCTGACCGGGGCCGGCTGGGATGGCGTTCTCCGTAGGCCCTGGTGGTGCGACGACCGGGCTCCTCATGCTCAGCCTGCCGATTCGCGGCACGGCGCGGCGTGGTGATCGCGAAACGGTGGGCCGGACGCCGGCGTCCGGCCCACCGAGATCGCGCGTGTCAGCCGATGGCGTTGATCCTCCAGTTGACGCCGATCTGGTAGCGGGCGGCCAGGCGGCCGTCGCCCTTGCCGGGATAGACCCAGAGCGTGCCCTGGCTGTCCATGGCGACCAGGTCGGCCTTGCCGTCACCGCTCAGATCCATGGCCGTGGCCTTGTAGGTGCTCCAGCCGGTGCCGGACTGCGTGCGCTCGGCGAGGTCGACGCCGCTCTGGCTCGTGTTGGCGTAGAACCAGAGCTCGCCTGATCTGTCGATGGCCATGACATCGGTTCGGTCGTCGCTGTCGAAATCGGCGGGGAAGAGGCGGTAGTCGGTCCAGCCGCTCCTGCCGATCCGGATCCTGCTGCCCCCGTCGGGGTAGTACCACAGCTCGCCGGTGCTGTTCTTGACGCTGAACAGGTCGGCGTGGGGGCTGCTGTCGGCGTTGCCGGCGGCGAGGACGTACTGGTCCCAGCCGGTGCCGATCTTCTTCCTGTTGCCGTAGGACGGACGCCCGTTCTGGTTGGGGTACATCCATAGGACGCCGTCCGAGCCATGCATGACGACGTCGGCCAGACCGTCGGCGTCCCAGTCGGTGACGACCCAGGTCAGGGAGCCCCACCCGGTGCCGATCTTGACCCGGTTGCTGACGCTGACCGTGTTCAGTCCCGAGCCGCCCTGGTTCGGATACATCCACAGGTCGCCGTTTCCGTCGGTGATGACGACGTCGTTACGGCCGTCGCCGTCGATGTCGTGATCGTTCAGCTCGGGCGTCAGCGAGAGGCCATTCCACGTCTGGACGGTGGAGAGCATGCCGTCGAAGTGGTCGCCGATCCTTGTGGCGCTGGTCCTGTGCGCGCCCACACGCAGCGCGCCGGTGGCCTTCCACTTCTCGGTGTGGCGGACGCTGGCGACATTCCGTCCGTTGACCCAGAGGATCACGGTGCCGATGGAGGCTTTGTACGTCACGGTGACCTGCGACCACACACCTGCCGGAGCGCTGCCCGCGGGTGCGGAGACGGTGTCCCAGGCGGGAGCGGCCACGTCGGACCGGCTCATGGCGAAGTGCCAGGATCCGGCTTCGACCCAGAGCTTGAAGCCGGCGGTGTTGACGCCGTCCTGGGACAGAACGGTGTCGGCGTCGGAAACGGCCGAGGCGGCGGAGTCGCCGGCGGCGGGTTTGGCCCGGACACTGAGGCTGAAGTCGGCGTCGGTGGCGACGGCGGGGCCGTCGGCCGCAAGGGATCCGGTGACGCCGTCGAGTTCGACGGCCGGGCTGAAGGAGTCGCCGGTCTTCCACGTCACGCCGGTGGTGGCGGTCAGCGGGAGACCGGTTCCGGTGAAGGCGCTGTCGGCGCTGGCGGTGACGGCGGTGCCCGACGTGGCGGTGGCGGGCAGGTCGGCCAGGGCCCAGGTGTGGTCCGCCGTGCTGGTGGTGATGGCGTTGGCCCAGGTCGCGAGATCGTCGGTGCGGGCGGCGGTGAGGGCGCTGCCGCTCCCGTCGGTGCCGGGGCATCCGGCCTGGCCCGCCTGACTGAGCACGGCGGCGACCTTGCCGCCGTCGAGGACGGGCGCCCCGGCCATCCCGCTGCACACGAGCGGCCCGGCTTCGGCGGTCAGCGTTGTGGCGGTGGCGGCCGTGAAGGTGACCTGCGCGCCGTCCTGCTGGTCGGTGGTCCAATCGGTGGCCGTCATGCCGGCGCGGCTGTAGCCGACGGCGGACAGCTCGACACCGGTGGGTGCGGCGGTGGCCAGCGCGATCGGAGCGATCCCTTCGACCGGGCCGGCCAGCCGGGCGAGAACCACGTCGCGTCCGGGGCGCGGGCTCAGCCAGTCGACCTTGGTGGCCGCCTTTCCGGGGAACACGACATGGGTCTCGCCGGCCGGTGGGCCCTCGGCCGACTGGGGTTGGCTCGGGTCGGCGGCCAGACAGCTCGCGGCGCCGAGCGCCCAGCGTGGCGCGACCAGCGTCACGGTGCACTCCCGGCCGGCGGCGGCGAGCCTGCCGACCGCCGCCTGCTCGCCGGTGACCGGCGCGGGGCCGGTGCCGGTACGCAGTTGCAGCAGCATGGTCGGCGACGCGTTCGGGTCCGCGCCCAGGCCCACCGGAGTGCTGCCGTTCGGATCCACCTCGACGGTGAGCTCTTCGCCGTCGTCGCTGCGCAGCTCCGCGGTCACCTCGTGACCGGCGCCCTCGCTCTGGCCGTCGCCGCGGATCTCGTACACGCCCGGAACTTCGAGATTCAGCACGCCGGAGGATGCCTTCACCTGGAAGCAGAGCCGGCCGATTCCGTCAGAGCCGATGGCCTCATCAGTGGTCCAGACCTTCAGCAGGCCGATCTCACCCTGTGCCGGCGTGGTGCAGTCGGCCAGCACGATGTGGCCGTCGCCGGAGATCAGCCTGACGTTCTGAGCCTCTAAGATCTCCGCCGCACCGGGATAGGGGTAGAGACCGCTGTCCACCAGCGACGGAACGGAGATCGCGGACGCGCCGGCCGGCGCCGGCCCGGCAAATACCGACAAGGACGCTGCCATCGCCGCCGCGACGCCCAGCGCCGCCCAGCGTGATGGTGAATTCATAGTCACAAACCTCCGGTGATGCCTGTCACGGATCGCGGGGCGGGATCCGTGCGCGGACGGTGGCCACCGTCCGTGAAACACGTCAAGAACTGTGGCGAGTGCCATCCGCGGAGAAAGCGTCACGCGGAAGTCCCGTTCACATTCCCAGCACAATTCGGGCCCGGCCCACCCGTTTCCGGAGATTGCCGGGCCCCCTTCACTGCTCCTCGCAGAACTCCTCAATGACGTAGCGTGCGCCGACATAATCGCGGAGGCGGCCGAGGATCTCGTCCCGCCGGCCGTGCATCCAGGCCGGTGTCACCCGCGGCCAGTATTCAGCGGATGGTACGTAGACGACATGGGGGCGGACGCCCCAGCCGCAGTCGAAGGTGAAGCTCGCGCCGTCTTCCCGGTAGACGATTCGCTCTTTCCATTCTTCGCTGATCGTGAAATTCATCTGACCAGGACAATGACGCCGGCCCCGCTAGCACTGGGAGCGGTCCGAGATTACCCTCTTCTCCTTCCTGGTGAGCAGGTCGATGACGATGATCTTGGTGACATTGGCGTTGTCCAGCAGCTCGAAACATTCCACGGTCTTCCAGACGCTGGTCGGGAGCACGCTTTCTCCCAGAACTACTCGGACCTCGCCGGAGGCATTTCTGGCATAGGCGAGCGACACCTGCCTCCACGCGGCGTCCACCTGGTCCTTGATGGCGTCCCACGGCACCTCTGCGGGATCCCAATCCATGTCCGTGCTGCCCCAGGTCGCCTGTGGAATTCCGTGGGTGTCCATGAGCGTCTCGAGCGTGGTGCCGTTCTTCTCCCTCGCGATCTCGGCGGCTTCGCCGGGTCCGGCGTACACGAATGAATCGTTTCCTGTCGGGCTACGGCCGGACCAGAAGAAGGCGGTGCTTCTGGGAGCGGTGTAGTTGCCGGCGGTGTGCAGGCTCGCCTCCATCGCCCGGACGTGCGCGAGGACCAGTTGTTCCTTGCTCCTGGTCAGGCCTATGCGGATTTCCGAGACGGCGTCCGAGCCGGTTCTGGCAGCCGTGTAGGCGTTCCTGAGAGCCCGGAATCCGACGCTGATCAGCTTGCCGATACCGGCGGTCACCAGCGATTCGAGAGCAATCGTGCCGAGGTTGAGCAGCGTCTTGCTCAGTGATTGGTCGCCCTTGGCGAAGCGGTATATTTCCAGGCCTACTTCACCGATGCTGAGCACCGCGCCGCAGACCCGGCTGAGGACACATCCGACCGCGGCGGGCGCGAATCCGAGGAAGAAGAACGTGGCCCCGTACCTGAGCGCCTGGAAGGTGACGAAGAGTCGCTGCGTTCCTTCGAACGCAGGGTCCAAGGTGGAGTTGATGCAGTTCTCGTAGTCCTGGCTGTCCTGCGGATACAGGTCACAGAAGGCGGAGTTGATGTATGCCCGTGCGGCCAGCTCCTCCGGGTTCCCGATGACGTTGGAGACGCAGTCGCGATAGAAGCCGTCCTCTTCCAGGCCGTAAGCGTCCTCCAGCCTGCTGTACTGATCGCTGGTGTACTGGAATTCGCATTCGGCGATCTTCACGCCGGCGGCATACGCATAGGTCTCGTAGGCTTCGTTGGCCGCCGCGGTGGCGGCCTTGGCGTTGTCGCCGGCTCTGAGGGCTTCCTTGTAGGCGACGCGGGCCGCGTTGGTGGCCCGATTGGCGGCGTCGACGGCCATCTGGTGGGAGGCGATCGCCCAGGTGGCCGACCGGATGGCGCTGCGCGCCGAGTCCTTGGCCCGGGTGGCCGCCCCGCGGGCGGTCTTGACCGCGGCCGCGGCCTTGCTCGCCGAGGCGGCGGCTTGGCCGGCGTACTCGCCGGCCTGCTGGGCATGCTTGGCGGCTTGCTGCGCCGAGCCCAGCGCCTGCTGGGCGTAAGACGCGGCCTGCGCGGCGTCGTCGCGGGCGCGGGCGGCCACGCTCTGCGCCTCCAGCGCGTTCTGCACGGCCGTCTCGGCGACCTCGTGGATCTTCTCGATCAGGCCGGCGACCACGGCGAGGTGGATCGCGCTTTCATGGTCCCGCTCGGCCGCGACGTACTGGCCGGTGGTGAGGAACTGCCGCACACCCGGAGCCGGGCCTTCCAAGGCGATCTGCGCGGCCGCCTTCACCTCAGGACCGCTGTCCTCACTGGCCAGGATCTGGTTGACCCGCACCCGCTCGCCGATGACCGCCGCGGTGTACTGGCCGGAGTCCAGGAAGTCCCGCAACGCCTGCAGCGTCTCGGCGTCGAGGGCCTGCTGCGCCCGCTCCGCAAGCACGACGTCGCCGGCCTCTTCGGCCGCGGACAGGATCTGGTTGACCTTCAGCCGGTCCGCGCTGTAGCGGCCGGGATAGTTCTGCGTGCGTAGGAAGGTCGCGATCGTCTGGTCGTTGCCTGCCAGCGCGGTCTTGGCCGCCGTCGCGAGAGCGGAGTTCTCGGACACCCCCAGGTTCGTCACCGCGACGCGGTTGTCCTGTGCCACGGCGCTGGGGACACCGGTGCGGACGAACTCCAGCACGAGATCGTCGGCGCTGCCCAGCGCGGCCAGCGCCGCCTGCTTGGTCCAGGCGCCCTGGCCGCCGGCCAGGTTCAGTGCGACCCCGCGGGCGGCCTTCACCGCGGCGGCACGCTCGGTGGCCGGGTCCAGCGCCACGGCGATGAGCCTGTTGGTTTCCGCATCGCGTTTGGCGGCCTGGTCGACGTCCCAGTCTGCGACGCGTTGCTGCTCCTCGTACTCGACGCTGGCGGCACGGGCGGTCTCCAACCCCTCGTCCCGGGCCACCGCCAGCCGCTCGGCGTCGGCGGTGCGCGCCGCCTCGTACACCGCTGCCGCCTGCTCCGCGGTCTTCACTGCCTCCTGCGCGGCCGTGATGGCGTCGTTGGCATGCTCGGTGGCCCGTTGCGCCGCCTCCGCGGCCTCGCCGGCGTGTTCCGCGGCATCGAGGGCCGCGGTCGCCGCGGCCTCGGCGTTGGCTGCTGCCCGGTTGGCGGCGTCCCGCGCCTTGTACGCGGCGTCGATGGCCACCCCGAGGTACTTCTCGGCCGCCCGTGCCGCCTGGACGGCTCGCTCGGCGTTGGCCCGTGCCCTCGCCGCCGCGGCGACCGCCTCGTTGGCCTCCGCACCGGCGGCGTTGGCGTACCTGACCGCTTCGTCATTGGCGACCGCCGCCGCCAGGGCATGCTCGGCCGCGGCCGAGGCGGATGCGATGGCCTTATTGCCGTTGTCCAGCGCCCTGCCTGCCGCGTCCGCCACGGCGGCGAAGTCCCGCGTCTCCTGGGCGATCGCGTTGGCCGCCTGCGCCGCCTGTCGTGCGACATCCGCCCTGTCGGCATCCACGGACGCCTCGGCAGCCGCCCGATAAGCTTCGGCGGCCTTCTGATCGGCCTTCGACGCCATCTGCGCCGCCCGTGCCGCCGCGGTGGCAGCGGCACGGGCCGCCCGGTTCGCCGCTGCCGCAGCCCGGACGGCCACCTGCGCCGCCTTGGCCGCCTTCTGCGCCGCGGTCGCCGCCCGCTTGGCCTGCGCCTTCGCTTCGGCCATGTTGTCCCGCGCGGCCTCGGTCGCGGTGGCGGCCTCCTCCGCGGACTTGCGCGCCGCGGCTGCGGCGTCCCTGGCGCGGTCGGCCTCGCCGGTGGCGTTGGCGGTCTCCTGCTTCGCCAGTTCGCCCGCCGCCTTCGCCTGGCCGAGCAGGCCTTCCAGCGTCGCGGTCTCCTCGTCCCGCGCCGACGCCACCGCCCAGCCGTAGACGAGGAATGCCTCCAGCGCTTCCGGCGTATCCGCGTCCAGCGCCTTCTGGGCCGCGGTGCGGACGTTCGGGCCACCGGTGGCCATGGCCTGGTTGACCCGCAGCCGCTGGTCGGTGTTCCACTCCACCTGCCAGCCGGACTCCAGGAACTCCCGCATCTCCTGGGCGTCTCCGGAGTCCAGCACGGCCTGCGCCGCCTGCTTGACCTCCTCGCCGCCGGCGCTCATCAGCTGGTTCACCGACACCCGCGCGTCGATGTCCGACGGGCCCTGCCATCCGCTCTCCAGGAACGTGGCGATCGCGCTCTGATCACCTGCCGCGTCGGCGGCCAGGGCGGCCTGAGCCTTCGCGCGTAAGGCGGGACCGCCGTTGCTGATGACGCTCGCGAGACTGTCCCGCTCGTCCTGACGCTGGGCCTGGAGCCATCCTTCGGCCAGGAACGCGCTGACCTGATCGTCCGAGCCCAGCAGCGCCGCCTCAGCCGCTGCCCGCACCAGCGGACCGCCCTGTTGCCAGGCCGCCACCACATGGGACCGATCAGGGACGACCGACTCCTCGGCATGTGCCGGCGTCACCCGCAGCAGGTTGCCCAGCAGAACCAGGACCACGAATGCCGCGATCGTCGCCTTCCGGCGCGCCGCACCAGGACTCGCTAATCCATTCCTGACCGGTTTCCACGCACGCACATGCAGCCGCACCGCAGCCTCCGTCACCGCTCGAATTCATGCACCGGGAGCGCTGAAGAGGCGAATCTGATCACCGTCCATTCAGCACCGCGGAGTATCACACGGTGCTCGAGTCACGGGCAACCCCGAACGCGGTCACATAGGCGGGCGGCGACGGTTTCCGGCGCGGTGGAAATGGCCGTGGAGACGAGATCGGTGAGTTCGTCAATGAGGTCATGGGAAGCGTCAGGAGCCCGTCCCGCAACGCCTTGACCAGGTGAAGCCTGGCGACATACCGCAAACATACCGTGCCTGTCTAGCCTTGTTCCGTACCCGCCTCGATTGGCCGGAACGGTTCTGTGCCCTCTCCTGATCGTCACGCCGGAGAACAATGTTCAATACGACTTCACTTCCCTCACGGAATCGCAGCGGATCACGCGGAGAATCGTTGTCGAACAGGCTCGGACTCGAGCCTTCCATCCGGGCCGGAAGGCTCGGCCTTTCACTCCCCGCGGGCCTGCCGTTCGACGCGTGGGAAAAAATCGGCGACCAGTTGGGTGTGATCGGCGACTCCTCCTCGTGGTGGCTGGGGGATTGGCTCGTCTACGGCGAGGAGAGTTTTCCGGATCGGTACCGGCTGGCCGTCTCCCAGACCAATCTGTCGTACAAGACGCTGCGCAACTACGCGTGGGTCGCTCGGAACGTCCCGATGTCCCGTCGACGGGACACGCTGAGCCTGCAACACCACGCTCAGGTCGCCGCCCTTTCCGAGGACGAACAGGAGCGATGGCTGGCGCGCGCGGAGGAGGAACGCTGGCCCCAGAGCAGATTACGCAGGGAGATCCAGGCGAGCCGGGCGCGCACTCCCGGTTCCGCGCCCATCACGGTCTCCCTCACCGTCCACGTCTCCTTCGAGCGGGAACAGCGGTGGAAGGCGGCCGCCGAGGTCGCGTCCGTGCCCCTGCCGGAATGGATCGCACAGGCCCTGGACCATGCGGCGGGTCATGGTGACGGCGAATGAGGATCATCGGGCGCTGACATACCCGGGACATACCGCGCGCCGCTACCTTGGCGCGCATGTCTCGCTCGTGGTGGCGGCTCGCCGTCCTGGTCCTTGTCGCCGCATTCCTGGTGCCGGGCCCTCCGGCCGCCGCGGGCGCGCTGTCGGGCGCGGGCTTCTTCGGAAGGTGGAGCGCGGGCGGCTGGACGGTGGGGCCGCGGCTGGACTACGCGCGGGAGGGCCTGAAGCCCGTGGAGAGCGCGGTGAAGGCGGGCGACTACGCGCTGGCCGAGCAGCGGCTGCTCGACCACTACCGCGCGCGCCCCGCCATCGAGGCCGGCGCCTTCTCGCAGACGACCTGGCCGGGAGCGGTCGAGCTGACGCCCAGCCACATCTGGACGCTGGGATCGGGCGAGGCCTACATCACGACGCTCACCTTCGGCCCGGGGGAGAAGACCGTCACGGCCGACGTCACCAGCAGCATCACCAGCGGCAAGGCCGGATTCTTCCTGATGAGCCGGTACAAGGACGCGGTCATCGCCCTCGTCAACAGCAGGAGCAAGGGGTCGGGCAAGCCCACCCTCCGGCTGACCCTGGCCGACGGCTCGGTGCGGACCCTCATCCCCACGCACGACACCTACATCTGGGCGGCCCACCCGGACAACGTGTACGGCACCAAGTACTTCATGCAGGTCAGCGACCAGGGCGCGGGGCCGTTCACCGGCGAGACGCGCAAGGCGTACCTGCGGTTCGACCTCGGCGGCGTCACGGACGTGAAGAAGGCGGAGCTGACGCTGACCGGCCAGGCCGACACCGCGAAGGACATCATGCTGTACGGCAACGCCGAGACCTTCGACGAGGCCACCCGCACCTGGTCCACCACCGTGCAGAACACCTTCTCCTGGGAGGGCGACCCCGGCGGCTTCGACTGGAAGCTGCCCGCCGGCGCCGACAAGGAGTACCTCTACCAGCTCCCCCGCTTCTCCTTCGCCGGCCCGCTGGCCCTGGAGTACCAGAAGACCGGCGACGAGCGGCACGCCCGCACGCTCATCGACCTGATGACCGACTTCATCGAGGACGCCGACACCTACGACGACGACCAGGGCGCCGGCTCCTACCCGGGCAACCTGCACGCCGCGCGCCGCCTGCAGAACTGGATCGCGGCCTACGAGATCCTGCGCAGGAGCCCGTCGCTGACCCCCGAGGCCAACACCGCGATCCTCAAGACGATGAACCGGGCTGGCCTGTACCTGCAGGTGAACGTCAACGGCACGCCGAACAAGATGCAGTCACAGAAGATCATGCTGCTGCACGCCGCCGTCTACTTCCCGGAGTTCCGCGCCGCGCCCGCGTGGCGCGCCGACGCCGCCGGCTTCCTCTCGGCCCAGCTCGACGACTCCACCTACGCCGACGGCGGCTACAGGGAGTCCACGGACGCCTACCTGCGGGGCTACCTCCGTCAGTACGTGGACGCCGTCGCCTTCATGCGGCGCAACGGCATCCCGTTCACCGCCACCGCCAAGCTGCGGCAGCTGGGGCGCTTCCTCATGGACCAGAGCTACCCCAGCGGCTACGGCCCCGCCTACGGCGACAGCGACTCCCTCGACCTGCGCAGCACCCTCAGAGAGCTGGGCGAGCTGCTCGACGACCCCGAACTCGTCCACGTCGGCACCTCCGGAAGGTCGGGCGAGAAGCCGGCGCACACCTCCGTGCTCTACCCGGACACCCGGGTCGCGATCTCCCGCTCCGGCTGGACCGCCGACGACTCCCACCTCCGGCTCAACGCCGACCGCGGCAACCACAGCCACCCGGACGAGCTGGCGATCACCGCCTACGCGTACGGCCGGCCGCTCCTGCCCGACATGGGCACCTTCACCTACAGTGAGGACCCCCGCGCGGAGTGGCTGCGGCGTACCACGGAGGCGCACAACACGATCGAGATCGACGACAGGCCACAGACCTCGACCGCGGACGGCGGCATCTCGCACCTGATCGCCAACCCCGTCTTCGACCTGATCGGCGCGAACACCGCGAGCTCCGCGGGCGCCGTTCACGAGCGGTCCGTCCTGTCGCTGCACTCGGGCCTGTGGGTGGTCTCCGACCGGCTCAAGCCGGTGGACGCCGCCACGCACCGCTACGAGCAGAACTGGCACTTCGCGGCCGACGCTGATCCCTCGATGCGCTCCGGGACCGAGGCCACGGCCACCGCCTTCGCGACGGGCGCGAACCTCACGATCGTCCCCGCCGATCCTGCCCAGGTCTCCTCCCACCTGCTCGACGGCTACCACGCGCCGCGGTTCTACTCCGTGGAGAACGCGAAGTACGCCTCCTACGTCAAGCGGGCCGCCGGCCGGACGACCTTCGACACCCTCCTGGTGCCGTCCAGGGGCGCGGCCGACACCTCGGTGACGGTGGAACGGCTCCCCGTCGGCGCCACCCCGTCCCACAAGGCGACAGCCCTGAGCCTGAACGGCGGCGCGGGCGTCTACTACAAGTCCTGGACCACGAAGGCGTCGCGCACGTTCGGGCCCTACACCTTCGACGGCAAGCTGCTCTACGCCGACGCGGGATCGATCGTGATGGTCGACGGCTCGTCGATCGAACGCGCCGGCACGACCCTGGTCAAGGCGCCGGCCGCGGTCAAGGAGCTGGCCGTGACCTTCGACGGGGACGGCACCGTACGGATCGATGGCAGCGGGCTGACCGCGAGCACCGACCCGGCCGAGGCCATCGCGATCGCGGCGCCGGAAGCCGCCAAGGTGATCCTCAACGGTGTGGTCGTTCCCTTCGAACGCGCGGGCACGCTCATCTACGCGGCCGCCTGACACCTCCACAGGCGACTCCGGGCGGCGGGCGGGCACAACGTCCTGATCGTCCAGAATACATCGGACCAATCGCGCTTCTTTCGCCGGTCAAGCGACATGTGACCCATGGCCGCCCGGAAAACATCCGATGCCACCCCTTGTTGTCACGGCGTTTCGGTGCTATTTCCTGGTGAAGGTCACTTGTGATCGGAGGAATCAGTGATCAACCCCCCACGCCGGCGCCGCAGCACCACCCTGCTCGCCGCGTTATCCCTGTTCATCGGCACCCTGGCGGTGGCCACTCCCGCTCAGGCGGCGCCCGATCCAGAGACGAGTGCAGTGCAGACACCCGATGACCTGACCCTGTGGTACGACGAACCGGCCACCGACTGGGAGACCCAGGCCCTGCCCATCGGCAACGGCCCGCTGGGCGCGAAGGTGTTCGGCGGCCTGGCCTCCGAGCAGATCCAGTTCAACGAGAAGACGCTGTGGACCGGCGGTCCCGGGCACAGCGGCTACGACTTCGGCAACTGGAAGACCCCGCGCCCGAACGCCATCGCCGAGGTCCAGCAGCAGATCGACCGCGACGGCAAGATGTCCACCGGCGACGTGGTGGCCAGGCTGGGCCAGCCCAAGACCGGGTTCGGCGCCTACCAGACCTTCGGCGACCTCCACCTCGACCTGGCCGACGCCCCCGACGACCCGACGGGCTACCGGCGCGAGCTGAGCCTGCGCGAGGCCGTGGCCAGGGTCGGCTACACCGCCGGCGGCGTCACGTACGCGCGCGAGTACTTCGCCAGCAACCCCGGCAACGTGATCGTCGGGCGGCTCTCGGCGGACCAGCCCGGCAAGGTGTCGTTCACGCTCCGGCACACCTCGCCGCGCGACGACCAGACCGTCACGGCCTCCGGCGGGCGGCTCACCATCCGCGGGCAGCTGCGCGACAACAAGATGACCTTCGAGGCGCAGGTGCAGGTGGTCACGGAGGGCGGCACGCGTACCGACGCGGGCGACCGGATCACCGTCAGCGGCGCCGACAGCGCCGTGTTCGTCCTGTCGGCCGGCACCGACTACGCCGACACCTACCCGACCTACCGGGGCGAGGACCCGCATGCCGAGGTCACCGCCGCGGTGGACGCGGCCGCCGCCAGGAGCTACGACGACCTGCGGGCCGCGCACGTCGCCGACTACCGCGAGCTGTTCGACCGGGTGAAGCTGGACCTCGGCCAGAGCACGCCGAAGGTCCCCACCGACGAGCTGCGCGGGAAGTACACCGGCGGCGCCTCCGCCGACGACCGGGCGCTGGAGGCGATGTTCTTCGCCTACGGCCGCTACCTGCTGATCTCCTCCTCCCGCGAGAACGACATCCTCCCGGCCAACCTCCAGGGCGTGTGGAACAACTCCACCAGCCCGCCCTGGTCGGCCGACTACCACGTCAACATCAACCTGCAGATGAACTACTGGCTCGCCGAGCAGACCAACCTGCACGAGACCACCGAACCGTACGACCGCTACATCGCGGCCATGGTCGCGCCCGGCCGTGAGACCGCCCAGGAGATCTACGGCGCGCGCGGCTGGGTCGTCAACAACGAGACCAACCCGTTCGGCTTCACCGGCCTGCACGACTACGGCAGCTCGTTCTGGTTCCCGGAGGCCGCCGCCTGGACCACCCAGCACCTGTACGACAGCTACCGCTTCAGCGGCGACGTGGACTACCTGCGGGAGACCGCCTACCCGGTGATCAAGGGCGCGGCGGAGTTCTGGCTGGACTTCCTGCACACCGACCCGCGTGACGGCACGCTCGTCGTCTCCCCGAGCTACTCGCCCGAGCACGGCGACTTCTCCGCCGGCGCGTCGATGTCGCAGCAGATCGTCCGCGAGGTGCTCACCAACGCCCTGGCCGCGGCCGAGAAGCTCGGCGTGGACGAGGGCTTCCGGGCCGAGGTGAGCGCCGCGCTGGCCAAGCTCGACCCCGGCCTGCGGATCGGCTCCTGGGGCCAGCTGCAGGAGTGGAAGAGCGACTGGGACTCCAGGACCGACACCCACCGGCACGTCTCCCACCTGTACGCCCTGCACCCCGGCAACCAGATCACCCCGGGCACCCCGGAGGCCGAGGCGGCCAAGGTCTCGCTGGCCGCGCGCGGCGACGGCGGCACCGGCTGGTCGAAGGCCTGGAAGATCAACTTCTGGGCCCGGCTGCTGGACGGCGACCACGCCCACAAGATGCTCAGCGAGCAGTTGAAGGCGTCCACGCTGGACAACCTGTGGGACACGCACCCGCCGTTCCAGATCGACGGCAACTTCGGCGCCACCTCCGGCATCGCCGAGATGCTCGTGCAGAGCCAGCACGACGTCGTACGGGTGCTGCCCGCGCTGCCGTCCGCCTGGAAGGACGGCTCGGTGTCCGGCCTGCGCGCCCGCGGCGACGTGACCGTGGACGCCACCTGGAAGGACGGCGCACCCGACACCGTCACCGTGCACCCGGGCGGGACCGGCCAGATCAAGGTCGGCGCGCCGTTCGTGGCCGGCCGCTACCGCGTCTACGACGAGCGGGGCCACGAGATCGGCGCCCACCGCGACGGTGACGTGCTGAGCTGGAACGCCCGCGCCGGCAAGGCGTACACGATCCAGAACGAGGCGGCCGTCACGCTGGAGGCGCCCGCCTCCGCCATGCCCGGCACCCCGTTCGAGGCCCGGGTGACGGTCACCGCCACCCGCCGCCGGGCGGTGCCCGCCTCGGACGTGTCGCTCACCGTGCCGCAGGGCTGGACCGTCGAGCCGCAGACCCGCCACGTGGCGGGCGTGGCGCCAGGCAGCTCGCGCGGCGTGACCTTCACCGTCACCCCGGGACCGGCCGACGGCTCGCGTCGCGCGGTGCTCGCCGCCTCGGTCACCGGCGACTCCTGGAAGGGCGCGGCCACCGCCGTGCTCGGCCTGCTGCCGTGCGCCTCGCCCGACCCCGGCTCGGTGCTGGTCGCCTGGGACCCGAAGGAAGGCGGTACCGTCGCCGACACCTCCGGCAACGGCCGCGACGCCACCGTCACCGGCGGCACCGCCTCCTACGACGCCACCGCGCCGTCCGGCAGCGGGCTGGTGCTCGACGGCAGCACCTTCCTGACCACCGGGAACACCACGCTCGGCCTGCTGCCCGAGGCCACGTTCGCGGCCGAGGTCAAGATCGCCGGCACCGGCTACCGGCGGCTGTTCGACTCGCAGCCGTCCGGCGACCCCGGCACCGACGGCGTGCTGCTCGACGTGACGCCGAGCGGCAACCTGCGCTTCATCGGCGCGGGCGTGAACGTGACCGTCAACCACACCCTGCCCGCGGGCCGCTGGATCGACCTGGTGGTCACCCTGGACAGGAGCGGCACGGTCACCCTCTACGTGGACGGCGAGCGCAAGGCCACCGCGCAGGTCACCGCCGACGGCATCACGGGCTGCGCGTCCAGGCCGCTGCGCTTCGGCGCCGACCAGGGCGGCGGCCAGCGGATGACCGGCTCGGTGGACCGGGCGGCCATCTTCGCCAGGACGCTGTCCGCGGACGAGGTCGGGGACTGGCGGCAGCTCGCCTTCTGACCTCGCGGAGCGCCGGGGAGGCAGGCGGTGACGTCCGCGCCTCCCCGGCCTCCGGGTCTCTCCAGCGTCCGGGCCTCTCCAGCACTCGGGACTCCCTGGCGCCCGGGTCTCACGGCTTCCGGGCGCCACCGAGGCCGGCGTGCCAAGGACGGGGCGTTCACGGGCACACCCGGCCGCCGGATCACGGCGGGACGCCGCGGGTCGTCACAGGTCGTTGCCGGCGTAGGAGAGGTTGAAGCTCTTGTTGACGAGAGGAAAGTCGGGGACGATCGCGCTGGTGAGCGCCACCGGCAGGGCCGGCCAGTTGAGGAAGGACGGGTCGACGATCTTCACGCGCCTGAGCGTGGCATCGGGCGCGAGCTCGACGCGGTGCGCGATCGTGCCGCGCCAGCCCTCGACCAGCCCGACGCCTGACGACGACGGTCCGGCCGGGGGCGGGACCTCCGTGGCGGCCCCGCCGACCAGGCGGTCGATCAGGGCGATCGAGGCGGCGATCTCCTCGGCGCGGATCTGGAAGCGGGCCAGGACGTCTCCGCCCGTACGGAGAGCCGGGGTGAAGTCGCCGATGCCGATGAAGGGGTGGTCACGGCGGGCGTCGCCGTCCACGCCGCTGGCCCTGGCCACGTAGCCGAGCGTGCCGAGGTCGCGGGCGGCGTCGAGGGGGAGCACGGCGGTGCCGGTGAAGCGGTCGGCGACGACGGTGTGGCCGAGGGCGATGTCGACGATCTCCCGGACGTCGGCGCCGATGGCGCGCAGGCGGTCGGGGTCGGGAGGCCGCAGCAGCCGGGTGCCGCCGGGGCGTACCGCGCCGCGCAGCAGCCGGTGCCCGGTGACCTCGGCGTTGATGCGCAGGAGCTGCTCGCGGATCCGGCCGGTCTGCGCGTGCAGGACGCTGAAGGCGACGTCGTTGCAGAGCGCGCCGAGATCGGTGACGTGGTTGTAGAGGCGTTCGAGCTCCAGCAGCACGGCGCGGGCCCGCTGGTCCGGCTCGCTCACCGGCGTGGCGGTGGCCTCTTCGACGGCCAGGCAGTAGGCGAGCGCGTGGCCGACGGAGGTGTCGCCGCTGACGCGCTCGGCCAGCTCCAGCCCGTCGGCGGGTTCGCGGCTCTCGAAGAGCTTCTCGATGCCCTTGTGCACGAACCAGAGCCGGGCTTTGAGCTTGATGATGGTCTCGCCGACCACGGAGAAGCGGAAGTGCCCCGGCTCGATGAGTCCGGCGTGGACGGGGCCGACGGGGATCTCGTAGACGCCCTGCCCCTCGACGGTGACGAACGGGTAGGGCCCCTCGGGGTCGCCGAAGGAGGGCGGGGCGCCGGCGTCGGCCCCCATCGGGTACCAGCCGCGCGGCCAGTGGTGATGGCGTACGAGGCGCCGGGGGAGCGGGTGGTCGAGCGGGGTGATCCCGTACAGGTCGCGGATCTCCCGCTCGAACCGGCCCGCGGGGAAGGACAGGCGGGCCAGGCTCGGCACGGACGGCTGCTCCGCGGGCAGGCGCAGGCGGAGCTCGGCGCGGCGGTCCGGACGGCCCGCGACGAACAGGTAGGCGAGGGAGTAGCCGCGCTCCAGCCGGCCGGCGGACACGAGCGCCAGCCGGTGGCCGCCGGCCAGCAGCTCCGCGGCCCGGTCCGGCAGCTCGGAGGGGGTGATGTCCGAGATCGTGCGGACGCTCATGGGGCGGCTCCGGCGATGGTGGCGGCGGCCCGCAGCAAGGAGTGGAGCGGGCCCGTGGCGATGCCCAGGGCGGCGCAGGCCGCCAGGCCCGCGACCAGCGGGACGGCCACGCTGTACGGCGTGGCGACGGCGCCGTCGGGCGAGTCGCCCAGCAGCATCCTCCCGGCGTGCCGGCAGACGGCGGCGACGATGACCAGCATCAGCAGCAGGGCCGGCGCGATCGCCCAGCCCAGCCCGGCGGCGAAGCCCGCGCGCGCGATGCCGAGCTCGCTGGCGAACAGGCTGAACGGGGGCAGGCCGAGCAGGGCCAGCAGGCCGAGCCCGAACGTCCCGCCGAGCAGCGGCGCCCTGGCCGTCAGGCCGCGGACCGCGTCCATCCGGCTGCTGCCCACGGCCTGGTGCAGCCGGCCCGCCGACAGGAACAGCACGGACTTGCCGAGCCCGTGCCCGAGGATGTGCAGCAGGACGGCCGCCAGGGCGAGGGCGCCGCCGACGGCCGCGCCGAGCGCGAGCAGGCCCATGTGCTCGATGCTGGAGTAGGCCAGCAGCCGCTTGTAGTCGCGCTGGCCGAGCAGCAGCAGCGCGGCCACGGCCAAGGAGGCCAGCGCGACGATGACGAGCAGCGTGCGGGCGAAACCGGCGCCGAGCGCCGCGTCGGCGATGACCTTGGTCCGCAGCACGGCGTAGAACGCCACCGACAGCAGCACCCCCGACATCAGCGCCGACACCGGCGCCGGGGCCTGGCTGTGCGCGTCGGGCAGCCAGGCGTGCATCGGCGCCAGCCCCGCCTTGGTGCCGAACCCGAGCACGAGCAGCACGACCGCGATGCGCGTCACGCCGGGATCGAGGCGGTCCGCGTGCGCGGTCAGCTCCGCCCAGCCCAGGGACGTCACGCCGGCGTGCGTGCCGGCGTAGTGGAGCATGACGATGCCGAGGAGGGCGAGGGCGATGCCGACCGAGCAGATGACCACGTATTTCCACGCGGCCTCGGTGGCCTCGCGGGTGCGCCGGTGCCCGACCAGGAAGGCGGTCACGATGGTGGTCGCCTCGATGGCGACCCACAGCAGGCCCAGGCTGGAGGCGAGGACCGCCAGCGCCATGGCGGCGATGAACGACTGCGTCAGCACCCCGTAGCGGCGCATCGCGCGGGGGCCGGTGCGCCCGGCGGCGAGCTCCGCCGCCAGGTAGGCGGGGCCGGCGAGCATCGCCAGCAGCGCGACCGCGCCGATCACCAGGAGCATGTAGGCGCTCAGCGCGTCACCGGTGAGCTGCCCTCCGAGCGCGTCGCCCCCGCCCGTGGCGGCCAGCGCGACGGCGCAGGCCAGCACCCCGGCCGCGGACAGCGCGCCCAGCCACGCGGTGGCCCGGTTCCAGCCGAGCACGGCGTACGCGCACGCGGCGGCCACGGGCACCGCGAGCGGGCCGATCACCAGCAGGCTCCCCATCAGTCGTGCAACTCCCGCAGCTCGTCGAGGTCGGTGCCGCCGAACGCGGCCCGCATCCGGGTGGTCAGCACCTGCAGGACCAGCACGGCCAGCAGGACGTCCAGGGAGATCCCGAGCTCGACGACGAGCGGGACGCCGCTGGTGGTCAGGAAGGCGGCGGCGGTGATGGCGTTGTCCATCAGCAGGAAGCCCACCAGCTGCGACAGGGCCCGCCGCCGGGTCACCAGGAGGAAGAACCCGATCAGCAGTACGGTCAGCGCGACCGGCACGGCCTGCGTCGCCGGGGTGGGCGACAGCCGTACCAGAGGCTGGGAGAGCGCGTAGGCGAGCATCGCCAGCACCGCCGCCACCAGCAGCGACGTCGCCACGTTGACCAGGGGCTGCGTCTCGCGGCCCCCGCCGCCCGCGACCAGCGCGCGCCGCATCAGGTAGGGCAGCAGCCCGGCCCGCAGCGCGCCCACTCCGAGACCGATCAGGATCAGCTCGACATCGCCCTGCCGGGCGCCGAGCACGACGATCAGCGCGGTCAGGGCGATGCCCTGCAGCGCGAACAGCCACACGATCGCCGCCAGCTCGCGCCGCCACAGCACCAGCACGGCCGTCAGCAGGAAGGCCCCGCAGGCCAGGTCGAGCAGCTGGACGAAGGTCGCGTCAGTCATGGGCACGCCAGGAGGTCATGTTCGTGGAGGAAGTCATGGTCACGCCAGGAAGAAGGAGGCGGCGACGGCCAGCAGCGCCAGCAGGAACGACCCGGCGAGCAGCTCCGGCACGCGGAACAGCCGCAACTTGGCCATGAACACCTCGCCCGCGGCCAGCAGCACACCGAGGATCGCCACCTTCCCGACGAGTACGAGCACCGACAGCAGCACCGCGAGCACTCCCGCGCCCGCCGTGGCGATCCCCACGGGGAAGAACAGGCTGGACAGCAGGCCAAGGAAGATCGACAGCCGCATCGCCGACGCCCATTCGACCAGCGCCAGGTCAGGGCCGGCGTACTCCAGCACCATCGCCTCATGGATCATGGTCAGTTCGAGGTGCGTGGCCGGGTTGTCCACCGGGATCCTGCCGGTCTCCGCGATCGTGACGATGGCCAGCGCGACCGCGGCCAGCACGCTCGCCGGGGAGACCACCGCCAGGGGATCCTCCACCGTCGCGGTGACGATCTGCCCCAGGCTGGTGGAGCCGACCCTGATCGACAGCGCGAACACCGACACCAGGATCGTCGGCTCGACCAGCGCCAGCACGGCCATCTCCCGGCTGGCGCCCATCCCGCCGAACGCCGTCCCCGTGTCCAGGGCGCCCAGCGCGAGCGCCACCGACCCCAGGGCCAGCAGCGCGGTCACCGCGAACAGGTCGGCGACGCCGTCCAGCGGCGAGACCGTCGTCACCAGCGGCACGACCGCGGCCACGACCAGGGCCGTACCCGCCACGAGCAGGGGCGCGGCCCGGAAGGGCCAGCCCGTGCCGTGCGCCGCGATCGGCTCCTTGCGCAGCAGCTTGCGCAGGTCCCGCCACGGCTGCCCGATCCCGGGGCCGGCGCGTCCTTCCAGCCGGGCCCTGACCTGCCGCATCACCCCGACGAGCAGCGGCGAGCCGAGGGCGACGGCGATCACCTGCAGCCCGGTTCCCAGCGCGCCCGTCACCACAGCACCACCAGGACGACCAGCGCGCCGGCCAGCGCCCAGAAGCCGTAGCCGAGGTAGCGGTGCACGCTGCCGGTGGCGAGGACGCGCGCCCGCCGCCCGACGGCCGCGGCCGCGGCGATCAGCGGGTCGTAGAGCCTGTGCTCGATCCGATCAGGCACCCGGGCGTGGAAGCGGACCCGCTCCACCAGGTAGGCCGACTCCTTCATCGGGGTGACGTCCACATCGCTCTCCGGGGCGAGCACGTTGTCGAAGACCCGCTGCAACGGCTCGGCGAACGACGTCGCGGTGTACTCCATCCGCGCCGACATGGGCCCGGCGCCGCAGTCCCAGAGCCTGGCGGCGCGCCGGGCCCGCCGCGTCGCCGCCACCCGTACCAGGACCAGCACCGCCATGACGCTCACCAGCAGGGCGACGGCGA
Organism: Nonomuraea phyllanthi; assembly: GCF_006334985.2. Classification (GTDB taxonomy): domain Bacteria; phylum Actinomycetota; class Actinomycetes; order Streptosporangiales; family Streptosporangiaceae; genus Nonomuraea; species Nonomuraea phyllanthi. The sequence goes on from NZ_VDLX02000006.1 coordinate 148,088, forward strand.
TCAGCAGGGGCGAGACCACTCCGGAGACGCCCGCGAGCCGCAGCGTCAGCTCCCCGCTCACCACGTCGCGTCCCGGGAACACCACCGCCACGGCCCGGCCGAGCGCCGGCACCACCACGGTCGGCGCCACCGCCAGGGCCACGCAGCACGCCACCGCGAGCGCCGTCCCGCCCAGCATCACCGGCGGGACCTCTTCAGCCCTCCCGGCCTCCGCGCTGCGCGGCCGGGCCAGGAAGCCCACCCCGAACGCCTTGACGAAGGTGGCGACGGCGAGCCCCGCGGACAGCGCGATCATCCCGACCGCGAGCGGCATCGTGACCGCGCCCGCCACCCCGGAGCCGGGCACGGCGTGGATCAGGCTCTGCAGCAGCAGCCACTCGCTGACGAAGGCGTTGCCGGGCGGCAACGCCGAGGCGCACAGCGCGCCGGCGGCGAACAGCGCCGTGGTGTACGGCATCCGGTCGCGCAGCCCGCCCAGCGCGTCCAGATCCCGTACGCCCGTCGCGTACAGGACCGACCCCGCCGACAGGAACAGTGTCGTCTTGAACGCGGCGTGATTGACGACGTGCAGCAACGCCGCGGCCAGCGCCAGCGTCGCCAGGACGGGAATCCCGGTGGCGGCGAGGAAACCCGCCGCGCCCACCCCGACCATCACCAGGCCCAGGTTCTCCGTCGTGGAGTAGCCGAGCAGGCGTTTCAGGTCGGAGGAGACGGCCGCCTGCAGGATGCCGTACAGCGCCGACACCGCGCCCGCCGCCAGCACCAGCAGCCACCACCAGGCCGGCCCGCCGTGCAGCAGGTCCAGCCCGACCCGGACCACGCCGTACGCGCCCATGTTCACCATCGCCGCGCTCATCAGCGCCGACACATGGCTGGGCGCCTCCGGATGCGCGCGCGGCAGCCACACGTGCAGCGGCACGATGCCCGCCTTCGAGGCGAACCCGGCCAGCGTCGTCAGGAACACCACCGTCTTCACCGCGGGCGGCAGGCCGGCCTCGCGCAACTGCGCGAAGCTCTCGCCGCCGGCCCCGGCCGCGAACGCCACCAGCCCCACCAGGATCGCCACCAGGCCGAGGTGCGTCATGACCGCGTACCACAGCCCGGCCCGGCGCACCGAGGTGTTCCGCCGGTGCTCGGCCAGCACGAGCAGCAGCGACGACACCGCCATCAGCTCCCAGGCGAGCAGGAACGTGCTCACGCTCGCCGCCGCCGGAACCAGCAGCATGGACGCCACGAACACCGGCAGCACGGCCTGGAAGACCCGGCCGTCCAGGCCGTGCCGGCAGTAGCCGATGCCGTGGATGGCCGCGCACACCGCCACTGTCCCGGTGACCACGACGAACGCCCCGCTCAAGGGGTCGAGCGCCAGCCGCGCCCCGGCCAGCGGCAGCAGGCCGGGCAGCCAGGCGGACCAGCTCTGCCCGGCGAGGGCCGCCACGCCCGCCGCCGCCCCGCAGGCGCCCGCCGCCGCCGTGCACAGGCCGGCCAGCCACAGCCGAGCCTTGGCCGGTGCCGTCAGGGCCGCCGCGGCGGCCAGCGCGCAGCACGACAGCGACGCCACGAACAGGGTGCCGACCAGGTTCATCGGCCGGTCAGCCGCCGCACCGCCGCCACGATCGCCTCAGGCTCAGGAGGGCAGCCCGGCACCTCCACGTCCACGGGCACCACGTCGCTCACCGCACCGGCCACCCCGTAGGCTCCGGCGAACACCCCGCAGTCGCGCGCGCAGTCACCCAGCGCGATCACCAGGCGTGGCTCGGGGACCGCGTCATAGGCGCGGCGCAGCGCCATCTCCATGTTGCGCGTCACGGGCCCCGTCACCAGCAGCGCGTCAGCGTGCCGGGGCGAGGCCACCATCCGGGCGCCGTACCGCTCGGCGTCGTACACCGGGCCGAACGCCGAGGAGATCTCCACCTCGCAGCCGTTGCAGGACCCGGCGTCGACGTGCCTGATCTGCACCGAGCCGGCCAGCTCGGCCGCCTTCGAGGGTGCCTCGCCCGGCACCCGCGCCGGAGCGGGCTCGGCCACCCGCCCCGTCCTCATGATCTTCCGCCACAGCCCCATCGCCGGATCTCCCGCCTCACCCTTCATGCCGTCGGCCGGGGGAGGGGGGAGCGGACGGGGGAAGAGGCTCCCCGCCGTCACCGTCACCGTCACCGTCACCGTCACCGTCACCGTCACCGTCACCGTCGACGGCGACGCCGTGCTCGGCGGCCAGGCGGAGCATCTCCTCCAGGTCGGCCGCGAGGACGTGCGCGCCGTGCTGATCGCCGGACTCCTGGGCGGCACGCAGGGCTTCGCGCCCGTGGCGCACCCGGCTGCGCACGCCTCCCGCGAAATCTCCCACATCCGCCCCCGATCGTCCCTGACGCAGCGAAGACATGATGTCGCCTCTTGAAGAATTCTTCAAGTGTTGGACCCAGCAAAATCGCAAGCGATCTCCCTCCGAGCGCTGACCCGACGCCGGCCGCACGGCTGGATATGGTGGGTTTGTGATGTCGGTGCCGCTGTATCAGGCCAAGGCCGAGCTGTTCCGGCTGCTGGGCCACCCGGTACGGATCCGCGTGCTGGAGTTGCTGCAGGACGGGCCGATGCCGGTGCGCGAGCTCCTCGCCGCGATCGAGGTCGAACCGACCGGGCTGTCGCAGCACCTGGCCGTGCTGCGCCGCTCGGGCATGGTCAGCGCGCGGCGCGACGGCGCGACCGTCGTCTACGCGCTGGCCGGGGGGCGCGTCGCCGACCTGCTGCGCGCGGCGCGCGTCCTGCTGACCGAGAAGATCTCCGGGCAGAACGAGCTCCTCAGCGAGCTGCGGGCGGCCGACGAGGCGGACCGCGAAGCCTCGTGACGGCCAATAATCAGTTGAACGAGTGAGTACTCGCTCATTAGAGTCTCCGCATGACCAACCGGAGGCGAAGGGTGCCGGCCATGGCACCGGAAGACCGCCGTGCCGCGCTCATCGCCGCGACGATCCCCCTGCTGCGCGAATACGGCACCGCGGTGAGCACACGCCAGATAGCCGAGGCCGCGGGCGTGGCCGAGGGCACGATATTCGGCGTCTTCCCTGACAAGGCCTCACTGCTGCGGGCCGCGCTCATGAGCGCGTTCGACCCGCAGCGGGCGGTCGACGCGCTGGCCGCCATCGGCACGCACGTCGAACTGCGCGCCCGGCTGGTCAAGGCCGTCACGCTGATGCGGAAGGGCATGCAGGCCAACGCCAACCTCGTCGGCGCGCCAGGAAAGCTCATGGGCGACGACGCCGAGTTCCACGAGCACATGGTGAAGAGCAGGCACAGCATCGCGGGCGGGCTGGCAGCCCTGATCGAGCCCGACCGCGACCGGCTCCGGCGTTCCCCCGAGGCCACGGCACAACTGCTGCTCATGCTGGTCGCGGTGAGCGTGCACCGCGGATTCGGCCATGGCGGCGAGTTCGGGGACATGGACGACGAGGAGATCGTCTCCGTCCTGCTCGACGGGCTGCTGGTGCGGCCCTCCCCCACTCCTTCGACAGAAAGTCCCTCTTGATGCTGCTCCGACTTCTGCGGGTCCAGCTCAGGCCGTACGGGAAAGAGATAACGCTCGTCGTCCTCTTCCAGTTCGTGCAGACCCTGGCCACGCTCTATCTCCCCACACTCAACGCCGACATCATCGACGGTGGCGTCGTCAAGGGCGACACCGGTTACATCATGCGCGTCGGCTTAGTCATGCTCGGCGTGACGCTCATCCAGATCGTCTGCTCGATCGTGGCCGTCTACTACGGCGCCCGCACGTCGATGGCCCTGGGCAGGGACCTGCGGGCCGCGATCTTCCACCGGGTGCAGGACTTCTCCGCCCAGGAGGTCAACAGGTTCGGCCCGCCGTCCCTGATCACCCGCACCACCAACGACGTGCAGCAGATCCAGCTGCTCGTGCTGATGACGTTCACCATGATGGTGACGGCGCCGATCATGTGCGTCGGCGGGATCGTGCTGGCGCTGCGCCAGGACACGGCGCTGTCGTCGCTGCTGGTCGTCGTGCTGCCCGTGATGATCGTCATCGTGGGCCTGATCGTGATGCGGATGCGCCCGCTCTTCCGCACGATGCAGGAGCGCATCGACCGCATCAACCAGGTGCTGCGCGAGCAGATCACCGGCATCCGGGTCATCAGGGCGTTCGTGCGCGACAAGCACGAGCGCGAGCGCTTCGGCGTGGCCAACGACCAGCTGACCGACGTGTCGCTGCGGGTCGGGCGGCTGATGGCGCTGATGTTCCCCTCGGTCATGCTGGTGGTGAACGTGTCCAGCGTCGCCGTGGTGTGGTTCGGCGGCGACCGCATCGCCGACGGGACCATGCAGGTGGGCGCGCTGACCGCGGTCATCTCCTACCTGATGCAGATCCTCATGTCGGTGATGATGGCGATGTTCATGTTCATGATGATCCCGCGCGCCGAGGTCTGCGCCGAGCGCATCGAGGAGGTGCTCGACACCGAGCCCACCGTCCACCCGCCGGCCGACCCGGTCACCCCGGAGAGACACATCGGCGAGCTGGAGCTGCGCTCCGTGGACTTCCGCTACCCGGGCGCCGAGGAGCCGGTGCTGTCCGACGTGAGCTTCGTCGCGCGGCCCGGCCGGACCACCGCGATCATCGGCAGCACGGGCAGCGGCAAGACGACGCTGCTCAACCTCATCCCGCGCCTGTTCGACGCGACCGGCGGCGAGGTGCTGGTCGACGGCGTCGACGTCCGCGACCTCGACCCGGCCGCGCTCTCCCGCGCGGTCGGCCTCGTCCCGCAGGCGCCCTACCTCTTCTCCGGCACCGTCGCCTCCAACCTGAGGTACGGCCGGCCGGACGCCACCGACGAGGAGCTGTGGCGCGCGCTCGAGGTGGCCCAGGCCCGCGAGTTCGTCGAGGCGATGCCCGGCGGCCTGGAGGAGCCCATCTCCCAGGGCGGCACGAACGTCTCCGGCGGCCAGCGCCAGCGCCTGGCCATCGCCAGGGCCCTGGTGCACCGGCCCGAGATCTACCTGTTCGACGACTCGTTCTCGGCCCTCGACTACGCCACCGACGCCCGGCTGCGGGCCGCGCTGGCCGAGGAGATCACCGACGCCACCATGGTGATCGTGGCCCAGCGGGTCAACACCATCCGCGACGCCGACCGCATCCTCGTGCTCGACGAGGGCCGCGTGGTGGGCAGCGGCGACCACGCCGAGCTCATGACGACCTGCCCGACGTACCGCGAGATCGTCCTGTCCCAGCTCACCGAACAGGAGGCCGCGGCATGACGACCCAGGCTCCCGCGCGCCGCCCCCAGCCCGGCTTCGGGCCCGGCAGGATGATGGGCGGCCCCGCCGAGAAGGCGCTCGACTTCGGCGGCACGCTGCGCCGCCTGGTGCGGCTGCTGCACCCCGAGCGCGCCCTGCTGACCGTCGTCCTGGCGCTCGGCACGGCCAGCGTCGCGCTGACCGTGACCGGTCCCAAGATCCTCGGCCACGCCACCGACCTGATCTTCTCCGGCATCATCGGCGCCCAGCTGCCCGCGGGCGTCACCAAGGAGCAGGCCGTGGCGGGCCTGCGCGCCCGGGGCGAGACCACGTACGCCGACATGGTCTCGTCGATGAGCGTCGTGCCCGGCCAGGGCATCGACTTCACCGCGCTGGCCCAGGTGCTGGGCTGGGTGCTGGCCATCTACGTGCTGGCGGCGCTGCTCGGCATCGTGCAGTTCCAGCTGACCACGATCGTCGTGCAGCGGGCCGCGTTCCGGCTGCGCGAGCGGATCGAGGCCAAGCTGGCGCGGCTGCCGCTGAGCTACTTCGACGGCCAGCCGCGCGGTGAGATCCTCAGCCGCGCCACCAACGACACCGACAACATCGCCCAGACGCTCCAGCAGACGATGAGCCAGCTCATCTCGTCGCTGCTGACGGTGGTGGCGGTGCTGGTGATGATGTTCTGGATCTCGCCGCTCCTGGCGCTCATCGCGCTGGTCACGGTGCCGCTGTCGGTCTACGTCACCGCGGTCGTCGGCAAGCGCTCGCAGCCGCAGTTCATCAAGCAGTGGTCGTCGACCGGCAAGCTCAACGGCCACATCGAGGAGATGTACGGCGGGCACACCCTGGTCAGCGTGTTCGGCAGGCGCAAGGAGGCCGCCGAGACCTTCACCGAGCACAACGACGCCCTGTTCACCTCCAGCTTCCGCGCCCAGTTCATCTCCGGGATGATGCAGCCGGCGATGATGTTCATCGGCAACCTCAACTACGTGCTGGTCGCCGTCGTGGGCGGGCTCAAGGTGGCGTCTGGCTCGATCTCGCTGGGCGACGTGCAGGCGTTCATCCAGTACTCCCGACAGTTCAGCCAGCCGCTGACCCAGGTGGCCGGCATGGCGAACCTCGTGCAGTCGGGCGTCGCCTCCGCCGAGCGGGTCTTCGAGCTGCTGGAGGCCACCGAGCAGTCGCCCGAGCCGACCGAGCCGGCCCGGCCCGGCCAGGTCAGGGGGCGGGTGGCGTTCGAGCACGTCTCCTTCCGCTACGCCGAGGACCGGCCGCTGATCGAGGACCTGTCCCTGACCGTCGAGCCCGGCCAGACCGTGGCCATCGTCGGCCCCACAGGAGCGGGCAAGACGACGCTGGTCAACCTCATCATGCGCTTCTACGAGGTGACCGGCGGGCGCATCACGCTCGACGGCGTCGACATCGCCGAGATGTCCAGGGAGGAGCTGCGGGGCAACATCGGCATGGTGCTGCAGGACACCTGGCTGTTCGGCGGCACGATCGCCGAGAACATCGGCTACGGATCCGAGGGCGCCACCCGCGAGCGCATCGAGGCCGCCGCGGAGGCCGCCCACGTCGACCGCATCGCGCACACGCTGCCCGACGGCTACGACACGGTGATCGACGAGGAGGGCGCGACGGTCAGCGCGGGCGAGAAGCAGCTCATCACGATCGCCCGGGCGTTCCTGTCCGAGCCGGCGATCCTCATCCTGGACGAGGCCACCAGCTCGGTCGACACCAGGACCGAGGTGCTCATCCAGCGGGCGATGAGCACGCTGCGCGAGGGGCGCACGAGCTTCGTCATCGCCCACCGGCTGTCCACGATCCGCGACGCCAGCCTGATCCTCGTCATGGAGAACGGGCAGATCGTCGAGCAGGGCACGCACGAGTCGCTGCTGGCGGCGGACGGCGCCTACGCCCGGCTCTACTCCGCCCAGTTCGCCCAGGCCGTGGCGGAGGTGGACTAGCCAGGCCGGTCGAGGTGCAGGCTCTCGAACATGGCAGAGACGATCTTCGCGGCCGGCGGAGGGACAAGGGGATGGAGCCTGTGGACGTGATCGTCGCAGGTGGTGGGATCGGCGGCCTCGCCACGGCGTACGCGCTGGAGGCGGCGTTCGCCGGGGCCTGACCGCAGGTGCGCGAGGGCCTGGCGTCGCTGTGGCGCCACCGCCGCTGGGCCATGTACGACCGGCCGCCCATCACGCGCTGGGTGGCCGGTCGCATGGTGCTGACGGGCGACGCCGCGCACCCGATGCTGCAGTACCTCGCGCAGGGCGCCTGCCAGGCCGGCGAGGACGCCCACGCCCTCGCCGGGCACGCCGAACGGCTCGGCGAACGGGACCTGGCACTCGAGGAGTACGAGTCGGACCGGACCGCGCGCACCGCCCGCGTCGTAGCGCCGGCCGTCACCAGGTGACGGGCAGCTCGTGCATGCCGTACACGGTGGCGTTGTCCTTGAACGCGAGCTGCTCGTCCGGGACGGCCGGTCGCAGGCCGGGGATCCGCCGGAACAGCGTGTCGAAGACGATCTCCAGCTCCACGCGGGCGAGGTTCTGGCCCAGGCACTGGTGCGGGCCGTAGCCGAACGCCAGGTGGCTGCGGGCGTCGCGCTCGATGTCGAACGCCTCGGCGTCCTGGAACACCTCGGGGTCGCGGTTGCCGGCGTTGGCCAGCATGAGCACGCCTTCCCCCGCCGGGATGACGGTTCCGCCGAGTTCCACGTCCTCGGTGGCGATCCGCATCATCGCGAACTCGGCGATGGTGAAGTGGCGCAGCAGCTCCTCCACGGCGCCCGGCGTCCTGGCGGGGTCCTCGCGCAGCGCGGCCAGCGCGTCAGGGTTGCGCAGCATCATGTACGTGCCCAGCGAGATCATGTTGGCCGTGGTCTCGTGCCCGGCGAGCAGCAGCAGGAACGCCAGGCTGAGCAGCGCGCCGTGGTCCTCCTGGCCGCTCTCGCGCTGCTTGATCACCTGGCGGCCGAGGAGGTCGTCGCCGGGGTTCTCCTCCTTGGCCGTGACCAGCTTGTCCAGGTAGATGACCAGCTCTAGGGCCGCGTGCTGCCGCTCCTGCGCCGTGACGGCGTGGTCGAGCAGCTGCGCGGAGTTCGTCTGGAAGAAGTCATGGTCGTCGTACGGCACTCCGAGCAGCTCGCAGATCACCAGCGAGGGAACCGGCAGCGCCAGCGCCCGCACCAGGTCGACGGGGCGCGGCCCGTCCAGCATGGCGTCGATGTGCTCGTCCACGATCTGCTGGATGCGCGGCCGCAGCGCCGCCATCCGCCGGACCGTGAACTCCCCGATCACCGCGCGGCGCACCGGACCGTGCTCGGGCGGGTCCATCTCCAGCATCATCTTCGGCAGCGGCGACTGGCCCGGGTCCATCTCGCCGTTCAGCCTCGGCGCGTTGGGATGGCGTCGGTTCGCGCTGAAGCGCGGGTCGCTCAGGACCGTGCGGATGTCCTGGTAGCGGGCGGCGACCCAGGCGGCCGAACCTCCCGGCAGCGTGACCTTCGTGACCGGCTGCTCGCGCAGGAGGCGAAGGTGCTGCTCGGGCGGCGCGTACGGGCAGGTCCGGGTGAGCTGGAGCGTCTCAGCGGAGTCAGTGGTCACGTATGTCCCCAATCAGCATGCCATTTCCAACTTCCCTACATATGCAGGCTAACCTACAGATGTACGGTTCAGTACACTGAACTGTGGCCCTGACCAGAGAGAGAAAGAGCGACATGGGCGACCCCCGGGTGCGCCGCACGCAGGCGGCCCTGCAGAGCACCCTGATCGACCTCGTCCAGGATCGCGAGCTGTCCCGGATCAGCGTCGCCGACGTCGCCGAACGCGCCGGGGTGAGCCGCTCCACGTTCTACGACCACTACCGCGACGTGCACGAGCTGGCCGAGGCGGCCTGCACCGCGATGATCGACGACCTGATCGAGGCCATCCCCGACCCCGGCACCTGCGACGGCGCCCACGCGGCCGCCGACTCCTTGCTGGCGTTCTTCGCCCACCTCGACGAGCACGCCGGCCTCTACCGCGGCGTGCTCGGGCCGCAGGGGAGCGCCCGCGTGGTCGACCACGTGCGCCGCCGCGCCACCGTCGCCGCCTACGTCGGCGCGCGCCGGGCCGCCACGGGCCACGAGGCGCCCACCGACTACACGGCGCCCGTGCCGCACGACGTGCCCGCCGCGTTCACGGCCGGGGCGCTCATCGGCGTCGCCACCGACTGGCTCCAGCACGGATGCCCCAGCTCGCCCGCCGAGATGGCCGCCCTGACCCGGCCGCTGCTGATCGCTCTCTACCGCGAGGACGGCCGCGGACAGGCGTGACGGTCCAGGAGGGCGCGGTCGTGCGATGACGGTGCTTCCCGGCCGGGCATCGGGAGTCGTGCCCGGCTTGACTTCAAGTCCGCTTGAAGTCGCATCCTGGGCGCCATGTCCAAGACATCTGACGACAGGGAATCGCTCATCCGCAGGCTCGACGTGGCCGAGGCGCTGCCCGGCGCCGCCGCCCTGCGGGCCCGCACCTACCAGTTGCTCGCCCTGCCGGCCGGGGCCGGGGTGGTGGACGTGGGCTGCGGCGCCGGGCGGGCGGTGGCCGAGCTGGCCGGACGGGGCGCACGGGCGGTCGGCGTGGACCTCGGCGAGGAGATGATCGCCGTGGCCCGCCACCGCTGGCCGGAGGCGGACCTCCGCGTCGGCGACGCCTGCGACCTGCCGCTGGAGGACGGCGCGGTGGCCGGCTACCGGGCCGACAAGGTCTTCCACGACCTCGCCGAGCCGGAGAAGGCGCTGGCGGAGGCCGCGCGGGTGCTGGCGCCCGGCGGGCGGATCGTGCTGGCCGGGCAGGACTGGGACACCATCGTCGTCGACTCCGACGATCCGGCGCTCACCCGTACCGTCGTGCACGCCCGCGCGGACCAGGTGCCGAACCCCCGGGCCGCCCGGCGCTCCCGCAACCTGCTGCTCGACGCCGGGTTCGAGGAGGTCGAGGTGGAGGTCCACACGGGCGTGTTCACCGACGGGACGATGCTGCCCATGCTCACGGGGTTCGCCGCGGCCGCCCGCGCCGGCGGTGCCATCACCGCCGGGCAGGAGGCCGCCTGGGTCGCCGAGCAGGCCGAGCGGGCCAGGACCGGCCGCATGTTCCTGGCCCTGCCGATCTTCGTGACCTCGGCCCGGCTGCCCCGGGACCCGCGCTGACCTCGGACTGAGGCCGTTGACCCGGGCTCAGGCCTTTGACCCGGGCTCGGGCGGTTGACCCTGGCCCGGGCTGCCTGAGCCCGGGCTCGGACCGCTGACCCCGGGCTCGGGCTGCCTGAGCCCGGGGCTGGCGCTCAGGCCGGGTGGTCCGCGACGTACACCGGCGCGCCGACCTTGGTGGTGTCGGCGGCGTCGCCGACGCCGTTGACGACGTGATCGATCGTCCCGGCACTGAGGTTGACGGTCATGATGTGGTGCAGCCTGACACCCGGCGCCTCCGGCACCTCGAACCCGTTCTCGGTGTGGATCTCCGGATTGTTCTGGTTGAAGACGTAGACCCCGCCGCCGTACAGCCGGTGCGTCCTCACCCGGTCGCCGACCTTGTAGCCCGCCCAGCCTTCGACGTCGCCGTTCATCCAGTCGGCCTGCGTCGGCGGGTCGTACGGCAGCTCGTTCTGGTAGAGGATCGTGGTGCCGTCGTCGCCGTTCCACACGGTGTTGTACTGCTGGAAGTGCTCGACGAACAGCCCGGTCGCGGTCACGTGGTCGCCGTTGATGACGGCGCCGTTGCGGCCCAGGTTGGTGTTCCAGCGCTCGGTGTCGGTGAGGCCCTCCACCCCGTGGTCGGCGCGCCACACCCAGGCGTGGTCGATGAGCACGTGGTCGCTGTTGACCTCGAGCGCGGTGTCCGTCCTGCCGACGTGCGGCCCGCCGACGCGGAAGTACACGTCGGACAGCGTGGTCGGGTTGCTCGCCGAGCTCCAGCGGTGCCCGTGCCTCTTGCCGACCCTGAGCAGGACCGGCGACTTGTCGGTGCCCGCGTCGACCGTCACTCCGGCGACGACGACGCCGGGCACGTCGGCGACGTCGAGCGGGGTCGAGCCGTGGACGGCGGTGAGGGTGGCGTGCCCGAGGCCGAGCACGACCGTGTTCGGGCGCCTGACCTCGATGCTCCGCGCGATGTCGTACACGCCGGGGGTGAGCAGCAGGTGCTTGCCCCGCGCGAGCTGGCTGTTGATGACCCGCACCGGGTCCGACGGCCTGGCGACGAAGAAGTCCCTGAGCGGCAGCGTGCGGCCGGGCGTCATGCCGTCCGCCCACGTGATGCCGCGCGCGTTCTTCCGGGCGGAGGGCACGCGGACGTTGAGCCCGCCCCGCGCGTCGGCGAACAGGTAGGGCTTCTCGCGGCTGACGGGAGTGGTGTCGAGCGTCGTGTACGGCGGGTTCGGGAAACCGCTCTCGTCCGGCGCTCCGGCGACGCCCGAGAAGACCTGGTTCCACACCCCGTTCGACCAGCCGGCGATCTCGCTGTCGCGGGTCAGCCACTGCTGCTGCGATCCGTTGGTGACCGTCGGCAGCCTGGAGTCGGCGATGAAGCCGCCGCTGGCGTACTGCGGGCCGGCGGTGCAGTAGTCCATCAACGACAGGTTGCCGCCGGTGATGTCGATGCGGCGCATCGACACCGCCTGCGAGACGGCCCAGATGTTCGCCGACGCCCGGCAGCCGTCCTGGCCGGCCGCGTTGACGTTGATCGACAGGTTGGACAGCGTGCGCCAGAAGTTCACGAGCGCGAGGCAGTTGGCGGTCCCGCCGTCCTCCAGGCAGCGGTTGTAGACCTCGACCTTGCCGTTGATGACGACGTCGGTGGGGGAGGCGCCGAGGCCGGCGATCTCGGTGTAGTAGCCGACCTCGATCTGGAGCGGCTGCTCGGCGGTGCCGTACGTGCCGGGCCTGAAGAGGTAGGCGTGGCGCGCGGTGCCCATCTCGGCGTCCACCTGGGCGGCGTGCGCCGCGTCGAGGGTGGCCTGGATGTCGGCGACCGGCATGCCCGGATCGAACACGGTGACGTTCGGCCCGAGGTCGGGTAAGCGGTGGGCGGGCGAGGCGGCGACGGCGGGCGTGCCCGCCGTCATGACGGCGGTCGCCAGCACGAGCCCGATCGCGCACAGCCGGCCGATCTTCCTCGTGCCGCCCGCGGGAGGCTGGGTCGTCAATGCGGTACGTCCTTTCCGCTGCGTGCGCAGCGATCCGTGGACACAGGACAGGACCCCCGACGTGCGGCCGGCGATTCGCGAGACCGCCGAGAGAGCGCTCTCTCGCACGTACGGTTCTACCGCGTGCGCGGCCGGATCGCAATCGTCCCGACAGGGGTTGGCCGGCCGCGCTTGATCGTATTTCCTGAGATGATCCCCCCTAGCGTGAGGATCAGACGATGCCCCGTTCGAGAGCCGTCCTGTCCGTGCTCGCCGTCACCGCGTCCGCGCTGCTGGTCAGCGGCACCGCCGAGGCATCGGCGGACCCGCCGTTACCCTCGGCGATCTTCCGCGCCACGCACAACAGCTACTCCGGCAACGTGGACGGCGCCAAGAACTCGATCACCTACCAGCTCGACCACGGCGTCCGCTTCATCGAGCTCGACATCCACGACAACGGCTACGCCAGCGCGCACGACTACTCCATCGGCCACGACTCCCCGGGCGACCTGGTCGACCACGCGGGCAACCCCGCCTCCAACCGGCTGCGCGACTGGCTCGACGTGATCGACACCTGGTCCGCGGGACACCCCGCCGCCGCGCCGATCGTCGTCGCGCTCGACATCAAGGACGACCTGACCGACAACCCCTCGTACGCCGCGGGCAACCTGGCCGCGCTCAACCAGGAACTCACCTCCGTCTTCGGCGCGCGGCTGTTACGGGCCGAGGACTACCCGGCCAGTTCGCCCTCGGTGGACGCCCTGCGCGGCCGGGTGCTCGCGCTGCTCTCCGGCAACGGCCAGAGCCGCACCCTCTACAAGCGCGACATCGGCGACAACCCGGCCATCGCGATCAACGGCCGCGGCCAGGTCGTGGAGGTGCACGACTCGGGCTCCGGCACGCTCTGGTACTGGACCGGCACGTACGGCGCCGACGGCCGCGTGACGTGGCTGCGCCACGGCAGGTACGACACCGGCGTCACGCCGGCCGTCGCGCTGAACGACAACGGCGACCTGGTGGAGGTCCACCAGTCCGAGAACGAGAGCACGCTCTGGTACCACGTGGGCCGCCTCGGCGCCGACGGCGAGATCACCTGGTCGCCCAGCCGCCGGTACGACGACGGCATCCTGCCGACGATCAGGTTCACCGACGCTGCGGGCACCCGGCTGCGCGAGATCCACCGCAGTCAGAGCAACAGCCAGAACTGGGACTGGGAGGGCGTGCTGGACGCCGGCGCGATGACGGTCTCCTGGGGCGGGCACGGCAAGACCTCCGACGCCCGCTACGACAAGGCCACCTCCACCAGCGGCACCGCCCGCGTACACGTGTGGAACGGCGCCGACGGCCCGACGCCGTCCCGGACGCTGCGGGTCGACACCGACCGGCACGCCGGCGACCGCATCCGCTACCAGCAGGTCGCCTTCGACGAGTTCCAGAAGGGTGACAGCGCCGAACTCCAGCAGGGCGCGCTGTTCTACGCGGCGCCCGCCGGAGAGTCCGCGTTCCTCACGGCGGCCCGGCAGGCGGGCCGGCTCGCGCGCGGCTGGGACTTCGACTCGGCCGGCCAGGCCACCGACCCGATGGTCACCTACCCGGCGACCAACCGCCCGTACGCCGCGTGGTACCAGGACCTCCTCGCCCAGGCCGGCGCCATCGAGTGAGCACGGGCGCCCGCACCACCGGCGAGCGCCCGTGGTGCGGGCGGGCGAGCCTGGTCAGTCCCTGTTCCGGTGGGACAGGGTGTCAGGCCCTGTTTTTGTGGGACAGCCAGGTCACCGCCCAGAGGACCACGCCGATCGCGAGCAGCACGCCCGCGATCTCGTACTGGCCGGACGGTCGTCCGGAGGACCACGGCAGCACGAGGTAGAGGCACGTGACCGTGCCCACCACGGGCAGGACGCGGCCCGCGTTGAAGTGCTCCACGCCCGTCTGATCCCTGCGCAGGACCAGGACGGCCACGTTGACGAGCGCGAAGACCGCGAGCAGGAGCAGTGACGTCGTGCCGCCCAGCAGCGCCAGGACCGGGCTGTCGGGATCGAGTGACAGGAACGTGATGAGACCGATGGCGATGGCGGTGGTGAACACGATTGCCGCGTGCGGCGTGCGCCGGGCGTGGTTCACCTTCGCCAGGAAGGGCGGCAGCACGCCCTGCTTGCTCATCCCGTACAGGAGCCGGCTGGCCATCAGCATGTTGATCAGGGCGGAGTTGGCGACGGCGAACATCGAGATGAACGGCAGCAGGTCGCCGATGGGGATGCCGGGAGCGGCGGTCTCGACGACCACCACCAGGGGGGTCTCGCTCTCGGCGAGCTGCCCGACCGGCACCACGGCGACGGCGCAGATGGACACGAGCACGTAGATCAGCCCGGTGATCCCGATCCCGGTGAACATCATGCGGGGGAAGATGCGGGTCGGGTTCTTGGTCTCCTCCGCCATGTTGACGGAGTCCTCGAAGCCGACCATGGCGAAGAAGGCCAAGGACGTCGCGGCGCTGATCGCCAGGAAGACGCTCTTGTCGGAAGGGGTCTCGAACGCGACGACGCGGGAGAAGTCGGCCTGGCCGCCGAAGATGAAGTAGAGGCCGGCCACGATGACGAGGAGCAGGCCCGACAGCTCGATCGCGGTGAGCACGACGTTGATCTTGACGCTCTCGCCGACGCCCCGCAGGTTGACGGCCAGGACCAGGAGCATGAAGAGCAGGGCGATCACCAGGATGAGGCCGTTGCCGGCGTCGAGGCCGAGGCCGGTGGCCAGGTTGGCGGCGAAGGCCCGCGAGGCCGCCGAGGCCGAGGTGATGCCCGAGCACATCACGGCGAAGCACACCAGGAAGGTCAGGAAATGCTTGCCGAAGGCCTTGTGGACGTACAGGGCAGCGCCCGCCGCCTCCGGATATTTCGTGACCAGCTCCAGGTAGGAGCACGCCGTGATCAGCGCGACCACGAACGCGATGGCGAAGGGCAGCCACGCGGCGCCGCCCACCTCACCGGCGACCTGGCCGGTCAGCGCGTAGACACCGGTGCCGAGAATGTCGCCGACGATGAACAGCAGCAACAGGCCCGGCCCCATCACCCGTTTCAGGCTGGGCTGGCCGGTGTCGCCGGTCTCGGCCGGACTGGAGGGACTGATCTGAGCCACGGGGGTTCCTCCTCGTGCGTCAGCCGCGGGGGCTGCGATGGGATGGGACTACGGGATCGCGGGTGGACCGGCTCCCGCCCGCCAGGGCGGCCAAGTGATCTCGACCTTCATCCTGACACGATACGGTCTCGCCCTGTCATCCGTGAAGACGTCGTCACGCAGAGCCAGCGGTGAACGTGATCACGGCCGGCGCGGCCCCGCTTGCTCGCGCCCGTCCTGGCCCGCTTGCTCGCGCCCGTCCTGGCCCGGTTGCTCGTGCCCGCCACGGCCCGCCTCCCTGAGGGCCGGACTGGTGGAGCCCGGCGGTTCGGGAGGTGGTCGCGGAGATGGCAGCGCTCCTCGACCGGCGGGCCGCCGGGGGGTGGGAAGGTCCGTGCCGTACCTGTTGTGTGGCCTTTTACCTGGTCGGGCGCCAGGCCGGCGTGTCAGCATTCCCGGCAGCGCGGCGCTGAATGGCGCACCGAAGGGTGCCACGGGGGTGGTAAGCGACATCGCGCTATCGGCCCGCCCGGGTGCGGCGGTTTCACCGCCGCGCCCGCGCATGGACGGAGGGGGACACATGACCGTCGTTCTCTACGCACTGGGCGCCATTGTCGCGGCCCTCATCGGCTATCTCGTGAATCAGGTCCCGCCCATCAGGAAGAAGTGGACCACGAAAGCGCGCCTGGTGCTGGTGGGCACCATCTTCGTGCTGTGCCTCTCCTCCGCGGCCGTGGCACAGTGGCAGCTCATCGCCGGCAGGCCCGCACCCGTGGCCGAGATCCAGGCGCCCGCGGACGGGCAGAAGTTCAAGCGAGGCGAGCGCGTCGACATCAAGCTGAACAGGCCTGTTTCCGATGGCCACTCTCTCTGGTTGGGCTACCAGAACGAGGCGGGCGGTCCCTGGATCATCCAGGCCGCCATGTGCTCGGTCGTCGAGGAGTCCGTCGATTGCGGGCCGCTGCACGTCGGCCACGACGCGAAGGACCGGTCCGCCTTCAGGCTGTTTCTCTTCGACGCGAACCCGGCCGCCGCGGCGGCCTTGGGAACCGGAGAGGTGAGCAGCGGCGGCGCCGGCGCGAACAGGAGTTATGACACCTTGCCCAAGGGCGTGGTGCCGATCAGCCAGAAGAAGAACATCACCTTGCTCTAGCGGAGGCCGGCCGGCCCCTTGACCGGGGTCCGGCCGTGGTCTTGAATGCCTGCAATCGATTTCATCGGTCATGAGGAGCCTTTCGGGTGCGGAACGGACGGCACGCGCCGCTCATGCGGGCGTACGCCGAGCAGGTCGTGAGCCTGATCGGCAGGATCGAGGCCGAGGAGGCCGGCGCCGTGGAGGAGGCGGCGGCGCTCATCGCCGGCCACCTCACCCGGCACGGGACCGACCGGCTGATCTACGTCTACGGCCCGGGAGGGCACTCCAACCTCGCCGCGCAGGAGGTGTTCTTCCGCGCCGGCGGCCTGGTCAACGTCAGCGCGATCCTCGACGAGGGCACGCTGCTGTCGGGCGGCGCGCTGCGCTCGATGGCCATGGAGCGCACCCCCGGCTACGGCCGCGTCGTCATCGAGGACAACCGGCTCGGCGCGGGTGACCTGCTCATCCTGGTCAACGCCTACGGCATCAACGCCGCGCTCATCGACGCCGCGCTGACCGCCCGCGAGCGCGGCGTCACCGTGATCGGCGTCTCCTCCAGGGAGCACGCCGAGCGGACCGAGCCCGGCCACCCGGCCAGGCACCCCACCAAGCGCAACCTGCACGACCTCGTCGACGTGCACATCGACACGAAGGTGCCGGTGGGTGACGCCGTCCTGGAGATCGAGGGGGTTCCGGAGCGGGTCGGCGCGATCTCGACGTTCGCCAACGCGTACGCGCTCAACGCGGTCATGGCCGCGGCGATCGCCGACCTGGCCGAGCGCGGCACGGTCCCCGAGATCTGGCGCAGCGGGAACGCGCCGGACGGCGACGAGCGCAACGGGCTGTTCCTCGACCGCTTCCGCGGGCGCGTCCGATGGCTCTGACCGGCGCACTGCCCCGGTAACGCGGCTCCCTCAGCTGACCGCCTGCCGGGCGGCTTTTACACCATGGACAACATCACGTCATGTTGTTACGTTCGGGGAGATTTGACAGCGGTGTCAATCCTTGTCCCCCCACGAGGAGCGGAGATCGTTGATGGTGTCACGACGCAGTTTCCTCCGGGCGAACGGCGTGGTCCTCGCGGCCGGCGGCCTCGGCCTCACCCTCCATGACCCCGCCGCCGCGAGAACCCGCCCCGCCGCCCCCCTCCTGCCGAACTTCGGCCGTCCCGCCCACCTCGACGTCGCCGACGTCAGCACCCTCCACGGCGACGACCAGCTGCTCCTGACCACCCTCCAGGGCGTCGTCAACCGCCGCCGCCCGCGCCTCTACTTCGGCTACGACGCCGCTGGCCACGACGAGCGCTGGCTGTCCAGCACCGGCGCGGCCGTCACCCGCCACGACCGCCCCCTCGACCTGGTGGCCCGGTACCGCTCCGAGGTGCGCGGCGCGATCCTGCACGATCCCGGGGTCCCAGACTCGGTCAACGTCGCCACCACGCTGGCCGGGCTGGAGAACGCCGTCGCCGCCACCGCCGAGCAGGCCGCCGCGCACGGCCTGCGTACCGTCGTGGACCTGCGCGGCCGGTTCGACCCCGCCGACGTCCTGGCCACGTACCGCTGGCAGCTCGACCACCTGTTCCCCCGGTGCACGCACACGCTGCTCGCCGGGCTGCCGCCCACCAGGACCGTGCGGGTGGACGGCGTTCAATGGCGCGAGATCGCGCGGGAGACCGAGCGCGTCCGCGACTCCTCCAACCGGGCGGTGCGCACGTTCGACCTGAGCCAGGAGCTGGCGACCGCCCAGGACGGCGTCTACCTGCGCTTCCAGGACTCGCTCGGCGACGACGGCTGGGGCGCGTCGGTCGGCTCGGTGAAGGTGAGCGCCGACGGGACGCAGATCGCGGCGTTCACCCCCGGCACGGACGCCGAGGCCCCCTACCTGTTCGACGGCCTCAACTCCGCCATCGGCGGCGACGCCAACCGCTTCGCCGACGGCGGCAACTACTTCGTCTACCGCTTCACCGCCCCCGAGGGCGCCCGGCAACTGCTCGTCGAGGTCGACCTGTGGAACCAGTACCTGGTCACCGCCACCACCACCGCGCCCACGCGGGTCGAGCCGTTCCCCTACTTCCGGGACTACGTGGTGGCGACCAGGGCCATGGTGTTCTGGCTGCCGCCCAGCGGCGCGACCGGGGAGCTGCTCGACGAGATCTTCGGCCGGGTCGAGCCCGCCACGCCGTACGCGGGCTGGTTCTCCAACGACGTGGCCGGCGAGTGGGGCGGCGTGGACCGCGCCTCCCAGCACGGCGTCGAGGTGGTCCCCGCCGACTACTACATGAACGCCACCGTCCACGCCGGGGTCCGCGCCCGGATCTCCGACCAGGTGCGCCGGCGGCCGCCGGCCCGGTTGCGCGACCGCGTCCACCTTACGCTCACGGTCGGCGAGGGCGACAACATCCAGTACTGCCAGCGCCGGATGCGCGAGATCTGGGACGACCCCGCGCGCGGCGGCGTGCCGGTCAACTGGACGGTCAGCCCGCTGCTGGCCGAGATCGGGCCCGCGCTGCTGGCCTACTACCAGCGCACGGCCACCGCCAACGACCTGCTCATCGCCGGCCCGTCCGGCGCCGGTTACACCTACCCGGGGTCGTGGCCGGCGGCGGCGCTGCGCGCGTACACCGAGCTCACCGGGCGTTTCCTGCGCCGCACCGGCATGGACATCGCCTACGCCTACAACCACCGCAAGCCGGAGGGCGACGGCTGGGTGGCCTTCGACGAGCGCGTCGCCGCCGCGTACCGGTGCGACACCCCCGTTCGCGGCCTCATCCAGTCGTGGGAGACCGGCGACCTGCTGATCGACCCGGCGGGCCTGCCCGTGATCGGCAATCTCTCGCCGCAGGGCAGGGCGCGGGAGTACCGCGACACGCTGGTGCGGCGGATCGAGGGGTGGGACGGGAGCGAGCCGCTGTTCATCGCCGGCGCGGTCAACGCCTGGAACTGGACGCCGGCCGACATCGCCGAGCTCGCCGGCCTCCTGGGGGACCCGTTCGAGATCGTCCGCGGCGACACGTTCTTCGCCCTGCTGCGGGAGCGCCTCGCGTCCTGACGCGTGCGCGGGATCCGCGTGCCGGGGTCGCCGTTCCGCTCAATGGCATGGGCCTGGACCGTGCGATCGGCGTCCTCGATGATCGGTAAGGTCGGCGTCACGGCCTTCGCGCCGTGCGGCGCCGTCCCCGCCACAGCCGTACGGCGCCGCCACGCTGCCCCGACGCACAGGAGACCGATGACCCACAAGCGCTCCGACCGGCCAGGAGAGCTCGACGATCGGCTGGACGCCCTGCTGGCCGACGTCCTCGGCAAGGTCGACAGCAAGGACCCCCGGCTCGGCGACCTGATCACCTCCCTGGTCGGCCACCTGCACGCGTTCGTGCGCGAGACGCGGCCCACCGAGGCCGAGTGGCTCGCCGGGATCGACTTCCTGGTGCGGACGGGGCAGACCTGCACCCCGCAGCGCAACGAGTTCATCCTGCTGTCCGACATGCTCGGGCTGACCTCGGCGGTGGACGACGTCAACCACGCGGGCCCGGCCGGCGCCACGCCGTCGTCCGTGGAGGGCCCGTTCCACGCCGCCGCACCGCCGCGCGAGAACGGCGCGTGGATCGCCACCGGCCCCGAGCGGGAACGCGGGCAGGTGATGGTCGTGCGCGGCCGGGTCAGCGACACCGACGGCAACCCGATCGCGGGCGCCACCGTCGACATCTGGCAGGCCGACGACGCCGGCCACTACGACAGCCAGGACCCGGCGCAGGAGGCGGGCAACCTGCGCGGCCTGTTCACCACGGACCAGGACGGCGGCTACTGGTTCCGCAGCGTCGTGCCGTCCAGCTATCCCGTGCCGACCGACGGCCCGGTGGGCGGCCTGCTGCACGCGCTCGGGCGGCATCCGATGCGCCCGGCCCACATCCACTATCGTGTCGAGGCCCCAGGCCACCGGCCCGTGACGACGCACGTCTTCGTCGCCGGGGACGAGTACCTGGGCTCGGACGCCGCGTTCGCCGTGAAAGAGGAGCTCATCGTGACCCCCCTGACCGACCACGACCCGGCACGCGCCGCGCGCCTGGGCGTCGATGCCCCGTTCGCCGACTTCGTCTTCGACGTCCGGCTCGTTCGGCTGGGGGAGAGCGCGTGAAACTCGTGGGCGTTCGCAGCGGCCGGCGCGTCGACGTCGCCGTGCAGGTCGGCGACCGGCTGACCCCCGTCGCCGAGGTGGGCGAGTTCTACGCCGACCTCGACGGGTGGCTGCCGAAGGCGCGCCTGATCGAGACCGGATCGCGGCCCGCGGCGGAGGCCGAGCTCGCGCCGCCCGTGCCGCCGTCCGCCCGGGTCATCTGCGTCGGGCTGAACTACCGGGCACACGCCGCCGAAGGCGGTTTCACGCCGCCCGAGCATCCGACGATCTTCGGCCGCTGGGTGGCGTCGCTGTCGGTCAGCGGCACGCCGGTGCCGGTCCCGCCCGGCGAGCCGGGGCTGGACTGGGAGGGCGAGGTCGCCGTCGTCGTCGGGCGGCGGCTGGCCGACGTGGACGAGGAGACGGCCGCGGGCGGCGTCCTGGGGTACGCCGCGTTCAACGATCTCACCGCGCGGGTCGCGCAGAAGCTCACCTCGCAGTGGACCCTCGGCAAGAACGCCGACCGCAGCGGCCCGATCGGCCCGCTCGTCACCGCGGACGAGGCCGGCGACCTGGCGGACGGGCTGGCCGTACGCACCCGGGTCAACGGCGAGACCGTCCAGGACGGCAACACCCGCGACATGATCTTCGGCGTCGGCGAGCTGCTGTCCCGGATCAGCCGCGTCCTGACCCTGGAGCCGGGAGACGTGATCGCCACCGGCACCCCCGAGGGCGTCGGTTACGTCCGCACCCCGCCCCGCTTCCTGCGGCCGGGCGACGTCGTCGAGGTCGAGGTCGACCGGCTCGGCGTGCTGCGCACCCCCATCGTGTCCGCCGGGGAGCGGTCATGAGCGGCCGGGTCCCGGTGCTGATCGCCGGTGGCGGTCCCAGCGGCCTGGCCGCGGCGATCGAGCTGGGCCGGCGCGGCATCGAGGTGACGGTCGTCGAGCCGCGCACGACGCTCGACCCGCTGCGGCCACGGGCCAAGACGACCAGCATCCGCACGATGGAGCACCTGCGGCGCTGGGGGCTGGCCGAGGAGCTGCGCGCGGCCAGCTCGCTGCCGGTGAGCTACGCGCAGGACGTCGTCTTCTGCACGGGGCTGTTCGGGCACGAGATCACCCGCTTCCGCGGGGCGTTCGGGCTCACGGTGGACCGGCGGGAGGAGTACGCGGAGCCGGGACAGCAGGTGGCCCAGCCGGTGGTCGAGCGGGTGCTGCGCGACGCGGCGGCCCGGCTGCCCGCCGTACGGCTGCTGATGGGGTGGCGGGTCACGGCGATCGAGGACGGCCCCGACGAGGTGCGCGCCACCCTCGAAGCCCCGGACGGCGCCCGCCACGAGATGAGCGCCCAGTACCTGCTGGGCGCCGACGGCGCGGCCGGCGTCAGCCGGGCCGCCATCGGCGCGCGCTACGAGGGATCCTCGGGCGCGCTGCCCAACATCAGCATCACCTTCCGCGCGCCCGCGCTGGAAAGCGAACCGCTCTGCGCCACCGGCGTGCACTACTGGGTCATCGGCGCCGAGGTCGGCGGGCTGATGGGCCGGCTCGACCTCGACGGCACCTGGTGGGCGATCGCGCAGGGCATCGACGACCCCGATGCCGCCGACCCCGCCAAGCTCGTCCGCGTCCTGGTCGGCGCCGACATCGACGTCACCGTGCTGGCCACCGACCCGTGGTCGGCCCGCATGCTGCTCGCCGACCGCTACCGGGGGCAGCGGGTGTTCCTGGTCGGCGACACGGCGCACCTCAACCCGCCGTGGGGTGGGCACGGCTTCAACACCTGCGTCGGCGACGCCGTCAACATCGGCTGGAAGCTGGCGGCCGTGCTGCGGGGCTGGGCTCCGGCCTCCCTGCTGGACACCTACGAGCCGGAACGCCGTCCCGTCGCCGAGCGCACCATCGACGCGGCTGCCGGCCAGGAGGCGTTCCTCGCGCCGTCGTTCGCCGACGGCCTGCTCGACGGCGAGGACGAGGCCGGGACGGCGTTCCGGGCCGACCTCGCACGGCGGCTGCGGGTCAAGAACAGCGAGTTCCACAGTCTCGGCCTCGTCCTCGGCTACGACTACCGCGACTCGCCCGCCGTCGTCCCCGACGGCCTCCCGCTGCCCGCGCCGGTGCTGGAGACCTTCACGCCGTCCGGCCATCCCGGGGCCCGGCTGCCGCACGCCTGGCTGCCGGACGGGCGCTCGATCTACGACCTGCTCGGCGACGGCTTCACCCTGCTGCGGCTGGCGCCCGAGGCCGACGGCACGGCCCTGTCCGGCGCCGCCGCCCGGCGGTCGGTGCCGCTGGAGGTGGTGGATCTCGCCGGGCCGCCCCTCCTGCGTCCCCGGTACGGCGCCGATCTCGTCCTCGTCCGGCCCGACCAGCACATCGCCTGGCGCGGCGACCGCGTCGAGGACCCCGACGGGCTCCTGGCCCAGGTGATCGGCGAACCGGCACGGTCCGAGCCCGGCCGGGCCGCGGCAGGACGCTGAGGGGTCACACCGGGGTCGGGGTCGCGCCCAGTTCGCGGGAGATGCCCTGGGCCGCCGTCTGCACCGCCAGCGCCAGGCGGCGCGGCTGGGCGGCCCGCTCGGGCAGCAGCACGCTCACGGCGGCCACGACCTCGTCGCCCGCCCCGCAGATCGGGGCGGCCACCGACACCAGCGGCTCGGCGTCCCGGCGGCGGAAGATCGCCAGCCGCTCCCTCCGGACCGTCGCCAGCGCGCGCCGCAACGCCGCCGGTGCGATGGGCCGGTTGTCCGGCTCGCGGTTGACGGGCCGGGACAGCAGCTCCTCCTGTACGTCCTGGGGCGCGAACGCCAGCAGCACCCAGCCGATCCCCGTGGAGTGCAGCGGCACGTGCCCGCCGATGCGGTAGGCCACCGGGGTCGCCGCGTGCCCGGACAGCCGCTCCACCAGCGTCGCCCGCAGCCCGTCACGCACGCCGAGCAGCACGTGCTGCCGCGTCACGGACGCGAGGTCGGTCATGTACGGCAGCGCCACCTGCCGCAGCCCGTGACCGCGCGGGGCCAGCGAGGCGACCTCCAGCAGGCGCAGCCCCACGCAGTAGCGCCCGTCCTCCGCGCGCTCCAGCGCGCCCCACGCCACCAGGCGCGAGGCCAGCCGCAACGCCGAGCTCGTCGGGATGCCGCTGAGCCGGCTCAGCTCGCCGAGGGTGAGCCAGCGCCGGTGCTCGTCGAAGACGGCGAGCAGGGACAGCGCGCGATCCACGACCGGCTCACCGTGCGCGGGACGCCGCCCCCGCGCCGCCGGACCTGCCTGGGCACCGAGCTCGCGTTTCATCGATCGGCATTATGCCGAAAGGCCCGCGGGCACCTGGGAGGCGACGGGGACCCAGCGGAACCGGCCGCCGGGGCCCGGCTCGGCGTGGCCGAAGACCACGTCGGCGAAGTGGTTGCCGTAGCCGATGGTGCCGGGCCGGCCCAGCTCCTCCACCAGGCGGCGGCGGTGCACGGCGGACTCGGCGGGGTCGTGGTCGATTCCGCAGGACCATTCGGGACGGCCGACCTGGATCGGGGCGTGCAGGGCGTCGCCGAACGCGATGAGCCGCCGATCGCCGCCGGTGATGACGTAGGTGGTGTGGCCGATGGTGTGCCCGGCCGCGTACGAGACCCGGACGCCGGGGAAGATCTCCTCGCCGTCCTCGGCCGTACGCACCCGGGGCGCGAAGACGGCCAGGCGTTCCTCGCTCGCCCCGCCCTCGACGGCCAGGTCACGCCGTTCCCATTCGGGCGCCGCGACGACGTGGGCGGCGTGCGCGAACGGCGGTGCGCCGGTGCCGGGCGCGGGGCTCCAGGCCCAGCCCAGGTGGTCGGTGTGCAGGTGGGTGATGGCGACGGTCTCGATCCGGCGTGGCTCCCGGCCGAGCAGCCGCAGGTTGTCGAGCAGGTCGCCGCCGTACAACCGGCCGATGAAGGGGTTGGCCGGGTCGTCGGGAAGGGACTCGGGCCCGAAACCGGTGTCGATCAGGAGGGCGCGGTCGCCGCGCTCCACGAGCAGCCCGCCGATGCCGGCGACCAGGAAGCCGTCCTCGTCGAGGTGCTCGCGGTGGGCGGCCCAGTCGGCGGCGGTGGCGGCGGGAAGCCAGCCGCGCGGCTTGAGCCGTACGAGCCCGTCCGGGACGTAGGTGACGGTCAGGTCGCCCAGCCGGAGCGAACGGGCGAGCGGCGCGCGGCTCAGCCGCGCGCGGTCGAAATCAGTGGTCACGATGCCTGCCTCGCACTCAGGGGACGCCGCCGGTCCGGCGGCACCGGCAGGACATTACAACTGCAATCATTCTAATTGCAAATGTTCGAGCTGGAGTAGAATGGAGGCATGATCGACGAGCGCGAGACGCAGGCTCAGGCCGACCGGCAGCTCTGCGGCCTGGTCAACGGCCTGGCCAAGCAGATCGAGGCGCACCTCCGGGTCCGCGCGGCCACCCTCGGTCTCACGGCGTCGCAGGGCGTCGCGCTCCGCGAGCTGTCCCGTCCCATGACCCTGCGCGAGCTCGCCGAGCGGATGAGCTGCGAGCCGTCCAACGCCACCTTCGTCGCCGACCGCCTGGAAGAGCAGGGCTACCTCGAACGCCACCCCCACCCCACCAGCCGCCGCGCCAAGCAGCTCGTCCTGACCGCCAAGGGCGCCGAGCAGCGCGAACGCCTCCTCACCCTGCTCTCCGAGGACTCCCCGCTGGCCCCGCTCTCCTCCGAGGAGCAGGGCCTCCTGCAGCGGCTCCTGTCCCGCGCCGTCACCCCCTGACCGCTCCCGCCCCGCCACGGGCGACTGACCGCGTCCGGCCCGGGCAGTTCATGGTCATGATGGACGAAGGGCTTGTCCTGCTGGTGGCTTGGGCGCAGTATCTCGCCTTACTCGGCGGCCTCGCGTACGTGCTGCTGCGGCGGCGCACATGAGGCGACGATGGGCGGCCGGGCTGGCCGTGGCGCTGGTGGCGGGATGCTCCAGCCCGGCGTGGAACGACCGCGACTACGAGCTGAAGGCGGCCGAGTCGGCGGAGGCGGTCGGCTCGGCGGTCGAGGCCGTACGGCTGGCGGTCGGCGGTGACGGGCGGCTGACCCGGCCGTACCTGAAAGTGCTGCTGACCGGCGCGGCCGAGCAGGTGCAGGGCGTCAACGACCAGTTCGGCGGGGTGCAGCCGCCGTCGGAGCGGGCGCGGCGGCTGGGGGAGCGGCTGCTGGAGGTCACCGAGCGGGCCGAGAAGGCGGTGGCCGGGCTGCTGACGGAGGTCAGGCGCGACCGGGTGGCGGATCCGGCCGGCGCGGTACGCGAGCTGGCCGGCCTGGGCCGGACCCTGCGGCGGTTCCAGGAAGAGCACGGATGAAGAAGTTCCTGGGCATCACGCTGGGCATCCTGACCGCCATCGGCGGGTTCGTGGACATCGGGGACCTCGTCGCCAACGCCCTGGTGGGCTCGCGGTTCGGGATGTCGCTGGCGTGGGTGGTGCTGCTGGGCGTGCTCGGCATCTGCGTGTTCGCGGAGATGTCGGGCCGGATCGCGGCGGTGTCCCGGCGCGCCGTGTTCGACCTGGTGCGCGAGCGGCTCGGCCCCAGGGCCGGCCTGGTGAACCTGGGCGCGTCGTTCCTCATCCTGGCGCTGACGGTGGCGGCCGAGATCGGCGGCGCGGCGCTGGCCCTGGAGCTGGCGACCGGCGTCGACTACCTGGTGTGGGTGCCGGCCGTGGCGTTCGCGGCCTGGCTGGTGATGTGGCGGGTGAAGTTCGAGACGCTGGAGCGGGTCTTCGGGCTGGCCGGGCTGGCCCTGGTGATCTTCATCGTCGCTTTATGGCAGCTGGGCCCGGACTGGGGGCAGCTGTGGGAGCAGGCCACCCGCCCCGCGCCGCCTCGGGACGAGGGGCTGCCGACCTACTTCTACTACGCGATCGCGCTGCTGGGCGGGGCGATGACGCCGTACGAGGTGTTCTTCTTCTCCTCCGGCGGCGTGGAGGAGAAGTGGACCCGTCGTGACCTGTCGGTCGCGCGGGCGAACGTCCTGGTCGGCTTCCCGCTCGGCGGGCTGCTGTCGCTGGCCATCGCCGCGTGCGCGGCCACGGTGTTCCTGCCGGCGCACGTGCAGGTGGACAGCCTGGGCCAGATGGTGCTGCCCGTCGCGCTCGGGGCCGGGCAGGTGGGGCTCGCCCTGGTGATCCTGGGCGTCTTCGCGGCCACCTTCGGCGCGACCCTGGAGGTCGCGCTGTCGTCCGGCTACAGCCTGAGCCAGTACTTCGGCTGGCAGTGGGGCAAGTTCGTACGCCCGCGCGAGGCGGCCCGCTTCCACGCCACGATCCTCGTGGTGGTGATCGTGGCGACCGCGCTCGTCCTGACCACCATCGATCCGATCATGGTGACGGAGTACTCGCTGGTGTTCGCGGCGGCGGCGCTGCCGCTGACGTACCTGCCGGTCCTCCTGATCGCCAACGATCGCGACTACATGCAGGACAAGGTCAACGGCAGGTTCTCCAACACCCTGGGGACGGCTTTCATGATCCTTCTTATCGTCGTGTCGATCGCGGCCATCCCGCTCATGCTGGCCACGAAGGCGGGCCAATGACCGCGGCCCGCGTCGTGCACGCCCAGCTGCACCTGCTCGACCGGCAGGTGGTGCGCGCCCGCGACGGCCGCCTCGTGTGCAAGGTGGACGACCTGGAGCTGGCCCTCGACGACGACGGCCGCCCGTACGTCACCGCGATCCTGATGGGCCCGCTCGCGCTCGGGCCACGCGTGGGCGGGGTGCTCGGCAGGCTCATGGCGGGCGCGGCGCGGCTGCTCGGCGCCACGGCGCCGCCGCGCATCCCCATGGAGCACGTCAGCCGCATCGCCGGCGCGGTGCACGTCGGCGGCGACCTCGAACCGCCCGCCCTCGAGCACTGGGTCCGCACCCACCTCGTCGAACCCATCCCGGGAGCCCGGCATGAGAATGAGTGACCTCATCGCCCGGCCCGTCGTCGACAGCGCCGGCGAGGTCGTCGGGCAGGTCGCCGACGTGCGGCTGGTCCAGGACGGGCCGATGCTCCGGCAGGTCCAGCACGCCTTCCGGGTGGCCGGGCTCATCGTCGTGACCCGCCACACCGGGCGGCTGTTCGGGTACGAGCGCGGCCCGGCCGTCAAGGGCCCCTGGCTGGTCAGGAAGGTGCTGCGGGCCCTGCACCGGAACACCCGCTACGTCACCTGGGAGCAGGTCGGCGGCATCGACGGCCAGGACATCGTGCTCCGGGTGACGAAGGACCGGCTGCCGGCCGTCAGCTGGCTTTACCGGGAAGGCGGCCCGTGATCCCGCCTCCGGTCACTGGCACCTGCCCTTGAGCCAGGTGCTGAACTGGGACGTGTAGTCGGTGGCCACCCGCTTGGCGCCGCTCTGGAGCGCCGACTTCCACGCGTTCTCGTTCAGCTTCCACGAGGGAGGCGGCTCCTCCCACTTGGTGACCTCGGGCCAGATGGGACCGCCGCTCAGCACCCGCGTCATGCCGGCGGCGCTGACCCGCTTCCGCAGCTCGGCGGCGATCGCGCTGTCGTGGGAGTACAGGATGATCTCCTGCGACCGGTAGCGCTCCTTGACGGGGTCGAGCACCTCGGCCCACGCCCGCGTCCTGATCGAGGCAGTGGAGCTGAGCAGCGACTGCCGCGCCTCCGTCTTGATCTCGACCAGCCCCACCATGCCGGCCGACTTCATCGCGGCCAGCCACTCGCGGAAGGTGTGGACGGTCTCGCCCTTGAACGGGCCGCGCGTGATGGTCCGGCCCTTGAGCGCGGTGGAGCCGGCCGCCCACCAGATCTCCGTGACGGGCTTCTTCGTCCCTGTCAACCCCCAGGTCGAGGTGTTGTGCCACATGACGGCCTTGGTGCCGTTCTTGGTGAGCTGCAGGTCGGCCTCGACCCCGGACGCGCCCCAGGACTTGTACTGGCGGATGGCCTTGGGGTTGTTGGGCTGGCGCACCTGGTCCCGCTCCCACGCGTTGGCGCCGGTGGGGTAGCCGCCGTGCGCGAAGATCTGCGGGCACGCGGGAAGGGCGGCGGAGGGGGCGGCGAGTAAGGAGGTCAGCATCAACGCGGCGAGGGGAACTGTCACGGTGTAATACCTTCCGATCTTGTTTGCACCGTACTGTGCCACATCTCGTCCGGGCCCCGCACGCGAGCGCTCGCGGCCGGTTGGGTTGATCGGAGCTCCAATATGTGGGTTCTCCCTGCATCGCCCCGCATCTCTCCGTAAGGTCTTCGTCGCTGTGCGTAGTCGTCATGGGAGACTTACGTAGTCGTAAGGGGAGGGGTCCGGTGAGCTTGACCAGGGGTCAGGTCCGTCTGGTGATGACGGGCCTGGTGCTCGCCATGCTGCTCGCGGCGCTGGACCAGATGATCGTGGCCACCGCGCTGCCGCGCATCGTCGGCGAGCTGGGCGGCATCGACCACCTGTCGTGGGTGGTCACCGCGTACCTGCTGGCCTCGACGGCGGGCACCCCGCTCTACGGGAAGCTCTCCGACCTCTACGGCCGCAAGCGGATCTTCCTGAGCGCGATCGTCATCTTCCTGGTCGGTTCGGTGCTCTGCGGCGTCGCCCAGGACATGGCCCAGCTGATCGCCTTCCGCGGGGTGCAGGGGCTGGGCGGGGGCGGGCTGATGGCGCTGGCCATGGCGGTCATCGCCGACGTGGTGCCGCCCCGGGAGATCGGCCGCTACCAGGGCATGTTCGGCGGCGTCTTCGGCCTGGCCAGCGTCGCCGGGCCGCTGGTGGGCGGGTTCTTCACCGATCACGCGAGCTGGCGCTGGATCTTCTGGATCAACCTCCCCCTCGGGGTGGTCGCCATGGCGGTCATCGCCGTCGCGCTGCGCGTGCCGGCCCGGCGGCTGTCGCACCGCATCGACTACCTCGGCGCGGCGCTGCTCGTCGCGGCCGTCTGCTGCGTGCTCCTCGTCACCGTGTGGGGAGGCCAGACCTACGACTGGGCCTCGCCGCAGATCGCCGGCCTCGCGGGGGCCGGGCTGGTGCTGGCCGCCGCGTTCGTGGCCTGGGAGCATCGGGCGTCGGAGCCGATCCTGCCGCCGCGGCTGATGGGCGACCCGCTGGTCGCCGTCTCCTCCGGCCTGGCCCTGCTGAGCGGCGTCGCCATGTTCGGCGCCGTCGTCTACCTGCCCGGCTACCTGCAGATCGTCAAGGGCGAGAGCGCCACCGGCTCCGGCCTCGCCCTGGTCCCTCTCACCATCGGCATCATCGTCGCCTCCACCTTCTCCGGCCGGCTCGTGTCCCGCACCGGGCGCTACAAGATCCACCCCATCGCGGGTGCCACGGTGCTGGCGGCCGGGCTCTGGCTGCTGAGCCGGGTCGAGGCCGACACCTCCATGCCGGTCCTCCTGGCCTGCACCGTGGTGGTCGGGCTGGGGATGGGCCTGTTCATCCAGGTCCCGCTGATCGTCGCCCAGAACGCCGTACGCCGGGGCGACATCGGCGTCGCCTCCAGCGCGATCGCGTTCTTCCGCACGCTGGGCGGCGCGATGGGCACCGCCCTGTTCGGCACCGTGCAGGCGCGCTCGCTCGAAAGCGCCGGGGTGCGCACCGTGCCCGCGGACCCCGCGGTGCTGGAACGGATCCCGCCCGCGGAGCTGCACCGCCTGCTGGAGGCGTTCACCGACGCCGTGCAGGCGGTCTACCTGTGGGCCGTGCCGTTCGCCGTGCTCAGCCTGCTGCTGGCGCTCGTGCTGCGCGAGGTCCCGCTGCGCGGCGCCGCCGAACCACCGCTGCCGCCGCTCGTCCTGGCCCTGGCCGGGGTGGCGCTCACCTGGCTGGCCGAACGCATCGAGCGCGACGCCTCGCCCCGGCTCGTCGCCGCCGCCTCCGCGCTCGTCCCGGCGGAACAGGCGGGCGACGAGCGCGCGCGGGCGAGGAGCGCCGCGCGCCAGGTGCTCCGGCCGCTGGCCGGCAGGCTGCTGCTGGCCGCCATCCAGTCGAAAGGAAACCCATGATCCGTCACCTCGCCGGACTCGTCACCTCGGCCGCCGCGCTGGTCGCCGGAGGGTGGTTATTGCTGGCCCCGTTCGCGCTGGGTCACGAGGGCGATCCCCGTACGATCGACCTCGCGACGGGAGCGGGCGTCTGCCTGATCGCCCTCGTCACGGCAGCGGCCTGGGCCGCCTCCTGGCGCGCCCGGCTGCGCGACGACGGGGTGCTGGCCCCGCGCCGCCCGCCCGCCGCTCCCGAGCACCCGGCCGTGCCCTCGGTCGAGGAGCTGCACGCCCTGCTCAAGCCCCTGGTCGCCGCGCTCGCCGCCGACCAGGCCGGACAAGGGGAGGTGCGGGCGTGAGGAAACTCGGCATGGCCGGCCTGGCGCTCGTCTTCCTGGCCGGCGCCTGGCTGGTCGCCGCGCCCTTCGTCACCGGGCAGCAGCCGGTGAGCGCGCCGTGGACGGCCGCCACCACCAACGACGTGATCGTCGGCGCGGCGCTGGCCGTCCTGGGCTTCGCCGGCTTCTTCACCGCCCTGGCCGGGCAGGTCGCCGACCTCTACCGCGGCTCGCCGGGCGGCGACGAGCCCTGAGACAGCCGCTCGGCCCTTCGCCGTCGGTCAGGTGAGGTGGGCGTCCACCGGCAGGACCGGCGCGTCCACCGGGACCGTGCCCGGATACTTCAGGCCCGCGCCGGTGTTCAGCACCACCACCTGCTCGTCCGCGCCGATCCAGCCCGACGCGCGCAGCTTGCGGGCCGCGGCGAAGGCCGCCGCGCCCTCCGGGCAGACGAAGGCGCCCTCCAGCGTCGCGACCTCCCGCAGCTCGGCCAGCAGCTCGGCGTCGGTGACCGCGACCGCGGTCCCCGACGTCTCGGCCAGCGCCTGGAGGATGAGGAAGTCGCCGAGCGGCTTGGGCACGTTGATGCCGAACGCCACCGTACGGGCTCCGTCCCAAGGCCGGCTCTCCCGCTCGCCCCGCTCGAACGCCCGCACGATCGGCGCGCACCCCTCCGCCTGGACCGCGACCAGCCGCGGCGGCGGGCCCGAGATCCAGCCCAGCTGGCGCAGCTCGTCCAGGGCCTTGTGGATCCCGATCAGGCCCACGCCGCCGCCGGTCGGGTAGAGGATCACGTCGGGCGTCCGCCAGCCGAGCTGCTCGGCGATCTCGATGCCCATGGTCTTCTTGCCCTCGATCCGGTACGGCTCCTTCAGCGTCGAGGCGTCGAACACCGCGCCGTCCGAAGCCGCGACCAGCTCCCCGACGATCCGGCCCGCGTCACTGATCAGGCCGTCGACCAGGTAGAGGTCCGTGCCCGACGCGACGCACTCCCGCCGGGTGATCTCCGGCGCGTCCACGGGCATGACGATCGTGGCGGTCAGCCCGGCCCGGGCGCCGTAGAGCGACCAGGCGGCGCCGGCATTGCCGTTGGTCGGCATCGCCAGCCGCTTGACCCCCAGCTCGGCCGCCCGCGACACGCCGACCGCGGCGCCCCGGGCCTTGAACGAGCCGGTGGGGATCAGCCCCTCGTCCTTCATCAGCAGCCGGGGCAGGCCGATGCGCTCGCCGTAGCGCGCCATCGGCAGCAACGGCGTCATCCCCTCGCCGAGCGTCGTCACCGCCCGCGGGTCGCGGACCGGCAGCAGCTCGTGGTAGCGCCACAGGTCGGGCGAGCGCCGGGCGAGGTCGTCCGGGCTCAGCGCGGAACGGACCGCGGCGAGGTCGTAGCGGGCGAGCAGCGGCGAACCGCAGGTCACGCAGAGGTTCTGCGGCCGCTCGCTGTCGTGCACGGCTCCGCAACGGCCGCATTCCAGGTGGGACAAATGGCTGAAACTCACGCAGGCTCCCTTACGTCCGGCACCGGCCTTCACCGCGGACTCCCCGACCTCCGCCGTTTCGCCCGCAGTTCGTACGTTATGCGCCCAGCACTTCCGGCCTGCGGGCGGCCGCCTCCCCCTGGCGGGGGAGGGGCATCCCACTTGGCGGGGAGGTGCGGGCAGGGGCGGGGGCGGGAGGCTCGGGGGTATGCCTGCCGATGTCAACAACCGCACCGTGCTGCGCCGCGCGGCCGCCTTCGCGGCTGCGGGGTCGATGGCGCTCTACCTGCTGGTCAAGATCGTATGGGTCGTGCTGGAGGTCCGTGACGGCACCACCGGCTGGGTGATGCTCAACCTGGTCACGGTCGTCATGGCCCTGACCGGGATCGCCCTCGGGCTGGCCCTGGGGCAGCGGTGGGGGCTGCGGCTGCCGGGCCGGCTGGTGCTGGCCGCCGCCTGGCTCGGCAGCGGCTTCCTCGTGTCCCTGCTGCCGTACATGCTGCTCAGCACCCTGCTCCAGCCCGGCCAGGGGGCTGACGACGCGGCCAGGCCGGCGTGGGAGGGGGTGTTCATCACGATCGGGTTCGCCGGGATGGCGGTGGGGCTGGTCGTGGCCCTGCCGCTCTACCTGGCGGAGCGGTGGCCGCGGGCGTTCGCGGGGCGGGTGGACCCGCGCGATGCCGGGCCCGGCCGCGGCTGGCTCCTGGTCCCGGCGGCGGCGCTGGCCGTGCTGTGGTCGTTCTGGGCGGCGGGCGGTACGGCCGGGCTGGACCTGGCGGGCGCGGCGGGGTGGGACACCAACGCGCGGCTGCTCGCCGGCAACAACGCGCTGTGCGCGGCGCTGGCGTGCTGGAGCGGGTGGGTGCTCAGCCGCGGGAGCGGCCGGCGGGTGCCGCTGTGGCTGCCCGTGTCCGCCGGTTTCGTCGCCTCCGGGTCGCTGTTCGCGTGGGGGGCGTGGAAGCTGGCGTGGCTGGTGCTGCCCGGGGTGTACCGGCCGTACGAGTATCGTGCGGTGGCCCTGGCCGAGCACGGGCTGGCCGTGGTCGCGGGCGTCGCGATCCTGCTGGCCGTGCTGCGGCACTACCGCAGGACGCTCGCGCGACATGGCTACCCCTGAGCAGGGTCGCTCAAGGCCGCGCGCCGGGCGCGTACGGCCTGCGCCTTCGTGTCCCCGAGCGCGTCGTAGCACTG
This sequence comes from Nonomuraea phyllanthi, assembly GCF_006334985.2. Taxonomy (GTDB): domain Bacteria; phylum Actinomycetota; class Actinomycetes; order Streptosporangiales; family Streptosporangiaceae; genus Nonomuraea; species Nonomuraea phyllanthi. Next base: position 181,793 of record NZ_VDLX02000006.1, read on the forward strand.
CGCGGCCCGCTCCCAGGCGTCCAGCGCGGCCGCCGTGTTCCCCGCCGCGGCGTGCGTCCGTCCGAGCCGGACCAGCGTCTCCGCGGCGGGGTACGGGTCGCCGCACTCCTTGAACAGCTCGGCGGCCCGCTCGTAGCAGGTCACCGCCCGCGCGTGGTCCCCCATGGCGTCCAGCACGTACGCGATGCTGTCCCAGGCGTGCCCCTCGCCCTGGGCGTAGCCGAGGTCGGCCAGGAGGCGCTGCGCGTGCGTGCAGTCGGCGAGCGCCTGGCCGTACTCCCCGATCTGGGCCCGCCACCAGCCGGCGTTGTTCAGCGCCCGCGCCTCGCCGATGGCGTCGCCGCCCTGCTGGAAGAGCTCCAGGGCGCGCAGCGCGTGGCCGAGCTCCTCGCCGGGCCGCACCCGGCTGACCGGGACGGTCAGCCCGAGGTGCAGGTGCGCCTCCAGGACGGGTTCGTCGAGGTCGCGGTGGAGCTCGATGGCCCGGTCGAAGTGCGCGACCGCCTCCTGGTCGTGACCGAGCTTGGCGCCGGCGCGTGCGAGGCCGCTGTGGCAGCAGGCCTGCGCGACGCGGTCGCCGAGCCGCGTGGCGGCGTCCAGTGCCACCGCCTGGACGCGCAGGATCTCCTCCCAGGGGCCGGTGCGCTGCATGAACTCGGCGAACCCCCAGGCCAGGTGCCAGGCGTGCCGGTCCAGCCCGGCCTCGGCCGCCTCCGCCACCATCGCGGGCAGCGCCACCGACTCGGCGGCGTACCAGCGCAGGGCCTCCGCCCGCCCGGCGAAGCGCTCCACGGTGACGCCACGGGCGCGCCGGTCCGGCTTGACGCGCTCGCGGTGGGGGTAGCAGGCGGCGCTGGCCGCGCAGGCCGAGTGCACGTAGTAGTCCAGCAGGCGACGTGTGGCGGCCCGCCGGACAGTGCGGCTGTCGGTGGCGCGGGCCTGCTCGGCGGCGTACGCGCGGAGCAGGTCGTGCAGGCCCAGGCGGCTGTGGGGGGAGAGGGCGGACAGGGACGACAGCTCGACGAGGTTGGCGCGGTCGAGGTGGTCGATCAGCTTCCGCGTGCGCTCCACGGGCAGGGCGGCCAGGCTCGCGACCGCGCGCAGCGGGAGGTCCGGGCCGGCCTGCCTGCCGAGACGGCGGAAGAGCCGGGCCGCCTCGTCGGGCAGGTCGCGGTAGGAGCGGCCGAACACGACGCGCAGGTCGATCGCGGGGTCGGTGTCGGCGAACGGCTCCAGATCCGTCTCCGCCCGTTCCAGGTCGGCGGCGATCCCGGCGAGCGGCAGGTCGGCCCGCCGTACCATCCGCGCCGCCACGATCGACAGGGCCAGCGGCAGGCGGCCGCACCTGTCGATGATCAGCTCGGCGGCCTCGGGGTCGGCCGCCAGGCGCGTCTCGCCGACCCTGGCGGCCAGCAGGCGGTGGGCGTCCTGGCCGGAGAGGACGTCCAGGTGCAGCAGGGACGCGCCCGCGGTGACCGACAGCGACGGCAGCTCGGTGCGGCTGGTGATCATCGTCAGGCAGCCGGGCGCGGTGGCCAGGAGCGGGGCGACCTGGTCGGCGCCGCGCGCGTCGTCCAGCATGACGAGCACCCGCCGACCGGCCAGCAGGCTGCGGTAGAGCCCGACCTGCGCCTCCACCCCCGACGGTATCCGCGTCTCCGCGACGCCGAGCGCGCCGAGGAAGCGGGGCAGCACCGCGGAGCCGTCGGCGGGGTCGAGGGTGCCGAGGTGGGCGTGGAGCTGCCCGCCGGGGAAGTCGTCGCGGTGCTGGTGGGCCCAGTGCAGCGCCAGCGAGGACTTGCCCACTCCCGGTGGTCCCGAGATCACGCAGACGGCGGCGGTGGCGGCCAGCCGGTCCAGCTCGGCCTTGCGGCCGACGAAGCATTCGAGGTGGCCGGGCAGCTGCGCGGGGACCGGGCGCTCGGGCTCGGCCGTCTCGCCGTCCCGCAGCAGCATGCGATGGACGCGGCGCAGCGCCGTACCGGGTTCGACGCCCAGCTCCTCGGCGAGCGTGCGGCGCACGCCGGCGAAGCAGGCCAGCGCCTCGGCCGTGCGCCCCCACGCGTGGAGCGCCTCGATCAGGGCGGCGGCCACCAGCTCGTCCAGCGGATAATCCTCCGCCAGCGGCGACAGCGCCGCCACCGCGGCCGCCGGGTCGCCGGCGGTCACCGTACGCGCCCAGCGCAGCACGATCTCCTTGCGCTCGTCGCACAGGCGCCGCCGGGCCCGCTCGGCCCATTCGCCCGGCAGCCCCGTCAGCGGGTCGCCGCGCCACAGGGCCAGCGCCTCGCTCAGCGGCGGCCCGGGATCCTCCGCGGCAGCCGCCCGCTCGGCGAGGTGCCGGAACCGCGCCAGGTCCACGGCGGACTCGTCCACGTCGAGCAGGTAGCCGCCGGTCCGGTGCAGCACGTCGCCGTCGTCGCCGAGCACGTCACGGCGGAGGTGGGTGATGAGCGTGTACAGCGTGTTCCGGGCGCCGGACGGGATCCGCTCGCCCCAGATCCGGGCCAGCAGCGTCTCGACGGGAACGACCCGGCCGGCCTCCCAGGCGAGCGCGGCGAGGGCGAGCGCGGCCTGCGGGGGCCGTACAGGTCTGGTCTGATCCGCGCGCTCCAGCTCCACAGGTCCGAGCAACCGAATCATCATGATCCTCAAGCCTAATGAAAAGAGGCTGGCTCCTCCCGGTTTGTCAGCGTATTGAGAAAGCACTGAGAAATCACTGAGACGTCCGGGTCAGGCTGCGGGGGACAGGGATCGTTTCTCAGAAGCGAGGACTTTCATGCAGGTGTTCCACAAGCTCGGTGACCGTCTCGTCGCACGGCTGGTTCCCCAGGTGAAGGCGGCGGCGTACAGCTGCACGGACTACTACAAGCAGGAAGACCACGTGTGCTACGTCCGCAGGTGCTGCACCTACACCAGCGGCACCAGGTGCAACGGCTGGTCGCCCTGCTAGGCGCCGGACGCTGACATGGTCACGGGCTGGGCTCCCGGCGTGGACCCAGCCCTCCGTCCTCGCGACGAGGAGGTCGTGATGGTCCACGCGCTCCAGCCCAGCGAGACGGCCCCGGAGGGTGTCGAGGTGCGCGAGCCGGTCGGGGCGGACGGCCCGGACGGCGGGCCGGCGGCCGCGCGTGGCTGAGCGGACCGCCCTCACCCGTACGAGGGGCGCCGGATGAGATACGTGATGGGGATCGCGCTGGGCGTGGCCGGCACGGTCGCCGCGCTGGTGTGGCTGCGCAGGCGGTTCGTCGCGGTCACGGTCGTGGGCGTCAGCATGGAACCGACGCTGCACGCGGGACAGCGGCTGCTGGCCCGGCGCGCCGCCGGCGCGACCGGCGACGTCGTGGTCGTGCGCAATCCCGGCGCCGACCCGTCGCTGCTGGTCAAGCGGCTGGCCGCCTGCGGAGGCGAGCCGCTGCCCGCCGTGCTGGGCGACGGTCTCGTCCCCGAGGGCTGGATCGCCGTCCTCGGCGACAACCCGCACCGCAGCATGGACTCCCGGCACTTCGGCCTGCTGCCCGCCTCCTCCGTGGTGGCGGTCATCGGGTCCGTGCCTCCACGCGTCGAATAGGGGCCGATCATGCAGTACGTCGAGGTGGCCGGCAGGCTGCTGCTGGCCACGCTGTTCGCGCTCGCGCTGGCGGGCAAGGTCTCCGGCCGCGGAGCCTGGGACGGGTTCGTCGAGTCGATCAGGGAGATGGCCGTGATCGACAAGGCGGCCGTGCCGGCGGCCGCCGTGGCCGTCACCGTGGCGGAGACCGCGGTGATCGTCCTCGTCCTCGTTCCGCTGCGCTGGGCGGGGACGGCGGGATTCGCGCTGGCGGCGGGGCTGCTCGGCTGCTTCGCCCTGGCCATCCGCGCGGTCACCCGCAGGGGCGCCGCGGTGCCGTGCCACTGCTTCGGCCCCTCCAGGACGCCGATCGGCGTCCCGCACCTGGTACGCAACGCGATCCTGCTCGCGGCGGCCCTGCTCGGCCTGGCGGGATCCCTCGTCAACGGCTCCTTCGACCTGGCGCTCAGCGCGGTCGCCGGGGTCTTCGGAGCCGTTCTCGGGCTGCTCATGGCGCGGTGGGACGACCTGGTGGCGCTGGTCAGGACGCCCTGAGCTCAGCGTGACCTGGATGACGCCTGCGCGCGGCACACTGGGCGCATGTCCCTACGTTCGTTGCTCGCGCTGCTGGCCCTGGTCGTGCTGTCCGGCTGCGGCTCCGGCTCGGCGCTGAGCCAGGCCGTGATCGACCAGGCCACCCGGCAGGGCGTGGCGCCCGACCTCATCTACGTGGTGGACCTGCCCGGATACGAGCTGGCCGAGCAGTCGGTGGGCGGGGTCAACGAGGAGGGGTTCGGCGCCGTCTACACCGCTCCCGACGGCAAGCAGGTCGAGATGCGGGTCGATCGCGGGCCGTACACGTGCGCCGGCACGTGCGAGCGGGACGGCGACGGCTGGTACACCGAGCACGAGGGCCGGCAGGAGTACGCCGCGGTGCGGCCCGACCACTACGTGCGGCTGATCTGCCCGGCCGGGCAGGTGGACCGGGCCGTACTGAAGAAGGCGGCGGAGGGCGCCCGGCCGGCCGTCGGCGACGGGACGCCCGCCCCTCCGCCGAGCCCGGTCGAGCGCGGCGACCTGCCCGAGAACGGCGACGGCGCCCCGATCCAGCCCACCGGGCCCGGCGGCTGAGGCGACCGGGACAACCCACCGGGCCCGGCGGCCTCGATCGGTTCGTGCGGTGTCATAGCGGCGGGGCGGGACGCGGGGGGTTCCCGCGGGGCTTGATGGTGGCGTTGGGCAGGGCGGGCGCGGCGAGGCGGTCACCCGGATAGCCCTCCACGGCGCCGAAGCGGTCGGAGGCGGCCTCCCAGTCCGCCCGCGCCCGGACGATGTCCTCATGCGTGCGGCCGATGAAGTTCCACCACATCACGATCTCCTCCTCGAACGGCGTGCCGCCGAGCAGGAGCGCCCGAGCCGGGCCGTCGGAGTCGTTCGCGAGCTCCAGAGTGTCGAGGCCGGGCCGCACATAGCCGAGTTCCGCCGGGCGCAGCGGGGCGCCGGCCACGCGGACGTGCCCGCTGTCCAGGAGCACGCCGTGCTCGAAGGCGGGGTCCACGGCGAGCGCGATCTCCGTACGCGGTCCGAGGACGATCTCGGCACCCAGCAGCGGCGTGAAGGTCCGCACCGGGGAGGCGGCTCCGGCGAGCGAGCCCAGGAACACCCTGATCTCCGCCCCGTCGATCCGCACGGGCTCGGGCACGTAGTGCTGGAAGTCGCGCCCGGCGTCACGGTGCTCGCCGGGCAGCGCCACCCACAGCTGGACGCCGTGCAGGACGGTGGTGCGCGCGGTGGACACCTCCGAGTGGCTGATGCCGCGGCCGCCCGTCATGAGGTTCAGCTCGCCGGGCCGGACGAAGGCGTGGCTGCCGAGGCTGTCGCGGTGCTCGATCTCGCCGGTGAACAGCCAGCTCACCGTCTGCAGGCCGGTGTGCGGGTGCGGGGCGACGTTCATGCCGCCCGTGCGGGCGACGTCGTCCGGGCCGTAGTGATCGGCGAAGCACCAGGCACCGATCAGCGTCCTGGCCCGCTGCGGCAGCGTCCGCCGTACGGACATCGCCCGGGGGCCGCCCAGCGGTACGTTCCGCGCCGTGAGCACGTCGACCGGGGAGGCCTCCGCGGGCCGGACCCCGTCCACCGGCTCCCCGCTCCTCATTTCGACCGGCTCGGCTTCCACGTTGCTCATCGAGACCCTCTCCCCTCGCAATCCAGTTACATCATCAACGAGTCGGGCACCGGGTGACGCAGGGCCCCCTCCCGAACGCGGCCTTCCGCTCGCACCGTCATGAGCGGATACGATCTGTCTGCCGCGCGGGCGCTCGCTTCCTGAGCGCCGGCCGGCGTGGGACCATCGAGATGCACCGGCAGGCGGGTTCGCCGCGGTGGCGGCTGGGAAGCGAAGGGCATGAACCGGGCACCAGGCATGGTGGATGTGGCGCGCGAAGCCGGCGTCTCGCACGTCACCGTGTCCCGCGTTCTCAACGACCACCCTTCGGTCCGGCCGGAGACGCGGGCGCGCGTCGAGGCCGCCATCGAGAAGCTCGGCTACCGCCGTAACAGCGTTGCCCGCGCCCTCAAGAGCCGCCGATCCTCCACGATCGGCGTGGTGCTCGCCGGTGACGAGCTGTACGAGCTGGCGCGCATCCTGCGCGGCGTGCAGACCGCGGCGCAGCGCGCCGGATACTGGGCCAACCTGGCGAGCTGGCAGGGCGGCACGACCAGGGACCTGGCCGAGACGCTGCAGCGGCTCACCGACCAGGCGGTCGAGGGCATAGCCGTCATCGGCGACCGGCCGATGGTGGTGGACGCCCTGGCCGGCATCGTCACCGGCGTGCCCATGACGGTCGTCATGTCCGGCAACGTGCCCAACCCCGATCTGGGGTTCGTGGAGCTCGACCAGGAGTACGGCGCGCGCCTGGCCGTAGACCACCTGCTGGAGCTGGGGCACCGGCACATCGTCCACCTGACGGGGGCGCTGCGGACGTTCGACGCCCGCGCCCGCGTCAAGGGCTGGCAGGCCGCGATGGCCGGCGTGCCCGACGCCCACGGGGAGGAGCTCGAGGGCGACTTCACCGGCAACAGCGGCTACCGGCTGGCGCACTACCTCACCACCCGGCGTGACCGCGAGCTGCCGACGGCGATCTTCGCCGGCAACGACCAGATGGCCATGGGGGTGCTGGCGGCCTTCGCCGAGCTCGGCGTCAAGGTGCCCGGGGACGTCTCGCTCGTCGGGTTCGACGACATCGCCGGGGCGGCCTACCTGGTGCCCGCGCTCACCACGGTCCGGCAGGACTTCGTGAGCCTGGGGGCTCGCTCGGTCGAGCAGTTGCTGGGGATGCTGCGGGGCGAGCCCGCCTCCAGCGAGCGGATCGCCCCCGAGCTCGTGGTCCGCCGCAGCACCGCACCGCCGCGCTCGCGGGCGTGACGGGCTCCGCATCGCCCTGCTCGCGGGCGTGACGGGCAGGGCCACGCCCTGCTCGCGAGGCTGCGCGGGCACCGCCCCGGCGGGCGGAGGTCAGCAGGCGGGGTCGTAGTCGAACCAGTGGACGTGGGCGCGGCCCTCGCTGGGCCGGCCGTTGCTCGTGCCGTAGAGGCCCAGCCGGACCCCCACGAACCCGCCCGCCCGCTCGCTGCTGAACAAGCTCCGCTCTATGGTGCCCAGGCTGATCCATTGGGTGCCGTCCGAGCAGCGGAAGGCGTACCCGGTCTCGTCGGCCTCGACCGCCAGCAGCACCGCCTCGCCGCCCGTCACCGGCGCGGACGCCAGACGGGTGCTCGTGCCCGCCTCCCGCACCGTCAGCACGACCTGCGGCCTCCCGTCCGCGTCCACGGTGAGGGCGAGCGTGGCGTGGTGGTCCTGGTTCTGGAAGACGGCCAGCCCGGCCTCCTCCGACGGGTGCGTTGCGGCGAAGGCGATCCGGGCCCGCGCGTGGAAGCGGACGTGCTGCTGGCGGCGTGCGACGAAGGACGGCACGCCGGTGGAGCTGAGCGGCTCGGGACCCAGGTCGATGGTGAGCCCCGTCCCTGAGGAGGAGGGACGGACGCGATCCCCGACCGGGCCGCGCAGGCTGTGCCACTCCAGGCCCGGCGGGTCGAAGCTCGTCCGCCCTGCGGTCCCGGAGTCGTCCGGCCACTCGGAGGTGTTCGACGGTTCGGGGGTGATCGGCGGTCCGGGAGCGACTGGCGGTCCGGAGGCGACCGGCAGCTCCGAGGCGAGCGCAGGTTCGGGGGCGATCGGCGGTCCGGAGGAGATCGGGAGTTCCGAGGTGACCGGCGGTCCGGAGGAGACCGGGTGTTCCGAGGCGATCGACGGGAGGCGTTCCGACAGGCGGACGCCGCCAGACTCCGGGGCGAAGACGGGTCCCCGGGCGCTCCACGTGACGGGGACCAGGAAGACCTCCCGGCCCAGCGTGTGGGTGCCCTCGATCGGCCGCACCCCGAGCGCGACCGCCCAGGTCTCGCCGTCAGGAGTGTCCACCAGGTCGACGTGCCCGACGTTCTGGATGGGCTCGCCCGGGTCGCGGTGCCGGTGCGTGAGCAGAGGGCTGCGCGGGTCGGTGACGTAGGGGCCGGTGACGGCGCCGGCGCGGGCCGCGGTGACGCTGTGGTTGCTCTCGGTCCCGCCCTCCGCCGCGATCAGGTGGTAGACGCCGTCCCGCTTGTACAGGTGCGGCGCCTCCACCCACGCCCCGCGTACGGCGCCGCGCCACAGCACGTGGGTGGGGCCGACGAGCTTGAGCCGGTCCAGGTCGAGCTCCCGCATCCACAGCTCCCCGGGCCCGTCTTCGGGCGCGTCGCGGCAGGCGGTGAGCCAGCAGCGGCCGTCGTCGTCGAAGAAGAGCGACGGATCGATGCCTTCGGCCTCCAGCGGAACGGGGTCCGACCACGGCCCGGCCGGGTCGTCGGCGGTGACGACGAACGTGAGCTCGCCCCGCCGGTTCCTGGCGAGCGTGGAGACCACGTAGAACGTGCCGTCGTGGTGGCGGATGGTCGGCGCCCAGATGCCGTCGGAGGTGTCGAGCCCGTCGAGCGGGAGCCCCGGCCGGTCCAGCACGTGCGTGAGCTGGGTCCATCGCACCAGGTCACGGCTGTGGAAGAGCGGGATGCCCGGATGGTAGGCAAAGGACGAGGTGACCAGGTAGAAGTCCTCGCCGACCCGGCACACCGACGGGTCCGGATGGCAGCCGGGCAGGACCGGGTTGCGGAAGGTGGGCACGGGGGCGGGCTCCAAAGGTCGTGTCGGCTCTGTGACAAGCTAGGGGCTTGACAGCATGACAACGTTAACATCAGGTTAGATCCCAGCGCACGACCCGGCATACCCGCCGACCCTGCACCACCTTGCCGAGGAGATCGTCATGACCCCACCGACCTTCCCCCCGCCCCGACGCCGCCGGCGCCGGGGCGCGGCGAGCGCCGCCGTACTGGCGCTGACCCTGGCGGCGTCCCTGGCCGCCTGCTCGTCCGAGGACACCCCCTCCGCGGACACCGCGACCGCCGGCGGGCCGGTCACGCTGGAGTTCTGGACCTGGAGCCTCAAGGGGAGCGACCCGGAGGCCAAGGCGATCGTCGACAAGTACCACCAGGAGCACCCGAACGTCACCGTCAAGCTCTCGGAGGTCGGCGGGACCGCCGACACCTCCTCCAAGCTGCTGGCCGCCGACAAGGCGGGCGACACCCCCGACGTGGTGCAGGTGGAGTACCGCGGCCTGCCCGCCCTGGTGGTCTCGGGCGCCGTCAAGGAGATCACCGCCGACGTGGCGTCCGTCAAGGGCAACGTCGATCCCAACATCTGGGCGCTGACCACGTTCAACGACCAGGTGTACGGCGTGCCGCAGGACATCGGGCCGATGATGCTCACCTACCGCAAGGACCTGTTCGACAAGTACGGCGTCAAGGTCCCCACCACCTGGGCGGAGTACGCCGAGGCGGCCGAGAAGATCCGCGAGAAGAACCCCGACGCCTACATCGCCAGCTTCGCCGCGCGGGAGTTCGAGTTCTTCGCCGCGCAGGCCGCCCAGGCCGGCGCGCAGTGGTGGAGCAACGACGGCAAGGCGTGGAAGGTCGGCATCGACAGCGAGGCCTCGCTCAAGACCGCCGACTACTGGGAGGACCTCGTGAAGCGGGACCTCGTCAAGGTCGAGCCGCTGCTCACGCCCGAGTGGAACGCCAAGGTCAACAAGGGTGAGATCCTCAGCTGGGCCGCCGCCGCGTGGGCGCCCAGCGTCCTGTACTCGGTGGCGCCCGACACCGCCGGCAAGTGGGAGTCGGCGCCGCTGCCGCAGTGGACGCCCGGCGACCCCGCGGTCCCGTTCATGGGCGGCTCCACGTACCTGGTGCCGGCCAAGTCGAAGCACCCCAAGGAGGCCGCCGCCTTCGCCGCCTGGCTCGGCGCCTCCGACGAGGGCTCCAAGCTGCTGCTCTCCCTCGACCTCTTCCCCGGCGGCAACGCCGGCCGCCAGGCGACCCTGTCGCACGAGCCGCCGCAGCTCATGCCGCAGCAGAAGGACTTCTACACGATCACCGATCAGGTGATCAAGAACACCACCATCCCCGTGACCTGGGGGCCCAACGTGAACGTGGCGCAGACCGCGTTCGGCGACGCGCTCAACAAGGCCGCGCTCGACAGGACCTCCTTCCGCGAGGTGTACAAGGCCACGCAGCAGGCCGTGGTCGCCGACCTGGAGAAGGCCGGCTACACCGTCGCCAAGTAGGCGCCGCGGGCCCGGCCACCGGCCGGGCCGCCGCCTCGCCGGCCCCTCGACTCGATCCCTGGACCGCTCATGCCCGCCACCTCCGCCCCATCCTCCGGAAGGCGAACGCGCGTCCGCGCCGTCGCCACCCCGTGGCTGTTCGCCACGCCCGCGATCGTCCTGTTCACCCTGTTCCTGATCATCCCGATCGGGTACGCGATCTACCTGAGCTTCCGCGGCTTCCGCATCGAGGGCGGGGGCGCGTTCGGGCGGCGCGTACAGACCTTCGTCGGCCTCGACAACTACCTCAGCGCCCTGACCGACCCCGGGTACGTCGCCGGGCTCGGCCGGGTCCTGCTCTACGGCGTCATCGCCATCCCCAGCGTGCTGGGCCTGGCGTTGCTGTTCGCGCTGCTGCTCGACACCCCGAGGGTGCGGGCGCGCGGGTTCGCCCGTACGGCGATCTTCCTGCCGTACGCGGTGCCCGGCGTGATCGCCAGCCTCCTGTGGGGCTTCCTCTACCTGCCCAGCACCAGCCCGATCACCTACCTGGCCGAGCGGCTCGGCGCGGGGCCGCTGGACTTCTTCGGCTTCCCCGCCCTCTACTTCTCGCTGGCCAACATCGCGCTGTGGTCGGGCGTCGGCTTCAACATGATCATCATCTTCACGTCGCTGCGGGCCATCCCCGCCTCCATCTACGAGGCCGCGCGCATCGACGGGGCAAGCGAGCTGCAGATCGCCTGGCGGATCAAGATCCCGCTGGTCGCCCCGGCGCTCGTGCTCACCGGCCTGTTCTCCGTGATCGGCACCCTGCAGCTCTACAGCGAGCCCGCCACGCTGCGCCCGATGTCGAACACCATCAGCGCCACCTGGGTGCCGCTGATGAAGATCTACCAGGAGGCGTTCATGAACGACAACCTGGGCGGGGCCGCCGCCGCCTCCGTCGTGCTGGCCCTGGGCATCCTCGTCATCTCGCTGCTCCTGCTGCGCTTCTTCCAGCGCCGGACCTTCGGGGACAACGCATGACCGCCGCCGCCCATCACCGCCGCCGCCCGGACGCCCGGCCCCGGCCGCGGCTGGCGCTGATCGTGCTGCTGCTCGGCGCGCTGTACTGCCTGACCCCCGTGGCCTGGGTGGTCATCGCGTCGTCCAAGTCCCCGCGCGAGCTGTTCACCACGTTCTCCTTCGCGCCCGGCAGCGGCCTGTTCGACAACCTCGCGAACCTCGGCGCCTACGGCGGCGGCCAGTTCTGGCAGTGGGGGCTCAACTCGCTCCTGTACGCCGGCCTCGGCGCGGTCCTGTCGACCCTGGTGTCGGCCATGGCCGGCTACGCCCTGGCCAAGTTCCGCTTCCGCGGGCGCCAGGTCCTCTTCTCGGTGATCCTGGCCGGCGTGCTCGTGCCCGGCATCGTGCTGGCCGTCCCGCAGTATCTCCTGCTGGCCGCCGTCGGCCTGGCCGGAACCCACTGGTCGGTGCTGCTGCCGGTGATCATCAACCCGTTCGGCATCTTCCTGTGCCGGGTCTTCGCGGCCGCGGCCGTGCCGCAGAGCACCCTGGAGGCGGCCCGCCTGGACGGCGCCGGCGAGGTCCGCATCTTCGGCAGCATCGTGCTGCCCATGATGACGCAGGGGCTGGTCACGGTCTTCCTGCTGCAGTTCGTCGGCATCTGGAACAACTTCCTGCTGCCCTTCATCATGCTCTCCGACCAGGACAAATATCCGATCACCCTCGGCCTGTACACGTTCCTGGGCAAGGGGGCGGGGGACGCCGACCTGTACCCGCTGGTCATCATGGGCTCGGCCGTCTCCGTCATCCCGCTGATCGTCCTCGTGCTGGTCCTGCAGCGCTTCTGGCGCGCCGACCTGCTCGCCGGCGGGCTCAAAGCCTGAAAGGGATCCGCACCGAATGAAGTTCACCGACGGGCTCTGGCAGCTGCGTCCCGGCGTCACCGCGCTGTACGCGGCCGAGGCGTACGACGTCGTCACCGGGGAGGGCGAGATCGGCGTCACCGCGCCGACCGCCGTCATCCGGCGCCGGGGCGACACGCTCAACCGGCCCGTGCTCTCGCTCAAGCTGTCGTCGCCGCTGGAGAACGTGATCCGCGTCCGTGTCGACCACCACGTGGGCGGCGGCGAGGAGCGCGGTTTCGAGCTGGTCGGCGCCGAGGACGGCCACGGCGCCGTCAAGGCGGACGGCGCGAACGGGACGACGCTCACCAGCGGCTCGCTGAGCGCGACCGTCGCGCCCGGAGCGCCGTGGAACCTGTCCTTTCACGGCGACGGCCGCCCGCTGACCTCCAGCGGCCACAAGTCCATCGGGTACTTCCGGCTCGCCGCCGACGCGCAGGTCGACCAGGGGCCGGCCGGAACCGAGCGGTCGCCCGTCCACCTCGCCCAGCAGCTCGCGCTCGGCGTGGGGGAGGTGGTCTACGGGCTGGGCGAGCGCTTCGGACCGCTGGTCAAGAACGGCCAGACGGTGGAGATCTGGAACGCCGACGGCGGGACCTCCTCCGAGCAGGCGTACAAGAACGTGCCCTTCTACCTGACCAACCGCGGCTACGGCGTCTTCGTCAACCACCCCGGCCACGTGTCGTTCGAGGTCGGGTCGGAGGCGGTCCAGCGGGTCCAGTTCTCGGTCGCCGGGGAGAGCCTCGAATACTTCGTGATCTACGGGCCGTCCCCCAAGCAGATCCTCGAACGCTACACCGCGCTCACCGGCCGCCCGGCCCGCCTGCCCGCGTGGTCGTACGGCCTGTGGCTGTCGACCTCGTTCACCACCGACTACGACGAGCGGACGGTGACCGCGTTCATCGACGGCATGGCCGAGCGCGACCTGCCGCTGTCGGTCTTCCACTTCGACTGCTTCTGGATGCGCGAGTTCAACTGGTGCGACTTCCAGTGGGACCCGCGCGTCTTCCCCGACCCCGAGGGCATGCTGGCCCGCCTGCACGCCAGGGATCTGCGCGTCTGCGTGTGGATCAACCCGTACATCGGCCAGCGCTCGCCGCTGTTCGCCGAGGCCGCCGAGCGGGGCTTCCTCCTCAGGCGGCCGGACGGGCCGGTCTGGCAGTGGGACCTGTGGCAGGCCGGCATGGGGCTGGTCGACTTCACGAACCCGGACGCGACCCGGTGGTTCCAGTCGAAGCTGCGCGCCCTGCTGGACCAGGGGGTGGACGCGTTCAAGACGGACTTCGGCGAGCGCGTCCCGCTCGACGTCGCCTACTTCGACGGGTCCGCGCCCGAACGGATGCACAACCTCTACACCCACCTCTACAACGCGGCCGTGTTCGAGGTGCTGGAGGAGCGGCGCGGCCGGGGCGAGGCGGTGCTGTTCGCGCGGTCGGCGACCGCCGGCGGCCAGCGGCTGCCCGTGCACTGGGGCGGCGACTGCGGGTCGTCCTACGAGTCCATGGCGGAGGTGCTGCGCGGCGGCCTGTCGGCGGCCTTCTCCGGCTTCTCGTTCTGGAGCCACGACATCGGCGGCTTCGAGGGCACCCCGGACCCCGGCGTCTTCAAGCGCTGGGTCGCCTTCGGGCTGATGTCCTCCCACTCGCGGCTGCACGGCTCGTCCTCCTACCGGGTGCCCTGGGCCTTCGACGAGGAGGCGGTCGAGGTGACCCGGCTGTTCACCAAGCTCAAGCTCCGCCTGATGCCGTACCTGTTCCAGGCGGGCGTCGAGGCGCACCGGACCGGGACGCCCGTCATGCGGCCCATGGCGATGGAGTTCCCCGGCGACCGCAACGCCACCTACCTCGACACCCAGTACATGCTCGGCCCCGACCTGCTCGTCGCCCCCGTCCTCACCCCTGACGGCACGGTCGAGGTCTACCTGCCCGAGGGCACGTGGACGAACTACCTGACGGGCGAGCGCGTCGCGGGCGGGCGCTGGCGCACCGAGCGGCACGGCTACACCTCGATGCCGATCTACGTGCGCGAGGGCGCCGTGCTGCCCATCGGCGCCCGGGACGACCGGCCCGACTACGACCACCTCGACGGCCTGACCCTGCGCGTGTACCCGGGCGCGGACGGCGAGACCGCGCTCACCGTCACGGGCCCCGGCGGGCCCGCGGTGTTCACCGTCAGGCGCTCCGGCGGCGAGGTGTCGATCTCCTCCAGCGCCTCGGGCTGGACGTACGAGCTCGCCTGACCGATCAGGTCAGGCGGTCCGTGACATCGGCTGATCGCAGGACGGGCGCCGGCGGCCCGAGGCGGACCTGGCGACGTCGGCGGCGAGGAGCTCCTCCAGCTCGGCGAGGTCGCCGGTCTCCGCCGCCGCGAGGAAGGTCCGCACGAGGCGCCGGTGCGCGGCGGTGTCCACCGGCCGGCGCCGCTCGGTGGCCAGGCGCTCGTGGGCGCGCCGCACGAGCTGCCGCGTGTGGTCCGTGCCCAGGTGCAGGATCTCGGAGATCCGCCGGTACGGGTAGTCGAACGCCTTGCGGAGCATGTACGCGGCGCGTTCGGCGGGCGTCAGCCTCTCCAGCAGCAGCCGTACCGCCGCGTCCACCGCGTCGTGCTGCTCGGCCGCCGTCTCGGGCCCGATGGCGCGGTCGACCGTCTCGGGCAGCCAGGGGCCGGCGGACGTCTCGCGGCGCCTCCGGGCGGACTGCGTGACGTTGATCGCGAGCCTGGTGGTGGTCAGCGCGAGGAACGCGGGCGGGCTGAGGACGTCGGAGCGGTCGGCGCGGGCCCAGCGCAGCCACGCCTCCTGCACCACGTCCTCGGCCTCGCCCACGTCCTCCAGGACGCGGAGCGCGATGGAGAAGAGCCGGGGCCTAGTGGTGACGAACACCGAGGCCGCGTCCAACTCGCCCGCCGACCGGTCGTCCGTCGGACTGGTCGGCGTCGTATGGTCCCCGTACGGTTCCAGCACATTCATGGTCACGGTCTTGGCTCCGTTCACCCCCGGCATCCGGCGATGCCACCTGGCATTACGGTCGCTCCGCCGACCCCTCCATCGCGCCCTGGGAAATGCGTGGCCCGTACCCTGGTCCCCGGGTCGCCGGCACCCCAGGGGCCCGGGGTGTCCCTGGCCCGGGTGGCGCCGTGACGGTCGTCCCGGCCCTGGCGGCGAGCACCGCGGGAGCGTCCCGCAGCGCCCCGATCGCCGCCGGTCGCCCGGTCGCCGTGACGAACCTGACGCAGGCGTCGACCTTCGGCCCCATCGACCCGGCCGGGAAGCGCATGGCGCGCAGCTCGTCGGCGTCCACCGTGGACAGCGGCCGCTCCTGAGGGGTGCCGAAGTCGCGCCGTACGGCGTCCACGTCGGTGAGCACCACGAGCCGGTCGGCCCCCAGCTCGATCGCCAGCAGCGCCGCCGTGAGGTCCTTGTCGACCACGGCCTGCGCGCCCTCGAAGCGCCCGCCGTCCCGGGCGAGGACGGGCACGCCGCCCCCGCCGCCGCAGATCACCGTCGTGCCGCCGGCCACGAGCTGCCGGATGGTGGGCAGCTCGAGGACCCGTCGGGGCTCCGGGGACGCGACGACCCGCCGCCAGGCCAGGCCGTCCCTGGCGACGGCCCACCCGTGCTCCCGCGCCAGCCGCCGGGCCTCCAGCTCCTGGTAGCCGCGGCCGACGAACTTCGTGGGGGAGCGGAACGCCGGGTCGTCCGCGCCGACCTCGGTCCGCGTGACGATCGTGACGGCCGGCCGGGCGATGCCCGCGTTGCCCAGCTCCTGCGCCAGCCAGTACCCGATCATGCCCTGCGTCTGGGCGCCGAGCGTGTCGAGCGGGAACGGGTGGGCCAGGGCCGGGTCGTTCTCGCTCTCGACGGCCAGCAGCCCGATCTGCGGCCCGTTGCCGTGGCAGAGCACCAGCGTGTGCTCGGCGGCGAGCGGCGCCAGCGCGCGGGCCGCGGCGCGCACGTGCCGCCGCTGCACGCCCGCGTCGGGGCGCTCGCCGCGTTCGAGCAGGGCGTTGCCCCCTAGGGCGACGACCAGCAGCACGTCACTCTCCCAGCGCGGCGACGAGCAGCGCCTTGATGGTGTGCAGCCGGTTCTCCGCCTGCTGGAAGACCACGGAGGCGGCCGAGCCGAACACCTCGTCGGTGACCTCGGCCCCGGCGAGCCCGTAGCGCTGGTGGATCCGCTCGCCGAGCTCGGTGGTGGTGTCGTGCACGGCCGGGAGGCAGTGCAGGAACCGCGTGTCGGGACGGTTCGTGGCGGCCATCACCTCCGACGTGACCCGGTAGGGCGTGAGCAGCGGGACGCGCCGGTCCCACTCGGCGTCGGGCTCGCCCATACTGACCCACACGTCGGTGTAGACGAACGCGGCCCCGTTGAGCGCCTCCGCCAGGTCGTCGGTGACCGTCACCCGGGCGCCGCTGGCCGCCGCCATGCGCTCGGCCTCCTTCACCAGCGTCTCGGGCGGGCTCAGCTCCCGGGGCGCGGCGATCCGCACGTCCATGCCGAGCATGGCCCCGGTGATGAGCAGCGACCGGGCGATGTTGCCGCGCCCGTCGCCGGTGAAGCAGCAGCTGATCGCCTCCAGGTCGCCGGCGTGGTGCTCGCGCATGGTCATGACGTCGGCGAGCATCTGGGTGGGGTGCCACTCGTCGGTGAGCCCGTTCCAGACCGGTACGCCGGCGTGCCGGGCCAGCTCCTCGACGGTCTCCTGGCCGAACCCGCGGAACTCGATCCCGTCGTACATGGCGCCCAGCACCCGCGCGGTGTCCGCGACGCTCTCCTCACGGCCCAGGTGCGAGCCCGACGGCCCCAGGTAGGTGACGTGGGCGCCCTGGTCGTGGGCGGCCACCTCGAACGCGCATCGGGTGCGGGTGGAGTTCTTCTCGAACACCAGGGCGATGTTGCGGCCGGTCAGCGTGGGGCGCTCGCGCCCGGCACGCTTGGCCTCCTTGAGCGCCGAGGCGCGGTAGAGCATCTCCCGAAAGCCCTCGCGGCCGAGGTCGGTGACGGTGAGCAGCGAGTGGGTCATGACGGCTCCTTGGGGGAGGGGGATACGGGTTCCCGCAGGACGGGGCAGGTCATGCAGCGCGCGCCGCCGCGCCCGCGGCCGAGCTCGCCGCCGGCCAGCGGGATCACCTCGAGGCCGTGGTCGGCCAGCATGGCGTTGGTCGCGGTGTTGCGCTCGTAGCCGAGGACCACCCCGGGAGAGATCGCCAGGAAGTTGTCGGCGTCGTTCCACTGCTCGCGCTCGGCCTCGCGCCGGTCGCCGGCCGCGGTGAGGACGCGGACGCCGTCGTCCTCGATCGCCTCGCGCAGCCCGATGGTCAGCCCCGTCCCGGGCCGGACGCGGCCGTCGGGGGTGAGCAGCCAGACCCGGGTCGCGGCCTGGTCGAAATAGGGGTAGGCGACGAAGGTGGCGACGTCGACCATCGTCAGCACGGTGTCCAGGTGCATCGTCGAGCGGGCCTTGGGCAGCTCGACGGCCAGCACGCGGCGGGCGTGGCCGCCCGAGAACAGCCGCCTGGCCAGCATCTCCACGCCCATCGGCGTGGTCCGCTCGCCCATCCCGACCATGACCACGCCGTCGGCGATGACGTGGATGTCGCCGCCCTCCAGCGTGGCGGGGGTGTGGTCGAGGTCGTCGTCGCCGTAGACGGTCACGAAGTCGGCGCCGGCGAACAGCGGGTGGTGCCGGTAGACGGTCCGGGTGTTGATCGACTCCCGGCCGCGGGCCGGCTTGGCCATCGGGTTGACCGCGACGCTCCGCCCGATCCAGGCCGCGTTGTCGCGCTGGAACAGCGTGTTGGGCAGCGGGGTGAGCAGGAAGTCGTCGTCGCCGAGGCTCTGCCAGGCCACGCTGTCCCGGCCGGGCAGGCGGACGTCCGACTTCAGGAGCCCGCCGATCAGGTAGCCCGCCAGCACGACCGGGTCGGTGTCCATGAACAGCGCCCGCAGTTCCCTGGCCAGGGCCGGCCCGAACCGGTGGTCGGTGCACACGCGGGTAACGGCGAAGCGGCGGCCGGCGTCCGTCGCGAGCGCCTGCGCCAGCAGGTCGGCGAACAGGTGCACCCGCACGCCGTGGGCCCGCAGCACGTCGGCGAACGCGTCGTGCTCGCGGCGGGCCCGGTCGGCCCAGAGCACGTCGTCGAACAGCAGCTGGGCGGCGTTGTCGGGGGTCAGCCGGTCCAGCTCGGCCCCTGGCCGGTGCACGACGACCTCGCGCAGGCGGCCGATCTCGGAATGGATGCCGACCTTCAGGGTGACGTCCTGGCTCGTGGTCATCGCGCCACCGCCGGGGTCTCGCCGTACACGCCTCGCCTGGCCTTGACCCACACGTACACCGGCACGCCGAGCAGCAGGCAGAACGTCCCGTAGTAGACGGCCGGGTAGCCGCTGCCGGCCAGCGCCCAGAACCCGAACGCGAGCGCCAGCGCCGAGACGGTGACGTCGCGGGCCAGGCGCCGGGCCCGTGGCCGCCTGCCGTCGGTGCGCAGCCAGTACAGCTGCGCGGCGGCGGACAGCAGGTACGGCACGACCGAGGTGAGCACCGACAGCAGCACGACGGTGGTGAACACCTGCTCGAAGCTGGTGTAGCTGACGACGGTGAGCCCCGCGGCCAGCAGGGTCGAGACGACGATCCCGTACGCGGGGACCCCGGCGCGGCTCTGCCGGGCGAACGAGGCGGGGAACAGCCCGTCCCGCGCCGCCGCCCGGGGCATCTCGGCCACGATCAGCGTCCAGCCCACCAGCGCCCCGAAACCGGACACGACGGCCGCGACGGCGACCGTGGCCCCCGCCCACTGGCCGCCGAAGATGGCGTTGGCCGAGTCGGTGAAGGGGGCGGTGGAGGCGACGAGATCGTCGTGCGCCACGGTGCCGAAGACGGTGATGGTGCCGAGGATGTAGACGCCGGCGCAGGCCAGGGTGCCCAGCACGGTGGCCCGGCCGACGTTGCGCCGCGGGTCCCTGACCCGGGCCGCGGCGACCGACGCCGTCTCGATGCCCAGGTAGCTGAACAGGGCGATGGCGCCGGCGGCGCTGATCGCGCCGACCCAGGACGTCCCGCTCGCGTTGAACGCGCCGAAGTTCGCCGTGTCGATGAACAGCAGGCCGACCGTGGCCATGAACAGCAGCGGGACGAACTTCAGGACGGTCGTGACGACCTGGAACGCGGCGAAGCTCCGCAGTCCCAGCAGGTTGACCAGCGCCGGCAGCAGCAGCCCGGCCAGCGCGATGGCGATCGACCAGCCGGTCTCGTGGCCGGTGTTCCAGAACACCTCGACATAGCCCACCCACGCCACGACGATCGCCGCGTTCCCCGCCCACGCGGTGATCCAGTAGCTCCAGGCGATGAGGAATCCGGCGAACTCGCCGAACGCGTCGCGGGCGTACACGTACGGGCCGCCCGCTCCCGGCAGTCGCACCGCGAGCGCGCGGAACGTCAGCGCCAGCGCGATCGCGCCGATCGTGACCAGCACGAACGCCACCAGCGAGATCGGGCCGAACACCGCCAGGGCCGACGGCAGGGCGAACACCCCGGTCCCGATGACCGAGCCGACCACCAGCGCCGACGCCGTACCGAGCCCGAAACGGCCCTCGCCCGGCTCGGCTCCGGCCTGCGCCGGGGGGCCGTGGCGACCAGCAATCACCATGATCCACCTCTCTCACCACGAAAAATCAGATCGGTTCCGCCACTGGGACCGCGCGGCCACCCGCATCCGTGACAGGGGGATCAAGCGACCCCGTGACGTGCTTCGCCCACCAACCGAACCGTGCGGTACGCTTCGTGCCTACGCAGAACAGAGCGCCATTCGGACGCCCAGCGGCACGGATGGCCTGCGCGAACACGGTCGGCGGGGGCGATGTCATGGCGAGCAGGGATCCCGGTCCGCAACTACGCGGCCGGCAGCCCGAGTGCGAGACGCTGGACCAGCTCGTGGCGACGGTTCAGGACGGTCACAGCTCGGTCCTGGTGCTGCGGGGCGAGTCCGGCATCGGCAAGACGGCGCTGCTGGAGCACGTGCGCGCCGGCGCGTCCGGCTGCCGGATCGCCCGGGCGGCGGGCGTGGAGTCCGAGATGGAGCTGGCCTTCGGCGGGCTGCACCAGCTCTGCGCCCCGTTCCTCGACCACCTCGGCCGCCTGCCGGAGCCGCAGCGCGACGCGCTCGGCACCGCGTTCGGCCTGAGCGCGGGCAGCGCGCCGGACCGCTTCCTGGTCGGGCTCGCGGTGCTCAGCCTGCTCGCCGACGTGGCCGAGAAGGAGCCGCTGGTCTGCCTCATCGACGACGCCCAGTGGCTGGACCGGGTCTCCGCGCAGACCCTCGCGTTCGTCGCGCGCCGCCTGCTCGCCGAGCCGATCGGGCTGGTGCTCGCGGTACGCGAGTCCCACCTCGAAGCCGAGCTGACGGGGCTGCCCACGCTGGAGGTGGGGCGGCTGAGCGACAGCGACGCCCGCGCCCTGCTGGACTCCGTGACCCCCGGGCGGCTGGACGAGCGGGTCAGGGACCGGATCGTGGCCGAGGCGCAGGGCAACCCGCTCGCGCTGCTGGAGCTGCCGCGCGGATTGACGCCGGCGGAGCTGGCCGGCGGGTTCGGGCGGCCCGACGCGCGCCCGCTGGCGAACCAGATCGAGCAGAGCTTCCTGCGTCGCGTCCGGTCGCTGCCGGCCGCGACGCAGCGGCTGCTGCTCATCGCGGCGTCCGAGCCGGTCGGCGATGTGACTCTGCTGACCAGGGCAGCGGAGCTGCTGGGCATCGACGCGGGCGCCGCGGCCCCGGCGGAGGCCGTGGGCCTGATCACCATCGGGACCCGGGTGCGCTTCCGCCACCCCCTCGTGCGCTCGGCCGCCTACCGCGTGGCGGCCCCGGAGGACCGGCAGAGCGTGCACCGCGCGCTGGCCGACGCGACCGACCCGCGGGCCGACCCCGAGCGCCGGGCCTGGCATCTGGCCAACGCGACCGCCGGCCCGGACGAGGCGGTGGCCGCCGAGCTGGCGCGCTGCGCCGACCGGGCGCAGGCGCGCGGCGGCGTCGCGGCGGCCGCGGCCTTCCTGGAACGGGCGGCCGAGCTGACCCCCGATCCCGCCCGCCGGGGCTCCAGGGCGCTGGCCGCGGCCCGCGCCAAGCACCAGGCCGGGGGATACGACGCCGCGCTGGAGCTGCTCGACGCCGCCGAGCTCAGCCCCCTCGACGAACGCGAGCTCGCCCGGGCCGACCTGCTGCGCGGCCAGATCGTGCTCGCGTCCAGAAGCGCCCGCACCGCCCTGCCGCTGCTGCTCAAGGCGGCCGAACGGCTGGAGCCGCTGGATCCCGCGCTGGCCCGCGAGACGTACCGCGACGCGCTCTACGCGGCCCTCACCGCCGGCCGCGTGTCGAGCGGCGTCCAGCTGCTGGACGTCGCGCAGGCGGCACTCGCCGCGCCACCGGGACCCCCGCCGGCCCGCGACGATCTGCTCGTGAACGGCCTGGCCCTGATGACCGCCGAAGATTTCGCGGCGGGCCTGCCGATGGTGCGGCAGGCCCTGGCGGCCTTCCGCACCGAGGACCTCACCCGGGAGGAGGGCCTCGGCTGGCTCCCGCTCGCCAGCCGCATGGCCTTCAACACCTGGGACTTCGACGCCTACATGACGCTCTCGGCGAGGCTGATCGACCTGGCCCGCGAGATGGGCGCGCTGTCGGTGCTGCCGTCGGCGATCCTCCTGCACGTGTCGGCCCAGGTCCTCGCCGGCGAGCTGACCGTCGCCGACTCGCTGGCCGCCGAGGCGGCGGCGATCGGCGAGGCGACCGGCAGCCGCTTCATCCCCCAGTACGTGACCATGGTGATCGAGCCGTGGAGGGGCCGCGAGGCCTCGGCGCGCCAGGCGATCGACACGGTCACCCGCGACACCGTCCTGCGGGGCGAGGGCAAGGTGATGACCGCCACCCAGTGGGCGACCGCGGTGCTCTGCAACGGCCTCGGCCGCTACGAGGAGGCGTACGTCGCCGCCGAGCAGGGCTACGAGAACCCGCAGGAGCTCGGCCTCGCCATCAGGTCCATGGTCGAGCTCGTCGAGGCCGCCGCCCGGAGCGGCCGGCAGGCGCGGGCGGCCGAGGTGGCCCGGCGGCTGGACGAGCTGGCCCAGTCCGCCGGCGGCGACTACGCGCTCGGCATGTCGGCGGCCGTGCGCGCCCAGGTGAGCGAGGGACCGGCCGCCGAGGCTCTCTACCGCGAGGCGGTCGAGCGGCTCGGCCGTACGAGGGTCGTGATCACGTACGCCCGCGCCCGCCTGCTCTACGGCGAGTGGCTGCGCAGGGAGAACCGCCGCGTGGACGCGCGCGAGCAGCTCGGCGTCGCTTACGAGACGCTCAGCCAGATCGGGGTCGAGGCGTTCGCCGAACGCGCCCGGCGCGAGCTCCAGGCCACCGGCGAGACGATCCGCAAGCGCCCGGCCGACGTGGGCACCACGCTGACCGCCCAGGAGGCGCAGATCGCGCGCCTGGCAGGCGACGGGCTGACGAACCCCGAGATCGGGGCCCAGCTTTTCATCAGCCCGCACACGGTGGAATGGCATTTAAGGAAGGTGTTCGCGAAGCTCGGCATCGCCTCTCGCAAGCAGATCCGCACCACGCTGCTGAAAGGCACGGCGGCCACGGCCTGATCGCCCGCGACCGGTGACGGTCGCCCTCCGCGGAGCCTCCCGTACCAGCACGAACGTGTCACAGATCGGGGGCCCGCCCGGTCCAAGCCTCGGAACACATCCGATTCGTGGTGAAAGAGGCGGATCATGAGGACGACCTGTCGCCGGAGACGGACCGTGACCCCGCGGGCCTCAGCCTGGCCCGCGACGAGGTGGGGAACAGCGGCGCCCTCCCCCCGGCGCGACGGCCGGTGACGGCGATGTTGCGGGGGCGTCGCGCCGAGTACGAGCAGCTCGACGAGCTGCTCGACGCCGTCAGGCGCGGTGGGAGCCGCGCGCTGGTCCTGCGCGGCGAGGCCGGAGTGGGCAAGACGGCGCTGCTCGACCACCTGGCCGAGCGGGCACGGGAGTTCCGCGTGTGCCGCATCGCGGGCGTGCAGCCCGAGATGGAGCTGGTCTTCGCCGGGCTGCACCAGCTGTGCGCGTCGATGGCCGACGGCCTCGCGCGCCTCGCCCCGCCGCAGCGCGGCGCGCTGCACGCGGCCTTCGGGCTGAGCGCGGATCAGGTGCCCGACCACTTCCGCGTCGGCCTGGCCACGCTCGGCCTGCTGGCCGAGGCGGCCCGGGACCAGCCGCTGCTGTGCCTGGTGGATGACGTGCAGTGGCTCGACCGGGCGTCCGTGCAGGCCCTGGCGTTCGCGGCGCGCCGCCTGCGGGCCGAGTCGGTGGCGATCGTCTTCGCCGCCCGGGTGCCGGACGAGGCGTCGGAGCCGGCGGGCCCGCAGGAGCCGGCGGTGACCGGCCTGCCGGAGCTGGCGGTGACCGGCCTGCCGGACGACGCCGCGCGGGAGCTGCTGCGCTCCGTGCTCCCCGGGCCGTGGGACGAGCGGGTGCTCGACCGGATCGTCGCAGAAACGCGCGGCAACCCGCTCGCGCTGCTGGAGCTGCCGAAGGACCGCACCCCGATCGACCTCGCGGGCGGGTTCGGCCTGCCGGGCTCACGCGCCCTGACGGGCCGGATCCAGCAGGTCTACCAGCGGCGGCTCCTGGCGCTGCCGCCGCAGACGCGGCGGTTGCTGCTGGTGGCGGCGGCCGAGCCGGGCGGCGAGCCGGGCCTGCTGTGGCGGGCGGCCGACCGGCTGTCCGTCGGCATCGAGGCCGCGACGCCCGCCATCGCCGCCGGGCTGGTGCAGATCGACCATCAGGTACGTTTCCCGCACCCGCTGGTGCGTTCGGCCGTGTACTGGGCGGCCTCGCCGGAGGAGCGGTGCCGCGCGCACCGGGCGCTGGCCGAGGCCACCGATCCGCGGGCCGATCCCGACCGCCGCGCCTGGCACGCGGCACAGGGCACCCGCGGCCCGGCCGAGGACGTCGCCGCGCAGCTGGAGCGGTCCGCCGACCGGGCACGGGCCAGGGGCGGGCTGGCGGCAGCGGCGGCGTTCCTGGCGCGGGCGGTCGAGCTGACCCCCGATCCGGCCCGCCGCCAGGAGCGCGCGCTGGCCGCCGCGCGTGCGGCCCACCACGCCGGCACGCCCAGCGCCGCGCTGAGGCTGCTGTCCATCGCGGAGGCGAGCCCGCTCGACCGGTCGCGGCGCGGCCGGGCCGACCTGCTGCGCGCCCAGATCGCCTTCGCCACGGACCGCGGCGCTGACGCCCCCGCCCTGCTGCTCAAGGCCGCCCAGCAGCTCGAACCGCACGACGTGCCGCTGGCCCGCGAGGCGTACCTGGAGGCGATCAGCGCCGCGCTGTTCGCCGGCCCCCAAGCCACCGGCTGCGGCCAGCTCGAAGCGGCCGAGGCCGCGCGGTCCGTGCCCCCGCCCGCGGGGCCCGCCCGCCCCGCGGACCTGCTGCTGGACGGCCTGACCGCGCTGATCGGCGAGGGCCACGCCGCCGGGGTGCCGAGACTCAAGCCGGCGCTGGCCGCCTTCCGGGCCGACGACCTCCCCTCGGACGAGGGGCTGGACTGGCTCTGGCTCGCCGGCACGTCGGCCGCGACGTCGTGGGACGGCGAGACCTGGGACCTGCTCGCCACCCGGCACCTCCGGCTCGCCAGGGAGAGCGACCAGGCCACGGCGCTGCCCCTGGCCCTGACGACCCGCATCGCCGTGGACGCCTTCGCGGGCGAGCTCACCACGGCCGCCTCGCTGGTCGAGGAGGTGAGGACGGTCTCGGAGGCCGTCGGGATCCCGTGCCCGGCCTACGGCGCCCTGACCGTGGCCGCCTGGCGGGGCCACGAGGCCGACCACGCCGGGCTGATGAAGACGGTGGTCGCGGAGGCGGTCCGCCGGGGCGAGGGCAGCGCGCTGATCGTCGGGGGGTGGACGAAGGCGCTGCTCGGCAACAGCCTCGGCCGGTACGAGGACGCCCTGTCCGCCGCGGCCGACGCCGCCGATCACCCGCACCGGGACACCAGCGCCGCGGTGGGCTGGGCGCTGGCGGAGTACGTCGAGGCGGCCGTCAGGAGCGGCGAGCCGGAGCGTGCCGCCGACGCCTTCCGCCGGCTCCGCCGGCTGACCGGGCCGAGCGGCACGGACTGGGCACGGGGCATCGAGGCGCGCTCGCGGGCCCTGGTCAGCGCGGACCCGGCCGCCGAAGCGCACTACCGCGAGGCGATCGACCGGCTCGGCCGTACCGCGATCCGGGGCGAGCTGGCCCGCGCCCACCTGGTCTACGGCGAGTGGCTGCGCCGCGAGCGCCGCCAGCGCGACGCCCGCGAGCAGCTGCGCACCGCCCATGAAGCGTTCACCGCGATGGGCATGGAGGCGTTCGCCGAGCGGGCGGAGCGCGAGCTGCTGGCCACCGGCGAGCAGGCCCGCAGGCGCACCGTCGAGACCAGCGGCGAGCTCACCGCGCAGGAGGCCCAGATCGTCCGGCTGGTCCGCGAGGGCCTGACCAACCCGGAGATCGGCACCCGGATCTTCATCAGCCCGCGCACGGTCGAATGGCACCTGCGCAACATCTTCGGCAAGCTCGGCGTCACCTCCCGCAGGCAGCTGCAGGGCGCCGGCAGCAGGGCGTAGCCACCCCCGGGCCACCCCCGGGCCACCCCCCGGGGTGCGCCCCGTGGGTCACCCGGGTACGACCGGCGCCTCCTCCCGGCAGAGTGCTTCGTAGCGGGATGAGGTGTCTCCCGCCGATCAGCACATCACCGGTCCGAAGGCCCGCGCGGACGACGCGACGCGGGCGTCGGCGAGGTCCGGACCGAGCACCATCTGGGAAAAGGAGATATCTGCATGAGCATGAACATTCTGGAGCCGGCGGCGCGTGAGCTCGCCGAGGCGACCTCCAAGCCCCCGTTCCTGTACGAGCTGGGAACCGACGGCGCCCGCAAGGTGCTCGACGACCTCCAGGCCGCCCCGGTCGACATGCCCGAGGTGGACGAGAAGTGGATCACGGTGTCGGCCGGCGTCGGCGACGTGCGGGTGCGGATCGTCAAGCCCGCCGGGGCCTCCGGCGCGCTGCCCGCGGTCCTGTACGTCCACGGCGGCGGCTGGGTGCTGGGCAACGCCGGCACGCACGACCGGCTGGTCCGCGAACTCGCCGTCGGGGCGAGCGCGGCGGTCGTCTTCGTGGAGTACGACCGCTCGCCCGAGGCGCGCTACCCGGTGGCGATCGAGCAGGCGTACGCGACCGCCCAGTGGATCACCCGGCACGGCGCCGAGGAGGGCCTGGACGCCTCCCGCCTGGCCGTGGCGGGCGACTCGGTGGGCGGCAACATGACCGCCGCGCTGACCATCCTCGCCAAGTGGCGCGGAGACGTGCGTTTCGTGCACCAGTCGCTGTACTACCCGGTCACCGACGCCGCCCAGGACACCGACAGCTACCGCGAGTTCGCCGACGGCCCGTACCTGACCGCCAAGGCGATGGCGTGGTTCTGGGACGCCTACACCACCGACCCCGCCCAGCGCGCCGAGATCACCGCCTCGCCGCTCCGCGCCGGCCTGGAGGACCTCGCCGGGCTGCCGCCCGCGTTCGTCATCGTCGACGAGAGCGACGTGCTGCGCGACGAGGGCGAGGCGTACGCGCGCAAGCTGACCGAGGCGGGGGTGCCCACCACGAGCGTCCGCTACAACGGCACGCTGCACGACTTCATGATGCTCAACCCGCTCCGCGACACCCGGGCCGCGCGCGCCGCCACCGCCCAGGCCATCGACGTCCTCACGTTCGCACTCAACACCGGAAAGGTACGCTCATGAGCGAGCAGCCCGCCATCGTCCTGGTCCACGGCGCCTTCGCGGAGTCCGCGAGCTGGAACCGGGTCATCCAGCGCCTGCACAGCAACCAGCTGCACGCCGTCGCCGCCGCCAACCCGCTGCGCAGCGTGGAGGGCGACGCCGCCTACGTGCGCGACGTGATCGCCGGCCTCGGCCGGCCCGTCGTCCTGGTCGGCCACTCCTACGGCGGCATGGTGATCACCCAGGCCGCGGCCGGCAACCCGGCCGTGCGCGCCCTGGTCTACGTCGCCGCCTTCGCCCCTGACACCGGCGAGAACGCGTTCCTGCTGTCCGCCAAGTTCGAGGGCAGCTCGCTCGCCACCGCGCTGGAGGCGTACCCGGTCGCCACCGGCGGGAACGAGTTCCGGATCGCCGCGGACAAGTTCCACCACCAGTTCTGCGCCGACCTCGACGCCGGGGAGGCCGCGCTGATGGCGGCGACCCAGCGGCCGGTGACCGAGCGGGCCCTGACCGACGCCCTGACGGCGGACGAGCCGGGCTGGCGCGGCACGCCGTCCTGGTTCGTCCACGGGGAACGCGACCTCAACATCCCGGCCGCCGCGCTCCGGTTCATGGCCGAGCGCGCCGGCTCGCGCGGGACCCGCGAGGTCGCGGGCGCCTCGCACGCGCTCGCGGCCTCGCAGCCCGACGCCGTGGCCGCCGCCGTCCTCGACGCCGTCGACCACGTGCGGGGATGACGCTCCCGCGCCCGCCCCGGCCCCGCTTCCGGTGCCGCGGCGGGCCGGGCAGGCCGCCCCCGCTCGCCACCCCTTACCCCCGTTTCGCCCCCGTTCGCCTCGGTGAGGCGAGGGCCCCCATCCACGTCAGCACCCCCGGAGGAAAGATGAGCGATCCGACCGGTGAGAACAACGTCCTGCACGAGCTCAAGGTCGTGGTGGGGCTCGCGCTGGCCATGGCCGAGGTGAGCCAGGCGCAGCACACCGGTGACTTACCGATCACCGAGTGGCTGCTCGATCCCGCCGAGAGCGAGCGCGAGCGGGTCGGGCTGCGCGGCATCCTGGCCGCGATCACCGAGCTGGAGAGCAGCCCCTCGTTCCAGCCGCCCGGCGCCGGGAGCGGGCGCCCCCTGCCGACCCACGCACCATCGTTCACCAGGCGGTGATCATGACCATCCAGCAGACCCACCAGAGCACGCGTCGGGCCCACCAGACCCATGAGGCCCCGCAGACCCACGACCCCCGGCCACCCGTGCGCTGGGCGGCCCGCGCCGCCTGCCGGGACGCCGACCCCGCGCTGTTCTTCCCGTTCACCTGGGACGACCACCCCAGCCGGTCCGGCGACCAGGCACGCGCGCAGCGCATCTGCCGGACGTGTCCCGTACAGCCGGCCTGCCTCGCCTGGGCCCTGCGCACCGGCGAGCCGGACGGCATCTGGGGCGGCACCACCCCGGACGAGCGCCGCCGGATTCGCGCGCGCCTGCGCCAGGCGACCGCCTGACCGGGGCGCAGGACCGGGGCGGGTGTCACAAACTGCGCCGCCGGCCGGTCTTGGCTTCCGGAATGGCTTTCGTCGATGCGGGCAAAGGAGCATCATGCATTCGCCGGAACACCGGATCGCCACATCCGTCCTGGTCATCGGCACAGGAGGAGGCGGATTGCGGGCCGCCATCGAGCTCGCCGAGCGCGGGGTCGACGTCCTCGCGGTGGGCAAGCGGCCGAAGGCGGACGCCCACACCTCGCTCGCCGCCGGAGGCATCAACGCGGCGCTCGCCACGATGGACCCCGAGGACAGCTGGCAGCAGCACGCCGCGGACACCCTCAAGGAGAGCTACCTCCTCGCCAACCCCGAAACGGTGCGTATCGTCACCGAAGGGGCCGCGCGCGGCATCGAGGACCTCGAACGCTACGGCATGCCGTTCGCCCGGGAGCAGGACGGCCGGATCTCGCAGCGCTTCTTCGGCGCCCACACCTACCGGCGCACCGCGTACGCCGGTGACTACACCGGGCTCGAGATCCAGCGCACCCTGATCAACCGGGCGGCGCAGCTCGACGTCCCCATCCTCGACACCGTGTACGTCACGCGCATCCTCGTCCGCGACAACGCGGTCTTCGGCGCGTACGGGTTCGACATGGTGGACGGCAGCCGCTACGTCATCCACGCCGACGCGGTGATCCTGGCCGCCGGCGGGCACACGCGGATCTGGCGGCGCACCTCCTCCCGGCGCGACGAGAACACCGGCGACTCCTTCCGCCTGGCCGTCCTCGCGGGCTGCCGGATCCGCGACCCCGAACTGGTGCAGTTCCACCCGTCCGGCCTCATCGCGCCGGAGAACGCCGCCGGCACCCTCGTCTCGGAGGCGGCGCGGGGCGAGGGAGGGATCCTGCGCAACGCGGTGGGGGAGCGGTTCATGTCGCGGTACGACCCGGAGCGGATGGAACTGTCCACCCGTGACCGCGTCGCGCTGGCCGCGTACACGGAGATCAAGCAGGGCCGCGGGACCCCGAACGGCGGCGTCTGGCTGGACGTGTCGCACCTGCCGCGTAAAACGATCATGACGCGGCTGCCCCGCGTCTACCAGACGCTCCTGGAACTGCAGATGCTCGACATCACCAAGGAGCCGATCGAGATCGCGCCGACCGCGCACTACTCGATGGGCGGGGTCTGGGTGCGCTCGGAGGACCACGGCACGGACGTCGACGGCCTGTACGCGATCGGCGAGGCGGCCAGCGGCCTGCACGGCGCCAACCGCCTCGGCGGCAACTCCCTCATCGAACTCCTCGTCTTCGGCCGCATCACCGGGCAGGCGGCGGCCGAGTACTCCGCGGGCCTGGACGCCCAGCGCCGCTCGGCCGAGGCGCTCGACGAGGCGCGGGCCGAGGTCGACGGGCTCCTCGCCGCCGACGGCCCCGAGAACGTACGGGCGCTGCAGCGGGCCCTGCGCGACGTCATGACCGAGCACGCCGGCGTGGTGCGCGACGAGGACGGCCTGCTGAAGGGACTCGCCGAGCTCGACGCGGTGGAGGCGCGCGTGGAGAACGCCGGCGTGCACCCGGACATCGCCGGCTTCCAGGACCTGGCGCACGCGTTCGACCTCAAGTCGGCGGCGCTGGCCGCCCGCGCGACGATCGAGACGGCGCTGGAGCGGCGCGAGACGCGCGGCTGCCACAACCGCTCCGACCACCCCGAGCTCGACCCCGCGCTGCAGGTCAACTTCGTGTGGTCGGGGCCGGGGGCGGTGGAGCGGGAGGCCATCCCGCCGATACCGGCCGAGATCGCGGCGCTCATGCGCGAGGTCTCGAGCGACGGGAAGCTCGTCGAGTAGCCCGTCACCGTCCCCGTTCCTGTCACCGGCGGGGGCGGCCACCCGATCGTCCGGTGTCCGGGAGGCTCGCCGTCCTTGACGCGGGCCTGGACGACAAGAATTTCGCGGCAGCTGTCACAAAGCCCGGAGCTGCCCTGTCTTAGCTGGCGACCGGGGTGACCAAGCACCCCGGCGAACGAGGAAGGCACGTCATGAAGATCGTGGTAATCGGCGGGACCGGTCTGATCGGGTCGAAGGTGGTGAAGAAGCTGACGGACCACGGGCACGAGGCGGTCCCGGCCTCCCCGAACACCGGTGTCAACACGCTGACCGGCGAGGGGCTGGACGAGGTGCTGGCCGGCGCCTCCGTGGTGGTGGACGTGTCGAACTCCCCGTCGTTCGAGCGTGAAGCGGTGATGAACTTCTTCAAGACCTCCACCGGCAACCTGCTGGCGGCCGAGGCCAAGGCCGGCGTCGGCCACCACGTCGCGCTGTCGATCGTGGGGACCGAGAAGCTGCCGGAGAACGGCTACTTCGCGGCGAAGATCGTGCAGGAGCAGCTGATCGAGAAGTCCGGCATCCCGTTCACGCTCGTGCACGCGACGCAGTTCTTCGAGTTCGCCCGCGGCATCGCGGACGACGGCATGGTCGACGGCAAGGTGCACGTCGCGCCGGTGCGCTTCCAGCCCATCGCCGGCGAGGAAGTCGCCGAGGCCGTCAGCCGCGCCGCGGCGGGGAAGCCGCTGAACGGCCGGGTCGAGGTGGCCGGGCCGGAGGTGTACCAGATGGACGAGTTCTTCCGCCAGGCCCTTGCCGCCTGGAACGACCCCCGCGAGGTCGTCACCGACCCGCAGGCGCGCTACTTCGGCAGCGTTCCCGGTGAGCGCACGCTGGTGCCGGACGAGGGCGCCGCCACGCTCGGCAAGATCAGCTACCGCGACTGGCTGGCCGCCTCCGGCCAGTAGGCCGGCACAGTGGTGGTCCTCCGTGCGGCGCAAGGACCGCCACACCCTTCGCCCGCCCTGGCGCCGGCCCTGGTCTCCTGCCCTGGCTTCCTGCGCCGGACCTGGGCTCCTGCCCTGGCTTCCTGCGCCAGCCTCCGTCCCCTGTGCCGGGCCTGGTCCCCTGTGCCGGGCCTCCGAGTGCGTTCCGGACCTCCGAGCGCATGCCGAGACCTCTGAGCGCACGCCGGATCTCTGAGCGGTCCTGGGCTCCGGAACGGCGGGCGTCGTGGACGGGCCTGGGCGGGGGCCGGTCATCGCGGAGCGACCGGCGGGCCGCGCAGCACCATGGACTGGACAGGAGTTTCTGTTGTGACCGCATCGGCGATGGTCGCCGAGTTCGACGACGTCGCCGGGTGGACCGCGGACGCCGTCGAGCAGCTCGGGGAGCGGCACGCCATACCGGCCGCCTGCCGCGGCAGCGCGAGCCCCGCCGCACTGGCCTGGCTGGCGGAGGCGTGCGACCTGTCCCCGGGAGTCAGGCTGCTGGACGTGGGTGCCGGAGCCGGCGGCCCGGCGGCCTGGGCGGCCGAGCGGTTCGGAGTCCGGCCGATCCTGCTCGAACCGATGCCCACCGCGTGCCGGGCCGCCACCCGGCTGTTCGGACTGCCGGTCATCGCGGGGGACGGCCGGCGGATCCCGCTCCGTACGGGTTCGGCCGACGCCGCCTGGTGCCTGGGGATGCTGTGCACCGTACAGGACAAGGCCACGGTGCTCAGCGAGATCCACCGGGTGCTCAGGCCCGGCGCCTCGCTGGGACTCCTGGTGGTCGTCGCCCGAGGACCGCAGCTCCTTCCGGCCCCGGACGGCAACCACTTCCCGACGCAGCGGGAACTCCTCGCGCTGCTCGCCGGTGCCGGGTTCGAGGTCGTCGAGCAGACCGAGCAGACCAGCCAGGCGCCGCTGTCCTGGTCGCGACGGGCCGAGCAGGTCGCCGCAGTCGTCGCGACCCGCCACCGGGCCGACCCCGCCTACGCGCTGGCGGCGCACCAGGGGGAGCGCTTCACCCGCCTGTTCGCCGCCGACCAGATCACCGTGCGGCTGGTCCACGCCGTCAGCCGGCCCGCCGGTCACCCACTCAACCCACGCATGGAGGAAAGATGACCACTCCGAACGGCGAAGAAGAGACGCTGTACGAGCTCGAGGTCGAGGTCGAGGTCGAGCTGACCCGCGCCCGGGCGAGCCACGCGGAGGAAGATCCGAACCTGCCGGTCACCGACTGGCTGTTCGACCCGACGGACGCCGAGCGCGAGGAGGTCGGCCTGCGGGGGCTGCTCGACGCGGTCGAGGTGCTGGAGGAAGACGTCCGTCGCGGTGATCGGGACACCGACGCTGGACGCGAATAGGAAGCCGTGCCCGGCGCGGGCGCCGCCTTACCCACGCCTGCGTCCTGTCGGCGCAGCGCACCATCTGACCGGAAAGGAACAATCCCCGTGGACACCCCATTGAGGATCGGCGCCACCATCGTCGACTATGGGCTGATCTTCGTCTACTTCGCCGTGGTCCTGCTGGTCGGATGGGCCGCGCGCCGGAGGGTATCCAGCAGTCTCGACTTCTTCCTGTCGGGGCGGTCGCTGCCCGCCTGGATCACCGGGCTGGCCTTCATCTCGGCCAACCTCGGCGCCGTCGAGGTGATCGGCATGTCGGCCAACGGCGCCGAGTACGGCATGCCGACCATGCACTACTACTGGATCGGCGCCGTCCCGGCGATGCTCTTCCTCGGCATCGTGATGATGCCCTTCTACTACGGGTCCAAGGTGCGCAGCGTCCCCGAGTTCATGCGCCGCCGCTTCGGCCCCGGCGCCCACCTGGTGAACGCGATCACCTTCGCGCTCGCCCAGGTGCTCATCGCGGGGATCAACCTCTTCCTGCTGGCCACGGTGGTCAACGGCCTGCTCGGCTGGCCGCTGTGGGTGGCCCTGCTCCTCGCCGCCGCGATCGTCCTCAGCTACATCACCCTCGGCGGGCTGTCCGCGGCCATCTACAACGAGGTCCTGCAGTTCTTCGTCATCCTCGCCGCGCTGCTGCCGCTCACCCTCATCGGGCTGCACCGCGTCGGCGGTGTCGACGGGCTGATCGCCAAGGTGGGGGCGGCCGTGGGCGGCGGCGCCGAGCAGCTCAAGACGTGGCCGGGCAGCGAGCTGGCCGGATTCGACAGCCCGGTCCTGTCCGTCATCGGCATCGTCTTCGGCCTGGGCTTCGTGCTCTCCTTC
Organism: Nonomuraea phyllanthi; assembly: GCF_006334985.2. GTDB lineage: Bacteria > Actinomycetota > Actinomycetes > Streptosporangiales > Streptosporangiaceae > Nonomuraea > Nonomuraea phyllanthi. The sequence goes on from NZ_VDLX02000006.1 coordinate 215,237, forward strand.
GGTTACTGGACCACGAACTTCGTCGAGGTCCAGCGCGCCATGGCCACCCACTCCATGTCGGCGGCGCGCAGCGCGCCCGTCATCGCCTCGTTCCCGAAGATGTTCATCCCGTTCGTCGTGGTGATCCCCGGCATGATCGCCGGGGTGCTGGTGCCCGAGGTGGGGCGGCTCAAGGCCGGCGACCAGGCCGCGGGGGTGACGTACAACGACTCGATCCTCCTGCTCATGCGCGACGTGCTGCCCAACGGGCTGCTGGGCGTCGCGCTGGCGGGCCTGCTCGCCGCGTTCATGGCCGGCATGGCGGCCAACATCTCCGCCTTCAACACCGTCTTCAGCTACGACCTGTGGCAGCAGTACGTGAAGAAGGGCCGCTCCGACGGCTACTACCTGAAGGTGGGCCGCTGGGCCACGGTCGGCGCGACGCTCCTGGCCGTCGGCACCGCGTTCATCGCCGCCGGCTACGGCAACCTGATGACCTACCTGCAGACCCTGTTCGGCTTCTTCAACGCCCCGCTGTTCGCCACCTTCATCCTCGGCATCCTGTGGAAGCGGATGACCGCGACCGCGGGCTGGGTGGGACTGGTGTCCGGGACGCTGGGCGCGGTCGCCGTGTGGGTTCTGAACGAGATGGGCGCCATCAACCTGCCAGGGCAGGGAACGGCGTTCGTGTCCGCCGGAACAGCGTTCGTCGTCGACATCGTGGTGAGCATCCTGGTCAGCGTGGTGACCGCGCCCAAGCCGGCGAGCGAGCTGGGCGGGCTCGTCTTCTCGGAGACGCCCAAGGCACGGCGCACCGACCCGTCGGCGAGCCGGCTGCCCTGGTACCGGGCGCCGGTCAAGCTCGCGGGCATCTCCCTGGTGCTCGTCACCGCGCTCAACCTGATCTTCCGCTGATCACCGTTCTTTCGCTGACGCTGGTTAGGAGCCGAGACATGAACGAACAACCCACCAGGAGCCGGTACGGCGGCGCGGGCGAGGACGACGGCGAGCCCGGTGCGGCGCCCGCCACCGGCAGGCGCAAGGCCGGGGCCTTCGACATCCGCGTCGTCATCGGAGGGCTCATCGGTTTCTACGGCATCGTGCTGATCACCATGGGTCTGGTCGTGGACACGGCGGCGGACCGGGCCAAGACCGGCGACGTGAACGCCAACCTGTGGGCCGGCCTCGGCATGGTGGTCGTCGCCGCCGCCTTCGCGGTCTCCGTACGCCTGAACCCGGTGATCGTCGAAGCGCCCGCGGAGCCCGCGGAGAAGACCGACGCCACCGGATCGGCATGATCCCCGGGGCGTCACCTGGCGAGCTCGCGGATCATGACGATCGGAGGACGTCGGCCAGGGACGCGGTCGTGACCAGCGTGCCCGCCGCCCCGGCCAGCTCGTCGTCGAACGTCACCAGCGCGTCCGCCTGCAGCCGGGTCAGCGCGATGTACTCCGCCTTGTACGTGTCCGGCCAGCCGAGCGTGCCGGCCACCTCCCAGGCGACGGCCTGGAGCACCCGGTCGCCGAGCAGCCGGACGCGCAGCGCGCGAATGCCGTCCAGGATCTTCTTCGCCGCGCGCTCGTCGGTCTCGCCCCGGCGGACGGAGCCGTACAGGAGCGCCAGTGCCTGCGATCGCATCAGCGTCGGGGCGAGCAGTGCGTGGCCCGCCGGGATCTCCGAGCGGTCGGCCGCGAGCCGGATGGCCACCGGAGCGTCGATGACGAAGCGTGTCATGCGAGCACCCTTCCACAGAACCGCCCCCGTGGCGCGGGTCGTACGCGCGGGCAGCGAGCGCGGATGGGCACGGGGCGTCAGTCGCGTCGGTGGCGCGGCAGCAGCAGGCTGGCCGCCGCGATCGCCACGCCCAGCCCGGCCGCGATGAGGAAGACCAGGTCGTAGCCGGCGGCGAGGGCGGCGGCGGCCGGGGGAGCCCCGGCGGCCTCCGATGCGGCCTTGGCGCCCGCGGCGAGCGCGGCGTCCAGGGAGCCGCCGCCCGCCTCCGACGCGGCCCGGCCGCCGGCGGCCGTCGCCAGCACCGCCAGCCCTACAGACCCGCCCACCTGGCCGGCGGTGTTGGCGAGGCCGCCGACGGTCCCCGCGTCGCCTTCGGGGACGCCGGCGGTCGCGGCGGCCATGAGGGTGGGGAAGACCAGCCCGATCCCGGCCGCGACGAGCAGGGTGGGGCCGAGCACGCCCGTGACGTAGCCGCTGCCGGCGCCGGCCTGGGCGAGCCAGCCGAAACCGGCCAGGAAGCAGGCGCTGCCGGCCAGCATGAGCGGGCGCACCCCGGTTCGCGGCAGCAGGGTGGCGGCCCACCGCGCGACCACCGCGAACGTGACGGCCGCCGGTGTCTGCCCGAGACCGGCCTGGAGGGCGCTGAAGCCCAGGACGTTCTGCAGGAAGAGCGACGTGAAGTACCACATCGCGATGGTGATCCCGCCGAACAGGACGAGCGTGCCGTTGCCGGCGGCCACCCCCCGGATCCTGAACAGCCGCAGCGGCACCATCGGCCGGGTGGCGAAACGCGCCTCGATCAGGGTGAAGGTGACGAGCAGGAGCAGGCCCGCCACGACGGGACCGGCGACCGGCACGGACGTCCAGCTGTGATCGGCGCTCTGCATGACCCCGTAGATCAGCGCGGCGAGCCCGGCCGTCCCGGTGACGGCGCCGGTGAGGTCGAGCGGTTCCCGCCGGCCGGTCCGCGCGCCGGCCAGTGACAGCAGGGCCACCGCGATCAGCACCGCGCCGATCGGCACGTTGATGAGGAACACCCACCGCCACGACAGGCCGGTGGTGATGGCGCCGCCCGCGACCGCGCCGGCCATCCCGCCGACGCCGCCCGAGGCCGACCACGCGCCGAACGCCTTCGCGCGCGCCTTCGGCTCGGTGAAGGAGATGTTGATCACGGCCAGCGTCGCCGGGGCCATCATGGCGGCTCCGACGCCCTGCGCGACGCGCGCCGCAACCAGCACCTCCGGGGCGGTCGCCAGGCCGCCGGCCAGGCTGGAGGCGGAGAACAGCAGCAGCCCCGCGGCCAGCATCCGGCGCGGGCCGAACAGGTCGGCGGCGCGCCCGCCCAGCAGCATGAGGCCAGCGAACGTGAGCAGGTAGCCGTTCACCACCCACGCCAGGCCGGTGGAGGTGAAGCCGAGGTCCTCGCGGACCGAGGGCAGGGCGACGTTCACGATGGACGCGTCCAGGATCACCATGAACTGGGCGGCGCACGCGAGCGCCATGACCATCCAGCCGGGGCCGGCGTGCGGCCTGGCCCGCCGGGCCGCGGTGCCGGTGGCCGTCATGACGCCCTCCCCGCCAGCCGGCCGCTCTCCGCCACCTGCGATGAGGTGGTTCCGTTGACGCCGTCCGCCGCCGCCCGGGAGACGGTTGCGGCCGCACCGTTCGCCGCGTCATCGGTGACGCGGCCGTTCCCCCGCAGCTGGATCGTGATCTCGGCCAGCCGCCGTCCCTGGTACCGGGCCGCCTCCAGCGTCGCGGCGTCGGGGCCGTCGCCGGGTGCCTCGCCGCTCACGAACGACGCGCCGTAGGGGTTGCCGCCGGCGGCGTACACGGCCGGGTCGGTGAAACCGGGCGGGACGATCAGCGACCCCCAGTGGTAGAAGACGTTGGCCAGCGACAGGATCGTGGCCTCGTTGCCGCCGTGCCGGTTGTACGCCGAGGTGAAGGCCGTCACCGGCTTGTCGGCCAGCCCGCCCTCCCGCCACAGCCCGACGGCCTGGTCGATGAACTGCTTGAGCTGCGCCGCCGGCGCGCCGAACCGGGTCGGCGTGCCGAACGCGAACGCGTCCGCCCACGCCAGGTCCTCGACCGTGGCCTCGGCGATCGACGCGGTGGCGTCGGCGTGCCGCCGCCACCGCGGGTTCCCGGCGATGTCACTGTCGGGCGCCAGTTCGGCGACCCGCCGCAGCCGTACGGTGGCGCCGGCCGAGGTGGCTCCCTCGGCGACGGCCTGGGCGAGCGCGTGGACGCTGCCTGTCGCGCTGTAGTAGATGACGGCGACCTTCACGGTCATGTCGGACCCCTCGATGTCGGTGTAGGATTAGTTATCCGGATAAATATTATGCACATAACTAATATGTCAAGGAGCAGCCCGTGGACTTCGAGCAAGCCGACGCCGTCAACCAGGCCATCCGCCTCCTGAGCCTGCGCCACCGGGCCAGGGCCGCGGCGCTGCTGGCCCCGCTCGGTCTGCACCCCGGCCAGGAGGTGCTCCTGCTGGAGCTCGCCAGGACCGGCCCGATGATCCAGGCCCAGATCAGCGAGGCGATCGGCTGCGAGCCGCCCAGCGTCACGCTCATGACCCGCAAGCTCGAAGCCTCCGGCCACATCACCCGCACGCCCGCGCCCTCCGACAGGCGCGCCAGCGTCGTCGAGCTCACCGACAGCGGCAGGGCGCTGGCCGACCAGGTCAAGCAGCTGTGGTGCACGCTGGCGGAGGAGACCGTGACCGGCCTGCCGGCCCAGACCGTGGGGGACCTGCCCGGCGTCCTCCGGACCCTGGCCGGCAACGTGGACACCAGGCAGCCCCGCCCCTCGCACGGCCGCCGCGCCCCCGCGTGACGCGGGCGCGCGGCAGCCCGCCCGGGCGTTGAAGGCCCGGGCGAGTACGGCTACGGCCGTTCCGGCGGAGCGTGAGGAAGCCTCACAATGGTGCACATGCCCGCGACGGCGGACCACGCGCCGGGCCGGCTCCAGCAGGGAAGGTGATCGCGTGCCCCAGTCCGGTACGGCCCCCGGGCGGACCCCCGCGTGGCGCTACGCCATCGGGATGTTCGGCACCTCCATCCCGATCAACATGATCAAGGGATCGATGATCCTCTTCTACGTCGACATCCTCGGGCTCGACGTACGCGCGTACGGCGCGGTCATGGCGATCTACGCGGTCATCGACGCGCTCGACAACCCGCTGCTCGGCCACCTCTCCGACCGCACCAGAACCCGGTTCGGCCGCCGGCGGCCGTGGCTGCTGGTCGGCGCGCCGATGCTGGCGGCCTGCATGATCGCGTTCTTCTCCGCGCCGGCCTCGCTGCGGGGCATGGGGCTGCTGCTCTGGTTCGCGGTGTTCGCGATCCTGTGCGAGGCGTTCGACTCGATGCTCAACGCCAACTACGGCGCGCTGCTCCCCGAGCTCTACCCGCGGGAGCGCGACCGCGCCGTGGCCAACAGCCTGCGCCAGGGTTTCCAGCTCGTGGCGCTGGTGATCTCGCTCGCGGTCACCCCGCTGCTCACGACGCAGGTGTTCGGCACCGAGGAGTCCACCCAGGGCTTCAGGACCACGGCGATCATCTACGGCGCGGTCGCCCTCGTCGTGATCGTGTTCATGGCGCTCGGCGCGCGCGAGAGCCCCCGCTACTCCACGCGCGAGCGGCCGCGGCTGCTGCCGAGCGTGTGGTCGATCGTGCGCAACCCGATGTTCTGGACGGTCGGGCTCACCGGCGCCTGCTACGGGATCGCCATGGCGCTCGTGCTCTCCGGCATCCAGCTGTACGTCCGCTACTCGCTCGGGCTCCCGGTCGGGAACGCGCTCTACCTCCAGGGCATCGTCATCCTCGTCTCGGCGGGCGGCCTCGTGGCGTGGACGCGCGTCGTCGCGCGCCGCGGAGCCCTGTGGACCTGGCGGCTCGCCTTCGCGGTCCTCGCCGCCGGCTTCGCGGCGCTGTTCTTCGCCGTGGACCTCGTCACCGCGATCGCCGCGGGCGTGCTCGTCGGCGCCGGGTGGTCGGGCATGCTCGCGACCAACGACCTCATCGTCGCCCGCGTGCTGGACGCCGACGCGGCACGCAACGGCGAGCACCGCGAGGGGCTCTTCCTGTCCGCGTTCGGCTTCTTCGGCCGGCTCAACGGGATCGTGACCGGGCTCGCTCTCACCTCGCTGGGCGTGTTCTTCGGCTACAACTCGGGCGACGACCCCGGCGCCGACCCGGGGTTCGCGTTCCGGGTCTACTTATGCGTGTACCCGTTCGTGCTGACGGCGATCGGCGCGATCGGGGCGCGGCTCGTCTCGGTGCCGATCGAGACGCCGCCCGAGGCGAGTGAACCGCCCCCCGACCCCGTGGAGGAGTCCGCCGTGGAGCACCCCCGATGACCCGCCGCGTCGTGATCACGGCCGACGACCTCGGCCGGGAACCCGGCACGAACGACGTCATCGCCGCGCTGCTCGCCGAGGGACATGTCACGGCCACCACGCTCATCTGCGTCTCCCCGGACGCCGAGCGCGCCGCGGGCCAGGTCTGGAAGCTCGGCGTCGTACCACGGCTGCACGTGACCCTCACCAGCGAGGGCGGGCTGCCGCGCTGGCGGCCGCTCGACGGCGCGGCGAGCCTCGTCGATCCGGACGGGACGCTCAGCGACGACCCGTTCGCGCTCGGAGCCCGCGGCGAGGCGCGGGACGTCGTACGCGAGGCTGACGCGCAGCTGCGCTGGATGCGCGAGCGGGGGCCCGCGCCCGTGGCGGCCGACTCCCACGCCGGCACCCTCTACGGCCTGCACGGCAGGTCGTGGCTGGCCGAGGCGCTCGAGTGGTGCGCCCGCCACGGCCTCGCCTTCCGCCTGCCGCGCGATCCGGAGCCGTACTTCGGCGGGCCGCTCCCGCCGCCGCTCGCCGCGGCGCACGAGCAGGCGGTCGCCCTCGCCGACGCGCTCGGCGTGTCCCTCCCGCGGACCATCGCGACCAACCGCCGCACCGCACGCGACCTCGGCACGTACGAGCAGCTGCGCGACGACTACCTGCGCCGGCTCGCCGCCCTCCCCGAGGGCACGAGCGAGCTGTTCCTGCACCCGTCCCGCGAGGACGCGGTCACGGGGCCTGACGGCGTCGTCCGCACCTGGGAGACGCGGCTGCTGCGGGATCCGGTCTGGCACCGCGCCCTGGAGAGCGAGGGCGTCGAGCTCGCCGGAGGCTGGTGGGCCTAGGCCCGGGAACGAGCGCCGCATCCGGAACGAATCGCCATGTTTGGGGCAAGGTCCGGTCGGGGTACGATCTTCGCCGTCCAACGCGGGAGCCCGGTGCGGACCGGGCTGAGAGGACGGCTGACAGCCGCCGACCGCCAGAACCTGCTCCGGGTAATGCCGGCGAAGGGAGTTTGCGCGATGAGTGGCGCGCGCTTTTCCAAGATCTACACGGGTGACCTGCGGGTGCCGATGCGCGGGATCAGGCTGTCGGACGGCACGGAGGTGAGCCTGTACGACACCTCGGGCCCGTACACCGACCCGGCCGTGGAGACCGACGTGCGGCGGGGCCTGCCGCACCTGCGCGAGGCGTGGATCGCCGGGCGCCGGGCGGCCGGGCAGCCGGTGACGCAGGTCGCCTGCGCCAGGAAGGGGCTGATCACCAAGGAGATGGAGTTCGTGGCGGTGCGCGAGGGCGTCACCGCCGAGTTCGTGCGGCAGGAGGTCGCGGCCGGCCGGGCCATCATCCCGGCGAACGTCAACCACCCCGAGTCGGAACCCATGATCATCGGCCGGAACTTCCTCGTGAAGATCAACGCCAACATCGGCAACTCGGCCGTGACCTCCTCCATCGAGGAGGAGGTCGAGAAGATGACCTGGGCGACCCGCTGGGGCGCCGACACGATCATGGACCTGTCCACCGGTGACGACATCCACGAGACCCGCGAGTGGATCATCCGCAACTCGCCGGTGCCGGTCGGGACCGTGCCCATCTACCAGGCGCTGGAGAAGGTGAAAGGCCGCCCCGAAGCGCTGTCGTGGGAGGTCTACCGCGACACCCTGGTCGAGCAGTGCGAGCAGGGCGTCGACTACGTGACCGTGCACGCCGGGGTGCGGCTGGCGCACGTGCCGCTCACCACCCGCCGCAAGACGGGCATCGTCTCGCGCGGCGGCTCCATCATGGCCGCCTGGTGCCTGGCGCACCGCCGCGAGAGCTTCCTGTACGAGCACTTCGACGAGATGTGCGAGCTGCTGGCCCGCTACGACGTGTCGTACTCGCTGGGCGACGGGCTGCGCCCCGGGTCGATCGCGGACGCCAACGACGAGGCCCAGTTCGCCGAGCTGCGCACGCTGGGGGAGCTGGCCGGGATCGCCCGGGCGCACGACGTCCAGGTCATGATCGAGGGCCCCGGCCACGTACCCATGCACAAGATCAAGGAGAACGTGGACCTGCAGCGGGAGCTCTGCGACGACGCGCCGTTCTACACGCTCGGCCCGCTGGTGACGGACATCGCGCCCGGCTACGACCACATCACCTCGGCCATCGGCGCGGCCATGATCGGCTGGTACGGCACCGCCATGCTCTGCTACGTCACGCCCAAGGAGCACCTCGGCCTGCCCGACAGGAACGACGTCAAGACGGGCGTGATCACGTACAAGATCGCCGCCCACGCGGCGGACCTCGCCAAGGGGCACCCGCAGGCTCAGGCGTGGGACGACGCGCTGTCGGACGCGCGGTTCGAGTTCCGCTGGGAGGACCAGTTCGACCTGTCGCTCGATCCCGTCACGGCCCGGTCCTACCACGACGAGACCCTGCCCGCCGAACCCGCCAAGTCGGCGCACTTCTGCTCGATGTGCGGGCCGAAGTTCTGCTCCATGCGGATCAGCCACGACCTGCGCGCGCTCGGATGAGATCCACGTCACAGCCGGCCTTCTGTCACATGTGGCCAGGGCTGCCCGGTCCACCGTGTGTATCCGCACACGGTGGCCGCGCGCCCGCCGCGCTGCCGCGACCCGAAGGAGGCGACACATGTCCGAGCCCGTCCCGTTCGTCATCGATCCCACCGGCGCCGACCGGCACGCGGAGTACCGGGCGCTGCGGGCTCGCGGCCCGGCCACCCCCGTGGACATCCTCGGCCTGCGCGCCTGGGCGGTCTCCGACCCCGCCCTGCTCAAGAGCATGCTCACCGGCCCCGACGTCTCCAAGGACGGCCGCACGCACTACCCCGACTTCAAGGAGACGATCCGCACGTGGCCGCTCGCCCTGTGGATCGAGGTGCAGAGCATGCTCACCGCGTACGGCGCCGACCACCGCAGGTTACGGCGGATGGTGGCACCCGCGTTCGGCGCCCGCCGCATCGCCAGGCTGAGGCCGGTCATCCGGTCCGTGGTGACCGAGCTGCTCGACGGCCTCGCCGCGGTGCCCGCCGGCCAGGTGGTGGACCTGCGCGAGCGGCTCGCCTACCCGCTGCCCATCACCGTGATCGGCCACCTGATGGGCGTGCCGGAGGACCAGCGGGACGATTTCCGGCAGATCGTCGACCGGGTCTTCGACAGCACGCTGACGCCCGAGGAGGCCCAGGCCAACACCGCGCGCCTCTTCGAGAGGACCGACCAGCTGATCGCCACCAAGCGCGCCCGTCCCGGCGACGACATGACGTCCCTGCTCATCGCGGCCCGCGACGAGGAGTCGGACGGCGGCGGCTTCACCGACGACGAGCTGCGCGACACGCTGATCCTGATGATCAACGCCGGGTACGAGACCACCGTCAACGTCATCGACCAGGCCGTCTTCGCGATGCTGACCTCCCCTGACCAGCTCCGCCTCGTCCGGACGGGCCGGGCCACCTGGGAGGACGTGGTGGAGGAGACCCTGCGCCACGAGCCCGCCATCAAATATCTGCCGCTGCGCTTCGCCGTCACCGACATCAAGCTGCCCGACGGGCAGGTCATCGGCGCGGGGGAGCCCATTCTCGCCGCGTACGGGGCCGCCAACCGCCACCCGGACTGGCACGGGCCGGACTCGGACACCTTCGACGTCACCCGCGCGGTCAAGGACCACCTGGCGTTCGGCTACGGCGTGCACTACTGCCTCGGCGCGCCCCTGGCCCGCCTCGAGGTCGTGGAGGCCTTGAGCCGGCTCTTCGAGCGCTTCCCGGACATCTCGCTCGCGGCGGCGCCCGGCACGCTGCGGCCGGTGCCCACCCTCATCAGCAACGGCCACCAGGAACTCCCCGTGCGCCTGCGCCCCGTCGAGGCCGCCTGACCGTCACGGGCGTGTGCCGCCCGGCGAACGGTCAGCCGCGCGTCCGCCCGGTCAGGACCCGCTTCATCCGGCGGGCCAGGACGGCGCGCACGCCCTCCTGGGGGCGCTGGGCCGCGCGCAGTTGCCGGCGCAGCGTGCCGACCTCGCGGCGCAGCTCCACGGTGCTCTTGCGCCAGCGGGCCGCCTCGTCCCGCCACTTGGCGACCTGGCCGCGCAGCCGCTCGGCCTCCTTCGCCAGCCGGGCCGCGTCCGCCTGGGCCTGGACCCTGGCCTTGTACGCGGCCCGCCGCCCGAGGAGCTCGCCCGGCTCGTCGCCGAACCCGTACTCCTCCGCGACGACCCGCCGCACCCCGGACACCTCGGCCACGGCGTCGTCGAGCGGCTCGCCGGGCCGGGCGACGAGCCGGGCGCGGGCGAAGGAGGAGGCGCGTTCGAGCCTGGCCGGGACCGCCCCTTCGGGCGCCTCCGCCGGCAGCACCTCGATCAGGCCGAGCCCCTCGGCGCGGGCCAGGGCCAGCAGCCTGGCCAGGCTGTCCTCGCCGGGCACCCGGCCCGGGGGCAGCCGCAGCACGAAGGGGACGGACGGGTGCACCTCCTCCGTGGTCGCCAGGTGCACCCGGCTCTCGTGCTCGTAGTGACCGTGCACCAGCACCAGGTCGAGATTCGGGTCCTTCAGCGGGGCGCGGCGGTCGCGGTCGAGGGTGTCCCAGGGACCGACCAGAACGACGGACAGGTCCGTGACGGTCGAGGCGAGCAGCGCGTCCACGCCGGCGCGGACGGTCTCGTACCCCGCGGTGCCGTCCAGGACGGCGGTGACGTTCGGCACCTTCCACTGCCGGGTCGGATGCGTGCGCAGCCACTGGTAGGCGGGGATGCGGTCGGCGACGAAGGCGTGGCTGACCCGGTCGATGCGCTGCTGGTCGCGCATGCGCATGGTCGGGCCGAGGTGGTAGGCGCGGGCCTGGGGCTCGGGCACGAACACCGCGCCCGCCTGGTAGAGCCGGTAGCCCATCTCGGTGTCCTGGCCGACGATCAGGTCGTCGTCCATGGGGCCGGCGGCCCGGACCAGGCGGGCGCTGACGGAGGTGGCGCCGCCGACGTGCAGGCTGAACGGCCGTATCGGGTTGTTCGTGAGCCCGTCCGTCCGCTCCACCAGGCCGACCAGCCAGGCGTGCGGCTGGGCCGGTTCGAACGCCGCCTCCAGGTCGTCCGGCAGGACGGCGGGCAGCGGGGCGCTCGTGAAGCGGATGTATCCCGTGACGGACAGGTAAGGGGCGGTGTGGTGCCAGCGCATGTGCGCCTCGATCGCGCCGGGCGTGAGCACCACGTCGGAGTCCAGCCAGTGGATGACGTCGCCGGTGGCCTCGCCGAGCCCGGCGTTGCGGGCGGGGGCCCGTCCCGGCTGCTCGCACACGACCAGGCGGGCGGCCGTGCCCTCGGGCAGCCGCAGGGGCGGCGTGCTGCCGTTGTCCACGACGATGATCTCGGTCAGCTCGGCCGGGTACGTCTGCCGCGCCAGCGCCTGCAGCACCAGGTCCAGCTTGTCCTGCGCGCCGTAGGCCGGGACGATCACGCTGACGCGCAGCTCGGGCGTGAACCGCTCCGGCGGACGCAGCATGCGGTAATCGTTGCCGCGCACCCGGCGCACGCCGTCCTCGGCCTCCTCCACACGCTCGACGGCAGGTTCGGCGGACATGCTGGCGGCTCCCTGGGTATCGGCCCGGATCTGTGCGAGCGCCGAGTTTAGGACGCTTACCTGGGAAAAAGCTGTGTTCTGACTCACAAAGTCGGCATTTGCGCAGCTCAGACTTTACAGCTTTCCCGCAGAAAAGGTTCTCGTGGTGACCCGGGCCGGGGGCACCCGGGGCGAGCCGTCGCCCGTACGGGCACCCATGAGGACCTCCCGCTCGACCCGCGAGGCGGCATGGGTCAGCAGCGCGGCCAGCGAGCGCGTCGCGGGCCCGTCCGCGAGCGTCGCCAGGCCGGCCGACGCCTCATCGGCGAGGCGCCGCGCGCGTTCCGCGACCTCGGCGGCCATGCCCGTGCGGGCGCAGCGCCGTACCAGCTCGTCCGCGCTCGAATCCGCGCGGGCGAGCAGCCGTGCCAGTTCCGGGTCCTCGCGCAGGGCCAGCAGCAGCGGGTAGCTGGTGATCTCCTCCTCCAGGTCCGCCCGCGCGTCCCTGCCCAGCCGGTCCGTGCCGCCGAGCAGCCGCGCGACGTCGTCGGCGAGCTGGAGGCAGAGGCCGAGGCCCCGGCCGGCGTCGCCCAGCGCGGCGGCCACCGCCTCGTCGGCGCCCGAGACGCGGGCGCCCAGCTCGCCCGCCGCCGCGAACAGCGCGGCAGGTCCGGTACGCCCCATGAGCGCGAGCCGGTCGCCGGGAGAGGGAAAGCGACCGGCCCGCAGCTCGCGCATCCGCGACGTACACGCCTCCTCGACGATCCGCGCCAGCTCCGGCACCAGGTCGCCGTCCGCGCAGAGCCCCAGCGCACGCGCGAGCATGACGTCGGAGACGAGCACGGCGAACATCGTGCCCCAGTTCGGCCGGCCCTCGTCGGAGGGCCGGTCGGGCACCCCCGACTGCGCCAGCCCGGCCAGGCCCGCCAGCTCGACCGCGGCCGCGAGCGAGGTCAGCTCGGGACGCCTCCAGTCGCCGAACCGGGCGGCCAGCAGCACCATCAGCGCCGGCCTGACCGACAGCTGGAACGAGCCCGACGACAGCGCGGGCAGCCGGGTCAGGAACGGCCAGTCGGGACGCATGGTCTCGGCCAGCAGCTCGCCCACCTCGACCAGCTCCGCCCCCACGCCCACGGCCGGGTCGAGGAGCGGGCGGGCGTCGGTCAGCACGCCGGACGACCCGAAGCCCGCCATGCCCTCGGGCGCCAGCGCCGCCCGCCGGACGAGGGCGTAGATGGGGCGTTCGCTGTCGAAGGTGTCGTCGAGCACGTGCCAGACCAGGCGGTGCCGCTCGGCCGCGTGCTGCCCGGTCTCGAAGTAGCCCTGGAAGCGCCCGCTCAGCAGGCGGGCGTAGCGCGACAGGTCACGCGGATCGGCCAGCCGCTCGTCGGCCACCTCCGCCGCCAGCTTGCCCGATTCGAGGGCGAAGCTGATGCCCTCGCCGGTGAACGGGCTGATCATGCCGGCGGCGTCGCCGGCCAGCAGCAGGCCGGGGGCCCAGCAGCGGTGCGGGGAGAAGTCGAATCGGAGCGGCGCGCCGCGCCGGGCCCCGGCCGGCCGCATGCCGCGGAAGCGGGGGTCGCCGGTCCTGAGCTCCTCCAGGAACGCCGCGAACAGCGCGTCGCTCCTGGCGTTCGGGACCCGCTCGACCAGTCCCACGCCCACGTTCGCGGACGTGGGACCCGTCGGGAACGCCCAGCCGTACGACGGCAGCCAGTGCCGCGCGCCCGCGTCGGTGAGCGGGGCCATGAACTCCAGCAGGTGGTCGAGGCCGTGGACGTCCTCGACATAGGCCCGCAGGGCGTAGCCCAGGCCACCCGGCGGGGTGGCGGTGAGACCGGCCTGGCGGGACAGCGCCGAGGCCGCGCCGTCGGCGGCGATCACCACGGGCGCCCGCAGCAGCCGCCCGCCCGCCTCGACGCCCCGGACCACGCCGTCCTCCTGGACCAGCCGGCGTACCCTGACCCGCTCGCGCAGCTGGGCCCCGGCGGCCACGGCCAGGCGGACGAGGGCGTCGTCGAGGAGCGCGCGGGGCACGACCAGGCCGTCCCGCTCGGGTCCGGCGGCGTCGCGGAACTCGCGCGGCGCGTGGCCGCGCATGGTGACGCGCAGGCCCCGCACCGGCCAGGCGGACGGCAGCAGCTCCAGCGCGCCCATCTCCGCCAGCAGCGCGATGCCCGCCCTGGTCACGGCGTCGCCGCAGCTCTTGTCGCGCGGGAAGGCCGTACGGTCGAGCAGCGCCACGCGCCTGCCGCGCCGGGCCAGGTGGTAGGCGGCGCAGGCCCCCGCGGGCCCGGCCCCGACGACGATGACGTCGGCGATCGCCTCAGGTGACGGGTGGCTCATCTCAGATGACGAACGGCGTGTCCGTCATGGCCGGGGCGGCCGGGATCCTCGCGCCGGTCGCCGCCCGCAGCGCCCTGCCCAGCAGCCGCCCGCGCGCCTCGTCCACGGCCCCAGGCCCCTCGTCCACGGTGCCGCGCGCCTGGTCCGAACCTCCGCGCGCCTCGTCCATGACCCCGCGCGCCTCCCCGGTCCGTGCGGCGGCGAGCAGGCCGAGCGCGGTCTCGACGTCCGACGCCCGCGTGCCGTTCAGACGCGCGCCGAGGTGGGCGAGCCTGGCCTGCTGGTCGAGTGCGGCGAAGCCGGGTCCGAGCGCGCCGATCGCCCGGTCGACGCGCTCCCGCTCGGCGGGGGAGAGGCGGGCGTAGCGCGCGCCGTGCGCGGCGGCGCCGGCAGGTCCCGCGACCAGGTCGGGGAAGAGCGCCGAGACGGTCCCGGCCAGGGCGTCCAGCGTGCGGGCGGCTCCTGCGTCCAAGGTGGCGTCCGCCGACGCCGCCTGGGCGGGCCCGGCGGCGGCCACGGCCGTGCCACCGGCCAGGAGGCCGGCCGTGCGGATGAATCCCCTGCGGGTGCGTGGTTCCGGTTCCTGGGGCATCGCGACTCCTGATCCGTGGCCTCAGCGGCCTGTGAGCACGAGATGGTGGCAGAGCTGGACCAGCGCCCGCCTGGCGGGACGGTCGGGCAGGCGCTGGGCGGCCGAGACGGCCTCGTCGGCGTAGTGGTCGGCGACGGCGGTGGCGTGCGCGACGGCGCCGGAGCCGAGGATGAGCTCGCGGGCCTCGGCCAGGTCCCCGTCGTCCGGCGAGTCCAGGGCGAGGAGGGCGCGCAACCGCTCCTGCTCCGCTTCCGCGCCGTGGGCCAGGGCCATCAGCGTGGGCAGGCCGTACACGCCCTCGCGCAGGTCGGAGCCCGGCCGTTTGCCGAGCAGCGCCGCGTCGGCGGTCACGTCGAGCACGTCGTCCACGGCCTGGAACGCCAGTCCCAGCGCCCTGCCGTACAGGCCGAGGGCCTCGCAGGCGTCCTCGTCCGCGCCGCTCAGCGCGGCGCCCGCGCGGCAGGACAGCTCGAACAGGGACGCCGTCTTCCTGACGGACACCTCGAGATAGCGGGCCACCTGGTGGCCGGCGTTGTAGGCGTTCTCGGTCTCCTGGAGCTGGCCGAGCGCGAGGGCCAGGACGGCCTGCCCGGCCCATGCCGGCACGGGCCGGTCGAGCCCGCCGAGGAGGCGCATGGCGCGGGCGAAGACGTACGTGCCGGCCGTGACGGCGGCGGCCTGCCCCCAGCGCGCGTGCGTGCTGGGGGCGCCCCTGCGCGACTCGGCGCGGTCCATCACGTCGTCGTGGTAGAGCGTCGCCACGTGCAGCAGCTCGATCGCGGCCGCGGCGCGCAGCAGGACGTCCTCGTCCACGCGCGGCCCGAACTCGGCCGACAGGAACACGAGCGCCGGGCGCAGCCGCTTGCCGCCCTGCGCCACCAGGTGGCGGGCCACCTCCGACAGGTGCTCGTCCTCGCTCGCGAGCGTCTCCTCCAGCAGCGGTCCGAGCCGCTCCAACCGCCGCACGCACGGCTCGTGCGTCACCCAGCTCACTACGTCGCCTCGAAATCGCCGGTCACGGTGAACGTCACCGGCACGCCGTCGACGAATCGCCGCCCGCGTGGGCGGTCACGGTCCTGCCTCAGGTACACGACGATCCCGTACGCCCGGCCGTCCGCCCGCTCGGGGTCCCGGACCACCACTCCCACGCCGTGCCCCACCGAGGCCGGGTAGTCGCGATCGAGGTCGTCGCCCCGGTCGGCCAGCACCCGCCTGGCGGTCGCCAGGTCAACGCCCTCCTCGTACACGGGACCTCCGTCGGTGGTGCCGCAGCCCGCCGCGAGCGCGAGCGCGGCGAGCAGGCTTCGTCGCTTCATGCATCAGCCGGTGTACGGGTCCGCGAGGAACGGCGCCTCGCCGAACAGCGTGATGACGGTCTGGTGGACGCCCGGGTCGTCCAGCATCGCGATCAGCTCGCTGGGCTTCTTGCCCACTTGCCCCTGCAGCATGTTGTAGAGCACGTCGGCCGCGCCCGCCTCCTGCTCGGTGAGGTACTTCTTCAGGCTCGTCAGCGCCAGTTGCACGTCGGCCAGGTGCGCGGTGGTGAGCCGCAGGTCGTCGCGGGCCGGGTCGGCGATGGCGAGCTTCACCTCTCCCAGATACCGCGTGTACAGCGCCTGCGCCAGAGCCCGGTCGCCGGGCTGGACCTGCGTGCTCTCGCCGCGCTCGAACAGGGCCCGCTGGTTGACGTACACCATGTCGATCAGCCAGCGGCCGACCTTGGTCTGGGCCAGGTACTTGTCCCGGGCCGTGCGCACCAGATCCCCCTCCTGGCTGAAGGGGATGCCGGTCATCCGCTCGGCGGTGCCGAGGAACGCGCACGAGCTCGGCTCCGCGCAGGGCACGTGGCCGTACTCGGGGGCCGGGGGGACCCGGCAGATCACCGAACCCGAGTCGCCGCCGCAGCTCATCACGTTCGCGGTGATCTGGTGGACGAATTTCACCTCTCCGATGTTGTCGTAGTCGATTTTCGCGCTGACATCGATCTCCTGCAGGTTGTTCCTGGTCACCTCGGTCCTGGCGCCGGACTTGGCGACCGAGATCCGGAATGCTTCATCGTCGTCCCCGTAGTCCTCATAGGCGGCCCGATCGAGCAGCTCGACATTGAGCCGTCTCAGGACCGCGCTCATGGGGTTCATGATCGTTCGAGTGCCGCTTCCGGCGAACAGCAGGCCGACGGCGGGCTGTGACATCGAGGGCACCTTGATGACGGCTTGATCCCCCATCGTCTTGTTCGCCACGACATTGGAGCCGCTGACGTGGGCGATGGCGCAGTCGACGTAGTTGTCGCCGTTGAAGTTGATGTTGACCCACCGGGCCAGCGTGCCGATCGTGTGGTCCTCGGCGGTGCTCGAGCCCGGCTGAGTGATCCTCTCACCGGGCCTGGCGTTGTTCCGCCGTGCCAGCACGTGCCAGTTCGACAGGATGGACAGCCGGCCGCCATTGGACAGGTCGCGGACCAGGCATCCGAACGTGCCGTAGATGGGCAACCCGACATTGCCGATGCTCACTCCCGAGGGGACCGGACGCTTGACCCAGTCGGTGTACTCCAGGGCGCGGAACGGGCCCGTCTCCTCCACGTCCACCTCGACCGTGACCCCGTTGATCTCCATGGTCCTGGGCAGCAGCCGCTCCCGGGGAAGCGCGTCGGCGGGCAGTTTGCGCACGACGTACACGACGCACGCCGGGGTGGAGAGCCGCACGCCCGCGGTGGTCCGCCGGCCGAAGCCGCCGCCGACGATGTTGCGGTCCTCCCGGGACAGGATCTGCTGGAGCGCCGCGCCCGAGCTGCCGCGGGCCTCGTTGAACGACCTCGGTCCGTGAGCCATGCCTGTGACGATACGAAAGAGGTGGATCCTAGGAATCCATCCCTGGTTCGAGCTGTCCGTCCCCTTTTCGCCGTACCTCGCGCCGCGGGGTCAACCGAGGGGATAGACCATCCGCCGTACGACGCCGCCGATCGTGCGGGACCCGGTGTCCGATATGTTCTCCCTCGGTCATGTCTGTGTCGGTCGTGGGGGTCGTTGCGAGTGCGTAGGACACTGCTCATCGGGGCTCTTGCCCTGAGCCTGTCCGGCTGCGGCATGGCCCCCGGCCTGATGAACTGGTCCGCCGACGCCCCCACCCCCTCCACCCCCTCCACGCCCCCCGCGTCCTCCTCGCCCTCGCCCACGCCCACGCCCACGTCTCAGTCGCCGAGCGCCACCGCGAGTCCCACTGCCACCCCCTCCGCCACGAGCGCGGGCGTGACCGTCAGCCAGGCCGGGCAGGCGCTGCGCCAGTGGGTGGACAAGTACAACGCGATGCTCACGAAGCGCAAATGGTGGCGATCGAACGCCCGGCTCGACGCGCTGTTCGTCGAGGGGGCGCTGCACGAGGGCGTGCTCGAACGCAACCACGAGGACTTCGGCTGGAAGACGGGGCACAAGCCCATCCACCCGACCGGCACCCCGGTCATCTACCTGCCCCGGCCGGAGCAGCAGTCCCCGGCCGGTGACTGGTTCATCGCGCAGGCCACGTACAAGGACACCGAGGGCCACGCCCGCCCGCACGTGCTCGGGTTCATCCGCTCCCAGGGACAGCCCTTCAGGCTCGCCGTCGCGACCCCCGTCCACTGGGGACAGAGGATCCCCAAGCCGCTGCTCGACGCCGACGGCTACATCACCGACATGGACGGCGCCATGGCGCGGGCCGTGGCCGAGGAGTACCGGAACTTCTGGAACGGCGAGCGGAAGAAGGAGGGCGACTCGGGTTACCGGCTGGCCAGGAACAGCTACAGCCGCAAGGCGTTCCCCAAGGTCAACAAGGGGCTGTACGTCGGATTCGCCGGTCACGGCTCGATCTTCGGCTTCCGCACGGCGGACGGCGGCTCGTTCTTCCTGTTCGCCATGATCAACGACCCGAAGAGCGTCAACAACGTGCTGAGCGAGGCGCTGCTGGTGCCCAAGGGCAGCAGGACCATCCAGGAACTCGGCGCCGACTGGTTCTCGTAGCCCGCGCCGTCAGGAGCTGCAGGCCAGCACTCCGCGGAGCTTGTTGCGCGACTTGACGTCGAGCTTGGTGAACACCTTGTGCAGGTGCCACTCGACCGTGCGGGGGCTGATGAACAGCTCGGCGCCGATCTCGGAGTTGGTCTTCCCGTCGGCGGCGAGCCGGGCGATCTGGGCCTCCTGCGCCGTCAGGACCTCGCGCATCTCGACCGTGCGGCGGCGGACCGTCTCGCCGGTGGCCAGGAGTTCGCGGCGGGCGCGCTCGGCGAAGGCCTTGGCGCCGAAGCGCTGCAGCATCTCGTGGGCGGTGCGCAGGTGCTCGCGCGCCTCGACGCGCCGGTTCTCGCGGCGCAGCCACTCGCCGTACACCAGGTGGGTGCGCGCGAGGTGCACGGCGATCCGGCTGCGCTCAAGGTGCTCGATGGCCTCGTGGTACAGCCGGTCGGCGGTGCGGCCCTCGCTGAGCAGCGCTTTCGAGCGGGCGAGGACGCCGTGGGCCCATTCGGTGCCGCCGGCGAGGGTCCGCTCCTCTATGTGGCGCAGGGCGGCCGCGGCGGGCTCGGGCGCGTCGCAGCGGGCGGCCGCCTCGACGAGCTCCATGAGGGAGAAGCCGCGGACGCCGAGGTCGTCGTGCTCGCAGGCCCGCTCCGCGCTGGCCAGGGCGGCGCGGTACTGGCCGAGGCCGTTGTACAGGATGGCGTTCAGGTAGTGGCCCAGGCCGATCGCGCGTCCCTCACCCCAGGTGACCGCGTCGCGGACGTTGGCCTGGATCCGCGCCGGTGCCTCGGGGTCCTCGCCGCGCCAGGCGAGGAGCAGGAGGGAGGCGTACGCGAGGGGCGAGTTGCGGGTCGCCTCCGTGATCGCGTCGGACTCCTCGACCAGCGTCGAGGCGAGGTCGAACTCCCCGGCGTGCACGTGTACGCCGGCGCGGTAGGTGAGGGCCAGAGGGAGGAAGTTGAGCGCGCCGGTCTCGCGGGCGGTCCTCACCGCGTGCGTGGTCAGGTCGTGCCACGCCTCGTCGTCCCACAGGTCGCCGGCGACCAGCCAGGTGAGCCAGAGCCAGCGCATGATGTCGTCTCCGTCGCGCCCGGCGTCCCGCAGGAACGCCCGCAGGGCGCGCTTCAGCGGCGGCGCGCCGCTGGCGTAGCCCTCGGCGAACCGCGCCGCCAGGCCGTCGAGCAGGGTGTCCACGAGCCGTCGCGGCCCCTGGGGCGCGCCGCGGGCGGCCTCGGCCACCTGCCGCACTCCGCCGCGCCCGTCGAGACGGCCGGCGAAGACGGCCGCTCCGATGGCTTCGAGGTACGCCTCGCGCGCCTGCCCTTCGTCGACCCGCTCCAGCCGGCGGGCGGCGTCGAGCAGCAGCGGCAGGGCGTCGCCGCCGCGCCTGCGCGCGAAGACGATCTGTCCGCGCAGCCGGGCCAGCCGCGCGTGCTGGAGCTCGTCGAGCGGGCCCATCTCGGCGGCGGCGAGGAGTTCGAGCGCGGTGTCCGGGGCGCCGGCCTCGAAGGTGGCCTGCGCCGCGGCCAGCGCCCGCGTTCCGCGCCGGGCCGGATCGGGGGTCAGCTCGGTCGCGCGCTTCAGGAAGGCCGCCGCCGCCGCGACGCCGCCGCGCGCCTGCGCCCGGTCGGCCGAGCGCTCCAGCTCGCCGGCCACGGTTTCGTCGGGTTCGACCGCCGCGTGCGCGCGATGCCAGGCCCGGCGGTCGGGGTCGGATCGGGGATCGGTGGCCTCGGCGAGCGCGCGGTGCACCTCCTGGCGCTCCGCGGGATCGGCCGCGCGGTAGGCGGCCGAGCGCACCAGCGGATGGCGGAAGCGCGCCCGCGTGCCGAACTCGATCAGCCCGGCCGCCTCGGCCGCAGCCGCGGCGTCCGGCGCGATGTCGAGGTGCTCGGTCACCCGCCTCAGCAGCGCGACGTCGCCCACCGGCTCGGCCGCCGCCGCGAGCAGCAGCCGTTGCGAGTCGCCCGGGAGCGCACCGATGCGCCGCAGGAAGCTCTGCTCGATCTGGTTCGCCAGCGGCCGCGCGTCGGGCCGGCCGAACCCGCCGGCGAGGTCCGCCGCCGTCAGCCCGCGCGGCAGCTCCAGCAGGGCCAGCGGGTTGCCGCGGGTCTCGGCGACGATGCGGTCCCTGACCCGTTCGTCCAGCCGCCCGGGGACCACCGACTCCAGGAGCGCGCGGGCATCGTCGTCGCGCAGGCCCCGGACCACCAGCTCCGGCAGCCCGAGGAGCTGGTCGTCGCCCGGGCCGAGCGTCGAGGTGCGTACCGCGAACACGAGGGCCACCTGCTCGGCGAGCAGCCGGCGGGCGACGAAGGCCAGGGTCTGGGCGGAGACCCGGTCGAGCCACTGGGCGTCGTCCACCACGCAGAGCAGCGGCTGCTCCTCCGCCACCTCGGCCAGCAGGCTGAGCACCGCCAGCCCGACCAGAAAGCGGTCGGGCGCGCTGCCCGTGCTCACGCCGAACGCGATGGACAGGGCGTCACGTTGCGGGCCGGGGAGGTCGTCGAGATGCGCCATCATCGGCACGCACAGCTGGTGCAGGCCGGCGAACGCCAGCTCCATCTCCGACTCGACGCCGACGGCCCGCAGGACCTGGCATCCCGCCGCGCGCTCCACCAGGTGGTCGACCAGCGCGGACTTGCCGACCCCCGCCTCGCCGCGCAGCACCAGCACCTGGCTCTGACCCGCCTTGGCGCTCGCGACCAGCCGATCCAGCGTCCCGCACTCGCCACGCCTGCCACGTAGCCTGCCCCGCGGAGCGCTGCTCGACATTCACCACCCCGCGCAGGTCGAGTGAGCCAGACCCCGTCAATTCGGGTCGTCCCAATTATGCACTGCCCGGTGCTAGGTACGGCGCGCCGCGGGCCGCGGGATCTCCCGCGAGCCGGCCCGGTCGCGGCGGATGAGGTACTCGGCGGTCGCGAGGGCGGCGGCGCCGAGCAGCACCTCGGCGACGGTGGAGACCAGCCGGCTGGCCAGGGCCACCACCGCGGCGGCCGGGGCGGGCAGCACCACGGTGAGCGCGGCCGTGAGCACCGCCTCGCGGACGCCGATCCCGTCGGGGACGACCACGCTCGCGATGCCGACCGTGGTGGCGAGCGTGAACGCGCCGACACACAGCCCGAGCGAGCGGGACGGGGACGCCCCCATCGCGATGGCCAGCGGCCACAGGTGCAGCCCCGTGACCACCCACGACAGGCTCTGCCAGGTGACCGCGAGCCGCACGCCCCGGGCGGAGGCGGCGTTGGCCGCGGCGGGGCGGCGCAGCAGCCGCAGCAGCAGCGCGGAGCCCTGGTTGACGATCCCCGGGCGCACCAGGACGAGCACGATCAGCACGGCGGCCCCGCCCAGCCACGCCGCCCGCGCCCCGAGCAGTTGCACGCCCGCGAGCAGCCCGACCGTGAACCCGCTCAGCAGCACCAGGCTCATGACGAGCGCAGCCGCGGTGATCAGCCGGCCGAAGGTGACGCCGTTGGCCGTGGCCACCTTGGTCGCGGCGATCATGCCGGGCACCCGCCCCGGCAGGTACTTGGACAGGAAGCCGACGAAGAAGATCCGTACCACGCGCGGCTCGCTGACCGGGGGGCCGAGCTCCAGCAGCACCACGCGCCAGGCGAGGAACCCCAGCGACAGCCCCGCCATGCTCACCAGCAGCGAGCCGCCGAGCAGGAGGCTGATCTGCCCGGCGTCGCGCCGGGTGAACAGGACGCCGACCACGCTCCAGTCCAGCCGGGACATCGTCCACGCGATCGCCGCCACGACCGCCAGGGCGAACGCGGCGACCAGGGCACGCTTCAGCGGGCGCGGCAGCCGGGGCAGCCTGATCCGCCTCACTCGCGGGCCCCGGCCGACGGCACCGGTGAGGGGCCGGTCCTGACCGGCTCGCCCTGCCGCCGGCCCAGCTCGTACGCCACGCGCAGCAGCCCTGCGCAGGCCCCGGTGAAGAAGGCCGTGTGGAAGCAGAGCTGCATCCAGCCGACCCACAGCCCGAAGCGGACGCCGCCGTGGCGGCGGGCGAAGCCGAGGAACCCCCGGTTCATCAGGAGGAACACCGCGAGCGTCGCCGCCGGTACGGCCAGCAGCCACGGGCTGACGAGCGCGAGCGGCAGGGTGAGGAACGTGGCCGTCGCCGAGGCGGAGGAGATCCGGGGTGGTTTGCGGCGCTTGTGCTGGCCCGTGCCGATCATGTTGAGCTGGAAGCCGACCTTGCCCTCGCCGCGCAGCCGCCGCGCCCGGAGCATGATCACCGGCAGCGTCGTGGAGCGGACGAACCGCTCCGCCAGGCATCCCCAGAACCGGTCCTCGTCGTCGGCCCTGGTGACCACGGCGGTGGTCACGACCAGCCGGTAGCGGGCCGGCACGCGCGTGCCGAACTCGAAGTCCTCGCCGTCGCGCAGCCGCTCGTCCAGCCCGCCCGCCTCCTCGAAGACGTGGCGCGGGACGAGGGTGCAGGACAGGAACGTCGCCGTCGTCTGGCTGCGCTCGTAGTGCTCGCACAGGACGCGGTAGCGTTCGACCGGGCCGTCGTCGTACAGCGGCTCGATGTCGTAGATGCCCTGCACCATGCCGCAGTCCGGCGTCTCCCGGTACGCCCTGACCGCGTTGCGGATCGCGTCGGGGGCGAGCGCCGTGTCGGAGTCGACGAAGAACAGCAGCGGAGCCCTGCTGCTCGCCACCCCGAGGTTGCGGGCCCCCGCCGGCCCCTGGTTGCGTGGCGACTCGACGATCGTGCACGGGAACCGCCGCGCGATCTCCAGCGATCCGTCGGTGCTGACGTCGTCGACGACGATGACCTCGGCCGGGCGGTAGGTCTGCGCGTAGATCGACTCCAGGCAGGCCCGCAGGGTCTTGCGCTTGTTGTAGTTCGGCACGATGACCGCGACGTCATCGCACCAGGCCACCTCGTCAGGCATATCCGTTCCCTTCGTCGATCTCGGCCGCGCCGGTCAGGACACCGACACGACCATGCGCTGGGCCCGATGGTCGGACAGCCCCTCGGCGCCGGGCAGCTCGTAGCGGTGCACGGTCACGTCGGGGCTGGTGTAGAGCCAGTCGATCCGCCACAGCTCGGCGGTCCCGGCCAGGTAGGTCGCCGGATAGAGGGACGACAGCGCGGGCGTCCTGTCGACCAGCCGCTCGGGCAGCAGGCGGCGGATTCCCATCGCGGGGGAGGTGTTCAGGTCGCCGGCGAGCACGACGGGACGGGGGTTGGCCGCGACGTCCGCGGCGATGGCCCGGTAGCTCGCCTCCCGCCGCAGCGTCCGGCTGGTGGCGACGTCACGGGACGCGGCGTCGTACAGCCGCCATTCGAGCGGCGGCTGGGAGATCTGCCCGTCGTAGAAGCTGACGACCTCGCCGTTGACGTCGATGTCGGTACGCAGCGTCTCGACCGTGTAGCCCTCCGGCCAGTCCCGTAGCGCCTCCGGGATCTCCTTCTGGTCGTACGGCAGCCACGGGCGCAGGTCCAGGCCGCGGTGGCCGACGATCGGGAAGCGCGAGAGCGTGATCTGCTCGCCGGACACCGCGACGTGGTAGCCGGGGAACTCGCGGCGCAGCTCGGCCAGCCTGTCGATGCGCATCGCCAGATCGGCGGTCCAGCGCTGGTTCCGCATGTCTCCGGCCTGGGTGTCCACGTACAGGTACTCCGTCAGCAGGTAGACGTCGGCGTCCAGCCTGTGCAGGTAGGTGTAGAACTCGGGCGAATACCGGTCGCCCTCGGCCGTGCGCCAGTCCTGGTCCCAGAACTCGGTGTTCCAGGCCGCCACGGTGATGGCTCCGGGGCCCGCGGGCGGTGGCGCGTACCAGAGGGTGGCGTAGTTGACCCCGCTCCGCCCGGCGCCCAGCACCGCGGTGACCAGCAGCAGCGGGATGATCCGCCGGCGCACCGGCCGGGCCAGCGGCGCCACGACCAGCAGCAGCGCGGGGACCGCGAGGAACATCAGCGGCGGGATCAGCTCGATCGGCGCCCACAGCGCGGTGCGCCCGCTGGCCAGCAGGTGGCAGAGCACGAAGAGCAGCCACGCCACCGAGGCGGTCACGACGAGCCTGGTGCCCAGGCACCAGCGCCGCCGCGGGCGGACGAAACGCCTGACGCGCTCCGTCCAGGACCTCTCTCGCTGGGGTGGCGTGGGGGTGAGCCGCTGATCGATCACCGCGTCCCCGTCGCTCATCGGCACCGTCCTCCGGGTGGGCAGGCGTCGAACGTACTGAGGAGTCCTTGTCGCATCCTTGTCAGCGGCGGCCGGGGGGTGCCCTCCGCGCGCGACAAGAATGGGACAAGCCGCCGTGCCTACCGTGAGCCGGACGTCTGACACGGCCAATGGAGCACATCATGAGTCGGGAGCGCCCGCTTGTCTCCGTCATCATCCCCAGCTACAACCGGTCCGAGGTGTTGCGCCTCTGCCTGGACGCGGTGAACAACCAGAGTTATCCGCATATTGAGGTCATCGTGGTCGATGACTGCGGCACCGAGGACGCGGCGCAGGTGGCCGCGTCCCGGGGCGCCAGGGTGGTGCGCACAGAGGTCAACGGCGGCCCCACCCCGGCACGCAACCTCGGCGCCGAGCACGCCACCGGGGAGATCCTCTTCTTCCTCGACGCCGACATCGCCCTGGACCCGGACGCCGTGGAGAACGCGGTGCGGATCCTGGAGACCCACCCGGAGGTCGGCGCCCTGGGCGGCATCCTGCGGCCGGAGTCGCTGGCGTCGCAGAGCCTGGCCTCCCAGTACCGCGCCCTGCAGATGCACCGCTGGTGGATGCCCGCCCACCGGCCGACGCTCGAACTCCACGCGGCCGTGCTCGCGGTCCCCGCCAAGGTGTTCGCCGAGGTCGGCCCCTTCGACCCGCGGCTGCGCGAGACCGTCTCCTCCGACTACCGCATCCGCGTGACGCGCTCGTACGAGGTGAAGCTGAGCGACGCGATCCGCGGGCGCAAGGACCACGACGCCACCGTGGGGACGATCCTGCGCAAGGTGTTCCGCCGCGCCCGCATCAGCGCGCTGGACTGGCGCAAGGGAGAGACGCCCGGCGACTCCGTGCCGCGCGCGGTCGGCGGCGTCCTGCTGCTCGCCGCCGTCCCGGCGCTCGGCCTGCGCCGGCTGGTGGGCCGCGCCGGCGCGCTCGTCCCGCCCGCGCTGGTCGCCACCGCCGTGGCGCTGGACGCCGGCACCTACCGCTTCGCCTTCGCCCGGCGGGGCGCCGCGTTCGGCCTGTACTTCTCCGGCGTGCACCTCGCCGTCACCTTCACCGGCGCCCTCGGCGGAGCGGTGGGCGTGCTGCAGCGGGTGGCGCTCGCCCGCCTGGACAAGCGGCTCGCGCTCGCCGCCCTGGACGAGCGCGCCCGCGACTAGCCGAAGGGGGCATCGATCATGGAGGAACGACGGCCGCTGGTCTCGGTCATCGTGCCGAACTACAACTACGCCCGCACGCTCGGCCTGTGCCTGAGCGCGCTGGAGCGGCAGACGTACCCGAGCATCGAGGTGATCGTCGTCGACGACCGCAGCACCGACGACTCGGTGGAGATCGCCCGCCGGCACGGGGCGCGCGTCGTGGTCACCGACACCAACATCGGCGCCCCCGCGGCGCGCAACCTCGGAGTCGAGCACGCGCGCGGCGAGGTGCTGTTCTTCCTCGACTCGGACCTGGCGCTGGCCGAGGACGTGGTCGAGCACGCGGTGAACCTGCTCACCGCCGATCCCACCCTGGGCGTGGTGTGCGGCACCTACGACCCGGAGCCGCTGATCCCCGACAGCCTCGTGGAGCGCTACCGCAGCCTCCAGCTGCACTACTGGATCTCCGGCGACGAGGGCGAGATCACCACGATCTACTCCGCGCTCTTCGCCATGCGGGCGGAGGTCTTCCGCGAGGTGGGCCCGCTCAACCCCGCGCTCCGCCACAGCGAGAACGCCGAGTACGGCCACCGCGTCACCCAGCGCTACCGCATCGTGCTCGACAACCGGATCAGGGGCAGGCATGACCACGACGACCGGCTCAAGGTGGTGCTGTCGAAGTTCTTCCACCGCGCGCGCCTGCACATCCCGCTGTACCTGCGCCGGCCCGGCTTCAACGGCGGCCCCGCCAACAGCAGCCGCGGCTGGGGCTCGCTCGCCGCGCTGTTCGCCGTGCTCGCCGCGCCGCTGCCCGCGGTGCTCGGCCCCGCCTGGCTGGCCGCGCCGCTCGCGCTGCTGGCCGGGTCGATAGCGGCGGACCTGGGCATGTACCGCTTCGTCCGGCGCTACGCCGGCCTGCGCTTCACGCTCTACTTCACCGCCGTGCACTTCCTGGTGAACGTCACCGTCGCGGTGGCGGTGTTCGCCGGCGCCGCCCAGTGCCTGCTGTCCAGCCGGTTCCGCCGCACGTACGACCTGCCGGCCCGTTCGGCGTCGGCCGGGGTGTGAGCGATGACCTCTCAAGGGCCGCTGGTGTCGGTGATCGTGCCCAACTACAACTACGCCGCCTCGCTGGAGCTGTGCCTGCGCGCGATGCAGGGGCAGACGTACCGGCCGATCGAGGTGATCGTCGTGGACGACGGCAGCACCGACGACTCGGTCGAGGTCGCGCGGCGGCTCGGCGTGCGGGTGATCCGTACGGAACGCAACATGGGCGTGGCGGGGGCGCGCAACCTCGGCGTCGCGCACGCGCGCGGCGAGATCCTGATATTTGCGGACTCCGACGTGGCCGCCTACCCCGACGCCGTCGAGGTGGCGGTGCGCATGCTCGCCGCCGACCCCGGGCTCGGCGCGGTGTGCAGCATCCACGACCCCGAGCCGCTGATCCGCGACAGCCTCGTCGAGGAGTACCGGGCGCTGCAGTACCACTACTGGACGGCCAGCTCCGAGGGGCCCATCTCGTTCCTGTTCCCGGCGCTGATGGCGATGCCGCGCCGCGTGTTCGACGACATCGGGCCGTTCAACACGCGCCTGCGCGAGACCGAGGAGGTGGACTACGGCCACCGCCTCACCCAGCGGTACGGGATGGTGCTCACCACCGCGGTCCGCTCGCGGCACGATCACGACGACCGGCTGTTCGGGCTGCTGCGCAAGCTGTACCGGCGGGGGCGCGCCCGGGTGCCGCTGTACGCGCGGCGGCGGCGCTTCGCCCGCGGGTTCGAGACCTCCAGCCGGGCCGGCGGCAGCCTCGCGGCACTGGCGGCGGTGGCTCTGACGCCCCTGGCCATCCCGCTCGGCCCGGCCGGCGCCGCCCCGCCGGCCCTCGCCCTCGCCGTGTCGCTGCTGGCCGACCTCGGCATGTACCGCTTCGTGCTGCGCAGGCGCGGCCCGCTGTTCCTGCTGTACTTCGGTGCCGTGCACTTCGTGGTGAACGTGACCATCGCGGCGGGGGTGGCGGCCGGGGTCGTGCGGTGGCTGTGCTCGGCGCGGTTCCGCCGGCTGTACGACGCCGACCTGACCGTCGATGCGCCGGGGCGCCGCCCGGCCACCGGCGAGGCTGCCACGTGACGGCTCCCCGACGGGCGTTCTTCGGCCCGGCTCGCCGACGGGCGTTCTTCGGCCCGGCTCGCCGGCCGCGCGCGGTCGAGGGCGCTCGCGGTGGACTGCCGCCGGGCGGGGAGGTGCGCGCGGCCGGCGTCTTGTGGGGCGTGACGCCGCCCCGCGGGGTCCGGCGCGGGCCGGGCGGTCGCCGGAGGGTGTCGCCGGTGCTGTGCGCGGCGATCGCCTGGCTGGTGTTCGTGGTGCTGCACCTCGCCCTGTCCGGCCGGGTGTGGTGGTGGCAGGTCCCCGAGCTCGTCCCGCCGCCGGCCTTCCTGGCCGTTCCCGTGGTGCTGCTCGCCGCGGCCCTGGTGGCGGCGCGCCGCGCGCACCGCCCTCCCGCCGACGCCACAGGCGCCGTCGCAGGGTCCTCTGCCGGGTTCGCCGGAGCGGCCGTCGCCGGGCCGGCCAGAGCGACGGCCGTGGTGGTGGCGCTAATGGCCCTGGTGGTGGGCGGGGGCGCGAGCGGGCTCAATCTCGCCTCGCTGTGGCACCGCGCCGTCCCCGCCCCGCCGGACGCGATCAAGGTGTTCTCCTGGAACACCTGGTACTGGGACCAGACGCTGGACGGGACGATGCCCCCGCCCACCGGCACGCCAGCGCGCGACGTGGCCGCCTTCTACCGTCACCTCCGCGCGCAGGACGCCGACGTGCTGCTGCTCCAGGAGTACCTCTACTTCGGCGCGGACTCCCGGCCGATCCGGGTGAACGACCTGGACAGGCTGCGCCGCGAGTTCCCCGGATACCACATCGCCGCGGCGAGCGAGCTGGTGACGCTGTCGCGCTTCCCCATCGTCCTGCGGCGCGGCCTCGACCTGCGCCCGTACGCGGAGGACGGCCACACGCCCGTGCCGCCGGGCTCCGACTGGCCGGAGTTCTCCACGGTGAAGACGCTCCGCACCGATCTGCGCATCGGCGACCGTACCGTCTCCTTCTACAACTCCCACATCAACTCGCCGGTCGACCCGTCCGCCGGCGGCCCGGGCCCGCTCAGCCTCACCCGCACGCAGCACGAGGCACGCGTGGCCAACCTCCGCGCGCTCGCGGCCGACATCCGGGCGAACCCGCTGCCCGCCGTCCTGGCCGGGGACTTCAACGCCTCGCCCGCGATGGGCATCCTGCGCCTGGTGCCGGGGCGGATGGCCGACGCCGCCCCGGCGCTGCGCTCGCTCTACCCCGCCACCTGGGACGAGCGGCTGCCGCTGTGGCGGATCGACTGGGCGTACGCCACCCAGGAGATCACCGTCCACGACTACCGGCTGGTCCGCTCGAACGGGCTTTCCGACCACAGCGGGCAGCGGCTGGTCCTCTCGCTCAGCCGGTGACCTGCGCGTACAGCAGACCGGGCCGCCCGGACGGCCGTGGCAGCGGATCCGCGCCGGCCCGCAGGATCCCGAGGTGCAGCGCGCGCAGCTCGGGGCCCGGCTCGACGCCCAGGTGGTCGGCGAGGTAGCCGCGCAGGCGGGCGTACAGGGCCACCGCCTCCGCGCCGCGTCCGAGGGCGCACAGGCCGCGCATCAGCATGCTGGCCAGCGGCTCCGCGAGCGGGTGGCGCGGGACCAGCGGGGTGAGCTCGGTGACCACGACGTCGGGGCGGCCCAGGCTCAGGTTCGCCTGGGCCCAGGCGGCGACGGCGCCGACGTACTGCTGCTCGATGCCGTAGCGCATGCGGGCGGCCCACTCCCCGGGGATGCCGGTGAGCGGCGCGCCGCGCCACAGGTCCATGGCCTCGGCCAGCAGCCGGTTCCGGACATGGTCGTCGCGGGCGCGGAGCTGCGCCTGCTTGGCCAGCCTCCGGAACCGGTGGGCGTCGACCCGCTCAGGGTCCACGTCGAGCGCGTAACCGCCGTTCCTGCGCTCGATGGAGGCTCCGGTCGCGGCCAGCGCCTGCCGCAGGCGGGCGATGTGGGCGTACAGCGAGTCGGTCGCCCGGTCCGGCGGATCGTCCCAGACACGCTCGATCAGCGTGCGGAGCGACACGGGGTGGCCGGCGTCGATCGCCAGGGCGGCCAGCACCGCGCGTCGCTGGGGCGGCCCCAGGGGTACGCGGTGGTCACCGACGGTCACCTCGACCGGTCCCAGTAAGCGGACGTCCATCGCCTTCCTCTCACGATCGTTCACGGGTGGACGGCCGCCGCCGCCAGGGCCGGGTGGTGGACGAGGACGAGCGTCACGCCCAGGGTGGCGGCCCACAGCATCAGGTTCGCGACCATGACGCGGTCGCGCAGCAGCACGCGTACCGGGTCACCGCCCTCCTTGCCGACGAGCTGCCTCTGCAGGTACCGGAAGAGGGCGAAGAGCGCGAAGGGGGTGGACAGCATCATCGCCGTCTGGCCGTGCTCCGGGCCGAACGGCCCCTCGTCGCGCAGGTACATCAGGCCGGAGACGAGGGCGAGCACGGAGGCGATCTGCAGCAGCCAGTTGGTCAGCTCCATCGTGTAGCCGCGCAGCGCGGGCCGGTGGCCGGCCCCGGCCTCCAGCAGTTCCTGGCGGCGCTTGCCGATGAGCAGCAGCAGGGACATCGAGAACACGGTGATCAGCAGCCAGGCGGGCGCCCGGTCGCCGGTCACCTCGTACCCCTGCACGACGCGAAGGACGAACCCGGCCGCGACCGCGCCCACGTCGACCAGCGGGATGTGCTTGAGCACGCGGCTGTAGGCGACGTTGAGCCCGAGGTACACGAGCAGCGGCCAGAAGGACGCCGGCGCGCGGGCGACGATGGCCGCGAGCGCCGCCAGCAGGACGGCGCAGCACGCGCCCGAGGCGAGCACCCCCACCCGCCCGGCCGCGATGGGGCGGTGGCGCTTGACGGGATGGAGCCGGTCGCGGTGCCGGTCGGCGATGTCGTTGCCGATGTAGACGGCGGCCGAGGCCACCATGAACGCCACCGTGGCCCAGACGACGCCCACCACCTCGGCCAGGCTGGGCGAGGACGTGCCGATGAGCGCCACGGGCACGAGAAGGATCGCCTTGGCCGCGTGGGAGGGGCGGATCAGGGCGGCCAGGTCCGCGATCGGGCGCTTGCGGGTCTCCACGGTCCGGTCCCGCGCCGCCTCCTGACGCTGCGGGCTCTCTGGAACGTCTGCCGATTCGACAAGGCGCATACTTTTACCCCGATAGCTCAGAAGAAGATTTTCGCGAGCGACAGCGCGCCCTGCCGCCACGCGTCACGGCTCGTCGCGCCGCGCGCCGATCCGGCCGCCGACCCGGCCGCGCGCTGTTCCCGCCACCACGCGTACGTGCGGAGGATCGCGTCCTGGTTGGACAGGCGCGGACGGAAGCCGAGCCGTTCGCGGGCCTTGTCGATGCTGACGTACGAGTCGGCGAGCAGCTTGAGCGCCAGCCGCCCGTACACCGGGGACAGCCGGGAGCGCTCCAGCAGCCGCAGCCCGGCCAGGGCCGGTCCCGCGGGCAGCGAGACGACCCGCTTGCCGTGGCCCGCCGCGTCCAGCACCGCCTGGAAGTCCTCGCGCAGCGTGCCGAACTCGGCGGCGGCCAGGTTGTAGGTGTCGTCGGCGAGGTCGGCCGGTGCGTCGAGCACGATGGCCACGGCGTCCAGCAGGTCCTCGATGGCGAACATCTGGATGCGCTTGTCCCCGCGGCCGAGCACCGGGAAGTTGCGGCCCTCCTCCGCCCACTCGAAGAGCATCGCGAACAGGCCCATCCGGCCGGGGCCGAGGAAGGTCTTGGGACGCAGGATGGGCACGCGCATGCCGTCGGCCCGGTACTTCTCCGCCAGTTCCTCGGCCGCGGCCTTCGCCCTGGTGTAGGGGTCGACCGGCGCGCGCGGGTGGTCCTCCGGCGTGGGCACGAGCGTCGGCAGCCCGTACACGGCAGTGGAGGAGATGTGGACCAGCCGCTCCACGCCGGCCCGCCGCCCGGCCTCCAGGACGGTGCCGGTGCCCCCGACGATCAGGTCGTGGATCTGCTCGGCCGGGTAGCTCGGCAGCGCGCCGGCGCAGTGGACGACGGCGTCCGCGCCGCTCATGGCCTCGGTCATGAGCGGGAGGTCGCGTACGTCGGCGATCCGGTGTCCCGCCGCCAGCAGGGGGTCGGCCTGCGGGCGCAGGTCCACGCCGAGCACGTCGTGGCCGTCGAGCACGAGCCGGCGGGCCAGGTTGCCGCCGAGCATCCCGGCGCTGCCGGTGACTACGATCCGGCGGGCCATCGCGATCCCACCTTCTCCCGTACGAACCGGGCCAGCAGCCGCGGCAGGCCCTTGGCCAGCGTCCGGTCGAGGCTGTCCAGGAAGTACTCGACGTCCTCCGGCTCGATGGCGAGGGTCGGCGCGATGACGAGGGGGTTGTCCGCGTTCGGGCTGTAGTAGGAGACGATGCCGTGCTCGCGGTAGAGGTCGGCGATGACCGAGAGCGTGACCAGCTTGGTGCGGAACTGCGGGTCGCCGGAGAAGCCGGGCGCGAGCTTGGCGGCCAGGTCGAGGACCTTGGGTCCGCCGCCGAGGAACACGCCCCACAGCGAGCCCACCCCGCTCACCCGGCCGACCACGTCGGGGTGGCGCTTGTGGATGTTCTGCAGCCCCGGGCCCAGGATGCGCTCGATCTGCCGCGCCCTGGCGGGGTAGTCGTCCTCGACGACGATGTTGACGGCCTCGATGGCGGTGACGGTCTCCTCGCCGAAGCCGTAGTAGGTGGTGCTGTGCAGGATGACGTCGGAGAGCCGGTCGTACGCCTTGCGGAAGACGGGCTCGCGGGCGGTGTACCCGGCGATCGACGCCTTGCCGCCGCCGAGCGACTTGGAGTAGACGAGGAGGTCGGGCAGCAGGTCGGGGTAGCGCATGAAGTAGAAGAGGCTGCCCGTCTTGCCCCAGCCCGTGTAGACCTCATCGAAGATCAGCATGATGTCGTTCGCCTCGCAGAGCCGGCGCAGCTCGTACAGGTCGCTCTCCGACCAGCAGCGCATGCTCGACGCGCTGAACGGCTCCGCCATGATCGCGTAGACGTCGCACTTGCCGTCGGGGGTGCGGGCGGCCTCGACGGCCGCGCGGACGGCCTCGACGTCGCCGTACGGGTAGATCCCGATGCCGGGGAGGCCGGGGAAGCGGAACGAGTTCTCGGACGACCCGGTCAGGCTGCCCGCGCCGAGCGTCTTGCCGTGGAAGCTGATGTCGGAGCGGAGGATGGTGTTACGGCGTCCTCCGTGGTACTTGTACGCCATCTTGATGGCGCCCTCGTTCGCCTCGGCGCCGGAGTTCGGGAAGTAGGAGATGTTCAGGTCGCCCGGCAGCAGCGTGGCGATGTTGTGGCTGAGGGCGGCCACGTACGGCGAGAAGAACGCCTTGTGCACCTCCATGCGCCGGCGCTCGGCGAAGCGGCGCCGCGCCTCGAGGATGCGGGGGTGGTTGTGGCCGTGGTTGAGCACGCCCACCCCGCCGGTGACGTCGAGGACCTTGCGGCCGTCGCGGGTGGTGATCCAGGCGCCCTCGGCGCTCTCGGCGAGTTCCCGGCCGAAGCCGAAGGAGGTCATGAGGTTGACCTGGCTGCGGCTGACGTACCTTTTGTACAAGTCTTGAACCTGTTTTACGTTGAAATTTTCACACTCGTCCACGCCGATGAGCTCAGACACGTCCGCCCTTCCCGGTTTTCGCTAATTACGCTGGTTCCCGGCCTTCTTCTCGACGGTGAGAAAAGGTGAGACATGTCATCAACAATGACGAATCGGGCTATGCCCCGGACTATGCAAGGGTGTGTAGGTCCGTGGCCCGCGCGCGCTCCTCCTGGGTGCCCTCCTCCCTGGCCCGCTCGCGGGCGAACAGGCGGAGCAGGTCGTGCATGTGGTAGTGGTCGTGGCCGCCCGCCTCCAGGAGGTGGGCCTCCACGAGATGGTCCAGCAGGTCGGCGGCGCGCGGCTCGGGACGGCCGGCCAGGGCCGCGGCGGCCGCGACGCCGATGGTGGCGCCGCCGAGCAGGCTCAGCAGCCGGAACATCCGGGAGGACTCGGCGTCGAGGCTCCGGTAACTCATCATGAAGAACGCGCGTACGGCCTGGTCGTCGGCCTGAAGCTCGGACAGGCGGTGCTCCTCGACCGCCAGCCGGTCGGCCAGGGCGCGCAGCGACAGCCCCGGGCGGGCGGTCAGCCGGGCGGCGGCGATCCTGATCGCCAGCGGCAGCCCGGCGCACAGCCGCACGATCGCGTGGGCGGCCCGCTGCTCGGCCGCCACGCGCTCCTCCCCGATCAGGCGGCCGAGCAGCGTGGACGTCTCGTCCTCGACCATGACGCCGAGGCGAAAGTGCGAGGCGGCGTCCAGCGAGGTGAGCGTCCTGCGAGCGGTGACGAGCACGCGGCAGGTCGGGCTCGCCGGCAGCAGCGGGCGCACCTGCG
This sequence comes from Nonomuraea phyllanthi, assembly GCF_006334985.2. Classification (GTDB taxonomy): domain Bacteria; phylum Actinomycetota; class Actinomycetes; order Streptosporangiales; family Streptosporangiaceae; genus Nonomuraea; species Nonomuraea phyllanthi. Next base: position 249,596 of record NZ_VDLX02000006.1, read on the forward strand.
CCGCGTCGCGGGCGTTGTCGAGCAGGAGCAGCAGGTGCCTGCCGTCCGTCAGCGAGCGGAAGCGGGCCGCGGCCTCGTCCACGTCGGGCCGCCCGCCGCGCCGTCCGACCGTGTCGTCGCCGAGCGAGCGCAGCAGGCGGGCCAGGACGTCCGCGGGGTTCAGCGGCGCGACGCCCGGCGTGCAGCCGTGCAGGTCCACGTAGATGCGGCCGTCCGGGAACCGGCCGGCGACCTGATGGGCGACGTGCACCGCCAGCGCCGACTTGCCCACCCCCGCGGCGCCCGTGATCGCCGAGACGGCGGTCGCGCCGGAGGCCGAGGTCAGCATCGCGCGCAGGCGGGCCACCTCGGCGCTCCGGCCGGTGAAGGCCGCCGAGCCCATGGGCAGCTCGGCCGGGGCCCGGTGAGAGGCCGCCGTCCGCGCCGCCAGGGCGGGCGTCAGGGCGGGGTCGTCGGCGAGGACGCGCTGGTGCATGCGGACCAGGTCGGGGCCGGGGTCGATGCCGACCTCGGCGGCCAGCGTCGTCCGCGCGCTCTGATAGACCGCCAGCGCGTCGGCCCTGCGGCCGCACCGGTAGAGGGCCAGCATGAGCTGCGCCCTCAGCCGCTCGTTCAGCGGGTCCCTGCGGGCCAGCGCCTCCAGGTCGGCGAGCATCTCGGCGTGCTGGCCGAGCGCCAGCCGGGCCTCCAGCGAGGCGTCCATGACGGTCGCCTTCAGCTGCTCCAGCCGCGCCGCCTCGCAGCGCAGCGGCGCGGGCAGGGGCAGATCCTCCAGGACCGACTCGCCGCGCCACAGGCCGAGGGCGCGCGTCAGGCGTTCGAGCGCGACGTCGTGGCGCCCGGCGTCCAGCGCCTGCTGCCCCTGCGCGGCGAGGTCCTCGAAGAGCGTGACGTCCACCTCGCCGGGCATGACGCGCAGCACGTAACCGTTGGAGCCCGCCTCGATGCGGGAGGGGGAGCCGAGCACCTTGCGCAGCGCGGAGATGTAGGTGTAGAGGTTCGACTCCGCGGTGGCGGGGGCGCGCTCGCCCCACAGCCAGTCGAGCATGCGCCGGCTGGGGATCGCCTTGCCGGTGTTGAGCAGCAGCGCGGCCAGCAGCACCCGCTGTTTTCGGCGCCCGAGCGCGATCGGCCTCCCGTGAGAGGTGCGGACCTCGATCGGTCCGAGGATCTTGAAATCCATATGACCACCCTGCAGTGCGCGCGGCTTTCACCAACAGGAACGTGATTGAACTCGGATCTTGATTTGCCGCGACCAATGATCGGCGTACGCGACGTCGGACCGGTACTTCCTGGAACGGAATAAGAAGATTACGTGTTCCGAATAGCTCAGGGCTAGCGTGGTGGGAGCGGTTCCACGGCGCGCTGAAATTTATTTCCGCGACGATATGTGTGGCGCAAGGAATCCGTCTCGACATACGTTCCTCGTAGGCCCATTCCGCTGCCGTGAGCGCCGTTGAAGGGAGCGCCCGTGCTCGATCCGGAGCTGCGCGACGAGCTGCTGGCCCGCATGGACCGTGATCAGCGGCTGCGGCTCAGCCTTCCCGTGGGTGAGCCGCTGTCCGCGGACCTGCTCGACGAGTGGGAGCGCGTGGACACCGGCAACACCGCGTTCCTCAAGCGGGTCATCGCCGAACGCGGCTGGCCCGGCCGCGATCTCGTGGGCGAGAAGGCCGCGCAGGCCGCCTGGCTGCTGGCCCAGCACGCCGACCGCGATCGGGAGTTCCAGCGCCGGTGCCTGGATGCGCTGCGGGACGCCGTCGCCCGGGGGCAGGCGACGCCGCAGCAGCTCGCGTACCTCGTCGATCGCGTGCGCGTCGGCCAGGACCTCCCGCAGGTGTACGGCACGCAGTACCGGGACACCCCCGACGGCGGATTCGGCCCGCACCCCATCGAGGATCCCGAGCACCTCGACGAGCGCCGCGCCGCGGCGGGGCTGGAGCCCCACGCCGAGTACGACCGGCTCATGCGCCGGCACGATCAGGGCTGAGAACACCCTTCGACGTGGCCGGCCGGTCGTCGAGGGCGGCGAGCTGCTTCTGGACGCGGTCGGCGTCGGTGCCGCGCTGCTGGGCCCGGTAGAGGTCGAGAGCCTGGCGCCAGGCCAGGCGGGCCGGATCGGGACGGTCCAGGGCCGCCTGGGTGTGGCCGATGCGGTCGAGAGTGTCCGCCTCGTTGTAGGTGTGGCCGAGGTCCTGGAACAGGGCGCGGGCCCGCTCGTAGTGATCGAGCGCTTCGGCGTGCCGGCCCGTGTGGTGGGCGACGTAGCCGAGACTGTTCAGCGTGTCGGCCTCGCCCTCCAGGTCGGCGTGCTCGCGGTAGATGCGCAGGGCCGCCTCGCACTGCGCGCGCGCCTTGTCATACCGGCCGGACTCGGCGTGGAACCAGCCGGCGGTGGTGAGCGCGTCCGCCTCCCACACCGCGTTGCCCATGCTCCGGTACAGGTGGGAGGCACGGACGAGGTGGTCCACCGCCCGCCGGTCGGCGCCACGCGCCTTCTCCACCCAGCCGAGGGCGATGTGCGCGTGAGCCTGGGCCGCGATGTCGCCGGCGTGCTCGGCCAGGGAGAGGGAGCGATCGAGGTGCCGGCCGGCCTCGTCCGGCCGGCCCAGCTCGGACCAGGTGTTGCCGAGCAACCGGTGGGCCTGGATCTGGGCGGCGACGTCGCCCAGCCGTTCGGCGGCGGACAGCCCGGCCTGCCAGATGGCGAGATCCTCGTGCCCGCGCCCGCGCCGCCGGTGGAAGGTGCGCAGCGCCCAGGCCAGCCGCCACACCGAGGCGTGCCGGCCCAGGTCGCCGGCCAGCCGGTGCGCGGCGAGCAGGCAGGCGTGTTCCGCGTCGAACCACGACAGTGCGGCTGCCTGGTCCTCCAGCGGCTCCGGGCGGCAGCCCTCGACCGGCGCGTCGATCTCGATGGGCTCGCGGTGCTGCTGCAGCAGCCGATCACCCGCGTACGCGGTGTGGAGGTAGAAGTCGACCAGCCGCCGCAGGGCGGCGTCGCGCGCGTCCCCCGGCAGGCCGCGGTGGGCCTGCTCGGAGGCGCACGCGCGGATCAGGTCGTGCATGCGGTAGCGGCCGCGTACGTGCTGATGGACCAGATGCGCGCTCTCCAGCTCCCGCAGCAGCATGCCGGTGCGAGCCGGGGGCAGCGCGGCCAGGGACGCGGCGGCCGTGAGGCTGATGTCCGGCCCGGGAGCCAGGCTGAGCAGGCCGAGCAGTCCGGCCGCGGCGGCGGTGAGGCCGTGGTGCGACCAGGTAGCGGTGTGCACGCTCCTGCGCCGCCCGGGCCGGCTCGCCCGGCTCGCGAAGTCGCCCTCCGGCGTGCCGTCCGCCGTGGAGGAGCTGCTCCGCTCCGACGTCCACCGCCCGCTCGATCCGCGCCCGGCCTCCGGCCACCACGCGCTGAGCGCCGGCCTGGCGAGGATGCAACTCCAGGTCATGGTCCGGCAGCTCGCCGAACGCGTGCCGACGTTGCGGCCGGCCGGGAAACCTCTCCACACCGACCGCGGCGCCACCCGGAGGCTCACCTCGCTTCCCGTGACCTTCCACGCCCTGCGAAGAACGGGGTGACACGGGACACCTGGGAGACGAGGGAACACCTGCCCAGGGCCCCGGGTACGGCGAGGTGAAGGGCGCTTCGTTGATCCACGACGTACGCGAGTATCTTGACCATGTCCGCGAGCAGGCCGGCCGCCTGCGGGCGGCCGGGCCTCTACGCATCCGCGGCCGTCCCGGCTCGCCGAATGCGACACCTCATCGACTGGAGAGCACATGAGCAACGCCGACGCGGTGATCGCCGCGCTGCGCATCGAGCACGACCGCCTGGCCGGGCTGGTCCCCACGCTCACCGACGAACAGCTGGCCGGGCCGTCCGGCGCGGCCGAGTGGGACCTCTCGCAGGTGCTCAGCCACCTGGGCAGCGGCGCCGAGATCTCCCGCGGCACGCTCCAGGCCGCCCTGGACGACCGGCCCGCCCCCGGCCGCGACTCCTGGGAGAGCGTCTGGGACAGGTGGAACGCCATGGGGCGGCGCGAGCGCGCCGACGGCTTCCTCAAGGCCGACGAGTCCCTGATCGAGCTCTACGAGTCGCTGGACGCCAAGACCCGCGAGACACTCCACGTCGACCTGGGCTTCATGCCCGAGCCGGTGGACGTGGCGGCGGCCGGGCGGCTCAGGCTCAACGAGCTGGCCCTGCACTCGTGGGACGTGCGCGTCGCGTTCGACGAGCACGCCACGCTGACCCCCGAGTCCACCGGCCAGCTCCTGCCCGGACTGGCCGGCATGCTCGGCTGGATCGGCAAGCCGGACCGCCTCGACGGCCGGACCGGGGTCGTCCGGGTCGCCACGAGCGCGCCCGCGTCGGTCTTCGCGCTGCGCCTGGGGGATCCGGTCAGCGTGGACCATGACGTACCGGCCGAGCCGGACGGCACGCTCACGCTGCCCGCCGAGGCGTGGGTCCGGCTCGTGTCCGGCCGCCTCGGGCCGCGGCACACCCCGGCCGCCGTCACCACGACGGGAGCCGTCGACCTCGACGTGCTCCGCGCCGTCTTCCCCGGCTACTAGCCTCCCCGGCCATGCATCCCGTGGGTCTTCAGGTGAAGAGGCGGTACGGGTGCATGCCGTCCACCAGGCCCGTGTCCGGGGGATGGATGCTGTAGCCGAGCATGCGGCGGGTCCGGTTGCTCAGCTGCCGGGCCACCTGCCTGCCGGGGGAGAGGGTGAACGCCTCCCGCGTGCGCAGCCAGGGCTCGCAGTACTGTGCGGTGATGGTCAGGCACGGCGGTGCCGGTTGCGGGGGCCGCGCGTGCCAGAGGGTGCCGAGGAGCAGGGTGCAGGAGCCCGGCGGGGGAGTGAGGGGCACGCCCGGCGCGGTGGGGTGGCGGGCGGGCCAGCGGTGGCTGCCCGGCCACACCGTCACCGTGGTGCCGGGGCCGAGGGTCCAGAGCGCGGCGATGGACAGCGCGGGGCGAGGCCGGGGGAGGGGATAGCGGTGGTCGTCGTAACTCGCGGGGCTTGCGGGTGCCCCGGGGGCGACCTCGACGACCTCCAGCTGCGACAGCAGGTAGTTGGGCAGCAGCAGCCGGTCGAGCAGGGCGAGCACACGCGGGTGGTCGAGGAGGGGATCGGCGGCCCGGGTGTTGTGCAGGACGCCGTACACGCGGCGGACGTGACGCGACCGGAAGGGGTCACGGCCCGCGGGGCGGAGCAGCGGGGTGAGCTCGGCACGGAGGCCGTCGCAGGTGGCGGGGGCGAGCACGTCGCGCAGGACGAGGTAGCCGTCGCGGTGGAGCGCGGACATGGCCCCCGCCGTGGCCGGCGACCGGCTCCGGCCGGTCATGGCGCGCCTCTCCGGGACGCGCCGAGCGCGGCGGTGCTGAACTCCAGGATCTCCCGCAGCACCTCGGCCCGGTCGGGGCGGGGATCCTGGTCCAGGACGATGGCCAGGACGGAGCGCATGCCGCCGACGACGGCCGCGGCCATGAGCTCGGCGTCGCGATCGCGGGCGAGGACCCCTTCGGCCTGGCCGGCGGCCACGTGCTTGGCCCCGAGCGCGATGACCTGCCTGGCGCAGCGGGCCTCCACGGCGGCGACCTGGGCGTCGCCTACCATCCGCCCGAGCACGACGGCGGCGAGCGGCTCGTCGTACACCCAGTCGGTCCACCGGGCGAGCTGGGCCTCCCAGCGCTCGAGCCAGGTGTGGCCGGGGAAGTGCCCGAGCACCGTCTCCGCCACGAGCCGGTCGTAGAAGTCGGAGAGCAGCGCGCTCATCAGGCCGCTGCGGGTGCCGAAGTAGCGGTACGGCAGGCCGACGCTGAGCCCGGCGCGGCGCGCGACGGACGCGACCTCGATGTCGCCGGTCTCGATGAGCTCGGCGGCGGCGGCTTCGAGGATGGCGCGGCGGGTGGCGGCGGCTCGTACGGACAGGTGCTGCACGCCTCCATGTTAGTTGAGTTCAACTCAACGCCCAAGGCCCGGCCTCGCCAGGCTATAAATGACTCTGATCGGGTAACTCGGCCGACCGGTCGGGCGTGATCGGCTTGGAGCGTGACGATGACCTTCCCGGACCTCGATCCGCGTACGCCGGTGCTCGTCGGCGTGGGGCAGTCGTCGGAACGGATCGGCGAGCCCGGCTACCGGCGGCTGTCACCCGTCGACCTGGCCGCGGCGGCGGCGCGCGAGGCCCTGGCCGACACCGGCGCTGACCCCGCCGCGGTGGCCGCCGCCGTCGACACGGTGGCGGGCGTGCGCCAGTTCGAGATCTCCGCCCCCGGCGTCCCGGCCCCTCTCGGCAGGTCCACCAACTACCCGCGCTCCGTCGCCGCCCGCGCCGGCGCCGCGCCCCGGCGGGCGATCCTCGAGGTCGTCGGCGGGCAGGGGCCGCAGCACCTGGTCAACGAGCTGGCCGCCACCATCGCCGCCGGCGGCGCCAGCGCGGCCCTGGTCTTCGGGGCGGAGGCCATCTCGACCGTGTTGCATCTCGCCGGAGCCGAGGACAGGCCCGACTTCGGCGAGACCGTCGAAGGCGATCTGGAGGACAGGGGATACGGGCTCAAGGGGCTGGGCTCCCGGCACCTGGCCGCCCACGGGCTGGCCGACGCGCCGAGCCAGTACGCCCTGTTCGACAACGCCCGGCGCGCCCGGCTCAAGCAGACCCGGCAGGAGTATGCCGCCGGGATGGGAGCGCTGTTCGCGCCGTTCACGACGGTCGCCGCGGCCAACCCGCACGCCGCCGCCCCGGTCGAGCGCACCGCTGGGGAGCTGGTCACGCCGGGTGAGACGAACCGTCTGATCGCCGAGCCGTACACCCGCTACGTCGTGGCCCGCGAGAAGGTCAACCAGGGCGCCGCCGTCCTGCTCATGTCGGTGGAGCAGGCCCGGCGGCTCGGCGTGCCGCGGGACCGGTGGGTGTTCCTGCACGGCCACGCCGACCTGCGCGAACGCGACCTGCTCGACCGCGCCGACCTCAGCCGCGGTCCGGCCTCCGTGATGGCCGCCCGCCACGCGCTGGAGCTGGCCGGGATCGGCGCCGGCGACCTGGCCGCGATCGACCTCTACAGCTGCTTCCCCATTGCCGTGTCGAACATCTGCGACGGCCTCGGCCTGCCCGCCGACGGCTCGCGCGAGCTGACGGTGACCGGCGGCCTGCCGTTCTTCGGCGGCCCCGGCAACAACTACTCCACGCACGCCATCGCCGAGATCGTGCGGCGGCTGCGCGAGCGGCCGGGCACGTACGGGCTGGTCGGCGCGAACGGCGGCATGCTGAGCAAATACTCCGCCGGCGTCTACTCCACGCTGCCCGCTCCCTGGCGGCCGGACCGCAGCGCCGACCTGCAGGCCGAGATCGACTCGTGGCCCGCCGTCGAGCAGGCGGTCCGGGCGGACGGCTGGGGGACGGTCGAGACCTACACCGTCAAGCACGGCACGGGCGGCAGGCGTACGGGGATCGTCATCGGACGGCTGGAGGCCGACGGCCGCCGCTTCGTCGCCATGACCGCCGACGGTGACGACCGCACGCTCGGCCTGCTCACCACCGGCGAGCCCGTCGGGCAGCGGGTCCACGTCCGGTCCCTCGACGCCGGCAACCGGGTCACCGTGGACGGCGCGCGCGAGGACGGCGCGCGCGAGGACGGCGCGCGTGTGGAGGGCCCGCTCCCGCCCGGGCCCGCCGTCCGGCGCGGTGAGGGGCCGTCCTGACCGGCGCGGGCGCCGTCCCGCCTGCACGTAGACTTGCCGCATGCGCGTGACCATGCGGGATGTGGCGAGGCACGCGGGCGTCTCGGTCAAGACCGTCTCGCGGGTGGTCAACCGCGAACCGCACACCCGGCCCGAGGTGATCCGGCGGGTGCACGCCTCCATCGACGCGCTCGGCTGGGTGCCGAACGGCAGCGCGCGCGCCCTCCGGACCGGGCGCACCGGCATCGTGGGCATCGGGGTGGCCGAGTTACGCAGACCGTACCTGGCGGGTCTGGTGGAGGCCCTGGTGACCGAGGCCGACCGGCGCGGGATGCAGGCCGCCGTCGAGCCGACCCACCGCGCCCCCGAGAGCCTGCGCAGGCTCCTCGACGCGCGCGGCCGGGTGTTCGACGGCGTGGTGCTCATCGGCGACGACCTGCCGGGCTCCGTGTCCGGCGCCCTGGACGAGCGCCCGGTCGTGGTCGTCCACGGGGCGCGGCCGCACGACGAGGCCGACCGGGTGGACGAGGACGTGGCGGAGGCGGCCACGCTCACCGCACGCCATCTCGCGGTCATGGGCCGCACCCGGCCTGCGCTGCTCGGCGCGGACCGGGGAGGCGTCGGCGGGTCCCCGGCCGAGGCGCTGCTCGCCGCGCTCGCCGCGACCGGCATCGACCCCGGCGCCGTGCCCGTGGTGGCCCTCGGGCCGCTCGCGGACCGCCGGGCCGGCGCGCGGGCAGGGGCCGAGATCCTCGCGCGGCGCCCGGAGGTCGACGCGCTGCTCTGCGTCAACGACGAGGTCGCGCTGGGCGCGCTGGCGGCGCTCGCCGCACGCGGGATCGACGTCCCCGGCCGGGTGGCGGTCATCGGGCACGACAACCTCGAGGACGGCTGGTTCTCGACCCCGTCGCTCACCACGATCGACCCGGGGCGCGAGCGGATCGCCCGCGCCGCGTTCGAGCTGCTCGGCGCGCGCCTGGACGGCACGGCGCCCGCGCGTGCCCGCTCGGCGGTCCTGCCCGTCAGGCTCGTACGCCGGGAGTCGACGCTCGGGGTGGGAGCCGGGTGAGGCGACCGACGCTGGCCGACGTCGCCGTACGCGCGGGTGTCTCGGCCAAGACGGTCTCCAACGTGCTGCTCGGCCGTCCCAACGTCTCCGCCGCGACCCGGGAGCGGGTCCGCGCGGCCGTGGCGGAGGTCGGCTACGTGGTGAACCCGGCGGGCCGGGGGCTGGCGTCGGGCCGGACCGGGCGGATCGCCGTCGTCGTGCCCAACCTCTACCAGCCGTACTTCGCCGAGCTCGCGGAGCGGCTGATCCTGGCGCTGGCCGAATGCGACCTGTCCACGACCCTGCGCATCGCGCACGACGGCGACGCGGAGCGCGACGCCGTGCTGGGGGTGACGACCCGCGACGTGGACGGGGTGATCATCTGTCCCCATCACTTCACGGGTCACGTGATCGAGGACCGGATGCCGCCGCGGCCCGTGGTCCAGCTGGGCGGCGCTCCCAGCAGGCTCATCGACTGCGTCGTGATGGGGGAGCGCGAGGGCTTCGAGGCGGTCATCCGGCACCTGCTGGCGTCGGGCCGGCACCGGATCGCCCTGGTCATGACGGGCCCGGAGATGATCGAGCCCCCGGGGGAGCGTTTCGCCGGATATGTCGCGGCCCTGGACGCGTACGGCGTGCCGTTCGACAAGGCGCTCCTGGCGTTCGGCTCGGACTGGGACCGCCGGATGTCCGGATATGAGGCCATGGTGGGGCTGCTCCGCTCCGGTGCCCGGTTCGACGCCGTGGCCTGCGTCAACGACGCCACGGCGAGCGGAGTGCTGCGCGCGCTCCGCAGTCACGGGATCCGCGTCCCGCGGGAGGTGGCGGTCACCGGGTTCGACAACACCGACGAGGGGGAGTTCACCACGCCCTCGCTCTCCTCGGTCAGCCCGGAGCAGGGGGAGATGGTCGCCGAGGCGATCCGCATGCTGCTGGAGCGGATCGACGGCCATGACGGGCCCGCCCGGGAGGTCCGCACGGGAGCGCGGCTGGTGCTGCGGGACTCCTCGGCCTGACGCATGCCCGCCTTCGTTCGGGTCGTTCCGCCTCATCCTGTCTCATCGTTGACAACGCTGAACTAGCACCTTTAACGTCGGGGTTCACACAACGGACCCCCGAGGGAGCCCTTCTTGCGTGCCCCTGCCCTCTCTTCATCCGGCATCGCCGTACACCGTCCCCTGACCGCGCGACTGCGCCCGCACGGCGTCCTCGGTGCCTGGCAGGAGCGGAACGCGGAGGCGACCATCCCGCACTGCGTCGCCCGGCTCGAAGACAGCGGAGTGATCGACAACTTCCGGCGGCTGGTCGGCGAGTCCGGCGCGCCGCACCGCGGTTTCGTCTTCGCGGACTCCGACCTCTACAAGGTCATCGAGGCCGTCGCCTGGGAGATCGGACGGTCCGGCACCCGTCGCTGGGACGGATGGCTGGACGAGGTCATCGGGCTGGTCGCCCGCGTCCAGGACCCGACCGGATATGTCATGACCTGGATCCAGGGCGTGCACCCGGAGAAGCGCTTCGCCGAGCTGGAGTGGACGCACGAGATGTACGTCCTGGGCCACATGGTCCAGGCGGCGGTCGCGCTGGACCGGGCGTCCGGCCGGGACGACCTGCTGGCGATCGCCCGCCGCTTCGTCGACCTGCTCCACCGGCGGTTCGGCCCCGGACGCGAGGAAGGCATCTGCGGCCATCCGGAGATCGAGACCGCCCTCGTGGAGCTCCACCGCCACACCGGCGAGGAACGCCACCTCGCCCTCGCCAGGCGGATGATCGACCTCCGCGGTCACGGGCTGCTCAAGACGGGCCATCTCGGCGCCCGGTACTTCCAGGACCATCTGCCCGTACGGGAGGCGCGGACGGCCGTCGGCCATGCCGTGCGGCAGCTCTATCTCAACGCCGGGGTGACCGATCTCTACCTGGAGACGGGGGAGTCGGAACTGCTCGAGGCCCAGCGCGCCCAGTGGGACAACGCCCACCTGCGCAAGATGTACATCACCGGCGCCTACGGCTCGCGGCACCGCGACGAGGCCTTCGGCGACGACTACGAACTCCCCTCCGACCGCGCCTACGCCGAGACCTGCGCCTCCATCGCCGACCTGCAGTGGTCGTGGAGGATGCTGCTGGCGACCGGCGGGTCCCGGTACGCCGACGTCATGGAGCGGGAGATCCACAACGCGATCGCGGCCTCCACCGACGAGACGGGCACCCGCTTCTTCTACTCCAACCCGCTCCAGCTCCGCCCCGATCGCTACGACGAGGAGAACGCCCCGCGCGAGCGGGCCCCCTGGTACGCGTGCGCGTGCTGCCCGCCGAACATCGCCCGGCTCGTCGCCCAGCTGGACACGTATGTCGCGACGGCCGACGCGCATGATGTTAGCGTTCACATCTACGCCGACGCCGACATCGACCTCCCGCCCCACCTCGGCGACGGTGTGCTGGAGATCCGCACCGGCTACCCGGCCGGCGGCACGGTGGACGTCGCGGTGCGCGGCCGGATCGAGCCCGGCGTCCGGGTGGCGCTGCGCGTACCGGAGTGGTCGCGCGGCACCGTCCCGGCGGACGAGGACGGCTACCTGCGGATCGACCCCGGGCCGGGATTCCGGCTCGACCTCGACGTCAGCCCGCGCTGGACGCGGGCGCACCCGCGGGTGGACGCGCTCCGCGGCTGCGTCGCGCTGGAGCGGGGCCCGGTCGTCTACTGCGTCGAGCAGGCCGACCTGCCGGAGGACGTCGCGGTGGACGACCTCGTCATCGACCTCTCCGTGCCGCCCAAGGCGGACGGCGCCACGCTCCATCTCACCGCCCACGTCACCGAACAGGTCACCGAACAGGCCGCCGACCAGGCGACCGGGCAGGCGACCGGGCAGGAGCCCGCGCTGTACCGCCCGGCCGGCCCGGCGGCCCGGGCGGGTACGACGAGCACGCTCGCCGTACCCGCCATCCCTTTCGCCACCTGGGGAAACCGCGCCCCGGGAGCCATGCGGGTCTGGATGCCCGCCACCACCCCCTGAAGGAGAACGCCATGGCCAGCAGGACACGTCTGTGGTGCGCAGTGACACTCGCCTCCGTCCTGGCTCTTTCCGCGTGCTCGGGCGCGGACGAGAGCGAGGGCGGCGGTGGCAACACCCTGCGCATCCTGGTCAGCAAGCACCCGCTCACCGGGCCGATGAAGGACATGGGCTGGGTGGCGGAGCTGGAGAAGAAGGCCAACGTCAAGATCACCTGGGAGGAGGTCTCGGCGGACTGGGACCAGAAGAAGGCCGCCATGCTCGCGGCGGGCGACGTACCCGACCTCATCGTCGGCACCAACGCGATCAACAGCACCGACCTCGCCACCTTCGGCACGCTCTTCGAGGACCTCAAGGACGACCTCGACAAGCTGCCCAACGTCAAGGCCCTCTTCCAGGCCAAGCCGCAGCTGCAGGCCATGGCCACGCAGCCGGGCGGCGAGATCTACACGGTCCCCGGCTACAAGAGGTTCTGGCCGGAGACCGTGACCCACCAGTACATCAACAAGGACTGGCTGAAGAACCTCGGCCTGAAGACCCCCACGACCTGGGACGAGCTGTACGACGTGCTCGTGGCGTTCAAGGAGAAGGACGCCAACGGCAACGGCGACGCGAACGACGAGATCCCGATGGACTGGTCCCCCGTGGGCACCACCGGGTTCGGCTACTTCCAGCCGTCCGTGCTGCTCGGCAGCCTGGGGCTGCCGATCGCGGCGGGCGGCGGCCAGGGGTACTTCGTCGAGGACGGCAAGGTGGGCAACTTCCTGGTGGACGAGCGCTACCGGCAGGTGCTGGAGTTCCTGCACAAGTGCTACGCGGCCGGCCTGGTCAGCAAGGACGTCATGACGCAGGACTACTCCGCCTACCAGTCGGTGGCCCGGGGCAAGGGCGACGTGGCCAAGGTCGGGTTCAGCTGGGGCTGGACGGCGAGCGACCGGTTCGGCGCCCAGCTGGCCGGGCAGTACGAGGCCACCGCCCCGCTGCTCGCGGAGGCAGGCCAGAGCACGCCGGTGACCTGGACCTACGACAGCTACGCGGAGAACTTCCCCGCCAACCAGATCGCGATGTCGGCGGCCACGGAGAACAAGGAGGCGGCGCTCCGCGTCATCGACGCCTTCTACGACCAGGACCTCTCCATCCAGGTCCTCTTCGGGGAGTTCGGGCAGAACATCACGAAGGTCAGTGACAAGGAGTACAAGGTGCTCCCGCCCGCCGACGGCAAGAGCGACCCCTCCACCTGGAAGTGGACGACGACGATCGCCGACAACGGGCCCACCTGGATCCGTGACGACATCGAGGTGGACCTCCCCACCGACCTCCAGGAGGCGGTGGTCCAGGCCGAGCCGCTGATGCCCGCCCTGAAGAACATGGACCTCAAGCAGGACGTCTACCCGGGCCAGTTCATCCAGATGACCGCCGAGGACCTCAACACCCTCGCCCTGAGCAACCAGACGATCCTCAACATCACGCAGCCGAAGTTCGCCCAGTGGATCACCAAGGGCGGCATCGCCGAGCAGTGGGACGCCTACGTCAAGCAGGTCAACGACTCGGGCCTCCCGGCGAACGTCTCGATCTTCCAGCGCTACTACGACAAGTACGCGGCCCAGCACTCATGAGGCTCCCCCGCCACTGGCAGCTATGGGCCATGCTCGCCCCGGCGATCGCCTTCGTCGGCGTCTTCGCCTACATCCCGATGTACGGCATCCAGCTCGCCTTCCGGAAGTTCACCTTCCAGAACGGGCTGACCGGGGGCGAGTGGGTCGGGCTCAAGTACTTCGAGCAGTTCTTCGAGAGCCCGCTCTTCTGGACGCTCATGCGCAACACCGTCACGATCAGCCTGGCCACGCTGGTCGTGGGGTTCGTCGCGCCGATCCTGCTCGCGCTGATCGTGAACCAGGTCGTCCACGCCGGCCGCAAGCGGTTCATGCAGACCGCGACGTACCTGCCGCACTTCATCTCGACCGTCGTGATCGTGGGCATGCTGCAGGTCTTCCTCTCGCCGTCGTCGGGCCTGCTGACCAGGCTGGCCGGGCTCGCCGGCGTCACGGACGTCAACTTCCTGGGCGACACCTCGACGTTCGTCCCCGTCTACGTGATCTCCGACATCTGGCAGCACTGCGGCTGGAACAGCATCATCTACCTGGCCGCGCTCTCCCGGGTCGACACGCAGCTGTACGAGGCCGCGAAGATCGACGGCGCGAGCCGCCTCAAGCTCGTCCGCCACGTGGACGTCCCGGCGCTGGTGCCGACGATGGTCGTCCTGCTGATCCTCAGCATGGGCGGGGTGCTGAGCACCGGCTTCGAGAAGGTGCTGCTCATGCAGAACACGCTCAACCTGCCGGTCTCCGAGGTCATCTCCACCTACGTCTACAAGATCGGCATCCTGAGCAGCCAGTTCAGCTACTCGACCGCGATCGGGCTGTTCAACACGCTGATCAACTTCGTCTTCCTGGTGGTCACGAACCAGATCGCCAAGCGAGTGTCGGGAACGAGCCTGTGGTAGCCACGTACTTCCGCAACAGGACGCCGGGCGACCTCGCCTTCTCGGCCGTCCTCGCCGCGCTCTGCGTCCTCATCCTGGCCGCCGTGATCTACCCGGTCTACTTCGTCGTCATCGCCTCGATCAGCGACTCCACCCTGGTCGCGACCGGTCAGGTGTGGCTCTGGCCGCGGGGCGTCAACCTGTTCGGGTACGAGCAGATCCTCAAGGACGAGCGGATCTGGAACGGGTACCTCAACACCCTGCTCTACAGCGGGGTGGGGACGGCGCTGAACCTCTGCGTCACCCTGCCCGCGGCCTTCGCCCTGTCCAGGCGGGAGTTCCGGCCCCGCAAGGCGATCATGGTGTTCTTCGCCGTCACCATGTTCTTCCAGGGCGGGCTGATCCCGACGTACATGCTCTACCGGGACATCGGCCTGCTGGACAACTGGCTGGTGTTCGTGCTCCCGGTGGCGGTGAACGTCTACAACCTCATCATCGCCCGCGCCTTCTTCGAGAGCTCCGTGCCGGAGGAGCTGTACGAGGCGGCGGCCATCGACGGCATCTCGTACTTCGGCTACTTCCTGAAGATCGCGGTGCCGCTGTCGAAGGCCATCATCTCGGTGATCGGCCTGTACTACCTCGTGCAGCACTGGAACGACTTCTTCACCGGCCTGGTCTTCATCCGCGACTACGACAAGCAGCCGCTCCAGGTCGTGCTCCGCGACATCCTGCTGTCCAACCAGGCGTTCGCCGGCGGCGCGGGAGGAGCGGGCGGGGCGGGCACCAGCTACGCGCAGCAGTACGCCGACCAGATCAAGTACGGCGTGATCATCGTCTCGACGCTGCCCGTGATCGTGCTCTACCCCTTCCTCCAGCGCTACTTCGAGAAGGGCGTCATGATCGGGGCGGTGAAGGGATGAACGCGCTGCTCGGCTGGCACACCCGCCTCGGCGAGGTGGGGCTGCGCCTGTTCCTGCTCCACCTGCTCTGGCTCGGCGGGACCCTCGCCGGCGGGGTGGTGCTGGGCGTCTTCCCGGCCACCGCCGCCGTCTACGCCGTCGTGCGGCGCGACCTGATGGGACGCGACGAGCCGTCCCGGCTGCGCGAGGAGTTCGCCACGGCCTGGCGGCGGGAGTTCCGCGCCGCGAACGCCCTGGGCTACGCCTTCCTCGCGCTCTGGGCGCTGCTGCTGCTCGACCGCCACGTGGTGGCCACAGTCGATCTCGGCGCCGCCGGCCCGGCGCTGGCCGGGCTGTTCTGGCTGCTCGCGGTGTTCCTGTTCGGCATGTCCGTGGCGGCGGGGCCGCTGGCCGCGCACTTCGCCGAGAGCGTCCCGAAGCTGGTCGTACGGAGCGCGCTGTTCGTGCTGGCGCGGCCGCTCGTCGCCGGGCTCAACGCGGTCGCGGTCGCGGTCGTGCTCTGCGTCTACTACGTCGTCCCCGGGCTGGTCCCGGTGTTCGGGATCGCGGCTCCGGCCTGCCTGTCCTTCGCCTACCTCTGGTCCACCGGCCTGCTGCCCCGCCCGAAGGAGGATCAGCCTGCCGCGATGCGCCGTACCACCACGCCGACCAGCCATTCCGAGGGCGCGTAGCCGAAGTGCCGCGAGTCGCGCGACGCCTCGGCGTTGTCGCCGAGCACGACGAGCAGCCCTTCGGGCACCACGCGCCCGGGAACCTGCCGCAGGGACGGGACATCGCGCGGGATCGGGTCTCCCGGCACGGCCGTCGCGCGCTTGACCATGCGGAACGGCTCCTCCGCCGGTTCCCGCACGGCGGCGGGCACGGCGGCGGGCACGGCGGCGGGCACGGGGGCGGGCACGGCGGACGTGCCGGGAGACCTCCGGGAGGGCGGGCGGGCGGCTCCGTCCGGCGACGGCGCCGCCATCTCCGGCCACATCTCCGCGAGAGTGCCGGCGAGCAGCACCGCCTGGCCGCGCCGGACCGACGCCAGGGGCGCCCGCCGGACCAGCACCCGGTCGCCGGAGCGGTAGGCCGGCTCCATGCTCACGCCCGTGACGGTGATGACGATGTAGCGACGGCGCAGCCATAGGACGATCACGGCCGACGCCAGGAGAACGCCTGCCGCCGCCGCGAGTACGATCATGGCGCTGCTCAACGGCGGGTCCCTTCACTCATCGCGTCAGGCCTGCCCTGACCGCCGGGCTCCTCGGTATAACCGGCCGCCTGGACGGTGAACATCCGGGCGTACGCGCCCTGGGCGGCGAGCAGGTCGGCGTGCCGCCCCCGCTCGGTGATCACCCCGTCGGAGAGGACGACGATGAGGTCGGCGTCCCGGACGGCGCTGAGACGATGCGAGATGAGCAGGCTGCCGCGGCCGGCCCGGATCGCCCGTAGCCGGTCGTGCACCTCGTGCTCCGCGTCGGGGTCCAGGCCCGCGTTCGGCTCGTCGAGGATCATCAGCTCCCGCTTCTCGCGCAGGAACGCGCGCGCGAGCGCCACCCGCTGCCACTGGCCGCCGGACAGCATCACCCCGTTCTGGGGGTCGTCGTTCTCCGAGTCGCCGAAGAACAGCCGGGTCAGCAGCGTGTCGTAGCCGCGCGGCAGGCGGGACAGGGTGCCGTCGATCCCGGCTCGGACGGCCGCGCCCCGGATCCGTTCCATGTCGCCGAGCGCCGCCAGATCGCCCATGGCGATGTTGTCCGCCGCGCTGAAGTCGTAGGTCATGAAGTCCTGGAGCACCGCGCCGATGCGGCGGCGCAACTCCTCGACGGGTACGTCGCGCAGGTCCACCCCGTCCCAGAGGATCGCCCCCCGGGTGGGGTCGTAGAACCGGCAGAGCAGCTTGGCCAGCGTGCTCTTGCCCGCGCCGTTCCGGCCGACCAGCGCCACCGCCGCGCCATGGGGCAGGAACAGGTTGACGCCGCGCAGCGCCCACGGGTGGTCGTCGCTGTAGCGGAACCAGACGTCGCGCACCTCGATGCCGCGGCGGAGCGCGGGCAGCGGCGCCGGATCGTCCGGCGCGGGCAGATCCGGCCCGGCGTCGACCACCGCGATGTAGTGGCCGAACAGGAGCACCTGGTGGTGCGCCGCGGCCATCGACGTGACCAGCCCGCCGAGCGCCCCTTGCAGGCCGGCGACCGCGGCCACGAACATCGAGACGTCGCCCACCGTGACCCGCCCGCGAGCGGCCGCGACGACGACCCACACCAGACCGCCGCCTGCGACGGCCGCCGACAGGGCCGCCAGGGCTCCCTGGACGGCGACCTCTCGCCGGTCCGTCCGCCGCCGGTCGGCGTCGGCGGCGCGCCGCTCGGCGATCATGCGGCCGCGCAGGTACGACCCGAGCCCGAACAGCCGGATCTCCTTGGCCGCCTCGGCGCTCGCGAGCAGGTCGCCGTAGAGCATCTGCCGCCGCTCGATCGGCCCGATCCGCCACAGCATGGCGGCCCGCCGCCGGGACAGCCGCAGTTCGAGCAGCACCGCGGGGACCGCGGCGGCGAGCACGACGGCGGTGAACCCCGGGCTGATCACGGCCAGCGACCCGACGAACCCGCCGAGGGTGAGCGTCCCGCGCACCACCTCGAACACCGCGTCGGCGGTCTGGGCCGGTGAGGAGGCGCTCTGCTGGGCCAGCCGGAGCCGGTCCTGGAAACGGGGATCCTCGAACCTGGCCACGCCCGTCACCTGCTCGACCGCCGCGAACAGCTCGTCATGGGCGCGGAGAGCGGCCCTGCGGTCCATCTCCGCACGCAGGTACTGGGCGACTTGGGGCACGACCCCGAGCGCGACCCCGGCCGCCGCGAGGGCCAGCGCGAGGCCCACCAGCTCGGAGGTCGGGCTCGGTGCGTTCGTCAGGCCCGCCGTGGACGTCAGGCGGTCCAGGACGAACTTCGTCAGCCAGGCCGCCGCGATCGGGATCGCCGCGACGGCCACGGTGGAGACCAGATACGCGAGGCCGTGGACGGGCGCCGAACGGAAGGCCAGCGCCATGGCACGGGCCGCGGCGGCCACGAACCCGCGCCGAGCCCGTGGCCCGCCGGCGGGCCCGCCCGGTTCTCGGCTCACGCGTTCCTCGTGGTCCGCAGCAAGGTGAGGTCGGGTGCGGTGGCGAGCAGGACGCCGCCGCTGTCGACGACGTAGTGCGCGGGGAACGCGTCGACCGCGAATGCCCGGCTGAGCTGACCGTCGAAGTCCTCGACGGTCACGCGGGCCACCGGCGTGAGCGCGTCGATCATCTCGGCCGTCTCCTCCGGCTCACCGGCCACGACGGCGAGGACCTGGCTGCGCCCGCCCGGCAGGTCGCGGGCGTACTCGACGAACTCCGGCAGTTGCTCGCGGCACGTCGTGCAGCTGGGGCTGAAGAAGGCCACCAGGGTCTCACCGGTCAGCAGGTCGCGCGAAACCGGCTCACCGTCGACGGTGGTGGACAGGAAGTCGCCGACTCCCTCACCGGCGACGGCCGGACGCGCGTGCTCCGCCGGGGCGCGGTCAGCGCGGGCGAGGAGGCTCTGCAGCTGGGTGTTGTGCTCCCGCAGCCGTCTGACCACTCCCAGCGTCAGCAGCAGGTCGAACAGGCACAGCGCGCCCACCAGGATCACTCCGGCGACGAGAAATGGCATGACGTTCTCCTTTCGGCGCCGATCCGGCACCCGCCACCGGCGCGAACAGCTGGACCAGGTCGTCAAGGCGGCTGACGAGCACGGCGAGCACCAGCCCCGCTCCGCCCGCGAGCGCGAGACCGGCCGGCTGCGCCGATCCCGGGCCGCCCGCGCCGCTCGTCAGGCCGCTCGTCAGGCCGCTCATCAGGACGGACAGCCCGGTGGTTCCCGCCACTGCCAGCAGCGCGAGGTTGCGGGCCAGATGGTGGCGTCCCAGAGGGGTCGACGACGCCCCGAAGCACCGGCATGGCGTACGCACGCCGCGGTGCAGAGCACGTACCAGGGCCGCGCTGAACGCGCCGAGCAAGGCGACGGCGACGGCCGACCCCACGACGGGGGCGAACGGATGAAGAACCTGCGCGACGGTCAGGATCGGGACGGCCGACTCCGCCGCGACGACCACCGCCGCGGCCCGGCGGGCGGCTCGCGAGCCCGTGCCGCGCCGCAGCAATGCAGCGAGCAGGACTCCTGTCACGCGGACGAACTCGGCATAGGCCGTGCGGCTGCGGACCTTGCTCAGTGCCGACACCACGAAGACGGCACCGATCAGGCACTGGCCGCCGAAAGCGACATACTCCACCGGACTTCCTCGGCGCGGAGATCAAGGCGCGCTTGCCCGCCGACACCGGGCGGACAAGCGCTCGACGGATGGGGACGCGGCTAGCAATAGCTGGAGATGACCTGGCAGGCACCGCAGTTGGTGCCGTGGACGAGGTCGTACAGCCTCCTGCCGTAGACGACCTGGCCGCCCATGGTGCAGCACATGTACCTCCATGTGCAGCCGGCCGCCGTCGCCGACGCGTCGGCCTTCGGCACGACCCGCTCCAGCAGCCGGTCGCTGAGTTTCGTGATCGTCGCGATCATTGTTCCGCTCTCCTTTCACGACCGGTCCCCAAGTAGGCCTGCGCTTGAAGACCCGTCCGTGTTCCCTCAACGGCGCACACCGGATGTGAACGGCTGACTCCATGATGAACGGCGCTTCTCGCGAGCCTGTGGCGGTGGCGGTGCCGCGATTCCCGCACCCGGCACGTGCGGCGACATGGGGTTATGGCGGTACGGTGGCCGGAGGTGCGGGCTTCCGGTACGGGAAGGCGCACCCTCGCGTTCAGAGGTTCCTGAGGATGACCTCCGGGGTGCCCGGGTCGGGGCTGCTCTCGATGCGGGTCCGCTCGTCCGGGCCGATGAGCCGGAGGCCGTGCAGGATCGTGGCGGCGTTGCGCCGGCACTCCCTGGCGCGGCTCTCCGCTCCCAGGGCGTGCCGGCTCAGGCCCAGGCCCCACCAGTGCCCGGCCTCCGTGCAGCTGCCGAGGTCATCGGCCGCGCGATCGGCGTCGAGCGCCATGAGGAAGTAGCGCTCGGACTCCTCGAAGTGGCCCATGCGCCGGTGGGTCTCGGCGATGTACCCGAGCGCGACGGCCGAACCGACCAGATCCTCGATCTCGCGGGTGATGGAGAGGGCGTCCCCGAACGCCGTGACGGCGGCCTCCAGGTCGCCGCTCCGCAGGTACGTGAGCCCGAGGTTGGTCAGCGTGATCGCCTCGCCGTACCGGTTGCCCTGGCCGTTCTCGAGGTCGACCGAGAGGCGGAAATTGCCGATGGCCTCCGCGAAACGGCCCAGCCTGCTGTAGACGACCCCCAAGCGGTCGAGCTGGGCGGCCTCTCCCCGGCGGTTGCCGGTCAGCCGGTGCTGTTCGAGTGACACCTTCAGGTGGACCAGCGCCTCGTCGAGCCGGCCCAGGTCGGCCAGCACGTAACCGAGGTCGCCGTGCGTCACCGCCCGGTGCCGGGGATCGCCCAGGCGGTCAGCGGCGGCGGCGCCCACCTCGCTGATCTCGCACAGCTCCCGCCACCGCCCCCGTTCGTACAGCGGGAAGAACAGCGCCGCCGACAGGGCGGTGACCAGGTCGTCCGCACCCAGCGCCGCGGCACTGCCCATCGCCGCCGGCAGCTGAGCGGCCTCCGCGTCCACCCATGCGTACACCTCGTGACGGTCGCGGAAGCCCGGCCTCGCGCCGGTCGTCGCCGGACCCAGCGTCGTGCGCCAGACGGCGACGGGGATCACCTGGCTGCTCGCGTCCCTGGCGGCGGCCAGGTAGGTGTGGAGCGCGCGCCCGACGGCCCGCCGCCGCTCCTCCGGCGGGTCGTGCGCCGCGGAGAGCTCCCGGGCGAAGAGCCGGGTGAGGTCGTGCACGGAATAGCGGCCCGGGGCGACGGTCTGCACCAGATGGGCCTCGGTGAGCTGGTCGAGAAGGTCCTCCGCGATCGAGGGGGAGACGCCGGCGAGGGCGGCGGCGGTGTCGACGCCGAACTCCGTGACGTCGAGCAGGCTCATGGACCTGAACATGCGGGCCTGCGCCCGGTCGAGATCCCGGTAGCTGACCATGAACCCGGCCCTGACGGCCCGGTCCTCGACCTCCAGCTCGGTGAGACGCCGCCCCTCCTCGGCCAGCCGGTCCGCGAGCGTCCGCCAGGTCCACGCGGGCCGGACCGAGAGCCGGGCGGCCGCGATCGACAGCGCGAGGGGAAGGTACGCGCACTGCCGCGCGACGGCGCTCTGGGCCTCGGCGTCGGGGCGCGGCGCGGCGGCACCGCCCGGGCTTCGCGCGTGGCCGGCGGCATGGGAGGTCAGCAGGGTCCGCGCGTCCTCCTCGGACAGCACCTCCAGCTCGTACGGGATCCGGCCTTCCAGCGAGGCCAGCGTCCTGCGGCTGGTCACGATGACACCGCAGGCCGGGCTCGCCGGAAGCAGCGCGCGCACCTGTTTGACGTCCAGCACGTTGTCGAAGACGAACAGCATGCGGCGGCCGGCGGTGCGGGAGCGGAACTGGGCGGCGGCCTCGTCGACGTCCTGGGGTATGGCGGCGCGGTCCACCCCGAGGGATCGCAGGAGACGGCCGAGGGAGTGGAGGGGTTCCAGCGGTTCGAGGTCCGGCGTCGAGCCGTGCAGGTTCAGATAGAATTGCCCGTCGGGGAAACGGTCGGCGGCCTTCCAGGCCACCTGGACCGCCAGCGCCGACTTGCCGATGCCGCCGCAGCCGGAGATCAGGACGGGCCGCGGGCTTCTGTCCACCACATCGCGTACGAGGGCGTCGATCAGCTCCGTTCGCCCGACGAAGCCCGGCACCATGGGAGGCAGCTCCCGGGGCGCCGATGGTGCGCCGGTTCCCGGCGGCGGGGCACCAGGCCCCTGCTCGGAGCCCGGCCGCCCGCCGATGCCGGGTGCCCGTATCTCCAGGGGGCCGTGCCCGCCGGTTCCCTGCCTGAGCACCTGGAGCTGCGCGCTCACCAGCTCGGGCCCAGGGGAGATCCCCAGATCGTCGGCCAGGCGGCGGCTGATGTCGCCGAACACCTCCAGCGCGGCGGCCTGCTGGCCGCAGCCGGCAAGGGCGATCATCAACCGCGCGTGCGCCTGTTCGTGCAGCCGTTCCACCTGCGTGATCGCACGCAACCGCGACAGGACGAGGTCATGCCGGCCGAGCGACTCGGCCACCTCCGCGAGCTCGATCGCGGCCGTCACCCGCTCCGCGCTGAGCGCGCAGACCTTCGGATGGTCGCGGAGCGCCGGGACGTCCAGCAGCGGGCTGTCCCGCCACAGGTCGATCGCCCGCCCGTACGACTCGGCGGCCGCATCCGGCTCGGCCCTGTCACGATGGTCGCGTGCCTGGCGGAGGAGGCTCCTGAACGCGAGGGTGTCCACCTCGCCGTCCGCCACGGACAGCTGATAGCCGTGCTGGCGGCAGCTGATGAGCTCCTCGCGCCGCCCGTGGCGCAGGGCGCGGCGAAGCCTGCTGACATGGCCGTGCACCGCTCTTATGTGACCGTCGCCGGCGGCCTCCCCCCACAGGGCTTCGGCGATGGACTCCATCAACACCACGTGGTTCGCCGAAAGCGCCAACAGCCCCAGAATGCCGCGCTGCCGCTCGCTGCTCAGCGGGACGACGGACCCGGAGGCCCGCACCTCCAGCGGGCCCAGGATCCGCAGCCAGACCGTCGACGGCCCCTGGCCGCCGCGCGATCCGTCCGGGCTCGGCGCGGAGAGCTGAAGGACGTCCGACAGGCGGCGAATGGTCTCGGTGCGCGGACGGCGCGTGCGTCCCTGCTCGACGTCGCGGATCACGGCGACGCTCACCCCGGCCTGGGCGGCGAGCTCCTGCTGGGTCAGGCCGGCCTGCTCGCGTCGCAGCCGCAGCACATCACTCAGGTTCTCCATCGCGCGTCGCCCTCACGGAAGGATGAGGAGTTCGAGAGCCGGCTCTCCACGAAGAGCCTTACTCGTCCGGCCACGTTCCGCAAGGATCACAGGCCCGCCGCTCGCCCCGGCGGGACGCCCGCCGCGGTCACGGCCGTGACCGTAGCGGCGAGGGGCCGGCGCGGGGCGGCGAAAGGGCGGTGCGGGGGCGGCGTTCAGTCGGCGGGTGGCGGGGCGATGGACTCGCGGCTGCGCAGCGGCATCGGCACCCGGTGCACCTCGCCGACCCGCTCGGCGTCGGCGTGCTCGCGGCCGATCTCCGCGAACAGCACGTCGACGGCCGTGCGGCCGAGCTCGTAGTGGGGCAGCGCCACGGTGGTCAGCGTGGGCCGGATCCACGAGGCGATGGGGTGGTCGTCGAAGGAGACGACGGACACGTCGCCGGGGACCTTGAGCCCGGCATCGTCGAGCGCCTGGTAGGCGCCCATGGCGATCCGGTCGTTGAAGCAGATCAGCGCGCGCGGCCGGATGGTGTGCAGGAGGTCGCGGGTCGCGGCGAAGCCGTACTCCGGCTGCCAGTCGGGGCAGGTGCGCGCGCCCGCCACCTTGACGCCGGCCTCCCCGAGCGCCTCCCGGATGCCGACGAGCCGTTCCACCGCCGCGACGCTCTCCGGAGGAACGTCGCGCAGGCCCGGGCCGGCGCCGATCAGGTGGATGCCGTCGCGGTGGCCCGCCTCCAGCAGGACGCGAGCGGCGCGGCGGCCGGCCTCGACCTCGTCGGGGAGGACGGCGGGCAGGGGGGTGGGCTGCTTGGGCAGCGCGTTGAGCAGCACGGCGGGCGCGGCGGTGATGGCCTTGGGCACTTTGATGGCCCGGGTGAACATGGAGGCGAGGATGAGACCGTCCACCTGCCGGTCGTGCATGGTCTGCAGCAGCAGGCGTTCGAGCTCGGCGTCGCCCTCGGTCTCGCCGATGAACAGCATGAAGCCGCGGTCGCGGGCGGCCTCCAGCGCTCCCTTGATCATGTCACCGGCCAGCCGCGAGGTGGCGACGGTGTCGGAGACGAAGCCGATCGTCCGGCTGGTGCCCGTGCGCAGGCCGACGGAGACGATGTTGGGCCGGTACTCCAGCTCGTCGGCGGCTCGCAGCACGCGCTGCTCGACGTCCTGAGAGATCCGCAGCTCACGGCCACGGCCCGACAGCACGAGCGAGGCGGTCGTGCGGGAGACACCGGCGGCCTTGGCCACATCGGCCAGCGTGACCCGTCGTGGGCTCACCCAGAACCTCCGATCATCGAAGCGGGGTTGACATCGTACGACGCGCGTGGTGAGACTATCGGGCGCTAACCCGATTTAGCAACGGACATCAGCCCGGGGGCCCGGATGTCCCCAGCAGCAGAGGAGAATCACATGGCTCGTCGCGTCCGCCCCCGCAGGGCCGGGGTCGCGCTCATCATCGCCATGGGGACGCTGGCCGCCGCCTGCGCGGCTCCCGGCAGCGACAGCCCGCAGCCGCGGGCCACCACCGCCTCACCGGTGTCCACCGCACCCACGTGCGGCACCGCGCCGATCACCATGAACGGCTACTTCGAGACCGGCTTCCCGCTGCCCAAGGCGCTGACCACCGAGTTCACCAAGCAGCACCCGAACGTCACGTGGAACATCCGCGAGGACCAGTTCGCCGTGATCACGCAGAACGCCCCGCGCGTGCTGGCGGATAACCCGCCCGACCTGATGCGCCTGCCCCAGGTCTCCGAGCTGGTCAAGGACGACCTGCTGAAGAACCTCGACGGCTACGCGACCGCCTTCGGCTGGGACACGTGGCCGGCCTCCCAGCTCGAACAGCTGCGCCTCGGCCAGGGCGGCCGGCCGCGCGGCGAGGGCTCCCTGTACGCCCTGGGCCTCAACATGAGCATGACCGGCCTCTTCTACAACAAGGAGCTCGCCGCCCGGATCGGCATGTCCGCGCCCCCCGCCACGCTGGCCGAGCTCGACCAGGCGCTGGACAAGGCCAAGAAGGCGGGCATCACGCCCATCGTGCAGTTCAACGGCGGAGCCACCGGCGGCCTGGCGTTCCCGCTGCAGAACCTCATGGCCTCCTACGGCCCGGCCGCCCCGATCAACGACTGGATCTTCCAGAAGCCCGGCGCCACCATCGACACGCCGTCGAACCTCCAGGCCGCGCAGCACCTGGAGCGGTGGATCAAGGCCGGCTACTTCCAGAAGGACGTCAACGCGGTCGACTACGCGACCATGATGAGCCGCTTCATCGACGGGCAGGGCCTGTTCATGTTCAACGGCGACTGGGAGTCGGGCAACCTCGACAAGCAGATGGCGGGCGACGTCGGCTTCGCCCTGATGCCGCCCGCCCAGCAGGGCGGCAAGCTCGCCGCCATGTCGGCGCCCCTCACCTTCGGCATCGCCGCGAACGCCGGGAACGCCGACTGTGCCGCCTTCTTCCTCAACTGGGTGGCCACCGACAAGCGGGCCCGCGAGATCGGCGTCGAGGTCGGCGGATCGCGTCCGATGGGTCCGGCCGACGCGTACATGCCGGCCGTGGCGCAGGACACGGTCACCGCGAGCACCCTGGCGGCCGGGGCGGACATCGCCGAGGACAACGGCGCGATGGACTTCATCGCGAACGCCACCGGCGCCATCTACGCCAAGAGCTGGACGCCCAACCTGCAGAAGCTGGTGGCCGGGGAGCAGACGGCGCAGGGGCTGCTGAAGGCGGTCCAGGCCGACTACGCGGGCCAGCTCGAAGGGAACTGATCGTGGCCCGCTCCTCCGCGCACCGGAGAGCGGCCGCGGCCAGGCTGCGCGGTACGCGCGGCCTGGCCGGCTGGCTGTTCGTGCTCCCGGCGCTCGCGTTCTACGCGGTCTTCGTGCTGCGCCCGATCGCCCTGACGTTCCAGTACTCGCTGTACGAATGGGACGGCATCGGCCCGTCCACCTGGGCGGGCCCGGCCAACTACGGCAAGGTCTTCACCGACCCCGACCTGTTCGACTCGCTGGTCAACGCCTTTCAGCTGATCGTGTTCTTCAGCGCGATCCCCGTCGTGCTCGGCCTGGCGATCGCCGCCACGATCCGGCGCATCGCCCAGAGCCGGCTCGCCCTCGTGGCGCGCGCCGTGCTCTTCCTGCCGCAGGTCATCCCGCTGGTCGCGGCCGGCATCGCGTGGAGCTGGCTGCTGGCCTCCACCGGCGTGGTCAACCAGCTGCTCTCACTCGTCGGCCTCGGCGGGGTGACCCGGGCGTGGCTGGGCGACTTCGCCACCGCGCTGCCAGCGGTCGGCATGATCGGCGCGTGGGTGCTGCTCGGCCTCTGCACGCTGCTGCTCCTCGCGGGCATGAGCAAGATCGACCCGGCGCTGTACGAGGCCGCCCGGCTCGACGGCGCCGGCCCGTGGCGGGAGTTCGTCTCCATCACGGTCCCCAGCCTCCGGCAGGAGATCGCGGTCTGCGTCACCGTGACCGTGATCGCCGCCCTGGCCAGCTTCGACATCATCTACATCTCCACCCAGGGCGGCCCCGGCAACACGACCATGGTGCCCGGCCTGCAGATCTTCTACCTGGCCTTCTCCGAGCGCGAGGTGGGGACGGCCTCGGCCCTCGCCGTGGTGCTCATGGTCCTGGTGATCGCCTGCGCCCTGCCCATCCAGTGGTTCGCGAAGGACGGCAACCGATGATCACCGCCCGGCGGGAGGCCTGGACCGGCAGGCTGCTGCTCATCCTCATGATGGCGATCACGCTCCTGCCGTTCCTCAGCCTGTTCGTCACCGCCCTGCACCCCTCGGGCACCTACCCGGCCGGGCTGGCCTGGCCGGACGAGCCGCAGTGGGGCAACTTCCCGCGCGCCTTCGAGGCCGCGAACATGGGCGAGCTGCTGAAGTCCAGCGTCCTCATCGTGCTGGGGGTGGTCCCCATCTCGATCCTGCTGGGCACGATGGCCGGCTTCGCCATCGGCCACCTGCGCGTGATCGGCGGCAGGGTGGTCTTCCTGCTGTTCGTGCTCGGCCTGACCCTCCCCTTCGAGGGCATCATCACGCCGCTGTACTACCAGATCCGCGACATGGGGCTGCTCAACACGCGCTGGGCGATCATCCTGCCGCTCATCGGCCTGTTCATGCCGTTCTCCGTCTTCTGGATGCGCGCCCACTTCGTCAACATGCCGGGCGAGCTGTCGGAGAGCGCCCGGATGGACGGCGCCAACGTGTGGCAGCTGTTCCGGCGCATCCACGTCCCCCTGGCCATGCCGGCGATCTCGTCCCTGGGCATCCTGCTGTTCCTGTGGACCTGGAACCAGTTCCTGCTGGCCATCGTCCTGGTGGACGACCCCGCCAAGCGGACCATGTCCGGCGCGCTGGGCGCCTTCCAGGGCCAGTGGGGCACCGACATCCCGCTGCTGTGCGCCGGATCGCTGCTGATCCTGACGCCCACGCTCGCGATCTTCCTCATCTTCCAGCGCCACTTCGTCAAGGCCCTGCTCCAGGGCTCCTTGAAGGGCTGACAAGACATTCCCCGAGCACACCACCACGAGTGAAAGCGGAGGTCGTTCATGGTCCCAGCAGGACCGGCGCTCTGGACCGGCCGGCACCTTGACCGGCTCGCGGAGAGCCGCGCGACCACGGCGCCCGCCATCGACCTCGCGGCCTTGCCGCGGATCCTGCCGGAGCACGACCTGTGGGACCTGTGGCCGGTCCAGGACGAGGACGGCTCGACCACCCTGATCGACGGGCGCGAACTGTGGATGGCCCTGTCCGCCCCCGCCCGAGGCCACCCCGAGGAACGCCACGACCGGGCCCGCATCCGCCTGCTCGCCAGAGACGGCGCCGGGCGGTGGAGCGACCTGGGGTACGCCTTCGCCGGCGGGGCCTCCCCGGGCAGCCGCGAGTGGTCCGGATCGGCGGTCCGCCGGCCGGACGGCACGGTGTCGGTGTTCTACACGGCCGCCGGGCGGCGGGGCGAGGCGCGACCCACGTTCCGGCAGCGCGTCGTCGAGACCCGGCCCGCCCTGATCACCGGTGGTGGCCGGATCCGGCTGAGCGGGGACGCCGCGCACCGGGAGGTCCTCCGCCCGGACGGCCGCGTGTACCTGCCGGCCGACGAGGCCGACGGCTCACCGGGGACCATCAGGGCGTTCCGCGACCCCGGCTGGTTCCGCGACCCCGCCGACGGACGCGAGTACCTGCTCGTCGCCGCGTCCACCGCCGGGTCCACCGCCGGGTCCACCGCCGGGTCCACCGCTGCGTCCACCGCCGGGTCCGGCCGCTTCACGGGCGCCGTCGCCCTGGCCGGGCGGCGGGCCGGCGCCTGGTCCCTGCTGCCACCCCTCGTCGTGGCCGACGGCGTCAACCACGAGCTCGAGCGGCCGCACATCGTCGTCCACCGATCGCGGTACTACCTCTTCTTCTCCACCCAGCACCACACCTTCCACCCCGCCGGGCGCGCACCCACCGGGCTCTACGGCTTCGCCGCGCCCGGCCTGACGGGACCGTACGAGCCGCTCAACGGGTCCGGGCTCGTGATCCGGAACCCGCGCGCCGAGCCGGACCAGGCCTACGCCTGGCTGGTCCTGCCCGACCTGCGCGTGGTGAGCTTCGCCAACTACCGGTCCGCGCCGGGCGTGGACATCCGGCGGGAGGAGGCCGCGCGGGCACGGGCGAACTTCGGCGGCACCCTCGCGCCGGTGCTGGAACTGACCCTGGACGGAATGACCACGTCCGTCGTCGCGCACCCCGAAAGCTCCGGAAGCAGATCGACGGTGAGGTCGTCGGGCACGCCCTGACCCACGCCTCGCTCGGAGGGCCTCGCCGCGGGCGGCCCGGCCGGCCGTCAAGGGTGCTCGACCGGCTCGACCGGCTCGACCGGGGGGCAGGATCCGCTGACCGGCTAGGCTGTGACGCGCAGAGCGAGGAGGGGGTCCTCTTGGACGAGCCGGAGACGCCGCGCCTCACGATCCACGA
Source organism: Nonomuraea phyllanthi (assembly GCF_006334985.2). Lineage (GTDB taxonomy): Bacteria > Actinomycetota > Actinomycetes > Streptosporangiales > Streptosporangiaceae > Nonomuraea > Nonomuraea phyllanthi. Next base: position 278,577 of record NZ_VDLX02000006.1, read on the forward strand.
GGTGGCCCGGCGCGCGGGTGTTTCGCACCAGACGGTTTCCCGATATTTCCGCCAGAACGACACGTTGAAGCCGGCGACCCGCGCCAAGATCGACCTGGTCGTCCAGGAGCTCAACTACCGGCCCAACCTCGTCGCCCGCTCCATGCGCACGCGCCGTACGAACCGGCTCGCGATCACCCTGCCCGCCTCCCTCTACCTGTGGCCGGCGCGCCTGCTCCGGGCCGCCGCCGCGGCGGCGCACGACGAGGGTTTCCAGCTGGAGGTCGTCAGCGTCGAGGGCGATCCGCGCGCCAGGGCGGAGCGGGTCCTGGAGCTGGCCGGGTCGGGGCAGGTCGAGGGCGTCCTGTCGCTGACGCCGCTGGAGATCGACCCCGCCGCCGCGCCGGTGCCCATCGTCGTCACGGGCGACTACGACGACAAGCTGCGCGGGGCCAACGAGCTCGCCGACGCCTCCCCGGTCGAGGAGATCATCGACTGTCTCGCCTCGCTCGGCCACCGGGTCTTCTTCCACATCGCGGGCGCGCAGAGCTGGGCCTCGGCCCGCAACCGCAGGCTCGTCTACGAGCAGGTGATCGAGCGCCGCGGGCTCACCTCGTACGGCGTCGCGCTCGGAGACTGGAGCCCCCAGTCCGGCTACGACGCCGTCCGCGGCCTGCCCGACGGGTGTGGCGTGACGGCCGTCGTCGCGGTGAACGACCACGTGGCCATGGGCGCCGTACGCGGGGCGCTCTCGCGGGGCTGGCGGGTTCCCGGCGATGTCAGCGTGTTCGGCTGGGACGACGAGGAGCTGGGACGCTTCGCCACCCCCGCGCTGTCCACGGTCGCCGTGAACCGGGAGATGCAGGGGCGCGAGGCCATGGCGAGGCTCGTCGCGGCGGTGCGCGGTGAGCCCGCGCCGCCGCCGGCCGAACGGCCGCTCAACCGGGTCATCGTCCGCGAGACGGTCGGCCCGCCGCCCGCCTGAGCACGCGTCCCAGGCAGGCACCCGCGTTCCGCGTGCGCGCCCCGGGCGGGCCCCCGTTCCGCGTGATCACGGCGCGACGTTCCGGGTGATCACAGTGCGAACTCCGCGCCGAGATCGTCCAGTTCGGCCCGGTCGCACATGTGGTCGATGAAGACGTAGCGGTGCGCGAGTTCGAGGGTGTCGCCGTCGGCCAGCGCGATCTCCTCGTCGAAGGAGGGGGAGGGGCTGATCACGGCGAACGCCTGGTTGCGGACGAACCACTTGATCGGCACGGACGCGCTGGAGTGCCCGGCGACGGCGAGCACGGTGCCGCCGCCGTCGATCTCGTCGTGCCGCCCGACCATGGCCAGCCACGGGGCCTCGGCGCCCATCATCTCCTCGCCGCCCTGACCGTCGGCGCCGATGATCGTGCCTCCGGTCCAGGACCTGGGGCCGCGCCAGAAGTAGCCCGCGTACCCGGCCAACGGCCGGCCGTGCGTGGTGGGGCTGCCGAAGTCGAGCGTGGCCCCGCGGACGTTGCGCAGCTCCGTGGTGAAGTCGAGGGCCCAGATGCCCCGCGCGGCGTCCACGCCGTGGAAGACCTGGCGGCGCTGCTCGGTGATCCAGTGCTCGCCCTGCGCCGAGACCCAGTGCAGGCTCTCCGCGGCCACGACCTGCCGGCCGTCCGAGGAGAGCTCGGTGAAGCCGGTGTGGTCGATGCGGCCGAGGTTGTCCTCCCAGTGGTAGTTCCGCTCCACCGAGAAGGTCGGGCCGCCCCAGAAGTTCTGCCCCGACAGGTGTGCCCAGGTCATCTGCAGGCCCTTGTGCCAGCGGTGGTCCCACGGCCGGTAGACCGACATGGGCGCGCCGGACAGGCTGCGGATGGGGTGCAGGTAGGGCTTGGGCGACTCGGCGTCGGGCGCGTCCGGACGGTGGACGTACTGCGCGATCTCCACGTCGCCGGCGGTGATGATCAGAGACGTGTCCTCGTCGCGGACGGCGAGCGTGGCGTCAGGCATGGTGAAGGTCCTTGCGCTGGAGGTGGGCGACGGCGGTCGGCGTGTCGCCGCCGTTGAGCGAGTGGTAGAAGGGGTTGCCGGGCCCGAGCTCGGCGCGGGAGACGGCCCGTCCCGTGATGGCGGACTGGTACATGGCCGTGATCAGCTCCATGACGCGCCTGCCGTCGGCGCCGCTGGCGGCGGGCCGCTCTCCGGCCTTCATGGCGGCCAGCAGCGCGGCGAGCTGGGCGCGGTGCGAGCTGGGCGTGTTCTCGGCGGGCGCCCAGCCGGCGATCCTGGCGGCGTCGGTGACGTGGGGCGCGGGCGTCCAGCGCCAGTTGGAGTTCTCGTAGCCGTACAGGTGCTCGACCTCCACCGTGGCGTCGGTGAAGTCGAAGCGCAGGTAGCTCGTCTCGCGCGGGGACAGCACGCTGTTGACGACCGAGGCGATGGCGCCCGAGGCGAAGCGGACGGTCGCGAACGACACGTCCTCGGTCTCGACGCGGCGGCCGAGCGTGGCCGCCACGGCGTGCACCTCGCTCCAGTCGCCGAGCAGGCTCAGCAGGAGGTCCATCTGGTGGATGCCGTGGCCCATGGTGGGGCCGCCGCCCTCGGTCTCCCACTTGCCGCGCCACGGCACCTCGAAGTACTCGTGACCGCGATACCACAGGGTGTTGCACACGGCGACGAGCGGCGCGCCCAGCTCGCCGCCGGCGATGTGCCGCCGCAGCCGCCGCGCCGCGCTCCCGAAGCGGTGCTGGAAGACGTAGCTCGCGTACGGGCCGCCGTCCTGCTCGTGGGCGGCGATCTCGTCGTACTCGGCCAGCGACAGCGTCGGCGGCTTCTCGCACCACACCCACGCGCCGGCGTCCAGGCCGGCGATCACCGCGTCGCGGTGCGCGACCGGCGGCGTGGCGACGACCACGAGGTCGGGGCTCTCGTCCGCCAGCATCCGGGCCGGATCGGTGTGGCGGCCGGGGACGCCGAAGGTGTCGGCCAGCTCCTCGGCGCGGCCGGGGTCGACGTCGCACACGGCGACGACCCGTACCGCGTCGCCCGCCGCGGCCAGGGCGGGAAGGTGACAGGCTTTCGCGATGCCACCGGCGCCGATGACGGCGACACGGACCGGGGACGAGGACGCGGGCATGCGCAGCTCCTTCGGGCGGCCAAAGAGTGATCGATCACTTTTTCCTGGACAACCTATTTTCGATCGACCTCCGGGGTCAACCCCGCCCGCCCGTCACGTCGGGTCCCACGTCACGCCGTACCGACTGCTTCCGGAGCGACGCCGGCCAGGCGCGATCCGCTCAGGAAGCCGGGAGCCCGGGAGGGGCGGTGCTGCCGCGGACGACGAGGTCGGTGGCGAGCTCGATGCGGCTCTGGGGCAGCGGCTCGCCGGCGGCGAGCGTCAGCATCATCGAGGTGGCCGCGGCGGCCATCTGGCTGAGAGGCTGGCGGATGGTGGTCAGGGGCGGGATGGCCCATCGCACCGACGGCAGGTCGTCGAAGCCGATCACGCTGAGATCGTCAGGAATGCGCAGGCCGAGCTCGTGAGCGGCGTGGTAGACGCCGATGGCCTGGCCGTCGTTGGTCGCGAAGATCGCGGTCGGCCGGCCGGGCCGGCTCAGCAGGCGGTGCGCCTCCGCCAGCCCGCCCTCGACGAGGAAGTCCCCCCGGCCGATCAGCTCCGGATCGACGGGCACGCCGGCCATGTCCAGAGCCGTCCGGTATCCGTCGAGCCGGGCCCGGCTCGACAGCGCGGAGTCCGGTCCTGTGATGATGCCGATGCGGCGATGCCCGAGCTCCAGGAGGTGGCGGGTGGCCGTGAGCCCGCCGTTCCAGTTGCCCGCGCCGACCGACGGGATGTTCTTGCCGGGAGCGTCGGCCGGATCCAGGAGCACCAGCGGGATCTCGTGGTGGGCGAGGCGTTCGTGCTGGGCCTCCGCCAGGCCGGAGAACACGGCGATCACGCCGCTCGGACGGCGCCGCAGCACACCCTCCATCCAGGCGTCCACGGCGGAGTGATCGCGGCGCAGCTCCGAGATGCCCACCGTGAGCCCGTGCTCACGAGCCACCTCCGCGACGCCCTTGGTGATCTCGACGGGATAGTCGCCCTCCAGAGCGTGGAAGACCAGCTCCACCAGGGCCGTCGGCGTGGAGCGGCGGCGCTGCCTGCGGTAGCCGTGCCGGCGGATGAGCTCCTCCACGGCGGCACGGGTCTCGGACGACACCTCGGACCGGCCGTTCACGACCTTGGAGACCGTCGCGGTGGAAACTCCGGCCAGCTCGGCGAGCTGGGCGATGGTGAGGGGAGACGGCTCCGCGGTCATGGCGGCAGTCTAGCCAGCGGCTCCGCCGCCCCGGGCCCGCCGATCAGGTGCGGGGCGGCCGTGGGGGTGGCCGCGCCGGCGGCGGTCGTGACCGTGGCGGGCTCGGGCCTGCACCGAGCCCGCCACGCCGGCTCCGCCCGCTCCTGACCGCCTGCCGGGACGGCGCTCACCCCGGAGGGCCTGCGCCGTCGCCGTGGACGTCAGGAACATGCGAGCCGGAACCTGTCACGCCATCAGCGCTGCAGCGTCAGCAGGCCCGGCCGGTAGGGCAGCAGGCCGTAGTCGCCGCCGGAGCTGGGGCTGCGGCCCTGGTAGAGCAGCTGCAGGTTGCAGGGGTCGACGGTCATGGTCTGGTCGGCGCTGGTGCGGATCAGCTCGCCGTGGCTGATGTCGTTGGTCCAGGTGGCGCCGCTGTTGGCCTTGCCGGCGAAGGGGTTGCTCTCGCTGGTGGCCTGGGGCGTCCACGAGCCGTTCAGGCTGGTGGCGGTGAACGAGCGGAAGTAGCGGCCCTGCGAGCCGATCGCCTCGACGAGCATGAGGTACTTGTTCTGGCCCTGGAGCTTGTAGACCTGGACGGCCTCGAACAGGTTGTTCGTCGAGTCGCTCATGATCACCGTCGAGTTGGAGCCGAAGCTGCCCGGGAAGTTCCCGATGGGCATGCTGGCCCGGTAGATCTTGCCGTTGTCCCCGGCGAAGAACAGGTACATGTTCGTGCCGTCACCGATGACCGTCTGGTCGATCGGTCCCGTTCCGGAGCCCGAGATGCTTCCGGAGAAGAGCACCTGCTGCGACGACCAGCCGTTCGGGTTGGTGGGGTCGTTGGAGGTCCTGTAGGAGAAGGCGGTCCCGCCCCACTGGTAGGCGAGCACCCAGATGTTCCTCGGGGCGAAGTAGAACAGCGTGGGCGCGACAGTGGCGGACGACATCGTGTTCTGGCTGGCCGAGGCCATGTCGGACCAGTTGGTGAAGGGGCTGAAGTTCATCGAGCCCCACCGCGTGCCCGTGTCGTGCGTCGTGGCGTAGACGAGATGCCTGCCGTTGTAGGGCGCGACGGTGAAGTCCTTGAGCGAGACCCACCCCGACTTCGGGGTCGCCAGCGGGCCCGTCGACGTCCAGCGGTACGACGACGGAAGGTCGCAGTTCCCGGGGTCGGGGTCGGGGTCACCGCCGCCGCCGTCGATCGGCACGAGTTGCCATTGCTGGTTGGCGCCGCCCCAGTCGTCGTACTGGACGATGTTGGCGCCGTCGGCGGTGGAGGCGCCCTGGACTTCGAGGGCCTTGTTGCTGTTGCGGTTGATCAGGCGTACGTAGCCGTCGGAGCTGTCGGAGAGTCTCCATTGCTGGTTGGTGCCGTTGTGGTCGCTCCATTGGACGACGGCGGCGCTGTTGGCGGTGGAGTAGTTGTAGACGTCGAGGACCTTGCCGGAGTGGCGGGATTTGAGGCGGTAGTAGCCGCCGCCGGAGTCGACGAACTGCCATTGCTGCTGGTTCTGGTTGTTCCTGGCCCACTGGGTGATGCGGGCGCCGTCATTGGTCGCCAGGTTGTAGACGTCCAGGGCCTTGCCGCTGTTGCGGTTGACCAGGACGTACCACGCGTTGGTGTCGACGGTGGCCGCGCCGGCGGGCTGGATGCCGACGAACAGGCTCGCCAGTAAGGCGGCCATCGTCGTGAGGATGGCCAGAAATCTCAATCTCACGATGTGCTCCGATTCATCCGACTTGGTGGACATGGCGGCGAAGGATCGAGCCGGACAGACGTCGTTTCATGGACGCCCTCCATCGACGTGCTCTGTCAGGGGGTGGTGAGGTCGAAGCGGCGCACGGTCACCGCGCCGCCGAGGGACTGGGTCGCGTAATTGAAGATCCCGTAGCGGTAGCCCATGAAGAACTGCCAGGCGTTGTTCAGCGTGAACGCCGGGCCGAGACTCACGAAGGTGCTGCCGTCGGTGCTGTAGGAGAAGCGGGCCTGCCTGCCGGAGCCGGGCCGGATGTCGGCGTTGACCCGCAACCAGATCCGGCCGCCCGAGATGCTCGCACTCGCCGCCTCCGTACCGGTGCCGGTGGTCTGCCACGAGCCGTTCATGGTGAGCCCGTTGGTCATCACGACCCGGTTGACGCCGTTGTCGCGCTTGACGCCGATCCAGGCCGACTGGTCGCGCAGCATGGCCAGCCCGGCGCGGTCGCCGTTGGCCATCTGCGAGTAGTCGAGCTCGATCGTCGCCGTGGACGACGGGCCCTGGATGCGGTGGGTCAGGGTGTTACGGGCGTTGTAGAGGTCGCCTGTGACGGTCGCGGTCTGCAGGCGCAGGCCGTTGCCGGTGGAGAAGCGGCTGGTGTCGGGGTTGTGGTTCCACTCCCAGCGAGGCCCGAGGCTGCTCGACGTGAAGGTGTCGGGACCGATCATGGACGCCACGGTCCGGTCGGTCTGGATGTTCGGTTTCGGGTAGGTGGCTCCCCACCCGCCGTTGACGGTCTGCACGGTCGGCCAGTCGCCGGTCCAGGTGATCGGCGCGAGCGCCGGGACCCGGCCGCCGGGGTAGGCGTCGACGAACGACATGTAGTACCAGTCGCCGTTCTGGGTCTGGACGAGCCCGCCCTGATGGGGGACGCCGCCCCCGGAGATGGGGCCGGGCATGTTGAGCAGGACCTGGCGCATCTCGTACGGGCCCCACGGCGAGGTGGAGCGGAGGACGTACTGGCCGTTGGCGGGGCGGGTCAGCCAGATGTAGTAGTAGCCGTTCCGCTTGTAGAAGCGGGAGCCCTCCAGGGTGCCGACGCTGCTCGGCGTCTGGAACACCTGCTGGGCGCGTACCTGGCTGAGCCCGTCGGACGAGAGCTGGGCGACGCTGATGGTGCCGTTGCCGTAGGCGACGTACATCGTGTCGTCGGTGTCGATCAGCAGGCCGGCGTCGTAGTAGCAGTTGTTGATCCGTGAGCGCTTCGTCCAGGTGCCGTCGACGGCGGAGGCGGTGTAGACGTAGGTGCGGTTGAACTCGACGCAGCCGAGCCAGTAGTAGGTGCTGTTGCTGGGCCGGTAGTTCAGGGTCGAGGCCCAGATGCCCTTCACGTACGCCCGGCCGCCGTTCAGGTCGTAGGCGCCCGAGTCGAAGTCGAGCCTCGGGACAGAATGCCCGGCGTACTCCCAGTCCACGAGGTTGTAGGAGCGCAGGATCGGCGCGCCCGGCGAGTAGTGCATCGTGGAGGCCGAGTAGTAGTAGGCGTCGCCGACCCGGATGATGTCGCCGTCGGCGAAGTCCTGCCAGACGACCGGGTTGGTGTACGTGCCGCCCGGGTCGGGGTCGCCGCCGCCGTCGATCGGCACGAGTTGCCATTGCTGGTTGGCGCCGCCCCAGTCGTCGTACTGGACGATGTTGGCGCCGTCGGCGGTGGAGGCGTTCTGCACTTCGAGGGCCTTGTTGCTGTTGCGGTTGATCAGGCGTACGTAGCCGTCGGAGCTGTCGGAGAGTCTCCATTGCTGGTTGGTGCCGTTGTGGTCGCTCCATTGGACGACGGCGGCGCCGTTGGCGGTGGAGTATCCCGAGACGTCCAGAACCTTGCCGGAGTGGCGGGATTTGAGGCGGTAGTAGCCGCCGCCGGAGTCGACGAACTGCCATTGCTGCTGGTTCTGGTTGTTCCTGGCCCACTGGGTGATGCGGGCGCCGTCGTCGGTGGCCAGGTTGTAGACGTCCAGGGCCTTGCCGCTGTTGCGGTTGACCAGTACGTACCACGCGCTGGTGTCGACCGTCGCGGCGGACGCCTGCGGCGTGAGCAACGTGCCCACGAGAAGCAGGGCCGAGAGAACCGTGAGGACGCGTCTCACCAGAACCTCCGATGCATCCGAGGTGTTAGCGCTAACAGCCCGCTCCCGCGATCATCCGGAAGGTCGGGACGGGCCGTGCGAGCGGGCGGGGGGATGTGGGGGGACATCCAGGGCTCCTCGACTAGATAGCGGAAGACTCCAACTTGTTAGCGTTAACATTTATCGTGCTGAGGTTGCTTGCTTGCCGCGTCGAGCGCGTTGTCGGGGAGTACATCTGACGTCCGGCTCCGCGTCAACGGGGGCGCTCCGCGCCGGCTCGGGCGTTGTCCTCGAAACGCGCTCCTGCCTGGGGTTTCGCCTCCGATGGGAGCGCGCCGCACGGCTCGTCGGTGTGAAAGTTTCACAGAAGTTGCCAGGTGGCATTCCAGTAACTTGCGAAGGTTATTGGTTAACTTGCTGTGCTCCGGACATGCGCCGATCCCCGCCGTTCCCCGCTCTGAGCAGCGGTAGGCCCCACTTGATCTTTATTAAGGTTCTTCCTCGGGCATGGTTGACGGGCCGCAGCGAGGGCCTTACCTTCCTGCAGAGGATGTAAACGCCTCCGACCTTTTCGGCCCCTTCTGAACTGGCCGCATTTCTGACCGGCTTCCCGCCGCCCCCGTGAAAGCCATGCTGGGAGCGCTCCCACGTGCCGGGATCGTCCGGCCCAGGAGGCCGAGAGCGGCGCGTATCGGCGACCCACAGCCAAGGAGGAGACATGACGGACGATCCGATCGACCGGAGATCGCTGAGCCGGAGAAGGGTGCTGGCGACGATGGGCGCCCTGCCCGTCATCACGGCCATGACCTCGACCGCCGGCGCCTCGGCGGCCGCGGCCGCGACGGCCGCCGCCACGGCGGTCATCGACCCGTCGGCACGGCGGCAGACGATCCGCGGCTTCGGCGGCATGAACCACACGGCCTGGATCGGCGACCTGACAGCGGCCCAGCGCGACACGGCGTTCGGCACGGGGGACGGCCGTCTGGGGTTCTCGGTGCTGAGGATCCCCGTGCCCGAGAACCAGGCGGACTGGAGCCGCGATCTGGCGACGGCGCAGCGCGCGGTCGAACTCGGGGCGACCGTCATCGCGTCGCCGTGGAACCCGCCCGCCACCATGGTCGAGACCTTCGTCCGCGGCAGCCAGACCGACGCGAGAAGGCTCCGGTACGACATGTACGGCGCCTACGCCCAGCACCTGAACGACTTCACCGCCCACATGCGGAACAACGGGGTGAACCTGTACGGCATATCCGTGCAGAACGAGCCTGACTACGCGCACGAGTGGACCTGGTGGACCCCCACCGAGATGGTGCGGTTCCTGCGGGAGAACGCCGGCTCGATCAGCACCAGGGTCATCGCGCCCGAGTCCTTCCAGTACCTGAAGAACATGTCGGACCCGATCCTCAACGACTCCACGGCGCTCGCCAACGTGGACATCATCGGGGCCCACCTCTACGGCACCCCGTACGCGAACTTCCCGTACCCCCTCTTCAAGCAGAAGGGCGCGGGCAAAGAGCTCTGGATGACCGAGGTCTACCACCCCAACAGCAGCGACTCGGCGGACCTCTGGCCGCAGGCGCTCGACGTGGGGGAGCACATCCACCACGCCATGGTGGACGCCGAGTTCCAGGCGTACATCTGGTGGTACATCCGGCGCAGCTACGGCCCCATGCGGGAGGACGGCCAGATCAGCAAGCGCGGAGCGAACATGGCGCACTTCGCCAGGTTCGTCCGCCCCGGATACGTGCGGATCGACGCGACGGCGAACCCGGCGTCGAACGTGTACGTCTCGGCGTACTCGGGCGATGACTCCGTCGTCGTCGTCGCGATCAACAAGGGGACCTCCGCGGTGAGCCAGCAGTTCACGCTGGCGAACAGCACCGCGTCCAGCGTCTCGTCCTGGCTGACGGACGCGAGCAGGAACGTCGCGCCCCAGGGCGCGACCGGCGTGTCGAACGGCTCCTTCACCGTCACGCTCCCCGCCCGGAGCGTGATGACCTTCGTCACCGGCGTGACCCAGGCTCCCGGCGGGATCGACACCAGTGCGTGGTACGTGCTGGTCAACCGCAACAGCGGCAAGGCCCTGGACGTCTACAACCTGGCGACCAATGACGGCGCCCGCATCACCCAGTGGGCCAGGAACAACCAGAACCAGCAGCAATGGCAGTTCGTCGACTCCGGCGGCGGCTACTACCGCCTCAAATCCCGCCACTCCGGCAAAGTCCTCGACGTCTACAACTACTCCACCGCCAACAGCGCCGCCGTCGTCCAATGGAGCGACCACAACGGCACCAACCAGCAATGGAGACTCTCCGACAGCTCCGACGGCTACGTACGCCTGATCAACCGCAACAGCAACAAGGCCCTCGAAGTCCAGGGCGCCTCCACCGCCGACGGCGCCAACATCGTCCAGTACGACGACTGGGGCGGCGCCAACCAGCAATGGCAACTCGTACGGATCGGCTGACAACTGACGCCCGCCGCGCGGAACGGCTGAGCCGGTCGCGACCCTCTAGGGAAAGAGAAGCGAGATGTCTGGTTTATCGCGAAGACAAGTGCTGAGACTGGGCGCGGCCGGGGCCGCGATGCTGCCGCTGCCCTGGACGGCCGCCGCCCGAGCCGCGTCGGCGCCGCCTCCGGAGGTGAGCGCCGCGAACGACCTGGCACTGTGGTACGACGAGAGCGCCGGCACGGACTGGCTGCGAGCGCTCCCGATCGGCAACGGCCGCCTGGGCGCCATGGTGTTCGGCAACGTCGACACCGAGCGGCTGCAGCTCAACGAGGACACCGTCTGGGCGGGTGGACCGTACGACCAGAGCAATCCCCGAGGGGCGGGGGCGCTGGGGCAGATCCGGCAGCTGGTCTTCCAGAACCAGTGGAGCCAGGCCCAGACGATGATCGACCAGAACATGCGGGGCACCCCCGTGGGCCAGCTGGCCTACCAGACCGTCGGCGATCTGCGGCTCACCTTCGGCAGCGGCGGCGGGGTCTCGGAGTACAACCGGTACCTGGACCTGACCACGGCCACCACGGCGGTGTCCTACCTGCAGAACGGCGTGCGGTACCGGCGCGAGGTGCTGGCGAGCGCACCGGACCAGGTGATCGCCATCCGGCTGACGGCCGACAGGCCCGGCTCGATCACGTTCTCCGCGACGTTCGACAGCCCTCAACGGACGACGCGCTCCAGCCCGGACGGCGCCACGGTGGCGCTCGACGGCATCTCGGGCGACATGGAAGGAGTGGCCGGTTCCGTCAGGTTCCTGGCACTGGCCCGGGCCGTCGTCGAGGGCGGCAGCGTCAGCAGTTCCGGTGGCACGCTGCAGGTGAGGTCCGCCGACAGCGCGACCGTGCTGATCTCCATCGGCTCCAGCTACCGCAACTGGCGCGATGCCGGCGGCGACTACCAGGGCATCGCCCGGAGCCATCTCGACGCCGCCGTCAGCAGGACCTACGACGACCTCCGCGGCCGGCACGTCGCCGACTACCAGCGGCTGTTCGGGCGCACGACGCTCGACCTCGGCCGCACCGCGGCGGCCGACCAGCCGACCGACGTGCGGATCGCCCGCCACGCGAGCACCGACGACCCGCAGTTCTCCGTGCTGCTGTTCCAGTTCGGCCGGTACCTGCTGATCTCCTCCTCGCGGCCGGGCACCCAGCCGGCCAACCTGCAGGGCATCTGGAACGACTCGCTGACGCCGGCGTGGGACTCCAAATACACCATCAACGCCAACCTGCCGATGAACTACTGGCCGGCCGACACGACGAACCTGCCGGAATGCTACGAGCCGGTCTTCACGATGATCGACGAGCTCGCGGTCAGCGGCGCCCGGACGGCCCGCGTGCAGTACAACGCCGGCGGGTGGGTGACCCACCACAACACCGACGCGTGGCGGGGGACGTCGGTCGTGGACGGCGCGCTGTGGGGCATGTGGCAGACCGGCGGCGCGTGGCTGTCCACCCTCATCTGGGACCACTACACCTTCACCGGCGACCTGGAGTTCCTGCGGCAGTACTACCCCGCCATGAAGGGCGCCGCGCAGTTCTTCCTCGACACCCTCGTCCAGGAACCGAACCTGGGGTATCTGGTCACGAACCCGTCGAACTCTCCCGAGCTGGCCCACCACTCGGGCGTCAGCGTCTGCGCCGGGCCCACGATGGACAACCAGATCCTGCGCGACCTGTTCGACGGCTGCGCCAAGGCCGGCCAGGCGCTCGGCGTCGACGCCGACTTCCGGGCGCGGGTCCTCGCCGCCCGCGACCGGCTCCCGCCGATGAAGACCGGCTCGCGCGGCAACATCCAGGAGTGGCTGTACGACTGGGTCGAGACCGAGCCCACCCACCGGCACATCTCCCATCTCTACGGCCTGCACCCCAGCAACCAGATCACCAAGCGCGGCACCCCGGCGCTGTACACCGCGGCGCGGCGGACCCTCGAACTGCGCGGTGACGACGGCACCGGCTGGTCACTCGCCTGGAAGATCAACTACTGGGCGCGGATGGAGGAAGGCACCCGTGCGCATGACCTGCTCCGCCTCCTCGTGACGACGGCACGGCTGGCGCCGAACATGTTCGACCTGCATCCCCCGTTCCAGATCGACGGCAACTTCGGCGCGACGTCGGGCATCGCCGAGATGCTGCTCCAGAGCCACCATGGCGAGCTGCACGTGCTGCCGGCGCTGCCGGCGGCCTGGCCGGACGGCGAGGTGCGAGGTCTTCGGGGACGTGGCGGCTACACCGTGGACACGACGTGGAGCTCCGATGGCGCCACCGAGATCCTCATCGCGTTCGACCGCGACGGAACGGTCAACGTGCGCAGCCGCATGTTCACCGGAAATTACCAGGTGGTGGACAACGTGACCGGCGACACGGTCACCGTCACCCATCCGGAGTCCGACGTCATCGGGCTGACCGGCCGGGCCGGCCGCACGTACCGGATGACCGGATCCGCACCGCCGCCGCCGGCGTACGTACGGATCGCCAACGTCACCACCGGCCTGGTGCTGGACAGCGGCGGCAACGTCGCCTCCGGCTCGGTGCTCAAGCAGTGGAGCTACGACGGCAGCACCAACCTGCAGTGGCAGCTGGTGGATGTGGGCGGCGGCTGGTACCGCATCGTCAACCGCACCAACGGCATGGTCGCCGACAGCTGGGGCAACGCCGCCAACGGCGCCAACGCCCGGCAGGCGGCCTGGAACGGCGGCGACAACCAGCAGTGGCGCCTCGATCCCGTGGGCAACGGCCACTACCGGATCGTCAACCGGGGCACCGGCACCGCCCTGGACGGCATGGGCAACAGCACCGTCGGCTCCACCGTGGGGATGTGGACACCCAACAGCAGCACCAACAACCAGTGGACGATCACGGGCGTGTGACCGTCCCCCCGGTCACTGTTCCGGGAAAGGCGAGATCGCCGTGCCGACCGAGAGCAGGGGTGAGCCGTCCCTGCTCCGGTCCGCACGGCGACCGCTGGTGCCGGTGGCGCTACGAGGTGTAGGTCCACTTCTGGTTGTCGCCGCCCCAGCAGCTGTAGAGCTGGAGCCTCGTGCCGTTGCCGGTGCCCTGCCCGACGGCGTCAAGGCACAGCCCTGACTGCACGCCGGTGATGGTGCCGTTGGAGTTGACGTTCCACTTCTGGTTGTCGCCACCCCAGCAGGAGTAGATCTGGATCACGGCGCCGTTGCTGCTGCCGCCGGCGTCCAGGCACTTGTTGCCGTACACCCGCAGCTCGCCCGCGGAGGTGAGGGTCCACTGCTGGTTGCTGTTGCCGTTGCAGTCCCACAGATTCACCGCGGTGCCGTCGGACGTGCTGGCGTTGGGTACGTCGACGCAGCGGCCGGAGGCCACGCCCTTGATCGTGCCCTCGTCACCGCCGTCCCCCGGAGGCGGCGTCGTCGAGGTACCGCCGTTGAGCGCGTTGAGCACCGCGGTGTAGGCCGGCTTCTTGTTGCTGCCGCTGAACAGCAGCGGGGTGTCGCCCGAGCGCCAGGAGTCCTGGTCGCGCACGCCCCACACGGTGATGCCGTTGCAGCGCGGGACGGCCAGGCAGTCGTTGACCACGGCGGCGTACGTCGTGGGCGAGGCCCCCTGGATGTCCAGCTCGGTGATCTGGACGTCCACGCCCAGGGCGGCGAAGCTCTGCAGCGTGGTGCGGAAGTTGCTGTTGTACGGGCTGCCGCTGTTGAAGTGGGACTGGAAGCCGACGCAGTCGATCGGCACGCCGCGCTGCTTGAAGTCGCGGACCATGTTGTAGACGCCCTGCGTCTTGGCCCACGACCAGTTCTCGATGTTGTAGTCGTTGTAGCAGAGCTTGGCCGAGGAGTCGGCGTTGCGCGCGGTGCGGAAGGCGACCTCGATCCAGTCGTTGCCGGTGCGCTGGAGGTTGGAGTCGCGCCGGCCGCCGGAGTTGCCGTCGGCGAAGGCCTCGTTGACCACGTCCCAGGAGTAGATCTTGCCCCTGTAGTGGCTCATGACGCCGTTGATGTGGTCGATCATCGCCTGGCGCAGGGAGCTGCCGGACAGCGACTGCATCCAGCCGGGCTGCTGGGCGTGCCAGGCCAGGGTGTGCCCGCGGACCCGCTTGCCGTTCTGCACGGCCCAGTTGTAGACGCGGTCGCCCTGGCTGAAGTTGAACTGGCCCCGGTTCGGTTCGGTGGCGTCGATCTTCATTTCGTTCTCGGCCGTCACCATGTTGAACTCGCGGGCGGCGATGGTCGTGTAGGCGGAGTCGCCGAGCCTGCCCGACGCGATGGCGGTGCCGAAGTAGCGGCCGCTCTGCGCGGCCGCCGCGCCGAGCGTGCTCTCGGCGGCGTTCGCCGGTAACGGCGACGCCATCGCCGCGATCAGACCGAGTGCGCCGAGCGTGCCGGCGATCAACGTCCGCCGTCGCCCGCCGAACGGGCGGCGGTCGGTGGATGGGGACATGGCGTTGACGCGCATGCCTGAGCCTCCATTGCGAATCATGGGAAGAGTGTGCGGGGACACACTCGCGGGACCCGACGCCGCGCCCACGGGGAGCGCACACCACTAGGCGTCGTGACGGCGGCCCCTGCCGCGCACCACCGACTGACAGGGAGATCGCCTTGGGGACTCAGTGTGAGAACCGTGCCGAAAATTGTCAAGGAATCCGCGAAAATTTCGGGATCAGGCTCGGCTGACCGCCGATGATGCCCCGTTCTTACCGCGATTCGTTGCTCTTGAAACTTTCGGTCAGACGTACCTGACAGGCGGCCTTGTGTGAAAGTTTCACGGCGGCGCTCTCCTGTCGGCGCGTGGTTTCGGGCCTGATGAGGCGAGGTGAGCGCGCTCGGCCGCCGGCCCCCTCGGCTCGTCGCAAGCTCACGCTTCTTGACAGTACCTTTCGGCCTCGTATTTGCTCCGCTCTGCCACCACATGCCACCGGCTCCGAGGAGAGGTGCGATCAAAAAGCGTTCATGTTAACGCTAACATCTGGCCGACCATGTGAAGAGAAGAGCAGCAGATGAAAACGCGTCCCAGGGGATATGCCACCATCGGAGCCGGCCTCGCGGCTCTGGTCACGGTCGTGGCCACCGCACTGTCCATGTTCGTCACCGCCGCCCCACGGGCGTCGGCGGCGGCCCTGACCGAAGTGACGAACTTCGGCGCCAACCCCGGCGGCCTGCGGATGTACCTCTACGTCCCCGACAGGGTGGCGTCCCGGCCGGGCGTCCTGGTGGCGATGCACGGCTGCAACGGCTGGGCTCCGGGCTTCCACCAGGGGACCGAGTTCGCCTCGCTGGCCGACCGGTACGGCTTCATCGTCATCTACCCGCAGGCGAACAAGAGCGCCAACGGCATGTCGAACTGCTTCGACGTCTGGTCGGACGAGGCCCTGCGCCACGGCGGCGGCAGCGACCCCGTGTCGATCGTCTCCATGACGAGCTACGTGCTGCAGCGCTACAACGGTGACCCGGAGCGGGTGTTCGCCACCGGCTTCTCCTCCGGCGCGATGGAGACCAACAACCTGCTCGCCACGTACCCGGACGTGTTCAAGGCCGGCGCGCCGTTCTCGGGCGTGCCCTACGGCTGCCTCGGGCCCGCCGGCTGCGGGGACAAGACGCCGCGGCAGTGGGGTGATCTGGTCAGGAACGCCTACCCCGGCTACAGCGGGCCCCGGCCGCGCGTGATGGCCTGGCACGGCACCGCCGACTCCGTGCTGCCGTACACGATGCTGCAGGAAGAGGTGGACCAGTGGACCGACGTGCACGGGCTGGGGCAGACCCCCACCTCCACTGACAGCCCGCAGTCCGGGTGGACCCGGCGGGTCTTCGGCTCCGGGCAGGTGGAGGCGTACACCATCAGCGGTGCCGGCCACGACCTGCCGCACGCCGGGATGGCCGCTCACGCCATCCGCTTCTTCGGCCTGGACGACGGCTCGTCCACCCCGACGTCGACTCCCACGGCGCCCGGCGATGCCGGGCCGATCAGGGGAGTGGGCTCCGGGCGCTGCCTGGACGTGCCGGGCGCCGCCACCGCCGACGGCACCGCCGTACAGCTGTGGGACTGCAACGGGCGGAGCAACCAGCAGTGGGCCGCCACATCGGCCGGCGAGCTCAGGGTCTACGGCGACAAGTGCCTCGACGCGGGCGGGAGCGGCAACGGCGCCGTGATCCAGATCTACTCCTGCTGGGGCGGCGACAACCAGAAGTGGCGCCTGAACGCCGACGGCACCATCACCGGGGTCCAGTCCGGGCTGTGCCTGGACGCCGTGGGGCAGGGCACCGCCAACGGCACCCGGATCCAGCTCTACTCCTGCCACGGCGGCGCCAACCAGAAGTGGACCTGGAGATGACGACGCCGATCCGCAGCGGCCCGACGCTGGCCGGAAGCCTGCGCGCCGTACTCGCGGCCGCCGCCGTGGCCCTGATGGCCGCCGCCGTGCTGCTGGGCGTCAGGCCCGCCGAGGCGGCGTCGCTCACCCGGGTCACCGGCTTCGGCAACAACCCGACAAATCTGAACATGTATATGTATGTCCCGGACCGGGTGGCGGCCCAGCCGGCGCTGCTGGTCATGGTGCACTACTGCACCGGCTCGGCCGCCGGGGTGTTCAACGGTGTCGGCCACGACTACGTCACCGCGGCCGACCGGTACGGGTACGTCATCGTGATCCCGGAAGCCACCCGCAGCGGCCAGTGCTTCGACGTGTCCACCCCGGCCGCGCTCACGCGTGACGGCGGCGGGGACTCCACCGGGATCATGTCGATGGTCTCCTACGCCCGGCAGCGCTACGACGTCGACCCCGCCCGGATCGTGGTCAGCGGCTTCTCCTCCGGCGCGATGATGACCAACGTGCTGGCCGCGCAGTACCCCGACGTGTTCTCGGCCGCCGCGGCGTTCTCCGGTGTCCCGGCCGGGTGCTTCGCCACCACCGGCGGATCGCTGTGGAACAGCGAGTGCTCCGGGGGCCGGATCGTCAAGACGGCCCGGCAGTGCGGTGACCAGGCACGCGCGATGTTCCCCGGCTACACCGGCCGCTACCCGCGGATGCAACTGTGGCACGGCACCACCGACACCACCCTGGCCTACCCCAACTTCGGTGAAGAGATCAAACAGTGGACCGACCTCAACGGGGTGAGCCAGGCCCCCGCGTACACGGACAGCCCCAAGCAGGGTCTCACCCGCACCCGGTACGGCGGCACCGGCGTCCAGGCCCCCGTCGAGGGGCTCAGCTTCGCGGGATACGGCCACTCCCTGCCGTTGACGGGCATGTTCCCCTACGCCCTGTCCTTCCTCGGGCTCGACGCGACCACGCCGGGGGAGTCGGGCGCCATCAGGAACGTGGGGTCGGGCAGATGCCTTGACGTCTCCGGCGCGTCCCAGGCCAACGGCGCGCGGGCGCAGATCTGGGACTGCCACGGGCAGCCCAACCAGCAGTGGACGCTCACCGCTTCCGGCGAGTTGCGCGTGTACGGCGGCAAGTGCCTGGACGTCGGCGACCACGCCACCGCCGACGGAAGCAGGGTGATCATCTGGGACTGCAGCGGCCAGGGCAACCAGAAATGGCGCTTCAACGGCGACGGCACCATCACCGCCGTCGAGGCGAACAAGTGCCTGGACGTACCCGGATACACCAGCGCCAACGGCACCGCGCTCCAGATCTGGTCCTGTAACGGCGGCGCCAACCAGCGCTGGACCCGTACCTGACCTTCACCGCGGCCTCGCGCCCTCGACCCCAGAAGGTGACCATGAAAGTCGCATCCCCCCTTCGGCCCGGCTCCCCGGCGAGACGCGGCGCGCTCGTGATCATGGCGCTGATCTGCGCGGTCATGATGATCCCCGGCACGGCCAGAGCGGACAATCCGATCGTCCAGACCATCTACACCGCCGACCCCGCCCCGCTGGTGCACAACGGCCGGGTGTACCTCTACACCGGACACGACGAGGACGGCTCCACGTACTTCACCATGAAGGAGTGGCGGGTCTGGTCGTCCGCGGACATGGTGAACTGGACCGACCACGGCTCGCCGATGAGCGTCGCCACCTTCAGCTGGGCGAGCGCGGACGCGTGGGCCGGTCAGACCGTCTACCGGAACGGCAGGTTCTACTGGTACGTCCCGGTGAAGGACCGGGCGAGCGGCCAGATGGCCATCGGCGTCGGCGTCTCCGACAGCCCCACCGGGCCTTTCACCGACGCGATCGGCCACCCGCTGGTCAGGAACGGCGAGATCGACCCCACCGTCTTCATCGACGACGACGGGCAGGCCTACCTCTACTGGGGCAACCCCAACCTGTGGTACGTCAGGCTCAACGCCGACATGATCTCGTACTCGGGCAGTCCCACCCGGATCCCGCTCACCACCGCGGGCTTCGGCACCCGCACCGGCGACGCGAACCGCCCGACCCTGTACGAAGAGGGGCCCTGGGTCTTCAAGCGCAACGGCCTCTACTACAACGTCTTCGCGGCGAAATGCTGCTCGGAGTTCATCGGGTATTCGACAGCGCCCGGCCCCACCGGGCCCTGGACCTACCGCGGGACGGTCATGCCCACGCAGGGCAGCAGCTTCACGAACCACCCCGGCGTCATCGACTTCAACGGCGGGTCCTACTTCTTCTACCACAACGGCGCCCTGCCGGGCGGTGGCGGCTTCACCCGCTCGGTCGCCGTGGAGAAGTTCTCCTACAACGCCGACGGCACCATCCCCACGATGACCATGACCACGACCGGGGCGCCGCAGGTGGGCACGTTGAACCCCTACGTCCGGCAGGAGGCCGAGACGATCGCCTGGGAGTCCGGCGTGGAGACCGAGCCCTCCAGCGAGGGCGGCATGAACGTCGGCTGGATCGAGAACGGCGACTACGTCAAGGTCAAGGGCGTCGCCTTCGGCTCCGGCGCGACGTCCTTCGCCGCGCGGGTGGCCTCGGCGGCCAGTGGCGGCCGGATCGAGCTCCACCTCGACTCCGTGAACGGATCGCTGGTGGGGACCTGCACCGTGCCGGGCACCGGTGGCTGGCAGACGTGGACGACCGTCACCTGCTCCGTGAACGGCGCTACCGGCACCCATGACCTGTACCTCAAGTACACCGGCGGCAGCGGCTACCTGTTCAACGTGAACTGGTGGCAGTTCACCGGCGGCACCGGGGACGGCGGGGACACCGGCGGGAACCTGCTGGCGAACGGCGACATGGAGAGCGGCACGACGGGCTGGGGCACGTTCGGCGGAACCCTGTCGTCCGTCACCGGCTCAGCTCACGGCGGCTCGCGGGCGCTGTCCATCACCGGGCGCACGGCGTCATGGAACGGCATCACCCAGGACGTCACCGCCAAGCTCACCAACGGCAAGAGCTACACGACGAGCGTCTGGGTGCGGTCGCAGAGCGGCACGCCCAGCGCGAAGGCGACCCTGGCGGTCACCGCCGACGGCACGACGAACTACATCCAGCTCACGCCGGCGACGGTGGTGAACACCGGCGGCTGGACCAAGCTCACGGGCACGGCGACCGTGTCATGGAGCGGAACGCTGACCGGCGCCACCTTCTACGTCGAGACGGCGTCGGGGACCGACGGCTTCACCATCGACGACGCCTCGTTCCAGTGATCCGGATCGGAGTCAGCTGATGTCCAAGCAGAGCAGGTTAATCGGAGCGGTCGCGGCCGCCGTAATTCTCGTCCTGGCCATGGGCCGTGCGGCGCTGAGCAGCGACGCGGGCGGAGCCGCGACCTCCGCGGGCGCTCTGGCGGCGACCGCCGGATGCGGCAAGACCCCGACGCTGAGGAGCGGGACGCAGTCGATCCAGACCAGCGGCAAGAACCGCTCCTACATCCTCCGGCTCCCCGACGGCTACCGGAACGACACCCCCTACCGGCTGATCTTCGGCTTCCACTGGCTCGGCGGCACGGCCGCCGAGGTCGACTCCGGCGGAACCAGCGGCTACCCGTGGTCCTTCTACGGGCTGCGGCAGATGTCGAACAACGGCGCCATCTTCGTCGCACCCCAGGGCTTCAACAACGGCTGGGCGAACAACAACGGCGAGGACATCACCTTCGTCGACGACCTGATCCGGCTCATCGAGGCGGATCTCTGCGTCGACACCTCGCAGCTGTTCGCCACCGGTTTCAGCTACGGCGGCGCCATGAGCTTCTCGCTCGCGTGCTCGCGGGCGACGGTCTTCCGCGCGGTCGCGGTCTTCTCCGGCGCGCAGCTCAGCGGGTGCAGCGGCGGCACGCAGCCCATCGCGTACATGGGGCTGCACGGCATCGGGGACACGGTGCTCAACATCGCGCAGGGACGGGCGCTGCGTGACAGGTTCGTCCGCAACAACGGCTGCACAGCACAGAACCCGCCCGAGCCGAGTTCGGGCAGCCGCAGCCACATCGTCACCGCCTATTCGGGGTGCCGGGCCGGCTATCCGGTCGTCTGGGCCGCGTTCGACAACGGCCACACGCCTGGACCCGTGGACGGGACCTACGCCGACAACGGCGCCACGACCTGGACCAAGACGGAGGTGTGGGCGTTCTTCTCCCAGTTCGGGAGCTCGCCCTCGACCAGCCCCACCCCCAGCCCGACGCCCACCCCCACGCCGGGGACCGGTGCGTGCACGGCCACGATGCAGACCGTCAACTCCTGGCCGGGAGGCTTCCAGTCCGCGGTCACCGTCCGTGCGGGCGACAGCGCCGTCGGCGGCTGGACGGTCGGCTGGACCTGGCCGGACGGGCAGGCGATCAGCAGCCTGTGGAACGGCGTCCGCTCCGGCTCGGGAGCCGAGGTGAGCGTCCGCAACGAGTCCTACAACGGCTCGATCGCGGCCGGCGGCACCACCACGTTCGGCTTCACCGCCAACGGCGCCGCGGCCACCCCCACCCTTTCCTGCGAGGCCTCCTGACCCGCCTCGTCTCGAAGGAGATCCCGTGTCCGCATCTCCACGCGCGGTGCTGCCGTCGACACGGCCTGGGGCGCGGGGCAGGCCGGCATCGGCACGCCGATCATCCTGTGGACCTGAAACGGCGGAGGCGACCAGCGGTGGACCCGCACCTGACGATCAACCGGCGAAGGACGCGCACCTGACCATCCACGCGCGGCGGCGCCGCTGACGCCAGACCGCTCCCGCTCCCGCTCCCGTTCCGCCGGTGACCGATCGGCGGGCGGGAGCGCGATGGCGCTAGCGCTGCAGGCGCACGGGGGCGCTGGGCGCGTTGCGCCGGACGAGCCACGCCTCGGTGATGTGCGTGAACATCGCCTCGGTGGCGCCGTCGGGGTCGTGGGCGGCGATGCGTTCGTAGATGCGGCGATGGCCCTGGTTGGACGCCACGCACAGGGCGCGTTCGGTCTTGCCCATGTAGCGGGCCGTGTTGATCACCTGGCTCTCCAGCGCGCGGACCACGCCCCGCGCGATGCGGTTCCCGGACGCCTGCATGATCGTGTCGTGGAAGGCCCGGTCGTGGTCGGCGTACGTGACGTGGTCGTCGACGAGCTCGTCCATGCGGTCCACCAGCGTGCGCAGCCGCTCGACGGTGTCATCGTCCGCCACCCGGGCGGCGAAGTTGGCCATGTCGGATTCGAGCAGGCGGCGGGTGACGACGAGGTCGTCGAGGATCCCCAGGCTCTCGTCCATGTCGATGGTCGCCGCGAGCACGAGCTCGTCGAGCATGTCCCACATCGTGGGCGGGGTCACCATGGTGCCGGCGCCCTGGCGGACCTGGACGAGCCCCTTCTCCTGGAGGATCTTCACGGACTCGCGGACGACCGTCCGGCTCACCGAGAAGGTCTCGCACAGCACGGGCTCGGGAGGAAGGGGCGTGCCGGACGGGTGCACGCCGCGGACGATGCGCTCCACGAGCTCGGCCGTCACCGCCTTGGCCAGACTGGCCGGTCGCCTAGCCCATGCGGGCGGGACGGAGGCGCTGCCGGGCGCTTCTTGCGATGCCGTCATATCCCCCTCCGGTGGGCAGCGCTACCGGCTCAGCATACGGCATCCCATTGACGTCATACGTCATACGAGTTACGTTTCCGGAACGCGGCCGGAGATCGCCGGCCGCGCTCTGGGAGGTGATCAACAATGAAGCAGCGCACACTGTGGCCGGTCATCCTGATCACGGGACTGGCCGTGACCGCCTGCGGAAGCGCCGCACCGACGCAGTCCTCCTCCGGGGACTCGAGCAGCAAGATCGTGGTCTGGGACTGGAAGTCCGGTGAACCCGGCGTGGCCTCCTACATCGAGAAGGCGAAGGCCGACTTCGCCACGAAGCATCCCGACGTCACGGTCGAGTTCGTGGCCCAGCCGTTCGACCAGTACTACACCTTGCTGGGTGCGGCCACCCAGTCGGGCAAGGGCCCCGACGTCATGCTGTTCAACGGCGGCGGGCAGATCCGCGATCGGGTGAACGACCTCCTGCCGCTGGACCCGTACGTGGCCGAGGACAAGCAGCGGCTGGCGGGCTGGGACGCCTTCAGCAAGGACGGCAAGATCTATGCCGCCCCGGTGACGTTGCAGGGCCATCCGATCTACTACAACAAGTCGATCTACCAGAAGGCGGGGCTGGACCCGGCGAACCCGCCGAAGACGTGGGACGAGTTCGCCGCCGGCTGCGCCACCATCAAGAAGGCGACCGGCGCGAAGTGCTTCGCCCTCGGCAACAAGGAGGGCTTCGGGATCCAGTTCTTCATGTCGGGCCTCGGGCCGGGCATCCTGACACCCGAGGAGTACGACGCCTGGATCGCCGGGAAGCGCGACTGGACCTCCCCCCACGTGAAGCAGATCTTCAGCCTGTGGAAGAAGGTCAACGACGACGGCCTGAACAACGACGGGGCCAACTCCACCGCGCTGTTCAACGACGCCTTCGCGATCTTCAACACCGGCAAGGCCGCCACCATCATCGGGCTCATGTCCGACGTCGGGCACTGGAAGGACTTCGGCGAGTTCCTGGGCGCCGACAACGTAGGCGTCATGGCCGCACCGGTGGTCACCAGCGGCGCCACGCCCGTCCTCCCGTACGACGGCGGAATCGGCTACGGGGTCGCCAAGTCGGCCAAGGACCCGCAATTGGCCGCCGACCTGGTGCGGTCGCTGACCTCGACCGGCGCGCTGTCCGCCTTCTACGCCGGTGCCGGCGCGATCACCTCCGACACCACGATCGAGGTGTCGCAGGGCGCCCCGGCCGTCGCCGCGATCGTCTCCAGGATCAAGGGCGGCAAGCCCGCACTGCATGTCGCGCTGTCCTCCAAGACCCTTGACCTGATGGGCAGGCTGTCCCAGAAGCTCCTCAGCGGGTCGGCGAGCGTCGACGACGTGGTGGAGCAGCTGGCCGCCTCCGACAAGGTGAGCTGATCGCGTGCCGATCGGAGGTTCGTCACCGGCGGTCGGCTCGGCTGAGGCGGAGCGGGCCACCGGAACAGAGATCGAGCGGCCGGTGCGCGGCCTGCCCGGGAAGACCTCCCGAGGGGTGCGGGCCGAGCGTCTCGCGCCCTTCGTCCTGGTGGCCCCGGCCGTACTGATCATCGTGGCGCTCCGGCTGTGGCCGCTGCTGCTGGGCGTCAACTTCTCCTTCACCGGCGACGGCGAGCGCAACGGGACCGCGGTCGGCTTCGACAACTACGCGGAACTGCTCGGCGATCCGCTGTTCCGCACCGCGCTGGGCAATGTCGGATGGCTGGTGGTCCTGCTTCCCGTCGCGGTGGCGATCCCCGGCCTGCTGGCGACGTTCATCTACCTGCGGGTCCCAGGGCATCGGGTCTTCCGCGGCGTCTACTTCTTCCCGGCCGTGCTCTCACCCGTGATCGTCGGCGCGATCTTCAACCTGATGCTCGGCTACGACGGCCCGCTGAACACCGCCCTCGCAGCGATCGGCCTCGGGCCGGTCGACTGGCTCGGCGACGCGGACATCGCCATGTTCACGGTCACCGGCGTGCACATCTGGGCGACCTTCGGGATGGCCCTGGTGGTGTTCCTCGCCGGGTTCTCCACCCTGGACACCGCGCTCCTGGACGCCGCCCGGATGGACGGCGCGTCGCTGCCCCGGATCATCTGGCACGTCATCATCCCGAGCCTGTCCCGCACTCTCCAGTTCGTCTTCGTCACCACCATGATCGGAATGCTGACATCCATGTTCGGCCTGCTGTACGTCATGACCAGCGGCGGTCCGGAAGGGTCGACGTACCTGCCGGAGTTCTACGTCTGGATCCAGCAGGGACAGATGAACCGCCCGGCGCTCGCCTCGGCCGCGTCGACGGTGCTGTTCCTCATCATGCTCGTGGTCGGGATCCTGCAGGTGAGCGTGCTCCGCCGGGCGGGGAGTGAAGACTGATGCGCGGCAGGCACCTCGGCAGGTGGGCGGCCGCCGTCCCGATGGCGCTCCTGGCGCTGGCGACCGTCTATCCCCTCCTGTTCACCGCCAACGTCGCCGTGAAGACCCGGCGCGACTACATCCTCGACCGGTTCTCGCCGGTGAGCTCCCCGCACCTGGAGAACTTCTCCGCGGCCTGGAACAGCGTCGGCATGGCTCGCTACTTCGCCAACTCGGTCATCGTGGTGACGGTCTCGGTGGTCCTGCTGCTGCTCCTCGGGTCGATGGCCGGCTTCGCGCTGAGCCAGTTGCGCTTCCGCGGCTC
The DNA here is from genome assembly GCF_006334985.2 of Nonomuraea phyllanthi. Taxonomy (GTDB): domain Bacteria; phylum Actinomycetota; class Actinomycetes; order Streptosporangiales; family Streptosporangiaceae; genus Nonomuraea; species Nonomuraea phyllanthi. The sequence goes on from NZ_VDLX02000006.1 coordinate 303,707, forward strand.
TTCGGCGCTGTTCCTGGGATGTCTGGCGGCGCTGTTCATCCCGTTCCAGGTGATCATGGTGCCGCTGGCCCGGGTCATGGCGGACACCGGCCTCATCGACACCTATCCGGGACTGATCCTGGCCTACGTCGCGCAGTTCCTCCCGTTCACCATCTTCCTGATGACGAGCCACTACAGGACCATCCCGGTGGAGATCGTCCAGGCCGCGAGGATCGACGGGAACTCCACCTACGGCGTCTACCGGCGGATCATGATCCCGCTCGGTGCTCCGGCCCTGCTGTCCGTCGGCATCCTCGACGCCCTGTTCTGCTGGAACGACGTTCTCATCGCCTTGCTGCTGATGCCGTCGCCGGAGCATCGCACCCTCATGGTGGGGGTCACCTCGCTGCGCGGGCAGTACTCCGACAACATCCCCCAGTTCGCGTCGGGAGTGCTGATCGCCGCGCTGCCCGTCCTGTTGATCTATCTCTTCCTTCAGCGTCAAATCGCCGACGGTGTCACCGCCGGCTCCACGAAGGGCTGACATGCGGATATCGGGGTATCGGACTTTGACGACGGTGCATGAATGGGGCCGTCCCGTCGGTGACGTCAACGGCGTCTACGCCGACGGGAACGTTCCGGTGCCGATCGTCCTGGTGGACACGGACGAGGGGATCACCGGCGTCGGCCTCGGACCGCACGCGCACCTCGACACCGTCTTCGCCGCCATCGAGGGCGAAGATCCACGCGGCGTGACAGCTCTCTACGACCGCATGCTGCGGCAGACCTTCAAGGCCGGCCACGCGGGCGCGGTGTTCGGGGCCATCGGCGCGCTCGACACCGCTCTGTGGGACATCAAGGCGCAGGCCGCCGGCGAACCGCTCTGGCGGCTGCTGGGCGGACGGGACAGGCGGGTCCCCGCCTACGCCTCCGGCCTCGACTTCGGCCTGACGGACGAGGAACTCGTCTCCGTCTACCAGGACTACGCGCGGCACGGGCTGAGAGCGGCCAAGCTCAAGGGCGGCCTCGACATCGAACGCGACCGGCACCGCCTGACGCTGCTACGAGAGGTCCTGACCGAGGCCGCGCACGGGGCGCGGCCGGGCCTGATGCTCGACGTGAACGAGGCCTGGACCCGCAAGCAGGCCGTCCGGCACGTCGGCGAGATCGAGCGTGACCTGGACCTGGTCTGGGTCGAGGAACCGGTCCGGCGATGGGACGCCGAAGGGCTGGCCGTCGTCGGCCGCGGCATCCGCGCCTCGGTCGCCACGGGGGAGAACCTCACCGGGCTCGAGCAGTACAGACCGCTGCTGGCCGCGGGCGCCGTCGACATCGTCCAGATGGCCGCCGTCTGGGGGATCACCCACTTCCTGCGCGTGTCCGCCCTGGCCCACGCCCACGACCTGCCGGTCAGCCCGATCGGCACCACCCCGATCGCCCTGCTCCATGCCGCGGCGTCCGTGCCGAACCACCTGATCAGCGAACTGCAGGACCTGCGGCCGCCCCGCGGGGTGTCCCTCGACCTGACCGTCGAGGACGGCGCGTTCGTCCTCGGCAACTCCGCGGGCCTGGGCGTCACCGTCGACGAGGACTCGATCACGTCGTTCGCCCGCCGGACGGACGGCGCCATGGCGGCCGGCTCTCCCAACGTCCGGCCCGAGCACGCCGGGCGGCGGCTGCTGGCGGTCGCCGATCCCGGTGCCACGGCGCGGCACCGGCTCACCCCCTAGTCGCGGGTCCGTTCGCGCCGCTCATCCACGCCATGCCCCACAGGTGCGAAAGAAGGGAAACACACGTGCGTCTGTCGCTCATGCCGAACAGAAGAACGCCGACCGCGGCATCGGCCGCCTTAGTGATCGCCACCGGGCTCCTCGCCGGACCGGTGGCCGCCCCGGCGCAGGCCGCGGCCCCGGGAGGCCGGACGATCGTGGTCGCGCCCGCCGGCGCCAAGAACGCCGACGACAAGGGTCCCGGCAGCGTCGGACGGCCGCTGGCGACGCTGGAGGAGGCACAACGGCGGGCGCGCGACGCGGCGGCCGAGGGCAGGCGCGACGTCACCGTCGAACTCCTCGACGGCACCTACCGGCTGACCGCGCCGCTGCGGTTCGACGCCGCCGACTCCGGTCGGAACGGGCACACGGTGATCTGGAAGGCCAGGCGCGGGGCCCATCCCGTGCTGAGCGGTGCCGAGCCCGTCACCGGCTGGGAGCTCGACGACGCCGCGACAGGCGTGTACAAGGCCCAGGTCGGCACGGGATCCGACAGCCGGCAACTCTACGTGGACGGGGCCCTCGCGCAGCGGGCACGCCTCAAGCTCGCACGCGACGACATCAAGCTCAACGCGGACGGCTTCACCATCGACAATCCCGACCTCGCCTACCTGGCCGAGCTGCCCGACCAGAAGCGGATCGACTTCCAGGCGAAGCTGTCGTTCACCAACCGCTTCGCGCCCGTCCAGAGCATCTCCGGCTCCACGGTCGTCATGCAGCAGCCGGCCTGGGACAACAACACCTACGGCTACGACACCATCCAGTCGCCGTTCCGCACGCCGACCTTCTCCCTGCTGAACTCCAGGAAGTTCCTCGACGAGCCCGGCGAGTGGTACCTGGACACGAGCGCCGGAACGCTCTACTACAAGCCCCTCGCCGGGCAGGACCTCTCACGCGCTCGCGTCGAGCTGCCGCGGCTGGAGTCGCTGGTGCAGGTCGGCGGCACGTACGACGAGCCCGTTCGCAACCTGCGGTTCGAGGGCCTGACCTTCACCGGCACCACGTGGCTGCACCCCGGCACACCCGACGGCTACGCCAACCAGCAGACCGGCGTCTTCATCAGCGGCGTGCAGCCGCACCGGCCGGAGGACGCGTTCACGTCGTGCGCGTTCGGCTGCAAGGGGTTCGAGGGATCGCGCAACGGCTGGGCGCAGACGCCGGCGGCGGTGCAGGTGTCGGCCGCCGAGGGTGTCGGTTTCGTCGGCGACACGTTCGTGAACCTCGGTTCCGTCGGGCTGGGCATCGGCAACGACGCCAACGCCCACGCCAGCGGCGTGGGACTGGGCGCGCACCACGTGACGGTCACGGGCAGCACCTTCACCGCGAGCGCCGGCGGCGGCATCGTGGTCGGCGGCGTACGACCCGACGCGCACCATCCCTCCGACCCTCGGATGGCCAACACGGACATCAGGCTCAGCGACAACCGCGTCTACTCGACCGCGCGCGAATACCTGGACCAGGACGCCATCTTCGCCAGCTACGTCACGCGGCTGACGATCGAGCACAACTACGTCTCGGACATGCCGTACACCGGGATCGGGGTCGGCTTCGGGTGGGGCGCCAACGACCCGGGAGGCAGCCCCGAGTACCTCAAGCGCGGGCTCTACGACTTCCAGCCCGTCTACGACACCCCGACGACCTCGACCGACGTCCGCCTGGTGGGCAACCACGTGCGCAACGTCGTCCAGACGATGTTCGACGCCGGCTGCATCTACACCCTCTCGGCGATGCCCCGCAGCACGATCGACGAGAACTACTGCGAGAACAGCGGGCAGCTCGGCCTGTACTTCGACGAGGGCTCCCGCTACCTGTCCGCGCACCGCAACGTGTTCGTCGACACCGCGGCGCAGTGGGCGCACGCCAACAACCAGAACAGCAACCGCACCGGTGACCTGACGCTGATCGGGAACTACACGACCAACCCCGCCATCACCGGCATCGTCGACGGCCAGCGCGGCAACACCGCGCGGGACAACACCACCGTCACGGCCGGCGATCTCCCGAGCGAAGCCGAACGGGTGATCGACAGAGCGGGCCCGACCGGGCCGTACCGCACGCCGCGCTGACGGCGAGCCGCCGCTCCTGCCCGGACGGCCGGGCAGGAGCGGCGGCGCTCGGACGATCAGCTCGGTGGCCGGCCCCCGCCCGGCCGATGCGCCGCGATCCGGTCAGGCCGCCTGCCTCAACGACATCACGGCCCACGGCGCGAGCTCGACGTCGAGGTCGAGCACGCCGTCGTCGGGGACGGTCAGCGTGAACCCGAGGAGCGAGTCGGCGACCCCGCTCAGGTGCTCGCCCTGTGCTTTCGACAGGTTGAGGGGCGAGCCCATCCGGTACCAGGCCTCGGCGGCGTTCCCGTGCTCCCAGTCCAGGATCTCGACGAGGAACGTGGTGCCTGGCTCCAGCCCGCCGATCGAGTGGCGGATCCTCCGGCTCGGCCCCATCCCGGCCAGCGCTCGTGTCGCCGCGTACGAGTTCTGCGAGCCGACCCCCTTCATGGCCATGTCCTCGGGGTAGTTGAAGAACACCGCCGCCACGGCCGACGTCCGGCTGTCGCGGGTCACGACCCCGTCGGACGTCGAGAGGAGCAGCCGGTCGCCGAGCCGTTCCAGCATCGTGAACGCGTGGAACGTGGGCTTGTGCACGCCCGCCTCGTTCACGAGCCCGAAGCCGCCGTGGAAGGGCCCGATCCCGGCGCCGCCCTCCTCGAACACGTCCGTGAAGGTCCAGTAGGAGATCGAGTCGGCGAGCGTGGCGCACCTCAGGTACGCCCGCGTGATGTAGGTCGCCGCGAACAGCGTGTCATGGATGAAGTCGCGGGCCGAGGGCGACGTCGACCACTCGGAGATGTGGATCTCCGCGTCGGGATACGGGCTGTTCCTCACCAGCTTGCGGAGCAGGGTCAGGTCGTCGAACGTCGCATCGGCATAGCGGGTGATGTGCACCCCCTCGCCGTCGGCGCCGAACGCGAAGTCGGTGGGGTAGAGGTGGGTCGAGACGAAGTCGATCGGGACATCGCGCTCGGCGCACCAGGCGATGAAGTCCTCGATCCACACCGGGCGCCATTCGAGCGCGTCCACGTCCGCGGCGGCAGCCGTGTCGTGCATCGCGGAGCGGTCCTCGACCTCACCCCGGTAGCGGTCATCGGGCACGAAGACGCTCGTCGCGGGCCCGCCCACCCGCAGCTCGGGGTCGATCCGCTTGATCGCCCGCACGGTCTGCTCGTAGAGCTCGAAGTACTCGGTCTTCGTGCCGGTCCAGAAGTAGGGGACCAGGTTGGGCTCGTTCCACACCTCGAAGCGCCACTCCCGCACCTCGGCCAGGCCGTACCGGTCGATCCAGTGCTCGACCGACGTCGTGACGAGCTCGACCCAGCGCGCCATGTCCTTGGGCGGGCTGCAGTGGGCGCCCCACCAGAACACCGTCTCGGTCGCGGTCGCCAGCCCGCGCGGCATGAAGCCGAACTCCACAAAGGGGCGGACGCCGTGGTCGACGATGAAGTCGAACACCTTGTCCACGTAGCTGAAGGTGTGCACCGGCGCGGGAAGAGGGGAGTCGGGGCCGAAGCCGCCGCCGTAGCTCTCCCGGTACACGAACATGTCGTCGTGGAAGACGCCGTGGAAGCGGATGTACTGGATTCCGGCCGCGGCGACGACCTCGGCGAACTGCTGCCGCCAGTCCGCGCGCAGCGCCTCGTTCGCCCGTCCGGCGCCGATGCACCTGCTCCAGACGTGCGGGAGCACGCTCTCGTCGCACGACCTTCCGTCGATCAGCACCATGACCTCATTTCTTCTTCGGAGAACGCTCAAAGGGTGGGAGACGGGCGGCGCTAGCCCTTGACGGCGCCCAGCGACAGGCCCGACTGCCAGTACCGTTGCAGGCTGAGAAACGCGATGATCAACGGGACGATGGTCAGCAGCGCGGACGTGATGACGAGATTCTGGATGAGGGCGCCGTTCCCGGCCGTCGAGCCCAGCTTGTTCCACTGGTTGATGCCGACGGTCAGGGGATACCAGTCGGGATCCTTGAGCATGATCAGCGGCAGGAAGTAGTTGTTCCAGATCGACACGAACGAGAAGAGCAGGACCGTCACGCCGGCCGGCGCGAGCAGCGGGAGCGCGATCTGCAGGAAGGTCCTGAACTCCCCGGCGCCGTCGATCTTCGCGGCCTCCAGGAGGCCGGTCGGCACGGCTTCGGCCGTGAACACCCACATCAGGTACAACCCGAACGGGTTGATGAAGGACGGGATGAGCACCGCCCACGGGGTGTTGGTCATGCCGATGTGCGCGAACAGCAGGAACTGCGGGATCGCCAGGGCGATGCCGGGGACCGAGATCGAGCCCAGCACGACCAGGAGGAAGGTCCGCTTGCCCCTGAAGTCGAGTTTCGCCAGGGCGTACCCGCCGAGGGCGGCCAGGAAGGTGGAGACGGTCGCGCCCACGACGACGTAGAGCACGGTGTTGAGCAGCCAGCGCGAGAAGATCCCGTCCTGGTACGTGAACACCTGCACGATGTTGTCCCACAGGGCGAACTCCCGGCCGGGTGCGAGCCCGAACGAGGACACGAAGTCGGCCTGCGACTTGGTGGCGTTGACGACCAGCCACCCGAGCGGCAGCAGGCAGTACAGGGTGAACAGCCCCGTCATCACGGTGAGGGTCGTGCTCTTCCTGGGATTCTCGACCGTGTAGAGCCGCCGGCTACTGATCGGACGCATTCCTCAACCCTCTGATCTGGACGGCGTAGGCGACGACGATCGTGATCGCCGCCATGACGAGCGCGAGCGCCGCCGCATAACCCTGCTGGGACCCGGTGAACGCCAGGTTGTAGGCGTACAGGTTGGGCGTGTAGAAGGTGGTGACACCGCTGTTGGCCACCATCGACGGCAGGATCTGCGGCTCGTTGAACATCTGGAACGTCCCGATGATCGAGAAGATGATCGTGACGACCAGGGATCCGCGAAGTGCCGGCAGCTTGATCGCCCGGACGATCTGAAACTCGTTCGCCCCGTCGATCGCCGCCGCCTCGTACAGCTCGCGCGGGACGGCCTTGAGCGCGGCGTAGAAGATGAGCATGTTGAACCCGGTGAACGCCCACGTCACCATCACCCCGATGGAGATGAGCGTGGTGCCGGGGGAGAAGGGGTCGATGTCCGTGCCCAGCGCCTCGTTGAGGCTGCCGAACAGGCCGTACTTGATGCCCAGGAGGAATCCCCACATGAGCGTCGCCACGATCGCCGGCACCGCGTAGGGGAGAAAGATCGTCACTCGCAGGAACTTGGTGCCGTGCAGGCGCATGGAGTCCAGTGCCAGCGCCAGCGCCATGGCGAAGATCAGCATGATCGGCACCTGGACGAGCGTGAACCGGAAGACGCGCCCCACGCCGTCCCAGAACTGCGGATCCTGGAACAGCTTGCCGTAGTTGGCGAGTCCGACGAACGTGTTGCCTCCCACCAGCTTGTCCTGGAAGAAGCTGAGGTAGGCGGCGTACAGGATGGGCACGATGAAGACGAGCGCGAACAGCGCCCCGAAGGGGGCGATGAACGCCAGCCCGATCTGTGACTTCCGGCGCTTGGCGGTCGGCGCCGCCTGCCGTCCCGAGCGCGGCGGCGCCGTGGCGGTGAGCTCCATGTCCGTTCTCCTTCCGTTCCCTCCGTTCCTTCCGTTCCGTCAGCTCACCTCGAAGCCCTGCTCGTTGCCGTACTGGATGCAGCGCTGACGCCACTGCTCCAGGATCTCGGCGAGCGAGCCCTTGCCCGTGGTGTAGAACGGCGAGGCCAGGTCGCCGTAGATGGAGCGGGCCCACTCGAAGAACGGCGGGTACTGCCAGCCGCTCCCGACGATCTCCGAGGCCTCGGCGAGCACGGCGCCGACCTTCTGGTCGCCGAAGTACGTGTTGGGCTTGCTCTGGAACGCGTCGTTCTCCAGCACCGACATGTTCGGCACGAAGGCGCCCGCGTCGACGCGGGACGAGAGACCGCCGCCGTGCGCGAAGTACTCGAGGAACTTGAAGGCCGCCTCCTTGTGCTCGGCCGCGGCCGGGATGCCGAAGGAACTGCCGCCGTTCGCCGCTCCGACCTTCTCGCCCTGCTGCCACTGCGGCATCAGGGCGACCCTGAAGTCACCGGAGGCCTTCGGCGCGCGCTCGGGCAGCGTCGAGGTCAGCCAGCCGCCCATGGTCTGGGTGGCGAGGGTCCCGTCGTTGAGCGCGCGGTTCCAGTCGTCGGACCAGCCCGTGATCTTGGTGTTGATCAGGCCCTCGTCGAGCATCTTCTGCCAGAAGGCGACGGCCTTGGTCGTGCCCGGGTCGGTGAAGTCGATGTGCACCTTGGTGCCGTCCACCTTGAACGGGCGGCCGCCGGCCTGCCAGATGAGCGAGAGCAGGAAGAAGATGTCGCCCGTGTCCTGGGCGATGTAGTAGTCGTCGCCGAGGGCGTGGATCTTCTTGGCGGCCTCGTAGTACTCGTCCCAGGTGGCGGGCGGCTCCTTGATGCCGGCCTTCTTGAGCGTGGCCGCGTTGTAGAACATCGCGGACGGGCCGTAGTCGGAGGGCAGCGCGTACACCTTGCCGTTGATCGTCACGTCGCTCCACGCGGCCGGGACGTAGTCCTGCTTGAGCTTGTCGACGCCGAACTCCCCGAGATCGGCGAGCTTGCCGGGGACGGCGAAGTACGGCACCGCGAAGTACTCGAACATCACGAGGTCGGGGACGCCCGAGCCGGCCTGGATGGCGTTGTCGAGCGCCTTGTACTCGTCCTGGGACGAGCCCGCGTTGACGACCTCGACCGTGATGTTCGGGTTGGCGGCCTGGAACCCGGGGACGGCCTTCTCGACGGTGCCGTCCCAGCTCCAGACCGTGATCTTCGCCTTCTCGTCACCGCCGCCCCCGTCCGCGCCACCGCCGCTGCCGCCACCTGAGCATGCGGTCAGCGCGAGCATCGGCACGAGCGCCGCGGAAAGGAGTTTGACCTTCTGGGAGAGCCGCATGGGCCTCTCCTCTCGTCCTGAGCTGGTTACGAAACTATTTCGCAACTTGTTCGTTGATGCGAGGACAGTAGGTGCCCCGTCTGTCCTGTGTCAACGGTGAGTTCTCGGGAGTGGGCCTGGCGTGAAGGGTTCGTGGTAGGTTCCGAAATAGTTTCGACAGCGAGGGGAGCCCTGATGCCACGGCGAGGTCGTTCGGAGCGAGCCACCCTGGCGGACGTCGCCCGGCTGGCCGGCGTCTCGCCGACGACCGCCTCGAAGGTCCTCAACGGGCGCAGCGACGTCGGGGCCAAGACGCGCGAGCTGGTGCTCGGGGTCATGGCCGAGATCGGCTACAAGCCGACGGCCGTGCGGCACGAGCAGACACGTGACCGCACGCTCGTCACCGTGCTCGACATCGTGGAGTCCCGCTACGCCGGAACGGTGCTCCAAGGGATCCTCGTGGCCGCGACGTCGGCGCGGGCCGAGCTCCTGCTTCGCCTGCCGCCCGGCGAACCGGTCAGCACGAACCGCACGGCGGCCCGCGCCTGGGTCGAGGAGCAGCAGGCCTCCGGCGTCGTCGGCCTCATCGCGCTGGCCGTCGCCGTGCCCGACGCGGTGCTTCTCGCCGCGGAGGGTCTCGAACTGCCCGTCGTGACGATCGATCCGATCGACACGACCGAATCACGTCTCGTCAGCATCGGCTCCACGAACTGGGCGGGCGGCCGCTCCGCGACCGAGCACGTCATCAAGCTCGGCCACCGCAGGATCGCCTGGATCGGCGGGCCACTGGGCTCCGCCCCCTCGCTGGAGCGCTTCCACGGCTACCAGGCCGCGCTCGACTCGGCCGGCATCGAGCAGGACCGCGCGCTGATCCGCCACGAGGCGTTCTCCGTCGAGGCCGGGCAGCGGCACGGCCACGACCTCCTCTCCCTCGACGAGCGGCCGACCGCCATCGTCTCGGGCAACGACGAGATAGCCGTCGGGGTCCTCGCCGCGGCGAAGGAGCTCGGCATCTCCGTCCCGGGCGAGCTGTCGGTCACCGGGTTCGACGACACGCCGCAGACCGAGTGGACCACGCCCCGGCTCACCTCCGTCCGGCAGCCTCTCGTCGGCATGGGTCGGATGGCCGTCGAGACCGTCCTCAGCATGGCGGACGGTGTCCAGCCCGCCTCCCGGCACCTCCAGCTGGCGACGACCCTCAGCGTCCGCGACTCGACGGGCCCCGCCCCGTCACCCTGAGCCACGCGATCTCCCGGCTACAGCGTGATCGCGCTCGCCGTGCGAATGCCGCCGGCCGCGACCGCCTCTGCGCGGGCCGCCCATGTCAGTGTCCCGGCGACGAGCCTGTTCCGGCAGCGGGTGCGGCCGGTCACCACACCACGAGGTCCGGGAACCGGTCGGGCGGGCCGGTGGACGGGGATCCGAGAGCGCAGCCGTACAGGACGCTGCGCCCGAGGGACAGGTCCTCGGGGAGGCCGGCGACGAGCGTGGCGCCCATTCCGGCGCGGGCGGCCAGCAGGCGGACCGTCGCCGCCGCCATGGCCGCTTCCATGCGCGTCCGGGCGTCGGTGGCGTGCGCGGTGAACAGCAGGAGCGCCGCCGGTGACAGGCCCCGGTCGGCCAGCTGGCCTTCGAGGGCCGGCAGGGCCGCGTCGCGGCGCCGATCGGGCTCGCCCGTCCACCATGCCGTACCGGGCGCCGTGTTCCTGATATTTCTGGCGTACGCGACGCATCGCAGGTGGCCGTGCCCCCAGGTCTCCTCGACCCGCGCCAGGGCACGGGAGATCACCCGCGCCAGGCGGGCACCGTCGAGGGGCTCGTCGCCGGGGTGGCATCCTGCCGCCGGGCGGGCGCGCCCCGCTGGGCGGGCTCTCGGCCGTACGGGTGCGAGCTCGGCGACGACCGCCGCCCGCCCGCCGCCCGCGCCGAGGTCAGGGGGTACGCGGGGGACGGCGGCCCGTACGCGCCAGCCGGCGGTGTGGGCGTCGTCGGCGAGCTGGGCCAGCATCAGGCCGGTGTCGCCCGGGAGCAGCCGTTCCCGCACGCACGGGTCATGCGCCAGCACCAGGGCCGGCAGGTCACCGGCCTGACCGGCCGCACCGGGGAGTTCGACCAGCTCACCGGCGACCGGATCCACGGCGTACCTCCGGGGGCCGCCGTCCAGGTCGGCCAGCAGGTAGGCGCGGACGGCGCCCGCGTGCCCCGCGGCCGGCACCAGGGGCAGGCCGCCCGCGATCCTGGACATCGCGCGCACCAGCGGCCGGGCGCCGCGCCGGAGCGGGACCCGGCGCTCCGTCAGATGGTGCCTGGCCGCATGCCGGCAGGCCGCGCCCAGCACGGGACCGCCCGGTGCGGGGCCGGCCGGCGTGGGACTGTCCGGTGCGGGGCCGGCCGGCGCGGAGGCCGTTCGCTCCACCACGCGGATCCGCCCCTCGGCGTGCAGCACGTCCACGATCCGCTCCTCCGCGTGGCGTTCCCCGTGGCCGCCGAGAACGCGCACGACGATGCCGGCGATCACGCCCGCGGCGACGCCGGCCAGAACGGGGTCGCACTCGCCGCTTTCCGCCCCATGCCCGGCGGCATCACCCGGACGGACCAGCGGTCCGATGGAGACGGCGGTGGCCGTGACCCGTACGGGCAGGACCGGCGCCGCATGGTCCGCGGGCACGCCGACGGCCAGGTCGGACGTTCCCGCACCGTGGCCGAGCGGGCCGACCCCCGACTGCCTGAGGAGGCCGGAGACCAGGCCGGTCAGGGGCCGGCCGCAGGAGACGGCCACGCTCGACGTCCGAAGCCGCTGCCAGATGCCGTCCGCCTCCGGGTACGAGCGGCGCAGGAAAACGCGCATCGGCGGGCTCCGGTGCTGGGGCGTGGAAGCGGCGTGGAGCCGTACCAGATCGCGTTCGGCGAGACGGGCCACCACCTCGCGCACGTAGGGGAGGGGCAGGCCGAGGACGCCGGCGATCTCCTCCACGGTCCGGGTGCCGTCCAGCAGCGGGAGCAGCGCGGGGAACAGCTTGCGGGCGAGCCTGCCGGTGACGTGCTCCTGCCGGGCCCCGCCGTCCACGACGTAACCGTCACGGACGGGTACGAAGGCCAGCCCGTCGGTGCGGGACGCGTACCGGCTCATCGCTCGTCACATCCTGGACAGCCGTGGCAGGGCACGACGCGCCACGAGTTCACCTCGTCGGTGCGGGTGTCGATCGTCATGATCCGCCCGGCACGGCCCGCCTCCGCGTCGCGGATCAAGGACAGCGCCAGGCCGGCGGCGAGCATGGACAGATGGGGCGGAAACCCGCGAACCCCGAGCTTGTCGTCCGCCGTCATGGCCTCCTCCAGCGCGGGGTCAGCGGAGGTGCCGTGCTGGCGCGCTCTGGTGAGGTAGCAGGCGTGGCACGGGGAGACGCCGGGGACGACGGCGGGCCCGACCCTGAGGTAGGGGTGGCCCATCGCGACGGGCAGCCACGGCACCCGCGCCTGCCCCGCGGCGGTCGCGAACGCCTCGAACTCGGCTCCGACGTCGCGCCAGGCGGCGCGGACGGCGAACGCGCCGCCCGCCACGAACCGTCCGGGAGGCACGCGCATCGGCTCGCGCGCCACCTCCACGGGCCTTCGCGCGTACGCCAGGAGCGCGCGCAGGTGATGGGCGACGGCCCGGCCGAACGCGCCGCCGGCCACGATCCGCACCTGGGTTCCCTGAGCCATCGTCATCACGCCATCGGTTGCGGATAGGGGTTGAGCCGGCGCTCCGGCAGGGCGCGGAAGCCCATGCGGCCCGGCGCGGAGTAGAGCCGGGGGTGGCCCCGGTACTGCACCAGAGGGCGGGCCGACATGGGCTGCAGCTCGGGAATGATCACCCGGAGGGCGACGTGCCCGACCTCGCGCAGCTCCCGGGGCGTGAGATCGACGACCCATGCCGTCATGCCCGCCCGGGACAAGCGCTGGAGCAGGAACCGCAGCCGCTCGCGGTCCGATCCCTGCCCGGGGTCGCGCGGCCGGGACACGGGGCGGTTCGCGAGATCGTCGAGGAGGAACCCGAACGCCGCCCGTTTGCTCCTGGCCGCCATGACGGCGGCGTCGTCGTGGATCGAGCGGAAGTCGGCGTACCTGCGCGGGAGCCCGCGCCTGGCCTGCACGCCCAGCCGGAGTGCCATGGTCTCGAGCAGGGCGTGCTCGGCCAGGGAGGGGACGTCGAAGCCGCACGCGGCGCCCACCAGCTGAGCCCCGCGCGGGGTCCGGTCGGTGGTCTGCAGGCAGTACACCATGGGGACGCCGAGGTCGGTGGTGGCGTCGTACAGGTGCGAGGCGATGCCGCGATCGGAGCACCAGGCGATGAGCGATCGCGCCGCCGCGGAGAGGCAGCGGTCGTCGAGCCGCGGCAGGGGCAGCCGCTGGAGCCAGGTCAGCGCTATCGCGTCACGCTCGATCACCTCGCATATCGCGGCGACCGCCGCCGCCTCGAACGACCCGTGCACCGCGCACCCGGTGGAGATCGGCACCCAGAAGTTCTCGGCCTCCAACTCGGGGAACTCCAGGAACGCCATGACCGCCGGGACCAGCACCCGCGTGCCGGTGTGCAGGTCCTCGGCCGGGGTCCAGCGGATCGGCCGCGTCTTGTCGGCGTTCACGACCGGGCAGCCGGGGCGGCTCAGCTCCCGGCGCGAGCACCGGGGGACGCGATCGAGATCCAGCGCGTCGCGGCCCAGCTCGGCGGCGGCGGCCACGATCAGCCTCTTGCCGTCCACGAGGAGCGCGGCGTAGCGCTCCAGCGCCTCGGCGACGGCCAGCAGGCGGGCGCGGTCCGGATCGCCGTACGCCCGTCCCGCGCCGTAGGCCGTACGCGCGCGCGGCCGGAACGGCCCGGCCACCGCCGTCGGGTTGCCGGTGAACGACGTGAAGACGGAGCACTCCTCCGGCAGCCATCCTCCGGTGTCGGCCCTGCGCGGCGGCCCCACCGCCCCGAAGGGGCCTGCCAGCTCCAGCAGCGCGGACGCATCGGCCATGGGCGTGGTCCTCCTTCGCTCAGCCGGTCATCAGCGGCAGGGTGCCGCCGGCCGCCCGGTCGATCCGGCCGCCGGCGGAAAGGTGCAGGTCGCGCAGCGTGAGAGCGATCGTCCTGCTGATGGCTCGCACGCCGGCTCTCGTCTCGTACCAGCGCCAGTCGCCGTCGGCGTTGACCTCCAGGAACACCGGGCCGCCGGCGGTGAGGAGCACGTCGAACGCGCCGTAGTCGAGCCGCCAGCGCGCGGCCAGGCAGGAGACGAGCGCGGCCACCTCGAGGGGGTGGTCCGCCTCGCGGACCGTGACCGACTCCCGGTCGCGCCAGATCGCGTCGGGGGCGGGCTTGCCGACCTGGAGGGCGATCTGCCGGCCGCGGACGAAGTAGACGCGGTACTCGGCCTCGTGCCGCACGTACTCCTGGACGACCAGGGGCGGGGTCTCCGGCGGCGCCCGGTGCGCCGCCAGGCCGGCCCGCGTCCAGACGCGCGGGAAGACGCCGTCGAGCGTGCCCGGTACCCGCTCGACGACGTGCCGGTCGAGCGCCTTGACGACCAGTTCGTCGCCGGGGATCCGGGCGGCCGCCGCCGCGGGGTCGGTGGTGACGAGGGTCGCGGGGACGCGTACCCCGGCCCTGGCGGCGTCCCTGAGCTGCTCCATCAGCCCGAGCCGGGGGCCGGGCCAGGCGGTGGCGGCCAGCACCGCCGCCTGGCGTACGAGGGCGAGCCACGAGTCCGCCCGCAGGACACCGGTCGCGGTCGGCGGCACCGTCATGGCGGAGCGCCAGAACCTGCGCGTCCAGCAGACCGTGGCACGCACGTCGCGCCCGTCGATGCGCAGGGCTCCCGGATCACTCAGGTCGAGCTCGATCGAGCCGAGGGCGTCGGCGTCGATGCGGCAGGACGGCACTCCGAGCAGGCCGAGAAGTCTCGCCACCTCGGACACCTCGTGGTCGGCGCGCCTGGAGCAGAAGACCACGCACCCGCCGGCGGCCGAGCCGGCCAGGAGCGGACGCCGGGACCGGTCGTCGTCCGCGGTGAGCGTGAAGGTGCACCGGTCGAGCAGCGACGTCACCGCGGGGACCGCCCGCCGGCCAGGACCTCTTCCGCCGTGGTCAGCAGGCTGAGCGCCAGGGCGGCGGTCGCCGGGTCCGCCGTGCACATGCGCCGCCCGATGCGGTCGAGGAGCATCGCGTTCTCGTCACTGAGCGGCGTCCCGTTCGTCCTCGTACGGGCGCGAATGAGGATCTCCAGCCCGATGGCCGCCTGTACGGCCAGCAGCCCGAGCACGTCGAGGTCGGCCAGCTCGTTGCGGGACGCGGTGGACGGGTCGAGCACCTCCAGCACCCCGATGCAGTCCACGCCGCGGGTCAGGGGCGCGGCCATCAGGCTGCTCGGCACGTATCCCGTCGACTGCGCGACCCCGCGGGCGAACTGCCGGCTGCCGTCCAGGTCGTCGATGTAGACCGGCTGGCCGCTCACCGCCACCCAGCCGGCGATGCCGGTCCCGGCCGGGAAGCGGGTCCCCGGCAGGTGCGCGTCGCCCTTGCCCGCGACGGCCTCGAAGACCAGGTCGCCCGAGGCGCCGTCGATCAGGAAGATCGACGACGCGGCCGCGCCGAAGATCTGGCGGGCGGTCTCGACCACCGAGTGCAGAAGCTGCCGCTCAGTCAGCGGCGTCCGCCGGCTCGGCTGTGAGTTCGGCAGCGAGTAGTCCTGCAGGGGCATGGCGGGCTCCCTTGGGTGTGACGTTGCGCGCGGTCTGGTAGAGCACCGATCTGAGCTGGAACGGCGTGAGCCACCGGTGCTTGCCGAGGATCAGGGCGCATAGACCGGCGATGTGCGGAGCGGCGAAGCTGTTGCCGGAGTTGCGCGTGCGCCCGCCGCCCGGCGAGGCGACGGGGACCCCCAGCCCTCTGGCGTAGAACTCGACCGGCGGGGACGGGTTGTAGTAGTGGAGGAAGGGGTCGGGCTGGTCGTGGCTGGCGACCGAGATGACGGAGGCGAATCCCCAGGGGAAGCTCCGCACCGGCATGTTGTGGGCGGAGACGACGAGGATCGAGCGCCGGAAGTACGCCCGGTCGGCGAGCTCGTGGAGCGCGGGGAGGAACTCGGGCTTGGTCGTCGAGAGGCTCAGGTTGATCACGTCGAAGTCGGAGTCGATGGCCCAGCGCAGGCCGGCGAGCAGCGCCCGGCCGGTTCCGGCGACGGCGTCGGTCAGGACCCGCATCGACGACAGCGAGACCCCTGGCGCCATCGACCGGACGATGCCGGCGCAGGCGGTGCCGTGGCCCGCGGGGTCGATCGCCTCGGCCGGCGCGATGCCCGGATGGTCAGATCTCTCGAAGACGACGGTCATCGCCTCGTCGACGGGGGCGACGAGCGGATGGGAGCCGTCGACGCCGCTGTCGACGACGCAGACCCGGATCCCGCTCCCGTCGGAGCCGCCCCAGGCCCACTCGGCGGTGACGTCCGGCAGCCGGGTCGAGGGCAGCGAGGGCAGCGGCTGCTGCGAGGTCGGCACGCCCCAGGCCGGCACGCCGGGGAACTGCTCGCGCTGCGGGCTGAGCCACGGCGCGGTCACCGGACGCCTCCGTCGCCGGTCGCGGCCCAGCGGCGCACGGTCTCCGCCGGCAGGGTGGCGCCCTTGGCGAGGTAGTGGGCCTCGGCACGGGCCGCCGCCACGCCGGCCTCCGCCGGGCGGCCGGCCAGCCGGGCGATGATCGCGAATTCGAACGTGGCGTCCCCGAGCAGGCACGGATCGTCGCTGGCGATCGCGTCGAGCGCGTGCCTGGCCATGGCGTGGCCCTCGGCGTGCCGCCCGTCCAGGCAGGTGAGATGGGCCCGCATGAGGTGCAGCCAGGTGCGGGCGCGGGCGGTCAGCGCGGTGTCGTCGGCCGCCACGCCCAGCCCGGCGAAGGCCGCGCGGGCCGCCTCGGGCCGGCCCGCGCGAAGCGACTCGCGGATCGCGTAGATCTCCAGTGTCAATGCGGGCTGGAGGTGCCCCTGGTGCCGCAGCATGGCCGCCGCCTCGGTGAACCGCCTGCTCGCGAGGTCGTTGCTGCCGACGAGCGAGAGCAGGATCGCCTCCGACTGGTTGATCGCGATCTCGGGGAAGGCCGCGTGCAGCGCCGTGGCGTCCGCGCGCGCGGCCGACAGGGTCGCGTGCGCCTCGGGCACCCTGCCGGCCAGCGCCAGGAGGCGGGCGCGGGCCGCCAGGACCGGGATCAGCAGCAGCCGGTCGTCGCCGAAGCTCCGCAGCAGCTGGTCGCACAGATCCAGTCCGTCGGCGACGGTCGCGGGGGACCACTGGACCAGCTCGCACAGGGCGCCCGCCAGCCGGTGCTCGATCCAGCGCTCATCGAGGCGGCGCGCCCTGGCCAGCGCCTTCCTGAACTCCGACTCAGCCTGGCCCACCTGGTCGGCGCCGAGCCGTACGAAGCCCGTGAACTGGTGGAGCAGGCAATGGTTCAGGTCGTCGTCCGCCGCGCGCCCGAGGTCGGCCTCGTGGCGGGCGATGTCGTCGAGCGCGGCCTCGAAGCCGAGATGCCCCAGGCGGTATTTGACGATGTCGCGCTGCAGGCGCAGGGTGATGCGCTCGGCGGCGCCCATCGCTCCCAACCCGTCCTCAAGGGTGCGCAGCGCCCTGTCCCCCTCGCCCTGCGCGAGGACGGCCTCGCTCAACCGTACGGTGATGTCCGCGTACTGCCGGCCACGCTGGGCGTGCAGGCCGAGCGCGCGGGTGAACAGCGCCTCGGCGGCCTTGGCGTCGCGGCGGTGCAGTGCCGTCGTCCCCTCCTCGACGAGCAGGCGCACGGCCTGGGCCGAGAGCCGCGGCAGGTCCGGCTCGTCGGGGCTGACCTCCTGGAACAGCAGCCCGGCCCGTTCCGCGTGGTACATGGCCTCGGCCGAGGACCTGGCCCGGTCCGACAGCAGCGCGTGCCACCGCCCCCGCAGCGACTTGGCGGTCATGGCGTAGCAGGTGTCACGGATCAGGGTCTGCGTGTGCAGGCGGCCGGCCGCGAGCGGCTGGACCAGGCCACGCCGCGCCAGGCCGGCCAGCGCCTCCGTGAGGTCGTCGCGCCCGGTCCCGTCCCGCGCGGCGAGCGCCAGGAGTTGGTCGACGTCGAACTCGCGGCCGCAGACGGCCGACCATTGCAGCGCGTGCCGCTCCGCCGGCGGGAGGGCGTCGATCCGGGCGCGCAGCAGGGCGGAGATCGTCGGCGGGAGCGTCGGGTTCCCGTCGGCCAGGGCGTCGATCATCACGGTGACGAACAGCGGGTTCCCGCCGCTCAGCTCCGCGATCCTGGTCGTCACCGCGTCCTGGTGCTGCCCGCCCACCTCGGCGGTGCCGGGCGCCAGCGTGCCGATCAGCCGCAGCGTCTCCACGGGGCCGAGCGGCCGGACCCGGATCCGCCCGCCCTGCCCGACGGCCGGTTCCGGCCGGTTCTCGAGCAGGTCGTCGCGGGCGACGCACACGACGAGGACGGGCAGCTCCGCGAGGTCGCTGGTCAGGTCCTCGATCAGGTCCAGGAACGTGCGTTCCGCCCAGTGCAGGTCCTCCCAGATCACGACCAGCGGCCGCCGCTCGGCCAGCGCCGTGAACAGGCGCAGGGCCGCCCAGCGGATCTCCTCCACGCTCACCGGCGGGCGGTCCGCCGGCGGCTGCTCGCCGGAGATCGCCTGGAGGGTGCGGTACGCGCGATGCTCCTGGCCGAGGCGCGCCGCCGGCAGGGCCTCGCGGACGATCGCGGCCAGCGGATGGAAGGTGATGTTCCTGCCGTACGTCTGGCACGATCCGGTCAGCACGAGCGCCTCCTCCAGCTCGGGCCGCGCGGCGAACTCCAGCACCAGCCGGGTCTTGCCCATGCCCGGCTCGCCGTGGACCAGGACGCGGCGGCACCTCCGCTCGGAGACCGCCCGGCCGTAGCAGTCGAGCAGGTGCCGCAGCTCGTCGGCCCTGCCGATCAACGGGGCCGGCACGACAGGCGGTGTCACCGCGGCCGACGTGACCCGCCACGCCCGCTCCGGCTCGGACTTGCCCTTGAGGAAGAGCGGGTCGAGCTCCTCCAGGCCGACCCGGCCGCGCACCAGCTGCGCGGCCTCGGCGTTGACGAGGATCTCGCCGGGCCGTGCGGCTCCCTGCAGGCGCGCGGTCGTGTTGACCGTGTCGCCGACGATGCGCGGCTGCGCCCCCGGCCCCGTGAACACCACCACCTCCCCGGAGCCGACACCGCAGTGCACGTCCAGCTCGACCCCGACCGGCCCGAGCCGGGCGCTCAGGCCGCGCACGGACTCGACCACGGATCGGGCGGCCCGCACCGCGCGCAACGCGTCGTCCTCATGTGCCGCCGGGACGCCGAACACCGCCATGATCGCGTCGCCGATGTACTTCTCGATCAAGCCACCGTGCTCGGCGATGCGGTCGCTGCAGACCCGGTAGTAGCGATCGAGGACGCCGCGGAGCAGCTCCGGGTCGAGCCGTTCGCCCAGCGCCGTCGAGTCCACCAGGTCGACGAAGAGGACGACGACGTTCTTGCGTGCCTCCTGGCCCGGCTCGGGGCTCGTGACGGCGGCGCCGCAGGAGGAGCAGAACCGGTCACCGCCCGACAGCCGGGCGCTGCACGTGCGGCACCGCCGGGCGCCTGCGTTCTCTGTCACAGCACCTTGACGTCCTGGCCCTGCACGTCC
The DNA here is from genome assembly GCF_006334985.2 of Nonomuraea phyllanthi. Taxonomy (GTDB): domain Bacteria; phylum Actinomycetota; class Actinomycetes; order Streptosporangiales; family Streptosporangiaceae; genus Nonomuraea; species Nonomuraea phyllanthi. The sequence continues at coordinate 323,105 of NZ_VDLX02000006.1, forward strand.
GGCGCCACCGCGTCGAGCCGGCTCTTGATCCGGTTGAGCACGGTCACCTCTTCCTCGGTCAGCTCCTTCATGACCTCTTTCTGCTCCGCGGTCAGCAGATCCACCCAGTGACCGCCGGCCCGCAGCGCGGACAGGGCGTCGAAAGCCATGCTCCGTTCACGTCCTCTCTTCGTAGGTCTGCAGCGGCTCTTGCACGGCGCTCCCGGTGAACTGGTCACCGGGGCGGTAGTTCCGGAACGCGGGCCGGCTGAACGCCCACAGGATGGCCAGGGCGATCGCGCAGCCGGCCACGGGGAAGAACATGGTGACGCCGAAGCGCTCCACCCCCCAGCCCGTCGCGGCGACGGAGAGCGGGAAGGTGCCCGACATCGCCAGCAGGATGACGCTCATCACCCGGGCGAGCACGTGGCGCGGCGCCCATCGCTGCAGCATCGTCACGATGAGGGTCCCCGACCAGCCGTTGGCGACGGCGAACACGGTGATGCACACGACCGCGCCGGCCAGCCCGCCGGCGAACGGTACGGCCGCGACCGAGGCGCCCATGACCAGGGCGAGGACGGCCACCACGGCTCCCGGGCCCAGCCGCGGTGGCTCCCACCGGGCCATCAGGGCACCGACGATCATGCCCGCGCCGAGCCCGGCGAGGATGACGCCGTAGCCGCCGGCGCCGAAGCTGTCGTGGGCCAGCGTGGGCAGCGCCACCTCCGCCGCGCCCGCGTACACGAAGTTGCCTATCAGCGACGCCACGAGGACCACCTGGAGGAAGCGCCCGCGCAGCAGGACGCTGCGGAACGTGACGGCGCCCTCCTCGGCGGCCTCGTCCCGCGCCGCCGCGGCCCTCGGCACCCGGAGCGTGAGCAGGGCGGCGGCGGAGACGAGGTAGGACACCGCGTCCACGGCCAGGGCCGGGCCCGGGCCGATGCCGGAGACCAGGATCCCGCCCAGGGCCGGTCCGAGCAGCGTGCCGAGCTGGGTCGCGACCGAGGACATCGAGTTCCCGGCGGCCAGCTCCTTCTCCGGCAGGACGGCGGGGAGCAGCGCGAACGACGCGGGGACGAACAGCCCTCCGCAGAGCCCGAGCCCGGTGGCGATCAGCGCGAGCACCGCGAACGTGGGCGTGACGGTGGCGGCGACCACCGCGAGCGACAGGGTGAGGACGAACCGCACGACGTCGGTCGCGAGCATGACGGTGCGCGGGCCCAGGCGGTCGGCGAGGACTCCGCCGGCCGGGATCGCGATCGCCCGGCTGACGCCGTAACAGGCCAGGACGGCCCCGAGCGTCATGGGGCCGGCGTCGGAGGACAGGATCAGCCACGGCAGGGCGATGGCGAAGCACAGATCACCGATGCTGGAGGTGAACTGGCCGACGAGCAGCCAGCGGAATCCGCGCACCGCCATCGGCCCTGACACGAGAAACGCCTTGGCCGCGGCGACCGGCGTGTGGGTCACGGTATCTCCTCGCCCTGCTCGTGGGACGTGACGATGTCCCGGATGATCGCGGCGACCTGCGGCGGCGTGGGAAGGCCCAGCCCTGGGCGCATCCGGCCTCCGTCCAGCTCCCAGCACTCCGTCGTGACCGGGCCGGCGATGTGGTGGCCGTCCGCCTCCAGCTGGGCGACGTTGCGCTGGACGGCCGGCTTGCGCCACATCGCCGGGTTCATGCTGGGAAAGAAGATCACTTTGCCCTCGTACGCCAGGAGCGTCGCCGTCAACAGGCTCCCCGCGTACCCCTGGGCCACCTGGGCGAGCACGTGCGCGGTCGCCGGCAGCACGATGACGTGGTCCGCCCAGTCGGCCAGCCCCACGTGGCCGGGGTCGAAGTTGTCATCGCCGTCGCAGAACACGGCCTCGCTCACCAGGCGCACCGTGCGGACGGGCAGGAACCGCGTCGCGGTGGCCGTCATGACGACGTGGACCCGCAGGCCGGGCACCCAGCGCAGCGCCTGGAGGTAGCCGGGCAGGTTCACCACGTTCGCCGCGCCGCAGGCGCCGACGAGAAGCCGCCGCCCTCCGGGGGCCGACTCCACAGCCTCACCCCGCCTGTACGGGGCGCAGGCCGATGCGCTCGGCGGCCAGGTCCAGACGCCCTTGGACGTTGTGCTTGTAGCTGGGACACGGCGGGTTGCCCTCGTGCCAGGCCTTGGGGCAGGAGCCTCCGCACGTGGGCAGGAAGACGCAGTCGCGGCACCATGACCTGCCCTGCGCGATCTCGTCGTACCAGCCGTCGAACTCCCCGGCGGGGCGGAAGACGGGGAGGTCGTCCTGGCCGATGTGGCCGAGCGCCGCCGTCTCCTCCGTCCGCGGCACCAGCGGGTGGTCGGTGCACGAGAAGATCTTCCCGGTGCCGCTGATCAGCTCGGACGCGGCCTTGACCGCCGGGCAGGTGACGCGCTGCACCGTGTGCGGCAGGCGCGTGAACGGCAGGCCGAGCTCCTGCATGAGCCGCAGCCAGTCAAGCTCGCGCCGGGCGAAGTCCTTGGCGGCCAGCTCGATCGCCGAGACGTCGTTGCTCCACGGGCGCACCCGGTCGAGCGAGAAGTGCACGTTGGGCCGGGTGAAGCCGAGCTCGGCCATCAGCTCGATGAAGCGGGCGACGCCGTCCTGGTTGTGCACGTCGACGTTGGTCCTGAACTGGAAGACCACGTCCTGGTAGTCGGGGTGGTCGAGCGCCGCGCGGACGGTCCGGACGATCTTCCAGAAGGATCCCTTGCCGCTCTTCAGCGGGCGGTGGACGTCATGGATCTCGGGCGGCCCGTCCAGGGTGATGTAGAACCTGCCGACCCGGCACTCCTTGATCAGCACCTCGAGGTTCCGCTCGTTGAGCAGGTAGCCGTTGGTCACGATCTGCGAGCTGTACTCGACGCCTGCCTCGCCGGCGACCCGGACGAAATCCTTCGACAGGTCGCGGATGATCGCGTAGCCCATCATCGGCTCCGAGCCGAACCAGTCGACGCGCAGACGCCGGGTCGTGGCCAGCCGGGCGGCGCGCAGCACCCTGGCGCGTACGCGATCGCGGTGATCGGCGGTCAGCCCACCCCGCACGTGCTCCTGGCCGCAGTAGGTGCAGCCCATGTTGCAGTACGAGGTGGGCAGCAGGATGAAGTCGACCTGCGACCTGTCACGCGCCGCCGACCGGTCGCGCTCCAGGACCTCCGCCAGTTCGTCCTGCTCCGCGGGCACCACGACCTGCGCCTCCCGCAGTGTGGCCAGCATGCCCGGTGACATGACGTCGAGCCGTCCCGCGCGAAGAGCGTCGGCGACCTGTGGAATGACGAACAGCAGCCTGGCCGTTCGCGTCGCGTAAACGAGCCGGACCTGTATGCCGCTGTCGTCGGTGTACGTTCGATCGCTGACGACGAAATAGCGACCCGTTTTCTCCGTCACTGCTCTCCCCGCACGTCACGTCGATATCAGTCCGACCCGGCGAGCCCGACGGGCCGGACCGCACCGCCTGCTAGCAGATGGTGTTGTAGGTGTTGTTCTGGCCCGCTACCTCGGGCATCGCGGCATTGAGGCGTTCCTGAATGACGCCAACGACCCTCAATTCCTCGGGACTCAGCTCCTCGAAGACCATTCTCTGGGCCTCGGGAAGCCTGTCCAGGCCGGCCGCACGGAGCGCATCGCGGGGATCGCCGGGCATTTTCGGCTCCTTTCCGTCGGTAAAGGCTGTGTGCCGAGCCCGACCATATGCGGGGCCCGGACGGCAGTCCAGGGAGGGTTCTGGAATGGTTCTTAAGACCAACGGTGAATGGTTCTTAAGAACTCCCGCGGCGCGTTGGGGCCACTTGGCCGTTCTTAAAAACAAACGGGCTCCGACATCTTTGACATTTCAGGCGATGTCGTATGCTCCGACGTGACGGAGACTTCTGCGCGACGATCCCCGGAGGCCGGGATGCCCGTCTTCATTACCGAGCTGCCGGTCGTTCACCGGACCCGCCGCAGGGAAAGCAGCCTGCCTTATCTGCTCATCAATCCACCGTTGACCGACCCCACCGAGCCGTACCATTCCATTCCCTATCTGGTGGGCGCGGCGCGCGCGGCCGGATTCACCGGGGAGCGGTGCCTCGACGCGAACATAGAAGCGCTGAACCATCTCGCGCGGCCGGAGCAGGTCGGCGCTCTCCTGGACCGCGCGGAGCGGGCGCTCGCGCGCATCGAGTCGCTGCCCGGCCTCACCCGGCGGGACGAGCTCGCCTACCGGGCGGCGCTCACCGCCGGGAGCCTCACCGCGGACTCCGTACGCGCCGCGGTGGAGACCTTCAAGGCCGAGGAGTCCTTCTACCACTATCCGACCTACCGGCAGGCGGTCATGGTGATGAAGGCATGGCAGGAAGCGCTCACCCTCGACGGCGTCCCCGGCAGCATCAGCGACTTCGGCATCCGGCCCAGCGGCGCCGTCAACCTCTCCTCCCATCAGGACCTCTGCGACCCCGCGGTGATCGACAGGCTCACCGCGCCGTTCGACCCCTATCTCGACGGGCCCTTCGCCGACGTCCTGCGGGAACGCCGGTGGCGGGTCGTCGGGTTCTCGGTCAACTTCACCAACCAGCTTCCCCTCGCCCTCCGGATGGCGAGGCAGGTGCGGCGGGCCCTTCCTGACGCGGTCATCGTCTTCGGCGGGACCGAGGTCTGCGACGACGTGCGGCTCGCCCGCGAACCGAAGGACTACTGGCGGCTGTTCCACGATGCCGACATCATCGTTCCCGGCGAGGGCGAGTCGCCGTTCTGCGACATCCTGCGGGCCGTACACGATGGGCGGGGTTTCGACGGGATCCGCGGGATCCTGACCCACGGGGAGACCCCCGCGGTGCTCCCGATCACCTACGAGAACGTCGGCGAGCTGCCCACCCCCGCCTATGACGTGTGGAAGTGGGACGCGTACTGGGCACCCGAGCCCGTCGTTCTCTACAGCCCGACCCGCGGCTGCTACTGGAACAAGTGCACCTTCTGCGACTACGGGCTGAACCAGGACCGGCCGACCTCTCCGTCCCGCGAGCGCCCGGTGGAGAAGGTCCTCGACGACCTCCGCGCCATAACCGGCATCGGCAGGACCGTGTACTTCTCGGTGGACGCGATGTCGCCGCGATATCTGCGCGCGCTCTGCGAGGCGCTGGGCGAGTCCGCCACCCCCATACGGTGGAGCGCGGAGCTCCGCCTGGAGCGCACCTTCCCCAAGCGCGACATGGCCCGGCACCTCCGGAACGCCGGCTGCGTCGCCATCTCCTTCGGCTACGAGTCGGGGTCCCAGCGCGTGCTGGACCTGATCGACAAAGGAGTCCAGCTGGCCCAGGTGCCGGCCATCCTGGCCCATCTCAAGGAGCACCACATCGGCGTTCAGATGATGGGGTTCACCGGGTTCCCCACGGAACGACCGGACGAGGCGGAACGCACGTACGACTTCCTCCTCGACCACCAGGACCTGTGGTCGCTCGCCGCGATCGGCACCTTCTCCCTCACCCCCGGATCCATCGTGGCCAGGCGCCCCGACGCCTTCGGCGTCGAGGTGCTGCCCCTCCCGCCCACGCAGGACATCAGGCGCCACCTGCCGTGGCGGCAACGCCCCGACGGGTCCGGCAACTGGGTCGGCGGCGACGACCGGCGGATCGGTGAGGACCGGCGGGCCGCGCTCAGGCGCACGGCCGACGGCCGGCCGTTCGTCGGCGGGCTCGACACCGCGCACACCTTGCTCTACTTCGCGAAGTTCGGGGCCGCTTTGGTCCCCGGCGACCCGGGAGGCGAACCGCGGAGCCGGCTCACCCGCGTCGCGCTGCGCGAGATCCCCTTCGGGAACGTCGAGCAGTTCACGAACGTCGCCGAGCTGCGGGAGGCGTACTTCCTGCGGCTGCGCCAGGACGGAGTGACCAGCGCGGCGATGGACGCCTGGCTCGGCGAGCCGGGCAGGGCGCGGCCCGGCGCGGCGCACGCGGTGATCACACCGTCGGGCCTGATCTTCTCTCTCGGCGTCGAGGGCGGCCTGCCGCCCGCCGACCGGCTGGGAGAACTGCTCACCCTGACTACCCGAGCGCGAGGTGAAGCGTAGTGGAGCACAGCCTGCCGGCGCGCCGGCGACTGCGCGTGGCCCTGGTCAACATGCCGTGGTCCTGGACGTACATGCCCTCCATCCAGTGCGGGCTGCTGCAGTCGGTGGTGCGCAAGTCCGGGCACGACTGCGACGTGCTCTATCTCAACCTCGATCTGGCCGCCTGGCTCGGGGACGAGACCTATCAGCAGATCGTGCAGATCGACGACCAGGCCGGCCACTTCTGCCAGCTGGGCGAGTGGCTGTTCTCGTACGCGGCCTTCGGCGACATCCGTCCGGACCACGACTACTTCGCCGAGTACCCCGAGGTCCCCGAGGGATGGTCCGCGATGCGGAGCGAGGGCCCCGACCGCCTGATCGCCTACCGCCGGGACGACCTGCCCGCCTGGCTGGAGAGCGTCGTGCGGGGCGTGGACTGGGCCTCGTACGACGCCGTCGGGTTCTCCTCCACGTTCCTGCAGAACAACGCGTCGCTGGCGCTCGGACGGCTGCTGAAGACGCGCTTCCCCGACCTGCCGCTGATCTTCGGCGGCGCCAACTTCGACGGCGGGATGGGCGTCGCGTACGCGGAGAAGCTCTGGTGGCTGGACTACGTGGTCTCCGGCGAGGGCGACATCGCCCTGCCCGCGCTGCTCGACCAGCTGGCCGCCGGGACCGACGATCCGATCCCCGGCGTGCACCGGCGCGGGTCCGGCCGCCCCGACCCGGGCGAGGCCGCGCGCACCCGCGACCTCGACAGCCTCCCCGTGCCGGACTACGGCGACTACTTCGCCGGCCTCGCCCGCTACGACAGGGCCCAGGTCCTCGGCGGGGACGACGTCCGGCTGCACGTCGAGTTCTCGCGCGGCTGCTGGTGGGGCGCCAAGCACCACTGCACGTTCTGCGGCCTGAACAAGATGGGGATGGCCTACCGGTCCAAGAGCGGCCCGCGAGCCGTGGCCGAGCTGGAGCACCTGCTGTGCACGTACCCCACGGCCAGCGTGGACGCCACCGACAACATCCTCGACATGAAGTACCTGCACACGTTCTGCTCCGAGCTCGCCGAGCGGCGCTGGGACCTCGACCTGTTCTTCGAGGTCAAGGCCAACCTCAGCAGGGAGCAGCTGGCCCTCATGGCCCGGGCGGGGATCCGGCGGATCCAGCCCGGCATCGAGAGCCTCAGCACCCACCTGCTGGAACTCATGCGCAAGGGCTCGACCAAGCTCATCAACATCCGGCTGCTGAAGTGGGCACTCCACTACGGCATCGCCGTGCAGTGGCACCTGCTGGCGGGCTTCCCCGGGGAGTCGGACGCCGACTACGCCGAGCAGGCCGAGATCTCGCCCCTCCTGCACCACCTGCAGCCGCCGCGGACCCTGCACGGCATCTGGCTCGAACGCTTCAGCCCGTACTTCACGGACCCGGCGTCCTTCTCCATCTCCGGCGTGCGTCCGCAGCCGAGCTACGGTCACGTCTACCCGGCCGACCTGGACCACGCCAGGATCGCCTACTACTTCGACGGCGAGGTCGAGGGCACCGCCTCGCCCGAGGCGCACGGCCTGGTGAGCGCGGCGGTGGCCGAATGGCAGCGCGCCTGGTCACGCCGGGACCGGCCCACCCTGTTCTACCGGCGCCTGCCCGGCCGGCTGAGCATCATCGACACGCGGTCGGGACGGCCGCGCAAGGCCGTGCTCGAAGGGTGGCGCGGCGACGCGTACGAAGCCTGCGGCGACACCATCCGCAGCGGCAAGGGCGTCCACCAGCAGCTGCTGGACCGGGGACACGACCTGTCGCTGGAGACCGTGACGCGGTTCCTGGACGACTGCTGCCGGTCCGGCGTGATGGTCTCGGAGGAGGAGAAGTACCTGTCCCTGGCGCTGCCGCAGAACCCCCGATAGCCGGAGTGTTCCTAAGACCACCGCGGCGTTGTCACCGGATCGACACCCCGGTGTCTCGGGTGTGACCCGGTTGTCACCGAAATCGCAACGCCTCGTGCGACGTTGGCGAAGGACCCCGACGCCGAAGGAGGAACCCGCCGTGGTGTCCATCGCCAGGGTCGAGAAGATCAAGCTGGACCGGCTCGTGGTGGGCGCGCAGCAGGTGCGCACCCGCGACGTCGAGGAGGACCTCACCGAGCTGACCGACAACATCCGCGTCCACGGCCAGCTGGAACCCATCATCGTCGCGCCGCTCCCCGGCCGGGAGGGGCACTACGAGGTCCTGGCCGGCCAGCGGCGCTGGCTCGCCATGCGCGAGCTCGGCGCCCAGGACATCACAGCGGCGATCATCGCGGAGAAGCCGGACGACGACGTCGCGAGCGCTCTGTCGATCAGCGAGAACCTCGTGCGCCGCGACCTCAGCACGCTGGACCTGATCGACGCGTGCACGAACCTCTACCACAAGTACGGCTCCGTGAAGGCGGTCGCGGAGAAGTTCGGGCTGCCCTACGGCAGGGTCCGCCGGTACATCAAGTTCGACCGGCTCAGGCCGCCCCTGAAGGCCCTGGTGAGGAACGGCGAGATCGACCTCAAGACGGCGCTCAGGATCGAGGACCATCTCGGCGGCGAGAGCGTCGGCGAGGAGCGGCTCCGGCAGATCGCCGCCGACGTGGCCGGCATGTCCAACGCCCAGCAGGTCGACTACTTCCGCGCCCCGGAGGTCAGCGGCCAGCAACTGGCCGCGGCCCAGGGCAGGAGGCACCGCCCGGGGTCGGTGAAGCAGATCATCGTCACGCTGAGCATCGCCGACCTGGAGGCGCTGCGCGCGTGGGCCCGCGCCAAGAACCTCACGCAGGACCGCGCCGGCGCCCGCATCATCTCGTCGTTCCTGCGGGAGCTCGCCGCCCGAGGGCACCAGGCCTCGTGACCGCCGTTCAGGTGTTCCTGCGGATGATCTCAGGTGTGGGCGGCGCCTCCTGCGTGTCGATCCGCCGCCTCTCCTCGGCGCCGATCAGCCCCAGGTCGTGGAGGATCGCTCCGGAGGTGCGCCGGCACTCCCGCGCCCGCTCGGGCCGGCCGAGGTCGTCGTAACAGCGGCTCAGACCCCACCAGTGCTCCGCCTCGTCGTAGGTGCCGGACCGCTCGGCGTCGCCGTCGGCCCGCAGCGCCTCCTCGTACAGCACGAGCGCCTGCTCCGGCTGGCCCCGCAGCCGCTGCGCCTCGGCCAGATTGCCCAGCAGGCTGCCCAGCCCGAAGGAACTGTCCGTCTCGCGGAGAATGGCGATGGCCTCGCCGTGCGCCCGGATCGCCTCGTCGAAGTGGCCGGCCTTCTGATAGGTGAGCCCCAGGTTGCTCAGCGTGATCCCCTGGTTGAACCGGTCGCCCTGCCGGCGGTCGAGCGCCAGGGCCTGCTGGTAATAACGGATGGACTCGTCGAACCGGCCGAGCACGCCGTACGCGCCGGCCAGCCGGTCCAGCTGGGAGGACTCTCCCCGCAGGTGCCCGAGCCCGCGGTAGGCCTCCAAGGACTCCGTCAGGTGCGCGATCGCCTCGTCCGGCTGCCCCAGCTGCGACTGCACGTCGCCCAGGTCGCCGTGGGCCAGCGCGTGGTGGAGCGGATCACCGGTCCGCGCAGCGGCCTCCAGCGCGAGTTCGGTCAGCGCCAGCTGCTCCTTCCAGCGTCGCTGGTAGCCCAGCGGCAGGTACGCGGCCGCGGCCAGCCCCACCGCCAGCGACGCGCCGTCGCCGTCCAGCTCCTCGACGGCGTTGCGCAGGACCAGCGGCAAGGTCGTCGCCTCCTCCGCGACCCACGCCTGGGTCTGCTGCCAGTCGTCCAGCGGCATGCCCTGCCGGCGGACGTCCCGCGGGCCGATCTCCGTGCGCCAGGCGGCGTCGGGGTTGGCGCGCACGCACGCGGTGCGCGCCGTCGCCAGATACCAGTGCAGGACCCGGCGCAAGGCGTCGGCCCGGTCGCGAGGGGTCTCCTCCTCCTGGGCGCGGTCGAAGGCGAACTGCCGGAGCAGGTCGTGCAGGCGGTAGCGGCCGGGGGCGTGGTTCTCGACCATGTGCAGGTCGACGAGGTCGTCAAGGAGGTCCTCGGTCCGCCGTTCCGTCATCCCGCCCAGGGCCGCGGCGACGCCGACGCCGACGTCGGGATTGGCGAGCAGGCTCAGCAGCCGGAACAGCCTGGCCTGCTCGGTGTCGAGCTCCTTGAAGCCGACCGCGAAGCTCGCCTGGATCGTACGGTCGCCCGCGCGCAGCTCCGCCAGCCGGTCCCGGTCCGTCGCGAGCCGGTCCGCCAGCGTGCGGACGATCCAGGTGGGGCGGGCGTTGAGCCGGGCCGCGGCGATGCACACCGCCAGGGGCAGGTGGCCGCAGAGCCGGACGACGGCCTCCACCGCAGCCATGTCGGCCCGTGCCCGCTCGTGGCCGATGAGGCGGGTGAACAGGGACACGCAGTCGGGCTCGGACGGCAGGTCCAGCCGCAGATGGGTGGCGCCGTCGAGCTCCATGAGCACCTTGCGGCTGGTCAGCAGCACGGCGCTGGAGCCGCCGCCGGGGAACAGGCCGCGCACCTGGGCGGCGTCGAGCGCGTTGTCCAGCACGATCAGCAGCCGTTTGCCGGCCGTCAGCGACCGCAGCTGCCCCGCGCCCTCCTCGGCCTCGACGGAGACCGACTGGTCGTCCATGCCGAGCGAGCGCAGCAACCGGCCCAGCGCGGCGGCCGGCGCGAGCGGTCTGGCGTTGGGGGTGGAACCGAGCAGGTTGATGTAGAGCTGGCCGTCGGGATACCGCTCCGCGATGCGATGGGCGACGTGGATGGCCAGGGCCGACTTGCCGACGCCGCTCGCCCCGGAGATCGACGCGATGACCGTGCCGCCGCGGCCGGGCGCGGTCAGCGCCTCGCACAGGCGTCCGACCTCGCGCGTGCGGCCGGTGAACGTCGCCACGTCCATCGGCAGCTCGGCGGCGACGCGCCGGGCCGCCGTCGCCGCGCGATCCGGCGTCCGCGGCTCGTGACCCGCCGCCTCGTGACCCGCCGCCTCGTGACCCGACGCCTCGTGGCTCGCCCGCTCGTGGCTCGCCGCGTCGTGGCCGGCACGCTCGTGGCCCGCCGGCTCGCGCTCGTGGGCCGGAGGAGGGTCGCCGAGCAGCAGCGCGTGGGCGGCCCTCAGCTCGCTGGACGGGTCCACTCCCAGCTCGTCCGCGATGGTCCGCCGCACCTTCTCGAAGTGGCGCAGGCCCTCCGCCCGGCGTCCGCTCCCGCCGAGAAGCCTGATGAAGCGCGCCTGGAGCGGCTCGTCGTACGGCGCGGCGGCCGCCACGTCCCGCACGTACGGCAGGACCGCCTCCGGCCTCCCCAGCTCCAGCGCCAGATCGGCGGCCTTCGACGCGCAGGCCACCCGCGCGCGCTCCAGCCGCTGGACGGCGGGATGCTCGCGCAGCCGGCCGGGCGCTCCCTCCAGCACGGCTCCTCGCCACTCGCCCAGCGCCCCCACGATCGACTCCAGCCCGCCGTCGCTGTCGGGACCGCGCGCGGCGAGCCGACACCGTCGCAGGAACCGCTCCGCGTCCACCTGGCCGGGCGCCACCTGGAGGACGTATCCGGTCCCGGTGTGCTTGACGGCCTGCGCCAGCCCCGCCTCCTCGCGCAGCCACCATCTGAGCCGCGAGACCGTGGTCCGCAGGGTACGCACATCGTGGGGGGCGGCCTCCCAGACATGGTGCACAAGCCGTTCCTCGACGACCGGCGTGCCCGCGGCCAGCAGTAACACGGCCAGCAGGCGGCGCACGTACTGGCCGGGGAGCGGGACCTCCCGATCCGCCTTCAGGATCTGCAGCGGTCCGAGGACGCGGAAGTCGAGTGTGGGTTCGCCGTGATCGAGAAGCATCCGATCTCCAGCCACACGCCTTCACCACAATCCAGAGCCTTCGTCATCCGTCCGGCGGCGCCGGTGGTCACCTCCAGTGTGTAATCGATGACCGTTCCTGCCAACGCTCCGGTGGAGCCACGGACACCCCAGAGCCCTCGGCGGTCCCCCTACCCGCCGTCCCGGATCCCGTCACCGGTCCGCCGCACGGCGGGCGGAGGCCACCCGGTGTCGACGACGGCCGCGCCGATGTCCACCGCCATGGCCCGGCTTCCGGCCAGGAGGCCGCCGTCCACGGGCAGGTCGATCCCGTTGATCCACGACGCGCGGTCGCCCGCCAGGAAGGCGACCGCTTCGGCGACGTCGTCCACGGTGCCGACCCGTCCCATCGGGTACCACGGGACCGCCCTGTCCAGAGCGTCCGGATCGGTCGCGAGCCGCTCCTCCCAGATCGGGGTGGCGATCGTGCCGGGTGACACCGAGTTGACGCGCACGCCGTACGGGCCGTACTGCACGGCCAGGCCCCGGGTGAGGTTGAGCAGCCCGGCTTTCGCCGCGCTGTAGGTGTCGTTGCCGAAGTACCGGTGCCCGTTGACGGAGGCCACGTTGACCACGGCTCCGCGCCCGGCCTCACGCATGCCCGGCAGAACCGCCTGGCACAGGCGGATCGCCCCGCCGAGGACGACGTCCACGTCGGCGGACCAGACCGGCTCGGGCACGGATTCGAAGTCCAGGTTGCTGCACACGGCGGCGTTGTTGACGAGGATGTCGAGGGGGCCGTGGCGCGAGGTGACGGAGCCGATCGCCGTCCGGACGGACTGCTCGGAGCGCACGTCGAGGTGAACGGCTTCGGCGCCCTCGATCCCGTCCGCGACCACGCGCGCCGCGTCGAGGTCGGTGTCGGTGACGATCACCATGGCGCCGCCGGCGTGGAGGACCCGCGCGATCGCCGCGCCGATCCCTCCGCCCGCGCCGGTGATCAGCGCGCGGCGCGGCGAGGCCGCGTCCCGGGGTTGACGTGACATGGATTCCCCTCTCCCGGCGGCGGCTCAGCCTTTGAGCGCGCCGGCCGTCAGGCCCTTGGTGATCTGCTTCTGAAGGACGGCGAAGCCCAGCAGGACGGGGGTGACCGTGATCACCATCCCGGCGAAGAGCGTGGCCCAGTTGGTGCCGTAGTCGGCGGCCTGGCCCAGCTGGAACAGCCCGAGCGGCAGGGGCATCTTCTCCGGCGAGTGGATGAGCAGCAAGGCGTAGAAGAATTCGTTCCAGTTCTGCAGGAAGCTGATGATGGCGACCGACGCCAGCCCGGGGCCCATGAGGGGGAGGATCACCGAGACGAACGTGCGGGTCGGACCGGCCCCGTCGATCGCCGCCGCCTCCTCCAGCTCGTACGGCAGGGTCTTCATGAAGCCGACCAGGACGAAGACGTTGAACGGCAGGTTGTAGGTCGCGTAGACGAGGATGAGCCCGGCCTGGCTGTCGACGAGGCCGAGATCCTGCATGATGAGGTAGAGCGGCGCGAAGGTGACCATCCACGGGATCATCAGTCCGAGCAGAAACACGCTGAGCACCACACCGCTGAACCTGAAGGCGATCCGGGCCAGGGGATAGGCGGCGAACACGGCCAGCACCACGCCGATCAGGGTCGAGACGACGCTGATGATCACACTGTTGCCGAAGAACAGGCCGATGTCGGCGCGGTCCCAGGCGTTGGCGTAGTTGTCCCAGTGCCAGGACTCGGCGATCTGCCATGGAGGCGAGGAGATGAACTCGCTGTTGGTCTTCATGGACACGTTGAAGACCCAGGCGTAGGCGCTGACCGAGGAGAACGCGACCACGCCGAGCAGCAGGTAGAAGAAGAGGTGGTGCGGGCGGAAGGGCGCGCGGGGACGAGGCGGGGCGGCCGCGCGCCGCCGGGTGCGGGCGGGCGCCGGGGGAGGGGCCGCGTGGCCTGGGGGCCCGGGATGTTCGGCCAGGTCAGTACTGAAGGTCATCGCGCTTCATCACCTTGTTGAGGAGCTTGGCCACCGTCAGCATGACGAGCACGAGGACGACTCCGATGGCCGCGGCATAGCCGAAGTCGGCCCGATCGAAGGCGACGCGGTACATCAGGGTGCCGACGGTGTCGGTCGAGCCGAAGGGGCCGCCTGCGGTCATGATGTAGACGAAGGCGAAGGTCTGCAGGCTCTGGACCACCCACAGGATGGCGAGCATGCGCAGGAGGTCGCGCATCATCGGCAGCATGATGCTCCGGAACACCCGCCACTCGCCCGCGCCGTCTATGCGGGCGGCCTGCAGGACATCGGCGGGAAGGCGTTCGAAGCCCGCGCAGAGGAGCACGATCCAGATGCCGATGCCGTGCCACACGGACACGAAGGTCACGGCGGCCAGCGCGGTCGCGGGGTCGCCGAGCCAGGTCTTGGCCAGGGCGCCTAGCCCCATGGACTTCAGCGCGGGATTGATCAGCCCGAGAGTGGGGTGGTACAGGAACTTCCACATCAGCGAGACCACGGCGACCGACAGGACGACGGGGGCGAACACCACGAACCTGAAGAAGCGTTCGCCGTGGATCCGCTGTGACAGGGCCCAGGCGATCGCCATGGCGGGCGGGAACAGCATGCAGCTGCCGATGAGGGTCATGAGGAAGGTGTTCTTGAGCGAGTTGAAGAAGGCGGGATCTCCTGCCAGCAGGCGATACTGCTCGATCCCGACGAACCGCATCATTCCCGTGCGCGAGAACTCGTTCAACGACAGGTCCACCGTCTTGACCAGCGGATAGATGAAGAAGATCCCCAGCAGCGCGAGCGCGGGCATGAGGAAGGGGATGATGATGCGTCGCTGTGCTGCCTTGTGCATGTGGCCTCCCGGGTTCTTGCGCCGCCACGGGACTCCGGCGCGGGTGAGGAGCCCCGTGGCGTGGGCGGAGGGGGTTCAGTTGCCGTGGACCCGGCGGAGTCCCGCGTCGAGGTTGTCGAGGGTCTGCTGGGCGTCCTGCTTGCCGAACAGGAGTTTGGCGATCTCGGGGTAGACGATGTCCTTGGCCTTGGATTCCAGCAGGCCGTAGTAGCTCGCCTGGAGCCGGTCGGCCTTGGTCACGATGTCGGAGATGCCGGGCAGGCCGGGAGGGCTCGGCACTCCGTTGACCGCGGAGACCTCGCCGATCTCCTTGGCCCTGCGGGTCTGGGTCTCCGCGCTGGTGACGCGGTGGATCCACTCCAGCGAGAGCGGGATGTTCTCGCTCGCAGCGGACACCGACATCAACTGGGCGGTGGCGAGCATGCTCGCCTCGTCGCCGGTCCCGCCGGGCACGGTCGGGAACGGCAGGACGCCCAGCTCGAAGTCCTCGGGTATCACGTCGGCCATCTCGCTGACGAGCCAGCTGCCCATGAGGATCATGCCGGCCTTGCCCTGGAAGAACTGGGCCTGGGCCGCGGTGAAGTCGGTGCCCTCGAACCCTTGGAGGAAGGACTTCCTGTCACGGAGGTCCTGGAGCAGCTGCAGGCCCTTGAGGAACCCCGGGTCGTCGGTGATGTGCCCCTTGCCCTCGGTGAGGACGCCGTGCGCCTTGTCGTACCCGACGGTGCGCAACCAGAGATTGTCGCTCCACATGCCCATGTAGGGCTCGAACAGCCCGGTGACCGCGATCGGGTCCACCCCGGCGGCCTTGAGCCGGTCGGCGGCCGTGGTGAGGTCGTCCCAGGTGGCGGGCGGGGTGATGCCGTTCTTCTTGAACAGCGCCGCGTTGTAGAACAGCACCTGCAGGGACAGCTCGGAGGGAACGCCGTAGATCTTCTTGGTCGCCGGATGCTCCATGAACTGCCTGACCGCGGGGCTGAACTGGTCCAGCCACGGCTTGCCGGTGTCCGTGTCGACCTGGTCCAGGTAGGGCTTGAGGTCGAGCAGGGCGCCCTCGTCGGCCCAGTCGAGCAGTGCCGGGTTGGTGCCGTCGAACATCGTGTAGTCGACGTCGAGCGCGTCGCCCGCGCGCCACCTCTGCTCCAGGGCCGGACGGGCCTTGGTGTTGGCGAAGGTCATCTTCAGGTCGGCGCCCGCGTAGTCCTTCTCGATGCCGGCGGCGACGTCCTCCAGGAACGTCAGCGACGGGGTCCCGACGGCGGGAAGCACGCCGACCTCGATCGGCCCGCCCTTGATGTCCTGCTGCCAGGTCTTGGCGTCGGGCGCCTTCGCGGCGGGCCGTCCGGCGCCGCCTCCGCCGCACGCGGTCAGCGCCAGGCCGGGAACCAGGACCAATCCGGCCACTAACTTGAGTGCAACCTTCACCGCGGACCTCCATCCTCAGTGCTGTCGGGTTCGGGGGCCGCCTGGGCAGATGTCCGTCCCATGGCTCGGTCCCGCCCTGACAGGTCGGGCAGGAGGTCGGCGAACTCCTCGAGGAAGACCTCGATGCGGCGGAGCTCCTCGGCGTCGAGCACGTGGGCGGGCTTGCGGCAGTAGGGGCTGTCGATGAGGCCCCGGCGGAACGAGATCTGCTTCTCGGCGGCGATGATGAGCTCGGTGTCGAGCATCCAGTACGAGATGTAGGGCAGCAGCCGCCGGTGCAGGTCCTCACCGCCGGCCTCGTCGCCCGAGGTGAGCCGGCGCCAGATCTCGACGTAGATCTCGGTGAAGGAGCATCCGGGCTGGCTGCCGACCGCGCCGCGCCGCCAGGCGTCGGGCAGTTGCACGCCGGCGTAGCCTTCGAGGGCGGTCACCGGCGGGTCGAGGGCGGCCAGCTCGCCGATGAGCCGCCCGGGCGGGCTGGACTCCACCTTGATCAGCCGGAGGTTCGGGTGGGCGCGCACCAGGTCGGCGATGGTGGCGGCGTCGAGGCTGGTTCCCGTCTCGGTGGGGGCGTACTGCAGGACCACCGGGGTCGGCGCGACCGCGCTCAGCACCGCCGTCACATGCTCGACCTGGGCGCGGCGCGGGGGGTTGAGAAAGTGCGGCGCCAAGAGGTTGATCAGGTCAGCCCCGGCGGCCACGACCTCCAGTGCCCTGGCCACGGCCATGCGGGTGGTGTGGTCCTGCACCGCGACGATCGCCGCGACATCGTCGCGGTGGGCGGTGCGCCGCAGGAGGATCCCGGTCAGCTCGCGGCGTTCCTCCTCGGTGAGCTTGTAGAACTCCGAGGCGAAGCCGGGGAACATCACGCTCGTCACGCCCGTGCCTAGGACGTGGTCGACGACACGGCCGAATCCCTCCTGGTCGACGTCTCCGGCGTCGGTGAACGGGACCTCCAGAACGGGCGAGATCCCCCGTACCAGGTCCGAGGCGTCCCCGTAGGCGCCGGCCAGGGGACCCGCCGCGGGAGAGGTACCGGTGCGAATGTGCATTCGCGCTCCTTATTTTCGAAATGCTGAAGATATTTTCTGCAACATGGGCGTCAGGTGCCGAGGTCTGTTCGCGGCAAGAGGCTTGCCGGGGATCGTCAGTGGAGAGCGGGATCCAGCAGGCGCAGGATCGTGCCGCCGAGCACATCGCGCCGGGCGTCGTCGTCGACCGGCCAGTCCAGCACGCGGCGCAGCTCGGAGGAGGGGACGGTGTAGGGCGCGTCCGTGGAGAAGACCAGCCGCGAGGGGCCGATCTGCGGATCCCGGCCCAGCTCGACCAGGACGGTGTCCCACGGTGCGTAGCTGGTGTCGCCGTAGAGGTTCGGCGCGTGGCGAAGGGCCGGCGCCGCGTCGATCCAGAAGTCGGTGGCGCCGCTGCGGCCCATCACGAACGGCGTCCCCGGCCAGCGCCTCGCCAGGGCGGCCAGGGGCAGCGGCAGCGCACTCGGGGGAGTGCCGGTCCGGACGTAGACGGGCCAGCCCGCATCGGCCGCGAAGTCCAGCAGCGGGTCGAGGAGCCCGTCGAGCAGGTCGAAGCCCTGCAGCACGCTGTCGACGTTGAGGGCGCGCGCGCCGGCGTCCCTGGCACGTTCGAGCTCGTCCAGGGCCGCCCGTCCGCGCCACGGATTGGCGACCGCGTACGGGATGAGCCGCCCCTCTGACGCGGCCGCCGCCGCGGCGACATGCTCGTTGCCGGCCCGGTTGTCGTAGGCGATGCAGCGTTCGTCCGGCGCCACCAGCGCCACGTCGATGCCCAGCGCATCCATGGTCGCGAGCAGCTGATCGGCTTCGAGCGCGACCTCGCGTCCCCGCCCCAGCCGCACGTGCGCGTCAACGATCAACGGGTTCTCCCACGGTCAGGCCGAGTGCGGAGAGCGCGTCGGCGTGAATGATCTGCTCGATGAGTTCCGACGGCACGCGCGGCAGCGCCGTACCCTCAAGGATCGTGTTGACGCCCCGCAGGCCCGCCATCGCCTCGCCGGTGTTGGCGATCGGGAAGTCCGAGCCGAGCAGCAGCTTGTGCGTGCACCCCCACTCGACGGCGGCGAGCAGCGACTCGTAGCAGACCCACGGCCGCAGGTAGATGGAGGAGACGTCGGCGTAGACGTGGGGGTGCTTGCGGATCGTCGCCACGGTCTCCTTGCCCCAGGGGTGGCCCATGTGGGCCATGACGATGCGCAGCTCGGGGAAGCTCAGCGCCACCTCGTCGGTCACCAGCGGGTAGGTGTAGCGCAGCGGCGCCGCGCGGATCGGCGATGCCCCCTGATGGAAGAGGATGGGCAGCGCGTTCCGCTCGCAGTAGGCGTAGAAGGCCCGCGCGGGCGCCCCGAGCGGGTCGAAGTTCTGGTAGTTGGGGCCGAGCTTGACGCCGACGAGCCCCAACTCACGACATCGCTCGGCCTCCTCGAAGCAGTCCGGCGCGGTGGGATCCACCGACATGAACCCGATGCGGCGGGCCGGATCGTTCGCCACGAACTCCGCGGTCGCGTCGTTGGTCCGTTCCGGGTCGTGAGGGATGCCGGTCGTGCCGGCCGGGTCGGCCACCGCGATGTTGAAGACGATCGCCACGTCCGCGTCGGACATGGCGCTGTCGAAGTCGGCCCAGGTGTTCGTGGTGACCACGGCACGGTCGGTGCGCCAGGAGGTGAAGGCGCGCGCCTCCCCGTCCGGCACCGCGTCACGGTGGGTGGGCGTGTGGGCGTGCACATCGACGATCATCGGAATTCCCTCATCAGGTCTGCTCGCGGCCGGACGCCCAGTCCGGGCGAGTCACCGAGTTTGACGCGACGGCCGTCACTGTCCAGCGGCTCGTCGAGGATGTCTTCGGCGTAGTAGTGCGCGCCGATGATGTCGGAGGGGAACTCCACCGACAGCGCCGGCAGCGCGCAGGCGACGTGGAGCTGCGCGGCGGCGCCGATCCCCAGCTCGCCGTTGGAGCCGAGGAGCGTGTCGATGCCGAAGGCCGCGGCGAGCTGCCCCATCGCCACGGCACGTCCCGGGCCGCCGCTCTTGCCGACGTAGAGGCTGACGCAGTCGGCGGCCTCCGCCCGTACGAGCGCGGTCAGGTCGGCCTGGCCGAAGACGGACTCGTCGGCGACCACCGGCAGGCCGAGGGCGCGCAGTTGCCGCATGCCCGCCAGATCGGCCGGCGCGACCGGTTGCTCGACGAACGCGACGCCCCGCTCGGCGAGAGCGGGGATCGCCCGGGCGGCCTGGCTGCGCGTCCACCCTCCGTTGGCGTCGGCCCCGAGGAAGGCCGCCGGGCCCGCGAGCTCGCGGGCCCGGGTGACGCGGGCGAGGTCGCCCTCGACGCCGAGCCCGACCTTGACCTTGTACGCGCGGAACCCGGCCGCCGTCGCGGCCCGGAAGACGGTGTCCAGCGCCGCCCCGTCGCCGGACAGGGAGAGCTTGATCGGGATCTCGTCGCGGTACGGGCCGCCGAGCGCCGCGGCGAGCGGGACGTCCAGGGTCCTGGCGAACGCGTCCCACAGCGCGATGGACACGCCCGCCTTGGTGAACGGGTTGCCCGCGAGGAGGTGGTCCATCAGGAGCTCCAGCCCGCCGACGGGCATGAGCGGCCGGCCGACCAGGGCGGGGCCGAGGATCTCGCGGATGAAATGGGCGGCGCTGACGCCGTCCTCGCCGCTCCACAGGGGCGTCGCGCTGACCTCGCCGTACCCCTCGACCCCGGTGCTGGTCACCACGCGGACCAGCAGGAAGTGCGAACGGGCGTGGGTCCCCTTGGCCCCGGTGACGACGAGGTCAGGATGCGCCTCCAGGCTGATCGCCGCGGTGTGGATCGCGGCGATGGTCGGCCTCACCGCCCCGCCGCCAGCAGGGCGCGGGGGTTGTCGACCAGCATCGCCCGGCGCTGCTCGTCGCTGATTCCCCATCCGTCGATCTCGGCCACCCGGGCCACCGCGTAATCCTGGCTCTTGCGGTCCGACAGGCCGGCGTCGGTGCCGAACAGGACCTTGTGGGAGGGCGCCCGGGAGAGGATCTCGCGGGCCGCGTAGGGCGGCGTGCCGCATATGCAGATGTAGAGGTTCGGGGTCTCGATGGTCGCGGCGAGCGCCTCACGCCAGGTGTCGTGGAGGCCGCCGTGCCCCAGGACCACCGGGAGCGAGGGGTGGCGGCGGGCCAGGGCCGCGATCTGGCCGCCCGTGGAGTACGGCGGTGTCCCGTCATGGCTGAGCAGGATGCCGCCGCTCTGGGCGAGGACCTCGCAGATCGGGTCGAGCGCGAGCTCGTGCATGCTGAAACCCTGCAGCCACGGATGCAGCTTGAGACCGCGCAGTCCGAGCCGGTTGAGCATCCGGTCGACCTCCGCGGGGGCGTCCGCGCGGCGCGGGTGCACGGTCCCGAAACCTATGAGGCGCCGCGGATACCGCCCGACGAACGCGGCGAGGTCGTCGTTGGCCTCGGGGGTGGCGTCGAAGAGGCCGTCGTGGCTGAGGACCAGGGCCTGCTCGATGCCGGCCGAGTCCATGAAGGCGACGAACTCGTCCGCGCCGAAGGGGACGCCTCCCAGCCAGCTCGCGGTACGCCACGCGGGGGTGTGGGTGTGGAAGTCGATCACAGCATGCTCGCAAGCTCCACCAGGCGGTCCGCCGCCCGGCCGACGACGTCCTTGAGCCGGCGCTCGCCGTCCGCGCTTCCGGCCAGCTCGGGACGGTCGGTGAAACCGTCGATCCGGCGCCACACGGCGGCGGAGTGCAGGTCCACTCCCGGGACGGACGGGACCTCCGGCACCTCGGCCCTGGGCTCGCGCCGGCCGACGAGTTCCGGCCGCAGGGCCATGACCATCGAGGTCTCGAACTCCCCGGCGTGTCCCGGCACGGGCGGCTCGCCCTCGGTGCCGGCGAGCCGCCAGTAGTCCAGGTGGGCGACGGCCAGGTCGAACCGGGTCGAGCCCGCGGCGGCCGCCGCGTGGCAGACGCCGATGTTGCCGCCGTGCCCGTTGAGCAGGACCACCCGCCGGCCGCCCTGTGCCGCGATCGAGCGGAGCAGGTCGCAGATCACCGCGAGCAGGGTCTCCGGTGACAGGGAGAGCGTTCCGCCGTACGGCAGGTGGTGGTCGGACGCTCCCCAGGCGATCGTGGGGGCGACGATCAGCGGCCTGACGCTGCGCCCGGCCGCCGCCGTCGCGGCGCCGCCGGCGACCGCGCCGGCGATCAGGGCGTCCGTCGAGGTCGGCAGGTGCGGGCCATGCTGCTCGGTCGCACCGACGGGGATGATGACGACGGCCTCGGCCAGGTGCCGTCTCAGCTGGTCGCGATCCGTTTCGGACCAGCGCAGAGTTACCGACCCCATCCAACATCCTTCGATATATCGTATTTATTTCCGATAAGCCGAATCATAGGAGCCGTCGAGCTCCGATGGCAATGCCCCGGGCCGGCATCCGAGCCGCCGGGAGATCACGATGCTGAGATGGACGACGCCCCTCGCGGCCGCGTCACGCCTGTCTCCGACGAGGTCACGGGCGAAGCCGGTGACCCCGACCGACCCGGCGACCCGGCCCTCCGCGTTGAAGCACGGCGCGGCCAGGCAGGAGATCTCGGCCTGCTCCTCTTCCTCCTCGACGGCGTAGCCGTCGGTGCGCACCCTCTCCAGGAGCTTCTTGAACGCCTCCGGGCTGGAGCCATGCGCCCGCGGCCCCTGCCCCGCGCTCAGGTGCGGCAGCAGGACGGCGAGTTCGTCCTCGGGCAGATGGGCCGCGATGGCCCGGCCCAGCGCGGTCAGGTCGAAGGGCGCGACCTTGCCCGGGTAGGTGTCGAACTGGATGAAGCCCGGCGTCGCGGCCTTGGCCACGTAGACCACCGAGGCCCCGTCCAGGACCCCGATGTGCACCGGCATGCCCAGCTCCTCGGCCAGGGCCCGCATCTCGGCGATCGCGATCTGCGACAGGTCGACCTTGCGGACCAGCTGGCTGGCCAGGCCGTAGAGCCGCAGCGTGGGGCGCCAGAAATGGCTGCGCCCGATCACCTTGCGGGTGGCGTATCCCCGATGCTCCAGGGTGTAGACGATGCTCGCGCAGGTCGCCAGCGGTATACGGGTCACCTTGGCCAGCGCCGTCAGCGTGAGGCCCTCTTCGGCCGTCACCAGCTGCTCCAGAACGGTCAGCGTGCGGTCCACCCCCGGAGACGCCGGGCGCTCCGGCCCGCGGCCACCATCAGACATCGACCAGCCCTACCTTTCGGCTCGTTGTTTCCCTTGCGTTGCGCAGCACCGACGTCGGTGGTCGCCCATCGGAACGTGACCTCATTCCCCGAGGCACAACTTTCTGAGATCCCGATAATACTTTCACTATATCGAAAGAATGAGATCTGTGAGCGCTGATCGAAAGTACCCGGGATCAACCGTCTCCGGCGTTGTCGCCATCATCCGCCTGCGTGAGGGCGAACCCGGCGACGCCATCGCCGCGGTAGGCCTTTCCCGTCTCCGCCCTCGGCGGCGCCGCCTGACTGCGGGCCGTTCGCGAACCGCTCGGCGACGTGCCCGCTCGACCTCCCGGACGGAACGGCGGTCCGTTGAGGCCGGTGAAGCAGGCCCTTGCCTTTCTCGGACGCCGGTGTCACAGTGTCCCATTATCGACACTCCGGATATATCTTCCAAATGTCGAAAATAACGCACATCCGACACCGGCGCTGTCCGCATGCCGTTCGAGGAGGCCGTCCCACGTGAGAGAACCGTCCAGGCGCCGAATGCTTCTGCTGACCGGCGGAGCCGTCACCGGAGGCGCATTGGCCGCCGTCACCCCCCTGACCACCCCGCTCACGAGCGCGCACGCCGACACGTTCGTGCCCACCCCACTGGCGGCGTCCGAACCCGAACCCACCATCGAACGCGCCAAGCGCTGGTGGCTGCCGCAGCGCAACGTGTGGACGCCCATCGGCTGGAAAGGGCATCTGTTCCGGTTCAACTGCGTCTACAACGGATCCCTCATCTGCGACCCGAGCTGGGTCCTGTCGGCGAAGCCCAACACCGACCCGTACCACGGGAAGAACTTCCAGACGACCGTCGTGATGCCCTTGCGGGGCGGGGGATTCCGGGACTTCCCGACCTCCGTGCACGAGGTCTGGGACGACGACCTCGGCTACGGCAGGCAGGGCTGGGTGGAGGAGAGCGACGCGCCCGTCCTGTGGACCGAGCACCGGCGCCACGAAGGTCTCGTCATCCGGCAGAGCGTGTTCGCCCATGTGCCCGGCGGCGGCCCCGTCCAGACGGCCGTCGAACCGATCTACGCGTGGACCCGCTTCGAGGTCGTCTACGTCGACCCGTTGAACGCCCCCAAGGATTTCACGTTCCAGCTCTGGCTCAGCGGCTCGTACATGAAGCCCTCCGGTCCCTTTCAGGACGAGAACGGCGTACCGCTCACTGTGTTCCCCGAGACCGCCCCCATCGTCGGAGGGCTCACGATGCAGCGGGTGTGGAACCCCACCGGCAAACCCCTGACGGTGCCGATCACCGACGGCGACGGCAACGTCCGGGTCATGGTGGTCACGGCGGACCAGGGATCGATCGCCATGACCGAGAACTCCAAGGTCAAGGGCGTTTACGACTTACGCCTCGGCCTGCCCGTCGTGGCCGGCGCCCACGTGGACGTGCTGATCCCGATGCTGCCCCAGCAGCTCGCCGACGCCAAGGCCGAGGCGGAGATCGGACGTGACGGGGCACTCGCCCAGTGCCAGGGGTTCTGGAAGGAGCGCGCGACCACCGTCGCCAGGATCGAGACCCCTGAGAACTACATCAACCAGGTCGTACGGCGCGGTCCGCAGCTCGCCCAGGTGGTCGCGGAGAAGAGCCCCGACACCGGGATGTTCACCTTCCTGTCCGGCTCGTACGCCTACGACGTCCTGTGGAGCACGCCGACCTCCATGGTCAGCCACATGTTCCTGGACAGGCTCGGCTACCACGACGTCGTCGAGCAGCACATCGAGATCTACAAGGCCACCCAGGGGACAAGGACGCCGCCCGGGTCCGTCTTCGCCGGCGGGACCTACCCCGGCTACCTGTCCACCCCGAAGACGCTGCAGGCCATCGACTGGATGAGCGACCACGGCGCCATCATGGAGATCCTGTCGGTGCACGCGCTGCTGACCGACCGCCCGGCGTTCATCGACAAATGGCTCGACGTCATCGTGAAGGCCTGCGAGTACGTCGTCCAGGCCTGCGCGCTCACCAACCACGACGGTGTCAAGGGCCTGATGCCACCCGGGCACTCCACGGACGAGGGCGCCGAGACCCAGGGTTTCATCAGCCAGTGCTTCACCTACAAGGGATTCACCTCGGCCGTCGAGCTCTTGCGGCGTCTCGGGCATCCCCGGGCGGCGGAGTTCGCCGAGTTCGCCGAGAGCTTCCGCGCCACCTTCGTCCAGGCCGTTCACGACCTGGCCGACAGGTCGCAGAAGTGGACCGACGCCGAGGGCGGGCAATGGCCGGTCTTCAAGCCCCAGTTCGCGGGTGACGGCGTGTGGGACGACTTCACGATGCTCGACACCGGCGCGCTGATGTCGGTCTGGGCCGGGCTGATGCCGGCGTCCGATCCGCTGATGAAGTCCTTCGTCGAGTTCTTCCGCGTGGGTCCGAACCACCGCCTCTTCGACCCGGCGCACCACAACGCGCTCTATCGGGCCGTCCTCGACCACGAGCAGTCCTCCAGCGAGCCGTGCTACAGCTGGAACATGTTCCACAGCTGGCGGCTGGGGGACCGGGCACACTACCTCGAAGGCATGTACGGCCTGCTCACGGGCGGCCTGTCCCAGGACACGTACATCTCCAGCGAGCATCGCAACGCCATCTACGGCAACCTCTTCTCCCACCCCATCATCACCTGGTCGCTCATCCACTCGGTCATCGACGACAGCCTCGTCGCGGACGAGCTGCACCTGCTCCGGCTCTGCCCGCTCGAGTGGCTCTCCTCCGACAAGCAGACCCGCTTCGAGAAGGTCCCGACCACGTTCGGCCCGGTGACGCTGCACATGAAGCTGCATCGTGACACCCTCGCGGTGGAGTTCCGGGGCGACTGGCATCACAAACCCAAGCGCGTGGTCGTCGAGACCCCGCCGCTGCCCGCTCTGAAGCGCATCAGTGTCAACGGCAAGACGTACCGCGCCGGCCACGAGGTCGTGCTCTGATGAGGTCCTCGACCGCGGCAGTCACCGCCTCCGCCCTGGCCCTCCTCTCCCTTCTCGCCGCCACTCCGCCCGCGCAGGCAGCGCCGCCGAGCGACCGCGCTCCCGCCTCGGTGAGGTCGAAGACGTGGGACGTCAGCCGCATCAGGTCCGCGAAGGCCGCCAAGAGGCCCGCACGGAAGTCCCGAACCGCGACGGCGGCCACACCGGCGGCCCATGACGTCACGGGTGACGGACGCGCCGACCTGGTCGTCCAGCTCCCCAGCGCCGATGCCGGATCGCTACGCGTCTACGCCGGCAACGGGGCCACCACGTCCGATCCGTGGGAGCCGACGTACGTGGCGACCTCTCCGCGCTGGACGTTCGCCGACTTCCTGCTCCTGGCCGACGTCACCGGAGACGGGCGCGCCGACGTCATCGCGCGCGACCCCGCCGCGGACGCCGGCACGCTGTGGGTCTACCCCAACGACGGCTCGGGCTCCGACGACCCGTGGCCGGACCGGTTCGCCGCCGGCACCGGATGGAACGTCGCCGACAAGATCCTTGCGGGCGACGTCACCGGCGACGGACACGCCGACCTGCTGGTGCGAGACCCCTCCTCCGCCAACGGCACCCTCCTGGTGTACCCGGGTGACGGCTCGGGGACGTCGAATCCGTGGACGTGGTCACCGATCTGGTCGGGCACCGGCTGGAACCTCGCCCAGATGCTGATGCTCGGCGACGTCACCGGCGATGGCCGTCCCGAGGTCGTCGCGCGCGACGGCAACGGCGCCATCCTCGTCTATCCCCACAACGGCTCGACGTCGACGAACTTCTGGACGTCGATCGTCAACGGGAGCCCCAGCGGATGGAACGCCTCGGACCAGCTGTCCATGGCGGACGTCACCGCCGACGGGCACCCGGACCTGATCGCGCGCGACACCTCCGGCAAGCTGTGGATCCACCCCTGGCAGAGTTCCACGACGGGCCGCATGTGGTCCGCGACGACACGCATCCCGGCGGGTGACGGCTTCACGTACGCCTTGGAAGTCGTGACCGGCGACATCGACGGCGACGGCAGCCCGGAGCTGGTGGCCCGGGTCGCCCGCAGCGGCGACCTCTGGCTCCTGCCGAACAACGGGGCGGCCACCGGCAACCCGTGGCCCTCCCGGGTCAGCGCCGGCACCGACTGGGGCTTCGCCTCAGAGGTGCTCCTCGGCGACGTCAACGGCGACAGCCTCCAGGACCTGCTCGCGGTCGACGGCCGGGTCTCGAACGGCACCCTGTGGATCTACCTCAACAACGGTTCCGCGACCGCTCCGCACTGGACCGCACGCTACAGCGGCGGGATCGGCTGGAACATCTTCAACCACCTGATGGTCGGGGACGTCACCGGCGACGGGCTCGCCGACATCGTCGGCCGCGACGACACCGGTGACCTGTACGCCTACCCCGGCAACGCGTCCACCACCGACTTCCCGTGGGAGCCGCGCGCGTGGGCCGGCAGCAACTGGCAGACGGCCACCCGCCTGGCCCTCGGCGATGTGGACAGCGACGGCATCGCCGACCTCGTGGACCTGGAGAACGACGGATCCCTGTGGGTCTTCCGGACCGGTGCGTCGACGGATCCGCTCGCGATCCCGGGCGACTGGGCCGGAACGCGATCGCTCAACCTCGGATACGTCACCGGCGGCTCGGGGCCGGACCTCGTCGCCGGCACCGCCTCAGGCGCGCTGTCCATCTACGCCTCCACCGGCGCGACCTCCGGGAACCCGTGGTCCGGCACTCCTCAGTCGGGCGGCGACGGTTTCCAGGACGCGGTCTCCCTGGTGCTCTAGGCGAGACTCATCGAAAGGACTTGCACATGACAGACCATAAGAAGGTGGGCATCCACACCGACCAGGCCCCGCCTCCGCGCGGCGCCTACTCCCAGGCCGTCGTGGTCGGAGACCTCGTCTACACCGCAGGCTTCGGACCGGTCGACCCGGTGACCCGAGCGATCGCCGGCGCGGACGTCGCCGAGCAGACCCGCCAGACGCTCCGCAACGTCGCGGCCGCGCTGGTGGCCGCGGGCTCGCACCTGCGGGACGTCGTCAAGGTGACTGCGCACCTGGCCGACATCGACAACGACTGGGACGGCTTCGACACGGCCTACCGGGAGTTCTTCGACGAACCACGCCCCGCCCGCACCACCGCCGGGTCCAGCCTGGGCGGAATTCTCGTGGAGATCGACGTCGTCGCCGTCAAGGGCAGCGGCGGGTAGCCCCGACCTCGCCGGGCCGGGGGATGCGCCAACGCCGGACTCCAGCGCCGGCAGCAACTCCGCCCCAACCGGAGGCGCTGTCGGCGGTCCTGACCGAATCGGTTCGGCGCCATGCCGAGTGTCCCGTCGCCGGCGGTCGGGACCCGGAGACCTGTGCGACGCGTCCCGGCGATCGGGTCAGGTGCGAGGGCGGGCGGGGCCGGTCGTGCCGCGGAGCGAGACGGGCGGGGCGAGCAGGAGATGGCGGTGCGGAGCGCCGGGGTCGGCGATGCGCTGGATCAGCAGCTCCACGGCGCGGGCCCCCATCTCGTCAGCTGGGACGTCGGCGGCGGTGAGCGGCGGATGCATGCTCTCGGCCCAGTGCTGCGCCGCCACTCCGGCGATGGAGAAGTCGCGAGGCACGTTCAGCCCCGCCTCCGCCAGCCCGCGATACGTGCCGGCGACGGCCGCCTCGTTGATGGTGGCGATGGCCGTCAGCTCCGGGTGCTCGGCGAGGAGCTGCTGGAGGCAGGTCTGCCCGGACTGGGCGTCATCGGCGCAGCAGACCCGCACTCCCTGGAGGCCGCGCTCGGCCACGGCGCGGTCGAAGCCGGCCCGCGCGCGGTGGCCGGGCCCGTACCCGGCCGCGACCAGTTCGGCGTTGCGGTTGACCAGGGCCAGGTGCCGGTGGCCGAGATCGGCCAGATGGTGCACGCACTTGGCCATGAGCGTCTCGTAGTCGACGTCCACCCAGGACATCTCCTCCGGGCGGCGGGTGCGGCCGATGCCCACGAACGGCAGGCGGCTCTGCAGCAGCCGGGTGACCCGGTCGTCCTCCAGGCGGATCTCCATGAGGATGACGCCGTCCACGCGCCTGCCGGTCACCACCCGTTCGAAGGAGCGGTCGTGCTCCCCGCCGGAAGGTGACACCAGGACGTCCAGGTCGGCACGGGCGGCGGCGTCGACCACGCTGGCCACGAAGCCGAGCTGCATGTCGGTCAGGCGCCGGCCGGCCGGCGGTATGACGAGGCCGATCGTGCGGGTGCGGCCCTCCTTCAGCGCCCTGGCCGAGGCGTTGGGCTGGTAGTCCAGTTCGTCGATGACCGCCTGGATGCGGCGCTTGGTCTCTTCCGACACCGGGCGCTTGCCGGTGAGCGCGTAGGAGACGGTGCTGCGTGACACGCCCGCCCGCTTGGCGATCTCTCCGATGTTCACCGTGCTCCTCGTCCGCACCTGCCGATCGCGGACCATCGTATGTCGAATCGGTTCCTGCCGTGGTGGACTGGTCGATCCTGGGCCGGGGACGGGCCTTCTCGCGCGCCCGTGTCTCACAACATCTCCGCATCCTTGCCCTGCTGCTCATTGACGTGGGCAAGAGAGCAGGCCTATGTTCGAGCGAATCGATTCGACGAATCGATTCGACATCGTGTCAGAACAGCCGCGTAACTCCTCGTCCTGCTGGTGATCGCCCAGCGCTACGTCACCGCCGGAGCCGCCAAAGATCGAGAAGGGACCCTCATTTCATGACCGCCGCCGCTTCCGGCCCGGTGTTCTCCCTGCGGGACATCCCGTTCAGCTACCGCGGATCATGGTTCGGCTTCTCGCCCGTCGTGGCGGAGAAGATCTACGCCGAGGACGTGCACCTGGTCTCCCATCAGACGGGCATGCACCCGATCCTGAAGCTGATCCCCACGGCCGGCGCCGCGATCACGGCCACCCCGTACCAGCTCACCTGGGCCGGTGAGCACGGCCGGATCGACCTGGCCTACGAGAACGCCGACACGGTACGCGTGCGCGGCGACGGCCTCGGGCTCCGCCTGCTGGCAGCCGACCCGGTGCTGACGCCGTTCAGCGGCCCGTACCTCTATCAGGACCCGGTGGACGGCTCGTTCGTCTTCACCGTCTACCAGACCGGACGCCGCTACCGGATCACCATCCTGGCCGGGCGGCCCGGCCATCTCGGCGCGCAAGCGCTCGGCAACGCCGAACGCGGCCTCGTCCTCGACGCCGAGTGGGAGATCGCCATCGAGGAGTACGAGACCGCACGCGCCCCCTACACCAGCGCCGACACTTTCGAGCAGGTGGTCAAGGCCGCGCGGGCGGACTTCGACGCGTTCGTGGCGGCGGTCGCGCCCTGGCGCAGCGAGCGCACGCCCGCCGCCGAACTGGCCGCCTACGTCCTGTGGTCGGCCACCGTGCGCCCGGCCGGGTTCGTCACCCGGCCCGCGGTGCTGATGTCGAAGCACTGGATGGACAAGGTGTGGAGCTGGGACCACTGCTTCAACGCCATCGCCCTGGCCGGCGGCCTGCCCGACCTGGCCTGGGACCAGTTCCACCTGCCCTTCGGCCACCAGGACCCCGCCGGCGCGCTCCCTGACTCGGTCACCCATTCCGAGGTCCTCTACAACTTCGTCAAGCCGCCCATCCACGGCTGGTCCCTGCGCCACCTGCCTCCCGCGGACCCCGGCGTCTACCCGCTGCTGGAACGCTGGACCGCCTTCTGGCTGGAGGCCCGCCGCGCCCCCGGCCGCGAGCTGCCGCACTACCAGCACGGCAACGACAGCGGCTGGGACAACGCCACCACCTTCGACCCCGAGCGCGTGGTCGAGACCGCCGATCTCGCCGCGTTCCTCGTCCTCCAGCTGCGCCGGCTGGCCCGCCTGGCCCCCGACCCGGACACCTCCGCCCGATGGAGCGCGCAGGCCGACCGGATGCGCGACGCGCTGCTCGCCGAACTGTGGGACGGTGAGCGGTTCGTCGCCCGCGGCGTGCTCTCGGGCCGCACCTGGTCAAGCTCCAGCCTGCTCGACCTCATGCCGATCGTGCTGGGGGAGGAACTGCCGCAGCCCATCCGGGCGGCCCTGGCCGCCCGGATCAGGCGGCACCTGACCGCGTTCGGCCTCGCGACCGAGCTGCCTGACTCGCCGCACTATCTGGACGACGGCTACTGGCGCGGCCCCGTGTGGGCGCCCTCGACCGTCCTGATCGAGGACGGCCTGCGCCGCGCCGGCTACGCGGACCTTGCCGACGAGATCAGCGCCCGCTTCCGCATGCTGTGCGAGAAGTCCGGGTTCGCGGAGAACTTCGACGCCCGCACGGGGGAGGGGCTGCGCGACCGCGCCTACACCTGGACGGCCAGCGCCTACCTCATCCTCGCCGCCGCCCATGAGAGGCGGGCCGCGTCCGGCGCGGTCACCGGCCCCACAGCCGCCACGTCTGGTTGAGCGGAGCGGCCTGGCCCGCTGGGTTGCAGGTCCACTGGTGGACGGGCGCTCGGGGCGCGGTGGAGATCGTGCTCACGTCGACGCACTTGCCGCTGTGGCGCGCGACGAGCTGGTAGTCGTGGGGGTCGTTGCCCGCGTAGGTGACCTTGCGCAGCGTGAACTGCTGGTTCTGCGCTCCGTTCCCGCACGCCCACTGGATCACCGGAGCGCCGTCGGCCGTGGAGTTCCCGTTCACGTCGAGGCACTTCCCGCTCTGCCGGTTGACCAGCGTGTAGGTGCCGGCCACGCCGGCGACCGGCCGGAAGTCCCACAGCTGCTGGTCGCCGCCCTCGCAGAAGTACTGCTGCTGCACGTTGCCGTCGGCGGTGCTCAGATCGGTGTTGTCCAGGCACTGCTGGGAGTGCTGGGCGACGGCGACGGACTGGAAGCCGCCGTCGGAGGGCGGCAGCAGCGTGATGGTGAACGTCTCGTCGGCGTTGGTGTGCGGCAGGTTCAGCGTGGCGCCGTTGCCGGACAGCGTCAGGACCGAGTTCTGGACGGTGACCGGCCCCTGGACCGCGCCGCCGCCGTTGTACGGGATGCGCTGCACGACCGCCCGTACCTGGTTGTTCTGCACGATGCCGCCGGTGGTGTCGAGCCCCCTGAGGTCGACGGCGATGTTGCCGGTCGTCCCCCCGCCGCCCACCAGGATCTTCGCGGTTCCGGCCGTCTTGGTGGCGAAGGCGTCGTACGCCGGGCTCGGGGTCACCGAGACGATCTGACCGGTCTGGGAGGCGTAGAAGCGGTAGACCCACCATTCGCCTTTGGGCAGGTGCCGGCCCGCGGAGTTCCGTACGAGCAGGTTGCCGAGATCGTTGTGCAGGTTGCCGGCGCTCGCCCAGTTCGCGCGCAGCCCGTCCGCGCCCGCCCGCTCCAGGCGCGCGATGTACCAGGCCCCGTCGCCGGGGTTCTGCTCGTGCGAGGCGCCGTACTCGTTGATCTGGTACGGGCGCGGATGCGGAATGCCGCGTGAGGCGAGCGTGGTGTCGGCGGCGGCCACGTTGGCGACCGGGTCGCCGGGCAGGGAGTGCCAGCTCACGATGTCGGGGATCAGGTTGTTCGCACGGACGAAGTCGAGGTAGGCGTTCCAGAAGGCGTGCGTGGTGGACGGCACGCAGGCGCAGCTGGGGCCGACGATCAGATGGCCGGGGAAGGCGGCGCGGATGCGCTGGTAGCTGCGCCGCCACAGCTCGAAGTACTGAGCCTGCGGGCGGTTCCAGAACAGGGAGATGTTCGGCTCGTTCCAGAGGTCCCACTGCACCGTGATCCCGGCCGCCCGCACGTCGTCGACCAGGCGGGTGAGGAAGGCGTCGTAGTCGGACCAGTCGCCGTTGTCGCCGGGGAAGCGCGAGATCGGGTACCCGTCGGCTCCCCACAGGTCGTGCGGGAGGATGATGAACTGGCCGCCGAGCGCGATCGTCCGGCGGGCCTGGGCCAGCGTCGCGTTCCACCGGCGTTCGTAGCCGCCCGACACCCAGCCGCCTGGCGAGCCCAGTTGAGCGCCGCCGGCGCGCATGTACCGGAACTTCACGTCGCGTAAGAAGTGGTCCGCCGGTCCTGACGCGTTCTCCGTCATGCCGTAGATCCAGCCGGACGCGCGGTAGGTCGGCGCGCCGCCGGCCACGGCGAAGTTGACGCTGATCGATTCGTCCGCGGCGTGCGCCGGCGCCGGAACGGCCGGGAGGATGACGGCGATGAGCATCGCGGCCAGGACTCGCGCGAGTTGGAGGTGGCGTCCGGCGGGCGGTTGTTGGGTGATCGTCATCGTGGGTGGCTCCTTCGAGGAGTCGTGGCCCCGCACGGGAGAGATCGCAGTCTCCTGCGAGTGATTACGCTGACCTGTGACCCAGACAGTGGTGAATCGATTCTGCGTTCAGGCTCGGCACCGGAGCCACGGTTCAGAGACATGGCCGGTGAGAGCGGTGACGGTGATTGCGAATCGATTCGATCGGATCGTAGATCTCCTGCTGGAGGCTGTCAATGGCGTGTCAGCGGCTCGAGCACGAGCCCCCGCACCATGGACGTTCCCGCGTGCCTGCGGCCATCCGCCGGGACGATGGCTCGTCCCGGCGGATGGCACGTGGTCAGCTGTCACGGGCTGTCAGGTGCGGGTCCATTGCTGGTTGGTGCCGCCGTGGCAGGTCCAGATGTGCACTTTGGTGCCGTTGGCTGTGCCGTATCCGGACACGTCCAGGCACTTGTTCGCGCCGACCGCGGTGATGGTGCCGTCGGAGTTGAGGCGCCACTTCTGGTTGTTCTGGCCGTTGCAGTCCCAGATGATCACGCTGGTGCCGTCGGCCGTGGCCGCGCCGTTCACGTCCAGGCACTTGCCGCCGTACACCCGCAGCTCACCGGCGCTGGTGGAGGTCCACTGCTGGTTGGACTGCCCGTTGCAGTCCCAGATCTGCACCTGCGCCCCGTTGGCCTGTGAGGCGCCGTTGACGTCCAGGCACCGCCCCGACCCCACACCCCACAGCGCGCCTGTCGTCGGCGGATCGACGGTCGGGGTCGGTGTCGGATCAGGGTCGCCGCCTGCGAACTGCGAGAAGAACTCCCACACCACCGGCCTGGTCCAGGACTTCTCGCCTGGCTCGAAGTCGCCGGGACTCCCGTCCACGGGACCGGGGGTGTGGCCCGCGTCGAACGCCGCCCATGCGACCGGATAACCGGCCCGGCACCCCGAGTAGTAGGTGACGATGTGCGTGAGGCTGCCCTGCGCCGGCTCCGGCGGGTTCTGGGGTGTGCACCCGTTGTTCCTGACGAACCTGTCACGCAGGGACCGGCCCGCGGAGATGTTGAGCACCGGATCCCTGAGGCCGTGCAGTCCGATGTACGCGATGGGCTCGGTGCCGCCGCTGCACCCGCTGAGCTGCCCGCCGGAGTAGACCGCCACCGCGCGGAAGACCGTCGCCCGGGCGCATGCGAGTGCGTAGCTCATGCCGCCGCCGTAGCTGAAGCCCATGGCGAAGCGCTGGGAGGTGTCCACGCAGAGGTCTGCCTCGATCCGGCGGATCATGTCGTCGACGAAGGTGACGTCCTCGCCGCCCGAGTTGGCCCAGCCGTTGTTGAAGCCCTGAGGCGCGACGAAGATCGCGGTGTTGTTCGACAACGCCCTGAGGCCGTAGTAGGACCAGGGGTACCCGCTGGTTCCGCCCCCGTCGACATCGCTGGCGGTGCCGCCATTCCAGTGGAATCCGAAAATCAACCGGTAAGGGGTCGTGTTGTTGTAGTTGTCGGGAATTCTCAGGATGTAGCTGCGATTTTTCCCGCTGGTCGTGATGGACTGCTGGCCGCTTCTCAGCGTCGGAGTCTTGCCGCATCCCGCGGTGGCCGCGAAGGCGCTCCGTTTCGCGAACGACGGGGTCGCGCTGTCGCCCAGCGCCGTTCCCACCGTGGCCAGGGCGACGAGCAGTGCCGCGCACGCGACAGCTGCGAAGAGAGACCTATGTCTCGACATGACGCAAATTCCTTTGCCGTTTTCGTGGTGACATACGTCGAAACTCGCCGGCCGGACGCCAGGGCCCCCGAAGGTCCGGCGTCCAGGCAGGCCGAAGGTTCGTGAGAGCGGATCAGCGGTAGCCTGCGGCGATGATGTCGGCCTGGACGGCGTTCTCGGTGGCGTCGGTGGGGTAGCCGGCGACGATGGCCCCTTCGTAGAAGGTTCCGGCGCTGAGGTTGGCGCCGCCGTCGGGCTTGCAGCAGTCGCCGCCGCTGCCCAGGATGATGGCCCCCTGCTTCTTCATCGGGCTGTAGCCGTTGGGGAGCGGCCCGTCGTACAGGGTGTACAGGCTGCCGGACTGCGCGTTGCTGCCCTTGATGGCGAACCGGCTGGTGCCGTTGTTCTTCAGCGTGGCGGTGACGAACTTGTGGGGGAAGGCCCGCTGGTTGGGATTCCACGACTGGCTGCCGCCGGGGTAGAGCCCCCATTCGAGGTCGGCCTGGACCCAGGGGCCGCTGCCCTGGCAGCCGCCGAACCAGCACTGCGTGCTGAAGTTGATGGCGTCCATGGCGCCGGCGGCGTCGGCCTTCCTGGTCGTCTCGCTGTTGCCGTAGTCGAAGCAGCAGCCGCCGTTGACGTGGGTGCCGCTGGTGACCATGTACATACCCTCGGGCGCGCTGCCGGTGGGCACGCCGGTCAGGTGGCCGTCCCGCCAGTAGCTGTTGCCGGGATTGATGTAGAGCGAATACGCCTTGCCGCCGCCGACGGTGAGCGACTCGGTGGTCGCGATCGCCGGCCTGCTCTGAGGGGAGCCGGGGACCACGCTGGATCCCTGGTACCACAGGTCGTTGCCCCGCCCGGACTGGTCGTACACCACGGTCATGACGCACGTGGTGCCGGCGCAGAACGAGTCCTGGGCCGCGGCGTCGGCGACACCGCCCGCGGCGAGCACGCCGATGTTCCTGGTCGTGTTGTCGGAGGAGCGTCTGACCTGGTAGAGGTTGCCGTTGTACGAGCCGTAGAGCGCCCGCGTGGTGCTGTGGGCGGCCACGCACGGCGTGCCGCCGGAGGCGTAGATGTCGCACGGGCGCGCGCCGGACGGCGGCTGGGTGGGTCCGGTTCCCGTGGTCCATTGCTGGTTGGTGCCGCCGTGGCAGGTCCAGATGTGCACCTTGGTGCCGTTGGCTGTGCCGTATCCGGACACGTCCAGGCACTTGTTCGCGCCGACCGCGGTGATGGTGCCGTCGGAGTTGAGGCGCCACTTCTGGTTGTTCTGGCCGTTGCAGTCCCAGATGATCACGCTGGTGCCGTCGGCGGTGCCCGCGCCGTAGACGTCCAGGCACTTGCCGCCGTACACCCGCAGCTCACCCGAACTCGTCGCGGTCCACTGCTGGTTGGACTGCCCGTTGCAGTCCCAGATCTGCACCTGCGCCCCGTTGGCCTGCGAGGCGCCGTTGACGTCCAGGCACCGCCCCGACCCCACGCCCACCAATGGCGTGGTCGCCGCCGAGGCGGGTGCCGACCAGGTCAGGGCGGCGGCGATCAGCGTCGCCAGCGCCGCCACGACAACGGTGACGACGGCCGCCCGAAAGCCCGATAAGGGAACGGATGAAGGCTGCATGCCGTACTCCTTCAAAGGTAGGGCGAGACCGAGACGGCAGCACTCAGAGGCTTCATGCGAATCGATTCGCCAACGTACAGAGATCGCTGAAGAGGGGGAGGCAGCGGTGCACAGCGAAGCACATACGACGAGCGGACCGCCTGTCAAGGCTCCGTCATGTCCGGCTGCCTGGCGCAACCCCCGCCCGGTGGCACTCATCGGCGACTCTCGTCGTGGGGCTCGATGAAACGTTCATCCGACGCCGACCCGGTTCATGACGCCCCTCAGGTCCCCTGCAGGCGAACCGGTTCGGATGACCGGGTCACTGAGATGAGAAGAGGCGCTGCTGGATCTCTCTACGGTAGTCGTCGAGGGTGTTGTCGATGTGCGTGGCCGCGGCCTGGGCGGCCGCTTCCGGGTCGCCGGCGCGGATGGCCTGGTAGATGGCGTCGTGCTCCTCGACGGCCTTGGCGGCGTGCCCGCCCACAGAGCCGCGGAGCCCGATGATGCTGGACTGCGCCTGCAGCCTGCGGGCCTCGCGCACCGTCACCTGGAGGAACATGTTGTGCGCCGCCGTGGCGATGGCGGTGTGAAAGGTGTCGTCGCCCTTGTTGAACAGGTCTTCCTGTCCGGTCTCGAAGCCATGGCGGCACAGGCTGGCCGCCTCCT
Source organism: Nonomuraea phyllanthi (assembly GCF_006334985.2). GTDB lineage: Bacteria > Actinomycetota > Actinomycetes > Streptosporangiales > Streptosporangiaceae > Nonomuraea > Nonomuraea phyllanthi. The sequence continues at coordinate 359,590 of NZ_VDLX02000006.1, forward strand.
CGATGGCCCGCAGCTCCGCGGGGGTGGCGCGACGGGCGGCCAGCCTGCTGGTCTCCATCTCCTGTGCCCGGCGGAACTCGAAGAGCATGTAGACGTGGTCGAGGTCGGTCGGGAGGAAGAAGGAAGCCCAGCGTCCGGTGCCGAACATCCCCTCGTCGTCGGCCACGTACAGGCCGCGACCCTTCTGGGCGCGGACCCGGCCGAGCGCCGAGAGGATCTTCACCGCCTCGCGCACCACCGTGCGGCTGGTGCCCAGTTGCCGGGCCAGGTCGATCTCGGTCGGCATGCGGTCGCCCGGACGCAGGCCGAGCCGGACGATCAGTTGCAGTACCTGCTCGGCCGCCACCTCGTAGCCCGGCCGGTATCCGCTCTCGCGCGGGGTGTCGGTCACCGTGCTTCCTCCTCGCCGTTCCCCTGCAAAGTATGACTGATGAGGGTGTCCCTCCGGAGCAGGCATGGTGCCGATGAGTACGACACATATGAACGGTTCATGCGAAAGCAAGCAGCGCGGCGTACGCCATGACGGGACATCACCGCTGCTGAAGGCGTGAAAGCGGCAAACTTCGGCTGGGCTTTCGGTGTGAGGATGGTGAAATAAGCAGGCTTAAAGTCTTGACGGGCCTTGATACTCACAACGTAATAAGAAGCGATGTCCCTCAGAGGGGCGTCACCTGTCTGCGCAGCAGGGCGTGATCCGGCTACACCCGTACCCCCCGAAGGAACCACCGTGCAGTCATCTTCGCCCGTCCCGACGCTGAGACCGATCCTGATCGGCATCGTCGCGGCACTGGCCACGGCGTTCGCCCTCGTCGCCCCCGCCACTCCGGCCCTCGCGGCCACCACGACCCTGTACGCGTCACCCACCGGCACCGGCACCGCCTGCACGTCCGCCCAGCCGTGCTCGCTGTCCGCGGCCCAGACGGCGGTACGTTCGCTGAACGGCGCGATGTCCGGTGACATCGTCGTGGAACTGGCCGACGGGGTGTACCGGCTCTCCGCGCCCCTCCGGCTGACCGCCGCCGACTCCGGGGACAACGGCTACTCCGTCAAATGGCAGGCCGCGGCGGACGCCCATCCCGTCATCAGCGGAGCCAGGGCGGTCACCGGATGGACCGTGGCCGATTCAGGGAGGAACATCTGGCGTGCCGACGTCGGCTCGGGAATCGAGACCCGGCAGCTGTACGTCGACGGCGCCCTCGCCACGCGCGCGCGTACGACCGTGAACCGGTCGGACTTCACCGCGACCAGCACCGGCCTGAGGTTCGGCAACAGCGCGCTGAGCTATCTGAACAACCTGGCCAACCAGAACCGGGTCGAGATGGAGAGCGTGGGCTCGTTCACGGACCGCTACGTGAGGGTGCAGGGCATCAGCGGGAATTTCATCACGATGCAGCAGCCCGGCTGGAACAACAACACCTTCGGGTACGACACCTTCACGCAGCCGCACCGGGCGGGTCCGCTGTACCTGGAGAACGCCTACGAGTTCCTGGACGCGCCGGGGGAGTGGTACATCGACCCCGGCACCGGCGTCCTGTACTACATCCCGGCCGCCGGGCAGAACATGAACAGCATCAGCGTCGAGCTGCCGATCCTCCAGTCCCTGGTGAACGTCGGGGGCACGTACGACGCGCCCGCGCACCACATCACGTTCAGCGGGATCACCTTCACCGGCACGAGCTGGCTCGGCCCCAGCAGCAACCAGGGCTACGCGGACCAGCAGACCGGCGCCTACATCGCGGGTGACTGGAACTGGCCCTCCGACAGGCTGACCTCCTGCCAGGAGGGGTGCCGGCAGTTCGAGGCCGCGCGGCCGCACTGGTACCAGATGCCCGCCGCCGTGCAGGTCTCCGCGGCCGACAGCATCACCTTCGCCGACTCCCGGTTCGTCAACCTGGGGCAGACGGCCATCGGCATCGGCAACGACGCCAACGCCCACGCCAGCGGCGTCGGCCTGGGGGCCAGCAACATCACGGTGACCCGGTCGGAGATCGCCCACAGCTCCGCGGGCGGCATCGTGGTCGGCGGCGTGCGCGCCGACGCGCATCACCCCGGCGACCAGCGGATGGTCAACCGGAACATCACCATCAGCGGCAACCGCATCCACGACCTGGGCCTGGACTACCGGGGCAGCGTCTCGGTCCTGACCACGTACGTCACGAACACCGACGTGTCACACAACGAGGTCTACAACCTGCCGTACACCGGCATGTCGATCGGCTACGGCTGGGGCGCCAACGAGCCCGGCGGCAGCAACCAGTACGCCAACCGCGGCCTGTACGACTACCAGCCGCGGTACACGACGCCCACCACCGCGTCCGGCAACAAGCTCATCGGCAACTACGTGCACGACGTCATGCGGCAGATGACCGACGGCGGGTGCATCTACACGCTGTCCTGGAACCCGAACGCGCTGATCAGCGACAACCACTGCCTGCGGACCAACGGCTGGTTCGGCATCTATTTCGACGAGGGCTCCAAGTACTACACCGTCAGGAACAACGTCCTGTCCGACGTCGGCACCTGGGCCACCGCCAACTACTGGGGCGGCGAGAACATGGGGAACTTCACCGTCACCGGCAACTGGTCGACCAACGGCAGCACCAACGTGACCAACGGCGACCGCGGCAACGTGGTGAACAACAATGTCACCGTCACCAACGGCGCCTGGCCCGCCGGCGCCCAGGCCGTGATGGCGTCCGCCGGCCCGCAGGGCCAGTCTTCGGGGAGCACGAGCGCGCTGCGGGGTGTGGGGTCGGGGCGGTGCCTGGACGTCAACGGCGCCTCGCAGGCCAACGGGGCGCAGGTGCAGATCTGGGACTGCAACGGGCAGTCCAACCAGCAGTGGACCGCGACGAGTTCGGGTGAGCTGCGGGTGTACGGCGGCAAGTGCCTGGACGTGAACGGCGCGGCCACGGCCGACGGCACCAGCGTGATCATCTGGGACTGCAACGGCCAGAACAACCAGAAGTGGCGCCTCAACTCCGACGGCACCATCACCGCGGTCGGCGCGAACAAGTGCCTGGACGTGTCCGGATACGGCACAGCCAACGGCACCAAAGTGCACATCTGGACCTGCCACGGCGGCACCAACCAGCAATGGACCCGCACCTGACCCCGTCCGGCGACGCGCCCCCGGCGCCCCGCTCCCGGGAACGGAGAAGCGGGCCTCCTTCGCTCGAATCGATTCGACAGCAGAGGAACACTCATGTCCCGACGTCCGTGGCTCACTTTGCTGACCACGATGGCGCTGATCGCTTCCGGAGCACTCACGCTCAACGCCTCCCCGGCGTACGCCCTCACCATCCCCGCGGCCGACTACCAGCAGGTTTCTCTCGCGTCGGGAGGCTCCGAGCTGGGCGAGGCGATGTCGCTGGCCGTGATGCCGAACCGGTCGGTGGTGCACACGGCGCGCGACGGCACGGTGCGCGTCACCGATGTCAACGGCAACACGAAGGTGGCCGGCAGGCTCAACGTCTACAGCCACGACGAGGAGGGCCTGCAGGGCGTGGCGGTGGACCCCGGCTTCGCGTCCAACCGGTACATCTGGCTCTACTACTCGCCGCGGCTGAGCACGCCGAACGGTGATGCGCCACGCAGCGGCTCGCAGGAGCAGTTCGACCAGTGGAAAGGCGAGCTGCACCTGTCCCGGTTCATCCTGAAGTCGGATGACACTCTCGACATGTCCAGCGAGAAGGTGGTCCTGCGGGTTCCGAACGACCGCGGCCAGTGCTGTCACGTGGGCGGTGACATCGACTTCGACGCCGCCGGAAACCTCTATCTGACCACCGGCGACGACAGCAACCCGTTCGAGTCGAGCGGCTACTCCCCGCTGGACGAGCGGAGCGACCGCAACCCGCAGTTCGACGCCCAGCGCTCGGCCGGCAACACCAACGACCTGCGCGGCAAGCTCCTGCGCATCAAGCCGCAGCCCGACGGCACCTACACGATTCCCAGCGGCAACCTGTTCCCGCCGGGGACGGCGAAGACCCGGCCGGAGATCTACGCGATGGGCTTCCGCAACCCGTTCCGGATGAGCGTGGACAAGGCGACCGGCGTCGTCTACCTCGGCGACTACGGGCCGGACGCGGGCGTGACCAACACCAACCGGGGGCCGAGCGGGCAGGTGGAGTTCGACCGCATCACCGGTCCGGGCAACTACGGATGGCCGTACTGCACGGGCACGAACACCACCAGCGAGACCTACAACGAATGGAACTTCGCCACCAACAGCACCGGTCCGAAGTACAACTGCTCGGGCGGCCCCACCAACAACTCCTTCCGTAACACCGGCCTGACCACGCTGCCCCCGGCGCAGCCGGCGTGGATCCGGTACGCGGGAGACGCCGGGAGCCCGCCGGAGTTCGGCTCCGGGTCGGAGTCGCCGATGGGCGGTCCGGTCTACCGTTACGACGCGAATGTGAACTCGCCCGTCAAATTCCCCCAAGCGCTCGACGGGCGGTTCTTCGCCGGTGAGTACGGCCGGCGGTGGATCAAGGCGATCGAGGTCAGATCCGACGGCGGCTACGGGGAGATCTCGGCGTTCCCCTGGTCGGGGACGCAGGTGATGGACATGGCCTTCGGACCTGACGGGGCCCTGTACGTCCTCGACTACGGCGACGGCAACAACAACCAGGCGCTGTACCGCATCGAGTACATCGGCGACGCCAACCGCAATCCGATCGCCAAGGCGTCCGCCGACAGGACGTCGGGACCGGCTCCGCTGACGGTGAACTTCTCCTCGGCGGGCAGTTCCGATCCCGAGGGCGGCGCGCTGACGTACTCGTGGAACTTCGGCGACGGCACCACCTCCACGGCGGCGAATCCGAGCAAGACCTACACCACGAACGGCGCCTACACCGCGACGCTCACGGTCCGGGACCCGCAGGGCCTCACCGGCACGGCGAATGTGATCGTGAACGTCGGCAACACCGCGCCGACGGTCACCCTCACCACCCCGGCCGACGGGCAGCTGTTCTCCTTCGGCGACACCGTGCCCTTCCAGGTCACCGTCAGCGACCCGGAGGACGGGACGATCGACTGCACCGGGGTCACCGTCGCCTACTTCCTCGGCCACGACAGCCACCGCCACCAGATCACCTCCAAGACCGGCTGCTCGGGCTCCATCTCGGTGCCGGTGGACGGCGAGCATGACGCCGCGGCCAACATCTACGGCGTCTTCGAGGCCTCCTTCACCGACCAGGGCGGTCTGACCTCCACAAGCTCCCGTACGCTGCAGCCGCGGCACCGGCAGGCCGAGCACTTCGGCGCCCAGCAGGGCGTCCAGACGGCAGAGCACACCGGCGCGGAAGGCGGCGAGACGGTCGGCTTCACCGACGACGGCGACTGGATCTCCTTCCAGCCGTACACCCTGGGCAACGCGACGCGGATCACCGCTCGGGTCTCCTCGGCCGGCGCGGGCGGCCGGATCGAGGTACGGGCGGGCTCGGCGACGGGCGCGCTGCTCGGAACGGTGAGCGTGGCGAGCACCGGCAGCTGGGACACCTTCACCGACGTCTCGGCGAGCCTCAGCGGCGCGCCGGCCGGCACGACGGCTCTGTATCTCGTCTTCCGCGGCCCGACCGGGCAGGGTTACCTGTTCGACGTGGACGCCTTCACGCTCGACACCGGAACCCCGCCCTCGGACGGCGCGAGCGCCTTCAAGGGTGTGGGGTCGGGGCGGTGCCTGGACGTCAACGGCGCCTCGCAGGCGAACGGGGCGCAGGTGCAGATCTGGGACTGCAACGGGCGGTCCAACCAGCAGTGGACCTCCACCAGCGCCGGTGAGCTGCGGGTGTACGGCACCAAGTGCCTGGATGTGAACGGCGCGGGCACGGCCGACGGCACCAGCGTGATCATCTGGGACTGCAACGGTCAGAACAACCAGAAGTGGCGCCTCAACTCCGACGGCACCATCACCGCGGTCGGCGCGAACAAGTGCCTGGACGTCACCGGCGCCGGAACCGCCAACGGCACCAAGGTGGTCATCTGGACCTGCGCCGGCGGCACCAACCAGCAGTGGACCCGCGTCTGAAAGGACACCCATGCTGCGACATCTCACCCCCGCCGCGCTCGGGCGCATTGCCGGGAGCGTCCGGAAGGCATCCGTGCTGCGACGCCTGTCGGTGACCGCGGTGGCGATCACTGCCGCCGCGGCGATGATCCCCGCCGTCCCCGCCCATGCCGCCGCCTTCAAGGTGCTGGTGTTCTCCAAGACGGCCGGGTTCCGGCACGACTCGATCCCCAGCGGGATCCAGGCCATCCGCGACCTCGGGACCGCCAACGACTTCGCCGTCGACGCCACCGAGGACTCGAACGCCTTCAGCACGGCCAACCTGGCCCAGTACAAGGCGGTGGTGTTCCTCAGCACCACGGGTGACGTGCTGAACGACAACCAGCAGGCCGCCTTCCAGGCGTACGTGGACGGCGGGGGCGGGTACGTGGGGGTGCATTCCGCCGCGGACACCGAGTACAACTGGCCGTACTACGGGCAGCTGATGGGGGCCTGGTTCAACAACCATCCGGCGATCCAGCAGGCCACCGTGCGGAACGAGGACCGGGCGCACGCCGCGACCGCTCACCTCGGGACGACCTGGTCACGTACCGACGAGTGGTACAACTACCGCACCAACCCCCGCCCGAACGTCCGGGTGCTGCAGAGCCTGGACGAGGGCAGCTACAGCGGCGGCGGCATGGGCGACCACCCGATCACCTGGTGCCACCCCCAGTCCTCCGGCCGCTCCTTCTACACCGGCCTGGGCCACACCCAGGAGTCGTACGCCGATCCGGACTTCCGCTCGCTGCTGCTCGGCGGAATCCGGTACGCGGCCAAGGCCGCCAACGCCGACTGCCGCCCGGAGAACGGGTACACGGCGTTGTACAACGGCTCGACGACGGGCTGGTCGCAGGCCGGGCCGGGATCATTCGCCAACAGCGACGCCACGCTGACCTCCCAGGGCGGCATGGGCATGCTGTGGTACGACGCCAAGGAGTTCGGCTCCTACTCCCTCAAGCTCGACTGGAAGCTGACCGGCGACTCCAACTCCGGCGTGATCGTCGGGTTCCCGGCCACCGCCGACCCTGACGCGGCGCTCGACACAGGGTATGAGGTGCAGATCGACGCGACCGACACCTCGGACAGGACGACCGGGGCGATCTACGGGTTCAAGTCCGCCGACATCGCCGCCCGCGACGCGGCGCTGAACCCGCCGGGCCAGTGGAACACGTATGAGCTGCTGGTGGAGGGCGAGCGGCTGCAGGTGTTCCTGAACGGCACCAGAATCAACGACTTCACCAACACCGATCCGGTCCGCTCGCTCCAGCAGGGCTACATCGGCATCCAGAACCACGGGTCCGGCGACGTGGTGTCGTTCCGCAACATCCGCGTCAAGGAACTGACCAGCACACCGGGCGGTGCGAGCGCGCTGCGGGGTGTGGGGTCGGGGCGGTGCCTGGACGTCAGCGGCGCCTCGCAGGCGAACGGGGCGCAGGTGCAGATCTGGGACTGCAACGGGCGGTCCAACCAGCAGTGGACCTCCACCAGCGCCGGTGAGTTGCGGGTGTACGGCGGCAAGTGCCTGGACGTGAACGGCGCGGCCACGGCCGACGGCACCAGCGTGATCATCTGGGACTGCAACGGCCAGAACAACCAGAAGTGGCGCCTCAACTCCGACGGCACCATCACCGCGGTCGGCGCGAACAAGTGCCTGGACGTGTCCGGGTACGGAACCGCCAACGGCACCAAGGTGCACATCTGGACCTGCCACGGCGGCACCAACCAGCAATGGACCCGCGTCTGAGGCGAATCGTCCATACTCCGGGGAGTGGCCAGGACGAGGTGCGCGGTCAGCGACCTCTCCTGGCCGGACCGGTCAGAAGATGTGCCCGGGGAAGCCGGGGGACTTTCCCACGCATCCCTGCGGGGTCGCGGCTCCCGCCCTGAGGGCCGCGGTGCCCACGACGGCAGTGGGTCGCCACGGATCCTCGTGCCCCGATAAGCCACACACCGAGCCTGTCCATGAAAGCTCCATCGTGTCGGGATTGCGGAAGACATCCGGTAGATAAGTCTCCGGGATGGTAAGAGCTATTTTTGCCGATGGTCAAGCATAAGAAGGCTTATCGTCGTCCTATCATCAGCCGCTTACGGCCATCACCGCCTGGACCGCCGTCTCGGGCGGAGGACTTTCGCGAGCACCCTAGCCGTCATACCGGCGATGCCGCGCGGTTGCCGGGCTCATCGCCCGATTACGTCGTGCGGATGCGGGCTTTTGCTTGACCATCGACATAAGCCCACTTAACATCCCGCAACATGAGGGCATAAGCCAGAATCTACCAACGGGCCTCATGATCACCCTCATGGCTGGGGAGACGGGAGGTGGATCGCGTGCTGAGCATGCGTGGCGTCGGCAAGAGCTTCCTGGGCGTTCGGGTGCTGTCCGGAGTGGACCTGGACGTGACAGCCGGCGAGGTCCACGCCGTCGTCGGCGAGAACGGCGCAGGCAAGTCCACCCTGATGAAGATCATTTGTGGGGTTCACGCGCCGGACGAGGGCACGATCGAGATGGACGGCCGCCCCGTCTCCTTCGGCCATCCGCTCGAGGCGCAGCGCTCGGGCATCGCGATCATCCACCAGGAGTTCAACCTGCTGCCCGAGCGCACCGTCGCCGAGAACGTCTTCCTCGGACGCGAGCCCGTCAGGCGCGACCCGGTCGGAAGGATGGTCGCCTGGTTGGCCGGCGGGATGGTCGATCGGGCCGCCATGGAGCAGGCGACCGCGCGCCTCCTCGACGAGCTGGGCGAGGACCCCTTCGCCCCCCGCGACGCCGTCAAGCGCCTGTCGGTGGCCCAGCAGCAGATCGTCGAGATCGTCAAGGCGTTGTCGGTGAACGCCCGGCTCGTCGTCATGGACGAGCCCAGCGCGGCGCTCGCCGAGCACGAGGTCGAGCTGCTCTACCGGCTGATCGGGCGGCTGAGGGAGCGCGGCGTGGCCGTCGTGTACATCTCCCACCGATTACGCGAGGTGTTCGACCTCGCCGACCGGGTCACCGTGCTCAAGGACGGCTCGCGCGTCACCACGCTGCCGATCGGCGAGGTGACCCCCGACGAGCTGATCCGCCTGATGGTCGGCCGCGACCTCGGAACCTACTTCCCGCCCCGCTCGGCGGGTGCCGGCGAGGTACGGCTCGGCCTGCGCGGAGCGGGCAACCACAAGCTCCGCGACATCGATCTGGAACTGCGCGCCGGGGAGATCGTCGGCATCGCGGGCCTGCAGGGGTCCGGTAGGTCCGAACTCGCCAAAGCCATCTTCGGCGCGGAGCCGTTCACCACGGGCGAGATGACCCCCTCGCGCCCGCGCTCGGTCCGGGAAGGCGTGGCCATGGGCATCGGGCTCGTGACCGAGGACCGCAAGGTCGAAGGGCTCGTCCTGCGCCAGTCCGTGCGCGACAACGCCCTGCTCGTCGCCCGCGCGGTGGGGGCCAAGGGTCGCAACGGCGTCCGCGACCTGCTCGAACGGGTACGCCTCACGCCTCCGCGCCAGGAACAGCAGGTCCGCTACCTGTCCGGAGGCAACCAGCAGAAGGTCGTGCTCGCCAAATGGATGACGATGGCGCCGCGGGTGCTGCTGTTCGACGAGCCGACCCGGGGCGTCGACGTCGGGGCCAAGGCAGCGATCCACGACCTCATGCGCGAACTCGCCAATGACGGCATGGCCATCATGATGATCTCGTCCGAGCTGCCCGAGCTCATCGGCATGAGCGATCGCGTCGTCGTCCTGCGGGACGGCCGCGTCGCCGGCACGCTGCCGGCCGGCAGCTCCGAAGAGGCCATCCTGCACCTGGCCGCGGGAGAGGTGGCCTGAATGAACCTGCTCGTGCGCGTCCGCCGTCCCGCCCCCCGCGGCGAGGCGAAAGGCGGCCTGGCAGCGCGATTACGCGAACCCACGCAGGTGGTGTTCCTCGCGCTGCTCGGCCTGATCGCGGTCGGCTGGGCCCTCGTCTCGCTCCATGGTGACCAGTTCCTCACCATGGAGAGCGTCGTCGGGATCCAGCAGCGCTCGGCAGCCCTCGGCATCGTGGCGATCGGGCAGACGCTGGCGATCCTGGCCGGGTCGCTCGACCTGTCCGTGGCGTACCTGATCAGCCTGGCCTCGCTGGTCGCGGCGGAGACCATGGCGGGACAGGACGGGAACATCGTGCCCGCCGTCGCCGCGACGCTGGCCGTCTGCGCGCTGGTGGGGCTGGTCAACGGGCTGGTCATCACCAGGCTCCACGTCCACGCCTTCATCGCCACGCTCGGCGTCGCACTGATCATCAAGGGCATCGTCGACCATCTGTACGACGGCCCGGCGGGCAAGGTGCCGGAGTCCTTCCAGCTCCTCGGCTACTCCCGCATCGGGCCGATCCCCGTCTCGGCCATGCTCTGGGCAGGGGTCGCCGTCGTGGCCTGGTTCCTGCTGAGCAGGACCCGGCTGGGATACCGGATCCACGCGGTGGGCGGGAACGTGGAGGTCGCCCGGCTGTCGGGGATCCGCACGGGCCGGGTCATCGTGATCACCCACGTGCTCTGCTCCGTCTGCGCCGGCATCGCCGGCCTGCTGCTGGCCGGCAGGCTCGGGGCGGGGGCGCCCACGGTCGGCACCGACGGCGGCTACGACCTGGAGTCCATCGCCGCGGTCGTGCTCGGCGGGACCGCGCTGGCCGGAGGCAAGGGCGGGGTCGCCGGGACCGTGGGCGGGGTCCTGCTGCTGGCCGTCCTGGACACCATCTTCAACCAGCTCGAGGTCAACTCCTTCGCCAAGGACGTGGTCCGCGGCGTGGTCATCGTCACCGCAGTGGCCGTCTACGCCCGGCGCGGAACAAGGCGGTCGGTATGAAGCAGGCACTTCCCATCCTCGCTGTCCTCGCGGTGCTGCTGGCCGCGATCGCGGTCGCCAACCCCTTCTTCCTGGAGCCCGCCGGGTTCCTGGCGTTCCTCAAACGGGCCGCGCCGCTGGTGATCCTCGCCGCGGGACAGTACTTCGTCATCGTCTCCGGCGAGTTCGACCTGTCGGTCGGCTCTCTGGTGACGGCGGAAGTCGTGATCGCCGCGCGCCTCATCGACGGCGACGAGTCGGCCACCTGGCCGGTCCTCGCCCTGCTGCTCGTCATCGGGCTCTTCGTCGGACTGGTCAACGGCGTGGTCACCACCAAGCTGCGGGTGCCGTCGTTCATCGTGACGCTCGGCATGCTGCTCGTCCTCAGCGGGGCGGTCTTCCTCTGGACCGGCGGCGCGCCGCGTGGCGCGCTCTCCGAAAGCTTCCGGACGTTCGGCCGCGGCGGCATCGGGCCGCTGCCGTGGTCGGTGCTGATCCTGCTGGCCGTGGGCGCGGCAGTGATCGTCCTCATGCGCGCCGATTTCGGCAAGACTCTCATCGCCACCGGTGACAACGAGCGTGCCGCGGCACTGTCCGGGGTCCGGGTCGACCGGGCCAGAATCGTCGCCTTCATGCTCTCCGGTCTGGCCGCGGCAGTCGCGGCGATCCTGCTCGGCGGTTTCGCCGGGGTCTCGGCACAGGCGGGCCAGGGACTGGAGTTCTCCGCCATCACCGCGGTCGTCCTCGGCGGCGTGGTGCTCGGCGGCGGCCGCGGCTCCGTGCCGGCCGCCATGGCCGGAGCCTTCACGCTGGAGGCGCTGTTCACCCTGCTCAACCTGTACGGGATCTCGGGGGCGCTGGAGTTCACCGTGCAGGGCGTCATCATCATCGCCGCGGTCGCGGCGGGAGCCATCCGACTTCCCCGGAAGTTCACCCCCCGAAGAGGAGACGCACATGCAGCGTCATAAGGCCGCAGCCGCCGCTTTCGCCGCGCTCGTGCTCGCCGGCTGCACCACCGACAAGCCGGCGGCCACGACCCAGCCCGCGGCGCCCGCCGCGAGTGCTCAGGAATCGGGCACGGAGGCACAGGATTCCGGTACGGGGGCACAGTCGAAGTTCTTCGTGCAGGCGGACTTCGACGCCCAGCTGGCCATGCGCTCCCAGACACCGGAAGGCCCCGCGGACAAGCCCTGGGAGCAGGCCATCGCCCCGAAGATGATCGACACGGCGACATACAAGAAGGAGGGGCCGTACCACCTGTGCTTCTCCAACGCGGCGGTCAACAACCCCTGGCGCCAGGTCGGCTGGAAGACGATGCAGGCCGAGGTCGGCCTGCACAAGGAGATCGGGAAGTTCACCGCACTGGATGCCGAGGGCAAGGACGACAAGCAGATCTCCGACATCGCGGAGCTGCAGGTCAAGGGCTGCGACGCGCTGATCGTCTCGCCCAACACCACGGCCACGCTCACCCCCGCCGTGACGGCGGCCTGCGGCGAGGTGCCCGTCATCGTGTTCGACCGGGGCGTGGAGACGGACTGCCCGGTGACGTTCATCAAGCCCATCGGCGGCTACGCCTTCGGTGCCGACGCCGCCGAGTTCCTGGTCGAGAAGGTGCCGGCGGGCGGCAAGGTGCTGGCACTGCGCATCCTGCCCGGCGTGGACGTGCTGGAGACCCGTTGGTCGGCGGCGAAGGTGGTCTTCGACAGGAGCGGGCTTCAGGTGGTGGGGGTGGAGTTCACCGACGGCGACGCCGCCAAGACCAAGAGCATAGTGAGCGACTACATCCAGCGGCACGGCAAGATCGACGGCGTCTGGATGGACTCGGGCGCCACGGCGGTGGCGGCGATCGAGGCGTTCGAGGACGCGGGCGTGCCGGTGCCGCCGATCAACGGTGAGGACCAGCAGGACTTCCTGCAGAAGTGGAAGGACTCCAACCTCACCGCCGTCGCGCCCACGTACCCGACCTACCAGTGGCGCACCCCGATCATCGCGGCGCTGAAGATCCTCAAGGGCGAGGAGGTGCCCGAGACGTGGAACCTGCCGCAGCCGAAGGTCACCAGTGAGAACCTGTCGACCTACCTCAAGCCCAACATGCCGCCGCTGCACTACGCGCTGTGCGGTTGCGAGGACCTGCCGGGGTTCCCCGAGGCCTGGGGCGGGAAGAAGGGCTGATCGGCTCCTTCCGCCAACCGACGACGAAGAGGGATGCCATGTTCTCCATCGGCGTGAACACCTGGGTCTGGGTCTCCCCGCTGACCGACGACGCCCTGGCGCGGCTCGCGCCCCGCATCGCGGGGTGGGGCTTCGACGTCATCGAGCTGCCCGTCGAGCAGCCCGGCGACTGGGACCCGGTGAAGGCGGCGGCGGTGCTGGCCGAGCACGGTCTGGCGGCGTCCGTGGTGCTGGTCATGCCGCCGGGGCGCGAGCTCGTGGCCGCCTCCCCGGAGACCGTCCGCGACACCCAGGACTATCTGCGGCACTGCGTCGACGTGGCGGCGACCGTCGGCTCGCCGGTGATCGGGGGGCCGGCGTACTCCTCGGTCGGCCGTACGTGGCGGTTGTCACCGGACGAGCGCCGGGACATCTACACCGAGCTGCGTGAGCACCTGCGGCCTGTCCTGGACCACGCGGCCGAGCGCGGGGTGAAGCTCGCGGTCGAGCCGCTCAACCGGTATGAGACCAGCCTCCTCAACACCGTCGAGCAGGCGCTGGAGGCGCTGCCCGAGGATTGCCACCTGGCACTGGACACCTACCACATGAACATCGAGGAGAAGGACCCCGCCCGGGCGGTGCGGGTCGCGGCGGAACGGATCGCGCACGTGCAGGTGTGCGGCACCGATCGCGGCACGCCGGGGGCCGACCGCTTCGACTGGCCTGGCTTCACCCGGGCCCTGCGCGACGTCGGCTATCGAGGGCCGCTCGTCATCGAGTCCTTCACCGCGCACAACCGGACCATCGCCACCGCGGCCTCCATCTGGCGGCCCCTCGCGGAGAGCCAGGACGCGCTCGCCGTGGACGGCCTCGCCTATATGCGCACCCTCTGACGGTGAGCGGGCGGCAGCCGGCCATGAAAGTTTCATACTTATCTGCGCCCGGATTATCCGGCCGTAGAGCGGATCCTCGCCCGGTCGAGTAACGGTGAGAGAGCGTACCACCGGGGAGGCTCCACCTGACATGGGCGATTACCGGTAAGGGCAGGTAGGCGCTCACCGCAGTGGAAAGAAAAGAGGTCTCTGATGTGCTGGATAAGCATGCTTGACATGCCTGTTAAGCCCGACCTATTTTCGTTCCGAATCGATTCGATATCTGTCGCATGGTCAGGCCCGGCCGCCCGGACTCGATGGGCGGCCACACGCTGAAGACGGTCGGCATCGGCGGGACGACGCGTGCCTTCCCACCCTTCCACCCCGTCCGTTGCCGGTAACCCCCCAGGAGATCCTTCATGCGAACATCACGCCTGCTTCCCGCCCTCGCCGCAGTCTTATTAGGGCTGTGGCTGTCCGCGGTGCCGCTGGTGGCGCACGCGGCCGCTCCGCAGTTCAAGGTGCTGCTGTTCTCCAAGACCGCGAGCGGTGCATACCGGCACGACTCCATCTCCGCCGGTATCGCGATGTTCCAGCAGATGGCGGCCGACAACGACTTCCAGCTCGACCAGAGCGAAGACTCCGCCGTCTTCACGACCTCGACCCTGAACACCTACGACGCGGTGATCATGTTCCAGACCAGCGGCATGGTGTGGGACAACGACGCGCAGCGTCAGGCCTTGCAGGCGTACGTGCGCAGCGGCCACGGCGTCGTCGCGATTCACAACGCCACCGACATGAACATCGAGTCGCAGTTCCCCTGGTGGGACCAGGTCGTCCTGGCCGGCGCGCACATGACCGCGCATTCGGCGGTCCTGCAGGGCACCGCCAAGGTGGCCGACAAGGTCCACCCTTCCACGGAGGGGCTGCCGGACCGGTGGGTGCGCACGGAGGAGTGGTACAACTTCGACAAGAACATGCGGGGCTCGGTCCACGTCCTGGTGACCGCGGACGAGACCACCTATGACGCCGGGTCCAACAGGATGGGCGCCGATCACCCGATCTCCTGGTGCCACAACCCGGAGGGCGGCCGGGTGTGGGCCACCGCGATGGGCCACCAGGCGTCCTCCTATTCGGAGCCGCTCTTCCAGCAGCACCTGCTGGGCGGGGTGAAGTGGGCGGCGGGCGCGGCGCAGGGCGACTGCGGCGGCACGGTCGCGGCCCGGTTCCAGAAGGTGACCCTCGACGGCGCGCCTGACCAGCCGATGGAACTCGACGTGGCCGCCGACGGCAGGGTCTTCTACATCTCGCGGTCGGGCAAGGTCAACCTGATCCCCGCCGACGGCGGGGGCACGCGCGTCATCGGCACCCTGTCGGTGTACGACGGCGGCGAGGACGGTGGCATCGGGTTGGCGCTGGACCCGGACTTCACCACCAACGGCTGGATCTACATCAACTACTCGCCGTCCAACGGCGGTGAGGTCAACCGGGTATCGAGGTTCACCTTCAACGGCACCGGTCTCGACCTGTCGAGTGAGAAGAAGGTGATCGAGGTTCCGGCGTACCGCAACGTCGACGAGCCCGGCCACACCGGCGGCTACCTCGCGTTCGGTCCGGGCGGCAACCTGTACATCGGCCCGGGTGACGACACCAACCCCAACGGGTCCAGCGGCTACGCCCCGATCGACGAGCGTCAGGGCCGGGAACATTTCGACGCCCAGCGGTCCGCGGCCAACACCAACGACCTGCGCGGCAAGATCCTGCGCATCCACCCCGAATCCGACGGCACCTACACGATTCCGTCCGGCAACCTGTTCGCGCCCGGCACGGCCAAGACGCGGCCGGAAATCTACGCGATGGGTTTCCGCAACCCGTTCCGCTTCTCGGTCGACAAGGTGACGGGGTGGATCTCGCTGGGTGACTACGGCCCTGACGCCGGCGCCGCGAATTCCAACCGCGGTCCCGAGGGCACCGTCGAGTGGAACCTGATCAAGCAGCCGGGCTTCTACGGCTGGCCGTACTGCGTCGGCAACAACATCCCGTTCAACGACTTCAATTTCGCCACCAACACCTCCGGCGCGAAGTTCAACTGCTCGGCGCCGGTCAACAACTCGCCCAACAACACCGGCCTGACCAATCTGCCCGCGGCCAAGCCCGCGACCGTGTGGTACAACTACCACGCCTCGGCCGAGTTCCCCGAGATCGACTGCTGCGGCGGTGCCGCCCCGATGGGCGGCCCCTTCTACCGCTACGACGGCGACAGCGACTCCGACCGCAAGTTCCCCGAGTACTTCGACGGCACGCCGTTGCTCTATGAATGGAGCCGCAACTTCGTCAAGGAACTCCGCCTGGACTCCTCGGGCAACCTCCTGAAGATCAACCCCTTGGCGGCACAGCTCACCCCGCATGCGCCGATCGACATGAAGTTCGGCTCGGACGGCGCCCTGTACATGGCCGACTGGGGCAACGGCTTCGGCCACGCGAACACCGATGACAGCGTCTACCGGATCGACTACGTGGCCGGGAACCGGGCGCCCCTGGCCAAGGCGAGCGCCGACCCCGACTCGGGCACGCCGCCGCTGACGGTGGCGTTCTCCTCGGCCGGCTCGTCCGACCCCGACGGCGACGCGATCACCTACGCGTGGGACTTCGGCGACGGCGGGACCTCCACCAGCGCGAACCCGTCCCACACCTACGACACCAACGGGACGTACACGGCCACACTGACCGTACGGGACTCCGGCGGGAAGACCGGCAGCGTCACGCTGTCCATCGTGGTCGGCAACACCCGTCCCGAGGTCGCCTTCTCGGCTCCGCCCGACGGCGGGTTCTTCGACTTCGGCGACGAGGTGGACTACACGGTGAACGTCACCGACCCCGAGGACGGCACCGCCGACTGCACCAAGGTCAACGTGATCACCGCGCTCGGCCATGACCAGCACGCCCACGACACCGGCCAGTACACCGGTTGTTCCGGGACGGTCACGACCACCGCCTCCGGCCATGACGAGGCCGCCAACGTCTACTACGCCCTGTCCGCCGACTACACCGACAACGGCGGACTGAAGGGTAGCGCCGGCATCACCCTGCAGCCCAAGCACAAGCAGGCCGAGCACTTCACCGGCTCGTCCGGGATCCGGGTCATCGAGGAGAGCGGAGCCGAAGGCGGCAGGCGCATCGGCGACATCTCCAACAACGACTGGATCTCCTTCAGCCCGATCAACCTGTCCGGGATCGACACGGTGTCCTTCCGGGTCTCGGCCCCATCCAACACTGGAGGATCCATCGAACTGCACGCCGACTCGCCGACAGGGGCTCTCATCGCCTCCGGCTCCGTGCCGGCGACCGGAGGATGGAACACCTACGTGTCCCTGCCCGCGGTTCAGGTCACCGATCCCGGTGGCACCCACAACGTCTACGTCGTGTTCAAGGCGCCTTCCGCGAACTCGTTCGACATGGACTCGTTCACCGTCATCGGCCAGGGCGTCGGGCAGGGCGACGGCTCGTCCCCGGGCAGCACGACCGCGCTGCGGGGTGTGGGATCGAACCGCTGCCTCGACGGAGGCTCGCAGACGAACGGCACACAGGTCCAGATCTGGGATTGCAACGGGCAATCCAACCAGCAGTGGACGTCGACCGACGCGGGTGAGCTGCGCGTGAACGGCAAGTGCCTGGACGTGAACGGAGCCGGAACGGCGGACGGTACCGGCGTGATCATCTGGGACTGCAACGGGCAGAACAACCAGAAGTGGCGGTTGAACTCCGACGGCAGCATCACCGCCGTCGGAGCGAACAAGTGCCTGGACGTCAACGGCGCCGGCACCGCCAACGGCACCAAGGTGCAGATCTGGCCGTGCAACGGCCAGAACAACCAGAAGTGGAACCGCGTCTGAACGCCATATGACACCCAGCCCCGGAGCCGGCCCGCACTCCTGCGGCAGCTCCGGGGCCTGGACGTCGTGAGCGTCATTGCCGTGACGGGCTCTACGGCCCTCGGCCTGAGCCGCGAGGCGCGGTGCAGCGAAGGAGGCGCAGACCTCGCCTCGCCACGTGGTCGAGCGCCTCGTCCGCCGACCATCTGCCAGAAGCTCCTAGGGCTCCGGAGTCCTGTGCGTTCGGGCCGGTCGGGTGCGAATCGAGTACGGCGTCTCGCCGGGGGAGCGGACGTCCGCTGCTCGCTTGAGCGCCGACAGCACCGGGATCGTCGCCAGGAGCACGGCGGTCAGTGCGCCGATGCCGAGAAACGCCTGCTGCACTCCGGTGGCGTCAGCGAGCAGGCCGAAGTACGCGGGGCCGGCGAGGTAACCGACATAGGCGACGGTGGAAATGGCGGACGTGGCTCGTCCGCGTGACTCGTCGGGGATCGGTCGAAGTCCGTAGGACAGCAAGGTGGGAAAGAGGATCGAGGTGCCCGCCGCGGCAGTGACGATGCCCACCAGCGCGAGCGGCAGCGTGGGCGCGAACGCCGTCAGGACGCCTCCGGTCGTGGCGATCACGCCTCCGCCGGCCAACGTGACGATCGGGTGCCGGAAGGTGATCGTGGCGGCGGCGAAACGGGCCAGCGCCGCCGTCGTGGCGAACGCCGCCGGCGCGACGGCGGCCAGCGGGGACGAGGCCGCGAACCCGTCGGTCAGCAGGACGGCACACCAGGACTGGTACGCATTCTCCGACGCGAACGCCAATGCGCCGATCGCACCGATCACGAGCAGGGGCATCCATCGCGGCGCGTGACCGGCGTGCGTCGGCACGTTCTGGCCCTTGCGTACGGCGGCGTCCTGAGCGGGGACCGAGCGCGTCGCGGCGATGACGGCCAGACCGAGGGCCACGGTGACGAGGGCGGCCGCGGCGAAGTTCACCAGCAGGCTGTCCGCCAGTCCGGTAAGCGCGCCGGCGCCCAGGCTGGAGACGGCGACCGTGGCGGAGAACGCCGCGTGCGAGCGGGCCACGATGGGGCGTCCGGTCCGCTTCTCAACCGTCGCCGCCAGGGTGTTGATCGCCACATCAGACGCTCCAGAACCGGCTCCTGCCAGGAGGATGCCGGCGCATAACGCGGCATAGGTCGCCGACGTGAGGGAAACCACGAGGCCCATGACGCCCAGCAGTGCGAGCAGCACGCCGGCGACACGGAGCCCGAGCGCGTCGATGAGCCGCCCGGTCAGGAGCATGGCGGGCAGGGCCCCGGCGGCCACGAAGAGCAGCGCGATGCCGAACTCCGCATCGCTCACATCGGCTTGGGCGCGCAGCAGGGGGAGGCTGGCACCCCACACACCCCAGAAAGCGCCGAATCCGGCGAAGCCGAGGAACGGCGCGGCACGGAGCGCTGTGGAGGGGCGAGCGATCTCGGTCGACATATGTGTAACGCTACACAAATAAGATGGTCCCGTGCCAGCCAGCCGTAGACGTGTGACGCTGAAGGACGTGGCGGCTCGTGCGGGAGTGTCCCCCATGACCGCCTCCTATGCCTTCACCCGGCCCGCGCGGGTCGCGACCGCCACCCGCGAGCGCGTGCACCGCGCGGCCAGCGAGCTGGGGTATCGCCCGGACGCCGTGGGGCGCGCGCTGAAATCCGGTCGTACGCACCAGCTCGGGGTGGTTTTCAGCGAGCACCTGGCGTATGCCTTCGACGACCCCCAAGCGGCGCAGTTCCTGGCCGGGGTCGCGGAGGTCTGCGTCGAGGAAGGCCGAGGTCTCACCTTCATCCCCACGCGCGGCGACGCCGCCGACGCTGATCGGGTGCTGTCCGCGGCAGTCGATGGTTTCGTGTTGTGGACCACCGCGGAGGACGATCCGGTGCTGGCGGCGGTCGCCGGCGATCCGCGCCCCGCCGTCATCCAGGGGGGTCCACCACGTCAGGGAATCACGTGCGTCACCCAGGACGACTACCAGGCCGCACGCGCGGTGGCCTCCCATGCACTCCGCGACGGCCGGACGCCCGTACTGATCTCTTTCCCGCTCGATCGCCACCGCGAGCACATGGTGACGACCGGCGCGAACCTGCCGTCACGCGCACCGTTTCCCGTCACCGACGCCCGTCTGCGCGGCTACCGTACCGCCATCGAACAGGCCGGGCTCAGCTGGACGAGCACGCCCGTCGCCGTCGTGGCACGCAACACCCAGGCCGATGGCGCCGCGGCGGCGCGAGAACTCGCCCCCCAGCTCACTCCCCATGCGCTCGTCATCGCCATGAGCGACGAGCTCGCCCTCGGAGCCCACCAGACCCTCCGCGAGACCCACCCGCAGGCGGCCTACCTCGGCTGGGACGCGTCACCGGCCGGCCAACGGCTCGGCATCACGTCCGTCACCAACCCGCTTCGGGACCAAGGCCGCCAATGCGCGCGCCTGGCACTCAACCCCGACCAGCCGAACGGCGAAGAGATCCCATGGTCCATCACGTCCGCCTCCGACGCCCACGGGGCATGATCCCTTGGACACCCCCTCGGCTACCGGGAGCACGCTCCCGTTCACGACGATGGCCAGGCCTCTACCGCCCCCTGACCCGCCCCCCTTTCGTCGGCAGGCTCTCAGACCTCTGTGGACATGACGAAGTGGGAGTGTTCCGTCTCCAGCCACTGATCGGTCATGTGGCCACAGGAGACTTGGGTACCGCGGCGACGTCGTCGTGTTCGATCTCGGCGCCCGTGATGGTCATCGGCGTCTCGCTCTCCGGGTCCGCGCCGGAACAGCGCGCGACCTGCTCGACGTCGAGACCGGAACACCAGGTGACGCAGGCCGGATCAGGCGTCCGTTGAGCGATGAGCGTCGCCGTCGATCGGGCTTCGGGGGAGTCCCGTTCCATCGGGATCAGCCCGAAGACCGGTGACGGCGAAATGCCACGAAGCCGATATCCGTGACGAGCATCAGGACCCTACTCGCGCGCGGCACGGTCGATGGCCTCCATCAGGTAGCGGCGGGTTGCCTCATGCAGCTCAGGTCCGGGCGGGCCGAGCCCGAGCAGCCTGGCCGCCCACCACCCGTCCACGGCCAGCCGTACGGCTGTCGCCGCCGCGGGGTCGATGCCGTCGTCGGCGAGCCGGGCCTGCCAGGCGGCGAACCTCTCGCGCAACGGCTCGAGCTCCGCCGGGTCGACGAACAGCACGGCGAGCAGCGCGACGGTGACACGGTCGGCGGGCACCGTGGCCGTGGTGTGCCGCTCGGGGATGGTCGCCTCGACATAGGCGCGCAAGAAGTCGCCCGGATGGGGGCCCGCCTGGGCGAGCGCGTCCTCGAAGGCCCTGGTCAGCCGGTCGGCCATGGCGCGGACAAGAGCCTGTTTGGTGGGGAAGTGGTAGAACAGCCCGCCCTTGGAGACCCCGGCCCGCTTGGCGACGGCTTCGAGGGTGAGCGACTCACCTCCCTGCGACAGCAGCACGTCAGCGGCGGCGTCGAGGAGACGCTCCTTCGAGCTCGGTCGTGGCATACCCCCACCATACCGGTCGGATGGTACAGTTATGAAAGCAATCCTCCCCTCAATGGCGGGACCGACGGCGATGGTGACTGCGTCACCCACCATGCACGCAGGACGGTGACCCGGCGGCCGGACGGGGTGGTCGCCTGCTCGAAGCCGCCGCGTTCCCTCCAGGGCGGAGCTTCGGGGCGGCGGTCGAAGATGACCAGGACGCCGGTGGCCATTACCGGCGCGTCCCCGGTGGGGTCGGCCGCGGGTCAGGTGTGCGGCTCAGATCATCCGCCGCAGGGCGGTCTCCACAGCGTCGACGAGCGCATCGCCTTCGGTGTCAGGGTGGCGGGTGAGGCCGAGTTCGACGTCCGGCAGGGCGGGCAGCGCGGCCGGGTCGTGGCAGGCCATGGCCGGCTCGAGGTTGGCGGGCAGAAGCGCCGCGACCCCGAGCCCGGCCCGTAGTGCGGCGAGCACTCCGGCGAGGCTGTTGCTCTCGAACGCCACCCGCCAGCGGCGCCCCGTGTTCTCCATCGCTTCCAGCACCGACGTCCGCCAGGAGCACGCGTTGGAGAACAGCACCACGGGCAGCGGATCGGCGTCGACGGCGACACCCTGCCCGACCGCCCAGACCAGCGGCAGGCGCACCGTCCAGCGCGGCGGCCAGGGAAGATCCTTGACCTCGTCCAGCACGAGTTGGACACGGCCCGTGTCGTAGGCCTCCCGCATCGCCGCGTCGGAAAGGGTCAGCACCTCCAGCGTCGCGTCGGGGTGCAGCCGGGCGAGGTCGGCGAGTGCCTGAGGAAGGCGCGAAGCAGCGAGATCCTCGTGAACTCCCACCCCGCAGTGCCCGGTGAGCGCGCGTCCCGTTTCGGCGAGTGCCTGCGCCGACAGCGCGAGAATGCGCTCGGCGTAGGGCAGCAGTTCCTCGCCCACCCGGGTCGGCGAGACGCCGGACGGCGCCCGATGCAGCAGCGGACTGCCGACGGCCCTTTCGAGCTTGCGCAGCTGCTGGCTGAGCGCGGGCTGGGTGCGGCCGAGCGCCGCCGCCGCGCGGCTGATGCTGCCCGCTCGCACGGTGGTGACGAACGAGCGCAGCAGGGCGGTCTCGAGGTCACGTGTCATAAGCATCCATTATGCCTGCCCCAACGAATTGACGACTTCCTATGACGTTCCGGGCCGTCTAACGTCCCATCGGTGACCACTTTGCGACAGGTGCTCGCGGTGCCGGGGATGACGCCACTGCTGGGCATCTCGCTGCTCGCTCGTACCGCGATCACAGCGGACGGGGTGGCGTTGACCATGTACGTCCTCGTCGCCCTCGACATGAGCTACGCGGCGGCGGGCATCGTGGTGTCGGCGCTCACCGCCGGTGTCGCGCTGGGCGGCCCGCTGCTGGGCCGGATGATCGACCGGCGGGGCCTGCGTACCGTGCTGCTGACCACACTCGTGCCGCAGATCGTGTTCTGGCTGACCGTTCCCGTGCTGCCGTACATCATCTTGGTGGGGGCCGCCTTCGCCGCCGGTCTGCTGATGGTGCCGGTCCAGTCGACCACCAGGCAGGCGATCACCGCGATGACGACGGCAGGGCAGCGGCGGGCGGCGTTCGCGCTGGAGTCGGTGGCGGGCGAGCTGTCGTACATGGTCGGCCCGGCGGTGGTGATCCTCTGCGCGGCGACGGCGTCCCCCAGCGTGGTGGCATGGGGCGTGGGCGCCGCGATCGTCGCCGGCGGGGCGGGGATCGCCCTGCTCAACCCGCCGCTGCGGGCCAAGGACGAGGCGGACGGCGAGGCGGCGGCCCGCCCCCGGCGCCGGGAGTGGCTGGGAGCGCGCATGGTCGCCGTCCTGACGATGGGGTTCGGCGTCGCGATGCTGCTCAGCGGCGTCGATCTGGCCATCGTCGCCACCCTTCAGGAAGTCGGCCAGCTCTCGTGGGCGTCCGTGGTCGTGGCCGTGTTCGGGGTCACGTCCGTCGTGGGTGGCCTGGTGTACGGTGCGCTGCCCCGGCCGATGCCGACCTGGCTGCTGCTCGGCCTGCTCGGGCTGGTGACGGTTCCGGCCGGACTCGCCCATGACTGGCGCTGGCTGTGTGCGGCCCTCATCGGTGCCGGGCTGCTCACCGCACCGACCCTCTCCACGGTCGCCGATGCGGTGAGCCGGCTGACCCCGGCCGGCGTGCGAGGCGAGGCGGCGGGTCTTCATTCCTCGGCGGCGAGCGCGGGATTCGCGCTCGGCTCCCCGATCGTGGGAGCGGCGATCGACGCGTCCGTGCCGGCGGCGGGATTCGCGGCGGCCGGCCTGACCGGCCTGCTCGCCGCGCTGGTGGGATCCCTGCTCTCGCGCCGCTCACCCGCTGCCGCGCCGTCTCCGCCGTCCTCCTCGCAGGAAGTCGAGCCCTGTGACGCCGGCGCGCCGGCCCCGTGACGTCGGCTCCGGTACGGCTACGGGCGTACTCCTCGGGGTGATCGTCGCGGCGGTCACGTGGAAGGCGGCCGGCCCGCCGGCCCCGCATCGATGACGGGTGCGCCGATCGATGGCCGGTGATCGGGGCGTCCAGGGCCGGGGCTTGGGCGGCCTGCCGGTCGTAGGCGGTGACGATGGCGTCCAGGAGGCCGGGAAAGTGGGCGTCGAGGTCGTCCATTGGTGTGACATGGGGATTATCCTCCGGGCGGTCAGCGCCGCGCGGCGGCGGGTTCGGTGTCCACGGTCCTGGGCGTGCGCAGGGTTGCCGCGGCGAGCAGGGCGCCGGCGAGGGCGATGCCGGCGGCTCCGACGAAGGCGGCGGAGAAGCCGCTGGTCAGGGCGGGCAGGTTGCCGAGCTGTCCGGAGCCGTTGGCGGCGGCGACAGCGGTCATGGCGGCCAGGCCGAGGGCGGAGCCGACCTGGTAGCTGGTGTTGACGATGCCCGATGCGAGGCCTCCCTCCTCGGGACGGGCGGAGGAGATGGCGGTGCCGAGGGAGGGGATGAAGGCCAGCGACATGCCGAGCGCGGCGACGAGGCCGGCGGGCAGGACGTCGACGGCGAAGCTGCCGTGCGGGCTGATCAGCGACAGCCAGGCCATTCCCGCGGCGAGCAGGACGAGGCCCGTGACGGTGGTCGTCTTGGGGCCGAACCGTGCGAGGGCGCGGGGAGCCAGGACGATCATGCCGAGCATGATGAGCACGGTCATCGGCAGCAGGGCCGCGCCGCTGGGGAAGGCGCTGTAGCCGAGGACCTGCTGCAGGTAGAGGTTGAGGAAGAACCACATCGGGATCCAGGCCCCGCCGAGCAGGAGCTGGGTGAGGTTGGCGGCGGCCAGGTTCGGGGTGCGGAAGATCGACAGTCGCATGAGCGGCTGGCGGCGGCGGGCCTGGACGGCGACGAAGGCGCCGAGCAGGACGACGGCACCGGCCAGGACGAGCCAGGTCTGCGCCGAGTCCCAGCCGATCTCGGGAGCGCGGACGATGGCGTAGACGGCGGCGCCCAGGCCGGCGGTGACGGTCAGCGCGCCGGTCACGTCGATGGCGCCGCGCCGGGTGCGGGTGGCGGGCATCAGAGGGCCGGTGGCGAGTAGGGCGACGAGCGCGATCGGGATGTTGATGTAGAAGACCCAGGGCCAGCTCAGGTACTCGGTGATGACGCCGCCGAGGAACACCCCCGCGGTGCCGCCCGCCGGAGCGGCGGCGCCGTACAGGGCGAGGGCCTTGGTGAGCTCCTTGGGATCGTGGCCGAACAGCATCATGAGCAGGGTGAGCGCGGACGGCGCGATCAGCGCCGCACCGACGCCCTGCACGGCGCGACCGGTCAACTCGACCCAGACCTCGGGGGCCACGCCGGCCACCAGCGAGCCGATGAGCAGGATCAACCAGCCGGCGCCGAACAACCTGCGGGCGCCCAACAGGTCCGACAGGCGGCCGCCGAGCAGGAGGAGCCCGCCGAAGGCCACGACGTAGGCGTTGAAGACCCAGGACAGGTTCTCCTGCGAGAAGCCGAGGTCTTCCTGGATGCGGGGAAGGGCCACTCCGATGATCGACGTGTCCATGATGACGATGAACTGCGCCGCGGCGATCAAGGCCAGCGCGGCCCAACGCCGTGAGGATGGTACGGACATGGTGCACTCTCCAAAATCTGCCCTACGGGGGTAGGGCATATGCCAGCCCCTGCTGGAGGCCGAGGCGTCCGAACGACGCTTGCCATACCTGTAGGGGGTATATGAGGAAGATGTATATACGCCTAGGGGGTATGTGTCAAGGCGCGTCTTCGGCCGCGGATGGAGCCTTGCGAAGCCGGATGGCCCGCTACGTGCAGCTCGGCACTGTCAGGCGTAGTCGAAAAGGACCACGACATCGAAGCCGCGGTCGGGACGGCCCGTGACCGCCGCGGCGCCAGGTCGTGGATCGACGTCGCGTCCACGGTTGTGCCGGGCTGCCGGACGCAGCATGCCGGGGGACGGGTCGATGCCGCAGACCCGATCGGCGTCGATGTGTCAGGGCAGACCGCCCCACGGAGCGCTGGAGGGCGGTCCTCAGTGGCCGTGGTGGTACTGGTGCGTCACCGCGTGGCCCTTGCCGCGGGAGATCAGCCACTTGTTCACCGGCGTCGTCAGCACGAACGCCACCAGCAGCGACCCGGCCAGCGCCGCCCAGAACAGCCAACTGGCCAGGCCCGCGTCCATGGCGCCTGGCACGACCAGCATGACCGTGTTGTCCACGATCTCCATGATCAGGATGGAGACGGTGTCGGCCGCCAGCGCGACCTTCAACGCCGTACGGAAGCCCACCCCCGCCCGCAGCACGCCCCGCATGGTCAGCGCATAGCCGAACACGAAGGCCAGCGCCACCGACAGCACCACGGTCGCGGCGTTGGAGAGGCCGGCGGCGGTGCCGATGACCATGCCCAGCACCTCGCCGATGGCACACCCGGTCAGGCAGTGCAGCGTCGCCTGCGCGGCCATCGCCCAGGTGGCCGCAGGCGGGTGATCTTGCCCGGCCGGTTCGGTCGCATGGTGAACCCGCTCGTGCCCGGAGGGCCGCCCGGGGTCAGGCGTCGCGTGATGGTGATCGCTGTGGTCCATGAAGATGCTCCCCGGTCGTGAAGCTCCAACTGTACGGCGGGGGGGTATCGCTGCAAAGCGAGGAGCGGTGCGCCCGGCGTCCTGTCATGCGCGTCCGCTTCGAGCGGCGCGCGTCAGGTCCACCCGGATGATCGCGATGACCGCGGGATCTGACAGCGCGCGCGGAGCGGGACGTCGCAGGTCGATGGCCTGTGCGAGACAGGGCGTATGCATTCCGGCAGAATGCGGCCTCTGCGGCGGCTCGTACACTGGCCGGGTGCCGAAGCTGTGGAACGAGACGATCGAGGCGCACCGCCGTACCGTGCACGACGCCATTCTCGACGCCACCGTCGAGCTGGTGCGGGAGCGGGGGCTGCTGGCGGTGACGATGTCGCAGATCGCCGAGAAGACCGGCATCGGCAGGGCGACGCTCTACAAGTACTTCCCCGACGTCGAGACGATTCTGGCCGCCTGGCACGGCCGTCACGTCGCGGCTCACCTGGAGCAGCTCGCCCGGGCGGGGGAGCGTGGGGGCGACGCCGGGCAGCGGTTGGAAGCCGTTCTGGAGACGTACGCGCTCATCCACCATCAGATGGCACGGCACGGTTTCGGCCCCGACCTGGTCGCGCTGCTGCACCGGCCGGATGACGTCGGCCACGCCCAGCACCGGCTGTCCGCCATGCTGCGTGACGCGCTGGCCGATGCCGCGCGGGCCGGGGCCGTCCGCGACGACGTGGCGCCGGACGAGCTCGCCGCGTTCTGCCTGCACGCGCTGCGGGCGGGCGCCGTCCTCCCGTCGCAGGCGGCTGTCCGGCGGCTCGTCGCGGTCACCCTGGCCGGGTTGCGAGCCCGCTGAGCCGGTTCCCGCGGGGCCGGCGTCAGCCGGCCCCGGGGGAGGAGCGGCGGCGGCGCCAGAGGTGCGTGGCCACGAGGGCGGCCTTCACCAGTACGGCCACCAGGACGAGGTCCGACCCCAGGCTCGCCCATTGCGGGATCGAGAGCATGCCCGCGGCCAGAGCCACGTGCACGGCGACGGCCAGGACCGCGGCCAGCGTGAGTCCGAGCACGGTGTGCCGTCCTCGACGCGGCGCGCCGGCGGTTCCCCCGCCGGGCCGGTCCCAGACCACGGTCAGGTTGTCGCGTCTGCCCATTCTGGTGATGTTCCGGGTGAGCAGGGCCTGGACGCGCCGCAGTCGCTCCTCGTCGTCTGCCTCGACACGTAAGGTCAACGCGTCCGGGGTGGCCCGCAGGACGCAGGTCGCCCCGTCCACGGTGATGGTGCCATCGGCGTCGGACCACTCGGCTTTGACGTCCTCGGGCCGCTCGCCGCCCAGGTGAGGGTCGCGGCCGGGATGAGCGGGGAACCCGGAGCCCATGTGCGCCGCGTGGCGGCAGAGCTGGACGAGATACCGGTCGGCGCGGTCCGTTGTGACTCGGCCTTCGGTGGTCGGCATGGCGTTCCTTTCGGTGATCTGAGGCGGGACGTCAGAGTCTGGTGAGCGCGGCGAGCCAGGACCGCACCCCTTCGGGGATGACGGTGTTGTCGATCCTGGCGGCCTCGATCGAGTCGATCTTCCAGCCGTGAGCGAACGCGTCCGCGATCTCCGCTCGGCTCACGCGCCGCGGCCCGTACTCGCCCTCGCCCGGTTGCCGGTCGCTGAAGCACAGCAGGAACAGCCGGCCGCCCGGCTCGAGCACCGAGCCCAGGCTCTCGACGTAGGCGCCCCGCTCGCCGTCGGGGAAGATGTGGAACACCAGGGAGTCGAGCACCGTGTCGAAGGACTCGCCGAGCTCGGCCAGCCGGAGCGCGTCATGGCGGAGGAAGCGCGCGGTGAGCCCGCGCTCGCGGGCCTTGGCCCGGGCGCGATCGATCGCGATGGGGGCGAGGTCGACGCCGGTGGCATCCAGGCCCAGCGCGGCGCACATGAGCGTGTGCTCGCCCGTGCCACAGCCGACATCCAGCACCTGCCCCTGAAGGGCGCCGGCCTCGGCGAGCTGGAGGAACGCCGGCTGGGGGCGGCCGATGTCCCAGGGGAGCGGGCCGCTGTAGAGCCCTTCCTGCGACCCGTGCGGCGTATCCGTCATGAAGATTCCCTTCCGTCCGAGGACCCGACATGGCGCCGCTTATCGAAGCGACCTGTTTGCAATATATACACTATGTATCGCAAAACAGGGGCCGGGAGATGCGCCACGCGTTCAGGGCAGTCGCAGCCGCCCGGGAAGAGCGGCTCCCGGAGAGCGCGGTGCGCGACGGACCGCGTGCGCGTTGACACCGGTCACCGTGGAATCCTAAATTGGACGAAATCGTCCATATCGCGGCCGCTGCCATCGACTCGGCCGTGAGACGCCCATCACCGAAAACCGTTGTGTCTGGAAGAGAGCACAGTGTGACAATCTCGCGTGGCTTCTTCGGCCATCACGATCCGGATGCCGTCGATCTGCCGCCCGGCCAGCATCTGACCCACGGATTCCCCGTGCTGACGGCCGGGCCGACGCAGCTGGTCTCTACGGAGGAATGGAGCTTCACCATCACGCCTGAGAGCGGCGAGCCGAAGCGGTGGAGCTGGAACGAGATGATGGCCTTGCCCTCCGAGGAGATCAACGTCGACATCCACTGCGTGACCCGGTGGACGAAACTCGGGACCCAGTGGCGGGGCGTCGCGCTCGACACCTTCTTCGAGGACATCGAGACCGACGACGACTACACGATGGTGCATTCGTACGGGGGCTACACGACGAACCTCCCGCTGGAGGACCTGGTCGGGGGTAAGGCCTGGATCGCGTACGAGTACGAGGGAGAGCCGCTCGACGTCGAGCACGGCGGTCCAGCCAGGCTCCTGGTGCCGCATCTCTACTTCTGGAAGTCCGCGAAGTGGGTGAAAGGCATCACGATGCAGCGCTTCGACGAGCCGGGCTTCTGGGAAGGCTTCGGCTACCACAACTACGGGGACCCGTGGCGCGAGGAGCGGCACGCCGGTGACTGACACGGACATCTGCCCGGTCAGCACGTAGACGTACGCCGGCCGTGGACGGCTGCTCGGCCCGACGGAACTGCTCGCCGGCCGAGCCTGCCACGCCCGACCGCGTCGCGGTCACCGCCGACCTCCTGCCCCGCGGCGAGGTCTCGCCGTACCTGGTGGAGATCATGGAGATCGGTGACGAGCGGCAGCGCGTTCTCGGGTAACGCGTAAGAGGGAGAGCCCTTCCCGACACCAACCTCCAGTCGAACGCGCAATCCGACTGTGCCCGCACCTCCTCGCGCGCCCACACGGCCGATCACGAGGGCGAATGCGGCCGGTCGCCAAAGGATCGATGAGGGGAAACGGAATGAAGGCAGTGGTTGGGGAGACCGTCGTGGCCGAGGCCGCGAACGAGGCGGTGGTCAGGATAGAGGGGAACGCCTACTTCCCGCCGGACTCGGTCGTGGCCGGCGTGCTCCGCGACAGCCCGACGCCGTACACCTGTCCCTGGAAGGGGAGGGCGCAGTATCACGACGTCCTGGTCGGCGAGACGGTGCTCAGGGACGGGGCCTGGTCGTACCCGGACATCAAGGAGTCGGCGGCGGCCCGTGTCGGCCGCGACTTCAGCGGTTATGTCGCGTTCGATGGGCGCCAGGTACGGATCGAGCTCTGACGGTCTTGGCGGGAGTGTGATGCGTCCATGGCCCCGCCGAACGATCACGCCGCAGGTCGAAAGACCGTCCATGCCCGCAGCCACCAACCAGGTGCGCGATGCGGACCCTGGCGCCAGGTTCCGCGCTCCGCAGATTTCCGAGCCCACAACGGAGGCGAGACCATGATGGAAACTCAAGTGATCACGGTGACCGATGACTCGTTCGAGAAGTTGGTGCTGGCGGCGGATTCTCCTGTCGTCGTCGACTTCTGGGCCGCGTGGTGCGGCCCGTGCCGGATAGTCTCGCCGATCCTGGACGAGATCGCCGCAGACCATGCGGACAAGCTCACCGTCGCCAAGCTCAACGTCGACGAGAACCCCAAGACCGCCGCACGCTACAACGTCATATCCATCCCGACCATCGCCGTGTTCCAGCACGGCAACCTGGCGACGACGATCGTCGGCGCTCACCCGAAGGCCGAGCTCGAGCGCCGGCTCGCCGACTACATCAGCGGCTCCTAGACGAACCATGAGCGGCACGGGGTGTGCGCTTCTTTGAAGCGATGCGCGCGACCCCGTCAGCGGAGGCGGTCAGCCGGGCAACGTCCGGACAAGGCGCCGCCGGTCCCGCCTCCGCCAAAGGGCTCGAACAGCACCTCGACGCCGTCACCCACCATGGGCCGGAGCGGCGTTGACGGTTACGTCCGAGAACGGGCGACCTCAGGCCGACCGAACCGCAGGTGCTTCGGCGGGCAGGTAGCCATTGGCCACCAGCGCGACGCGGAGCTTCTTCCGGGCGTCGAAGAGCACCTTGTACAGCGCGTTGTGGGTCGAGCCCAGTTCGTCGGCCAGAACGTCGATCGGCATGCCGTTGAGGACCGTCGCGACGAACACGAGCCGCTGGCGATCGGACAGGTTCTCTTCCACCGCGGATGAGATGGCGGCCGCGAACTCCCGGACCTGCGCCTCGTCCTCCGGGCTGACGTCGAAGCGCGAAGCGATCTTGGACCAGTCCTCTTGTTCGTACGGAACCTCGTGGCGACGCCAGAAGTGGCGGTTCATCCTGGTGGCGACGTTGAAGATCACGAATTTGCTCGCCCACGTGGTGAACCGTGCCTCACCTCGAAAGGTGTCCAGACGCTCGGTGACGGCCATCAGCGCGTCAGCGGCGGCCTGGTGGGCGATGTCCTCGAGTTCTGGGCCGTCCAGCTTGAGGACGGGAGCGCGTCGACGTGCCTCGGCATGCGCGACGCGGAGCAGCAAGGGATACAGCTCGGCGCATGTCGTCTCCCTCTGCGGGCCTGCGGCGGCGAGATCCCGCACCCACCGGCGGTTCTGTCGATCGAGCTCCGCGTCGTCCACTGCAACCTCCTCCGTCGGAGCAGCACAAACCGTGTACGCGCTGGTCAGGTCACTTCCGGTGCCACCCCTAAGCCACCATATAGTGGACGAAAAAGTCCATATGGCTCCAATCTACCAGGTGGGCCGAACGTCGCTTGGAACCCGCCTCTCGTGGGCCCTCGCCGGCGTGCTACGGCCGGCCGGGCTGAGAGGAGTCCGGTCCTGTGAGTGCCGAGACAAGGCCCTCCAGGTCTTGGGCGCATGGACCGCAGGCCAGAAGGTGCGCACGAACGTCCGGGAACCGCTTGCTGGGGTCGTTGCCCGCAGCAAGCAGTTCCGCGTACACGTCCAGCATCTCCATGGCTTCGTCGCAGCCGGCGTCGCGCGGATCGGTCCGGAGAAAGGCGTCCAGCCGAGCCCAGTGATCCCCCCGCTGATCGCCGGGTTCGTTCTGCGCGTTGTTGTCCACGCGTCCACCTTGGTCGATTCATGCCTTGGACTGTCGATTGCAGCTATTTCGGGGAGCGGCATCGAACGCGGGTGGCCAAAGGGACAATCGTTCTATGCCACCCGCTGTCGTGGCGTCAGGCGCTCGATTGCCGCGGGCGTGCTGTGCCACGGACCTCGCGTGGCCGGGGATCTCTTGGGGGGCTAATTCCGGCCCGCCATGACGCCGCCGTCGACGTTGAGGATCGCGCCGGTGACCCAGCCGGCATCGTCGGAGAGCAGGTACGTCACCGCGGAGGCGACGTCCTTGGGCGTTCCCACGCGGCCGAGCGGGTGGAAGCCGTTGAAGCTGTTGAACGTGGCGTCCAGCTGGTCCTTGGGCACGAACGCCTCGTACAGGGGGGTCGCGACTACGGCAGGCGCCACGGCGTTGACGCGGATCTTGTGCTCCGCGAGCTCCATGGCCAGGTTGTGGGTGAGCGCATGGAGGGCCGCCTTGCCCATCGAGTAACCGGTCGCGGGGGTTGCGGCGATGGCTTGGTGGGCCCACATCGAGCCGATGTTGACGATGGCGCCGCCGCCGGCACTGATCATGCCTCGGGTGACGGTCTGGGTGAGGAAGAAGGCTGACCTGGCGAGCTCGAGGTAGGCGTCGTAGTCGGAGCCCTCGTAGTCGAGGAAGGCCTTGGGGACGAAGAAGCCGGCCGAGTTCACCAGCAGGGTGGCGTCAGCGTGTTCGGCTGCCAGCGTGTCCTGGACCCGCCTGACGTCGTCGCGGTCGGCGAGATCGGCGGTGATGCCCCATGCCTCCCCGTTCTGGGACAAGGTCTTGACGGTGTCGTCCACGCGGGCCTGGTCGCGGCCGATGATGACGGCCGAGCCGCCGGCCGCGATGACGTCTTCGGCGCTCTGCCGTCCCATGCCGCTGCTGC
This sequence comes from Nonomuraea phyllanthi, assembly GCF_006334985.2. Classification (GTDB taxonomy): domain Bacteria; phylum Actinomycetota; class Actinomycetes; order Streptosporangiales; family Streptosporangiaceae; genus Nonomuraea; species Nonomuraea phyllanthi. The sequence goes on from NZ_VDLX02000006.1 coordinate 392,220, forward strand.
CGCCGACAGCGATCAGTTTGCGCCCTTCGAAAGCGCCCATGCTTCTTCACTCCTTCGCGATGCGGCTCGTGCCGCAGTCGGCCTCTGAACCCGAGATCCCGTTGGTACGTCTTGGTGAGTGACCTGCTCGCGGCAGGTCTTACATGCCAGGTCGTCGGAAGCCTGGAAACCAGCCGGCATCTCGCTACGCGACGACGGGGATGACCGGAGACGACCCGGATGGGGCCCTGCGATCAGGCGGACCTCTGCCTGGCGCGAAGGCGCGGACCCGCTGGGACGCCGAAGTCCATGTACGGCGCGCCAGAAGCGCACGGTGCACCCGCTGACGTGCCCTAAATTGGACTCGATAGTCCGCACGCGCCTTAGCCGGGCGCCGGCCGGACCCACCGATCGGAGACGAGACGATGCGAGAAGAGAGCATGAAGCCATCGCCGGCCACCGTCGAGGTGCGCAAGGATGAGACCACCCGTCTTTACGAGGCACTGATCGACGGCCAGGTCGTCGGCAGTCTGGCGTACGAGACCACCGGCGGACGGGTCTCGCTCACGCACTCCTACGTGGACCAGGACCAACGGCATCGAGGCGTCGCTTCCGCACTGGCGCGCCACGCGCTCGAAGATCTGAGCCGGAGCCAGACCAAGGCCGGCGTCTACTGCGGGTTCGTCGCCGACTATGTCGAGGTACACCCCGAATGGAAGGATGTCGTCGACATCAACCGCTCGGCCTTCATCGCCACCCGCACCGCGCGAGACACGAACGGCGAGCGGTGACGCGCTGGACGATCCGTTACGGGCGCGCCGTCACACCGGTCACGGTCCGGGGTCTCCTATGACGAACGACCACCGGAGACCGGGCTATGCGGTGATCACCTTGGTCACCAACGACCGCAACGCGGGGACGACCTCGGCCTCGAACCAGGGATTCCTGGCCTGCCAGCGGAAGTTCAGCGGCGACGGGTGCACGAGCGGGATCATCGACGGCAGGTACTCGGCATAGGCGGACACCGTCTCGGTGAGGCTCGGCTTGGCCCGATCACCCAGGTAGTACTTCTGGGCGTACCCGCCCACCAGGATCGTGAGGGCGAGGTCCCCCAGTTCGGCGAGGATTCGCTTGTGCCAGAGGTCGGCGAAGCCCTTACGCGGTGGTAGGTCGCCGGACGCGCCCTTGCCCGGATAGTAGAAGTCCATCGGGAGGATCGCGAACAGGCTGGGATCGTAGAACTGCTCGTCGTCAACGCCCAGCCAGGTCCGCAGCTTCACACCACTGGCGTCGTTCCACGGCACGCGGCTCTCCTGGGCCCTCCGGCCGGGCGCCTGCCCGATGAGCGCGATCCGGGCGTCCGGCGCCACGGAGTAGATCGGCTCATAGCCGAGTTCGCGCGCCCAGGCGTTGGAGTCGTGTGCGACGATCTCAGCCCGGATCCCATCGAGCCTGTTCTTCACGGTTCCCTCCACGTTGGACCATCGAGTCCAGCCCAGGGGATCCTAGCCGTAGAACCAGCCGCTTTGAACCTTAAAGCGGACCCTCTGGTTCCGCCATGCCGCGCTCTGGCTTGGGAGGCGTCGATGAGTGTCGTCGGCAGGGGCTCCACGGGCGCCGCGAACGAATTGCCCCAAACCGGGCACGACGTGGCAGGGGATCTCCCCGGACGCGCTGTGTGCGAAGGTCGGGACGGCGCTCATCCCCAGCACCGTCGCGCAGCCCGCGGTGGCTCCGCGGAGGCATATATGGACCATATAGTCCAGCCAATATCCCTTTGCCTTAGCGGTCATTGCCTATAGTGGACCTTGTGGACCGTTATGGCCAGGACGGCGGCCGTGCCGACGAGCCTCCGATGGAGGAGACCGTCGAAGCCAGGTTCGGCAGGCTGCTCGCGATTCAGGAACCATTGTTGAACAACCTGCACTCGGTACGGGACCTCGTCCGATGGCGGGACGAGGTGGTCCGCCTGGAGGAGGGGTGCGACGGCGGGATCCGCCCGCTGGGCGACCTGGCCAAACTGCTCGCCGGCGGCGACGAGGCCGGACGGTCGGTGGTGCGCGCGGGCTTCGCGGCATGGGAGTCGCTCCTCGCGGGCGGAATCACCCGGATTCGCGAAAGCGGCGAGCTCGCGGCGGATGCCGACCCCGAAAGGCTCGCGACCAGCCTGATGGCCGCGCTGCAGGGCGGTCTGCTTCTCGCCCGCACCACCCGCGACGTACGGCGGTTGGAGGTGGCCCTGGACACCGCCCTCGGCTATGTCCGCGCACACGCCGTCACGCCGTGAGGAACGACTTCACGTGGTCAAGCGCCATGTCGAGGGCGATCTCCATGGGCTTGATGTCATGCGCGGTCTCAGCGAGGAGGTATCCGCCTTGCAGGGCGGCCATCAGGCCCGTGGCAAGCTTCTCCGGGTCGGCGTCCGGCCTGAGCACCCCGCTGTCCCGCATCCGCCGCAGGCCGGCGGCGAGCAGTCCTTCCCATTCCACGAACGACTCGGCGAGCGTGGCGCGGGCCTGGTCGTCCTGGTCGGCGAGCTCGCTGGCCAGCGAGCCGAGCGCGCAGCCGTAGGCGCCGTTCTGCAACGCGTTGCGCTGCACCAGCGCGTCGCGCCAGCGGACCAGGCCCCGGAACGACTTCAAGCGCTGAAGGTTGCCGCGCTCGCGCTCGAGGACCTGCGCGGCGCGCTCCGCGACGACGGCCCGGACCAGTTCTTCCTTGTCCGGGAAGTGGTTGTAGAGTTGCGATTTGCTGGTGTTGCTCGCGGCCCGGACGTCGTCCAGCGTGGTCGCGTTCACGCCCTTCACGTACGTCAGCTCGACAGCAGCCGCCACGATGCGCGCGCGGGTGGCGGCCCCACGTGGCGTCAGCCTCCGCGCCGGCTGTGTATTTTCCGGCCTGCTCACAGTCCTCAGGCTACCCTGTTTGATCACAGTTGCTGTATGGACTGCACGGTCCCACTCGGCCACGACCTGCCTCAGGACGGTGATGAGGTTCTCCGCGGTGAGGACGTGGCCGCCCACCTGCCGAAGGCCGTCAACTGGACTATATTGTCCATATATACCTAGCGTGGCATCAATCGAGCAAGCTTCCTCCTGCCACGGTGGCTGGGCACGGCAGCACGTCATATGGCGTCGTGGCGGTACGCCCTCGCCCGGCCGGGTATATCAGCACGAGTACTGTGATGGACGATATAGTCCGCAGAATCGCCCAGAGGGTATGGCGGCGAGGACTGGATGGGGAGGTGCCGGATGAAGGCGATCGTGGTGACGGACCAGGCCGCCGGAACGGCTGGGATGAGGCTGGCGGAGCGGCCCGAGCCGCAGGCGGAGAGGCTCGCCGGCCTCGAGGGCGCGAGCTACGGCGATGTCATCGTTGAGGTTCATGCGTCGGGATTCACCGGGAACGAGCTGTCGTGGCCCTCGACCTGGGTCGATCGCCTCGGCCGTGACCGGACGCCTTCGATCCCCGGCCACGAGCTGGCCGGTGTGGTCAGCGCTCTCGGCTATGGCACGACGGGGTTGTCGGTGGGCCAGCGGGTGTTCGGCCTCACGGACTGGACTCGCGACGGCACGCTGGCGGAGTACGTGGTCGTCGAGGCACGCAACCTCGCGCCGCTGCCGGGCGACGTCGACTTCACGGTGGCCGCGAGCGTCGTGATGTCGGGTCTGACCGCGTGGCAGGGGCTGTTCGAGCACGGCCGCCTCGGGGCGGGGCAGAGCGTCCTCGTGCACGGTGCGGCCGGCGCAGTCGGGTCAATGGCGACGCAGCTCGCCCGCGAGGCCGGCGCCTATGTCATCGGCACCGGGCGCGCCGCCGGCCGTCAGACGGCGCTCGACTTCGGCGCGCACGAGTTCGTCGACCTCGAGAACGACTCGCTGGAAGACGTCGGGGGAGCCGACCTGGTCTTCGACGTCTTCGGCGGCGACATCGGGAACCGGTCCGCGGGTCTGGTGCGAGCCGGAGGAACGCTGGTGGCCATCGCCGGACCGCCTGAAGCAAGGCCCGCCGACGGCCTGGCGATCGACTTCGTTGTCGTGCCCGATCGCCACCAACTGAGTGAGATCGTCCAGCGTGTGCGTGACGGACGCGTGCGGCCGAACATCGGCAGAATCGCAACCCTCGACGACGCCGTCGCCGCCCTCAACCCGACCGAGCGGGCCAAGGGGAAGACGATCATCCGCGTACGCACGTAAGGACTCGGCGACGCGATCGCCGGGCGGCGGATCGGCACAGCCCTGAGACCGCTTTGCTTTCGTCGATTCGGCACAGGACGGGGGCTTCGGTGACGTGCGATGGCTCTGGCCGGACCCGAGCCGCCCGAACCGGCAGCGACGCGCCGACTGACGAATGCCCGCTCGCACCGTGACCCGTGCAATCGCCGACATAGAGGAGTACAGAGATGACTCAGAGCCCGCATTCTGTCGACATCGACGGAGCACTGATTCGGACCGCGCGCCTGCACCTTGCCCCGTGGACGATGTCCGATGTCGAAGCGGCCCTGAGCATCTTCGGCGACGGAGAAGTCGCTCGATGGTTGGCGCCGGCCATGAAGCGCGTTCCGGACATGGCTGCCATGCGGCATCTGATGTCCAGATGGGTCGCAGACGGCGCAGCCATGGAGCCACCGCACGGCCGTTGGAAGGTCACTGATGTCGCCATCGGCCACACCGTCGGCGCGATCTCCTTGCTCCCTCTGCCTCCCGACGACATCGACTCCGAGATCAGCGTCCAGATCGCTCGTAGCTGGTGGGGGAATGGTTACGCCGGTGAAGCCGGAGAGGCGATCGCCCACTACGCCTTCGGCGCCGGCACCGACGAGGTCTTCGCCGTGTCGCGCCCGGCGAACCAACGCGCCGCGGCCGCCGCGCGGCGCATGGGGATGGACTGGGTCGGACAAACCGATAAGTACTACAACACGAGACTCGACGTGTTCCGTTTGCGTCGATACGACCTGGACGTACCGGCGGTCGCGGCGCCGCCGGATGCGGATCAGACGGATGAACTCACTGATATCTGACTAGTTCATGCCAGCATGCGCGCTGAGCATGAGATAAGACACAAAGGCATATTTCAGTCAGGCTGGGGCGCGGTGCGGGAGCGTCGGCGACAGGGTTTCGCGTCACGTGCGCGGCCCCAGGAACAGGCCGCCGCTGGCGTCGATCACCTGGCCGGTGATCCAGCGGGCGGCGTCGGAGGCGAGGAACGCCACCACGTCCGCGACGTCGCCGGCGTCGCCGAGGCGGTCGAGCGCCGTCGATCCGGCGATGAACCCGGCGAGGCCCGGCGCTTCGAAGACGGAGGCGTTGGCGGGAGTCCTGGTGGCGCCGGGGGCGACCGCGTTCACCGTGATCCCGCGGGCGCCGAGTTCGTTGGCCAGCGTCAGGCTCATCGTCTCGATGGCGCCCTTGGTCATGGCGAAGGACGTCTGGGCGGGATTGGCCATGCGCGTCGCGACGGACGAGATCGTGACGATGTGTCCGCCATCGCGCAGCAGGGGCAGAGCCCGCTGGATGATGAAGTACGGCGCCCGTACGTTCACGGCGAAGAGGTGGTCGAACTCGGCCCGGGTCGTGGCGCCGAGCGGCCCGGCGGGCTGAGCCGCGGCGTTGTTGACGACGATGTCGAGCGGCCGTCCGGCCAGGCCCGCCTCGATGCCCGCGAAGAGCTTCTCGACATCGCCGTCCACGCCGAGCTCCGCCTGCACGGCGAGGGCGGTCCCGCCCGCGCGCTCGATCTCGCCGACGGTCGCCATCGCGCCTGCCTCGTCCGTGCCGAAGTGCACGATCACCATCGCTCCCTTGGACGCCAGCCGGGTCGCGATCGCCTGGCCGATGCCGCGGGACGCTCCGGTCACCAGAGCCGCCTTGCCGGTCAGATCGCTCATGTCACCGCTCCTCATCTGTTAGGCACTACCGAATTGGTAGTCACTATCACGATGGTAGTGTCTATCATGTGCCTGATGAGCCTTCAACCCTGCGAGCGCGACGACGAGCCCAGACGCAGCGCGCGATCCAGGCCCATGCGATCCAGCTGTTCGGCGAGCGCGGATACGACGCCACGACCATGAACGACGTCGCCGAAGCGGCCGGCGTTTCGCCCATGACCGTCTACCGGCACTTCCCCACCAAGGAAGACCTCGTGCTGGTCGACCAGCACGGAGAGCTCATCGCCGAGCGGATCGCCGCCTCGTCACCCGGCCGGCCCCTGGTCCGGCGCATCGGCGGCGCGCTCGTCGAAGCGGCCGCCGCCCTGACCGGCGACGGCTTGTCGGCGGACCGCCGGTTCCTCCTCGTCCGCCTGCAGCTCATGATCTCCACACCAGCCCTGCGGGCCAAGCACCTGGACAACCAGTACGCCCTCCAGCAGGCCATCATCGACGCCCTCGACGGTGATGCCGCCGATCCCGACGCGGCGTTCCAGGCCCAGGCGGCGGCCAGCGCCTGCCTGGCCGCCCTGCACACGGCCCTGGTGCGCTGGGCCGTGGACGACGGGCGGTCCGACCTGCCCCGCCTGGTCGAAAAGGCACTCGCGGCCGTCTTCGGCGACGACGTCGTCGGGCGCGCACGATAACCGGCCGCGCGTCGCCCGAGCCGGTGGAGCAGCGTCGCACCCTGCGAGAAGCTCCTGATCCGGCGACGCACAAGCAGCCCTGGTCCCTCCACTCCGAGAGCCTTCCGCCGGAATTCGAACCTTCAATCCGCGAGAGGAGCGGCGTACCGCATCAGTCGAGCAGCGCGGTCGCCTCGACCTCGACGAGCACATCCGGCTCGAAGAGGTGGTCGACACCGATGAGGCTGGCCGGCGGCATGGGCAGCGGGAGGCCGATCTCTTCAGCGACACCCTCTACTCCAGCCATGAAGTCGCCGATCTTCTCCGGGCGCCACCGGGTCACGTAGAACGTCAGGCGCAGCACGTCCGCGAACGAGGCGCCCGCGCCCGCCAGGCCGAGGGCGGTGTTCCGCAGCGCCTGGGCGACCTGTCCGGCAAGATCGCCGGGCGCCACCGGGGTTCCGTCGGCCTGGCGGGCGACCTGCCCGCTGACATGTACCTGAGTCGTGCCCGTGCCGACGGCCACGTGGTGGTAGGGGGTGGGCTGCATCATGCCTTCCGGCGTGAAGTGCTGGACGGTCATGGCCGTTTCTCCTTTTCAAAGCAGGTATCCATAAGATATCTAGTACAAGAAGGACACTTCAACGAGACCAGGTTTCACCATGGATACCGACGGCGAACTCCGCATCGACGCCCCGCACCGCGAGCTCCTCGATCAGGTGCTCGACAAGTGGTCCCTCGGCGTGCTCAACGAGCTCTGCGAACGCCCCTGCCGCTTCAACGAGCTGCGTCGGGCCATTCCCGCGGTCACGCAGAAGTCGCTGACCGCTACACTTCGCCGACTTGAGCGCAACGGGGTGATCGAACGCGAGGTCGTCTCCACGCGTCCCGTGGCGATCAGATACCGGATCACGCCGCTCGGCAAGACCCTGCGGGAGCCCATTGACGTGTTGCTGGCGTGGGCCTCGGAGCACATGCCCGCGATCGAACGGGCGCGCGACGCCTTCGATACGCGGGTAGAGGCGGGCCATGCCGTAGCCGCACGACGCGGTCCACGCGCTGAGCCGCTGGACTGATCCCTGCCATGTCCGATCAGCTGGGCATATCGGTCGGGACCGCGGGTCTGACGGTCACGGTCCCCGGCGTCATCGCGGCGTTCGCATCGATCTGTCTGCCGTTGGCGGTGGGACGGCTCGACCGGCGCGTACTGCTGGCGGCCCTGCTCGCCGTGATGGCCATCGGCAGCGTGGTCTCGGCCCTGGCGCCGGCCTTCACCATTCTGATCGTCTCCCGGGTGCTGGCCGGGATCACCGTCGGCGGATTCTGGGCGATCGCGGGCAGCATCGCCGTACGGCTGGTGCCAGGACCGTCGGTGCCGCGCGCGCAGCTGGGCAATCCGGCTCTCGTGCCAGGCGTCGCCGCCACCGCGCTGCTCATGGCACCGTCCCCTTCCCGCGCTGCGGGATCGCCCAGTCGTCTTCGACCGGGGTCAGCAGGGCTCGGCGGGTGGTCGTTTCCGGTCACCAGCGGCTGAGCCGCCCGGCACGCCATCTCTCCCCGGAGAGGGCTGTCAGGATCGGTTCTCAAACGACCTTTCCTCCGCGATGTGTTAGCGCTAACTTTGGGCTTGATAGACGGATTTCTCTCCGGGCGGGCTTCAACGATCACGCGGTGAGCGTGCGCGAACCGGCAGTGCCGCCGGTCCATGGCGCATGCCCTCAAGGAGAGAACCATGACCAGCACCACGTCCCGTCGTGCCCGCTCGAGCGTGCGCGACCACGCCAGGTACCAGGACCATCTCGGCCGACGCGACCTTCCGGCCTGTGAGCAGATCACGTGACGACGCACGAGAAGGGTTCCCTCATGGACAGATCCCGAGCCAGGCGGCTGCTCGCAGGGCTGGCAGCCCTGGTGCTCCTGCCGATCACCGCGGTGAGCTTATGGACGGCGCCCGCGGCGGCCGCGACCAGCCAGTTCCGCGGCATGAACTGGGCGGTGCTGGGCGACAACTTCAGCACCGGCCCGCTCGTCGTCGACGGGCTGAGCGGCTCCGACAGCTACGCCACGGTGCAGGCCAAGGCCAACGCGCTGTACGACGACATGCAGGCGACACTCGGTGTGAACACGGTCCGGCTGCCGATCAACACCCACACCGTCGGCACCACCTGGTGGAACGCCTACCGCGGCGCCGTCGACGCCGCCACGGCGCGCGGGTGGAAGGTCATCCTCGCGTACTGGGAGGACGGCGCGGCCTCCGGTGGCCGCATCACCAACCTGTCGGCGTGGAACTCGATGTGGTCGACCGTGACCTCCCAGTACGGATCGAACAGCCTCGTGTACTTCGAGCCGATGAACGAGCCGCACGGCTACAGCTCGGCAGAGTGGCGCGACGTCGCCGCCGACTGGCTGGACTACCACTACTCGGCCCCGCCGAACCGGGTGCTCGTCGGCGGTATCGGCTACAGCCAGGACCTCCGTGACCTGTGCAACGACTCGCGTTTCGCCGGCACGCTGTTCTCGTTCCACCACTACGCGTTCTTCTACCCGGCGAACACGTACGACGGCTGGCGGTCCCACGTCCAGACCCGCCTCGGCACCTGCGCCTCGCGCGCGGTCGTCACCGAGTTCGGGGCTCCGATGAACAACGGCCTGAACTACGCCGACGCGAACAGCACCGACAACTTCGTCCGCCACATCCGCGCCGTCACCCAGGTGATGCGGGACAACGCCATGGGCGGCACCTACTGGCCGGCCATCGGCGGCAAGCCCGGCGACATCGGCTACGACTGGTACTCGATGTACGCCAAGAGCGGCGGCGGCACCGACCTCAACCTCACGATCCGCAACCAGTCCGGCGCGAACCGCCTGCGCTACGGCTGGGGCGACGACGTCGACGGCGGCGGTGGCGACAGCCCGACGACCACCCAGATCGTCAACCAGAACTCCGGCAAGTGCGTCGACGTCCTGGAGGGCTCGACCGCGAACGCCGCCGAGATCATCCAGTACACCTGCACCGGGGCCGCCAACCAGCAGTGGGAACTGCGTGATCTGGGCAACGGCTACTACAACATCGTGGCGCAGCACTCCGGCAAGTGCCTCGACGTGAACAACGCCTCAACCGCCAACAACGCGGCCGTCATCCAGTACACGTGCGGCAGCGGCACCAACCAGCAGTGGCAACTCCGCACCGTGTCCGGCACGAGCTACGTCGAGATCGTCGCCCGGCACTCGGGCAAGTGCCTCGACGTGTCCGGCCAGTCGACGGCGAACGGCGCCCGCCTCCAGCAGTACACCTGCTGGGGCGGCGCCAACCAGCGCTGGAACGCTTGAGGCCACACCCATCAGAAGCACGTGAACACGAAGGCATGGGCCACCGGGGGCAAGCAGCCTACGTGATCCTGGACGGCACCCCGGAGCGTCGTCCAGGAGGGTGTCTGTCTGGCCCTCCCGACCTCGTCATCACTGTGCCGGGCACGACCGCGGCCTGGACTATCACGAGATGAGGAGTTCGAGGTGGGCACGATCAGCGTTTTCGCGAACGTCTGTGCAGACGGCGTCATGCAGGGGCCGGGCCGGGCGGACGAGGACACCAGGGGTAATTTCGGTCACGGTGGCTGGGGCATCGGATTCGCCGACGAGGTGATCGGGAAGTTCGTCGGGGGGATGGACAGGGCCACGGCGATGCTCTTCGGGCACCGGTCGTACGACGACCTGCTGGGCCACTGGACCTCGGTGACCGACCCCAACCCGTTCACCGAGGTGCTGGTGAATTCGCGTAAGTACGTCGCCTCCCGCCAGGCGGGCGCCGAACTCGCCTACCCCAACTCCACGCTGCTGGTGGGGGAGGCGGCCGACACCGTCGCACGGCTGAAGGACCAGATCGACGGCGTCATCAGGGTGATCGGCAGCGGTGAGCTGGTGCGTTCCCTGCATGCGGCGGGCCTGGTCGAGGAGTATGTTCTGCTGATCCACCCGATCGTGCTCGGTTCGGGTACGCGGCTGTTCGGCGAAGGAGAACGTACCGACCTGACGCTTCAGGAGGCGATCACCGCCACGACCGGTGTGCTGATCGCACGCTACGGGGTCAAGTGACGGGGGAGGATCGGAACATGCGGTACATGTTGCTGTTCCATTACAGCGAGGCGAGCGAGGACACGATCGGGGCCGAGGCGATAGCCGCCGGGATGCGGGCCATGGCCGGCTATGCCGCGACGCTGGAGCAGGCCGGGATCTTGGTCAGCGGCCAGGTGCTGCAGCCGTCGGCCAGTTCGACCACGCTCACGCTGGTCGATGGGGAGCCGCGGATCCAGGACGGGCCGTTCGCCGACACCAAGGAGCAGCTCGGGGGCGTGATCGTCATCGACGTGCCGGATCTGGACGCCGCCCTGGAGTGGGCGCGGCAGGCGCCGCCGCTGTCGTGGGGCACCGTCGAGGTGCGGCCTGGCGCCGTGCACATCGAGGCCGGGACGTGGGTCGCGTCATCGTGACCGGCGAGACGGCCGCGCACGTCGCCGAGCGCACCGCACGGGCGTCCTATGGCCGGCTGGTCGCCCTGCTGGCCGCCCCGACCGGCGACCTCGAACTTGCCGAGGACACCCTGGCGCAGGCCTTCGAGCAGGCTCTGACCACGTGGCCGCGCGACGGCGTACCGGACAACCCCGACGGCTGGCTGCTGACGGTCGCACGCAACCGGCAGCGGGATCTGTGGAAGTCCGCCGCCCACCGCCGCAACCAGTCGCTGGAGGCGGCCACCGACATCGGGGGCGACGCCGTCCAGCCGCTGAACGATCTCGACCTGGACCGGATCCCCGACCGGCGGCTGGCCCTGCTGTTCGTCTGCGCGCACCCGGCCATCGCCGCCAACCTCCGTACCCCGCTGATGTTGCAGGCCGTGCTCGGGTTCGACTCCGCCCAGATCGCGCGGGCCTTCGCCGTGCCCGCCGGGGCGATGTCGCAACGGCTGGTACGGGGCAAGCGGCGGATCAGGGACGCCAGGATTCCCTTCGTCATTCCCGGGCGACAGGCGATGCCCCAGCGGCTGCCGTCGGTGCTCGAGGCCGTGTACGGCTGCTACACGCTGGCCTTTCCGGAGCTGGGCGATGGGGAGTCGCTTGCGGGTGAGGCCCGCTACCTGGCCGTCACGACCGCGAGGCTGCTCGGCGACGAGCCCGAGGCGTGGGCGCTGGCGGCGCTGCTCACCCTGGCCTCGGCGCGTGCCACGACTCCCGGCGATCGCTATCTGCCGTTGCAGGACCAGGACCCGGACGAGTGGGACCGCCACCTCATCGCCGAGGGCGAGGCCTATCTCCGCCGGGCCGAGCGGCCCGGCCAGGCGCCGGGGCGGTTCCAGCTGGAGGCGGCGATCCAGGCGGTCCACTGCGACCGGGCCCGCAGCGGTGCCACCGATTGGGACGCACTGTGCACCCTCTACACCGCTCTGGTCGCGATCGCGCCGAGCCTGGGCAGCCGGGTCGCCCACGCCGCCGTCATCGGCCGAACCCGCTCACCCCGGACGGGACTGTCGCTGCTGGAGGCATTGCCCGTCGAACGGGAGCGGCTCCAGCCCTATCACGCGGTACGCGGCGACCTGCTCGCCCGCCTCGGCCGACACCAGGACGCGGTCGCGGCCTTCCACCAAGCGTCCACTCTCAGTACGGACCCGGCCGTCCGAGCCTTTCTCGAACGACGCGCCAAGGAGCTGTCCGGCTGACCTTCTGCTGTTGCTGGGTGTATGGATCGCCAGGGGCGCGTTCCTTCCGGGCAGCCGACCGGGTGAGCCGCCGGCCCAGTTCCTGGGCCGGCCGCTCCACGAACCGGTAGCCCAGCGCGGAGCAGCCGACCACCACGCCCAGCAGCACGACCGACCAGGCGATCCGGCCGGGGAGCGAGACCTGATCGGGGTACGGGACCAGCCGCCGCAGCACCTGCACCACGAGGGGGTGCAGCAGGTAGACGGAGTAGCTGATCAGCCCGAGCCGGACGAGGAAGCGCGGCAGCGCCACCGAGCGCAGGAGGCGGCCGATCCCGAACGTCAGCCACGCCCCCACCACGGCGGCCGACCAGCCCCACCTGAACGCCTGCGCCTGCTGGTCGGCCATGGACCAGCCGGGGCCGAACCAGATCGCGGCGGCGACGCACACGACGGGCACCAGCGCGACGATCGGGCCGGTCCGCCTCCAGAGGAGCTGCCCCTGGTCCAGCCGGTAGAGCGCCGTCCCCGCGAACATGGTGGCGACGATGGCCAGGCTCTGCCAGGCTCCGATCCGGCTGTTGACCGCGAGCAGCACGATCGCCAGGACGGCCAGGGCCGCCGCGCCGCAGAGCCGTACCCGCCGGCCGCCGAGGACGATCCCGGCGAGCCCCGCCGCCAGCACCGCGGTCACCCCCACGACGACGATGTCACCGCCGAGAGCGTGTGACAGGGCGCCGGCCGGAAGCGCGCCGCCCAGCAGCACGCCCGCCATCGCGACGGTGAGCGTGCCGGTGGCGCCGGCGCGGCGCGGCCAGAGCACGAAGATCGCGGTCACCAGCAGGTAGAACACCATCTCGTACGACAGCGTCCAGAACACGTTGACGACGCTGACCACCTGAAGGAAGTCCTGGAGCATGGTCAGGTGAGCGAGGCCGGCCACGACAGGGCGCTCGCCCAGCTGGCCCGGCAGGGCCGAGTACACCTGAACGAGGCCGAACACGGTGCCGAGGACCGCGGCGACGATCCACAAGGGGTAGAGGCGGAACAGGCGGCCGACCCAGAAGCCGGCGACGCTGCCCCGCCGTTCCAGCGAGGCGGGCACCACGTAGCCGCTGATCAGGAAGAACACCATGACGCCGTACTGGCCGAAGTCGAACCACGGGCTGACGGCCGCGCGTACTTCTGGGAAGAGCGGATCCAGCAGGTGCTCGAAGAGCACGGCGAGCACGGCCACACCGCGGAGAACGTCCAGCCAGACATGCCGGCGGGCTGTCGGGGGGATTCGCGTCTGGATTGTGGCCTGGAGCCTCCCGCTTTCCCGCACTGACAAGTTGTTAGGCATCCGGTAACGCTACGAGGTCAACCTGAGTGAACCCTTGGAGCCGGCCCTCTACCCCGCGAGGTGTTGCGCAGGCCGCGGCTTGGTCGAGGGCCATATGGCAGCCGTTATGGTGCCCGTAGCCCCGATCGGGCCGGCGGAGAGGGCGGCCGTGAAGCAGCGGAAGGCTTGACCGGCCATTGCGCCGCCACCCGGAGCGAGCCCCGCTGCGCTGTACGCGCGTCAGGGGCTCGCCTTGTCCGCATAGCGGCTCAGGCGCTGCGCGGCGGTTTCCAGGTCGGCGGCGGCTGCCGCGCAGGCCGCGAGGTGGGCGGTCACCGAGGCGTGCAGCCAATCCGGCGCCCCGCCGCCGGCCTTCAGCTCCGCCTCGATCGCCCGCAGGCGCTCGGCGCAGGCGGCGAGGGCGCGAGCGTCCGAGCGCAGGACTTCGGCGTGGGCGATGATCGCGGCGATCTCGGCGGACATGGCTGGCTCCTCCGTCAGCCCGGCGGCACCGGGACCGCGGTGTCCCGGAGCGTCTGGAGGGTGGTGGCGGACAGGCACAGCAGCGGGCGGGCGCCGTCGAGCCCCAGCTCGCGGAGCCGGTCGGCCAGCGGGTGGGCCGACCGCGGCTCGACGACCAGCCGCAGCGACGGCGCCGCGTGCAGCCGGGCTCGCCCGCGGGTACGTACACAGGACCGCAGCACGGCGCCGCCCTCGCGGGCGTAGCCGACCAGGCCGGGATCGCTCAGGGGCAGTCCAGGGCCGAGCCGCCCGCGCAGGGTGAGGATCAGATCGGCGGTGACGTGGGCAGAGCGGGCGCCGAGCCGGATCTCCAGGGGCGTCAGATACGTCTCGCCGCCCCACAGCCGCGGGCCGAGGGCGCGCATGATCGGGGTGTCGACGGCGGAGCCGACGAGGAAGCTGCCGGAGCGGCGCAGGTCCGCCGCCCGCAGCAGGTCAGGCCAGGCAGGGGAGCGGCGGTGCCGGCGGAACGGGCCGGGCACGACGACGCCGACCTGCAGCTCTCCGTAGCCACCCACGGTGGTGTGCCGGTTCCTGGCCACGTGCACGGCGACCAGCACGCGGCCCGCCACCTGTACGGCGGGCCCGAGCCCGGTGCCCTCCAGCAGGCCGGCCGTCGCTGCCGGGTGCACGGCGAAGTACGCCGTGAGCGCGTCGCGGTCGCGGCACCTGATCGGCAGGTCGACGGTTCCCTCGGGACCGTCGAAGGCGCGGGTGGGCACGGTCAGGAAGGGGGACCCTTCCGGCTCGGGCGCGCGGTCGAACAGCAGGTACGCCTGGGACCGCACGACCCGCCCCCGGTACGGCGTGAGCCGCTCGTCGATGAGGTCGCGAGCCTCGGGCAGGTCGTCGGCGAGGTTGGCGCGGTAGTGGTCGATGCTGTGGCAGAGCGGGAACAGGTGGGTGGAATCGCCGTAATCGACCACGTACCAGTCGGGGTGCAGGTCGAAGCAGGTGCCGGCGCCCTGCCCGTCAAGGGTGGGGATGATGTCGTGCTGATTGGTGACGCTGGCCACCCAGGTGCCGGCGGGGCGTTTGAAGTCGACCGGCGAGCCGATGGCGACGGCGTGGGTGACCGTGTGACGGGCGCAGAAGCCGGGGTCCTGCGCCAGGTTCATGATCGCCGCTCCGCCCGCGCTGTGCCCGACGAGCGCGAGCTCGGCTCCCGGCGGCGGCCCGTAGTCGGCGACGGCCTCGGCCAGGGCGCGGCTGTAGGGGCTGCTGGCCAGGACGGCGCTGCTGAACGCGCCCAGCAGGTCCTGGGGCGACTCGCCGTCGGGACGTCCCACGCGCATGCCGGGTGCCTGGAGGACGTGGCGGATCACTCCGTCGGGTCCTTCCACGCTCTGGATGAGGGCCCGTCCGGTGGTGCCGAGTGCGCTGATGTTGCCCAGGAAGCCGAGCAGCGACCCCCGCGTGCACAGCCGGGCCGACTCGGCCGCGGTCAGCTCGATCCGGCGCGCGGCGCCTTCGCCGGTGTCGAGGACGGCGATGGCCCTGTTGCTCATCCCGGTGATCGGATCGGCGGTGGCGAAGCCCTTGCCGGTCGCGATGAGCCAGGCGGCGGCGTCGTTGAGCGGATTTTCGTCCAGCAGCGCGCGCAGCGCGAGCACCTCGCCGAAGACCGGGGCGAGCTGGCTGAGCGCGCGCACCGCGCCACGGTCCTTGAGCAGGGCGCGCAGGGCCCGGACGGCCTCCAGATCCCGGTCGGCGGCGGCCGCGTCGATGAGCCGGGCGAGCATGGGGTCCGCGGTCAGCTCGGGGTGGGCGACCGCCACGGCCGCCACGCGCAACCGCAGCGACGTGGCCAGCACGCGCACGGCCAGGCTCTCGGCCCCCACCATGGCGCCGGCCTTGGCGGCCGCGGTGGACAGCCGGCCGCCGCCGGTGAACGCGCACCCGAGGCCCTGACCGTTCGTCGTGGTCCGCAGCAGCGCACGGTAGGCGGGCCAGGCCGCCGAGGGAGCCTGCGGCAGGGCGCGCAGCGGCGCGACGTCGGTGAGCGCGGCCGTGGCGTGAGCCGCAGCCTCCTGGATCGTGAGCGCGACGTCGACCAGTTCGCGGGCCGCGGTGCGCAGCCGCCCGGCATCCGGAGCGTTCCGCCCGGTCATGGCCGGGTCCGCCGGGACATGCTGACCAGGCGGGGGCTCGGGTCCTCCGGCGTGTTGCGGTGCAGCACGTCCGACAGCCTGCGTGTGGTGGCGATGACCCGCAGGCCCGCCGGAGAGAACGTGGCGGCGTTGAAGATCCGGGGAGCCAGCAGCGGGTTGGTGAGCGCCTGGGAGAAGGCGTCGATAGCGATGATCTTGGTCAGCAGCGGCGGCAGGATCGCGGCGGGGGATCCGGGTTCCTCGGCGAACAGCCCGACGTACAGGTCGACGTCGTCCACGTCGGGGTAGAGCTCGCGCAGCGCGCCGCTGACCCGTCGGTCGCCGGAGATCTGCTCGAAGGCGCGCACCCGGGGGAAGCGGCAGTGCTCGCGATAGCTGTTGTACGGGGCCAGGCCGAGCGCCCGCGAGTCGGCGATGCTGGCCACGTCGATCTCGCGCAGGACGGGATCGGTGTTGAACAGGCCGATGCGGCCGGCCCGCTGGCGGGAGGCGTCCTCGAACAATCGCCCGAGGCCGGGGCCGGGGATCAGCGCGCTGCCGAAGAAGGTCTCGGCCATCGGCAGATCGCGGCCGCCCACCGACAGGTGGGACGGGATCAGGCTGTGCCAGCGGTAGACGAGGTTGAACTCCACCGAGGCCCAGTTCTGGCGGTGCCAGGGCGCGCGGTCCAG
The DNA here is from genome assembly GCF_006334985.2 of Nonomuraea phyllanthi. Taxonomy (GTDB): domain Bacteria; phylum Actinomycetota; class Actinomycetes; order Streptosporangiales; family Streptosporangiaceae; genus Nonomuraea; species Nonomuraea phyllanthi. The sequence goes on from NZ_VDLX02000006.1 coordinate 409,068, forward strand.
CCGTGCCGGCAGCCCCAGGTCCAGGGTGAACCGGAAGTGGTAGGGGGTGATGTGGTTGATGTACTCCTCGACGACCAGTTTGATCAGCAGCACGATGAGGATGTTGCGGGCCGTCTGGAACAGCCGCTCGTCGTCCCAGCGCGGATGTTCCAGGGCGAGCAGCCGCGCCACCCGGTTGTGCTCGCGCAGGAACAGCACCGTGAGCATGGTGAAGCCGATCTGGCCGTTGCCCCGGTCACTGCCGGTGGCGAACAGCGTGTCGCGTTGCGCGTCGGAGAGCCGATCGAAGCGGATGACGCTCAGCGGGGCGAACTCCGGCTTGATCGCGCCGTTCTCGCACAGGTAGGGCGGGAACTCGCCGCCGTTGATCAGCTGGCTCTTGAGCAGCCCGCCGTCGAACGTGCGCAGCGCGGCCGTCGCCGCCTCGTTGAGCCCGTACACCTGGTTGAGGTCGATGTGATGGTTGGAGCTGTTCTTGCGCGGGTCGCGCGGGATGTTGGTGTCGCCGCGCAGGAAACCGTCGGTGAACCATTGGGCGAAGTACGCGAAGAGCACGGTGGAACGCGGACAGGGGATCATGGACTCGCCGCGGGTGAACAGGCCGCCGGCGGCCTCGGGAGTGGGCCGGTTCCCCCCGCCGGAGGGGACCGGGGGCAGGTGCCTGCCGCTGTAGGTGCGATCGGTCAGTGAGGCCCACGAGGTGTAGCCGGCCATGGTGCTCAGCGGTTCGGGGCGCGGCGGCATCTCGCGGATCGCGTGGTCGATCAGCGAGGCGTTGATCCGGCTCCGGAGCGGCCGGCTTGTCTGCAGGAGGTCCCACAACGGCCGGCCGCTGGTCAGGGCCAGGAACCTGAGCCGGTTGGCGAGACCGTCCGTAGCGATGCTGCGTGCTCGGCTCGGCGCCATCGTCAGCCTTCCCGCCCCTCGGCCTCGAACCGCTCTTCGGTCCTGAACCCCTCTTCGGTCCTGAACCGCTCTTCGACCCCGAGCTCGAGTTCGAAGGCGTCGGGGAAGATCCCGAGCGTCCGCTCGACGCGGCCCGCCGGTGGCGGGAGCGGGCGGACGCCGGGACGTAGCAGCAGGCGGCGTACGGTCTCGGCGATCACCGGGCCGGCCACGTGCACCCCGAGGCACGCGTGATGCCCGGAGCCGAAGAACAGCTGATGGTGGCGAGGGCGGTCGAGGCGGAACTCGTCGGGTTCCGGCACCACGGCCGCGTCGAACATGGCGGAGGCCGGCGCCGCGAGCACGAACGTGCCCGCGGGGATCACCGTGCTGCGCGAGGTGCCGGCGGCCAGGACGTGATCGCGCTCGCACAGCCGGGGGAGCAGCTTGAAGAACGGGCTGAACCGCAGCGCCTCCCAGACGTACGGATCGAACCGTTCGGGGTCTCCGGCGGCGGCCGTGGCCTCCGCGAGCACCCGAGGGCGCAGCAGGAGCTGTTCGACCGCCTCGGCCATGGCTCCCGGGGCGCTCTCCACGAAACCCAGCGGCAGTCCCGCCATGTTGATCACGATGCGGTCGTCGGTCACGCCGGCACCGGCGGGCAGGGAGGAGCGGACGAGGCGGGCGAAGACGTCGTCGGGAAGGTCGTGTCCGGCCCGCAACGCGGCCCGCTGCTCGGCGAGGCGGTCTCGCAGGTGTGCGACCAGCTCGGCGCCCGCGCTGACGGACGCGGCCTGGAGCTGCGGATCGCCGAGGAAGTTGGCGAAGCCGTCGGTGACGACGGCCCTCGTCCACCGGCCCAGGGTGTGCGGATCGGGGCCGGGAACGCCGAAGTATCGTGCGCACACGCCGAGGGCGACGGGGCGGAACAGCCCGCCCACCGCTTCGATGCGCCCCTCCGGCCAGGCGGCGTCGAGCAGCTCGTCGGCGAGGCGGCCGGCCAGCTCGCGCACGCCGTCCGCGTCCCGCGGGTCGAGCATGAGCCGCATCAGGCCCTTCTCCCGCCAGTTCATCGGTGTGGCGTCCCTGGCCAGCATGAACGGGGCGCCCAGGGCGGCGTCGAGGCGAGGACCGAAGGCACGTACCGAGAAGACCTGCTCGTGGGAGAGCACCTCGATGACGTCGGGGAAGCGGGTCACCACCGTGAAGGCGGGTGTGACGAAGATGGGGCGCCGCTCGCGCAACTCGGCGAACAGGCTCCGCCAGTCGGTGCGCATCCACTCGCGGACGAGGCCGAACGCGGCCATCGGGTCCCTGGCCAGCGCCTCCTCGTATCTCTCCAGATGGCCGCCCGTGGTCGCGTGATCGACAGCACCCATTCCGTTGACCTTCCGCCTGGTGTCGGAGCGTACAGAGGCGATCGCGTCGTGCGATCACAATCTAGATCACGCCTTTTTCTCAGGCAGCAGAGTCCATGGTTTTGCTTCCTAAGAGTAATCGTTCCATTACTGTCAGGGCATTGCCGCACTCCAGGGGGCTGGCCGTTGAATGAAGAGCCTGATCGTCCTGAACCACCCGGGAGGAAACGTGACCTCACCCATGCCGCGGCAGGCCACGGCGGAGACGGTGACGGTCACCACCGGCCGCCGCGTCGCGTATCTGATCGTCTTGGTGCTCCTGCCCGTGCTGCTGCTGGCCCTCGCGGTGCCGGCCGCCTGGGGCTGGGGCGTCGGCCCCCGTGACCTGGTCATCGCGGTCGCGATGTACCTGGTGAGCATCTTCGGGATCGCCATCGGCTACCACCGCCTCTTCACCCACCGGGCCTTCAAGGCCAACCGGGCGCTGAGGATCGTGCTCATGCTGGCCGGCGGCATGGCCGTCGAGGGCCCCCTCACGCTGTGGGCCGCCGAGCACCGCCGTCACCACAAGTACGCCGACCGCGAAGGCGACCCGCACTCGCCGTGGCGCTACGGCGACAGCGGCCTCGCGCTGCTGCGCGGCATGCTGCACGCCCACATCGGCTGGTTCTACACGGCCCTCCGCCGCTCCAGCCGCCGGCACTGGGTGCCGGACCTGCTGAACGACCCGGACGTGCGACGTTTCGACGCCGCCTACCCGGTGATCGTTCTCCTGTCGTTCGCGCTCCCGGCCGCCGCCGGCGGGCTGTGGTCGATGTCATGGTCCGGCGCATGGAGCGCGCTCCTGTGGGGCGGTCTGGTCCGCTACGCCGTGGTGCACCACGTCACCTGGTCGGTGAACTCCATCGCCCACACCTTCGGCGACCGCCCGTTCCGCACCAGGGACCGTTCATCCAACGTGTGGTGGGTGGCGATGCTGACGCTCGGCGAAGGCTGGCACAACTGGCACCATGTGGAGCCGACCTGCGCCCGGCACGGCGTGCTCAAGGGCCAGCTCGACCCCAGTGCGCGGCTGATCCGCTGGTTCGAGCGGGCGGGCTGGGCCCACGGCGTACGCTGGCCGAGCCCCGACCGCCTGACGACTCTTCGCGCCGACCGCGATCCCGGCTGATCGACTCCGTATTCGGTTGCTGCGTACACGGACATCGCCGGACGGGCTGGCCGGTTGGGGCCGGCTGACGGGGGCCGCGCTGTCCTGATCGCGGGCGGCGGCATCGACGGCGACCGCCGCCCGCGGGACCGCGTGCTCGGCGCGCCCGGGGATCTGAGTTGCAGCGCCACGGTCTTCCCGGCCCCGCGCTGGCAGCCCTGCCCGGCCCGCCCAGCACAGCGGCATCACCCCCGCCGACGCCTACCGCACCCTTTGCGCGCAAGGCTTCTTCCACGCCGTCGACAGCCCTACCTGCGCCACCCTGCTGCAGATCTACCTCGAACGGGCAACGGCACAAGGGCCGCGGTGGTTCAGCGAACTCGGCGCGACCGGACAACTTCCGGTGAGGTCGGGGAGGTAGCCGACCACGTCGGTGCCGCCACACCTGCCCACCCCGTCGCCTCTGCCGCTGTGCCGCTGTGCCGCTGTGCCGCTTCAAACCGTCGTCGGACCGGGCGACGCCGGCGAGAGGAGGTGGTGGCGGTTCAGCCAGTCGGCGACGGCCTGGCCGATGGCGTGCGGCTGGTCCTCGGGGGCCTGGTGGCCGGCGGGTCCGATCCCTTCGATCTCGAGGGCGGCGATGTTCCGGCGGGCCCAGTCCACGATCTCGGGGGAGGCGATACCGACACCGTTCTCAACCGTGAGGAGCAGTTTGGGCACCTCGGGGCTGGCGGCGAGCCATTCGCCGTACGCGTCCATGCGCTCGGCCACATCGGCCGGTTCGCGGTCGTAGGGAATCTCGCGAGGCCACTGGAGTAGCGGACGGCGCGATGCCGGGTCGGTGTAGGGCGCGCGGTAGACATCGTGGTCCTCCGGGCGGAGGCCGGTCTTGATGGCGAACGGGTGGGGCAGGGCGTACTCGATGGCGGCGTTCTCCTCCAGCAGCAGCCGCTCGCCGAGCCCGGGGGTGCGCAGCGCCTTGGAGTGGTCGATCACGTCCTGCGGCAGTTCGGCCCACATCTGCGGCCGCAGGAACGTCTCCAGAAGGGCGACGCCGCGCACCCGGCCGGGGTGGCGGGCCGCCCAGTCCATCGCCAGTGCGCCGCCCCAGTCGTGACCGACCAGGACGATCTGGTCCAGATGTCGGGCTTCGATCCAGGCGGCAAGGTAACGGGCGTGGTCAGCGAAGCGGTAGGCGATGTCGGGTTTGCCCGAGGCGCCCATCCCGATCAGGTCAGGGGCCAGGACCCTGGCGCGGTCGGCGACGTGCGGGATGATGTTGCGCCACAGGTGGGAGGAGGTGGGGCTGCCGTGCAGGAACACCACCGGCGGGTCTCCGGCCCCGGTCTCGATGTGGTGGATGTGGGAGTCCAGAACGGTCGTGGAGGGCATGGTGTGTCGTCCTTTGGGGTGGTACGGATGGCAGCGTGCTTTGGGGTGGTATGGATGGCGGCGTGGCGCCAGTGGTCAGGCGGTGGCGAGTTCGGCGTCGGCACGGGCGGTGATGGCGGCCAGCACGCGTCCGGCGACCTGCAGGTCCTCGGGGGAGACCGCGCTGTAGAGCTGGGAGATGGTCTGGCCGATGGCGGTGCTGAGCCGCTGGTGCAGGTCGTGGCCCTGGGCGGTGAGGCCGGCGGTGCCGGAGCGGACCTCCAGCAGCCCGGCGGCGGTCAGGCGGGCGATGGATTCGCCGGCCGCCTGGGCGTCGATCTTCAGGGCGCCGGCGACCTGTCCCGCGAGTTGCTGCTGCTGGACGGCCGGGCCCCCGGCCGCTGCGATCTTGAGGGTGACCCAGTGGCGGTAGGTGAGGCCGGTTCCGGTCAGGGCGCGCTCCAGCAGGGCTCGGTGGGCGTTCTCGGCCTGGCCGAGGATCTGGGGGTTGAGGGCGGTCGGCGTGGCGGTGGTCATGGTCTCTCCTTGGCTGGGTGACTTTCTGGACGCCGCCCATGATGACACTGAGTTTCATTTGAGTGCAAGTCTCAATTCTTACTGAGAGTCATTCGTGACTGGGGGTCGCTTCGGGTAGGATGCCGCGCATGACCGACGACCGCTCACGTCCGCTGCGCGAACGTAAGAAGCTGCGCACCCGCCGCGCGCTGGCCGACGCCGCCCTGCGGCTGTTCACCGACAAGGGCTTCGACGCGACCACGCTGGAGGAACTGGTTGAGGAGGTGGAGGTGTCCAAGAGCACCTTCTTCCGCGCCTTCCCGGCCAAGGAGGCGGTGGCGATCGAGGCCGAGACCCAGCTGTGGTCGGCCTACCTGACCACGCTGGAGAGGCGGGAGGTGACCGGTCTCGTCCTGGCCGAGCTGCGGGACGCGCTGCTGGAGACCGCCGCCGCGTTGGAGCCGGACTGGGACGACCGCTACGTCGCCACCCGCCGTCTGGTGCTCACCGCCCCCGCCCTGCTCGCGTACGTGGAGCACCACCGCTCCGGCGTCAAGAAAGACATGATCGGCTGTCTGGCTGACAAGCTAGGCCTGGACATCGACGACCTGCGCCTGCACGTCCTGGCCGAACTCGCCGTCACCGCCTGGAGCGTCTCGGGCCGCGACTGGGTTCGCGAGGACGGGCGTGGCGGACGGCAGGCCCTCATCCGGCGTCTGAAGGACTCCTTCGAAGCCATCCCGGCAAGCCTGCACCTCGCCGCGCCTTGACAGACGGACGAACAGACGGGCGGCTTCCCACCGCGACGGACGGTGAGGCCGGCGATGACGGCATCCTGATCGCGGCGTAACCCCGGTGACGAACGCTCTGGTCTCTGCCGCCCAGCGCCCAGAGGAATCCGCGATCGAGCGGCTCAGATCCTACGAGGGGAACCTCATGGTGTGGATGAGCGACGAGGGCGATCAGCGGAGTTCTGGAGCCGTACCGGCCCGGGGCCACGGCCCTGCAGGGTGTCGTCAGGATTGAGCAGCAGGCAGGCCTTCATGGACAGGCATCCACAGCCGATGCAGCCGGTGAGCTCGTGCTCCAGGCGCTCGATCGCGCGACGGCGTTCTTGCAGCTGCTTCCTCCAGGCGCGGGAGACCCGCTGCCAGTCCTTGTGGGTGGGAGCGTGGTCGGCGGGGAGGGTGGCGAAGACGTCGGCGACGTCCGACAGCGGGATGTGCAGGCGCTTGGCCACAATGATCAAAGATATCCGGCGCAGCATGTGCCGGGAGAAGATCCGCTGGTTACCGGTGCCGCGTTCGCTGAAGATCAGGCCCTTGCGTTCGTAGAAGTGCAGAGCGGACGCGGACACGCCGGTCCGGCGGATGATCTCGCCGATGGTGAGGCGATCGTCCGGATTGGCGCGCACGGCATCTCCTTGCTGCGAGGGTGATCAGGTGGCGTTGCGGGTCCTGGCACCGCGGAGGATCAGCGCGCCCACGATGACCGACAGTACGAGACAGAGCAGGGCGACGCCCACTTGGGTCACCTGCCAGGACCAGGTGAAGGCCGCCAACTCGGCGGCGGCCCCTGGTCCGGTGCTCAGCCGTCCGGCGCTGACCGCGCCGGCGCTGCCGGCGTCGCCGAGCCTGGCCGTCAGGAGGCCGATGAGCGAGGCGCTGAACGCGGCGATCACGAGCGCCTCGGCCGCCCCCCGCAGGGTGTTGAGGAACCCGGCCGCCATGCCGACGGCGTTCACCGGTACCAGAGCCATGGCCTGACCGTCGGTGATGCCGAAGGACGCCCCCATGCCGACGCCGATGAGCACCAGCGGCGCCGCGACGACCGCGACCGCGTCGTCGGCGTTCAGCCCCGTCAGCCACAGGTTCCCGGCCACGACCAGCGCCAGCGAGATCATGATCAGGAGACGGGCTGAGGTTCCCCTGTTCACCAGGGTCACCGCGACCATGGGCATGACGAGGACGGGAGCGGTCAGCAACAGCATGGCCACCCCGGCGGAAGCGGGAGAGAGCCCGGCCGCGGCCTGCAGGTAGGTGGGCAGGAAGACCAGAACGCCGAGGAAACCGATCGAGGTGGTCAGTGTCGCCAGGCTCCAGCCCAGGAAGCCGCGGTTGGCGACCAGGGAGGGAGCCAGCACGGGGGCGACACTGCGCCGCTGGACCACTCCGAAGATCACCAGCGCGACCAGGCCGGCGACTCCGGCGACCAGGATGGCCGGATGGGTCCAGCCGAGCGCGGGCGCCTCCAGGAGCGTGAACATGAGCAGCGACAGTGCGGCGATGAACAGGACGCTGCCTGCCCAGTCGACCGGTCCGGCACCGTTCGCTCGGGATTCCTGGGCGCGGGTCGCGCCCAGGGCCACCAGCAGGGCGATGACCGTGAAGATCGCAAAGCTCCCCCGCCAACCGGTGGCCGTGATCAGCAGGCCCGACAAGGTCGGACCGATGGCGATGCCGATTCCGGCCATGGTCCCCATCAGGGCGAAGGCACGGTTGCGAGCCGCGCCGTCGTAACTGGAGGCGAGGATGGCACCGCCCGCCGCCATGATCCCGGCACCGCCGGCGCCGGAGACGATACGGGCGACGTCGGTGATGACGATCGCCGGGCTTACCGCCGTCGCGAGGAACCCGGCCGCGAAGACCACCGCCGCGCCGATGAACACCCGCCGCCGCCCGATCCGGTCGGCGGTCGAGCCCACGACGAGCGTCATGGCGGCGAAGGCGAGGTTGTACCCGGCGACGACCCAGTTCAGCGCGGACCCGGAGGTGTCGAGGTCGCGCCCCATACTGGGCAGCGCGACCGCCGTCCCCGAGATCGACATCGCCACCAGGACGACACCGATCAGGACCACCGGAAGCGTCAACGGTGACGGCCGGTCCAGCGCCGCCGGATGCGGGGAGGAATCTGTGGCCATGGAGTCCATACGGTTCGCTCTTTCTGCTCAGAAGGCCGATCGCGAACAGCCCACCACCTCAACTGAGATTGAGGTCAAATCCCCAGTTCAGCGCCATGGCGGTCCTGCCCTGGTTCGGTGGACATTTGATCTCTGAGGAACCTTGGTTCCCAGAAGAGCGAGTTCACTGGGCGAGTGATCACCCGTCATCGAGTGGTCTCGATGGTGGTCAGCACCAGCAGGGCGCGCAGCAGCATGGTGGCCAGGGCCGGGTTGAGGCGGAGTTCGGTGAGGATCCGCCAGTTGCGCACGGACGAGATGGACGCGATCGCGGGCGAACATGCTGCCATCCGGCCGGAGCACGCGCCCGGCGACCACGACGAGGTGCACGTCGTGGCGGGAAGACCCAAGCGGACCGAGTTCCGTGGTTCGGCGTGCCCAACGACATGGGTGACGGCGATTCGGATCGCCGTCACCCCGCCGGGAGGTTACGCGGAGGGCTGGGAGACGACGACCACGTGGGTGGTCTTCGCCGGCTCGGTTGTCGAGTTCCCCACCAGCTGGATGACGTACGTGTGCTTGCCGGCCGTCGTCGGCGTGTCAGCGAAGCTGAACGACCCGTCGGCAGCGGCAGCCATCTTGGCCAGGGCCTTCGAGGTGGTGCCATCGGGGTTGGAGACTTTGCGTACGACGGTGACAATGGTGAGCGGGAAGGTGATGCCGTCGGCGGCGAACGTTCCGTCGAATTCGAGTCGCTCGCCGACGACGCCGGTGGCCGGGCCGGTCACCGTGAGCACCGGCTGGTACAGGCCCACATCGACGATGGCCGAGGCGCCGCTGCCCCTGAACCATGAGTTGCCCGGCCAGTACAACCGATATTCGTACGACCCCCATTTCGGTGCGGTATCGGTGAACTGGTACGTGCCGTCCGCCTCCGTGGTGACTTCCTGGAAGGGCCGGGAGGTGCCGTCGGGGAGCCAGCGGTGCAGCTCAAGCGTCTGCACGCCGGGCAGCGCGCCGGTGCTCAGCGTGAGCCGCCCGCTGAAGGTCAGCTGCTTGAGCGCGGTCGCCTCGGAGGGAGCCGTCATGGTCAGGGTGGAGGCGTGGTAAGGCGAATGCGGCAGCCGCCAGAGGTGCATCCGCCCGGTGCCAGGCTCCTTCAGCACCGCATAGGTGAGTACGCCGTAGAAGGCGATGCTGCCCGCCACCAGCGCCTTCCCCTGGTGGCCGGCCGAGTAGATCACCTCCGCCGTGGCCGGGTCGTACACCACGAGCTCCGCCGCGTCGCCCGCGGAGGAGTTCCAGCCGCCCACGACGTAGGCGCCGTCCGGGCCGGCCGCGACGGCGGTGGGGAGGCCGTGCTCGCTCAGCTCGCCGCTGTCGTAGGCGCGTGTCCTGGCGTCGGTCGTCGTGTCCCAGGCGTCGAACCGGTGGGTGTCGGCCAGCGCCGACAGCGCCGCTGACCCGTGGTCGGCGAGGGCCAGGTCCCGCAGGGACGTGTCCGCGCGGATCTCACCGCGCGGGGTGGCCGGGGTGGTGCTGACGTCATACACCCTGATCGAGGCGGGGTCGGCTCCCGGCTCTCCCGCCACCAGAGTGCCTCCGGCGACGGCGAGCAGCGGAGGCTGCGTCGTGCCTGGCCCGACCGGGACGAGGGTGGGTGTCGGCCTCCACAGCTCAAGGGCGACGACGCCTCCTTCTCCCGCTTGGCCGCACCCGTATCCGACCCACATCAGCTCGTACGACTGGGCCAGTGTGGACGGGCACGGGTAGGCGGTGAGGTCGATCCGCTTGGTGACGGCGAGCGTTGCGATGTCGATCTCGATCACTTCATGCGAATCACGCAGCGCCGCGTACACCTTCCTGCCGTTGTCCGCCACGGACAGGGCCACGGCACCGGCCAGGCCGCTGATCGTGTCGATGGGCGCGCCGTCGCTTCTGGTGACCACGATCCGATCGTCGGCGGCGACGAAGATCTTGCCGCTGTGCCCCACCACGTCGCCGCCCCTGTCGGAGGCGACGCCGAGGTCGGTGACGGTGTCGGCGGCCGAGGCGGCGGGTGCCTGAGCGACGAGCAGGGCCGCTGCCAGGAACAGGGACCCGACCAGGGCGACTAATCGGCGGGAAAGAGAAGCACGGCCAGAGCTTGAGAGACGCACATGCACTCCATTCTGAAGGACGATTGTCGAACGCATGTTCGCACATTGGATCATCGTCGTCCAGAACGATCTCGGAGAAGGTGGTCCCATCGCCCGCCGCCCCAGGCGGACCTCGTACGGGGCGTCGCCGACCAGGTCCTGACCACGATGGGCACGGTGTGCGTGCGCCGTGAGGGGTGGCATCCACCGTCTTCTCGGCCGCCCGTCCAACGAGTCGCCCCTCGGCAGGGATCGGGCGCCACCCGAGGTCCGTCGTTATCGTCGGCGCGGCGCCGACCAGGCCGACCACCACACCTGGAGCCTTCGCCGTGGGCGGGCTCGCGGGCAGGTGCGTATCCGGGTATGAGACGGCGCGACGACGAGGCCGTGGTTCGATTACTGGCTCGCGACGCCGGACGAACCCGCAGCCGCAGACGCCAAGGTGCCGCGCCCGCACCGCAGGTGCTTCACGCGGGCGGGCCCGCCTTCACACGCCGCACCAGCCGTTCCACCGACCCCCGGTAGCCGTGGAGGTGCTCCAGCCACCACGTGGCGCCCGCCTCGGCGTAGGCCCGCACCGGCGAGCCCGGCTCGCTCACTCCGATGACCGCTACGTCGAGATCTCCCGCGGTGGCCCGGTGCCGGCGCAGCTCGCCGACCTGAGCGGCCAGGGAGTCAGGCGAGAGCGTCATGCGGCCCTCCTGGTCGTCGCCGGCGACGATCCAGCCATCCCAGCGGGCGGCCCGCCGAAGGGCGCCCGCGGCCGTGCCGCCGACCCACACCGGGACCCGGGGCCGCTGGAACGGCAACGGCGCGAGCCGCACCCCGTCCACGGTGTAACGAGCGCCGCGGTGATGGACCTCGTCACCGGACCAGAGCGAGGCCATCACGTCGAGTGCCTCATCAAGCACCGCCCCGCCCGGACGCGCTGAGCCGAAGGCGGTGAACTCCTCCCTCACGCCGCCCAGCCCGGCTCCCAAGATCACGCGGCCGCCGCTCAGCCTGTCGAGCGTCGCCACGGTCTGGGCCAGGATCTCCGGGCGATGCCGGGCCACGGCCGTCACCGCCGTGCCCAGCCTGATACGCGAGGTCGCCTGGGCCGCAGCGGCCAGCGCCACCCACGGGTCCGCCGACGGTGAGCCCCAGGCGAAGGCCAGATGATCCCACACCAGCACGGCGTCCCATCCGGCCGCCTCGGCCGCCCGGGCGAGAGCGACCAGGCGCGCCGGCTCCGCGAGCTCACCGAGGATCGCGACGTCGATGCCGTAACGCATGCCCACACCCAAGCACCCGGCACCGACACTTCCGTCATCAGATTGACCTCAGCGATGACACCGCCATCACGCCCGCGGGCACGATGCAGGTGAGCGAACCGGTGGCCGTCCTCCTGCGTCTCAGCGGAGAAACAGGCGCCCGACCACGACGCCTTCCCGGTGCTGCTGGCCGTCTCCGGCAACGGGCCGCAGATGACCTCCTCAGCGACCAGGACGTTCATGGCCGGGGCACGGATCGCCCAGCACTTCGGCCGTCCCGGCACGCCCATGACCAGGCGTGGATCGAGTCGCTGTTCGGGCACGTCAAGGACGGGTTCCCGCATCGAGGATGCCGATGGAAGGCAGGATCGAACGCCACAAGACCCTCGGCGGAGCGATGAACGAGTACCGCCGAGCGCACGGCTCGGCGAAAGAGCCCCGGCTCAAACCACGAGCGCGAGTATTGACGCCCTCCACCCTTCGATCGACGGCGTACCGGGCCGACAAGGCTCCTCACGGATGAGCACGAACGGCGCTGGGACCCGCTCAGCGCGGAGCATCAGCGGCGCGCTCGGTTCAGCATGATCAGCCCGGCGGTGAACGACCCGAGCAGGACCGGTGACCCGACCACGAGGGCGCCCCATACGGCGAGGCCGAGATAGCCGAGAGCGGACGAACCGTACGTCGGGTCGGCGTCGGCGACCGCGAACAGCCCCAGGCCACCGACGACACCGGCCACCGTGATCGCGATCGGTGTCCACAGGAGCACGTGGGCCCGGCTCCGGAGCGGCGTTTCTTGGGGATTCTCCCGCCGTTGCCGCATCTTCTGACGGCCTGCTGCTACGGTTGGCTCTCCATTGTGATCATAAGGGGACGTATGTTCGGCATTGTCCGCCCGTGCCAGCACGTCCTGTGCAAGGGGCTCTACGCGGACTGGATGGGCCACTTGTGTGGACTCTGCTTGGCCCTCCGCGACGAGCACGGACATCTGTCCCGTCTGGTGACCAACTACGACGGCCTGCTCGTCTCCGTCCTGACCGAGGCCCAGAGGTCCGCGCCCACGTCGCGCCGGAAGGCAGGGCCGTGCGCGCTGCGCGGCTTCAAGGGCGCCGACGTGGTGGAGTCCGAAGGGGTACGGCTGGCGGCCTCGGTGTCGCTGCTCCTGGCGGCCGGCAAGGTGAACGACCACGTGGCGGATGGCGACGGCATGTACGCCCGCCGCCCCCTGGCCGCCGGCGCCAGACGCCTGGCGGGCCGCTGGTCCTCCGCCGGTACGGCAACGGCCGGCACGCTGGGCTTCGATCCCACCCCGCTGACGGCGGCGGCCGCCCGCCAGGCCCTCCTGGAACGCATCCCCGCCCAGAGGCCCCCGGGCAGCGGCGCGGCGCCCGGATTGCGGGAGTTGACGGGGCCCACCGAGGACGCCGTAGCGGCGGCGTTCGCGCACACGGGGGTGCTCGCGGGCAAGCCCCACAACCGCGAGGCCTTGGAGGCGGCCGGTCGCGGGTTCGGGAGGCTGGCCCACCTCATCGACGCGGTGGAGGACCTGGCCGACGACCGGGCGTCCGGGGCGTACAACCCGCTGGCCGCCACCGGCACCGACCTGGACGAGGCGCGCCGCCACTGCGACGCCGCGCACGCCGACCTGCGCGCCGCCGTGAACGCGCTCGACCTGCCCCGCCCCGCCCTGACCCGCGCCCTGCTGGTACGGGAAACCGGCAACGCCGTCTCCCGAGCCTTCGCCGCCGCCGGATCGCAGACCGCCGCAGGCACGCACGGCCCCGGTCACTCACCGGGTCATTCACCGGGCCACCCGCCCGGCGATCCCGGCGCACCGCCGCGACGACGGCCGCCGAAGCGGGATCCCGGCGGGCTGCTGTCGCTGGCGTGCGCGGCGTTGGCCTGCTGCACCTGCGGCCTGTACCGGCCCGCCTGGGACGAGGACCGCGAGGGCTCCTGCTGCCAGCGCTTCGACTGTTCCGGTTACGAGTGCTGCGGCAACTGCGGTGATTGTTGTTCCTGCTGCTCGGGCGAGGACGGCGGTTGCGGGTGCGACGGCTGCAGCTGCGGCTGCGATTGACGGCCGCGACTGCTCACTGCCGAGGCCAGGCACGCCGGGGGAACACGGTAGAGGACACGCGGCACCGCGAACCAGTCCACGCAGCCGAGGCCAACGTCAGTGCCTTGCAGCAGATCGAAGCGGGCGCCACGTACACCCCTGCGAAACCACTCTTAGTAGCCGGTCTGCTGCGGTTTCGCCAGGACCTCCCCCTGCGGTCACGAGCCGGCGTCATCCCACACGCGAGCACCCTTATCCACGCTTGGGCACAGCAACTTCTCGCCCTCGCTGGAGTATTACCATCGCCGCCCACGATTTCAGCCCGGCTCACCATGTCCGCATGTGGAAACGACCGACTGCATTCATGACTGCCAGGCCGAGCAACCCCCGCGGGGATGATCTTGCGGGCGTCGAGGGACACGTGCGCGGCAACCAACCCGGCACAGGCCGTACCGCTCCGCTCGCGGCCTAAACCTCAACCCCTATAGCGCGTCATCTCCGCGCCAGTCTCGGCACACAACCGCCGCGCGATTTCCGCGAACGGGTCGCGGGTCCAGACCCCGCCGTACGGGCGCTCACCCGAAGCCCGGTGACGCCCACGTCACGGCACCGTCACGGCACTGTCACGGCACGGTGACACGACCCCGTTCACGCTGAGGAGCGACAGGAAGGGAGACCACAATGCGCATCACGACGATGCTGGCTGGCCCGGCGCTTCTCACCGCTGTCGCACTCGCACCGGCTGTAGCCTCTCCGGCCTCAGCCACCCAGGCCCTCGCGCAGACAACCGCGACCAGCTCTCACACGAGCACGGATGTCGCGAGCGCCCCGCCGAGCGAGAAGAGGAAGAAGGAGTACCAGCGCGGCCGGAAGAGTGGTTTCGCCCAAGGCCGAGCTGACTGCAAGCACAAGCGGCCGATGAGTCTCAGGACCAGGACCAAGCACATGCGCACCGGCTCCTATCGGGAAGGCTTCATGGGAGGCTACAAGTCGGGCTACGAGCAGCACTGCGCCCCGACCAAGTGACCTTCCGGTCCTGAACCGAGGGATCCCACCCCGCCACCCGGGGTGGGATCCCGCTCGTCTCACACGGGCTCAGTGTCCCGTCCGTGTAACCGTGCTCCGTTCGTGTAAACCGTGCTCCGTTCGCGGCGAAACCCCAACCCCGCACGGCACGGCCCACTCGCGTTGTGTCAGGGCCGGTCGACGACAGCGCCGGTACAGGTCAAGGGCGGCCACGGCCACGGGATGCCGCTGAGCACCGAGTCCCGCAAGAAGTTCGTCGAGGTGTCGGAGCCGGGCCCTCGCTCGCCGACTTCATCCCCGGCGTGGACCCGTACGACTTCCTCACCGTGGTCGAGCTCGAGACCGTCGAGGGCGGCGTCCGCGTCCGTGTCGCTGCGCACCGAGATCGACGGCGCTGCTGCCCTGCTCGGCACCGCCGGCGTCGACACCCGCCTGGACGTGGCCCACCTGCCGCCCCTGTCCGGCCCGGCCGAGAACGCCCTGGCCTGGGCGATCCGCGAAGGAACCACGAACCTGCTGCGTCACAGCGACGCCCGCACCTGCACCATCAGCCTCACTCGCCATCAGGGCGCGGTACGCCTGGAGATGGTCAACGACGGCGTCCGGGACTCTTCGGCGGCCGACTCCGCGGGAGCACCCGGCCCGACCCCCATCCCACCTGCCTTCACCCTGTCCGGCACAGGGCTCTCCGGACTGGCCGAGCGAACGCGCGCCGCCTCCGGCACGTGGCTCATTACCGTCCGTGACAGCCTGTTCCTGCTGGCGGTAGAAGTACCCGAGGAGGTCGCATAGTCCGTGTGCTGACCGCCGAGGACACCACGTTCTTCGACTACGGCAGCCCTCATCGGGCTCTCACCAGCTTGACGGCCTTCCGGACCTGGTAACCGTCACCACTCGGCGAAGGAGCCGTCGGTGTGGCGCCACAGCGGGCTGCGCCAGCGGTGGCCCTGCCGCGCCATCCGCTCCACCTCGGCCTCGTCGATCTCGATGCCGAGCCCGGGGCGGCTGGTGCGGGTGGCGTACCCGCCGGGGAAGGTCAGCGGAGCGGGATCGACGAGGTAGTCCAGGATGTCGTTCCCCTGGTTGTAGTGGATGCCGACGCTCTGCTCCTGGATGAGGAAGTTGGGGATGGCGAAGGCCAGTTGCAGGCTGGCCGCCAGGGAGATCGGGCCGAGCGGGCAGTGCGGGGCCATGGTCACGTCGTAGGTCTCGGCCATCGCGGCGATCCGGCGGACCTCCGAAATTCCGCCGGCGTGGCTCACGTCCGGTTGGGCCACCGCGATGCCGTGCCCGATGACGTCGCGAAAGTCCCACCGCGAGAACAACCGCTCACCGGTCGCGAGCGGGATGGATGTGCTCGTGGCGAGCGCGGCCAGGTTACGCGAGTGCTCCGGCAGCACCGCCTCCTCCACGAACATCGGCAGGTACGGCTCCAGCAGCGGCAGCAGCCGCCGGGCCATGGCGGTGGAGGCCCGGCCGTGCAGGTCCACCACCAGGTCGTGGTGCTCGCCGATGGCTTCCCGCACGGCGGCGACGCGCTGGACGACCTCCAGGGTGCGGGCCGGGGTGTCGATGGCGGTCAGCTCGGCGGAGCCGTTCATCTTGACGGCGGTGAACCCGGCCTCGACCTGAGCGGCGGCGAGCTCGGCCACCTCGGCGGGCCTGTCGCCGCCGATCCAGGCGTACATGCGGGCCTTCTCGCGTACCGGGCCGCCCAGCAACTGGTGCACGGGCAGCCCGGCGGCCTTGCCGGCGATGTCCCACAGCGCCTGGTCGATGCCGGCGACCGCGCTGGACAGCACCGGACCACCCCGGTAGAAGCCGCTTTTGCTCAGGACCTGCCAGTGGTCCTCGATGCGCAGCGGGTCCTCGCCGATCAGGTAGTCGGCCAGCTCGGCGACCGCGGCCCGGACGGTTTCGGCCCGGCCTTCGACGACCGGCTCGCCCCAGCCGGTGACGTCCTCGTCGGTGCGAATGCGCAGGAACAGCCAACGGGGTGGGACGAGGAAGGTGTCCATGGAGACGATCTTCATGGTGCTCCGTTCTAGGAGGAAGTGGTGGAGATGCTCCAGCCGCCGTCGACGTTGAGGCAGGCGCCGGTGATGAAGGAGGCCTCCGGCGCGGCGAGGAAGGCGACAGCGGCGGCCACCTCGTCAGGGGTGCCGAAGCGTCCCGCCGGGGTCTCGGCGATGGTGGCGGCTCTACCCTGGTCGTCGATGCCGTCCCAGGCGGGGCTCATGATCGGCCCGGGGACGATCGCGTTGACGCGCACCTGAGGGGCGTACTCGACGGCGAGCTGACGGGTCAGCGACTGCAGGCCGCCCTTGGCGGCGGCGTACGGCGCGCAGCCGGGGATGCCGGTCTGCGCGTGCACGGAGGAAGTGATGACCAGCGTCCCCGAGGTCTCGGCCAGCAGCGGGCAGAACGTGCGCGCCGCCAGATAGGCGGCCTTGAGCGAGACGTCGAGCTGCAGGTCCCAGTCCTCCTCGGGCATCTCGTGCGCAGGGCGGGCGGGCACGACCCGGCCGGGGCCATTGGCGTGCAGGACGTCCAGGCGGCCGAACCGATCACGCACCTCCTCCAGGACGGCGGCCCAGTCGCGGGCGGAGGCGACGTCCAGGTGCACGAAGGCGGCCCGCTCGCCGATCGCGGTGGCCACGTCGCGGCCCTGCTCGTCGGCGATGTCGGCCAGCAGCACCCGTGCCCCCTCGGCGGCCAGGCGGCGGGCGGTGGCCGCGCCGATGCCCGAGGCCGCGCCGGTGACCAGGGCCGTCCTGGCCTCGAAGCGGCCGTTCATCGCTGCCCCGCGAACAGCGCGTTGGCGGTGACCTGCAGGTCCGCATCGGCCCACATCGGATGGTGGGGGGCCGCGTTCGAGCAGACCACGGTGCCCCACGCGCCGACGCGCCGGGCATGCTCAACGGCGTCCAGGCAGATTCCGGCTCCCACGGGCCCTTCCTCGAAAGTGCCGTGCAGCGGGGTGTAGCCGACCCAGCCCTCGCCGAACACCAGGGGCAGATCGCGGGCGGCGGCCCAGTCGGCGGCCACCTCGATCCAGATGCGCAGCCTCTCGGCCATGCCGTAGCGGTAGGCGGCGTGCCGGTCGTACAGCCAGCGGTCGAACCGTGCCGGGTCGCACCAGTCGTGGAGGTACACCTCGCGGGCCGGCACCACCGTTGCCGCGCTGCGCCACTGCTGCTCCGGATGCCATTCCCGCAGGTCAGGAGCGTCCGGGCGCAGCAGTTCCCGCCGGGCGCGCTCCTGTGGGAACGGCACGGTGGTGTCGCGCAGCGCGAAGGTGTCGATGAGTTCGTCCAGGACGCCGTAGACGTAGGGGTGGAAGACGGCGACATCGATGTTGGCGGGGATGCCGCGCATCTCGGCATGCGGCACACGGGCGTAGTTCACCGTCACGGGAGTGCCCGGATGCCGGGCCTTGAACACGTCGATGGCCTTCTCGAGGTACGGCCGCAGGCCGAGCACCCGGGACTCGCCGGGCGAGAGCGCATCGGTGAGCCAGGTGGACTGGATCTCGTTGTGCAGCTCGACGAACGCGATCTGCTCGGCCAGGCCGTGGCCGGCCACGAAGTCCACCAGGTCGGCGAGGGCCTCGGCAAGCGCGTTCGCGCGCCGCTCGGCCGGCACCGCGCGCAGCGCTTCATACCAGGCGGGGTCACCCAGGAAACTGGAGCTCTGCTGATACTCCCAGGAGGAGACGATCACTTGGCAGCCGTGCCGCCGGGCGGCCCGGAACAGTGCCAGCAGGTGTGCGCGGCCGTCCAGCGTCGTGCTCCCACGGACGTCGTACCAGCGTGTGCCGAGGCCGTAACCGCGGCCGAAGGGGGTGAAGGTCAGAGCAGAGGTGTCCAGCCCTGATCCGAACAGCAGGTACGGCATGGCGCAGATGCGCACGGTGTTGTACCCGCGCGCCACCGCCTCGGTGAAGGCACGATCCAGGTCCTGGAACGGCTCTCCGGGCCCGGTCCTGCTGTACCAGGTGAAGTCCCAGAGCGTGATGGTCAACTTGGACAAGAGGTCGGCTCCCTCAGGATTTGACGGCGCCCGCGGTCAGGCCGTCGAGCAGCTGCTTACGCAGCAGGATGAACATGATCAGACTGGGGATGGCGGCGAGCACGCTGCCGGCCAGCACCAGGTCGACCTGGCGGGCCTCGGCGGCGTACAGCGACTGGATGCCCAGCGGCAACGTGTACTGAGCCGGGTCGGAGACCACGATGAGCGGCCAGAAGAAGCTGTTGTAGCTGTTGAGGAAGCTCCAGACGGCGAGCGCGCCCAACGCGGGGCGCAGCAGCGGCAGCACCACCCGGGTGAACAACCCGAACTCCGAGGCGCCGTCGATGCGGGCGGCCTCCAGCACCGAGTCGGGCACGGCCTGCTCGGCATACTGGCGCATCATGAAGATCCCGAACGCGGGGGCCACCCACGGCACGATCAGGCTGAAGTAGACGTTGGTGACGCCGGCCTTGATGAGCATGACGAACAGGGGCACGACGATCACTGCGAACGGCACGGCCATGGAGCTGAACATGACGTCGAAGAGCAGCCGCTTGCCGCGGAAGCGGTACTTGGCGAAGGCGAAGCCGGCCAGCGCGCACACGAACACCGACACTGCCGTGGACACCACCGCCACGATGGTGCTGGTCGCGAACCAGCCCCAGAACGGCTGCGTCTCCAGCAGGCGGGTGTAGTTCTCCAGCGTGAACGGCGACGGCAGTGGTTGCGGCGGGTAGGTGAAGATGTCGCCGCGATGCTTGAACGACGAGCTGAGCGCCCACAACAGCGGCAGCACGAACATCACCACGAGAGCGATCAGCAGGACGTACACCAGCCGGGGCCGGCGGGTCGCCGGGCCTGCCGGGACGCGCCTGGCGTGCGAGGCGCTCATCTCTCCCTCCCCACCCCGAACACCGCGTTGGCAGCGCGCCCGATGAGGAAGACGATGACGAACATCACGACGCCGGCCGCAGCCGCGTAGCCGAGCTGCTGCCGGGTGAAGGCCTCCCGGTAGATGAACATCGCCACCGACAGCGTCGCCTCGCCTGGGCCGCCCTCGGTCAACAGCATGGGCTCCTCGAGAATCTGCGCGGTGCCGACCATGACGGTGACGGCGACGAACGCGGTGACGGGCTTGAGCATGGGAAGGGTGACGTTGAAGAAGCTGTGCACGCGGCCGGCGCCGTCGATGCTGGCGGCCTCGTACAGCTCACGCGGGATGTTCTTCAGACCGGCCAGGAAGAAGATCGTCAAGTAGCCGGTCCAGCGCCACAGCACCAGAAGCATCACGCTGACCTTCGCCCAGGACGGCTCGCCCAGCCAGTCGATGCCGCCCCAGCCGAAGAAGCCCCGGAGCGCGGCGTTGAAGAGGCCGTATTCGCGGTCGTAGAACAGCGTGAAGACCAGCGCGATGATGATCGGCGACAGCACGACGGGCATGAAGAACGTCAACCGGAAGAAGTCGCGGCCGCGCAGGCCGCGCGCGTTGAGGCCCTGGGCGATCAGCAGCGCGGCCGGCACCACGACGCACACCGAGAACAGCACGTACAGCATGGTGTTGACGACCGCGGTCAGGAAGCTGCCGTCGCCGAACAGCCGGGTGTAGTTGTCCAGCCCAACCCACAGCGGAGTGCCGAGTCCGGCCCACTCGGTCAGGCTCAGGTAGCCGCCGATGCCGATCGGGACGACCAGGAACAGCGCGTACAGCAGATAGAAGGGGGAGATGAAGGCGTAAGGCGCCAGCGCTCGCCGCCCGGCGGCAGATGGCACGTCAGTTGCCCTTCTTGCTGTTGTAGGCGGCCACCGCCTCCTTGATCGTCTCAGCGGGCTTCTTCTTGCCCTGCAGCGTCTCCAGCATGGGGCCGCCCAGCGCTTCGATGAGCACGTTCAGCTGGGAATGCTGATAGAAGACCGGGCTGTCCTCCGAGGCGGGGGTGTAGACGTCGAACAGGCGCTGCCCGCCCAGGTATGCGTCCTCGACGTCGAGGAAATCCTTGTCCTGGTAGAGCGACTTGAGGGTGGGCAGGAAGCCGCCCTGCTGGAAGCGCAGTAGCTGCCCTTCCTTGGTCAGATACGTCTGCTTGAGGAGCTCGGTGGCGGCTGCGGTGTTGGGCTTGTCCTTGAGCACGGCGAAGCCGGTGCCGCCGAGGTTGGAGGCGATGTGGCCGCCGCCCGCGAAGCGCGGCAGCGTGCGGATCCGCCACTTGCCCTTCTGCTCGGGCACGTTGGTCTGCAAGCCGTAGACGTTGTACCAGTTCGGCATCACGGTGGCGATGAGCTTGTCGTTCTTGAGCGCGGCGGTGTTCGGCGCACCGTACGGGTCCGGCAGGGACAGCAGGAAGCCGCTGGCCACGCCCTTGGCCATGAAGTCGAGCACCTCGACGGCCTCGGGGGAGTCCAGGATGAGGTTGCCGCTCTGGTCGAAGTAGCCGCCGCCACGCTGCAGCAGCAACTGCAGGAATGCGTTCGTGATGGAGGTGTTGTCGCCCGTGGCGACGGTGCCGAGCGACTGCCCGGTCTTCTTGTGCAGCCGGGCGCCGATCTCCGCCAGCTCCTCCCAGGTGCCGACGTCTTCGGGGATGTCGTTCTTCCTGAACTCGTCCTCGCGGTAGTACATGACGCTGAGACAGGTGTCGGACTCCAGCGCGTACAGCTTGCCGTCGATGCTGTACGGGGAAGTGCGCAGCAGGTCGTCCTTGACCGGGGCGACGACGCTGTCCAGGTCGAGCAGGAGCTGCTTGCCGATACCGCCGGTCATGACCCGCGGGAAGACGCTGATCACGATCCCGATCATGTCGGGAGTCCCGGTGCCGGCCGCGCCCTGCGAGATCATCTTGGTGACCAGGGCCTCGCTGTCGGCCTGGGTGGCTTTCACGGTGTAGTCGAAGGCACCGTTCGGCGCATCGCTGAGCCGCTTGGCAGACTCCGTGAAGGTCTTCACATAGCCTGGGTCGTGCGTCCAGAAGTTGATCGTCACGGCGCCCGACGTGACCGCCGGGCCGCCATCGGCCCCGCCGCCGCAGGCGCCGAGGACCGGCGCGGCGAGCAGACCACCGCCGATCAGACCGGTTCGACGCAGGAAGGTACGCCGCGTCACGTCGCTCATCGTCGACTCCTTCGTTGGGGGATTCACGTGCCCGGATACGGGACTTGACGAGCAGGATGCCGTCCCACCACGCCAAAGTCAACAATAAATACGATTACTTTTTGCACTAGTATGCTTTAGAGGTGATGTAGGCGATCCATGGGGGCGGTGGTCGAGAGTGCGGGCATGGCATGATTCCGCCATGACGGAGATCGGGAGAGTCGGCGCGCACGACCGGGTGGTCGGCAGTCTGGGCATGGCCATCGTCAATGGCGACATCACACCCGACGAGGACCTCGACGTGGCAGCGCTGCAGGAGCGTTTCTCTGTGAGCAGGACCGCCGTGCGCGAGGCGCTGCGCGTGCTGGCCGCCAAGGGCCTGGTGGGAGCCCGGCCCAGGCGAGGCACCTTCGTGGCGCCGCGCGAGCACTGGGCGCTCCTGGATGCCGACGTGCTGCGCTGGCGCTTCGCCGACCGAGTGGACGAGACGTTCCTGGACGAGCTGGGCGAGGTACGGCTGACCGTCGAGCCGGCCGTGGCGCGCATGGCGGCGCTGCGCCGCACCGATCGCGACCTGGCCGATCTGGAAGACGCCCTGGCCGCCATGCGGACGGCGGTGGGCAGACCGGCCGCCGACCACGTAGAAGCCGACCTGGTCTTCCACCACACCCTGCTGCGTGCCGCGCACAATGAACTGATGACGCAGATGGCCACCGCGATCGAGGCAGGGCTGCGGTTGCGCGACCAGTTCGTGCACGCGACGCTCACCAGCGAATCCACCGACAAGCACGCCGAGGTGCTGCTCGCCGTGCGCAAGCAGCGGCCGAAGGTGGCCGAGACCGCGATGCGAGCGCTGGTCGAGCGCTCCATCGCGGACGTCGACCTGGCCAAGAAGGTGCACGGAGAGCAGGCCGGACGCTGAACGGCGGCAAGGCCGGACGATCAAGGCCGGACGCCGAACGGTGGCGAGGCCGGACGATCAAGGCCGGCCGTCAACGGGCCACACCGTCACCCGCCGCGAGAAGGTCCAGCTCGCGCCGCCGCGGCAGCCCCTCCCAATCACCCCACGTCGCCACGGCGAACGCCCCGCACGTCACGCCGCGCCCCGCGCGGCCGGCCAGGTCGAGCCCGTCCAGCCGCCCGGACAGGTAGCCCGCGACGAAGGCGTCGCCCGCCCCGACCGGGTCCACCTCGCTGACCTCGCGGGCAGGCACCCGCAGCACCACGTTCCCGTCGGTGACGTACGCACCCTCGCGCCCCAGCTTGATGACGACCTCGCGCGGCCCCAGATCCAGCAACAGCCGGGCCAGCACGCCAGGATCGTTCGCGTCCGCCTGCGCCGCCGATGCTCGGTTCGCGAGGAGCCGCGCTTCCTCCAGGCCGGCGAACACCACCTCCGCCCGGCCGACGAGTCGCCGCAGCACCTCACCGGCCTGTTCGGGCGGCCACAGCAGGGCGCGGTAGTTGACGTCGAAGCTGACCGGCACGCCCGCTTGCTCGGCGACCGCCAGCGCTCGCTCCACCGCGGCCGCGGGTTCGGGGCCGAGCGCCGGGGTGATCCCCGTCAGATGCAGCACGTCCGCCGAGACGATCGCCTCGGTGGCGACGTCGCCGGGAGAGAGCCGCACCCCGGCCCCTTCCCTGCGGTGGTAGGCGACCACCACCCGATCGGCGGTGCGCCGGTAACGCGTCATCTGCCCGGTGGGCCGGTCGCCGTCGCGCGCCGTACGGGAGACGTCGACGCCCTCGCCCCGCATCGAGGTCAGGATCATGTCCGCTGCCGCGTCCCGGCCGAGCCGCCCCAACCAGGTGGCGCGGTGCCCCAGCCTGGCCACCCCGATCGCGACGGTCGCCTCCGCGCCGGCGTACGACAGCATGGCCGCGGCACCGGGTGACGGCGTGCCGATGCCGGACACCCGCGTCACCGCCATGACCTCGCCCAAGGTGACCAGCTCACCCATCCGAGCCCCTCCGCCCGACGATCTCGACCAGCCGCTTGGCGCGGGCGGCCAGCGCTGCCGTGTCACCGTCCGCGCACGCGTCGCCCAACAGCGGCGAGCCCATCCCCACAGCGCGTACCCCGGCCTGCAGGTAGCCGGGTACATCCTCGATGCGGATGCCCCCGGTCGGCACGAGCGGGATCTGCGGCAACGGGGCCCGCACGTCCTTGACGTAGCCGGGGCCGCCCGCCGCCCCTGCGGGAAAGACCTTGACCAGGGCGGCCCCTTGCGACCACGCCTGCACGATCTCCGTCGGCGTGAACGCACCCGGGAGGACGGGGACGCCGAGTCGCCGCGCTTCCCCGATCACCTCGGGCAGCACAGCAGGTGTGATCAGGTAACCGGCGCCCGCGTCCACGGCCTGGCGCGCCGAGGCTGCGTCGAGCACGGTGCCTGCCCCGACCGCTACTCCCTGGAGCCCGCCTCCGGTCGCCCATCGGATGGCCTCGGCCGCGCCGGGGGTCGTCATGGTGATCTCCATCGCGCGGACGCCGGTGTCGGCAAGGGTCTCCAGCGCGGAGTTGAGGTGGCGGGAGCCGGCGGCTCTGATGATGGCGATGACGGGCAGAGCGGCCAGCGCCTCGTCCAGTGTCGTCACAGCTCGTCCTCGATGACCACAGTGCGGGGCACCGGGATGAGGTCGACCGAGCGCAGTTCCAGGACGGAGCCGCCGGGATAGGCCATTGGCCGCACCTCGGGGGAGAGGAACACGGGGGCGTCCTCGCTCAGTGGCAGCAGCCTCACCTCGAGCCCGTGCTCCAGAATCTCCTCACGGAAGCGCCGCAGCCCGATCTCCCAGGCCGGGCCGTACCAGAACTGGTCGGCCACCAGGCGGCCGCCGATGTAGGCGCGGCCCACATCGCCGATCCAGTCCAACCGCAGCAGCACCTCTTCGTCGCCCGTGAAAGCCTCTCGGGGAATGGTGATGCGGTACACGGCGGCTTGGTCGAAGTCCGCGTCGGTGGGCGCGGAGGCCCGCCCGGACGCGGGATCGATCACCGGTTGCCGTGCCGGGCCCGCCTGCCTGACCTGCTCCACCTTCGCCTCGGGCGCCTGACCGGCAGCGACAGGCGCCGGCAGCAGGCCGAACACGCCGTCGGTCCGCGTCGCGGACGCCGGGGCGGGGAAGATCCGTACGTCGGAGGAGCCCTGGCCGTAGACCACCAGGCGGCCTTCCTCGATCACTACGGGCCGCTCGCTCAGGACCAGCCGATGAGCCCCCCACAGCCGTCCCCGAGCCGCGGTCAGGGCGCGGGCGGCGTCCAGTACCAGGACGGCCGCGCGGGCGCCGGAGGCGTCGCGCATCCGCAGCAGGCAATCGGAGCCCGGTGCGAGATCAGTGAGCACAAGACGGTCCCCGTCGTGTTCCACCGTCGCGGGACCCTCGACCTCGGCGACGGTGGCGGCGTCGAAGACGAGCTCCACCGGGATGCCGGCGGTCTGGCAGAAGACGTGCACCGGCTCGTCGGCGTCCAGCACTCCCATGGGCTGTGCGGTGGCGCTCAGCAGCAGGCTGCCGCCGACCGGGCGGGCGAGCGGCCAGACGAAATACGCGCCAGAGGGCACCGTCACCGGCTCGCGGGGGACGACGAGTTCGCGACCGCCCAACTCGACCGTGAACTCCACCTCCTCGTGGGCGGGCAGTGTCTCGACCGGTTGGTGGTTGTTGACGAACAAGAATCCCGAACGACCGTCGGAGCGCACGCACCAGCGCAGCGTCTTCCGGTCGGCCGTGTCGTCGGGGGCGTCCGGCGGCATCACCAGCGTCATGGTGGCCAGGTCCGGTCCGTCGCCGGCCAGCCACAGATGCTGCAGCCGCAGATGGTGGAAGGAGTCGCGGAACTGCCCGTACTCGCCGAGTGGCGCCTGGAAGTCGTAACTGATCACCGGGCAGTCGTTGGGGTAGCCGGTGGCGTGCGACTCCTGCAGGGTGGACAGCGCGCCGATCTTCTGGGACGCCCCGTGGTACATGTAGTAGCCCTGCCAAACCGACCCGCTGCCCAGCTTCACCAGCCCCAGCGCGGCGATGTCGGGGGCCTCGATGATCGGCCGGCGGTGGTAGGAGGTGTACATCCCGCTGCCGAGCTCGCAGGTGGCGAACGGGTAGCGGGCCAGGTGGCTCTCGTCCGAGCCGGTCACCTCGGTGGTGCGCAGGTCCGAGCCGATGGAGTCGTCGTCCCGGCCGGGGCCGAAGAAGTAGTGGGCCCGGCTCTGCTGCGGCCAGCCGTCATCGGCGGTGTCCCACGCGGCCTCCGGATACCCGCCGAACAGCGGGATCACTTCATCCGGCGGCAACTGCGCGTGCCCCCACCCGGTCGCCGTCCACAGCGGCGCGTCGATGCCCGCCGCCTGGGCGATGCGCTTCAGCGTGACGAGATGATCCGGCTGGTCGTACAGCTCGTTTTCCACCTGCACCGCCACCACCGGACCCCCGTGCTTGCGGGTCAGGCCGGCGAGCCGGCTGCCGATCTGCTCGAACAGCGGCCAGACCAGCTCGATGTAGCGGGGATCGTCGGTCCGTGGCACGCAGCCGGCCTCCAGCACCCAGTCCGGGAAGCCGCCGTTGCGCGACTCCCCGTGCCCCCACGGCCCGATCCGCACCACCACATCGAGCCCCAGCTCGGCACAGGTGGTCACGAAACGGCTCAGGTCGCGGTCGCCGCTCCAGTCGAAGATTCCGCGCCGCTCCTCGTGCAGGTTCCAGAAGACGTACGTGGCGACGACCGTCACCCCGCCCGCTCGCACCTTCAGCAGCTCTTCCCGCCACTCGGACGCGGGGTAGCGGCCGTAGTGGAACTCTCCCATGATCGGGAACCACGGTTCGCCCCTCCGGCTCAAGTACCGGGAGTTCACGGTGATCGCGTCGGGCCGGTGGGGCAGATCGCCCAGCCGCAGATGGCCTTCCACGGGAGGGGGAATCTGGCTCGGGATGTCGAGTCGTCGCACAGCTGCACCTTTCCTTCAGGCCACACAATGGGTGCACAGTACTATGACTATGGAAAAAAATACTACTAGTTCATGTGGGCCGGTGGCCGGTGCAGGGTGGTCCACAGAGCCGAACGACAGGGTCGTGGTACTGGTTCGGTGCGCGGAGGTCATTCGTGGGCTTGCTAACCCTTCAAGCCCGAACTGACCACGCCGCGGATGAAGTACCGCTGGGCGAACAGGAAGATCGCCAGAACGGGCATTACGTAGAGGGCGGCGGCCGCCGCCTGCACCGTGGCGTCGGGGTTGCCGTGCGGGTCGAGGTAGAACGCGGAGATGGCCACGGACAGCGTGGTCTGGTCGGGGTCGAGGAACAGCGCCGGTGCGATGTAGTCGCCCCAGGTCCAGGTGAACGAGAGCACGAAGGAGGTCAACAGCACCGGCCGGGACAGCGGCAGGAAGATCTGCAGGAAGATGCGGCCGTACCCGCAGCCGTCGATGATCGCCGCGTCCTCGAGTTCAGCTGGGATGGCCGCGAAGAACTGGCGGAACATGAACACCAGGAAGGGTGAGGCGGCCAGGCCCCACACCACCCACGGCCAGTACGTGTTGACCAGCCCGGCTCGGGCGAACATCACGTACGTCGGGATCAGGGTCAGAATCTGCGGCAGCATCATGGTGGACAGCAACAGGACGAACAGCGGGCGTTTGCCGCGCCCGCGCAGGCGAGCGAAGCCGAACCCGACTGCCGCGCTGGAGAACGTCACCAGGATCGCGAACAGGAACGACAGGAACAGCGAGTTCCCCAGGTACGCCGGGAAGTTGATCTCGGTGAGAGCCTGGGTGAAGTTCTCCCACCGCGGTGTCTCGGGCAGGATCTTCGCCGGTATCGCCACCCACTCCGCCTTGGTCTTCAACGCGGCCAGCACGAGCCAGACGAATGGCCCGGCGAACAGCATGGCGAGCGTGATCAGCAGTAAGTAGGCGCCGGCCGTCCTGGCGGGCCGCCGACGGCGCCGGGTCGGCCGCCGCGGGCTGACGGTGGGCGCTGCGATGGTGGTCTTCGTCATGGTCATCGGTCGGCCTCGCTGTCGACCGTGTAGTGGACCCAGAGCCTGCTGGTCCGCTGCACCAAGAGCGTGATGGCCAGGATGACCAGGAAGAACACCCACAGCATCGCGGAGCCGTAGCCGTAGCGGTTGTTAGCGAAGAATTCCTGATAGACCTGAACCATGTAGAGATGTGTGCTTTCTGGCACCTCGGCCACCCTGCCGACCTGGTTCGTCTGGGCCAGCAGCAGCGGCTGGATGATGATCTGAAGGGCGGCGATGATGCCGGTCACCACCTGGAAGAGGAGGACCGGCGAAATCATCGGTACGGTGATGTGGCGGAACACGTGCCAGCGGTTGGCGCCGTCCACGAGCGCCGCCTCCTCCAGTTCGGCCGGAACTCCCTGCAGTGCAGCAAGCGTGATCACCATCCCGCCGCCGAGCCCCCACAGGGTGAGAATGATCAGCGCGTAGAACGCGTACGGGTCGACCAGCCAGGCGATCGGGCCGACGCTGATCTTCTCGAGGATGGTGTTGAGGATGCCGGCGTCCCGGTTGAAGATGAGTTTCCACATGATCGCCATTGCGACGACCGGGACCACCGACGGCAGGAAGAAGATCGTCCGGAACAGGCCGACCGCCTTCAGCCGCTGGTTGAGCAGCACTGCCAGAGCGAGCCCGCCGATCACTGTGAGAGGCACCGCGATCGCGGTGAACGCGAGCGTCCGGACCAGGCTGTCGATGGCCGCCGTGTCACTCATGAGCTCGACGTAGTTTCGCAGGCCCACCCAGCGCCAGCGCTCGCTGACGCCGTTGAAGTTGGTCAGGCTGACCGCGAACGCATAGCCGAGCGGCAGCGCGGTGAGCAGCGCGAAACCGAGGACCCAGGGCGAGACGAACAGATAGAACGTCCGGCTGGGGTACCGCTTCCAGCCGCGCCGCCCGCGCCTCACCCTTTCCGGTGCGATGGCGGCCACTAGCCGATCTGCTCCTTGCCCTGCCTCAGCAGCTTGTTGACCTCATCGGTGATCGCCTTGCCGGCGGCCTCGACGGTGATCTCCTTCTTGACGGCCCGCTGAAGGTGCTTGTCGAGCACGGGGTTCCAGGCGCCGGCGGCACCGATGTACGGAGAGTCGGGCAGTTGGCCGGCGTACTGGAGTTCGGCCTGCTGGGTCTCGTACGCCTGCTTCTGGTACGGCAACTGCTGCGGCATCAAGGACATCTGCGATTTCAAGGCTGGTATGCCCCAGCCGCTCTTCGCCCGTTCCTCGGACGGAGGGCCGGCCATGTAGTACTCCATGAGCTTCCACGCCTCGTCCTTGTGCTGGGCCTTCGCGGGGATGAACGCACCCCAGCCGACGTAGGTGGGGCTGATCCGCTTGTCCCCCATCACCGGGGCGGGCGCCATCGCGACGTTGTTCTTGATCTCGTCGGATTCTTCGACGAAGTTGCCGCCGAACCAGTAACCGTCCTGGGTGATCGCCATGCGCCTGGCGAGGAAGAGTGACAGGTCGGCACCGTCGGGCGCCGGGTCGAGCGGGGTGGGCCCCACGCCCGCCTGGGCGAAGTCGACGTACCACTTCAGCGCTCGCAGAGCCTCCGGCGTGGTCATGTCGGTCTCGGTCAGGTCCGCGTTGTACAGCCGGCCACCCTGCTGCAGGATCATCGTCGAGATCGGCGCCCACAGGTTCCAGGCCCACTCCACGCCGAGGCCGTAGACCTGGGTCTTGCCACCGCTCTTCTTGGTCAGCTTCTTCGCGATCTCCAACAGCTCGTCGTACGAGACCGGCTCGGTCGTACTCAGTGGTTCTATCTTCGCTTCCTCGAAAAGCGCTCGGTTGTACCAGAGCGTGGCGTCCTGGCTCCAGTCCTTGACGATTCCGTAGAAGGGGCCCTGGCCGATGCGCCTGCCGTCCCACCGGAAGCTGTCGTTGACCGGCAGCAGGTGCTCCTTCCTCAACACGCTGCTCTTGTCCAGGTACGGGTC
Organism: Nonomuraea phyllanthi; assembly: GCF_006334985.2. Classification (GTDB taxonomy): domain Bacteria; phylum Actinomycetota; class Actinomycetes; order Streptosporangiales; family Streptosporangiaceae; genus Nonomuraea; species Nonomuraea phyllanthi. The sequence goes on from NZ_VDLX02000006.1 coordinate 438,780, forward strand.
CAGCGCGGTGGCCAGCTCCTGCGCGTTGCCGCTCGCGCTGCCGACCGCCGCTCCGCGCACGAAGTCCGGTGCCTCGTTCGAGGCGAGCATCGCATTGAGCCGCGTGCCGTCGTACTCGATGAAGTTGATCTTTATTCCGGGGTTCCTGGACTCGAAGTCGGCGATGTGCTCCTTCGTCAGCTCGTCGCTCTTGAACATGACGGTAAGGGTTACGACCTTGCCGCCGCCGGACGTGCCGCCCGAGCGGCCCGAGCTGGCGCTGCAGGCCCCGAGCAGTGGCGTCGCCGCGGCGGCACCGACGGTCAGGGCCGAACTGGCGAGGAGGTGGCGACGGCTCATGCGTCTGTCTGACATGGGGGGTTCCCTCCGTTGGCCCGGCGGAACTCTCTGGGAGCGTTAACACTGCTGGTTCCGCCAAGCGATGCGGGGCTTGACGAGCAGGATGCCGCCACGCATCACTGATGTCAACAAAAATATGATTACTTCGCCGAACGGTATGGTCTATGGATGCGGCAGATGCTCAGCGGGAGGGGGATTGGCCTGGTCGAAGGCCATGCCGCCCCCCTGGTTTGCTGCTGCGGCCCGTCCCGACTAACAGGCCTGGAGCAACCACGCCCCCACTCAGCTGCGCTCTCGTCGGTCCGGACAGGCGCGCGCCGGTGGTGAAGGAGGCCCCGGCGCCGCCAGGGAGGCGAACCTCGGCAGCGCCCTCTCGGGGGAGTCGACCAGTACTATGACTCAGGGAGAAAAGTACTACTAGCTGTGTGCCGAGGGCAGGGCTGCGCGTAGGTCGACGTGAAAGTTTCAGGTGCGATCCGCCCGCCACCCCGGAAGCTCCATTGATGTTCGAGGTCGGGCCAGGGGCTCGGAAATTGAGGCCTTGACGGTCCGATGTTCACGCTCTTACCCTCGCAGTCGTTATATCGATTTAAAACTCCGACACTCCAGGAGTTCCTCGATGAATCCCGCCCGATTAGCTCTCACAGTCGCGGCTTCCCGGTGTTCGCGCTCCCGGCCACCCCCTGCGCCCGCCCGGGCCGCGGATCAGCGGGCAGCGCCTGGATCATGACCAGGTCGCCACGACGATCGTCCGAAGTCTCTCTGAAATGGGATTTCGCCAGATCGGAGTGACATGCCGAAAACCGACTCCCGTCTCTGTCGCGAAGCCCGCCCAACGTCACGGTGACCGGCGGCACGAACTGCCTCGCCGCCGCCGGTCTGCCCCGCCGCGGATTCGCCATCACTCCGAAGAGGTTTCGGGAGCGCTCCCATGCGTCCTTAAGTGAATCGTTTTATAACACGCAGGATCAACGCCGAGAGTGGATGAGCCCTCGCATGACCCCCCGAACGAGGAGCGCCTCATCGTCCTGACCCCCCATTTCCGGTTCGACTTCGCCGACGTCCATCACGCCGATCGCTCCAGGGACGTCTCCGAAATCATCACCCGTACGCCGGCGCTGAACACCGCCGGCTCACCGCCTGGCACGATCCCCGGATCAAGGCCACGATCCCGATGTCGTGCGTCGACACGGCAACCCCGGCAGCACGGTCCGGGTGGACCGTCCGGTGGACTCTGGCCAGTGGCCAGGCCATCAGCCGGCTGTGGAACGGCACGCTGAGCACCAGCGGCACAGCCGTATCGGTTCGCAATGCCTCCTACAACGGCTGTGGCCGCCCATGTCTCAATCACGTTCGGCGTCATGGCGTCGGGCGCCGTCGACGCCCTCGCTGACCGAGACCACCCCGCAGCGGGGATGTCTCCAACCTCTGACGGAGTTCCATGATGAAACACTGGAGGACGGCGGCGCACGCCGTCTCGGTCGCAATCGCCGTGGTGAGTCCCACCGCGCTGGTCGCGACTGCCGGTCACGCGGTGGCCGGCGCCGTCTACTATGTCGCGCCGAACGGCAGCGACAGCGCCGCGGGAACGCAGGCCGCGCCGTTCGCCTCGATTGCCCGTGCGCAGGCCGCTGCCCAGCCCGGAGACACGGTCTACCTCCGAGGCGGCACCTACGCCTACACCAGGGCGAACAGCACCTGCTCAAGCCAGACCGCCCGAGTCGATGCGATCACCCTGAACAAGAGCGGTAGTCCCGGCAACCTGATCCGCTACTGGGCCTACCCCGGGGAGAAGCCTGTCTTCGACTTCTCCCGCATGACGGACAACTGCCGGATCAAGGGATTCAGCGTCACAGGCAGCTACATCCACCTGAAGGGCCTGGAAGCCAGGGGCGTACCGCAGAACAACGACCTGAACGCCGAGTCCTGGGGGATCTGGGTCTCGGGCAGCAACAACACCTTCGAGATGATCAACACGCATCACCACATGGGAACCGGCCTGTTCATCAGTGGCGGGGGCGGCAACCTGGTTCTCAACTCCGATTCGCATGACAACTACGACCTGAACAGCTCGGACGGGCCCGGCGAGAACGCCGATGGTTTCGGCTCCCACTACACGCCGGCCGGCCGTCCCGCCAACGTGTTCCGGGGGTGCCGCGCATGGTGGAACGCCGATGACGGTTACGACCTCATCTCCACCTACTCGCCCGTGACCATCGAGAACTCGTGGTCCTGGCGCAACGGCTACCAGCCGGGGACGACGACGCCCTCGGGCAACGGCGTCGGCTTCAAGGTGGGCGGCTTCGGCGGCGAGTACGACGCCGGCGCGGTGAAGCACACCGTCCGCTTCTCGGTGGCGTTCCTCAACAAGGCGGCGGGCTTCTATTCCAACCACCACCCGGTGGCCAACGATTACTTCGACAACACCAGCTACGGAAACCACCCCGACTTCAACATGCTGGGAATCGACTCGAGCGGCGCCGCCGTCGGCCGGGGCACCCTGCGCAACAACATCGCCTACACGGGCACGCTGACGTCGAACATGACCGGAACCAGCTCCGCACATAACTCATGGGACCTCGGCGTCACCCTCTCGGACTCCCAGTTCCAGAGCGTGTCGACCTCCGGCTGGGATGCACCCCGCCGGACGGACGGTGGCCTGCCCACGCTGCCGCACCTCCGCCTTGCCGCCGACAGCGCCCTGATCGACAAGGGCATCAACGTCGGCCTCCCGTACACCGGGCAGGCTCCCGACCTCGGCGCCTTCGAGCGGCCCGGGGACACGCCGCCGGCGGGGCAGCGTTACGAGGCGGAGTCCGCGCCGGCGGTGTGTCAGGGCACGATCGACGCGAATTGGGCTGGTTTCTCCGGTGCTGGTTTCTGCAACGGCGACAATGCGGTCGGCGCCTACGCCCAGTTCACGGTGAACGCGCCTCCGGGTGGTACGGCGGCGCTCGGGATCCGGTTCGCCAACGGTGCCGGCGGTGCCAGGGCCGCCAACCTGGTCGTCAACGGGTCCACGGTGGCCACGGTGTCGTTCGAGTCCACCGGCGCCTGGTCGACGTGGGCCACCAGGACCGTGAACGTCCCGCTGAACGCCGGCGGCAACACCATCCGGTTGGACCCGACCACCACAGCCGGACTGCCCAACCTCGACTACCTCGACGCCAACGCGTAGAACGACGGACGAAAGGCAGCACCATGATCGGTACCTTACGGAGAACCGGGCTCGTCGCCGCGGCATGGCTGGTCATGTCGGTGGCGGCAGCCGGTGCCACCCCGGCGGCCGCCGAACCCCTGGCGGCTCCCGACGCGCACTACTCAGCCGCGGACTACACCGCCGGTTCGTGGGCGGCTTACACGTCGGCCAGGGACACGCTCGCCCAACGCGGAGCCGACGCCACTGCCCGCGAGAGACTCCAGCAGGCCACTGATGGCCTGGTCATGGTTCGGGGCCTGAAGGATCTGGTCGCCGACTACAAGACCCGTGCCGCCGGCACGTACACGGGCGGCTCCTGGTCGCCCTTCGCCGAGGCGCTGGCCAAGGCGGACGGCGTCGCCGCCGACGCGTCGGCGACCGCGTCGGACGTCGCCGCCGCCAAGACGGCGCTGGTGACCGCAGCCGGCAACCTGGTGGCGGCCGACGAGGGGACGTTCCAGACCATCACCAACGATGTCTTCTGGAACGACACGAGCGGCAACCCCATCTATTCGCAGGGCGGAGGTGTCTTCAAGTTCGGTGACACCTACTACTGGTACGGCGTGCATTACACCGGCGCCGAGCTCTACCGAGCCAATCCGACCAGGAAGTACGACGGCGACGTCTCGTTCGTCTCCATCCCCGTTTACTCGTCGAAGGACCTGGTGAACTGGAAGTTCGAGAACAATGTCGCCACCAGGTCGACAAGCCTGGCTAACGGGGCCACCCTCGGCCAGGCCGGCTGGGTGGGACGCCTTGGCGTCTCCTACAACGAGAACACCGGCAAGTACGTGCTCGTCGTCCAGGTGTATCTCCCGTCGCTCGGCGGGGACGGCAACGGGGTGCTGTTCCTGCGGGGCGACTCGCCGACCGACACCTTCGACTACGGCTACTACCAGAACCAGGTCGTCAACTCGCCGACGACGGGCACCGGGGACCAGACCGTCTTCACCGACGACGACGGCAGGGATTACCTGATCTTCTCCAACCGGTCAGGGCGTTCCCGCGCCTTCGTCGCCAAACTGCGAGAGTCCGACTCGCTACGGATCGAGCCCGCGGTGCAGATCGGCTACAACTCCGCCGGGCGTGAAGGCAACGCCATGTTCAAGCTCGACGGCAAGTACTACCACGCGGCGTCGGACCTGCACGGCTGGAACGCCTCGGTCGCGCACGTCATCGAATCGACCTCCAGCAACATTCAGGGCACCTACACGAGCGAGTACACGATGGCCGGTACCGAGATGGACTACAGCCACGTGACACAGACCGGATTCTTCGTCACGGTCAAGGGCACCAAACAGACCACCGCCATCTTCGCCGGCGACCGCTGGGCCGACTTCGCCTGGAACGGCATCGGCTACAACCAGTGGATGCCTGTGACCAAGTCCGGGTCGCGGCCACAGTTGAGCCCGGTGAGCCAGTGGCAGTTCAACGCCACGACCGGCGAATGGCGTGTCGGGCAGAACAACAACTACATCCTCAACCCCGATTTCCAGGCCGACCGCGTCACCGTCTCGACCCTGACCGGATGGACCAACACCGGCGGGAGCGTGACCAACGTCAGCCCCGGCGCTAACGGCAGCCGCTTCGCGCTGCAGCTTGGCTCTGGATCGGCCGGCGTGCGGCAACAGATCACCGTGCCGGCCGGCACCTACACGCTGTCCGCGTACGCCAAGACCGCCGGATCGGTCAGCGGCGCCCAGGTGTCGGTCACCGACGCCGGCGGCGCCACGCGCGCTCTCAACATCCCCTCGTCAAGCGGCTGGACCCGTCGCGAACTCGCCGGTGTCCCGCTGGCCGCCGGCACCGCCACCGTCACTGTCCGGACCAGCGGCGGAACCCTAACTGTCGACGGCCTCGCCCTCGTCAGGACGTCCGGGGACACGCCGCCGGCGGGGCAGCGTTACGAGGCGGAGTCCGCGCCGGCGGTGTGTCAGGGCACGATCGATGCGAATTGGGCTGGTTTCTCCGGTGCTGGTTTCTGCAACGGCGACAATGCGGTCGGCGCCTACGCCCAGTTCACGGTGAACGCGTCGGCGGGTGGTACGGCGGCGCTCGGGATCCGGTTCGCCAACGGTGCCGGCGGTGCCAGGGCCGCCAACCTGGTCGTCAACGGGTCCACGGTGGCGACGGTGTCGTTCGAGTCCACCGGCGCCTGGTCGACGTGGGCCAGCAAGATCGTGAACGTCCCGCTGAACGCCGGCGGCAACACCATCCGGTTGGATCCGACCACCACATCCGGACTGCCCAACCTCGACTACCTCGACATCGGCGCCGCTGTCTAGCTTGCCGCACGTCGGCGCAGGCACGCCGTTCGCCTCTGCCTGCGCCGCCCGGCAGGAAACCGGTGAGCCGTCATGCAGGCGGCGTCTGCCTGGCGGACGTGCCGGTGGTATGGCGCGACGTCGGCTGGGACATCGCCGGAATACCGCGGTAGTGCGGCCGAGCAGGATGCCGCTGATGGACAGGGATTCCTGCACGTCGGCGGACATGGTGGCGAGGTGGCTGTGGCGGCGCGCGGTGATGGTCTCGCGTTCGGCGCCCACCCGCCTGCTGACGGCGACGAACAGGGGTAGCAGGAGCAGTGAGACGATGGTCAGTCTCCAGTCCAGGGCGAGCATCGCGATCACGGTGGCCACGACGGTGGTCAGGTTGGACACCAGTGAGGTGGCGGTCGAGGTGACGGTGGCCTGCATGCCGCCGATCAGCAGGCTGAGCAGGCCGAGGCGCCGCTGCGGGATGGCCGTGTCCAGCACCTCGCGCAGCAGGAACGGGGAAGCCACCGACACCAGGGAGGACATCCCGACCAGCAGCGCGACGGTGGTGAGCGTGCTTCGGTGCGGGCGAAACAGCCGCAGAATGCGCCGGACGGGCACCGAGGAACGAACGGCGACGCCGCTCAACCAACTCGACGGTGCGTTGAGGAGGATCAGCACGCCCAGCGCTCCGGCCGCCAGGATGCCTGCCGCCCAGGCGGTGGCCGTGGTGTAGCCGTGCACGACCGCGGCCAGGTCGCCGTCGTGCGGGTGGGCGGCCAGGTAGGCGGTCGTGCCGGTGGCGGCGATGGTGCTCATCAAGGCGAGCCCGAGTGAAGCGCCGACCTGTTCGGAGGCGTTGAAGACCGCGCCGGCGACGCCGGTCTCGCGGTCGGCGACCTCCATGGTGGAAAGGTTCGCGGCGATCGGTGAAATCGTGCCGAGTCCGGCTCCGAACAGGATCAGTGCGGGCAGGATATGGGCGGCGTAGCCGCTGTTGACGCCGAGCCGGGTCAGCCAGGCCGTGCCCGCCGCCGCGAGCAGCAGCCCGGCGGACAGGAGCGGGCCGGGCCGCAGCCGGACCGTCAGCCTGCCGGCGATCACGGAGGTGATCAGCACGGCCGCGGCGAACGGCAGGAAGGCCAGGCCGGTCCGCAGCGCGGTGTAGCCGGCGACGGTCTGCAGGTAGAACGACACGAGCAGAAACATGCCGAACATGCCGATCATGACCAGGACGAAGGCGAGGTAGGCGCCGCCGCGGGTGCGGTGAGCCAGGATGCGCAGCGGCAGCAGCGGGTCGCCGACCCGGGCTTCGATCGCCACGAAGGCGAGCGTCGCGAGGAGGCCGGTGGCGAGGGCAGCCAGGGTCAGGGGGGCCGACCAGCCGTGGGTGGCGACCGAGCCGAGCCCGTACACCAGCGTCACCAGCGCGGTCGTGGACAGCACCGCGCCGAGCGGGTCCAGCCGCGGCCGCTCGGTGCTGCGGCTGTCCGCCAGCACGAGAGCGGCGCCGAGCGCGGCCGACAGGGCGAGCGGAGTGTTGAGGTACATCACCCAGTGCCAGCTCAGGTACTCCGTCAGCAGGCCGCCGAGCACCAGCCCGACGCCGGAGCCGCCGCCCATCACCACGCCGAACACCGCAAAGGCCCGGCCCCGCTCGCGCGGGTCGGGGAAGGTGGCGGCCACCAGCGACAGCGCGGTCGGGGCCAGCAACGCGCCGAAGGCGCCCTGACAGGCTCGGGCCGCCACCAGCATGGCCAGGTTCGCGGCCATGCCGCCTACGGCCGAGGCGAGGGCGAAGCCCACCAGGGCGATGAGAAAGGCGGGCTTGCGTCCGATGCGGTCGGCGATGCGCCCGCCGAGCAGGAGCAGCCCGGCGAAGGCCAGGGTATAGGCCGTGATCGGCCAGTGCCGGTCGGCGGCCGGCACGGTTAACGCCTGGCTGATCGACGGCAGCGCGACGTTCATGATCGTGACGTCGAAGACCACCATCAGCTGGCCTGAGGCGATCACAGCCAATGCCCACCACCGCCTGTTCACAGGCGTTGAGCGGGAGCTCATAGACGGTGACATGAGGTCCTCCCTTCATAGGTTTATCAGCTTGGCTGATATAGAATTATCAGCCAGGCTGATATTGTGTCAAGGATGAACCCACCACCAACCACCTGCTCTGCACTTCCAGCACCCTCCGGGCCGTCACCGGACTTGCTGACGCTGCAGATCGGCCGGGCCACGGCCGCACCCTGAACGCTCACCTGGCCGACAGGGGAGGACGGCTCCTATGTGGGGAGGGCGTCAAGGCCCAAGCCATCCCAGGGCGCATGGTGGCCGGGCCCGAGGAGCGGCAGCGCCGCCGGCTCATCCATCTCCTCAAACGCCGCACCACTGGACGCATCCTGCGACGATCGGCCATAGCCCTTCGGAAGGCGGCCTTGTCTATGCGAACCTCGCTCCAGCACCTGTCCGGCCGAGTCTGGATCCACCCCGCCGACCCGGACCCGGACATGATCCAGGGCAGTGTCGCCGTCATCGCCGACGACGCCGGCAGCACCCTGGTGGACGCCGGGCACAGCCCCGACCTCGCCCGCCACATCCGCGAGATGATCGCGCAGGCAGGCCTTCCACCCGTGCGCCGCCTGGTCTACACCCACCACCACTGGGATCACACCTGGGGCGCGTGCGCCTGGGAGAACGTCGAGATCATCGGGCACGCCCTGGGCCACGACCTGATGGCGGCCGAGGCCCTGCGCCCCTGGAGCCCCGCATACCTGCGCGAGCAGATCGCCGCCGACTCCCGGCTGGGCCCCAGCTTCCGCGCCCGCGCCCGCGCCGTCCAGGACTGGGACGTTTTCACCGTCGTCCCGGCCTCCCGCACCTTCACCGACCGGCTGACACTGACCGGCGGCATCCAGGTACGCCACCTCGGCGGCCATCACGCACCCGACTCCACCGTCGTGGCCGTCCCCGACTCCGGCGTGATGCTGCTCGGCGACTGCTTCTACCCGCCGCCTCTCCATCTGCGCCGCCCCGGCGACGGCGTCGACTCTCACCAGATCGAGGCCCTGGTCGGCGAAGGATTCGCCTGGTACGTCGACAGCCACAACCCGCCCTGGCGGCCACCTCGCTGACGTGCGGCTCCCGGTTCGGCAGCGCGCGAGCGGGATTCGCGCACCCCAGCTGAGAGGGCCCGGGAGCTCCGCGCCACCTGCGGCGCGCGCCGACCAGCCGGCCGATCGCCTGTAGGGCCGGACCGACGACCCAGCTCGTGCCCCGGCTTCGACCTCTGGTACGGACTGCGTTCGTAGGCAGTCTTGGCCGGTGACGACGAGGACGACGGTGACGACGGGGAGGCCCTGCTGCGCGTCACGTCACGAGAGCGGTCGGCGGCCCCGCCGGTCAGGGCAGTAGCCGCCGATCGTCAGCCGCTGGAGGGCCCGCCGATCGTGGTGACGCATTGCTGCAGCAGGGAGGCGAGTTGCCGACGCTGGTGGGCGTCAAGATCGGCGACCATGCGATCTTCGACGGCCTGGGCGAAAACGTCTGCCTGGCCCTTGAGCGTTTGCCCCCGCGCGGTCAGTTCGGCGCCGAGAATGCGGCCGTGCCCTGGGCGGGGGTGCATTTCCAGCAAACTGCGGCGCCCGAGCTCGGTGACGATCTTGTGCATGGTCTGCGGGGTGACGTGCAGGAGCCGCGCGAGCTCGGCCGATGAGATCCCCGGGGTGGCGGCGACGAGATTCAGCACCGTGCTCTGCTCCGGCGTGAGGTCGAGGTTGGCGAGGGCCTCGCGCAACTGGACCCGGATGAGGTGCTGCAACTGCATGAACGGCGGAAGGGGTCGGCTCATGGTTGACATGTTATCAGCTCGGCTGATAACACTGTATCAGTCGAGCTGATAACCGTGCGGAGGGCTCGCGCTGATGTTCACCATCACACGCACACCGCTTGCGACCTGCGATCGCCGCGACCGGGCCGGGGTGCCCGGAGCCACGGTCTCCCACCGAGTCGGCCGACCCGGCCCTCTCCCCAAGCAGCACCTCGACAACCAGCCGCCGACTCGATCGACACCAACAACGACATGCGCGACGACCACCTCCGCTCCGCCGACTTCCTGGAGGTGCAGACGTATCCGACCCTGACCTTCACCTCAACCGGCATCCGACGCCACGGCGAGGGCTTCCTCGTCGAGGGCGACCTCACCATCAAGGATGTGACCAGGCGGATCACGGCCGAGGTCGAGATCAGCGGTTTCACGCCCGGCCACGACGGTGTGCCGCGGGCCGGCTGCAGCGCCACCTTCGACATCGACCGCAACGACTACAACGTCACCTTCAGCAAAGTCCTGGAGACCGGCGGCGTCATGGCCGGCGACCGCGTCTCCATCCAACTCTCGATCCTGGCCATCCTCCAGCAGAGCTGAAACCCCGGGAGCCGAACCCCGCGGGAGCCACCCCACGATTCGAGCGACCGGTGAGCCAGGCTGACGTCGGCACTCCGCAGGCAACCCGAAACCAGGCGCTGAGGCGGGAACGGAGCGCTGAAGGACCGGCGTATCCAGGGAGAAGGGGCTTCGTTCCCCGGCTACCTGGTCGCCGACCTCACACCGACGTCAGCCGTGCCAGGAGGCCGTCCACGCCTGTCGGGCACTGCACCACCGCGCTCGGCGCGCCAAGCGAGGATCCTCGCTGACCCTGTGAGGAGACGGCTCGGCGATGCGGATCTCGCTCCGACGCCGGTCCAGCCTGGGACGGACGGATCGCAGGTGCGCGTGCTTCACCGTGCGGATGGTGCTCCGGGCCCGCACCGCTGCAGCGTCGTGGGTCAGTCCACGTGCTGCCGGTCGGCTACTTCGTCGGCTGGGGAGGAGGAGATGGGGGAGCCGTCCTGTCGTGCAGGAAGAGTGAGGGCGAGCACGGCGACGATGACCATCAGCAGGGCGATGGGCGGGAAGGCCTGGCCGTAACCGTCCGCCGGCGCTTGCTCGGTGCCGCCGAGGCCGCCGGACGACTCGCTGGTCAGGGCGATCAGGGTGGTAGGCCCGGCGCGCCGCCGATCTGCTTGGCGGTGTTCAACAGCCCGGAAGCGGCTCCGGCGTCGGCGCGAGCGAGATCAAAAGGGCGGGGCCGAGGACAGCCGCCGGATAGGACCCTGCGAGTTCGACGGTGCCTTGCCACCGGAATCCGGCGGCAGGAAGGCGAGTCCGGTCTGCAGCGGGCCATAGCCCAGGACGCGTTGCATGGACAGGGTCGGGAAATACCACATCGGGTTCAGGCAGGCGCCGGTCAGCAGCATCGCCAGGTTGGCCGGCCAGATCGCCCGCGGCCGCACCAGGTGGGCGGGCCGGCCAGACGCGCTTCGACCACGACGAACAGCCCCAGTTCACATCGGTTTGTGCCAGCATGCAAACCGATGTGACCGAATCGGAAAATGGTGGGCTTAGGATGGGCGTCGGCGGCCCTGGGCCGCCTGCTACTGCTCAGAGGATCCTCGCCGAGACGTCGCCCCACCCCGAGGGGCTTGAGGATCGGGCCGGTGCTCCGGTCGCGTCTCCCCGATCTGTGGGAGGTGCGCCCGGATGAACGTTCGGATCACTGCCGTCGTGCTGGCGGCGGGAGTGGCGGCCAGTACGGCCCTGGGGGAATTCATCCCGTTCCTCACCGTCGTGGGCGAGGAGTTCACGCTGCCGCCGGCCACCGTCGGCTGGCTGTCGTCGGCGATCACCGTGGTGGCCGCCGCGGCGTGCCTGCCGCTGGGTCTCTGGCTGGACCCCCGCCCCTTGCGGGGGATCTTCATGGCCGCGCTGGCAGTGCTGGGGGCGGCGGGATCGATGGCCGCCGTCACGGGCGACGCGGTGATGCTGGCCGCCCTGCGGCTGGCGCAGGCGGCCGGATACGCCGTCGTGATGATCGCGGGCCCGGGCCTGCTGGCCCGGCTGCTCACTGGCCGGGCACGGCGCGGCGCGCTGGCGCTGTGGGGGTTGTGCATCCCCGCCGGGCTGGCGCTGGCCAACACCGCCGGGGCGCTGGCCGCGGCCGCCGGATGGCGCGCCACGATCGCCGGCGTGGGCGCCCTCACCATGGGCGTGGCGGCACTGGCCGGTACGTTGCCCCGCGACGCCGCGCCAACAGTCTCGCCCGGTTTGGCACCGGCGGACGTCCAGCGCTTTCGGCCTGCACCGGCAGGCACGCCGAAGGCGGCGGTGGCAGCCCTCGCGGCCGGGTTCGCGATGATCGCCACGGTCGGGGTGTGCGTCGTCACCGTGTTACCGGCCTTCCTGACAACCGAACTGCGGCTGCCCGGCTCGACGGCGGGCCTGCTGGCCGCCGTGGTGGCCGCGGCCAGCGTGCCGGGCAGCCTGGCCGCCGGCGCCGCGCTGCGCGCCGGGACGGCTCCCGGTCGGCTGATCGGCGCGGCGCTGCTCATGGTGCCCGCCGGCGCCGGGACGTTCCTGCCCGTTCCCGCGCCTGCCCCGGTGGCGGCAGCGCTGGTGGCGCTGTGTGCGGCGGCCGTGCTGGGCCTGAACGGCCTGGCCGTCTCGGCGGTGTTCGCGGCCCTGCCCGCCGTGGCCGGTGCCCGCACCGCCTGGGCCATCGGGGCGGTGACCCAGGCCGGCAGCCTGGGCACGTTTCTCGGGCCGCCGCTCTATGTGCGCCTGGCCGACACCGGCAGCTGGAGCACGGCGTTCGCGGTGACCGCGGCACTCGTGGCCGCCGGGGTGGCGTGTGCCAAGACGGCGCAGGCCAGAGGCATCGACAGCGGCGATCGCTCCGCCCTGCGGCGTGATGCGGGCGAGCGTGACTAACCAGTCAATCCGATGCGGTCATAACGGCAAAGCAAGGGCGTGGGCCGTCATCGTCGCCGACGCCGCCCGGACGATCCGCCACGTCCTCTACCCGGTCACCGACCTCCCGGCCACGGTGGACGAGGCCCTCCGCCTCGGCGCCGAAGTGGCGCGCGCACGAATCCGACTCGCCCCACACTGACCCGGGCCCGCCACCCACGAGGTGACGTCCACCAGGTCACTGACCGCCAGCCTGCCGGGCCTGAGCACGGAGTACTTGGCGCCGAACGCCACTCCGCCCTGGCCGCCCGGCGATAGCCCGCCAGGGTACGCAGCGGCTCGGGCCCCGCCTTCCGCCCGACCATGGTGACGGCACACCGGATGGCGATCTTGGCGTACCCGAACTCGGTCTCGCCGATCCTGATCCGGTGGGCCCGGTCCTCGGTGTGGGGCTCGTCCCAGCCGTCGACGACGATGTTCGGACGGAAGTGGTTCATGGGCACCGGCGGCCCCCGGGCGGCGAGCCGCTCCTTCAGGAGGTCGAGGGTGGCGCGGGACAGGACGAACAGGGCGGTGCTGTCGGCGTAGCCGGAGGTGCCGGGCGTCCTGCCGGTGGTGACGCGGTGGTGCTCGGGCGGCACGCGGACGAGCCGGCTGTCGTGGCCGAGCACGTGCGTGAGCCAGGCGGCGGCCGGGTCACCCTGGTCGATGCCCAGGTACGGCCGCCCGAACGACTCCACCTCGCGCCGCTCGCCCGAGGTGTCGACGCGCAGGTCGAGGTCATCGATCCCGGGGCGCGCAGGGTCAGCCACTGCCCGCCGGCGCTGACGGCGGGCCGGATCGTGGCCGGCTTCGGGTCGCGCCGCTGGGTACGGAACACGCCCTGCTCGCGCACGACCGGCATGCCCGCGCAGCCCTTGATCGAGTAGGAGGTCAGCTCGACGACGGTGGCCATGGTCTCCGCATCGGTTCCCTTTCAAAACTGACCCGATATCAAGGCAGAACTTTCCGGGTGGCCGCCCCACGGCACAACGCCCGGCCTCAGTCCTCGTCCGCGGGCAGGGTGAAGAAGCGGACGTAGACGGGACGGGCGTCCGGCGGCGCCTCCTCGGCCCTGCGGCTGTAGCGCAGGAGCAGCGCGATGTACTCCTCGTAGAAGGCGTCGAGGTCCTCCCTCGTCATCCTGGCCAGCCCGCGCGAGCCTCGCGCCCAACCGGGATCGGCCCGGTAGGCGGCGGGAAAGCGCTCGAACAGGGCCCGGTCCTCCTCGTACCCGACCCGGTGGAACTCCTCCAGCACCGCCCTGTCGCCGGGCGCCACCTCGTCGGGGGTGGGCAGCCGGAGGTCCCGGGGGATCCGGGCGCGGCGCCACCACCGCTCGCGCCCCGTCGAGCGCTCGGGGATCTCCTCGATGAAGCCGTACTTCTCGAGCTGGCGCAGGTGGTAGCTGGTCGTGCCGGTCTTGGCGCCGAGCAGCTCGCCGAGGGTGGTGGAGGTGGCGGGGCCGTGCACGTTGAGGTGGGTGAGCATGCGCCGCCGCATCGGGTGGGCCAGCGCCTTGAGCCGGCCGGGGTCGTCGAGCACGAACGGCTCGTCATCCTTCATGACGATCAGGCTAGTCCTCCAGAACGATATCTGCAGACATCGCTTTGCCGACATTTCTCTGCAGACTACTCTCGGCAACATGAAACGAGCCTTCGCGGCCCTCGCCGCCGCGCTATCGCTGGTCGTGCCCCTGGGGCCCGCCGCCGCTGCCACTCCGGCCCTCGCCGCAACCCCCGCTGCGGCTGCCGCCACCGCGCCACCTTCCCTCCCGGACGGCCTGACCTCGGCCGAGGTGAGCTTCCGCGGCAGCGGGAACCTGCTGCTGCACGGCAGCGTGATCAGCCCGGCCGGCGCCAGGGACGGCCGGGCGGGCATCGTGCTGGTGCACGGCGCGGGCACCGGCACGCCCCGGGAGAAGCTGCTGGGCGAGGCCGTGGCGTTCGCTCGGCAAGGCTTGTCCGTGCTCGTCTACGACAAGCGGTCCGAGGGGTACTCGACGTTCGAGCGGTCGTACTCGGTGCTCGCGGACGACGCGCTCGGAGCCGTCGAGACGCTGCGGAGCCGGCCGGGGGTCGATCCCGGCAAGGTCGGCATCTGGGGACTCAGCGAGGGAGGGTGGGTGGCGCCGCTCGCCGCCTCCCGCTCGGCCCACATCTCCTTCGTTATCGTCGTCGGCGCCAACGCCCTGAACCCGCTGCGGCAGCAGACCTGGGCGGTGGCGGCGGGTCTGCGGAAGGCGGGGGTGAGCGGGTCGATGGTGGACCGGGCCGAGCCCACCCTCTACCGGGTGGTCGCGGACGGCGGCATGTTCCCGGAGCCGTACCACGACCCGGCGCCGGTCCTCGCGAAGGTGCGCCAGCCCGTGCTCGCCATCTGGGGGGTGCACGACCTGCTGACGCCGCCCAGGGAGACGCCGCCGATCTTCGCCGAGTCCCTCAGGGCGGGCGGGAACGACCGCTACACGTTCCGGTTCTTCGCCGGCGCCGACCACGCGGCCCACCTGACGCCCGACGGCGGGGTCACCCGGCAGCCCGAGCTGGCTCCCGGCTACCCGGAGCTGGTCGGGGCGTGGGTGGGCGAGGCCACCTCGGGGCACGCTCCCGTGGCCCAGGTGTCGGGGCCGGCTCCGGTGCAGGCCGGCGACTCCGTCGGGGTGCCGCCGACCGAGTGGTGGGAGTCCGGGTTCGTGCACCTCCTCGTGCTGGTGCTGTTCCTGGTGGGATTCGGCGGGTATCCCGTGGTGGCCCTGGTCCGGCGGTTCAGGCGTACCCGGACCGAGGTGGCGCCGGTGCGGGCCGCGCGGCTGGTCAGCACCGGCGGGCTCGCGGTGCTGGCGGGCGGGTTCTCGTACCTGTTCTACGTGCTCATGACCGGCGGGAAGCTGGCCACGCCCGGGCCGTTGCTGGCGGGTAGGCCCGTCGTCTGGCTCGCGCTCCAGGCGGTCACGGTCATGACGATTGTGGCCACCGCGGTCACGGCGATCCACTGGCGGCGCGTCACCGCCCGGGGCGAGAAGGTACGGCTCGGGCTGCTGGTCGCGGGCGGCGCGGTCTTCGTGCCGTGGGCGCTGTACTGGGGACTGCTGCTCCCCTGAAGCCCTCAGCCCGTACGGCGCAGCGTGAACCAGAAGGTGGGCGCCTCGTTCGTCCCCCGCGTGGTGTCGGCCAGCTCCCGGCCGGCGGACCTGGCACGCGCAGCTCTTCGCCGGTGACGCCGGAGATCAGGTCGTCGAACGCCTCGGGTCCGTACCCGAACATCAGCAGCCGCGCCCCGGGGACGGCGCGGCGGCTGAGCCCGGGGGCGTAGGACTCGCGGCGGTGCGGCGGGATGCCGCAGTAGCAGCTCAGATCGAAGAACAGGTCGTAGGGGCCGGGCGCGTCCAGCTCGTCGAGCCGGGTGGCGTCCCCGCACAGCCCTCGTACCGGCATGCGCGAGCAACTCCTCGCCCAACCGGCCGACCTGATCGCCGAGACCGACAAGCTCGGCGACTTCGAACGGGGCGAGCTACGAGGGAAGATCGCCGACAAGCCCGGCCTGAACCGGCTGGACCAGGCGATCGCCGACCCACAGCGTGCCCTGGCCAAGGTCCTCGATCCCGCGGCAGAACGCGCTCAGGCCGGCGGCGCTGCTGATGGCGGGCCCGATTATGGGAAGTGCGAAACCGAGCTTCATCGGCGAGTCCTTTCGGTGACCCGTCAACCGTTTGCTCGGATGGGAAGTTCGGTGATGCTGAGGGCGAAGTCCACGTTCCCCACCCCGTGGTTGGCGAGGCCCACCGTGACCACGCCCGCTCCTTCCAGCCAGTGCGCCATCTTCAGGCCGCCGACGTCCAGCGGACGCAGCCCGAGGCTCTCGATGAACGCCTCCACACTTGCTTTGGCCTGCGCATTGTCGCCGGCGATGAAGACGTCGGGCCGACCCTTCTCCAGGATATGACGGAAGATGGTGTTGAACGCCTTCACCACGCCGGCGCCGGCCGGGGCCGCCTTGGCGACTTCCTGCGCGATCGAGGTCTCCTCGCGGTGGGCTAGCGCGCGGTAAGGTCGGCGCCTAACTTGCCCCACAGTATTGGGGATCCGTCAGGCATATTCGCCACGTCAAGTGCACTCGCCTTGGCTGATCGGCAGCGCCGCGAGCCTTCGGTGCAGGAAGCGGGCCTCGGGTCCGTCCTCGGCCACCAGCCGCAACGCATCCTCGTACGCGGCCCTGGCCTCCCGTGTCCGGCCGAGGCGGCGCAGGAAGTCCGCGCGGGCCGCGGGAAGCAGGTGGTAGCCGGCCAGCGCGTCGGCGTCCAGCGCGTCCAGCGCGTCGAGCCCGGCCGCGAAGCCGTCGCGGAAGCCCACGGCCACCGCCCGGTTGAGCGCGGCCACCGGGGAGGGCTGAGCGGTGAGCAGCGCGTCGTACAGCGGCACGATCGCATGCCAGGGCGTCGCCCGCGCGGACGGAGCGGACGCGTGGCAGGCCGCGATCCGCGCCTGCAGCCAGTACGGGCCCGGCGGGCGGCCGGAGCGTGTCGCGCGGCGCAGTTCGTGGTGCGCCTCGGCGGTCAGGACCGGATCCCAGCGGGCACGGTCCTGCTCCTCCATGGGCACCAGATCACCTGCGGCGTCGAACCGGGTCGCGCGGCGGGCCTGCTGGAACATGATCAGGGCCAGCAGGCCACGGGCCTCGTCGGAGGACGGCATCAGGTCGGCCAGCAGCCGCACCAGGCGCAGCGCCTCGTCCGCAAGGCGGCCTTCGGGCTGTCCGTAGCCTGCGTTGAAGACGAGGTAGAGGACAGCGAGCACCCCGTCGGTGCGCTCGGCCAGCAGATCGGCAGGCGGCACCCGGTACGGGATCGCGGCATGGCTGATCTTGCGCTTGGTGCGCAGCAGCCGCTGGGACATGGTGCTCTCGGAGACCAGGAAGGCGTCGGCGATCTGCGCGGTGTTGAGCCCGGCCACGGTCTTCAGGGTCAGCGCCACCCGGCCGTCCAGCGGCAGCGCCGGATGGCAGCAGGTGAAGATCAGGCTCAGTCGGTCGTCGCGGTTTTTGTCGGTCCGCGCCGCATCGTCCAGCAGCGCCCTTTCGGTCAGTTTGGCCCGCTCTGTGCGGCGGCGGCGCAGCACGTCGAGCGCGCGGTTGCGGGCCGCGGTGGTCAGCCAGGCCGCGGGCGACCGCGGCAGGCCGGCCTCGGGCCAGTGCCGCAGCGCCTTCTCCACCGCGTCCTGCACACAGTCCTCGGCCAACGCCCAGTCGCCCGTGAGACGGATGAGGCTCGCCACCATGCCCGCTCGCTCCGCGGCGACGGCCGAAGCCGCCGCCGCGGCAGCCGCCTCGGCCGTCGACGCCGTCACGCGTGGTCGCCCGGCCAGAACGGGCGCAGTTCGAGTTTGCCGCCCCTTGCCATCGGGTGCCGCGCTGCGATCGCGATGGCTTCGTCCAGGTCCTCGCATTCGAGGATGTCGAAGCCGCAGATCCAATCCTTGGACTCGGTGAACGGGCCGTCGGTGACCAGCACCTGGCCGCGGCTGACCCGTACCGTCGTGGCATCGCTGAGCGGCCGCAGCCGCTCCCCGATGATCCGCTTGCCGCGGCCGTCGACGTCGGCCAGCCACTCCTCGATGGTCAGGTCGCCGGGCGTGGGCTCGGCCTCGGCGGTGGCGTCCGGATCGGCGACGACGAACATCATGTACCTCATGTGCGGGTTTCCTGCCTGCTCAACGGTGTGGACGACTATACGACGAACGGGGCGATCCCGGATCCGACACTGCTCCGGGTCGTCGCCTCACTGCACCACCCACTGTCGGCCGTCCAGCAACTCGCGCACCGTGTCGAGGTGCCCGGCGTGGACGGAGGTCTCGACGAGGACGTGCGCCACGATGGAGCGCACATCGGGGAAGTCCATGCCCCAGCGGGCCCATACGGGGTCCGGCTGCTTGGGCGGCGCGTCCAGGTCCGTCGCCGCGAGGACGGCGTCGGCACGGCGGATCTCCTCGTGGTAGGCCGAGAAGACATGCTCGGCGCTCTCGTCGGCACCGACGCGCCAGTCGCCGCCCTTCTCGGCCGGCAGGATGTCCCGCGGCTCGCCGCCCACCACGCAGCGGAACCAGTACCGCTCGTCGGACAGCGTCAGATGCCTGACCAGCGCCAAGCAGTGCCAGCCAGAGGGCAACACCGGGCGGCGCAGCTGTTCCTCCGTCAGCCCCTCCAAGATCCCCAGCACATGCCCGCGCTGTCCTGCCAACCGCCCGAGGAGCACCTCGGCTTCACGCCCCATCCCGGATCTCCCATCTGCCGCGATCTTCGATCTTCTTGCCCGTACGACGATCGGGACAGCGTGGAATCCGACGGCTGGCGGCTCCCGATCGTCGGAGTGCCGGCAGTCGTGGGCGGGTCGGCGGACGGATCCGGTTCGCCGCCAGGGCGTGGTAGCGCCCCGGCAGCGCCGTGAACAGCACGGTGAGGGGGCGGGTGCCCGCCGAGCGCAGGGCGGGGGAGCCGAAGACCGAGAGGTCCACCAGCAGTCAGCACAGTCCGCTGTCTGCCAGGCCGTCTCGCCGCTGGCGTGCCAGGGGTTCACGCCAGAAGCCCCGAGCGCGTCGGCAAGCCTCGGGGACACCTCGACTGCGGCTCACATGACGTGTGCCGCCGTCTCGACTGGGATCTCTCCCAAGTCGCGGTGGTGCGCTCGCGGGACGACCGGCGTGTGGGCAGCCTCGACGGGCCCTCGCGATCAGGCCGGTTCCGCAGAGCCGGATCCGCCGGGTGACCGGTCCGCGCCGGTTCCTCGAACCCGCTGAGGCGTGAAACGCCAGCCGGTCCGCGCCGGTTCCTCGAACCGCTGAGGCGTGAAACGCCGGCCGGTCCGCGCCGATTTCGCGACCTCGCATCCACGACGCTGCGCCGGCACCTCCCGGAGGAAGGGGGTGATCAGCGGAACTCGGCCCGCTGGCCATGGATCTGCGGGTCGGGCGGACGGAGAGCGCGCTTGCCGAGGGCTTAGGGCCGGTCGGTGAGCCCGTCTCGCCTGTTGTGCAGGATCGGGCGCAGGACCTTCTCGTACGCGTTGGCGTACGTGACCATGCCCAGGTCGCTCGGGTGCGATCCGTCGACCAGTTCCTCCGACTGCGGGAGTTGGTCGGCCTTGAGGTACCAGAGGTGCTTGACGCCGGAGGTGCGCAGGTTCCTGTACGCGGCGTGGAGGGCGGCCGCGTTCTGGGCGTTGCGATCCCGGCGGAACTGGACGAACTGACCGTCCCCGTATCGGCGGTCCTCGACGAGCAGAATGGGCGTGTCCGGGCGCGCCTCGCGTAGGAGGCGTACGAAGGGTTCGGCACGTTCGGAGATCTGCTGCGGGTTCATGTTGGGGGAGCTGTCGACCACGTAGACCGACGCCTCAAGCTCGGTCATCAGCTCGGCGATCTCGGGCTCCATCCTCGCGTTGCCGGAGAATCCCAGGTTGATGGTGGGCATGTCGAAGCGGCGGCCCAGGAGCGCCGTGATGGACATGCCGGGCCGGGACGCCACGCCGCCCTGCATGATCGAGCTGCCGTAGAAGACGGCGGGTGCGGCGGTGCGCGGTGCGACCCCGACGAACGACGCGCCGGACTCGACGCCGATCTGGAGATACTGCGGGCCGTTGTACAGCGGTAGGTAGGCGGTGTAGAGGCGCTCTCCGGGGTCGACCGCGAGGCCCATCTGCTGGTCGATGGTCTGAGCCGTCGGATGCGTGTTGGCCAGCCAGGCGTCCTGTCCGGCTTCGGTACGCGCGTACAGGTCCACGCCGCTGTGGCCGACGGCCGGCATGTGGTACATCGCGGTGGTGGCCAGGGTGAGCCGGTAGCGGGCTCGGAAGGTCGTCGAGTTGGACACGAACCGGGTCGAGAGCCCGGCGGAGGTCCGGCTGCGCACCCAGACCGCAGGGGGAACGACGGCTTCGGCCCTGGCCGGCAGCCGGTCGTAGAAGGCCGCCGTGTCGGACCAGCCCCTGCCCTCGACACCCCACTGGGACACGTCGTACCAGGCGATGTCGCCCTCGATGGTGGGCGTCACCTCGACGAACTCCGTGGGCCACGCTGCGGCTGGTTGCGGGGTGGCGTGGGCCGGTGCGGGTAACAGGCCAGGCATCGCGAGGGCGGCTCCGCCGGCGCCGGCGAGTCCGAGGAGGCGACGGCGATTGACCATCTGGTTTCCCACTGGTGCTCCCTTGTCGATCGATGGTTCTCAGGGCTCAAGCCGGACGGGGGAAGGCGCTGGTGGAGGCAGGGTGGTCATGTGTCGGCCCTGATGCGACGATGATCGGACCCGGCCTGACGGTCGCGGCCAGCCGTGGGACGGAGGAGTGGCGGTGCGTCGGCGCTCCGCCAAGGTTCACCGGGAGGTCATGATTACTCGGTGACTGTATGAGCTGGTATACAAGTCGTCAATACCAATTCATGGCTGTGGCGTAAAATGCGGGGAAGCGCGGGTGCCGCCGTGAAGGGCTGGAGGGGGTGGACGTGAGCGACGCAGACGCTCCTCGCGGGCGCAAGCACAGCATGGTCCGGGAGCGGATCATGAGCCTGCTGGAGGATCTCAACGTGGGCGATCCGATCCCGCCGGAGCGGGTGCTGGAAGAGGACTGCGGGGTCTCCAGGCTCACGGTGCGGCGCGCCGTCGACGACCTGGTCAGGGACGGTCATCTCATCCGCAGGCAGGGCAGCGGGACCTACGTCGCGCGGCCCACGATCACGCAGTCGCCGGCGGCGTCGTCGTTCTCGATGGGTCTGCGCCGGCGGGGGATCACGCCGTCGACCCGCGTCGTCGGGGTGGAGCGCTCGGATGCGGGCGTCCGCCTGAGCTGGCGGCTCCAGATCGCGCCCTCCGACACGATCGTGACCGTACGGCGACTGCGGCTGGCCGACGGTGATCCGATCGCGATCGCCACCACGACGTTGCCGGACGCCCTGGTCCCCGGCCTGCCTGCCGAAGAGCTGGAGGAGAAGTCCCTCTACCGGCTGCTCTTCGATCAGTACGGGCTGAAGGTGGCCTCGGGGACGCAGACCATCGAACCGACGGTGCTCGGCCCGGAGGAATCCGCGGTGCTCGATGCGCCGCCCTACTCTCCCGCGTTCCTGTTCCGGACCGCGACCCGCACGTCGGACGGCCTTCCCATCGAGTTCACCCGGACGTTGTTCAGAGGCGACCGGTACATGATCACCTCGGAGCTGGACCTGACGGCCACCCCGGAAGAGGACCTCGGGCACCCCCGCGGGGTGACGCACACCGCGACGCCCCTGGGGTGACGACCGCCCTCCGGCGACTGCGATTGGTGTACAAGAGGTATTGACATCAAGAGCATGAGATATAACCATTTCGGGCATCGTGACCTTGCGCTCCTCTCCTGCGGGCGTATCGATCCGAAGGCGGTCACTCATGCGCACACCCCTGTTACGCGTTGCCGCAGGCGCGCTCTCTCTCGCACTTCTCATGCTCGGGCCGGCGGCCTGCGGGTCCGGCGGCGACGATGACACCGCGTCCGCGTCCGGCGGCTCGGTGACGTGGTACACGCCGATGCCCGAGGAACCCGCTCGACGGCTGGCCGAGGCGTACGAGGCCGAATCAGGCATCGAGGTCGAGGTGCTGAGGCAGAGCGCCGGCGAACTCCTGGCGAGGCTGAAGGCCGAGGCCGGCCGTCCGGCGGCAGACGTGATCGGCCTGGCCAGCGGGGATGCCGGCCCGCTGGCCAAGGAGCAGCTCATCCGGCCCTACAAGTCAGCGGTCGCGGGCGTCGACCAGCGGTTCGTCGATCCGGCCGGCTACTGGCACGCCAACGAGCTGATCCTGATGACCGTCGGCGTCAACGCCGACCGGTGGAAGGAGGAGACGGGCGGGGCCCCGCTCCCGAAGACGTGGGACGAACTGCTCCGCCCGGACCTGAAGGGCCAGCTCGTCATGCCGAACCCGACGCTGTCCGGGACCGGATACACGTTCGTGGCGACGCAGTTCTTCCGTCACGGAAACGACGCGGCCGCGTGGAAGTTCCTCGACTCGTTCCACAAACTGGTCGGCCAGTACACCGACAGCGGGGGAGCCCCGTCCCAACTGGTCGCCACCGGCGAGTACGTGGCCGGCGTGTCCTTCGCCCATGACCTGCTCAACGTGCGCGGGGCCGGGTTCCCCATCGAACTCGTCTACCCCAAGCCCACCGGCGTCGTCATCTCCGGCAACGCGCTCGTCGAGGGATCTCCGAACCCCCAGGGAGCCGAGAAGTTCATCCAGTGGCTCCAGGGCAGGAAGGCGTCCCAGATGATCGTCGACCTGGTCCACTCGTACCCCGTGCGGACCGACGTCGACCTCCCTGAAGGCGCGCAAGGGCTCGCCGAACTCGACCTCGTGGACTACGATCCGGTGCGCGCCGGCGAGATGCGCGACGCGGTGTCGCGGGAGTTCGCCAAGCGGTACGGGGTCTGATCGCCGTGCCCTCGACGACCCATCGGACCGGCTCCGTCGTCCCTGAACCGCGCCCGCGGACGGAGCTGGAGACGGACTCCGGGCAGGTGACCCGGCCCGACTGGCAGCGGCGCAGCCGCAGGCGCCTCCTGGCCGACCGGATCACGGTCGGCACCCTCGCGGTCTACGTCGGCGGGCTGCTCGTCCTCCTCGTCCTGGTGCCGACGGTGGCCATGCTGTTCGAGCCCGACGGCGAGGCCTGGCGCAGTCTGGCCGAGCCGCGCGTGGCGCAGGCCGCGAAGAACACCGTCGTCATCGGCGTGGCCTCGACGCTGAGCGCCACCGTGGTCGGCTTCCTGTTCGCCTACGCCCTCAGCCGGCCCGACCTCAGGGGCCGGGCCGTGCTGCGGGTGATGGCCCTCCTCCCGCTGATCTCGCCGCCGTTCGTCGTCGGTCTCGCGGTGTTGCTGCTGTTCGGGCGGCGGGGCCTGATCACACATGAGCTGCTGGGGCTGGACGTCAGCCTCCTGGGCCTCGGCGGTCTCTGGCTCGTCCAGACGCTCGCCTTCTTCCCCATGGCCACGCTGACCCTGCTGCCGACGCTGAAGAACATCGGCTCCACCCTGGAATGGGCCGGCCGGGACCTCGGCTGGACGTGGTTCCAGACCTTCCGCCGGGTCACGCTGCCCCTGGCGTTCCCCACGATCCTGAACGCGCTGCTCCTCGTCGGCATGTTCGTCATCACCGACTTCGGCAACCCCGTCCTCATCGGCGCCGGGTACCAGGTTCTCTCGGTCGAGGCCTACGTGCAGGCCGTGGGCAGGCAGGACTTCGGCATGGCGGCGGTGCTGTGCGTGCTGCTGTTCGTGCCGACGCTGATCCTCTTCCTGATCCAGCGCCGGGTCCTGTCGCGGCGCTCCGCGGTGACCGTGTCCGGGAAGACCGGGAGCCTGCCTCCGGCGCCGCTCCCCCCGATGGTGCGGCGCGGGCTCCTCACCGTCCTGGGCATGGTCAGCGCCCTGATGATCCTCATCTACGGGAGCATCGTGGCCGGCTCGTTCACCCGGGCGTGGGGCGCGGACTGGAGCCTCACGCTGGACCACTGGCGGACGGCTCTCCTGCGCGGGGACGACATCCGCAATTCGGCGCTGTTCTCCACCACGGCGGCGGTCATCACGACGATCAGCACTCTGGTCGCCGCCTACGTCGTGCACCGCACGAAGGTCGTCGGCCGTGGCGTGATGGACGGGCTCGCGGTGCTGCCGTCGGCGATCCCCGGGACGATGATCGGCATCTCGTGGCTGCTCACGTTCAACGAGGCGCCGCTCGCTCTGACCGGCACCGCGCTGATCCTGGTGCTGGTCATGGTGGTGCGCGCCCTGCCGGTCGGCTACCGGACCGCCGTGACCACGATCAACCAGATCAGCCCGTCGATCGACGAGGCCGCCACCGACCTCGGCGCCTCGCGGGCCCGGGTCATCGTCCAGATCATGTTCCCCCTGCTGGGCGGCGCGTTCACCACGTCGCTCGTGTTCGGGTTCCTCCACGCGATCAACACGCTGAGTGCCGTGATCTTCCTGACGTCGCCGGGGATCGGCCTGGGCGCCCCCACCATCGTCAACCTCGCCGAGTTCGGCCAGTGGGGCGCCGCGACCGGCGTCGCGGCCGGCCTGATGGTGGTCAGCTTCGCCGGGCTCGCCGTCGCGAAGCTCGCCCTCGGTTCCCGGCTGCGGCTCTACGACCTGTGACACCTGCTGATGGAGATTCCATGATCGAACTGAAGTCGTTGTGCAAGTCGTTCGACGGGGTGCCGGCCGTTCGTGACCTCGACCTCGTCGTCGGCCGCGGCGAGTTCCTCTGCCTCCTCGGCTCCAGCGGGTGCGGCAAGAGCACCACGTTGCGGATGATCGCCGGCTTCGTCCAGCCCGACAGCGGAACCGTGCTCATCGACGGCATCGACGTGTCCGGCTTCGGTCCGGACGCGCGGCCGACGTCCATGGTGTTCCAGGACTACGCGATCTTTCCGCACCTCACCGTCGCGGAGAACATCGAGTTCGGGTTGAAGGCCCAGAAGCTGGCCAGGGACGAGCGGGCACGTCGCACCGAGGAGGCGCTCGAACTCGTCGGTCTCACGGGCCTGGGCGGCCGGCGACCGAACGAGCTCTCCGGCGGGCAGCAACAGCGCGTCGCCGTCGCCCGGTCGCTGGCGATCCGGCCGTCGGTGCTGCTCATGGATGAGCCGCTGTCCAACCTCGACGCGAAGACCCGCATCCAGTTGCGCACCCAGCTCCGCGAGATCCAGCGCGACACCGGGACGACGATCGTCTACGTCACCCACGATCAGGAGGAGGCGCTGGCCCTCGGCGACCGGATCGCCGTCATGAGGGACGGCTCACTCGAACAGCTCGGCAGCGGTCACGAGATCTATCTGGCCCCGTCCAACGGATACGTCGCCGACTTCGTCGGCATCACGAACTGGCTGGTGGGGGAGTTCGCCGGCGAGTCGCCCGAGTCGTGGGAGGTCATCGTCGCCGGAGCGGCGCTCCCGGCGACGCCCGCGAGCGCGTCGCCCCCCGTCTCCCGCGGCTCGCTCGTCGACGTGTCGGTACGCCCCGAGGACGTGTCCCTCACGGAGGAGGACGCCACCGACGGGCGGGCGCTCCGCGGCGTCGTCCGCGACGTCCAGTTCCTCGGCCCGGTCGTTCGCACCTATGTCGACGTCGAGGGATCGGTCGTGATCGTGCATTCGGCCCAGAGCGGCTGGTCTCCTGGAACGACCGTCCGGCTGGCCATCGGGAACGGCACGGCGCGGGCGTTCCCCCGGACCGAGGGAGCGTGGCGCCCACCAGGGGCTGCCGCGCGGCCCGAGAGCGCCGTCGCGGCGGCGGCGAGCTGACGACATGCGCACCGCACATGGAGAGGCGGACCTGCGCGAGTTGCTCGTCGAGCGGAGCCTGTCCGGCAACATCCGGACCCCCCGTCGGCAGTCGCTGGCGTACGCCCTCAAGATGCTCGGAGGAGATCCGGACAACACCTTCGGGCTGCAGGACTGGCGTACGGCGACCGTCGACGAGGTCGTGACCGCCGTCGCCGCCGGCATCGGCGACCGCATCACGCACGGCGATCCGCACCTGGGGTACATCGCGCCGGAGAACACGCTGGCCGGCATCCGGGCCCACGCTGACGCCCTGGCTCCCTTCCTGCGTGACGGCGGCGCCGCGGTGCTGCTGGCGACCGGGCACCCGACCGGGCTGCTGGAACACTACGCCGAACTGGCCCGCGCCCTGCGGAACGCGGGCAACCGGATCGTACGCGTCCTCGACGACCACCGTCTCGACCGCGCCGTCGGCGCCCATTCCGCGGGCGAGTCGGGGATCCGGTTCTTCGGCGGGGTCGGGTGTGCCTTCCACGACGAGGCGATTCTCCACACCCACCGGCCCGAGTACATGGAAGCCATGATCGCCGCGGCGGCCGATGACGGCGTACGGATCGATCTCGTCATCGCCGACCACGGCATGGCCGGCGCGGCGATCGCCGCAGGCCTGAACACGCTGTCGATAGCCGACGCCAACGACATCGCCCTGTTCCTGGCTCGGTCCCGGGGACGGCACGACCCCGTACTGCCGATCGAGGACAACTTCACGCCCGCCGAGTTCGCCCCGGTGACCGAGTTCATGCTCTGGCGCGCAGCCGGCATTGCTGTTTGAGGAGGATAGTCATGTCTCGTCACGGTTTGATGCGATGGAAAGTCCCTTTCGCCCTGTTATCGGCGGCTCTCGCCCTTGTCCTGACGGGCCCGGCGTACGCGCAGACGGAGCCGCTCGCAGTCCCGGCCACGGCCGGCTCGCCGCAGACCACCGGCCGCACCGAAACGTACCGCGAGACCCGGCCGGTCGCTCCGGGTGTCGAGCTGAGCACGGTCGAAATGTACGGGCCGGACGGCGCGACCGGAGAGCCGGGCTGGCTGCAGACCTACCAGATGTCCGTCGACCTCACGTCCGGCGTACAGATCGGCCGGCTCTTTCCCGGCCAGGTCGCTGCGCGGCGTCCGCTCCTTGACATGGCGCGGGACGCGGGCGCCGTCGCCGCGGTGAACTCGGACTACTTCGACATCTCCGGATCCGGCGCGCCGTGGGGCGTGGGCATCCAGGACGGCGAGCTCCTGCAGTCGCCCCTGCCCAACACGAAGGCGACGCAGACCGACCAGACCGCGGTGATGTTCTCCGAGGACCAGGTGGGCGCCATCGGCGAGATCGTCTTCGAGGGGACCATCGAGCTGCCCGGTGGCCGGACCGTCCCCCTGGACGCGCTGAACAAGGCGGAACTGCTGGACAACCAGATCGGCATGTTCACCCCGGTATGGGGCACGTACTGCCGCTGCCATCCGGTCAGGGGCGTCGAGCGGACCATCGAGGTGGTGGTACGGGACGGCGTCGTGGCCGAGGTGGCCGGCGTCCCCCGGGAGGGCGCGATCGCCGAGGACACGTTCGTGCTGGTGGGCCGGGAGGCCGGCGCGGAGGCGCTGTCCTCGTTGCGGCCCGGCGACCCGGTCTCCGTCGACTACGACGTACGCGCTCCTGGGGACATGAAGGTCGAGGCGGCCATGAGCGGCCGCCAGCTCCTCGTCGCGGACGGCGAACCGCTCGAGCTCCCGGCGGGGAACAACACGCCGGAACCGCGCACCGCCGTCGGCTTCTCCGCCGACGGGACCAAGATGTGGCTGGTCGCGGTGGACGGCCGCCAGCCCGAGTTCTCCCGCGGCATCGGGCTGAACGAGCTGGCGCGGATGATGGTCGACCTGGGCGCGCACAGCGCGCTGAACTTCGACGGCGGGGGCTCGACGACGCTCGTCGCGCGCGACCCCGGCGAGGAGGACGCCGAACTCGTCAACCGGCCGTCCGACCCCGCGGGCACCCGTCCGGTGCCCACCGGGCTGGCCATGTTCCTTCCCGAGGGCAGTGGCAGGGCCACGGGCTTCTGGGTGGGCACGGCGACGGAACGCGACCGGTTCCCGGGCCCGGATCCGGCCGCGTCATGGCGTACCGAGCGGGTCTTCCCCGGGCTGACCCGCGCGCTGAGCGCGGACGCGTTCGACGAGACGTACGGTCCCGCCGATCTGCCCGGCAAAGCCAGGCCACGGTGGCGGGTCGCGGACGACCGGATCGGCCGGGTGGACCGCGATGGCGTGTTCCGCGCACGGTCGCCGGGTGAGACGACCGTGACGGCCAAGTGGGGCAAGGTCACCGGGGACATCGAGCTGACCGTGCTGGGTGAGCTGGCCAAGCTGGAGACCGGCCCCGGCCGGCTCAACCTCCTCGAAAAGGGTGCCAAGGGGACCTTCGAGGTCAACGGCTCGGACTCCGCCGGATACGCGGCCCCCATCGATCCCGCCGATGTCACCCTCACCTATGACGACGCCGCGCTGGACGTGACCGCGGACGGCGCCGGAGCGTTCACCGTCACCGCCCGCGCCGACGACGGCGAGCACGTCGTCACGGTGTCCGCCGGCGGCGTGACGACCGAGCTGGTCGTGGGCATCGGGACGTCCCAGGGCATGGTGGAGAACTTCGATGAGACGTGGAACTGGCGCTTCTGGAGCCTGCGCGCGACCGGAACCGTCTCATCCACCCCGGACGGCCACGACGGCAACGGGCTGAAGCTGGACTACGACTTCACCCAGAGCACCGAGACGCGCGGCGTCGGTATCTGGCCGGTCTCCAACCTCCTTCCGGTGTCCGGCGAACCGACGGCGTTCAAGCTCTGGGTGAAAGCGGAAGGGCACGTCCACCGGACGCGCCTGGAGGTCGTCGACCGCAACGGGACCTTGCACACGATCGAGCCCGCCTTCATCACCGAACCGGGCTGGCAGCAGGTCACCTATGACCTGCCGGACACCATGGCCTATCCGGTGAGCCTGCGCCGGATCTTCTTCAACGAACTCGATCCGGACGCCCGCTACGTCGGCACCCTGGTCCTGGACGAACTGACCGCCGTGGTCGCGGGCTCACCCTGAGCCACGCCTGAGGAGATGGATCAGGGTCAGCATGGCGAACCGGAGCTCGCGGCGGCGGCCGTGAGTGACCATCGCGCCGATCATCATCAGGACTCAGCGCCATGCCTCTTCGGGACCAGGTCGGCGATCAATTCGGCAAGCACGAGTTCCTCCTCGACCCGTACGCCGCGTCGCTCCATCGCCACGGTGAGCGCCGGATCCCAGGGGGTCGGTCGGGCCTGACCGGACAGCGGTGCCGACGAGGGCACGGCTTGGTAGGAGGCGGCGTCGAAGCGCCACGGCTGAAACCCGAGCCGTTCGTGGACCGAGGACGCGATGGCGATCCCGCCCCAGTCGAAGTCGCCGTGGTAGGCGAACGTCGCGCCGCCGGCCGCGAGGAGGTCCAGGAGCCGCCAGACGGCCGTCGACGGCCGGCCGCCCCCGCATATCAGCGGCGGGCAGGAGGCTCCGAGCTCGTCGGCCGCCGCGGCCACCACCACCGGGTTCTCACAGATCCTGACCAGGTCCGCAGGCAAGGGGGACTCGTGCCGGCGGAGCTGGCGCAGGGTCAGCACGCATGGCTCGCCCGCCGCCCTGGCGGCGTTGAGCATGCGTCCGGTGGGGGAGCGGTCGTCACCTGGAAGCCCCAGGCAGAGCACGAGAGAGGACAGGTCATCGAGGTGCACGCCGACCGCGGCCCAGACCGAGCGGCGGGCGTCCGCGCCGCTTTCGCCCGCGTACGGCAGGCCGGACAGGGCGCGTGCCGCGGACAGGGCGAGGGTCGCGAGCGGGCGTCCTTCGTCCAGGCCGTGTGCGTCGCCACAGGTCTCGGCGGCCAACCTGCCGAGGGGCGTGCCCGGCGACGGCAGCCGCTCCAGTACGGCGCTCAGCCGGTCGAGCAGGGTACGTGCCTCTCCGGCCGTGGCGGCGAGCCTTCTGACCAGGCCGGTGGACTCCAGCCACGATCGCCACCCGGACAGCTCGGGACGGTTGGCGACGAGCGTATCGAGCCTGGTGAAAGCACGTTCCCAGGCCGCCGTCCGCGCAGCCTTCTCGCCGGACAGGTCCCGGATCGGACCGCGCAGCCGGACGACGGCTTCGCGCAGCCCGTCCGCGGTGACACCACTGGCTCGCAGGATGCGGTCCACCTCGTCCAAGGAGACCGACAGCGAGGAACCGGCTCCCGCGCGGCGGCCGAGCAGCGCCTCGGCCGCCCGGCGCTGGGCCGGGGTCGCGGCCGTGAGCGTCACCGTCCCGGTCGGTGGCCTGCCCTGCTCCAGACGGTGGCGTGCCCGGTCGACCAGCCAGGCGATCTCATCGCCGCCCAGCAGCCGAATCAGCCTCTCGCTCGCCCCGCCACCTGTGACCGAGCCGTCCGTGTCGCCGCCGCTCAACCCGGCACACCGTCCTCGTCCACGCCGAACAAGCCGCCCTGCCGCACGGGGGGTGCGGGGGACGGCGCGGGAACCGTGATGGCGGGGCGTTCCACCCGCAGCCGTTCGCGCCCGTCCCACCGCCAGGGCGTCACCAGCACGGCGTCGATGCCGTCACGGCGCGACAGCTGGCAGATCGCCAGGCCGGGGACCTGCGGGTAGCAGCCCCACTCGCGCTCGCTGGTCATCACCACGTCCATGTCGAACGTGGCCAGCAGGCCGAGGCACTTGGCCCGGGAATCGTCGTCGACCCCGGCGAACGCCTCGTCCAGCGCGACCAGGCGAGGCGCGTGCGGGTTGGCCGCGGACTTGTAGTGGGCCGAGGCGGCGGCGAACAGCGGCACCGATGCCGCCAGCACCCGCTCGCCGCCGGAGGCGGGACCGGTCGCCGCTCGCCACTGCCCGTCCTGGAGGCGCTGGATCGCGAACTCGTGCCAGGTGCGATAGTCCAGCGCCCTGGTCAATGCCTCGGTCCAGCCCGCGGCTGGATTGTCGGCGTGTTCGCGGGCGATCCGCTCCTGAAGGAACGCGCCGACGGCCGACCGGTCGGCGGTGGACCAGGCATCCACGGTCTGGCGGAGCTTGCCCCTGACCCGGTCGAGCCCGTCAGGGGCGTTCCTGGCCGTCTTCCAGATCAGGCGCAGCCGCATGCCGGTGGAGGTGGGGCGGGACTCCAGTTCGGCGTTCATCTCCTGGACCTCGGACTCGGCTGCGGCGATCAGCTCATGCAGCGTGCCGGCGACCTCGTTGAGCAGGTGGTTCTCCAGAATCTCGCGTTCTTTGGCCGACAGGAGCTGAGCGCGTTGCTCGGTCTCTTCGGCCAGCGCCCCGGCCAGCTCCGGCATGTCTCTGGTCCGGCCCTGGAAGACCACGTCCACGATCATGACGCCGTCGCGCAGGGTCAGCCCGACCGAATGCCCGTGCCGCGCCATGGCGTCCGACAGCAACTTGTGCTCCTCGGCGACCTTCTTCTGCACCCGGTCCCATGGGCCGTCGCCGTCGTCCACGGCGTCGAGCTCGGCGTTGACCGTCCTGGCCAGGAGCACGGCGGGCGTCGCCGCCCATTCGCCGTCCGTGTCCGGCACGTCCAGGTCGGCGAGCGCGACATTCAGCAGGCCTGTGGCGGCGAACGACTGGAACTCGCGCACGGCGGTGTCGCGTGCCGTGGTCGCCTCCTCGATCTGATTACGCAGGGTGTCGCGCTCGCCCTCGGCCTTGCCACGCTCTTGCAGGGCCTTCTGCTCGCGTCGGCGAGTGGTGCGCTCCGCGACGGCGCGCTCGCTCAGCTCGCGCTCCACCTGGTCGAGCCGGCTGAACAGCTCCTCGACCGCGGCGCCGGCGGTCGCGGCCAGAGTGCGGTACGCCTCGGCCGCGACGTCTGCCTCCTCGCCTGCCTTCGCGGCCAGTTCGGTGGCGTCGTCGAGCTGCTCTTTCGTCCGGCCGAGCTCCTCTTCGGCGTCCGCGGCGCTTTCGCGCGAGTCGCGCCAGGCATGTACGGCGGGCCACAATTGGGCCAGGGCCAGCCGATAGCGGGTGAGTGCGGCCTTGACCTCGCCGAGCGGGGCGAGCTCGGCGGGCAGGCCGACGTCCGCGGCGAACTCCTCGGCCCGGATGCCCGCGTCCCGGAGCTCGTCCTGCCGATCACGAAGCAGCCGGGCCGCTGCGGCATGCGCGGCGGCGATCTCGTCCCGCCGTTCGTACGCGGTGGCGCGCTTGACGTGCGCCTCCCGCAGGTCGGCGTCCGGAGGCAGGCCGTGGTGTTCCGCGGCGAGCCTTTCCCGGCGCGCGGCGAGCGACTCAAGCCGGCCACGCAGGTCGTCGATCCGCCGATTCGCCTGGTCCAGCTCCCCGCGAAGGGTCGCCAGCCGGGTCCGCCGCGCTTCCTCTCTGGCGCCCTCGCCGATGTAGCGAGCCTCGACCTTGTGCCATGATCCGGTGAGTACGCCGTTCGCCCATCGGCCGTCCACCGCCACCCACGCCCGGTGACCGTGGCCGGAGCCGAGGCCGATGCCTGAGAGCACGGCCTCCACGGCGCCGTCGGCCAGCGCCGCAGCCTGCGGATCGGCCCGGTCCACGGCCGGCCGCAGGACGGCGACGCAGGATGGGCCGGTCAGCGGCTCGCCGGCCACGACGACGGCGTCGTCCTCGGCCAGCAACGTCCCGTCCGGCGTCACCCAGGCATCCAGGATCCCGGCGGCCTCCAGTGCCGCCTCCAGCCCGGCCCGATGGTCGGCAGGCAGGGCGCCGGCGAAGTCCACCACCTTCCACAGGGGCGCGCCGGGACGGCCGAGGCGGGTGGCGGGGTCGCGCGTGTGAGGTGGGGGCGGCGTCTCGTGGCCGCCTGCCTCCAGCCGCACGATCTCCTCCGACAGGTCCGCGGCGGCCTGCGTCGCCTCCTCCAACCCGGAGTCCAGCTCCGCGCCCAACCGGCCGAGAGCGTCGGTGGCCGCTCTGGCCGCGTCGCCCACGGTGCTCGCGGCCGGGTTGGGGCCGTCGGTGGAGGCGGCCCAGGACTCCAGCGCCGCGATCACCTCGTCGGGATCGTCCAGCCGCAGCTCGACGAGACCGGCCAGGTAGAGGGTGTACTCCTGGACGAGCCCGGCGACCGCTCCGCTCACCGCCTCCTCCGCGCCGGCGACGCGCTCGGCGACGGCCTGCGTCTCCGTGGTCAGCCGCTCCACCTCGGCACGCGCGGATCTCATCCGCTCCTGCGCCTGCCGCACGCCGTCAATGAGCCGCTCCAGCTCGCCGATCGCCTGTTCCTGGCGGTCCGCCAGCTCCTCCGCCGCACGCCTGATTCGCGCCAGCTCCGGTTGGCCGGCGGTGATGAGGTGATCGGGCTCGGACGGTGCGATGCGAGCGGTCTCGGGCTCGCATCGCGCCGCACGGGCGGCCGATACGGTCAGGTCTCTCACCCGGCCGAGGTCGCGGCCTGCCGCGTCGGCCTTGTCCCGGGCCGTACGGGCCCGCTGCTGGCGGCGCTGCGCCTCGCCTGTGAGGCGGTCCCGTTCCTGCGCACAGCGGCGGGCGTGGTCGGCCAGCCGTTCGGCCTCCTGGCCGGTCCGCTTGAGTCGTTCCGCGTCACGCATCTCCGGGCTCTGCCGGAGGGCGTCGCGGCGCGCCTCCAGCAGGGTCCGCTGTGCCTCCAGTTCGTCCAGCACCTGCTGGGCCGCCGCCAGCTCCGACTCCGCCGCGGCGTGGCGGCCCTCGGCCTCGCCGAGGTCGCGACCCAGATGTTCGTAGCGGCTGTGTGCCAGTCGCGGTACGGCGGCCTTGCGCTTGGCCGCGATGGCGGCGTACCGGCGGTAATGGACCAGGAAGCCCGCCGCCGCCTCGCGCGCCTCCGCCAGCCCGCGCAAGGCGTCCCGCTCCTCGTCCAGGCCGCGAAACGCCTCGGCGACCGTGGCGATCAGAGCGGGACTGAGCGGTGGCAGCGCCTCGGTGAGGGCGCGGGACAGCAGCTTCTCGTCCGGCTTCTTGGACAACTGCGGCTGGCGTAGCTGGATGAGAAGGTTCACCAGAGCCTCGTAACGGTGCTCGCCGAGCCCGAACAGAGCCTCGTCCACGGCCCTGCGATAGTCGGCGGCCCGGTCGTACACCATGCCTCGGCCTTCGACGGCATCACGCAGCTTCTCCCGGGTGAGCACCACTCCGGTGGAGGAGAGCAGATGGAGCTCCGCGCCCACGCGTTGCGGGGTGAGGAAGAACCAGTGCCGGACGATGCCGCGGTCCTTGACCGCCTTCAGCCCGCACCCGATCGTACGGAACTCCTCCGAACCGTCCGCCGCACGGCGGCCGAACTCCATCCACGCGTAGCCCAGTCGCTCGGGATGGGGATGCTTGCCGCCCAGCAGCAGGTTCCACTCCATGCGCTTCTGCCGGTCGCCGTCCGGTTCGACCCGATGCGGGGCCAGCTCCCCGTCTAGCAGGAACGGCAGCGTCAGGGCCAGCACCTTGGACTTGCCGGTGCCGTTGTTGCCGCGCAACAGCAGGCGACCGTCGTGGAAGTGGAACTCCTCCACGTCGTAGTAGAACAGGTCGACAAGCCCGGCGCGCAGTGGCTTCCAGCGTTCGGAGGTCGGGGAGGGCGGCATCATTGTCCTTTGATGACGGGTTCGTCCAGGGCGTATCGAGCGATGGCAGGCAGACCTATGGTGGCGTTCCCGGTGACGCGGACCAGCCGCAGCGCCGTGAGCTTGGCAAGTGCCCCTGACAGCAGCCCGTCCTCGGCTCCCGGCTCCGTCACGCCCTTGCGCCAGAAGGAGGCGTGCTCACGGGCCGCCCGCCGGACGAAGGACTTCAGCTCCTCCATCGTCAGCTCGCCGTGGGCGGCCAGCTGCTCTGCGACCAGCAGCGTCACGTGACCGTCGGTACGCTGCTCCGGCATGCGGACGTCGGTCAGCTCGTCATCGGGATCGACCATCGCGATGCCCTCCGCGCGCACCTCGGGCACCAGCCCGGTCGCCTCCTCCAGCCGGCGGACGATGGCATGCCGCTGCGAGGCCAGGTAGGCCCGCTCGTCCTCGTCGAGGTCGGCGTAATAGATCACCGGATCCTCCAGCAGCTTGCGGGTCAACCTGCGACGCAGAGCTTGGTTACGCAGGTCGTCGGTGTCAGCCACCGGCTCGGCCGTCAGCTCGGCGAGCCGGTCCTCGAACGGGACCGCGGTGATCGTGGACGGGCCCCGCGTGCCGGTGAGCAGCGCAGCCAGCACCGGCCTGCGCACGTCGTACAGCACGTCGCCGGTCGCGGACAGGTAGGCGTCCTCGTCGCCCGCGACCCTGCGCAGCACCCCCCAATCCAGCAGCGTGCGCACCACGGCCACCAGGTCGGCCCGTTCGGCGCGGCTGTCGAGGGTGAAGTCGAAGTCAAGCTCGGGTTCGGCCGCGGACGACAGCACCTCCTCGGCCAGCCGGCCGAGCGTGGTCTGCGCGTCCGCCCGTTCGAGCGTCGCCAGAGCCAGGCAGATCAACACATAGCGGCGCCGACCGTATGGCTCTCCCGCCTTGCCCCGCGCTGGATGGGTCGCGTCCCGCGTGTCAGGGGCGGTCTTGAACAGCCGCGCCGCACCCGAGTCCACGGTCAGCCGCCAGCCGGTCTCGCGCGAAAGCCAGTCGCGCAGCTCGGTCACGTGCCGGCGCACCAGCACCAGCGCCTCGGGGTCGCGTTCGGCGGTCAGCAGCGGCCTGGCCAGCAGCGCGCGTAGCGCGGCCTGCCGCTGGGCCTGCTCCTCGTCGGAGATCATCGCGCCGCCATCAGGTCGGTGATC
The DNA here is from genome assembly GCF_006334985.2 of Nonomuraea phyllanthi. Lineage (GTDB taxonomy): Bacteria > Actinomycetota > Actinomycetes > Streptosporangiales > Streptosporangiaceae > Nonomuraea > Nonomuraea phyllanthi. Next base: position 474,503 of record NZ_VDLX02000006.1, read on the forward strand.
TCTATCACGTGCTCGGGTCCGGTGAGCACACCGTCGTCCGTACGGATCTCCACCTGCCCCCCGTCAGGGACGAGCGTCAGGCGCACCTCCATCGAGCCGTCGGCGCTCACCGTCTTCACCTCCGTCTCCCCGGGGCGGCGGGCGGAGAGCGCGTCGCCGAGCAGCCCCAGGAACAGCCGGAACGCCCGCGGATCGAGCACGTTCAGCTCCGACAGCAGGACTGGGTCGCCGGTCCGCAGCGCCGCCCGGGCGGCGGCCGTCTCGCCCGCCTCCCGCTCGGCCTGCTCCTGCAGCAGCCTACGGGCCTGGGAGCGGTCGGTCACCTTGTTGGGCCTGCCGCGCCGCTCATAGGAACCGGTACGGCGAAGCTGCGGCGAGATCCTGATCGGCGGGGCCTCCAGCCAGGGAACCCCGGATCCGACCTCACGCCATTCGTCCAGGGTCGCGGCTGTCACCGTCAGATGCCGGGCCGGGGTCAACCCGAACGCCGCCCGCCACAACCGATGCGCAGCCTCCTCGTCGGGCGCCTCGGCGAACCAGCGCGCCAGCGCCCGGAAATCCGCGGACCGATCGGAACGCCCGGATCGTCGCTCGTTGAGCAGCCCCACCGCATCGATGAGTTGCTTGATCGCCGTGATCGCCGCCTGGCGCAGCAACCGCGCCTGCGACGGTCGGCCGGCGCCCGTGGAGACGAACCAGTCCTGGAGCCCCCGCCAGCGATTGGACCAGGAGGCGAACGCCGCTTCCTCGGCTCTCCCGTACGCCTCCGCCGCGTCCTCCTCGTCGGGCACCGCGTCGGCGGCCTCCCGCCGCGCGGCCAGCCACAGCAGCCGATCATGGTCGCATTTCTCCAGTTCGCCCAGGAGCGTGGCGATCCGTGCGCCGGAGTTGGCGAGGTCGGCAATGAAACGGTTGATGTAGTCGATCAGCCGTTCCTTGTAGGCGATGAACCCTGCCACGTCACCGTCGGAGAAGTCGATCGCGCGCCGCAACGAGGCCATGAACGCCTGCGCGTTGTCGGCCAGGGACGAGAACCGATCGGACAGGGACAGCAGCAGGAGGTGCACGCGCGCCGGGTCGGGGTCCGGGCCTTGAGCCAGGGCGGCCAGCGACTGCAACTGCTCGGCGATGTCTCCCAACGCCACCGACTGCAGTGCCCCGCGCTTCCCGATGGCATCCTCGTAGAACGCGATCGCCTGCTCGGCAGCCTGCCCCGCATGCGTGAGCTGGAACAGGTACCTCTTGCGGTGGAAGTCCTCCACGCTCGTGACCCTGCCGGTGTCGGCGTCGGCCCGCAGGTTGCCCCATTCCCGAAGCTTGTCCAGCGCCTGCGTGAGCGCGTCGTCGTTGTCCCGCCGCAGCTCCGCCGCCACGTCTTCGGGCCGCAGATGCACGATGAAACGTTCCTTCGCGCGCGCGAAGGAACGCAGGATCTCCCGGTAGAAGGTCGCGTTGGGCACGCTCAGGTGAGCGAAGGGCTGATGATCGTGAGGCGGGAAAGCCATACCGACAGTTTCCCTGCCCAAAGGGGGCGCCGCGTCCCATTGTGGGGGACCGACCCGAGGAGATGAAAAAATCGTGCATGCTCGGGCGCTGCTGGCGCTGGATGAGGATCCGCATGTCCAGCGGAAGGTCACCGAGCTGATGCTGTCGGTGCTCAAGGACACCAGGACTCTTCCCGCGGTGGAGGGGGTGCGGCGCAACGTCCGTACTCGGCATCGGTTGCGGGTGTCGGATGTGGCGGGGATGTTCGATGCGATCGAGGAGTTCAACGACGTCATCGCCACCGAACGCGGCAGTGGCGAGCCGGCTCGCGTGATCTCGGTCCGTTACCGGCGGCCGGTCGGTCCGGCCACCATGCATCGCATCCGCGCCACTTTGCGGTACGCGCTGAACATCGCGATCAGGCAGGAGCGGCTGATCGGCCTCAACCCGGCGGCGGTGGTCGAACTCCCGGATGCGGAACGTCCTAAGGCGCTGGTGTGGAGCGATGAGCGGGTTGCCGACTGGAATCGCGAACTACACGACCGGCTGGGCATCGAGCAGCAGCGGCGCGGGGATCGGCGGAACAGCTGGCGGCGTGATCGGCCAGCCAGGACAGGAACATGCGCGCCCGGACGCGCTTCGTAATCTCGGAAGCGGATCCGGGCTCCTGAGGCAACCCGGATAGCGCAATCTCGGAAGCACGGGATCGTTCAGCACAGGCAAGAACGCTGCAATGGATTGGGCCCGCGGGCCCCACACCCCTGGGCCTGGGTCACTGGCATGGGGTCAGTGAGAGCCGCTGGCGTCGGCCCGCAGGAGTTTGGTGAGGAGTGCGCTCAACTGGCCGCGCTCGGCGGGGGTGAGGGCCTGGAAGGTGTCCTCGAGGAAGGCCGGGATCAAGGCTTGGGCCTGGGATAGCCGCCGGCGGCCTGAGTCGGTGATGGTGACGGCGTAGGAGCGCCGGTCGCGGGGGTTGCGTTCCCTGCGGACGTGGTCCGCCTTTTCCAGGTCGTCGCAGATGCCGACCATCACGCTGCGGTCGATCCGGAGTTCTTCGCTGAGCGTCTGCTGGGAGCAGGGGCCGATGGCGTCGAGCATCTGGAGCACGAGGTGTTGCCCGACTCCGAGCCCTTCCTCGGTGGCATGCGCGTCGGCGGCGCGGGCCACGGTGGCCGAGGCCCGGCACAGCGCGATGTCGAGCCGCTCGGCGGCGAGTCGGGGAAAGTAGGCCGTCCCACGGTCCGTCGTTCTGGTCGTTGTCGCCATCACTCTCCCTCGTGCGTTCAGCCGTAAGCCTACCGCAGATCCATCTCCAAACAGACTGTTTGACAGCAGATGATTTTCGGACATACGGTCCGAACCGTCTGTCCGCCAATTGTTTGCATGCAGATGGAGAGTGATCGTGACCCGAACCAATGGCCGTCAACAGGTGGCCCTGGTGTTGTTGTGTGCCGCGGTGTTCCTGGACTCGATGGACCTGTCGTTGATGGGCGTGGCCCTGCCTGCCATCGGGCGTGATCTATCGCTGCCGGAGAGCACTCTGCAGTGGCTGATGTCCGGCTACGCGGTCGCCTACGGCGGTTTTCTCCTGCTCGGCGGCCGAATCGCCGACCTGTTCGGCCGCCGCCGGGTGTTCCTGCTGTCGCTGGCGGTGTTCGCGGCGGCGAGTCTGGTCGGCGGGCTGCTTTCGGCCGGATGGCCGCTGGTGGCCACCCGGGTGATCAAGGGGGTGGCGGCCGCGCTCACCGCCCCGGCGGCACTGTCGCTCATCACCACCACCTTCGCCGAGGGGCCGCAGCGCAACCGGGCGCTGGGGGTCTATTCGCTGGCCGGGGCGACCGGCTACACCGCCGGGCTGATCGCCTCCGGCCTGCTGACCGAGATCAGCTGGCGGCTGGTGTTCTTCCTGCCGGTTCCGATCGCCCTGCCGGTGCTGGCCGCAGCGCCGCTGGTGCTGCCCCGCGGCGTTCGGCCGCCTGGGGCGCGTGAGGGGTTCGACGTCGCCGGCGCGGCCGCGGTCACCGGCGGCGTGTTGCTGCTGGTGTTCGCGCTGACCGAGAAGAGCTGGCCGGCCGGTGTCGTGGCCGTGCTGCTGCTGGGCGCGTTCGTCGTCATCGAGCGCCGGCGACGCGCGCCGCTCGTCCCGCTGGAGGTGTTCAGGTCCGGCACCGTGGGCGCCGCCAATCTCGCGGCGCTGGCCTGGGCGTGTGCGACGATCGGCTGGCAGTTCGTCGCTGTGCTGTATCTGCAGCAGGTGCTCGGCTACACCGCGCTGGCCACCGGGCTCGGGATCGTCCCGATGGGCCTGGCCATCGTCATCGCCGCCAACGTGGCCGGCAGGCTGATCAGCCGGTGGGGCCTGGGGCGAGTGGCCGCCGCCGGGATGCTGGTCCAGGGCGCGGGCATCCTGTTGTTCCTGCGGGCCGGGGCCAGCGGCGACTACGTCACGATGCTGCTGCCCGCGCTGGTCGTCCATGGCATCGGCAACGGGCTGTCCTTCCCGAGCCTCAACATCGCCGCTGTCGCCGGTCTGCCGGACGAGCGCCAGGGACTGGCCTCAGGACTGGTCACCTCCGCCGTCCAGATCGGCGCCGGAATCGGCGTGGCGGTGCTGGCGGCGATGATGACGCTCGGCGGCTCCACGCCGGCCGGATACCGGATCGCCTTCCTGACGGCGGGCTGCTTCTCTCTGCTCGGCGCTCTCGTCGCCGCCTTCGGCCTGCGACCCCGCCGCCCCGCACCCGTGCCCGCCCCCATCGCCTGAAGGAGACACATCGTGATGCTGGATCTCACCCCGGACGAACTGCTGAGCACGACCCGCGCCGTGCGCAAGCGCCTTGATCTCACCCGCCCGGTGCCGCGCGAGCTGATCGAGGAGTGTGTGGACCTGGCCGTGCAGGCGCCCACCGGGCGCAACCGGCAGCGCTGGCACTTCATGGTCGTGACCGAGGCCGAGCAGCGGCGGGCCGTGGCCGACATCTTTCTGGGCGCCCTGGCCATGGCCGGCGGGCAGCCGCTGACCGAACGAGATGTGTGGCGCATGAACTACCATTCCGGCTCCACCGAGCGGGTCTTCGACGGCCTGCGCCACCTGGCCGACAATATCCACCGGGTGCCCGCGTTCGTCATTCCGGGCGTGGAGGGACGCACTGACCGCGCCCCGGTGGCCGTGCAGGCGGGGGCGTGGGGATCGATCCTTCCGGCTGTGTGGAGTTTCATGCTGGCCGCTCGGGCGCGCGGTCTGGGCACGGTGTGGACCACCGCGCAGGGACCGCTGGAACGCGAGCTGGCCCAGGTGCTCGGCGTTCCGTACGAGGAGGTCATGCTGGCGGCGTTCATCCCGTTGGCCTTCACCCTCGGCACCGACTTCAAGCCCGCCCCCCGGATCCCGCGCGAGGAGGTCCTGCACTGGGACCGTTGGTGAGCGGGCCTTACCAGGCCGCCCTGACCGAGGGGCGGCCTGGTAAGCCTCACCGGAGCACAGGCATGATCACGTCTGGTCGGGCCGGCACGGACCGCACGACGCCGGCCACCTCGTCCACCACGGCCCGCGTGGGCCGTTGGCACACCAGCCATGTCGTCATCATGGCCTGGGGCAGCTCCTGGACGGGCCCCCAGCGCCAGCCGGGCAGCCTCAGCGCGGCGACGTGCGAGGCGACCAGCGCGGCCTCGGACCGCGTGGCCTGTGCGCAGGCCAGGACGTGCTCGGTGAACTGAGCGAACTGCCAGTACGGCCGGACGTCGGCGGCCAGCACGGCCGCCGTGACACTCTCGCGGGCGGGCTCGCGTTCACGGGCGTGCCGAGGCCGTCGCGGCACCTCGGCCGGACACGAGCCTGTTGCGGATGAGGGTCGCGAACGCCAGGGCCGACCTCGCCGCGGCCCACGAGGCGCGCGGCCGGATCCTGGAGGAGGTGCGGCGGGCCAGGACGGAAAGGCTCGAGGAGCTGCGCAAGGCCGTGCGCACCGCCAAGGAGACGCTGGTGACGGCCGAGCAGGCGCTGCGCCAGGCCAGGCAGCTCTCGCCTGCCAGGCTCAAGGTGTCCAACGCCACGAAGGACGTGGCCGCGGCCAGGTCGATGCTGAGCGAGTACGCGCGCACGTACGGCACCTCCGTCCCGCCCGGCGAGGTGGTGTTCCTGCCGAAGCTGCCCGCCCGGGTGCAGAAGGTGTCGGTGAAGGCCGGGCAGCGGATCGAGGACGAGATCGCCACCGTGACCAGCTCGTCGTTCATGGTGACCGCGTCCGTCGAGGCGGCGGAGGCGGACCTGCTGCGTGAGGGCATGGAGGCGAGCATCGAGCTGGACACGGGCCGGAGGTACCGGGCGACGCTCACCGCGATCGGCGAGAAGGCCAGGGTGCCGGACGCCGAGGAGCCCGCTGACGGCGGGCAGGCGATCCTGCTCACGCCCGCCGCGACGAAGGGGCTGAGGACGGGGACCGCGGTGACGGCGCGGGTGACCGTGGGGGCGACCGAGGAGCCGGTGCTGGTGGTGCCGGTGGCCGCGGTGATCACGTCGGCGGACGGCAGGGCCCGCGTACGCGTCGAGCACGCCCCCGATAGGACCAGGGACGTCGAGGTCCGCACGGGCCTGGCCGCGGACGGGAACGTCGAGGTCACCGGCGCGCTCAAGGAGGGCGACCGGGTATTGGTCAGCGGTGGCTGAGCCGAGTGCGCCGGTCATCGAGCTGACGGAGGTGTGCAGGGAGTTCCCCGCCCAGCCGCCGGTCCGCGCCCTCGACCGCGTCACGCTCCGGGTGGACAGGGGCGACTACCTGGCCATCGCCGGCCCATCGGGCTCCGGCAAGTCGACCCTGCTCAACGTGCTCGGCCTGCTCGACCGGCCCAGCTCGGGCAGCTACCGGCTGGACGGCGCGGAGACCACGGCCCTGCGGGACGGCGCCAGGACCCGGCTGCGTGGCAACCGGATCGGCTTCGTCTTCCAGTCGTTCCACCTGCTGTCCCACCGATCCGTCGTGGAGAACGTCATGCTCGCCGAGATCTACCGCGGGCAGCGGCGCGGCGGCAGGCGGGAGCGGGCGCTGGCCGCCCTGGAGCGGGTCGGCCTCGGCCACCGGGTCGGCTTCCGGCCCGACCTGCTGTCCGGCGGCGAGCGCCAGCGGGCGGCCATCGCCCGGGCGCTCATGGGCGAGCCGTCCCTGCTGCTGTGTGACGAGCCCACCGGCAACCTCGACAGCCGCAACACCGAGGCGGTGCTCGACCTGTTCGACGAGCTGCGCGGGCAGGGGCTGACGATCGTGGTCATCACGCACGAGCAGGAGGTCGGCGCGCGGGCCGAGCGGCGGGTGCGCATCACCGACGGTGCGCTGGTGGAGGAGGACTGATGCACGTACACGACCTGATCGGCGAGGCGCTCGCCGGCATGCTCGCCAAGCCGGTGCGCTCGGCCCTCACCACGCTCGGCACCGTGCTCGGCATCACCACGCTCGTCGTCACGGTCGGCGTGGCCGCGACCGCGGGCAACCAGATCGTCGGCCGCTTCGACGAGCTGGTCGCCACGGCCATCACCGTGGAGGTGCCCGAGTCGGAGCACACACCGCTGGTGGAGTGGGACGCGGTCGACCGGGTGACCAGGCTGCGCGGCGTGGAGTCGGCCGCCGCTGTGGCCGAGAGCAAGGACAGCACCAACCTGTCCGTGCGCTCCAACGACATCGTGGACCCCACCAGGGTCACCACGCAGTCCATGACGGTCCTGACCGCGACGGTCGGGTTGCCGGAGGCGGCGCGCGGCCGGATGGTGCAGGGCAGGTTCTACGACACGGGGCACATCCGGCGAGGTGACCGGGTGGCGGTGATCGGCGACCGGGCGGCCCAGCAGCTCGGCATCACCCGGCTCGACCGGTCGCCGGCGATCTTCATCGGCAAGCACGCGTACACGGTCATCGGCATCATCGGCGACCTGCGACGCGAGCGGAACCTGAGCACCGCCGTGATCGTGCCGCCCACCGTGGGGCGGCGGTTCGGGCTGCGCGACGTCACCCGGGTGCTGGTCAACACCAGTCTGGGAGCCGCCGACCTGATCGCCCGCCAGGCGCCTGCCGCGCTCAGCCCGGGGAACGGCGACATGCTCCAGGTGGTGGCCCCGCCCAGCCCCACCAGGGCGAGGGACAAGGCACAGGACGACGTCAACGCGCTCTTCCTGATCCTCGGCCTGGTCTCGCTGGTCGTCGGCGCCGTCGGCATCGCGAACGTCACCCTCGTCACCGTCATGGAACGCGTGCCCGAGATCGGCCTGCGCCGCTCGCTCGGCGCGGCCAGGCGGCACATCGCCGCCCAGTTCCTGCTGGAGTCGACGCTGATCGGGCTCACCGGAGGCGTGATCGGCGCCGGCGTGGGCGTGGTCACCGTGGTCGCCGTCTCGGCCGCCAAGCAGTGGACGCCGCTCCTCGACGTGCGGCTGGCGATCGCCGCGCCGATCGCGGGGGCCGTGGTGGGGCTGCTGGCCGGGCTGTATCCCGCGTTGCGGGCGGCCAGAATGGAACCGGTCGACGCGCTCAGGTAGAGACGGCCTCCCCGCCCTGGTCATCGACGTGCGCGGCCACCGCTGCGGCCCGCTGACCTCCGCGGCACCCAGGGCCCTGGCCGCGCTGGGCCAGAAGCCTGCTCGGGCCGCAAGCGCTGCCGGCGGTCACTCGGCTCGTCGTCCTGGACTCGTTTCCCGCCCGCGCGGCCGAATTGGCCCGGAGCCACGCAGCCGCCGCCCTGCCCGAGCAATTGCTGTGAGCCGGGTGCGTCAGTTCACGGCCTTCTTGACGAGAGCGTTGATCGTCTTGGTGGCTTCGTCGCTCAGGCCGGACACAGCGAATGACGTGGGCCACAGGCCGCTGTCATCGGCGAGGTTCGCCTCGGTGGTGAAGCCGAAGGTCGAGTACGGCCCTTTGTCCACGTGCCCGCTCCGGAAGAAGCACACGACCTTCCCTTTTCTGGCGTAGGCCGGCTGCCCGGTACATCAGCTCCGGGGGGTTGGCGGTGACGATGGCGTGGATGCGTTCGGCCGCTGCGCGGTCCGACGGAGCTCGCGGAGGAGGAACCTCATCCAGCGGCGCAATGCCCGAACAGGCAATCACGAACAAGGCTCATCGGAGGTGGGACAGGATCGCTTTCGCGAAGTTGGTGGCCAGAGTCGGGGCGTCCGGCCCTGGGACGTCCTCGCCCCAGGGGAGGACCATGAGCCTGAAGGACTGCTTTCTTCCGACGGAGACGAACAGGACGTATGTCTCTCTGCCGTGATCTGTGCTGCTGCCCAGCAGCGCCTGGTGACCGCTGATGTTCTTCCGCGTGAGGTGCTTGAACTTCTCGGCCTTCGTCTGATCCGTCGACGTGTACGGGGTGAAGGTCACCAGCCCGCCCCTCGCGCCCCACTGGCAGGACTTGGTGTCGTAGTTCGGTTGCGTCCCGTCGACGAAGATCCAGAGCTTGCTCTTGCGGGCGTCCTCGTCGTCGATCGCGCGGCAGGGATGCTGGGCAAGCTCGGCAAGGGTGAGCGGACCGTCGGCCGCGGTGGCCGACGGTCTTATGGAACCGGTCGGGGTCGGGGTGCCCGCGCCGCTCGCCGCCGCTGAGGCGGCGGGGCTGGTGGGAGTGGTGCCGGATGGCCGGTGCGTGTCCCCGCCTGTCCTGCTCCCCTCCTGCGTGCCGCACGCGGCCACCGCACACGACGCCAAGAACAGGGCCACGACCGAAGCCATGGCCCGGTCCGGGCGTTTCCTGGTGGATGGTTCGTCGGCTGCTCGAGTCACGCGGGGGAGGATATCCCGGCCGTGTCGGGCCCCCTCCCGAGATCTCCGTGATCCTCGGCGTCAGCGCCGACACCGCCTCCCGCCACTACCGCGCCTGATCTTCTCCGCCACCCACAGGCCCCACCCAGGATCAGAGGCTGTTCAACACCGTTGATCGGGGGAGCGGTTCGATCCGGCTCTGGCACGATGATCGCCAGGAGGCGGCCGGGTTGGATGTCGGCAGTACGCCGAAGCACGTGCACATCATGGGCATGGCCGGCGCCGGCAAGACGACGCTCGCCGAGCGGGCCGGTGCACGACTCGGGGCCGAGCACATCGACCTCGACTCCCTGCCGCTGCCCTTCCTCAACGGCGATCCCCAGGTTGCCGCCGCCTGGCGTGCCGAAGCTGCCAGGATCGCGGCTGAGCCGGCATGGGTCACGGCGAGCGCGCTCTGCGGCTGGACCGATCCCCTCCTCAGCCCGTTCCCCGGGCTGCGGCGGCCTGGGGAACGGGCTCTCTGCCAACGGCTCCTGTCGGTCTCAGCCTCGATCCGGTCGGGGGATGTCGATACCGCCGGCGCGGAGCCTCGCTTCGACGAGCGAGGCCAGGCGGGCCGCGGCGGAGTCGCGTTCTTCGCCGTGGTGGGCGATCAACCGGTAGCGGGTCGCGGTCTCGGTATGGGCTTGCAGACCGGTCACGATCCTGAGGTGGTCGGGGTGGGCGAGGTAGTGCTCGGCCATGTCGGTGGCCAGCTCCACAACGCGGGGATCATCCGGTGCCCAGCCGATGACTTCGGCGCTGCGCTTGGTCAGCTCCACGAAGCGGGGGTTGCGCAGCGCGTGTTCGATGTCGGCGAGGTAGTCCTCGAAGCTTTCGGGGACCAGGGCCTTGGCCAGGACGAAGGATTCCCGGGCGGTGCGTACGTCCTCCGGGGTGAAGCCGAGGGCCGGCATTGCCTCCAGCATCGCCACGGCGCGGTCGGGCAGCAAGGTCCGGTCGCCGCTGGTGAGCCGGTTGAGCATGTCCCTCTGCGCGGCCAACGCGGCGATCCGGGCGGTGAGGTGCTGCTCGACGTCGGCGAGCGCCGCAGCGAACAGCGCGGCGTCGCAGTCCAGCAGCGGGCCGATGTCGGCCAGCGGCACCCCGGCACCGGCGAGCGTTTTGACCTGCACCAGTCTCAACAGCTCGGCCGAGCCGTAGCGTCGGTACCCCGAGCTGTCGCGCGCGGGCTCCTCCACCAGCCCGAGCTTGTGGTAGTGCCGCACCGTTTTGATCGTGATGCCGGCGAACGCGGCCGCCTGGCCGATGGTCACCCCTGCGGCCATGGGCTCAGTGATCCTTTCGCGCCTGCGCGGCGGCTGTCTCGCGCACCGCGGCGGCGATCGCTCGGAAGTCCTTGCGCAGGATCTGGGTGTGGTTGCTCTCGACTTTGGTGCTGACCCGCAGGTTGGGGTTGCGGTGGAGCACCGGATCGAGAGAGGCGCGCATCTGCTCCATCTCCTCCGCGCCGCCGCCGAGGTTGGCTCCGGAGGCCAGGATGTATCGCACCGGGCAGGACAGCCGGTCCAGGACGGGTTCGAGGGCTGCGCAGACCTCGTTGATCTCGATGTTGACCTGGGCGTGCTGAGCGGCACTCATCGAGGCGGCCAGGCCGAAGGGGCGCGCGAGCGGCAGCCCCAGTCGCATGTTGCGAAACGCGCGCCGGATCCGCTCCCGGTTCTCCTCTCCGGTCAGCCCCCAGGGGACCGCGCCGTCGACCGAGACCACACCGGCGATCCGGTCGGGGTTGCGATCGGCCCAGTGCACCGCCAGCGCCGCACCATAGGACCAGCCGACCAGCAGCGGCCGCTCCACCCCGGTCGCCTCGATGACCGCGTCGACGTCGCGCAGACAGCCCTCGAAGGAGTAGTCGGCCGACCGCTTCGACTTGCCGCGGGCGCGCTCGTCGTAGGTGAGGTGTCGCCACCGGGGGCCGAGTTCGGCGATCACCCGCCGCCAGGAGCGCTGGCTCGCATAGGAGCCGTTGAGATACACGAGGGCTTGGCCGGGGCCGCGGGTATCGGTGACCGCCAGGGCCGTGTCGTCGACGGCCACCATGCCGGACCATGAGGAAGCGTGTGAATGCGTCATGCGGTCAGCATCCGCCTTGACCTTGGGTCAAGGTCAAGGCGGACCCGCGAGGCCACCGGATCGAGTTCCGGTGGCCTCGACGGAGGCATTGATGTCCTCCACCTGGTGGCCGAAGTCGGGCTCGGGCATGCTGACGATGGTCATCCGGCTCCTCGAACGACCTGTGAGGGGATGGCCGTCGTCGGGCCGGCGTGACGGTCAGAACTGTGACGGTGCCTTGTAGCGGCAAGGCCCCTATCGAGACACGTCTGCCGGTCCGACGCCAGCAAGCACCAACCGGAGCAAGGACCGGCAGATCAACCCAAAGGCAGCAAGGCCAGTTAGACCACGGGCCAGGACCTTGTCCGGGCGGCACAAGACGATCCTCACAGTTCGACCAGATCTGCCTCCAGGTCTCACGGGGGAAGGCGGCGAAGGCGAGCAGGTCCTCGCGGGCGGCGTCCAGAGATCGCGCTTCGACATCAGCGTCGCAACGAGCCCCAGTCTGTTGTCCAGTGGACAATAGACTGGCGTTCATGGCACCCAGGCGCAGGCGTAGCCCCGAGGAATCACGCGCCGAGCTGCTGGCGGCAGCAGCCGTGCTGATCAGGGAACGAGGTCCGGACAATGTCAGCCTGAGGCAGATTGCCGAGGCTGCCGGTGTCGCTCATGGGCTCGTGTCTCACTATTTCGGTACGTATGCCGCTCTGGTCAGGGAGGTACTGCGGGTCGAGAACGATCGCATCGAGGCGCGGGTGCGTGATCGCATCAGCGCGGAGGGCGGCGTGCCACTCGCGGCGGGGATCATGGACGTGTTGTTCGGCATTCTGGCGGACGAGCGCTATCTGCGCCTGTTCGTCTGGGCTGAGATGCATGCCGACTATCGGGGTGCCGCGCGGCCGGAGTTGGCGGGGCTGATCGACACGATGGAGGCCGGGATCCGAGCCGCGCTCGCGGGGCGGTCCGTTCCGAGCCGGGCGCGCATCGAGGCGATGGTGCTGATGGGGCTGTCGGCCGCCTACGGGTTCGCCATCGGCGGCCGGTCGTGGCTGGCGGGCATGGGCCATGATCCCGATGACCCGGCACACGAAGCGGAGTTTCGTGTCCAGCTCGCGCGGATGCTGGGCGCTCACATGGTGGAGGAGTCCGGTTGGGAGGCTGCCGACTGACTTGTTCTCCAATTGGAGAATAGGATGGTGCGGTCACGCTGATTGCACAGACAGGAATGGACGCATGGATGAGCATCCCGACCTCACCCCGGGCCGGCAGGTGCGCCCCTCCGACGAGGATCGCGACCGGGTGGCCCAGCGGCTCCAGGAGGCCGCCGCCGCGGGCCGGATCGAGCTGGGCGAGCTAGATCAGAGGCTGACCGAGCTCTACGAGGCCAAGACTCAGGGCGAGCTCGCGTACGCTGGTCGCGGCCTCCCCGAGCCGACCCGCGCGGACCTGCTCGTGGTACGGGACGAGCCCAGCTCCCATTTCGCGATGAGTGTGTTCGGCTGGTTCAGCCGCAGGGGCCGCTGGGTCGCCCCGCGCGCTTTCACGTCGTTGTCGATGTTCGGCGGCGGTGAGATCGACCTGCGCGATGCCCGCTTCGCGAGCCAGGAGATCCGGGTGCGCGCCTTCGCCCTGTGGGGGTACACGGAGGTCATCGTGCCCGACGACGTGGAGGTCGAGATCAAAGGCTTCGGTTTGTTCGGCGCATTTGACAGGAGCGCGGTCCGCAAGGAGCGGGGGGCGCCACGGATCGTCATCAGCGGTCTCGCCTTGTTCGGCGGCGTCGGCACGAAGCTCAAGGCGGCCCCCAAGGCATCTTCCGGCCGTGACTGAGAGCGTCCGCAAGCTCCAGCGCCTACCCTGCGAAAAGGCACCGGCAGGGCGGCTGACGGCGGAGGAGAGGGCCACGGCGAACGGGATGCAGGCCGGCAGGGGGCAGCCCACTTCATCGCCTGTCGCTAGGACCGCGCCTGCCTCGCGGCGTTGCTGGTGGTCGGGCCTGGCGGCAAGAGTGATCTGGACCGGTTGAACAGGCCGGCGCGTCGGGCGGGCTGGTCGAAGTTCAAGGATCAAGCCGCGCACCGGGCGTAGGTGGGGGATGGGCGTCAGCGAGACGGTGCTGGAGAATTCATGACAGCGCCGCGGGTGGGGCGGGTGGGCGGGTTCCGAACATGTTGGCGGCGAGCTTCTGCAGCAGGCTGTAGGCCAGAATCGGCAGGAGGACCTGCGGGCGGTGCGCGAACCAGCTTGCGGCCAGGACCGCCGCCGCGCTGGTGTTGTTCATGCCGGTGGCGAAGGTGAGCGAGATCCCGTCCGGAGTGTCGCATCGGGTCCATCGGGATATCCACCTGCCGACGAGGAAGGACAGGCAGCAGGCCGCGCCGGCCACGCTGGTGGCCAGGACCAGGAAATCAGGGTCGGGGTGTGACAGCGCCTGCCCGAGCGCGCCGGAAGCGTTGATGTAGCAGAGCAGCAGGATGTTCACGATGTTGACCAGCTTGATGACCGGGGCGATGCGTGCTGCTCGGCGCTCCCCGAGCATGGCCCGCGCGATGATCCCGGCCAGGCACGGCAGCACGATCAGAGCCAGGGTGAACGCGCCCGCGCCCGCCGTCCCGGCCAGCCCGTCGAGCCGTGCCGTGTCATCCAGGCTGCCGACGCCCGCCGGACCGACCAGGGCGGCGGCCACGGCCAGCCCCCACGGGACCGTGACAGGACTGAGCAGCGTCGAACCCACGACCATGGCGACCACCAAGGGAACGTTGCCGCCCGCGTTCTGTCCCCAGGACGCTGCTCCGCCGGCGATCGGCATCGCCAGCACCAGCAGCAATCCGACCGCCAGGCACTCCACCTCCGCAGCGTCGGGCCAGGCCCGCAGGCACATCGAGGCGACCGGCAACAGCACCACCGGCAGGAGCGCGTTCACCGCCACGCCCGACGCCAGCCGCAGGGGTCTGCCGACCACAGCGCACAGATCCCGCGCCCGCACCCCCAAGCCTGCGGTCAACAACATCACAGCCAGCAAAACCATGGGCATCGTCACGGAACCACCCGATCCAGGCAGGCGCAGCGACACGATCCGCAGGACCTCACCCGGCCGGGGCATCACCGCAGCCAGCAGGTAACAGACCATCATCAACGGGAGCAGCCACCGCTGCACCGTACCCACCACCCGGATAATCACCTAGGTAACCTATCGGTTACTTTCAGCGATCGGACTGGAGTGAGGAGGAAATTGACGCCACCGGACGCGACCGTTTGCCGAGGCTCCCGGCCAGGCTCACCCCCGTACTGGCGGAAGATCTCATCGCGAGGCCGGACAAGCCGACCCCGGCACACGCCAAGGCGGCCCAGACGAAGCCCTCTCCTGTAGATCCCGCTTCGTCGCCGTCAAGCGACGCCCAGCTCAGCTCTGCGCTTGCCGAAATTTCATCCATGCCGGTCAAGCGGCATGTGAGTATTCGTGGAGGACGCCGCCGAGCCGGTCTCGTCGGCGTATGTGCAGGTCGATGATTCACTCGGGGTCCGTGATCGGGTCGGGGCGGGACGAAGCGGCGCTGCTTGGTCCAGGGCTTGATGGGCCCGATGCTGGTTGTAGAACCGTTCGTACTCGCGTGGGGCGTGCCGCAGGTGGTGTTCGTTCCACAGCGGGCAGCACATGGGCACGCCTGGTGGCATGTTCAATGACGGCCAAGATGTACTGGCGCTGTTCCGGATGGATCGGAGGTCGCGTCGAGTTCGGTCCTCTCCCTGCAAGCCCTGGTCGCCGCATTCTCCTCGGGCAAGAACCTCGTCGACGAGGCCGCGGCCCGCCCAGCGGCGAGCGAGGTGGTCGACTGACCGGCCGGCCAGCGGGGATTTAGGGTTCATCGATGCGCATGTATCTGTCCTCCTGGCGCACCGGCGACCACCCCAAGCAACTGCTGGCCCTGCTGAGCACCCCCAGCGCGGGCGAGGTCGCCATAATCGCTAACGCCGTCGATGCCCAACCCGAGCTCGAGCGTCGAGCCGCGGTCGAGCTTGAGATCAACTCGCTCACCGCGCTCGGTCTGCGGCCGGTCGAACTCGACCTGCGCGCCTTCTTCGACCGGACTCCGGACCAGGTCAGGGCCGCTCTCCGCCGGTTCCCACTGGTTTGGGTCCGGGGAGGCAACGTGTTCGTCCTGCGGCACGCCCTGGCTCGCAGCGGCGCCGACAAAGCCCTGATCGAACTGCTGCGGCAAGACGCCATCACCTATGCCGGCTACAGCGCTGGTGCGTGTGTCCTCGCCCCTGACCTGCACGGTCTGGAACGGTGCGACGATCCACACGCGGTGGAGGCCACCTACGACGCTCCGGCCGACTTCAACGGCTTGGCCCTCCTCGACTATGCCGTGGTGCCGCACATCGACTCGCCCTGCCACCCCGAAACCGAAATTCTCGGCACCGTTGCCGACCACTACCGAAAGCAGGGCATCGCCCACCGCACCCTGCGCGACGGGCAAGCCATCGTGATCAACGGCCCGGACACCCGCATCCATTGACCGGCACCTTACCCACGAATGACGACATCTCACCGATGAACACCCCGTCGCACAGCCCCGCGGCGGGGTGTTGCCGTCGCAGGTCGTTGGCATCTTCGACGCCCGTTTCGTCGGCATTTTCAGTGCCGGGCAACAGCGGAGCCCGTGAGCTGAGGCCGCCGTTCCCGGAGACCTGGGAGGAGAGCCTGCAGCGGGCGGCGGCGAGCGTACGGATCCCTGATCTGCTCATGGTGGCGCTGGCCGGACTCGCGCTGGCCTGCTTCACTGCCTGGCGGCTGATCAGGCGGCCCCGCCCATCGGGACAGCGCACTCCACCGGCATCCGCAGGAACATGACAGCACGGCATGAGCGCGCTGGAAGGTGCGACCTCGCCGCCCCGCGGGCGCTGATGACCTACGTCGGCGAGCCGGCCGGGAGCGAGATCGACCGGTCTGCGGCCTCCTGAGGCTCCCGGCCCAGCCGCCTGACCGGCCTGATCAACAGCAGCGCCGCCACCACGCCGGCCGTCACCAGGGCCGACCCCAGCATGAAGGCGCGCGGTTCGACGAGCGCGGTGACCGGACCGGCCAGCGCCTGCCCGACTGCCATGCCCGCGACCGACCCCGCCACCTGGTAGGCGTTGACCCGGTTCACCACGTCCGGGGCGACCTGCGTCTGCACGCTGGTCGACCACATCACCGACCAGAACGCCAACGCGCACCCCCCGAGCAGGTGCCCGGCCATCAGCAGCGGAAGCGGCGGCCCGAGCGCGACCGTCAACGGCACCGCCACGTACCCGCTCAGCGCCACCGCACCGGCCGCCAACGGCCTGCGCGGCCTGAGCCTGATCGCCACCAGCCCGCCCAGCACGGTGCCGAGGCCGAGCGCCGCCATCACCCAGCCGTAGTCGGCTCCGATGACCTGCGACGAAAGCGGCACGGACGGTCCGATCACCAGAACGCCCCAGAACACCCAGACCAGGATCACCGACCACATCCAGCTCCTGGCCTTGAACTCCTCCCAGCCACGGCGCAGGTCGCTCAGCACGTTGGAGGGCCCCGTCCTGGGGACGACGACCCGGACCAGCAGCAGGCACACCGCGCTCACCAAGAACGTCGCGGCGTCCGCCGTGTAGATGAAGACCGGCCCGGCGACGACGATGAGGACGCCGGCCAGCGCGGGACCCGCCAGCTGGGTGATCGCCTCGGCGATCTTCAGCGTCGCGTTGGCCCGCTGCGGATCCTTGGCGACCAGGGGGACCATGCCGTTGACGCACGGTTCGAACAACCCGGCGCCGATTCCCGACAGGAACGCCGTCGTCAGCAACAGGGCGTACGGCGGAGCGCCATCCAGGAAGGCGACCGCCACGGCCGCCTGGGTGCCGACCCTGAGCAGGTCCGCGCCGATCATCAGGCGCCGGGCTCCGATCCGGTCGGCGACCACCCCGCCGAACAGCATGACCAGCACGGCCGACGCCGTCCAGAGCGCGAGCACGTAACCCACACCCGCGATCCCGTAGAATCTCCCGATCGCCAGCGCAGAGGCGACGGGCATCATCGCGTCACCGAGCAGCGAGACCGCGCGGGCCCCCAAGTAGAGGGTGAAGCTCCTCGTCCACATGAGCCCCAATTCTGGATTTTTCCAGATCAGAGCACCGGTGTCTTGAATGACATCATTAGGTACATTTGCGCCATGCCCCTGGACTGCCGGGAAATGCCCCCCGCGCCTCCCGACCCGCATCGCGTGGTCGCGCTGGTCGCCCCGAACCAAGAGCTCTACCCGGTCACCTCCGCCTCAGCCGTCTTCGGCTACCACGGCCCCGACATCCCCCAGCACTACAGCTTCAGCCTCTGCGCCGAACACCCCGGCTCCCTCCCCACCACCCTCGGCGTCCCCATCCACGTCGACAGCGGCCTCGAAGCCCTCGACGATGCCGACACCGTGGTCATCGCGGGCTGGACCCTCGCCCCCTCGCCCGCCGTACTCCACGCGGTCTCCCGAGCCCACACCCGAGGCGCCCGCATCGTCGCGGTCTGCGCCGGGATCTTCATCCCCGCCACCCTGGGCATCCTGGACGGCCGCCGCGCCTCCGTCCACTGGGAACTCTCCGGCGAACTCACCGCCCGCCACCCCCGCGTCATCCCCGACGACACCGTCATCTACGTCGATCACGGCGACGTCGCCACCGCCGGAGCCTCGGCCGCCACCCTCGACCTCTGCCTCCACCAGGTCCTTCAGGAGTACGGCACGGCCCACGCCATGCGCATCGGCCGCCAGCTCGCCGCCGGCCCGCACCGCGAGGGCTGCCAACGCCAATACCCTCCCCTCCCCACCACCGGCCCCATGCCGGACTCCCTGGCGTCCTTGCTCGAATGGCTTCTCTCGCGCCTGCCCGACCAGATCACCGTCCAGGACATGGCCGACTACTCGGGCGTCTCCCCCCGCACCCTCACCCGCCAGTTCGCCGAGCAGCTCGGAGTCCCGCCCGCCCGCTGGTTGCTGGAGCGCCGCCTGGCCGCCACCCGCGCTCTGCTGGAGGAGACCGACCTGCCCGTCGAGACCATCGCCACCCGGGTCGGCCTCTCCTCAGCGGTCAACCTCCGCCGCCGCTTCCATACCGCCCTGCACACCACCCCTGCCGCCTACCGCCGCTCCTTCCGCTGAAGGCCCCGGGCGGCTCCGGCGCGATCACGTCGGCCGGTTCACGTATCAGGAGCTCCAAGAGCTGCCCACCGCGCGAGTGCGGGTCAAGCTGCGCGGTACGTGCGGTCGAAGTCAATCGTGCGGTACACGCCGAAAGGACCCAGGCATCGCTGCCCGCTTCCAGCGGCTTTTGCTGGCCAGCAGGTCAAGGTGGTGCCGATCGATCAGGACGTTGCCATCTCGTTCGACCACTGTGGACGTCTGATCGGTGCGGACGATGGCGGAGTAGTCGTTCAGGTCGATTTCGCGATCTTGCCGCCTGGTTTGAGCGTGGCTCCGCCGGGTGCCTCTGGCGGGCCTTCGTGTTCGTCGGATCCTGCCACTGTGGCCTCAAACCGCCGATCTCGCACAGGCTGCGGCCTTGCCACACGGATGCCCGAGCTTCGGCGGGGGTGGTGGGGCTCCATCGGCGTACCGTGAGGTGGCCGTCGGGTGGTCAGGCCGTGGTCGTGGAGCCGAGGTGGCGGGCGAACCAGTCGGTGATCTGGTTGGTGGTCGCGGCGATCACGGTGGGGTCGTCGTAGAAGGCCAGGTGCGGGGTGTCGGGGCGCAGGTGCAGCTTGTCGTGGGTGGGTACGACGGCGAAGTGACGCTTGGCCTGCTCGGGCAGGGCGCAGTTCTCGCCGTGGACGAACAGGAGCGGCTTGGTCAGCCGGGCGGCCGCGCTCAGGCTCTCGTAGGTGAGCAGGGCGGCGTCGCTGTGCACGGCGTAGCGGTTCTCCCAGGTTCCGCGGTCGGCGTGCGGCTGGTACCACGACCAGGGGAGCTGGCCGGGCATCCCGACCTCCAGATTGATCGAGTCCACCGCAGGCACATACTGGACCTCCCCGGTTGCCTCGTACTTGGCCAGGGCTTCCCGGCCGCGGGCCAGCCGGGCCGCGACGGCGTCCGGGCCGCCGAGCCACTGCGCGTCGGCCTCGGCGTTGCGGACGTGCGGCGTCACCGCGGCCACCACGCGGATCAGCGGGTCGTCGGCGGCCGCGTGCATCGCGGTGTTGCCGCCCATGCAGATGCCGAGCACGGCGATCCGGGCGGCATCGACCTCAGGCCGTTCGGTCAGGAACGCCGCCGCCGCACGAAGGTCGGCGACCTTGGCGAACGGGTCCTCCACATTACGGGGCTCTCCACCGCTCTCTCCGCGGTAGCGGGGGTCGAAGATCAGCGCGGTGAAGCCGTTGGCCGCCAGCCGCCGCGCGTACTGAACGGGAGCCTGTTCCTTGACGTAGGTCATCGGGCCGATGATCGCCACAGCCGGCGCCGGGCCGTGGGAGAACGCCGCAGGATACAGCCGACCGACAAGCGTCTGTCCGCCGCTCTGGAAGGTCACGCGCTCACCGTCGGTCGCGCCGGCGGCATCGATGGTCACATCGAACATGTCAGAACCTTTTCTCGCAGTCGAAGATCAGGGGTCCAGGCTGCCATCGGTCTCCTTTGCAGCGGTATGGCCCAAAGGTGGAAGATTGTCGCGTGACTCGCGCACTCCCCGGCCCACTGCCCCGGCCCCGGCGGCTGCCCACCGACGAACCATTGGCCACCGAGGACTACCGCCGCCTGTTCGGCGTCATGGAGGCGATCGACCATGCCGCCGACCTGACGGAGTTCCGGGAATGCCTGGTACGGGCGCTCCAGACCTGGTTCGGTTTCCACGGGGTGGCCGTCCTGCATGGCGACACCCTGGCCGAGGCCGTTCAGTCCGATTGCGGCGTCCTTAGCGGGTACTCGCCGGACTTTCTGACCGAGTACCAGGCGGGCTGGATCGGTCTCGATCCCTTTCGAGACGAGAACAGCTTCGGCGTGCTGATGGACAGCGGCGTCGTACGCCTTGGCGACCTCCCCGACGACGCGGGGTTCGTCGCGCGCTTCCTGAGCCGGCATGGGATCACCGACAAGGCCGCCATGGTGATCGACGCAGGCCAGGCAGGAGTCGTCTACGTCGGCGTGGCCGTCCAGGACCTGCCGCGCGTGCCTGAGCGCGACCTGGCGGTCCTGCGCCACCTGCGCCGCCACCTCGCCCCGCTCGCCACCGAGCAACTCAACCGCCAGCGCGACCAGCGGGCCGCCAGGGCCTACTGGCGGCTCACCCCCCGAGAATGGGACGTCGCGGACCTGGCCGCTCAGGGCATGACCAATCGCCAGATCGCCGACCGTCTGTTCATCACCATCGACACGGTCAAGAAGCACCTGACCCGAGTCCTCGCCGAAACCGGATGCGCCAGCCGTACCCAGCTCGCCGTCCGTTACTCGACTGCGGTTTAGCGCTCCTTGCCATCGCTCTCGTACGAGTCATGCGCTGTGAAGTCGTCTCTGATCGGCCCCGCATTTGTACGCATGGTGATCCGCGCGCCGGTGAGGATCGGCCTCCAGCGGAACACATCCGAGCGGACGGACGATAGGCCGCAGGAGGAGCAGGGCCGCGGCTACGTAGCAGAGAGCGACGCCGGTGGCCACGTGGAAGCCACCGAAGGCGTGCGCGAGCGGCCGACCATGGGCAAATGCCCGGCACGTTGATCACTGCTCTCCTCACTTGTCACGGATCTCACCGACTGCATCGACGAGTCGTTGCAGCTCCTCCTCGGTGTTGTAGTAGTGCACCGATGCGCGGACCAGGTCAGGGAGGCTACGAGCGGGAAGATCGAACTGAGCGTACTCCCGTTGTGACACCGAGGTGTTGATGTCCATGTCCGTCAGCCGGCGATGGACCTCGGCGGCGGATCGCCCGGCCACGGTGAAGGTGACGATTCCGCACTTCCGTTTGCCCAGGTCGTGCACCTTCACGCCGGGTACCTGTTCCAGGTCTTCCCTGAGCCGCTCGGCCAGCGCACACACGCGGTCCTGTATGGCGCCGATGCCTAGTGCCGAGGCGTAGTCGACGGCTGCGCCCAGGCCTAGGTCGTGTTTCATAAGGCGTTGAGCCACTGGTTGATCGCAGCGATGATGACGACGGCTTCGTAGCGTACGGCGAGCTTGTCGTAACGGGTCGCCATGCCGCGGTTGCCTTTGAGCAGGTTG
>NZ_VDLX02000007.1 GCF_006334985.2 Nonomuraea phyllanthi
ACATCTGATCATCCTGCAGAAGTGCACCAGGCCCACCAGGCTCGTGGACGTGGCGGCCGAGCTGGGCCTGCCCATCGGCGTGGTCAGGGTCCTGGTCGGAGACCTGCACGCGCAGCAGCTCGTGCAGGTCGAGCACCCGCCACCCGCACCCGACGCGAAGGTGCTGCTGGAGGTCATCAGCGGGCTCAAGGCACTGTGACCGCCCTGCGGTTGAGCCGCCCGTACACGGCCGCGAACGCCGCGGCCACGGCGCCGGCCAGGGCGGCCACCGCGAACACCAGCTGGTAGCCCGCCATGCCGGGCTGGGCGGCGAGGATGGCGGCGATGGCCGCGCCCGCCGTGCTGCCGCCCACGATGCGGACGAGGGCGTTCACGCCCGCCGCGAGCGCCGTCTTGCCGGGGTCGACGTGCTCGACGGCCATGGTGCCCAGCGCCGCGTAGCCGACGCCGAGGCCGATGCCCATCAGCGAGGTCGCCACGTACACGTGGGCCGGGCTGTCGTGCTGGACCACCAGCCAGAGGCCGGACAGCCCGGTGATCGCCGAGCCCGCCGCCACCATGGACGAGGCCGCGAATCGGCGCATGATCCGGCCGGCGAACAGGGAGATCACCAGCATGAACAGGGTGCTCGGCAGCAGGTAGAGCCCGACCTCCAGGGTGGTCGCGCCGAAACCGTAGCCGGTCCGCTCCGGCACCTGGGCGAAGCTGGAGATGCCGGTCATCAGGGTGAAGAACGTGAACCCGAGCAGCATCGAGGCCACGGTGGCGCCGATCGTGCCCCGGTGCACCAGCATCGCCATCTCGACCAGCGGCTCGGCGACCCTGCGCTCGACCAGCACCCAGGCGGCCGCCAGGGCCACCGCGGCGGCGAACAGGCCGAGCACGCCCGGCGAGGTCCAGCCCCACGAGCCGCCCTCGCTGACGGCCAGCAGGAGCGCCACGAGCCAGGCTGCCAGCAGGGCCGCGCCGATCAGGTCGGGGCGGCCCCTGCCGGCCGGGGCATCGTCGCGTACGAGGAAGGCCACGATCACGAGCGCCACCAGCGAGATGCCGCCGGTGATCCAGAAGACCAGGTGGAAGTCGCCGGACGCGAGCCCGGCCAGGATCATCCCGCCACCGCTGCCGAAGCCCATCGTCGCGCTGATCACCCCGATGCCGGTCGCCAGCTGGTCCCTGGGCAGCAGGCCGCGCGCCACCCCGATGGACAGCGGCACCAGCGCGGACACCGCTCCCTGCAGCACCCTCGCCACGATCAACCAGGTCAGCGAGGTCGCCAGCGCCGCCATGACCGAGCCGACCACCAGGAGGGCCAGGGCGCCGAGGATCATGGGGCGCCTGCCGTACATGTCGCCGAAGCGGGCCAGCAACGGCGTGGCGACCGCCGCCACCAGCAGGCTCAGCGTGAGCGTCCAGGTGACGGCGGAGAGCGAGGCGTGCAGCTCGCGCTGGAGCACGGGAAGCAAGGGGACCACCGCGGTGTTCTGCAAGGCGGCGATGGATGCGGCGAAGGCCAGGGAGATCACCGCGGGCCAGGGGTTTCGAGTGGACGTCTCGCGTGGTGCGGACGCGACCACTGTCGCCATGACGGCTCCTTTAGATAACTTGGGTAAGTAAACGAGTCACGATGATACATACTTAAGTTAGGTAAGCAAATCGGATGGACGAAGATCTCCAGAGGACGGTTGTGGCGTTCCGCAGGCTGGTGACCACGCTCAACCGCGCCAAGACGCACGATCGGCTCACCGAGGCCGCGGGCGTCCGGCTCGACCGGCCGGACGTGCAGATCCTCGTCCATCTGCTGGACGCGGGCGAGCCGCGCAGGATCGGCGCGATCGCCGAAGGCCTGCAGGTGGAGAGCCCTCACGTCACCAGGCACGTCACCTCGCTGGAGCAGCGCGACCTGGTCCGGCGCGTACGCGACCCCGATGACGGCAGGGCCTGGCGGGTCACGCTCACCGAGGAGGGGGCCGAGGTCGCGGGCCGGTGCCGGCGGGTCACCACCGACTGGTTCGAGGGCGCGCTCGCCGAGTGGTCCGAAGAGGATCGAGCGGACCTGTCCAGGTTGATGGCGAAGCTGTCCGACGACCTCTGCTCACACCTTCAGCCCCTCGTCAGGTGAGGACCTCCTCCGCCCGATGGCAGGCGGCCTGACGGCCGCCCAGGTCCCGGAGCGCGGGCGGGCGCTCGCACTCCGGCGCGGCCAGCGGGCAGCGCAGCCTGTACGGGCACCCGCTCGGCGCCGGCACGGCCTCGGTCCTGCCCCTGGCCTCGGGCGGGGCGCCGCCCAGCCTCGGCACGGCGTCGCGCAGGGCCTTCGTGTACGGGTGGGCCGGCGCGGCGAGCAGGTCGGCCGTGGGGCCCGACTCCACCACGCGGCCCGCGAAGAGCACGTGCGAGGTGCGGCAGAGCCGCTCCACGACGGCGAGGTTGTGGGTGATGAGCAGGCGCTCGGTGTCGAGGGAGGCCAGCAGGTCGAGGATCCTGGCCTGGACGGTGACGTCGAGCGCGCTGGTCGGCTCGTCCAGGATGAGCAGGCGGGGGCCGACGGCCAGGGCCCTGGCGATGACGACGCGCTGGCGCTGGCCGCCGGAGAGCTGGTGCGGCCTGCGGGCGGCCAGGTCCGGGTCCAGGCCGACCTGTTCCAGCAGCTCCCCCACTCGTGATCGGGCGCTTCTGGGCAGCCCTTCCGCGATGGAGGTGCCGATGCGCATCCTGGGGTCGAGGGCCTCGGCCTGGAAGACGGGCTGGACGTCCTTCCGGAACTTCCTCAGGTCCGCCTTTTTCAGGGTTTGGTCGCCGTACCAGATATTTCCGGACATGGGGGTGAGGAGGCCCAGGAACGCGCGTGCCAGCGTCGTCTTGCCCGAGCCGCTCTCCCCGATCAGTCCGACACCGCCCTCGGTGATGTCCAGGGTCACGTCGTGCACGACCGCGCGCCGGCCGTACCCGAGCGTCACCCGCTCGGCCCTGAGCATGGTCACGGCAGCGCCTCCAGCAGCTCGCGCGTGTACGGATGGGACGGCTCGGCCAGCACCCGAGCGGCCGGCCCCGACTCCACCACCGCGCCGTCCTTCATGACCAGCACCCGGTCGGCGATCGTCGAGACCAGGGCCAGGTCATGGGAGACCAGCAGCAGCGCGAGACCGCGCTCCTCGCGCAGCCCGCGCAGCACGGCGACCACCTCGGCCTGCACGGTCACGTCGAGCGCGCTCGTGGGCTCGTCGGCCAGGATCACCTCGGCGCCCAGGGCGATGGCCAGCGCGATGGCGAAGCGCTGCGCCTGGCCGCCGGAGATCTCGTGGGGGTAGCGGCGGAGGATTTCACGGTCGAGCATGACCGCCTCCACGGCCCTGTCCATGATCTCGTCCGGCGTCCCCCCGGCTGATGGGGCGGTGCCGACGCCGTGGAGTTTGAGCGCCCGGCGCATCAGGACGCCGAGGCGGGTGGCGGGGCTGAGGGCGGCCTGGGGTGACTGCATGACGAGAGCCGCCCTGGCGCCCCTGATCTCGCGGAGGCGGCGCGGCGAGGCGGTCAGGACGTCCACCCCGCACACCCGTACATGTCCTGAAATTTCGGCATCTTGGGTGAGGCCGAGCAGGGAGAGCAGCGTGGTCGACTTGCCCGAACCGCTCTCCCCCACGATCGCGACGCACTCCCCCTCCCCCACGTCCAGCTCGGGCACGTCGGCCACGACCCGCGCGCCGTAGCGCACCTTGAGATCACGCACCTCGATCACTTGACCACCCTCGCGGCCGCTTCTGCACTCGCCGGCTCCGCCCTCTCCCGCCGAGCTCCTCCACTGCGGTGGTCGAGCGCGTTGCGCAGCCCCTCGCCCAGCACGTTGAACGCGAACGCCGTCACCATGATCGCCAGGCCGGGGAACATGGCCACCCACCAGTTCGTGGTGAAGAGCGTCTGCCCCTCCTGCACCATCAGCCCCCACTCCGCCGTCGGCTCCTGCGCCCCCAGCCCGAGGTACGACAGCGCCGCCGAGATCAGGAGCACGCCGCCCGCGTCCAGGGAGAGCTGGACCAGGACGGGGGTGAGGGAGTTCGGGAGCACGTGCCGCAGCACGATCCGCGGCGCCGGCACGCCCAGGCAGCGGGCGGCGTCCACGTAACCGCGGGTGGCGATCGAGGCGGCCGAGGCGGCGGCGAGCCGGGCGTACCAGGGCCACCACGTCACCGCGAGGGCCAGGATCACGGTGTTCACGCTGGGCTGCAGCACCATGGCCAGGGCGAGTGAGAGCAGCAGCGCGGGGAAGGCCAGGAACACGTCCGTGATCCGCATGATCACGTCCCTGACCCAGCCGCCGGCGTACCCGGCGACCACGCCGAGCGTGACCCCGACCGCCGACGACGCGGCGAGGACCGCGACCGCGATGAACAGCGAGGTGCGCCCGCCGTACAGGACCCTCGTGAGGACGTCGCGGCCGACCTGGTCGGTCCCGAACCAGTGCGCGCCGCTCGGCGGCCGCACCGCCTCCACCGGGTTGAGCTGGTCCGCCGGGTACGGGGCCAGCCACGGCGCGAAGATCGCGGCCAGGACGATGAGCACGATGAGGACCGCGCCGAGCGCGGCGAACCGGTCGGGGATCCTGGGCAGGGTGCGGCGCAGGCGGACCTCTGCCGGGGCTGCTTCGGTCATCGTGCCCTCGTTCGCGGGTCGACGAAGCCCTGGAGGATGTCCACGACCAGGTTGGCCAGCACGTACATCACGGCCACCAGCAGCGTGACGCCCGCGATGGCCGGGGTGTCCAGGGAGCGGATGGAGTCGGCGGCGTAACGGCCGAGGCCCGGCCAGTTGAAGATGGCCTCGACCAGGAAGCCGTTGACGAGGGAGTAGGCGAAGACCAGGGCGATCAGCGACAGGACCGGGTTGAGCGCGGGTCTCAGGGCGAACCTGGTCAGGATGGACGTCTCGCCGAAGCCGAGCGCGCGTTCCAGCCTGGTGTGGTCCTGGCCGCCCTCCTCGATGAGCGCGGCCCTGGTCATCTGGGCGATCACGCCCGTCGGGTACGCGGCCACGACCAGCGCGGGCAGCACCAGGTGGTGGAGGGTGCTGGTGAAGATGGGCCAGTTGCCGGTGATGAGGGCGTCGACGATGGTGATGTTGGTCCAGAGGGTGAGCGGGCTGGTGGTGTCGAGCTCGCCGTCGTACTCGCCCGCGATCGGGAACCAGTCGAGGGTGCTGGCGAAGACCAGTTGCAGGGCCAGGGCCAGCCAGAAGACCGGGATGGAGACGGCCAGCACGCTGCCGAGCCGTACCCCGATATCCGGAAATTTCGTCTTGAAGCGGGCGGCGAGCACTCCGACCGGGATGCCCACGACGACCGCGATGACCAGAGCCGTACCGACCAGCTCCAGAGAGGCGGGGAACGCGAGGTAGAGGTCGTCGCGCACCGGTTGCTTGGTGTGCAGGCTGATGCCCCAGTCCCCGGAGAGCAGGTCGCGCACGTAGTCGAGCAGCTGCACGGGGATCGGGTCGTCGAGCCCGAACCGCCGGTGCGCGGCGGCCAGCTCCTCGGGCGTGGCCTTCGGCCCCGTGAACGCGACCGCCGGATCCCCCGGCACCAGCCGCATGATGACGAACGTGAGCACCACCACGCCGGCCACGACCAGGAGGGCCTGGCCGAGCCGGCGGATCAGGTAGCGCAGCATGGGTCAGCTTTTACGCTTGAGGTCGTAGAAGAAGACCACGTTGGGATAGGCGGGATTGTCCACGTATCCCTCGACGTCCGCCGTGAGGGCGCGGGAGTATTTCTGCACGTACGGCACCGCGACCGCCGCCTGCTCCTGGATGATCTCCTTCTGCAGGTCCTGGTAGGCCTGGTCGGCCTTGAGCTGGTCGGTGGCCGTGAGCTCCGGCAGCGAGTCGATCTGCGCGTCGATGCCGGAGTCCTTCAGGTACGACAGGTTGAACTGCGGCTCGTCCTCGCTCTTGAAGACGTTGAGGAACCAGGAGTAGGCATCCGGATAGTCCGGATACCAGTACATGACGAAGATGTCCTGACCCTGCTTCTTGCCCAGGTCCCACTGCGCGCCCCACGACATGGGCTTGGCCTGCAGCGTCACGTTCACGCCCTTGAGCGCCGAGCTGAGCAGCGTGACGAGCAGCTTCTGGTCCTCGTCGCCCTGGGCGTAGGTGAGCGTGAGCTTCAGCTCGGGGTTGTCGGGGCCGTACCCGGCCTCGGCCAGCAGCTCCTGCGCCTTGGGCAGGTCCTGCTTGGGCTCCATGCCGGAGACGTGGCCGAGCAGGCCCTCCGGCACCAGGCCGCTGGCCTTCTGGCCGGAGCCCTTCAGCGCCGCCACCAGGCCGTCGTAGTCGATCGCGTACTGCAGCGCCTGCCGGATCCTGGCGTCCTTCAGCGGGCCCTTGGCGGTGTTGAACAGGACCAGCAGGTTCTGGAACGACGGCGAGGAGGCCGTCTGGACGTCGGGGGTCGCCCCGGCCTGCTCGAAGAGCTGCGGGTTCAGGCGCTGGACGAAGTTGACCTCGCCCTTCTGCAGGAGCTGCCAGGCCGTGGTGATCTCCGGGGTGACGCGGAAGGCGACCTTCTTGTACTGCTCCGGCTTCCAGCCGCCCCAGTAGTCCTCGTACGCCTTCAGCGTGAGCTCGGTCTCCTTGCCCTTCTGCCAGGAGTCGATCGTGTACGGGCCGGTGCCCGCGTCCGACTTGCCGTCCTTGTCCACGGCGTCCACGTCGTAGATGTAGGCGGCGTAGGCGGAGGAGGCGACGAGGTCGAGCGGCGTGGGGTACTTGAGGGTGAACTTCAGCGTGGACGGGTCCACCGCCTCGATCGTCTTGACCGAGTCCCAGATGTAGGCCGCGCCGCCCTTCTTGTCGATGGTCCGCTCGATGGCCTTCTTGGCGGCCTCGGCGTCGAGCTTGGCACCGGAGTGGAACGTGACGTCCTGCCGCAGCTTGAACGTCCACTCCTTGCCGCCGTCCGCCGAGGTCCACTCGGTGGCGAGGCGCGGCACGGCCTTGCGCTCCTGCGAGTCGTACCTGGTCAGGCCCTCGTAGATGTTCTGCAGGGCGACGAGTTCGTTGGAGTAGGAGGTCGCCGGGTCCCAGTCGGTGACGACGTCCAGGTTGGGGGCGTAGACGAACGTGCTGTCGTTGGCCTGCGCGGCCGGCGTGGCCGCCGGCTGACCGCCGCTGCTCGCCGCCGGTTCCGGGGTCCCGCCGGCGCCCCGCACCTGGCCGCCCGCGCACGCGGATGCGGTCAGGGCCAAGGCACCGGTGACCCCGGCGACGAGCAGACGCTTGTGCCAGCGCATGGTGGGGGGATCCTTTCGATCTTTCACCGGGCGAGGGGTCCGGCTGCTTTGACGTGTATCCGCACGGCGGGCTCGGAGAGGTAGCTCAGCGGCACCTCGATGAGGTCCACGATCTCGACGCCGGAGGGATCGGCCCCCGCCGCCACGGCCCGCGCCGCCGCCTCCTCCTTGGCCCTTTCGATCGCATCTGTCCGGCTATCTCCCGTAGGCAAGATCGTATCCACTCTGCCGCTCGCGAGTGCGATGGCGGCGCCCACGGCGTTGGCGACCTCGGCGTGCTCGGGGCGGACGACCCGGCTCGCGCCGGGGATGTCGTCGGGTAGCAGGAAGGCCCCGCCACCCACCGCGACCAGGGGCCGGTCGGTCCTGCCGAGGGCCATCCGGTCCACCGCGTCGATGACCATCTCGTCCGCGACGGCCACCGCCCTCTTCAGGGTGCTCTCCGGCACGTCGCCCGCCTCGACGGCCGTTCGCAGGCGCTCGTGCCAACCGTCCGCCTCGCGCGGGCTCCGTCCCGCCGCCACGGCGGCGTCGGTCATCGTCGCCGTGGACCCGCCGAACACGAGCGCCTCCCCGGCGATGCGGTAGCCGACCGAGTCGGGGCCGACGCCGCCGCTCCGCACCACCGTCCCGCCGCCGAGCGCGATGGCCAGGATGTCGGGCATCCGGAAGTTGGTCAGCACCCCGCCGATCTCGACCGCCGCCGCCGACTCCCTCGGGAAGCCGCCGGCCAGCACGCCGAGGTCGGTGGACGTGCCGCCCACGTCCACCACGATCGCGTCCCGCACGCCTGACAGGTACGCGGCCCCGCGCAGGGAGTTGGCCGGGCCCGAGCCGATCGTGGAGACCGGCAGGCGCGCGGCGTGCTCCAGCGTCATGAGGGTGCCGTCGTTCTGCGCCAGGTACGGCCGGGCGCCCAGGCCCCGTTCGGCCAGCGCGGTGACCAGGGCCTCGGTCACGTGGGCGGCGACGCCGTACAGGGCGGCGTTGAGTACGGTGGCGTTCTCGCGTTCGAGCAGGCCGAGCGAGCCGATCTCGTGGCTCACCGAGACCGGCAGGCCGTACTCCGCCTTGACCAGCTCTTCCACGGCCCGCTCGTGCTCGCCGCTGGCGGGGCTGAACACGCTGGTGACGGCCACGGCGTCGGCCGCGGCCGCGTTCAGGGCGGCGTCCAGGAAGCGGCGTACGGCGTCGAGCCCGGGCGGGCCGATCTCGCGGCCGTCGACGTAGTGGCCTCCGGGCACGATCGCCTCGCCCGCCGAGACGGCCGCGCGCAGGTCGTCCGGCCAGCCCGACAGCGGGGGCACGGAGGTGGTGGCGGGCGCGCCGAGCCGGAGCACGGCGACGCGGCCGAGGTTCCTGCGCTCCAGGATCGCGTTGGTGGCGTGCGTGGTGCCGAGCATGACCCGTCCGACCCGGTCCTGTCCCTGGCCCAGCTCGGCGAGCACCGCGTCGAGCGCCGCCCGCAGGCCCTCGGTCACGTCAGGGGTGGTCGGGCGCTTGGCCTTGGCGACCACCCGGCCCTCGGCGTCGAGCGCGACCGCGTCGGTGTTCGTGCCGCCGACGTCGATGCCGATCCGCAGGTCCGGCAGGTCAGCCATGGGCGATCAGCTCCTCGACGGGTACGTAGTCCAGGTCGTAGCCGAAGGCCCGCGGCCCGGCCGTCTCCAGGCCCTTGGGGGTGCGCCAGAGCGGGTCGCACGGCCAGGCGAGCACCGTGACGCGCTGGCCGTACCTGAGGGCCTCGGTCTGGATGGCGGCGGCCGTCTCGGTGTCCACGACGGTGATGAGGTCGGGAACCATGGCCCGCACCCGGCCGTCCTCCAGGGCGACGAGGTTCTCGTTCTGCAGCTCCAGGGTGAGGCGGCGGCCCCGCTCGGCCCCGGTGCCCTCGATCGTGGCCGTCCCCCTGACGAAGCCGCCCGTGGTGCGCCGTTCCACGTCCGTCAGCTTGCCGGTGATCAGGCGGGCGGCGCCGAGCCGGTCCTGGAGCGCGCCGAGCGGGTCGGCCGCGCCCTCCGTGGCCCTGCCGACCTCGATCGCGCGGGTGACCGTACCCTCGATGACCGCGCCCCTGGCCCGTGCGGCGGTGAGGACGTAGTCGGCCATCAGCGCGGACGAGCCCGCCGCCACGCACACCGCGCGGGCGAGGCGCTCCGACCAGAGGCCGTCGATCGGGCGGATGGTCACCACGTTTCCCACGATGTCCGACATGATCACCAGGTCGGCCGGGAGCCCCGCCACGTACATGGACACCATCTGGACCTCGGGGAACGCCCGGCCCATGCCGTCGGCGTCGAGCAGCGGCAACCCGAGCTGGGCGGCCCAGGCGACGGGGATCACGCCGTTCGAGCCGCCGATCTCGGAGGACATGATCGCGCTGGGGGGCCGGCCGAAGAGGCGCTCGATCTCCTCGGCGATGCGCTTGGGCTCGTCGGCGCTGTGGATCATCTCGTGGCTGACCGTCGGGGCGCCGATGCCGGACAGCGGCACGATCAGCGCGTCGTCGGACAGGTCGTCCAGGTGGACCAGCGGCACCTCGCCGTGCTCGCGGATGGCCCCGATCGCCGCCAGGGAGCCCGTACGCACGTCACCGCCGCCTCCGGTGCCCAGAACGGCACAACCCCGGGCAAGAGCGGGTATATCGCTTACATCGATGCTCATATGGCGACTCAACCAAGCACATTTCATCCCGTCTCGCCACTCCAGGACCGCTGCTGGTACACCTGGAGATCGGAACGGGAGGTCGCATGCGGATATCGGTGGCCGCCGACAGCACGGACGGCGTGGCGGCACGGGTCGTGGCGGAGCTGCGCAGGAGAGGGCACGAGGTCGTGACGCACGGGGCCCTCAGCCCCGACGAGCGCGCCGACTGGGCGTGGGCCTGCGAGCTGGCCGCCCGCGACGTGAGCGAGGGCCGGGCCGACCAGGCGGTGGTCTGCTGCTGGACCGGCACGGGAGCGTCGATCGCCGCCAACAAGGTGCCCGGCGTCCGCGCGGCGCTGTGCGTCGACGCCTACACCGCCGACGGGGCACGGAAGTGGAACGACGCCAACGTGCTGGCGCTCAGCCTCCGGCTCACGTCCGACGTGGTGCTCGACGAGATCCTCGACGCCTGGCTGGAGGGACGGCCGAGCACCGACGCCGCCGACGTGGCGAACGTCTCCCATCTCGACGAGATCTGACTACCCTGTACGGCCATGCCGAATTTACACTGCACGCACTGCGGCCAGGAGGGGTTGGAGATCGGGTTCATCATGGAGACGGGCCCGAGTTCCTCGGGGTTCGCCAGGTGGGTCGAGGGCGCGCTGGAGCGCGGGACCTTCTTCGGGGGTGCCAAGCTGGTGGGCCGGCCGAAGTGGCAAATCGACGCCTATCGCTGCCGACACTGCTACCACCTGGAGCTTTTCGCGGGCCGCCCGGCGTAGCCCCCTTCCCCAAGGCCCCCGCACCTTTCACGGGGCTTGTTACGGGCATGTGCCTTTCGCGGGGCTTGTCGCGGGCATGCGCCTTTCGCCGGGCCGCGCGCGTAACGCGTCGCCTCGGGTGAGCACGACCCATCCTCGCCGGTCAGCGGAAAACGTCGGTGCCGCCGTTTAGGGTGCTTGCCATGACCGACGTGCTGCTCCGCGGCGGGCTCCCCTGGGGGCTCGACGCCCCCGCCGACCTCCTGGTCCGCGACGGGCGGATCCACCTCGTCCGCCAGGGCATCGACGCGCCCGGCGCCCAGGTCGTCGACATCGCGGGGCAGCTCGTGCTGCCCGGCCTCGTCGAGGCGCACTGCCACCTCGACAAGACCCTCTACGGCGGCCCCTGGGTGCCCCATTCGGCCGACGACACGCTGGCCGGGCGCATCGGCAACGACCTCGGTCGCCGCGCGGAGCTGGGCGTGCCGAGCCCCGAGCGGATCCGCGCGCTGCTGGAGCGCATGAGCGCGGCGGGCACGTCCCACGTCCGCACCCACACCGACATCGACCCCGAGGTGGGGTTGCGCGGCGTGGAGGCCGTGCTCGAAGCCGCCGCGGCCGTCCCCGTCGAGGTGCGCCAGGTGGCCTTCCCCCAGCACGGCGTCCTGATCAATCCCGGCACGGCCGAGCTGCTCGAAGAGGCGCTGAAGGGCGGCGTGGAGGCGGTCGGCGGTCTCGACCCGGCGGGCATCGACCGCGACCCCGTACGCCACCTCGACCTGGTCTTCGGCCTGGCCGAGCGCTACGACGCCCATCTCGACCTGCACCTGCACGACGGCGGCACGTTAGGCGGGTGGGAGCTCGAGCTGATCACCGAGCGCACCAGGGCGCTGGGGCTGGGCGGCCGGGTGACAGTAAGCCACGCCTACGCGCTGGGCCAGCTCGACGACACCCACCAGGGCCGCCTGATCGAGGGCTTCGCCGAGGCGGGCGTCGCCATCGCGACAGCGGCCGTCTACAGCTTCCCCGTGCCGCCGATCAAGCGGCTGCGGGCGGCCGGGGTCACGGTCGCCTGCGGCCACGACGGCATCCGCGACCTGTGGGGCCCCTACGGCAGCGGCGACATGCTGGAGCGGGCGATGCACGTCGCCTACCGCAGCACGTTCCGCAGGGATGAGGACATCGAGCTGGCGCTGGAGGCCGCCACCTACGGCGGGGCCCGCGCGCTCGGGCTGGAGTCGTACGGCCTGTCCCCGGGCGACCGGGCCGACCTGGTCGTCGTGCCGTGCGGCGGCGCGGCGGAGGCGGTGGTCGTTCACCCTTCGCGGACTCTGGTCATGAAAGACGGCGTCGTCCTGCACAATTGACCGGCGGGACCATCGAAAGGCAGGCAAGTGCTCTCTATTCACCAGCGGATCGCGGCGGAGCTCGGGGTGCGCGACGGCCAGGTGCAGGCGGCGGTCGAGCTGCTCGACGGCGGCGCGACCGTGCCGTTCATCGCGCGATACCGCAAGGAGGCCACCGGCGCCCTCGACGACGCGCAGCTGCGCACGCTCGAAGAGCGCCTGCGCTACCTGCGCGAGCTGGAGGAGCGCAGGGCGGCGATCCTCGAGTCGATCGAGTCTCAGGGCAAGCTCGACGACGAGCTGCGCGAGCAGATCATGGCGGCCGAGACCAAGGCCAGGCTCGAGGACATCTACCTGCCCTACAAGCCCAAGCGGCGCACCAAGGCGCAGATCGCCCGCGAGCTCGGTCTGGAGCCGCTGGCCGACCAGCTGCTCGCCGACCCGACGCTCGACCCCGCCGCCACGGCCGAGGGCTTCGTCACCGAGGGCGTGGCCGACGCGGGCGCCGCGCTCGAGGGCGCCAGGGCGATCCTCATCGAGCGGTTCGCCGAAGACGCCGACCTGATCGGCGGGCTGCGCGAGCAGCTGTGGAACCGCGGGCGGCTGGTGTCGAAGGTCCGCGAGGGCAAGGAGGAGGCGGGGGCCAAGTTCTCCGACTACTTCGAGTTCGGCGAGCCGTTCACGAAGCTGCCCTCGCACCGGATCCTCGCGATGTTCAGGGGCGAGAAGGAGGAGGTGCTGTCGGTCACGCTGGAGCCCGACGACAGCCCCGACTACGAGCTGCGCGTCGCCTCCCGCTTCGGCATCTCCGACCAGGGCCGCCCGGCCGACAAGTGGCTGGCCGAGACCGTGCGCTGGGCCTGGCGCACCCGCATCCTCGTGCATCTCGGCATCGACCTGCGGATGCGGCTCTGGCAGGCGGCCGAGGACGAGGCGGTGCGGGTGTTCGCGGCCAACCTGCGCGACCTGCTGCTCGCCGCGCCCGCCGGCAGCCGTCCCACCATGGGCCTCGACCCGGGCCTGCGCACGGGC
Organism: Nonomuraea phyllanthi; assembly: GCF_006334985.2. Classification (GTDB taxonomy): domain Bacteria; phylum Actinomycetota; class Actinomycetes; order Streptosporangiales; family Streptosporangiaceae; genus Nonomuraea; species Nonomuraea phyllanthi. The sequence continues at coordinate 13,069 of NZ_VDLX02000007.1, forward strand.
GTGAAGGTCGCCGTGGTCGACGCCACGGGCAAGGTCGTCGAGACCGCGACGATCTATCCCCACGAGCCCAAGCGGCAGTGGGACCAGTCGCTGGCCGTCCTCGGCGCGCTCGCACAGCGCCACGGGGTCGAGCTGATCGCCATCGGCAACGGCACCGCCTCGCGCGAGACCGACCGGCTGGCCGCCGAGCTGGTCAAGCACATGCCGTCGATCACCAAGATCGTCGTCTCGGAGGCCGGGGCGTCCGTCTACTCCGCGTCGCCGTACGCGTCGCAGGAGCTGCCCGAGCTCGACGTGTCCCTGCGCGGCGCCGTGTCCATCGCCCGCAGGCTCCAGGACCCGCTGGCCGAGCTCGTCAAGATCGACCCCAAGTCGATCGGCGTCGGCCAATACCAGCACGACCTGGCCGAGTCCAAGCTGTCCCGCTCGCTCGACGCGGTGGTCGAAGACTGCGTCAACGCCGTCGGGGTCGACGTCAACACCGCGTCGGCGCCGCTGCTCACCCGCGTGTCCGGCATCGGCTCCACGCTGGCCGAGAGCATCGTCCGCCACCGCGACGCCAACGGCCCCTTCCGGACACGGGGCGCGCTCAAGAGCGTCCCCCGGCTGGGTCCCAAGGCGTTCGAGCAGTGCGCGGGCTTCCTGCGCATCCGCGGGGGCGACGACCCGCTCGACGTGTCGAGCGTGCACCCGGAGGCCTACCCGGTGGTCCGCCGCATCCTCACGGCGGCCAAGGCCGACCTCAAGTCCCTGATCGGCAACACCGCGGCGCTGCGCGCCATGAAGCCGGAGGCCTTCACGGACGACACCTTCGGCCTGCCGACGGTCACCGACATCCTGCGGGAGCTGGAGAAGCCCGGCCGCGACCCGCGGCCCGCCTTCAAGACCGCCACCTTCAAGGAGGGGGTCGAGAAGATCTCCGACCTGAGCTCGGGCATGATCCTGGAGGGCGTGGTCACCAACGTGGCCGCCTTCGGTGCCTTCGTGGACGTCGGCGTCCACCAGGACGGCCTGGTCCACGTCTCGGCCATGTCCCGCAATTTCGTGAAGGATCCGCGCGACGTGGTCAAGCCGGGCGACATCGTCCGCGTCAAGGTCCTCGACGTCGACATCCCCCGCAAGCGCATCTCCCTGACCCTGCGCCTGGAGGACGAGACGACGGCCCGCACGCAGGGCGACGGCCCCCGGAGGGGCGCGGGCCGAGGCGACGGCCCTCGCGGCGACGGGTCCGGCAACGGCCCTCGCACCTCCGGCCGCCGCAACGGCGACGGGCGCGGCGGCGACACCCGCAGTGGCGAGGGCGGGCGCGGCGGCGAGGGCCGGCGCGGAGACGGCGGCCCGGGCGGCAACGGCCGAGGCGACGGCAACAGCCGGGGCGGCAACGGCGGTCGCGGCGGCGAGGGCCGAGGTGACGGCGGCCGCGGCGGCTACGGTCGCGGGGGCGACGGAGGCAGGGGCGGCGACGGCGGCCAGCGCGGCCGGGGCGACGGCCAGCGCGGCGGGCGCCGCCAGGACCGCCCGGCACCCACGGGCGCCATGGCCGAAGCCCTCCGCAAGGCGGGCCTGACCGGCAACAACTAGCCCCGCAACGGCCCCGTTCATCGCGGGGAGCCTTGTCGGCGCACGCTCACACGATGTGCTGGCCGCGTGACCCACCCACGCGGCCACCGCACCACCCGGGGTGCGCGCCGCAGAGGCCTCGGACAGATGCCACAGGCGCCGAGCAAGGGCCGCACGGATGCCGCGCGAGTGCTGGACGAGCACCCCGGGCGGGTGCCACGGGCGCCGGGCAAGCGCCGCACGAGCACCGGGCGAGTGTCGGACGTGCGGCCGGGCGGGTGGTGCCGGATGAGCGCGCAAGGGTGGGTGGCGGACAGGGGGCACGCGTCGGCCGGTGTCCGTGGCGGGTGGGAACGGTACGGTCGAATGGTGAGCACGACAGCGTTTACCACGGTGATCAGCCAGGCCCGTGACCTCCTCAGGTGGCGGTCGCCGCTGCGGACCGAGTTGTGGGCGGCGCGGCTCATGGCCGGCCTTGAGCAGGGCGAAGTGGAGCCGTTCCTGCGGCGACTCGCCGAGGACGGCGGCACTGAGGCACGTCTCACTCTCGCCGCCCTGGCCGCGGTCAAGGGCGCGGGCGCGGAGACGGAGGCCGGGGCGGGCGCCCATGCAGCCACCGGTGAAGGGGCGGCGCCTGGAGAGCCGGTGGATGACGCGCTCTTCGCGCGTGCCGCGGACGGCGTGCTGGAGACGCTCCCCGGGTGGGTGCGGCGCATGGGGCGGGTGACGTGCGAGGGCGCCTGGTACGGCCCCGCCGACCCGTACGGCGAGCAGACCCTCGCCGCCCTGTCCTTCCGCTACGAGAACGGCAAGGAGCCGCACCTCCTCGTCGTCGGGATCGACCAGGTGAACGGCGGGCTGGCCGTCGACGCGGTGGTCGAGGAGGTGAAGTTCCTCGACGACCTGAACCTGCGGGCCGAGGAGCCGGGGACGGTCGCGGGGCGGGTGCTGGACGCGTTCGAGCTGGGCGATCGGATCATGGGCGCGCTGGTGGCGGACACGCTGCCCGCCGTCCGGCCCATCGCGCTCTCGCGGGCCCGCGCGGTGCCCGACCTCGTACGGCCGGCGCCCGACGACGCGGTGAGCCGGTTCCAGGAGCTGCCGGAGCTGCCCGGCGCGCGGGAGGCGTTCGGGAAGCTGGTCGAGTTCGTCGGCGATCGTCCTCTGTGGTGGAGCCCGGCGAGGGCCGCCCAGTTCCTGACCTCGTGGTTGCCGAGGGAGGCCATCCTGTCGGAGGCCGGGATCGCGGCGATGCCGGAGGTGCTCCGGGCGTGGACCCGGTTCCTGGGCGGGCAGCCGGCTGTGCTCCGCCAGATCGACGCGGACGCCCCGAGCCTGCCGGCGCTCATGGCCGACGAATCCCTCGCCGGCCTGGGCAAACGCCTCGCCCAGAAGCACCCAGAATCAATGTAGAACTTGAGTTATAATAAGCGTAGTTCTATATTTGGCGAGTGTCCCTGGTCAAGCCGCCGGAAATCTTCGATCGCGAGGCCGAATGGGCCGAGTTGGTCAACTTCATCCAAGACGACTCACCGTTCCCCACACTCGGCGTCGTCTCAGGAAGGCGACGCCAAGGGAAGACGTTGTTGCTGGGTTCGCTGTGCGAGGCGACCGGCGGCGTTTACATCGAGGGCACCGAGGCCGTTCCGGCCGAGCATTTCCACCTGATCGGCGAGCTCCTGGCCGCCAGAGTCGGCAGCCCGGCGCCGCTGCGCTTCACCTCATGGCGTGCGATCATCGACGCGATTCTCGATCTGGAGACCTCAACACCCCTTCCTGTAGTGATCGACGAGTTTCCCTATCTCGTCAAAGGCTCGCGTGAGCTGCCCTCCATACTCCAGGCCGCCCTGGACTTGCGTCGGCGCAGAGGAGGATCGCCGATTCGCCTGATTCTGTGCGGTTCTGCACTGTCGTTCATGGGTTCGCTACTGTCGGGTGACGCCCCCTTGCGCGGCAGGGCGGGGCTCGAGCTGGTCGTGCCCACTCTGGACTACCAGGTGGCCGCCGAGTTCTGGCAGATCAGCGATCCCCGGCTCGCACTGCTGACACATGCCGTCGTCGGCGGCACCCCCGCATACCGTCGGGAGTACGTACGCGATGACGCTCCCCGTTCACTTGCCGACTTCGATGACTGGGTCGAGCGCGCGGTGCTGAATCCCGCACGTCCCCTCTTCCGGGAGGCCCGCTATCTCCTGGCGGAGGAGCCGGACCTACGTGACTCCGCCCTCTACCACTCCGTCCTGGCGGCGGTGGCCGAGGGCAATGCGTCACGTGGCGGCATCGCCGGCTACATCGGCCGCAAGGCCACCGAGATCAGCCACCCCTTGACCGTCCTGGAAGACGCGGGTTTGCTGGCCAAGTCCCCTGACATGCTGCGGGCGGCCCGACCGCTCTATCGCGTCACGGAACCATTGGTCACCTTTTATCACACGATCATGCGACCGGCCTGGCGAGAGCTCGAACGTAGGCGAGCGGACCGGGTGTGGGCCCGGAGCAAGGGTCGATTCATGAGTGGGGTGGTCGGCCCGCATTTCGAGGAGATCTGCCGAACATGGGCCGCGGATTTCGCCGATGCTGAGATGTTCGGCGACATTCCCGGCGAAGTCGGTCACGGCGTGGTCAATGATCAAGAGCGCCGGACCAGCCACGAGATCGACGTGGTGGTCCTGGCTCAACCCGATGGAGGGCCGCGGCGAGTGCTCTGTCTGGGAGAGGCGAAGTGGGGCGAGGTCATGGGGTCGGGGCACGTGGAACGGCTGCGCCGCGTCCGCGATCTTCTGTCGCAGCGGGGATATGACACGCGATCGACCCGTCTAGCCTGTTTCAGCACCGCGGGCTTCACCCCGGACCTCCTTGCCTCGAGCCGCGACGAGGTGATCCTGGCCGGCCCCGAGCTCCTCTACTCCTGAGCACACGACCGAACCGGCGTGGCGGATCGGAAACGCCGGCGTGACGTGGCGATCAGTAGCCCGACGGGCGGACCAGGCCCGTTTCGTAGGCGAAGACCACCGCCTGGGTACGGTCGCGCAGCCCGAGTTTGAGGAGGATCCTGCTCACGTGGGTCTTGACGGTCTGCTCGGCGATCACCAGGCCCTCGGCGATCTCCGCGTTCGACAGGCCCTGCGCGACCAGCGAAAGGACCTCGGTCTCGCGCTCCGTGAGGTCGCCCACGCGCTCCTTCAGCGGGGCGCGCGGCGCGCCGCTCATCCGGGAGAACTCGGTGATGAGGCGCTTGGTGACGTTCGGCGAGAGCAGGGCGTCCCCCGCCGCCACGACCCGGACCGCGTGGGCGAGCTCGGCCGCCGACGCGTCCTTGAGCAGGAAGCCGGACGCGCCCGCGCGCAGCGCCTCGTAGACGTAGTCGTCGAGGTCGAACGTGGTCAGGACGAGCACCCGTACGGTCGCGTCCGGCTGCCCGGTGATGCGGCGGGTCGCCTCGATGCCTCCCAGCTCGGGCATCCGCACGTCCATGAGCACCACGTCGGGGTTCAGCTCGGCGACCTTGGCGACGGCGTCGAGGCCGTTCACGGCCTGGCCGACGACCTCGATGCCGGGCTCGGCGTTGAGCAGCACGGCGAAGCCCTGGCGGACCATCACCTGGTCGTCGGCGATGAGGACGCGGACACTGGTCATGAGGTGGCTTCGATGCCTTTCTGCGAGTCGACGGGCAGGAACACGCTCACTTCGTAGCCGCCGTCCGGCGTGGGGCCGGTGGCGAGGTCGCCGCCCAGCATGGCCGCGCGTTCCCGCATCCCGAGCAGCCCGTGGCCGGCGCCGGGCGAGGGCGGCGGCGGGGCGCCGGGGGCGGCGTTGACGACCCTGATGGTGAGGGCGTCGGGCCGGTAGCGCAGCCGGACCGTCACGGGCGCGCCGGGCGCGTGGCGCATGGCGTTGCTGAGCGCCTCCTGCACGATCCTGTACGCCGACAGCTCCACTCCCGGCGACAGCGGGCGCGGCTCGCCCGCGATCTCGGCGGTGAGCGCGACGCCCGCCCCGCGCACGTTCGCGAGCAGTTCGTCGAGCCGGTCGAGCGTGGGCTGAGGCGCGTCCCCGAGCGAGTACCCGAGCGCGTCACGGCCCACGACATTCACGGCCCCGGTCCCGTTCCCGGCTCCGGGTCTCGGTCCGGCCCCGGTCCCGACTCCAGTCCCCGCCCCGGCCCTGTGAGCGTCCTCCGGGGTGTCACGGGCGCGCAGCAGGCCGAGGACGCGGCGCAGCTCGGTCAGCGCCTCCACGGCGTTCTGCCGGATGCCCGCCAGGTTCTCCCTGAGCTCGTCGGACGGGTCGTCCACCAGGTGCGGCGCGACCTGCGCCTGGATGGAGATCACCGACATGTGGTGCGCGACCACGTCGTGCAGCTCTCGGGCGATCCTGTTGCGCTCCTCCAGCACCGTACGGCGGGCCCGTTCCTCGGCGGTCAGCTCCTGCTGGGCCTCCAGCCGGGTACGGGTCGTCCTGAGCATGCGCACCCCGGCCCCGACCGCGACGGCGAACGCGTAGACCGGCAGGGCCGTCACCGGATGACCGGAGCTGTACTCCGGGAGGAACACCACGCACATGACCGCCACCAGGGTGGTGATCAGCAGTGTCTCGACGGCGACGCGGGGACGCACCCGGAGTGCCAGCAGGAAGAGCACTCCGGCCTGCAGGGCCATGCCGGAGCCCGTCCATGGGAACGCCACCACCTCGTTGATCACGTATCTCGGGTGAGGTGCCCCTGGGAGCGGCGCCTCCGGCACCATCCAGGGGAAGGTCTGGGCCTCCCCGAGATAGGTCAGCCCCGTCCTGGCGCCGATGATCATGATGACGATCGAGGCCCACCAGGCGGGCAACGGGCGGAACATCGCGATCACGAGGACGGCCGCGCTCATCATGGCCAGCATGGGGACCGTGGGATCCATGCCCTCGCTGCTCGGGAAAATACCCATGATCAGCGCGTACAGGACGACGAGGGTGTGCGGGAGCCGCGACAGCGCGCGCGGGCGCGACATGCGGGGCAGCGGGTCGGCGGCCGGGTTCCACAGGTCCGCGCGCACGGTGCGAAGGATGCTCCGGGGCCTGCCCATTCAGCCCTCGCCCTCCGTCCCGCGCGCCCTCACGCTCGTCCAGCCTAACGGCGTCATGTAACGGCCCCTGGACCGTGGCCGTCCCCGCTCGTGCACGTGGAACGTGGCGCAGCACACCAGCAGCGCCACCGCGAACGCCGGGAGCCAGGCCACCCGGGCGAGCACCCACCCGGCCCCGTCGGGTGGGGTGTGCAGGCCGGGCAGCGTCCCGCCCGCGTCCCCGGACCACGGCGGGCCCGCCACGAGCAGGCCGATCGAGGTGACCGCGATCATGGCGGTCTGGTGCCAGAGGAAGACGGTCATCGAGGCGAGGTTCACCAGGGCGACCGGGGCCCAGGCCGCCGGGCGGCGCAGCAGCCGCCGCAGCGGGCCGAGCAGCAGCAGCGCCGCGCCGCACTGGGCGAGGCCCCAGCTCACGGCGGCGAGGGAGGGCGGGTCGAGGTTCGACACCGGCGCCCCTGGCACGCCGACCATGGTGCCGGGGTAGCCGCCCCAGGTGACGAGCGCGCCGGCGGTGGCCGAGCCGCCGAGCAGCAGCGCCCAGCCGGTCGCGCGCCCCCGCAGGCGGCCACGGGCCCAGGCCGCCCCCAGGCAGTACGGCACCAGCCACCCGGCCGCCACGTTGACCAGCCGGGCCAGGTCCCCGGCCGCCACGTCCACCAGCCCGGCCACGTCTCCGACCAGATCCCAGGCCGCGTCCCCGGCCGCCTCCGCATGACCGGGCAGCACTCCCCCGCCGAACCTGACCAGGTCGGCGCAGGCGACGGCGGCGAGCGGCCACACCGGATGGAGCCTCGACACGAGCGGGGTCGCCGCCGTCAGCACCGCGAAGACCAGCAGGAACCACATCGGCGACAGCACCAGCTTGGCGAGCGCCCGCACGCTCTCCAGGCCCGCCCCGCCGGCCAGCATCGCCAGGGCCACGACGCCCCACAGCGCCACCACGGCGACCACCGGCCGGAACAGCCGGCCGGCGCGCCCCGCGATCCACCGCCCGTACGGTACGCCCTCCGCCCGTGCCCGGAGGTGCCCGCGCGTCCCCACCAGCCCGCCCACCAGGAAGAAGAGCGCGAGTGTCTGGAACACCCAGGAGAGCGGGGCCAGCTCCGGCAGGTGGCGCAGCGGGCTGGCCACCCGGAGCCTGCCGCTGTCCACCACGAGCGCCGTCACCAGCCAGTGACCGGCGACCACGCCGAGAATGGCCAGCGCGCGCAGGGCGTCCAGGGCGCGGTCACGGCCGGGCGGCGTCGCGGCGTCGAGCCGGGCAGCGAGCTGGCGAAAGCCGCGAACGGCATGAACGGTTCGCAGAACACGGGGACCACGCCGCTCACGCATCGCCGTCCGCCTGTCCTGACACGATCCGGGCGATGCTCGCCAGCGCCCTCGACCCGCTCGCCAGGTAGTCGCTGTGCCCGCCCCCGCCCGCGTCGAAGATCCGGGCCCCGAACTCCGGCGACACCGGATCCGCGCCCAGCCCCACCGTCACGGACGACAGCTCGATCGACGCGTGCGGCAGGCGCCCCACCCAGTCCCCCGCCGTGCGCCCGGCCCACACCTCGGCGGGGCCGCGCATCGCCGCGGCGTCGGCCACGCCCGCGCCGGCGCTGCCGAACAGGACGATGTCGGCGACGTCCAGCCCCGGCGCGGCCCGGCCGCACACCACGGAGCCGTACGAGTGGCACAGGAGCGTGAGGCGGGCGCCCGGCAGGACCGCGCGTAAGCGCGCCACGAAGGCCCGCAGGCGGGGTACGGCCACGTCGGCGGCGTCGGGGGTGGCCACCCGGAGGCTCACGCTGCTCGGCGTCGCGTACCCGAGCCAGGCGATCACGGCCGACCGGTCGTCCAGCGCGGCCTTCAGCCTCAGCGAGCGGCCCCGCAGGAGTCCGTACTTGTCCAGGTTGATGCCCGCGCCGGGGACGAGCACGGCGATCCGCTCGGCACGGGAGAGTTCCCCGAGGACCTCGACCGCGCGACCGCCGTCGCGCCCGTCGAAGGACAGGAAGTGCCGGGCGGGATCGGCCATCTCGTCCAGCCGCGCGGCGCGCCAGTGGTGGCCGTACCGGACCGTCACCCGCGCGGCCGCCTGGATCTCCGCGCGGCCGGCCGCGTACCGATGGGCGAGGGCGGCCGGCGTCGCGGCGGTCAGCGGCGGCACGGGGGCGGGCACGGGCGCGGGCACCGCTTCCGGCCGGGTCGTGCCCGTGACGGGCCCTGCCAGCGCGGCGGCGATGAGCGCCGCGGACAGGATGCGGTGCGGGCGGCTGCCACGCGAGCGGGTCGCCATTGACGGTGTCCTCCATAACGTGAAATGCCTGGAATCGGTGCTCAGGCATCGACGGTATGGATCACCGCCCGTAGTCCACGTCCCCCTGGGGAGCGCACGTCGTGGCGTAGCTCCGAAGTATCACGAGTCCCGGCCGAGCTGCGCGGACGCGCTCGACAGCAGCATGTCGAGGGCCGCCGGGTAGGCGCTGTCGTTCATCTGGGCGACCAGCAGCGGCGCCGTCGCGGCGATGTTCGGATGGGTACGGGCGGGCAGCCGCGCGTACGTGTCGCGCCACACCTCCTCGTCGGCCTCCCGCGCCGCCTTCGGCAGGGCCAGCGTGGCGGCGTCCAGGATGGCGAAGGCCAGGCACTGGTCGATGAAGGCGTGATAGATCCGCACCGCGTCCGGGTCGGCGAACCCGGCGCCGCGCAGGATGCCGAGGATGGTCTCATCGCCGCCCACCTCGTTGGGACGGCCGGTCACGCGGCTCGCGGTCAGCAGCGCGGCCTGCGGGTGGGCCAGGTAAGCGTGGTGGATGCGCAGGCCCAGGTCGCGCAGGTCGGCGCGCCAGTCGCCGGCGGGCCGCCAGCCGGCCATCGCGGTGCCGTACACCTCGTCGGCGATCGCCAGGATCAGGTCGTCCATGCCGCGGAAGTAGCGGTAGACCGTGCTGGCGTCGGCGCCGAGGGCGAGGCCGAGGCGGCGGGCGCTCAGCCCGGCGGCCCCGTGCTCGCGCAGCATGCGCAGCGCGGTCTCCACGATGAGGCCGTGCGTGAGGACCTGCCCCTGCTTGGTGGGACGCCGCCGCCTGCGTGCCGACTCGGGCACCACCCGCTTGGCCATCCGCGCGCCTTATGCCAACGCCATTGACGTTGACGAGTATACCGGGGTTGAATCCACCAAAACCTCCTCAAAAGGGACGTATTGTCATGCGCATCCTCCTCGTCGGAGCCGGCGGCGTGGGAACCGCCATCACCCGCATCGCCGCCCGCCGCCCGTACTTCGACCACCTCGTCGTCGCCGACTACGACCTCCCCCGCGCCGAGGCGGCCGTCGCCGCGCTGGGCGAGCGGGCCGCCAGGTTCACCGCGGCCGAAGTCGACGCCGCCGACCGGGCCGCCGTCACCGCCCTGCTGCGCGAGCACCGGTGCGACGTGCTGCTGAACGCCACCGACCCGCGTTTCGTGCTGCCGCTGTTCGACGCCGCGCTCGCGGCCGGCGCCGACTACCTCGACATGGCGATGTCGATGTCGAGGCCGCACCCGGAGCGCCCGTACGAGGAGGTGGGGGTCAAGCTGGGCGACGATCAGTTCGCCCGCGCGGAGGAGTGGACCGCGCGGGACCGGCTGGCGCTGGTCGGCATGGGCGTGGAGCCGGGCCTGGCCGACGTCTTCGCGCGGTACGCCGCCGACGAGCTGTTCGACGAGATCGAGGAGGTCGGGGTCAGGGACGGCGCCAACCTGACCGTCGAGGGGTACGATTTCGCGCCGTCGTTCTCCATCTGGACCACCATCGAGGAGTGCCTCAACCCGCCGGTCGTCTACGAGCGGGAGCGCGGCTGGTACACCACGGAGCCGTTCAGCGAGCCCGAGGTCTTCGACTTCCCCGCCGGGATCGGCCCGGTGGAGTGCGTGAACGTCGAACATGAGGAGGTGGTGCTCGTCCCGAGGTGGATCCCGGCGCGGCGGGTCACCTTCAAGTACGGCCTCGGCGAGGACTTCATCGGCAAGCTGCGGACCCTGCACGAGCTCGGCGTCGACAGCACCGAGCCGGTCTCCGTCAGGACCGAGCACGGCACCGCCCGGGTCGCCCCGCGTGACGTGGTCGCCGCCGTGCTGCCCGACCCGGCCGGCCTGGGCGAGCGCATGAGCGGCAAGACGTGCGCCGGCACCTGGGTCAAGGGCGTCAAGGACGGCCGGCCGCGCGAGGTGTACCTCTATCACGTGGTCGACAACCAGTGGTCGATGCGCGAGTACGGCTCCCAGGCCGTGCTCTGGCAGACCGCCGTGAACCCGGTCGCCGCCCTCGAACTGCTGGCGAGCGGGGTCTGGAAGGGCGCCGGCGTGCTGGGGCCCGAGGCGTTCGAGCCGCGCCCGTTCCTGGACCTGCTGGTCGAGTACGGCTCACCCTGGCAGATGCGCGAGCAGTAGGACGCGGAATCATGGTGGAGCCAACAACCGCACGACGAAGGACTGCGCCTTGAGCATCGCCGACGATCCGGACCGCGCACCGGCCCGCTCGCACCTGTACGCCATGGGCTGGTCGGAGGAGGAGATGCGCCGCCCCGTGGTCGGCATCGCCTCCACCTGGACCGGCACCATGCCCTGCAACCTCACCCACCGCGAGCTGGCCGCGCACGTCGCCGAGGGGGTGCGGGCGGCGGGCGGCACGCCGATGGAGTTCAACACGATCGCCGTCTCCGACAACCTCACCATGCACACCCCCGGCATGCGCGCCTCGCTGGTCAGCCGCGAGGTCATCGCCGACTCGATCGAGCTGATGGGCCGCGCGCACGAGTTCGACGCCCTCGTGGTCATCGTGGGCTGCGACAAGACCGTGCCCGCCGGGATCATGGCGCTGGCCCGGCTGGACGTGCCGTCCGTCGTCCTCTACAGCGGCAGCATGATGCCCGGCCGGTGGCGTGGCCGGGACGTGACCATCCAGGACATGTGGGAGGCGCTGGGCGAGCGCGCCGTCGGCCGCCTCGACCAGTCCGACCTGGACGACCTGGCCAGGCACGCCTGTCCGGGCGCGGGCACCTGCGCCGCCCAGTACACCGCCAACACCATGGGCGGCGTCGCCGACTTCCTGGGCCTGGCGCCGTTCGGCGTGGGCGACATCCCCGCGGTGGCCGAGGACAAGAACGCCGCGGCCCGGCGGGTCGGCGAGATCGCCATGCAGGCGCTGGCCCGCGACGCGCGCCCCTCGCGGGTGCTCACCGCGGACGCCCTGCACAACGCGATCGTGTCGGTCGCGGCCATGGGCGGCTCCACCAACGCCGTCCTGCACCTGCTGGCCATCGCCCGCGAGGCCGGCCTGCCCCTGGAGATCGACGAGATCGGCGAGGTCTGCCGCCGCACCCCGATCATCACCGGGCTCAAGCCGAGCGGCGGCGAGCACACCGCCCTGGATCTGTGGCGGGCCGGCGGCACGTCGCTGGTGGTGCGCCGGCTGCTGGAGGCCGGCCTGCTGCGCGAGAACGTCACGCTGGTCGACGGCCGCACGCTCGCCGACGTCGCCGCCGACGCCCAGGAGAGGCCGGGGCAGCAGGTGGTGGCGAGCGTCGAGCAGCCGTTCAAGCCGCGCGGCGCGCTGGCGATCCTGCGCGGCTCGCTCGCGCCCGACGGCTGCGTGCTCAAGCTGGGCGGCAAGGACGACTTCCGGCACGAGGGCCCGGCCAAGGTGTTCGACTCCGAGAACGACTGCTACCTCGCCATCGAGCAGGACCGCATCGTCGCCGGCGACGTCATCGTCGTGCGGTACGAGGGCCCGGCGGGCGGTCCCGGCATGCGCGAGATGCTCTCGATCACCGGCCCGCTCGTCGGGCGCGGCCTCGGCAGCTCGGTGGCGCTGGTGACCGACGGCCGGTTCAGCGGCGTCTCGCACGGCCGGGTCATCGGGCACGTGGCGCCCGAGGCGTACCACGGCGGGCCGATCGCGCTGGTCCGCGACGGCGACACGGTCATCATCGACAGCGCGGCGGGGACGATCGAGCTGGCGGTGCCGGAGGAGGAGCTGGAGCGGCGGCGGGCCGCGTGGCGGCGGCCCGAGCGGGAGGTCGAGCGCGGCGTGCTGACCAAGTACGCCGCGACCGTCGGCTCGGCCTCGGACGGAGCGGTCACGGCCTGAGCCGGTCGGGCCGGGATCCGGTCCGGACGGAGCGAGTCGCGGCCTGAGCGGATCGGGCAGGTCACCGGGGCCGCTACACTGCGCAGTGACGTCCGCCCGATCCGCAGAAGGAGACTTACGCGATGTACAAGGAGTTCGCTGTCGAGGCCGTGATGTGGCTCGTCCCGGTCGCGGTGCTGATCGGGGTGGCACTCCTCGTCACCGCGTGAGCCAGGGGCCTGCCGGGGGTCGGTCAGGCCCCTGGCGGTCACTCAGCGGTAATACCTGTACGACACGTTCGTGTGCGCGTAGCGGTTGAAGCTGGCGTATCCGTCGAGCCAGTTGTTGTACATCCTGTCCAGCGTCCTGGTGCGGACCGTGCAGGAGGCCCAGCGGGTCTTGCGGGCACGGATGGTCCCGATGTAGTCGTAGCAGGTCCCGGCCTTCCTGCCGTTGACCTTGAGACTGGCGTTGAGCTTCACGTTGTAGAGGTTCTTGTACGAGACGTTCCTGACCCTCACCTTGATCCGGCAGGTGTCCTTGCACCGGCCGAAGTAGACCTTGGTGCGGATCAGTTGCGCACTGGCCGCGGCAGCCGCGGTCGTGGACGTGCTGGTGGACGCCGACGCGCCGGCGGGCGCCGCCAGGACCGAGGTTGCGGCAGCCGCCACTAAGACCGTGCCGGCAAGGCGCTTGATCATGTTGCCCCCTGATGTGGAGAACAGTCGCTTCCCCCTGTGGCAGCGACTGGTACTTGCTTGACTACTATCAGGAAACCCGGAATCCCAACATTTCACCAAGAAGATCCGATACGAAACGGTTATCCGCTTATATCGGGCTTATCTTCGGGGTAGCCGTCGGTGTCGTTCAGTTCCGCGATGGCCAGCTCCGCCGTGGTGCGGATGTCGAAGAACTTGTCGAGGGCCGTGATCGCGAACAGGTGCTTGCACCTGCCGTTCAGCCCCGCCAGCAGCAGCCGCCCGCCCGAGGCGGTGACCGCTTTGTGCAGGTAGACCAGCACCGACAGGCCGGAGGAGTCGCAGACGCTGACGGCCTGCATGTCGATCACGAGCATCGGAGGCTGGGTCAGGTCGAGGGCCTTGGTCACCCGGTCCCGGACCTCGGCCGCTGACCCGAAGTCGAAATCCCCTGTCAGCCGCGCGATGACGCAGGGTCCCTGGAGTCCGAGGCTTATCGACAAGGCCTGCTCCGAAGTCACCCAGCTCCACCTACCTGCGTTGCTCGTCCGAGACGCTTTCCACCTGCTTGTGGACCACTTTACGAGAAGTAGCGCTTCGGGTTGAACACCAGCATCTGCTCGATCTGCTCATCCGTGACACCCGAGTCAAGCAGGGCGGCCAGGACGTCGTCGTGAATGTGATCGTAGCGCCAGTTCGGCGCGAGCGTTGAGAGGGCCTCGTCCCAGGCGCCACCGAAGTAGTCCATGAAGCAGGCCGTGTCGTGGCTGAGGACCATGCGGTCGGCGTACCCGCGCCGGCAGAGCGCCGCCACCGTGGCCACCCGCTGAACGGTCGGGTTGTAGGCGTCGAGGCCGAACCGGTCCATCCCCAGCGTCGCTCCCGTGTCGGCCAGCCGCATGAGGTAGTCGAGGTCGTTGCTGTCGCCGGCGTGCCCGACGACCACCTTCTCCAGGTTGACGCCCTCCTCGGCGAACAGGTCGAGCGCGAGCAGGCCGCTCCGCGTGAAGGAGTTCGTGTGGACGGTGATCGGCGCGCCGGTGAGCACGTGCGCCCGGGCGACGGCCCGGCAGATGCGCTCCACGCCGGGCGTCAGCCCCTTCTTCTCGACCACGCACTTCAGGAACGCCGCCTTCACCCCCGTGTCGGCGATGCCCTCGGTGAGGTCGCGCACGAAGTCGTCGATCATCGGGTCCGGCATGTCGAGGAACAGGCCGGGGCCGCGGCTCTCGTACTGGTGCGGCAGCTCCTCGAAGGCGTAGACGCCGGTGGCGGCGATGATGTTCAGCTGGGGCACCTGCTCGGCGACGCGCTGGATGCGCGGGATGTACCGGCCGAGGCCCCACACCGTCGGGTCGACGATCGTCCGCACCCCCTTCGCGGCCACCGCGCCCAGCTTGGCCACCGCGTCCGCCACGCGGTGCTCCTCGTCCCACCAGGCGCCTCTGCCGTAGTTGTCGAGGTGCTCGGTGGACAGGACGAACACGTGCTCGTGCATGAGCGTCTGCCCGAGCCGCTCCACGTCCACGGGCCCGCGGACGGTCTGGACGGTCGGCATGGGGCCTCCATACATACCGGTCGGTCAGTGGGCGCCAACCTAGGCGCCCGCCCCACCACCGTCAACCATGCGCCCCCGCCGGGGCGAGCCGTCCGAACAGGGGCTCGGGCCTCGGCAGCCGCTCCCCGCCCACCGCCGCGGCCACGCGCGCCGCCGCCGTCGGCAGGAACGGCTCCAGGTGTACGGCCAGCTCCCGGCACGCGGCCACCAGCGTCCCCAGGGACGCCTCCTGACCGGCCCGTGACTGCTTCCACGGGCGGGTGCGCTCGACGTACCGGTTGGCCTCCTCGACGATCCGCCACACCTCGCCCGCCGCCCGCCGGAAGTCGAACGCGTCCAGCGCCTCGTCCACCCGCACCTCGACCAGCCTCTCCCCCGCCGGGGGCACGTGGCCGTCGAGGAAGCGGTGCACCATGGTGGCCACCCGGTTGACCAGGTTGCCGAGCCCGTTGGCCAGGTCCTCGTCGGCCCTGGCGACCAGCCGTTCCTCGGTGAAGTCGACGTCGCCCACGCGCGGCACCTCGCGCAGCAGCCACCACCGCACCGCGTCCACGCCGTACGCGTCCACCAGCGCCACCGGGTCGGCGCCGCCGCCCGCCGACTTGCTGATCTTGCGACCGCCCGCCGTCACGTAGTCGTGCACGAAGATCTCCGTCGGCAGCGGCTCACCCGCCGACAGCAGCATCGCCGGCCAGTACACCGCGTGGAACCGGATCACGCCCTTGCCCATCACGTGCACCTTGCGCGGCTCGTCGACCCACCAGCGGTCGTAGTCGCCGCCTTCGAGCGCGGTGATGTAGTTGGCCAGCGCGTCCCACCACACGTACACCACCTGGCTCGGGTCGCCGGGCACCGGGATGCCCCACCCCCGCGCCCGGGCGGCGGACCGCGAGACGCTGATGTCCTCCAGCCCGGCCTCGACGAACGCCAGCACCTCGTTCCGCCTGGCCGCCGGCTCGATCCTGAGCCGGCCGGAGCGGATGAGGTCGCTCAAGGCGTCCTGGTACGTCGAGAGGCGGAAGAACCAGTTCTCCTCCGACACGTGCTGCAACGGCGCCGCGTGACCGTCAGGGCAGGGGCCCTGCGGGTAGAACTGCTCGCAGCCCACGCAGTACAGCCCTTCGTAGTGCCGCCGGTAGAGGTCATGACCGACGGCCTGCCAGATCCGCTCGACCCCGGCGCGGTGGCGGGGCTGGGCGCTCGTCCGGACGAACGAGTCGAACGACAGGTCCAGCGTCTCGCGCAGGCCCTCGAACGCGGCGGCGTTCCTGTCGACCAGCTCCCGCACCGGCACCCCCTCCGCCTCGGCGGCCAGCACGCTCTTCAGCGAGTTGTCGTCGGTGCCCGTCTGGAACCGCACCGGCTCGCCGCGCCGACGGTGATGCCTGGCCAGCACGTCGGCCTGCACCAGCTCCAGGGCGTAACCGAGGTGGGGGCGGGCGTTGACGTAGGCGATGGTGGTCGTGATGTACATCGGTGCCTCCAAGGGGCCCCGAACACGACGAGAGGCCCCGGGTCGCAGGGCCTCAGCAAGACGTCGCCGGTGAAACCCCCTAGGGGGCCATCATCACCGGGCACGTCGTCATGGCCGCCATGCTAACGCCCTCCGCCGGTGCTCGACCACCGAGAACCCGCCGAGCCGCCGCCGGCCCCGCGTGGCGGATCAGCCGTTTCCCGGGCGGCCGATGCGGCGGCGTACGAGCCGGATGGCCAGGCCCGCCGCGAAGACGGCCAGCCCCGCGAGGACCGACCCCAGCGGCAGCGTCGCCGCCAGCAGCGCGCACAGGAGCAGGCCGAGAACGGGGACGGGCCGCGGCGGCGCGCCCTCGTCCGGGCGGAGGGTGAGCGCGCACGCGTTGGCGATGCCGTAGTAGACCAGCACGCCGAACGACGAGAACCCGATCGCCTCCCGCAGGTCGGCGACCAGCAGCAGCACGATCACCGCGCCCCCGACCACGAGCTCGGCCCGCCGGGGCGCCTGCCGCGCCGGGTCCACGGCGGCCAGCACGCCGGGCAGGTCGCGCTCGCGCGCCATGGCCAGCACCGTGCGGGAGACGCCGAGCAGCAGCGCCAGGAGCGCTCCCAGAGCCGCCACCGCGGCCCCCGCGCGCACGACGGGCGCCAGCCACTCCGCCCCGGCCACCGTGACGACCTCGGCCAGCGGCGCCGGTGACCTGGCCAGTAAGGACGGCCCGAGCACGCGCAGCGCGGCGAGCGCGACCAGCGCGTAGACGACCAGCGTGATCGCGAGTGCCACGCCCACCGCCCTGGGGATGGTGCGGGCCGGGTCACGCACCTCCTCGCCGAGCGTCGCGATCCTGGCGTAGCCGGCGAAGGCGAAGAACAGCAGCCCGGCCGCCTGCAGCACCGCCCACCCGCCGACGGCGCCCGCCGGATCCGGCCGGCCCGCCACGAGGTGAACGGCGTCCAGAGCGGACGGCCCTCCCGCGAGCAGCGGGTGGGCGGACAGGCCAGAGGCGGGCGTGCCGTCGCTGAGCAGACCCGTGACGACCACCGCGGCCAGCACGGCCAGGACGAATGCCACGATCACCCGCGCCACCCCGGCCGTGCGGCGCACGCCGTAGACGTTGAGCGCCGTCAGCGCGGCGACCGCGCCGACGGCCAGGGGCCTGGCCAGGCCGGGGGCGACGTACGCGCCGAACGTGAGCGCCATCGCCGCGCACGAGGCGGTCTTGCCGATCGTGAAGCCCCAGCCCGCCAGGTAGCCCCACAGCGGGCCGAGCCGGCGCCGGCCGTAGACGTAGGTGCCGCCGGACTCGGGGTAGAGGGCGGCCAGCCGGGCCGAGGAGGTGGCGTTGCAGTAGGCCACGACGGCGGCGAGCGCGAGGGAGGCGACCAGCCAGTGACCGGCGGCGGCCGCGGCGGGCGCGAAGGCGGCGAACACCCCGGCGCCGATCATCGCGCTCAGCCCCACGACGATCGCGTCGATGGTGCCGAGCCGCCGCGACAGCTCCTCGGGCATGTCCGCGCCTCCCTCTTCCGCTCGGAAGGCTCACTCTGCCGTATCCCGCCGACAATCCCGGCGACCGCCGGATGAACATTCGCCCCGGCCGCCGCGCCGGCAACCGTGCCGCATCCGCAACCGCGTCAGGTGTCCTTCTCCGGGGCGGGGACCACCAGCACCGGGCGGCCCGCGTGGTGCAGCACCCGGTCGGACGTGCTGCCCAGCAGCAGCGAGCGCACCCCGCCCAGCCCCCGGGTGCCGGTCACGATGAGCTTGGCGTCGACCTCGTTCGCCACGTCGACGATGGTCGCCCAGACCGCCAGCGAGTTCGCCTCGCACCGGGGAACGGCGTCCAGCCCCGCCTCGTGGGCCAGGTCGGCGCCGTGCCTGGCGAGCTGCCTCATCGACTCCTCGATGGCCTCGTCCTCCTGCCCCGTCTGGTCGATCGTCATCATCATCCCGGCGGACGCCCGGGCCGAGGCCATGGCGAGCCGCTCCCACACCGTCAGCACGATCGCGGATTCGCCCGGCATCGCCTGCCCCACGAAGGCGATCGCCGCCTTGGCGTCGTCCGAACCGTCGTACGCGATCAAAATGGTCATCGCAGTCACTCCCTGGTGCTCGGGGCCCTACCTCTTTCCCGAGCCGCCGGTTTCACGCCTGTTCCGGGCGGGGGCGGTGACTACGCCAGGACGGCGGCGGAGCCCGCCCGGGCGTGGCGGGCCGACGGCTTCAGCATCGACAACCCGGTCAGAGCCAGCACGCCGAGCTCGGTGATGACCACCGCCCGCTGGGTCAGCCCGGCCGGGATCTGGTCGTTGGTCAGCGGGACGCCGAACATCCGCACCACGTACGGGACCACGACCAGCACCAGAGCTCCCAGCGCCAGCCCGCTGAGGACGCGCACCGCCCTGGCGTACCGGATCCTCGCCCTGGCCAGCAGCAGGCCCGCCACGGGCATCACGACAAAAGCGGCGAAGGCGGCGTACCGGTGGATGCCGCCGGACAGCGACAGCGGCACGCCGGGCCGGTCGGTGGGGAAGGCGCCGATCAGGAACATGCTCGCCCCCCACGCCAGCAGCAGCGCGACGGCCCAGCGGCTCGCCCCCGCCCGGCGCAGCGCCTCGGCGAACAGCGCCGAGCCCACCGCGAACAATGTCAGCGAGGCGGGCAGCAGCCAGCCGGCCGCCTGGAAGGCGTACTCGCTGATGACGCTGTGCATCGGGTCGAGGTCGGATTCGGCGTGGAGGGTGAGCATGGCGGCGCTCCCGGCGCCGATGGTCGCGAATCCACTGACAAGCAATCCCTTCATGCCTCCAAGCTCGTGGAACGCGCGTTCGCGGAGTATCGGAGATCGGCCCGAAGCGGCCCTGAACGATCCCCTATTGCCGCGGTCCGGACCACCCCTAGAGGCCTCCGGTCACCTGCGGGAACACGACCCTGGGTAGGGTCTGCCCCCTCAGGGTGGGTACGGGGGACATGACCCGATCTGTGGCCGGGCCCCGGCCGTCAGCGGGGGAGGTCGAAGTAGGCGCGGACGGTGGTCGCGCCCGCGCGGGTGTGGACGCGTACGAGGTCGCTCAGCAGGTTGACGATCAGCAGCCCCCGCGACCCCGAGTGGCGCGGGTCCACCGGCCGCCGACCGGCCAGCGGGTCGGTGATGTGTCCCGAGTCGCCCACCTCGCACACCATCCGCCCGTCCTCGGCCCACACCCGGATGACGCCGGAGCCGCCGCCGTGGTCGAGGCTGTTGGCCCCCAGCTCGGCCGCCGTCAGCCGGATGTCGTCGAGCCGGTCGCCGGAGAAGCCCAGCTCGGCGGCCCGCCGCGCTGCCAGCCCGCGTGCCGCGGACAGGTTGGTGCGGTCGAAGCGCAGCGAGACGAACTCGGCGGGCTCCCCGAGCGCCCGGTTGTGCCCGGAGACCACCCGTTCGGGCGCGTAGGTGGTGCTGGGCCACTCGCGGGTGGCGTCGCGCAGCACGGGGTGGGTGCGGGCCGCCTCCTCGATGACCTCGGGCGCGAGCCGCTCGACGTCGTACGGGCACAGGATGGTGGCCGGCCGCCCGGCGAAGGACAGGTTGATCAGCGCCTCGTGCTGCGCGGCGGCGCCGTACTCGGCCTCGGTGCGCCCGGGCCAGATCGGCTCGCCGACGATGCGGACGTGGCAGCCGGGATGCCGGTCGGCGAAGTCGAGCAGCACGGCGGGCAGGATGCGCCCCGGGTTGCGCCCGGCCTCCTCCATGTCGAGCAGGAGCACGGAGCCCGCGTCGGCGCCCAGCCCGGCCTCGATCAGCGCGAGTCTCGCAGCGGGGACGGCGACCGCGACGGGCTCGCCCGCGGCCAGGCCGGCCCGGACGAACGCGGTGGTGGCAGCCACGTACTCCCGGTCGCCCCGGTAGAGGAGCGCGGGGTGCACGAAGGGGTCCGCCAGCATCAGACTTCACGCTACCCAAGGTTGATGACTTCGGGGCAATCCGTTGGGTACCTAATACGGTGTGAAGAGGAGAGTGCAACTCATCCGCCGTCCCCGTCCGGCGAGCAGGCCGCTCCCGCTGGACCTTCGTACCCCTTCCGGCCGCCGTCTCCCGTTCTGAGCCCTGTCACCCTATGCTCAGGACATGTCGGAATTGCAGATGCGGGTCTCCGACCACGACCGGGAGCGCACCGCCCAACAACTGCAGCGCGCTTTCAGCGAGGGCCGCCTCAACCAGCTGGAGCTCGAAGACCGCCTCGAGATCGCCCTGACCGCCAAGACCTACGCCGACCTACTCGGGCTGATCGACGATCTCCCCGTCGAGCAGCCACAGGTCAACGACGTGGTCGAGCTCGAGTCCAAGAACGGCCACCTCAAGCGCTCCGGCGACTGGGCCGTCCCCCGGAGACTGCGGGTGACCTCCAAGTACGGCAGCGCCGAGCTCGACCTGTCCGAGGCCGTGATCGCCCACCAGGTCGTCGACATCGAGCTCGACCTGACGTACGGCTCCGCCAAGATCATCCTGCCGGAGGGCGGGGTCGCGAACATCGACGCGTTCCACAGCGACTGGGGCCACGTCACGACCGCCGACGTGCCGAGCCGGCCCCGCCCCGGCGCCGTCCACGTCGTGGTGACCGGCCGGACGAAGTACGGGAGCCTGACCGTCCGCTATCCGCGCAAGCGCTGGTTCACCCACTGATGGAAGAGCGAGATGTGGTGCTCGCTGGGCACGAGCACCCCGCCCTCGCGGTACGCGCGTGACGACATGCCGGGCTGGGTCCGCTCGCAGGCGTCGAAGTCCTGCTCGTTGACCCGGTGGAACAACTCGACCGACGCCGTCAGGTCGGCGCCGGAGGCCACCACGTCGGGGTGGTAGAGCCAGTCGCACTCGACCACGGTCCTGTCGACCGCCAGCGGGAACATCCGGTGCAGGATCACGTGGTCGGGCACCAGGTTGACGAACACCTGCGGCCGTACGGTGATGGCGTAGTAGCGGCGGTCCTGCTCGGGTGACACGTCCGGCAGCCTGCCGAAACCGGCGCTGCCGTCGACCGTGAATCCCTCCACCCGCCTGGCGAACTCCGCCCCGTGGCCCACGTAGTACTGCGCCGCGAAGCCGCCCGCGAACTCCGGCAGCACCGCCACCAGTTCGGGGTGGATGGTGGCGCAGTGGTAGCACTCCATGAAGTTCTCGACGATCAGCTTCCAGTTGGCCTTCACGTCGTAGACGATCCTGCGGCCGAGCGCGAGCTCGTCCACGTGGTAGTGCTCGATGGCGGCCGGGTCGCCGAGGCGCTCGGTGGCCGCGTACGTCACCGTCTCCTCGAACGAGGGCGGCTGCGCGGCCAGGCACACCCAGGCGTAGCCCAGCCATTCGCGCAGGTGCACGGGCACCAGGCCGTACGCGACGCGGTCGATGTCCGGCATCCTGGCCAGGTTGGGCGCGGCGGCGAGGCGGCCGTCGAGGTCGTAGGACCAGGCGTGGTACGCGCACCTGATCGTCCTCCTGACCGCCCCCTCCGGCTCCAGGCAGAGGCGGGCGCCCCGGTGCCGGCAGACGTTGAGGAAGGCGCGCAGCCGCTGGTCGCGACCGCGTACGACGATGACGTTCTCCCTGCCGACCTGGACCGTCCTGAACGCGCCCGGCGTGGCCAGATCCGCGCCCCTGACCGCGCAGAACCAGAGGCTCTCGAAGATCCTGGCCTGCTCCTCGGCGAACACCTCGGGGTCGGTGTACGAGCCACCGGGAAGCGTGGTGATCAAACTGGTCAACCGGCCACTCCTTGTTGCGCATTACGCACCGAGTTGCTCTATTTGCGACACCTAGCCGTCATCGTGAGACCGCGCCAGGAGGCTGTCAAGAGGTAGTTGCCGGCCCCGCGCAACCACGCCGTGTACATCCCGGGCCGGACGAGATCGTGCGGATCCTCCCGCACGGCTTTACGCCCGCTTGATACCTGGGGTGTTAGCGGGGTGCAAGTGACGGTCAAGGAGCTGTCCATAACGTTCACCTTCGTTCGTCAAACCTACGAAGGGTACGGAAATGACTCCCCCTCGTCGTCGCCTGGCCATCGCGGCCGCGACGCTGACCCTTGCCGTTCTCAGCACCGCCTGTGGCGCGGTGGGCCAGGCCGTCGACTGCAACACGGCCGCCAGCGAGGCAAGCAAGATCGCTTCCGAGTGGAGCTCGGCCATGAGCAGCGATCCCACGAACACCGAGGCCCTCGGCAAGGCCTCGAAGACCGCGGCGGACAAGACCAAGGACCTGGCCGCCAAGTACGACGGTGACGTGGCCGCCGCGCTGAACGACATGGCCGCGGGCTTCCAGACCATGGAGAAGGGCGACCTGAACAGCGTGACGGAGTTCAGCAGCAAGATGCAGGGCTTCACGACCAAGATCACGGCCGCCTGCTCCTGATGTGAGACGCGCGGTCGCCGTTCCGCCTGTGGGGGGCAGGTCGGGCGGCGGCCGCGTCCACGTCCGGGCGGATTCGTTCTAGTCTTGCTGCCCGTGACTGATGAGGCTGTGGCGGCGCGGCAGGGGGAGCCCGCCGCCGTCCCCTCGTGGCGCCCCCACCCGCCCGGCCATCCCGTGCGCGTGGGGGCGCTGGCGCTGGTCTCCGCGGCGGTCTACGCCCTGCTGGGGCTGGTCAAGGTGGCCACGTTCCGGGCCACCACGTTCGACCTGGTGATCATCGACCAGGCGGTGCGCAACTACGCCGCCCTCCGCCCGCCGTACGTCCCGGTGCGCGGCATGTTCTCCGACCGGGGCATGGACTACCTCCAGCTCTCCGACCACTTCTCCCCGATCTACGCGGTGCTGTCGCCGTTCTACTGGATCCACGACGGGCCGGAGACCCTGATCGTGGCGCAGGCGGCGCTGTTCGCGGCGGCGATCCCGTTCCTGTGGCGCTACACGCGGCGCGTGCTGGGCGTCGCGCCGGCCTACCTGGTGTCCGTGGCGTACGCGCTGTCGTGGCCGGTGGCGCAGGCGGTCGCGTTCGACGTGCACGAGGTGATGTTCGTCCCGCTGCTCACCGCGATCATGATCGAGCGCTACCACGCGGGCCGGATGGCGCCCGCCCTCCTCGCGACGCTCGGCCTCCTCCTCGTCAAGGAGGACATGGGGCTCATGGTGGCCGGGGCGGGGCTGTGCCTGGTCGTCATGGGCGACCGGTGGCGCGGCGCCTTCTGCGTCTTGCTGGGCCTCGGCGCGGTGCTGGTCGTGCGCGGCCTGACCGTCTCGGTCCTCGGGGGCGACGCCTCCGACTACTGGGCCTACGGACACCTCGGCGCCGACCTGCCCGGCGCGGTCCTCGGCATCCTGGGCGACCCGCTCTCGACCCTCAAGCTGCTGGTCAGCGAGGAGGCCAAGGTCGACACGCTGCTCCTGCTGGGCTGGCCGACGCTGATGGTGTGCCTGCTGTCGCCGCTGTCGCTGATCGCGCTGCCCCACGTGCTCGTGCGGCTGCTGTCCGACCGGCCCCAGTGGTGGCAGGCCGACTTCCACTACAGCGCGTTCACGGTCGTCATCCTGTTCTGCGCCGGCGTGGACGGCCTGGCCAGGCTGCTGCGCCGGGTCAGGAGCTCGCACGGCGCGGGAGACCTCGAGGCGGGCGCGTCCGCCCGCGACCACGAAACCCACGACCACGAAACCCACGACCACGAAACCCGCGGCGACGGAGCCCGCGTCCACGGGCACGCCTCGCTGAAGCTGGCGTGGGCGGCGGCGGCCTGCGCGGTCGCGCTCACCCTCGTGCCCAAGTTCCAGCTGGACCAGTTCTACCACCCGGCCTTCTACGACGAGCCCAAGGCGGCCGCCGCCGCGGCGGCCGTGAGCCAGGTACCGTCGGGTGTCACCGTCGAGGCCGTCAACTCGACCGGCCCGGCCCTGACGTCCAGGACCACCGTGCTGCTGTGGACGGCGAAGTCCCACGGCGCGCCGTGGGTGGTGGCCGACACCTCGCGCTGGGAGTTCCCCTTCGCCTCCGCCGACGACCAGCGCGCCGCCGTGGACCGGTTGCTCGCCGGCGGGTACACGCAGGTCTTCGAGCGCGACGGCTACGTGGTGCTGCGGCGGAACTGACCGCGGCCGGCCATCGTGCCCCCTCGGACCGGCTACAGGGTGCCGCCCCGCGACCGACGCGCCTCCTCGGGCGGGTTTACGCGGTGCCGCGCCGCGAACGACGGGACTCCCCGGACGGGTTACGCGGTGCCGCGCCGCGACCGACGCGCCTCCTCGTACGCCCGCTCGAACCCCGCCAGGACCGTGGGCCACGAGCCCGCCGACGGCGGCGTCGCGCGGTTGTGCGCGGCGATCGACTCGCGCAGCCCCGGGTCCACACACAGGCGCGCGACCGCGCGGGCGAGGTCGCCGAGCGTGCGCCCGAGCAGCCCCTCCGTGCCGTCGCCGACGAAGTCGGCCACCCCGCTCTGCGTCCTCGCCACCACGGGCAGCCCCGCGGCCCGCGCCTCCAGCGCCGCGATGCCGAACGACTCGCGCGGCGCGGGCGCCACGAACACGTCGGCCGACTCCAGCACCTTCGCGATCTGCTCGCGCGTGTAGCGGCCGGGCAGGGACACCCACTCGGCCATGCCGTGCCTGGCCAGGAAGCGTTCCATCTGGCCGCGAGCGGGGCCGTCGCCGACGATCGTGGCGCGCATGGGGATCCGGGCGGGCACCCGCGCCCTGGCCGCCCGCAGCAGCCTCAGCAGGCGTACGGGCTGCTTGCGCGGCGCCAGCCGACCCACGGCGACGATGTGGACGTCGGGGCGCCGGTCGGGGACGCCGGGAGGCGGCGCCCAGCCCGACAGGTCGAGGCCGTTGGAGACCACTCGCACCGGCACCTCGGGCCCGGCCACGGCCCGGATCGGGGCCGCGGCGGCGTTGCTCACCGTGGTCGCCACGAGCCGCCACCGCTGCCAGCCGAACGCCAGCCGCAGCAGCCGGTAGAGCGCCCGCGTGAGCGGATCCCACATGCTGTGCACGGTCACCACGCACGGCACCCCGGCCCGCGCGGCGGCCCGCACCCCCATCCAGGCGAACGGCGAGACCGCGCCCGCGTGCACGTGCACCACGTCGGGCCGGAGCGTGGTGATGCCGCGCGTCAGGCGCCCCACCCCGAACGGGTGCACCGGCAGGTCGAACGGCATCCTGGCGACCACCCGGTGGACGCCGGGCAGCGCCTCGCCCCGGGTCGCCGTCGCCACGGACACGTCGTGCCCGGCCTGTCGCTGCATCCGCACGAGATCGGCCACCTGGACCTCGATCCCTCCGAGTCTCGGCAGGTAACAGTCACTCACGTGAAAGATCCGCACCCCTCCCAGACTAATCTGGGCGTGTGCCTCCACGTACCGCTGTGTTCTTCCACGCCCATCCCGACGACGAGGCCCTGCTGACGGCGGGGACCATGGCGATGCTCGCGGCCGAGGGGCACCGCGTGGTGCTCGTGGTGGCCACCGCGGGCGAGCGCGGGCTGGCCGAGATGGAGCCGGGCGAGGCGCTCGGCGAGACCAGGCTCAGGGAGCTCTACGAGTCCGCGGCGCTGCTCGGCTGCGCCCGCGTGGAGTGCCTGGGCTACGGCGACTCGGGGCTGAGCCCCAAGGGCGGCATCGCCGAGGAGCGCCCCGACAACGCCTTCATCGACGCCGACACCGAGGCGGCGGCCAAGGCGCTGGCGGCGATCCTGCAGGAGGAGGAGGCCGACCTGCTGGCGATCTACGACCCGGCGGGCGGCTACGGCCATCCCGACCACGTCCAGGTGCACCGGGTGGGCAAGCGGGCGGCCAGGCTCGCCGGCACGGAGATCGTCCTGGAGGCGACGGTCAACCGCGACCCGCTGCTCAGGCTGCTGCGGCTGGCCGGGCGGTTCTACCGGTTCCCGCCGGAGTTCGACGTACGCACGTTCGAGAGCGCCTACTCGCCGGGCGAGACGATCACCCACCGGGTGAACGTCAGGAAATACGCCAGGCAGAAGCGCGCGTCCATGGCCGCGCACGCCTCGCAGGCCAGCGGCGGCGACAGCGACCGCACGCTCGCCGTCATGCTGAAGGTCCCGCGCCCTCTCTACCGCTTCGTCTTCGGCACGGAGTGGTACGTCCGCCGCGACCTGCCGCCCGGCACGAGGCTCACGCATCCCTTCGAGATGATGAGCGGGAAATAGTCCGCCAGAAGGAGAAGGCAGGTCCGGCGACCCGTCAGACTGGACCCCGATGAAGAACAAGTGGCTCCAGACCGCCCTGTCCGTGCTGTCGCTCGGGCTGGCCGTGCTGCTCGTGGTCTACCTGCCGGAGATCGTGCGCACGCTCACCGGCAAGCCCGTCTCCTGGCGCGAGATCGGGGCCGTCTTCGGCACGCTCGGGGCCGGCGAGATCGCGGGCATGAGCGTGCTGTGGCTGCTGAGCCTGCTGGCGTACACGTTCGTGCTGACCAGTTCCCTGCCCGGCCTGAACAACCTGCAGGGCCTGACCCTCAACGCGGCGGGCAGCGCGGTCAGCAACCTGCTGCCGTTCGGCGGGGCGGTCGGCGTGGCCGTGTCGTTCGCGATGACCAAGGGCTGGGGCTTCACGAGCCGGTCGTTCGTGGTGATGACGCTGGTCAGCGGCATCTGGAACACGATGTTCAGGTTCATCCTGCCGGCCGTCGGCATCATCGCGCTGCTGGCGGCGGGCGAGGCGCCCAACGCGACCGTGGCCAGGGCCGGCTGGACGGGCGCGATCTCCATCCTCGTGCTCTGCCTGGTCGTGGCCGTCGCCCTCTACTGGGACCGCGCCGCCGTCCTGCTCGGCCGGGCGCTCGACGGGCTCACCCGGCTGCTGCGGCTGAAGGTGCACGCCTCGGAGGCGTTCCACCGGCTGCGCGCCGACACCGCCGGCGTGGTGCGGACCCGCTGGCCAGGCCTGTCGCTCGGCATGGTGTTCTTCCTCGGGTTCCAGTGGGCCATCATGGCGGTGTGCCTCCAGGTGACGGGCGCCTGGCCGGGGCTCGCCCAGTCGATCGCCGTCTTCGCCCTGTCGCGGGTGCTCACCAGCGTGCTGATCACGCCCAGCGGAGCGGGGATCATGGAGGGCGGCGTGGTGCTGCTCCTCACCGAGGGATTCGGCGTCGGGGTGGCCCCGGCGACCGCCACCGCACTGCTTTTCGGCTTCTGGACTTACACTATCGAGATCCCGTTCGGCGGCCTGGCACTGGGCGCATGGGCGCTGCTGCGCAGGCGCAACGGCCGGTCCGCCGGCGCTGAGCCCCCGTCCGCGATCTCGAAGGCCCCACAGTGACAATCCCAAACCCATCAAAGACCTTGTGCGTGATTCCCAGGCCCGCATAGCGTGGCGGCTGACATGGTGGCGTTCCGAGTTCTGGGGCCAGTCGAGGCGTACGAACACGACGAACTCGACCTCGGCGGGTTGCGGCAGAGGGCCGTCCTCGCCCGGCTACTCGTGGCCAGAGGTCAGGTCGTTCCGGTTGACACGCTTCTTTACGATCTGTGGGACGACGACGCGGCCAAGGGCGCGCAGTCGGGCCTGCAGGTCTACATCTCGCGCCTGCGCCGGGTGCTGGAGCCCGGCCGCCCGCGCGGAGGGCCCAACCGGCTGCTGGTGACGGTCGCGTCCGGCTACGCGTTGCGGGTGGCCTCCGACCAGGTGGACGCGCTCAGGTTCGAGCAGCTCGTACGCGCGGCGGGCGAGCATCTCGAAGAGGGCGATCCGCAGTCCGCGCGCGGCCGCCTGGAGAAGGCGCTCGGCCTGTGGCGCGGCACCCCCTACTCCGACTTCGCCGACCAGTCGTGGGCGGAGGCCGAGGTCAACCGCCTGGCGGAGCTGCGTCTGGTGACGCGCGAGCGGCACGCCGACACGGGGCTGCGGCTCGGCCTGCACGCCGAGACCGTGCCCGACCTGGAGGCGCTGACCACCGAGCACCCGCTGCGCGAGGAGGGCTGGCGGCTGCTGGCGCTCGGCCTCTACCGCTGCGGCCGGCAGGGCGACGCGCTGGCGGCGCTGCGCCGGGCCAGGAACATCCTGGCCGACGAGCTGGGCATCGACCCGGGGCCCGCGCTGCGCAAGCTGGAGTCCGACATCCTGGCCCAGTCGCCCGAGCTGGAGCTGGCCGTCCCGGCCCGGCCCGCGCGGCCCGCGCCGGTCACCGACACCTGGCCGCCCAGGCCGGCCGCCACCGTCGAGCCGCCGCCGCTGGAGCCCGAGCCGTTCGTGGGCCGCGACGCCGAGCTGGCGAGGCTGACCACGGCCGCCTCGCGCACCGGCAGGTTCCAGGTCGCGATCGTGACCGGGGTCGCGGGCGCGGGCAAGACGACGCTGCTGCGCCAGCTGGAGGGCAGGCTCGCCACCGACGGCTGGATCACCGCGTCCGGCGCCTGCCCCGACTCCAGCGCCACCCCGCCCGGCTGGGCGTGGGTGGAGATCCTGCGCACGCTCACCGGCACGACCGGCGCGGGCGAATACGCGCAGCTGCTCGCCCCGTTGCTCGACGACTCCGCCCCCGACCCCGACGAGGACGAGGTGTCCGGCGGTTTCCGGCTGCACCGCGCGGTCGGCGGCTACCTCGCCGGCGTCGCGCGGCGCTCGCCGGTGCTGCTGACGCTCGAAGACCTCCACTGGGCCGACGACCAGACGCTCGCGCTGCTGCGCGCGCTGCCCAGCCTGCTGGCGACCAGCCGGGTGCTGCTCGTGGTGACGTGCAGGGAGAGCGAGCTCGACGACGCCCAGTCCGACGTGCTGGCCGCGCTGGCGAGGCTCGGCCCGGTCCGCGTGGGCCTGTCGGGGCTCGACCCCAAGGCCGTGGCCGAGCTGGTCAGGGCGACGTGCGTACGCGAGATCGACGAGGACGCGGTCGAGTCGATCGTCGAGCGCACGGGCGGCAACCCGTTCTTCGTCCGCGAGACCGTGCGCCTGCTCGACTCCGAGGCCGCGGCCGACCGGGCGAGCGCGACCGAGGTGCTCTCGCGGGTGCCGTCCGGCGTGCGCGACGTGCTGCGGCGGCGCATCTCCCGGCTGCCCTCGGGCGCGCAGCAGATCCTCCTCCAGGCCGCCGTGATCGGCCGCGACGTCGACCTCGACGTGCTGATCGCCGTGGCGGGCGACGAGGACGCGGTGATCGAGGCCGTCGAGGCGGCGCTGCTGGCCGGGCTGGTGACCGAGCCGGGGCCGGGGCTGCTCAGGTTCGACCACGACCTGGTGCGCGACACCATCTACTCCGACGCCTCCCGGCTGCGCCGCACCAGGCTGCACGCGGCGGTGGCGGCGGTCATCGAGCGGCGCACGCCGTCCGACGTGGCGGCGCTGGCCCACCACTACTTCCTGGCCGACGCGGCCGGCAAGGCCGTCCACTACGCCGGGCTCGCGGCCGAGCAGGCCGAGCGGCGCTTCGCCCACCGCGAGGCGGCCACGCTGTGGGAGCAGGCCATCGCCGCGTTCGACCGCTCGCGCAACGACGAGCAGAGCGGCGAGCAGTCGCCGGAGCGCGCCAAGGAGCGCCTGCGGCTCATGCTGCGCCAGATCAGGGCGCTGGCCCTGTGCGGCGACATGACGGCGGCCAGGACGCTGCGCCGCCAGGCCATGGACGCCGCGCTGCCGCTGGGCGACCTGGA
This sequence comes from Nonomuraea phyllanthi, assembly GCF_006334985.2. Taxonomy (GTDB): domain Bacteria; phylum Actinomycetota; class Actinomycetes; order Streptosporangiales; family Streptosporangiaceae; genus Nonomuraea; species Nonomuraea phyllanthi. Next base: position 43,084 of record NZ_VDLX02000007.1, read on the forward strand.
GATCACCGCGAAGGTGGCGGCGTCGCTGGCCGTGCCGCACAAGGGCATCGCCCGCGACTTCACCCGCACCGCGTGGGAGATCGTGGACGTCACCGAGAAGGCGCTCATGGAGCTGCCGGAGGGCGAGCAGCGGCTGCGCGCCAGCCTGCTCACCACGCTCGCGCTGGAGCTGGAGGGCTCCTCATCGCCCGAGCGCGGGCGGCAGGCCTCGCTGGAGGCGCTGGAGCTGGCCCGGCAGAGCGGCGACCCCGCGCTGATCGCGGCGGCGCTGAGCGGGCGGCTGCGGCAGTCCTACGACATCCCCGCCGTGGACACCCGCGAGAGCATCGGCAGGGAGCTGCTGGAGGTGGCGCAGCGCTCGGGGCAGATGGCCACGCAGGCGCTGGCCCACCTGGTGCTGCTGGAGTGCGCGGCGGCCAGGGGCGAGTTCGCGGTCGCCGACCAGCACGCCGCCGCGGCCGACAAGCTGGCCAAGCAGTACGACCTGTCGGCCCCCGCCGCGGTCGTGGTGTGGTACTCCGGGCAGCGGCTGATGATCTCCGGCGACTACGCGGGCGCCGAGCGCGCTTACCGCGAGGCGGCCAGGATGACCGCGCGGGCCGGCATGCTGGAGGGCCGCCAGGACCTCCCGCTGATCACGATGTTCTGCCTGCACCTGGTCGACGGCCGGGCCGCCGAGATGGTGGACCTGCTCGGCGAGAAGCACCAGCGCGGCGCCAAGTGGACGCTCGACGCGTACGCGCTGGCCCTGGCCTCGGCCGGGCACCTCCAGGACGCCAAGGCCGTGGCCGCCACCCGCCCGCCGGTGCGGCCCGACTTCCTCTACGAGCTGGCGATGACCTGGCGGGCGCTCGCCGGGATGCTGCTCGACGACCGGGAGCGGATGGTCGACTGCTACGACAAGCTCAAGCCGTTCGCCGACCGGGTGGCGGGAGCGGGCACCGGCGTGGTGGCTCTGTGGCCGGTCGCGCTCACGCTCGGCGACCTCGCCATCCGCCTGGGTCAGCCCGACGCCGCGCGCGACCACTACGAGAAGGCGCTGGAGGTGGCCGAACGCGTCGGCGTGCCGCGCTGGGTGGAGGCGGCGCGGCGCTCGGTGGCCGACTCGCCCGGCCACGGCTGACGGGAGCGTCGCGCGAGCCCGGCCCCCGTCACCAGCCCCTTTGCCGCGCCCATAGAGTGAGGCGAGGGGGCTGAGCCCCGGCCACCGGCCGGTCTCGGGATGGCACAAGCCCGCGACCTGAACTAAGGTAAGCCTGACCTAAGGCTTGGGGAGGGGTGGGTGGATGGACGGCCTGGCCGATCCCATGAAGCCGTCCGTGTTCGGCCTGCCGTTCTGGCTGGTCGGGGCCGTGCTCATCGTCGCCCTGTTCGGAGCGTTCCAGGTCTACTACTGGGTCGGCCGCAGGCTGGGCGAGAAGCTGTACGAGTCGCGCGTGGGCGTCCGCCTCGGCCGCGAGCGGATCGCGAAGATCGAGCGGGTCGTCGAGAAATGGGGCGCCCTGGCCGTCTACGGCTGCTTCTGGGTGCCCATGTTGCGGCACACGCTGCCCTGGGTGGCGGGCGCGCTGCGGGTCTCCTATCCGTGGTACGTCGTCGCGAGCGCGCTGGGCTGCCTCACCTGGGCGCCGATCTGGTGGTTCGGCGCGGCGGCGCTCGTGTGGGGGTGGCTGGAGCTGGCCGCGCGCTCACCCGTCACGGCCGGGGTCGTGGCCGTGCTCGCCGTGGCCGCGATCGCCTGGCTCGTGGTGCGGCGCAGGAGGAAGCGGCGCGCCGCCGCGTCAGAGGCCCTGGTCTCCTAGGGTCGCGGTCTTCGTCCGGTCGTCGATGACGGCCTCCGGGGCGTTCCTGCGTACGGTCTCGATGCCGTTCACGCAGGCGACCTTGGTCGGGTAGCCGCCGCCGACCGCGAGGGTCTGCCCGTTGTTCGCCACGAGCGCGAAGCGGAAACCGCCCTGCTCGTCCTCACTGATGATGAACCTGCCCGCCACGGCCACCCCTTTCCGATCTAGCTGGGATTTACCCGCAACTGATCGGGCTTTATGGCGTAGTTCGGCAAACGAACCCTTGATCTCCTGCCAACATGATTGCCATGCGTATTGGGGGTTTCCTGGTCTCTGCCGTGCTCGCTCTGCTTCTGGGGGTGGTCGCGCCGGCGGCCCCGGCCGCCGCCGCGGCTCGCGTGCCGAAGGTCGTGGCCACGTCGGCGTACGTGGTGGACTCGACGGGAACGATCCACTACGGCAAGCGCGAGACCCGCCGGATGCCGGTGGCCAGCCTGGTCAAGGTCATGACGGCGTACGTCGTGCTGCGCGAGGCCCGGCTGAGCGACACGGTCACGATCACCTCGTCCGACATCTCGCACGCGATCCGCAACGGCGCCGCCACGGCGGGGCTGCGCAAGGGCGAGCGGCTCACGGTCAGGGACCTGCTGTACGGCCTGCTGCTGCCGTCGGGGGCGGACGCGGCCAGCGCCCTGGCCAGGCGCTACGGCCCCGGCAAGGCGGCGTTCGTCGCCAAGATGAACCGCACCGCCCGCGAGCTCGGCCTGACCCGCACCCGCTACACCAACCCCGACGGGCTGCCCACGCCCGGCAACGGCGGCTACTCGACGGCGGCCGACCAGGTCAGGCTGGCGATGTGGGCGCTGGACGACGACACCTTCGCGCGGGTCGTGGAGACCAAGGTGCACAAGGTCGCCCGGACGAAAGTGCACAACCCGCATACCTGGCGCAACCTGAACAAGCTGCTCTGGCAAGCCGGCGACGTGCTCGGCGTGAAGACCGGCTACACCAGCGCCGCCGGGCACTGCCTGCTCTTCGCCGGGGAGCGCGGCGGCCGTCAGGTGGTGGGCGCGCTGCTGCACGGCGGGAGCGAGAGCCGCTTCACGACGGCGGAGCGGCTCCTGGACTACGCGGGCGCCCAGATCTCCGCCGACGAGGGGCTGTAGCGCGGTCTCATCGGACGGCACGCACGTCACAGGTCGTAGGTGCGGCCCTCCACCCCCCACTCGCCGAACAGCGGCCGCTCGCCCCGGTCGATCGCCCGGATGGAGGGCCGTCCGATGTGGGCGAACACCAGCCGTGCCACCTGCAGGTCGCGGGCCCGCCGCGCGACCTGCAGCACGCTCGCGTGGCCGCCCACGCCACCGGCGAAGCGGATCGGTCGGTCCCAGCCCGCGGCGTCGGCGAACATCAGGTCCACGCCGGCCGCCCAGACGGGGAACGCCCAGAACTCCGGCGCCCAGGCGGCCTGCGCGCGTTCCGTCCTGATCAGGTAGCCGTACGTCGGGTGCGAGGTGTGGGTGACCGGCAGCGGCACGATCTCCACGCCCTCGGCCTCGTACGCGGCCACCCCGGCGGTCATCCCGAGCGCCCGCGCGGCGCGCCGGATCCGGGGCATCAGCTCGGCCCGCTCGTCGCTGACCAGCCACCCGTCGAGCCGCGCCCCTCCCCGGACCGCCCATCCCCCGGCCGCCCCTCCCCCGGCGGCGCCGCCGTCGCCGGATCGCGCGCCGCCCGTGGCGTCGCCGCCCCCGTCGAGCAGGACGCGATGGCCGCGCCAGCCGGCCAGCAGCCCGGCGGGGCGGTAGCGCGGGGAGTTCATCGCCCCCACCCCCACCAGGCGGAGCCGCACGCCCGTCATCCGGCGGTCCAGCTCACGCCCTCGCGCGCGCCCAGCACGTGCTCGGCCACCGGCATCGGCAGGGCCTGGGGCATCGGGTACGTCGTGCGCACCCGCGACCACTCGCCGACCTCGGCCGCGCGCCTCTGGAGTTCGGTTCCCGTGCCTCTCATGGCACCACACAGGTGCCCGCAGGACGGCCGATCTCACCTGCGCCCTCGGCCGAAGGTGCCGCCACCTCCGTCTCAGGCGGGCCGGCAGGCCGGGTCGAGGCGGTCGGCCGTCCACCTGAGCGAGTGCGCCAGGCGTACCCGAACCCTGCCCCCGACCCTGGCCCTCGGACGGTGCGGCAGGCGCGGCGCGTCCGGGAGGGCCTCACTCAGCGAGGCGCGATAGCCCATGGCCGTCTGGTGCGCGAGGACCTGCATAGCCTCCATGACATCCTCCTTAATCAATTAAGAGCTTAATTGATTAAGAACGGCCCGGCAAGCCCTTCGGTACGGTGGGACGATGGCGAGGGTGACACTGCAGACGATCGCCGACCGGCTGGGCGTGTCCCGGGCCACCGTGTCCTACGCGTTCTCCCGGCCCGACCAGCTCAGCGACGGGCTGCGGCGGCGCATCCTCGAGGTGGCCGACGAACTCGGCTACGCGGGGCCCAACCCGACGGCGCGCTCCCTGCGGCTCGGGCGGGCGGGCGCGCTCGGGATGATCTTCAGCGAGACGCTGGCGTACGCCTTCGCCGACCCGTACGCGGTCGGCTTCTTCCAGGGCCTGGCCACGGCGGCGGAGGACGCCGGGGTGGGGCTGTGCATCCTGCCCCTGCCGCACGGCGACAGGCGCAGCGAGACGGTCAGGGACGCGGTGGTCGACTCGTTCTGCGTGATGTCGCTGCCGGACGGGCATCCGGCGCTGGCCGAGGTGTTCGCGCGGAAGCTGCCCGTCGTGATGGTGGACGAGCCGTACGTGCCGGGTCACCCGTTCGTGGGGACGGACGAGCCCACCGCCGCGGCCACCGCCGCGCGTCACGTTCTGGAGCTCGGGCACCGGCGGGTGGGCGTGGCCATGGTGGGGCTGCACGACGACGGCTACACCGGCTGGGCCTCTCAGGAGCGGCAGGAGAGCGCCCTGTTCGAAGCCATGCGGCGACGGCGGGGCGGCTACCAGCGGGCCTTCGAGGAGGCGGGGGTCGACTGGTCTGGGGTGCCGTTCTACGAGGTGGCGCGCAACACGCGCGCGGCCGGCAAGAAGGCGGGCCACGCGCTCCTGGGGTGCGACCCGCGGCCCACCGCGATCCTCACCAACACGGACGTGCTGGCGCTCGGCGTGCTCGACGCCGCCTCCGACCTGGGGCTCGACGTGCCCGGCGAGCTCTCGGTGGTGGGCTTCTCCGACAGCGCGGCCGAGGACGCGGGGCTCACCACGATCAGGCAGGCCAAGCGGGAGATGGGCGAGGCGACCGGGCGGCTGCTGCTGTCGGGGGCCGCGGCGAAGCCGGAGCGCCTGATCTTCCCGCACGAGCTGATCGTCCGCACCTCCACCGCTCCCCCGCCTCGGTCCCCGCGGCGATAGCGCCCACCGGCGTCACCCAAGGAGCAGCAGCGCGAGGGCCGTGGCGACGGAGACCACGGCGGTGCCGCCGTGCATGGCGTACGAGAGGGCGGGGTGGCCGCCGCGCCTGGCCACGATGGCGGCGTCGCCGATGGGGATGACCGCCATGGCGAGGATCACCCAGCCGAGCGCCTGCGCGTCCTGAAGGGCGATCAGCACGAAGATCGCCAGAGCGGTGGCCAGGTCGCGGATGGCCTTGACGGAGAAGTACGCGCCGGTGTCGGCACCGGAGGCCGTGCCCGGCACGCCGAACGCCTTGGCGGCGGCCTCGGGAACGAAGAAGAAGCGGAGGGCGACCGTGACGAGGGCGACGCCGACCAGGGCCGCGATCACGTAAGCGGCGACAAGCATGGAGCACTCCAGGCGTGAGTCATTACTAGAACCGCTAGCAACGCTAGCCTAGCGATGGTTCTTTGTCTAGCAGCGCTAGCAGGATGGCCGCCCGCAGCACGTCCACTGATCCAGAAAGCGGTTACCCGACGGCGTCCCCTGGATAGGCTGGATCCCGCACCCTCCAGGAGGACACCTCCCATGACGGAATTCATCGAGGTCCGCACCACGGTCGAGGGCGACGAAAGGGCGGCCGCCCTGGCGCACGGGATTCTCGGCGCGGGTCTCGCGACCTCCATCGACATCGCGGAAGTGCCGTCGGAGCGTCCCGGCGAGATCGCCTGGGAGCTCACCCTCGTCACGACGGACCAGCACGCCGCCACGATCGAACGGCGACTGCGGCAGGCCGGCGCGGGAGTCGTCACCGCGCCGGTCGCCCACGACGCCGACGCCTACCCCGACTGGCTGACCGGCGAGCGCCCCTGAGGCGCTACTCCCAGTCCCAGCGGGGCACCTCGCGCAGGGGGTGGAGCTGGTCATCGGTCTCGGCGTGGGAGTTCTGGACGGCCACCTCCGTGCCGAACTCCACGTGGGAGCGGAGCGCCGCCCGGAACGGCTCGTCGTCGGGGAGCCCGGCGAGGTCGGCCGCCGCCATGTAGAGCTCGACGAAGCGCCGCCGCTGGTCCTCCCTGATGCGCAGGCCCCGGTGGGCGTCGATGAGCAGCGGGAACCCGCCCATCTCCGTGGAGAAGGTGTCGGGGCCGCCGAAGGTCTCCACCGTGAAGGCGGTCAGGTTGTCGATGTGGCTCGGCCGGCCCTCGCCGAAGAGCGGCTGGAGCAGCGGGTCGGCGAGCAGGCTGCGGTAGAAGATCTCGATGAAGGCGCGCAGGCCCTCCTCGCCGCCCGCGTGCTCGAACAAGGTCTTCACGATGGCATCACCCCTCTTCGTCCGGTCACCTCACGCGCATCAAACCATGGCAGGCGATGGCCGCCGCGGCCACCACGTTGAGCGAGTCGACCCCCGTGGCCATCGCCGCCGCGCTCATCGGGATGCAGACCGCCTCGTCGGCCTCCTCCAGCCAGTGCGACGACAGCCCGTCGCCCTCGGCTCCGAGGAGGAGTGCCACGCGGTCGCCCAGCTCGACGGAGTCCAGGGGGACGGCGCTCTGGTCGGGGGTCAGGGCGAGCGTCAGGAAGCCGGCCTCCCGCAGCCGTGCCAGCCCCTCGAACCAGTGGTCCATCCGCGCGTACGGGATCGAGAACACCGCTCCCATCGACACCTTCACGGCCCGCCGGTAGAGCGGGTCGGCGCAGCGGGGCGAGAGCAGGATGCCGTCCACGCCGAGGGCGGCGGCGCAGCGGAAGATGGCGCCGACGTTGGAGTGGTCGACCAGGTCCTCCAGGACGAGCAGCCGCCGCACGCCGCCCTTCACGAGCGTCTCGGCGGCGGGCAGGGGCAGGCGCTCCATCGAGGCGAGGGCGCCGCGGTGCACCTGGAAACCGGCGATGCCGGACATGATCTCGTCGCTCACCACGTAGACCAGCGCGTCGCCGAGGACGTCCTCCAGCGGGGCCAGCCAGCGGCGCGTGGTCAGGACCGAGCGGATCGGGTAGCCGGCGCCGATGGCCCGCCTGATGACCTTCTCCCCCTCGGCGAGGAAGAGCCCGCGCTCGGCCTCCAGGCTCTTGCGCAGCTCCACGTCCCTGAGCCGGGTGTAGTCGGACAGGCGGGGGTCGTCGGCGTCGGTGACGTACTCAAGCACCTTCTGATACTGCCATGCGCCGCCTGACCTGCCAGACCACCGCGTAACAGGTCAGCACCAGGCACAGGCCGATCACGGTGCCCGCGCCCGTCTTGGTGATCACGCTGGGCAGGCCGAGCGCCGGCGACGGCTCGTCCACGAGGGGCCACAGGAGCGCCCCCGCGACCGTGCCGGCCGCGCACAGCCCCAAGACGGCCGCCCGCACGCGCGGGGCGATCCGCAACGCGCCGGGCACGGGCACGGGCGGCATCGCGGACAGGCCGCGCCACCCCCACCACGCCACGAGGGCCAGCCCGACGACGGACGAGGTGTACTGCAGCAGCCGGAAGAGCGGGATCACGCCGAGGACCGTGACCGACAGCCACGGCCCCCACTCCACGACGCCCCTGGAGTGGGTGAAGGAGTCCCACAGGAGGTGGGAGGCGGCCCCCACGATCGCTCCAGCGACCATGGGCAGGAACGGCAGCCGCGCGGGGGCCAGCGCGGCGGCCCGGCCGGCCAGCGACTGCGGGAGCAGCGAGATCAGGGGATCCCTGAAGACCCAGTGGAAGAGCGGCAGCAGCACCAGCACGGCGAGCAGGTCGATGGTGACCACGCCGCGCCAGGAGTGCCAGTCGGTGTAGTCGGGCAGGATGGGCAGGAAGATCGGCAGGTCGGGCACCATGGCGCCCAGCGCCAGCGCCCACGGGTCGGCGAACCTGCGCACGCGCTCCGACGAGATCAGCGGCACCACCGCGGCGATGTGACTGGGCGTGAACGGCAAGCGGCTCCCCCTCCGTGGCGATCACGGTCATTATGCGGGCAACCTTGACCATTCTTTGCCACCACGAAACTGCGTTACGGTGAGTAGTGGGTACGTAACACATCGCTGTCGACGGCCGGATAGCCGGGGAGTGCGGAGGGTCATGGTGCCTGACCAGCGGATTCATGCGCATCCGGCCGCTTCAGCCGACTGGTTGCGCGCTGCCCGCGCGGCCCGTTCGCTCTCCGTGGCCACGCTGGCCTGGCTGGGCGTGGAAAGCACGCTCGGCCTGGCCGCCGGCTTCTCCTCCCATTCGCTGGCACTGATCGGGTGGGGGCTGTCGGCGTTCGTGGAGGCGGCGGCGAGCCTGATCGTGGTCTGGCGGTTCACCGGCGCGCGCACGCTCTCGCCCAGCGCGGAGAGCACCGCACGACGCGCGGTCGCGGTGAGCTTCTGGCTGCTCGCCCCCTACCTCGTCCTGCATGTGGCCTACGACCTGGACGCCGGGCAACGGGCCGCGCCGAGCGCGCTGGGGATCGTGGTGACGGCGTTCAGCCTGGTCAGCATGCCGGTGCTGGGGCTGGCCAAGCGGCGGCTCGGCGCCCGGCTGGCGTCGGGGGCCACGTCGGGCGAGGGCACGCAGAACCTCATCTGCGCGGCGATGGCGGCCGGGGTGCTGGTCAGCCTGCGGCTCAACACGCTGGGCTGGTGGTGGGTCGATCCGGTCGTCGCGGTGGTGCTGGCGGGGGTCGCCGTGCGCGAGGGCGCGCGGGCCTGGCGCGGCCACGCCTGCTGCCACTGAAGGCGCTACCAGGGTGGTACGGCGGCGGGTGCACAGCACGATTCCGTGGCAACGCTGGGTAATCATCGCACCAAAGGGGCTGTTTTCCCACAGCAACCACACCGAGTATCGTTCCCCGAGTATTGCGGAGCAACTCCCGCTAGGGTCTCCGGAAGGTCGCAAGCACACCTAAGAGGACATTGTGGGACGACACCGCACAGACGAGCTCGACGGCGGATTCCAGGCGCCCGAACCCCCACCGCGCCGGCGCTCCCGGAGCGGTCGCGGGCGCGTCCTCGTGCCGCTGGCCGGCGCCGTCGCGCTGGCCGTGCTCTTCGGTGTCGCCGCATTCGTGATCTTCAACCGCGACCACGACTGCTCGGCGGGCAAGCTGCCGCTGCGGGTCGTCGCCTCCCCCGACATCGAGCCCGCCCTGGAGAAGATCGCGGGCAACTACAACAAGGCCATGCACTCGATCGACAGCAAGTGCGTCGAGGTGACGGTGGCCAGGGAGTCCTCCGCCCGGACGGCGAACGCGGTGGCCGCCGGCAAGTCCCAGGCCGACTTCTGGGTGGCCGACTCCAGCCTGCTGATGGAGAGCCTGCGCGGCACCCCGGCCGGCAAGGCGCTGCCGCAGGTGGAGGGCTCGATCGCGACCTCGCCGGTGGTGCTGGCGGCGGGCAGGTCGTTCGCGCCGAAGCTGAGCGGCACGCTCCAGCCGAGCTGGGCGGCCATGATCTCCGCGGCGAACGTGGCGAACGTGGAGGGCCCCGGCAGGAAGGTCCGGGTGCTCGCCCTCGACCCGCAGAAGAACTCCGCCGGGCTGGCGGGGCTGCTGGCCGCCGCCGGCGTGGCGAAGGAGGCCAAGCTGGACAAGGCGCTGGTGGGCGCGCTGAAGGAGCTGTCGGGCCAGCTCGCGGCCGACCCGGCGGCGCTGCTGGCCAGCCTGACCGTGAAGTCCGGCAGCCGGGTGCCCGTCGGCGTCGCCTCCGAGCAGGCGGTCTACGCCCACAACGCCAAGAAGCCCGAGGCGCCGGTGGTCGCGCTCTATCCCAAGGAGGGCACGCTCAGCCTCGACTACCCGGTCACGATCCTCACCAAGGACCCCGAGGTGCTCAAGGCCGCCGAGGACTTCAAGCAGGACCTCGCCACGGAGAAGTCCAAGAAGACCCTGCGCAACGCGGGCTTCCGCGACACCGAGGGCAAGGCGGGCGACGTGCTGTCGAAGGACGCCGGGTTCGCGTCCGAGTCGCCGGCGGCGCTGGAGCCGCCGGACGGCGCGACCGTGTCGAGGATGGTGCAGATCTGGTCCAGGCTCAACCTGGGAACCCGCCTGCTCACGCTGCTCGACGTGTCCGGCACGATGGCGCTGCCCGTCCCCGGCACGGGCATGACCCGCATGCAGGCCATCAACAAGATCGCCACCGAGGGCCTGGGCCTCTTTCCCGCCGACTCCGAGCTGGGCCTGTGGTCGTTCTCCACGCACATGGACGGCCAGGGCAAGGACTGGAAGGAGCTCGTCTCCATCGGCCCGGTCAGCGAGTCGGTCGACGGCACGCTCCGCAAGGACCTGCTGGGCCGGGCGTTCGCCTCGATCAAGGCCAATCCCACGGGCGACACCGGGCTGAACGACACGATCAAGGCGGCCTACACGCAGCTGACGAAGTCGTACCAGGGCGACAAGATCAACACGCTGCTGATCCTCACGGACGGCGCCGGCAACGACGACCCGGACGGCGGGGTCACGAACAGCCAGATCCTGCGGTTCCTGGAGAAGACCTACAACCCGAAGCGGCCGATCAGCATCCTGCTCATCGCGTTCGGCCCGGAGGCCGAGCAGGGCAAGCAGCAGATGAACGCCCTGGCCAAGGCGACGGGCGGCGAGGCGTACATCGCCAAGGACATCCTCCAGGTGCGCGACTTCTTCCTCCAGGGCATGGAGCGCCGGATCTGCGCACCTCAGTGCGACAACAGCTGATCCGCCCCCGGAAGCCGGGCGGCCGCAATCATGCCCGTTGGGCATAGCGGGCGAACCGCCCCGAACCAGGCCGCGTCCTCTCCGCGTGGGGCCGAGCGCCCGTTCTACCCGCGGGGAGGGGATCCGTGCCTGGATGGCCGTCCGTCGATCGCGCCGAGGATCACGAGCTGGTCGAGGCTCTGCGGCGCGCGGACTCCGACGCTCCCGCCAAGCTGTACGACTCCTACGCCGAGCGGCTGCACGACTACGCCGCCTCCTTCTCCAGGGACCTGGCCGCGGACGCCGTGCACGACGCCCTGGTCACCGCGCAGGGGTGCGTGCACCGGCTGAAGGAGCCGGCCAGGCTGCGGGCCTGGCTGTACGCGCTGACCAAGTTCCAGGTACGGGCCAGGCTGGCGCACCGCGACACCTCCGTGAGCCTGCCGCCGCCGCTGCCCGAGGAGCAGGACGACCCCGAACTGGCCGACCTCGTCCACGAGGCGCTGGGCGAGCTGAAAGGGATCCGGCGCGAGATCCTGGAGCTGTCGCTGCGCCACGGCCTGACCCCGGCCGAGGTCGGCGCGGTGCTCGGGCTGACCTCGCGGCAGGCGACGAGCCGGCTGGCCAGGGCCCGCGACCACCTGGAGAACGCCGCCGCGGCGGTGGTGCTGGCCAGGATCGGGCGGGCGCACTGCCCCGACCTGTCGGCGATGCTCGACTCGTGGGAGGGGCCGCTCACCCCGCTGCTGCGGCGCCGGCTGTCGGGGCACATCGGCAGGTGCGAGGTCTGCACCGAGGGCCGGCACCGGCAGGTCTCGGCGGCTCGGCTGCTGGACATGGTGCCGGTCGCGTTCCCGCCGATCTCGCTGCGCCGCCGGGTGATCGACACGTGCGTCGACCCGGGGCTTGACCAGACCCGCACGCTGATCACCGATCGCGGGGACGACTTCGACCGGGCCGGCTTCCCCGTGGCCGCGGAGCGGGGCGCGCGGCGGCGCGGGCCGCGCCGCCTCGCGCCGGTGCTGCTGGCGGGCGCGTGCGTGCTGGCCGCGACGGGCGCGGTGGTCGCGATCAACGGCGGCGGCGCCTCCGACGACACGCCCCTGCGGGCCGCCGCCCCCTCGCCCACCCCCTCGCTGGAGGAGACCTTCCTGGAGAGCCCGGAGCCGGATCCGGAGGAGGACGAGCTCACGCCCGTCTCCACGCCCACGCCGAGCCGCACGCCGTCGCGCCGGGCCACCCCGGCGGCCGAGCGGCCGCGCGCCCGCCAGGCGCCTGAGCCGCGGACGCCCACCCGCGGGCGCGCGCCCGCGGCCCGGCTGCGCACGTCGTGCCCGAAGGCCGTCGAGGGCGCGGCCAAGGTCCGGCTCGCCGCCAGGGGCGCCACCGTCTCGTGGACGGCGACCGGCTCCACGGGGCTGGACGTGTTCCCGGCGAGCGGGTCGATCAAGGCGGGCCGGTCCGTGGCGATCTGGGTCACGGTCCTCGACCCGGGCGAGGCCGGACGGGGCCGCGTCACGTTCACCTCGAACGGCGGCGGCGGGTCCTGCGCGCTGTCGTGGGACGCTCAAACGCCGCGGCCGCAGGAGCCGACCGGCGAGCCGACGCCCCCCGCCGAGCCGACCGCGCTGCCCCCTTCCCAGAACGGCCCCGAAAACGGCCCAGGGAACGGCGCAGGGAACAGTGCCGGGAACGACGCGGGGAACGCTCCAGCTGACGCCGCCGGGTCCCGCGATGCCAATACCGACGCCAACCAGGAGTAGATCAACATTTATTGCCGACAAACCCGGATAAATCGGACCCTGGCTCGAAGTTGCCCGGCCAGATAGGGCATCCTGGTGTGCTTGGAGGTCGCTTCCGGACCGGCGCCCACTTGACCGTGTGTTGAAAGTCACACGAGAAATCTTTGCCTGCCGGTAAACCAAGGCGCACCGCCAAGCGTCGGCATTGACGTGTCCTGGCGCGGATTGGTCCCATGAACTGCGATCAATCGTGCTTTTACCAGCAAGAGCAGGAGAGACAAGGGAGATGCTCAAGCAGCACCGCAGAGCGCTGGCCTGGCTGGTGGCGCTCGCCTGCATAGCGGGAGCGGTCGTCGCGCTGTTCGACATAGAAACACCGCTGCGCCCGTTTTTGATCTCTCTGTTCCTTCTGGTCGTTCCAGGCGCGGCGGTCGTGGGACTGTTGCGTGATCGTGACCCGCTCGCCGCCCTATCAGTAGGCGCTGCGGCAAGTCTCGTACTGAACGTCCTCCTCGCCCAGGCCATGCTGCTCTTCGGCGCATGGTCACCCCGCGCAGGCGTCGCGACGGTCGCCGTGCTCGGAGGGTTCATGTACGTGCTTCGCGTGTTGTACCGGGGGAAGAGCATGCAGACCCAACAGGGGGCCAGGTGAACATCCAGGTAGTTCGGCCGCGAGAGCTCGGAGAGGCCGAGCGGACACGATGGCGGGAGTTGCAGAAGGCCGACCCGAGTCTGGACAACCCGTTCCTGTCGGTTGAGTTCGCCGTGGCGATGGACCGTTTGCGCGACTACGTGAGGGTGGCGGTCATCTCCGACGCGGGCGGCATCGCGGGGTTCTTCCCGTACGAGCGGCACAGCTTCGGCATCGGCAAGCCGCTCGGCGGCTTCCTGACCACGTGCCACGGGTTGATCGCGACCCCGGACCTGCGGCTCGACGCCAAGGCCCTGCTGCGGGCCTGCAAGCTCAGCGTGTTCGACTTCGACCACATGGTGGCGGGGCAGCCCACGTTCGCCCCTTTCGAGCAGGACGTCCGCCCCGCGCCGATCATGGACTTCACCTCCGGCTTCGACGCCTGGATCGACCAGGTCAAGTCCAACTCCCCGAAGAACCTCAAGACCGTCCGCTACAAGGAGCGCAAGCTCGGCAGGGAGCAGGGCGAGCTGCGCTTCGAGTGGGCCTCGGCCGACCCCGAGGTGCTGCGCACGCTGCTGACCTGGAAGTCCGACCAGTATCGGAGAACCGGCCGGGTGGACAGGTTCGCGCAGCCGTGGATCGTCGAATTGACGGACATGATGCATGCCGAACGGACATCGGACTTCGCGGGTGTCCTGACCATGCTCTATGCCGGAGACGTACCGGTAGCCGGTCATTTCGGCCTCCGTACGGCCACGACGCTTGTAGGGTGGTTCCCCGCCTACGACACCGAGTTCGGCCGCTACTCGCCGGGCATCGTCCACCACCTCCAGATGGCCGAGGCCGCCGCGAACGACGGGCTGCACATGGTCGACATGGGCAAGGGCGGCAAGGAGTACAAGGACTGGCTCAAGAGCGGCACTTTGTACGTCTCCGAAGGCCGGATCTCGAGACCGTCCGCGACGGCGGCCGTCCACTGGGTCGGCCGAACTCCTCTCAACAAGGCCCGAACAATCGTCATGGATCGACCGTCTCTTTATAAGGCGGCCGATCGTGTCCTGAAGGGCTTCGGTCGGGTGCGCACCTCGATGCAGCAGCAGGAGTCGTCCAACGGAGTAGCGAAAGAACCAACCGGAGCACGCTGAGCGCTCCTCATCCCAGCAGCACACCCTCACAGCACAGGACCCTTCAATGCACCGTTCACCGGCTTCGCCATTCCCTCAGCACCCGGGAGTGGCCGCGTCCGGACCGCAGCAGGGCGGGGTCCCGGAAGGATTTCCCTCGCCATGAGTCCCGAGATAGGCAAGCACAACGGCAAGCTGCAATCGTCGCCCTTGAGGTCGATGCCGCCCCCCTCGAGCTTCACGCCGGTCACGCCCCACCTGGCCATTTCCCCGACGGTGAGCGTCGTCGTACCGGCGATGAACGAGGCCGAGAACCTGCCCCACGTCTTCGCCACGATCCCGCAGTGGGTCGACGAGATCGTCCTCGTCGACGGCAACTCCGTCGACGACACCGTGGCCGTGGCCAAGCGGCTGCGGCCCAACGTGAAAGTGGTCACCCAGACCGGCAAGGGCAAGGGCGACGCCCTGTCCGCCGGCTTCGCGGCGTGCACCAGCGACATCATCGTGATGATCGACGCCGACGGCTCCACCGACGGCCGCGAGATCATCAACTTCGTGGGCGCGCTGGTGACCGGCGCCGACTTCGTCAAGGGCTCGCGCTACGCCTCCGGCGGCGGCAGCGACGACCTGACGCTCAACCGCCGGCTGGGCAACAAGGTCCTCACCGGCATGGTCAACGTGATGTACAACACCAAGTACACCGACCTGTGCTACGGCTACAACGCCTTCTGGGCCCGCCACCTCGACGTGCTCAACCTCGACTGCGACGGCTTCGAGGTGGAGACGCTGATGAACGTGCGGGCGGCCAAGGCCGGGTTGAAGGTGTACGAGGTGCCGAGCCACGAGCGCAACCGCATTCACGGCGAGAGCAACCTGCACGCCGTACGAGATGGCTTCCGCGTGCTCAAGACCATCCTGAAGGAGTGGCGTCGCCAGCCCGCTCCGCCTCAGCCTGAGCCGACCGCCACTCCCGCCGCTGACCGAGGCGTCGCATAAAGGAATCGCCCGTGAACACGTCTGTTGTCATCTGCGTCTACACCGAGGAGCGGTGGGAGGACATCAGGCAGGCAGTCGAGTCGGTCGAGAGCCAGACACGCCCGGCATACGAGCTGATCCTGGTGGTCGACTACAACCCCGACCTGCACCTCAAGCTCAAGCGTGCCTATCCGCAGGCCATTGTGGTGGAGAACACGCACGCCAAGGGGCTGTCGGGAGGCAAGAACACCGGCGTGGCCACGGCCGGCGGTGAGATTGTCGCGTTCCTCGACGACGACGCGGTCGCCGATCCCGGGTGGCTGGAGGCACTGGAGGAGGGCTTCCAGGACCAGGGTGTGGTGGGTGTCGGGGGACGCACCGAACCACTGTGGGCGTCGGGGAGGCGCCCGCGGTGGTTCCCGTACGAGTTCGACTGGACGGTCGGCTGCAGCTACCGCGGCATGCCCGAGGTGCGCGCGCCGATCCGCAACGTGATGGGCGGCAACGCCGCCTTCCTGCGCGACGTCGTGTCCGAGGTGGGCGGCTTCCACAGCGGCATCGGGCGCAGCGTGCAGGGCCGCAAGTCGCGCCCGCTGGGGTGCGAGGAGACGGAGTTCTGCATCCGGCTGAGCCAGCGCAAGCCCGGCTCGGTCATGTTGTTCGAGCCGCGCGCCGTGATCGGGCACAAGGTGTCCGATCAGCGCGAGCGGTTCGCCTACTTCAGGTCCAGGTGCTACGCGGAGGGGCTGTCGAAGGCCCTGGTGACGCGGGAGGTCGGCACCCAGGACGGGCTGGCCAGCGAGCGCGCCCACGCGCTCAAGGCGCTGCCGCTCGGCGCACTGCGCGGCGTCGGCGAGGCGCTGCGGGGCGACGCGGGCGGGCTCGGCCGCGCGGGCGCGATCGTGGTCGGGCTGGCCTGGACGACCTGGGGTTACGTGGTGGGTTCCGCACGGCTAAGGTGGGCACGCTCATGACCCGGATCCCGATCCTGATGTACCACTCGGTCACCGACGCGCCCAACGACGAGACCAGGCCGCACTCGGTGCGGCCCGGCGACCTGGCCGAGCAGCTGGCCTACCTGTCGGAGAGCGGTTTCACCCCGCTCACGCTGGGTGACCTGGTCGCCTCGCTCAACAAGAACAACGGCCGCTCGATGCCCGCCAAGCCGATCGTGGTGACCTTCGACGACGGCTACGCCGACTTCCACAGCAACGCGCTGCCGCTGCTCGAGCGCTACAACTTCCCCGCCACGGTCTTCCTGACCAGCGGCTGGGTGGCCGACGCCGGCAATGACGCGGCCGGCCGGCCTCTCGACGAGATGCTGACCTGGGGCCAGGCCCGCGAGGCCGCGCAGACCGGCATCGAGATCGGCGGCCACAGCCACAGCCACCCCCAGCTCGACCAGCTCCGCACCGACGAGTTGCGGCAGGAGCTGCGCAGGAACAAGGGCCTGCTGGAGGAGAAGATCGGCGCGCCGGTCGCCACCATGGCCTACCCCTACGGTTACTCCAGCGCCCGCGTGCGCCGCGAAGTGCGCAAGGCCGGCTATTTCGCAGCCTGCGCCGTGAGCAACACGATCGCCGCGGACCGGCACGACATGCTCGCCATCCCCCGGTTGACGGTCGGCAAGGGCACGACCATCAACATGTTCAAGCGCGCCGTCGAAGGCAACGCCGTACCCCTCATCTACCTGCGCGAACGCATCCTCACCAAGGGCTACGCGGTCGTGCGCAGGACGCGGTACGGGCTGCAGCGGGTGCGCGGCAATGTCTAGGGTCTGGGGGAGGATCCTACGCGACCTTCGTAACCCGCTGTTCCGGCAGGGTTACGCGCTGATGGCCAACACGGTCGTCACCGGCGTGCTCGGCATGGGCTACTGGCTGCTCGCCGCCCACTTCTACTCGCCCGAGGAGTTCGGCCGCGGGCAGGCGGTGATCACGGCGATGCGGCTGTTCGCGTCGCTGACGGCGCTCGGGTTCGTGGGCGCGCTGGCCCGCTTCCTGCCGGTGGCCGGCCGCCGCACGCCCGAGCTCATCCTGCGCGGGTACGGCCTGGCCGCCGCGACCGGCGGCGTCGCCGCGCTCGGCTTCCTGCTGACGCTGCCGATGTGGGGCAAGACGTACTCGGTGCTGGCCGGCTTCGGGCCGGGCCTGTTCTTCCTGGCGTCCGTGGTCGTGTGGGCCGTGTTCACCCTCCAGGACGTCGTGCTCACCGGGCTGCGCCGGGCGCCCTTCGTGCCGCTCAACAACCTGGTCTTCGGCCTGGTCAAGATGGGGCTGCTGGTCGCCCTGGCCGGCGCGCTGCCCTCCGGCGGCGTCTTCACCTCGTGGGTGATCCCGACCGCCCTCGCGCTGATCCCGGTCAACTGGCTGATCTTCGGCGTGGTCGTCCCCCGCCACCTCAAGCGGGCCACGCCCGTCGAGGACCCTCCCCGGCTGCGCGAAATTGGAAGGTTCCTGGCGGGCGACTTCCCCGGGACGCTGTCCATCCTCGCGATCGTCTACCTCGTGCCGGTGGTCATCGCCACGCAGGTCGGCGAGGCCACGTTCGGGCGCTTCTCGATGGCGCACACCCTCGCCAGCATGATCGAACTGCTGGCCATGAACATGGCGGTGTCGCTGACCGTCGAGGGTTCGATGGACCGCGCCAAACTGGCCGAGAACTGCCGGAGGGCGCTGCGGCGGGCCTTCATGATCGTCATCCCGATCATCGCGGTGGCGTTCCTCGGGGCGCCGCTGATCCTGCGTATCTTCGGCTCCCAGTTCGCCGAGGAGGGCACGACGTTGCTGCGGCTGATGTCGCTGGCGGTGTTGCCCCGGGTGCTGATCGAGGTCTACCTGAGCGCGCTGCGGGCGCAGTCGCGGGCGCGCATGCTGGCCACCGTCCAGATCGGGCTGGCCGCGCTCGTGCTGGTCTCCACCGTCACGCTGTTCCCGTACGCGGGGGTGAACGCGGTGGGGTACGGGCTGCTCTTCAGCGAGCTGCTCATGGCTCTCTTGATCTTCGGTAATCTGCGTAAAATTCTCAGGTTCGGCGATTCGAGTGCGCCGCTTGTCACCCGGGAGTCCTCTGGGGCCTCATGATGGTCAACGTGAGGCAACGGGACGGCGACGGCATTGCAAGCTCCTCGGGCGTACGCGGGGACAAGGAGGAGTCAGACGTGCCCTTCGATCCGGAGGCGACCGGGGTCATCCCGAAGCTGACGTTCGAGCCCGCTTCCTCGGAGAGCTCGGCTGCTTCTGAGGGCTCGGCTTCCTCGGAGAGCTCGGCTCCGGCCGCGAAGGGCTCCGCGGCTCCCGCCGAGGACACGGCCTCCCCTGGTACGGGCGGGGATCCGGACGCCACGGGGACGGTCGTCACGCCCGTACAGCGTGGCAACCGGGCGCAGGGCGGGACGACTCCCCGAACCGGCGCGACCCCCGGTGCCGGTTCTGGTGCGACGCCGGGCTCCGGCGCGACGGGCGGTCCGGGCGCGGCTTCACGTGCGGCGGGCAGGCCGGCGAATGCGGGCGGGCCCACGCAGGCGCCCCAGCAGGCTCAGTCCCAGCGGACCGCGCCCCCGCAGGGCGCGTCCTCGCGAGCCTCGTCCCAGCCGGGCACGCCATCACCGGCCAAGCCGGCCCAGGGCAGCCCGCCGAAGGGCGCATCGCCGCGGGGCGCATCATCGCAAGCCGCCCCAGGGCAGGGAGCGCCGTCACAGGGCGCGCCATCACAGGGGGCACCGTCTCAGGGCGGGCAGCCGCCGGGGGCGCGGTCTCGGGGGCCTGGTCCGCAGGGCGGGGCGGCTCCTGGCTCGCCCGGGTCGTCGGGACACGCATCCGCGACTGCGCCCGCGCCTTCGCAGGGACCGCACCCGCAGGTGGGCCTCCAGCAGAACGCGCCACCCCAGACGGCACCACCACAGACGGCACCAGCACAGCCAGCATCACCGCAGGCCGCACCTCCGCAGGCCGCGCCCCCGCAGGTGGCGCCTCAGGCCTCACCGGCACTGGCCCCGGGTTCCGCCGGGACGTCGAACCAGGGCAAGCCGCGCACGTTGGGTGGCCGGGTCGGCGCGCTGATCGCCAGTGCCCCCAAGTGGCTGCCCGTGCTGCTGGTCCTCGAGGGCCTGGTCATGTACATCCTCGCCCTCAAGGTCCCCCCGGGCCCGCTGCGGGGCGTGAATCCGGAGGACATCGACGGCCTGGGCCTGATCTCGGCCCTCCCGACGACGGCGTTCGTCGCCATCCTCATCATGATCGTGTCGTTCTTCGTCACGGTCGCCCAGAGCACCGACCGCAAGTTCCTGCTGCTGTTCCAGATCGCCGCCATCACGTTCGCCCTGCACGGCGCCGGATCCCTGGTGGCGTCCGAGCCGCGCTTCCCCACGGCGTACATCCACGCGGGTTTCGTCGAGTTCATCAGCAGGACCGGCGAGAGCGCCATCAGCATCGACGCCCGCATGGGCTGGCCGGGCTTCTTCGCGTTGTTCGCCTTCGTGACGAAGGCGGCGGGGATCACCGACCTGACGACGATCCTGCAGTGGACGCCGCTCGTCACGAACCTGCTCTACCTGATCCCGTTCGTGCTGATCCTGCGCCAGGTCGTGGCCACCACGCGGGCGCGGTGGTTCGCGGCGCTGCTGTTCGTGCTGGTGCAGTGGATCGGGCAGGACTACTTCTCACCACAGGGCTTCACCTTCGCGCTGTATCTGGCGTTCGTGGCGATCCTGCTCAGATGGTTCGGACGGGTGGAGCCCCGGACGAAGCCGATTCCGCCCAAGGGCCTGCGCAAGCTGATCGGCAAGCTGGGGTCGATGACGCCGGGCGAGCTGGCCAACACCGGCACGTACCGGGCCGACAAGCTGCTCATGCTGATGCTGCTGATGGCGGTGTTCATCGCGTCGGTGGCCTCGCACCAGATCACGCCGTTCATGATGCTCGGGGTGCTGACGGCGTTCCTGATCTTCAAGCGGACCTCGCTGACGTGGGCGCTGCCGTTCTTCCTCGGCCTCGCGGTGCTGGCCTGGATCAGCTACCTGACGGTGGGCTTCTGGTCCAACCAGATCGACGCGATCTTCGGCGGCCTCGGCCGCATCCTGCAGAACATCGGCAACAGCACCGGCGACCGGATCGAGGGCAGCGACCCCGCGCACGCGATGGTGCTGCAGGCGCGGCTCGGCATCCTGGTGGTCATCCTCAGCCTGGCGGCGACGGGGCTGTTCAGGCGGTTGCGGCGCGGGGTGTTCGACCGGTGCGCGCTGATCCTGCTCTGCGTGCCGGTGCTGGCGCTGGGGTTGCAGAGCTACGGCGGCGAGATCGGGCTGCGGATCTACATGTTCGCGCTGCCCGGCGCCTGCCTGCTCGCCGCGTACGCGTTCTTCCCCAACCTGCCGGCCGACAGCGCGGACGTGCGCGAGGAGACGGTGCCGCTGCGCAAGCGCAACGTGCGCTTCAACCCGCAGCTCACCAAGAAGATCTCGGTGGTGCTGGCGGCGTGCTTCGCGGTGCTGTTCGCCTTCGCGTTCCTGATGGCGAGGTACGGCAACGAGAAGTTCGAGCGGGTCACCACCGGCGAGGTGGCGGCGCTGCACTACGTCTACGAGCACGACAAGCCGAGCGCGAAGGTGCTCTACCTGGTGCCCAAGCTGGGTCCCGAGGTCACGCCGACCCTGCCGTGGGGCGAGCGGGACGTCGAACTGGTCAGCTTCAACGTGCAGGCTCTCGTGCACAAGGATCCGACGCAGGTCGCGGACGCGATCAAGGCGCTCAAGGCGGAGCCGCGCAACTCGTACCTGATGGTGAGCCGCGGGCAGGTCAGCTACCTGCAGCTCAACGAGGGCTACGCCGACGACTGGGGGGCGAAGTTCCGCGCGGCGCTGGACGCCTCGCCTGATCTGAAGCGGGTGTTCGCCAACGAGGACGCGGCGCTCTACACCTGGAAGAAGTTCGTCAGGGGCACCGAGATCCCCGAGCCGCAGCCCTACAAGGGGCGGGGTGATCCGACCTCGCCGTGGACGCCGGTGGGCATCGGCGCGCTGGGGGTGACCTGGGTGGCGCTCTTCGCGTACGAGATCATCCGCCTGAACGGCCCGAACCGGGCGCGCAAGACCCGCAAACGCCTGCTATTCCTGGCGGTCCCCGCGTTCGTGGTGGCCATAGCAGTGATCGTCGAGAGATTCATCTATATCGCGCAAATTACCTGAATTCCCAGGAAACACTCAGGTTGTGCGGGATGATGTCCTCCTTATGAGGACACAGGAGACACATCCCGCTACGCCCGGCACACAGCTCGCCGCCGCGAGGATCGCTTCTGTGGACGCCTTACGGGGCTTCGCGCTCCTCGGCATCCTCGTGGTCAACATCGCCTTCCTGGCCTCCGGCTACCGGATGGCCGGGATGGCCGAGCCCGCGTTCCAGTCGACGCTGGACTGGGGCGTGCGGTCGGCCGTGACGATGCTCGTGGAGAACAAGTTCTACCTGCTGTTCTCCTTCCTGTTCGGCTACAGCTTCACGCTCCAGGTCGACTCGTCGGTGCGGCGGGGCCTGCCGTTCGTGCCGATGTTCCTGCGCCGGCTGGCCGGGCTGCTGCTGCTCGGGCTGGCGCACGCCGTGCTGCTGTTCCCCGGGGACATCCTGACGACGTACGCCGCCGTCGGGCTGGCCCTGCTGATCTTCCGCCGGATCAGCCCCAGGACCGCGGTGGCGCTGGCCGTCGTGCTGACCTCGCTGCTGGCGCTCGGCTTCGTGCTGCTGGCCCTGCTGGCCACGGTCGGCCTCGACACGGCGGGCACGGTGGCGGACACGTCCACGCAGGCCGCCCAGTCGGACACCGCTCTGGTGGCCTCCGTGTGGCAGATCGTCTCGGAGCACCTCAGGAAGCTGTCGCTGATCATCCTGTTGCGCGTCTTCTTCCAGGGACCCGCCGTACTGGCCGCCTGCCTGATCGGCCTGGCGGTCGGCAAGCTGGGCGCCCTGCGCGACATCTCCCCCCACATAGGGACACTACGCAAGCTGCAGTGGGCGGGGTTCACGGTCGGGCTCGGCGGCGCGTTCGTCTCCACGCTGGCGGCGTGGCACGGCACGATGCACAAGTTCTGGGGCGAGGCCGTGGACCTGGTGACGGCCCCGCTGCTGGCGGCGGCGTACGCGGCGACGTTCCTGCGGCTGCTGCCGTACCTGCCGCGCCTGGCGCGCACCCTCGCGGCGCCCGGCCGCATGGCGCTGTCCAACTACCTCGCGCAGTCGCTGATCTGCGCCCTGATCTTCACGGGGTACGGGCTGGCGCTCGTGGACCGGGTCAGTCCGCTGCTCGAAGTGCTGATCGCCATCGGCGTCTTCGCCGTCCAGGTCGTCTACAGCCGCTGGTGGCTCAGGAACCATCGCTACGGGCCGGTGGAGTGGCTGCTGCGCTACCTCACGTACTGGCGCAGACCGTCCCGGGCACCTCTTTGACGGAATGCTCCGGTATGCGCCGTTAATGGGATGCTCCGGTAGACGGCGCCCAGGACAATGGCGGGTATGCGCCACTGGCCCGTACTCAACCTGCGCCTGACCACGCCCCGCCTGGAGCTGCGGCTGCCCTCCCTCGACGATCTCGACGAGCTGGCCGACCGGGCCCTGGAGGGCGTCCACGACCCGGACCTGATGCCGTTCGGAGTGCCGTGGACCGACGCCCCCGCCGACGAACTGCCCGGCAACGTCGTCCGCTACCAGCTCGGGCTCATGGCGCGGTGGCAGCCCGGCAACTGGTGCTGCAACTTCGTCGTCGTCCACGAGGGCCGGGTGATCGGCACGCAGGATTTGACCGCGCGCAGCTTCCCCGTCACCCGCGAAGTACACACGGGCTCGTGGCTGGGCCGCGCCCACCAGGGCCAGGGCCTGGGCACGGAGATGCGGGCCGCCGTCCTGCACCTCGCCTTCGAGGGTCTCGCCGCCCGCACGGCCGTCTCCAGCGCGTTCCTGGACAACCCCGCCTCGCTGGCCGTCTCACGCAAGCTCGGCTACCGTCCCGACGGTATGGAGGTCCACCAGGTACGCGGCCGGCGGGCGGTCCAGCAGCGCCTGCGCCTCGACCGGTCCGCCTTCATCGCTCCCGTCCCGGTGAAGATCCATGGCCTGGAGCCTTGCCTGCCGCACTTCGGCCTCTCCGACTCCGCGCCATCGTCGCCCGGGCCCGCCTGACCGCGCTCCTCCTCATCGCCCAGCGTGAGCTCGGCCGCCCGAGGCCGGTGTCGCGACTGCGGCTCTGCCGTGCGCTCTCCAGGTCAGGCCATGGCGGTCTCTCTCCAGGAGTCGCTGTCAGGCCAGGTCGTGGAACAGCTCCTGAAGGTTCTGGGCCGTGGCCGCTCGCGTGAGCCAGGTTTCGAGTTGCGACAGGTCGGTGCAGGCGGTGATGCGGGCACGGATGTCGTCGGGGACGTCGAAGCGGCGGGCCGCCAACACGAGCAGTACGGACTTGGCGGCTTCTTCTGCCTTGCCTTCCGCCTTGCCTTCCGCCTTCCCTTCCGCCTTTCCCTTGGTCTCGCCTCGGTTGAACTGTTCGCGCAGGAAAGGACTGTGCGGCAGCCGGGTGGTGGACGTCATGATCTCCTCCATGAGGCGGCGAATCTCGGGGGCGGCCATGCTGTATGCGTAATCATAGTAATCCGAAGCGTGGTCATCGTCAGTGACGGTCAGCGCTGTGGCGAAGGCCTCGACGACCTTGCGGTCGCGGCCGTGCGCCATGATCGACATGGCTGCCATGTCCAGGTGCTTGACGGCCTGCCGGGGATCCGTGATGGCCGGAATGGCGTCCGGACCCAGCACACAGGGCCGCAACCGGTAGCCGGTCAGCCCTGACTCGACCGGCTGCGCGTAGTAGTCGGCGACGTTGCGGTTGGGACAGATGACCAGGACGGTGACGTCGCAGCCCAGCATCAGCCACAGGGCGGCGGCGTAGCGAGCGAGTTGCCGGGGATGCTTGGACTTGTCCTGCTGGATCTCCACGATGATGGCGTGTGCGGGGTCGCGAGGTGGCCCCAGGACGAGGACCAGGTCGGCTTCGATGTCATCGGAGGGACGGGTGTTGAAGGTGCTGTCCTCCACCTGGGTCAACGCGGTGTCGGGCAGTTCCACTTCCATGAGGTCGCGCAGGATGTCGACGGCCAGTTGAGGCCGATCTTTGAACAGCCGGATGAGGGCGTCATGTCGGGGGGACGGCATGATGCTTATTGTTACAGGTACAACACGGAACGTGATGGTGATTCGCGGATCGTTTCGTGGCAGTGCGTCGGCGGGTCAGCGGCGGCGGGGCGTGTAGGGGGCCAGCGCGGTGAGGTCCACGTCCGTGTCCGGCCAGCGGCGGCGTACGGCCTCGGACAGGTGGCGGCACAGACCGGCCACGTGCGGCAGTGCCCGGTGGGTTGCGGCCGTGTGGGCGGCGGCCTCCAGGATCGCGACGAGTTGCGTACGGCTGTCGTCACCCGCAGGGCGGGTCTCCAGCGCGGGCAGGCGCCGCAGGCGGCCCAGGGCGAACAGGACGCACGCCACCGCCAGCGCACGCCCGTAACGCCGCTCGTCCTCCGCCTCCGGGACTCCGGCGGCCAGAGCGTGCCGATACGTCCCGGCCAGGTCCGGCAGTGGCGCGAAGCCGGGCGCCGCGCTCACCGTCATCCAGGCCGGGCCGGGGACGTGCAGGCAGACGGCGTCGTGCAGGGCGTGGGTGAAGCCGGCGAACTCGAAGTCGATCAGCCTCGCGTCCGGCGGGCCGCCGTCGTGGACCAGGACGTTGTTGGCCTCCGGATCGCCGTTGCTGAGGGTGAGAAAGGGCCCGGGATCGGACAGCTCCTCCGCCACCTCGGCGAGCTCGCGCTCGACCGCGCCGGTGACCGGCACCCCCAGGGTCTCGGCGTGCGGAGCGCCCTCCATACGGAGCCAGGTGACGCGCCGCAGCCGGTCAGACTCCGGATCGACCGGGCCGAGGCCGGACCGGCGCCGGTAGTACGGCTCCGCGCGGCCGGCGGTGAGCGCGCCTAACTCACCGCGAGCACGGGCGAACGCCACCAGCCGTTCCGCGTGCGCGCCGGCCCCGTCTCGGCGCAGCAGCCCGTCGAGCGCGGCCCGCGGCGCGAGGTCCTCCAGCACCACGCGGCCCGCGGGCAGGTCCTCCGCCAGCACGCGGGGAGCCAGGTCTACTCCCAGGTCCTCGGACAGGAACCGGAGCGCGGCCACCTCCGTGCGCAGCCGCCACGCCTCACTGTGCGTACGCGCGGCGTGGGGGCCCATCCACTTGACGATCATCGTCTCGTCGCGGTCGGTGCGGGCGCGAGCGACCCGCCACGGCTCGAGTCTGGTCCATTCGACCACGTTGATCACTGCCACAGCCTACGTGACGGCGTGTGGGTGATCAGGTGTCACGTCGTCGACTCCACGTCGTGGAGAAGGGGCAAGGCGTGGGTGTCGGCTCGCCAAGGCGTGGTGAGCGGGCACCCGGATCTGTCTGGTGCCGGTCGGCGAGCCACCGGCCGACGAGGTCCGCCACGATCGCGCCGCCGCGGTCGCTCAGATGGATGTGGTCGACGAGCAGGTCGCGCCCGCCCGCCCGGGCGATCTCGTCCCAGCTGCGCCCGAGAAGGTAGTGCTGGGCCGCGGTCTCCTGGATCGCGGCGTTGTACGCGGTGAGCCTGTGGTTGATCTCGGTGTTCAGGTCCTCACCGAGCGGCGGCAGGGACATCAGCGCGATCCGGGCGGTGGTACGGGCCCTGACGTGGTCCACGATGGCGCGGAGGTCGGCGCGGAACCGCGGCAGCGGGACGCCGTTGCGGACGTCGTTGGTGCCGATGAGGAGCGTGACCGCGGCCGGACCGCAGGCCACGATGTCGCTGTCGACCCGTTGCCGCAGGTCGGCCGTGGTGCTGCCGTTGACGCCCGCGTTGACGAATTCCCGGCCGTGGAACTCGGGCCGGGCGCGCAGCGTGGCCACCCGGTCCGCGCCGGGCGAGCCCTGCGTCATGCTGGCGCCGGCGGCGACCACCCGGGGCCGTTGCCCCGGTCCGTCGGTGCGGGCGTCGGCGGGCGGGTTGCCGGCCGGGCGCAGGAAGGTCAGGTAGCCGACGGCGCCGGTGAGACCGAGCGCAGCGGTCAGCAGCAGGCACAGGCCGATGACGATGCGTCTCTTCACGGTCAGTACCCCAGGGAGATGCTGTGGCCGATGGCGGCCGGGTCGGGGAGCGCCGCGAGGATGGCGTGCGCGAGGTCGGCGCGGGCGATCGTGATGCCGCCCCGGACGTTGCGGTCGATCGAGGTGCGGTACGGCCGGCGCCCGCCGTCGGTCAGCCGGGGCGGCCGCATGATCGTCCACTGCAGCCCGCTGGCGCGGACGATCTCGTCCGTACGGGCGAAGTCGGCGAACCCCTCGCGGAGGAGGCGCCGCAACAGCGGCTTGACCACCAGGCGGCTGGCCGGCCCGTCTCCCTCGTCGACGATGTGGCCGCTGGCGGTGACGACGACGAGCCGGCGGCTTCCGGCGGCGCGCATCGCGGCGATGATCGCACGGGCCCCGTCGGCGCAGACCGGCCCGCCGGCCCCGGGACGAGGGCCCAGGGCCGACACCACAGCGTCCCGGCCGGTCACGGCGGCGGCGAGCCCATCGGGATCCATCGCGTCGGCGACCACCGGTTCGAGCCGCGGGCGACGATGGGCGCCAGGGACGTGATCCTCGACGCGGCGGCGACGGTCATGGCCGAACGCGGCCTGGCCAACGTGACGACCCGCCAGATCGCGCAGGCCGCCGGGTTCACCGAGGCGGCCCTCTACAAGCACTTCGCCAACAAGGCCGACCTGCTCGTGGCCGTGATGAGGGAACGCTCACCCGGCTTCTCGCAGCTGGCGCGGGCGCTCGACGGCAGGGCCGGCACGGGAACCCTCGTGGACAACCTCACCGCCGTGGCGCGGGCCGCGATCGCCTTCTACGGCGAGGGCTTCCCGATGCTCGCCTCGATGTTCGCCGACCCGGCCACCCTCGCGGCCCACAAGGAGGAACTACGGCAGCAGGGCGCCGGCCCGCACAAGGCCAACGAGGCCGTCGCCGCGTACCTGCGGGCCGAGCAGGAGCTCGGACGGTTGCGCGCGGAAGCCGACGTCAGGGCCGCGGCGGGGCTGCTCCTCGGCGCCTGCTTCCAGTACGCGTTCCTGAGCCACATGTCACCGTCCGGCGACCGTGACGACGGCGAGGCCGCGGCGTCCTTCGCCCGCACCCTCCTGCAGGAGCTCGCCTCGTGAGGTGCGACCGGCGTCCCGCACGTCAAGCGGCGGGAACTGGGGCGCTGCCCGCCGATCCCCGTCTCAGGTGCCGCGGCCCGACCATTTGATCTCGTAGGGACGCAGGGTCACGCGGCGGCCGTCGACCGTCGCCGTGACGTCCCTGTCGGACGTGTTCACCATGACCACCTGGCGTTCCTGGGCGAGCGCCTTGACCTTGGCGTCCGAGGTGTTCACCTGCTCCACCCGCACCCCCGAGGGGAACCACTTCGTGAAGCCGCTCAGCAGACCGGCCATGGGCATCTCCCCGCCCACCTTCGGGGCCCACAGGCAGCCGGTGCATTCGCCCGCGTCCTTGAGTTGCGGGTTCCAGTAGAGGGCCGTCGTGACGCCGCTCCTCGCGAACTCCATCAGCGCCGTGGCCTGCACCGCCGTGCGCTTGGCCTCCGTCCAGCCGGAGTTCTCCGGCTCGACGTACCACTCCGCCCACCACACCGGCAGGTCGTCGCTCTTCTGCCGCAGCCACGTCGTGATGGCGCCGAACTTGGCCTGGGCCGCGAAGTCGTTGGGGACGTTCCCGCGGTCGTTCGTCATGGAGGCACCGTCCACGACGATGAAGTCGGCGCCCTTCTTGTGGGCCAGCCAGTACTCGATCGCGTCGAGTGCCCGCTGGTCGATGGTGCCCCAGGGGCCGCTCAGCTCGGACGGGCCGCCGCGGGCGTTGCTCTCGATGGGGACGTACGGGCCGCCGATCTTGATGTTCTTGTCGACCTTCTTCAGCGCCGTGTAGACCTTGTTGTACATCTCGGTGTACGCCTCGGCGTCCCAGCGGTTGGTGCTCGGGTCCCAGAAGCCCTTGAACTCGTTCCACACCATGTAGTGCTTGACCGTCGGGTACTGCCTGGCCACCCGGACGGCCAGCTCGGCGAAGTCGTCGAAGTGCTCGCGTTTGGGGGCGACCGTGTGGTTCTTGTTCCAGTCCGTACGCCCCGCCTGCCCGCCCTTCATCCAGTCGGGCGCGCAGCACAGCGTGATCACCGGCACCGCCCGCGACGACGCCATGAACTTCAGCCGCCGGTCCAGGTCGCGGAAGTTGTACTGCCCGGGGCTGGGCTCGGGGTTGCCGACGCCCCAGCCCATGATGTGCTGGTTCTGGAGCATCGGGACCCGGCCGAGCACGCCTCTGGCCTGGTCGGCGACCTGCTGCGGCTCGTTGTCGGCGCTGTACTGGGTGTGGGTGATGCCCCAGCGCGGCCAGTTGTCGAGCGCCGGCGGCTCCTCCAGCTCGGGCGCGGGCTCGGTGGGCACGACCGTGGCGACGTCGCCGCCCTTGAAGACGCTGCGGGCCTGGCCGCGGAGCGAGGCGTACACCATGATGCCCGCCACCAGCACGACGGCGAGAATGCCTGCTCCGAGGGCGATCGGCCATGGCGATCGCCGGCGCGCATGCCGGCCGTCGGTCGGAATCACTGGACGCTCCTCATGCCGGGGGCAAACTACAAGGACTCACGAACCTACAAGGGTTCCGGCGCATGAAGGTTCGCGAATGGACGCAACGAACGAGGGCCGGGGATCGTCCCCGGCCCTGATTACGTTAATCGCCCCGCTTGCAAGCCGCTTGCCCCCCGGCTGTTCAGAGCTCGGGCGGGCGCTGCCCGGTCGCCGGGCCGGGCACCCCGGCGTAGCGGTACGGCACCGGCTGCCGGCCGGGCTGCACGATCAGCAGCGTGCCGGGAGTGTCGGCGTAGAAGGCGGTCTCGACGGCGGCGGCCACGTCGTCCGCGGTGAGGAGGGGGAATCCGGCGTTGACGAACATCTCCCGCGCGTCGGCCACCAGCGGCGTGTCGGTGAAGCCCGGGCAGACGGCGCTGATCCGGATGTTCCGCGCGGCCAGCGGCTCGGCGAGCGCCCTGACCAGGCCGACCACGGCGTGCTTGGTCATGGTGTAGACGGGGTCGCCGGAGAAGCCCACGAGCCCGGCCAGCGACGAGGTCGCCACGATGGCGCCCCCGCCGGAGCGGGCGAGCAGCGGCACGCTGGCCCGCACCCCGAACACGACGCCGTCCATGTTGACCCCGACCACCTGGCGGTATCGCGCGAGGTCGAAGTCGGCGAGGTCCACCCCGCCCGAGATGCCGGCGTTGAGGTGGACCAGGTCGAGCCGGCCGTAGCGCCGCTCGGCCAGCGCCACCGCCTCCTGGGAGGCTTCGGGGTTGCTGACGTCGGCGGCCAGCCACGCGCCGTTGAGCTCCTTGGCCAGCCGCTCGACGCCTTCGCCGTCGAGGTCGACGAGGACGCATTTGACGCCGCCCGCCGACAGCCGCCGTGCGACGGCGGCCCCGATGCCGCTGGCGGCTCCGGTGATGAGTGCGACAGTGCTCATGGCGCTCCTTGAGGGCTGAGGTCGGGGGATGCCCGGGTCGGGGACGTCCGGTCAAGCGCCCCGTACGGTCAGGGCTGGTCGAGCAGGCGGTGCGCGCGGGAGATCAGCGTGGGCACCGCGAAGCCGATGCGGTCGAATCCCTCCCCAACCGTCTTACCTTGCCGGAATCGCGCATGAATACCCTCAATGATGACCGCGAGCTTGAAGGTGCCGAAAGCGACGTAGAACCCGAGATCCGAAATATCGCGGCCTGACACCTTGGCGTAGTGCGCCGCGAACTCCGCCGCGTTCATGAACCCCGGCGCCGCCGTCACGTCCCCCGCCACCGGGAGTGCCGCCCGCTCCGCGTCCCCCCGGTCGTGCCAGTACGTCAACGTCATCCCCAGGTCGGCCAGCGGGTCGCCCAGCGTGGACATCTCCCAGTCGACCACCGCCATGATCTCCAGCGAGTCCCCGAGCCGCAGCAGCGTGTTGTCCAGCCGGTAGTCGCCGTGCACCAGCGTGCTGCCGGACGACGCGGGCAGCCGCTCCCGCAGCCGCTCGACCAGCCGGTCGTAGTCGGGCAGCTCCGCCGTCTTCGACCGCTCCCACTGCTGCCCCCACCGCTCCAGCTGCCTGGCCATGTATCCCTCGGGCCGCCCGAAGTCGCCGAGCCCCACCTCGCGGTAGTCCACCGCGTGGATGGCCGCCAGCACCTCGGCCAGCCGCTCCGACAGCCGGCGCGTCCGCTCGGGCGAAGGGCAAGGGGAGCCCAGATCCTCCTGGTTCCGTACGGCGGCGCCCTCCACGTACCCCATGAGATAGAACGGCGCCCCGATGACCGACTCGTCCCCGCAGAAGGCGACCGGCTCGGGCACCGGCACGGGCGTGGGCGCGAGGGCCGAGATCACCCGCCACTCGCGTCGCATGTCGTGGGCGGTGGGCAGGACGTGACCGAGCGGCGGCCGGCGCAGCACCAGGCGGCGGTCGCGGGCCTCGACCAGATAGGTCAGGTTGGACCTGCCGCCCGCGATCAGCGAGACGGACTGCGGCTCGCCCGCGTCGGGCACGTTCCGGCCCATCCACGCAACCAGAGCGGGCTGGTCAATGCCAGGTACGGTCATGAGAACACATTAGAACTCTATTCGGTCCTGAACACCAGCTGGGAGTTCTGTAACGTTCCGGACCTGCGATAACGACGGAACCGGTAACAGCCTTTACCCTGGCCGTAGAGGTTCCGCTCAAGCCGGAACTTCAGTGGCATGCCGACGGTAGGAGCCCATGCGCGTCACCCTTGCCCTGCCCCGCGAGCTGGGGCAGCCCGAACTGAGCCGTTGGCGCGAGCTGCAGGAGGCCGACCCCTCGCTCGACAGTCCCTTCCTGTCGCCGGAGTTCACCGTCACGGTGGGCGAGCTGCGCGATGTCGTACGCGTCGCCGTCATCCACGACGGCCCCGACATCGTCGGCTTCTTCCCCTTCGAGCGCCATCCCCTGGGCATCGGCAAGCCGGTCGCCGCCGGGCTGACCGACGCGCAGGGGCTGATCCGGGCCAAGGACTTCGAGCTCGACCCCCGCGCCCTGATCAGGGCCTGCGGGCTGGCGGTGTACGAGTTCGACCATCTGGTGGCGGGCCAGCCCCTGCTGGACGAGCGGCACGAGCGGCACCCGTCGCCGATCATCGACCTGCGCGACGGCTGGGACCACTACACCGAGGAGCTCAGGAAACACTCCGGCAAGACGTACAAGTCCACCCTGGCCAAGTCCCGCAAGCTCCAGCGTGAGGCCGGGACGGTCCGCCACGACTACGCCACCACCGACCTGGAGCCGCTCCGCGCCCTGCTGGGCTGGAAGACCGACCAGTACCGCCGCACGGGGCGCACCGACAGGTTCGCGCAGCGGTGGATCGTGGAGCTGGTCGAGCGCCTGCTCGCGACCCGGTCGGAGAGCTTCGCCGGGGTGCTGGACATGGTCTACGCGGACGAGCGGCCGGTGGCCGGGCATTTCGGTCTGCGCACGCGTACGACGCTCGCCGGGTGGTTCCCCGCCTACGACCCGCACTTCGCCAAGTACTCCCCCGGCCTCATCCACCACCTGGCGATGGCCGAGCGGGCCGCCGAGCAGGGCATCCAGGTGATCGACATGGGCCGGGGCGAGAAGGAGTACAAGGACAAGCTGAAGACGGGCCAGCTGGAGGTGGCCGAGGGGCGGGTGGCCAGGATCGGCCCCGCGGCGGCCGTCCACTGGGTGATGCGGGTGCCGGCGCGCAAGACCCGCGCCACGGTGCTGGCCAACCCGCTGCTGCACAAGACCGCCGACAAGGCACTGAAGACGTACGGACGGCTCCGCACCGTCCTCCAGGGGTGAGGCCGATCCAGGAGCGCACGGGCCGGCTGTGCCTGCCGCTCCCCTCCAACCGGCTGGGCCTCTACCTGGCGCTGCGCCACTGGTGCG
Organism: Nonomuraea phyllanthi; assembly: GCF_006334985.2. Taxonomy (GTDB): domain Bacteria; phylum Actinomycetota; class Actinomycetes; order Streptosporangiales; family Streptosporangiaceae; genus Nonomuraea; species Nonomuraea phyllanthi. Next base: position 75,398 of record NZ_VDLX02000007.1, read on the forward strand.
AGCCGGGCGGGCGGCTGCTGATGTCGCCGATCTCGGCCGACGAGATCCTGTTCCTGGTGCTCGCGGCCGGTCTGCGCCCGGTGATCGCGCCGCTCTCGCCGCGCGACGGCAACATCGACGTCTCGCGGGTCGACCTCTCCGCGGTGGACGCCGTCCTGACCACCAACCTGTACGGGCTCCCTGACGACGCACCCAGCTTGTCCGGAAAAATCCTGATCGAGGATGTGGCGCACGCCATGGAGACCGACCTCGGCGGCCGGCCGCTGGGGACGTTCGGCCAGGCCGGGGTGTTCAGCCTGTCCAAGCACCCGGCGGCGGGCTCCGGCGGCGTCCTGGCGGTGGAGCGCGAGTCCGACCTGCGCGCGCTCCAAAGCGCCCGCGACGCCCTCCTGGCCCCCGGCTCGCCGCTGGCCGACCTGGTGGGCGTGGCCACCTCGATGGCCCGCCAGGCGGCTCTCAGGCTCGATCTCGTACGCCCGGCGCTGCGGCTCATGCGCGCCCTCGGCATGCAGGAGGAGCGCGAGGGCTACCGCATCCCGCTCGACGTGGAGGCCCTGAAGCAGGCGCTCGACCAGGTCCCCGAGCTGCCGCCCTTCGACCCGTGGGTCCGCGCCGACCTGCACGACTACCGCGCGCGCCGCGGCCCGGTCGCCCGCTGGTACCAGTCCAGGCGCCTGGCCAGGGTGCCCGCCGACCGCGAACGGCGGCTGGCGGGGGTCGCGGTCCTCGCCGAGCTGCCCTCGGTCGCCCCCGCCGTGCGCGACGACGTGCGCAGGCCGCTGTTCCGCGTGCCGCTGCTGGTGCGCGACCGCGACGCGGCCATCGCCGAGCTGGAGCGGCGGGGGGTGGCCACAGGCTACCTGTACGACCCGCCGTACGACGACTACGCGCCCGCCTTCACCGAGCCGTCGCCCGACCCGGCACCGGCGCGCTGGTGGGCGCGGCACGTGCTGCCGGTCGACCCGCTGTACGCCTCCCGCGCCCTGCCGATCCTGCGCACCCTGGAACCCGCGACCGCCCTCTGACAGGGCTGAGGCCGGCCTCCGGCACGCCGTGCTCGGCGCGGGTCCTCTGAGAGAGGACGGCGAGGTGGCACCGCCAATGTGTTGACGTGCCACGCTCAAATGATTACGGTCGGGACCAATATCGAGCATTATTGAGCACCCCGGAGGTGCAGCGTGCCTCGTAAGCTTCTGGCACTGCTAACGGTCCTGACCGCTTTATCGCTCCCCGGCCTGTCCACCCCCGCGGCCGCGCAGGTGACATCCGCGCCCCGCTGCGACACCCCGGCCGTCACCACGTACGGCCCCGCCACCGTCACCGGCGCGATCGTCGGCGCCGCCGTCCACGACGGCCATGCCTACGTGGTCTCCCGCGGGCCGAAGCCGCCGGTCGTCGCCGAGATCGACCTGGCCACCCGCAAGGTGACGCGTACCGCGACCCTGCCGGACGGCCCCTCGGCGGGCGAGCCGGAGGGCGGCTGGGCCACCGCCGTCGCCGGCGGCAAGCTGTACATCGGCACCTACCCCGTCCCCGACCTCTACAGCTACGACCTGGCCACGGGCCAGGTGGCGCACCTGCACTCCTTCGGCGCGAGCAACACCTTCGTGTGGAGCATGGCCGCCGCGCCCGACGGCACCCTCTACCTCGGCACCTCCTCCGACGGCAGGCTCTGGGAGTACGTCCCCTCGACCGGCGCCGTCCGCAGGTACGACGTGCTGGTGAAGGGCGAGCACTACGTCCGGGCGGTCGCCGTCGACGAGACCACCGTCTACGCCGGCCTGCTGGAGAAGGCCAAGCTGATGGCCGTCGACCGGGTCAGCGGCGCCGTCAGGGAGCTGGCCCAGGGACCCATGGCCGTGGGCACGGTCTCGCTCTACGGCGACCGGGTGCTCGCGGCGAGCGGGAGCACGCTGATCGACGTGCGCAAGGACGGCACGGACCTGCGGCAGTTCGAGGCCGGCGTGGGCATCATCGACGCGTTCGAGGTGGCTCCCGACGGCACGGTCTACCTCACCTCGCGCCCCGACGGCGCCGTCTACAGCTACCGCATCGGGCAGGACGCGGTGACCAAGGTCGCCGACCCGCCCTCGCCGGGCGAGGAGACCCGGGCGCTGAAGCTGATCGGGCAGCAGCTCGTCGGCTTCGCCGGCAGCGGCGGAATCTGGTGGCTGGACCTCGCGAGCAGGACCGCCGAGTTCGTCGACCTCATCGACGCGGGCTTCCCGGCCGGCGCCGAGCGCACCCAGAGCATGCTCCTCGTGCCGAACCGGGCCCTGTACATCGGCGGCCACTTCGCCGTGCAGGTGCGTGACCTGCGGACCGGGAAGCAGCGCAGGATCCGCGTGGTAGGTGAGCCGAAGGCCATGGTGCGGCGGGGGAACCAGATCTACGCCGCGCTGTACCCGAGCGGGCAGATCATCTCCATCGACATGCGCACCGACGAGGTACGCAGCTACGGCTACATCGGGCACGACCAATCACGGCCGTGGGACATCGAGCACGACCCCGTCACCGACACCATCCTGGTGGCCTCCGCACCGACCGGCGCGAAGCTGCAGGGAGCCCTGACGGTCCTCGACCCCGACACCGGGAAGATGGACGTCTACGCGGGCGTCATCCCCGACCAGAGCCTGATGAGCCTGAGCGTCCACCCCGGGCGCGGCCTCGTCTACCTGGGCGGCGACGTGCTCGGCGGAGGCGGCACCCCGCCGACCAGGACGACGGCCTCGATCGCCGCCTTCGACCTCAGGAAGCGCGAGGTGGTGTGGCAGATCGACCCGCTGCCGGACCATCGCACCTTCCAGGACCTCAAAGTGCACGACGGCCTGCTGTACGCGGTGTACAAGCGCGTGCTGGGCGCCTGGATCGCCCTGGACCTCGACACCCGCACCATCACGTACCAGGGCGTGCTGTCAGGACACGGCGAGCTGCAGGTCCACCGGGGCCGGGTGTTCACCTCCACCTTCTTCGGCGGCGGCAACGCCTACGAGCTGGGGTCGGAGGCCAAGCTGCTGGCGACCGGGCTGGGCGACGAGTGGCACACCAATCCGCAGCTGCAGTTCGAGCCCGGCTCCTTCGACGCCTGGACGATCGTCGGCCGGGACCTGGCGAAGGTGCGGCTCGACCCCCGCTGCCCGCCCGTGACGATCCCGGCGCCGGAGAGCTAGGAGGGCCCTGAGGGCGGGCGGGTCTCCCGGATCAGGTCGGCCAGGATGCGGCAGCCGCGCCGGACGTCCGCCAGCGACGCCGACCCGTACCCGATCACCAGCCCGTGCAGGTGCTCCCTGCCGTGGTGGTGGCGGGCGGTGGAGTCGAGCAGGACGCCGCGCTCCCCCGCCCGCGCCACCACGTCAGGCGCGACGGAGGCCGGCAGCTCGGCCAGGACGTGCAGCCCGGCCGTGTCGCCGCGCAGGCGGCAGACCGGGCCCAGGATGTCGACGACCACGGCGCGGCGGCGCGCGTACTCCAGGCGCATCCTGCGCAGGTGCCTGTCGAGGTCGCCGCCCTCCAGCAGGGTGATGACGGCCTGCTGGACGGGGCCGCTGGTGCGGTCGCCGACGTCGCGGCGCAGGCCGCCGATCGTGGCGACCAGCTCCGGGTCGCCGACCAGCCAGCCGACGCCCACGTCGGGCGCGAGGCTCTTGGACAGCGTGCCGAGGAGCACCACGCGCGCGGGGTCCAGGCCGTAGAGGGCGGGCAGCGGCGCCACGTCGTAACGGAACTCGGCGTCGTAGTCGTCCTCGACGATCGTCGCGCCCGTGCTCCGCGCCCAGGCCAGCAGCCGCTCCCTGCGCGGGATGGGCAGCCGGCCGCCCAGCGGGTACTGGTGCGCGGGGGTCGTGTAGAGCACGCGGAGGTCTTCGGGGAGCCCGTCCACGATCACGCCGTCCTCGTCCACGGGGCACGGCACCACCTCGGCGCCCCGCGCCGCGAACACCGTGCGCGCCACGTGGTAGCCCGGGTCCTCGACGCCGGCCCGCACGACGCCGCCGGACCCGCCGCCATGCCCGCCGCCGCCTCCGCTGCCAGGCCCACCGTCGCGCCCACCACGGGGCCCGCCGCCGAGCAGCGCCAGGGCGCACAGGTCGAGGCCGTTGCCGGTGCCCCGGGTGACGAGGATGTTCTCCGGGCCGACGGCCACGCCCCTGGCCCGCCTGAGGTGGTCGGCCAGCAGCTCCCTGAGCCGGGGCAGCCCGTACGGGTCGGGCGAGGCGCCCGGCGGCAGGTCGGCGGCCTTGCGCCAGGCCCGCCTCCAGGCCGCCCGGTCGTAGTCGCGCACCCAGGGCTGCCCCGGCGTGAGGTCGATCGCGCCGGGCGGGTGCGGCGGGGGCTGGGGCGCGCGGGCCGGCTTCGGAGGCCGCGGCCTGGACACCTCCATCTCCGCCACGAACGTCCCTGATCCGTGCCGGCCGTCCAGCCAGCCCTCGGCGTACAGCTGCTGGTACGCCTCCGTGACCACGGTCCTGCTCACCGCGAGCTGCGCCGCCAGGGACCGCGTGGACGGCAGCCGCTCGCCGGGGGCGAGCGCGCCGTCCAGCATGGCCCGCCGCAGCCACTCTGCGAGCTGGACGGTCAGGGGCGCGCCCGAGTCGCGCGTGAGGGAGACGGGCAGGTCAACATGGGTACGCACGCAAGTGGTCTCCGGGAAGGGCTCGATAGTGGCCCTACAGGATAGGTCCACTTCGTGCTTACGGTCGAATCATGCTCTCCACCACCGCACGCACCACGCTCGGCCGCTCGAAGGAGCGGGGCAGCACCGACAGGAACGACCTGTACGACGTGCTCGACACCGGGCTCATCTGCCACCTCGGCGTGGTCGTGAACGGCCATCCCATGGTCGTCCCCACGGGGTACGGCCGCATCGGCGACACCCTCTACCTGCACGGCTCCACCGGCGCCACGTCCCTGCGCGGCGGCGGCGAGAGCGAGGTGTGCGTCACGGTCACGCACCTGGACGGCATCGTGCTGGCCCGCTCGATCTTCCACCACTCCGTCAACTACCGTTCGGCGATCATCTACGGGCGCGCCCGGCCGGTGACGGACCCGGAGGAGCGGCTGGCGGGGCTGCGGGCGGTGTCCGAGCAGCTCGCGCCCGGCCAGTGGGACTACGTCAGGCCGCCCTCGCGCAAGGAGCTGGCCGCCACGGCGGTGGTGGCGCTGTCGCTGGAGGAGGCCTCGGTCAAGATCAGGCGCGGGGCGCCCAAGGACGAGGAGGAGGACTACGGGCTGCCGGTGTGGGCCGGCGTGTTGCCGCTGGTCACGTCGTGGGGCGCGCCCGAGCCGGATCCGTTGCTCCCAGAAGGTATCGATCCGCCCGTTCACATCCTCCGTCGGGAGTAGTTCCATAGCAGGCACCACCTGCTCCTGATGGGAGACGGCGATGGAGTGGAGCGCTCCCGGATACACCGAGATCAGGCAGCTCGGGGCGGGCGCCAGCGGGCGCGTGACGCTGGCCGTGCACGACGAGACCGGCGTCAAGGTCGCGATCAAGTACCTGTCCGCCCGGCTGCGGCGCGACCCCGCGGCGCTGGCCCGCTTCCAGTCGGAGGCGCGGCTGCTGACCACGCTCCGCGATCCGAACATCGCCACGATCTGGGAGTACATCCAGGACGCCGACGGTGCCTGCATCGTGATGGAGCTGGTCGACGGCGTGTCGCTGCGGGCGCTGCTGCGCGAGAACGGCGCCACGGAGCCCGAGGCGGCGCTGGTCGTGCTGAAGGGCTCGCTGCTCGGGCTGGCCAGGGCGCACGACGCCGGGCTGGTGCACAAGGACTACAAGCCGGAGAACGTGCTCGTCCGGGGTGACGGGGTCAGCAAGCTGGTCGACTTCGGCATCGCGGTACGCCAGGGCACGGTGGCGCGGCCCGAGGGCACGCCGCCGTACATGGCGCCCGAGCTGTGGGAGGGCCTGCCCGCCTCCCCCGCCACCGACGTGTACGCGGCCACAGCGGTCTTCTTCGAGTGCCTGACCGGGCACCGGCCGTACCGGTCGACCGAGCCGAGCGTGCTCGGATACCAGCACCTGCACGCGCCCGTGCCGGTCCACGACGCGCCGGTTCCGGTGCGCGGGCTGATCGAGCGCGGCCTGGCCAAGGACCCCGCGCGGCGGCCGGCCGGGGCGCGGGCTTTCGTGGCGGAGCTGGAGGCCACGGCCAGGGCGGCGTACGGGGAGGACTGGGAGGAACGGGGCAGGCGGCGGCTGGCGGCGCTCGTGGCCCTGCTCGCGTTCCTGCTGCCGTCGGCCGAGGCGCCGCCTCCCGAGGCGACGACCTCGCTGGCCAGGACGGTGTTCCGCGGCCTGCACGCGAACGCGCGGCGCGTGGCCATGGGCGGCGCGCTGGCCACGGCGGCGGCCGTGGCGGTGGTGGTGGTCGTGCTGGCCGCCCGGCAGTCGCCGCCGCCCGCGGAGCCCATCGGCGCCGCGGCGGCCGTCCCGCCGTCGCAGGCCGTCACGCCGGGCACCCCGGACACGCCGGCTCCCTCCGGCACGCCCGGCACGCCGACCGCACCCGAGGAGACGCCGGCGCAGACGCCCGCGAACACGCGGGAGGCGGCGGCCACGCCACCGGTGACGCCCCTGCGGACACCCCTGAGGACACCCCTGAGGACGCCGCTCAAGACGCCCGTGAAGACCCCGAGCAGGAGCCCGGCGACAACGCCCGCGAGAACGCCGGGGAAGACACCCGTGAAGACCCCGGCGAAAACGCCCGTGAAGACGCCGGCGAAGACTCCGGGGCAGAGCCCGAGGCCGACCGTGGAGGTCACGCCGACCCCCACCCCCACGACCGCGCCCGTGACCCGGGTGCTCGGGGTGAGCGTGGGCGGCCTCACGGTGGGCGAGAGCGGCGTCGCCAGGGCCACGGTCACCGTGCGCACCAGCGGCACCGCCGCCGTCACCGCCACCGCCTCCTGGACCGTGACCGGCGCGGACGGCCGCACCGAGCGCCTGCGCCTGTCCGGCGCCCGGTCCTACACCCGCGCTCTCACCTGGTCCATGCGCGAGCGCCCGTGCGGCGCCACGGTCACGCTGACCGTCACCACCTCCCCGGCCGCCCCGGGCGGCGCGCGGTCGGCCTCGCTCGCCGTGCCGCCCTGCCCCACGCGCGTCACCGGGCTCCGCGTCTCGCTGAGTCTGCCGGACGCGCCGGGCCGTACGGCCACCGCCCAGGTCAGGGTGGCCACGAGCGGCACCGGCGAGGTTCCCGTCCAGGCGCGGTTCGCGGTCGGCGGCGACGCGGTCGGCACCCGTACCGCGAGCCTGTCGGGCCGCACCTCCTACGCGCGGTCGTTCACCCACACGTTCAGGTCCCGTCCCTGCGGCGCGACGGTGTCGGTCCGGGTGACGGCGGGCGGCAGGACCGCCACCGCGCGGGCCTCGGTGCCGTGCCCGCCGCGCGTGCGGCAGGTCTCGATCGTCAGGGCCGCGTACGGCGACGGCGTGATCGTCGCGACGGTGGCGGTGACCACGTCGGACACCCGGCCGGTACGGCTCGTCGTGTCGTTCGCGGCCGGGGAAGGCGGGGGTTCGGAGTCGGTCACGCTGTCCGGGCGCACCTCGTACACCACGACCCTGCGGCAGGCCGTCAAGGCGTCGTGCGGCGCCCGGTGGTCCGTGACGGCCGCCACCGATCCGGCGGCGGCGGGCGGGAGCGACAGCGCGGGGGGCCGTACCGAGGAGTGTCCGAAGGCGGAGGAGCCGGACAGGACACCGAGTCCTCGCTCAGATGACACCATCAGGTGACATTAGCGACTAATAGTGATTCCAGTAGCGGGAAAGCGGTTCCCTCTGGTTAAGCTACGGCCGATTGATGAGGGTGGGGGCCCGGAGTTCTCAGAGGGGAACCGTTATGTACGGTGATGGGCAGTGGGGGGTCCCCGGCTACACCGAGGTCCGCGAGCTGGGCTCGGGAGCCGCCGGCCGGGTGGTCCTGGCCACGCGCGACTACGACGGCGTCGAGGTCGCCATCAAATACCTCAGTGACGAGTTACGGTCCGACGTGGGGTTCGTCGCCCGCTTCCGGCACGAGGCGAGGCTGCTCGGCACGCTCCAGAGCCAGTACCACGCCCGGCTGATCGACTACGTCGAGAGCGGCCAGGGCGCGGCCATCGTCATGGAGCTGATCAACGGGGTGTCGCTGCGCGAGATCCTCAGGTCCGAGGGCCCGACGGGTCCCGAGGCGGCGCTGACCGTGCTCAAGGGCTCGCTCCAGGGTCTGGCCTCGGCGCACGCGATCGGCGTCGTGCACCGCGACTTCAAGCCCGAGAACGTGATGGTCGAGGGCGACGGCACCAGCAAGCTCGTGGACTTCGGCATCGCGGTCAGGACGGGCGAGGGGGCGAGCGTCGCCGGCACGCCGCCGTACATGGCGCCCGAGCAGTGGTCGGGCGAGCGCCCGTCGCCCGCGACCGACGTGTACGCGGCCACCGTCGTGTTCTTCGAGTGCCTGACCGGCACCCGGCCCTTCCGCGCGTCGAACCTCGCGGCGCTGGCCCGCCAGCACCAGAGCGCGCAACCCCCGGTGGACGAGGTGCCGGAGCCGCTCCAGGGCCTGGTCGAGCGCGGCCTGGCCAAGGACCCCGCCGACCGGCCGCCGACCGCGGAGGCGTTCCTGACGGAGCTGGAGGCGGTCGCAGCCGAGGCGTACGGGGACGACTGGGAGGAGCGCGGGCGCCGCCGCCTGGCCGCGCTGGCGGGCCTGCTGGTCCTGCTCTTCCCCAGCTCGCTCAGTGAGCCCGCCCAGGTGCAGACCTCGCTCGCCGAGACCCGCTTCCACGAGCCGGTCCGCGCTCTCAGCAGGCTGCCCGCCAAGCTCGCGCTCGGTGCCGGCGCCGTCGGCGTGCTGGTCGCCGTGGCCGTGGTCATCGCCAACGTCGCGGCCGACAAGCCGGCGCTGCGGGCGCAGACCAGCACGGTCGCGCCCACCACGGCCGTCCCCGCCACGCCGGAGCCGGCGGAGCTTGAGGAGACGGAGGAGCCCGAGGAGCCGACGCCGGCCCCCGAGGAGAGCACGCCGGAGGAGAGCACGCCGGAGCCGGCGCCCACGGAGAGCGCCGCGCCGCCGCCGGTCCGGCCGACCGCGAGCGCGCGGCCCACCCGGAACCGGACGCCCACGCCCACGCCGGTGAAGACGCCCGTGAAAACGCCGGCGAAGACCCCGGTGAAGACCCCGACGCCTCCCCCGGACCAGCCCAAGGTCCTCCACTCGGCCGACGTGCCCAGGGGCAACCGGCCGCCGTCCTCGTCCGCTCCCGCGCCGACGCCCACGCGCACGGTGCCCACGACCCGGCCCACCCGCCCCACGACCCGGCCCACCGAGCCGACGACCGAGCCGACCAAGCCCACGCAGCAGCCGAGCGAGACCTCCGGCACCGGTGAGGACCCCCGCACGGGCGAACCGACGGGAGACGTACCGGGAGACCCTGAGCAGCCGCCGCGCATCAACCGCGCGAACGAGCCCAGCGCCGCCGCTCTGATCGCCTTCGGGCTGATGACGTCCGGCGCGGTTCCGGTCACACTGGCGGTGAGACGCCGCAGGGCGGGACGCCACAGAAGCCAGCGCTGACACGCACCGGGGGGGACGGCGATGAGCAACCCTGGACACGGTATCGCCGGATTCCGGCTCACCGAGCACACCTGGGTGACCGAGCTCGGCAACTGGATCGACGCCATCTCACCCGACGGCCGCAGGGCGGGCGCGCTGCTGTTCGATCCGCAGATCATCGGCCTGCCCGGCGTGCGCGACCGCGTGGTGCACGCGGTCATGACCGACCAGCGGCTCGTGCTGGGCGGGCTGACCGGGCTGATCCCGGTGGCGGACGTGGTGGCGGCGGGCGATCAGGTGTGGCTGCTCACCGGGCAGGCGGTCAGCCCGACCCTGTCCGAGGTGCTGGCCGCCGGGCCGATCGACCCGGCCGGCGCGGTCTCCGTGCTGCTGCAGACCGCTCAGACGCTGCTCGCGCTGCACGCGTCCGGGGTGACGCACGGCTCCGTGCATCCGGGCACGGTGGTGATCACGGCGGAGGGGGCCGCGCTGCTGTCCGAGCGCGGGCTGTCCGACGCCATCCGCGGCCGCTCCTCGCCGCGCGAGCGGGACGCGGCCGGCTGGGCCTCCCTGGCACGCGGCCTGGCCGCCTCCTTCGGGCACGAGCAGCGCGGGCGGGCCGAGGTGCTGGAACGCGCCGCGGCCATGTCCGGGACCCTGGGGCTCGCCGCGGCCCGTGACCTGCTGGCCGGCGAGCCGGCCGCGCGCGACGGGCTGGCGCGGGCCGCCCGGGGACGCTCGGCGTTCGCGCAGGCGCGGGCGCACGCGCAGCCGTCCGTGCCCCCGCCCAGGGACGAGGGCGACATCGTCACGCTGCTGCACGTCCCCGGCCACTCCTCGCAGCCCGGGCCGCCCGTGCAGTTCGGGCCCGGGATCGGCACGCGGGAGCAGCAACCGGAGACCACGGCCGAGCGGATCTGGCGCTCCGGGCGCGACCAGGCCGCCACCGCCCACCGCCCCGGCGACAGGCTGGTCAAGGCGGCCCGGTCGCGGCGGCGGCGCACCATCCTGTCGTCGGTCGTCTTCGCCGCCGTCATGGCGGGGGCGGTCCTGGCCTGGCTCTACGCGGGCGACTCCCCGGACCTGGCGGTCATGTCGGTCGACGTGGCGGCGCCCAAGAAGACCCAGGGGTGCGGCAAGTCCGTCCTGATCACCGGCACCGTCGTCACCAACGGGGCGCCCGGCCAGATCACGTACGAGTGGCGCAAGAACCTGGACAAGGGTGTCATCAAGGGCACTCTTCGCACGAAGCCGGACCAGACGACGTACCAGGTGCCGTTCCGGTGGACGTTGCAGGGCAAGAGCAGCGTCAAGGCGACCGCCACGCTGCGGATCCTCACGCCGGGCCCGGCACGCTCGGCCAAGGCGAGCTTCACGTACAAGTGTTGATGCCTGCCCAGCAATGCATAACAAAGCGGTTCTTACTAATCTGGCGAGCATGAGCACGCAGACCCCCGCGGGCTGGTACCCGGACCCCTACGGAGAGCCCCAGCTCCGCTGGTGGGACGGCGACCAGTGGACCGACGCCGTGCACGCGCAGCAGCCGGGCTCCGCTCCCCAGCCCCAGCAACCGGGCTCCGGCCCGCAGCCGCAGTCGAGCCCCGACTGGTCGGCGACGCCCGCGAACCCCACGCTCCAGTACGGCCAGCCGACGTTCGGCCAGCCGGCCTACGGCCCGCCCGGAGCGTCCGGACAGCAGGGGCCGTCCTCGCCGCAGGGGCCGTCCCCCCAGTGGGGCGGTCCGGGCGGTCCTGGCCAGGGCTTCGGCGCACCGCCGCCGCCCAAGCAGGGCAACCCGCTGCCGTGGGTGTTCGGCGGGCTGGCCGCGCTGGTGGTGATCGCGCTCATCGTGGTCGGCGGGATCTTCGTGGTCAACAGGTCCGGCTCCGGCACCGCCGCGCAGCCGACGGACACGTACGAGGAGCAGCAGCCGCCTGGCAACGACCCGCCGACGGACCAGCCGCCCGGCCAGAGCACGTTCAAGCCGCCGCAGCCGGTGGACGGCCGCCTCACCGACGCGCGGGCCGGGGTCTCGTTCGAGGTGCCCAACGGCTGGACGGTGGCGCCGCCCGGCGACATGTACGGCTCGAGCCCGGTCCAGCAGCTGTGGTCGGGCGGGGTGCAGGCCACCGCGCAGGAGAACTACAACGGCCAGGGCGACTGGATAGGCAACGTCTACACCGGCGTGCTCAGCGAGCTCTATCCCTATGCGGGCGCCTCGGGGCTGGGAGAGACGGCCAAGACGGTCCTCGTCGACTTCTCCACCAAGTACTACCAGCTCGCCCACACGACCAAGGTCGTGCAGGACAAGGCGATGAAGCTCGGCGACAAGGACGCCTGGGTGCTGCAGTTCGAGCTCGACTTCTCGAAGGTCTCGGAGGAGAAGGGCTACAAGTGGAAGAAGGAGAACGGCGCGGTCGTGCTCATCGATCGTGGTGAGGGCCGGCGGCCGGCCATCGTGTACGCCTCCGTACCCGACAATCTGGGCACAGACGTGCTGAGCAAGGTTCTCAGCTCGCTCAAGCCCGCCTGATCGGTGGCACTAGGCTGGTGGAGTAACAAGCGGGCGGATTGCTCCGAGCCGCTGGGCGAGGAGATCGTATGAGTGATTTGCTGGTCTGGATCGACTGCGAGATGACCGGGCTCGACCTGAGCCGCGACGCGCTCGTCGAGGTGGCGTGCGTCATCACCGACAGCGAGCTCCATCAGCTGGACGAGGGCGTCGACGTGGTCATCAAGCCCCCGCCGGAGTCGGTGGAGCAGATGTCCGACGTGGTGCGCGAGATGCACACCGCCTCGGGGCTGCTGCCAGAGCTGGCCGGGGGGGTGACGCTGGCGGAGGCCGAGTCGCTGGTGCTCGACTACATCCGCCGGCACATCCCCGAGGCGAAGAAGGCGCCGCTGTGCGGCAACTCGATCGGCACCGACCGCACCTTCATCGCGCGCGACATGCCCGGGGTCGACGGCTATCTGCATTACCGCATGGTCGACGTGTCGTCGATCAAGGAGCTGGTCCGCCGCTGGTATCCCCGGGTCTACTTCGCCGCGCCCGAGAAGCAGGGCGGGCACCGGGCTCTGGCGGACATCACGGAGAGCATCAGGGAGCTGCGCTACTACCGCGCGGCCGTGTTCGTGGAGCAGCCGGGGCCCGATTCGGCGACCGCGAGATCGCTCGCCGAGCGTGTCAGCGGCTAAAGGAGTGGCGTAAAGACTCCCGAACCCCGCTACACTTTTCCTGTGCCGTCACGCGGGGGCGGCTCATGGTGGGTGTAGCTCAGTTGGCAGAGCGCCAGGTTGTGGTCCTGGATGTCGAGGGTTCAAGTCCCTTCACTCACCCCAAGGCGAACGGCCGGTCCTTCTGGACCGGCCGTTGTCGTTTCTCTCGACGATCGCCGCAAACACTTCTCCCGACAACCGCCCCAAAACACGACATTGCGGGTTATGCTCGCTGTCTACCGCTAACGCCGGAAGCACGGGGGCCATCGGCGATCTGACCGTCTGCGCGCCCCCGGAGGCCGGATGAGAGTCGACGACGCAGCGTTCGATAGCGTGTTCACGTCGCTGAGCAAGCGAGAAGCCGAGGTCATGGACCTGATAGCGACCGGCCAGTCCAACGGCCAGATCGCGCGGCGGCTGTTTCTCAGCGAGAAGACCGTCAAGAACCACGTCAACCGCATCTACGCCAAGCTGGGCGTGGACTCGCGGGTGACGGCGATCGGGCTGTGGCTGTCGCGCCAGGAGTGAGCCGGGTCAGCCGAACCAGCGTTCCAGGGCCGCCTGGAGGGCCTTGAGCTCGTCGGGGCCGGGCCGGGGCGAGGACGACGCCCAGGCCACGTAGGAGTCGGGCCGCAGGAGCAGGGCGGTGGCCGCGGGAGCCGGCGACTCGGGGCAGGCCGTGACGAGGTCCACCGCGGACGCGTGCCGTCCCGCGAGCGCGCCGGTCAGGGCCGCGTCCTCGGTCAGGTCCAGGAGCAGGGGGCGCGCGGTCCGCGTCAGCTCGGCCAGCCGTACGGGCCCGTCCGGCGTCCGCAACGTCAGGTCCGGCGCGAACAGGCCGGCCAGCGGGTGGGCGCCTGGCTCGCCCATGTCGTAGCGGACGTCGGCGCCCGCGACGAGGCCGGCGAGGTGCCGCACGGTGTCCGGGTAGCCGAGCAGCTCGGCGAACAGCTCGCGCAGCGCGGTGACGTCCTCGCCCGGCCCGATCAGCGCGGCCTGCGCCTGGGAGCTGACGATCACGCGGCGGGCGGCCTGCCGGCGCTCGGTCTCGTAGCTGTCCAGGAGCCCCGCCGGTGCGTCGCCCCGCAGCTCGGCGGCGAGCTTCCAGCCGAGGTTGACGGCGTCCTGCAGCCCGAGGTTGAGTCCAGGCCCGCCGGAGGACGCGCCGTACACGTGGGCGGCGTCCCCGACCAGGAACACGCGCCCGGCGGAGAACCGGTCGGCCACCCGGGTGTTGCCGCCGGTCAGCCGGCGCAGCACGTGGGGCCCCTCGCCGGGCGGCGGGCCGAGCGGCACGTCGGCGCCGAGCACCCGGGCGGCGCTCTCGCGCAGCTCGTCCAGGCTCATCGGGGCGTCGATCGGGGGCTGGTCCCACTCGGTGGTGCTGATCAGCGGCGGCCGGCCGGGGAAGGGGGCGTACGCGAACCCGCCCCGGTCGGTGCGGTGCGGCAGGAACGGCGGGACGGCGCCGTAGCCGGGCACGTCCAGCGCGCCGCTGACCGGATCCACCCACTCCTCCGGAACGGTCGCGTGCGCGCTCCGCACGGTCGTCCGGTCGTACGTGGTGCCGGGGAAGCCGATGCCGCACGCCTTGCGGGTGACGCTGTGCGCCCCGTCCGCGCCGACGAGGTAGCGGGCACGCAGCCGGTACGCCCCGTCCGGGCCGGCGACGTCCACGCCGACCGACTCGTCGTCCTGGGCCAGGCCGGTCACCTCGTGCCCGCGCCGGATCTCCACGCCCAGCTCGCGGGCGCGCTCCTCCAGCACCTCCACGATGCGGGCCTGCGGCACCGCCAGGCCGTGGACCGGGCTGTCCTCCAGGAGGCTCAGGTCCATGCTCATCGCGGCGAACATGAAGTACGCGGAGTTGGGGCGCGGCGGCTCCGGGCTGCCGGACAGGCGCTCGTGCAGGCCCCGGTGGTCGGCCATCCGCACGACCTGGCCGAGCAGGCCGTTCGCCTTGGGCTCGGCGCTGGGCGCGGCCAGGCGCTCCAGCACGACGGCGCGGACCCCGGCCAGGCTCAGCTCGCAGGCCAGCATGAGCCCGTTGGGGCCGCCGCCGGAGATGACGACGTCAATGACCACTGTTCTCTCCTGATTCGGTGGGAAGGGGAAGGCCCGCCGCGAGCCGCCCGAACACCTCGCGCAGCACCGGGCCGAGCGGGGTGGGCGACTCGGCGTGCAGGCAGTGCTCGATGGCCACGGTGCTGCCGGCGCCGATCACCGCGGCGACCAGTTTGGGGTAGATGTCGTGCTCGGGATCGGTGCCCGTGCGGTCGGCGACGGCCCTGGCCAGCTCGTCCTGGGCGGACGCGTTGGCCTTGAGCAGCTCGCCCTGGAGCGCCGGCTCGGCGAAGAGCAGCCGCACGCCGTCCCGCCAGCGCCCGAACTCCTCCTCCCCGGCGTCGGCGCTCCCGGCAGGGGCGAAGTTGGCCTGCACCGCGTGCACGATCGACGTCCACAGGGGCTCGCCGGCCGGGGCGGCACGGATGTCGTCCGCGATCCGCAGCGTGCGCTCGACGTGGCCGGCGGCGATGGCCTCGGCCTTGCCGGCGAAGTAGTTGCGGAACGTGCGCACGGACACGTTGGCCGCGGCGGCGATGTCCTCGATGGTGACGTTGTCCCAGCCGCGTTCGAGGCACAGGCCGATCGTGGCGAGGCTGAGCGCGGCGCGCGTCTGCCGCTTCTTGCGTTCGCGCAGCCCTGAGCTGTTCGGCATGGCAGCACCGTAGCAAATTCTGCCGAAAAGGCAAAAATACCTTTCCGGCAAGAAAGTCGGGCTGTGGTTTAAGTGCCGCCGCCGGGGCCAGGGACCTGACATGGTGCAGAGACCGCGAGTCGTGGTGGTGGGGGCCGGGTTCGCCGGGCTGGCCGCCACCAAGGAGCTGGCCAGGACGGGGGCGCTGGTGGCCCTCGTCGACCGCAACCCGTACGCGACGTTCCAGCCGCTCCTCTACCAGGTGGCCACCGCCGGGATGGGCACGGCCGACGTGTCGTACCCCATCCGGACGTTCGCCGCCAGGTGGCCCAACGTGCGGGCCCGCCGGGCCACGCTGAGCAAGATCCTGCCGGCCGAGCGGCGGGTGGTGTTCGACGACGGCAGCGGGCTCGACTACGACTACCTCGTGCTGGCCACCGGCGTCACCACCAACTGGCTCGGCATCGACGGCGCGCGGGACAACGCGCTGCCGATCTACTCGCTCGCCGACGCGGCGGCGCTGCGCCGCCGGCTCCAGCACCACCTGGAGGACACCGCGGCGGGCCGTCGCAAGAGCACGCACGTCGTGGTGGTCGGCGCGGGGGCGACCGGCGTCGAGATGGCGGGGACGCTGGCCGAGCTGCGCCGGCGCACGCTGCCGCTGACGCATCCCGAGATCACGGCGGGGCAGACCAGCGTGACGCTGGTGGAGCGGTTCGACTTCGTGCTCTCGCCGTACAAGCCGAGGTTGCGGGACGCGGCGGCGCGGGCGCTGCGCAAGAGAGGCGTGCAGCTGCGGCTCGGCGCCACGGTGGCCTCCGTCGAGCCGGACGCGGTGGTGCTGACGGACGGCACGCGGCTGCCGAGCGACATGACCGTGTGGGCGCTCGGCGTCACCGCGCCCGACCAGGTGGGCGACTGGGGGCTGCCGCAGGGCAGGGGCGGCCGGATCACGCTCACCGAGGCGCTCAACGTGCCAGGACATCCCGAGATCTTCGTGGCCGGGGACCTGGCGGGGCAGCCCGACGCGCTGCCCCAGCTCGCCCAGCCGGCGATCCAGATGGGCGAGCACGTGGCCAGGCAGATCATCGCCGCCGCGCAGGGCAGGCCGGCGGAGGCGTTCTCGTACCACGACCCGGGCATCATGGCCACCGTCGGCAAGGCGGAGGCCGTGCTCCAGCTGTCCAACGGGCTGACCATGCGCGGGCTGCCCGCCTGGCTGGTGTGGATCTTCGTGCACGTGGCCTACCTGCTGGGCGGGCGCAACCGCGTGAGCGTGCTGCTCAACTTCTTCTGGCGCTACATCGGCCCGCGCCGCACGGCGACCAGCGTCACGCAGTAAGCGCCTCCGACAGCGCCTGGAGGCCGTGCTCGACATCGGCCTCCGGGATGTTCAGGGCCGGGCGCAGGCGTACGGAGCGCGGGCCGCAGGGCAGCACCAGCACGCCGTGCTCCTCCCGCAGCCGGGTCACCAGCGCGTCGCGGGCGGCCTGGTCGGGCAGGTCGAACGCGCACATCAGGCCCCTGCCGCGGACGTTGGCCATGGTCTCGGGACGCTCGGCCTCCAGCTTGGTGAGGCCTTCGAGCAGCGCGTCGCCGACCACGCCGGCGCGCGCGATCAGGCCGTCACGCTCGACGATCTCCAGAATGCCGCGGCTGCGCACCATGTCGACCAGCCCGCCGCCCCACGTGGAGTTGATGCGGCCGCTCTGCTGGAACACGTTGTCGGTCACGAGGTCGACCCTGCGCCCCGCCATGATGCCGCCCACCTGGACCTTCTTCGCGAAGGCCACCACGTCGGGGGCCAGGCCGAGCTGCTGGTACGCCCACGGCGTGCCGGTCGTGCCGCCGCCGGTCTGCACCTCGTCGAGGATGAACAGGGCGTCGTACTCGTGGCACATGGCCTGCATCGCCCGCAGGAACTCGGGCCGCATGTGGTTGTCGCCGCCCTCGCCCTGGATGGGCTCGGCGATGAAGCACGCGATGTCGTACGGGTGCCGCTCGAACGCCTCGCGCGCCTGCGCCAGCGCCCGCTCCTCGGCCGCCTCCACGTCGCCGAAGTGGATGGCCGGCACGTCGATCCGCGGCCAGTCGAACTTCGGGAAGCGGTCCGTCTTGCCCGGCTCGGTATTGGTCAGGCTCAGGGTGTAGCCGCTGCGGCCGTGGAAGGCCCTGGTCAGGTGCATGACCTGGGTGCCGAGGTCGCGGGAGCGCCCGGCGGCCTCGTTGCGGCGGCTCTTCCAGTCGAAGGCGGTCTTGAGCGCGTTCTCGACGGCCAGGGCGCCGCCCTCGACGAAGAACAGGTGCGGCAGGTCCGGGTCGCCGAGCACCCGGGCGAAGGTGTCGACGAAGTCGGCCAGGTGCTCGGTGTAGATGTCGGGGTTGGCGGGCTTGTTCCTCGCGACCTGGCCGAGCAGCTCCGCGAAGTCGGGGTCGAAGGGCGGGTTGACGCCGAGCGGCGCGGAGGCGAAGAACGTGTAGAAGTCCAGGTAGCGGCGGCCGTTTCGGGCGTCGACGAGCCACGAGCCGCGGCTGAGCTCGAGATCGAGCACGAGGCGGTATCCGTCGACGAGCAGGTGGCGGGCAAGGCGGGCGTGTACGTCCATGGAGGCTCCACGTGCGTCGGCTGGCGTAGGTTCCTTTGTCTGAGGTGGGCATCTACAAAAAATTTACGGGATACCTACCCCGGAAGTGAAGTTCTTCACGTGGAACGCCGGACCGATCTCAGCGAAGTCACCCATGCCGGTCTCTTTCCGCTCAGCGCCCGGAAAGAGACCAGCGCGCGGTCAAATGTGCGAATAGACCACGATCGACACCGCGATGTACTGCACCAGGTACGCGGCGACGGTGAACGCGTGGAAGACCTCGTGGAAGCCGAACCAGCGGGGCGACGGGTCCGGGCGGCGCAGGCCGTACACGACGGCTCCGGTCGAGTAGAAGACGCCGCCGACGGCCACCAGCACGACGGCGGCCACGCCGGCGCCCGCGAGCAGTTGCGGCATCACGAAGATCGCCGTCCAGCCCAGCGCCAGGTAGAGCACGGTGTAGAGCCAGCGCGGCGCGCCCATCCAGAACACCCGGAACAGCACCCCGGCCAGCGCCCCGCCCCAGATGACCGACAGCACCGCGACCCGGGCCGCCCCGTCGAGCGCCAGCAGGGCGAACGGGGTGTAGGTGCCGGCGATGATCAAGTAGATGTTGGCGTGGTCGAACCTGCGCAGGGCCTCCGCCAGCCGCGGCCCCAGCGTGCCCCGGTGGTAGGTGGCCGAGATCCCGAACAACAGGCCCGAGGTGACGGCGTAGACGGCGGCGGCCAGGCGCGCCTGCAGGGTCGGGCCGAGCGCCACGAGCACGAACCCGGCGACCAGGGCCACGGGCAGCGCTCCGGTGTGCAACCAGCCGCGCAATCTGGGCTTCACGGTGATGGCTGTCATGAAACCTACGGTACCGTAGGTTAGCGACGAGCCCCTTGCGGCGGGGGGTCAGAGGCCGTTGAGCAGGCGTTCCGCGATGGGCACCGCCGCCTGGCGGCCCGAGCCGCCATGCCGGACGAACACGCAGAAGGCGAGGTCGTCGCGGTAGCCGATGAACCACGCGTGCGACTGCTCGCCCTCCACCTCGGCCGTGCCCGTCTTGCCGGCCACGCCCGCCGGCAGCCCCATGTCCGCCGCCGTGCCATGGTCCACCACGGCGGCCATCATGCCCCTGAGCGCCTCCACGACCTGCGCGTCCATCGGCACGTCCTTGAACGGGAGGCCGTCGATGCGGCGTACCTCCGCCTCCGACAGCAGCCTGGGCGAGCGCCACGTGCCGCTCTGCACGGCGGCGGCGACCGCGGCCATGCACAGCGGCGTGGCGACGACCTGCCCCTGGCCGATGGCGTCCGCGCCGAACATGTCCGGATCGTCCGTGTCGGGCATGGTGCCGCAGGAGCCGCCGATACCGGTCGTGATCGGGCGGCCGAAGCCCCACGTGTCTGCCGTCTCCCGCAGCTGGTCCGCGGTGAGCCTGGTGGTGGCCTG
This sequence comes from Nonomuraea phyllanthi, assembly GCF_006334985.2. GTDB lineage: Bacteria > Actinomycetota > Actinomycetes > Streptosporangiales > Streptosporangiaceae > Nonomuraea > Nonomuraea phyllanthi. The sequence goes on from NZ_VDLX02000007.1 coordinate 94,879, forward strand.
CTCGACGAACGTCGTGTTGCAGGAGTAGGCGTACGCGTCGGCGAAGCTGACCAGGCCGCGGTCCACCTCGCCGTCGTTGTGGAAGGGCCGGTGGAAGGGGATCGTGTACGTCCCGGGGCACCGCACCTGCGCCGCCGGGTCGAGCCCGTTGCGCAGCAGCGCCGCCGCCGTGATCGTCTTGAAGACGGACCCGGGCGGGAAGACGTCGCGCACGGCGCTGTAGTTGTCCTCGAGGCGGTCGGCCAGCGCGAGGATCTCGCCGGTGCTCGGCCGGATGACGACGACCGCGGAGTCCTCGACCCCGTCCAGCGCCCTGGCGGCGGCGGCCTGCACGTGGCGTGAGAGCGTCGTGCGCTCGACGTTGGCCTCCGGCCGGTGGACCAGCAGCTGCCTGGCGGGCTGCCCCGGCACCTTCGAGACCAGCTCCCAGCCGTGGCGGACCCGCGCGAACTCGGGTTCGAGCGCTTTGAGATAGGACTCCGCGTAGCTGTCGTGGGGGATCTTGTCACCCTCGCTGGTGACCAGCTCGGCCCCCGAGACGTCGACCTCGTCCAGCTCCAGCGTGCCGCCGTCCTTGAGCAGCGGGTGCAGCGTCTCGGGCGCCCATAACACCTTCCAGGCCCGGTCCCGCACGCCGAGCCGCAACGTGCCGGCGAACGGCCAGTCCCCCAGCTCGGTGAGCCGGCGCACCCCCGCGAACGGCACCTCGGCGGCCTCCTCCCCCGTGCTCCGCAACCGTCCGGGGGTCAGCGTGACGGACTCGACGTGCAGCTCCTCCGTCAGCCCGTGGTGCCTGGCGGCGAAGTCGTGCGGCGGCCGGTAGACCAGGCGCGCCATGCCCCCCACGTCGCCCCTGCGCCACGCCTCGAAATACGCCGCGGCCGTCCCGGACGCGCTGCCCTTGACCCGGTAGGACACCAGAACGGCGAAAGCGCCCGCCCCAACTACCGCGACAAGTGCGATAACGAGCACAATCAGCCTTCGTCGTCGCATACGGTTTCTCCCAGGAGGGGATCAGCGTGGCACGTGGACAGCGGGAACCGATGCCCGGCCGGTACCCGGTGACGTTCGGCGAGGTCGAGCTGCTCCGGGACCTGGACCGGCAGGACGGCTGGGTGCTGTCCAAGGATGGCGTACCTCAGTCGTACGTTGATCTACAAGACCCGACATTTCTGGAATTTGAGTATGTACGACTCATGGCGGATGTGATCGACCTTCTGCCGGAAGGGCCGCTCAGCTGTGTCCACGTCGGCGGGGGCGCCTGCACCATCCCCCGCTACGTCGCCGCCACCCGCCCAGGCTCCCGCCACATCGTCATCGAGCCCGACGGCCTCCTGGTCAACCTGATACGCGAGCAGCTCGACCTGCGCTCGGTGCCCAAGCTGAAGGTCATCGTGGCGGGCGGCAGGGAGGGCACCGCCAGGGTCTGGGACGCCTCGGCCGACCTGGTGGTGCTGGACGCCTTCACCGGGGCCACGATGCCCGTCGAACTGGCCACGGCCGAGTACATGGGAGACCTCGCCAGGGTCCTCCGGCCGTCCGGCACCCTGCTGATCAACCTGGCCGACGGCAAGGGCCTCGCCTTCGCCAGGCGCCTGCTCGCCACCGTGACGGGGACGTTCGGACACGTGGCCCTGCTCGCGGAGCCGGGTGTGATGCGCGGCCGCCGCTTCGGCAACCTCATCGTGGCGGCCTCCCGTACGAGCCTGCCCGTGGACCTGCTGACGCGGCGCGCGGCGGGCGGCCTCACGCAGGCCAGGTGCGTGCACGGAGAGGCGCTGACGAACTTCGTCGCGGGCGCCACCCCCATCAGCGACGGCGACCCCGTCCTCGCCCCGGTCCCCCCGCCGGCCGTCTTCGGCTGATCCGGGATCCCCTCGCGGTCCTCACCTCTTCCCGCTGTGCGCAAAAAGTGATATCACTTTGCTAGCACACCATATCGGGGAGAGAGGACGAAGCCATGACGGAGACATCGGGCGGGGTCGCGTTCGAGGGGACCGTCGTTGACATGCCCGCGCCGCACACCAGCGAGCGGCCCATCAGGGCCGCCAACGGGTGGGCCATGCTGGGGATCGCGACGGTGCTGGTCCTGGGCGGTCTCGCGGTGCTCGTCTGGGGCATCGCCGGGCAGGGCCTCTGGGTGGTCGCGCTGGGCTGCCTGGCGATCCTCGTCGGGCTGGCGCTGCTGCCGGGGCTCACGGCGGTGGCGCCGGGCGAGGCGCGGGTGGCGCAGCTGCTCGGCCGGTACGTCGGCACCCTGCGCACCCCCGGCTTCCAGTGGGTCAACCCGATCACCGCGCGGCGGCGGGTCTCCACGAGGATCCGCAACCACGAGACGGACGTGACGAAGGTCAACGACGCGGACGGCAACCCCATCCAGATCGCGACCGTGGTGGTCTGGCAGGTGCGGGACACCGCGCAGGCGGTGTTCGAGGTGGACGACTTCGTGGAGTTCGTGGCCATCCAGGCGGAGACCGCCGTGCGGCACATCGCGGGCAGCTATCCGTACGACGCGCACGGCGAGCCGAGGCTGTCGCTGCGGGACAACGCCGACGAGATCAACGAGCGGCTCTCGGCGGAGATCGGGGCGCGGGTGGCTCCCGCCGGGGTGAAGGTGATCGAGTCCCGCATCGTCCACCTGGCGTACGCGCCGGAGATCGCCCAGGCGATGCTGCGCCGCCAGCAGGCCGGAGCAGTGGTCGCGGCCCGGCAGCGGATCGTCGAGGGCGCGGTCGGGATGGTCGAGTCGGCCCTGGCCAAGCTCGCCGAGGACGACGTGGTCGAGCTGGACGAGGAGCGCAAGGCGGCCATGGTCAGCAACCTGCTCGTGGTGCTGGTCGGCGACCGCGACACCCAGCCGGTGATCAACGCCGGCACCCTTTACCAGTAACAGCCGTGGAGCGGAAGAAGATCCTGCTGCGGCTCGACCCGGTGGTCCATGACGCGCTCGCCAGGTGGGCGTCCGACGAGCTGCGCAGCACGAACTCGCAGATCGAGTTCCTGCTGCGCAGGGCGCTCTCCGAGGCCGGCCGCCTGCCCGACGGCGTGGGGCGGATGCGCCCGCGCGGGCGGCCGAGGAAGGAGCCCGGCGAATCAGCCGGGAACGGCGGCGACGAAGAGGAGGCGACAGGTGAATCCGGATGAGTCCCTGCCGAGGGCGGCCTTCCTGCTGGCCTTCGACCTGCGTAAAGAGCGGCTGACCGACCGCGGCGGGCTGGGCTGCCTGCTGCGGGCGGCGGCGCTCGCCGAGCTGGTGATGCGTGGCAACCTGGCCGACCAGGCCGGCTGCCCGCGGGCGCTCCACCCACCGGCCGATCCCGGCCCGCTGCAGGCGGCCCTGTGGGAGCAGGTCGCCGGCTCGCCGCCGCGGTCGTGGCGGCACTGGATCCGCAAGGACCGCTCGCGCGCGTTCCGCCTGGTCCGTGACGAGCTGGAGGCGGCCCACCTGATCCGCGTGGAGCGGCGGCGGCTGCTGCTGTTCACGGTCGAGCGGATCACGCCGTGCCGGCCGTACCTGTCGCGCAGGCTCGCCGAACGGGTCGGGCGGGCGGTCAGTGGCGGGCGGCCCGGGGGCCGTCTGGGCGAGGACGTGCGCGTCCTGGCCGCGCTGGCCACGGCGGCCCGGCTCGACGTGGCCATGCCCAAGCCGGAGTGGCACGACCACCCGCGCGGGGCCGCGGCGCTGACCGAGCCGGTCGAGCCGGTCGCCACGTCGCTGCGCAGGAACCTCGACGCCGCCGCGATGGCCGCCACCGAGGGCTTACGGCCGCCCTACAGGTCCTTGGCGTAGCAGCGGACCAGCGGCTGCCCGACGTACCTGCCGTAGGGCTCGGTCAGCTGGTAGCCGGAGCTCTCGTAGAGGGCGATGGCCTCGGGCTGGCGCAGGCCGGTGGCCAGCCGCATCCGTTCGTACCCGAGCCCGGCCGCGAACTCCTCCAATGCCTTCAGCAGCGACCTCGCGACGCCGCGCCCCCGGTGCCCCGGGAGCACGAACATGCGCTTGAGCTCGCTGGTCCCGCCCTCGCCCGGCTGCACGGCGGCGCAGCCGGCGGCGACCTCGTCGATCACGGCCACCAGGAACCTGGCGTCGGGGTGCACGCTGGAGCGGCCATCGGGGCCGTACCTGGCGACCAGTTCGGCGAAGGCCGCGTCGAGCAGGGCGGCGAGCTCGGCGTCGGCAGGGGCGCGTTCGACAATCAGCATGGCGGCAAGCGTAGAACGCCGCCTGGATCAGGGTCCGTCCGGGCCGAGGTAGGCGAGGACGGCGGCCACCCGCCGGTGCACGTCCCCGCTGTTCTCCAGGCTGAGCTTGGTGAAGATGGAGTTGACGTTCTTCTCCACCGACGAGATCGACAGGTGCAGGGCCCTGGCGATGGCCGAGTTGGAGCGGCCGTGCGCCATCTCCCTGAGCACGTCGCGCTCGCGTCCGGTCAGCTCCTCCCGCTGTCCCCGCACGTCGCGCCGGGCCAGCAGCCCCTCCACCACCTTGGGGTCGATGACCGAGCCGCCCGAGGCGACCGCCCTGATCGCGCCCAGCAGCTCGTCCAGGTCGCCCACGCGGTCCTTGAGCAGGTACGCGTACCCCTCGGTGCCGTGCTTGAACAGCTCGAACGCGAACAGCGCGTCCGAGAACTGCGACAGGACGACGACCCCGACCGCCGGGTGGGCGGCGCGGATGCGGTGGGCCGCGTCGATGCCCTCGAAGCCGGGCCGCCAGTCGCCGCCGGGCATGCGGATGTCGGTGATCACGACGTCGGGTGCGAGGCGGCGTACGGCGTCGAGCAGCTCGTCGGCGTCGCCCACCGCGCCCACGACGCTCACCTCGCCCGACGTGTCGAGCAGCCGGCGGGTGCCCTCGCGGACGAGGTAGTGGTCGTCCGCCACCACTGTGCGGATCGGTGGGCGAATGGGCGCGTGCTCAGGCATCGGCCGGCACCCACGCGGTCACGCGCGTCCCGTTCCCCGGCGAGCTGTCCACGGCCAGGCCGCCGCCGAGGGCGCTCAGCCGGTCGGACAGCATCGCCAGCCCCCTGCGGCCCGTGACGGCCGGGTCGAAGCCCTTGCCGTCGTCGGCGACGGTGGCGCGCAGGCGGCCGCCGTCCTGCGCCAGGCGCACGTCGATGGCGGCGGCGCCCGCGTGCTTGAGCGCGTTGGCGACCGCCTCGCTCACGGTGAAGTACATGGCTCCTTCGATCTCGTCGGGGAAGCGCGTGGACCGCAGGGCGGCGGGAGCGCTCACCGTGGTGTGGACGGGCAGGCGGGAGCAGCGCTCCTCCACGGCCTCCACCAGGCCGCCCTGGCTCAGTACGGACGGGTGGATGCCGGCCGCCAGCTCGCGCAGGTCGGCGAGCGTCTGGCGGGCCTGGTCGCGCAGCTGGGCGAGCGCGTCGGGGCCGGCGCCCGTGGCGCGGGCCAGCTCCAGCCCGGCGATGAGGGCGACGAGCTGCTGCTGCACGCCGTCGTGGAGGTTGCGTTCGAGGCGGCGGCGCTCGGCCTCCTGGGCGTTGACCAGGCGGGTGACCAGGCCGGCGCTCTGGATGGCCAGCCCGGCGGGCACGGCCAGGGCTTCGAGGAGCCGCCGGTCCTCGTTGGTCAGCGAGCGGGTCAGGGAGCGAGCCGGCGAGCCGGCGGCCAGCGGCGGGCCGCACTCGATCCGGCCGAGGCCGCCGCGTACCGGCACCTCCAGCACCGCCGCGCCCTCCTCCCGGCCGGCGACCACGCGCCGGCCGTCGGCCAGCGCCACCGCCGCCCACCTGACCTCCAGCCCGGCGCGTACGGCCGCAGCCAGCCGCCCGAGCAGCTCGACGGGCTCGGGGCCGTCGTCGAGCGCCGTGCCGAGGTCGGACAGCACCTCGTCGACCGTCGGCCGCACGTCGAACACCAGGAGCAGCCGCGACCCCCGGATTCCGACCCTGACGTCGAACAGGCGATGCCGCACCACCGCCACCGCGATGGCCGTCGGCAGCGACCCGATCATCGCCAGCCCGCCCAGACCTCCGACGGCCGTGGGGAGCGGCCCGGCCGTCGCCAGGCTCCCGCTCGTCATCCCCGCGCCGATGAGCGCGAGGATCATCACGCCTCCCGCGCCGGACGCGGCCACGCCCCCGACCATCCAGGCGTACTGGCCGCGCTGCGCCGGAGCGCTGCGCCGCCACCGGACCACGAGCCCGGCGAACACGATCAACGCCATGATCCAGGTGGTGAGCTGCCCGACGGCGGACATGAGCATGCCCGGCAGCGAGGTGAACCGCAGGTCGTACATGCTGCCGGTGATCGTGGCGCTCCCGGCGGCGTGCAGGGCGACGGCGACGCCCGAGATCCACGCGACGGGCCGCCAGCGGCGCGAGGGCAGGTGCCCGTCGGGGAAGAGCAGCGGCACGAAGATCCAGCTCAGGCCGTAGAACACGGCGAGGACGGGCGCGACGCAGGCGATCAGGAACTCCGGGAGGTCGGTCAGCGAGAGCCCCGCCCCCAGCGTGCTGAGACCGAGGCACAGCCCGTTGACCAGCAGCAGCCAGGCGTAGCGGTCTCCAGGGCGGCGCACCGCCAGCAGCCCGCCCAGCACGGGCAGGATCAGGCAGAGCGCGATGAACACCCACTGCCCGGCCGGGGTCGACCCTCCGCCGATCAGCACCGTGCCGGCCACGGTGCCCGCGATCGCCGCCGTCGCCAGCAGGCCGGCCACCAGCCTGGAACTCATAGACCCCCATCGTCGCGACCGTTCCGGAGAGCGTCTATGAGGTTATCCGCATATTTCCGGCGGTCTTCCTCACCTGCGAGAACGGTGGCCCGCTTGGTGGTGGGCGCCCCCTGGAGAGCGGTTCGCTTGGGGGACCAGAAGCCGAGTTCAGGAGGAATCTTCCATGTCGAAGCCCGCCCGCCTGCTGGCCGCGGCCCCGCTGGCGGTCACGGTGGCGGTCACCATGACGGCCTGCGTGAGCCGGCCAGGTACGGCCGAGGCCGCCGCCACGCCCGCCCCCGCGGCCACGTCCGCCGCCGCATCCGCCACCCCCACGCAGGTCGCCCCCACCCGCACCGCTGCCGCGCCCGAGATCCCCGACACGCCCGCGGGCCGGCAGCTGCGCTGGCTGCTCGACGCCCTCACCCGCGCGCCCGTCCCGGACAGCGAGCTGGCCGGGCACTTCACCGCCACCTTCCTGGAGAACATCCCGCCCGAGCAGATGAACCAGGTGCTGGTGGCCTTCAAGGGCCTGCGGCTGGAGCAGATCACGAAGTCGCAGGATCGGGAACTCGTGGCCCTGGGCACCGCGGGCGGCGCGCCGTACGAGATCTCGCTCTCCGTGGACGCCACCGGCCTGATCGACTACCTGCGCTTCGGCACGCCGAAGGCGCCGGCGCCCACGAGCTGGGCCGAGCTGGACGAGCGGCTGGCCAAGGTGGCGCCGGAGACCGGTTTCCTGGCGGCCGAGGTGACCGGGCACGGCACCTGCCGCCCGGTGCACGGCGTCGCCCGCCGCACGGCCCGCCCGCTCGGGTCGATGTTCAAGCTGTACGTGCTGGGCGCCGTGGCCGAGCGCATCCGCGGGGGCGCGTTCGGCTGGGACACCGAGCTCACGATCACGCCCGAGCTGAAGAGCCTGCCGTCCGGGGAGCTCCAGGACCGCCCGGACGGCAGCAAGGTCACCGTCCTGGAGGCCGCCAAGCTGATGATCTCCATCAGCGACAACACCGCCACCGACCTGCTGATCCACAAGGTGGGCCGCAGGGCGGTCGAGCGCACGATGCGGGCGTGGGGCGGGCACGACAGGCGCAACGTGCCCTTCCTGACGACGAGGGAGCTGTTCGTGCTCAAGGGCGCCGACTACCCCCGTTACGCCAAGCGCTACCTGTCCATGAGGACGCCGCAGCGCCGCGCGTATCTGGACAAGGTCGTCGGCAAGGTGCCGCTCTCCGACATCACGCCCTGGACCTCGCCGCGCGCGCTGGACACGCTCGAATGGTACGGCTCCCCCACCGACGTCTGCGAGGCGTACGCCCACCTCGCCAAGCTGCCCGACGAGCACGTCGGCGAGGTGCTGTCCATCAACGACGCCGGGCTCGGGCTGGACAGGGGCCAGTGGCCGGCGGTCTGGCACAAGGGCGGCTCGGAGCCGGGCGTGTTCGACATGAGCTTCCTCGCCCGCTCCTCGAACGGCAGGACGTACGTCGTCACGGCGATGGCCGGCGACCCGGCCAAGCCGCTGGACCAGACGCGTCTGGGCCCGGAGCTGCTCGGCCTGGTCCGCGGCGCGTTCACCCTCGTCAAGACGCGCTGACCCGCGGCGGGAGCTACGACGCCTTCTTCAGCGTCAGACAGGCCACCCTGGCCCCGGCCTCGCCCACCTGCGGCCCCGCGGTCTTGGTGGCCTTGGCGTGGATGACGAGCGAGCGGGGCAGCTCGCCCGGGTCGAGCGCCCAGTCGTTGCGCGCGGTCGCGCGGCCCGCCCCCTCGCCGTTGGTGGTGAGGTCGAGCCAGACCTCGCTCTTCGGGCTGACCTCGCCGGGAACGTGCTGGTAGTGCGGGCCGGCCGCGTCGGGCTTCGTGCCGCAGGGCTTCTTGTGGAGATGGGCGCCGTAGTGGTGGTTGGGGAGCATGCCCTCGACCACCAGGGAGGTGCGGGTCGTGTTGTCGGACGACTCGACGGTGGCGCTGGCCTGGGCGCCCTTCGGGGCCAGCTTGCGGTCGTAGACGATGGCGGAGGTGTCGGAGGTGGTGAACTCCCCCGAGCCGGACAGCTTGATCCCCCCGGTCGGCGGGGCCTCGCTGGGGTCGGCGGCGAAGCCCTGCGGCGAGGCGGGCGGGCCGCCCGCGCAGGCCGCGGTGAGCATGATGAGCAGGAGTGCGGGCACGCGCATGAAACCCTCCATGGTTCGAGCCCCTACGGCATGCGGGCTCAGGAAGGCCACCCACTCTAACGAGTAACCGTGCTACTACGCTGCGTATTCGGAACTCAGGCGCCGTGTCTCGCGGCGATGTCGTCGATGACGGCCGCCAGCGTGAAGTCGAGGTCGGTCAGGCCGCCCGCGTCGTGCGTGGTGAGGGTCAGGTGCAGCGTGCGCCAGCGGATGTCGATGTCGGGATGGTGGTTGAGCTCCTCGGCCCGTACCGCGATCTCGTCGACGATGCGGATGGCGGTGGGGAAGTCGGGCGCGGTGACCGTGCGCCGGAGCTCGTCGCCCTCCCGCCGCCACTCGGGCAGATTGGTGTCCATGACGTCACGCTACTTCAGCGCCCCCGCGCCGAGCCCCGACTGGATCTGGCGCTGGAAGATGATGTAGACGACCATGACCGGCAGGATCGTCATGCTCAGCGCCGCGAACAATCCCGGCCAGTCGGCCTCGTATCCCGCCAGCGTGGAGATGCGGGCGATGCCCTGGGTGAGCACCCACTTGTCCGGGTCGCCGGCCAGGAGCACCAGCGGCAGGAGGTACTGGTTCCACTGGCCGAGCACGTTGAAGATCGTGATGCTGACCAGGCCCGGCTTGGCCATGGGGACCATGATCTGGAAGAACGTGCGGGTGTGCGAGGCGCCGTCGATCCGGGCGGCCTCGGCCACCGTCTCCGGCAGTGTCCGGAAAAATGCTGCTAAGAAGAACACCGTGAACGGGAGCGAATAGGCGATGTAGACGAGGATGAGGCCGATGTGCGAGTCGAGCAGCCCGAACTGCTTGACCACGAAGAAGAGCGGCCCGAGCGCCAGGAACACCGGGAAGGCCAGCCCGGCCACGAAGTAGTAGTAGATCAGCCGGTTCCCGGCGAACCGGTAGCGCGCCAGCACGTACGCCGCCATCGACCCGAACACCATCGTGCCCGCCGTCCCGAAGAAGACCACGATGACGGTGTTGAACATGTAGCGGCCGATGTGCGCCTTGTCCCAGGCCCTCCCCCAGGAGTCCAGCCGCAGCGCGCCGGGCAGCTGCAGCGGGTCGCCGAAGATCTCGGTGTTGCTCTTGAACGACGCCAGGAACGTCCACAGCAGCGGCAGGATGATCAGCAGCGCCCAGACGGCCAGCGCGATGTGCGAGAGCCCGGCCAGCACGCTCCGGCGCGGGGGGTCGTTTCTGGCCATCTCTACAGCTCAACCCTCTCACGCCTGGTCGTACGCAAGGTCAGCACGGCGAACGTCACGGTCAGGAAGAACAGCGCCACGCCCATCGCGCAGGCGTACCCGACCTTGTTGTAGGCGAAGGCCGTCTTGTAGATGGTGACGGGCAGGATGGTCGTCGCGCCGTCGGGCTCGCCCTTGTCGCCGGCCAGCACCTGCACCAGCGCGAACCCGTCGAAGGCGGCGATCCCCAGGTAGATCCAGCCGACCTGCACGGTGTCGCGCAGCAGCGGCAGCGTGATCGCGAAGAACAGCCGCACCCGCCCGGCACCGTCCAGCGCCGCGGCCTCGAAGTAGTCCTTGGGGATGGCCGCCATGCCCGCCGAGAACAGCACCACGTAGAAGCCGACGCCCTGCCAGATCATCACCGCGATGAGCGACCAGAGCGCCAGGCCCGGCTCGGTGAGCCAGCCGACCGGCTCGACGCCGAACCGGGCGAGCACGCCGTTGATGACGCCGTCCGCGTCGGGCCGGTAGACCGCCTGGAAGAGCACGCCCACCACGGCGACGGCCAGGACCTGGGGGAAGAAGAACACCACCCGGTAGAAGGTGGACCCCCAGACCCCGCGCATGCCCGCGCCGCGCGGGCCGCCGCCCAGGTTCAGCAGGAACGACAGGAACAGCGCGATGGCGATCGTCACGATCGGCAGCACGAGCAGGATGACCCCGTGGTTGCGCAGCGCCTGCCAGAACACCTCGTCGCCGAAGAGCCGGCCGAAGTTGTCCAGCCCCACGTACTGGACGATCGAGCTGTATCCGTTCCAGCTCGTCAGGGAGAGCTGGAACGCCTGGACGTACGGGCTGATGACGAAGACCGAGTAGAGGACGAGCGGGACGGCGAGGAAGCCGGCGACGAACCCGTACTTGCGCAGCCGCTCCATCGGCTCACTGGCTCCGCGTCTGCTTGGCGACGGCGTCGTCCTTCTTGACGGCGTCGGCCTTCTTCTGCATCTTCGCGCAGAAATCCTCCGGCGTGATCCGCCCGGCCATCACCACGTTGATCTGCTGGGTGCCGTAGTCGAACAGCTCCTTGTACCAGCCCTCGAAGCGCGCGTCGGTGATGATGTTCTCGCCGGCCGCGTCCTGGGCCCTGGCGGCGCTGCGCAGCCCGGCGGGCAGGTCGAGGCCCTCGGCGGCGCCGTTCACCACCGTGAGGTTCTCGGTCTTCTCGGTGAAGCCGCGCGCGCCCTCCTTGGAGAGCATGATGCGCAGGTATTCGAGGCCGCCCTGGGGGTTCTTGCCCTTGGCCGCGACCACGAAGTTCTCGCCGACGCCGACCTGGATGGCGCCGTACGGCATCGCGTCGGCGGCGGTGACGTCGGGGATGGGGGCGATGGCGTACTCGAAGTCGTCGGGGATCTCCTTGGCCATCTCGTTCTCGATCCAGGAGCCGACCGGGTAGAAGAGCAGCTTGTTCTGGAGCTGCTTGATCTGGGTCTGGGTGTGGTCGAGGCCGAAGTACGCTTTGTCGCCATATTTCGCCTGGACATCCACCCAGGCCGTGACCGCCTGCTTCATCGGCTCGGCGTTCCAGGCGTTGTCGACCAGGTTGTCGATGTCGATGAGGACCTGGTTCCCACCGATCTTGGCGGCCGTGTAGAGGACGTTCCAGAGCTGGTAGTACGGGCCCTTCTGCCCCGGGTACGCGAACAGCAGGATGTCCTCCTGCTTGGCCGTGTCGCCCAGCGCAGTGAACTCGGCCCAGGTCTTCGGCAGCTGCCATCCCCTGGCCGCGAACAGCTTGGCGTTGTACCAGAGCGCCCGGTGCGAGACCGTGTAGTTGAGCACCAGGTCCTTGCCGTCGATCTTGGCGTTGTCGAGCACGGCGGGCGTGACGGTGTCGCGCACCTTCTTGGCCGGGTCGTCGATGGACGGCGCGTCGAACAGCACGCTCAGGTCGGCCAGGTGCCCCTCGGCGGCCAGCGCGGCCAGGTCCATCGACTCGGGGCCGGAGTTGTTGAGCACGTCGGGCACGTCGCCGCTGATGAAGCGGGGGCGCAGCTGGGTGCCGATCGCCTGCGTGGCGTTGTGCTTGACCGTGACACCGGGGAACTCCTTCTTGTAGAGCTCCTCGTGCAGGTCCTTGGCGTACGCGTCGCCGTACCCGCCGCTGAAGATGACCACTTCGAGCGGCTTCTTCGGATCGACGCCGAACGGGTTCTTCGCGTCGGCGGAGGCGCTGATGGTCGGCGCGGCCGACGGCTCCCCTCCTCCGCCGCCGGTGGCGCAGGCGCTCAGGAGGCCCGCGCCGGGGCCGGCGACGAACGCGGTCATGCCGATGCGGCGCAGCAGCTGGCGCCGAGTGATCTCGCCCGGGTAAGTCATGGGGGGCTCCCGTGGGGAATTAGGAAAGTTTCCTAAACGTTCCCGCAACGTACGAACGGCCCCCGACACCCGTCAAGGGGGCGCAATCGATACGTGACCTTGCCGTGATCCCCCCGCCTGCGAGGTCAGACCGGTTCGTCCGGGAGGAGCGCCCTCTCGTCGGGCTTGTGCACGAGCACGTTGTTCACGTACGACTTGACCGCCTCCGCCAGCCCCACGTCGGCGCCGCCCTCCTCCGACAGGAACCAGCGGTGGTCGAGGATCTCGTGGAAGAGCTGCGCGGGCTCCAGCTTGCCGCGCAGCTCGGCGGGGATGGCCTCCACCGTCGGCTGGAACACCTCCGCCAGCCAGCGGTGCGCCACGATGGCCTCGTCCTCGTGCCGCAGCCCCTTGGCCACCCGGAACCCGTCGAGGTCGTTGAGCAGCCTGCGCGCCTGGTTCTCCTCGACGTCGAGGCCGGTCAGCCGGAGCAGCCGCCGCTGGTGGTGGCCGGCGTCCACGACCTTGGGCCGGACGATGAGCCGCCCGGTGCCGACCTTGCGCCGCACCATCATCTCGGCCACGTCGAAGCCGAGCTGGTTCAGCCGCCGGATGCGCTGCTCGACCCGGTGCCAGTCGACCTCGTCGATGATCTCGCTCTGGTTGATCTCGTCCCACAGGCGGTGGTAGCGGACGACGACGTCCTCGGCGGTGTCCATGGGGTCGATGGACGGATGCAGCAGCCCGCCGGCCTCCAGGTCGAGCATCTCGCCGAAGATGTTCGTGTGGGCGGCGTCGATGTCGGCCAGCCGCTGGCCCTCGCTGATCATGGGGTGCATCTCGCCGGTCTCGGCGTCCACCAGGTAGGCCGCGAACGCCCCCGCGTCCCTGCGGAACAGCGTGTTGGACAGCGAGCAGTCGCCCCAGTAGAAGCCGTTCAGGTGCAGCCGCACCAGCAGCACCGCCAGCGCGTCCAGCAGCCGGGTGAGGGTGTCGGGCCGCAGCGTGCCCGACATGACCGCCCGGTAGGGCAGGGAGAACTGCAGGTGCCGGGTGATCAGCGCGGCGTCCAGCCCCTCGTCGCGGCCGGTGACGTACGCGACCGGCTCCACGGCGGGGGCGTCCAGCCGGGCGAGGTCCCACAGCAGCTGGTATTCGCGCTTGGCGTACCGCTCGCTGATCTCCTTGATCGCGTACACCTTGCCGGAGAGCCTTGCGAACCGCACCACGTGCCGCGATATGCCGCGCGGGAGATCGACGAGGTGGTGCTGGGGCCAGTCTTGCAGCGGCACCTCCCAGGGGAGGCGAATCAGGTCAGGGTCACCTAGCGCGCCAGTGATCTGCAGGGGCATTTGCTCAGGATAAGGTGCACCGGTGGACGAGTTTCTCAAGTGGTACTTTTCCGACCGTCCCGTCGTGGCCAGCTCGCTGGGGGCCGACGGTTACGATCACACCCTCGGTGACTTCACCGCCTCCGCCTGGGCCGCCCGCGAGCGCGAGGAGGCCCGCTGGCTCGAACGCCTGTCAGCCGCCGAGACCGCTTCCCCCGACGACGCGATCGACCGCGACCTGGTCGTCTCCCAGCTGAGAGGATCGATCGCCCTCGCGTCCTGGCCGGAGTGGCGGCGCGACCCCGCCGTCTACCTCGGGCCGATCTTCACCTCGATGTACGCGCCGTTCCAGCGGCGGCTCAAGCCCGAGCCCGAACTGGTCGCGTCGGCGATCCTCCGGCTGGCCGAGGTGCCCGGCGTGCTGGCCGCCTGCCAGGCCAACCTCGACCCGGGCCTCGCCGCGCCGCTGCTGGTCAAGCGCGGGCTCGGCCAGGCGCGCACCGGCCGCAACTTCCTCACCCGGACGATCCCGTCGATGGTCGAGGACCCCGCGCTCGCCGCCAAGCTCGCGGAGGCCGCCGAGCCGGCCGCGCGGGCGTTCGACGAGCTCGTCACGTTCCTCGAGGGGTTCGAGTGCGGCGGCACGTGGCGGATGGGCGAGCGGCTCTACTCCACGCTGCTGCGCGAGAAGGAGATGCTCGGGTACGGCGCCGCCGAGCTGCACGAGAAGGGCAGGGCCGCCTGGGCCGAGCTGGACGCGCGGATGCGCGAGGTGGCGGTCCGGGTCAACGGCGGCGACGACTGGCGGGCGGCGATGGAGTTCCTCATGGACGACCATCCGCCGACCCTGGCCGACATGCGCGCCGAGTACGCGGCCGAGACCGCGCGGGCCAGGGAGTTCGTACGCGAGCGCGACCTGGTCACGTTCGCCGACGGCGAGGAGTGCGACGTGCTCCCCTCGGCGGAGTACACCCGTCCCGTCCTGTCCGTCGCCCACTATCTCGCGCCCCCGCCGCTCAGCAGCTCGCGCAAGGGCATCTTCTTCGTGCCGTACACGCCTGACGACTTCACCCCCGAGCAGGTGCGGCAGCGGCTGCGGACGAACTCGCGGGCCCAGATGCCGTCGATCGCCGTGCACGAGGCCTATCCGGGGCATCACTGGCACCTGTCGTACATGGCGGGCAACCCGCGTACCGTTCGGAAGGTCTTCCGCACCCCGTACTTCACCGAGGGGTGGGCCCTGTACGTCGAGAAGATGCTGCACGAGCAGGGCTACTTCGACACCCCGGCGACCGAGCTGGCGCACCTCGACTGCCGGATCTTCCGCGCCGCCCGGATCGTCGTGGACACCGCGCTGCACTGCGAGGACATGTCGATCGAGGAGGCGGAGACGTTCATGGCGACCAAGGCGTCGCTGTCGCCCGGCACCGCGCAGGGCGAGGTGAACCGCTACTGCGCCTGGCCGACGCAGGCGCCGTCCTATCTCACGGGCGCGATCGAGATCGACCGGATCCGGGAGTCGTTCCAGGGCTCGCTCAAGGAGTTCCACGACCGGATCGCCGGGTCGGGCGGGCTGCCCCTGGGGCTGGCGGAGCAGGTGGCCCTGTCCTGAGCCGCGGGCTCATGGGCGGCGGGCTCAGGGGCGCCGGGCTCAGGGGCGGCGAGGTCAGGGGCGGCGAGGTCAGGGGCGGCGGGGGAACTCGGGCGGGTTGAACGAGCGCTCGACCACCGCGGCGAGCTGCTCGTCCGTGAGGACGGTGGGCTTGCCGACGCCGAGCCCCCGCACGTAGACCTCGCACAGCCACTCCAGGAGCCGGGTGGCCTCGAACGCCTCCTCCAGCGTCGCCCCGATGGTCACCCCGCCGTGGTTGGCCATCAGGGCGGCGCGCTTGCCCTCCATCGCCGCCCGCACGTTGGCCGCCAGCTCGGGGGTGCCGTAGGTGGCGTAGGGCGCCACCTTCACGGTGCCGCCGAGCAGCAGCGCGTTGTAGTGGACGGGCGGCAGCTCGGTCATCGTGGTGGCCACGACCGTCCCGAACACCGAGTGCGTGTGCACGATGGCCCTGGCGTCCGTGGCCTGGTAGACGGCCAGGTGCATGGGGGTCTCGCTGGACGGCTGGAGCTCCCCCTCCACGAGGTGGCCCTCGACGTCGACGACCGGGCAGGTCTCCGGGGTCAGCCTGTCGAGCGCGACCCCGGAGGGCGTGACCGCGACGAGCTCTCCCTCGCGCACGCTCAGGTTGCCCGACGTGCCGATGACCAGGCCCAGCTCGACGGCGCGGCGGCCGTACTCGCACAACTGCTCGCGCAGGCTCCTCATGGGTGGCGAATCTAGTCGGTCGTCCGAATAACGGCAATCAGCTCGCTCGCAGGCGGTCGAGCGCCTGGAGCATGAGGCGCTCGACGTCGACGCGGCTGAGCCGCCCCGGGTAGAGGAGCAGGTGCAGGCTGAGGCCGTCGACCAGGGCGAGGAGGTGCTCGGCCAGGTCGTCCAGGTTGTCGTCCGCGCCCAGCTCGCCCGCCGCGCGGGCCTGCCCCAGCAGGTCGCGTACGGCGGCGCGCAGCTCGGCGGCCTCCGCGCGCTGCACCTCGGCCAGGCGCTCCGAGGCGAGGCTGCGGCTCCAGAAGCTGACCTCCAGCCGGGTCTCCTGGGTGCGCTCTGCGTCCAGCGGCAGGTTGTCCAGCAGCAGCTCGCGCAGCGCGGCGAGGCCGCTGACGCCCTCGACCTTGCGGGTGAGCCGGTCGCGGATGCGCTGGTGCGACTGTCGCAGCGCGGAGAGCAGGATCTCGTCCTTGTCGGCGAAGTAGTGGGCGAGCACCCCGTTGGAGTAGCCGGCCTCCTTGGCGATGGCCCGGGTGGTGGCGGCGTCGATGCCGTCCCTGACGATCACCCGGCGGGCGGCTGCCAGGACCTCGCGCCGGCGCTCGTCGTGATCGACGATCTTGGGCATCGGCTCCTCCATTGACTTTTTATTCGGACGTCTGTCTATTTAGACTATGACCGTCGCCACCGTCGGCGTCCACATCGTCGACATCCTCGCCAGGCCCGTCGATCACATCCCCGAGGGCCAGGACACCGTGCTGGTGGACCAGATCCGCCTCACCGCCGCGGGCGCCGCCGCAGGGACGGCGGTGGACCTCGTCAAGCTGGGCAACCCCGTGGTCACCATGGGGGCCGTCGGCGACGACGAGCTGGGCGACTTCCTGCTGGCGGTGCTGACCAGGCACGGCGTGGACGTCTCGCGCCTGGTCCGCAGGGCCGGGGAGCAGACGGCCGCCTCGATCCTGCCCATCAGGCCGGACGGCGGGCGGCCCAGCTTCCACGTGCCGGGGGCGAACCTCTCGGTGACGTACGCCGACCTCGACGCCGACGCGCTGCGCGCGGCGCGGGGCATCCACCTGGGCGGGATGGACGTCACGTTCGGCCTGGGAGACCCGTCCTTCTTCGCCCTGCTGGACGCGGTGCGCGCGAACGGCACCGTCGTCACCATGGACCTCCTCTCCGAGATGCCGGACCTGCTGGGAATGGCCCGCGCGTTCCTGCCGCACGTCGACTACGTGCTGCCGAACGAGTCGCAGGCGCTCCTCATGACCGGCTGCTCCGACGTCCGCGAGGCGGCGCGGGCCCTGCTCGCGGACGGGCCGCGCGGCGTGATCGTCACGCTCGGCGCCTCCGGCAGCCTCGTGGCCACCAAGGACGGGCTTGAGGAGGTGCCCGCCCTCAAGGTGGACGTCTCGGACACGACCGGCTGCGGGGACGCGTACTGCGCCGGATTCCTGACCGGGCTCCTGCATGGGCAGGACGTGCCCGTCGCGGCCCGCTGGGGCACGGCCGCCGCCGCCCGCGTGGCCACGGGGCTCGGCTCGGACGCCGGCCTCACCGACCTCGACTCGACTCTAAGGATGCTCGCATGACCGACGCAGAACTCCGCCAGAGGGCCTTGAAGGTCGTGCCCGGCGGCATGTACGGGCACCTCAACGCCGCGCTCTTCGCCCCCGGCTTCCCGCAGTTCTTCGCCAGGGGCGAGGGCTGCCGCCAGTGGGACGTGGACGGGCGCGCGTACATCGACTTCATGTGCAGCTGGGGCCCGGTCGTGCTCGGGCACCGGCACCCGCGCGTGGAGGAGGCCGTCGCCCGGCAGTCCGCGCTCGGCGACTGCCTCAACGGCCCCGGGCCGATCATGGTGGAGCTGGCCGAGCTGCTCGTGGACACCGTGCCCAGCGCCGACTGGGCGATGTTCTCCAAGAACGGCACCGACGCCACCACCCAGGCGCTCATGGTGGCCAGGGCCGCCACCGGCCGGACCAAGGTCCTGATGGCCCACGGCGCCTACCACGGCGCGGACCCCTGGTGCACGCCGTCGCTGTCCGGCACGACGCCGAACGAGCGGGCGGACCTGGTGGAGTTCACCTACAACTCCCTGGAGTCGCTGGAGGCCGCGGCGGCGACCGTGGAGGGGGACGTGGCGGCGATCATCGTGACGCCGTTCCGGCACGACTCGTTCGAGGACCAGGAGCTGGTGGAGCCCGCGTTCGCGCGGGGCGCCCGCGCGCTGGCCGACCGGCTCGGGGCGGCGCTGGTGATCGACGACGTGCGGGCCGGGTTCCGGATCGACCTGCGCGGGTCCTGGGAGCCGTACGGCGTGCGGCCCGACCTGACGGCCTGGTCGAAGGCCATGGCCAACGGCTATCCGATCGCGGCCGTCACCGGCACGGACGCGCTGCGCGGCCCGGCGCAGACGCTCTACTCCACGGGCTCGTTCTGGTTCTCGGCGATCGCCATGGCGGCGGCCAAGGCCACCATCGAGACGCTGCGCGACACCGACGGCATCGCCGCCATGGAGCGGGCCGGGACGCACCTGCGCGAGGGGCTGTACGCGCAGGCCAAGTCCCACGGGTTCGTGGTGAACCAGACGGGACCGGTGACGATCCCGTGGCTCAGCTTCGACGGCGACGCCGACCTCTCGGTCGCGATGTGGTGGAGTGACGCCTGCCTGCGCCACGGCGTCTATCTGCATCCGTGGCACAACTGGTTCATGTCGGCCGCCCACACCGAGGCCGACGTGGCCGCCGCCCTGGAGGGCACGGACCAGGCGTTCGCCGAGACCCGTGCCCACTTCGGCTAGCCGGTCGTGAGCTTGGCGATCTCCTCCACGAACGACGGCCAGAGCTCGCGCGGCAGGTCGTGCCCCATGCCGGGGTAGGTGACGAGGCGGGCGCCGGGGACGGCCGCTGCCGTGGCCCGGCCACCCTCGATCGGGACGAGCGGGTCCGCCTCGCCGTGCAGCACCAGGGTGGGCACCCGCACCCCGGCGAGCAGTTCCGTACGGTCGCCCGAGGCCATGATCGCGGCGAGCTGCCGGGCGGTGCCGTCGGGGTCGAAGCACCGGTCGTACGCCAGCGCGGCCCGCTCGGCGATCTTCTCCGGGTCCGGCGCGAAGCCGGGCGAGCCGATGATCGACCAGTTCCGCACCGCCTGGGCCAGCGCGGCCTCGCGGTCGGGCGCGGCCCTCGTCATGAGCACGGCCAGGGCGGCCTCCGTCGGCGGCGCCACGGACGGCCCGGGCGTGGACATGATCGAGGTGAGGGTCAGCACCCGATCGGGGTGGCGGATGGCCAGGGCCTGGGCGATCATGCCGCCCATCGAGGCGCCGACCACGTGGGCGGCTTGCCAGCCGAGGGCGTCCATGAGCCCGGCCGTGTCGTCGGCCAGGTCGTCCAGCAGGTACGCCGAGGGCGCCCCCCTCGCGGGAACGCCCTGGTCGTGGAGGTGCGTGGACAGGCCCGAGTCGCGGTTGTCGAACCGTACGACGTGGTGTCCCTGCTCGGCCAGCAGTTGGCAGAACTCCTCGTCCCACTGGATGAGCTGCGCGCCCAGCCCCATGATCAGGAGGAGGGGACGGCCCTCGTGCGAGCCGAAGCTGTCATAGGCGATGTGGATGCCGTTCGCGGCTACGCGGGTGGTCACGATGACCAGAATGTCATTCTGTTCACGGGTCGTAAAGCCGCCATCCGGCTTCTCGTGGCCGCGGGCTCAGCGCCCGGTGTCGGCCACGGCACTGGCCACGACGGCGCCCGTGGTGAGCGTGCTGCCCGTCTCGTTCACGACCGGTGCGGGCACGGCCTTCCCCGCCGCCGGAGGCTCGGCCGGGTTGTTGTCCCGCTCGCCCCACGCGCCGGTCGAG
Organism: Nonomuraea phyllanthi; assembly: GCF_006334985.2. GTDB lineage: Bacteria > Actinomycetota > Actinomycetes > Streptosporangiales > Streptosporangiaceae > Nonomuraea > Nonomuraea phyllanthi. The sequence continues at coordinate 114,805 of NZ_VDLX02000007.1, forward strand.
AACGGCACCGGGTGGTTCTTCTTGCCCGGCCCGTCGCCCCACTTGGTGATGACGTAGTCGACCTTGATGTGCCCCTGGCCGCCGACGCCGTCGACGCCCAGCGTGTCGGAGTTGAACGTGCCGCCGGTGAGCTCGGCGAAGGTCTTGGCGTCCAGGTCCAGCATGACCCCGCGACTGGAGGGCTCTCCCGGCCCGCGGTCGCCGACGAAGAAGGGCATCTTCTTGCCCTTGTAGATGACGTAGCCCTCGGTCAGGAGCGGCCAGCTGGGGCTGGCGACCATGCCCTTCTGCATGGGCCTGCCACTGGCCGGCATGCCGGTGTCACCGGCGCGGCCCGAGCCGTCGTCCCAGAAGTACGAGGCCGTGGTGGAGCCCTTGAGCAGGATCTTCTCGTCGGAGGGGGAGTCGGCGTGCGCAGCGGTGCCGGCGATGGTGATCGCGCCGAGCGTGCAGGCGGTGAGCACAGCGAGGGAACGCAGGCCAGAACATGCAGACATGAAAGTAAAGTCCTTCGCGAGGGGGCGGGGAGCGCGCGCTCACGTGCATGCGCAGCAGGGCATGAACACCTGACGGGGGGCGGGCTACGCGGAGCGCGAAACGAACCTGGGGAAGGGTCCGCTCAGGATGCGGCGGCCATCATGCTGCCGGGGGGTGCGACACGATCATCAGGTCGGTCATATGTCCTCTCCATCTCGCCTACCGGGTTAGCTGACGGGTTCGGGCGTGGAGATGCCCTACCGACACGCGGTCGGATTCACCCCATTTGGGTGGGTCCCCGGTTCCCGATCGCTCGGGATTCGGCGCCAGCCGGCTGTTCCTCCTGGATGAGGTCCACGCCACCGGCTGTGAATTGGGCAACACTCTAACCACGTATTCCGGACATACGCAAACACTTCACCATGAAACGGGCAGAAGATCTACCTACCCTCACAAAGCAAAAGGGGGCCCGGCAATGCCGTGCCCCCCGGGGGAAGGAACCTGGTCTCAGCCGCCGCTCTTGCGCCTGAACGATCTCTTGTTCGCAGCCGGACCGTGCGTCCCGTGGATCTTCGACGGGTCGCCGCCCCTGCCACCGGCGCCCGAGCCCGCATGCTGGTTGCGCTTGCGCTCCAGCGCCTCGCGGAACTTGCGCTTCATCTCGTCCTCGGGAGTCTCGCTGACTTCCGGCTCCGGTGTTTCCGCCATGAGGACCTCCATGGTGTTGGGGACAGTCCCAGCTTCGCATGACGCCGCTTACGACGCGAAACCGGCTTCGGCCTGTTCGCGAGGAGCGTTGCGGGTGACAGCGGTGAACGGGTCACCGGCGAGTGAACGCCACCAGGCGGAAGACCGGGTTCGAGCCGACCGGACCCGGACCGGTCGGACGGCTCGGGACGCCCTCCCGGGCCGTGCGCGGCACGCTTGTCGACCGTCGTGACGAACACTCCCCCTCGCCGCAGCACCCGCGCGGCCTCGGCGATCATCGGGCGGGCGTCGTCGAGCAGGTGCAGCAGCCAGATCGTGCTCACCGCGTCCACCGAGCCGTCCCGTACGGGCAGCGCCCGGCCGTCGCCCAGCACCACGTCCACGCGCCCGGCGGCGATTCGCGCCATCCCCGCGGAGGCGTCCACGCCCAGCACCCGCAGCCCGCGCCCGGCCAGCTCCCCCGTCACCAGCCCGGTGCCGCACGCGACGTCGAGCAGCGTGCCGCCGCCGGGCACGAGGCGGCACACGGCGTCGGCGGCCGCCCTGGCACGCGGCAGCCCGCCCCTGGTCTCGTCGTAGTGTCCGGCCTCAAGGTCGTAGTCCAGCACGGCGTGCCTCCCTAAGGACGAATGCCGCAGATCAACATACCTGGGTAAAAGTGAACCGTTCGGATCGTGGTGTTGGCTTGGAGCGGCTCCGGAAATAGACCCGACCATGAGTCTCCTGGGCCGCGACCTGGCGATCGACCTCGGAGGCGCGAGCACGCGGATCTACGCCAGGGGCAGGGGCATCGTGCTCGACGAGCCCTCGGCGGTCACCCTCGACGACCGGACCGGCAAGGTCATCGCGTACGGCGCCGACGTGACGTCCGGGCCGACGTGCCGGCCGGTCAGCGGCGGCCTGCCCGCCGACGGCGAGCTCACCCGGCTCATGGTCAGGCACTTCCTGGGCAAGGTGCACCGGGTCCCGCTCGCCCGGCCACGCCTGGTCATGGCCCTGCCCGACGGCTCCAGCCCGATCGAGCGCACCGCGCTGAGCGACGTGGCGTTCGAGGCGGACGCCCGGCGGATCGAGCTGATCCCGCACTCGTTCGCCGCCGCGCTCGGGGCGGGCCTGCCGCTCGGCGACTGCGCCGGCCACATGGTGATCGACGTCGGACGCGACTCGACCAGGATCGCCGTGCTCTCGTCCGGGGCCGCCGTGAGCACGACCGCCGTGCCGGGCGGCGGCGAGGCCGTCAACCGGTGCATCGTGCGCCTGGTCGACCGCGAGCACGGCCTCGTCCTCGACGAGAGCGAGGCGGAGGCGGCCAAGCGCGCGGCGGGCACCGAGTGGAAACCGCTGAACCGGCACGTGACCGTGCGCGCCCGCGACCCCGGGACCGGCCGCGAGCACGAGGTGCGGCTCCCCGTGCAGGAGATGTACGAGGCGTCCAGGCAGCCGATCGAGGCGATCGTCCGGGCCGCGATGGAGGCCGTCGAGCAGTGCCCGGCCGAGCTCGCCGCGGACCTCGGGGAGCGCGGCGCGGTGCTGATGGGCGGCGGCGCGCTGCTGCGGGGGCTCGCGCGGCGGTTGCGGGCGTCGCTCGGCATGCCGGTGCGGCGGGTGGAGCGGCCGCTGGAGTGCGTGGCCCTCGGCCTGGGGCGGTGCGTGGACGATCTCGGCCTCGTCTCCCGGCTCCGCGTCACAGCAGGCCCGTAGGGGTGCTTGCCGGGCGGCCTGGACGATTCCGGATGGCGTACGGAACGTCCGCACCCGCCCACCACCACCGTCGCCCGCGCCGCGCGCATGAGGCGCATGGCGGGCGAGGGTGGTGGCGGCACGGCGCCTCGGCCCCGGGACCATCGGCACGCGCCGAGACCCTGGAGCCCTCCGGCACGCGCGGAGGTCAGGGCGCGGACAGGGCCTCCGTCGGCGACAGGCGGGAGGCGCGGATGGCCGGGTAGAGCCCCGCCGCGGCGCCGATGACCAGGGTCGCCACCAGGCCGCCGACCGTGGCCCAGGCGGGCACGACCGAGGGCCAGCCGCTGTAGAGCGCGTACCCCATCGTGACGCCCGTCCCCAGCAGGATCCCCCCGCCCCCGCCGAGGGCCGACAGCAGCAGCGACTCGGCGAGGAACTGGGTGCGGATCTGCCCGCGCGTGGCCCCGAGCGAGCGGCGCAGACCGATCTCCGCGCGCCGCTCCAGCACCGAGATGACCATCGTGTTGGCCACCCCGACCCCGCCCACGAGCAGCGCCACCGCGCCGACCCCCAGCAGCAGGTTGGCGAACGCCTGGCTCGTCGCCTGCTTGGCGGCCAGGGCGTCGGACGGCCGGGAGACGTCGACCTCGTTGGGCGCCTCCGGGTTGGCGGTCGCGGCCAGCACCTGGCGTACGGACTCCAGCCTGGCCTCGTCCGAGCGGGTGTAGAGCGTGGTGGGGTGCCCGTCGAAGCCGAGCCTCGACTCCGCGACCGGCCAGCCCACCAGGACGCCCGCGTCGAGGTCGGTGGCCAGCGCCACCGGGTTCAGTACGCCGACGACCGTGAACCGCATGCCCCCGACGACGACCTGCGTGTCGGGCGAGACCGCGCCCACGCCGAGCCGCTGGGCGGCGGAGGAGCCGAGCACGGCGGCCGGGTAGCGCTCGGTGGCGGCGTTGAGCCAGGTGCCGTCGCGCAGGGTCGCGCCCACGGTGGCGGGCAGGTCGAGGCGGGCGGCGTACGTGGCGATGCCGCCGGTCTGGGCCTCGGGGATCTGCTCCGACCGGTAGACCTTGACGTCTCCCATGCGCCCGATCGACGAGACCGCCTCGACGGGGCCGATGCGCTCGATCATCGCCTCGGCGTCCTTCGGCATCTGCGCGGCCTCGCCCATGAGCGTGGTGCCGGACGAGACCGTGAGCAGGTTGGTGCCGAGCGCGGAGAGCGTACGGTCGAGTTCGGCGCCCGACGAGGACGACAGCCCGACCACGCCCACCATGGCGGCGATGCCGATGGCGATGCCCAGCGCCGACAGGAACGCCCGCAGCGGCCGGGTGCGCAGGCCCACCGCCCCGACGCGCATCACGTCGCGCGGCCGCATCCTGGCGGGTGACAGCTTCGGCCGCGCCACCTCCACGAGGCTCATCCCGGCACCCCCACCTCCGCTCCTGGCACTCGCGGCTCCGTCCATCCCGGCACCTCTGCCGCTCATCCCGGCACTCCCGTCTCGGCGGGCCAGGACGGCTCGGGTGCCACGGCGGTGGTGTCGGAGATGATCGTGCCGTCGCGCATCCGTACCTGCCTGGGCAGGCCGGCGGCGATCTCCCGGTCGTGCGTGATGATCACGATGGTGGTGCCGCTCGCGTTCAGCTCGCGCAGCAGCTCCATCACGCCCGCCCCGGACACCGAGTCCAGCGCCCCGGTCGGCTCGTCGGCCAGGAGCAGGCGCGGGTCGCCCGCCACCGCCCTGGCGATGGCCACGCGCTGGCGCTCGCCGCCGGACAGCTCGTGCGGCTCGTGGTCCATGCGGTGCCCGAGCCCGACCCGTTCGAGGGCCCCGGCCGCGCGGCGGCGGCGCTCCGCCCTGCCGAGGCCGGTGTAGATGAGGCCGTCGGCGACGTTGTCCAGCGCGGGGACCTTCGGGGCGAGGTGGAACGACTGGAACACGAACCCGATCGTGGTGGCCCGCAGCGCCGACAGCCGGTTGTCCGACAGCTTCGACACGTCGTACCCGTCGATGTGGATGGTCCCGGACGTGGGGCGGTCGAGGGTGCCGACGACGTTCAGCATCGTCGACTTGCCCGACCCGGACGGGCCGACGATGGCGACCAGCTCGCCGTGCTCGATCCGCAGCGACACCGACGCCAGCGCCGCCACGCCACCCGGGTACGTCCTGGACACGTCCGTCAGGGCGATCATGGGGTACGTCAACTCGGCACCCCCACGGTCATGCCCTCGGTGAGCCCGTCCCCGCTGACCTCGACCCGGCCCCCGGCGAACAGACCCGTCTCAACACCTATATATCGGGACTTGCCGCCTTCGATGACCTCCAGGCCGAACCCGCCCTCACGCAGCGCCACCAGCGCCGCCACCGGCACGGTCAGCACGTCCTCACGCTTCGAGGCCGTGAACGTCACGTCCACCGCCGCCTTGTCGAGCCCCTTGGCCGACGCGGAGCTCCCGATCGAGACGAGCGCCTCGACGCGGGTCTGCGGCTCGGAGTCCTGGCCCTCCCCCGGCTCGATGACCGTGGCCACCTCGGTCACCTTGCCCTTCACGCTCTTGCCGTCGGGCAGCGTGACCTCGACCTTGGCCCCCTTCTTGGCCATGCGCTGGTCCTCGGTCTCCAGGGTGACCGTGACGACCTTGGACGTGCCGGTATAGGTCAGGACGCCCTTGCCCGGGGCGGTCGGCTGGCCCTCCTCGGTCTGCGTGCTCTCCACCCGCACCTTGCCGGGCGCGAACACGACCCGGCCCAGCTCCACCACGCCCGTCTCGTCCAGCCCGCGGTCGTCCTGCCACTCCCTGACCGCCTCGGCCGTGGCATAGGTGTACTCGTCGTCGACCGTGAACCCGTCGTAGCCGAGCTTGCTGAGGTTGCGCTCCAGGCTCTCGACGTCCTTGCCCTCCACCCCGACCTTGAGATCGCGGTACGCGGGCGTCGTGCCGTACATGAGCATGACCGGCTGGTTGTCCACCCGGTACAGCGACCTGCCGCGGGTGATCTGCGCGCCGCTGTCGGGCAGCCAGGTGATCGTGCCGGGCTTCCTGCTCACCGCCGTGGTCACCGGCCCGTAGCCGAGCTCGCCGTCGGCGTCCATGGTGTCGTTCAGGGTCTGCCTGGTCACCGTGGTCGTCGCCGGGGGCAGCACCGCGGCCGACCGCGTCGGGGCGGCGCCGCCTTCGAGCAGGCCCGCGCTGTTGACCGCGACGAACCCGCCGCCGGCCACCGCCACCACGACCAGCAGCACGGCGGCCGCCCTGCCCCGGCGGCGGCGGCGCGGGCGGGAGGGCGTCGCGTCCGGCTCCGCCTTTCCGTCAAGCGTGGCCATCCCGCTCATCCCATGCCCGCCTCGGCCATCTCCTTCTGGCACTTCTCCTGGGCGGACTTGAAGTCGGGGTCCTGGCCCACCTCGGGGGTGATGCGGATCATGTTGCCCTCGGGGTCCGGGTACTTCTCCACGCCGTTGTCACGCATGCACTGCGCGACCTTGCGGATCGCCTCCGCCCGCTTGGGGTCGCCCTGACCGCCCTGCTCGCCGCTCGGGGCGTACTGCTTGCACGCCTCCTGCGCCTTCTCGACCTTCTCCCTCGGTACGCTCCCGTCGAACTTCATCCTGATGCCCTTGCCCGGCTCCGGGTCGTCCATCTGCACGCCGTTCTCGCGCATGCACTGGGCGAACTTGAGCATCTTCTGCTGCGGATCCTCACTCGGCGCCGCACTGGCCGCGGCCTGGCCGCCGGTGCCGCTGACCGACGCCACGTCGGCTCCGCCGCCGTCGTCCGCGCCGCATCCCGTCAGGAACAGCGCGGAAGCCGCCAGCACGCCGAGGACTCGTCCTCGCATGAGATCTCTCCTCTGTTGGAAGAACACCGTTGAACGGACACCACCGGACGGGCACCGCCGCACAGATGTCGTTTCGAGGGGAGATGCAATAGCGGCGCGTGTTTCCTCAGCGTTTCCATCCACCGCTTATCTCGAGCAAATGCCGGCTCCTCCACACTCAGCTCTGTAAGCGGACGAAAGGTACGCCATGCGGGTGCTGGTGGTGGAGGACGAGCGGCTGCTCGCCGACGCGATCGCCGAGTGGCTGCGTGAAGAGACCCACGCGGTCGACCTGGCGCACGACGGCGAGGCCGCGCTGGAACGCATCGCGGTCAACGACTACGACGTGGTCGTGCTGGACCGCGACCTGCCACGCGTGCACGGCGACGAGGTGTGCAGGGAACTGGTCGAGTCGGAACGGGACGCGCGGGTGCTGATGCTGACCGCCGCCGCCCAGCTCGACGACCGGGTGACCGGGCTGTCCATGGGGGCCGACGACTACCTGACCAAGCCGTTCGCGTTCCCCGAGCTGGCCGCCCGCGTGCTCGCCCTGGGGCGGCGCTCGCGCCCGGCCGCGCCGCCCGTGCTGCGGCGGGCCGGGATCACGCTGGATCCGGCACGCAGGGAGGTGTTCCGGAACGGGCGGTTCGTACCGCTGTCGAAGAAGGAGTTCGCGGTGCTGGCCGAGCTGATGCGGGCCGACGGGAACGTCGTCTCGGCCGAGCAGCTGCTGGAGAAGGCGTGGGACGAGAACGCCGACCCCTTCACCGGCGCGGTCCGGCTCACCGTGCTCAAGCTGCGCCGCAAGCTCGCCGACCCGCCGGTCGTGGAGACCGTGCCGGGGGTCGGGTACCGGATCGCATGAGCCTCCGGTTGCGGCTCACGCTGATGTACGGAGCCGTCTTCCTGGTCGCCGGGCTGACCTTGCTCGGCGTCACGTACCTGCTGTTCGACCAGCAGCTCAACCAGTCGTTCGAGAACCGGGTGGCGCCCGAGCCCGGCCGGGTGAAGAACCTGTTCTTCGCGAAGGACGGCGTCGTGCTCTCCGGCGACGCCGCCGTGGAGTGGCTGCGGCAGCAGGAGGCGGAGCTGCGCGGCGCGGCCGTCACGTCACTGATCACGCAGGGCGTCATCGCGCTCATCGTGGTCGGCGGCGCGGCCGTCGGGCTCGGCTGGATCGTCGCCGGCCGCGCCCTCGCCCCGCTGAACCGGGTCACCGACACGGCCGCCAGGATCGCCGCCGCCCCCATGGCCGAGCGCGGCCTGCACGAGCGGATCGCCCTGGAGGGGCCGTCGGACGAGGTCAAGCGGCTGGCCGACACGTTCGACACCATGGTGGAGCGGCTGGACCACTCCTTCGACGGGCAGCGCCGGTTCGTCGCCAACGCCTCGCACGAGCTGCGCACACCGCTGACCCTTAACCGGGCGCTGGTCGAGCTGGCCATGCACCGCCGCGCCGCCCCGCCCGAGGTCAAGGAGCTGGGCGAGAGCCTGCTGGAGATCAACGCCCGCCACGAACGGCTCATCTCCGGCCTGCTCCTGCTGGCCAGGTCCGACCAGGAGATCACCGACCGGTCGCCGGTGGACCTGGCGGACGTGGTCACCCACGTCGTCGCCCAGACGGCCGGGGACGCCCACGAGGCCAAGGTCACGGTGTACGAGGTCGTCGCGCCGGCTCCCACCACCGGGGACGCGCTGCTCCTCGAACGGCTCGTGCACAACCTGGTCGAGAACGGCATCCGGCACAACCTGGCCGACGGGAGCGGGTGGGTACGGGTGGTGAGCCGCACCGTGTCCGGCACCTCCTCCTCTGGCAAGGTGGAGGTCGAGGTCAGCAACACCGGGCCGAGCGTGCCGCCGTACGACATCCCCCTGCTGTTCAAGCCGTTCCACCGGCACGGGGCCGAACGCACGGTCACGGCCCGGAGCGCCGGCCTCGGGCTGTCGATCGTGCGGTCGGTGGCGGTGGCGCACGGCGGGGACGTCAGGGCACGCCCGCGCGAGGACGGCGGGCTCGTCGTGACGGCCTGGCTACCTCGCGCCTGACCTCCTCCGGGGCCCGTCGCCTCCTCCGAGGGTCCATGGCCTCCTCCGGGGTCAGGCGCGGAGAGCGTCGCGGCCTCCTCCCGGGGGCAGGTGCGGAGAGCGTCACGCCCTCCTCCCAAAGGCAGGTCCGCGGAGCGTCGTGGCCTCCTTCGGATGTCAGCGCCGGGAGTGAGTTGCGGAGCCCGTCACGAGACCGGCGCTGCCGATCGAGGGGGTAAGTGCGGCGCGTCAGGAGTCGAGGTGGGGTCGGTGCCGGCTCGGATGCGCCACACCGCCGGCACCAGCAGGGTGCCCGCCGTGACGAGCACCGCAACCACCGCGCCCAGCACGAGCACCGGACGGGTGCCCAGCCAGCCCGCCGCAGGACCCGCCAGCCCCATGCCGATCGGGGCCGCCACGAGAGCGCCGAGCATCGTGACGGAGGTGGCCCGCGCGACGAACGGCTCAGGCAGGTTGCGCTGGATCGCGGTGGTCTGGAGGACGTTGTACACGACCAGTTGCATGCCGGCCGCCACTCCCGCGGGCGCGAGCAGCCAGACCCCGGCGGGGATCGCCAGCAGCGCCGGCAGCGGGGCCATCAGGAGGAAGAAGAGCAGCGCGGCGACCATGGGCCGCGACGGTCTCCAGCGGGCGCTGACGAAACCTCCGGCGAGGCCGCCGACCGCGTAACCGATGCCGATCGCCGACCAGGCCGGCGCGCCGCCGAGATGCTCGTCCGCGACGTACGGCCCCAGCACCATGATCGGGGAGATCACGACCGCGTTCGTGAGCGCGACGTGGATGGTCCACGTCCACAGCCAGGGCCGCCGGGCCACCTCCGCCATCCCCCCGGTGATGCCGGCCGGCAGCCCACCGCCCGGCCGCGGCGGTGCCGTGGTGGCGGGCAGCCGGCGCAGAAAGGCCGCGCTCGCCAGGAACGTCAGCGCGTCGATCGCGACGGCCCATCCTGGCCCGACCAGCGCCACGAGGGCCCCGGCGGTGCCGAGAGCCAGCATCGACGCGGCGCTCCTGGACAGCGAGACCAGGGAGTTGGCCGCTTGCAGGTGCTCCCTGCCCGCCAGCGAGGCGACCAGGCCCACGGCGGTCGGGTTGAAGAAGGCGGACCCGGCGCCCGCGACGAGCTGCAGGACCACCAGCGCCCAGAGGCTCGCGGTGCCGGTGAGCAGCAGCACCGCCGTCGCGCCGTGCGCCGCGAACCGGACGAGGTCGGCGAGCAGCATCACCGTCCTGCGGGGGAAGCGGTCGCCGACCGCGCCGCCCACCAGGGTCAGGACGATGACGGGCAGCCTGGTGCTCAGCACCACGATCCCGAGGTCCACGGGTGATCCGGTGAGATGCAGCACGGCGAACGCCATCGCCAGCGGGGTCAGGGAGTCTCCGAACGCGGATGTGGTCTGGCCCAGGTAATAACGTCTGAAGCCCTTGATGGCCAACGGCGCGAACATCGACCGAGTGCGAGACTGTGTCACGGCGCTTGCGGGGTCGGCGCGCGTGGATGTGGCGGCGCCCGTCTCGCCCTCGGCGGCGCTCCGGATGGTGCGATCGGACAACGTGCCCCCCAACGGTCCCGTGACGTCGGCCCCCGAACGGGCCGGTGCGGGCCGAAGATCCGTGGATACCTTGCCAGGCGCCACCGACAATTCAGGGACAGGCTCGGGACGGAGGGCGTCCGACCGTGGCGGTGGGAGCGGTGATCGGTCGGCGGCCGGAAGGTTTTCGACAGCTCCGGAACATCACTACAAATCCGAACTTAAGTCGCTATGGTACGTAAAGATCGCTCGCCCCCGTCTCAGGAGTCGCTTCTCTCATGGCGCATGTCGAACCGCTGCGAGAGGACGACCCGGCGGCGGTAGGCCCGTACCGCCTGCTCGGCCGGCTGGGCGCGGGCGGCCAGGGGACGGTCTACCTCGGGCAGGCGCCCGAGGGCCCGCACGTGGCGGTCAAGGTGCTGCGCGAGGGCGCGGGCCACGACGACAGGCTGGCGAAGGAGATCGCGGCGGCGCGGCGGGTGGAGCCGTTCTGCATCGCGCAGGTGCTGGACGTCTCGCTGGGCGCGCGGCCGTACATCGTCACCGAGTACGTCGAAGGCCCCTCCCTCCAGCAGGCGGGTCGCCACAGCGGGGCCGACCTGCAACGGCTGGCGGTCGCGACGGCCACCGCGCTGGCCGCCATCCACCAGGCCGGCATCGTGCACCGGGACTTCAAGCCCGCCAACGTGCTCCTCGGACCCGGCGGGCCGCGCGTCATCGACTTCGGCATCGCCCGTGCCATGGACGACGCCCTCACCCACACCAGCAGCATCGTGGGCACGCCCGCGTACATGGCGCCCGAGCAGCTGGCGGGGCAGCCGGTCGGGCCGCCCGCGGACGTGTTCGCCTGGGCGTCGGTGATGGCGTGGGCGGCCAACGGGACGCCGCCGTTCGGGCAGGACACGCTGCCTGCCATCGTCAACCGGATCCTGCACAACGAGCCGCAGCTCGGCGAGCTTCCCCATGTGTTGCGGTCGATCGTGTACGACTGCCTGGCCAAGGACCCGCTTGCCCGGCCGACCATGCGGGACGTGATCCTGCGGCTGTTGAGCGGCCAGAACGCGTCGACGGCCCCGGAGCCGCGCCGGCCGGACGACGTTCACGCGCAGGCCCAGGACTGGAGGCAGGGTCCGGGGCCGGTGCTTGGCCACGGGCCGATGCCCACGCCCGGGTCTGGTCACGGGCCGATGCCGGCGCCGGGACACGGACCTGTGTCAGGGCAGGGGTATGAGCCGATGCCAGGCCATGGGCCAGTGCCAGGCCATGGGCCGGTGCCAGCGCACGGGCCGATGCCTGGGCACGGGGCGGCGCAAGGGCCGATGGCGGGGTACGGGCCGGGGCAAGGGCAAGGGCATGGGGCCGGGCACGGGCCGGGGCCGAGGGGGCGGAGGGCGGCGGGGCGGCGGATCGGGGTGCCGGTGGCCGTGGGCGTGTCGGGTGTCATGGTGGCGGCGCTCGTCGGCGGTGTCCTCTGGCTCGCCCCCGGATCCGACACCCCCATCTCGGCATCCCTGGTCACCGCGTCCTCGAGCCCTTCCCTGACCCCGTCCCCGAGCCAGAGCCAGAGCAAGAAGCGCCCGGCCACGACGCCGCCCCCGCGGAAAACCCGCAGGACCACTCATAAGCCCGCCACACCGAAGCAGACCACGGCGGCGCCCACCACGGCCTCCTCCAAGACGGCGCCGCCGACGAGGACCCCGACGCCCACCCGCAGCACCAAGAAGCCGGCCGGGAGCGCCAGGGTCAGCATCCTGGCGATCGACCTGTCCGGCGGCCCCGGTCAGAGCGACGCGGGCGGCTGTTACATGCCGCCGGTGCACTTCCAGAGCAAGGTGGAGGCGACCCGGTCGGAGGTGTGGGTCTCGTACGCGTGGCTGGTCGACGGCAAGTCGGTCCTGCGTACCAGGTCGTGGGTGTCGGAGGGCGAATACACCGCGTTCGTGACCTCCGGCCAGTACATGCTCCCGGCCGGACGCCACACCGTCACCCTCAAGGTCACCTCGCCTTCCGCGACGCAGAAGAGCGTCTCGTTCGGCGTCTGCGCGCTGGAAACCTGGTGACGCCGGAGTTCGTCGGCCCGTACCGGGTCGTCAGGCAGCTCGGCGAGGGCGGCCAGGGCATGGTCTACCTGGCGACCGCCCCGGACGGTACGCCGGTCGCGGTCAAGGTGCTGCGCGAGGGGGTGCCCGGTGACGGCCGGTTCGCGAAGGAGATCGCGGCGGCGCGGCGGGTGGAGCCGTTCTGCATCGCGCAGGTGCTGGACGCGTCGCTGGGCGCGCGGCCGTACATCGTCACCGAGTACGTGGACGGCCCGTCGCTCCAGCAGGCCGGCCTGCACGCCGGGGCGGACCTGCAACGGCTGGCGGTCGCGACGGCCACCGCGCTGGCCGCCATCCACCGCGCCGGGGTCGTGCACCGGGACTTCAAGCCCGCCAACGTCCTGCTCGGGCGGGACGGGCCGCGCGTCATCGACTTCGGCATCGCGCGGGCCATGGACGCCGCGCTGACCCGTACCAGCAGCATCGTGGGGACGCCCGCGTACATGGCGCCCGAGCAGTTCATGGGCGCGCCGGCCGGCCCGGCCGTGGACGTGTTCGCGTGGGGCTCGGTCATGGTGTACGCGGCCACGGGCGCCCCGCCGTTCGGCAACGACTCCCTGCCGGCGGTGCTCAGGAGGATCCAGTACGAGGAGCCGCGCCTGGACGGGGTGCCCGAGCCGCTGCGCTCCATCGTGTACGCGTGCCTGGCCAAGAACCCCGCCGCCCGCCCGGCCATGCAGGACGTTCTCTTCAGGCTCATCGGCGGTCAGGCACCGGCGCCCGCCCCCGCCCCGCCCCAGGCGGCACCCCCGGCACCGGGCGCCCCAGCGCAGACCGGGTTCCCGGGGCAGCCGCCGGGCCGGCCGGTCGCCCACCTCCACACCGTGCCCCCGAAAGCGGGCTCGGGGCGGGTGACGGCGCTCCTGGCCGCGGGTACGGCGGTGGTCGTGGCCGGGGTGGGGACGGCGGCGTGGCTCTGGCTGCCCATCTGGCCCGGCCGGACCACCACCGCCACCGCCGTCACGGCCCCGACCCCCGCGGCCGGCTCGAAGGAGACCGCCGGCACCCGACATCCCACCGACCCTCCGCCGCGGAAGACCCGCAAGGCCACCAAGAGCCGCCGGCCCGCCACGTCCGGCCCGACCGGGCGCCCCACGACGAGCCCTACAACGAGGCCCACGACGGGGTCCACGGGCGGAACCGGGAAGCCGAGCACGAGGCCCACCACGAAACCCACGACCGCGAAGCCCACGACGAAGGCCCCCACCTCCACGGTCCGGTCGGTGTCCTTCAGCTACGAGGGCTACCAGGTGGGCGACTGCTGGCGCAACGACACGAACATCTGGGCCAAGGTCTCGGCCACGGGCACCTACAGCTACCGGTGGCTGGTCAACGGCCAGAACCAGGGCAGGCAGCAGGGCACGCCGACGTCGAAGCCGCTGCTCCCGTCCATCACGTGGAAGGGCGGCGGCACGTACGCCGTCGTCTTCGAGGTGATCACCCCCACGAGCCTCAGGAAGAGCGCCAGCGTCAAGATCTGCAGCAACAGCGAGAGCTGGGGCGAGGGCTGGTAGGGCCGGGCCCGAATGGGTAATGATCACCCAAAACGGACGGGAGCAAAAACCGACATGTCAGCATCACCACCCTCGATCCCCCGGTTCCACCTGGCCATGCCCGTCGACGACCTGGACGCGGCCCGCCGCTTCTACGGCGACCTCATCGGCTGCGCCCAGGGCCGCAGCTCCGACACCTGGATCGACTGGAACCTGCACGGCCACCAGTTCGTCACCCACCTCGCGCCCGCCCCCTCGAAGCGGGTGCACAACCCCGTGGACGGCCACGACGTCCCTGTGCCCCACTTCGGGCTCATCCTCTCGATCCCCGAGTTCCACAAGCTGGCGGACCGCTTCCGCGAGGCGGACACGGAGTTCGTCATCGAGCCGTACCTCCGCTTCGAGGGGCTGCCGGGCGAGCAGTGGACGATGTTCCTGCTCGACCCGGCGGGCAACGCCCTGGAGTTCAAGGCGTTCGCCGACGACTCGCAGGTGTTCGCCGTCTGATCCGCGGCACTGTCAACCCGACTCCGCGGCACTGTCAACCCGGTGTCCGGGTGCCACGTCTCCTCATGTGCCACATTCGTAGCAAAGGAGGCGCCGTGCGCGTTCTGCTGCTCGTCCCAGCCGCCGCCCTGCTGCTCCAGCCCGCCGCCGCCCAGGCCGAGGTCGTGGAGTACGCGTGCACCGTCACGGCCACGGGCGAGGTGCAGGACGTCAAGGTCGAGGTGGAGCTGACGGTGCCCACGGACGCCGAGGTGGACGTGCAGATGTCCATCGGCTGGCGCGGCTCGTACGTCGAGGGCTCGGAGTTACGCGCCCCCGCCACCGGGCTGGCGGGCGAGGTCAAGCTGTACGCCTACGCGGGCATCAGCGGCATCACGGGGCTGACGTCGGCCACCGGGGTCGCCCCTATCTCCACGATCGTCGCGGGAGAGCCCATCCCGCTCCCCACGACGACGGTCGAGATCAAGACGACGCCCAACCGGGAGGGCAGCGGGACCGTACGCGCGGCCTCTCTCAACTTCGGGACCAGCCCCAGCGACCGCCTGATCGAGTGCGAGCCCAAGAACGAGAACGCCTTGACGAAGCACCCGCTCACGATCCCCGGAGCGGGCGGGACGACGACCAGCCCGAGCCCCACCCCGGAGCCGAGCACAGAGCCCACCACAGAGCCCACCTCGGAGCCGACCACCGAGCCCACCACCGAGCCCACCACGAAGGCCCCCACGAAGACCCCGTCGGGAGCCGCCGACACGGGCGGTGGCGGGGCGGCCGGGCCCGACGGGCGGGTGCTGGTGGGAGCCGGCTCCCTGCTCGTCCTCGCCGCCACCACCGGCCTCTTCCTGCGCCGCCGCGGGCGCGTGCCCACGCTGTAGCCGCTGCGCGGGACCGCGAGGAGTACATCCCTTGCCGATCGTTTGGGCAACCGCCGACCATGCCCGGTCTAGGTTGATGTCATGGGATATCTGCCGATCGGCGAGCACGGGCTGATCGGTGACCTGCGTACGGTCGCCCTGGTGGGCACGGACGGCACGATCGACTGGTACTGCTGTCCGCGCTTCGACGCGCCCAGCGTCTTCGGCTCGATCCTCGACGACGAGCAGGGCGGGGCATGGGAGCTGGCCGCCGACCTGCCCGTGCGGACCAAGCAGTTCTACGTCCCCGACACGAACGTGCTCGTCACCCGGTTCTTCGCCGACGAGGGCGTGGCCGAGGTGCAGGACTTCATGCCGATCGCCGAGGAGGACTCGCTGGAGGCCGACCGGCACCGGCTGATCAGGCGGGTGCTGTGCGTACGGGGCGAGCTGCCGTTCCGCGTGCTGGTCGCGCCCCGGTTCTGCTACGGCGCGCAGCCGCACACCGTCCACGTGGGCGACGGCCACGCCACGTTCACGTCGGCCGACTTCGCGCTGACCCTGACCTCCACCGTGCCGCTGGAGAGCGACGGGCGGGACGTGCGGTCGTTCTTCACGCTGGGTGAGGGCGAGCAGGCCGTCTTCGCCCTGGACCGGGCGGCCGAGGGGATCGTGCCGCGCTCGTGCGCGCTGGCCGAGGCCGAGCAGGCGTACGGCGACACGGTGCGCTACTGGCGCCGGTGGCTGTCCGCCTCCCGCTACCGCGGCCGCTGGCGGGAGATGGTGCACCGCTCGGCGCTGACGCTGAAGCTGCTCACGTACGCGCCGACCGGCGGCATCGTCGCGGCGCCCACCACGAGCCTGCCGGAGCAGATCGGCGGCGGCCGCAACTGGGACTACCGCTACGTGTGGGTGCGCGACGCGGCGTTCTGCGTGTACGCGCTGCTGCGGCTGGGCTTCACCGAGGAGGCCGAGGCGTTCATGAGCTTCCTGTCGGAGCACGTCACGCTCGGCCGCAGCCAGCCGTCGGGGCCGCTGCAGATCATGTACGGCATCGACGGCCGTACCGAGTTCCCCGAGCAGGAGCTCACGCACCTCGAGGGCTACCGCGGGTCGGCTCCCGTACGGGTCGGCAACGCCGCCGCCGGGCAGCTGCAGCTGGACATCTACGGCGCGCTCATCGACTCCATCTACCTGTACAACAAATGGGGCAAGCCGATCTCCAGCGAGCGCTGGGACGAGCTGTGCGTGCTGGTCGAATGGGTCTGCGACAACTGGGACCAGCCCGACGAGGGCATCTGGGAGACCAGGGGCGGACGCAAGAAGTTCGTCTACTCGCGGCTCATGTGCTGGGTCGCCGTGGAACGCGCCATGCGCGTGGCCATCCAGCGCGGGCTGCCGGCCGACCTGGCCCACTGGCGGGAGGCCCGCGACGCGATCTACCGCGAGATCATGCGGCACGGCTGGTCGCCCCGGCTGCAGGCGTTCATCCAGCACTTCGACGACGACGTGCTGGACGCGTCGGTGCTGATGATGCCGCTGGCCAAGTTCGTCTCGCCCACCGACCCCAAGTGGCTGACCACGCTGGACGCCCTGGCCGAGGGGCTGGTCTCCGACACGCTGGTCTACCGCTACGACCCCAAGCTGAGCCCCGACGGGATGCAGGGCGAGGAGGGCACGTTCTCGATCTGCACCTTCTGGTACGTCGAGGCGCTGGCCAGGGCGGGCCGCGTGGAGGAGGCCCGCCGGGTCTTCGACAACATCCTCAGCTACGCCAACCACGTGGGCCTGTACGCCGAGGAGATCGGGCGCTCCGGCGAGCAGATCGGCAACTTCCCGCAGGCCTTCACCCACCTGGCGCTGATCAGTGCCGCCTTCAATCTCGACCACGCCCTGGGCTGACGAGCGCCCCACAAGCCGCCCTGAGAAGCGGCGGTCAAACGATTGATTTCCGACGGATACGGGGTTACGGTCCCTTGTAATATTTTATCGATTTAAGTCACAGATGAGGGACATGATGCGACTCCACAGCGTGATGATCGCCTCCCTGGTCGCGGCCCTGCCTGCGACCGCCGCCACAGAGGCGTCCGCGTTATCCGCCGCCCCCACCGTGTACGTGTCACAGGACGGCAGAGCCGATGCCACCGGCACCGAGCAGGACCCGTTCGCGACCGTCGAGCAGGCCCGTGACGCCCTGGCCGGACGGACCGGCGCTCACAAGCGGGGCACCGTCTACATCAGGGGCGGCGTCTACCAGGCCGCCACGGGCATCCGGCTGAGCGGCGCGCGGAACTCGTACGTCACCTACGCCGCCTACCCGGGCGAGCAGGTCGAGTTCGCCGGGGTCACCACGCTCGACCCGGGCAAGTTCCGCAGGCTGAGCGACGTGCCGGCGGACGACGCCAAATGGTCGTCGAAGTCGCGGATCCAGGAGGCCGCGGCCGGCCACGTCTACGTCTACGACCTGGCCGCCGAGGGCATCCCCACCGGGCAGATCTACAAGAACGGCTTCAACTGGAAGCCGCAACCGTACGCGCCCGAGCTGATCACCGACGACGTGGCGCAGACGCTGGCGCAGTACCCGAACGGCACCGAGAAGCTGGACCGCACCCACATCACCGTCAAGGAGGCGCCCAAGGGCGCCCGCGACTACTTCTCGGACAAGACCGCCGACGGCACTACCATGCCGTACGAGGACATGCTGGAACTGCCCGGCCCGGTCTACACCGCCGTCGACCCCGCGCTCAAGGAGCGCGCCGCCACGTGGGCGCCGGCCGATGGGACCGCCGACAACACCCGGTACGAGACCGACGGCTGGCTGTCCGGCTACTTCGGCAACAACTACGCCAACGACCGCGTCCGCATCGACGCCGTCAGCGGGGACGAGCTCAGGACCCGCTACCCCACGATGTACGCCGCCACGGACAAGTGGACCTCGTTCGTGGCCCAGAACGTGCTGAGCGAGCTGGACGCCGAGGGCGAATACTACATCGACCGCCACGACGGCGCAGGCACGCTCTACTACTACCCGCCGGGCGGGACGGTCGAGGGCAAGGAGATCAGCCTCACCTCGTTCGACGAGCCGTTCTTCACGCTGGAGAACGTCAGGGGCGTGACGCTCAAGGGCCTGAAGCTGAACGGCAGCACGGGCACCGGCGTGCGCCTGCTCGACGCGGAGTCGTGCACCCTCGACGGCCTGGAGATCCTCAACGTCAGCATGGACGCGGTCGCCATCGGCGAGGCCAACGACGCGATCACGGCGATCGCCGAGTACCGCACGAGCCGGGGCGGGCACCGCAACAAGGTGATCAACAGCAGGCTGCACGACCTGGGCGGCGGCGGGGTCTTCACGGCCGGCGGCGACCGCGACTCGCTGGAGCGCGGCGACCACGTGGTCGAGCACAACGAGATCTACGACTTCTCGAAGCTGGCCACCTACACCCCCGCCGGCTACATGTACGGGGTCGGCAACACGTTCCGCTACAACCACGTCCACGACGCCCCGCACATGGCGATCCAGATCATGGGCAACGACATGGAGATCAGCCACAACAGGTTCGAGAACCTCGTGACGCACGCCTCCGACCAGGGGGTCATCTACGCGGGCCGCGACTACACGTACCTGAACAACGTGATCGCCTACAACCTCTTCAAGGACGTCGGCCCGGACGGCAACCAGGCCGTCTACATGGACGACGGGATGTCGGGGATGGTGATCCACCACAACGTCTTCGACACCGCCCAGCACGGCCTGTTCTACCAGTCGGGGCACAGCAACGTCGCGCGGGACAACGTGTTCGTGGACGTGACGTACGTCGGCCACGACAAGCTCTACCACGAGGGCGGCCAGCGGCTCCCGGTGCCCAACTCGAAGGTCGTGGTCGAGCGCTTCAACGACATGCTGAAGGTCGGTGACGGCACCGGCTTCACCAACACGGCCGGGAACGTCGAGAAGTGGTACCGCCACTACGGCCGGCAGTACCCCAACATCCGCTCGTGGTACGTCCCCGTCGACTCCGGCGGGGCGATCTGCACCCAGGTCGGCACCACGGAGTGCACGGAGGAGTACGTGTGGCGCGACCCCGACTCGCTGTACGTGCCCTCCCACAACGTGCTGACCCGGTCGGTGAGCATCGCCTCGGGCGGCTTCGCCTACACCGACGACGCCGGCGGGCTGAGCGTCAAGACGTTCAACCCGGACTTCGACTCCTTCGACGTCAAGGCGGGCACCGCCGCCGAGATCGGCTTCGACCCCGCCACCGGCACGTTCGACGCGGCCACCACGCCGCTGAACACCGCCGATGGATTCGGGCGCAAGTGGGTAAAGGACTGGAACAGACACTTCTCCCTGGAGGGCATCGGGCCTGAGTGAGTCGTAACACGGTGTGGATGGCCGCCGCGGGGTGCCTGATCGCCACCCCGGTGGCCGTCTGGTGGCTGGTGGGCGACCTGAGCGCGGCGGCGCGCCCGGGCACCGCGCTCGACCGGGCGATCCGCCCGCCGGCCATCGACCCGTGGGCCGAGCGCGCCGCCGGCATCGCGGCCGTGCTGGTGGTGGCCGGCACGGCGGCGCTGCTCGTCCGGGCCTCCCACCGCCGCCGCTTCGACCGCCGCTGGTGGGCGGCGCTCCTGCCGGCGCTGGCCGCGGGCGCCCTCGCCGGGGCCGGCTGGCGGGTGATGACGGCGGGCACCCTCGGCGCCAACATCGGCGCCGGGCTGACGATCATCCTGGGCGGCCCGCTCGTGGCCCTGCTCCTGCTCTGGTCACTGGGCTGGTCCGCCCATCTCCTGCGGTCGCGCTGACTTCGCCCGCTTACAGAAAGCCGGGCGGTTGTAAAGACCGATCCTGCGCCAAGCCTGCGTTGGGAATTGAGCAACATGTGCTTCCTGCGCTCGCCGCCGATTCGGGTCATCGTGAGGACGTGCACCCGACCCCCCAGCGCTAGGAGCAGGTTCTCATGGCCAGACGATCCCGAGCCGCACTCGCCTCCGTCGCCCTCGCCCTGATCGCCGTACTCGGGCTGGCTTTACCGGCCCACGCGGTCACGCTGGAGCAGAAACTCGCCGCGCTCTCCGCGTTCTCGCAGCCCACCTCCACCAGCGCCGCCTCGTGGCGCTCCGCCTGGGAGAACCAGGGGGCGTGGGCCGACTACGCCTTCGACTGGTCGACCGACCTGTGCTCCAGCAGCCCCGACAAGCCGCTCGGCTTCGACTTCAGGATGCCGTGCAGGCGGCACGACTTCGGCTACCGCAACTACAAGGACGTGAGCCAGTTCCCGGCGAACAAGTCACGCATCGACGACTCGTTCTACTTCGACCTGAAGCAGGTGTGCAGGCAGTATTCGGGGATCTCCAAGTCGACCTGTGACGGGCTGGCCTGGACGTACTACCAGGCGGTCAAGGAGTTCGGGAACCTGGTGGTGACGGACGACCAGATCCAGCAGGTGCAGCAGCAGGCGCTCAGCGCCGCCGCGACCACCGACGCCTGAAAGCGCGCTGGGCGGGGCCGCCACGGCGGACCCCGCCCGGCGACGCCGGTTCGACGAGCGAGTGGTGAGTTGGGCGAGCATGCGGATCGTACGCGAGGGTGCGGTATCGGGCGGCATCTAATTAGCATGGGCCGGTTGCAGAGTCTGCTGTGGGATGGAGATAGTGGAGCTACCGTCGCAGTTGGTGAGCGTGCACAAGCTCGTGAAGGACGTGGCGCCGTTCGGCCTGCCGGACGAGCAGGAGCGCCTGCAGTCTGCTCGTTCCTTGGTTGATTTCGGTCTTGAGCTGCGTACGGCTTCCGGCGAGATCGAGCCGGCCGCGCGGCATGTGTTCGCGGCCAACAAGGGCAGTGACGTCGCGGCATTCCAGGTCCAGTGGGAAGGGGAGAAAGGACCGAGACGTCAACTTGTGGCGGGTAGCGACGGCGCGCTGCTCACCGGCCTGGGAACCATGGCGATCGTGGTCGTCCGGATCGCGTGGAAAGCATTCGTCATCTATGTCCTCGCCTACCTGGCGGTCTGCCTGCTTGCGGCTCTCATGGCCGGTCCGGCCAGGGAATTCGTCCGGCTCGCGCGGATCATGGGGGCGCGTCGCGCGCTGGCGTTGATGCGGAAAAAGCTTTCACGACTGGTTGAGACAGTCATTCGCGACTCGCTCCACAGAGCCAGGAAGTTGTCCGGTGTATCTGCTGCTCTGTACGCGATACCCATGGCGACGTGGGCTGGTGGGCTGTCTACTGATTTCCGGACGTTCCGGTCGGACGAGGAGGCACGGCGAATCACCGAGGACGTGCTTCGCGAGACGCCTGCGGGCAGGCAAGCACTCGCCTGGGCGAAGGAGCACAGAATCACTGTGCTGTACCAGCAGGGCTCCCCTGATGACGTCTCAGGGGCGTACTACGACGACATGAACGTGTTGCGCATCTTTGTGGGAGGCCAGACAGCCGAGGAGCTCGCCGCGACCTTCGTCCATGAGGTGAACCATGCACGCAACGAAGGCAAACCGAATCCTCTGTCGATGGGACGTGAGGAGTACATCAGGGCGGCCATCGAGGAAGAGGTCGATGGCGAGGTCAAGGCACACGAGATGCGGGTACAGCTAGCAGCCGCCCGCGGTGTGGACTGGGGGTGGGCCAGTACCTATGGAATGGCGTACAGGGACGCCGTCAGCATGGAGGCCGACAGGCGGCGGCAGCAGGGCCTGCCCGAACTGTCGGCGAACGAGATACGGCGGATCGGGGACGAAGCCGGTCGCGACGCACTCCGCGAGCATCGGTTTCTCGGCTACCCGGAAAGATTCGAGCAGGAATGGATCAGCAGTCGATCGCTCCCGTCGCGGGTCATGAACACCGTCCTGCCCGGTCAGTGATCTACGCTCGCGCGCCCATGTGACGATCGCCAGTGTCATCCGCCTGAAACTCGTCGGCAGTATCTTGCGAGGGATTCGAGGATGTTGCGGATGAGCCGGTCGGTCAGGTAGCCGAACCCAGGCGGATGACACTAGCCTTCACGGGTGACTCATGTGCAGGGGAATCCGTATGGGGAGCGGCAGGAGGTCGATCACACAAGCCTCCGATCCGCCTCGGACGATATCCACAGGGTGGCCGGGCACCTCGACGATCTCGCCAAGCAGACGTTCATGAGTGCCGGCAGACACCCCTTGAGCAACGCCGGAGAACCGGGTGCCGAGTTCGACGCCGAGTACGCGGACCTGATGCGCGTGATGCCGCAGGCGTACGCGTCGCGCATCGAGCAGCTGTACCGCGTGGCCAACGGCGTCATCGAACACTCGGGCAACCACCAACATGCTGAGCAGGCCAATGAAACGGTTGTCAACCCGACCGGCAGCTGAGCAACACGCCGAGAACAATTGCGGCCAGAGCCACTCGAAAACCAAGAAGCCCCAGCTCAATGCTCTGAGCTGGGGCTTCTACGCGGTGCGCCGCCAGGGACTCGAACCCCGGACCCGCTGATTAAGAGTCAGCTGCTCTGACCAACTGAGCTAGCGGCGCTTGCAGAGAGGAATATACCGGTGATCCGCATCCTGGTCGAATCGGTATCAAGCGCTTCCGTCTGGCTAGAATAAAGTTCGGCCAGCAGACAGGAGCATCGATGTTCGACTCGCCCGCCGACGTGACGGAGCGGCTCGCCGCCGTGGACTATCTCTCCGACGACGCCATCTCCACCTCGGTGTTCCTGGCCGCGGCGCTGGGCAAGCCGCTGCTGGTCGAGGGCCCCGCCGGGGTGGGCAAGACGCAGCTCGCCAAGGCGGTGGCCCTGGCGACCGGGGCCGACCTGGTCAGGCTGCAGTGTTACGAGGGGCTCGACGAGGCCAGGGCCCTGTACGAGTGGAACTACAAGAAGCAGCTGCTCAGGATCCAGGCCACGAGCGCCGACGACGACATCTTCTCCGAGGAGTTCCTGCTGGAGCGGCCGCTGCTCAAGGCGATCAGGGCCGCCGGGCCGACCGTGCTGCTCATCGACGAGACCGACAAGGCCGACGTCGAGGTCGAGGGGCTGCTGCTGGAGCTGCTGTCCGACTTCCAGATCACGATCCCGGAGCTGGGCACGATCGCCGCCACGCGCCGGCCGTACGTGGTGCTGACCTCCAACGCCACCCGCGAGCTGTCGGAGGCGCTCAAGCGGCGCTGCCTCTACCTGCACCTCGAATACCCCACCCCCGAGCGGGAGCGCGACATCGTGCTCAGCCAGGTGCCGGGCATCCGGGCCGACCTGGCCGAGCGGCTGGCCGCGACGGTGGCGACGCTGCGGGCGCTGGAGCTGAAGAAGGCGCCGTCGGTCGCCGAGACCGTCGACTGGGCGAACACGCTGCTGGCGCTCGGGCGCGAGGACCTCGACGAGGCCACCGTGGCGGGCACGCTCGGCGTGGTGCTCAAGCACGCCTCCGACCAGGCGCGGGCGGTCAAGGAGCTGGGGCTGCCGGATGTCGCTGGTCGATAGGCACGTCGGGTTCGTCCAGGCGCTTCGTGAGGCGGGCATCCCGGTCTCGGTCGCCGAGGGGCTGGACGCCGCGCAGGCGCTGCGGGTGATCGAGCTGGGCGACCGGGAGTCGCTGCGGGCCGCTTACGCGGCCACGCTGGTCAAGAAGCCGGCGTACCGGCCGGGGTTCGACGTGCTGTTCGACCTCTGGTTCCCGGCGTCGACCACCGGCCGGTACGCCGAGCGCCCCCGGACCCGGATGGACCCGGACACGGCGACGGTCGAGCAGCTCCGCGACCACCTCGCCCACCTCCTGACCGGCGGCACGGACCAGGAGATCCGCGAGTTCGCCCAGGCCATGGTCGGCCGCTTCGGCCGCCAGCCCACGACGAGCCCCGGCCGCCAGAACTGGTTCTCCTACAGCGTCATGCGCGCCCTGTCCCCCGAGACGCTGATGGCCCGCATCCTCCAGAACGTCCTGGCCGGGCAGGAGCGCGGCGGCCTGGCCGAGCGGAACGCCCGCCGGCGCGTCCACGACAACACCAGGCGCTTCGAGGAGGCGGTGGCCACCGACGTGCGCCGCCGCATCGCCGAGGACTCCGGCATCGAGCGCATCGCCCGCTCCGCCGTACGCCCGCCGCTCGACCAGATCGACTTCCTGCGCATCACCAAGGCGGATCTGGCCCGGCTGCGCCGCGAGGTCCATCCGCTGGCCAGGCGCCTGGCCACGCGTCTGACGATCAAGCAGCGCAAGGGCAGGAGGGGCCGGCTCGACTTCCGCAGGACGGTGCGGGGCTCGCTGCAGAGCGGCGGCGTGCCGCTGACCACGCACTTCCGGCCGCCGCGCCCCCACAAGCCCGAGCTGGTCATCCTCTGCGACACCAGCGACTCGGTCTCGTCGTTCGCCCACTTCACGCTGCTGCTCACGTACGCGCTGAGGGAGCAGTTCACCAAGGTGCGGGCGTTCGGGTTCGTGGACACGGTGGACGAGATCACCCGCTTCTTCGTGCCCGGCGCCGACGTGGTGGAGGCCATGACGAAGCTGGCGAACGAGGCCGACATGGTGCGTTTCGGGCGCACCAACTACGGGCACGCGCTGGAGCGCTTCGCCGAGCGGTACGGTGACGCCATCGGCCCCAAGACCTCGCTGCTGATCCTGGGCGACGCCCGCTCCAACTACCAGCCGCCCGCCCTCGACGTGCTCAGGTCGCTGGCGGCGGGGGCGCGGCACGCGTACTGGCTCAATCCGGAGCCCAGGGCGCAGTGGGACACGGGCGACTCGCTCGCGGGCGACTACGGAGCGGTCGTGCCCATGCACGAGTGCCGCAACGTCGCCCAGCTCACGGCCTTCATCGAGACGCTCGCCTGAATCGCGCCCGTCGAGGCCCCCGGCCCGAGCCTCAGGTGCGCTGGAGCTCCCTCGCCGCGGTGCGGGCGATCAGCTCGATCTGCTCGTCGCTCAGCACGACGTCCTCGGCCGCCCTGATCACCTTGGCCGCGAGCCGCGGCTTGAGCAGCGTGACGCCCTCGGCGACCACGATGCCGCCCTTGGGCAGCAGCCCGCAGTGCACGGCGAGCATGGGCGCGATCGTCACCGGGACGCGCGTCTCGCGGCTGAGCAGCTCGGCGAACTTCTCGGCGGTCTCGACCAGCGCCTTGGCGGTCTTGCTGCCGTACTTCTCGCCGAAGAACAGCCGCCCGCCGTAGCAGGCGACCTCGGTGTCGGGGCTCCAGGACTCGTTGTCGATGATCCACACGCCGCCCGGGCCGATCACCAGGTGGTCGATGGAGGCCTGCCCGCGGATGGCGCGGCCGTCCAGCACGTGGTAGCCGAGCCGGCCCAGCGACTTGCGCAGCATCCTGCCGGTGATCGCCTCACCGCGCCGCGCGCCGCGCCAGACCGCCGTCGCGTGGAAGGAGCGCCAGTCGAGATACCAGTCGACCCCGGCCACGATGCCGCCCAGGAGCAGGCCGCAGAACGGGGAGGCGGTGGTGAGCCCGAACCGGAGCGCCAGGGCGACCCCGATCACGAACCCCACGCCGGCCTTGACGTACCTCATCCTGCGCCGGTTGGGGGCGTCCTCGCGCCAGAACTTCTCGTACCACCACTGCGGAGAAGACCCTGTGTACTTCTCGTTGGGTTGTACGTAGATAGATCCACCGGGCACGGCAATCTCCCCGAGTGCGTAGATGTGTTGCAGGATCTGCCACGCCGAAGATCCCTCGCCGATCAAGAGATACCCGGCTGCCAACCAAGGCGAGCCTAAGGTGACGTAATTAGTACCCGCAAGACCAGCAAATGACCTCGACCGACCAGTCGGTATGCTAATGAGGGTGACAAAGGGGGACCATGTGAAAGAAGAACCGGTCAGACGGCGGCTGCTCGCCGAGGCGACCCGCCTGTTCGCCGAGCGCGGCTTCGAGGGCACCTCCGTCCAGGAGATCGTGGTGGCGGCCGGCGTCACCAAGGGAGCGATGTACCACTACTTCGACTCCAAGGACGACCTGCTGCACGAGATCTACGCGCGGGTCCTCCGCATGCAGATGGACCGGCTGACGCGGATCGCCGACGGCCCCGGCGACGTACGGCAGCGCCTGCACGGCGCCGCGGCCGACGTCGTGGAGACGACGGCCGCGAACCTGGACGACTCCAAGATCTTCTTCAGGTCGATGCACCTGCTGGCCCCGGAGACGCAGAAGACCGTGCGCGCCGAGCGCCGCCGCTACCACGAGCGCTTCCGCGCGCTGGTGGCCGAGGGCCAGCGCCAGGGCGTGTTCAGCGACCGCGTCCCGGCCGAGCTGGTCGTCGACTTCTTCTTCGGCTCGGTGCACCACCTGGGCACGTGGTTCCACGCGGAGGGGCCGCTGACCGGCGCCCAGGTGGGCAGGCACTTCGCCGACCTGCTGCTCACCTCACTCGGGGCCGGGCACGTCGACGAGTGAGGCCAGCGCCGCGCGGTGGTCGCCCGGCGTGCCGAGGGCGATCTCGGAGGCTTTCGCGCGCTTGAGATAGAGGTGTACGGGGTGCTCCCAGGTCATCCCGATCCCTCCGTGCAGTTGCAGCGCCTCCTCGGCCGCGTGCACGGCCACGCCGGCGTTCCACGACTGCGCCACGGCCACGGAGACGGGGGAACCGTCGGTCGCGGCGCTCCTGGCGGCGGCCCTGGCCCTGACCACGTCCAGCCACAGGTCGGCCAGCCGGTGCTTGATCGCCTGGAAGGACCCGACGGGCCGAGCGAACTGGTGGCGCTCCTTGACGTAGGCGAGCGTCGTGTCGAGGCACCATCCGGCCACCCCGAGCTGCTCGGAGGCCAGCAGCCCCGCCCCGAACGCGAGCACCTCCCCCAGGTCGCACGCCCCCACCTCCCTGGCCGGGACCCCGTCGAACGTGACGGTCGCGACCGGCCTGGTCAGGTCGAGCGACGGCACCACCTGGACGGCCGCCCCCTCTTCCACGGCGTGGAGCCTGCCGCCGGCCGGCACCAGCAGCACGTCGGCCACGTCGGCCCCGGCCACGCCGGTGACGGTCCCGGTCAGCCGCCCGCCCTCGGCGCGTACCCCGTCGGCGGGTCTGTACGGGTTCGCCGCGAACGGCACGACGAGCGCGGCGGTCCTCCTGCCCTCGGCCAGCTCGCCCAGCAGCGCGTCGCCGGTCGGCAGCAGCGCCCGCGTGGCCAGCACGGCGCTGGTGAGGAACGGCACCGGCGCCACTCCCCTGCCGAGCTCCTCCAGCACGACCGCCGCCTCGCTGGCCGACGCGCCCGCGCCACCGTGCTCCTCGGGCACGAGCAGCCCGGCCACGCCGATCTCGCCGGCCAGCGTCTTCCACAGGTCCAGGTCGTAGGGCTCGGACTCGATCCGCTTCAGCACGGCGGCGGGCGGGCAGCGGTCGGCGAGCAGCCCGCGCACCGCGGCCCGCAGCTCCTCCTCGACCTCGGAATAGAGCAGCGTCATCGCGGCAGGTCCTTCCAGGGCACGTCCTTGTCGACACGGGGCTCCGAGGGCAGGCCGAGCACCCGTTCGGAGATGATGTTGCGCAGGATCTCGGACGTGCCGCCCTCGATCGAGTTGCCCTTGGCCCGCAGGTAGCGATAGCCGGGGCCGCGGCCGTAGAAGTCGACGTCCTCAGAGCGGCGGAACGTCCAGTCGTCGTAGCCCAGCTCGCGCCCGAACTCCATCTCGAAGCCCGTCAGCGCCTGGTTGAGCCGGGCGAACGACAGCTTCAGCCCGGACCCCTCGGGCCCGGGCTGGCCCGCGGCGAGCTGCTCGCGCAGCCGCGCCCCCGACAGGCGGGTGACCTCGGACTCGACCCACAGCGACAGCAGCCGCTGGTGCAGGTCGTGGGTGCGCAGCTCGGGCCGGGCGCGCCAGGCGTCGAGCACCACCCCGACCATGCCGCCGCCCCGCCGTACGGGGGCGCCGCCGATGGCGACCCGCTCGTTCATCAGCGTGGTCTGCGCGACCCGCCAGCCGTCGCCGACCTCGCCGAGCCGCAGGTCGTCGGGGAGCCGCACGCCGGTCAGGAAGACCTCGTTGAACTCGGCCTCGCCGGTGATCTGCCGCAGCGGCCGCACCTCGACGCCCGGCGCGTGCATGTCGCACACGAAGTACGTCAGGCCGCGGTGTTTCGGCACGTCAGGGTCGGTACGCGCGACGAGGATGGCCCATCTGGCGTGATGGGCGCCGGACGTCCACACCTTCTGCCCGTCGACGACCCATTCGTCCCCGTCCCTGACAGCGCGGGTGGCGAGCGTGGCCAGGTCGGAGCCCGCGCCCGGCTCGCTGAAGAGCTGGCACCAGATCTCCTCCCCCGTCCACAGCGGCCGGAGGAAGCGGCGTTTCTGGTCCTCCGTACCGAACGTCAGGATCGTCGGGGCGGCCATCCCCAGCCCGATCCCCTGGACGCCGGAGTTGATCTGCGGCGTGCCGGCCAGCTCCCGCTCCACGACCTGCTGCAGCTCACGCGGCGCGCCCAGCCCGCCGAGCCCCTGGGGGAACCACACCCAGGCCAGCCCGGCGTCGAACCTCGCCCGCAGGAACTCCAGGCGGTCCCCGTCCGGGTCGTGCTCCGCGAGGAACGCGGCGACCCGCTCCTTGATGGTCACATCCACTTCTTCAGCTCCCGGTGGGCAAGAGACCGCTTGTGCACCTCGTCGGGGCCGTCCGCCAGGCGCAGCGAGCGCGCGCCCGCCCAGAGCCCCGCGAGGGGGAAGTCCTGGGAGACGCCGCCCGCGCCGTGCACCTGGATGGCCTTGTCGAGGATCCACTCCACGGTCTGGGGGGTGGAGATCTTGATGGCCTGGATCTCGGTGTGGGCGCCCTGGTTGCCCACGGTGTCCATGAGCCAGGCGGTCTTGAGCACGAGCAGGCGCGACTGCTCGATCCTGATGCGCGACTCGGCGATCCAGTCCTGGACGACGCCCTGCTGCGCGACGGGCTTGCCGAACGTGGTCCTGTCCAGCGCGCGCCGGCACATGAGCTCCACCGCGCGCTCGGCCATGCCGATCAGGCGCATGCAGTGGTGGATGCGGCCGGGGCCGAGCCTGGCCTGCGCGATGGCGAACCCCCCGCCCTCCTCGCCGATCAGGTTCTCCACCGGCACGCGGACGTCCTCGAACACGATCTCCGCGTGGCCGCCGTGGTGGGCGTCGCTGTAGCCGAAGACGTGCATGCCGCGCTTGATGTGCAGCCCCGGCGTGTCGCGCGGCACCAGGATCATGCTCTGCTGGCGGTGCTTGGGTGCGTCGGGGTTGGTCTTGCCCATGACGATGAAGATCTTGCAGCCGGGGTTCATCGCGCCGGAGGTGAACCACTTGCGGCCGTTGATCACGTACTCGGCGCCGTCGCGGACGATGGACGTGGCGATGTTCGTGGCGTCGGAGGAGGCCACCTCGGGCTCGGTCATCGCGAACGCCGACCGGATCTCCCCGTCGAGCAGCGGGCGCAGCCACTCCTTGCGCTGCCACTCGCTGCCGAACATGGACAGGACCTCCATGTTGCCGGTGTCCGGCGCGGCGCAGTTGGTGGCCGTCGGGGCGATGCTGGGGCTCCTGCCCATGATCTCGGCCAGCGGCGCGTACTGGAGGTTGGTCAGCCCGGCGCCGTGCTCGTTCGGGAGGAACAGGTTCCACAGGCCGCGCTTCCTGGCCTCGTCCTTCAGGTCGGCCATCAGCGGCGGCGGGCTCCAGCCGCTGCTCGCCACCTGCTCCTCGAAGGCCGGCTCGGCGGGGTAGACGCATTCGTCCATGAAGGTCAGCAGTCGTTCGCGCAGGTCCTCGGTGACCGTGTCGAAGGCGAAGTCCATGCCAGCGAGCCTACCGACCGGCCGGTATGAGTGTCGACAGGTGGTTCCCGTAAAGCAGGTGGTTCCCCGTAAAAAGCGCCAGGTGGCCATCATCGTGACCGCGCGCCGCTCCTAGAGTTGCCGCCATGACCGCGAAGCTGCCCTCACCTGTGGTGCTCGAGAACGACGCCGTACGGCTCGAGCCCCTCTCCCTCGACCACGTCCCCGACCTGTTCGCCGCCGCCGGTGGCGACGACGACGTCTGGCGCTGGATGCCCGTCGCCACGCCGGCGTCGGAGGCGGAGCTGGCGAAGGTGGCCGCGCGGCTGATCTCCGATGACGTGCACGTGCCGTTCGCCGTGGTCGCCGGCGGGCGGGCCGTCGGCTGGACCACGTACGCCGACGTGCCGGGCTTCGACGAGAGCGTCGAGATCGGCTGGACGTGGTACGGCCGCGCGATGTGGCGTACGGCGGTGAACACCGCCTGCAAGGTGCTGCTCATCGACCACGCCTTCGGGCTCGGTCACAACCGGGTCCTGCTCAAGACCGACTGCCTCAACCTCAGGTCGCAGAACGCGATCAAGCGCATCGGCGGGGTGCACGAGGGCACGCTGCGGCGCCACCGCAGGCGGCCGGACGGCACCTGGCGCGACACGGTCTACTTCGGCATCCTCGACGACGAGTGGCCGGCCCACCGGAGCCGCCTGACCTCCCCGCGCGCTCAGCTCCCGGGGCCGGCCGGAGCCTGAGGCGGGCGCAGCATCCCGGCGAGCAGATCCCTGACCGCCTCGGCCAGCTCGTCCCGGGTGGGCATGGCCCCCGCCCCCGCGATGGCGTCGAACATGAGCCCCTCCCCGAACGCCACCAGCTGGCGCGCGTGGCGTGCCGGGTCGCGCGAGCCCGCGGCCGCCAGCAGCGCGACGGAGGGGTCGCGGAAGCGGCGGCCGGCCCGGTCGTAGATCTCCCGCAGCTCCGGCCGCCGCGTGGCCTCCAGCGCGAGCTCGTATCGGGCCAGCGTCCGCCGCCGGTCCATGAGCTGGACGTGCAGCGCCTCCGCGATCCGGGCGGGCATGTCCTCCGGCCGGGACGGGTCGATCTCGTACGCCGGCGCCAGGGCGCGCATCTCCAGCTCCGAGAGCCGTGACAGCGTCAGCTCCAGCAGGGCGGCGCGGGTGCGCGCCAAGTTGGACGTGGAGCCGGGCGGCAGGCCGGCCGCCTCGTCGACGGCCCGGTGGGTGAGGCCGCGCATGCCGCGTTCGGCCAGCAGGGTGATGGCCGCGTCCGCGACGGTCTCCGAGCGTTTCACGGCACCCGATCCTACAGCAGGCTCACTACAGGCGTAGTATGGTGAAACTACAGGCGTAGTGACAGGAGGTGGCGTCATGCCGCGAGCGGTAGTGATCGGTGGCGGGATCGGCGGGCTGACCAGCGGGATCGCCCTGCGCCGCGCGGGATGGGAGGTGACCGTGCTGGAACGGGCCCCCAGGATCGACCCCGTCGGCTCGGGCCTCGCCATCGCGGCCAACGCCCTCAAGGCGCTCGACACGATCGACCTCGGCGACTCCGTGCGCAAGCTCTCCCGGCTGCAGGGGGAGGCGGGCATCCGCAGGCCGGACGGACGGTGGCTGGCGCGCACCTCCTCGGACGACGCGGAGGCCCGCTTCGGGGACTCCGTGGTGGTCATGTTGCGCTCGACCCTGATGGACCTGCTCGCGGACGCCCTCGGCGCCGACCGGCTGCGGCCGGGCACGGAGGTCGCCGGGGTGGACGCCGAGCGCGGCGTGGTACGCACAAGCGACGGCGAGCTGGAGGCCGACCTGGTGGTGGCCGCCGACGGCATCCGTTCCAGGACGCGGCAGGCGCTCTTCCCGGACCACCCCGGCCCGGCGTACGCGGGGGTGACGGCCTGGCGCGGCCTCATCCCGCGGGGCGAGCTGGCGATCCGGAGCTCGGAGAGCTGGGGCAGGGGTCTCGTGTTCGGCATCCACCTGGTGGCCGACGACCTGGTGTACGTGTACGCGACCGACGCGATGCCGGCGGGCACGGTGTCCGGGAACGAACTGGAGGAGCT
Source organism: Nonomuraea phyllanthi (assembly GCF_006334985.2). Lineage (GTDB taxonomy): Bacteria > Actinomycetota > Actinomycetes > Streptosporangiales > Streptosporangiaceae > Nonomuraea > Nonomuraea phyllanthi. The sequence goes on from NZ_VDLX02000007.1 coordinate 146,807, forward strand.
GAAGCGGCGTTTCGGGCACTGGCACGAGCCCATCCCCGCCCTGCTGCGCGCGGCCGACCCGGCGTCGATCATCCGGAACGACGTCCACCACCTCGCCACGCCGCTGCCCGCGTACCACCAGGGAAGGGTGGCGCTCGTGGGCGACGCCGCCCACGCGATGACCCCCAACCTGGGCCAGGGCGCCTGCCAGGCGATCGAGGACGCGGTCACCCTCGCCCACCACGCCGGCGGCGACCTCGCCGCCTACACCGCCGCCCGCCTCGACCGCACCACGAAGGTGGTGCGGCGCTCGATGTCGATGTGCAGGCTGACCCGGCTGCGCAACCCGGCGGCGGTGTGGCTGCGCGACACGGCGATGTCGCTGGCGGACCGGCTGGGCCCCGACCTCGTGCTGCGCTCCATGGACGACCTGCTGAGCTGGGAGCCTCCGGCCCGTCCCGCCTGATCGAGCCGGGCAGGAGAACCGCGCCGCGTACCTGACAGAAGATGACAGGCATGGCTGGAAGGCTGGTCCGCATGACGACGAAAGCGCGGCTCCTGGCGGTCACCCTCGACTGTGCCGAGCCCAAGAAGCTGGCCGAGTTCTACCACGAGATCACGGGATGGGACGTCCAATACGCGGAGGACGAGTACGCGGCCGTCGGCGACGGCACGACGAGCATCTACTTCGGGCGGGTCCCCGAGCGCAGGCCGGCGGCGTGGCCTGGCCCGGACAAGCAGTTCCACCTGGACTTCCGGGTGCCGGACGTCGAGAAGGCGGTGGAGGAGTACATCGCGCTGGGGGCGGTCAAGCCCGAGTTCCAGCCCGGGATCACGGAGGAGGGCGTCGGCTGGGTGGTCATGCAGGATCCCGAGGGGCACCTCTTCTGCGTCTGTCCTGAACGTTCCTGATCTCGTCTCTGGGCAGGTTAGGTACGGCGTTCCGCCTAAAGGATGATTCGCCCCACCTGGCAGGCCCCATAAGCTAGAGCAATGCTCTTGGAAGGATCCATGCCCCTGCGCGGGCCGCGATGACCTGGGCCGGCCTGGCAGTCGCCCTCGTGGGAGCGCTCGGATACGCGCTCGGCGCGGCCCTGCAACAGTACGAGGCCGTGGCCGAGGGCGCCTCCCTCAAGCTGGTCAGGCGGCCTCGCTGGTGGATCGGCGGCGTCATCGGTTTCACCGGCGCGTGCCTGCACGCCGTGGCGCTCAGCCTCGCCCCGCTGGTGGTCGTCCAGCCGATCAGCGTCGCGACGCTGGTGTTCGCCGTGCCGCTGGCCGCGTTCATGTACGGGCGCAGGCCGTACAAGGCCGAGATCCTCGGCTCCATCGCGGTGGCCGTGGGCCTGCTCTGGCTCATGCTCCTGGTCCCGCAGCACAACGTGACGCCCAGGCTGGGCGACGGCGCGGCGATCGGGTTCGTGGCCGTGATCGGGGTGATCGTCCTGGTCACCCAGCTGGCCGCGGCCCGCGCGCGGGGCCCGAACCGGGCGCTGCTGCTGGCGGTCGGCGCGGGCGTGGTGACGGCGAGCGTGTCCACGTTCGTCCGGGTGGTCGGCGGCGGCATGCAGGGCGACTGGGGGCGGCTGGTGCACTGGTTCACGCTGGCCGTGCCGGTGCTGCTGGTCTGCGCGGTGGTGCTGCTGCAGCGCTCGTACGCCGTGGGCTACTTCGGCATCGCGTACGCCGGCGTCCAGGTCATCGACCCCATCACCTCGGTCCTCGCGGGCGCGATCCTGCTCGGCGAGCCCCTGCCGGCCAGCCCCTCCACCGCGATCCCGGCGGTCCTCGCCGCCGCGCTCACCATCGGCGGCACGATCACCCTCGGGCGCCTCACCCCCGACCACTCCCGCCCGGCCCCGGCGCCGGTCGAGCAGCCGCAGCAACCGGTCCCGGCGACCACCGCCGAGTGAGGAAGGTCAGCCGCGCCGGGTGGCCGTCTTGACCCGCTTGAGGATGCGGTCCCACTCCGTGCCGAACGGGTTGTCCTGCACCAGGTAGGTCCACGTCGCCGTCGGCCGCCGCAGGTCCGGCTCCGGCGCCTCGAACGACTCCAGCGAGCGCCGCTCCACCTCCGCCAGCAGCGATTTGTACTCCGCCACCGCCTCCCGGTGGAACTCGTCGATCGGGCTCATCCGGCCCAGCGCCCGCAGGTGGATGCCCTCGCGCAGGTCCGTCAGGAACGCCAGGTGCTCGGTCCAGCAGCGGTCGATGGCGTGCAGGACGATCTGGCGGGCCGTCTCGTCGCGGGTGTCCTCCGGCAGGGCCTCCCAGCGCTCGGGGTCGGCGGCGGCCAGGGCCTTGCCGGCGGCGTCGCCGTGCAGGACCTTGTCGCGCCACTCCAGGATGAGCTCCCGCTGGTGCTCCAGCAGGCGGGTGTAGCGCCAGGTGTTGCGGTGGATCTCCAGGTTGACGCCCTCGGCGACGCGCTGGGCGTGGCCGACGATGTACGCGCCGCGCCGGTGGCGGACGACGCCGTCGGCGTCGGCGGCGGGAGGCCGCTCGTCCGGCACGAACTGGGTGATCAGGTCGTCCTGCATGCTGACGAAGAAGACCGAGCCGCCGGGGTCGCCCTGGCGGCCGGCGCGGCCCCGGAGCTGGTCGTCGAGGCGGCTGCTGGCGTGGCGGCCGGAGCCGATCACGTACAGGCCGCCCAGCTCGGCGACGCCCTCCCCGAGGCGGATGTCGGTGCCGCGCCCGGCCATCTGGGTGGAGACGGTGATCGCGTCGCGCTCGCCGGCCCTGGCGATGATCGCGGCCTCTTCCGCGTCGTTCTTGGCGTTGAGCACGACCGGCTCCAGGCCGCGGCGCTGGAGGAGCTTGGCGAGGTTCTCCGATTCGGCGACGTCGAGCGTGCCGATGAGCAGGGGCCGGCCGGTGGTGTGGATCTCCTGGATCTCCTCGACGAGGGCGGCGTCCTTGTCGGGCACGGTCGGGTAGACGCGGTCGGGCTCGTCCTCGCGCACGCAGGGCCGGTTGGGCGGGATGACGGCGACCTTGAGGCCGTAGAACTCGCCCAGCTGCTCGCTGACGGCCACGGCGGTGCCGGTCATGCCGCAGATCTGCGGGTAGCGGCGGATCAGCCCCTGAACGGTGATCGAGTCGAGGATCTCGCCCTTCTCGCTGGGCGGCAGCGCCTCCTTGGCCTCCACGGCCGCCTGCAGCCCGTCGGGCCAGCGCTGGAGCAGCGCCACCCGGCCCCGCGACGGGTTGATCAGCTGGACCTTGCCGTCGCGCACGATGTAGTCGACGTCGCGGGTGAGCAGCGCGTGGGCGTGCAGGGCCAGGTTGAGCTCGATGAGCGTGCCCGGCTCGTGCTCGTCGTAGAGCTCGACGCCGAGAAGGTTCTCGACGCTGTCGGCGCCCTTGGGGGTGAGGTAGACGTTGCGGGCCTGCTCGTCGATCTCGTAGTGGTAGCCCCGGACGAGCTGCCTGACCAGCGCCGCCATCTCCGGCACGGCGCTGCCGGGGTCGGTCGACCCGGCCATCACGAGCGGCACGCGGGCCTCGTCGACCAGCACGGAGTCGGCTTCGTCGACCAGGGCGACCTCAGGCGCGGGCACGATGATCTCGGCGGCGTCGGTGCGCAGCCGGTCGCGCAGCACGTCGAACCCGATCTCGCTGACCGGCCCGTACGTGACGTCCTTGGCGTACGCCTCGCGCCGCTCGTCGGGTGAGGAGTTCTGGCCGACCCAGCCCACGCTGACGCCGAGCGCCTCGTAGAACGGCCCCATCCACTCGGCGTCGCGCCTGGCCAGATAGTCGTTGACGGAGATCACGTGGACCCGCTTGCCCTGCAACGCGTAGCCGGCCGCCGCCATGGCGCCGGAGAGCGTCTTGCCCTCGCCGGTGGCCATCTCGGCGACCTTCCCGTCGAGGAGGGCGAGCGTCCCTAGCAACTGCACGTCGTACGGCCGCAGGCTCAGCGTCCTGTCGGCGGCCTCCCGCGCGACGGCGCAGAACTCGGCCAGGTCGTCCATCGCGGGCCTCGGCAGCTCGTCGAGCCCGCGGATGCGCTCGGCCCGGTCACCGGCCGCCTTGACGATCTTCAGGTAGGGAGTCAGCGGCACCCCACCTGGACGATCCAGGAGGTTCCTGAGAATTCCCTTGAGTGAGGCCACAGTTCCTCCAACGCACGCTCCGCCGACACCGTTCCCCTCTCGCCCTCTGCCAGGCCCGGGGAGCGGAGCGACGATACGGCAAGCGTCGCCGTACGGACCCTAACCCATCCGGCGTGCTGCGCCGTCACATCGCTCCGCGCCCGCGTCACCCCGATTCGGCCCGCACGGCGAGCACCGCGACGGCGGCCAGCAGCAGCGCGCACCCCGCCCACGCGAGAGGCGTGAGCCGCTCGCCGAACAGCGCCACGCCGAGCAGCGCCGCGCCCACGGCCTCGCCGAGCGAGATGATCGACACCGTGGTGGCGCGCAGCGCGGTCAGCGCGCTGAAGAACAGCCCGTAGGCCAGGGCGGTCGGCACCGCGCCCAGGTAGAGCAGCAGCGACACCGAGGCCGCGCTCACGTCCGGCACGACGCCTTCCACCAGCGCGAACGGTGCCAGGCAGGCCGCGCCGACGACGAACCCGCCGATGGCCGTGGCGCGCGGGTCGCCGCCCTTGTGCCGCCGGGACAGCAGCGTGACCCCGGCGTACCCCGCCGCCGAGGCCAGCGCGAAGCCGATGCCCGCGACGGAGGCGCCGGACGACCGCAGCGCGGTCTCGCCGGTGAGCAGGACCAGCCCGGCCAGGGCGGCGGCCAGAGCCGTGAGCGAAGCGCGGCCGAGCGGCTCGCGGATCAGGAAGCGGCTGCCGAGGGCGGTGAAGACGGGGGTGGCGCCCATCGTCACCACGGTCGCGACGGCCACGCCGGACTGGGCGATCGCGGCGAAGTACGCGGCCTGGTAGACGGCCATCCCGGCGCCGACCAGCAGGATCCGCCCGCTCACCGCGACCGGGCCGCGGGCGAGGACGAGGAGGAAGGCGGCGCCGAGGAGGTAGCGCCACAGGGAGACGCCGGCGGGGCCGAGGCCGCCGATCAGGAAGAGCAGCGAGCCGGCGGCGCCGCCGGTGCCCCAGGCGGTCGCGGCCACGGACACGTAGAGGGCGCCCCGCCGGGCGGAGACATGGGTCATGACAGGAGTTCCCCGGATGGAGTGGTTGGAATGGGCCCGTCAGGCGGGCAGCAACCACCCCCGGATCGGTCAGACCCGGAATGTCATGAATCGCCGCCCGCTACAGGGCGGCGGGCGGGGAACAGATCAACCGTCGCGGCACGCGACCCACCCTAACGCGGCCAGGCCCCCACCGGCTCGAGGTTTACGGCACCGTACCGGGGTAGCGGTGATCTGCCCGAGGAAGACGGAAGAAGAGAGGGAGAGAGCCCCCATGGAGCTCTGGAACTATCGACCTGACGTCTACGACCGCGGTCATCCCCTGGACCTTCAGGGCTACCACGTCCAGGCGACCGACGGGAAGATCGGGTCCGTCGACGAGGCGACGTACGAGGTCGGCGAGAGCTATCTGATCGTCGACACCGGTCCCTGGATCTTCGGCAAGCGGGTCCTGCTCCCGGCACAGGTCATCACGAGCATCGATCCGCAGGAGCGCAACGTGTACGTGGCGCGCACCAAGGCCGAGATCAAGGACGCGCCCGAGTTCGACGAGGGCACGTTCAAGGAGCCCGAGTACCGGTCGCGGCTGGGCGACTACTACGGCCGCCTCCCCCGGTAATCCCCCTCGTGCCCGAGAAGGAGGGCCGCGCTCCGCCGGGAGCCCGGCCCTTCCCCTTCTCGCGGGCGCGTCTCAGGGCCACTTCGGGTCGCCCAGCGGCTCGACCGGCCCTTTCAGGACGTGCAGCCGTTCCAGGAGCGTGATGAACGTCATCGCGTACGGCGAGTCCTGGAGCACCGCGGCCACCCGCGGCCAGTCGACCTGCTCGCGCAGCGCGCGCACCTGAGCCAGCAGCGCCCCGTAGTCGCAGGCGTGCTCCGACAGCGGCAGCAGCCACGAGATGACCAGGTCGGTGGCCTCCAGCACGGGCACGATCACCGCGGACGCCTTCAGCGGCTCGGCCCGGTCGAGCAGCTCGTCGGTGATCGGCAGGTCGGACACCCGGTAGATGAGGTCGACCAGTCGCCCCTCGTCGTACGCCTTGACCAGCCAGTCCTCAGGCGGCTTGGCCGTCTGGAAGCCGATGGCGCGCAGCGCCTCCAGCGCGGCGGGCACGTCGTGCTCCGTGAGCACGAAGTCCACGTCGTGCAGGGACGGCGCGGCCCCTCTGGCGTACGCGGCGCACCCGCCGGCCAGCGCGAACTTCACGCCGGCATCCTTCAGCCCGGAGCTGGCACGCTTGAGCGTGTCGAGGATGGCGTCGGTGACCGCGTGGCCGTGACTGGTCATGTTCTCGGGCTACCCAAACGATCGTCAACTAGACGTTGGACCACGGTGCTCGGGGGTAGCGCCAGGAGCTATGACCGAAATCCTCGACAAGACCGAACAGAACTACGAGGGCGGGCAGGACCGGCCGCTCGGCGGGTACGTCCGGATCCTCGCGGCCTACGGCGGCACGGTCGCGGTGGCCGCCGCCGCGACGATGCTCGCCGGGCGGCGCGTCCCCGAGCGCGTCGGGGTGATGGACATCCTGCTCATGGCGGCGTGCACGCACAAGATGTCGCGGCGGCTGTCCAAGGACCCCGTCACCAGCCCGCTGCGCGCGCCGTTCACCCGGTACGAGGGCAACGGCGGCCCCGCCGAGGTGAAGGAGGAGCCGCGCGGCGCGGTCGGCGAGCTGCTCGCCTGCCCGTTCTGCCTGTCCCAGTGGGTGGCCACCGGGTACGCGGCGGGACTCGTACTGGCCCCCCGGGTCACCCGGCTGGTGGGCGCGACGATGACCGCGGTGGCGATCTCGGACTGGCTGCAGCTCGCCTACGCCAAGCTGATGAAGTCGGCCGGCTAGCGGACCCTCGGCAGGACCTCGCGCTCGTAGAAGGTGAAGAACGCGTCCTGCTCCTCCCCGATCTGGTTCACGTAGACCTCGTCGAAGCCGGCGTCCACGTACTGCCGGATGGCCTGGGCGTGGACCTCGGGGTCGGGGCCGACCGGACTGCCGTTCACCGCCTCGTCCTCGCTCACCATCTGCGCGAGCTGCTCGAAGTGGCGCGGCAGCGGCAGCAGTTGCGAGGCCTCCCCCTTGATGCCCTGCGTGGGCCAGAGCCGGTGCACGGTCTTGCGGGCCGACTGCTCGTCGGCCGCGTAACAGGCCTTGAGCCCGCCGAGCACCGGTTTGCCCGCCCCGCCGGCGGCGCGGAAGGCGCTGACGGCGTCGGCGTCCGGCATGGTCGTGACGTACCCGTCCGCGATGCGCGCGGCCAGGTCGATCGACTTCCGGCCGAACCCCGACATGTAGATGGGCGCGGGCTCCCGGGGCAGCGTGTAGAGCCGGGCGGTGTCCACGGTGTAGTGGCGGCCCCGGTGCGTGACGAGTTTGCCGGTGAACAGCTCGCGGATCACCCCGACCGCCTCTTCCAGCATCTCCAGCCGCTCGCTGACCGGCGGCCAGCGCGGGTCGACGACGTGCTCGTTGAGCGCCTCGCCGGTGCCCACGCCGAGCCGGAAGCGCCCGTCGCTCAGCGCGGCCGTGGTGGCCGCGGCCTGGGCGACGACCGCGGGATGGGTGCGGACCAGCGGGCACGTCACGGCGGTGGTGATCGGCAGGGACGTGGCCTCGGCCAGGGCCCCGATGACGGACCAGACGAACGGGGCCTGGCCCTGCTCGTCGAGCCACGGGTGGAAGTGGTCGGATATCCAGAGGGCCTCGAAGCCGGCGCGCTCGGCGGCCCTGGCCTGGCGGACCAGCTCTTTCGGGCCGTGCTCCTCGCAGGAGAGGAAATAGCCGAAGGTCGTCATGATAAATCCCCTGCGGGGAAAAACATGTTATGGAACTGCCCCTGAGGGCAGTTGTCGGCTCATGGCTACTTTGCTCTGGATCATCGCGGTAATACTCGTCATCGCCGGGATCTACGTGATCCTGGCCAGGCGCGAGCTCCTTTGGGGCATCGTGCTCATCGTCCTCGGATTCCTGGTCGGCCCCGGAGGTGTCAGCATCTTCAATGTGTAGGGTCGCCGCTTCCCGGCGTGGGGAGCGTGCGAGCGAACAATCGCCGTTCAGCCGCTACGAATCGGGCGCGGCCTCGGCGGGAGAACAGAAAAGACTGGCGTAGCACAGCTGTGGACTTCCGCGTCCTGGCCGCCGACCGGCCGGCCAGGACCGTCCCGGCGTTCCAGGACCGTCCCGGCGTTCGTTGTCTAGAGCCCGCCCTCGCAGTCGAGGCAGTAGACGGCGTAGGCCCGCCCCAGCACCGGCAGCGCCACGTTGCGCACCCTGATGCCACCCGGCGTCATGCCCTTCTCACTGCCCTTGTGCGCGTGCCCGTGCAGGATCAGGTCGGCCCCGGCCGTGTCGACGGCCTCCGCCAGCAGGTAGCTGCCGAGGAAGGGGTAGATCTCGGGCGGCTCGCCCTCCAGCGTCTCCTTGATGGGGGAGTAGTGCGACAGCACCACGCGCTCCTCGGCCACGATCTCCTTGAGCGCCACCTTCCACGACTCGGCGATGTAGCGGGTGTGGGCCACGAAGTTCTTGATCTCTCGCTCGCCGAACTCGCTGGCGCACTTGCCCGCGAAGCCGCCGCCGAACCCCTTCCCGCCGACCACGCCCAGTTTCCTGTCGCCGCACTGGATGACGGTGCCGTCGTCGTCCAGCACGACGACGCCGGCGTCACGTAGCTCGCCGGCGATCTCGTACTGCAGGTCGGAGTGGTAATCATGATTGCCGAGCACCGCGACGACGGGGATCGGCAGGCCGCGTAGCTCGTCGGCCACCACCTGCCCCTCCTCCATGGTGCCGTGCCTGGTCAGGTCGCCCGCCACCATCAGCACGTCCGCGCGGTCCTCGATGCCCTCCAGCTTCTTGCGGTACCGGCCTCTGTCGTCCTCCCCCAGGTGGATGTCGCCGACGGCCGCTATGCGCAAGTCAGTCAAGATGCTCATCCTCCCCCGGCTCGCCGGCCTCGACGACCTGGATCTCGTTGTGCAGGTGCAGCTCGGGCGCGGCCTCGTGCGCCACCTGGCCGAGCCGCTCGCGCTGTCCTGGCCCGCTCACCTGGCCGCGCAGGAACAACTGGTCACCTCGGATGTCGACGCGGATGCCGAGCTCGTGCGTTCGTCCGTCCTCGGCCATCGCCTGCTGGACGCGGGCCGCGACGTACTGCGGAGCTTCCATCGCTCGCCTCCTTCTCCTGTCGCCGCATGCCCATGGCATAACGGCTCAAACGGCCCGGATGACCTCAATGACCGCCCGCTCCACCGTGCCCGCCGTGGCCAGCTGCCCGAAGTCGACGTCCGCGCCCAGCTCGGTCAGCACGGGCGCGATGGTCCTGCCCTGGTCGTACGCCTCGACCACGCGCGGGTCCACGTACGAGGCCCTGGCCACGGTGGGGGTGTTGCCCAGGTACTCGGAGACCTCGCGCATGACCCGGGCGACCGCCCGCTTCTTCTGCCCGGCCGGCTTGGACACCGCGAGGCCCACGGCGGCCAGGACGGTGGCGTGCCAGGTGCGGAAGTCCTTGGCGGTGACCTCGTACCCGATGGTCTCCCGCAGGTAGCCGTTGATGTCCTCGCTCCTGATGTCGGCCCAGCCGTCGCGGCCGCGGTATCTCAGCAGCTCGCCGTCCACGCCGAGCCCCTTGAGCGCCCTGAGCACCCTGCACGCCCCCGGGTCGGCCACCTCGACCTCCCGCAGGACGTCGCCCTTGGCCTGGTAGCAGCAGGTGACGGTGCCGCGGGCGCAGGTGACGTGCTCCATCCTGAGCGTGGCGAGACCGTACGTGTCGTAGCTCTCCCCGCCGATGCGGAAGAAGCCGATGTCGAGCAGCCGGGCGGCGGCGGCCAGCACCCGTTCCCTGGTCAGGCCGCGCCCTTCCAGCTGGTCGTCCACGGCCTTGCGGAACGCCGGCAGCCGCTCGGCCACCTCCAGCACCCGGTCGAACTTGGCCTGGTCCTGCTGCTCGCGCCACAGGTCGTGGTAGCGGTACTGCCTGCGCCCCGCCGCGTCCGTGCCCACGGCCTGCAGATGGCCGCGGGGTGAGCGGCAGATCCACACGTCGGTCCAGGCCGGAGGGATGGCGAGGGCCCTGATCCGCTCCAGCGTGGCGCGGTCGCGCACGGGACGCCCGTCAGGCCCCTGGTAGCCGAACCCCCGCCCGCGACGCCTGCGCACGATCCCCGGCTCGCTCTGGTCACTGGGATGCAGCTTGGGCACGGGACCGCCGCTACCCCCGACGTTAGGCGGCAAACAGCACGGGCAGGTGAGGCGCATGCATGAGAAGCCGGACAGGGAGCCGGACCACGGAGAGTGGCACGAGGAGGGAGATGCCAGGGGGCACCCCATGGTGCCCGCGACGCCGCGCGACGTGGTGCACATCAGAGTGGGCTCGTTCCTGCTGGTGTTCCTCTTCGCGTTCGCGGTGCTCGGGCTCATCGCCCGGGCACCGGTCATGACGGGGATCGCGATCGTGCTGGCCATCGTCACGGTGATCGACATCGTGCTGGCCGTACGGCGCCAGAAGGCACGACACAACGGAGAGGCGGGCTGATTTCGGCATGGCACCACTACACGGGCGGGTCGTCGTGGTGACGGGCGCGAGCGGCGGCGTCGGGCGCGCGGTCGTCCGCCGGCTCGGGCAGCAAGGGGCCAGGGTGGCGCTGATCGCCAGGGGCACGGCCGGGCTGGGCGCGGCGGCCGTGGACGTCGGCGTGGAAGGAGGCACGGCGCAGGTCTTCGAGGCCGACATGGCCGACTACGACCAGGTGCGGCGGGCCGCCGAACGCGTCGAGCAGGAGATGGGGCCGATCTCGGTCTGGATCAACACCGCGTTCTCCTCCGTCTTCGCCAGATTCACCGACATCTCCCCCGACGAGTACGAACGCACCACCGCGGTGACGTACCTCGGCTTCGTCTGGGGCACCAGGGTGGCGCTGGACCTCATGAGGCCGCGCGGCGAGGGCACCATCGTCCAGACCGGCTCGGCTCTGTCGCAGCGCGGCATCCCCCTGCAGTCGGCGTACTGCGGCGCCAAGCACGCGATCAAGGGCTTCACGGAGTCCGTGCGCACCGAGCTGCTGGCCGACCGGAGCGGCATCCACATCACCATGGTGCAGTTGCCGGCCGTCAACACCCCGCAGTTCGACTGGGTGCTGTCCAAGCTCCGCCGCCACCCCCAGCCCGTCCCCCCGATCTACCAGCCGGAGGTGGCGGCCCGCGCCATCGTGCACGCGGCCGAGCACCCCGAGCGCAAGGAGTACTGGGCGGGCACCAGCACGGTCGCCACCCTCCTGGCGCAGCGCGTGGCCCCGGCGCTGGTGGACCGCTACCTCGCGAGGACCGGCGTGAAGTCCCAGCTGACGGACGAGAAGCCGCCGACCGGCGTGTCCAACCTGTGGGAGCCGGCCGACGAGAAGGAGGACCACGGCGCGCACGGCTCGTTCGACCGCCGGGCCCACGCCCACAGCCCCCAGCTCTGGATGTCGCAGCACCGCCGCCCGGTCCTGATCGCCCTGGCAGGAGGCGCCGCCACCGCCGCCGCCCTCACCGCCCTGGCCCGCCGAGGGGGTTAACCGGGCCTGGCCGGGTAGGCGGCGGGAAATCCTTTCCGAGGGAGGCCATGATGCCCGAGCGCGATCTTCAGTACCTGACCGAACTGGCCGCGCAACTCCGTGTCGACTCCGTACGGGCGGCCGCGGAGGCCGGGTCCGGCCACCCCACCTCCTCCATGTCGGCGGCCGACCTGATGGCCGTGCTCTTCGCCTGCCATCTGCGCTACGACTTCGAGCACCCCGGCAACCCCGCCAACGACCACTTGATCTTCTCGAAGGGGCACGCGTCCCCCCTCCTCTACGCGCTTCTCAAGGCGGCGGGGGCCATCGACGACAAGGAGCTGCTGACGTTCAGGAAGCGCGGCAGCCGGTTGGAGGGCCATCCGACGCCCCGCCTGCCCTGGGTGGACGTGGCGACCGGGTCGCTGGGCCAGGGGTTGCCCGTGGGCGTGGGGGTGGCCATGGCCGGACGGCTCGAACGGCTGCCGTACCGGGTGTGGGTGCTCTGCGGCGACAGCGAGCTGGCCGAGGGGTCGATCTGGGAGGCGGCCGAGCACGCCGGCTCCGAGGGGCTGGCCAACCTGACCGCCATCGTGGACGTGAACCGGCTCGGGCAGCGCGGCCCCACCCGGCACGGCTGGGACACCGGCGCGTACGCGCGCAGGTTCGGCGCGTTCGGATGGCACACCATCGAGATCGACGGGCATGACCCCGGGCAGATCGACTACGCGCTGGGCGACGCCCGCAACACGCGAAGACGGCCGACCGTGATCCTGGCCAAGACGCGCAAGGGCGAGGGCGCGCTGGAGGTCGAGAACCGCGAGGGCGCCCACGGCAAGCCGCTGAAGGAGCCCGACAAGGCCGTCGAGGAGCTGGGCGGCTACCGCGAGGCGCGGGTCGAGGTGCACGAGCCGGACGAGGCCCCCGCGCCGTACCGGTTCGAGGGCGGGCCGATGAGCCTGCCCGCGTACGAGGTGGGCGACAAGGTGGCCACGCGGGCGGCCTTCGGCGAGGCGCTGGCGGCACTCGGCGCGGCGCGCGGCGACGTCGTCGCGCTGGACGGCGAGGTGGCCGACTCGACCAAGGCCGAGGCGTTCGCCAAGGAGTTCCCCGAGCGGTTCTTCGAGATGTACATCGCCGAGCAGCAGCTCGTCGCCGCCGCCGTCGGGCTGCAGGTGCGCGGCTGGGTGCCGTACGCGGCCACGTTCGCGGCGTTCCTCACCAGGGCGTACGACTTCATCAGGATGGCGGGCGTGAGCCGGGCGTCCATCCGGCTGGTCGGATCCCACGCGGGGGTCTCGATCGGCGAGGACGGGCCGTCGCAGATGGGCCTGGAGGACCTGGCGATGCTGCGGGCCGTCTACGGCAGCACCGTGCTCTACCCGTGCGACGCCAACCAGGCCGCCGCGCTGACCGCCGAGATGGCCGACATCGACGGCGTGTCCTACCTGCGCACCACGCGCGGGTCCACGCCGGTGATCTACCCGCCCGGCGAGCGGTTCCCCGTGGGCGGCTCACGCGTGCTGCGGCAGTCGCACGAGGACCGGGCCACGATCGTGGCGGCCGGCGTGACCGTGCACGAGGCGCTGGCGGCGGCCGACGAGCTGCGCGACGCCGGGGTGCCGGTGGGGGTGATCGACCTGTACTCGGTCAAGCCCGTCGACATCGCGGCCCTCGCCGAGGCGGCCACCACCACGGGCAACCTGATCACGGTGGAGGACCACCGGATGGAGGGCGGGCTCGGCGACGCGGTGATGGACGCGGTCAGCGAGCTGGGGCCGCGGGTGGTGAAGCTGGCCGTGACCGGTCTGCCCGCGTCGGCGACCCCGGAGGAGCAGCTGGCCCTGGCCCGTATCGACCGCCACGCGATCGCCGACGCGGTCAAGCGGCTGCTGTGACTCTCGTCCCCCGGGGACCCGTCAATGCGTGAGGGCCGGTGGCGTGTGCGCCACCGGCCCTCCGCTGGACGGCCCCCGATCAGCGGGCCTTCGCCGTCGCCCGCCTGTTGGCCTTCTTGATGGCATTGACCAGCTCCTGCTTGGTCATCTTGGACCGGCCGTGCACGTCCAGCTCGGCCGCCACCTTCTGCAGGTGCTCCTTGCTGGCGTTGGCGTTGACGCCCTCGGCCGTCCTGCCGGACCGGTCCGTCGCGCCCTTGTCGGAAGGGCCCTTCTGCGACTTCGGCTCCCAGTGGTCGCCGACCTTCTCGAAGGAGTGCTTCAGCGCGGCGAACGCGGTCATGTGAGCACGCCTGCCCTCGCCGTACTCCTTCACGGCGTTGTCGTGCGCCTTGATCCACGTGTTCTGGGCCTTCTTCGGCGAACGTCTGATGGTCGACGGCAGCTCTTCGACGGCTGGCATGTCGATTCACCTCCTACAGCGGTGGTTCGTCGTAGTTGCGGCGTTCCTCGTACACGGTGGTCCTGCGAGCCTCGGGCTCCTCGTAGATTTCGTGGCGGTGCACCGGCTCGTCGATCGGTCCGACCGCCCGCCGTGTGACGCTGATCCGGTACAGACCGAACCCGAGTCCGACGAGGCCTCCGAGCATGAGGATGACCCCGACGACGTTGATGTCGAGGCCGGCGAGGTCGAACTCGACGGCCCAGGTGAGGATCGCCCCGAGCATGATGAGGATGATGCTTCCGGCGATGGTCATCAGATTTACCTCCTTGACACGAAGGAACTTCTATCCACATGTCGAAAAACAAACCAGTCGTAGTGATAGGGCTCATGGGGTCTGGCAAGACGACGGCCGGCCTGCTGATCGCCGAGGCGCTGGGGCTGCCGTTCAGCGACAGCGACCTGTTCCTCGAGGCTCGGCACGGCGGGACGGCGGCGCAGATCGCCGAGCGTGAGGGCGCCGACGCCCTGCACCGGTACGAATCCGAGCACGTGCTGAAGGAGCTGGACGGTGAGCCCGAGGTGATCGCGGCGGCGGCCAGCACGGTCGAGGACCCGGAGGTGCGCGCCGCGCTCGCGAGGGCGCTCGTGGTCTGGGTGGACGCCTCCGACGAGGTGCTGGCCGAGCGCATGAAGTCGAGCGACCACCGTCCCGGCTTCGACCCGGCCGAGATGCGGGCCCGGCGCGAGCCGTACTTCCGTGCCGTCGCGGACTTGCGATGCGACGTCGGCGAGCTCCGCCCCGACCAGGTCAGGGACGCGACGCTGCGGGCGTTGGGGTTGCCCGCGGTGCCGCGTGACTGACGGCCGCGCGCGGATGCCCGCGAGCATGTTCGCCGAGAAACCCACACTGGCCGGCGAGCGGGTGACGCTCCGCCCGGTGGGCCCCGAGCACGTCGACGACCTCGTCGCGCTGGTCTCCGACCCGGAGGTGCGCCGGCTGACGGGCTCCCGCGGCACGATCGGCCTCGAACCGGCCCGGCGGTGGTGCGCCACCAGGAAGGACCACTCCGACCGGCTCGACCTGGCCATCCACGCGGAGCCCGGCGAGGACTACGTGGGCGAGATCGTGCTCAACGAGCTCGACCCGTACAACCTCTCGTGCAACCTGCGCATAGCGCTCGCCGGCGAGCGGGCGGTCGGCAGGGGCTACGGCACCGAGGCGATCAGGCTGGTCCTCGACCACGCCTTCGCCACGACGCCGCTGCACCGGATCGGGCTCGGCGTCTACGCCTTCAACGAGCGGGCCCGCCACGTGTACAAGAAGGTCGGATTCGTGGAGGAGGGCGTGCGGCGTGACGCCCTGCTGTGGGACGGTGAGCGGCACGACGAGGTGCTCATGTCCGTGCTCCGTCACGAGTGGCGTGCAAGATCCGGAAGCCTGGCATAATGATCATGACGCATGGGTCCCCCGAGGCGCGCGGGGGACCTGTGGCGTCGTCAGGGCAACCATTGGGCGGTGTCGTGCATCTAAGCATCAGTGACGATGCGCTTGGTGCCTGGTGACCCCGAGAGGCTCGGCGGCTTCTGGCTGGCGGCCAGGCTCGGCGCGGGCGGGCGCGGCGTCGTCTACGACGCGTACGACGACGAGGGGCGCCGCTTCGCCGTCACGGTGCCGCGAGGCTCGCTGAAGCGGAACGGGCACGGGTTCGAGCGCGTGGGCTGTCCCCATCTGGCCGAGGTGGTGGCCGTGGGGACCGACGCGGGCGTTCCGTACGTGGTGAGCGAATACGTCGACGGGCCCGACCTGCGGCGGGCGGTGGAGCTGCACGGGCCGTACACGGGTGACGAGCTGATGGCGCTGGCCGGGGCGCTGGCGTCCGCGCTGGCCGCGCTGCACGAGGCGGGGCTGACGCATCGGGGCTTCGACCCCGAGTGCGTGCTGCTGGCCACCGGCGGCCCGAAGGTGATCGAGCTGGGCGTGCCCGCCGGCGGGGCGTACACGTACACCGCTCCCGAGGTCCTGACCGGGAAGGAGGCCGGCGCGGCGGCCGACGTGTTCGCGTGGGGCGCGGTCGTGCTGTTCGCCGCCACCGGGCACGATCCGTTCAGCGGCGAGAGCCTGGGCGGGGTCATGCACCGGCTGCTGACCCTCGACCCCGACCTCGGCGCGCTGCCGGAGCCGCTGCGCGAGCAGGTCGGGCGGGCGCTGGCCAAGGATCCCGCCGACCGGCCCGCCGCGGGTGAGCTGAGCGTCGAGAGCACGGTCCGGATACACCGGCCGGAGGGCCACGCGGGGCCGCGGGCGCTCGGCGAGGTGGCCGAGGAGGCGTACCTGGCGCTCACGCCCCGGCAGCAGTCGGAGGTGCCGGGGCTGCTGCTGCGGCTGCTCGACGGCGACAGCCCGCACGACGAGGGCGAGGTGCTCGGCCCGCTCATGGACGCCGGCCTCGTGGTGCGCCGCAGCGTGCGCGTGCCGCCGGCCGAGACGCCCGTGGGCAAGCTGGTCGCCGTCAGCGACCACCGGGTCGCCCCCGCGAGCGCCGCCCTCTACCGGGCCTGGCCCCGCCTTCGCGACTGGGTGGCCGACGAGCGCGACAGCCTGCCCGTGCACCGCACGATCCGCGAGTCCGCCCAGCGCTGGTCGGAGCACCGGCGCGGCAGGGGCCACCTCCTGCGCGGCCCGGCGCTCGGCACCGCGCTCGCCTGGGCCGCGACCAAGCGCCGCCATATACGGCTCAACCAGCTCGAACGCGACTTCATCAACGACAGCGTGGCCCTGTCCAGGCAGCGCGGGAAACTTCTCACGCCCGCGCTGACGGCGGTCTGCGTGGTGCTGGCCGTCGCGGTGACCCTGTCGGTGGTGTCCGTGCACGGGCAGAGCCGGCTGCGCGGCGAGCTCATGGAGGCCAACGCGCGGGCCGTGGCCGCCAGGGCGGAGGCGCTGCGCTCGTCCGACCCGCGCACGGCGATGCGGCTGAGCGTGGCGGCCTGGAACCTGTCGCCGGTGTTCGAGGCGCGGGCGGCGCTGCAGGCCTCGCTCGTGCAGCCGGAGCTCGGGGTGTTCACCGACCCGGCCGCCGACCTGCGGGCCCGCTACCTGCTCCATGGGGACGAGCTGGTCAAATGGGGCGCCGGCTCGGTCACCGTCTGGGACGTCGAGCGCGAGCGGATGCTGGCCTCGTACCCGCTGGCGGCGGGCGGGGTGGTGAGCGACGACGGGCGGTTCGCGGAGGGGGCCGACGGCAGGCCCTTCGAGGTGGCCACGGGCCGGCCGCCCGCGACCGACGCCACGTACACGGTCACGCAGGGGAACGTGACGCGGGTGTACCGGGGCGGGCGGCTGCTGTTCGACGTCGCCGACCGCCGGGTGGCGATCTCCCCGGACGGGAGCGCGGCGGCGCTGTCCGGCCTGGACGGGCGGGTGGAGGTCCGCTCGCTCGTCGGACTGGACGAGCGGGCCGCGCGGGCCGGAACGGACGACCGGGCCGGGTCGGACGATCAGGCCGGCCGGACCGGAGCGAACGACCGGACCGGGCAGGACGAGTCGGCCGGACGAGGCGAGCGGACCGGACAGGACGAAAAGACCGGCCAGGACGGCAAGACCGATCAGGACGGCCGGGCCGGACAGGACGGCCGGGCCGGACAGGACGGCAAGACCGGCCAGGACGAGTCGGCCGGGCAAGCGGGACGGGCCGAGAACGGGCGGGCCGAGCACGGGCGGGCCGGGCAGGACGAGCCGGCCACGGTGGGCGGCCGGGCCGGTCGGAAGACGCTGGCGGTCGAGGTCCGGCCGCTGACGGGCGCCGACGCCGCCGCGCCGGCGGTGGCGTTCAGCCCGGACGGGGCGACGCTGGCGGTGGCGGGCCGCGACGGGGTCACGCTGGTGCCGACCAAGCAGGAGGGCACCGTACGAGGGCAGAACCCCCAGCCGTCCGCCCCCAGCACCTCGGGCCCGGCGACCCCCGCCCCGGACCGGCGATCGGCGACCGCGATCCCGGCCCCAGGGTCGGCCCCACCCACCGCCACCACCCCCTCCAGCGGCCCCGCGAACACGGCGTCCCCCGGCCGGCCCGCCGACGCGGCATCGCCCAGCCACCCCGTGAACGCCGCCTCTCCCAGCCGGCCGGCGGACGCCACATCCCCCGGCCCGACGCCCCCTGGCGCCACCGCACTTGACCGGCCGCTGAGCGCCACGGCACCCGGCCGCCCCGCCGCCGCGAACCCTCCGGACCGCACGGCACCCGGCCGCCCCGTGGCCGCGGCCCCTCCCGGCCCCACGGCACCCGCCCAACCACCCCCTGCCGCGACCGTCCCCGGGACATCAGGCCCCACGCCACCCGATCGGTCTGCAAGAGCAGGGGTACCCGGCGATCCCACGGAGGCCGCGTCACCGGCCCCGTCCTCCAGCCGTCACCCGGACGTGCGCTCGGACGTGCGCCCGGACGTGCGCTCCGACGGCCAGGACACCCGGCAGGCAGGCCAGGACGGCGCGGCCGCCACCACGAAGTCGTCCACCTCCACCCCGCGCGGCACGGACGTCCTCGGGCCTGACGTCCTGGGAGCGAACACGCTCGGGGTGAACGCGTTCGGCGTCGACGAGAGCTGGCACGTCTCCGCGGACCCGCCCGCCTTCAGCCCCGACGGCCGGCTCCTCGCCCTGCCCGGCGACGGCGAGGTGCGGATCTGGAACGTGGCCGAGCACCGCCTCACGGGCGCCTACCCGCTCAGGAACCCGGAGCGCGGCCTGGCCTTCTCCGCCGACGGGCGCGCGCTGCGCTACCTCAGCGGCACCGGCTCGGTCGTCACGCTCGACGTCTCGGGCTTGCCCGTACCGTCGAAGGAGAGCCAGAGCGCCGCCTTCTCCGGCAACGGCCGGGTCGCCGCCAAGGAAGTGGGCGACTCGATCGAGCTCACCGACGCCGTGGAACGCAGGCCGCTCGGCCGCATCGCCGCCGCCGGCGACCTGGCCTTCGACGCGGACGGCCGGCTGCTCGCCGTCGCGGGCGACCCGGTGACGGTGTGGGAGGTGGCCGGTGGGCGGCAGCTGACCACCATCGACGCGGGCGGGGACGTACCCGCCGTCGCCCTCTCCCCCACCGGCGACACGCTGGCCACCGCGCGCGGCAGGACGCTGGAGACGTGGGACGTGCGCGCGGGGCGGCGGATCAGGGTGTACGAGGGGGCGGGGGACCTGGCGCTGGCCTTCAGCCCCGACGGCTCCAGGCTGGCCGCCGGCGCCAAGCTCCTCGACCTGGAGACCGGCGAGATCACCCCCCTCCGCCTCACCCGGTCGGCTGGCGGCTCCCCGGCCCCGACCGCGCTCGCCTTCTCCCCCGACGGGCGCACGCTGGCCTTCGGGCTGGAGGGCGGCCGGGTGCTGCTCTGGGACGTCCGTGAGGAGCGATCGAGGGGCACGCTCCAGACCGGCCCCGCTCCGGTGGACGAGCTGCGCTTCTCCCCCGACGGCGCGCTGCTGGCGATCGACACCACCCGCACCTCGCTCTGGGACGCGACCACGATGCGCGAGGTCGGCCAGGCGGGCTCGTGGGCCGCGGGGCCTGCCTTCACCCAGGACGGGAAGCTGCTGCGCGGGGTGGCGCTGGACGGCACCGTACGCGAGAGCCCGGTCGATCCCGCGCTGGCGGCCAAGGAGGTGTGCGCCAGGGCGAGCGGGCCGTTGAGCAGGGCGGAGTGGGGCCGGCTGATCCCGGAGAGCGGCTACCAGACCGGCTGCTGACGTCGGGAGGCACCTCGCCGAGTCAGGCGCTCCTGGCCAGTTCCTCCGCCTCGACCCCGTGCAGGAACGGCACACCCTGCGCGTACCTGGCGAGCTCGTCGACGGCCAGGTGGGCGATGCGCGGCAGCTCGCCACCGAGCGATCCGGCGATGTGCGGGGTGAGCAGGACGTTCGGCAGGTCGTAGAGGGGCGAGTCGGCGGGCAGCAGGTCGGGCTCCGTCACGTCGATCACCGCGTACAGCCGCCCCCGTGCCAGCTCGGCGATGAGCGCGTCCTGGTCGACGAGCGCGCCACGCGCCGTGTTGATCAGCGTCGCGCCGTCACGCATGCGCGCGAGGCGGCCCGCGTCCACGAGGTGCCTGGTCTCGGGGAGCGACGGCGCGTGCAGGCTGATCACGTCGCACCGCTCGAACAGCTCGTCCAGCTCGACGTGCGGCACCCCCAGGTCATCCGTCAGGTACGGGTCCGCGACGAGGACGTCCAGCTCGAACGGCCGCAGCAACTCGATCACCCGCCGGCCGATCCTCGACGCGCCGACGATGCCCACCGTACGCCGGTAGTTCCCGAACCCGGGGAAGCGCACGTCCAGCTCCAGGGGCGCCCGGTGCTCGCGGTAGAGGCGGGCGATGTCGAGCACCCGCTTGTTCGCGAAGAGGATGGAGGCCAGCGTGTACTCGGCGACCGGTTCGGCGTTGGCCGCCGCGGCCGAGGAGACGAGGATGCCGCGCTGCCAGCACGCCTCGGTGATGTGGTGCTTCACGGAACCGGCCGCGTGCACGACCGCGCGCAGTCCGGGCGCCTTGTCCAGCACGTCGTGGGTGATGGGCGGGCACCACCAGCTCGTGTAGAGCACCTCCGCCCCGGCCAGCGCCTCGGCCACGGCCGGGCCGGCGAAGTCGTCGATCACCAGGTCGGGGTCGATGTCGGCGACGGCGACCAGCCGTTCGCGTACGTCGTCGGTGACGAGCCGCTTCGCCACCGCCCGCCCCATGGCGAGCAGGGTCTTCGGCCGTGGCTTGGTCATGTGGCTCCCCCGCAGTCAATTCGATCGAATCGATCATAACGAAAGGGTCATGCACGACTCGGAGGCCCCCAGCGGCAAGCCGCACGCCGAAGCACGCAGGCGGAACTCACCGGACCGGAACGCCGGACGGGCGACACGGCGGCGAGGAAGAACCCGCGGCCCCGCCCCGGGCAGGGACGCCGCGCGCCGGCCGGATCACGGCGAGGGTGGCGCGGTGGACTCGCGGGCTCTCAGCTCGGGCAGCAGCGCCAGGTGCCGGCCGGGTGCGGTGGAGCCGCGGGTGAGGCGGGTGATCAGCAGGTCCACCGCGCAGCGCCCCACCTCCTCCTTGGGCGGCGCCACGGCCGTGAGCGAGGGCGAGCAGAACGCGGCCACCTCGTCGTCGTACGCCACCAGCGACACCTCGCCCGGGATGTCGACGCCCTCCGCGCTCAGCTGCCCCACCAGCGACAGCGCGTCCTCGTCGTTGTGCACGAGCAGCCCCGTCACGCCCTCGTCGCGGACCAGCCGCAGCACGCCGGACACGAGCTCGTCCGTCCGCCCCCGGTCGATGACGATCTCCTCGGCGACCGTCACGGCCGACGAGGAGGCGGCCGCCACCAGCCCCACCCGGACCCTGGGCGTGGTCGGGCTGGGGGAGGCCACGAGCGCGAGCCTGCGGTGGCCGAGTTCGGCGAGGTGGCGTACGGCGAGGTAGGCGCCGTGGGCGTGGTCGGAGGCGACCGCGTCGGCCATGGACGCCGGGCTCGCCAGGTCGGCCCTGCGCTCCACGAGCACCGCCGGGACGCGCAGCCCCGCCAGCCACTCCTCGTGGGAGTCGCCGAGCTGCCTGCTCGGCGTGAGCAGCAGGCCGTCGGCCCCGCCCTCGACGAGCCGGCGCACCTGCGCGCGGTCCTCCGCCTCGTCGTACCGGGAGATGCCCAGCACCAGGCGCGCCCCCGCGCCGGCCGCCCGCTCCTGGGCGCCCTTGATCACGGCCGGATAGTAGTAGTGGGCCGTGGGGACCAGCATGCCGATGGTCAGGCCCGAGGCGGGCGGGACGGGGGCGGCGGGGTCGCGCGGGAGCGTGACGCCGCCGTGCACCCTGGTGAGCAGGCCGCGGGTGGCCAGCTGCTCGACGTCCCTGCGCAGGGTGACGGCCGAGACGCCCAGCGCCTCGGCCAGGTCGGCCACGCGCGCTGAGCCCCGGTCGCGGACCTGCCGGAGGATGAGCCTGTGGCGCTGCTCGACGGACACGGCGACTCCTTCACGGACGAGGTCTCGATCCTATTGGCTTTCGTTATGAGCGTTCGAGTTTCGTACGATCGTGCCTGTTCGGCTGCTGGAGTTCCTGGACGCAAGGCGACGACGCGAAGGGGCGCTCTCCGACGGTCCCTCCAGACCGTGACACTAGGCTTCATCCATGCACGAACTGGTGACCTTCGGTGAGACCATGGCGCTCTTCGCCGCCCGCCGCACCGGCCCCCTGCGCTTCGCCCGCGACTTCGACCTGGGCCTGGGCGGCGCAGAGTCGAACGTCGCGATCGGCGTCGCCCGGCTGGGCCACCGCGTGGTCTGGGTCGGCAGGGTGGGGGCCGACGAGTTCGGCGACCTCATCCGTGCCACGCTGGCGGGCGAGGGCGTGGACGCGCGGGCCATCCCCGACCCGGACGCGCCGACCGGGCTGATGATCAAGGGCCGGCGCACGGCCGACCTCATCGACGTGCGCTACTACCGCAAGGGCAGCGCGGGCTCCCGCCTGTGCGCCGCCGACCTCGACCCGGAGCTCATCAGGTCCGCCAGGGTGCTGCACGTCTCCGCGATCACGCCCGCGCTGTCGGAGGAGGCCCGCGAGGCCGTACGGCATGCCGTCGCCGTGGCCCGGGGCGCCGGGGTGCTGGTCTCGCTGGACGTCAACTACCGCAGGGCGCTGTGGACGCCGGAGGAGGCGGGCGCGTGGCTGCGGGACATGGCGGCGGACGTGGACGTGCTGTTCGCGACGGAGGAGGAGGGCCGGCTGATCGCCGACGTGGAGGGCGCCGAGAAGCTGGCCAGCGCGCTGGCGGAGCTCGGCCCGCGGCACGTGCTGATCAAGCTGGGCGCCCGGGGCGCGATGGAGCTGTCCGACGGGGTGTTGCTGCGGTCGGAGCCGTACCGGGTGACGGAGGTCGACTCCGTGGGGGCCGGTGACGCGTTCGCGGCCGGCTGGCTGGCCGACTGGCTGGCCGGGGCGGACCCCGCGGAACGCCTCAGCACGGCGTGCGCGGCGGGGGCGTTCGCGGTGACCTCCCAGGGCGACTGGGAGAGCCTGCCGCGCCGCTCCGACCTGGGCCTGCTGCGGCACTCCGGCGACGGCGTGAGCAGGTGACCCCTCGGCGGCCGGCGAGCAGGTGACCCCCGCTGGACGTCCGGGGTCGTGAGGAGAGACCCTCGAAGGTAGGGAGGTGGTCCTCCATGGATTACAAGCAGTGGAACGTCCAGATATGGATCAGTGAGGACGATGACGACGCCGTGACCACGGCCACGGCGGTGCTGTTCACGGCTGACGGCAAACGGCACGAGAGCGTGGCCCACGCCCGGCGCAATCCCAGCGACCGGCCGATCCCCGGCATCGGGGACGAGCTGGCCGCCGGGCGGGCGCTGTCGAACCTGGCCTCGAAGTTGATCGAGGACGGTGCGGAGGACGTGGCCCAGCTCGCCGGGACCGCCTAGCTCAGAGCAGCCCGGCGGCGGCCAGCAGCTTGCCGATCCGCCCGACCTCGTCGTCGTTGAGCGGGATCTGCGGGAGCGCCGTGATCGAGCAGTCGATGACGCCGCGCAGGTGGAGTGCGGCCTTGAAGGCTCCGAGGCCGGACGAGCTGCCGCCCATGCGGGTGCCGCCCACGCGGACGATCTCGAACAGCCTGACCAGGCGCTCCTGCTGTGCCCTGGCCGCCTCCCAGTCGCCTCGGACGGCGCAGCGGTAGAGCTCGGCGTACCCCTCCGGGTCCACGTTGCCGAGCCCGGGGACCACGCCGTCGGCGCCCATCCACAGCGCCGAGTCGACGGTCACCTCCGAGCCGGTGAGCACGCTGAACGGCGCCTCGCGGCCCAGGATGACCGCGCGCAGCCCGCCGTCGTCGCCGCTGGAGTCCTTCACGCCGGCCAGCGCCCCTTCGGCCGCGAGCCCGAGGAGCAGGTCGGCGCCGAGCTTGGTGTGCACGGAGACCGGCAGGTCATAGGCGTAGACGGGCAGCCCGCCGCGCGCGGCGACGGTCCGGAAGTGGCGGCGGATCTCGTCCGGATGCGTACGGGTGTAGAACGGCGCGGTCGCCACCACCCCCGACACCCCGGCCTCGACGGCGACCCGCACGTGTTCCAGCACGCGCGGCGTCGTCATGTCGATCACCCCCGCCAGCACCGGCACCTGCCCGCCCACGTGGCCGGTCACGGTGTCGAGCACCACCCGCCGCTGCGCGTCCGTCAGGTACGCCACCTCGGAGGTCGAGCCGAGCACGAACAGCCCGTCGACGCCTCCTCCCAGCAGGTGGTCGACCAGCCGGACGAGCGAGGTGGCATCCACCTCGCCGTCAGGGGTCAACGGGGTGCAGACCGGGGGAATGACGCCTTTCAACCTCATGCACGCTCCTGGTTGTAGAACATGGGACATCCTACGTCCCATGTCTAGCGTACGATGGACGGTAGGTGCTGTCAGGGATTGGGGTCAACTGAAGAATTCTGGAATGTTGCCTGCGACGAAAGGACTTCTCATGGCCACAGTCCCGCGCCCGGCGCGGCCCAGCCGTGCCGCCGAGGCCCAGGAGGGCGTCAAGGACCTGATCGTCCGGCGCGGGCTGGTGGCGGGCGACCCGCTGCCCACGGAGTCGGAGCTCATGGAGGAGCTGCGGGTCAGCCGCAACTCGATCAGGGAGGCGCTCAAGGCCCTGCAGGCGGTCGGCATCGTGGACATCCGCCACGGTTTCGGGATGTTCGTGGGCCGGATGTCGCTGGCGGGCCTGGTGGACGAGCTGGCCTTCCACAGCCGCATCACCCTGCAGGACGGCAAGAGCCACCTGGCGCACCTCGTCGAGATCCGCGAGATCCTGGAGTGCGGCCTCGTGGAGCGCCTCATCGAGCTGGGGCCGGAGGCCGACCCGGCGCCGGTCGCCGACGTCATCGCCAGGATGGAGGCCGAGGCGCAGGCCGGCCCCGTCTCCCCCGAGACCGACCGCCTCTTCCACGACCTCCTCTACCGGCCGCTCGGCAACCCCCTGGTGAGCCAGCTCCTCGGCGCGTTCTGGGACGTCTACTACCAGCTCCGCGACGAGCTGGGGGCGCCCGACGAGCCGCCGGGCGACGTGGTCAGGCGCCACCGCGACATCTCCACCGCCGTGCTGGCCGGCGACCGGGCCGCCGCCGTCGCCGCCGTGCACGCCCACTTCGAGGGGGTTCGCAACCGCGTGGCCAGGATCGGCGAGTGAAAAGGACCTAAGCTGGCGGCATGACCGAGATCGCCGTTCCTGACGGTTCGTGGACGTTCGACGGCGAGCTCCTGCGCATCGTCCCGGGCGGCGACAAGGACGTGCACGAGCTGCGCAGGACGCTGGGCGAGGTGATCGTGCCGCTGGAGGCGATCGCGAGCGTGGCGTTCGAGCGGTCGCGCAAGGGCGGCCACGTCCGGCTGCGCCTGCGCGAAGGGGCCGATCCGCTGTCCGACGCGGTGGCCGGGTCGCTGGGGCCGCCCGCCGACCCGTACCGGCTGGCCGTCCCGAAGAACCGCGCGGGCGCGGCCGAGTACTTCGCCGACGAGGTCCGCGACACGCTGCTCATCTCGCAGACGCCGAGCACCCCGTGCGACGGCTACCTCCTGCCCGGCCCGTCCGTGCCCATCTCGGCCACGGCCGGAGACGGCACGGCGCACTTCGACGGTGAGCGGGTGCGCCTGGAGTGGACGGGGTTCGCCAATTCCGACAAGGAGCGGGCGGGGCCGCAGGAGTTCCCGCTGTCCGAGGTGGCCGGGGTGGAGTGGAAGCCGCAGTCGGGCCTCGGCTACGGCACGCTGCGCTTCCGCGTCAAGGGCGACGGGCCCGCGCCGCCGCCGCAGAAGGACCGTCGCTGCGTGTCGTGGGGCATCCAGCGCTTCGGCGGCGCCACCGCCCTGGTCGCCGCGGCGGTGCTGGCCCGGCTGCCCCGGGAGCCCGAGCTGCCGCCCGCGCCGCCCGCCTCCGACGACGTGCACGACGCGGTGCTGCGCCGCCTGGCCGAGCTCGGGGAGCTGCACCGGTCTGGCGTGCTGACCGGCGAGGAGTTCGCGGCGGCCAAGCAGGCCATGATCCGCCGCCTCCAGGAGTCCTGACGCGCCTCCGGGGGGAAACCCATAGGGGACCATCCGCACATCGGAGGAGTGAGCGTGACCCGCGACGAAGAGAGACTTCTGCGCCGCGCCATCGAGCTGGCCGCGCAGGCCCGCGCCGGCGGCAACCCGCCGTTCGGCTCGCTGCTGGCGGCCCAGGACGGCACGGTCCTGGCCGAGGAGCGCAACAGCACGCTCACCGACCGCGACATCACCGCGCATCCCGAGCTGAAGCTCGCCCGCTGGGCGGCCCGCGAGCTCGACCCGGCCACGGCCGCCGCGACCACGATGTACACGAGCTGCCAGCCGTGCGGGATGTGCGCGGAGGCGATCGCCCGCTCGGGGCTGGGGCGCGTCGTCTACGCGCTGTCCGGGGCGCAGCTCGACGGCCTCAAGCCGCCGGGCAGCGCCTTCGTGGCCCCTCCCGCCGAAGGCCCGGCCCTGTACGACGAGGCCAGCCTCCCGGTCAAGGGCTACTACACCTGACCCGCGGCGGTTGACGGCCCATCAACCGTTCGGGGGATGCCGGTGGACTCGGGCATGCATGACTCTCGATACATGACAGTCATCGAGATCGACGGCATGACGAAGAGCTACCGAGGCAACCAGGTCCTGAACGGCGTGTCGCTCACGGTCGAGCGGGGCGAGATCTTCGGGATCGCCGGCCCCAACGGCGCCGGCAAGACCACCACCGTGGAGTGCGCCTCCGGCCTGCGCGAGCGCGACGGCGGCGTCCTGCGCGTGCTCGGCCTCGACCCGCGGGCCGACCGGCGCAGGCTGCTCCCCCGCATCGGCGTCCAGTTACAGGAGGCGGCGCTGCCGGACGCGATCAAGGTGGGCGAGGCGCTGAAGCTGTACGCGTCCTTCTACGACGCGCCGGCCGACTGGCGGGCGCTCATGGAGGAGTGGGGGCTCGCGGAGCGGCGGCGCATCAGCTACTCCAGCCTGTCGGGCGGCTGGAAGCAGCGCCTGTTCATCGCCCTGGCCCTGGTCGGCAACCCGGAAGTGGTCTTCCTCGACGAGCTGACCACCGGGCTCGACCCCTCCGCCCGCCGCATGACGTGGAGCCTGATCCGCGACATCCGCGACCGCGGCGTGACGGTCGTGCTGGTCACCCACTTCATGGACGAGGCCGAGGCGCTGTGCGACCGCATCGCGATCGTCGACCACGGCCGGGTCGTCACGCACGGCACGCCGGGCGAGCTGATCGCCCAGGCGCACACCGATTCGCTGGAGGACGCGTACTTCGCGCTCACGGGAGGGCAGGCGGCATGAAGGGCATCACCCAGGTCATCGCGGTCGAACTCAAGCTCGTCGTACGGGATCCGATGTCGGCGTTCTTCGCCCTGGCCTTCCCCCTGATCATGCTCTGGGTCAAGCTGCGCAGCGGCAAGCCCCTCCCCGGCGGGCTGCCGGCGGTGGACGCCACGGTGCCGATGCTGAGCGTCTTCGTCATCGGCCTGGCCGCCCTGGTCGTCCTGCCGGCCACCATGGCGGGCTACCGGGAGCGCCGGGTGCTCAAGCGGATGCGCGCCACCCCCGCCGCCCCCGGCATGCTGTTCGGCGCCCAGTGGGCCGCCCACATGCTGCTGGCCGTGCTCGGCACCGTGCTGCTGGTCGCACTGGGCCTGGTCGCGTACGACCTGTCGGCCCCCGCCCAGCCGGGCGTCGTGGTCCTGGCCTGGCTGCTGGCCGCGCTGAGCCTCAGCGCCATCGGCCTGCTGCTCGGGGCCGTCGTGCCCTCCGGCCGCACCGCGACGGTGTTCGGGCTGAGCCTGTTCTTCCCGATGGTCTTCATCTCGGGCGCGGTGATCCCGCGCGAGACCATGGGTCAGGGGATGCGGGCGCTCGGCGACCTGATGCCCATGGCCCCGGCCGTCCAGGCGATCCGCGGCGGCTGGGAGGGCCACGCGGTCTCCCCGGTGTCGCTGCTCGTCCTGGTCGCGATCACGCTGGTCGCCGGCGGCCTGGCCGTGAAGGCCTTCCGGTGGTGAGCAGGACCGGCCGCGAGGGGCCGGGACCGGTGGCGGGCGCCGCCGGTCCCGGCTCCTCGCGCTGGGACCGGGTCGCGCCCGTCCTGCCCTACCTGTTCATCGTGCTCCCGGCCGGCGCGTCCCTGCTGCAGGGCTGGCGGGCGGACACGTTCGCGCTGTCGCTGTTCGCGGTGGCCTGGCACTGGTTCATGGTCAGCGCCCATCCGGAGTGGACCCGGCGCCCCGTGGTGGCGCTCGCGTACTTCGTGGTCCTGCTGGCCGCCCTGGGGGCGCTGGTCAGCATCGACTCGCTCTTCACGGTGGCCGGGCCGGCGGCGTTCATCCAGGCGTTCGCGCTGCTGCCCCGCTGGTGGGCCTACGCGGGGGTGGCCGCGACCGCCGGGGTGCTGGTCTCCATGCGGCCCGACCCGGGGCGCTCCGCGGGCCAGATGCTCTTCTCCTTCCTGGTCGCGGCGCTGATCGCGTCCGCGATCGGCCTGGTCGTCCAGACCATCTCCGACCAGAACGAGGGCCGCAAGGTGATGATCGCCCAGCTCCAGGAGAGCGGCGCGAAGCTGGCCGCGCTCGCCGAAGAGAACGCGAACCTGCAGGCCCAGCTGCTGAGCCGGGCCCGCGAGGCGGGGGTGCTCGGGGAGCGGCAGCGGATGGCCAGGGAGATCCACGACACGATCGCGCAGGGGCTGGCTGCCATCGTCACCCAGGTCGAGGCAGCCGACGAGGCGCTCGACGACGTCACCGCCGCCCGCGCCAGGCTCGACACCGTGCGCACCCTGGCCAGGGACAGCCTCAAGGAGGCCCGCAGGTCCGTACGCGCCCTGCGCCCGGCGCCGCTGGCCGAGTCGCAGCTGCCGGCCGCCCTCCAGGAGGTCGCCGCCAAGTGGTCGGAGGCCGCCGGCGTCCCCTGCTCGGTGGAGGTCACGGGCGAGGCCGGGCCGCTGCACGCGGAGGTGGAGATCACGCTGCTGCGGGTGGCGCAGGAGGCGCTGGCCAACGTCGCCAAGCACGCCGGGGCCGGGCGGGTTGCCCTGACCCTGTCGTACATGGAGGATGTCGTGGTGCTGGACGTACGTGACGACGGAGCCGGGTTCGTGCCCGCGCCACCCGGCCTCGCGCCCGCGCCCGGCTCCGAGGCGGGCGGTTTCGGCCTGCTGTCCATGCGCCAGCGCGTGACCAGGCTGGCCGGCGACTTCCAGATCGAGTCGGCCCCCGGCGAGGGCGCCGGCATCTCCGCCACCGTGCCCGCCATCCCCGCCGACACCCTCGATGCCGTCGACACCGTCAACACCGTCGCCGAGCCGTCCGGCGACCGCCCGGGAAGCGCGGAGTGAGCCATGCCGATCCGGCTGATCATCGTGGACGACCATCCGATCGTGCGCGACGGGCTGCGCGGGATCTTCACCGACGACGAGTTCGAGGTGGTCGGGGAGGCGGGCGACGGGCTGGAGGCGCTGGCCGTGGTCGGGCGCACCAGGCCCGACGTCGTGCTGACCGACCTGCGCATGCCGAGGATGGCCGGCGCCGAGCTCATCCGGCGGCTGCGCGAGCAGGCGCCCGGCGTCCGCGTGCTGGTGCTGACCACGTTCGACAACGACGCCGACGTGCTGCCCGCCATCGAGGAGGGCGCGACCGGCTACCTGCTCAAGGACACCCCGCGCGTGGAGCTGCGCCGGGCCGTGCGGGCGGCGGCCCGCGGCGAGACCGTGCTGTCGCCGTCCGTGGCGGGCCTGCTGACGCAGCGCATCCGCGCCCCGCGCCCGCAGCGCCTCAGCCGCCGCGAGCTGGAGGTCCTCTCGCTCATCTCCCGGGGCGCCACCAACCGTGAGGTCGCCAGGAAGCTGTTCATCACCGAGGCCACCGTGAAGACGCACCTGCTGCACGTCTTCGCCAAGCTCGACGTGAAGGACCGCGCCGCCGCCGTGGCCGCCGCCTACGAGTCGGGCCTGCTGCGCCCCGGCACCGACGACTGACCCGGGATCAGTCGCTCCGCACGGTGCCCTGGCCGCTGCAGCGCCGGCATGCCTCCCACACCCGCCGCTGCTCCTCCGTGCCGTCCTTCTTCTTCAACGTGATCGTCTTGTGCCGGCCGCACGTCCCGTTGCACTTCGGGCAGACCATGGTCGGCATGCGGGCTCCTGGAGCGGGATCACAGGTGGAGGTGGATCGCGGTCAGAGCAGGATCACGGTCCCCTGCCCGTGGCAGCGGCGGCACTTGGCCCACTGCCCGTCGACGTACGCGCCGCAGGTGCTCGTGCACTGCGGGCACGTGCCGTGCGCCAGCTGCCGCACCTCGAACTCCGTCGGAGGGCGGAAGGTGTGGCCACGGGCCGTCTCGATGTGACCGAGCATCGCGGCGACCTCGGGGGCCAGATCACCGGGCACGGGATCGGGCAGGGTGGTGAACCGGTCGATCGTGATGGTGACCCCGCCGGGGGCGGGAAGGGTGAGCGTTTCCCCTCGGCTGAGCCGGAAGGCGATGATCCGCTGCAAGCAGTCAACACGAGAGGCAGTCATGCGAGCGATCCTAGGGGCGCCCGCCGACCGCTGTCAGGAGAAGTCAGGGGAGGCGGGAACGCCACAGGGCGCCCACCGTGACCGGTGGACGCCCTGCTCATCGAGGTGCGCCGCCAGGGACTCGAACCCCGGACCCGCTGATTAAGAGTCAGCTGCTCTGACCAACTGAGCTAGCGGCGCAACAGAGGTAACTGTATCAGCCGCCGAGCACTGCCCGCACACCATCATCCGAGCCGCTGGGCCAGCCGTTCGTACGCTCCCAGCACCAGGTCCCAGAACCCCTTGACGTCCATCGCCGTGGCCACCAGCGCGTTCGCCTCCGCCGGGTCCACCCGGAAGTCCGTCACCGTCATGCCCCGCGTGAACTGCCCGGCGGTCTCCACGTTCACCACGGCCGGCACGCAGGTGAACAGGGCGGGATCGAGCACGTACGCCACCGCGCACGCGTCGTGGATGGCCGGCCCGCCCTCGGCCGTCACCACCCCGTAGAACTGCGCGGCCGGCACCAGCAGGTCGGCCAGCCGGCCGAGGGGCCGCATGCGGTCCAGCACGCCGGAGGTGATCGTGGCGGTCAGCGTCACGTCCAGGCCGAGCATCCGCACCGTCCACCCGGCGCCGAACACGATGGCGGCCGCCTCGGGGTCGGCCAGCATGTTGAACTCGGCCGCCGGGTTGTGGTTGCCGCGCGTGTAGGAGCCGCCCATGATGACCAGCTCGCGGGCCCACTCGACGACGCGCGGTTCGCGGCGTACGGCGAGGGCGATGTTGGTCAGGGGGCCGACGGCGACCAGCGTGATCTCGCCCGGGGCGGACTTCAGCGCGTCCACGATGAAGTCGACCGCGTGCCCGTCGGCGGGGCCGAGGACCGGCGCGGGCAGGACCACGTCGCCGAGCCCTGTCGTGCCGTGCACGCGGGTGGCGCGCACGGTCTCGCGCATCAGGGCCCCGGCGCTGCCGGGCGTCACGGGCACGTCGCCCAGCTCCAGGAACTCGCGCAGCGCCAGCGCATTGGCCGTGGTCAGGGGGAGATCGACGTTGCCGCCCACCGTGGTCACGCCCACGATGTCGAGGGAGGGGGATCCGGCGGCCAGCGCCAGGGCGAGCGCGTCATCGATGCCGGGGTCGCAGTCAATGAGAACTTTCTTCACGAAACCGGAGGATACGCATAGATCGGGCCGGGCAGTTCCCCCAAAGCTGCCCGGCCCGATCGGCGGCGGTCCAGGCCGGTGTCTTCCCCCAAAAACACCGGCGGTCCCGCACTGGCGAACCGCGGTCCCCCTCCGCGTCCGCTTCGGTGAAGGTTCGCTGGTCTCTTGACCTGCTACAACGCTACCGAGACGAATGCAACGGTCGCGTCATAACGGGGTCGAATATCTGTTTAATCCGACTCCGGAACCTCCAGCCGAACCTCTGTTCCTTCCTGCAACGATCTGCTCACCGTGCAGTACTTCTCGTGAACCCGCTCCGCGACCGCCCTGAACACCTCCCCGGCGTCCTCCGAGGGCAGCTCCACGTCGTACGTCACGGTCACCGGACCGAGCTTGCTCGGCTCCACCTTCTCCGCCTGCACCGTCATCGCCAGGCGCACCAAGCGGTGACCGCGCTTGGCGGTCAGCGGCTCGACGGTCACGATGTTGCACCCGCCCACGGCGGCCAGCAGCAACTCGACGGGGGTGAACACCCCGTCCTCGGCGCCGCCTATCCTCACCTCGGCGCCGCGGGCGTTGGTGGCCCGGAATCCGCCGTCCTCTGTTCGCTCGACACGCACGTTAGCCATGTCTCAGACCCTACTCAGAAACCTTTAATGTTCATTCAGCATGGTGAAGGCATGGCTAGCGAGGCGAATGCGAACCACGGTCCCGTCCTCTTCTGGTGCGGTGTCGCGGTAGCCGAGTTCGGCGCGATCCAGCCCGGTTTCGGCTACCCGTGGCGGCCCACCGCGTACGCCGCGGCGGCGCTGCTCGTCGCGCTCGGCTTCCTCACCGTCAAGGCCGCCGACTACCTCCGCACCGAGGAGGCCAGGCAGCGGCTGCGGCTCGGCGGCTATCTGGCCGGCGCGCTGCTGGTGGCCCATCAGTTCAGCTCCACGGCGTACGTGACCGGGCTCAGCCGCGCCGGCTCGCTCATCCTGTACGCGATGGCGGCCGTCATGGCGATCCAGAGCCACCACGTCGCCGGCGCGCCCAGGCCGAGCCTGCTGATCGCCACGGGTCTCGACCCGTCCGCCCTGCGGGCCCGCCTGGAGGGCGCGGGCGACACCGTGGCCGTCTACCGGACCGAGCGCGCCACCGACGAGCTGCGCGACCTGGCCGCCCGCCACGGTGTCATCCTGGTCGAGGGAGCCGAGCACGATCCGCGCGCCAAGGAGCGCCTGAGCGCCTCCGGGCTCGGCCGGGAGATCCCCGACATCGCCGAGCGCGAGGTGGTGGTGGCCGGTCCGAGGCCGTTCAAGCGGTACGTCAGCGGGGCGTTGTCACGCCTCGCGGTGCCAAGATCACAGATCCATTTCAAATCCCAGCAAAGGGTTTAACCTCGCATTACGCGCCATGTGCGACGGTGGCTGCGGACAAGGAGGCAAAGGTGACGACTTTCCCCGGAAGCGCCCGTACTGAGATGGTCATGGGCCTGCCCGTCAGCGTTGACATCCGCACCGCCCTCCCGGCACGCGAGATGGTGCCCCTGCTGGACAACGCGTTCGCCTGGCTGAGATGGGTGGCCGACACCTTCAGCCCCGCCAGGGAGGACAGCCAGATCTCCCGGCTCAACCGCGGCCTGACGCTCAGGCAGGTCCCCGAACTCGTCGAGGTCCTCCACCGCTGCGACGAGCTCAGCGAGGCCACCGGCGGCTACTTCGAGACCCGCATGGACGGGGTCGTCGACCCGTCCGGCTACATCAAGGGCTGGGCCCTGGAGCGGCTCTCGCGCGCCCTGGTCAACGCCGGCGCCGGTGACCACCGCATCAGCGCGGGCGGCGACATCCGGGTCCGCGGCTCGGCCGCCCCCGGCAAGCGCTGGCGTATCGGCGTGCGCGACCCGCGCAGGGACATCGTGCGCAAGGTCGTCTTCGCCCACGATCTCGGCATCGCCACCTCGGGCGGCTCGCCCGTCGTCAACCCGCGCACGGGGAAGGTCGAGGAGGGCCTGGGCTCCGTCACCGTGCTGGGCCCCGACCTCGGCGTGGCCGACGCGTACGCCACCGCCATCTACGCCATGGGCCCCATCCTGGCCAGGCGCTACGCGGCCGACCTGGCGGCGGCCGGGCCGTACCAGACGATGATCGTCACCCGCGACGGGCAGGAGGTCACCACGCCCGGCTTCGCCGCCTACAGCGGCGCGGACGCCCGCCTGGCCGGCTGAGCCCCCGGGTCAGGCGTCGGGGTGCTTGCGCAGATACTCGATGTAGATCGGGCGCAGCGCCTCGCCCAGCCGCCCCTCGCCGGAGGCGATGGCGTCGCTGAGCAGCGCCGAGACCCTGCTGAGGTCGTTGGCGGTAGCCGTGTCGTGACCGCTCGCGGCCTCGGCGGCCGGGATGATCTTCAGCAGGTCCCAGAGAAACGCCAGGTCTCCGTGGCGTACGGCGTAGCGCACCGCACGATCGTGCAACTCGTCGGCCGGCAACGACTCGAGCCCGTTCGCGTCCATCTCGCTCCCTCCCCCGACGCCCTCTGCCCGAGTTGGGCCGCCGATAACCGGTGACTACGCCCGGTAGCCGCGCACAATCGGGGAGCCTGCGCCACTATCGAAGTGCCGAGACCAAGTGGGAGGATCAAGCAGCGTGAGATTCATCATCAGAACCATTGCGGCGGCGGTGGCCCTCTGGGTCGCCGTCCAGCTCGTGCCCGGCATCGAGGTCGGCACCGCCACCAACTCGGCCAAGTACTGGGGCGTCCTGCTGATCGTGGCGCTGATCTTCGGCCTCGTGAACGCGATCGTCAAGCCGATCGTCAAGGCGCTCGGGTGCGCGATCATCGTCTTGACCCTCGGCCTGTTCCTCCTCGTCATCAACGCGGCCATGCTGCTGCTGACCAGCTGGATCGCGGGCCAGGTGGACATCCCCTTCCACGTCGACAACTTCTACCCGGCCGCCTTCTGGGGCGCGATCATCGTCAGCGTCGTGAGCTGGCTGCTGGGCCTGGTCATCCCCGACGGCGACTGAACCCTCCATGGAGCTCGACGGTGCCGGCCTGACCTGCGCGCAGGTCCACGAGGCCGCGTACGGCGGGGTCCGGGTCACGATCGCCTCCCTCGATCGGGCCCGGGCCGCCTGGGCCACCGCCCAGGAGCTGAAAGGCCCCGTGTACGGCCGCAGCACCGGCGTCGGCGCCAACCGCGGCGTCGTCGTCAAGGAGCCGGGGCTCGACCTGCTCCGCAGCCACGCGTGCGGCGCCGGCCCGCTCGTCCCTCCCGCCCGCGCCCGGGCCATGCTCGTGGTCCGGCTCAACCAGCTCCTGGCGGGCGGCTCCGGCGTCGACCCGGCCGTGCTGCCGGTGCTGGCCGAGGCGATCAACGGCGGCTTCACCCCGCCGGTCCGCACGTACGGCGCCATCGGCACCGGCGACCTCACCGCCCTCGCCACCACCGCGCTGTGCCTGCTGGGCGAGCTCCCCTGGCGCCACGACCACCCACTCCCCGCGGGGGCGGGCCCCCGCCATCCCCTCACCTCCGGCGACTCCCTGCCGTTCATCAGCTCCGGTGCCGCCACGCTGGCCGACGCCGCCATCGCCTGCCACCGCGTGCGCCTGCTCCTGGAGGCGGCCGTGGACGCCGCCGCCCTGTCGTTCGCCGCCGTGGACGCCTCCGCCGAGCCGCTGGCCGCCGCCGTGCAGGAGGCCCGGCCGCACCCCGGTCAGGCCGCCGTGGCGGCGCGCCTGCGCGGCCTGCTCACCCACGAACTGGCGACCCGCGTGCAGGACCCGTACGCCTACCGCGCCTTCGCCCAGGTGCACGGCGCCGCCATGGACGTGCTCGACCGGGCGGCCGCGGCCGTCGAGACCGACCTCAACGCCGCCGCCGAGAACCCCCTCATCTCCGGCTCCCTGGCCTGGCACAACGGCAACTTCCACTCGGCCCCCGTGGCGCTGGCGCTCGACGCGCTGCGGGCCGCGCTCGTGCAGACGGCCCAGCTCAGCGCCGCCCGCCTGGCCACCCTCATGGACCCCGCCTACACCGGCCACCACCCGTTCCTCGCCGACCGGCCGGGCGCCTCGGGGGCGCTGATCCTCGAGTACGTGGCCCAGGACGCCCTGGCCGAGCTCCGCCACCTCGCCGGCCCGGTGACGACGGGCACGGCGGTGATCTCGCTGGGGACGGAGGACCACGCGGGCTTCGCCACCCAGGCCGCCCGCCACACCCTGCGCTGCCTGGAGCCGCTGGAGATCGTCCTGGCCTGCGAGCACGCCGCCGCCGGCCGCGCGCTCCGGGGCCCCGGCCCCGACCGTCCCCTCACCGACGACCTCGACGCCTCCCGCCGCGCGATCAACCCCCACCCAGTGTGATCGTGATCTGGTCCGGCGCCGCGTCCAGGAGGATCAGCACTCCGGCGATCCCGACGATCCACCGCAGCGCGCCGCGCGACCCGGAGGAGAACCTGGCCCGCCATCGCTCGAACCGCTCGCGCGTCCGCTCGCCCAGCGCGGCCCAGGCGGCGAGGAGCAGGAGGCCGGGCAGCACCATGATCGTCACGTAGCCGCCGAGGAGCGGCGCCCACTGGATGGCGGACAGGCCGGCCGAGGTCATGATGCCGATCGCGGCGAAGTACGGAACGGCGGTGGCGAACTCGAACAGCCACGTCCCCAGCCCCAGCAGCAGCATCGCGCGCACGGTGAAGGACCGCGCCTCGACGGACGCGCGCTCGGGATCCTTGTCGGGGATGAAGTAGCTGCCCACGATGAGCGCCAGGCCGAAGGCGGCCTGCGCCCAGGCCCACACGGTGTCGTCGACGGCGGGCACGAGAGCGCCCAGGCCGAGCATGAGCAGCACGCCCAGGGCGAAGTACGCGACCGCGACCGACCCGAGGTAGACGCCGAGCAGCCCGCCCATCCGGCGGGGCCTGGCCAGCAGCAGGTAGAGGCTCACCCCGATCACGGTGGGACTCAGCGTGTCGAGCAGGGCCAGGCCGAACACCGCCCCGATCGTCGCGATCGACATGCCCGTCCCTTCCGGAGGCCAAGGAGCCGTAATAACACGCCCGTGTTAGTTATGCTAGCACAGGCGTGTTAGCATGTGGGCGTGCCGCGACTCGTTGACCATGACCAGCGACGAGCCGAGCTGGGCGAGGCCGCCATCCGGGTGATCCTGCGCGAAGGGCTCGCCGGCGTGACCGTCCGCGGGGTCGCCGCCGAGGCCGGCTGGTCCACCGGGTCACTGCGCCACTACTTCGGCAACCAGCACGAGCTGCAGGCCTACGTCGTCAGGGCCACCACCGACGCCCTCCGCCGGCGGGTCCTCCCGCGCGTCCAGCGGCCCCGCACCGAGGGATCGGTGGTCGAGCAGGTCGCCTCGATCGTGGAGGAGCTGCTGCCGCTCGATGCCGAGCGGCGCGAGGAGTACGCGCTGTGGTCGGCGATCGTGGCCTGGGAGCGCCGGCACCCGCCGGAAGGCGGCTCCGTGACGTGGAACGACCAGCGGGCGCTGCACCGCCAATGCGTCGCCGCCCTGCTCGGGCACGAGCCGGTCCGCGACGCGGGGCAGGCCACGGCCCCGCATCCCGACGCCGAGGTGGAGGTCTGGGCCGCGCTGCTGCACACGTTCGTCGACGGGCTCGCCTCCCAGCTCACGAACACGCCCGGCGAGGTGTCTCCCGCCACCGCCGGGCGGCTGCTGCGCTCGCTGCTGCACGCCGTGCCTCGCGGGCCCTCGGATCAGCGGGCCCCCGACCACCGGACGTGAAGCCCGGCACTCCCCCTCAACCGAGCAAGACCACCGGGCCCCTTCAGCCGGGCAAGGCCACTGGACGCGAGGCTCCGAGCCCTTCAGCCGGGCGAGGCCGCCGGACGCCCAGTCGCGAGCCCCCTGCCCGGCATGGCCACCGGACGGGAAGCCCCGTGCGGCCGGTCAGCTGAGCCGGGCCACCGAGCCGCGCTCGCGGAGGGTCGGGGCCTGGACGACGCGCCGGCGGCGGGTGCCGCCGTCCGTGGCCGCCGAGATGAGCCGCACCGCCGCCCGCACGATCCCGTCGATGTCCCAGTCGACGGTGGTGAGCCCCGGCGAGAGCAGCCCCGACATCGGGTGGTCGTCATATCCCATGACCGACACGTCGCCGGGAACGGACAGCCCGAGCTCCTGCGCGGCGGCGTAGACCCCGTAGGCGATGGAGTCGGCGAAGCAGAACACCGCGGTCGGCCGGCGGCCGGCCAGGACGTCGCGGGCGGCCGAGGTGGCGCCGGCCAGCCCGTGGGGCGCGGTGACGACCTCGATGTCGAGCCCGAGCCGGTCGGCCTCGGCCGTGACGTGGACGTCGGCGGGCCGGTCGGGCGTGCTGGCCCGGGTGGAGGTGAGGACGGCGAGGCGCCGGTGGCCGAGGTCGCGCAGGTGCTCAAGGGCCATGGTGACGCCGCGCCGGTTGTCGAAGACGACCTCGCCGGCCGTGCCCGCGATGGAGTCGCCGATCGCGACCACCGGCAGCGACTCGCACAGCTCGGCCCAGAACGCCGCCGCCGGGTCGATCGGCTGGAC
Source organism: Nonomuraea phyllanthi (assembly GCF_006334985.2). Lineage (GTDB taxonomy): Bacteria > Actinomycetota > Actinomycetes > Streptosporangiales > Streptosporangiaceae > Nonomuraea > Nonomuraea phyllanthi. The sequence goes on from NZ_VDLX02000007.1 coordinate 185,027, forward strand.
GATCAGGCCGTCGACCCGCTGGTCGCGCAGGCGCTGGGCGAAGGCCCGCTCGCGGGCGGGGTCGCCGACGGCGTCGAGGATCAGGGCGTAGCGGTCTTTCTCCCGCAGACCCCTGCTGATGCCGACCGCCAGGGACTGCTGCCACAGATCCTCCAGCGAGCCGCACAGCAGGCCGATCATGCCGGTGCGCCCGCTGGCCAGGGCCCTGGCGATGGGGTCGGCCTCGTAGCCGAGCTCGGCCGCCGCGGCGCGCACCCGCTCCATGGTCTCCTCGGACACCTGCAGTCCGCGCAGCGCGTAGGAGACCGCCGCGGGCGAGAGTCCTGTCGCCTGGGCGACCTCACGGATCGTGGCTCTCTTTCGAGGCATTCAGCCAGCCTATTGGGTGGCGGCGACAGAACCCATCTTCCGCCGCCGGGTCGCTCGCGCGCGCCCCTGCGGAACGGGCTTCGCGACCGTTGACAAGGGGTCTGTGAAGCGGTTCACTGAACCGTATCACTGAAACGCTTCACGAGTGTCGCGCCGCAGCACAGCCGGATTTACATGTAATGTGGGTAGGGAATTAGGGGAGGAGGAGCCGTGAGCGTCGACGTGCACCTGCATGTGTGGACGCATGCGTTCGTCGACGCGCTGCGCGCCCGCACCTCGCCGCCGCGCGTCGACGGCTGGACGCTGCTCCTCGACGGCGAGCCGCCGTACGAGATCGACCCCGAGGACCGCAGGGACACCACCGGGCTGGAGCTGGCGCTGGTGTCCATGTCGAGCCCGCTCGGCGTCGAGCTGCTGCCGCCCGAGGAGGCCTGGCCGCTGATCGACGCCTATCACGAGGGCGCGCTCGCGCTCGGCGAGCCGTTCGGCGCCTGGGCCTCCACGTGCCTCGGCGAGCCCGACCCCGATCGCCTGGCCAAGGACCTCGACCGGGGGCTCGCCGGGTTGCAGGTCCCCGCGACCGTCCTGCCCGACGACCGGCTGCTGGAGGTGCTGACGGCCAGGGATCTCCCCCTGTTCGTCCACCCCGGCCCCGCCGTCCAGCACCCGGGCGCCCCACCGTGGTGGGCCGCCGTGGTGCCGTACGTGCAGCAGCTGCACGCCGCCTGGCACCACTTCCACGCCGTGGTCCGCCCCCGGCACCCCGATCTGCGCGTCTGCTTCGCGGCGCTCGCCGGCCTGGCCCCGCTGCACTCCGAGCGCCTGATCGCCCGGGGCGGCGGCAGCCGCGGCCTCGTCGACCCCGGCTGCTTCGTGGAGACCTCCTCCTACGGCCCGCGCGCGATCGACGCCATCGTCCGCGAGCTGGGCATCGACGTCGTCGTCAACGGCTCCGACGCCCCCTACGCCAAGGCTCCCGAACCCGGCCTGGGCGCGGCCGCCGGCCACGCCATCCGGGTCGTCAACCCCCGTCGTCTGCTGAACAGAAAGGAGACTCGTACGTGAGCACCAACCAGATCCAGGACGGGGGCACCTGTGCCCGGCTCCCCGAGCGCGCGCTCGACCGCCGAGAGCTGCGCGAGCTGGTGGACGAGCTGGCCTCCCGCCCTGAGGAGTGGCGCGACCAGGTGGCCTTCCCCGAAGGGGGCGGCAGGCACTACGCCTCGCTCTACCGCGACGCGTACGTGGACGTCTGGCTGCTCTGCTGGCGCCCGGAGGACGACACGGGCTGGCACGACCACGACACCTCCTCGGGAGCCGTCCACGTGGTGCGCGGGGTGCTGCTGGAGTGCAACCCGCGCATCGGCGGCGAGCACCTGGAGACCGTGGTGTCGGAGGGGCAGTCGTTCTCGTTCGGCCCCGACCACATCCACCGGCTCAGCGGCGCGATCGACACCAGCGTCTCCATCCACGCCTACTCGCCGCCGCTGTGGCGGCTCGGCCAGTACTCGATCGACGGCACCGGCGTCATGCGCCGGGTGTCGGTGAGCTACGCCGACGAGCTCAGGCCGCTGGACGGCGCTGTCGTGGCCTGAGCACGCAGCAGCTTCCGCAGGGCTCGGCATCGGGCAGTGCGATCCACAGGCAGCAGGTCCTGCGGAAGTAGCCGTCGCCGGCGGGCTCGACCAGCCCGTCGACCGGCGCGCCGATCTCCGCCAGCAGGCGCAGGTAGTCGCCGGGCACGATCGAGGTCAGCGGGTGGGCGAACGCCTCCGCCGTGGAGCCCCACAGCGTGCGCTCGCCCACCTTCGCGATGGAGCCGATCACCCGCACCAGCGGCGCCTGCGACTCGGCGAGCGCCTCGCGGATCGCCCCGGCGCCGGCGGACCAGCTCACGCGCGTCGCCGCGACGCTCACGCCCGCCTCCGACGCCTTCACGTACGTCTCCGGCAGCCGCATGACCGGCACCCGTCCGTCGAGTGCCCACCCGAGCGCCATGGGCAGCGTGTGCCAGTAGGTGTAGGTCTTCCAGAACAGCGCGGCGCCGACGTGGCGTGGCGCGTTCCAGCGCGCCGCCGTCGCGTCGATCAGCTCGACGAGCGGCGCGTACGGCTCCCGCAGCAGCTCCGTGACCGGTGTCCAGCTCGCGTCGGGCTCGATGACCAGGCCGGGCTCGACCCCGAGCACCCCGCCGCGCCCGTCGGCGACCCGCTGGAGCGTCTCGGTGAGCATGCCGGCCCCTTCCCTATAGGTTAGCCTTACCTAATGTAGCAGGCCGTCCGGCGAACCAGCCGGCCACGAGCTGCACCACCAGCACCCCCAGCCCCGCGGCCAGCGGCACCGTCCAGCCCCCGGAAACCTGCCGGAGCAGCCCGAACAGCAGCGGCCCGAGCGCCGCGATCACGTATCCCACCGACTGGGCCACGGCCGACAGCGCGGTCACGGCGTCCGGATCGGCGGGCCGCAGCGCGATGATCAGCAGCGCCAGCGCGAACGAGGCGCCCTGGCCGATCCCGAGCACGATCATCGACGCCCACGGCGCGGTCGCCGGCGCCAGCAGCACGCCGAGGTAGCCGAGCACGGTCAGCACGCCGGCCCCCATCACGTACGGCACCTGCGACTCCCGCCTGCCGGCCAGCACGGGGACGGCGAGCGAGGTGGCCACCTGGACCAGGTTCGTCAGGCTCAGCAGGTATCCGGCCTGGTCGGCGGGGAGGCCGGCCTCCAGGAAGATGGTCGGCAGCCAGGCCAGCATGACGTAGAAGGTGAGCGACTGCAGGCCCATGAGGGCGGTGACGTACCAGGTCACGCGGCTCCTGAGCACCGCGGCGAACGGCCGGGGACCGTTGGCCGCCGCGCCCCGCCCGCGCAGCGCCTGGGGCAGCCAGAACAGCGCGGCCAGCAGCGCCGGCACGGCGAGCAGCGCGGAGACGCCGCGCCAGCCGTACCCGGTGGCGCGCTCGACGGGGATGACCACGGCGGAGGCGAGGGTCGCGCCGGCCACCACCGCGGAGACGTACACGCCGGTCATGAGGTTGACCCGGCCGGGGAAGTGCTGCTTGACGACGGCGGGCATGGAGACGTTCATGACCGCGATCGCGATGGCGGCCAGGGCCGAGCCGAGGTAGAGCACGGGCGCGCCGTCGAGGCCGCGCAGCGTCACGCCCGCCGCGATGACGAGCAGGCCGGCCAGCAGCGTGCGGTCGAGCCCGATGCGCCGGGCGAGCACCGGGGTGAGCGGGCCGAACACGCCCAGGCAGACCACCATGACCGTGGTGACCGCCCCGCCGCCGGCGGGTGAGAGCCCCACGTCGCTCATGATCTCATCGAGCAGCGGGGAGACGCCCGCGATGGCGGGACGCAGGTTGAGCGCGGCCAGCACGAACCCGGCGACCAGCACGGCAGATCTCAACGACATAGGGGACCACTCTCGCATAAGCCCTTGACAACGTTGTCTACCAGGCCGGGTTGAGCAATGATCCTGGCGTGAGACCGACGATGAAGGACGTCGCCTCGGCCGCGGGCGTGGCGCTCAAGACCGTCTCGCGGGTCGTGAACGGCGAGCCCGGCGTCCACCCGGTCACGGCCGAGCGGGTGCGGGCGGCCATCGACCGGCTGGGCTACAGCCGCAACGAGAGCGCGCGCATGCTGCGCAGGGGCAGGACCGCCACGATCGGGCTGGTCATCGGGGACGTCGCAGACCCGTTCTACTCGGGCCTGAGCCGGGCGGTGGAGGACATCGTCATCGAGCACGGGTGCCTGCTGCTGAGCGGCTCGTCCGGCGAGGAGCCCGGCAGGGAACGGGAGCTGGTCGAGACGTTCTGCGCGCGGCGGGTGGACGGGCTGATCGTGGTGCCGGCCGGGGAGGACCACACCTACCTGCGGCCGGAGCTGGAGGCGGGCACGCCCGTGATCTTCGCGGACCGGCCGCCCGGCGCGGGGATCGACGTCGACACGGTGCTGGCCGACAACGTGGGCGGCGCGGTGCGAGCGGTCCGCCACCTCATGGGCCACGGCCACCACAGGATCGCCTTCCTCGGGGACGCCCCGGAGATCTTCACCGCCGCCGAGCGGCTGAAGGGCTACCGGGAGGCGATGGGCGGGCTGTACGACGAGCGGCTGGTGTCGATGCGGCCGCCCTCGCTGGAGGGGGTGCGCGCGGCCCTCGCCCGCATGGCCGCGCTGGACGGCCCGCCGTCGGCGCTGTTCACCGGCAACGGCCGCTACACCGTGACCGCGCTGCGGGCGCTGGCGGGGCGGCGGGTGGCCCTGGTGGGGTTCGACGACTTCGAGCTGGCCGATCTGCTCGACCCGAAGGTGAGCGTGGTGGCGCAGGACCCGGCGTCGATGGGGCGGGTGGCGGCCGAGCTGCTCTTCCGCCGCCTGCGCGGCGACGCGGGCCCGCCGCAGCACGTCGAACTGCCCGTACGGCTGGTCGCCCGCGGCTCGGGCGAGCTCCCCCCGCCCGCCTGACCGCTCGCAGACGACGAGCGCCGGACCTCTCAGGCGCGCCGCTCCTCCACGTCGACGCCGCCCACGCCGCCGGTGACGGTGCCGCCGCAGCGCCCCTGGGACATGCCCTGCGCGCCGGGCGGCAGCGTCACCCAGTCGCCCCGCACGTCGAGCGCCCGCCCGCAGACCACCACGGCGCGGAACTGCCAGGTCTCGTCCGTGGGGTTGGTGCACGCCGCGATGCCCAGCTCGCGATCGCGCAGGTGCACGAGGCCGTCGCAGGTGAGGACGGTGGACTCCGCGGGAGTGGACGGCGCCGTGCCCGCGACCACGAGACCGAAGGCAGCCGCGATCAGGATCCCCCTCGACATTGCCCCTCCCACACCGGCGCCTGGGCACTACTTTACGCATCCGATCATACGCGGAGCGTGGTCGTCACGCCCAGGGAATGCTCCCGGACGGCCCGGCCGACCGCTAGCCTTGCCAACTGGACCGCCGGACACGGCCCCGCCTATAGTCGTTGGCGCATCGGTTCAGAAAAAATGTTCACAGGAGCGTCCGCATGAATGCCGCCGACGTCGCACCCGAGACGCAGGGCAGGTTCCCTCTCGAGCTGATGTACGCGGCGGCGCAGCAGTACTACGTCGAGGAGGCCACCCAGGGCGACATCGCCCAGCGGCTCGGCGTCTCCAGGGCGACGGTGAGCCGGCTGCTCACCGAGGCGCGCAGGCAGGGCATCGTCGAGATCAGGGTGCACCGGCCCGCCACGCTGGAGGACGGCCCGCTGGCCGCCGAGGTGGCGCGGGCGCTGCGGTTGCGGCACGTCTACCTGGTGCCCAAGGTCAGCGGGCCGGCGCTCGGCCCGTGGCTGGCACCGGCCGTGACCCGCGCGCTGGCCGCCGTCGGGCTGGAGTCCGGCGACGTCGTGCTGGTCTCGTCGGGCACCACGGTCTACGAGTGCGCCCGCGAGGGCCTCGGCCACTACCCGGGGGTCACGATCGCGCCGGCGGTGGGCGGCCAGGAGGAGCCGCAGCCCTGGTTCCAGACCAACGAGACCACCCGCATCCTGGCCGAACGCGTCGGCGGCGTGCCCGCCTACCTCTACGCGCCCGCGCTGCCCGGCCCCGAGCTGTTCTACTCGCTCCAGCACGAGCCGTCCGTGCGCCGCGTCATGGACCTGTGGGCACACGCCAAGTGCGCCGTCGTCGGCGTCGGCTCGGCCCCGCTGATGCGGCAGATGACGCCCTCCCTCATGCCGCGCGACGCCGAGAGCCTGCGCCGGGCCGTGGGCGACGTGTGCATGCGGGTCTACGACCGCGACGGGGAGCCGGTCACGTACCCGGGCAGCGAGCGCCTGGTCGCCCCCGGCCCTGAGGAGCTGCGCCGCATCCCGGCCACCATCGCGGTCGCGGTGGGCGCCGAGAAGGTGCTGTCCATCGTCGCGGGCGCCAGGGGCGGCTACTTCAACCGGCTCGTCACGGACGTCCCCACGGCGGAGGGCCTGGTCGCCGCCGCCCGCCAGCTCTGAACATTGTTGCTGGACAAAGTTTCAGGCCGCACGCTACCGTGAGCCGCACCACAGGATGCGCCCTGTTGTGAGGGCTTGTCCTGTTTCGGGGGAAATGCGGCATTATTCCCGGTAGCAAGTGAGGAACGAACCCGTGAACAGAGCGAAGACGCGGATCTCCGCGGCGGCGGTGGCAGTGCTCGCAGGCTCGGTGCTGGCCGCGTGCGGCTCCGGCTCCGGCGGCGGGGACGCCGGTGGCGGCAGCGGCGGCGGCACCGAGAACGCCAAGGTGGCCTTCCTCATGCCCGACCTCGCCTCCACCCGGTACGAGCTGCAGGACAAGCCGCTCTTCGAGGCCAAGATGAAGCAGCTCTGCCCGACCTGCGAGGTCATCTACCAGAACGCCGACTCCGACGCCGCCAAGCAGCAGCAGCAGGTCAACTCCGCGCTCGCCCAGGGCGTCAAGGCCATCGTGATCGACCCGGTCGACTCCGCCGCCGCGGCCACGTTCGTCAAGTCGGCCCAGTCGCAGCAGGTGCCGATCATCGCCTACGACCGGCCGATCCCGGCCACGCCCGCCGACTACTACATCTCGTTCGACAACGAGAAGATCGGCCAGATGATCGCCCAGTCCCTCGTCGACCACCTCAAGAAGGAGAACGCCGAGGGCGGGATCCTCCAGGTCAACGGCTCGCCCACGGACGCGGCGGCCGGGCTGATCAAGAAGGGCATCCACAGCGCGGTCGACCCGAGCGGGTTCAAGCTGCTGGCCGAGTACGACACGCCCGACTGGCAGCCGGAGAAGGCGCAGACCTGGGTGAGCGGCCAGATCACGCAGTTCAAGGACCAGATCGTGGGCGTCGTCGCGGCCAACGACGGCACCGGCGGCGGGTCGATCGCCGCGTTCAAGGCCGCAGGAGTGAAGGTGCCCCCGGTCACCGGCAACGACGCCGAGATCGCCGCCGCACAGCGGATCATCGCGGGCGACCAGTACAACACCATCTCCAAGCCGATCAAGATCGTGGCCGAGGCCGCGGCGAACACGGCCTGGGAGTTCATGCAGGGCAAGAAGCCCGCCGGCAAGGCCACGCTCTACGACACGCCGTCCGAGCTGTTCGTCCCCACGGTCGTGACCAAGGAGAACATCAAGGAAGTGCTGTTCGACAGCGGCATCATGAAGGCGGCCGACGTCTGCTCCGGCGAGTACGCCAAGGGCTGCGAAGAGCTCGGCATCAAGTAGGAGAGCGCCGATGACCGTCCTGTCCCTGCGCGGGATCAGCAAGACCTTCGGCGCGGTCGCCGCGCTCACCGACATCGAGCTCGACGTGGCCGCCGGCCAGGTGGTCGCCGTCGTGGGAGACAACGGCGCGGGCAAGTCGACGCTGGTCAAGATCCTCTCCGGCGTGCACCCGCCGGACGCGGGCACGATCACGTTCGGCGGGAACGCGGTCGAGATCCCCACCCCTGCCGCCGCCCACCGGCTCGGCATCGCCACGGTCTTCCAGGACCTGGCGCTCTGCGAGAACCTCAACGTGATCCAGAACCTGTTCCTCGGCCAGGAGATCCGCCCGCTGCGCCTCAACGACGTGGCCATGGAGACCCGCTCGTGGGAGCTGCTCCGCCAGCTCTCCGCCAAGATCCCGAGCGTGCGGGTGCCGGTCGCGGCGCTGTCGGGCGGCCAGCGGCAGACGGTGGCCATCGCCAGGTCGCTGCTCGGGGACCCGAAGGTGATCATCCTGGACGAGCCCACCGCCGCGCTCGGGGTGGCGCAGACGGCCGAGGTGCTCAACCTGGTCGAGCGGCTGCGCGAGAACGGCCTGGGCGTCATCATGATCAGCCACAACATGGCGGACGTGAAGGCGGTCGCCGACACCGTCGCGGTGCTGCGGCTCGGCCGCAACAACGGAGTGTTCGACGTGGACCAGGTCTCCACCGAGGACATCATCGCCGCCATCACCGGCGCCACCGACAACGCCGTGTCCCGACGTGTTCAAAAAGGAGCCAGGTCGTGAGCACCTTGACGACGGATCGCCAGGACGAGCGGCTCCAGAACCGCGACGGGCTGCGCGGCGTGCTCGCCGACGTGCTCGAACGGGCCCGCGGCGGCGACCTCGGCGTCATCCCGGTCGTGGTCGGCCTCGTGGTCATCTGGACGGTCCTGCAGATCCTCAACCCGATCTTCCTGTCCAGCGCGAACCTGGTGAACCTCACCTTGGAGTCCGCCGCCGTCGGCATCATCGCGCTCGGCATCGTGTGCGTGCTGCTCGTCGGCGAGATCGACCTGTCCGTCGGCTCGGTCAGCGGCCTGTCGGGCGCGGTGCTCGCGGTCCTGTTCGTGGGCCAGGGGCTGCCGGTCTGGCTGGCCATCGCGGCCTCCGTGATCATGGGCGCGGTCGTCGGCTGGCTGTACGGGCAGCTGTTCAACAGGTTCGGGGTGCCGAGCTTCGTGATCACGCTGGCCGGCCTGCTGGCCTTCCTCGGGCTCCAGCTGTACGTGCTGGGCACCAAGGGCTCGATCAACCTGCCGTTCGACTCGGGCCTGGTGAACTTCGCGCAGCTCGACTTCGTACCGGCGTGGTTGTCGTACACGTTCGCGGTGGTCGCGGCCGCGTGGCTGTTCGCCAGCGGCTACCTGCACGCCCGGGAGCGGCGCAGGGCCGGACTGTCGGCGAAGGGCGTGCCGATGCTGGCCGCGCGGAGCGTGGCGCTGCTGGCGGTGCTGGCGTTCGTCGTCTGGTATCTCGGCCAGACGCGCGGCGTGGGCTGGATGTTCGTCTTCTTCGTCGCGCTGGTGCTGGTCATGCACTACCTGCTGTCGCGGACGAAGTGGGGCAGGTCCGTCTACGCCGTGGGCGGCAACGTGGAGGCCGCGCGCCGGGCCGGCATCAACGTCAGGGCCGTCTACACCTCGGTGTTCGTGCTCTGCTCGACGTTCGCGGCGGTCGGCGGCATCCTGGCCGCTGCCAGGCTCGCGGCGGCCAACCAGTCCAGCGGCGCGGGCGACGTCAACCTCAACGCCATCGCGGCGGCCGTGATCGGCGGCACGAGCCTGTTCGGCGGGCGCGGCACGGCGTTCGGCGCGCTGCTCGGCATCATCGTGATCCAGTCCATCTCCAGCGGCCTGACCCTGCTCAACCTCGACTCGTCGATCAGATTCGTCGTCACCGGAGCGGTGCTGCTGCTCGCGGTGGTCGTCGACTCCGTGTCGCGCCGGTCGAGGACCTCCCACGGCAGGGCCTGATGGCGATCATCTGCGTGGACGCGGGCACCACGGTCATCAAGGCGGTCGCGTACGACGACGAGGGCGCGGAGGCGTTCGTCGCCCGGCGCGAGACCACCGTCCTCCGGCCCGCACCCGGCCACGCCGAGCAGGACATGGACGCCGTCTGGGACGCGGTCGCCGCCACCGTGCGGGAGGTCGCCGCCCGGACCGGCGAGGTGGACCTCGTGGCCGTGACGGCACAGGGCGACGGCTGCTGGCTGGTCGACGCGGAGGGCGAGCCGACCGGGCCCGCGATCCTGTGGAACGACGCCAGGGCCGCCGCCACCGTGGACGCCTGGACCCGATCGGGGACGGCGGCCGAGGCCTTCCGGCTGAACGGCTCCTCGGCCGCCTCCGGGCTGCCGCACGCGATCCTGACCTGGCTGGTCGCGAACGACCCCGACCGGCTGGACCGGTCGGCCGCCCTGCTCACCTGCGGCGGCTGGATCTTCTCCAGGATGACCGGGGAGCTGGTCGCCGACGAGTCCGACGCCTCGGCGCCGTTCATGGACCTGCGGGAGCGGGCGTACTCACCGGCGCTCATGAGCCTGTTCGGGCTGGAGCAGGCCGAACGGCTGCTGCCGCCGATCCGGCCCTGCCCGGTCGCCGGACTCGCCTCCGGCGCCGCGCGGGCGCTCGGCCTGCGCGCCGGGATCCCGGTCGTGATGGCCCCGTACGACATCGCCGCCACGGCGCTGGGCGCGGGCGCGGTCACCGCCGAGCAGGCGTGCGCCATCCTCGGCACCACGCTGTGCACCGAGGTCATCGTGGACTCCCCCGCGCTCGACGGCGACCCGACCGGCATCACGATCGCGCTGCCCGGCGGCTACCTGCGGGCCTTCCCCACGTTCGCGGGCACGGAGGTGGTGCAGTGGACGTGCCGCCTGCTGGGCCTGCGCGGCCCCGACGAGCTGGGCGAGCTGGCCGGGCGGAGCGGGCCGGGCGCGGGCGGGCTGGCGTTCCTGCCGTACCTGTCGCCCGCCGGCGAGCGGGCGCCCTTCTCCGACCCCCTGGCCCGCGGCGCGCTGCTGGGCCTGTCGTTCGAGCACGGCCGGGAGGACGTGGCCAGGGCCGCGCTCGAAGGGCTGACCATGGTCATCAAGGACTGCCTGGCCGCCACCGGGGCGGCGCCGACGGAGCTGCGCGTGTGCGGGGGCGGCTCGAACAGCGTCACCTGGCTGGGCCTGATCGCCGACATCACCGGGCTGCCCGTGCGCCGCTCGGCCGACGCCGAGGTGGGGGCGCGCGGCGCGTACCTGGTGGGGCTGGCCGCCACCGGCGCCGCGCCGTCCATCGCCGCCGCCGCTGACCGGCACGTACGGCTGCGCGACGCGGTCGAGCCCGACCCGGCCCGGCAGGCGGCGTACGCGCGGCTGTTCGGCGACTTCCTGACGCTGCGCGGCACGAACGCGGCGTCGTGGCCGCTGCTGGGCGAGCTGCGGTCGAGGGGGCGTACGGCGTGAGCGTGTGGATCGGCATCGACCTCGGGACGCAGAGCGTGCGCGCGCTGGCCGTCACCGGCGACGGCGAGGTGCTCGGCTCGGCGAGCCGCCCGCTGACCAGCCGCCGCGACGGGCCCCGGCACGAGCAGGACCCCGAGCAGTGGTGGCGCGAGCTGGCCGCCGCCACCCGGGAGGCGCTGCGCGACGTGCCGCCCGCGCTGGTCGCCGGGGTGGCGGTGGACGCGACCTCTGGAACGATCCTGCTCGCCGACGCCGGAGGGCGGGCGCTGACCCCCGCCCTCATGTACGACGACCGGCGCGCCTCGGCCGACCGGGTCAACGAGGCGGGCGCGGCCGTGTGGGATCGGCTCGGCTACCGGCGCATGCAGCCCAACTGGGGGCTGCCGAAGCTGCTGTGGCTGCTGAAGGACGCCCCGGCCGGAGCCCGCCTGGCCCACCAGAGCGACTTCGTGAACCGCCGGCTCGTCGGGCACGACGTGGCCACCGACCTCAGCAACGCGCTCAAGACCGGCGTGGACCTCATCGAGGAGCGCTGGCCTTCCGAGGTGATGGACGCGCTGGGGGTGCCCCCGGAGGCCCTGCCCGGGGTCGTCCGGCCCGGCACCCGGCTGGGCGTGGTCTGCGCGGCGGCCGCCGAGGAGACGGGCCTGCCGGCCGGCACGCCCGTGATCGCCGGCACCACCGACGGGTGCGCCGCCCAGCTCGGCGCCGGCGCCCTGCGGGCCGGGAGCTGGAACTCGGTGCTGGGCACCACGCTGGTGCTCAAAGGCGTGACGGAGGAGCTGATCCACGACCCGCTCGGCGTGGTCTACTCCCACCGGGCCCCCGACGGATCGTGGCTGCCCGGCGGCGCGTCGAGCACCGGCGCCGGCACGCTCACCCGCGACCTGCCCGGCCGTGATCTCGACGCGCTCAGCGCCCGGGCCGAGGCGCGCTACGCCGGGCACCTGCCGGGCGCCGGGGCCGGACGCCTGCCGCCCGCGGTCACCTATCCGCTGGTCTCGCGCGGCGAGCGGTTCCCGTTCGCCGCTCCCGAGGCCGAGAGCTTCACCCTCGGCGACCCGGCCGACGACGTGGAGCGCTACGCGGCGATCCTGCTGGGCGCGGCCTTCGTCGAGCGCCTCTGCTTCGACTACCTCGACCTGCTCGGCGCCCCCGTGGACGGCGAGATCGTGCTGACCGGCGGCGCCACCCGCAGCGCGTACTGGACCCGGTTGCGGGCGGACGTCCTGGGACGTCCCGTGACGCTGCGCGAGAACGCCGAGCCCGCGCTCGGCATGGCCGTGCTGGCGGGCGGCGACCCCGACCGGATGATCAGGACCCGCGCCGTGGTCGAGCCGTCGGGAGCCGGCTCGCGCGAGGCGTACCTGCGCTTCGTGGCCGAGCTGGAAGGCCGCGGCTGGCTCGACGCGAGCGCCGCACGACACGCCCGCGAGAGGACAGGAGCCTCATGACCGACCTCGTGCTCGTCCGCCACGGCGAGACCGTCTGGCACGCCGAGAACCGCTACGCGGGCCTCAGCGACGTGGAGCTGACCCCGCGCGGGCACGACCAGGCCGCCCTGCTGGCCGGCTGGGCGGTGGGGGCGGGCCTCGACGGCGTCTGGGCCTCCACGCTGGGCCGCGCCCGTGTCACGGCCGCGGCCGCCGCCGGGAAGGCGGGCCTCGACCTGCGCACCGACGCCCGGCTGCGCGAGCTGGACTTCGGCCAGGGCGAGGGCCTGACCTCGGCCGAGATGGCGGCCCGCTTCCCCGAGGCGCGGGCCGCGTTCGAGTCCGACCCGGCCGCGCACCCGCTGCCCGGGGGCGAGGACCCGCGCGAGGCCGCCGAGCGGTTCGTGGCCGCGCTCCACGACATCGCCGCCGCCCATGAGGGCCGGGTGCTGGTGGTCGCCCACACGACCGCCATCAGGCTCGCGCTGTGCCGGCTGATCGGCGTGCCGCTCGGCGAGTACCGGCGGCTGTTCCCGCGCCTGGACAACTGCGCGCTGACCGAACTGCGCCTTCGCGAGGGGCGGCGGGCCGCGCTGCTGCAGTACAACTCCCCGATTGGAGCCGTTCGTTGACCATCCGAGTCCTTGCCGCAGGCGACCACTTCGTCCAGAACCGCCTGCTCGTCGACGCGCTCAGGCGCGAGGTCCCCGGCGAGGTGGACATCCGCGAGCTGACGCTGCCCTGGCCGGTCGAGCCGTTCGGCCGGGTGGGCGAGGTGGACGAGGCCTCGGACGTGGAGGAGGAGCTGATCGAGGCGCTGCGCGGCGTGGAGGTGTGCGTGACGCAGATGGCGCCCCTGACCAAGCGGGTCCTGGACGCCTCCCCCGACCTGCGGCTGTTCTGCGTGAGCCGGGGCGGCCCCGTCAACGCCAACCTGGAGGCGGCGGCGCGGGCGGGGGTGGCGGTGACCTACGCGCCGGGCCGCAACGCGGTGGCCACCGCCGAGCACACCCTGGCCATGCTGCTGGCCGCCACCCGCAGGATCCCCCAGACGCACGCCGACCTGGCCGGTGGCGTGTGGCGCGGCGACTACTACACCTACGACCGGGTCGGACCGGAGCTGGAGGGCAACACGGTCGGCCTGGTCGGCTACGGCGCCATCGGCCGCCGCGTGGCCCGCATGCTGGAGGGCTTCGGCGCCACCGTGCTCGTGCACGACCCGTACGTGGACGTGCCAGGAAAGGTGCCGCTCGACGAGCTGCTGGGCCGCTCCTCCTTCGTCTCGCTGCACGCCCGCGCCACCCCCGAGACCGCCGGCATGATCGGCGCGGCCGAGATCGCCGCCATGCCCCGGGGCTCGGTGCTGGTCAACTGCGCCAGGGGCGCGCTGCTCGACTACGACGCCGTGTGCGACGCGCTGGAGTCGGGCCACCTGTTCGGGGCGGCGATGGACGTCTTCCCCGAGGAGCCCATCCCGCCCGGCTCGCGCCTGCTCACCACGCCCAACCTGATCATGACGCCGCACCTGGCCGGGGCCAGCAAGCAGACGGCCATGAAGGCGGCCTCGATCGTGGCCGCCGACGTGGCCCGCTACGTGCGCGGCGAGCCGCTGGCCCACGTCGCCACGCCGTGAGCGCTATCCCTTGAGCGCCCCCGCCATCAGCCCGCGCATGAAGAACCGGCCCAGCAGCACGTAGATCAGCATGGTCGGGATCGAGGCCAGGATCGCCGCCGCCATCTGCTGGCTGTACGGGGTGGCCTGCGCGCCCGCGATGTTGTTCAGCATCACGGTCGTGGGCCAGCTCGTCGGCCCGGTCAGGAACACGGCGAACAGGAAGTCGTTCCAGAGCGAGGTGAACTGCCAGATGATGACGACAGCGATCGCGGGCCCCGACACCGGCAGCACCACCGACCAGTACGCCCGCAGCATCCCGGCCCCGTCCACCCGCGACGCCTCGATCAGCTCGTCGGGGATCGTGACGTAGTAGTTGCGGAAGATCAGCGTGCAGATCGGGATGCCGTACACGACGTGGGCCAGCACCAGCCCCGGGATGCCGCCGTAGAAGACGCCCTGCAGCCCGGTCAGCTCGTTGAGCCCGACGAGCAGCTGCACCAGCGGGATCATCACCCCCTGGTACGGGATGAACATGCCGAACAGGAACAGCGTGAACAGCACGTCCGCCCCGGGGAAGCGCCACTTGGACAGCACGTAGCCGTTCATGGAGCCCAGCGCGCACGACAGCAGCGAGCCGGGCACGGCCAGCAGCACGCTGTTCCACAGGCCGGGGGCGAGCTTCTCCCAGGCCACCCGCCACGCCTCGGTCGTCCACGTGCGCGGCAGGTTCCACGCCTGTCCCGGATCGGCCTCCGTGAGCGGCTTGAAGCTGGTGGCCAGCAGGACGTAGATCGGGATGAGCACGATCAGCACGAAGAAGACCAGCAGCCCGAACCGCACCCAGGTCGCGCCCGCCCGGCGCCCGGCGACCGCCGTCATGAACGCCGCTCCTTACGAACCGACCAGATGAGGTACGGGATCACGAAGATCGCCACGCTGACCACGATGTACGACGCGATCGTGGCCCCCTTGGCCGGATCGTGCGAGTCGAACACCGCCACCCACATGAACACGGCGGGCACGTCGGTGATGATCTGCTTGCCCGACACCGCCACGATCAGGTCGAACACCTTGAGCGATATGTGCCCCAGGATGATCAGCGCCGACAGGGTGACCGGCCGCAGCAGGGGCAGCACCACGTACCGGTAGACGCCCCACTCGTTGCAGCCGTCCACCCGCGCCGCCTCGCGCAGCTCCTCGGGGACGCCCCGGAAACCCGCCAAGAACAAAGCCATGACATATCCGGACATCTGCCAGATGGCCGGGAGCGCCATCGCGGCCATCCCCCAGTCCGGATCCCTGAACCACTGCCACTGGGGCAGCCCGATCCAGTCGAAGAGCCGGTTCAGGCCGACCGCCCGCTCCTCCGTCCCCGAGTTCATCAGCCACCGCCACACGATGCCGGTCGCGACGAACGAGATGGCCATCGGGAACAGGTAGATCGCCCGGAACGTCCCCTCGCCCTTAATCCCCTTCTCCATGAGGAACGCCAGCAGCCAGCCCAGCAGCAGCGCCCCCAGCACGAACACGACCGTGAAGACGATCGCGTGGTTCACCGACAGATGCCAGCGCGGCTGGTCCCAGATGTCGACGAAGTTCTGCAGCCCCACGAACTCCCCCTCGGACACCTCGTCGTGCTTGTCGGTCATGGCCAGCCGGACGTTCCAGCCGAGCATGCCGTACACGAAGACGCCGATCAGGATGATCGACGGAGTGACGAGGAGGAGGCCGGGCAGCCACGTGCGTGCCCGCCTCACAAGCATTCCCTCCCGGGGGCGCGGCGGGCGGCCTCCCGCCCGCCGCGCCTCATAAGTGCTCCTTGAGTGTTGGACCTACTGGGCGTTGGACGTGGCGGCGTCGGCCAGCCCCTGCTGCAGGGCCTTGACGTCCTTGCCGGCGATGTAGAGGCCGACCGCCTCGTTGATCGCCGCCAGCCACGGCTGGTTCACCGAGACGCCGTGCTGGATGGAGCCGGCGAGCTTGTTGCTCGACCAGTCCTTCAGCGCGTCGGCCAGGTAGTCCTTGTAGAGCGACTGGTCGGCGTCCTTGCGGGCCGGGATGGAGCCCTTCAACGGGTTGAAGGCGTCCTGGCCCTCCTTGCCGGCCGCGACCTTGAGCCAGGCGATGGCCCCGTCACGGTTCTTCGCGCCCTTGGGGAGGGTGAAGCTGTCGGACAGCCAGAGGTACGTGCCCTCGGTCCCGGGAGCGGGCGCCCAGTCGAAGTCCTTCTTCGACGTCTTGCCCAGGCCGCCCTCCGGCGGGTTGTGGAAGTACCCGTACGCCCAGTCGCCCATGATGTTGAACGCGGCCTCGCCGTCGGCCACCTGCTTGGCGGCCGGCTGCCAGTCGTCCTGCGGGTCGCCCGCGTACGTCATGATCTTGGCGAAGTTCTGCAGGGCGGTGGTCACCTGCGGGCTGTTCCAGTCGGCGCCCGGCTTGAACAGCGCGTTGTAGGCGTCGGTGCCGAGCGTGCCGAGCAGCACGTTCTCCAGCAGGTGGGTGGCGGTCCACTCCGAGCCGATGGACAGCGGGATCTTGCCCGTGGCCTTGACCTTCTCCAGGTCCGCGATGAACTCCTCGACGGTCTTGGGCGCGGCGGCCACGCCCGCCTCCTTCAGCACGGCCGGGTTGTACCACAGCACGTTGGACCTGTGGATGTTCACCGGCACGGAGTAGATCTTGCCGTCGACGCTGATCTGGTCGATGAGCTGGGAGGGGAAGACGTCCTTCAGCTTCAGCTCGTCGTACAGGAAGGTCAGGTCCTCCAGGTCGCCGGCCTTGATGTAGCCCTGCAACTCGGCGCCCGCGTGGCCCTGGAAGGTGTCGGGCGGGGTGTCGGCCTGGAGCTTCGACGCGAGCAGCGCCTTGGCCTTGTCGCCGGAGCCGCCCGCCACGGCGGCGTCGAAGAACGTGTAGTCGGGATTCTGCTGTTCGAAGATCTTCTTCATTGCCTGGAGGCCGTCGGCCTCGCCGGGGCCGGTCCACCAGGAGAAGACCTCAACCTGTTTCTTGCCGCCGTCGGCGGCCGGCGCCTGTGACGCCTGCCCGTCGCCGCCGCCACCGCAGGCCACCAGGCCGAGCACACTCACGATCGAGATCGAGACGGTCGCTAACCACCGTCGCATCGCACACCATCCCTTCGAAGCCCCCCGAAGTAGGTGATTTGACAACGTTGTCAATCAACCCACTTCCCGGCGCGCGCCGTCAAGGGATGGTCAGATAACAGCTCCGCATATTCAGCGGACCCGCTCCAGCGCGCCTTTCGGCCCCGTCACCACCGTGACGCTGAAGTCGTAGCTGGTGCCCTGGTGGTCACCGCCCGCGGCGACCACCAGGGCCCCTTTCGACAGCACCAGCCCGACCAGCGCGACCAGGTCGGCGCCGCCGTCGGGCGGCCACGTGCTGAGCACCACGTCGGACTCGGCCAGGCGCACCGGCAGGTCCAGCTCGGCCATCCTGGCGAGCAGGCCGGCGTGGGAGAGCCGGCCGCCGTCCGCCGTCACCAGCGCGTCCTGGCGCTTGGCGTCGAGCGCGGGCAGCGCGGTGGGCTCCAGCGTGAGCAGGCCGCGGAAGTCGATCGTGTCGAGCGCCGCGCCCAGCGAGACGACCTGGCGCACCCGGGACTCGTCGGCCGCCCGCACCGCGCGCTCCGCCAGGTCGGGCGTGGTGATCAGGGTGCGCGCGTCGCACTTCCGCAGCCACTCGGCCATCTCGCCGCCGTCGAGCCTGGGGTCGATCGGCGCCGCCACCCCGCCCGCCGCCAGGACCGTGTGCACGGCCAGCGTCTGCGCGCCGGCCGTCGAGACGTGCACCCCCACGACCTGATCGCGCCGCGCCCCCCTGCGTACGAGCCCGGAGGCCGCCCGGGTCACCTCGGTCACCAGCCTGCGGTAGCCGTAGACGTGACCGCCGCGCAGATCGACGAGGGCCGGCCGCTCGCCGCGCTCGTAAGCCCGGCGGAACACCTCGTGGATCACGGTGCCGGTGGTCGAGGCGGTGGGCTTCATATGCGCCAACGTACGACTGGCCGGGTGTGACCGGCATCCACCGATCTATGTAAGCAGATGTGCATTCGTGTGGGCGGGCCCGAGCCCTGCGCGGCTCGAGCCCGCTGTCACGCGCCCGGAGCCGGGCCCCCACCCCTCCAGGGAGGCCCAGCCCCGTACGGGACGCGTGACGTCCCCGCCGACCGGCCCTTGTCCGAGCGGCCGATCACACATGGCAACGGTAGGCGTGCGCACCGGCGTGGCACATGCGCTGACATGGCCATAAGGAGGTGTAAGCGGGAAGCCCTCGGGATGTGTAGAGACGTGTGCGGATCAGCGGCTCTCGATCACCCATGCGGCGATCTGTGTACGCGTGGAGAAGCCCAGCTTGGACAGGATGTTGGCCACGTGCCGGGCGGCGGTCGCGGGGCTGATCACCAGCTCGTCGGCGATGCCGCGGTTGCTCAGCCCTCTCGCGATCAGCTCGGCGATCTCGCGCTCCCTGGCCGTGAGCCGGCTGTCCTGGCACGTCGGGACGGCCGGCTGGGCGGGCCGCTCCGGCAGCGCCCCGTCGAGCGCGCAGGACACGGCCTGCTCGACGGTCATGCCCCAGCCCGCGGTCCAGAGCAGGTCCACCTTCACCTCGCCCAGGGCCGAGCGGGCTGGCCGCAGGATGTCCTCGGTACGCGCGTCGGGCTGGCGGTCGCGCAGCGCCACCGAGGCGGCGACCAGCTGGACCGCGAATGTGTGGTCACCCTCGGCGGCGAGCAGGGCCGCCCACTCCTCCAGCCGCCTGGCGATGCCGGCGCGCAGCCCCGCGTCGCGGCTGAGCACCATCGCCTCGGTCAGCCTGGCCCTGGCCTCCGCCAGGTCACCGCGGTCGAGCGCCACCTTGCCCAGACCGGCCAGGCAGCTGACCACCTGCTGACGGGCGTCGACGTGCCGCACCAGGGCCAGCCCCGACTCGAAGTGCTCCTTGGCCGCCTCGAGATCGCCCGAGCGCCTGGCCACCTGGGCCAGCCCGATGTGGGCGAAGGACCGGCCGACGTGGTTGTCGAGCTCCACGCCGATCTTCAGCACCGCCTCGAACCCGCGCCGCGCCTCGCGCAGGCGGCCGTGCTGCAGCCCGTAGTGCGCCCCGACACCGTGGGCCAGCGCCTGCAGGATGAGGTCGCCGGCCTGCTCGGCCAGCTCCAGTGCCCGCGCCAGGCCGTCGTGCTCGCCGGTGGCCTGGGCCAGCACGATGAGGCCGATGGCCTCGCCGAAGCCGTCGTCCGCCGATCGGCAGAGCTCGAGACCGGCGCGGGTGCAGCTGGTGGCCAGCTCCCGGTCGCCCGCGGCCAGCGCCAGCTCTCCGCGCAGGATCGTGGCCTGCCCGCGCAGCGCCGGCCCCACCTGCGGGCCGTCCAGCTCCAGCAGCCGGTCCAGGCGCTCGGCCATGTCGAGCTTCCTGCCGCTGCCGACCAGCAGGAAGCGCACGTCGGTCAGCAGGCGGAGCGCGGTCTCCGGCTGCCCGGTGGTGACCGCCCAGTCGCAGGCCGAGCCGAACTCCACCTTGAGCGCGTCGAAGAGGTTGACGTGGCGCTCCATCACCGGCCACGGCGTGTGCCTGCCCGGCGCGATCGTCTCCCTGAACCTGTCGCCCATCGCGGCCAGCGCCGCCAGGTGCCGGTGCCGCAGCTCGCGTTCCTCGCCGGACTCGGCCAGCTGCTCCAGCGCGTAGTCGCGCACCGTCTCCAGCAGGCGGTAGCGGGCCTGCCCGGCGATCTCGCCGTCGAGCACGATCAGCGACTTGTCGACCAGGTCGCAGAGCCTGAGCAGCACCTCCTCCTCCGCCAGCCCCTCACCGGCGCAGACGCCCTCGGCCAGGTCGAGCGTCCACGAGGAGCGGAAGACGGCCGCGCGGCGCAGCAGCAGCCGCTCCTGCGGGGTGAGCAGCCGGTAGCTCCAGTCGACGGTGGCCCGGAGCGTGCGGTGCCGGGCCGGAGCCGTACGGGCTCCTCCGGCCAGCAGCCTGAACCGGTCGTCGAGCCGCTCGACGAGCTGGGCGACCGAGAGCACCCTGACCATCGCCGCGGCCAGCTCGATCGCCAGCGGCAGCCCGTCGAGCGCCTGGCACAGCTCCACGACCTGCGGCCGGGTCTCGTCGGTCAGCTCGAAGTCCGGCCTGGCCGCGGTGGCCCTGGCGACGAACAGCCGCACGGCCTCGCTCTGGTCGCCGGTCACCGCCAGCGGCGGCACCCGCCACACCGTCTCGCCGGGCACGCGCAGCGGCTCCCTGCTGGTGGCCAGCACCGACAGCCCCGGGCAGCCGCCGAGCAGGTCGCGGCAGAGCTCCGCGCACTCGCCGATCACCGGCTCGCAGTTGTCGAGCAGCAGGAGCGCGCGCCGGCCGCCGATCGTCGCGGCCAGGTCGCCCGCGATGCCGAGCGAGGCGGCCACATAGCCCCTCAGCTCGCCCTTCTCCAGGTCGGCCAGCTCGATCAGCCACACGCCGCCCGGGTGGTCGCGGGCGATCCGCTCCGCCAGCCGCAGGGCCAGGCGGGTCTTCCCGATGCCGCCGGCGCCGCACAGGGTCACGGCCCGCGAGACGCGCATCAGGTGAGTGAGCTCGTCAACGTCTGACTCCCGGCCAACGAACGCGTTGGGCTCGGCCGGCAGCTTGCTGAAGTCGGCAGATCGCAGCATCACTGTGAGTGTGTCACCAACTACGCCGCGCGCCCAGACGTAATCGCAGACGTAATCACGGATAACTTTTTACGGAGAGGTTCCCCGGGGGAGCGATCAGGGCGAGAGCCTGGTCGTTCACTCCAGCGCCGCCAGGATGACCTGGTGGACGATCGCGCTCACCGCGTCGGCCCGCGATCCCGGACGCTCCAGCACCACCCCCACCGCCACCTCGGGCGCGTCCGCCGGCGCGAAGGCGGTGATGAGCGCGTGGTCGTCGATGCCCGGGGCGACCTTCGAGTCGGCGGTGCGCGCGGCCTCCGGAACGAACGGCGAGCCGCCGGAGGACCCGGGGCGCGGCACCGCCGTCATCATGGTCGCCAGGTCCTTGGCCACGGCGGGCGAGAGCGCCTTGCGGTAGACGACCGGGTCGGCGCGGTCGACCACCGACCCGTCCGGCAGCCGCACCTCCGCCACCAGGTACGGCCGCATCAGCACCCCGCTGTCGGCCACCGCCGCCGACAGCATGGCGACCATCAGCGGCGTCACCCGGCTGTCGTGGTGCCCGATCGCCGACAGGGCGGTCTGCGGCCTGTCCATGGTGCGCGGATAGCGGCTCGCGGTCGCGACCAGCGGGATCGCCAGGTCCGGCGCGTTGAACCCGAACGCCTCCGCCTGGTCCCTGAGCAGGTCCTGCCCGAGCTGGAGCCCGATGTTGGCGAACGCCGTGTTGCACGACACCTGGAACGCGTACGTCAGCGTCGGCCGCGCGTCCCCGCACCCCAGGCCGCCCGCGTTCCGCAGCACCGTACGGGTCCCGGGCAGGCGCAGCCGGGTGGGGGCGTCCACCAGCGCGGACGGGGTGTACTCGCCGGAGGCCAGCGCCGCCGCCGCCGTCACCAGCTTGAACGTGGACCCGGGCGGATACAGCTGGTTCAGCGCCCGGTTCAGCAGGGGCTGCGAGGGGTCACGCGCGAGCCGCTCCGAGGTCTCGGCGAGCTGCTCGGCGTCGAAGGTGGTCAGGGCGTTCGGGTCGTACGACGGATAGCTGGCCAGCGCCAGGACCGCCCCCGTCGCCGGGTCGATCGCGACCACCGCACCCGCCAGCCCGGTGGCCCTGAGCGCCTCGTACGCGGCCCGCTGCACCCGGTCCCTGATCGTCAGCCGGACGTCCGCGCCCTCCACCTCGCCGTCCCTGACCAGCGACCGCACCTTGACCTTGGGGTCCTCGCCGGACAGCACCGCGTCGCGCGCCTGCTCGATCCCGGTGGAGCGGTGGAGCGACATGTGCCCGGTGACGGCCGCGTACACCTCGCCGTCCGGGTAGACCCGCCGGTACAGGTACGGGCCCCCGCCGGTCGGGCGGCTGGTGGCGATCGGCGTGCCGTCGTAGGTCAGGATGTCGCCGCGCTGATGGTCGAACCTGGTGATCAGCCGGCGCTCGTTCCTGCGGTCGGCGTTCAGGGTCTGCGAGCCGAACGCCTGGACGAGCGTGATGTGCCCCAGCACCAGGAACAGCATCGCCGCGCACAGCCTGGAGACCCGGCGCAGCGGCCCGTCGATCCGCTCCGCCCTCGATCCGGCCATGGATCTTGGTTTAACAGCCGGACCGCAAAGCCGGGGCTACAGGAGGCTGCGGTAGTAGGAAATCTTGTTGTGGATGTAGCGCTGCCGCTCCGCGAGGTTGTCGATCTGCCCGCGGACCTGGTGGTCGTGCTCCTCCAGCAGCTTGATCCGGTCGGGGATCGTGTGGTCCCCGGCGCGGACGAGCTCGGCGAAGCGGAGCATCTGGGCGATGGGCATGCCCGTGTCGCGCAGGCACCGGACCATGCCGAGCCAGCCGATGTCCTCCTCGCTGAACCTGCGCTGCCCGGCCGCGTTGCGGTCGACGCGCTCCAGGAGGCCGATCTTCTCGTAGTAACGCAGGGTGTCGAGGCTGAAGCCGGTCTCCTCGACCACTTCCGCCGGCGTGTAGACGCTCATGCGACCTCCCTCGTCGGTCGCATGAGCGTCAGACGGCTGTGTTCATTGGTTCGCTCGCTGCGCTCACTCACGGCCCCTAGCATCCCACCTGGAGTCCACTCCAGGTCAACGGGCTTGACATGGAGTGCGCTCCAGCTCGCACAGTCGGGCTCATGAACATCGCACTCGGCACTATTCCGTTCGGCACGACCGTCGACCTGCGGGACACCTTCGCCATCCTCGACCGGTTCCACGAGGCCGGCGGCACGATGCTCGACACGGCCAACAACTACCCGTTCTGGGTGGAGGGCCGGTCGGGCGACGAGAGCGAGCTGGCCATCGGCGCCTGGCTGGCCGCGCGCGGCAACCGCGACGAGATCTTCATCAGCACCAAGGGCGGCGCCCGGCCCACCGTCCCCGGCGACACGACGCTGGGCTCGGCCGAGGGCCTGTCCGCGGCCGCCGTCGCCAGGGCCGCCGAGGGCAGCCTGAAGCGGCTGGGGACCGACCGCATCGACCTGTACTGGTCGCACATCGAGGACCGTTCCGTCCCGCTGGAGGAGACCCTGGGGGCGCTGGACGAGCTCGCCCGGCAGGGCACGATCCGCCGCGCCGGGGCCAGCAACATGGCGGCCTGGCGGCTCGAACGGGCCAGGAACGTCTCGGCCGCGCACGGCTGGATCGCGTACACCCACCTGCAGCTGCGCCACACCTACCTGCGGCCGCGGCCGCACACCCGGCTCGCGGAGTCGGGGCACACGCTGGCCTCCGACGAGACCCTCGACTACCTGGCCGCCGAGCCGGACCTGACGCTGTGGGCGTACAACACGCTGATGTTCGGCGCGTACACGCGGGCCGACCGGCCGATGCCCGAGATCTACGACCACCCGGGGACCGAGCGCCGGCTGGCGGTGCTGCGCGAGGTCGCCGGCGAGCTGGGCGCGACCCCGAACCAGGTGGTGCTGGCCTGGCTGGTGGCCGGGGGCGTCGTGCCGATCGTGGGCGTCTCGACGCTCGCCCAGCTGGAGGAGGCCATCGGCGCGGCCGAGCTCACGCTCGACCCGGAGCTCCGCGCCCGCCTCGACTCCGCCGCCTGACCCGCCCCACCGGCCCGGCGGGGCTCGACCGCGGGCGGGTCAGGGGAGGTGGTCGGCGAGGTAGCGGCGGACGAGCTGCTTGCACTCGGCGATCAGCGCCGCGTCGCCCAGGGGATCGGCGCGGAAGGCCAGCTTGAGCACCGCGTCCGTCGCCTCCACCGCCACCAGCAGCGCCCGGTCGAGCCCCGGCCCCACGGGCGCGCCCAGGAGCTCCAGGGTGAGGCCGCGCAGCCGCTCGGCCACCACCGCGTTGTTGTCGTGCGCCCCGTCGAGCGACTGCCTGCTGCCCTCGACGGCGGGGCCGCCGGGCCGCAGGAGGATCTCGCCGAAGTCCACCACCGCGAACCCCGGGGTGGTGCGCTTCATGTCGACGAACTCGTCGATGGCCAGGTCGACCAGCTCCGTCCAGTGCGCGAGGTCGGCCTCGGGGATGCGCTCGGTGATCCGGGCGAGGAACGCCTCGAGGTTGCGCATCGCCAGCGCCCGCACCAGGCCCTGCTTGTCGTGGAAGAACTGGTAGAAGGTGCCGATGGGAACCTGGGCCCGGCGGGCCACTTCCTTGGTCGTCAGCGCCTCGTAGCCGACCTCGTCGAGCAGGATCGCGCACTCGTCGAGCATCCGCCCCACCCGCTCCATACTCCGGCGCTGGGCGGGACGGCGGCGCAAGGTACTCGTCATGCCCCCATCCTGATCCATTACCCATAGGTAGAGTTCCGCTCCAAGAGGCGAAAAGGGAGGAGCAGGGATGTTCCTGTGGGGTACGGCCACGGCCGCGTACCAGATCGAGGGGGCCGTCAAGGAGGACGGCAGGGGCGCCTCCATCTGGGACACCTTCGCCCACGAGCCCGGCCGCACCAGGGACGGGCACACCGGGGACGTGGCGTGCGACCACTACCACCGCTGGCGCGAGGACGTCGAGCTGATGTCCGGCCTCGGGGTGAACGCCTACCGCTTCTCGATCTCCTGGCCGCGCGTGCGGCCCGAGGGAGACGGTCCGGTCAACGCGAAGGGGCTCGACTTCTACGAACGGCTCGTGGACGGCCTGCTGGAGCGCGGCATCCGGCCGGCGCCGACGCTCTTCCACTGGGACCTGCCGCAGGCGCTGCAGGACCGCGGCGGGTGGATGAATCGCGATATTTCCGAGATTTTCGCGGAGTACGCCGCCACGGTGGCCGAAAGGCTGGCCGACCGCATCCCGCTCTGGATCACCTTGAACGAGCCGTTCGTCCACATGGCCTACGGCCACGCCCTGGGCGTGCACGCCCCCGGCCAGGCGCTGCTCACCGGCGCCCTCCCGGTCGCGCACCACCAGCTCCTCGCCCACGGCCTGGCCACCCGGGCGCTGCGAGCGGCGGGGGCGCGCCAGGTGGCGATCACCAACAACTGCACCCCGGTCTGGCCCGCCTCGGAGCGGGAGGCCGACCTCAAGGCGGCGGACGCGTACGACATCCTGCACAACCGCCTGTTCAACGACCCCGTGCTCCTCGGCCGGTATCCGGACCTGTCGGCGTACACCACCGGCCTGGACGCCGTCCGGGACGGCGACCTCGACATCATCGCCACGCCCCTCGACGCCCTGGGCGTCAACTACTACAACCCCACCCGCATAGCCGCCCCGGTGGACGACGCGCTGCCGTTCTCGGACGCGGGCGTCACCGGCCACCCGACCACCGCGTTCGGCTGGCCGGTCGTCCCCGACGGCCTGCGCGAGCTGCTGACCGGCCTCAAGGCCAGGTACGGCGCGGCACTCCCGCCCGTCCTCATCACCGAGAACGGCTGCTCCACCGAGGACACGCTCGACGACGGCGACCGCGTCGCGTTCCTGGAGGGGCACATCGCGGCGATGCGCCGGGCCATGGCCGAGGGCGTGGACGTGCGGGGCTACTTCGTCTGGTCGCTGCTGGACAACTTCGAGTGGGCGGAGGGCTACCACCAGCGCTTCGGCCTCGTGCGGGTGGACTTCGAGACGCGGAGCCGCACCCCGAGGGCGTCCTACCGGTGGCTGCGCGACTTCCTGCGGGCCGAGAAGCGGGCCCAGAAGCAAACCCAGAAGCAGGCCCGGAAGCAGGCCCAGGAGCAGGCTCAGAACACCGAGACGTGAACGTGGTCGTAGTGGTTGGCCGTGACGCCGCCGCGGTCGGACATGGGGTCCCAGCCGCCCCCTGAGCGGATGTCGTAGTAGCGCTGCTTCCAGATGATGTACATGACGCCGAGCCGGGCGCCGTTCTTGATCAGGTAGTCGGCCAGGGCGTCGCCGCGGGCCTCGTCTGACCCGGCGGCCATGGTGCCGCCCCTTGACATCATGAAGTCGCAGGCCCGGCCCTTGCCGTGCTCGCCGGGGTCGCCGGGGCGCAGGCAGCCGACGCCGTACTTCATGGGGAAGTTGCGCATGATGTCGGCGCGTACCGAGATCATGCGCGGCGTCAGGCCCTCGGAGCCGCCGGGCTGCTGGAAGCCGTACTTGGCGAGCAGGCGCTCGACGTCGCGCTGCTTGCTCTGGAGCTTCTTGATCTCCTTCTTCAGCTTCTCGATCTTGTCGTTGGCGGCGATCTTCGCCTGCTTCGACTTCTCGATCAGCTTCTGGACGTTCTCGACGCGCTTGGTCCGCTCGTCGGCCATGTAGGTCATGTTGGCCGCCTGCCCGAGCAGGACGTACGGCTCGATGTCGGGCGCGAGGAGCTGGACGGTGGTCAGCGGACCCACCATGTAGGAGGTCTGGGCGATGCGCGCCGCCTCCGCCTGGGCCGTTCGCAGCTGGGCCTGCAGGGTGCTGGACGTGGTGGTCGCCCGCTTCACCTGGAGCTTGATGTCCTCCAGGCTCTGGATCTGGCCGCGGTAGCGCTTCTCCAGTTCCTCGGCCTGCTTGGTGAGCTTGCGCAGAGAGGCGGGGCTGGGATCGGCCGCGGCGGGCGGTGGCACGGGGAGTCCGAGCAGTCCGGCGAGGACGGCGACGAGAACGGCGGTCCGCCAGATTGTCACACCCGTCCCCTCCCCTCGCAGACGGACCGAAACTATAGAAGATGATCTTGATCTCTGTCACCCGAACGCCCGAACTGCCGCACCTTTGGCGAAGTTTCTGGTGATTTGGAGGGAGTTGCCGGAGTTAAGGTCGGGCTAAAGATTGGGCCTTGTCGGCATCGCTCCGACGATCTGAGATGGCGATCGAACTCGTCTCTGCGAAGGGGCAGGCCGTGTCTCGATCATTGACCCTCGCCGCCGCCGTCATCCTCGGCTTAGGCACCTCCATCGTGGCCACGACCGCGCAGGCGTCCGTGGACCCGTTACCCGCCGGCGACCGCATCGAGCTCTACCAGCTCGACAGCCCGCCGGGCACCGCCCAGAAGCTCAGGGAGAAGGGCTTCGACGTCGTCCAGCAGCAGGTCGCGGGCGGCAAGGAGCACATCGAGGTGACCGCCGCCCAGACGGAGCTGGCGGCGCTGCGCAAGCTCGGTCACGAACCCGAGCCCGTACGCAACCCGCAGGGCCAGACCCAGCTCGAGGCCGCGAAGGCACAGGCGGCGGGCGGCTACGCGGTCTACCGGTCCTACTCCGAGCCCGGCGGCATCGCCGACCAGCTCAGGGACATCGCTGAAGAGAACAGGGACATCGTCAAGCTGGAGTCGATCGGCAAGACCCTGAAGGGCCAGGACATCCTGGCCGTCAAGGTCACCACGGGGGCCCGGCTGCTGCCCGACGGCATCAAGCCTTCGACGCTCTACTCCGCCACGCAGCACGCCCGCGAGTGGATCGCCACCGAGGTGGACATGCGGCTGCTGAAGTACGTGATCGCGAACAGGGCCGGGCTGCGGGACCTGCTCAACAGGACCGAGCTGTGGTTCGTGCCGGTGGCCAACCCCGACGGGTACGACTTCACGTTCACCGAGGGCAACCGCCTGTGGCGCAAGAACCTGCGCGACAACGACGGCGACGGCGCGATCGCGAACGGCGACGGCGTCGACATCAACCGGAACTTCCCCACGAACTTCCACTACGACGAGGAGGGCTCGTCCAGCATCCCGAGCAGCGAGACCTACCGCGGCGCCGGCCCGGCCAGCGAGCCGGAGACGAAGGCCATGGTCGGCCTGATGCGCCGGGTCAGGTTCGAGATGCAGCTCAACTACCACTCGTTCGGCCCGCTGCTGCTCTACCCGATGGGCGTCCAGATCGCCACGGAGACGGCCGACAACCCGATCTACGAAGCGATCACGGGGAACGACGCCGAGCCCGCCATCCCCGGCTTCGACCCCGATCTCGGCGCCGAGCTGTACACCACCAACGGCGACACCAACGACCACGCCCACGCCGAGTACGGCACGCTGTCCTGGACGCCCGAGCTGGACGAGGGCTGCGACGGCTGCGGGTTCGTCTTCCCCGACGACGAGGCGCTGGTGCAGGCGGAGTTCGAGAAGGGCCTGCCGTTCGCGCTCGACGTCGCCAGGTCCGCGGTCAACCCCGTCGAGCCGGTGAACCACCTGGGCAACACGACTCCCGACTTCGAGATCGACCCGTTCGAGGTCAGCTACGGCAGGACCCAGGTCGTCCAGGTCAACGCCAAGCGCAAGCTCGGCCCGGTCCTGCTGCGCTACCAGGTCAACGGCGGCCGTACGAGGACGGCGCCGACCTCCGAGTGGAAGGGCGGCGAGCGCTACGGCAGGGGCTACGACCGCTACTACCACCGCCTGCGCGGCAAGATCACCGGCACCGGGCCGGGTGACGAGGTGAAGGTCTGGTTCGCCTCGCTCGGCAGGAAGAGCGCCGACTTCACCTACACCGTCGCCGACGACATCGGCGGCAAGGTGCTCATCCTGGCCGCCGAGGACGTCACCGGCCTCAGCCCCTCGCAGGGCGTCACCGAGGCGAAGTACGCCGACGAGTACGCCGCCGCGCTCAAGGCGGCCGGCTACAGCTCGGACGTGTACGACATGGACGCGATGGGCCGCAGGGCGCCGCACCCGCTCGGCGTGCTGAGCCACTACAAGGCCGTGGTCTGGGAGACGGGCGACGACATCATCCCGAGGTCGGACGGCCAGGTGGCGGGCACGACCTCCAAGGGCGGCGTGGACACCGAGCTGGCGATCCGCGACTACCTGAACGAGGGCGGCAAGCTGCTGCACGCCGGCAAGTTCCCCTCGTACGCGGCCAACGCCAACGGCGCCTACTACTACCAGCCCGACCAGCCGGCGCAGCCCGAGTGCACGGTCCCGGACGACCCGCCGTGCATCCCGGTGTTCAACGACTTCCAGCAGTACTGGCTGGGCGCGTACGTCTACTTCGACGACACGGGCACCGACCAGGGCACGGGGCAGCCGTTCCCGCTGCGCGGCCAGGGAGGCGCGTTCGAGGGCCTCGACGCCGTGATCGAGCCTGGCCACACCAACTCGTTCGTGGCCACCTCCGCCATCCTGCCCGCCGACCGCTTCCCGATGTTCGCGAGCTCGGCGCAGGTCAAGTGGGCCCGTCCGGGCGGCCCGTTCGACCCGCACACGGGGGCGTGGGACGTCTACAGCGGCATCAGTGACGTCTCGTGGAAGCGGCTGACGAGGACGATCGACCTGACCGGGAAGAGCGGCGGCGACCTGTCGTTCTGGACGTCGTACGACACCGAGGGGTCGTGGGACTTCCTGACGGTCGAGGCGCACACGGTGGGCGGCGACGACTGGACCACGCTTCCGGACGCCAACGGGCACACCACGCAGGAGACCGGCAGCAGCTGCGACCCGCCGAGCGGCGGCGCGGGCTGGCGCGAGATCCACCCGTTCACGCAGCACTACCAGGGGCCGGACTGCGAGCCGACCGGCACCACCGGCGCGTGGCACGCGGCCTCCGGCAACTCGGGCGGCTGGCAGCAGTGGAAGGTCGACCTGACCCCGTACGCCGGCAAACAGGTCGAGGTGTCGGTCTCCTACATCAGCGACTGGGGCACCCAGGGCGCCGGCGTCTTCCTCGACGACTTCGCGGTCACGCTGGACGGCGCGGCGGCCGGGCAGACCTCGTTCGAGGAGGACCTGGGCGGCTGGAGCGCCGGGCCGCCGCCCGAGGGCACCCCGCCCTCGATCAACACCTGGTTCAGGACGGACCAGGTGTTCGAGGAGGGCGCGGGGATCGTCACCGAGGACACGGTCTACCTCGGCTTCGGCGTCGAGAGCGTGACCGACCCGGCCACGCGCGCCGACCTGGTCAAGCGCTCGATGCGGCACCTGCTCGGCTAGCGGTTCCGCCGGTGACGTGAGGGGCGCGGCGGCACGTGCCGCGCCCCTCTTGCGCGTCCGGACAGAACATGGTTCGGTCGCCTTGAGGCGTCACTGAAGCAAGCAAGCATTCGGTCAAGCGGGAGGCTCACGACATGCGCCAGCACGACACGCTGTTCATCGGGGGCGAATGGGTGGCCCCGGCGGGCACCGGCACCATAGACGTCGTCTCCCCGCACACCGAGGAGGTGGTCGGCCGGGTTCCCGACGGCACGGCCGCCGACATGGACCGCGCGGTCGCGGCGGCCAGGCAGGCGTTCGACCACGGGCCGTGGCCGCGGATGACGTTCGCCGAGCGGGCCGAGGTGATCGGGCGGCTGGCCGCGATCTACAACGAGCGGCAGGGCGAGATGGCCGCCCTGATCACGGAGGAGATGGGCTCGCCCATCACCTTCTCCAACCTGGCGCAGGCGCCCCAGCCGCTGGGCATGCTGCAGTTCTACGCCGAGCTGGGCAGGACGTTCGAGCAGGAGGAGCAGCGGCCGGGGCTGTTCGGCCCGCTGACCGTGCGCAGGGAGCCCGTGGGCGTGGTGGCGGCCGTGGTGCCGTGGAACGTGCCGCAGTTCGTCACGATGACCAAGCTCGCGCCCGCGCTGCTGGCCGGCTGCGCCGTGGTGCTCAAGCCGGCGCCCGAGACGCCGCTGGACGCGTACCTGCTGGCCGAGTGGGCGGCCGAGGCGGGCGTCCCGGCCGGCGTGCTCAACATCGTGGCCGCGGGCCGCGAGGCCGGCGAGCACCTGGTCTCCCACCCCGGCGTGGACAAGGTGGCCTTCACCGGATCGACGGCCGCCGGCCGGCGCATCGCGTCCATCTGCGGCGAGCAGCTCAAGCGGGTCAGCCTGGAGCTGGGCGGCAAGTCCGCCGCCATCGTCCTCGACGACGCCGACCTGGCCGCGAGCATGGGCTTCCTGTCCATGGCCGCCCTCATGAACAACGGCCAGGCGTGCGTGGCCCAGACCCGCATCCTGGCCTCGCGCAACCGCTACGACGAGGTCGTGGAGGCCGTCGCGGCCATGGTCAACGCCCAGCCCGTCGGCGACCCCGCCGACCCGTCGACCGGCATCGGCCCGCTGGTGGCCAGGCGGCAGCAGGACCGCGTGGAGGGCTACATCAGGATCGGCATGGAGGAGGGCGCCAAGGTCGTCACCGGCGGCCTCGACCGGCCCTACGACCGCGGCTGGTACGTCTCCCCCACCGTCTTCGCCGGCGTCAGCAACGACATGCGCATCGCCCGCGAGGAGATCTTCGGCCCGGTCCTGGCGGTGATCCCGTACGAGGACGAGGCGGACGCCGTACGCATCGCCAACGACAGCGACTACGGCCTGGCCGGCACCGTCTGGACGGCCGACACCGAGCACGGCATGGACGTGGCCCGCCAGGTCCGCACCGGCACGTACGGCGTCAACTGCTTCATGCTGGAGACCAACGCGCCGTTCGGCGGGTACAAGGCCAGCGGCATCGGCAGGGAGCTGGGCCCCGAGGGGCTCAACAGCTACCTGGAGTACAAGACGATCGCGCGGCTCGGCTGAAAGGTTCCCGTGACTGCGAAGGGCCTCGTGGCGGTGCCACGAGGCCCTTCCGGTGCAGGACGTGCACCCAGCGCGCCCCCGCGACGCTGGGACACCGCCTGACTACAAGAAGTATGTCCCACGTCCACCGCGTCGGCGGTTTCCTTCCCCAGGGACTTTCTCCCGGCGGTTTCCTTCCATCCGCCCTAGGTAGACGCATTTAACTCAGGAAAAGTTCGAAGAGATCCATTTGCCGATTTTTCGGACCAGTTCGGGGGTGGCGGCGGACTCGGCGTGGCCGTACCCCGGCTCGATCCAGAGCTCCTTGGGCTCGCGCGCCCCCTCGTACAGCTGGTGCGCGTGGTCGAGCGGGAAGAACGGGTCGGCGTCGCCGTGCACGACCAGCAGCGGCACCGGCGCGATCAGCCCGGCGGCCTCGTGCGGCGGCATCGGGACCGGGTCCCACCGGCCGCTGGAGATCCTCGTGCGCTTGCCCACCCGGGCCGCCCAGCGGCCGAGCGGGCGCTCGATGGCCCAGTGGACCTGCCGCATCGGCCTGGTGCCCCGGTAGTACCAGCGGGCCGGGCCGCTCACCGCCACCACCGCGTCCACGCCACCGACCAGCCCCGCGTGCCGCACGGCCACCGCCGCGCCCATAGAGAAGCCCACGACCGCGATCTTCGAGTAGCCGGTCACGCGGGCGTGCCCGACGGCGGCCGCCACGTCGAGGATCTCCAGGTCGCCGACCGTCGTCCGGCCGCCGGAGCGCCCGTGGCCGCGGAAGTCGAAGGCGAGCACGCCGCCGTACGCGCTGAGCACGTGCACGATGCGGCGCGCCGCCCGCTCCCGCCACGACCCGGTGAAGCCGTGCGCGACCACGATCCCCGTGTCGGAGGAGGTCGTGCCGGGAGTGTGGGCGGCGTCGATGCGGACCCCGTCGTCGGTCCTGAGCATGACGGGGAAGCTGGGCGCGAAAGGCATGGATCCGAGCTTATGTCGGCCCCTTCGCGCCCTCGCGGTCAGAGCGCCAGCGAGCTCACGATCGCCCGCTCGTCCACGACCCGCAGGACGGGATCGCCCAGCAGCCGCTTGGCCAGGTCGTACGGGGCCACCACCATGGTGGCCCGGCGCTCGGCGGCCAGCACGCGGCAGCCCACCAGGCTCGGCCCGTGGGCGACGACGACGTGGGCGCCCGCCGTCATCGCCAGGTCGATCAGCCTGAGCCCCCTGAACGGCTCGCTCACCGCGCTGATCACCACGTCGTCCTTGCCGATCACCAGACGGGAGGCGATCTTGCGCAGGTCGTTGGCGAGCGTGTCGTGGTCGAACGTGCGACCGTTGAAGGTGATCGCGCTGCCCGCCAGCGGGCCGAACTCGACGCCGCGCTCCCCGATCAGCTCGTGGAACGGCTTGGCGCCCGGGGCCGGCTCGAACGAGAAGACCTGCTCGACCTTCACCGCGGCCGGGTCGTAGTGGCGTTGTGTGATCATGAAGCGGGCCTGGCCCGAGGCCGCCAGCACCGCGGTGCCGCCCGCCCAGGCCACGGCGTGCACCGCCACGGGCAGCTTCGCGCCGAGGGGCACGTTGACGATGACGCGATCGCCGAACCGCAGCCCTTGGCGGAGAAGGCCGAGCGCGGCACGGGTCACGCGTTTCGCAAAGGCGGCATAGGTCAGCACCTCACCGGTCCTGATGTCGGTCACCGCCGGCTGGTCCCCCCGGGTCGGCACTGCCGCCAGCACCAGCTCTGTCCACGTCATGCCGACAATCTAGGGATACGCAGCCCGCTTGCCATGAGCACAAATGTGCAACCAGCTATGTATGTTTGGTTGTCCTGTGTAGTCCGGAGCCCGGGTTATGTACGCCATCCCCGGGTCGCGCTCGCATCAGAGGGGATCAACTAGACTTATATGGCCGCGAATTCGCGCGGCCGCCCTCACCACACACAGAGCGAGACGTCATCATGCCTTTGAACAGCCGCGACGACCTGCGGAACATCGCGATCATCGCGCACGTCGACCACGGCAAGACCACTCTGGTCGATGCGATGCTCTGGCAGTCCGGGGCCTTCCGCGCGAACCAGGACGTCGACGACCGCGTCATGGACTCCAACGACCTCGAACGCGAGAAGGGCATCACCATTCTCGCGAAGAACACCGCCGTCAAGCACGGCGGGATGACCATCAACATCATCGACACGCCCGGCCACGCCGACTTCGGCGGCGAGGTCGAGCGCGGCCTGTCGATGGTCGACGGCGTCGTGCTGCTGGTCGACGCCTCCGAGGGGCCGCTGCCGCAGACCCGTTTCGTGCTGCGCAAGGCGCTGGCCGCCAAGATGCCGGTCATCCTCTGCATCAACAAGGTCGACCGGCCCGACGCCCGCATCAAGGACGTCGTGGACGAGGTCTACGAGCTCTTCATGGACCTCGACGCCACCGAGGAGCAGATCGACTTCCCGATCGTCTACGCCTCCGCCAAGGCCGGCCGGGCCTCCATGGAGCGCCCCGACGACGGCGGCATGCCCGACTCGCCCGACCTGGAGCCGCTGTTCGACATCATCAAGTCGACCATCCCGGCGCCGACCTACGACCCCAACGCGCCGCTCCAGGCCCACGTCACCAACCTCGACGCCTCCTCCTACCTCGGCCGCATCGCGCTCTGCCGGATCCACCAGGGCGTCATGCGCAAGGGCCAGCAGGTGGCCTGGTGCCGCACCGACGGCACGATCCAGCGGGTCAAGGTGACCGAGCTGCTCATGACCGAGGCCCTTGAGCGCAAGCCGGCCGAGGAGGCCGGGCCCGGCGACATCATCGCCCTCGCCGGCATCCCCGAGATCATGATCGGCGAGACGCTCGCCGACCCCGACGACCCCCGCCCGCTGCCGCTGATCACGGTGGACGAGCCGGCCATCTCCATGACCATCGGCACCAACACCTCGCCGCTGGTCGGCAAGGTCAAGGGCTCGAAGGTCACCGCCCGCATGGTCAAGGACCGCCTCGACAAGGAGCTGGTCGGCAACGTGTCGCTGCGCGTGCTGCCGACCGACCGGCCCGACTCCTGGGAGGTGCAGGGCCGCGGCGAGCTGGCGCTG
Organism: Nonomuraea phyllanthi; assembly: GCF_006334985.2. Classification (GTDB taxonomy): domain Bacteria; phylum Actinomycetota; class Actinomycetes; order Streptosporangiales; family Streptosporangiaceae; genus Nonomuraea; species Nonomuraea phyllanthi. The sequence continues at coordinate 219,687 of NZ_VDLX02000007.1, forward strand.
GCCATCCTGGTCGAGCAGATGCGCCGCGAGGGCTACGAGCTGACCGTGGGCAAGCCGCAGGTGGTCACCAAGACCATCGACGGCAAGGTGCACGAGCCGGTCGAGCGCCTCACGGTCGACTGCCCCGAGGAATACCTCGGCGCCGTCACCCAGCTCCTGGCCGTGCGCAAGGGCCGCATGGAGCACATGACCAACCACGGCACCGGCTGGATCCGGATGGAGTTCGTGGTCCCGGCGCGCGGCCTGATCGGGTTCCGCACGGAGTTCCTGACCGAGACCCGCGGCACCGGCCTGGTCCACCACGTGTTCGACGCCTACGAGCCCTGGTTCGGCGAGCTGCGCACCCGCAACAACGGCTCGCTCGTGGCCGACCGGTCCGGCCCCGTGACCGCGTTCGCGATGCTCAACCTGCAGGAGCGCGGCACCCTGTTCGTCTCGCCCGGCACCGAGGTCTACGAAGGCATGATCATCGGCGAGAACTCCCGGTCCGACGACATGGACGTGAACATCACCAAGGAGAAGAAGCTCACCAACATGCGCTCCTCCACCAGCGAGGAGACGGAGAAGGTGATCCCGCCGCGGGTGCTCTCGCTGGAGCAGGCGCTCGAGTTCATCCGCGAGGACGAGTGCGTGGAGATCACGCCGGACGCCGTGCGCATCCGCAAGGTCGTGCTCGACGCGCCCACGCGCGGCCGGGCCGCCGCCCGCGCCAAGCGCGCCTGAGCACGGGGCGCTGCCGGGGCGGCCGGTGGCTCGTCAGGCCCGTGGCTTGTCAGGCCCGTGGCTTGTCAGGCCGGCGCCCCGCGTCCTCAGCGCCGGGGCAGTTCGCTGCCCCGGACGTGGGTGCACAGCCAGTCGACCAGCGGGCCGTAGGCGCGCCACGTGCGCGCCACCCGCGTCAGCACCTCCGCCGTGTGCACCCACGGCTCCGGCTCGAAGCTCGTGCCCGCGTAGAGCGACCGGTGTCGCAGCAGCGAGATGCGCGGGTGGTCCTCGGAGAAGCCGCGCGGTCTGGTCTTGAGCCGGTCGCCGTGCAGCGTGTAGCCGTCGGCCTCGAGCGCGGACGTGATCGACTCCAGGGGCTTGCCCGACAGGTCCTCGTCCACGGCCTCCCGGTAGCGGGCCACCTGGTCGGAGGCGTGCGTGTAGCAGCCGCCCGCCGTGAACACCCCCGCCGCGCTCACCTCCACGTAGAGCCCGATGCCGGGCTGGAAGTCGATGAAGGCTCCCTGATGGGTCTTGTACGGCGACTTGTCCTTGGCGAAGCGCACGTCCCGGTAGGGCCGGAAGAGCTGCGCCGCCCCGAACTCGGGGGCCAGCTCGTCCGTGAGCGCGAGCATCGGCTCGCGCACCGCCTGCTCGTAGAGGTGCTTGTGCCGGGTGAAGTACGTCTTGGAGTTGTCCGCCTCGAGCCCCTCGTAGAACAGGAACGCGTCGTCGGGGAAGCCGCTGAAACCCATCCTCCCAGGGTGCCACGGCCCACCGGCGCCTCAGCGCTCGGTGTAGGTCCGGCCGGGCACCGGCGGCGCCTTCTTGCCGTACAGCTCCGAGACGGTGACGAACGTGTAGCCCTTCTTGGCGAAGGTGTCGAGCACGGCGGGCACGGCCTTGATGGTGGTCGGGTGGATGTCGTGCATCAGGACGATCGCGCCGGGTTTGGCGGCGCAGGCGCGTTTGATCACGAGGGCGGGCACCCGGTCGCGCCAGTCGAGCGTGTCGACGCTCCAGAGGATCTGCGCCAGGCCCTCGCGGCGCGTCTCGGCGGCGACCTCGGCGTCCGTCGACCCGTACGGCGGCCGCATCACCCTCATCCGCACCCCGGTCAGCTTCTCCACCAGGTCCTCCGTCCGCCCCAGCTGCCGCTGGACCTGCTCGCGCGACAGCCCGGCGAGCGGCGGATGGCTCCACGAGTGGTTGCCGATCTCGTGGCCCTCCTCCACGATGCGCCGCGTGAGCAGGCCGCCCTTGTCGGCCGCCACCATCTCACCGAGGACGAAGAACGTGGCCCTGACGCCGCGGTCACGCAGCAGGTCGAGCAGCCGGCCGGTGTACTCGCCCGGCCCGTCGTCGAAGGTCAGGGCCACGCACTTCAGCTTCGAGCAGTCGAAGTTGCGGCTGCGCGGCCAGCCGGCCTGGATCGACGCCAGCCGCTTGGCCAGGGCCGCCGGATCGACGACGGCCGGCTTGTACGGCGCGATCGGCGTGACGGTCTGCTGGCGGCGCGCCACCGAGTAGGTCACGCACGCGCCCACGACGAGCAGGGCCAGCGGCAAAGCCCATCCGCGCATGGTCCCCCCCGAAACGCCGCGCGCGGGGGCTCACCTCATGGATAGTCCTGGACCGGTTTCCCCCGCAGTTCCCTGGCCAGGTCGTCCCACCAGAGTGGGATATCTGCCTGCAGTTCCTTGTAGCGGCGCGCCACACGCATGGCGCATCCAACCGGATCCGTACCCAAATGCCGACGTTTCACCGACCCTTCCTGCCATCGGTAGAAACCGTCCCGATAACGGACGACCAGCCCTATCCACACCGAGATGGTCATCCCATCGCAGACCTCGTACGCGCTGGTGACGCCCAGACCATGGAGCTCCGCGTGGAGCTTCTCCGCCGCCGCTCGGGCCTCAGTCACCCGCCACCCCCTGCCGACGTTCGCCGCACACCAGGGATGTACCCAGCCACGCGCGTGAAGCGTCGTCATCCGTGCGCCATCGGTATGGCCGTGGCCATGCGAGTGGCGGGTCAGTGGTCCTGGGTGTCACGGGGCTCGGCGACGACCATCACGAACCTGAGCTCCTCCGTGCCGCCGTTGGCGTAGCGGTGGGGCCTGTCGGCGGTGAACAGCACCGCGTCGTCCTTGCCGATCAGGTGGCTCCTGCCGTACACGGTGAGGGTCAGCTCGCCGTCGAGCACGGTCAGCATCTCGCGCGTGCCGGGCGGGTGGGCGTCGCCGTCGTGGTGCTCGCCGGGCGCCAGCCGCCAGTCCCACAGCTCCAGGATCATCGGCACGTCCGCCCCGACCAGCAGCCGCGCCCGCACGTCCCCCTGGTCGAACGTGACCACGTCGGCCTTGCTCACGATCCGCACCGTGGGCACCTCGGAGACCTCGACCAGCCTGGCCACGGTGACGCCCAGGGCCGAGGCGATCCTGGTCAGCGTGGAGACGCTGGGGTTGGTCCTGCCCTGCTCCACCTGGACGAGCATGCCCCTGCTCACCCCCGACCTGGCGGCCAGCGCGTCCAGCGTCAGCCCGCGGTGGGCGCGCTGGGCGCGCACGTTGTTGGCGATGGCCTGGGTGATGAGCTCCGGGTCTTCCACGCGGTGCAGTCTAGTGAATGCTCCGTACACCTTGATGTACCCTTTATGTTGTACTACGAGTGCAATCCATTGGACTGGAGGGACCGGTGACGGTGATCCTGGCGACCGCCTGCGCGGTGGTCTACGGCACGGCCGACTTCTTCGGCGGCCTGGCCACCAAGCGCTCCCAGGTGTTCTCGGTCGTGGTGCTGTCGCAGCTCGCCGGCATGGCACTGGTCCTCGTCCTGCTGCCGCTGCTGCCCGGCACCGTGAGCGTGGCGGCGCTGGCGTGGGGCCTGGCGGCGGGCCTGTCCGGCGCGGCCGGCCTGGTGCTGTTCTACCGGGCGCTGGCCACGGGCGTCATGTCGGTGGTGGCCCCGACCACGGCCGTCACCTCGGCCGCGCTCCCCGTGATGTTCGGCCTCGCCACGGGCGAGCGGCCGGCGGCGTGGGCGCTGGTGGGCGTGGCGCTGGCGCTGGGCGCGGTGCTGCTGGTCAGCCAGGACAGGTCGGCGGGGCGCGGCGGCTCGCTCGCCTCCGTGCCGGCCGCGCTGGCGGCGGGCGCCGGGTTCGGCGGCTTCTTCATCCTGCTGGCGATGGCGCCGGACGACGGCGGCCTGTGGCCGCTGCTGGGCGCCCGCCTGTCGTCGGTGGCGTCCGTGGCGCTGCTGGCCCTGGCCATGCGGCGGACGCTGCGGCCGGGCCCCGGCTCGCTGCGCATCATCGTGGCGGCGGGCGTGCTCGACATGGCGGCGAACGTGCTCTACCTGCTGGCGCAGCAGGACGGCCTGCTCAGCCTGGTCGCCGTGCTGGTGTCGCTGTATCCCGCGAGCACCCTGCTGCTGGCCAGGCAGGTGCTCGGAGAGCGGCTGCGGGGCATCCAGGTGGCCGGTGTGGCCTGCGCGCTCGGCGCGGTGGCCCTGATAGCCGTTGCGCAGCCCCACTAGCGCTTGTTACGTTTCGCCCGTGCGCCCTGGCCGGGCACGTTCCGATGGAGAGTCGCTGCGGCACGTCGCGGTGCCGTACGACTCGGATGAGGCATACCTCCGCCTGACGGCGCCGCGCGTGCGCGCGGCCCTCGCCGACGGCCGGGGGGTGCTGGTGATCACCTCCGCGGCCCGGCTCTCCCTGCTGCGCGACGCCCTGGGCCCCGACGCGGCCCGCATCGAGGCCCGCGACCCCGCCGGCTGGTACACCCACCCGTACCGCACGCTGGCCGCCTACCACGAGTACACGCGGGGCCGCCGCACCCTCGTCGTCGCCGAGCCCCGCTGGGAGGGCAGGGGCGAGCGCGACACCAGGGAGCTGATCCGCTCGGAGTCCGTGCTGAACGCCGCGCTCGGCGCGGCGGCGGCCGTCATCCTGTGCCTGTACGACGTGCGCCGCGTGCCCGCGACGGCGCTCGACTCGTGCCCGGTCAGCCACCCCCTCCTGCTGGGCCCGGACGGCGAGTCGGCGAGCGCCCGCTTCGTCGAGCCCCACGAGCTGGTGCTGAACGGCGACCGCGCGCCCCTGCCCGAGCCCGGCCGGGACGCCGAGACGATCCCCTTCACCGGCCGCGAGCTGAGGGGGCTGCGGCGCGAGGTCAGCGACTACGCCAGGGCGGCCGGGATGGATCCCGACCTGATCACCTCGCTGATGATCAGCGTCTCCGAGATCGCCGCGAACAGCATCGAGCACGGCGCCGGGCACGGCACGATCACGATGTGGTCCGAGGACGGCGAACTGGTCTGCGAGGTCGCCGATCCGGGCGGCGCCCTGGACGACCCCCTACCGGGCTACATACCACCTGAGCCCGAATCCCCCAGGGGATACGGGCTCTGGATCAGCAGGCAGCTCTGCGATCTCGTGGAGCTGCGCAACGAGGACGGCGTGCTCCGCGTCCGCCTTCATCTCACGATGGGGTCGTAGAACCCCAGGGGGTCAGAGGGGACGCGGCTCAGGCCGCGCGCTGGGCGGGGAGGCGCACGGCGCCCTCCTCGCGGGCGTACTCCTCCAGCATGCCGCGCAGCTGGCGACGGCCCCGGTGGAGGCGGGACATCACGGTCCCGATGGGCGTGCCCATGCGCTCGGCGATCTCCTTGTACGGGAACCCCTCGACGTCGGCCAGGTAGACGGCCACGCGGAAGTCCTCGGGGAGCGCCCGCAGGGCGTTCATGACGACGTTGTCGGGGAGCCGGTCGAGCGCCTCGGTCTCGGCCGAGCGCAGGCCGCTCGAGCTGTGCGACTCGGCGGCGTGCAGCTGCCAGTCCTCGATGTCCTCGGCGGCGGACAGCTTCGGCGAGCGCTGCTTCTTGCGGTAGTCGTTGATGAAGTTGTTGGTCAGGATCCGGTGAAGCCACGCCTTGAGGTTGGTGCCCTCGCGGAACTGGTGGTACGACGTGTAGGCCTTCGCCACGGTCTCCTGGACCAGGTCCTCCGCGTCGGCGGCGTTACGGGTCAGGCGCATGGCGGAGGCGAACAGCTGCGACGTCACGGGCACGACATCGCGCTCGAACCAGTCCAGACGCTGCTCATCGGTCATAGTGATCAATTCATTCCCCCTTGCTATCCCCCGTTCCGGCAAAAGCCGCCTGAGGGCGGTTTCCATCATGGCAAGTCCCAGGTAAGGGACGCGTTAGAGGGTCCGCCTTGGTCAGAGGGGGTATCCGTCCATCTGCTCGCGGCGTGCGTCATCACGTCCACGGCCGGACAAGTCTCATAATCATAACACTACTCACCCAATTTTCCGGAAAGAGTGGCGAGAGTCACATGAGATAGCGTATGAGCATGAGTTTCGTGGACCGTCACGACCCGGGAACACGCCGCTGGGTGGCGGAGGCCATTCGCAAGGTCGAGGCCGACGCCAACCGTAGCTGCGACACACATCTGCACGTCTTTCCGCTGCCCTCGCATTGGGGTGTAAACCTCTACTTGAAAGACGAGTCGGTGCACCCCACTGGTTCACTGAAACACCGGCTCGCCCGGTCTCTCTTCCTGTACGGCCTGGCCAACGGCTGGATCGGACCCACCACGACGATCGTGGAGGCGTCCAGCGGATCCACGGCCGTGAGCGAGGCGTACTTCGCCCGCCTGCTCGGCCTGCCGTTCATCGCGGTCATGCCGGCGTCCACGTCGCCGGAGAAGTGTCACCTCATCGAGTTCTACGGCGGGAAATGTCACCTCGTCACGGACCCCCGCGCGATCTATGACGAATCTCACCGTCTGGCCGCCGAGGCGGGCGGCCACTTCATGGATCAGTTCACCTACGCCGAACGGGCCACCGACTGGCGCGGGAACAACAACATCGCCGAGTCCATCTATTCCCAGATGTCCATGGAGCCTCATCCGGAGCCGTCGTGGATCGTGGTGGGCGCCGGCACCGGCGGCACCTCGTCCACGATCGGCCGCTACATCCGCTACCGGTGCCACGCCACCCGCCTGGCCGTCGTCGACCCGGAGGGCTCGGCCTTCTACCCGAGCTGGGTCTCCGGCGACACCTCGGTGACCGCGCCAGGCTCGCGCATCGAGGGCATCGGCCGGCCGCGCGTGGAGCCCTCGTTCCAGCCGTCCGTCATCGACCGCATGATCGCCGTGCCCGACGCCCGCTCGATCGCCGCCATGCACTGGACGCGCGAGGTCACGGGCCTGGACGTGGGCGGCTCCACGGGCACGAACGTGGCGGCCTGCGTGGACCTGATCGGCGAGATGCGCGCGGCGGGCGAGCAGGGCAGCATCGTCACGCTGGTCTGCGACAGCGGCGACCGCTACTGCGGCACGTACGGCGACCCGGGGTGGCTGGCCGGCCAGGGCCTCGACGTCGCGCCGCACCTGGAGGAGCTGCGCGCCTTCCTCAACGCCTCGTGAAACCGGGGTGGTCAGACCTTCGCCGGATCCACGGAGAAGAACTCCGCCACGTCGTCCAGCATCGCGTGCGCCCCCTGGATGCCCACCGCGCTCATCCACGTCAGGTCGTCCACCTCGTGCTTCTCGCCCTTGAGCCTGCCCCAGAGCGGGTTGCCGACGAACTTCTCCTTGGGGCCCTCGCTCGACGGGTCCGGGTAGGTGGCGACGAAGATCTGGTCGGCGTCCAGGTCGGAGATGCGCTCCTGGCTGACGTCCACCGCGATGGCGTCCTGCGCGGTCGGCTGGTCCTCGGGGCGCGGGAAGCCGATGTCCTTCATGACCACGCCGGAGTAGGAGTTCTCCACGTAGAGGCGGGTCGTCGGCTCGCCGGCGAAGCGCACGATCGAGATCGTCGGCATCGAGCCCCGCTTCTCCTTGATCTCGGTGCCGATCGTGGCCGCCCGCTCCTCGTACGCCTTGATCTTGGTCTCCGCCAGCGACTCCTTGCCCAGGGCCTGCCCCATGAGCCGCAGGTTCTCCTTCCAGATGGCCCCGGTGGTCTCGCTGAACACGGTCGGCGCGATCTTCGACAGCTTGTCGTAGAGGGCCTCGTGCCGCACCTTCGCCGAGACGATCAGGTCGGGCTTGAGCGCGATGATCTTCTCCAGGCTGGGCTGCTCCAGCGTGCCGACGGGGGTCGCCTCCTTGCCGTACTGCTCGACCACGGGCCCGAGGTAGTCGGGCAGCGCCGACTCGATCGACCGGTACGTCGTGAAGCCCACCACCGGCGTCTCCAGCGTGAGCACCGCGTCGACGAAGCTCTGGTCGAGCGCGACCACCCGCTTGGGCTGGGTGGGGATCACGGTGTCGCCCATCGCGTGATGTACCGTCCTGAACGGCGCGGCGGAGGATGGGGAGGTCGCGGGCGTCTCCGAGGAGCCGCAGGCCGCGAGCCCCGCCATGAGGAGGGCACACGCCAGCACGCGCAACGGTCTCATCAGATCCCTTTCCGGAGTCCATCAAGTAAGGCAACCCTAAATTAGGTTAGCCCTGCCTAAGCTGGCATACTTCACCAGCATCGGGCAAACGCTGAGGAGGCATGGGTGAGTGCGACCGCCGTGGCACCGCGCCTCCACGGCCTCGGGCCCCGGCGGATCACCGTCCTGCTCGCCCTGGTCGCGGCCGTGCTCGCCGCGATCGTGCTGAGCATCACGATCGGCTCCAAGTCGGTGCCGCTCCCCGACGTCTGGCACGCGCTCACCGCGCCCACCGGGACCGAGAACGACATCGTCATCCGCTCGCTGCGCCTGCCGAGGACCGCCTTAGGGGTGCTCGCCGGGGTCGCGCTCGGCGTGGCCGGCGCGCTCATGCAGGGCCACACCCGCAACCCGCTGGCCGACCCGGGGCTGCTCGGCGTCACGCAGGGGGCGGCGTTCGCGATGGTGTCCTCGATCATCCTGCTCGGCGCCTCCAGCCTGCTCGCCTACATCTGGTTCGGCCTGGCGGGCGCGCTGGTCGCCAGCGTCGCGGTGTTCGCGCTCGGCATGGTGGGCGGCAGGGGCGGCCCCACGCCGGTCACGCTGGCGCTCGCGGGCACCGCCGTCAGCGCCCTGCTGTACGCGCTGACCTCGGCCATCGTGCTGCTGGACGAGCAGGCGATGGACGTCTTCCGCTTCTGGCAGGCCGGCTCGATCGCGGCCAGGGGCGCGGACGTGGTGTGGCAGGTGCTGCCGTTCATCCTCGCCGGCCTGGTGCTCGCGATGCTCAACGCCCCCGGGCTGAACGCGCTGTCCCTCGGCGAGGACGTGGCGAGGAGCCTCGGCCAGAACATCCCGAGGACCCGGGCCGTCGGCGTGGCCGCGGTGACCCTGCTGTCGGGCGCCGCGGTGGCCGCCTGCGGGTCCCTGGCGTTCGTGGGGCTGATCGTGCCCCACCTGGCCCGCTCGCTGTCGGGCACCGACCACCGGTGGCTGCTGCCGTACTCCGGGCTGGTCGGGGCGGCGCTGCTGCTGCTCGCCGACGTGATCGGGCGCGTGGTGGCGCCGCCGGGAGAGCTGGAGGTGGGCGTGGTGCTGGCGCTGCTGGGCGCGCCGTTCTTCGTCGCGCTGGTACGGCGCAGGAAGCCCGTGCGCCTGTGATGAGCACTCTCGCCCTGCGCGTCGGCGGCATGTCCTGGCGGGTACGCCCGCGCGCGCTCGCCGTCTCGCTGACGGGGCTCGTCGTCCTCGCCCTGCTGATGGCCCTGAGCATGCGGCTCGGCGAGCTCCGGATGAGCCTGGCGGACGTGGTCGCGGGCACGTTCGACGCCGACAGCCCCGCCCACTTCGTCATCATGGAGCTGCGCCTGCCGCGCGCCCTCACCGGCGCCCTGGTCGGCGCCGCGCTCGCGCTCTCCGGCGCGATCATCCAGTCCATCGCCCGCAACCCCCTCGCGAGCCCCGAGATCCTGGGCGTCACCACCGGCGCCTCCGTCACGGTCGTGGCCGGCGTCGTCGCCAGCGGCAGCGTGTACGGCGGCACCAGCGGCCTGCTGGCCACCCTCGGCATCCCCGCGCTGGCCCTGCTCGGCGGCCTGATCGGCGCCGCCGTCGTCTACGGGCTGGCCTGGCGGCGCGGCCTGGACGGCTACCGCCTGGTGCTGGTCGGCATCGGCGTGGCCGCCGTGTTCACCAACATCAAGTTCTGGCTCCTGACCGTCGGCGACGTCAACGACACCGGCCGCGCCATGGTCTGGATCAGCGGCTCGCTCAACGGCCGGGGCTGGGAGCACGTGACGCCCACCGCGCTGGCTCTGGTCGTGCTGGTGCCGCTGACCCTGCTCGGCACCCGCTCGCTCGACGCCCTGCGCTTCGGCGACGACACGATCGCCGCCCTCGGCGTCCGCACGAACGTGGCCCGCGCCCTGATGATCCTGGCCGCCGTGCTGCTGGCGGCCGTCGCCACCGCCTCCGCCGGGCCGATCGCGTTCGTGGCGCTCTCCTCGCCGCAGATCGCGCTCAGGCTCACCCGCTCCGCTCAGCCGCCGCTGCTGTGCTCGGCGGTCGTCGGCGCCGTGCTGACCTCCGCCGCCGACCTGATCGCCAGGACCGCGTTCTCGCCGCTGGAGCTGCCCGTCGGCATCGTCACCGCCGTGCTCGGAGCGCCGTATCTGATCCACCTGATCTGGAGGTCACGCAAATGAGGCTGAAGGCCGCCGGGGTCAAGCTCGGGTACGGCGAGCGCCTGGTGGTCGACGGGCTCGACCTCGGCATCGAGGCGGGCACCGTGACCACGATCATCGGCCCGAACGGCTGCGGCAAGTCCACGCTGCTGCGCGCGCTCGGCCGCCTGCTCAAGCCCCAGGGGGGCGAGGTGCTGCTGGACGGCAAGCGCATCGACAGGATCCCCACCCGCGAGGTCGCCAAGATCCTCGGCGTGCTCCCCCAGGCGCCCACCGCGCCCGAGGGGCTGACCGTGGCCGACCTGGTGGCGAGGGGCCGGCACCCGCACCAGACGTGGTACCGGCATTGGTCGTCGGACGACGAGGGCGCGGTCGCGTCCGCGCTGGACATGACGGGCCTGGCCGACCTGGCGGAGCGCCCGCTGGACGAGCTGTCGGGCGGCCAGCGGCAGCGGGCGTGGATCTCCATGGCCCTGGCCCAGGGCACGGACCTGCTGCTGCTCGACGAGCCCACCACGTTCCTGGACCTGGCGCACCAGGTGGAGGTGCTGGAGCTCGTACGGCACCTGCACCGGCAGGCGGGCCGCACGGTCGTCATGGTCCTGCACGACCTCAACCTGGCCGCCCGCTACGCCGACCGGCTGGTGGCCATGCGCGCGGGCAAGGTGATCGCCGCCGGCACCCCGCACGAGGTGCTGACCGAGGAGCTGCTGCGCGAGGTGTTCGACCTGGACGCCAAGGTCATCGAGGATCCGGTCGCGGGGACTCCTCTGGTGGTTCCAATCGGGCCGCGCTCTCACTCCGCAGCCCCGCCAGCCTGACCCAGCGCAGCGGCGACCAGGCCACGGCCGCCGCGATGGCGAGCCAGCTCACCCCGGCGAAGGCCATCAGCGCGTACGCGTTGCGCGCGAACGACTCGAACACCCCGGTCGCCAGCGAGGCCAGCGGGATGGACAGGAAGGCGATCATCCTGGCCGTGCCCAGCACCCGGCCGAGCAGCTCGTTGGGCACGAGGAGCTGGCGTACGGTCGCGGTGGCCACGATCGAGGTGCCGGCCGCGGCGAACTGCCCCAGCCACGCCAGGCCGATCGGCACGGGACCGCGGGCCGGGATCATCAGCAGCATCGCCAGGCCGCCCGCGCAGACCGCCCAGCAGATCACCGGACCGGGCGGGAACCTGCGGATCAGCCGGCTGCCGAGCACCGCGCCCAGCACCGCCCCCACCCCCTGGAAGGCGTAGACGACGCCGATCTGCTCCGGCGTGAACCCGTGGTAGGAGCTGAGGTAGTACACCATGCCCGCCAGCAGCAGCCAGACGCCGAAGTTGCAGGCCAGCGAGGTGAGCGCGGTGGTGAGCACGATCCTGTCGCCGCGCAGCAGGAAGCGCAGGCCCTCGTGGAGGTCCGCCCGCACCGAGCGGCCCGCCGCGACCACGGCGGGAGCCGTCCTGATGAGCCAGATGAGCAGCGCCGACACCAGGAAGGTGCCGGCGTCGGCGTAGATGGCGACCTCGTAGCCGAAGCTCACGACGAGCGCGCCGCCCACCACCGGGCCGGCCATGTTCACCGCGTGCTCGCCCATGTGGATGCGGGCGTTGGCCTGCGGCAGCCGGTCCACCGGGACCAGCGAGGGCAGGATCGACCTGAACGCCGGCTGGTAGAGCGGGTCGGCGCAGGACAGCAGGAACGCCACCCCGTAGACCGGCCACAGCCGCGTCTCCCCCACGCTGATCATGACCGCCAGCACGGTCGTGATCACCCCGGAGACCAGGTCGCCGAGCACCAGCACGCGCCTGCGGTCCACCCGGTCCGCCAGCACGCCGCCGAACACGCCCAGCGCCAGGTACGGCAGGTACTCCATCACGTAGACCAGCCCGGTGCCCAGCGCCGACCCGGTCAGGTCGTACACCAGCAGCGGCAGCGCGAGCCGGTAGACCCACGTGCCGAACGACGAGGCGAGGAAAGCGCTCAGCAGGAGCCAGTAGCGCCGTCCCATGGATCACACCTCGGCGAGCGCCCGTCCGACGTCCTCGTCCTCAGGATCCAGCTGCGCGGCTCTCAGCAGGTCGTCACGGGCCTTTCCGGCCAGCCCGGCGGCCCGGTAGACCACGGACCTGTTGAACAGCAGCTCGGCCGTCTCGGCCAGCTCCAGGGCCCGCGTCAGGTCGGCCAGCGCCGCGTCGTGCTCGCCGCGCCCGAACGCCAGCTCCGCCCGGCCCGCCCAGGCCGCCACCAAGGCCGGGTCGGCCTCCAGCGCCGCGTCGAACGCCGTGCGCGCCTCCGCGGGGCGGCCCTCGGCCAGCTCGACCTGCCCGAGCACGCACAGCAGGTGGGGGTCGCGCGGCGCGAGGGCCAGGCCGCGCACCACGTCGCGCCTGGCCTGCTCGTGCTCGCCGAGCCCCGCCATGATGCCGGAGCGGTTCACGTACGCGGCGGCGAACTCGGGGTCCAGCTCCAGCGTGTGGTCCAGGTCGGCGCGGGCGCCGTCGAGGTCGCCGGCGGCGAAGCGCAGCTCGGCCCGGTTGTAGTAGGCCTCGGGGAAGGGCGGGCTGAGCCGCATGACCGCCTCGTAGTCGGCCAGCGCCTCGTCCGTGCGGCCGAGCCGGAGCAGCAGGTTGCCGCGCTCCAGGTAGTAGTCGGGGTAGCCGGGGTCGGCCTCCACGGCGCGCGTGTAGTCGGCCAGCGCCTCCTCCGTGCGGCCGGCCATGGCGAGCAGCTGCGCCCTGTTGCCGTACAGCACCAGCCGGTGGATCGGGTGCTGGTCGGCCAGGTCCGTCTCGGCCAGCTCGATGGCCTGGCGTACGAGGTCCATCGCCGCGTCGAAACGGCCCCTGCGCACCTCGACCAGGGCCTTGCCGTTGAGGTCGAACCCGAGGTGGAAGGCGCGGTCGGCGCGGTCGGGCAGCAGCGAGGTGATCGTGATCGCCTCGTTGATCCAGGCCAGGGCCTGCTCGGGGTCGCGCCGGGCGGGGTCGTGGTGGCGTACGAGGATCATGGCGGTGGCGTAGGCGACGGTGGCGCGGTGCCTGGGGTCCGTGCTCTCGCGCCTGGACCTGTCATACAGCTCGCGGGCATCGTCCTCGCGCTCGATGGCCTCCAGCGAGGCCGCGGTCCGCTGCAGCAGGTGCCGCCACCTCTGGGGATCCTCCTCGTACGCCAGCCCGGCCAGCGCGTGCAGGCCCGACTCCGCCATGGCGTGGTGGAAGCCCTCGTCGCGGAAGCGGTCGAAGTCCGCGCACAGCGGGCCGTCGCTCGGGGCCGACGGGCCCTCCTCGATGGTGAGCAGCCCCGGGTCGACCCTGCGCCGCAGCACGGCGATCAGCTCGGTGTCGGTGGGGTCGGCCTCGCCCAGGTTCGTGACGGTCACGGCGAGCGGGCCGGCGTCGCGCAGGTGGTCGCGGACGAACTCGGCCAGCCCGTTCGCCACCCTCAGGCTGCGCCGGGCACCGGGCACCAGCACCCGCTGGCCGATGGGCAGGCTCGCGGCCAGGGATCTCCTGCGCTCGGCCACGACCTCGCGTAAGCGCGGTGCGGCGGCGCGGATCTCGATGTCATGTGCGGCGACCAGGCCGGGCACGCGCTCCAGCGCCTGGGGGACGAGGCGGCCGAGCAGCGCGGCCGCGAAGGTGTAGGGGCCGTCGATCCGGCGATCGGCGTCGAGGGTGATCGTGTCCACAGGAGCCCTTTTCCGTCGTGGCCGGCGCTCCGCGCGAGCGGCGCGCCGGCCGGGCGGCTCAGCCGTTGTGCCTGGGCGAGGCCGCGGCGGTCGGCTTCAACGTCCCTGGTCTGTGTACGACGATCTTCTTCATGGGCGCCCTCTCGCGCGGAATCGAGCGATCATTGATGACCGATACATGTCAGCACACCCGAACGACACCCATCAATATTTTTTCTGGTAATGGGCATTTCACCAATAATTACCGTGTGCCCGGAATGACCCCTATTCCCCCAGAATCGCGTCCACGAACACCTCGGGGTCGAACGGCGCCAGGTCGTCCGGACCCTCTCCCAGCCCCGCCAGCTTGACCGGCACGCCCAGCTCCCGCTGCACCGAGATCACGATGCCGCCCTTGGCGGTGCCGTCGAGCTTGGTCAGCGCGATGCCCGTGATATTGACCACCTCGGCGAACACCTGCGCCTGGCGCATGCCGTTCTGGCCGGTGGTGGCGTCGAGGACCAGCAGCACCTCGTCGACGGTGGCCTTCTTCTCGATGACCCGCTTGACCTTGCCCAGCTCGTCCATCAGGCCGGTCTTGGTGTGCAGGCGGCCCGCGGTGTCGACGATGACGACGTCGGCCTTCTCCTCGATGCCCTTGGCGGCCGCGTCGAACGCCACCGACGCCGGGTCGCCGCCCTCGGGGCCGCGCACCACGTCGGCGCCCACCCGCTCGCCCCACGTCTGGAGCTGGTCGGCCGCCGCCGCCCGGAACGTGTCGGCCGCGCCCAGCACGACCTTCTTCCCGTCGCCGATGAGCGAGCGGGCAAGCTTGCCCGTGGTGGTGGTCTTGCCGGTGCCGTTGACGCCCACGACGAGCACCACGGCGGGCCGCTCGCCGTGCCGCTGGACCTGGAGCGTGCGGTCCAGGTCGGGGTTGACCTGGGCGAGCAGCTCCTCCTTCAGCAGCCCCCTGACCTCCTCGGGGCTGCGGCTGCCCAGCACCTTGACCTTGGTGCGCAGGTCCTCGACCATGACCCGGGTCGGCGCCACACCCACGTCGGCGGTGATCAGGCGCTCCTCGATCTCGTCCCACACCTCGTCGTCGAGCCGGTCGCGGGACAGCAGCTCCAGCAGCCCGCGCCCGAGCGCGCTCTGCGAGCGCGCCAGCCGCGAGCGCAGCCGCACCATCCGGCCCGCGGACGGCGGCGGCACCTCGATCTCGGGGACGACGACCGCCGGCTCGGCGGGCTTGACCGGGGGCGGGAGCGTGGTGGTCGCGCCTTCGGCCTCCTCGCCCGGCTTGGCCGCCTGCTCCTCCCTCTCGGGAAGCACGGGGGCCTCCGGCGGCGGCTTGACCGGCGGGGCCGCTTTACGCCCCGGCCGGAAGTACAACAGCAGGCCGCCGGCCGCCAGCAGGGCGATCAGGGCCACGATCACTATGACGCCGAGGTAACCATCCACAAGATGTCAGTTTTCCAGATCGACCGGCATGGTCATGCCCAAGGCCACACCGACCCGCCCTTCTTTCCCGGCGGGCGGCGTTTCAGGCGGATTCGCGCTCGCGCAGCCGCTGGCTGACCACCTGGGTCACGCCGTCGCCCCGCATCGACACGCCGTACAGCGCGTCGGCGATCTCCATCGTGCGCTTGTTGTGCGTGATGACGATCAGCTGCGAGCTCTGCCGCAACTCCTCGAACAGCGTCAGCAGCCGCTGCGTGTTCGTGTCGTCCAGCGCCGCCTCGACCTCGTCCATCACGTAGAACGGCGAGGGCCGCGCCTTGAAGATGGAGATCAGGAACGCCACCGCCGTCAGCGACCGCTCGCCGCCCGACAGCAGCGACAGCCGCTTGACCTTCTTGCCCGGCGGCCGGGCCTCGACCTCGATGCCGGTGGTCAGCATGTCGGCCGGCTCGGTCAGCACCAGCCGCCCCTCGCCGCCGGGGAACACCCTGGTGAAGATCTGCTCGAACTCCCTGGCCACGTCCTCGTACGCCGAGGCGAACATCTGCTCCACCCGGTCGTCGACCTCCTTGACCACGGTCAGCAGGTCGCGCCTGGTCTTCTTGAGGTCCTCGAGCTGCGAGGTGAGGAACGCGTGCCGCTCCTCCAGCGCCGCGAACTCCTCCAGCGCGAGCGGGTTGACCTTGCCGAGCTGGTTCATCTGCCGCTCGGCGGTCCTGGCCCGCTTCTCCTGCTCCTCGCGCACGTACGGCACGGGCGGATCACCCGGGACCGGGACCTCGGGGCCGTACTCGGAGATCAGGGCCTCCACCTCGACCCCGAACTCCTCCAGCGCCCGCTCCTCCATCTGCTCCAGCCGCAGCCGCTGCTCGGTGCGGGCGACCTCGCTGCCGTGCACCCGGTTGACCAGCTTGTCCAGCTCCTGGCCCAGCCCGCGGACGCGCAGGCGCACCTGCTTGAGCTCGGCGTCGACGGCGACCCGGGCGAGGTCGGCCTCGTCGCGCTCCCTGGCGGCCAGCTCGATGGACGACTCCAGCGCCCTGAGCACCTGCCTGGCGCCCTTGCTGACGGCCTCGGCCACCGTCGCCTGGCGGCGCCGCCTGGCGCGCTGCGCGGCCGCCTGGGCGCGCTCCTGGCGCTCGCGCTGGGCCGCCCGCATGAGGCCGTCGGCACGGCCCTCGATGCCCTTGACGCGCTCCTCGGCCGTGCGGACCTGAAGGCGGGTGTCCATCTCACGCTGTCTGGCCGCCTCGCAGGCGCTCGCCAGGTCGTCGCGGGCGTCGGTGGTGGGCTCGGTCTCCAGCTCCTGGGCGTATTCGGCCTCGGCCAGGCGGATCTCCAGCTCGGCCAGCTCCTCCAGGCCCTCCGTACGCGACCCCTCGGCCCTGGTGACGCTCGCGGCCAGCCGCTCGGCCTCGTCGTGGGCCGCCCCCGCGGCGGCCTCCAACTGGGCCAGCCGCCTGGCGGCCGCGGCCGTGCGCTGGTCGGCCTCCCGCTGGCGGCCCCTGATTTGGTCGAGACCGCCCTGGGCGGCGCTCACCCCGGCCTGCGCGGTGGTGACGGCGGTCTGCGCCTCGCTGGCCCTCGCCTGCGCGGCCTCCAGCGCCGCCTGAGCGGCCTGCTCGCCCTCGATCGCCTGCTCCAGCGCCTCGGCCGTCTGCTCCGCCGTGCGCTCGGCCTCCTCCAGGTCCGCCACGGCCTCGTCGAGCGCGGCCCGCACCTGGAGCACGGACGTGCCGTCCTCGGCGCCGCCGGAGGCCAGGTGCGCGCCCACCAGGTCGCCCGTCCTGGTGACCGCCCTCAGCTCGGGGTGGCGGTCGACCAGCTCGCGGGCGGTGGCGAGGTCGTCCACGACCACGACGTTCGCGAGCACGTGGTCGAGCGCGGGCCGCAGGTGGTCGGGCACGGTGACGAGGTCGGCCACCCACCGCCCGCCACCCGGAGCCGCCTCCTTACCGCGCCCTGACCCGTCGTGGGAGCTGCCGTTGGGCGCGCCCTTCGAGCCGTTGCGCGAGCCGCCGTGGGGGCCGTCGTGGGGGCCGTCGTCCGAGCCGCCGGGCAGGGCGACCAGGAGGGTGGCGTGCCCGGAGCCCCGGGTGTGCAGGAGGTCGAGTGCCTCGACGGCCGTGTCGAGGGTCTTGACCGCGATCGCCTCCGCCACGGGCCCGAGCACGGCCGCCACCGCCGGCTCGGCGCCCGGCGTGACCTGCATCGAGGCCGCCAGCGGGCCCAGCACCCCGGCCAGGTCCGCGTCCAGCAGGGCCGCGCCGCCGTCGCCCTTGGCCAGCCCCAGCTCCAGCGCGTCGCGGCGGGCGGCCAGCGCGGCCACGGACCGCTGAGCCTCCTGATCGGCGGCGCGCGCGGTGGCCACTCCCGACGTCGCGGCGCGCACGGCGGCGCGCGGCGCGTCGAGACCCGCCTTGGCCTCGTCGGCCGCGGCCCTCGCCTCGTCGGCGACGGCCTTGGCCTCCTCCACCAGGGCCTGCGCCGTGGCCAGCTCCTCGGCGAGCGCGGGATCGACGGCGGGCTCCTCCAGGCGCCCTGCCTCCAGGTCCGCCCTGGCCTGCCGCTCGCGCTCGGCGGCGTCGGCCACGGCCTGCTGGAGCCGCCCGATCTCCTCCTCGGCGGCGCGCGCCCGGCTCCGTACGGAATCGACCTGGCCGCGCAGCTTGGCCAGCCCCTCGCGGCGGTCGGCGGCGGCCCGCGCGGCCAGGGCGAGCCGCTGCTCCTCGGCGCTCAGCCCGGCCTCGGCCTCGGCCCGCCGCTGGACGGCCTCCTCCAGCAGCTCCTGCGCCTGCTCCAGCTCGGCCCTGAGGATCAGCTCCTGCTCGCGCACCTCGGCCGCCTCGCGTTCGAGGTCTTCGGGGTCGCGGCCGCGGCGCTCGATGGCGGCGGCGTCAAGCGCGTGGCGGTGGCGCTCGGCGGCGAGGCGGGCGAGGCCGGTGATGCGCTCGCGCAGCGACGAGAGCCGGAAGTACGTCTCCTGCGCGGCGGCCAGCCGGGGCTGCGTCTCGGCCTCGGCGGCCTCCAGCGCCGCCTCGCGCTGCTGGCCCTCGGCCAGCTCGGCCTCGACCTGGGCGCGCCTTGCCATGATCGCGGCCTCGTCGGCGGCCTCGCGCTCCAGTGTCGTCCGCAGGATGCACATGTCGTCGGCCAGCAGCCGCAGCCGGGCGTCGCGCAGGTCGGCCTGGATGACGGCGGCCTTGCGGGCGATCTCCGCCTGGCGGCCCAGCGGCTTGAGCTGGCGGCGCAGCTCGGTGGCGAGGTCCTGCACGCGGGTCAGGTTGGCCTGCATGGCGTCGAGCTTGCGCAGCGCCTTCTCCTTGCGCTTGCGGTGCTTGAGCACGCCGGCGGCCTCTTCGATGAACGCCCGCCGGTCCTCGGGCCCCGCGTGCAGCACCGCGTCGAGCTGGCCCTGCCCGACGATCACGTGCATCTCCCTGCCGATGCCGGAGTCGGACAGCAGCTCCTGGATGTCGAGCAGGCGGCAGGTGTCGCCGTTGATCGCGTATTCGCTCTGCCCCGACCTGAACATCAGCCGGCTGATCGTGACCTCGGTGTAGTCGATGGGCAGCGCGCCGTCGGTGTTGTCGATGGTCAGCGTCACCTCGGCGCGCCCGAGCGGCGGCCTGGAGGAGGTGCCGGCGAAGATGACGTCCTCCATCTTGCCGCCGCGCAGCGACTTGGCGCTGTGCTCGCCCATGACCCAGGCCAGGGCATCGACGACGTTGGACTTGCCGGAGCCGTTGGGGCCGACGACGCAGGTGATGCCGGGCTCGAAACGCAGGGCGGTCGCGGAGGCGAAGGACTTGAAGCCGCGCAGGGTGAGGGTCTTCAAATACAAGCGCGACCCCCTTCACCTGATGCGGACTCGGGAAAGCCTACTGGCCCTTACTGCCCCACGTGGGCACGTACAGTCTGGACCGGCTCGGCCCGGGCAAAGGAAGCTTTCCGAAAACGCGCAAATAACAAGGGACGCCTCTCCGAGACGTCCCTGGGGTCTTGCGCTCCGATCACTCTCAGGTGAGTGCCGGCTCGCGCTCTTGCATGCGGCTTAGTGCCTCATCACGGGTTTGCGCCGCAAGAGCGTCATTAGTGGCCTGAAGTCGGATGAGTTCTGCCTCCAGATCCCGGATACGCTGCTGCAGGCGGCGCATCTCCGAGACCATCCGAGGGTCAGGACCGCCGACGTGGCCGAGTAGAGCCTTCGCCATGGTAAAGGGTCCTCCACGCTGAGTGACCAGACTGGTTCGCGCACTTCTTATTCCGCGGGAGGGGTGCGCGTGGTACCTAACAAGAGTCGCACCGGCAGTGTGGGCGGTCAAGTCGAACGAACCGCTGAGCCCTACTGATGGGCACTCCCGACATACAACTATACCCTATTTGGGCGGTTTAACGGAAGGCACTACCGCTCCACAAACCCGCCCAAACTACCTCGGGGTTCGCTCCAGCGTTCCACTACTCCATCGACCCTGCCCGGCGTGTCGCAACCTCTGAGCAGCTCCAGCAGCTTGACGCACGACTGCCTCGAACCCTGCGCGACCACCTCCACCCGGCCGTCCTCCATGTTGCGTGCCCAGCCCGCGAGCCCCAGCTCGAGCGCACGGGCACGGGTCCACCAGCGGAACCCCACACCCTGCACCCTGCCCCGAACCCAGGCGGTCAGCCGTGCGTCCTCGCCGTCGTCCTGCATGTCCTCTCCCCTCAGGCCACCAGGGACTCCACCCCGAGTGCGTGCCCGGCCGCCGTCTCGGCGAACGCCCTGATCGCCGCCGTCTCCGCGGCCTTGACCCAGGCCAGGCCCATGACGGACGGAGGCAGCCCCGTGACCGTGACAAAACTCACGTCGGGCCGCCGGTGGTGATCCGCCGTCGGCGCGCAGAACAGCATGCCGCCCCGGCCGAGCGCCACCCGGGTCAGGCCCTCCTGGCTGGTGGCCACCGTACCGGCGCGGGGAATCGGCCGTCCGTAAGGGGTCACGGAGGGTGCCGCCCGCTCCTGCCAGGCGCGCGGCGCCGGGCCGTCCAGCCCGATCAGCGGCACCTCCGCCAGCTCCTCGGCCGAGACGGCGGCGCGGCCCGCCAGCGGGTGGCGCACGGAGACGCCCAGCTGGTACGGCACCTCGTTCAGCCCCTCCCCGGTCGCCAGGTCGGGCTCGTCCACCGGCAGCAGCGTGAACGCGAGATCCACCTGCCCGGCCCGCACCTTGCTGAAAGGATCCGAGAGCGGGATCTCGACCAGCTCCACCGCGCATTCGGGATGGCGCCGCTCGAAGGCCCGCACGCTGCCCGTGACGACCTCGGTGGGCGTGGCCAGGAAGCCGACCCGCAGCACGCCGGTCACCTCGCGGGCGGCCGCCTTGGCCCGGCTCACCGCGCTCGCCAGGCCGTCGTAGGCGGGGCGCAGGTCGGCCAGGAACCGCTCGCCCAGCGGCGTGAGGCGCACCCTGCGGCTCGTCCGCTGGAACAGCCGGCCGCCGATCCTCGTCTCCAGCGAG
This sequence comes from Nonomuraea phyllanthi, assembly GCF_006334985.2. GTDB lineage: Bacteria > Actinomycetota > Actinomycetes > Streptosporangiales > Streptosporangiaceae > Nonomuraea > Nonomuraea phyllanthi. The sequence continues at coordinate 240,581 of NZ_VDLX02000007.1, forward strand.
CGCATGAGCTGGCTCACCCGGCCCGGCGACAGGTAGAGCCGCTCCGCCGTACGGGCGAAGTGCAGCTCCTCGCTGAGCACGACGAAGCACTCCAGCTCCCTGAACTCCACGGCCACCACCTCCGGATCGCTTAGCCTGCCTAAACCAAGCCTTCGGACTTCGCCATTGTTCCCCCCGGCGCGCGGGCGAAGGCTGGGGCGCATGACCATGACTGATGTTCCTCCCGCGACGAGGGCGCGCTGGGCGGCCGTCTCGGCGGTCGCGGCCGGCACGTTCACCATCGTGACCAGCGAGATGCTGCCCGTCGGCCTGCTGACCTCGATCTCCTCCTCCTTGGGCGTGTCCGACGGGACCGCCGGGCTGACGATGACCGCGCCGGGGCTGGTCGCCGCCGTGTCGGCGCCGGTGCTGGCGCTCGCCACCCGCGGGCTCGACCGGCGGATCACGTTGCTCGGGCTGATGGCGGTGCTGGCGGTGGCCGACCTGGTGGGCGCGTTCGCGCCGAACCTGCCCGTGATGCTGGCGGCCCGGGTGCTCACGGGGGTGAGCATCGGCGGGTTCTGGGCCTTCGCGGCCGGCCTCGGGGCGCGCCTCGTGCCCGAACGCTCCGTCGGGCGGGCCACGTCGATCATCCTGGGCGGGGTGTCCGTGGCGTCGGTGCTGGGGGTGCCCGCGGCCACGCTGGTCTCGTCGTTCCTGGGGTGGCGCAGCGCGTTCGCCGCGATGGGGGTGGTGGCGCTGATCCTGATGGCGGTCCTGTACGCGACGCTGCCGCCCCTGCCGGGCCAGGCCCCCGCCCGCGCGCCGGGAGCCCGCCGGGGAGGGGTCTCCTGGCGGCTCACGACCCTGTTGGCGATCACCGTTCTCGTCGTGTCCGGCCACTTCGCGGCCTACACCTACCTGCGGCCCTTCCTGGAGCAGGTCTCGCACGCCGGTCCCGCCCTCGTCGGCGCCGTCCTCCTGCTGTACGGGGCCGCGGGCGTGGCGGGCAACTTCGCGGCCGGCGCCCGGGCCGCCAGAAACCCCAGGCCGGTGCTGATCACCCTGGTCGCCCTCATGACGCTGGGCATGGCGGCGCTGCCCACGATCGGCCTGCCCCTGGCCGTGCTCGTGGTGTGGGGCCTCGGCTACGGCGGCGTCGGGGTGACGCTGCAGCTGTGGATCATGCGGGAGGGCGGCGGCGAGTTCGGCACGGCGCTGTTCGTCAGCGCCTTCAACGTCTCCATCGCGCTCGGCGCGCTCGCCGGAGGCCGGGTCGTGGACGGGTTCTCGATCTCCGCGGTGATGTGGCTGGGCGCCGGGCTGGCCGTGCTCAGCGCGGCCGTCGCTGGCATCTGGGGCAGGAGTAGGACGAGCGGTTCATGAACGGCTCGCGCCTGATCGCGGTGCCGCAGCGCGAGCACGGCAGGTCGCGCCGGCCGTACACCTCCAGGGAGCGCTCGAAGTAGCCGCTCTCGCCGTTGACGTTCACGTACAGGCTGTCGAACGAGGTGCCGCCCTGCCGCAACGCGGCCGTCATCACCGCGCGCACGCCGGCCAGCAGCTCGTCGACCTTGGGGCGGGTGAGCGTCCGCGTGGACCTGGCCCAGTGCAGCCGCGCGATCCACAGGGCCTCGTCGGCGTAGATGTTGCCGACGCCGCTGATCAGCGACTGGTCGAGCAGCGCCCGCTTGATCTCGGTCTGCCTGGCCCTGAGCCTGCGGGCGAACTCGGCGTCGTCGAACGCCGCCTCGAACGGGTCGGGGGCGATGTGGGCGATCGGCGCCGGCACGCCCCCGGCCAGCGGGGTCACCATGACGTGCCCGAACGTGCGCTGGTCGACGAAGCGCAGGTCAGGGCCGCCGTCCTCGAAGCGGACCCGTACGCGGAGATGCTTCTCCAGCGGCGAGTCCTGGTCGGCCACCAGCAGCTGGCCGCTCATGCCCAGGTGGGCCATGAGCGCCTCCTCGCCGCCGGACAGCGGGAGCCACAGGTATTTGCCGCGCCGCTCGGCCGACACGACCGCGCGGCCCTTGAGCCGCGCGGCGAACTCGTCGGCGCCGGGCACGTGCCGCCTGATCGCGCGGGGGTGCAGCACCTCCGCCGCGGCGATCTCGCGCCCCGTGACCCACTGCGCGAGGCCGCGCCTGACGACCTCGACCTCCGGTAGCTCAGGCACCTCACACCCCTAACCGCTCGACCACCACATGGGAACCGTTCCGCCACCACACCCGAACCGTGTGGCATCACACCGCTCGGCCACCACATCCGAACCGTATGGCATCACACCGCTCGGCCATCACACCTGAACCGGCTGGCACCACGCCGCTCAGCCGCCACGTCCGACCGCCTCGAGGACCTCACATCAGCCCTCGGGAACTCCAACCGCCGCTCGGTGCGCCTCACCCTCGGCTGTGCGAGACCTCCGGGCCGGTGGGTCGCGAACCATCCTCGCGGCAACCGCATTATGGCCTTCCGGACAGCTCCGGAGGGCGGCTCAACCGGCGGGCTGGCTCTCGCGCTGCTCGCGCCTGGCCTTGATCCGGGTCCAGGCCGACTCGGCCGCCTGCTGCTCGGCCTCCTTCTTGCTGCGCCCGTAACCCGTGCCGTAGGACTCGCCGCCGACCCGCACCATCGCCGTGAACGACTTGGCGTGGTCAGGGCCGCTCTCCTCGACGTGGTACTCGGGCACTCCGAGCGCCTCGGACGCCGTCAGCTCCTGCAGCGAGGTCTTCCAGTCGAGCCCGGCGCCCAGCGAGGCCGAGCGGACGATCAGCGGGTCGAACAGCAGGTGCACCACCCGGAACGCCTCGTCGAGCCCCTTGTCGACGTAGATCGCGCCGATCAGGGCCTCGAGGGTGTCGGCCAGGATGGACGACTTGTCGCGCCCGCCGGTGCCCTCCTCGCCCCTGCCGAGCCGCAGGAACCGGCCCAGGCCCAGGTTGCGGGCCACGTCGGCCAGCGCGCGCATGTTGACCACCGCGGCGCGCAGCTTCGCCAGCTGGCCCTCGGGCAGGTCGGGATGGTTGCGGTAGAGGGTGTCGGTGACCACCAGGCCCAGCACCGAGTCGCCCAGGAACTCCAGGCGCTCGTTGGTGGGCAGGCCGCCGTTCTCGTACGCGTAGGAGCGGTGGGTCAGCGCCCGCTCCAGGATGTCGGCGTCGATGCCGACCACCAGGACCCGCTGCAGCTCGTCTCTGGCGACCTCCACGGCCACCGGCTTAGGACCTGCGCCCACGTGCTTCCTCCTCGGACATCTTCGCATGGCGCGCCGACTGCGGAGGATGCCCGAAAACGTGGTGGGCGTCGGGGTAGCACGTAGCCCCGGCGTCCACCACGACCGCGGGCGAGCCGCCGCCGCACGCATCTGAGACGGTAACGCCGACCGAGGCACAATTGCACCCGGTCGGCATCACGTCAACTGGCGGATCAGGCGGACGGCTCGATGACCTGACGACGGTTGTAGGTGCCGCAGGTGGGGCAGGCGATGTGCGGCTGCTTGGGCGAACGGCACTGCGGGCAGCTCACCAGGGCGACAGCAGTCGTCTTCCACTGGGAGCGACGGTGGCGGGTGTTACTCCGCGACATCTTTCGCTTCGGGACGGCCACGTCACTTCTCCTGATCGTTATCTTTGTCGGTAATCAGACCTTGCAACGACGCCCAGCGGGCATCGATCTTCTCGTGCCGGTGATCCGCGCCGGCCTCGGCCAGCTTGACCCCGCACTCCGCGCAGAGCCCCTCGCAGTCCTCGCGGCACACGGGGCTCAGCGGCAGTGCGAGCACCACCGCATCACGGAACGTCGGCTCGAGATCGAGCAGCTCGCCGTCGAGCAGTGAATCCTCCTCCGAGGCGTCCTCGTCGGAGTAGAAGAACAGCTCCTGCAGGCTCACCTCGATCTCCGAGGTGAGCGGGTCGAGACAGCGTGCGCACTCCCCGGCGAGCGGGGCCTGCGCCGTGCCTGACACGAGCACGCCTTCCATCACTGCTTCGAGCCGGAGATCCAGCTCGACCTCGGCGTCCTTGGGGACACCGATCATGTCGACGCCGAGATCCACCGGTGCCGGGAGGGTCAGAGTCATCCGCCGCATCGTGCCCGGCCGCTTTCCCAGGTCATGAGTGGAGATCACCCACGGGGAGCGGGGGTCGAGGTGCTGAGTCATCCTGCTCTCGCTAGGCATGGCGAGACGATCGCCGTCGTACAAGGCCGAAATGAAAGGATAGCAGGTCGCACTCAGCCCCTGAGCCGCTCGATCAGCAGCTTGTGCACGAGGTCCGGCACGAGGCCCGAGACGTCCCCGCCGTACCGGGCGATCTCCTTCACCCTGCTGGAGGACAGGAACGAGTATTCGGGGTTGGTGGGCATGAAAAGCGTCTCGACCCCCGACAGGCGGTAGTTGAGCTGCGCCATCTGCAGCTCGTAGTCGAAGTCGCTGACCACCCTGATGCCCTTGACGATGGCGGGGATGTCGTTCTGCCGGCAGAAGTCGACCAGCAGCCCGTGAAACTTGCGGACCTTGACGTTCGGGAAGTCCTTGGTCACGGTCTGCAGGATGTCTATTCGTTCGTCCACCGTGAACAGGCTGCTTTTCTCGACGTTGATGAGGACCGCCACGGTCACCTCGTCATAGAGACGGGCGGAGCGGCCGATGATGTCGAGGTGGCCATTGGTGATGGGGTCGAACGACCCCGGGCAGACTACGCGGCGCAAGACGCCTCCCAGGTCTACGGGTTCCCGGCGGCGCGACCGTACCAAACGGATGCTTCGCCATAACGACGGACCCTCTCCTCAACGTAGCCTTCTGGCCACATAAGGGCCTTTCCCCGGCTTTCCCTCTCGAACGCCACCAAAGCCTCATCTGCCAGCCAGCCGTTGTCCCGCAGCAGCGCCAGCGTCCGCTGGACCTCGTCGTCGGCCATGGCGTAGGGCGGATCCGCGAACACGATGTCGTAACGCTCGCCCGGCGCCCTGCCCAGCACCCGCTCCACCTTGTCCGCGACCACGCGGGCGCCGTCGAGGCCGAGCGCCTGCACGTTCGCCTTGATCGTGCGCACCGCCCTCGGGTCCGACTCGACCAGCACGGCCTCCTTCGCGCCTCTGGACAGCGCCTCCAGGCCGACCGCCCCCGAGCCGGCGTACAAGTCGAGCAGGCGCGCGCCGCCGAGCCCGTGCAGCGAGTCGAGCGTCAAGAAGAGCCCTTCTCTGGCCCTGTCGCTGGTCGGCCTCGTGCCGCGCCCCGGCGGCACCGCCAGCCGCCTCCCACCCGCGATGCCTGCGATGATCCGCGTCATGTGACCCATTGTTCCGCATGTTCGCGCAGGTCAAGAGTGGACAAGTGTCTGCCTCAAGTGCGCAAGGGTGATTCACATCCGGGAGTCGGGCACGCAAGATGAGTTCTGCGGCCTTCAAGGTGACCCACATGGAGGCCGACCGGCGTGATCGTGAGCCCTTCCGCACGCCGGTTCCCTCGGCACCTGACCCGAGGGTGGGCCCAGCCGGGGACGGCATTCGGGGGGAGGCCGTCCCCGCGGCTGGGCCTTTTTTCTTTCTCCATTTGTTACGGCAGGCCTGGTCGGCGCCTCCCGCCGCACATGGCCGGTGGCCTCCAGGGCGACGCTCGCTGACCCGCACATGGCCGGTCGCCGTTACGGCGGGATCGTTGGCCGGCTCCGTGGTTCCCGGCTTGGCCGCCGCACGCGACCTCCCGACCTCTTTGGGCGGCCTCTTCCGGTCGGGCGTCACACGGTCCTGCCCGCCCTCTTGGGCGGTCCCTTCCGGTCGGGCGCCGGCCTACGGTGGGCCGTTCCCGTGATGCGCCGCGCACTCCGTCGGGTGCTCGCCTTGAACGCCGGCCGCCGGGGTGCGCGTTACGTCTTCTCCAAGTACTCGGCGCGTTCGTCGGCCAGGAGGCGGGTGATCTCGGCGCGGAGGGCCTCGTGGGTCGTCAGGTCGGGGTCGTGGGTCAGGAGGGTGGCGGCCTCGTCGCGGGCCGTGGCGATCACGTCCTCGTCGCGCAGCAGTTGCAGCAGCTTCAGCGACGAGCGCTTGCCGGACTGCGCCTCACCCAGCACGTCGCCCTCCCGCCGCTGCTCCAGGTCCACGCGCGACAGCTCGAAGCCGTCGAGTGTGGCGGCCACCGCGTCGAGGCGGGCGCGGGCGGGAGTGCCTTCAGGGAAGTCGGAGACCAGCAGGCACAGGCCCGGCAGGCCCCCGCGGCCGACGCGGCCGCGGAGCTGGTGGAGCTGGGAGACGCCGAAGCGGTCGGCATCCATGATGATCATGACGGAGGAGTTGGGGACGTCGACGCCCACCTCGATCACCGTGGTGGCGATGAGCACGTCGAGCTCGCCCCGCGTGAACGAGCGCATGACGGCGTCCTTCTCCTCCGGCGGCAGCTTGCCGTGGAGAGTGCCGACGCGCAGGTCGTGGAAGGGGCCCTCGCGCAGCAGCTCGGCCACGTCCAGCACGGCGAGCGGCGGGCGGCGCTCCTCCCCGGTGGCCGCCGCCAGGTCGCCCTCGTCGCCCTCCAGGTCGCCGATGCGCGGGCACACGATGTACGCCTGGCGCCCGAGCGCCACCTCCTCCCGCACCCGCTCCCAGGTGCGTTCGAGATAGTGGGGCTTCTCGGCGGCCGGGACGACGTGGGTGGTGATGGGGGCGCGGCCGGACGGCAGCTGCGACAGCGTCGAGACCTCGAGGTCGCCGAAGACGGTCATGGCGACCGTGCGCGGGATCGGGGTGGCCGTCATGACCAGGACGTGCGGCCGCCCGTCCCCCGCCTTCTCGCGCAGCGCGTCGCGCTGCTCCACCCCGAACCGGTGCTGCTCGTCCACCACGACCAGCCCCAGGTCGGCGAACTGCACGTGCTCCTGCAGCAGCGCGTGCGTGCCCACGACGATGCCCGCGGTGCCCGAGGCGGCGTCGAGCAGGGCCGAGCGCCGGGCGGCGGCGCTCATCGAGCCGGTCAGCAGCGTGACGGCCGTGCCCCCGAACATGCCGCCCTGCGCCAGGTCGCCCAGCATGGCGGTGATCGAGCGGTGGTGCTGCTGGGCCAGCACCTCGGTGGGCGCAAGCAGCGCCGCCTGACCGCCCGCGTCGACCACCTGGAGCATCGCCCGCAGCGCCACCACCGTCTTGCCCGCGCCGACCTCGCCCTGCAGCAGCCGGTGCATCGGGTGCTCGCGCGCCAGATCGGCGGCGATCTCCTCGCCGACCTGGGCCTGCCCCTCCGTCAGCGAGAACGGCAGCCGCGCGTCGAAGTCGGACAGCATGCCGCCGGAACGCCTCGGCCGTGCCTTGGCGGGCAGCGCGGTGGCGGCCTGGCGCCGCCGCAGCAGCACGGCCTGCAGCACGAACGCCTCGTCGAACTTCAGCCGCTTTCGCGCCCGCCCCACCTCGGCGAAGTCCTTCGGCCGGTGGATGGCCACCAGCGCCTCGCCCAGCCCCTGCAGCCCGTGGCGGGCCCGCAGGTCGGCGGGCAGCGGGTCGTCGAGCGGGCCGAGGGTGTCGAGCACGACGCCGACGGCGCGCCTGATCGCCCACGGCGTGAGATCCTTGCCCGCCGGATAGATCGGCACCGGCGCCGCCGCGAACTCCTCCGCGCTCGCCTCGCTCTCCTCGAACAGCTCGAACTCGGGGTGCGAGAGCTGCCAGCGCGGGTTCGTACGCGACCCGAACAGCCCCACCTTGCCGGCGAACATGCCGCGCCGCCCCGCCTTCAGCCGCGACTCCGCCACGTGGGAGCCCTTGCCGAAGAAGGAGAGATAGATCTTGTTGCGGTTTCCGTCGACGACCTCGACCTCCAGCCAGGTGCCGCCGCGGTTGCGCATGGGCTTGCGCATGAGCCTGGTGACCTCGCCGACCACGGTGACGTGCTCGTCGACCTCCAGGGCGTCGAGCGAGGTCAGCTCGCCGCGCTCGGCGTAACGCCGGGGGTAGTGGCGCAGCAGGTCGCCGACCGTCTCCAGGTCGAGCACGCTGTGCAGGAGCTTGGCGGTCTTCGGGTCGAGCGCCTTCGTCAGAGGCTCGTCGAAACGGCTCACGGCAATAAGTTCTACCGCCTGCGCCCGACAGGAATCCCGCCCCTCGCCCGCGAACCCGGCCGCGCCGTCACTCCGCGCCGTCACTCCGCGCCGTCACCCCGCGCCGTCACTCCGCGCCGTCACCCCGCGCCGTCACCCCGGCCGGTCATTCCACGCCGATCAGGAGCGGGTAGCCGCCCTGCTCGCCGTCGTACGCGGCCAGATCCACGCCGGGCCGCGTGCGTACCAGGTGCTCCTCCAGCCGCTCCGCGAGCCCGGGCGGCGCCTGCGAGCCCGTGACCAGCGTCACCAGCTCGCCGCCGCCCGCCACCATCCGGTCCACGACCAGGGTGGCCACGCGGTCGAGCGAGTCGCCGATCACCGCGACGTCCCCGTCGATCAGGCCCAGCACGTCGCCGGGGCGGCACAGCCCGGCGCTCGTGACCGCCTCCCGGTCGGCCACCGTCACGTGCCCGTACCTCGTGTGCCCCGCGGCGTCGGCCATCGCCACCACGTCGTCGTCGAAGCGGCGCAGCGGGTCGTGCACGGCCAGCGCCGCCAGCCCCTGCACGGTCGCCTCCGTGGGCAGCACGCTGACCGTGACCCCGTCCTCGCGGGCGATCTCCGCGGCCGCGGCGGCGACGGACCTGACGCCCTCGTCGTTCGGCAGGACCGCGACCTCGTCGCCCGCCTGCCTGATCGCGGCCAGCACGGCGGGCAGCGTGGGCCGCGTGCCGGGCGCGCGGCGTACCACGACCGCGCCGCACTCCTCGAACAGCGCCGCGATCCCGTCGCCCGCCGCCACCGCCACCACGCCCCTGCCCGCGCTGCCGCGGTGCGTGCGCTCGGCCAGGTACGTGATCCTGATCCGGTGCGGCCGGCCCGCCCGCACGCCGGCCTCCACCGCGGGCCCGGCCTCGGGCACGTGGACGTGCACGTTCCACAGGCCCTCGCCCCCGACGACGACCAGCGAGTCGCCCATGGCGTCGAGCTCCTCGCGCAGCGCGGCCACCGCGGCGTCGTCGGCGTCCAGGAGGTACATCACCTCGTATCCCGCCCCCACCTCGGCCATCGGCGCGACCCGCGAGCTCGGCGCCGGCACCTCGTAGTGGCCGGGGGCGGAGCCGGTGATCACGGAGGCCAGGGTCTCCAGCACGATCGCCGCCCCCACGCCGCCCGCGTCCACCACGCCGCTTCGGGCCAGCACCTCCAGCTGGCCCGGCGTGCGGCCCAGCGCCACCCGCGCCTCGCCGGCCGCCTGCCGCGCCACCTCGCGCAGGTCGCCCCCGTCCACGTCCTGGACGGCGCGCGCGGCGGACTCCAGCACGCTCAGCACCGTGCCCTCGACCGGCCTGGCCACCGCCTCCCTGGCCAGCACGGCGGCCCTGAGCAGCCCGGCCCGCAGGTCGGGGCCGTCCTTCAGCACCTCCGCCAGGCCGCGCAGGGCCTGGCTGACGATCACCCCGGAGTTGCCGCGCGCCCCCACCAGGGCGCCGTACGCGAGCGTCTGCCACACCACGGCCGCGTCCACCTCGTCGGGCAGCGACTCGACGGCCTCGGCCGCGGACAGCATCGTCAGGTGCAGGTTGGTGCCGGTGTCGCCGTCGGCGACCGGGAAGACGTTGAGCGCGTCGATCTCCGTCCTTGCCCGGCCGAGCACGTCGGCGGCCAGGCGGGCCCAGCGCCGCACCGCGGGCGGGTCGAGGATCTCCATCTGCGCCCTCCGGCTTCTTCCCCCGACCCGAGCGCCCCCGGCCGACCTCCCGGCCGGGATGCGCTACCGTTGCCGATGGAGGATATCGCCGCCGGACCACCGGTCCAGCGTTCCGGTTCGCGCCCACCGGTGCGGATCGGATATTCTCGTCTGGCTAGCCGGTTGTCCCGGCATGCCCTCCGCCCGGAAAGCATCAGCGGACAGGGCTACATCGACTGTTTTAAGGAGCGAACCGTGGCTTCCGTCTGCGATGTCTGCCGCAAGGGCCCGACCTTCGGCAACAACGTGTCCCACTCGCACCGCCGCACCCGCCGTCGCTGGAACCCCAACATCCAGACGGTCCGCGCGGTCATCGGCGGCACGCCGAAGAAGCTCAACGTGTGCACCTCGTGCATCAAGGCGGGTAAGGTCACCCGCTGACCACGCCTTTCCGCAAGCCCGTCGCTCCACCGGAGCGGCGGGCTTGCGCGTTCTCCCCAGGCTGATCCGCGACGGCGGCGCCCCAGGCCCAGGCCCAGGCCCAGGCACAGCCCAGGCGTCAGGTCAGCGCCAGCGCCAGGCGTGGTCCACCGGGCCGATGCCGGCGCCCAGAGGGAAGCCGCGGGCGATGGCGCCCGTCACGTACTCCTTCGCCTGCCTCACCGCCTCCGACACCTCGTCCCCGAGCGCCAGCCGGGAGGCAATAGCGGAGGCCAGGGTGCAGCCCGTGCCGTGGGTGTGGCGGTTGTCGTGGCGTTCGGCGGTGAAGCGGTACTCGCTGGTGCCGTCCGTGAGCAGGTCCACGGGCGCCCCGGGCAGGTGGCCGCCCTTGATCAGCGCCCAGGCGGGGCCCAGTTCGAGGATGGCGTCGGCGGCCCGGCGCAGCCCGCTCTCGTCCTCGACCTTCACCGAGGTGAGCTGCTCCACCTCCCACAGGTTCGGCGTCACCACGGTGGCCACGGGCAGCAGCAGGGCCCGCACCGTCTCGACGGCCTCGGGCGCGAGCAGCGAGTCGCCGTGCTTGGACACCCCGACCGGGTCCACGACCACCGGGGCGGGGTACGGGCCGAGCGCCCCGGCCACCGTCTCGACGAGGACGGGAGAGGCCAGCATGCCGGTCTTGACCGCCTGCGCGCCGATGTCGCCGAGGACCGAGTCCAGCTGAGCCCGTACGGCCTCAGGCGGCAGCTCCCAGTAACCCTGGACGCCCAGGGAGTTCTGGGCCGTCACCGCGGCGATGACGCTCATGCCGTGGACGCCCAGGGCCATCATGGTCTTCAGGTCGGCCTGGATGCCCGCGCCGCCGCCGGAGTCGGAGCCGGCGACGGTGAGGACGCGAGGAGGGGTCGAATCCGTCATGTCCCCTATCCAACCACTCAGCTGACGGCGCACTCCCCGCTGACCATCCCGCAGTTCGCGGCCTTCTCGCCCCGGCCGGTGGCGGTGAACGCCACCTTGACCGAGTCGCCCGCCGACAGGGTCGCCGACAGGTCGAGGATCAGCAGATCACCGTCCTGCGTCCAGTCGGCGCCGCTCACGCTCATGACCCTGCCCTCGACCGGGACGGAGACGGTCGGGCTGTCGAGCGTCCTCGCCGAGGTGTTCTTGAGCGTCATCTCGGCCTGGTAGGTGAGCACGCGCTGCTTGATGGACTGCTGGACGGCCATCGAGCCCACGCCGGCCCCGGAGCCGCCGGTGCCGGCGGTTCCCGAGTTCGTGGGGGCCGGAGTCGCGCCGCTGGTGGGCGCGCCTCCCGTGTCGGAGTCGTCCAGCGTGGACGGCTCGTCGAACGGGGACTCGGACGGGCTCTCCTCGACCGGCGGCGCTGGATCGTCCGTCGGCTCCTCCTCCGGCGCCTTGGACGCCTTCTTCACCCTGGTCTTGGTCGGCGTAGGCGTCGAGGACTGGGTACGGCGCGGCGTGCGGGCGCCGTAGGTGGCCGTGGGAGTCGGGGTGCGGGAGGGCTTGGTCTCCTCCTCCGGCTCCTCGGTCGGCTCCTCCTCGGGCTCGCTCGCCTCCTCGCTCGGCTGACTGACCTCGGGGCCCGGCTGGTTGGTCGCCTGGGCCACGGCGCAGGACGTACCGGTGCACTCGGACGGGCCGCCCGACTTGCTCATGAACTTGACGCCCGCCACGGTGCCGCCGAGCACGACGGCCACGGCCGCGACCGACAGCAGCGCGACGCGGCCCTTGCCGCCGCCGGAGGTGGGCGCGGAGAGCACGTCGTCCTGGCCGCCCTTGCGGCGGCGGCGCTTGGGCTCGTCCGGCTCGTCGAACCCGGAGTCGGACGACCAGCCGGAGCCGAGGAAGGCGGTCTCGGTGTTCGCCCAGGCGGGCGCGTGCGCGGCGGTCGGCTCCCCGGCCACCTTGACGTCCCCGGGCTCGGGCGGTCCCGGCGACATGGGGACGTCGAACCTGCCGGTACGGTCACCGGGCCCCGCGGGGTCACCGGGCGCGCCGCCGAAGGCGCCACCGGGCATGTCACGCCCGTCAGGGCCGCCGAACACGCCACCGGGCGCGTCGGGGCCGTCGAAGAACGCCGTGCGCTCGGCGGGGCGGTCGAAGAAGGCGGTGCGCTCAGCCGGTGCGTCGAACCGCCCCGGCGCGTCGAACCGGCCGGGCTCCTCGAAGGGTCCGGGCCGGTCGAACGGCCCGTCCGGCTGCTCGAAAGGTCCGTTCGCCTGGTTGAAAGGGCCGGAAGGCGGTCCTGAGCGGTCGCTGGGGGCGCCCCACTCCGGAGGACGGGCGAAGGCGCCCGTCGTCTCGAACGGCCCCGCCTCCTCTCCCGGGACGGACGGCGGAAAGACGCGCGCGGAGTCGCGGGGGAAGCCTCCGGCGGGGTCGCCGGGCACCGCGAAGGCCCCGGTGGTCTCGAACGGCTCGGACTGAGGCCGGTTGGGCGGTGGTCCGTCGGGGCGCCGGGGCATGGGAGCCCACTGGCCCGTCACCTCGGGCGCGTCCGGCAAGGAAGGCCAGCCCGGCGGCTCTACCTCCTCGTCAGGACCCCAGAATGCGCTGTGGTTCCCCCGTTCATCCCCATCGTCGGATCCACCTGTGCCGTGGCGGCCCATGGCTGCCCTCCCTCGCGGTTACAGTGGCCGCCAATCTTCATAACACCTTCACTACGCCGTTGTCACAGTAATCCCCGTAGTCCCACCCTAAAACGGGAAAAGTTAACGCAAATCGGGACATCTTGTCACCGAAAGTGATCCCATCCTCGCCGCCCGATCTCGCGCCCGTGGACCACGACGCCCTCGCCCTCGACCACCCGGCCCACGACCTGCCACGACGGCGGCAACCGCACGTCCGGAGGGAAGACCGCGGCGAGCGCGTGATCCTCACCGCCGGTGAGCACCCACTCCAGCGGGTCGGCCCCCAACTCCTTGGCCGCCACCGCCACGGGCTCCCCCACCGTGAAGGCCCGCGGATCCAGCTCGACGCGCACGCCGCTGGCCTCCGCGATGTGGCCGAGGTCCTGCAGCAGCCCGTCGCTGACGTCCAGCATCGCGCTCGCGCCCAGCTCGGCCGCCTCAGGCCCCATCGCGTACGGCGGGGCGGGACGCCGGTGCGCTGCCACCGCCTCCTCCAGGACAGGACCGATCGGCACGCCGGACTCCAGCAGCGCCCACCCGGCGGCGGCGTACCCCAGCCGGCCGGCCACCGCCACCACCTGCCCCGGCCGGGCCCCCGACCGCTTCACGGGCGCCCGTCCGCGCAGGTCGCCCAGCGCGGTCACCCCGATGACGACCAGGTCGCACTTGGTGACGTCGCCTCCCGCCACGCTCGCCCCGACCACCGCGCACTCGTCGCGGAACCCGTCCGTCAGGTCGTCCAGCCAGGCCAGGGGCAGGTCGGCCGGGATCCCGAGCCCGACCACGACGGCGGTCGGCACGGCGCCCATGGCGGCCACGTCGGACAGGTTCTGGGCAGCGGCCTTGCGTCCCACGTCATAGCCGCTGGACCAATCGCGGCGGAAGTGCCTACGCTCGATCAGCACATCCGTTGAGACCACGACACGGCCGTCGGACGCGCCGATGACGGCGGCGTCGTCACCCGGGCCGAGCATCACCGCCGCACCCTGGGGCAGACGTCCGGTAATACGATTTACCACTCCGAACTCGCCGAGATCTCCGACTGTGATGACGCACCTCCTGACGCACACAGGGTACGGTGGCCCTTCGGCGTGATCCAATCGCCTGGGAGGACGTGATGGTGCAGGCCTACATCCTTATTCAGACCGAGGTCGGCAAGGCCGCTGCCGTGGCTCAGGAGATCTCCGGGATCCCCGGCGTCACTCAGGCGGAAGACGTGACGGGGCCTTACGACGTGATCGTGCGCGCGGAGGCCAACAACGTCGACGAGCTGGGCAAGCTCGTGGTGGCGCAGATTCAGGGCGTGGAGGGAATCACACGTACTCTGACGTGTCCGATCGTCCACATCTGAAGGTAGTCGTTCGATGCGTGCCGCCGCCGTCCTGCTCGTTCTCCTCGTGCTCGCCGGGTGCTCCGGCACCGTACGGGTGGATCCGCCCAAGCCGGAGGGCGAGGCGGTGGCGGCCTGCGACAAGCTGGCGACGCTGCTGCCGCAGACGCTCGACGGCGGGCGGCGCGGCACGTCCACGCCCGAGTCGCCGTACGTTGCCGTCTGGGGCGACGCGAGCATCGCGCTGCGCTGCGGCGTGCCCAGGCCCGCCAGGATGGCCCCGACCGACCGGCTCCAGGAGGTCGGCGGGGTGGGCTGGTTCGCCGATCCGGACAGGCCCACCCTGTTCACCGCGGTGACGGACACGGCCTACGTGGAGGTCACGATCGGCGGCGAGCACGTGCCCGGCGCCGTGCTCACGGACCTGTCGAAGCCGATCGCCCAGATCTCGACGCCGGCGCGCTGAGCGGTCAACGCAGCCCGGCCTGGCGTGACAGCGCGAGCTGGATGAGCCGGTCGACCAGCGCCGGGTAGTCGAGGCCGGACGCGGCCCACAGCTGCGGCGCCACCGACAGCGAGGTGAACCCGGGCATGGTGTTGATCTCGTTGAAGATCAGCTTTCCGTCGGGCGTGTAGAAGAAGTCGACCCGCGCCAGACCCTCGCAGTCGAGCGACTCGAACGCGCGCACGGCCATCGCCCGCAGCTCCGCCGTCGTCTCCTCGGGCAGGTCCGCGGGCACGGTGAGCGACATCTGGTCGGGGTAGTACTTCGCCTCGAAGTCGAAGAACTCCTGGCCGCCCTCGACCCGCACCTCGCCGGGCAGCGAGGCCACCGCCGGGTCGTCGCCGAGCGACTCCAGCACCGCGCACTCGATCTCGCGGCCCGCGATCGCCGCCTCGACGATCACTTTGGGGTCGTGCTGCCGGGCGAACTCGACGGCCGCCTCCAGCTCCCCCAGGTCGTGGGCCTTGGAGATGCCCTGCGACGAGCCGGCCCTGGCGGGCTTGACGAACACCGGCCAGCCGAGCGCCTCCGCCTCCTTGAGCACGCGGGCGCGGTCGACCCGCCAGTCGCGGTCGCGCACGACGACGTAGCGGCCCGTCGGCAGGCCCGCGGCGGCCATCACGGTCTTCATGTGGGCCTTGTCCATGCCCACGGCGCTGGCCAGCACGCCGGAGCCGACATAGCGGACCCCCGCCATCTCCAGCAGCCCCTGGATCGTGCCGTCCTCGGCGAACGGCCCGTGCATCACGGGGAAGACCACGTCCACCGTGCCGAGCTCCACGGGGATGCTGCCGGGGTCGTACGCCACCAGCGAGGTCCCGCCGGAGGGCAGCGCCAGCGCCGCGCCCGAGGTGTCGACGACCGGCAGCTCGCCCGACTCGATGGCGTACCGCTGGTCGGAGGCCGCCAGCACCCACCTGCCGTCCTGGGCGATCCCGATGGGGATCACCTCGTACTTGCTCCTGTCGATCGCACCCAGCACGCTGCCCGCGCCCATCAGGGACACGGCGTGCTCGGAATTGCGGCCTCCGAAAACGACGGCGACGCGTGGCTTGCTCATGGTGTCCGAATCTACCGGGGTGTCCGGGGCACAGCGAGCCGAGCACGCCGTAATCAGGTCATTCTTGGCCGTCGTGGCGCTTTCAGACGCCGTAGCGCTCGGGCTTGGGCGATCGGGACATCAGCAGCATGCCCGCCTCGGCCGGTGACAGGCCGTCGTGGACGACGCCGACCACGACCTCGGTGATCGGCATCTCGACGTCGTGCTTCCTGGCCAGCTCCAGCACGGACTCGCAGGACTTGACGCCCTCCGCGGTCTGCTTGGTGGCGGCCACGGCCTCGGCGAGGGTCATGCCCCTGCCGAGGTTCTCGCCGAAGGTGCGGTTGCGTGACAGCGGCGAGGTGCAGGTGGCGACGAGATCACCCATGCCTGCGAGCCCGGCGAACGTGTGAGGGTCGGCCCCGAGCGCGGCCCCGAGGCGGGAGATCTCGGCCAGCCCCCTGGTGATGAGCATGGCGCTGACGTTGTCGCCCATGCCCATGCCCGCCGAGACGCCCACGGCCAGGGCGATCACGTTCTTCACCGCGCCGCCCAGCTCGACGCCGACCACGTCGGGGTTGGTGTACGGGCGGAACCACGGCGGCAGGTGGCAGATCGCCTGGAGCCGGGCGGCGACCGACTCGTCGGTGCACGCCACGACCGTGGCGGCGGGCTGGCGTTCGGCGATCTCCGGGGCCAGGTTGGGGCCCGAGACCACCGCGACCCGCTCCTCCGGAACCTCGGCGACCTCGCGGATCACCTCGCTCATCCGCTTGGTCGTGCCCAGCTCGATGCCCTTCATGAGGCTCACCAGGACCGCGTCGCGCGGGATGTGCTCGCGCCAGGCGGCCAGGTTGGGCCGCAACTGCTGCGCCGGGACGGCCAGCACCACGAACTCGGCCCCGGCGAGCGCCCGCGCCGGGTCGGTCGTGGCGCGCAGGGTGGCGGGCAGGGGGATGCCCGGCAGGTAGTCGGGGTTGGCGTGGTCGCGGTCGATCGCCTCGACCAGCTCCCGCCTGCGGCCCCACAGCGTGACCTCGTTGCCGGCCTCCGCCAGGATCATCGCGAACGTGGTGCCCCACGAACCCGTGCCGAAAACGGCCACCTTCGTCATGCCATCACCGCCCGGCCGGGTCGTAGGGAGTCTCGGGCGCCTGCTCGCCGCGCAGCTCGGCCAGCTGCGCGGTGATGGCCGCCATGATGTCGGCCGTCGCATCGCGCAACACGCTCGCGTGCGGCGGCATGCCCGCGTACTTCGACAGGTCCACCGGCGGCCCCACCGTCACGCGGAACGTCTTGCGCGGGAACAGCCTCGGCTTCTTCTCCCCGTACGGCAGCAGCTCATGCGCGCCCCAGTGGGCCACCGGGATGACCTGCGCGCCGCTCTCCAGGGCGAGCCGGGCCGCGCCCGTCTTGCCCACCATGGGCCACAGGTCCGGATCGCGGGTGCACGTGCCCTCCGGGTAGAACAGGATCGCGCCACCGTCCTTGAGCCGCTGCGCCGACACCTGCAGCGACCTGGCGGCCTCGCTGCTGCCCCGGTAGACCGGGATGGCGAGCAGCTCCGACACGGCCCGGCCGAGGAGCGGCACCTTGAACAGCGCGGACTTGGCCAGGATGACCGGCCAGCGGCCGTTGTTGTAGAGAAAGTGGGACAGCAGGACCGGGTCGGCCCAGGAGAGGTGATTGGCCGCGATGATCACACCGCCGGTGCGCGGGATGCGGTCCCCACGCCGCCAGTCTCTCTTGACCAGGAGCCGGGACAGGGGCTTCACGACGACTACCGCCAGGGTTTCCCAGAAACGCGATGGTCTCGTGGGGCCGCTCATGGTCTCCTCCAACACGTACGGGATGCGCCCCAAGTCTCCCGGTTGGGCGCGCGGGATGTCGAGGCGGGATCCTTAAGACTATGAGCATCCGCTGGTCGCTGGTGATCCCGGTGAAAACGCTGGTCGCCGCGAAGACAAGACTGGCCGCGGCGACGGGGCCGCACCGCACCCGGCTGGCCGTGGCCGTGGCCGGCGACACCGTGGCGGCGGCGCTCTCGTGCGCCGAGGTCGCCCGGGTCATCGTGGTGACGGCCGACCCCGCCGCCGCGGGGCCGCTGGGCGCGCTGGGCGCCGAGGTGGTGCCCGATCCCGACCGCGGCCTGAACACCGCCCTGCGCACCGGCGCCGCCCATGCCGTACGCGTCGCGCCCGGCGACCCGGTGGGGGCACTCCAGGCCGACCTGCCCGCCCTGCGCCCGGCGGAGCTGGGGCTGGCGCTGGCGGCGGCGGCCGAGTTCGACCAGGCGTTCGTGCCGGACGCGCTCGACGTCGGGACGACCTTCTACGGGGTGCGCGCGGGGCTGCCGTTCACGCCGAGGTTCGGCGGGGAGTCGCGGGCCAAGCACCTGGCGGGCGGGGCCAAGGAGCTGTGCGTGCCGGGCATCGAGTCCGTACGGCGGGACGTGGACACCCCCGACGACCTGCGCGCGGCCATGGCGCTGGGGCTCGGGCCGCGCACGGCGGCGGTGGTCGCCGAGCTGTGGCCCTCTTCATGAGCCCGACCCATGGGCTCGCCTCATGAGACGGGCGTCGTGCCTTCGTCAACGGTGGTCCGTGCCTTGAGGAGGGCCGGGAAGGTCACCACCGCCAGGTGGGAGAGGCCCATCAGGGTCACGCCCGCGGCGAAGACCGCGTAGCCGCCGAGCCACTCCCCCAGCGCGCCGCCGGCCAGCCCGCCCAGCGGGAAGGCGCCCCACATCAGGAAGCGCATGCTGGCGTTGACCCGGCCGAGCAGACGGGCGGGCGTGATGCGCTGGCGGTAGCTGAGCTGGGCGACGCCGAAGACTGAGCTCGCCACCCCGAACAGCGACGAGGCCAGCGGCAGGAGCAGCAGCCGCCAGCCGGGGCCCGTCGCCAGCGCGGGCAGGTAGAGCACGCTCGCCAGGACGGCGGCCCCGTACAGGGTGCGGCCGGTGCCGAAGCGGGCCGTGAGAGGGGCCACCAGCGCGGCGCCCACGAGCGAGCCGACGGCCGCGGCCGACAGCAGCAGCCCGTACTGGGCGGAGCTGACGCCGAGCTGTTCTACCAGGTAGAGCGGGAGGCCGACGGTGGAGATGCTGTTGGCGACCATGACGAGCGCGCCGCAGACCGCGATCCTGCGCAGCACCGGCTCCCCCGCCACGAACCTGACGCCCTCCGCCACCTCGGCGCGCACCCTCCGCGCGCCGGGGCGGGGCGCTGCGGGCTCCTCGGCCCGCGACTCCTGCTCACCGGGGGGCCGCGGGCGCTCCTCGGCCCGCGACTCCTGCTCACCGGGGGGCCGCGGGCGCTCCTCGGCCCGCGACTCCTGGCCGCCGGGGCGCCGCGGGCGCTCCTCGGCGCGGACACGGGACAGCAGGAGCGCGGAGGCGAGGTAGCTGACGGCGTCGGCGAGCAGCGCGATCGGGGCGGTCAACGCGGCCACCAGCCAGCCGCCGAGGCCCGGCCCCGCGAGCAGCGAGGCGTTCCTGGTGGCCTCCAGAACGCTGTTGCCCCGTTCGAGGCGCTCCTTCGGGACGATGGCGGGCAGGAAGCTCATGTGGGCGATGTCGAAGAAGACCGTGCCCACTCCCAGCACGAGGGCGACGGCGTAGAGATGCGGCAGCGTCAGGATGTCGAGCCAGGCCGCCACCGGGACCGACAGCAGCGCCACGCCGCGCACGACGTCCGACCAGATGAGGATCGGGCGGCGCCGCGACCGGTCCACCCACACCCCGGCGGGGAGCCCGATCAGCAGGAAGGCGAGCATCTGCGCCGCCGACAGCAGGCCGAGCTGGAAGGCTCCGGCGTCCAGCGTGAGCAGCGCCGCCAGCGGCAGGGCCACGACCGTGACCTGGGTGCCCGTCTGCGTGATGCCGTTCGCCCAGGCGAAACGCCCGAAGTCCCCCAACCGACCCATGACCCGCGATCCTCGCGGTCTCGCCGGGCGGGGGCAAACCAATTACGCTGATCTGCGTGCAGGGGACGGTACGCAGCTTCGACGAGGCCACACGGTCGGGCACGGTGTTCCTCGACGACGGGACGGTGCTGGAGTTCGGCACGCCCGCCTTCGACGCGGGGCCGCTGCGCCTGTTGCGCACCGGGCAGCGGGTCAACCTCGCCGTGTCGGGCGGGCAGGTCACCTACATCACGCTCTCGACCTTCCCGGTGCCGGACGCCCAGGAGTGACGTCCGGCGCGCGCGCCGCACTCCGCAGGAAGCGGGAGTCCGCCGGAAGCCGGGAAACCGCGCTCCGGTTCCGTCCGGCCGTGGCGCGTGACCGGAAAATGCGAACGCCCGGGCCGGCGGCCCGGGCGTGCAGCGCTCTGGGTTTACTTCTTCTTACCGATTTTCTTGCCGCCCGCGTTCACCAGCTCCTTGAAGTCGGATCCAGGACGGAACTTCGGCCCCCAGCTCTCGGCGACGTTGATTTCCGCGCCGGTCGACGGGTTCCTGGCCGTGCGCGCGGGCTTGTTCACCATCTCGAACGCGCCGAAGCCCGTGATCGAGACCTTGTCACCGCTCGCCACGGCTTTCTGGATGGTGTCGATGACCGCGTTTACGGCCTCGGTGGCCGTCTTCCTGTCGCCCACCCGATCCGCGATGGCCTCGACGAGTTCTCGCTTGTTCATGAAAGTCCTGCTCCCCCAGTTACGGCTCGGGGTTCCAGCTCACGAGTTCGACGTAGAAACCCCTTACGCGCTCGAAAGTAGGCGGGATCGCGAGGGAACTCAATCACCACACGTGTTTTCATCACTACGTGGCGTGTCGAGAGCCGCCAGAAAGGCATCGAGGCGGGCGGCGGCTCTTTCCCGGTCACGCTTGGCGAGATCGCAGATCGCGAGGTATCGGCGTCCCAGCCGGGCCTTGTCGGCGGATGGGAGCATGCGGACGCGGCGGTGCGCCTCGCGCAACCGCCGCGCCAGTTCGTCTTCTTGGAGGTCGTCTTCTAGACGGTCGTCGGCAGCCATGGCTGCCGACCATTCTCGTACGCCGCCACCTCGTCGGAGTGACGCAGGGTCAGCCCGATGTCGTCGAGCCCCTCCATCAGGCGCCAGCGGGTGTAGTCGTCGATCTCGAACGGGACGGCCTCGCCGGCCCAGCGGACCTGGCGTCCGGCCAGGTCGACGGTGACCTCGAGCTTGGGGTCGGCCTCGACGGCGGCCTGCAGGGCCTCGACCTTGTCGCCCGGCAGGACGACCGGGAGCAGGCCCATCTTCGTGGAGTTGTTGCGGAAGATGTCGCCGAAGCGGGCGGCGATCACGACGCGGAACCCGTACTGCTGCAGCGCCCAGACCGCGTGCTCGCGTGAGGAGCCGGTGCCGAAGTCGGGGCCGGAGACGAGGATGGAGCCGCCCTCGTAGGCCGGGTCGTTCAGCACGAAGGTCGGGTCCTCGCGCCAGGCCGAGAACAGGCCCTTCTCGAACCCGGTGCGGCTGACCTGCTTGAGCCAGACGGCCGGGATGATCTGGTCGGTGTCGATGTTGCTGCGGCGCAGCGGCACCGCCGTACCGGTGTGGGTGGTGAATGCGTCCATCAGGGTTTCTCCTTACAGGTCGGCGGGGGCGGTGAGGCGGCCGGTGACGGCGGTCGCGGCGGCGACCTGCGGCGACACCAGATGGGTGCGGCCACCCTTGCCCTGGCGGCCCTCGAAGTTGCGGTTGGAGGTGGAGGCGCTGCGCTCGCCGGGCTTGAGCGTGTCGGGGTTCATGCCCAGGCACATCGAGCAGCCGGCCTCGCGCCATTCGGCGCCGGCGGCCTTGAACACCTCGTGCAGGCCCTCCTGCTCGGCCTGGAGCTTGACCAGCATCGAGCCGGGCACGATGAGCGTGCGGGTCTTCACGGTGCGGCCGCGCAGGATCTCGGCGGCCGAGCGCAGGTCCTCGATGCGGCCGTTGGTGCACGAGCCGACGAACACCGTGTCGACCTCGATCTCGCGCAGCGGCGTGCCGGCGGTCAGGCCCATGTACTCGAGGGCCCGCTCGGCGGCCGAGCGCGCGACGGGGTCGGAGAACGTCTCGGGGGACGGCACGGAGTCGCCGAGCGGCAGGCCCTGCCCCGGGTTGGTGCCCCACGTGACGTAGGGGGTCAGCGTCGAGGCGTCGATCTCCACCACCTTGTCGAACACGGCGTCGTCGTCGGTGCGCAGCGACTTCCAGTATTCGACGGCCTGGTCCCACGCCTCGCCCTCGGGCGCGTGGGGGCGGCCTTTCAGGTACGCGAACGTGGTCTCGTCCGGCGCGATCATGCCGGCGCGGGCGCCCGCCTCGATCGACATGTTGCAGACCGTCATGCGGCCCTCCATGGAGAGCTTGCGGACGGCCTCGCCGCGGTACTCGACGATGTAGCCCTGCCCGCCGCCGGTGCCGATCTTGGCGATGATGGCCAGGATCAGGTCCTTGGCCGTGACGCCGGTGGGCAGCTCGCCCGAGACCTCGATGGCCATCGTCTTCGGCCGGTAGGCGGGCAGCGTCTGGGTGGCGAGCACGTGCTCGACCTCGGAGGTGCCGATGCCGAACGCGATGGCGCCGAACGCGCCGTGCGTCGAGGTGTGGGAGTCGCCGCAGACGATCGTCATGCCCGGCTGCGTCAGCCCGAACTGCGGGCCGATGATGTGCACCACGCCCTGACCGGCGTCGCCCATCGGATGGAGGCGGATGCCGAACTCGGCGGCGTTCTTGCGCAGCGTCTCGACCTGCGTCTTGGACACCGGGTCGGAGATCGGCCCCAGCACGGTCGGCACGTTGTGGTCCTCGGTGGCGATCGTGAGCTCGGGACGCCGCACCTTCCGGCCGGCGAGACGGAGCCCGTCGAACGCCTGCGGGCTGGTCACCTCGTGAATGAGGTGCAGGTCGATGTAGAGCAGGTCCGGCTCGCCCTCCGCGCGCCGGACTACGTGTCGCTCCCAGACCTTCTCGGCCAGTGTGCGGCCCATGATCTCCTCCTGGTTGTTCGATGCACCGTCGCATCGCTCTCGTGGAGTTTGCCTCCGACTTGCCTTCTCATATGTCGAGACGGCAGTATCGGTGTATGGACAACTCTAGCGGAGTCGGAGTACTCGACAAGGCGGTTCTTGTACTCAATGCCCTCGAAGCGGGACCCGCTTCACTGGCGCAGCTCGTCCAGGCCACCGGTCTGGCCCGTCCCACGGCCCATCGGCTGGCCGTCGCACTTGAGCACCACCGCATTGTGAGTCGTGACACACAGGGCAGATTCGTGCTGGGCCCCCGCCTTTCCGAGTTGTCCACCGCGGCCGGCGAGGACCGATTGCTGGCGGTGGCCGCGCCCGTGTTGATGCAGCTCAGGGATCTCACCGGGGAGAGCGCGCAACTCTACCGCCGCCAGGGCGACGAGCGCGTCTGCGTGGCCGCCGCCGAGCGCGCCAGCGGCCTGCGCGACACCGTGCCGGTGGGCTCGGCGCTGCCCATGACGGCGGGCTCCGCGGCGCAGATCCTGCTCGCCTGGGAGGAGCCCGACCGCCTCCACCGCGGGCTGCGCGGCGCCAAGTTCAGCGCCGCCACCCTCGCCTCCGTGCGCCGCCGCGGCTGGGCCCACAGCGTCGGCGAACGCGAGCAGGGCGTGGCCAGCGTCTCCGCCCCCATAAGGGGCAGTGGCGGCAAGGTGATCGCGGCCGTCTCGGTCTCCGGACCCATCGAGCGGCTCACCCGCGCGCCGGGCCGGCTCCACGCGGTGCCCGTCATGGCGGCCGCCGAGCGTATAACGGAGGCAATGCGCCGCACGTCATGATCGGCGAAAGCAGGTATTTGGGGAGCCGACTGCCTCCTCGGCGCACTAGCCTGAGTGCGTGACAGATCGCATCGAGGTAGCCGCCACTGAGCTGCGACCCCTGCTCGAAGAGTTCATCATGTGGGCGCGTACGAACGCGCCCGGAAGCGACCCCGAGCTCGTGGGGCCCGCCGCACTGTGGCACCGTCTCGCCTTCTCGCAGGATCTCGGCACGTGGAAGCGGGCCGACCTGCGTAACCTGCTGCTCGATCGCATGCCCAAGGTCGTGGAGGATCCCGACGCCGCCGCCGACGGGATGCTCCCGGCCGTGGACGCGTACCTGACGTTCCTCTCCCAGACCGGCAGGCTGGCCAAGGGCTCCGACTCCCTCGCCGATCTGCAGGCCGAGCTGGACGACGTCGAGGACGAGTTCGTCGACCTCATGGAGGAGCTGCTCGACGACGCCGACGGCGACGAGGACGCGGAGGACGAGGTCGGAGACCTGGGCGATTTCGAGCCGTTCGCGGACGAGCTCGCCGACCTCGACACGATCCGGCTGCGGCCCGACTCCGAGCTGGCCGAGGCCGCCCGGCAGGCGCCGCTCGTCGCCAAGGCCCGCGACCTCGCCCTCTGGGTGGGCTCGGGCCGCCGGGTGGGCGAGGACACTTTGCTCACCGACGCCGAGGTGGCGGAGGCGCTGGAGGCCGTCGGGCTGCCCAAGCCAGAGACCGACGGCCCGATCGCCGAGGCCGTCCCGCAGCTGTGGAACATCTGGAACCTCGCCGTCGACCTGGAGTTCCTCCAGCCGGGCGACGGCAACACGGTGGCGGTGCAGGACGACACCTCCGAGTGGCCGTTCGACGACGACGAGGACGTGCTCGACGCCTGGATGCTCGGCCTCCACTCGGTCGACTACGGCGACCCCGAGCTGGACGACGAGGACCTCACGATGGCGCTGGCCGGCCTGACGCGCGGCCTGCTGGTCCGGCTGCTGCTGGCGGGCGGCTCGCGCGACCGCGACGAGCTGGCGCGCGAGCTGGCCGAGGCCGCCGCCGACCTCGACGAGCTGGGCGCCGACGCGTGGGAGGCGGCGGACGACCCGCTGGCGTCCGCGATCGACTGGCTGACCGGCTACGGCATGGTCGAGGCCGACGACGACACCGTGCGCCTGACCCCGCTCGGCACCGAAGGCGTCGTGCACCTGGTGGACGACTCCGACATCGAGGTGGACGCGCGGCCCGCGATCGAGTCCATGAGCGCCCACGAGCTGCTGGCGCTCAGCGCCGAGCTGCCCGAGGAGGAGGCCGACGCGGAGTTCGCGGCCTGGATGCGCCTGCGCGAGCCCGGCAAGGCGGCCGAGGAGCTGCTGGACGCCGCGGCCGAGGACGAGAGCGACGCGCTGATCAGGGTGCAGGCGGCCAGCGTCGTCGGCACGCTGGGCGAGGCCGCCGTCCCGGCCTGGCAGGCCGCGCTCAAGCAGCCCTCGCTGCGCCCGTACGCGGCCACCCACCTGAGCCAGCTGGAGGTGGAAGGCGCCCCCGAACCCACCCAGGACGACACCCACTGGCTGATCCTGGACATGTGGACGATCTCCGCCGGTCTGGGGCGGTCGGAGTTCGTGAGCAGCCTGCGCGACATCGGGCCCGAGATGGTCAACGACCTGCTGGAGGTGATCTGGCGGATCCCGCACGCGCACGTGGAGGAGCTGCTCGACCTGATCTCCCAGGTCCACCCGGACAAACAGGTCGCCAAGGCCGCCCGCCGCGCCCTCTTCAAAGCCCGCTCCGCGTAGCCGCAGATCCCGCCGAATTTTGCCAGTGCCCGGTGCCGGGCCCGTCGATCTTGACGTCTGCTCGGCACGTGGCGCTCGTCCTTCTTACATTTACGCTCCGTACGGCCAGCCCACCGCCGCACGTGGCGCTCTCGCTTCCCTCTTTACGCTCCGTGCGGCCGGCCCACCCGCCGCACATGGCCGGGCTCTGTCCAGGGAGACGGTCGTGTGGTGTGCGGGGCCGGGCGCCGTTACGGGCCGGCTCCGTGAGAGTCGTCAACCGAGGCGCGAGACGACATCCCTGCACCGCCGACTCAGCCGACCTTCGGAGAAATGAAAACGCCCCGGGGCCCAGGGGCGCCGGAGCGAAGTGTGTAGACGTAGTCCCGACCGGATTCGAACCGGCGCTACCGCCTTGAGAGGGCGGCGTCCTGGGCCACTAGACGACGGGACCTTCGCGGGCTTGTGACAAGTGGTAGTCCCGACCGGATTCGAACCGGCGCTACCGCCTTGAGAGGGCGGCGTCCTGGGCCACTAGACGACGGGACCCTGTCCACAAGCTGCTGCGCCGGGCCTCCCCGGCAACGGAGGTAACTCTACCGCACCCCGGAGACCACAACCAAACCACTATCGGGCCATCAGATCGGGCCTGTGACGGCGAACCCGGTCACCTCCATCGGCCCTCCTTCCCGCGGCGGATCAACCTCCGCGAGCGGGATCGCCGCCGCCGGACGACCTGTCAGTGGGGAAGGAGGCCGCGGCGGTAGGCCTCGGCCACGGCGGACGCGCGGTCACGGACGTCGAGTTTGGCGTAGATGTGCAGGAGGTGCGTCTTGACGCTGGCCTCGCTGATGAACAGGTCGGCCGCCGCCTCCTTGTTCGTCGCCCCCTCCGCCACGAGCCGGAGCACGTCCAGCTCGCGTTTGCTGAGCCGGCCCCTGGACGGCTTGCGGAGGTGGTCGGCGAGGCGGCCGGCCGCGGCGGGCGCGAGGACGGTCTCGCCCCGGTGGACGGCCCGGACGGCGCGTACCAACTCCTCCGGTGGCGCGTCCTTGAGCAGGTAGCCGGTGGCACCCGCCTCCAGGACGGGCAGCACGTCGGTGTCGAACGTCGTGAGCACCAGCACCCGAGGGCCCGTGCCGCTGAGGCGGCGGATGGCGGTGACGCCGTCCATGCCCGGCATGCGCAGGTCCATGAGCACGACGTCGGGCCGTAGTTCATCGGCCAGGCGAACGGCCGTGGCCCCGTCGGCCGCCTCACCGATGATCTCGAAGTCGGGCTCCCCGCCGAGCGCCGCACGCAGCCCGTCGCGCACGATGGGGTGGTCGTCCACGATCAACAACCTCACCAGCGTCCGTCCCTTCCCCAAGTGACCGTCCACGATCAGCGCATCCATCGGCGTTCGCCCCGCCCCTGGCGAGACGATCGCGTGCTGTCAGCCTCTCATTCCGGCTGGCCCGGCGGCGTCCAGCCGCGGTCACCCACCAGCCGTCCCCTCCACCACCCATCACGGGCCATCCTCCGTCCCCCGCCACCGGCCCTCCCTCCACCGCCAGTTACCGGGTCCCCATCGCGAGCCATCGGCCCTCCCTCATCACCTGTTGCCAATCTCCCGTCCGTCGCCGTTTCCGACCTCCCCACCCGACGCAACCGCGATCAACCGCGACCGCCCGCCCCACGCCCCTGCACCGCCCGTTGCCGACATCCCGTCCCCGGAACCGACCGTTACCCAGCGCACGCCCTTTCCTGGAGCCTCAGCATCCAAGAGGGACGTCCGGGGATGCGGACTTTGGGGGCGGATTCGTCAGGTGCCCTCGGCGGGGATGGATGGGACAGCGGCGGCCACGGCTGTGCCTCCGCCCGGTTCCGACTCGATGTCGAGGGTGCCGCCGACGCCGCGTACGCGCTGCCGCATCCCGTCCAGGCCGAAGCCGTCACCGGGCTCCTGCGGCGTGAAGCCCGTGCCGTTGTCGCGAATGTCGAGCAGGATGGTTTCGTCCGTGTACGACAGCGTGAGGCCCGTTCTCGTGGCTCTGGCGTGCTTCGCGACATTGGCCAGAGCCTCCTGGGCGACGCGGAACAGGGCGGCCTCCACATCGGCGGCCAGGGCGACCGGGGTGCCGGTGATCTCGAGCGTCAGGTCGACCCCGGACGACTTCGACCACGACTCGGCCATGCGGGTGACCGCCTCCGGGAGCCTCGCGTCCTCCAGCTGCTCCGGATGCAGGGCGCGGACGGATCTGCGGGCCTCGGACAGGCTCCGGCGGGCCAGCTCGGCGGCCTGGTCGAGGTGACGGCGGCGGGCGGGATCGTCGCGTACGCGCTCGGCGGCGTCGAGCTGGCCGATCAGGGCGACGAGGTCCTGCGCGACCGTGTCGTGGATCTCGCCCGCCACCCGGTGCCGCTCGTCGAGCATCCCCGCCCTCCGGGCCTGGCCGAGGAGCCTGGCGTTCAGGTCGGCGTTCTCCGCCATGGCGGCACGGAGGCGCCCGACCAGGCGGCGGCGCTTGTCGTGCTCGCCCGCGACGTACCAGCCGGCGATGACGAGCGGCAGTGCCACGCCCGCGAGCACGGTGGGCAGCGTGGCTCCGCCGCCCCGGCCCGCCTGGGCGGCCACGTTGACGACGGCCGTGAGCGTCACGCCCGCCATGACCAGCCGCGCCGGGAGCATGGCGATGGCCAGGGGATAGCCGATGGCGGCGAACAGGATGAACGCCGGGCTCGCGACGATCAGCGCACCGGCGAGGAGGACCAGGACGAGGTAATGGGCCAGGACGAGCACGCGGCGTCGATCGCGGCGCGGGTGGAGCCACGCGACCGGCGCCACCCATACCGCCGCCACCAGGGCGACTATTGGCCAGGCAGGCATGGACCAGCCGGTCGGCAGCCAGCCGGGCACAGACTGGTCGGGCACGAGCCGGTCCGGCACGGGCCAGCCGGGGGGCGGCGACACCGTGGAGGGCGATACCGGGGCTCCTGGGGCGGCTGTTTCGGAGAGCCAGGTCACAAGGGGGCCGGCCAGCCAACGCACGGCGGGCCAGGGAGCCACGTCGGCGGGGGCGTGCGCGAGGGCCGCCGCGGTCGCGGAGATGGCTAGCAGCGTGTACGCGAGCCCCAGGAACGCCCAGCGCTCCCGGCCGGGAGAACGGCTCATGGTCTCAACCCCGGCCCGTCATCCACCGATCGGTGGATGACGGGCATCGACCGCACGATGAGCCGGGCGGGCGATGCAGGCCTGCGCTGACCTGGGCGAACATCGAGTCATGAGTTTTCCGAACCGTAGGAAGATGTTCCAGTACGCGGCCGTCGCGGGAGCCGGGGCCGCCGCTGCCGCTGCCGGGGCCGCCGGAGCTGGATCCGGGGCTGCCGGCGCTGGGACCGGGATTGCTGGGATCGGGGCCGCCAGGACCGGGGCCGCCGGGGCCACCGGGACCGAGAGTGGGGCCGTTGGGGCCGGAGGCGTTCCGGGCGTTCAGGGTGGCCGAGGGGGTGACGGCCGGCGGCGCGGCAAGGAGGTGGCGACGTATGTCTTCGTCACCGGGGCGAACGGGGTGGCCGCGGCCGATCCGGAGCTGACGTTGCGCGGTCACCGCACCGTGGGCGTGAGCCTGCCGGGGCACGGCCCCGAAGAGCAGTTTCACCGCGCCTACCAGGCGCCGCAGGACCTGGCGGAGCTGGCCACGCGGCCCTCGCCGATGGCGGGGGTCACGCTGGACGACTATGTCGAGGCCACGGTGGACGCCGTGCGCCGCGTCTCCGGGCACGGCCCGGTGATCCTGGTGGGCGGCAGCCTGGGTGGCGCGACGATCACGAAGGCGGCGGACGTGGTGCCGGACCTGATCGACCTGCTCGTCTACGACACCGCGTTCTGCTGCACGCGGCTGCGCTCGCCCAACGACTATCTGTCGACGCCGGAGGGCAAGGAGAGCCTCGCGGCGAACGTGGTGGCGGGCATCGTGGCCGACCCCGCGGTGATCGGGGCGCTGCGGGTGAACTGGCGCACGAACGACGGGGAGTTTCTGCGCGCGGTGAAGGCGGCGTTCATGGCCGAGGCGAGCGAGGGCGAGCTGCTGGCCATGCTCAACACGTTGCTGCCGGATGAGAGTCTCCAGGTGGGAAGCGCCGACGCCAGGGGGCACAAGGAGGCGTGGGGACGGGTGCCGCGCGTCTACATCAGGCACACGCGGGACAGGATGATCCCGCTCGCACTGCAGGACCGGATGATCAAGGATGCGGACGCGACTACGCCGGACAACACGTTCAAGGTCTTCTCGGTGGAGGCATCGCATGCGCCGACGGCGGAGACATATCGGCAGATAACCGAAATCCTGCATAAACTGGCGCGATAAGAAGAGCTGGGGTACCAGGACTCGAACCTAGACTAACTGAACCAGAATCAGTCGTGCTGCCAATTACACCATACCCCACCGTCCGCAGCTCCTCCCTTGGAGAGGCGCGCTCGGCGACGTCCGAAAGAATAGCCCAGCTGAGGGCCTAAGGCCAAAACGATTGATCGGGGCGCCCTCCCGCACTCACGGCACGGGCCCGGTCGTGCCAAGCTGATGGGGACGAAACCCCATGTGGAGGAGCCTCACCGTTGGCCGGTAACCCGTTCTTCGCCCCTAGCAACCTGCCGTACGAGCTGCCGCCCTTCGCCGACATCCGCGAGGAGCACTACCTGCCCGCGTTCGAGCGCGGCATGGCGGAGCAACTGGCCGAGGTCGACGCGATCGCGAGCAACCCCGAGCCCGCCACCTTCGACAACACCATCGCGGCGCTCGAGCGTTCCGGGCGGATCCTCGACCGCACGGCCACGGCCTTCTTCACCGTCTGCGGCTCCAACTCCACCGACCGCACCATGGAGATCGAGAAGGAGATCTCTCCGCAGCTGACCCGCCACAGCGACGCGATCCTGCTCAACCGGGCGCTGTGGGCGCGCATCAAGCAGGTGACCACGGAGGATCCCGAGGAGTCCTGGCTGCTGGAGAAGTACCGCGACGACTTCGTCAGGGCCGGGGCCGACCTGTCGGAGCCGGAGCAGGAGCGGCTGCGCGAGCTCAACGAGGCGCTGTCGAAGCTCTCGACGGAGTTCGCGCAGAGCCTGCTGAAGGCCTCGACGGACTCGGCGCTGGTCGTGACGGACCCGAAGGAGCTCGACGGGTTCGACGAGGCGAGGATCGAGTCGCTGCGCAAGGACGACACGTACGTCCTGCCGCTGCTCAACTTCACCGCCCAGCCGGCCCTGTCCCAGCTCACCGACCGCGACGTGCGCCGCAGGCTCTACGAGCTGAGCGTGGGCCGCGCGCCGGGCAACTTCGAGCTGGCGGCGAGGATGGCGGCGCTGCGGGCCGAGCGGGCGGCGCTGCTGGGCTTCCCCGACCACGCCTCGTACGTGGTGGCCGACCAGACGGCCAAGACCGTCGAGGCAGTCGAGGAGATGCTCGGCCAGCTCGTCGGCCCCGCCGTGCGCAACGCGCGCAGGGAGGCCGAGGCGCTGGCGGAGCAGGCCGGGTTCGAGATCGAGCCGTGGGACTGGCCGTACTACTCGGAGAAGGTGCGCCAGGCCCGTTACGACTTCGACGCCGCCGCCATGCGGCCGTACTTCGAGCTCGGCCGGGTCTACCGCGACGGCATCTTCTTCGCGGCCGGCAAGCTCTACGGCGTCACCTTCACCGAGCGGCCCGATCTGGGCGGATACCACCCTGACGTGACGGTGTTCGAGGTGTTCGACGAGGACGGGAGCCGGTTGGGGCTGTTCGCGCTCGATCCGTACGCGCGCCCGACCAAGCGCGGTGGGGCGTGGATGAACAACCTGGTGGACCAGTCGTTCCTGATCGGCCAGCTGCCCGTGGTGATCAACAACCTCAACGTCACCAAGCCCGCCTCCGGGCCGACCCTGCTGACGTACGACGAGGTCAGCACCGCCTTCCACGAGTTCGGCCACGCGCTGCACGGGCTCTTCTCGCAGGTGCGGTTCCCCCGCGTGTCGGGCACCCGCGTGCCGCGCGACTTCGTCGAGTACCCGTCACAGGTCAACGAGATGTGGGTGACCTGGCCCGAGGTGCTGGCCAACTACGCCAGGCACCACGAGACGGGCGAGCCGATGCCGGCCGAGCTGGTGGAGAAGCTGAAGGCGGCGCAGAAGTTCAACCAGGGCTTCAAGACCGTCGAATATCTGGCCGCCACGCTGCTCGACTGGGCCTGGCACAGGCTGGCGCCCGGGGAGACGGTGGCGGACCCCGAGGCGTTCGAGGCCGCGGCCCTGGAAGCCGCCCAGATCGCCGTCCCGCAGGTGCGGCCGCGCTACCGGACCAACTACTTCGCGCACATCTTCTCCGGCGGCTACAGCGCCGGCTACTACTCCTACATCTGGAGCGAGGTGCTCGACGCGGAGAGCGTGGAGTGGTTCAAGGAGAACGGCGGGCTCACCAGGGCCAACGGCGACCACTTCCGCCGGGAGCTGCTGTCCCGGGGCGGCAGCCTCGACCCACTGACGGCGTTCAGGAACTTCCGTGGGAGGGAGCCCGGCATCCAGCCGCTGCTCGCTCGCCGCGGGCTCGACTGAGCCGCCGGGCAACGGTCTTTTCGCACGTCGCCACGTCTTGTCCGCGGCCCCTCCACCCCACCGCACTTCGGTGGAGGTCTTGGGAGGAGGGGCTTCGGCGGAGGTCCCGCGAAAGCGGAGGTCCCTCGAAAGATGATGAGGTCGCCGTAGTACTCGCCGTAAATCAGGCGGATATGGCGCAGCGGAGCGATGACGCTATGTCACCGCGTGGAGCGAGGTGGGACGAAAGGGCCGTCACCATCTCTGCTCCGGAGTCAGGACGTGTCGGGTCCGGTCCCCGGTCCAGGCCGCTTCGAGGATCGCGGTCAGGCTGGCGGTGTCGGTCGGGCCTGGATGGTTCTGGATCAGGCGGGTGACGCCACTGGCCATCTCCGCGAAGCGCGGGAGGTCGGCGCGTGCCACGCCGATGTCCGCCAAGGTAGTAGGGATGCCGATGTCGGCAAGGAGCCCGTCGAGCCAGGCGAGGAACGTGTCTGCGGCCTCGGCATCCGAGGCGTCGGTCACGTCGAGCCCGCACACCCCGGCGAGGATGGTCAACCGGTCGCCGATGGCATCCCTGGCCGCGCCCAGCGCGTAGGGCAGCAGCAGCCCGACGCCCAGGCCGTGCGGCGTGTGGGTGGCTGCGCCGATGGGGTACTGGAGGGCGTGCGGAGCCGCGGTGCCCGCGTGGGCGAATGCGAGCCCGGCCAGCATGGACCCATAGGACATGTCCGCGCGCGCGTCCTTGTCGCCTCCGTCCCTGACGACATGGGGCAAGCTGCGGGCGATCCGCTCCGCGGCCAGGAGCGCGTAGTGATCGGTGATCGGGTTGCGGCCGAGGAAGACCTGCTCCACCGGGTCGCGCGGTCCGTGGGCCCGGGGTCGCGCGGTGTAGCTCTCCACCGCGTGACAGAACGCGTCGATGCCGGAGTGGGCAGTGACGGTCGCAGGGCAGGTGTAGGTGAGCTCGGGGTCGACGATGGCGAAGTCGGGCACGATGTGGACGCTGGAGACCCCCACCTTCAGCTCGCGGTCCGGGTCGGTCAGCACCGAGACGGGCGTGAGCTCGGAGCCGGTGCCTGACGTCGTCGGGACCGCGACGAGAGGAATCGTCGGCCCCGGCACCTTCGACTCGCCGTAGAAGTCGCGCGGCGTCCCACCGTGGCGCCGGATGACACCGACGATTTTGGCGAGGTCGATCACCGTGCCACCCCCGATGGCGAGGATCACGTCGGCGTCCACGTCTGCGGCGACCGAGACGGCCAGGGCGACATCGGCGAGTGGCACGTCCGGAGTCGCGTCGGCGAACACCCCGACGGCTGCGGCCTTCTCCCGCACGCCGGCCACGATCTCGGCCACGCCAGGCTTTCCCAGGAGAACCCGGTCGGTCACGATGAGGACTCGCGAACCACACTCGGCCACCACTCGTGGGATGTTCTGCGCGACCCCTTCGCCCACGATCAGCTGGCGTGGTCCGCGGACGGTCTCAAGCATGTCAGTGCCTCTCTGGAACGTCGGCGGTGATTTGCTGGGCGGACGTCCGGGTCACCTGCGAGACCGGGACGGCGTCGGCAAGGGCGGCGTCCCCGGGTGCCGGCGGATGCGTGCCGGCCATGGCCCGGGTCCCGCCCCACGGGTGGAGGCCGGTCAGGTCACGTGTGCACAGGGCGCGGTGATCCTCGGCGGGCACCCGGAGCGGCAGGCCGGTCACGGTAGGTCGATCGCCGCGTAGGTGACGTCGAGGTACTCAAGGATGCCCTCGTGCGACCCCTCCTTGCCGATCCCGGACTGCTTCACGCCTCCGAACGGCGCCGACGGGTCCGAGATCAGACCACGGTTGATGCCGACCATCCCCGTCTCCAACCCCTCGGTGAACCGGAGCGCCCGCTGGAGGTCACGGGTGAAGACGTATCCGACCAGGCCGTGCTCGGTGTCGTTGGCCTTCGCCATGACCTCGTCGTCGGACGTGAACGAGATGATCGGCGCCACCGGGCCGAAGATTTCCGCCTCCAGCATCCGCGCGTCTTCGGGCACGTCGACGAGGACCGTAGGCGGGTAGAAGTGGCCCGGCCCATCCGGACGCTCGCCGCCCACCAAGACACGGGCGCCGCGATCGACCGCGTCGGCGACGAGCTCGTCGATCTTGGCGACCGAGGCCTCGTCGATCAACGCCCCGACGTCCACGCCGTCGTCGAGACCATGGCCCACCGAGAGCGCGCCCATCCGCTCGGCGAAGCGCGCCGTGAACTCCTCGCGCACCGGCTCCTCGACGTAGATCCGGTTGGCCGCGATGCAGGACTCCCCGATGTTGCGCATCTTGGCCACCATGGCACCGTCGAGCGCGACGTCCAGGTCCGCGTCGGCACACACGATCAAGGCCGCGTTGCCGCCCAGTTCCATGGAGGTGCGCAGCACGTTGTCCGCCGCCTGTCGTAGCAGCACGCGCCCGACCTCGGTCGACCCGGTGAACGAAAGCTTGCGGGTCCGGCGGTCGGCCAGCAGCGCTGAGACCACCTCGCCGGCACGCTTGGTCGTCACGACGTTGACGACGCCCGGGGGAACGCCGACCTCCTCCATGATGCGGGCCAGGAACAGCATGGTGAGCGGCGTCTGGGCGGCCGGCTTGGTGATCGTCGTGCAGCCCGCCGCCAGCGCTGGAGCGATCTTGCGGGCGCCCATGGCCAGCGGAAAGTTCCAGGGCGTCACGAAGACGCACGGTCCGACCGGCTTCGGCACGGTGAGGATGCGATATCCACCAGCGGGAGCGGTGTTGTAGCGCCCCTCGACGCGCACCGCCTCCTCGGCGAACCAGCGGAAGAACTCGGCGCCGTAGGCCACCTCTCCCCGAGCCTCGGCGAGCGGCTTGCCCATCTCGAGCGTTATCAGCCGGGCGACCTCCTCGGATCGCTCGGTCAGTGCCCGGTACGTCGCGGCCAACAACTCCGACCGTTTTCGCGGCGGGGTCGCCGCCCACTCCGCCAGTGCCTTGCTCGCCACGTCCAGAGCGGCGAGCCCGTCGACGACACCGGCGTCCGCCACCTCGGCGATGGTCTTGCCGGTGGCCGGGTCCTCGACGACAAAGGTGGCTCCGCTGGCGGCGTCGCGCCAGGCGTCGCCGATCCGGAGCCGCCGGTGCTCGGGGGCCAGGACGTTCATCGGGTCACTCATTGCGTCGCCTCCTGTGATGTTCTTGGTGATGTCCAGCGTGACCTCAGCGATCGCGCCGCACGCGTTGACGAACGCCGCCCCGCGCCTGGCTGCAGCGTCGTCAGGCCGTGCTCACCGGTGACCGTCCGCCGAGGCTCGATCGCCACGTACGGGCGCATGTCGACGTCGCCGCCGGGCGCGGCTACCTCCCGGCCTCGGACAGCGCCAGTCCGGTGCCCGCGTCGAACAGGTGCGCACGGTCCAGGTCGACCGTGACAAGCAGCCGCTCGCCCGGCGTACCGGTGACGGTGGGTCGTGCCTTGACCTTGACGATCTCCGTCCCCACTCGGACGTCGACCACCGTTCGGTCACCGAGCGGCTCGAGGCCGTAGAGCTCACCCGGCAACGACGCGTTCCCACGCTGCTCGACGGACAGGTCCTCCGCGCGCAGGCCCAGCAGCAGCGGACGACCGTCTTCGGCCGTGGTCCAGCGGGGCCGCGGCAGCGTCCAGCCGTCCGCCCCGACCAGACGATCTCCCTCGGCGTGGCAGGCGAGCAGGCTGATCGGCGGGCTCCCGACGAAGCCTGCGACCCACTGGTTGGCTGGACGCTCGTACACCTCGGTCGGCGTTCCGACCTGTTGCACCTTCCCCTCCTTGAGGACCGCGACCTGGTCGGCCATGGACAGGGCCTCGACCTGGTCGTTGGTCACGTAGACGAAGGTTCCCCCGAGGCTCCGGTGGATGCGGGTGAGCTCGGTGCGCATCTCGACGCGGAGCTTGAGGTCGAGGTTCGTCAGCGGCTCGTCCATGAGAAACGCGCGCGGGTGACGGACCAGCGCCCGGGCCAGGGCGACACGCTGCATCTCACCGCCCGACAACTGCGCGGGACGACGCTGCAGCAGACGTTCGATGTGCAGCAGGCTCGACATCTGCTCGACGGCAGTGGCGATCTCGCTCGAAGAGCAGCGGCGTGCCCGCAGCGGCGAAGCGATGTTCTCGTACGCCGTGTGTCGCGGGTAGAGGGCGTAGCTCTGGAAGACCATGGCCAGGTCGCGTGCGGCCGGGGGGTCACCGGTCGCGTCCCTCCCGTCCAGATGCACCGACCCGGCGTCAAGCTTCTCAAGGCCGGCGATCGCTCGCAGGGTCGTCGTCTTGCCTGCCCCGGATGGCCCGAGCACGACGAAGAACGAGCCGTCGGGCACGTCCAGCGTCACCCCGTCCAGGGCCTGGACTTTGCCGAAGGACTTGCACAGCCCGCGCACTGCCACGGTTCCCATCAGGCCACCAGCTCTTCCGTGCTCACGTCGTAGACCGCCGGGGTCCCGCCGGTGTGCCGCAGCCCGACCGGTGCGTCAGCAGCGAAACGGACCGTTGGTGGCATCCGAACCCGTACGTCGCGCCGGCCGCCGTGGTCGACCACGTAGATGATTTCGTCGCCCAGCCACTCCGCCGAGACCACGCGGGCCGGGACCGAACGTTCCGCCCCTGGTTCGGTGACTTCCAGCGCCTCCGGCCGGACGCCTGCGACCAGGCGACGCCCGCGCGGCACGCTTGGCGGTGGCGCGAGGACCAGTCCGCCCTGACTGCGCAGCTTCCCGTCGGCCACGTCCACCTCGATCAGGTTCATCGGCGGGGAGCCGATGAATGCGGCGCAGAAAAGACTCGCCGGACGGTCGTAGACCTCCAGCGGCGTGCCGATCTGCTCGACGCGGCCCTTGTTGAGAATGGCGATTCTGTGACCGAGCGACATCGCCTCGACCTGGTCGTGGGTGACGTAGACCATCGTCGTCCCCAGCTCCCCCTGCAGGTGCTTGATCTCCGTGCGCATGTCCGCCCTCAGCTCCGCGTCCAGATTGGTGAGAGGTTCGTCCATGAGGAATGCGCGCGGTCGTCGCACCAGGGCGCGGGCGAGCGCGACGCGCTGCTGCTCCCCGCCGGACAGCCGGTGCGGTCGCCGGTCCAGGAGCGGACCGAGCCGCATCAGCCGGGCCGCCTCGTCGACCCGCTCGTGCACCTCCGACTTGGGCAGTCCCTCGGCCCTCAGTGGAAACGCCAGGTTGTCGCGGGTCTTCAGATGCGGGTAGAGAGCGTAGAACTGGAACACCATGGCGATGTCGCGCTCGGCGGGCGGCAGGTCGTTGACCAGCGTGTCGCCGATGCGGATGTCGCCCGTCGTCTGCCTCTCCAGGCCGGCTATGGCCCGCAGCGTGGTCGTCTTGCCGCAGCCCGAAGGGCCGAGCATCACGAACAGCTCGCCGTCGCCGATGGACAGGTCCACGTGATCAACTGCGACCGTCCCGTCCGGGTAGCGCTTGTGCAGGGCGGTCACCTCGATGCCCGCCATCAGCGTCGCACCGCCCCGAGCGTCACACCGGCGATGAGGTGCTTGCGCACCAGGTAGGCGAAGACGAGCACCGGTAGGGCGAACACCACGGAGGCGGCGGCCACGAGACCCCAGTCCACAGTGGTTCCACCGATGAGGCCGGCGATGGCGGGTGGGGCCGTACGCACGTTGTCGCTGGAGGTGAGGAAGATGGCGAACACGAACTCGTTCCAGGAGAAGATGAGGGCGAAGACCGCCGTCGCGGCGATGCCGGGCAGGAGCAGGGGAAGGGTGAATCGCCAGAACGCCTGCAAGCGGGTGTAGCCGTCGAGCATGGCGGCATCCTCGTACTCTGCGGGCACCTCGTCGACGAACCCCTTCATCATCCAGATCGTGAACGGGACGTTGAACGCGGCGTAGATGAGGATCAGGCCGAGCTTGGTGTCGATGAGTCCGGCTTGGCGGTACATGAGGAAGATCGGGATCACGACCACCACGGGCGGCATGAAGCGGGTGGACAGGATGAAGAACAGCTGGTCCTTCTTGGCCTTCACGGAGAAGCGTGAGTAGGCCCAGGCCGCCGGGACGCCCAGCACGGTGGCCAGCACCGTGGAGACCCCGGCGACCACGACGGAGTTGAGGAACGAGACGGACAAGGTCGAGCGACCGCCGCCGGAGGCGGCGAACACGTCCTTGAAATGGTCCAGGGTGACCTTGAAGTCGAAGAACTTGGCCGGGATGGCGTAGACGTCCCGGTTCTCCTTGATGGACGTCTCGATCATCCACAGCACCGGAAAGAGCATCACGACGGCCAGCACGGTCAGCAGCGCGACCTCCAGCACGGAGCGGCCCCGGCCGCCAAGGCGGCGCGCGGGAGGCGTGTGATCGCGGACAGGACCTGTGGACGCGGCCTCGTCGACGGAGACGGCCATCAGTCCTCCTTGAGCTTGTTCAAGTAGCGCAGGTAGAGCTGCGTGAGGACGATGACGACGAGGACCATGAGGATCCCGTACGCGGAGGCGGTTCCGGTGTTGAAGCCCAGGAACGCGACCTTGTAGACGTGGAACGACAAAGTCTCGGTGGAGACTCCCGGGCCTCCGCTGGTGAGGATGTAGACGAGGTCGAACAGCCGGAAGGCCTCGATGGCCCTGAACAACACGGCGATGAGGAGCAGCGGCCACACCAGCGGAAGAGTGATGGTGCGGAACCGGAACCACTCGGATGCCCGGTCGATCGCGGCGGCCTCGTACAAGTACTTGGGGACCGCGGTAAGGCCCGCGAGTGCGATGAGCATGATGAACGGCGTCCATTGCCAGGTGTCGACCACGATCAGGGAGAACAATGCCGTTCGCTGCCGGGTGAGCCACTCCACCTGCCCCAGGCCGAGCGAGCCGAACATGCTGTTGATCACGCCGAACTGCGCGTCGAGCATGAAACGCCAGAACAGCCCGACCACGACCGGCGACAGCATCATCGGAACCAGGAACAGCGTGGTCAGCAGTCCTCGCCCGTGCGTGCGCCGTGAGATCAGGTAGGCGATGGTGAAACCGAGCACGATCTGCAGGGAGACCGCGCCGACCACGTAGATCAACGTCGTCAGGGCCCTCAGGTGGACCTGCGCCGAAGCCAGGATGGCGGTGTAGTTCCCGAACCAGATGAAATGGGCGGGCCCCCCGCGGGTGGCCGAGTAGTCGGTGAAAGACAGGTACAACGCCCACAGCAACGGGAACACCGACATGGCGAGCAACAGCAGCAACGCTGGGGAGATGAAGGCCACGGCGAGCCAGCGGTCGCTCAAGCGGCGGGACCGACCCGGTGCGGGCGGCGTCGCAGACGCCACCCGCACCGGGTGGTCGGTCGTCAGAGGGACGGGGTCACTCACAGTCCGCCGCCGCCCTTGCGGCCGCTGGAGTCGAGCACGCCCTGCTGCTCCTTGGCGATGTCGTCGAGCGCGTCCTTCGGCTTCTTCGCACCGTTGAGAGCCGCGTTCACGTTGGTGTTCTCGATGTCGACGAGGCGCGCGTACTCGGGGACGTTCCACATGTCCCGCATCCGCGGCACCGAGTCGGTGTACACCTTGTTGAACGGCTGGGCATTGAGGAACTCGGGCGACTCCAGGGCGTCCGTACGCGATGGCACGCCACCAGCGGCGGCCCACTTCTTCTGGATGTCAGCCTGCTCGAACCACTTCATGAAGTTCAGGGCCTCCGCCTGGTTCGTCTCGGAGGAGTAGGCCGACACGTGCATCCCCATGCCGCCGAGAGGCACCAGGTTCGTCTTCTGGCTCGGCAGGGTGGCAAAACCCAGCTTGTCGAGAATCTGCTCCCGCGTGGTGCCGAGCGTCGACTGCTTCGGGTCGAGCAGGCCGCCGCTCGCGGCGATCCAGTTGAACGCGATGCATGCCTTGCCCTGGGCGACCGCCGCGTTCACCTCGTCGATGAACCAGTTGCCGGAGCCCTTGGCGGTCAGCGGCTTCATCTTGTTGACCAGGACGTCCATCGCCTCCTGACCCGCGGCGTCGTTGAGGACGCCCTCGATCTTGCGCGTCTTGGAGTCCCACAGGTTGCCGCCGTAGACGCCGTTGACCGTGTTGTAGGTGACGGCCGCGGCGTCGGAGCCGTTGGCCTGGTGGAAAGCCAGCCCGCTGACGCCAGGGTTGTCCGCCTGGCACTTCTCGGCGACTGAGATCATCTCGTCCCAGGTCTGCGGTGGCTTGTCGCCGATCAGGTCCTTGCGGTAGATCATCGTCCAGGTGTCGCCGAGCAGCGGCAGTCCGTACAGGCTGGCGTTTTCGTCACGCTTCCCGGTCTCCGCCTGGGGGAACTGGCCGTAGGCCGCCAGGAGGTACGGGTTGTAGGCTTTGACGTCGATGTTCTTCTTGACGAAGTCGGTGATGTCGAGGATGTTGCCGTTCGTCACCGCCTCGCCGATGTGTTGCGAGTCCAGGATCGGGATGTCGAAGTCGGTCTTGTGCGCTGCGAACTGGGTGAACATCGCGTCGTGCCAGTTCGCGTTCGGCACGGTTTTGACCTTGACGGTCACGTTCGGCCGCTCCTTGGCGTACTCCGCGTTCGCGAAGGCTTCCAGCGCGTGGGCGGGGGGCCAGTCGAACCAGATGAAGCTGAGGGTGAGCGGGTCCTTGGTGAGCTCCGGGATGGTCGCCGGCGCCTTGGGGGCGCTCGCCCCCGCGCCGCCGTCCTGGCCGCAAGCCGCCATGGTCGTGGCCACCAACATGGCCGCGGCCGCCAGCTGCACCTTTCGACGGGGAACGGACAGTCGTCCTAATCGCGTGGGATACCGCATCTTCTTGCCTGCTTTCTGGGTGGGGACCCCTGCTGCGTGCTTCGCCGAGCAGTTGCTGGGTTGTTCAGGCGTGTTGCCGGCTGTCGCAGGGGCTGACCCGCAGACCGGCGTCACGAGTACGCCGCGACGTAATGGGGCTTCGAGCAGTCGAGAAGTCCTTCGGCCCTTGTGCGGCCCGGTGGCGAACCGAGGAGGACGTCGAGCATGCTCATGGGAGCTCCAACTGATCGAAGCGGAGCGATGGCGGGCGGTTCCGAGATGGGTGACGGATGGCTGACATCCGCCACCTTTCCTATACGATCCGATTGGGGGCGTCAACATCCCGCAGCGTTGCGATTGATGTCAACAGGTTCCCGAAGACGCAAGAAAGGACCTCACGTCACGATGGACGACGAAGCGATGATCGCGCGGCGCCGTGGGGCCATGACGGGCGGAACGTCGCCGGGAAGATCTCGCGGCCGGCTTGCCGACGAGGTGTACGACACGCTGCTCGGACAGCTGATGTCGCTACGGATCGAGCCTGGCTCCCGCGTCACGATCGACGCCCTGGCGCGAGAGCTGGGGGTCTCGCAGACGCCGATCCGTGACGCTCTGAACCGCATGGAGGCCGAGGGCCTGGTCGTGCGTGTGCCCCATGCCGGCTATCGGATTCCCCCCCAGATCACCCGTCAGCGATTCGAGGACATGCTTGAGCTCCGCCTGCTCCTGGAGCCGGCAGCGGCGCGCAGATCCGCCGAACGCGCGTCATCAGAGCAGGTGGCCGATCTGCGACGAATGCTG
Source organism: Nonomuraea phyllanthi (assembly GCF_006334985.2). Taxonomy (GTDB): domain Bacteria; phylum Actinomycetota; class Actinomycetes; order Streptosporangiales; family Streptosporangiaceae; genus Nonomuraea; species Nonomuraea phyllanthi. The sequence continues at coordinate 281,843 of NZ_VDLX02000007.1, forward strand.
GAGGAGATGGCGGAGCTGGACGGGGGCGACGGGCTCATGGCCTATGGCGCCTTCGGGCTGCGCGACGCCGCTTTTCACGATCTCGTCGCCCTGAGCGCGGAGAACCAGGTCATCCGCGAAGCCCTCGCTCGCCTGCACACGCACGTGCACCTGTTCCGGCTTCTCCACGACACCCAGGTCACTCACCTGGCCATGGCCGAGCACGAAGAAGTGCTGGCCGCGATCGCCGCGCGTGACCCCGACGCCGCCGCCTACGCCATGCGCCGGCACATCCTGCTGTCCGGCGAGCGGTTCCGGCGATTGTTCGACGAGGTCAAGGACGCGGACGAATGGCGGTAAAGGCTTGACGGGCGGGCTGGGCCGAGGAATGCTAACTCAATCAGATCGGATCGGATCGGATCCACCTCACCCGCCTCAGATGCGAGGAGAAGCAGGTGCCCAGAGCGCTGCTCCTGACCGGCGACGCCGCCGAGGAGCTCGACACCATGTATCCCTACTATCGCGTGCAGGAGGGCGGCTGGGACGTTGACGTCTCGTCACGGACGATGCGTGACGTTCAGCTGGTCATCCACGAGTTCGATCCCAACTCCGACGCCTACGTGGAGAAGAACGGCCGAAAGTTGCCGGTCGACGTGCCCTGGGCCGAGGTCGACGTCGAGCGCTATGACGCCCTCATCATCCCTGGGGGACGCGCCCCCGAGTGGATCCGGGTCGACGCCGACGTCAGGCGCATCACCGAGCACTTCTTCGCGCGCAACCTCCCGATCGCGCTGGTGTGCCACGGCGCGCAGGTGCCGGCTGTGTACGGGCTGCTGAAGGGTCGAAAGACGGCGTGCTTCCCGCCCATCACCGGTGACATGGAGAACGCGGGCGCGACGGTCATCGACGCTCCCGACGTCGTGGACGGCAACCTCGTCTCCTGCCGGGGGTGGCCCGACATGCCGCAATTCGGCAGGGCGATGATGGAGGTCTTCTCGAAGTCCATCAGCTCCACATCGGCATGAGCGCACCTGGCCTGTCCCGGTGACGGCACTTCGGACCGTCACAGTCGACGGCTCCCCCGTCCACGTCCTGGAGAGCGGCACCGGACCCGCGGTGCTGATGCTGCACGGCTCCGGACCCGGTACGACCGGATCCGGCGCCTGGGCGACGACGGCACGGGCGCTGGGCACGTCCTGGCACCTGGTGGCTCCTGACCAGGCGGGGTTCGGCCGTACACCGATCCCGGCGGGCTCCAGGGGTGGGCTCCGGCTGTGGACGGAGCAGGCCGCGGGCCTGATGGATGCTCTCGGTGTCGAGCACTACGCCGTGGTGGGTCACTCCATGGGCGGTGCCGTGGCGCTGGCGTTGGCGGCCGCGCGTCCCCAGCAGGTCACCCGTGTCGTGGCGGTCTCGACGATGGGCGCCCCCGGGGCGCCGCTGTCCGCCGACCTCGACGCGGTCTGGGCCGCCCCCGCCGGCCCGCTCGGGGCACGGGACATGTTGAGTCGCCTCGTCCTCGACCAAGCGCTCGTGACCGAGTCGGCCGTTGCCGCCCGTGCGGCTGCGATGCGAGCGGGGGCGGCCGCATTTGCGTCGTTGTTCCCTCCGCCTAGGGCACGTTGGGCCGACGAGCTCACCCTCTCGGCGCAGACGCTGGCAGGGATCCGCGCGCCCGTGCTGCTCGTCCACGGCGCCGAGGACCGAGTCACCCCGCTCGGGACGGCAGCCCTGCCCCTGCTGGAGCACCTGGCCGATGTCCGTCTGCACGTGCTCGGCCGATGCGGGCACGTGCCGGCGCTCGAGCACCCGCACGACTTCAGGCGACTCCTGACGTGCTTCCTCGGCCGGGACCGAGGTCACTGATCGCTGCCCTTCCCCACCTGCGGGCACGGCGGTCCCGCGCCGGCAGCCGGAAGCAGAGCGCCCGGCGACCGTCTCGGGGTCGCCGGGCGTCGGCGTTCAGGCGCCAAGGCGCGTTCAGGCGTTCAGGCGGGACAGGGCGGCGCGCAGGCGGTCCTGGGTGCGTGAGCGGCCGAGCACCTCGATCGACTCGAACAGCGGCAGCCCCACCGTGCGGCCGGTGACCGCCACGCGGACCGGCGCCTGGGCCTTGCCGAGCTTGAGCCCGTGGACCGCCCCGACCTCCTCCAGCGCCTCCTTGAGCGACTCGGGGTCCCAGCTGACCGTCTCCAGCCGCGCCAGGTAGTCGGTGAGGATCTCCACCGGGGAGTTCTTCATCGCCTTGTCCCAGGACGCCTGGTCGAAGACGGGCTCCCCGAGGAAGAGGAAGTCGACGTTCTGCCGGATCTCCGACAGCACGGCGATGCGGGTCTGGGCCAGCGCCGCGACCTTGCTGAACAGCTCGCGGTCCCAGGAGGGGTCGAGGTAGGGCGCGCAGCGCTCCTCGAACGTCTCCAGCGGCAGCGCCCGGATGTACTCGCCGTTGAACGCCCGCAGCTTCTTCTCGTCGAAGAACGCGTTGGACGCGTTGACGTCCTCGAGCCGGAACAGCGGCACCATCTCCGACCACGGCATGATCTCGCGGTCCTCACCGGGCCCCCAGCCGAGCAGCATGAGGTAGTTGACCATGGCCTCGGGGAGGTAGCCCTCCTGGCGGTAGTCCTCCAGGGCGACCTTGTCGCGGCGCTTGGACAGCTTCTTGCGCTGCTCGTTGACGATCACCGGCAGGTGGGCCCAGACCGGGGGCGTCGCGCCCAGGGCGGGCCAGAGCAGCTCCTGCCTGGCCGCGTTGGGCAGGTGCTCCTCGCCGCGCGCCACGTGGGTGATGGCCTGCGTGATGTCGTCGACGGCGTTGGCCAGCACGTAGAGGGGCGAGCCGTCGGAGCGAGCGATCACGAAGTCCTCCTGCGCGTTGTTGGGGAACTCCACCCGCCCGCGCACCAGGTCGTCCACGACCGTGACGCCCTCGTCGGGCGTGCGGAAGCGCACCGCGCCCGCGGAGAGGCCGCGCTCGCGGCAGTGGCCGTCGTAGCCCTTGTCCTTGGAGCCGGTGCGCTCCTGGACCTGCTCGCGCGTGCAGTCGCAGTAGTAGGCCTTGCCGTCGGCCAGCAGCTTCGCCACGGCCTCGCGGTGCTGCGGCTCGTACGCCGACTGGAAGTAGGGGCCCTCGAACGCCGGGTTGGTGCCGTTGATGCCGATCCAGTCGAGCGCCGAGATGATGCCCTCGGTCCACTCGGGACGGTTGCGAGTGGCGTCGGTGTCCTCGACGCGCAGGATGAAGCGCCCGCCGGACCGCAGGGCGACGGCCCAGTTGAACAGCGCGGCGCGGGCACTGCCCACGTGGAACATGCCGGTTGGAGACGGGGCGAACCGCACCCGTACGTCAGTCACGGGAGACCACCTTGTTCGTGAGTGTGCCGATGCCTTCGATGCCGACGCTGACCTCGTCGCCCACTTCGAGCGGGCCGACGCCCGCGGGGGTGCCGGTCAGGATGACGTCGCCGGGGATGAGGGTCATGACCGCGCTGACGTAGGCCACCAGCGCGGGGATGTCGTTGATGAGCTGGCTCGTGCGTCCGCTCTGCCGGATCTCGCCGTTGACCGTGGTCGTCAGGGCGAGGTCGCTCGCGTCGAGGTCGGTCTGGATCCACGGCCCGAGCGGGCAGAACGTGTCGAACCCCTTGGCCCGGGTGAACTGCACGTCCTTCTTCTGCAGGTCGCGGGCGGTGACGTCGTTGGCGCACGTGTAGCCGAAGATGACGTCCTTGACCCGCTCGACCGGCACCTCCCGGCACAGCCTGCCGATCACCACCGCCAGCTCGCCCTCGTAGTCGACGCGGTCGGACAGCGTCGTGGGGTAGGCGATGTGCTCGCCGTGGCCGATCACGGTGGTGGACGGCTTCAGGAAGATGAGGGGCTCCTCGGGCACCTCGTTGCCCAGCTCGGCCGCGTGCTCGGCGTAGTTTCTGCCGATGGCGATCACCTTGCTCGGCAGCATCGGGGCCAGCAGCTTCGCCTGCGAGAGCGGTAGCCGCTCGCCGGTGAACTGCACCTGGGAGAACGGGTGACCGGAGATCGCGGACACGAACTCCTCGCCCGGGCCGCCCTCGACCACGCCGAACGACACGCCTTCGCCTGTGGAGAACCTCGCTATACGCACCCGACAAGGCTATCGCCGCCGCCACGGGGCTCCGCCCAGCGCACGCCGCCCGCACCCCGCTTGACGTTCGACGGGTCAGGAATTGTCGATAAATGTCCCCAAAGTCTGTTTTGTTGGGTATCGAGAGGTTCGTGGCGGTTACCTGTGCCTAATAGTGAGGACCAAACAAGGGGGTGACGGGTCGTGTCGGACACAGTGTCTAACCGGGCCACGTCCAACCGGGGCACGGACACCGGCCAGGCCACGACCGTACCGAGGGCCAGGACGGCCGAGGGCGGTCCTGCGACCAAGCTGATCACCGAGAAGGGCACCACCAGCATCGCCGACGGCGTCGTCGCCAAGATCTCCGGGCTGGCGGCCCGGGAGGTGTCCGGCGTGTACGCCATGGGCGGAGGCGCGGCACGCGCGCTCGGCAGCGTACGCGGCATGGTCGGCGCCGAGGAGCGGGTCACGCAGGGCGTGACCGTGGAGGTGGGCGAGCGGCAGGCCGCCATCGACCTCGACCTCGTGACGGAGTACGGGACGGCGATCCCCGACCTCGCGGCCTCGGTGCGCAAGAACGTCATCAACGCGGTCGAGCGGATGTGCGGGCTCGAGGTGACCGAGGTCAACATCAGGGTCGACGACGTCCACATGCCGGGTCAGGAGCGTGACCGCGAGTCCGAGAGGGAGCGCGGCGAGGCGACCGAGACGGAGCCGCGAGTCCGATGACCGGCAGGGCTCCGGACCCTGAAGCCGGCCCCGGCGCGGGAACGGGCGGTCTCCGGACGGCCACCACCGACCCCGGTGCGGCGTCCCCCGGCGAAACGTCTCCGGATGACGGCACGGGCGAGGTGTGGGCGATCGCCGAGCGGGTGCGGTCGTGCCGGGGCGTGGCGGGGCTGTCCGGCGGCCCGTTCGGGACGGTGGCCACGTACCTTCCGGGCAGGCGGCTCACGGGCGTCTCCGTGGACGACCGGGAGGTGCGGATCGCCGTCGTCGTCACGGCGGGCCGCCCGCTCCCGGAGACCGCCGACGAGGTGCGGCGGGCCCTGGCGGACCTCGTCGGCGAGCGCCGGGTGAACGTACGTATCGACGACATCGTGGAGGAACCATGAGTGACATCCAGTGGACGCCGGTAATCGGCCTGGCCTTCGGCATCATCCTCGGTGTCGTGGCATCGTTCGGCGGGTGGGGTCCGTTCCTGATCGTGCTGGTGCTCGGCGTGGCCGGCTTCCTCATCGGGCGGATCGCCGAGTCCGGCGAGGTCAACCTGTCCGGCCTGTCCATGAGACGCAAATGAGCGCGTGAGGCGTCCATGAGCACCCCGACCGCGAGCACCACCGGCGGCACCGTGACTGTGCCCGCGCAGCGTCCCACCCCCCAGCCGCCACCGGAGCTGCGCGGGCGCACCCGGGTCGAATCCGTGGTGGTGACCAAGATCGCCTGCTCGGCCGCCGCGGAGATCCCCGAGATACAGGAGGTGTACTTCGCGGGGCTGCCGTGGACCCGCTCGTCGGGCGCGGAGGTCCGCGGCGACCAGGCCACGATCCGGCTGAACGTGAGCGTCGCGTACCCGTCGCGGCTGCGTGCCGTGGCGGCGCGGCTCAGGGAGCACGTGATCGGCCGGGTCGCCGAACAGACCGGCCTGAACGTCTCCCGGCTGGACGTCAACATGATCGACCTTGAGGGCGGGTAGCCATGAGCGAGCAGAGCCCGAGGCAGGAGACCTGCGCCGTGCCTGACCAGGACGCGGAGGCCGCGCCTTCCCGGGACACGGACACGGTGCCTTTCGAGGCCGCGGACCCCGGGGACGCGCCGCCCGAAGCGCCCTCCGGAGCGGTAGTGGGGCGGGTGCCGCGCGACCGGGGCGCCGACCGGGCGGCCGTGCGGGCGTTCCGTCCGCACCGGAGGATCCCCGCCCTGGTGGTGGCCGCGCTGATGACGCTCCTGGCCCTGCTCATCGCCGCCGAGACGATCTCCGCGCTGGCCGGCGTCCCGCTGCGCCTCGTCCCGTACGACGGGATGCTGAGCTGGGCCACCTCCACCCCGTGGACCGACCCGCTGTTCCTGGCGGGCTCGGCGATCGTGGCGCTGGTCGGGCTCGGGCTGCTGGCCGCCGCGCTGGTGCCCGGCCGGCCGGGCATGGTGCCCGTACGCAGCGGCGACCCCGATGTGATTATCGGCCTGCGCACCAGGAGCGTCACCAGGGCGCTGGCGCACGCGGCCGAGGAGGTGCCCGGCGTGCACTCGGCCCGCGCCAGGATTCGGGGCCGCACGATCGCCGTGAAGTCCGCGACGTCCGGGTGGGACAAGGAGAGATTCACCCAGGAGGTACGGGCCGCCGTGCTCACCAGGCTGGCCGGGATGGACCCGGTGCGGCCGTACCGGGTGGACGTGCACGTCAAGGAGCGCAAGTGAGCAGGAAGACCAGCCACGGCAACCGGTGGGGACTGGCGCTCGTCGGGCTGGTGCTGATCGTCCTGGGGGGCGGCGCGCTGTCCCGCGGGGCGGCCGCCGCCTGGGGATCGTCGGGGACGCCCATCGTGGACGGCGACGTACGCGGCTTCTTCACGGGCGCCTCCCCGTGGATCTGGTGGCTCGTGGCGGCCCTGTCGCTGCTGGTGGCGCTGCTGGGCCTGCGGTGGCTGTTCGTCCAGGCGCGCAGGGACACGACGCGCGGCAGCCTGCGGCTGGAGCGGTCGCCGAGCGGCGCCACGGAGGTGTCGGCGGACGGGATGGCCCGCGCGGTCGCCGCCGACGTCGAGACGAGCCCGGCCGTGCTGAGCGCCGACGCCGACCTGGCGGGCACGCACAACCGTCCCGAAGTGCGGCTTCGCGTCGTGGCCGACGAGACGGCGCCCATCGGCGAGCTCAGCCGGCACCTGTCCACGGTGGCGCTGCCGCACATGCGCGACGCGCTGGAGCGCGACCGTGTTCCGGCGGTGGCGCGCGTTAGCCTGGAGCCCGCACCGGCCTCGCAACGGATGGTGCGCTGACGAGAGGGGTTCCCGTTGTCCGTCGTGAAGATCAACGTGCTGAGCGTGCCCGCCGACATGCGCGAGGAGCTCGAACGCCGCTTCTCCAACCGCGCGGGGATGGTGGAATCGGCCGACGGGTTCGAGTGGTTCGAGCTGCTCAGGCCGGTCGAGGGCACCGAGCGCTACCTGGTCTACACGCGCTGGCGCAGCGAGGAGGACTTCCAGAAGTGGCAGCAGGGCGAGGCGTTCCAGCGCGGCCACGCCCAGGCGCAGGCCGCCCGGGGCGAGGCGCCCGGGGGCCACGGCCATGGCCACGGCCCCGCGGCGGCCGGCTCTGAGGTGTGGTCCTTCGAGGTCGCCGAGAGCGCCGGCCCCAAGGGCTAGTCGCCGGGAGCGCCCGCTCGAAAGGTCAGGAGTCCAGCGGGTTGCGCGCGATGCGGTCGAGGATGCCGCCGCGTACGAATCCGCCGGCCAGGCTCGACGGCTTGCGCGCGCCCTGCTCGGAGACGCACGCGGCGAACTCCTTGGCGATCTCCAGCCGGGGGTGGCGCTCCAGCACCTCCTGCCGGATCCCGGCCGGGATCTCGTCCGTGCGGCGGCCCGAGATGTCCATGCCGGTCGACAGCTCCAGCAGGTGACCCTCCGGGTCGTCCTCCACCGGCACCTCGTCCCACATGTGCCGGATGATCACCTCGCTGACGCGGACGCGCCGCTCGGGCGACCAGCCGGCCCCGGCGCAGAACGCCCACGCCACGTGCCCGCCGGCCTCCTCGTAGGGGACGGTGTGGCTGTCGAACTCGGCGGCCAGCCCGATGTCGTGCAGCATGGCCGCCACGTACAGCAGCTCCGCGTCGAACGCGATGCCGTGCTCCCGCGCGTACGCGGCCGCCCAGAGGTAGGCGCGGATCGAGTGGTTGAGCAGCGAGGGCGTGTGGTAGCGGGCGGCCACTTCGAGGGCGCCGCGGCTGGCGGGCGTGTCAGGGATCACGAGGTCGTCGAATGTCACCCGTCCAGCATGTCCTGACCTGTACGGTCTCCGCCATCCGGGACACCCGCATGTCGCCACCGCGCCCCCCGCTCGACGGCGAGGACGCATCGAGCGTCTAACGAATCCGACACTCGGCTTGACCAGTTGATCACAATTCGGACAGCATGTTCCGCCCTCACTTTTTGTCTCGAAGTACTGTCCCGAAAGGAACTGGCGTGCGCCGGCTCGCGATACCCCTTGCTCTCATGCTGGCACTCGGCGGGTCACTGACTCCCGCGCACGCCGACAAGGTCACGCGCACCGCGGAGTGCCAGGGCGACTGGCTGCCCGGTACGCCGACCGCCGAGGACGTCATGAAGGGTGAGATCTCGCTGGTCGGGCTGCCGCCGTACAAGCTGGGCAGGAAGATCGACTGGGGGGCGAGCCCGTACAAGAACCGCTCCTGGGAGTACGTGTTCCAGTCGCTGCGCTGGATGGGCACGCTCGTGGTCGCGTACGAGAACAGCGGCGAGGAGGCGTACCTGGATCGTGCCACCGAGATCGCCAAGGACTGGGTCGCGCACAACAAGCGCGGCGCGCGCGGCACGAAGTCGTACGTGTGGAAGGACCACCCCGTCTCCCTGCGCACGCAGCCGCTGCTCTGCCTGAGCAGGCACGTCAACGAGAGCTGGCTCAAGGACAGCCTGGCCGAGCACGCCAAGCTCCTGGCGGACCCGCGGCTGTACAAGAAGGGCCACAACCACGGCATGGACCAGGACATCGCGCTGATGGGCATCGGCTGCCGGTACGGCCGCAAGGACTGGTCCAACCTGGCCTCCAGCCGCCTGACCGGCACGGTGAAGCTCGACGTCGACTCGCAGGGCGCGCTCATGGAGCAGGCGCCCCGGTACGCGGTCTACGTGTACGGGCGGCTGCAGGTCGCGATCACGAACATGAAGGCGTGCGGCAGGAAGGTGCCGAGCGAGATCGGCAAGCGGGCCGAGGCGCTGAAGGACTTCATCGCCCACTCCACCATGCCCAACGGCTACATGGTGCCCATCGGCGACGGCAGCGCCGAGACCGAGCCCAAGATGGAGACGGGCACGCCGAAGCACGAGGTCAAGACCTACCGCGCCGGCTACGTCTTCGGCCGCACCGCCTGGGGCAAGCCGGAGTCGGCCTACTACTCGATCAGGTTCGGCCCCGGGCTGAAGTTCCACGGCCACGAGGACCACCTGGGCGTCACGTACTACGCGCAGGGCCGCGACATCCTGGTCGACGCCGGCTTCCACTCCTACGAGAAGAGCTCGTACCGCTACTGGACGCTCTCGCCGGAGGCGCACAACGTCCCCACCGTGGTCGGCGCCCGCTTCCGCCCGCGCACCGCCTCCAAGCTCGTCGCCACCAGGTACGGCGACGACCGGCAGTCGTTCAAGCTCACGGACAAGGCGTACGGGGTGAGCCGTACCAGGTCGGTGCTGGTGAACCACGGCGATGACCTGATGGCCGTGCGGGACACCGCGTCCGGCGGCAAGAAGATCAGGAACCTGTGGCGCTTCGACCACTCGCTCAAGCTGATCTCCAAGGGCGGCGGCAAGGTGGTGCTCGGGGACGGCAAGTTCAAGGTCACGCTGCTGCAGTTCGGCGCGTCGTGCGACCGGGTCGGGGGGCAGCAGGTGCAGCGCGGCGGGAAGCTGGGATGGGTCTCGCCCACGTACCTGTCGAAGCAGCCGACCAACGTGGTGGTGTCGCCGGCGGCGAAGTCGCTGCTGACGGTGATCGTGCCGGGCACCGACTCGCCCAAGGTGTCGTGCTCGGGTAAGAAACTCACGGTCGACGGCATCTCCATCCCGACCACCGCCTTCTGACCTGGTTCAGGCGGGAGAACCGCACGGTCCTTCGGCGGCCGCCGGCGCCCTAGCCGCTCTTGACCTTGACGCCCAGGTCAGCCTTTAGCCTCGCGTTCACTCACCTGCGAGAAAGAGGAGAACGCTCATGAGCGATATTTCAGGCGGCCTGAAAGACAAGGGTGTGGTCATCACCGGAGGTGGCACGGGGATCGGCCGGGCCACGGCTCACCGGTTCGCCGCCGAGGGGGCGCAGGTGCTCGTGGTCGGTCGCACCGCCGCGCGCCTGGAGGAGACCGCCGCCGCACACCCCTCGATCAGCACCTTCGCGACGGACGGTGCGGCTGCCGACGGGCCCGGACGGATCGTCGAGGCGGCGGTGCGGCGGCTGGGCGGGATCGATGTCCTGGTCAACAACGCCGCCATCACTCGCCCCGCCGCGCTCGGGACGATCGACCGCCGTACCGCCGAAGAGCAGATCGCCACCAACCTCCTCGCCCCTCTCTTCCTGGCCCAGGCCGCTCTGCCACACCTGGTCCCCGCGAGGGGGACGATCGTGAACGTGTCCTCCAACCCGCCCTCGTACGGTTGGCCGGGCAACTCGGTCTACGGCTCGACCAAGGTCGCCCTCGACTTCCTGACGGCCACCTGGGCGGTCGAGCTCGCGCCGAAGGGCGTGCGTGTCGTGTCCGTGGCGCCCGGCATCACCGCCACACCCGTGTTGGCGCACGCCGGGTTCACCCCGGAGCAGATCGCCGCCCTGGGCGAGGGACTCACCGAACGCATTCCGCTCGGCCGCATCGCCCAGCCGGACGAGATCGCCTGGTGGATCGTGAACGTGGCGCGCCCTGAGGCCGCCTACCTCACCGGCACGGTCGTCCGCGTCGACGGCGGCCTCTCCGTGGCGGCGGGGCAGAAGGCATAAACTCGGACAATGCTGATCGGGGAGCTGGCGCGAGCGAGCGGCGTCACCATCCGGGCCCTGCGCTATTACGAGCAGCAGAATCTGCTCCAGCCGGAACGGACCCCCAACGGGTACCGGCGGTACGACAGCAGCGCGGTGACCAAGGTCCGCAACATCCGGCTGCTGCTGTCGAACGGCTTCACCGCCCAGGACGTACAAGGCTTCCTGCCCTGCCTGGACGATGGCGACGTCTTGCTGGGGCCGGCCTGCCCGCCCAGCGTGGAAGCGGTGAGCAGGAAGGTCGCGGCGCTGGAGGAGCGGATCGCCGAGCTGAGCGCCGTACGGGACCGGCTCGTGGAGGCCCTGGCCGGCAACGCGACGCCGCAGCGACCCGGTGTGGCCGGGCAGCAGAAGTTCAGGGCCGATCTTCGACCTTGACGAAGTCTCCCGGCCGGTACCGGTTGTCGAAGAACGGTCACCGACCAGAACAGGTCGGCGGGCGGGTCGGGCGGCAGGTCGAGACGGTAGATGTTCTCGCCCCTCAGGTGGTCGCCGGTGCTGTCCTTGTAGGCGTTGCCGTACTTGGCGCCCATCCCGGCGACCGAGGAGATCATGCCGGTGCTGATGGAGTAGTGGTTGATGAACATGTGGGCCTTGGCGTCCACGTCGGTGTGCCCGGTGGCGCGCACCCTCCACTGCTCGTCGAGCAGGGTGTGCAGGAAATCGCCGGGCCAGGTCTTGACGTGCGCGACCCAACGGCGATCCGGCCACCATCGGGCGTCGTCCTGGGCGTCGAAGTTCGCCGCGATGTTCTTGGCCATTCTCCACGCCGTGCGGGCGGCGAGATCCAGCAGTTCCCGCCGCCGGGGCGGCGGAGTGAAGGTCTTGCCTTTGCCGATGCCCACGGCAGCCAGCATCCCGTGCATGTAGGGGTCGACGGCGTCGTCGGGTTCGCCCTGGACGAACCGGTCCAGCAGGTCGAAGTACGTCGCGTCCGCGGGGAACAACGCGTTCACGGGGATGTCGGAGACGTGCCGGAACGTCATCGGCTCGGCGTCCCCCTCGAGTGGGCGGATCGTGATGGACTCGACCGATGCCACCGCCGGCTCAAGGTCGTCGACCGAGGAGAAAAAGCCGCGTACGAAGATGAAAATCCCGTTGGTCGGGCTCGTGAACACGAAATACTCCTGTGCGTCCACCTCACCCTGGTATCCCTGGGGCACGACGAGGTACCGGCCGCCCTTTCCTCGGTCAGGGCCGGGGATGCCGACGTCACCGAGATAGCGCACGCCGTCGATGTCGGGTCCGGTGAGCGGCCGATGCCAGAAGTCGTCCATCAGCGCCTGAAGTCGCGCAGGCACGTCGACCACCAGGGGACCTGTCTCGCTCAGGTCGGCGAAGGTCAGCCCGTAAATCACATCGGAGTTCGGTGTGGTGATCAACGTGTTCGGCTTCAGTCGCTTCTCGAACACCGACATCACGTTGTAGCCGTACCCCGAAAGGTCGCCCAGCGCCGTCCTCATCGCGTACATGTTCATGGCCGGCAGGGCCCACAGATACGTCTGAGTGGCGCGCTGGAAGAACAGTTCCTCGTCCAGAGCGACGGCGGTCTCCTCGGTGGGATAGCCGCCTTCCAACGGCAGCCTGGCCAGAGCCTCGTATCGATCGATCGTCATCGCCCCGGACGTTCCTTCCATTACCGCTGTCACGCCTTGGCCTCTACCCGCCGCCTCCCCAAACGCCGCTCATCGCGGGGTCGGCAAACGCCTCGTCTCCGCAGGAGATGACGTTGAGCTCCCCCCGGGCGTCAGGCCAGCAGGCCGCGCAGGCCCTTGGCGAGGAACAGCACGCCGAATACCAGGATCATGAGCAGGGTGAGGGCGCCGTTGTGCTGGATCAGCCAGCCGCGCATGCGCTGGAGTCGCCGTTCACCGCCTCCGCTGAGCGCGGTGACATAGGGAGCGAGCACTCCGGTGCTGCCGATGACGACGAACACGGCCGCGAGGATGAGGTACCCGCCAGGGGGCAGCGGTTCGTGGGCGGCGGCGATGGCGCCGCCGGCCACGGAGGCGAGGTTGACGGGGTTGGCGACGATGAGCATGGCGGCCACACCGATGATCTTGGGCTTGGTCATGTGGTCCATGGCGGCGATCCAGCGAGGCACCTCCGCGGCCTTCCCCTCCTTGCGGCGGGCGGCCCGGCGGATGCCGGCGAAAGCCATCACGAGCAGGAGCACTCCGATGATCACGCTGATCCAGCCGAGCCAGGCGGGTTTGGCCTGTCCGGTGGTATCGACGGCGCCCAGCAGGGCGATGAGGACGAGCAGGACGACCCAGCTCATGATCAGCCAGGTGACCTCGAACAGCAGCGCCTTCGTCCGGCCGTTCGCACTGATGAGCAGGGCGACGACGGCCACGACGGGGAAGGGCGAGACGACCAGGCCCAGCGTGTAGGGAAGCATGTCGGCGAACGCCTTACCCATGATCGCTCTCCTGGTCGGCCATGGCCGCGCTCCACATCACTCTGCTCCCGCACAGGCCGGCGATCAATGACGGACAGTGACAGGCCGGCTGCCGTCGAGCATGGTGATGTTCACGATGATTGTCCAGGTACGCGCTGGGCATTCGCGGCACTTGTGGCTCTCGGCTGGGACAACCTTGCCGAAACCCGGCGGACGGCCGCCCCAGTCCGACACGCCTGAGGCAGGCAACCATCAAGGCGCTCGATCAGCGCCCATAAACTCCGAGGTAGGGGCAAGATCGACCTCCAGGGGGACGGGCGATGACGGGTTCGACCGCGCTGGGCGGCCTGAGGATGACCCAGAGGTACGCGGCGACCGTGGGACATGCGGCCTACCTGTGGGGTTGGCCGCTGGTGAACATGCACAACCGGCGCGTGTCCATGGAGCAACTGCCTGGACCGGGCCTCCTGGCGGGCATCGTGCCGGCGGGCCCTCCCGGGACGATCGGGATGCTCCGCGACTACATCAGGCCCGAGGAGCGGATAGTCGCCTGCCCGAACCAGGATGTGGCCTACGGCTTCGGGACGCTCGACGCCGAGCGCGGACCCTCCGTGGTGCAGGTCCCCGACTTCGGCGACCGGTTATGGGTCTACCAGGCGGTGGACCAGCGGACCGATTCGTTCGCCGAACCGGGGGCGATGTACGGCACCAAGCCCGGCCACTACCTGCTCGCGCCGACCCGCTGGGACGGCGATGTGCCCGAAGGCATCGCCGGTGTGTTCCGCTACGACACGCGGGGCGCGGTCGTGATCCCCCGGGTCTTCCTCGACGACACGGCGGAGGATCGGGCGGCGGTGCGGCCGCTGGTCGACCGGATCAGCATGTATCCGCTGGCGGAGTACGACGGCACGATGAAGGTGGTCGACTGGGGCAAGGCCCCCTCGTACGGCCAGGCAGGTGCGACGGGGGACGGGGGCGAGACCCGATGGGTCGATCCGGCCACGTTCTTCGACGTCCTCGGTGAGGTCCTCGACGAGGTCCCGCCGCTGCCCGGCGAGCAGGCGACGTACGACTGGTTCCGTTCCGTGCTCCGGTCAGCGGCACATGACCCGAAGATCGCCGCGGCCTTGAAGCAGGCGGCGGCCGACGCCGATGCCGTGGTCGGCGACCTGTTCGAATTCCGCAACTACGGCATCCCGGTCGCCCGGAACTGGACCACGCAGCGCTCCGGCACGGCGTTCGGCACCGATTACCTGATGCGGACCGCGGTCGCGAAGTCGAACATCTTCGTCAACACGGCCAACGAGACGGCCTACTTCTACCAGGACCTCGACGACCGGGGCGAACGCCTCAACGGTTCGCACACCTACACCGTGCGGTTCGAGGCCGGGCAGGTGCCTCCGGTGCGCGGATTCTGGTCACTGACGATTTACAACAAGCACCACTTCTTCCACCCGAACGAGCTCAACCGCTTCTCCCTCGGCACGAAGAACAAGCACCTCGCCTACGGCGACGGCGGCTCGCTCACCCTGACCGTGGGCGGCGACGAACCGAGGGCCCCGGAACGCCACGCCAACTGGCTCCCCGCACCGGCTGAGGAATTCACCCTCTACCTGCGCGCGTACTGGCCCGACGCAAGCATCATCGACGGCTCCTGGCAGCCCCCGGCCGTCGTACGGGCCTGATCACGCGGACGCTCCCGAGACGCCGGGCCCGTACTTCCAGACGAATTCCAGCCACGGCGGGGCCACCGTCGCGAAGTGCGCCCAACTGCCCGGCTCCGCATCGGGGTGGTCGCTCCGGACTTCGGACAGGTGCGTCAGCGTGAAGCCTTCACCGATCAGGCTGTTGACGATCCGGCCCAGTGTCTGCCGGTACTCCCTGGGTTCGCTGATCTGGCGGCCGTCCGGCTCGCGGCCGTAGACCCAGTCCTGGTCGGGATAGCTGGTCGCGGCCTCGTCCGTGTAGGGCTGCCGCAGCGTGTAGCCCTCTCCGTTGTACGAGTCGTGAGTGAGGCCGGAGAAGAACGGGTTGGCGCACATCAGGTAGTAGTGGCCGCCTGTTCTGACGACCCGCGCGACCTCGCGGAAGACGATCCGGGAGTCGGGGACGAACGTCAGCGAGTACGGATGCCAGACCAGGTCGAACGACGAGTCGTCGAGCGCCGACAGGTCCCGCATGTCTCCCTGGATCGTGCGGATGCCCACGCCGTAGTGCTCGGCGGCCAGGCGGTCGCGCTCCAGCTGCCCCGGCGAGATGTCGAAGACCGTCACGTCGGCTCCGAGCAGGGCGAAGGCGGCGGACTGCTGCCCGCCTCCTCCCGCCAGGCAGAGCACCTTTCGGCCCGCCAGGTCGTCCGGGATGCCCAGCCTTGTCAGGCCCAGATAGGCCTGGGCCTTCCCCGTGTCCAGGTCGAGCATGGGGCGGGTGAACAACGCGTCCGCCGCCACCAGGGCTTCCCAGCGTTCCACGTTGTAGCGGTAGACCTCGTCCTGCACGGCAGAACACCCTATCTGTCGCCTGACGGCCGGGACGAGCCATTAAGTTGCGAGGTTCAGGGCTGCCTTCGACATCACGCTCGAAGTGATCACCGTCGAGGCCTCATCCTCTCCGAGGCCGCGACGATCGTCTGACGGCGATGATCAGCGGGAACCACCTGTGCGCGCCACTCGAAGGGAAGGGGTACCGGTGAGCAAGCCGCTGACGCTCATTGAGCTGTCGCTGGACCAGGACGAGGACACGTCTCATGAGACGAGATCGAAGAGGTTGTTCACAACCTGCCCGAGGTACGGCAGTCGCGCGGCAGCGGAGAGTCGAACCCCGCCCACCGGGCCAGAACGTCGGCCTGAATTCGGCCCAACGGGCAGCGCTGTTCTTCACGCCATTCCGGACCGAAGCCCCTGGCCCGGCAGCTGAGCGTCGGCAAGAACCGCTCGGGGCGGGCTCCAGCAGGCCCAGCCGGTAACCGGGCAACGGGTGGGGATGGCGAGCGGAGCGAGCGGGGCTTCGGGGGGTCGAAGGGGGCGGAGCCCCCTGGGAGGCGCTGCCCGGAGCTTTCTCGCGCGCAGCGCGTCCCGTTGCGGAGGACCTTGCGGTTCTCCCCGGAGTTCTAGTCGGTTTCGTGGCCGGCTTTGAGGAGGCCGTACGTGACCGCCTGCTCCAACGCCTGCCAGGAGGCGTCGATGATGTTCTCGGCCACCCCCACCGTGGCCCAGTCGGAGGTGTCGTCGCTGGAGGTGATGAGGACGCGGGTGACGGCGTCCGTGCCGTGGGTGCCCTCCAGTATGCGGACCTTGTAGTCCACCAGCTCCAGCCTCGCCAGGTCGGGGTAGAGCTGCTCCAGCGCCAGCCGGACCGCCTTGTCGAGGGCGTTCACGGGGCCGTTGCCCTCGCCGGTGGCGACGATGCGCTCGCCCTTGGCGTGGAGCTTGACGGTGGCCTCGCTGACCAGCTCGCCGCCCTTCGTGCGCTCGACGATGACGCGCCAGGACTCGACCTCGAAGTGGCGGCGGCGCTGCCCGTGCAGGGTGTCGCGGAGCAGCAGCTCGAACGAGGCGTCCGCGGCCTCGAAGGTGAAGCCCCGCGACTCCAGGTCCTTGACCCGCTCCACCAGGGCCTTGGTGTTGTCGGGGGTGAGGTCGTAGCCGAGTTCGCGGCCCTTGAGCTCGACCGAGGCGCGGCCGGCCATGTCGGAGACGAGCATGCGCATGTCGTTGCCGACGGCGGCCGGGTCGATGTGCTGGTAGAGGTTGGGGTCGACCTTGATGGCGCTGGCGTGCAGGCCGGCCTTGTGGGCGAAGGCGGAGGCGCCGACGTAGGGGGCGTGGGAGTTGGGGGTGACGTTGGTGACTTCGGTGATGGCGTGGGCGATGCGCGTCATGTCGGCGAGGGCGCCCGGCGGCACGAGGTCGAAGCCGCGCTTGAGCTGGAGGTTGGCGACGACGGTGAAGAGGTTGGCGTTGCCGGAGCGCTCGCCGTAGCCGTTGGCGCAGCCCTGGACGTGGGTGGCGCCGGCCTTGACGGCGGCCAGGGTGTTGGCGACGGCGCAGCCGGTGTCGTCGTGGCAGTGGATGCCGAGCCGGGCACCTGACTGGACGGCCTCGTGGACGATGTCGGCCAGCTCGTCGGGCAGCATGCCGCCGTTGGTGTCGCACAGGGCGATGACGTCGGCCCCGGCTTCGGCGGCGGTTCTGAGGACCTCCAGCGCGTAGGCTGGGTTGGACCTGTAGCCGTCGAAGAAGTGCTCGGCGTCGAGGAAGACTCGCTGGCCCTCCGCACGGAGGTGGGAGACCGTGTCGCGGATCATCGCGAGGTTCTCCTGGAGAGTCGTGCGGAGAGCCAGCTCCACGTGCCGGTCGTGGCTCTTGGCGACAAGGGTCACGACCGGCGCGCCGGATTCGCGCAACGCGGCCACCAATGGGTCGTCGGCTGCCTTGACGCCGGCCCGGCGGGTCGCACCGAACGCGGCGAGTTGCGCGTGCTTCAGGTCGAGCTCTGTTCGGGCCCGCCTGAAGAACTCTGTGTCCTTGGGGTTGGCGCCGGGCCAGCCCCCTTCGATGAAGCCGACGCCCAGGCCGTCCAGGTGGCGCGCGACGGCGATCTTGTCGGCGACAGTGAGGTTGAGCCCCTCCTGCTGGGCGCCGTCTCGCAATGTCGTGTCGTATACGTGGAAGCGGTCGTCGGCCATCAGTCTCTTCTCTCGAACGAACGTGCTCTGGAAAGCAAAAAGACCCCTCACGGACGTGAGAGGTCTGCGCGCTGGCGGTGTCCCTTTGTCAGCCAGCGCGCCTGCCGATAATGAGCAGACCGTAGAACATGATGCCGCCCAGTCTGCCATATCGATTCACCATCTGGCACATCGATCTCATGTCGTGGGACGGTGTCACACCGCGACGCCGTCGCCGCCGGTGATGGCCCGCTCCAGCAGCGTCGCATCGAACGCCTCGTTGCCCAGCATCCGCCCGTCGAGCAGCACCGTGGGCGTGCCCTGGAGGCGGATCTTCGCGGTCTCGGCCAGGTGGGCCTCCGCGTACGACTGCGACCTGACGCACTGGTCCACCGACGCGCCCGCCTGCCTGGCCGCTTTGACGAGGTCCTCGACGTCGAACCCGGACGCCTGGCCGTGCGGCGCGGGCTGCATGGCGTACAGCTCGTCCCTGAAGGCGAGCCAGTTCTCCTCGGGGACGCAGCGCGCGGCAGCGGCGGCGCGGATGGAGTTGGAGCGCATGGGCTCGTCCTTGAAGATCGTCACCGGGTGGTAGACGACCTTGACCAAGCCCTCCATGGCGAGCTTCCTGATCGTCGCGTCTACCCTTGAGTGCAGCTCCTTGCAGACGGGACAGTCGAAGTCCTCGTACAGGTCGAGCACGGGAGCGTGACTCGACCTGTCGGCCAGCACCATCGACCCGTCCACCTGCCGGGCCAGCCGCACCCCGCCCGACGACTCGCTCGGCTCAGAGAACGCCAGCACCCCGAGTACGACAATGGCCGCGCACGCGAGCGCGACGGCCAGCAACCGCTTCATCATCAGCCCACTCTCACCTCATTGATCGCGCAGACACTACCTGATCCGGAAAGAAGGGCCGCATGAAGGCTTATCTCCTCGACCCCGCCGTCGCCCGGTACGTCTTCGACCACTCCACCCCGCCCGACGCCCTGCTGGAGAAGCTGGCGGAGGAGACGGCCGAGGCCACCGGCGACGCCGCGGGCATGCAGATCTCCCCCGACCAGGGGACCTTCCTCACCATGATCACCCAGTTGGTGGCGCCGCAGGTGGTCGTGGAGGTGGGCACGTTCACCGGCTACTCGTCCGTGTGCATCGCCAGGGGGCTGTCGGGCGGGCGGCTGTACTGCTTCGACGTGAGCGAGGAGTGGACGTCCGTCGCCCGCCGCTACTGGGGCGAGGCGGGGGTGGCGGACCGGGTGACGCTCACGCTCGGGCCCGCGCTGGAGACGCTGGCCGGCTTCGACCAGCCCGTCGACCTGGCCTTCCTCGACGCCGACAAGGGCAACTACCCCGGCTACTACGAGCTGATCATGGAGCGGTTGCGGCCCGGCGGGCTGATCGTGGCCGACAACACGCTGCGCAGGGGCTACGTGGCCGACCCGGCGCACGAGGAGGAGACGACCGTGCAGATCAGGCAGTTCAACGACCTGGTGAGGGAGGATCCGCGGGTGACCGTGCTCATGCTGCCGGTCGCTGACGGGATGACCCTGATCAGGAAGAACTAGCCGGGCCCCCGCGGAGACCCGGCCGGTGCCGGCTAGGCGATCTTGTGAACCCAGCCGTGCTGGTCGGGGCGGGAGCCGTACTGGATGCCCACCAGCTCTTCACGCACCCGCATCGTCACGGGGCCGGGCGCGCCGTCGGCGACGGACCAGGAGCGGTCGGTGCCCTTGACGGAGCCGACCGGCGTCACGACGGCCGCCGTCCCGCACGCGAACACCTCGGTGAGCTCTCCCGACTCGCACCCCGCCTGCCACTCCTCGGTCGAGATGAGGCGCTCCTCGGTCTCCAGGCCGAGGTCGCCGGCCAACTCCAGGATCGAGTCCCTGGTGATGCCGGGCAGCAGGGTGCCGGTCAGGGCGGGCGTGACGAGCTTGTCGCCGAAGACGAAGAACAGGTTCATCCCGCCCATCTCCTCGACGTACTTGTGCTCGTGGGCGTCCAGCCAGACCACCTGGTCGCAGCCGTTGGCCACGGCCTGCCGCTGCGCCACGAAGGCGGCCGCGTAGTTGCCGCCGCACTTGGCGAAGCCCGTGCCGCCCGGGGCGGCCCGGGTGTACTCGGTGGACAGCCACACCGAGACGGGCTTGACGCCGCCGGTGAAGTACGAGGCCGCCGGGGAGGCGATGACCATGTACTTGTACGACTTGGACGGGTAGTTGACGCCCAGCCCCGCCTGGGTCGCGATCATGAAGGGCCGCAGGTAGAGGCTGTGGCCCTCGGTCGTGGGCACCCACTCCCTGTCGGTGTCGACGAGGAGCTCCAGCGACTCCACGAACGTCTCCTCGGGCAGCTCGGGCATGGCCATCCGGGCGGCCGAGCGGTTGAACCGGGCGGCGTTCGCGTACGGGCGGAACGTCACGATCGACCCGTTGGCCTGGCGATACGCCTTGAGCCCCTCGAACAGCTCCTGCGCGTAGTGGAAGACCGAGGTGGCCGGATCGAGCGAGAGCGGTCCGTACGGCATGAGCCTGGCGTCGTGCCACCCCTCCCCCTCGGTGTAGTCGATCGAGATCATGTGATCCGTGAAGATCTGCCCGAATCCGGGGTTCGCCAGTACCTGCTCCCGCTCGGCCGCGGTGCGAGCGTGGTCGGATAGCTGCACGTCGAAGCTGAGCTTCTGAGCGATGGCCATGACGGAGGTCCTTTTCTCTACGCTGTGGTGGGCGGCGCTGCCTCGGGAGACAGCCCGCGTACTTCTTATTGTCTCGCTATATGGGATGACAAGCGGCCGATGGGGTGGTTTGGCCGTTCGGACACCAAAAAGCGCCTGGCGGTCCTCTCCGGACCACCAGGCGCGTACGGGGCTGGGCGGTCCCTAGCCGGATACTCGCGCGGTGATGTCGTCACCGACCTCGTGGGTGGTGCGACCGGCCCAGCCGGTCAGCCGCTCGAGGATGTCGTCGGCGACCGCCTGCTCGACCCTGGCCGCCTCGGCGTGCAGGCCGAGGTGGTCGAGCAGCATGGCGACGGACAGGATCGTCGCCGTCGGGTCGGCCTTGCCCTGGCCGGCGATGTCGGGCGCGCTGCCGTGCACCGGCTCGAACATGCTGGGCGCGCTGCGCTCGGGGTTGATGTTGCCGCTGGCGGCCAGGCCGATGCCGCCGGCGATGGCCGCGCCGAGGTCGGTGATGATGTCGCCGAACAGGTTGTCGGTGACGACCACGTCGAACCTCTCGGGCTGGCTCACGAAGAACATGGAGGCCGCGTCGATGTGGCAGTAGTCGGTGGCGACCTCGGGGAACTCCTGCGCCACCCGGTTGACCGTGCGCTGCCACAGGTCGCCGGCGTAGGTGAGGACGTTGGTCTTGTGGACGAGCGTCAGCTTCTTGCGGGGACGCGACTGCGCCTTCTCGAACGCGTAGCGCACGACGCGCTCGACGCCGTGGGCGGTGTTGAGCGACTCCTGGGTGGCGATCTCGTGCGGGGTGCCGCGCCGCATGACGCCGCCCGTGCCCGCGTAGAGCCCCTCGGTGCCCTCGCGGATGACGATCATGTCGATGTCCTCGGCGGCCGTGTCGGCCAGCGGGGTCTCCACGCCGGGGAACAGCTTGACGGGGCGCAGGTTGACGTAGTGGTCGAACTCGAAGCGCAACCTGAGCAGCAGGTCGCGCTCGAGGATGCCGGGCGGCACGCTGGGGTCGCCCACGGCGCCGAGGAGGATCGCGTCGTAGCCGCGCAGCTCCTCCAGCACCGCGTCGGGCAGGGTCTCGCCGGTGCGGTGATAGCGTGCGGCTCCCAGGTCGTAGTGGGTGGGCTCGATCTTGGTGCCCACGGCCTCCAGGACCTTCAGGCCCTCGGCCACGACCTCGGTGCCGATGCCGTCACCAGGGATGACTGCCAGACGGATGTTACGCGACTCCATGGGCCGTACCTTACCGCCTTGTCTCGACTGACGAACACATCATCTCAATTTTTGGGACAGTCGTCTCACGCTCTTCGCCGTCCCATGACCCGCTCCGGCGCGCGCTCTGCTACCGGCCAAAGCCCTGCGGGGCGCCGCCGTTGTCCCTGCGGTCCAACGCGGTCTGCAGGGCCTGCGCGGCCTCGTCCTCGTGCTCTTCCGAAGAGTTCCAGGCATACATCTCGTACATGTGTGACTCATCTCGATTCGCGAGCGATCCAGGGAAGGGACTTAACGGTCGACACGTCGCCACTCACCGCGGCGGGTCGTCGACCTGCCCTAACAGGCCCCGCCGCGGCAGGTAATAAGTACGAGCACCTGGCGCATTACGTGCAACAGTACCTCAGCAATCTCGTTGGATGTCCTAGTATCTCGTATGCTGAGACGGCAAAGGGGCCGCCCTCCGGTCGATCCGGAAGGCGGCCCCAGAGCCGAGCCCAGCGTACGAGCAGGGTGGCGGTCAGTCCTCCAGGTCCACCGAACGGCCGCTCTCGGCGCCGATCTCGGCCACGATCTGGTCGGCCACCTCGGCCGGGATCGCGGAGTCGACGGTCAGCGCGATGAGCGCCTTGCCGCCCTTGGTGGAGCGGGCCACCTGCATCGAGGCGATGTTGACGTTGTGCTCCCCGAGGAGGCGGCCGACCACGCCGACGATGCCGGGACGGTCGGTGTAGGTGAAGAAGCACAGGTGCGCCGTCGGCTCGATCTCCATCTCGTAGCCGTTGACCTCGACGATCTTGGTGATCTGCCGGGGGCCGGACAGTGTACCGGACACCGAGACCTGGCGGCCGTCGGCGAGCAGGCCGCGCACGGTCACCACGTTGCGCCAGTCGGGGCTGTCCGAGCTGGTGACCAGCTCGACGGTGAGGCCACGGTCCTTGGCCAGCAGCGGCGCGTTGACGTACGTGACCTGCTCCTCGATCACGTCGGCGAACACGCCCTTGAGGGCGGCCAGCTCGATCACCCTGACGTCCTCGGACGCGATCTCGCCGCGCACCTCGATGTCGAGCTTGGTGGCCACCTCGCCGGCCAGCGCGGTGAACACCCGGCCCAGCTTCTCGGCCAGCGGGAGGCCCGGCTTGACGTCCTCGGCCACCACGCCGCCCTGGACGTTGACGGCGTCGGGCACGAACTCGCCCGCGAGCGCCAGCTTCACGCTCCGCGCGACCTGGGTGCCGGCCTTCTCCTGGGCCTCGTGCGTGGAGGCGCCCAGGTGCGGCGTGACGACGACCTGGTCGAGCTCGAACAGCGGGCTGTCGGTGCACGGCTCCTTGGCGAACACGTCGAGCCCGGCGCCGGCGACGCGGCCCTCCTTGATCGCGGAGTAGAGGGCACCCTCGTCCACGATGCCGCCACGGGCGACGTTGATGATCCGCACCGACGGCTTGACCTGGTGCAGCTCCCTGTCACCGATGAGGCCGAGGGTCTCCTTGGACTTGGGCAGGTGGACGGTGATGAAGTCGGCCTGCTTGAGCACCTCTTCGAGGCTGAGGAGCTTGACGCCCATCTGCGCGGCGCGGGCCGGCGGCAGGTAGGGGTCGTACGCGATCAGCTCGACGCCGAAGGGCTGGAGCCGCTGCGCGACGAGCTGGCCGATCTTGCCCAGGCCCAGGATGCCGACGACCTTCTCGTCGAGCTCGACACCGGTGTACTTGGAGCGCTTCCACTCCCCGTTCTTCAGCGCGGCGTGGGCCTGGGCCGTGTTGCGCGCGCTGGCCAGGATGAGCGCGACGGTCTGCTCGGCGGCGCTGGTGATGTTGGAGGTCGGCGCGTTGACGACCATGACCCCGGCCTTGGTGGCGGCTTCGACGTCGACGTTGTCGAGACCGACCCCGGCGCGGGCCACCACGCGCAGCTTGGGCGCCGCGGCGATGGCCTCGGCGTCGACCTGCGTGGCGGAGCGGACGATCAGGGCGTCCACGTCGGCGAGGGCGGGCAGCAACTGGGAACGGTCGGCGCCGTCGGTGTGGCGGACCTCGAAATCAGCCCCGAGTACGGCGAGGCCTGCCGCGGACAGCTCTTCTGCGACCAGAACGACGGGCTTGTTCACTGGTGTGGATCCTTAAACGGCACGGCGGGCTTCGGGGGACACGTCCACGGATCCCCCGGCGGTCCCACAGAGTGTATCCGCCGCTTGTGAACGCGTTCACGAGACACCCAGCATGTGAGACGGCTGGGCCGTACCCACCGGGACGGAAAGTCACCCATCCAGCACACATCTTTGTCTTGATCGGGAGATTTATTGGCCATTAGCCTGATAAGCCGTGGCCGAGTACCTAGGGTTCGTCTTATGAGCATCGGGAATCCTGCGCTTGCCGACGTGCTCGCACAGCATGGCACCCCACACCGCCTGCTGGGCGCTCTAGCCGACGGTGGAGTCCTGGTGGCAGTGCGTCGTGATCGCTCAGTCGTCCTCGGGACGACACAGGCCGGTGACCGGGTGTTGCTCGGTTACACCGGCCCTGCCACCTACGCCAGGCACCGTGGCAGTCATTCCCTGTCGGCGTGCGACGCCGACACCATCCTGGACATCCAGCGCGTCACCGGCGTGCGGGAGATCGTGATCGACGCGGCCGGACCAGCCGCCGCGGCCGTGCCCATCGACGACCTCCAGCGCTTCCTCACCTCGACGCGCACGGGGCCCACGCCCGTCCTCTCGGGGGCGGCGCCGGCCGCGTACGCGACGGGCGCGATGGCGACCGTGTCACGCCGTGCCGCGCTGGCCCAGGTGGCGCCGCCCTCCCCCGACGCGCCGTCGCTGCCCTGGGTGCCCGCGCCCCGCCCGCACCTGTCGGGTCCCATGCAGCAGGTCGACCCCGGCTACCGGCGCTGCACCCACCCGATCCTGCCCGCCCTGCGCCAGGCCATCGCGCAGTTGCTCATGGACTTCCCCCTCGTGCACCACGTCTGGATCTCCGAGGCGCGCACGGCGTCCGGGGCGCCCGGGATCATGCTGCACGTCAAGGTGCACATGTCGGCCGCCGAGGACGTCGTACGCGACCTGCACCGCCTGGTACGCGCCCGCCTGCCGCAGTTCGCGGCCTCCGGTGCGCCGATCCTCATGGCCCGGGTGGCGGACACGCGCAGCGAGCGCCGGATGATCGAGATCGGCGCGCACGTGGTGTGCGCGAGCGTCACGGACTGACCCGTGGGGCCCGCGAACGTCGGGCCCCACGACCTGCTCAGGCCATCCGGCGGGCGAGCGCCGGCCGGGTCCGCGCGCAGAGCCCGGCCACCAGCGCCGCCAGCGCGGGCAGTCCCACCACGACCCAGGCCAGGAGCGCCCACGGGATCGCGATCACCGTGGGCCCGGGGTCGAGGAGCTCCGCGCCGCTCGACCGGGTCAGCGGCCAGGTCAGCGCGATGCCGCTGACGGTCCCCCCGGCCAGGCCGACCAGGGCGCCGAGGCCGGAGACGCAGGCTGCCTGGGCGGCCACCACCAGCCGGCGGACCAGCGGCGGCCCGCCGACGGCCGACAGGGTGTCGAGGTCCTGGCGCATGTCGGCGGCGGCCAGCCCGGTGGCCGCGAACGTGCCGCCGAGCACCAGGACCAGCGCTGCCGCCAGCAGGATCAGCATGACCATGAGATGGGACCGGTCGAGCCCCTCCTGCACCACGGAGAAGACCCGATCCCCGAACGTGGCCCTCACCTTGGTGTCCAGGCGCGATGGGTCGGCGGGGACCTCGTCGGCGTAGAGGACGCGCTCCACCGCCTTGAGCCCCGCCCGCGCCAGCACCGGCTCCGGCACCAGCGCACCGCCCTGCGCGGCGCTCCCCGCCCGCGCCACGACGGCGGGCACCCGCAACGTCCTGGCGGGCGTCGTGCCGTCGTCCCAGCTCGCCCGCAGCTCCACCGTGCCGTCGCGCACCAGGCTCGGATCGAACACCACGACCTGGCCGGCCGCCAGCGCCGCCGCGGCCCGCGCGTCATGGCCGCCCTGGAGGAAGGCGAGCAGCCGTGCGTCGCCGACAGGCATGGGGACGTAGTAGCGGTGCTGCGCGGGATCATCCGCGAGGACGGTCTGATAGGCGACGCTCACGGTCACGCTGTTGCCCTGCGCGTCCGTCGCGGCCAGCCCGCTGACCAGGTTCGCCCCGCGCAGCTCCGCCCGCGCGAACTCCCGCAGCGCGGCCCACTTCTGCTCGTCCAGGGTCCCGGCGGTGATGGTCGTGGTGCCCGCCGGAACGGCCAGGGGACGCTCGGCCTCGCGCTGGGCGTAGAGGCTCTGGAAGCCGATGCCGACCGCCACCACTCCCATGGTGGCCGCCATGACCGCCGCGGTGGCGGAGGACGTACGGACCCGGTGGCGGGCCGCGTCGCGTACGGACAGGCGCAGCGGGAGCGGCAGCCGCCCGGCGAGCCGCCCGGTGACCTGGACCAGCCACGGCACCAGCGCCACCAGGCCGAACACCAGGGGCACCGCGGCCACCAGCACGGACAGCGTGCCCCTGTGCAGGGCGAACGCGTTCGCGGCCAGGCCCAGCAGCACCAGCGCGGCGCCGAGCACGGGCCGGCCCGCGCGGCCGGGCAGGTCCACGGCGGCGCGTCCGGACAGCACCTGCACGGGGCTCTGCCGGCTCGCCTGGATCGCGGGCACGACGGCCGCGGTCAGCCCGCTGACCACGCCCAGGGCGGCCACGCCGAGCACCGGTCCCCACGGCACCTCCGCGGGACCGTGCGTCCAATCGGACCAGCGGGCCGCGTACGACTCCGTCAGCAGCCCGGCGCCGATCCCGAGCGCCCCCCGAGCAGGGCCGCCGCGCCGCCCAGCACCAGGCCGTCGGCCAGCACGATCGCCTTGAGCTGCCGCGCCGAGGCGCCTTGAGCGGCGATCACGGCGAGCTCCCTGCGCCTGCGCCGCAGCCCGACGGCGAACGCCGGCCCCGCGAGCAGGACCGTCTCGGTCACGACGAGCAGCACGGAGACGCCGACCTGGACCAGCCGGTGCATGTCCATGGGCCCGGACGAGACGGCGTCGGAGCTCTCGATCACCGCCCGGGACTGGACGGCCAGACCCGCCTTGTTGAGCCTCCGCACGTCGGACCACTGGACGGGGGCCGCGGTGTCGATGAGCCAGCCGCTGTCGTTGCCGTCGTTCTGGTGCGGGAGCAGCCCTTCCGGCAGCGCGACCATCTCGAGGACGCCCGGCCGGTTCGGGTGCTCGGCGACGCCGACCACCCGCACGGTGCGGTCCGGCCGCCACACCGTGATCGTGTCGCCGATCCGCACGCCCCGGTCGACCAGCTCGGGTGACACCGTGACCTCGCCGGGTGCGGTGGCGAACCTGCCCTCGACCAGGCGGCGCATCCCGCCGGTCATGGGGTCGCGCAGATCGGCCTCCATCACGTCCACCCGGTCGAAGCCGTCGGCCAGGCGGGCCTCCACGACGTTGGCCTGGTAGCGGAGCAGGCGGCCCGGGAGCAGGGCTCCGATCTCGCCGGGCGTCCACGGCCGCTCCCGGCGCTTTGCGGACGGCTGGCCGATGCCCGTTCCGTCCGGGTTCTGCTCGACGCGGGTGCGGAACGGGCGGGTGACGATGCGGGCGTCGGCCGCGCCCAGGACGGAGCCGAGCTTCTCGCGCATGGTGACGTTCGTGGTGGCGGAGCCGGTGAACATCGCCGTGATGACGAGGACCGGCAGGCCGATCATCACCATGATCAGCGCGGTACGGCCCTTGGCGCGCAGGGCGTCCCTGCGGGAGATGCGCAGCGCGGCGCGGAACGCGCTCATCTGGCGCTCTCCATCCGCACGGCGCCCGACTCCACGATCCGGCCGTCGCGCAGGTAGATCACCCGGTCGGCCCAGCCGGCGTAGCGCGGCTCGTGGGTGACGAGCAGCACGGCCGCCCCCTCGTCGCAGCGGGTGCGCAGCAACTGGAGGATCTCGTCGCCCGTGGCCGTGTCGAGCGCGCCGGTCGGCTCGTCGGCCAGCAGCAGCCGCCGCTCGCCGGTCAGCGCCCTGGCGATGGCCACCCGCTGGCGCTGCCCGCCGGACAGCTCCTCGGGGAAGCGGTCGGCGACCTCCGCCGCGCCCACCTCGGCGAGGACGGCCAGCGCCTCGTCACGTGCCCGGCCGGTGCGCACGCCGTCGAGCTCTCTCGGCAGCATCACGTTCTCGGCCGCGGTCAGGGACGGGATCAGGTTGAGGTCCTGGAAGACGTACCCGACGCTGGTGCGCCTGAGCGCGGCGAGGTCCTTGACCGCCGCCAGGTCCTCGCCCTCGATCGTCACCGTCCCGGACGTGGGCCGGTCGAGGCCGCCCGCCACGTTGAGCAGCGTCGACTTGCCCGAGCCGGACGGCCCCATGACCGCGACGAGCTCACCCGCCGACACGTCCAGGCTCACGCCTCCCAGGGCGCGCACCTCACCGTGCTCGCGGGTCACGTCCCGCAAACTCACCACCGTCATGACGTCTTCTCCTTGGATACGGCCTCGCAGTGGTCCAGCCAGCGCTGCTCCGCCTCGGCCTTGAATATCTGAGCGTCGAGGACCAGCCGCCGCGCCAGCCCGGCGGTCGCGGCGCGCTTGGCCCTGGTGAGCTCCTGAAGGGCGCGCATGGTGGCGACGCGCTGGGTCTGGATGACCTCCGCCACGTCCACGTCACCGGCGACCGCCATCGCGATCTTGATGGCCAGCTCGTCCCGAGGCCGGTCGGTCTGGGCGACGGGGGTGCTGAACCATCGCTCCAGCTCCTCCCGGCCGGCCTCGGTGATCGTGTAGACCGCGCGGCCCTGCTCGTCGGCGCCCCCTGGCGCCACCAGGCCGTCGCGCTCCAAGCGGGACAGCGTCGTGTAGACCTGGCCGATGTTCAGCGGCCAGGTCGCCCCGGTGGACGCCTCGAACTCCACCCGCAACTGGTAGCCGTAACGGGGTCCTCCGCTCAGCAGTGCGAGCAGCCCGTGCCTGATCGACATAGATACTGAGTATGCATACTGAGTATGCCCATCGCAACCGATCCGGGTTTTCTGGACACGGAGCGTCCTTCGGTCGGATACTCGCTACATGAGTTCCACGCTTCCGCCCTTTCGCGCGTCCGACGGGGAACGCGACCGCGCGATCGAGGAGCTCAGAGACCGCGCCGTCGAGGGCCGGATCTCGCATGACACCTTCGTGGGACGGGTGGACCAGGCGCTGCGCGCGCAGAACCGGCAGGAGCTCGACGAGCTCGTCGCGGACCTGCCGCGGCGGCCGTCACTGCGGCAGCGGCTGACCGACGCCGTGGCCTCGGTCTCCGAGTTCACCACCCGGCTGCAGTCGGCGTGGCGACGGCCCCGGCTGCCCCGGCTGGCGCTGCCCGACGACGACCGGCCGCGTTACGTGGTGGGGCGGGGCTCGGCGTGCGACCTCGTGCTGTCGGACCTGACCGTCTCCCGCGTCCACGCGGAGCTGCGGCGCGAGGGCGACGGCGAGTGGATGCTGGTGGACCTGGGCTCGCTCAACGGCACCCGGCTCAACGGGTGGCGGCTCGTCGGCCCGGCGCGGGTGCGGTCGGGCGACGAGATCTCGTTCGGCGACTGCGGTTTCCTGCTCACCTCGGGCCAGCCGTCCGCCTGACGCCGGGGCCGGGCCGGGCGGCCCGATGAGCTCGCCAGGCGACTCGATGGGCCCGCCGGGCGGCCCGGCGAGCCACGGCCGTGCGGCCCGATAAATACGGAGATTTGCGGATTACACCGGGGCTGCGGTGATCCATGCTCACAGGCGATCCTCCCAGTCACTTGGAGACCCCATGCGGCGCACCTCAGCCTCCCTCGTCGCGGGCGCGCTCGTCGCGGCCCTCGCGTGGGCGTCCAGCCCCTCCTCACCGGCCGTCGCCCATGATCCCACCACGGGCGTGGCCGACCTGACCCAGGACATCAACCAGATCCTCAGCGACTCCCGGCTCACGATCGCCAGGGCGGGCGTCGTCGTCAAGAGCGCCGCCACCGGCGAGGAGCTGTACGCCACCGACGCCGGCAAGCTCCTCACCCCCGCCTCGAACACCAAGCTCTTCACCTCCGCCGCCGCCGCCGACACGCTCGGGCTCGACTACCGCTTCCCCACCACGGTCCTGGGCACGGGCCGCAGGATCGGCTCGGCGCTGACCGGCGACCTGGTGCTGCGCGGCACCGGCGACCCGACCATGCTGGCCGAGGACTACGACGCGCTGGCCGCCAAGGTGGCCGGCGCGGGCGTCAAGGTCGTCACCGGCCGGCTGGTGGCCGACGACACCTGGTTCGACTCGCAGCGGCTCGGCAACGACTGGGCCTGGGACGATGAGACCGCCTACTACGCGGCCCCCATCTCCGCCCTGACCGCCTCGCCCGACCGCGACTACGACGCCGGCTCGGTCATCGTCGCCGTCGAGGCGGACGGCGGCAAGGTCAAGGTCTCCACGACGCCGGAGACCGACTACCTGAAGATCGTCAACAAGGCCACCGTGGGCTCCGAGACCGACGTGCTCATCGAGCGGCAGCACAGCTCGCGCACGGTCGTGATCACCGGGACGGTGAAGGACCCGTACCAGGAGTGGGTGGCCGTGGACGATCCCACGGCGTACGTCTCGTCGCTGTTCCGCCGCGCGCTGAGCAGGCACGGCGTCAAGGTGCTCGGGCGGACCGTCACGGGCGCGGCCCCGGAGGGGGCCAAGGAGCTGGCCAGGCACGAGTCGATGACGCTGGGCGAGCTGCTGGTGCCGTTCCTGAAGCTGAGCAACAACATCCACGCCGAGATCCTCACCAAGGCCATGGGACGCAAGGTCGCCGATCAGGGCACGTGGTCCGCCGGGCTCAAGGTCAGCACCGACTTCGCCAAGGCCAACGGCGTCCAGGTGATCAACATGCGGGACGGCTCGGGGCTGTCGCGCCGTGACGGCTTCTCGCCCGCCTCGATCGTGCAGCTGCTCACGGCGGTGCGCGCCAAGCCCTGGTTCACGACGTGGTACGAGGCCCTGCCCATCGCGGGCAACGCCGAGCGCTTCGTCGGCGGCACCCTGCGCAGCCGGATGCGTGACACGCCGGCCGCGAACAACGTGCACGCCAAGACCGGCTCGCTGACCGGGGTCACCGCGCTGTCCGGGTACGTCACGAGCGCGGACGGCGAGCCGCTGATCTTCTCGATCATGCTCAACCAGTACCTGTCGGGCTCGCCCAAGGACATCGAGGACAAGATCGCCGTCCGGCTCGCCCAGTTCTCGCGGGACAACGCGACCGCGGAGGCGGTGCAGCTGCGCGCCACCGACCAGGGCGCGGCGGGCGACCTCGAGTGCTCCTGGCTGAAGCCGGTCCAGTGCTAGCCGTCTGGTGAGATCGCGGCGGCCCTCTGACGTCCGGGCGGCCGCCGCGGTTTACCGGGCACCCTACTTGGAGCACCAGGTTTCGCCCGAAATTTCCGTACAAAGACGATCGTGGACCGCCAGAATGCCGTTTCGACGCGCCCGATAAAGCCATGGGAGCGCTGGGCTTTCACCGGCCACACCCGTTGTCGATGGGGGAGCCGGTTACCCACCGCACGCCCGCGCGCTCCCTTCCGGGCGGGCCCGGCCGCGCCTCCCCCCGCACTCAGGACCGCGGCCGGGCCCGCATCACCCCGACCTCACGAACGGTCGGAGAAGCGGGCCAGCACGAGCGACTCCACCACGCCCACCACCGCGTACGCCAGGATGGACACGGCGGTGACCACCACGATGTCCGCCCACACCTCGTCGTAGCGGAACCCGCCGATGGAGCGCAGGATCTCGGCGCCGATCCCCTGCCCCGTGGCCAGCCACTCGGCGATGAGCGCCCCGATGATCGAGGCGGGCACGGAGATGCGCGCGGAGGCGAAGACCGAGGGCATCGCCGTCGGCACGGCCACCTTGCGCAGCACGGTCACGCGGCTCCCGCCGTACGCCCTGACCAGGTCGGTGGCCTGCGGCGAGGCGGAGCGCAGCCCGAAGGCGATGTTGACCAGCGCGGGGAAGAACACCACGATGCCGCCGATGACGGCAACGCCCAGCACGTCACGGCCGAAGATCAGCGTGATCAGCGGCGTCATGACCACGAGCGGCACCGACCGCAGCAGCATCGCGACCGGCATGAACGTCTGCTCGACGGTCCTGAACAGCACGAACGCGACCGCCACCGCCATGGCCGCGATCATGCCGCTGGCGAACCCGATGGCGGCGTCCCTGACCGTGATGCCCAGCGCGCCGAACACGGCGTCGCGGTGGGCGGCCGACGAGGTGAGGTACTCCCAGACCTGCGGCGGCCGCTTGCCCACGAGCGGGCTGATCCCGAACGCCTCCAGCGCCAGCCACCACGCGGCCACGACGATGACCACGGAGGGCGCGAGGGGGCCGACGATCCTCAGCACGGTGCGGCCGATCACTGTGACTCGCCTCTCGACCAGGGGGTGACCACGCGCGCCACGAGCGCGACGATCGCGTACCCGAGCCCGGCCACCAGTCCGGACACGAGCGCGAGCCCCCACGTGCGCGGCACCTGGAACTGCTGCTGGGAGATCATCAGGGAGACGCCGAGCCCCGCGTCGTTGCTGCCGAGGTATTCGCCGATGATGGCGCCGAGCAGCGCCGACGGCGCGGAGATCTTCAGGCCGGCGAACGTGCCGGGCAGGGCGGAGACGATCTGGACGTATCGGAGCCTGGCCAGGCGGCCGCCGCCGTACACGGTGACGACGTCGAGGCTCGCCCGGTCGGCGGAGCGCAGCCCGAGCAGCGCGCCGATGAGCGTGGTGAAGAAGACGGAGATGGCGGCGAGGAACACCACGGTGGCGTCGCCGCCGAAGACCACCAGCACGATCGGCCCGATGGCGAGCAGCGGGATGCAGTAGCTGATCACGGCGAGCTGCGTGGCGACGGCCTCCAGGCGCGGCACGAGCAGCACCACCAGCGCCACGGCGATGGCCAGCCCGTTGCCCCACAGGAAGCCCTGGACCGCCGCGCCCAGGGTGGCGGTGAGGTTCGGGCCGTAGAAGGCCCAGCCGTCGTCGCCCATGCCGGTCAGCACCGCCCACGGGGTCGGCACAGCGCCGCCGCCGGCGAACACGGTCGCGGCGAGCAGCCACCAGAGCGCGACGAGCGCGACGACGCCGAGCAGCCCCTGCAGGCGCCTCATGAGCCGTGCCCGAACAGCAGGTCGCTGAGGTGGTCGTGGATCGCGTGGAACTCGGGCGTCCGCATCATCTCGGGGGTGCGGGGCCGCGGCAGGTCGATCTCCACCATCTCGACGACCCGCCCGGGGCGCGGGCTCATGACGGCGACCACGTCCGACAGGAAGACGGCCTCGCCGATGCCGTGGGTGACCATGAGCGTGGTGGCCGGCTTCTCGGTCCAGATGCGCAGCAGCTCCAGGTTGAGCCGCTGCCTGGTCATGTCGTCGAGCGCGCCGAACGGCTCGTCGAGCAGCAGCACGCTGGGCCTCACCACGAGCGCGCGGGCGATCGAGACGCGCTGCCGCATGCCGCCGGACAGCTCGGCGGGCCTGGCCTTGTCGAACCCGTCGAGGCCGACCAGCTTGATCAGGTCCTCGACCTGGCCCGGCTCCGGCTTGATGCCCGCGACCTCCAGCGGCAGCCGGATGTTGGCCGCCACGCTGCGCCAGGCCAGCAGCGCCGAGTCCTGGAACGCGATGCCGAGGTGGTGGCTCCTGCGCAGCTCCTCCGGCGTCTCGCCGTTCACCCTGATCTCGCCGGAGGTGGGCTCCTCCAGCCCGGCCAGGATGCGCAGCACCGTGGACTTGCCGCAGCCGGAGGGGCCGAGCAGCGACAGGAACGAGCCCTTCGGCGTCCGGATGTCCACCCCGTCGAGGGCGGTCACTCCCTTGCCGAACGTCTTGCTCAGCCCCGAGATCGCGATGCCCGTCATGACAGCTTCAGGCTCGGGTCGGCCTTGTAGACCTCGTCCAGGACCGTCATGTCGAAGAGCTGCTCGGCCGTGATGGTCAGGCCGGCCTTGGCCAGGGAGGCGATGTTCTGCTCGATCAGCTCCGGCGTGATCGTGAACAGCCCGTTGGCCTTGACGTCGGGAGTCACGACCAGCTCGTTCTGCATCTTGGCCTCCTCCGTCTGCTCCTTGACGTCGAGGTTCTGGTCCTTGCCGTAGACGGTGGCGGCCAGCTCGGCCGACTTGGCCGGGTCGGCCACGGCGTCCTTCCAGCCCTTGATCTCGGCGGCCAGGAACGCCTTGAGCTTGTCGCGCTCCTTCTCGATGGTCTCCTGCCGGACCGTGAGCGTCTCGGCGACCAGGGGCAGGCCGGCGTCGGCGAACAGCAGGTAGGCGGGGTCGTGGCCCTCCATCCGCAGCCGTACGGGGCCGCTGGTGACGTAGCCGACGTAACCGTCGAGCTGCCCGGAGGTGAGCATCGACGGGTCCGACTGGAACGGCACCCTCGTCACGCTCGACGCGTCGAGGCCGTTGGCCTTGAGCAGCGCGTTCCACACCAGCTCGTTGGAGTCCTGGACGCCGATCCTCTTGCCCGCGAGGTCCGCGGCCGACTCGATCGGGTTCTTCTTGAGCGAGACGATCGCGAAGGGGTTCTTCTGGAAGGTCGCGCCGACGATCTTCAGCTGGGCGCCCTGGAGGACGGCCGGCGCGGTGATCGTGGGCGCGGACAGGCCGGCCCAGCAGCGGCCCGTGGCCAGGCCCGACTCGACCGAGGTGCCGGAGCCGCCGCCCGAGAGCAGCTCGACCTGGGAGAACCCGGCGGCCTTGAAGTAGCCGTTGGTGTCCGCGAAGTACTCGCCGGCGAACTCGACGTTCTTCTTCCAGGACAGCTGGAGCTTGACGGAGCCGAACCCACCGCCGGAGGAGGCGGCCGGTGCGCCGTCGTCGCCGCAGGCGGCCAGACCGAGCGCGAGACCGGCCAGACCCGTCGTCCGCAGGAACGCGCGACGGTCGAGGGAAATAGCCATGATTCTTCCTTGAGCGGCGGTGAACGTGCAGGTCAGGACGGTATCTCTCGATTATTACCATCGTGTGACGGTGGTTTTGGACGGCCGCGGCACTCAGGCGGCCCCGGGCGGGTAATCCGGGAAAACCGCTGGCGACCCCTGTAGGTCCCTACGAGAGCGCCGGAGAAGGACCGTAGATCCCTCCAGCCGCCCGGCCGCTCGGGTAACGTCGGCCGTGAAATGAGACTCGACGGAATCCCCCTTTGGGACGGTACCGAATATCGCGGCCCGGTCGATCTGAGCTGGGAGCCCGACCGCATCACCAGCGTGCAGCCGGACGCCGAGCCGCGCCACGACGGCCTGTGCGTGCTGCCCGGCCTGGTGGACACGCACGTGCACCTGGTCGGGTACGCGGGCCCCGGCGACCCGCCCGACTTCTCGACCTGGCCGCTGGTCACCACCCGCGACGAGCAGGTGCTGCACGGCGCCGCCCACGCGCAGCGGGCCATGCGGCACGGCGTGACGACGCTGCGCGACCTGGCGGGCGACGAGGCCCAGGTCGCGCTGCGCCGGGTGTTCGACGCGGGGGTGCTGCCTGGGCCGCGCATCCAGGTGCACGGCGTGGTGGGGATGACGGCCGGGCACAACGACCTGTTCGTGCCGCCCGCCGTGCCGTCGCGCAAGCCCACGGCCGACGGCCCCGACGAGTGCCGCAAGCTCGTACGCACCTGGGCCCGCGCCGGCATGGACGGCATCAAGCTGACCACCAGCGGCGGCGTGCTCTCGATCGGCGACAGGAACGCCTGGCGCAACTACACCCGCGACGAGATCAGGGCCGTCGTGGACGAGGCCCACGCGCTCGGCATGCTGGTGGCCTCGCACGCCCACTCCGAGGAGGGCATCCGGGTGGCCGTCGAGGAGGGCGTCGACTCGATCGAGCACGGCACGCTCATGAGCAAGGACCTGGCCGAGACGCTGGCCGCCGAGGGCACGCCCGTCGCGCCCACGCTGCTCATCAACGAGGCCAT
Source organism: Nonomuraea phyllanthi (assembly GCF_006334985.2). GTDB lineage: Bacteria > Actinomycetota > Actinomycetes > Streptosporangiales > Streptosporangiaceae > Nonomuraea > Nonomuraea phyllanthi. Next base: position 317,606 of record NZ_VDLX02000007.1, read on the forward strand.
CGCCCAGGGCCGCGTGCCCGTCACGCCCGAGGCCATGGCCAAGGCAGCCGAGCTGGTCGCCACCCGCGACGTGCTGCTGGCCCAGGCCGCCGCGCTGGGCGTGCGTTTCGTGCTCGGCACCGACGCCAACGGCCACCACGTGCAGTTCGGCGACCAGTTCGCCGAGGTCGTGCACATGACGCGGGTGCTCGGGATGGACGCCGAGTCGGCACTGCGCGCGGCCACCTCCGACGCGGCCGACTCGATCGGCGTGCCGGTGGGCCGGATCGCGCCGGGGCTGGGCGCCGACCTGATCGTGCTGCGCGGGCGGCCGTGGGAGCGCATCGAGGACCTGGCGATCGAGAACATCGTGGCCGTGGTCTCGCGGGGCCACGTCGTCGCGGGCCGCCTGCCCTGACCTTTACGCCCCTCGCTCCGACCGCAGCGCCAGATACAGGTCCGTACGGTCGCGCATCGACGACATGCGCCGCCCGGTCAGCTCCTCGATGCGCTGCATCCGGTACCGCAAGGTGTTGACGTGCACGTACAGCTCGTCGGCGGTGCGCTGCCACGAGCCGCACGTCTCCAGGAAGATGTCGAGCGTGCGCAGCAGCTCGGAGCCGTGCCGCGCGTCGTACTCCTCGACCGGCCCCAGCAGGTGGTCGCGGAAGGTGCGGCGCACGCTGCCCGGCAGCGCGGCCAGCAGCAGGTCGAAGCTGTCGATGTCGGCCACCGACATGATCGACACGGGCCCCGGCCCGTGCCGGGCGGACTCCAGGCCGCGCCTGGCCGTCTCCAGCGCCTCGCCGAGCTGCGACACGCTGGCCGCCATCTCGCTGATCCCCGCCGCGATGCTCATCCCCGGCCGCTCGGCGACCAGCCCGCGCAGCTCGTCGGCCAGGCTCTTGCGCGAGGCCCGGCCGTTGACCAGCACGACCGCCTCGCCAGGCGTGCCGCCGACGATCAGGTGCCGCCCCTTCCTGGCCAGGCCCTCGTGCAGCACCTCGGGCAGGTCGTAGCCGGCCGGCCCCGTCAGCGTGACCGCCATGGCCGCGGTCGGCAGGCCCGGGTCTGCGCCCAGCAGCCGCAGGTGCGCGGAGACCTCACCCGGCGGGATCCGGCCCAGCACGTCGAGCAGCGTCTGCGCCCTGACCCGCTCCGCCCTGCGCTGCTCGGCCTCGAACCCTTCGGCGGTCACGACCTCGGTGATCGCCCCGAACGACTGGTCGGGAGCGGCGAGGAGCAGCGGGAGCCGGTGCCGTTCGCACGCCTTGACCAGCTCGTCGGGCAGCTCGCCGAGCACGATCAGGCCCACGACCAGGCCCGCGGCGTCGCTGGCCCACAGCGCCTCGGCGAAGCGCTCGCAGTCGGACGGCTCGCCGTACCAGACGCCGCTGGTGAGGACGAGGTCGCCGGGCCGCAGGTAGCGCCGGGGGTCGGGCAGGTCCGTCGGGTACGCGCGCCGGATCTCGCGCCCGAGCTCCTCGTGACCCGTGACCGGCGTCAGCCGCAGGTCGTCACGCGCGAGCAGGTCGGCCAGCCTCATGAAATCTGATGTTATGCCAGCTCACCACGTGAGACTTCAGAGGTTCGCACGATACCTCCCACCAGGCACGGTCCTGTTTACTCGATGCCATGCGTCCCAAAGCAGAGCTCCATCTGCACATCGAAGGCACCCTCGAGCCCGACCTCGTCGTCGAGCTGGCCCGGCGGAACCGGATCGACCTGCCGACCTTCGACGTGGACGCCATCCGCGCGCGCTACTCCTTCACGGACCTGCAGTCGTTCCTCGACCTCTACTACGAGCACATGGCGGTCCTGCGCACCGAGGAGGACTTCTACGACCTCGCCACGGCCTACCTGCGGCGGGCCGGCGCGCAGGGGGTGCGGCACGCGGAGATCTTCTTCGACCCGCAGGCGCACCTGAGCAGGGGCGTGCCGCTGGAGGTGGTGTTCGGCGGGTTGTCGGCGGCGCTGAAGGACGGCGACGTCTCGGCCGCGCTGATTCTCTGCTTCCTCCGTGACAGGGGCGCGGACGAGGCGGAGCAGGTGCTGCGGGCGGCGCTGCCGTACCGGGACTCCTTCATCGGGGTGGGGCTGGACTCGGCGGAGGTGGGCTACCCGCCGTCGCTGTTCCGGCGCGTGTTCGAGATCGCGGGCGCCGAGGGCCTCCGGAGGGTGGCGCACGCGGGTGAGGAGGGCGGCCCCGACTACGTCTGGGAGGCGCTGGACGTGCTGCGCGTGGAGCGGGTGGACCACGGGATCAGGGCCATGGAGGACCCGCAGCTCGTGGCCAGGCTGAGGGCGGAGCGGATCCCGCTGACCGTCTGCCCGCTGTCGAACGTGCGGCTGCGGGCGGTGCCGTCCCTGCGCGACCACATCCTGCCCGCGATGCTGGACGAGGGCCTGGTCGTGACCGTCAACTCGGACGATCCCGCGTACTTCGGCGGATACGTGGAGGACAACTACGTGGCGCTCCAGCGGGAGCTGGGGATGACGGACGAGCAACTCGACCGGATCGCGCGCAACTCCTTCGAGGCGTCGTTCGCGTACGAGGGCTGACCCGCGCGGGCGAGGCTTCGCGGGCAAGACTTAGGGGCCCACCCGCGGGCAGGCCCCTTCGTACGTTGTCGTCAGCCGCTCAGGACCCTCGACAGGAGCTGGTTCAGGAGGTCGAGGTCGACCACGTCGTCGTCGTGACCGAAGTTGTTCCACTCACCGAAGTCCCACGTGGGCGGCGCGTCGCTGCTGGGGCCGGGCAGGATGCCCGTGTACGCCGGCGCGGCGGTGACGCTGGGCGTGGCGGCGAGCGCGGAGCCGCCGAACATGACCATCCCGCCGACCAGACCGGCCAGGATGAGCCCTGATCTGTACATTTGGATTCCCCTCTGATACCTATCGACTACTCTCCGTAGCTATCGCATGATGATCTGCCCTCCCCCCAAGTTCGACAAACGCCTATAATTTTGCTCTTGACCTGGGCGAATACAGCGTCTGGACGAACAGGAACGGAAGGGCCGGGCGCTTGACCGAGAGGGAAGATCCGGCGGGGCGGCCCTGTCGTCTCTCTTGACCACCTCATGACCGGCACTCGCGCGCTTTTCCGCGCCCTTCCTACGGCAGCGTGAGCACGACCGGGCCGTCGGCCGTGATGGCGACCGTGTGTTCGACGTGCACGCTCCTGCTGCCGTCGCCCGAGCACACCGACCAGCCGTCGTCGGCCATGTAGTAGTCGTCGTCGCCACCGGCCATCAGGCTCGGCTCGATCGCGATCACCAGCCCCGGCCGCAGCCGCAGCCCGCGCCCCCGGGCGGCCTCGTTGGGCACGAAGGGCGACTCGTGCATGGCCCGCCCGATGCCGTGGCCGCCGAAGTCGTTCTGCATGCCGTACCCGGCGCCGCGGCCGACCGTGGACATGGCGTGGCCGATGTCGCCCATCCGGCCGCCGGGCACGGCCGCCTGGATGCCCGCCGCCAGCGTCTCCTCGGCCACCCTGATGAGCTTCAGGTCCTCCTCGCGCGCCCGCCCGACGGCGAAGCTCACGGTGCCGTCGGCGTGCCACCCGTCGACGATCGCGCCGCAGTCGACGCTGATCAGGTCGCCGTCACGCAGCCGGTACGGGCTCGGCAGGCCGTGCAGCATGACCCCGTTGACCGAGGTGCAGATCACCCCCGGGTACGGCGTCGCGCCGAACGACGGGTGGTAGCCCAGGAACGAAGCCCCCGCACCCGCCTCCTCGATGACCGTCCTGGCCACCTCGTCGAGCTGCTTCAACGACACCCCGACCGCGGCCCGCTCCCGCACCGCGGCGTGGACCGCGGAGACGACCCTGCCCGCCTCGCGCATCGCGGCGATCTCACCGGCTGACTTGAGCTCGATCACGGCTCCTCCTTAAGCTCGCTGATCGAATAACTATACCGGTATTATTATCGCCGATGGCGGTCGGGTGTCAGTCGAGACCCTTCCTGCCGGGGGTCCAGAACGGCTTCGTGCGCACGTCCCTGCGCTGCCAGCCGCGCTCCCGCACGAGATGGGCGCGTACGGACTGGATCGTGCGCGCCTCGCCGGCGAGGTAGGCGACGCCCGGCCCTTCGGGCAGGTCCAGCGCGCGCACCGCGTCGACCTGGACCTTCGACCCGGCCGCCGAGGCGCCGGAGCGGCACACGCGCACCAGGTCCCCGGGCAGGTCGAGGTGGTCGGCAGGCGTGTCGGCCTCGACCACGCCGAAGATCCGCCGGCCCGGCGGCACCGCCCGCAGCATCGCGCCGAACGCCACCGACGCCGTCTCGTCGCCCGCGAACACGTGGTACGGCGCGTCCTCCTTCACCACGAAACCGCCCTCCGGCCTGGTGAAGGCGATCTCCATGCCGGGCTTGGCGGTCCGCATCCAGGAGGCGCCCGGCGAGTCGCCGCCGTGGTCGTAGCCGATCAGGTCGAGCGACTCCCAGGTGGGGTCGTGCCGCCAGACCGAGTACGTGCGCAGGACCCCGCCCAGCAGGCCGCCGTCGCCGACCAGGAGGCGTACGTGCTGGCCGGGCCTGCACGTGAGCCCCGCCAGCGCCTCTCCCCCGATCCTGACCCGCCGCATGCGCGCGGACAGTTGCTCGGCTTCGACCACCTCTCCCGTGACGAAGATCCGGTCGAGCAGCCTGAGGGCCATCGTCCGCCTCATCGCTCCTCCGCCCGCCGCCGGCTCCTGGGATCCAGCCGCTCGATCCTGCGCCGGGCCTCGACGAAGATCTCCTGGATCTCCTCGACCACGCGGGGGTCGCCGTGGGCGTGCGCGAGCGTCTTCACCGCGGCCTTGACCAGGCGCAGCGCCGGGCCGACGATCTCGGCGGCCTCGGGCTCGCGGAACATGCCCCACTCGCCCCTGCTGGCCGCGCGGCCCCAGAGCCGCTCGATCTCCTCGGCCTGCTCGTCCACCGCGCGCCTGCCCGCGTCGGTGACGTGGTGGACCTTGCGGCCGTCGGCGGCCTCGACGCGGACCAGGCCCTCGTCCTCCAGCAGTTGCAGGGTGGGGTAGATGGAGCCGGCGCTCGGCTCGTAGGTGCCGTTGAAGCGGTCGGCGAGCCGGTTCATCACGTCGTAACCGTGGCCGGGCCGTTCGGCAATGAGAGCGAGGACGGCCAGGCGGAGCTCGCCCGGCCCGAAGAAGCGCCCCGTCGGACCTGACCCGGGGGCGCGGCGCGCGTTCATCATGAGTCGGATGCTATATCGAACGATATAGCATCCGCTACATCTACACGGTGACGACGATCTTGCCGAACTGGGCGTTGGACTCCATGTGCCGGTGCGCCTCCGCGATCTCCTCCAGCGGGAACACGCGGTCCACCACCGCGCGGAAGGCTCCGGCGCGCAGACCCGACGCGACGAACGCCGCCGCCCGTCGCATGCGGACCGGGTCACGGGTGATCTCGTGCACCGTGTACGTCCGCAGGTTCAGCGCGGGCATGCCCAGCTCGAACCCCGGATAGGGCGTCGGCAGCCCGCTCTGCGCGCCCCACAGGAGCAGCGTCCCGCCCGCCGCCACGGCCCTGGCCAGCTCCGTCACGCCCGGCCCCGCGACGGCGTCGAAGACGTACTCGGCGCCCCTGCCGCCGGTCAGTTCCAGCACGCGCTCCGCCACGTCCTCCTCGTCGGAGACGATCACCTCGGCCGCGCCCTCCTCGACCAGCCGCAGCCTCTTGGCACGGGTGCGGGTGACGGCGACCGGCGTGGCGCCCAGCCTGCCGGCGGTGTGGATCGCGGCCAGCCCGACGCTGCTTGAGGCCGCGTTCACCACGGCGACGTCGCCCGCCCGCATCCCGCCCACCTCCACCATCGCGCCGTAGGCCGTGAGGTAGGGCATCCACACCGCCGCACCCGAGATCGCGTCCACCCCGTCGGGGCGGTGCAGGAGCGCGGACGCGGGCGCGATCGCGCGCTCGGCGTACATCCCATAGTCGTTGTACGAGAAGGCCGGCACGACGCTGACCGCCTGCCCCGCCTCGAACCCGGCCACCTCCGGCCCGACCGCCTCGATCACCCCGGCCGCCTCGGAGCCGAGCCCGGACGGCAGGCGCCTGACCGGCTCGATGTACCGGCCGCTCCTGAACAGCACCTCGGCCCGGTTGACCCCGATCGCCTCCACCCGGATCCGCACCTCGCCGGGCCCCGGCTCGCCCGGGTCCACGTCCTCCAGCCGCAACACCTCTGGCCCACCGACCTCGTGGAACCGCACAGTTCTCGTCATGCCGCTCACTGAAGCGCAAAAGTACGATCGCTGTCAAACTTCGACGAATGTCGTACTATGTGACCATGGGACGCACTCCGCCGCACCCCGAGGTGTCGCAGTTCGACCTCCAGCAGGTGCTGGAGGCCCTCGTCGATCCGGTACGCCGGAGCATCGTCACGCAACTCGACAGCGCCGGCGAGGACATCAAGTGCGGCGACTTCGACATGCCGGTCACCAAGTCCACCGCCACCCACCACTTCAAGGTGCTCCGCGAGGCGGGCCTGATCAGGCAGTACTACGTGGGGACGGCCCGCATGAACGCCCTGCGCCGGGCCGAGATGGACGAGGCGTTCCCCGGCCTCCTCGACGCACTGACCACCCCGGCCCGGCAGCCGGCGTAACGGATCAGCGCTGAGGGCTCTGCCAGGCGGCCTCGCCGGTCAGAGCGTCGCCTTGCGCATGCGGTTGAACGCGACCGTGGAGGCGAGCGTGATGCCGCCGCTCTCGTGCACCCGCCGCAGCCCGGCGAGCTACAACCGGGCGATGATCGCGTAGCGCTCGTCCTCGACGGGGCGGCCCCAAAGGTCGGCGTCGTCGCTGAGCGGCTCGATGCGCAGCCCGGAGACGAGCGGGCGCACAGCGGAGGCCAGGGTGGGGGCATCGACGCCGCCGTCCCACGGCAGCGACTCGCCTCCCGGCACGTAGGGCGAGCCCGCCTCGCCCCAGCGCCCCTCGACCAGCACCAGCCGGCCGGACGGGCGCAGCCGGGCGACCCATGCGCGCAGCGCCGCCTCCGGGTCGGGCAGGGTCCACACCAGGTGCCGGCAGAGCACCATGTCGAACCGGTCGTCACCCGTCGGCGGGGCGGCCGCGTCGCCGACCAGGAAGCTCCCGGCGAGCCCGGCGGCCGCCAGCTTGGCGCGCGCCTGGCCGATCATGCGCGGCGCCACGTCCACCCCGGTCACCCGGTGCCCGGCAGCGGCCAGCAGCAGGGACAGGGAGCCGGTGCCGCAGCCGGCGTCGAGCACGTCGGCCGGGGCGGCGGGCGCCCAGGCCCGCAGGCGGCGCTCCCACGCGGCCCGTGTGCGCTCGGCCCGCAGCCCGTGATCGGGCTCCTCGTCGAACGCCGGCGCGGCGGCGTCCCAGTAGTCGGTGATCGCGGAGGTGAGGTCGCTCATGCCGCCGATCCTCTCAACCGCCACCGACAATCCCGCCGGGAACGGGAACGGGTGGGCCGGAGCCCACCCGTTGCGCGCGTGTTACGCCTTGAGCCAGCTCATCATCGGACGGAGCTTGGCGCCCGTCTTCTCGATGGCGTCGTCGGCCAGCTCCTTGCGGTAGCGCTGGAACTCCTTCTGCCCGCTGTCGAACTCCTCGACGAGCTGCCGGGCGAAGGTGCCGTCCTGAACCTCGCCGAGGATCCGGCGCATCTCCTGGCGGGTCTCGTCGGTGATGACGCGCGGCCCGCGGGTGTAGCCGCCGTACTCGGCCGTGTCGGAGACCGACCAGTACATCTTGGAGATGCCGCCCTCGTACATCAGGTCGACGATCAGCTTCATCTCGTGCAGGCACTCGAAGTACGCGACCTCGGGCTGGTAGCCGGCCTCGATCAGCGTGTCGAAGCCCGCCTTGATGAGCTCGGAGACGCCGCCGCACAGCACGGCCTGCTCGCCGAACAGGTCGGTCTCCGTCTCCTCCTTGAACGTCGTGCGCAGCGCGCCGGCGCGGGTGCCGCCGATGCCCTTGGCGTACGACAGCGCCAGGTCGAGCGCCTTGCCGGAGGCGTCCTTCTCGACGGCCACGAGGACGGGCACGCCGCGCCCGGCCTCGAACTGGCGGCGGACGAGGTGCCCGGGGCCCTTGGGGGCGACCATGCACACGTCGACGCCCTCGGGCGCCTCGATGAGGCCGTAGCGGATGTTCAGGCCGTGGCCGAAGAAGAGCGCGTCGCCCTCGACGAGGTTGGGGGCGACGTGCTCGGAGTAGAGGTGGCGCTGGATGTGGTCCGGCGCGAGGATCATGGTGAGGTTGGCCTCCTCCACCGCCTCCGCCGGGGTGACGACCCGCAGCCCGTCGTTCTCCGCCTTCTCGCGGCTCTTGGAGCCCTCGGGCAGGCCGACGCGCACGTCCACGCCGGAGTCACGCAGGGAGAGCGCGTGGGCGTGGCCCTGGCTGCCGTACCCCAGCACGGCCACGTGGCGTCCCTGGATGATCGACAGGTCGGCCTGGTCGTCGTAGTAGATCTCGGTCACTTGCTCAAAACCTTTCAGGCGGTACGGTCCAGTGCCCTGAGGGACCGGTCGGTGATGGAACGGGCACCGCGGCCGATGGCCACCATGCCCGACTGGACGAGTTCTTTGATCCCGAACGGCTCGAGGACCTTGATGAACGCCTCGAGCTTGTCGGGAGTGCCGGTGACCTCGATGGTCACCGCGTCGGCGGCCACGTCGATGCAGCGGGCGCGGAAGAGGCTGACCAGCTCCAGCACGTGGGAGCGGCTCTCGGCGTCGGCCTTGACCTTGATCAGCATCAGCTCGCGCTGAACCGACTGCGACGGGTCGAGCTCGACGATCTTCAGCACGTTCACCAGCTTGTTGAGCTGCTTGGTGACCTGCTCGAGCGGCAGCTCCTCGACGCTGACCACGATGGTCATGCGGGAGATGTCGTCGTGCTCGGTCGGCCCCACCGCGAGCGAGTCTATGTTGAAGCCTCGCCTGCTGAACAACGCGGACACGCGCGCCAGGACGCCGGGCTTGTTCTCGACAAGCACAGAGAGGGTGTGTCTACTCATCCTCGTTCTCCCAGTTGGGCGCCATGTCACGGGCGATCTTGATGTCGTCGTTGCTGGTGCCAGCCGCGACCATGGGCCAGACCATGGCGTCCTGGTGGACGACGAAGTCGACCACGACGGGCACGTCGTTGATCTCCATGGCCTTCTTGATCACGGCGTCGACGTCCTCGGGACGCTCGCACCGCAGACCCACACAACCATAGGCCTCGGCCAGCTTGACGAAGTCCGGGATGCGGCGCGTCGTCTGCAGGTCGGTGTTGGAGTAACGCTCGTCGTAGAAGAGCGTCTGCCACTGGCGGACCATGCCGAGATTACCGTTGTTGATGACGGCTATCTTGACCGGCACGCCTTCCAGGGCGCAGGTGGCCAGCTCCTGGTTGGTCATCTGGAAGCAGCCGTCGCCGTCGATGGCCCACACCGTGGAGTCGGGGCGGCCCATCTTGGCGCCCATCGCGGCCGGGACGGCGAAGCCCATGGTGCCGAGGCCGCCGGAGTTGATGAACGTGCCGGGCTTCTCGTAGCCGATGAACTGCGAGGCCCACATCTGGTGCTGCCCGACCCCGGCCACGTAGTACGTCTCGGGCCCCGCGATGGCGCTCAGCCGCTCCATCACGTACTGGGGCGCCAGCGAGCCGTCCTCGTACGTCTCGTAGCCCAGCGGGTACGTCTCCTTGTAGCCGTTGAGCGTCGTCCACCAGGCGGTGTAGTCGCCCTTCTGGCCCGACGCCTCGATCGCGGCGACCAGGTCGCCGATGACCTCCTTGCAGTCGCCCACGATCGGCACGTCGGCGTGGCGGTTCTTGGAGATCTCCGCCGGGTCGATGTCGGCGTGCACGATCTTGGCGCGCGGCGCGAACGACGACAGCTGGCCGGTCACCCGGTCGTCGAAGCGCACGCCCAGGCCGACGATCAGGTCGGACTGCTGGAGCGCGGCCACGGCCGACACGCTGCCGTGCATCCCCGGCATGCCCATGTGCTGCGGGTGACTGTCGGGGAAGGTGCCCCGCGCCATCAGGGTGGTGACGACGGGGATGTTGGTCAGCTCGGCCAGCTGGAACAGCTCGGGCGCGGCGCCGGCCTTGTGGACGCCGCCGCCGACGTACAGGACGGGCCTCCTGGACTCGGCGATCAGCTTGGCGGCCTCGCGGATCTGCTTGGAGTGCGGCCTCGTGACCGGGCGGTAGCCGGGCAGTTGCATGGTCGGCGGCCAACTGAAGGTGGTCTCAGATTGCAGCGCGTCCTTGGAGATGTCCACGAGGACCGGGCCGGGGCGGCCGGTGGAGGCGATGTGGAAGGCCTCCATGATCGTGCGGGCGATCTCACCGGGGTCCGTGATCAGGAAGTTGTGCTTCGTGATCGGCATGGTGATGCCGGAGATGTCGGCTTCCTGGAACGCGTCCGTGCCGATGGCGGCACTGGCCACCTGGCCGGTGATCGCCACGATCGGCACGGAGTCCATGTACGCGTCGGCGATCGGCGTCACGAGGTTGGTGGCGCCGGGGCCGCTGGTCGCCATGCAGACCCCGACCTTGCCGGTGGCCTGCGCGTAGCCTTCGGCCGCGTGACCCGCGCCCTGCTCGTGGCGTACGAGCACGTGCCGGACCTTGGTCGAGTCGTAGAGGGGATCGTAGGCCGGCAGAATGGCACCGCCCGGGATCCCGAACACTGTGTCGACTCCCACGTGCTCCAGCGCCCTCACCAGGGCCTGTGCACCTGTCATCCGTTCGGTCATCGGCTCGTTCCTTGCGTGGCTACTCGCTTAAGGACATAAAAAATGCCCCTTCCCACCGGGCGGCGGGTCTGGGGCGGCGCGCAGGTCGTCGTGCTTCGCTATCGGCCTGCGCGCCGGCGAAGTACTACGAGAATCTCACTGCGAAGCATGGCCTACACGATAGCCGCTCCGAACGCCCTAGTGTCAACTTCGTGGACACATGTCTCAAACAGTGAGACTCGTACGCATCAGCGAATCCACGCCGCGCGCCGCCATCGGCCGCGCCACCAGGAACCCCTGCCCCTTGGTACACCCCATCTGCTTCAGCAGCTCCAGCTGCTCGGGGCGCTCGATGCCCTCGGCCACCACGACGAGCCCGAGGTCGTGGCCGAGCCGCACGATCGTCCGGGTGAGCAGGGTCAGCGTGTCGTCGTTGCCCAGGCCCGACACGAACGACGGATCGATCTTGATCAGGTCGACGGGCAACTGCCGCAGGAACGCCAGCGAGGCGTAGCCCGTGCCGAAGTCGTCGATGGCCAGCCGCACGCCGAGCGCCCGCAGCTCCGACAGCCGCTTGACCGTCTCCTCGGCGTCCTCGACCAGCATCTCCTCGATCACTTCGAGGGTGAGCGCGGAGGCCGGCAGCCCGCTCTCGGCCAGCGCCTCCTCGACCGTCTCGACGAAGCGCGGCGCGGTGATCTGGCGCGCCGACAGGTTGAGCGACAGGCCGATGTCCCAGGAGGAGGCCCGCCAGGCGGCCACCTCGCGGCACGCCTCGCGCAGGATCCACTCCCCCAGCGGCACGATCAGCCCGGTGTCCTCCGCCGGGCCGAGGAACTGCTCGGGCGGCACGAACACCGAGCCGCGCCACCACCGCACCAGCGCCTCGACCGCGGTCACCCGCGACGTGGCCAGGTCGACGATGGGCTGGTACTCGATCGCGAACTGCTGCTCGATCAGCGCCCGCTGCAGGTCGGCCGCCAGCTCCAGCCGCCGCACCACGTCGGCGTGCATCTGCGCGGCGAACACCTCCACGCGCCGCCCGCCCAGCTCCTTGGCGCGTGCCATGGCGACGTCGGCGTTGCGGAGCAGGTCGCCGGCCGGCATGTCGTCCTCGCTGAAGGCCACCCCCACGCTCGCGGTCAGCGCCACGTCGCGGTCGGCGACGCGGAACGGCTCCTGCGAGACCGCGCGGACGAGCCGCTCGGCCAGGTCGACGGCCAGCTGCGCGTCGCCGCCCGTCTCCACGAGCACCGCGAACTCGTCGCCGCCCCACCGGGCGAGCGTGTCGTCGGCGCGTACGGCGCCGCGCAGCCGGCGGGCCGCCTGGCCGAGGAGGTAGTCGCCGCTGGCGTGCCCCACCGAGTCGTTGACGGAGGTGAACCCGTCGAGGTCGAGGAAGATGACGGCGACGCTCGTCGCCCCGGGGCCGGTGGTGCGCCCGGTGAGCACCTCGCGGGTGCGCTCCTCGAAGTAGGCGCGGTTGGGCAGGCCGGTCACGCCGTCGTGGAAGGTCAGGTGGGCGACCTGGTTGCGCAGCGCCTCCTGGTCGCTGACGTCTCTGGTGGTCACCAGCATCAGCTCGTCGCCGCCGACGCGGCGGGTGGCGACCGACTCGGTGGGCCGCCACGTGCCGTCGGCCGCCCGCACCCGGCAGGCGATCAGGCAGGCACCCGGCGCGGCGTTGTCCTCGTCGAGGTGCATCGCGCGCAGCGCCACCTGGATGCCGGGGACGTCCTCGGGGTGGAGGTAGTCGAAGATCGACCCGCCGACCACCTCGTCGGGGCGGTAGCCGTACGTGACCTCGACGCCGGGGCCGATCTCGCGCACCACGCCCTCGTAGTCGCAGGTGAAGACCACGTCGCCGGTGCTCTCCGCGAGCTCCCTGAGCTGCCGGTCGCCGAGCTTGACCAGGTTGCGCAGGCGCACGCTGGTCGCCGAGACCACGAACAGCCGCAGCAGCAGGAGCAGCACCACGGAGACCGCGACCACGACGACCCCCGTCACGGGCCGCTCGGGGCGCCCGCCCGCCAGGTGGGCGAGCCAGGTGCAGGCGGCCACGGCGACCAGCGCCATCGGCACGAGCGCGACCACGGTGCCGACGGCCGAGCCGCTCGACTCGCGCGCACGCGGCCCCCACGGGACGGCGGCGAGCAGCAGGAACGCGACGGGCACCAGCATGACGCTCCACAGCTGCGGCTGGCCGCCGTCGAGCCGGGCCACCGCGGCCGCCAGGCCCGCCACGGTCATGGTGGCCAGCACGCCGACGCCGGCCAGCCCGAGCAGCCAGGACGAGGCCCGGCCGGAGAGAACCGACGGGACCACGGCGCACGTCACCAGCAGCGCGATCATCGGCGGCAGCATCACCAGCGTGAACGTGGCCGGGTCGGCCGTGTCGTCGTAGACCTGGCGCAGCGCCACCACCCAGCCGATCAGGAAGAGCGAGGCGGCGCACAGGTAGGCGTCGGTGACATGCCGTAACACGACCCACGCCGGGAACCTGCGGTCGGCGGCGATCAGCGCGCCGCCGGCCGTGACCACGGTGCCGAGCAACATGAACAGATCGGCGAAGCTGACCACGAAGCTCTCGGCGAACGGGCGCAGCGCCACGCCGGCGGCCCAGATGACGGCCCCGCCGCTCATCCAGCGCGCCCCCAGCGCCGTCGGCCGGTGCCCGGCCGACCGCACCGACGCGAGCAGCAGGGAGCCGGCGGCGGCCAGCGCCGCCAGCCCACCGGCGACCGCGCCGGTGATCAAGGCCTGACCGCCCGCGAGGAGCGCGGCGGCGAACGCCACCGCCCCTGCCGCCGCCGCGGCGGTCAGCGGCACCCGTGGATCACGCCAGCGGATCACAGTCGTTGCCCATCCCGTCTCGAACTCTGCACCTGCGATCGCCGAGGCCCGGCGCATCACTTCGCCAGTGTGTGCGGTCGCGGGTGCGCGGGTGGTGACAACGCCGATGTCGTCACCGATCTGATAACCACACAGACCAATTTCCGCCAAGAGTTCCTTGACAGCGAGTCAGGAACTCCCTGCAAGTGCCACCGTACGCACCGAAGGTCACGGACCAGCCACGTTCCGGGATCCTCTCAGTACGCGTCCGTTATGACGTTGACCAGCGGCTCGTCTGCGAGGTGGCGCAGAAGCTGGGCTCTGATCAGCCGCAACGTGCGCCGCCCGGACGCGGGTGTGCTCCCCGCGATGTGCGGGGTGATCAGCACGCCAGGGGCGCTCCAGAGGGGGTGGCCCTCCGGCAGCGGCTCGGGCGCGGTCACATCGAGCGCGGCGCGTATCCTACCCGTTTTGAGCTCGGCGATCAGCGCCTCCGTGTCGACGACCCCGCCCCTGGCGGCGTTGACGAGCACGGCGCCGTCCTTCATCCGCGCGAGGAACGCCGCGTCCACCATGCCCGCGGTGGCCGTGGTGGCGGGCACCAGCAGCACGACGACGTCCGCCTCCGGGAGCAGCTTGGGCAGGTCATCCATGGCGTGCACGCCGTCGCGGGCGCTCCTGGCCACCCGTACGGCCTCCACCTCGAACCCGTCGAGCCGCCTCTCCAGCGCCGCCCCGATGGAGCCGTAGCCGACGATGAGCACGGTCGAGTCGGCCAGCACGCCGGTGTGGTGGTAGGTCCACGCGCCCTGGCGCTGCGCGTCCACGAACCCGGGGAACTCCCGCAGCACCGCGATCATCGCCCCGACCGCCCACTCGGCGGTCCCGGCGTCGTGCACGCCGCGCGCGTTGCACAGCACCACGCCCTGGGGAATGTGCGGAAGGTACGGTTCCACGCCCGCCGTGACGGTCTGAAGGAGCCGCAGCGAGCGCATCCGCGCCAGCGTGCCCGGCACGTCAGGCACGGTCGCGAGCGGCGGGACCCAGACCTCCACGTCCTCGATGCCCTCCGGCATCGGGGACGTGCCATCGTAAACAGCACACTCAACCCCGGGCAGGTCGGAAAGAACATCAGCCACCGAATCGGACGGAACCCAGGTCTTCATGCCGAGAACCTTACGGCTCGCGGGGAAGTATGGGACACATGAAGAAGCTCTGGACGATCATGCTCATGGCCGCGGTCACCGCGTGTTCCGGCGGGGCGGCGGGCGGCGGGGAGGCGGTCCCGACGGCCGCCGCGGCGACCACCGGGCCGGCCCCCACGCCCGCCGCGGGCGGGCTCGGGCAGCCGAAGGACGTGGTGACGGGGCTGGCGGTGCCTTGGGCGATCGCGTTCCTGCCCGGGGGCGACGCGCTGGTCACCGAGCGCGACTCGGCCCGCCTGCTGCGGGTGGGCCAGGACGGGAAGGTCACGTCGCTGGGCAAGATCTCCGGCGCGCGGCCCGAGGGCGAGGGCGGGCTGCTGGGCGTGGCGGCCAAGGACGAGCAGGTGTTCGTCTACTACACGGCGGCCGGCGACAACCGGATCGTGCGCTACCGGCTCTCCGGCGACCGGCTCAGCGACGAGCGGGTGCTCGTCCAGGGCATCCCGAAGGGCGGGATCCACAACGGCGGGCGGCTGGCGTTCGGCCCTGACGGCTACCTGTACGCCTCCACCGGGGAGACCGGGGAGGGCGGCCTCTCCCAGCGGCGCGACTCGCTGGCCGGCAAGATCCTGCGCATGACCGTGGACGGCGAGCCCGCCCCCGGCAACCCGTTCGGCACGCTCGTCTACAGCTACGGGCACCGCAACGTGCAGGGCCTCGCCTGGGACCCGTCCGGCCGGATGTACGCCACCGAGTTCGGCCAGAACACCTACGACGAGGTGAACCTCATCAAGGCGGGCGGCAACTACGGGTGGCCGGAGGTCGAGGGGCGCGGCGACGATCCCCGTTACGTGAACCCGCTCATCACGTGGTCCACCGACGAGGCGTCACCGTCGGGGATGGCGTACGCGAAGGGCTCGCTGTGGGTGGCGGCGCTGCGGGGGCAGCGGCTGTGGCAGGTGCCGCTGCGCTCGGACGGGTCGGTGGGCAAGCCCGTCGCCCACTTCACGGACCGCTTCGGCCGGCTGCGGGCCATCACGGCCGCGCCCGGCGGGTCGCTGTGGGTGGGCACCAGCAACAAGGACGGGCGCGGCTCGCCCCGGCCGGGCGACGACCGGATCTTCTCGGTCACCCCGTCCTGACCGTGCCACGCCCTTCGGGCGGGGACCCGTCCGAAGGGCGTTCTTCAGCCGCAGGTGATCTGCGGCCGGGCGCGGTACTCGGTGGTGACCTTCTTGTCCTTCTTGAGCGCCTTGCCGTCCTGGTGGAACACGCGGGTGACGTCGATCGTGAACCCCTGCTGCCCGGCTGTGGCCACGCAGCCGGGCGCGGAGCTGGTCTGGCTGCGGAACGGCACGATGTCGCGCCGATCCGACTCCACCGCCTCGATCTCGTCGTAGCGCTTGGTGCTCCACAACGTGACCGTCACCGACGTGTTCGTGAAGGCCGTCTTGATCAGCACCCCGTACTCGGAGTCGTTGTGCCACTTCAGGTCCGTGTCGGGATACACCAGCGCCGCGTCGCGCCCCGCCGGGTACTGGGAGTCGAAGTAGTCCATCGCCGTGCGCTCGACGAGCTCGAACCCGCCGAAGTACGCCGCGTTGTACATGGCCGTGGCGAACTGCGACGCGCCGCCGCCCACGATGTTCGCCATCCGCCCGCCGACGAACTGCCCCGCCTCGACGTATCCGTCCCCGACCGTGGGCTCCCCCACGACGTCGTAGATCGAGAACGTCTCCCCCGGCTTGACGATGTGGCCGTCGAGCTCCTGCGCCATCCGCTGGATGTTCTTGACCCGCGGCTCGCAGCAGTCGAACGTCGTGTTGAACGAGCTCAGGCTCTCCTTGATGCCGAGGTCGCGTACCTCGTCGGTGGTGACGGCGGGGGCGACGGCGCCCAGCCGCACGGGGATGGTGCGGTCGCCGCCCTGGTCGAACACCTTTTCGGCGTCCCTGGCCAGCAGCTTGTCGTTGACGCCGCGGCCCGTGCGGGAGGGCACCAGCACCGGCTGGCCGTTGACGATGTCGTACGTGGCGTCGCGCGGCTGCTGGGCGGCGTCCACCAGGGTGCGCTCGACGGTGGCGAGCACCGCCTTGGCGTCGAAGTCGGGCGCGAGCTCGCCGGAGCCGTCGGAGTTGTAGGTCAGGTTGGCGGCGATCATGGCCGGGGGGATCTGCGCCTGCTTGCCGTCGAGCGTCAGGACGACGGGCGCGGAGACGGCCTTCCTGGCCTTGTTCAGCGCCGCCTCGACGGCCTCCGGGGTGGTGGCGGCCTTGGAGGGCCTCAGCGTGAGCGAGACGCCGCCGCCGCCCCGCAGGAAGGCGTCGCCGATCCTGCGGATGGCGTCGTCGCGGTCGAGCAGCACGCCATCCTGCGGCTGGCGGACCTTCGGAACGAGGCCGGCGAAGTACACCCGGCCCTCGTGCCCCTTCTTGTCGACGGACTCGGCGATGCCCTCGACCGTCCTGGCGAGCTGGGAGGAGTCGAGGCTGATCTTCGGCTCCAGCTCGGTCCGGCCGGTCAGGCCCCGCCACACCTCCTCGGGGGAGGGGAACCCGCTGGGCGCCTGCCCGATCGTGGCCACCACGTCGAGGTCCAGCCCGGCCTCGTCCGGCTGGATGGTCTCCTTCTTGCCGCCGATGTCGACCACGACCGGCTCGCTCAGCCTGGGGCCGAGCTCGTTGCGGAGCTTGTCGGCCGCCTGGGTGACGGTGAGCCCGCCGATGTCCACGCCGGAGACGTGGGTGCCGCGCAGCACGGAGCCCGACATGAGCACGGCCGGTACGACGTACGCGAGCGCCACGAGCACCACGACGAGCACCAGCAGGCCGGGCAGGATGCGGCGGCGCCTGGGCGGTTCGGGCTCGGGCTCGTAGGCGGGCGGGCGCTCGACGGGGCCCGCCGCGCCGAACACCGGGCGCGGCTGGGGCGGCGGCTCCTTGCCGTTCACCGGCCACGGCTGCGCCGGCGGCGCCACAGGAGGCAGCGCGCCGCCCGATTGACCGCCCGGGTTGCTCGGGCCCTGCGCCGGCCGGGGCTCCTGCCGGTCCTGCGGACCGAAGATGTCGCGGGAGACGCCCGGGGGCAGCCCCTCGATCCGCGGCTTCCTGGACACGCCCGACGTGGGTAACGGCACCGAGGCGAACGGGTCGGTCGGTGATTCGATCGGTCCGGCGTTCGGCACGCCTCAATCTCCTCCCGGTCCGCAGCCAAGTCTCAGGCAACAGTAAGGCACGACGATCCACATATGTCACGGGAAATGGCTACGGAAATGTGTCAACCTAGCCACCGGTAGCGATGTTCGGGCCGGCCCGCCGTGCCGTAGCGGGGCCGGAGTTCGGCCTGCCCCGCGGCGCACAGGTGTTCGAGATAGCGGCGCACGCTCACCCGGGACAGGCCCGTGAGCTGGGCCGCCTCGGCCGCCGACAGGTCGTGCCCGGCCTCCCGCAGCGTGTCCGCGACCAGCGCGCAGGTGGCCGCGGAGAGCCCCTTCGGCATGGGGGCGGCGCTTTTGGGAGTGCCGAAAAGGCGGTCGACGTCGTCCTGGCGGGCCTCCGCGCCGATGGCGGTCAGCCGCCTGTGGGTGTCGGCGTACTGCTGGAGCCGCTCGGTCAGGGCGGCGGCCGTGAACGGCTTGATGAGGTAGTTGACGGCGCCGCCACGCATGGCCTCCCGGACCGTGGGCACGTCGCGGGCGGCGCTGATCATGAGGACGTCCACGTGGTGGAGCCGCTTCAACACCTCAAGTCCCGACATGTCGGGCAGGTAGATGTCGAGCAGCACGAGATCGGGGTCGAACTCCTCGACCGCGGCGAGCGCGTCCGCCCCGGTGTGGGCCACGGAGACCACCCGGAAGCCCGGCACGCGGGCCACGTAGCCGCTGTGGATGCGGGCGACCATGAAGTCGTCGTCCACCACCAGCACCCGCATCTCGCTCATGAGCGGGCCTTCGCCGGGAGGAGGGCGGTGAAGACGGCGCCGCCCGAGTTGCGCACGCGTACCCAGCCGCCCCTTCGCAGGCACGCCTGCCGGGTCAGCGCCAGCCCGAGCCCGCGCGGCCCCGACCGGGCGGCCTTGGTGGTGAACCCCTCCCTGAACACCTCTTCCACCAGGTCGGGCGCGATGCCCGGCCCCGAGTCGCCCACCCGCACGCGCAGCCCGCCGGCGTCGGCCTGCACCGACACCTCGATCGTGCCCTCGGCGCCGTCGAGCGCGTCGATGGCGTTGGCGACCAGGTTGCCGACCACGAGGACGGCGTCGTGCGGGTCGCCCAGCAGGCCCTCCGGCACGCTGGAGTCCTCCGACAGCACCAGCCGGGCGCCGCGCTCGGCCGCCTCGGCGGACTTGGCCAGCAGCAGGGCGGCCAGCGTCGGCTCCTGGACCCGCTCGCGCAGGCCGGTGGCGTACGGGCCGCGAGCCGTCCTGGTGATGTAGCCGATGGCCGCCTCGTGCTCGCCCAGCTCCAGCAGCCCGACGACGGTGTGCATCCGGTTGGCGAACTCGTGCGCCTGGGCGCGCAGCGCCTCCGTCGCGCTGCTGGTGTCGTGGAGCTCGCGGGCCAGCTGGATCAGCTGGGTGCGGTCCCGCAGGGTGACCACCCAGCCGCGGTGCTGGCCGCGTACCGACACCGGGGTGCGGTTGAGCACCAGCACCCGCTCGCCGTGCAGCACGACGCGGTCCTCGCCCGGGTCGGCGCCCCCGAGCACGTCGCGCATGCGCCCTGACAGGGTGATCCGGCTCAGCTCCTCGCCCTCCTGGATGCGCACGTCGCCGAGCAGGTCACGGGCGGCGTCGTTGACCAGCGTGACGCGCCCGCCGAGGTCGAGCGCGAGCACGCCCTCCTTGACGCCGTGCAGCACGCCCTCGCGCTGCTCCAGCAGCGCGGCGATCTCGCGCGGCTCCAGCCCGAACGTCTGCCTGCGCACCCGCGCGGTGATCAGCGCGGCCAGCGTGAGCCCGGCCAGCAGCACGGCCAGCGCCGTCCAGACCAGCGGCGGCAGCGTGTCGCCGAGCTTGTCGACGACCGTGGTCTCCAGGATGCCGACCGAGACCAGGCCGATCACGTTGCCGTACTCGTCGCGGATAGGGGTCTTGCCCCTGACCGTCGTGCCGATCGTGCCGGTCTGGGTGCCGACCCAGCTCCTGCCCGTCCTCAGCACGACGGTGCCGTCGGTGGACAGCTGCTTGCCGATCAGCGAGCTGTTCGGGTGGGCGTAGCGCTTCTGCTGCTCGTTGGCGACCACGACGTAGTCGGCGCCGGTCTCGTGCTGCACGCTCATGGCCAGCGGCTGCAGCACCGTCTCGGGGTGGGGAAGCTTGAAGGCCTCCCTGACCTGCGGAAGCCCGGCCACGGACTGGGCGATGGCCAGGGCGCGCTGCTGGTGCAGGGCGTCGAGCTGCTCGCGCATCCGCTCGGCCCACACGCCCGCGGTGGCCCCGACGGCGAGGATCACGATCACCATCTGGAGCACGAACAGCTGGGTGCCGAGGGAGGCGTCACGGACCCGTCTCACGCTGCACATGGAAACAAACGCAGGTCACGGGCAGGTCGCGACCAATACGACCACTATGACGGCAAGCGTGCAAAGGCTCGACGGCGGGCCGGGGGTGCTTCACCATCCCAGTTTTACAACCGTGAAAACACCCCCTGGAGTGATCATGCGCTTGCGCGTATTCGCCGCCCTCGCGGCACTCTCCCTTGCCGCGCTCACCGGCTGCGGCGAGTCCGGCTCCGGCGGCGCCTCCGCCGCCGGACCGCTGCGGATCATGGCTCCCGCCGCGCCCGGCGGCGGCTGGGACCAGACCTCCCGCATCGCGGAACAGGCCGTCAAGGCCGCCGACCCCAAGCGCAAGGTCGAGGTGTACAACGTGCCGGGCGCGGGCGGCACGATCGGGCTGGCGCAGCTGGCCGGCGAGAAGGGCAACGGCAACCTGCTGATGACCATGGGCCTGGTCATGGTGGGCGCCATCGAGCAGAACAAGTCCAAGGTCACGCTGGCCGAGACGACGCCCATCGCCAAGCTGACCGAGGAGTACGAGATCGTCGTCGTCCCGGCCGAGTCCCCGTACAAGACGCTGGCCGACATGGTGGCGGCCTGGAAGGCCGACCCGGCGAAGGTGTCGATCTCGGGCGGCTCCGCGGGCGGCACCGACCACATCGTGGCCGGGCTGATGGCCAAGGCCGCGGGCGTGGATCCCAAGCAGGTCAACTACATCGCCCACTCGGGCGGCGGCGAGGCGCTCAACGAGCTGCTCGGCAACAAGGTCAGCGCGGGCATCTCCGGCGTGGCCGAGTTCGCCGAGCACGTGAAGTCGGGCAAGCTGCGCGCCCTCGGCGTGACCTCCGGTGAGCGGATCGAGGGCCTGGACGCGCCCACGCTGAAGGAGGCCGGCCTCGAGGTCGAGCTGTCCAACTGGCGCGGTTTCGTGGCCCCCGCCGGGCTCTCCGAGGCCGACAAGACGGCGCTGACCGACCTGGTCACCAAGATGCACGACTCGCAGCCGTGGAAGGACGCGGTCGCCAAGAACGGCTGGATCGACTCCTTCCAGACCGGGCAGCAGTTCGCCGACTTCCTCGCCTCCGAGCAGACCCGGGTCAAGGGCATCATCGCCGAGATGGGGCTCGTGTCCTGATGGCCGGCCGGTGGCGGCCCGAGCTCGGGCTGGCGGTCGTGGTGCTGGCGCTGGGCGTGCTCGTCGTGATCGGGACGCTCGACGTCTCGGCGGCGGCCTCCCAGCTCGGCCTCGGGCCGCGCTTCTTCCCCATGCTGGTGGGCGGCGCCATGGTGCTCATCGGCCTCTTCTACGTGGTGGACGTCCTGCGCGGGGGACATGGCGACCCCGAGGAGAGCGAGGACGTCGACGTGGACGCCCCCGCAGACTGGCGGGGCGTCGGGCTGGTCAGCGGCATCTTCCTGGCGTTCGCGGCGCTCCTGAACGTGCTCGGCTGGATCATCGGCGCGAGCCTGCTGTTCTTCGGCCTGTCGGTGGTGCTGGGGGCCGAGCACAAGCTGCGCGCGGCCGTGGTCTCGGTCGTCATGGGGCTGGCCACGTACCTGCTGTTCGTCGAGGTCCTCGGCGTGACGCTGCCGGCCGGGCCGCTGGCGGGGGTGATCTAGGTGGAGTCGCTGCAGCTCCTGCTCGACGGCTTCGCCGCCGCGCTCACCCCCGTCAACCTCATGTACGCGCTCGTCGGCGTCACGCTCGGCACCCTCGTCGGCGTGCTGCCCGGCATCGGGCCCGCGATGACCGTGGCGCTGCTGCTGCCGATCACCTTCACGGTGCCGCCGGCCAGCGCGTTCATCATGTTCGCCGGCATCTACTACGGCGGCATGTACGGCGGCTCGACCACCTCCATCCTGCTCAACACGCCGGGCGAGTCCGCCTCCATGATCACGGCGCTGGAGGGCAACAAGATGGCCAGGCGCGGCCGGGCTGCGCAGGCCCTCGCCACGGCCGCCATCGGCTCCTTCGTGGCGGGCAGCATCGCGACCGCGCTGCTGGTCGTGGCCGCGCCCGCCGTGGTGAGCTTCGCCATCGCGTTCGGCCCCGAGGACTACTTCGCGCTTGCCGTCATGGCCTTCACCGCCGTGTCGTCCGTGCTGTCCCGCTCGGTCGTGCGCGGCCTGGCGTCCCTCGGGCTGGGGCTCGTGATCGGGCTCGTCGGCATCGACCAGCAGACCGGGCAGGCCCGGCTCACGCTCGGCATCCCGCAACTGCTCGACGGCATCGACGTGGTGATCGTCGCGGTCGGCCTCTTCGCCCTGGGCGAGGCGCTCTACGTCGCCTCGCGGCTGCGCCACGCGCCGCCCGAGGTGGTGCCCGTCGGCCGCGCCTGGATGGGGCGCGCCGACTGGCGGCGCTCGTGGGCGCCGTGGCTGCGCGGCACCGCGCTGGGCTTCCCGTTCGGCGCCCTCCCCGGCGGCGGGGCGGAGATCCCCACGTTCCTGTCGTACGCCGCCGAGCGGCGCCTGGCCCGCGGGACCGCGCGCGAGGAGTTCGGCAAGGGCGCCATCGAGGGCGTGGCCGGGCCCGAGGCCGCCAACAACGCCTCGGCGGCCGGCACGCTGGTGCCGCTGCTCACGCTGGGCCTGCCCACGTCGGCGACGGCCGCGATCATGCTGGCCGCCTTCCAGCAGTACGGGCTCCAGCCCGGCCCGCAGTTGTTCGACCACAACCCGGCGCTGGTGTGGGGCATGATCGCGTCGCTGTTCATCGGCAACACCATGCTGCTGGTGCTGAACCTGCCGCTCGCGCCCCTGTGGGCCCGCGTCCTGCGCGTCCCCCGGCCGTACCTGTATGCCGGGATCGTCCTGTTCGCCGCCCTCGGCGTCTACGCCCTGAACGGCACCGTCGTCGACCTGTTCGTGCTGTACGTGCTCGGCCTGCTCGGGTATGCCATGCGCCGCTTCGGCCTGCCCGTCGCGCCCGCGGTGATCGGCATGATCCTCGGGCCGATGGCGGAGATCCAGCTCCGCCGGGCCCTGGCCATCGGGGCGGGCGACGTGACCGTGCTGGTGAAGAGCCCGGTGGCGGTCGTGCTGCTGGTCCTGTCGCTGCTGGCGCTGCTCATGCCGCTGTTCAGGAAGCTGTCGGCCCGCCGGAAGCCGCCGGCCCGCAGCACCTCCGAGCAGGAGTCCCGATGACCCGGCCCCTCGCCCGGATCGCTACCGCGGCACCTCGGGCCAGATCGCGGACCTGGGGGTCACGCTAGATCGCGATCCCGGCACCTGACGCCGGGCCGCCTCCGGAGCCCCGACACCTCCGGAGCCCCGCCGCCGCCTTGGCCTCGCCGCCTTCGGAGGCTCGCCGCCTTCGGGACCTCGCCGCCGCCGTGTCGCGGTGGCGGCGAGGTCTCAGGCGCCGGCCTCTCAGGACCACCGAGCAGGCCAGAAGCGCCACACGCGCCAGGACCGCCGAGCAGGCCAGGATGGCCTCGCGCGCCAGGACCGCCGTGCGGGCCCGGCGCGCGCGGGTTTACTCGGAGACGCCCAGCTTCTCCAGGATCAGCTGGCGGGCGCGGGCCGCGTCGGCCTTGCCCTTGCTGGCCCTCATGACACCGCCCACCAGGGCGCCCGCTGCGGCGATCTTGCCGGATCTGACCTTCTCGGCCGCGTCGGCGTTGTCGGCCAGCACCTGGTCGATGATCGCCAGCAGCTCGCCCTCGTCGCTGACGATCTGGAGCCCGCGCTTCTCGACAACCTCGTCGGGCGTGCCCTCACCGGCCAGAACGCCTTCGAGTACCTCCCGCGCCAGCTTGTCGTTGAGCGCGCCCGAGGCCACCAGCTCGGTCACCCGGGCGATCTGGGCGGGCGTGATGGGCAGCTCGGCCAGCGTGGTGCCGGTCTCGTTGGCCCGCCTGGCCAGCTCGCCCATCCACCACTTGCGCGCGTCGGCCGCCGGGGCGCCCGCCGCGACCGTGGCCTCGACCAGGTCGATCGCGTCGGCGTTGTGCATGGCCTGCATGTCGAGGTCGGACAGCCCCCACTCGGCCTGCAGCCGCTTGCGCCTGACCGACGGCAGCTCGGGCAGGGCCGCCTTCAGCTCGCTCACCCACGCCGGGTCGGGCGCGATCGGCACCAGGTCGGGCTCGGGGAAGTAGCGGTAGTCCTGCGCCTCCTCCTTGGACCGGCCGGACGTGGTGGTGCCGGTGTCCTCGTGGAAGTGCCGGGTCTCCTGAATGATCTTGCCGCCGTCGGACAGGATGCCCGCCTGCCGCTCGATCTCGCTCCGCACGGCCCGCTCGACGCTGCGCAGCGAGTTGACGTTCTTGGTCTCCGTACGGGTGCCCCACTCGGCGGCGCTGCGCGGCATGAGCGAGACGTTGACGTCGCAGCGCAGCGAGCCCTCCTCCATGCGCACGTCGGAGACGCCGAGCGAGCGCATGATCTCCCGCAGCTCGGTGACGTAGGCCTTGGCCACCTCTGGCGCGAGCCGGTCGGTGCCGGGGATGGGCTTGGTCACGATCTCGACCAGCGGGATGCCGGCGCGGTTGTAGTCGACGATCGAGTAGTCGGCGCCCTGGATGCGCCCGGTCGCGCCGCCCACGTGGGTGGACTTTCCGGTGTCCTCCTCCAGGTGCACCCGCTCGATCTCGATCCGCACGGGCTTGCCGTCGACCTCGACGTCGACGTAGCCGTCGAAGCAGAGTGGCTCGTCGTACTGCGAGATCTGGTAGTTCTTCGGCATGTCCGGATAAAAGTAGTTTTTCCGGGCAAAGCGGCACCACTCGGCGATCGAGCAGTTCAGCGCGAGGCCGATGCGGATCGTCGACTCGATGGCCGCGGCGTTGGCCACCGGCAGCGCGCCGGGCAGCGCGAGGCAGGTCGGGCAGACCTGCGTGTTGGGCGGGGCGCCGAAGGTGGTCTTGCAGCCGCAGAACATCTTCGACCTGGTGCCCAGCTCGACGTGCGTCTCCAGCCCGAGCACCGGCTCGAACCGCTCGAGCGCTTCGTCATAGACCATGGTCATAGCGACGGGGCCTCCTTCAGCAACGGGCCGCCCCAGCGGCTCTCCAGGGCCTTCTCGACGGCGGCGCCGACGCGGTAGCAGCGGTCGTCGGCCAGCACGGGCGCCATGATCTGCAGGCCGACCGGCAGGTTGTCCTCGTCGGCCAGGCCGCACGGCACCGACATGGCCGCGTTGCCCGCCAGGTTGGACGGGATGGTGCACAGGTCGGCGAGGTACATCGCGATCGGGTCGTCCGCGCGCTCGCCGATCCCGAACGCCGTGGTCGGCGTGGTCGGCGACACCAGCACGTCGACCTGCTGGTAGGCGGCCTCGAACTCGCGCGAGATGACCGTGCGGACCTTCTGCGCCTGGCCGTAGTAGGCGTCGTAGTAGCCGCTCGACAGCGCGTACGTGCCGAGCATGATGCGCCGCTTGACCTCGTCGCCGAACCCGGCGGCCCTGGTCAGCGCCATGACCTCCTCGGCGCTGCGGGTGCCGTCGTCGCCGACGCGCAGGCCGTAGCGCATGGCGTCGAAGCGCGCCAGGTTGGACGAGCACTCCGACGGCGCGATCAGGTAGTAGGCGGGCAGCGCCGTCGTGAACGACGGGCAGGAGACCTCGACGACCTTGGCCCCGAGCGACTCCAGGAGCTGCACGGCCTCGTGGTAGCGGGCCAGCACGCCGGCCTGGTAGCCCTCGCCGGCGAACTCCTTGACCACGCCGACCCGCATGCCGGCGATGTCGGGGTTTCTCGCGGCCTCGACCACGCTAGGCACGGGCCGGTCGATCGAGGTGGAGTCCATCGGGTCGTGCCCGGAGAACGCCTCGTGCAGCAGCGCGGCGTCGAGCACGTTGCGGGCGAACGGCCCCGGCGTGTCGAGCGAGCTGGCGAACGCGATGAGCCCGTAACGGGACGAGCCACCGTAGGTCGGCTTCATCCCCACGATGCCGGTCACCGAGGCCGGCTGCCGGATCGAGCCTCCCGTGTCGGTGCCCGTGGACAGCGGCGCCTCGTACGCGGCCACGGCGGCGCTGGAGCCGCCCGACGAGCCGCCCGGCACCTTGGACAGGTCCCACGGGTTGTGGGTGACGTGGTACGCGGAGTTCTCCGTGGAGGAGCCCATCGCGAACTCGTCCAGGTTGGTCTTGCCGAGAATGACCAGCCCGGCCTCGCGCAGCCGCGCCGTGACGGTCGCGTCGTACGGCGGCCGCCAACCCTCGAGGATCTTGGACGCGGCCGTGGTCGGCATGTCGCGCGTGGCGAAGATGTCCTTGTGCGCGACCGGCACGCCCGCCAGCGGCCCGAGCTTCTCGCCCGCCCTGAGCCTGGCGTCGACGGCCCGCGCCTGCTCCAGCGTCGTCTCACGGTCGACGTGGAGGAACGCCTGGACCTTGGGCTCCACCTCGGCCATGCGGTCGAGGTGCGCCTCGGCCACCTCGGCGGCCGACACCTCGCCTGCGGCGATCAGCGCGCCCAGCTCGGCGGCGGTCTTGCGGATCAAGTCGCTCATGCCTCCTCCCCGAGGATGCGCGGCACCCGGAAGCGGTCGTCCTCGACGGCGGGCGCGCCGGAGAGCGCCTGCTCGGGCGTCAGGGACTGTCGCACCTCGTCGGCACGGAAGACATTGGTCAGCGGAAGCGCGTGCGACGAAGGCGGCACATCCTCGGCGGCGACCTCTGCCACCTTCGCGACCGCTTCGATGATGGCATCGAGCTGGGTGGCGTAGTGGTCGAGCTCGTCGTCGGTGAGCGCCAGCCTGGACAACCGGGCCAGGTGTGCGACCTCGTCGCGGGTTATGGCGGACATGAGTCGTTGAACCCGTTTCGTGGATGGAGTCTTTGGACACTGCCATCCTAGGGGGCTTGACGTAGCACGCCCGAACCATTAACCGCGCTGGACGGTCAGGCCGAGCGGCTGACCTCGGGCTGGTAGCCGTAGTCGATCCCGGGGCCCGCGCCCGCGTGCTCCCTCAGCCACACCGTGGCGTCCGCGGCGGGCATGGGCCGCCCGAACAGCCACCCCTGCCCCATGTCGCACCCCATCTCCGCCAGGCGCATCGCCACCTCGTCCGACTCCACGCCCTCCGCGACCGCGCGCAGGCCGAGCGAGTGGACCAGGTCCACGATCGAGCGCACGATCCGGTCGTCGTCCTCCGAATCGGCGATCCGGTGCACGAACGAGGCGTCGATCTTCACCTCCGACACCGCCAGGCGCTGGAGCCTGATGAGCGAGGAGTAGCCGGTGCCGAAGTCGTCGATCGCCAGCGGCACGCCCAGCGTGGCCAGCGCCTTGATCGTCTCCTGGAGGTAGGCCTGGTCGCCCGTCAGGATGCGCTCCGTCACCTCCAGCTGGATCGCGCCGGGCGGGAGACCGTACTGGGACAGGCCCTCCTCCAGCCGCTCCGGCAGGGCCGAGTCGAGCAGGTCGCGGGCCGAGATGTTGAGGGAGATCTGCACCCGCATCCCCGTGTGCCACCAGCGGGCGGCCTGCTCCAGCGCCGCCTCGATGACGTACGCGGTGAGGGTGCGCATCAGGTAGGACTGCTCGGCCAGCGGCACGAAGTCCGACGGCGCGATCGGCCCGTGCACCGGGTGCCGCCAGCGCAGCAGCGCCTCGACCCCCTGGACGGCGCCGGTGCCGAGGCTGACCTTGGGCTGGTAGTGCAGGCGCAGCTCGCGGTTGTCGATGGCGCGGCGCAGGTCGCCGAGCAGGCTGAGGCGTTCGGGCGAGTTACGGTCCTTGTCGGCCTGGTAGAGCTCCACACCGGTACGGCCCTCCTTCGCCAGGTACATGGCGACATCCGCCCGTTGCAGGAGCAGCTCGAAGTCGGGGGCGTGGTCGGGGTAGAGCGCGATGCCGACGGAGCCGTCGACGTCGAACGTCATGCCCTCCAGCCGGACCGGCTCGGTCAGCGCCGCGCGCAGCCGCGCCGCGACCTCCCTGGCCGCGTGGGCGTCCCTGATCGAGGGCAGCAGCACGGCGAACTCGTCGCCGCCCAGCCGCGCCACGACGTCGCCCGGCCGTACGGAATGGGTGAGGCGGTGCGCGACCGTCTGCAGCAGCCGGTCGCCCACCGGATGCCCCATCGTGTCGTTGACCTCCTTGAACCGGTCGAGGTCGAGCAGGAACAGGCCCACCCGCTCGTCCTGCCGGGCCTCGGCCAGCGCCTCCTCCGTGCTGACGATGAGCATCTTGCGGTTGGGCAGGCCGGTCAGCTCGTCGTGCATGGCCTGGTGGTCGCGGCGCATGGAGAGGGAGGCGGTGAAGTAGACGGCGGCGAGCGGGGCCACGAAGAGCGGCACCATGCCGGGCGCGTGCTCCATGACCACGACGACCAGGGGCGCCAGGCCGAGCAGCCCCGCGTACACGAGGCCCTGCGGCAGCGCCGTGGCCCTGAGCACCCGCGTGATCGAGCGCCGCTCGTGCAGCGCGACCGCGCCGCACACGAGCGTGGCCCTGGTGGCGAAGTACGCGACCCCGGCCAACGCGATCGCCGGCAGGTCCGCGCCGCCCGGCACGAACGGCACGGTGGGGTTCGGCGCGATGCCGAACAGGCCCAGCACCACGGCCGCCGCGGTGAACGCGAGGGTCGACTGCGCGATGTTGAACATGACCCGGTGCCACGACCTGCGCGTCACCACGCCGTTCATGACGACGGCGACGGCCTGCATCAGCACCGCGACGGGCAACCCGAAGTGCAGCAGCACGGCGAAGGTGAACATCGTGGACGGGTACGTGCCGCCCACGACGGTGGCCGAGGACACCATCACGGGCCGCAGCTCGCCCAGGATCACCAGCACCGCCAGCACCCAGAACAGCGACGTGCGGGCGAGGTCGAGCAGCGCGGAGGCGTCCAGCCTCAGCATGGCCACCACGAGCGCGGTGAAGCCGATCACGGTGATGCCCGTGAGGAACGCCCACAGCGGCGTGCCGACCCGTGGTCCGGTGTCGCGGGTGTCGGTTGGGTCAGTCATCGGTAACAGAACCCCCATTAGGTCACTATGGGAGGGTACGACCTTCACCCCACTTCGCGAAACCAAGCGCGTACGTTCCGTCACTTCTCCTTTCCGACATATACCCAAAAACCACCCTCAGTAGCAAACCGCACACACTCCCCGCACGCCCGTGATCCCGGCGCCTCTCCCCCGCCCTCCAGACGCCGGACCAGGCACCGGCCGCTCCCCTGACCGATCCGCCCCGCACCCCCGGCCGAGCACCGCGACCCAGAGCACCACATCCCGCAACGTGGCGCCCCAGGTCCACCCATCTCAGAGGCCACCCGGCTCAGCGACCCGCCCACCTGGCGACCGCCAGGCTCCGAGACCACCAAGATCGCCAGACTCGGAAGCCCTCAGGCTCGGAGGGCACTGAGCTCCGAGGCCCGCCGAGCTCTGAGGCCCGCCCGGGCTCGGACGCCGCGCCGCTCGAAAGCCGCCGCACTCGGATGCCGCCGCCGCACCCACCGGACACGGCCGAGCACCGTGCGGCCGGGAGGGGGCTCAGGCGTCCGGGGTGACCGCCGCCGCAGCCGCCGCCTCCGGGCCTTCCTTCAGCAGGACCTCGAACCCCGCCCCGTCCAGGATCGGCACCCCGAGGCTCACCGCCTTGTCGTACTTCGACCCCGCGTTCTCCCCCGCCACCAGGAACGCCGTCTTCTTCGACACCGACCCCGACACCTTCCCGCCCCGCTCCGTGAGCGCGTCGGAGGCCGAGTCTCGCGTGTAGCCCTCCAGCGTGCCCGTCACCACGAACGTCAGCCCCGCCAGCGTCTGCGGCCCCTTCTCTGGCGCCGGCTCGTCCTCCATCCGCACCCCGGCCGCGCGCCACCGCTCGATGATCTCCCGGTGCCAGTCGACCGAGAACCACTCCCGGATCGTGGCGGCCACCCGGGGCCCGATGCCCTCGACGGCGGCGAGCTCCTCCTCCGAGGCGTTCATGACGCGCTCGATGGAGCGCATCTCGTCGGCCAGCGCGCGGGCGGTGGGCGGGCCGATGTGCCGGATGGACAGGGCGACCAGCACCTGCGCGAGCGGCACCTGCTTGGCCCGCTCCAGCTCCTCGATGAGCTGGAGGGCGTTCTGGCTGGGTTTGCCGTCGATGTTGGAGAAGAAGGTGACGACCTTCTCCTCACCGGTCTTGGGATCGATCTTGGGCAGGCCGGTGTCCTGGTCGCGGACCACCGACTTGATGGGCAGCAGCTGCTCCAGCGTCAGGTCGAACAGGTCGGCCTCGGTGCGCACGACCGGCTCCTGCGGGGGCAGCGGCTGGGTGAGCGCGGTGGCCGCGACGTAGCCGAGCCCGTCGATGTCGAGCGCGCGCCGCCCGGCCGCGAAGAAGATGCGCTCGCGGATCTGCGCCGGGCAGCCGCGCGCGTTGGGGCAGCGCAGGTCGGCGTCGCCCTCCTTCTCGTATGCCAGCTCGGTGCCGCACTCCGGGCAGTGCGTCGGCATGACGAACTCCCGCTCGGACCCGTCGCGCAGCGCCGTCACCGGCCCGACGATCTCGGGGATGACGTCGCCCGCCTTGCGCAGCACCACGGTGTCGCCGATGAGCACGCCCTTCTTGACCACGATGGCGGCGTTGTGGAGGGTGGCCCGCTCGACGGTCGAGCCCGACACCACGATGGGCTCCATCACCGCGTACGGCGTGACGCGCCCCGTGCGGCCGACCCCCACCTGGATGTCGAGCAGCTTGGTGTTGACCTCTTCCGGCGGGTATTTGTACGCGATCGCCCAGCGCGGCGCCCGCGACGTGGAGCCCAGCTCCCGCTGCGTGCGGAAGTCGTCGACCTTGACGACCACGCCGTCGATCTCGTAGGCCGGGTCGTGCCGGTGCACGCCGTAGTGCTCGATGAACTCGTTGATCTCGGTGAGCCCCGGGAGCACCTGGTAGAGGTCGCTGACCGGCAGCCCGAACGCCCGCAGCCGGTCGTAGACCTCCGACTGCGCGCGCGGCACCGGCGAGCCCTCCCAGATGCCGATGCCGTGAACCAACATGCGCAGCGGCCGCTGCGCGGTGATGCGCGGGTCCTTCTGCCGCAGCGTGCCGGCCGCGGAGTTGCGCGGGTTGGCGAACGGCGTCTTGCCCTGCTCGACGAGCTGCTCGTTGAGCTTCGCGAAGTCCTCGACCGGGATGTAGACCTCGCCGCGCACCTCGACCAGGCTCGGGACTCCCTCGCCCTTGAGCCGGTGTGGCACGCCCTTGATGGTGCGGACGTTGTCGGTCACGTCGTCGCCCGTGCGCCCGTCGCCGCGGGTCGCGGCCCGCTCAAGCCTGCCGTCTCGGTAGACCAGCGCGATCGCCAGCCCGTCGATCTTGAGCTCGCAGAGGTAGGGGCCCGGGTCGCCCTCGGCCAGCCGCTCGGCCCGTTGCATCCAGGCGGCCATGTCGGCCTCGTTGAAGGCGTTGTCGAGGCTCTCCATCCGGTTGAGGTGCTGCACCTTGGCGAAATCGCCGGACACCGGCGCGCCCACCTTCTGCGTGGGCGAGTCGGGCGTCTGGAGCGTCGGATGCGCCTCCTCCAGCGCCAGCAGCTCCCTGAACCACCCGTCGAACTGGGCGTCGCTGACCGTGGGCTGGTCGAGCACGTAATAGCGCCAGCGGGCGTCCTCGACCAGCTCGCTCAGCTCGGCATGCCGCTTGAGCGCGGCCACGGGCACGCCCGCGACCTCGGCGCCTGGCTCACTCACCGGAGTCTCCTCTCGTCCAACACCCTGAGGAAACGCTACCGCCGGGCACCGACAAGAAGCACGGACGGGAACCCCTCTCAGCCGCCCTGGGCCCCGACCTTTTTCCAGGTCGAGCACCTGCCGGTGGCCTTGGCGCCGGTGCCGCGGCAGAGCCTGCCGTCGATCGACACCACATATCCGACTTTGAGGGAGAACGCCAACGGCTTCGTCCCCGAGCAGTTGTGGTACGTCTTGTGCTTCTTGACGCCCTTGTCGGTGACCCACCGGAACGTCAGCCAGGAGCACCCTTCACGCCCGGGAAAGTCGTACAGCTTCCCGTTGACGACGGACCCCGGCCGGTCGCGTACCACCTTCCCCTTCGCCTTGCCCGCCCGGTCCGCGGAGTAGATCGGACCCCAGCTCGACACCAGGGGATTCGCCAGGGCGGGCGAGGAGGAGACCATCAGGACGGCGGCGGCCACCGCAACGGTGCGAAGAATCATGAACGGCACGCTACTCGCCGGAGGGATCATCTCTGAGCACCTGCGCCGCCTTGCGGCAGGCGGCCAGCGCCGCGCGGGCGTACGCCGGCGACGCCCCGGCCAGACCGCAGGCGGGCGTCAGCACGACCTGCCCGGCCAGCCGGTCGGGCGCGAACCCGAGCCGCCGCCACAGGTCCAGCGCGGGCCTGGCGATCGCCCCCGCGTCGGGCAGCCGGGTGTCGGTGCCGGGCACCACCCCCAGCAGGAACGTCAGCCCCGCCTCGACGCACTCGCCGACGGCGTCCTCGTCCCGGCGCCGCAGCAGCGAGGCGTCCACCGAGATCCCCCGCACGCCGGCCCGGCGCAGCAGGGCAAAAGGCACGGACGGCGCGCAGCAGTGCACGATCGGGCTCTCGAAGGCGCGCAGCGCCTCCTCGGCGCGCCACTCCTCGACGGCGGCCAGCCGCCCGAACCCCGACGCGGTGCGCACGGTCCCCGCCAGCACCCCGGGCAGGCCCGGCTCGTCGAGCTGGAGCACGATCTCGGTCACGCCGGGCAGCCGCCGCCGCACCTCCGCGCAGTGGTCGGCCACGCCCTGCGCCAGCGAGGCGGTCAGATCGCGCACGGCGCCCGCGTCGGAGAGCGCCTTGTCACCGTGCTTCAGCTCGATCGACCCGGCCAGCGTCCACGGCCCGCAGACCTGCAGCTTCAGCGGCCCGGAGTAGTCGTGGCCGACCTCCTCCAGCGCGTCGAGGTCGCGCCTCAGGTGGTCGACGGCCCGCTGGTGGTCGCGCCCCGGCCGGTCGGTCAGCCGCCACCCGGAGGGCTGCACCTCGACGGGCAGCTCGACGAGCAGCCCGGCCGTCCTGCCGATCATGTCGGCGCCGACGCCCCTGGCCGGCAGCTCGGGAAGGTACGGCAGGCCGGGCACCTCGCCGAACACGACCCTGACCGCCTCGACATGATCTTGACCCGGATGCGACCCGACCCCGGTGGCTTCCCACGTTGACATGGGCACAAGCGTAGGCTCTGCCTGGTGAAGCTGACGAAACACGAGCACGCCTGCGTACGCCTGGAGAAGAACGGCCGGGTCCTGGTCATCGACCCGGGACTGTTCACCACGGGTCCGGTGCTGGAGGGCGCCGACGCGGTGCTGATCACCCATGAGCACTCCGACCACGTCGACGTCGACAAACTGCTGGAGGCCGCCTCTCCGTCCCTCGACATCTACACCTGCGAGGGCGTCGCCGCCGACCTGGCGGACGTCCGGGGGAAGGTCCATGTGGTACGGCACGGCGACGCGTTCGAGGCGGCCGGGTTCCGGGTCAGGGCGTTCGGCGAGTGGCACGCCAAGAACCACCCCGACGTGCCCGTCGTGCAGAATGTCGGCTTTCTCCTCGACGACGAGCTCTTCTACCCGGGCGACGCCCTGACGGTGCCCGGCGTGGAGGTGCCGACGCTGCTGGTCCCGACCGGCGCGCCGTGGCTGATCCTCGGCGACATGATCAGGTATCTCCGCGAGGTGCGCCCTGCACGGGCGTTCTCCACCCATGACGGGCTGTACAACGACGTCGGCCTCGCCCTGGTGGACAACTGGCTGAGGATGGAGGCGGAGAAGCAGAAGGCCGACATCCGCCGCCTGCCGGTCGGCGACTCGGTCACCCTCGGCTAGCCGGACGGACCACGGAGAGGGCGGGCGAGCCGCGCGCTCAGGCGGCGGAGACGATCGTCGCCGAGCCGATCACCGTGTCGCCGGAGTAGAGCACCGCCGCCTGGCCCGCCGCGACCCCGGTGGCCGGGCGGTCGAGCTCGACCCGGAGCCCGCCGCCGACCTCCTCGAAGCGGCACGCGTACACCTCGCCGTGGGCCCGCAGCTGCACGGTCAGGTCGCCGGACGCGGACGGCCCGTTCCACACCGGCCGGCCGCACGTGATCGAGGTGACCTGGAGCGCCGAGCGCGGCCCGACCGTGACCGTGTTGGAGACCGGCTCGATCGACAGCACGTAGCGCGGCCTGCCGTCGGGCGCCGGGCGGTCGATGCGCAGGCCCTTGCGCTGGCCCACCGTGTAGCCGTGGGCGCCCTGGTGGCTGCCGACGACCGCGCCGCTCTGGTCGACGATGGGGCCCTCGGCCGAGCCGAGCCGCCCGGCCAGGAAGCCGCGGGTGTCGCCGTCGGCGATGAAGCAGATGTCGTGGCTGTCGGGCTTGTCGGCGACGGTCAGGCCGCGCCTGGCGGCCTCCTCGCGCACCTCGGCCTTGGTCGAGCCGCCCAGCGGGAAGATCGCGTGGCTGAGCTGCTCGCGGGTGAGCACGCCCAGCACATAGGACTGGTCCTTGCCCTGGTCGACGCTCCTCGACAGCACCCCGTCGACCAGCTTGGCGTGGTGGCCGGTGGCCACCGCGTCGAAGCCCAGCGCCAGCGCCCGGTCGAGCACCGCCGAGAACTTGATCTTCTCGTTGCAGCGCAGGCAGGGGTTGGGTGTGCGGCCCGCGGCGTATTCGGCCACGAAGTCCTCGATCACGTCGCGCTGGAACCGCTCGGCCATGTCCCAGATGTAGAACGGGATGCCGATCACGTCGGCGGCACGGCGGGCGTCACGCGAGTCCTCGATCGTGCAGCAGCCCCGCGCGCCCGTGCGATGGGATTGGGGGTTGGCCGACAGAGCGAGATGCACACCGGTGACGTCGTGACCGGCCTCGGCGATCCGAGCGGCGGCCACGGCGGAGTCGACGCCGCCCGACATGGCGGCAAGCACACGCAGTCCCATGACCGTTCCAGCGTACTGTCCTGGCGGGAGTGCGCGACCATGGGTGAGATCTGCGAGGATTCTGACCATGCGACTGTTCGGGCGCAAGGGCGCGGACGAAGAGGCCGGTGACGGGATCCCCGCGTTCTGGGCGTGGTGGCAGGAGGCCAGGCCGGGGCTCGACTCCCTGGTCGCGGCCGGGGACGACGAGGGGTTGCGGGAGCGGCTCGCCCCGGTGGTCGCCGCGATCCACCCCGACCTGGTCTGCGAGGTGGCTCCGGGCAGGAGCGCCGCGCACGCCCTCGTGGTGACCGCGGCCGGCGACGCCGAGCTGCGCTCGCTCGCGCACCGCTGGGTCAGGGCCGCGCCGCCGTCCGACCTGCTGTGGGAGTTCCACCCGTCGCGCCAGGCCAACCCGCGGGCGCTGGAGCTGACCCTCGACCTGGGCGGCCACGAGTTCGCGCTCGACAAGCTGGTGCTGGGGCTGCGGGTGCCGAGAGGCCGGCCGCGCGTCGACGTGTCGGCGTACCACCCGATCTTCGGCGAGCTCGACGAGGACACCAGGATGGAGGCCACGCTGCTGGCCCTCGACTGGCTGCTCGGCGAGGACGACGTGGCCCGATGGGTGGGCGAGATCACGCCCGCCACGTTCCAGCCGATCGACTCCGTGGCCGCCGTCCACCTGCCCGCCGTGGTCGCCGACCTGGCCTCGGGCTACACCGACGAGGAGTGGGTGCTGCTCGAAGGGCAGACCGCGAGCGGCGCCGCGCTCGTCGCCACGGCCCGCCTCCCGCTGCGTCCCGTCGACCATCCGCTGTTCGACCAGCACATCGCGATCACGCTGCCGTACGCGCACCGCGACGAGAACGGCCTGCCCGCCGACGACTCGCTGGCGGCGCTGCGCGACTTCGAGGAGCGCCTGGCCGCGCGGCTGCTCAAGCCGCGCGACGACGCCGTGCTGGCGGCCCACCTGAGCGCCGAGGGGCACCGGATCATCCACCTGTACGCCGACCCGGCCGGCGACGCGGCCTCCCAGGCGAAGGAGCTGGCCGGGAGCTGGAAGGAGGGCAGGTCCCGCGTGGACGTGTCCTCCGACCCGGCCTGGGCCGCCGTGGTGGCCTTCCTCAGCTGAGGCCGGCCCGGCGGGCGCGCTCGACGGCGGCGGGCAGCACCTCGATCAGCCGGTCGATGTCGTCGCGGGTCGAGGTGTGGCCCAGCGTGAACCTGAGCGAGCCCCGCGCCGCCGCCGCGTCGGCCCCCATGGCCAGCAGCACGTGGGACGGCTGCGCCACCCCCGCCGAGCAGGCCGAGCCCGTCGAGCACTCCACGCCCTTGGCGTCGAGCAGCATGAGCAGCGCGTCTCCCTCGCACCCGGGGAAGGAGAAGTGGGCGTTGCCGGGCAGCCGGCCGGGCGAACCGGGCGCGAGGCCCTGCCGCCCGTCCGGAAGGTCCGCCTCCCGCAGGTCAGGGCCGCCGTCGAGCACCACGCCAGGGCCGCCGTCGAGCGCCACGTCGGGGTCGCCGTTGAGCACCACGTCGGGCACGGCGTCGCGGACCCGCCGGATGAGCTCGTCGCGCAGCGACGTCAGGCGGCGGCTGAGGGCCTCCTGCTCCTTGACGGCGGTGGTGACGGCGGCGGCGAGCCCCGCGATGGCGGGCGCGTCGAGCGTGCCGGAGCGCACGTCGCGCTCCTGGCCCCCGCCGTGCTGGACGGAGACCGGTGTCAGCCCCTTGGCCAGCAGCAGCGCGCCGGCCCCCATCGGGCCGCCGATCTTGTGGCCGGTCATCGTCAGCGCGTCGACCCCCGAGGCGGAGAACGACACAGGCAGCTGCCCGATCGCCTGGACCGCGTCGGTGTGGAACGGGATGCCGTGGTCGTGGGCGACGGCGGCCAGCACGTGGACGGGCTGGACGGTGCCGACCTCGTTGTTGGCCCACATGACGCTGACCATGGCCACGTCATCGGGGTCGCGCTCGATGGCCGCGCGCAGCGTGTCAGGATGGACCCGGCCGTGGGCATCGACCTGGAGCAGCTCGACCTCGGCGCCCTGGCTGCCGGCCAGCCAGTGGGCGGGGTCGAGCGCGGCGTGGTGCTCCACGGCGCTGATCAGGACGCGCCGGCGCGGGCGGCGCGACCAGTAGAGGCCCTTGATGGCGAGGTTGTCGGCCTCGGTGCCGCCCGAGGTGAACACCACCTCGCTGGGGCGCGCGCCGAGCGCGTCGGCGATCGCCTCACGTGACTCCTCGACCACCCTGCGTGCCCGCCGGCCGGTCGCGTGCAGCGACGAGGCGTTGCCGGCGTGCCGGAGTTGCTCCGTCATGGCCTCGATCGCCTCGGGAAGCATGGGCGTGGTCGCCGCGTGATCAAGATAGGCCGACGGTCTGGTCACCCGATCAGAGTATCTTGTTTGCGACTGTACCGTCCGGACGGTACAGTTGAGGCATGCGACGAGACGAGCTTCTGGATGCGGCGGAGGAGCTTCTCCGCGACCAGGGCTCCGACGCGCTCACCCTGGCCGCCGTGGCGGAGCGGGCCGGGGTCAGCAAGGGTGGCCTCCTCTATCACTACGGCTCCAAGGACGCCCTGATCAAGGGCATGGTGGAGCGCCTGATCGAGGATTTCGACGACCTCATGGCCGCCGAGCCAGGCGAGACCTACACCGAGCGCTATCTCGGCGCCACGCTGACCGCCATCCGCTCGGGCCGGCTGCGACGATACGCCGTGGTCACGGGCGCCTCCGGCAACCTCTTCCTGCTCGCGCCGCTGCGCGACGCGATGGCCCGCTGGCACCGCGAGGGGCTGGACCAGGAGCCCGACCCGCTGGCGTCGCAGATCGTCCGCCTGGCGTGTGAGGGGCTCTGGGACGTGGCCAGCCACGACCCGGAGCTCAACTCCGACGAGGAGCTCCAGGCCCTCGAAGCCCGGCTGAAAGCGCTGCTCGAACCGCCTTCCTGAGGCGTGACCGGCAGGCCGTCGCGCCGCCGCACGCCCCCTTCTTCCAGCCACACGGCCCTGCCCCTCTCTGCCGTCGGGGGTGCGGGCCTTTTCACGAGCCGTCACAGGGCCTGAGGCCGCAGCGCGGGCGGACGGCCTGACGAACCACGGCGTAATGGTGACTTCTTGTGAGGTGTTGTTGATGAGTCCTGCCCTGAGGAATGCCCGTTACGGGGCGATTCTGACGTTTGTCCTCGCCGGCCTGATGGTGGGCACCATGACGGTCCGCATTCCCGCGATGACCGACAAACTGGGCCTCTCCGAGTCGACCGTCGGCGCCGTCCTGCTCGTGTGGGGCCTGGGCGCGCTGGTGACCATGCAGTCCATGCGCAAGATCATGGCCCGTGCGGGCAGCAGGGCGGTGCTGCGCATCGGCGGGCCGCTCACCGCGCTCGGACTGGTGGCCGTGGCGTTCGCCCCGAACCTGCCCTCGCTCCTGGTGGCCGTGACGTTCTTCGGCATGGCGTTCGGCACCATCGACGTGGCCATGAACGCCCAGGGCTCCACGGTCGAGCAGGCGTACGGGCGCCCGCTGATGAACGGCATGCACGCGGGCTGGTGCGTCGGCGCCATCTCGGCGGGCGGGCTGGGCAGCCTCGCGATCGCCGTGGGGCTGCCGTTCACGGCCAACGTGGCGCTGGTCGGGCTGGTCTCGCTGCCCGTCATGGTGCTGCTCGGCCGTACGTACCTGCCGGAGTCCCAGGCGGCCGGGGCCGGGACGGCGGCGCGCCGGCGCATGCCGCCGATCGTCTACCTGCTCGGCGCGATCATGTTCTTCGCGTTCATGGTGGAGGGCACCGTCGCCGACTGGAACGGCCTCTACATGCGCGACGAGCTGGGCGCGCCCGAGGCGGTGGCGGCGCTCGGCTACCCCGTGTTCGAGGTCGGCATGCTGGTCGCGCGGCTCACCGGTGACCGGCTGCGCGTGCGGTTCGGCGTCCGGGGCATGCTGACCGTCTCAGGGGCGGCGACGGCCGGGTTCTTCTCGGTGGTGCTGCTCGCCCCTGCGGCGCTGGTGGCGGTGTTCGCGATGTTCTTCGTCGGGCTCGGCGTGGCGACGATCTCGCCGCTGACGCTGTCGCTGGCGGGCACCGCGACCGACGCGCCGGGGCCGGCGATCGCCCAGGCGGGCGCCATGGGGTACGCCGGGCTGCTGCTCGGGCCCGTGACCATCGGGTTCCTGTCGGACGTCACCTCGCTGCGCACGGCACTCGGCATCGGGGTCGCCCTGGGCGTGCTGATCGCGCTCGCCTCCCGCCTGCTGCCGCACCGCGAGCCCGCCGCGCTCGTCCCGGTCCCGTCCCTCGACCGCGAGCCCGAGGAGATCGCGGCCTGAGCACCCCGAGCAGGCAGCAGGCCGAACGGCCCGGCGCGGCGCCGACGCAGGGCCGACGCAGGGCCGGGCGAGGTCGACGCGGGCCCGAACGGCCGCGGCCCGTGACATTTGTCACCGTTCGACCTGTTAGGTCCGGCACTCCCCGGATCGGCGCACCCGTGCGAGGCTGACGGCGTGTTCAAGCCCTACGCCACCGCCACCGCCTTCGCCGTCACCGCCGTCCCCAGCCTGCTCCAGTTCGCCCTCCCCGGCCTGCAGCCGGCCCTGATGCGGGACCCGGCCGCGATCCGCGGCGGCGAGTGGTGGCGGCTGGGGACGGCGCTGGTCGTGCAGGACGGCGGCCTGCTGGGCACCCTGTTCAACCTGGCGTTCCTCGCGGTGCTCGGCTACCTCGCCGAGCGGTCGTTCGGCCCGGCCCGCTGGCTCGCCCTGTACGCGGCCGGCGCCGTGACCGGCGAGGCCGCCGGGTACCTCCTGGACGACCAGGGCGCTGGCAACTCGATCGCCCTGTGCGGCCTGGCCGCCGGCCTCGCCCTGGCCGCGGAGGAGAGGACGGCCCGCTCGCTGGGTGCGTTCTACGCGATCGTGTCGGGCGTCTGGCTCCTCGCCGCCCTGGGCACGTGGGGCGTGGTCGCCATGGTCGCCGTCGCCGCCGCCGGTTTCCAGCTCGTCGCGCAGCGCGAGCGCGTGCCCGCCGCCCTCTTCACCGCCGTCCCGATCGCCGTCGCCGCCGTGCTGGTCGCCCTGCGCGACCTCCACGGGTTCGCGCTCGTGGGTGGCATGATCGTGGCATGGATCTTGAGAGGAACGTCCCCTTCGACATCCAGGAGTACGAGGCCCGCGTGAGGTCGGGCCCCTGCTTCATCTGCGCCATCGTCGCAGGCGACCCGGCGTACGCCGACGAGCAGATCGTCTACGAGGACGACCGCCACCTCGCGTTCCTCTCCCGCTACCCCACCCTGCCCGGCTACCTGCTGGTGAGCCCCAAGCAGCACGTCGAGCACGTCGTGCGCGACCTCGCCGAGGACGCCTACCTCGCCCTGATGGGCGTGGTCAGGAAGGTGGCGCTGGCCGTGGAGTCGGTCGTGCCGTCGGAGCGCACGTACCTGCTGTCGCTCGGCAGCCAGCAGGGCAACGCCCACCTGCACTGGCACGTGGCGCCGCTGCCGCCCGGCACCCCGTACGCGAAGCAGCAGTATCACGCGCTCATGTCCGAGAACGGCCTGATTCCCTGGAGCCGGTCTCAGGCCGAGGACCTGGCCGCCCGCCTCAGGGCGGCGCTGGCCTGACGGTCTCTGGGAGTTCCCTGTGGATCGGCGCGGCCGGCGCCGCGCGCCCCCACGTGGCGGCGTGCCGTTCACAGAGAACTCACAGAACCGCTCAGAACGCCTCCAATCCGCCGCTCCACGCTGGACCTCATGATTCAGCTCAGCGGACTGACCAAGCGCTACGGCGACAAGGTCGCTGTGGACGATCTCTCCTTCACGGTGCCTCCGGGCCTCGTCACCGGCTTCCTGGGGCCGAACGGCGCGGGCAAGACCACGGCGATGCGCATGATCCTCGGCCTCGACGTGCCCACCGCCGGCACGGCCACCGTCAACGGCCGGGCCCACCACGAGCTGGTGCGCCCGCTGCGCGTGATCGGCTCGATGCTGGACGCGCGGGCCGTACATCCGCAGCGCACGGCGTACAAGCACCTGCTCTACCTGGCCCAGACGAACGGCCTGCCGGTCTCCCGCGTCCATGAGGTGCTCGACGTGGTGGGGCTGTCGGAGGCGGCGGGCAGGAAGGCGGGCGGGTTCTCGCTGGGGATGAGCCAGCGGCTCGGCATCGCCGCCGCGCTGCTGGGGGATCCGCCGGTGCTGCTGCTGGACGAGCCGGTCAACGGGCTGGACCCGGAGGGCGTCCTGTGGATCCGCACGCTCATGCGGGGGCTGGCCGCCGAGGGCCGGACGGTGCTGGTCTCCAGCCACCTGATGAGCGAGGTGGCGCTCACGGCGGACCGGCTCGTGATCATCGGCAAGGGCCGGCTCATCGCCCAGGGCGAGATCGGCGAGTTCACCGGGACGGGGGCGGACGTGGTCGTCCGCACGCCCGACGCCGCCGCCTTCGCCCGTCGGCTGGAGCTGTCCGGCGCGCACGTGCGCCCAGGAGGAGGCGACGAGCTGCTGGTGCACGGCATGAGCGCCCCCGACGTGGGGCGGCTGGCGGCGGCCGAGGGCGTGACGCTGTACGAGCTGACCACGCGGCACGCCTCGCTGGAGGAGGCGTTCATGGAACTGACCCGCGACGCCGTCGAGTACGGATCGGCCCGATGATCGACGCGGGCGCGCTCAGGGCCGAGTGGACCAAGTTCACCAGCATCAGGGCCACCATGGTGCTGTCGCTGGCGACCGTCGTGGTGTCGGCGACGTTCGGGTGGCTGTTCGCCAACGCGGCGGCCGGTGAGTACGCCACCGCCACGGCGCAGGAGCGCCTGGACTTCCAGCCGCTGGACATGGGCACGCGCGGGCTGTTCATCGTCCAGCTGCTGATCTCGGCGCTGGGGGTGCTGGTGGCCTCCTCCGAGTACGGCTCGGGCACGATGCACGCGAGCCTGGCCGCCGTGGGCAGGCGCGGCCGGCTGGTGGCCGCCAAGACGTTGATCACCGCGCTGACCGCCCTGCCGGTGAGCGTGGCAGGCGTGTGGCTGATGTACACGATCGGCCAGAGCACGCTCGCCGCGAACGGAGCGCCGTACGTCTCGCCGGGCGACCCGGCCGCGGTGCGGCTGCTGCTGCTCGCGCCCGTCGTGCTCACGCTGCTGTCGCTGTTCGGGCTGGCGCTGGCGTTCCTGCTGCGGAGCACGGCCGCCGCCGTCAACGTCAGCACCGGCTTCCTGCTGGTGCCCGTCCTGGCCTCGGCCTCGCCGGGATTCCTGCGAAACCTCCTCCACACCTACTGGCCGAACATGGCCGCCTTCCAGACGGTCTCCGGTGCGTCCGAGCTGCCGCCCCTGCTGGCGTACGGGCTGTTCGCCGGGTTCATCGTGGTCATGCAGCTCGCCGCGTTCGCCCAGTTCAAGAACCGCGACGCCTGACTACGCTGAACGTCCGGGAGGTGGCTCACTTGGGCGAGCGGCTGCTGGTCGTGGACGACGAGCCCACGGTCAGGGAACTGCTGTCGGCGACGCTGCGGTTCGCGGGTTTCACCGTGAGCTCGGCCGACAGCGGCGCCGAGGCGCTGGAGGCGGCCCGCCGCGACCCGCCCGACCTGGTGCTGCTCGACGTCATGCTGCCCGACCTGGACGGCTTCGAGGTGCTGCGCCGCCTGCGCGGCCTGCCCCGGCCGGGCGGCCGGCCGGGGCCGGTGCCGGTGCTGTTCCTGACCGCCCGCGACGCCAGGGCCGACAAGGTCAACGGGCTCAGGCTGGGCGGCGACGACTACGTGACCAAGCCGTTCGACCTGGAGGAGCTGCTGGCCCGCATCAGAGCCATCCTGCGGCGCACCGGCGCGGTCCCCGACGACCAGACGCTCGTCGTCGGGGATCTGGAGGTCGATCCCGACGGCCACCAGGTGACCAGGGCCGGCCGCCCGGTGCGCCTGTCGCCCACCGAGTTCCGGCTCCTGCTGCACCTGGTGCTCAACGCCGGGCGGGTGCTGCCGAAGACGCAGATCCTCGAGCACGTGTGGCGCTACGACTTCGCCGGTGACACGAGCATCGTCGACACGTACGTGAGCTACCTGCGGCGAAAGCTCGACACCGGCGAGTCGCCCCGCCTGATCCACACGGTCCACGGCGTCGGCTACGTGCTGCGCAGGCCCAGACCGTGATCGCCCGGCTCTCCCTGCGCGCCCGGCTGCTGGCGATCACGGTCGCGCTGCTCGTCGTCGGCCTCGTCCTGATCAGTTCGTTCGTCGTACGACAGCTCGAGACCCAGCTCATGACCCGCGTGGACGGGCAGCTCGCCCCCATGGGGGCGGCGCTGTCGGTGGTGCCGCCCGAGGTGGCGACCGCGCTGCGGGACAAGGCCGGCTCGGCCCCGCTCGTGATGGGCGACCTCGACCTGATCACGACGGGGTACGCGGCCTACCTGGCGGACGACGGCACCGTGCTGCGCGCGTACGGCGACGTGCCGGGCCCCCGCCTGCCCCGCCTCGACACCGCCGCCATCGCCGCCCGCGCCGGGAAGCCGTTCACGGTGAGCGGCGCGGACGGTGGGGAGTGGCGCGCGGTGGCCCTGCCCGCCAGGCGCACGAGCACGACGATCGGCCACTCGGGCGTCGTGGCGGCGGTGTCGCTGGAGGGCATGTACTCCACGGTCCGCCGGACGGGGCTGGCCTGCCTCCTGGCCGGATCGGTGCTGCTGGCCGTGCTCGCGCTGGCGGGCGGGCCGGCGATCAGGGCGGGCCTGGCCCCGCTGCGCCGCGTCGAGGAGACGGCGGCGGCCATCGCGGACGGCGACCTCACCAGGCGGGTGCCCGGCGTGGCCGGCCCGGGCACGGAGGTCGGGCGGCTGGCGGACTCGATCAACAGGATGCTCGCCCAGATCGAGCAGGGGGTCGCGGCGAAGGTGGAGTCGGAGACGCGCATGCGCGGGTTCGTCGCCGACGTCAGCCACGAGCTCCGCACGCCGCTGTTCGGGATCAAGGG
The DNA here is from genome assembly GCF_006334985.2 of Nonomuraea phyllanthi. GTDB lineage: Bacteria > Actinomycetota > Actinomycetes > Streptosporangiales > Streptosporangiaceae > Nonomuraea > Nonomuraea phyllanthi. The sequence continues at coordinate 361,592 of NZ_VDLX02000007.1, forward strand.
CTTCTCGGAGCTGTACCGCATGGGAGGCACGGAGGCCGGGGCCGCCCTGGCCCGCATCGAGAGCGAGTCGGGGCGGCTGGCCAAGCTGGTGGACGACCTGCTGCTGCTCGCCGGCCTGGACGAGAGCGACGGCCCGGGGCTGGACCTGTCGCCCATGGACCTGCGTACGCTCGCCGCCGACGCCCGGCACGACTTCGCCGCCCTCGACCCCACCCGCCCCGTCGCCTTCACCGGCCCGACCGGCGGCCCCGCCGCCAGCGCCCCGGTGCTGGGCGACGAGGCGCGGCTCCGGCAGGTCGTCACGAACCTCGTGGGCAACGCCGTCACCCACACGCCCGCCGGCACCCCGGTCAGGATCGGCGTGGGCACCGACGGCGGGGAGTCGGTCCTGGTGATCGCCGACGAGGGGCCCGGGCTGGGGGTGGAGGAGGCGTCGCGGGCGTTCGACCGCTTCTACCGCGCGGACGGCTCCCGCGCCCGGGCCACCGGCGGGGCGGGGCTGGGGCTCGCGATCGTACGGTCGATCGTGGTGGCGCATGGGGGGCGGGTGGAGCTGCACTCCGCGCCGGGCCGCGGCGCCTCCTTCGAGATCCGCCTCCCGTCCGCCGACCCCCCATGAACCCCTGCCCACGGCCGGCGCGAAGCGCTGTCCGGAGAGGACCGCGCCCTCCGCGCCCTCACTTGCGCTTGTTGATCTCCTCAGTGAGCTGGGGGACGACCTGGTGCAGGTCGCCCACCACGCCGTAGTCGGCCAGCTCGAAGATGGGCGCCTCCGGGTCCTTGTTGATCGCCACGATCGTCTTGGCGGTCTGCATGCCGGCCCGGTGCTGGATCGCCCCGGAGATCCCGGCCGCGATGTACAGCTGCGGCGACACGGTCTTGCCCGTCTGCCCCACCTGGAACTGGTGCGGGTACCAGCCGGCGTCCGTGGCGGCGCGGGAGGCTCCCACGGCGGCGCCGAGGGAGTCGGCCAGGCCCTCGATGACCGCGAAGTTCTCGGCGGAGCCGACGCCGCGCCCGCCCGAGACCACGATCGCGGCCTCCGTCAGCTCGGGACGCGCGCCCTTCTCCTGCTTGACCCGCTCGACGACGCGCACCGCCCTGGCCGCGTCGGACAGCGTGAGCGAGACCTCCTCCTCGGCCCCGGCGCCGGCCGCGGCCTCGGGGGCGGTCGAGTTGGGGCGCACGGCGACGATGGGCGTGCCCCTGACGACCTTGGACCGCACGTTGATGCCGCCGCCGAAGATGGACTGGTCGGCCACGAAGCCCTCGCCCAGGCCCACGGCGTCGGTGATGACCCCGGAGTCGGTCTTGACGGCCAGGCGCCCGGCGATCTCCTTGCCCTCGGCCGTGGCGGCGACGAGCACGGCGGCCGGCGCCTTGTCGGCCACGAGCCGGGCGAGCAGCTCGGCCTTGGGGGCGACGACGTAGTCGACGAGGTCGCCGGAGGGGGCGACGTAGATCTTGTCGGCGCCGTACTCGGCGAGCCTGGCCTTGGCCTCGGCGGTGATGCCGGGACCGGCCCAGACTGCGGCCGGGGTGCCGAGCGAGCGGGCCAGGGTCAGCAGCTCCAGCGTGACCTTCTTGACCTCGCCTTCGACCTGTTCGACGAGAACGAGAATCTCCGACATTTCAGTAAGTACTCCCGTTTCTCAGATGAACTTCTTGGACGCGAGGAAGTCGGCGGCCTTCGTACCGCCGTCGCCCTCGTCCTTGACGATCGTGCCGGCCGCGCGCGGCGGGGCGGCGGCGAAGTCGACGACCGAGGACCAGGCGGCGGCCAGGCCGACCTGGGCGGGGTCGATGGACGCGTCGCCGATGGCGAGGGTCTCGACCGGCTTCTTCTTGGCCGCCATGATGCCCTTGAAGGACGGGTAGCGCGGCTCGTTGATCTTCTCCACCACGGAGACGACGGCCGGCAGGGTGGCCTCGACCTTGTCGAAGCCGTAGTCGGTGATGCGCTGGACGGAGATCGAGGTGCCCTCGACGTCGACCTTGTTGGCCAGCGTGAGCTGCGGCGCGCCGAGCCGCTCGGCCAGCATCGCGGCCAGCACGCCGGTGCGCGCGTCGGTGGACTCCGAGCCCAGGATGACCAGGTCGAACCCGATCTTCTTGAGCACCTGCGCCATCGCGTAGGAGGTGGACAGCGCGTCGGAACCGTGCAGCGCGTCGTCGCTGAGGTGGACGGCCTTGTCGGCCCCCATGGCCAGCGCCTTGCGGATGGTCTCGGTGGCCTTGCCGGGGCCCATGGTGAGAACGGTCACCTCACCACCGTGGGCCTCCTTGAGCCGCAGCGCCTCCTCGACCGCGTACTCGTCAAGCTCGTTGACCACGCCGTCGACAGCGTCGCGGTCGAGCGTCTTGTCATCGGACCGCAGCTTGCGCTCGGTCGCAGTGTCGGGGACCTGCTTCACGCAGACGACGATGTTCATGGCCGGTGGCCGACCTCCCGTGCTCGCGTGCGCCACCGCCTCGCTGCGATGGACGCCGAATGCAATGCTGTCCAGACTGCCAGGTGCCTTCCGGGCCTCCGACAGAGGGTGTGTTCCCGTTCTTCGCGTGTCATGTTACCCATGAGTAGCTTAGCCGCAAACCTTCAGCCACCCACTATACAGAACTATGTTCGGTCCCAGCCGGGAGACCTACGCCGACAGCAGGAACACGATGCCCACCACCAGCGCCGTGCCGGCGAACAACGCCAGCGTGAACGGGCTGAACACGGCCGCGAGACCGAAGCAGAGTCCGGCGCACCCCGCCACGCTCGCCAGGTCCAGGATCATCCGGCCACGCCGGTACGGGCTCCGCGAGAACAGCGCCACCCCGGCGTCGCCGATCACGCCCAGCGCGTACGCCGCCAGCAGGAAGAGCGCCACCTCCGGCAGCGGCGCCCGGGCCGCGGCGGCCAGCAGCGACACGAACAGCCCCGAGCCGATCAGCCAGCGCCGGCGCACCTTCTCCCGATGCCTGGCCCTCGACTCCTCCACCGAGCGCCTGGGCCGCTCCCTGCGCCCCGGCCGCCACTCCCTGGTCGTCAGGTCGTCGCCGCCGCGCTGCACCCGGGGCGGCGGCACGCGCAGGGCGGGCTCGACACCGAGCCGGGCACACAACTGCGCGGCCGTGGGCCGCGCGGACGGGTCGGTGGCCAGGCATTCGCGTAACAGCGGCGCCAGCCACTCGGGCACGCCGTCCAGGTCGGGCGGGTGGTGCACGACCCGGTACGCGACCGCCGAGGCGGGCCCCTGCCCGTACGGCTGCCGCCCGGTCGTCGCGTAGGCCAGCGTCGCGCCGAAGGCGAACACGTCGGCCTCCGTGCCGGCCGCCTTGCCCTCCAGCACCTCGGGCGCCAGGTAGCCCGGCGTGCCCACCACCGCGCCGGAGGCCGTGACCGACAGCGAGTCGAGCGCGCTGGCGATGCCGAAGTCGATGACGACCGGCTCCCCCTCGGCCATCATCACGTTGGCCGGCTTGAGATCGCGGTGCACCACCCCGGCCTCATGCATGGCGAGCAGCGCGTCGGCCAGCCCGGCGGCCAGCCTGCGCAGGTCGGCGACGGGCACGGGCACGGCGCTGAGCGGGCGGCCCTGGACGTAGCGGGTCACGAGGTAGGGCCGGGAGCCGTCCAGCGAGGCGTCGAGCACCTCGGCCACGTGCGGCCCGCCGACCCTGCGCATGGTCTCGACCTCGCGGGCCAGCCGCGCCAGCGCCCCGCCGTCGGCGGCGACGTGGGGGTGGAGCACCTTGACCGCGACCGTACGGCCCTCGGGATCGAGCGCGAGGTGCACCTCGCCGAACCCTCCGGCTCCCAGCCGGGAAAGGAGCTCATATGGGCCGAGACGCTCGCTCATACCCTCATCTCTCCCCCCGAGAGCCCGTGGGGACACTCAGGACCAGAAGGTCAGGAACCCCAGCCCCAGGTCGCCGAGCAGGCTGTCGATCAGGCCGGTGATCAGGCCGATCGTGCTCTGCCTCGCGTCGCTCGCCAGGTCGTCGATCACCGCTTCGGGCGCCCGCCACGGATACCACACCGGGTCCTGCCCCAGGGCGAACATCACCGCGAACAGCGCGGCCGTGCCCACCAGCACGACCGCGACCAGCGCGGCGCCCGGGCTGCGCAGCACGCTGGTGAGCGAGCGCGTCACGGCCTGGCGCGGTGCCCCGCCGCCCGGCAGCACGAACAGGCCCGCCGCGAACGCGCCCGCCGCGTAGGAGGCGGCCTCGTTGACGCTCATCCGGCCCGCCCAGTAGAGCAGGCCCCAGACGCACACGCCGAACAGCAGCGACAGGGGCACCTGCACGGCCGTCACGAGCGCGGACTTCACCAGCGCCCACGGCGTGCCGACCACGGCGAGCAGCGGGTCGGCCGAGCTGGAGCCGCGCATCTGGCGCCGCTTGACCAGGTCGCCGAAGAGGTAGGCGCCGATGCGCAGCACCAGGGCCAGCGCGACGGCGATCGCCCCGACCATGACCGGCATCATCACGGTCAGCGCCACCAGCGTGACCAGCAGGAGCAGGCCCACGAACTGGCTGCCGAACAGGTATTTCTTCCGCTCGGCCGGCGGCTGGTAGCGCGGCGGCGGCGTGTGGGGCCTGGCCTGCGAGGGCGCCGTGGACGGCGGCGCCGGGTAGCCGGCGACCCGCTGGTCGGGGTACGGCGCGGGCGGCCTCGCCGCGACCGGCGCGGGCACGTAGGGGGGCGGCTGCTGCGCCGGGCTCGGCGGCTGCTGCCGGGTGGGTGGCGACTGCCGGGCAGGGGGCGGCGTGCCGTACTCGACCGGCGGCAGCAGGTCGGAGAAGGTGTCCATGCTCCGGGTGCGGTCGGTCATGCGCTTGGTGCCCGTCGGCCCCTCGAAGGAGGCCTCGTTGAACGTGGTCACCGCGGGATCGAGCGCCCTGGCCATCCGCAGCAGCTCGTGCGCGCCGGGCCGGGCCGCCGGATCGACCTGGAGCGCCCGGCTGAGCCAGCCGCGCAGCCACGCGGGCGCCTTGTCGAGCTGCGCCCGCCCCTCCATGATGTTGAAGCAGACCGCCTCGAACGTCCCCGTGCCGAACGGCGGGACGCCCGTGGCCGCGAAGAACACCGTCGAGGCCAGCGCGTGCACGTCGGCCGCCTGGGTGATGTCGGTGTCGCGGATGATCTCCGGCGCCAGGTAGCCCGGCGTGCCCACGAACATGCCCGTCTGGGTCAGCCTGGTGGCGTTCACCAGGTGGGCGATGCCGAAGTCAATGACCAGAGGCTCGCCGTCGACCAGCATGACGTTGGACGGCTTGAAGTCGCGGTGGATCACGTCGGCCGCGTGGATGGCCACCAGCGCCTGGCACAGCCCCTGCGTGAGCCTGATCAGCTCGCGCGCCTCCAGGGGGCCCTCGGCGAGGACGGTGTCCTCCAGCGTGCGGCCGGGCGCGAACCGGGTCACGACGTACGGCTGGCCGCCCACGAGCTCGGCGTCGATCACCTCGGCGACGTGCGGGCTGCGCACCCGGCGCATGGTCTCGACCTCGCGGGTCAGCCGGTCGCGTGCCTTGAGGTCGGCGGCCACGTGCGGGTGGAGCACCTTGATGGCGACCTCGCGGCCCTCGCCGTCGAGGCCGAGGTGGACGACCCCCATGCCGCCTTCGCCGATCTTCCTGATCAGGCGGTAGGGGCCAAGACGTTCTGGTGCCTGGGTGTTCATCGCCACCTTCCCCGCGTCATCCCCCGGAATCCCCCCTCAGACCATCTAGCTGATAGACCACTGGATCGACGTTCAGCGGAGTCCACACGGCCCTCCTTGGCTCTACCCCGAACGTGCCGATGGCAAGGATGAGCGAGAGCGCGGCCCCCGCCGCGAGGACTCCCGCCATCACCATGGCCGCTGTTGTCGAGGGTACGAGCGATGAGAGCGTTCTGCGCATCTGTTTGCCGGGACCCTCCACTCCGGGCCCGGCGCACACCGTCCACAGCGCGACCGCGGCGCCCCAGGAAAGGGCGTTGTACGGGTCCATCTTGGCCACGACCGTGAGCAGCAGCGTCACCGGCAGGCCGAGGATGAGCGCGTAGAGCACCAGCGCCAGCGTGATGCCCGCCGACTTGGCCAGCTCCTGCGGGAAGGAGAACACCTTGACCACGTCGAGCCAGGCCGCCCCAGCCGCCCGGCGTGCCGTGAACCGGGGCTGGGCGAGGTCGGCCGCGCGCAGCAGGATCGCGACCGGCAGCGCCACCACCATGACGACCACGGGCAGCAGCACGGCGGCCACGATCATGAGCACGAGCAGCATCGCGCTCGCCAGCCCGTACGCCTTGGTCCGCTGCGCCCCCGGGACCTGCGGCGCGTAGGGCTGCTGGTCGGCGAGCGGGTCGGTCCGCGGATACTGCGGCGGGATGTACGGGGGCGGCCGGAGCGGGCTCGGCGCGGGCCTGCCGTAGTCGGGCGACTCGGGGCCCTGCCCGTGGGGCGCGTTCGGCACCGGGGTGTGCAGCCTGCCGTAGTCGGGCGACTCGGGACGCACCCGCCGGGTCGGCACGTCGCCGTCGCCGGGCGGGGCCGCGAGGCCGTGGCGGTTGAGCGGCTGCGGCCAGGACGGGGCCGCGGCGCCGCCCTCCCGCTGGATGCGGCGCAGCTCCTCGGGCGTCACCCTGCGGGTCGGCCACGGGTCGGGCTGGTCGGGCAGGAGCGAGACGTACTGCTGGTCCTGCGGCGGCGCGGTGGGCTGCTCCTCCTGCTCGATGAGGGACTTCGGCGTCACCGGCGGCGTGGGGATGTCGTACGGGCGGCTGTCCTGCCGGCTGTCCTGCCGACTGTCCGGGCGGCTGTCGCGCGCCGGCTCGACGGCGGGCTCCACGGGACGCGGCGAGGTCGGGATCTCGTCGGGCGAGCCCGCCCGGGGCTGCTGCGGCAGCATCCTGGCGGCCTGCTCGGCCAGCTCGGCGGCCCTGGGCCGCTTGCTCGGGTTGCGCTGGAAGGCCGCCTTGAGCAGCGGCTGCAGCGTGGCGGGCGCGGCGCCCACGTCGGCCTTGCCCGCCGTGATGTTGTAGAAGACCATCTCCAGCGTGCCCTTGCCGAAGGGCGGGTGGCCGGTCGCGGCGAACAGCAGCGTGCCCGCCCACGCGTGGATGTCGACCTCGGGCCCGGCCTCCTGGCCCTCGATGATCTCGGGCGCGAGGTAGCCGGGCGTGCCGATGAACATGCCGGTCTGCGTCAGCCGCGTGGCGTCCACCGCCTGCGCGATGCCGAAGTCGATCAGGACCGGCTCGCCGTCGAGGATCAGCACGTTGCCCGGCTTGAGGTCGCGGTGGATCACGCCCACCGAGTGCACGGAGGCCAGCGCGGACGCCACCCCGTGCGCGACCCTGGCCAGCGCCGGCAGGTCGAGCGGCCCGTCGTCCTTGACGATCTCGTCGAGGGGACGGCCGGGGACGTAGCGGGTCACGATGTAGGGGCGATGGCCGGTGACGTCGGCGTCGAGCACCTCGGCGATGTACTTGCTGCGCACCCGCCGCATCGTCTCGACCTCGCGCGAAAGCCGTCGCCTGGCGACCTCGTCACCGGCGACCTCCGCGCGCAGGACCTTGACCGCCACCTGCCGGCCCTGGGGGTCGACAGCGAGGTGGACAACGCCCATCCCGCCTTCACCGAGCCGCCTGAGCAGCCGGTAAGGGCCGAGTCGGTCATCGTTCATGGCATGAAGCACCATACCGGCTTAATCCCCGCCCACGAGATGAACCATGAGGCCACATTCCCACTCGTACAACGTCCAGAAAGGCCCCATGGGTTTCCCATCCAACGGTCTCGAATCGGCTTCAGTTTTCCCGTCAGCCGGCCAGCGGCAGCACCTCGGCGTTCTTCAGACCGGCCAGCGCGGCGCCCGACACGGCCAGCTTCGACCGGCGCACGCCGCTGCCGATCACCACCCTCGGGTGCCCGGCGACATGGGTGTCGACCAGGATCGGCCAGTCGCCCGGCAGGCCGAGCGGGGTGATGCCGCCGTACTCCATGCCGGTCAGCTCCACCGCGTCGGCCATCGGCGCGAAGCTCGCCTTGCGGGCCTCCAGGTGCTTGCGCACCACGCCGTTGACGTCGACGCGCATCGTGGCCAGCACCATGCAGGCGGCGTAGCGCGTCTCGCCGCCCCTCCTGGCCGCCACGACCACGCAGTTGGCGGACTCGTCGAGGGTCACGGCGTACTGCTCGCAGAACGCCGCCGTGTCGGCCAGCCCGGGATCGATCTCGGCCACCTCGACGCCCTCGACGTCCGCCACGGCCTGCGCCACCGGATCGGCCAGCAGGTCGGTCCGCTCGGTCGCGGGCACCCAGTCCAACGCCATTCCAACTCCTCGATCCCGTCCTTCGGCTTCTCCCGAAAACCCTAACCCCGGGCCGAGGGAGCAGCGTGCGGCCTCACGCCGACTGCAGCACGCGCTGGTGCAGCCGGGTGACGACGCCGCGGGCGGACTCCATGGCCCCCGCCTGCCAGGCGATCAGATGGGTGAGCCAGTCCCCCGCGAAGTAGACCCTTCCGGCGGGGCGTTGCAGAAAAGTGAAGGACGAATCAAAGTCGGGCCAGCGCACCCAGCCTCCCTGGATGTGCGGCCGGCGCTCCCAGGCGATGGAGACGCTGGACAGGACGTTCTGGCGGTACTTCTCGCCGTGGATCTTCTTGCCCTGGGTGAGCGCCCTGCGCCTTCTGTCCTCCGGACTGAGGGCTCCGTACAGCTCGGCGTCCCTCTCGTGGTTGTAGTAGCCGACGAGGAGGCCGCGTTCGGCGTGGTAGTCGTGGGACGGGTACCAGATGTGCGCGATGTCCAGGTCGGTCTCGGTCACGCCGCCGTAGATGCGGTCCTCCAGCTCCCACCAGCGCGTGCCGTACTCTAAGCCGATCTTGCCGGCGGCGACCGGGACCGGGGCCCTGAGCGCGGTGGTGACCTGGGCGCCGAGGTTGTGCGGGATCTTGGCGAGGATGTGGGGCGGGAGGGCGGCGATGCAGTAGTCGGCCTTGACGCTGCCGCCCTCGTGGACGACCTCCACGCCGTCGTGCAGATTCGTGATCTTGGTGACCCTGGCGCCGGTCTTGATCCGCTCCTGGCCGACCGCCTCCGTGAGCCTGGCGACGATGGCGTCCATGCCGCCGACGGGCTGGAACATGGGGGTGGCCTGGTCGTAGCCGAAGTTGTTGGTGATGGCGCGGCCGGTGCCGGCGGCGAGGACCTGGTGGAGGGAGCCGGGGAGGTCGAGCGGGGTGCCCAGGTCGACTGCCGGATATTTCGTGAAACCGCGGCGCATGGACCCTTCGTACTCGAGCTTGGGGCCCAGGTCGCCGAACCTTCTCAGGAAGTCGAGCAGCGTCTCCTGGTCGGCCTTGGTGATGGTCCTGTTCAGCGCTCCGATATTTGTCGCTTTGGCCAGCAGCTCCGCGACATATCCGTACATGTCGGCTCGGGCAGTGCGCGACCGCACCGTCCTGCCGTTGGTGTGCACGTAGGCGGCGGCGTTGTCGTTGATGAACGTCTCGATGGGGATGCCCAGCTCGCGGCAGTAGTCGAGGGTCACCATCCAGGGGGCGATCCTGGCCGGACCGGCGTTGAAGTACACGCCCTGCCCGAACGTCACGTCCTGGGTGGGGCCGTTCAGCTCGTCCAGCCGGTCGCCGCCGCGCAGCGTCAGGTTCCGCCCGCCCGCCCGGTCCGCCGCTTCGAGCAGCGTGCAGTCGTAGCCGGCCTTGCCCAGCTCGTACGCGGCCGTCAGCCCCGCCACCCCTGCGCCGAGGATCACGACCGTGGCCGCCCCCTTGCCGCGCAGGCTGAAGTCGCCCGCCCTGGGCGCGACGAACTTCTTGTCCTGCTCGGACGGCGCCAGGCCCAGCGCGCCCATGGCGGCGTACATGGCTCCCGCGCCGCCCACCGCGCCGATCCCGACCAGCAGCCCCCGCCGGGTCAGCGCCGCCCCTTCCACCTCACGCTCTCCTTGCTCTCGCGGCCTCAGCCGTACGGACCGCTGCCGCAGGCGACCTGGCCGCCGATGGTGGCGAAGATGCCGAACAGCGCCATGATCTGGGTGAAGTCGTCCGTCGTGAACTCCGTGTGGCGCGACCCCACCTGCTTCACCCCCGGCACGAGGGCCACGGCGGCGGCGATGGCGGTGGAGTTCCACTCCACCCCCAAGGTGTACGGCGCCGGCACCTCGTACGGCGTGAAGTCGCTCAACCGGCGCAGTGCCCGCGCCGTGGCCTCACGGATCCGGGCCTGCGCGACGGCGGGCGGCAGCAGCTCGGCCGAGAACCTGTCGATGCCCTTCTTGACCGCCACCGTCTCGACGTCGCCCAGCACCGCGCGCGCCTCCTCGCCGACGGCCTCGTCGCCGGTCACGACCGCGACCGGCACCCCGTGGAACCCGGCGCACGCCGCCACGAGCCGCGTCTCGCCGCACAGCTCGCCGTTGAGGTAGACGTTCTGGATCTCCTTGCCCATCCAGGTGTGGTTGAGCACGCCGTCCTGGACGCCCGCGCGGGCGTGGTAGCCGACGAAGCACGCGGCCTGGAACGACCCGTCGAGGCCCTGGGCCATGCGCTGGGCCTTCCCCGGGCCGCGGATGAGGCTCGCCCTGGGGTCCAGCAGGTCGATCCGGAGGTTCTTCGTGGACCCGTGCGCGTCGTTGACCAGCACGGCCGACGCCCCGGCCTCGAACGCCCCCTCCACGGCGGCGTTGGCGTCGGCGGTCATCAGCTCGCAGCCGCGCTCGTAGCCGCGCTTGCCGGCGTGCATCTCCTCGGGGTCGGTGAGGCCGGTCACGCCCTCCATGTCGACCGACAGATAAACCTTCACGCGTCCTCACTCCTCACCTGCGGGGTCAGGAGCCCCATGTTTCCACCTTGCGGATCTCGTCCTCCGCCATCAGCCCGACGTGCTCCTTCATGAACGCCGTCGCCTCGCCGCGCCACGGCTCGGGGATCTCGCCGAGCGCCCGCGGGTAGCAGTGGTCGAGCCAGCGCGTCGACTCCTCCGTGACGTCGAAGTAGTCGAGCGTGCCCGCGAACAGCGTCTTCTCGATGCCGGGCACGCGGGCCAGCCCGTACTGGACCATCTCCATCCCGCCGTACGGCGGCTTCTTGAGCCACTTGCGCGCGACCGGCTGGTCGGCGGTGATCGGGGTGTCGAGCGGGCGGCGCTCGACGGCGGCCTGGATGAGCTCCTTGTACAGGCACTTCCCGCACGTACGGCACGGGCCGTTCGTTCCGCGCAGGCACCAGCGGACGTAGTCCTTGAGGCCGGAGCCGAGCGCCAGGCGCATCGTGGTCGCCTCGCTCACCCCGCCGACGGGCAGCACGATGTGCACCCCGACGGCCGCGAACAGCCGGCCCCACCGTCCGTGCGGCGACCACATGGGGTTGTCGGGGGTGTAGCGCCACAGGTAGCGGCCCCCGCCGAGCCAGCGCGAGCCGAGCTCGTAGCCGAAGCCCAGCCCGCCGAGGTCCAGCTGGTCGGCCAGCAGCAGCGCGCCCGCCGCGACGGCGTGGTGCTCCGGGTAGCCGGGGCGCGGCTCGGCCAGCGTGAACTCCAGGTCCGACGTGACCGTGCTCAGCTCCCGCCCGGTCCTCGCGGCGAGCTTGGCCAGCACGTCGGAGCGGTAGTGCGACCAGCGGTTGGGCACCCTCGGGTGGGGCACGCGGCGGAAGTGCACGAACGGCGCCTCGGGGTGGATGGCCGCCGCCGCCACGGAGTCGGCGCCGCCGCTGTACGAGATCGCGAGCCTGCTCCCCGCCCGGCGCGGCTCCGCGCCCACCGGGCCGGCCTTGACGCCCCACCCGGCGTACAGCTCCTCGGCCACCTCGGCGGAGATGGCGCGGTCGAACACGATCCGCTTCCTGGTCCACGGCGCCACGACCGTCCAGGCGGCGAGGGCGAAGAGGTCAGGGTGGGCGTCGTCGGGGACGCCGCCGATGGAGCAGGAGTTGATGGCGAGCTTGATCGGATGATCGTCGGACGCCTTGCCCGTGATCTCGTCCTCGGCGTCGAGGCGGAAGGTCAGAGCGGTGCCCGTCCAGGTCACGCGCACGGCTGCTCCCCCGGCCTGCCGGAGCCCGTGCCCGACGCGCTGCCGGCGCGCAGGTCGTCGATGGCCTGCCAGACCAGGACCTCGTTCTGGAGCACGCCGTCCAGCGCCTTGGCGGTCTCCTGGGCCAGCCGGTGCGCCTCGTCGATCTTCCTGGTGTCAGGCTTGGGCGCGGCCGGCGGGCGGGCGTTCCTGAGGCGCTCGACCTCGCCCTGGAGGGTCGCCACCTCCCGCCGCAGCGTCTGGACCTCCCACAGCGCGTCCCTGATGTCCTGACGGTGATCGGAGATCGAGATGTAGCGGGAGTCGAACCACGTACGCACGGCCTTCCGGAGCCGGGCTGGGACGAGGACGCGCATCATGAAACGCCACCATACTGGCAAACCAGCGCCTGAAAGGACGAGCTATCCGAACGGGTCGGGCGTCCCGCTCAACGACCTGTGAATTTGGGCTTGGCCTTCTCCGCGAACGCCCGCATGCCGGCCCTCGCGTCGTCCGTGGCGAACAGTCCGGAGAACTGCAGGCGCTCCACCTCGAGGCCCGTGTCGAGATCGACCTCCAGGCCCTGGTCGACGGCCTGCTTGGCGGCGCGGAGCGCGACCGTGGGGCCGCCGACGAACGTGGCGGCCCACTCCAGGGCGGCCGTGTAGACCTGCTCGTCGGGCACCACCCGGTCCACCAGGCCCATCGCGAGCGCCTCGGAGGCGGCGACGTGCCGGCCCGTGAAGATCAGGTCCTTGGCCCTGGCCGGGCCGATCAGGCGGGGCAGGCGCTGCGTGCCTCCGGCGCCGGGGATGATGCCGAGCGTGATCTCCGGCTGGCCCAGCTTGGCCGACTCGCCCGCGACCCTGAAGTCGGCGCAGAGGGCGAGCTCGCAGCCGCCGCCCAGGGCGTAGCCGGTGATGGCGGCGATGACCGGCTTGCCGATCCTCGCGACCTCGGTGAAGCAGGCCTGGAGCGTGCGGGAGTGGGCAGCCATGTCGGCGTACGACATGTCGGCCATCTCCTTGATGTCGGCGCCCGCCGCGAAGACCTTCCCGCCGCCGTAGAGGATCACCGCCTGCGCCTGCGGGTCGGCGTCGACCTCGCGCGCGGCCTCGGCGATCTCGCGCTGGACCTGGCCGTTGAGTGCGTTCATCTTCGGACGGTCAAGACGGATCGTGGCGATCTGGTCGGCCACCTCGACGCTCACAAACTCACCCATGAGGCGAACCTAACAGAGCGGCCGTGACTGCGGCCGTGAGCGCGGCCGTGAGCGCGGCCGTGAGCGCGGGCCCGCCGCGGCGCGTCAGCGGGCCGCCGCCGACATCACCTCGTCCACCGTCTTCTTGCTGCGCGACACGCGTACGAGCGCGGCCGACAGCCGGGCCAGCTCGTCGTTCGAGTGGGCCAGCCCCGCCAGCCGGCGCTCCTGGCGCGGCAGCCCCAGCTTCTCCGCCCCGTCCAGGACCTTCTGATCCAGGTGCGGCGCGACCTGCGGCCACACGGCCTGCACCTCGCGCAGGAAGATGTCGGCCCCGGTCGGCCCGATGCCCGGGAACTCCATCAGCAGCTGCCTGATCCTGCGGTCCTCCCCGCCGGCCTCCTCGCGCAGCCGGCGCAGGTCGCCCTTCCAGCGCTCCATCAGCAGCTCGGCGCCCTCGCCCAGCATGGTCGAGGTGCGCTCGTCGTAGCGGCGGTAGTGGCCGCGGCCCAGGGCGTCCACCCGGTCCTGCCAGCTCGCCTCGCGCATGGCCTTCGGCGTGCCGTACCCGGCCTTGAACAGCTCCACGGCCGCCGCCACCGCGACGTCGGCCGAGATGCGGGCGCTCAGCAGGGTGGCCAGGACCAGCAGCTGGTACAGCGGCTTGGGCTGGTCGGCGAGCTTGATGCCGCTCTCCTTGGCGAACGTCCGGCCGTAGCGGTCGAGCAGGACGTCCACGACGGCTTCGTTCTTCCCCATGCCGCCACCGCTACCCGGGACCAGTCGTGACATGCCGGATTTCGGGCAGGGGTCGGGAGGAGGCGGCCCGTCCTGAGGGTTCGCCGACGAGAAAGCCGATGACGAAGGAGTTCGCCGTGCTGACCTTGACCGACAACGCCGTGGAGGCGATCCGCGATCTGATGGTCGGCGAGGACGTGCCCGCCGACGCCGGCCTGCGCATCTCACCCAAGCCCGACGAGGCGGGAACGCTCGAACTGTCGCTCGCGAGCACGCCGCAGGCGGGTGACCAGGTCGTCCAGAAGGAGGACGTGCGGGTCTTCGTCGCGGAGGACGTGGCGCCCATCCTCGACGACAAGTCGCTCGACGCGCAGCCGGGCTCGCCGGGGCAGCCCGCGTTCCGCCTGAACCGGGCATAGCCACTCCCGGACCATCCCGCGGCCGTCCCGGGGCCGTCCCGGCGGCTCCGGGGCCGGCCCGAAATCAGCCCGGGGTCAGCCCAGGTCGGACTCTGATTCGGGCGGGCGCACGTCGCCCAGCCCGAACAGGCCGACGAGCCTGCCGTTCGCCTGGGTGACGACGACGTGGTCCACCTTGGCCCGGTCCATGCGCTGGACCAGCGGTCCCAGCTCCTCGCTCGGCCGCACGGTCGTCACGCCGACGCGCATGACCCGCTCGGCGGTGCCGCCCGTGCCGGCGCCCTTAAGCTCGCGCGACCCGACCACGCCCTGAACCACGTCGTCCTCGTCCACCACGACGGCCACCCCGGCCGGGTCGCCGATGATGCGCTCGGTGAGCTCGTCCAGCGGGTCGGCCGGGGCGGCCGTCACGGGGTCACGGCGCGTGTTCCGCGACACCAGCTCGGCGCTCCCCTCGTACGGCAGGTCCGCCGCCAGCCAGTCCATCTTGCCCGCCACGTAGTCGTGCACCTCGGGGAACCCGAGCCGGTCGAGCCTGCGCGCGGCCCGCGGGCTCAGGTCGCACAGCCAGTCGTGGCAGTAGACGATGACCGGCCGCTCCTTGTCCAGTTCGCCCGCCGCCGAGTCGAGGGAGCCCAGCGGCAGGTTCACCGCCTTGGGCAGGTGCGCCCACGCGTACTCCTCCGCCGGAAGCACCTCGACGAGCTGCGCCTCCCCGGTGGCGACGAGGTCCTGGACGGCTTCGCGATCGATGATGTCCCTCATGTCATCCCCCTGCCCCCAGACGGCGATTCGTGTCACTATGGCGACGCGTCCGATCCAGGGAGTGTCCGATGAGTGACGATCCGCTGTTTCCCGCCCCCGTGGCCCGCGCGCTGGCCGACTACCGTGCGCTGCGTGACGCCCACGGTCCGTGCTGGGGCGAGCCGCCCATCTCCTATGTCGCCCAGGCCTGGGCCACCGTGTTCCTCGACCGCCGCTACACCTACTGGAACGCCGCGCGACGGCAGCTCGCCGAACGCTATTCGCCGGAGGAGATCGAGCAGCATCTCCACGAGGTGGATCCCGAGCGGGTGGTGCGCGACGCGCTCGCGGGCGACGTGCTGGACAACCTGGCGGCGCTGCGATTGACGCCCGGCGGGGTCGCGCTGGAGGCCGACCGGCAGGTGGTGCTGGGCGCGGAGCCGTTCCGCACCTCGCTGCTGCTGGACTCCGCCACGGACGAGCCCGTGACGGTCGTCGTGGACGGCACGCCGTACGATGTGCCCCCGCGCGGCGCCCGGATCGTCCCGCTGGAGCGGGAGGTCAGCGTGGACGGGCGCGAGGTCGACCTGTCGCCGCTGTGCAGGCGGGCGGAGGCGGCCACGATCAGGGTGCGGGCGGGCTTCCCGTGCCGGTGGAGCGTGACGGGCGCGAACGGGCAGGGCTGGTACCCCGAGGGCGCCCCGCCCAAGAGGGACGCCCACCGCAACCCGTACTTCCACGGCGACGACCTCGTGGTCGCGGTGCCCGCCGAGCCGATCACGGTCACGGTGACCAGGGGCATGGAGTACACCACGTCCGAGGTGACCCTCACCCCGAAGGCGGGCACCGAGACGCTGGTCGAGCTGGCGCCCGAGCGCCTCTACGACGCGGCGGCCCGCGGCTGGTACGGCGGCGACCTGCACGTCCACCTCAACTGGATGGGCGAGGAGCCCGCCGCACCCGCGCTGGCCGCGGCGGCTCAGCACGGCGAGGACCTGCACGTGCTCAACCTCGTGGCGGGCAACGTCGCGAGCGGTCGCGTCTACGACGCCGAGGCGCTGGCGCACTGGGCGGGCGAGGACCTGCCGTGGTCCGACGAGCGCCACCTGGCCAGGATCGGCGTCGAGTACCGCAACGACGTCGTCGGGCACGTCAGCGCGTTCGGCCTGCGGCAGCCGCCGCGGCGCTACCACACGGGGTTCGAGGGCACGGCCGACTGGCCGCCCAACACGGTCGCGCTGGAGGAGCTGCGGGCGCTCGGCGGGCTGACGGGGTACGGGCACCCGTTCCACACCGCGTTCGCCGACGACGACCCGCCGGACGTCGTGCTGGACAGCGGGCGCGACTGCGCGGCCAGGGAGATCGTCGCGGACGCCGCGCTCGGCCTGATCGACACCCTCGACGTGCTCAACCACTCCTCGGTGCAGGCCACGGCGAGCGTCTACCGCCGCCTCATCGGCGCGGGCAACCGGCTCGCGGTGACCGCGGGCACCGACGCCGTGCTGTCCTTCTGCCGCCGCGGCACCGCGTCCAGCCCGCCCGGCTGGGAGCGCGTGTACGCGAACGTCGCCGGCCCGCTCACCGCCGAGTCGTACGCCGAGGCGATCCTGCTCGGCCGCACCTTCGCCACCACCGGCCCGTGGCTGGAGCTCGCCGTGAACGGCCACGGGCCCGGCGACACGCTGGAGCTCGCGCCGGGGCAGTGGGTGGAGATCGTGCTCACCTCGGTCGGGCCCGAGGTGGAGTCGCTGGAGATCCGCACCGCCGACGGCGTGCTGGCCCAGGGGCCGCCCGGGCGGCTGACCGCCACGATGGAGGCGGGCGAGCCGACGTACGTGGTGGGGGTCGCCTCGGGCGGGCCGCATCCGCGCGCCCTGCACGGGGCCGGCGCGTACGCCCACACGAGTCCGGTGTACGTGGACGTCGCGGGCGCGCACGTGGCCAGGGAGGCGGACGTGCGGTGGTGCCTGGCGTGGCTGGACCGGCTGGAGGTCGTGCTGCGGGAGTTCGGCACGTTCGAGAGCGCGGCGCAGCTGGACGACCATCTGGAGGTCTACGAGCGCGCCAGGGACGTCTACCGCGCCCGGCTGCCCTGATGGTCTCCTCCGTGACGGCCTCGTCCCTCATAGTCACCGGTCCCGATGGAAGCGATCACTCCTGACGCGGCGCCCGCCGTCAAGAAGCCGATCAAGTTTCCCGGAAGTTGACATCAAGCAAGGTTGAGGTTGCAGCCTCGGAGGCGAATCGATCGCCGTATCCGGGAGAGCACCATGCACGCCGTCGTCCTGCACGCCTTCGGCCCCGCCACGAACCTGAGCTACGAGACCGTGCCCGATCCCGTGCCCGGCCCCGGGCAGGTGCGCATCGCCGTGAAGGCGGCCGGCGTGCACCTGGTCGAGACGGTGCTGCGGTCGGGCCGCGCCGGAGAGTCGCTGCCGCCGCAGCCCGAGCTCCCGACGATCTTCGGTGGCGAGGTGGCGGGGCGGGTGGACGAGGTGGGCCCCGGAGTGGATCCGTCCTGGATCGGGCGGGACGTGGTGACCGCGTCCGGCCGGCCCGGGGGCTACGCGGAGCTGGCGGTGGCGGACGTGGCGTCGGTCCACCCGATCACGATCGGCCACGAGACGGCGGTCGCCATGATCGTCACCGGGGTGACGGCGCTGCAGTTCCTGGACGTGGCCGAGCTGACCCCGTCCGACGTCGTGCTGGTCACCTCGGCGGCCGGCGGCATCGGCCGCCTGGTCGTCCAGTACGCGCGCGACCTCGGGGCCAAGGTGATCGGCGCGGCGGGCGGCCCCGCCAAGGTGGCGGCCGTGCGCGAGCTCGGCGCGGACCTCGCCGTCGACTACGACCGGCCCTCCTGGGCGGAAAGCGTCGCGGCGGAGCTGGGCGGCCGCGAGGTCACGGCCCTGCTCGACGGGGTCGGGGGCGACAAGGCGCGCGCCGCGTTCGAACTGCTGGCCGACGGCGGCCGGTACGTGACCATCGGCAACGCCTCGTCCCAGGTCTTCCGCCCGGACCCCGAGACGGTCGAAAAGCGCGGCCTCACGGTGACGAACGCGCTGATGACGCTGCTCAGCGAGCCGGACACCAGGCCCCGCTACGAGGTGCGCGCGCTCGCGGCGGCCACCGACGGCACGCTCACACCCGCGGTGCAGGCGTTCCCGCTCGCCGAGGCCGCGGCCGCCCACGCCGCCCTGGAATCCCGGGCCACCACGGGTAAGGTCGTCCTCATCCCGTAGCCCTTAACAGGTGAAGAATTCTTTCGTAAAGATCTCGCCTAAGAAGGAAAATGTTGAGACGCTGAACTGCACTACGTGACCCCCCAGCCCAAGGAGTGGTTCATGCGCCGACTACTGGCGATCTCCGTGGTCGCCCTCCTGCCCTTAGCCCTCACCCCCGCCGCCCACGCCGACGAGCCGGCCGACCGCCAGGAGGCCTTCGCGGCGGCCGCGCGGGAGTTCAAGGTGCCGGAGAGCGTCCTGCTCGGTGTGTCGTACCTGGAGTCCCGCTGGGACGCCCACGCCGGGCAGCCGTCCAACAGCGCCGGGTTCGGGCCCATGCACCTGACCGACGCCGCCTCCTTCGCCGCGTCCAACCACCACGGCCAGGGCGAGGAGGACGCGCGCGGCGACGAGAGCCGCCCGCTGCCCGCGCCCACGACCTCGGCGGCCCCCGCCGACATTCCCGCCGCGCTGCGCACCATGGACAAGGCCGCGGAGCTGACCGGCGAGAGCCGCGAGCGCCTGCGCTCCGACGCCGCCGCCAACATCCGCGGCGGCGCCGCGCTGCTCGCCGACTACCAGAAGTCGCTCGGCGCGCCGCTGAGCGACGACCCGGGCCAGTGGTACGGCGCGGTCGCGAAGTACAGCGGGGCCGAGGAGACGGGCGCGGCGAAGTTCTTCGCCGACGAGGTGTTCGCGACGATCAAGAACGGCGCCGCGCGGACCACCGACGACGGGCAGAAGGTCGCCCTGCCGGCGGTGCCGGGCCTGGAGAAGATCGAGAAGTGGCTGGAGAAGCTCGGTCTGCGCCCGTCCAGGACCGACGGCGTGGAGTGCCCCGCCTCGGTCTCCTGCGAGTGGATCCCGTCCGCGTACCAGGAACTGCCCCCTGACGACTACGGTCACTACGACCTGGCGAACCGGCCGTCCAGCCAGAAGATCGACTACATCGTCATCCACGACATGGAGGGGTACTTCGAGCCGTCCATCCGGCTCAACCAGGACCCGAACTACGGCGCGAGCTGGCAGTACTCCATCCGCTCCACCGACGGCCACATCGCCCAGCACATCAAGGCCAAGGACGTCGGCTGGCAGGCCGGCAACTGGTACATCAACGCCAAGTCCATCGGCATCGAGCACGAGGGCTTCCTGGCCGAGGGCGCCACGTGGTACACCGAGGCGATGTACCGGTCGAGCGCGCGACTGGTCCGCTACCTGGCCCTCCGCTACGCCGTGCCGCTCGACCGGGCCCACATCCTGGGCCACGACAACGTGCCCGGCACGCTGCCGACGACCGTGCAGGGCATGCACGAGGACCCCGGGCCGTTCTGGGACTGGGCGCACTACTTCCAGCTGATGGGCGCGCCGCTGCACCGCTTCGGCGGCCCCAACGCCGGATCAATCATGATCAAGCCGGACTTCGCGACGAACAAGCCGTACTTCTACGGATGCGACCGCGCGAACCCCGAAGCCGACTGCCCGCCCCTCCCCGCGAGCACCGTCTGGCTCCGCACCGAGCCCAGGGACGACGCGCCGCTGGTCAAGGACATCGGCAAGCACCCGACCGGCGGCTCCCTCTACAGCGTGTACGACCACAGCGCCCGCGCCACCACCGGCCAGCGCTTCGCCGTGGCCGACCGCCAGGGCGACTGGACCGCCATCTGGTACCTCGGCCAGAAGGCGTGGTTCCACAACCCGGCGAGCGCGCCGACAGCCGTCCCGTCGGCGGGCCTCGTGGTCACGCCGAAGCCCGGCAAGGCCACGGTCCCGGTGTACGGCAGGGCCTACCCGGAGCAGGAGGCCTACCCGGCGGACATCCCGTACCAGGCGGTGACGCCGCTGCAGTACACGTTCTCGGCGGGCGAGAAGTACACCCTGGCGGGCCCCGCCGCCACGGAGTATTACCGCGCGGTCACCTTCGACCTGGCGGACCACAAGGTGGTGCGGGGCAGGACGAAGTATCTGGAGATCCAGTTCGGCCACCGCGTGATGTTCGTCAAGGCTGACGACGTGCGGGTGTCGTTCGCCTGGTGAACTCCTTGACGGCGCGCCTGGTGCTCGCGAGCGCCTCCTGGGAGGAGTCGTAGGTGCGCTGGGCGACGCCGACGAACACGCAGTCGACGACGAGGAGCTGGCTGATCCTGCTGGCCAGGGCGCCGGGACGGAACTCCGTCTCGCGCCCGGCGGAGATCAGCACGTGTTCGGCCAGCTCTGCGATGGACGAGCGCGGGTTGTTGGTGATGGCGACCGTGGTGGCCCCGGCCTCGCCGGCCCGGGTGAGCGGCTCGATCACGTCGGGCGTCTCTCCCGAGGTGCTGATGCCGATCGCCACATCGCCCTCCCTGAGCAGCACCGCGCTGGTCAGCGCCAGGTGCGCGTCCTGGAAGGCGTGGCTGGACAGCCCGATGCGCAGCAGCTTCTGGGCGACGTCCTCGGCCACCAGGCCGGAGGCGCCCACGCCGTAGGCGTCGATCCGCCGGGCGCCCGCGATGGCGTCGACGACCAGCCCCAGCCGCTCGGAGGTCAGCTGGGCGACCGTGTCGTTGATCGCCTCCGACTCGGCCCGCGCCACCTTCTGGATCACCTCCGACAGCGGGTCGTCGGGCGCGAGGTCGCCGGGCACGAGCCGGTCGGGCTGCGCCGCGGCGGCGGCTAAGGCCAGCCGCAGCTGCGGATAGCCCGCGAACCCGAGCAGCCTGGCGGTGCGCACGATCGTGGCCTCGCTGGTGCCCGAGGCGGCCGAGAGCTCCGTGATGGTGCTCCTCGCCACCGTGGCGGGATCTTCGAGGATGAGCCGGGCGACGGTCTGCGCGGCCGGCGTCAGGGACGGCAGCACACCGCGGACCGTGGCCACCAGAGTGTCGGCCCGCAGGCCGTTGCCGCTGTCGTCCACGTCCCGATTATGCCGCCCGTTTTACCTGAGCGTGCCGTTGGTCATGCCCACGGGTTCCTCGGGCACGGCGATGAGCCCGAGCTCCGCCGGGGTGGCCGCGAGCGGGTGGTACGGCACGACCCGGACCGTGTAGCCGAACGCCCCCGTACGGTCGAGCGGGATCTCACCGGTGTAGTGGGCGCGCCGGTCGTCGTCCATCGACGCGACGGAGAGCCTGGCGTAGGTGGGGCTCGCCAGCTCGTCGTGCGGGCCGACCTTGCCGTAGGCCGCCTCGACCAGCACGTCCTCGGGCTCCAGGTCGCCGAGCGCGACCGTGGCGCGCAGCTCGACGCGGGCGCCCACCTCCGGCGCCTCGCCGACGCCCGAGGCCTCGACGTGCTCCACCCGCACGCCGGGCCAGGCCTGGGCGACCCGGACCTTCCAGGCGGCGAACGCCTTCGCCGGGGCGTACGACTCGGCCGACAGCGCCCTGGCCGAGGCGGCGGCCGGGGTGTACAGGCCGACGACGTAGTCGCGCAGCATGCGCCCGGCCAGCACCTTCGGCCCCAGCGAGGCGAGGGTGTGCTTGACCATCTCCATCCAGCGGCGCGGCAGCCCGTCGAAGGCCCGGTCGTAGAACCGGTCGGACACCTCGTGCGCGATCAGGTCGTAGAGGGCGGCGGCCTCCAGCGCGTCGCGCCGGTCGGGGTCGGTCACGCCGTCGGCGGTCGGGATCGCCCAGCCGTTGGTGCCGTCGTACCACTCGTCCCACCAGCCGTCGCGGATCGACAGGTTGAGCCCGCCGTTCAGGGCGGACTTCATCCCGGACGTGCCGGACGCCTCCAGCGGGCGCAGCGGGTTGTTCAGCCACACGTCGCAGCCCTGGGTCATGAGCTGGCCGAGCGCCATGTCGTAGTCGGGCAGGAAGACGATGCGGTGGCGCACGGTCGGCTGGTCGGCGAACTTGACGATCTGCTGGATGAGCTTTTTACCGCCCTCGTCGGCGGGGTGCGCCTTGCCGGCGATGACGATCTGCACTGGTCTGTCCGGGTCGAGCAGCAGCTCGGTCAGCCGCTTGGGGTCGCGCAGCATCAGCGTGAGCCGCTTGTACGACGGCACGCGCCGGGCGAAGCCGATGGTCAGCACCTCGGGGTCGAGCGCGTCGTCGATCCACCCGAGCTCGGCGTCGGAGGCGCCCCGCTCGCGCCACGACTTGCGCAGCCGCACCCGGGCGCCCTCGACCAGCCGCCTGCGCAGCGTGCCCCTGATCTGCCAGATGTCGCCGTCGGCGATCTTCTGGATGCCCTCCCAGCCGCGGGCCCGCTCCAGCAGCGCGGGCAACTCCCGCCCGGCCAGCTCCATGAACTCCCGGCCGACCCAGGTGGAGGCGTGCACGCCGTTGGTGATCGAGCCGATCGGGACCTCGTCCACGTCGAACCCGGGCCACAGGTCCTTGAACATCTCCCGGCTGACCCGGCCGTGCAGCTCCGACACGCCGTTGACCCGCTGGGCCAGCCGCATGCCCATGACCGCCATGTTGAACCGGCCGGGATCGGCCTCGGCGCCGAGCGCCAGGATGCGCCCGACGGGAACGGTCGGCCAGGCGTTGGAGCCGCCGAAGTGGCGCTCGATCATGTCGACGGGGAAGCGGTCGATGCCCGCCGGGACGGGCGTGTGCGTGGTGAACACCGTGCCCGCACGCACGGCCTCCAGCGCCTCGTCGAACGAGAGCCGCGACTCGGTCAGCTCGCGGATGCGCTCGAGGCCGAGGAACCCGGCGTGGCCCTCGTTCGTGTGGAACACCTCGGGCTCGGCGTGCCCGGTGATCTGGCAGTACGCCCTGATCGCGCGCACGCCGCCGACGCCGAGCAGCAGCTCCTGCATGAGCCGGTGGTCGGTGCCGCCGCCGTAGAGGCGGTCGGTGACGTCGCGGGCGGCGGTGTCGTTGTCGGCCACGTCGGAGTCGAGCAGCAGCAGCGGCACCCGGCCCACCTGCGCCACCCACACCTGGGCGTGCAGCTCGCGCTCGCCCGGCAGGCCGATGCGGATCTTGACCGGCTCGCCCCCGGCCTCCTTGAGCAGGGTGAGCGGCAGGCCGCCCGCGTCGAGCGACGGATAGTGCTCCAGCTGCCAGCCCTCGGGCGACAGCGACTGCGTGAAGTAGCCGTGCCGGTAGAGCAGGCCGACCGCGAGGATCGGCACGCCCAGGTCACTGGCCGCCTTGAGGTGGTCGCCGGCCAGGATGCCGAGGCCGCCCGAATACTGCGGGAGCGCGGCGGCGATGCCGTATTCGGGCGAGAAGTAGGCGATGGCCCGCGCGCCGTCGGGCAGCGTCTGGTACCAGCGCGGCGAGGTCATGTATTCGCGCAGGTCGTCGGCCGCGTCCGCGAGGCGGCGCAGGAAGCGGCGGTCGGCGGCCAGCTCTCTGAGCCGGGCCGGGGTGACGGCGCCGAGCAGGGCCACGGGGTCGTGCCCGACCTGCTCCCAGAGGCCGGGATCGACCTCGGCGAAGAGGTCCATCGTCTCCGGGTGCCATGACCAGCGGAGATTGTGCACGAGCTCGCCGAGGGCGGCCAGCTCCGCGGGCAGGACGGTGCGGACGGTAAACCGGCGGATAGCTCTCACGTTTCTGCACCCTACGGGCTAGGAGGGACCTCGTCAGTCCTTCACCCCGGCGAGGGCCGTTCAAACCCCTGCCAGGAGCAAGCATGAAGAGGGACTATTGGGGCAACTTTCCTCAATGTTGGCTCTCCCGCGGACACACTCGGGAGGTCTATCCACTGCTGTCCACAATTTACATGCGAGGATCGTTGTCATGGCCGGATACGGTCGGCGACCCACCACCGGTCGCCGGGCCCGCACCGGCACCCGTCTGGACCCGACACGAACGCCTGCACCCGTACGGAAAGCCTCCGGTGGCGCCGAGCGCGCCTCCGCAAACCCTTGAATGCGATGATCGGACGAATTCCCATCACGGACATCTCCCCCGTCGTCGACTGCGGGCAGTGGCCCGCCAAGGCGGTCGCCGGCGAGACCTTCCAGGTCTCGGCCACCGTCTTCCGAGAGGGCCACGACGCCGTGGCCGCAGGAGTGGTGCTCACCTCGCCCGACGGGCAGCGCGGGCGGCTGAGACGGATGCGCGAGCTCGCGCCCGGCACCGACCGCTGGGGCGTGGACGTGAGCCTGCCCGCCGAGGGTGACTGGCTGTTCCGGGTGGAGGCGTGGAGCGACCCGATCAGCACGTGGTTGCACGACGCCGAGATCAAGATCCCGCGTGGCATGGACGTCGACCTCATGTGCGAGGAGGGGGCCCGGCTGTTCGAGCGGGCGGCCAGGGCCGTGCGGGCGGCAGACTGCCCCAACGAGCGGCCGAAGGGCCAGAGCCCCAACGGCTCGAAGAACGGGAGCGGCGGCGAGAGCGCCTGCGGGCACCGGGCGGCCCTGCTGGGGGTCTCCGCCACGCTGCGTGACGAGGACCTGGACCCGAGGGCCCGGCTGTCGATCGCGCAGCTGCCGGAGACGGCCGCGCTGCTGGACTCGCACCCGCTGCGGGAGCTGGTGACCAGGTCGAAGTCGCACCGGGTCAGGGTGGACCGGCGCAGGGCGCTGTACGGCTCGTGGTACGAGTTCTTCCCCAGGTCGGAAGGCGCGGTGGTCAACGAGGCCGGCATCTCCAAGTCCGGAAATTTCCAGACTGCTGCCAAGCGGCTGCCGGCCATCGCCAAGATGGGCTTCGACGTCGTCTACCTGCCGCCCGTCCACCCCATCGGGACGACGTTCCGCAAGGGCCGCAACAACACGCTCAGCCCCGAGCCCGACGAGCCCGGCTCGCCCTGGGCCATCGGCTCCGAGGACGGCGGCCACGACGCCGTCCACCCCGACCTGGGCACGATCGAGGACTTCGACGTCTTCGTGGGCCGGGCCAGGGAGCTGGGCATGGAGGTCGCGCTCGACTTCGCGCTCCAGTGCTCGCCGGACCACCCGTGGGTGAAGGAGCACCCCGAGTGGTTCACGATCAGGGCCGACGGCTCCATCGCCTACGCCGAGAACCCGCCGAAGAAATATCAGGACATCTACCCGATCAACTTCGACAAGGACCCCGAGGGCATCTACGCCGAGGTCAGGCGGGTGCTGCGGCACTGGATGGACCACGGCGTGCGGATCTTCCGGGTCGACAACCCGCACACCAAGCCGGTCGCGTTCTGGGAGCGGCTGCTCGCCGACATCCACACCACCGACCCGGACGTGATCTTCCTGGCGGAGGCGTTCACCCGTCCCGCGATGCTCCGCACGCTGGCCAAGGTCGGCTACCACCAGTCGTACACGTACTTCACGTGGCGCAACGCCAAGGGCGAGGTGGAGGACTACCTGTCGGAGCTCTCCCACGAGACCTCCGCCTACCTGCGGCCGAACCTGTTCGTGAACACGCCGGACATCCTGCACGAGTACCTGCAGCACGGCGGGGTCCCGGCGTTCAAGATCAGGGCGGTGCTGGCCGCGCTCGGCGCCCCCACCTGGGGGGTTTATTCCGGATATGAACTCATAGAGAACATCCCGGTACGCCCAGGCAGCGAGGAATACCTAGATAGCGAGAAATATCAGTACAAACCTCGTGATTGGGTTACGGCCGAACGCGAGGGGTGGAGCCTGGCCCCCTTCATCACTCACCTGAATTTGTTCCGAAGAGCGCATCCGGCACTGCAGGAATTGCGTAATCTACGGATCCACAGGGTCGACCAACCGGACATCGTCTGCTTCTCGAAGCGGCTGCCCGGCGCCTATGACCCGGCCACACGACGGCACGGGCTGGGCGACGTGGTTCTGGCGGTCATCAACCTGGACCCGTACCACACCCACGAGGCGACCGTTGATCTTGACCTACCTGCCATCGGGCTCGACTGGAACGCGGAGTTCGTCGTGGACGACGAGCTGTCGGGCGAGTCGTACCGCTGGCGGCAGAGCAACTACGTGCGCCTCGACCCCCACATCCAGCCTGCCCATATTCTCACCGTACGAGCCGCGCCACGGTAGAACTGAATTCAGCGGGGAGTCTTCAACGTGTGTGAAAGCGCCTCCGTCATGAGCCCCTCACGGAGTGGCTCATGAGCTCCACCACGCCCATTCCCAACACCTTCGACGAGGAAAAGCCGCGCGATCCCTACTGGTACAAACGCGCGCTCTTCTACGAGGTCCTGATCCGGGGTTTCGCCGATTCCAACGGCGACGGCACCGGCGACATCAGGGGGCTCATCAGCAAGCTCGACTATCTCCAGTGGCTCGGCGTCGACTGCCTGTGGCTGCTGCCGCTGTACGAGTCGCCGCTGCGTGACGGCGGTTACGACATCGCGGACTTCATGAAGATCCTCCCCGAGTTCGGGGATCTCGGAGACTTCGTGAAGCTCGTGGACGAAGCACACAAGCGCGGCATGCGCGTCATCGCCGACCTGGTCATGAACCACACCAGCGACGCCCACCCGTGGTTCCAGGCCTCCCGGCACGACCCCGAGGGCCCGTACGGCGACTTCTACGTGTGGTCCGACACCGACGAGCGCTACCAGGACGCCCGGGTCATCTTCATCGACACCGAGACCTCCAACTGGACCTACGACCCGGTGCGCGGCCAGTACTACTGGCACCGCTTCTTCCACCACCAGCCGGACCTCAACTACGAGAACCCCGACGTGCAGGAGGCCATGCTGGAGGTGCTGCGCTTCTGGCTCGACCTCGGCATCGACGGGTTCCGGCTGGACGCGGTGCCGTACCTCTTCGAGGAGGAGGGCACCAACTGCGAGAACCTCCCGAGGACGCACGAGTACCTCAAGCGGATCAGGTCCGAGGTGGACCGGCTCTATCCCGACCGCGTGCTGCTCGCCGAGGCCAACCAGTGGCCGTCGGACGTGGTGGAATACTTCGGCGATCCAGTGGGTGGCGGGGACGAATGCCACATGGCCTTCCATTTCCCGCTGATGCCCCGCATTTTCATGGCCGTCCGCCGGGAATCCCGTTACCCCATTTCCGAAATTCTGGCTCAAACGCCGAAAATTCCGGAAAATTGCCAGTGGGGGATCTTCCTCCGCAACCACGACGAGCTGACGCTCGAAATGGTCACGGACGAAGAACGCGACTACATGTACACCGAATACGCCAAGGACCCCCGTATGCGGGCGAACGTCGGCATCCGCCGCCGCCTGGCACCCCTGCTGGAGAACGACCGCAACCAGATCGAGCTGTTCACCGCCCTGCTCCTGTCTCTGCCCGGCTCGCCCGTGCTCTACTACGGCGACGAGATCGGCATGGGCGACAACATCTGGCTCGGCGACCGCGACGGCGTGCGCACCCCCATGCAGTGGGACCCCGACCGCAACGCCGGCTTCTCCGACTGCGACCCCGGCCGGCTCTACCTGCCGGTCATCATGGACCCGATCTACGGCTACCAGGGCCTCAACGTCGAGGCCCAGCAGAAGAACGCCGGTTCGCTGCTGCACTGGACCAAGCGCATGATCGAGATCCGTAAACGCCACCCGGTGTTCGGTCTCGGCGGCTACGCGGAGCTCAACTCCTCCAACCCCAGCGTGCTCGCGTTCGTCAGGGAACTGGGCGACGACCGGATGCTCTGCGTGAACAACTTGTCACGCTTCCCCCAGCCGGTCGAGCTGGACCTGCGGAGATTCGTGGGGGTCTCTCCCGTGGAGACCATGGGCGGAGTTCCATTCCCGGCAATTGGCGAACTTCCGTATCTTTTGACGCTGCCTGGGCATGGGTTCTACTGGTTCACACTCCCGCCGGCCGTCACCCAGGAGGAGTAGGACGTGCTCGACGAGCTCCTTGCCGCATGGATCGGCCGCCAGCGTTGGTTCGGTGGCAAGGGGCGCGCGATCGACCAGCTCTCCGTCGAGTCGGACGTCGAGCTGACACCCGGCCTGAGACATCTGATCGTCGCCGTGTGGCAGGAGGGCTCGCGCGACCGCTACCAGCTCCTGCTCGGGGAGCGTTCCTCGCTCCCCGACCGCCTGGGGCACGCGCTCATCGGCATGGTGGGCGACACCTACCTCTACGACGCCGTCCACGACTTCGAGCGGACCGGCTGGCTGCTCGAGGGCATGGCCCACGACCAGACCCACAACGGCCTGCGCCTGCGGCACGTGCCCGGCGTCACCATCGACACCTCACCGCGCAGCCTGGTGCTGGGGGCGGAGCAGTCCAACACCTCGCTCGTCTTCGGTGACGCGTACATCTGCAAGCTCTTCCGCCGCCTCATCCCCGGCGTCAACCCCGAGCTGGAGATCGTCACCGCGCTGGCCGCCAGGGACGCGCCGCACATCGCGCAGCCGTACGGGTGGATCGAGACCGACCTGGACGGCACGGACACCACGCTCGCCATCATGCAGGAGTTCCTGTGCAACGCGAACGACGGCTGGGACCTCGCCCTGGCCAGCGTGCGGGACCTGTACGCGTCACTGCCCGAGGTGACGGCCGCCGACGCGGGCGGCGACTTCGCGGCCGAGTCGCTGCGGCTCGGCGCCGCCACCGCCCGCGTGCACCACGAGCTGGCCGCCGCCTTCCCCACGGACGTCATCGAGACGCACGAGGTCAAGCGGATGGCGGAATCCTTCAGGCGCCGGCTGGGCCGGGCCGTGGCGGAGGTGCCCGAGCTGCGCGGGCATGTGAGCGTTATCGAGGAGGCCTACCACCAGGTGGACCTGCTCACGCACGAGGTGCCCGTGCAGCGCGTTCACGGCGACTACCACCTGGGCCAGGTCATGCGCACGCCGACCGACTGGGTGGTGCTGGACTTCGAGGGCGAGCCGGGGCAACCGCTGGCCGAGCGGCGCGCGTTGTACTCGCCGCTGCGGGACGTGGCGGGCATGCTGCGCTCCTTCGACTACGCGGCCCGCCACCTGCTCGCCGGACACTCCCAGGCCGCGGAGCTGGAGCCCCGGGCGCAGGAGTGGGCGGACCGCAACCGCGAGGCATTCCTGGAGGGCTACGGCGAGGGCGGCGGCATGATCACGCGCGGGGACGCGGCGCTGCTGCGGGCGTTCGAGCTGTCGAAGGCGGTGTACGAGGTCGTGTACGAGGCCCGCAACCGGCCCACCTGGATCCGCATCCCGCTGGCGGCGTTCACCCCGCGAGCCGCGCCCTAGAGCCGCACCGGGGTTTTGGGGCAGGCTTGACGCCGGGTGGCGCGGCGGAACTGGGGCGACGGAAACAGGCCAGGGCCAAGGCAGGTTAAACCCAGGATTTCGCACTTTCGGTGATTGTCCCGGTGAAAGCGGGCAGTGCCTGGGGTGGACGGCCATCATAGGGCAGGGTTGGGAGCATGCCGATGAGGACAGAGCTCGACCGCCTCGCGGGAGGGGCGCACCACGATCCGCACTCCGTGCTCGGAGCGCACCCCGTGTCCGGCGGGGTGGTCTTCCGCGCGCTGCGCCCGCTGGCCGAACGGGTGCGGGTGGTGCTCGCGGACGGGACGGCCCATGACATGAAGCACCAGGCCCACGGGGTGTTCGAGGTCACGGTCCCCGGCCTGGACAAGGTGCCCGACTACACGCTGAGCGTCAGATACGCCGGCCACGACCCGTACGAGGTGCGCGACCCGTACCGGCACTGGCCCACGCTCGGCGAGGTGGACCTGCACCTCATCGGCGAGGGGCGGCACGAGCGGCTGTGGGAGGCGCTCGGCGCCCGCGTGATGAGGCACGAGGACGTCGAGGGCACCGCGTTCGCCGTCTGGGCGCCCAACGCGCGCGGCATCAGGGTCGTCGGCGACTTCAACCACTGGGACGGCACCGCCTACCCGATGCGCTCGCTGGGCCGCTCCGGGGTGTGGGAGCTGTTCATCCCCGGCCTGGGCGCGGGCGAGCGGTACAAGTTCCAGATCCTGGGCGCCGACGGCGTGTGGCGCGACAAGGCCGACCCGATGGCCAGGCGCACCGAGGTGCCCCCGATGACGGCGTCGGTGGTCGAGAAGTCCGCCTACGCCTGGGGCGACGACGACTGGCTGGCCGAGCGGCGCGAGAGCGGGCCGCAGAGCGGGCCGATGAGCATCTACGAGGTGCACCTGGGGTCGTGGCGGCCCGGCCTGTCGTACGTCGAGCTGGCCGAGCAGCTGTCGTCGTACGTGGCGGACCTGGGTTTCACCCACGTGGAGCTGCTGCCGGTGGCCGAGCACCCGTTCGGCGGGTCGTGGGGCTACCAGGTGACCTCCTACTACGCGCCGACGGCCAGGTTCGGCACGCCCGACGAGTTCCGCCACTTCGTGGACCTGCTGCACCGGCGCGGCATCGGCGTGCTGCTGGACTGGGTGCCCGCGCACTTCCCGATGGACGACTGGGCGCTGGCGCGCTTCGACGGCACCCCGCTCTACGAGCACGCCGACCCGGCGAGGGGCGAGCACCCCGACTGGGGCACGTACGTGTTCGACTTCGGCCGCAGGGAGGTGCGCAACTTCCTGGTGGCCAACGCCCTCTACTGGCTCAAGGAGTTCCACATCGACGGGCTGCGGGTGGACGCGGTGGCCTCGATGCTCTACCTCGACTACTCGCGGCGCGAGGGCGAGTGGACGCCGAACGTCTACGGCGGCCGCGAGAACCTCGACGCGGTCGAGTTCCTCAAGGAGATGAACTCCGTCGCCTACCGCGACGCGCCCGGCATCTCGACCGTCGCCGAGGAGTCGACGGCCTGGCCGGGCGTCTCGCGCCCGGTGCACCTGGGCGGGCTCGGGTTCGGGTTCAAGTGGAACATGGGGTGGATGCACGACACGCTCGAATACCTGCGCCACGAGCCGATCTTCCGCCAGTACCACCACCACCAGATGACGTTCTCGCTGCTGTACGCGTACTCGGAGAACTACGTGCTGCCGCTGTCGCACGACGAGGTGGTGCACGGCAAGGGCTCGCTGCTCGGCAAGATGCCGGGCGACGAGTGGCAGCGGTTCGCGCAGCTGCGGGCGTTGCTGGCGTTCATGTGGGCGCATCCGGGCAAGCAGCTGCTGTTCATGGGCGGCGAGTTCGGCCAGGGGTCGGAGTGGTCGGAGGAGCGCGGGCTGGACTGGTGGGTGCTGGAGTTCGACGGGCACCAGGGCGTGCAGCGGCTGGTCCGCGACCTGAACACGATCTACCGCGAGACCCCGGCGCTGTGGGAGCAGGACTCCAGTCCCGAGGGGTTCCGGTGGATCGACGCCGACGACGCCTCCGGTAACACGTTCTCGTTCGTCCGCTACGCGCGCGACGGGTCCGCGGTGGCGTGCGTGGTGAACTTCAGCGGCGGGCCGCACGAAAGCTACCGGCTCGGGCTGCCGTACGCGGGCCAGTGGTCGGAGGTGGTCAACACCGACGCCTACGACTACTGGGGCAGCGGCGTGGGCAACATGGGGACGGTCGAGGCCGACGGGGAGCCCTGGCACGGGCTGCCGTACTCGACCACGCTGCGGGTGCCGCCGCTCGGCGCGGTGTGGCTCGCCCACCACCCAGGCGACGCGTCCAACCCTTGAGACACGCTGAGGATTTGAGGGGTACGCGCTGAAAGTTCGGTGAGAAACGGCCGGAAGGTCTGTGCCTGTCCGGCAAATCACCCTAAACTCCGAGATCATCCCCTCTCGGAGGACGCGTGCGACTTCGCCCCCTGATCGTGAGCACGATCGCGCTGGCCCTGCTGCCGCTTTCCGGCCCTGCCTACGCCGAGGACCCCACGTCCACCCCCACAGCCCCAGTCACAAGCCCGGTCACAAGCCCGGTCACCGCTGAGCCCACGCCCGGCGCCCCCTCCGGCGAGGGCCCCGCTGAGGCGCCCACTGAGGCGCCCGCTGAGGCTCCAAGCGAGGGCCCCGCTGAAGGCAAGGTCGAGGAGGGGTTAGGCGTCGACGGCGGCACCGTGCGGGCCATCGTCGAGCTGACCGAGCCCGCGCAGAACGCGCCCGTGGCGACCCAGGCGGCCGCCGAGAGCGTGGACGTGGTGCTCCAGCCGCCGAGCCAGTCGTTCATGGTCGTCGAGGGCACCTCGGAGGAGCTGGCCCAGCTGGCCGAGGACCCGCGGGTCACCTCCATCCACCGCGACAGGACGTACTCGCCGCTGGACCTCGGCCCCAACCTCACGCTCATCGGCGCCGACCAGGCGCACGCCAAGGGCTTCACCGGGGCCGGCCAGGCGGTGGCCGTGCTGGACACCGGGATCGACCGGGACCACCCGTGGTTCCAGAACCGGATCGTGGACGAGGCGTGCTTCTCCGCCGTGCAGGCCGGCGTCGAGTCGCTCTGCCCGAACGGGCAGACCTCCCAGACGGGCCTCGGCTCGGCGGACGCCATGACGCCGAGGTGCCTGGCGGGCGGCATGAACCTGTGCGAGCACGGCAGCCACGTCGCGGGCATCGCGGCCGGCACCGGAGGGGTGGCGCCGGGCGCGAACATCATCGCGGTGCAGGTGTTCAGCCGGGTCGACGACGAGGACATCTGCGGCGAGCCGTCGTGCCTGCTGGCGTTCGAGTCGTCGCTGCGGCAGGCCATGGACTACGTGGCCGCCTCGACCCAGCCGATCGCCGCCGTCAACCTGAGCCTGGGCGGCGAGCTGTCGGAGACCGACTGCGACGGCACCGAGGAAGGCTCGATCTTCAAGCCGAAGATCGACGCCCTGCTCGCCAAGGGCATCGCGACCGTGGTGGCGGCCGGGAACGAGTACTTCGAGGGGGCGTCCTACCCGGCGTGCATCTCCTCCGCGGTGGCCGTCGGCGCGAACGACAACAGCGACGCCATCGCCGACTTCTCCAACCGCGGCGCCGTGGTCGACCTGTTCGCGCCCGGCGTGGACGTCGAGTCGGCCATCCCCGACAACCAGACGACCGTCTTCAGCGGCACCTCGATGGCCAGCCCGCACGTGGCCGGCGCGCTGGCGCTGATGAAGGCGGCCTCGCCGGACACGCCGATGACCGACCTGATCAACACGCTGAAGAGCACCGGCAGGCCGTACGCGTACGAGGCGAACGGCACGCAGGTCACCACGCCGCGCCTGGACCTGGCGGCGGCCCTCGCCGGGGCGGCCCCGCAGCCGACCGTCTCGCAGTCGCCGCCGACCGCCCCCACCGAGGACCCCGCGCCCGAGCCTGACCCGTCGGACAGCAGCGGCCCCAGCCCCGAGCCGGAGGATCCGGGCGTCCCCGAGCCGGAGCCGACCTCCTCCAGCGAGCCGATCCCGCTGCCGACGGTCACCGTCACCGTGACGGTCACGGAGACGGCCAAGGCGCCCGCGCAGGTGTGCACGCGGGGGACGGCCAAGAAGAAGCTGACGGCCGCGAAGTGGGCCGTGGAGATCCACCGCAGCAGCGGCACGATCCCGGACGCCACGCTCACCTGCTACCTGAAGCTGATCGGCAAGTCCAGCAAGGTCTTCCCCGAGGTGACCAAGGCGTCGTCGCTCGGCACGGCGTACCGGGTGCTGAAGAACACCAAGACCAGCAAGGCCGCGCTGGACAGCGCCCTGCTGACGGCCTGGCTCAACTGGGCGCACGGCACGAACGGCACCACGAAGCTGACCGCCGCCGAGAAGGTGCGGCTGAGCGCCAAGGCGTCGGCGTCGGCGCGGAGGAAGGCGGCGAAGAACGTCGCGTAGCCAGGGTCGCCGGCAAGATCGCCGGTGACCCTGCCGGCGACTCTAACGCCTCATCAAGGCAAAAAGGCCTCCAACGTTTCTCTGGGCTACATACGTCACCGACATCACGGTTGTCGCAGGTGGGGATGTAAGCGGCACACGCGAGCCGGGAGCCAGGGAGCTTCACGGTGATGACGTTCGGAGGACCTTGTGAGGCTACGACCCCTGCTGTCCGGTGCCCTGGCGCTGGCCGCGACATCCGCCGTGCTCTGTACGGCGCCGAAGCTCCTGGCGGACACCGGCGTCCCGGCACCTCTGGCGGCCGGCGCCCCGGCGGCCCTGGCCGCAGGCGTCACGGCGCCCCTGGCGGCCGCCACTCCGACGCCGGGAACCGGCACCCCCGACGACGAGCCGTTCATCAGCCCCGCGCTCGTCGAGGAGATCCAGGCCAAGTCCAGGGTGCGCTCCATCATCGAGCTCAAGCCGGGACAGAGTGTCAAGGCCGTCGCGAACGACCTGGCCAAGTCCTCCGAGGGCAGCCGGATCCTGGAGGCCGCGTCCTCTCCGCACTTCTTCGTGGCCGAGGTGGACAGCGCCATGCTCGCGCGGCTCAAGAAGGACCGCCGTGTCAAGTGCGTCTACCGGGACCAGCTGAGCACGGCCTCCCTCGACGTCAGCACCGCCCTCATCCGCTCGAACCGGGCGAACCAGGCCGGATGGACCGGCAAGGGCACCACCGTCGCCGTCCTCGACACGGGGATCGACCGCGACCACCCCTTCTTCACCGGGCGGATCGTGGACGAGGCGTGCTTCTCCTCCTCCGACGCCGGTGACGGCACCGTCTCGCTCTGCCCCAACAGCCAGCCGTCCCAGAGCGGTCCCGGCGCGGCGGACGCCGAGACCGCCCAGTGCGTCGTCCGGGGGGCGAACGCCTGCTCCCACGGCACCCACGTGGCCGGCATCGCCGCCGGCCGGCTCGCCTCGGGCGCGCCGTCCAACGGGGTCGCCCCCGAGGCGGGCATCCTGCCGATCCAGGTGTTCAGCCGCGTCGACAGCGCGAGCACCTGCATGAGCGGTGGCACCACCGCGCCGTGCTTCCTGAGCTACACCTCCGACCAGAAGCTGGCGCTCGAATACGTGGCGCGGGTGGCCAGGACGCTCAACGTCGCCTCCGTGAACATGAGCCTGGGCGGCGGCGGCCCGTACACCCAGGCGTGCGACACGGACCCGACCGCCGCCGCGGTCAAGTCGGACTTCGACGCGCTGGTGGCGGTCGGCGTGGCGCCCGTGGTGGCGGCGGGCAACAACGGCTTCACGAACGGCGTCTCCGCCCCCGCCTGCATCTCCACCGCCGTCACGGTGGGCGCGACCGACGACTCCGACCAGCTGGCCTCCTTCACCAACCGCGGGCCGCTGCTCGACCTGTTCGCTCCGGGCGTGAACATCAACTCCTCCGTGCCCGACAACACCTACGGGGAGAAGAGCGGCACCTCGATGGCCGCGCCGCACGTGGCGGGGATGTTCGCGCTGATGAAGCAGGCGTACCCGGCGTTCACGGTGGCGCAGAGCCTTGAGCGGCTGAAGACGACGGGCACGCCCATCCGGTACGACGCGGCGGGCACCTCCGTGAGCACGACCCGCATCGACGCGGAACGCGCCACGGCCGGCGCCAGCGCCTGACACCTCACCTGGCGGGTGGACGTCCAGGAGGACCGTACGGCCGGGGGGCCGTACGCCTTGGCCGCATATCCCTGGGCCCATTTCCATTTAGGTCGCTTAGGGTGTTTTCATGGACGCAGGCAAGGCGATCTTCGAAACCGTGGACAAGCTTCGCCAACGGCGCACGGCACCGCTGGTCCTGGAGCTCGATCTCACCGAGGGGCTCGCCGAGGGCCCACCGACGGACCCGCTCGCGGCCCTGCTGACCATGCGCAAGACGCGCCTGTCCGACGCCCTGTCCGGGCTCAAGCGGGCCAGGCAGGACCCCAGGGTCAAGGCGCTGGTGGTGAAGATCGGGGCCAACCCGCTCGGGCTGGCCATGGTGCAGGAGCTGCGTCAGGCCGTGATCCACTTCAGGTCGTCGGGCAAGCTGACGGTGGCGTTCGCCGAGACGTTCGGGGAGTTCGGCGGCGGCACGGTGCCCTACTACCTGGCCACCGCGTTCGAGCGCGTCTACCTGCAGCCCAGCGGCGACGTCGGGCTGACCGGGGTGGCGCTGGAGCAGCGCTTCCTCAAGGGCACGCTGGCCAAGCTCGGGGTGGGGTACGAGGCCGGCCAGCGGCACGAGTACAAGACGGCCGTCAACACCTTCACCCAGGACCACATGACCGACCCGCACCGCGAGTCGGTGAGCCGTATCGTCGAGTCGGTCACCGACACCCTCGTCGCGGGCATCGCCGACGGGCGCAGGCTCGACCCGGGCAAGGTGCGCGAGCTGATCGACCGGGGTCCGTTCACCGCCGAGGAGGCTCGCGAGGCCGGGCTGGTCGACGGGCTGGCGTACCGGGACGAGGTGTACGACGAGGTCAAGAAGGCGGGCGGCGACGAAGCGCACCTGCTCTACGTGTCCCGGTACGCCAGGGGCGCGGCCGTCAAGAAGCTGCCGCAGCCGATGGCGGACGGGATCGCGCTCATCCACGGCTCCGGCATGATCAGGACCGGCCGCAGCGGGCGCAGCCCGCTCGGCGGGGGCGGGGCGATGGGCTCCGACACGATCAGCGCCGCGTTCCGGGCGGCCAGGCGGGACGAGCACGTCAAGGCCGTGGTGTTCCGGGTGGACAGCCCCGGCGGCTCGTACGTGGCCTCCGACACGGTGTGGCGCGAGGTGACCCTGACGCGCAAGGTCAAGCCGGTGATCGTCTCCATGGGGGACGTGGCGGCGTCCGGCGGCTACTTCGTCTCGATGGCGGCCGACGTGATCATGGCCCAGCCGGGGACGCTGACGGGGTCGATCGGCGTGTACGGCGGCAAGCCCGTCGTTTCCGAGATGCTCGAAAAAATCGGGATAAGTTCGGAAATGGTGGCTGAAGGGGCCAACGCCGGGATGTTCTCCACGTCCCGTGGATTCTCCCCCGAGCAGTGGGAGCGCGTGAACGCCTGGCTCGACCGGATCTACGACGACTTCGTGGGCAAGGTGGCCGCGAGCCGCGACCTCACCCGGGAGCGCGCGCACGAGCTGGCCAGGGGCCGCGTGTGGACCGGCGCAGACGCTCACGCGCGCGGGCTGGTGGACGAGCTCGGCGGCCTCGAAGACGCGCTGGCCGTGGCCAGGAGGCGCACCCACCTCGCCGACGACGCCCCCGTACGCACCTACCCCCGGCTCAACCCGCTGGAGCGGCTGCGCGGGCCCGACTCCAGCGAGGATAAGTCGGCCGCCCTGGCCCGGATCCGGCTGGACGCCTGGGGACCGCTGGCCCGCCTCTCGGCCGAGCTGGGACTGCCGGGGGCCGGGCCGCTCCTTCTTCCGGTCTGGTACACGATCCGCTGACCGGGAGCCTGCCATAGAGCAGGTTCAGGTCATCGGGCGGTAGCGGGAGCGGAGCCGTACCAAGGGCTGGAGCGAGGAGTTGACGTAGGGGATCGCGAGCACCGACGCGATGAACAGCGTGTGGTCCCCCGCCGGGACCACCGTGGTGGTCTCGGCCTCCAGCGCGGCCACCCCGCCCTCGACCACCAGCGCGTCCGTGAGCGCCCCCCGGTGGTGCGGGGTGCCGGCCACCAGCAGCCGGGCGCTGGGCCGCCCCGCGGCGGCGAAGCGGCTGGCGACCGCGGCCTGGCCGGACGACAGGAGGGAAGCCGCCCAGCGGTCCTGCCGGAGCATGACCTCGTTGAGGTAGCCGCCGGCGGCCAGGCTCACCAGCACGAGCGGCGGATCCAGCGAGACCGACATCAGCGCCGACACCGTGACGCCCAGATCGTCGCGCCCGTCGCGGACGGTCACCACCGCCACCCCGGCGGCCAGCTGCGCCATCGCCTCCGTGAACTCACTCACAGGGCCAGTCTCCAGGACCCGGGAGACCGCACGGCGAGGGCCCCCGCCTGGCGGGGGCCCGCACTCGTCAGCCCAGGCCGTTGGTGGTGAGCCATTCCTTGGCCACCGTGGCGGGCTCGTCCTTGTTGACGGAGATCTTCTGCATCATCTCCAGGAGGGACTGGGTGGTCAGCTTCGCCGAGATGGAGTTCAGCGTGGTCCTGATCGTGTCGGTCGCGCCCGCCTTGTAGAGCAGCGGCGTCACGTTCTGGGCGGGGAAGATGTTCTTGGTGTCCTCCAGCGGCACGAGGTTGTTGGCCGTCATCTTGGGGTCGGTGCTGAAGACGTTGCCGACCTGGATCGTGCCGTCCTTGAGCGCGTCGGCGGTGGTCGGCCCCGTGGGCTTCCACTCCTTGAACTCGATCCCGTAGACCTCCTTGAAGCGGTCCTGCCACCGCTTCTTGAACTCGGGCGGAGCGCCCAGAACCATGTCCTTGGAGACCTTGGCCAGGTCCTCCATGGTGTTCAGCGACTGCT
This sequence comes from Nonomuraea phyllanthi, assembly GCF_006334985.2. Classification (GTDB taxonomy): domain Bacteria; phylum Actinomycetota; class Actinomycetes; order Streptosporangiales; family Streptosporangiaceae; genus Nonomuraea; species Nonomuraea phyllanthi. Next base: position 399,881 of record NZ_VDLX02000007.1, read on the forward strand.
TGGTCTGGGTGTCCTTGGTGACCGAGAGGGTGTCCTTGTCCTCGGCGGCCGAGGCGTCGAGCACCTCCAGCTCGGGCGGCAGCTTCTCCTTCAGCGCGGCGTTGACGTCTTCGGTGGTCGCGGCCGTGTTCTCCAGGTCGATGAAGGCCAGCAGGTTGCCGTTGTACTCCGGCACGATGGTCAGCCCGCCGCTCTTGACCTGGTCGTAGACGACCTCGCGGCTGCCGATGCGCGGCTTCTCCTCCACCTGCACGCCCTGGGCCTCCAGCGCCTGGGCGTAGATCGACGCGAGCAGCACGCTCTCGTCGAAGTCGAACGATCCGATGACGGCCTTGCCCCCGCCCCCGCCAGAAGCCGAACCGCTGGGGGCCGCGCTCGACGCGTCGAGCGGGTTCCCTCCGGTGCTGCCGCCGCCTCCGCAGGCGGCCAGCGCGAACATCGCCGATATGAGGACTCCGGCGATGCCGTACTTGCGTCTCATCTTGAGTTTTCCCTTCTAAAGCGGGAGGTAAATATGGGAGACTACCGAACCTTTACCCGCCGACTCACCCCCGGGGAGACCGTCACCCTCTGGGCGAGCGCGAACAGTGCCTGCACAACAAGGGCGAACAGCACAATCAGTACTGAACCCCCCACAACGCTCGAGTAATCCTTCGTCGCGAAACCGTCGATCACGAATCTCCCGAGACCGCCCAGCCCGGTGTACGCGGCGACGGTGGTGGTGGCCACGACCTGGATCGCCGCCAGGCGGCAGCCCAGCAGGATCAGCGGCAGCGCCACCGGCACCGACACCCGTCCGAGCACCTGCGGGCCGCGCAGCCCCATACCGAACGCGGCGTCGCGCAGGTCGGGATCGACTCCCTTGATGCCCTCGAAGGTGTTCACGAGGATCGGCGGGACCGCCAGCAGCACCAGCGGGATGATCACCGGCAGGCTCGAAGCCGTGCCCATCAGCAGCACGAACATGACCAGCAGGCCCAGCGTGGGCAGCGCCCTGGCCAGGTTCGCGGAGATGACGACGATCACGCCGCCCCGGCCCGTGTGGCCGATCAGCAGGCCGAGCGGGATCGCGATCAGCACCGCCAGCGCCAGCGCCAGCGCCGAGAACTCCAGGTGCTCCAGCAGGCGCATGGGGATGCCGGAGGGGCCGGACCAGTTCTCGCCGTTGCCGAAGAAGCCGGCCAGCCAGTCGAAGAACGAGAACAGCAGGTTCACGATCCCGTCCCCCTCCGCGCCCGTACCCGGGGAGCGCCGTTCATGAGCCCGCCCCCTTCCGCGCCCGCACCCACGGGGTCAGCAGCCGCTGCGCCAGCACCAGCAGCCCGTCGGCGACCAGCGCCAGCGCCACGATCAGCACGATCCCGACGATCACCGGTGGCATGAACGGGTTCTGGTACGCCCGCGTGAACAGCCCCCCGAGCCCGCCCTGCCCGATCAGCGCCCCGACGCTGACCAGGCTGATGCTGGAGACCGCCACCACCCGCAGCCCCGCGAGCACCACCGGGACGGCGATCGGCAGCTCCACCGAGATGAGCCTGCGCAGCGGTGTGAACCCCATCGCGACGGCCGACTGCCGCACGTGGTCGGGCACCGAGGCCAGCCCGTCCACGACGGCCGGGATCAGCACGGCCATGCCGTAGAAGGTCAGCGGGATGATCACGGTGGTCTGCGACAGCCCGGTCACCGAGATCAGCAACATGAAGACCGGCAGCGAGGGCAGCGCGTAGACGACGTTCATGAGGCCCGAGGTGGGCTGGTAGAGCCAGCGCCAGCGCACGCAGGCCAGCCCGAGCGGCAGCGCCACGACGAGCGCGAGCACGATCGGCACGAGGGACATGGTCAGGTGGTCGAGGAGCAGGTTCTTGATGCTGCCGACGCGACCCGTGTCCCAGTTACGCGCGATCCACTCCCAGATGGAAGGGGGACCGTCACCCATCCGCCGCCTCCGCCAGCGCCTCGTCGAGCGTCTCCCTGGTGGCCACGCCGACGACCTTGCCGTCCTCGTCCACGGCCACCGCGCAGCCGGACGGCGACAGCAGCGCCGCGTCGAGCGCCGAGCGCATGGGGTCGCGCCCCCGCACGAACGTCCCGTACGGCTCCAGCTCGTCCGGCCGCTCCCGCGAGACCCAGCCGGTCGGCCGGCCGTCCGCGTCCACCACCAGCCGCCACGGCCCGGCCGCGTCGCCGGTCATGTCGGTACGCAGCCGCAGCCCCTCGGTCGAGATGAACTGCAACCGCCTGATCCCCCTGTCACGACCCAGGAACTCCCGTACGAAGTCGTCGGCCGGGTCGGACAGCAGCGTCTTCGGGTCGGCCACCTGCGCCAGCTTGCCGCCCACCCGCAGCACCGCCACCCGGTCGCCGAGCTTGATGGCCTCGTCGATGTCGTGGGTGACGAACACGATGGTCTTGTTCAGCTCGGCCTGGAGCCTCAGCAACTCGTCCTGCAGGCTCGTCCGCACGATCGGGTCGACCGCGCTGAACGGCTCGTCCATGAGCAGCACGGGCGGGTCGGCGGCCAGCGCCCTGGCCACGCCCACGCGCTGCTGCTGGCCGCCCGAGAGCTGGAACGGGTAGCGCCCGGCGAGCCCGGGGTCCAGGCCGACGCGTTCGAGCAGCTCCATGGCTCTGGCGCGGGCCTTCTTCTTGTCCCAGCCGAGGAGGTGGGGGACGGTGGCGATGTTGTCGACGATCTTCCGGTGCGGGAACAGCCCGGCCTGCTGGATGACGTACCCGATGCCGCGCCGGAGCGTCGGCGGGTCGATGTCCTGCACGGGCGCGCCGTCGAGGAGGATCCGGCCCTCCGTGGCGTCGATCATGCGATTGATCATCCGGAGGGACGTCGTCTTGCCGCAGCCCGAAGGGCCGACCAGCACGGTGATCTCGCCTGTGGGCGCCTCGAGGTCAAGGCGGTCAACGGCGACCGTTCCGTCTGGATAGCGTTTCGTGACAGCGTCGAATGTGATCACGCGCGAACTCTCGCTTCGGGCTTCTGGGGCAGGGGTCGCAGCCCCCTGCCACGACCGCCGCATGATCTCGTGGACCCCAGACTACGGGGGTTCGGAGTGCCCTGTCCTCCCCGGTACGGCGTGAAGCGTTTCAGTTGACCTGGATATTTACCCCAAATCTGGATCTGATAGTGCGCGGACCGTGGTGTGTTGGCATGATTACCCCACGAACTTCACCTTTTTTCGTCCTTCGTTCCCTTCCTTCAGCTCACAGCCGCTCACAGCAAGAGGAACCGGCCCGTGTCACAGCCGCTCACCGATCAGCGCCAACGCGCCGAGTTGCTCGCGGAGCTCTACGACCGCCATGCCGCCGGCCTGTTCGCGTACGTCTCCGACCAGCTCGGCGATCTCGGCTCCGCCTCCGACGTCCTGGTCGCCCTGTTCTCCAGCGTCGCCGGGCTGCCCTCCCCGGCCGAGGCGCCCCGCGCCGCTCTCTACGCCTTCGCCCGCCGCGAGATCCACCGGCGGGACATCGTCTACGCGCCCCACACCGTCGACCCGCTGATCGACCCGGCCACCGCCCTCGTCGAGCGCACCCTTCGCGAGCTGCGCCCCCACCAGCGCGAGGTGCTGGTGCTGTGCGGGGTGTGCGGGCTGAGCGCGTCGGAGCTGGCCTGGGTGCTCGACGTCGCGCCGGACACCGCCGAGGAGCTGACCGTCGGCGCCGGCCACCACTTCAGGCAGGCGCTCGGCACGGCCCTGGCCTCGACGGGGCTCCGCGTGCCCAAGCCGGTCGCCGACGTGTACGGCGCGCTCGGGGTCGCCCCGCTCCGCGACGTCCTCGGCCGCCTGCCCTGGCCGCAGCCGCCGGGCGCGCTCCGCATCCACTTCGCCGGCTCCCGCAGCGCCGCGCCTGGGCCGCTGTTCGTCAAGCCCCGCTGGCCCAGCCCGCCGATCTGGCCCCAGCCGCCCGCGGACGCCGACCCGGCGACCAGCACGGTCCTCTTCCCCGCCGAGCTGCTGACGCCTCCCGCGGCATCCCAGGTGTCCCGGCACGAGGCCACCACGGCGCCGATGCCCAAGCTCCGCGACCCCCTCGACTCCTCCACCCCGGCCCTGCGAGACCCGCTGGCGCTGCGCGACTCCGTGCCGTTACGGGACCCTTCAGCCTTACCGGACCCTCTGGGTTTCAGAGATCCCCTGACTTCGAGGGATCCCCTGGCGCTGAGAGATCCCCTGGGCGCCCTGGAGGGCAGCCGCGCGCCCGGCTCCCCGCCCCACGAGCAGCCGTTCTTCCTGGCAAAACCCGAACCCACGGGCCTCGAACCGTTCGCGACGGGCGACGTGATCCTGCCCAGGGACACCAAGGAGCCCTTCGCCACCGGCGACGTGCTCCTGCCGCCCAGGCCGTCGGCCCGCGCCCCTCTCACCTCGCGGGACCCCCACGTCGACGTCCTGGTCCACAAGGGCCCGGCCCGGCAGGTTCCCGCGGTGGAGGACGAGCCGCGACTCGACGCCGCCCCGCTGTTCCGCCCCCGCCCGAAGTCCGCGGGCCGCCCCGAACCGTCGCGGCCCGCCGACCCGCCCCGCTCCACCGAGCCACCGCGTACCGCTGAGCCGCCGCGTTTCCCCGAGCCGGTCCGAGCCGCCCGACCGGCCCCGGCCACCGAGTCCGTCGCGCCGGCCGAGCCGATCTACCGGCTCCCCTCCCACGGTGCGACCCCCTCGACCGGGCCCGCCACCGCGGCCGAACGCAAGGACTCGCCCCGGACCAGCACCGCACCAGCCGAATCGTCGCTCCTGGCGCCCCGCCCGGTGCGCACCCGGCCCACGTCCAAGAAGCGCCCGGAGTACCGGGCCCGGCCCGAGAAGGCACGGCGCCGGAACGACCGGCATCACGACTGGATCTGGGAGGCCGTCGGGTTCCTGATCTGCGTGGCCATCGCGATGATCGTCTTCTTCTCGGTGCCGATGTTCGTGCACCCGTGAGAACGCCCGGGCTCAACCGGCCTCCCGGGTCACCCGTTGCCTACTCGGCCGAGAGGATCAGGCCGCTCGTCGGCACGCCGGTGCCGGCCGTGACCAGGACGTTCCTGACGTCCCTGAGCTGGTTCGCCGCCGTGCCCCTGATCTGGCGTACGGCTTCCGCGATGCCGTTCATGCCGTGAATGTAGGCCTCCCCGAGCTGGCCCCCGTGCGGGTTGATCGGAAGGGCGCCGTCCAGCTCAATGGAGCCGTCCTTGAGGAAGTCCGGGGCCTCGCCTCGGCCGCAGAAGCCGAGCTCTTCGAGCTGGGTCAGGACGAACGGGGTGAAGTGGTCGTACAGGATGGCCGTCTGGATGTCCTCGGGGGACAGGCCGGAGGTGGCCCAGAGGTGGCGGGCCACGGTCGACATTTCGGGGAGTGTCGTCATGTCGTCCCGGTAGTAGCTGGTCATCATCATCTGGCCCGCGCCCGAGCCCTGCGCGGCGGCCGTGATCACGGCCGGCGAGGTGCGCAGGTCTCTGGCGCGTTCGGCTGACGTGACGACCAGGGCCACCGCGCCATCGCTCTCCTGGCAGCAGTCCAGCAGGTGCAGCGGCTCCGCGATCCACCGCGACGCCTGGTGGTCCTCCAGGGTGATGGGGCGCCCGTGGAACCAGGCGGCCGGGTTGGTGGCCGCGTGCCTGCGCATGGCCACCGCGACCCGGCCGAAGTCCTCCGACGTCGCGTTGTACACGTGCATGTAGCGGCGCGCGAACATCGCCACCCACGCGGCCGGCGTCATCAGGCCGAAGGGCACGTGCCAGCTCATCTCCAGGCCCTGCGAGGTGGGCTCGCCGGTCAGGCGGCTGTCCGGGCGGCCGAAGCGGCGTCCGGAACGCTCGTTGAAGGCGCGGTAGCACACGACCGTGTGGGCCATGCCCGTCGCCACGGCCATGGCGGCGTGCACCACGGTGCCGCAGGCCGCGCCGCCCCCGTACTCGACCCGCGAGAAGAACGTCAGCTCCCCGATCCCCGTCTCCCTCGCCACGGCGATCTCCTGGTTGGCGTCCTGGGTGTAGGTCACCATGCCGTCCACGTCGCGGGGCGACAGGCCCGCGTCGTCCAGGGCCGACAGCACGGCCTCCGCGGCGAGCCGCAGCTCCGAGCGTCCCGACCGCTTGCTGAACTCGGTGGCGCCGATGCCCGCGATGGCCGCCCGCCCGCCGAGCCCCGCGCCGCCACCCGGCCGCCCGTGCCCGCCCAGTCCCGCGCCATCTCCTGACGGCCCGTGCCCGCTCATCGACCTGTGCCCTCCTCCGTCAGGGTGACGGTGGCCGTGGCGTGGTCGCCGAGGCTCACCCGGCCGCGCACCTCCACCGCCGTGCGGCCCTCCGCCCGCGACACCACCGTTCCGCTGAAGCGCAGGCGATCCCCCGCGTACGCCGGCACGCCCAGCTTGACCGCGATGCCCTGGATGACCGCCGCCGGGCCCGCCCAGTCGGTGACGTACCGCTCGACCAGGCCCATGGTGGTCAGGATGTTGAGGAAGATGTCCTTCGAGCCCTGCGCCCTGGCCACCTCGACGTCGTGGTGCACCGGCGTGAAGTCCATGGTCGCCAGGGCCGTGGAGACGACCACGGTGGGCGTGAGGTCGATGGACAGCTCCGGCAGCGCCGCTCCGATCTCCATCACGCCTCCCCCGGTGCCCACATCGGCAGGACCAGCCGGTCGTCCATCCGCCGGTACGTGACGCGCAGCGGCATGCCGATCGCCACCTCCTCGATCGGGCAGTCCACGACGTTCCCGACGATCCGTACACCTTCCGGCAGTTCCACCACCCCCACCACGAACGGCGTCTCTCTGCCAGGCACCGGCGGGTGGTGGTGGACGACGTAGCTGTAGAGGATGCCGTGGCCGGACGCCACCCGGTAGGAGCGGTCGGCCGAGCGGCACGCCGGGCACAGCGGGCCGGGCGGGTGGCGGTGCAGGCCGCAGTCGGCGCAGGTCTGGATGCGGAGCTCGCCCTGCTGGACGCCTTCCCAGAAGTACGCGGTGTCCTGGTTGATCGCGGGCTGCAGCGGATACGCCGCGCGCTCCTGGGACGCCTGCTCCCTGGCCGCCGGGCGGAATTTCAGGACGCGGAACAGCATGCCGGCGACCGGCTCGTCCGCCTCGTCGTACCAGGTGACCTGCCAGGTGGCGAAGTAGCCCACGCCCAGCGCGGTGCGCTTGGGCCCGGCCAGGTCCGTGAGCCGGGTGGCCGGGGTGAGCCGCTCGCCGATCCGTACGTACCGGTGATAGGTCTGCTCGCAGTTGGTCGCCACCACGCCCGGGTAGCCGCTCGCGTCGAGCGCACCCATGAGGTCGTTCACCGGCGAGCGCTCGTTCGCCGGCCCGCGCGCCCCCGGCATGGTCCACACCTGCGCCATCGCGGGCGGCGCGACCCCCTTCTCCAGGTACGCCGGATTGGTGTCGCCCATGGCGTCCAGCCAGTGCCTGATCATGGGTTCGTTCACGGGGTCGCGCGCCGGGGTCCCGCGCACCTCCCCCAGCGCGGCGAGCTTGCCCGCCAGCTCGTGCAGCTCCTGATCGCTCATGGGAGGGACGCTCATCGCGGCGGCCTGGGCAGGCTCAGCCCGAGCATGGCGATCAGCTCCCGCTGCACCTCGTTCACCCCGCCGCCGAACGTCAGCACCACCGCCCCCTTCACCCCGTGGTCCGTGCGCTCGATCAGCTCGGCCGTCTCCGGGTCCGACGGGTCGCCGTACCTGGCCAGGATGTCGCCGACGAGCCTGCCGGCCTCCTGCATCCGCTCGGAGCCGTAGATCTTGGTGGCGGAGGCGTCGGGCGCGCCCAGCCAGCCGAGGTCCATGTTCGCGGCGACCTGCCAGTTCAGGAGCTCGTTGGTGCGGAAGGCCGCCCACACCTCGGCGAGCGCGCGCCGTACGTCCGGATGCGAGACCAGCCCCGTGCGGCGGGCCCAGGCCAGGAAGCGGTCGTAGGTCTGGCCGAGGTTGCCCGCCGGGCCGAGGGTGACGCGCTCGTGGTTGAGCTGGTTGACGATCAGGTCCCAGCCCCGGTCCACCTCGCCGACCACCCGGTCGAGGGGGACGCGGACGTCGCTGTAGTAGGTGGCGTTGGTGTGGTGGCGGCCGTCCATGGTGACGATCGGCGTCCACGAGAAGCCCGGGTCGTCCGTGGAGACGACCATCATGGTGATGCCCTTGTGCTTCTTGGCGTCGGGGTTCGTGCGGGCGGCCAGCCAGATGTACTGGGCGTGGTGGGCGCCGCTGGTGAAGACCTTCTGGCCGTTGACGACGTAGTGGTCGCCGTCGAGCACCGCCGTCGTGCGCAGGGAGGCCAGGTCGGTGCCCGCCTCGGGCTCGGTGTAGCCGATCGCGAAGTGGCACTCGCCGGCGAGGATGCGCGGCAGGAAGAACTCCTTCTGCTCCTCGGTGCCGTACTGCATGAGCGTCGGCCCCACCGTCTGCACCGTGATGATCGGGTACGGGACGCCCGCCCGGGCGATCTCGTTGGCGAAGATCTGCTGCTCCAGGGGGCCGTAACCGCCTCCGCCGTATTCCTTGGGCCAGCCGAGGCCCAGCTTGCCGTCGCGGCCGAGGCGGCGGCAGTGCTCCATGTACGCCGCGCCGAACGGGTCGCTCGCGATCTTCCCGCGCTCCTCGTCCGTGAGGCAGCCCCGGAAGTACGCGCGGAGCTCGTCGCGCAGGGCGCGCTGGGCGGGGGTCAGGTCGATCAGCATCAGAGGAGCGCTCCGATCAGGTCGAGCTGGGCGTCGGTGCCGCCGAGCAGGTGGGACAGGTGCTTGGCCTGGGCGAAGTACCGGTGCAGCGGGTACGTCACGTCCAGGCCCAGGCCGCCGTGCAGGTGCTGGCAGGTGTGGAGGGCCTGGACCCCCTGGACGGCGTGGTACGCGGCCAGCGCCAGGTCCCGGTCCGCCGGCAGGCCCTCGCCGAGGCGCCAGACCGCCGACCACATGGCCACGTCCAGGGCGCGGGCCGCGATGTAGACGTCGGCGATCTGCACCGTGACGGCCTGGAACTCGGCCAGCGCCCGCCCGAACTGCTTCCTCGTCCTGATGTGCCCGGTGGTCAGCTCCAGGGCGCCGGCCAGCACGCCACTGGCCTGGGCCGCCACGGCCGCCATGAACAGCCGCCCGGCGTCCGCGACCGCCTCGGGGCCGGCGATCCGCTCGGCCGGGGTGCCGTCCAGGACGACCGTGGCGGCGGGCTCGCCGGTGGAGGTGTACTCGGGGGTGGTGGGTGGCGACTCGGTCAGGAACAGGCCCTCGGCGGCGGTGACCAGCACGGCGGGCGCGGGATGCACCACGCCGACCTTCCGCCCGCTCAGCGCCCATCCGCCGGGATGCGCCGTCTCGCCCGGGGCGCCCTGGCTCCCCACCGTCGCCGCGCCCGCGTCGAGGAGGCGCTCGGTCGTCCGGGGCGGGTCGAGGAGGCGCGCGGTGGTCCGGGGCGGGTCGGCGAGGGCTGCGCCGGGCTCGCGGATCGCGACCGCCACCTCGCCGCGCTGCTGCTCAGGCGTGCCGTGGCGGGCCAGGGTCAGGGTGCCCACGAGCGTGGGCAGCAGGGGCACCGAGGCCGCGCGGGCGCCCACCTCGCGGAGCACCACGGCCAGCTCCACCGGCCCGAGCCCGGCCCCGCCCGCCTCCTCCGGCGCGCACACGCTCATGAGCCCGGCCTGCCGAAGCCGCTCCCCGTCCCTGGCCCCGCCATGGGTGGCCGGCACCTCGCCGCCCCTGGCCTCGCCGTCCCTGGCCAGCACCTCGGCCGCCAGCTTCCGCAGGTCCTGCTGGGTTTCGTCCAGGTCGAAGTCCATCGCGTCTCCACCAAGCGCTCGGTCAACAACCCGCAAACTAGAACACATTCTAAAATCTGTCCAGGCACCATCAATGCCGAGAAGTCTGGACATATGCCTGTAACGCCATAGACATGCGGCTATAGCGCGTCTTTGTGACCCGCGAGTAACAAGCCGCGTTATCGAGAAATCAGATAACGTGTTCTTATGCGTACCACGCCCGCGTCCATCGCCGCGCCCCCCAGCGACACCGAGGGCACCATGGACAGCCACCCCGCGCCAGGCGGCGGCCACAGCGTCCGTACGCGCAGCCAGCACCAACGCCGCAAGCGCATCGTCCAGGCGGCCGCCGCGCTGGCCTCGCGCGGCGGGGTCGAGGCCATGCAGATGCGCACGGTGGCCGAGCGCGCCGGCGTGGCGCTCGGCACCCTCTACCGCTACTTCCCGTCCAAGATGGACCTGGTGGTGGCGGTGGTGGGCGAGGAGATCGACCTCCTGGAGAGCAGCATCGAGCGCCGCCCGCCCGGGGCCACCACCCCGGCGAGCCGCGCGGTCGACGTGCTGATGCGGGCCACGCGCGGGCTGATGCGCGAGCCCGAGCTGGCCGACGCGCTCATCCGCTCGCTGATCATGGCGGAGGTGGAGACGCCGTTCGGGGAGCGCATGACGGGGCTGCTGCTGCGCGTCTCGGCCGACGGGCTGACCGTCGACGAGGCGAGCGAGGAACAGCTCGACCTCGCGGGGTCGCTGGCCAGCGTGTGGGTGCAGGAGCTCCTCGAGATGCTCCGCGGCCGCCGCACCTACGACCAGATCCAGCGCCGCATCGAAACCGCCGCCGCGCGGCTCTTCTCCGACATTCGGTGACCATCCCACCGTTACGGTCCAGGGCTCATCCATCCGTTACGGCCAGGGCTCAGCCATCCGTTACGGCTGCGCACGGGCAGGCCACCCGCCGTCCCGGGCTCGCGACCTTCCAGGGAAACGCCCTCTGACCCTTCAGTGGCGCGCCGCCGTCACGGAGCGCACAGTGGGCCGCCTCAGTGGTGTCTGCTGGCCTGACCCGCCTTCGTCACGCGCGACCCGCAGCGGCAAGCGTTCATGAACCCCGTGCCCGATCGTCGAAGAGCCGGCCGCCGCAGAGCCGGTCCTCGACAAGCCGACCGTCGAGGAGCCTGTCGGCACGCAGGTCCGCATCCGGTCGTCCGGGTCAGGGGGTGCGTGGGGTGACCAGGCCCGATTCGTAGGCGAGGACCACGAGCTGGGCGCGGTCGCGGGCCTGGAGCTTGCTCATGGCGCGGTTGACGTGGGTTTTCGCGGTCAGCGCGCTGATCGCCATCCGGCCGGCGATCTGGTCGTTGGACAGGCCCTGCGCCACCAGGGCGACGGCCTCGCGCTCGCGGTTGGTCAGCTCCTCCAGGCTCGTGCCGGCACCGACGTGGGGCGGCTGGGTGGTGACGTAGCGGTTGATCAGCTTGCGGGTGATCGACGGCGCGAGCAGGGCGTCACCGCGCGCGGCGACGCGTACGGCGTGGAGGAAGTCCTCCGGCACGATGTCCTTGACGAGGAACCCGGCCGCGCCGGCGCGCAACGCGTCGAAGACGTATTCGTCCAGGCCGTAGTTGGTGAGGATGACGACGTGCACCCCGTCCAGGGCGGGGTCGGCGGCGATGCGGCGGGTCGTCTCGATGCCGTCGAGGACCGGCATCCGGATGTCGATGAGCACGACGTCGGGCCGGTGCTCCCTGGTCAGGGCCAGGCCCTCCGCCCCGTCGGCGGCCTCGGCCACCACCTCGATGTCGTCCTCGAGGTCGAGCAGCGCGCGGAACCCGCTGCGGAGGAGCGGCTGGTCGTCGACCAGCAGGACGCGGATCATGACGTGCGCTCCACGGGAAGCTCGGCCTGGACGGTGAAGCCGCCCTCGCCGCGCGGGGCCGCCCGCAGGTGGCCGCCGAGGGCGGTGACCCGTTCGCGCATCCCGAGCAGCCCGACGCCGGGCACCGGCGGCGTGCCGGGCGTGGCCCTGCCGTCGTCGTCGACGCGGATCGCGAGGCCGTCGGGGCGGTAGTCGATCCGGACCGACGCCGTCTCGGCGGCGGCGTGGCGGGCGATGTTGGTGAGGGACTCCTGGACGATCCGGTAGACGGTCCGATCCACCGCGGCGGGCACTTCATGGCGCTGCCCCCCGATCGTCAGCGTCGCGTCCAGGCCGGCCGTGCGGGCGCGTTCCACCAGGTCCGCGACGTGGTCGAGGCCGCGCGGCGGGGCGGTGTCGTCGTCGCGGAGCGCCTCCAGGGTCGCGCGCAGCTCCCGGGTCGCCTCGCGTCCCGCCTCCTGGATGGCCAGCAGGGCCTCGGGCACCTGTTCGCCCCGCTTGCGTGCCACGTGGACGGCGACCTCGGCCTGCACCTTGATGATCGAGATCTGGTGGGTGAGCGAATCGTGCAGTTCGCGGGCGATGTGCAGCCGTTCCTCGTCGGCACGGCGCCGCGCGGTCTCCTCCCGCGTGCGCTCGGCTTCGTCCGCCCGCCGCTCGGCCTGCCGGAGCGCCTCCCCCGCCGCGCCGGCCGCGATCAGCCAGGCCAGCTCCAGGGCGCCCCGGGCCTGCGCGAACGCCTCGCCCGTGTCGTGCAGGCCGGAGGCCAGGGCGGCGAGGGGCAGCAGGGCCAGCATGGCGACGCTCGCCGCCACCGTGATGGCGCGGTGTCCCGTCCGTACGGAGGTGTAGACGGCGAAGAGGTACGCGACGGCGGGCACGTCGAACCCGGCGGCCTGGTAGCCCACCGCGCACAGCCCCGTGAGTGCCAGGACCGGCACCGGAGCGCGGCGGCGCGCGGCCAGCGCCAGCCCGCCGGCCGCCAGCAGCGCGTAGCCGAGCAGGTCGAGAGGGGCGGCGGAGTGCTGCCCTGACAGCCCGGTGACCAGCAGCGCCGCCGCCACGCCGACGGCTATCGCCCCGTCCATGACGCCTGACCGGACGCCGGACCATCGTGTGCTCATGCGCGCACCATAGCCGCATGCGCGCGCGGGCGACTCCTGCGCACGGACGACCGTGCGCTACCGCGCCCGCGGTACTTCCGCGGCCCCTGCGGCGTTCGCGGCAGCCGGCTACGGCGCCGGCGGCAGCGCGCATCGCCCCCGCTCGCCCGACGACCGGCGGCGGGTCCGGCGGACATCATCAGGCGACGTCCCGTAGGAGAAGGAGAGTCTCATGTCCATCCGTCTGCTGCTCGCCGCGCCGGCGACCGTCCGGCTCCTGGTCCAGCAGGACCCCGTCAGCGCCTACACCCTGACCACCGGGCGCCTCTGGTCCGTGGTGGCCGCGCTGCTGGGGCTGGCCGGCGTGGTCGTCGCCGGACTCGCTCTCGCCCGCGCGGCCGGTCGTATCGGGAACGGCAGCGGAAGGCGTGGAGCCGTGGTGGCCCTGGCGGCGGGGCTGGCCGGCGCGGTCATCGGCGGTTGGGTCGTGGCCGCCGCAGAGGGAGGCCCCGGCACCGGCTACGGAATAGTCGGCGGCTACGTCGCCCTGGTGGTGGGCGTGGCCGCCATGGTGCTCGGCTGGCTGGCGCTGGCCCGCTCCCGCCGTGCGGGTGGCCACGGCTCGGAGCGGGCCGGCGCGGGGAAGCGGTGAGAGAACGTGCGGCGATAGGCGTTCGGCGAGACCCCCACGGCGGCCAGCAGGTGCTGACGCAGCGAGGCGGCCGTCCCGAAGCCGGCGCGGTCCGCGATGCGGTCCACCGGCAGGTCGCTGCTCTCCAGCAGGTGCCTGGCCAGCGCCACGCGCTGCTGCGTCAGCCACTGCCCGGGGCTCATGCCCACCTCCTGCCGGAAGTGCCGGGTGAACGTGCGCCTGCTCATCCCCGCGTGGCCCGCCAGGTCGTCCAGCCGGAGCGGGGCGCCCAGCCGTTCCATGGCCCAGGCCCTGGTTGGGGCGGTGCCGGTGGCGGACGGCTCGGGCACCGGGTGCTCGACGTACTGGGCCTGGCCGCCGTCCCGCCACGGCGGCACCACGCACAGCCGGGCGACCTGGTTGGCGATCCGGCTGCCGTGGTCGCGGCGGACGAGGTGCAGGCAGAGGTCCACCCCGGCCGACGCGCCCGCGGAGGTGAGCACGTCGCCGTCGTCGACGAACAGCACGTCCGCGTTCATCCGGACCCGCGGGAACGCGGCGGCGAAGCGCTCGGCGTGCCGCCAGTGCGTGGTCGCCGGGCGGCCGTCGAGCAGCCCCGCGGCCGCCAGCGCGAACGTGCCGACGCAGATCGACACGATCCGGGCTCCCGGCCGGATCCGGGCCAGCGCCCCGGCGAGCCCGGCGGGCAGCGCGCCCGCGCCCGCGATCCCGGAGAACCACTCCGCGGCGGGCACCACCACCGTGTCGGCGCTCTCCAGCACGCTCGCGTCGTGCTCCACCGCGACCGAGTAGTCGGCGGCGGTGGCGACGGGCCTGCCGTCGGGCGTGCAGGTCACCACGTCGTAGAGCGGCTCGCCGCCCGGCCCCGCGGCGACGTGGAAGATCCGGGACGGCACGCTCAGCTCGAAGGGGATGACTCCCTCGACGGCCAGGACGGCGACACGATGCATGGCCCGATCTTTACACATCATGACCTGCGGGCCACTCGCGAGCTCGGCGCCCGTCCTAGCAGGCTGGGGTCATGAAGATGAAAGCGATCAGCCAGGACGCCCTGGGCGGCCCGGACGTGCTGAAGATGGTCGAGGTGGACAGGCCGGTGCCCGGCCCGACCGAGGTGCTGGTGCGGGTGGAGGCCGCCGGGCTCAACCCGACCGACTGGAAGACCCGCGCGACCGGCGGCTTCCTGACGGAGGGACCGCCGTTCGTGCTCGGCTGGGACGTCTCCGGCGTGGTCGAGGGCTCCGGCGTCGGGCAGGCCCTCTACAAGCCGGGCGACGAGGTGTTCGGCATGCTGAAGTACCCGCAGGGGCACGGCTCCTTCGCCCAGTACGTCACCGCGCCGTCCCGCTACTTCGTGCGCAAGCCCGCCACCATCGACCACGTGCAGGCGGCCGCGATCCCGCTCGCCGCGCTGACCGCCTGGCAGGCGCTCGTGGACGTCGCCGGGCTCACGTCCGGCCGCCGGGTGCTCGTCCACGCCGCCGCCGGCGGGGTGGGGCACCTGGCCGTCCAGATCGCCAAGGCGCGCGGCGCGTACGTGATCGGCACGGCCAGTGCCAGCAAGCACGAGTTCCTGCGCGAGCTGGGCGCGGACGAGCTGGTCGACTACCGGAACCAGGACTTCGCCGAGGCGGTGCGGGACGTGGACGTGGTGGTCGACACCATCGGCGGCGACTACGGGCCGCGCTCGCTGCGCACCATGCGCGAGGGCGGCACGATCGTCTCGCTGGCGCTCGGCACCCTGGATCCCGGCCTCCACGCGCGCGCCGCCGAGCTGGGCATCCGCTCGGAGGCCATGCTGGTGGAGCCTGACCAGGCCGCGATGCGCGCGCTCGCCGCGCTGATCGAGGCGGAGCGGCTGCGGGCGGAGATCGCCGCCACCCTGCCGCTCGCGGAGGCGGCCAAGGCCCACGAGCTCGGTGAGACGAACCGGACCACCGGCAAGATCGTCCTCACCGTCCCCCACTGATCGAACGCCGGGGCCGCCGCGGGCCGAGACGGCACCAGGCACGAAGAGACGCCGCCCCCGGTCGAGGGCGGCGTCCCCGGCGACGCCGGTCAAATGCCGACGGCGACGGGGAGGTCGTCGTGGGCCTCATGGATGTCGTGGGCGCCCTCGTCCTGCGCCGCGTCGCGCCGTTCCGGCCTGATGACGGTCAGCGCGATGACGAACGACACCGCCACGAGCGCGGCCCCCACCAGGAACGCGAGCTGGAACCCCCCGATCAGCGCCTCCATCTCGGGCCGCCCCTCCGCGGCGAGCTGCCCGGTGCGGGTGGCCGACAGCGTGGCGAGGACGGCCAGGCCCAGGGCGGCGCCCACCTGGGCGGTCGTGTTGACCAGGCCGGAGGCCAGCCCGGCGTCGTCCCGCGTGGCGCCCGACATGGCGAGGGCGGCCAGCGCCGGGAAGCCGCCGCCGATCCCCACCCCGAGCAGCAGCGTCGCGGGCAGCACGTCCACCAGGTAGCTCCCGCCCGCGGGCACCCGGGCGAACAGCGCCAGCCCGAGGGCGATCAGCACGAGGCCGCCCAGCAGGGTGGACTTGGCGCCGAAGCGGGTGACCAGCCGCTCGGAGTACCGCAGCGACAGCGCGCCCATCACGATGCTCTGCGGCAGGAACGCCAGCCCCGTGCCGAGGGCGTCGTACCCGAGCACCCGCTGCAGGTACAGCACCCCGAGGAAGAACATCCCGAACATGCCGGCCACGGTGAGGGCCTGGACGGCGTTCGCGCCGGAGACGTTCGCGGAGCGGAAAACGCGCAGCGGGACGAGCGGGCGGCGGGCCCTGGCCTCGCGGAGCACGAACAGCGCGAGCAGGGCGGCGGACACGGCGAGCAGCGACAGCGTCTGCGCCGAGCCCCAGCCGAGCTCGGCGGCGGGCTGGACGATCGTGTAGACCCCGAGCATCAGGGCCGCGGTGATGAGCACGGCGCCGGGCAGGTCGGCGCCCCCGCGAAGGCCCAGACCCCGGTCCCTGGGGAGCAGCCGCATGGCCGCCACCCCGGTGGCCAGCCCGATGGGGACGTTCACGAAGAAGATCCAGTGCCAGTTGATGCCCTGCGTGAGCACGCCGCCCGCCAGCAGGCCGATCGAGCCGCCCGCCGAGGCGACGAAGCTGTAGAAGCCGATGGCCCTGGCGCGCTCGCGCGGCTCGGGGAACATGGTGACGATCACGCCCAGGATGACGGCCGAGGTCATCGCGCCGCCGACGCCCTGCACGAACCGCGCCGCGATCAGCACCTCCTGGCTGCCCGCCAGCCCGCACGCCGCCGAGGCCAGCACGAACACCGTAAGCCCCGCCAGGAAGACGCCCCGGCGCGAGAGCAGGTCGCCCAGCCGTCCCGCCAGGAGCAGCAGCCCGCCGAAGGCGATGAGGTACGCGTTCACCACCCAGGCCAGGCTGGACTGGGTGAAGCCCAGATCCGTCTGGATGGCGGGCAGCGCGACGTTCACCACGGTGACGTCGAGGACGATCATCAACATTCCCGTGCACAACACGGCGAGCGCGACCCAGCGCGAACGTTCCGAATTCATGGTCATTCCTTTGGATCCGTAAATGGTTCGCATTAATCGACCGGCGAGGGCATGAAAACTCATCGGTCTGTCGGTGGCGCCGTCTATACAAGGCTTATGACCGACAAGCCGACGAACGAGGAGTTCCTCCAGCAGGCTGATCCGATGCGGCGCGAGTTGCTGGCGCACTGCTATCGGATGATGGGCTCGGTGCACGACGCGGAGGACCTCGTCCAGGAGACGTACCTTCGCGCGTGGCGCGCCTACGACGGCTTCGAAGGGCGTTCCTCGCTGCGCACCTGGCTCTACCGCATCGCCACGAGCGCCTGCCTGACCGCGCTCGACAGCCGCTCCAGGCGGCCGCTCCCCACCGGTCTCGGCGCCCCCAGCACCGAGCCGTCCGCTCCCCTGGTGCAGGACAACGAGGTGCCGTGGCTGGAGCCGGTGCCCGACGTGCTGGCCGGTGCGGAGAGCACCGATCCGGCCGCGATCGTCACCTCGCGCGAGAGCATCAGGCTGGCGCTCATCGCCGCGCTGCAGCACCTGCCGCCCCGGCAGCGCGCGGTCCTGGTCCTGCGCGACGTGCTCCGGTGGAAGGCCGCGGAGGTGGCCGAGGCGCTTGAAACCTCCACCGCCGCCGTCAACAGCATCCTCCAGCGGGCCCGCGCCCAGCTCAACGAGGTGCGCCCGAGCCTCGACGACCCGGTCGAGCCGCTCTCGCCGGAGCAGCGGGCCCAGCTCGACCGTTACGTGGCGGCGTTCGAGAACTACGACATCGACGGCGTGGTGAAGCTGTTCACCGAGGACGCGGTCTGGGAGATGCCGCCCTTCGTCGGCTGGTACCAGGGTCCCGGCGCGATCATGGAGCTCATCAGGACGCGGTGCCCCGCCCAGGGTCCCGGCGATCTCAAGCTGGTGCCGACCGCCGCCAACGGGCAGCCGGCCTTCGCCATGTATCTGCGCGAGGACGGCGTCTACCGGCGGTTCTCCATCATGGTGCTGACGTTCGCCGGCGACCGGCTCAGCCACGTCGGCTCGTTCTTCGAGGAGAGCCTGTTCGAGGTCTTCGGCCTTCCTGAGGTGCTGGAGGCTTCCGCGACAAAGTAGAACGCGTTACAGTCACGCCAGAGCATCGTTCTGGAGGGCTGTTGTGGGCACACCGGTGATCGTCGAGGCCGTACGCACTCCCATCGGCAAGCGGGCGGGCCGGCTGTCCGGGATCAAGCCGCAGCAGGTCCTGGCGACCACCCTGAACGCGCTCGTCCAGCGTGCCGGGATCGATCCGGCGATCGTCGGTCAGGTGTTCGCCGGGTGCGTGACGCAGGCGGGCGAGCAGGGCGGGCACGTCGGGCGGCACGCCTGGCTGTATGCCGGGCTGCCGCACGAGACCGGCGTGACGACGGTGGACGCGCAGTGCGGGTCGTCCCAGCAGGCGGTGCACCTCGTGGCGGCGCTGGTCAGCGCGGGCGTGATCGAGGCGGGCATCGGGTGCGGCGTCGAGGTGATGAGCCGGGCGCCGCTCGGCAGCAACGTGCTGCCGGCCTCGCCCAGGCCGGACGACTGGAGCATCGATCTGCCCGACCAGTTCACCGCCGCCGAGCGGATCGCGCGGCGGCGCGGGCTGACGCGGGAGCGGCTCGACTGGTACGGAGCGCGCTCGCAGCGCCTGGCGGGCAAGGCGTGGGCGGACGGGCGCTTCGACCGGGAGGTCGTGCCGGTCGGCGACGTGCGCAGGGACGAGGGGTTACGCGAGACCACGGAGGAGACGCTGGCGAGGCTCAGGCCGGTCGCCGAGGGAGCCCTGCACACCGCGGGCACGTCGTCGCAGATCTCCGACGGCGCGGCGGCCGTGCTGGTGATGAGCGAGGAGGCGGCCCGGCGGCACGGGCTGCGGCCCAGGGCGCGGATCCTGGCGCAGGCGCTCGTGGGGGCGGAGCCGTACTACCACCTGGACGGGCCGGTGCAGGCGACGGCCAGGGTGCTCGCGGCGGCCGGGATGGCGCTGGGCGACATCGACAGGTTCGAAGTCAATGAGGCGTTCGCGTCCATCGTGCTGTCATGGGCGAGCGTGCACGAGCCCGACCTCGACCGGGTCAACGTCAACGGCGGCGCCATCGCGCTCGGCCATCCGGTCGGCGCCACCGGCGCGCGGCTGATCACCACGGCCCTGCACGAGCTGGAGCGGTCCGACTCGGCCACCGCCCTGGTCACGATGTGCGCCGGCGGCGCGCTGGCCACGGCCACCATCCTGGAGCGGGCCGCTTGAGCAGGGCGAGCAGGCGCAGGCCGTACTCCGAGCAGCGGCCGCAGGACCTCGGCGGCGGGGTGTGGAGCGTGCCGGTGCCGATCCCCGGCAACCCGCTCGGCTACACGCTGGTCTATGCCGTCGAGTCGCCCCAGGGTCCCGTGCTGGTGGACGCCGGGTGGAACCATCCGGACGCCTGGGAGGCGCTCAGCGGCGGCCTCGCGGCGCTCGGGTTCGACGTGGGCGCGGTGAAGGGGGTGGTCGTCACCCATTTCCATCCCGACCACGCCGGGCTCGCGGGGCAGGTCAGGGAGCGCTCCGGCGCCTGGGTCGCCATGCACGAGGCCGACGCGGCGCTGGTCCGGCTCATGCACGACCATCCCGCCGACGACCAGCGCAGCTTCCAGGCCGAGATGCTCAGGCGGGCCGGGGCCGATCCTGGTGAGGTGCGGCAGGCGGTGAGCCGGCCGGCGCCGCCCGCCCGGCCCGACCGCGAGCTGCGCGACGGCGACCTGGTGGACCTGCCGGGGCGCAAGCTGCGGGCGGTGCACACGCCCGGCCACACGCCGGGGCACATCTGCCTGCACCTGGAGGACGCCGACCGGCTGTTCACCGGCGACCACGTCCTTCCCGACATCACCCCGCATATCGGGATTTATCCATATGACCGGGATGATGTCGATCCGCTGGGCGATTTCCTGGACTCCTTGGACCGGGTCGGGGAACTCGGGTCCCTGGACGCCCTCCCCGCCCATGAATGGATATTTCCGGATGTGGCAGCGCGGGCGGCCGAGATCCGCCACCATCACGAGGAGAAGCTCGTACGGCTGCGCGCCCTCCTGGCCCGGCGGCCGCACCCGCAGACCATCTGGGAGGTCGCCGCGATGATGACGTGGAACAGGCCATGGGCGGACCTGTCCCCCATGCTGCGAGGCATGGCGGCCGGGGAGGCGGCGGCGCATCTGCGCGCGCTGGAGGCCCGGGGAGAAGTTCGGCGGGTCCCCGGTGTCGATCTGGTCCGCTTCCAGGCTCTAGACTCCTAGACATCCGATGTCTAGGGAGAAAAGCGTGGCGGTCACCGACGCGGCCATCGACAAGATCAAGCAGATGATCGTCTCAGGCGAGCTGGCTCCCGGCGACCGGCTGCCCAAGGAGGCCGACCTCGCCGAGCGGCTCGGCCTGTCACGTAACTCGCTGCGCGAGGCCGTGCGCGCCCTGTCCCTCATCAACGTGCTCGACGTGCGCCAGGGCGACGGCACGTACGTCACCAGCCTGGAGCCGCGCCTGCTGCTCGACACCATGTCGTTCGTGCTCGACCTGCACCGCGACGACACGGTCCTGCAGTTCTTCGAGGTCCGGCGCATCCTGGAGCCGGCCGCGACGGCGATGGCGACGAAGCTGATGACGGAGGAGGACATCGCGGAGCTGCGGGTGATCCTCGAGTCCCTGCCCGACGAGCCCACGATCGAGGAGCTGGTGGCCAACGACCTGCTCTTCCACCAGCGGATCGCGCGGGGCTCGGGCAACAGCGTGCTGGCCTCGTTCATCGAGAGCCTGTCAGGTCCGACCACTCGGGCCAGGATCTGGCGCGGCCTCACCCAGTCGGGCGCGATGGACAAGACCCGCGAGCAGCACACCGCGATCTACGACGCCATCGCCGCGCGCCAGGCCGACGTGGCCCGCTCCTGGGCGACCGTGCACGTGGCGGGCGTGGAGTCGTGGCTGCGCAAGGCGCTCGACCTCGACTGAGAGACCGTCACGGGCGCGTGCCGCGCCTCATGAGGCCTTGACCACGTTGAAGGAGAGCGGCGGGAGCACCGCGTTCAGCCGGTCGCCGTCGATGGTCGCCCCCTGGACCGCGCGGGGCTCGACGCGGCGCGGCTCGCGCTCGGTGTTGCGCGCGGCCGGGTCGGCGTCGGCGACCGTGACGTGCGAGATCGTCCCGGCCCTGGGGAGGCCGCGCAGGTCGACGGCCAGCGGCAGCGAGGTCTCGCCCCGGTTCACCGCGAAGACCGACAGCTCGCCCTCGTCCAGGGTGGCGGCGGCGGCCAGCACGGGCACCTCGCCGTACTTCTCGGTCGGCATGGAGGGCGCCGTGACCTGCGCGCGCAGCACCCGCCCCCGGGCGTTGGCGGCGGTCAGCGCGAACGGGTGGAAGATCGTCTGCCGCCACGCGGGGCCGCCCGGCTCGGTGCGGATGGGGGCGATCACGTTGGCGAGCTGGGCCTGGCAGGCGAGGCCGACCCGGTCGGCGTGGTTGAGCAGGGTGATGAGCAGGCTGCCGACCACGGCGGCGGCGGCCACGTCGTACTCCTCCTCGATGATGCGCGGCGCGTGCGCCCAGTCGAGGCCGCTCTCGCCGCCGAACAGGCTCTGCGACCACACGTTCCACTCGTCGAAGGAGACCTTGAGCCGCTTGCGGCTGCCGAGCTTGGCGGCCACGTGGTCGGCCGTGGCGATCACGTCCTCGATCTGCCGCTCCATCTCCACCGCCGAGGCCAGGTAGCTCGCCCGGTCGCCGGCCACCGCGTCGTAGTAGGCGTGCGTGGAGATGTAGTCGACCTCGTGGTAGCAGTGCTCCAGCACCGTGGCCTCCCACGAGCCGAACGTGGGCATCCGGGGGTTGGAGCTGCCGCAGGCGACCAGCTCGATGTCCGGATCGACCCGGCGCATCGCCTTGGCGGTCTCGAGCGCGAGCCGGCCGTACTCCTCGGCGGTCTTCCCGCCGATCTGCCAGGGGCCGTCCATCTCGTTGCCCAGGCACCACACCCTGATCCCGTACGGCTCGCGCACGCCGTGCTTGACCCGCAGGTCGGACCAGCGGGTGCCACCCGGGTAGTTGGCGTATTCGAGCAGGTCCCGGGCCTCGCGCACCCCTCTGGTGCCCAGGTTGACGGCCATCACCGGCTCGACGCCCACCTCCCCCGCCCAGCTCATGAACTCGCCCAGCCCGAAGGCGTTCGTCTCGATCTGCCGCCACGCCAGGTCGAGCCTTGTAGGCCGCTCCGACGCCGGCCCGACGCCGTCCTCCCATTCGTAGTTGGACACGAAGTTGCCACCCGGATAGCGGACGGCCGTCACGCCCATCTCCCGCGCCAGCTCGATCACGTCACGCCGCAGGCCGTCGTCGTCGGCACTCTCGTGCCCGGGCTCGAACACGCCCGTGTACACGCAGCGTCCCATGTGCTCGACGAACGATCCGAACAGCCGCCGTTCAACCGGACCGACCTCGAAAGCCGGGTCCAGCGTGAGCTTGGCGGGGTCCATGGGCTGCTCCTCCTTCGTAGGCTCCGCCCCATCTATACATCGTTGTATTCAACGTTGTAAAGAAGTGCGTACACTTTCGTCCATGGACAGAGCTCGCGTCGGCCTCAAGGATGTGGCCCGCCTGGCCGGGGTCTCGGTGAAGACCGTCTCCAACGTGGTCAACGGCTACATACACGTCACCCCGGCCACCAGGACCCGGGTCGAGGCGGCCATCAAGGAGCTCAACTACCGGCCCAACCTGTCGGCCAGGAACCTGCGGCAGGGCCGCACCGGGATCATCGCGCTCGCGGTGCCCGAGCTGGACACCCCCTACTTCGCGGAGCTGGCCAAGTTCGTGGTGGCGGCGGCGGAGGAGCGGGGGCTGACGGTGCTGATCGACCACACAGGCGCCTCGCGGGAGCGCGAGCAGCTCGTCGCCGAGGGCTTCCGCGCCCGGCTGATCGACGGCCTGATCCTCAGCCCGCTGGCGCTGACGCCCGAGGACCTCTCGGCCCGCATGGACGACACGCCCATGGTGCTGCTGGGCGAGCGCGTCTACGAGGGTCCCGCCGATCACATCGTGGTGGACAACGTGGCGGCGGCCAAGGAGGCGACCCTGCACCTGGCCTCGCTCGGGCGCACCCGCATCGCGGCCATCGGGTCTCAAGACACCGTGGCGGCCGAGAGCTCCCGGCTGCGCCTTGAGGGCTACCGCCGGGCGCTGAAGGAGGCCGGGCTGCCGCTGGACGACCGGCTGGTGGTGCCGGCGGAGGAGTACCACCGGGCCGACGGGGCGCGGGCCATGGCCGAGCTGCTCGACTCCGGCGCCGCGCCCGACGCGGTCTTCTGCTTCAACGACCTGCTCGCCCTTGGCGCCCTCCGGACGCTGCTGGAGCGGGGCCTCGCCGTGCCGGGCGACGTGGCGCTGGCCGGCTTCGACGACATCGAGGACGGCCGGTACGGCACGCCCACCCTGACCACGATCTCCCCCGACAAGCGCGCGATCGCCCGCCAGGCCGTCGGCCTGCTGGCCGGGCGCATGGCGGGGACGTCCGGGCAGGCACGCGAGTTCCGGGTGCCGTACCAGCTGATGATCCGGGAGAGCAGCGGCGGGTAGTACCCCTGTCGTGGCCGACAAACTGGAGCGATACCGGAGTAAACGCGACGCCAGCCGCACCCCCGAACCCGTCCCCCCGTCGCCGCCCGCCACCGGGAACGGCCCAGGACATGAGCACGCCTTCGTCATCCAGGAGCACCACGCCCGCTCCCTCCACTGGGACCTGCGCCTGGAACGTGACGGCGTGCTCGTGTCCTGGGCCGTCCCCAAGGGCCTGCCCGGCGACCCCGGCACGAACCACCTGGCCGTGCACACGGAGGACCACCCGATGGAGTACCTCACGTTCCACGGCGAGATCCCCAAGGGCGAGTACGGCGGCGGCACGATGACCGTCTGGGACACCGGCACGTACGAGACGGAGAAGTGGTCCGACCGCGAGGTCAAGTTCGTCCTGCACGGCGAGCGGGCCTCCGGCCGGTTCGTGCTGTTCAGGACCCGCGGCAAGAACTGGATGATCCACCGCATGGACGCCGCCGCCCGCGACCCGTTTCCGCAGGCCGAGCCCATGCTGCCCGCCGAGCGTGCCAGGCCGCCCAAGGACACCTCGGCCTACGCCTTCGAGTTCGCGTGGGGCGGGCGGCGGCTGCTCGTCCCGATCGAGGGCGGGCGCACCACGGCTGCGCGCGAGCACCCCTGGCTGCGGGGGCTGGCCGAGTCGTTCGGCAGCCGCACGGCGATGCTGGACGGGGAGCTCGCCACGCTCAAGGGCGCGGAGCTCCTCGTCTTCTACGACCTGCTGTACGACGACGGCCACTCGCTGGTCGACCGGCCGTACACGGTGCGGCGGGCGGCGCTGGAGGCACTGGAGCTGGGGGGCGGCCACTGGCAGACCGCCCCTTCGTGGCCCGGCGAGGCCGAGCCGGTCCGCCGGGCCGCCCGCGAGCAGGGGCTGCCCGGGATCGTGGCCAAGCGCCTGGACTCGGCGTACGAGCCGGGACCCTCCACGTCCTGGCTGTTCGTCCCGTCCTGACCCGCCGGGCCGCCGCTCACTCCGCCCGAACGGCGGGCTCTTCGGAGCCTTCCGCCAGCAGGCCCTCCGAGGCCAGGTCCGCCCACACCGCGTCCGGGACCGGCCGCGACAGCAGGGCGGCGTTCGTGGCGACCTCCTCGGCCGAGCGGGCGCCCAGGACGACCGAGGCGACGGCCGGGTGGCGCAGCGGGAACGCCATGGCCGCCTGCGGCAGCGTGACGCCGTGCCGTTCGCAGACCTCCGCGATCCTCGCCGCCTTCTCCAGCAGCGGCGCCGGCGCGGGCAGGTAGTCGTACGTGCTGCCCGGCGTGGGCGTGGCCAGGATGCCGCTGTTGAAGACGCCGGCGGCCAGCACGCGGACCCCGCGCCGCACGCACTCCTCCAGGAGCGGCAGGCCCGACTGGTCGAGCAGGGTGTAGCGGCCGGCGAGCATGACGACGTCGACGGCGGTCTCCTGGACGAAGCGCAGCGGCGCCTGCCACTGGTTCATCCCGACGCCGATCGCCCTGACCACGCCCTGCTCCCGCAGCTCGGCCAGCGCCGGGTACGCCTCGGCCAGCGCCTGCTCCAGGTGGTCGTCGGGATCGTGGATGAGCGCGATGTCGACGGACGGGATCCCGAGGCGGGCCAGGGACTCCTCCAGTGACCTGCGCACCCCGTCGCCGGAGAAGTCCCACTCGCGCGTGAGCTCCGCGGAGACGTCGAAGCCCTCGTCGTCGCGTCCGGTCCGCGGCCGCGGCACCAGCAGGCGTCCGACCTTCGTGGACAGGACGTAGCCGGAGCGGCCCTTGAGCGCGGCCCCGAGGCGGCGCTCGGAGAGGCCGAGCCCGTAGTGGGGCGCGGTGTCGAACAGGCGCACCCCGCTGTCCCAGGCGGCGTCGACGGCGGCGCGCGCCTGCTCCTCGGTGACCTCCTCGAACAGGTTGCCGATGGGCGCCCCGCCGAAGCCGTAGCGCGACACCTCCAGCCCGGTCCCTCCGACCGCCGTCGTCACGGGTTCGTCGATCCCGCTCAATCCTGTGCCTTTCCGCCGGCGATCCGGCTGATCATCAGTGCGATGAGGATGATCCCGCCGTAGATCACCGGCTGCCAGAAGCCCGAGACGCCGATGAGCGTCAGGATGTTCTGCACGAGACCGATCACCAGCACGCCGGTGAGCGCGCCCAGGATCGTGCCCTTGCCGCCGTCCATGCTCACGCCGCCGATGACCGCCGCCGCGAACACCATGAAGATCCACCCGACGCCCTGGTTGTTGCCGATCGCCCCGAGGCGGCCGGTCTCCAGGATCCCGGCCAGCGCCGCCAGCGTCCCGCCCAGGATGAACACCCCGTACAGCACCCGGTCCACCCGGATGCCGGCGGCGCGGGCGGCGTCGGCGTTGCCGCCGATCGCGTAGAGGGCGCGGCCGAGCCGCAGGTAGCCGAGGCCGAAGATGCCGGCCGCGAACAGCGCGCCGGCGATCCAGATGGCGGCCGGCAGGCCGAGCCACGTGGCGCTGCCCAGGTAGAGGATCGAGTCGGGGAGCTGGAAGAGCGTCTTGCCCTCGGTCGGCCCCTGCAGGAAGCCGTGCACGATGATCAGCATGGCCAGCGTGACGATGAACGCCGACAGCTTGAACCTGACGATCAGGAAGCCGTTGAACGCGCCGATGGCCGCGCCGACCAGCAGCGCGAGCGGGATCACCAGCGCCCCCGGCAGCCCGAGGCCGAAGCCGCCGGCCGTCACCGGGATCACCAGCATCACCGCGATGGCCGGGGCGGTGCCGACCGTCGACTCCAGCGACAGGTCGAACTTGCCGGCGATGAGGATCATCGCCTCCGCCAGCACGAGGAGCGAGATCGCCGCCTGCTGCTGGAGCACGTTCGTGAGGTTGCCGGCCGTCATGAACGTCGGATCCAGGAACGCGCCCACGACGAGCAGGATCACGATCACCGGCACCAGCGTCAGGTCACGGAACCTGGCCAGCCGCACCCGCGGAACCGGCGCTGTCAAAGTGGTCACTCTTCTATGCCTTCCATCACGGCCACGAGCTCGTGGTCCGTCCAGCCACGTGGCACGTCCTTGACGATCCTGCCGTGGAACATCACCAACACCCGGTCGCAGATGCGCAGGTCGTCGAGCTCGTCGGAGACCACCACGGCCCCCGCGCCCCGCTCGACCGCGTCCTCGACGGCGCCGAGCAGGGCCTGCTTGGCCTTGACGTCGACGCCGGCGGTCGGGTTGATCACGACCAGCGCCGCCGGGTCGTCCACGAGTGCCCGCGCGAAGACGACCTTCTGCGCGTTGCCCCCGGACAGGTCTCCGACCGGCTGGTCAGGCCCTTCGGTCTTGATGTCGAGGTTCTTGATCAGCTCGTCGGCCTTGGCCCGGCGGCGGGCCGGGGACACGATGCCGTAGCGCCCGAGCTTGCGGGCGATCGGGAACGTGGCGTTCTCGCCCACCGAGAGCAGCGGGACGAACCCCTCGTGGTGGCGGTCCTCCGGGACGAACCCGAGACCGGCCCGCAGGGCGGCGGGCACGTCGCCCGGCTTGACCGGGGCGCCCTTGACCATGACCGTGCCGGAGTCGGCCCTGCGCAGCCCGACCAGCGTCTCGGCCAGGCCGACCTTGCCGCTGCTCGCGGATCCGGCCAGACCGACCACTTCGCCGGATTTGACCGATATATCGATATCTTGGTAGCGGCCGCCGAGCGTGAGGCCCTGGCCTGACAGCACCACCGTCTCGGCGGGAGTGTGCGGGCGGGCCTCGTAGGCGACCGTGGCCTCCCCCGTCATCGCGGCGACCAGCTCGTCGTGCGGGAGGTCGGCGACGGACCTGGTCACGATGTGCCGCGCGTCGCGGAAGACCGTCACGCTCTGGCAGATCTCGTAGACCTCGTCGAGGTGGTGGGAGATGTACATCATCGTGACGCCCTGCTCGCGCAGCGAGCGCATGCGGCCGAACAGCCGCTCGATGGCCGCGCCGTCGAGCCGCGCGGTCGGCTCGTCGAGGATGATGAACCGGGCGCCGAACGACAGCGCGCGGGCGATCTCCACGAGCTGGCGCTGCTCGACGGTCAGGTCGCCGGCCAGCGCCCGCACGTCGACGTCCACCTCGTACGTGTCCAGCAGCTCGCGCGCCTCGGCCCGGAGCCCCCGCCAGTTGATCTTGAGGCCCTTGGTCGCCTGGCGGTTGAGGAAGAGGTTCTCCGCGACCGTGAGCGCCGGGATGATCGTGGACTTCTGGTAGACGCAGGCCACGCGCTGCCGCCAGGCGTCACGGTCGGCGAGGACGGGCGCCGGCTCTCCCGAGAACAGCACCTCGCCCTCGTCGGCCGGCTGGAGCCCGGTGAGGATCGACACCAGGGTGGACTTGCCCGCGCCGTTCCTGCCGACGAGCGCGTGGGTCTCGCCCTCGGCGATCGCGATCCCCGCGCCGTTGAGCGCGACGGTCGGGCCGAAGCGCTTAACGACATTGCGGGCTTCAACGTGATTTTTCATCACTTGACCTGATTACCCCAGAGGCTCTTGTCATCCACGTTGTCCTTGGTGACCAGCGGCGCGGGCAGCTGGTCCTCCAGGCCGTTCGGGAGCTGGATGATCGTGCTGTCGTGGTCGGTCGGGCCGGGCTTGAACGTCTTGCCCTCCATCGCGGCCTTGGCGTAGAAGAGCGCGTACTTCGCGTAGAGGTCGGCCGGCTGCGACACCGTGGCGTCGATGTCGCCCTTGCGGATCGCCTCGAACTCCTGCGGGATGCCGTCGTTCGAGACCACGAAGATGTGCTTGGGATCGCTCGGCGGGACGAGCAGCCCCTTCTGCTTGAGCACCTGCAGCGTCGGGGCCAGGTGGACGCCACCGGCGTGCATGTAGATGCCCTTGATGTCGGGGTTCTGCTCCAGGCGGGTCTGCAGCATGGACGCGGCCTTGCTGCCCTCCCACTCGGTCGGCTCGCTGAACACCGTGATGCCGGGGTACTTGCTCTTCATGCACTCCAGGAACGCCTCGGACCTGTCGCGGCCGTTGATCGAGCCGAGCGAGCCCTGCAGCTGCACGACCTTGCCCTTGCCCCCCAGCTTCTCGCCGAGGAACTCGCAGGCCTTGGTCCCGTACGCGCGGTTGTCGGCGCGTACGACCATGTAGACCTTGCCCTTGTCCGGCCGGGTGTCGACGGTCACGACGGGGATCTTCTTGTTCTCCAGTTGCTGGAGGGTGTTGGCGATGGCACCGGTGTCCTGCGGGGCCATGACGATCACCTTGGCGCCCTTGCCGACCAGCGCCTGCACGTTGTTGACGAGTTTCGCCACGTCGTTCTGCGAGTTCGTGGGTGGCATGAGGTCCACCTTGAGCTCACTGGCCATCTGCGGGACGTACTTGATGTACGAGTTCCAGAAGTCGGAGTCGGCCCGCGGGTGGTCGATGCCGACCTTCCCGCCGCCTTCTCCCGCTGCTGTGGTCGTGCCGGAGCCACACGCCGTGACGACCGCCAAGAGGGCCGCTGCCGCGACCGCCGAACCGAACTTCATCAGGGGGGTACCTTCCTTAGTTGGATGCCCTCAGCCGGAGCCCCTGCATTCCCCCGTCGACCGCGAGCGCGGTCCCGGTGGTCGCGCCGGCTTCCGGGCTGGCGAGGTAGGCGATCGCCGCGGCGACCTCCTCCGCGCTGACCAGGCGGCCCATCGGCTGCCTGGCGTTGAGTGCGGCCCGCTCCGCCTCGGGATCGACGGCCGAGTCGAGAAGCCGCCCGACCCACGGGGTGTCCGCGGTGCCCGGGTTGACGCAGTTGACCCGGATGCCGTCACGGATGTGGTCCGCGGCCATCGCGAGCGTCAGCGACAGCACCGCGCCCTTGGTGGCGCTGTAGAGCGCCCGCTGCGGCAGCCCCGCGGTGGCCGCGACCGAGCACGTGTTGACGATGGAGGCGCTGCCGGACCTCCTGAGGTACGGCAGCGCCGCCCGCGCGACCCGGACCATGCCGAGCACGTTGACGTCGAACACCTGCTGCCACTCGCTGTCCGGGTTGTCCTCGATGGTCCCTTGCGCGCCGATGCCCGCGTTGTTCACGAGCACGTCGATGCCGCCGAGGCGGTCAGCGGCCTCCGCCACCGCCGCGCGTACCGAGGCGTCGTCCGTCACGTCCGCCTTGATGCCGATGAACGGCTCGCCCGGCGGGACGAGGTCGAGACAGGCCACCCGCATGCCGCGCTCGGCGAGCAGCGTGGCCGTGGCCAGGCCGATGCCCGAGCCGCCGCCGGTCACGATCGCTTTCAGGCTCACGCGTCCCTCCAGATCTCGCCGCCGGGGAACGTGTGGGCGGCTATCGACACTGCGTGCATCTCCGCGCCGGAGCCGGGCTCGGACGGCGCGACGTATCTTCCGTTGCGGATGACGACCGGGGCCGTGAAGTGCTCGTGGAGGTGGTCGACGTACTCGATCACGCGGTTCTCCATGGTGCCGGTGACCGCGACGTAGTCGAACATCGACAGGTGCTGCACCATCTCGCAGAGCCCCACCCCGCCCGCGTGCGGGCACACCGGCACGCCGAACTTGGCCGCCAGCAGCAGGATCGCCAGGTTCTCGTTGACGCCGCCGACCCTGGCCGCGTCGATCTGCACGTAGGACAGGGCGTTCGCCTGGAGGAGCTGCTTGAACACGATGCGGTTCTGCACGTGCTCGCCGGTCGCCACGGGGATGGGTTCGATGCCCCTGGCGATGGCGGCGTGGCCGAGCACGTCGTCGGGGCTGGTCGGCTCCTCGACCCAGTGGGGGTTGAACTCGCTCAGCGCGCCGACCCACTCGATGGCCGCGCCGACGTCCCAGCGCTGGTTGGCGTCGATCGCGATGGGGAAGCCGGGGCCGCAGACCTCGCGCGCCACCCTGAAGCGGCGCCGGTCGTCGTCGAGATCGGCGCCGACCTTGAGCTTGATCTGCCCGAAGCCCTGCTCGAGCGCCTCCTTGCAGAGCCTGCGCAGCTTGTCGTCGTCGTAGCCCAGCCAGCCGGGGGACGTCGTGTACGCGGGGTAGCCGTCCTCGATGAGCCGGTTGATCCGCTCTTCCTTGCCCTCCTCCATGCCGCGCAGGATCTGGAGGGCTTCGTCGGGGGTCAGCGCGTCACTGAGATAGCGGAAGTCGATGAGGTCGACGATCTCCTCGGGCGACATGTCCGACAGCAGCCGCCACAGCGGCTTGCCCGCCCGCTTCGCCTTCAGGTCCCACAGGGCGTTGACCACGGCGGAGATCGCCATGTGCATGACGCCCTTCTCCGGCCCGAGCCAGCGCAGCTGCGAGTCGTAGACCATCTCCTTGGAGAGCGCGCCCAGGTCCTCGACATCCCTGCCGATCACGTACGGCTCCAGCGCGCTGATGGCGGCGGTCTGGATGTCGTTGCCGCGCCCGATCGTGAACGCGAACCCGTGCCCCTCGAACCCGTCATCGGTGGTGAGCACGACATAGGCCGCGGAGTAGTCGGGATCCGGATTCATCGCGTCGGAGCCGTCGAGCTCCCGCGAGGTCGGGAACCGCACGTCGTGCGTCTCCATCCCGACGATCCGGTACGCCCCCGTCATGCCTGTCCCACCGTCTGGCGCTGCCGCCCGAGCCCCGCGATCTCCAGCTCCATCACGTCACCCGCGCGAAGGTACGGCTGCCCCGGCATGCCCATCGCCACCCCGGCGGGCGTGCCCGTGTTGATCACGTCGCCCGGCTCCAGCACCATGAACTGGCTCAGGTAGCGCACGATCTCGGCCACGTCGAAGATCATGTTCTTGGTGTCGCCGTCCTGGCGCGCCTCGCCGTTCACCCACAGGCGCAGCGCGAGGCTCTGCGGGTCGGCCACCTCGTCGGCCGTCACCAGCCAGGGGCCGAGCGGGTTGAACGTCTCGCACGACTTACCCTTGTCCCACTGGCCGCCGCGTTCGAGCTGGAACTCGCGCTCGGAGACGTCGTTGGAGATCGCGTAGCCGGCGATCACGCCCAGGGCCTCCTCACGGCTGCCCAGGTAGCGGGCCTCCTGGCCGATGACGATCGCCAGCTCCACCTCCCAGTCGGTCTTCACGCTGCCCCGCGGGACCAGCACCTCGTCATACGGGCCGACCATGGTGTTGGCGGCCTTCATGAACACGACCGGCTCGGCCGGCACGTCCTGGCCCGACTCGGCGGCGTGGTCGCTGTAGTTGAGGCCGATACAGACGATCTTGCCTGGACGCGCGATCGGCGCTCCGATCCGCAGCCCCTCGGCGTCGACGACCGGCAGGGCGTCACGCTCGAGCGCGTCCCGGACGCGCGCCACTCCCCCGGAAGCGAGGAAAGCCCCGTCGATCTCGGGCTCTCCGATGTCGCGCAGGTTACCGGCGCCATCCATGACCACCGGGCGTTCCTGGCCGACAGGTCCTACTCGCAGCAGCTTCACACCGCATCCTTCACATATACATCGGATGTCTCGTTTCATGATGCTCGTGTGACCAGGCGGAGCATGTCAAGGGCGTCAAGACGGATACATCCGATCCGTGACCTCCAAAGACACCTCAGAGAGCCATGTGACGCCTGTGAATCGACTTTACCGCTCCGATGGCTCCGTTCACATACACGAATGTACGCGCCCCAAAACATCGGAGGTGCACCTAGCACGCCGGGGGGCATGCTCACCGTGACGGCCTCGCCCGGGGAACCGCACCGTGGGCTCCCTTGACGGCCGTACAGGGACGTAATAGAACACGTTCCAGTGCGACCTATTACCAAGCGCTTGACCAAGAGGGTGACTCGGGTGCAGATCGACCTCGTCGACAGGGACGTCTACGCGACCACCGGACCGCCGCACGAGCAGTTGGCCTGGCTCCGCGCCAACTCCCCCGTGCACTGGCACGAGGGCGAGCCCGGCTTCTGGGCCGTCACCCGGTACGACGACGTCGTCCACGTGTCGCGGCACTCCGACCGCTACTCGTCGTACCGAAAGCTCGCCCTGTTCGACGAGATGAGCCAGGACCAGATCGACCTCCAGCGGCTCATGATGCTCAACCAGGACCCGCCCGAGCACACGAGACGGCGTTCCCTGGTCAACCGCGGCTTCACCCCGCGCACGATCGGCGCCCTCGAACAACACATCCGCGACATCTGCGACGACCTCCTCGACAAGTGCACCGGCGAGGTCGACTTCGTCACCGAGGTCGCCGCGCCCCTCCCCCTGTACGTGATCTGCGAACTGCTCGGCGCGCCCGTGGCCGACCGCGACAAGATCTTCACCTGGTCCAACCGCATGATCGGCAGCCAGGACCCCGACTACTCCCCTTCTCCCGAGGAGGGCTCGGCGGCCGCCATGGAGGTCTACGCCTACGCCAACCAGCTCGCGGAGCGGCGCAGATCCCATCCCAAGGACGACATCGTCACCAAGCTCCTCCAGCCCGACGAGCACGGCGAAACGCTCGACGAGAACGAGTTCGACCTCTTCGTCCTCCTCCTGGTGGTCGCCGGCAACGAGACCACCCGCAACGCGGCCTCCGGCGGCATGCTCGCCCTCTTCGAGCACCCCGACCAGTGGAGCCGCCTCGCCGCCGACCCCACCCTCGCCAGAACCGCCGCCGACGAGATCGTCCGCTGGGTCTCCCCCGTGAACCTCTTCCGCCGCACCTCCACCGCCGACCAGGTGCTCGGCGGGCAGGAGATCAAGGCCGACGACAAGGTCGTGGTCTTCTACGCCTCCGCCAACCGCGACACCGCCGTCTTCCCCGACGCCGAGACCTTCGACATCGGCCGCGACCCGAACCCCCACATCGGCTTCGGCGGCGGTGGCGCCCACTTCTGCCTGGGCAACCACCTGGCCAAGCTGGAACTCCGCGTCCTCTTCGAACAACTCGCCCGCCGCCGCCCCAACCTCCGCCAGACGGGCCCGGCCCGGCGGTTGCGCTCGAACTTCATCAACGGCATCAAGGAGCTTCCCGTCACCTTCGGCTGACCACCCACCCCTCGCACGGCACCCGCCGGCCCCGCCCCGGCAGACGCAGGTCCGACAAACGCACGTCCGATGGTCGGACAGACGCACGCCACAGCAGACGCACGTCCGGCGAGCGCACGTCACGGCAGACGCACGTTGAACGGGCGCGCGTCCAACGGGCGCACATCCGATGACTTTGCCGAGCGATCCGTTGGCGGCTCGGTCTCCGGTGTTGCCAGGGCGGGCGTGCCAAGCGGTCGGCAACCGACGGCGGTCAGAAACGCGCGGCCGGTGGCTCATCGGTAGCGCGAGCGGGAGCGGCGGCGGGCGGCGCGGATGCGGCGGAGGATCCGGTCGGTGCGCTCCGGCCCCGGCTGCCAGCCGCGCTCGATCAAGGCGTTGGCCACGTGCTCCAGCAGGCCGGCGATCTGGCCGGGGATGACGTCCATCCGGACGGCGATCACGCGCCACCCCCGCCGCCTCAGCTCCTCCCGGCGGTCTGCGTCGCGCAGCTGGTCGACGGCCGAGGTGTGGTGCTCGCGCCCGTCGTACTCCACAGCGACCTTGAACTCCTCCCACCCCAGGTCAAGGTAGGCGGACCGGTCGTCGTCGAGCTCGACCCGGATCTGGGTGACGGGCCGGGGCAGGCCGCCCTCCACAAGGATGACCCGGAGCCAGCTCTCCCTGGGTGAGGCGGCTCCCCGGTCGGCCAGGCCCAGGGTGTCGCGCAGTTGCCAGGAGTTGAGCGGGCGGTGCCACAACGCGTCGAGGTCGACGCCTCTGCGCGCGAACTGGTCGAGGATCGCCACCGCGTCCATGCGGGGCAGCCAGCGGGCGCAGTCGAGGGCCGTGCGCTCCATGGTGGTGAGCCGGGCGGCCCGGTGGACGGTGACGTCTTCTGGCGGGAGCGGCGCCAGGTAGGTGACGCAGCCCGGGAGCGCCAGGTGGCCGGGGGCGATCAGTTCCACGGGCCAGTCGGCCTCCTCCGTCGCCGGCAGGGCGCTCAGGCCCCAGATGTGCGCGGCCGTCTGCCGGCAGGCGACGGCCTGCGGCACGGCTCGCGTCACGCGAACGGCCCGGTCGATCAGGGAGAGTGAAGGAGCGCCCTTGGGCGGATCGGTGACGGGCGATCCTGTGGGAGAGCCCGCGGGGGTGGGAGTGCCGCCGGCGAGGGTGGTGGCCCAGGGCAGGGCTGAGGGGTGTGGGTGGTGCATGGCGCCAAGGGTGCCCGACCGGGAACGGGTGGCGAGGGGCCGAATGGTGTTCTGTGGATAGAGCGGGTCATCCCCAGGGTGGCGGACCCATTTGGTGGAGAGAAATCGATTAAAGGTGGGTCAGGGGTGCGGATAGTGGCCAGGGTGGCGGTCGCGGATGGGGACAGCCGTCAGAGTGGCGGTCACGGGTGGGGACAGCGGTCGGAGTGCAGGGAGCGGGTCAGGGGTGGAGGGGGAGGCCTTTCAGGACCTTGTCCACGCCGTTCCGCGCCCCGTACACAGCCACCCCCACCAGCGCCAGCTCACCGGCCTCCACCGCCCGCACCGCCGCCCGGTTGTCCGCGTCGTTCCCCGTCTTGAACATCTCCTCGATGTAGACGGCCACGTCCATCCCCCGCCCCATCGCCTTCTCCCTGACGCCCCGCAACCCGGCCAGGTCCGCCGTGTAGACGAGCACGGGCTGCCGCAGCATCGGCAGGTACGCGTTGCCGGACCCGTCCTCGTACGGCTCCCCCATGAGCCCCGGCACCCCGCCCGCCACCGCGCTGGACAGGAAGGCGGTGACGTTGAGCTTCTGCCATGCGGCCAGATCCGCGCGGACCACGATGCCGATCTTGGTGTCGAAACGCATGGCCACGAGTCTCCCCGCCCCGCCTCCGCCACGTCTTGAACGCTGGTGCGGAAGGTGAACGCCGCTGCCGAGGACTAGTCGATGAAGATCGGCTGCCAGTCCGGCACCTCGTGGTAGCGCCGCAGCTCCGCGACGCCCGACAGGATCCCGCCCCACGCCGCGTACGGCGGGCGCGAGGTGTCGAAGCCGCTCTGCACGAGCGTCAGCCGGGTCTTGCCGCCGGAGCCCTCCAGCTCCCACGCCCCGACCCCGGGGCCGCCCCAGTCCAGCGAGAACTTGCGGCCGGGCTCGAGCTCCAGCACCTTGGCCGGGCTGGGGTCGTTGGCCAGCCCGCCCATCGCGAAGCGGCCGCCCACGAACGGCTCGATCTCGATCGGGAACCCGAACCACCGCGTCACCGTCTCCGAGTCGATCAGCGAGTCGAACACGTCGGACGGCGACGCGTCGATCGTGACCTCCGCCCGCAGCTCCGGCGAGGTGTAGTCGGCCCTGGGGGTGAGCTCGCGGCCCTCGAAGTGCTCGGCCAGGTTGGCGAGCGCCTGGGCCCAGTACGTCTGCAGCACGCCCCTGATGCTCTTGCCGGTGATGACGTCCTGGAAGTCGAAGTGGGTTTGCGACAGCGTCACGATGGTCGTGTCGCCGTCCTCCTCCAGCCCGATCTCGGTGGTCGTCTCCTCGCCGTCCAGCAGCCAGGCGAAGCGCACCGTGCGGTCGTCGGCGTGCAGCAGCCGCTGGTGCGGCGCGTCGCCCTCGGGCGTCGTGCGCCCCCAGAACCCGAAGCGGTCCGGCAGCGACACCTCCGCGTGCTCGGCCAGCCAGATCCGCAGCAGGGCCGGGTCGGTGAGCGCCTGACGCACCTCCTTGAGAGGCGCCTGGACGCGGGCACGGATGATCATGGGCTCGGTCATGACAACTTTCCCCTCTAACGACTCTCGTGACTCTCTGACTTCTCCGGCTGATCGCCGCCGGTCTCCGATGCGGAGCCGCCGGCCTTCGGGTAGCAGGCGACCGCGAGCTTGAACGCGTCCCCCTCCGACCCGCCGTACCGAGTGAAAAGCTCCTGCAGCAGCGTCTGCAGGTCGTTCAGGAACTCCTGGCGCCTGTCAGGTCGCACGTGGATCTCTCCTGACAATCCGATCGACGGGAGCTCGGGCGCGCTCCTGTCGAGTGCCGCGATGTCCTCCTGGACCTCCTCCATGAGGTCCAGCAGGTAGCCGAGGCTCAGCTCGTCCTGCGCCCTGCGCAGGCCGATCCGGCCCACGAGCCGGGGCGACAGCCAGTACGAGCGCGCGCCGGCCTGGTAGATGCCCTCGTGGATCCCGCGCACCTTGCGCTCGGACACCTGGTCCACCAGGCCCGCCTCGACCAGCCGCTTGACGTGGTAGTAGACCCGCTGCGGCGTCTGACCGAGCCGTTCGGCCACTTCCGAGCACGTACGCGGCTCGGCCAGCTGCCGCAGCACCTCCACGCGCTGCGGCTTGAGCAGTGCCTCGGCCTGCTCGATCTCTTCCAGGTACAGGACGTCTCTCATCGCAAAAACAATCCTTTACGTAAAAATGTAATTTGTCAATAGGGGCGCGACAATGGAGGCATGGCGCAGGACTGGTCGCGCTACTGGCGCTCGCCCCACCGGCCGCTGGAGGCCATGTACGCCCACTTCGAGCGGCACGTCTACCACCGGCACAGCCACGAGACCTACTCGTTCGGGGTCACGGAGACCGGCGCGCAGTCGTTCACCTGCCGGGGCTCGGCCCACACGAGCGCGGCCGGCATGGTCATGGCCTTCAACCCGGAGGACCCCCACGACGGCCATGCCACGGACGCGCTCGGCTTCACCTACCGAATGGTCCACATCGGACCCGATCTCCTGTCCGACGCCCTCACCGACGCGACGGGTCGCCGCAGGGGCCTGCCGCTCTTCACGGCGCCCGTGGTCGACGACCCCGCCCTGGCCAGGGCGCTGCGCGAGCTGCACGCCGCTCTCCTGAGCCGCCACGCGACGGCGCTGCGCCGTGACGAGCTGCTCGCGGCGACGGTCGCGGCGATCGTACGGCGGGCGGCGACGGCCCCGCTCCGCCCGCCAGGCCCGCTCGGCCCGTCCGCGAGGATCGCCCGCCAGGTCAGGCAGGTCCTCCACGACCGGCCGGCGGACGATCTCACGGCCGACGACCTGGCGCGGGCGACGGGCGCCAGCCGCTACGCGGTCTACCGGGCCTTCCGCGCCGAGTACGGGCTGCCCCCGAGCGACTACCAGCGCCAGCTGCGGCTCAGGACGGCCCGCACGCTGATCGCGGACGGCACCCCGATCAGCGAGGCGGCCGCCGCCACGGGCTTCGCCGACCAGAGCCACCTGACCCGCTGGTTCACCCGCTACTTCGGCCTCACCCCTGGCACGTACCGCGCGGCCATCACGCCCGGATAGGCGTGGGGGTCAGCAGGAACCACGGAGCCGGTGAAGCATGCGCGCCGTAACGGCGGCGCGCCACTGACCGGTCAGCGGGCGTTTCCCTGGACAGACGCGAGCCCGCGACGGCGGTCGGCAAGCCACGGCAGCGCCGTAACGAAAGAAGAGAGCCGCACGGACCGGCGGGCGCTCCCAAGAAAGCCACGCGAGCCACAAGAGAGATCACGGCCAGGAAGCATCATCAGGGTCGGCGCCGTCGGAGAGGAGGCGGAGGTCGGATTCGACCATCATCGCGACCAGCTCGTCGAACGACACCCCCGGCTCCCACCCCAGCTGCGCCCGCGCCTTCTTCGGGTCGGCGCACAGCAGGTCCACCTCGGCCGGCCGGTGCAGCGCCTGGTCCGTCACCACGTACCGCTCCCAGTCCAGCCCCGCCGCCGCGAACGCCGCCTCCACCAGCTCCCTGACCGACTTCATGCGGCCTGTCCCGATCACGTAGTCCTCGGGGCGCGGCGCCCGCATCATCAGGTGCATGGCCTTGACGTAGTCGCCGGCGTACCCCCAGTCGCGGCGCGCCTCCAGGTTGCCGAGCCGCAGCTCCGTGGCGAGCCCCAGCTTGATCCGCGCCACCCCCAGCGACACCTTCCTGGTGACGAACTCGGTGCCCCGGCGCGGCGACTCGTGGTTGAACAGGATCCCCGAGACGGCGAACATCCCGTACGACTCTCGGTAGTTCTGCGTGAGGAAGTGCCCGTAGGCCTTGGCTACCCCGTACGGCGAGCGCGGGTGGAAGCCGGTGCGCTCGGTCTGCGGCGTCTCGCTGACCTGGCCGAACATCTCGGAGGACGAAGCCTGATAAAAGCGGATCTGTCCGGAGGCGGCCGAGCCTCGGGACGCCCCCGAACACACCCGGATCGCCTCGAGCATGCGCAGCACGCCCATCCCGGTCACCTCGGCCGTGAGCTCCGCCTGCTCCCACGACATCGGCACGAACGAGATCGCCCCGAGGTTGTACACCTCGTCCGGCTGAACCCGTTCCACCGCCGAGATCAGCGAGCCCTGGTCAAGCAGATCACCCCGCACCACCTGCACGTCCGAGAGCAATCGGCGCA
This sequence comes from Nonomuraea phyllanthi, assembly GCF_006334985.2. Classification (GTDB taxonomy): domain Bacteria; phylum Actinomycetota; class Actinomycetes; order Streptosporangiales; family Streptosporangiaceae; genus Nonomuraea; species Nonomuraea phyllanthi. The sequence continues at coordinate 438,611 of NZ_VDLX02000007.1, forward strand.
TCCGGGACACGCGCGGGTTCGCCTGGCCCCGGACCAGCCCCCACACCTCATACCCCTGCTCCAGCAGGTGCTCCGCCAAGTAGGAACCATCCTGGCCGGTGATGCCGGTGATCAGAGCGCGCCTGGCCAAGGGTCCTCCAACGATCGCGAACCGCATCCCTTTGGGACGGGAATGTACAGGTAAGCGCCCCAACAGGGCATCCAGCCACCTAGAACCTGTTCCACAGAACGACGTTCGGTAACCGCAACGTCGCAGCTCGCACGACGTATGCCCGCGAATGTGAACAATTCCAGGTGACCTACCGGATGGTAGCCTTCTCGGACTAAGGTCATCTTCACGGTACACGCCCGTCTCAGGGCCCAACCGGCGGGGAAAGGGGTGTCCGTGCAGGAGCCAACGCGGGTGTCCGGTCACAAGCTGACGCAGGGAATTCGCAAGGGGAGGCTTCGGGTTGCGCTGCTGTCGTACCGGAGCAAGCCCACCTGCGGCGGCCAGGGCGTCTACCTGCGCCACCTCAGCCGCGAGCTGGTCGCGCTCGGCCACCACGTCGAGGTGTTCTCCGGCCAGCCCTACCCCGAGCTCGACGAGGGCGTCATCCTGCGCGAGGTGCCCAGCCTCGACCTCTACCGCGACGAGGACCCGTTCAGAACCCCCAAGCTGCACGAATACCGCGACTGGATCGACTGGCTAGAGGTCGGGACGATGTGGACGGCCGGGTTCCCCGAGCCGCTGACGTTCACGTTGCGCGCCTACCGCGAGCTGAGGAAGCGCCTCGGCGACTTCGACGTCGTGCAGGACAACCAGACCCTCGGCTACGGCCTGCTGGGCATCCAGCGGATGTTCCCGGTCGTCGGGACCATCCACCACCCGATCAGCGTCGACCGCCGCATCGAGCTGGAGGCCGCCACGGGCGGCAAGCGGCTGAGCCTGCGCCGCTGGTACGCGTTCGTGAAGATGCAGGCGCGGGTCGCGCCCCGGCTGAGCCCGATCCTGACCGTCAGCGAGTCGTCGCTGGCCGACATCCACCGCGACTTCAACGTCCCCCAGGCGAACATGCGCCTGATCCCCCTCGGCGTCGACACCCGCTACTTCCACCCGCGCCCGGACAAACCCCGGCGCAAGGGGTCGATCGTGGCGGTGGCCAGCGCCGACTCGCCCATGAAGGGCGTCGCGACCCTGCTGCGCGCGGTCGCGAAGCTGGCGACCGAGCGCGACGTGCACCTCACCGTCGTCAGCCGCCCCACCCCCGGCGGCCCCACCGAGCAGCTCGTCCAGGAGCTCTCGCTGGAGGACCGCGTACGGTTCGTGCACGGCATCTCCGACGACGAGCTGGGCGAGCTGATCGCCACCTCCGAGATCTCGGTCGTCCCCTCCCTCTATGAGGGCTTCTCGCTGCCCGCCGTCGAGCACATGGCCTGCGCCACGCCGCTGGTGGCCAGCCGTACGGGGGCGCTGCCCGAGGTCGTGGGCGACGCGGCCGTGCAGGTGCCGCCGGGCGACCCCGAGGAGCTGGCCGCCGCGCTGCGCCGCCTGCACGACTCCCCCGAGGAGCGCGAGCGGGTGGGCCAGGCCGGATACGAGCGCGTGATGGAGCGCTACACCTGGCACGTCGTGGCCAAGAAGACCGTCGAGGCGTACCACGAGGCCATCGAGAACCACAAGAGGAGAGGCTGACCAGTGCTGACCGTGGACTTCGCCCGGCTACCCGTCGGCCCCGGCGTGCGCGTGCTCGACCTGGGCTGCGGCGGCGGGCGGCACGCCTTCGAGGTGCTGCGGCGCGGGGCGGACGTGATCGCGTTCGACATGGACCAGTCGGAGCTGGACGGCGTGGCCGGCATGTTCGCGGCGATGGACAAGGCGGGCGAGGTGCCGCCGGGCGCGAGCGGGCAGATCGTCCAGGGCACGGCGCTGGACATGCCGTTCGAGGACGGCGCCTTCGACCGGGTCATCGCGGCCGAGGTCCTGGAGCACATCCCCGACGACATGGCGGCCATGCGGGAGATCTTCCGCGTGCTCCGGCCGGGCGGCACGGCGGCCGTGACGGTGCCGAGCTTCCTGCCCGAGCGCATCTGCTGGGCCCTGGACGAGGCGTATCACACGGCCCCCGGGGGACATGTCCGGATTTATACGTTGGCTGAGCTGTCGGCCAAGCTAAAGGCCACCGGGTTCGAGATCGGCCCGCACCACCACGCCCACGGCCTGCACGCGCCGTACTGGTGGATCAAGTGCGCCGTCGGTGTCAACAACGACGACCACCCGCTCGCCAAGGCGTACCACGAGCTGCTGGTCTGGGACATCATGAAACGTCCCGCCGCCACCAGGATCGCCGAGGCCGTGCTCAACCCGATCATCGGCAAGAGCGTGGTCCTCTACGTCAGGAAGCCATGATCTCCCACGCGGAGGTCGTCCGGACGGCCGGCAGCATCGCGGCGATACAGCAGGACGACGGCGGCGTGCCATGGCCCGAAGGGCACGTCGACGCGTGGAACCACGTCGAGTGCCTCATGGCGATGTCCGTCGCCGGCCTCGACGGGCCCGTACGGCGCGGTTACGCCTGGCTGGCCCGCCACCAGCGCCCCGACGGTTCCTGGCCGATGAAGCTGGTCGGCGGCGCCGCCACGGAGCTGGGCGGCGAGACCAACCACGCCGCCTACGTCGCCGCCGGGCTCTGGCACCACCACCTCGTCACCGGCGACCGGGGCTTCACCGAGGAGCACTGGCCCATGGTCAAGGCCGCGCTCGACTACGTGGCCGGGCTGCAGACCGACCGGGGCGAGATCGTCTGGGAGCGCGACGCGCGGGGCAGGCCGTCGACGTACGCGCTGCTCACCGGGTGCTCCTCCATCCACCAGGGACTGCGCTGCGGCGTGCTCCTCGCGGAGCTGCTGGGCGACCCGCAACCCCACTGGGAGCTGGCCGCCGACCGGCTGGCCCACGTGCTCGCGGCGCATCCCGAGGCGTTCGCGGACAAGAGCCGCTTCTCCATGGACTGGTACTACCCGGTGCTCGGCGGCGCGGTGCGCGGGCGGCAGGCGTTCGAGCTGCTGGAGCGGGAGTGGGCGACGTTCGTGGTGCCCGGCCTGGGGATCCGGTGCGTGTCCGACGAGCCGTGGGTGACCGGGGCGGAGACGTGCGAGCTGGTGCTGGCGCTCGACGCGATGGGCGACCGGGCGCGGGCGGTGGCGCTGTTCGCCGACGTGCAGCATCTGCGGCACCCGGACGGTTCGTACTGGACCGGATGGCAGTTCGCGAACCGCAAGCACTTCCCCCACGAGCGGTCCGCGTACACCGCCGCCGCGGCCGTCCTGGCGGCCGACGCGCTGCTGGAGCTGACGCCCGGCTCCGGGCTGTTCCGGGACGTCGTGGGCACGCCGGTCTCCGACCCCGAGAGCTGCGGATGCGCCTCAAGGACCTCTGACCTGGCCTGATGTGCCAGGCACAAGCGCTTTTACAGGTTCTTTGCCGCGGAAATCCGGTGCGCCGCCGGTGATCGCCGCAATGGGCTTACTAGCTTCGGAGTGACTCGTACGAGGCGTCTTCGGGGGAAGCGTGGGCGACACGGGCACAACATCGTTCTTGGACCAGGTCAGGACCGAGCCGACACTGTCCCGGGCGAGCGGGCTGCGGAGGTTCCTGGCCAAGGATCCGCTGGAGTCCGATCTGGGTCGGCGACGGTTCCACCTCAGAGAGGGAGCCTCCCGGACGGCATTCACCAACGCCGAAAGATCCTACGTCTTCGGCTTCAACGCGGTGATGTCCCGGGAAGTCGAGAAGGTCGAGGAAATACCGGCTGAGCAGCGGCCCTTCGGCTACGAAGGAGCGGCTGCCGCCTGCACCCTGCTCGACCTGCTCACGCTGACGCGGGGCCGGCGCCTTCACGAGCTACTCACCGGCCCCGCTCAGCATCACCGTCACGCCGCCTATCTGGGGGCCGGACGGGCGTACGCGCTGCTGCGGCTGCGGCCCGTGTGGGGCGCCCGCCGGGCCCACCCGCTGCTGCGGTGGCTGGCGGTGGACGGGTTCGGCTTCCAGTGGAGCCTGACCAGGGCCGATCGCATGGTGGGCGAGCGCACGATGCCGGGCCTGCTCACCAGGGCGCACTGCGCGGTGTTCGACCAGGGGCTGGGGCGGCTGCTCTGGTATCACGACGGCGCCTCTCCCGACGACGTGGCCGCCCGGATCGGCGCGTACTCCCCGGGACGGCGGGCCGACCTGTGGAGCGGGATCGGGTTCGCGGCCGCGTACACCGGCGGGGCCGAGACCGACGAGCTGTGGTGCCTGGCCGAGCACGCCGGGGCCGACGGGTTCCGCGCCCACGTGGCGCAGGGCTGCGCGTTCGCCGTGGCCGCCCTGCTGCGGTCGGGCACGCTGCCCGAGCACTCGGCGCGGGCCGTGCCGATCCTGGCGGGGACCTGCGCGGAGGAGGCGGCCTCGTGGACGGACCAGGCGCTCATCGCGCTCGGACACGAGGCGCACACGCACGAGGACTTCCGCCGCTGGCAGTCACAGACCCGCCGCTCCTGGGCCCGCCGCTGAGCCACATCGGCTAGATGCCGGGATTCACCCGTTCCAGCACCCGGAGCGAGCCCTGCACCGACGTCTCGCGGAACGCCCCGGACCGGACCGCCCGCTGATACACCCGGTACGGCCCCTGCCCCCCGTCGGCGGGGTCGGGGTAGATGTCGTGGAAGACCAGCGCCCCGCCCGCCATCACGTGCGGCGCCCAGCCCTCGTAGTCGCGCGTCACCGGCTCCTCGGAGTGCGCGCCGTCGATGAAGAGCATGCCCAGCGGCGTGTTCCACAGCGCGGCGACCCGCTCCGACCGGCCCACGACGGCGATCACCTCGTCCTCCAGCCCGGCCGCCGCGATCGTCGCCCTGAATGTCGGCAGCGAGTCCATCTTCCCGAACCGGGGATCCATCAGCGTCGGATCGTGATGGGCCCACCCGGGCTGGATCTCCTCCGAGCCCCGGTGGTGGTCCACGGTGACGACCACGGAGCCGGTCTCGCGGGCCGCCGCGCCGAGGTAGACGGCGGACTTGCCGCAGTAGGTGCCGATCTCGCAGATGGGCCCCAGCTCGCCGTACCGGCGGGCCGCCTCGAACAGGGCCAGGCCCTCGTCGGGCGGCATGAATCCCTTGGCGAGTTCGGCGGCGTGGAGCAGCTCGGACGGCATGGTCATAGCGTTGCACCCTAGCCGAACCGAACAACATTCCAGCAGCCTCTTGCCGGGCTCTTCTGCAACCTGTTCTACTTGCAGCGTGAATCAGCGCGCTCGCATCGCGATGCCGGACGACGAGGTCGCCGCCTTCATCGAGGGCTCCCGCAAGATGCAGCTGGCCACCATCAACCCGGACGGCACGCCGCACCTGGTGACGATGTTCTACGGACTGGACGAAGGGCGCGTGGCCTTCTGGACCTACGCGAAGTCCCAGAAGGCCCGCAATCTGGCGCGCGATCCCCGCGTGAGCTGCCTCGTCGAGGCCGGCGACGACTACGGCGAGCTGCGTGGCGTCCTGGTGTACGGGAAGGCGGAGCTGGTGGACGACCGCGACCGCGTCACGGCCGTCGGCCTGCTGGTCGCCCGCCGCATGACGCCGGGCGTCCCCGACGAGCTGCTGCTCCCGTACGTGGAGACGACCGGGCGCAAGCGGGTCGCGTACGTCGTCGAGCGCACCAAAGTGGTCTCATGGGATCACAGGAGGCTCACATGAAGGTCAAATTCGACGAGCTGGTCTGCGAGGCCAACGCCGTGTGCATGGGACTCGCGCCGGAGGTGTTCGAGGTGGACGACGACGACCAGCTCCACATCCTGCTGCCCGAACCACCACCCGAGATGTGGGACCGCGTCCGCCACGCGGTCAGGTCCTGCCCGAAAGCCGCGCTTTCCCTCGAGGAACAGCCCTCGCCTGATTCCCCCGCCTGATTTCCCTGCCTGAGTCCCGCACCTGAGTCCTAGGGAGGACCCCATGCGCGCCGCCATCCTGCATGCCGTGGGCAACGACAAGCTCGACATCCGCGACGACGTGACCCTGGCGCCCGTCGGGCCGGCCGACGTACGCGTACGGATCAGAGCCACCGGCGTCTGCCACTCCGACCTGTCGGCCATGTCCGGCGTGCTGCCGCAGCCCGTGCCGCTCGTCCCCGGCCACGAGGGCGCGGGCGAGGTGGTGGAGGTCGGCGAGCACGTCACCTCGCTCAAGCCCGGCGACCACGTCGTGATCAGCTGGCGTCCGGCGTGCCAGGAGTGCGACCTGTGCGTGGGCGGCCAGCCGTACCTGTGCATGAAGTACGTCATCGAGTCCTTCAGCAAGGGCAACTTCCGCTTCGGCGGCGACGCGGCGACGGCGTTCGGCATGGCCGGGTGCGGCACCTGGGCCGAGGAGATCATCGTGCCGTCGCACGGCGCGATCAAGATCGATGACGACGTGTCCTGGGAGGCGGCCGCCCTGATCGGCTGCGGCATCACGACCGGTGTCGGCGCCGCGATCAACACCGCGAAGGTGCGCCCCGGCTCGACGGTCGCCGTGATCGGCTGCGGCGGCGTCGGCCTGTCCGTCATCCAGGGCGCCCGCGTCTCCGGCGCCAGGACGATCCTCGCGGTGGACCCGCTGGAGTCCAAGCACGAGCTCGCCAAGAAGGTCGGGGCCACGCACGCCGTCACCCCGGAGCAGGTCCCCGACGCCGTGAACGAGCTCACCGGCGGCGCGGGCTTCGACTACGGCTTCGAGGTGGTCGGCAAGTCGGCCACCATCCAGAGCGCCTGGCAGATCACCCGCGCCGGCGGCGACGTCGTCGTGGTCGGGGCCGGCGCGGTGGACGACATGGTGTCGATCTCGGCGTTCAGCCTGCTCTTCGAGGGCAAGAACCTGCTGTCCAGCCTGTACGGCGAGGCGGACGTGCGGCACGACTTCCCCTACTTCGCCAAGCTCCACAAGGCCGGCAAGCTGGACCTGGAGTCGCTGATCAGCGCCCGCATCCGCCTGGGCGACCTGAACGACGCGGTGGCCGCCCTGCGCAACGGCGAGGTCCTCCGCCAGATCGTCCTCATGGACTGACCGCCTCCGCCCGGGAAGCCTCGTCAGAAGGTCCTGCCGAACATCTGGCCGGCGATCCTGAGCGAGTGGTCCACGGTGTCGAAGCCGCGTGGGAGCATGACGCGCTCGTACGCGGCGACCGCGTCGACGAGCGACCGCTCGCCCCGCGCGGCGGAGAGCAGCTCGCCGGCCAGCGCCGCGGAGTCCTGCAGGGCGGTGTTCGCACCGACGCCACCGGTCGGCGGCATGAGGTGGACGGCGTCGCCCAGCAGCGTGACCGGGCCGGGCCGCCACGCCTCGACGCGCTCCCCGGCCCTGATCGCGATCGGCAGGAACGCGTCCGCGTCGGCGTGCAGGAAGAGCTCCCTGACGGCCGGATGCCAGTCAGCGGTGAGCTCGGCCGAGAGCTTCCGCAGCTCCTTCGGCGAGAGTCCGAACAGTTCCTCGTCGGTGATCCCGAGACGTTCCGGAGTCGCCACGAGAGTGGTCATCAGGTAGTCCGACGCGTCCTCGGGCCGGGACCTGAACCGCATAGGCCCGAAGGCGGCGCCGCACCCGGTCTCGTCGGCGACCCAGCAGAAGCCTCGGTCGAAGTCCTCGGGCATGAGGGCGCCGGTGACCTCGTCGATCGCCATCCGGCCGTAGAGGCACCGTAGGCCGAGGTCCTTGACGGTGGCGTGCGGAAGCAGCCCCCGGCGCACCGCCGACCCGACGCCGTCGGCGCCGACCAGCAGATCGCCCTCGTCGCTCCCGCCCTCGGCGAACCGCACCCGCACCCGGCCCGACTCGGTGACCTGGTAGCCGGCCACCGTCCGCCCGAAGTGCACGGCATCGCCGAGACCGCTGAGCAGGCCGCGCCGGAACGTGTTCCGGTCCACATGGGTGATCTCGTCGGGGTCCGCGGGGAAGGTCTGCGCCATCACCCGCTCCAGCCGGTGCGTGTACGAGGCCACCAGATCGTTGGTGACCCCGCTGGTGCGGAGGACCAGGTCGAACACGTCGGGCGGCAGGCAGGCCCGCAGCGCGGCGTTGCCGTCCGGGTTGATGTGGATGCGATAGCCCTGGTTGCGGATCTCCGGCGTGGGGTCTCGCTCGTACACGGCGACGTCCAGGCCGCCCTGGCGCAGCGCCTGCGCCAACGCCAGCCCGCCGAGGCCGCCACCGGCAATGAGGATCCGTGGTCCAGCTGACATCTCGTCGCCTCTCTTCGTGGGGATCGGGCCGCTGACGCGGCGCCACACTGACATGGTCAACCGGGCGACGGACTTTGTCAAACAGTTGCTTGATTAAGTTGTGTGCATACTTGGCATTGCTTGTTGCGGGTAGAATGCCGCTGTGCCGCCCAAACCCCGTAGGTCACCGAAGCCGCATGAGCGCCAACGCGACCCTGAGCGCACCCGCAAGCTGATCCTGGACGCGGCGGCGGCCGAGTTCAGCGCGCACGGTTACGTGGGCGCCCGGATCAGAGCGATCGCCGCCAGGGCAGGGGTCAACCAGCAGCTGGTCTCCTACTACTTCGACGGCAAAGAGGGCCTGTACCAGGCCATGTCGGAGCGGTGGCGGGAGCGGCAGCGCGACCTGGTGCCGCCGGGCACGCCGTTTCCTGAGCAGGTGCGCCGCTATGCCCTGGAGGCGCTGCGCGACCCGGAGGGCCCCCGCCTGATGGCCTGGAGCGGCCTCGAGTACACCGGGCCGACCGGCGACCCCGACCACACGGCCCGCTCCCAGCAGCTCGCAGACAGCGTCGACGAGCTGCGCGCGCTGCAGGAGTCCGGACGGCTTCCCGCCGACCTCGATCCCGCCTGCCTCCTGGTCATGCTGATGGCCGCCGCCATGGCGCCCACCACGCTGCCGCACGTCATCGAAGGCGTCTGCGGCACCGATCCCCGATCCCCCGAGTTCATCGAGCACTTCGCCGATCAGGTAGCCCTCCTCGCCCGCCACATCGGGCTCGATCCCACCTGACCTCCGCCGGGTGATGACAGGCGGCGGATCCGGTGAGGAAGTCACCCGTACGAGCGGATGACGACGTCGGCCAGGCCCTCTCGCCGCGGCCATCCGTAACCGCGGATCCAGCGCCTCCCGTCGTCCAGAGGCGCGCGCGGTGGTGACCTCTCGCCGGCCGGCCGCGACGGTGCCGCCTGCTCGCCGTTGCCGGAGACGGGCCACGGGCCGCTTTCCGTGGCGGCGACATGGTGGCGCAGGCCCCCGGTCAGGAAGCCCGATCCGTCACCGGTTCATGCGGCGGCGGCCCAGCGAGCCACGCCGGCGAGCGCGCGCTCGCGCCGCTCGGCGGGGCACGAACTGAAGCGGAGCGAGGTCTCGGCGATGCGGGCCAGGGCGGCCCGGTCCAGCCCGAACCGGTCGCGCGCCAGCTCGTACTCCCGCACCGCGCTGGTGTCGCAGAACAGCGGGCAGTCACTGTTGAGCGTCACCGGCACGCCGGCCGACAGCAGTTCGGGCAGCGGATGCTCCGCCGTCGAGGGGGTGATCCGCAGCGCCACGTTGGACGACGGGCACACGTCCAGGCACACCTGCCGTTCGGCGAGCTCCCGCAGCAGCCCGGGATCCTCCGCCGCCCGGATGCCGTGGTTCACCCGGTGCGCGCCGAGCACCTCCACGCAGGCGCGCACGCTGTCCGCCCCCGCTCCTTCGCCTCCGTGTGGCACGGCGGGCAGGCCGGCCTCGCGGGCCCGGGCGAAGACGTCCGCGAACAGCTCCGCCCGGTGGTTCGCCTCGTCGCCGGCCAGCCCGAACCCGACCACTCCCGCGTCGCGGTAGGCGAGCGCCAGCGCCAGGGAGCGTTCGGCGGACGGGGGCGGCAGCCCCCGGTTCACGCCGACGATCACCCCCGCCGACGACTCCTCCGTGGTCCCGGCCGCGAACCCGTCGAGCACCGCCTCGAGCACGGCCTCGTCGGGTCCCAGCCGTCCGGCGTAGGTGGGCGGGACGACGTGTACCTCGCTCCACACCACGCCCTGCGCGGCGGCGTCCTCGACCAGCTCGCGGGCGACGCGCCGCAGGTCGTCGAGGCTGCCGACGAGGTCACGGGCCCGCTCGTAGGCCGTCACGAACGCGCCCAGCCCGTCGAACGGGCCCTGCGGCGGGACCGGCAGGCCGTGGCGATCGGCCAGCTCCGCCGCGGTGGAGGCGCGGATCGCGCCCTCCAGATGCAGGTGCAGCTCGGCCAGCGGCAGCCTCATCAGTGCCCCAGGTAGACGGTCTTGCTCCAGGTGTAGAAGTCGAGGGCGGCCGTGCCCTGCTCCCTGAAGGTGTTGGACGAGGAGTCCTTCACGCCGCCGAACGGCACGTTGAGGTCGAGCCCGGTGGTCGGCCGGTTCACCTTGACGACGCCGACCTGGGCGTGCGCGGCGAAGTGGTGCGCGGTGGCCAGGTTCGTGGTGCACACGCCCGCGGTCAGCCCGTACGGCGAGTCGTTGACCCTGGCCAGGCCCTCCTCGTAGGAGTCCACGCCGATCACGGCGACGACGGGACCGAAGATCTCCTCCTTGGCCACGCCCGACTCGTGCGCGACGTCGGCCAGCACGGTCGGCCCGAGCAGCTGCCCGTCGGGGTCGGCGCCGCCGGCGACCACGGTGGCGCCATCCGCGCGGGCCTGCCGGATCGCGGTCACGTCGGTGTCGAGCTGCTGCTCGCTGAGCACCGGTCCCATCGTCGTGCCCTCGCGCAGCCCGTCACCGGGAACGAACGCCTCGCTCTCCTTGGCCAGTGCCTCGACGAAGGCGGGCAGCACGCCAGGGGTGCAGTAGACCCGCGAGGTGGCGGTGCACGCCTGCCCGGTGAGGCCGAACGCGCCCGCGGCGACGATCCTGGCCGCCGCCGCCACGTCGGCGTCGTCGACCACCAGGTAGGCGTTCTTGCCGCCCATCTCCAGCTGCACCCGGGCGCGGCGCTCGCTCAACGTCCGGTGCAGGCCGAGCCCGACCGCCGTGGAGCCGGTGAAGGAGAGCGCGGCCACCCGCCGGTCGCGGGCCAGCGCGTCGCCGGCGACCGCGCCGCTGCCGTGCACGACGTTCAGCACCCCGGCGGGCAGTCCGGCCTCTGCCAGCGCCGAGGCGAGATGGGTGGCGGAGAGCGGGGTCAGCTCGGCCGGCTTGAGCACGACCGCGTTGCCGCTGACCAGGGCGGGCGCCGCCTTCCACGCCGGGATGGCGATGGGGAAGTTCCAGGGGGTGATCAGCGCCGCGACGCCCACGGGCTCGTGCCTGGTGAAGATCGTGGTGGCGGGCAGGCCGCTGGGCAGCACCTCCCCGGAGCTCTTCCAGGCCAGGGAGCCGAAGAAGCGCAGCACGTCGATCGCCCGCCGGACCTCCCCCTTGGCCTCGGCCAGCGTCTTGCCCTCCTCGCGTACGAGGTCGGCGGCGACGTCGGCGTGCCGGGCGCGCAGCAGGTCGGCCGCGTCGAGGAGGATCGCGCCGCGGGCCGGCGCGGGCAGCGCGGCCCAGGCGGGCTGCGCCTCCTGGGCCGCGGTCAGCGCCGCGTCGACGTCCGCGGGCGTGGCGGACGGCGACAGCGCCACCTCCTCGCCGGGACGCGCGGGATTGCGCCGTACGGTCACCGGGTCGCCCGTCCACCGTCCGCCGATGAGGTTCTGCACTGTCGTGGTCACTGAAACTCCAATCAGAGGGTTCGGACGAGACCGCCGTCGCAGCGCAGCGCGACACCGGTGACGTACGCGGCCGGCTCCCCGCAGAGGAAGGCGGCGACCGCGCCGAACTCGTCCGGCCTCCCGTACCTGCCGGCCGGGATGGCCTCGCGCGAGCGCCGTTCGGCCTCGGCCACGGACGTGCCGGCCCGCTCGGCGGCGGCCGCGTCGAGCGCGGCCACCCGCTCGGTGGCGATGCGCCCGGGCAGCAGCAGGTTGACGGTGACGCCGTCGGCGGCGACCTCGGCCGCGAGGGTCTTGAGGTAGCCGGCCAGCGCCGCCCGGCCCAGGTTGGACATGGCGAGGTTCGGCAGCGGGGAGACGACGCCGCTGGACCCGATGGCCAGGATGCGGCCCCAGCCGCGCGCCCGCATGCCGGGCAGGGCCAGGGACACGAGCCGCTGCTGCGGCCTGACCAGCGTGTCCACGGCGGCGCTCACGTCGTCGGCGGTCGTGCCCGCGGCGGTGCCCGGCTTGGGGCCCGGCCCGTTGAGCACCAGGATGTCGATGTCGCCGGCGGTGGCGGCGAGGCTCTCCGGCCCGCCGTCGGCGAGCAGGTCGGCCTCGACGCCCATCGCGCCGGGCAGCTCGGAGGCGATCCGGCGCGCCCGGTCGCCACGGCGGCCGGAGACGATCACCTTCGCGCCCTCGGCGGCCAGCGCGCGGGCGGTGGCCTCGCCCAGCCCGCCCGTGGAGGCGCACACCAGCGCGGTCCTGCCGGAGAGTCCGAGGTTCACCGGGCCACCTCCGCCAGGTGGCGCTTGAGCTGTTCCGACAGCGACTCGGGCAGCGACGCGGCGGGCGGCCGGACCGACGACTCCAGCAGCAGCCCACGCTGCCGCAGGCACTCCTTGCGGATGGCCAGCGCGATCCTGGCCTGCTGCTCGAAGTTCACCAGCGGCAGGTACGGCAGCCACGCCTTCCTGGCGGCCGCGTAACCTCCCTCCCGCCAGGCCTCGACGCAGGCGATGAGGCCCTCGGGGAAGGAGAACCCGGTCATCGCCCCCGCGGCCCCGCAGGCCAGCTCGTCGAGCAGCCCGATGCCGCCGAGCCCGCCGAAGACCGGCACGTCCAGCCCCGCGGTGAGTGTGGCGATCGCGGGCGGGGTGGGCGGCGCCTCGGCCTTCACCGCGACCACGAACGGCAGGTCACGCAGCGCCGCCACGAGCGCGCCGGGTGCGATGGAGACGCCACTGACCAGCGGGTAGTCCTGGACGACCAGCCCGGCGCCGGTGGCCTCGTGCACGGCGCGCAGGTGCCTGGCGAGCGTGCCGGGGTCGGCCGAGTTCGCCTGCACCATGGCTCCCGCCAGCCGGTCGCCCGCGACCTCCTGGGCCAGCCGCACCTCCTCGATGACCGGCGCGGTGCCGAGCGAGGTCGCGCCCACGACCAGCGGCAGGTCGACCGTGTCCGCGACCGTCTCCAGCACGGCGCGGCGCTCGGCGCCCGACAGCTGAGCCGCCTCGCCGAACACGCCGAGCACGGTCAGCCCGGTGACACCGGCTTGCTCGTAGTGCTCGACGAGCCTGGCCAGGCTCGTCTCGTCGACGTCGAACGTGGAGCCGGAGAAGGGCGTCGCCACGACGCCCCACACCCCGGCCTTCAGCAGAACGGGTGACATCTCTACCTTTCTCGGTGGGTCAGTGGCCGGGCCAGACGGGCGGGCGCTTCTCCTGGAAGGCCCGTACGCCCTCCCTGCTGTCCTCGCTGTCGAGCGCCGCCATCAGCGCGGGCAGCCGTACGGCCCGCGCCTCGCGGCTGGTCAGGTGCGCGGTGCGCTGCACCATCTGCTTGACCGCGCGCAGCGAGGTGGGCGCGCAGGCCAGCACGTCGGCCACCCACCGGTCGACGGCGGCGTCCAGCTGATCGGCCGGCACCACCTCGTTGACCAGGCCCATGCGCTCCATCTCGGCCGCCGGAGCGCGCCGGCCGGTCAGCAGCAGGCCCATCGCCTGGTTGTACGGCAGCCGCCGCACGAGCTGGGTCACGCCTCCGTCGAGCGCGATGCGGCCGACGCGCGGCTCGGTCAGCCCGAACTGCGCGTGCTCGGCGGCCACCACGATGTCGCAGCCGAGCACCATCTCCATGCCGCCGCCGAGCGCGTAGCCGTTGACGCGGGCGATCACCGGGACGTCCAGCGTGGTGCGCAGGGACAGGCCGCCGAAGCCGTCGGGATCGAGGTCGGCCCAGTACTCCAGGCCGGTCTTGCCGATGGCCGCCGCGGACATGTCGGCGCCCACGCAGAAGGCCCGCTCCCCCGCCCCGGTGAGCACCACGACGCGCACGTCGCGGTCGGCCTCGATGCGTTCCCAGATGTCGCGGAGCGCGCGGTGCGTCTTCTCGTCGACGGCGTTCAGCACTTTGGGGCGGTCGATGGTGACGCGGGCGACGTGGTCCGCGACCTCCAGCCGTACCTCGCCGCTCATCGCAGCACCCCCGACGCGACGAGGCGGGCGATCTCCTGGTCGTCGTAGCCGTGCTCGGCGAGGATCTCGGCGTTGTGCTCGCCCAGGCGCGGCGGGACGTGCCGGACGGCGGGCCGCCGGGCGGACAGCCGGATCGGCGCGGCCAGCGTCTTCACCGTCCCGGCGCTCGGGTGCTCCATCTCCATGATCATCTCGTTGACCGCGGTCTGCTCGTCCGCCAGGGCCTCCTCCAGGGTGTGGACGGGCGCGCAGAGGATGTCCTGACCCTCCAGCCGCTTGATCCAGTAGGCGGTGGTGTTGGAGGCGAAGCGCTCCTTGAAGATGGCCTGGAGCCGGGGCCTGGCGGCGAACTGCGCCTCCTGCGTGGCGAACTCCTCGCGCTGGGAGAGGTCCTCGTCGAGTTCGAGCGCCACGGAGACGTCGCGCAGCGGGTTCTCCTTGAACGCGCCCACCATGCAGACGGCGCCGTCGGTCGTCTCGAACACGCCGCTCAGCGGCATGGCCGCCCAGTTGATCTCGTAGCCCCTGTTGAGCTGCATGGACGCCTCCTGCATCTGCATGTGCAGCATGGAGTCGTACATCGAGACCTCGACCTTCTGCCCCTCCCCCGTCCTGTCGCGCTCGATCAGCGCCAGCAGGATGCCCTGCAGCAGGTGCATGCCGGTGGTGTAGTCGCAGAGCGTCGTGGGATAGACCGACAGCGGCAGGTCGGGCGACTCGCGCCGCCACATTACGCCGGAGAACGCCTGCGCGATCACGTCCTGCCCGCCCTTGTGGCTGTACGGGCCCTCGGTGCCGAAGCCGGTGCCCGAGGCCCAGACCAGTCGCGGGTTGATCGCGCTCAGCTCCTCGTAGCCGAACCCGAGCCGCTCCATCACGCCGGACCTGAAGTTGCTCACCACGACGTCGGCGTCCCTGACCAGCCGGTGGATCACCTCCTTGCCCTCGGCGCTGCGCGTGTTCACGCTGACGCTGCGCTTGTTGCGGTTGATGGACAGGAAGATGGGGTTGTCCAGGCCGTCCCGGTCGGGGATCGAGGTCCTGGACAGGTCTCCGGAGCCGGGACGCTCGATCTTGATGACGTCGGCGCCGTAGTCACCGAGCAGTTGCGTGCAGCTCGGCCCCATGTACACCTGCGTGAAGTCGATGACGGTGATCCCCGCCAGCGGGCCGTTCATGCGAAGACCTCCGTAGTCGCGTTGGCCGCCGGAACGTCACCGGGATCGGCCCCCTGCTCGCGCATCCTGCGCTGGACGTCCGCAGGATCCACCTCTCGCACATTAATCCCCAGGTCAACGGCCTGCGCCGCGGCCACCCCCGCCGCCTGTCCCATCGCCATGCAGGGCGGGATCTCCCGGGAGATCCGCTGCGCCTCCGGGGTCGCCGAGTAGTGACGGCCGGCGACGAGCAGCCCGTCGATCTCGCGGGGCAGCAGCGCCCGGTAGGGCGTGTAGTAGTCGCGGCCCCTCGCCACCGAGTCGGCGAAGTGCCGCCGCGAGGTGATGTCGTCCTTCGTCACGACGTACTCGCCGCGCAGCAGCCGGGTCTGGCGTACGCCCATCTGCTCGGCGACGTCGAGCAGGTAGCAGTTCTCGAAGCCCGGCAGGCTCTGCTTGATCTCGTCGACGGCCGTGGCGATGCGGGCCCTGGCCTCGAACTCGGCCTGCGTGAGCGACTCGGGGTCGGCGCCGTCGAAACCGGTCATGTGCGGGCAGTTGCACCAGACCACGCCCGGCACCGGCGTCTTGAGCCACCACAGCTCCCAGGCGCCGCCGAGCAGCCGCTTGATCTTGCGGTTGATGGCCCGCGCCTCCCGGGGATTCTCCTGCTCGAAGCGCTGCGCGGCGTCGGTGTCGACGCCGCCGAGCCGGAAGACCAGCGTCGTGAGGTAGCTGTCATGCGTGAACCCGGCCCCGGCGCGCGAGGCCACGTCGATGTCACCGGTGGTGTCGATGACGACGTCGCCCAGCACGGCCTGGGGCCCCGCCTTGGTCTCGGCGATGACGCCGCGCACCCGGCCGTCGTCCACGATCGGCCGCGAGAACCAGGAGTGCAGGCGCAGGTTCACTCCCGACTCGCGGACCAGGTCGTTGGAGACCCGCTTCCAGCCGTCGGGGTCGAAGGCGACCGCGTAGCAGATCGGCTTCGGCGAGGAGTGCGAGTGGAAGTCGAAGGTGCCCCACCGCCCCCACTGGTTCCAGGCCTCCGTCGAGGAGATCCGGTCCTGCTCCGGCGGGTAGACGGCAAGGCCGAGCTTGGCCATCCGCTCCACGTACTCGGACACGATGCCCGTGACGCTGATCTCCTGGCCGTTGGCCATGTCGTCGAGGACCAGCACCATGCCGCCGGAGGCGAGCCCGCCCAGCGCGGGGTAGCGCTCCAGCAGCGTGACGTCGGCCCCGGCGCGGGCCGCCGCGACGGCGGCGCTGACCCCTGCGGGGCCGCCGCCGACCACGACGACGTCCGAGCGCGCGACCACGGGGGCCCGCAACTCGTCGGAGGACACTTTCAGATCGGATGGCTGCATGCGGGTGTTTCCTCATTCACCGGCGAAGGTGCCACTGGACCGGCGGGCGGCCAGGTAGAGCACGACACTGACAAGGGAGAGCACGGCCGTGTAGACCGGGAAGAGCCACGTCGCCCCCTGTTCCTGAAGCCAGAGCATCAGGTACGACGCGGTGCCGCCGAACAGGGCGACCGCGATGCCGTACCCGAGCGCCACGCCGGTGGCGCGGCAGTACTTCGGCATCAGGGAGGTGGCGACGACGTTGTAGAGGGTCATGTTGAGCACCAGCACCACCGACCCGCCGAGCAGCACGCCCAGGAACCCGCCCATGCCGGGCTGGGCGTAGAGCAGCATCACGAACACCGACGGGACGGCCAGCACCCTGGTCACGGTGAAGGCGCGGGAGAGTTTGAACCGGTCGGCGAGCCAGCCCGTGATGGGCGAGCCGACGAGCAGCACGACGCCGAGCGCGGTGGAGGCGGCGAAGACGCCGGTCGGGTCCTCCTGGAAGGTGCTGCGTGCCAGGTTGGGCAGGCCGACGGTCCAGGCGTAGTTGTAGGCCTGCGCGGCGCCCACCACGAAGATCATGGCGAGCAGGCCGAGCCAGTGCTTGCCCACGCCCCGCCACACCGAGGCGGCGGGCCCTTCGACCCTGTCCTCCTCGTGCAGGGTCTCCGGCAGCGACCTGCGCAGGTAGAGCACGAGCAGGCCCATGACCGCGCCGATGGCGAACGGTATCCGCCAGCCCCAGTCCTGCATGGCGTCGCCGCCGATGGCGAAGGTGGTGCCGAAGCTGACCAGAGAGGCCAGCAGGATGCCGAGGTTGACGAAGAAGCTCATGAACCCGGCCGCGCGGGCCTCCCTGCCCGCCGGGGCCAGCTCGACGGCGTACGCCGTGGACAGGGGCGCCTCGATGCCGGTCGAGACACCCTGGACCAGCCGGCAGACCAGGAGCAGGCCGCCGGCCCAGACGCCGATCTGCGCGTGCGTCGGCGCCAGCGCGATGACCAGCGTGGTCAGCGCCATCAGCGCGATGGACACCAGCATCACCGCGCGCCGCCCGATGCGGTCGGCGAACGTGCCGAGCAGCACGCCGCCCAGCGGCCGCACGGCGAAACCGACGGCGAAGACCGCCAGCGCGCTCATCGTCGCGGCGACCGGGTCGTGGGAGGGGAAGAAGTGGGGGCCGATGTAGGAGGACAGGAGGCCGAAGAGCATCCAGTCGTACCACTCCAGCGTGTTGCCGAGGCCGAGGCCGAGCATCGCCTTGCGGGTGGTGGACGGATTTTGGGCGTGAGAGATCGGGAGAACGGTTGCGGACATGGCGATCCGCCTTTCGTGGGGGGCCCGACGCGCGGTGCGCACCGGAGCCGAGGTCACCAGCTCGGTGGCGTGCTCACCCAGATGGCTGTGCAGACCTCGTCACCGGGATTCACATACCAGTGCGGGACGGTCGATGGATACCGAATGGAGTCACCCGGGCCGAGTTCGTACCTGACGCCGTCCAGATACACGTGCGTGCGACCGGACAGGACCACGCCCACCTCTTCACCTCTGTGGGTGAACGGCGTGGCGCTGGTGTCGTGGCCCGGCCGGGTCTCGACCCAGGTCACCTCCAGAGCCCCGCTGAGGTCGGGGGTGAGCAGCTCGTAGACGCTCTCGGAATTCATGTCGACGCCGTGTCCGCCGAGCCGCCGCCGTTCTGATCTGCGGACGACGGGAGGACGGGTCTCTTCCTCCGTCTGGAACAGGCCGCCGACGGGAATGCCGAGCCCGTGTGCGAGTTGCACCAGCGTGGTGAAGGACGGGTTGGCCAGGCCGCGCTCCACCTGGCTGATGATGCCGGTGCTGAGACCGGACAGCTCGCCGAGCCGTTCGAGGGTGAACCCCCGCTCCTTGCGCAAGGAGCGGAGGCGCGAACCGACGGCACCGAGCATGGAAGCCAGGGCTTCGGGGGTGCTGTCGGTCATGTCGCTCTCCATGTCGTGAAGGTGTCTTCATCATGCTGAAACGGCTTCATCAGGTCAAGGGTATCAATGAAGATCTTTCACTATAATGAAATCCCTGGGAAGGGCTCCCCGGCGGTGACCGGGGGTCGAGGAACGGGTGGTGGAACTCATCGCCTGGCTCGTGACATTTGTATCTGTTCGCCCCAGGTTCTCAGGTGGAGGATCGGTCCGCGTAACCCCACGTCAAAGGGAGCATTCATGACCGTCTCACCCGCGGCCAGGACCGTCCGGATCGAGCGCACCTACGCGACCACGCCCGAGCACGTGTGGCGCCTGTGGACCACCGGTGCCGGCATCGAGTCGTGGTGGTCGCCCGACGGCTTCACCGTGAAGGTAGGGAAGCTGGATCTGCGGCCCGGCGGCGAGCTGATCTACACGATGACCGCGACCGCGCCCGAGCAGGTCGCGTTCATGGAGGGCGCCGGGCTGCCGCTGAGCACCGAGTCGCGCAAGACCTTCGTCGAGGTCGACGAGCCCGCCCGGCTCTCCTACACCTCGCTGGCCGACTTCATCCCGGGCGTGGAGCCGTACGACTTCCTCACCGTGGTCGAGATCCGGCCCTCCGGCGACGGCGTCCACGTCGTCATGACCATGGACGCGATGCACGACGAGGAATGGACCCAGCGTCTGACGGCCGGCCGCGGCAACGAGATGGACAACCTCGGCCGGGTCATCAGCGCGGCAGCAGGCCCCGCCTGATCTGATCTCGCCCTCGCATGGTCACGACGCAGATCCGCGCCGGATCAGGTACGCCGTGGCCTCTACTCTGGTCAGCCAGGAGGCGAGGACGGGCGGTGGAAGGATTGACGGAGTCATGGCGATCCGACCGCGTCGTCCGGCTGGCCCAGGTCGGCGCGGTCGCCTGCAGCGTCCTGCTGCCGCTGGTGCAGGTCGGGCTGGCGTTCAGCTACGTGGGCAACGGCATCGGCACCGGGCTGTGGAGCCTCGCGGCGACCGCGGCCTACCTTCCGCTGCACCTGCGCCACGTCTGGTACGCCGCGCGGGCGCACCGGCCGCCGCTCGGCGGCTGGTCACTGGTGGTGATGACCGCGATCATCCTCGGGGCCACCCCACTGGCCGGGAACATGTGGCCGCGGGCGTACACGGCCTTGGTGGTGTCGTTCCTCCTGGTCCTGCCCGCGCCGTGGTCGTACCTCGGATATGTGGCGGTGGTGGCCGCGGCGGCGCCGGTGGCCCACGCGCTCGGGCTGTCGTGGGCGGCCGCGCCGTGGCTGACGTTCTCGGTGCTGGGCGGCAGTGCGGCGCTGCTGCTGCTGGTGTGGCTGGCCGCGACACTGACCCGGCTTCAGGCGGCCAGGGAGGCGCTGGCCCAGCGAGCCGTCATGCAGGAACGGCGCAGGATCGACGACGACCTGCGGCACAGTCTCGGCAGCGCGCTGGAGTCGATCGCGGCGCGCGGCGACCGGGCGGCGAGCAAGGTCGCGACCAGCGAGCCGGCCGCCGCGGCGGCGGATCTGACCGGGCTCGCGGACGAGTCCCGGCGCACGCTCGCCGAGGCCAGGCGGCGGGTACGCGGCTACCGGCAGCCGTCGCTGCGCGCCGAACTGGAGACCGCCGCCAGCCTGCTGACCGCGGCCGGCGTCGCCACCCGCCTGGACCTGCCACGCGGCGGCATCCCGGACACCATCGCCCCGCAGTCGCGAAATGCTCTGCGCGCGACCGTCACCCGCCTGCTGCGGGCGGGACCGATCGGCGCCTGCACGATCACGGCAACCGTTTTGGACGGCCGGATGCTGCTGGTCGTGCGTGCCGACGACGCCGCCGAGACGATCGAGGTGCGGCCATGACGGCCTCCATACCGCCGCCATGGGTGCTGCGGCACCCGCGCCGGCCCTTGATCGCGCTGCACGTGCCGCTGGCCGCCCAGGCGCCGGTCTACACCAGCCTCGGCACCGACGGTTCGCCTCTCACCGATCCGCTGCCCGCGATCCTGCTCGCCGCGGTGATTCTCGCGTTGCAACTACGGCACAGCCTCGCCGCCGCCCGGGGTGAACGGCCCGCGGGATGGCGCTGGAGCCTCGCGGCGATCCTGCTGCTCACGTATGCCCCGATCTGGCTCCTGGGCCTGAACTGGGTCAGCATCAGCACCCTCACCTTGGCCTCGACCCTGACGCTCCTGCGCGGCCGGCCGAGACTGGTCGCGGCCGCCGCGCAGGTGTCGGTCTACGTGTCCCTCCAGCTGATCGCGACCTTGGGGACACCGGGCTTCAGCGTCTGGCAGATCGTCATCCTGGAGCTGTACGCCGTGGTCGTCCCCAGTCTGTTCGCCGCGGCTCTGGCCGGCGGAGCCCGGCTGGTGCGGCTGGTGAACGAGCTGGAGGCCGCCCGTACCGAGCTGGCCGCGACGGCTGTCGGCGCGGAGCGGATCCGGGTCTCGCGCGACCTGCACGACCTGCTCGGCCAGAGCCTGTCGGCGATCTCCCTCAAGGGCGACCTGGCGCTGCGGCTGCTCGCCAAGGACACCGCCGCCGCCCGCGCCGAGATCGAGAGCCTCACGGGCGTGGCCCGCGACGCGCTGCACGGCGTACGGGCCATCACCCGCGACCAGCACACCGTGTCGCTGCGCACGGAGATCGACGGGGCCGCGGCCCTGCTCGGCGCGGCGGGCGTGGACACCCGGCTCGACGTGGCCGACCTGCCGGCCCTGCCCGAGTCCGCACAGAGCGCCCTGGCCTGGGCCATCCGGGAGGGCACCACCAACCTGCTGCGCCACAGCAAGGCCGGCTCCTGCACCATCACGCTGTCCCGGCTGCGCGGGAGAATACGGCTGGACATCGTCAATGACGGCGTCCGCATCGCCGCCGGCCAGGGGCCGCAGCACGGTTCCGGGCTCGCCGGGGTGGCCGAGCGGGCCGCAGCCGCCTCCGGCTCGTCCGAGGCCGGTGTCCACGACGGCCGGTTCCGGCTGTCGGTCGAGGTCCCCGAGGAGGTCGCGTGATCCGCGTGCTGATCGCCGAGGACATGCACATGATCAGATCCGCACTGGTCGCGTTGCTGTCGATGGAGGACGACATGGAGGTCGTCGCCGAGGTCGAACGCGGCGACGAGGTGCTGGACGCCGCGCTTCGGGTGCGCCCCGACATCGCGGTGCTGGACATCGACATGCCGGGCCTCGACGGGTTGTCGGCGGCCGCGCAACTGTCCGAACGGCTTCCCGACTGCCGCGCCCTCGTGCTCACCGGGCTCAGCCAGCCGGGCAACCTGCTGCGCGCGCTGAAGGCGCACGTGCGGGGCTTCATCGTCAAGGACGCACCGGCCCAGACCCTCACCGACGGGATCCGCCGCATCGCCCGCGGCGAGCGGGTGATCGACCCCGAGCTCGTCGCGGCGGCGCTCGAGACGGGCAGCAGCCCGCTGACGGCCCGCGAGACCGAGGTGCTGCGCGCCGCGGCGAGCGGCATCCGCACCGCCCAGATCGCCGCCCAGCTCTCACTGTCGCAGACCACGGTGCGCAACTACCTGTCGAACGCGATCAGCAAGGTGGGCGGGCGCAACCGCATCGACGCCATCCGCATATCCCGCGACGCCGGCTGGCTCTAGGGCGGGTGGCGCTTTCGCTCCTCGGATTTTCCCGTACCGATGTCAAGAAGCTCTCGACAGCTCCGACCAACCATCGAGACGTCGAGAGAACAGGAAATTCCAGATATGCGTGTCAACCGGCCATGGCTGGGGCTGGCCGTCCTCGTGCTGCCGACCTTCCTCGTCGCGATGGACATGACGGCGTTGCTCCTCGCGCTCCCGCAGCTGAGCGCCGACCTGGGAGCCACCAACGTCCAGCAGCTGTGGATCAGTGACGGCTACGGCTTCATGGTGGCCGGCCTGCTCATCACGATGGGCACGCTCGGCGACCGGATCGGCCGCCGGCGGCTGCTGATGATCGGCGGAGCCGCGTTCGCGGTGCTGTCGGTCGTCTCCGCCTTCGCCGTCGACCCGCTGATGCTGATCGTCGCGCGGGCCCTGCTGGGCGTCGCGGGCGCGACCCTGTCGCCGTCCACGCTCGCCCTGATCACCAACATGTTCCGCGACCGGCGGCAGCGCGGGCAGGCCATCGCGATCTGGGCGTCCTGCCAGTTCACCGGCGGCGCGATCGGACCCGTACTGGCCGGGTTCCTGCTCCAGCACTTCTGGTGGGGATCGGTGTTCCTGGTGGCCGTGCCGGCCATGGCGCTGCTGCTGCTCGCCGGGCCGGTGCTGCTGCCCGAGTTCCGCGACGAGCGGCCCGGCCGGCTGGACCTGCCCGGCGTCGGGCTGTCGCTCGTGGCGGTGCTCCTGAGCGTGTACGGCATCAAGCAGCTGGCCGTCGGCAGCGCGGCGGTCGTCCCCGCGGCGGCCCTCGTCGCCGGCGCGGCCGTCGGGGCCCTGTTCGTACGCCGCCAGCTGAGGCTGGAGACGCCGCTGCTGGACCTGCGGCTGTTCCGCAACCGCCCGTTCACGGCCGTGATCATCGCGCTCGTCCTCGCGGGCGTCGCGATGGCCGGCACGGGCCTGCTGGTGACCCAGTACCTGCAGAGCGTGCTGGGCTTCTCGCCGGTCGCGTCGGCGGTGCTGTTCGCGCCCATGGGCGTGGGCACGGCGGCCGGCACCTTGGCCGCGCCGGCGCTGGCCCGGCGGATGAAGCGGACGACCGTCATCGCCGGCGGGCTGGCGGGGTCGGCGCTGGGCTGCCTGCTGCTCGCCGGCGTCGGCGGCGCGGCCGCCCTGCCGCTGGTGATGACCGGCATCACCGTGCTGGCGCTGGGCGCCGGCCCGCTGTTCGCGCTGGGCACCGGGCTGGTCGTCGGAGCCGTGTCACCGGAGCGCGCCGGCTCGGCCGCGTCGATGTCGGAGACCGGCAACTACCTCGGCGGTTCGCTCGGCCTCGCGCTGCTCGGCGTGGTGGCCGCGGTGGTCTACCGCGGCCGGATGGGCGGCACGTCCGACTCGCTGGCCGGGGCGGTCGCCGCCGCCCGGCACCTGCCCGCCGACCAGGGCGCGGAGCTGCTGCACTCCGCGCGCGAGGCGTTCACCGCCGGCCTGCACGTCACCGGCGTCATCGCCGCGGCCATCTTCGCCGGGCTGGCCGTCCTGATCGTCGCCATGCGCCCGGCGGCCGGGACCGCCTCGGCCGCGGCCCCTGGCTACGAGGCGACCCGCTCGTAGCCAGGGGGCCGCCGGCTCCGCGCGGGAGACCGGCCAGGGAGGCGCTGCCCCGGGCACGGCGCCTCCCTCGCGGGTCTAGGTGGTGGAGAAGGCCGCGTCGAAGGCGGTGGCGGGCGGGGTGATGGAGTTGAGGTTGCGGATGTACGCCAGCGCCTCCCTGGCCCCGTCGAGCCGGTCCATTCCCGCGTCCTCCCACTCGATCGAGATCGGACCCTCGTACCCGATCGAGTTGAGCGCGCGGAAGCAGTCCTCCCAGGGCACGTCGCCCCGCCCGGTGGAGACGAAGTCCCAGCCGCGCCGCATGTCGGCCCACGGCAGGTGCGACGACAGGCGGCCCTTGCGGCCGTCGCCGACCCGCATGCGGGTGTCCTTGCAGTCGACGTGGTAGATCCGGTCCTTGAAGTCGAGGATGAACCCGACGGGGTCGAGGTCCTGCCAGACCATGTGGGACGGGTCCCAGTTGAGGCCGAAGGCGGGGCGGTGGCCGATGGCCTCCAGCGTCCGCTGGGTGGTGTAGTAGTCGTAGGCGATCTCGCTCGGGTGCACCTCGTGGGCGAAGCGCACCCCGACCTCGTCGAAGACGTCGAGGATGGGGTTCCAGCGGTCGGCGAAGTCCTGGTAGCCGGCCTCCACCATCGAGGCGGGCACCGGCGGGAACATGGCGACGGTGTGCCAGATCGACGACCCGGTGAAGCCGACCACCGTGTCCACGCCCAGCAGCGAGGCGGCCCTGGCCGTGTTCTTCATGTCCTCGGCCGCGGCCTGGCGCACGGACTCGGGGTCGCCGGACCCCCAGACGCGGGCGGGCAGGATGGCCTTGTGGCGCTCGTCGATGAGGTCGCAGACGGCCTGGCCGACGAGGTGGTTGGAGATGGTCCACACCTTGAGGCCGTGCTTGTCGAGCTGGGCGCGCTTCTGCTCCACGTACGACGGGTCGGCCACGGCCTGGTCGACGTCGAAGTGGTCGCCCGAGCAGGCGATCTCCAGTCCGTCGTAGCCCCATTCGGCCGCCAGCCGGCACACCTCCTCGAACGGCAGGTCTGCCCACTGCCCCGTGAACAGGGTGACAGGTCGCATGTATCAGTCCTCCACGTTCGTGTAGCGGCTGCCGTCAGCCGCGCTCTGCTCGACCGCCTCCAGCACCCGCTGCACCCGCAGACCGTCGGCGAACGACGGCGACGGGTCGGCTCCGGTGGCGACCGCCTCCAGGAAGTCCTTGATCTCGTGGGTGAAGGTGTGCTCGTAGCCGAGCCCGTGCCCCGGCGGCCACCAGGCCCCGACGTACGGGTGGTCGGGCTCGGTGACCAGGATCCGCTCGAAGCCGCCGCCTCCGGAGCTGAACCAGAGCTCGTTCATGGCCTCGAAGTCGAACGCCAGGCTGCCGCGCGAGCCGAAGATCTCGATGCGCATGGCGTTCTTGCGCCCGTAGGCGAAGCGGGTGGCCTCGAACGAGGCGAGCCCGCCGCCCGAGAGCCGGCCGATGAACAGCGCGGCGTCGTCCACGGTGACCTGCCCGGTCGACTCGGCCCGCGAGGCGCCGAGGCCGGCGGACTCGGCGGCGAGCGGGCGTTCCTTGATGAACGTCTCGGTCAGCGCCGAGACGCCGACCACGTTCTCGCCGGTGATGAACTGGGCCGCGTCCACGATGTGCGCGCCGATGTCGCCCAGCGCGCCGGACCCGGCCTTGTCCTTCTGCAGCCGCCAGACCAGCGGGAACTCGGGATCGACGATCCAGTCCTGCAGGTACGCGGCCCGCACGTGCCGGATCTCGCCGATCCGGCCCTCCTCGACGTACCGGCGGGCGAGCGCGATCGCGGGCACCCGCCGGTAGTTGAACGCCACCATGCTCTTGCCGGGCGCGGCGGCCGCGGCGCGGACCATGGCCTCGGCCTCGGCGACGGTGTTGGCCAGCGGCTTCTCGCAGATCACGTGTTTGCCGGCCTGGAGCGCGGCGATGGCGATGTCGGCGTGCGAGTCGCCGGGCGTGCAGATGTCGACGATCTGCACGTCGTCACGCTTGATCAGCTCTCGCCAGTCGGTCTCGACGTCGGCCCAGCCGAGCTGCGCCGCGGCGGCCTCCGTCTGTTCCTTGGACCTGCCCGCGATCACCGCCATGCGGGGTGCCAGCGGAAGGTCGAAGAAGGCTCCCACGCTCCGCCAGGCCTGCGAGTGGACGCGGCCCATGAACGCGTAACCGATCATGCCCACGCCGATGCCGGTCTTGTCTGACATGCAACCCCCGATCAGGATTCGAAGCCGAGTTCCAGGTACTGCTCGACGTTCTCCTTGGTAATGGTCTCGGACGCAAGCGTGATCGACTGTGGCACCTGCTTCTCCACCAGATCACTCATGCCCTTCCCCTGTGCTATCAGACGCGCGAGTTTGATCGCCGAGGAGGCCATGGTCGGGCTGTAGGTGACGGTGGCCTTCAGCACGGAGCTGCCCGACTGGATCTCCTTCATCGCGTTCAGCGACCCGGCGCCGCCGACCATGATGAACTCGTCCCTGCCCGCCTCCTTGATGGCGGCCAGCACGCCGACGCCCTGGTCGTCGTCCTGGTTCCACATGGCGTCGATCTTCTTGTGCGCCTGGAGCAGCGACGTGGCCACCTCGTTGCCGGTCTCGACCGTGAACTGGGCGTCCTGCTGGGCCGTGACGCTGAACCCGTACTTCTTCAGCGCGTCGGCGAACCCCCTGCTGCGGTCCTGCGTCAGCGGCAGCGTGGCGATGCCCTGGATCTCGACGATCACGGGTTTGGACACGCCCTTGTCCTTGAGCTGCGTGCCGATGTAGTGCCCGGCCGCGACGCCCATGCCGTAGTTGTCGCCGCCGACCCACGTCCGGTACGCCAGCTTGTCGGGGAAGACCCGGTCGAGGTTGACGACCGGGATGCCCGCCTCGGACGCCTGCAACGCGACCTGGTTCAGCTGCTGGCCGTCGTTGGGCAGGATGACCAGGACGTTGACCTTGGCCGCGATGAGCGACTCGACCGCGGAGATCTGCTGGTTGATGTCGTTGGTGGGCTCGACGGGCTTGAACTCGACGTCGGAGTACTGCTTCGCGGTGGCCTCGGCGTTCTTGGCGATGGCCGCGATCCAGCCGTGGTCGGCGGCGGGCGCCGAGAAGCCGATCGTGACCTTCTCGCCCGGCTCGTCGTTGCCGCTCGCGGCGGGGGCGGGCACGGGGGCGGAGCTGCTGGGCGCGGCCGCGGGCTCGTTGCTGGTGCAACCCGCCGTTAAAAGTACGGCTCCGCCGACCAGGAATCCCCTGCGCGCGACGTTCTCACTCATGGTGCTCTCTCCTTCAGGTTCCGCCGCTGGAGAAGGACGGCGACGACGATGATCAGGCCCTTGGCGATGAGTTGGTCGCTGGTGTTGAGCCCGTTGAGGATGAACAGGTTGGTGATGAGGGTGAAGATCAGCAGGCCCAGGATCGAGCCCACGATCGTGCCCCGGCCCCCGGTGAGCAGCGTGCCGCCGATGATCACGGCGGCGATGGCGTCGAGTTCGTACAGGTCGCCGTGGGTGGACGAGCCCGTCGTCGTGCGCGCCATGATGAGGATGGCGGCGATGCCGCAGCACAGCCCCGACAGGGCGTAGAGCAGCATCGTGTGCCTGCGCACGTCGATCCCGGCCAGCCGGGCCGCCTCCGGGTTGCCCCCGACCGCGTACGTCCGCCGCCCGAACGTCGTGCGGTTGAGCACGATCCAGCCGAGCACCACGACGAGCGCGAAGATGTAGACCATCAGCGGGATGCCGAGCACCCGCGTGGTCGACAGGTCGACCAGGGCGGCGTTCTCGGGCTGGATCAGCTGCGTCTTGCGGTCGGACATGCGCTGCGCCAGCCCGCGGGCGGCGACCAGCATGGCCAGCGTCGCGATGAACGGCACCAGCCGCCCGTACGCGATCAGCAGCCCGTTGACCAGCCCGGCCCCCGTGCCGACCAGGATGGCGCAGACGGCCATCACGACCGGCCCGAACGACTGCGTGGCGAGCGTCGTCGCCCAGACCGAGGCGAGCGCCATGATGGCGCCCACCGACAGGTCGATGCCCCCACCGATGAT
The DNA here is from genome assembly GCF_006334985.2 of Nonomuraea phyllanthi. Lineage (GTDB taxonomy): Bacteria > Actinomycetota > Actinomycetes > Streptosporangiales > Streptosporangiaceae > Nonomuraea > Nonomuraea phyllanthi. The sequence goes on from NZ_VDLX02000007.1 coordinate 466,479, forward strand.
CACGAACGTGGCCCCGACCGTGATCACGCCGATCGTGGCGGCCAGCGCGAGGATGCTGACCAGGTTGGAGGCGGTGGCGAAGTTCTCGGGCCGGGTGACCAGGCCGACGACGACCAGCAGCGCCAGGGCCACCAGCAGCCCGAGATGTCGCATCTCTCCGAGCCCGGCGAAGCCGCGCGGCGACGGCGGCGCGGCCACGCCGGATGCGGGCCGTTCGGTTGTGGGCTCGCTCATCAGGCCGCCCTCCCATTCATGATCATGTCGAGTACGCGGTGCTCGTCCAGCTCCGCCGCCTCGCCCTCGTGGATGACCGCGCCCTCGCGCAGGACGAGCACCCGGTCGGCCAGTCCGAGCACCTCGGGCACCTCGCTGGAGACCAGCAGCACCCCGATGCCCCGCTCGGCGAGGTCGCGGATCAGCGCGTACAGCTCGGCCCTCGCCCCCACGTCCACGCCTCTGGTCGGCTCGTCGAGCAGGAGGAGTTTGCGGCCGCCGAGCAGCCAGCGGGCGAGCACGGCCTTCTGCTGGTTGCCGCCCGAGAGGGTCCTGATCGGGCGTTCCGGGTCGGGTGGCCGGATGTCCAGCATCTCGGACAGGCGCCTGGCCTCGGTCAGCTCGCGTTTGCGGTCGATCCAGCCGAACCTGGCGAACCCCGGCAGGGTGCCGAGCGTGATGTTGGCGGTCACGCTCTGGTCGAGGAGCAGGGCCTGCGCCTTGCGTTCCTCGGGGGCCAGGCCCATGCCGCGCCTGACGGTGCCGACGACGCCGCGCCCCGTGAGCCCGCGGCCGACGGGGCGCCCGGCGAGCGAGACCCGGCCCGAGAAGGGGCGGGCGCCGTACACGGCTTCGAGGATCTCCGAACGGCCCGAGCCGACGAGCCCGGCCAGCCCGACGATCTCGCCGGCCCGCACGGAGAACGAGACGCCGGAGAAGACGCCCGGCGAGGACAGGTTCTCGACCGCCAGCACCTCCTCGCCCGGGGAGCGCCCGGCGCGGGGCGGGAAGACGTACTCGACGTTCCTGCCGGTCATGAGCGAGACGATCTCGCCCGTGGGGGTGTCGCGGGCGGACAGGCCGACGGCGACCGTACGGCCGTCCTTCAGCACGGTGACCCGGTCGCCGATCTCGCGGATCTCCTCCAGGCGGTGCGAGATGTAGACGACGGCCACGCCCTGGGCGGTGAGCTCGCGGATGATGCGGAAGAGGTTCGCCACCTCGTCGTGGGCGAGGGCGGCGGACGGCTCGTCCATGATGATCAGCTTCGCCTCGTGGGAGAGCGCCCTGGCCATGGACACGACCTGCTTGGCCGCCGGCGACAGCCGCCCGACCTCGGCCGACGGGCGGATCTCCGGGTGGCCGAGCCGCCGCAGCACCTCGGTCGCGGCGCGCCTGGCGGCGGCCCTGTTGACGAAGCCGAGCCGGGCGTGCTCGTGGCCGAGGAAGATGTTCTCGGCCACGCTGAGCCCGTCGACCAGGTCGAGCTCCTGGTAGATGGTGGCGAAGCCGAGCCTGATGGCGTCGATGGGGCTGCTCGGGCGCACGGTCCTTCCGTCGAACTGGATCGTGCCCTCGTCCGGCTGGTGCGCACCGGCGAGCACCTTGATCAGGGTGGACTTGCCCGCGCCGTTCTGGCCGAGCAGGCAGTGGACCTCGCCCGCCCGGACGTCGAGGTCCACCCCGTCCAGCGCGCGCACTCCGGGGAACTGTTTGACGATGCCCTTCATGACCAGCATCGGAAGGTCCTTTTCAGGAGATGACTTCAGGCGATGACTTGAGGCGTTGGCTTGAGGCGTTGGCTTCAGGCGTTGACGATGCGGTTGATGTTGTCCGGTGAGAGGTAGTGCTCGATGGCGAGGATGCCCGCCCCGAGCGCGGCGGCGTTGATGCCCGTACGGCTCGGCGTGATCGACAGGTGGTGCGTGGCCAGCGGGAGCGATCTGCGGTAGACCGTCTCCCTGATGCCGGCCAGCAGGTGCTCGTGCACCCGCGACAGCGCGCCGCCGACCACGATGACCTCGGGGTTGAAGAAGTTGACCAGGCTGGCCAGCACCTCGCCGATGAGCCGGCCGGCCTCTCTGACGAGCCGCAGCGCCTGGGTGTTGCCCGCCTGGACGAGCGCCACGACGTCGCCGCCCGACTCGGCGGGCAGGCCCAGCTCGGTCAGCCGGCGGGCGATGGCCGCCCCGCCGGCCACGGCCTCCAGGCAGGCGCTGTTGCCGCACCGGCAGCCGGCGTCCTCGTGGCCGCTGACGCGGATGTGCCCGATGTCGCCGGCCGAGCCCTGGGCGCCCCTGTGCAGCTTGCCCTCGGCCACGATGCCGCAGCCGATGCCGGTGCCGACCTTGACGAACAGCAGGTGGCTGGTGCCGGCGAACGCGTTGCGGTGCTCGCCCAGCGCCATCACGTTCACGTCGTTGTCGACCAGCACCGACACGCCCTCGAAGAACTCGGGCACGGGGTAGTCGTTCCAGCCCGGCATGATCGGCGGGTTGTTCGGCCGTCCCGTGGCGAACTCGACCGGCCCCGGCACCCCGATCCCCATCGCGCGCAGCGCGGAGCGCGGCCGGCCCGCCTCGCCGAGCAGCTGGTCGAGCCGCTGGTCCACATGGGCGAGCACCGTGTCGGGCCCCTCGCCGATCAGCAGGGAGTCCTCGCACTCGGCCAGCACGTCGCCGGAGATGTCCATCAGGGCGACGCGGCAGTGGGTGGCGCCCAGGTCGACGCCCGCGAAGGCGTGGTCCTCGGTGTGCAGGCGGAGCTGGCGCGGCGGGCGCCCGCCGGTGGACTCGCCGCTCTCCGTCTCCTCGACCAGGCCGCGCTCGATCAGAGCGTCCACCCGCTGGGAGATCGTGGACCTGGCCAGGCCGGTGAGCCGCGCCAGGTCGGAACGGGTCGTGGCGGAACCGGCGCTGATCAGCGTCAGCACGTCGCCGGCAGAGCCCGGCTGGGGGGTCATGCCGCCGACAATAAGATCACCGATGCGGCAAATCAAGAGTATGTATCGACCAAACTCCCTGAACTTCCGCCGAAGGTCGAACAAAGCCGGATTTGTGATTAAATCTCCCGTCCGTCCGAGCTGATCACCGTTCGGGGAGCCCGGCTTGAAGCTACGCGTCTACCGTGCCGTCTTAGCCGCGATCCTGGTCGGCGTGCCGTCCTGGTGGGCCTACAACGCGCTCACGCACCAGACGGACGAGGCCCTGCGCGCGCAGCGGCCCGTATGGGCGGCCTGCCCCGAGATGCCGACGGTCGAATGCGCGACCATCAGGGTCCCGCTCGACCACGAGGCCCCCGAGGAGCATCCGATCGACCTGGCGCTCGCCCGGCTCCCCGCGCGCCACCCCGACGAGCGGATCGGCTCGCTCGTGGTCAACTACGGCGGCCCGGGCATCGCGGGCGTCGCGATGCTGATCCGGGATCCCGAGCTCTTCGACGAGCTGCGCTCCCGCTACGACATCGTGGCCTTCGACCCGCGCGGCGTCGGCAGGAGCACCCCGCTGAACTGCCGGCCCAAGGGGGAGCCCCTGCCCTCTCTCACGGTGGACCAGACGCCGGACACCCCCAAGGAGCAGGCGGCCCTGGTCAAGGCCGTGACCGCGTACGCGGACGCGTGCAGGCGGCAGGCCGGCTGGCTGGTCCCGCACCTCACCACCGACGCGACCGCCCGCGACCTGGACATCCTGCGATCGGTGCTGGGCGACCGCGAGCTGACCTACTTCGGCTACTCCTACGGCGGCGGCCTCGGCGTCGCCTACGCCCAGCTCTTCCCCGACAAGGTGGGCCGCATGGTCCTGGACGCCCCCAGCGTCACCGCCGGCGGCGGACCGGTCGAGTTCGATCCCAAGGACCTCTCCGACGAGGGAATCAACGCCTTCGTCGAGGACTGTGTCAAACGGCGTGGCTGCCCCCTCGGCGACGACCTCGACCTGGGACTCCAGAACCTCAACGACTTCGTACAGGTCCGCGACGGCCTGCCCCTCGACGTGTCCGGCGGCGAGCTCACCGACGCCCTCGCGACCGAGGGCGTCATCGAGTTGCTGTACACGACGGACGACTGGCCGCGGCTGCGCCGGGCGCTGGCCGACGGCCTCAAGGGCGACGGGCAGGCGCTCTACGACGCGGCCATGGAGTTCGAGGCGGGCGATGGCCTCTCCATGGACGCGAACATCGCGATCAACTGCAACGACACCTCGACGCGGTTCGAACTGGATGACATCGCGAGGCAGGTGGAGACCGCGCGGGAGAAGGCGCCGATCTCCGGCGCGTGGCAGGCCTGGAACAGCATGGCGTGCACGGGCTGGGACATCGTCGTGGGGAACACCTGGCTCGCCGATCTGCCCCGGTACCTCTCCCCGGTCATGATCGTGGGCACCGAAGGCGACCCCGTCGTCCCCTACGCCGCCGTGAGGTCGCTCGCCACCAGCCTCTCCGAATCGGTGCTGGTGACGCTGCGGGGCAAGTCGCACACCGCATACAGGAGCGGCGACCGCTGCGTCAACGAGGCGGTGGAGGCGTACCTGCTGGACGGGAAGGTCCCCGCCGACGAGGTGAAGTGCCCGGCGGGGACCCGCAAGTCCTAGAGCACGGCCGTCCTAGAGCACGGCCTAGAGCATGGCCTTCATCGAGTCGGAGGCCGTGAGGACGTAGGGCTGCTCGGCCATGACGGCGTCCCAGTTGCCCGCGATGGCCTCGGGCGTGAGGTCGTCGGTCTTCCAGCCCGGCCCCTCGGCCACGAAGACCCGCGCCACCCGGCCGCCGCCGACGGTGAACACCTCGCCGCTGGCCTCGCACGACTCGTGCACGAGGTACGCGACCAGCGCGCTCACCCGCTCGGGCGTGAACTTGGCCTCGAACTCGGCCGGCAGCAGCGACTCGGTCATCCGGGTCCAGGCGATGGGCGCGATGGCGTTGGCCCTGATGCCGTTGCGGGCGCCCTCGATGGCGAGCGTCTTGGTCAGGCCCACCAGTCCCATCTTGGCGGTGGAGTAGTTGGCCTGCCCGAAGTTGCCGAACAGGCCGGCCGGGCTGGAGGTGTTGACGATCCGGCCGTAGCCGGCGGCCTTCATCAGCGGGTAGGCGGCCTGGCTGACCAGGTACGAGCCGCGTACGTGCACGGCCAGCACCCCGTCGAAGTCCTCGACCGTCATCTTCCCGAGCGACCTGTCGCGCAGGATGCCCGCGTTGTTGACGACGATGTCGACCTTGCCGAACGCGTCGACGGCGGCCTGCACGACGGCCTTGGCGCCCTCCGGCGTGGCGACGTTGTCGGCGTTGGCGACGGCCTGGCCGCCGTTCTTCGTGATGAGCTCGACCACGTCGGCGGCGGGACCGGCGGAGGCCCCCGTGCCGTCGAGCGCGCCCCCGAGGTCGTTGACGACGACCTTGGCGCCCCGCTCGGCCAGCAGGAGGGCGTGCGACCTGCCCAGGCCGTGCCCGGCCCCCGTGATGATCGCGACCCTGTCATCGAACCGAAGCATCGAACCTCCCACGCAGGAGAACAACATTCTGGTACGAGCTACGATAACGCGTTGAATGGTCGCGCTCACTTGGCCCTCGCTGGTCACGCGAGCTACCGCTCTCGGGCCTGAACGTTCGCCGCTCTGTGTTGATGGTCGCGCTCACTTGGCCCTCGCTGGTCACGCGAGCTACCGCTCTCGGGCCTGAACGTTCGCCGCTCTGTGTTGATGGTCGCGCTCACTTGGCCCTCGCTGGTCACGCGAGCTACCGCTCTCGGACCTGAACGTTCGCCGCTCTGTGTCAGGGCAGGCGCCACAGGTCCGGCTCGCCCGCTTCCCTGCGCACCCGGCCCCTGGCCTCCAGCCACGCGAGGTGGGCCAGCGTCTCGTTGTTGGCCGAGCGGCGCATGAACGGCGGGATCGTCTCCCACGGCCGCGACCAGGTCAGGCGGGTCGCGGCCTCCCAGCAGGTGACGCCGTCGTGCGCGGCCACCACCTGCTCGATCTCGGCCAGCCGCGCGTCGTGGTGCGCCATCACGTGGTCCACCCGCTCGGCCAGCTCCAGGAACCGGTACTCGTGGGCGGGCAGCACCTCGTCCACCTCCAGCTTGCGCACGGCGGCCAGCGAGTCGAGGTAGTCGGCCAGCGGGTTCGGCCCCGACTGGGGGTGCACGGCGACGATGGGCGTGATCTTGGCCAGGACGTGGTCGCCGGAGAGCAGCAGCCGGCGCGAGGGCGAGACGAAGCACAGGTGGCCGGGCGAGTGGCCGGGCGTCCAGAGCGCCCGCAGGTCCCAGCCGGGCAGCCCGAGCTCGTCGCCGTCCTCGACCAGGCGGTCGGGCCTGGCCATCGAGACCATATGCCGGATCATCATGGACGCGCCGGCCAGCTCGTCCAGGGTCAGCGGCGGCACCCCGCACCGGGCCAGCAGCGCGCGCTCGCGCTCGACCAGGGAGTCGATGGCCGCGTCGTCGTAGCGCTCGCGCACCAGCCGCGCGTCAGCCGGGTGCAGGGCGATCCAGGCGCCGGACATCTCGCGGACGCGCCCGGCCAGGCCGTAGTGGTCGGGGTGGATGTGGGTGACGAGCACGCCCTTGACGTCGCCGATCGTGTAGCCGGCCACGCCGAGGCCCGCGACGAGCGCGTCGTACGCCTCGTCGGTGTTCCACCCGGCGTCGACGATCGCCACGCCGTCGGGCAGCTCCAGGGCGTAGACCAGCACGTACCGCAGGGGGTTGATGGGGATCGGCACCGGGATGGACCACAGCCCGGGGCGTACCCGCTCGACCTCGGGCATCGCCCCGCTCACCCATGCCTCCCGCTGCGCCTGGCTGGCGGGGGTCACCAGAAATTTCGCCACATGCCCGAATATAGTTCTGTATCAGAATCGTGCTCTACTAGGGGTCATGAAGCTGAGCCGGGAAATGTCCAATGATGGCCGCTTCGTACGGCAGCCGAACCGTTTCACCGACCCCCTCGGCCCTCCCGAGCCGGGCCGCTACCGCCTCTACGCCTCCTACGCCTGCCCCTGGGCGCAGCGCGTGCTGATCGTCAGGAAGCTGCTCCGGCTGGAAGACCTGCTGGACGTCACGATCGTCGACCCCATCCGCGACGAGAAGGGCTGGCGCGTCCCCGGCGGCGACCCGGAGTACCTGTCGGAGCTCTACCACGCGACCGACCCCGGCTACACCGGCCGCTACACCGTCCCCGCCATCTGGGACTCCAGGGACGGGCGCATCGTCACCAACGACTTCCCGCGGATCACGCTCGATCTGGAGACGTCATGGGGCACCTCGCCCGACCTCTATCCTGAGCGCCTCCGCCCCGACATCGACATCATGAACGACCGCCTCTACCACGGCCTCAACAACGCGGTCTACGAGGCCGGCTTCGCCCGTGACCAGCAGGCGTACGAGGAGGCGGTGGCGCGGGTCTTCAGCACGCTCGACACCCTCGAGGTCCGCCTGTCCGGGTCGGAGTTCCTCTTCGACACGCTCACCGACAGCGATGTGCGCCTCTACACGACGCTCGCCAGGTTCGACGCCGTCTACTACGCGCACTTCAAGTGCTCGGTGCGGCGGCTGGTCGACCATCCGGCGCTGTGGGCGTACGCGCGCAGGCTCTACGCGATCCCAGCCTTCCGGGAAACCACCGACTTCGACCAGATCAAGCGTCATTACTACATCACCCAGACCAACATCAATCCGACCCGCATCGTGCCTGTGGGACCGGAGATCGACTGGAGCCTGTAGGGGCGGGCATCCGGACGAACAGCAGGGCCGACGCCAGGGTCACCACGGCGGTGACGGCCCAGGCGGCGCCCGGTCCGGCCTGCGTGGCCAGCACGCCGAGAGTGAGGTTGCCCACCGACCCGCCCGACTGCAGGGACAGCGAGCTGGTCGAGGTGACGGTGGTGCGCTCGGCGGCGCTGACCGCGTTGTGGGTCATCTCCAGGCAGAGCAGGCTCGTCACCGACAGCCCCACGAACAGCGTCACGTACGCCACGCCGGCGCTGGCCAGCCCGGCCGCGCCGCCGAGCCCCGAGGTGGCGGCCAGCGAGCCGACGGAGAGCGCGGCCAGCACCGCGCCGGCGATCGCGCCCCCTGCCGAGCCCCCGGCCAGCCGCGCCACCCGGGGCGCGAGGGCGCTGCCCATCGCACTGCCGGCGAACCCGAGCGCCGAGACCACGGCGTAGGCCAGGCTGCCGCGCTCGGCCGTGCCCGCCACCTGCGCCAGCCGCCCGGGGGTGAGCAGTTCGATGCTCATCAGCAGCAGGCCGGAGCTCGCGGCGGCCAACGTCAGCCGGCGCAGCACCGCGCTCCCGAGCGCGAGCCGGGCCCCTGCCACGACCGTGGCGGGCACCTCGCGCAGCACGCCCGCCAGCGACCTGCGCGCGTGCGCCGGCTCCGGCAGCGCGAACACCACCACGACCAGCAGCACGGCCGCCGCCACCGCGCCCACCAGGGGCGGCGCGGCCAGCGGGAAGATCAGCGAGGGCGGCACCAGCAGCGGCACGGCCCCGCCGGCCAGCACGCCGAGGCAGAGCGCCACGGACTCCATCGCGCCGCCCCTGGCCAGGCCCGGCTTGAGGTCGGCGCCGGGGCCCTCGATCTCATGGAGCGTGTCGACGTACCAGGAGGTGGCGGGGCCGCTGGACAGCGCCCTGGCGACACCCTTGATCACGCCGCTCACCAGGAACATCCAGAACGTCGTGGACATGCTGAGCAGCACGAGCGACGCCACGGTGAAGGCGGCGGAGGCGGCCAGCACCATCCTGCGCCCGATCACGTCGGCCAGGCCGCCCGTGGGCAGCTCCAGGCTCACGGTGACGATCGAGAACACCGTCACCGCCAGGCCCACCTCGGCCAGGCTGAGCCCGCGCGCGGTCATCAGCAGGACCATGGTGGCCATCATGAGCCCCACGGGCAGCCAGGTCAGGAAGCTCACGAGCATGTAGCGGCGTAACGCCGAGCGAGCGGTCATCGGTCCTCCTCCTTCTCCTTGTCCTCGGGCTCCTTGTCCTCGGGCAGCGGCACGGCGCCGTACCAGGCGATGACCTGCCTGGCCTCGGGGTCGCCCGCGTGTTCGGCGGCGAGGTCGCGCAGCATCTCCTCGGCCCTGCGGTAGAACTCGCGCAGCGCGGCGGGCGGCAGCCGCAGGACGTGGTCGCTCATCCCCGCCGCGTCGACCCAGTCCCTGGACCACGCGGCGGGGTCGAACTCCCCCAGCAGCCGCCCGACCATCTCGGCCTGCCGCAGGTGCATGATGCGGACGGCCTCGCGGCCCTCGGTGGTGGCGGACAGCTCGGCGGCGTCCCACGAGGTGTAGGTGTGGCGCGCCCGCCAGCGTCGCTCGCGCCCGTCGCGCTGCTCGGGGTCCTCCTCGATGAACCCGAACTTGAACAGCTCGCGCAGGTGGTAGCTGGTCGAGCCCGAGCTCTCTCCGACCTTGCGCGCCAGCTCGCTCGCGGTCGCGGGGCCCTCGATGCGCAGCAGGCCGAGCAGGCGCACGCGCAACGGGTGGGAGACCGCCTTGAGCACCCGGGGGTCACTGATCCTGTACTGCTCCTCCATGCCACTCACCCTAGACCGCAAAGGGAATTTTGCAAAGGGTATTTTGCGGTCTGGCCGCTTCTAGACTGTGGGGATGCTGGACGACATCTGGGTGGACGACTCCGTCTTCGCGCTGCGCCCCGACTTCGCGGTGCTGATCATGACCGCGCACGGCCTGCGCAACGGCCCCACGGACGACCGGTCGCGGGCATGGCTCGCGGCGGCCTCCGAGCTGGAGGTGCAGGCGGACAAGATCGACGCCTGGAAGGACGCCTACCGGGCGTTCGGGGCCAAGCCCCAGCGCACCAGGCCCTCGGTCGACGCCCTGACGCGCAGGATGCCGCTGCCGGAGATCAACCAGGTCGTCGACGCGTACAACACGATCAGCGTCAAGCACGCGCTGCCGATCGGCGGGGAAGACCTCGACCGCTACGCCGGCCCGGCCCGGCTGGTCAGGGCCACCGGCGACGAGGCGTCGGAGGAGGCGCTCGGCACGCCCGAGCCCGGCGAGGTGATCTGGCGCGACGACACCGGCGTCACCTGCCGCAGGTGGAACTGGCGCCAGGTCGTGCGCACCCGGCTCACCGAGGAGACCACGAACGCGATCTTCCTGCTCGAACGCCTGGAGCCGATGTCCCTGGAGGAGCTCAAGGAGGCGGGCGAGGAGCTGGCCGACCTGCTGTCCGAGTTGTCCCCCGAGGTACGGGTTGCTAGCAGATTGGTGTCCAGCGGGAAATAAACCTCTGGCCGTGGTGTTGATACCAAAGAGTAATAATTGCGGCACCACCTGGATTGACTAGGGGGTCGTGACCTCTTTGCACTGTCCTGAGAGGATCGTTCGAGGCGGCACGCACTCTTCGGCGCGCGCTGCCGGTCCGGGCGAGTAGCCTTGGACAGGTTCTCTAACATCAACGCCGATCTGCGGAAGAGGGCGATTTCCGCCGTGTCGTCTGAGTCGTCGCGGACAAACCCGCTGGCAAGCTTTGGTCAGAACGAGTGGCTTGTCGACGAGCTGTACCAGAAGTACCTCCAAGATCCCGAGTCTGTCGACAAGGCCTGGTGGAACTTCTTCGCTGACTACAACCCTGATTACGGACCGGGCCGCCCGGCACCGGCGAGGGAGGCGGCGAACGGCACTGTGACCGCGCCCGCTGCTCCTCCGCAGGCGCCGCCCAAGGCGCCCCCGGCGGCCGAGAAGCCCAAGCAGCCCTCCGCCCCGGTGCCCAAGGGCGCCGAGGAGGTCAAGCTGCGCGGCGCCGCCGCCCGCACCGCGGCCAACATGGACCAGTCGCTTTCGGTCCCGACGGCCACCAGCGTGCGCGCCATCCCGGCCAAGCTGCTGATCGACAACCGCATCGTGATCAACAATCACCTCAAGCGGGGCCGCGGCGGCAAGATTTCCTTCACCCACCTGATCGGCTTCGCGATCGTCAAGGCCCTGCGGGCCATGCCGGAGATGAACTACTCCTACACGGAGGTCGACGGCAAGCCGACGCTGATCAAGCCCGAGCACGTCGGGTTCGGCCTGGCGATCGACGTCCAGAAGAGCAACGGCGACCGCCAGCTGCTCGTGCCCTCCATCAAGGGCGCGGAGGCGATGGACTTCCGGCAGTTCTGGACGGCGTACGAAGAGGTCGTCCGCAAGGCGCGCGCGGGCAAGCTGGGCGTCGACGACTTCGCCGGCACCACGATCTCCCTGACCAACCCCGGCACGATCGGCACCGTGCACTCCGTGCCGCGCCTCATGCCCGGCCAGGGCACCATCATCGGCGTCGGCGCGATGGAATACCCGGCCGAATACCAGGGCGCCTCGCCCGACACGCTGTCGCGCCTGGCCGTCTCCAAGGTCATGACGCTGACCAGCACCTACGACCACCGGATCATCCAGGGCGCCCAGTCGGGCGACTTCCTGCGCCAGATCCACCGGCTGCTGCTCGGCGAGGACGGCTTCTACGACGAGATCTTCGAGGCGCTGCGGATCCCGTACGAGCCGGTCCGCTGGGTGCAGGACGTGTCGGCCTCCCACGACGACGACGTGTCCAAGTCCGCCCGCGTGATCGAGCTGATCCACGCCTACCGCGTGCGCGGCCACCTGATGGCCGAGACCGACCCGCTCGAGTACAAGCAGCGCAAGCACCCCGACCTCGACATCCAGTCCCACGGGCTGACCCTGTGGGACCTCGAGCGCGAGTTCGCCACGGGCGGTTTCGGCGGCCGCCCGCTGATGCGGCTGCGCGAGATCCTCGGCGTGCTGCGCGACTCCTACTGCCGCACGGTCGGCATCGAGTACATGCACATCCAGAACCCCGAGGAGCGGGCCTGGATCCAGGCGCGGGTGGAGAAGCCGCACAAATCGCCCGAGCGCGACGAGCAGCTCAACATCCTGTCGCGGCTCAACACCGCCGAGGCGTTCGAGACGTTCCTGCAGACCAAGTTCGTCGGCCAGAAGCGCTTCTCGCTGGAGGGCGGCGAGGCGCTGATCCCGCTGCTCGACTCGGTGATCAGCGACGCCGCCGACGAGGACCTCGACGAGGTCGTCATCGGCATGGCCCACCGCGGCCGGCTCAACGTGCTGGCCAACATCGTGGGCAAGTCGTACGCGCAGATCTTCGGCGAGTTCGAGGGCAACATCGACCCGCGCACGGCGCACGGCTCCGGCGACGTGAAGTACCACCTCGGCGCGGCGGGCACGTTCACCGCGCCGAGCGGCAAGACCATCACCGCCTCAGTGGTCGCCAACCCCTCCCACCTGGAGGCGGTCGACCCGGTGCTCGAAGGCGTCGTGCGCGCCAAGCAGGACCTGCTGGAGCGCGGCGAGGAGGGCTTCACCGTCCTGCCCGTGCTCGTCCACGGCGACGCGGCCTTCGCCGGCCAGGGCGTCGTGGCCGAGACGCTCAACCTGTCGCAGCTGCGCGGCTACCGCACCGGCGGCACCGTGCACGTGGTGGTCAACAACCAGGTCGGCTTCACCACCTCGCCCGCCTCGTCCCGCTCGTCGGTCTACGCGACCGACGTGGCCCGGATGATCCAGGCGCCGATCTTCCACGTCAACGGCGACGACCCCGAGGCCGTGGTGCGCGTGGGCCGGCTGGCCTACGAATACCGCCAGGCGTTCCGCAAGGACGTCGTCATCGACCTCATCTGCTACCGCCGCCGCGGCCACAACGAGGGCGACAACCCCGCCTTCACCCAGCCGCTGATGTACGACCTGATCGACGCCAAGCGCTCGACCCGCAAGCTCTACACCGAGGCGCTGATCGGCCGGGGCGACATCACGGTCGAGGAGGCCGAGTCGGCGCTCCGCGACTACCAGGCCAAGCTGGAGCAGGCGTTCACCGAGACCCGCGAGGCGGCGAAGAAGCCGGCCGAGGCAGCCGCGATGCGGGTGCCGCCGACCGAGGTCGTCAAGTGGTCCCACGACGACACGCCGACCGCGATCACCGACGAGACGCTCAAGCGCATCGTCGACACCCAGCTCAACCTCCCCGAGGGCTTCACGCCGCACCCGCGCCTGGCGCCGGTGCTGCAGCGCCGCGGCCAGATGGTCGAGCAGGACACGATCGACTGGTCGATGGGCGAGACGCTGGCGTTCGGCTCGCTGCTGATCGACGGCCACCCGGTGCGCCTGGTCGGCCAGGACTCCCGCCGGGGCACGTTCACGCAGCGCCACGCCGTGCTGGTCGACCGGATGACCGGCGCCGACCACACGCCGCTCAAGTCCTTCAACCAGGGCACCACGAAGTTCTACGTCTACGACTCGCTGCTCAGCGAGTTCGCGGCGCTCGGCTTCGAGTACGGCTACAGCGTGGTCCGTCCCGATGCCCTGGTGCTGTGGGAGGCGCAGTTCGGCGACTTCGTCAACGGCGCCCAGACGATCATCGACGAGTTCATCTCGTCGGGCGAGCAGAAGTGGGGCCAGAAGTCCTCGGTCGTGCTGCTGCTGCCGCACGGCTACGAGGGCCAGGGCCCCGACCACTCCTCGGCCCGCATCGAGCGGTTCCTGCAGGTCTGCGCGCTCGACAACATGACGGTCGCGCAGCCCACGACCCCGGCCAACTACTTCCACCTGCTGCGCTGGCAGGTGGAGTCGGAGCGGCACAAGCCGATGGTGGTCTTCACGCCGAAGTGGCTGCTGCGCCACAAGGCGGCCACCTCCAAGGCCGCCGACTTCGTCACCGGCACCTTCCAGCCGGTCATCGGCGACCAGTCCGTCGACCCGGCCAAGGTCACCCGGGTGGTGCTCTGCTCCGGCAAGCTCTACTACGAGCTCGCGGCGCAGCGCGACAAGACGGGCCGCGACGACGTCGCGATCGTCCGGCTGGAGCGCCTCTACCCGTTCCCGGGTGAGGAGCTGGCCGCCGAGCTGGCGCGCTACGGCGCGCAGGCGGAGCTGGTCTGGGCGCAGGACGAGCCGGCCAACATGGGGCCGTGGCCGTACCTCACGCTGAAGCTCGTGGAGGACCCGCAGACGCTGGGCGGGCGCCCGGTGCGCCGCATCTCGCGGCGGCCCAACAGCTCGCCGGCCACGGGCTCGCACAACTCGCACGACACCGAGCTGGAGGAGATCCTCCACGAGGCGTTCGGCTGATCGACGCGACACAGGTGAGCCCCCGGCCCGGCTGGGGGCTCACTGCCGTTTCCAGGAGGAATCGGATTTCAGGAGGAATGGAGAGAGATGTACTTCACGGATCGGGGGATCGAGGAGCTCGTCGAGCGACGGGGCGAGGAGGAGGTGAGCCTGCTGTGGCTGGGTGAGCGGCTGCGCGAGTTCGTCGACCTCAACCCGGAGTTCGAGACGCCGGTCGAGCGGCTGGCCACGTGGCTGGCGCGGCTGGACGACGAGGACTGAGCCGCTCGCAAAACGCGATACATCTTGAGTTTCGCCCACACGCGACATATCGTGTGTGGTGTAAGGACGTGTCGCCAGGAGGGCGGGGATCATGCAACAGTGGACGATCGATGCGCCGGAGCACCTGACATTCGGTCCAGTGAAGTCGCTCGACGTGCGCATCGTCGCCGGCCGCCTCGACGTGCTCGCCAGCGAAGGACCGCCGACAGTGGAGGTGGCCGAGATCGCGTCCGAGTCCCCGCTGCTGGTGACGTACGACGAGGACACCGGCCGGCTCGTCGTCGCCTACAAGGACCTCACCTGGGACGGCCTGATGGGCTGGCTGCGGCGCGACCGGCGCAGGACGGTCCTGACGATCGCCGTGCCGAAGGACTGCGCGGTCAACGCCGGGGTCGTCTCCGCGCCCGCCGTTGTGGCCGGCTTCGAGCGGACCACCCACGTCAGGAGCGTGTCCGGGGAGATCGTGCTCGACGGCGTGAGCGGTGACGTGAACGCCTCGACCGTCTCCGGCGCCGTGGAGAGCCGGGCCATGGAGGGCGACCTGGCGTTCAAGAGCGTCTCGGGCGACCTGACCGTGGCCGACGGCACGCCGCGCAGGCTCAAGGCCAACACCGTGTCCGGTCGCGTCACGGCCGACCTCAGGCTGCGGCCGACCGGCCACGTGACGCTCAACAGCGTGTCCGGTTCCATCCTGGTCAGGCTGCCGGAGAACGTGGACTCGGACGTCACCGTACGGTCCACCTCCGGCAGGCTCGTCAGCACGTTCGACGAGCTGTCCGGCACCACCGGCCCCGGCACGAAGACGATGTCGGGGCGTCTGGGCGGCGGCATGGCGTCGCTGTCCGCGACCACGGTCTCCGGCGAGGTCGCGGTGCTCAAGGGAGAGAAGGAATGAGCCCTGTCTTCGGTCACGGCCGGCTCCGGCTGTACCTGCTCAAGCTGCTGGACGAGAGCCCGCGTCACGGCTACGAGGTGATCCGGCTGCTCCAGGACCGCTTCCTCGGCGTCTACTCGCCCTCTCCCGGCACCATCTACCCGCGCCTGGCCCGCCTGGAGGAGGAGGGCCTCGTGACGCACGAGGTGGTCGAGGGCAAGAAGGTGTTCTCGATCACCGACAAGGGCCGCGAGGAGCTGAACGCCCGGCTCGACGAGCTCGACGACCTCGAGGAGGAGATCTCCGCCTCGGTGCGCGACATCGCCCGCGAGGTCAAGGAGGACGTCCGCGACACGGTCAGGTCGCTGCGCGACGAGCTGACCCGGATGGCCAAGGACGTCCGCACGGGGGCCGCCGACGACACCAGACGCCACAAGGAGCAGCAGAAGGAGGACTTCCGGCGGCTCAGGGAGCAGCAGAAGCGGCAGTGGATGGAGCACGCCTACCACTGGCAGGACGAGGGCGAGCGGCTCACCAGGGAGTGGCGCAGGATCTGGTCGGAGCTCTGGACCACGTTCGGCGGCGCGCCCCCGAACCGGGCCGACCTGGACCTGGAGCTGGGCGAGCGGCTGGCCGACTTCGTCGCCCAGGCCCGCCAGGAGGCGTCCGGGGCTCGGCTGACGCCGGAGAAGCTGACGGAGCTGCGGGCCACGCTGGACGACGCGGGCCGCCGCATCCGCGACATCCTCGAACGCTGACCGTCTGGCGCTGACCGTCTGGCGCCGACCCTCTGAGGCTGACCCTCTGGGGCTACGCCGAGCGGAGCTGCCGCCGTTCCAGGCGGCGCGAGCCGCGTGCGGCCCTGCGGGCGTGGTAGGCGATGGGCATGTACCTCAGGCGCTCGGGCAGGCGCGGCGTCAGCACGGCCACGGCGTGCCCGAGCTGACGCAGCCGCCGCTCCTCCCGCGCCGTCCAGCGCAGCCCCAGCTTGCGCCGCACGGCGGGCGGCAGGGTGCCCACCGTCACGAAGTGGTTGAACTCCCCCGCCCCCACGCCGACCGGCGTCCACAGCCGCCGCAGCGGGCGCGGCAGCCCGGGCGGCGCCGGCGTGCCACGCAGGACCGACAGCACGTCGAGCGCGGTCGGATGGGCCTCCAGCCGGTCGGCCACCATCCCGTCGAAGTACCGCCAGAACGCCTCCAGATCGGGCGGCATCTCGCGCTCCGGCACCCGCAGGATCGCCCCCAGCCGGCGGGACTCGGCGTAGAAGCGCCGCTGCTCCTCGGCCGTGAACGGGCTGCCGAAATAGCGGCGGAGCGTGACGAACCGCTCGAACAGCGACAGGTGCACCCACGCCCACGCCTCGCCGTTCAGCGCGTGGTACGGCCTGCCGAGCTCGTCCACCCCGCTGATCCGCCTGTGCAGTTCCCTGAGCCGGCGGCCCTCGGCCGGGCCGTCCGCACCGCCGTACACCCATGTCTGGATCGAGACGAGCGTGCGGGTGAGCCGCCCCCAGGGGTCCTGCTTGTACGTGGAGTGCTGGGCGACGGCCGCCCCGACGGCCGGATGCATCGTCTGGATGACCAGCGCGCTGCCCGCGACAAGCAGATTGCGGTATTCGCCGGTCGTGTCCCAGTGCATCGAGCCTGGGCCGAACAGCTCGATCTCCATGACGGCGGCTCCCGGGTGAGAAAACCCCACTCATGCATGTATCACCCGGGAGCCACAGAAGTAACCTCTTACTTATTCACCCGGAAAAGACGATCTTCCCGAAGATCTCCCCCTCGGCCATGGCGGCGAACCCCTCGCGCGCGTCCGCCAGCGGCAGCACCCGGTCCACGACGGGGCGCACGCCGGTCTGCTCCAGGAAGACGGCCAGCCGCCGGAGCTGGTCCCGCGTGCCCATCGTCGAGCCGACGACGGACAGCTGCAGGAAGAAGACCCGGTTCAGGTCGGCGGGCGGGACCGCGCCGGTGGTGGCGCCGGAGACGACGATGCGCCCGCCCGGCTTGAGCGACTTCAGCGAGTGGTCCCAGGTGGCCTGGCCCACGGTCTCCATGACCGCGTCGACCCGCTCGGGCAGCCGCGCGCCCGGCTCGAACACCTGGTCCGCGCCGAGCTCCCGGGCCCGCTCGCGCTTCTCCTCCGAGCGGCTCGTCGCCCAGACCCGGTAGCCACCGGCCCGGCCCAGCGCGATCAGCGCGGTCGCGACACCACCGCCCGCCCCCTGCACCAGCACGGTCGAGCCGGGCTCCAGCCCGGCCTTGTCGAACAGCATCCGGTACGCCGTCAGCCAGGCCGTCGGCAGGCACGCGGCGTGCTCGAAACCGAGCGCGGCCGGCTTCGGCACGAGGTTGCGGCGCGGCACGGCCACGCGCTCGGCGAACGTGCCGTCGTACACCTCGGACAGCAGCGAGCGCTTCGGGTCGAGCGTCTCGTCGGCACCGGAGCCGATCACCGAGTGCACGATGACCTCGTTGCCGTCCTCGTCCACGCCCGCCGCGTCGCAGCCGAGCACGATCGGCAGGCGGTCCTGCTTGATGCCGACGCCTTTGAGCGTCCACAGGTCGTGGTGGTTGAGCGCGGCCGCCCGCACGGTGACGGTCGTCCATCCGTCCGGGACCTTCGGCTCCGGGCGCTCGCCGAGCGTCAGCCCGGCGAGTGGGTTGTCGGGGTCGGTCTGTGTGGCGGTTACGGCGAACATGGCCGCACCTTACTTCAGCACCCGCGCCGTCACCTCTGCACGCGCCCGCTTGTCTCACCACACGCACGCCCGCTTGCTCCAGCACGCGCCTATTTCATGGTGACGCGGATCCCCTCGATCGCCTTCTTCCTGAACTCCTGCTGCCCCGTGACGGCGACCAGCACGTCGTCCCGGCACACCGAGTCGACCGGCCGCCCCCGCCCCTTGATCACCGACGGCGGCACGGCGTGCTTGTCGCAGCCCGGCGTGGGCACCAGCGTGACCATCTCCCCCGCCCCGCCGCCGAACCAGAGCTGCGGCCCCACCGGCATCCCCTGCACGGTCTCCCCCGGCCTGGCCAGCCGCACCGGCTTCCTGGCCGACAGCACGAGGTAGCCGTTCTTCGTCACCCGCCCCTTCAGCCCCTTCGCCAGCGCCACCCGCTGGTCGAACGTCAGCCCCTGCCCCCGGTCGTACATCGCCAGCCGCCACGGCCCGAACGCGAACAGCAGCACCTGTCCGTACATCCCGCTGCCCGCCTGCCGGGGCCAGAGCGTCACGTTGGGCGCGTAGTTCCTGATCGGCTCGCCGCCCCTGGTCACCTCGAACGCGCCGCTGTACGGGGCCATGAACTGCCGGTACCGGCCGTCGATCCAGGCTCCCTGGAACGGCCGCGACCCCATCTCGTCGAGGCCGAGCTCGGCCGGGTAGCGCACCTCGGCACGAACCCCGTCCGGGAACACCACCTCGATGACCTCGTCGCCGCCCTTGGCCCTGGCCTGCACGTTCAGGATGTTCGGGGCACCCTCGATCCTGGTGAGCGACCTGATGGCGGCGGGCGTCGGCGTCGCCGGCGGTAACGGCTCGGGCCCCGGATCCCGGCTGGCGACCAGGCTGACGATGGGCACCAGCACGAGCGCCAGCAGCACGACCAGCCCGATCCACCGGCGGCGGCCTCGCTCGCCTGCCTCGATGACGTCGAACCGGTCGGTCACGGGCGTTCCTAGCCGAGTAGTGGGGGGTCTCGCGCCCTTTCCTCCAGTTCAGTTGAGCGCGGACCTCCGGCGCAAGCCCTCGCACCCGGTGAAATGCCGGTCGCAGGTCACGAATTCACAACCGACGCCGCGCGGGCCGTCCCGAGAGGCCGGACGTACGGGGGCCCGTGGCGCCGTGCCGGCCCGATGGTCCTTCTGATAATGCGAGTTACCACTGTTGCGAAGGGACGGACCACCACCTGCGGGAATGCCCATCAGGAATACATGCGCATTCGCTATCCCATAAGCCCGGCCATGCTTTTTCGGGTCGATTCATGGCCACCCGCCGATGTCGCTCAATAACGTTCCGATCGTTTTCCTGGCCCATCGGGACACAGGATCCCGCTCTGGGCCGCCGAAAGCCGAGAGGAGCTCCATGTTTTCCCGAGCAAGGCGCGTCGCGATCCCGCTCGCCGGCCTGGTGGCCGCCGGGCTGGTGGCGAGCACGACCGGCGGCGCCGCGGCGAACGCGACCGCGCCGCCCGGTGTCGTCTCCCGCGACGCCCGCACCCCCGCCGACCAGGCGATCCAGTTCTGGACGCCGTACCGGACCAGGATGGCCACCACCTACGACGGCGTCCCCGGCGTGACCTCCAAGGGCGTCAGGGGCGGCGCCGGCGCTCCCGACGGCCCTCCCGGGTCGGTCGCGCCGACCGGCGCGCGGAAGGCGAAGGCGGAGAAGAGCAAGCGCGTCAATCTCCCGAACACGGTCGGGCGCGTGTTCTTCACGCTGCCGGAAACCGATCCGCGCGACCCGAAGAACTGGCGTTTCTGCTCGGCCACGTCGGTGCAGGGCAAGTACCGCAATGTCGTGGCGACCTCCGCACACTGCGTCTACGACACCGCCAGGAACGCGTTCTACGACAACTGGGTGTTCATTCCTTCTTACCGTGACGGGGACAATGCCTGGGAGGGCAAGGCGCCCTACGGCGTTTACGCCGCCAAGACGTTCAACGCGCACGAGGATTTCGTGGTGTGGGAGGACTACGACTACGACTACGCGTTCGTCAACGTCCACAACGGCGTCAAGGTCGCCTGGCAGAGGTCCGGCGACCGCCGGTGGCGGACGGTCAGGAACGCCGGCCGGCTCGGTGACAACGTCGGCGGGCAAGGCTTCACCTGGAACCGGAGCACGAAGCTGACCGTGTTCTCGTTCGGCTACCCGGCGGGCGAGCACCCCGACGGGGACAGGCCGTTCTCGGGGCGCACGATGAAGTACTGCTACGGCACGACCAGGGCGATGCCCGAGGCCAGGAGGTACGACGCGCAGCGGCACATCGGCGTCGCGTGCTCGTTCACCGCGGGCGCGAGCGGCGGCCCGTTCCTGTACGGCTACCGCAGCGCGTCGCGGACCGGCTACCTGGCCGGCGTCAACAGCGTCGCGTGGGACACCGACGGCAACGACCGCTACGACCACGTCTCGTCGCCGTACTTCGACGGTGACACGTACAAGGTCTACAAGGCCGCCGCCGGCCGCTGGACCGGCAACTCCCGTTGATCAAGATCGGCTTCGCAGGCCCCGGCTCCCCCGCGGAGCCGGGGCCTTCCCCTGCGATGTTCGCCACTCCGACCGCGCCGAATGATCACAATTCCGAACGCCTCCACATCACCCCTGACCTGCGGAAACAACAGATGATAAAGATCATTAAGCGGCTTGTCTGACACTGTCCTTATAGTTCGGAGTGCACTCTTGATCAGGTAACGAATCTCTATCCTGGCTGCAATACCACCTGTACATCTGGAAAAATCCACCCTTACGACCCCAAAGAAAGGCATTTCATGATCCCCCCGGCCAGGCACCTGGCGGCCGCCGCGCTCTGCGGCGTGCTGCTGGTCCTGTCCGCCTTCACGGGGATCGCGAGCGCCGGGCGCGACAGCGTCGTGTACGCCGTGACGCTGACCAAGACCGCCGCGGACGTGAAGCGCGTGGCCGACTACTGGAAGCCCGACCAGCTCAAGCGCTCCGACAGCTACAGCCCCGCCACGCCCGGCCCCGCCGCCCCGGTGGCGTCGCCCAGCCCGTCCTCCTCCGGACCCCCCGCGCATCAGGTCACCTCGCCGGTCACCCGCGCGGTCGCGGCGCAGGCCGTGGCGCCCGCGCTGCCGCGCAAGGGCCCCGCCGCCTCGACCATGGGCAAGGTCTTCTTCCGGTTCGGGGACAAGGAGTTCTGGTGCTCGGCCAGCGCCGTCGCGGCCAAGAACCACAGCGTCGTCGCCACGGCCGGACACTGCGCCTACGACCCCCGCCAGGCCAGGGCCGCCGAGGACTGGATCTTCGTACCCAACCCCGGACCCAACGGCGAGACCCCTCAGGGCATCTACGTGGGCGCGTCGATCAGCATGCACGAGGACTGGACCGGCAAGGGCGACTACGACTACGACTACGCGTTCGTGACCGTGCACCGCGGCTTCAAGTGGGTGGCCAAGAACGGCGGCTACGTCATGGAGGACGTCGGCCGCCTCCAGGACAACGTGGGCGGCCAGGGCATCGAGTTCAACCAGAAGCCACCCGAGTACACCGTGTCCGCGTTCGGCTACCCGGCAGGCCCGCAGCCCGACGGCACCCGCCCGTTCAACGGCAAGAAGCTGCGCATGTGCGGGGCGGGCACCACCCGCTGGACCTGGGCCGTCAACCTCGACCTGCAGAAGGGCGTGCAGCTGCTGTCGTGCGACTTCAGCCCCGGCGTGAGCGGCGGCCCCTGGCTGATCGGCTACAACGAGGACCGCGGGCTCGGCAACCTCAACGGCGTCAACAGCCTGACCTGGGACAGGGACGCCGAGAAGTCGTACGACGCGGTGTCGTCCCCGTACTTCGACACCACCACCGGAGAGGTCTACCGGCGCGCCGCGGCCCAGGCCACTCCGGCAAATGTGACGTAATTCATAGCAACCACCTGACCACTTCCGGTGATCAGCCAACATCATGTCTCCGTACGGTCACGACGCCTCGTACGAGCGTTGACATGATCGACGCGAAACCCACACGGTCGCCGTCAGACCTGTAAATTCCGGGCTATCCGTTTGCTGAGTTTCGGAGGTGCACGAGGCACCTCGCGTCAGCACGACCTGGAGTCACCTTGAAGCGAATCCTTCTGCCCGCGGCCGGTGCCGTCCTGTCGACCGGGCTCCTCGCCGCCGGCCTGACCGGCACCGCCCAGGCCGACAGGGACATCGCCCACGACCGCATGGCCCGCGACACCTCAGAGGCCGTCTCCGTGGCGTCCTTCTGGCTCGCGTCGAACGGGGCCGCGCTCCGCCAGGCGACCCAGTACACGTGGGACGCCAAGGAGGTCCGCAAGGTCGTCTCCAAGGGCGGCTACAGCCCCGACGGGCGCCCCGGCACCACGGCGCCGACCGGCGAGTCGAAGCCCAGCTCCACCGCCCAGAACGTGAACCTCCCCAAGACCGTCGGCAAGGTCTTCTTCGTCGACGGCTCCGGCGGCTTCCGCTGGTGCTCGGCCACCTCCATCCAGTCGAACTACCGCAACCTCGTCGCCACCGCCGGCCACTGCGTGTACGACACGGACAGCGACCGTGCGCTCCTGGACAACTGGGTCTTCGTCCCCGGCTACTACCAGGGCAAGACCCCCTGGGGCATCTACGTGGGCAAGCAGGCCTTCACCCACTACGACTTCGACACGTACGAGGACTACGACCGCGACTACGCGTTCGTCACCGTCTACAACGGCATCCACCTCGACGGCGTCAAGCAGGTGGACCGCAAGGAGTACCAGCGCTTCACCGGCCCGAAGCGCGCGTGGGGCGGCCACTACCACATCCTGCTCTCCAAGGACGCCGGCCGCCTCGGCGACAACGTCGGCGGCCAGGGCTTCGCCTGGAACCAGCCCGCCGGCAAGGCCGTACGCGCCTTCGGCTACCCGGCGGCCCCGCACCCGGACGGCGACAAGCCCTACACCGGCGTCACGCCGAAGACCTGCTACGGCACCCCCACCGCCAAGGCGGTCGGCGCCCCCTGGCTCAAGATCCAGGAACACCTCAGCCTCAAGTGCGCCGTCACCCCCGGCTACGACGGCGCCCCCTGGCTCCGCGACTACAGCAACGGCAAGCGCCTGGGGTACGTGAACGGCGTGACAAGCACCTTCACCGACCAGGACGCCAACGACCGCATCGACCACATCACGTCGCCCTATTTCGACAGCGAGACGGCAGCGGTGTACAACGCGGCCAAGAACGTCTGGTCCGGCAAAATAGTCGGCCCCAACGGCGAGCTCTACAAGTAGCCCCGACCGCGAACAGGCGAGGCCCACTCACACGGAAGCCCCTCGCCTTCGCTCGTTCCCCGGCACCAACTGCAAGGCCTTCCACATCGGGGGGCGCTACGCGCCAAGGAGTTCCAGACAGCGCCTCCCAGGGGGCTCACGCCCCCTTCGACCCCCGGAAACCCCCGCTCGCTCCGCTCGCCAGTCCCCACCCCTTGCCCGGTTACCGGCTTGACCTGCGGGAGCCCACCCCGAGCAGACTTCGCTAACGCTCAGACTGTTCCATTCGGGCTTCGCCCGGGCGAAGGGCTCCGCCCTTCCCACACCCCGGCCTAGCCATGTCGGGGTTCGGCATTCCTCCGATCAGGCGACGAGTCGACCACTCCGCACGATGACGAAAAGAGATCCCTTCAACTTCCAATACCTGCGCGCCACCCTCCTTCGCCAGGTCGCGATGCAGGCATCGCCACAAGCGGGCACACTCGAGGTATGACTCGCTACGCCAGCCGTCGGGTCTACCTCGTACCCACCGATCTTCGCGAGCTGACAGGGCCCACCACGGGCGTTTTGGAGCTCCCGACCAGGTTGGACTGGTCGGAGCAACGACTTTACGACCTGTCACACAAAAGCCACGTAGGCCTCATGTATGAACGCGTGATCCGCGAGGCAACCCAGCTGGATGAATTGCGAGCATACTTGAACCACGAAATGTTGGTTCGAATCTGGCCGTACCTCTACTTGCCGATCGAGGCCAGGTACACATGGGAAACACACTTTCCGAAGCTACGGCGAGCGTCACACGTCCATGGAGAGCCGCGCAGGCCGTAGATCGGTCCAGCTGAATCCGTAATTCCAGGGGCAGAACTCTCGAGCGTGGGAAGAGGGCCGACTTCGTCTGCGTCTCTCCCATGGGGAAGATCGCTGTCACCGCGCCTGGCCTGTCAAGATCTGTCGCCACAGATCCCGAGCCGCGCGTCCGGACATCCAGGCAGTCTCTTCTCCGACTTGAGCGTCTTCATCCATGAGGCGTCGCACGAACCACAGTCCAGCCGCAGTGCACAGCTCGAACATCGGGTACGTGCACGCGCAGGTGTGCTCGCGAACACGCAATCGATCGGCACGCTGCTGACTCAGGAACCACTCCACCTGTACGGTCCCCACCTGCGCGATCTCAACATGGAGACCATGACAGTCGCCGTCCGGCGGCGAACCGCTCACGACGTCGCCGCCATCCGGGTCTGGTCTTCGAGCAGCGACAAAAACGCCGTCGCGTCGTCCGCGCACACCGTCTGCCGCAGACCCTTGTCGATGTCGGCGTCACGGAGCCGGACGCCGCGCCGGGTCGCGTAGAACACGCCTGCATCGCTGCGGAAGACCGACCAAGCGGGGAACGCGACGCGCAGTGCATCGAGGGCGTCGACAGGGGTGATTCCCTTCTCTCCATCGCAGAGGGAGGTCGTCCGATGAGAGGCGTTCGTAGCAGGATTGTTCATGCGTGTGACCTTCGCTTCCGCGTAGAAGCCGTCAGGACGGCTCGCTCATATCGCCGCCATCGTACGTCACATCAACATGGTTCACCATGGTGCACTATGGTTATGCATAGGTATGTTTGGTTCTGTACAGTGATCTACCGTTCGCCTGTGATCGAGTGGCGTCTCAACCAGCCCAAGTGGGCTCAGGTGGCGAACATCATCAAGGAGCGGATCGCCTCGGGCGACTACGCGGTAGATACGCCGGTCCCCAGCGAGCACCAGATTGTCCAGGAGTTCGGCATCGCTCGCGGCACGGCACGCAAGGTTCTGCAGCGCCTGCAGGAGGAAGGCGTCATCTACGCCGTTCGAGGTCTTGGCTCCTTCGTCTCGCCCCCCAAAGTCGCTGACCAATGAGAATCAGGCAAACCCGTAGCCGATAGCTCACCCCTCGGAAGGTCAGTAGGGTAGCTCCGCCTCTTCAGCGACCTCCATGACCCTTCGGTGGCCCTCGGCGCGGCGCTCACGGCGATCCTGGAAGTCGAGAACGTCCGCAAGCCTGACCAGGCGATGACCATTGCCCGGCAGGTGATACGAGGGAATCTCGGCGTCGCCAAGCAGTCGCGCGACGAAAGGGCGCGAAAGTCCCAACATCTCGGCCACCTCGTCCGGTGTCAGCGGAGTCTCCACTTCGTTCGACCCTCCTCGCAACGAAGGCTTCCCGGGCTTTTGCCTCGCCCGCGGTACAGGACGAGACAGAAGCATGCTGGAGACGACGCGTTACGCCTTCCACCCATGCCCGTGATAGGCGAACGGCATCGCCCCAAAGCGAGAACTCGGCAGATCGTACGGCGGCCGCCAAGCGAACGCCGTATCCCCACCGGCATCCATGGACATCCCGAACTCACCGGCCGTGAACGCGTACCGGAAGTCCGCATGCACATGCGACGGCTCCCCCTTGACCGGATCGGCAGGCACGGAATGGATGCTGATATCCACAGGAACGTCATCATCCGCCGCCGAGGAGACCGTGTGATGCCACGCGACACCGGTCGCCGCCTCCAACCCGCGCAGCGCCGCGCCGTACATGCTGGGATCCTGCGGCTCGATGTGCCCTCCAGGCAACCGCCACCGCCTCTGCGCCCGATGCCGGACCATCAGCACGTCGCCGACGGCGTCCACAACAGCGGCACTACACGTGACATGCAACGGAAAGGTCTTCCGCGAGGCCACGTCGCCGGCCAGTCCGAGGGCCGAGACCAGCGGAGCCGCGTCGAGCCCTCGATCGGGAGCGGCGGCCAGATACCGCGCCAGAACCGTGCCGATCTCCTCACGGGAAACAGTCACGACCTCCATGGAAGTGCCTCAGCAGGCCCGCCGCAATCGACTGCCAGGCATCGAAGGGAATCTCCCCACTTGCGGGGAAACCTGATGACTGGTCAGCGAATCCCACCACCCCAGCCCAGCCACCCAGCGGAACACCGTTGACCAGGCAACAGTGCTGATCCAAGACCAGCAGAAGCTCGCATCAGCACACACCCACCCAAACCCCACCGCAACCGCAGGTCAAACGGCGTGATCAAAAACTCGCACGAAGATCTTTTTTGAAACTGCTGACGCAGCGTGTTTACCTTGTCACGATGAGCGTATGCATCGAGGCGATCTGACGAACGCCGAGTGGGAGCGGCTGCTTGGGCTGCTGCCACCGGTCGACAGGCGTGGAGACCGGTGGGACGAGCACCGGATGATGATCAACGGCGCCCTCTACCAGGCCCGCACCGGACTGCGCTGGCGCCACCTCCCCGAGCGCTTCGGCTGCTGGGTGGCCATCTACCGGCACCACCGTCACTGGACGGCGAACGGCACCTGGCGCAAACTCCTGGCCGCCGTCGAAACCGCCCAGAAGAACGCCGGCCGTGGAAGTCGCCAGGAGCATTCAGAGACCGCTCCCCCGCGTAAGCGCACCACCGGCGACCCTGTGCTGATCAGCCTGCGCTCCCATCTGACCGCGATAGTCAGACAGAGAGACCTCTAGACCCACCCCCTGCCGAGGCACCCTCACGCCCGGCACTTGGAGAACGGGCCGCGGGTCGTCCTGATGGAAGCCCGCCTGCCCACCCGAAGACTGCCGTCCTCGCCGCCCCCTCCTTCCGGCGAGGACGGCACCCTTCCTTGCCGACCGCACGGCATCTGAACGCCATGCAAGGCTCGAAAGCTCACCGTTCCGGCCAGAGCTACGGAACTGCCCAGCCCGCACAAGGCTTCAGCTACGCCGCCATCCTGAGGCGACCGTCAACCCTTCACTCGGCCGCGACCGGCGCCCACCCTGTACGTACTCATTTCATCGCCCGCACAAGACCGTCTTGCGGGCCTGCGCTCCGGGTCAGTTCGGCGATAGATCCGTTCTCGATCGCCGAAACGCGCCGCTGGGACGCCTCCATCGCCTGAGCTACCCGACGCTCCCGTGCCTCCAGCAACGCCTGCCGGTCGTCGGGATGGACGAACTCGGTGATGAACTCCTCACGCGTATAGGAGTGAAACTCGGTGCTCATGGCGACTCTTTCAGCGGGACAGCACGTTGATTGGTGATGATGGCACGCGAACACGGCTACTGTCTTGATCGACTCCGCTTAGGTAACCGACTATCTCAGGGATCGCGTTTGTGATCTCTTCAGTCCGGGTGCCCTCCTTCGCCCGCTCGGCCCCTGCTTGGTTGTCGTGGTTGTCGAGGGCGATGTTAAGGGTGGTGCCAAGGAACTCGGCCAGCTTGGCGAGAAGCGGCAGAGTGGGGACGGTGTCAGAGCCTTCGATCCGGGAGACCTTCGCCTTGGTGAGGCCCGCGCGCTCGGCCAATTCAGCCTGAGTGAGCCCGAGTTCGGTGTGAGGGGCTCCGACTATTCCGGACTCGACCCAAATGAAACTATATCACGCCGCAACCAAATTCCCGAACCATTCCTCCAGCACTTCTGAGGGCGGGCGATATCCTAACCCAGAGTGAAGTCTCCGCCGGTTATAGAACCCCTCGATAAACTTGATCACTTCGCGCCGGGCCTCGGCACGCGTGGCGAAGGTCCGATGATGCACCATCTCCGTCTTCAGCTTACCGAAGAACGATTCCGCCATCGCATTGTCGAAGCAACTCCCGCTGCGCCCAACGGATTGCCTGATATCGTACTCGCCGAGTGTCTCGCCGAACTCGATCGACGTGTATTGACTCCCTCGGTCGGAATGAAAGATCGCCCCGTCGGGCATCTCAATGCGGGCAGCAGCCAT
>NZ_VDLX02000008.1 GCF_006334985.2 Nonomuraea phyllanthi
CACCTACGCCGACCCCGCCCACCACCTCACCGGCATCCTGCTCACCCAGGTCGGCGCCTCCACCCCCGACTCCATGCACCTCATCCACGACTTCTGGACCACCCTCTACCAGGCCATCGACGACTGAGACCGCGCCGTCACCAGGCGTACCACCGCGAAGGAGCACACCACCGTGTCCATCACCCTCACCGACCAGGACGAACTCACCATGAGGACCGCCGCCCACGGCGCCGTCACGCTGCTGGCCGCCACCGACGCCACCGGAAAACCCCACAAGATCGCCACCGCCGGCTCCATCGCCCTGACCTCCGCCACCGGCCTGGTCGGGCACGTCCTCGCCGGAAAGCCGACGGGCATGGACCTGACCGGCAGGTCCGTGGCGGACATCGCCGACCACGTGCTGCCGGCCCTGACGGCGACCATGAGCCTGCTCAGGAAGCAGGCTCCGGCGGAGGCCGGCACCTTCCGCAGCACTATCATCGTCGCCATCGAGGCAGCGGCCCGGACCCACCGGGGCGAGCCCGGTCCCGCCCTGACCGACATGGCCCGCAGGATCACCGCGGCCCTCGACGCCGCCTGACGGGACGGCGACCCGCGCGGCCACAGCGTGTCGCGGGGTCCCGTCCGGGCCCCGCGGCACGCTCATCCCCGCACCACCCGCATCAACGCACCACCCGCACCATCGCACCACCAGCACCTCCCGCACCTCCCGCCCCGACTTCCCGCCCCGACTTCGCCCACCGGCTTCCCGCACCGGGCTCCCGCATCGAACGGTCCTGGCCACCGCCCACCACGAGACGAGCGCACCGATGATCACCCCTGAGATACCCGAGCTCCGCGAGAGCGCCCGCCGGCGTGCCGCCGCCCGCCCGCTCGGCCCCGCACTGGCACACGTGGAGGACCTCCACGGGCCCGGCGGGCTGCCGCTGCGCCGCTACCGGCCCCGCGAACAGGCGCGGCCGCTGATGGTGTTCGCCCACGGCGGCGCCTTCGTCATGGGCGACCTGGACACCCACGACCGCACCTGCCGGCGCCTCGCCGAGGCATGCGACGTCGAGGTGCTGGCCGTCGACTACCGGCGCGCCCCCGAGCATCCCTATCCGGCGGCCATCGACGACGTGGCAGCGGTGGTGCGCTGGTCGCGCCCGGCGGCGGTGGCGGGCGACAGCGCCGGCGGCTACCTGGCGACCATGGCATGCCTGCGGCTCCGCGACGCCGGTGACCCGCTGCCCGCCGTACAGATCTTGATATGTCCGAACACCGACCTGACGCTCTCCCAGGCCAGCGTCGCCGAAAAGGGCAGCGGATACGCGCTCGACGCCGACTTCCTCACCTGGGCCATCGCCCAGTGGGCGCCCGACCCCGCCGACCGCGTCGCCGCCAGCCCGCTGCTGAGCCCGGACCTGTCCGGCATGCCCGGCGGCCTGGTCGTGACCGCCGAGCACGACGCGCTGCGCGACGAGGGCGACGCCTACGCCCGCCGCCTCGCGGAGGCCGGCGCGCGGGTGACGCACCGGCAGGAGCGGGGCCTGGCGCACGGGTTCATCCAGAACATGGACCTGACCTCCGCAGCGGCGGCCGCCGCGCACGACCGGCTGTTCCACGACATCGCCACCCTGATCCACGGATGAGGGTGGCGATGGCCGGGATGCGCGGGAGCTAGCTGCCGACCGGTTCGGCGCGGAGCCGGGCCGAGTGCTTGACCAGCGTGATCAGCACCTCCCGGCTGGACTCCCGCTTGCGGGCGTCGCACATGATGATCGGGATGGAGGGGCTGAGCTGCAGCGCCAGGCGTACCTCCTCCAGCTCGAACGTCGGCGCCCCCTCGAAACAGTTGACCGCCACCACGAACGGCGTGCCCCGCCGCTCGAAGTAGTCGACCGAGGGGAAGCAGTCGGCCAGGCGCCGGGTGTCGGCCAGGATGACCGCGCCCAGCGAGCCCTCGGCCAGCTCGTCCCACACGAACCAGAAGCGCTCCTGCCCGGGCGTGCCGAACAGGTACAGGACGTAGTCGTTGCCCAGGGTGATGCGGCCGAAGTCCATCGCCACGGTGGTGGTGCGCTTGGCCTCCACCGAGGTGAGGTCGTCGACGCCGATCCCGCGGTCGGTCAGCACCTCCTCCGTGCGCAGCGGCCGGGTCTCGGAGACGGCGCCCACCATCGTCGTCTTGCCCGCGCCGAAGCCGCCCGCGACCAGGATCTTGATCGCCGTCGGCAGGCGCGGACGCTCAGAGCGAGCGAAGACCATCGAGCACCGCCCTGTACATCTTCATGTCGTGCATGTCCACCTCGGATTGTGGTTCCTGCGCGGAGACGAGCTCTCGGTCGAACAGGTCGCCGAGCAGCACCCGGATCGTGCCGGCCGGCAGATCGAGGTACGCGGCGATCTCGGCGACGGACTTGGGCTCGCGGCAGAGCTGCAGGATGCGCAGATGCTCGGGGTCGAGCCCGGCGTCGGGGCCCGGCGGCGGGCCTACGGCGAGGGCCATGGAGATCAGGTCGAACCGGCCGTGCGCGGGCTGCGTGCGGCCACGGGTGACCACGTAGGGCCGGATGATCTCCGGATCCACCCAGTGCTCGTCGGTCGGCCCGTCCGTGCCGCCTCTCACCGGTCGCTCCCGGCGGCGGCTCCGGCGTTGCGGGCGCCGGAGGTGAGGTACTGGCCGACGCGGGCCACCAGCATCGCCATCTCGTACGCCACCAGCCCGATGTCGGCCTGCTGGGCGCACAGGACCGCCAGGCAGGCGCGCTCGCCTGCCGCGGTCACGATGAGGAACTGGCTCCGCCACTCCACGACCGTCTGGCGTACCGCGCCTCCGGAGATGTGGTCGGAGACGCCCTTCGCCAGGCTCTGCAGCCCGGAGGCGACGGCGGACAGGTGCTCGCCGTCGGTCCGCTGCAGCCCGGCGGAGGAGGCCATCAGCAGGCCGTCGGACGACAGCACGATGGCGTGCTCGGCCTCCTTGACGCGGCCGACGAGATCGTCGAGCAGCCAGTTGAGGTCGGTGCCCGCAGTGGGGGTCATGACTCACCTCCGGGCGGCTGCTCTTCCAGCATCTTGGCGGCTTCGCTGCGGCCAAGACGGGTGCCTGACTGCAGAGATCCCATCATTCTGCGGATCTCCTCCGGCGAGCGCTCGTCATCGTCCTCCTCGAAGTCGGGCTGCGTGGGCGTGTCGTCCCGCAGCGCTGGCGCCAGGTTGGCCTGAGGCACCCGGAGGGGCAGCCCGTTGGACGTGAACTCGGCCACGGGCTGGTGCTCCGGCTCGGCGGTGGGCGGCGGCTCGGGAGCCGCTTCCACGGGGCTGAGCTTGGGGGCGGGCCCAGGAGCGGGCCCGCGGGCGGGCTCAGAAGCGGGGGCCGGTGCGGGGCCCGGGGAGGGTGCGGGGGCAGGAACGGGCGGGGAAGCCTGACGCGCCGGCTTGAGCGTGCGGACGTTCTCCGCGGCGACCGGCCGGGTCGCGGTGGCCACGGCCGTCGTCCGGCGCGGCAGCCGCTCGCGCTGCCCGCTGTCCTGCGGCTCGGGCGCGGGGTCGAGTTGCACGAGGTCCTGCGGCAGCAGCACCACGACCGTGGTCCCTCCGTACGGCGAGGCCTTGAGCACCACCTGGATGTCGTGGCGCCTGGCGAGCTGGCTGACCACGTAGAGGCCCAGCCGGGCGGTGCCGGAGATGCGGAACTCGGGCGGGTCGGCGATGCGCGCGTTGTTGACCTTGAGGTCCTCGGGCTTCATGCCGAGGCCGCGGTCCTCGATCTCGACGACGTAGCCGTTGGCCACCAGCTGCCCGCTGATCTGCACGTTCGTGTAGGGCGGCGAGAACGACACGGCGTTCTCGATCAGCTCGGCGAGCAGGTGGATGACGTCACCGACGGCACGGCCGACCAGCACGACGTCGCCCATCGGCATGAGCGTGACGCGGGTGTAGTCCTCGACCTCGGCCAGGGCGCCGCGGACGACGTCGACCATGGGGACCGAGCGGCGCCACGTACGGGCGGGGGCGGAGCCGGACAGCACGATGAGGTTCTCGGCGTTGCGCCGCATCCGGATGGCGAGGTGGTCGATCCGGAAGAGCTCCTTCAGCTCCTCCGGGTCGGTCTCGCGGCGCTCCATCACGTCGAGGACGGTGAGCTGCCGGTGGACCAGGCCCTGCGTCCTGCGGGCCAGGCTGAGCAGGATGTCGCGGATGCTGCGGCGCAGCTCGGCCTGCTCGGCGGCGACGCTGATGGCGGTGCGCTGCACGGCGTTGAACGCCTGGCCCACCTGGCCGATCTCGTCGTCACCGAAGTCCAGCGCCGGCACCTCCTTGGCGAGGTCGACCTCCTCGCCGCGGCCGATGCGCTCGACGACGCCGGGAAGCCGTTCGTCGGACAGGTCGTGTGCGGCGTCGCGCAGCTTGCGCAGCTGGGCGAGCAGCTGCCGGGTGGTGGTGATCGACAGCACGATCGAGGCCACGACCGCGATCAGGCCGAGGCCACCCGCCAGGACGAGGCGGACGATGACGCCGACGGCGCCGGGGATGGACCGGTCGACGAGGCGGTCGCCGCCGTCGGTGATGAACTTCTCCAGACCGGTGCGGGCCGCCTCGGTGGCCGCGCGCCACTCGGCGCCCGTCACCGTGGGGGACATGCCGTCGGGCTGCTGGGCGAGCTGTTGTTCCAGGCCGCGCAACTGGGCGACGGCGCGGCTCTTCGCCCAGGCGTTGTACGCGGCCGCGTCCTCCGCCGGGAGCTGCGCCGCGGCCTGGTAGAGGGAGATGCGGGAGAACCCGGCCAGCTCCACGAACTCGGTGTGCTCCGACGTGGTGAACCGGCCCTTGGCCAGCGCACCGGCGGCGATCGCGTCGGCGCGGGACAGGTATTCGCTGGCCCGGCTGATCGCGAGTATGGTGCGCGCGTCCTTGGCGATCTCCTTGTCGTCCAGCGAGGCGACCGAGTCGAACATGAGGTAGAGCGAGTCGATGATCTGGTTGAAGGAATCGGCCGTCTGGTCGCGGTCGGCGCGTGCGGAGTCGACCGACTTCCTGAGCGCCTCGATCCCCTGCGCGCTCCTCAGCGCCTCGTCGATGCGGCGCGTGAGCAGATCGTCGGCCGCGAACTGGACGCTGGCGCTGGTCGCCGACTCCGTGAGTGCCGCGCGCGCCTCGTCGGTCCTGGCCCGTTGGTCGCGCATCAGCTTGTCGGGCCCGCGCTGGCCGGAACCCAGCGCCACCAGGGAGAGGCGACGCTCGCGCTGCAACTCGGCGAGCAGGCGCTCGCTGGGCTGCACCGCACCGCTGTCGACGGTCGTGGCGCCGAGGAGGTTCACGCCCTCGCGCAAGGTGACCCAGGCGGCGAACCCCCACAGTGCGATCAGTGACACCAGCAGGGCTGTCACCTTTGTCCGCACGCTGACGTTGCGCAAACGCATATTTAGCCGTCCAGGTCGGGGGTTACGTTAAGCCAGATGTCAAGGCGCTCGGGTGCATTTCGAGGCTTTGGCACCGGGATACCTTAGCAATGCCTCAAATCCAGCTCAAGGCGAGAAAATCCAGTACGGGAGATTACGTCCGGGTTTGACCTGTCGAAACCATCCTTGCATGGACATAGCGAGCCGCCAGGATGGCTGCCTGGACGACTGCTATCGGGGTGTAAAGGTCCTTGTCATGCCATAATGGTGGGTAATCCGACATTTCGCCCGATAGTTGGAGAAATCGGTGGCCGCGGGCGGCGGCCTGGCGGTGCCGCTCTTCGACGGTACCGCCGTTCACGGCCTCGGGCAGCAACAACGTCTGCATCGCGTACGCGGTCTCCTCGGGCGTGCCCTCCCAGCGGCCCCACGACCCGTCGGGGCGCTGCGACGACAGCACCCAGGCCCGGGCCCTGGCCACCGTGGGGGCGAGCCCTGGCCCGCCGTACTCGCTGAGCGACAACACGCAACTCAGTGTGGCGTAATACGGGGACGCGTGCCAGCGATCATCCCAGCTTCCGTCCGGCCGCTGCCGCTCCACCAGCAGGCGCGCCAGCCTTTCCCGGACGTCCGCGTACGCGTCCGCGCGGTCCGGCCCGGAGGCGGCGTACGCGCCGAACGCGTCGAGGACATGGGCGTTCACGCTGATGGAGAAGCCGTCCTCGCCCTGCCACGTGCAGAAGTGCCCCCCTGTGTCGAACGCCAGCAGGCTCTCCGGATCGCGCGCCATCCCGTGCAGCGCCAGCGCGTACAGCGCGACGGAGGTCGTGTCCGCGTCCGGGGGCAGCCCCGCCCCCGCCGGCGTGCCGCCGGGGCCGATCGCCGCCCTGAGGTCGGCCACCATCTCCGGCGGAACCTCGACGGGCACGCCCGCCCGGGCCAGCCAGCTCAGCACCCAGCCACGCTCGAACACGGTGATGGGCAGCCCGACGGGGACCGGCCCGCCGTATCTGGCGACGACCGCCTCCAGATGGCTTCTCGCCGAGTCGGCGTCGAGCAGGGCGCCCGTGCCGAGCCAGGCGCCGCCGAGCCAGGCGGCGGTCGCGGCGGGAGAGGCTCCGACCGTGCCGATGACCGTCGGGCGGACGAAGCTCGATCCTCCCGACGCGGGACCGGCCACCTCGAGAGCGTGGAGCAGCTTCTGCGGCGGCTCGGCCCCGGATGACAGCACGCGACGGACCCGTTCGACGCGGGAGGAGTCCAGGCCGGGCGGCAGGGGGAGCGGCTCGCCCACGGGGTGCGCGTTGATGAGGGCGATCAGCGCCGGGACGATCAGATCGGCGGCCGGCATGTCGGGCAGATCGGTCATCCGGGGGAGCTGCCGGCGCAGCGCCGCCAGCCCCCTGCCGGCGGGCTCCGTGGCCCCGACGGTGAGCAGGGCCTCGGTGGCGCTCAAGGTCGGCACCACGCTGTAGCCGCCCGGCGCGCCCCAGGCTCCGTCCGGACGCTGGGTCCGCGTGAGATAGTCGATGCGCTCGCCGTGCCCGGTCAGCCACGGGGCCAGCGTCACCAGCCGCCCCGTCTCGTAGACGGACGCGGACACCTGACCCCATGGCATGGCCATCAGCGTGGCGATCAGCGAGTTCGCCTCGCGGGCGACGTCCACGGACTCGCGGGCGACGTTCACAGCTCTCCCCAATAGTCGGAAACGCCGTAGAAACCGGTGTTGAAGCCGATCTGGCGCTCCAGGTAGACGGCGGTCCGCGGGCTGGTCGCGTGGATCGGCGCGATCAGCCCGGCCGCCGTACGCGCGTGCCGCGCCATGCGCCGCGTGACCTCGTCACGCCCCGCGCCCAGCGTCAGCGCGTTGGCGTCGCCCCAGCGGGCTTCCCTGTCGTACGTGCTCAGGTCGTTCAGCAGCCGCAGGTAGTGCTGCACCTCGTCGCTCGCCTCGCGTACGACGTCCAGGTGGTCCAGCGTCCACGTGTCGCCGGTGTAGAGCCAGTGCGAGAGGTTGACAAACGAGGAGCCACAGCTGTCCGCGTTGGCCAGGTACTCCTCCAGGGCGGGCGTGGCGCTCGACTCGCGCCAGTCCCACTCCTGGAGCATGGCGATCAGCACGCGTTCGAGCTGGTCCCGCCAGCGCGGGTCGCCTCCCAGGTCGTCGCGGAGCGCGGCGAGGTCGGCGGCGAGCGGGCCGCGCGGCGCCGCCCCACCCGCCACCGCCAGGCACTCCTCGGCCAGCGCGGCCACCTCGTCGCGGGTCTTCGCGACGTAGTCGACCTGCAGGTCCAGTGCGAACACCCACAGCGCGGCGCGGTTGACCGCCCAGAGCCGTCCCGCGGAGGCCCAAGGGGAGCCGAACGCGCCGACCAGCCCCAAGGACTGGAAGAAACCGGCGTCGAACGGCTTGGCGGGGAAGAGGTCCGGGTGCTCGGCGGCGTGCGCGGCGAGCCGGCGGGCGCACTCGACCGCCAGCGCGCTGGTCCTGCCGAGCTCGGCCGCCGCGCCGAGTCCGGCCGGGCCGGCGCCGGTCATGCCGGGGCCGGTTGTGCCGGGGCCGGTCATGCGGCACCCGCTGGAACGAGCGTCATCGACAGCCCCTTGGGGGGCCGCAGCGTCGAGGCCAGCCGCGGAGTGATCGGGCCGGTCGTGTGCAGCAGCGGGCGGTACTTGCACAGGATCCCGGCGATCAGGAGCAGGGCCTCCATCATGAACAGGTGCGGTCCCAGGCAGACGTGCGGTCCCGCAGCGAACGGGAAGTACGCGTACCGGTGCCGCGCCCGGTCGTTGCCCGGCGCGAACCGCTCCGGATCGAACTCCAGCGCCCGGTCCCAGAACTCCGGCAGCCGGTGCGTCAGGTACGGGCTGAGCACCATCGTGGCCCCGGCGGGGATCTCGATCCCGTCGATGTGATCGGCCCGTGCCGCCGTCCTGGGCAGGATCCAGCCGGGCGGGTAGAGGCGGACCAGCTCGTCCACGAACATCTTCAGGTACGTCAGGTCCTGCAGGTGCGCGACCGTGACCGGGCCGCGCCCGACCACGCGGTCCACCTCCTCGTACACCCGGGCGGCGATCTTCGGGTGCGCGTCCAGCACCGGCCACACCCAGGTGAGCGCGGTGACGGAGGTCTCCGTGGCGGCGCCGTGGATGGCCACCATGTCGTCCCTGATCAGCCTGTCCGCGTCCGCCTCGCCCGGGCGCGCGCGGACCAGCCTGGAGACCAGGTCGGCATCCTCTTCACGCCGCGTCTTGGCGTACTGGATGCGGGGGTAGACGACCTCGTCGATGGTCCTGATCGCCCGCTTGAACGCCCGGTCGCCGGGCAGCGGGAAACGTTCCGGCACGGAGGGCAGCAGCAACCGGAGCGACCTGGCCGTCACGCCCGTGTCGTAGGCGGGGGCCAGGCGGCCGATGTCCTCGTCGGAGATCGTCGCCCCGAGGAACAACCGCACGATGGTCGGATGAATCAGGGTGGAGATGAGTTCGCCGATGTCGAAGCGGCGGCCCGGCACCAGGGTGACGTCGATCAGGCCGGTGATGATCTGCGCCATGTGCCCGGCGAGCGAGTTGACGTACCTGGCGGTGAACACCGGCTGAAGGATCTTCCGGCTGGCCGCCCAGCCCTCGCCCTCCGACAGGATGCCCTGGCCGAGCAGCGGGGCCAGCGGGTCCCAGAACATGCCGGCCCGGACGTAGTTCGGCTGGTTGGTCTTCAGGACGTGCTGGACGTGCTCGGGGTGGGTGACGAGGTAGGGGCGGAAAGGGCCCATGTTCAGCCGGACGAGCTCGCCGCCCGCCCGCCTGCTCGCCTCCTCGAAGGCGTGTACGGGTGTTCGCGCGTGCCTGGCCAGTGATCGGAGGAACGGAAGGGTTCTTGCCCGACGCGACGATACGCCGCCCAACGACACCGCGGACCTCCATGATGTCCGTCTCAAACGACGGACATTTCCTGACAAGCGTCAATCTATGGGGTGGAGTATCACATGCTTCTGCATGTAGATTCAAGATCGTATCCGGGTAGGAGCACCCATTGAATCGCAGTCACCGCTTGGCCGGCGGCGCCGTGGCCCGCTGCCGGCGCCTGGTCGAACCGGCTCTGAGGGAGGCGATCGCGGCCCTGCACCCCTGGGGTGCCAGGATGTCCGCGTACGCCCTGGGCTGGTCCGACGCGGACGGCCGGCCCGACACCGGGCTCGGCGGCAAGGGCGTGCGCCCCGCCATCGCCATGCTCGCCGCCGAGGCGGTGGGCGGCACCGCCGAGTCGGGGCTTCCCGGCGCGGTGGCGGTGGAGCTGGTGCACGCCTTCTCGCTGGCGCACGACGACATCATCGACCACGACGAGCGGCGGCGGCACCGCGACGCCCTGTGGAAGGCGTACGGCGTGGGCCCGGCGCTCGTGACCGGCGACGCGCTCCTCGCCCTGGCCGTCAGCCGGCTCGTGGGCTTCCCCGAGGCGATGCGGTACCTGTCCGCGGCCCTGATCGAGCTCGTCAACGGGCAGACCGCCGACATGGCCTTCGAGAACCGCCCCTGGCGCGGGGCCCGGGCGGTGACGATCGACGAGTACACGGCGATGGTCGCGGGCAAGACCGGCAGCCTGCTAGGGGCCGCCGCGGCGACCGGGGCGTGCCTGGGCGGCGCGCCGGAGCTCGGCGAGCGCATGTGGGAGGTGGGGCGCGACCTGGGGGTGGCGTTCCAGATCGCCGACGACATGCTGGGCATCTGGGGCGATCCGCATGTCACCGGCAAGCCCGTCTACAACGATCTGCGGCGCGACAAGAAGACGATTCCCGTCCTGGCGGCGCTCGCCGCGGACCACCCGGCCGCGCGCACGCTGTCCGCCATGCTCTCGGACGGCCTCTCGGGGGAGGACGCGGTCCGCCACGCCGCCCGCCTCGTGGAGGAGGCCGGGGGCCGCGCCGCCGCCCAGGCCCTGGCCGAGCGGCATGTCACCGCGGCGCTGGCGGTCCTGGACGAATGCCTGCCGGAGGCCACGGAACTGCGCGCGTTGTGCGACTCGCTCGCGAACCGCATCCACTGACCTCCGGCGGCTCCCCGTGGAGGGGTGCCCGGCACCCCTGAACGGGCGCCGGGCGGCCGGCCGCGGCGGGCGTGCCCCCGTCAGGGGCGGGAGGCCTCGTCCAGGACGGCCAGCTCCTCCTCGCTCAACTCCAGCTCCGCGGCGGCCAGGAGCGGCTGGAGCTGGGCCACGTCCCTGGCGCTGGCGATCGGGGCCGCGACCGTGGGCTGGGCGGCCAGCCAGGCGAGCGCCACCGTGGCAGGAGCCGCCGAGCGCTCGGCCGCGACCTTCGTCAGCGCGTCCAGGGTCCGGCGCCCGTACTCCTTCTGGAGGTACTCCGCCGCCAGCCCGGCCCGCGGGCTGTCGACCGTCACGCCGGGCGCGTACTTGCCGGTCAGGAAGCCGCGCGCCAGCCCGAAGTACGGCGTGCTGGACAGCCCCTCCCGGGCCACCACGTCCCGCAGCCCGCCCTCGTACCCCCGCTCGACCAGGTTGTACTGCTGCTGCAGGGCGACGTACCTGACCAGCCCCTCCTCGCCGGAGACCTTGAGCGCCTCCGCCAGCCGGTCGGCCCCGTAGTTGGACGCCCCGACGTGCCGGACCTTGCCCTCGCGGACCAGCGCGTCGAACGTCGCCAGCGACTCCACCAGCGGCGTGTCGTGGTCGTCCACGTGCGCCCAGTACAGGTCGATGTAGTCGGTACGGAGCCGGCGCAGGGAGTCCTCGACCGCCGTCCTGATGGTGGCCGGGGCCAGGCCCTTCAGCCCCTCCAGCATGCCGACCTTGGTGGCGAGGACGACCGAGTCGCGGTTGCGGCGCGCGTGCAGCCACTCGCCGATGATCGTCTCCGAAGTCGACTCGCCGGTCGCCCAGTACGGGTAGACGTCGGCCGTGTCGATGAAGTTGCCGCCGCCCTCGACGTACGCGTCCAGGACCTTGAACGAGGTCTCCTTGTCGGCCGTCCAGCCGAAGACATTCGTACCGAGCGATATCGGGAAAACGGACAGGTCCGTTGTGCCTATTGATCTCATCCCGCCATTATCGGCACCCCCTCGCGGCCGGCCCGGGGCCACCCCCGCACCACGAGCCGCCCCTCCGGCCCCGTCGGGGATGGGGGTCTGCCGTTCTCGGGATGGCGGCGAACTCGCAGGTGGCGCTATGGTGCGAGCTGTGGTGATCGGTGACGCGCGCACGCGCATCCTGGACGCGGCCGAGGAGCTGTTCGCGGGCGGCGGCTACGAGGCCACCCCCACCGCGGTCATCGCCCGGCTCGCCGAAGTGCCCAAAGGGCTGATCTTCCACTACTTCCCGCGCAAGATCGACGTACTCGTCGCCCTCGTTGACGAGCGCACCCTGGTCGAGGAGGGACGCGAGGTCGACGCCGTGCCCGGCGACCCCGCGCGGACCCTGTCCAGGCTCGCGCGCGGCCTGCCCCTGCGGGCCTCACCGGCGATGCGGCGCATCCTGTTCAGGGAGGCCGACACGCACGGCTCCGTCAAGGAGCGGCTCGGCCGGCTCAACGGCGAACTCATCAGGCGGGCCAGGTTCGCGCTGGAGCTGGCCCTGCCCGGAGCCCGCGGCGACGCCGCCAGGCTGGAGGTGGCGGCGGCCACGTTCGCCGCCGTCCTGCTCTACCAGGAGAACCTCTGCCAGCTGACCGGGCACCAGATCGACCCCGACGCCGTCGCGGAACTCATCGCCCACTCCCTCGTCTAGCAGCTCGCCGAGCGCCGCACGCAGGTGGCCGAGCAGCCCCCACACGTCGTCCACCCGCTCGGGACAGGCCACGACGCCGAAGTCGAGCATGCCGTCGTAGGAGAAGCAGGTGATGGTCAGGCCGCCGCTCATGTCGGTCAGCACCGACAGCGGATAGTACGACAGCACCCTGCCGCCGCACAGATACAGCGGGAACCGCGGGCCGGGCACGTTGCTGATGACGAGGTTGACCGGCGGGAACGCCGTACCCGCCAGCCGGAAGAGCGCCGGCGTGGCCAGCCCCGCCAGCGGCGCGGGCAGCACCGAGCACAGCTCGCTCAGCCACGTCGCCGGGGCCCGCGCGAAACGCCGCTTGGCCGTGGCCATGGCGGCGCCAGCCGCCCGCAGGCGCTCCCCGGGATCGGAGACGTTCGTCGGCATGGGGACGACCATGGCGGAGATCTGGTTGCCGACCACCTCGCCGGCGCCGCCCGTACGCACCGCCACGGGCACGCCGACGACCAGCGGCTCCTCCGGCAGCGCGTCCCGCTCCCGCAACCACGACCGCAGCGCCGAGGCGCACAGGCCCATGACGACGTCGTTGACGCTCAGGCCGTTGGCCCGGGCGACGGCCCTGACGTCCTTGAGCGGGACCGAGCCGAAGGAGAGATGGCGGCGGGCGCTGATGGGGCCGTTGAACGGGGTGCGAGGGACCGCCAGGCCGGGCAGCTCGGGGCGGTCCTGCGGGTCACCGGCGACCCGCCGCGCGGCCCTGGCGATGCGCCGGGCCCCCGGGAGCTGCGCGGCCAGCGGGATGGCGTCGAGATCCTCGGCCGCCCTGACGACGGACTGGACGGCCCGCACCGGATGCGTCACCGCCCGCACCGCCGCCTCCGCCAGCATCGCCACCATCCCGAGCCCATCACGCCCGGCGCCGTCCCGCGCAGGCCCATCCTGCCCGGGTACGTCCTTCCGGGGCCGGTCAGGCTCGACGCCCTCCTGCCTCACCGACGTGGACGCATCCTCCCCTCTCGCCCCGCCACCACCGTCGCGCACCGCCGCTCCGGGACCAGCCGTCTCACCGCCACAGAAGGCCGCCGTCCCGGAAAGGCCCACACCCTCCACCGCGAGCCCCCGGCCCTCCACGGCGTGGGCACCCACCGGAGCGTTGGCGGAGGCGCCGGTGGGAGGGTCGGTAGGGGCGCTCGCCGGAGGCTCGTCAGACGCTTCCGTGGGGGAGCCGGCGGGAGAGTCCGCCCGAGGGCCGGTGGGAGCCTCCACCCGAGGGTCGGCAGGGGCGTCCGTGGAAGGGCCGGCGGGAGCCTGCACCCGAGAGACGGCAGGGGCGTTCGCCGGCGGGTCGGGAGGAAGGCAGGGGCGCCCGGTGACCGAGGCCGGGAGGCCCTGGCTCGGCAGGTGGCCGTCAGGGGTGAGGTCGAGCAGGGCGGCCAGCGTCTCAGCGCCCGAGATGCCGTCGATGGCGGCATGGTGCACCTTCGTGTACACGGCGACCCTCCCATCGGCCAGCCCGTTGATCAGGTGCATCTCCCACAGCGGACGCGCCCGGTCCAGCCGGCGCGCGTGGATCCGCGCCACCGCCTCGGCCAGCTGCCGGTCGTCCCCCGGCG
Organism: Nonomuraea phyllanthi; assembly: GCF_006334985.2. Lineage (GTDB taxonomy): Bacteria > Actinomycetota > Actinomycetes > Streptosporangiales > Streptosporangiaceae > Nonomuraea > Nonomuraea phyllanthi. Next base: position 13,731 of record NZ_VDLX02000008.1, read on the forward strand.
CGGGCAGCGTCAGCTCGAAGAGGTGGCGGTCGACGTCGAAGTCGGGGTCGGCCACCCAGTACGGGTGGTCCAGCCCGAACGGCACCTCGGCCAGCCGGAGGCTGAGCGCGGGCGACAGGTGGAGGCGCTCCCGCAGCAGGCGCGCGAGAGCATCCCGATCGACCGCTCCGCCGGCCGGGTCGATGATCGCCAGCCCCGCCACGTGCGCGGCGGTGGTCGCCGTCTCGACATTGAGGAACTGGGCGTCGAGTGCGGTCAGCCGGCGCATCTGCTCTCCTTTCCCGTGCTGTGCGCAGCGTCACACGAAGGGATTTCGAGATGGTTTCCGCGAGAGTCTTTCAGATGAATTCCGGTGCGCCGTACCACCGTTTTATGAATGCCCAGCTCAGCCTGGATCGGTGACAATTACCTATCCATTGACCACCTCAATGGGATGCCGGACGACGGCGTCGAAGTTGTATCCGAACGGGTGCCGCGGGGTGAAGAGCGACTGCGTGGCGCCCGTCTCGTCGGTGGCGCGCGCCATGAGCACATGAGCCCCCGTGCGGCTCGGTGCCCATGACACGTGCCAGGGCAGCCACGCGCTGACCAGGTGCCGCCCGTGGTGCTCGGCCTCGCGCCAGCTGAGCCCGCCGTCCACGCTGACCTCCACCCGGACGATCCTGCCCCGCCCCGACCAGGACCGCCCGCGCAGGACGTGTGGTCCGGTGAGCGGCAGGCGTGCGTTCCAGGCGAGCTCGAACGCGCTCTTCACCGGCTGGACGGTGACGTCCGGGTAAAAGACCGTGTTCCACGGTGTACGGAGCTCCGCGGTGGCGACCTCGATATCGCCCAGCCATTTGATGGAGGCTATTCCCACCCATCCCGGCACCACCAGCCGTACCGGGAATCCGTGGTCCGGAGGCAGCGGCTCGCCGTTCATTTCGTACGCCACCAGGACGTCGTCCATGGCCTTGCCGATCGGCAGCGGCCTGCGTACGTGCCCGTACTCCTCGAACGGCGCGTCGAGCCCGGTCGCCAGCACGTCCACCGCCCCGGGGAGCGGCCCGGCCGCCTCCAGCAGGCGCCGCAACGGCACGCCCCGCCACCGCGCGACCCCGATCCCGCCCAGCCCCCACTGCGTCCCGGGAGCGGCGTCGTGCTGCTGCGTGCCGTAGAACCGCCGCCCGTTCCCCGCGCACTCGATCGCCAGGTCGACCGTCCGCGACGGCATCGCCCGCAGTTGCTCATAGCCGAACTCGCGCGGACATCGAACCCCCGCCCCGTGCACCCGCAACCGCCACGTGGCGGCGTCGATGATCGGGGTGGAGGTGTGGTTCCGCACGAAGAACCGGTCGATCGGGGTGTGGTATCCCTGCCCCGACATGGCCTCCCACCGCATCTCCGCGTTCGTGTCGCGCACCCTGAACAGGTGGTCGGGCAGCGGTTTCACGATCGTGACCGTCGCGTGCTCCATGGTCGTCACCTCCTACTGAGTATTTCCTACCTGGAAACCATTTAATCTCCTCGGCCTGTCCTGTGGCGCCCGTCCTTGCAGATCCCTGCCCGATCCGTACGGGAACGTTCCGCCCAGCCGCCCCCGCGCTTACCCGCCGCCGGCGACTCCCTCGAAGGAATTGCCGGAAGCCCCGGCTGACACGCATGATCCCCATGGCGCTGGGGGCAGCCCGCGATCGAGCTCGACGATTGAGAAGGCGACTGAGAAGGCGACGAGATGAAGAGCTATCACCTTGATCCGCAGCGTGGCCTGGCCGGGCTGACGGTCAGGGATCATGACGAGCCCGTGCCGGGACGCGGACAGGTCGTGGTCAAGGTCCGTGCGAGCTCGCTCGGGTCACGTGATCTGGCGGTGCTGGCCGGCGCCTACCCGCTGCCGATCAGACCCGGCGTGGTGCCCGGGTGCGAGGGGGTGGGGGAGGTCGTGGCCGTCGGGGAAGGGGTCGGCCGGGTGCGGGCCGGCGACCGGGTGGCGGCCACCGTCTTTCCTCGCTGGCTGGACGGCCCGTTCGTGTGGGACAACGCCGCCCAGCTCGGGACGATGGTCGACGGCATGTTGACGGAGTACGCCGTGCTGGGCGAGGACGGCGTCGTGCCCGTCCCGGAGCACCTGTCGTTCGAGGAGGCCGCGACGCTGCCGCTGGCGGCCGTGACCGCCTGGAACGCCCTGACCACGGGCAGCGCGCTGCGCCCAGGGGCCACCGTGCTGACCCTGGGGTCGGGAGCCGTGTCGCTCTTCGTGCTGCAGCTCGCCAAACTGTCCGGCGCCCAGGTGATCATGACCACGTCCAGCGCCGCCAAGGCCGAACGGCTGAAGGCGCTCGGGGCGGACGACGTGATCAACTACCGGGATGACCCGGCCTGGTGGCAGGAGGTGCGTGCTCGCACCCACGGTGCCGGCGTGGACCGTGTCGTCGACGCGACGGGGCCGCTGGAGCAGTCGCTCAAGTGCGTCGCGGCCGACGGCGAGGTGGCCTTCGTCGGCTACTCGCTGTCCGGCGCCGAGGGAGCCCGGCCCATCGACCCGGCGACCCTGTTCGGGGCGGGCGCGGCGGTGTACCGCATCGCCACGGGCAGCCGGGCCCACTTCGTCGCGCTGAACCGCGCCGTCGAGGCCCACCGGCTGCGCCCGGTCCTGGACCGCGTGTTCCCGTTCGAGCATGTTGCTGACGCCTTCCGCTACGTGGAGTCTGGCGGTGGTTTCGGCAAGGTGGTCATCAGCCACGACTGACCGGCCGAGCGGGGCCCGAGGGTTTCCGCCTGATCAGTCGGGATCCGGCCCCACGCGTGGCCCGGTGGTGCCGGTTTCGCGACGGCCGGACGGCCTGGCCGACGGCCGGACGGCCCGTCGGTGGACACCGTGGGTGGACACTCAGGGCGCATGGGCTGTGACCAGCGCCGGCTCCTGAGCCGTGGGTGTGCGTGGCCTCGATGGGGCCGAGGTCAGGCGGGCTTCACGATCGAGGCGAACCGCTCGCCGGAGTTGAGGCGTTCGACTAAGGAGAGGACCGCGCTGCGGCCTCCGTGCCGGTTGAGCCAGCGGCTCACCTGGCAGGCGGACTTGGCGTACGTGCCCGGGTCCTTGCTCGCCGCGCTCAGCCACGCGTCGAGCGTGGCCGGGAGCGGGCCTGCCTGCGTGATCAGGCAGCGGTCCGCAGCGGGGGGAGCGACCGGGTCGCCGGCCGGAGAACGGGGTACGGCTGTCGGGCGCGCGGAAGGCGGCGCGCCGGCGTGACGGAACCGCCCTCGGGCCGGCCGGCGGATCAGCGGCCCAGGAACGCCAGGAGCCGGTCCAGCGGCCAGGTGTTGATGACGTCGTCCGTCGTCAGCCAGGCCCGCTGCGCGATGCCCACCCCGAACCGCTGGTTGCGCAGGTGGGGGATGGCGTGCGAGTCGCTGTCGATCGAGAACTTCACCCCGTGGTGCCTGGCCAGCCGCACCAGGTCGGACGGCAGGTCGGACCGGTCGGGGAAGGAGTCGATCTCCATGGCGGTCCCCGTGCGGGCGGCCGCGCGGAAGACGGCGTCCCAGTCGGCGTCCACGGCCGGCCGCTTGCCGATCTTGCGGGTGGTGGGATGCCCGATGATGTCCACGTACGGGTTTTCGCAGGCGGCGATGAACCGGCGGGTCATCTCGTCGCGTGACATCCCGAAATGGGAGTGCACCGAGGCCACGCACACGTCGAACGCGGCCAGGATCTCCCCGGGCCAGTCGACCGACCCGTCGGGCGCGATGTTGAGCTCCGTGCCGTGCAGGATCCGCATGTCGGGATATTTCCGTTGCAGCTCGGCCACCTGCCCCCGCTGCTCCAGCGCCTTGTCCAGCGTCATCCGCTGCATCGCCAGGTCGGGCGCGTGGTCGGTCACCGCGTAGTACGCGTAGCCAAGGGCGTGCCCGGCCGCCACCATGTCGGCCAGCGAGGCGATGCCGTCGGTCAGGTCGGTGTGGGTGTGCAGGTCGCCCTTCAGGTCACCGGGCTCCACCAGGACGGGCAGCTCACCGCGCAGCGCCGCCTGCACCTCGCCGCCGTCCTCGCGCATCGGCGGCGGCACGTAGCGCATGCCGAGGGCGTCGTAGATGTCCTCCTCGGAGGCGGCGGCGATCACCCGATCGCCCTCGAACAGGCCGTACTCCGACAGCTTCCAGCCCTTCTTCACCGCCATCTCCCTGATGGCGACGTTGTGCTCCTTGGAACCCGTGAAGTACTGCATCGCCGCGCCCCACGACCCGGCGGGCACCACGCGCAGGTCGACCTGGATGCCGGACGTGGTGCGGATCGAGGTCTTCTTGGCGCCCGCCGCGATCACCTCGGCGACGTAGGGCTGGGCGCGGAAGTCGGCCATGATCGACTCGGGCGCGACCGCGAGGATGTCGATGTCGCCGATCGTGTCCTTCATCCGCCGCAGCGACCCCGCGTACGCGATGCGCTCGGCCGGCAGCGAGGCCATCACCTGCTCGGCCAGCGACATGGCCGCCCCGATGTGGACGCGCCGGCCCGACTGCTCCAGCTGCTCGATGCCCTTGACCAGGTTGGCCAGCGTCTTCGGGCCGAGCCCCTTGACGCCGTCGAGGCGGCCGGAGGCGATCGCCTCGCCCAGCGCCTCGGTGGAGTCGATGCCGAAGTCCTCGAACAGCATGATGGCCGTCTTGGGCCCCAGCGTCGGCACCCGCGTCAGCCTGCGCACCCCCTCGGGCACCCGCCCGCGCAGGTCGTCGAGCTGCCGGAAGCTCCCGCGCCGCAGGAACTCCTCCATCTTCTTGGCGATCGCCTCGCCCACGCCGGGGACCGAGCGCACGTCGACCACCGAGATGTCCTCGGGAAACCCGGCGATGGCCTTGGCCGCCTTCTGGTAGCTCCGCACCCGGAAGGCGTCGCCGCCGCAGAGCGCGAACAGCTCCGCGTATTCCTGCAGCGCCGCCGCCGCCTCCTCATTCGCCCGCATGCCCCTCACCCTAAGGGTCGCCCCCGACAATCCTGGACGGCTAGAAGCGCACCTCGCGCGGCCGGTACGGGTCGCCGAGGAAGGCCAGCTCGGACTCGCTCAGCGACACCGACACGGCGGCCACGGCGTCGTCCACGTGCCGGTCCTTCGTGGCCCCCACGATGGGCGCGGTCACGGCCGGCTGGCGCAGCAGCCAGGCCAGGGCGACCTGGGCGGCCGGGAGACCCCGCTCCCTGGCGACCTGCGCGACCCGGTCGAGGATCGCCTTGTCGTTCTCCGGGTCGTACAGGAACTCGATGCGCGAGTCGGAGCCCGTCCGGGCGGTCGCCGCGGCCGAGCCCGCCCTGGCCAGCACGCCGCGCGCCAGCGGGCTCCACGGGATCACGCCCACGCCCTGGTCGGCGCAGAGCGGCAGCATCTCGCGCTCCTCCTCCCGGTAGAGGAGGTTGTAGTGGTTCTGCATGGAGACGAACTTCGTCCAGCCGTTGCGCTCGGCCACGTGCTGCGCCTTGGAGAACTGCCAGGCCCACATGGTGGACGCGCCGATGTAGCGGGCCTTGCCGGCCCTGACCACGTCGTGCAGCGCCTCCATCGTCTCCTCGATGGGCGTCTCGTCGTCCCACCGGTGGATCTGGTAGAGGTCCACATAATCGGTGCCGAGCCGCCGGAGCGAGGCGTCGATGGCGGCGTGGATGTGCTTGCGCGACAGGCCCCGCTCGTTGGCGCCCCTGCCCATGGGGAAGTAGACCTTGGTGGCCAGCACGTAGTCGTCACGGCTGGGGAAGATCGCGCGCAGCGCCTCGCCTGTCACGACCTCGCTCGCGCCGCGGCTGTAGGTGTCGGCGGTGTCGAAGAACGTCACGCCCACGTCGGCGGCCCGGCGGATGATCGGCTCCGCCTCGTCGCGCGCCAGCGCCCACTCCTGCCTGGCCGGATCGCCGTAGCTCATCATGCCGAGGCAGATCCGCGAGACCTTCAGACCGGTGTTGCCGAGTCGCGTGTATTCCATATCGCCCACGATAGGGCTCCCAGGTCAGAGGGCGGAGCGTGGGGCGATCATCGTCACGCCCGGCACCGACCCGATCGACGCCAGCGCCTTGCCGGCGTCGGCCAGCCCGATCGTGCGGGTGACGAGCTGGTCGGGATGGAGGATCCCGGCCCTGATCATCTCCAGCATCGGCGGGTACGCGTGCGCGGCCATGCCGTGGCTGCCCAGCAGCCGCAGCTCGTGGCCGATCACCCGGTCCATCGGCACCGGCGTCGGGCCGCCGGGCAGCAGCCCCACCTGTACGTGCCGGCCCTTCCTGCGCAGGCTCTCGACGGACGCGGCGCACGTCTGGGGGCTGCCCAGCGCGTCGAGCGACACGTGGGCGCCGCCCCTGGTCAGCTCCCGGACCTGGGCGGCCGCGTCACCGGCCGAGCCGTTGACGAAGTGGGTGGCGCCCGCCTGCTCCGCCAGGCCGAGCGCGTCGGCGCTGACGTCCACGGCCACCACGCGCGCCCCGGCGGCCGTCGCGATCATCACGGCCGACAGGCCCACGCCGCCGCAGCCGTGCACCGCCACCCACTCGCCCGGCCGCACCTCGCCGACCTGCGCCACGGCGCGGAACGCGGTGGCGAAGCGGCAGCCGAGACCGGCCGCCGTGGCGAAGGCCATGTCCTCGGGGACCGCGACCAGATTGACGTCGGCGTGGTCGACGGCGACGTACTCGGCGAAGGAACCCCAGTGGGTGAAGCCGGGCTGCGTCTGGCGCTCGCACACCTGCTGGTCGCCGGTGGCGCAGGACGGGCACGATCCGCACGCGCAGATGAACGGCACGGTCACGCGCGCCCCCGGCCGCCAGCCGCGCACGTCGGGGCCGACCGCCTCGACCACGCCCGCCAGCTCGTGGCCCGGCACGTGGGGCAGGACCTTGATGTCGGGGTCGTGCCCCTGCCAGCCGTGCCAGTCGGACCGGCACAGCCCGGTGGCCTCGACCCTGATCACCGCTCCGTGCGGGGAGGGGGCCGGGTCGGGCAGCTCCCGCACGTCGAGCTCACCACCGAAGACGTCAAACGCAACCGCTCGCATCTCATGAGCTTAGAGTCAGTCGCCGCAGGTCGCGCAAGGCCCGGTGGGAGGGCGAGCCGGGTTCGGTGGTGTAGAGGACGAGGCGCAGGTCGTCGCGGTCGGGCACGGGCATGACCTGGCAGATCGCGTCGATCGTGCCGACCGCCGGATGCGTGACCTGCTTGCGCTGCTCCCTGCGGATCTCCACCTCGTACCGGGACCACAGCTCGGCGAAGTGGGGGCTCAGCGCGAGCATCTCGGTGACGAGCGCCTGGATCCTCCGGTCGCCGGGGTGGCGCCCGGCGGCGGCGCGCAGGTCGGCGACCGCCGCGCGGGCGAAGCGGCTCTTCTCCTCGTCGGCGAAGTGCTCGGCGATGTCGGGGGACAGGAAGACCCAGCGGATGACGTTCCTCTCGTCGTCGGCCAGGCCGTCGAGGCCGCCCATGAGGGCGGCGGCCAGGGGGTTCCAGGCGCGCAGGTCGTAGCGGGCGTCCAGCACGTACGCGGGGACCTCCTCCAGGAAGGAGATGAGGTGCAGCAGGCTCGCGGGCACGTCCTCCCTGATCCTCGGCGCCTCCATCGCCTGCCCGGCCAGGTGGAACAGGTGGGCGCGCTCGTCCCTGCCGAGCATGAGCGCCCTGGCCAGCGCGTTGAGGACCTGCCGCGACGGGTGCGGCCCCCTGCCCTGCTCCAGCCGGATGTAGTAGTCGATCGACATGCCGGCCAGCTGCGCGACCTCCTGGCGCCGCAGCCCCGGTGTGCGGCGCCGCCCGCCGGCCGGCAGGCCCACGTCGGCGGGGCTGACGTGGGCGCGCCTGACGCGCAGGAAATCAGCGAGTTCGTCGCGGTTCATGCCTCCATCTTCGCGACGGCGGGTCGCGCGTGGGTGGCACCGCTGATACCAGCCTTCCCGGGGCTCTCCCGAACCCGCCGCGACCCGCACGAATGTGGACGCATGACGAAGATCGCGCTCATCACGGGCGCCAACAAGGGAATCGGCTACGAGATCGCGCGGCTGCTGGCCGGGCGGGGCATGACCGCGATCGTGGGGGCGCGCGACGAGGGGCGCGGGCGCGCCGCCGCCGAGCGGCTCGGGCAGCCGTACGTACGGATCGACGTGACCGACGAGGACACCGTGGCCGCCGCGGCCAAGCAGATCGAGCAGGAGTACGGCAGGCTGGACGTCCTGGTCAACAACGCCGGGGTCAGCGGCGGCATGACCGCGCTGACGCCGAGCGCCGTCTCCGTGGCGTCGGTGCGGGCCGTCTACGAGACCAACGTGTTCGGCGTGATCGCGGTGACCAACGCGATGATGCCGCTGCTGCGCAGGTCGGAGGCCGCGCGGATCGTGAACGTGTCGAGCGAGCTCGGCTCGCTGGCCATGGCGACGGACCCGGAGAGCCCCTTCTGGCAGTTCAACTCCATGGCGTACAACTCGTCGAAGTCCGCGCTCAACATGGTCACCGTCAGCTACGCCAAGGAGCTGATGGACGGCCCGATCAAGGTGAACGCGGCCAACCCCGGCTACTGCGCCACCGACCTCAACGGGAACACCGGATTCCGCACGGCGGAGCAGGGCGCGGCCGTCGCCGTGCGGCTCGCCACGCTCGACGCCGACGGCCCTACCGGGGCGTACATGGACGACGGCGGCACGCTCCGCTGGTGAGGTGTCAACACTAAAAGAGCGGACAGAGAGGAGTGATGGGAAGAGATCTGGATAAGGAGCGATTTACCGAGGCGGAGTTCGCCGCCTTCGGAGAGCGCGTCCAGGAGCAGCTCGGCATGCTGCGCGAGCTGCTCGCCACCCCCGGCTTCGGCCGTGGCCCGGTCACGGTCGGAGCAGAGCTGGAGCTGTTCCTGATCGACGGGCGCGGGCGGCCGCTGCCGCGCAACAGCCAGGTGCGCGACGCCCTCGACGACCCCCGCGTCGTGCTCGAGCTGGGCCGATACAACCTCGAAGTGAACCTGACGCCGATCCCCCTGGCGGGCGAGCCCTTCGAGCGGCTCGGCGCCGAGGTGCAGGAGACGGTCACCAAGGTGGACCGGGCCGTCACGGGCGGCGGCGCGGTGCCCATCGGCATCCTGCCCACGCTCGACGCCGAGGACTTCACCCTCGGCGCCATGAGCGACCAGAACCGCTACCGCGCCCTGAGCAGGGGCTTCAGACGGCTGCGGCTGGAGCCGTTCCTGGTCAAGATCGAGGACCTGGAGCTGTCGGTGGAGGACGTGATCCTCGAAAGCGCCAACACCTCCTGGCAGGTCCACATGCGCACGCCGCCCGAACGGTTCGCCCGCGTCTTCAACGCCGCCCAGCTCGCCATCGGCCCGGTGCTGGCGGCGTGCGGCAACTCGCCGTTCTTCCTGGGCCGGCGGCTGTGGGAGGAGACACGGATCGCGCTGATGGAGGAGGCCGCCGACGACCGGGACGTGCAGCGGCGCGAGCGCAGGGACGGGCGCGTCACGTTCGGCTCCGACTGGGTGCGCGAGGGGGCGTACGAGCTGTTCGAACGGTACGCGCGGGACTACGACCCCGTCGTGCCCGAGCTGACGGACGGCGCGCTGCCGCACGAGGTGCCCGAGCTGCGGCTGCACCAGGGCACGATCTGGCAGTGGAACCGGCCCGTCTACGACCCCGCGGACGGCGGTCACCTGCGGATCGAGCTGCGCGCCCTGCCGGCGGGGCCGTCGTGCGCGGACATGGCGGCGAACACGGCGTTCCTGCTCGGGCTGACGTTGTCGCAGGCCGAGCGGGATCTGACCGGCTACCGGTTCGCGCAGGCGTACCAGAACTTCTACCGCGCGGCCATGCACGGGCTGGACGCCAAGCTGTCCTGGCCCGGCGAGGACGCCGAGTTCGAGGCCGCCGACCTGGTGCTGCGGCTGCTGCCCGAGGCGCGGGAGGGCCTGCTCGGGGCCGGGGTGACGCCGTCCGACGCCGACCGGGCGCTGGACGTGGTCGCGCAGCGGACCCGGCTGCGCCGTACGGGCGCGGTGTGGCAGCGGGAGGCGCTGCGGCGGTTCGAAGGGGACCGGGAGCGGCTCGTCCGGCGGTACCACGAGCTGGCGCTGTCGGGCACGCCGGTGCATTTGTGGCGCTGACCCGCTGTGAGGGGGCTTTTCGTGGACCGCGCCCCTAACCGCCCGCCGTCCGGCAAACTAGGCCAAGGGACGGCAAAGTGAGGGAGATATGGCGGCAACGGGGATGGTTCCCACGGACACGGCGCCGTTGGCCCTGCGGCGGGAGACGGGCGACCTGGCCGAAGGCGCGGCCAAGCTGGCAGGCGAGATCGGCAGCTCCGGCATCGGGGAGGTGCTGGCGCGGGCCAACCGGGTCATGGTGCGCAAGGGGGCGCAGGGCGCGCTCGGGACGATGCGCCCCAAGCCCGCCGAGTGGTACGCCTTCGACGCCAAGGACGAGGACACCACCGACTGGTACCCCCAGGGCCTCACCGGCTCCGAGGAGTCCGGCTCCATCGAGGAGCCGGCGTTCCTGGTCACCTGGTACTTCAAGCCCTCGGCGGGCGAGCGCGGCATCAGGGTGTCCTTCGTCAGCCCTCGGACCCTGAAATACCGCAACGCGCTGCTGGTGGCGGCCAGGCCGGACGGCTCGTACGGGCCGATCGGCATCCACGCGGGCGGCGTCGCCTGCGACGGCGACCTGCTCTACGTCGCCGACACCACCAGGGGGCTGCGCGTCTTCGACCTCGGCAAGGTGCTCGACCTGCGTACCGCGCAGGACGACCTGGGCGACCCCGAGCGGGTCGGGCGGCACGGCGGCAGGTTCCACGCGTTCGGCTACCGGTACGTGATCCCGCAGACCGACTTCTGGCGGGTCGCGCAGCCGGGGCCGCGGTTCTCGTTCGTCTCGATCGACCGCAGCGGCGGCACGTCGCGGCTGGTCACGGGGGAGTACCGGGAGGACGATCCCGGCGGGTGGGTGGCCCGCTGGCCGCTGCCGCTGGGCGGCGGGGAGCCGGAGGACGCCTTCGTGATGGGGCATCCCAAGATCCAGGGGGCCATCTCGTGGGGCGGCAGATGGTACTTGAGCCAGGCCGCCGGCTCCTCCGCCAACGGCAAGCTGCTGGTCCACGCTGACGGCGGGCTCGAGACCAGGGCGTTCCCGGTCGGGCCCGAGGATCTGACGGTGCAGGACGGGAAGCTGTGGAGCGTCACCGAGTTCAAGGACCGGCGGATCATCTTCGGCGTCCCTCTGTGAGCCGCTCGAGGTGCTCGTACAGGACCTCGCGGTAGCGGCGGTCGAAGCCGTCGTACCGCTCGCGCAGCTCCCCGCCCGGCCAGCCGGGCGGCAGCAGCTCCGGCGGGAGCAGCGGGTCGGCCAGGAGGTGGCGCAGCACCGCCGCGGACACCAGGAAGCCCTCCGCCAGCCCGTCCGCGCGGTCCAGCGCGCGCTCCAGCCGGCGCGCCTCGGCGGCCCAGCCGTCCAGGTCCCACAGCAGGGGAGTGGGGTCGTCGTGCGGGCGGCCGTCGATCAGCGTGCACTGCGCGGTGACGGCCTCCGGCCACGCGCGCACCAGGTTGGCGGGGCGCAGCCAGGTGCCCTCGCGCAGCTCGGCCAGCCGGAGCGCGCCCATCGCGTGCCGGAACGCGGCGCGGTCGGCGGGCGCGCGCCGCTCGGCGGTGACCACGGCCACCTCCCACGTGCCGTCCCACGGCCTGGTGTGCGGGTCGCGGCTCTCGTCCTGCCTGGCCTGACGCTCGACGAGCCGCTCCGACAGCGTGTACGAGCCCCGCTCCTGGATGAGGTCGCCGGCCGCGACCATGCGTGACAGCGCCACCCGCACGGCGCCCTCGGCGATGCCGAACAGCGCGCCGATGCGCACCAGGTGGCGGGCCGGCAGGCGCGGCGGGTGGCTGCCCAGCAGCGCGCTCAGCACGGCCGATCTGGCGCTCAGGGTGTTACGCTCTTCCATCGCGTGTCGAGTATATGTAACACTCGCGAGTATGGGGCGCTATCTCATCGAGGCCTACGACCGCAGCGACCGCTACGCCACCGAGCGCTACCAGGGCGCCGCCGGGCGCAACTGGTGGACCTGCGATCCCACGCTGCGCCTGCTCATGCGGCGCCACCTGGGCGACGGGCTGGCCTGGGCCCAGCCGCGCCTGGAGCGGCTGGGCGCGCTGATGGGCGGGCTCGTCGCCGAGTGCGCCGAGGAGACCGACCGCAACCCGCCACGGCTGGAGAAGTACGACAAGTGGGGCAGGGACGTCAGCCAGGTCGTCATGCCGCCGTCGTTCCAGGCGGCCAGGCAGGCGCTCATGGACGACAACTTCACCGCGCCGTCGTTCGCGGACGAGGCCCGTGCCCACGGGGCGAACCCGTCCGCGCTCTCCGCCGCCTGGACGTACCTGCTCGACCAGGCCGACATCGGGATGGGCTGCGCGCTCGGCACGGGCGGGGACATGGTGGTCTCGCTCGCTGAGAAGCACGCGCCGCAGGACGTACGCGAACGCGTACGGGAGATCTTCGCCAACGGCTACTACTCCGGCGAGGCCGCTCAGATGTTCACCGAGCGGACAGGCGGCTCGGACCTGGCCGCGCTGGAGGCCACGGCAGAGCCCGCCGGCGACGCCTGGCTGCTGACGGGCTTCAAGTGGTTCGCCTCCAACGCCAACGGGTCCGCGTTCGTGGTGCTGGCCAGGCGCCCCGACGGGGCCGTGGGGCCGTTCCTCGTGCTGTGGGAGCGGCGCGACGGGACCCGCAACGGCGTACGGATCAGGCGGCTCAAGGACAAACTCGGCACCCGCTCGGTCGCCTCGGCCGAGGTCGAGTTCACCGGCGCGGAAGCCTTCCCCCTGTTCGGCTCCGGCTCCGGCTCCGGGCTCGGGACCATGATGAAGCTCACCAACGCCTCCAGACTCGGCGTGGCCATGATGGGCCTCGGCGTGGCCAGGCGCGCCCTCGTGGAGTCGATCTGCTACGCGCGGGCCCGCGAGGCGTTCGGCCGGCCGCTCATCGACCAGCCGCTGATGCGCCGCAAGCTCGCCGAGCTGATCGTCGAGGTCGAGGCCGCCCAGGCCCTCGTCTTCGACGGTCACGTCGGCCCCCGCCTGCGCATCGCGCCCGCCCTGATCAAGCTGCGCGCCGCGCGGCTCGGCGTGACGGCGGCGAGCGACGCGATCGAGGTGCACGGCGGAAACGGCTACATCGAGCAGTGGCCGGTGGCCCGGCTGCTGCGCGACGCCCAGGTCAACCCGATCTGGGAGGGCGGCGACAACATCCTCTGCCTCGACGTGCGGCGCGCCATGCTCAAGGAGCAGGCCCACGTGGCCTTCCTCGACCACCTGCGTACCCTGGCCACCTCCGACCTCGTGCACGCCCGCATCGACGACCTCGCCAAGGCCGTCGCCGCCTGGGCCGCGCTGGAGCCCTCGGTGGGGGAGGCGCGGCTGTACGCGCTGGCGCAGTTCATGGCCGACGTGTACGCCGCCGCGCTGCTGGAGGACCAGGCGACGTGGGGGCTGGACGACGGTCGCAAGGCGCTCGTGGCCCGGGCGTACGCCGAGGCCCACCTGGTGGACCACGGCCCGCTGCGCGGGATCGACCGTGCGGGGGACGAGCCCTTCGACGAGCTTCTGGCGGGCGCGGTCACCCTCTGACGGGAGCCGCTCCGGGCGGCATCCGGCCCCGCCGGCGTGGGCGGCGGAGTCGCCATGGTCGCCTGCCGCGGGCCGGCGCCAGGTCTCCGGCTCCGTCAGCGGGAGCGGCGGCCCTTCTTGCCGCGTCCGGTCGGCACCGACCTGCGGCCGGAGCCGCCCTGAGGCTTTCCGCTCTCCCGCTGCGCCGCCTTCTGGGCGGCCTTCTGTGTCGTCTTCTGGGCCGTCTTCTGGGCCGGCTGCGCTGGAGCACGGCCACGCGAGCTGTTCGCCGTACGCCCGCGGACGATGCCGATGAAGTCCTCCACCAGATCGGTCGTCCGCTCCGCGGGCCAGGCCAGCGCCACCTGCGACTGCGGCGCGTCGGTCACCGGCCGGTAGGTGAGGTCCCTGCGGTGGTGCAGGCGCGCCAGCGACTGCGGGACCACGAGCAGCCCGGCCCCGGCCGCCACGAGCCGGATCGCGTCCGCCGTCGTGGCCGGCCGCTCGAACGCGGGCAGCCCGGGACGGGCCGCCCACTCGAGGACGTCGTCCAGCGGGTGGAACACCTCGTCGTCGGCCAGGTCGGCGACGGTCACCTCGTCGGCCGCCGTCACCGCGTGGTCCTTCGGCACCACGACCACCGTGGTCTCCACGTAGAGGGGGATCACGCTGAGCCCGTCACGCTCGACCGGCAGCCGGACGAACCCGGCGTCGGCGCCATCGCCCCGCAGTAGCCCCACCACGTCGGCGGCCGGAACGGAGACCAGCGTCAGCGGCACGCCGGGCACCCTCTCGGCCCAGATGCCGGCCCACTTCGCGGGCGTCACACCGGGCGCGTACGCCAGCCGGAACGCTGTGCCGCTCTCCTCATGAGTCACCCCGCCAGGGTAGCGATGTCAGAGAACCGCTCCTTACTGGCTACGCTGGACCCCATGAGCTCGCCCAAACCCAAGACGACCCAGACGATGAAGCCCGCCACGGCGGCCAAGAAACTGGGCATCCTCCTCTCGGCGGCGCCCGCCGAGTTCCAGGAGGGCGTCGTCTCCAGGAGCGAGCTGAACGCGCTTCAGTCGACCCCGCCGCCCTGGCTCGCCGACCTGCGCCGCAACGGGCCGCACCCCAAGCATGTTGTCGCCGCGAAGCTCAGGGTCTCGGTCTCCGGTTTGATCAGAAACGGGATCACTCAGCCGCTCACCACCGCCGAGATCGACGCGCTGAAGGCGGAGAGTCCCGCGTGGCTGGAGCACGAGCGGGCCGTCCAGGCGGAGGTCCGCAAGGAGGCGCAGCGCCTCAAAGAGCGCTAGGGCACCGGGCGCCGCCCCCGTCACACGCGCAGGACGGTGACCTGGCGTCCGGACGGGGTGGTCGCCTGCGCGAAACGGCCGCGTTCCTTCCATGGCGCGGCCTCCTGGCGCCGGTCGAAGATCACCAGCGCGCCGGTGGAGAGTGTGAGCCGGTCGAGGTAGCGGTCGAGCTGGGTGAGGCCGTCGGACAGGGGGTCGCGCTCGCCCGCCCGCCAGACCTTCAGCTCCATCGCCTCCCGCTGCATGAGCCGCTCGCCCTGCGGGCCGGTGTAGGGCCAGCGGACCAGCACGTCGAGGCGCTTGGAGCCGGCGGCGTACTCGCGGTCGAGATAGCCTCCGCCGTTCACCAGCCGGTGCAGGAAGGCCATGAGGATGATCTGGCAGGCGGCCTCGTGGTAGCCCTCCTGCCGGATGAGCACCTCGCCGTGCTCGCGCCAGAACACGACGAACTCCTCCAGCAGGCGCGGCAGGTCGAAGCGGCCATCCGGCAGGACGAAACTGTGCGGATCGGCCATCACGTACTGCTCGGACGGGTCTCCCAGCACGCGCAGGATGACCTCCCGGTAGATCGGGTTCGCCACCTCCAGCGGAGGCTTCTGCTTGATCAGGCCGAGATCGCGGACGTAGGACAGGTCGTCGGAGAAGACGGGGTCGATGTCGGGGAAGGTCCCGGCCACCACGGGCTCCATCACCCGCTTGACCCGGGGCTCGTGCAGCCGGGCGAGCAGCGCGTCCAGGTGGGTGGCGCGCCCCCGGATCAGCCGCTCCTTGGCGTCTTCCACCTGGCCGGCGGTGATGGCGCCGGCCACCCCCATCTTGATGGTGATCTCATTGGCGAGGGCGTTGACCAGCCAGGGTTGTCCCCGGGTGAGCTAGAAGACGTGGTCGACCGCGTCCTTGGTGAACTCCTGGCCGGTCGCCCGCGTGTGCTGGTCGTAGAGCTCGGCGATCTCGTCGGCGGTGAAGTCGCCCAGGCGCAGCGACTCGGCGACGATGTTGAACGGGCTGGCCGGGTTGGACCTGCCGGGTTCGCCGCCCGAGGCGACCTTGTAGTCGCGCACGTCGCGCAGCCCGCACAGCACGACGGAGCTGGGGAACGGATGGCCCTCAGGCCGGGCGTTGTGGCCTTCGCGGAGCTGGCTGAGGATGCTGACCATGCTGGTGCCCTGCAGGGCGTCGATCTCGTCGAGGAACAGCACCACCCGGCGCGGGCAGCGGCGGCACCATTCGCTCAGCGCCGCACCGAACCGGCCGCCGGGCGTGACCTGCGGCCACGGGTCCGGCGGCAGCAGCTCCTGCGGCCATCCCGACCACTCGGCGGCCTGACGGAGGGAATCCAGCAGGAGCGACTCCGCCCAGGCGACGTCGTCGCCGGCCGCCTTGGCTCGCTCGCAGGAGAACATCAGGGCGGCGATGTCGCCCTCGGCGGTCAGCTCGGACGCCAGGGCACCCAGCGTTGTCGTCTTCCCTGTCTGCCGGGGCGCGTGCAGTACGAAGTAACGGTCCATCTCGACGAGCACGCGCGCCTGGGGGAGCCGCTGCGCGGCGGGCACCATGTAGTGGTGCTGGGGGCCGCACGGACCGGTGGTGTTGAAGTATCTCGCTCGGGGTGTCCGCATGGTCACATTCTGCCATCACTAGCGGTGCCGCGGGCTCCGATCAGCACGGTACGCGCAGGATGAGCATGGCCACGTCGTCGTCATTGTCGTCGGGGCGGACCTGGGAGAGCAGCCGCTGGCAGACGGAGCTCAGAGGCCGTTGGGCCAGCGAGGCGGCATGCCGGCGCAACCGGGACATCCCGTCGTCGAGGGTGCGGCTGGGTGACTCGATCAGCCCGTCGGTGTACAGCACCAGGATGGACTCCGGCGGCAGCTCGATGGTGGCGTCGACGCGTTCGGCGGGGATGCCGGTGCCGAGCATGAGGCCGCTCCCGGCGTCCAGGAAGCGGGCCCGGCCGTCACGCTCCACCAGGAGCGGCGGCGGATGGCCGGCGTTCGTCCAGCGCATCCGGCACCGCCCGTCCTCCAGGCGCTGCAGCACGGCGTAGACGACGGTGGCCATCGTGTCCTCGGTCATGCGCGCCACCGCCTGGTCGAGCTGGTCCACGACCTTGCTCGGGGGCAGCTCCACCTCGCCGGCGAACGCGCGGAGCATGTTGCAGACCTGCGCCATGCCCGACGCGGCGTCGAGGTCATGGCCGACCACGTCACCGATGACCAGGCCGAGCCGGTCGCCGGACAGGTCGAAGGCGTCGTACCAGTCGCCGCCGACCTGCGAGGCGTGCGGCGCGGGCACGTAGCAGGCGCTCATCTCCAGCCCGCTCACCCGGGGGAGCTGCGGCAGCAGGTGGCGCTGCATGGTCTCCGCGACCCGCCGTTGCCGCTCGTACAGGCGCGCGTTGTCCAGGGCGAGCCCCGCCCGGCGCGCGATGTCCTCGACCAGCAGGAGGTCGCCCGGGGTGAAGCGCTCGGTACGCCTGGAGCGCCCCAGGGTCAGGGCCCCGACCACCTCCCGCACCCCGCGGATCGGCGCGATGCACGCGGAGTGCATGCCGGTCGCCTGGAACAGCTTCCGCTGGACGACCGCGATTTCGGCGTCAGGAGGCCCCTGGTAGTCCTCGGGGCCCGCGATGGTGGCGGTGACTCCGCGCAGCGCCCGCGACAGGGGCATCGAGGACCCCTGCGGCACCGGCGGCATCGGCCCCTCCAGATCCTCCCGGTGCACCACGGCGCCGTTCTCGTAGTGCACCACCGCGGCCCGCGACACCCCGCCCCCCTCGGTGAACAGGTCGACTATCGCCCAGTCCGCCAGCAGGGGCACCACCAGGTGGACGAGCTGCCGCAGCGTCTCCGCCTCGTCCAGGCTCGAGGTGAGCGTCGTGGTCGTCTCCGCGAGCAGGGCCAGCCGGTCGAGCTCCGACATCGACGCCGGGGCGCCCCGCTCCCCCGACCAGGCGGTGCGTACGGCCGGCTCGGTCTCGCTGAACAGCACGAGCGCTCCCAGCTTCCCGTCGCCGATCCGGCAGGCGGTGACCATCCAGGAGATCGGCAGCAGAGAGCCGTCACCGCGCTCCATGAGGTCACCGCGGCCGTGCGCGGCGCCGCCCGTCATGAGGGGCCGCCGCATGACGCATCGGCTCCATGGCAACGGTTCACCGTGCTTTCCCCGGTGCAGCAGGTCGTGTGCGTCGCGGCCCAGCAGCTCCTCGGCGGTGCGGCCGAGCAGCCGTTCGGCCTCGCCGTTGACCTCGATGATGCGCCCTCGGTCGTCCACGACGTACATTCCCGCGTCGCAAAGGTCGATGAACCGCGCGGGACGCCCGTCGTTCTTCGCCCAGGACCACCCGGCATCCTCTGGCACGCCCATCTCCGGCACTCTCTCCCTCCTGCACGTCTCCTACCCCGTACCGGCGGCCACGACCGCGGGAGGATCTCAGGGGCCGTGGCGGTTGCCGGAGGGCAGGCCGGAAGGTATCCCGATGAGGCCTTCTCGATTCTTTCCGCATCAGGTTTGTACAAAGGCCGCTTTATGTAAAACCAAATGTGTTCATATGATCCGGCCGCAATGAAGGGGGTATGGAATCCTCGTTCGCCCGCTAGTATTCCAGCGCTTATCGATGGCATATGATCGCGCTGAACCTCGCCAGGGGAAAGGGGTCTCATGTTCGCCTTCGCTCGCCGGGTGGGGCTGAGCCCCGAGCAACGAGGAGAAACTTCGGGAAGAGACACCTGTCCGGACATCTGGGAGCTCGACAACGGGGCTTTCGCCGTCATCGGGACAGACGTCACGGAGCAGGTGAAAGGCCTCCTCCCCGAAGGCATGCACTGCGCGCCCTACGAGCGGGTGGTCATCGTGACACGCCGCACCCTGATCGCCGCGAAGAGAGATCTGCCGGACGTATGAACCGTCTCTCCTTCCCGCCGCGCCCCGACCTCGTGGCGACCCGGCTCCTGCCCGGCGACTTCCGGCGGAAGTTCCGCGAGGCCAGCCGGGGCGTGACCGGGCGCGTCTACAAACTGGAGCGGCGCCAGACCTTTCAGGAGCCGGGAAACCCCAGCTGGGAGGCGTTCGCCGCCGGTGACATGAAGAGAGCGCTGGAGCTCATCGAGGAGGACCGGGCGGCCCAGCGGGACTTCAGGAGGATATTCGACGACCGGGCCGCGGCCTTCTACCGGCTTCGCGTCATCGAGGACCCACTCAGCCGCTATCTGCGGTGGGAGCTCGCGCACTTCAGGCTCAACGCGGAGGAGGGAGAGAAGATATACATCGTCAACCAGGCGATGATCGCTGACCTCGACCTCCGCTACGACCTGGCCGACTACACGATATTCGACCGGTCACTCGCGTTCTTTCTCAACTACTCCGACGACGGTTTGTTCCTGCACGCGGACATGGTCTCCGACCCGGCGGCCCTGGCCGAACTCGTGGATATTTCGGAAGAAATCCTGGCCCGTTCCATCCCGTTCGAGGACTATCCGATCGATCTCTCGTTCCCCGGGTGAATACCGCTCCCGGCGATGGCGATCGCGCACGATGAAGTGATGTCAGGTGAATGATGACCCGCCCGATGGGACCACCCACTCCGAGGTGTCGGGCTCCGCGGCCGAGATCGTCCAGGCACGAGACATCAGCGGCGGGATCCACTTCCACGGCTCCGCCGACGGGACGCCCAGACCCCAGCAGTTGCCGAGTGACGTCTCCGGGTTCGTCAACCGGGAGGCCGAGCTCCAGCGCCTCGAGACCGAGATCGTGCCGAGAACCGACGGCACGCCCGGGATATCGCTGATCATCATCGCGGGGACCGCGGGAGTGGGGAAGACCTCGCTCGCCCTGCGCTGGGCGCACAGGACACGCCGGAATTTCGCCGAGGGAAGCCTGTACATCAATCTGCGCGGCTACGACCCGGGCCTGCCCATAACACCGCAGCACGCCCTGGAAAGATTCCTCTCGGCCCTGGGCGTGCCGCGCGAGTCGATCCCGTCCGAGCTCGACGAACGCGCGGCCCTGTACCGTTCCCTGCTGGCCGGCCGGCGCATGCTCGTCGTGCTCGACAACGCGGTGTCGGCCGGCCAGGTCAGGCCACTGATCCCGGGCACGCGAGAGTCGCTGGTCATCGTGACCAGCCGGAGCAGGCTGTCGAGCCTGATGGTCAGGGACGGCGCACTCCGGATCACTCTGGGGCTGCTCTCGGAACCGGACGCGGTAGGGCTGCTCAAAACCGCCATGAACCGCTACCGTCCCCACGACGAGGACGCCCGGCTGGCCGAGCTCGCCCGCCTCTGCGCACGCCTGCCCCTGGCCCTGAGAATCGCCGCCGAACGCGCGGTGAGCAGGCCGTGGATGGAACTGTCCGAGCTCATCGACGAACTGCGGGGCGAATCCACCCTCTGGAACGCCCTCACCACCGATGATGACGACGACGCCGTCAGAAGCGTTTTCGCCTGGTCCTACCAAGCACTTCCACAGGACGCGGCCGAACTTTTCCGGAGGCTCTCGGCCCATCCGGGGGCCGAGTTCTCCAGCGAGGTGGTCGCCGCCCTCGTGGGCGAGGGCAGGGCACGGGTACGACACCTGCTGGACGTCCTGGTGGGCGCGCACCTGGTCGAGCAGGCGGGACCCGACCGGTTCCAGCTCCATGATCTGCTCCGCAGCTATGCCGCCGACCAGCTGTCGAGCGAGGACACCCGTGAGACGTCCACCGCGCTGACGAACCGCGTCCTGCTCTGGTACGCGCATGCGGCGCAGGCGGCCACGGGCTGGATCAACTCCATGGAGGAGGCCGCCGTTCTCCCGGCGCTGGACCCCGGCGTGGAACCGCCCGGATTCTCCGGTTACGAGGAAGCCGTCGACTGGTACGAGCTGGAGAAACTGAATCTGCGGGCGGCCGTGGAGTGCGCGGCCCGGCTGGGCATGCACGCGCTCGCCGCGAAGCTGGCCGTCACCCTTCGTGACATCTACATGCGCTTCAACGCGTTCGACGACTGGATCGAGACCAGCCGGCTGGGCCTCGGAGCTGCACGCCACCTGCGCGACCGGCGGGCCGAGGCGAGTCTGCTCGAGGGTCTCGGCATGGCGTTCACGCAGCGGCACGACTTCCGTAGAGGCGAGGAGTTCCACCGGGCGGCGCTGGCGATACGACAGGAGACGGGCACGCGGATCGACGTGGGCCTGTCCCTCAACGACATCGGGATCGTGCACTTCCGGGGCCGCCGGCTGGGCGAGGCGCTGGAGATGTTCGAACGCAGCCGTACGATCTTCGCCGGCGAAGGGCACGATCATTGGGAGGCCGTGGCCGCCACCAACCTCGCCGAGGCCGGAACCGAGCTCGGACACCTCGAAGAGGCCGAGGTGCTGGTGCACCGGGCGCTGCGGATCTTCAGAGCCACGGGTGAGCGCGGCGGCGAGGGCAACGCTCTCCGCGTTCTGAGCACCATCAGGCGCCGCACCGGACGGGTCGCCGACGCGCTGCGCTCCATAGAGGGCGCGCTGGGCATCGCCCAGGAGGCCAGGAACCATGTGTGGGAGGCCTACTGGCTCATCGAGCTGGGCAAGGTGCAGTTGCTGATGAACCGGCCGGAGTCCGCCCTCGTCTCCTCGCAGCGCTCCGCCACTCTCCACCGCAGGATCGCCGACCGGGTGCGCGAGGCGCAGGCGTGGGACGTCGCCGGCGAGGCGTACCAGGCGCTGGGCCGTTTCGACGAGGCGGCCCATTTCCACGAGGGCGCGGTCACGGCCTTCGACGGTGCGGGTCTTCGCTGGCTGACGGGCATGTCGCTCTGCCATCTCGCCTTCGCGCAGTGGGGGACGGGCGACGACGCCGGGGCCCGGAGCAACGCGGTCACCGCGCGCGAGATGCTCTCCGAGTTCGAGGACCTGGATTCCGAGGCCGCCCGTTCCCGCATCGACGAGGTGTTCCGGTCTCGCTCGTGATCGTCACCCGCGACGGCTATTCACTCTGATCCGTGGCCTCGGTGGGATCCGCCTTCATGACGCCGGGATCCTTGATGTCGCGGGCCTGTATGACGAAGCCCGTGATCGTGCCCTCCTTGATGTGGTTCGCCGTCGTTCCCCCTCCGGAGGCGGGGCGGTCGCGCCCGTCGTCCGGTGATGGGCCCACGTCTCGTGCCTGGATGACGTTTCCGTCGACGTGGCCGCTCAAGGTGTTCCGGACGGACCCCGGCGTTCCCTCGGTCGGCGCGGGCGCCGGTCGGCGCATGAGCACGACGCTGTAGACGGACACGCCGAGGGCGGCGATCCCCACCAGCGTGCCGAGGATCTGCGCCCACTCGCCGGCCCGAGCCGTGCCGATCACCAGGAAGAAGACGCTCAGGACGCCCAGCGCGATGCCCGTCGAGGCGAAGATGAGCCACGTGGAACGATGCCGTTCACCCATAGGAGCAAGTCTGACGCCGGAGGCGGCAAATATGGAGATGGCGGAGCGGGCTTCGTCCGCCGTGCCGACCGCCGGCGCCCGTTACTTCTCCAGTCAGTCGTCGCTGTAAGCGTACGGGGGATTGATCGGCTTTCCCGCCGCGAAGCGGTCGGGCGAGAACGCGGAGACGTCCACCGTCTGCTGCTCTCCCAGCGTGAGCTCCGCCAGGGCGCGGCCCACGGCCGGGCAGATCTTGAAGCCCATGCCGGAGAAGCCGGCGGCGACGATCAGTCCCTCCAGGCCGGCGACGGGGCCCAGCATCGGCCGGGCGTCGGGTGACATGTCGTAGACGCCGGTCACGCCGCGCGAGATGCCGGCGGATTCGAGGGCGGGCACGCGCCGGGCGGCCCGGCCGACCATCTCGACGACGCTGTCGTCCCTGGGGGTTTGGGGGAAGTCGTCGGGGTCGATGCCGTCGCGTGGGCCGATGAAGTCGCCGAGGAGCAGGCCGGCACCGGGTTCCGGCCTGAAATAGGTGCGGGTGCCGGAATCGATGCACGCCGTACGGCCGGCGGGCGCGCCGGGCGGGTCGCGCAGGACGGCGACCTCGTGGTACTCGGGCTCGATGGGAAGGTCGGTGCCCACCGTGGCGAGCAGGGGGCGGGTCCAGACGCCGGTGGCGAGGATGACCACGTCGGCCATGATGTCGCCCTGGTCGGTGCGTACGCCCCGGATCCGGCCGCCGGACTCGACGAGCGCGCGGACGCGGGTGTTGGGGCGGTAGGCGACGCCCTCCTCCCGCGCCCGCGAGAGGAAGTCGCCGGCCGCGACGGCGCCGTCGCCGTAACCGGCGCGGGGTTCGTACGCGGCGGCGACCACGTCGTCGGCCCGCCAGCCCGGTTCGAGTGCGAGCAGGTCATCGGCGGTGATGACCTCGGCCTCGGCGCCGCAGGCCCGCTGCATCGTGACGTTCGCGCGCAGCAGGTCGGCCTCGCCGGGGGCCACGATGCGGACGAATCCGCACTCCTGGAAGACCGGAGGGCGGCCGACGCGTTCCGGCCAGTCACGGAAGTAGGCCAGGCTGTCGACGGCCAGCCGTACCTCCGGCTCGAACGTGTAGTGCATGCGGACGAGCGCCGACGAGCGACTGCTCATGCCCTCGCCCGCGTGCCGGGCGTCGAGGACGGTGACGGATCGTGCACCTCGCTCGGCGAGGTGGAACGCGGTCGACGTTCCCGTAACGCCGGCACCGACGACGATGACCTCGGGCACTTTCGGGGACCTCCTGAATTCGTCGCGATGGGGGAGAGGGCTAGGCGAGGACCTTGGACAGGAACGCCCTGGTGCGCTCCTCCTTCGGCTCCACCAGGCACTCGCCGGGCGGGCCTGATTCGATGATCACGCCGCCGTCGAGCATGGCGACGGTGTCGGCGACCTCCTTGGCGAACCCGATCTCGTGGGTGGCGACGATCATGGTCATGCCGCGCCGGGCGAGATCCTTCATGACGTCGAGCACCTCACCCACGAGTTCGGGGTCCAGTGCCGAGGTCGGCTCGTCGAACAGCATCAGGTGCGGTCTCATCGCCAGGGCGCGGGCGATCGCCACCCGCTGCTGCTGCCCTCCCGACAGCTGCGCCGGATACGCGTCGAGCTTGTCGCGCAGCCCGACCCGGGTCAGCAACCGCTCGGCCTCCGCTTCGGCCTGATCGCGGGAGAGGCCGAGCACGCGCCGCGGGCCGAGGGCCACGTTCTCGATGGCGGTCATGTGCGGGAAGAGGTTGAAGCGCTGGAAGACCATGCCGATGCGGGTGCGCTGCCGGCACAGCTCGGCCGGTGCCATCTCGTGCAGCCGGCCGTCGCCGGTGGTGCGCAGGCCGACCCGTTCGCCGTCGACCTCCAGCAACCCGGAATCGATCTTCTCCAGGGCGTTGACGCAGCGCAGCAGGGTGGACTTGCCGCTTCCCGACGGGCCGAGCAGGACGAGCGTCTGCCGGGGGCGGACGGTGATGTCGATGCCCTGCAGGACGTCGGTGTCGCCGAACCACTTCCACACCTGCTCGGCCCGCACCATCGGCTCGTCGCCCGCGACGGGTTCGCCCGCCTCCTCGGGTACGGCGACAGGACCGGCCTTGGCCTGCCTGCTCGCCCTCCGGCGGGCCGCACCGGTGGCGGGCCCGCTGCCGAAGCCGCGGCCGAAGTGGCGTTCGATGTAGTGCTGGCCGATGGTGAGCAGCGAGGTCAGCAGGAGGTACCACAGGGACGCGTCGACCAGCAGGGGAATGATCTTGAAGTTCTGCTGGTAGATCTGCTGGACGGCCGTCATCAGGTCCTGGCCGGAGATGACCGAGACCAGCGCGGTCATCTTGAGCATCGAGATGGTCTCGTTGCCGAGGGTGGGGATCAGCACGCGCATGGCCTGCGGCAGGATGACGAACCGCATCCTGCTCCCCGCCGACATGCCGAGCGACATCGCCGCCTCGCGCTGCCCGGCGTCGACCGAGATGATCGCCGCGCGTACGAGCTCGGCGCAGTAGGCCGCCTCGTGGGTGGCGAGCGCGAGCACCGCCGCGGTGGCCGCGCCGACGACCGAGTTCGTGGGCACGGATCCGAAGACGATGCCGGTCAGCGGGATCCCGACGAAGAGCTGGGGGTAGAGCGCGCCCAGGAACCCCCAGAAGATGATCTGGACCAGCAGCGGCGTGCCGCGCAGGAGCCAGATGTAGACCCAGGCGACCCCCGACAGCACGGGATTGTCCGACATCCGCATCACGGCGAGCAGGACGCCGCCGACGAGCCCGATGATCATCGCGACGACGGTCAGCTCGGCGGTGACGACGAGCCCCTGCAGGACGGACGGCGCGAACAGGTACCGCCCGACGGTCGGGATGTCGAGATTGGGGTTGGTCCACAGCGACCAGCCGAGCGCGAACAGCAGGTAGGCGACGATCACCGCCGCGGCCCAGCGGCCATGGCGCCGGATGGGCACCACCGCGATGCCGGGTGGCCGCACGCGCGCGGGGGACGGGGGCGCCTCGGTGGTCACAGCACCGTCCCCTTGTTGATCTCCGCCTTGGTCAGCGCGATGCTCTCCACGCCGTACTTCGCGAGGATCTTCTGGTACGTCCCGTCGTCCATCAGCGCCTGCAGCGCCATCTGGATCGCCTTCAGCAGTTCGGGGTCGGACTTCGGCACGCCGATGCCCTCCATGCCGCCACCGAACTCCTTGGTGATCGACGGGGCCTGGACCAGCTCGAACGCGTTCCCGTTGTCGAAGGTCTTGGCCGCGTACGCGGCGGCCGAGGTCGCCTGGACCCGCGCGACCGCCTTGCCGCTCCTGATCGCCAGGAACGCCTCGCTGTCGCCGGGGAACCGCACGACCGTGACGCCGGGCTTGCCCGCGGCCTTCAGCCGCTCGCTCAGCTTGTTGATCGCCGGCTCCTCCGAGGTGGAGCTCTGCACCGCCACGGTCTTGCCGGACAGGTCGGTGACGTCCTTCAGCCCTTCGGGGTTGCCCTTGGCGACGAGCAAGGAGTAGCCGTCCTGGGCGTAGTCCACGAAGTCCAGCGACTGCCGCCGCTTGGGGGTGTCGAACAGGCCGGCCATGACGATGTCGGCCTTGTCCGCGAGGAGCGCCGGGATCATGGCGTCGAAAGGCGTCTGGTCGAAGGTGGCGCGCACCCCGAGCTTGGCCGCCAGCGCCTGGGACAGGTCATAGTCGATGCCGGTCGGTTGCTCCCCGCCGACCTCCGTGTACATCTCCCACGGCGGATAGGGGATGTTGCTGGCCACCCGGATCACTCCGGCCGACCTGATCCGTTCCGGCAGTCGGTCGCGCAGGGCGGGGTCGGCGGTCACCGACGCCGCGGCGCCGGGGGTGGCGCTCGCGCCGCCCGTCGCCGGGCCGTCCGGCGCCGCGCCGTCCGCGGCCGGGCTGTTCCCGATGGAGGCGGGCGGGCCGCCCACCAGCGAGCATGCGGTGAGTGAGAGGACCATCGCGGCCATGGCCGTCAGGAATTGTCGGTGCCGTCTCATGACGGGACTCCTTGCTCAGTGGGCACCGGTATCAGGCAGGACGCCAGGTCCCGCATGAGGATAGAGCTGTCGTCGGCGGATTCCACGTCCGCCAGCGCTTCCAGGAGACGTGGGACGGACGCCGGCTCCAGCCGGCCGGAGGCCAGCCAGGTGAACTTCTCGCGCATGTCGTCCCAGGTCCAGCCGGGCTCAGGATAGAGGACGTGGTCGACCCGGCCGGAGGACAGGACGGTGCCGTCGGTCAACGTGACGGTGACCTCGGCCGAGTCGCTCCCCTCCGGATCGTTGATCTCCGAAAGGTAGTAGCGGCGGCTCAGTTCCTCGGACACCACCACGTCGATCCGGCGGGCGAGCCCGGCGATCGCTTCAGAGCCCAGACTCGAGTCCCCGACCTGCTCGGGCCCGACCTTGCCGTCCACGAGCATCGCGGCTACCGGCCACGCCAGGTTGAACTGGGCCTCCTCGGTCGTCTCCGGACGCCGCGTGCCGAGCCGGACCGCGTCGGGGTAGGTCGCGATGACGACGCGCTCGATGGACTCCGGCGCCAGCGGATGCCGGGTGCGCAGCTCCTCGACCGCCAGCAGGGCGGGGTGGGTCCAGGCGCAGCTGGAGAACCGCTTCCAGGTGATGCCCCGGGGCAGGTAGTAGTCGTGGCCGAGGTCGTCGACGAACGGCCGGAACTCCTCCAGGTCCAGCCCGGGCTCGATCCCGGTGAAACCGCGCCGGGCCAGGTCCGCCGACAGCAGGCCGGTGAGCGCGCCGAACCCGACGCCATGCTTGACCATGCCCGGCGTGTCGATGGCACGCATCATGGGCAGGTCGGGTGAGTCGTACTCCGCGATGCCCAGGGCGTGCCGGGTGGTGGTCTCGTCCAGCCCGAGCACGTGGCAGGCGATGGCGGCGCAGGCCACGGAGCCCCACGACCCGCACGCCCGGTAGGTGCGCTCGGCCGAATGGACCGCGCTCTGCTCGTGGTTGAGGCACCGGCCGGCTCGGAAGGCGATCTCGTACCCGATCACGATCGCGGTGATCAGCTCGCGCCCGCTGAGCCGGTGCTCCTCGGCGAGTGCGAGCGCGGCGGGGACGACCTGCGCACCGGGGTGCCCCCAGGTGTAGATGCCGCAGTCGTCGATGTCCACGGCGTTCGCGGCGACCGCGTTGGCGAACGCGGCGCCGCCGGGCGCCAGCCGCCTCCCGCTGACGATCGACGACGCGGCGCCGGCGGGCCACCAGGCGTGCGCGAGGTCGGCGGTGATACGGGCCGACCTGGTGGTACGCCCGGCGAGCATGGCCGCGAGCGTGTCCGTCAGGCACATGACCGCCCGGTCGATCACCTCGCGGGGCAGCGCGTCCCACGTGAGCCGGGTGATGAACCGCGCCGCCGGGGAACTTTCGCTGCGCACGTGGGTGACTCCGATGCTTCTACTGGAATATCTTTGGTGCGGCAAACCATCGCATTTGCCGCGATAGCCTGTCAAGGAATTGTTTTCCTTGCATTTCCCGGAAGTTTCCCCCATCTCAATTCCTGCAGAGGCAAGTATGGACCGACCGGCCTCAGACGCCGGCAGGGAAGACGCGGCCCTGGCCCTGTTCTGGACCGTCCTCCACGCACCGGACGGCGGGACGTCGCGCTGCCCGCGGTGCGGGACGAGCAGGACGTTCCACCGGATCTCGCGGCGGCGCGCGTACGCGTGCGACACCTGCGGCACGCACGTCTATCCGGCCTCGGCCACCCCGTTCGCCGGCTCGCCGGTACGGCTGGCGGCCTGGCTGGACGCCGCCGTCATGGTCCTGGACTCGCCCGGAAAGATCCGGCCCAACCGGGTGGCCGGGGCGCTCGGCATCGACTACCGGCGCGCCTGGCGGATGACGCGGCGCCTCGAAGAGATCATCCAGGCCGGAGGAGAGGACGCGGACCTGCTGGGCAGGCTCGCCGGCCGCTGGCGGGACCAGGGCCACTCCCACTCCGACCCGGTCCCCGACCCGGGCAGCCCGGAGGACCGCATCCGCATCGCCGCCTGCCGGATCATGGCCCAGCGCGGCGTCGAGGCCACCCGCATCTCCGACATCGCCCGCGAGGCGGGCGTCTCGAACGCCAGCATCCACTATTACTTCCGGAGCAAGGACGAGGCGCTGCTCGCGGCGTTCCGCTGGGCGGGCGACCAGTTGCACGCGACCCTGCAGCACCTGCGCGACGAGAACGTGGGCACCCTCGAACACGTCCGCCGCCTGCTCGAGCTCAGCATCCCCGGCGACCAGGGCGTCTACGAGGAGTACCTGCTGTGGCTGGAGGCATGGGGCCGGGTCCGCCGCCACCCCGCCTTCCTCGACGAGTGCGCCCGCATGTCCAGGCGGTGGACGGACGCGGTGCTCGACGTGTTCCGTGCCGGGGTCGAGGACGGGACGTTCAGCCCGGTCGCGCACATCGACGAGGTCTGCGAACGCTACGTCGCCATTTCGGAGAGCCTCGCCCTGCGCGCCACCCTCGGCTACAGCCACATGACCGCCCGGACGGCACGCCGCCTCCTCGCACGTTTCACCGCCGAGCAACTCGGCATCCCGATCAGCCGGCTCGACCCGGACAATTGACAATGGAGGTTCACGTGAGCGCGTTCGCGGAAACCGGACCGGCCGACACCGTCATTCTCGACGCCTCGGTCATCACCATGGATCGCGCCCGGCCGTACGCCGAGGCCCTGGCGATCACCCAGGGGAGGATCAGCTACGTCGGGGACCGGGACGGCGCCAGGCGACATGCCGGGCCGGACACCGACGTCATCGAGGCGGCCGGCCGCGTCGTCTGCCCGGGTTTCGTCGACATTCACACGCACACCGATCTCGACCTTTTCCAGGACCCTGACTACCTGCTTTTCAAGAACTATCTGATGCAGGGGATAACGACGGTTCTCGCGGGCAACTGCGGAATGAGCGCCATGGACCCGGGAATTCTTCTTTCCCGCCTGGACGATCAGCCGCCCGCCGTGAATTTCGGGACGCTCATCGGCCACGGATACGTGCGGACCTCCTGCGGAATCCCGGCCGATCAGGAGGTGCCCTCCGACGAGCAGCTCCAGGCCATGGAGGGCGTGCTCGGCAAGGCGATGGCCGATGGCGCGTTCGGCATGTCGAGCGGGCTCGAATACATTCCCGGGATCTCCTCCCACACCGCGGAACTCATCGCCTGCGCGTCGGTCGTGGCGCGGTCCGGCGGCTTCTACGCCAGTCACATGCGCAGCGAGGGCGACCACCTGCTCGCCGCGGTCGAGGAGGGGATCCGGATCGGCCGCGAGTCGGGTGCGCGGGTCCAGCTCTCCCACCTGAAGTCCGACGGCGCGTGCAACTGGTGGAAGACCGAAGCGGTGATCGCCGCCATAGAGGCGGCACGTGCCGACGGCATCGACGTGGCCGGCGACCAGTACCCCTACCCCTTCTTCGGCTGGAACCCCTCCATCTTCATCCCCGGCGAGCATCTCGCGGCCGGCAAGCCGACCCTGCTCGGCACCCACCTCCGCGACGCGGGCCGCGTCCGGCGGATCAGGGCGGGGATCGCCGACCGGATCACCCGCTATCACAACGGGAGCGGCGACCTCGTCGTGGTGTTCGACTGGACCGACGGCACGGGGCGGCGCTGGCAGGGGGTGCCGCTGTCGCGGATTCTCGGCGAGCGGGGCATCGACGTCACTCCGGAGTCGGTCGCCGACCTGATCCTCGAGATGCTTCCCGACGAGCGCGACGACGCCGTCATGGGGACGGACCTGAGCACGAGCGACGAGACCGTCCGCCGCTATCTCGCCCTGCCGTACGTCGCGATCTGCACCGACGGGTTCAACCAGCCCTGGCTGGCGCCGTGCCATCCGCGCAGCTACGGCGCCTTCCCGAAGGTTCTGGGCGAGTACGTGCGGGAGAAGGGGGCGCTGCCGCTGGAGACCGCGCTGCGCAAGATGACCGCGGTGCCCGCCGCGCTGATGGGCCTGACGGACCGCGGAGTCCTGCGGGTGGGCGCGTACGGCGACGTCGTCGTGCTCGATCCGGCGACCGTCGGGGAGAACGCGACCTTCGACAGACCGGCCGCACCGAGCGGCATCGACGTCGTGCTCGTCAACGGGACGCTCGCGGTCGACCGCCGCCAGACGGACGAGTTCCGCCTCGGCGCGGGCCGCGCACCGGGCCTGGTGCTCCGCCACCTGGGGGCCGCCCCGGCTTGAGGAGGCCGCGGGCGTTGGCCGGGGCGCGCTCCAGGTGGGCCTGTCGGGGCAGCGGTCAGCTCGGGCCGGGGCCGCCCGCTCCGCGCCACGGGTCGTAGTCGACCTCCAGCGGCTCCTGCTCCGGCCGCTGCTCCTCCGGCACGTGCTGGAGGTTGACCCGGATGCGATACCACACGCTGCTGCGCCCCCGCATGCCGTCCACCAGCACGTCGGCGGGCTCCAGCAGGGCGGCGACCTCCGGGTGGCGGGACTTCCAGCGCTCGAAGCCGGCCATCGCCTCCTCCTTGTGCTCGGCTCGGGCGATCTCGATGACCGGCATGGTCTGCTGCCGCCGGCCGCTGCCCTTGGGCGGCTTGGGGGCGGGGCCGAGCTCCTCGGCGAGCTCCAGGAGGCCGTCGAGGGAGCCGGGGTGCAGGTCCATGTCCTCCCACGGGTCGCCGAGAGAGGCCAGGCGCTTGGGGACGGTGTCGATGGTGAACGCCTCCGGGCGGCAGCCGGGCACCTCGTCCCACGTGAGCGGCGTCGAGACGCGGGCGTCGGGGACGGCGCGGACGGAGTAGGCGGAGGCCACCGTGCGGTCGTAGGCGTTCTGGTTGAAGTCGACGAAGACGCCGTGCCGCTCCTCCTTCCACCACCGGCTGGTGGCCAGCTCCGGCGCGCGCCGCTCGACCTCGCGGGCCACCGTCTCGGCCGCCTTGCGCACCTTCGCGAACGGCCAGCGCCGCTCGATCCGGGCGTAGACGTGGAAACCGCGCGACCCGGAGGTCTTGGGCCAGGCGACCAGGCCGTGGTCGGCCAGCACCTCACGGGCCACCTGCGCGGTCGCCAGCACGTCGGCCCACTCGACGCCGGGCACCGGGTCGAGGTCGATGCGCAGCTCGTCGGGCTTGGAGAGGTCGTCGGAAAGGACCGGGTGGGGGTTGAGGTCGACGCAGCCCAGGTTGACCACCCAGAGCAGCTGGGCCAGGTCGGTGCAGACCACCTCCTCGGCGCTGAGCCCCGAGCGGTATTTCAGCTCGGCCACCTCGATCCAGTCGGGCCGCTTGGCGGGAGCCCGCTTCTGGAAGAAGGCCTCCTTCTCGATGCCGTGCACGAACCGCTTGAGCACCATAGGCCGCCCGTGCACGCCCCGCAGCGCGGCCTCTCCCACGGCCTGGTAGTAGCGGAGCAGGTCGAGCTTGGTGTGGCCGCTGCGCGGGAAGACCACCTTGTCAGGGCTGGTGATGCGGACCTCGCGGCCCGCGACCTCGATGACCGGCATACGGTCACGATACGTGGGCCCACCGACAAGGCCGATAAGGCGCTTACTGGGTCAGGTCGGCGTGGCGGGTGCGGGCTTGGGACTCCCAGTAGGTGAGGCCGAGGCGGTGGTGGAGGGTGATGGCGGCCTCGTTGTGCTTCACGGCCTCGTCCGTACGGCCGAGCGAGAACGCCAGCTCGGCCAGCACGTCGTCCACGGAGCCCAGGGCCGCGCTGCCCATGCCCATGATGACGAGCCGCCCCGAGCTCGGCAGCAGCCGTTCGTACATCTCCCCGGGGTCGGGCGTGCCGAGCCGGGCCGCCACGAGGCCCCAGACCGGCTGCAGGAAGTCCGCCACCCAGTCCTCCCGCAGATCCACACCCCACCGCTCGACCAGCCGCCGCGCCTGCTCGGTACGCCCGACGTCCAGGCAGGCCAGCACGGCGAGCGGCCGTACCACGCTCATGAACGGGCGGTCGCCCGCCGCCACCAGCTCGTCGACCAGCTCCGCCACCCGGCCCTGGCCGTGGCGGCACGTGTAGAGGGCGCCGAGGCGGCGGGCCTCCTGGCCCCACAGGCTCGCCCCGAACGCGATCACGGGGAAGTGCTCGGCCAGCGCCTCGGCGTCCGCCCAGCGGCCGTGCAGGGCGTGGTCGGCGGTCTGGGACACGCGGACCATCGCCTCCAGCTCGGGCCTGCCGACCTCGTGCAGCAGCTGCTCGCAGCGGGCCAGGTCCGCGCGCCACTCCTCCAGCTCGCCCGCGCGCAGCAGGCACGACATGCGCAGCACCCGCGCCACCAGCCGGGCCTCCCTCGACAGGCCGGGCAGGGCCAGCATCTCGTCCGCCGCGGCGAGCCGCTCGGCCACCCGGCCGGGGACGAAGCTCGCGATCAGGTAGTTGTTGAGCGCCCGCGCCAGCAGCATGGAGTCACCCGAGCGGCGGGCCAGGTCGATCGCGCCGAGCGCCAGCCGCTCGCCCTCGGCCCGGCGGGGGCCGTAGTACAGCTCGGTCCCGAGCGTGCCGAGGAGCGCGGCCCTGGTCGGGTCGTCGAGATCGCCCGCCAGGAGGTCCTCCAGGATGGCGACCATGTCCTCGTCCACCGTCCCGTACGGACGCCAGTTCCACACCGACAGGCCGCCGAAGACCGAGATCGCCTCCGCCAGCGCCTCCCTGTCGCCCAGCCGCTGCGCCTGGCCGACGGCCTCGGCCAGGTCGCGGTGGGCGGCCTCGGCGTCACCCATGGTGCGGCGGACCTGGCCCAGCTCGGTCAGCGCGCGGCAGCGGCCGGGCGAGTCGCCGGGCGGGAGGTGGCCGAGCGCCAGCTCCCACAGCTGGACGGCCTCCTCGTAGCCGTGCCGCGCCGCCGCCTGCCGTGCCGCCCGCGCGGCGTACGTGACGGCCTTGGCCGCCCCGCCCAGCGTGGCCGCGTCGGCGAAGTGGCCGGCCAGGATCGCGGGATCGGCCCCGGCCGCGGTCTCCAGGTGCTCGCCGGCCCGCAGGTGCAGGCGGGCCCGGTCCAGCCGGGTGAGGCCCGCGTCGAGCGCCTGCCGTACGAGTGCGTGGGAGAAGCGGTAGCCGGCCGCCTCGACCAGCAGCCCGGCGGCCAGCGCGGGCTCCAGATGCGACATGACCTCCTCGACGGGACGGTCCGCGAGCGCGGCCAGCAGGTCCAGCGGCACCTCGCGACCCGCGACGGCGGCGGCTCGCAGCAGCTCCCGGGTGGTCTCGGGAAGGCGGGCCAGGCGGCGCTCGATGACGTCGCGGGCGCCCGGCGGGACGAGGTGGCGCTCGCGTTCGGGCAGGCGCAGCAGCTCGGCCAGGTAGAACGGGTTGCCGCCGGAGCGGTCGAGCAGCTCGCCCGGGTCGGCCGCCACGCCGTGCAGGCGCAGGTAGTCGCGTACGTCCGAGGCGCCGAACGGCTCCAGCGGCAGCCTGCGGCCCTCCCTGGCCAGCGTGCCCAGGGTCTGGCGCAGCTGCTCGGGGTGGTCGCCCGGCTCGGGCCTGAGCGTGACCACGACGAGCGCGGAGGTCCCGGCCAGCTCGCCCGCGACGTGGCCGAGCAGCTTCAGCGAGGAGGCGTCGGCCCAGTGCAGGTCCTCGATGATCGCCAGCAGGGGGCCCTTGCGCAGCTCGGCCAGGACGGCGTCGTACAGGTCGAACAGCTCGGCCTGCGGGGACGGCGGGATCAGCCCCGCGCGGGTCCACGGCCAGAACGCCGGAGCGCCGCCGCCGTCGAGGCACCGGCCCCACTCCACCCTGAAGCCGCGGGCCGCGGCCAGGTCGGCGACGGCCCTGGCCAGGCTCGTCTTGCCGATGCCGGCCTCGCCGGTGACCAGCACCAGCCCGCCCCTGCCCCGCCTGGCCTCGGCCAGCAGGCCCTCCAGGGTGCTCAGCTCGGACTGCCTGGCGACGAGCCGGGCAGGGCGATCTGCCTGGGAGCCGGCCGGCGCACCGGGCTCCGCGCCGGGCGTCGCGGGCCCGTCCAGCTCGGGCGACTGCTCGAACACGGCCCGCTCCAGCCGCCTCAGCTCGGGCCCCGGCTCGATCCCCAGCTCGTCGCGGAGCAGGGCGCGCACCCTGCGCAGCGCCGCCAGCGCGTCCGCCTGCCGCCCCGCCCGGTACAGCCCGAGCACCAGCAGCCCCCACGCCCGCTCCCGGTAGGGATGCGCCTCCGTCAGCGCCTCCAGGTCGGCCACGCCGGCCTCGCCCAGCGCGAGCCGGGCCGCCAGCCGGTCCTCCTCGGCGGCCAGCCGGAGCTCCGCCAGCCGCGCGGACGCCGCCGACGCCAGGTCGGGGAACTCGGCCAGCGGCTCCCCGCGCCACAGCGCGAGAGCCCGGTCCAGCACCGCGGCGGCCTCCGCGGGCCGGCCCCGCTGCACCAGGCGCGCGCCGTCGGCGGCCCACGCGGCGAAGCGGCCCACGTCGGTCTGGCCGGGCGTGACGTTCAGCAGGTAGCCGGGCTCGCGGGTGAGCAGCACCTGGGGCGGCGTGCGCGGCCTGCGGTCCGGCTCCAGCACCCGCCGCAGGTGCGAGACGTACGCCTGCAGCGTCGCCGTGGCCTTGGCCGGCGCCTCCCCGGCCCACAGCTCCTCGACGAGCCGGTCGAGCGGCACGACGCGACCGGGCTCGAGCGCCAGCCTGGCCAGCACCGCCCGCTGCTTGCGGGTGCCGAGGTCGAGCGGGTTGCCGTCGGCGTCGTCCACCTCAAGCGGACCGAACAATCTGAACTCCACGCGCCCAAGTCAACCCCAACTCGATCCCAAGCGCCGAAACGCACCCTGGTGGCATGAACGAGCTGAAGAACCTGATGAACGGCCGCGTGCTCCTCCCCGGCGACGAGGGTTTCGACGAGGCGCGCACGCCGTGGAACGTGGCCGTCGACCAGCGGGTGCGCGCGGTCGTCGACGTGGCGGACACCGACGACGTGGCGGCCGCGATCGGCTACGCCCGCCTGCACGGGCTGGCGGTGACGGCCCAGCCGAGCGGCCATGGCGCCTCCGGCGACACCGAGGGCGCGATCCTGCTGCGCACGCGCGGGCTCGGCGGGGTGGAGATCCACGACGGGGTGGCCCGCGTCGGCGCGGGCGTGCGGTGGGGAGAGGTGCTGGCGGCGGCGAGCCCGCTCGGCCTGACCGGCCTGGCCGGAAGCTCTCCCGTGGTGAGCGTGGCAGGCTACACGCTGGGCGGCGGGCTGAGCTGGTTCAGCAGGGCGTACGGCTTCGCCGCCGACACCGTGCGGGCCTTCGACGCGGTGGACGCCGAGGGCAGGCGGATCAGGGTGACGGCCGGCGGCGACCCCGAGCTGTTCTGGGCGCTGCGGGGCGGCGGCGGCGACTTCGCGATCGTGACCGCGATGGAGTTCGAGCTGCGGCCCGCCCCCTCCCTGTACGGCGGGCGGATCACGTGGCCGATCGAGCGGGCGCCCGCGGTGCTGGACGCCTTCCGCGAGGTCACGGCGTCCGCGCCGGAGGAGCTGACGGTCTGGTTCGACCTGCTCCAGATCCCCGGCGGCCCCGGCTTCGTCATGATCGACAGCACGTGTCTCGGCCGGGACCCCGGCGGGCTGCTGCGGCCCTTCGAGCGGATCGGCGGGGCCGTCGGCGACACCAGGCGGCCGCTGCCGGTGGCCGAGCTGGGCTCCATCTGCGACGAGCCGACCGACCCCTCGCCGGGCACCAGCCGCTGCGAGCTGCTGACCGGGCTGGACGACCAGGTCGCCGGCGTGCTGCTGGGCGAGCCGATCGACCCGCTGACGGGGGTGCAGATCCGGCACCTCGGCGGCGCGCTGGCCAGGCCCGCGGCGGGTGGCGGCGCCGCCGGGCACCTGGACGAGCCGTACCTGGTCTACGCCTTCGGCCGGCCCGGCGAGGCGACGGCCGAGCGCCTGGGGCGGCTGGGCAAGGAGCTGGTGCCCTTCACCAGCGGGCGCAAGCCGTACACGATGCTGCACGGCGACGAGCAGGCCGCGGCGGCGTTCCCCGGCGAGACGCTGGCCAGGCTGCGCGACCTCAAGAGGGCGCGCGACCCGCACGGCGTCATCAGGGCGAACTACCCGGTTCTCGGGTGAGCCGGTGAGCTACCCGGTTCTCGAGTGAAGCCGGTGAGCCACCTCGTTCCGCCCGGAAGCGGCGTTCAGCGGCCCGAGATCAGGTTCGCCAGGCGGGCGTACGGCGAGGTGGTGGTGCCGTGGTCGTTCTCCCGCCGGTCGGCGGCCCGGAACAGCGCGTAGATCAGCTGCACGCCCGTCCACCGCAGCGGCTCCGGCTCCCACTGCCGCACCTGGCGCCCGACCCACGGCAGCGCGGTGAGCTCGGTGTCCCGGCGCAGCACGAGGTCGCGGAGCGTGCGCCCGGCCAGGTTCGTCGTGGTGACGCCGCTGCCGACGTAGCCGCCCGCCCAGCCGAGCCCGGTCGCGTGGTCGAGGTGGACCGTCGAGCACCAGTCGCGCGGCACCCCCAGCACGCCGCACCAGGAGTGCTGGATCCGCGCGTCGGCAGCCGCGGGGAACAGCCGGACCAGCATCCGCCACAGCAGCGCCGCCGTCCGCCGCTGGGTGGCGCCCCGCACGTCGGTACGCGAGCCGAACCGGTAGGGCACGCCCCGCCCGCCGATCGCGATCCGGTCGTCGGCGGTGCGCTGCGCGTAGATGTAGGCGTGCGCCTGGTCACCGAGCAGTTCCCTGCCCTGCCAGCCGATGTGCTTCCACACGTCGGCCGGCAGCGGCTCGGTGACGATCATGGAGCTGTTCATCGGCAGCCACTGCCGGTGCTGGCCGGCCAGCGAGGCGGTGAAGCCCTCGGTGGCGCGGATGACGTAGTCGGCCGTGACGGCGCCCCGCGTCGTGACGGCCGCCGCCTGGGCGCCGTCCCGCCGCGGGCGGATCGCGGTCACGGTCGTGTTCTCGAAGATGTCCACGCCCAGCCGGGCCACCGCCTCGGCCAGGCCGACCGCCAGCTTGGCGGGCTGGACGCGGGCGCAGTGCGGCGAGTAGGCGGCCTCCAGCGTGCCGGCCACCTGGATGCGGTCGCGCTGCTCGTCGCGGTCCATCAGGCGCATGTCGTCCTCGCCGTACCCCCAGGCGCGCAGGTCGGCCACCTCCTCGCGGAGCCTGCGCCGCTGGGCCGGGTTGGTGGCGACGTGGACCAGCCCGCCCTTGTGCAGGTCGGCGTCGATGGCCTCCTCGCGGGTCACGGCGATGACCTCGTCCACGGCCCGGAACATGGCGTGCTGCAGGTCGATCATGGCCTGGCGCCCGCGCGCCGCGGCGTGCCGCTCGCGGGACCCGGCGAACTCGGCGGACAGCCAGCCGCCGTTGCGCCCCGACGCCCCGAAACCGGCGAACTCCCGCTCCAGGATCGCGATGCGCAGCCCGGGGTCGGCCTTCTTCAGGTAGTACGCGGTCCACAGGCCGGTGTAGCCGCCGCCCACGATGGCGACGTCGTACGAGCGCGGCCCTGGCAGCGCGGGACGCCGCCCGGGCAGGCCGATCTGCCGGTACCAGAAGGAGACCCCTCCGTTGGCGAAGTCCTTGGTCAGCGGGATGCCGTTCGTCACCGAACACATTCTTTATTACCGGCATATGCGGAGCAAGTGGACGATATGTAACAGAACGGCGCAGCGGGCTAGCTTCGTGTCGGCCGTTCGTACCCCTCGTCGCCGCCGTAGACGCGCAGGTCGGGGTCGTGCTCCGGCTGGTTGGCCGGGCTCGTGGGAGACGCGGTGTGCTCGGAGCCGAAGTCGTCGGACAGCTCGACGATCGGGAAGAGGTAGTCGCGCCAGGTGATCTCGCCCGTGGGCGTCGCCTCCGTCAGCAGCTCGCCGGCGCGCTGGGCCGCGTACAGGCCGCCGGGGTAGCGCACCGGCAGGCAGGGGCGGCGCAGGTTCCTGGCCCGCAGCCACGTCCTGACCAGATCCTCGGTGTCGAGCACCTGCGGCCCGCCGTACTCGATCTCGTCCCTCGCCGGACCGGCGTCGATCAGCCCGGTGAGCCGTTCGGCCACCTCGCGCGCGTGCACGGGCTGCCAGGGCACGGTGCGGTCGACGGCCAGCACCGGAAGCGACTCGAAGCCGTTCAGCCGCCGCTCCAGCCACTGGTGGAAGGCGGTGGCGCGGAGCACCGTCCAGCCCAGCTCGCTCTCCGAGACCAGGCGCTCGGCCTCCAGCTTGTGCCGGAGATGGCCGGTGGCGAGGCGGTTGGCGCCGACGACCGAGGTGTAGATCAGATGCGGATAGCCGCCCCCCTCGCGGGCGGCGGCGACCAGCCGGCGGGTGCCCGTCACGTCCACCGCGCCGCGGCCCCTGCGCCCGCCCGTGGCGAGGTGCGCGATCACCTCGGCGTCCCGGACGGCCTCCGCGAGGCCGCTGCCGGAGACGAGGTCGCCCCAGACCCACTCGACCTCGCCACCGCTCTGCCGCTTGGTACGGCTCAGCGCGCGCACCTGGTGACCCGCCTTGAGCAGGACGGGCACCAGCGCGCGGCCCAGCGTGCCCGTGGCTCCGGTGACCAGAATGCGCATGCGGCCCCCCTACCCGCGAATCCTCTGAAATGACAAGGAATCTGGTAAAGGCGTCTGTCGGCCGCCAGGTGGGGTAGTGCCGCTCCCATGGCTCGAATCGCATCTGAATCCCTGATAGAACGGCTCGCCGAATGGGGTGTCGACACCGTCTTCGGCCTGCCGGGCGACGGCATCAACGGCATCATGGAGGGGCTGCGGCGCCACCGTGACCGGGTGCGCTTCGTCCTCGTCCACCATGAGGAGGCGGCGGCCTTCATGGCCACCGCTCATGCCAAGGCCACCGGGCGCATCGGCGTGTGCCTGGCCACCTCCGGCCCCGGCGGCATCCACCTGCTCAACGGCCTCTACGACGCCAAGCTGGACCACGTCCCCGTGCTGGCGATCACCGGCATGCAGGAGACGTCCGTGCTCGGCACCGGCTACCAGCAGGAGGTGCACCTGGACCGGCTGTACGCCGACGTGGCCGAGTACAACATGATGGTCACCAACCCCGCCCAGCTGCCCACGCTGGTGGACCTGGCGATCAGGACCTCCTACGCGCGCCGCGGGGTCTCCCACATCACCGTGCCCAACGACATCCAGGTGGCCGACGCCGACGCGGAGCCGTACCGGACCGTGGCTCCCGTGCGCCCGCCCGAGACCGCGCCCGTCTACCTCCAGCCGCCCGGCCTGCCGCGGCGGTCCGACCTCGAACGGGCGGCCGAGGTGCTCAACCGCGCCGAGCGCCCCGCCATGCTCGTCGGGCAGGGGGCGCTGCACGCGCGGGAGGAGGTGCTGGCCGTGGCGGAGGCGCTCCAGGCGCCCGTGGTCAAGACCCTGCTCGGCAAGGCGGTCCTCCCGGACGAATCCCCGTACACGACCGGCGGGATCGGGCTGCTCGGCACCCGGCCGAGCGAGGAGCTGATGGACGACACCGACGTGCTGTTCATGGTGGGCACGAACTTCCCCTACTCGAAGTTCCTGCCCGAGCAGGCGCGGGTGGTGCAGTTCGAGGTGGAGCCCACCAGGGCCGGGTCGCGGATCCCGACCGACGTGCCGGTGGTGTGCGACGCGAAGGAGGGGCTGCGGGCGCTGCTGCCGCTGCTCTCCCGCCGGGACGGAAGCGCTCACCTCGCGAAATATCAGAAGATGATGGCCAAGTGGCGGGCGGAGATGGAGGATCTGGAGAACCCGGACCGCGACCCCATCGCCCCGCAGTACGCCATGTCCGTCCTGAACCAGCTCGCGACCGACGACGCCATCCTCACCTGCGACAGCGGCACCATCGCCACCTGGGCGGCCCGGCACTGGACGATCAGGGGCGGGCGCGAGTTCTACATGTCCGGCACGCTGGCCACGATGGCTCCGGGCCTCCCGTACGCCATCGGCATCCAGCACGCCTTCCCCGGCCGGCAGGTCATCGCGTACGTCGGCGACGGCGGCTTCGCGATGCTGATGGCCGAGTTCCTGACGGCCGCCCAGCACCGCCTGCCGATCAAGGTGATCGTCAACAACAACAACTCGCTCGGCCAGATCCTGTGGGAGCAGATGGTGCTCGGCTTCCCCGAGCACGGCGTGCGCTTCGCCCAGCCGGAGGCCGACTTCTCGGCCTGGGCGAGGTCCTGCGGCGGCTTCGGAGCCAAGATCACCAAGTCGGAGGACGTGGCCCACGCGATCGGGCAGGCGCTCGCGCACGACGGCCCGGCCCTGGTGGACGTGGACGTCAACCCCAACGAGCCGCCCATGCCCGGCAAGGTCTCCTACGAGCAGGCCAAGAGCTTCGCGCAGGCGTTCCTCAAGGGGCAGCCGCACAAGGCGGCCATCGCGACGACGCTGTTCAAGGACCGGATCCAGAAGCTGGGCGAGTAGCCCGCGCGATCCCCGCGGCTATCCCCGTCGCGGTGGCCAGCAGCGGCTCGACCAGGCGGGGCAGCTCGCGGGCGCGCCGGGAGGACAGCACGATGCCCACGGCCGCCACGGGCCGTCCCGTCACCACGATCGGCGCCGCCGCCGAGCAGCTGCCCAGGGTCATCTCCTCGTACGTCAGCGCGTAGCCCTGGGCCCGCACCGCCGAAAGCTCCCTGGCCAGCCGCCCCGGCTCGGTGATCGTGTGCCGGGTCGGGCGTTCGAGCCGGCGGGCCAGGTAGGACTGCACGAACCAGTCCGGCTCGTACGCCAGCAGCGCCCGGCCCACGCCCGTCGGGTGCATCGGCAGCCGCCCGCCGGTCCTGGAGACGATCGGCACCGCGCGCCTGCCGTACACCTTGTCCACGTACAGCACCTCCAGCCCGTCGCGGACGGCCAGGTGCACGTTCTCGCCCGTGCTCGCGAACAGCTCCTGCAGCCAGGGCCGCGCGAGGTCGTGCAGCGGCGCGGGCGCGAGCTGGCCGAGCTCCCACAGGCGCAGCCCCACGCGCAGCCGGCCGTCGGGCGCGCGGCTCAGCGCCTGCCACTCCTCCAGCTCGGCGACCAGCCGGTGCGCCGTGCTCAGCGGCAGCCCCGCGCGCCTGGCCACCTCGGTCAGCGTGAGCTCCCGATGCGCCGGGCCGAACGCGCCGAGGACGGCCAGCACCTTCGACGCCACCGATCGCCCGGGCTCGCGGGCTCCTCCTGCCATGCGGCAATCCTGCACCGTTCTTCCACTGAGCGGAAGGACGGCCTCGGCCAAACCGCGGTCGAGGCAGGATGCTTCCGTCATGCGAACTCAGGTCGGGATCATCGGGGCGGGCCCCGCCGGACTCCTGCTCTCCCATCTGCTCCACCTGCGCGGCATCTCCTCCGTGGTGCTGGAGAAGCGCAGCCGCGCGTACGTCGAGCGGCGGGTGCGGGCCGGGGTGCTGGAGCAGGGCACGGTGGACACGCTGGTCGAGGCGGGCGTCGGCGAGCGCATGCTGCGCGAGGGGCTGCCGCACCACGGCATCGAGCTCAGGTACGGCGGCGCGGGCCACCGCATCGCGTTCGAGAAGCTCGTGCCGGGCCGCGCCATCACCGTGTACGGCCAGCAGGAGGTGGTCAAGGACCTGATCGCGGCCCGGCTCGCGGCGGGCGGCGACGTGCGCTTCGAGGTCGAGGACGTGGCCCTGCACGGGCTGGACCCCGGGGCGGGCACCGGCCCGTACCTGACCTTCGGCGGCGAGCGGCTCGACTGCGACGTGATCGCCGGCTGCGACGGCTTCCACGGCGTGTCCAGGCCGGCCATCCCCGACGGCGTTCTGAGCGTTTACGAGCGGGATTATCCCTTCGCCTGGCTGGGCATCCTGGCCAAGGTGGCGCCGTCCTCCGAGGAGTTGATCTACACCAGGACCGAACGCGGCTTCGCCCTGCACAGCATGCGCTCGCCCACGATCAGCCGCTTCTACCTGCAGGTCCCCGCCGACACGAGCATCGACGACTGGCCGGACGAGCGGATCTGGGCCGAGCTGAAGGCCCGGCTGGAGAGCGTGCCCGGCTTCGACCTGACGACCGGCGAGATCACCGAGAAGGGCGTCACGCCGATGCGGGCCTTCGTGGCCGAGCCCATGCAGTACGGCCGGCTCTACCTGGCGGGCGACGCCGCCCACATCGTGCCGCCGACCGGCGCCAAGGGGCTCAACCTGGCCGTGGCCGACGTCCGCGTGCTCACCGAGGCGCTGGCCGCGTACTTCGCGGACGGCTCCACCGCGCTGCTCGACGGCTACTCCGACGCGTGCCTGAAGCGGGTGTGGCGGGCGCAGCACTTCTCGTGGTGGATGACGACGCTGCTGCACACGTTCGAGGAGGACGACCCGTACGGGCGGCGGCTGCAGCTGTCGTACCTCGACTACGTGACCTCGTCCGAGGCGGCGGCCACGACCCTCGCGGAGAACTACGTCGGCCTGCCGTTCGACACGGAGCTGTGACCGTGGATCCTGACGGCGGCCTGCTCGCGCCGGTCCGGGCGGGCACGCGGGCGGAGGAGATCACCTCGGACGCGGCCTGGCTGCGGGCCATGCTGGAGGCCGAGGCGGCGCTCGCCCGCGCCCAGGCCCGCCTGGAGCTGATCCCGGCCGAGGCCGCCGCCGCCGTCGACCGGGCCGCCGCCGGCCTCGTCCTCGACCCGGCGGACCTGGCCAGGCGCGCCCGCCAGTCGGCCAACCCGGTGGTCCCGCTGGTGTCGGACCTGCGGCGGGCCGTGCCGGGCGCGGCCTCGTACGCGCATCTGGGGGCGACCAGCCAGGACATCCTGGACAGCGCCGCCATGCTCGTCGCCACCCGGGCGGTACGCGCGCTCGTGGGCGATCTGAGCGAGATCATGCGGACCTTGGCCGGGCTGGCCGAGCGGCATCGGGGCACGGTGATGGCCGCCAGGACGCTGGGCCAGCAGGCCGTGCCGACGACGTTCGGGCTGAAGGCGGCCGGATGGCTGGCCGGGCTCCTGCGCGCCCGCGCCCGGCTGCGCGAACTGCGCCTGCCCGCCCAGCTGGGCGGCGCGGCCGGCACCCTGGCCGCCTTCGCCGAGCGGGCCCCGGCCCCCGGCGGCGAGCTGCTGCTGGTCGAGGTGTTCGCCGAGGAGATCG
This sequence comes from Nonomuraea phyllanthi, assembly GCF_006334985.2. GTDB lineage: Bacteria > Actinomycetota > Actinomycetes > Streptosporangiales > Streptosporangiaceae > Nonomuraea > Nonomuraea phyllanthi. The sequence continues at coordinate 57,003 of NZ_VDLX02000008.1, forward strand.
GGCTGGCGGTGCCCCCGGCGCCCTGGCACGCGGAGCGCTCCCCGGTCACCGAGCTGGGCGCCGCGCTCGCCGATACGGCCAGGGCGCTCGGCAAGCCGGCCACCGACATCGTCCTGCTGGCCCAGACCGAGGTCGGCGAGGTGGCCGAGTCGTCGGCCGGCGGCTCGTCGGCCATGCCGCAGAAGCGCAACCCGGCGCTGTCCGTGCTGGTGCGCTCGGCCGCGCTCCAGGTGCCCGCGTACACGCAGGTGCTGGGCCAGATCGGCGAGCACGAGCGGGCCGCCGGCGCCTGGCAGGCGGAGTGGCTGCCCCTGCGCGAGGCGCTGCGCCTCACCGGCGGCGCGGCCGAGACCGCCGCCGAGCTGGTGGCCGGCCTGCGGGTCTTCCCCGAGCGGATGCGCGCCAACGCCGGGCGGACCGGCGGCGGGCTGGTCGCCGAACGCCTCGCCGCCCACCTCGACCCGGAGACGCTCAAGCGGGTGCTCTCCGGCGACGCGACCGCGCCCGACGACCTGCTCGACCCCGGGGCCTACCTGGGCGCCGCCTCCGAGCTGATCGACCGCATTCTCGCCACCTACCGGGAGCAACCGTGAAACTCCACCACCGCGTCGACGGCCCGTCCGGCGCGCCGCTGCTGGTGCTCGGCCCCTCGCTCGGCACCACCATGGAGATCTGGCGGCCGCAGCTGCCCGCGCTCACCGACAGCTGGCGGGTCCTCAGGTACGACCTGCCCGGCCACGGAGGCTCGCCCCCCGCCAAGGACTTCACGGTCGGCGACCTGGCGCAGGCCGTGCTGGACCTCGTGGAGGACGAGCGGTTCGCGGCCGGCGGCATCTCGCTCGGCGGCGCGATCGCCGCCACCATCGCCACCCGCGCGCCGGTACGCGAGCTGGTGCTGTGCTGCAGCTCGGCCAGGTTCGGCGAGCCCGGGCCGTGGCACGGGCGGGCGGCGCTGGTGCGCGGCAAGGGGGTGGCGGCACTCGTCCCGACGCTGCGGACCCGCTGGTTCACGCCCGGCTTCGACGGCCAGTGGGTCCTCGACCAGCTGACGGAGGTGGACGCCCGCTCGTACGCCGCCTGCTGCGAGGCCCTGGCCGCCTTCGACCTGACCGGCAGGCTGGGCGAGATCACCGCGCGCACCCTGGTGATCGCCGGCGCGGAGGACCCGGCCACCCCGCTCGACCACGCTCTCACGCTGGCCGGCGGCATCCCCGGCGCGTCCCTGACCGTGGTGCCGCACGCCTCGCACCTGGCCAACGTGGAACGCCCCGAGCCGGTCACCCAGGCCATCGCCGCGCACCTCGCGGACTCCGGCGGCGGCTTGGAGGCGGGCATGCGCACCAGGCGCGAGGTCCTGGGCGACGCGCACGTCGACCGGGCCGTCGCCGCCACCACGGACTTCACCCGCGACTTCCAGGAGCTGATCACCCGCTACGCCTGGGACGAGATCTGGAACCGGCCCGGCCTCGACCGACGCACCCGCAGCTGCGTCACGCTCACCGCCCTCGTCGCGCGCGGCCAGCTGGAGGAGCTGGCCATGCACGTACGCGCCGCCTTACGCAACGGGCTCACCCGCGACGAGATCAAGGAGGTGCTGCTCCAGACGGCCGTCTACTGCGGGGTCCCGGCGGCGAACGCCGCCTTCGCCGTCGCCCGCCGCACCCTCGCCGACATCGACGCGAACGGCCTGTGAGCCTAAAGTGATCGGATGCATCGCAGTCGGCTCTACGCCCTCCTGATCGACACCCCCGCGTCCGAGGCAGGGCAGGCGACGGACTTCTGGGCCGGGGCGCTCGGGGTCAGCCCGCGCCCGCTCCCCGGCTACGAGCAGTTCACCTCGCTGCCCGGGGCGGTCGCCGGCTTCGACCTGGCGGTGCAGGCCGTGGACGACGCGCCGCGCTTCCACGTCGACATCGAGACCGACGACGTGGAGGCCGAGACCCGGCGGCTGCTGGAGCTGGGCGCGACGGAGGTGACGCGGTGGGAGGAGTGCCGCGTGCTGCGGGCGCCCGGCGGGCACCTGCTGTGCGTGCTGCCGGTGGAGAGCGACCGGGAGCTGTTCGAGGCGCAGGCGAAGACCTGGCCCTGACCCGGCCGCGACGGCGTTCTCCGTGACCGGCCCTGACCCGGGCGCGATGGCCTTCGCCGTCACCGAAGCACTGGCCCGGGCGCGATGGCCTCCGTGACCGGGGCCCTCACTCGCCCTTCGCGGCCTTCAGGTGCGCGGCGGCGGCCTGCTCCAGGTGGACGAGGTCGGAGGCGACGGTGGCGAACGTGTAGCCCTCGGCCAGGCGGCGGGCGGCCAGCTCGCCCGACGGGTTGTGGATCCCGGCCGCGATCCCGGCCTCCTCGGCGGCCCTGCTGACCCTCACCAGCGCGGCCTCGAACGCGTCGGCGACCTCCGGGTCGTTCGGGAACCGGCCGCCCACGGCCAGGCACAGGTCGGACGGGCCGACGTACACGCCGTCCAGGCCGGGCGTGGCGCAGATCGCCTCGATGTTGGCCAGCCCCTCCGGAGTCTCGATCATGGCCAGCACGAGCACGCTCTCGTCGGCCTCCGCCGGGGTGGGTCCGATCCTGAGCATCGAGCGCATGGGCCCGTACGAGCGGCGGCCCCCGGCCGGGCCCGGGTAGCGGGCGGCCGACACGGCGCGGGCCGCGTCCTCGGCGGTGTCGACCAGCGGCACGATCACGCCGCCCGCGCCGAAGTCGAGCGCCCGGCCGATGACCGCCGCCTCGCCCGACTCGACGCGCACCAGCCCGACGGACCGGCCGCCCGCGTCCACGGCCATGAGACCGGCCAGCAGCCCCGAATGCCCGATCAGCCCGTGCTGGGCGTCCAGCGCGACGTAGTCGTACCCCAGCCTGGCCAGGCGCTCGGTGGCGATGGGGGCGTCGAGCACCACCCAGTAGCCGACGCACCGCTCGCGGTTGCGGATCTTTCTGGCGAGCTCGATGGCGGTCATGCGTTGTCGATCTCCTTCGCGGGGGTTCGGGCTCTCATCGGTTGTAGGCGGGCATGGGGCCGCGGAGCGTGTCGCTCACGGCGTCGCATTCGGCGGCCACGTCGGCGGGCAGCGGCCCGGCGGCCAGTGCCGCGAGGTTGGCGCGCAACTGGTCCACGCCGGACGCGCCGAGCAGCACCGCGCCGACCACGGGCCTGCCGGCCAGCCAGCGCAGCGCCAGCTCGGCCGGCGCCAGCCCCGCCTGCGCGGCGATCCCGTCGAGCGCCTCGACGGCCTTGAACAGGCCGGCGTCCCAGTACCGCTTCCGGTACATCTCCGCCAGCCTGGAGTCTCCGAACCGCCCGCTCCGCGGCGCCCGGTCGAAGCGGTGCCGCCCGGTCAGCAGGCCGCCGCCCAGCGGATTGTAGACCATCGTCCGCAGCCCGGTGGTCAGCGCGAACTCCGCGTACTCGTCCTCGATCCGCCGGGCCAGCAGGTTGTACAGCTGCTGGGCGACCACGGGACGGGGGGTCATCGCGGCGATCTGCCAGGCGGCGTGGTTGGACACGCCCAGGCTGCCGATCTTCCCCTCGCCGATCAGCTCGGAGACCGTGGCGAGGGTGTCGTCCAGCGGGGTAGCCCGGTCGGGCTGGTGCAGGTAGAACAGGTCCACATGGTCCACCTGGAGCCGCCGCAGGCTGCCCTCCAGGCTCGCCCGCAGCCCGATGGGGGAGAGCGGCGCGTGCTCGCCCGCGTCGGGGTGGGGGATGCCCGCCTTGGTCGCCAGCACGACGCGGTCACGCCTGCCGCGCAGCAGCTCGCCGAGGATCTCCTCCGCGGCCCCGCCCGCGTAGCCGTTGGCCGTGTCGACACCGGTCACCCCGGCGTCCAGCGCGTGGTCGAGCATCCGCCCGGCCGTCCCGGCGTCCACGGTGTCGCCGAACGTCATGGTCCCGAGCACCGGTTCGGGGCTCATCGAGGGGCTCCTTTCGCTGCGGCGCGGACGTCGCGCGGCCCGCGCCCCCACCTGGTCGTCGCACCCGCCACCGCCGCGCCCCCACCTCTCTCTCTACGCCGCCCGCCTCCGGAACGCGCGGACCGGGTCATTCGGCCCTCCATGGAACAGGGGCACGTCGTCATGGAGAGCGATGCGGAGGGGTCCGCGTGACTCGCAGGCCACTGTGGCATATTCTGCGCGTTTCGTGCAATACTCATCGCGTGATTCACGCAGTTCGAGGAAGCGTCACGTGCTCGCCCTAGCGGACGACCTCACGGGAGCGGCGGAGACGGCGGCGGCGCTCATGTCGCCCGCGCGTCCCGCCCGGATCGCGCTGTCCGGCGTGACGGGGGCGGCTCCCGTGGTGGTGGCGGACCTCGACAGCCGGCACCACCCCAGGACCTATGACCTGGTACGGGAGGCGCTGCGGCAGGCGGGCGACCGGCGGGTCTTCGTCAAGGTCGACTCGCTGCTGCGCGGCAACGTGGCCGCCACGGTCGCCGCCTGCCTCGACGCGCCAGTCGTCCTGGCCCCGGCGCTGCCGTCCGCCGGCCGTACGGTCGTGGGCGGGGTGCCGTACCTCCAAGGCGTGCCCCTGCGCGAAACGCGCGCCTGGCGCGCCGAATCCCGTCCCGCCCCGGCCTCCGTCGGCGAGGCGCTGGGCGAGGTCCCCTGGGTGCACGTGCCTGTGGGCGCCGACCCCGCGGCGGCCGCGGCGGCCGGGACCGTGGCCGTGTGCGACGCGGAGACCGACGCCGACCTCGACGCCATCGTGGCGGCCGTGCTGCGCGGCTCCCGCCGTACGCGACTGGTGGGCGCGGGCGGCCTGGCCGCCGCGCTCGGCCGCGCGCTGGGCGGGGGAGCGGCGTCCTGCGAGGCGTCACCCCGGAACGGCCGGCTGCTGGTGGTGGTCGGAACGGCCGAGCCGGGCGCGCTCGACCAGGTCAGGCTGCTCGTCGAGCACGGAGCCAGGCACCTGCCGGTGCACGTCGAGTTGGACACACCAGCGAGCTCCGCGACCGCCGGACAGGTACGGGAGGCGCTGGCCGCGGGCGCCGTCGTGCTGACCGCGCGAGGCCCCGCCGTGACCGGCACCCTCGGCCCCGTGGTGCGCGACGCGCTCGGGGACGAGCCCGCCGACCTGGTGCTGACCGGCGGCGGCACCGCCAGGAGAGTGCTGGACGCGCTGGGCGTCCGCGAGCTGATCCCCCTCGACCAGGTCCACTACGGCGCGGTGCACAGCCGCACCCCGGAGGGCCACTCGGTGGTCACCAGACCGGGCAGCTTCGGCGCCGCCGACAGCCTCCTCCGCATGGCCACCCACCTCGACCATCTGCATCCGGACCACCTGCACCCGAAAGGCTGACGTTGGCTGACATGAGCACCAGCACCCGTACACCCCTCATCGCCGTGACCATGGGGGACGGCGCCGGCGTCGGCCCCGAGGTGATCGTCGGCGCGCTCCTCGCCCCCGAGACCGCCGCGTTCTGCCGCCCCGTCGTCATCGGCGACGCCGCCCGCCTGCGCCGCGCCGCCGGAGTCCTCGGCGTGCGGCCGGAGGTGGTCACCGTGCCGGGCGTCGGGGAGGCGGTGTTCGAGGCCGGGCGCATCAACGTCATCGACCCGGGCCTGCTGCCCGAGGACCTGCCGTGGGGGAAGGTCTCGCCGGTGGCGGGCCACGCGTCGTACGAGTACGTACGGCTGGCCGGCGAGCTGGCGATGTCCGGCGACGTACAGGCGATCTGCACGGCGCCACTCAACAAGGAGGCCCTGCACGCCGCCGGCCACGTCTACCCCGGCCACACCGAGCTGCTCGCCCACCTCACCGGCACGGAGGAGGTGTCGATGATGCTCTCCACCTCCAAGGTGAAGGTCATCCACGTCACCACCCACATCGGCCTCATCGACGCGGTCGCCCGCATCGAGCCCGGCCTGGTCGAGCGGACCATCCGGCGGGGCGAGGCGGCCATCCGCGGCTCCGGCGTCGCCCGTCCCAGGATCGGCGTCTGCGGCATCAACCCGCACGCGGGCGAGAACGGCCTCTTCGGGTACGGCGAGGAGGAGGAGAAGATCGTGCCCGCGGTCGAGCGCCTCCAGGCCGAGGGCATGGACGTCCACGGGCCGCTGCCCGCCGACACGGCGTTCTTCCTCGCGGGGCGCGGCGACTACGACCTGATCGTGGCGATGTACCACGACCAGGGCCACGGCCCGGTGAAGATCCTGGGCCTGGAGGCGGGCGTCAACATCACCGTGGGCCTGCCGGTGATCAGGACGTCCGTGGACCACGGCACCGCTTTCGACATCGCAGGAAAGGGCCTGGCGGACGCCGGTAGCATGATCGAAGCCCTCCGCCAGGCGGCCGAGCTGTCGTCCGCGCGGGGCGTGTGAGGGAGGGGGCGCCACCGATGGGCCGCGCAGCACAGGTTCGCCGCGACGAGATCGTCCGCCTGGCCACCACCACGGGCCTGGCCAGCGTCGACGAGCTGTCGGCCCAGCTCGGCGTGACGGCCTCCACCATCCGCCGCGACCTGGCCCATCTCAAGGCCGCCGGCCTGCTCGCCCGCACGTACGGCGGCGCCATGGCCGTCGTCACCCACCCGGAGGCCTCGCTCCGGCAGCGCATCGGCGAGGCCTTCGAGGCCAAACGCGCCATCGCGTCCTGGGCCGCCGCCCGGATCCGCCCCGGCGAGACCATCCTCCTCGACTCAGGCTCCACGACCGGCGCCCTGGCCCACGAACTGCGCCAGGCGGCGGACCTGACGGTGGCCACCACCGGCCTGAACGCCTTGCAGGAACTGGTGGGGGCGACGGGCGTGCACGTCGAGTGCCTGGGCGGCACGCTGCGCCACGTGAGCCAGGGCTTCATCGGCCCGCTGGCCGAGGCGGCGCTGAGCAGGATGTCGTTCGACCGGGTGTTCCTGGGTGCCGACGGGGTGACGGCGGAGGACGGCATCTGCGAGGCCAGCCTGCAGCAGACCCGGCTGAAGGAGCTGATGATGGCCCGCTCCCGCCACGTCTACCTCCTGGTCCACGCCGCCAAGCTGGGCCGCCGCCCGTTCCACGCCTGGGCCCGCATGCCCGACACCTGGACCCTCGTCACCGACACCGCCGCCACCCCCGAAGCCCTGAAACCTTTCACCGACAGAGGCGTCGAAACCATCGTCACCACCCCGTAGACGGGCCGGCCCCCATTCACCCGTCGCCCTGCCGGGGTGGTCATGCGACTGCCCAGCATGTCCGGCAGAACGCCCACCTCAGGGGCGGCAGAACGCCCATCATCGGTGCGGCAGAGTGTCCACGTAACCTTCGGCAGAACGCCCACGTAAGCAGTTGATCTGCGGTAACATTCGTTCATGTGACAGAGCCGACTCTCTTCTCACGACGCGCCGAGGCGATGACGCTGGAAGCTCTCTCGGACACGCGGGTGGTCGTCGTCAACGGCGCTCGGCAGGTGGGAAAGAGCACTCTGGCCGGACTGATCGCCGCCCGGACGGACAACGCTCGCCAGCTCTACCTGGACGATCCTGGGGTTCTCGCCGCAGCCCAGGATGATCCCGTCTCGTTCGTGCGGCACGACGGGCTGATGCTGATCGATGAGATTCAGCGGGCTCCGCAACTGCTACTGCCGATCAAACGCCAGGTGGATCGAGATCCGCGTCCGGGCAGCTACCTGCTCACCGGTTCGGCCCGCCTCCTGGACCTACGGGATCTCCCCGACGCGTTGCCCGGACGAACCGAAACCGTCGAGCTGTGGCCGCTGTCCCAAGGGGAAATCGACAAGGCTCCCGATGGGTTCGTGGACCAGGTGTTCGCGCATGGTGTTGATGTCACCATGCAGCCCTGTCCACTCCACAAGCGTGACTACGTGGACAGGGCGCTGCGCGGCGGCTATCCGGAGGCCGTACGGCGAGATCCTGGACGCAGGCGCACCAGGTTCTTCGACTCCTACATCACCGACCTGATCACCAGGGATGTCCGCCAGATCTCCGAGATCGAACGGCCGGCGGAGATGCGCCGGCTCCTGAGCGTCATCGCGGCCCGTATGGGGGGGTTGGCCGTAGTTCAGTCGATCGCAGGCGATGTCGGCCTCCCCAGAGTGACGCTCTCCCGATACCTGGACCTGCTGGAATTGATCTTCGTGATCAAACGCATCCCGGCCTGGTCGTCGAATCTCACGCGCCGAGCCATCTCCACTCCCAAACTGATCATTACGGACAGCGGGCTCGGCGGTCGGCTCATCGGCATGTCACCCGAACGCGCCAAGGATGTCACAGCTCCCGTAGGTCCGCTCTTGGAGAATTTCGTCATCGGCGAGGTGGCGCGTCAGCTCACCTGGACCACCGAACCCGTCCAACTCTTCCACTACCGGGATCGCGACCAGGTGGAGGTGGACATTGTCCTGGAGCACGCGTCGGGCGAAGTGATCGGCATCGAAGTCAAGGCCGCCGAAACCGTCCGAGGCGACGACTTTCGTGGGCTACGACATCTGGCCGGCCGGCTCGGAGCGAGGTTTCGCGCTGGGTTCGTGATCTATACCGGTGAGCAGGTCCTGCCTTTCGGTGACAGGATGCGTGCGCTCCCCATGGCGTCGTTGTGGATGCTCGGCTCCTGAGGTGAAGCCGGGCGCCGGCTGAGAGGCTTCGGCGGGTGTGGTTCCGTCCCGTCTTGACACGGATTGTCAAGATGATCATTCTGATCTTGGGGGACCGGCCGCCTGACGTCAGGCGGCACCTCACACAGAGGAGGACACTCAGCATGTCTGCCAACCTCACGAACGCGCTCCGAGGACGACTCGGCCTGCTGCGCAAGCCCGCGCACGCACTGGCCGTCCTGGCCACCGCCACGGCCGCCACGGTGACTCTGACCGCCACGCCCGCCGCCGCCGCTTCCTGGCATCCCTACCAGGTGTACAAGCTCTACGAAACCTGCACCTCGGTCGGGCTCTACGCCGTCAGCTCCGGCAAGGCGCAGAAGTACAAGTGCGAATGGGACAGCCCCTACTACCTCCTCTCCCTTTACTACTGAGCCTTTCAGCGCGCCCTTCCCGGGACCCGCGAGGAGTGCGCCACTTTCTGGTGCAATGAGAAAACCCTGGGTCGCGGCAGTGCCGTGACCCAGGGCCGGTGGAGCGTGGTGGACGATACTGGGATTGAACCAGTGACCTCTTCCGTGTCAGGGAAGCGCTCTCCCGCTGAGCTAATCGTCCGTGTTGAGTTGTCACTCAGAGCGGAAGACGGGATTCGAACCCGCGACCCTCACCTTGGCAAGGTGATGCTCTACCACTGAGCCACTTCCGCGTGGTGCTGTGTTTACCTTAGCGGATCCCGAGGGTCCGCCGGACCAGCCGAGGTGGAGACGGGATTTGAACCCGTGTAGACGGCTTTGCAGGCCGCTGCCTCGCCTCTCGGCCACTCCACCAGGAGTCTTGCTCCGAGCGGAAGACGGGATTCGAACCCGCGACCCTCACCTTGGCAAGGTGATGCTCTACCACTGAGCCACTTCCGCGCGAACCCGGGCTGCGTGCGCCGGGCCACGGGAAAACCATATCGCCTTCCCGGAGTGCCCGTGCGCAACGAGGCCCGGAATTCACCGGATCAGGCGCACGTCCTTCGCCATCACGAACATCACCCGGTGGCCGAGCTGGATCTGGTAGTAACGCAGCCGGCCCGTGGTGGTGACGTGTCTGGACGGGCTGAAGGCGCCGGCGGCGTAGTAGGAGCCGGTGACCGTGTCGCCCACCGCGTACTGCTGGCCGGGCCCGATCTTGTACTGGAGCGGGATCAGCGGCTGGTAGGACGCCAGCTTGTACGCGGACCGCTCCGGGTAGGCGCGGCCGTACACCCTGGTGCCGGGCCTGCGCGGCGTGATGAGGGGGCCCCTGGCCGGGACGGCCGTGGGGTTGGCGGGCGGGTTGTGGAACCAGGCCTTCTGCCCCAGGTACCAGATCGCCGTCCAGTCGCCCTGCCGGTCGGCCACGGCGTAGCGCTGGCCGGTGGAGGCGCGGGCGCCGTGGTCGTACACGCTGTACGTGCTGGGCCTGCCCGGATGCTTGCCGGGGTCGTCGACCAGGGGAGCCGATTCGCTCGGCTGCTTGTGCAGCCAGACCGTCGAGGCGCCGTGCCTGGGGCACGCCTTGCCCGGCTTGCGGCTGACGCAGCCGGTGAAGCGCGGCCGGTTCTTGTCGTACGACGGGCGGATCATGATGGAGTCGCCGTTCTTGGCGCCCTTGAGCGGCCGGTTCAGCAGCTCGAAGTAGTGCTCCCAGTCCCAGTACGGCCCCGGGTCGTCGTGCATGCCGGCGACGGTCTTCGGGGTGGTGCCCGGTACGTTGTCGTGGCCGAGGATGTGGGCGCGGTCGAGCGGGATGTCGTACTTGTGGGCCAGGTATCTGACGAGTCTGGCCGACGAGCGGTACATCGCCTCCGTGTACCAGGTGCCCGCCTTGGCCAGGTAGCCCTCGTGCTCGATCCCGATCGAACGGGTGTTGAAGTCCCAGTTGCCGGCGTGCCAGGCGATGTCGTTCGTCCGTACGTGCTGGGCGACGTGCCCGTCGCGGGAGCGGATCGTGTAGTGCCAGCTGACGTACTTCGGGTTGCGGATCAAGGAAGGGATGCCCTGGTAGCCGCCCTCGGTGTCGTGGATGATGATGTAGTCGACGGTCCGTGCCCTGCTCAGGTGGTCGTGGTTGCCGTAGTCGCGGTGGTGCTTCTTGCCGAAGCGCCGGTGGGGGGCGGGCATCCATTCGCAGGCCAGGGAGGCGGGGCACTCCACGTGCCCGCCGTCGCCCGTCTTCTCGACGTTCTGCCGGGGCTGCTCCTCCTCCGGATCCCGCCAGTGGTCCGGGTAGTCAGGGAAGTCGGGGTCGTTCGAGTAGTCCATATAGTCCGTGTAGTCCGGGTAGTCGGCGTCGGTGTCGGTCTCGTCTTCCAGGGGTGATGGGTCCGGGTCGAACTGCGTGGTGGACTCGGTGTCCTCGCCCGAGGCGGATTCCGGGAGGTCGGCCGCCGAGGCGGGCTTGGGCAGGCTCGAAGCCCCCGAGGCGGGTCCGGGGAGATCAGCTGCTCCCGAGGCGGGTCCCGGGAGATCAGGTGCTTCCGAGGTGGGCCCCGGGAGGCCGGGTGCTCCCGAGGCGGGGGACGGCAGGCCGGCTACGGGGTCGAGCCGTACGAGGAAGCCGTCATCGGTGCGGCGCTCGACGCCCTCTCGCATCACCGCGAACACCTCGTCGGCGAACCCGTGGGCGGCCGCCTCGTCTTCCGAGCCCGAGTAGCGGGCCACGGCCTCGTACCAGTCGGCGGGGTCGGCGCTCGGCCGCCGCTGGTAGGAGGCGAGCAGCGCGGCGCCGGCCCTGATGTTGGTGGCCGGGTCCGAGCGCACGAGGGCGAGGTCGGCGCCGATGAGCCGGCCGGCCTCGGGCAGGGTGACGGGCGGCGCGGCGAGGCGGGCCGCAGACGGGGCAGGGGCCATGGCGGCCGTGCCGGGGAGCGGGCGGGAGTCGTCCCCGCGGGCGTCGCCGAGCGCGTCGCCGATCAGCGACCCCATGGCGTCGGCCGGGAACGCGTCCACCAGGTGCATCGGGCCGTAGCCGCCCGCCGTGCTCGGCGACCCGCCGTTGAAGTCCCAGCGCGACTCCAGGTACGAGACGCCGAGCAGCACGCTCACGGGCACGCCGTACTCCCGGGCGGCGGCGGCGAAGTCGGCCTGCCGTCCCGATTCTCCCGAGACGGCGGCGGACCCGGACTGCCGTCCCGATTCCCCCGGCCCGGCCGACCCGGCCTGCCGTCCCGGCTCGCCGGGGTGGGCGGGGTGGCGGTGGGCCGCGGCGACGCCGGCGCGCCGTTCCGATCCCCCCAAGGCGGGCCGTCCCGGTCCTCCCGGGGCGGCGGTGGAGTCGGCCTGCCGCCCGGACGGGCCGGCGGCCTGGGCGTGGGCGGGCGTGGTGAGCGTGCCGGCGATCAGGGTGGCGGTGAGCCAGAGGCGCATGACATCTCCCCCAGGAACGTCACGAGACGACTACTCTCCGTGTCCTTTCCCAGAAAGGGATGTGTCAGACGGGACGGATGATACAGATGTGATTTGCCATGATCACCGGCGAACTTGGCACTCCACTCGGACTCCTGAGAAGCGTTGTAGTTAATTCCTGCCCGATATCGGGCAGGATGTTGGCGTGTCTCGTTCCAGAGCCGTAGTGTCCTCGTCTGTGTCAACAGCGCGGCATCCCTACGAAGATCTCATCGCGCACCTCACCGCGACGAGCCCCTTGGGCCCGGGCGAGGCCGCGCGGGTGGTCGCCGACGTGCTGGCGTACTTCTCGGAGTCCGCCGAGGAGTACGTCCGGCGCCGCCACGCGGAGCTGAAGTCGCGCGGCCACACCAACGACGAGATCTTCCCGAGGATCGCCCGCGAATTACGCGGTCGCCGGGTAGCGGCACCGGAGCTGTCCCTGCGGCAGCTGCGCAGGATCATTTACGGATAAAGAGGAGACCTCGATGTGCGGAATCGTGGCCTACGTCGGCCCTAGGGACGCGGCACCCATCCTGCTGGAGGGCATGCAGCGGCTGGAGTATCGAGGCTACGACTCGGCCGGGGTGGTGGTGTCCAACCGGGGGCTCAAGATCCGCAAGGTGAAGGGCCGCGTGGCCGACCTGGCCAAGGTGGTGCCGGCCAGGTTCAAGGGGACAGTGGGCCTCGGGCACACCCGGTGGGCCACGCACGGCGTGCCGAGCGACGTGAACGCGCATCCCCACCTGTCGGCCGACGAGCGCATCGCGGTCGTGCACAACGGCATCATCGAGAACGCCGGCGAGCTGCGCGCCAAGCTGGAGGCCGACGGCGTGGAGTTCGCCTCCGAGACCGACACCGAGGTGCTGGCGCACCTGATCGCGAAGGCCGCCGACGAGAACGACACGCTGGAGGAGGCGGTCAGGAAGACGCTCAAGAGCGTCGTCGGCACGTACGGCATCGCGGTGATCGACGCCGAGCGGCCCGGTGAGGTGGTCGTGGCGCGCAACGGCAGCCCGATCGTGCTGGGCATCGGCGAGAAGGAGATGTTCGCCGCGTCCGACGTGGCGGCGATGGTCCGCTACACCCGCCAGGTCGTGCACCTGGAGGACGGCGAGCTGGCCGTGCTCAAGGCCGACGGCTTCCACACCTTCGCCAGCGACGCCCGCGAGACGGCCAAGGAGCCGCTGACCGTCGACTGGGACGCCGGGCACTACGACACCGGCGGCTACGAGCACTACCTGCTCAAGGAGATCTCCGAGCAGCCCGAGACGATCACCCGCACGATGAGCGGCCGGCTCGACGAGCGCTTCCACGTGGCTCACCTCGGCGGCCTGAACATGGACGCCCGCGAGACCCGTTCCTTCCGCCGGGTGAAGATCATCGGGTGCGGGTCGGCGTACTACTCGGGGCAGATCGGGGCGCAGCTCATCGAGGAGCTGGCGCGGATCCCCTCCGACGCCGAGCCGGCCAGCGAGTTCCGCTACCGCAACCCGGTCGTCGACCCCGACACGCTCTACGTCGCGATCAGCCAGTCGGGGGAGACGTACGACACGCTCGCCGCCGTGCAGGAGCTCAAGCGCAAGGGCGGGCGCGTCATCGGCATCGTCAACGCGGTCGGCAGCGCCATCGCCCGCGAGGTGGACGGCGGCATCTACCTGCACGCGGGCCCCGAGGTGTCGGTGGCCTCCACCAAGGCGTTCACCTCGACGTCGCTGGCGTTCGCGCTGCTCGCGCTGCACCTGGGCCGGGTGCGCGACCTGTCGCCGGCCGACGGGCGGCGCATCGTGGAGGGCCTGCGCCGGCTGCCCGGGCAGATCGAGGAGATCCTGGCGCAGGGCGACAAGATCGCCGAGCTGGCGCAGAAGTACGCCAAGCACCCGAGCATGATGTTCGTGGGCCGGGTGCGCGGCTACCCGGTGGCCAGGGAGGGCGCGCAGAAGCTCAAGGAGATCTCGTACGTGCACGCCGAGGCGTACCCGGCGAGCGAGCTCAAGCACGGCCCGCTCGCGCTGATCGGCCCCGACATGCCGACGGTGGCGATCGTGCCGGACGACGAGCTGCTCGACAAGAACCTCACCACGCTCGGCGAGATCCGCGCGCGCGGCGGCCAGGTGCTCATGGTGGGCCACCGCGAGCCCGGCGCGAAGCTGGCCGACGACGTCATCGTGGTGCCGAAGAACGAGATCGAGCTCGACCCGATCCTGCTCACGATCCCGTTGCAGCTGCTCGCGTACTATGCCGCCGTGGCGCTCGGCCGCGATGTGGACAAGCCGCGCAATCTAGCCAAGAGCGTCACCGTCGAGTAAAGGCTCTATTTCAGCCTCAAACCTCGTTATTTTGCTGCGGACGGCATAAATTCGATGTGTGCGGCAGGACCATGAGACGCCCAATCTCGCACGCATGTACGACTACATGCTCGGCGGGAAGGACAACTTCGCGGTCGACCGCCTGGCCATCGAGCAGCTCGCCGAGCTGATCCCGGAGGCGGTTCCGCTGGCCCGGGCGAACCGGGCCTTCCTCCAGCGCGCCGTGCGCTACGTGGCCGCCGCCGGGGTGCGCCAGTTCCTCGACCTGGGCAGCGGGCTGCCGACCCAGGGCAGCGCGCACGAGGTCGCACCGGACGCCAGGGTCGTCTACGTCGATCACGATCCGGTCGTCGCCGCGCATGCCGGGGCCCTGCTCGGACATACGGGCAGGGCCGCGTTCGTCCAGGCGGACCTCCTGGATCCGGCCGCGGTGCTGGCCGGGGCGGGCCGGTTCCTGGATCTGCGCGAGCCGGTCGGCGTGCTGCTGGTGTCGATCCTGCACTTCCTGCCCGACGCGGCGCACCCGCAGCGGGCGGTGGCGGCGCTGCGTGAGAGCCTGCCGCCCGGCAGCCACCTCGTGATCACCCACGTCACGTCGATGGGCCGCCTGGAGGACGGGGAGCGCTACCGGGGCGCCGGCACGGACGACCCCGGCGGCGGCACCGACCGCACGCCCGCCGAGATCCGCGCCTTCTTCGGCGACTTCCCGCTGGAGCCGCCGGGGCTGGTGCAGGCGGTCGACTGGCGTCCCGACCGCCCCAAGCTGGTGGGCGACTGGTCGCTGCCGTCCTCCCTCATGGCCGGGATCGGCAAGAAGCTCCCTCGATAGAGATGTGTAGCCCGGCGTAACGTGCCAATAACTGCTTGTAGGCAGTGGCTCGGAGCGCTCGGGGGAGAGGCACATGCGCCGTCGGCGGTTCTTCGCGTGGGGGCTCGGCGCGGCCGCGTGCCTGGCCGGGGGCGCGGCCGGGTGTGGCACGCAGCGCGTCGGCGCGGGCGCCGCGGGGCTGCGCACCCGGTTCGCGATCATCCCTGAGGGCCGCCGCTGGGCGCGCGCCGGGCTGCTGTTCTCCGGGGCGGCCCGCGAGGCCGGCTACCAGCTCGGCCCCGGCACCAAAATCACGCTGTCGGGCCTGCCCGCCCTGGCCGCCGCCGAGCTGAACAACGACCACACCCTGCTCACCGCCACGACCCCGCTGTCGCGGCTCAGCGGCGAGGTCGAGGTCGTGGTGGTGCCCGGCGACTCCGGCTTCAAGGACTTCCAGGACTTCGGCGCCCACCTGCTCGCCGACCCCGCCCGGACGCCGCTGGCCGGCCGGCCGCAGGGCGGGCCGGACCACCTGCTGTTCGGGCTGATCGCCAAGGGGCTCGGCGCGGACACCCGGCAGGTCGACTACACCGGCTACCCCAACCACCAGGAGACCGCCACCGCGCTGTCGTCCGGCAAGGCCGCCGCGGCGACCGGCCTGCTGTCCGACTGGCGCTCGGGCATCCACAGGGAGCAGGTCAGGGCGCTCGCGGTCTCCTCCGCCAGGCGGGTGCCCGAGCTCGACGTGCCGACGTTGCTGGAGTCCGGCGTACGGGTGGACTACGCGGAGTGGACGGCCGCCTTCGGCCCCGAGGGCATGACGGAGGACACCCGCGAGGCGGCCATCGGCATGTGCGACGACGTGACGGGCTCCTCGGCGTGGGACGCGGCCTGCCGCTCCGAGGGGTGGATCTCGATCCCGTTGAGCGGTGACGACTTCGTGGTCTGGCTGGCCTCCGAGGTCGAGCGCACGAGGGCCGTGATGCGGGACCTCGGACTCGTCGACACGACCAAAGCCACAACATGCTGGGGCAGTTGCGGAAACGGCCACTAGATGTAGGATCCTGCTCGTCGCTGGTTCGCCTCTCAGGAGGCGGAGCAAAAGGGAACCCGGTGCGATTCCGGGGCTGCCCCGCAGCGGTGAGCGGGAACGACCGCCGTCATACGCACTGGAGCGATCCGGGAAGCGACGGCCAGTAGGACAGAGATTGCGCGCCCGCGAGCCCGAAGACCTGCCGGCGGCATGCCGGGCTGCCCGCCCGGCATGAAGTGACCATGGCCTCGAGGGAGGGCCGGGGAGCGAACCGGCGGGTGAGCCGTGCCCGCCGCCGTGCTCTCGCGCGCCCTCCCGGGGGACGAGCGCGCGAGGAGAGAGCACGTGACGCAGACCATCGGGATCGACCGCCGGCTGGCCATCGAGGAGGCCGCCGCGCGGGTCATCGCCGATCCGGCCAACTCCCGGGTCGCGGCCCGGCTGCTGGCCGAGGAGATCGCCGACGAGGCGGCCACGCACGGGGTGCGGTCGTTCTCGGAGTCGATCGCCGCCACGCACGCGGCGGGGCTGATCCAGGACCGGCTGGCGGAGTTCGTCGCCGCCCGCGCCGCCGAGCTGGACGCGCTGGTCAGCGCGGAGGCGGACGACCGCTTCGAGTATTTCGGGCTGCGCACCGTCTACGACCGCTACCTGCTGCGCCATCCCGAGACGCGGGCGGTGCTGGAACGGCCGCAGCACTTCTTCCTGCGCGTCGCCTGCGGCCTGTCGGAGTCGGTCGCGGAGGCGGCCGAGCTCTACGCGCTCATGTCCACGCTGTCGTACCTGCCCAGCTCGCCCACCCTGTTCAACGCGGGCGCGCGCCGGCCGCAGCTGTCGTCGTGCTTCCTGCTCGACTCGCCGCGCGACGAGCTGGAGGGCATCTACGACAGGTACGGGCAGGTGGCGCGGCTGTCGAAGTACGCCGGAGGCATCGGCATCTCCTGGACCCGGGTGCGCTCGCGCGGCTCCCTGATCCGCGGCACGAACGGCCACTCCAACGGCATCGTCCCCTGGCTGCGCACGCTCGACGCCTCCGTCGCGGCGGTCAACCAGGGCGGGCGGCGCAAGGGCGCGGCCTGCGTCTACCTGGAGACCTGGCACGCCGACATCGAGGAGTTCCTGGAGCTGCGCGACAACACCGGCGAGGACGCCCGCCGCACCCACAACCTCAACCTGGCCAACTGGGTGCCCGACGAGTTCATGCGCCGCGTGGAGGCCGACGAGGTCTGGTCGCTGTTCGACCCGAAGGAGGTGCCCGACCTCACCGACCTGTACGGGGAGGAGTTCACGGCGGCGTACCGCGCGTACGAGAGCTCCGGCCGGTACGTCCGGCAGATCCCGGCCAGGACCCTCTACGGCCGGATGATGCGCACCCTCGCCCAGACCGGGAACGGCTGGATGACGTTCAAGGACGCCGCCAACCGCACCTCCAACCAGACCGCCCGCCCCGGCAACGTCATCCACCTGTCCAACCTGTGCACCGAGATCCTCGAGGTCACCAGCGACGCCGAGACCGCCGTCTGCAACCTCGGCTCGGTCAACCTGGCGGCGCACGTCTCCGGCAGTAGCACGGATCGGGGCCTGGACTGGGACCGGCTGCGCGGCACCGTCCGCACGGCCGTGCGCTTCCTCGACCGGACCATCGACCTCGGCTTCTACCCGACCCCCGAGGCCGAGTCGGCGAACAAGCGGTGGCGGCCGATCGGGCTCGGCGTCATGGGGCTGGCCGACGTCTTCTTCAGGCTGCGGCTGCCGTTCGACTCCAAGGAGGCGCTGGAGCTGTCGACCAGGATCGCCGAGGAGATCGCGCTGGCCGCGTACGACACCTCGGCGGACCTGGCGGCCGAGCGCGGCCGGCACCCGTCGTACGGCGACACGCGGGCGGCCGGGGGCGTGCTCCACCCCGACCACTACGGCGCCGGCGCCTCGCCGCGCTGGGACGCGGTGCGGGAGAAGATCGGCGCGACCGGCCTGCGCAACTCCCTCATGATCGCCATCGCGCCGACCGCCACGATCGCCTCCATCGCCGGCTGCTACGAGTGCATCGAGCCGCAGGTGTCCAACGTGTTCAAGCGCGAGACCCTGTCCGGGGAGTTCCTCCAGGTCAACCGCTATCTGGTGGCCGACCTGCAGGAGCGCGGGCTGTGGAACCAGCAGGTGCGCGACGCCGTCAAGCGGGCCGACGGCTCGGTCCAGGACGTCCCCGGCATCCCCGCCGACCTCAAGGTGCTCTACCGCACGGCCTGGCAGCTGCCGCAGAAGGCGCTGATCGACCTGGCCGCCGCGCGCCAGCCGTACATCGACCAGTCGCAGTCCCTGAACCTCTTCATGGCCAGCCCCACCATCGGCAAGCTCTCGTCGATGTACGCCTACGCCTGGAAGCGGGGCCTGAAGACCACCTACTACCTGCGCTCGCGGCCGGCGACCCGCATCGCCCAGACCACCGTGCAGGCGGCCGCCGTCTGCTCGCTGGAGAACCCCGAGACCTGCGAAGCCTGCCAGTAAGGAGAACGCCTCATGCTGCTCGACCCCGGAATGGACCTCACGCTGCGGCCCATGCGCTACCCCGACTTCTACGAGCGCTACCGTGCCGCCATCCGCAACACGTGGACCGTCGAGGAGGTGGACCTCCACTCCGACGTCGCCGACCTGGCGAGGATGACGCCGCAGGAGCGGCACCTGATCAACCGGCTGGTCGCGTTCTTCGCGACCGGCGACTCCATCGTGGCCAACAACCTCGTGCTCAACCTCTACCAGCACGTCAACGCCCCCGAGGCCCGCCTCTACCTCAGCAGGCAGCTGTACGAGGAGGCCGTGCACGTGCAGTTCTACCTGACCCTGCTGGACACCTACCTGCCGGATCCCGACGAGCGGGTCAAGGCCTTCGCCGCGATCGAGCACATCCCCTCCATCCGCGACAAGGCGGAGTTCTGCTTCAAGTGGATCGACTCGATCAACGAGCTGCAGCGGCTGGAGAGCGCGGACGACCGGCGGCGCTTCCTGCTGAACCTCATCTGCTTCGCCGCCTGCATCGAGGGCCTGTTCTTCTACGGCGCCTTCGCGTACGTCTACTGGTTCCGCTCCCGCGGCCTGCTCGGCGGCCTGGCCACCGGGACGAACTGGGTGTTCAGGGACGAATCCATGCACATGGAGTTCGCCTTCAGCGTGGTCGACACCGTCAGGTCGGAGGAGCCGGAGCTGTTCGCGTCGCTGGCCGGGGACGTGACGCTCATGCTGGAGGAGGCCGTGGCCGCCGAGCTCGCCTTCGCGGAGGACCTGTGCGGCGAGGGCATGCCCGGCATGGGGGTCGAGCAGATGCGCCAGTACCTCGAGTACGTCGCCGACCAGCGGCTCGCCAGGCTCGGCCTGCCCAGGAGGTACGGCTCGGCCAACCCGTTCGCCTTCATGGAGCTCCAGGACGTGCAGGAGCTGGCCAACTTTTTCGAACGGCGGGTCTCCGCGTATCAAGTGGCGGTTGAGGGCAATGTGAGCTTTGACGAATCTTTCTAGACATTGGGGGCATAGGGCGTGCAGTCTCCGGCGGGCTGGCTGATTCTCGTGATCGCGGTGGCCGGGTCGATCCTCGCGGTCGAGCTGGTGCGGAGGGTTCTCAACAGGGTCGGCCGCAAGTGGGCGCCCGCCCAGCACCTGGTGGAGCACTGCACGTGGCCCGCGTTCACGGTGGCGGTCGTGGTGGCCGTCAACCTCGTCCTCGGGCCCGGGATGTTCGGCTCGGCCCCGGGCGAGCGCAACCTCGCCGCCACCGTGGAGCGGGTGCTCGGCCTCGTCACGATCGGCGCCGTCACCTGGCTGATCGTGCAGGCCGCGTACGCGCTGACGGACGCCGTCCTCGACCGGCTGGTCCAGGTCGAGGGCGAGCGCAACCGCAGGGCGCGGCGGATCAGGACCCAGATAGGGCTGGTCCGCCGCATCGCCGCCGCGGCCATCATCGTGATCGCGCTCGGCGCCATGCTCTTCTCCTTCCCCCAGGTCCGCGCGCTCGGAGCGGGCATCCTGGCCTCGGCCGGCATCGCGGGCGCCATCGTCGGCATCGCCGCCCAGCCCACCATCGGCAACGCCGTGGCCGGGCTCCAGCTCGCCTTCAGCGACGCGCTCCGGCTCGACGACGTGGTCGTGGTGGAGAACGAATGGGGCAGGATCGAGGAACTGACGCTCACCTACGTCGTCCTGCGCCTGTGGGACGAGCGCCGCCTCGTCCTGCCGGTGTCGTACTTCACCCAGCACCCGTTCGAGAACTGGACCCGGCACGGCAGCCGGGTCCTCGCCGTCGTCATGCTGCGCGTGGACTGGTCGGTGCCGGTCCCGAAACTGCGGGAGGTGCTGTACGAGTTCCTCCAGGGCAACCCCCTGTGGGACCAGAAGGACTGGACGCTCCAGGTCACCGACGTGCTGCCCAACGGCCTGGTGGAAGTGCGCGCCCTCATGAGCGCCGCCGACTCGGCGTCCGCGTGGGACCTCAAGTGCGACGTCCGCGAGTTCCTGGTCAATTACATCAGGGACAACCACCCGGATTCGCTGCCCGGTTTCCGCGTACGCCCGTGAACGCGTGCGCCCATAAATATGTGGCACGGCATCGACCACCGGTTTACTGTAGGGATAGTCAGGTACCGGAAGAACCTCAAGGATTGGAGCTCCGGGATGTATTGCATCCGATAAGGCGGCTGCTCTCGTCGTCGCGCTCTATATACTTCTTCGGTGGGTCATCGAAAATGGTCAATGGAAGATCTTGTACGTGAGTTGCCACTGGCAACAAGTCGGAGGGACCTGGCGCGTCGGCTTGGTTTAGCTAGCCACAGCGCTATTCGGGGCATTCTCCGTCATGCCGACGAAGCGGGCTTGGATACGCGACATATTTTCAATATCACGTCCTATGGGCGAAGTCGTGCCAAGGTGGACGACGAGACAATCGCCAAACTGGTGGCAGAGTCATTCTCCGTCAGTGAGGTCCTGCGAAAGGGCGGTTATCAAGCCGCCGGAGGCAGTCATGCATGGCTCTCGCGTCGGATCAAGCGACTGAAGCTCGACACCTCTCACTTTGAGCAACGTCGTGCTCTGGGGGGTGGTCCTGTCAACAGAAAGCCTCCGGAGGAAATCCTCGTCATAATGCCGCCAGGCTCGTTCCGAGCCCGTACATATCAGCTTCGCCGAGCTCTCCTGGAGAGCGGCATGCCTCACAAATGCACGCGATGTGGGCAAGGGCCGGAGTGGATGGGAGAGCCTCTCTGCCTTCAGGTGGAGCACATCAACGGTGACAGGTTGGACTGCAGGGCGGAGAACCTGTGCTTTCTCTGTCCGAACTGCCACACCCAAACGGCGACCTATGCCCGGTCAACGGACACCTAGCAAGCACGCTCCATACAGACGACGGCCCTGAAGGGAAAGGGCCGCGGGCCACGGCCTGGCCGGAGGGATTGGCGACCCCCGGCCGGACCCGGCCCACGCCCCGGGCCGGCCCACGCCAGCCACGCCCGGGGCCCAGCCGCTCTGGCCCAACCGGCAGAGGCGCCGCCCTCAGGAGGCGGAGGTTCAGGGTTCGACTCCCTGGGGCGGCACCCCGGCGGTCGTCCGGCGCTACGAGGAGAGCGAGCCGACCGTCACCCGCCACTCGCGCAGGCTGCGATCCTTGGTGACCTCCAGTCGCGTGTAGGGGTCCTGGTCGACGAGCGCCTGCGCCGCGGCCTCGTCCTCGGCCCGCAGGACGATCATGCCGGCCGTCAGGTCCGCGTAGGGGCCGGCCGCGACGACGCTGCCCTGCTCCTGGAGCTTGTTCAGGTGGGCGAGATGGTCCTCGCGGTGCTCCGCTCGCAGCGGGGTGTCGTTGTAGCCGTAGGTCAGGACGAACAGTGCCATGCCGAAATACTCCTTGGATCCGGTGGTTTCAGGTCAGCCGGGCAGCCCGTACACCCGCCGTGCGGTCCCGGCGAAGACGGCGTGCTGGTCGGCGGGCGGGAGGCGGGCCAGCGCGTCCTTCCACGCGCCGACCAGCTCGGGCATCGTGGTCCAGATCTTCTCGACCGGGAAGTTGGTGCCGAACATGGCCCGGCCGGCGCCGAACCAGCCGAGCACCTCGCGGGCGACGGACGAGATGAGGTCGGGGTCCACGCGGTGGACGAAGGTGCCCTGCCCGGTGAGCTTGACGACGACGTTCGGCAGCTCGGCCAGGGCGGCCATCCCGGCCCGCCACGGCTCGAGGTACTCGGGGCCGATGAGCATGCCCGCGTGCACGAGGACGAAGGTGACGTCGGGGAAGGCGGCCGCGAACTCCACCGCGTCCGGCATCTGCTCGGGAAAGACCTGCAGCTCGAACAGCCAGCCGAGGTCGGCGAGGGCGCCGACGTTCTTGCGGAGGACCGGGTCCTTCATGCGGTCGGGCGCGGTGGCGAAGCGGAACTCCGGGCGCTCGTGCCAGTGCAGTTGCTGCCGGGTCCCGCGGACCAGCGGCGTGATGGCGGCCTGCCGCCGGAGGATCTCCGGGGTGCGCTCGTCGAACATGTCGGCCGCTCCGACGACGGCCATCGGCCAGCCCACCTCCTGGTGGACCTCGTGCAGCCACCGGACCTCGTCGACGACGCGGTCGAGCGGCCAGTTCGTCTGCACGTAGACCGACGCGCCGATGCCCGAGGCCGTGGCGTCGGCGATGTACTCGCCGATCGGATAGTCCCGCCTGATCGGCTCGTAGGGCCCGAAGATCCGCGGCACCATCGGGCCTGACAGCCACGGCAGGTCCCGGGCCCGCCAGATGTGGTGGTGCGCGTCGACGATGTCGCCCGTGTAACGGGTCGCGTCCGGCATGGCGATCACTCCCTCCCCAAGGTCTGTACCTGCGCGTACGCCGTGCGCAGGTCGCGTACGCCGGCGAGCGCGTCCACGCTGCCGAGCACGGCGGACATGCCGCGGGTGACCGGCCGGTAGGCCGGGTCGCAGGCGAGCGGCGACCACCACAGCAGCCGGTGGCTCAGCAGCGACAGCCGGCGGACGGCCGCCTCCATGGGCCGGCAGTCGCCGCGTTCCAGGCCGTCCGAGAGCACGATCACCAGGGCGCCGCGCGCCACCGTGACATGCCGGGGGTTGGAGAGGAACTCCTGGAGCGCGACGCCGATCCGCGTCCCGCCCTCGGCGTCCAGCACGACCTCGCTCAGCGAGCCGACGGCCGTGTCGACGTCGCGTGCCCGCAGCGGCTCGGTGACGCGGGTCAGCCGGGTGCCGAAGGTGAACACCTCGGCGCGGTCGAGGCGGCCGACCACGGCGTGGGCGAGGCGGAGGTAGGCGGCGCTGTGCTGCTTCATCGACCCCGACACGTCGATGAGCAGCAGCACGCGGCGCTGCCGCCGCGGACGGGTCCGCCGTGGCAGCGCGACGATCTCGCCGTGGCCGCGCCAGGACTCGCGGCAGGCCCTGGCGAGGTCGATCCACGGCCCTCGCCGGCCGGGCCGGCGGCGGCGTGACCGTACCGTCGGCACCGCGCCGGGCAGTTCGCGCCGCAGCAGGGAGAGCACCGCCCGCTCGTCCTCGCTCGCGGGGCCGAACACCGGGCGTCTCTGATGCTCCGAGTAGCTGGCCTTGAGGCCAGCCTCCCCGCCGGTCGCCGCAGTGAAGGGAGCCTCGTCCCCCTGCCCGCGCGGCGCGGGGGTCTCGTCGTCGGGGGATTCCCGCTCGCGGACGGGGCGTGCGGGGACCGCCCCGAACCAGCGCTCGAACGTGGGGGAGTACACCTCCAGGTCCTCGGGGGAGGCGGTGAGCGTGGCCGCCCCGAGCCAGTAGAGGTGCGTGGCGTCGCGCGGGCCGGCGGCCTCGATCGCCTGGAGGAAGACGCGCTGCCGGGGCACCGGTACGCGCAGGCCCTGATCGTTCAGGTCCCGCAGGAACCCGTGCACGTGATCGCCGATGCGCTCGACGAGGGACCGCTCACTCACGGAACACCTCCGCGGCGTGGCGGCCGACGAGGGCCAGGTCCTCCTCGTGCTTGACGAGCAGCCCGGCGGACCGGCGCATCGCCTCCAGCCAGCTCGAACCCTCGCGGGCCAGCGCCTGCACGCCGAGGGCCCAGGAGACCGACTCCGCGATGCCCGGGCGCTTCAGCAGCGCCAGCCCGCGGATCCGGTGCACGGCGGCCACGAGGCGGGCGGCGCTCCGGTCGTCCAGGCCGGGGGCCTGAGCCCGGAGGATCGCCCGCTCCCGTTCGGCGTCGGGGAAGGGGATCCAGTGGTAGAGGCACCGGCGTTTGAGCGCGTCGTGCAGCTCGCGGGTCCGGTTCGAGGTGAGGACGACGAACGGGGGGTTCGCCGCCCTGATGGTGCCGATCTCCGGGACGGTGATCTGGAAGTCGCCGAGGAACTCCAGGAGGAACGCCTCGAACTCGCTGTCCGCGCGGTCGATCTCGTCGATCAGGAGCACCGCGCCGGACGCCGCCCGCAGCGACCGCAGCAGCGGGCGCTGCAGCAGGAACTCCTCGCGGTACAGGTCGCCGACGCCGCGCCCCTCCACCTCGGCGGCCCGCAGGGACAGCAGCTGCTTGGGGTAGTCCCACTCGTACAGGGCCTGGGAGGCGTCCAGCCCTTCGTAGCACTGCAGCCGGATCAGCTCCCGGCCGAGGACCCGGGCCAGGACGTTCGCGATCTCCGTCTTGCCGACCCCCGGCTCGCCCTCCAGAAGCAGCGGAAGGCCGAGCACGCCGGCCAGGTGGACGGCGGTGAGCAGGCCCTCGTCGGCGAGGTAGCCCTCCGCGGCCAGGCGCCGGTCCAGCTCGTCCTGATCAGCCGGCACGGCCGGCCCGCAGCTCGTCGAGTCCGCGCAGCACCTTCTCAGGCGTGAACGGCATGCTCGTCAGCCGTACGCCGACCGCGTCGTACACGGCGTTGGCGATCGCGGGGATCGGCGCGTTCGCCGTCATCTCGCCGATGCCCTTGGCCCCGAACGGCCCGTCGGCGGCGGGCCGTTCGAGGAACAGGCTCGTCTGCGCCGGGATGTCGGCCGGCCCCGGCATCAGGTACTCGGTGAAGTCGACGGGGCCGTGCTCGCGCGAGTGCGGATAGTAGGGCTCGGTCGACTCGAACAGGGCGTGCGACAGGCCCATCCAGGCGCCGCCCTCCACCTGCTGGGTCGCGATGGCCGGGTTGAGCGCCCGGCCGATCTCGTACGTGTTGTAGAGCCGCAGCACCTCGATCACGCCGGTCTCGTCGTCGACCTCGACCTCGGCCACCGTGCACGCGTGCGCCTGGCAGGAGTCGGGGTCCATCTCGCCGGTCTCCGGCACCGGGGTGCTCGGCTCCTTGAGGAAGATGCCCCGGCCGGAGATGGTCCGGCCCTGCCGGAAGTGCGCGGCGAGCGCGACGTCGCTGACGTGGATCTTCTTCTCCGACGATCCCTTGAGGCGGATGAAGCCCGTGCCGTCGGTCTCCAGGTCCTCCGCGTCGACCTCCAGCTCGTCGGCGGCGACCTGGAGCATGACGTCCCTGGCCTCGCGCGCCGCCATGATCACGGCGTTGCCGACACGGTGGGTGCCGCGGCTGGCGAACGTGCCCATGCAGTGCGGGCCGGTGTCCGTGTCGGCGGTGTCGACGATGATGTTCTCGATCGGGAGGCCGAGCGTCTCCGCCGCGCACTGGGCGATGACGGTCCGCAGCCCCTGGCCGAGGTCCACCGACGAGAGCGTGACGACGAATCCGCCCATCGTGGTGGCGTGGACGAGCGCCTGCGACGGGTCGCCGCCGAGGTTCATCCCGGTCGGGTAGTTGACGGCCGCGTATCCGCGTCCCTGCCGTAACGCCATCGTTCAGCCCTCCGCTCGCTCGGC
The DNA here is from genome assembly GCF_006334985.2 of Nonomuraea phyllanthi. GTDB lineage: Bacteria > Actinomycetota > Actinomycetes > Streptosporangiales > Streptosporangiaceae > Nonomuraea > Nonomuraea phyllanthi. Next base: position 82,910 of record NZ_VDLX02000008.1, read on the forward strand.
CGACGACATCGCCCGATACTCCGGCGGGAGGTCGTGCCCCACCAGGTCGGCGGCGCTCTGGATCACCTCGACCAGCGCCGTGCCGGACGCGATCTTGCGGTGCGCCTTCATGTCACCGTCGCGGTAGGCGTTCTTGAGGCGCAGCCGCAGCGGGTCCATGCCCAGCTCCCGGGCGATGCGGTCCATGTGCGACTCCAGCGCGAAGTCGCCGATCGTGACGCCGAACCCGCGCATCGCGCTGGACGGTGTCCGGTTCGTGTAGACGCAGTAGGCGTCGACGTGGACGTTCGGGATCGTGTACGGGCCGGGCATGTGCGCCGCCGCCTTGGTGGTGCCGTACGGGCTGTGCCGGGAGTAGGCGCCCGCGTCCACGTAGAGCGTGATCTTGCGGGCGACGATCCGGCCGTCGTCCATGACGCCGTCCTTGATGACGATGCGCTCGGCCGCGCGCGTGGACGACACCTGCATCTCCTCGGCGCGGCTGTAGACGTACTTGGCGGGCCGGCCGGTGAGCATGGCGGCGATGCAGGCGAGCGGCTCGACGATGACGTCGACCTTGCCGCCGAAGCCGCCCCCGACGGTGCCCCCGACGACGCGCAGGCTGGTGGGCGGGACGCCGAGGATGAGCGCGGTGTTGTCGAGGGTGAAGAACGCGGCCTGGGTGTTGGTGTGGATGCGCAGCCGGCCGTCGCCCTGGGGGACGACGATGCAGCCGGTCGGCTCCGTCGGCGCGTGCTCGATCGGCGAGGAGCTGTAGCGGCCCTCGATGATGCGGTCCGCCTCGGCGAACCCCCGTTCGACGTCGCCGAAGCGGACCCGGCGGCAGTGATGTCCCTCGTACACGAAGTGGTTGGTGCCCGCCTGCTTGATGATCGGGGCCCCGTCGGCCAGCGCCTCCTCGACGTCGAGCACGGCGGGCAGGTCGGTGTAGTCGACCACGACGCGGGCCGCGCCCTCGCGGGCGGCGTCCTCGGTCTCGGCGACCACGGCGACGATCGGCTCGCCGCGGTAGAGGACGCGGTCCTCGGCCAGGACGGGCTCGTCGTCGGGTCCCACGCCGATCAGGCGCAGGACGACGTACCAGTTGTTCGGCACGTCCTCGTGGGTGATGACGCGGAGCACGCCCGGCACCTCCAGGGCGCCGGAGACGTCGACCCGGTTGATGCGGGCGTGGTGCCGCGTGGACCGGTGGATCTTGACGTGCGTCATGTCGGGCAGCGACATGTCCTCGAAGAAGACCGTGCGGCCGGTGACGTGACCGCGGGCGTCCGAGCGCTGGACCGCGGAGCCGATGACGGTGAAGTCGCCCGTACGCTCGCCGTCGAAGTACGCGTTGTCGATCGGGGTGAGGCGCGCCATCAGACCTCGGCCTCCGCGGACGCGAGCGGGACGCCGCGGCGGTGTTCCGCGGCGGCGAGGACGGCGGTGATGATCGGCTCGTATCCGGTGCAGCGGCAGACGTTGCCGCAGATCGCCTCGGTGACCTCCTGGCGGGTCGGATCCGGCTTCCGGTCGAGCAGTGCCGTCGCGGACATGATCATCCCGGGGGTGCAGAAGCCGCACTGCGTCGCGAAGTGGTCGACGAACGCCTGCTGCACGTCGTCGAGCCGGTCGCCGTCGGCCAGACCCTCGATCGTGTCCACGGTGGAGCCGTCGACCGTGACGACGGGGATCAGGCAGGAGACCACGGGCCGGCCGTCCAGCAGCACCGTGCAGCTGCCGCAGCCGCCTTGCGCGCAGCCGCGCTTGGCCCCGGTCAGCCCGAACGTCTCGCGCAGGGCGTCCAGCAACGTCGTGGAAGGCCGGGCGATCAGCTCGCGCTCGGCGCCGTTCAGCTTGAGCGTGACGATCCTCGAGGGCATACGATCCCCTTTCAGGCCCCGAGCAGGGCGCGACGCAGGTGGACGGGGTAGACGCGAGCCCGGTACCACGCGGAGGCGTAGGCGTCGTCGACCGGCTCGATGGCGTCCGCTTCGGCCGCCCGGGCGACGGTCTCGGCGTTCAGCGGCGCGCCCAGCAGCACGCGCTCGGCGCCGGTCGCCCGCACCAGCCGGCGCGCGAGGCCGCCGAGCACGAGGCGGACGTCGCCGACCAGGCCGTCCTCGACGGTGATCCGGGCCGCCACCGTGACGATGGATCCCGAGTTGAGACGTCGCCGGGCCGCCTTGTAGAACCGGAACGCGCTCTGCGCCGGGGCGGTGAACCGGACAGCGGTCACCAGGTCATCCGCCCGCAGGCCGCCGGTGACGACCTGTTCGAGCGGCTCGCGGCGCGCGCCGCCGGCGCCGAGCACGTCGAGCTCCGCGTCGAGGGCCAGGAGAGCCGCCGCCAGGTCGCCGTACGGCTGCGGCACGAAGAGGTTGCCGGCCACGGTGGCGAGGTTGCGGACCGGAGGGGAGGCGATCGAGCGCACGCACCCGGACAGGTAGCTCAACCGAGCGTCGTCCTCGAGGTCCGCGAGCGTGGTGGCCGCTCCCAGGGTCACGGTGGCGCCGTCGACGCCGATTCCGGACAATCCCGCCCTCCGCAGGCTGACCAGCCGCAGGTCGCCGCCGGCCCGATCATTCAGGCGGGTCATCAGATGGGTGCCGCCGCCGAGGGGCACGGCCCCCGCTTGAAGCGCCGCGTGAGCGGCCTCGGCGCTGTCAGGAGTCTGAACCGATATCACCATTGGCGCTCCAATTATCGATATCGATAATGAGCATAGATGGCATGATCGAAGAGTCAAGGGCCCCTCTGGGCCCCAACGTCACAGGAGGCTTGGTGCCGGAACCCATGGGGAGCCCGCCCGCCGCCCCGCGCTCCACGCGGCCGACCCTGAGCCGGCAGATCCGCGACGGTCTGCTGCGACGGATCGTCTCCGGCGAGCTCGGCGAGGGTGACCGGCTGATCGAGACGAAGATCGCCGGCGAGTTCGGGACGAGCCAGGCGCCGGTGCGGGAGGCGCTCCGGCAGCTCGAGGGCCTCGGCCTCATCGAGAGCCAGCCGCGTCACGGCAGCCGGGTGCTTCCCTTCGCCGAGCAGACGATCCGCGAGGCGTACATCGTGCGCGCGGCGCTCGAGGAGACCGCGACGCGGCTCGCCATGCTGGCCGGAACCCTCCCCTTCGACCTGCTGGGGGAGGCGGTCGAGGAGATGTACCGCTGCGCCCGGGGCGACGACGTGCACGGCATCGGCCTGGCCAGCGCGCGCTTCCACCGGCACGTCATGCAGGCCGGCGGCAACCGGCTGCTGACCCGTGCCTGGGAGGCGCTGCAGATCGAGGCGCGCACGGCCATCGCCCTGATGGTCACCGGGCCGGAGCTCGTGCGGGTCGCCGGCGAGCACCGCGAGCTGCTGGACGTCATGCGCGCCGGTGACGTCGAGGCGGCCTGCCGCCACGCCCGCGACCACCAGTGGGCCTACGCCGACACGCCGCACGACCCGTACGGGACGCCGAGACCCCAGGCCAGGGACGCCTGACGCCGGCGCCGTCAGCGCGGCTGGCAGCGGGGGCACCAGACCGTCGTACGGCCGGCGATGCGGCGGCTCGACAGGGGCGTGCCGCAGCGCGGGCAGGGGGCGTGCGGCTCGTCGCGGGCGCCGGTGAGCCAGGTGCCGCGCGGGGGCACGCGTCCGGCCTTGACCGACTCCCGCAGGACCCGGCGCATCGCCCCGTACAGCGTGTCGCGTTCCGCTTCGTCCAGGTCCGCCGCGGCCCGCCGGGGGTCGATCCGGGCGCGCCAGCAGATCTCGTCGGCGAGCAGGTTGCCCAGCCCCGCGAGGACCGCCTGGTCGGTCAGCACCGACTTGAGCCGCCCCCGGCGGCGTGACAGCAGCTCGCCGAAGCGGCGGCGCGACACCTCGCGCGCGTCCGGGCCGAGCCCGGCGAGCACCCGCTCGGCCTGGGCCTCGTCGCCGGCCAGGCGGATGCCCTGGAGCTTGCGCATGTCGCGGAAGCGCAGCTCCCCGTCGTCGAACCGCCAGGCCACCCGGTCGTGCCGGTGCCACGGCTCGCCGGGGGAGTGCCAGGACAGCGACCCGGTCATCCCGAAGTGCAGCAGCAGCACCGGCTCGCCGGCGGGCGCGATCAGCCACTTGCCGTGCCGCCGCGGCCGCTCGAACCGGTGTCCTCGCAGCGCGCCGGCCAGCCGCCGGGCGCTGATGCCGCGCAGCACGCCGGGGTCGCGGACGCGCACGGCCCTGATCGGCTTGCCGGTGTGCTCGGACAGCACCCGGCGGAAGCCCTCCACGTCGGGGAGCTCGGGCATGAGGACACCCTGCCCGCCCGGCCCGTTCCCTCACGCGATGTCGCGATGATGAAGGATGCCCGGAGCCGACCGGTAGGTGGCACTGTGGAGTCAGAGCGGACGAACGTTACGAGGATCCACCGCGAAGGCCGCGAGGAGATGTGGGATGAAACTGATCCGGCTGTCGGAGATCGACTCCTCCATGATCGATCTGGTGGGCGGCAAGGCCGCGGGGCTCGGCGAGATGATCAAGGCCGGTGAGCGCGTACCGGACGGCTTCTGCCTGACCGTCGAGTCGTACGCCTCCCGCGACCTGCCGGAGAAAGAGGTGATCGCCGCCTACGAGCGGCTCGGCGGCGGGCGCGTGGCCGTACGGTCCTCCGCCACCGCCGAGGACCTGCCGGACGCCAGCTTCGCCGGCCAGCAGGACACCTACCTCAACGTCGAGGGCGCCGGGCCGCTCATCGGCGCGGTCCGCGACTGCTGGGAGTCCCTGCACACCGAACGGGCGGTGGCCTACCGCGCCGCGGCCGGCATCGACGAGGCCGCGATGGCCGTGGTGGTGCAGCGCATGATCGACCCGGTGACCGCCGGCGTCCTGTTCACCGCCAACCCGGTCACCGGCTGCCGCACCGAGGTGGTCATCGACGCCGCCCCCGGGCTCGGCACCGCCATCGTCGAGGGCACCGTCGTCCCCGACCACTACGTCCTCGGCCACCGGTCACCGGACGTGCCGGACGGCGAGGGCTGCCTGAGCAGGGCGCAGCTCGAGGAGCTGCGCGCCGCCGGGCTGCGGCTGCAGGAGCACTTCGGGACGCCGCAGGACGTCGAGTGGGCGATCGACGCGGACGGCACGCTGTGGCTGCTGCAGTCGCGGCCGGTCACGACCCTGTTCCCGGCCCCGCCGCGGACCCAGGACACGCGGCTCTACCTCGAGCTCGGCCACATCCAGGGCATGCTGCGGCCCGCCACCCCGATGGGGGTGTCGTTACTCAAGCTGGCGGCCGGCCAGTGGTTCAAGGTCGCGGGCGCCAGGGTGGACCCGCGTGACCCGATGCCGAGGCTGGTCACCATCGGCGGGCGGCTCTACTTCGACCTGACCGACTTCATGCGCAGCGCGTCCGTGCGCAAGCGGCTGGGGGCGTCGCTGGAGGTGTACGGCCCGCGCGTGCAGAGCGCCGTCGAGCGCATGCTGGACGACCCGCGGTTCGCCCCGCGGCCGGGACTGCCGTTCCGTCTCGGCACCATGGCCAGGGGGACGGTGATCTTCCTGCCGCGGGCCATCGCCGGGCTCGTGTCGAGCCTGGCCCGCCCCGACGCCGCGCGCCTCCAGGCCTACCGCGGCATCGAGGAGATCCGGCGGCAAACGGCCGGGCCCGCGGAGCCGGCCACCACGGCGGAGCGGCTGCGCTGGGTCATCCAGGACTCCCACCGGGCGGTCATGACCATCGACATGGCGGGAATCGTCTGGCCGCTGATGGCCGGAATGATCGCGGGCACGGCCCCGTCGGCGCTGCTCGCCGGCGTCGCGACGGACGAGGAGCTGGACACCGTACTCGGCGGGATGCCGCACAACGTCACCACCGAGATGGACCTCGCCCTCTGGCGGCTCGCGATGAACGCGCGCGAGCACCGCGAGCTGTTCCTCGGCACGCCGCCGGACGAGCTCGCCGCGAGGTACCGCGCCGGCGAGCTGCCCGACATCGGGCTGGCCGGGTTCCTGGAGAAGTACGGCATGCGCGCGGCGGCCGAGATCGACGTCGGCATGCCCCGCTGGGCGGAGGACCCGGCGCCGCTGCTGGCCTCCATCGCCAACTATCTCCGCGTCGACGACCCCGAGCAGGCCCCCGACCGGCGCTTCGCGCGGGCCGCCGCGAAGGCGGAGGCGATGGTCGAGACGCTGTCCCGGCGGGCGCGGCGCGCCCGTCCGGTGCGGGGCCGGCTCGCGGCGTTCCTCCTGCGCCGCTCGCGCAAGCTCACCGGACTCCGGGAGATCGCGAAGTTCGCCTGGCTGCCGGCGCTCCAGGCGGCCCGCCGGCAGCTCCTGCTGGTGGGAGCCGACCTGGCCGAGCGCGGCCTGCTGGAGCGCGGCGACGACATCATGTTCCTCGACCTGGTCGAGGCCCGCGCCGCCGTGCTCCACGGGGCCGACCACCGGGCCCTGGCCGCGGCGCGGCGCGCCGAGTACGAGCGGGAGCTGCGGCGGCCCACCGTGCCGGGCGCCCTGCTGTCGGACGGGACCGACGTGGAGGCGCTCGCCCCGCGGGGACCCGTGGAGGACGGGGTGCTGACCGGGATGGCCGGAGCCGCCGGGCGGGCGACCGGCCGCGCGCGGGTGATCCGCGACCCGTCCGGAGCCCACATCGAGCCGGGCGAGATCCTCGTGGCCCCCACGACGGACCCCGGCTGGACGCCGCTGTTCATGACGGCGGCGGGGCTGGTGACGGAGACCGGTTCGCCGGTGGCGCACGGGCCCACCGTCGCCAGGGAGTACGGCATCCCGGCCGTCATCTGCGTCAGGGACGCCACGCAGGAGATCAGGACCGGGCAGCTGATCACGGTCGACGGGAGCGCGGGCACCGTGCGGTTGGAGGAGGACGGCGGCTGACGGCGGTCCGGACGGCGTCGCCGAGGCGCTCGGCGAGCACCGAAGGCGAGGGCTGAAAGTTTCACGGACAGTTGACAGCGGGAAAGCGCTTTCCTACGGTGACGGTGGTTTCCGAGCCCGGGCTGCCGTTCCAACACCATCGGAGAAGGATCATGCGCCTGAAAGCCGTCCTCGCGTGCGCCGGCCTGGTGGCCGGCACGTTCGCCGCACTGTCACAATCCACCGCGCACGCCGCGTCGACCCGGTACGAGGCGGAGAGCTCGTCCGCGGTCTGCAGCGGCACCATCGACAGCGACCACTCCGGGTATTCGGGCAGCGGTTTCTGCAACGGCACCAACGCCACCGGCGCCTACGCCCAGTTCACCGTCAACGCCGGCGCGGATGGTACGGCCACGATCGGCGTGCGGTTCGCCAACGGCACGTCGAGCTCCCGGCCCGCCGACCTGATCGTCAACGGCTCGACCTCGCAGCAGGTCCCGTACGCGGGCACCGGCTCGTGGACCAACTGGACCACCACGACGCTCACCGTGCAGGTGAGGTCGGGGAGCAACACCATCCGGTTCAACCCGACCACCTCGAACGGCCTGCCCAACATCGACTACATCGACGTCGAGACGGGCGGCACGACACCGCCGCCGACGGGTGACACGCTCTACGTGGCGCCGAACGGTCAGGACGGCGCGTCCGGGACGCAGTCGGACCCGACGACGCTCACCTCCGCGATCACGCGCGTCGCCGCCGGCGGCACGATCTACGCCCGCGGCGGCCGCTACGACTTCTCGCAGACGGTCACCATCGCGCCGGGCAACAACGGCACCTCCGGCGCCCGCAAGACGCTGTCGGCCTACCCCGGCGAGACCCCGGTGCTGAACTTCTCCGCCCAGAGCGAGAGCTCGTCCAACCGCGGGCTGGCCCTGAACGGCTCGTACTGGCACCTGTACGGCCTCGTCGTGGAGCACGCCGGCGACAACGGCATCTTCGTCGGCGGCAGCGACAACATCATCGAGCGCACGGTGACGCGCTACAACCGCGACTCGGGCCTGCAGATCTCGCGGATCTCCTCCGACACCCCCCACGACCAGTGGCCGGCGCGGAACCTGGTGCTGAGCTCGGAGTCGCACGACAACGTCGACTCCGACGGCGAGGACGCCGACGGCTTCGCCGCCAAGCTCACCTCCGGCCCCGGCAACGTGTTCCGCTACGCCGTCTCGCACAACAACATCGACGACGGCTGGGACCTGTACACCAAGACGGACACGGGCCCCATCGGCGCGGTGACCATCGAGGACTCCCTGTCCTACGACAACGGCACCCTCAGCGACGGCGGCCAGGCCGGCGCCGGCGACCGCAACGGCTTCAAGCTGGGCGGCGAGGACATCGGCGTCAACCACGTGATCCGGCGCAACATCGCCTACCGCAACGGCAAGCACGGGTTCACCTACAACCGCAACCTCGGCACGATGACGATCTCGGACAACGTGAGCATCGACAACAGCGAGCGCAACTTCTCCTTCGACGGCGGCAGCTCGGTGTTCCGCGGCAACACGTCCTGCCGCAGCGGCAGCGGCAGCAACGACCGGATCATCGGTGATGCGGACGGCTCCAACCAGTTCTGGTCCGGCTCGAACGGGTCGCGCTGCTCCTCCTACTCGGGGGCCCTGCGCTGGTCCTTCGCCTCGGACGGCCGCCTCGTCGTGACCTTCGGCGGCACCCCGGTGACGCCGTAGCACCACCTGCCCGCCCCTGAACCCCCCCAGGGGCGGGCACCATGATCTACTTTGTAAAGGCGCTGGCGTCAGTAGGTTGATCATGCGGTGTCGGCTGTGGCTGAATGTGGAGGCCCTGTCCCCGAACCAAGGACACTCCATGCTCAACCGTTTACGCGCGCTGGTGGCGGCAGCGGGACTCGTCGCCGTGACCGCGGTGGCCGCGCCGGTGCCGGCGTCGGCCGCCGAGCCTGTCAGCGCGGGCTTCACCGCCGCGGACGACGTGTTCATCAGCCAGGCCGAACCCGCCAAGAGCTTCGCCACCGCGGAGTGGATGAGCGTCTGCGGCGACGCGTGCAACGGCTCGTCCGTCGGCCAGCGCATCGCCCTGGTCAGATTCCAGGTCACCGGCCTGCCGCAGAACGTGGCGAACGTGCACGCCACCATAGAGGTCACCTCGGCCAGGACCACCGACACCACGGTCACGGCCCGTACGGTGACCGGCGACTGGAGCGAGTCGGCCACCACCTGGAACACCCGTCCGGCGCTGGGCGGGACGCTCGGCTCGCACACCGGCTTCGCGCAGAACGCGACGGCCACGCTGGACGTCAGCTCCGCCGTCACCGGGAACGGGACGTTCTCGTTCGCGCTCACGCAGGCCGACGCCACGCCGACGGTCCTGCACTCCTCGCGGGCCAGCGGGGATCGCGGTCCCCGGCTGACGGTCACCTACACCGAGGCTCCCGCCGCCGGGCCGCTGCCGTTCACCCTGCCGAGCACCGCGCAGCTGCGCGCCTCGGGCAAGAAGGTGTTCGCCCACTACTTCACGCCGTACCCGGTGTCGCTGGACAACCAGGCGCCCGCGAACGACTACTACGCCAGGAACTACCTCAACCCGGACGGCGAGAGCGGCAAGCACGCGGCGTACGGCGGCCTGCTCCGCGACCGGCCGCTCGGCCGCGACCCGCTCGGCGGCGACTGGGCGCTGGCCGACTTCGAGACCGAGGTGCGCCAGGCCGTCGCGGCGGGGCTGGACGGCTTCACCGTCGACATCCTGTCGCTGACCAGCGCGCACTGGACGCGGGTGCAGAAACTGATCACGGCGGCGGAGAACGTGGACCCCGGCTTCTCGATCGTGCTCATGCCCGACATGAACGGCCTGGCCTCGGCCGGCAGCGACGCCTTCGCCTCGGCCATGGCGCAGCTCGCGGCCTCGGACTCGGTGTACCGGCTCGGTGACGGCCGGCTGGTCGTGGCGCCGTTCAAGGCCGAGGCCCGCACCGCCGCCTGGTGGTCGGACTGGATGGAGACGATGAGGACCGAGCACGGCATCGAGGTCGCGCTGGTGCCGTGCTTCCTGGACTTCAACAGGTACCGTGACGCGTTCGCGCCGATCAGCTACGGCTTCGCCAACTGGGGCGGCCGCAACCCGGCGGCCAACTCGTCGCTGACGACGAACATCGGCCGCGCGCACGACATGGGCAAGATCTGGATGCAGCCGGTGTCCGTCCAGGACGAGCGGCCCAACCAGGGCATCTACGACGAGGCCGGCAACACGGAGAACCTGCGGGTCACCTGGAAGGGCGCCATCGACGGCGGCGCGGAGTGGGTGCAGCTCACGACCTGGAACGACTACTCGGAGAACACCCAGTTCGCCCCGTCCAGGAACGCCGGCTGGACCTACCTGGACATCAACGCCTACTACCTGACGTGCTTCAAGCTCGGCTGCCCGCAGCTGACGAAGGACGTGGCGTACGTGACGCACCGGGTGCAGCCGGTGGCGGCCCAGCCGAGCTACCCGGAGACCAAGCTGATGAAACTGCGCAGCGGCAGCACGGCGGGCCGTGACACGGTCGAGGTGCTCACCATGCTCACCGGGTCCGCGACGGTGAGCGTCACGATCGGCGGGTCCGTCCAGACGTACACCGCGCCGGCGGGGGTGTCGGCCAGGACGCTGCCGCTCCGGCCGGGCTCGGTCTCCGCGTCGGTCTCGCGCGGTGGCGGGGCGGTGGCGGAGGTGAGCTCGCCGTACGCGGTGAGCGCGACGCCGTACGTGCAGGACCTGCACTACCGCGCGGTCTCCAGCGGCCGCTCCTGACCGCCCGGTTCACAGCAGGTAGCGCAGCCACAGGTAGGGCGCGACGAGCGTGACGGTGACGGCCGTGACGATCAGTCCGTACCTGGTGAACTGCCAGAAGCTGATCGGGGTGCCGTTGCGCGCGGCGATGCCGAGCACGACCACGTTGGCGGCGGCGCCGACCGCGGTGGCGTTGCCGCCGAGGTCGGCGCCGAACGCCAGCGCCCACCACAGCGCGTGGTGGCCGCCGTCGGCCTGGACGAGCTGCTCGACGATGGGGCTCATCGTGGCGACGTACGGGATGTTGTCCACGATGGCCGACAGGGCGGCCGAGGCGCCGAGCAGCCCCATGGTGGTCAGCTCGGGCCGGCCGGCGGTGGCGGCGACGGCGGCTCCGGACAGTTCTTCGATGACCCCGGTCTCGACGAGGCCGCCGACCATGACGAACAGGCCGGCGAAGAACACGAGCGTGGGCCACTCGACCTCGGCGAGGGCCTGCTCGGTGCGTACCCTGGTGGCCGCCACGAGGACGCCCGCGCCGAGCAGGGCCACCACCGACGGCTCGTAGTGCAGCACCGGGTGCATCACGAACGCGGCCATCACGAGCGCGAGGACGGCGAGCGACTGCCAGAGCAGGCGCCGGTCGGAGATGGCCTCCTTCTCGTCCAGCGCCATGACGGAGGAGGCGCGTTCCGGGTCGTAGTGGAACATGTGGCCGAACATCAGCCGGCACAGCCCGACGAACACCGCCATGAGCACGATGACCATGGGCGCCATGTGCACGAGGAAGTCGTTGAAGGTCAGGCCGCCCCGGCTGGCGATGATGATGTTCGGCGGGTCGCCGACGAGGGTGGCCGCGCCGCCGATGTTGGAGGCCATCGCCTCGGCGATGAGGAACGGCACGGGGTTGACGGCGAGCCGCTCGCACACCAGGAACGTCACGGGTGCGATCAGCAGCACGGTGGTCACGTTGTCGAGCAGCGCCGAGGCGGTCGCGGTGATCAGCACCAGCAGCACCATCAGCCGGAACGGCCGGCCGCGGGCGCGTTTGGCGGCCCAGATGGCGAGGTATTCGAAGACCCCGGTCTCCTTCAGCACGCCGACGATGATCATCATGCCGAGCAGCAGGAAGATGACGTTCCAGTCGATCCCGGCGTGCTCGGAGAAGAACGCCGACCGCGCGCCGGTGGCGTGGATGAGCAGCATGATGCCGGCGCCGCCGAGCGCGGCGGCCACCCGGTGCACCTTCTCGGTGGCGATCAGGGTGTACGCGGCGAGGAAGACCGCCACGCTGAGCCAGGCGAGCGCGTTCATGCGGCGGGCACCGCGGGGAGTCCGGTGGCCACGTCTGGGGCGCGCATCAGCACATCCTTCGCTCAAAGGGGGGATGAGGACCTGCCGACCAGACTTCCCGGCGCACCTGTTCACAACGTATCAAGGAGGACGGGATCGCCGCGTTCCCGCCTGTCCCGCCCGCGGTCCCAAGCAGGGTTTGCCTGCGTCAGGCCAGGCGATTGCCTGGTGCGGGTATGACAACAAAGAAGATCTGCGAGATGTAGCCCGGCGAGTCGGGAAGTGGTGCTATGGGGCCGGTGGCGCGGTCACGCGCCGGGAATCTGCCGCTTGAGCTCACCAGCTTCGTCGGCCGGAGGCGGGAGATCGCCGAGGGCAGGCAGGCGCTCGCGGGGAGCAGGATGCTGACGCTGGTCGGGGTCGGGGGCGTCGGCAAGACGCGGCTGGCGCTGCGGATCGCCGCGGAGATGTCCCAGGACTTCCGCGACGGCCGGTGGATGGTCGATCTGTCCCCGCTGCCGGAGGGCGGCCTGCTCACCGAGACGGTGGCGGCCGCGGTCGGCTGCCCGCGGCGCGACCTGGACTCCCTGGCCGGATACCTGCACGACAAGCGCTCTTTGCTGGTGCTGGACAACTGCGAGCACCTGCCCGGTCCGTGCGCGGCGCTGGCGGGCGACCTGCTCGCCATGGCGCCGGAGCTGCGCGTCCTGGCGACCAGCCGGCAGGCGCTGCGGGTCGCGGGGGAGCGGGTGCTCGACGTCCCGCCGCTGACCGTGCCGGAGGCGGCCGGGACGTCGGCCGAGGACGCGCTGCGCAACGAGGCGGTGCGGCTGTTCGAGGACCGGGCCGCGGCCGTCGTGCACGATTTCACCGTCAACGACGCCAACTGCGCGGCGGTGGTGCGGCTGTGCCGGCGCCTGGACGGCATCCCGCTGGCCATCGAGCTCGCGGCGGTGCGCGTGCAGGTGCTGTCCGTGGAGCAGATACTGAAACGTCTCGACGACCGGTTCCGCCTGCTGACCACGGGCCCCACGACCGCGCCGGCCCGGCAGAAGACGCTCCGGGCGCTGCTCGACTGGAGCTACGACCTGTGCTCCGAGGAGGAGCGCAGGCTGTGGGAGCGGCTGTCGGTCTTCTCCGGCGGTTGCTGCCTGGACGCCGCCGAGGCCGTGTGCTCGGGCGACGGGATCGCCCGGGAGCACGTGCTCGACCTGGTCGCCCGGCTGGTGGACAAATCGATCGTGCGCCGCCGCCGCAAGGACGCCGCCGTGCGGTTCGAGATGCTGGACACGTTGAGCGAGTACGGCGCGGAGCGGCTCGCCGCCTCCGGCCGGGACGTGGCGCTGCGGCGGCGCCACCGCGACTGGTGCCGGGACCTGGCCGTCCGTTCCGAGGCGGAGTGGTTCGGCGAGCACCAGATGGACTGGCTGGCCTGCCTCGTCCAGGAGCAGGGCAACGTGCGGGCCGCGCTGGAGTTCTGCCTGGACGAGCCGGGCGAGGCCGGGGCGGCGCTGGAGATCGCCGCCGCGATGTGGAGCCACCGGCTGTCGTGGAGCTCTCCCAGCGAGGGGCATCTCTGGCTGGAGCGGGCGCTGGCCCGCGCGCCCGAGGCGTGCGCGGTGCGGGCCAAGGCGCTGTGGGTGGACGCCTGGCTGGTGCTGCTGCGCGGTGACGGCGGCGCCGCCGGGCCGCTGCTGGAGGAGTGCCGGGCGCTGGCGGAGCGGTTCGGCGACGAGGCCGAGCTCGCCGGGGTGGCGCACGTCACCGGCTTCGCGGCGCTGCAGGCGGGGGAGTTCGCGCGGGCCTTCGCGCTCCTGGAGGACGCGCTCGCCCGCCGCCGCGCGCTCGGCGAGTGGGGGCACGCCTGGGTCGTGCTCTACCAGCTGGCGATGGCCGCCGTGCTCACGGAGGACCGGCGTGCCACGGAGCTGTGCGAGGAGGCGCTGAAGACGGCCCGGGGCGCCGAGGCGGAGTGGTCGGTGTCGTACGCGCTGTGGGCCGCGGCCCTGGACCGGCGGCGGCGGGGCGCCCAGCGGCAGGCCGTGACCATGATGCGGGAGTCGCTGCGCCTGAAGCTGCGCTGCAACGACCATCTGGGCCTCGCCCAGGGCGTGGAGGCGCTGGCCTGGATCCTGGCCGACGGCGAACGGTACGAGCAGGCCGCCCAGATGCTCGGCGCGGCCCACATGCTCTGGCGCTCGATCGGGACGTCGCTGTCCGGCCTGCGGCACCTGGCGGGAGCGCACGAGCGGTGCGAGTCCTGCCTGCGCGAGCACCTTCGGGAGGGCACGTACAGGGCGGCCTTCGACCGGGGCCGCGGGCTCACCCTCGACCAGGTCGCCGCGTTCGCGCTGAATGACAGGCCCGAGACCGCCGGGAGGGGGCGCCGCCCGGGCTCCGACCCGGCCTCCGTCCTGACCCGCAGGGAACGGGAGATCGCCGAGCTGGTCGCGCGCGGGCTGAGCAACAAGGAGATCGCCGAGACCCTGGTCATCTCGCAGCGCACCGCCGAGTGCCACGTCGAGAACATCCTGCGCAAGCTGAACTTCACCTCGCGGTCGCAGGTGGCCAAGAGCTGGGCCGGGCAGGTCGTGCGGGGATCGCGGGAAAGCCGGTCGGGCTCCTGCTGACCGCGTCCGTGCCGCCCGGCCCCCGGTGGTCAGCGCCGGTGGGTGGACATCATCCCCAGCGACGCCATCGCGAGTCCGCAGGCGATGATGACCGCCCCGGTGACGACGTTGCTGATGAGCGCGCCGGTGCCGGCGGAGTGCGGTGCCAGCACCCATGGCGTGATGATCGTCCAGACCCCGATGATCGGCATGACCCAGGTGAGCCCGTGCATGCGGCCGTAGGCTGACGCGGTCCCGGCCGCCAGCAGCGCCAGGGCGATCCCGGTGATCAGATTGTTGACGGTGAGATTCGTGCGCCCGAAGAAGCCCACCACCCATGGTGAGATGGCGAGATAGAGGCCGCTCAGAAAGGTCAGCCCGCTTACGGACTGCCCTGACGGGCTCTGCGCCACCTTGTCGTAGCGAGCGCGCAGCTCGGCTATGTCAGGGTGCTGTCCCATATCGAACGTCGAACGGTCAGCCATGTCGCACACCACCTTTCGTTCTCGCGTAGAGGTGTGGATAGTGATCTGATGCCCGTGCGGCCTGTGCGGTTACCCCATGTCACCGTAACGTTTCGTCAAATCCCTTAGCTCTGCTTGGGTGTCGCCTGGACCTGGCGGCCGATACCTTCTCTCCTCTTGGCCGGCTCCCAGGACGCTTGACAAGATTCTTTTTAACGATAAAGTAGCGCGCTGCATGCCGTTATGAGAGGGGTGCCCCCATGAGCACCGTGTCCGCCGTCATCAATGTCGACGTCAAAGGCCCCACGATCAGCAGGCACCTGTACGGCCACTTCGCCGAGCATCTGGGCCGGTGCATCTACGGCGGCTTCTACGTGGGCGAGGACAGCGACCTGCCGAACGCGGGCGGGATCCGGCTCGACGTGGTGGAGGCGCTGCGCGCGCTGAACATCCCCAACCTGCGCTGGCCCGGCGGCTGCTTCGCCGACGAGTACCACTGGATGGACGGCATCGGCCCCAAGGAGCGGCGGCCGGTCATGGTCAACACCCATTGGGGCAACGTCGAGGAGAACAACCACTTCGGCACCCACGAGTTCATGGCGCTGTGCGAGCTGCTCGGCGCGGAGCCGTACATCAGCGGCAACGTCGGCTCCGGCACCGTCAAGGAGATGAGCGACTGGGTCGAATACCTCACCCGCGACGGCGACTCCCCGATGGTGCGGCTGCGCAAGGCCAACGGCCGCGAGCGGCCGTGGAAGGTGCCGTTCTGGGGGCTCGGCAACGAGGCGTGGGGCTGCGGCGGCAACATGACCGCCCAGCAGTACGCCGCCGAGGCGCGCCGCTTCGGCACCTACTGCCGCGACCACGGCGGCAACAAGCTCTACCGCGTCGCCGCCGGCGCCAACTCCGGCGACTACGCCTGGACCGAGACGCTCATGAAGCAGCTCGGCGAGCTCGGCTGCGCGTACCGCCCGGCGGCGTTCATGCAGGCGGTGTCCTTCCACTACTACACGATCCCCGGCACCTGGCAGGACAAGGGCGACGCCACGGCGTTCGGCACCGACGACCACTACCGCACCATGGTCCAGGCCGCCCGGGTGGACGAGCTGATCACCGGCCACGCCAACGTCATGGACTGCTACGACCCCGGCAGGAACGTGGGCCTGGTGCTGGACGAGTGGGGCACCTGGTGGAACGTCGAGCCGGGCACCAACCCGGGCTTCCTCTACCAGCAGAACACGCTGCGCGACGCGCTCGTGGCGAGCCTGCACTTCGACATCTTCCACCGCCACGCCGACCGCCTCGTGATGGCCAACATCGCCCAGACGGTCAACGTGCTGCAGGCGATGATCCTGACCGATCCCGAGTCCAAGGCGCTCGTGCTCACGCCCACGTACCACGTGTTCGAGATGAACAAGGGGCACCAGGACGCCGCCTCGCTCCGCGTCGACCTCCTGTCCGGCCTGCCGTCGCGCGAGGTCGGGTCCGACACCCTGACCACCGTCTCGCTGTCGGCCAGCCGCAAGGACGACACCGTGCTCGTCTCGCTGTCCAACCTGGACGCGGACGAGGCCGCCGACGTCGAGCTGGACCTGCGCGGGGGCCGCGCGGGCGAGGTCGGCTCCCGGATCCTGACCGCCGGGTCGCTGCGGACCCACAACACCCCCGAGACGCCCGCCGCCGTCGCGCCCCGTACCCACGAGCAGGTCACGCGGACCGAGGCGGGGCTGCGGGTGCACCTGCCCGCCCACTCCTTCGTCACCGTGGAGGCCCGCCTCGCGTGACGGCTCGCGGCGGGCGCCCACGCCGGAAGGCGCAGTAAGCTCGGAGCCGGCGGCGACCGCAGTCGGGGAATCGGCCGGGTCGGCCCGACCCGATCGAAGGGGCGAAGACCTGAGGAGCGGCATGGTCACCATGAGCGACGTCGCCAAGCTGTCCGGGGTGTCGACGATGACGGTCTCCAACGTCATCAACGACCGCGCAGGGGTCAGCGACCAGGTCCGCCGCCGCGTGCTGGAGGCCATCCGCCAGTCCGGCTACCGCATCAACGTCTCCGCCCGGACCCTCAGGTCCGGGCGGACCGGCGTCATCGGGCTGGCCGTCCCCGAGATCGACCGGCCCTACTTCGGCCATCTCGCCACCCACGTGATCGCCCAGGCCAAGGAGCGCGGCTTCCACGTCGCGATCGAGGAGACCGGCGCGGGCGCGGCCGGGGAGATCGACGCCATCGCCCACTCGCACAAGCTGCAGTTCGACGGGCTGATTCTCAGCGCGGTCGGGCTCGACCCCGGCGACTCGCGGCTGTCCGGCGGCGACTACCCGATCGTCATGCTCGGCGAGCAGGACTTCTCCGCGCGCTTCGACCACGTCGCCATGCCCAACGAGGAAGGCACCAAGGCGGCGACCGCCCACCTGATCGACCGGGGGTGCCGCCGCATCGCGATCGTCACCGGCGCCGCCCTCGACGGCGTCAACGTGGTGACCCGCCGCTACCACGGCTACCTCGCCGCGCTCGCCGAGCGCGGGCTCGACGCCGACCCGGCGCTGCGGTTCGCCGTCGACGGGATGACGCTGGCGGGCGGGCGGGCCGCGGCCCACCGCCTGGCCGACTCCGGCCACGAGGTCGACGGGGTGGTGGCGGTGAGCGACACCGTCGCCCAGGGCGTGCTGCGCGGCCTGGCCGACCGGGGGCTGCGGGTCCCTGACGACGTCCGGCTCGTGGGGTTCGACGGCATCCCGGAGGCGGCGTACACCGTGCCGTCGCTGTCCACCGTCGCCCCTGACCACCGGTGGATGGCGGCCAAGGCCGTCGAGCTGGTGACGGCCCGCATCGACGACCCGTCCCGCCCGGCCGCCGCCTACACCGCCCCCTTCGACCTGATGCTCCGCGAATCCACCCGCTGACAGGGAGCCCCGCAGTGACAGCGAACAGACCAGCCATCGCCGCCCTCATCCTGGCGTTATCCCTGGCCGTGTCCCCCACGAGCGCCGCCGCGGCCGACGTCACCGGCCCACCGGTCATGAACGCCCCCGTCTTCAACGACCCGACCGCCGACTCGGGGACCGCGCACAGCCCGAGCGCCAAGCAGTCGGCCGTCATGGACCAGCTCATCAGGCTCATCAAGGCCGTTCCGGCGGGCGGTGAGATCCGCTTCGCGATGCACGAATTCGTCCCCGGCGACCGGTCGAGCGACGTGGCCGCGGCGCTCGTGGCCGCCCACGGCCGGGGCGTCGGCGTCCAGGTGATCCTCGACAGCCAGGACGACGGCCGGAACGACGCCGTGTTCGGGCTGCTCAGCGCCGCCCTCGGCACCACGGAGACGGCCGGCTCCTGGGCCGTGCGCTGCGAGTACCCGAACGAGAGCGCCGACCGGGGCTGCATCGCCAGGAACTACCTGCACGACAAGTTCGCCACCTTCTCCAGCGTCGTGGCCGGCGGCGTCACCTACCCCAAGGTCGTCTTCCAGAGCTCGTCCAACATGTCGGACTGGTACCTGTACAACTCCTACAACGACGCCTTCACCCTCTCCGACGCCACCGTGTACGACGGCTACGTCCGCTACTTCGACGACCTGCGGACCCGGCGGAAGCAGCCGGTCGACCCCGACTACTTCTGGACGACCCCCACCGGCTCCACCTACAAGGGGCACTTCTTCCCCCGCCTGTCCTCCAGCGGCGACCCGATCGCCAACGTGCTCAAGCTCGTCAAGTGCGGCTACAAGGACGCCGACGGGGTGAGCCACCAGACCGACATCCGGCTGGCGCTGACCGCGTTCAACGGCAACAGGGTGGCGATCGCCAACGAGCTGCTGCGGCTGCGCGGCGAGAACTGCTGGATCGACGTCATCTTCTACGACGAGCCCGCGCACACGATGGTCACCGACTACATCCGCGGCCTGCTCGCCAAGCGGGCGTCGAACGGCAAGTACATCCAGGTCAGGCCGTGCCGCTTCACCGTGGGCGACCGCTCGGTGGTGCCGCACACCAAGATCATGATGATCGACGGCCATTACGACGACGACATCACGCCCCGCGTCTACACGGGCAGCGCGAACTTCACCACCCTGGAGAACGCCGACGACTCGCTGCTGCGCGTCTCGGGCCGCGACGTGCACTCCGCGTACCTGTCGTGGTTCTACGACCTCCGCAGCGCCTGCCGCGGCTGACCCGGGAACCTGGCGGGACGGCCGGCTGGGAGAATGGCGCTCCCCGCTGGAAAGACCGTGGAGACCGCATGATCCGCAACCCCGTCCTGCCCGGATTCCACCCCGACCCGTCGATCGTGCGGGTGGGCGACGACTACTATTTGGCCACGTCCAGCTTCGAGTGGTATCCGGGCGTGCGCGTCCACCACTCGCGCGACCTGGTGCACTGGCGGCCGCTGGGCGGCATCCTGACCGAGCGCAGGCTGCTCGACCTGTCCGGCGTGCCCGACTCCGGCGGCGTGTGGGCGCCCGACCTGACCTACCACGACGGGCTGTTCCACCTGGTGTACGGCGTGATGGACAACTACGCCCTCGGCTACAAGGACGTCGCCAACCACCTGATCACCGCGCCCTCGATCGAGGGGCCCTGGTCGGACCCGGTGCGGCTGCCCGGCCGCGGCTTCGACGCCTCCCTCTACCACGAGGACGGCCGGAGCTGGCTGCTCAGCATGGTCTTCGACTCCCGGCCCGGACGCGGGTTCGCCGGGATCGAGATGCGCTCCCTCGACGGCGGCAAGCCCGAGCTCATCCTGCCCGACCGGGAGGTCACCGAGGGGCCGCACCTCTACCGGATCGGCGGCTGGTACTACCTCATGGTGGCCGAGGGCGGCACCGGCTACCAGCACCAGGTCACGGTGCTGCGGTCGCGCTCGATGTCCGGGCCGTTCGAGGAGGACCCGGCGGGGCCGATGCTCACCTCGCGGCACGACCCCGGCCTGGAGCTGCAGAAGGCGGGTCACGGCTGCCTGGTCGAGACCCAGACGGGGGAGTGGTATCTCGCGCACCTGGCGGCCCGGCCGTACCACAACCGGGCCTGCGTGCTGGGGCGCGAGACGGCGATCCAGCGGGTGGTCTGGGAGGACGGCTGGCCGCGCGTGGCGGGCGGCGTGCCCGCCGTCGAGGTGGCGCCGCCCGCGCTGCCCGCCTGCCCGTGGCCGGCGGACGAGGACTCCGGCGGGATCGACGGCGGGCTCGGGGCGCGCTGGAGCACGCTGCGGCGGCCCGCCAGCCCCGACTGGGTCGTGGCCGCCCGCGACGGCCTCACCATCAAGGGCGGCCAGTCCCCGTACGGCCTGCGCAGCCCGAGCCTGGTCGCCCGCCCGGTCACGGCGCGGACGTGCTCCCTGGAGGCGGTCGTGCGGTTCGAGCCGGACGGCGTGCACCAGTCGGCGGGCATCACCGCCTACTACAACTCCCGCAACTGGCACTACCTCGCCCTCACCTCCGACGGCCTGGTGCTGACCACCAGCGACCGGGGCACCCGCACCGAGCACCTGCTCGGGCCCGCCGGGCCGGAGGCCAGGCTGCGGGTGGAGCTGGACGGGCCGGTCGTGCGCTTCAACCACGGCCCCGAGCTGGACGCCACGATCCTGTCGGACGAGCACGCCGACGAGCGCGTCGACGGTCACATCCGCTCGTTCGGCTTCACCGGCGCGTTCGTCGGGCTCTGGGTGCAGGACCTGGCGGGGGAGGGCGGTACGGCCCGCTTCGAGCAGATCAGATACACCGCGTGACGTCAGCGCACCTCGCGGTCCTTGGTCATCCGCTCGGAGGTGGCGGCCGTGGCCACGTCGCGGGGGTAGGCCTGCCGCCCGTGCAGCACCATGACCGCGTTCGCCACCAGCGGGACCAGCATGATGAGGAACGCGTACCGCAACCCTTCCGCGCTGTTCGGCCCGCTCGGGCCGAGCACGTCGGCCACGACGCCGAAGGTCACGGGGGCGACGGCCTCCGCGCCCATGCGCAGGAACGTGCGCACGCTCTCGGCGCGCCCCCACAGGCGTGAGTGCACGACGTCGAGCCGGGCGGCGTCGAGCGGCGGGTTGGCCGCCGTCAGCGAGCCGGCCGCGACGAACAGGAACGGCAGCGCGATCGCGACCGACGTGGTCAGCATCGCGGGGGCGAAGAAGACGGCTCCTGCGAGGTAGGCGACGCCGGGCACCACCATGCGGGCGCTGATGCGCCCGCGGCGGGCCAGCCGGTCGGCGATCCGGCCGCCGCTCAGCACGCCCAGCAGGGCGCCGAGACCGAGGACCGGGGCCAGGGCCGTGATCGCGGCCTGGCCCAGCCCGTACTGCTGGTGGACGAAGACGACGGTGAAGGTCCGCAGCCCGGCGAAGAAGAAGTAGCCGACGGCCGAGGCGATGATCAGGATGAGGTTCGTGCGGATGCGCAGCACGTACCTGGCCGCCTGGCCCAGGGACATCCGCACGGGGTCGCGGCGCAGCACCATCGACTCGTCGGGTTCGATGCCGTGGGCCCGCACCGCCGCGCGCGCCACGTCGTCCTGGTCACGCGCGCTCCCGCCGTCGCCCCGGCCGCCGCCGCCCCGCCTCCCGCGGCGCGGTCTCCTCGCCAGCACGGGCGCTCCCGGCGGCAGCCGGCTCTGGCCGCCGCGCGCGGGCTCGGGCAGCTTCCGTACGAGGACGACGATGAACGCCAGCCCCAGCAGCGCGAGGAACCAGAACGCCGACCGCCACGACAGGAGGTGCGCGAGATTGCCGCCCACCAGCAGCCCGAACCCGGCCCCGATCATCTCGCCGCTGAGGATGAAGCCGTAGATGCGGCCCCGCTCGGCGGTCGGGAAGAAGTCGCCGACCAGCGAGGCCACCGTGGGCCCCGCGGCGGCCGTCGCGGCGCCGAGGGCGATCCGCGACAGCAGCAGCCACTCGAAGGAGCCGGCCGCGCTGCCGGCCAGCATGGCCACGCTCCACACGGCGATGCTGATCGCCAGGATCCGCACCCGCCTGAACCGGTCGGTCAGCACGCCGAAGGGCAGCACCGCCAGGGCCCCCGCCGCCGAGGACACGGCGGTCAGCGAGCCCAGCTCGGTGGTGGAGATGCGCAGGGAGCTCATGATCTCCGGCCCCACCGCGCCGACGGTCGCCTGGTCGGCCGCGACCAGCGCGAGAACGGCGGCCAGGATCGCGATCACCTGGAAGCGCGCCGGCCCGCCCACCATGACCAGCATCCGCCGCCTGACCCGCCCCGCCACCACCTGCGCAGGGCCGCGCCGACCGGCCCGGCGCGCCGCCGCCCGCGCCGGCCCGCGCCGCCTGCCTCCCCGATTCGCGGACATCGACCCCCTCTTCCCCCTGCTTCTATGCCCGCGAGGAGAAGCCGGATAGGCCCAGGTCAGTACGGTTGCCGCAAGGGATCACCCGGGCTGGAGGGCGTAGGCGACCGCGCGGTCGAGCCCGAGCCTGGCCCCGTGGCGGAACGCCGACGTGAACGCCGGCTTCCCCAGAGCCAGCCGGGCCTGCCGCGTGCACTGCTCGTGCCCGGAGGCGTGGTAGCACAGCCGTTCGGGCGCGGCGCCGGCCGCCTGCCACAGGGCGTGCGCCGCGCCCAGCAGCGCGGCGGCCCGCTCGTACCCGCCGCGGGCGCACGCCGTCCAGGCCAGCACCTCCAGGCACTGCACCAGGCACCATCGGTCCCGGCTCCGCCCCGTGAACTCGGTGGCGGCCGTCACCAGCGTCTCGGCCTGCGGGAAGTCGCCCAGATTCCACAGCGCCATCCCGACCGCCAGCTGGGCGTAGGCGCGGGAGACCTGGGCGTGGTGCGTCTCGCACAGCCGCAGCAGCTCCTCGCCGAACTCCACGGCCAGCCGGGGATCCACGACCGAGCCGTACGCCGCCGCGAAGTAGAGGGTGAACAGCACGCCGTCCATGTCGTCCAGGGCCCGGTGCAGGGCGAGCGACTCCCGCAGCAGCGCGAGCCCGCGCCGGTTGTCGCCGCTGGAGAAGGCGGCCACGCCCGCGGTCCTGATGGCGTACGGCAGGACGTCCTCGTAGCCGGCCCGGCCGGCGATGGCCTGGCACTCCTTCAGCCGGGGCAGCGCCGCGGCGAGGTCGCCCTGGCGCAGGGCCAGCATGCTGTGCACCCACAGCGCCGTCGCCCGCGCCCGGCCCGGCTCCGGCACCAGCTCCAGGCCGCGCTCCAGCCAGTAGCGGCCCTCGGTCAGCGAGCCGGCCTGCAGCCAGAAGCACCACAGCGCCGACGCGGCGGCCAGCTCGACGGGGGCCAGCGCGGGATCGCCCAGGCACGTCTCCAGCGCGACCCGCACGTTCGGCAGCTCGACCTGCAGGAACCGGTAGCGCTCCAGCTGGTCGTGGACCAGCCGGTCGCAGCGGTAGGCCTCGACCAGCTCCCGGTAGTGGCGGACGTAGCGCCGGCGCAGCCGCCCCAGCTCGGCGGGCCGCAGCTGGTCGCAGCCGTACGCGCGCAGGCTCTCGGGCATGCGGTAGCGGGAGCCGTAGCGGACCAGGACCGACTTGTCCACCAGCCCGGCCAGCAGGTCGAGCACGTCGAGCCGGTCGATGCCGTCGCCCGAGCACACGGTCTCGGCGGTGTCCAGGTCCACCCCGCCGGTGAACATCGACAGCCGGGACCACAGCCGCCGCTCGCCGGGCGAGCACAGGCGAAAGCTCCAGTCCATGGTCGCGCGGAGCGTCCGGTGGCGGGGCAGCACGGTGGGGGCGCGGGCGGCCAGCATGTCGAAGCGTTCGTCCAGCTCGCGTACGAGCTGGTCGAGAGGGACGGTGCGCAGCCGGACGGCGGCCAGCTCGATGGCCAGCGGGATGCCCTCCAGGCGCTGCACCAGCCGCGTCACGCAGCCCAGGTTGCCCGCGGTCAGCCGGAAGCCGGGCACGACGCCCGCCGCGCGCTCCACGAACAGGCGGACCGAGTCGTGCCGGGCGACCTCCCGGGTCCTCGGAGCCGTCGCGGCCGCGGCGAGCTCTCCCGGCGCGCGCCCGGCCGCGGGCACCTCTCCTGGCGCGGCGCCGGGGATCTCCCGCGGGCCGCAGGGCACCGACAGCGGCGGGACCGTCAGCACCTGCTCGCCGTACACGCCCAGCGTGCGCTGGCTCGTCACGATGACCCGCAGCCGGGGCGCCGCGTGCAGCAGCCGGTCCACGAAGCGCGCGCAGACGTCGCTCAGATGCTCGCAGCTGTCGAGGACCAGCAGCATGCGCCTGCCGGCCAGGTGCTCCTCCAGCACGCCCATGGGGTCGGGGCGGGCGTCGCGCAGCCCCAGGGCGGCGGCGACCGCGGGCTCCAGCAGGTCTCCGGTCTCCAGGGCGGCCAGCTCGACCACCTCGACGCCGTCGCGGTAGTGCGGGCGCAGCTGCTCCGCGAGCCTGAGGGCCAGCCGGGTCTTGCCCACGCCGCCCGTACCGGTCAGGGTGAGCAGGCGCGTTCTGGACAGCGCTTTTCGCGCCGCGGAAAGCTCATGCCTCCGCCCGACGAATGTTGATTTATCCATCAAAAGCGTCATGAGGAGCTTCCCGCAATATGCCGTCCCTTCTCCACACCCCAGGTTATTCCTGGCACGTATCCCCAGGCTGCCGGTCAGGACGTGCTGGAGCAGCGCGTTTCCACGTCCGGGTCAACGGCTTTCCGCGCTCGGCCCCGCCCTGTCAAGAAATGCCTGAAATGTCGGGCCGATTGCGAAGGATGCGCAAAAGCCGGTTCAAGGGTGCTGAGCTCGCCCGCCCACCGCCGAGCCGCGCCCGCTCGCACCCGAGCCGCGCCCGGTGGCCGGATCGCCTCAGAACGACCAGAACTCGCGGACGTTGCCCTTGTTGGCCACCTTGACCGGCACGGCCACCGTCGTCGGGATGATCTGGTGCCTGGCGGCCTTGATGGCGTCGTTCACGGCCCTCCACCCGAGCACGCGGGGCAGCTGGGCGACGGTGGCGGCCATCGTGCCCGCGCGCACCGCCCGGAGCCCGCTCGGGGTGCCGTCGTAGCCGACGACCTTGACGTGGGTGCCCGCGCGGGGCCCGAGCGCCTGGACGGCGCCCAGCGCCATCTCGTCGTTCTCGGCGAACACGCCGTCGATGCCCGGGTGGGAGCGGAGCAGCCGCGTCATGGCCTCGACGCCCTTGGCCCGGTTGAAGTCGGCCCGCTGCCGGGCGACGACCTTGATCTCCGGGTACGCGGCGATGGCCTCGGTGAAGCCCTTGCCGCGCAGGCGGGAGGCCGAGGTGCCCGCGGTGCCCTGGAGCACGACCACCTCGCCCTTACCGCCGATCTGCCTGGCGAGCTCCTGGGCGCCGAGCCGGCCCCCGGCCAGGTTGTCGGAGGTGAGGGTCTGCGTCACGCCGGCGCCCGAGATGCTGCGGTCGGCGGCGATCACCGGGATGCCGGCCCGCGCCGCGGCCCGGATCGCCGGTCCCAGCCCGCCGGAGCCCACCGGGTTGACGATGATCGCCTTCATGTGACGGCCGGTGAAGCCCTGGATCTGACCGGCCTGCCGGGCGGCGTCGTTGGCGGCGTCGGTGACGGTCAGCCTGGCCCCGGAGTTCAGGGCCGCCGCCTCGGCCGCGTCGCGGAACTGCATGAAGTACGGGTTGCTCATCGTCGACACCGTCATGCCGATCGTGAGCTGCCCCGAGGAATCGCCGCTGGCGGGAGCTCCGCAGGCGGCCGTCCCGAACAGGGCACCGGCCAGGGCGATCGCGAGAATTCGCATGGTCATTCTTCTCACTGGTACGTCGCCCCGCTGCACCGGGGCGAGCCGACGGCCGCGAACGCGGCCATCGCGGGCGGCCGCCGCTCCCCGAGGGCGGACCCGAAATCCCTGGTGAGAGTCTATGTGATGAACCTCACCGTGCCGAACCGCGAACGCGGCCGCCCCGGCCACGGCCGGCGCCGGAGAAGATCAGCGCAGGGGGTCGAACTCGTGCAGGGCGGCGGGCCGCTTGCCCGTGGTGATCTGCTCGGCCAGCAGCCGCCCCGTGGCCGGGCCGTGGGCCAGGCCCCACATGCCGTGCCCGCCCGCGACGAAGACACCCGGCTCGCGGACCGCGCCGACCAGCGGGCGGCCGTCGGGCGTGACCGGCCGGGGGCCGACCCACACGTCGGTGCGCTCCTCCCAGCGGACCCCGTCCAGCAGCGGGCGGGCCGAGGCGATGATCGCCTCCAGCCGGGCCGGGACGCGGGGCGCGTCGGGGTCGCGGAACTCCATGGTGCCCGCCACGCGCAGCCCGCCGCGGTAGGGCGTGCACGCCACCCGGACGTCCGGCAGGTAGATCGGGCCGGGCACGGGACGGTCCACGGGGACGGTGAAGGAGTAGCCGCGGCCGGCCCGTACGGGGACCCGCACCCCCCAGCGGCTCGCCAGCCTCGGCAGCCACGCGCCGGTCGCCAGCACCACCGCGTCGGCCGACAGCATCGTGCCGTTGCGGGAGAGCACGATGACCTTCCTGTCGTCGGTGCGCACCTCGGAGACCTCGAAGGCGTACAGGGTGGCGCCCCTCGCCATGACCGACCTGCCCAGCGCGTGAACGAAGCGGCCGGGGTCGACGTAGCGCTGCCCGTCGATCCGCACGCCGGCGGTCAGGGCGCCGGAGGCCAGCGGCACGTGCTCGGCCAGCGCCGCCCCGTCCAGCGCGGCATGGTCGACATGCTGCCCGGCGTCGGCCAGCCTGCGCAGCTCGCGCAGCAGGCCCTGCGCCTGCCGGGGCGTGCGGAAGGCCGCGGTGATCGGCGCGGGGACGACCGGCGCCTCCACGCCGCTGCCCGCGAGCACCTCGTACGCCTCGACGCTCTCCTCGTTGAGCGGCAGGTTCGCGCGCACCGCCCGGGTCCACGAGGACCACCGGCAATTGGCGGCGAACCGGGCCAGGAACGCCCACAACCCCGGATCGACGCTCGCGGGCACGTGCAGCGGCGCGGACGGGCTGACCAGCGAGCGCAGGCCGTAGCGCAGCACGGACGGCTCGTTGAGCGGGATGGCCAGGCCGGGCGCGACCCACCCGGCGTTGCCCCACGACGCGCCCGCCGCCACGCCGCCGCGGTCGACCACGTGGACCTCGACGCCGCGTTCCTGCAGGAACCACGCGGTCGACAGGCCCACGATGCCGGCGCCCACCACGATCACCGTTCGCGGCCACTCGTTGACCATGATCCACCTCCGTATCCGGACGAAATGCTCGGCAATCGATGCCAGCATGTCCCGTGCGGTGGACTGGAGCGTTGTACGCGGCCCACAATCGCGACGCCGCGGTTGTCGGCTCCCGACAACGTCACTCCTCCTCGGCCGCCAGCCCGATGATCATGGCCAGGCGCTTGCGGGCGTCGTCCAGGCCGAGGGGCGTGAGCCGGCTCATCGCGCGCAGCCGGTTACGGACGGTGTTGGGGTGCACGCGCAGCCGCTCCGCCGCGGCGGCCAGATCGCCCTGCGCCTCCAGCCACGCCCGCAGCGTGGCGACGTAGTGGGTGGCGTGCTCGGCGTCGTGCTTGCGCAGCACGCTCACCGGCCCGCGCGCGGGCGTCCGTCCGGCGCGCGCCGCCGCGCGCAGGCGGCGCAGCAGGATGTCGTCCCAGGACTCGTCGTACGCGGGCGGCACGGCCCCGGGCGGGCCCGCCTCGTACAGCGCCAGGCACTCGTCGGCCTCCTGCCTCCCGGCCGGCAGCTCCGCCGTGTGGGCCGGCGCGCCGATGCCGGCCGTGATCCGCACCCCTGACGGCAGCGCCGCGCCCAGCGCGGTCACCCACTCGCGCGCCGGCGCGGCCGGCTCGCCCGGCAGGATCGTGTAGAGCGTGTTGCCCAGGAGCGTGCTCCTGCCGGGCCTCGACCAGCCGAAACCGGTGGTGGCCCGGTCGAAGGCCAGCAGGAGCGCGGGCCTGCCGCTCGGCGGCGGTGTGCGCGCGGACCGCGATGACCCGCATCGCGCCCGGAGGCAGCCCCAGCCGGCTCACCACCGTCCCGGCGTCGGCGCTGCCCTCCAGCAGCCGGATCACCAGGTCCGACTCCACCTGCCGCTCCAGGTCCGCGCTCGCCCGGGAACGCAGCAGGTGCAGCGCCACCGTACGGGCGCCGTCCTCCAGCGCGGCGCGCCGCGCCCCGGCCAGCGGCTCGGGACAGGTCACCCACACCGTGCCCAGCAGCTCCCGGCCCGCCCGCACCGCCACCGCCATCCGCCCCGCCAGGCCGTGCCGCGGATCCGGCTCGACGAAGATCGGCTCGTCCGACGCCGCCAGCCGGGCGAACACCCCCCGCTCCCGGAACACCTCGCGCAGCCGCTCGGGCACCTGCCGGGCCAGGATCGTCTCCAGCCGGGCCGGGTCGCCGGCCTCCTGCGACCGCGAGTACGCCAGCACCCGCGACAGCCGGTCCTCGATGGTGACCGCGCCGCCGATCACGTCCGCCAGGCTGTCGGCCAGCCCGAACAGGTCCGTGGGGCCCCGCCCCGACTCGGTCTCCCTGCCCTCCAGCACCAGCCCGTAGACGACGCCGGCGAGCTGGCTCCACGACACCGCGGGATCCACCAGCAGCACCGCCACGCCCTCGCTCTCGCCGGCCAGGGACGCCTCGCGCTCCGCCTCGGGGACCGCGCGCACCAGCACCGCCGCCGCGCGGGCCTCGACCGCCCACCGCACGGCCTCCCCGACCGACGCGGCGCCGACGGCCAGGAGCACGTCGCCGACGACCCCGGCGTCGGTGGGATCCGGCATGGCCACGCTGCGCAACCGCGCCGACCGCGCCTCCGGCCGGCCGCACAGCCGCACCCCGTATCCGCCCAGCACGTTGACCAGGCGATCCAACCTGATCACCGGCACCTCCTTCGCGCACCCGGCGGTTCCCCGCGGCTCCTGGCGGCTTCTCGCGCACCGTCGCGGGATTCGCACGTCTTTGGTGAGCCCTCGCCGGGGCTCGTACGCTTTCGCCTCCCTTTGACCCTTATTCCCCATGAATTCTTGCGCCTCGTGGGCGTCCTTCGCCCTTGGGGGAGGGCGAAGGACATCCGGCTCCACCGGCCTGTTCAGGCGGCTTCGTAGCGGCGCTGGCACTTGATGCAGTAGCGGGCCAGCGGCCGGACCTTCAGCCGCTCGAACGGGATGCCCGCCGAGCAGTCGGCGCAGAGGCCGTAGGTGCCGTCCGCCAGCCGCTCCAGCGCCTTGGTCAGCTCGGCGATGGCGCGGTCGGCGGCGGTGAGCGAGACGAGCAGCTCCTGCCAGGTGTCGTCGGCGCCGCTGCCCTCCTGCGCCTCGGCCCGCAGGCCGAGGATGTGACGGCTGCGCCGCTCCAGCTGGTCCTGGAGGTCCTGGCGCAGGGACTGCAGCTGCACGCTGCTGAGGTGCGGGGTGTCGCGTGGGTCGGTCATGATCAGATCCCTTTCTCGAACGAACGATGGGACGTCGGCAGGGCACGGCTCCACGGCCGCGCCGGTCTGTATGGCTGGGGTCGGCTTGGGCCGGCTGGGGTCGGCTGGGGTCGGCTGGGGTCGGCCTGGATCGGCTGGGGTCGGACCGGTCACACGCCGTGGCACCTGGGCGCGTGACCGCGTCCCGGGGCGTCCCGGCCGCGCGCTCGCGTGCCGGGACGACCGGTGTGCCACGGCATGCCGCCGGGAGCTCCTGGCGCACGGGCATGGGGGCCGGGACACCTCGGCGTCCGTGCCGGGACATCCCGTCCGGGGCGGAACGTCTCGGCGTCCCGGCCACCACGTCCTGGCGGCAGGTCGCCCAGCAGCCGGTCGCCTGGCGCTCGGGTGCCTAAGCGCCCGGGTACCTGGCGGCCGGTTGCCCAGCGCCCGGTTGCCCGGTAGCCGGTTGCTCGGCGGCCGGTCGGCTCAGCGACCCTGTGCCGTGACGCGGCCGGCCAGGGCCGGTTGCAGGCACAGGCGGGTCAGGCCGCGGATGGTCGCGTGCTGCGGCTCGGGCGTCGCGCTGACCGGGATGCGTAGCACGGCGCGCAGGCGCTGCAGCAGTTGTTCCTGCTGGGCGCCCCCGCCGGTGACGGTCAGCCCGTTCTCGCGCGCCGCCGGGCGCAGGTGCTCGGGTAAACGGCGCAGCAGCGCGGCCGTCATGTCGACGACCCCCTCCATCGCGTACGGCAGCAGCCCGGTGCCGGTCGTGGCGCTGAGCTGCAGGGCGGCGGCGTCCACGACGACACCGCCGCGGACGGCGACGGCCTCGACGATGCCCGCCCCGACATCCAGCAGCAGGTACGGCCGGGGGTCGGCGATGTCCAGCCCGGCGCCGACGGCCGCGGCCAGCGGCGCCTCCACCAGCGTCGCCTCGCACCCGGCCGCCTCGGAGACCGCGGTGCTGAGGGCCCGCCGGTCGCTCGCCGTCGCCGCCACGGGCACGCCGGTCAGGACCCGCTCCAGCGGCCATGCCCCTGACAGCTGGGCGTCCCGCAGGACGAGATGGACGAGCCGCAGGCAGGCGCCCGGGTCGGCGACCATGCCGTGCCGGATGGGCCGCACCTGTGCGGACGTTCCGTCCGGCCCGGAACCGACGGCCGACGCGGAACCGACGGCCGACGGGCGGTCGGCGATGGCGAACCCGCCCGACGACAGCGACCGGGTGCGCGCGGTGCCCAGGTCGAGCGCCACGTACGCCTGGCGGGTGTCGCGACCCGCCGTGGCATGTCGTACGCCCGAGGGCGTGGTGGCGGCGGTGGGCCGCGGGGCGGTGTTCATGCCGCCGCCCCGAGGGTAGTGTGCGGCGCGCACGGCGGGTGCCTCAGCTCCTCCTGCCGTGCCGCGTGCCGCTCGTGAGGCTGTGGGTTCGTGTGGACTGATCTGACGTCGGCCATGACGGTGATCGGCTCCTTGCTCTGGTGTCGTTGACAAGGGGGCGCACCCGGTTCACTCCGGGTGGTCGGCCAAGGCCCTTTCTCCAGCCGCGCCGCGCGACGCGAGCGGGACCGCGCGGCGCGGCCAGGCGGGCGCCGCCCCGGCACGACGGACGGACGCGGCGGAAGCGACGGTGGTTCCTGCCGCGCCGTACTGGCGTGCGGAAACGACGGCGGTTCCGCCCGCGCGGGAGCGGGGGGAAACGACGGCGGTTCCGGGTGCGGTGGAGACGGTGGCGCTCCCACCCGTGCCAGGCGGCCGCGTGCCCAGGGCGACGACCCTCTCAGCCGCGCCGGGTGGGTGCGGTCGAGGTGGCGGTCCGGGCCGTGCCAGGAGGGCGCGGCCGGGACGGCGGTGAAGTCCGTCGTGCCGGGGCGTGGCCAGGGCGCGTCTCCAGGCCGTGCCCGCGCGGGCACGACGCCGGCAACCCCCGCACCAGGATGGGGCGGGCGTGCGAAGCCGGGCCCGGTGGTGTGCGAGCGGGCGGCTGGAGGCAGCGGGCGGGAAGGGCGTCGGTCAGATCAGCGGGGGGCTGCGCGATCCCGCCGTGCGGTGGGCGAGCTGCTGCGGATCGCGGACGTGCTCCGCGTCCAGACCGGGTGCGGGCAGCAGCGCCAGGTGGGCGGACGAGCTGTGCCGCGCGCCGCGCAGCGGCGGCCACAGCGACAGCACGTGGTGCTCCCGGGCGCTGCCGGCCTGCGGCGGCAGGGTCGACAGGTGCGCGTCCCACGCGCCGAGGCCCAAGGCATGACCGGAGGCGGGCGTCGGGCCCTGGTCGGCGTCCGCGCCGTTCCAGGCCCACGTCAGCGTGACCAGCAGCAAGGACAGCACGACCAGGCCCATCACGCCGGTACGCGCGATGGACCGGTGCGGTGTCTGCCACGGTCCCGTCATACGGCCGACCATAGCCCAGAAGATGGGAAAAGGCATGTACGCGCCATCGGCCGCTGCGCGGGGGTACGGTAGCCGCCAGTACCCATCACGCCCACGACGCGCCCGGCACCCGCACGTCCGGCATCCGTCCGGCTCGGTGGAGCCATCCCTTTCGCTCACCTTGGGTTACGATCCGCTTACACACGTGAGGAGGAGACATGCGCAGCAGAGTGCCTGCCGTCGTGCTCCTCCTGCTGTCCGCGTTCGCGTTCACCGGCGGCCACCAGTACGTCCATGAGCACGCCGTCCAAGCCGGGGCCGCCTGGTGGAGTGCCCCGGCCAGCACCGTGCAGCACCAGCAGGACCGGGCGCTGCCGAACGTGCAGCCGGTCCGCGGCCCGCAGGCGCTGCCGATGTGGGCGGCCGTCCTGCCGCCCGCCTGGGAGCCGGGCGAGACCATGCGGCGGGTCGTCGTCACGACCGCCTCCGCTCCCGCTCCACCGCCGGCCGGCCGCCGTCTGGCCCCGGCCCGCGCACCGCCCTCCACGACGCGCTGACGTCCTTTTTCCTTCTGACAGCCCGTGGAGGCTCTCATGTCACGTGCGCCCTTGTGGCGCGCGGTGGTGGCGTGTGTCCTTGTCGTCACCGCATCGCTGCTCACTTTCACCATGTCGCCGCGCCTGGGGCTCGACCTGCGCGGCGGCACCCAACTGGTCTTCGAAACCCGCGACTCCCCCATGGCCAAGGCCGACGCCGAGGCCACCGACCGTGCCCTCGACGTGCTGCGGCGCCGCGCCGACGCGCTCGGGGTGGTCGACCCGACCCTGGTCCGCTCCGGCGAGCGGCGCATCATCGTCGAACTGCCCGGCGTGCTCGACCCGCGCCAGGCCGCCCAGGTCATCGGCAAGACCGCCCAACTCGCCTTCCACCCGGTGCTCGGCCAGGCCACCGGCGACCCCTCGGAACAGCCCGAAGCCGGGCAGGGCTCCGGTCGAACCCCGGAACAGCCGGAAGCCGGACAGGGCTCCGGTCGAACCTCAGAGCAACCGGAAGCCGGCCAGACCCCGAGCCCGCGGGCCACCGGCGACGGCTCGAAGCAGTCCGGTGCCGATCTGGTTCTGGCCGACGAGTCGGGGCAGCGCCTGCGGCTCGGGCCTGCCATGGTCAGCGGTGACGGCGTGACCGACGCCGCCGCCGGCAGCGACCCCCAGATGGGACCGGGCTGGTTCGTCACCGTCGACTTCCGCGACGGCGCCGCCTGGCAGGAGCTGACCGGCTCGGCGGCCTGCCAGAGCCCCGGCGATCCCCGCCGCAGGGTCGCGATCGTGCTCGACAACGAGATCATCTCCTCGCCGCAGGTCGACCCGTCCGTGCCCTGCCGTACCGGCATCCCCGGCGGGTCCACGCAGATCACCGGCTCGTTCACGCACCAGGAGGCGCAGGACCTGGCCGTGCTGATCAAGGGCGGCGCGCTGCCCGTCCCGCTCACCCTGATCGAGCAGCGCACCGTCGGCCCGACCCTCGGCGCGCAGGCCATTGAGGCCAGCGCCCTGGCCGGTGTCGCGGGCGTGCTGGTCACGGCGCTGTTCGTGGTCATGGTCTACCGGCTCTCGGGGCTGCTCGCCACCGTCGCGCTGGCCGCGTACGGACTGCTCTCCTACGCCGCGCTGCTCGCACTCGGAGCCACGCTGACGCTGCCTGGCCTGGCCGGGTTCGTGCTGGCGATCGGCATGGCGGTCGACGCCAACGTGCTGGTGTTCGAGCGGGCCAGGGAGGAGTACGGCCGCGCCCCGCGCCGGGGCCTGCGCGCCGCACTGAACGGTGGCTTCAGGAACGCCTGGAGCGCCATCGCCGACTCCAACATCACCACGCTGCTGGCCGCCGGGCTGCTGTTCTGGCTGGCCTCGGGGCCGGTACGCGGCTTCGGCGTGACCCTGGCCATCGGCGTGATCGCCTCGCTGGTCTCGGCGATGCTCATCACCCGCGTCCTGACCGACATCGCATTCGTACGGGCCGGTCCGCGGTTGTCCGGGATCGCCGCCCAGGGCCGGGTACGCGCGTGGATCGACCGGCGCAAGCCGCGCCTGATGGTCCGTGGCCGGCTCTGGCTCGCGATCGCCGGCACGGTGGTGGTCGCCTCCGTCGCCGGGCTCGTCACCCACGGCATGAACTTCGGCGTCGAGTTCACCGGCGGCCGGATCGTCGAGTTCGCCGCCGCCAAGCCGGTGACCGCGGAGACGGCCAGGCAGGCGGTGACCGAGGCCGGGCACCAGGCAGCGCAGGTGAACACCTCCGGCACCCTCGTCTCCGTACGGACCGGGCAGATCAGCGCGGACGACGTGGTCGGCATCGAGCAAGCACTCGAGCGGCACGCCGGCGAGGTGACCAAGCAGCGCGACGAGCTGATCGGGCCGAGCCTCGGCGAGGAGCTGCGCCGCAACGCGCTCATCGCGCTGGGTGTGGCGCTGGCCGCGCAGCTGGCTTACCTGGCGGTGAGATTCCGGTGGACGTTCGGCGCCGCCGCGGTGCTCGCGCTCGTGGTGGACACCGCCGCCGTCGCCGGGCTGTTCGCCTGGCTGGACAAGCCCGTGGACGGCGTATTCCTGGCCGCGATGCTGACGATCATCGGGTACTCGATCAACGACAAGGTGGTGGTCTTCGACCGGGTGCGGGAGCTCTGGCAGGCCCGGCGGCAGGCCCGCCTCGCCGACGTGGTCGACGCGGCGATCCTGCAGACCGTGCCGCGTACCGTCAACACCGGGCTCGGCGCCCTTTTCATCCTCACCGCGCTGGCCGTCTTCGGCGGCGACACCCTGCGCGACTTCGCCATCGCGCTCATCGTCGGGATCGTGGTCGGCACGGCGTCGTCGGCGTTCGTGGCGGGGCCGCTCGCGATCCGGCTGGAGAGGTTCAGCAAGCAGCCCCCGCCCCGGCCTCCCGCGCCGCGCGAGCGCCGCCGCACCCGTGAGGGCTCGGGAGCCGTCGTGTAAGCCGTGGAGATGCGGGACCGTCCCGTACGAGCGGGATCGTCCCGTACGAGCGGAATCGCCGCGGGCAGGGGAGCGGCGGGCGACCAGGGCGCTCGCCGCTCAGCCCCCGGCCACGGCCGGAACCGGATCAAGCCATGCCGAAGCAGGCTTACGCTACCTGTATCGCTTGATCGGGAAGGAAACGGCAGACGTGGCATCTGTTCAGGGACCGGCTCCCCGCTACGACGGCCTCGCCGACTGGTACGACGACCTGACCGCCGCCTGGGCCGACGGCAACGGGGTCCACCTGCTCGACCTGCTCGGCCCCGGCACGGGCCTCTGCCTGGACCTCGGCTGCGGCACCGGGCAGAACCTCGGCACGCTGCGCGCCACCGGCCGCACGGTCGTGGGCCTCGACTACTCCGCCGACCAGCTCCGCCTGGCCGAGCGGCGCCGGGCCCCGGGCGAGCCGCTCATCAGGGGCGACGCCGCTGCGCTGCCGTTCGCCGACGCGACGTTCCCCACGGTCGTCACGGTCTGGCTGTCGACGGACGTCGACGACTTCACGAGTGTGGTCCGCGAGGCGGCCCGGGTGCTGCGGCCCGGCGGGACGCTGGTCTGCTACGGGGCGCACCCGTGCTTCACCGGCCCGCACACCGAGGACCTGCCCGACGGCGGCCGGGTCGTGCACCCCACCTACCGGACGCCGGGCTGGCACTCGTCCGCCCCCTGGTGGCGGGAGGACGGCGTCCGGCGGCGGCTCGGCATGCGGCACACGCCCCTCGCCGAGCTGCTCAACGCCTTCGTCTCGGCGGGCCTGGTGATCAGCCGTTTCCTGGAGCCGCCGGGCGGGCCGGTGCCCAGGGTGCTGGCGCTGCGGGCCGAGAAGCCGGCGGCCTGAGAGGTTAACCCGGACGTCCGGCCGGCGGTCAGGGCGGTGGCGGTGTTGACGATGGAGACGTGGCTGTAGGCCTGGGGGAAGTTGCCGATCTGGCGCCGCAGGGTGGTGTCGTACTCCTCGGCCAGCAGCCCGACGTCGTTGCGCAGGCCCAGCAGCCGCTCGAACAGCTCCCCTGCCTCGCGCCGCCGGCCGATCAGGGCCAGGGCGTCGGCCAGCCAGAACGAGCAGGCCAGGAAGGTGCCCTCGTCGCCGGGCAGCCCGTCGACGTTCTCGGCCTGGGGCCGGTAGCGCAGGACGAACCCGTCCTCGACCAGCTCCCGCTGCACGGCCTCGATCGTGCCGGCCACCCGCGGGTCGCCGGCAGGCAGGAAGCCGAGGCGGGGGATCAGCAGCAGGGCGGCGTCCAGGCCGGTCGAGCCGTAGTACTGCGTGAAGGTGTTGCGGCCGGCGTCGTACCCCCGGGTGCAGACGTCCTCGTGGATGCGGGCGCGCAGGGCGCGCCAGCGGTCGGCGGGGCCGTCGAGGCCGAAGTGCTCGACGGCGTGGATCATGCGGTCGGCGGCGACCCAGGCCAGGATCTTGGAGTGCACGAAGTGGCGCGGGGTGCCGCGGCTCTCCCACAGGCCGCTGTCGGGCCGCTCCCAGGCGCCTTCGAGGTAGTGCATCATGCCCTGCTGCAGGTCCCAGGCCTCGTACTCGACCGGCATGTTCGAGCGGCGGGCCAGGTCGAGGCAGTTCAGGGTCTCGCCGTAGATGTCGAGCTGGAACTGCGCGGCGGCGGCGTTGCCGATGCGCACGGGCCGCGAGCCCTCGTAGCCGGACAGCCAGCCGGGGCTCCACTCGGGGATGCGGCGGGCGCCTTCGACGGTGTACAGGACCTGCAGGTCGGCCGGGTGCCCGGCGACGGCGCGCAGCAGCCATTCGCGCCAGGCGCGCGCCTCGGCGTCGTAGCCGGCGGACATCAGCGCCTGCAGGGTGAAGCTGGCGTCGCGCAGCCAGCAGTAGCGGTAGTCCCAGTTGCGGGAGGAGCCCAGCCGCTCGGGCAGCGAGGTGGTGGGCGCCGCGACCATGCCGCCGGTCGGGGCGTAGATGAGGGCCTTGAGGGTGCGCAGGCTGGCGCGTACGGCCTCCTCATGGTGGCCGCGGTAGTGGCAGCGCCCGCTCCACTCGCGCCACAGCCGCTCGGTGTCGGCCAGCGCGGCCATCGGGTCGACCGGCTTCGGGCGCGGCAGCCACGACTGCCGCCACGTGAGCACGAACGGCACGCGCTCGCCCCGCCCGACCGTGAAGGACGCCGTGGTACGCCGGTGCTCCTCGTCCGGTCGCAGCTCGACGGGGGTGCACAGCCAGGCCGCGTCACCGCCCGCGACGGCGGCGAACCGGCCCTCGTCATGGCGCAGCCACGGGACGTTGCGCCCGTAGTCGAAGCGCAGCATCAGCTCCATGCGCATCTCGACCCGGCCGCGCACGCCCTCGACGATCCGCACGACGTCGGGAGCCTCGCCTCGGGGCGGCATGAACTCGACCACCCGTACGGCTCCGCCGCCGCACTCCCACGTGCTCTCCAGGATGAGCGTGCCCTCGCGGTAGCGGCGCGAGGTCGCGGCGTCCGCGCCGGCGGGGGCCAGCAGCCAGTGGCCCGAGTCCGGGCCTCCCACCAGGGCGGCGAAGCAGGAGGGGGAGTCGAAACGCGGCAGGCACAGCCAGTCGATCGAGCCGTTCCGGCCGACCAGCGCGGCGGTGTGCATGTCACCGATCAGTGCGTAGTCCTCGATCCGCATGTGCCGCTCACCTCCGTCGCTCACGGCTAGGCCACGCGGTGGCGTTCCGCGGCCGCGGCGCGCAGCTCCAGGCCGTGCCCGGGGCCGTCGGTACGGGGCCGCGCCAGCCCTCCCGAAGGATCGGCGGCCCCCTCGAACAGGCCGGACTCGATGCGCTGGTGGTCGTGGAACCACTCGATGTGGCGCAGGTTGGCCGTGGCGGCGGCGGCCGGAAGATGCAGGTTGGGGGCGCAGTGAGCGGAGACCTCCAGATTGTGCCCGGCGGCGACGGCCGCGGCGGCGAACCAGCCGGTGTAGCCACCGCACCGGGTGGCGTCGATCTGCAGGCAGTCCACGGCCCCCGCCTGGCACATGCGGGTGAAGTAGGCCAGGTCGCAGCCGTACTCGCCGGCCGTCACGTCGGGGACGCTCTGCTCGCGCACCAGCCGCAGGCCGGGCAGGTCGTCGGAGGAGACCGGCTCCTCGAACCAGGTCACGTCGTGCTCGCTCATCAGTTCGGCCATGCGGATGGCCTGCTTGGCGGTGTAGCCGCCGTTGGCGTCCACGTACAGCTCGGCGTCCGCGCCGATGACGCTCCGGCTCAGGGCCACGCGGTGCAGGTCGCGGGCGGGCCGCGTGCCGCCCGACTCGCCGATCTTGATCTTGACGCGGCCGATGCCCTGCCCGTGCACCCAGTGGCCGAGCTGCTCGGCGGTGGCGTCGTCGTCGTACGTGGTGAAGCCGCCCGACCCGTACAGCGGGACCTGCTCGCGCGCCGCGCCGAGGAGCCGGACCAGCGGCACGCCGAGCAGGCGCGCCTTGAGGTCCCACAGCGCCACGTCGACGGCCGAGACGGCGTACCCGGCGACGCCGGGCCGGCCGGCGTTGCGCACCTCGCGGACCATCCGGGCCCAGACGGCGGGGATGTCGGCGGCGCGGGCTCCGGTCACCGTCCCGGCGAGCGTGTCCGAGATCAGCGAGGCAGCGGCGGCCGGGGCGTACGTCCAGCCGGTCCCCGTCGTGCCCGCGGCCGTGACCGTGGCGACGACCAGCGTGGTGGCCGTCCAGGCGAAGGTCCCGTCGCCCTCCGGCCGGTCGGTCGGTATGCGGTAGGCCGCGGCGGCGACCCCCTCGATCTCGCTGTCGATCGCGTCGTGGGTCGCGCTCTGGGTCGCGCTGTGGCTCCTGCTCATCACCCTCCCGCCTCGCAGACCGGCAGGCGATTTGTGCTACCCCGCCCACGCTCCCCAAACGAAGGACGCATCCGCCCGGACAGGCCCAGGTTTACCGCCGTGCTGGCGGGCAGGGCCGCCAGGTACGACGCCAGTCCAGCTGAGGATGTGATCGCCGTGGGACAGACCGTGCGCCTTCCGGACCCGGTGCTCAGCCGGGGCGCAGAGCCGTACGTACGGGTCCGTGACCTGGAACGGGACCTGAAGGACCGCGTCGACGGCGAGGTCCGCTTCGATCCGGGAAGCCGCGGCACCTACTCCACGGACGGCTCCAACTACCGGCAGGTCCCGCTCGGCGTCGTGCTCCCCAGAACGGTCGAGGCGGGCGCCGAGGCGGTGGCGGTCTGCCGCGAGCACCAGGCGCCGATCACCTCGCGCGGCGGCGGCACCAGCCTGGCCGGCCAGACCTGCAACACCGCCGTGATCATCGACTGGTCCAAGTACTGCCACCGCCTCGTCTCGGTGGACGAGCAGGCGATGACGTGCGTGGTCGAGCCGGGCATCGTGCTGGACGAGCTCAACCGGCAGCTCGCGCCCGCGGGCCTGATGTTCGGGCCGCGCCCGGCCACCCACGGCCAGTGCACGCTCGGCGGCATGATCGGCAACAACTCCTGCGGCTCGACCGCCCAGGCGTTCGGCAAGACCGGCGACAACGTCGCCCGCCTGGAGGTCGTCACGTACGACGGGACGCGCATGTGGGTCGGCCCCACCAGCGAGGAGGAGTACGACCGCATCCTCGCGGAGGGCGGCCGCCGCGCCGACATCTACCGGCGGCTGCGCGAGATCGCCGGCCTGCACGCCGACGAGATCCGCCGCCGCTTCCCCGACATCCCGCGCCGGGTCTCCGGCTACAACCTGGACCAGCTGCTGCCCGGCGGCCCGTTCGACGTGGCCAGGGCGCTCGTCGGTTCCGAGGGCACGCTCGTCACCGTGCTGAGGGCCGAGCTGCGGCTCGTGCCGGTGCCCAAGGCCGAGGTCCTGCTGCTGCTGGGCTACCACGACATCATCACGGCCGCGGACGCCATACCGCGCATCGCCGCCCACCACCCGCTCCAGCTGGAAGGCGTCGACGACAAGCTCATCTCCTACGAACGCCACCTGCACATGCACCCCGACGCGCTGGCCCAGCTGCCCGAGGGCGGCGGCTGGCTCATGGTCTCCTTCGGCGGCGACAGCACGGAGGAGGCCGACCAGCGCGCCCGAGCCCTGATGGACGAGCTGCACGGCAGCGAGCACGAGCCGCACATCGCCCTCTTCGACGACGAGAAGGTGGAGGGCGAGCTGTGGGAGCTGCGCGAGGCGGGGCTCGGCGCCACCGCCCGCGTCCCTGACATGCCCGTGACCTGGGAGGGCTGGGAGGACTCCGCCGTCCCGCCGGAGCGTCTCGGCGGCTACCTGAGCGACCTGCGCGACCTGTTCGGCGAGTACGGGTACGACGAGGCCGCGCTGTACGGGCACTTCGGCCAGGGCTGCGTGCACACCCGCATCCCGTTCGACATGATCACCGCGGACGGCGTCGCCGCCTTCCACTCCTTCGTGCGCCGCGCCGCCGACCTGGTCGTCTCCTACGGCGGCTCCCTGTCAGGCGAGCACGGCGACGGCCAGGCCAGGGGCGAGCTGCTGCCCCTCATGTTCGGCCCCGAGATCATGGAGGCGTTCGGCCAGGTCAAGGCCGTGTTCGACCCCGGCGACCGGATGAACCCCGGCAAGATCGTGGCGCCGTACGGGGCCACCGAGAACCTGCGCCTGGGCAGCGAGTGGACCCCGGACGACCCGGACACGCGGTTCAGTTACCCGCAGGACCAGGGCAGCTTCCAGTGGGCGGTGATGCGCTGCGTCGGCGTCGGCAAGTGCCGCACCCACACGGGCGGCGTCATGTGCCCCTCCTACCGGGCGACCGGCGAGGAGGAGCACTCCACCCGCGGCCGGTCCAGGCTGCTGTTCGAGATGCTCAACGGCCACGCCGACACGCCCGTCACCGACGGCTGGCGCTCGACCGCCGTGCACGACGCGCTCGACCTGTGCCTGGCCTGCAAGGGCTGCAAGCACGACTGCCCGATGAGCGTGGACATGGCCACGTACAAGGCCGAGTTCCTCGACCACCACTACGCCGGACGGGTGCGCCCGGCCGCCCACTACAGCATGGGCTGGCTTCCGCTGTGGGCGCGCCTGGCCAGGCTGGCACCGGGCGCCGTCAACGCGCTCACCCACGCCCCCGGCCTGTCCGGGCTCATCAAACGGGCGGGCGGCATCGAGCCGCGCAGGGCGATGCCGTCGTTCGCCCGCGCCCGCTTCAGCGACTCCTACCGCCGCCGCGGCCCGCGCGGCACCGGCGAGCGCGGCGACGTGCTGCTGTGGCCCGACACGTTCACCGACAACCTGACCCCGCGCGTGGGCGTGGCAGCCGTACGGGTCCTGGAGGAGGCCGGCTACCGGGTGCTCGTCCCGCCGCGCACGCTGTGCTGCGGGCTCACCTGGATCTCGACCGGGCAGCTCGGCATCGCCCAGCGGGTGCTGCGCCGTACGCTGCGCACGCTCGCGCCGATCCTGCGGCGCGGCACCCCGATCGTCGGCCTGGAGCCCAGCTGCACGGCGGTCTTCCGCGACGACGCCCCGAACCTCCTCGGCCACGACCGCGACGCCGTCCGGCTGGCCGAGCAGACCGTGACGCTGGCCGAGCTGCTCACGCGCACCGACGGGTGGGAGCCGCCCCGCGTCGAGCGCGACGCCGTCTGCCAGCCGCACTGCCACCAGCACGCCGTGCTCGGCCACCAGGCCGACCAGGAGCTGCTGGAACGGGCCGGCGTACGGCTGCGCACCGTCAGCGGCTGCTGCGGCCTGGCCGGGGACTTCGGCTTCACCGCCGGGCACATGGACGTGTCGCTCGCCTGCGCGGAGCACGAGCTGCTGCCCGCCATCCGCGACGCGGACCCGGACACGCTGATCATGGCCGACGGCTTCAGCTGCCGTACCCAGATCGAGCACACCTGCCACGACCGCCGTCCCGTCCACCTGGCAGAAGTCCTGGCAGCGGGGCTGGAAACCGGATAAACCCGGACGTCAGGACCCCTCCCGGCGTTGCAGCCACACCCTGCCGGGCGAACGGGGTACGACTGGGAGGTGGAAGGACCCGAACGCGCCGGACGGCTCACCGCCGGCGCGTTCGGCCAGATCGGGGGACGAGGAGCACAGCACGTGGAGACGGCAGGCACAACACCGGCTCATCCGGGGCGGGCATGGACGCATGGGGTGATCGCGGCGATCGTGAGCGGGACCCTGATCATGACCGGCTGCGCACCGCGAGGAGCCGCCGCGCCCCAGCCCGCGCCGAACGCGAAAGCGGGCACGTCACAGCCGGCGGAGGGCGACGCGCTTCAGGAGAGCGACGCGCCGGACGAGGGTGACGCGCCCGAGGAGGGCGCCGCGGAGGGTGGCTCGCCGTCGGCGACCGCCTCCGACGGCGACAATCTCAAGGCCTGCGCCGACGGCCGGTGCGAGGTGCGAGCCGGTGCGGGCGCGAAGCTGCCCGTGCCACGCAAGATGGGTGTCGCGTCGATACGGGTCCGCTCGGTCGAGCCCGACACCGTCACCATCGTCGGCCGCTACATCGGCAACTCCAGCAGCGGCACCTGCGACGGCAGCATGTGCGAGTCGTCCAGCTCGAACGGCGAGTTCAAGGTCTCCATGGGCCCCGACAGCACCGCCACGCAGAACGGCCTGAGCATCACGGTGGTGACCGTCGAGGACGGGCACGCGGTGCTGCGCCTGGCCCCGGCCTGAGCCGCTCCCGCCGCTCGCCGCCGTCCTCCGCGACCGCGGGTGACGGCGGCCGGTCCGCCACCGGCGGGACCTCCACCGGACGCACCTCCACCGGACGCACCTCCACCGCGGCGAACCGGGCGTCGGGGATGCCCGCCGCGATCTCCGCCGCCCGCTCCGGGCGGTCGCAGTCCACCAGCAGGTAGCCGGCCAGCTGCTCCTTGGCCTCCACGAACGGGCCGTCCGTGGTGGCCGTGATCCCGTCGCGCACCCTGACGGTCCTGGCGTGCGCCGGATCGCCCAGCGCCCGGCCTTCGAGCAGCTCGCCCGACTCGGTGATCTCCTCGTGCAGGGCCGTCGCCCGCGCGGTCAGCGTCTCGCGCTCCTCCTCCGGCAGGGCCAGGAACCGCGGATCGCGCAGGAACAGCGGGTGCTCCCAGTTCAGCGGGTTGCCGTAGATCAGCAGCAGGTACTTCATCCCTGCGTCCTTCCCGAGGGACCGGCGACGCCGATGACGTTGCCCTCGGGGTCGGCGAACCGGCCGACCGCGAAGTCGCCGCCCGACTCCGGCTCCGGGCCCATCAGCCGCCGGCCGCCGAGGCTCTCCGCCTTCCGCAGCGCGGCCTCGACGTCCGGGACGCCCACGTAGAACAGGACCTGCGGCCGGTGTCCCCGGCCGCCGCCGATCCCGCCGTTGATGCCGGTCCCCTCGCCCGTCGTGCTTCCGTCCACGAAGCCGTACGTGCCCGGCTGCGACACCTTCTCACTGCTCGCGTCGCCCACGCCGAACTCCCAGCCGAACAGCTCGCCGTAGTAGTCGCGCAGCTTCGCGGGCCCGGCTCCGATGATCTCGAAGTGCACCACCGGCATTCCCATGATCGCTCCTCTCACGGCGCCGGCGGCCCGGCGCCCGGTCGGCGGACCCGGACGGGCCCCCACCCGGAGGTCGGAGCGGGCGGCCCGGCCTCGACACGCTCAGGAGATCGGGATGTCCGGCACCGTGCCCAGCTGATCCGCCTCCAGCGTGATCGACGTCGCCGAGTCGGCGGGGGCGGGGAAGTAGACGTAGCTCCTGTTGACCTCGCCCTGGTCAAGGACGAGTACGAAGTTCTCCACGAACTCGGTGTACATCTTCAGCGGGTGATACCGCGCCTTGGTGGCCGGGTCGACCAGCGTGAACGTGCCGTAGTCCGAGCCCGAGGAGAACGGCTGCGACCCGCCCATGAACGGGGCCGGGATCGGGATGAAGATCTGCGGGCTCTCCAGCACGACGTCGAAGACCGCGACCAGGTAGGCGCCGTCGCGGTAGAACGGGTGCACGTCCACCCGCAGCCGGTCGTTGAAGCGTTGCCAGCTCAGCGAGCCCACCACCGGTCCCGGGTCCGGCCGGAAGGGGGCGGGCTCGCGCACGGACCCGCGTACCTTGTCCGCCGACGGCCTCGTCGTGGTGGTCGCGCCGGGCCGGTCCTGCTTGATCTGGTAGGAGATCTCGACGCGCCGGTTGCGGGCGCGGCCCTCGGGGTCGTCGCTGCCGTCCTGCTTGGTGTTGGGGGCGATCGGCTCGCTCTCGCCCTTGCCGGTGGCCTTGTAGACGTACGTGTCGCCGAGCTTGCCCGCGAGGTACGCGCGCACCGCCTCGGCCCGCTTCACCGAGAGCGTCTGGTTGTAGCCGGGCTCGCCCTTGCCGTCGGTGTGACCTTCGATGACGATGGGCGGCTTGTCCGGGTCGGCCCGCTCCCGCGTCTCCTGGGCCACCTGGTCGAGCACGGTGGCGGCCTTGTCCGTCAGGTTCGCCTTGTCGAAGCGGAAGAGCACGTCCGTGCGGAGCCCGATCGTCTCCTGGGTGCCGTTCTGCTCCGTCGTACGCTCCGGCGTCTCGACCAGCTCGTGCACGTCGGAGATCCCGGACCAGATCGTGCCGCCCGGCGGCACGACCGGCCACTGGTAGGCCGACCCCGGAGCGGGCGTCGCCGTGCCGTCGCGCTCCCTGGCCACGGGCGGCCGCCCGCCCCCGGTGACCGGGACGCCGGTGAACGGGGCGATGGCGAGGTCCGGCACGATCGAGACCTGCCGGACCTGCGGCGGCAGCGGCGGGAAGTACACCTCCACGGGG
The DNA here is from genome assembly GCF_006334985.2 of Nonomuraea phyllanthi. Lineage (GTDB taxonomy): Bacteria > Actinomycetota > Actinomycetes > Streptosporangiales > Streptosporangiaceae > Nonomuraea > Nonomuraea phyllanthi. Next base: position 127,302 of record NZ_VDLX02000008.1, read on the forward strand.
TAGTGGACGCCGGGCAGGAACCGGTCGGGTAACTTCGGCGCGCCCGCAAGGGCGTGACGGGTCCCGAACGCCAGACCCTCGGCGTCGTTCTCCCGCAGCGTGAAGTAGACCTTCCTGCCGACCGGGTCGAACAGCCGGAACCTGCCGAAGCTCACGCTCTGCGAGGGCAGCCCGTCGTAGCCGAAGTCGCCGCCCGCGTCGCCGTCCTTGGTGGTCGTGATGTCCATCCTGAGCACGGTGAGGTCGCTGTGCCGTTCGAGGGACTCGACCTTCACCGTGAACGGGTCGGAGGAGTGCAGCCCGACCAGGCCCTCCCGTACGAGGCCCGTCGCGGAAGGGACGGGAGCCGGGGAGGCCGTGGGCTTCTCCGAGGGCGTCGCCGCGGGCTTCCGCGAAGGCTTCTCCGGCGGCTGTGCGGACGCCTGGCACCCGCAGAGCAGCGTGGCCGTGAGAAGGAGAGCCGTCGTTCGGGTTGCACGCATCGGCACGTCTCCGCAAGACGATGAAAAGATCGGTCAGTTCGCGGAGTTAGATGCGGGATGCGGCGTTCTTGTTCACGGGCTTGTCCGCGCGGGCTTGTTCGTGCGGGCTTGTTCGTGCGGGGCTTGCTCGCCCGGGGGAGGGCACGGCCGCCGCCCGGCGATCGTGCCCTCCATCCGCGAGCCAGGTCCGTGCCCGTCTACTGGGGCATGAGGACCTTGTCCACGACGTACAGCGTGGCGTTCTTCGTCGGCACGCCGCCGCAGACGATCTTGGCGCCGTTGATCGTGAGATTCTCGCCGGAGCCCTTCACGGTCAGGTCACTGCCCTCCATGGTGGTGAGCGTCGCGCCCTGCAGCTGGTCCGGCGTCTTCTTGCCCTCCACCACGTGGTAGGAGATCGCCTTCTCCAGCAACTTCTTGTCGGACATGACCTTGTCCCTGGTCTCCTTCGGGATCGCCTCGAACGCCTTGTTGTTCGGCGCGAACACCGTGATGTCCTCGGCGGAGTTCAGCTTCTCCTCCAGCCCGGCCTTCTTCACCGCGTCCGACAGCATGGAGAGCTCGGGCACCTGGGAGAGCGCGGTGCCGACCGGCTGGTCCTTGATGCCGGCCAGGCTGCTCTGCAGCGTGGCGCAGCCAGGCCCGATCGGGGCCGCGGTGGCACCCGGCGAGGCCTCGGGCGGCGAGGCCTCGGGCATGGTGTCGTCCGGCGATGGCGACTCCTCCGGCATGGTCGAGGTGTCTTCAGGTGACGGTGAGCTCTCCGGCGCGGGCGTCCACACGGCTGCGTCGGCGGCGGTACCGGCGGTGCTGGCGGTCAGCGCCAGCGCCGCCGCGAGAAGCACTCGTTTCACTGTGATCCCCCCGATTTCGGTGAGCCGCGGCGGGCGCACCCGCTGCGGCGCGAATCGGCCCCGGGCTCGCGCGCCGGGTCCTTCTCCAGTCTCTGCCGCCGTGGAGAACACAGGAGTTACATTTCGCCTAAGAAGACACAAAAGCCATATACCACAACTTTTGCCCGCTAACTGGTGTCGCGGAGTCAGAAACGCGACACGCCACTTGTGGGCGGCTCAACATGGCCGGTTGAGTCCGTTACAAGCGGGCCGTGCGAGAACGTCCTCATCGCACTTCACAGCTGAGGGGGAGAGATGTCCCGGCACGACCTGATCATCACCGGCGGCCACCTGATCACCATGGATCCCGCGGTGCCCGACGGCCCGGCGAGCGTCGCCGTACGCGGCGGCCGCATCGCCGACGTCCTGCCCGCCGGCAGCGAGCTCCCTCCGGCCGCGGAGGTCGTCGACGCCGCCGGCGCCGTCGTCCTGCCCGGCCTCGTCGACACGCACCGCCACACCTGGCAGTCGGCGACCAGGCACATCGGACTCGACTGGAGCCTGATGGACTACCTCGGGGCCGCGTTCATGCGCCTCGGCCCCGTCCTGCGCCCGTCCGACGTGCACGCGGCCACGCTGCTCGGCGCGCTGGGCGCGCTCGACTCCGGCATCACCACGCTCGTCGACTGGGCCCACATCCAGAACAGCCCCGAGCACTCCGACGCCTCCGTCGCCGCGCTGCGGGAGAGCGGGATCAGGGGCGTGTTCGCGTACGGCTGGCCGCAGATCGACCCCCTGCGGTGGGTCGGCGACAGCGACGAGCCGCTGCCCGGCGACATCCACCGGGTACGGGCGGCGCTGCCGGACGACGGCGCGCGCGTGACGATGGCGCTGGCCGCGCGCGGCCCCGAGATGTCCGCCGCGACCGCCGTACGGCGCGACCTGGAGCTCGCCCGCTCGCTCGGCCTGCGCACCACCATGCACCTCAGCGACGCCGGCAGCATCACCCGGCTGCACGAGCTCGGGCTGCTCGACGAGACGATCACCCTCGTGCACGCCGGCGGCTGCGCCGACGACGAGCTGAAGCTCGCGGCCGACCTGGGCGTGACCGCCAGCGTGTCACCGCTGATCGAGATGACCATGCCCGGCATGGCCGCGCCCGCGACCGGGCGGCTGAAGGCGGCCGGGGTGGTGACCGGGCTCAGCGTCGACACCGAGATCGCCACGTCCGGCGACCTGTGGAGCCAGATGCGCGCCGCCCTCGCCCAGCACCGGCGCTCCGGGCACCCGGAGCCGCTCACGGCGCGGGACCTGCTCGCCATGGCCACCACGGGCGGCGCGACCGCCGCGGGCCTGGACGACCGGATCGGCGCCATCACGCCGGGCAGGCGCGCCGACCTCATCGTGGTGGCCGCCGACACCGCCGCCCTGGCGCCGGTGATCGACCCGGTGGCCGGCACGGTGCTGGGCGCCCACCCGGGGCTGGTCCGCACGGTCCTGGTGGACGGGCAGGTCGTCAAGCGGGACGGCGCGCTCGTGGGGCCCGTACGGCAGGCGATGGACGCGGCCCGCGACACCGTGGACCACCTGCGCCGCACCGCTCCGGAGATCTTCTCCGCCTGACGCCTGGGGCCCTTCCTGCACCTGGGAAGACATCGCGGTGGCGGGCACCGCAGATCACCCCCGGGTGAAACGGCGTCGCGCGTGGCACAATCCCCGCATGGCGGTGATGTTCCGCGTTCTTGGCCCTTTCTCGGTATTCGTCGGCGAAACCCCGATCGACGTCGGCGGGCCGCGGCCCCGGCTGCTGCTGGCCCGCCTCCTCGTCGCCCGCGGGGCCACCGTCTCCGTGGACGCGATCCTCGACGGCCTCTACGACGGCCGGCCGCCACCGCGCGCCCTGGGAACGCTCCACAGCTACATCTCCAACCTGCGCCGCCTCCTCGAACCCGGGCGCGCGCCCCGCACCCCCTCGGCCATGCTGATCAACCGGCCGCCCGGGTACGCGCTCGGCCCCCACTGGCTGGACGCCGAGGAGTTCGTCCGGCTGTCCGGCGAGGGACGCCACGAGGAGGCGCTGCGGCTGTGGCGCGGGACGCCGTACGAGGAGTTCGCGGACGTGCCGTGGTTACGGCCGGAGATCGAGCGGCTGGAGCAGGCCCACCTGGCCGCCCGAGAGCAGCGCCTCGCCGCCATGGAGCCCGCGCCGGGCGTGGCGGGGGAGCTGGAGGCGCTGGCCAGGGCGTACCCGCTGCGCGAAAGCCTGTGGCAGGCACTGGCCCGCACCCTGTACGGGCTCGGACGCCAGGCGGACGCCCTGGACGCCCTGCGCACGGCCCGCCGCCACCTGGCCGAGGAACTGGGCCTGGACCCGGGCCCGGGGCTCCGGCAGCTGGAGGCGATGATCCTCACGCAGGACCCCGCCCTCACCCGCCCCCTCCCGCCCGGCTCCCCGGACGATGCGGGAACGCCGCGCGCTCCCGGGACACCAGGCGATGCGGAGACGCCGGGAGATCCGGGGACGCCGGGTGATCCGGGGACACGGCCGCAGATCGGGACGCGGCGTGACGCGGAGATGCGGCGTGATGCGGGAACACGGCCGGAGGTCGGGACGCCGCGCGACGCCGGAGCGGTCCAAGACGGCGAGCTGCCGTGGGACGGCCCGGCGATCCGACACGGCGAGCTGCCGTTGAGCGGTGCGGCGATTCGGGCCGGCGATGCGAGCAGCGATGGCGCGGTGCCACGGGAGGGCGCGGCCCGCCGAAGTGGCGAAGCGGGCCGGGACGGTGTGGCACCGCAGGAGGGCGCGGCGGGCAGGGACGGCGATGCGGGCCGGGACGGCGGGGTGTCGTGGGACGGCGGGACGGTCCAGGGCGGCGGGGCGATGGCGCGGCTCGTGGTGGGCCGGGCGGCGCAGCTCGATCGGCTGGCGGAGGTGGCCGCCGACGTCGGCGCCGGCCGCACCCGGATGGCGGTCATCTCCGGCGAGCCGGGCATCGGCAAGACTTGGCTGGCGGAGGAGTTCGCGCGCGGGCTCGCGGCTCACGGGTGGTTCGTGGCGTGGGGCCACTGTCATGAAATGTCCGGCGCACCACCCTTGTGGCCGTGGCGCGAGATCGTCCGGGAACTGGCCGCGCACGTCCCCCCGGACACCGAAACGCTCGGCCTCCTCGCCGACGACCCACCCGCCACCCGCCCCAGCGACGGCGGCACATCATCCGCCGCCTGGCCGGATGGCGGCGGTCCACCATCCGGCACCTGGCCGGGCAGCGGCGATAGACCATCCTCCGCCTGGCCGGGCATCGGCGGTGCACCATCCGATGCCCGGCCAGGTGGCGGCGGTCCACCATCCGATGCCGGGCCAGGTGGCGGCGGTCGCGGGTCGGGTGTCGGTGTGCGTGGCGGCATCGATCCGGTCGCCGGGAGCCGTGGGGGTGAGGCGGGGGAGGCCAGGTTCCGGCTGCATCGGGCGGTGGCCGGGTATTTCGCCGCCGTGGCGGCCACCCGCCCCCTGCTGGTGCTCCTCGACGACCTCCAGTGGGCGGACGCGGCCTCGCTGGGGCTGCTCGCCGACCTCGCCAGGCTGCAGCGCGGCCGGGTGGCCGTGGTCATCACCGTACGGTCGGGCGAGGGACCGCCCGCCATGTACGACGCGCTCGGCATGGTCGGGCGCGGCCACGCGCTGCGGCTGCCGCTGGCCGGGCTGGACGCCGCCTCGGTTGCGCAGCTGTCCGGCCTGGACCTCGAACGGGCCGGCGCGCTGGCCGAGCGTACGGGAGGCAACCCGCTGTTCGTCCGTGAGACCCTGCGGCTGGCCGAGGACGAAGGGCTGCCCAGGGCGCTCAGCACGGTGCCCGAAGGGCTCGCGGACGTGCTGAGGCAGCGGATCAGGCGGCTGCCCGAGGCGCATCGCACCGTGCTGGAGGCGGCCGCCGTGGCGGGTGACGCGCGCGACCCGCTGCTTCTCGCCGAGGCGATCGCCGCCGTCGCGCCCCGGCCGCCGGCGGGGGAGGCGCTCACCGCCTCCTGGGCGGAGGGAGCCGGCCGGCAGGGGGAGGATGCGGTGGCGGTGTCCACCCGGAGGGATGCGGACGCAGGACAGGGGGCGGTTGCGGACACGGAGCAGGCGGTGGTTGCGGCTGCGCGGCAGGTCGAGGACGCCGTGGCGGCCGCGCGCGAGGCGCGGTTGCTCGGCGACGGCCACGCGTTCGCCCACGACCTGATCAGGGAGACGTGCTACGCCGACCTGCCCGCCGGCCGCCGGGCCGAGCTGCACCTGGCCGTCCTGCACGGCCTCGGCCGCCGTCCCGCCGCCGACGTGACCGCGATGGCCGCGCACGCCCTGGCCGCCGGGCCCGCCGGCGCGGCGCGGGCCGTGGAGCTGTGCGCGGCGGCGGCCGGGCAGGCGGCGGGCCGGCACGCCTACGACGACGCGGTGACGTGGTGGCGGCGGGCGGCCGACGCGCACGGCCGGCTGCCCGGCGCCGACCCGGCGCGGCACGTGGAGCTGCTGCTCGGCCAGGTGCGCGCCCGGCTGGACGCGGGTGACGGGTTCGGGGCGCGGGCGACCCGCAACGAGGCGGTGCTCGCCGCCGGCCGTACCGGGGACGACACCCTGGTCGCGCGGGCGCTGACCAGCCTCGACGCGCCGGGCCTGTGGAAGTTCTACGCGTACGGGGACATGGAGGTGCAGGCGGTCGAGCGGATCGAGAGCCTGCTGGAACGGCTGCCCGAGGGCGACTCGGAGCTGCGCTGCCGCCTGCTGGGCTGCCTCGGCGCGGAACGGTACGACGGCTCGGCGGACCCGCGCTGCGACAGCGCGACCGAGGAGGCGCTGGCGATGGCCCGCCGCCTGGTGGACGCGGGAGCCGGGGGCAAGCGGCTGCTGGCCGTCGCGCTCAACGCCCGCTACCTGGGCGTCCAGCTGCCCGAGCGGATGCGCGAGCTCGACGCGATCGGGGAGGAGCTGGTGGGGCTGGGGCTGACCGGGTTCGAGCTGCTGGGGTGGCTGATCCGGGAGCGGACGCGGCTGGAGCTGTACGACGTGCGCGGCGCGGACGAGGCGGCGCACCGGGCCGGGCGGCTCGTCGAGCGGCTGGACCTGCCCTGGCCGCGCTTCCAGCACCTCATCTACTCAGGCGCCCGGCGGCTGGTGGACGGCGACCGGGCGGGCGCGGAGGAGGCGTACACGGCCGCGGCCGAGGCGGGCGAGCGGCTGAACCTGTGGTACACGCACGCGGCGCTGGCCTCGGCGCTGGTGGCCGCGCACCTCCACGACGGGCGGCCGGTCGAGGACGAGGAGCTGGTCGAGCGGTTCTCGCCGTACCCGGCGCACCGGCAGGCCGTACGGGTCATGTCGGCGTACTACGCGGGGGACACGGAGACGCCGGCGAGGATCCGGCGGGAGGGCTGGCACCCGCTGCCGCGCGACTTCGGCGAGCTGCCCGCGCTCTGCTTCAGCGGCCTCGCCAGGCGGGCGGCAGGGGACCTGGAGGGCAGCCGGCACGTGTACGGGCGGCTGCTGCCGTACGAGGACCGCCTGGCGATCGGCGCCGGCTCGTTCCCCGCCGGGCCGGTCGGTTACTACCTCGGCCTGCTCGCCGAGGACCCCGCGACCCGCCGCGCCCACCTCGACGCGGCCGCGGAACGCTGCGAGCGGGCCGGGCTGACCTGGTGGGCCAGGCGCATCACAAGTGCTCGTTGAGTGGCGCTGAAGAGGGCGGGGCCATCGTGGGCACATGACGACGAACACCGAACACCTCACCGGCCCCGACCTCACCCTCTTCCTGGCCTTCCACCGCGGCCTGCGCCGCGACTTCGGCCGCCTCGCCGACGCGCTCGACCGCTGCCCCGCCGGTGACGAGGCCCGCCGCGCGCTCATCGACGAGCACACCGCCATGCAACTGCGGGCGCTGCACCACCACCACGCCGACGAGGACGTCAACATCTGGCCCCTGCTCCGCTCCCGGGTCCCCGAGGCCACCGAGGTGCTGGACCGGCTGGAGTCCGACCACCAGGAGATCGACGCCGTGATCGAGCGCCTGACCGGCCCCCGCCGCCCGGCCGCGGACCAGGCCGCGGACCTGCGCAGGCTGCACGACCTGCTGAACGCGCACCTCGACCTGGAGGAGTCCCGCGTGGTGCCGCTGATCCGCGCGCACGTCTCGCCCGAGTGGTGGGAGGAGGCGGGCAAGGCGGTCAGCAAGAGCCACGGGCGCGACCTGCCCATGGTCGCCGCGTGGACCCTGGACGCCGCGACCGAGGAGCAGCGGGCCCACGTCTTCGCCACCGCGCCGCTGCTGCTGCGGGTGCTGTACCGGCTGGCCTGGCGGCGGGCGTACGAGCGCCGCGTCGCCCAGGTCTTCGGCTGACGGACCTCGGAATCAGGCCGGCTACCGGCCCAGGGCGTCGATGACGCCGGCGAGGTGGGCGTGCGCGGCGGCCTGGGCCGCCTCCGGGTCACGGGCGCGGATGGCCTCGATCAGCGCCAGGTGCTCGCCGAGCGACCGCTGCGGCCGCCCGGGACGCAGAGCCAGCTGGAACCGGTGCCGTACCAGCTGGGCGTTGAGCCGCTCCAGCAGCTCCACCGCAGGCCGCTGCCCGGAGATGTCGCGGATGCGGGCGTGCAGCTCGTGGTTGATCGTCGAGTACGTCAGCGGCTCCCCGGCCGCCACGGCCTCCGCCATCGCCTCGCCCAAGGCCGCCAGCTCGGCCAGCTGCGCGTCGGTGGCCCGCGCCGCCGCCTTGGCGGCGCACAGCCCTTCGAGCACCATCCGGCACTCGGTGATGGCGATCGCCTCCTCACCGCTGGCCGGGCCGTCGTCGTACGGCATCGCACGCCCTCCTCCGTCACTGCCTGACGAAGCCAAGCTAGTGGCAACCAGATTGTGCACAATTTTGTGCGCCTCCGGTGGAGGAGCCGGCCCGCTGGTGGAGCGCCCGCCCGGCACCCCACGGCCACGCTCAGCGGCGAGGGCGTGGCGGGCTCCGGTGACGGCGTCCCGCGAACCGTCCGGAGCCCGCCGTCATCCCCGTGCCCCGCCGGGGATCTAGCAGCGGGGCGCCACGGCGTCGATCCTGCCGCCGAAGTCGTTCTTGTAGACCCTGCGGTAGTCGCCGTCGCGGACCACGCGCGTCTCCTTGCGGTCGGGCACGTGGATCCAGTTGATGAAGCAGCCGGCGGCGTCCGCCTGGAAGGAGCCCACGTTGTCGTGCAGGGCCGGCGGCACGTCCACGTAGCCGTTGCCCGGGTTCCAGCACCACGACGCGCCGGTGTAGTCGCGGCCGCTCCAGAGGCAGATGTCGCCGGCCCTGGCGGCGGACGGCGTCGCCGCCAGGGCCGGTGTGGCGCACGCCAGGACGGCGAGCCCGACCGCGCCGGTGAGGGTGGCGAGCCGCATGCCGCGTGTCGTCGATCTCATCGAGAGTCTCTCCTCGTGTACGTGCCGCCCGGCCCGTTCCGGGCGGCTCGCATCACAGGATGTAACAGCACGGACACTCAGCGCTTCCGCCGGCCGGTGACAAGATCTGGACCGGGGGTGGGGAAGAACTGGCGGCCACGTCATAGCGGGGCACCCGGCGGCGCGGCACGCGCGGGCGCGACGTCAGCGGTCGAGGGGGGCGGGCAAGGGGGCGGTTGAGACGGCGGAGGAGTGGAAAGCACACGACTATGAGGCTGGACGACGCCCATGTCCTGGTCACCGGGGCCTCCTCGGGGATCGGGGCGGCCACCGCGCGGGCTCTGGCGGGCACCGGGGCCCGGCTGACGCTGGCCGGGCGCGACCGCGAGCGCCTGGCGGCCGTGTCCGCCGCCACCGGCGGGCGCGTGCTGGTGTGCGACGTCACCACGCAGGCCGCCGACCTGGCGTCGCGCGCGGGCCACGTGGACGTCCTGGTGAACAACGCGGGCGTGGGCTGGGCCGGGCCGTTCGTGGACATGCCGGACGGCAGCGCCGAGCAGGTGCTGGCCGTCAACCTGGCCGCGCCGATCGCGCTCACGCGGCTGCTGCTGCCGGGCATGGTGGCGGCGGGCCGCGGGCACGTGGTGTTCGTCGCCTCGATCGCGGGGGCGGTGGGCGTGGCGCGGGAGGCCGTCTACTCGGCCAGCAAGGCCGGGCTGCTGGCCTTCGCCGAGGGCCTGCGCCACGAACTGCACGCCGTGCCGGGCGTCGGCGTGTCCGTGCTGCTGCCGGGCGTGGTGGACACCCCCTTCTTCGTACGGCGCGGCGCCCCGTACACCCGGGGCTGGCCCGCGCCGATCGCGCCGGAGCGGGTGGCGCGGGCCATCGTGGCGTCGATCCGGCACGGCCGGCCGGAGTCGTTCGTGCCGGGCTGGCTCAGGCTCCCGGCCCGGCTGCGCGGCGCGGCCCCCGGCCCGTTCCGCCGCCTCGCCCGCCGCTTCGGCTGACCGGGGAGAGGCTGAGCGAGGTGGCCTAGGCGCTTCTGATGGCCCGCAACGACTCCTTCAGGGAGCCGAGCGTGGCCAGCACGGCGGTCGGCTCGTACCCGCAGTGCGCCATGCAGTTGTCGCACCGCGGGTCGCGCCCCCGGCCGTAGGCCGACCAGTCGGTGTCCTCGATCAGCTCCCGGTAGGTCTGCGCGTACCCGTCGGACATCAGGTAGCACGGCCGCTGCCACCCGAACAGCGAGTACGACGGGATGGCCCACGCCGTGCACGGCAGCTCGACCCGCCCCTCCAGGAAGTCGAGGAACAGCGGCGAGTGGTTGAAGCGCCAGCGCCGCCGCCGCCCGCCGGAGAAGGCCTCGCGGAACAGCGCCCGCGTCTCCCGGACGCCCATGAACTGGTCCTGCACCGGCGCCTTCTCGTAGGCGTAGGCGGGAGAGATCATCATCTGGTCGACGGCCAGGTCGTCGTTGAGGTAGTCGAGCACCTCGATGACGGTCTGCGGGCTGTCGGTGGAGAAGAACGTGGTGTTGGTCGTCACCCGGAAGCCGCGCCGCCGGCACTCGCGCACGGCGGCCACCGCGTCGTCGAAGACGCCCTCCTTGCACACGGACGCGTCGTGGCGCTCGCGCACGCCGTCGATGTGCACGGTCCAGGCGAAGAACCGCGAGGGCTCGAACTCGTCGATCTTCTTCGGGATCAGCAGCGCGTTCGTGCAGAGGAAGACGTACTTCTTCATCTCGATGAGGCGGCGGACCAGCTCGCCGATCTGCGGGTGCATGAGCGGCTCGCCGCCGGCGATCGACACCATGGGCGCGCCGCACTCCTCGATGGCGGCGACGGCCTGCTCCACGGGCATGCGCCGCTTCAGCACGTCGGCGGGATGCTGGATCTTGCCGCACCCGGCGCACTTGAGATTGCAGGCGAACAACGGCTCCAGCTCCACCAGCAGCGGGAACTTCGACCGTCCCCGGAGCCGCTGGCCGAGGATGTAGCCGCCGATGCGCAGGCTTTGCCGCAGCGGAATCGTCATGACAGCGCTTCCTTGGGTAGCGAGAACTGCACGGTCTCTCGGGCGATCACCCGCTCCTCGACGTGCACCTCGCCGAGCCCGCGCAGCGCGGCGACGATGTCGTCGACGAGCGCGGGCGGCGCGGAGGCGCCGGCGGTGAGCCCGACGGTACGGGCGCCGGCGAGCCAGTCGAGGGCGATGCCGCCCCGGTCGTCCACCAGGTGGGCGGGCGCGTGATGGGCGGCCACCTCCACCAGGCGCTGGGAGTTGGAGGAGTTGGCGGAGCCCACGACGACGACCACGTCGGACTCCTCGGCGATCGCGCGCACCGCCTGCTGGCGGTTGGTCGTCGCGTAGCAGATGTCGTTGCGCCGCGGCCCCCGTGCCTCGGGGAAGCGGTCCCGGATCGCGGCGGCGATCCCCGCCGCCTCGTCCTCCGCGAGCGTGGTCTGCATGAGGTACGACACCGGCCGGTCCGGCGGCAGCGCCGCCACGTCCTCGACGGTCTGGACGAGCACGCCCGAATCGCCGGCCTCGCCCAGCGTGCCCTCGGCCTCCTCGTGCCCGGCGTGCCCGATGAGCAGCACCAGCCGCCCCTCGGAGGCGAACCGGCGGGCCTCGGCGTGCACCTTGGAGACCAGCGGGCACGTGGCGTCGACCACCCGCAGGTCGCGGCGGGCCGCCTCCTCGCGCACCTCCGGAGCCACGCCGTGCGCGGAGAAGATGGCCACCGCCCCGGCGGGCACCTCGTCGAGCTCGTCGACGAACACCGCGCCCCGCCGGTTCAGGTCCTCCACCACGTGCAGGTTGTGCACGATCTGCTTGCGCACGTAGACGGGCGGGCCGTACCGCTCGAGCGCGAGCTCCACGATCTCGATGGCACGTTCCACCCCCGCGCAGAAGGAGCGCGGGGCGGCGAGCAGCACGGTGCGCGGCCCGGTGGCCGCCGACCAGCGGGTCAGGACGGGGCCGAGCAGGGCGAGCGTGCGGCGGGCCGCCATGCCCCGGGCGAGCGTCCCCGGGCTGAGCAGCGGCGCCCGCGGCGTGTCCACGATGACGCGCACGGCGGCCAGCGGCCGTCCCTCGGCGGCGCGGGCCAGCGGCCCGGTCTCCATGTCCACGGCGTACGCGCCCTCGGCGGCCAGGCGGCGGCGTTCGGCGCCCATGACGACGTGGCCGGAGGTGACCAGCGGCCCCACCCTGACCGGCAGCCCGGCCCTGGCCAGTTCGCCCGCGAGCAGCGGGGCGGAGGGGCACGGATGCACCCGTCCCCTGAACCGGACCTCGCTCGCCACCAGCACGTCGCCCGGGCGCAGGCTCTCGTGGACGGCGCCGCCGAAGCCGACCACGGCCACCGCCTCGCGCCCGCCCAGCCGGGCGGCCGCGCGGCCGGCCCGGCGGAGGCCTAGCCCGGTCGCGATCACCCTGGTGCCGAGGTGGGGAGACGGCAGGCCGCGCCTGATGGCCCGGACCTCGACCCCGAGCGCGGCGCAGATCAGCAGGCCCGTCATGGCGCCTCCGGACCGGCCGGGGTCCCGTCGCGGCGCAGGTAGCGGCCGAGCGCGCTGATCGGGAAGACCAGCCGGTAGAGGTGGTAGTTGATGTAGAAGTCGCCGGGGAAGCCGGTGCCGGTGAAGTACGGCTCGTCCCAGGTGCCGTCCGGCCGCTGGTTGCCGACCAGCCAGCGCACCCCGCGCTCCACCGCCTGGGAGCGCTCGCCGGCGGCGAGCAGGGCCAGCAGGGCCCAGGCGGTCTGCGAGGGCGTCGAGGCGCCCCGGCCGATCCAGGACGGGTCGCGGTAGGAGCGCAGGTCCTCGCCCCAGCCGCCGTCGTCGTTCTGGTGGTGTTCGAGCCAGGCCACGGCCCGGCGCACGGAGGAGTGCCACGGGCGCACCCCCGCCGCGACGAGGGCGGGCACCACGGCGCCGGTGCCGTACACGTGGTTGGCGCCCCAGCGGCCGAACCACGAGCCGTCCCGCTCCTGCGCCCTGAGCAGCCAGACCACGCCCCTGCGCAGGGCGAGGGAGTGCGGCCGCTCCTTGGCCAGGGCCTCGACGACGTGCGCGGTGACATCGGCGGACGGCGGGTCGATGACCGCGCCGAAGTCGCAGAAGGGCAGCTTGGTGATGAGCGCGCGGTCGTTGTCGGCGTCGAAGGCGGCGAAGCCGCCGTCGCGGGAGGCCATCCCGGTCATCCAGCGCACGCCGCGCTCGACCGCCGGGCGGATGCCGGTGCGGTCCAGGCGGCGCAGCGCGAGCACCACCTCGGCGGTGTCGTCGGTGTCGGGGTAGCCGTCGTTGTCGAACTCGAACGCCCACCCGCCGGGCGCCAGGGCGGGCCTGCGCACCGCCCAGTCGCCGGCCCTGGTGATCTCCTCGCGCAGCAGCCAGTCGGCGGCCCCGGTGACGGCCGGGTGGTCGGCGGGCGTGCCGGCGTCGAGCAGCGCGTTGACCGCCAGCGCCGTGTCCCAGACCGGGGACTGGCACGCCTCCAGCCGCCGGCCCTTCTCGTCGCGGATCGTGAACCGGTCGAGCCCGCCGATCGCCTTGCGCATCACGGGATGGTCGTGGTGGTAGCCGGCCAGGTGCAGCGCGATCACGGAGTACACCCACGGCGGCTGGATGCCGCCCCACGAGCCGTCCGCCTCCTGGCGCGCGACGATCCACTCCACGGCGCGGCGCACGGCGGCCCGCCGCAGCCCCCGCGCCGGGCGCCGCTCGTAGCGGTGCAGCACCTTGTCCAGCGCGCCGAACGCCGCCTCCCAGCCCCCTCGCCGTGCCCGCTCAGGCCGCAGCCCGGTGCGCAGCTCCGGCAGCCGGAAGGGCAGCGGGCGCACCGGCCGGTACGCCGTCACGACGGTCAGCGGCACGATCGTCTGCCTGGCCCAGCAGGCCCAGTCATAGACGTTGAACGGGAACCACGACGGAAGGTAGATCATCTCGGGCGGCATGACCGGCAGGTCCCGCCACTCCCACTCGCCGAACAGCGCCAGCCAGATCCGGGTGAACACCCGGCTCGCCTCGATGCCGCCCAGGTCACGCACCTGCCGGGCGGCGGCGCGCATGTGCTCGGCGTCGGGCGGGTCGCCCGCGAGCCGCAGCGCGGCGTACGCCTCGATCGTGGTGGACAGGTCGGCCGGCCCGCCGTGGAAGTTGGCCCACGTGCCGTCGGCCCGCTGCTCCGAGCGGATCCACCGGGCGGCCTCGGCCGTGTCCTCCTCGGTGCGGATGCCGACGAACTCCCGCAGCAGCAGGTCCTCGGCGTCCATGGTGACGTTCGTCTGCAGCTCGCCCTTCCACCAGCCCTCGGCGGAGCGCAGGCCGATCAGGTGGTCGCAGGCGGCCTGAAGGGCCTGCTCTGCGCCGGTGATCGGGCCGGTGATCGGGCCGGTGAGTGTGCCGGGCGTCCCGAGGGCGTCCGGCGTCTCGCGGATGGCCGGCGTCTCGCCGGTGGTCGGTGTCCCGAGGGTGGTCATGTCAGTGGTCCCTGGATGCGAGGAAGCGGGCGATGTGCAGGAATTCGTCGCGCACGTCAGGGGGCAGGTCGGCGTTCGCGAGGTGCCGGGTGGCCGCGTCGAGGCGCCGGGCGGCCTCCCGCTCGGCCCAGGCCCGGCCGCCGGCCTCCTCGATGAGGCGGGCGGCGTCGTGCAGGTCGGCCTCGGCCAGCGGCTCCGGCCGGGCCAGCAGCCCGGCCAGGCGGTGCCCGGCCGGCGTCCCGCCGGTGAGCGCGGCGACCACGGGCAGGCTCTTCTTGCGGGTACGCAGGTCCGACAGCACCGGCTTGCCGGTCTGCTCGGCCCTGCCCCAGATGCCGAGCAGGTCGTCGGCCAGCTGGAAGGCCAGGCCCGCCTCGGTGCCGAACCCGGTCAGCGCCTCGGTGAGCGCGGCCGGCCCCCCGGCGGCCGTGACGCCGATCGAGCAGGCGCAGGCCAGCAGCGAGGCCGTCTTGTGCCGCGACATGAGCAGGCACTCGTCGAGCGTCACGTCGCCGCGGTCCTGGAACTCCAGATCGAGGGCCTGGCCGGCGACGAGCGAGAGGGTGGCGCGGTTGAGCGCGCGCGCCGCCTCGACGTGGCCCTGGGTCCCCTGTTCGAGCAGGAGGTCCCCGGCCACGGTGAGCAGGGCGTTGCCGCACAGGATGGCCGCCGAGCGGCCGAACACGGTCCAGGCGGCGGGACGGTGGCGGCGTACCGGGTCGTCATCCATGACGTCGTCGTGCAGCAGCGAGAAGGCGTGCACCAGCTCCACCGCGGCGGCGGCCGGCAGGCACCCGTCGAGGCCGGCGCCCGCGGCGCGCCCGGACAGCACCGCGAGCGTGGGCCGCAGCGCCTTGCCGCCGGCGGCGGCGGGCCGGCCCGCCTCGTCGACCCAGCCGAAGTGGTAGCGGGCGACGCGCGCGGCGCGCGCGTCCAGGCGGTCGACGGCCTCGCGGAGCACCGGCTCGACGAGTTCTCGGGCGGCCTCGGCGGGTGGCAGGGTGAGCGTCATGACACGGTCTCCTGGTGTCGGATGTGCTGCCTGACCAGGCGCGCGGCGTGGAGCCCGCTGCGTACGGCCCCCTCCATGGTGTCCGGCCAGCCGGTGTCGGTCCAGGCGCCGGCCAGGTAGAGGCCGGGCCATCGGGTGGCGCTCGGCGGGCGGAGCGCTCCGCTGCCGGGGGCCTGCAGGAAGGTGGCGCGCCGTTCCCTGGTGACGAAGAAGTCGGTCAGGCGGGCCCGGCGCGCGGCCGGGAACACCTCGTGCAGCGCGGGGACGAACACCTCGCGCAGGTCCGCGGTCGGCCGGTCGATCCAGCCGCCGGCGTCGGACACCGACACCGCGAGGTACTGTCCCCGGCGCAGCCCGGCGACGCGGGTCTTGTCGAAGACCCACTGCACCGGCGAGCCGGTGACGGCGACGAACGGCAGGCGCATGACCGGCCGGTCGTAGACCGCGTGGACGTTGATGATCGGGCTGGCGTCCAGGGCGCCCCAGCGGTCCCGGCCGGGCGCCGCCGGCGCGGGAACCAGCCTGGCCGCCTGCTCGTGCCGGGTGGCCACGATGACCGCCGAGGCCGGGACCTTGGCACCGTCCACGACGAGGACCGGGCCCGGCTCGATGGCGGTGACCTTGGCCGACAGGCGTACCGTGCCGCCGAGCCTGCCGATGGCGGCGCGGGCGGCGCCGTCGTGCAGCTCGCCGAGCGGGACCCGGGGGATGCCCAGGTCCGCGGCGTCCGGCCGGCCGAGCAGCGCGGTCTTGAAGACCTTCACCGCCGGGCCGAGCGAGGCCTGCTCGGCGCCCGTGTTCAGGGCCGCCACGGTCAGCAGCTCCCACAGCGCCTCTCGTACCGGGGCCTCCTGGCCGTGCGCCGCCAGCCAGCTGCCGAACGTCATCGTGTCGAGGACGGGATCCGCCGGGTCGAGCCTGCGCAGCGCCATCGAGCCGCGCAGCGCCTGGAACCGCTCGGCCGGCCCGAGCAGGCGGTAGCCGGCGAGCGCGGGCACGAAGTGCAGCGGCCCCGGCAGCGCGGCGCGCCGCAGCCGCCCCGACCGGCCCGCCGTGCCGAGCACCCGCACGTCGAACCGGCTCTGCAGGTCCACCAGCCCGGCGCCGCCGAGCCGGTCGAGCAGCCCCCGGTACGCCGTGCAGCAGCGCAGGAACACGTGCTGGCCGTTGTCCACGGTCAGGCCGTCGCGGCGGAAGGAGTAGGTGGCGCCGCCCAGTCTCGGACGGGCCTCGTACAGCGTCACGGGGCAGCCGGCCTCGGCGAGCGCGACGGCCGCGGAGATGCCGGCCAGGCCGCCGCCGATCACCGCCACCGGAGCGGGGTCCGAGGTCACCATGTGCGCCCTGCCGCGGGCACCGGCCGCCCTCTCATGCCGACGGGAGCCGCTGGAGACCGGCACCGGGCCACCTCATGGTCATGAGGACGCGCGCCCACGCCGCGAGCAGGCGGGCGCGCCGCGGCCGGACGGTACGGGCGAGGACGTCGTAGCGGGCGCCGCGCAGCGCGGCCAGGGTCGCGTGGCCGCCCGCGACGTAACCGGCGACCGCCGTACGGGCGAAGCCGGACAGCGAGGAGACGATCGTCTGCCCCTCGGCCAGCAGCCTGCCCGCCCGCGCGGCCTGCAGGGCGACCACCCGGCGCAGCCTCGGGGACGTGGCCGCCGCGCTTAGGTCGTCGAGCGGGCAGCCGGCCCGCCGCAGATCCTCGCCCGGCAGGTAGACGCGCCCGCGCCGGTAGTCCTCTCCGACGTCCTGGCAGTGCTCGATCACCTGCAGCGCCGAGCACACCCGGTCGGACAGGGCCAGCCGGGGGCCGCTCACCTCCCCGAACACGTACAGGACGAGGTGGCCGACCGGGTTGGCCGACAGCTCGCAGTAGCCGAGCAGGTCGTCGAACGTCTCGTAGCGGGTGACCGTCTGGTCGCGCCGGTTGGCCTCGACGAGCCGGTGGAACGGCTCGGCCGGGATGCCGCACTCGCGCACAGTGCGGGCCAGCGCGCGGATCGGCGCCAGCTTCGGGGCCTGCCCGGCGTACAGCCGGACCAGGTCGGCCTCGATGTCGGCCAGCAACCTCAGCCGGTCGCCCGGCTCGTCGTCGCCGGCGTCGTCCACCGAGCGCGCGAAGCCGTACACGGCCATGAGGTGGTCGCGGTGGCGGCGCGGCAGCAGCCGCGAGGCCACCGGGAAGTTCTCCCGGCGCGCCTTTTCCGCCAGCTCTCGCGAATGGCCTCTCTCTGACTGCACGACAGGAAAGTTATCCGCGACCGGACATGACAAACATGACCGCATTGGTTCCATATTGTGTTGCCCCGGAATTGCCGCGCGATTGGCCCGGAATTTACCGGGCGGCGCCGTTGCCCGCGGGCGTGGAAATCGGCGTTTGAATACGCCGGTAAAAGGGCAGCCCAATATCTGAACTCTCCCCGCTGATATGCGTGGCGCCCGCCACGCCGTGGTCGCGCAGCGGTCCGACCCACAGGCCCATGAGCCGGCAGTGGCCCACGAGCGCGGGGAGGGCGTCGAGCGCCGGTCGCCAGGAGCCTGGGACGGAGACGTGGTCGGAGTCATGGAGCAGGACGGTCGCCCCGCCGCGCAGTCCGGCGGTGACGGTGGCCAGCACCGAGTCCGGCGTGGCCGTCTCCTCCCAGTCCCTGCCCCAGTCGGTCCACAGCACCGGGCGCAGCCCGCGCAGGCGGGCGGCGACCAGCGCCTCAAGGCTGAGGGCGCCGTACGGCGGGCGGTACCACGCCGGGCGGACCCCGGCGACCTGCTCCACCAGGTCGGCGGCGCGGCCGAGCTCGGCCGCCACCCGTCCGGGCGGGGCGAGCAGCGCGTTGCCGTGCCGCCACCCGTGCACGGCCAGCTCGTGACCCTCGGCCACGATGCGCCGGCCCAGCGGCTGGTGGCGTTCGAGCAGCTCGCCGAGGACGAAGAACGTCGCGTGGCAGCGCAGCCGCGCCAGCTCGTCGAGGAAGCGCGGGGTGGAACCGGGATGCGGGCCGTCGTCGAACGTGATCGCCACGTGGCCGGGGTGGCCCACCCCGGCCAGGCCGGGCAGCCGCCGCCGCACCCGCGGCAGCCAGGTCGCGGCCGGTCCCGCGTGCAGCAGCGCCAGGCCGGCCAGGCCGAGCGGCAGGGTGCGGAGTCTCATCGTGCTACCTCCCCGGGCGGCCGGCCATGACGGGCCGGGACGACGCGGACCGTTGCGAGGCGGGCTCTTGCGACGCGGACCGTGACGCGGGCCGTGACGCGAGCCGTTGTGACGCGGGCAGGCCGCGGCGGGTGCTCATCCTCACCGCGGCGATGGGCACCGGCCACGACGGCGTCGCGGCCGAGCTGGCCGCGCGGCTGGCCGCCGAGAACGCGGACGTAGAGATCATCGATGTCCTCCGGCTCTTCCCGCTCAGGCTGGGACCGGCGCTGCGGCGCTGGTATCACTGGATGATCCTGCGGGCCCCCTGGCTCTACGAACTCATCTACCAGGTCTTCTTCCTCGGCAAACGGACATCGGGCACATCATCGGGCACATCATCGGGCACTTCACCAGGCACTTCGCCGGCCGCGTCGTCGAGCACGTCACCGCTCACGATGCTCGCCGTGCCCCGCCTGCGCCGGCTCGTCGAGGCCCGCCCGCCCGACGAGGTGGTCTCCACCTTCCACCTGGCCGCGCAGATCACCGGGCGGCTGCGCGAGCGGGGCGGCCTGGCCTGCCCCAGCACGGTCCTGGTCATGGACTTCTCGGTGCACCGGCTCTGGCTGCACGGCGGCAACGACCGCTACCTGTGCCCGAACCCCGACATCATCGGCCACATCGCCGCTCGGACGCACCGGCCCGCGCTCCGCTGCGCCCCCGTCGTCCGCCCGGACTTCGCGCGCGCGACGGCCGATCCGGGACGCGTGGCGGGCAGGCTCGGCGTGGACCCCGGCGACCGGCTCGTCCTGGTGTCGGGCGGGTCCTGGGGCGTCGGCGAGATCGTCGCGACCGCCCGCGCCGTGGCCGCCACGGGCCGGTACACGCCGCTCGTCCTGTGCGGGAACAACGCCGTGCTGCGGCGCCGCCTCGACGAGGCCGGGGTGGGGCCCGCGCTCGGCTGGCGCGACGACCTGCCCGAGCTCATGGCCTCCGCCCACGCCCTGGTCGACAACGGCTCGGGCCTGACCTGCCAGGAGGCGTTCGCCGCCGGGCTGCCGGTGGTCGTCCACCGGCCGATCCCCGGGCACGGCCGTGACGGGGCGCGGGCCATGGCCGCGCTCGGCGCGAGCCTGCACACCGGCAGCGAGCCGGAGCTGCTGGAGGCGCTGGACCTGCTCGACGACCCCAGGGCCCGCAAGCGCCAGACCGACCGGGCCTCCGCGCTGTTCTACTCGATGCCCGTCCAGGCGGGTCTCATCTCGAGTCCGGGGGGATCAGGCTCTGCGCCTGGATGAGCGGCGAGCGGTTCAGCTCGATGAGGCCGTAGACCATGAGGCCGACGCCCACCACCTCCAGCACCACCCAGGAGCCGGTACGGATCGGCTCCCCGAACATCAGCGCCCCGTACAGGATCCCGGCCATCGGGTCGCTCATGGTCAGCGCCGGCTGGGCGACGACCAGGGTCCCGCTGTGCAGGGCGTTCTGCAGGAGGAACACGGCGCACAGCCCAGCGGCGACCATGCCGTACAGCGGCCAGGTCACGAAGAGCTGGCCCGGGTCCTGCTGGAAGATCATCGTGGTCTTCTTGATGAGCGTGGCGGTGAAGGCGAAGCTGATGCCGGCGGCGATGCCCAGGAGGGCGGGGCGGGCGGCGGTGGCGGTGGTCAGGGCCGCCACCGCGACGAGCGCGCCGACCGTGCCCGCTGTCGCGGCCGTGGCGACGATCCACTCGGCGGTCGCGGGCGTCCACCGGCCCGGCCCCGGAGCCGCCGCCGCCAGGAACAGCGCCAGGCCCCCCGTCAACGAGCAGATCGCGATCCAGGCCTTCCTGTCCAGGCTCGCGTTGAACGCGATGGACAGGATGATCATGGTGAGCGGCAGCTCGATCACCAGGGCGGGCTGGACCAGCGCGATGCCGCCGATGGACAGGGCGGCGGCCTGGAAGATGAACCCGCCGATCAGCGCCCCGATGCCCCAGAGCCACACCGGGTTGCGGATCAGCGCCCAGAACAGGCCCAGGCGGAACTCCAGGTCCGGCGAGGCGGACAGCGACGCGCGCCGCTGCAGGACCGACGACGCGGCGTTGCACGCGGCGGCGAAGAACGCCAGGATCCCGGCGCCGATCAACGGAGCGCCCGCCTCTCCGGTGTACGGTGCTCGCGCCGGGCAGGAGTGCGCGCCAGGTCCACGGCCCTACCGGCCTCTCCCGCGCCCGGCCTGGGCGAGGGCCCCCACCGCCACCATGGTCTTCTCCCTCGTGGTCAGCGACAGCCGCGCCGCCAGCGCCCCCGCCGGGTCGGCGCTGATGCGGTCGAGCAGGCGCCGGTAGATCAGGGCCATGGTCGCGGTGCAGGCGGCGCTGCGCGGGTCGAGCATGGGCAGCAGCCGCGTGCCGGTGGCGAACCAGCCCCGGGCGCGATCGGCCTCGAAACGCACGAGCGCGGCCAGCCGGTCCGGCGGGTCGGCGAAGCGCCCGCGCTCGTCGATCACCAGCGTGCAGCCGAACCGCCGCAGGTCGCGTTCGGGCAGGTAGACCCGGCCGGCAAGGCGGTCCTCGCGCAGGTCGCGCAGGATGTTGGTGATCTGCAGGGCGACGCCGAGCGCGTCGGCGAGCGGGGTGGCCGCCCTGACGTCCGCGGTCCCGAACACGCCGAGCGAGAGCCGCCCGATGGAGCCCGCCACGCACTTGCAGTAGCCGAGCAGGTCCTCGAAGGTCCGGTACGTCGTGCCGTGCACGTCGGCCGTGCACCCGTCGATGAGGTCGGCGAAGGCCTCGATCGGGATCGGGTAGCGGTGGGTGGCGTCGCGGAGCGCGACCAGCACGGGGTCGTGCGGCGCCGGGGCGGTCACGTCGAGCGTGGCGCGCAGCGCCGACAGCCGGGCCTGGCGCTGACCGGCCGGGGCGTTCCCGTCGGCGATGTCGTCGATCCTGCGGGCCAGGGCGTAGATGGCGCTGAGCGCCCGGCGTTTGGGGGCGGGCAACAGTCGCAGGCCGTACGAGAAGTTGCGGGCCTGGGTCCGCATGATCTGCTCGCAGAGCCGGTAGGCGTCATCGACGCCCACCGGCCCGGTTTCGTCCCGCGAGGAGGTGTTACCGGGTCGCCGCCGCAGGCGCGGGGTGCGGATGAGCATCATGGCCGCGGCGGCCGTTGGTGTGATTTCCCCCATGACATGATTGATGGCTGTCCGTTATGTCATGGCGATAAACCCGGGTAACCGCCTGATGGCACATTGTCAGGCGTCGCTGTGTGAACAATTTACGTACCGCTGAATGACGGGCGGTCCGCGATAAAAGCGCTTTACTCAATTGCCCGCGGCCGTCCGGCCGAACCCCTGAATCGGCCGGGAATTCCTGGCGCCGCGGGCTCACGGGTCCTCGGCCCGCGCGCGGGACGGCGGCGCCTTCGGCGGCCTTTGCCGCGGGCACGGGAGTGAGGCGTACGCGAGCGGCCGCACACCGGCGAGCAGGAGAACCTGTCCGATCCATGCCTCTATGACGGAAGAGGAAGGCGGTGGAGGCTCTGTGTCTGACATCTCGTCCCCCTTGACAACTCATCGGGGGGAGTCGTGACAACACGGATGGTAGCAATCGGTTACCGGGCATCGGCACACTGGCCCCCGGGTGGCGGCCGCCGCGAAGCTTTACCCCGGCACGGGTTACCGCATCGGGTGGAGGGCAGCGGACCGCGAGTTCCGATCGAAGGAGCGACACCATGGTCGCCACGCGCATCGCGCCCGCGCACCGGCAGCAGATCGAGCTGCCCGTGCTCGGCAAAGTCACCAAGCCGGAGCCCCAGTGCGTCGCCTACTACGTGGTCCTGGCCGCCCTGGGCGTCCTGGAGATCGTGGAGTGGCCCATCTTGGGCATCGTGGGGATCGGCCACCTGCTGGCAGGCCAGCACCGGTTCCTGATCCTTCAGGAGGTCGGAGAGGCCGCCGAGGTGGCCTGAGCGTCCAAACTCTGTCCAACTTTCCCTGATATCTGGTTCTTTGTCCCTTTTGGGGGCAGCCGATCGGGCGGGAAAGGAGCACTGATCATGTCGAACACCTCGCGGATAGCCCTTGCCGTGCTCGCGGGCTACTACCTCGGCCGGCGCCGCAAGTTGCTCACGGCCGCGGCGCTGGTGCTGGCGGGGCTGGTCGGCCGGGCGCGCATGGGTGGTCAGGGTGGCCTGCTGGCGCAGGGGCTCAAGGCCCTCAGTTCCAACGCCGAGGTCGGGCAGATCGCCGACCGCCTCCGTGGGGATCTCATGGAGGTGGGCAAGGCGGCGGCGGTGGCGGCGGCCGGCAGGCAGATCGACTCCCTGAGCGACAAGCTGCACGAACGCGCCGAGTCCCTGCGCACGCGGGGGACGGAGAAGGAACCCCGTCGCGCCGCGAAGGCGGCCGACGAGGAGGACTACGAGGAGCCCCGGGACTACGAGGACGAGGACTACGAGGAGCCCCGGGACTACGAGGAGTACGAGGACGAGCAGGAGCTCCCGCCCGAGGGGATGAGGCGAGGAGCCCGTCCCACACGGCGGGCCGGCCAGTCACGGAGGTGAGCCGGGTGACCGAGACAAGAGCCGGACGAGCCGGTCAGGCGGTTCGGGGAACCGGCCGAGCGGTGACGGGAACGGCGAGGAGCGCCGCGGGCGCGGCCAGGAGCGCCGGCCAGGGCGCGGCCGGTGCCGCCAGGAGCGCCGGCCAGAGCACGGCTGGTGCCGCGAGAAGCGCCGGTCAGAGCACGGCGGGCGTCGCCAGGGGCGCCGCGGGTACGGCGAGGAAGGCCGGTCAGGGCGCTGCCGGCGCGGCGACGGGCACGGTCAAGAAGGCCGGGAGCGCGCTCCTCGCGAGCCTGCCGACCGACCGGCTCGCCCAGGAGGCGCAGGGCCTGCTGCAGGCGGCCGGGGAGCGGCTGGTCGAGTCGGCGGAGGACAAGATCGAGGGGCTGGCCGGCCGGCTGACCGACTACGCGGAAAACGGCGGAAAGAGCCTCATCAGCGCGGTGACCGGCTCGAACAGTACCGGTGGCCTGCTCGGCGGAGCCCTGAAGGGCGGCCTGCTGGGCGGTGCCCTGAAGGGCGGTCTCACGGGCGGCCTGAAGGGCGGGATCAAAGGCGGCCTCAAGGGCGGGCTGAAGGGCATGTTCCAGAAGCTCACCGGCAAGGGCGGCAAGGGCGGCAAGCAGAAGATCGTCAACATCGTCGAGGCGATCGACATCGGCGCGCCCCGCCGCCTTGTGTACGACCAGTGGACCCAGTTCCAGGAGTTCCCCACCTTCATGAAGAAGGTGGAGACGGTCAACCAGGAATCGGACGAGGAGCTCAGCTGGAAGGCGCAGGTCTTCTGGTCCCACCGGACGTGGAAGTCCCACATCGTCGAGCAGATCCCCGACCAGCGCATCATCTGGCGGTCGGAGGGCGCGAAGGGCTACGTCGACGGTGCCGTGACGTTCCACGCGATCACCGGCGACCTGACCCGTGTCCTGGTGGTGCTCGAGTACCACCCGCAGGGGATGTTCGAGCGGACCGGCAACCTGTGGCGTGCCCAGGGCCGGCGCGCGCGGCTGGAGCTCAAGCACTTCAGGCGGCACGTGATGACGCACCTCCTGCTGAACCCGGACAGCGTCGGCGAGGGCTGGCGCGGCGAGATCCGCGACAGCCAGGTCGTCAAGGATCACGAGACGGCCATGGAGGAGGAGCGCGCCCAGAAGGGCGAGGAGGAGCCCGAACGGGCCGAGGAGGAAGAGCCCGAGGAAGAGGAGCGGGAGGAAGAAGAGCCCGAGGAAGAGGAAGAGGAGGAGCCGGAGGAGGAAGAGGAGCCCGAGGAGGAAGAAGAGGAGGAGGAGCCGGTCCGCGCACGGCGCCCCGCCGGAAGGACCGGGACGCGCGTGGCGGAGCGCCCCGTCCGCCGGCGCGGGTGATCAGCCGCCGACAGAGAGCCGCCGACGAGAGCTGCACACCAGAGGCCCCCTGCCGTCAGGTCACGGCGCGGCGCGTGCCGTGACGGGCCAGGCAGGTGAGCACGTTCAGCACGGCGACGGCCGTCATGCAGCCCAGCGCCCACCGGTATCCCGTGACCAGGTCCGGGATGGCGGTGGGCGCCGCCTGTGACAGGGTCCCGGCGAAGACGACGTCGTGCAGGGCGGCGGGCAGTGGGACGGTGATGACCGACAGCACCATGGCGGTGCCGACCACGCCGCCGGTGTTCTGCAGCATCAGCCGCATGGCGTTGACGATGCCGAGCCGGTTGGAGGGGATGCCGTCGAGCAGCACGGTGGTGTTGGACGGCAGGAACAGCCCGGAGCCGACGCCGATGAGCACGAGGAACGCGGCCATCGCGGCGTAGGGGACGGTCGCGGAGATGGTGCAGAGCAGCCCGGCCAGGCCGGCGGCGGTCAGCGAGGTGCCGATCACGGTCACGGTCCGCGGGCTCAGCCGCCGTTGCAGGAAGCCGGACGTCACCGACGCGGCCATGGCCGCGATCGACAGCGGCAGCACCTTCAGCGCCGCGGGCACCGGATCCTCACCGCGTACGGCCTGGAAGAACAGCGCCACCAGGAACACCACCGAGACGCGGGCCACGGAGTTCAGGAACGACGCGGCGGTGCCGAGCGCGAACGGCGGGTCGCGGAAGAGTCGCAGGTCGACCACCGGATGGCGGGCCCTGCCCTCGCGCCACACGAACAGCGGCAGCGCCAGCAGGAAGGCGGCCACGCCGCCGGCGACCAGTGGGTGGCCCCAGCCGAGCCGGGTGACCTCCGACAGCGCCAGCAGCAGCCCGCCGAGCCCGGCCAGGACGAGCACGTTGCCGGTCAGGTCGAGGCCGCGCTCGCCGCTGGACGATCGCCCCCTGGGCAGCACGAACGCGCCCCACGCCAGGCAGATCAGGCCGATCGGCACGTTGTACCAGAACACCCACCGCCAGCCGAGGTGCTCGGTGAAGAAGCCGCCGACCGTGGGGCCGACGAGCTGGGCGATGGAGAACGACGCGGTGTAGACGCCCATGCCCTCGCCCAGCCGGGCGCGGGGGAAGGCGTCGGTGACGATCGCGGCGCTGTTGGTGAGCAGCATGGCGGTGCCGGCGGCCTGCAGGACCCGGAGCGCGACGATGATCCAGGCGTCCGGTGCGAGGCCGGCCAGCAGGCTGGCGAGGGTGTAGGTGGCCAGGCCGGTGAGGTACATCGCGCGGCGGCCGAACATGTCGGCGAGCCGGCCGAACACGACGGTGAGCACGGTCGTGGTCAGCTGGAAGGCGATGAGGATCCAGCTCGCGGCGTCGGCGCCGGCGTGGGTCTGGCGTACGACCTCGGGGAGCGCGACGTTCAGCGCGCTGCCGCCGAGCGCGGTGAGCACGCTGGCCAGGCTCACGACCGACAGGATGCGCCAGGCGCGGCGCAGCCGCTCCCGCTCCTCGGCCGGCGCGGCGTGCGTGCGCTCGGCCGTAGTCATCGTTCGATCGGCATGATCGCGTACCACCCCTCCGGCTCGGCGTAATTCTAGATCTGAATACTAGAATCTTAATCAGCCGGTCAAGCGCCGTCATGCCCGCCGGCCTTGACAGCGGGGACCCTCGGATCCGAAGCTGATTCCAGAACGAGATTCTAAAACGGGAGGCTGGGGCGGCCATGAGCGGGCAGAACGGGCAGGACAAGGGCGTGCTCGACGGCCAGGTCGCACTCGTGACCGGGGCCAGCAGGGGCATCGGCGCCGCCATCGCGGCACGGTTCGCCGCCGAGGGCGCGCGCGTGGCGGTCAGCGCGCGCACGCTCACCGAGGGCACCAGCCGGCTGCCCGGTACCCTGGAGGACACGGTGGCCGGCATCCGCGCCGCGGGCGGGACCGCGGAGGCCTTCGCCGCCGACCTGTCCGCGCGCGAGGACCGCGTACGGCTGGCAGAGCAGGTACGCGAGCGCTACGGCGCCGTCGACATCCTGGTCAACAACGCCGCCGTCACCTACTTCACCCCCGTCGCCGACTTCACCGAGCGCCGCGCCGCGCTGATGTTCGAGGTGCAGGTGACCGCGCCGACGCACCTGGCTCAGCTGGTCATCCCCGGCATGCGCGAGCGCGGGCGGGGCTGGATCCTCAACATCTCCTCCGTCGCCGCCCGGCACCCGCAGATCCCACCGGGACCGTACGCCGGCCTGGGCGGCACGGTGTACGGCATGTGCAAGGCGGCCCTGGAACGGCTCAGCACCGGCCTGGCCGCCGAGCTGTACGCCGACGGGATCGCGGTCAACTCGCTCGCCCCGACCCAGGTCGTGCCCACCCCCGGCACCCTGTTCCACCACCTGACCACCGAGGACGACCCGAACGCCGAGCCGCCCGAGGTGATGGCCGCCGCCGCGCTGGCCCTGTGCCACGCCCCGGCGAGCGAGCTGACCGGCCGCATCGCCTACTCGCAGGAACTGCTGGCCGAGCTCGGGCTCGCCCCCTGACCCCCGCTCAACCACGCACGAAGGAGTCTTGTGCCCGCCAGAGGAAAGCCGACCCCGGTGCCGACACCGGAGACGCGACCGTACTTCGACGCCGCCGCCCGGGGCGAGCTGAAGATCCAGCGCTGCCTCGACTGCGGCCGGCCGTTCTTCTACCCGCGCCCCTGCTGCCCGTTCTGCGCCTCGGCCGCGCTCGAATGGATCACCGCCAGCGGGCGCGCCACCCTGTACTCGTACACCATCAACCACCGCCCGGCCCCGGGCTTCGAGCAGGACGCGCCGTACGCGATCGCGGTGGTGCAGCTGGAAGAGGGCCCGCGGATGATGGCCAACATCGTCGGCATCGACAACACCCCGGACAACCTGGTGCTCGACATGGACCTCCAGGTCACGTTCGAGCAGCGCGGGGACGTCACCATCCCGCAGTTCACCCCGGCCGGAACGGAGGCGGCCCGATGAGCGGCCCGACGGCGCGCCCGGCGAACGGGGGCGACGTGGTGATCGCCGGCGCGGCGGAGACGGACGCGGTGGGCGTGCTGCCCGAGCACTCCACGCTGCGGCTGCACGTGGAGGGCGCGCGGAACGCCGTGGCCGACGCCGGCCTGCGGATGTCCGACATCGACGGCATCGCCAGCGTCTCGGCGCCCGGTCCGATCCAGGTGGCGCACGCGCTCGGCATCCGGCCCCGGTGGATCGACGGCACGGGCGTGGGCGGTACCTCGTTCCTCCTGCACGTACGGCACGCCGTGGCGGCCATCCGGGCCGGTCACGCGAGCACGATCCTCGTCACCCACGGCGAGTCGGGCAAGTCCCGGGTCGGCGCGGCGTACGGGATGCTGCCGCCCTCCAGCCCCAACGCGCAGTTCGAGGCCCCCTACGGAGTGCTCGGCCCGCCCACCATGTTCACGATCCCGCTGCTGCGGTACATGAAGGAGTTCGGGCTGACGCCCGAGCAGCTGGCGTACGTGCCGGTGGCGCAGCGCAAGTGGGCGGCCCGCAACCCGCGCGCCCGCTACCGCGAGCCCATCACCGTCGAGGACGTGCTGAACTCGCGGATGATCTCCTACCCGCTGCACCTGCTGGAGTGCTGCCTGGTCACCGACGGCGGCGGGGCGCTCGTGATCACCTCGGCCGAGCGCGCCCGCGACCTGCCGCAGCCCCCGGTGCACATCCTGGGCACGGGGGAGACCTTCGAGTCGCCGCTGATCTCCCAGATGGAGGACTTCACCACCTCCGCGGCGTTCCGCCGCTCCAGCGCGGAGGCGTTCGCGGAGGCCGGCATCTCGCACGGCGACGTCGACCACCTGATGATCTACGACGCGTTCGCGCACGTGCCGATCTACGGGCTGGAGGACATGGGCTTCGTCGGGCGCGGCGAGGCCGGGGCGTTCATCGCCGAGGGCAACACCGAGCCCGGCGGGCGGCTGCCGCTCAACACCAACGGCGGCGGGCTGTCCTACACCCACACCGGCATGTACGGCATGTTCCTCATCCAGGAGTCGGTGCGGCAACTGCGCGGCCAGGCCGCCGCGCAGGTGCCGGGCGTCGAGGTCAGCGTGGCGCTGGGCAACGGCGGCATGTTCATGGCCGCCGGCACGCTGGTGCTGAGCAACCGCACCGCCTGACCACCGGGCGGGGCTCAGCCGCCGCTGCTGAGGGTGAAGCCCTGCTCGGTGCCGAACGCGGTGATGCGGTCCTGCCACGCCTTCAGCGCGGCGTTCAGGTCGCCGCCGCCGTCGATGGCCTGGCCCACGGTGTCCTTGAAGACGCTGTTGGCGTACACCTGGAACGGGAGGTACTGCCAGCCGGGCCGGACGGCGGCCGAGGCGTCGCTCAGCACCTGGTTGATCTTCTGCCCGCCGAAGAAGTCCAGCGGCGCGTCGCGGAAGGCCGGGTCGTCGAGCAGCGCCTTCGTGGCGGGGAACAGCCCGGCCTCCTCGTTGAGCGACTTGACGGCCTCGGGGTCGGAGTTGAGCCACTCGGCGAAGGCGACGGCGGCCGGGATGTTCTTGCTCTGGGGGATGACCGCCACCGAGGAGCCGCCGTTCTCGGCGTTCATGGGCTGGGCCGCGTCGTACTGCGGCATCGGCGCGACCGCCCACTTGCCCCTCGTCTTGGGGATGGAGTTGACGATGCCGTTGGGGGCCCAGGCGCCGGTCAGCCAGACCGCGTACTTGCCGGAGCCCATGCCCTTCCACCACTCGTCGGTCCAGCCGGGCTGCGGGTCGACCAGCTTCTCGCCGAGCAGCGTGGACCAGGTGGAGACCCACTGCTTGACGCCGGGGTCGGTGGCGAGGGACACGCTGACGTTGCTCTCGCCCGAGGTCTTGAACGGCGTGCCGCCCGCCTGCCAGATCATGCTGTCGACGCCCCCGGCGTCACCGGGGTCGACGGTCGTGAGGAAGTTGTCCGGGTTGTCGGCCTTGACCTTCTTGGCGGCCTCCACGAACTCCGCCCAGGTCTTCGGCGGCTCGATCTTGAGCTTGTCGAAGATGTCCTTGCGGTAGAACATCGCCATCGGCCCGGTGTCCTGGGGGATGCCGTAGACGCCGCCGTTGATCGCGACCTGCGCCCACGCCGACGCGGCGAACTTGTCCTTGAGCGCGCCGGCGCCGTAGTCGGCCAGGTTGACGACCTGCTTGGAGAGCGCGAACTGCGGGAGCGCGAAGTACTCGACCTGCGCCACGTCGGGGGCGCCCGAGCCGGCCTTGATGGCGGTCTGCAGCTTGGTGTACTGGTCGGCGGACTGCCCCGCGTTAACCACATTCACCTTGATGTTCGGATATTTCGCCTCAAAGCGGGCGACGGTCTTCTCGATCCCCGTGACCCACGTCCAGAACGTCAGCTCGGCCGGCTTCGTCAGCGCGTCCTGCACCGCCGCCGACGCGCTGGGGGCGGCGGCCGCCGGAGCGGCGTCCGAGGCGCCCCCGCCGCTGCCGCCGCCGCACGAGGCCAGCGACAGTGACAGGGCCGCGGCGGCCCCGGTGATCACGACACGCGATGGAAGTGTTCTCATACGGGTTCCTCACTCACGGTCTCACTCATGGGGGGATTACTGCTTGACGCTGCCGGTGGCCAGGCCCGACTGCCAGAAGCGCTGGAGCACCAGGAAGGCGATGATCAGCGGCACGATGGACAGCAGGCTGCCGGTCAGGATGAGCTGGTAGGTCGCGTCACCGGCGCCGGAGGTGCCGCTGTTGGCCTGGGCGTTCCACTGGTTGAGGCCGACGGTGAGCGGGAACCAGTCCGGGGTGTTCAGCACGATCAGCGGCAGGAAATAGTTGTTCCACGTCGCGACCAGCGCGAAGAGCAGGACGGTGACGAAGCCGGGGGCGAGCAGCCGCAGCGCGATGGTGCGGAAGATCCTGAACTCGCCGGCCCCGTCGATCCGGGCCGACTCCAGGATCGAGTCGGGCACCGCGTCGGCCGCGTACACCCGCATCAGGTAGAGGCCGAACGGGCTGCACAGCGACGGGATGAGCACCGCCCACGGGGTGTCGACGATCCCGACCCGGCTGAACAGCAGGTACGTCGGCACCGCCAGGGCCGTGCCGGGGATGGAGATCGCGCCCAGCACCATCGCGAACAGCAGTCGCCGGCCCGGGAAGTCGTACTTCGCCAGGGCGTAACCGCCGATGGTGGCCAGCAGGGCGGCGCCGCCCGCGCCCACCACGGAGTACAGCACGGTGTTGCCGAACCAGCGCAGGAAGATGCCGTCCTGGTAGCTGAGCGTGTCGCCGATGTTGGCGAACAGGTGGAAGTCCCCGCCGAACCAGAGCCCGAAGGTGGAGAACAGGTCGCCGCCGCTCTTGCTGGCGTTGGCCAGCAGCCAGAACAGCGGCAGCACCGCGTACACGAACATCACCAGCATGATCACGGTGAGGGCGGGGCTCCTGCGGCGGCGCCGCGCCTTGGCGGATCGGTGCGCGCCCGGCCGGCCCGCGGCGACGGCGGTCACAGCGTCTTCTCCCTTCTCGCGGTGAGGAGTTGCACCGCGTACGCGACGACCACGGTGACCAGGCCGAGCACGACGGCGACGGCGGCCGAGTAGTTGATCTGCTGGCCGTTGAAGGCGAGGTTGTAGGCGTACATGTTGGGGGTGTAGCTGGTGGTGATCACGGCGGGCGCGAGCGTCTGGAGGATGTTCGGCTCGTTGAAGAGCTGGAAGCTGCCGATGATCGAGAAGACGGTGGCCACGAGCAGCGCGGGGCGCAGCGCCGGCAGCTTGATGCTCCAGGCGATCCTGATCGCCCCCGCGCCGTCCATCTCGGCGGCCTCGTAGAGCTCCTCGGGGACGGCCCGCAGCGCGGCGTACAGGATGATCATGTTGTAGCCGACGAACTCCCAGGTCACCATGTTGCCGATGGAGGCCAGCATCCAGGAGCGCGACAGCAGGTCGGGCAGCGCGACGCCGAGCGCGTCGCCGATCTGGCCCACCAGGCCGAACTCGTCGCCGTACATGTAGCCCCACATCAGGGCCGCCACCACGGCCGGCACCGCGTACGGCATGAAGATCGTGATGCGGAACAGCGACGGCCAGCGCAGCCGGCCGCTGTCGATGGCCAGGGCGCAGCCCAGGGCGATGAGCAGCATGATCGGCACCTGGACGACCAGGAAGAGCGCCACCCGCAGCAGCCCGGCCCCGAACAGCGCGTCGCCGATGGCGCGGGCGTAGTTGGCCAGGCCCGAGAAGACCGTGCCGCCGATCATGCGGTCCTGGAAGAAGCTCAGGTAGATGGCGTACGCCAGCGGCGCGACCACCGTGACCAGGAAGGCCACGAGGAAGGGCAGGAAGAAGGCGTAGCCGGCGACGCGCAGGCGCAGGAACGGCCGGGCGAGGCCGGATCTCGGGGCGGGCACGGCGGGAGCGGTCATCCCGGGCTCCTGCGCGATGTTCGCGCTGCCACGAAGACTGGCACTGAGCTCTCCTTGTCGGGGCGTGCGGGCGTCGGAGGGATGGGTCCACCTGCGCCGCCGGGTCCTGCTCGCCGGGGCGGTGGCGACGATCACATGTTTACGTGAACATACAGAAGGTGTCCCGTAGTCTGAACTCCTCGCCAGATCATGTCAACAGGTAACCGACGGTCACCGATCGAGGCCGTTCGGGTGCATTTGAGTGGTCGCGCGGCCGTGCATTGACGTGGAGCCGTGTTTACGTAAACATCAGCCGAGAGCATCGAGCGGACCAGGGGTGAGAGTGGGCGAGGCGACACAGGACACGGCGCCGAGGCGGCGCACGCGCAGGCCGTCGATGGCCGATGTCGCCGCGCTGGCCGGGGTCTCCAGCCAGACCGTCTCGCGGGTGGCCAACAACCGCAGCAACGTGGAGGAGGAGACGCGCCGGCGCGTGCTGTCGGCCATGCGCATGCTCGGCTACCGCCCCAACACCGCCGCCCGCGCCCTGGTCACCGGCCACTTCCGCGCGCTCGGCCTGATCAGCTTCGGGCTGTCCAGCTTCGGCAACGCCCGCACCGTCGACGCCGTGACCAGGGCGGCCCAGCGGGCCGGCTACACCGTGAACATGATCGCCATCGAGTCGCAGACCGAGCGGGCCGTGCACGAGGCGTTCGACCGGCTCACCATGCAGGCAGTCGACGGGATCGTGCTGGTCGAGGCGCAGATCCTCGACACGCCCGCGCTGCGCCTGCCGGCCGGCGTGCCGGTCGTCATGGCCGACGGCGACGCCAGCCACCGCCACCCCATGGTCGACACCGACCAGGCACGCGGCGCCCGGCTCGTCACCCGCCACCTGCTCGACCTCGGCCACGAGACGGTCTGGCACGTCGCCGGCCCGGAGGACTCCTACGCCGCCCGGCGCAGGACCGAGTCCTGGCACGCGACGCTCAAGGAGGCGGGGGCCTCGGTGCCCGGGGTGCTGTTCGGCGACTGGAGCGCGGCCAGCGGATACGAGGCGGGCCGCGCCCTGGCCCGGCGGCCCGGCGTGACGGCCGTCTTCGCCGCCAACGACCAGATGGCGCTCGGCGTGATGCGCGCGATGGCCGAGGCCGGGTGCCGCATCCCCCAGGACGTGAGCGTGGCCGGGTTCGACGACCTCGACGAGTCGGCCTACCTCACGCCGCCGCTCACCACCGTGCGGCAGAACTTCGACGTGGTCGCCGAGCGCATCGTGTCGCTCATGATCGACCAGATCGAGAGCCGCGGGGAGCGGTCCGCCGCCGCGTACGTCGTGCCCGAGCTGATCGTCCGCCAGAGCACCGCCGCGCCGCCGCCCCGCTGACGTCCTGGGCGGGCCTCAGGCCCTGCGGCGGGCGAGGGTGAGGTCGGTGACGAGGGTCAGGTCCACGCCGTCGCCGACCAGTGCCGCGACGTCCCGCACCAGCGCGTCGCGGGTGCCGGGATCGAGGATCCGGTACGCCGAGATCGAGCGGACGAGGTCCAGGTAGCGGGCGGGTTCGTACCGGTCGGTGCGCGTGTAGGCGCGCTGGTCGAGGTCGGTGAAGCGGGGATCGTCCGCCAGCTCGTGCCGGGCCGCCCGCGTCCGCACCGAGGTGTCGCTGTGCAGGCTCGACGTGGTCACGCCGTAACGCGCGTCCACCGCGGCCAGGGCGTCCCGCAGCCCGGGGTCGGTGATGCCGTACCGGTTCCAGAAGACGGCCACCGCGCCCGACGGCGCCAGCGCCGCGTGGGCGAGGTCCCAGCGCGTCTCGCCGTCGACCCAGTGCCAGGCCTGCGCGGAGTAGAGCAGGGAGAACGGCCGGTCCGGTACGTACTCCTCGAAGATGCCGATCTCGACCCGGACGCCCGGGCACTTGGCCCTCAGCGCGGCGGCCATCCTGGGGTCGGGCTCGACGCAGGTCAGGTCGGCCGTGCGGAGGGCGAACGCGGCGGTGGCCTTGCCCGTGCCCGCGCCCACCTCCAGCACCGGACCGGGCGGCGCGTAGTCGAGCACCTCGGCGACGAGCCGGGCGGGATAGCCGGGTCTGGCCGACTCGTACTGCTCGACTGCCTCGCCGAACACCACACTGCGTTCGCGGTCCACCGTCATGCGTTCCCCTTCGTGCTCGATCGAGAGCCGATTCAATCACGTCCGGAAACGCGCGCCGGGACCCCTCCCGGCTCGCGCCCGATAGAACGGAGCCGTCGGATTCGTCCCACTGTGAAGCGCCGCGAAACCCAAGAAGGGGAGACCATGCACCGGAAGGCCCTCACCGCCCTGACCCTGGGGTGCGCCCTCGTCGCGGGCCCCGTCGTCCTCGCCGCCACCCCCGCCTCCGCCGCGGCCAGGCCCAGCTACCGGGCGTGCTACGACGGGAAGTGCAAGTTCACCTTCAGCAAGCGGGTGAGCTTCCGGGTGGCCGGCAAGTACCGCCTCGGCAGGGTGTACGTCTCCAAGCAGTACGTCGCCGGGATGTTCAACCAGGACATGATCCTCGTACGGTCGGGCGGCAGCAGCGTCTACATCGGAGAGGGCGGCAGCGGGTCCATCGGCCGGCTCAACTTCCGCACGGTGGCGATCACCAGCAAGGGGGCGACGATCCGCTTCACCGGTTGACGCGGGCTCGCGTGCACGGATAGCGCGGTCTGGTAAGCCGCATGTACGGATTTCCGCATTAAAGCTATACAAAGCGGACGAAAAGCCATAGTCTCGACATGCCCCAGTCCGGGGAAGTGGCTGGGGCGCCAAAGGCGCAGGGACGCCCCGGCCGTGCGGCAGCGGCCGGGGCGTGCCCTCTTCCGCCTCAAGCGTTATTCATACGCTTTCTTGACCTTCTGATCAGGTCGATCACCCCTTACGCGTGGAAAATGTGCCATGCGGTCTTGATGGAGGGGTGACCGTCATGGTGCTGGCGAAGCGGCCGGCCGCCACGGCAGGGACGCTGCGCTCCTGGTTGCTGGAGGGCCTGCAGACCGACCGCAGGCAGCTGGAGCACGGACCCCACGTGAAGCACCCGTGGTGGCGGGTGATGTGCCTGACCGGCGTGGACTACTTCTCCACCCTCGGCTACCAGCCGGGCATCGCCGCGCTGGCGGCCGGGCTGCTCTCACCGGTGGCCACCGTGTTCCTGGTCGCCCTCACGCTGCTCGGCGCGATGCCCGTCTACCGCCGGGTCGCCGCCGAGTCCCCGTACGGGCAGGGCTCGGTCGCCATGCTGGAGAGGCTCGCGCCGAAGTGGTGGGGCAAGCTGTTCGTGCTGGTCCTGCTCGGCTTCGCGGCGACCGACTTCGTGATCACGATGACGCTGTCGGCCGCCGACGCCACCGCGCACATCCTGGAGAACCCGTTCGTCCCCCGCTTCCTGGACGGGCAGCGGGTCGGCGTGACGCTGGCGCTGCTCGCCCTGCTCGGCGGGGTGTTCCTGATGGGCTTCACCGAGGCGATCGGCATCGCCGTGCTGCTCGTGTTCGTCTACCTGGCGCTGAACGCGGTCGTCGTCGCGACCGCCCTCGTCCACGTCGCCGAGGCCCCGCAGGCCGTCGTGAACTGGCGGCGCGCGCTGAGCCTGGACTACTCCAGCCCGCTCGCCATGATCGGCCTGTCACTGGTCGTCATGCCGAAGCTGGCGCTGGGCCTGTCGGGATTCGAGACCGGCGTCGCCGTCATGCCGGTGATCAGAGGCGAGATCAGCGAACGGATCAGGGGCGCCAGGCGGATGCTCACCACCGCCGCGCTCATCATGAGCGTGTTCCTGATCCTGTCCAGCTTCGTCACGACCGTGCTGATCCCGCCCCACGAGTTCCAGGACGGCGGCAGGGCGAGCGGGCGGGCGCTGGCGTACCTGGCGCACGGCTACCTGGGGAACGGGTTCGGCACCGCGTACGACGTGTCCACCATCGCCATCCTGTGGTTCGCCGGCGCCTCCGCGATGGCCGGGCTGATCAATCTGGTGCCCCGCTACCTGCCCAGATACGGCATGGCGCCGGAGTGGACGGGCGCGGTGCGCCCGCTGGTGCTGGTGTTCTCGGCGATCGCGTTCGGGATCACGGTCATCTTCCGCGCCGACGTGAACGCCCAGGGCGGCGCGTACGCCACCGGCGTCCTCGTGCTCATGCTCTCGGCCGCCGTCGCCGTCACGCTCTCGGCGCACCGGGCCCGCCGGCGCGGGGCGCGCGCGGCCTTCGGCGTCATCGCGCTTCTGCTCGCCTACACCCTGGCGGAGAACATCAGGGAACGGCCCGAAGGCGTCAAGATCGCCTCGTTCTTCATCGCGGCCATCATCGCCACCTCGCTGATCTCCCGTGCCACCCGCTCGACCGAGCTGCGCGTCACCGAGGTGCACCTCGACCCGCTGGCCGAGCGGTTCGTGTACGAGGCGGCCTGCGGCGAGCTGCACCTGATCGCCCACGAGCCGGACAAGCGGGACCAGGCCGAGTACAACGACAAGTCACGCGAGATGTGGCTGACGCACCGGCTGCGGCCCGCCGAGCCGGTCATGTTCGTGGAGGTGACGGTGCCGGACGCCTCGGAGTTCGCGTCGGAGCTGCACGTCGAGGGCGAGGAGCGGTACGGCCACCGGATCCTGAAGATCGAGAGCTCGGCCGTGGCGAACTCGCTGGCCGCGCTGCTGCTGCACCTGCGGGACCGGACCAAAAGCGTGCCGCACATCTACTTCCACTGGGGCGAGGGCAACCCGGTCGTGGCGATGCTGCGGTACGTGCTCTTCGGCGGGGGCGACGTACCGGCCATGACCAGGGAGGTGCTGCGCCAGGCGGAACAGGACCGGGAGCGCCGCCCGCACGTCCACGTCGGCTGACCGTCCCCGCACCGGCGCTGCGGGCGCGCGTCCAGCTCGGCCGGCCGCGTCGGCGGGCACGCTCAGGGGCACCAGCCCCGGCCGCGCAGGAAGGCGGCGCAGCGCCGGGTCCAGTCGGCCGCGACCGGCTCCTCCCCGGCCAGCCCCAGCCCGTGCCTGCCGCTGGGATACACGTGCACCTCCAGCGGCACCCCGTGGCGGGCCAGCGCCCCCGCCAGCTGGAGGGTGTTCTCGACGGGCACGGCCGCGTCGTCGGCCGTGTGCCACAGGAACGTGGGCGGAGCGGCCGCGCCGACCCGACCGGCCAGCGACAGCTCGGAGCGCAGCGACTCGGGCGCCTCCCCGCCGAGCAGGTTGTCCGCCGACCCCCCGTGAGCGGCCGGGCCGGTGAGCGCGGTGACGGGATAGCACAGCACGGCCAGGCCGGGCCGGGGATCGGCGGCGTCCACTTCGTCGTGCGGGCCCTCCGGCAGCATCGGTCCCGTCTCGGTGGCGAGCAGCCCGGCCAGGTGACCGCCCGCCGAGAAGCCGAGCACCCCGACGCGCGCCGGGTCCACCCCGATCCCCGCCGCGTGGTGCCTGACCCAGCGCACGGCCCTGGCGGCGTCGAGCAGGGGCAGCGGGTGGCGGTGCGGCGCGATCCGGTAGCGCGCCACGAACGCCGCGACGCCCAGCGAGTTGAGCCACCGCGCCACCGGAGCCCCTTCGTGGTCGGCGAGGTGGTGGTAGGCGCCGCCGGGAAAGATCACGACAGCCGCGGCGGTGCGGTCGCCGTCCACCGGGAACGCCGTGACGGTCGCCTCACCGGCGCCGGTCCGCGTCGCGGGCCACAGGGGGTGCTCGCTCATGCCGACGGATGGTATCGGCCCGGTACCCCCTGCCCGGCGCCCGGGGAGGCGGCCTCTAGGGTCGATCCCATGACAGAACGGACCATGGACCCCGGGACTCCCGACTGTCGCGGCGCCGGGCGCTACCTGTGGTGGCTGGTCACGAGCCAGCGCCGCAGGATCGCCGCCGGCGCCGCCCTGGGCAGCGCGTGGATGGTCTTCCTGACGCTCCCGCCGTACGTGCTGTCCCGCGCCATCGACGACGGGTTGACGGCGGGCGACCGGCCCGCGCTGGCCGGCTGGATCGCCGCCGTGCTGGGCGTCGGCGTGCTGAACGCCTGGCTGGCCATCATGCGCCACCGGACGATGACCAGGGTCAGGATGGACGCCGCCTTCCGGACCGTACACGTCGTGGCACGGCACGCCACCCGGCTCGGCGCGTCGCTCTCGCGCCGGGTGACGGCGGGGGAGGTGGTGACGATCGGGTTCGGCGACGCCGCCGTGATCTCCGAGACGCTGACCATCACCGGCCCCGGCGTCGGCGCGGTGCTCGCGTACGCCGTGGTGGCCGTGCTGCTGCTGACCGTCTCCCCGCTGCTGGCCGCGGTGGTGCTGCTCGGCGTGCCGCTGCTCGTGGTGCTGCTCGGCCCCCTGATGGGACGGCTGCGCGGCGCCGAGACGGCGTACCGGGCGCGGCAGGGGGAGCTGGCCGCCCGGTTCGGGGACATCGCCGCCGGACTGCGGGTCCTGAACGGCATCGGCGGCAAGGAGGTGTACGCCGAGCGCTACCGGTCCGGCTCCCGCCGCCTCCAGGAGGAGGGCTACCGGGTGGGGGCCGTGACCAGCTGGATCCAGGCCCTGGGCGTCGGGCTGCCCACGCTGTTCCTCGGCGCCGTGACCTGGCCGGCGGCCCGGATGGCCGCGCAGGGCGAGATCACCGTGGGGGAGCTGGTCGCAGTCTACGGGTACGCCGCCGTGCTGGTGGTGCCGGTCTCGTCCTTCGTCGAGGGCGCGTATGGTCTCAGCCGCGGCCTCGTGGCGGCCCGCCGCGTCGTGCGCTTCCTCAACGTGGAGCCCGAGGCCACGGACGCCCGCCAGTCTCCGCCCGCGTCTCCTTCGGCGCTGCGCGATCCGGACTCGGGTGTCGAGGTCGTCCCCGGCGCGCTGGTCGCGCTGGTCAGCGCCCGCCCGGGGGAGTCGGCGGCGGTGCTCGACCGGCTCGGCGGCTTCGCCCCGTCCGACGCGACGTGGGGCGCGGTCCGCCTCGACGCCGTCGACCGGGCCGCGCTGCGCGAACGGGTCCTCGTGGCGGACAACGACGCCGACCTGTTCGCCGGCACGCTGCGCGAGGTCGTCGCGGGCAGCCGGGACCCGGACGGGCGGGCCGTCGAGCGGGCGGTGCACGCGGCCATGGCGGAGGACGTCGTACGCGGGCTGCCCGGCGGGCTGGACGCCGTCCTCGACCACCAGGGCCGCAACCTGTCCGGCGGGCAGCGCCAGCGCGTGCGCCTGGCCCGCGCCCTGCTGGCCGACCCCGAGGTCCTGCTGGCGGCCGAACCCACGTCCGCCCTCGACGCCCACACCGAGGCCGTCGTCGCCTCCCGCCTGCGCGCCGCGCGCCAGGGCCGTGCCACGGCGGTCACCACCACCTCGCCGCTCCTGCTGGAGCAGGCCGACACGGTGTACTTCCTGGTGGACGGGTCGGTGGCGGCGGCCGGCGGCCATCGCGACCTCCTGCGCGACCACCCCGGCTACCGCCTGCTGGTCTCACGCGACACGACCGACGAGACCGGCCCTCCCGGGGCGGCCGGCCCGCCTGACGGAACCGGTCCGCTCGAAGGAGGCGGCCCGCCTGACGGAACCGGGCCGCTCGGAGGGGGTGGCGCGTCCGATGGAACCGGGCCGCTCGGAGGGGGTGGCTCGCCTGACGGAACCGGTCCGCTCGGGCGGCCCGAGGAGGCGGTTCGATGACGGACGCCCCCACGGGCCGCGGGGCGCTGCCCGTCGCCGAGCCCTCCGCGACCCGCCGCGCCGCCCTGCGGCTGATCCGCCTGGACGCCCGCACCTTCGCCGCCGTCATCGCCCTCAACGCGCTGGCCGCCGGCGCCGGGCTGGTGAGCCCGTGGCTGCTCGGCCGCATCATCGACGAGGTCAAGTCCGGCGCCGGCGTCGAAGCGGTGGACCGGCTGGCCGTGGCCATCCTCGGCTTCGCCCTGGCCCAGCTGCTGCTGTCGCGCTACGCCGGCCACCTCGCCCACCGGTTCGGCGAGCGTACGCTGGCCCGCGTCCGCGAGCAGTTCGCCGAGCGCGCCCTCGACCTGCCCGCCTCGGTGGTCGAGCGGGCCGGCACGGGCGACCTGACCACCCGCGGCACCACCGACGTGGCCGCGGTCGGCGCCACGCTGCGCGACGCCGGCCCGGAGGTGCTCATCGCCTCCGTCCAGGCCGCGTTCATCCTGGGCGCGGTCTTCACGCTGAACCCGCTGCTGGGCGCGTGCGGCGTGCTCGGCCTGCTGGGCATCTGGTTCGCGGCCCGCTGGTACCTGCGCCGCGCGGCCACGGCGTACCTGGCGGAAGGCGCCGCCAACTCGGCGCTCGCCGAGCAGCTGGCCGCCACCACCATCGGCGCCCGCACGGTCGAGGCGCTCGGGCTGGAGCGCCGCCGCCTCGACGCCTGCCTGCGGGCTGTCGAGGAGTGCCGCGCGACCCGCCTGCGCACCCTGTTCCTGCGCAGCGTGCTCTTCCCGATCGTGGACGTCTCCTACGTCATCCCGGTGGCCGGCGTCCTGCTGGTCGGCGGCTTCCTGGCGGGCGACTCGATGACGCTGGGCACGGTCGTCGCCGCGGCGCTCTACCTGCGGCAGCTGTCGCAACCCCTCGACACCGTGCTCTTCCACCTGGAACGCCTGCAGAGCAGCGGCGCGTCGTTCGCCCGGGTCGAGGGCATCGCACCGGCCGCGCGGCCGGGCCAGGCCGCCGGGAGCGCCGCCGTGCCGGACGGCGACCGGCTGGAGGTCACCGGCGTGCGCTACGCCTACGACGGCGGCCCCGACGTGCTGCGCGGGGTGGACCTGACCGTCCGGCCCGGCGAGCGCCTGGCGATCGTCGGCCCGTCCGGGGCGGGCAAGACCACGCTGGGCCGGCTCCTGGCGGGGGTGGACCGGCCGCGTACCGGCGGCGTCACCGTGGGCGGGGTGCCGGTCGCCGACCTCGACCCCGTACGGCTGCGCGAGCGCGTCATCCTCGTCACCCAGGAGCATCACGTCTTCCTCGGCACCGTACGCGACAACCTGCTCATCGCCGCCCCTGCCGCCACGGAGGCCGAGCTGCGCGCGGCGCTCGCCGCCGTCGGCGCCGACTGGATCGGCGACCTCCCGGACGGCCTGGACACCGAGCTGGGACCCGGCGGCCACCGGCTGGACGGCGCGCAGACCCAGCAGGTGGCGCTGGCCCGGGTGGTGCTCGCCGACCCGCACACGCTGATCCTCGACGAGGCCACCGCGCTGCTCGACCCGCGGACCGCCCGCCACACCGAGCGCGCCCTGGCCGCCGTGCTGGCCGGGCGTACCGTCATCGCCATCGCCCACCGCCTGCAGACCGCGCACGACGCCGACCGGGTGGCGGTCATGCAGGAGGGCCAGGTCACCGAGCTGGGCACGCACCACGACCTCGCCGCCGCGGGCGGCACGTACGCCGCGCTCTGGAGGTCGTGGCACGGCGACTGACCGGCGCGGCGGGTCAGCGGGTCAGGTGCCGCCCGCCCGCCACGTCGATCATCTGCCCGTTGGCGTGCGTGTTCGCCGCCGAGCCCAGGTAGGCGGCGGCGGAGGCCACGTCCTCTGGCATGCAGATGCGGCCGGTCGGCGTCTTCGCCGCCTCGGCGTCGACGACCTCCTGCCCGAAGCCGGGGTGGGTCAGCGCGCGCTCCGTCAGCGTGAAGCCGGGCCGTACGACGTTGGTGAGGACGCCGTGCCGCCCCTCCCGCACGGCGAGCACGCGCGCCGCCGCCTCCAGCGCGCCCTTGGCGGCCGGGTACGCCGCGCCCGCCGGAACCGGGTGATCCACCACGTCGGTGGAGATCAGCACCAGCCGCCCCCACCGGGCCTCGCGCATGCCGGGAAGCACGGCATCGACCAGCGAGAGCGTGCCCGCCACGTTCGTGGTGAGGCTGTCGGTCAGGGTGTCCCACGTCTCCTCCCCCATCGTGGGCCAGGAGACCGCGTTCGCGACCAGCACCGCCACGGGCCCGAGCTCGCGCTCCACCTGGCGGACCACCGCCGCGGCCGATCCGGGGTCGCGCTGGTCGGTCCCCACCGCGATCGCCTTGCCGCCGTCCTGGACGATCGCGTCGGTGAGGGCGCGGGCCTGCTCCTCGTTGCGGTGCCACCCCGCGGCGACGAGGGCGCCTTCCGCCGCGTACGCCCTGGCGATCGCCCGGCCGATGTCGCCGGAGGCTCCCGTGATCAGGGCGACCCGTCCGTCGAGTCCGAGATCCATCATCATCTCCAATAGTTAGCCGACTAGTTATTAGCCGACTATACATCGGTAGGATGAGAACGTGGAAGCAAGCGAGGCGATGCGCGTCAACCGGGCGCTCAACAAGATGAGCAAGCTCTACCGCGTCGCCAAGGCGCGCAAGCTCGCGGCGCTGGGGCTGCACCCGGGGCAGGACGTGCTGCTGTGGCTGCTGGCGCAGGAGCCCGGCGGCATGACGGTCAAGGAGCTGGCGGGGCGGCTCGGCATCGAGCCGCCGACCGCGACCCGGAGCCTGGCCCGGCTGGAGAGCGGCGGATGGTTCCGGCGCGAGGCCGTGGCGGGTGACCGCCGCCAGGTGCGCATCCTGGTCACGCAGGCGGGCCACGCCCTGGTGCCCGCCATCGAACGCGCCTGGGCGGAGCTCGCCGAGGAGGCCATGGGGGAGACGAGCGAGGAGTGGCGGGAGATCGCGCTCACCACGCTCGAGCGCGCCAACGACCGGCTGCGCGGCATCGTGGGCGACGACGTCCTGGCCGAGGAGTGAAGGCTCCGGCGCCGTACGCCGCGAAGGTTCGCAGTCCATAGTGGATCGTCGTCCGGATTTGCCCTACCCTGAGCGGAGGCGAGGGGAGTACTTCCCAAGTGCCGATCCGGTCAGTACGGACGTACGTGAGCGTCCCCGGACGGCCGCCCGCTACCCCCGGGTGAAGGAGACCTCGAACGGCAGAGCACGTTCGAGGAGGTTTCATGTCCCCGGGGATAATGCTGGCTGCACCCGACCAGGTTCCGATCGCGGCTGATCAGGGCAGCATCGCGTCCTTCGGCCTGTGGTCGATCACCATCGCCGGCCTGGTCCTGCTGCTGGTCATCGACGTCGTGCTGACCCGGCGCCCGCACGAGGTCCGCATGCGCGAGGCCCTGACCTGGTCCGTCTTCTACCTGATCCTGCCGGTGGCCTTCTGCGCGTACCTCTGGGGCGCCTTCGGCACCGGCGTGGCGGTCGAGTTCTTCACCGGATACGTGGTGGAGAAGTCGCTGTCGGTCGACAACCTGTTCGTGTTCATGCTGCTGCTGGCGGCCTTCGCGGTGCCGAAGGAGCTGACCCAGCGGGTGCTGCTCTACGGCATCGTCGGGGCGCTGGTCCTGCGCGCCGTCTTCATCGCGCTGGGCGCCGCGGCGCTGCAGAGCGGTACGTGGGCGTTCCTGCTGTTCGGGCTGGTCCTGATCGTCACGGCGGTCAAGGTGCTCAAGGGCGACGACCAGCACGTGGACATCGACTCCATGCGCAGCGTCCGGCTGCTGCGCCGCTTCGTCCCGGTGACCGGCGACTACCGCGGGTTCCGGCTGGTGGTGCGCGAGGGGGGCCGGCGGGCGATCACGCCGCTGGCCCTGGCGACGGTGGCGGTGTTCGCGACTGACATCGTCTTCGCCGTCGACTCGGTGCCCGCCGTGTACGGGGTGACCGAGGACCCGTTCCTCGTCTTCGCCACCAACGCCTTCGCCCTGCTGGGCCTGCGGGCGCTGTACTTCGTGCTGCGCGACGTCCTGGCCAGGCTACGCCACCTCAACTACGGCCTCGGCGTCATCCTGGCGTTCATCGGGCTCAAGCTGGTGCTGCACTGGGCGCACGGCCTGTGGGCGTGGGTCCCCGAGATCCCCACCCTCGCCTCGCTCGGCGTCATCGTCGTGACACTCCTCACCGTCACGCTCACCAGCCTGTACGCGGGCAGGGACGCCGCT
Organism: Nonomuraea phyllanthi; assembly: GCF_006334985.2. Classification (GTDB taxonomy): domain Bacteria; phylum Actinomycetota; class Actinomycetes; order Streptosporangiales; family Streptosporangiaceae; genus Nonomuraea; species Nonomuraea phyllanthi. Next base: position 170,828 of record NZ_VDLX02000008.1, read on the forward strand.
CCGGCACCAGGCGAGGACGCCGAGCGCGCCAGGCGGCTGGAGCACGATCCGGTCGACCCCTGACCCGTGGGGCCGCCGGTCCCGCGGAGGCCGCTACGCCGGCTCCGGAGCCCCTCCGGAGCCGGTGGCCCGCTCCCTCAGCACGGTCTTCTGGATCTTGCCCGTCGAGGTCTTCGGCAGTTCCCCGAAGAAGACCGCCTTCGGGGCCTTGAAGTGCGCGATGCGGTCGCGTACGTGCTGGATCAGCTCGCCCTCGGTGGCGTCCGCCCCCGCGGCCAGGTTCACGTACGCGACGGGCACCTCGCCCCAGCGCGCGTCCGGCCGCGCGACGACCGCCGCCTCCTCCACCGCTGGATGGCTCACCAGGACGTTCTCCACCTCGACCGACGCGATGTTCTCGCCACCCGAGATGATCACGTCCTTGGCCCGGTCGACCAGCCGCACGTAGCCGTCGGGGTGCAGCACCGCCAGGTCGCCCGTGCGGAACCAGCCGCCGGGCGCCGCCGCGGCCGTGGCCTCGGGGTCGCGGTGGTAGCCCAGCATGACGTCGTTGCCGCGTACCGCGATCTCCCCGACCGTGGCCGCGTCGGCCGGCACGTCGTCGCCCTTGTCGTTGACGACCCTGATGCGCTGGGCGATCACGTTGCCCACGCCCTGGCGCGCGGTCAGGGCCGCCAGCTCCGCGACGTCCAGCCCGGCCCACTCCGGCTGCGGCTGGCAGATCACGGCCGGGCCGTACGTCTCCGTCAGCCCGTACAGGTGGATGACGTCGATCCCCGCCCGCAGCGCCCGCCCCAGCAGCGCGGGGCTCGGCGGCGCGCCGCCCACGCAGGCCAGCAGCCGCGGCTCCAGCGCGTCGGCGGGCGCGTCGGGGTGCGCCAGCAGCGACGTGAGCACGGTCGGGGCGCCGCACAGGTGCGTGACGCCGTGCGCGCGGATCAACCGCCAGGCCCGCTCCGGCTCGACCCTGGGCAGGCAGACGTGGCGGGCGCCGGCCAGCGTCACCGCCCACGGGAAGCACCAGCCGTGGCAGTGGAACATCGGCAGCGTCCACAGGTAGGCGGAGGAGGCGTCCAGCCTGGTGTGCAGCGCCATGGCCAGGGCCTGGAGATAGGCGCCCCGGTGGTGGTAGACGACGCCCTTCGGGCGGCCGGTCGTGCCGCTCGTGTAGTTGATCGACAGCGGCGACAGCTCGTCGCTCACCCGGACCAGCAGCGGCTCGGCCCCGTCCAGCAGCGCCTCGTACGCCTCCCCGCCGCACACCAGCCGCGGCCGCGCCGCGCTCGCCGCCGACGCCGCCCTGGCCAGCTCCTCGTGCTCGCGGTCGTGCAGCAGCACGGACACCTCGGCGTGATCGATGATGTACGCCAGCTCGCCCGAGGAGAGCCGGATGTTCATCGGCACCATGATCGCGCCCGCCTCCAGCAGCAGGTGCCCGTTGGCCGCCAGCACGGCCACCCGGTCGCCTGGCCGCACCCCGCTCCCGGCCAGCCCGCCGGCCAGCCGCCGCGCCCGCTCCCAGAGCTCGGCGTACGTGAGCGCCATCGCGCCGTCCACGACCGCGAGCCGCTGCGCGAACACGGCCGCCGACCGTTCGAGGAAGCTCGTCGGAGTCAACGGCTCGTACGACAGACCGGACATCGCCCCTCCCGCCCTCGGCCCTCCAATGATCGCCTCCAGGCCAGGCGAGGACAACCGCCGTACCGGCACCGGGGGATGCGCTCGTGGGCGCGATTCGTACCGGATGCGGGGTTCCTGCGAGATCAGCGGGAAAGGATGAGATCGCCGGCCACTCATCGGGACCCCTCAAAGGAGTCACATGGCGACAAACCTCCCCTCCTTCCCAGCCGCGGGCGAGCACCCGCTCGACACCTGCATCCGCCTCCGGGAGCTCGGTCCCGTGGTCGAGGTGGAGTTCCCGGGCGGCGTGCCCGCCTACCTGGCGCTGACCCACAAGGCCGTGCGGGAGATCCTCGCCGGGGACAACAGGACCTTCCTCCGGGATCCCCGGCACTGGCCGGCCCTCCACGACGGGTCGATCCCCGAGGACTGGCCGCTCCGCGCCATCGTCCAGGGCGGTCACCTGTCCACCAGGGACGGCGCGGACCACAGGCGGCTGCGCGGCCTGGTGGGCAGGGCGTTCACCCCGGCCCGGGTCGAGGGCCTGAAACCCCGGATCCAGCAGATCATCGACGGCCTGCTGGACGACGTGGTGGCCGCCGGTGACGGCGTCGACCTGGTCCCCGCCTTCACCGAGGCGCTGCCCATGTGGGTGATCTGCGAGCTGTTCGGCGTGGCGGCCGAGGAGCGGCTCCGGCTGCGCAACTGGACCGCCACGCTGCTGGCGCACACCACGCCGCCGGACGTGGCGTTCGCGACGCAGAACGACCTCCAGGCCTTCCTGCACGACCTGGTGGTGCGCAAGCAGCGCGAACCGGGCGACGACCTCACCTCCGGGCTGGTCCAGGCCCGCGACGAGGGCGACAAGCTCACCACCGAGGAACTGGTCGGCGTGCTGTGGCTCATGCTCGTCGCCGGCCACGAGACCACCGTCCACCTGCTGGGCCACGCCATCGTGGCCCTGGCCCGCGACCCCGGCCAGCTGCGGCTGGCCAAGGCCGGGGACCGGTGGGCCGACGTGGTGGAGGAGACCCTGCGCCACCGCCACTCGGTGATGATGACCAGCTTCCGGTTCACGGCCCAGGACGTGACGGTCGCCGGGGTGCCCATCCCCAAGGGCCGCGCGGTGGGCGTGATGTACCAGGCGAGCGGCGTCGACCCGGCGGAGTACGGGGACGGCGCGGACCGGTTCGACCTGGCGCGCGGGCAGACGGGACACCTCGGCTTCGGCCACGGCCCGCGCTACTGCATCGGGGCGCCGCTGGCCCGGCTGGAGAGCCGGCTGGCGCTCGCCTCGCTGTACGGGCGGCTGCCGGGGCTCAGCCTCGCCGTCGACCCCGCTGAGATCCCGTACTCCCCGTCGTTCTTCACGATCGGCCCGCTGTCCCTGCCGGTCAACCTGGGGATCTCGAATTAAGTCCTCATGTAGAGACTCGAAAGTCTTCCCATGGGGATATAACGTGATGCGCATGTACGCGATGATCAGGCAGTACGCCGCGAGCCCTGACGCGGTAGCGGAGATGGTCCAGCGGGTCGACGAGGAGTTCGCCGACCGGATCCCCGAGCAGGTGGGCGCGCTCCTCTACGCCGCCGTCGACACCGGCGAGGGGACCGTCATGACGATCACGGTGTTCGGCGACGCCGAGGCGGCCGCCCGTGCCGAGAGCACGGTGGCCGGGTCCAGGGGAACCTCGGTGAGCGGTTCGGGGTCCGGCAGACGGTCGTGCACCGCGGGGAGGTGGTGGTGAGCAGGCGACCCCGGCCGTCATCGAGCCGGTACGAATCCCTAAATGAGGCGACAAACCGCCCGCCCTCGTCCTTACCGGGGCGGGCGGGACCGCAGCGGCTGACGGGGCCGCGGCTTCTGGGGCTGCTGCGGCGGGCTGGGCCGGCGGGGCGTCCAGGCGGATCCCATGGACGCGCCCACGATCGCGACCAGCGAACCCACCAGCAGCCCGCCCAGGTTCGACAGCACGAACGCCGCCAGCGCCGCCAGGATCGCCAGCACCGCGATGACGAAACGCTGCTCGGAGGCGAACCACAGCCCCAGCCCCATGGCGACCAGGAACAGCCCCAGCAGGAACCCCGCGTAACCCCCCACCCCCGTGTGGACGATCACCCAGGTACCGGCGACCGGCACCAGCAGGATCTCGATCCCGGCGGCCACGAGCAGGCATCCCGCCCAGAACGGCCGCCGCCGCGTCCAGGCCGCCACCGAGCCCAGCCCTCTGGCCAGCGCGCCCGCGAACATCAGAAGCACGGCCGGACCCCCCGGCCCACGGCCACCTGCAGGTCGTCCACCCGGAACGTTCCTCCCGTCACCATCCAGGTGTCCACCGTCACGTCCCGCACCGTGAACGCCGGCGCACCGAGCCCGAAGTCGCCCCGCCTGCCCTCCAGGGCATCCCCGAGGCTCAGCAGCCCGGCGTCCTGGTTGATCACGACCGAGCTGAAGTCCACGTCGGCGGACAGGGAGGTGGCCGCGATCGCCAGCTGGCTGATGCGCGAGGGCCGGCCGCGATCGCGCGCGCTCAGCCGTACCGTGAACCGTCCCAGCGGGGTGTCCACCAGGGCCGACTGGCACAGCCCGTACACCTGCGCGGTGCGTAACGACAGATTCAGCACCACGTGCCTGCGGCCGTCCACCGACCGCACCACTCCGGGGAACAGCCCCAGGCCGCGCCCTGTCAGCCTGTCCGCCGACACCTTCATCTGCCGCCCGGACACCGCGAACGACGCCGGCAGGGCGCCCTGCGCCATCCCTGTCGCCAGCACGCCCAGGGCGAGCAGCGAAGGGACCAGCATCACGAGGAACCGCCGCCACCGCACCCGACCCCGCACCACCCTTCTCCTACTTGCTCGAAGTACATGACTCTGCGTGTTCAGCTGGTGGCGTCCGGCTGGACGCCGAACGGCGTGGTCTCCCTCGGCAGACGATGACCGCCCCGCCCGACCGCCCCGCCCGACCGCCCCGCCCGACCGCCCCGCCCGACCGCCCCGCCCGACCGCCCCGCCCGACCGGTCCGCCCGACCGCTCCGCTCCGGCGACCCGACCTCCGGAGCCCGGTGCGCCGCCGCCACGCCGGCTCAGCCGTTCCCTTCGAGAAAGTCACCGATCGCGGGGACGAGCTGCTCGTGCGCGTCCTCCAGCACGTAGTGGCCGGCGCGGGGATAGACATGGGTCCGCGCCCGGGGCAGGTGACGGCGCCAGCAAGCGAGCATGGCGGGATCGAAGACCGGGTCGCGCAGTCCCCACCCGATGAGGGCCGGCCGGTCGGCGAAGCGGTGCAGCTCCCGGCCCATGCCGTCGAGGATCGGCCACGCGGGATCGCGGGGACGCAGCGGGATGTCCTGGATGAAGTGCTGGATGGCCACGCGGTGTTCCGGCCGGTCGTACGGGGCGAGGAACGCCTCCCGCACGAGGGCGGGCATGCGACGGCGCACGCCGAGCGGCCGCCAGGTGGCCCCTCGGGCGAAGAGGTTGTGCCGCAGGATCAGCCGGGCCCCGAGCGCGGTGTCGCCCAGCAGCCAGAGCGGGAGCCGCAGGGGGAGTCGCGCACGCTCGCCGTGCGGGTTGGGGAAGGCCGCCGTGTTGAGGACGACCAGCCTGGCGACGCGGCCGGGATGGCGGCAGGCCCAGGCCATGCCGATCGGCCCGCCCCAGTCGTGCATGACCAGCGTCCAGCCCTTGTCGGGGGCGCCCCGGTCGGCGATGAGGTGGGAGGTCAGGGCGTCGAGGTCGTCGACGCGGGAGGCGAGCGTGTGGAGGTAGTCGCCGGCGGCGGGCTTGTCCGACAGGCCCATGCCGATGTGGTCGGGGGCGACGCACCGGAAGCGGTCGCGCAGCGCGAGGATCGGCCTCCGCCACAGGTAGCTCCACGAGGGGTTGCCGTGCAGGAACAGCAGCGGCTCTCCCGCCCCCTCGTCCACGTAGTGCTGGCGCAGCCCCGCACGAGCGGGATGGGCGAACCAGCGGGAGGCGAACGGGTATCCGGGGAACCTGGTCATGAGGTGGCTTCCGCGAGGTGGATGGGTGGCCGGGGGCATCGGATGGCTTCGCGAGGTGGATGGGTGGCCCGGGGCATCGGATGGCTCCGCGCGGTGGAAGGGTGGCCGGGATCATGGATCGGCCTCCGTCAGGTGGGCGGTCAGGCGGGTCAGGCCCTCGGCCATGCTCACCCGCGGCCGGTAGCCGAGGTCACGACGGGCCGCGGACAGGTCGAACCAGTGCGCGGTGGACGCCTGCTCCACCAGGAACCTCGTCAGAGGCGGCTCGACGCGCAGCCCCAGAGCCCGCGCCGGCCCGCAGCCCCGCTCCATGAGCGCGGCCGCCAGCTTCGCCGGCACGACCGGAAGCCGGCGCCGCACCGGGGGCAGTCCGGCGGCCCCGAGCAGGGCGTTCACCCACGTGCCGAATCCGCAGGGCTCCCCTTGAGCGATGAAGTACGTCCGGCCGCACAGCGGCGAGCCGGGGCGTAGCCGGTCGAGGGCCAGCAGGCAGGCATCGGCGGCGTTGTCGACGTAAACGGTGTCAATGATCTTGTCTGTCGGCCCCAGCAGCCAGAGCCGGTGCCGGTTGGCGGCCAGCCGGGGCAGGAAGTGCGGGTCGCCGGGGCCCCAGATGAGGTGCGGGCGCAGCGCCACGACGGGGACGGTGCCGGTGGCGGCCAGGACCAGCTGTTCCGCCAGGGCCTTGGAACGAGGGTAGGCCGCCGGGTAGCGGCGCGCGTACGGGACCGACTCATCGACCCCCTCCAGGTCGCGCCCGTCGTGCACGACGCTGGGGGAGGAGAGGTGCACCAGCCGCGCACCGCTGCGCGCGCAGGCGTCCAGCACGTTGCGCGTACCGTCCACGTTGATCTCGCGGTAGTCGCGAGCGGGGCCGTACGCCCCCGCCTTGGCGGCACAGTGCACCACGGCCTCGCAGGCGCCGACGGCGGCGCGGACGGCCGCCGGGTGGCGGATGTCGGCCAGGTGCTGCGTGAGGCCCAGCGCGTCCAGCTCGGGATGCGACCGGCGGTGCAGCGTGTGTACGGTGTCGCCGCGAGCGGCCAGCCGCCGGCACACGGCCAGACCGAGGAACCCGCTCGCGCCGGTGACGAGGACCTTCATCTGAGACCTCCGCGTGTCCGCCGACGCCCGGTGGGGCTGGGGGAGCGGGTGCTGCCGGTTACGAGGATCTTCATCTGTCACTTCCGAGTGGCAGCCGACATCTGGTGGGTCTGGGGGTTGTGCTGGTTACCGGGATCTTCATCTGCGACCTCCGCGTAGCTGCCGACACCTGGCGGGGCCGGGGAACGAAATGTGCTGGTCACCAGGACGCTCATCCGTGGCCTCCGCGCAGGCGCCGGGCGGCCCAGGTGGCGAGCACGTTCCGGCGGATCTTGCTGTTGTGCCGGGCGTCCACGGGAAAGCCCGGATGGAACAGCACCTCGCGCAGGGCGGCCGTACGGGGATGCCGTGCGGCCTCCTCGAGGACGGCGGCCCGGACGCGGGCCCGCCGGGCGCCCGGCTCGCGCTCCACCACGAGGACCGGCCGCTGCTCGCCCGCCGGGCCGACGCCGACCAGGGCGGTCCGGCGCACCCCCGGCACGCCGGCGAGCAGGGTCTCGACGTGGTCGGTGCACAGGTCTCCGCCGCGGGTACGCACGCGTTCGGACCTGCGGCCGGCGAACCAGAGCCGGCCCTGGTCGTCCAGGTGGCCCAGATCGCCCATGCGATGCCAGACCCGGTCACCGTCGGCGATCCTGGCCATGGCCGTGGCGCGAGGATCGTCGAGGTACGGGTCGCTGACCGCGGGGGAGGCGACCACGATCTCCCCCACCGTTCCGGTCGGCACCCGCAGGTCATCGCTCCAGACGCCGACCGGATCGTCGGTGACGCCGATGACGCGTACCTCGGCACCGGCCAGCGGCCGGCCCAGGCACGTCCCGGCCCCCGGGTGCGCCGTCCGGGCGGCGGCCAGCTCGCGGCCCTCGATGGCGGCCACCGGCAGGCACTCGGTGGCGCCGTACACCGACACCACCCGCGCGGCGGCCGGCAGGCACGCGCGCACGCGCTCCAGCGTGGGCAGCGGCAGCGGGGCTCCCGCCACGGCGACGCATTCCAACGTGTCCAGCACCACGCCCCGGGCAGCGCAGTGCCGGGCCAGCCGATCCAGCAGCGCCGGGGCGGCGAACACGGTCGCCACCCCGTAGCGCCGGATGCCGGACACCAGGACGGCCGGGTCTGCACGCATCGGATGCCGCGGGTCCATGTCGGGGATCACGGCGGTCGCCCCCAGAGCCGCCGCACCCAGCGCGAAAGGGATGAACGTCGACAGCATGGCGGTTCCCGGCCGGATGATGCCGAGCTCGTCGAGCAGGTCGAGCTGCGCGGTCAGGTGCCGGTGCCGCAGCGGCACACCCTTGGGCGGACCCGTGGAGCCCGAGGTGTAGGCGATCAGCGCCACATCATCCGGCCCCGGCTCCCGAGCCACAGGCGTGCCCGCTGAGCCGGCGGTCAAGTCCTTCAGCGAGCCGGCCGCCAAGCCGGTCACCAGGTCGGTCGCTGAGCTGGTGGGCGGGTCGTTCACCAGCTCAGTGACAGAGTCGTCCACCAGTCCGGCCGCCGGGGCGCTCGCCAGGCCAGCCACCATGTCGTGCGTCGGGTCGTTCGCCAGGTCAACCGCCGGGCCGTCCACCAGGAGGGCCGCCGGGTCGGGCGCCGGGTGGTCCACCAGGTCATTCGCTCGGTGGTTTGCCAGGTCAGCCGCCGATCCACCCGCCGAGCCGGTCGGTGGGTGACCTGAAAAGCAGCGGCCTTGGGCGGCGGCCCGAAGGCCGGCGATCGTCGGGCCGGGCCAGAGCCGGCGCGGCCCGACCGTGATGGCGATGCGGCTGCTGCGCCGGGCCCAGCCCAGCGCGAGCCGGGCCGCGTGGGCGAGCGGGACGCCGATGAACGCCTCAGGAGCGGCCCGCTCCAGGCAGCGCCGGATGTCGGCGTAGGGCAGCCCCGGATCGACCATCACCGGCACCGCCCCCAGCCGCAGCAGCGACAGCGCCAGCACGCCGAGCTCCACGCCCGGGTACACGAGCAGCACGGTTCGCATGCCGTGACCCACTCCCGCCAGGGCCAGGGCGGCGGTGGTCCGCTGCACCGCCAGTGCCATCTCCTCGTAGCTGACCGCCCGCGGTGTCCGGCCGCCGACCTGGCAGGCGACGGCGCCGGGCAGGTCGAGGCGCCGGCGCCGGACGCGGGTGATCAGCTCGCTGGCCGGAGGGACGGTCTCCGCAGGTGTGTCGGGTGTCATCGCCGTCACCACCGCACCACGACGATGCCGGCGCTGAAGCCGCTGGCCAGTCCCACCAGGGCGATCAGGTCGCCCCGCCGTACCCGTCCGGCCGCGACCGCCTGGGCGAGCTGGACGGGCAGCGTGGCCGTGATGAGGTTGCCGTGCTGGGCGATGGTGACCACGACCTTGCCCGGCGGGATCCCGGTGTGCTCGCAGAACTTCCACAGCGCCGGCAGCGACGCCTGGTGCACGCAGACGGCCGCGAAGTCGTCCCAGGTCAGGCCGAGCTCGGCGAGCGGCTCGCGGAACACGGCGAAGCCGGCCTGCTCGATGCTGCGCGCGAGCTTGACGGCGTCGACGGTGAGCGGCCGGATGACCGGCCAGGCGGCCGCGGGATCGGTGGTCATGTCGGAGATCTGTACGGTGGCCGCGTCCCACCCGGCCGAGTGGGCGGTGAACCGGTGGCCGAGCACCCCCTGGGTCGGCGCGGGCTCCAGCAGCAGGGCGGCCCCGGCGTCGGAGACGGTGTAGGCGGCGGCGATCGCGAAGAACTCGTCGGCTCCCGACAGCGTCCACGGCATGAACGCGGTGCCCACCTCGCCGCAGCAGACCAGGACCCGTCGGTGCTGTCCGGAGGTGATGAGCGCGTCGGCCACCTGGATGGCGTTCAGCACGCTGTTGCAGGCGTTGCGTACGTCGAACACCGGGCAGGCGGCGCCGAGCTTGGCGGCGACGACGTGCGCGGTGGCGGGCTCGATCAGGTCGGGCGTCACGCCGGCGTAGACGATCAGGTCGAGATCACGCGCCTGCATGCCGGAATTGGACAGCAGGCGGCGGGCGGCGTGGACGGCCAGGTCGGACGGCTTCTCGTGCGGCGGGGCGATGTGCCGGCGCCGCACCCCGCTGCCTCCGTGGATGACCCCGCGGGGCAGCTCCAGCCCGGGGTTGCGCTCGGCGAGCCGGTCCTCCAGCTCCGCCGTGGTCATCGTGGTCTCCGGCAGGTGGGCGGCGACGCCGGCCAGCCGGGTGTGGACGGCGCTCATCGGACGTCCTTTCCTGCTACCGGGCGCGAGGTCTGCAGCCCGAGGTGGACGAGCACCGTACGGGCGATGTCGGTGACCGTGCCGGCGCCGCGGATCAGCTCCATGGGCGGGATGTCCACGCCGAACTGGTGCCGTACGGACAGCAGCAGTTCGGTGGCCATGAGCGAGTCGAGGCCGTACTCGTCGAGCCGCCGATCGGGGTCGATCTCCGCGGCGGGGGTGAGCAGCACGGTGGACAGCAGCGCGGTGAGCTGCTCGGCCACGTGCCGGTGCGCCTCCTCGTCGCTCATCGCCGCCAGCGTCGCCAGCAGGTCGCCGACGTCGAGGTCGTGGTCCGCGCCGGGCGGCAGCACCGCCGACAGCCACGGCCGCCGCAGGCCGGGCAGCATCTGCCGCATCCGGGCCCAGTCGCAGCGGCCCACCATCGCCACGTCGGCTCCCTCGCCGAGCATGTCGTCCACGGCCGCCAGCGCGCGGTCCGTGGTGATGGACTCGATGCCGAGCCTGGCCAGCGCCTCCGCCTGCGTGCCGTGCGCCAGGACGCCGGTTCCGGCGAGCGCGCCGAGGCAGACCGCCAGTGCCGGCCGGCCCCGCGCCCTCCGCCGGCGGGCCAGCGCCTCCAGGAACAGGTTCGCCGACACGTACGGGGACTGGCCGATGTTGCCGATCGTGGTCAGGGACGAGTAGAGGACGAACGCCTCCAGGGGCAGGCCGGCGGTGAGCTCGTCCAGGACCAGGGCGCCGGCGACCTTGGGGCGCAGCACCGCCCGGATCCGGTCGTCGGACAGGTCGACGAGCGCGGCGTCGTCGAGGTGCATGGCGGCGTGGACGACGCCGCGTACCGGGTGGCCGTCCGCGTCCAGCTCGCGCAGGATCGCGCGCATGGCGTCGCGGTCGGCGGCGTCGGCGGCGTACACGCGGGCCTCCGCCCCGAGGCACTTCAGCTCCTCCAGCAGCGCGGGCGCCTCGGGGGTGGCGGCGCCGCGGCGGCCGACGAGCGCCAACCGGCGGACCCCGGCCCGGGCCAGATGGCGCGCGGTCGCCGCGCCGAACCCGGTCAGGCCGCCGGTGACCAGATAGGTCCCGTCGGAACTCGGGCGGTGGCGTGCCGGTCGCCGCCGTACCATGACCGGCTCTTCACGAGGATCGAGAGAGACGACCACTTTCCCGATATGCCGGGAATGCCGCATCAGGGCGAAGGCGTCGGCGACCCGCTCGGCGGGATAGACCGTGTGCGGCAGCGGGCGGAAATCCCCCATGCGGGGAAGGGCCTCCACGTGCTCGGCCGCCAGCGCCGGGTCCTTCCACATCAGCGTGCCGACGTCCACGCCGAAGAACGAGATGTTGTCGCCGAACGGACGCATCGGCAGCTGCCCGCTCTCGAAGATGTCGCGCTTGCCCAGCTCCACGAACCGGCCGCCGTGCCGCAGGCACTCCAGGCCGCGGCTGATGGCCTCGCCCGCCAGCGAGTTGAGCACGACGTCCACGCCACGGCCCGCCGTCAGCTCCCTGACCTGGTCGGCGAAGTGCAGGCTGCGCGAGTCCAGCACGTGATCGGCGCCGAGCGAGCGCAGCAGATCGCGCTTGGCGGGACTGCCGGCCGTGGCGATCACCCGTGCGCCGGCGAACCGCGCGTATTCGAGCGCCGCCAGCCCCACCCCGCCCGCGCCGCCGTGCACCAGCACGGTCTCGCCCGCCTTGACGCGCGCGCAGTGGTGCAGCGAGTGGTGGACGGTCACCAGGGCCATGGGCAGGGTGGCGGCCTCCGCGAAGGTACGCCCCTCGGGGATGCGGGCGGCCGCCCACTCCTCGACCACGGCATGGCTCCCGAACCCGACCGGCCCCGCCGCCATCACCCGGTCGCCGGGTCCGAGCCGGGTGACGCCCGGCCCGACGGCCACCACGGTCCCGGCGCACTCCAGGCCCAGCGCATGGCCGCCGAACACCGCCTCGACCGCTTCGGACGGCAGCAGGTCCACCGCGAACATCACGTCGCGGTAGTTCAGCCCGATCGCCCGTACCTCCACCAAAGCCTGGCCCGGACCCGGCACGGGCATGTCCACCCGCTCCCAGGCCAGGCCGTACGACAGGCCGGGATCGGACACGGCGAGGCGGAAGGCGCCCGGTTCCTCGGGCACCGGAACGGCGTTCTCCTCCGTCGCGACCAGGCGCGGCGTGAAACGGCCCCGCCGGGTGAGCAGGATCTCGTCCTCGGCACCGGGGGTCAGCAACTCGGCCGCCACCCGCGCCGCGTCGTGCCCGTGGTCGTCACTGCGGTGCAGGCACAGCCGCCGCGCCTCGATCCGGGGCTGCTCGTTGCCCAGAGACCGCACCGTCCCCCAGGTGGCCGCGTCCTGCGGATGGACGGGACCGCCCTCCGCGAGACCGGGCTCGGGGAGCGCACCACAGGGACGGCTCACCAGCCACAGGACGATCCGTCGGTCCGGGGGCAGCTGCTCGCAGGCCAGCGCGATCGCGCGCAACGCAGCGGCCCGCCGAGTGATCTGCTCGACGACCGCCTCCGCCCCTGCGTCGGATGGTTCCGTGTCGGAGGTGTCGCCGAGGACGATGACGAGCGTCACGGTCTCGGTCTCGGGAGACATCCAGGCGGTCCAGCGACCCGGATCGTCGCCGAGCGGTGACAGGCTCACGTGGGCACCCTGTCCCTCAAGCAGCGAGGCAAGTGCGGAGGGAAGCGGATCGCTGGCGTCCTCACCCGCGACGATCCACGCGCCACCGGCCGCGACACCCAGTGGCGCCTCCTCGGTGACCACGTCGACGGGGCGGCGGCCGATGCTGAGGGCACTGGAAGTGCCGCCGGCACCGGGGCCGACGCCGACGGCGGTGATGGTGGTGGGGCCAGCGTCCAGAGCCGTGGCAGTGGCGGTGCTGGGGCTGGGGTCGATTGCGGTGGTGGTGCTCGTGACCGTTGTGAGGGCGGGAGCGGGGGCGGGGACCGTGGCGGGGGCGGTGGCGAGCATCACCGAGAAGTCACCCGCGTCCGGCTCCTCCTCAGCCTTGGCCTGGACGATGTCGGTATAGCCGGTCTGGGCCAGCAGTTGCGGCCATCTCTGCCGTGACAGCAGCGGCGAGTGCGGCCGCACGTCGAGGTCGCCGAAATCCCAGAACTCCGGCGGAGGGCCGAGGAACGGCAGCAGGGGCTCCATCCGGTGCGGCTCGACGACCAGCAGCTTGCCGCCGGGTGCGAGCAGCGTGGCCAGCCCGCGCAGCGCGGCGGTCAGGTCTCGTGCCAGGTGCAGGCAGCCGGCCGCCACCACCAGGTCATGGCCGCCCGGGGAATGCCCCTGCCCGGCCAGGTCGCCGTTGAGGTCGAGCAGCGCGTACTCGACGAAATCCGCCTCGGAGAAGCGCTGCCGCAGCCGGGCCAGCGCCGGTTCCGTGGCGTCGGTGATCGTGTAACGGGTGCGGTCGGGCGGCAGGACCGGCAGCAGCGACGCCGTGGTGCCGCCCGTCCCGGCGCCCGCCTCCAGGATGCGCAGCGGCCGGTCGGCCGGCCACTCGCGGACGACCTGCTCCACGAGGGCCCGGGCGATCCGGTTGCCGAACAGGCTGACCGGCCCGATGTCGCGCACCTGGTCGAGCAGCTCCCCGGCGCCGCCGGACGTCAGCACGTCGGCCGCCGTGAGCTCGCCGCGCAACAGCTCGGGCAGGCGCATGCAGGCCCGCACCGCCAGAGCGGTCTGCGCGGTGAACGAGGTGCCCGCGACGACGAGCTCGCGCAGTGACTCGGCCGGGTCGGCCGCGGGCGGCACGAGGCGGATCTCCCGCTCGCCCGGATGTTCCAGCAGCCCGTGCCGCTCCAGCAAGGGCAGCGCCGCCCGCAGCATGCGACGGTGATGCGGTTGCGCGCACGCGGCGAACAGCGCATCGGCGGTGAGGCGGCGCGCGGGACCGGCGGCGGACCCGCTCAGGGCGGCCCCACCCGTGCCGGACGCGCCTGCGACAGGCCCACCTGTGGCGGACCCGCTCAGGGTGGACCCACCTGTGGCCGACGCGCCTGCGATGGGCCCGCCCGTGGCGGACGCGCCCGGGACAGGCCCTTCCGAATCCGCCGGCTCGGCGAGCGTGGTGGTGTCGATTGGCCTGGTCAGTTCGGTGAGTGCGGTGGCCAGCGCCTGGGCGTACGTCTTCTCCAGCTGCGCCGCGTACGCCGGGTAGCCGAGCTCCCGCCAGGCCGCGCGTACGGCGGCGAGCCGGTCGGCCGCCGCGGCGAGAAGATGCGCAGGGTCGGACACCGGCCACGGGCCTACCGGCTCGCCCGGCCGGGGCGCCGCGCGCAGTTCGACGTGGTAGCGGCTGACCGGCGTGGCGTGCACGCCGGGCATGCGGCGCAGGCGGACCCCCTCCATCTCGGCGACCACCCGGCCGTCAGGGCGAGCCACCGTGATGTCCCAGCAGACCTCCTCGACGCTGCTGGACCGTTCCCGTACGTGGACGAGACCCTCCGCATCAGGCCTCGCCCACAGCCGCACTGACCCGATCGCCGCGGGCATGTAGCCGGTGCCCGACCGCAGCGCCTCCACCAGCCACACCACCCCCGCCTGCAGCGCGCAGTCCAGCACCACCGGATGCGACTGGTAGCGCTCGTCGCGCTGGTCGGGGCAGGTGTACGCCGCCAGGATCTCGCCCTCGCCCGCCCGCAGATCGGTCAACCGCTGGAACGCCGGCCCCCACACCATGCGGCCCTCGGCGGCCCTGGCGTAGTGCGCCTGCACGTCCACGGGCGTGCCGATGCGGGCACGCAGGCCCGCCACGTCAAGTGGTGGCGGGGCCTGGCGCAGCAGCGGGCGTACCCGGGCCCGGAAGTGCTCGCGGGGATGCTGCCCCCGCAGCGTGGTGCTGGCCACCGTGATCATGCCCGTCCCCGGGGACAGGGATGTCTGCACGCACACCGGCTCCGCGCTCGGCGGCGGCACCACCAGGGCGCGGCTGATGGCGACCTGGTCGACTTCGACCGCCTCGGCGGCCTCCGGCATCGCCAGCCGGCCGGCGGCCAGGGCCATCTCCACGTAGCCGGTCGCGGGCATCACCGCCGCCCCTCCCGCCCGGTGGTCGTAGACCCAGGGCAGGCGTACGTGGTCGATCTCTCCGTACCAGGCAGGGGCGAGCGTCGGCAGCCGCTGGCCGAGCAGCGGATGCTGGATCGCCGGGTCGCTGAGCGTGTGCGCCCAGGCCAGCGGGTCGCCGGTCCAGTGCCGCTGCCGCTGCCAGGGATACGGCGGCAGCGTGCGCACCTCGCCGCGGCGGGGGAAGTAGCGGTCCCAGCCGATCTCCCCGCCGGCGGCGATGATCTGGGTGACCGCCCGCCGGACGGCGGTGATTCCGGGCTCGGCGTTCGTGACCGTGGTGGTTGCGGGACCTTCCGTGTTTGTCGCTGTGGTGGTTGCGGGACCTTCCGCGTTCGTTGCTGTGGTGGTTGTGGGACGTTTGGTGTTCGTCGCTGTGGCGGTTTCGAGAGGCCCAGCGCTCGTCGCCGCGGCGGCTGCCGGTCTCGTGCTCTTCGCCGTGGTCGGCGCCGCTGCCGGCTCGCCGCTTCGCTTCGGGCGTCGCAGCGTGGGGACAACGGCCGTGCGTACGCGGGCCGCGCCCGAGACCCGGCGCAGGTAGGACTGCAGCACCGGGTGCGGGCCCACCTCCACCAGAACGTCGAACCCGTCGGCGAGCACCCGCTCCACCGCCGCCGCGAACCGCACAGGACGGCGTACGTTGTGCCACCAGTACGTCGCGTCCAGCTCCTCCCCGCCCAGGGCGTCGCCCGTCACCGTGGACACCATCGGGATCCGTGCCCGCGACGGCCGCAGGTCGGCCAGCGCCTCGCACAGCGGCTCGCGTATGGGGTCCATGGCGGCGCTGTGGAAGGGGTGGTCCACGTCCAGCTCGCGGAAGAACACCTTGCGCGCGACCAGGTCCTCGCCCAGCAGCTTCAGGGACTCGCGCGGCCCCGCGACGGTGACGTCCCGGCCGGAGTTCACGGCCGCGATCTCCAGCTGCGGGTGGGCGGCAAGGGCCTCCCTGGCAGCCGTCTCCGGCAACCCGATCGCGGCCATCCGGCCCTGACCGCGTGTCACCGACTGCGCCCGGCCGCGTTCGGCGATCACCTGGGCCGCCTGGCGCAGTGACAGCGCGCCGGCGGCGTACGCGGCGGCCACCTCGCCCACGCTGTGGCCCAGCACCGCGCCTGGCCGCACGCCCGCCGCGGCGAGCATGTCCACCAGGCCGGCCTGTACGGCGAACAGCAGGGGCTGGGCGATCTCGGTCGCCGACAGCCGCCATCGGTCCGCCGGCAGTGCCAACTCCTCCAGCACCGACCAGCCCAGCCTGGGCTTCAGCTCGGCGTCCAGCGTCTCGACGACCGTCCGGAACGTCCGGTCGGTGAGCAGGTCGGCGCCCATCCCGGCCCACTGCGACCCGTTGCCGCAGAACACCAGCGCCACCCGGCCCCGCTCCACCGCCTCCCCGGTCACTGCTTCGGACACGCCGGCGCGGTAGGGAGCGGGATGTGTGCCGCCTCGGGAGGATGTTCCCGCGGCTCCGGCTTCGGGGATCTTCGTGACAAGCCCGTCGGTTGCCGTGTCCGGTGGTGCCGTGCAGGGGTCCGCCCGTCCGGTGGGGACGTCGGCTGTCTGAGGGGGATGGGCGCCCGCAACGGCCCGGTCCAGCGTCGTTCGGCTGCCGGAGGCGTCGGGCTGCTGCGGGTTCGGGACGATCCGGGCATCGGAGGCGGTGGTGCCCTGGTGGGAGGCGGTCTGGCCGTTGGAGGTAGCGGTGGCCTGGTGCAGGGCGGTCTGGCCGTTGGAGGTAGCGGTGGCCTGGTGCAGGGCGGTCTGGCCGTTGGAGGTAGCGGTGGCCTGGTGCAGGGCGGTCTGGTTGTTGGAAGTGGCGGTGGCCTGGTGCAGGGTGGTCTGGTTGTTGGAGGCGGTGGTCGCCTGGTCCGGAGCGGTGCGCAGGCTCGCCAGGCTGAGGGCCGCCTCAGCCGCGGACCCGGCCAGCACCACGGCGCGGTGCCGGTGAAGGGCGCGTCGCCGGCTCGCCGTGTACGCCACGTCGTAGAAGTCCCCTTCGTCCACCGACTCCAGGTGCGCGACCGCCCGTGCGACGGCCTCGGCGAGCGCGGCCGGGCTGCGTGCCGACACCACGAACGGCAGCTTCCCCGCCGATCCCGTTGCCGCCGTCTCCGCCGACCCCGCCACCCCCGCGGACCCCGACGACCCGGCGGACCCCCTCGACCCCGGTGGCTCAGCTGGCTCAGTCGGCTGGGCGGCGGCGACGGGCTTGGAGCCTCGCCCGGACGATGGAGGTGACGTGGCGACGGGCGGAGCGGTCAGGGCCACGTGCACGTTCGCGCCGCCGAACCCGAACGAGTTGACCCCCGCCACAACCCGCCCGCCCATCTCGGGCAGTGCCCGGGGCCGGGTCACGACGCTGAGGCCGAGCCCGTCGAAGTCGATGGCCGGGTTGAGCGTGGCGGCGTGCAGCGTGGCGGGGATCGTCCGGTGCCGGAGCACCAGCAGCGCCTTGAACAGCCCCGGCATGCCGGAGGCCGGCTCCAGGTGCCCGAGGTTGGACTTGACCGACCCGATCGGCAGCGCGCCGCCCGCCCGGCGCGTGCCGAGCGCGCGCCCCAGCGCCTGGCATTCGGCCGGGTCGCCCGCCTGGGTGCCGGTGCCGTGCGCCTCGACGTACGCCACCTCGTCCGGGTCTATGCCGGCTTCGGCGTACACCTGCCGCAGCAGCGCCTCCTGCGCCTCGGCGTTGGGCAGCGCCAGCCCGCTGGTGCGGCCGTCGTTGTTGGCGGCGGCGCCCACGATGACGCCGTGCACCCGGTCGCCGTCGGCGAGCGCGTCGGCCAGCCTCTTGAGCACGACCACGCCGCCGCCCTCGGCGCGCACGAACCCGTCGGCGTCGGCGGAGAAGGCGCGGCACCGCCCCGTCGGCGACAGCATCGACGCCTGGCTGAACCCGACGAAGGACATGGGGTTGAGCAGCACGTTGACCCCGCCCGCGAGCGCCACCCGGCAGGAGCCCTCGGCCAGCGCCCGGCAGGCCCGCTCGACCGCCTGCAGCGCGGACGAGCACGCGGTGTCGATCGCCATGCTCGGCCCGCGCAGGTCGAAGGCGTGCGAGAGCCGGTTGGCCACGATCGACAGCGCCGACCCCGACATCGTGTACGGGCCGACGGAGCCGGGCTCCATGCCCTGGAGGACGCCGTAGGAGGGATCGGACACCCCGACGAACACGCCGGTGCCGCCGCCCGCCAGGCGTGCCGCGTCGATGCCGGCGTCGTCGAACGCGTCGGCCGCCATCTCCAGCATCAGCCGCTGCTGAGGGTCCATCGAGGCGGCCTCCTTCGGCGAGATCCCGAAGTAGGCGGCGTCGAAGCCGGCGATGTCGTCGAGGAAGCCACCGGCCCGGGTGTAGCTCCGATTGGGCCTCGGGATGCTCTCGTCGACGTACCGCTCGGCCTCGAACCGGTCGGGCGGCAGCGTGCCGACCAGGTCGTCGCCGCGCATCAGGGCCCGCCAGAGCCCCTCCAGATCCCTGATGCCGCCGGGGAGTCGGCAGGCCGCGCCCACGACCGCCACGGCCCGCCCTCCCCACGCCGCCGTCGCCGCCCGGCCGTTGTCTTCCTCGCCTGCGCGCATCCGTCACCCTTCTGCTCGCACACCAAAGGCGTCCCAACAAATGGTAAACGACTCGCTACTCAGCGTGTCCATTGGATATTCCCTGCATCTATACATCGCGTATATACCGCTGATGTATAGTCGCGGGCATGAGCGTTCCCCTGGCCCTCCTGGGCCTGCTCGACCGCGAACCGAGCTACGGCTATGACCTGAAGCGCGACTACGACACCTACTTCGGCCGGGGCAAGCCCCTGCCGTTCGGCCAGGTCTACGCCACGCTCGGCCGCCTCGCCAGGGACGGCAAGGTGAGCGCGGGGCAGAGCGAGCCGGGCGCCGGTCCCGACCGCAAGCGCTACGCCATCACCCCCCGCGGCAGGCAGGAGGTCGAGGCGTGGCTGGCCGAGCCGGTCGCGGCGGAGCCGTACCTGCAGACGGTGCTGTTCACCAAGGTCGTGCTGGCGCTGATGCTGGGCCACGACGCGGCCGGCTATCTCGACGCCCAGCGCGCCACCCACATGCGGCGCATGCGCGAGCTGGCGGAGATCAGGCGCGGTGGCGAGCTGGTCGACATGTTGCTGGCCGACCACGGGATGTTCCACCTGGAGGCCGACCTGCGGTGGATCGACGCGACCTCGGCCCGCCTGACCGCGCTGGCGGAAACGGTGCGCCCGGCATGACCCTCAACGACGCGCCGGTGCCGGCATCGCTGATCGAGCCCGCGCCGGGCCCCCTGATCGAGGCGCGGGCGATCAGCCGCTCCTACGGCCGCACGCCCGCGCTGCGCGAGGCGTCCGTGTCGGTGCGGCCCAAGGAGATCCTGGCGATCATGGGGCCGAGCGGATCGGGGAAGTCCACGCTGCTGCACTGCCTGGCCGGCATCTTCACCCCCGACGCGGGCGAAGTGTGGTTCGACGGCCGGCGGCTCGACACGCTGAAGGACGCCGAGCGCTCGGAGCTGCGGCGCACCGCCTTCGGCTTCGTCTTCCAGTTCGGCCAGCTGGTGCCCGAGCTGACCGCGGCCGACAACGTCGCCCTGCCGCTGCTGCTCGGCCGGGTCAGGCGGCGGCAGGCCTACCGGCGGGCGCTGTCCTGGCTGGAGCGGCTGGAGCTGGGGGAGCTGCGCGACCGGCGCACAGGGGAGCTGTCCGGCGGCCAGGCGCAGCGGGTGGCGATCGCCAGGGCACTGGTGATGGAACCCAAGATCATCTTCGCTGACGAGCCGACCGGCGCGCTCGACTCGCTCACCGGCGAGAAGGTCATGGACCTGCTGGTCGGCCAGGCCCGCCAGGAGGGCGCCACGGTGATCGTGGTGACCCACGACGCCCGGGTGGCCGCCAGCGCCGACCGGGAGGTGGTCGTGCGCGACGGCCGGGTCACCGATCCGTACGCCATCGGGGTCTCTCGATGACGATCTGGCTCGGGGCGCGCCTGTCGCTGCGCGGCGGCAGGGCCGCCATCGCCCGGCTGGCGCTGGTCATGACCGCTGTCGCGGCCGGTGTCGTGGTGCTTCTGGCCACGCTGTCGCTGTTCAACGCCTTCCGGGCCGCAGGGGAGCGCCCGTGCTGGGAGTGCACGACCGGTTCGGCGCCGGGCGGCTGGGTGCTGGGCGCCACCCCGAACACGGCGCTGTGGAACTACCACAAGGACTCGTACGCGGGCCGCGCCATCAAGCGCCTGGACGTGGCGGTGCTCGGCCCCAAGACCCCTGCCCTGCCCGGCGTCCCTGCCCTGCCCGCCGCCGGCCGCTACTACGCCTCGCCCGCCCTGGCCGGCCTGCTGGACACGGTGCCGCGCGACCAGCTGGCCGACCGGTTCCCCGGGACGGAGGCCGGGCTCGTCGGCCCCGCCGCGCTGTCCGGCCCCGACGACCTGGTGATCGTCATCGGCCGGACGCCGGACGAGGTCGCCGCCATGGGCGGAACAGTCGCGGTCGACACCGTCGCCACCGGGCCGGTCGCCGACGACACCACGGCGCTCTACCAGCACGGGTTCGGCATCGCCGCGGTCGGCCTGCTCGTCCCGCTGCTGATCTTCATCGGGACGGCCACCCGGCTGGCCGCCACCCGCCGCGAGGAGCGGTTCGCCGCCATCCGGCTGGTGGGAGCCACGTCCCGGCAGATCAACGTGATCGCGTCCGTGGACGCCGCGCTCGGCGCCCTGCTCGGCGCGCTGGCCGGCGTGGCGCTCTTCCAGTGGGTACGCCCGGCCGTCGCGGACGTCGCGATCATCGGCTCCCGGTTCTTCCCCGAGACCGTCGCCCCCGACGGGCTCCAGTACGCGGCCGTGCTGGTGGGCGTGCCGCTGGCCGCGGTCGGCGCCGGGCTGTGGTCGCTGCGGCGGGTGCGCGTCACCCCGCTGGGCGTGGCACGCAAGGTGCGGGCGTCCGCGCCGGGGTGGTGGCGGGTGCTCCCGCTGGCGATCGGCCTCGGCATGTACGCCGGGCCGGTGTTCTGGGGAGAAGGCCGCGGTCCCGACGCCGTGCTCGGCGACGTCGCCCTGGTGCTCATCATGGTCGGGCTGGTCGTGGCAGGGCCCTGGCTGACGATGCTGGCGGCCCGGCTGGCCGCCCGCCGAGCGCGCGGGGCGGCGACGCTGCTGGCCGCCCAGCGCCTGGCCGCCCATCCGAAGGCGGCCTTCCGCTCGGTGAACGGGATCGTGCTGGCCGTCTTCATCGGCACGGCGGTCGCGGGGATCGTGCCCGCCGTGGTCACAGGGCAGCGGTCGGCCGGCGGCGGCGCGCTGAACGAGGTCGTACGCGCCTCGTTCGGGCAGACCTTGTCCCCCGCGAAGAGCGCGGAGCTGCTCGACCGGCTGGACGGCGTGGCACCGGGGACCGTGCTGCCGGTGTACGCCAGGCCGGAGCGCGACATTCCCGCCATGCCGGAGCGCCTGCCGGACTGCGACTTCGGAGTCGGGTGCAAGCCGCCCTTCACGCTGCGCGCCGTCGTCGAGTGCGACCGCCTGGCGGCCTTCCCGGTGCTCGGGAGATGCCCGGCGGGCGGCGCGGTGGCGGGCTACTTCATGCGGTTGCTGACCAGCGACAACATGCTGACGGTCGGCCGGTCCCTGCCGATCATCGACGGGAGGAACCCGGCCGTCTCCTATGCCGTCACCGACCTGGGCCTGACGGGCGTGCTGGTCAGCGCGCCCGATCCGGCGGCACGGGAACGGGTCCGCACCCTGCTGACCACATACCTGGCGGCGTCGGGCAGCCGGGAGACGCCGATGACGTTCGCCGAGGTCGCCCAGGTCAGGGAGGTCCTGCTGGACGCGGTGGAGCGCGTCGCGCTGGCCATCGTCGTGCTGACCCTGCTCGTGGCGGGCTGCGGCCTGCTGGTCGCGGTCGCCGGCGGGCTGGTGGAGCGCCGGCAGCCGTTCACGCTGCTGCGGCTGAGCGGCACGCCGGCGCGCACGCTCTCCGCGGTGGTGCTGCTGGAGACGGCGGTGCCCATGAGCGTGGCCGCCGTGCTCGCCGCCGGCGCCGGGCTGGGCGTCGCCGGGCCGCTGGTCGACCAGCTCGCCATCGCGAGCGCGCCGGTCGCCGTGCCTGGCCCGGCCTACTTCCTGACCGTCGGGGGCGGCCTGGTCGCCGCCCTGCTCGTCATCGCGGCCGCGCTGCCGCTGCTCAAGCGCATGACCACGCCAGAGAACGTGCGATTCGAATAGGACTGGGATGATCACGAAAATCCTGGCCGCCCTCTTAATGGCGGCCTCCACGTACGTGCCCGCGCACGTCCAGCACCACGGCGCCGTGGCCGCGCCGGACGGGCGCTACGCCGCCGACATCCGGCGCACCGAGTACGGCATCCCGCACATCCTGGCCAAGGACCACGGAAGCCTCGGTTACGGCTACGGGTACGCCTTCGCCCAGGACAACCTGTGCGTCATGGCCTCGTGGGCGATCACCCTGCGCGGCGAGCGCTCGCGCTACTTCGGCCCGGAGGCGATGTCCGACGACCCCGCCAGACCCGCCCCGAACCTCGTCAGCGACGTCTACTACAAGAGCATCCACGCCTCGGGCGTCCTGCGGCGCGTGCTCGCCGGCACCGCCCCGCACGGCCCGTCCAAGGAGCTGCGCGCGCTGGTGGACGGCTACGTCGCCGGCTACAACCGCTACCTCGGCGACACGGGCGTGGACAGGCTGCCCGACCCGACCTGCCGGGGCAAGGACTGGGTCGGCCCCATCACCGCCACCGACGTCTGGATGAACCTGCTCGATCTCGGCCAGCTGGCCGGCAGCTCCCAGTTCAAGGAGGCCATCGTCGGGGCGGAGGAGGGCGACGAGCAGGAGCGCGGGCCCGCCCCCGGCAGCAACGGCTGGGCGCTGGGCCGCGAGGCCACCCGGAGCGGCCACGGCATGCTGCTGGCCGACCCGCACTTCCCGTGGAACGGCATCCGCCGCTTCTACCAGGTGCAGCTGACCATCCCCGGGGTGCTCGACGTGTCCGGCGGCAGCCTGTACGGCACCCCGCTCGTCCAGATCGGCCACAACGCGAGCCTGGCCTGGACCCACACGGTCTCCCACGCCCAGCGCTTCACCCTCTTCAAGCTCGACCTGGTGAAGGGCGACCGCACCAGCTACCTGGTCGACGGCCGGGCCGAGCCGATGGGCCGGCAGGAGGTGACGGTCACCACGCGGGACTCCGTGGTCACCCGCACGCTCTACACCTCGCGCTACGGCCCGGTGCTGGCCGAGGGCTGGTCGGACGAGTCGGCGTTCGCGCTGGCCGACGTCAACGCCGCGAACCTGCGCTTCGCCGACGAATGGCTGGCCATGGCGGCGGCCCGCGACGTCGCGGGGCTGCGCGAGGCGCAGGAGACCTACCAGGGCATGCCGTTCGTCTACACGCTGGCCACCGACGTGGCCGGCACGGCGTACTTCGCCGACGCCTCGGCCGTGCCGCACGTCACCGACGCCCAGGCCGAGCGCTGCGTCAAGCAGACGATGGGGGAGGCGTACGTGCTGGACGGCTCCACGTCGGCGTGCCTGTGGGGCAGCGACCCTGACGCCGTCGAGCCCGGCATCTTCGGCCCCGCCCGCCAGCCCCGGATGATCCGCGCCGACTACGTGGCCAACGCCAACGCCAGCCCCTGGCTGACCAACCCGGAGGCCCCGCTCAGCGACTACCCGCGCATCTACGGCAACGTCCGCAAGCAGCTGGACCTGCGCACCCGGGTCGGCCTCGACATGATCGACGCCAACCGGCCGTTCACGCTGGAGAAGCTGCAGTCCACGGCGACCGGCAAGCGCAACCTGAGCGCCGAGATCGCCCGCGCGGACCTCATGGCGCTCTGCCGGGCCGAGCCCGTGCTGACCGCCTCCGACGGCAGGCGCGTCAAGGTGCGCCCCGCCTGTAAGGTGCTGGCGCGCTGGGACGCGCACGCGCGGCTCGACAGCGAGGGCGCCGTGCTGTGGCGCGAGTTCTTCACGGGGCTCGACCGGCCGTCCCCGGAGGGCGAGCCCCAGCCGAACATCTGGTGGCGGGTGAAGTTCGACCCGGAGCGGCCCCTGACCACGCCGCGCGGGCTCGACAGGAACCAGCCGGTGGTGTCGCTCGCGCTGGCCGACGCCGTGCAGTTCTTCCAGGACAACCGCATCCCGTACACGCTGACACCGGCGCAGGCCCAGCGCTACGGTTCGGTGCCGCTGCCGGGCTGCACGGAAGGCGAGGGCTGCTTCGACCGCGTCCGCATGCGGGGCCCGCTCGGCGCCGACGGCCGCTACCCGGAGGTCGACACCGGCTCCAGCTTCATGATGGCCGTCGAGCTCACGCCGCGGGGCCCGCGCGGGCGGACCGTGCTCACCTATTCGCTGTCGGCCAACCCGGCCTCGCCGCATCACGCCGACCAGACCGTGCTGTTCTCCCGCGGGCAGTGGGTGACCGAGCGGTTCACCGAGGCCGAGATCAAGGCCGATCCGCGGCTGACGACCACGACCCTCCGGGGTTAGGGGAGCGGGCCGGGGCCGTCGTCGGGCAGGCGCAGGACCCGGCCGAGCACCTGGTGCATGTGCGCGCGGAAGCGGTCCAGCATCTCGGGGTCGTCGGCGTGCCGTCGCCGCCCCGCGTCGTCGAGCACGCCGCCGAGCGAGAACCCGTTGATGCACCAGAACAGCATGTACATGACGAGCCGAGCATCGGCGCCCGCCGGCCGGGCCAGCAGGTCGACGCTGTCGACCGAGTGCTGGATCATGACACGGGTGCTCACCGGGTCCAGGTCGATGTCGGTGGCGTCCGCCAGCCAGCGATGCATCCACAGCGCCGGGATCTGCGGATACTTGGCGCACACGTCGATGTGGTCGTCGATGTAGCGCCGCAGGGCCTCCGGCCGCCGCTCGGGCGGCGCGTCCCGCAGCTCGGCCGCCCGGCTGTCCATGACGGTCCCGATGACGCGGTTCGCCTCGTCCATGACCGCCAGGTAGAGCTCCCGCTTGGTGCCGAAGTGCCCACCGATCGCCGTTGTCTCCACGCCGGCGGTGTCGGCGATCTGGTCGAGGGACGTCCCGTCGTACCCGAGCGCGGCGAACAGTCTCATCGCCGACCGCAGGATCGCCTCGCGCTCGCCGCCTCCTGGAACCCCCATGCACGCGACCTTAGATCGGGAACGCCGCGCAGCCCATCACATGATTGACAAGCATCGGTAAAACTGTCACGGGGTGAGGAGCGCGTGGAGCCCCTCACCCACCGGCCGGCGTCAGCGGCCCGTCCACTTGATCTCGTACGGCTGGAGCGCGTACTCCTTGCCGTCCACGGTCGTGGTGACCGCGGCGTCCGCCGTGTTGACCAGCAGCAGCTGCTCCGGCTGCGCCAGCACCTTCACCTTGGCGTCCGACGAGGTGACCTGCTCCAGCTGGGCGCCCGCGGGGAACCACTTGACGAAGTTGGCCACCAGCTGCCCGGTCGCCATCGGGGCGCCGCTGCGCGGGTCCCACAGGCAGCCCTGGCAGTCGCCGTCCTTGGTCTGCGGGTTCCAGTACAGCGCCGTCGCGGCGCCGCTGCGCGCGAACTCGATCATGGAGGCGGCCTGTACGGCCAGCCGCTTCGGCTCGGGCCACGTGGTGGAGCCGTCCTCCGGCACGAAGTACCACTCCGACCACCAGACCGGCAGGTCGCCGACCTTGTCGCGCAGCCACTTGGTGACCGCGCCGAACTTCTCCAGCGCCCCGAACTCGTCGGGCAGCAGCTCGTGCGCGTCGGTGGGGGAGGCGCCGTCGACGACCACGAAGTCGGCGCCCTTCTTGTGCTCGAACCAGTAGGTGAAGGCGTCCAGGACGTTCTGGTTGACGACGCCCCACGGGCCGCGCAGCTCGGAGTCACCGTCGCGGTTGCTGTCGAAGCCGATGTACGGGCCGCCGATCTTCGCGTCGGGACGGGCCTTCTTCACCGCGTCGTACACCTTGTTGTACAGCTCGGTGTAGCCCTTGTAGTCGGCGGGCTTGGAGTGGTCGCGCCAGAAGCCCTTGAACTCGTTCCACACCATGAAGTACTTGACGTCGCTGTAGCGCGTCGCGACGGCCGCCGCGAGCTTGGCGAAGTCGTCGAAGTGGTCGGGGTACGGGGCGTCCTCCAGGTGCTCGTCCCAGGCCGACTCCTCGGTGGGGCCCTCGGGGCCGCCCTTCATCCAGTCGGGGGCGCAGCACAGCGTGATGACGGGGACGGCGCCGGACTCCTTCATGAGGTTCAGCCGGCTGTCGAGGTCCTCCCAGTAGTACTGCCCCGGGTACGGCTCGGGGTTGAGCGCGCCGAAGCCCATGATGTGCTGGTTCTGCACCATCGGCGTCTGCGCCAGCGACCTGGCGACGTCGAGCTCGAACTCCCTGGTGACGTTGTTGGCGCTGACGCCCGTGTGGGTGAAGCCCCACCGCGGCCAGCCCGCGTCCACCTTCGGCGGCTGCTCCGGCTTCTCGCCGGCCTGCTGCGACGCCGCCGGTGAGCTCGGCGGCTCGACCTGCTGAGCCCCGGTCGTCCCCTGCTCCGCCGGATCGGCGAAGGAACAGCCCGTCACGACCAGCGCAACGGCCGCCGCCATGGCGGCGGCCCTGCCGAACCGCCGCCGGATCGATCCCCCGTCTGTCGTTGCCACCCGTATCTCACCCGATCCTCGACGTCCTGATGCCGCCTTGAGCGTTCCATGGGTCGCGCTCAAGGGGCATATCGGAAGCGGGGTTCACAGCGAGTTCACAGCCAATCGTTATGTTTACGAGGTGGCGCGGGCGCGACGTCTCAGACGTAGCCGGTGGAGCCGTCGGGGCGGATGGGCAGGACCCGCTCCCAATGCACGTAGTCGTCGGTGCGCAGGGCCGACTCGTCGATCTCCACGCCCCAGCCCGGCCGGTCCGGCCGCAGCTCCAGGTGGCCGTCCACCGGCAGGTACGGGTCCGGGCACCAGGTCGTCTCGTCCGGCTTGTACTCCAGCAGCTTCAGACCGTGATGCGTGGCGGCGAAGTGCACGTTGACCGCGGTCGCGAGCGGCCCCATCGGGTTGTGCGGGGCCACGCTCGCGTAGTGCGCCTCGGCGATGGCGGCGATCCTGCGCATCTGCGCCAGCCCGCCGACCACGCACACGTCCGGCTGGACGATGTCCGCGCCGCCGGCCGTCAGCAGCGCCAGGAAGTCCTGCGGCAGGAACAGCGACTCCCCGGTGGCCAGCGGCACGTCGAGCTGGGAGCGCAGGTGCCCCCACGCCGGGATGTACTCGGGCCTGATCGGCTCCTCGAACCACAGCGGGTCGTACGGCGCCAGCGCGTTGCCCAGCTGGATGGCCTGGCGCGGCTCGAAGATGCGGGCGTGCGCCTCGAAGGCGAACTGCCACTCCGGCGGGCTGATCGAGCGGATCTCGGCGAAGTACTCGGCCGCCTCCGCGCACACGTTGCCCCACCGGCCCGCGTACAGATCGCGCCGGTACGGGCTGAGCTTGAAGGCGGTGAAGCCGTACCGGTCGTTCATCTCTTGCGTGAGGTCGCGGCAGACGGACGGGTCGGGCGCGGTGTAGACGCCGCAGTAGACGGGGACGCGGTCACGCACGTTGCCGCCGAGCAGCATGTAGACCGGCAGCCCGGCGGCCTTGCCCGAGATGTCCCACAATGCCTGGTCGATGGCCGCGATGGCCGCCAGCCCGAGCGCGCCCGGCGGGAAGCGGGCCTCCTGGATCAGCCGGCGCACCACGTACTCGACCCGCCGCGGATCCACCCCCTCGATCTGCCGGAACATGTACTCGAGCACCGGCGGCAGCGCGTGGTCAGGCCCGTGGTTGTAGGCCTCGCCCCAGCCGGACACGCCCTCGTCGGTCTCGATCTTCACCAGCAGCCGAGGCCGGTTCCCGACCCGCTGCATGTACGTCCGCAACGCGGTGATCTTCATGCTTCTTCTCCCTGCCAGGCGGCCAGGATCGCGGCCACCTCCTCGCGTACGGTCTCGGGCAGCGCCCGGCTCGGCGGCCGGACGTCGCGGCGGCAGAGCCCGAGCTGGGCCAGCGCCTCCTTGACGACCGACACGTTGTCGGCCGAGGCGTCCGCGCCGCGCAGTTCCTCGAACCGCCTGATCGCCTCCCACACCCGCATCGCCGCGGGATAGTCGCCCGCGCGCAGCGCGTCACGCATCCGCAGCGTCAGCGAGGGCGCCGCGGTGACCAGGCCCGAGGTGAACCCGCGCGCCCCGACCGCCCAGTACGACGGCGTGTACGGCTCCGCCAGCCCGCACAACCAGGCGAACCGGTCGAGCCCGGCGTCCCTGGCGACCGAGGCGAAACGCACCGGGTCGGGCACGGCGTACTTGACCCCGAGCACGTTCGGGCACTGCTCACCCAGCCGCCGCACCTCGGCCCCGGTGACCCGCGCGCTGCGGATGTAGGGGACCACGCCCAGCTCGGGCACGGCGTCGGCGATCTCGCGGTGGTAGGCCACCCAGCCCTCGCCCGACACGTACGGGTGCACGGGCTGGTGCACCATCACCATGCGCGCGCCCACGTCGCGGGCGTGCCGGGCGGACTCCACGGCCGAGACCGCGTCCAGCCCGACGCCCGCCACCACGGTGACGCCGTCACCGGCGGCCGCCACGGTGGACTCCAGCACCTGCCGCCGCTCGGCGGGGCTGAGCGCGTAGAACTCTCCGGTGTTGCCATTGGGCGTGATCACGTTCACGCCCGCCGCGACCAGCCTGCGCACGAGCTTGGCGTTGGCGTCGAGATCTACGGCGCCGCCGGCGTCGAAGGGCGTCACCGTGACGGCCACGACGTCATTCAGCACAGTACGCAAGGATCAACCTCTGCTTTCGTTCAGCGGACGGATCTTCACCAGGAATCCGTAGATCAGCGTGCCGAGGATGGCCATGGCCCCGGCGAAGAGCATCGGCCCCGTGTAGGAGTTGCCGCTCAGGGTCAGGAAGAACCCGATGAGGATCGGGCTGATGATGCTGCCGATCTGCGAGCCGAAGTTCTGGAAGCCCGCGACCGAGCCGACCACCGACGGCGCCGGCGCCACCTCGGCCGGCAGGCTCAGAATCGCTGCGCCGGCGAAGGAGTGGGCGCAGTTGCTCACCGACAGCAGCACCATCACGGCCACGTCGCCGGGCACGAACGTGGTGAGCGCGATCGTGGAGGCCAGCAGCATGCCGGTGATGATGGGGATCTTGCGGGCGCGGGCGATGGGGACGCCGCGGCGCACGAGCCAGTCGGAGAACGCGCCGCCCGCGATCGTGGCGAACACTCCCAGCACGGCCGGGATCGAGCCGAACACGCCGAGCTCCAGGATGGTGAACCCGCGCGCCTCCACGAGATAGCTCGGATACCAGGTCAGGAAGAACGCGCCGGTGGCCGAGCGGCAGATGTAGCCGATCACCAGCCACCACACGGTGGGATGGCGGAGCAGCGCCGGCCAGCCCACCTTCGGCCCGCTCTCGGGCACGGCCGCGTCGCCGCCCTCGATGTAGTCGAGCTCGGCCTGGGAGACGCGGGCATGCTCCTGCGGCGAGCGGTAGATCATCAGCCAGCCGATCACCCAGAACAGGCCGATCACGCCGATCACGACGAACGCCGCCCGCCAGCCGAAGGCCGCGATCAGGGCCGACACCACGGGTACGGACAGGGCGACGCCGATCTGCTGGCCGGTGTCGAACAGACTGGAGGCGAGCGCGCGTTCCCTGCGCGGGAACCAGGCGGCGACCACCTTGATGTTCGCCGGCTGTACGGGCGCCTCGCCGATGCCGAGACCGAGCCGGCACACCATCAGCGTGCCGAAGCCGCGGGCCAGCGCGGTGGCCGCGGTCCAGAGCGACCACCACACGACGGCGATCGGGTAGACGACACGCGGACCGAACTTGTCGAGCAGCCAGCCGGACGGCAGCTGGAAGATGGCGTAGGTCCAGAAGAACGAGGAGAGCAGGACCCCTTTCATGGTCTGGTCGAACCCCAGCTCCTGCTGCATGTAGGTGCTGGCGACGCTGAGGCTGGACCGGTCGAGGTAGGCGATCGCGAGCCCGAGGCCCGAGAGCGTGATGATCATCCAGCGGAATCGGGACCGTGCGGGTCGCGCTGTCGCGGGCACGGCCGGGGCGGGTATGGCGGAGTTAGACTGCATTCGAGCTCCATGCTGCAGGTCAGTGCAGTGGCCACGCGGGACCGCCGGATCGCGTTCCCGGGAGGCGCCGCGGCAACGGCGCCGTCCGGTGTTCCGCCCGGTCCGGTGCGTGGTGAGCCGTCATCAACGGTGTGGCCCGTGTCCGCGGGTCACACCGGACGGCTCTCTGGTGCGAATCTCCCTTCGTGAACCGTAATTGACGCGACTGTAACCGAAATTCCGGTCATATACGAGATGCGATGTAAGATATCTTCCGTGGCGACAAGCATCTTCGGCGCGCAGCCCGCGACCATGTCCTCGCGGGGCACGGTCGTCCTGGAGGCGATCAAGCACGCGATACTCACCGGGGCACTCCAGCCGGGCCAGCCCCTGGTCGAGACCGATCTGGCCCAGCAGCTCGGCGTGTCGAAGACGCCCGTACGCGAGGCGCTGAAGACGCTCGCGGGCGCCGGGCTGGTCACCATGAGCGAGTACAAGGGCGCGTCGGTGCGCACGGTCGACACCGCGCTCGTGGAGTCCGTCTACGACCTGCGCCTGCTGCTGGAGCCCGAGGCCGTCTCGCGTACGGTGCGGCGCGGCGCGGACCTGACGCCGGCCGCCGAGGCGCTGCGCCGCGCCGACGCCTCCGCCGACCGGGCCGATCGCAGCCTGGCCAACCGCGACTTCCACCGTGCCCTCTACGCCGGCTGCGGCAACCCGCTGCTGGTCTCCAGCCTCGACTCGCTGCGCGACCAGACCGCGCTCATCTCGGCGGCGGCGTGGAGCCGCGCGGCCACCTGGGAGCGGGAGGCCGACGAGCACCGCGACATCCTGCGCGCCGCGCAGGCGGGCTCGCACGACGAGGCCGCCGGCCTGCTGCGCGACCACATCTGCAGCTTCCTCGAACGCGTCATGTCCGGCGGCGCCCCCACGTGATTCCCGGACGAATCCGGACGATCCGCTCTCCTTGTCGGGCGTCCGGAACTCGGGCCGGGGAGCTGATCGTTAGGCCACCGGCACACAACCGATCTTCGACAGGGAGAACAGAGCCGTGGTCTTCAAACGCATGCTGGGTGCTTTCGGCGTCGGCGCGCCCTCGGTGGACACCGTCCTGTCCACGCCGGTGACCCAGCCGGGCGGGACGATCCGGGGCGAGGTACGGCTCAAGGGCGGCGACTTCGACGCCGAGATCGAGCACATCACGCTCGGCCTGGTGGCCAGGGTGGAGATCGAGCACGGCGACGGCGAGCACGACGGGCTCGGCGAGTTCGCCCGCGCCCGGGTGTCCGGGCCGTTCACGCTCCGCCAGGGGGAGGAGCGCGTCACCGCCTTCGAGCTGCCGGTGCCGTGGGAGGCACCCGTCAGCCAGATCGGCGGGCAGCCGCTGACCGGGATGGCGGTGGGGGTGCGCACCGAGCTCGCCATCGCCAAGGCCGTCGACAAGGGCGACCTCGACATGCTGGCGATCGAGCCGCTGCCCTCGCAGCTGCGCATCCTGGAGGCGTTCCTGGGACTCGGGTTCGCCTTCAGGTCGGCCGACCTGGAGGCGGGCCACCTGTACGGCGTGCACCAGGAGCTGCCGTTCTACCAGGAGATCGAGTTCTACCCGTCCGGCCGGTACGCGGGGCTCGTGGGCGAGGTCGAGGTGACCTTCGTCGCCGATCCCGCCGGGCTGCAGGTGGTGCTGGAGGCCGACAAGCGGACCGGGCGCTACTCGTCGAGCGACGCCATCGGCCGCTTCCACGTCAGCCACCAGGACGCGCTGGTCACCGACTGGCAGGCGGAGCTGGGCCGCTGGCTGGACGGCCTGGCCCAGCACGGGCCCGCCCACCACGGCGGCCACTACGAGGGTCACCACGGCGGTCACCACGGCGGGCACTACGACGAGCACCACGAGGGTCACCACGGCGGCCACCATGGCGGGCACCACGGCGGCCCCGGGTGGGGGACGGTGGCCGCCGCCGGCGCCGCGGGCGTCGTGGGCGGCCTCGTGGCGGGAGAGGTCGTCGAGGAAGTGGTCGAGGAGTTCTTCGAGGACGAAGGGGGCGACGACTGGTGATCCGCCAGGGGCGCGCCGCCCCGATCGGTCAGAACGTCACCAGCGGATCCCCGACGAAGTCGGCGATGAAGTTGACGAAGAAGAAGCCGAAGAACAGGAAGTTGAGGACGAGGATGACGTAGTGCCACGGGCGCGGGCGGGCCGGGCGCGGCAGTTTGCTGTTCAGGTACATGAGCAGGAACGGATAGATCAGCGCGCCCAGGTTCGACATGTTGGCCGACCACTCCACCAGGCCGACCGGCAGCGACTGGAAGATGATGATCGAGATGACGACCAGCAGCACGATCATGAACGGGTAGTAGAACCGCCGCGGGTCCCCCTCGATCAGGGCCCGCAGGCGGGGGCTGCTGGCGTTGACCGCGTCCGTCGTCACGCGCACCATCGCCTCGAAGATGCCGAGCTGCGTGGAGAAGAGGACCAGCACGCCGACCACCAGCGCGATGTAGAAGCTGACCCGCCCGTACTCGTCGCCGAGCGCGCTCGCGACGAACGTCGGCACGTTCGCCCGCGTGGGCTTCTCGCCGGACATCGTGACGGCCTGCGCCATGAGGATCGTGGGCAGCAGCATGCCGAGGATGGCGCCGACGAAGAACACGCCCCACATGTCGACCATGAGCAGCCGGTACCACCGCCGCCACAGGCTCCGGTTGCGCTCGTCGTCGGGGAACGTCACGCCGCTGAAACGGATCTCGTTCCGCCCGCCGCGCAGGCCGGAGATGTAGCCGACGCGGTGGCCCATGCCGTAGCCCTTGTCGCGGTAGTGGCCCATGACGTACCAGTTCAGGCCCGAGGCCAGCGCGGTGAACCCGGCCAGCCCGCCGAGCTGGGTCGCCGTGATCCCGGCGGGCGGCGCGGCCGGGGTGATGAACCCGCGGATGCCCTCCCACCACTGGCTGATCGGCACCACGAGCAGGTCGACGGCCAGCAGGGCCACCAGGATGGTGCCCACCAGCACCCAGTTCGCGAGCTCCAGGGCGCGGCTGACCCGCTTCGCGGCCGCGGTGATGAGGAACACCAGCACCAGCAGGCCGACCGCCCACCAGCGCGGCTCGAGGTCGTCGGCGGCCGGCGGGACGCCGTGGACCACCGCGTACAGGCCCTGGCCCGCTGACGCGGCCCACCCGCCCGCGATGAACGAGAAGATCACGATGAGCACCGACAGCGGGATCCAGAGGGGCCACCCCGGCGGCACCCGGCCCCAGCCGACGACCGGCGTCTCCCCGGTCGCGATGACGTACCGGGAGCACTCGACGTTGTAGAAGGTCTGCAGCAGCGCTGAGACGACGATCACCCAGCCGACGCCGACGAATCCGTACTGCCCCACATTCAGGGGGCCGAGCAGCCACTCGCCGCTGCCGATCGAGATGCCCAGCGCGATCAGGCTCGGGCCTACGGCGTACTTGAACAGTTCCTTGAAGCCGATCCTGGAGACCTTGAAGACCTCTTCCGGCGTGGGCAGGTCGGTGACTTCGAGATCCGGTCGGCTGACTCCGAGTGGGTGCGACATGTCACTGCCTCCTGCCGCCAGCGTGATCCTCAACCGCGACGGCTTCAAGGCCCAAATCGCCATACTGCATCCGGAATGCCAACAGAGCCGACAAAAGCAAGATCACGGCAGAGGTCACCGGCAAAGCGACAGGAGGTTACTGGCGTGCCGTTACACCCAGATACGGGACTCGGCTACGTAGAGTAGTGCTCTCGTCACTTCGTGATTACAGGGGGAGATCATGAATGCCAACCTCATCGCGGCTGGTGGTGCGCTCGTCACCGCTGCCGCCCTCGTCGGACTGGCCACACCGGCCAGCGCCGCCGAGGCCGACCGCTGTGACATCAACCTGAGCGACATCAGGCACACACTGAAGATCGACAGCTTCGGCGTTTACGCGAACCGGCGCGACGCCGACGCCTGCGACCAGAACAACGGCGCCAAGCGCGAGCACGAGAAGAACGTGCACGCCGACGAGGCCGCCGAGGACGCGTACGACGCTGAAGACGCTGAGGACGCGTACGACAACGAGGACGCGTACGACGCCGAGGACGCTGAGGACGCGTACGACAACGAGGACGCGTACGACGCCGAGGACGCTGAGGACGCGTATGACAACGAGGACGCGTACGACGCCGAGGACGCTGAGGACGCGTACGACAACGAGGACGCGTACGACAACGAGGACGCTTACGACAACGAGGACGCTTACGGCGCCGAGGACGCGTACGACAACAAGGACGCCTACGACCAATTCGACCAGGACGCCCTCGCCAGGGAGCGCTTCGAGGACGACCAGCACCGCCAGGCGTGGGACAACGACTGGGACCGCGGCTGGAACAACGCCGCCCCTGTCTGGAACAACGACTGGGACAACGGCCGGGACAACGACTGGGACGGCCGCGACCAGGGCTGGGGCACCTGGGGTCCCGACCGGAGCCACCACTGGAACGGCCACGGTCACCACGGTCACCACCACCACTGGGGCTGGCCGTACGGCTGGGGTGTCGGCTGGAACGACGGGGGCTGGGGCACCCGCAACCTCTGGAACGACCGCGGCTACGGCGGGCCGAATCCCTGGCTCGTACGCTACTGACGGCTAGATCGATCCGGTCCCGGGGCCCATCACGGGGTGCCCCGGGACCACGCCCGGCCGCACGTCACGACCCCTGTATCGAAGTCAGCATCCGGCGTCTCATGATCACGCCCGATGCGTGATGTGCGCCCCTCCTCGAACCCCGTCACCCCCCGCCCGCCCTGCCACGGCGAGATCCCCCCGCAACGCTCACCCGCCTCGGCGGCCGCGCACGCGCCGCCGCCCGGCTAGCGGTCGACGATCTCGTTCTTGCCGATCACGAGCACGCCGCCCCTGGTCAGCGCGAACCGGGTGCGGTCGTACTCCAGGTCGAAGCCGATCCGCGCCCCGTCGGGGATCACGACGTTCTTGTCGATGATCGCCTTGCGGACGACGGCGCCCCGGCCGATCTTGACGTTCTCCATCAGCACGGAGTCCTCGACGCGGGCGTGCGAGTGCAGCACGACCCGGGGGGACAGGATCGACCTGATCGCCGTGCCGCCGGAGACGATCACGCCGGGGGAGACCAGCGAGTCGATGGCCCGCCCGACCCGGTCGCCGTCGTTGTGCACGAACTTGGCCGGCGGCAGCGGGTCGTGCCCGGTGAAGATGGGCCACTTGTCGTTGTAGAGGTTGAAGACGGGATGCGCCGAGATGAGGTCCATGTGGGCCTCGTAGTACGCGTCCAGCGTCCCCACGTCGCGCCAGTAGCCGCGGTCGCGCTCGCTGGAGCCGGGCACGATGTTGTGCTTGAAGTCGTAGACGTCGGCCCCGCCCGACTTGACCAGCATGGGGATGATGTTTCCGCCGAGATCGTGCTTGCTGGTCGGGTCGAGCGCGTCCTCCCGCAGCGCGTCGATCATCGCCTGGGTCTTGAACACGTAGTTGCCCATCGACGCGTACACCTCGTCGGGCGAGTCCGCCAGCCCCACCGCGTCCTTCGGCTTCTCCCTGAAGGCCACGATCCTGCGCCCCTCGGGGTCGGTCTCGATCACGCCGAACTGGTCGGCCAGCGACAGCGGCTGCCGGATGGCCGCCACGGTCACGTCGGCGCCGGAGTCTTCGTGCTGCTCGACCATCTGCCGCGGATCCATCCGGTAGATGTGGTCGGCCCCGAACACGATCACGTGCTCGGGCATCTCGTCGTAGATGAGGTTGAGGTTCTGGAACAGGGCGTCGGCCGAGCCCGAGAACCAGCGCGGGCCGAGCCGCTGCTGCGCGGGCACCGGGGTCACGTAGTTGCCCAGCATCGTCGACAGGCGCCAGGTCCGCGAGACGTGCCGGTCCAGGCTGTGGTTCTTGTACTGGGTCAGTACGACGATCTTCAGGAAGCCGCCGTTCGCCAGGTTGGACAGGACGAAATCGATGAGCCGATATATCCCCCCGAACGGCACCGCCGGTTTCGCCCGATCCGCCGTGAGCGGCATGAGCCTCTTTCCCTCTCCACCTGCCAGCACGACCGCAAGCACCCTCCGGGACCTCATGTCCAGGACGCTACCCCCAAATGGCCGATCTATCGACGAAACCCGGCACGGCGAGCTTCCTTCGTGTGCAGATTTGTCGGGCCCGGAGCGGATACCGCACAAAAGCGAATCCGCGGGCTTCGGCTTGTCGACGGACACCCCATGCCCGGGTCGATCGCCGGCGCGACACCCGCCCGCTTGTGATGGCCGGGCGGACGCGGCACGCCATAGGGTCGTGTCATGCGCGTTGATCTGCTCAGCCGGGAATATCCGCCGGAGGTCTACGGCGGGGCCGGGGTGCACATGGAATACCTCGCCAGGGAGCTGCGGAAGCTGGCCGACGTACGCGTGCGCTGCTTCGGGGCCGATCGCGTCGAGCCGGGCGTCTCGGCGTACCGCGTGCCGTACGAGCTGGACGGCGCCAACTCCGCGCTCCAGGTGCTCGGCGTCGACCTGGCGATGGCCGCCGCCTGCGAGGGCGCCGACGTCGTTCACTCGCACACCTGGTACGCCAACTTCGCCGGGCATGTCGCGAAGCTGCTGTACGGCGTGCCCCACGTGGTCACCACGCACAGCCTGGAGCCGCTGCGGCCGTGGAAGGCCGAGCAGCTCGGCGGCGGCTACGCGATCTCGTCGTGGGCCGAGCGCACCGCGCTGGCCGCCGCTGACGCGGTCGTCGCGGTGTCGGAGGGCATGCGCCGCGACGTGCTGTCGGCCTACCCGGAGATCGCGCCGGAGAAGGTCACCGTCATCCACAACGGCATCGACACGGCCGAATACGCCCCCGACTTCGGCACCGACGTGCTGGAGCGGCACGGCGTCGACCCGCGCAGGCCGTACGTCATCTTCGTGGGCCGCATCACCCGGCAGAAGGGCCTGGTCCACCTGCTGCGCGCGGCGCGCTCGTTCGACAGCGAAGCGCAGCTGGTGCTGTGCGCCGGCGCGCCGGACACGCCGGAGATCGCGGCCGAGGTGACTGAGCTGGTGCGCGGCCTCGACCGCGACGGGGTGTTCTGGATCCAGGAGATGCTGCCCAAGCCCGAGGTGATCCAGCTGCTGACGCACGCGACGGTGTTCGTGTGCCCGTCGGTGTACGAGCCCATGGGGATCGTCAACCTGGAGGCCATGGCCTGCGAGACGGCCGTGGTCGCCACGGCCACCGGCGGCATCCCCGAGGTGGTGGCCGACGGCGACACGGGCCTGCTGGTGCCGATCTCGCAGGGCGCCGACGGCACGCCCGACGATCCCGGCCGGTTCGCGGCCGACCTGGCCGAGCGGGTCAACACCCTGCTGCGCGAGCCCGCGCGGGCGACGGCGCTCGGGGTGGCGGGCCGGGCGAGGGCCGTGGAGCACTTCTCCTGGGAGCGCATCGCCCACCGCACGACGGACCTGTACGAGTCCCTGCGCCGGCCCTGAGATCCCCGGTCAGTTCTCGCGTTCGAGCACCACGACCGGGATGTCGCGGTCGGTCTTCTTCTGGTACTCGTCGTAGTCCGGCCAGGTGCGGGCCATCAGCCGCCACAGCTCGGGCTTCTCCTCCGGCGTGGCGGTGTGCGCCCGGGCCCTGAACCGGTCGCCCTTCACCTGCACCTCCACCTCCGGGCTGGCCTGGAGGTTCTTGTACCACTGCGGGTGGTCGGGATCACCGCCCTTGGACGCCACGACCACGTGGTCGTCGCCGTGCCGCTGGTAGATCAGCGGCGTCGTGTATGGCTTGCCCGACTTGCGGCCCTTGGTGGTGAGGAGGAGGACCGTGGTGTTGTTCCAGTCATGTCCCTCCTCGCCGTTGGTTTCCTGATAACGCCGTACATGTTCCTTGCCATAGAGCATGATTCCAGAGCTACCCACCACAGGCACGCCCTCACCGTCCCTCGCCGGGGTCCGTGCAGGAAGTTGACGGCCAGGCGTGTCCTTCGTCCGGCAGGCACCGCGAAGGGCGATACCGTACGGGGGCGATGGGGTGGTCGAAGACACGGTCCGGTACGGATGCGCACACCGGTGAGAGCCCGTGCCCATGACCGGACCGGCCGAGGCGCTTTCCGCCCGCATCGAGCGGTTCGAGCAGGCCGCGGATCCCGAGCTCATCCGTGACCCGCGGGCGCTGGCCGAGGCGGAGCAGGCGATGCGCGCGTGCGCCGGCGACCGGTCCGACGCGGCCACCTGGCGGCTCATCGGGATGCTCCACCTGGCCCGCCACCGGCTCGACCCCGACGCCACGCAGGACGCCGCGGTGGCGGGCGCGTTCTTCGCCGCCGTGGCCGTTGCCGACCCCGCGCGCATGCCCGCCCGGCTGCGCGGCCCGAAGGCGCCGCCCGCCGACGCGGCCGGCACGTGGGCGGGGCTGCTGGACGAGGTGCTCCAGCACGTCGACCCGGCCGCGTACCCGCACGTGGGGCTGCTCGTCCACGCCCTCGTCCGGCGCGCCATGGCGCGTCCCGAGCCCGAGGTCGCCGACCGGCTCGAAGACCTGCTGTTACCCGAATCGGCCCGCTCGCCCGCCCCCGCCTGGGCGCCCGGCGCGCTGGCGGCGCTGGGCGACGGGCTGATGCGGCTGTTCGGCGAGACGGGGGAGCGGGAGGTCGTCGACGACGCCGTGCACGTGCTGTTCAGGGCGGCGCTGGCGGAGCCGTCCCACGAGGGGGATCTGGTCACGGCGCTCGGCATGGCGGCGTTCGGCGACGAGGAGCTGGCCAGGGCCCACCTCGCGGCCGTGGAGACCCCGCCGGGCGGCCAGGACCGGTCGCGGGCCCTGCTGGCGCTGGTCGAGCTGGCCCACGCGCGCGCGGCCGGGTCGTTCGCCGACCGCGACCTGCTGGCCTTCGTCAGGGTGTGCCAGTGCGCGCTGGACTTCTGGCACGAGCGGTGGGCCAACCCCGGCGTGCTCGGCCCGTACGCGGCCGGGCTGGTCGACTGGTACATCGTCACCGGCGACGATCGCTCGCTCGAAGCGGGGACGGAGATGCTGGAGGCCCTCCACGTGCCGCCCGGCGAGGCGGAGCCCGGACTCGGGAGCGACCCCGTCGTCCGGCTCGCCCTGCTCGGCGAGCGCCGCTGGAACCGGTACGCCGTCACCGGCGAGCCCGCCGACCTGGACACCGCCGTCGAAGCCCTGCGCGAGGCGGCCGCCGCCGCGCCGAACGGGCACCCACGCCGCGCCGGGCTCCTCGCAGACCTGGCGGACGCGCTGCTCAGACGGGCCGTCGTGACCGGCGGGGACCCGGCCGAGCCGATCGCCGCCGCCCGCGCCGCGCTGGCCGCCCACGGGGAGCGGGACGAGGCCAGGGCCAGGGTCCTGCTGCTGCTCGGGCGGGCGCTCCGGCTCGACCTCACCGTCGAGAACGCCGACGAGGCCGTCGCCGCGTTACGCGAGGCCCTGGGTTCCGGCGACGGGCCTTCCGAGCGGGGCGCGGATGTCCGGGCGGAGGCGTACGAGCTGGTCTCCGACGTGCTGCGCCGGCGCGCCACCCGCGCGGGACGGGCGGAGGACCTGGACGAGGCGGTGGCGTACGCCCGGCGCGGCCTGGAACTGGCCACCGGTGACCAGGAGAGCGCCCACCATGGCCTGGAGCCACCGGGGACGAGCGCCCGCGACCGGGGGAGCGCGCGGCGGGTCCTGTGCGAGGCGCTGCTGGCCCGATTCTCCGCCCGGGGCGACGCGCGCGATCTGGAGGAGGTGTTCGCGCTCGCGCAGGACGGCGACCAGGAGCTGCCGGCCGGGCTCGGCGCGGTGCTCGACGGTCCGCTGCCGCCCGACCCGGGCCTCGCCCAGGCCGCCACCGAGCTGGCGCTGGCCCTGCCGGACCATCCGGACGGCGGGGCGGCGATCAAGCTCCTGGCGCATGCGGAACGGCTGGCCGACTCGCCCGGCGAGTTCCTGCTGGAGGCCGGGCAACGGCTGGCCGGCCTCGGGCGGCGGCGCACCGCCTGCGCCGTGCTCGGCCGGGCCGCGCTGGCGTTCGGGGAAGGGCCGCGGATGGCGTACGCGCTGACCGCGCAGGGGTTCGTCCACCACGAGCTGGGAGAGCCGGACCTGGCGCTGGAGTCGTTCGGGCGGTCGGCCGCGATCTACCGCGCCCTCGGCGCGGCCGGCTCCGAAGCGCGGCAACTCGGGCACATGGGCATGGTCCTCCTCCAGGCGGGCGACCCGGCCCGAGCCCTCGCGCACCACCTGCGCGCCGCCGCCCTGTGCGAGAGCGCCGGGCAGGCCGAGGAGGAGGCCGCCCAGCACCTGTACGCGGCCGAGGCCGCCCTGGCCTCCGGCGACCCCGAGCGCACGGTGGCCTGCGCGGCCCGGGCCCGCGAGCTGTATCTGGAGCTCGGCGAGCCGCGACCGGCCGCCATGGTGCTCGTGCCCGCCGCCAGGGCGGCCCTCGACCAGGACGACCTCAGGGCGGCGGGCGAGCGCATCGCCGCCTGCGCCATCGAGCTGGAGGCCGCCGGGGCCTGGGAGGAGGCGCGCCGGACTCTCGACGCGCACGCCGTGCTCCTGGCCCGGCGCGGCCACCCCGGGCACGCCGCGGCCTGCGAGACCCGGCTCGTGGAGATCGTCCGGCGGAAGGGGGA
Organism: Nonomuraea phyllanthi; assembly: GCF_006334985.2. Classification (GTDB taxonomy): domain Bacteria; phylum Actinomycetota; class Actinomycetes; order Streptosporangiales; family Streptosporangiaceae; genus Nonomuraea; species Nonomuraea phyllanthi. The sequence goes on from NZ_VDLX02000008.1 coordinate 211,603, forward strand.
GTGGCGCGAGCCCGCCGACGAGTGGTACCGCATCGCGCGCCGCCGCCGCGAGCGCGGCCACGCCGACGGCGCCAGGGCGGCCTTCGAGCTGGCCGAACGCGACTACCGGGCCTTCGGCCACCACGACGGCGCCGCCTCCGTGCGCTACCACCTGGGCGTGCTCGCGTACGCAGAAGGGGAGACGGAGCGGGCGCTGGAGGAGTTCAGGGCGGCGGCCACCCTGTTCGCCACGCTGCGCTCACCCGCCAAGGAGGCGGCGGCGCTGACCATGCGGGCCGCCTGCCTGATCGCGCTCGACCGGCTCGACGACGTGCCCGCCGACCTGGAACGCGCCCTGCGGCTGGCGGCGGCGGAGGGCGACAGGGAGACGCTGCTCGTCGCCACGCTGTGGTGGGCCGAGCTGGGGGTGCGGCTGGGCTCGTCGCAGGACGCCTGGGAACGGCTGCGCGCGGCGCTCGGGCCGGCGGCCGGCGACCCTCTCAAGGAGGCGGTCGTGCACGACCGGGTGGCCACGCTGGCGGCCCGTACGGGTGACGTGGAGGCCCAGGTGGAGGCGCTGGAGCTGGCGGCGACCGGCTTCGGCCTGGCCGGCCGGGCCCGGCAGGCGGCGCTCACCTCGTTCAGGCTCGCCCTCGCCCTGGAGGAACGCGGAGACCCCGGCCGTGCCCGGACGGCCCTCGAAACCGCCCTCACGCACCTGGCCCCACCGCTCCCCGGCACCCGGCCACCCCACGCCGACCCAGGCCCGGCAGCCGCGGACGCCGCCCCGACACTCGTGGACCGTGACCCAGCGCTCCCCGACGGGGGCGCGGAGCTTCCGGATTCTCGCCCCAGGGAATCGGGGGGTGGCCGCACGGCACGGCCCGGCGGCCCGGCCGCCCCGAGAGGATCGGCACAGCACCAGGAAGGCCCGCTGCACGACAGAGAAGCCCAGCACACCAGGGAAGCCCAGCACAGCAGCGAAGCTCAAGGCCAGGAGGTGGGGCGTCACGGCGGATCAGGAGGGGATGGCGAGCCGGGATCGCGTGCCGGCGCGCCGGAGCGTGTGGGCGTGTTCGAGCTCATCGCCGCCATGGGCGGGGGACCGGACGCGGAGCTGCTGTCACGGCTGGCGGCGATCCAGCTGGCCCTCGGGGACGCGGCGCGCGGCCAGGCGACCCTGACGGAGGCGATCAGGGCGGGCGGCGACCGGACGGGCCGGCTGGAGAGCCGGCTCCGCATCGAGGAGGCGGAGGCCGCCGGCGACCTGGAGACCGCCCGAGCCCTGGCCGAGCGAGCCCTCGCCGAGAGTGCCGCCGGCAGCCACCCGCCCGTCCCGGGGGACCTGTCGTTCCTGCTGGCCAAGCTCTCCGCCTACTGCCGCGCGCTGGAGGACCCGCTAGCCGCACACGCGTACGCCACCCGCGGCCGCGCCCTCCGCGACGACCTCATGACCGACCACCTCCGCAACCTCGGCGCGGCGGCGCGGGACCTCGGTCGCCTGGAGGAGGCCGCCGAACACCTCACCGAGGCGGCCACCGTGGCGCTCGGTTCCGGCGCCGCCTTCCCGGCCGCTCTCGCGCGGGCGCTCGACCTGCTCGGCCGCGTCCGTACGGACCAGGCCCGCTGGGAGGAGGCCGCCCGCGCCTTCGACGAGGGCCTGGCGCCGCTGACGTCGCCGGTCTGGCGCGCGCTCCGAGCCCCCCTGCTCGCCGGGAAGGCGGCACTCCACCTGAAGCTGGACGAGCTGCCGCAGGCAGAAGGGCTGTACCGGGAGGCCATCTCGATCTGGGAGGAATCCGGCGGCCCTGCGCATCGGGCGGAGGACCGCGGACGTCACCCGGAGGCCGGGCGGGATCCGGCGGCGGATCGGCGCGGCCACCAGAGAGGGCGGGAAGCCTCGGGGGAGGGCCGGGGGAGTCTCGCGGAGTGTCTCGCCGACCTCGGCCTGATCTGCCTGCTGCGCGGCTCGACGGACCAGGCCGAGCTCTTCGCCGGGCGGGCCGTGGACCTCGAACGCGCCGGCGGGCGGAAGCGCCACCTGGTTCTGGCGCTCATCATGCGCTCCCAGGTCGGGCCCGCCCTCCGGGCCGAGTCCGATCTGGTGGAGGCCGTGGCGCTGGCGCGGGAGATCGGGTTCGAGGCGGGGGAGGCGCAGGCCCTGAGCCGCCTCGGCGCGCTCGGCGTGGCGGCCGGATCGTACGCCCGCGCCCACCGGCAGCTGTCCGAGGCCGTCGGGCTGCTGGAGCGCCTCGGGCACGACCTGGAGCTGGCGGCCGCCCTGCACCAGCGGTCCGTCGCGGCCGAGGAGCTGGGGGATCTGCCGGCCGCCCTCGCCGACGCGGAACGGGCCGGTGAGCTGGGCCACGTCTCGGGCCGGGCCATCGGGCTCGCCGTCCGGCTGGGGCGCGGCATGACCGCGTGGAGGCACGTGGAGCAGGCGACGTCACGCACCCGGGCCGCCCAGCTGGGCCTCCACCTCACCGGTCACCCCCGCCTCGGCGGCGAGGGGGACGAGGGCCGGCTGTTCGAGCCGCCAGGTGTGGCCCGTGAGGTGCTGGAGGGCGAGCGGCACGGGCTCGGCGTCGCGCGAACCCTCGTCTCGGCCGCCCGCAACACGCGCGACCCGGCGCGAGCAGCGATGTTCCTGCGGCGGGCACGTGCCGTCCGGGCCGACGTGGAGGAGCTGTGGCGGCGGATGGAGCCCCACGCCCCCGAGTACGTGGCGCTGCGCACGGGCAGCGCGCCGGGCCGGGCCGAGTTCGGCGCGCTCGTCGCCTCCCCAGAGCAGGGGGAGCGGACCGCCCCCGAAACGGTGGCGCTGCTGGGGTTCCACGTCGGCGAGGAGAGCGTGACCGTGCTCGCGCACCGCACGGGGTGGCCGGCGCCCAGGGCCTTCCCCACCACGGTGGACCGCGACCTGCTGGCCGGCTTCGCCGCCACCGTCGGCGGCCGACGGCCGGGCCTGCTGGACATCGAGGCGCGCCGCCACCGTGCCGCGCTCTGGCGCCGCCTGGCCGACCTCCTCCTCGCGGACGTGCTCGAAGCGCTCGGCGACGGCCTGGACCATCTCTGCCTCGTCCCGTACGCCGGCCTCCACCGGATCCCGCTCCACGCGCTCGCCCCGGACGGCCGCACGCTCCTCGAACGGTTCCCCGTCACCTACGCCCCGTCCGTCGCCGCCCTGACCCGCCTCGCCCGCAGGGAACCCTCGGCCGCGACCCGGTCCCTGGTCCTCGGGTACGACGCCGAGCCCCGGGGCGGGGCCGCGCACGAGGCCGCCGCCGTGCTCGGCACCACGCCCCGCACCGGCCCGGACGCCACCGCGGACCTCCTGAACGGCGCCTGGGACGTGGTCCACCTGTCGTGCCCCGGGATCTTCGACCCGCTCGACCCGTTCGGCTCGGGCATCGGGCTGGCCGACGGTCCGCTGACGGCCCGCCGGCTGATGGGCGGGGCCGTGGACATGGACGCCCGGCTCGTCGTCCTCGCCGCCCACCGGAGCGTGCCCGGGAGCGGCCACCGGAGCGCGCACGAGAGCGCCGACCGGAGCGCGTCCGAGAGCGCGCGCCAGGAGGACGGCGTGGGCGCCCTGGCGTACGCGCTGCTCCACGCCGGCGCCCGAGCCGTGCTCCTCCCGCTCTGGCCCGTCTCTCCCGAGGTCACCACCGCCCTGACGCGGGACTTCCACACCCGGCTCCGCGCCGGCGCCGGCCCGGCGAGGGCGCTGCGCGAGGCCGTGCTGGAACTGCGCGACCTGTACGGCCCCGCCGAGCCCGACCTGTGGGCCCCGTACGCCCTGATCGGCCTGCCCGATCGTTAGGCGAGCAGCGCGGCCAGGCGGTCCATCGACTCCCTGCCGCCCCGCGGCCCGTCGCCGCGGACCGTCCTGTGAGAGCGTGACGGTCTCCAGCGCCCGCCCGTACGGACCTCCATGAGGTCTGAGGGAGTGCGGCCCCACCAGCGCGGCACCAGCGCCAGGAAGACCCTGGCGCCCTCGCGGGCGAAGGCCCGCGACGCCGATCGAGCCGCCCGCGCCGTGGACCACGGCGACCTTGTCAGGGAGGAGCCTGGTGTTCAACCTTCCGGTTCATCAACCGGTAGGTGGGACATGGCTCAGAGGTCGCCGTCCCGCGAAGCCCAGTTCCGTACGGTGATACCAGCCGAGCTCCGTCTCTCCCTCGATCCAGCACAGCCGCACCGACACGCCGTCCAGCACGGCGGGGAAGTCGACCAGCACCGGCGCGATGCCCTTGACCTCGATGCCCTGCTCGATCCACGCGCTGACGATCTCCTCGACGCGGGCCTGCAGCCCCTTGACCTCCGGCAGGCCGCCGAGCGGGGACGCGCGCCCGGCGCGCCGGTCGTGCTCGATCTCGGTCAGGTCGGCGCGGGCGGCGATCACGACGCGGGCGTCCTCGATGACCTGGGGGAGCAGCGCGCGGGCCTCGTCGACGGTGAAGATCCGGTCCATGCGCCCACGTTACGGCGCGTAGGCGTCGATCAGCAGCCGTTCGGCGTCGTCGAGGTAGTCGTCGAGGTACGCGGCGGCCCGCTCGGGCGGCCCGGACTCGATGAGGCCGAGCAGCGTGCGGTTGCGGTCGACGAACGGCTCGTGGAAGGCCCGCGGGTTCTCCATCACGTGGAAGACCAGCCGCAGCTCGGCCAGCAGCTGGCGCATGGCCTCGTCGATCCTCGGGCTGCCGTTGAGCGAGACGAGCGCCTGGTGGAAGCGGATGTTGGCGGTGCCGACGCGCTGCCAGTCGTCCTCGGCGGCGGCCCGCTCGGCGTCGAGCACGGCCTCCTTGATCACGGCCAGCGCTTCAGGGGGAGGGGCGAGGCGTACGGCGGCCCCTTCGAGCACGCGGCGCACGTGGTAGAGGTCGGAGACGTCCTCGGCGGACGGGAGCCGGACGAACACGCCCCGGTTGAGCTTGTGGTCGAGCAGCCGCTCGTGGCCAAGCAGCCGGAACGCCTCCCGCAGCGTGTTGCGCGACACGCCGAGCCCTTCCGAGATCGACTCCTCCGACAGGCGCTGGCCCGGACGGAAGAAGCCCTCGCTGATGCGGTCGCGCAGGATGTCGGCGACCAGCTCCGCGGTGCTGCTGCGGCCCAGGCGGGAGCGGTCCTGGGAGAGGTCGGCAACCACGTTATCCACATCGACAGGAAATCATGGAGCAAACCTCTTGTCGAATTGTTCAACGATTCCTATGTTGATAAGCAACCCCCTAGATGAATCGAGGAGCGATCGATGTCAGGCTCCGCGCAACAGACCCGGCGGGTGATCCTCGCCAGCCTGATCGGCACGTCGCTGGAGTGGTACGACTTCTTCCTCTACACCACCGCCGCGACCCTGGTCTTCCCCCAGCTGTTCTTCCCGTCGCTCGACCCGCTCAACGCCACGCTGGCGTCGCTGACCACCAACGCCGTGGCGTTCGTCGCCCGGCCGCTCGGCGGCATCGTCTTCGGCCACTTCGGCGACCGGGCGGGCCGCAAGACGGTCCTGGTGGTGACGCTCCTGGTGATGGGCGCCTCGACCTTCCTCATCGGCGTGCTGCCCGGCTACGCGAGCGTCGGCGTCCTGGCGCCGGTCCTGCTCGCGCTGCTCAGGTTCGTGCAGGGCCTCGGGCTCGGCGGCGAGTGGGGCGGCGCGGTCATCATGTCGCTGGAGCACGGCGACGGGCGGCGGCGCGGCTTCAACGCGAGCTGGCCGCAGGTCGGCGTGCCCGCCGGTTACGTGCTGGCCACCGGGCTGCTCACCGTCATGTCGTTCACGATGTCCGACGCGGCCTTCCAGTCGTGGGGCTGGCGGGTGCCGTTCCTGCTGTCGGGCCTGCTGGTCTTCGTCGGCCTGTGGGTGCGGCTGAAGGTCACCGAGTCGCCGATGTTCGCCGAGGTCGAGGAGCGGGGCGCCAAGGCGCGGATGCCGCTGGTCGAGGTGCTGCGCACGCACCCGCGCGCCCTGCTGTCCGCCTTCACCGCCCGGATCGGGGTGGACGTGGCCTTCTACACCTTCACCGCGTTCATCATCGTCTACCTCACCACCGTGCTGGAGCTGCCCCGCTCGTACGCGCTGAACGCGGTGCTCATCGGCTCGGCGCTGCAACTCGTGCTCATCCCGCTGGCCGGCGCGCTGTCCGACCGGTTCGGCCGGCGCACGGTCTACCTCGCGGGCGCGATCAGCGCGGCGGTGTGGGTGTTCGCGTTCTTCCCGCTGCTGGACAGCAAGTCGTTCCCGCTGATCGCGCTGGCCGCCGTGATGGCGCTGGTCACCCACGCCATCATGTACGGCCCGCAGGCGGCGTTCATCGCCGAGCTGTTCAGCACCCGGCTGCGCTACAGCGGCGCCTCCATGGGCTACCAGGTGGCCGGCATCGTCGGCGGCTCGCTGGCCCCGGTCATCGCGCTCAAGCTGTTCGACGCGTACGGCTCCACCCTCGCGGTGTCGATCTACGTGGTCGGCGCCCTGGCGATCACGGCACTGGGCCTGGCCATCGCCCCGGACACCGGCGACCTCGACGCCGCCGCCGCGCCGCCGGCCAAGGCCCCGCTGCCCGGCCAGGTCGGCCCGTTCGCGTGACCCCTCCGGCCGCTCCGCCGGACCGTCCCTCCCATCGCCGCGAAAGCCGCGGGCGGCGGCTGCCGACGCCGCCCGCGGGAAGGGGTACGGATGAGAATCGCTCTGATCGTCCTCGCCGCGCTGGTCGGCATCCCCCTCCTCATCGGGGGCGTGGGGGGCCTGGAGACCACCGGCGGAGGAGAGGTGGCCGTCATCCGCGACGGCGGCCCGCTCGACGACAACCGGGTGCGCCAGGTGATCGACCCCGGCTCCGGCGTGACCTGGACCGGCATGTGGTCCTCCGCGCACGTCTACCCGGCGCAGCAGCGCTTCTACACGATCACCGCCGACGCCAAGCGGGCCACCACGCTCGGGGTGGACGTGGTGACGGTGCCGAGCAGCGACGGCGTGAACCTCGGCATCGAGGGCACGCTCTACTTCACGCTCAACCTGGACCACGAGACGCTGAAGCGGTTCGACGACAAGTACGGCACGCGGACCTTCCGCGCCCAGGACGAGCGCTCGCTCTACGCCTGGGACGGCGACGACGGCTGGTCCGCGTTCTTCGGCCAGGCGGTCCGCCCGGTGATCGACAACGCGCTGCGCGGCCAGATCGGCGCCATGCGCTGCGCCGAGCTGGTGCCGTCCTGCTCGCTGCTGGAGAGCTCCGCGCTCAGGCCGCAGGACAGCAACGCCAACATCGCCAAGGTCCAGAACGCGGTCAACGCCTCGCTGGCCCGCGACCTGCCGGTCACGCTGGGCGGCGACTTCCTGACCGGGCTGCGCTTCACCCTGGTCAAGGTGACGCTGCCGGGCGAGGTGCAGCAGGCCGTGGACCGCTCGCTGGCCGCCGCGGCGGCCGTCTCCGAGGCCCAGGCGAAGGTCGCCCAGGCCAGGGCGGAGGCGGACGCGAACCGGGCCAGGCAGGACGGCTACGACAAGTGCCCCGCGTGCGCCGAGATCGAGAAGCTCAAGTCGCTGCCGCAGGGCATCACGGTGTACGCCCCGGGGAATCCGCAGTCGGTCGTGGTGCCGTCGCGTTAGACCAGCGGCCCTTGAAGGCGGCCATCGACGCCAGGAACACGACCTGCCCCGCGAGTCCCACGATCAGCCACGTCCGCCAGCCGGAGGCCTCGACCACCATGGGGGAGACCACCAGCATGACCACGATCATGACGCGGACGACCATGCCCCAGATGCCCAGCGCGGAGCCCTGCAGCCGGGGATCGACGTCCTCGGCGTTCTCGGAGAAGTTCGCCATCCAGGGCACGTACGCGATGCCCATGAACAGGTAGAGCAGCGCGTACACCACCGTCACCTGGGCGGCGGGCACGCCGGGGCCGACGAGCGAGATCAGGTAGACCAGCAGGAGCGCGGTCAGCACCGTGCCCACGGCGACGAACGGCTTGCGCAGCCGCGTCCTGTCGGACATCCGGCCGACGGCCACCACGGTCAGGGCGTTGAGCACGATGCCCAGCGCCACGACGCGGTTGGCCGCGGCCGGGTCCATGCCGAACGCGCCGGTCAGGATGGTCTGGCCGAAGATCGCGAACGTCCAGTAGAGCACCTGCCAGCCGGTGTTGCCGAGGACGTGCGCCCACAGGTGCGGATGCTTGAACAGCTCCCGCAGCCGGCCGTGCGCGGCGCCCTCCTCGGCCTGGATGGCCTGCTCGGCCTCCACCACCTGGGCGCGCAGCGCCGCCGACGGCTCGGCGATCTTCCAGATGATGATCGCGCACATCGTCAGCGACACGACGCCCATGATGATCGCCTGCGACTGCCAGGCGTTGCCGAACAGCGGCAGCGTGAACCCCGCGATGAACGAGGCCAGGAACGAGGCCCCGACCGGCCCCCACGTCCAGAACCCGAACGCCTGCGCCCGGCCCATGCGCGGCGAGAAGTCGCGCACCAGCGAGGCGGTGATGGTGATCCCGGCGCCCTCGATGAAGAGCATCAGGCACCGGATCCAGAACAGCTCGGCCACGCTGTCCACGGTGGCCAGCAGGAAGTTGCAGGCGGCGGTGACGGTCAGGGTGGGCACCAGGATCGTGACCCGCCCCCAGCGGTCGGACAGGATGCCGCCGAACCCGGCCGAGATCCCTCCCACCAGGACCGACAGTGCCGCGATCTGCCCGTACTCGGTGAGCGACATGCGAAGGTCGTCCATGAGGAGGGGCAGGATGGTGGCGAGGGTGGTCTCGAAATTGGCCACCAGGCTCGCCAGGACTGCTGTGGCCAGCAGGAGCACCCTGCGGCGGCCGACGGGATAGACACTGAGCTCGCGGACGTAGAACGGCTTCATCGCCATCCTCCGAGGGGACGGGTCTGTGAGGGTCGCTCTAGAACGCGTTTCTAGTTGCTTCAGATTTCCCGCTTTGTATGGATATGTCAACGTATAGTGGGATCACGATGTGATCTCGTGCGCACGGTTCGCGTTGTGACGGAATCGCCACCTATTCACAGAACAACGGCCTCCGGATGGGCATAAACTGCCCGCCTGTGAGCCTGCCTGTACGTGAACGTTCCCCCCGGCCGGGCGGCGGTCGCCACCGCCGTCCCGTGCCCACGTCCCTGCCGCCGGACGCCCCCGTGCTCGTGCTCGCCACCCCAGGCGCCACGGCCGGTGTGGCCGAGGAGATCGCGGCCGTCGTACGCGTCGACAACCCGCAGATCGAGGTCCTGCTGACGAGCGTCACCGATCTGGCGGACTCCCTGCCCACCGGCCGCGACGCCGTCATCGTGCCCCTGCTCACCTGGGACGATCCCGTCGTCATGGCCGAGATCGGCAAGGCCGTGGCGGCCACCGGCAGCAGCGCCGTCGTCACCGAGGCGCTCGGCCCGCACCCGCTGCTGGCCGAGGCCCTGCACATCAGGCTCGCCGAGCGCGGCCTGGCGAGGGTCGACCGCGTACGCCTGCTGAACGTCTCCAGCCCCGTCGACGCCGTCATCCTCGGCACCGTGGGCGGCGAGCACGCCGTGCACGCCGTGCAGGCCACGGCGGTGCTCCTGGCCTCCAGGCTCACCCTGCCCGTGGTCGCGGCCTCGCTCGACAGCGAGCCGGGCGTGGGCGTGGCCGCCCAGCGGCTCCGTGCGGCGGGCGCGGAGCGGCTGGCCATCGCGCCCTGCATGATCGGCCACGAGGCCCCCGCCGGCATCGTCGAGCGGGCCGCCGCCACGATCGAGGCCGGGCACGCCGAGCCCCTCGGCTCCCACGGCGCCGTCGCCGAACTCGTCGCGCGCGCCTACGGTAGTCAACTCGCCACTTGACATGGGCTTGTAGAGATCGCGGGACTCGCGTTACCGTCGGCGAATGCGGCGGGTCTCATATGACGGCGATCGGCTCGGCCTGCGTGACGTCACGGAGGCCGACGTGCCCTGCCTGCACGCCGTCTACGGCGACGCCACCGCCACCCAGCACATGCCGTTCGCGCCGCGCACCCAGGACGACGTGGCCAGGCTCGTCGAGCAGGCCATGGAGGCCGCCTCGGCGCAGCCGCGCCTGCTCTACGTGCTGGCCGTCGTCGACCGGACCCACCACGACGTCATCGGCGTGGCCCGCCTGCACGTCGAGACCGACCACCCGCACAGCGCTGAGATCGGCTTCGGCCTCCACCCCCACCAGTGGGGCAGGGGGATCGGCACCGACCTCGTCCGATTACTGCTGTCGTTCGGCTTCAAGGAGCTCGGCCTGCACCGCATCTGGGGCGCCCGCGCCCCGGCCAACCTCCCCGCCCAGCTCGCCATGCTGACCGCCGGGATGGTGGAGGAGGGGCGGATCCGGCACCACGTCCACACGCCGCACGGCTGGCGCGACTCGATCGTGCACTCGGCCCTCGAGGACGAGTGGATCGACCGCTAGGGCCGGTGGATCGACCGACCGCTAGGGCCGCCACCTGCCGATCGCCTCTTCCGCGACCCGCCTCGGGGCGCTGGTGCCGTCCACAGAGAAGTCCTCGACCTTCGCCGTGTCAAGGATGGCCGCCAATTCCCCGGCCCTGGCGAGGTGCCAGTCAAGCCCCTCCGGGTCGAGCACGTGCCGGCCCCGCAGCCGCCGCCGCGTCTCCGCGAGCGGTAGTCGTACACGGCACACGGTGAGCGGGACGCCGAGCGCCTCCTCGTACCGTGCGCGCTCGCCCCGGTCCTCGATGACACCGGCCAGCACCAGCCGCTCCGCCCCCGAAGCGAGGAAGTTCGCCGCCACGGCGCGCAGGTTGCGCAGGGCCAGGCCGCCGTTGAACGGGTCGCCCGGCGGCGAGGGCCAGGAGCGCCGCAGCCAGTCGAGGTCGATCACCGCGTTGGGGACGCCCTCGTCGGCCAGCACATCGCCCGCGGCGTCGGCCACGGACGTCTTGCCCACGCCCACGGTGCCGGTGATCAGGAGAGCCGCCGCCATGCCCGCGATCTTACCGGCCGCCGGTTTCGGCCCGGCCGGGCCGGGTAGGCGATCCAGCCCGCGTCGGGGGGTGGACGGCAGTGAACCTGACCCAGAAGTTGATCGGCTCCCACCTGGTCTGCGGCGAGCCGCGGCCGGGCGAGGAGATCGGCCTGCGCGTCGACCAGGCGCTGATCCAGGACGCCACGGGCACGATGGTGATGCTGGAGCTGGAGGCGCTGGACCTGGACCGCGTCCGCACCGAGGTGGCCGTCCAGTACGTCGACCACAACCTCCTGCAGGCCGACGAGCGCAACATGGCCGACCACCTGTTCCTGCGCTCGGCCTGCCGCCGCTTCGGCATCTGGTACTCGCCGCCCGGCAACGGCGTCTCCCACCCCACCCACATGCAGCACTTCGGCGTCCCGGGCAGAACGCTGGCCGGCGCCGACTCCCACACCTGCGCCGCCGGCTCGCTGGGCATGCTGGCGATCGGCGTGGGCGGCCTGGAGGTGGCGATGGCCATGGCCGGGCAGCCGCTGTTCGTGACCATGCCGCGGGTCTGGGGGATCCGGCTGACGGGCGAGCTGCCGGCGTGGGTGAGCGCCAAGGACGTCATCCTCGAGATGCTGCGCCGCCACGGCGTGGCGGGCGGCGTCAACAAGGTCATCGAATATCACGGGCCGGCGCTGCGCACGCTGAGCGCGATGGACCGGCACGTGATCGCCAACATGGGCGCCGAGCTGGGCGCCACCACCTCGGTCTTCCCCGCCGACGAGCGGGTCCGCGAGTTCCTCGACGGGCAGGGCCGCGCCGGCGACTTCACCGAGCTGGCCGCCGACCCGGACGCCGGCTACGACCTGGAGGACGAGATCGACCTGTCCCGGCTGGAGCCGCTGATCGCCCGCCCCGGCTCGCCGGGCGACGTGATCCCGGTGCGGGAGGCGGCGGGCGAGCCGGTCCACCAGGTCGTGGTGGGCTCGTCGGCCAACCCGGGGCTTCGCGACTTCGCGGTCGTGGCCGAGACCGTACGCGGCCGGCAGGTGCACCCGCAGGTCTCGATGGAGGTCAACCCGACCTCGCGGCAGATCCTCGCCGACCTGTCCAAGAGCGGCGCCATCACCACGCTGGTCGAGGCCGGCGCCCGCGTCCACCAGACCGGCTGCCTCGGCTGCATCGGCATGGGCCAGGCCCCGGCGGTGGGCCGCAACAGCCTGCGCACCGTGCCCAGGAACTTCCCCGGCCGCTCCGGCACTCACGACGACTCCGTCTGGCTCTGCTCGCCGGAGACCGCCGCCGCGGCGGCGCTCACTGGCGCCATCACCGACCCGCGCGACCTCGGTCAGGACCACCCGGAGGTACGGCCGCCGCGGACCGCGAGCGCCACCGCCGCGCTGATCCAGCGCCCGCCGCCCGCCGAGGAGGCCCGCGAGGTGGAGCTCGTCAAGGCGGCGAGCATCGGCGCGCTGCCCGAGCTCGACCCGCTGCCCGACGCGCTCACCCTGCCGGTCCTGCTCAAGGTGGGCGACGACATCTCCACCGACGAGATCCTGCCGGCCGGGGCCCGCGCGCTGCCGTACCGCAGCAACATCGCGGCCCTGTCGGACTTCGCCTTCGGCCAGATCGACGACGGCTACCCCGAGCGGGCCCGCGCCGCCGGGCCGCACGCCGTCGTCGGCGGGCGCAACTACGGCCAGGGCTCCTCCCGCGAGCACGCCGCCATCGTCCCCCGCCACCTGGGGCTCCGGGTAGTGGTCGCGAAGTCGTTCGCCCGCATCCACTGGCAGAATCTCGCCAACTTCGGCGTGCTGGCCCTGGAGTTCACCGACGAGGCCGACTACGACCGGCTTCGGCAGGGCGACGAGCTACGGCTGGAGGGGCTGCGCGAGGCGGTGGAGAAGGGGGACGAGATCCGCTGCGGCGACATGCTCCTGCGCCACCGCCTGTCCGCCCGCCAGCGCGCCATGGTCCTGGCCGGCGGGTGGATCCCCCAGGTGAGAAACCGGTAGCCGCCGGGCCCCGGGAGTGGCGTGACCGCCGATTGTCGGTGCGCGCCTCTACCATGAGGCACCTCACGGAGGGATAGTCCTATGCTCGACGCGCTGATCGTGCCCCTGTTCGTCACCACGGACCTGCCGCCCGGGGCGGAGCTGGCCGAGTTCGGGGAGTTGCTCGCCGGCACGGCCCGGGTGCTGGGCCGCGAGGGCGCCGGCTATGAGGCGTTCCTGGCGGGCAAGGTCTTCTGGCTCGACCGCCCCGTGCAGCCCGCGCAGCGCCCCGCCGCGGAGGAGGAGCTGCGCTTCGCCGGGATGCTGGGCTATCTTGCCGCCTCCGGCCCCGGCCACACCACCGACGAGGTGGTCCGCGACGTGCGGCGGGCCGTCGGCGAGGCCGTGGCCGGCCGCTACGGCGACGTCGGGGTCGCCCCGGCCGTGTTCGCGATCCGCGATCAGGACGTGCGCGAGCGCACCCCCGAGTCGGCCCTCGCCATCGACCTTCCCGGCGCCACGCCCGAGCTTGTGACCGCGACCAGGTCCTACCTCTAGCCCGCGCGGCGGCCCGGCTCCCGTCCCTCCGTGGCCGACCTGTGACCAACCGCACGCGCCAGGCCCGGGTCTAAGGGGGTGAGCGAGAGGATCACACGTCATGAAACACCCCTCAATGGCCGCCGCGCTGCTGGCGCCGGCGGTCATCGCCGGGCTGGGACTCGGCGCCGGCGCCGCCCACGCCCGGACGGGCGCCCCGGCGGCCCGCGCGGCCTGGGTCAAGACCTGCAGCAGCAAGAAGAGCCCCATCGACCATCCGTGCGGCGGCTGGAGACTGATCATGCGGGACGGCCGGCAGGTCGTCGTGCGCGGCGCCGCCGGCACCGAGGACAGCGCGTTCGCGATCAGCGCGGACGGCCGCGTGATGGCGTACGAACGCGCCGGCGACCACCGCCTGGTCGTCCAGCCGGTCGCGGGCGGCCCGGCCAGGCCGCTGCCGAAGGCGGTCGGCGGCGGCTCGGTCAGCCTGATGCTGTCACCCACCGGCGACAAGGTCTCGATCGACCGCGCCTACTCGTCGCGGGGCGGGCCCGCCAAGGTCGTCACGGTCGCGACCGGCCACGTCGCGACGCTGCCGCGCGGTGACATCGTGCTCGGCTTCAGCGGCGACGGCGACGAGGTGCTGACCCAGCGCGTCCTGAGCGACAACACGACCCGGCTGGCCGCCCACGCGCTCGCCGGTGGCTCGGTCAAGCGCACGCCGCCCCAGGTGGTCGCGGGGGCCGTCGCCTTCGCCCTGGCCGCCGACGGGCACACGGTGGCCGCCTTCAGCTGGGGCGACGCCGACAGGAAGCGGCCGCCGCGGGTGCGGACGTACGACCTGCGGACCGGCGAGCTGTCCGCGAGCGCCGGCCTGCCGCTCGAGTCGGACACGGAGGTTCACGCCGCGTGGTGGGACGCCGGCGGGCGGCTCCACGCGAGCGTGCGGCGCGGCGGCGGAGGGGAGACGACGGTGGTACGGGTGCTCACCGTCGATCCCGAGTCCGGCCGGGTCACGCAGAACGACCGATACAGCGTCAGCAAGTCCGCGTACGCGTCCGTCACGGCAGGGGAGTGAACGACATGCGAGCAAGGATTCTCACCGTCGTCGTGGCCGCCGCCCTGGTCGCGGCACCCGGTGTCGCGCACGCGGGCTCGACCGCCGACCGGCTCGCGGGTGCGACCGCCGACCGACTCGCGAGCCCGAGCACGGACCGGCGGGCGGTCCCGCACTCCGGGCACGACGCCATCCGCTACGCCTCCATCAAGAAGTGCACGGTCAAGGGCGAGGAGCGGCCGTGCGGCGACTGGCGGCTCGTCATGCACAGCGGCGAGCGCGGCGTCCTGCCCGACGCGCAGGGCGTCGCCCTCGACACGAAGGGCAGGTCGGTGCGGTACGCCCCGGCGCCCGTCGCCGTCAGCGGGAACGGCCTGCGCGTCGCGTACTTCACCAAGAAGGGCAGGCTGGCGGTGCGCACGCTCGGCGGTGGCGTCACGCTGTTCGCGGCGAACGCGCTGCCCCGCGTGCGGCAGGACGGGGTGACCCTGCTGCTGTCCGACGACGGCGGCCGGCTGGCCGCGACGACCGACGGCGGGACGCGCGTGTTCGACACGGCCACCGGCGCACGGCTCGGCACCGTGCCCGCCGACCTGTCGGTGCTGGGGTTCAGCTTCGACGGCCACGAGATCCTCACCAGCGTCGACGCCGGCGAGTCCGTCGTCGATCTCGCCGTCTACGCCGACACCGGCGAGCGGATCCTGCGCGGCACGCCGCCGCAGGTCGTGGTGGCGAACGGGCCGCAGGCGCTGTCCGCCGACGGCCGCACCGTCGCGAGCGCCGTGATGGGCGCCAAGCCGCAGCTCGTCGTGTACGACCTGCAGACCGACCAGGTCACCGCCCGCAGGAGGATCAAGCTCCCGGCCGGGGAGCTCCACATGATCGACTGGACCGGTGACACGCAGGTCACCCTGCACCTGACGCGCCATCGTTCCGGCGGCGACACGATGACGATCGTCCAGATCGACACCGAGACGGGCGCCGTGCGCGTCAGGGATCGGTACACGATGCTGAAGGACACGTTCGTCTTCGCCGCCTGCGGCGGCTGACACCCTTCCACCCCACGCAGTCGAATACGTGTTTGAAGCATGGCGTAGGATCGACACCATGACATCCTCGTTCCAAGCATCTCTGCTCGGGCTCGACGAGGAGCTCGGGGTCGGTCCGCTGGGCGCCGCGGTCCGTCGCACCCAGCTCGGCCGCGGCGCCTGGATCGACCTGCTGCCGGGCTGGCTCTCGGGCGCCGACACGCTGTTCGAGCGGCTGGTCGACGCGGTGCCGTGGCACGCGGAGCGGCGTCGCATGTACGACCGGGTGGTCGACGTGCCGCGGCTGCTCAAGTTCTACGACGAGGGCGAGCCCCTGCCCGATCCGGTGCTCGACGACTGCCGCCGGGCGCTCAACGAGCACTACGAGCGGGAGCTGGGAGAGCCGTTCCGCACCGCCGGGCTCTGCTTCTACCGCGACGGCCGCGACAGCGTGGCCTGGCACGGCGACACGATCGGGCGGGGCAGCACCGAGGACACCATGGTGGCGATCGTCTCGGTGGGCAGCCCCCGCCCGCTCCTGCTCCGGCCGCGCGGCGGCGGGCCGTCCATCCGGCGCGACCTCGGGCACGGGGATCTCATCGTGATGGGCGGGAGCTGCCAGCGCACGTGGGAGCACGCCATCCCGAAGACGGCCCGGTCGGCGGGGCCGCGCATCAGCATCCAGTTCCGCCCCCGCGACGTCCGCTGAGGGCCAGACGCCTCGGGCCATCGGCGTCCAACGGCTACCATGATCGCGTGACTATGGCGCGGCAACGGCAGGACTACTTCGATGCCCTGGGCTGGGTAACGCGGTTGATGGCGGCGGTGCCTACGAGGCACCTCGACACTCGCACTCCCTGCGAGGACTTCGATGTTCGGAGCCTGATGGGTCATCTCATCGGCACCGCGCACCGTGGACTCGCCACCGCCCGGCGTGTCCCGACACGGGACATCCCTCACGTGATCAGCAGCGTTCCCGATGCGGAACTCGCCCCCACGTACGCAACGTTGTCGACCTCGATTCGAGAGGCCTGGTGCACCGCTGGCGGGTGACGACGCGGTCATCCCGCCCTGGGGACCGTGCACGGCGTTGGAGGCGGCGCGCGGTTTCACCGTCGAGACGATCGTGCACGGTTGGGACCTTGCCGTCGCGACAGGTCAGCCGAGCGACGCCCCCAACGGCATCGCCGATCGCTGCCTTTCCTACGCCGCCGCCATCATCCCGGACCGGCTACGGGGCGTCAGTTACGACGCTCCGGTGGTCGCCGCCGGGACCTTCTCCACGACGGAACAACTTGCGCATCTTCTCGGCCATGAACGAGCGAGGATCGCTCGTGGCTCTCGATGACGTGGCGTGCCCAGCATCCCCGCCACCGACCGGGTGACTTACGCCGGCCATGTGGTCGTCGTCACCGCGACCTCCGAACAGCGGCTCCCGCCCACCAAGATCGAGATGGAGCGGGGAGGAGGGCGCTCCGGAGGCAGCAGTCCAAAGCCGAGATCGCCACCAGTCGCAGGCAGGCGCCGCGGAGGGTTGCACGCGGGGGCGGGCGCGGGTCAGGCGGCGGCGCGGGCGGCGCCCCAGGAGAGGAGGGCGTCGGCCGTGTCGAAGCGGCGGGCCGAGTTGGACTCGCCGAGCAGCACGCCCACCAGCGTGCGCCCGTCGCGCTCGCCCGCGAACGCCAGCGTGTATCCCGCCGCCCGGGTGAAGCCGGTCTTGAGGCCGATCACGCCCGGCGAGCCGAGCAGCCGGTTGGTGTTGCGCCAGCTGTACGAGCGGTGCTCGTCGTCGGCGTCCAGCGTGTGGAAGCGCGTCCCGGCGACCTGCTTGATCAGCGGCACCTGCAGCGCCTTGGCCGCCAGTACGGTCTGGTCGTGGGCGGTGGAGTAGCCGTCGCCGCCCGGCATGGGCAGGCCGTCGGCGTTGACGTACTTGGTGTCGTTCATGCCGAGCTCGCGCGCCGTCGCGTTCATCTTCGCGACGAAGCCCTTGACGCCCGGTCCGTACGTGCGGGCCAGCGCGTGGGCGGCGTCGGCGCCGGAGGGCAGCATCAGGCCGTACAGGAGTTCCCCGACGGGGATGCGGTCGCCGGGCCGCAGGTCGGCGGTGGTGCCGCCACCGTCCTCGGCGTACTGGACGTCCTCACGCCGGATCTCCACCAGGTCCGTGGGCTTGGCGGTCTTCAGCACGACGTACGCGGTCATCGTCTTGGTGATGCTGGCGATGGGCAGGCGGTTGTCGGCGTCCTTGGTGAACAGCACCTTCCCGGTCGATGCGTCCATCAGGTACGCCGCGGTGGCGTGCACGGCGGGGGTGTCGTAGCGGACGGAGGCGGGGGCGGGGATGGCGGTGGAGGTGGACGCCTGGGCGTACGCGGGCGCGGCAAGCCCCGTGGCCAGGGCGAGGGCACCTGCCACGGCGGTAAGGCGAGCTTTGGGTATACGCATGCCCCAAGGTTGCCGTCCCTTTTGGGCTGCTTTTCCCGAAATAACCGAATTTTGATGACAGGGTGTGGGGAAACCCCGGTAGCGCCGGGGAAATCTGCAGGTAAATCTTTTCCGGATCCGTCAGTGAGGGGGCCAGGGGGTGCGGGTCACCTGCCCGCCCGCCTGCAACGTTCGGAATAGGTTCTCCCACAAAGGCATCACTAATTCAGGCGCGTACGCTTTCGACGCTTTTGCGGCAGCTTGTCCCATCCGTACCCGTAGCCCCCGGTCCCCGATCACCCGGTTCAGGGCGGCGGCCAGCGCGTTCACGTCCCTCGGCGGCACGAGCACCCCGTCCACCCCGTCCGTCAGCACGTCGCGCGGCCCGGTCGGGCAGTCGTAGGCGACCACGGGCAGCGCGTGCGTCATGGCCTCGATCATCACCATCGGCAGGCCCTCGAACCGCGAGCTCAGCGCGTACACCGAGGCGGCGGTCAGCTCCCTGTCCAGCCGGTCGGTACGCCCCGGCAGCTCCACGTGCCCGCCCAGCCCGTGCTGCTCGACGAGCCCCGCCAGCTCGCCCCTGCGCGGCCCGGTGCCGAAGATCCGCAGCCGCCAGTCCGGATGTTCGGGCGCCACCTGCGCGAACGCCTCGATGAGCAGGTCGAAGCCCTTCTGCGGCACCAGCCGCCCGGCCGCGATCACGATGGGGTTGACCTGCCGGGACGGCTCCTGCTCGACCTTGTGGACCGCGTTCGGGATCTGCACGATGGGGGTCGTCGGCAGCAGCCGCTCGTACTCGAGGCGGTTGGTGCCGGTCAGCACGGTCACCGCGTCGAAGCGCCCGTAGTAGCGGGCGATCTGCCTGCGGATCGTGTCGGGGTACGCCGACAGGTTCATGTGCTCCTGGGCGACCTTGACGACGTTCCCGGGGGCGCGGCGGGCGGCGATGAGGTTCAGCGCGGGCCTGGTCGTGACCAGGATCTCGTCGCGCCGGCCGGCGACGTACTCCATGGCCGCCCGCTCGACCCGCTCGGTGAACTGGTTCCCGGCGAACTCGCCGCGCGGCACGATCTTGCCGCGTACCCTGCGCCAGGCCTTGCGCGCGATCGAGTCAGGCTGCCTGCCGCCGCGCTGGTCCACCAGCGTGGTGATCCGGACCCGCGGGTCGAGCGCGAACTGCGGGGTCTCGCGCCGCCGTATCACGCTGACCAGCTCGACGTCGTGACCCGCGGCGGCCATCGCGTTGGCCTGGTTGACGACCGTGCGGATGGTCCCGCCCATGCCGTACGCGTGCAGCATGAGGTAGCGGATCTTCACGAGAGGCACCCCCGGATCCGGTGCCCGGGGAGGCGCTCGCGTGCCGGCCGCACGGCCGTCGGACGACGTGGCGGTAAGCGGGCGGGCCAGTTCATGCCGAGGCAGACTACCGAGCCTTCCTGGCAGTTCCCTGGCAACGCCCGCCCGGGGAGCCCTTACTGGCCGGCGAGTCCCGTGTGGGCGACGCCGCGGACGATCTGCCGCTGGAACAGCACGAAGATCACCAGTAGCGGCAGCCCGGCCAGCACCACCGAGGCCATGATCTGCGCGTACCGGAGGCCGAAGGTGCCCTGCACCACGTTCGCCAGGCCCACCGGCAGCGTCATCGTGTTCGGGTCGGTGGAGACCAGGAACGGCCACAGGAAGTTGTTCCACGTCGAGATGAACGTGTAGATCGACACCGCGGCCAGCACCGGGCGCGACAGCGGCAGCACGATCGTGAAGAACACCCGCCAGCGCCCGGCCCCGTCCACGAACGCCGCCTGCTCCAGTTCGGGCGGCACGTCCTGGAAGAACTTGAACAGGATGAACACGATCAGCGGCGCCGCCACCTGCGGGAGGATGATCGACCACCAGGTGTCGACCAGCCCGAGCGCCACCATCTCCGCGAACAGCGGCGCCATCAGCACCTGCGGCGGCACCATGATCCCGGCCAGGATGATCGCCAGGAGCGCCCGCTGCCCCCTGAACTGCGTGCGCGCGAACCCGTAGGCCGCCATCGCCGAGAACAGCACGGTCATGAACGTGACGACCACCGCGGTCACCGTCGAGTTCACCGCCCACTTGACGATCCCGCCCGTCCCCAGGACCAGCCGGTACGCGTCCAGGGTGAGCTCGCTGCCGAACCACTGCAGTGGGATCTTCGTCGTCTCGTCCTCGGGCTTGAGCGAGGTGGCCACGGCCCAGGCCAGGGGAGCCAGCCAGACGATCGCCAGGGCGAGCGCGACCACCATGAGGACGAGCTGGCTGACGCTGAACCGCTTGGTCATGACGAGACCTCCGCCCGCTTGCGGAACAGCCGCAGCTGCGCCAGGGAGACGATGACGATCAAGATGAACAGGATGTACGACACGGCCGAGGCGTAGCCGATGCGGTAGCCGGTGAAGCCCATGTCGTAGGCGTACTCGATGATCGGTCTCGTGGAGTCCTCTGGCCCGCCGCCGGTCATCAGGTAGATCTGGTCGAACACCTTCAGCGAGGCCAGCAGTTGCAGCACCACGATGAGCGCGGTCGTGCGGCCGAGCAGGGGAATGGTGATCGAGCGGAGCTTGTCCCAGGCGGAGGCGCCGTCGATCGAGGCGGCCTCGTAGAGATGTTGCGGGATCGACTGCAGGGCGGCCAGGTAGAGCAGGAAGTTGAAGCCGACCGTCCACCAGACCGTGGTCATCACCACGGACCACATGGCCGTCGAGGGGTCGCCCAGCCACAGCACGTCGGTGCCGAGCGTGCCGTTCAGCAGGCCGTAGTCGGGCGGGTAGATCATCTGCAGCCACAGCAGCGACACCACGGCGGACGGCAGCAGGAACGGCCCGAAGAACGACAGCCGCCACAGCCACTGCACGAACCGCAGGTGGTGCACCAGCAGCGCGAAGCCGAGCCCGAGCAGCACCAGCGGGACGGTGCTCAGCACGGTGAAGACCAGCGTGTTCCAGAGCGAGCGCCACATGCGCGGGTCGGAGAACGCCTCGGCGTAGTTGGCGAAGCCGACGAGATGGTCGTTGCCGCCCGCGATGTTCACGCTCGACAGGCTCATCCGGAAGCCCAGCAGCACCGGCCAGACCAGGAAGACGACGTAGATCAGCAGGAACGGCGCCACGAACAGCAGCCCGTGCTGCGTCCAGCCGCGCCGCACCTTGGCCTGCGCGACGGGGGCGGCGGTCGCGGGGGCCGCGACGGTCGTGGTCATCGGCGCTCCTCGGCGGGGAAGGGGTTCGGGGCGGACATGAGCCTGGTCAGCGACGCCTTGGCGGCGGCCAGGCCGTCCTCCGGCGAGCGCTCACCGCTGATGACGGGGGAGAACGCCTCGCCGAACTCGATCCACATCCGCGACGCGGAGCCCGCGAACCACACCTGCGGGTCGAGCGCGACCTCGGTGATGACCGAGCGGTACTCCGACTGCGGCTCCAGCGCCAGGTACTCGGGCTCCTGCAGCGCCGGCAGGTACGCGGGCACGTGCCCCGCGACCGCCCAGTCGGCGCTGTTCTTGACGAGGTAGGCGATGAACCGGTAGGTGGCCCGCTCGACCTCGGGATCGCGGTTGCGCTGGTGCGGCAGCACGAACGAGTGGCAGTCGGCCTGCGCGGAGCCGCTGCCGAAGACGTTGGGGAAGCGGGTCATGCTGAAGGGCGTCCCGCGCTCCTTGAGCCCGGTGGTCTCCCAGTCGCCGTTCCACAGGAACGCGGCCTGGCCGTTGGTGAAGTTGGCCACCGACGCGCCGTAGTCGGTGCGCCAGTCGCACAGCCCCTCCTGCCCGAGCCGGCGCATGAGCCGCAGCGCGTCGAGCGCCTTGGCGTCGTCGATGGTGATCTTCGTGCCGTCGTCCGACAGCAGCGTGCCGCCGCTCTGCGGATACAGCGACCACCACACGCGCCAGGGCCCGACCGTGCCGAGGCCGAGCGCGTCGAAGGCGAGCGGCGGCTTGCCGCCCATCACCTCCTTGGCCTTGGTGAGCTGGGTGATCAGCTCGTCCACACCGGTGGTCGGCTTCAGCTTGCCGTCGGAGCCGAGCAGTCCCGCCTTGCCGCAGATGTCGGTGTTGTAGTACTGCACCATCGGGTGGGCGTCGAACGGGATCGCGTACAGCACCCCGTCGAGGTGGGCACGCTCCCAGATCGGCGGGCTGAAGTCGGCGGCCCGCAGCCCGACCTCCTCCAGCAGCTTCACGTTGATCGGGTCGAGGATCCGCCCGGCGCCGATCCCGGCCAGCCGGGCCAGGTGGAAGGTGGAGAGGTCGGGCGAGCGGCCGCCCGACCCGGCCATCGCGATCTTCGTGTAGTACGGCTCGCCCCAGGCGAGCACGTTCTCCTCGACGAAGATGTCGGGATTGTCCTTGGCGAACGACTGGACCATCTTGTTCATGATGATCCCGTCGCTGGCGCCCATGAAGTGCCAGTACTTGACACGGGTCTGGGGCGAGCCGAGCCCCACGGGGATGGCGCACCCGGTGGCGGCGGCGCCGGCGAGCGCCAGGCTGCCGCCGAGGAGGAGCCGGCGGGAGATGTCGGGAGGACCTTGCACAATGGCCTCTTCCTACGAGCTGTCTTGCTTGGGGGGAGCTCTCGCTGGAGGTAGGGGCTCGGAAGATGGGTTTCGGGTTACCCGAGTGTTAGCGGTAACAAGTCGCATGTCAACCCCCCATCCCAGCCGAGCGGGTGCGGGTCCGCGCACTCTTGACCAGAGCGCTTGTTATCGCTAACAATCTGAGCACCTCACGCCCGCGAACCAGGAGCCACTTCCGTGCACCAGGCCACGCTCACGCTCGATCCCGCCTTCAAGGTCGCCCCGGTACGCCGGCGCACCTTCGGCACGTTCGTCGAACACCTCGGGCGCTGCGTCTACACCGGCATCTACGAGCCGGACCACCCCACGGCCGACGACGACGGCTTCCGCGCCGACGTGCTCGCCCTGACCCGGGAACTCGGCGTGTCCACGGTCCGCTACCCGGGCGGCAACTTCGTCTCCGGCTACCGCTGGGAGGACGGCGTCGGCCCACGCTCCGAGCGCCCCCGCCGCCTTGACCTGGCCTGGCACAGCACCGAGACGAACGAGGTCGGCGTCGACGAGTTCGTCCGCTGGTGCCGTAAGGCAGGCGTCGAGCCCATGATGGCGGTCAACCTCGGCACCCGTGGCATCGAGGCCGCCCTCGACCTGCTCGAATACTGCAACCACCCGTCCGGCACCACGCTGTCCGACCTGCGCGTCGCCAACGGCTCGAAGGACCCGCACGGGATCGCGATGTGGTGCCTGGGCAACGAGATGGACGGCCCCTGGCAGACCGGCCACAAGACCGCCCGCGAGTACGGCAGGCTCGCCGCCGAGACCGCCCGCGCCATGCGCATGGTGGACCCGTCGCTGGAGCTCGTCGCGTGCGGCAGCTCCAGCTCCAGCATGCCGACCTTCGGCGCGTGGGAGGCCGAGGTGCTGGAGGAGGCGTACGACCTGGTCGACTACATCTCCTGCCACGCCTACTACGAGGAGAAGGACGGCGACCTCGGCAGCTTCCTGGCCTGCTCGACCGACATGGAGTACTTCATCGCCTCGGTCGTGGCCACCGCCGACCACGTCGGAGCCCGGCTGAAGTCGCGCAAGCGCATCGACATCTCGTTCGACGAGTGGAACATCTGGTACCAGTCACGGTTTCGCGACGACGGGACGCCCGCCGGCTGGCCGGTCGCGCCGCGGCTGCTGGAGGACCACTACCACCTGGCCGACGCCGTCGCCTTCGGCGGGCTGCTGATCACGCTGCTGCGCAACAGCGACCGGGTGACCGCCGCGTCGCTGGCGCAGCTCGTGAACGTGATCGCGCCCATCATGACCGAGCCGGGCGGGCGGGCGTGGAAGCAGACCACGTTCCACCCGTTCGCGCAGGCCTCCCGGCTCGCGGCCGGCGACGTGCTGCGGGTGGAGCCGGTCTCGCCGGTGTACGAGACGGCCCGGCACGGCGAGGTGCCGCTGCTGCACGCGGTGGCCACGCACGCGGAACGGGGCACCACGGTGTTCGCCGTCAACCGCTCGACCGACGCGCCGCTCTCCCTGGAGATCGACGCGCGGGCGCTCGGCGGCGTGCGCGTCGTCGAGGCCACGACCCTGACCCATGAGGACGTCCACGCCAGGAACACCGCCGACGACCCGGACCGGGTCGCGCCGCGGGCCAACGCGGACGTGGAGCAGGACCCGCTCCGCGTGCTGCTGCCCCCGGTGTCGTGGAACGTGATCCGCCTGGCCTGACCTCGCGAAGCTCTCAGGCGGCAGGGGCCGGGGCGGCCTGACCCGGAACGGTCAGGTGGCCGGACGGACCCGGGATGGCCTGACCCGGAACGCTCAGGTGGTCGGGGCCGGGGCGGTGCTCTCGCGGACGACCAGCTCGGGCTCGATCAGCCGGCGCTGGTCGGGCTCGGTGCCCGCCATCCGGTCGAGCAGCAGGTGGAAGGCGTGCCGCCCGACCTCGCCGAAGTCCTGGCGCACGGTCGTCAGCGGCGGCCAGAAGTAGGCGGACTCGGGGATGTCGTCGAACCCGGACACGCTCACCTCCTCCGGCACCCGCCGCCCGGCCTCGCGCAGGGCGCGCACCACGCCGAGCGCCATCTGGTCGTTGGCCACGAACACCGCGGTGACCTCGGGGTCGGGGGCCAGCCGCTGCCCCAGCTGGTAGCCGGAGCGCGAGCTCCAGTCGCCGCGCAGCACCTCGGGCACCGGCCGGTCCGCGGACTCCAGCACCTCGCGCCAGCCCTCGATGCGGCCGTTGGCGTCGAGCCAGTCGGCCGGACCGGCCACGTGCCACACGGTGCGGTGGCCGAGGCTGAGCAGGTGCCTGGTCGCGCGCACGGCCCCGGCCCGCTGGTCCACCTTGGCCACCGGCACCGGGATGTCGTCGCCGGCGTCGACCGCGACCACGGGCATCTCGGGCGGCAGGTGCCGCAGCCCGTCGGCGGCCGACTCGTGCGGCGCCACGATGATCACCCCGTCGACGGACTGGGCGCGCAGCCGCTCCACGCCCTCCTCCATCGACCTGCGGGTGAGCGAGGGCAGGCTGGCGATGCTGACGTTGAAGCCGGCGTTCCTGGCGGCCTGCTCGATGCAGTAGAGCGTGGAGGCGGGGCCGTAGAGCGTGGTGTCGATGCTGACGACGCCGAGCACCCCGGACCGGCCGGTGACGAGCTGCCGCGCGGCCTGGTTGGGCCGGTAGTCGAGCTCGCGCACGGCGGCCAGCACCCGCGCCCTGGTCTCCGCCTTCACCCGGTCGGGGGCGTTGAGCACCCGCGAGACGGTCATGGCGGAGACGCCGGCGCGGACGGCGACGTCCATGAGCACCGCGGGCCTGCCATTCCTGGATCGCACGATGCCCACCCCCTTATACCGATAACGCTAACAGGCAATTCCGCCGGACGCGCGGATCGCCGTCGGCCACGACAGGATCGTGTCCCCGTCCATGCTCATCCCTCCATCGAGCCGAGCTCGCGCCGCAGGTGCCGGCGTTCCGGTTCGGTCCCGGCCAGCTCCAGGGCCCGCCGGTAGGCGGTGGCGGCCTCGGCGCGGCGGCCGAGCCGCGCCAGCAGGTCGGCCCGCGCCGCGTGGTACGGGTGGTAGTCGCGCAGCCGGGGCTCGCCGGCGAGCTCGTCGAGGAGCGCGAGCCCGGCCCGCGGCCCGTCGCGCATGGCGATCGCCGCCGCCCGGTTCAGCGCGACGACCGGCGAGGGGACTATCGCGAGCAGCACGTCGTACAGGGCCACGATCTGGGGCCAGTCGGTGGTCGTGAGGTCCGCGGCCTCGTCGTGGAGGGCGGCGATGGCGGCCTGCACGGCGTACCGGCCGGGCGCGCCGCCCGTCAGGGCGGGCTTCACCAGCGCGCGGCCCTCCTCGATCATGGTGCGGTCCCAGCGGCTCCTGTCCTGGTCGGCCAGGAGCACCGGGTCGCCGTCCGGCCCGGTCCGCGCCTCGCGGCGGGCGTGGACCAGCAGCATGAGCGCGAGCAGCCCGGCGACCTCCCGCTCGGCGGGCAGGAGCCGGTGCAGGACCCGCGCCAGCCGCAGGGCCTCCTCGGCGACGTCGAGCCGTTGCAGGTCCGGGCCGGAGCTGGCCGCGTAGCCCTCGGTGAAGATCGAGTAGATGACCTGGAGCACGCCGGGCAGGCGGCCCGGCAGCTCGCCCGGCGTGGGGACGCGGAACGGGATGCGGGCCGTGCGGATCTTGTGCTTCGCGCGGACGATCCGCTTGGCCATCGTCTCGGTCGACACCAGCAGGGCCCTGGCCACCTCGGGCGTGCTCAGCCCCGCCAGGCACCGCAGGGTGAGCGCGATGCGGTCCTCGGAGGGGAGGGCGGGGTGGGCGCAGGTGAAGAAGAGCAGCAACCGCTCGTCGGGCAGGTCGGCGCCGGGCTCGGCCGCCGGCGCCGGTGCGGCGCGGTCGACCTCCACCTGCAGGAGGGCGAGCCGGGCGGCGTGCGCCTTGTCCCGGCGCAGGCGGTCGACCGCCTTGCGCCGGGCCGTGGTCAGCAGCCAGGCGCCCGGCTTGGGCGGGATGCCGTCGACCGGCCAGCGGACCAGGGCCGTCTCGATGGCGTCGGCGGTCACCTCCTCGGCCAGGTCGAGATCGCCGAAGCGGCGCACCAGCGACGCCAGCAGCCGGCCCTGCTCCTCGCGGAAGACCGCCTCCACGGCGGCCCGCCCGTCCACGGGACTCAGCCCTCGAAGTCGGCGACCGGGCGCACCACGACCGAGCCGCCGCCACGCGCCCCCGGGCAGCGGGCCGCCCAGTCGAGGGCCACGTCGAGGTCGGGCACGTCGATGACGTAGTAGCCGCCGAGCACCTCCCGCGTCTCGGCGAACGGCCCGTCGGTGGCGACGGTCCGCTCGCCGTCCGGCGCGACCCGGACGGTCGTGGCGGTGGTGAGGTCGGCCAGGGAGTGCCCGTCCACGAGGATGCCGGCCTCCTTCACGGACTTGTCGTAGACCTGCCAGTCCTCGAACGTGCACGCGTCGGCGGTGTCGGCGCCGGTGGGGGCGCTGTTGATCAGGAGCATGTACTTCATGGGGTGTCCTTCCGTGTCGTGGCGAACGTGCCGTACACCATCACTACGAGGCGGCCCCCGTCAGATGGACATCTCCCTCGAAGATTCTTTTCACGCCCGCGAAGAGGCCGGGACGGCGAGAAGCCCCACACGCGTGACGTGCGGGGCTTCTCGAGGCGGTGGTGGACGATACTGGGATTGAACCAGTGACCTCTTCCGTGTCAGGGAAGCGCTCTCCCGCTGAGCTAATCGTCCGTTGGAGGTGGAGACGGGATTTGAACCCGTGTAAACGGCTTTGCAGGCCGCTGCCTCGCCTCTCGGCCACTCCACCGAGTCGAACCTCTCCGAGCGGAAGACGGGATTCGAACCCGCGACCCTCACCTTGGCAAGGTGATGCTCTACCACTGAGCCACTTCCGCACGGCCGCATGAACGCCGCCATGCACAACTTTAGCGCGTTTGCCGACCGGATGCTCCCCGGCGCCGCGGCGGCCGGTCCCCTCGAATACCCCTTACGTCCTCACCTGCGCTACAACTGTCGGGATGAAGATTGGGCCGATCGAGGTGTGGCCGCCGGTGGTGCTGGCGCCGATGGCGGGCATCACCAACGCGCCGTTCCGGGTGCTGTGCAGGGAGCAGGGCGCCGGGCTGTTCGTGTGCGAGATGATCACGACGCGCGCCCTGGTCGAGCGCAATCCCAAGACACTGCGGATGATCAGGTTCGCGGACTCCGAGCGGCCCAGGAGCATCCAGCTGTACGGCGTGGACCCCGCGATCGTGGGGCGGGCGGTCCGGATGATCGCCGAGGAGGACCTGGCCGACCACGTCGACCTCAACTTCGGCTGCCCCGTGCCCAAGGTGACCAGGCGCGGCGGCGGGTCCGCGCTGCCGTACAAGCGGAATCTGCTGCGGCGCATCCTGCGGGAGGCGGTCGCCGCCGCCGGGTCGCTGCCGGTGACGATGAAGATGCGCAAGGGGATCGACGACGACCACCTGACCTACCTCGACGCCGGGCGCATCGCCGCCGAGGAGGGGGTCGCGGCCGTCGCGCTGCACGCCCGCACGGCCAAGCAGCATTACGGGGGAGTGGCCGACTGGGAGGCGATCGCCCGGCTGAAGGAGGCCGTGCAGGACATCCCCGTGCTGGGCAACGGCGACATCTGGTGCGCCGACGACGCCCTGCGGATGGTGGCGCGCACGGGGTGCGACGGCGTGGTCGTGGGGCGTGGGTGCCTGGGGCGGCCGTGGCTGTTCAGGGACCTGGACAATGCGTTCAACGGCAGGCCCGAGCGGGCCCGGCCGTCGCTCGGCGAGGTCGCCGAGGTGATGGCCAGGCACGCCGAGGGCCTCACCGCCTGCTTCGACATCGAGCGCTACGCCATCGCCGACTTCAGGAAGCACGTCGGGTGGTACCTGAAGGGGTTCACGGTCGGGTCCGAGCTGCGGCGGGAGCTGGCCACGGCGGAGTCGCTGGACGGCCTGCGCGAGAGCCTGGCGAAGCTGGAGCACGACCAGCCGTGGCCGCCCAACACGGACACGCCGAGGGGCAAGTCGGGTGAGCGCTCCAAGGTGCTGCTGCCGGACGGATGGCTGGACGACCCGTGGGACTGCCCGATCCCCGGTGGCGACGCCGAGTCGGACATCTCGGGTGGTTAGTGCGGGCCGGTGGCCTCGGTGCCGCAGGGGCCGCCGCCCACGGCCGGCTCCAGCCGGACGGGCTCGCCCGACATCGTGAGCGTCGGGTAGTACTCGGCGATCCGCTCGGCCGAGCGGCCGGCGTAATGGCAGATGAAGCTGCGCCGGAAGCGGTCGGCGGTGGTGTTGGGCTCCGAGCCGTGCACCAGGCTGCCGTTGAAGAAGAGCACGTCACCGGGCTCCATGTCCACGGGCACCCTCTCCAGGCCGGGCGGCGGCGGGACGTACTCCCGGGTGAACGAGACGCCCTGGTCGGCCTCCTCCGGGCAGAACAGGTCCATCAGGTGCGTCCCCGGCACGACCTCCAGGCCGCCGTTCGCCCGGTCCACCCGGTCGAGCGCCACCCACGCGGCCACGCACGTGCCCGGCTCGACCCGGAGGTAGAAGTTGTCCTGGTGCAGCGCCTGGCCCCTGGCGCCCGGCGGCTTGAAGTAGAACATGCTCTGGGCTGCTATCGGCTCCTCGCCGAGCAGCTCGCGGAGTATCGCGGCGATACGCGTGTCGAGCAGGTAGCGCAGGGCCAGGTCGTTCACCTGGTGGGGGTGCATGATGCGCGGGTAGTCGCGGAGAATGTCGTACGGCTCGCCGGGAACCTGCGGCTGAGGGGAGAAGTGCCCCTCGATCGGCCCCCTGGCGTGCAGCGCCATGAACTCGTCGCGCAGCCCGGCCACCTCTTCGGGGTCGAGCAGCCCGGACACCAGCACGTATCCCTGATCGCGGAAGTCGTTGAGCCTCATATGTCCCACGCTACGGAGCGCCATCGGGTAACGGTATGCCTGTGACCGCTGAGGACATGTCCGTTCCTGCTGCCGAGCTGACGATCGTGGGCCACTACGACAAGGCGCCCGGCTACGCCACGCGCCGGCCCACCGGGTCGCCGAGCTGGCTGCTGCTGTGGACCGAGGCGGGGGCGGGGCTGGTGGAGCAAGGCGGGGCGTCGTTCGCGGCCCGCGCGGGGGATCTGGTGGTGCTCGGGGCGGGGGTGTCCCAGTTCTACCGGGTGCTGCCCGGCGAGGAACGGTGGCGCTTCTGGTGGGTGCACTTCCAGCCCCGGGCCCCGTGGGCGGCCTGGCTGGGCCCGTACGCGCGGGGCGGCGGGTCCCACCTGGTCGACGGCGTACCGGACGGGGTGCGCGAGCGGATCGGGACGGCGTTCGAGCGGGCGCTCCGGGACGCCCGGTGGGTGCCCGGCGCGCCGCTCCCGGCTCGCGGCACCATGCGAACGCCCGCCGTGGTCGTGGCCGGGCCGGCCCTCGAGCTGGTGCTGGGCGCGGTCGAGGAGGTGCTGGTGCTCGCCACCGCCTCGGCGCGGCCGGAGGGGGCGGCGAGGCCCGAGGAGGGCGACGAGCGGGTACGCCGCGTCCTCGCGCTCATCGCGGCGGAGCCGGGCGCGCCGCACACGGTCGGCTCGCTCGCCCGGGTCGCGGCGCTCTCGCCGTCCCGCTTCGCCCACCTGTTCGCCGCCGAGACCGGGCGCACCCCGATGCGCGCGGTCAGGGAGGCCCGGGTGCGGCACGCGGCCGGCCTGCTGGAGGTGACGGACCTGGACGTGGGGCAGGTGGCGGCGGCGTCGGGGTTCGTCAGCCCGTTCCACTTCAGCCGGGCGTTCAAGCGTGAGTACGGGGTGCCGCCCCGCGACTACCGCGCCCGGCTGCGGAGCGGTTAGCGGGTGACGGGCAGGGGACCCCTGTCGGGGGTGAAGAGCTGGTCGTCCAGGTGGTCCACCGCGTACTCGATGGCCCCCACCACCACGCACTCGTCCCCGAGCGTCGACGGCAGCACCTCGGGCATCCGCATGCACGTGCGCCGCAGCCGCTCCCGCAGCGGCCCGAGCAGCACGTCGGACGAGCGCGAGAACCCGCCGCCCAGCACCACCATCTGCGGGTCGAGGATGAGCACCATCGCGGCCGTGCCCACGGCGAGGTCGTCGACGTACCGCTCGACGGCGGCGAGCGCCACGGGGTCGCCGGCGCGGGCGGCGGCCAGCGTCCACCCGGCCGCGTCCTCGGGCGCGGTGTCCTCGGGGACCGACGGGCAGGTGTTGAGGTGCTCGGGGGCGTCGAACCAGCGGGACTCCGGCAACATGGAGATCTCGCCGGCCGCCGCCCCGAACCCCCTGTGCACCTTGCCGTCGATGACCAGCCCGGCCCCCATGCGGCGGCCGACGTGCAGGAACACCAGGTCCCTGACGCCCTTGGCGGCGCCGCGCCTGGACTCGGCCATGGCGGCCAGGCGGCTGTCGTTCTCGATGAGCACCTGGCAGGGGAACATCTCCCGCAGCTTGCCCGCCAGGTCGAGGTCGCGCCAGGCGGGCACGGCGGCGGAGTAGATGACGCGCCCCTCGACGTCGATCACGCCGATGGTGCCCACCGCGATCGTCCACAGGTCGGAGACCGACGTGCGGCTGAGCGCCAGGCACCCGGACACCGCCCGCTCGATCGCCGACAGGCGCTCCTCCAGCGAGGCGTCGGGCAGCACCGGCTGCCGCGTCTCGGCGAGGATCTCGCCATCGAGGTCGGACAGGGCGGCGCGGATGTTGTGGCCGCCTATGTCCACGCCGACCAGGTAGCCGCTGTCGGCGCGGAAGCGGTAGCGGCGGGCCGGGCGGCCCATCGTGCCGGGGCTCGGCGGCACCTCCTCGACCCAGCCGAGCTCCATGAGCTCGGCGGTGACCTCTTTCATGGACGGGCGCGACAGGCCGGTCCGCTCGGCCAGTGCCGACAGGGTAAGCGGGCCCGCCCTGCGCAGCTCCCGGATGGCCGTCAGAGAGTTGAGCTGCCGCAGCCGGGACAGGTCGCCGCCGCGAACGTCAACCATCGCCGTCCTTAAGTAGGTGTCCTCTGTAACCGTAGATTATGCCAGCGATCGGCGGGTGTACGCGCCACGCTCATCTCCCGTTATTGCCGGGAAAAGCGGTCATTGACCCCACCAGTACGCCGATGCTACTAATGAAGCGCTCCTTCGTAAGTCGAGAGGATTGAGATGTCGTTCGCGGACATCGGCGAGATCATGTACGACCCGGGCCGGGCCCGCGTGTTCGAGCACGGCTGGCAGTCGTGGAGCCCCACGGGCGCGTACCGCCTGGCGGACACCCCGCCGAGGCCCGCCGACGAGACCATCCAGATCCTCGCCTACCGCCCCGAGACCCCCGTACCCGACGGAACCTTCCAGGGCGAGGGGCTGCTGGCCGTCGAGCCGGGCGACGGCTCCGTCGAGCTCTGGTCGGCGCCGAGCCCCCTCCAGGTGCCCTCGATCCGGGCCCGCGAGGAGGGCGGCCGGCTGGTGATCTCCGCCGACGGCCCGGTACGCCACCACCGCGGCGAGCACGGCCTCGACCGGGCCCTGCGCGACTGGGCTGACACCATGGCGGAGCCGCGGGCGTTCCCGGCCGTCCCGCCCATGTGGTGCACCTGGTACGGCTACTGGGGCAAGGTCACCGACGCCGACGTCATCGAGAACCTGGAGCTGTCCGAGCGGCACGGCCTGGGCGCCGACATGTTCCTCATCGACGACGGCTACGAGGCCGAGATCGGCGACTGGCTGGACGGGCGGCCCGAGTTCGGGTCGCTGGCGCGGGCCGTGGACGCCGTCACGGGCGCCGGGCGGCGCGCCGGCATCTGGACGGCGCCGTTCCTCGTCGGCCACCGCAGCCGCCTGTTCCGCGAGCACCCCGACTGGCTGGTCCAGGGCGCGTACGCGGGCCGCATGTGGGACCAGGAGCTCGCGGTGCTCGACGTCACCCACCCCGAGGCGGCCGAGCACCTCGTGAACGTCTTCCGCACGTTCGCCGCGATGGGGATCAGCCACTTCAAGCTCGACTTCGTCTACGCCGGCGCGCTCGCGGGCGGCCGGCACGAGGACCTGGACCCCATCGCCGCCTACCGGCGCGGCCTGGAGCTCGTCCGCCGGGGCGCGGGCGAGCAGGCGACCCTGCACGGGTGCGGCGCGCCGATGCTGCCCAGCATCGGCCTGGTGGACGTCATGCGGGTCAGCCCGGACATCGCGCCGACCCTGCAGCCCAAGTCGGGCGACATCAGCCAGCCGTCGCAGCTCGGGGCCCGCCTCACGGGCGCGGCCCGCGAGTTCCTGCACGCCCGCTGGTGGGTCAACGACCCCGACTGCATCATCCTGCGCCCCGAGGTGGAGGCGCGGGAGGAGTGGGCGGCGCACATCGCCGCCACGGGCGGCCTGCGCGGGTCGAGCGATCCGATCGCCGCGCTGGACGACTGGGGCCTGGAGACCACCCGGCGCCTCATGGTCCCGACGGCGACGGACCCGTCGTGACGAGCCAGACCGTGAGCGGGACCGCCGGCCTGACCGAACCGGCTGTCAAGAGGCGGCGCCGGGGCGGGTGGCACGCCTACCTGTTCGTGGCCCCCAGCCTGTTCGGCGTGGTGGCGTTCCTGCTGCTGCCCATGGTGATCGTGCTCGTCCTCAGCCTGTTCGACTGGGAGCTGCTGTCGGCCCCCGAGTTCGCCGGCCTGGACAACTACGTCCGCCTCGCCGGCGACGGGGAGGCGTGGCACTCGCTCGGGGTGACGATCGCCTACGTCCTGCTGTCGATCCCCTTGCAGACGGTGCTCGCCTTGGCCCTGGCCATGCTGCTCAACCAGCGGGTCAAGGGCGTCAGGTTCTACCGCTCCCTGTTCGTCGTGCCGTGGATGGCCACCCCCATCGTGCTGGCCCTGATCTGGAACTGGATCTTCGACCCCCGCGACGGCGCGATCAACAGCGCGCTGGCGCTGGTCGGCGTCACCGGCCCCGACTGGCTGTCCGACCCCACGTGGGCGCTGCCCGCCGTGGCCCTGGTCAGCGTCTGGCAGTACACCGGCTACAACATGCTGTTCTTCCTGGCCGGGCTCCAGGGCATCCCGAAGGAGCTGCACGACGCGGCCGAGACCGACGGCGCCACCCCGGCGCAGCGGTTCTGGCGGGTCACGCTGCCGCTGCTCAACCCCACGATGTTCTTCGTCAGCGTGACCAACCTGATCGGCGCGTTCCAGGTGTTCGACACCATCTACGCGATGACGGCCGGCGGCCCCAGCCAGACCACCGAAGTGATCAACTTCCGGATCTACCAGACCGCGTTCAAGGAGTTCGACTTCGGCTACGCGGCCACGCTGTCGACGCTGCTCTTCCTGATCATCTTCCTGGTGACGATGGCGCAGGTCAGGTTCTTCGGCAAGCGCACCACCTACGACCTGAGCTGAGGAGAAGCCATGGCCAAGCGAATCCTCCTGTACGCCGCGCTCGCCGTCGGCGCCTTCGTCTCCGTCTTCCCGTACCTGCTGGTCGTGCTGACGGCGTTCAAGACGCAGGCGCAGCTCAGCCAGACCGCGCCGTGGTTGCCCGGGCTGCCGCCGACGGCGGACAACCTCGTCGAGATGCTGGAGAGCGACTTCCCGCGCTTCCTGCTCAACACCGCCGTCATGACGGCACTGCTGACGGTCGGCCAGCTGGTGTTCACCACGTTCGCCGCGTACGCGTTCGCCCGGCTCCGCTTCCGGGGCAGGGATCTGCTGTTCTGGCTGTTCGTGGCGACGATGATGGTGCCCAGCGCCGTCACCATGATCCCGCTGTTCCTGATCATGCGGGAGCTGGGGCTGATCAACACCTGGTACGGCCTGCTCGCCCCCTACGTGCTCGGCACGCCGTACGGGATCTTCCTGATGCGGCAGTTCTTCAAGACCCTGCCCGCCGGCCTGGAGGAGGCGGCCCGGATCGACGGGGCGGGCCCGCTGACGATCCTCCTGCGCGTCATGCTCCCGCTCTGCCGCCCCGCGCTGGGCACGCTGGCGATCATCACGGTCATCTCGTCGTGGAACAGCTTCCTCTGGCCGCTGATCATCACGAGCGGTGACGACACCAAGGTCATCACGGTCGCCATCGCCACGCTCAAGCAGGGCATCGGCGTCGACTACAACCTCATGATGGCCGGCAGCCTGATCGCGCTGGTGCCGATGGTGGCCATCTTCGTCTTCTTCCAGAAGCACATCGTCAGATCGGTCGTCCTGACCGGCCTCAAGTAAGAATCGGCTCCAAGTAAGAAGAGGTCAGCGAATGTCGCTCAACCCCCCGGTTCGCTGGGCGCTGCTCGGCGCCGTCATGCTCGCCCTCACCGCCTGCGGCTCGGGCGGCGGCGGGTCAGACGGCGGATCAGAGAAGGTCACGTTGACGTACCGGCTCTGGGACGAACAGCAGAAGGCCGGCTACGAGAAGGTCATGGCCGCCTTCGAGAAGGCCAACCCGGGCATCGACGTCACCATCGAGCTGCTGCCGTACGACCAGTACTGGACGAAGCTCACCGCCGACGCCGTCGCCGGCACCGCCCCCGACGTGTTCTGGATGACGCCCACCCAGTTCCCCGAGTACGTCACCAAGGGCGTGCTGGCCCCGGTCCAGGCCGACACCGCGAAGTACCACCAGACCGTGGTCCAGTCCTTCACCTACGAGA
Source organism: Nonomuraea phyllanthi (assembly GCF_006334985.2). Taxonomy (GTDB): domain Bacteria; phylum Actinomycetota; class Actinomycetes; order Streptosporangiales; family Streptosporangiaceae; genus Nonomuraea; species Nonomuraea phyllanthi. The sequence goes on from NZ_VDLX02000008.1 coordinate 246,744, forward strand.
ACAAGCTGTACGGCATGCCCAAGGACTGGGGGATCGTCGGCCTGCTCTACAACAAGGACCTGTTCGAGCAGGCCGGCGTGGAGATGCCGGAGAAGCTGACCTGGGCCGAGGACGGCACCGGCACCCTGCTCGACACGGCGCGCAAGCTCACCGTGGACGAGGCCGGCAAGCACCCGGACGAGGCCGGCTTCGACCCCGCCAAGGTCAAGACGTACGGCTTCGCCTCCTGGAACCACTACCAGACCCAGTGGATGAACTGGGTCAGCTCCAACGGCGGCAAGCTCGTCGACCAGCCCTTCGGCAAGTACGCCTTCAACGACCCCGCCTCGGTCAAGGCGCTGCAGTTCGGCGTCGACCTGGTGAACAAGTACCACGTCTCCCCGCCCGCCACCCAGACCAACCCGCCCACCGGCAAGGTCACCGACATGTTCAAGGCGGGCCAGGTCGCGATGTTCCCCGCCAACAACGCGCTGCTGCCGTTCGTGGCGCCCGAGGCGACGTTCGAGGTGGGCGTGGCGGCCATGCCGGAGGGGCCGAAGGGCCGCTCGGTCAACCTGAACGGCCTGGCCGAGGCCGTCTACGCCAAGAGCAAGCACCCCGAGGAGGCCATGAAGCTGGCCGCCTACCTCGGCACCGAGGAGCCGCAGAAGCTGATGGCCGACGGCGGCTACGTCTTCCCCGCGCTCAACGGCCTGAGCCAGGGCTACGTCGACTACTGGAAGGCCAAGAAGGTCGACGTGACCCCGTTCGTGGAGGAGGCCGAGGGCTCGACCTTCCCCCTGCCGATCACCACGGGCTTCACCGGCTTCGAGACCAAGCTCAACCAGATCTTCAACGAGATGTATCTCGGCAAGCTCTCCCCGCAGGCCGCCGCCGACCAGGCGGTCGCCGAAGGCAACGCCACCATCAAGTGAGGACCCCCATGATCACCCGGCGTTCACTGTTCGCCGGGGGCGCGAGCCTGGGCGTTTCCGCCGCACTGGGCGCCGCCGCCCCCGTGCGCGCGGCCGCCCGCCGCACCCCCGTCACCGACCCCTTCCAGCTCGGCGTCGCCTCCGGCGAGCCCACGCCCGACGGCGTGGTCTTATGGACGCGGCTCGCCATGGACCCCGTCGCGCTCGACGGACTCGGCGGCATGCCGGGCCGTCCGGTGCCGGTCCAGTGGCAGCTCGCCAAGGACGAGAACTTCCGGCAGGTCGTCCGCCACGGCACCGAGGTGGCCCGCCCCGACGCGGCCCACAGCGTGCACGTCGAGCTCGACGGCCTCGACCCGGGGGCGGAGTACTTCTACCGCTTCAGGACCGGCCAGGACATCAGCCCCGTCGGGCGCACCCTCACCGCCCCCGCCCCCGGCACCCGCACCCGCGCGCTGAACCTGTCGTTCACCTCCTGCGCCGACTACCAGACCGGCTGGTTCACGCCGTACCGCCGGATGGCCGAGGACCAGCCCGACCTGATCGCCTTCCTCGGCGACTACATCTACGAGTACGGCGACTACAAGTACCCCGTCCGCGACCAGGCCGGCGGCGAATGCCTCGACCTGGCCGGCTACCGGCTGCGCCACGCCCAGCACAAGGCCGACCCCGAGTCGCAGCTGGCCCACGCCATCGCCCCGTGGGTCGTGGTGTGGGACGACCACGACATCGAGAACGCCTGGGCCGGCGACGTGCCGGAGCAGCCCGACCCGCCGTTCCTGGAGCGCAGGGCCGCCGCCTTCCAGGCGTACTACGAGAACATGCCGCTGCGCCGCGCCCAGAAGCCGGACGGCTCCGCGCTCAGGCTCTACCGCAGCATCCGCTGGGGCGCCGTCGCCAACCTGCACATGCTGGACACCCGCCAGTACCGCGACCTGTACGCGTGCACCGGCAGGAGCGGCACCGTCGGCCCCGACTGCCTCGACCGCCTGGAGCCCAACCGGACCATCCTCGGCCAGGAGCAGGAGGCGTGGCTGGACGGCGAGCTGCGCGGCTCGCGCGCCACCTGGGACCTGCTCGGCCAGCAGGTCTTCTTCATGGAGATGGACTGGACCAACGGCGAGGGCAAGGGCTACTCCAACGAGGGCTGGGACGGCTACGTCGCCTCCCGCAACCGCCTGACCGCCGCCATCGACGACTACAAGCGCAACGCCGTCGTGCTCACCGGCGACGTGCACTCCCACTGGGCCGGCGAGGTCAAGCGCGACTACCAGGACCCCGAGTCGAAGTCCGTGGCCGTCGAGCTGGTCACCACCTCGGTGACGAGCGCCGGCAACGGCCTGGACGAATACCCCAACACCCAGGTGCTGCTCGACGAGAACCCGCACGTCAAGTTCTTCAACGGCCGCCGCGGCTACGTGCGCGCCAAGCTCACGCAGCAGGAGATGAAGGTCGACTTCCGGTCGCTCTCCCGCATCACCGAGCCGTACGCCCCCGCCTACACCTCCGGCTCCTTCGTCATCGAGCCGGGCACCCCCCGGCTCAACCCCGCCTGACAGGACCTCCCCATGCGCATCCTCACGGCCGCCGCCGCGGCGGCCCTCCTCGCCGTGCCCTTCATGCCCTTATCCAGCACCGCCGCCTCATCCACCGGGGCCGCCGCGGCCCCGCCCATGGGCTGGAACAGCCGCTCGCTCGGCTGCTCGGTCTCCGAGTCGTCGGTGCGCCAGGCCGCCGACGCCCTCACGCCGCTCGTCCCCCTCGGCTACCGGTACGTCGTCATCGACGGCTGCTGGCTGGCCGCCCAGCGCACCGACGGCGCCCTGGCCCCCGACGCCGCCCGCTTCCCGAGCGGCATGAAAGCCCTCGCCGACTACGTGCACGGCAAGGGCATGAAGCTCGGCCTCAGCCTGTCGGCCGGCACCCAGGCCTGCTCCGGCGGCGGCCCCGGCTCCTACAGGAGCGAGGCCGCCGACGCCCGGCAGGTCAGGGACTGGGGCGTCGACTACGTCAAGTACGACTGGTGCAGCGTGCCCACGGCCGACTTCCCCGGCCAGAACGTGCAGCAGATCGCCCAGGCCCTCTACCCGCCCATGCGCCAGGCCCTCGGCGACGACGTCGTCTTCGCCATGAACAACGAGGACGGCAGCACCGTCCCGTGGCTGTGGGGCAAGGACGCCGGCGCCACCACCTGGCGCACCAACGTCTACAACCGGCCCATCGCCGACGCCTACCCCACGATGGTCGACATCTGGGAGTTCAACCAGCTCAGGGCCGAGTACGCGGGCCCCGGCAGCTGGGCCGACCCCGACCTGATCCAGGCCGGGCGGGGCGGGATGACCGAGGCCGAGTACCGCACCCAGTTCACGCTGTGGGCGATGGGCGCCGCCCCGCTCATCCTCCAAGCCGACCCGGCCGCCGCGCCGCCCGCTGTCGTCGCCAACCCCAAGGTGATCGCGGTCGACCAGGACCCGCTCGGCGTGCACGGCACGTTCGTCTCGACCGACGGCTGGTACCACGTGCTGGCCAAGCCGCTGGCCGGCGGCGACCGGGCCGTCGCGCTGTTCAACGAGAGCGACCGCGCGGCCACCGTCTCCACCGACCTGGGCGGCGGGTCGCGCTACCGGGTCGAGGAGCTGTGGAGCGGCGCCGTGGCCTCCACCAGGGGCGAGCTGTCGGCCCAGGTCCCCGCGCACTCCGCGCTGCTCTACCGGGTGTCCGAGAGCCGCGGGCAGGCGCCGCCGCTGGTGACGTTCGAGGCCGACCCGCCCCGGTTCCTCGGCGACGACCGGCCCTCCACCCTCGAACCGGGCAAAACCGGGGAGATCATCACCAAGGTCACGAACACCGGCGACACCGGGCGGCTGCGCGACGTCGAGGTCGCGGCCCGCGTACCGGACGGGTGGCGGGCCGAGGCCCGCACGCCGGCGACGGCCGGCCGGCTCGACGGCGGCGAGACGTTCGCGGTGACGTGGGCGGTCACCCCGCCCGCCGGGACCGCGCCGGGCTCCTACGACCTCACGTTCACCCAGTCCGACGGGCAGGGCACGCGCAGCGCCGTGGCCGTGGTGACCGTCGCCACCGCGCCGGGCTCCGGCCGTACCTACCTCAGCGACGCGGCCTGGACCCGCGCCACGAGCCACTTCGGTCCCGTCGAGAAGGACACCAGCAACGGCGAGCGCGCCGCCGGTGACGGCAACCCCATCACCATCGGCGGCGTCACGTACGCCAAGGGCCTCGGCGCCCACGCGCCCGCCGACATCGAGTACTACGCCGGCGGGCGCTGCTCGACGGTCGAGTTCCAGGCCGGGATCGACGACGAGGTCGGCTCCGCCGGCTCGGCCGTCTTCGAGGTCTGGGCCGACGGGGGCCGGGTCGCCCACACGGGCCTGCTGACGGGCGCCATGCCCGCCGCGAAGGTCACCGCCTCCGTCGAGGGCGCCCGATACATCCGGCTGGTCGCGACCAACGGAGGCGACAACGCGACCTCCGACCACGTCGACTTCGCCGACGCCACCATCACCTGCCAGTAAGGCACCTGCCCGTAAGGAGATCGCCGTTGCTGATCGTTCCCAAGCCCGTCAAGCACGAGCCCAGGCCGGGGACGTTCGTCCTCGACCGGGAGACCTCGCTCGCCGCCGACCCGGCGCTCAGCGCGGTGGCCGCCTGGCTGCGCGGCGAGCTCGCCCCCGTCACCGGTGGCGAGCTGCCGCCGGCGGGCTCGGGAGGGATCAGGCTGACACTGGGCGACCTGCCGCCGGAGGCGTACCGGCTGACCGTCGGCCGCACGGTGGAGATCGTCGCGGGCGGGCCGGCCGGCGCGTTCTACGGCGCGCAGACGTTCCGTCAGCTCCTCCCGCCCGCCGCCTTCAGGAGAGCGGGAGGCGGCCCGTTCGAGGTGCCCGGCGCGTACGTCGAGGACGCGCCCAGGTTCGGCTGGCGCGGCTGCCTGCTCGACGTCGCCCGGCACTTCATGACCAAGGCCGACGTGCTCCGCTTCATCGACCTGATCGCCCTGCACAAGCTGAACGTGCTGCACCTGCACCTCACCGACGACCAGGGCTGGCGGATCGAGATCCGCCGCCACCCCAGGCTCACCGAGGTCGGCGCGTGGCGCAAGGAGAGCCAGACCGGCTGGAACGGCGCCATGGACGGCCGCCCGCACGGCGGCTACTACACCCAGGAGGACATCAAGGAGATCGTCGCCTACGCCGCCGCCCGGCACGTCATGGTCGTCCCCGAGATCGACCTGCCGGGGCACACCCAGGCCGCCATCGCCGCCTACCCGGAGCTGGGCAACCTGGACACGCCGCTGGAGGTGCGCACCACCTGGGGCATCGGCCAGAACGTGCTCAACGTCGAGGACGGCACGGTCAAGTTCTTCCAGGACGTGCTGGACGAGGTGCTCGAGCTCTTCCCCAGCCCGTACATCGTGCTCGGCGGCGACGAGTGCCGCAAGGACCAGTGGCGGGCCAGCCCTGCGGCGCAGCGGCGCATCGCCGAGCTGGGCCTGCGGGACGAGGAGGAGTTGCAGAGCTGGTTCATGCGCCAGTTCGACGTCTACCTGGCGGCGCGCGAGCGCCGGCTCGTCGGCTGGGACGAGATCCTGGAGGGCGGGCTCGCGCCCGGCGCGGTGGTCGCCTCGTGGCGGGGCGAGCTGGGCGCGGTGGCCGCCGCCAGGGCCGGCCACGACGTGGTCAACTGCTCCAACACCAGCGTCTACTTCGACTACCGGCAGGGGCCGGGGGAGGACGAGCCGGTGCCGTTCGGGACCGTGCTCACCCTGGAGGACGTCTACGCCTTCGAGCCCGTGCCCGCCGAGCTGCGCGGCGAGCCGGCCGCCGAGCGCGTGCTGGGCGCGCAGTGCGGCGTCTGGACGGAGCTGATCGACTCCAGCCGGCGCGTGGACTACATGGCCTTCCCGCGGCTGGCGGCCTTCGCCGAGACGGTGTGGTGCCCGCCGGAGCGGGACCTGCCCGACTTCCACGCGCGGCTGGCGGGGCACCTGCCCCGGCTGGACGCGATCGGCGTGGAGTACAGGCGCGCGGACGGGCCGCTGCCCTGGCAGACCCGGCCCGGCGTGCCGGGCCGGCCGGAGGACCCGGAGCGGTGGCAGGCCCAGCTCGACGCCTGGACCAGCAACCTGCGCTCGCCCTGAGCCCGGCCGATCGCTCGCCCTGAGCCCGGCCGATCGGACGTCGCGATGGCGCCGGGCCGGCCGGTCAGACGTCGACGGGCCCGCCGCTGCGCCAGTAGACGTTGTCCCGGCGCGACAGCAGCCCCTCGTCCACCAGGTAGCGCCGCAGCGCCGCGTAGTCGTCGTGGAAGGCCCGCAGCGCCACGTTCACGTCCTTCTCGGCGTAGCGCACGCCCGGCTCGAACACCGCGGCGATGTAGCGCAGCACGACGAGCCGCTTGTCGCGCCGCATCGCCGTCGTCGTCAGCCGCCCGTCCACGAGGAACGTGCGCAGCACCCGCTCCTCGGCGCTCAGCCGCTCGGGCGGCTGGGCCCGCGCCCGCAGCAGCTCGCGGAAGCGCTCGGGGGTGGCCCGCCACTTGCCGCTCTCGTCGCACGCCGCCAGGCCCGCGCCGGCGAGCTTCGCGAACGTCCTGGGCGGCACGCCGTCGGCCGCCTCGCCCAGCACCAGGGAGGCGAAGGCGCGTAACGTGTCGTCCTGGGAGAGCAGCCCGAGGACGCGCCTGATCTCTTCGTCGTTCATCGCTTCCATTCTGGCCTCACCACCAGGGCCCCGTTACCGGCCGCGACCTCGGGCGGGCGGCAAATGTCTCGATCTTGCGACATTGCCATGACACGACCCCGACGTACTCCGGGCGACACTGAATCGACAGGCCTGTGCCGGGGCGCCCTTGCCAGTCCGTTCCGGCACACGGCTTGTCCTTATCCAGCTCTCAGAGCCGGTTGAGCCCGATCACGTGCAGGACGGCGCGGCCCTCCTCGTCGGACGCGGCCAGGTCGACCTGGGCGTCGATGCCCCAGTCACCGTCACCGGCCGGATCCTTGATCGTCTGGCGCACCTTCCAGAGCCCGCTCTCCTCCTCGATGCGCAGCAGCGCGGGCCCGCGGGCGTCGGCGTCGGTGAAGATCTCCTCGTGGTCGGCGTAGTACGCGTCGAGCGCCGCGCCCCAGTCGACGTCGGGGCCGAGCTCCTCAAGCTCGTCCTCCTTCTCCAGCGCGCAGAGCTCGACCAGGCGGAACATGGCGTTGCGCACCAGCACGCGGAAGGCGCGCGGGTTGGCCGTGACCGGCCGCACCTTGGTCTCCAGCTGCTCCTGCCGCTCCAGCGCCTCGGCCGGGTTGGTCAGCTTCTCCCACTCGTCGATGAGCGAGGAGTCGACCTGGCGGACCAGCTCGCCGAGCCACTCGATCAGGTCGACCAGGTCGTCGGTCTTGAGGTGCTCGGGCACCGTGCGCGACAGCGTGCGGTAGGCGTCGGCCAGGTAACGCAGCACCGTGCCCTCGGACCTCGCCAGCTCGTAGAACTGGATGTACTCGCTGAAGGTCATGGCCCGCTCGAACATGTCGCGCACGACCGACTTGGGGCTGACCGTGTAGTCGCCCACCCACGGGTGCCCGCGCCGGTAGGTCTCGTAGGCGCCGAGCAGCAGGTCGTCGAGCGGCATCGGATACATGACCTCGGCCAGTTGCTCCATGCGCTCCTCGTACTCGATGCCGTCGGCCTTCATCTGCGCGACCGCCTCGCCGCGCGCCTTCTTCAGCTGCGCCGACAGGATCTGGCGCGGGTCGTCGAGGATCGACTCCACGATCGAGACGAGATCGAGGGCGTAGGACGGCGACTCGCGGTCGAGCAGGTCGAAGGCGGCCAGCGCGAACGTCGACAGCGCCTGGTTGAGCGCGAAGTCCTCCTGCAGCTCGATCGTCAGCCTGGCCCGCCTGCCCTGCTCGTCGGGCTCGGCGAACTGCTCCACGATGCCGCCCGCCAGCAGCGACCGGTAGATCGCGATGGCCTGGCTGATGTGGCGCCGCTGCCACTTGCGGTCCTCGTGGTTGTCGGTCAGCAGGTGCTTCATCGCCTGGAAGCAGTCGCCGGGCCGGTTGATCACCGCGAGCAGCATGGCGTTGCTGACCTTGAACCGGGAGGCGAGCGGCTCCGGCTCGGCGGCCTGGAGTTTCTGGAACGTGTCCTCGCTCCAGCCCACGAACCCCTCCGGCGGCTTCTTGCGGGCGTAGCCGCGCCGCCGCTTGGGGTCGTCGCCGATCTTCGCCAGGGCCTTGGCGTTCTCGATGTCGTGCTCGGGGGCCTGGCAGGCGACGTAGCCGATGGTGTCGAACCCGGCCCGGCCGGCCCGGCCCGCGATCTGGTGGAACTCGCGGGCGCGCAGGCGGCGCACCTTGTTGCCGTCGTACTTCGACAGCGCCGTGAACAGCACCGTCCTGATCGGCACGTTGACGCCGACGCCGAGCGTGTCGGTGCCGCAGATGACCTTCAGCAGGCCCGCCTGGGCCAGCCGCTCCACCAGCCGCCGGTATTTGGGCAGCATCCCGGCGTGGTGCACGCCGATGCCGTGGCGCACCAGCCGCGACAGCGCCCGCCCGAACCGGGTGGTGAACCGGAAGCCGCCGATCATCGTGGCGATGGCCTCCTTCTCGGCCTTCGTCGCCATGTTGATCGACATCAGCGCCTGGGCCCGCTCCATGGCCGCAGCCTGCGTGAAGTGCACGACGTAGACCGGCGCCTGCCCGGTCTTGAGCATCTCCTCCAGCGTCTCGTGCAGCGGGGTCATCACGTAGGAGTAGATCAGCGGCACCGGGCGCTCGGAGTGCTTGACCACCGCCGTGGGCCGGCCCGTGCGCCTGGTCAGGTCGCGCTCGAACATCGACACGTCGCCGAGCGTGGCCGACATCAGCACGAACTGGACGTTGGGCAGCTCCAGCAGCGGCACCTGCCAGGCCCACCCGCGGTCGGGCTCGGCGTAGAAGTGGAACTCGTCCATGACGACCTGGCCGATGTCGGCCGCCGCGCCGTCGCGCAGCGCCACGTTGGCCAGGATCTCGGCCGTGCAGCAGATGATCGGCGCGCCCGCGTTGACGCTGGCGTCGCCCGTCATCATGCCGACGTTCTCGGTGCCGAAGATCGCGCACAGGTCGAAGAACTTCTCCGACACCAGCGCCTTGATCGGCGCGGTGTAGAAGGTGCGCTGGTCGCGCGTCAGCGCGGTGAAGTGGGCGCCCGCCGCCACCAGCGACTTGCCGGAGCCGGTCGGCGTGGCCAGGATCAGGTTGCTGCCGGAGACGACCTCGATGAGCGCCTCCTCCTGGGCGGGATAGAGGGTGAGCCCGCGCTCGGCATTCCACTGGACGAACGCGTCGAAGATGGCGTCGGGGTCGGCGTCGATGTCGTCGGGCAGGCGGTCAACGAGAAGGCTCACGCCTCCTATCCTGCCGAAGTTTGCCGTGTGGTCGAACCGTCAATCCAGGGCGAGCTGGAACAGCACCGTGTCGATCCAGCGCCCGTGCTTGAATCCCACCGCGCTTAGCCGCCCGGCCTCCTCGAACCCGAACGCCTTGTGCAGCCGCGCCGAGGCCGGGTCCCCCGAGTCGGCGATCACCGCGACGAGGCGGTGGGCGGGCGTCCGCCGGACCTGCGCGATCAGCTCGCCGAGCAGGAGCCCGCCGAGCCCCCGTCCGGTGAACCCCGGCGCCAGGTAGATCGAGTCCTCCAGCGTGTGGCGGTAGGCGGGCTTGGGGCGGTACTGGGAGGCGTAGGCGTATCCGGCGACCTGGCCGTCCACCTCGGCCACCAGGAACGGCAGGCCGGCCCCCGCGATGCCGTCCGCCTTCGCCCGCCACTGGTCCAGGGCGGGCGGGGTCTCGTCGAACGTGGCGACGCTGCCGGTCACGTAGTGGCCGTAGACGGCGGCGACGGCGGGGAGGTCGGACTCGGTGAGCGCCCGGACGTTCGTCATGGGCCACATTCTGCCCGCGGCCATGTGACGGCCGTGTTTCCGAACCCTCACACCCGCGCCCGCGGGGCCGTCATCAGCAGGCCGCCCAGCAGGGCGAGCACCGCGAGGAACGGCCCGCCGCCGGGCGCGAACCCGCCGACCGTCAACGTCAGCACCCCGCCGCCGATCAGCGCCACGGCCGCGAGCGTGCCGCCCCACCCGGCCCGCCCGTACGGCAGCGCGGGCGGCGCCTCGAACCTGGCGAACCCCTTCAGCAGCGGCCACATGACCAGGCACAGCAGCCCGAACCAGACCGGCCACCCGGCCAGCCACAGCGCGCTGCCTGGCCGCGGCGTGTCGACGCCCAGCAGGACCACCACCACGCCGGTCACGGTGAACAGGGCGGGCATGTGCCACAGGTACACCGTCATGATCCGCGGGCTCGCCCAGGCCAGCAGCCGGCCCGTGGGCAGCCGCACCAGCCACGGCCGCAGCAGCGCGGCCAGCCCGATCTGCCCGATGCCCACGGCCAGCATGGCGAGGGTGGGCGGGGCCATGTTCGACACCTCGGCGCCCGGCAGGCCGATCATGCTGCCCGGGTACGGGCCGTAGGCCACCAGGAGCGCGGCGGCGCCGAACCCGCCGAGGGCCAGGGCCCACGGCCGCCGCAGGCGGCCCTGGACGTAGAAGAAGCCGAACTGGTGCACCGCCATCCAGACGAACACGATGTTCAGGTAGCCCACGGCCTCGAACCCGGTGGCGAAGCGCGCCACGTCCGTCAGCACCGCCCCGGCCGCCAGCGCGGCGGGGACCAGCAGGCCGTACCTCTCGTGCAGGCGCAGCGCGAGCGGGGTGGCCGTGACGGCGATCAGGTAGACGGCGAGGAACCACAGCAGCTGGCCGGTCAGCTTCGCGCCGACCTCCAGCGGCTGCGCCGGCACGCCCAGCGACAGCAGCACGTGGGGGAGCGGGATCCACACCGCCGCCAGCGGCAGCAGCGGCCAGGCCAGCCGCCGCAGCCGCGCCGCCAGCCAGCGGTGCGGGTTCGCGCCGGAGCGGCCGAAGCTGATCGCGTTCGCCGCGCCGCCCGCGAAGAACACCAGCGGCATGACCTGGCTGATCCACGTCACCACCCACACGCCCGGGGTGGACAGCGCGTTGCCCGTGGTCAGCCGGCCGCCGTCGTAGGTGAGCACGGGGATCGTCCAGTGCTGGAACACGATCAGCGCCATGCCGAGCACCCGCAGCAGGTCGATGAACGGGTCCCGCACCGCCGTGCGCGCGCCTTCCGCGCCGCGCGGCCGTGTGGCCGCTTGGATGGGGCGGTCCATCAGGACGGTCATGGGGGAGCCTCGATTCGGGAGCGAGCGGATGGCTCAAGACTCCCGTCGCGGGCGCCCCGGCACATTGCCGCTCACCGCCGTCTTCCGGTCGAGATCCCGGCACCCCTACCGGTAGGGCTGGCCCTACCCCAGCACACCTGCGCACCCGCTCGTATCGGCGGATCCCAGGCCATACCGTTGAGGCCATGCGCTCCCGGATGAGACGGGTCCTCCTCGACACCCGCTACACGCTGGTCGGCTTCCCCACGGCCGTCATCGGCTTCGTGATCATGCTCGCGGGCTTCGCCGCCGGCGTCGGCACCACGATCGTGTGGGTGGGCGTCCCCCTCCTGGCCGCCACGCTGCTGGCCGCCCGCGGCTTCGCCGACGCGGAGCGCGGCTGGCTGTCCGACGTGCTCAAGCGGCCGCCCGTACGGCCCCGCTACAAGCCCGCCCCGCCGGGCGCGGGCCGCTTCCGCCGCCTGGTCAACCCGATGACCAGCGGGCAGTCCTGGCTCGACCTGCTGCACGGCATCGTCAACCTGCCGTTCGCGATCGTGTCGTTCGTACTCACGGTGGTGTTCTGGGCCGTCCCGCTGGCCGGCCTGACCTACCCGCTGTACGGGCTGATCACCTCGCGCATCCCCGGCAACGTCGAGCTGCCCGAGCTGCTCGGCCTGGGCAGCGGCTACACCGTCAACTCGTTCTACTACGTCAGCCTCGGCCTGATCTTCATGCTGATCCTGCCGTTCGCCGTGCGCGGCTCCGCGCTGCTGCGCGCCGGGCTCGGCCGGGCACTGCTGACCGGCGTGGCCGAGCTGCAGGAGCGCATCGACGACCTGGCCGAGGGCCGGGCCGCGGCCGTCTCCGCCGAGGCCAACGCGCTGCGCAAGCTGGAGCGTGACATCCACGACGGGCCGCAGCAGCGGCTCGTCTCGCTCGCCATGGAGCTGTCCAGGGCCCAGCGGCAGATGGTCAAGGACCCGGAGGCGGCGCAGGCCACGCTCAAGTCGGCCATCAGCGCCACCCGCGAGACGCTCGACGAACTGCGCGCGCTCTCGCGCGGCATCGCGCCGCCCATCCTGTCCGACCGCGGACTCGCGCCGGCGCTGGCCGCCCTGGCCGGGCGCTGCACCGTCCCCGTCGACCTCGACGTGCAGACCGTCGACCGCTACCAGGCCGCCGTGGAGAACGCCGTCTACTTCGTCTGCGCCGAGACCCTCACCAACGTGGCCAAGCACAGCCGCGCCACCGCCTGCACCGTCCAGCTGACCCGCATCGGCGACGTGCTCATGCTCACGATCGGGGATGATGGGGTCGGCGGCGCACACGTCGCCAAGGGACACGGTCTCGCCGGGCTGGCCGACCGGCTCCGCGCGGTCGACGGGGAGCTGAGCGTGCAGTCGCCGGACGGCGGGCCGACGTTGATCGTGGCGGAGGTGCCGTGCGGGTAGTCGTGGCCGATGACGCGGTTCTGATCAGGGAGGGCCTGGTCAGGCTGCTGGAGGAGTTCGGCTGCGAGGTGGTCGCGACCGTCGGTGACGGCGACGCCCTCGTGGACGCGATCGCCGAGCACAAGCCGGACGTGTCGGTGGTCGACGTGCGCATGCCGCCGTCGTTCACCGACGAGGGGCTCAGAGCGGCGGTTGAGGCCCGGCGCAGGGTGCCCGGGGCGCCCGTGCTGATCCTGTCGCAGTACGTCGAGGTCTCCTACGCCGACGACTTGCTCGCCGACGCCAGGGGCGCGGTCGGCTACCTGCTGAAGGACCGGGTCGTGGACGTGGACGAGTTCCTGGAGGGCCTGCGGCGGGTGGCCGCGGGCGGCACGGTGTTCGACCCGCAGGTGGTGTCCCAGTTGATGGTGCGCAGACGCAAGGACGACCCGCTGGCGCAGCTGACGCCACGGGAGCGCGAGGTGCTCGGGCTGATGGCCGAGGGGAAGTCCAATCCGGCCATCGGGCGGCAGCTCGTGATCAGTGACGGGGCCGTGGAGAAGCACATCAGGAGCATCTTCAACAAGCTCGGCCTCTACGCGGAGGACAGCGACCAGCATCGCCGGGTGCTCGCCGTGCTCACCTATCTGCGTTCCTGACCCCCGTCGGCGCGCGTGGCGGGGGTGGGAGGTCGGCCCCTGGCGGCTTCGGGGGGCCGGCCCCTGCGGCGTTCTGGCCGGCCGGTCCGCGCGGCGCCGCGCGCGGACCTGGCCGCTCGGGGGATCAGCCGAGCGCGTCGACCAGCTTCTTGCGCTGCTGGGCGCCCAGGCCGCCGAGACGGCGCTTCTCGTCGACGCCCGCCTCCTCCATCAGCGCGGTGGCCTTGGCCGGCCCCACGCCCTTGACGGCGCGCAGCGCCTGAGACACCTTGATCTTCTTCGCGATGTCGTCGTCGCGCTCCAGCAGCTGAGCGAACGTCAGCTCGCCGGCCTTGACCTTGGCGAGCAGGGCGGTGCGGGCCGCACGGGCCTCGGCCGCCTTGGCCAGCGCCGCCTGACGCTGCTCGGGGGTGAGAGTGGGAAGTGCCATCTCTAGTTCTCTCCTCGGGGAGTTTACGTTCCGGGCATCTGTTACCCGTGGTGCAGTGGCTAATCATGGCGGATACCAGCGGTTCGTGTTGCGGAAAAGCCCGCTCAACGTGTCCGCCAGACTTCGGCGGCGGCCTCCGCGCACTCCACGTCCTGGGTGGTGGTGCCTCCGCTGACCCCGATGCCGCCCACCACGCGCCACCCCTCGCCGTAGTCCGCCCACAGCGGGATGCCGCCGCCGACGCAGACGAGACCGTCCCGTGGCAGGCCGTGCAGGTCACCGCCGGGAGCCGTCCGCGGGGCCAGCTCCGCGGTGGACGCGCGCAGGGCCACCGCGGTGTACGCCTTGCCCTGCGCCAGGCCCGGCCCCGCGATGCCCGCACCCTCCATACGCTGGAAAGACACCAGATGCCCGCCCTCGTCCAGGACGGCGACGGAGATCGGCACGCCTTCGCGCACCGCCTGCCTGACGGCCGCCTCGGTCATGCGGAGCGCGAGTTCCAGATTCACGTGTGCCGCCCTCGGGTCCCTGAGCTCCTGTACGTCTCGCTTCCATGCGTACAACCCCTTGGCCGGGCGCGGCAAGATCGCTAACATGGCTCTGCTGGGGTGCGGGCTATGTCGGCTCGGCCCCCTTCATCGTGGAATGCGTCACATTCCGCTGATCGGGCGTGTCGTGACCCTGGTCAGGGTGGTTTTCGCGCCACCGTTCGAGGCCCTCCGGAGTGAGGAAGGCGTCGAACACCGACTCCATCGCGCCCAGCAGCGCTCCCCGCCAGCCCAGCGCCGAGCCCTCGATCGGGGGCGGGTCGTCGCGGCGGATCGCCATCAGGCCGGGCGCGCAACTGTCCTTCAGCGTCGCCCCGGCCCGCTCCAGCAGCTCCACGCCGTGGCCCGAGAGGGTCACGACCTCCGGGTCGTGGGCGTTCACGAGGGCCGCCACGCCGCGTCCGAGCGCTCTGGCGTTGGCCGCGACCGCCTCCTCGCTGGTGGCCAGCACCTCCTCGGCCTGCGCCCGGCCCCGGCCGCCGCCGTAGGCGAGGCCGACGTGGCGCAGGAGGGCGTTCGCGCCGACGTCCATGCCCCAGCAGCCGATCGCGCCGCACGGGCAGAGCCGGTCGCTGCCGGTGAGCGGCATGTGCCCGAACTCGGCGCCCGTGCCGCTCGCCCCGCCCAGCGGGAGGCCGTCCACGACCAGCACGCCGCCGAGGTCGAAGTCGACGTGCAGGTGCAGGCCCACCCGCACGCCCCGCAGCCGCCCGCGCCGCGCCTCGGCCAGCGCCGCGAACGCCGTGTCGTTCCCGACGACGGGCGCGCCCGGCACGCCCTCCCCGAGCCTCCAGGGGGGTGCCTCCTGATCGCCTCGACCATCGGGGCGCGGCGCTTCCGGGTCCCCTGGGCGCGGTGTCTCCGAGGCTCCTGAGCGGAGCACGCCGGGGACGTCCACCGAGCGCCATCCCAGGTGGGCGATGTCCACCAGGCCGCCGTGCCGTACGGGACCGGCCAGCGCGACCCCGACCCCGATCACCCGGTGCCCGAGGCGGCGCCCGTGGGCGGCGATCGCCGCGCCCAGCGGGCGGAGCGCCCCGTCGGGGGTGCCGTCGTGCGGGCGGAGTTCGAGGACCGTGGTCCCGCCGCCGAGCTCGCAGGCCGCCAGCTCCCAGGCGTCCTCGCGCACGTCCGCCGCCAGCGCCAGCGGCCCGCGCGGGTGGGGCCCCGGCACCTGCGTCGGCCGCCCGCGCGCGTGCTCGCGGGCCGGTTCCTCGTGCAGCAGGTCGTCCTCGGCCAGCCCGGCGACCAGCACCGACGCCGTCCCTCTGGCCAGCCGCAGGTCGCGGGTCAGCTGCGACCTGGTGCGGCCGGCCCCGCAGTCGTGCACGGCACGCAGCAGGCGTACCCGGTTGTGCGCGCGAATCTCGCCACTCGTCGTAGCACCCATCACGGTCCACAGTTTATGCTCTAGCCGTGAACAAAAGCCTCATGGACGCCAGGCGTGCCCGTGCCGGAGTTTTCGGATTTTTCTTCCTTGCCGGACTCGTCATGGGTCTGTGGGCCGCGGGGCTCCCGTCCCTGAACGACCGGCTCGACCTCGGTCCCGCCCGGCTGGGCAGCGTGCTGCTGCTGATCTCGGGCGGCGCGCTGGTGTCGATGCTGGTGGCCGGGCCGCTGGTGGACAGGTGGTCGAGCCGGCGGGTGTGCTGGGTGGCCGGCCCCCTCTCCGGGCTGGTGCTGCTCGGCCCCGCGCTCGCGCCGTCGTACTGGGCGCTGGCCGTCCTGGCGGTGGTGTTCGGGATGGGGCTGGGGGTGACCGAGATCGGGATGAACGCCCACTCCGTCGAGGTCGAGCGCCGCTACGGCCGCCCCATCATCTCGGCCTTCCACGGCACGTGGAGCCTCGGCGGCGCGGCCGGCGGCGGCCTCACCTCGCTCGCCCTGAAGGCCGGGGCGGACCCGCAGTGGCTGCTGGTCGCGGCGGCGGTGGTGGTGCCCCTCCTGTACGTCCCGGCGGCGCGCCTGCTGCTGCCCGACCCGCCCGAGCACGCCTCCTCCCCTGACCAGGGCGGCTCGCGCGGCTCCTCCCTGGGCTGGGGGCTGATCGCGCTCCTCGGCCTCGCCGCGTTCGCCGGGCACCTGAGCGAGGGCGCGGCCATCGACTGGGCCGCCCTGCACGCCCGCTGGGTGCTGGAGACCGACCCGGCGGCGGCGCCCCTGGCGTACACCACCTTCTCGGTGGCCATGACCACCATCCGCCTGCTCGGCGACCCGATCAGGGCCCGGCTCGGCTCGGTGCGCACCATCCAGCTCGCCGGCCTCTTCGCCACCTGCGGGTACGCCCTCGTCCTGGTCTCGCCCGCCGCCGAGGGCGCCCTGCGGGTCGTCTGCGCCTGGACCGGCTGGGCCCTGGCCGGCGTGGGGCTCGCCACGGTGGTCCCGGTCCTGTTCAGCGCGGTCGGCGCCGCCGGGGGCCGCGTGGGGCGCGCCCTGGCCATGGTGACCGCCTTCGGCTACAGCGGCCTCCTCCTGGGGCCGGCGGTGCTCGGCTACGTGGCGGAGGCGTCGTCGCTGCCGATCGCCCTGTTCATCCCCGCCGTCCTGGCCGCCGTCGTCGCCCTCAGCGGCGCCCCCGCCATCCGCTCCCTGACCCGCCTCTCCGGCCCGGCCCCCGAAACCGCACCACCCGCCGAGGGCGGTTCCGCCGTCGAGGGCGCGGCCACCGTGGACGGGCCCGCTCTCGGGAACGGGTCGACCACCGTGGACGGGACGGCTCTCGCCGACGTGGACGACCACCCCAGGCCCACCCCCGCCCGCGACTGACCGCAGAACCTCCTCACGCCCCTCGTGCCCGCGTCGGAGGTGCGCGGCGTTGTGAGGGGTGCCTGGCCCGCCGGGTGACGGTCGTGCGCCGAGCCCCGGGCCGGCGCCTCGTCACGGTTCACGGCCGTGCACGCGTCGGGGGCGCGTCACGTCGGTCGCGCGTGCTCGGGTGCAGCGGGGAGCCAGGGCGGTAGTGCGTCGAGGGGCGATGCCGAGGCGGACCGGGGCCGCCGGATCCAGGGGAGGAGCCGCTAGGGCCGGATGGTGAGCACCGTGAGCGCGGCGGCGGTCAGGAAGGCGAGCCCGCCGGCCGTGGCCGAGGCGTGCAGGGCGGCCCCGGCGCCCTGGACCAGCCGGGCGGCGATCAGCGCGCCGGTGGACGGCGCGAGCCCGCAGCCGGCCGAGGCGAGGGTGAAGACGGCCAGCCCGGTCAGGAAGATCCGCCTGCCGCCCAGCCGGTCGCTGAGCCCGCCGCACAGCAGCAGGAGCCCGGCGAACGCGAGCGTGTAACCGTCGACGATCCACTGCAGGGCCGTCAGGCCGGTACGCAGGTCCGCGCCGATCGCCGGGATGGCCACGCTGATCACCGTGACGTCCAGGATGACCAGGAAATATCCGAGGCAGACCGCGATGAGCGGCAGCCGTCCGGTCCGGTGGGCCGCGGTCGTCGTGGGGACTGTCATGGCTCCAGCCTCGTACGGGATCGTTACGGCGCTCGCCGAAATGTCGCCGCCCGCGTCCCACGTGGAGGAGCGCGCCCGAAACCGGCATCGCCGGGGTCGCGGCGGTGGCCTGAATTTGCCAGAACCCCTGCTGACCTGGTGTTATGCGATCGTGACTTGACCTGCAAGTTGCATCCCGGTTTCATGTCCCAACAACGGTAAACGTTTACAGAACTGATCTACCGCATTCCGTAAACGTTTACAGACGATGAAAGGGACAACCTTGGCCGACGGACCCACGATCAACACGATCGCCGAGCGCGCCGGTGTCTCGATCGCCTCCGTCTCGCGGGTGCTGAACGGCCTGCCGACCAGGCAGGAGACCGTGCGCAAGGTGATGGCCGCCGCCGACGAGCTCGGCTACGTGCGCAACGCCGTGGCCAGGTCGCTCAAGTCGCGCCGCACCCACCAGGTCGCCTTCGCCATGGCCGACGTCGGCAACCCCGCCTACCTGGCCATGCTGCGCCAGATCCAGCCCGTGCTGAAGGACGCCGGATACCGGCTCGTGCTGCACTCCACCGACGCCGTCGTCGCCGACGAGATCGACGTGCTGCACAGCCTCGGCGAGCGGTACGTGGACGGGCTGATCATGGTTCCGCTGCGGGTCACCGAGGCGCACCTGGAGATGCTGGACGCCGCCAGGGCGCCCGTCGTGATCATCGGTCAGGTGCCGGAGGGCACCCGGGTCGACAACGTGCGCGCGGACTCCCGTACCGGCGTCAAGCTGGCCATCGACCACCTCCACGCGCTCGGCCGCCGCAGGATCGGCATGATCAACGGCCCGCTCGACACCGTCCCCGGGGCGGCGCGCGGCGCGGCGTACCGGGAGGCGCTCGGCGGCGTCGGCCTGCCCTACGACGAGGACCTCGTCCAGATCGGCGACTTCTACCGCGCGGAAGGGGGCCGCGCGGTGGCGGAGCTGCTGGACAGGGTCCCCGACGTGGACGCGCTCATGTGCGCCAACGACCTCATCGCGCTCGGCGCGCTCGACGTGCTGCGGGCCGCCGGCCGGCGGGTGCCCGAGGACGTGGCGGTGGTCGGCATGGACGACACCGACCTCGCGGCGGCCTCCTGGCCGTCGCTGTCGAGCGTTTCGCTCGGGTCGGCCGAGCGCGGCAGGGCCGCCGCCGAGCTGATGCTCGAACGCCTGCAGGGCGGCGACGGCGAGCCCCGGCTGGTCACCGTGGCGCCCCGCCTCGTGGTGCGGGCGTCCACGGCCGGCGCGCCGGTGGCGGACTTCCCGGCGGAATCCCGTACGGACAGGAAGGAGAGCGCCGAGTGACGGCGACCGTGACGAGGCCGGCGCCGCCGCGGCGGTCGCGGGGCAGGCGCCGCCGCATCTCGCGCCAGACCCGCGAGCTGTGGCTGCTCATGCTGCCGGCGATGGTGCCGGTGCTGCTGTTCAGCGTGGGGCCGCTGCTGTACGGCGTCGGCCTGGCGTTCACCGACGCCCGCAACACGCGCAACCACGAGACGAGCTTCGTCGGCCTGGAGAACTTCGCCGAGCTGCTGAGCGCCGAGGACTTCTGGTCCTCGTTCAAGATCGGCGCCATCTGGGCGGTGTCGGTGACCGTGCTGCAG
The DNA here is from genome assembly GCF_006334985.2 of Nonomuraea phyllanthi. GTDB lineage: Bacteria > Actinomycetota > Actinomycetes > Streptosporangiales > Streptosporangiaceae > Nonomuraea > Nonomuraea phyllanthi. The sequence continues at coordinate 266,044 of NZ_VDLX02000008.1, forward strand.
TTCCTGGCCGCGCTCGGCCTGGCGCTGCTGCTCAACGAGCGGCTCTGGTTCAGGGGCCTGGCCCGCGTGCTGGCGGTGGTGCCGTGGGCGATGCCGCCCGTGGTCATCGGCCTGATGTGGAAGCTCGTCTACCACCCCGACGCCGGCATCCTCAACGACCTGCTGGGCACGGACATCAACTGGCTGGCCGACTTCTCGCTGGCACTGCCCGCGATCATCGTGGTCGGCGTCTGGACCGGCATGCCGCAGACCACGGTCGTGCTGCTGGCGGGCCTGCAGGGCATCGGCAAGGAGCTGTACGAGGCGGGCGAGGTGGACGGCGCGGGCCGCTGGCGGCGGTTCTGGAACATCACGCTGCCGCAGCTCCGTCCCGTGATCGTGGCGATCACCTCGCTGGACTTCGTGTGGAACATCAACCAGTTCGGCCTGGTGTACGTGCTCACCCAGGGCGGGCCCGGGGGCCAGACGCGGCTGCCGATGCTGTTCGCCTACGAGGAGGCGTTCCGGTACCGCATGGCGGGTTACGCCTCGATGCTCGGCCTGACCATGGCGATCGTCGTGCTGGCCGTCCTCGGGCTCTACCTGTGGCGGCAGATGAGGGAGACGAAGTGAGACGCGCCGATTCGAGCCCGGTCGGCATCCGGGTCCTGCAGTACGTCGCGCTGGCGGCGTTCATCGTCTTCCTGGCCTTCCCGCTGCTGTGGCTGCTGTCCACGGCGCTGAAGACCCCGCGGGAGCTGGCGCTGACCGACCCGACGTGGATCCCGGACAACCCGACGCTGGCCAACTTCTCCGACGCGTTCGGCGAGCAGGACCTGGTCGGCGCGGCGGCGCGCAGCCTGGTCGTGGCGCTGTTCAGCAGCGTGATCACGGTGCTGGTCTCGCTGCCCGCCGCGTACGCGATGGCCCGCTACCGCAGCCTGGTCAACCGCGTCGCGATCGGCTGGGTGCTGGTCAGCCAGGTGTTCCCGTTCATCCTGATCATCATCCCGCTCTTCATGATCCTGCGGGACATCGGACTGATCAACACGCTGCCGGGGCTGGTGGCGGTGCACGTCACGTTCACGCTGCCGTTCGCGCTGTGGATGCTCCAGGGCTACGTGCGCGCCGTGCCGCGCGAGCTGGAGGAGGCGGCGGCCGTGGACGGCGCGACGCGGCTGCGCTCGATCGCCAGCGTCGTGGCGCCGCTGCTCATGCCCGGCGTGGTGGCCACGCTGCTGTTCGCCTTCATCTCCTCGTGGAACGAGTTCATGTTCGCGCTCGTGATCCTGCAGGATCCCGGCGTCATGACGCTGCCCCTCACGCTGGTGCGCTTCACCGGCCCGGAGGGGGTGGCCAGGCTCGGCCCGCTGGCTGCGGCGTCGCTCATGGCGACGATCCCGAGCCTGATCTTCTTCGCAATCATTCAGCGGCGACTGAAGTCCGGCCTGATGGCCGGCGCCGTCAAGGGCTAGGAGGCTCATATGCGAATCAAGTCCGCTCTGGCGGCGGCGGCGATCGTCGCGCTCGCCGCCGCGTGTGGCAGCGGCGGAGGCGGCGGCGACTCGTCCTCGTCCTCCGGCAACGAGCCGGTGAAACTCGACTTCCTCAGCCTGGCCTGGCAGAAGGAGTCCGTCGCCGCGAACAAGCAGATCGTGGACGAGTGGAACAAGGCCAACCCCAACATCCAGGTCACCTACGTCCAGGGCAGCTGGGACAACGTCAACGACCAGCTCGTGACGCAGTTCGCCGGCGGCACGGCGCCCGACGTCATCCACAACGACTCGCCCGCCCTGGCCGGCTTCGCCTCCGACGGCTACCTGCTGGACCTGAAGGACAAGCTGCCCGCCGAGCTCAAGAGCGACATCCCGCAGGCCGCCTGGGACACCGTCACCTTCGACGACGGCAAGGGTGCGCAGGGCGTGTACGGCGTGCCGTTCCTGCAGGAGTCGCAGGTCATCATCGCCAACAAGAAGCTGCTCGACGCGTCCGGCGTGCGCGTCCCGACGCCGGACCAGCCGTGGACGTGGGACGAGTTCTCGGCGGCGGCCAAGAAGATGACCAAGGGCGGCACGTACGGCGTGGCCTGGGCGATGAAGTCGCCGGTCAACAAGACGCTCAACCTGGCGCTCAACTTCGGCGGCACGTTCTTCCAGACCTCCGGCGGCAAGACCACGGTCAAGGTGGGGCCGGAGGAGCGCGAGGTGCTCCAGCGCATCCACGACCAGCTCTACAAGGACAAGTCCGCCGACCCGGGCGCGCTCGGCCAGGGCACCGCGGACCCGCTGCCCGCCTTCTACGACGGCAAGTTCGCCATGCTGCCCGCGGGCGTCTACCTGCGCCAGCAGGTCGCCGAGCAGGCCCCCGAGGGCTTCGAGTGGGTCACGCTCCCCGGCCCCACGGGCACCAGCGCCCAGCAGGGCGCGGTCTCGCAGACGCTGTCGATCTCGCAGGACAGCGAGCACGTAGACGAGGCCATGAAGTTCATCGCGTTCTTCCTGAACGGCGCCAACCAGGCGAAGCTCGCCAAGGGCGACTGGCTGCTGCCGACCTCCCAGAAGGCCGCCGACGACCCGGCCATGACCACCAAGGAGAACGGCTGGGACGTCGCCACCGCCTCCGCCAAGAACCTCGTCGTGGCGCCGTTCCTCAAGGTCAAGGGCTTCGACGAGTGGAAGACGAAGGTGGCCACGCCGGTGCTGCAGCAGTACTTCGGCAACAAGATCACCATTGACGACGCCGCGGCGAAGCTCGTCGAGGACGGCAACGAGGTGTTGGAGCGGTACCAGCGTTGAACCACCGGGACAGAGCCCGCGGGTGTCTCCTCGGCCTCGCGGCCGGGGACGCCCTCGGGGCGCCGGCCGAGAACCTGCCGCCGTCGGAGATCCGGCGGCGGTGGGGACGGCTCACCGAGATCGAGGGCGGCGGCACCGACGACACCGAGTACGCCATCTTCGCCGCGTCCCTGCTGGTCCGCCACGGGCACGCGCTGACCTCCGCCGACGTGGCGGCCGCCTACCGGCGGGAGATCATCCCGCGGGTGACCGGGCCCATGCGGGGGGCCGGCTTCTCCGAGCTGGGCACCGTCGAGGCGCTCCGCCGGGGGCTGGAACCGCCGCTGACCGGTCTGGTGCACTCGCACGGCTGGTCGGACGGGCTCGCCATGCGCGCCGCGCCGTACGGGATCTTCTGCCCGGGGGACCCGGCGGAGGCGGCCCGGCTGATCGAGCAGGACGGCCTGGTCAGCGCGTCCGGCGAGGGCATACTCGGCGGCCGGGCGGTCGCCGGGGCGGTGGCCGCCGCGATGGGCGGGGCACCGGCGCAGGACGCGGTGGAGGCCGCGCTGTCGGTGATCCCCGCCGACTCGTGGACCTCCCGCTCCATCCGCCGCGCCCGCTCCGCCGTCGCCGCCGCGCCCGCAGGCGGGCTGGAGGAGGCGCTGCACGAGGCCGCGGTCGTCCACGACTACCCCTGGACCGACCTGGCCCCCGAGGCCGTCGCCCTGGCGATGGGAGCGGTGCTGGCGGGCGGCGGCGACGTCGAGGCGTCCGTGACGTTCGGGGTGAGCCTGGGCAGGGACGCCGACACGATCGGCGCCATCGCGGGCGCGATCGCCGGAGCGATGTGCGGCGAGGGCGGCGTGCCCGAACGGTGGGCGGCCAGGATCGCGCCCGCGACAGGCAAGTGCCTGCCCGTCGTGGCCGGAAGACATGTGCTGGACATCGCCGACGAACTGGCCGACGAACTGGCGGGAGGACTGTAGATCATCATGTCGGGGGACAGAATCAGGGGGGCCTTCGCGGGGCTCGCCGTCGGTGACGCCGTGGGCTGGCCCGCGGCCAGGCACCGAGCGGCCCTGCACGCCCCGTGGAGCCGGCGACTGCACCGGGAGCTCGACGCGTTCGCCGAGGAGCACCGGGTCACCACGCTGCCGGTGCCGTTCGCGCTGAACCAGCCCACGGCCCCGCTGGCCGTCGGGCCGTCCGACGACGCCGAGTGGCTCGCCTGGACGGCGCTCACGATCGACCGCCCGAGGGCCGAGGCCTTCCGCGAGCTGCCGGAAGGGATACGGGCCCGCATCTCGGTGACCACCGCGCTCGGCAACCTCGCCAGGGGCGTCGAGCCGCCCGCGTCCGGGCACGACAACCCGCACCACTTCGACGACGCCGCCGCCGTCAGGGCCGTCGCGTTCGGGGCCCTGGGCCGGGACCCCACGCAGGACGCCCAGGTGACCAACGCCTACGACGGCGTGCTGGGCGCCCAGGCCATGGCCGCCGCGGTGGCCGAGGCCGTGGCGTCGGGGTCGGCGCGGAAGGCGGTCGAGGCGGCGCTGGCCGTACTGCCGCGGGACACCGCCATCGGCCACAACGCCCGGCTCGCGCTGGAGGTCACCCGCCGGGCGGGCGACCCGTTCGCGGCCGTGCCCGCGCTCGACGCCGCGCTCCTCGACCACGTCTACAGCTACGGCGTGGGCGCCGCGCAGACCGTCCCGGTCGCGCTGGCGCTGGCCGAGGCGGCGGGCGGCGAGCTCGCCCGCGCCGTGCCGGCGGCGGCCTGCCTGGCCGCGCTGGCCGACTCGGCGCCCGCGCTGACCGGGGCGCTGGCGGGGGCGTGCGGCGGGTACGACGCCATCCCGGAGGGGTGGGCCGTGTCGGCCCGCACCCTGGCCGGCTGCTGCCTGCCCGATCTGGCGGGCCGGGATCTGATCGAGTTGACGGTAGGACTATCGGAGGGAATCGCATGACGCCGCTTGAGGACAGGGCGACTGGCTGCGTGGCGGGGGCGGCGGTCGGTGACGCGCTGGGCGGCGCGACCGAGGGCTGGACCCCCGAGCAGATCGTCGAGAGGTACGGCGGGCGCGTCGAAGGCGTCGTGCCGCCGTTCAACGAGGACTGGCGCAACGCCCGCCCCATCGCCCCGTACCACAAGGGCGACGGGCACATCACCGACGACACGCTGATGACGCACGCGCTGATCCGCGTGTACGAGAAGACCGGCGCGCACCTGGACGCGTACGCGATGGCCGAGCACCTGGTGCCCGAGCTCATGGGCGAGCGGCGCTGGATCCCCGAGCTGGAGGCAGAGGCCCTCCCGCTGCAGCGGATCTTCCTGGCCGAGAAGTGGATCGTGGCGAGGCTCCACTACGGGCACGCCGACCCGCGCGAGGCGGGAGTGGGCAACATCGTGAACTGCGGCGCCGCCATGTACGTCGCCCCCGTCGGCATCGTGAACGCGGCCGACCCCGACGCCGCCTACGCCGAGGCCGTCGACCTGGCCGGCGCCCACCAGTCCAGCTACGGCCGCGAGGCCGCCGGCGTGATGGCCGCCGCCGTTGCCGAGGCCATGCGGCCCGGCGCGACCGCCGACTCCGTGGTCGCGGCCTGCCTGCGCCTGGCCAAGGACGGCACCAGGGCCGCCATCGAGTCGGTGTGCGAGGCCGCCGCCGGGCTGGGGCACTGGGACGGGTCGTTCGAGGCGCTGCGCGCCGCGATGCGGCCGTACGACACGGTCGCCGACACCTACCGCGACCAGGGGCTGGGGGCGCGGCGGCCGAGCCGGGTGCACAGCATCGAGGAGCTGCCGCTGGCGCTCGGCTTCCTGGTGATCGCCAAGGGCGACTACCGCGACACCGTGCTGGGCGGCGTCAACTACGGGCGCGACGCCGACTCGATCGCCTCCATGGGCGGGGCCGTCGCGGGCGCGCTCGGCGGGCTCGCGGCGGTGCCGCCGGAGTGGGTCGCGCAGGTGGGGGAGGCCAGCCGTACGGACCTGGTGGCTCCCGGGCGGGCCATCGCGGAGGTCGCCCGCCGGGTGCACGCCGGCGACCTGGAACGGCGCCGCGACCACGAGGCCGCCTTCGCCGAGCTGGACCGCCGGTGATCAGGCTCACCTGGGTCCAGCCGGAGGACCTGGTCGGGCACGAGGTGCGCCAGGCCGCCGAGGACGGGCGGGCGTCCGGCCCCGACGGCGACCGCGTGCGGGGGATCGCGCGGCGGTGGCACGCGGCCGGCGGCCACGACGCGCCGCCGCGCGCCGGGGCCTCGGAGCCGGGCGCGGCGCGGCTGCGGGGGCTGGCGGAGGAGCTGCTGGACGAGCTGGCCGCGATCCCGTCGCCGCTGGACGAGCCGTCCGACCTGGCCGGGATCATCGCCGCCTGCCCCGCCTGGCCGCGCCCGCGCGCCACTCCCGCCGGTTCCGCCCACCCCGCCTCGCCGGACCCGCGCTCGCGCCCCGGCGCCGCTCGCCGGGCCGATCCGGCGCGGGTGCTGGGGGCGTGGCTCGGGCGGGCGGCCGGGTGCGTGCTGGGCAAGCCCGTCGAGAAGATCCCGCGCGCGGGCATCAGGGAGATCGCCGAGGCCACCGGCAACTGGCCGATCCGCGGCTGGTTCACCGCCACGGGCCTGCCGGACGACGTGGCCCGCCGCTGGCCGTGGAACCGCCGCAGCGCCGTCAACTCCCTCGCCGAGACCATCGACGGCGTGCCCGAGGACGACGACCTCAACTACCCGCTGCTGGCCCTGTCCGTGCTGGAGCGGCACGGCCGCGGCTTCACCACCGAGGACGTGGCCAGGCTGTGGCTGGACGAGCTGCCCGCGGGCCGGACGTTCACCGCCGAGCGCGTGGCGTACCGCAACCTGCTGGACGGCGTCGAGCCGCCGCGCACGGCCACTCACCGCAACCCGTTCAGGGAGTGGATCGGCGCCCTGATCAGGGCGGACGTGTACGGCTGGGTCAACCCGGGCGACCCGGCCGCGGCGGCCGAGCTGGCCTGGCGCGACGCCCGGCTCACGCACACCGCCAACGGGATCTACGGGGCGATGTTCGTGGCCGCGATGTGCGCCGCCTCGATGGTCGCCACGGACGCGACGGAGGTCGTGCGGGCGGGACTGTCCGTGGTGCCCGAGCGCTCGCGCCTGCACGGGGCCGTACGCCTGGCCGCCGCGGACGCCGCCCGCGAGGACGACTTCGAGCGTGTCGTCGACCTCCTGCACAAGCGCCATGGAAGCCTGCACTGGGTGCACACCATCAACAACGCCGCGCTCGTCGCCGCCACGCTCGTCCACGGCCGGGGCGACTTCACCGCCACCATCGCCGGAGCGGTCGCCGGAGGCTGGGACACCGACTCGGCCGGGGCCACCGCCGGCTCGATCGCGGGCGCGCTCCACGGGGGCGTGCCGGATCAGTGGCGGATGCGCGACAGCCTGAGCAGCAGCCTGACCGGGTTCGACGGGGTGAGCCTCGCCGCGCTGGCGGCCCGTACACAGGAGATGATGGGGGCATGATCTCGGTTTTCGGCAGCGCCAACATGGACCTCGTCGCGTACGTCTCCGAGGCCCCCAAACGGGGCGAGACGGTCACCGGGCACCGGTTCAGGACGGTGCCCGGCGGCAAGGGCGCCAACCAGGCCATCGCCGCCGCCCGCGCGGGCGCGCACGTGGCGTTCCTCGGGGCGGTGGGCGACGACGGGTTCGGCGCGGAGATGCGCGCCACCCTGGTGGAGGCCGCCGTCGACGTGCGCGGGCTGCGCCAGGTGCCGGGGCCCAGCGGCATCGCGCACATCGTGGTCGACGACGGAGGCGGCAACTCGATCATCGTCGTGCCCGGCGCGAACGGCACCGTCAACGGCCCCTCAGGGGAGGACCTGGCGGCCATCGCCCGCTCGGAGGCGCTGCTGCTCCAGCTGGAGCTGCCCATGGCGGCCGTCGTCGCGGCGGCCCAGGCCGCCCAGGTCTCCGGCGTTCCCGTCGTGCTCACGCCGGCCCCCGCGCAGCCGCTGCCGGACGAGCTGCTCGACGCCGTCACCGTGATCGTCCCGAACGAGCACGAGGCGGCGGCCATCACCGGTGTCACCGATCCGGAGACGGCGCTCGGCGCGCTGCTGGAGCGGGTCCCCGAGGCGGTGATCACCCTGGGCTCCGAGGGCGCTCTTTACGGCGCGCGGCAGGGGCGGCGGCTGCGGGTGCCCGCGGTCAAGGTGGAGGCCGTCGACACCACGGCGGCGGGCGACACGTTCGTGGGCGCGCTGGCCGTGGCCAGGGCGGAGGGGCAGGACATGGCCGGCGCGCTGGCGTTCGCCTCCACGGCGGCGGCGCTGTCGGTGCAGCGCGAGGGCGCCAGCACCTCGATGCCGACCCGGCACGAGATCGAGAACGCCCTCCCGTAGGGGCGGACCTATCCCAGCCTGACAGGGGCGGCGGGCCGCACGCCCGACAGGAGGCCGGGCAGCAGCCCGGCCAGCCCCGGCGGGAACACCAGCTCCGTCAGCCCGGCCAGCTCGGCGGCGCCGAACCACCGGCTGGCGTTCACGAAGTCCTCCGAGTCGAAGTCCTCCGGCGCGGTGGGCGCCACCGTGGCCGCCGCCACACGCGCGAAGAAGTACGTGTGCACGGAGTAGAAGTGGCGCCCCAGGTTGGACCACGGGCCCTCGTTCACCGCGACGGGATCGCCGAGGTCGGCGGGGCCGAGCACGTGGCCGGTCTCCTCCAGGGCCTCCCGCATGGCCGCCTCCACCAGCGACTCGCCCGGCTCCACGCCGCCGCCGGGCAGGTGCCAGGCGGGCTCCTTGGGCCACGGGTCCGGCGGGGTGAAACGGAACAGCAGCACGCGATCGTCCGGGGCGGCGAGGATGACGCGCGCCGTGGGGCGCTGGATCCGTTCGATCATCCACCGAACGGTAGCAAAGCGGCTGTCCGGGGCAGGTGGGAGCCATGAGCGAGAAATCCGAAGAGCTGCCTGAGGCGGTGCGGGGAGTGGACGGCGAGAGCGACGTCGTCGCCGAACGGTCCGGCTGCATCACGCCGAAGTACCGCCGCCCCGTGCCCGCCAACCCGCCCGAGGAGTGGGAGGAGCGCGAGCCGGAGCAGGAGCCGGGCGAGGACGAGGACGTCATCCGCCCGGACGCGGGCCCCACCGGCTGACCAGCGCCTCCACATCCCGGCGGGCCGAAACCTGGGAGAGATGTGGCCGTAACCAGTTGACAGATGTTTGACATCTTACTTATTTTCCCTCGTGTGTGACTCAGGACACTGGAGGAACAGATGTCACGAAGTGGGATGCGCGACCTCGGCAGGCTCTCGGCGGTCGCGCTGCTCGCCGGCGCCTTAGTGGCGGGCTGCGGCAGCGGAGGGGAGGAGGCGCAGGAACCCGGCGGAGTGACCACCCTGTCGCTGTGGCACTTCTACGGCCCGCCGGAGAGCGCGACGGGCGGGGCGCTCGTCCGGTTCCTGCAGCGCTACGAGCAGGCGCACCCCGGCGTGAAGGTGGAGCCCCGCCACATCCCCTTCGGCGACTTCAACCGCACGATCCTCCAGTCGGCCGCGGGCGGCGAGCTGCCGGACATCGCGCTGATCGGCGCGACCTCCACCCAGGCGATGGCCGAGGCCGGGATCATCGAGGACCTCAGCGACAGGGTCGCGAAGTGGGGCAAGCAGGACGCCTACCTGCCCTCGATCTGGCAGACCACCCAGGTCGGCGGCAAGACGTACGCGCTGCCGCACGTCGCCGACACCTACGCCGTCTACTACAACACCGAACTGCTGGACGAGGCGGGCGTGAAGCCGCCGAAGACGTGGGACGAGATGGCCGAGACGGCCAGGAAGCTCACCTCCGGCGACCGGCAGGGGCTGGCCGTCAGCGGCGTCGAGGGCGAGGAGGGCGCCACGGCGCTCGTCATCCGCATCCTCGCGGCGGGCGGCGACGTCACCAAGATCGACTCGCCCGCGGCGAACAAGGCGCTGACGCAGTTCAAGCAGCTGGTCGACAGCGGCGCGATGTCGAAGGGGATCATCGGCTGGAACGAGGAGGACGTCAAGAACCAGTTCGCCAACGGCCGCGCCGCGATGATGATCAACTCGGCGACGTACGTGAGCACGCTGCGCAAGGAGAACCCCGACCTGAAGTGGAAGATCGCCCTGCTGCCCGGAGACACCCGGCAGGTCACCTTCCTCGCCGCCGAGAACCTCGCCATCACCTCCGGCAGCAGCCACCCCGACGCCGCATGGGACCTGATGACCTGGATGCAGGACCCCAAGGCGCTGGCGGAGTACCTGCCCGACCGCAACAAGCTCGCCACGCGCGACGACGTGCCCGCCGACGGCGACGAGGCCCGCTCGGTGTTCGCCGAGCAGCTCAAGAGCGCCTGGGCCCCCAGCGGCGCCCTCGCCGAGCACTCCAGCGAGGTGTTCACCCACGTCCAGGGAGCGCTCCAGGCGGCGATCAGCGGCTCGGCGACCGTCGACCAGGCGCTGGCCGAGGCGCAGCAGAAGATCGACAAGACGCTGGCCGAGTAGGGAAGAGGCACCGGCGTTGACCACCATGATCGCGCGGCGCTCCACCGGCGCCGCCACGGCCACGGGCCGCCCGCCGAACAGGCGGCGGGTTCCCCTCACGGCCTACCTGTTCGTGCTGCCCGCGGTCGTGTTCCTGGCCGCGACGGTGCTCTACCCCCTGGTCTTCAACATCGACCTGAGCTTCCGCGACGCGGGGCTCAGGCAGATCGTCACGGGAGACGCCGACTTCGTCGGCCTCGACAACTACGCCGAGGAGCTCGCCAACCCCGACTTCCGGTCCGCGCTGGCGATCTCCCTGATCTACACCGTGCTCAGCGTCGGCGTCTCCTTCGCCTGCGGGCTCGGCCTGGCGGTCTTCCTCAACAAGACGTTCCCCGGGCGCAACCTCATGCGGTCCCTGCTGCTGATCGCCTGGGTGCTGCCCACCGTGGTCAGCGCCAACATCTGGCGCTGGATCCTCGACGGCACCTACGGCCTGCTCAACACCGTGCTCGGCGGCCTCGGCCTGCTGGACAAGGGCGTGTTCTGGCTGGTCGAGCCCACGTCCGCGCTGATCTCGGTGGTCACGGCGACGGTGTGGAGCACCGCGCCGTTCGCCATGATCCTGCTGCTGGCCGGGCTGCAGAGCATCCCGGAGACGCTGTACGAGGCGGCGCGCATCGACGGAGCCGGCCCCTGGCAGCGCTTCTCCCGCATCACCGTGCCGATGCTGCGCCCGGTGAGCATGACGGTGCTGCTCCTGCTGTTCGTCACGACGTTCAAGACCTTCGACACGATCTACCTGATGACCCGGGGCGGCCCCGGCGACGCCACCACGATCCTGCCCATCCACGCCTACCTGGAGGCGTTCCAGTTCTTCAGGTTCGGCACCGGCGCGGCGGCCACCACGGTCATGCTGCTCATCCCGCTGGCGCTGAGCCTGTTCTACTTCCGCTCGCTCAGAAGGGAAGAGGCATCGTGAGGATCCCGCGCGCCTGGCTGAGCTCCGTGCTGGGGATCGCCCTGGCGGGCGTCTACGTCGTCCCCGTCTACTGGATGGTGGCCACGTCGCTGAAACAGCCCGGCGACGTCTTCGCCTCGCCGCCGGACCTCATCCCGTCGCCGGTCACGTTCCGCGCCTACGCCGACAGCGTCCTGAACAGCTCGGGCGTGCTGCGGGGGCTGCTCAACAGCACGATCGTCGGGATCGCCACGACGGCGCTGACGCTGGCCCTGTCGCTCCCGGCCGCGTACGGGCTCGCCAGGTTCCGGCTGCGCTTCGTCAACACGTTCCTGCTGCTCTTCCTCGTGGTCCAGATGATCCCGGCGATCAACCTCGCGCTGCCCATGTTCGTCATCTTCAGCAGGCTCGACATGGTCAACAGCTACACCGGCCTGGTCCTGGCCAACTGCTCGCTGGCCGTGCCGCTGGCGGTGACCGTGCTGCGCCCGTACTTCCTGACCGTGCCGGGCGAGGTGGTCGAGGCCGCCACGGTCGACGGCTGCAACCAGTGGTCGGCGTTCCTGCGGATCGCGCTGCCGGTGTCCGTGCCCGGGATCGTCACCGTGGCCGTGGTCAGCTTCCTCGGAGCCTGGGGTGAGTTCGTCTTCGCGCTGGCCCTGACCACCAAGGAGGAGATGCAGCCGGTGAGCGTCGTTCTCGCCGGTCTGACCAACGCGTTTGGGACGCGGTGGAACGATGTGATGGCCGTCTCCGCGGTGGTGGCCCTGCCGATCTTCCTGGCGTTCCTCTTCCTGCAGCGCTTCGTCGTCGGAGGGCTCACCGCCGGGGCGAGCAAGAGTTGACGCCGACAGACAAGGATGGTTGATGCACCGTAACCGCGAAGCCGCTCATGGGGTGACGACGTGAGCAGGCGGCCCATCTACCGGGAGGCCCAGGCCCGGCTGAAGGAGTACATCCAGCAGCACGGCATGCGTCCGGGCGACCGGCTGCCCGCCGAGGCGGTGCTGGCCGCCGAGCTGGGGGTCAGCAGGCCGTCCCTGCGCGAGGCGACCAAGAGCCTGCAGACGCTCGGCGTCATCGAGGCGCAGCACGGCAACGGGCTGTTCGTGGCGGCCTTCTCCTTCCGCCCCATCATCGAGCAGCTCCCGTACGGGCTGGTCGACAGCGACGCGCACTTCGCCGAGATCCTCGTCGCCCGCGAGGCGATGGAGGTCGGGCTGATGCACTTCGCGGCCCGGCTCGGCGCCGGCGCGGAGCTCGAGGAGTGCGAGCGGCTGGCCAGGGTCATGGAGGAGCGCGAGGCGGCGGGCGAGTCGAGCGCCGACGTGGACAAGCAGTTCCACCTGATGCTGTACCGGGGGCTGCACAACTCCCTGGTCGACCAGGTCATCGAGACGTTCTGGGAGATGTTCTCCCGGCTCGGCGACGCCATCCCGCGGGCGAAGGGCACCGAGGTGGGGGCCATCCACCTGGCCGTGGTCCACGCGCTGCGGGCCGGCGACGCGCAGGCGGCCGCCGCGAGCATGCGCGCGCACTTCGACGACGTACGGGCGCGCGCCGCCATCCTCGACCCCGGCGCCGCCCGTACCGGCGTCCCGCAGGTCTGATCGCTGATCACCCTTACCGTTCGGAAGGAGTCCTCATGGCCGAAACCCCGCTGTCGCGGAGACGGCTGCTCGGCTACGCGGGCGCGGGCGCGACCGGTGCCGTCCTGGTCGGCGCCGAGTCCGCCGAGGCGGCCACCGCCGACGCGGCGGCGCTGCCCGTGTCGAGCGCGGCCCAGGTGGCGAGGGAGCACGTCCCCCGCAAGTACCGCACGCTGCGCACCGACGGATACTCGGCGCCCGGTGACGGCGGCGGCGCGACGTACCGGCGGCTCGCCGGCGCGCCCGACCGCCCCGACCGGTGGCACTTACGCTCCGCCGACGGGACCTGGTGGGAGATCGCCGACGACGTCGTCTCCGTCAGGGCGCTCGGCGCCAGGGGCGACTACGACGAGGAGGCCGGCACGGGCTCTGACGACACCGAGGCCCTGCTCGCCGCCGCCAGGCTCGACCGGGTCATCTACGTGCCCGGCACCGCCCGGACGTACCACTGCACCGAGCAGATCTCCCTCACCAGGGACGGCACCACCTGGTACGGCGACGGCCACCGGTCGAAGATCACCCTGTTCTCCGCCGAGAGCGGCGCGGGCGCCCTGATCGGCATCCACGGCGACGCCCCCACCACCGCCGCCGGGCCGCCCGCCCGCACCGTGCGCGGCGTCCACGTCTCCGGCCTGCACCTCGACACCCGCGGCACCAGGAACAACAACGGCCTGGGCGGCTCCTTCCTGGCGGACGTCCGGGTGGAGAACATGACCTTCTCCCGCATCGGCCGCAAGGCGCTGACCTTCCAGTACCACTGCCGCAACGTGCACTGCCGGGACATCACGATCCACGACACCGCGACCGAGCCGGGCTCGACGTTCGCCGCCGTGAGCGTCGAGGGGCTGACGGCCGGCGTCGACCTCAGCTACTACCCGGGCGGCGTGTCGAGCACCGACGACCTCCTCGGCGCCGACATGTCGAACATCACCTTCGCCGACGTCGACTGCGCGAGCACCGGCTACAACTACATCGTCGTCTCCAACGCCTACCGGGTCCGCTTCGACAACGTCGACCTCGGCGACACGGCGGGCGCGGGCTCGTTCGTCATCTTCACCCGCCGGGTGCGCGACAGCCACGTGCGCGGCATCCGCGGCGGTGACACCGCCCGCCGCATGATCTTCTTCGACAAGGACGTGAGCGGCTGCGCGGTGGAGGACTTCCGCTTCGGCTCCACGCAGGGCACCGCCCGCGACGGCAGGGCCATCCACTGCGCCGGGCCGGGCAACCGCTTCACCGGCGGCTCCTTCGGCCACCGGAACACCGCCGCGCCCGAGGCGATCCTGGTCTCCGCGGCCGATGTCGCGCTCGACGGCGTCGAGGTGCGGGAATGCGCGGCGCCGCTGGTGCTCAACGGCCCGCCGGCCGCCGCAGGGCTGATGCTCACGGGCTCCCGGTTCACCGCCGGGTCGGCCTCCGCCTTCCGGGTCAAGGGACCCGGCGCGATCATCCAGGGCAACCGGTTCGAGACGCCGGACGCGCCGTTCGTCGGCCGTTTCGAGGGGCCCGACGCCCAGTGCGTCGGCAACCACCTGGCGGGCACCGGCGAGCGCCGCGTGATCGTCATGCCGGGGGCGTCGGTGCTCATCGCGCTCAACACGTTCGGGGCCGGCTCGTCCATCGAGTTCCAGGGCGGCACCCTGTACGCCGGCGCCTGCTTCGCCAACACCGGCGTCACCGGCACCGGCCCCAACCACCTGCCGCTGGGCGGCGGCGCCCTGCACGCCGACGGGTCCGGGCTGCTGCGGATCAAGAGCAGCGCGTTCACCTCCGACACGGACGGCACTGTGGTCGGCGCCCAGACCTGACCCCCGAGGGGCGCCTGCCGTCCAAGGCCGCACGGGACCTGACCACTCAGGCTCCCGGCCTCCCGTGGAGGAGGGCGAGCGTGCGCTCCAGTTCCTCCTGCAGGACGTCGCCGGCCGCCGCCCCGTCCCCCCGGCGGATGGCGGCCACCAGCGCCGCGTGCGTGTCGTGCCCGGGGTTGCGCTCGTGCGAGCGCAGCCCGAGCACCTCCACCAGCCCGATCAGCCCCTCGCGCAGCACCGGCGCGAACTCCGCGAACAGGTCGGTCAGCACCGGGTTGCCGGCCGCCGCCACGACCGCCGCGTGCAGGGCGATGTCGGCGTCCACGAACGCCGCGTCGTCCTGCGCCGCCGCCCCCGCCCGCGCCGCCAGCGCCGACTCCAGCGCCGCGACGTCCTCGTCCGTACGGCGCCGCGCGGCCAGCCGGGCGGCCTGCGTCTCGACCATCATGCGCACCTCGTAGACGTCCGCGACGGCGGCCCGCCGCAGCCGGGCCGGCCAGTCGTCGACCGGGTCGGTGGCGATCACGAACACCCCGGACCCCTGGCGGGCCCGCACCAGCCCCGCCCCGGCCAGCGCGCGCAGCGCCTCCCGCACGGTCGAGCGGCCCACCCCGAGCGCCTTGGCCAGCGCGTTCTCGCCGGGCAGGCGGGTGCCCACGGGCCACTCGCCCTGCGTGATCTGCTCGCGCAGGCGCTCGGTGGCCTGCTCGACGAGCGGGCTGGGACGGAGGGAGCCGAGCGGCATCACACCCTACCTCTCAGGTTGTCTGAGGACCTGTGTTGTGGCTAGTGTAGCTCCCATGACGTCGTACGGTCTCCTTCTCGGCCGCCGCGGCGGGGCCTGACCGGACCGGCACCCCGCCGCGGTGGTCAGGGTGCTCGCCGGTCCTTCCCACCGACGACGGAGAAGGAAGATCAGCCATGTACGACTGGAACCGGCAGCGCCCCAGCGCCATGCCGTACCACCGCTACCAGCCCGCCCACCAGCGCGTCGACGTGCCGCTCACCGGCCGCGGCTGGCCCGCCCGGCGCATCACCCGGGCCCCGCTCTGGGTGCCCGTCGACCTGCGCGACGGCAACCAGGCGCTGGCCGAGCCGATGGACCCGGCCCGCAAGCGCCGGATGTTCGGCCTGCTCACCCGCATGGGCTTCAAGGAGATCGAGGTCGGCTACCCGTCCGCCAGCCAGACGGACTTCGACTTCGTACGCGAGCTCGCCACGCCCGGAGCCGTGCCGGACGACGTGACCGTGGTGGTGTTCACGGCCGCCAGGCGGGACCTCATCGAGCGCACCTTCGCCTCGATCGAGGGCCTGCCCCGGGCGGTCGTGCACCTCTACACCGCCACCGCCCCCACCTGGCGCGACGTCGTCCTCGGCCACGACCGCCGCGAGCTGCGCGGGCTCATCACGGACGCCGCCGCGCACGTCGCCAGGCTCGCGGACGCCATGCTCGCGGACGGCCGGGACGTGCGCTTCCAGTTCTCGCCGGAGGTGTTCAACCTCACCGAGCCGGACTACGTCCTGGAGATCTGCAACGACCTGACTGCCCTGTGGGACGCCTCCCCGGACCGCCCGGTGATCCACAACCTGCCCGCGACGGTCGAGGTGGCCACGCCCAACGTGTACGCCGACCAGATCGAGTACATGCACCGCCACCTCGACCGCAGGGACGCCGTGATCCTGTCCGTGCACCCGCACAACGACCGCGGCACCGGCGTGGCCTGCGCCGAGCTGGCCCTGCTGGCGGGCGCGCAGCGGGTCGAGGGCTGCCTGTTCGGCAACGGCGAGCGCACCGGCAACGTGGACCTGGTCACGCTCGCGCTCAACCTGCACACCCAGGGCGTCGACCCCATGCTCGACCTCTCCGACATCGACGAGATCCGCCGGGTCGTCGAGCACTGCAACCGCCTGCCCGTCCCCGACCGCCACCCCTACGCCGGCGACCTCGTCCACACCGCCTTCTCCGGCACCCACCAGGACGCCATCGGCAAGGGCCTGGCCCACCACGCCAAGCGGGCCGCCGAGCTGGGCGTGCCGCCGGAGCAGGCGCCGTGGGAGGTGCCGTACCTGCCGATCGACCCCGCCGACATCGGCCGCGACTACCAGGCGGTCATCCGCGTCAACAGCCAGTCGGGCAAGGGCGGCATCGCCTACCTCCTCCGCACCCGGTACGGCCTGGAGCTGCCGCGCCGACTGCAGATCGACTTCTCGGCGGTCGTCCAGCGGGCGACCGACGGCAGCGGCGAGGAGATCACGGCCGAGCAGCTCTGGGAGCTGTTCCACGCCACCTACCTGGCTCCGGGGGAGAGCGGCGGGCCGGCCGAGTGGAGCACGCGGGAGACCGGGCCGGGGACGCACGAGTTCACCGGGACGCTGCGCGACGGGCGGCGGCTGCGCGGCACGGGCAACGGGCCGCTGTCCGCGCTGGCCGCCGCGCTGGCGGGCGACGGGACCGAGGTGGACATCCTGCACTACGCCGAGCACGCCCTCGACCCGGGCCGGGGCGGGCGGGCCATCGCGTACGTGGAGGCCCGCGTGAACGGTGTCACCCGCTGGGGCGCGGCCCAGGACACCTCCGTCCTGACCGCCTCGGTGCACGCCCTGCTCGCCGCCGTCCACCGGGCGCGCACCTCGGCACGGACGCCCGCTGGGACGGCTCAGCTCTGAGTGGCGATCTCCGCGGTCAGGTGGGCGACGCACTCGTCCCGGTAGTGGAGGACGCGGGCGCGCAGCCGGCCGGGGTCGGCCAGCACGGCCCGCGACACCGAGGGCACGACGGCGTGGCGTACGGGGCCGAACACCCGTGCCACGTCGGCGGGGGTGGCGCCCTGGGCGCCCAGCCCCGGAGCCAGGATGGGCCCGTTGAGGTCGGTCAGCGCGGTGAGCGCGTCGTCCGACGCGGGCAGGGTTGCGCCCATGACCACACCGACGGGCCCGAACGGCGCGTGCCCCGCGTTCGCCGCGGCGGCGCCGGCCAGCACCTGGCCGGCGACCGGCCGCTGCAGCGGGGCCGCCTCCGGGTTGGAGGTGCGGGCCAGCACGAACACGCCCGCGTCGTTGGCCACCGCCGACAGGATCGCGCCCTCCAGCGACCCGAACCCGAGATACGGGCTCAGCGTCACGGCGTCGGCGGCCAGCGGGCTGCCCCGGTCGAGGTAGGCCTCGGCGTAGGCGGCCATCGTGCTGTCGATGTCGCCGCGCTTGATGTCGAGCAGCACCAGCGTGCCGGCGTCGCGCAGGTCGGCGATGGTCCGCTCCAGCACGGCGATGCCCCGGCTGCCCCAGCGCTCGAAGAAGGCCGACTGGGGCTTGACCACGGCGGCGACGTCGCTCACCGCGTCGACCACGGTGCGGCTGAAACTCTCCAGGCCGGCGGGCGAGTCGTCGAGCCCCCAGGCGTGCAGCAGCGCCGGACTCGGATCGATGCCCACACAGAGAGGTCCGTACTTGTCGAGCCTGCCTCGCAGGCGTGTCCCGAACGACTCGTTCATCCCAAGGCCCCCTAACGACCTAACGCAGCCTAGCCCGGCATGGGCGCGGCCAGGAATGTTTACTGCGGCGATGGTATGAGCCGGTGTCTTCCAGGAGCGGCCTTGGGGGTAGATCAGGCTACATGTACGAGATCGCCCATCGGGTGCTGGTGCTGCGTACCGATCCGCCGCGTGAGGTCACCGTCACGGTCGGCCTGCCTTACGAGGAGCCGGCGGGCGACTGGTCGTGCCCGTACCGGATCGACGGGCTCGCCGGGTGGGAGCACGAGCGGAAGGTCACCGGGCTCGACTCGCTGGAGTCGATGGAGCTGGCGCTGGTCATGGTGCGGGCGGCGCTGGCCGGCTCGCACGAGGCCAGGGAGGGGCTGCTGCGCTGGGAGGAGGCGCCGGCGGGGCGGCGGGCGCAGACGGTGTACGTGACCGTGGACACGGACCGCGATGCCGCCTATATCGCGATGAAGCACGAAATAGTGCCAGATGAGGTCGTCCACCAGGTCACCGCGGAGGGTGCGGTGCTCGACTACGGCGACTCCGGGCAGCTCCTGGGCCTGGAGTTGAGCGAGGCGGCCACGCGGCTCCCGTCCGAGATGCGGCTCTGAATCCCCACCACCCTGAGCCTGAGCAGCACGTACCGGGATAATCGGCACCGTGACTCTTCCCAAGATCGTGGCCACCGACCTCGACGGCACCCTGCTCAACTCCGCGGGCTCCATCACCCCGCGCACCAGGAAGGCGCTCCAGCTCGCCCGCTCGGCCGGGGCCGAGATCGTCTTCGTCACCGCCAGGCCGCCGCGCGGCGTCCGCGACATCGCCGTCCAGGCGGGCGTCTCGGGCACCGCGGTCTGCAGCAACGGCGCCATCGTGTACGACCTGGCCACCGACGGGATCGTCGCCGACCACCCCCTCGACCGGGAAGCGGCGATGAAGGTCGCGCGGACCCTGGCCGAGGCGCTGCCCGGCATCGGCCTGGCCGTCGAGACCGGCAGGGGCGTGCTGCGGGAGCCCGCCTACACGCGGCGCATCGAGCACGACATGGCGTATCAGCGGGAGGTGAGCTCCGTCTTCGACGGCGACGAGCCCATCGTCAAGCTGCTGGCCCAGTCGCCCGGCCACACGGCGGACGAGATGTTCACGGCCGTGGTGGCGGCCATCGAGGGCCTGGCCGAGGTGACGCACTCCGGCGTGCACGGGCTCCTGGAGATCAGCGCGCCCGGGGTGACGAAGGCGGGCACCCTGGACGGGCTGTGCCGGGAGCGGGGGATCGAGCCCGCCCAGGTGGTGGC
Source organism: Nonomuraea phyllanthi (assembly GCF_006334985.2). Classification (GTDB taxonomy): domain Bacteria; phylum Actinomycetota; class Actinomycetes; order Streptosporangiales; family Streptosporangiaceae; genus Nonomuraea; species Nonomuraea phyllanthi. Next base: position 285,483 of record NZ_VDLX02000008.1, read on the forward strand.
CTTCGGCGACATGCCGAACGACCTGGCCGTGCTCGCGTACGCGGGCGCCGGCTACGCCATGGCCAACGCGCACCACCTGGTGCTGGCGGCGATCGAGCGCCGCACGTCGTCGAACGACGAGGACGGCGTGGCCGCGGTCCTGGAGGAGCTCTACGGCTGAGTGGCGCCTGAGCGCGCGGCCGGGAGCCGGTGGCGGCCGCGCCGGCGAGGCCCGGTGGAGGTGCGCCGAGGTGCGGTGGAGGGCCTGCTGGGTGTGGTGGAGGGGGGTGCCCCGGCGCCTGCCCGCGGGGGTGGGTTCAGGGGAGCGGGCAGGCGCCGGGGACGTCAGGCGTCGTCGTCCGACACACGCGAGGCGCCCTCGCACGTGCTGGGCGACTTCGCGAGCACGGGCAGCAGCGCGCCGCAGGTGCTCACCGGAAGCGACACGGGCTCGACGATCTCGTCGTTGAAGATGATCACATCGCCGATGAGCGAGGTGCCGCCGCCCTGGGCGGACGCGTACGCGACCTGGGGGAGAAGCACGACGGGTGCGGCGATGACGGTAGCGGTGATGGCGGCGAGGCCGGCCGTGACTTTCGGCCGCCTCACCGCGGCGCCCCTAGGCGGCGACCCGCTTCTGCTGGAGGTGCGGACGTCGCGCACCGCCGCCGTTCGTCTCCTGGTAGCGCCGCGCGCCCGCCATGATCCGGTCGATCAGCGCCAGCGCCAGCGCCGAGACCACGAAGGTCAGGTGGATCAGTGTTTTCCAAAGCAGCTCCCTTTCGGTGATGGACGGCATGGAGGCGTTGATGAAGATCTGCAGGAGGTGGACGGACGAGATGCCGATGATCGCCATGGCCAGCTTGACCTTGAGCACGTTGGCGTTGACGTGGGACAGCCACTGGGGCTGGTCGGGATGGCCGTCGATGCGCAGGCGCGAGACGAACGTCTCGTAGCCGCCGATGATGACCATGATGAGCAGGTTGGACACCATGACGACGTCCACCAGGCCGAGGACGATCAGCATGACGGTGGTCTCGGGGGGCGAGCCGCCGAAGCCGAGCTCGACCAGATGGAGCAGCTCCAGCATGAACCGCCACGTGTAGACGATCTGGGCGATGATCAGCCCCATGTAGAGCGGCGCCTGGATCCACCGGCTGAGGAACATGAAGTAGCCGACGTGTCCGATCATGGTGCGTGACTCGTCCTGAGGCTCGGCCGCGGGCACCTGAGCGAGTCGCACTAGGACGTCATGACGTTGATGTGCTGGACCCAGGTCTCCACCTGGACGAGGGGCGGGCCACCGGTGAGGCGGTCGAGGGAGACGGGGAGCGCGGCAGCCGCCAGCGCGAGGGCGGCGGCGGTCAGGACTCGGGCCTTCAAAGGATCTCCTTGCTCTGGCGCTGTCAGGTGAACGGGGGATCGCGCTGCGGGGGGAGCCGAGCGGCGGGGCCGGGTGCCCGGCGGCGCGGCGACCAGGCCGCGCCGCCTGCGGGGGCAAGGGGGTCAGGCCGTCACGGCTGCAGGCAGTGCACGGCCGGCACCTCGGCGGGCACGCCGGGGGCGGCGGGGTCGATCAACGTCGTGATGTCGGCGCCGGTCTCGGCCAGGCAGGAGATGACGTGGAGGGGGTCGACCACGGCGTGCGCGGCGGGGGCGGCGAGCAGGGTGAGGCCGCCCGCGACGGCTGCGGCGGCGACGATCCGGCGTGGGGAGACGAGCATGGAACCTCCTGGGTAGCGAACGGTAACGAGCAACCGACGTTTAGCTACCCGGAGTAGTTGTTGAGTAACGCTCTGTATAATGAGAAAGCTTTAATCATGCTCCCAGCGATCCTGGGCGGCCATGACCTCGTCGCCGTGGTCGTGCGCCCAGATCCCGAACGCCTCGATCGGGCCGAGCAGGGTGCGGCCCAGCTCGGTCAGCTCGTACTCCACGCGGGGCGGGGCCTCGGCGTACGCGCGGCGCGAGACCAGGCCGTTGAACTCCAGGCGCCGCAGCGTCTCGGTGAGCACCTTCGTGCTGATGCCGCCGATCTCCTCGCGCAGCCGCCCGGGGCGGCGCGGGCCGTGGCGCAGCGCCCAGAGGACGACCGCGTTCCAGGTGTTGGCCATCAGGTCGAAGGCCAGCCTGGCCTGACAGTCGGCGATGAACACGTGAGCCTCCGTTGGGCACCGGATGGTGCGTGACGCGCTTTCTACAGTCTTTCTCCTACCAGTTCACACGCAGGAGGACAGACATGCGTATCGGGATACTCGGGGCGGGCGGAATGGCGGACGCCCTGGGCACGCAGTGGGCGAGGGCCGGGCACGAGGTGATGATCAGCGGCCGGGACGCCGCCACCACCGCGCACCGCGCCGCCCGGATGACCGAGACGGCCCGCGGCGCGGCCGTGCGGGCGGGGAACTGGGCGGAGGCGGCGGAGTTCGGGGAGGTGACGATGGTGGCGGTCCGGCAGGCCGGGCTGGGCGACGTGCTGAGGGCCGCCGGTGCGGCGCTGCGTGGCAAGCCGCTCATCGACGTCGCCAACGCCGAAGGCCCCGGCGGGCACGACCCTGCCCGTCCCATCGCCCCGATGATCCGCGAACACACGGGGGCGCATGTGGTGAAGGCGTTCAACCTCTGCCACGTTGACGTGTGGCGGATGACGCCGCCGGTGTTCGACGGGCGGCCGCTGGCCGTGCCGCTGTGCGGTGACGATCCGGCGGCCCTGGCGGCCGTGCGCGCGCTGGTCACCGACCTCGGCTGCACGCCCGTGGACGGCGGCGGGCTCGAACGGGCCGCGCTGCTGGAGGCGACGGCGACGTTCATGATCGGCCTCTGGTTCGGCGGCGCCGACGCCCAGGCCGTCCTGCCGCCGCTCTCCCACGCCGGGGTCTGACGGCCGGGCGTACGACCGGCGGCGTAGCGGGGATGACGACGACCGGCGGATGCGCGGGCGGCGGCCCGGGACGATCCTGGAGGCCTTCACCCCCGAGGTCAAAGGAGAGGTCCTGTGGTAAGCCAGGTCGCCAAGGGCGGCGCGTACATGACCGCGTTCAAGGTCGTCGTCGTGCTGAACACGCTGTCCGTGCTGGTGCAGGCCGTCACGGCCGGGCAGCTGATGAGCGGGGGAGCGGCGGGCGCGCACGGCATGGGGTCGTTCGTCGTGCACGGGCTGGGGCTGCTGCAACTCATCGCCGCCGTCCTGGTCTGGCGGCCGGGTCGCGGAGCGGGCTGGCCGGCACTGGTCAGCCTGCTGGTGCTGCTGCTCGGCTTCGTCCAGTCCGCGATGGGCGGCTCCGGCGTGATGGCGGTGCACGTGCCGCTCGGCATGACGATCTTCGGGCTCAGCGTCTGGCTCCTCGTCTGGGCCTGGCGTCGCTGACCCGCCGCCGGGCGGCGACGGCCGTACGGTCATGAACGGGGCATGAGCCGGGGTCAGGCGGGGTGGCGGGCCAGGTGGTCGGCGTGGCGGATCGGCTCGGGCAGGCGGTAGCGGGAGGCGAGGCGGAGCGTCTGGCCGGTGGCCGTGTCCAGGGAGATGCGGTGCCCCTGGGAGACGTACACCGGCTTGACGCCCGGCCGCGTGCGCAGCGCCCGGCCGACCACGGCGCCCTCGTGGACGATCGGGGACCAGTCGCCCCGCTCCGGCCCCGGCGTCTCGTACGTGCCGACGAACGGCGTCTTGCCCACTCCGAGCGCGGGCACGCCGGTCAGCACGCCCAGGTGGCAGGCCAGGCCGAAGCCGCGCGGGTGCGCCAGCCCGTACCCGTCGCAGACCAGCAGGTCGGGCGTGACCGTGAGCCGTTCGAGCGCCTCCACCAGGGCGGGCAACTCGCGGAAGGCGAACAGCCCCGGCACGTACGGGAACGCCACCCTGCCCTCGACCACCACCTGCTCCACCGGCTCCGGCGCGCCCGGGTCGAGCACGACCACGGCGGCCGTCAGCTCGTCGCCCCGATAGTGCACGTCCAGCCCCGCCACCAGCCTGAAGTCGGTGGGTCCTGTGAGCTCGACCTGCCCGCGGAGCCGGTCCTGGAGGGCCTGCGCCTCGGCGACGCTGCCGGGCCATGGGTGAAGCTGCTTGACCTGCACCCGCCTACGGTATGCCCTCACCGCACGCCGCGCGGCCGGGGGCGGAGGGTGCAGGCGGCGATCAGGCCTGTCTGGCGCCGACCTCCCGCGCGGCGCCGGAGGATTCGGTGGCGAGCGCGGCGAAGCGGGTGGCGACCCGGTGCCAGATCGGCGTGGACACCGGCTCGTCCGCCACCGCCCGCGCGTACACCTCGTCGGGGTCGAAGCCGTCCGCCCGCCACTCCCTGATGCGCGCGGGCAGCACCTCGGGGTGGAACTGCACGCCCCAGGCCCGCTCGCCCACCCGGAATGCCTGGTACGGGCACGCGGCCGTCTCCGCCAGCCAGACCGCCCCGCCCGGCAGCCGGGTGACCGCGTCCTTGTGGTGCTCGACCGCCGGCACCGCCTCCGGCAGGCCGTGGAAGAGCGGGTCGGCGGCGGCCTCGGGGCGGATCGTGACGGGAAGGCTGCCGTTCTCCGGCGCGCCGGTGTCGCCGCTCACCTCGCCGCCCGCGACCTGCGCCAGCATCTGGCCGCCCAGGCAGATGCCGAACATCGGCACCTCCTCCTCCAGCGCCTGGCCCACGAGCCGCCGGGCGTCCGCCAGCCAGGGCGCCCGCTCGTCGTCGCCGGGCAGGTAGCCGCCGCCGAGCACGATCAGGGCGGCGTGGTCGAGGCGGCGGGGCAGCGGCGCGCCCTCGTGGGCGAGGACCACGTCCAGCGCCAGCCCGGCGTCCTCCAGCCACCCGCCGAACCGGCTGGGGCCGCCGCTCCTGCTGTTCTGAACGATCAGAACCTCACCCATGTGAGATCTCCATCCTTATGCGAAGACCGGCCGGTGAAGTGTGCAGGCCGGTGACAGGGAGGACGTCCTTTGCCTGGCATGGGGAGGTCCGCCGGCGGCGTGCGGACGGCCGCTCGCGGAGGAGCGGCGACCGCCGGGGCACGGAGACCGTCGGAGGGGCGAAGACCGCCGGGGCGCGGAGACCGTCGGAGGGGCGGCGACCGCCGGGGCGCGGAGATCGCCGGGGCGCGGCGGACGTCCCGGCGGCAGCGTGACCAGGTGTTCCGTCGGTGGCGTGACCAGGCGTCATGTCGGTGGCGTGACGGAGCGTCATGGCAGGTTGGCCGCGCGGGCCGTGTGGCGGAGCAGCAGCGCGGTCGTCACGGGGCCGACCCCGCCAGGAACGGGGGTGAGGGCGCCCGCCACCTCGGCCACCGCGTCGAAGTCGACGTCGCCCACCAGCCCGCCGTCGTCGGTCGGGTTGGTGCCGACGTCGATCACCACGGCACCCGGCGCGACGTGCCCGGCGCCGATCAGCGCCGGCCGGCCCACCGCCGCGACCAGCACCTCGGCGGTGGAGGTGACGGAGGCCAGGTCGCGGGTGCGCGAGTGGCAGACGGTGACGGTGGCGTGCCGGTCGAGCAGCAGGTGGGCCAGCGGCTTGCCCACCACGGTCGAGCGGCCGACCACCACCGCCCGCCGGCCCGCCAGGTCCACCTCGTAGTGGTCGAGCAGCGCCATCACGGCCGCCGCCGTGGCGGGCGCGAACGCGGGCAGCCCGGCGGCCAGGCGGCCGAGCGAGAGCGGGTTGGCGCCGTCGACGTCCTTGCGCGGGTCGATGCCGGCCGCCAGCTGCTGCGCGGACGCGCCCGCGGGAAGCGGGGTCTGCAGCATGACGCCGTGCACGTTGGCGTCGGCGCTGAGCTTGGCCAGCGTCTCGGCGATCCGCTCGGGCTCGGCCCGCGGGCCGAGGTCGACCAGGTCGCAGGCGATGCCCACGCCGGCCGCCGCCTTGGCGATCGACCGGACGTACCACAGGCTCGCCTCGTCGTCCGTCGCCACCACCACGGCCAGGCGCGGCTGCGGCCCGGCGGCGGCCTCGGCCTCCGTCTGGGCCCTGATGGCGGCCGCCAGCTCCTTCCCGCTGAGCGTCTTCACTGGGTGATCTCCTCGCGTACCTCGGCGGTCACCCAGTCTGCCCTGGCGACGGCCGCGTCCACGCCGGCGACGCGCGCGTTCAGCTCCTCGCGTACCCGCTGGTCCTTGATGCCGGCCAGGTTGATCTCGACGTTGAGCCTGGCCGTGGTGAGCGCGGCGCGCGCCGCCTCGGCGGCGGCGCCCACGTCGCTGAGGACGTTGCGGTTGCAGAACGGCAGTAGCACCTCGCACAGCTCGATGACGCGCGTGGCGGCCTCGATCACGCGGGCGGGCGGCTCGGCCGCCCCGGCGAGCGCCCTGGCGATGGCGGCGCTGCGCTCCTCGCCCTTGGGCAGCCGGTAGGCGTCGGTGACCGCGGTGAACGCCGCCGCGTCCTCCTCCGCCAGCCGCAGGCCTCTGGCGCGTAGAGCGTCGGTCTCGGACAGCACCCCGACGACGGTCTCGGCGTGGCCGGCATAGCGCTCGCCGGTCGTGTAACGGGCCACCATGCCGAGGAGCGCGGCGGCCTGCGCCGCGTGCAGGGCGGCCGTCGCGCCGCCGCCCGGCGCGGGCACCCGCTCCGCCAGCTCGGTCAGGAAATCGACGATCTTCGTGTCGCGCATGGCGGCATTCTGCCAGGCCGCGTTCCGGTCAATCGCGGAACATCGGCCGTGTGGTGTCCTCGGGGCCGTGCTGCGGCAGGTACGGCGAGGGCGCGGGATCGTAGGCGGACGGGTACGCGGAGGGCTCCGCCGACGACCGCCACCGCGACGGGAACAGCGACGCGACCAGCAGCGCGACCCCGAGGAAGGCCAGCACGCCGGAGTAGGACACCGTCCGGAACCCCGTCTCCATGGCGCCCGGCAGCAAGTGGTCGGGCAGCAGCCGCGTGCCCTGCATCTCGATCCAGGGCACGACGCCGAGGGCGGTGAACGCCAGGCCGCCCAGCAGGGAGGCGATGGGGGACAGGCGCGAGCCGGCCAGCAGCGCCAGCACGATCGCCGACGCGGCGACCGAGGCCAGCCCGAGCCAGGAGATCTGGAACGCCGCGCTGGACCTCAGCGCGATCTCGCCGACGCCGAACCACAGCCCGGCGGCGACCAGCGGCGGGAGCAGCAGTCCAGCGACCACTCCCAGAGCGTGACGGGAACCGTTTGACATGACTAAACCCCGTTTGTTCGCTTGTGTCCCAACCTACCCCTCGATCGCCGCGGTGTTGCGAGGTTGCTGAAAAGTCCCTGTGAAGCCGGTCGCTGGGCCTTTGCCCCCGCCGCGCCCTGGGCCATCGTGAGCCACATGAGATCCGCGATCCTGAAGACCGCACTCAGCACCCTGGCCGCCGCGCTCCTCATCGGCGCGCCCGCGCAGGCGGCCGGAGAGCCCGCAGCCCAGGCAGCGGGGAAGCCCGCCACGCAGGCGGGCGGCAAGCCCGACGCGTTCGCCCTGCCGAACGGCTTCCAGCCGGAGGGCATCGAGATCGGGCCGGGCCCGTACGCCTACCTCGGCTCCCGCGCGACCGGCGACATCTACCGCGCCGACCTGCGCACCGGCAAGGGGTCCGTCATCAGCAAGGGCCCCGGCACGCCCTCCCTCGGGCTGAAGACCGACAGGCGCGGCCGGCTGTTCGTGGCCGGGGGCACCGGCGGCGACGCCCGGGTGATCGACCTGCGCACCGGGAGGGTGCTCAAGTCGTACCGGCTGGCCACCGGCACGTCGTTCGTCAACGACGTCGTCCTGACGCGGCACGCGGCGTACTTCACCGACTCCGCGAACCCGGTGCTCTACAAGCTCACGCTGGGGCGTGGCGGCGCGCTGCCCGACGAGGCCGTCACGATCCCGCTGTCCGGCGACATCCAGTACACGACCGGCACCAACGCCAACGGCATCGTCCCCAGCCCCGACCGCCGGTCGCTGCTGATCGTCCAGTCGAACACCGGCAAGCTGTTCGAGGCCGACCCGTCCACCGGCGTGACCACCGAGGTGGACCTGGGCGGCGAGTCGCTGGTCAACGGCGACGGGCTGCTGCTGTCCGGCCGCACCCTGTACGCCGTGCAGAACCGCCTCAACGCGATCGCCGTGGTCGGCCTGGCCCGCGACGGCTCGTCCGGCAAGGTCGTGGAACGGCTGACCGACCCGCGCTTCGACGTCCCCTCGACGGTCGCGGCCCACGGCAGGCGCCTCTACCTGCCCAACGCCCGCTTCACGACCCCGCCCACCCCCGACACGCCGTACTCGGTGGTCGCGGTCAAGCGCTGACCCCCGGCCGCGCCCCCGCCGGTCGCGGGAGCGGCGGGGGCGTCACTTCTTGATCGTGTACTTGTCGCCGTAGACCTTCCAGGTCAGCGGCGGCTTGAGGTCGAGGTTGCGGTTCCTCAGGAAGACGCGCTGCATGGTGTCCACCCGGCTGGTGTCCTCGTGCGCCTCCTCCGCCTTCATCGCCTTCTTCCGGGCGTCGAGGAACGCGTTGAGGTACGCCGCCTCGTCGCCGCCCCGCGCCGGTGGCTTCGCCTTGGCCAGGGCGCTCTTCCTGATGCCGCCGAAGCTGAGCCTGTCGCCGCCGGGCCCGTGCATGACCATGGCGTCGTAGTAGACGAACTGGCCGAGGGCCCGCAGCCCGTCCTTCTCGGCCTGCTTGACGGCCGGGTCGAAGTAGACGCGGTCGCGCTCGTCGTTCTGGGCGCGCTGGAAGGCGGGGTCCTTGGCGGCCTTCTTCCAGTCCCTGACGAAGCGGCGGCCGAGACCCTTGTGCGAGTCGGTGCCGTTCACCTTCCGCAGCGCGGGCAGGTATTTCGCGAGGACGTTGTGGGGCTCGCGCCTGGTGTAGAGCTGGACCAGCTTGAGCATGTCGCCGGTGCCGGAGCAGAAGCCGATGATGCCGGCCGTGTAGCCGCGGTCGTCGTCGATGTCCTCGATGTAGCCGTACTGGGCCTTCCAGTCGAGCGAGGAGTTCTCGGCGCTCGACACCAGCCGCATGGCGATGTCCTTCTTGTGCGGATCGGCGAGGCCCGTACCTGTCAGGGCGAGGGAGAGGGTCAGGAGCGTGGCGGTCAGCACATGACGGACCTTACTGGATCAAGGGCCGCAACGCTGCCAATTGCTCCTCGAACGGGACGACCTCCTCCTCTGCCTCCTCCCCGGCCTTCGCCTTGGGCGTACGGTGCCGCAGCAGCTCGGCCAGCTCGCCGGCCGCGCGGGCGATGCGCCGGCCGAGACCGTCGGTGAAATCGTCGGACGCGCCGCCCCAGTCCTCGGAGGCCGCGTAGACGGCGGTGGGCACGACGACGGCGCGCAGGTACGTGAACAGCGGCCGCACCGCGTGCTCCAGCGCCAGCGAGTGGCGGGCGGTGCCGCCGGTGGCGCCGATGAGCACGGGCGTGCCCTCCAGCGCGGTGTTGTCGATCACGTCGAAGAACGACTTGAACAGGCCGCTGTACGAGCCGCTGAAGATCGGCGTGACCGCGACGACCCCGTCGGCCCCGGTCACCGCCTCGATCACCTCGCGCAGCCTGGTGTTCGGGAAGCCGGTCACGAAGGCGTTCGCGACATCGACGGCGAGGTCGCGCAGCTCGATCACGCGTACCTCGGCCTCGACCTGCGCGGTGACGGCCTCGGCCAGGCGGTCGGCGAGCAGGCGGCTGGAGGAGGGCTGGGTCAGGCCGGCCGTGACGACGGCGAGCTTCATGGGTCTCCTTCCCGTGGTCAGACGATGCGGCAGGCGGTGGCGGGTTCAGGCGGTGGCGGGTTCAGGCGGTGGCGGGTTCAGGCGGTCACGGGGGCGTTCCGGGCGGCGAGCAGGGAGGCGTGCGTGGGCGCGCCGGGCACCTGCTCGGGCCGGCCCTTGGCGAACTCCTTGCGCAGCACCGGCACGACCTCCTCGCCGAGCAGGTCGAGCTGCTCCAGCACGGTCTTCAGCGGCAGCCCCGCGTGGTCCATGAGGAACAGCTGGCGCTGGTAGTCTCCGAAGTGCTCCCTGAACTCCAGGGTCCTGTCGATGACCTGCTGCGGGCTGCCCACGGTGAGCGGCGTCTCGGCCATGAAGTCCTCCAGGGAGGGGCCGTGGCCGTACACGGGGGCGTTGTCGAAGTACGGGCGGAACTCGCGTACCGCGTCCTGGGAGTTCCTGCGCATGAACACCTGGCCGCCCAGGCCCACGACGGCCTGCTCGGGAGTGCCGTGGCCGTAATGGGCGTACCGCTGCCGGTAGAGGGTGATCAGGCGGATGAAGTGCTCCTTCGGCCAGAAGATGTTGTTGGCGAAGAAGCCGTCACCGTAGTAGGCGGCCTGCTCGGCGATCTCGGGGCTGCGGATGGAGCCGTGCCAGACGAACGGCGGCACCCCGTCGAGCGGGCGCGGCGTGCTCGTGAAGCCCTGCAGCGGCGTGCGGAAGCGGCCCTCCCAGTCGACCACGTCCTCGCGCCAGAGCTTGTGCAGCAGCGCGTAGTTCTCCACGGCGAGCGGGATGCCCTGCCGGATGTCCTGCCCGAACCACGGATAGACCGGCCCGGTGTTGCCGCGGCCCAGCATGAGGTCCACCCGGCCGTCGGCCAGGTGCTGGAGCATCGCGAAGTCCTCGGCGATCTTGACCGGGTCGTTGGTGGTGATCAGGGTGGTGGCCGTGGAGAGGATCAGGCGCTGGGTCCTGGCCGCGACGTAGCCCAGCATGGTGGTGGGGGAGGAGGGCACGAAGGGCGGATTGTGGTGCTCGCCCGTGGCGAACACGTCGAGCCCGACCTCCTCGGCCTTGAGCGCGATCGCCACCATCGCCTTGATCCGCTCGTGCTCGGTCGGCGTCCTGCCCGTGGTGGGGTCCGTGGTGACGTCGCCCACACTGAAGATCCCGAACTGCACTGTAGTCACCATCCATGACTGTTGAATTTTTGACGGGTACGGTAGCGCCGAGCACCTCCGAGATATTCCACCATGGGGGTGGCTACGAGGCGAGCGCGTTGATGTCGGACGGCCCGAGGACGCGCCGGGGCGCGCCCCGCGCGGCGACCGCGATCATGGCCCGCCCGATCCGCTCCGTCGTGGTGACCGCCGACGGGAACATCAGCCGCAGCAGCGGATAGAGCGGCCGGGCCACGACATAGGCGACGCGGTAGAGCCGGGTGCGGGACGTGGCGCCGTGGAGGGGCTGGATGTAGCCGGGCCGGAACATGTAGGCGTTGAGCGGCAGCCCGAGCAGGGCGTTCTCGGTCTCGCCCTTGACCCTGGCCCACATGGTGCGCGACCGGGCGTCGGTGCCGGCGCCGGAGACGTACACGAACGTCGAGTGGGGGGAGAGCCGCGCCAGCGTGCTCGCCACGTTCAGCGTGAGGTCGTAGGTGACGCGCCGGTAGTCGCCCTCCCTCATCCCGGCCGAGGAGACCCCGAGGCAGAAGAAGCACGCGTCGTGGCCCGCCAGCTCGCCCTCGACGGCCGCCAGATCGAGCAGGTCGGCGTGGACGAGCTCGCGCAGCTTGTCATGGACGACGCCCACCGTGCTGCGCCCGACCGCCAGCACGGCGCTCACGCGGTCGTCGAGCAGGCACTCCCTGAGCACGCCGCGCCCGATCATCCCGGTCGCCCCGAACAGCACCACTTTCATCGCCCGCCACCCCTCGGACGCCATCCTAGGCGGCGGCCCTGGTGCGGTGGACCGCCTGGAGCAGCCCGACGGCCAGCAGCCCGGCCACCGTGGCCGAGCCGCCGTAGGAGACGAACGGCAGCGGCACGCCCACCACCGGCATGAGCCCCACGGTCATGCCCACGTTCACGAACGTCTGGAACGCGATCCACGACACCACCCCGCCGGCCAGCACGGTCCCGTACAACGAGTCGCTGCGCCGCGCGATGGCCAGCCCGCGCCACAGCAGCGCCCCCACGGCCAGCACGATGAGCGCCGCCCCGGCGAACCCCAGCTCCTCGCCCGCGACCGTGAAGACGAAGTCGGTGTGCTGCTCCGGCACGAAGTGGCCGGCCGTCTGCTCGCCGTTGAACAGCCCCTTGCCGTAGAAGCCGCCCGACCCGATCGCGATGCGCGCCTGGACGGCGTTGTACCCCGCACCGCCCGGGTCCGCCCCGGGGTCGGCCAGCACGAGGAGCCGTTCGATCTGGTACGGCCGGACCAGCCCCAGCCGCCAGGCCGCCGCCCCCGCGCCCGCGGCACCGAGCGCCAGCACCAGCAGCCACCGCTTGGGCGCCCCCGACACCAGCAGGGCGCCCGTGACCATGGCCGCGAACACCAGCATCGTCCCCAGGTCGGGCTGCAGCGCGATGAGGCCGATCGGCGCCGCCGCCAGCGCCAGCGCCAGCATCACCCCGCCGAACCCCGGCCGCCGCTGCCCGTCGCGCAGCTCGCCCAGCGGCACCGCGAACGCCAGCGCGAGCGCCACCTTGGCCAGCTCGGACGGCTGCAACCGCAGCCCCGGCGCCAGCGTGATCCACGAGTGCGCCCCGTTCACCCGCACGCCCAGCGGGGTCAGCACGGCCGCGAGCGAGACCAGGGCCAGCACGTACGCCACGGGCACGTACGCCCGCAGCACCCGCAGATCGACCCGCGAGACCAGCCACATGAGCGCCAGCCCCAGCCCGACGGCGACCGCCTGCCGCACGAGCAGCGTGTGGTCGCCCTCCATCCGCGTGGCCGACCACACCAGCAGCAGCCCCATCGCCGACAGGGCCAGCGCGAGCAGCGTCAGCACCCGGTCGGGCGCGGCCAGCGCCGGCGCCCACGCCAGCCGCCGCCGATCGGGCGCCCCCGGCGTACGCGCCCATGGCGCTCTCATCGCCGCTCCCTGAGCCCCAGGATGCCCTCCCAGATGTCGCGCGCCGCCGGAGCCGCGCCCTCCGCGCCCAGGCCGCCCTCCGACAGCACGACCACCACCGTGTAGGCCGGATCGGGGGCGAAGGAGGCGAACCAGGAGGTGTCGCGCCGCCCGAACGACTCCGCCGTTCCCGTCTTGCCCGCCACCGCGATCTGGTCGAACGGGAACCCCTCGAAGGCGCCCGCCGCCGTCCCCGAGCGCGGCACCTCGCTCAGCGCCCGCCTGATGAAGTCCAGCGTCGCGGGGGAGGCGGGCAGCCGCCCCGCCACGGGCGGCTCGACGGCGCGCGCCGTGCTCCCGTCCGGCCGCACGATCTTCAGCCCCACGCGCGGGCTGAACAGCGTCCCGCCGTTCGCCACGGCCGCGTACGCCCGGGCCAGCTGCAGCGGCGTCACCAGCACGCCGCCCTGCCCGATGGCGAAGTTCGCCGCGTCGCCGCCCCGCCACACGCTGCCGCCCCGGCAGTTCTCCCTGGCCAGGGCCGTCAGGTACGCGGCCCGCGCCCGGTCGTCCAGCTCCGGGTAGCCCTTGCCCGCGCGGCGGCAGGTCTCCTTCCGCGTCGCCTGCCAGCGCGCCTTCTTCGACGCCGGGCCGGGCACCGCGCCCGCCGCCTCGCCCGGCAGGTCCACGCCGGTCGGCCGCCCGAACCCGAACCCGCGGGCGGTCCGCTGCATCGCGTCCGAACCGCGCTGCCACAGCTCGTCGGCGAGCCGGTAGAAGATCGTGTCGCACGACTCCACCAGCGCGCCGCGCATGGTCATGCGGCCGAGGTCGGCGCTGCCGAAGTTCCTGAACAGGCGGTCGCCCACGGTGTAGCCGCTCGGGCAGCCGTACGTGGCGCCGAGCCCGTACCCGGCGCTCGCGGCGGCGGCCACCGAGGTGACCTTCCACGTGGAGCCGGGCGCCCACTCGCCCTGCACGGCCCGCGCCAGCAGCGGCAGCTCCCGGTACTCGCCGGCCGTCACGCCGTCGGTCCACACGCCCGGGTCGTACGAGGGCCGGTCGGCCATCGCCACCACCCGCCCCGTCCACGACTCCATCACCACGGCCGCGCCCGACGAGCCGCCGGCGCTCGACAGCGCCCGGCCCAGCGCCGCCTCGGCGACGGCCTGGATGCGCGCGTCGATGCCGGTCACCAGCGTGTCACCGGGTACGGGCGGATCCTCCCGGATGGTCCTGGTGACCCGTCCCGTATGGTCCACCGCCACCTCGCGCCGTCCCGCCCGCCCGGCCAGCTCCCGGTCGTACGCGCCTTCGAGGCCGTCGCGGCCCTTCGCGCCCTGCACGTACCCGAGCAGGTGCGCCGCCGCCGCGCCGTACGGGTAGGCCCGGACGGGCCGCAGCTCCGTGCGCACGCCGGGGAAGTCCTGCTGGCGCTCGCTGACCCGCAGCGCCGCCACGCCCTCGGCGACGGGGATCGGCTCGTACGGCGACCCCTGCCAGCACGGCTGCGCCACCTCCGGCCCGCACAGCCGCACCTTCTCCGCCATCTGCCGGTACGTCCGGCCCAGCGCCTTCCCCAGCCTGGTCAGCACCACCTCGCCGCCGTCCGGCTGGTGGGCCAGCTCGACGGCGTCCACGGTGACCACCGGCCTGGTCCTGTTCGTCGCCAGCGGGCGGCCGGCCACGTCGAGGATCCGGCCCCGGGTCGGGGGCAACGGCACGGTCCTGATCCGCACGTCGGCCGCGGCCCGCGCGTACCTGTCGCCGTCGGCGATCTGCAGCTGCCACAGCCGGGCGAGCAGCGTGAGCATCATCGCCGCCACGGCCAGCCGCAACACGAACAACCTGGCCCTAGACACGGCCCGGCCCCCACCGGCCCCGCGCCGTCAACCCGAACCGGCTTTCCGGCGGTGGCCCGAACGGGCCCGGCGATCGCGGTCCTGCCCGGTCCCGCGCCGCTCGGACGGCCTTCCGCCGCGCGATCAGCACCCCCACCGGCGCCCCCAGCAGCACGGTCCAGGCCAGCGTGGGCGGCAGCTCGGGGACGACCGCCGGCCAGGGATCGTCCCCGAGCGCCATGGCGGCCGCGGCCTGCAGCAGGACGCCCATGGCGGCGCCCGCCGCGGCCACCGGGAGTGGCCTTCCCGTACGCCAGTGCCCGGCCACCAGACCGGTCACCGCCAGCGCCAGCGCCGACCGGCCCACCGTGCCGTCGGCGGGCGGCGTCACGTCGGCGGCCAGCCCGGCCACCAGCCCGGCCGCGCACCCCCACACCGGCCCCCTGCCCAGCGCCGTCCACACCACGGCCAGCGTCACCAGGTCGGGCCCGCCCCACGGCCACCGGTTGACCAGCACCACCTGCAGCAGCGGCGCCACCACCACCATCACCACCGCTCCCACGACCTCACCTCCCGGCCGTCCTGGAGGAAACCCACCACCCGTCCCCCCCGGCGCACTTCACCCGCCCCACCCTCCTGCGTCGCTGAACTCGCAAGACGACCGCCTGTCCCGCGCCTGAACCCGGACAGGCCGGAGGACGGTGAGCACCGCGCGCCCCTCGGTTGGGCGGTCCGGGCGCGGCACGATGACCACCGACAATCCCTGGGCCGAGCCGCTCGGCCGGGCCAGGATGACCCCCGGAGGTCCCTCGGCAGGGCGGTCCGGGCACGGGCCGACAGCCAACGGGCATCGCTCGGCCGGGCGGCCAGGACAGGGCAAGGCCGCATTCCGCCGGTCACCGGTCCGGCTCCGGGAGGATCACCGTGACGAGGTCGAGGGCGGACAGGCGGGCGGCGGGCCGTACCAGGGCCGTGCGGGTGGCCGCGCCCGGCGCCTGCTCGATCGCGGCGACGGTGCCGATGGGCACCCCTGCCACGTACGGCCGCCCGCCCTCCGAACCCAGCGTCACGACCCGGTCGCCCACCTTCAGCGGCGCGTTCGGGTCGAACAGGCTCAGCCGCAACGTCCCGTCCCCCGGCACCCCCGTGACCAGCCCCAGCTCGCCCGAGCCCGCCATGCGCGCCCCCACGGACGACCCCGCGCCGGTGACCAGGGAGACGGTGGCCGTCGAGGGCCCGGCCCAGGTGACCTTGCCGACCAGCCCGTCGGCGTTCAGCACGGTCACGTCCCTGACCACGCCCGCGTCGGCCCCGGCGTCGATGCTCACCTGCCGCCCCCGCCCGAACCCGACCACGTGCGCCGCGACCCCCACCGCCGCGACCCCCACCGCCGCCGCCCCGCCCGAGGCCGTCGCCGAGCGCTCCGCCACCAGCAGCGCGGCCCGTAGCCGCGCGTTCTCCGCCTCCAGCTCCCGCACCCGCCGCTCCCCGCCGGCGGAGCCGCCGATCCACCCGCCGACCGATCGGCTCACCGCGCCGATCGTGTTCTGGAGCGTGCCGTACACGGCCGACCCCGCCATCCGTACGGGAGCCAGCGGCGTCACCGTACGGTCGACCACGACGAGCAGCACCCCCGAGGCGAGTACCAGCAGGACGAACGCCCGCCTCACCGCCGGGACCATTCGGGCAGCAGGACGTCCCGCATGGCCTGGAAGCGGTCGACGCAGCGGCCCGCGCCCAGCGCCACCGAGTACAGCGGCTTGTCCACGACCCGGATCGGCATGCCGGTGGCCTCGCCCATCCGGTCGGCCAGGCCGCGTAACAGGGCGCCGCCGCCGGTCAGCGCGATGCCGTTGTCGAGCAGGTCGCCGGCCAGCTCGGCCGGGCACTGGTCGAGCGTCGCCTGCACGGCGTCGATGATGGTCTGCACCTGGTCCTCGATGGCCTCGCTGATCTGCTCGGAGGTGATGACGGCGGTCTTCGGCAGCCCGCTGACCAGGTCGCGGCCGCGTACCGGGGCGGAGGTCTTCGGTTCGTCAGGCGCCGCGGGCGAGGCGGCGTCGGGCTGCCTGGCCCTGGACCGGAACGGGTTCCACCGGTGCGGCGCGGGCGGCGGCTCCTCCTCCACGGCGACCGCCGGCCCGTCGTCGGCGGTGAGCGGGACGCCGACCCGGTGCCGGCCCCGGGGCAGGGCGTCGGACTCGCGCACGGGCGCGGGCCGCACCACGCCCAGCTCGATCTTCAGGCGCTCGGCCGTACGGTCGCCGAGCAGCAGCGCGTGCTCCTTCTTGGTGTGGGTGATGATCGCCTCGTCCAGCTCGTCGCCGCCGACCCGCAGCGACCTGGCGACCACGACGCCGCTCATGGACACGATGGCGACCTCCGTGGTGCCGCCGCCGATGTCGACCACCATGTTGCCGGTGGCCTCGCCGACCTTCAGCCCGGCGCCGATGGCGGCGGCCATCGGCTCCTCGATGATGTGCACGCGGCGCGCGCCCGCCTCGTAGGCGGCCTCCTTGACGGCCCGCTGCTCGATGGAGGTGGTGCCGCTCGGCACCGCCACGACGACGCGCGGCTTGGCCAGGAACCTGCTGGGATGCGCCTTCTGGAGGAACATGCGGAGCATGCGCTCGGCGGCGTCGAGGTCGGCGATCACGCCGTCCTTGAGCGGCCTGATCGTGGCGATGTGCGGGGGAGTGCGCCCCACCATGCGCTTGGCCGCCCTGCCGACGGCGACGACGGTGTTCCTGTGCAGGTTGATCGCGATGACGGAGGGCTCGTTGAGCACGATGCCCTTCCTGCGGACGTAGACGAGGGTGTTGGCGGTGCCGAGATCGACCGCTATGTCATGACCGAGAAGACCCCATGCGAATGCCATGTGCCGCAGCCTTTCGACCGGGAAGGGCAGGGGACCGCTGCCCGCACACGCGCTGCCCTAGGCGATTTGCCCACAAACGTCTTATCTCTGTATCCGTCGACGTTCTGGCAGGTCACCCGCGGGGGGCTGACGACGAAACGACGAGAAGCCCCAGGATCTGGGGCTTCTCAGGAGCTGGTGGACGATACTGGGATTGAACCAGTGACCTCTTCCGTGTCAGGGAAGCGCTCTCCCGCTGAGCTAATCGTCCTTACGAGGTGGCGACGGGATTTGAACCCGTGTGGACGGCTTTGCAGGCCGCTGCCTCGCCTCTCGGCCACGCCACCGAGCCGGAAGCTCCGAGCGGAAGACGGGATTCGAACCCGCGACCCTCACCTTGGCAAGGTGATGCTCTACCACTGAGCCACTTCCGCGTGCGCCCCGCTCACACCGGGCGACGAGAGAACTCTAGCGAATCTCGGCCCAGTCCCCAAACTGGAATACGCCCGAGCCGTTCACGTATGGCCGCCGTTGACCCCGATGTGCCGTCCCGTGACGAAGGAGGCGCCCTCCGAGGCGAGGCACTAGGCTCTGGTGACTCCCGCCGGGCGCGGACCCTCGGTCTCCAGCACGTACTCCTGGCCGGAGACCGCGCGGTTGTCCTCGACGACCCGCTGCGACGGCGCCGGCTCGCCGCCCATGATCGTCTCCTGGGCCCGCTGGAACCGCTCGTGGACGCCCTCGACGTACCCCGTGCCCAGCGTGGTGCGCTCGCCCTGGGTGGCGGCCAGGTCCCGCAGGTAGGCCCGGTTCGGCTCGAACGTCACCGGCGGCGGGCAGGCCGGGGCGAGCACCTGGTCGGGGTCGCGCCCGTCGAACCGCTTGAACAGCTCGGCCGCCAGCCGCAGGTGCTCCAGCTCCATGGCAAGGTGCAGTTCCCACACGCTCCGCACCCGGGGGTCGGACTCGGTCTCCACGAACGAGTGGTACAGGTAGCACTCGTTGTACTCGTGGTTGAGCAGCATCTCCCACCAGCTCTCCCCCGGATCCGCCAGGGACTCGTAGTGGGTGACGTGCCCCTCCTCGACCAGCGCGACCTCCTGGTACAGCCGGCGGGCGGCCGGCTCGGCGAACATGGGTCCCGCGGTCATGTGGAAGTTCATGGTCTGCTGCTCGACCGCCATGACCGTGAGCGCGTGCAGGCGCGACAGGGGCTCGGTCGTCCGCTTCCGGTACGGCTCGCGCACGTTGTCCATCGGGTCCCGGTGGTGCAGGGACGTCGGCCGCCCCGGCATCACCTCGGTCAGCCCGTCCACGATCTTGTCGGCACCGCGGTGCTCGAGCGTCTCGTACAGGTTGGCGTACCGGTAGAGGTGGTCGACGTGCTCCAGCAGCCCGAACTGGTACGCCTGCCGCAACGTCGCGTCCGGTTCCATCCGCGCCACCCACGCCGTCAGCTCCACCGCCGTCTGCTCGTAGGCGAGCGTGGTCTCCAGCACCGACGACACCCCGGACAGCAGCCAGTTGACCGCCTTCTGCTGCTGCGCCTCGATGGAGCGCACCTTCGCCAGCTCCTGCCGCAGCCCGGTGTCGGGGCAGTGCCGGGCGAGATGGTGGCTGAAGAAGATCGCCTCCGTCTCGATCCCGTTCATCGCGATGATCCGGCAGCGCGTGTACGGGTCGGCGTGGTCGGGGTCGATCGGCGGGACGTCCAGCGCCCGCCAGTCGCGCGGCTGCTCGTCCAGCGGGATGCCCCGCTCGCGGAGTGGGTCGAAGGCCATGTCGCCCGCGTACCCGGGGCGATATCGGGCAACCTCCGCGTTCGGTCCTCGAACGGCCCGCGTTCGGTAAGGAGAAGCGTGCCCCCGCGAGGGCCGGGGTACTGCGCCGACGTGGGTGAACAAGATGTCATCGATTTGCTGATGGCCCAGCACGGCCTGATCAGGGACCTGTTCGACGAGGTCGAGCAGGCGCCTCCGGACCGCGTGGAGGAGGCGTTCGACCGGCTGACGCGGATGCTGTCCGTGCACGAGACGGCCGAGGAGGAGATCGTCCACCCGTACGCGCGCAGGAAGCTCGACAACGGGCAGGGTGTGGTGGGTGACCGCCTGCACGAGGAGAACCGCGCCAAGCGGCTCCTGCTGGAGCTGCACAAGGGCGGCGTCGACCATCCCCGGTTCTGGGAGCGGCTCCAGGAGCTGCGCGCGGCCGTGACCGTGCACGCCCGCAGCGAGGAGCGGTACGAGTTCGCCAAGCTGCGCGCCCGCACCTCCACGGTCGAGCGGCGGGCCATGGCCGCGGCGGTGAAGGCGGCCGAGAGCCTCGCGCCGCTGCGCCCGCACCCCGGCACCGAGACGGCCACCAAGAACATGCTGATGGGCACGCCGATCGCGCTGATGGAACGGGCGCGGGAGATGATCCGCAAGGGTCTCGGCAAGCACGGCTGACCTTCACGCGGCGGGAGCCGGCACTTCCGCATGGGCAGAGGGCCTGACGCTTCGACGTGGGACGAAATGTCGGCGTACTAGCGTCGGAGGCATGGAGTACATCGCTCATGACGCCGACATCGCGCCCGTCGCCGCTCTCATCGCGGACCCGACGCGGGCCGCGATCCTGACCGCCCTGCTCGGCGGGCGGGCACTGGCGGCGGGGGAGCTGGCCAGGATGGCCGGGGTGAGCGCCGCCACCGCGAGCGCCCACCTGGCCAGGCTGCTCGACGGCGGGCTGGTCGACGTGGTGCGCCAGGGCCGCCACCGCTACTACCGCCTGTCCGGGCATGACGTGGCCGAGGTGCTGGAGGTGCTGGCCAGGGTCAGCGCCCGCCCGCCCGTGCGCTCGCTGCGCCAGTCGCGGCAGGCCAGGCAGCTGGAGGAGGCCCGCACCTGCTACGACCACCTCGCGGGACGGGCCGGCGTGGGCCTGTTCGACCGGCTCAAGGACGGCGGCTACTTCGCCGCCCACGACCTGACCGACGCGGGCGAGCGGCTGCTGGCCGGCCTGGGCGTGGACGTGGCGGGCGCGCGCCGGTCGCGCAGGCGCTTCGCCCCCGAGTGCCTGGACTGGACCGAGCGCAGGTCGCACCTCGGAGGCGCGCTGGGCGCGGCGATCACCGGCGTTCTCCTCGAACGCGGCTGGTACGTGCGCGGGAAGGTGCCGCGCGCGGTGGCCCTCACCGACGAGGGCAGGGAGGGGTTGTCGGCGCTGTTCTCCGGTAAGGAGCTAACATCTGGTACGCCGGTTACCTAGCAACGAGAGAGACACCATGCGCGACAACGGAGTCGTGAACGTCGGTCCCGAACCCCTCACCTTCGGCGACGTCGTCGAGGTCGCCCGTCACGGAGCACCCGTACGCCTCACCGACGACGCCCTGGCCGCGATCGCCGCGGCCCGCCAGCGGGTGGACGAGCTGGCCGAGAGCCCGCAGCCCGCGTACGGCATCTCGACCGGGTTCGGCGCACTGGCCACCCGCCACATCGACCCGGCGCTCCGCGCCCAGCTGCAGCGCTCCCTGGTCCGCTCCCACGCGGCCGGCAACGGCCCCGAGGTCGAGACCGAGGTGGTGCGGGCCCTCATGCTGCTGCGCCTGCACACGCTGGCCACCGGCCACACCGGCGTCAGGCCGACCACGGCCAAGGCCCTGGCCGCCCTGATCAGCGCGGGCATCACCCCGGTCGTGCACGAGTACGGCAGCCTCGGCTGCTCCGGCGACCTCGCGCCGCTGGCGCACGTCGCCCTGACCCTGATGGGCGAGGGCGTCGTGCGCGACGCGTCCGGCACCCTCCTGCCGGCCGGCGAGGCGCTCAAGCAGGCCAGGATCGAGCCCGTCGAGCTGGCCGCCAAGGAGGGCCTGGCCCTCATCAACGGCACCGACGGCATGCTCGGCATGCTCATCCTGGCCATCGAGGACCTCACCAGGCTGGTGCGGACCGCCGACGTGAGCGCCGCGATGAGCGTGGAGGCGCTGCTCGGCACCGACCGGGTGTTCATGCCCGAGCTGCAGGCCCTCCGGCCGCACCCCGGGCAGGCCCTGTCCGCCGCCAACATGACCGCGGTCCTGCGCGACTCCGGCATCATGGCCAGCCACCGCGACCCGGAGGCGTGCACCCGCGTCCAGGACGCCTATTCCCTGCGCTGCGCCCCGCAGGTGGCCGGCGCCGCCCGCGACACGATCGCGCACGCCGCCACCGTGGCCGGACGGGAGCTGGCCAGCGCCGTGGACAACCCGGCCGTGCTGGCCGACGGCCGCGTCGAGTCCAACGGCAACTTCCACGGCGCGCCCGTGGCGTACGTGCTAGACTTCCTGGCCGTCGTGGCCGCCGACCTGGCCTCGATGTCCGAACGGCGTACCGACCGGTTCCTCGACGTGGCCCGCAACCACGGGCTGCCCGCGTTCCTGGCCGACGATCCCGGCGTGGACTCGGGCCACATGATCGCCCAGTACACCCAGGCGGCCATCGTCTCCGAGCTCAAGCGCCTGGCCGTGCCCGCCAGCGTCGACTCCATCCCCAGCTCGGCCATGCAGGAGGACCACGTGTCCATGGGCTGGTCGGCGGCGCGCAAGCTGCGCAGATCGGTCGACGGGCTCACCCGCGTGCTGGCCGTCGAGGTGCTCACCGCCGCCCGCGCGCTCGACCTGCGCGCCCCGCTGGAGCCGGCGCCCGCGACGGCGGCCGTGGTCAGGGCGCTGCGCGAGACCGTGCCCGCGCCGGGCCCCGACCGGTTCCTGGCGCCGGAGATCGACTGCGCCGTGCGCCTGGTGGCCGACGGCGGCGTGGTGGCGGCGGCGGAGTCGGTCACCGGCCCGCTGGCGTGAGCGCGACCACGAGGTCCACCTCCAGCAGCAGGCCCGGCATGAACAGCCTCGGCACCTCCACGGTCGTGCTGGCCGGAGGCGTGCCGGTGATGTACTTCCGCCGGACCCGCCCGTACTCGACGCGCTTGTCCATGTCCGTCAGGTACGTCCGGATGAACGCGATGTCGCCGAACGTCGCCCCCTGATCGGCGAGGATGCGGGAGACGACCTGGAAGACGTGCTCGGCCTGGGCCGTCATGTCGCCCTCGCCGACCACGTTCCCCTGCTCGTCGAAGGCGGCCTGGCCGGAGACGTAGAGCAGGTCACCGGCGCGAACGGCGTGCGAGTACGCGCCGTTCGTGGCCGGGACCGTCGCCACGTTCACCGGGACCGCGCGGGGGCGCGTACCCCCTCCGACGTGTTCGGCGATGGCCGTCACGTCGCGCTCTCCGAGCCCCGCCGCCCGCGCGTCCTGGAGCCTGGCCCTGGCGGCGCCGGCCACCGGCGCGCCCGCCCAGGCGGCCAGTTCCAGGTCCTTGGCCGCGTGGGCCAGCGAGTAGCGGGTCTCCGTCGGCGGCACGCGCAGCCGCTCCGCGAGCGTGCCCAGCGGGGTGCCGGACAGCACGTCGATCAGCGCGTCACGGTCCACGCCGTGCGCCACGCCGTACGCGAACGTCTCCGCCAGCAGCACCTGGGCGGGCACGAGCGCGCTCATGACGGCGAGTTTCATGGCCGCGCCCGAACCCAGCGGGCCCAGCTCCCGCACGCTTCCGAACACCGACAGCACCTCGCGGCAGCCCGACACGTCGCCACCGGCCAGCACGGTCAGCGTGCCCTCGGCCGCCGGGCCCACGCTGCCCAGCACCGGCGCGTCCACCAGCCCCACCTCGGGCGGCAGCAGCGCGCGCAGCTCGCGCACCGCCTCGGGCCCGATCGTGGACATCTCCACCACCGTCACGCCGGGCCGCAGCCCCGGCAGCGCCGCCGACAGCACCTCACGCACCGCGGCCGGGTCGCTGAGCATCGTGATGACCAGCTCCGCGCCGTCCACCGCCGCCGCGGGCGTCACGCCCGTCCCGCGCCGCCACGCCGTCACCTTGTGCCCGGCCGGCTCCAGCCGCCGGGCCATGAGGACGCCCATGCGTCCTTGTCCGAGGAAAGCAATCACGCGTTCAGTGAATCGGCAGTGCCAGGCATTCCACAAACGACTAGATTGCATACCAGCCATGCGTGATGTGAATGCCTTCGACCCCGGAGCCCTGCGGCTGCTCCACGAGATCGCCGCCGAGGGCTCGTTCACCGCCGCCGCCGAGCTGCTCGGCTACACCCAGTCGGCGGTCTCCCGCCGCGTCGCCGCGCTGGAGCGCGCCGCCGGAGGGCCGCTCTTCGAGCGCCTGGCCCGAGGGGTGCGCCTGACGCCCGCCGGCGAGGCGCTGCACCGGCACGCCGTCGCCGTGCTCGACCGCCTGGAGCGCGCGGGCGAGGAACTGGCCGCCATCCACGGCGGGTGGGGCGGCACGCTGCGGGTCGGCGCCTTCGCCACGGCCAACGTCGACCTGGTGCCCGGCACGCTCAGGCGCTTCACCGAGCGGCGGCCCGGCGTCGAGCTGCGCGTGACCGAGGGGCTCACGGCCCGCCTGATGGACCGGCTGCGCGCGGGCGCGCTCGACGTGGCCGTGATCAGCGACTACCCGGCCGGGCTGCCCGCCGAGGCCCCCCGTACGGTGCTGCTGCGCGAGGACCGGCTCTACGTCGCCCTGCCCGGCGGGCACCCGCTGGCCGGCGACGCCGACGTGGACCTGCGCGACCTCGCCGGGGAGACGTGGATCGAGGCCGCCCCGCGCGGGCAGCCGACGCTGCTGGTGACCGCGTGCGCGGCGGCCGGCTTCAGGCCGCGCGGCGGGCCGCGGGTGGCCGAATGGTCGGGCAAGTTCGGGTTCGTCGCGGCCGGGCTGGGCGTGACGCTCGTGCCGGAGCTCGCCGCGCGGGCCGTGCCGCCCGCGCTGGTGCTGCGGCCACTGCGGGGCATGGCCCCCGCGCGCAAGGTGTACGCGGCTCTGCCCGAGACGCCACTGCCCGCGGCGCTGGAGCTCGCCGAAATGCTGGGAGAATGGGAAGCGTGTACGACGGCTTCGCCTTTTTAGGCGGTCTGTGCGCGACCGGGCTGCGTGACGTGACCTCCGACCTGGCCGCGCTCGACGGCGAGGGCTGGTGGGCCGTCGTCGTCGACTACGAGGGCAAGGTGACGTGCGCCCGGTTCGACCGGGTGCGCGAGTGGCCCATGCCCGCGCCCGCCGCCCCCTGGTACGGCCCGCGCCCCGGGCAGTGGCGCAGCTCCCTCGACCGGGCCGCCTACGAGCGCGGCGTGCGCGCCATCCGCTCCGCCATCGAGCGCGGCGAGGTCTACCAGGCCAACCTTTGCCGGATTTTGACCGCCCCCGTCCCGCCCGACGCCGACCCGCTCGCCCTGGCCGCCCGCCTGGCCGCCGGAAACCCGGCCCCCTACTCCGCGCTCATCCGGGTCCCCGGGCTCAGCGTGGTCTCGGCCTCGCCCGAGCTCTACCTGTCGCGCGACGGCGACGTCGTCGAGTCCGGGCCCATCAAGGGCACCGGCGTCACCGCCGCCGACCTGCTGGAGAAGGACTACGCCGAGAACGTGATGATCGTCGACCTCGTCCGCAACGACCTCGGCCGGGTGGCCGCGGTCGGCTCGGTCGAGGTGCCCGCGCTCTGCGCCGTCGAGGAGCATCCCGGGCTCGTCCACCTCGTCTCCACGGTCCGGGCCAGGCTGGCGCCGGGCGCGGGCTGGCCGGAGCTGTTCGCCGCCACCTTCCCGCCCGGCTCCGTCACCGGCGCGCCCAAGTCATCGGCCCTGCGCATCATCAATGAGCTCGAACCAGCCCCCCGGGGGCCGTACTGTGGGGCCGTGGGCTGGGTCGACGCCGACCGCCGCCGGGCGGCGCTGGCCGTGGGCATCCGCACGTTCTGGATCTCGGGAGGCGAGATCCGGTTCGGCACAGGAGCGGGCATCACCTGGGGCAGCGACCCCGGGCGCGAATGGCTCGAGACCGAGCTCAAGGCAGCCAGGCTCATCTCACTGGCATCCACAGGAGGAAATGAATGGACATCCCCGTCTGGGTCAACGGCGAGCTGATCGACCCCGCGCAGGCCAGCGTGTCGGTGTTCGACCACGGGCTCATGGTCGGCGACGGCGTCTTCGAGACGATCAAGATCGTGGACGGCCGGTCGTTCGCGCTCACCCGCCACCTCGACCGGCTGGCGCTCTCCGCCCAGCGCATGGACCTGCCCGAGCCCGACGTCGAGGCCATCGCCGACGGCATCGGCAAGCTCCTGGAGGTCGCGCCCGCCTGGTCGCTCGGCCGCATCCGCGTCACCTACACCAGCGGCCCCGGCCCGCTCGGCTCCGACCGCGGCAACCAGGGCACCACCTCCGTCGTCATCGTGGACGAGCAGAAGCCGTTCCCGGCCACCGCCAACGTCGCCGTCGTGCCCTGGCCGCGCAACGAGCGCGGCGCCCTGTCCGGGGTCAAGAGCACCTCGTACGGCGACAACGCCAAGGCCCTGCTGCACGCGAAGAAGCGCGGCGGCGGCGAGGCCATCTTCGGCAACCTGGCGGGCAACCTCTGCGAGGGCACCGGCTCCAACATCTTCATCGTCCGCGACGGGCGCCTGCTCACCCCGACGCTCGAGTCCGGCTGCCTGGCCGGGGTCACCCGGGCGCTGGTGCTCGAATGGTGCGGCGCCGAGGAGACCGACGTGCCGCTGTCGGCCCTGTACGAGGCGGAGGAGGCGTTCCTCACCTCCACCACCCGTGACGTGCAGCCGATCAAGCTGGTCGACGACACGGAGCTGCCGGTCGCGCCCGGCCCGATCACCACGAAGGCCATGCGCGTCTTCGCCGAGCGCTCCGCGGCCGACCTCAATCCCTGAGCACCCACCGGGCTTCGCGGCGGCTCACCGCCGGGCGGTGAGGTACGCTCGTGCCCCGCAACTGATCTTGTGAGGCATGTGTGGCAGTCGGTCCGCTCCGTCCCGGTGACCCCACGGCAGTGGGGGAGTTCCGCGTCGTGGGCCGCCTCGGCCAGGGCGGGCAGGGTGTCGTCTACCTGGCCGAGTCGCCCGACGGCGGGCGGGCCGCCGTCAAGGTGATGACCGGCGGCATCGACCGGGCCTTCGCGCGCGAGCTGGCCGCCGCGCGGAAGGTCGACGAGTTCTGCACCGCCCGGGTGCTGGTCGCCGACCTCGACCACGACCCGCCGTACGTCGCCAGCGAGTACATCGACGGCCCCGCCCTGTCGGCGGCCCTGTCCTCGGCGGGGCCGGTGCGCGGCGCCGCTCTGACCCGGCTCGCCATCGGCACCGTCACCGCCCTGGCCGCCATCCACCGGGCCGGGGTGGTGCACCGCGACTTCAAACCGGCCAACGTGCTGCTGGGGCCGGACGGGCCCCGGGTGATCGACTTCGGCGTCTCCCGGCTGGTGGACGCCTCCGCGACCAGGGGCACGGCCATGGGCACGCCGCCGTACATGTCGCCGGAGCAGCTCTCGGAGTCCACGGTGGGGCCCGCGTCGGACATGTTCGCGTGGGGCTCGACGATCACGTTCGCGGCGACGGGCCGGCCGCCGTTCGGGAGCGACACGTTCCCGGCGGTGGCGTACCGGATCCTGAACGGCGAACCGGACCTGGGCGACCTCGCGGAGCCGCTGCGCGGGATCGTGCTGCGCTGCCTGGCCAAGGACCCCGCGCGGCGGCCCACCGCCCGCACGGTGCTGTTGGAGCTCCTGGGCGAATCCCCCGATCTGTCGTCGTCCGCCCCCTCCGGCCCCGCCGTCCCGGGCTCCGTCGCGTCCGGCCTCGGCACCCTGCCACCCGGCGCCTCCGCGGCGCACTCCGCCACCGGGCACGAGCCTTCCACCCCGGCCCCCGTACCCTCCCCGGCGAGCGCGGGCGTGCCCGGCCAGGACACGGCCGGTCCAGGGGCGGTGGCGGACGGGCGGGTGGGGCGGCGGGCCGTGCTGCTCGGGCTGGGCTCGGTCACCGTGGCGGCGCTGGCCACGGGCGGTGTGGTGTGGTGGCGCACGTCCGCCGGCGCGCGATCCGTACCCCAGGGTCCGGGGACGACGGCCTTATCGGCCACCGGAGCGGGCAGCACGACGGCCCCGCCCCAAACCGGCACCCCCTCAGAAGAAGCGGGGACCCCGACCGGGCAGGACGCGACTCCGAGCGACTCCCCGGCGGCCGAGGAACCGATCACCGCGCCGCCCGCCAACGGCCAGAAGCTCGCCATCGCCATGGAGACCGCGATCTCGGTGCGCCCGATGGCCGACATGACGTTCGAGGGCGGCCTCTCGCAGAGCGACTTCCAGCCCACGGCGAGCGGCCGGATCCGCTTCCTGCCCGACGCCGGATACAGCGACGGCAGCTGCGATTTCGACATGCACGTCACCGCCCCCGGCCTGGAGCCGATGGAGGTGGTCATGCGGGCGGCCAGCTCGCACGACCTGTACATCGACCGCAAGCGCCTCGGGGTGGACGCCGAGCACGACGGCCGGGCCTACATCGACATGATCGTCGCCATGTCCGCTCCCGGCGTCGTCTTCGCCCTCGTCGCGCACACGACGGGGGTCAGCAGGGCGGGCCGCCGTTATTCCGGCGGCCTGCTGACGCAGAACGCCCCAACCACCATCCAGCAGCAGCTCGCGGGCCCGGCGGGCTGGAAGCTGAGCGACCTGGAGGACACCCGCCTGAGCTGGAACCTCGAACTCGACGCCGCCAACCGGCCCAAGAGCTTCCTGCTGTCCTGGCGCGTGTCCATCAGCGGCACGGAGCTGGCCTCCACCTACGCCACGACGTACAAGAAGTGGCGCGAGGGGGACAGGATCGCGGCGCCACGCTGAACCGTCCCCCGGGCCTTGGGGGATCAGTACGACTTCTGGGTCTGTACGTTGAAATCGTCCATCTTGACCTGCTTGGCCGGGTCGGTGAGCGGGTCGTCGATCCGCAGGACGTCCAGCCCCTCCCGGATGTCGCTCGAGTAGATGTAGCCGTTGTAGTAGTACGCCGACCAGGTGCCCGCGATGCCGCCGCCCGGGTAGGGGCCGCGCTCGAAGTAGCCGATCTCCTTCGGGTCGGCGGAGTCGGTGAAGTCCCAGATCGACACGCCGCCCTGGTACCACGACTGCACCATGATGTCCTTGCCCGGCACCGGGATCAGCGAGCCGTTGTGGGCCACGCAGTTCTCGTCGGGCTGCTGCTCCCGGGGGATCTTGAAGTAGCCGCGCCGCTCCAGCTTGCCGTCGACCAGGTCGTACACGGCGTCGGCGCCCTTCGTGGACGGCGTGGTGCGGTCGCAGGTGGCCTGGACGCCGCCGCCCAGCTCGTCGCTGAAGACGACCTTGGTCGCGTCGTTGTTGAAGGTCGCCGAGTGCCAGATCTGGAAGTTCTCCGTGTCGGTGATCTGCTGGAGCACCTTCGGGTTGACCGGGTCGGAGATGTCGAGCAGCACGCCGTCGCCGAAGCAGGCGGCCGCGGCGAGGTTCTTCTCGGGGTACGCGGTGATGTCGTGGCAGCCGGAGGCGAGCTCGGAGTGATGCCGCTCAGGGAAGATATTCGGCTTCGCCACGATTTTTGCGGACTCGGGGGCCTTTGTCGGGATTTCTACGATCTGGATGAGCTCGTGGGGTGCCGGGCAGGTCGCCGAGTCGGGCTCGGGGCCGGGAGAGGAGACGTACACGTACAGCGTCTCCCCGGCGGGGACCATCGTGTGCGTGTGCGAGCCGCACTCGGTCGCCACCGCGCCGACGTACTCGGGGCTCTTCTTGTCGCTGATGTTGAAGATGCGCAGGCCCTCCCACTCGCGGCCGTCGCTCGCGTCGCACTCGGGACCGCCGACCGGGTGGTCGACCGACAGGACGAGCAGGTCACCGTACACGGTGACGTCGTTCTGCTGCGCCGGGCAGGCCACCTGGCTCACGAGCTGAGGCTTGGTGGGGTCGGCGATGTCATAGATCGCGAATCCGCCGAAGTTGCCCACGTACACGTAGTCGCCCTGGAACGCCAGGTCGGTGTTGAAATCCTCCTCGCCGTTCAGCGGGGCCGTCCTCGGCAGGTTGGCGACGAGCTTGACGTTCTCGCTCGTCATGACCTCATCCGAGGAAGCGCCGGTCCCCTGCGTCGCGGTGGAGGCGGGCGTCGGCTCCCCGGATGGCTGCTCGTTCCCCGCACACGCGGAGGTCACCAGCAGCACCGTGCACAACAACGCTCCGCGCAACATGGCAGAGATCAACGCGCATCCCCTTTGTCTCGTAGCTCACCATGGAAGCTATGTCAGGAGATTCGCGGCCGCGCACGGTCTTCATCACGATTGTTATGACCACGTATGTCCTCGCCGCCTGCTCCCAGCAGCCCCCCGCCGGTCCCGACCCGGTGGGCACCGAAGCGCCCGTCATCGTACCGGGGAGCCCGGGAGCGCCCGGCCGCACCGCGACGCCGGGAGAGCGGGTCGGGCAGACGCCGGCGCCGACGGTCGCCGCGGACGTGCGCTTCGCGGAGGCCATGATCCCGCATCACCGCCAGGCCCTGGAGATGACCGCGCTGGTGGACGACCGCACGACCACGGCCACCATCCGCTCCTTCGCCCGCCAGATCACCGCCGCCCAGACCCCGGAGATCAGGACCATGACCGGCTGGCTGGCCGAACTGGGCCGGCGGCCCCCCGCCGCGCACGAGCACGAGGATCAGCAGGCGGCGGCGTACGGCATGGCCACGACGGAACAGCTGAACGCGCTGCGGGCGGCCCGGGGCACGGCCTTCGACCGCATGTTCCTGCAGCTGATGACCCGGCACCACGAGGGCGCGGTGAAGATGGCGGGGGAGGAACTCGCAGCCGGGCGCGACCAGCGGATGCGCCTGCTGGCCAAGGACGTGTACTCGGGTCAGAGCATCGAGATCGCCCGGATGCGGAAGGTCCTGGAGGACATGCCCGCCTGAGCCGTCAGGACGGCCAGAGCATGTTGGTCAGCTCGGCGTCCAGGTCCATGTAGTCGGTCTCCCGGCCCGCCGGCACCTTCTCGTACGTGCGATGGAGGAACTCGGTGAGCGGCGCCAGCGGCACCTCGAAGAGCGCCTGCCCGAACGGGGAGGTGAGACTGATGTGCAGGGTGCGCTCGCCGTCGGCACGCGCCGGCCACACCTGCACGTCGCCGTCGCCGACACGCCTGACGATGCCCACGGTCAGCAACTCGCGGGCGAAGATCCACTCGACCGGTTCGTCGTTCCCTACGTGGAAGGCCATGCGGATGGCGTACGGATCGTCGGCTGTGTAACTCAGTCCGGCGAGCAGGGGGACGGTAGTACGGTCGGGGACCACAAGCCGAAGGCCAAGCTCGGCGGAGACGGTGGTGCTGTTCATCGTCAGCCAAACCTTTTCGTCGTAGGTCCCCTCTTCGGGGCTTTCACTGCTCTGACGGACTTCGTCCTGAGCTATGACGCGGAACGAAGAAACCAGTAGGAAAGATTCCGCTCCAAGGGCCTTCTGTAACGCACATCACAGCTGGACATTTAGGCATCTACCAGGCTAAACGGCATCAATCGGGTCGTATTTACAAGGGTTTTGCGTGCTGCGGAGCCAGTCCCGGCGCGCCGACCATGAACGTTTCTTGCCAAAAGATCGCGACCGATGCCAACCGGGACAGGACGATGGTATGCCACCGACCCGCCGTGCCGATGGGCAACCGCCGCGTTTCACCCGAATCCCTCCCCGTCGCCGCTCCAACTCGCCCCGGCAACCCCCTGCACCCCCTCCGAACCATCACCCGACCGCTTCGCTTCGCCAGCAGGCGCCAGAGTGCGGTATGGTTTTCCCCGTCGGCACCGCGAGGGCCGGCAGGGCGGGCGATTAGCTCAGCGGGAGAGCGCTTCGTTCACACCGAAGAGGTCACTGGTTCGATCCCAGTATCGCCCACCACAGTCAAGGGCCACATCTCAACACGAGGTGTGGCCCTTTGATCTTCCAAGTGACTAACTGAGTGACAGTCCATCTCCATGGTCGTTACCTGGGAAGATCCGATCCATGACGATCGCGCCGGCCTGCTGATCGAACAGCACGCCGGCATGAAGACTGGATCGTGACTCCGACGTGTTCGCGCTCTGCCACAGTGCTGTGTCATGTCCTCTAGGTCATTTCCGGCGTCGGGCTTATCGGTGGGTCTGGCACATATCGCCTCCTATGTCGTGGCCTGCCTGGTTCATCTCCTCGGTCCGGCCTTTCTCGTCATCGGCGTATACCTGCTGTCCCGCATGACGGTCTTCGCGCTGCTCGCAGGGGTCGTGGCTCTCGGCTTCGCCTGGCTGGTCCGCCCCCGCGTTCCCCGGCTCCCCCCTGACATCCAGCCTCTGACCCGCGAGGAGGCCCCGAACCTGTACGCCCTGCTCGACCGGATCGCCGATCGGGTGGGAGCTCCGAGAGCCAATATCGTCGCCCTCAACGGCATGGTGAACGCGGCGGTCACCACCTACGGATGGCGGCGCCGGCAGCTGGTCGTGATCGGTTATCCGCTGTGGCTGATTCTCACGCCGCGGGAGCGCGTCGCCATTCTCGCCCACGAGATGGCCCATTTCGGCAACGGCGACGCCAGGCACGGGCTCGTCGTGGGCACCGCGCTGCACTCCCTCGTGGAGTTATACGAAATAACGCGATTCGACCCGCACGATGACAGGGGTCTGGACTATCGCATGGCCGGCGCGCTGCTGGCGCTGGCCGGTCTTCCCGTACGGCTCCTCATCCTCGTGCTGGAACTGCTGATGTACCGCTCATCGCAGCGTGCTGAATACCGGGCGGACGAGCTGGGCGCGCGCGTGGCGGGCTCGCGGGCCATGGTCTCGATGCTCGACGCGTTCACCACCCGCACGCCGTCGGCCGAGGACTTCCTGGAACCGAGCGCGGCCGTCGTACGGGCGTCGGATCTGTGGGGCGATCTGCGGGCCGGCGTGACCGCGGTCCCGGAGGAGGAGGTGGAACGTCGCCGCCAAGCCGCCCGGGAGGAGAGGACCCGCGTGGACGTCACGCATCCGCCGACGTATCTGCGGATGGAGCGGGTCCGGCGGCTGCCCTGCATGGAGGGGGAGATCGAAGCGGCGGACGTGGAGAAGGTCCAGGCCGAGCTGGAGCAGGCCGCTCACCGCGTGGCCAAGTCCGTCAGAGATGCAGCCCGAGGGGCGCTCTACCGCTGAACCGGCCCTGCTTCGCGGCGGCGCGCCCCCACGCCCCGGGCCTCAGCGCAGGTAGGAGGCGCCGTTGAGGTCGAGCACGGCGCCGCTGGCCCATTCGGCGGCGGGGGAGGCGAGGTAGACGACGGCGGCGGCGATCTCCGTGGGGCGGGCCACCCGGCCGAACGGGCTCTGGGCGCGGATCTCCGCCCCGCGCGGCGCCTTGAGGTGCTCGTTCGTCATGTCGGTCTCGACGAAGCCGGGCGCGACCCCCGCCACCGCGATGCCGCGCGGCGCGAGGGCGATGGCGAGTGACTGGCCGAGCGCGTTCAGTCCCGCCTTGCTCGCCCCGTACGCGGGGCTGTCGGGCTCGCCGCGGTACGCGCCGCGCGAGGAGACGTTGATCACCCGGCCTCCGGCGGGCATGTGGCGGACGGCGCACCAGGTGACGTTGGCGGGGCCCACGAGGTTGACGTCGAGGGTGCGCCGCCAGGTCGCCTGCCACTCCTCGTAGGAGGTCTCGGTGATCGGGTGGGCGAGGAAGACGCCGGCGTTGTTGACGAGGACGTCGATGCCGCCCAGCGCGCCGGCCGCCTCGTCGACCATGCGGCGCACGGCCTCGGGGTCGGCGAGGTCGGCGCGTACGACGGTGTGTCCCTGGCCGGGCAGCTCCGCCAGGAGGCTCAGCGCGTCCTTCTCGGAGTCGCGGTGGTGGATCGCCACCCGGTCGCCCTGTGCGGCGAACGCCGCCGCGACCGCTCGTCCGATGCCTCTCGACCCGCCCGTGACCAGAACCGCGCGCCCACTCATTCGCCGTACGCTAGCAGGGCCCCGCGATCACGGCCGCAGGAGCCCTCCCAGACCGGCTCGCGGTCGGGTGGGGGCCACGGGGGCGGCGGCGCCGGCCGGGGCGGCGGGGAGGCGGACGGTGAACGTGGCGCCCGCGCCCGGGCGGCCGTCGGCGGTGATGGTGCCGTGGTGACCCGCCACCACCTCGCGCACGAGCGCCAGCCCCAGGCCGAACCCGCCGCCCACGAAGCGGGCGAACAGGCGTTCGGCGTGTGCCGGGTCCAGTCCCGTTCCGTCGTCCCTGACCGTGAGCACGACGGTGTCACAGCCCTCTTTGGGGTGATTTCTGGCGTGGTCGCTGGAAGAGTTCCTGGTGGGGTGATCTCCGGGGTGGTCCCTGGACAGGGTCAGCCAGATGTGGCCGCCTGACCGGGTGTGGCCAAGGGCGTTGTCGAGCAGGGCCGAGACGACGCGGCGCAGCGCGGACTCGACGCCGAGCACCACGTGGTCGCCGGGTCCCTCGCTCCGCACCTCGATCGTCACCCCCCGCGCCTGTGCCCGGGCGTTCTCCGCCACCGCCAGCTCCGAGGCCAGCAGCGCCAGGTCCACCGGGCCGAAGGGGCGGCGCAGCTGCTGGAACTGCGCGGACTGGAGCAGGTCGGCCACCACCTCGCCGAGCTGGCCGCTGCCGGTGACGAGGTGGTCGACCTCGTCGATGAGCAGGATGGGGTCGGTGCCGCCGCGCATCCGCCGGGACAGCAGCTGGGCGCGGGTGTGCAGGCGGGTGAGCGGGGTGCGCAGTTCGTGGCTGAGGTCGGCGGCGAAGCGGCGCTGGCGCGCCAGGGCCTCGCCGAGCGGCGCGATGGCCCGGCGCGAGATGACCTGGCCGACCAGCAGCGCGGCCACCAGCCCGGCGATCTCGGCGGCGCCGAGGGTGCGCAGCAGGCGCCCGCGTTCGGCGGCCTGGTAGCGCAGGTCCATCGCCGCCTGGACGGTCGTGTCGCCGCGCCGCTGCGTACGGATGAGGTAGGCGCGCCCGGCGACCTGGACCTCCTCGACCAGCGCCGAGGAGGTCGCGGCCAGGCTCACCGGGAGCTCGCGCGGCGCGCCGGGAGAGCTGCGTACGGCGCCGTCGCGTACCTCGTAGAGCCACACGCAGGGAGGAGGGTGGGCCAGGGACCCGCCGGACACGGCGGCGGCGAGGTCGCGTCGCGCCGCGTCGGACTGCTGGTGCGTCATGAAGCAGAAGACCAGCACGCCGACGAGGAGCAGGAGCACGGAGATCGCGCCCGCGACCTGCACGGTGAGGCGGTGGCGGGCCCGCCTCAGCAGCCGCCGCTCCACCGCGTGGCCCTGCTCGTCGGCCTGCAGCCGAGCGAGGGCGCCCCGTCTCGGAGGCCGCCGCTCCGGCGGGTTCACGACGCGCCCGGGCGGCAGCCGCCGCTTCGGCAGGATCACAGCGCGCCCAGGCGGTAGCCGACGCCCCGGACCGTGCAGACGACCCCCGCGCCCAGCTTGTTGCGCAGGTAGTAGACGTACGTGTCCACGATCGACTCCTTCTCGGCACCGTCGAAGACCCGCTGCCGGAGCGACGTGCGGGTGTGCACCTGCGTCGGCCGGGCGGCCAGGGCGCTGAGCAGCCGGCACTCCTGGCCCGACAGCGCCACCTGCTCCCCGCTCGGCAGCCGGACGATCTGCGACTCGGAGTCGAGCCAGCCGGAGCCGAGCGGCAGGAGCGTGGCCTGGTCGATGTTCCTGCGGTGCAGGGCCCGCACCCTGGCCAGCAGCTCCTCGATCTCGAACGGCTTGACCAGGTAGTCCTCCGCGCCCGCGTCGAGCCCCGCGACCCGGTCGGCCAGCGAGCCGAAGGCGGTCAGCACGAGCGCGGGCGTGGTGACGGCCTGGCGGCGCAGCCGCCGCAGCAGGTCGATGCCGTCGAGCGCGGGCAGGCCGCGATCGACGATCAGCGCGTCGTACGGGCGGCTCAGCCCCAGGTGCAGGCCGCGCTGCCCCTCCATGGCGAGGTCGACGGAGTATCCCTGCTCGGTGAACAGGTCGACCAGCATGTGACCGAGTTCGCGGTCGTCCTCGACGATCAGCAGCCGGCGGGCCGTACTCGATGTAGCAGCCACGTGACCACGGTTACACCACCGCCGCCGGAATTGCCAGATCCACTCGGGTGGCTGACCGGCGGCCGACCGGCCTGCCTGCGGGATCACTGCGGATTGGTCTTGACCAGCTCGCCCGGTTCGGCCACTTTGGTGAAATTTTCCAGGCGTCCCGGCAGGGCGATCTTGTAGAGGGGCAGGGCGGCGGCCGTGGTGATGACGGCCACGAGCACGAGCATGGCGAACAGCTCGTCGGTGATCATGCCTTGGGCCAGGCCGATGTTGATGAAGATGAGGATCATCAGGCCGCGGGAGTTCATGAGGGCGCCCACCGCGTACGACTCGCGCCGCCCGAAGCCCATCCAGCGCATGGCCAGCGCGCACCCGAAGTACTTGCCGCAGAACCCGGCGAGCAGGATCAGCCCGAACGCGGCCAGCAGGGCGCCGCCCGCGATGCCGCCGAGGTGGGTGTTGAGGCCGGAGAAGGTGAAGAACGTCGGCAGCAGCAGCGTCGAGACGATCTCCATCATGCGTCCGTGCAGCGCCTGGCGGAAGGCGGCGTTGCGGGGCATGGCCAGGCCGGCGAAGAAGCCGCCGAAGACGGAGTAGACGCCGATCCAGTCCGTCAGCCAGCCGGCCGCGAGCGGGACGAGGATGACGACGTACATGCCGGTGGGGCCGAGCCGGCCGGTGGCGGCCACGCTCCTGCCCAGGGGCCGCAGCAGCGGCGCGACGACCTTGAGCATCACGACGGCGAACACGGCGGTCAGCGCGAGGGTGGGCAGGGCGCCCGCGGGGCCGCTGCCTAGGTGCATGGCGGACAGGACGGCGAGCAGGCACCAGGCCAGCGCGTCGTCGAAGGAGGCGGCCAGGAGGGTGAGGCGGCCGAGGGGCGAGTGCTCCAGGCCGCGCTCGTACAGGATCCTGGCCAGCATGGGGAAGGCGGTCAGCGACAGCGCGCCGCCGAGGAACAGCCCGAACTGGAGCGGGCCGACGTCGGGGCGGGAGAGCAGGTCGTACAGGAGGAGGCCGGTGCCGAAGCCGAGCAGCAGCGACGGGAGGATGCCGGAGACGGCCAGCGCGGAGGCCCTGCGGATCTCGCCGGGGGTGCCGGAGCCGTGGTCGAGGCCGGCCCCGACCAGGAACATGTAGAGCGTCAGTCCGATGGTGCTGAGCACGTACAGGACCGGCCTGACCTCCTGGGGGAACAGGGCGGCCTGCGCCTCGGGGAAGAGCTGGCCGAACAGCGTCGGGCCGAGCAGCACGCCGGCGACCATCTCGCCGAGCACGCGGGGCTGCATCACCAGCTGTGCCAGCCGGCCGCAGAGCGCGGCCGTGATGAGGATGACGACGAGGGCGGGCATGACCTCGAGCACGATGCCGAGGTTCGGATCAGGGGACGCGACGGGCATCTCGGTTCTCCGCAAGGTCGTGGAAGTGGCGGTGGCAGAGCCGGCGGCGGCGGGCGTCCCACACCATGTACGTGCCGAGGACCAGCTGGACGAGGCTGCGCCAGACGTCCTCCCAGCGGTCGCGGACCCGCATGAGGGCGAGCGCGGCCCGCACCCGGCGCGGCTCGCCCACCGGGGTGAGCAGGCACGGTCCCCGGTTGGGCAGGGAGCGGGTGTGGGTGGCCGAGGTGTCCAGGACGTAGCGGCGCAGAACCTCGCGCGCCGCGGTCCGCATGGCGATGGGGGCGAGGCGCCAGGCGGGGCAGGGGCGGTTGGCGGCGACGCCGAACGGGATGTGGTTGAGCTCCCGGGACGGCCCGTCGAAGCGGGAGGGGTCGAAGCGGTCGGGGTCGTCGAATCCGGCCCGGTGGAAGGCGGGGTAGTCGAAGCAGAGCACCGACCCGGCGGGGATGGTGTCGTGCTCGCCGAGCGGGATGCCGGCGGTGGTGATGCGGTGGGCGATGCCGAAGAGGGGGTAGAGCCGCAACGTCTCGTCGATCACGTGGTCGAGGTGGCGGTCGTCACCCGTACGCGCCTCCTGCTGCGCGGCGGGATGCCGGGCGAGGACCATGAGCAGGTGGGCCATGGCCTCCGACAGCTGGACGACGGCGGTGTTGAAGAAGGCTCCCTGCAGGTAGTACGCCTGCTCCAGGGGTGTCAGCCCGTCGGGCAGCGGGACGCGCACCTGTGACAGGCGGCCGAGCAGGTAGCGGGTCAGGCGCAGGCGGCGCTTCATGTGGCGCAGGCCGGTGCACTTGAGCGAGGAGACCACGTCGTCGGCGTTGCCGGTGATCAGGTCGCGGGCCTCGCGCGGGCACGGCTCGGCGAAGACCAGCTCGTACGCGAACTCCGCCCACAGCGGCATCATCACGTCGCGCAGCCGCACCGGCCCCCGCAGGCCCGTCAGCGCGCGGGCGGCGCAGCGGCGCGTCAGTTCCTCGGCCCGCACCCGCGGCACGGCGAGCAGCCGCCGCGTGGTCCTGGCCACGGCGTCGTAGCGCTCGCCCGCCTCCAGGTGCTCCTGGTGCATCTCGGGGCCGGGCGACAGCCAGTACCAGAACAGGTCGGACAGCGCGGCGCCCCGGCTCCGCCCGCCGGCGGCCGGGTGGGAGTAGACCTCCCTGAAGCGGTCGACGCCCACGAGGTCGCCGGGCACGGGGATGCCCTCGTCGCCGTTGATGCGGTTGAACAGGCGCACGCGCAGCGCCACGATCCGTCCCGGCAGCCACCACGGCAGGCCGGCGAGGGCGGCGAGTGCCAGCGCGAGGGCGGCGATCAGCATGGCCGGCGCACCATCCCCGCGTCGAGGTCGGCGAGGCAGGCGCAGCCGCACAGGGTGAGCGCCTGCTCGACCTCGGCGCGCAGCAGGGCGAGCACGCTGGCCACCCCGCGCTCGCCGCCCGCCGCGAGCCCCCAGATCACCGGGCGTCCGACGGCCACGGCGGCGGCGCCCAGCGCGAGCGCCTTGAGCACGTCGGTGCCGCGCCGGACGCCGCCGTCCAGCAGCACCGGTACGGCTCCGCCGACGGCGGCGACGATGTCCGGCAGCAGGTCGACGGCGGCGGGCACGGTGTCGAGCTGCCGTCCGCCGTGGTTGGACACCATGATCGCCGAGATGCCGTGGTCGAGCGCGATCCGGGCGTCCTCCGGATGGGCGACGCCCTTGACGACGATCGGCAGGGAGGTCATCTCGCGCAGCCGGTCGAGGTGGCGCCACGACAGCTCGGGCGACATGACGATCGGCCGCACCCGGTCCCCGTCCCTCATGTTCTCGCAGCACAGATGCTCGGGCAGGTCGAGGAAGCCGTTGCGCAGGTCCCGCTCGCGCCGGCCGTGCACGGGCGAGTCGGCGGTGACGACCAGCGCCCGGCACCCGGCCGCCTCGGCGCGGCGCACGACGGTCTCGGTGAAGGATTCGTCCGGTTGCAGGTACAGCTGGAACCAGAGCTCGGCGCCGGGCGCGGCGGCGGCCACGTCCCCGACGGCGACCGTGGACGCCATGCTCACGATCATGATCGTCTCGGCGGCCGCGGCCGCGCGGGCCGTGGCGCGCTCGCCCTCCGGGTCGGCGAGCCGATGGAACGCGGTCGGCGCCACCAGCACCGGCATGGCGGCGCGGCTGCCGAGCAGGGTCACGCCGGTCTGGAGCTTGGCCGCGCCGCGCAGCACCCGGGGCAGCAGGCCGAGCCGCGCGAACGCGGCCTCGTTCGCCCGCACGGTGATCTCGTCACCCGCCCCGCCGGCGAAGTAGTCGTAGTGGGCGGGATCGAGGCGCTCGCGGGCCGCGGCCTCGAACTCGCGCAGGGTCCACCGCTCCATCAGGCCGGCACGTGCGCGGTGCGGCGGGCGAAGAAGGCGCACAGCGGCTCAACGTGGATCTCAGGGGAGTTCCACTCGTTCTCCAGGTTCTCGGTGATGTGGTGGACGACCGGTTCGTGGCCGGGCACGTGGTGGCGGACCACGGGGTGCAGGTAGTGGCCCTCGTGGGCGCGGGCCGCGTCGCTCTGGCTGATGCGGCCCACCTCGATGTCGAAGGGGTCGATCTGGTCGTGCCGCGGGCCGTACTCCAGGGTGATCGTGAAGTGGCCGCGGTCGCCGACGGGCGGTCCCTGCAGGTCGTGCGGCACCTCCTCCAGGTAGCGGGCGGAACCGCCGTCGACCACGATGACGTCGGCCAGCACGCCGAACTGCTGCCACAGCGCGGAGGTGCGGTTGACCCGCTCGATGACGGCCGCCGCGAGCGCCGCCGGGTCGGCGGGCAGTTCCCTGGCGGGCCAGGGCACGCCGTGGTGGCGCTGCTCCAGGACGCGGTGCAGGGCGCGCACGGCGTACCGGAAGCCGTGGATGAAGCCGGTGGTGCCCTGCTTGAAGTCGCGCGACTGCGTGATCGTGCCGGCGAAGTAGAGCCCCGGCACGTTGACGGACTCGTAGGCGGGGGTGAGCGCCGGGAACCTGTCGTTGATCGCGAGTTCGGGGCGGCAGTCGTCGCCGAAGATGGAGGGGTCGAAGCGGAAGCCGGTGCAGACGATCACGTGGTCGTACGGGATGTCCTTGGTGACCTCGTTCACCCGGGCGAAGGACACCGTCACCAGGTAGGTGCCGTCCGGCCTGCGCTCGATGCGCTTGACGTCGCCGTCGAGGATCGCGTTCTGGAGCTTGAGCTGGTAGGTGTCGAGGAAGTTGTTGTTGAACGCGCGCAGGTGGCCGACGAAGTGGGTGCGCCAGGCCAGCCGCACCGAGTGGGGGCCCGCGACGTGGATGACGGCGGCGGTCTCGATCAGGTTGTCGGCCGTCTCGAAGGCCGAGTTGGCCTTGCCGAGGATGAGCACCCGCTGGTTCGTGTAGTCGGCGGGGTCCACGGAGGCGGTGCCGTACGTCTCGGCCGTCTCGATGCCGGGGATGGGCGGGATGTTCTGCTGGGTGAGGCCGGTGGCGACGACGACCTGCTTCGCCTGGTACGTACGGCCGGCCTGGTCCGTCACCAGGAAATCGCCCGGGCGCTCCACGCGGACCACGCGCGAGTCGTAGGCGACGCGCAGCCCGCGCACCCGGGCGAAGTCGGCCAGGTAGCGCACCAGGTCGTCGGCGTGCGGCCAGTACCGGTCGCTGTAGCGGGTGAACAGCAGCCCGGGGTCGTCCGACAGCAGCGAGTTCCAGTCCATCCTGAGGTTCAACTCGGGGTCGTCCCACCCGGTGTGCCGCTTGTTGATCGAGATGAGCGTGCGATGGCGCGGGTAGGTGCGGAAGAACTGGCCGGGGGCGGGACCCGCCTCCAGGATCAGGTAGTCGCGTCCCTGCTCCTGCAGGAAGTGGCCCAGTTGCAGGCCCGCCGGGCCCGCGCCGATCACCAGGTGGTCCAGGGTCGTGTCCGGCACTGACGCCTCCGTCACAGCGATGTGGTTGAACGGACAACTCAGTGTTGGCGGGCAATTCTCAGAATTTGCTCAGAGAGGGCGCGTTCGTCGGGCTTTCCGCTGGTGGCGAGCGGGACGGCCGGGACAATCGTGATCGTCCGGGGCACGCTGTCCGCGCCCAGCTCGTCGCGTACGAGCGCGGTCAGGGCGGCGCGGTCCGGGGTACGGCCGGCGGCCGGGACGACGAACGCGTGCCCGGCCTCGCCCGTGTCCTCGTCCGATGATCGGCGCCGGTTTCAGGCGCACGGGCACGCGATCGTTACTCCGCAGCGCCCTGGCGGCGCGCCGGCCGTCGCCGCGCCGCCGGATGATCCGCCGGCTGGTGGCCCGCCGTTCCCCCGACTTCGTGCTCTACCCGCGCATGGCCTGGGCGACCGTCATGGACCGCGTCTTCGACGGCCGCATCGGCGACCGGGCGCACGTGCTCGGCGTCTTCGAGCGGCACGTGGCCGAGGTGAAGGCGGCGATCCCGGCGGAGCGGCTGCTGGTGTTCGAGGTGGGGCAGGGCTGGGAGCCGCTCTGCGCGGCCAGGCGCACGATCACCCAGGCTGCGATCACTCAAGCTGGGATCAGTCAGGCGAGGTCTCCCACGCGGAGGACGGCGCCGAGGCCGCGGCGGCGGCTGACGAGGGTGTGGGCGTACGCGCCGAGCACGGCGACGCCGGCCAGCCCGGCCGCCAGCGCGCTCGGCAGGAACAGGTCGAGCGGGTAGTCGCCGACCGGCAGGTCACCGGCGTACGGCGACAGGTCGACGGCGGGCCCGAGCGCGACCGGCAGCAGCAGGCCGAGCCCGAGCCCGACCAGGCCGGTGACGAGGATCAGGGGCAGGATCTCCAGCACGGTCAGCCGGCGCGCCTGCCGCTCCGACAGCCCCAGGGTGCGCAGGAACGACACCGCCCTGGCCCGCTCGGCCGCCCCGGCGACCAGCGACAGGACGACGGCGGCCAGCGCGTACGCGGCCAGCGCGGCCGTCACCACCACCAGCGCCCAGCGCACCGCGCTCG
Source organism: Nonomuraea phyllanthi (assembly GCF_006334985.2). GTDB lineage: Bacteria > Actinomycetota > Actinomycetes > Streptosporangiales > Streptosporangiaceae > Nonomuraea > Nonomuraea phyllanthi. The sequence continues at coordinate 327,168 of NZ_VDLX02000008.1, forward strand.
TCAGCGGATCGTCACGGATGGCCGCCAGCGCCGCCTCCTGGGACGTCACGGTGGCCGACGGGACGAGCCGCGCCAGCTCGGCGGGCGAGGCGTCGCCCTTGATCAGCAGCGTGTTCACGGCGGGCCGCAGCTGCACGCCGATCGGCACGACCAGGAACTTGCCCTCGGTGTAGAAGCCGGGCACCGACGCGATCACGCCCCGCGTGGCCAGGGTCAGCCGCGACTGCCAGCCGATCTCGAACGTGCCCCGCCCCCGCAGCTCGGGAGAGACGAGCGCCCCGCCGGACAGGGCGGGCAGGCCGACCGGGGCGTCGGCGAGGACCCGCCGCCACCGGTTCACGTCCACGGCGATGGCGCCGGCCCACTCGCCGCCGTACCCGACCTGCACCTCGCCGGTCTGCGCGGGCACGACCTGCTCCACCCCGGGCAGGGCGCGCACCCGCTCGATCTCGGCGGCCGGGATCTCGATGTCGGAGGTCACCTTGATCGGCGCGCCGACCTGCTGCCAGGACGCCAGCCACTGGGTGCCGGAGATCCCGTCGGAGACCACTGCCGCGAACACCGACACGCCGAGCGCGGGCAGCAGCACCAGCACGGGCAGCACGCTGCCGGAGCGCGCCCTGGCCGCCCTGGTCAGCCCCAGGAACGGCACCGCGGCCCGGCCGCGCGCGGCCAGCCGGGCGAGCAGCCGCAGCGGGTACGCGCAGCAGCGCAGCGTGATCACGGCCACCGCGGCGGTCAAGGCCACCGGCACCGCCAGCAGGAACGGGTCCGGCCCGGTGGAGGCGCCCAGCCCGCGGGCGCGCAGCAGGTACGTCGCGGCCAGCGCGAGCACCACGACCAGCGCCTCCAGCGTGATCCGCCGGGCGGAGGGCCGGGCGGCGGCCACGTCGTCGCGCCGCTCGCGCAGCGGCAGGCGGTGCGCGATAGCCAGGCGCACGGCGGCGAAGCCGACGGACACCAGCACCACGATCGCCGGCCCGGCGTGCACGATCGGCGGCACGGGCCCGGGCACCAGGTACGACAGCGCGTACCCCATCGCCGCGCCGGGCGCCACGGCCAGCCCGGTCAGCGCCGCCGCCGTGCCCGCCACCTGCCGGAGCGAGCCGCCGCGCGCCCGCGCCAGCGTCAGCGTGTGGTCCAGCCGGCCCGCCAGGAGCCCCACGGCCAGCACGATCACGCCGAGCGCGACGGCGAGGAGCCCGGCCAGCACCAGGGACATCACGGTCCGCGCGGTGGACAGCTCGGCCTGGAAGTCGCCGAGCAGCTTGGGCAGCCCGGTCTGCACGTGGTAGGGGCCGGGCGCGCCGGTGGAGCGCAGCGCCACCGCACGGTCGAAGTCGGCGACCGCCGCCTGGAGATCGGGCACGGCCGCCGCGCGGGCCGCCCGCGCGTTCACGGGCAGGACCCAGCGGTAGGTCAGGTTGCGGCCCTCGCCGCTGAGCACGCTCAGCCCGGCGTCGGGGATCAGCGCGGTGATGTGCTTCTGGAGCGGCTCCAGCCGCTGGACGTGCAGGATGTCGGCGTTGTGTCCCCAGGAGCGGTCGGCGGGGTCCTTGGCGCGGAAGACGCCGGCGATCCGCACGGCGGCGTAGTCGCTCTCGCCGACGATCTTCGTCTGGCCGAGCCGCAGACCCATCTCGGCCAGGGCCTCCTCGACGATCCCGACCTCGAACACGGGGATCGTGCGGCCCTCGTAGCGCATGGTCGCGGGCGCGCCGGGCGCCCGCCCCCTGACCCAGTCCACGCGCCGGCCGGCGTCGGAGAGCCAGCCCAGATTGATGTACGCCTGGCCGCTCGTGCCGGTGATCGGCGTGCGGTAGGTCTTGGCGCTCATGTGGCCGCCGGAGGCCACCAGCGGGCGCAGCCGCGCGGGCACGATTTCGTGCCAGAGGCGGTCGCGGGAGCCGAACTGGGCGCGTTCGCGCAGGTCGTCCTCGCGCGAGCGGGACTCCGCGGTCACGGTCAGGTCGGCCAGCACGGCGGGGGCCGCGGTCAGGGCGCGGCGCAGTGCCTCGTCGTACGACGCCTGCATGGCCCTGGGCAGGCCCGCCACCAGCGCGCAGGCGCTCAACGCCAGCACGGACAGCACGGCCACCGTGCCCAGGTGCTCCCGGGCGAGCCGCCAGATCCTCACCGTTCCTCCCGAAGGCCCGGCTCCTGCCCGCGCAGCCGCCGCTCCAGCAGCAGGGCGCCGCGCCCGGGGAGGAGAGAGGCACACCACTGGCGAAGGTCCGCCGGTTTCGGCCCGCCCGCCGAGCCGTCCTCCAGCAGGTCGGCCCAGTCCAGCAGCGACTCCGCCAGCATGAGCGGCACCCCGCGCCGCTCGTGCACCTCGGCCGCCGCCTCGAAGTGCTCGGCGGCCCGCCGTGGCGAGCCCATCGCCACGCACAGGTGCGCCAGGTAGTGGTGCCCGCAGTGGTGGGCCACCGTGCCGTGGCCGAAGGTCTCCCCGCCGGAGGCCAGCGCGTCGTACAGCTGCTCCGCCAGCTCCGCCCTCCCGAGCCGGGCGGCGGCCACGGCGAGGTTGTCGAGGGCGGGCCGGTGCGCCATGTTGCGGGGCGGCGCCGCGCCCCCGTAGGCGAGGATGCGCTCCAGCAGGGGAGCGGCCTGCTCGTCGGCCATCTCGCACAGGTAGCGCAGCACCGCGTGCACCGGGTCGAGGCGCGGCGCCTGGGCGGCGCGGCGCAGCCGGTCGCGCAGCTCCCACAGCCGGCCCTGCAGCCGCCGGATCTCGGAGATCTGCTCGGAGAAGATGGCCACGGCCTCCAGCCGGCGGCCGATCTCCGACCCGAGCCGCATGGCCGCGACCGCCTCCGCCTCGGCCTGCGCCAGGTCGCCCTGCATGAGGGTCAGCCCGGCCCTGGAGTAGCCGATCAGCCAGTTGAGGTGCGGCTGGGCCAGCCGGCGCGCCAGCTCGTCGGCCTGGCCGAGCAGGGTCGCGGCCCTGGCCACGTCGCCGTCGTCGAGGACCGGGGGAGTGCGCTGCACGTACGCGTGGAACAGCGCCAGGTCGTCGCCCGTGCGCCGGGCGGCCTCCAGCATCTCGTCGCCGTCGCGGTGGCGCTGGTGCGGCGGGTCGGCCGGGATGATGGTCAGGCTGCGCAGCCCCAGAACGCCGGCGAGCGTGCGCGGGTCGCCCGACTTTCGCGCCAGCGCCACCGCCTCGTCGCTCAGCGCGAACCGGCGCTCCCCGTCGGGCGCCCAGATCAACTCGGAGGCCAGCTGGGCCGCCAGCAGCGCCCTGGTGCTCAGATCGGTGGAGTCGACCAGCCTGCGCGCCTCGGTCAGCAGCGCGATGCGCTGCTCGTCGGGCGCCGCCGAGATGGTGGAGAAGCCCCGGTCGCCGCCGAGGGCCGCCAGGACGATCAGGTCGTCGCGCCCGCACTCCCTGGCCGCGTCGGCGGCCAGCGCCAGCGTCTGCCGGGCGCCGGGGTCGCCGGCCAGCCACATCGCCCTGCCGCACTCCACCAGCAGCTCCGCGCGCCGTTCCGGCGTGCCCCCGGGGAAGGACGGCAGCAGGTCGAGCACCCGCTGGTACCAGGTGACCGCCTCGCGGTGCGCCAGCCCGGCCAGCGCGTGCTGCGCCGCGCGCACGCCCGCCTCGGTCGCGGCGGCGACGCGGGCCGGGTCGCGGCCGTGCTCGGCGGCGGCCAGGAGGTGGGCGGCCACGACGTACGGGCGGGTCTCCACGGCATGCGGATCGACCTCGCACAGCGCGTCGGCCACCCGCCCGTGCAGCAGCCCGGCACGCGGGGCCGACAGCGTGGCGTAGAGGGCGTTCCTGGTCAGCTCGTGGGAGAACTGGCAGGGCCCGCCGTCGGCCACGGTCACCAGGCCCGCGCCCATGGCCTCCTCCACCGCGGCCACGAACCGCGCCTCGTCGAGGCCCAGCCCGGCCCGCAGCTCGGCCGGCTCCATGCGCTCGCCGACGGCCAGCAGGTTCATCAGGTCCCGGGCGTCGGGGTGCAGCCGTGCCAGCCGCGCCACCACCATCCGCGTCACCGAGTCGGGCACGGCCAGCGTCTCGAGGTCCTTGCCCGCGCCCAGCTCCCTGACGACCTCGCTGATGAGGAACGCGTTGCCGCCGGTGACGCGGTGCAGCTGCTCGGAGTCGCCGCCGCCGCGCACCTGCGCCAGCGCGCGGGAGACCTCGTCGGGCCCGAAGGCCGGGACCTGGATCGTGCGGGCGTCGGCGGTCAGCTGGTGCAGCTCCGGCATGGCCGACTCGACCGGCAGGGGCCGCGAGGTGGCCAGCACCAGCAGCGGCAGGGCCTCGGCGTCCCACAGGAGGGCGTTCAGCATGCGCAGCGACTCCAGCGTCGCCCACTGCAGGTCGTCGATCACCAGCAGCACCGGGCGTACGGTCGCCAGCCGCTCCAGCAGCGTGCGGGCCGCGGCCATCAGGTGGTAGCGCTCGGAGACGGGCTCGGTGGCCGGCGGCACCGCCAGCGACAGCGGGGGAGCGGCCAGCGCGGGCGCGAGCCGGACGAGCTGGCCGCACCGCTGGTCGACCCCGGCCCGCAGCAGCAGCGCGGGCGAGGTGCGGGCCAGCCGCTCCACCGCCCCGGCGATCGGTTCGTACGCCTGCCGCGCCGGGTCCGTGCACCGCCCCGCCAGCACCGTGAACTGCCGCTTGAGCGCCCGCCTGGCCACCTCCGACGCCAGCCGGGTCTTGCCGACCCCCGGCTCGCCCTGCAGGATCACCAGCCCGCTGCCGAACTCGGCCGCCGCCAGCTCCCCGTCGAGCGCCCGCACCTGCTCCTCCCTTCCGACGAACGGCAGCACGTGGCCGTCGTCCAGCCAGGGAGCCAGCCCGGCCACCTCGTGGTGCTCGGCGCTCTGCCAGTGCAGCTCGTACGTGTGCATCGGCTCGCGCAGCCCCTTGCCCGGCAGCCGCCCCAGGTCCTTGAACTCGTGCCTGCCGCGCCCCTGCGCCAGCCGCCGCACCAGGTCGGTGCAGAGCACCTGGCCGCCCTCGGCGACGGCGACCAGGCGGGCCGCCTCGACGGTCGGCAGCCCGCTCACGTCGTCGTGGCCCCAGCACACGTCGCCGGCGCCGAGCGCGGCCCTGACGGAGATCTTCTCCATGGCCCGCTCGTTCTCGTCGGCCACCGCCTGCTGCATCGCGATGACCGCGTCGAGCCCGGCCGTGGCCGAGTCGAACACCGCCATCAGCCCGTCGCCCAGGCTCTTGGTGAACGTGGCGCCCTGGGCCGTCGCCACCGAGCGCAGCAACTGGTAGAGGCGGCGGAAGACGTCGTTGGCGCGTTCCTCGCCGAGCCTGACCCGCAGGGCGGTCGAGCTGACCACGTCGGTGAACAGGATCGTCGCCGTGGTGAGCGTGCCGGGGGCGCGGGGAGTCGTCACGTGCGCGGCCTCCCCCTCACGGGCGCCCGTAGCGTGCCGCGGACGGCGCGGCGGATCGCGCGGGCCTTGAACGCCGGGCGCGACTGCCTGATCCGCCACGCGCTCGCCAGCTCCTCGGGGATCCGGAACGCGGCCTGCCCGCCGGAGTGGCGGTCGATCAGGGAGACGACGATCTGCCGCCCCACCTTGCGCCCCAGCCAGCGCACCACCCCGTCGGCCGGGCCCGCGAGCCTGGCGTGCCGGTTCGCGGCGCGCACCACGGTGAACAGGGCCGTGCACCACCAGGCCGGCTTGGGCACGCCCAGCAGCTCGGGCACCCGGTCGGCGCCGTACGCGGCGTCGCGGAAGATCCAGTGCACCAGGCTGCGCGGCAGCTTGCGCCAGCCCAGGTGCATGAAGTCCTCCATCTCCGACAGGAGCCTGGCCATCAGCAGGCGGCCCTCGTCACTGGACTCGTAGAGGCGGCCCAGGCGCCGGCTGACCGGGTCGACGTCGTCGAGCGTGAGAGGCGCGTCGCGGCAGGCCTCCACACCCATGAGGTGGCCGAACACGCTCCACGTGTAGAGGTGGGCCGCGCGCTGGTCCTCCGACAGCGTCACACCCATGCTCTCCAGAGCCTCCCACGTCACCACGGAGAAGTCGAAGATCGTCGCCAGCAGGAGCTCCTGGTTGACCGGCGGGCCGTACCGCCCGGTGTCCCAGTGGTCGGCGTAGCGCTCGTTCACCAGCGCGCGCACGAACGCGTGCAGGATCCGCAGCCCGATCGCCGTGGTGTGACCGGGACGGCCGGGCTCCAGGCTGTTGGTGGCCTTGAGCCCCATCACGTCGACCAGCATCTGCCCCGTCTCGGCCACCCGGCGGGTCAGGCCGTGCGTGGCCAGCTGGGAGACGCCGGCCAGCACCTTGGCGCTGGACACCTCCACGTACGCCATCGGCAGGCACTTGCAGAACAGCGCCGCCGCCTGGTAGAGCCCGTAGTCGGCGAACACGGCCTGGCCCTTGGCCAGCAGCTCGCGGTCGTCGCCCCACTCGGGCAGGTCGGCCGCGAAGTCGATGGCGTCGAAGATCTCCGACGCGGGCGGCTCTCCCGACGGCGCCCTGGACTCCCGCTTGGCCACCGCCAGCTCCTGGACCACCGCCTTCACCAGCTCCAGCGGCCCGCGCCCCGGCGGCTGGCCCTCCAGATAGGCGGTCACCACCTTGTCGATGTCCGGGTCGGCCTGCTGTCTCAGCTGCCGGAACCTCTCGGCCGGCCAGCGTTCCTGATCGCTCATCTACCCCGTACTCCAGAATTCGTTCAGAGGCCGCCCCGTTTCCGCAGGGCGGCGACGTCCAGCAGCGTGATCACACGCCCTTCGACGGCGATGAGGTTCGCCGCCACGAGTGACTGCAGCGCCCGGTTGACCGCGGGCCGCGACGCGCCCACCAGCGCGGCGAGGTCGGACTGGGTCAGCCCGGGCAGGTCCACCACCTCGCCGGGGCGGCCGTGCCGCTCGGCCAGTTGCAGCAGCAGCTTCGACAGCCGCCCGCCGAGATCGAGGAAGGCCAGGTCGGCGGCCTGGTCGGTGAGCCGGCGCACCATGTGGCCGAGCAGGCGCAGGAACTCGTCGGCCAGCCCGGGGTGCTCCCGCATGAGCTCCAGCAGCCGCGGCCTGGGCAGCGCGAACACCCAGGCGGGCCGCACCGTCATGACCGAGGCCGAGCGCGGCGAGCCGTCCAGCAGCGCCATCTCGCCGAAGGCGTCGCCGCGGCGCAGCATGTTGAGCACGATCTCGTCGCCGTGCTCGGTCGTGAACACCACCTTCACCAGGCCGTCCAGCACGACGTACAGGGACTCGCCCGGGTCGCCCTGGTGGATGATGACCTGCCCGGCCCGGTAACGCCTCGACAGCCCGGCCCGCGCCGCGCTCTCGATGCCGCGCTCCCCGAGCACGCGGAACAGCGGGCTGTCCGCCAGCACGGAGGCGACCGGCCGGACATCGTGGGGGAACCCGCTCATGCAAGAACTTTAGGCCGCAACCCCCGCACGGGCAGCAGGCGGCGGGCGATCCCCCCGGTGTGACGCGGAACACATCGGGACTGTCACGCGCGAGACAGCCCCCGCCGAGCACCCGGAGCACCGTGGGGGTGCCGGCCGGCGATGGCGACCCCCCGAGTACCCGGCCCGGCAGGGAGAACGACATGCACGTGGACACCCGCCCCGACACGGCGGCTCTGGTCTCGGCCGCCCAGGACGGCGACGCCGAGGCGTGGGAGCGGCTGGTCGAGGAGTTCAGCCCCATGCTCAGGGCGCGCATCCGCAGGTTCAGGCTCGGCCACGAGGACGCCCAGGACGTGCTCCAGACCACCTGGCTGCTGGCCTGGCAGAACCTCGGCAGCGTGGAGGACGGCCGGCGCATGGCGGGCTGGCTGGCCACGATCGCCTTCCGCGAGTGCCTCAAGCTCACCCGGCGGACGAGGGAGGTCTGCACGGCCGACCTCGACTCGCTGGGCAGCACGGACGACGTGGACAGGGAGCTGGCCAGGATCTGGCTGGCCGGCACGCTGGCGGAGCTGGTCGAGGAGCTGCCGGCGGCGCAGCGGGTGCTGTTCAGGGCGCTCACGGAAACCTCCGAGCCGCACTACGTGGACGTGGCGCGCAGGCTGGGCAGACCGGTCGGGAGCATCGGGCCCACCCGTGCCCGCTGTTTCGCGAGGCTGCGCGGGCTCCTTCAAGCCCGCGAGATCACCCGCGACTTCCTGGACTGACGCGCGCTTCCCCCGCTCACTTCTGCGAGGGGTCGAGCTGGATCGCCTCCAGGAACGGCTCGAAGTCGAAGTGCGCCATCTCGAACGCGTCCGGGTCCGACTCGGCCGGATACCGGTACCTCCTGCGCCCGAGCATGTCACTGACCGCCTCCGGCAGCAGCCCGCGCTCCATCTCCTCGGCCAGCCCGTCGGCGACGTCCTTGGCGAAGGGCACGTCGTAGAGCGCGCCGACCTGCTGGTAGACGCGGAAGTAGCTGACGATGAAGCGCATCCGGTCGGGGTAGGACACCCAGTCCGCCACCCCGGCCATGGCGGCCTCGCGGTCCTCGGGGACGAACTCCTCGGCCAGCTTGCGCACCCTCTCGTTCCTGATCGGCGCCCACGCCGTGGCCAGGTCCACGCCCGGCGGCGCCACGAGCGGCCGGCCCACCCTGATGTCGCTGAGCGGCGTCTTCACGGCGAACAGGTGGCGGGTGTAGAGCGAGGACCACTTGGCCTCCAGCCAGCGCGTCAGCCACGGCTGGTCCTCGTGCCGGGCGGCGTACAGGCGGAAGCGGGGGAAGCGCCGCCGGGTCGCCAGCGAGCGCAGCGACCGCCACGACACCCGCGTCAGCCACCGCACCGGCCGGTAGAGCACCAGCTCCAGCGCCTTCTGCGCGCGGGCCTGCTCGTAGGCCGACAGCGCCACGCACGCGCCGAACATGAGCTCCGCCCGGTCCGCCGGGTCGTCCGCCTGCCGCGCCTCCACCAGGAGCCGCGCGGCCTCGCCCAGGTAGCGGTCGTCGGCCTCCGCCAGCAGGTCGGTCAGGAACTCCGGCGGGGGCGGCGTCAGCTCCGACTCCGGGCTCACCCGCAGGAAGCGGTCGGGGGTGTCGTCCCACAGGTTGACGGCGAGGCTGGCGGTCTCCAGGAAGATGGCCCGGTTGGCGAGCGAGAGCCCGAGGCGGTAGCTGGGGCCGAGCAGCGTGAGCAGCACCGCCCTGAACACCCTCCTGAAGCGGTACGGCACCCGCATCCTGCGCCTGAAGTCCATGATGAACGGCGAGTCGGGACCGAGGTCGAGGCTCTCGCCGATGGCCTTGGAGGTCCAGGTGGCGTAGCAGTACCAGTTGTTGGCGTCCCTGCCCAGGTGCCGGGCGAGGTCCCCGGCGACCCGGTGGTAGCTGTAGGCGATGACCATCGCCTCGAGAGCCGCGCTGCGGTCCTTGTAGGCCGCGATGCGCAGCACGTCGTCCGCGGTCATCGGAGTGTCGGACATTCGGTCTCCCGTTGGTTCGCCCCAAGGAGACAAGAGCCTCTCCCGCGGCGTCAGATACGTCCGGCGGCCCCTCCTTCCCCCGGTGACCGCCCGCCGGGAGCGTAGGCCGGGCGACTTGCGGCGGGCTTGCAGGACGCCGCGCGCTCTCAGTCCTTGACCACGAGCTTGCTGATCACCACGAATCCGCCCAAGGTCCCCGCGGTGCCGGCGGCGGTCGTGGTGGTGAGGTTGACCACCAGGTCATAGGTGCCGGGGGCGAGCTGACCGCGCATCGGGACAGAGGCCGTATATCGCCCGGAGCCGGGCGTCAAGGTCAGCTCCATCGGGGGCGAGGGGTGCCGCGTCTCGCCACCTCCCAGCAGATCCGCGATGATCTCCACCCGCCAGCGGCCGGCCAGCCAGTCGACCAGCTCACCGGTGACCTCCCAGCTCACATCCACGGTCCAGCCCTCGTCGCGCCGCACGACGTTCGTGGGCTGCGCGCCGGGATCCACCACCTGGCCGTGCAGCACGCCGGCCAGCTGCTCGGCCGGCACCCTCATCGCCTGGAACTCTCCCGTGGCCATCCCGATCTCCTCGTCCGGTGGGAGACCGTCGTCTCCCGCGCGAAGGAGCAGAGCGGTGACGGAGGCGGCGAAATACCCGCCCATGTCGGCACGTTTCGCTGGTGGTTCGCTAGGAGTCGCGGAGCCGTACCAGGTCGGGGCCGAGCCCGCCGACCCCGCCGGCGCCCAGCAGCTGGAGCGTGCGTACGAGCTCGGCGCGCAGCAGGTCGAGCACCCGCCGCACGCCCGCCTCGCCGCAGGCCATGAGCCCGTACAGGTAGGCGCGGCCCACGAAGCACGCCCTCGCCCCGAGCGCGACCGCCGCCGCCACGTCGGCCCCGCTGCGCACCCCGCCGTCCAGGAACACCTCCACGCGGTCGCCCACGGCGGCCACCACGTGCGGCAGCAGCTCCAGCGGCGTGGCCGAGCGGTCGAGCTGCCGGCCGCCGTGGTTGGACACCACGATGCCGTCCACCCCGACGGCCGCCAGCTCCTTGGCGTCCTCGACCCGCTGCACGCCCTTGACCAGCAGCCGGCCCTGCCACGCCGACCGGATCCACTCCAGGTCGGAGACCGTCACCGAGGGGTCGAACATCAGGTTCGTGATCCCGGCCAGATCGCCGGGCGCGCCGTCGACCGTGGCGAACCGGAGCGGCTCGCTGGTCAGGAAGTCGAACCACCACGCCGGATGCCGCACCGCCTGCAGCACGCTGCGCCAGTGAAGGGAGGGCGGGACGGTCAGCCCGTGGCGCACGTCGCGCAACCGCGCCCCGGCCACCGGCACGTCCACGGTCACCACCAGCACGTCCATGCCCGCCTCGCGCGCCCGCGACAGCGAGTCCAGGCTGCGGGCGCGGTCGCGCACCACGTACAGCTGGAACCAGTTCCACCCGCCCGGCGCCGCGGCGGCCACGCCCGCGGCGCTCGTCGTGCCCATCGTGGACAGCACGTACGGCACCGCCGCCCGCTCGGCGGCCCGCGCCACCGCCCGCTCGCCCTCGCGGTGCATCATCCGGGTGAACCCGGTGGGCCCCAGCACGACCGGCATCGCGATCCGCCTGCCCAGCACCTCCACCTCGGTCGGCGCATGGGAGACGTCGCGCAGGACCCGCGGGCTGAACTCCACCCGCTCGAACGCCTCCACGGCCCTGGCCATCGACCGCTCGCCCTCGGCCGCGCCGTCCACGTAGTCGAACACCATGCGCGGGGCGCGCCTCCTGGCGAGCAGCCGCAGATCGGCGACGTCGGCGGCCTCCGCCACCCGGCGCGCCATCGACAGCCGGGGCCGGGCGGGCATGACGGCCCGCAGCTCCCGCCACCGGGGCAGGCGCCGTGGCTCTCGCGGTCCGGGTTCGATACCCGGAACGCTACCAAAGGTACTGTTACGTCGTGATCGACGAATGGACGTCGCTCGCGGGCGATTCGCCTGCCTCCCTGGCCACGGGGGCGGAGCTGATCGCCCGCTGGTCCGAGCCGCACCGCCGCTACCACACCCTCGACCACCTCGCCGCCGTGCTCGACGCGATCTCCCGGCTGGCCGGCCCGCCCGGGCACCTCGCCGCCGACCTCACATCCGACCGCACATCCGACCCCGCATCTGGGCGCGCATCCGGCCACGCGGCCGGCCTCGCATCCGACCGCACGGCCGACCTCTCAGCCGACCTCGTGGCCGTGCGCCTGGCCGCCTGGTTCCACGACGCCGTCTACGACGGGTTGCCGGGCCGCGACGAGGAGCGCAGCGCCCAGCTCGCGCAGGCCCGCCTGCCCCGCTGTGGGGTGCCCGTCGCGCGGGTCGCCGAGGTCGCCCGCCTGGTACGTCTGACCGCCGCCCACGACACGCTGGCCGGCGGCGACCGCAACGGCGCCATGGTGTGCGACGCCGACCTGGCCGTGCTCGGCCGCCCCGGATATGACGAGTACGCGGCCAGGATCCGGCAGGAGTACGCCCACGTGCCCGACGACCTCTTCCGGGCCGGGCGGGCCGAGGTGCTGCGCCGCCTGCTGGCCGTACCGAGTCTCTACAGGACCGCACGCGCCCGGGAGCTGTGGGAGCGCGCGGCGCGGGCGAACATGTCAGGGGAGCTGGCGGCGCTTACGGCGGCGCAGGCCCGAGGCGACCAGGCGTAACAGCAGCTCCCGCGAGCTGACCGCCTCCGCGCCCAGCTCCACCGCGCGGGCGTGCACGGTCTCCGGCACGTCGTAGTGGTCGCGGTCGAACGCCCGCGGCGGCACCCCGAGCCGCGCCGCGAAGGCGTGCAGCTCCTCCAGCGAGCTGTCGCTGACCAGGTGCGACCACATCAGGCCGCGCGGTCCCGGCCAGTCGGGCGGGTCGATGAGAACGGTCACGCCGTCAAGGGTAGGGCGCGGCGCCAGGACGAGACGGTCGGACCCGGCCGCCCCCACGTCAGGACGCGACCGGCGGGATCGGGGGGACGCGGCCGCGCACCACGACCTCGCCCAGGTCCGCGACCACCATGCCCGCGCCCGCCGCCGCCACGCTCTCCGCGCGCGTGCCGGACGCCCCGCCCTCGTCCCCGGCCACCCCCACGACCAGCCCGAACCCGCCCTTCCCCGCCGCCTCGATGCCGGCCAGCGCCGAGTCCACGACCGCCACCTGGGCGGCGGGCAGCGCCAGCCGTCGCGCCGCCTCCAGGAGCAGCGCGGGGTCGGGTCTGCCCGGCAGGTCCATCAGCGCCGCGTCGTTGCCGTCGATCAGCAGGTCGAACAGGTGCGTCACCCCCGCCGAGGCGACCAGCCGGCGGCCGTGCAGGCTGGCGGAGACGGCCGCCGTACGGGCGCCGCGATGGCGCAACTCGTGCAGCAGCGCCACGGTGGACGGGAACGCCGCCACGCCGTACTTGTCGACCTGGGCCATGAAGATGCGGTCCTTGGCCGCGCCCAGCCCGTGGACGGTGGCCGCGCCCGGCTCGTCGTCGGGCGAGCCCTCCGGCAGCGTGATGCCGCGCGCGCCCAGGAAGGTGCGGATGCCGTCGAGACGCGGGCGGCCGTCCACGTGCCGCAGGTAGTCGTCGCGGATGTCGAACGGCGCCGACGGGCGGCCGCGCAGGAACGCGTCGAAGACGTGTTTCCAGGCGGCCGCGTGCCCCCGAGCGGTGTCGGTGACCACGCCGTCGGTGTCGAACACGACGGCGCTGACCGAGGTGAGGTCGATGACAGGCTCGTTCACACAGTGAACGTAACCGCTCTACCAGGCGACGGGTAGCTCTTTGACGCCGTAGACGATGGCGAGCTCCCTGAACGGCACCTCGCCCGCGACCCGCAGCCCCGGGAAGCGGCGCAGCAGGGCCGGGAAGGCGATGCGCATCTCCATCTGCGCCAGCGGCGCGCCGATGCAGCGGTGGATGCCGTGGCCGAACGCCATGTGGGAGCCGGCCGTCTCCCGGCCGGGCAGCACCTGGTCCATGTCCTCGCCCAGGGCCGGGTCGCGGTTGGCGCCGGTGAGCGAGCAGAGCACCATCTCGCCCTTCTTGATCGGCACGCCGTGCAGCTCCAGGTCGTGGCGGGCGAAGCGGGGGAAGGCCACCTGCACGACCGTCATGTAGCGCAGCAGCTCCTCCACGACGTCGTTGATGTAGCCGTCGACCTCGCGCACCTTGGCGGCCTGCTCGGGGTTGCGCAGCAGCCACAGGGTGCCCAGCGCGAGCATGCTGGTGCTGGTGTCGTGCCCGCCGGTCAGCAGGCCGTCGGCCATGCTGGCGAGGGTGCGGTCGTCGAGCTCGTCGCCGTGCTCGCGCAGCAGCTGGCCCAGCAGTCCGTCGCCGGGGTTCTCCCGCTCCCGGGCGACCAGGCCGGTCAGGTACGTCATGGCGTCGTTGATCGCCTGCAGCGAGGCCTCGGGGCCCGCCGTGAAGTCGAACCGGTCCTTGCTGATCTTGACGAAGTCGGCGCGCTCGTCGTACGGGACGCCGAGCAGCTCGCACACCACCAGCGACGGGATCGGCAGCGCGAACTCCTCGACCAGATCCACCGGGGAGCCCTTGGCCTCGATCCGGTCCAGGTGCTCCTCGACCATCGCCTCGATGCGCGGCTCCAGCCGGCGCAGGCGGCGCATGGTGAACTCGGGGGTCAGGTACTTGCGCAGCCGCGTGTGCTCGGGCGGGTCACGGAACCCCAGGCCGCCCGGGTCCTCCTGGTTGGAGCCCAGGCCGATCACGCCGGCGAAGTCGTTGCTGAAGCGCTCGTGATCGCCGAGGACGCTGCGCACGTCCTCCCAGCGGGTGACCAGGTACACGGTCTGGTCGCCGGGGATCTCCATGGGGAAGACCGGGTGCTCGGCCCGGATGCGTCCGAGCTCACCGACGGGGTCGAACCCGTCGCGCATGAACTGGACCAGAGGGAACTCGTTGTCTGACATTGATATCCGTCCTGCTGGGATACATCACACCATGTTGGGATAAATCCCTTCATAGATGGTCCCATCCGGAGCGGCGGATGGTGCCCTCCGAAAGGACGAATTTACGCTGCCACCTCTCCACCCGGTCCCGGTACGCGGGACGGGCGCGCACGCCCCGCGTACCGGCGGGAATGCCGGGTCAGGCCCCGCCCCGGGTCGCGAGGAGCTCGGTCACCTCGCCGGGCGGTGGTTCGAGACGGTTGCGGACGTGGACGGGCGGCTCGGGCGGGAGCGCCTCGGCCGACAGCGACGGCGGGGCGGGCTTGGGCCGGCGCGGCTCCCGCACGCCGCCCTCGCCGGTCCCCGGGGGATCGTCGGGCGGGAGCTCACCCTCTCCGGGCCAGTGCGGCTCCCCTGGCCCGTATCCGGGCGGCCAGGCGAGAGCCCCGCTGGGCAAGGCACGGCGTCTGCGAGATCGTCTGCTCACGTTCCCCTCCTCCCGGCCCATTCTGCGTCCGCCCCCTGCCACGCGGACGCCCCGTAACCGCCCTCTATCCCTCCGGCCACCCGCCGCCTCGCCTCCGGAGAGGTGGGCGGCAACGGCGGAACAGCAGTGAAACCAGGGCAAAATGGGACGGCAGATGTCGTTTGGCGTACAAGATGGCGACATTCTGCGATGATCTCGTCGCATAGAGCCGGAGATATGAGCCTCTACGGATAGTGACTGATGCCGACATTTGAGGAAATAGCAGCCTTCGTCAGCGAGAAGCCCCTCGCCACCGCCGTCATCGCCCTCCTGACCCTGGCGGGGCTGGCGCTGGCGTTCCTGGTGCTCAGGGTCGCCTGGCGCGCCGTCGCCTGGTTGTTCGCGCGATACGTCGCCCCCCGTCCCATCGAGGACGTGCTGACCATCGTGGCCGCGTCGATCGCCACCGGCGTGTCCGCGCAGGGCATGTGGCGCTTCTCCGGAGACGTGCTCGGCCTGGACGGCCCGCTGAGGTTGCTGCTGTTCGCGTTCATCGAGGTCGCGATCATCACGAGCGCGGTACGCGCCCGCCGCAACATGCGCGAGAACTTCTCCGCCGGGATCGACGGCATCGCCGTGTGGGCGCTGACCTGCCTGACCGCCGTGCTGTCCAGCATGGACGCGCGCAGTCTGCCCGAGGCGGTGTTCAGGCTGGCCGCGCCGCTGGTGGCCGCCTGGCTGTGGGAGCGCGGCATGGCCATCGAGCGCCACCGCATCCGCGGCACCGGCCGGATCAACTGGCGGCTGACGCCCGAGCGGCTGCTGGTCAGGATGGGCCTGGCCGAGGTCAGCGACCGTACGGCGAGCGAGGTCGACGCCCACCGCAGGCTGACCCGCGTCGCGCTGGCCGCCAAGAAGGCCAAGGCGCTGCGCGAGGGCGGCGCGTCCGAGCGCAAGATGCGCGCCGCGCTGGCCAAGCTCGACAAGGCCATGGACCAGGCCGTCGAGCACACCGGGCTGGCCGTCGACCAGGCCCGCCAGGAGGCGCTGCTGGCCCAGATCGCCGCCCTCTACAACACCTCCGCCCTCATCGACGCCGACCCGCGCGTCCCGTGGGAGCCCGAGGCCGACCACCACCCCGTGCCCGCCCGCCCGGCGCTCCCGCCCGCGCTGGCCGAACTCGTCGAGGACGAGGACGAGGACATCGAGGTGCTCGACACCACCCCGCAGGTCGTCGACACCGCCCAGCGGGCCGCCCTCATGCGCCAGGCCCGCGCGTTCTGGGACCGCCAGATCGCCAAGGGCATCGTGCCCCGTACGGTGGACATCGCCCAGGAGATCGGCATCTCGCTGGCCACGGCGCGCGAGTATCGTGCCCTGTGGAAGCTGGAGCCGCAGGCGCACGCCCTCATCGAGGCGCTGTACCAGCAGCACGGCATCGTCGACACGGGCGCCTTCCCCGCCATCGCGGACGACGGGAGGGTCCTGACCAAGTCGTAGCCGGCCGGCGGGCGGCCGGCCGGGGTCGTAGGGGGAGCACGCTTGCGGGAGCGCACGCTCGAACGTGTCAGGAAACTCCTGGCCAAGGCCGAACGCACCGACAACGAGCACGAGCGGGCGACGTTCATGGCCGCCGCGTCGGCGCTGATGGCCAAGCACGGCATCGACTCGCTTCCCCCGGCGGGCACCCGGCAGACGCCCGGCGACCGGATCGTCACCCTGCCCGCCCCGTGGGCCAGGGAGAAGGCCCGCCTCGTCAGCCTGGTCGCGCAGGCGGTGCGCTGCCGTCCCCTGCTCGTCGGGCGGGGGGAGGAGGGCGGCCAGCGGGTGCACGTGTTCGGGTTCGCGGCCGACCTGGAGCGGGCCGACCTGCTGGCCACGTCGTTGCTGTTGCAGATGGCGTCCGGGCTGGCGCACGTGGAGGTGCCCGACGGCGTGAGCGCCGTGCGGGCCTACCGGCGGTCGTGGCTGCTGGGCTTCACGGACGAGGTGTACCGGCTGCTGTGCGCGGCCGAGTCACGGGCCGAGAAGGCGAGTACGGGCGCCGCGCTGGTGCTGGCCGACCGCCGGGCCGAGGTCGAGCGGGCGGTGGCGGCCCACTACCCGGACATCCGGGTCAGCGTGCCGAGGACGAGCGGCACGGGCTACCGCGACGGGGTGGCGGCCGGCCGCCGCGCCGACCTCGGCCGTACGGGGATGACCACCGCCACCGCGCCCGAACTGCCCTCCGCCTGAAGCCGCCGCCGTGAGCCGCCCCCGCCGGAGACGACCGCCGCCGACCGGCGGGGCGGGTCAGCCGAGCGCGGCCGAGACGAGGGAGCGGGCCTCCTCCTGGACCTTGGCCAGGTGGTCGGCGCCGCGGAACGACTCGGCGTAGATCTTGTAGACGTCCTCCGTCCCCGACGGCCGGGCCGCGAACCAGGCGTTCTCCGTCGAGACCTTCACCCCGCCCAGTTCCGCCCCGTTGCCGGGCGCGGCGGTCTGCACGGCCGTGATCGGCTCGCCCGCCAGCGACGACGCCGTCACCTGCTTGGCCGACAGCTTCCCGAGCACCGCCTTCTCCTCGCGCGTCGCCGGGGCGTCCACCCGGGCGTACGCGGGCTCGCCGAACCGCCCGACCAGTTCCCGGTAGTGCGCGCTCGGCGACTTACCCGTCACGGCCAGGATCTCCGACGCCAGCAGGGCCAGGATGATCCCGTCCTTGTCGGTGGACCACACGGACCCGTCGCGCCGCAGGAAGGACGCCCCGGCGCTCTCCTCGCCCCCGAACCCCAGCGACCCGTCCAGCAGCCCCGGGACGAACCACTTGAACCCGACCGGGACCTCGTAGAGCCGCCGCTGCAGGGAGGCCGCGACGCGGTCGATGATCCGGCTGCTGACCATGGTCTTGCCCACCCCGGCGTCGGCGGGCCAGCCGTCGCGGTGCGCGTAGAGGTAGGAGACGGCGACGGCGAGGTAGTGGTTGGGGTTGAGCAGGCCGCCGTCGGGGGTGACGATGCCGTGCCGGTCGGCGTCGGCGTCATTGCCGGTGGAAATATCGTATTTATCCCGGTTTTCGATGAGCGAGGCCATCGCGTACGGCGACGAGCAGTCCATCCGGATCTTGCCGTCCCAGTCGAGCGTCATGAACCGCCACGTCGGATCGACCAGCGGGTTGACCACGGTCAGGTCGAGCCGGTGCCGCTCGGCGATCTCCCCCCAGTAGGCCACGCTCGCGCCGCCCAGCGGATCGGCCCCGATGCGCACCCCGGCCGCCCGGATCGCGTCCAGGTCGAGCATGGAGGGCAGGTCGTCCACGTACGTCCCGAGGAAGTCGTAACGCCCCACCCCGCCCAGCGCCTTGGCGTACGAGACCCGCAGCACGCTCTCCAGCCCGCTCGCCAGCAGCCGGTTGGCGCGGTCCTGGATCCACGTGGTGGCGTCGGTGTCGGCGGGACCGCCGTGCGGCGGGTTGTACTTGAACCCGCCGTCGCCCGGCGGGTTGTGCGACGGCGTGATCACGATGCCGTCGGCGAGCGCGCTGGTGCGGCCCCGGTTGTGCCGCAGGATGGCGTGCGAGACGGACGGGGTCGGCGTGTAGCCGTCGCGCGTGTCGATCAGCACCTCGACCCCGTTGGCGACCAGCACCTCCAGCGCCGAGACCCGCGCCGGCTCCGACAGCGCGTGCGTGTCGATGCCGAGGAACAGCGGCCCGTCGGTGCCCTTGGAGCGCCGGTATTCGCAGATGGCCTGCGTCGTCGCCAGGATGTGGTCCTCGTTGAACGCCGTCCGCAGTGACGAGCCCCGGTGTCCCGACGTGCCGAACGCCACCCGCTGCCCCGCGTCGCCGGGATCGGGATGCAGGGCGTAGTAGGACGTCACGAGCCTGGCGACGTCGACGAGGTCGGCGGGCTGAGCGGGCTGTCCTGCGCGTTCGTGCGTCATGAAGCCCACTTTACAAACGCGGCTCCGGCCGGCGGATGATCGCGCGTCGGCGTGGGAAGATACAGTCGCGTCAGCCACTAGAACGGAGTTCTGTTCGATGCGATTCGGATATTACCTGACAGAGCCGAAGGGGCCCGATCCGATCGGCGGGCTGCGCGACCAGATCGCCCAGGCGGCCGACGACGGCTTCACCTCCGCCTGGCTCTCGAACATCTTCGGGCTCGACGCCCTCACCGCCCTGGCCGCCGCCGGCTCCCAGGTCTCCGGCCCGCGAGAGCCGGGCATCGAGCTGGGCACCGCCGTCGTCCCGACCTACCCGCGCCACCCGGCCGCCCTCGCCCAGCAGGCCATGACCGCCAACGCCGCGCTCGGCGGACGCCTCGCGCTCGGCGTCGGCCTGTCTCACCAGCTGGTCATCGAGGGCATGTACGGCCAGAGCTTCGAGCGCCCGTACCGGCACATGAAGGAATATCTCGACGTCCTCCTCCCGGCCAGCAGGGGCGAGCACGTCGAGTACGCGGGCGAGACGCTCAAGGTCAACCTGCGGCTCTCCACGCCGGGAGCGGGCTTCCCGGTGCTGGTGGCCGCGCTCGGGCCGCGCATGCTCAAGCTGGCGGGCACCGTGGCCGACGGCACCGTCCTGTGGATGACCGGCCCCAAGACGGTCGCCCGGCACGTCGCGCCCACCATCACGGCGGCCGCCGCCGAGGCCGGCCGCGAGGCGCCGCGGATCGTCTGCGCGCTGCCGATCTGCGTCACCGACGACCCGGCCGCCGCCCTCGAACGCGCGAACCAGGTCTACGAGGTGTACGGGCAGCTGCCCTCCTACCGCGCGATGCTCGACAGGGAGGGCGCGGCCACCCCGGGCGACGTCGCGATCATCGGCGACGAGGCCGCGGTGCTGGCCAGGCTGGACGAGCTGCGGCAGGCGGGTGTGACGGACTTCGTGGGCGCGGTGTTCTCCGGCAAGGAGCGCACGCGGAGCCTGCTCATCAGCGCGGCGAAGGGCTGAGCTGCGGGCTGGGTGGTGGGCTCGATGGCGGGCCTGGTGGTGGGTTCGGTGGCGGGCCGGGCGGCGCGGCGGGCCCGCGCGGGTGGGGGCCGATCCGGCGCGAGCGGGCGGCGGCTGACCAAGCCGGGGTTTCACCCGCGATAGCATCGGTGTTCACCATCGAAGCAGCGCCGGTGCCGAGCGCCGGGGCGCGATCCAAGGGAGTCACCGTGTCAGCCCAGCTACGCATCACCCTCGCCGGAGCCGAGCGTGTGGTGGCGGCGGGCACGACGGCCGGGGAGGCGCTCGACGCCGACGGCCGCACGGTCATCGCGGCCAGGGTCAACGGCGAGCCGCGCGACCTGGCCCACCCGCTGTCCGATGGCGACCTGGTCGAGCCGATCGAGATCGCCAGCGAGGACGGCCGGGCCATCGTCCGCCACTCCACCGCCCACGTCATGGCGCAGGCGGTCCAGGAGCTGTTCCCCGAGGCCAGGCTGGGCATCGGCCCGCCCGTGGAAAACGGCTTCTACTACGACTTCGACGTCGAGCAGGCGTTCCACCCCGACGATCTCAAGCGCGTCGAGAAGCGCATGCGGGAGATCGTCAAGCAGGGGCAGCTGTTCTCCCGCCGGCCCGTCTCCGACGAGGACGCCCGCGCGGAGCTGGCGGCGGAGCCGTACAAGCTGGAGCTGATCGGGCTCAAGGGCGGCGCCGCCGACGAGGAGTCCGTCGAGGTCGGCGCCGGGCAGCTGACCATCTACGACAACCTCGACCCCAAGACGGGCGAGCTGTGCTGGAAGGACCTGTGCCGCGGCCCGCACGTGCCGTCCACCCGCGCGATCCCGGCGTTCAAGATCATGCGCTCGGGCGGCGCCTACTGGCGCGGCAGCGAGAAGAACCCGCAGCTCCAGCGCATCTACGGCACGGCCTGGGAGTCCCGCGACAAACAGGACGAATACCTCAAGCTACTGGAGGAGGCCGAGAAGCGCGACCACCGCAAGCTGGGCGCGGAGCTCGACCTGTTCAGCTTCCCACCGGAGCTGGGCAGCGGCCTGCCCATCTTCCATCCCAAGGGCGGGATCATCCGCAAGGAGATGGAAGACTACATGCGCCGGCGGCAGGCCGAGGCGGGCTACGAGTTCGTCAACACCCCGCACATCACCAAGTCGGCGCTGTTCGAGACCTCCGGCCACCTTCCCTGGTACGCCGACGACATGTTCCCGCCCTTCGAGCTGGAGGGCGTCGAATACCGCGTCAAGCCGATGAACTGCCCGATGCACAACCTGATCTTCAGGGCGCGCGGGCGGTCCTACCGCGAGCTGCCGCTGCGGCTGTGCGAGTTCGGCTCGGTCTACCGCTACGAGAAGTCCGGGGTGGTCCACGGGCTGACCCGGGTGCGCGGCATGACGCAGGACGACGCGCACATCTACACCACCAGGGAGCAGATGGCCGATGAGATCAAGTCTCTGCTGAGATTCGTGCTCAGCGTGCTGCGCGACTTCGGCCTGACCGACTTCTACCTCGAGCTGTCCACCCGCGACGACTCCGACAAGTTCATCGGCGACCCCGCCGAGTGGGAGGAGGCCACGCGGGCGCTGCACCAGGTGGCCACCGAGTCGGGGCTGGAGCTCGTCGACGACCCGGGCGGCGCGGCCTTCTACGGTCCGAAGATCTCCGTGCAGGCCAAGGACGCGATCGGCCGCACCTGGCAGCTGTCCACCATCCAGCTCGACCTCAACCAGCCCAAGCGGTTCGGGCTCGAATACCAGGCGGCCGACGGCAGCAGGCAGACCCCGGTCATGATCCACCGGGCGCTGTTCGGCTCCGTCGAGCGGTTCCTCGGCGTGCTCACCGAGCACTACGCGGGCGCCTTCCCGCCCTGGCTGGCGCCGGTCCAGGTGACGGGCATCCCGATCGCCGACGCGCACGTGCCCTATCTGCAGGACGTGGCGAAGAAGCTGCGCGAGCGCGGCATCCGGATCGAGGTGGACGCCTCCGACGACCGGATGCAGAAGAAGATCCGCAACGCGCAGAAGGCCAAGATCCCCTACATGCTGCTGGCCGGCGACGACGACATCGCCAACGGCGCCGTGTCGTTCCGTTACCGCAGCGGGGAGCAGAAGAACGGCGTGCCGATCGAGGACGCCGTCGCCGAGATCGTCAGCGCCGTGGAGCGCCGCGTCCAGGTGTGACCGCACCCCGACCGGCGGACCCCACGGGCCGGGGCCGCTCGCGTCGGGCCGCTCCACCGCCGGTGCGGCTTCGCCGCGGTCGAGTCGGCCATGTCTCCGTCCCACGCCTGAGCGACCGCTCGGCGTGGGACGTCGGGCCTCCCGGCGTGACTGCTGGGCGTGGGATGTGCGGCCTAGCCGCGTGACCGGTCGGCGTGGAACGTCCGGCCCTCTCCGCGTGGATGCTTGGCGTGGAACGTCCGGCGCCTAACCGCGTGACCGGTCGGCGTGGATGTCCCGGTGCCGGGAGCGAACGCCCAGTATGGACGTCTGGTGTCTTGAGTGACCGCTCGGCATTCCAGCTTCGGCGGCGCGGTGGGGCTGGGCCTGCGATCAGCCGAGGGCGTTCAGGCCGTCGCGGCCGAGCGCTGCCCGGATCTGGCCGAGCCACTCCGTGCCCAGCCGGCGCCCGTCGGGGAACTGGTCGGCTCTGTCCCAGCGCCACGCCGTGATCATCGCCAGCACGAGGATCCGGCACTCGCGCAGCAAGCGCTGGTCGACCCCCGGATAGTGCTCGCCCGCCTCGTCGGGCGCATGGGCGAGGTCGAACTCGACAGGCCCACGGCAGCACGTCTCCAGGTCGATGAACAGCGGCCCGTCCTTCGTGGCGAGCACGTTGCCCGGGTGCGGCTCGCCGTGCAGCAGCTGCTCGGCGGCGCCGCGCTCGCAGACGGCCCGCCTCAGGTTCCGCAGCGTGTCGTCGAGGAGCCGCCGGTCCGCGTCCGCGAGTTCCGGCGTGCGGTCGCGGCTCGCCACGAGCTGTTGGGCATCTTCGATCCGATCCGTGAAGTGCGGCGTCGGGACATCGAGCGTGCGCATGCCGGCATGCAGCCGCCCGAGCGCGCCGGCGAAGGCGACCGGTGAGAGCTCATCCTGCGCCACCGGCTCGTAATAGGTCCACAGCGTGACCACGAAGCCGTCACGCTCATGGACCCGTGGCTCCACCCGCGGATCGGGAACGGCCACAGGGCTCCCGGCTCCGGCGAGCCGCCGCGCCAGATCGAGCTCGAACTCCGCCACCTGATACGCCACAGGCGCCACCCGGGCCAGGACGTCACACGGCAGCAGGCGCAGGGTGAGCTTGTTCGAGTCGTGAAGGACGATCGCGTCGTCGGCTGTCAGGCCGAGCGATGCGGCGGTCGACATGGCCACGGCCATCGCGCGTGAGGCCTCTGACGCCTGCATGGTCCCCTGCCTCCTCGCTCGCGCGCCGCCGCACCCTCCAGGCGGCGCCGCCCCGGCGCCTGAATGGCCCCGGCACCCGACCGGTCCCGGCGCCATACCGACCTCGGCACCCTACCAAGGGGGTCACTGGGTCTAGCGGGGGTAGAGCCGGAACGTCACGGACGGGCGGCCGCCGAAGCGTGGCGCCTCCTGGTGGGCGAAGCCCTCGATGAGCTCGCGGGCGTACGTCTCGGGGTCCTTGGTCGTCAGGGCCTCGATGTACGCCCGGTGCTCCAGCAGGGACCGCACCCCGCGCTCCAGGGTGGCGGTGACGTCCACGGCGTGGGTGGGGGAGTCGCTGCCCGAGACGGCGACCCAGCGGACGCCGTTCCAGGGCTCGGCCTCCGTATCAGGAAATATCCATCGATTTCCGGCGTCTCCGGCGGCGTCCAGGACGGCCCGGCCGACGGCCCGGTGGTCGGGGGTGTTCCAGTACGTCCCTCCCCACGTGTCGTCCGGGTTCAAGGTGATCAGCAGCTCGGGCCGGTGCCTGCGGATGGCGGCGGCGAGGTCCTTCCGCAGCGCCGGGCCGTACTCGATCACTCCGTCGAGGTGGTCGAGGAACTCCACGCGCGTCACCCCGACGACGGCCGCGCTGGCCCGCTCCTCCCGCTCGCGCACCGCCGCGGACTCGGCCGGCGCGAGCGTGTCGATGCCCGCCTCGCCCCGGGTGACGAGGAGGTACGTGACCTCGCGGCCCTCGTCGGTCCAGGCCGCCACGGCGGAGGCGCAGCCGTACTCGAGATCGTCGGGGTGGGCGACGATGGCCAGCGCGCGCTGCCAGTCGCCGGGCATGGGGGCGAGTTGATCCGTCATGTCCCCCACCATAGGGCCGCTCCTGGACCGTGCCGCGAGAGCCCCGGCTCCGGTGGTCCTATGCTGCTAGATATGCACGATCAGGCAGGGGCAGGGGCCCCCGACAACTTCGGACGTCTGTGGACCCCGCATCGCATGGCGTACATCAAGGGCGAGAACAAGCCGACGGGCACGGGCCCCGAGGACGGCTGCCCGTTCGACGCGATCCCCAAGATGAGTGACGAGGACGGCCTGATCGTCGCCAGGGGCGAGACGGTCTACGCCGTGCTCAACCTCTACCCCTACAACTCGGGCCACCTGATGGTGGTCCCCTACCGGCACGTGTCCGACTACGACGAGCTGGTGGCGGCCGAGCTGGTCGAGCTGGGGGAGTTCACGCAGAAGTCGCTGCGCGCGCTGCGCAAGGCCAGCGGGGCGCAGGGCTTCAACGTCGGCATGAACCTCGGTGACGTCGCCGGCGCGGGCATCGCCGCCCACCTGCACCAGCACGTGGTGCCCCGGTGGGGCGGCGACACGAACTTCATGCCGGTCGTGGCGCAGACCAAGGTGCTGCCGCAGCTGCTGCGCGACACCCGCCGGCTCATCGCCGAGGCGTGGGACTGACCGGCGTCACTTGGTCGTGGCGGCCGTTAAGTCGGCCACCGGGCCGACGACCGGCTCCCGGTCGCGTTCGCGGTCGCGCGGCAGCGCGCCGATGCCGGTGGCCAGCAGCAGCGGCACGGCCAGCGCCAGCGCCATGGACAGCACGGCCGCGCCCGAGTCGTTGACCAGCATGCCCACCACGCCGCTGACCAGCGTGCCGATCAGCCCGGCGCGCAGCGCGGGGGAGTGCTCGAAGGCGGCCGGCACCACGCCGGCCGACGCCTGGTCGGGCCGCAGGATCGCGTACACGAGGAACGCGGCGGCGGCGATCACGATCGGCATGAGGTTGGGGCTGAGCAGCGTGGACAGCATGGCCTGCAGCTTGCGCAGGATGATGTCGAACGCCTCCCCGCTCAGCACCTGCCCCACGAACCTGCCCAGGTGCGTCTGCTCGCTGGCCGGCCTCAGGTAGTTGAGCCAGGCGAACGTCATCACGATCACCCCGCCGGCCACCAGGAACGCGCCCAGCTTCACCAGCGAGACCCGCTTGCCCGCCAGGATCAGCGCGGTCACCGCGATGCCGGGCACGAACGCGATCACGCCGCCGAAGTCGCTGCCCATCCCCGACCCGCCGAGCACCATCGCGAACGCGCCCAGCAGGACGATCGCGGCCAGGCCCACCTTGCCGGGCCAGCGGTGCGCGATGGCCGTGGTGGCGAGCAGCGTGCCGGTGGCCAGCAGCGCGAACGGGATGTTGCCCAGGCCGTAGTAGCGGGCGCCGACGTCCGCGCTGTAGCCCATCACGCTGTTGAGCTGCAATGTCGTGCCGGTCAGCAGGTCGCCGGCGAGCGTCAGCGCGGTGAGCCCGGCCACCACCGCCAGCGGCCCGAGCGGGCGGCGCCGCCACGGCCCGGCGAACGCCACCCCCGTGATCACCGCCGCCCAGCCGAGCACCCCGGCGACCAGCTGCGGCAGGCTCGACCAGGGCAGCAGGTTGACCAGATAGCTGGAGACCGGCAGGGCGGCCAGCGCGACGGCGGCGAGGCGGACCGGGGACAGGCCCTTGCGGCGGCGCAGCAGCAGGAACGCGACCAGGTAGAACAGCACCTGGAGCACCGCCACGGCCGTGAAGTAGATGCCCTTGACCGAGCGGATGGCCTGCGCGGTGGCGTCGGCGCGCTGGAGCCGCTCGAAGGTGGCGCCGGCGCTTCCCACCCGCAGCGGCACGCCCACCACGGTGCTCGGCACCGGCACGCCCAGCTTGGCCAGCACGGTGGCGGTCAGGTCGGGCAGGATGGAGATGTCCTCGCGCTGGGTGGAGGCCGCGCCCAGCAGGTGGCCCTGCGCGCCGGGCTCGCGCATCGCGGCCACCCGCAGGTGGGGCACCGAGCCGTGGTCGGACAGCCCGGCCAGCAGCACCGTCGTGCCCTGCGGCAGCACCGACAGCAGCGCGCCCGCCTTGGCGTCGGCCATCCGCAGCGCGTCGCGGCGCTCGGCGGGGCCGAGCCGGTCGGGCACCCTGGGCAGCGAGCCGTCGGCCAGGTAGGGGAGCACGAGGTCGTCCACGTCCATGGCGATCACGCGGCACTGTTCGAGGTCGGCGGTCCTGACCTGGAGCGGCGAGGAGTGGTAGCGCGGGACCGCGCCCTGCCGGTCGGCCAGCGCCAGCGCGGCGCCGGGGCCGATCGCGATCGAGCACTGCCCGGCCGCCTTGAGCGACTCGCCGAGGGTGCCGGCGCCTCGTTGCCGGGCGACGTCCGTGAGGTAGCCGTAGCCGGGGATGACCGCGCCCGCGCCGCGCTGCTCGGGCAGGGGAGGAGCGCCGCAGCGGTAGCCGACCGCGGACCTGGTGCCCGCCGAGACGGTCAGCCAGCCGTCGTAGGGGCAGGTCACGCTGCCCACGGCGCGTACGGACAGCGAGCCGATCGCGCTCGACCTGGCCAGCTCCCACAGGTTGGGGGCGTCGGCCTGGGTGATGTCGTTCCAGTGCAGGCCGGGCACGCCGATGAGCGCGACCCGGCTCGCGGGCTCCTGCCCCGAGGCCCGCGCCTGGGCAGGCCCCGCGAACAGCCCCTGACCGATCAGCGCCTGACCGATCAGCACGGCCAGGACGACCAGCGCGCGCCTCACCCGATGACCTCCCGCTCGAAGGGTTCCGTGGCGCGGCCGAGCAAGGTCATGGTCCGGCGCCACCAGACCCGCCTACCCTCTCACGGCGCGCGTGTATCACGTGCGCGCTTCGGACCGTGTGGCGGGGTGCCCGTGCGTCCGGCGGAGGTCACCGGGTCAGACGGCCTCCACCTTCACCTTGACCGCCTTGCTCTCGTGCTCCAGCCGGTCGAGCGCCGTGATCAGGTAGGTGCCCTCCGACCTGGCCGTGAACGACGGGCTGGTCACGACGGCCACCAGGTTGCGGGCGTCCGTGCGGTAGCAGTCCTTGCCCGACTTCGGCACCTCGTACACCGCGTACGCCCGCGCCCCCCGCGAGGGCGTCCACGAGATCCGCGAGCCGGCGGCCTCGGCCCCGGACGGCGGTGGCGGCGCGGTGCCGCCGCGCTCCTCCATCAGCGGCAGCAGGGCGGGACGTCCGTAGTGGTCCTTGACCACGCGGTCCACCGACCCGAGCGGGTTGGCCAGCAGGTTCTTGGCGCTGAAGTAGACCTCGCCGTCCACCTGCTTGTGCTCGCGGTTGACCCGGACCTCGGCGGCCAGCTCGCCGGGCTTGCGCCAGGTGCGGTCGTCCTTGGCGCCCACCCGGTAGAGGCCCTGGCCGATGTAGAGCTGCACGTCGGTGCCCTTGACCTCGTCGGACCACCAGGACACCAGCGTGTTGTAGTCGGCCAGCTTGTGGCCGCGCGGCCAGTAGAGCTGGGGCAGCACGTAGTCGACGGTGCCCGCCTTGATCCAGGCGCGCGTGTCCGCGTAGATCGAGTCGTACGCGGACATGCCCGCGGTGTCGGAACCGGAAGGGTCGTTCGACTTGTTGCGCCAGATCCCGAACGGGCTGATGCCGAACTTGACGTAGTCCTTGGTGGCGTGGACGGCCTTGTCGACCTCGGCCACGAGCGTGTTGACGTTGGCGCGCCGCCAGGCGGCGAGCTTCTTGCCGTGGCCGTACTTGGCGAACGCCGCCGAGTCGTCGAACTTCTGGCCCGCCACCGGGTACGGGTAGAAGTAGTCGTCGAAGTGGACGCCGTCGATGTCGTAGCGGGACACCACGTCGGTGATGACCTTGGTCACGTGATGGCGCACGGCGGGCAGCCCGGGGTTGTAGTAGAGCCGGCCGCCGTATTTGACCACCCAGTCGGGGTGCTTGCGCGCCGGGTGGCCGGCGGGCAGCTTGGCGGTGCTGTCGCCGTAGGAGGCGCGGTACGGGTTGAACCAGGCGTGGAACTCCATGCCCCGCTTGTGCGCCTCGTCGACGAGGAACGGCAGCGGGTCCCAGCCGGGGTCCTTGCCCGCCTTGCCCGTCAGATACTGCGTCCACGGCTCCAGCGACGACTTGTACAGCGCGTCGGAGGCGGGGCGCACCTGGACGAAGACCGCGTTGAGGTTGCGCTTGGCGGCCGCGTCGAGGATCTTCACGTACTCGGCCCGCTGCCGGGCGGGCGACAGCCCCGGCTTGGAGGGCCAGTCGATGTTCTGCGTCGTGGCGATCCACACGCCGCGCAGCTCGCGCTTGGGATGGCGGGCGTCGGCCTTGCACGCGGCGGCGGCCGCATCGTCAGCGGCGGTGAGGGCGGTCCGCTTCTCGCTCTCCGCGGGGCTCTGCCCGGCGCCGGGACCGAGGACGTAGGCGGTGGCGGTGGTGACGACCGCGAGGGCCGCGGCGGCCAGAAGTGGGCGTCCAGTTCGCATAATGCCACCCAGTGTGGCAGGTGGCCCGGCATGCTCGGGACAGAAAACGGAATGGACTCGTGATGCTCTTGTGATGAAAGAGCATGGGCGGGCCGGGAGGGGCAACGCCCTCCCGGCTCCCTTCGCGCCCTCACTCGGCGGGCGCGGCCACCTTGCTCGCCAGGTTCGGCGGGAGCGGCTCGTACCGCAGGAAGGTCCGCTGGAACGTCCCGGTGCCGTGCGACATGGACCGCAGGTCGATGGCGTACCGCGTGATCTCCAGCTCGGGCACCTCCGCCTTGACCAGCGTGCGGCCCGTGCCGACGGGCTCGGTGCCGAGCACGCGCCCGCGCCGCGACGACAGGTCGGACATCACCGATCCCACGTAGTCGTCGGCCACCAGCACCGACAGCTCGTCGACCGGCTCCAGCAGCAGCGTCGGCACCTTGGCCGCCGCCTCCTTCAGCGCGAGCTGCCCGGCGATCTGGAAGGCCATGTCGGAGGAGTCGACGGAGTGGGCCTTGCCGTCGTACAGCGTGACGCGCACGTCCACCATCGGGTAGCCGGCCACCACGCCGCGCTCCATCTGGGTCCGCACGCCCTTCTCCACCGACGGGATGAACTGCCGCGGCACCACGCCACCGACGATCTTGTCCACGAACTCGAACCCGGCGCCCGACGGCAGCGGCTCGACCTCCAGATGGCAGATCGCGTACTGGCCGTGGCCGCCGGTCTGCTTGACGTTGCGGCCCATCGCCTGGCATTTGCCGCCGAACGTCTCGCGCAGCGGCACCCGCAGGTCGATCCGCTCCACCTCGACGCCGTAGCGCTTGGCCAGGCGGTCGAGCAGCACGTCGGTGTGGGCCTCGCCCATGCACCACAGCACGAGCTGCTTGGTCTCGGCGTTGTTCTCCAGGCGCAGCGTCGGGTCCTCGGCCACCAGCCTGCCGAGGGCCTGCGACAGCTTGTCCTCGTCGGCCTTCGACTTGGCCCTGATCGCCACGGGCAGCAGCGGGTCGGGCATCGCCCAGGCGGTCATCAGCAGCGGATGGTCGGCGTCGGACAGCGTGTCGCCGGTCTCGGCCCGCGACAGCTTGGCCACCGCCACGATGTCGCCCGCGACGCCCTTGGCGGCCGGGCGCTGCTGCTTGCCCAGCGGGCCGGTCAGCGTGCCGATGCGCTCGTCGACGTCATGGTCCTCGTGCCCGCGCTCGGCCAGGCCGTGGCCGGACACGTGCACGGTCATGTCGGGCCGCAGCGTGCCGGAGAAGACGCGGACGAGGCTGATGCGGCCGACGTACGGGTCGCTGGTGGTCTTGACCACCTCGGCCACGAGCGGGCCGTCCGGGTCGCACTTGATGTACTTGACCGGCTTGCCCGACAGATCGGTGATCTCCGGCATGGGGTGTTCGAGGGGCGAAGGGAAGCCCTGGGTCACGATCTCCAGCAGCTCTTCCGCGCCGACGCCGAGCCCGCTGCACAGCACCGGGTAGAAGCTGCCGCGCGCGACGGCCTTCTCCAGGTCGGCCACGAGCACCTTGGTGTCGATGGGCTCGCCCTCGAGGTAGCGCTCCATGAGCGACTCGTCCTCGCTCTCCTGGATGATGCCCTCGATCAGCTCGCCGCGCCGCTCCTCGATCAGCTCCGCGTAGCCGGCGCCCGGCTCGTTCTCCGTGCGCGTGCCCGTGGCGTAGTTGTAGAACCGCTGCGACAGCAGCCCGAGCAGGCCGTTCACGTGGCCGTTGGTGATGACGGGGAGGTAGAGGGGCGCGACGCCGTCGCCGAAGACGGCCTGGCAGGTCGTGAGCACCTCGTCGAAGTCGGCCCGCTGGTGGTCGATCTTGGTGATCACCACCGCCCGCGGCATGCCGACCTGGGCGCACTCCTCCCACAGCATCTGGGTGAGCCCGTCGATCCCCTCGGCGGCCGACACCACGAACAGCGCGGCGTCCGCCGCGCGCAGTCCCGCGCGCAGGTCGCCCACGAAGTCGGCGTAGCCGGGCGTGTCGACCAGGTTGACCTTGACACCGTTGTGCACCAGTGGCGCGACGGCGAGGTTCACCGAGCGCTGCTGGCGCACCTCGACCTCGTCGAAGTCGCTGACCGTGTTGCCGTCCTCGACCCGTCCTGGACGCTGGATCGTGCCCGTCGCGGCCAGCAGCTGCTCGACGAGGGTCGTCTTACCCGCTCCTGAGTGGCCGACCAGCACGACATTGCGTATCGCATCCGCCCTGTCGGCCGCGGGTGCCCTGCCCGCGGCTCCCGCGGCGCCGCCCGTGTTCCGTTCTGCCACATCGACCTCCCTGATGTTGGCCTCTGCGTTCCGAGGCTCCTTCGGTCGCTACGGGGCCGTTACCCTCCGTCGTCTTCCCTCCTCGCAGGTCGATACGCTCCTGTTGCAGGCACGACGCTCCGACCGCACCCGCGCGGAAGGTGGCAGAAACCGCATGGACGCGGTGTGTTCACCAAATACCCCTGTGGCGGATATCACAAGGGGGGTGGGGCAAAGAAAGTTGTCAGGCGTTTCATGGCCTACGATCGGACGGCGATGCTCAAACTCCTGCGCCCGGCCATGACCCGGATACTCACCCCGCTGGGCAGGGCACTCGCCGGCCGCGGGATCGGCCCGAACGCCGTCACGGCGATCGGCACCCTCGGCACGGTGGTCTCCGCCCTGCTCCTCTTCCCCTTGGGACACCTGACCTGGGGCGCTCTGGCGATCACCGTGTTCGTGCTGTTCGACCTGCTCGACGGCGTGGTGGCCAGGCTCGGTGGCAAGGGCGGCTCGACCTGGGGGGCGTTCCTCGACTCGACGCTCGACCGGGTGGCCGACGCGGCCATCTTCGCCGGGCTGATCTTCTACTTCATCTCCGTGGACGACACGCTGATGGCCGCGGTGACGACGGTCTGCCTGACCGCGGGCGCCGTGGTGTCCTACGCCAAGGCCAGGGCCGAGGGGCTCGGGCTGACGGCCGACGTCGGGCTGGCCGAGCGGCCGGAGCGGCTGGTCGTGGCGCTGGTCGCGGCGTTCTTCGCGGGGCTCGGCGTCCCGTACGTGCTGGCCGTGGGGATGTGGCTGCTGGCGGCGGCCAGCGTGATCACCGTGGTGCAGCGGGTGGTGGAGGTCTACCGGCAGACGAGGGAGAGATGACGGACAACACCTCTTTCGGCGACCGCGTCGTGGCCGCGGGCTTCGCGGCGGGCTGGAAGCTCGTGCCGCTGCTGCCCGAGCGCCCGACGGCGGCGGTCTTCCGCTTCCTGGCCGACCGGGTCTGGAGCAGGCGGGGCAGGTCCGTGCGCCGGCTGGAGTCCAACCTGGCCAGGGTGACCGGGCTCGACGCGGGCAGCGCCGAGGTGCGCGAGCTGAGCAGGGCCGGCATGCGCTCGTACTTCCGCTACTTCCACGAGATCTTCCGGCTGCCGTCGATGAGCGCCGGCGAGATCGTGCGCCGCACCCACGTCATCGGGGCCGAGCACATCCACGACACCGTGGCGGCCGGCAGGGGCGTGGTGCTGGCGCTGCCGCACATGGGCAACTGGGACGAGGCGGGCGCGTGGCTGGTGGCCGTGGGCCACCCGTTCACGACCGTGGCCGAGCGGCTCAAGCCGGAGTCGCTGTTCCGCCGGTACGTCGCCTTCCGCGAGGGGCTCGGCATGGAGGTGCTGCCGCTCACCGGCGGCGACGGCCACAACTTCGGCACGCTGGCCACCCGCGTGCGCAAGGGCGGCGTGGTGTGCCTGCCCGCCGAGCGCGACCTGACCAAGAGCGGCGTCGAGGTGAGCTTCTTCGGCGCCGCCACCAAGGTGCCGGCGGGGCCGCCGCTGCTGGCCGTGCAGACCGGGGCCGCGCTGCTGCCGGCCACCGTCTACAACGTGGGCCGCGACTGGGGCATCCACATCCACGCGGAGCTGCCGGTCCCCGCCGAGGGCACCCGGCAGGAGAAGGTCGCGGCCCTGGCGCAGGGGCTGGCCGACGTCTTCGAGAAGGGCATCTCCGAGCATCCGGAGGACTGGCACATGTTGCAGCGCCTGTGGCTGGAAGACCTCTCGCGATGAGGATCGGCATCGTCTGCCCCTACTCCTGGGACATGCCGGGCGGCGTCAAGCAGCACATCGACGACCTGGCCCAGGCCTTATTGGCGCAGGGGCACGACGTGTCGGTGATCGCGCCGGCGGCCGACGACGACGACCTTCCCCCCTACGTGACCGGCGCGGGCCGGGCGGTGCCGGTGCCGTACAACGGGTCGGTGGCCAGGATGTCGTTCGGCTTCCTGTCGGCCGCGCGGGTGCGGCGGTGGGTGCGCACGGGCGAGTTCGACGTGCTGCACATCCATGAGCCGCTGATCCCGAGCCTCGGGGTGCTGGCCTGCTGGGCGGCCAAGGGGCCGATCGTGGCCACGTTCCACGCCTCGTTCACCCGCTCGCGGGCCATCGCGGTGGCCGAGCCGCTGCTGCGCAGCGCGCTGGAGAAGCTGATGGGCCGCATCGCGGTCTCCGACGCGGCCCGCAAGAGCCTGGTCGAGCAGTTCGGCGGCGACGCCGTGCTGATCCCCAACGGCGTGACCGTCTCCCGCTACACCGAGGCCGAGCCGCTCGACGGCTGGGGGCCCGACGGCGCCACGATCGGCTTCCTCGGGCGGATGGACGAGGAGCGCAAGGGCCTGCCCATCCTGCTCGACGCGTTCGCGGTGCTGGCGGCCGAGCGGCCGGACGTGAAGCTGCTCATCGCCGGCCCCGGCGACGCCAAGGACGTCTACGAGCGGGTGCCCAAGCGCTTCCACGAGCGGGTGCACGTGCTGGGCATGGTGAGCGAGGCCGACAAGATCCGCGCGTACCACTCGGTGGACGTGTTCTGCGCCCCCAACACCCGCGGCGAGAGCTTCGGCATCGTGCTGGCCGAGGCCATGGCCTCCGGGGCGACGGTGCTGGCCAGCGACATCCCGGCCTTCCGCAGGGTGCTCGGTGACGGGCAGGCGGGCGCGCTGTTCGCCAACGGCGACGCGGCCTCGCTGGCGCGCGAGGCCGCCGCGCTGCTCGACGCGCCGGAGCGGCGGGCCAAGCTGGCCGCCGAGGCCCTGGTGGCGGTGCGCAAGTACGACTGGTCGACGGTGGCGCGCGACGTCGTACGCGTCTACGAGACGGTCACCGCCGTCGGCGCGGGGCGCGT
Organism: Nonomuraea phyllanthi; assembly: GCF_006334985.2. Taxonomy (GTDB): domain Bacteria; phylum Actinomycetota; class Actinomycetes; order Streptosporangiales; family Streptosporangiaceae; genus Nonomuraea; species Nonomuraea phyllanthi. The sequence continues at coordinate 360,684 of NZ_VDLX02000008.1, forward strand.
GGAGGAGGACCTGTGACCCCCACCATGATCATGCTGATCGCGGGCATCGTCGTGGTGCTCACGGCCGTCTACATCTCCTGGCGCGCGGGCCGGCTCGACCGCCTGCACATCCGGCTGGAGCTGGCCCAGGAGTCGCTGGACGCCGCGCTGATGCGGCGCAGGGCCGTGGTGCTGGAGCTGGCCGGATCGCGCCTGCTCGACCCGGCCACCTCGCTGGTGCTGGCCGCCGCGGCGCACGAGGCCAGGACGGCCGGGCCCGAGGAGCGCGAGCACGCCGAGAGCGACCTGTCGCGGGCCCTGCGCGCGGCCGTGGACCAGGAGCGCTTCAGGGAGAAGCTGTCGGAGTCGCCCGGCGGGCGCGAGCTGCTGGAGGAGCTCGACACCGCGGTGACGAAGGTCGTCTACTCCCGCCGCTTCCTCAACAACGCCGTGGCGGTCACGCGTACGGCGCAGCGGCGCTGGCTCGCCAGGACGCTTCGCCTGGCAGGGCACACCGAATACCCCCGATTCTTCGAGATCGATGACAATCCGCCCGCGACTATGGCAACCGAATGACCTGATTTGGGGAAGCCAGTAAGCTTCATCCCGTTTTCTGGGCTGAAGCGAGGAGAGTTACGTGCGGCTACCCCGGATGATCACGGTCACACTGGCGGGCGCGGCCGTGCTGCTGCCCGTGGCCGCCTGCTCCTCGGAGGAGCCCGCCCCTGGTCAGGCGCCAGAAGCGGCCACGGTGGCGCCGAGCGAGGAGCCCACCGAGGAGGTCAACGCGCACCCGTTCACTGGCGAGCCGTACGACAAGCTGAAGCCGGTGCTCGCGGTGAAGATCGAGAACACCGCGGCGGGCAAGCCGCAGCTCGGCCTGAAGAGCGCGGACATCGTCTACATCGAGCAGGTCGAGGCCGGCCTGACCCGGCTCATGGCGATCTTCTCCTCCAAGGTGCCCGCCAAGGTGGGCCCGGTCCGCAGCGCGCGCATCTCCGACCTGCACCTCACGCCGCAGTTCGGCAAGCCCGCGTTCGCTTACTCGGGCGTGCAGACCAAGATGCTGCCGTTCGTGGCCGAGGCGTCGCTGTACGACGTGGGCGACACCCGCAACCCCGGCGCGTACTTCCGCCAGCCGGGCCGCTTCGCCCCCTACAACCTGTTCGCCACCACCAAGAAGCTCTTCTCCGCCGCGCCCAAGGCGAGCAAGGCCAAGGACATCGGCTTCACCTTCGGCGACGCGCCCGCCGAGGGCGGCGTGGACAAGAAGTCGTACACCGTCAAGTGGCCCGCGGCGCGCTTCACCTTCGCCTGGTCGGAGGGCAAGAAGCAGTGGCTGATCTGGCAGGACGGCAAGAAGGACATGGCGGCGGAGGGCGGCCAGCTGGGCGCGCCCACGATCGTCGTCCAGTACACCAAGACCGAGCGCTCGGAGTTCCACGACAAGAACCAGAGCTACACGCCGCTCGTGCACACCGTCGGCAAGGGCTCGGCCATCGTGCTGCGCGACGGCAAGGCGTACAAGGCGAAGTGGGAGCGGGAATCAGAGGAGACCGGCACGACGTTCACCACCATGAGCGGCGAGCCGATGAACTTCGCGCCCGGCCAGGTCTGGGTGGCGCTCGCCAGCCGCAAGCCCGTCATCCCCTAGGTGCCGATCTGTCCATGGACGGCGGCGAATCCTGACATCCTGGCATGTCAGGGAGCGGTCCTCCAGGACCTACCATGGGGTTGATAACTTACCGACCAGCCGCTAGAGCCGTGAGGAAGACCGTGTCCACCAGCACGCCTGAAAGCACCCCCGTCACCGGAACCGCCCGTGTCAAGCGCGGCATGGCCGAGATGCTCAAAGGCGGCGTCATCATGGACGTCGTCACCCCGGAGCAGGCCAAGATCGCTGAGGACGCCGGCGCGGTCGCCGTGATGGCCCTCGAGCGCGTGCCCGCCGACATCCGCGCGCAGGGCGGCGTGTCCAGGATGAGCGACCCCGACATGATCGACGGCATCATCGGCGCCGTGTCGATCCCCGTGATGGCCAAGGCCCGCATCGGCCACTTCGTCGAGGCCAAGGTGCTGCAGGCGCTCGGCGTCGACTATGTCGACGAGTCGGAGGTGCTGACCCCCGCCGACTACGCCAACCACATCGACAAGTGGCAGTTCACGGTGCCGTTCGTGTGCGGGGCCACCAACCTGGGCGAGGCCATGCGCCGCATCACCGAGGGCGCGGCCATGATCCGCTCCAAGGGCGAGGCCGGCACCGGCGACGTCTCCAACGCCGTCACCCACATGCGGACGATCCGCGCCGAGATCAAGCGGCTCACCTCGCTGCCCGAGGACGAGCTCTATGTCGCGGCCAAGGAGCTGCAGGCGCCGTACGAGCTGGTCGCCGAGGTCGCCAAGACCGGCAAGCTGCCCGTCGTGCTGTTCACCGCGGGCGGCATCGCCACCCCGGCCGACGCCGCGATGATGATGCAGCTCGGCGCCGAGGGCGTGTTCGTGGGCTCGGGCATCTTCAAGTCGGGCGACCCGGCCAAGCGCGCCGCGGCCATCGTCAAGGCCACCACCTTCTACGACGACCCCGACGTCATCGCCAAGGTCTCGCGCGGCCTGGGCGAGGCCATGGTCGGCATCAACGTCGACGACATCCCCCAGCCCCACCGCCTGGCCGAGCGCGGCTGGTAGCCCGGCGCGTCGGTGCGGGCCTCCCGGCCCGCCGGTGTGACATGATCACGCCTGGCAGTCGGGGGTGCGGCACAGAGTGACGGCGGAAATCGCCGGAAAAGGCGGCATCCACGAAGGATGTCGCCTTTTCCGTGTCGTTTGGGGTTAACCGCTTGGTCATGATCGTCAGTAAGGCTTCCTGTGATCCCCTGCCCCTCGACCGTCACAGGAGCACCACCATGTCCTACCCGAACCGCCGCCACTTCCTGGTCACGGGGTTAGCGGCGGGCGCCGCCGTGACCCTGTCCGCCACCCTGCCCGCCACCGCCGCGCGCGCCACCTCCTCCGGCGAGCTCACCACCGACCCGTTCACGCTCGGCGTGGCCTCGGGAGACCCCGACCACGAGGGCTTCGTGCTGTGGACCCGGCTCGCCCAGCAGCCGCTGGCCGAGGACGGGCTCGGCGGCATGCCGCAGCGGCCGTACACCGTGCAGTGGCAGGTCTACGAGGACGAGCGCTGCCGCCACGTCGTCCGCGCCGGCGTCAGCGTGGCCGCCCCCGAGTGGGGCCACAGCGTGCACGTCGAGGTCGACCGGCTGCGCCCCGGCCGCGAGTACTGGTACCGCTTCCGCGTCGGCCGGTACGTCTCGCCCGTCGGGCGCACCCGCACCGCGCCGCACCCCCTCACGTACGGGGGACCGCTCGCCATGGCGTTCGTCTCGTGCGCCCAGTACGAGCACGGCTACTTCACCTCGTACCGCAGGCTCGCCGAGGATCGCCCGGACATCGTCCTGCACCTGGGCGACTACCAGTACGAATACACCAAGGACACCTACACCATCCCCGGCGGCAACATCCGCGACCACGAGGGTCCGGAGACCGAGACCCTGGCGAACTACCGCCAGCGCCACGCCCAGTACAAGGCCGACCCCGACCTGCAGGCCGCGCACGCCGCCGCGCCGTGGCTGGTGGTGTGGGACGACCACGAGCTCGACAACAACTGGGCCGACGAGGTGCCGGAGAAGCCCCAGAACCCCCAGCCGAACTTCCTGGCCAGGCGCGAGGCCGCCTTCCGCGCCTACTACGAGAACATGCCGCTGCGCCGCACCTCCATCCCGCGCGGCATCGACATGCAGCTCTACCGGCGCATCCGGTGGGGGCGGCTGGCCACCTTCCACATGCTCGACACCCGCCAGTACCGCGACGACCAGGGCTGCGGCGACGGCTACCGCGACTGCCCCGCCTCGGTCGACCCGGCGCGCTCCATCACGGGCGCCGAGCAGGAGGCGTGGCTGCTGGACGGCTTCCGGCAGTCGCGGGCGCAGTGGGACATCATCGGGCAGCAGGTGTTCTTCGCCCAGCGCGACAACAACGACGGCCCCGCCAAGATCACCAGCCAGGACGCCTGGGACGGCTACGTGGCCTCCCGCCGGCGCATCACGCAGGGCTGGGTGGACGCCGAGGTGCGCAACGCGGTCGTGCTGACCGGCGACGTGCACGCCCACTGGGCCGGCGACCTCAAGCTCGACTACGACGACCCGACCGGCCCGTCGGTGGGCTCCGAGCTGGTGACCAGCTCCGTCTCGACCACCGGCGACGGCGCCGACTCCGACCCGGCGGCGCACCCGTTCCTGGCGATCAACCCGCACCTGAAGTTCTACAACAACCAGCGCGGCTACGTGCTGACCAGGATCGACAAGGACCTCATGTCGGCGGACTTCAAGGTGGTGCCGCGCGTGCAGGTGCCCGACGCCGAGTCGTACACCAGGGCCACGTTCGTGATGGAGGACCGGGTGCCGGGGGTGCGGCAGACGTACCTGCGGCCGCTCGACCCGGCGCTGCGCAGGGCCAACGAGATGACGGTGGAGGACACCGTGCGCATGGAGACCGAACGCCCGTAGGACGGGCCCTCACCGCCGGCGCGCCGTCCACGGGACGGCGCGCCGACCCGTTTCCGCCACCGGACGGGACGGGGCCGGCCCGTCTCCCGCCGCCGGACGGGACGGGGCGGCGGGCCGTTTCCCGCCACCGGACCGCATGCCCAGGAAGATCCAAGGCCGTCGTGGTGTTGAATGGTCGGAACCCGCAACCGGACGGAAGGATCGGCCGTGCCCACGATCGGTGTACTCGCTCTCCAGGGAGACGTGCGCGAGCATGTGCGCATGCTTCAGGAGGCAGGCGCCTCGGCGACCGCCGTACGCAGGCCCGCCGAGCTGGACGCGGTCGACGGCCTGGTCATCCCCGGTGGGGAGTCGACCACCATGTGGAAGCTCGCCGACACCTTCGACATGCTGCAGCCGCTGCGGATGCGCGTCAAGGAAGGCATGCCCGCCTACGGCTCCTGCGCCGGCATGATCATGCTGGCCGACAGGATCGAGGACGGCATCGCCGGGCAGCAGACCGTCGGCGGCATCGACATGGTGGTCAGGCGCAACGCGTTCGGCCGCCAGGTCGACTCCTTCGAGTCCGATCTGGACTTCGCGGGGCAGCGGGTGCACGCGGTGTTCATCCGCGCTCCCTGGGTCGAGTCGGTCGGCGACGATGTCGAAGTGCTGGGCAGGACCGAAGCTGGGGATAGGATCGTCGCGGTCCGTCAAGGACCGTTGCTCGCGACGTCGTTCCACCCCGAGCTGACCGGGGACGCGCGCGTGCACCGTTACTTCGTAGACATGGTGAGGGAGCTCTAGGTAATGTCCGGCCACTCCAAATGGGCGACGACGAAGCACAAGAAGGCCGCGCTCGACGCCAAGCGGGGCAAGCTGTTCGCGAAGCTCATCAAGAACATCGAGGTGGCGGCACGGACCGGCGGCCCTGACCCCGACGCCAACCCCACCCTCTTCGACGCCATCTTCAAGGCGAAGAAGAACTCCGTGCCCAACGACAACATCGAGCGGGCCCGCAAGCGCGGCGGCGGCCTGGAGGCCGGCGGCGCCGAATACCAGACGATCATGTACGAGGGCTACGCGCCCGGCGGCGTCGCGGTGCTCATCGAGTGCCTCACCGACAACCGCAACCGCGCCGCCTCCGAGGTGCGCGTGGCGCTGACCCGCAACGGCGGCTCCCTGGCCGACCCGGGCTCGGTGTCCTACATGTTCAACCGCAAGGGCGTCGTGATCGTCCCCAAGAACGACCTCGACGAGGACACCGTGCTCATGGCCGTCCTCGACGCCGGCGCCGAGGAGGTCAACGACCTGGGCGAGTCGTTCGAGGTCGTCTCCGAGGCCGGCGACCTGGTGCCGGTGCGCAAGGCGCTGCAGGACGCCGGCATCGACTACGACTCGGCCGAGTCGAGCTTCCTGCCGACGATGAGCGTGCCGCTCGACGAGGAGGGGGCCAAGAAGGTGTTCCGCCTCATCGACGCGCTGGAGGACAGCGACGACGTGCAGAACGTCTTCGCCAACTTCGACGTCTCCGACGACGTGCTGGCGGCCCTGGACTAGCGCCCGGGTCTCCCGCAGGCCGAGGCCGGCTCCTCCACGGGCCGGCGGCCGCACGCGGACCTGCAGGCGGCTTCTCCGCGGATCGGCGGCCGCGTGCGAACCCGTTGGCGGTTCCCTCGCGGATCGGCGGGCGGTGCGCTCGCCCTTCCCGTGTGCGTGGAGCGGCCCGGCGGCGTAGGGTCGGGCGACGTGACTTCCCCCACCCCGGCACCGGCCGTCTTCGCACCCGCACCGGCGGCCCCCGCACCGGCGCTCGGCTGGCTGCTGGCCGCGCCCGCGCTGTTCGGCACCCTGATCTCGCTCCTGCTGCCGACCGTCCAGACGATCTGGCTGAGCCTCCAGAAGGGCGGCGTCCTGCGGGAGAGCACTTTCGTGGGACCGGCCAACTACGGCGCGGTGCTGGGCGACGGCGAGTTCTGGCGGGCGCTGTGGTTCACGGTGTCGCTGATCGTGGGGCCGTTGCTGGTGGCCGTCGTGGTGGCGCCGCTGCTCGCGCTGGCGCTCGACCGGGCGGGCACGTGGCCCCGGCGGGCCGGGCGCGTCGCGCTGTCGCTGGCCGTCGTCACGTTCTCCCCAGTGGGGGTCGCGGCCGCCTGGATGCGCGGGCTCATGCCGGACGCGCCGGGCCTGGCCGGGCTGGTGGAAGGGCTGCGCGAGCCGGAGACGGCCCCTGGAACGCTCCGGCTGATCGTCGCACTCGGGACGTTCGGCGTGGTGTGCGCGCTGGCCGTCATGGCCTTCCTCCCCGCCCTGCGTGCCCCCTCCGCTCCGCACGGCCTCACCCCGTCGCCGCCGGTCGCCCCGCCCGGCGCCGTTCCACCGGGCTCCATGCCGCCAGGCGCCGTTCGGCCCGGCTCCGTAGCGTCCGGTTTCGGGCCGAGGGGTGGCGCTCCTGCCCCAGCATCAGGGGCTTGGCCCGAGCCACGGCGCGCCGGCGGCGCGGCGCCCGGGATGCTCGTGGTGGGGGCGCTCCTGGCCATCACCATGGTCGCCGTCGGCCTCCAGGCGTTCTCCATGGGGCTGGTGCTGACCCGGGGCGGCCCTGAGCGCTCCACAGAGACGCTCGCGGGCCTCTCGTACGACTACGCCTTCAGATTGGCCCAGTTCGGGCCTGGAGCGGCCGTAGCGACCGTCATGGGCCTGATCCTCGGCGTGCTCGGCATCGTCGCGACCGTCATCGCGGTGGCGTCCCGGCTGAGCATCACGCTGGCCCCGCGCGTCCGGCACGCGTCCCCGAGGCGCGGGGAAGGCGCCCGCGGCGGGTCAGGGGCCGCCGGCATGGCGGTCGGGGTGGCGGCGCTCGTGGTGGTCGTGGCCGTCGCCGTGGTGTTCGCCCGGCCGTGGATCGACGGCGTGCTCGCCTCGCCCGACACCGAGGCGGGCGGCCTGCGCGCCCAGGTCAACACGTGGGTGCCCGCGGTGGCCGGAGCGGTCGTCTCCGTCGGCGTCGCCTACCTCGCCGCCCTCGGCATCGGCGGCCTGCGGCCGCTCGGGCGGCGGAGCGAGTGGCTGCTGCTGGCGTTCGCGCCCTGGCTGTTCGTCGGGACCGGCCCGTTGGGCGTCGCCGACTGGCAGACCATGCGCAGCCTGGGCCTCCTCAACACCTTCCTGGCGATCTTCCCGCCGTTCCTCGTCAGCGTCCCGGCGCTGCTGGTGCTCACCCTGCTGTGCAAGGGGCTCGCGGAGCGCTCCGGCAGGGACTTCGTCGGCGGCGTCCTCGTGCCGTCTCTCCCCATGGCGGGCATCCTGGCCGGCGCGGTCGCCCTGGTGAACGGCCAGGAGCTCTTCTGGCCGCTGCTCGTGGCCCAGGACGCGTCGCTGTTCCCGGCGCCGGTCGCGCAGCTGTCCCAGCTGGGCGGCTTCTCCGTCACCGCGCCGGACGTCGGGGCCGCCACGCCGCTGCTCGTCGTCGCCGTCGCGCTGGTCGCCGTGGTGGCCGCCCAGCTGCTCTACCTCGACCGGCTCGTCATCACGGCAAACGGTTCGCGGCCACGTACCCCTGATGCGTAGGTTGTGTGCTCGTGGAAATTCGCGACCTGACCCCTGAAGACCTCGACGACGTCCTCGACCTCCGCAAACGCGCGTTCGGGCCGTTGTCCTCGTCCGACAACGACACCTGGCGCCGGGCGGTGCTCCCGTCGCTCGGTGAGGGCCGCTACCTCGGGGCGTTCGACGGCTCCAGGCTGGCCGCCGCCGCCCGGCTGCGCCGGTTCACGCAGTGGTGGCACGGCAGGCCGCAGCCGATGGCGGGCGTGGCGGGAGTCACCGTCGGCCCCGAGGACCGCGGGCGCGGCGTCGGCACCCGGATCATGCGGGCCGTCGTCGAACGCGCCACCGCACTGGGCGACGCCGTCTCCGCCCTCTATCCGGCCACCACCCCCATCTACCGCTCGCTCGGCTACGAGCACGCCGGCGCTCAGTACAACGTGACGCTCCCCGCCGAGTCACTGCGTGGGATCCGGCCGTCCGGGCCGGTCAAGATCCGCAGGATGGGGCCAGGCGACGCCGCGGAGCTCATCTCCGTGCTCCACCGCGTCCACGCCGCCGCCCGTTCCAGCGGTCCCGTCTCCTGGGACGAGGACACCTGGAGCCTGTGGCTGGAGAACAAGGACGACTTCCTCTACCTCGCCGAGGACGGCTTCGTCGTCTACCGGTGGCGCGGCGGGGACATGCGAGTCGAGAGCCTCGTCGCCGCGTCTCCCGACACCACCAAGGCCCTGTGGTCGCTGGTGGGCAGCGCGTCCTCGATCGCGCGCAACGTCGTCGCCTCCGTGGCGCCGGACGACCCCGTGCTGTGGCTGCTGCGCGAGCGGTCGCACGAGGAGGTGACGCAGGCGCGCTGGATGTTCAGGGTGCTGGACGTGGCCGCCGCGGTCGAGCGTCGCGGCTACCCGGCGCACGCCGCCTGCGACGCCCTGGTCACCGTGGAGGATCCGCTCGCGGGGAGAAGGTCGTGGCGGCTCGAGTTCGCGGGCGGGTCCGGCGCGGCCACGCCCGCGGAGGAGGCCGGGGTCGTGCTCAGCGTGAACGGGTTCTCCGCCCTGTACGCCGGGATTCCCACGGGCACGCTGCGCATGTGCGGGCTCATGTCGGGCGACGAACGGTACGACGAGGCCCTCGACATGGCCTTCGCCGCCAAGCCGTACATGCTGGACGACTTCTGATCTCACCGGCCGATGCCGGGCGCGGTCGGCGCGGCGCGATGCGGTGCGGCCCGGTGCGGCCCGGCCTGACCCCGGTCCGGCGGGGGCCTGGCGACGGGACCGCTCGGGCTCGCGTCGCGGCGGTGTCCGCCGGTCGTGCGGTGCCGTGGGCGATTCGCAGTGCGCCCGAGCCGCCGTCGCGGTAAAGTCTCGTGCCGAACAGATGTTCGGCAAGGCTGGGAGGGGCGGGCCGGTGCGGGTGATGGGCGTCGATCCGGGGCTGACCCGGTGCGGCCTGGGCGCCGTCGAGGGGCGGCCGGGCGCGCCCCTGACGCTGGTGGCCGTCGGGGTGGTGCGCACGGGCGCCGACGAGGAGCTCGGCGCGCGGCTCGTCGGCATCGAGGCGGGCATCGAGCGGTGGCTCGACGACGTGCGGCCCGACGCGGTGGCGGTGGAGCGGGTCTTCAGCCAGCACAACGTCCGCACCGTGATGGGCACCGCGCAGGCCGCCGGGATCGCCGTCCTGTGCGCCGCCCGGCGCGGGCTGCCCGTGGCGCTGCACACCCCGTCCGAGGTCAAAGCGGCCATCACAGGCAGCGGCACCGCCGACAAGAAGCAGATAGGCGCCATGGTCACCCGGCTGCTGCGGCTGAGCGAGATGCCCAGGCCCGCCGACGCCGCCGACGCGCTCGCCCTGGCCATCTGCCACGTCTGGCGAGGCGGAGCCCAGCACCGCCTGGCGGCGGCCCTCGCCCGAGCCACCCGGAAGGACACCCGGCCGTGACCGCCTCCCCGACGCCACCCGCGCCCCGCGGCCGTGCCGCCTGCGGGGGTGGGCGGGCGTCAGGGGTGATGGCGGCTGTGGCCTGTGGTGACAGAGGAGTCGCGGCCGGAGCCGTCTCGGTGGGCAGGGCGGATGCTGCGCCTGGGTTCCGGCGGCGTGTCATGTGTCCCGGAGATGCGCAAGGATGTGAAGCTGTGAGGCCGGGCGTGGGCGCTGTGGCGGCGTGGAAGGATGGTGGGCTGTGATCGCGTCGGTGGCGGGAAAGGTGACGGCGATCGCTCCCGACGGAGCCGTGATCGAGGTCGGCGGCGTCGGCATCCTCACCCACTGCACGCCCGGCACGCTCGCCACCCTGCGGATCGGAGAGGACGCGCGCCTGGCCACGTCGCTGGTGGTGCGCGAGGAGTCACTCACCCTGTACGGCTTCGCCACCGACGACGAGCGGGCCGTGTTCGAGCTACTCCAGACCGCCAGCGGAGTGGGCCCCAAGCTGGCGCTGTCGATGCTCGCCGTGCACACGCCCAACGCGCTGCGCGTCGCCGTGGCCAGTGCCGACCTCAAGGCGCTCACGCAGGTGCCGGGCATCGGGCAGAAGGGGGCGCAGCGGATCGTGCTGGAGCTGAAGGACCGGCTCGGCACCCCCGAGGAGGCGGTCGACGCCGCGCTCAACGGAAAGCGGCGGATGGCGGTGTGGCGCGAGCAGGTCCATTCGGGGCTGGTCGGGCTCGGCTACTCCGGCAAGGACGCCGACGAGGCGGTCGCCGCCGTGGAGCCGCAGGCCGACGCCGATCTCGCGGCCGGTCGCCAGCCGCAGGTCGCCACGCTGCTCAAGGCCGCGCTCCAGTCCCTGAGCGTCCGATGACCCGAGCCGCCGCTTCCCCCGCGTCCCGCCCGTTCACCGCCTCCCGTCGTCCCGGGCCCCGCCTTCCCGTATCCCGCCCGTTCGTGGCGTCCCACGCTCCTGGGGCCCACTCGTTCGCCGAGGCCCGCCGTCCGGGGCCACGCCTTCCCGGGCCATGCCTGTTCGCGGCGTCCCGCCGTCCCATGCCCCGTCGTTTTGAGGCCCGCCCCTTGGCCACGACCTGCAGTCCCGGGGCCCGTCCGTTCGGCGCGTTCCGGCACGTCGAGCCGGCTGTGCCCGAGGCGGAGGGAAGCGTGGTCGTGAGCGTGCCGGGGAGGTGTGAGCGTGGAGTTTGAGCGGGAGCTCGTGTCGCCCGACGCCGGGGGCGACGAGCTGCAGATCGAGGCGGCGCTGCGGCCCAAGCGGCTGGCCGAGTTCATCGGCCAGGGCCGCGTGCGCGAGCAGCTGTCGCTGGTGCTGGAGAGCGCGTCGCGGCGCGGGGTGCCGCCCGACCACGTGCTGATGAGCGGGTCGCCGGGGCTCGGCAAGACCACGCTCGCCATGATCATCGCAGCCGAGCTCAACGCGCCGCTGAGGATCACCTCCGGGCCCGCGCTGGAGAGGGCGGGAGACCTCGCCGCCATCCTGTCGACGCTGGCCGAGGGCGAGGTGCTGTTCATCGACGAGATCCACCGGATGGCCAGGCCCGCCGAGGAGATGCTCTACCTCGCGATGGAGGACTTCCGGGTCGACATCGTCGTCGGCAAGGGGCCGGGTGCCACGGCCATCCCGCTCGACATCGCGCCGTTCACGCTCGTCGGCGCCACCACCCGGGCGGGGCTGCTGCCCGCGCCGCTGCGCGACCGGTTCGGGTTCACCGCGCACATGGACTTCTACGAGGCAGCCGAGCTGGAGCAGGTGCTGCACCGCTCGGCCAGGCTGCTCGGCGTCGCCCTGCCGCAGGACGGGGCGGAGGAAATCGCGCGGCGGTCCAGGGGGACGCCCCGAATCGCGAATCGGCTGCTCAGGCGAGTACGGGATTTTGCGGACGTACGTGCTGATGGGGTAATAAATCGGGAAATCGCGTCTGCGGCGCTCAATCTGTACGAGGTCGACGCCGAAGGGCTCGACCGGCTCGACCGGGCCGTCCTGGGCGTGCTGCTGAAGAAGTTCGGCGGCGGGCCGGTCGGCCTGTCCACGCTCGCCGTGGCCGTGGGGGAGGAGCCGGAGACGGTCGAGGTCGTCGCCGAGCCGTTCCTCGTACGCCAGGGCCTGCTGGCCAGAACCCCGCGCGGCCGGGTCGCCACCGCCGCCGCCTGGAGCCATCTGGGCATGACCCCGCCCCCTGACGCGTTCGGAGCCGCACTTTTCGACTGACTACCAGCCTGATCACAGAACGGTTGCAACAGTTTCAAATTGGGAACTTCCCCGCGCGCCGAAACGCTGCCTCGTTGCCGCGTTTCGCAACAAGCGCCTACACTCCGTGGCTTGGCTGCCTGTGTAGGCTGACGGGCTGAGCGGCGCGGTCCGACGCAACGCACGGAATTTCCGGCGCGAGGCCGGTGTCAACTTTCCTGTACGACAATGAAGGGTGCCCCTCATGGACATGGGACAACTCACAAGCATCGTGCCGCTGATCCTTCTGGTCGTGGTGTTCTACTTCCTGCTGATCCGTCCGCAGCGCAAGCGCCAGCAAGAAGCGATCCAGATGCAGAACTCCTTGACGCCCGGTGCCCGGGTCATGACCACGACCGGGCTGTTCGCCACCGTGGTCGCGGTGGACAATGAGGACGTGATCCTCGAGGTCGCGCCCGGGATCGAGACCCGCTGGGTCAAGGCCGCGATCGGCCGCGTCGTCACTCCGGGCGACGCTTCCACGAGCGAGTCGCGCTCCGGCGAGGACGGCGAGGAGGATGACAACGAGTCCGAGGCCACCGTGGAGCGCAACGGCGACCAGGGCTCCAGTACGAAGCAGTCCTGACTAAGCTCTGCGACAAACCTCTATCGAAAGAACTGACGACCAGTGGCCCGACCGACCAGCCGCCACAGCCGACCGGGGCGAACGCTCCTGGTGCTGCTGGCGCTCATCCTCGCCCTGGGCGGGACGATGCTCTTGCAGAAGGCGTTCACGCCCAAGCTGGGGCTCGACCTCGCCGGCGGTACGACGGTGACTCTGTCTCCCGTGACCCAGAACAACGCGGCGCCGCCTGAGGAGATCCTCGACCGCGCGGTCAACATCATCCGCGACCGGGTCAACGGCACAGGCATCTCCGACGCGGAGGTCGCCAAGTCCGGCAGTAACATCATCATCTCGATTCCGGGCGTCGGGCAGAGCGAGGCCATCAAGCTGGTCGCCACCACCGCGGAGCTGCGGTTCCGTCAGGTGCTCGCGATGGAGGCCACGCAGGCGCCGCAGGATCTGGCCACGAACGCGCCGACGCCGAGCGCGTCGGCCTCGCCGAGCCGGTCCGCCACCCCCAAGTCCAGCAAGACCCCCGAGGCGGGCACCCCCAAGCCCGACGCGTCCCCGACGGGCAAAGCGCCGGCGTCCGCGCTGACCGCGCCGACGCCCGCGGCGTCCAGGCAGCCGTCCGACGACCCCGACGACGGGCAAGGCCCGAATAACAGGCAGAGCCCCGACAGCACGCAGAACCCCAAGAAGCAGCAGGACGGCAAGGGCGCCAAGGCCTCCCCGAGCGCGACCCCCACCGGCCAGGCCAGCCCGCCGCCCGCCCAGAACCCGGGCGTCAACACCGCGGGCATCGACCCGGCGGTGCTCGCCCAGTACAACAAGCTCGACTGCGCCGACCCGAAGAACCGCGGCCAGGGCGTCCAGGACGACCCGAAGAAGCAGTACGCCGCCTGCGAGACCGACGGCAGCTTCAAGTACGTGCTCGACGTCGCCAAGGTCGTCGGCACCGACATCGACACCGCCTCGGCCGGCATCCAGCAGGGCACCACCGAGTGGGTCGTCCAGCTCGACTTCAAGAGCCAGGGCGCGGCCGCGTGGAGCAAGCTCACCACGGAGGCCTACAACTCGCAGGAGCCGCGTAACAAGGTCGCGGTCGTGCTCGACGGCGTCGTCATCACCGCCCCCAACATCATCAGCCCGATCCCCGGCGGGCGGGCCGAGATCACCGGCGGTTTCGACCAGATCAGCGCCACCAACCTGGCCGACCAGCTCAAGTACGGCGCGCTGCCGCTGAAGTTCAACCGCAGCTCCATCGACACGGTCTCCTCGAGCCTCGGCCAGGACCAGCTGCAGGGCGGCCTGATCGCGGGCATCATCGGCCTCGCGCTGGTGGTCGTCTACTCGATGCTGTACTACCGGGGCCTCGGCATCGTGGCGGTGCTGAGCCTCGTGGTCGCGACGGTCCTGACGTACACGGCTGTGGTCGTGCTCGGCCACAACGCTAACTTCCGGCTGTCGCTGCCGCACATCATCGGCCTCGTGGTCTCGATCGGCATCACCGCAGACTCGTTCATCGTCTACTTCGAACGCATACGTGACGAGATGAAGGAGGGCCGCCGGTCGCTCCGCGCGGCGGTCGAGGTGGCCTGGGTACGCGCCCGGCGCACGATCCTCATCGCCGACGCCGTCATGTTCATCGCCGCGATCGTGCTCTACTTCCTGGCGGTGGGCGGCGTGGCCGGGTTCGCGTTCGCGATGGGCCTGACCACGCTGATCGACATCGTGGTGGTGTTCCTGTTCACGAAGCCGTTCATCGCCCTGCTGGCGAAGCTGAAGTTCTTCGCCAAGGGCCATCCGCTGTCCGGTCTCGACGCCGAACGCATGAGCGAGGCCGGCACCTCCGGCCACACGACCAAGCCGCAGGAGGCCTGAGATGGGATTGGCGCGCCGCCTCTACCGCGGTGAGATCAACGTCGACTTCGTCGGCAAGTGGCGACTGTGGTACAGCCTGTCCGGCTTCCTGCTGGTCGTCTCGCTGGCCGGGCTGCTGATCAACGGCCTCAACCTGGGCGTGGAGTTCAGGGGCGGCACGGTCTTCTCCTTCAAGGCTCCGACCGCCACCATCGAGCAGGTGCGCCAGGAGTTCACCGATCAGGGCGTGCACCAGCCGATCGTGCAGACGGCGGGCGAGGGCTGGCGGGTCACCACCGAGACCCTCGGGGAGGGCACTCTCACCCAGGTGCAGAGCGCCGTCTCCAAGGAGTTCAACGTCCCCGCCGGCCAGGTCAGCATCCAGTCGATCGGCGCCACCTGGGGCGGTGAGGTCTCCCAGAAGGCCTGGATCGGCCTGGGCGTGTTCATGCTGGCGATCATCCTGTATCTGTCGATGGCGTTCGAGCCGAAGATGGCGTTGTCGGCGATCGTCGCGCTCATCCACGACCTCGTCATCACGGCCGGCATCTACGCCTGGTCCGGCTTCGAGGTCACGCCGGCGACGCTGCTGGGCTTCCTGACCATCCTCGGTTACTCGCTCTACGACGCGGTCGTGGTGTTCGACATGATCAAGGAGGTCACGGCCAAGCTGGGGCACACGTCGAAGCAGACGTACTCGATGGCGGCCAACAACGCGCTCAACCACACGCTGATCCGCTCGCTCAACACCTCGCTGGTCGCGATCCTGCCGGTGGCGGCGATCCTGTTCATCGGCACCACGCTGCTCGGCGCGGGCACGCTGAAGGACCTGTCGCTGGCCCTGTTCGTCGGCATGATCGTCGGCACCTACTCCTCGCTGTGCGTGGCCACGCCGCTGCTGGTGACGCTGAAGGAACGGGAGCCGAAGTACCAGGCCATCGCCAAGAGGCTCGCCTCCACGGGCGGCGGCAAGGGGTCGAAGGGCTCCAAAAGCGCAGCCGTAGCCAAGGGATAGCCGGAGTCGTCCGCACGACGCCCCCGCCCGGGAAAGGGCGGGGGCGTCGTCGTGTGCGAGCGCGATGCACCATCGTGACTCCTCCACTCCCCAGGGGAGTGGCTTCTCGCTTCCCCCGTTGAGGTAGGCGACGGACAAGCCCTGCCCGTTTCGAACACACAGACCATAACAGGGAAGCGAGTCTCCTGCCTGTAAACCCGGTACCCTCGCTGAACCTGATGGAGCGAGGCACACCGCCGGTGGAGAATTGCGAGGAATGTCATGACGGAGCTGAGCACGATGATCCTGGACAAGATCAGGGACGTGCCCGACTACCCCAAGCCGGGCGTGCTGTTCAAGGACATCACCCCGCTCCTGGCCGACCCGGTCGCCATGGCGGCCGTGGTGGAGGAGCTGGCCGGGCTCCACGAGGTCGACAAGATCGTCGGGATCGAGGCGCGTGGCTTCATCCTGGCGGCCCCGGTGGCGTACCGGGCGGCGGCCGGGTTCGTGCCGGTGCGAAAGAAGGGGAAACTGCCTGCCGCGACACTTGAGGAGTCCTACGATCTGGAGTACGGCTCCGCGACCATCGAGGTCCACCGTGACGCCTTCGCGCCCGGAGATCGCGTTCTCGTGGTCGACGACGTGCTGGCGACGGGTGGCACCGCGAAGGCCACCGTGGAGCTCGTGAAGAGGGCCGGAGCCGAGGTCGTCGGCATCGCCGTGCTCATGGAGCTGGCCTTTCTCAAGGGACGGGAACGCCTGTCGGGAGTGGACCTGCACTCCCTCGTGATCGTGTGAGCCCCGGCCCGCGACGGTCCGGGTTCGGCGCCTGGATACACTGGGGGACCTGGACTCGAACGTGAGGAGCCATTGCGTGAGGAGTCTGTGTGCCCCGTGATGTGGTCGTGCCCGACGTAACCGACGCCGGTGGCGCCGAGGCGCCCGGCGTTCCGGCGGTGCGTCGCAGGCGTTTTGGGGGTGGGGCCATGAACCCGGTGCTGGAGCCGTTGTTCCGTACGGTCCGCGCCACCCACCCCAAGGCCGACCTGCGCGTGATCGAGCACGCGTACGACGTCGCCGCCTACCACCACCGCGACCAGAAGCGGAAGTCGGGCGACCCGTACATCACGCACCCGCTGGCCGTCGCCACGATCCTGGCCGAGCTCGGCACCGACGACGAGACCCTGTGCGCCGCGCTGCTGCACGACACGGTGGAGGACACCGCCTACAGCCTCGACGAGCTGCGCGGCGACTTCGGCGACACGATCGCCTCGCTGGTCGACGGCGTGACCAAGCTCGACAAGGTGAAGTTCGGCGACGCGGCGCAGGCCGAGACCGTGCGCAAGATGGTCGTGGCGATGTCCCGCGACATCCGGGTGCTGATCATCAAGCTGGCCGACCGGCTGCACAACATGCGCACCATGCGCTACCTCCCCGAGCACAAGCGCCACCAGAAGTCCCGCGAGACCCTGGAGATCTTCGCCCCGCTGGCCCACCGCCTGGGCATGAACACGATCAAGTGGGAGCTGGAAGACCTCGCCTTCGCGATGCTCTATCCCAAGCGCTACGACGAGATCGCCCGCATGGTCTCGGAGCGCGCGCCGCGCCGCGACCTGTTCCTGCAGGAGGTCATCGAGAAGGTCTCCGGCGACCTGCGCGACGCCAAGATCCGCGCCGTGGTCAAGGGCCGGCCGAAGCACTACTACTCGGTCTACCAGAAGATGATCGCCCGCGACGTGGCGTTCGACGACATCTACGACCTGGTGGGCATCCGCGTCCTGGTCGACAGCGTGCGCGACTGCTACGCGGCGCTCGGCACCATCCACGCCCGGTGGAACCCGGTGCCTGGGCGCTTCAAGGACTACATCGCGATGCCCAAGTTCAACATGTACCAGTCGCTGCACACGACGGTGATCGGTCCCGAGGGCAAGCCGGTGGAGCTGCAGATCCGCACCCACGCGATGCACCACAGGGCCGAATACGGCGTGGCCGCCCACTGGAAGTACAAAGAGGAGGTCGGCACGCCCGGCCCCACGGGCAAGGTCAAGCCGGGCAGCGACATGGCCTGGCTGCGCCAGCTCCTCGACTGGCAGAAGGAGACCTCCGACCCGGGCGAGTTCCTGGAGTCGCTCCGCTTCGACCTGTCGGTCTCCGAGGTCTACGTGTTCACCCCGAAGGGCCAGGTCATCGCCCTGCCGGAGGGGTCCACGCCGGTCGACTTCGCCTACGCCGTGCACACCGAGGTGGGCCACCGCTGCATCGGCGCCCGCGTCAACGGGCGGCTGGTGCCGCTGGAGTCGCGGCTCGGCAACGGCGACACGGTCGAGATCTTCACCTCCAAGTCGCCCGACGCCGGGCCGTCGCGCGACTGGCTGAAGTTCGTCAAGTCGGGGCGGGCCCGTAACAAGATCCGCCAGTGGTTCTCCAAGGAGCGCCGCGAGACCGCGATCGAGGCCGGCAAGGAGGCCATCGGGCGGGCCATGCGCAAGCAGGGCCTGCCGCTGCAGCGGCTGATGTCCACCGAGGCGCTGCTGGCTCTCGCCCGCGACCTGCGCTACCCCGACGTGTCCGCGCTCTACGCGGCCGTGGGGGAGGGGCACATCGCCGCCCAGGCCGTCGTGCAGAAGCTGGTGGCCTCCATCGGCGGCGTCGAGAGCGCCGAGGAGGACATCGCCGAGACCTCCCTGCCCACCCGGCTGCGCGGGCGCCCGCGCGGCGGGGGCGCGGGCGTGGTCGTGGCGGGCGACGCCGACGTGTGGGTACGCCTGTCGAAGTGCTGCACCCCCGTGCCCGGCGACGAGATCGTCGGGTTCGTCACGCGGGGCCACGGCGTGTCGGTGCACCGGGCCGACTGCACCAACGTGCAGCAGCTCAAGTCGCAGCCCGACCGGCTGGTCGAGGTGAGCTGGTCGCCCAGCGACGACAGCGTGTTCCTGGTGGCGATCCAGGTGGAGGCGCTCGACCGGCCCCGCCTGCTGTCCGACGTCACCCGCACGCTCTCCGACCAGCACGTCAACATCCTGAGCGCGTCCGTCACCACCTCGCGCGACCGGGTGGCGATCAGCAAGTTCACGTTCGAGATGGGCGACCCGAAGCACCTGGGCCACGTGCTCAAGGCCGTACGCGGCATCCAGGGCGTGTTCGACGTCTACCGGGTCAGCGGCGCGAGCGGCTGACGAGCAGGCGCGGCGCGGCTCAGCGGGGGCGCAGGTCCGGCAGGTTGACCACCATGGCCTCCTGCGTGCTCCGGGCGATGACGACCACCGCCTCCCGCGACGGGTCCGGGTTCTCCTCGCGATGCGGCACGTACGGCGGGACGAAGACGTAGTCGCCGGGCTCCGTCTCCAGCCGCACCTCCTTGCCGTCCTCCAGGAACACGAACGACGGCGTGCCGCTGACCACGTAGATGGCCGTCTCGGATGCGCCGTGGTGGTGGTCGGAGGAGCGGGTGGCGGGCGCGACGTGGGTCTGGCCCATCCACAGTCGCGCGGACCCCGCCGTGGCGCCGCTGATCGCGGCCAGCCGGCGCATGCCCGAGCTCTGCGCCGTCTCGCCCGAGAGCTCTCGTGAGCGCACGTGACGCAGCGGCTGGTGGAACGGGTCACCCTCGGCCCTGTAGCCCTCCCAGAGGCGTCCTCCGGCGCGCTCCAGCACGTTCGAGGCGACGCCGGCCAGCCGCGCCGAGTCCTCGTGGCAGGCGAGAAGCTGCCCGGCCAGCTCCGGGTCGTGGGCGCGCAGCTCGCGCAGCAGCCACTTGCCGCTTCCCTGCCACCTTTGTCCCAGGCCGAGCGCCATCCTGGCCGTCTCCTGCACCACCTGCCAGCGGATGAACGTCTGCTCGCCCGGGTCCGTGGCGCCCGACAGGTCGTCCAGGAGGTCGGAGAGGGCGTATCTGGCGCGTTCGGCCTGCGAGCTGGTCAGCCCGCCCGGCCCGGCCGCCAGGCGGTCGCTCAGCGCGGCCTGGAGGTCGCTGGCCCGGCCGCTGGTCCGGTCGGCCAGCACCGCGCCGTCGGCGCACATGCGGGCCAGGCTCGGCTGGCGCCTGTCGAAGTCCTTGTCGAGGTAGGCGTGCAGGCTGGTCTCGCTGTGCACGAACAGCTCGACGGGCCACTCGCGCCACCGCAGCGACTCGCGGTAAGGGGTGGGCAGACCGTCGAGCACCACCACGACGTCGAGGTCTGAGGTGCTGGTGCGGTGCTCGGTGAGGGCGCTGCCGCCGACGAAGGCGTACAGGGCGCCCGGGAACATGTCCTCGACGAGGGCACGCGCGGCGCTGACCGGATCCATGCCCGCCAGCCTAGGTCTCCGCCCTCTCCGCCGCCGCCCATTCCGCGCACCGCCCGGGCCTCCTGGGAAGGAGGCGGGCCCGGTGGAGGCCGGTGAGGGCCTCCACCGGGTCAGCTGAACTCGGCGAGCGTGCGCTCGGCCTCCTCCAGCCACGAACGGCGGGCGGTGAGGGCCTCCTCGGCCTCCTTGACGTCCTTGGCGCGACCGGCGGCCTGCGCCTTGGACAGCCGCTTCTCCAGCTGGTCGATCGAGGTGCGCAGCTGGTCGACGGTGCTCTGCGCGCGGGCCCTCGCCTCGGGGTTGGAGCGCTTCCACTCGGCGTCCTCGGCCTTGCGCACGGCCTCGTCCACCTTGCGGAGCCCGCCCTCCAGCCGGTCGCGCTGCTCGCGCGGCACCGGCCCGGCGGCCTCCCAGCGCTCCAGGATGCTGCGCAGCGCCGAGCGGGCCGTGCGGACGTCCGTGACCGGGAGGATCTTCTCGGCCTCGGCCAGCAGCACCTCCTTGACCTCGGCGTTGGCGGCCAGCGAGGCGTCACGCTCGGCGAAGACGGCCGAACGCGCCTGGAAGAACTGGTCCTGGGCGCCCTTGAAACGCGCCCACAGCTCGTCCTCGGCCTCGCGCGAGGCCCGCCCCGCGCTCTTCCACTGCTGCATGAGGTCGCGGTAGACGGCGGCGGTGGGGCCCCAGTCGGTCGAGCCCGCCAGCGCCTCCGCCTCGGCGACGATGCGCTCCTTGGCGGCCCGTACGCCCTCGCGCTGCTCGTCCAGGCCGGCGAAGTACGCCTTGCGCCGCTTGGCGAACGCCGTGCGCGCGGCCGAGAGCCGCTTCCACAGCGCGGCCTCGGTGACCCGGTCGATGCGGTCGGCCGCCTTCCACTCCTCGACGAGCTGGCGCAGCCGTTCGCCACCCGACTTCCAGTGGGTGGTCTCGTCGGCGATGCGCTCGGCCTCGGCGACGATGCGCTCCTTGACCGCCCTGGCCTCGGCGCGCGCGTGCTCGCGCGCGGCCTTGACCTCCTCGCGGCGCTGGGCGACCAGCTCGGTCAGCGTGTCGAGCCGGGCCGTCAGCGCGTCGAGGTCGCCGATGGCGTGGGCGTCGGCCACCGCCTCGCGCAGCTTGACGATGCTCGCCTCGGCCTGGGCCGGAGCCAGGTCGGTGCCCCTGACGCGCTGCTCGAGGAGCTGCACCTGACCGGCCAGCTCGTCGTACTTGCGATGGAAGTAGGCCAGTGCCTCTTCGGGTTCACCGGCCTGCCAGGAGCCGACGGCCCGCTCTCCCTCAGCCGTACGCACGTAGACGGTGCCGTCGTCGTCTACCCGGCCCCACGGGTCGGTGCTCACCGTGTCCTCCCGCACTATCCATCAGACCCTTCGGGACTACTTCGTCCCTAGTTTGTATTACGTCAGCTCTTGCCGGCGATTGTCACGTCTTTGATTTGGACGGATTCCTTCGGTGCTCCCGTCCCGTCCCCCATGTCGGCGATGACGCCTGCTTTGCTCACCTTGTCCAGGATGTCGAGCCCCTTGGTGATCGTACCCACCGGCGTGTAATCCGGGGTGAGTTGGATGTCTCCGAAAACCAGGAAGAACTGGCTGCCGGTGGAGCCCGGGGCCGACGTCTTGGCCATGGCCATCACGCCGCGCTTGTACGTGGCGCCCTCGAGGTTCTCCTCGGCCATGACGTAGCCGGGGCCGCCGGAGCCGTCCTGGCTCTTGCCGTCGGCCTTGGCCGTCGGGTCGCCGCACTGCAGCATCGGGAACTGGGCGCTGCCGAGCCGGTGGCACTTGCTGCCGTCGTAGTAGTTCTTCTTGGCCAGGAACTCCAGCGAGTTGGTCGTGCAGGGCGCCTTGGCGTTGTCGAGCTCGACCACGATGTCGCCGAGGTTGGTCTCCAGCGTCATCTTCTTCTTCGCCGGCGTGGTCTTGACCTTGGCCGGCGGCATGCCGACATCTTTGACCTGGCCTGACGCGTCCTTGACGTAGTCGCAGGTGCCGGTGGCCGCGTCGTACGGCTTGGGCCCCGCGCTCGGCGCCGCCGTGGCGGTGTCGGCGGCCGACGCCGTGGGCGCGGAGGCCGCCTCGGTGCCCGCGTCATTTCCGCCCAGCATCGCGACGGCGGTCACGATGCCGCCGACCACGATCACGACGCCCACCGTGGAGCCGATGATCGCCGTGCGCTTGGCCTTCTGCTCGCGCTCGATGCGGCGCTGCATCTGCCGCTCGTAGTGCTCACGCGCCAGCTGCTTCTGCCGGTCCTTCCCCGTGGCCACCGCTTTGCCTCCCATAGTCAATCAACTGAGGTGGGCGAATCGTATCGGCCAACGGGTAATGATTCGCAGCCCGGCGACCCGCACCGGTACCCTTCGGTTACATTCCCATTGGATTTTCGACGAGATCACCTGAGGCAGATGCTCATCGCCGGCTTCCCCGCAGGGGCCTTCCAGACCAATTGTTACGTTGTCGCGCCCGCGGCCGGCGAGGAATGCGTGATCGTCGATCCAGGCCAGGACGCCACGGAAGGCGTCGACGAGCTGCTGCGCGAGCACCGGCTCAAGCCGGTCGCCGTCCTGCTCACCCACGGCCACCTCGACCACGTCTGGTCGGTCGCCCCGGTGTGCGGCGCGCGCGACGTCCCCGCGTGGATCCACCCCGACGACCGTCACCTGCTCAGCGACCCGGCCGCCGGCTGGTCAGGACCGACCGGCGCGATGTTCGCCGGGCTGGAGCTGAGCGAGCCCGACGACGTGCGCGAGCTGTCCGACGGCGCCGTGCTGACGCTCGCCGGCCTGGAGCTCACGGTCGACCACACGCCCGGCCATACCAGGGGGTCGGTGAGCTTCCGGCTGCCCGAAGACGAGATCATGTTCTCGGGCGACCTGCTGTTCGCCGGCTCCATCGGCCGCACCGACCTTCCCGGCGGCGACTACGCGACCATCCTGAGCAGCCTGGCTACCAAGTGTCTGCCGCTGCCTGACGATACGGTCGTCCTGCCGGGCCACGGACCACAGACGACGATCGGCCGCGAGCGCGCCAGCAATCCATACCTGAAAGAGGCGGCGCCGCAGGCCGGTCCCACACGAGGGATCTAATGAGCTTCCAAGCACCTAAAGGGGTCAAGGAATACGTTCCGCCGCAGGCCTCGACGTTCTCCGCGATCCGCGCGGCGTTCGCCGAGACGGCCAGGCGCGCCGGATACTCCTACCTGGAGACCGCCGTCTTCGAGGACACCCAGCTGTTCGCCCGCGGCGTAGGCGAGTCCACCGACGTCGTCAGCAAGGAGATGTACACCTTCACCGACCGCGGCGGCAGGTCGCTGACGCTGCGCCCGGAGTTCACCGCCGGCGTGCTGCGCGCGGTCCTCGAATACGGCCTGCACCGCGGCCAGCTGCCGGTGAAGGTCTGGGCCAACGGGCCCGTCTTCCGCGCGGAGGCGCCCCAGGAGGGCCGCTACCGGCAGTTCTACCAGCTCGACCTGGAGGCCATCGGCAGCGAGGACCCTGCGGTCGACGCCGAGACCATCGCGCTGGCCTGGCAGTGGTACTCCGCGCTCGGCCTGACCCGGGTGCGGCTGCTGCTCAACTCCCTGGGCTGCAAGGAGTGCCGCCCGATCTACCGGGCCAGGCTGCAGGAGTTCCTGCGCGGGCTCGACCTCGACGAGGCCACCAGGGCCCGGATCGAGATCAATCCGTTGCGGGTGCTCGACGACCGGCGTCCCGAGGTGCGCGCGCAGCTGGAGAACGCGCCGCTCATCGGCGACCACCTGTGCGCTGACTGCAAGGCCTACCACGACCGGGTCAAGCAGCTCCTGGCCGACCTGGACATCCCGTGGGAGGACTCACCGAAGCTGGTGCGCGGCCTCGACTACTACACCCGCACCACGTTCGAGTTCGACCACCCGCTGCTGGGCGCGCAGTCCGGCATCGGCGGCGGCGGCCGCTACGACGGGCTCTCCGAGGCGATCGGCGGGCCGCCGCTGCCCGGCATCGGCTTCGGGCTCGGGCTCGACCGCACCGTCCTGGCCCTGGAGCGCGAAGGCGTTCAGCTCGACACCCCGCCGCGCTGCGAGGTGTACGGTGTGGCGCTGGGCGACGAGGCGGCGCGGGCCATGTTCAGGCTCCTGAGCGAGCTGCGCGCGGCCGGCGTCGCCGCCGACATGGCCTTCGGCGGCAAGGGGCTCAAGGGGGCGATGAAGGGGGCCGACCGTTCCGGCGCCCGCTTCGCGCTGATCCTCGGCGAGCGCGACCTGGCGGCCGAGGCCGTGCAAGTGAAGGACCTGACCACCGCTGACCAGACCGAGGTGCCGCTGGCCCAGGTCGTGGACGTTCTGAAAGGGAAACTTCAGTGATCCGCACGCATCAGGCCGGGTCGCTCCGCGAGGAGCACGCCGGGCAGCAGGTGACGCTCGCAGGATGGGTGGCCCGCCGCCGCGACCACGGCGGCGTGGTCTTCATCGACCTGCGCGACGCCTCCGGCTCGGCGCAGGTGGTCTTCCGTGAGGAGGACCACGCCCACGACCTGCGCGCCGAATACTGCGTGCAGGTCGTCGGCCAGGTCAGGGTCCGCCCCGAGGGCAACGAGAACCCCGACCTGCCCACCGGCGCCATCGAGGTGGTGGCCGAGCGGGTCGAGGTGCTGAGCGAGGCCGCGCCGCTGCCGTTCCCCATCGAGGGCAACGTGGGGGTCTCGGAGGAGGCCCGGCTGAAGTACCGCTACCTCGACATCCGCCGCCAGCAGGTGGCCGACGCGATGCGCACCCGCTCCAAGGCCACCTACCTCGCCAACGAGGTGATGCACGAGCTGGGCTTCGTCTACGTCGAGACGCCCACCCTGACCCGCTCCACGCCCGAGGGCGCGCGCGACTTCCTGGTCCCGGTGCGGCTGCAGCCCGGCAACTGGTACGCCCTGCCCCAGTCGCCCCAGCTGTTCAAGCAGCTCCTCCAGGTCGCCGGCCTGGAGCGCTACTACCAGCTGGCCAAGTGCTACCGCGACGAGGACCTGCGGGCCGACCGGCAGCCGGAGTTCACCCAGATCGACGTCGAGATGTCGTTCGTCGACCAGGAGGACGTCATCGAGGTCGGCGAGAAGCTGATCGGCCGGCTCTGGAAGGAGATCGCCGGCTACGAGCTGCCGACGCCGCTGCCGCGCATGACGTACGCCGACGCCATGGCCCGCTACGGCTCCGACAAGCCCGACCTGCGCTTCGGCCAGGAGCTGGTCGAGATGACCGGCTACTTCGCCGACACCTCCTTCCGCGTCTTCCAGGCCGAGTACGTCGGCGCCGTCGTCATGCCGGGCGGCGCCTCCCAGACCCGCAAGGAGCTCGACGGCTGGCAGGAGTGGGCGCGCAGCCGCGGCGCCCGCGGCCTGGCCTACGTCCTCGTCCAGGCTGACGGGACGCTGGGCGGCCCCGTCGCCAAGAACCTCTCCGAGGAGGAGCTGTCCGGGCTGGCCGCCAAGGTCGGCGCCGAGCCCGGCGACGCGATCTTCTTCGCGGCCGGGCCGCGGCACGCCTCCCGCGAGCTGCTCGGCGCGGCCCGCCTGGAGATCGGCCGCCGCTGCGAGCTGATCGACGAGTCCGCGTGGGCGTTCCTGTGGGTGGTCGACGCCCCCATGTTCGAGCCCGTGCACGACGAGGTGGGCCGCGAGATCGGGTGGACGGCCGTGCACCACCCGTTCACCGGCCCCAAGCCGGAGTGGGCCGACACCTTCCAGGACCACCCGGGCGAGGCGCTGGCGTACGCGTACGACATGGTCTGCAACGGCATGGAGATCGGCGGCGGCTCGATCCGTATCCACCGGGCCGAGATGCAGCAGCGCGTGTTCGACGTGCTCGGCATCTCCAAGGAGGAGGCCGAGAGCAAGTTCGGCTTCCTGCTGGAGGCGTTCAAGTACGGGCCCCCGCCGCACGGCGGCATCGCCTACGGCTGGGACCGCATCTGCATGCTGCTGTCCGGCGGCGAGTCGATCCGCGACGTGATCGCGTTCCCGAAGACCGCCTCCGGCTTCGACCCGCTGACCGGTGCGCCCACGGCGATCACGGCCGAGCAGCGCAAGGAGGCGGGCGTCGACGCCCGCCCCAAGGCCGAGGCCTAGCGCGGACAGGAAACGGCGGGCACCGAGACCGGTGCCCGCCGTTTTCGCGTGTCTTACTGGAACGTGATCTTCTTGATGATCACCGGGTTCTTGGGGGCGGTCGTGCCGCCGTCACCGGTGATGTCGGCCTCGTTGACGATCAGGTCCTTGCCGCTGGAGGCCAGCCCCACCAGCATGTCCATGCCCTCGCTGACCATGCCGATGACGTTGTAGCCGGCGCCGACCTGCGTGTTCTCGTCCGACAGCGAGATCGCGAACTGGCTGTTGTTCTGCCCGGCCGCCTCGGACGGCTGCGTCATGAACACCACGCCCTTGCCGATCGGGATCTCGGTGTTCTCGTCGCCGTAGACGTAGCCCGCCGTGCCCAGGCCGTCCGTCGGGTTCTTGCCGTCGGCCTTGGCCTGCGGGTCGCCGCACTGCAGCAGGTGCAGGCCGGACACGTCCGGCGTGACCAGGCGGTGGCACTTCATGTTGTCGTAGAACTTCTTCTTCGCCAGGAACCTGAGCGAGTTGACCGAGCACGGCGCCGCGTCCGTCATGAGATCCACGACGACGGTGCCGCGGTTCAGCTCGATCGTCATCTTCTTCAGCTTCATGTTGGGCCGCTTGCCCGGCAGCCCGACGAACTTGTTCGGCAGCGAGTCGTCGCGCTTGTAGGTGCAGGTGACCGGGCCGGTGTTGGCCGGCGAGGGCGTCGGCTCCTGCGACGCGCTGGCGCTGGCGCTGGCACTGGCGCTCGCGGAGGGGGTGCTCTGCGCCTCGGCCTCACCGGAGTTCCTGTTGACCAGGGTCGTCGCGGCGAAGATGCCGCCCGCGACCACGACGACGGCCACGCCCGCGCCGATGAAGGTGTTCCGCCTCGCCTTGGCGGTCTGGGCGGCGGCCCGCTTGGCCTGCCGTTCCTTGTGCTCCCGCGCCAGCTCGCTCTGGCGGTCTTCCTCGTTCTGGCGGTCGTCGCCGCTCACCGCTATGTCCTCTCGCCTTTTGCCTGCGCATGACCAAACAACTCCGCGCATGCTACCGGCCTTCGATATGTGCCGGACGTAAGTGGCGAAAGCCGCCGATGCGACAGCTGAGGTCGCGAACCTTATGGTGCTCGGATTCGTAGTTGAAATGAGAACTAAGGAGTTCCCCATGTTCGACGAGATCCTCGGCCTGCCGGCGCACCCGCTGATCATCCATTTCGCCGTCGTCCTGACCCCGCTGCTGGTCGCGACCGCCGCCGCCTACGCGCTGCTGCCGCGCTGGCGCCCCTCCATGTGGTGGGCGGTGGTGCTGCTCGCCCTGGCCGCGCCCGTGACCGTCTTCGCGGCCAAGGAGAGTGGCGAAAGCCTCAAACAGGCTCGCTTCGCCACGGCGGAGGGCGAGCTCGGCGCCCGCGTCGCCACCCACGAGAGCTTCGCCACCCCACTGCTGCTGTCGGCGCTCGGCCTCGGGGTGTCGGCGCTGCTCCTCGTGTACGCCACCCGGCCCGCCCGCGACTCGGTCGGCCGCGACCGCTTCGGCCGGACCGTCAGCGTGACCCTGTCAGCCGTGACGCTGGTGCTGGCCGTCGTGGCCGGCTACTACGTCTTCCGTGCCGGAGACTCGGGAGCGAGGGCCGTGTGGGGCATGTAATCTCGCGTTGTGGATAGCCTGTTCGACTCGGCGGCCGAGGAGGCCACCCCGCAGCCCCTCGCGGTGCGGATGCGCCCGCGCACGCTCGACGAGGTGATCGGCCAGCGGCACCTGCTCGGCCCCGGCACCCCGCTGCGGCGGCTGGTCGAGAGCGAGGCGCCCATGTCGCTGTTCCTGTGGGGGCCGCCCGGCACCGGCAAGACCACGCTCGCCTACGTCGTCTCCAACGTCACCAAGCGCCGCTTCGTCGAGATCTCCGCCGTCTCCGCCGGCGTCAAGGACGTCCGCGCGGCCATCGACAACGCACGGCGCGAGCTCGGCATGACCGGCCGCCAGACCGTGCTCTTCGTCGACGAGGTGCACCGCTTCAACAAGGCCCAGCAGGACGCCCTCCTGCCCGCCGTCGAGAACCGCTGGGTCACCTTCATCGGCGCCACCACCGAAAACCCGTTCTTCTCGGTCATCTCGCCGCTGCTGTCGCGCTCGCTGCTGCTCACGCTGGAGTCGCTGTCCGACGACGACGTGCGCGCCGTGCTGGAGCGCGCCGTGTCCGACCCGCGCGGCCTCGGCGAGCGCGCCACGCTCGCGCCCCAGGCCCTCGACCATCTGGTACGCCTGGCGGGCGGTGACGCGCGCCGGTCGCTGACCTACCTGGAGGCCGCCGCGCTCCTGGCCGACGACATCACCGTGGAGGTGGTGGAGAAGGCCGTCGACAAGGCCGCCGTACGCTACGACCGGCAGGGCGACCAGCACTACGACGTGATCAGCGCGTTCATCAAGTCGATGCGCGGCTCCGACGCCGACGCGGCGCTCCACTACCTCGCCCGCATGATCGAGGCAGGCGAGGACCCGCGCTTCATCGCCCGCCGCATCGTCATCTTCGCCTCCGAGGACGTGGGCATGGCCGACCCCACCTGCCTGCAGACCGCGGTCGCGGTCGCGCAGGCGGTGCAGCTCATCGGGCTGCCCGAGGGGCAGATCAACCTGGCCCAGGCGGTCATCCACTGCGCCATGGCCCCCAAGTCCAACGCCGTGGTCAAGGCCATCGGGGCGGCCGTCGACGACGTCCGGCGCGGGCTCATCGGTCAGGTGCCCGGCCACCTCCGCGACGCCCACTACCCGGGCGCGGCCAAGCTCGGCCACGGCGACGGATACAAATATCCGCACGACTTCGACCACGGGCTGGTGCGGCAGGAGTACGCGCCTGAGCAGGTGCGCGAGCGGCGCTACTACGAGCCGACCCGCCACGGCGCGGAGGCCCCGGTGGCCGACCGCTGGACCAAGATCCGCGACTTCCTCCGCGGCTCGTAACCCCCTGCCTCCGCGGGGCTCGCCGCCCGTGCGCGCGGGATCACTCCGGGAGGCCGGCTTGTGGGCGCGGAGCCGGAGGGGCTGCGCCGCGGCCCGTGGGGCCGCGGTCCGTGGGGCCGCGGCCCGTGGGGCCGCGGTCCGTGGGTTCGTCGTGCTGCGTGAGGGGTGTCTGTGCGCGGCGGCGGGCTCGTGCGCGCCGGGGCGGCTTGCGGTGCGGTGAAGGGGCGCGGGGTCGCTGTGCCGCGCGGGCAGGGGCTTACGGGCGGCCCGGTCTCCTGGGCGCGGTCGGCGGGTGGTGGTGCGGCGGAGGTCGGCGCCGTGCGAGCGGCGAGGTGGCGGTCCCCGGGCTGGAGGCGTCATGCCTGCCGGCCTCTATCCGGCGGACGCCGGGCGACCTGGGACGGGCTCCATGGGCGTCTGCGGGCGGCGGGCGGGGGTCCTGGGATGGCGTAGGTTGGGACGTGCGTCGAGGCGTCGAGAGGCGGCTGGACGGAGAGGTGGCCGACGCGCGGTGTCAGGCCGGAAGCGGATCCGACGCCCGGTGTCAGGCCGGCGGCGGACGGCGTGGTGCCTGGCCGAGCCGGGTGCGGCGGCGTCGGGCCGGGGCCCGGGAAGGCCGCCGGCGGGGCCGCCGGGAGCCGTGGAAGCGGCCGGTGCCGGCGTGGCGGACCGATCAAGGTCGGCGACCTCACCGAGGTTGTCACCCGGACGCGATAGGGTCTTGCCGTTCCGGCCCAGCGTACGAGGGAGATGAGCGGATGCTTACCGCCGGAGAGGTCGCCGGGCTGATCGCGGCCACGGGCTGGATAGTCCTGGTCTGCGTTCTGGCCATGGTGCTCGTCAAGCTCGCCAGACTGCTCACCGAGACCACCAAGGCGGTCTCCGACCTGAACGAGCGCCTGACGCCGCTGCTCGACGACGTGAGCGTCACGGTCAACGAGACCAACAGGCAGCTGGTCGCGGTCGAGGCCATCGCCAAGGACGTCAAGCAGGTCAGTGGCCACGCCGCCAAGCTGAGCGCCGTCACCCAGACCATCTTCACCGGCCCGCTGATCAAGGTGTCGTCGATCGGATACGGCGTGCGGCGCGCCATCGCGGCCCGCAGGGCGCACAAGCCCAGGACCCGGCTCCAGCGAGCGTCCAGCAGCCGGGCGACGTCCCGAGCCGGCGCCGCAGCCGAAGCCGGGAGCGCGGCCCAGGCGACGGCGGAGGTCCGCGACGCGGGGGTCCGCAAGGCGGAGGCGAGCAGGGCCGGCGCGGGCGCTGACGGGGTGAGGCGAGCGCGATGATCAGGCGGCTGTTCTATCTGTCGCTGGGCGCGTTCCTCACCTTCTGGGTGATGCGCAGGCTGCAGGCGCTGCACCCCAACCACGTCGCCCGCCGCACGGCGGACGGCGCCGCGGGGATGCTGCGGCAGGTGAGAGACTTTACTTTCGACGCGCTCGGCGAGGCCGCGGAGCGCGAAACCGAGTTGCGGGCACGCTTCGGGCTCGACAACGCTGAAGACAACAACTAACGCAAAGGATGGCCACCATGGAGTCGGCAGAGATCGCCCGCCGCTTCCTGCGCTTCTTCGAGGAGCGTGGGCACAAGGTCGTGCCCTCGGCCAGCCTGATCGCCGAAGACCCCACGCTACTCCTGGTTCCTGCCGGTATGGTGCCGTTCAAGCCGTACTTCCTGGGGCAGCGCAAGCCTCCGGCGTCCCGGCTGGCCACCGCACAGAAGTGCGTGCGCACCCCCGACATCGAAGAGGTCGGCAAGACCACGCGGCACGCGACGTTCTTCCAGATGCTGGGCAACTTCTCCTTCGGCGACTACTTCAAGGCCGAAGTGATCCCGTTCGCCTGGGAGCTGCTCACCCGATCCGAGTCCGACGGCGGCTTCGGCTTCCCCGAGGAGAAGCTCTGGGCGACGGTCTTCCACGACGACGACGAGGCGTACGACATCTGGCGCAACCGCGTCGGCCTGCCCGATGAGCGCATCCAGCGGCGCGGCCTGGAGGACAACTACTGGCACATGGGCGTGGCCGGCCCCGGCGGCCCGTGCTCGGAGATCTACTACGACCGCGGTCCCGAATACGGCAAGGACGGCGGCCCGGTCGCCGACGAAGACCGCTACCTCGAGGTGTGGAACCTCGTCTTCATGCAGTACCAGCTCAGCGAGGTCCGTTCCAAGGTCGACTTCGACGTGGCGGGCGAGCTGCCGGCGAAGAACATCGACACCGGCATGGGCCTGGAGCGCATGGCCACGATCCTGCAGGGCGTGGACAACCTCTACGAGATCGACACCACCTACAAGATCCTCGACCGGGCGGCCGAGCTCACCAAGACCCGTTACGGGCGCGACCACCGCGCCGACGTCAGCCTGCGGGTGATCGCCGACCACGTCCGCACCGGCACCATGCTGGTCGCCGACGGCGTGCTGCCCAGTAACGAGGGCCGCGGCTACGTTCTGCGCCGCATCCTGCGCAGGTCCGTGCGCAACCTGCGGCTGCTCGGTTCCGGCGAGGACCGCTACATGCACGAGCTGACCGACGTCGCGATCAACGTCATGGGCGAGCAGTATCCCGAGCTCAAGGCCGACGCGCCGCAGATCCACGGCGTCATCGACGCGGAGGAGGCGTCGTTCCTCGGCACGCTCCGCACCGGCACGGCGATCTTCGACGTGGCGGTCGAGGAGACCAAGCGCAAGTCCGGCAGCACGCTCTCGGGCGACCAGGCGTTCCAGCTCCACGACACCTACGGCTTCCCGATCGACCTCACGCTGGAGATGGCGGCCGAGCACGGTCTCCAGGTCGACGAGGAGGGCTTCCGCCGGCTCATGAAGGAGCAGCGGCAGCGGGCCAAGGCCGACGCCGCGGCGAAGAAGACCGGCAACGCCGACATCTCCGTCTTCGGGCAGCTGCTGGAGAAGGCGGGCAAGGTCGAGTTCCTCGGCTACGACCAGACCGAGGCCGACACGAGCGTGGTCGGCATCCTCGTCGACGGCGCGGCCGTGCCGGTGGCGGGTGCGGGCACGGCCGTGGAGATCGTGCTCGGGCGCACCCCGTTCTATGCCGAGGGCGGCGGCCAGCTCGCCGACCAGGGCGTGATCCGCACCAGCGGCGCCGAGATCGACATCGTCGACGTGCAGTCGCCCCTCGCGGGCCTCGTCGTGCACCGCGGCAAGGTCCGCACCGGCGAGGTCAAGGTCGGCGACGAGGCGCAGGCCGAGATCGACCTCGAACGCCGCCGCGCGATCTCGCGCAGCCACAGCGCGACGCACCTCGTCCACCGTGGCTTCAAGAACGCGCTCGGCGAGACGGCCGCGCAGGCCGGCTCCGAGAACTCTCCCGGCCGCTTCCGCTTCGACTTCACCGCGGCGGGCGCGGTGCCGCCGAGCGTGCTGCGCGACGTCGAGGACGAGGTCAACGCCGTGCTCATCAACGACCTCAAGGTCAACGCCTTCTACACCTCGCAGGCGGAGGCCAGGGCGATGGGCGCGCTGGCCATGTTCGGCGAGAAGTACGGCGAAGAGGTCCGCGTGGTCGAGATCGGCGACTACTCCCGCGAGCTGTGCGGCGGCACCCACGTCCACAGCTCCGGCCAGCTCGGCCTGGTCAAGGTGCTGGGTGAGCAGTCGGTCGGCGCGGGCGTGCGCCGCGTCGAGGCGCTCGTCGGCATCGACGCCTTCCGCTTCCTGGCTCGCGAGAGCGTGCTGGTCGCGCAGCTCACCGAGCAGCTGAAGGCGCGCCGCGAGGAGCTGCCCGAGCGCATCGACGGCATCGTCACCCGGCTGCGCACGGCGGAGAAGGAGCTGGAGAAGCTGCGCTCCGCCCAGGTGCTCCAGGTGGCCGGCGACCTGGCCGCCAAGGCCCGTGACCTGCGGGAAGTCTCCGTCGTGACACACCGCGCGCCTGATGGCACCGGTGCGGACGATTTGCGTAAGCTCGCGCTTGATGTGCGTGGCAGGTTCCCGGCCGACAGGCCGGCGGTCATCGTGATCGCCGGTGTCCCCTCCGACCGTCCAGTGGTGGTTGCCGCGGTCAACGAGGCGGGGCGCGAGCGGGGGCTCAAGGCCGGAAGGCTGGTCGGCGTCGCCGCCAAGGCTCTTGGGGGTGGCGGTGGCGGCAAGGACGACGTCGCGCAAGGCGGCGGCACACGGCCGGAGGCGATCGGCGACGCGTTGCAGCTGGTCGAGCAGGCCATCGTGGATCAGCTCGGCTGACATGAGGTTCGGCACGCGGATCGGCGTGGACGTCGGGTCCGTACGCGTCGGCGTGGCCCGCAGTGACCCATCCGGGCTGCTGGCCACGCCGGTCGAAACCGTCAGGCGCGGCAAGGGCGACCTCGACCGGATCGCCTCGATCGTCTCCGAACACGAGGCGATCGAGGTGATCGTGGGCCTGCCCACGTCGCTGTCCGGGCGCGAGGGGCAGGCGGCCGCACTGGCCCGCCAGTTCGCCACCGACCTCGCCGCCCGGCTCGGCTCCACGCCCGTGCGACTGTTCGACGAGCGGCTGACCACGGTGGCGGCGCAGCAGGGGCTGCGGGCCAGCGGCGTGAAGGCCAAGAAGCAGCGCGGCGTCGTCGACCAGGCGGCCGCGGTCGTGCTGCTGCAGGACGCGCTCGACTCCGAGCGCGCCACGGACAGACCCCCAGGCAGGCCCGTCGCACCGCCCCCAGCGGCCGACGGACCTGCCTCATGAACGCGCGCGTCACGGGGGTGTCACCTGCGGCTCCGGCCTGCGGGGTGGTCGCGTGAACGGCGCGCCGCAGGACGGGGACGATCGCGGCGACCTGATCCCGTTCTCCGACGACCCCGCCGCGGACGATGCCGCCGCGGACGGTTCCACCGGCGGCGACTTCGACTCGGAGGATGCCGAGGCGTCGCAGTCGCGGTCGCAGCAGGAGCCGTTGCGGTCGGGGGTGGCTCCTCAGGCCGGGCCGTCTCCGTCTGAGGCATCGCCGTCCGGTCCATCGCCGTCCGAGCCTTCGCCGTCTGCGGCGTCTCCCTCTGGGGCATCTCCCTCTGGGATGTCTCCGTCTGCGGCGTCTCGTTCTGCGGCATCCCCGTCTGAGATGTCTCCGTCTGACATGTCTCCGTCTGCGGCGTCTTCATCTGCGGTGTCTTCATCTGGGGCGCCGCCGTCTGAGGTGCCGCAGCGGGAGCCGTCGCGGCACGAGGCCTCGCGGGCCGAGCCGGTGGGTGGCGCCGGGCAGGCGGGAGCCGAGCGGGCGTGGTCCGATCAGCAGCCGTCCGAGGAGGCGCGCGCGGGTCGAACCGGGGGAGCGGAGTCTGAGGACGCGCAGGCCAGGCAGGCCCAGGCAGGCCGGACGGACCCTGGGGAGGCCCGGGGCTCGGCCGGCGAGCGCGTTGACGAGGCGGCGGCTGGGAGGGCCCAGGGGCCGGGGCAGGCCGGGGTGGGGCCGGCCGGGCTCGACAGGGAGCACGAGGCCCGGGAACCCGGGCAGGCCGAAGAGGAACCTGAGCGCGGTCAAGCCATCGCACCCGGTGCGGTCGGGCGCGGGCGGGAGGGCGTAGGCGGAGGGCCGGGGAGTCGTCGCCGGGCGATCCGTAAGGCGGGCATGGTGTCCGTGGGTCTGGCCGCGGCCCTGGTGGCGCTCGGCGCAGGCGCGTTCGCGATGCTCAGGCCGTACTTCAGCCCCGACGACTTCGACGGGCCCGGCAGCGGCGTCGTGACGGTGCGGATCGCGCCCGGCTCCAGCGCGCAGGAGATCGGGTCCACGCTGGCGGACTCCGGAGTGGTGGCGAGCGCCGGCTCGTTCGTACGGGCGGCGGAGGAGCGCGCGGTCACCAACCGGCTGCGGCCGGGACACTACCGCCTCCGTAAGGGCATGGCCGCCGGGGCGGCGCTCGACCTGCTGCTCGCCCCGTCGTCCAGGGTCGTGCGGCGCGTCACCATCCCTGAGGGCATGCGGACGTCCGAGGTGCTGGCCAGGCTCGCCAAGCAGACCGGGCTGCCGCTCAAGGAGTTCCAGGGCGTCGACAAGGGTCTCGTCGGCCTGCCCGAGTACGCGCCGGGGCTGGAGGGGTTCCTGTTCCCCGCGACGTACGAGATCGAGCCGGGCGACAAGGCCGTGGACGTGCTGGCGGCGATGGTGGAGCGCTTCGGCGTCGCCGCGCGGAAGGTGGGCCTGGAGGAGCAGGCGGCGAGCAAGCACCTGACTCCGCTGGAGGCCGTCACGGTGGCCAGCCTGATCCAGGCCGAGGGCGGGACCGACGAGGACTACCCGAAGATCGCCAGGGTGATCTACAACCGTCTCCAGAAGGGCACCAAGCTCGAGATCGACAGCACTGTCCTGTATGCGCAGAACCGGCGGACACTGAGAGTCACGGAGAAGGACACCAAGATCGACTCGCCCTACAATACCTATCGCCACAAAGGACTGCCGCCGGGACCCATCGCGAATCCGGGGGAGAAGGCGCTGCTAGCAGCCCTGAACCCAGCTAAGGGCGATTGGCACTGGTTTGTCACGACGGATCCGGCGCATAGAATCACCAAATTCACCAACAAAGAGAGCGAGTTCGTGAGATACCGGGAAGAGTTGAACAAGAACCTCGGGACGAACTGATGTTCGATGGGACTCCCCCCGTCCCGGCGCAAATGCCTCAAAAAGGGGCATGCGCCCTCTTTCCATCCCTTAGCATGGCTACCCAGAGTGATCTCCGCTGGCCGTGGGAGCGCGTCCGGCGGACCCCCCAGTTCCGCTCGGTGACCCCTGCCGGTTCGGTGGTTTCGCTTGACGCCCGACCGGCCGTACCGGGAGATTGGCCAGCGCACCTATGAACGATCTCGATCTGAACACCTTGCTCGGCGCCGAGGACGACGAGGGTCGTGCCCGACGCCGTTCGCGCGGCTCCGGCAAGCGCGGCGGGCGCCGCCGGCGCAGGCGCAGGAACCGGGGCGGCTTCATCGCCCCACTGCTGGCCTTCGTGGTGCTGGCGGGCATCATCGGCGGCGGCGGATACTACGGCTACCTGTGGCTCAGCGACGCGCTCGTGCCCGACGACTTCACCGGTCAGGGCGCCGGCGAGGTCATCGTGGAGATCAAGGACGGCCAGAGCGCCTCGGACGTGGCGCAGGAGCTGGAGCGGCTGGGGGTCGTGGCCAGTGCGAGGGCGTTCACCAACGCGATCGCCAACGCCGGAAGGAGCGCCTCGCTCCAGCCCGGCTCGTACAAGCTGCGCAAGCACATGTCGGCGGCCAGCGCGGCGGCGCTGCTCGTCCCGGACAACAAGCTGCTCGCCAAGGTGACGATCAAGGAGGGCCTGCGGCTGTCCGACACGCTGGCCACGCTCGCCAAGGAGACCGGCAAGCCGCTCAAGGAGTTCACCGCGGCCGCCAAGAACATCGACGAGTTCGACCTGCCGCGCTACGCCGATGACAAGCTCGAGGGATACGTCTTCCCGGCCACGTACGAGTTCCAGCCCAAGACCACGCCGACAGAGATGCTGGCGGCCATGGTCAAGCGGTTCAACCAGACCGCCGACGAGATGGACCTCGCGGGCGGTGCGAAGGCGCTCGGCCACACGCCCCACGAGATCATGATCATCGCGAGCATCGTCCAGGCCGAGGCGGGCCGGCAGGAGGACATGCCGAAGATCGCCCGCGTCATCTACAACCGGCTTGAGCGAAAGCCGCAGATGATGCTGAAGATGGACAGCACGGTCATGTACGCGCTGAAGAAGTACGGCACGGCCGCCACGTTCGCGGAGACCAAGACCAAGAGCCCGTACAACACGTACATCCACATGGGGCTGCCACCGGGGCCCATCACGAACCCCGGCGATCACGCGATCGAGGCGGCGCTCAACCCGGCCAAGGGAGACTGGCTCTGGTTCGTCGCCACCGACCCCAAGAGCAACGTCACCCGCTTCGCCTCCACCGAGGCCGAGTTCAAGGAGCTCCTCGCCGAGTACCGCCGGAACGGTGGCTGACGCCCGTCTTCGCATCCCACTCTTTTTCAGCTCTTTTACGGCTCCGCACGGTGAGCACCTCCCGCCGACGTGCCCCGGGGTCTGTCCAAGGGACGCCGCTCCGGTGATGACGCCTCCCGCCGTGACGCGCGCCCCGTGGGCCGTCCGGGTGGTGGGGCAGATCACCGGGGTGCGGCCGGGACGACTGGATGACAGGGCCGGACGGCAAGACCCGATGGCCGGGTCGGCCGGTAAGGACGTGATGGCCCGGTCGGACGGTGAGGCCGGATGGCCGGTGGAGCCGGGAGGCGGATGGCTCGGCGGGTGGCATGGCGGTTGCTGCGGGTCCCTTTCAAGGGTGCGAGGACGGCTGGGCCGGGGGCGGTAGGGTTTTGCTGATCTGGGAGGAGTGGGGGATGCGGGCTGCGGTGATGGGGTCGCCCATCGGGCATTCGCTCTCGCCCTACCTGCATCGGGCCGCGTACCACGCGATGGGGCTCGACAGGTGGAGCTACGAGGCGTTCGAGTGCGACGAGGCGCGGCTGCCGGGGCTGCTGGACGAGCTGGTGCCGGTGCGCGGCCAGGGGTCCGATGACGGGGACGCCTGGGCGGGCCTCTCTCTGACGATGCCGCTCAAGCGGGCCGTGCTGCCCCTCCTCGACACCGTCTCCGAGGCGGCCCTGGAGGTCGGCGGGGCCAACACCGTGGTGTTCCGCGACGGTCACCGCCACGGCCACAACACCGACGTCTACGGCATCGAGCAGGCGCTGGCCGAGGCGGGGGTGCCCGCGCCGCGCTCGGCGACCGTGCTGGGCGGGGGCGCCACGGCGGCCTCCGCGCTGGCGGCGCTGCGCAATCTCGGGCTGTACTCGGCGACGCTGCTGGTGCGCGACCCCGCGCGGGCGGGGGAGACGATGGCGGTGGCCGAGCGGCTGGGCGTGGCGCTGGCGGTGGAGACGTTCGACAAGCTCGACGCC
Organism: Nonomuraea phyllanthi; assembly: GCF_006334985.2. Taxonomy (GTDB): domain Bacteria; phylum Actinomycetota; class Actinomycetes; order Streptosporangiales; family Streptosporangiaceae; genus Nonomuraea; species Nonomuraea phyllanthi. Next base: position 398,559 of record NZ_VDLX02000008.1, read on the forward strand.
CTGACGCAGGTCGACCTGGTGGTCTCCACGCTGCCCGGCGGCGCGGGCGACGCGTTCGCCGACCGGCTGGCGGGGGTGCCCGCGCTCTTCGACGTGGTCTACTCGCCCTGGCCGACCAGCGCGGCGGCGGCCGTCCGGGCTGCGGGCGGCACCGTGGTCGGGGGGTTCGCGATGCTGCTGCACCAGGCGGTGCGGCAGGTGGAGCTCATGACGGGCCGCGCGGACGTGCCGGTGGCGGCGATGCGGGCGGCCGGCGAGGCCGAGCTCGTCAGCCGGTCGGCTCGAACGGACTGATCACGGTCACGCCGGTGTCCCCTTCACGTTGCGGATGACCACACTCCAGGCGCGGGCCCCGGCCATGGCTGCGATCGAGGCATGGGAGGCCGGGAGCAGGCGCAGGTCATCCGTCGAGGTCCGCCTCTCGCGGGAGTCCCTTGTCGCGCGGCAGCTCCAGATCGTCCGGCCGGTCGGGAACGCTCAGCAGGAATTCTTTGAAGTCCGGCTGCCCACTCCTGGAGAGCGGGCGGTACTCCTCGATCATGTCGTCATGGGCGCCCCTGACGGCTTCGCTGACCCGCTGTTCGGCCTCCTGCGGCTGACACTTGCCCGCTTCTGGCAGGACGAAGGTCATAAGGCCCCGTTCTGGCTGATCTGTTTCGGCCGGCGGGGATGATTCGAGGACATCTGGTGGTTGTGGTAATGTAGCTCTCTGATCGGTCCGGCATGCCTTGCTGGACGCGCAAGCGGAGGTCTCCCTCCCACCCGAGTCGCCGAAAGGCGGCCGGGTCCAGGATCACGCCGGACTACTCCGGGGAGCTCAACGGCCACGAAGCCACAGAGCTCAGTGGCCCCGCATGCGCGACGTGCGGGGCTTTTCGCGTTCGAGCGAAGAGTCCCCGCAACGACGAGCACGTAGGGATCGCAAACCTAGGAGGCCCCATCAGCACTGAGCCCCGCATCAACGAGCGTATCCGAGTTCCCGAGGTTCGCCTCGTGGGCCCGAACGGCGAGCAGGTAGGCATCGTCTCGATTCACGACGCCCTGAAGCTCGCCCAGGAGGCCGACCTCGACCTCGTCGAGGTCGCGGCCACGGCTCGACCGCCCGTGTGCAAGCTCATGGACTACGGCAAGTTCAAGTACGAGTCCGCGATGAAGGCGCGCGAGGCGCGCAAGAATCAGGCGCACACGATCATCAAGGAGATCAAGCTCCGGCCGAAGATCGACCAGCACGACTACGAGACCAAGAAGGGTCACGTCGTGCGGTTCCTCAAGGCGGGAGACAAGGTCAAAGTCACGATCATGTTCCGTGGTCGCGAGCAGTCCCGGCCGGAGCTGGGCTTCCGGCTGCTGCAGCGGCTGGCGGACGACGTCCAGGAGCTGGGGTTCGTGGAGTCCCACGCCAAGCAGGACGGCCGTAACATGATCATGGTGATCGGTCCGCACAAGAAGAAGGCCGAGGCAAAGGCTGAAAAGGCCGCCGCCAGGGCCCAGCGTGGCAGCGAGGATTCTTCCCCACAGGAAGGATGACCCGAGGTTGGGGTTAGCCTTACAGAGCACCCCGATTCCGGGCAGCCCGATTCAGCCACCAGCAGACGAAGACGCCGCTACCGGGTCGGCCGACGCACCGGCCCGGCCAGCGGCACGACCGAAACGAGGAGAGACGGCGACATGCCGAAGATGAAGACGCACAGCGGTGCGAAAAAGCGGTTCCGGCTCACCGGCACCGGCAAGATCAAGCGCCGCCGTGCCAACCGCGCGCACTACAACGAGTGGAAGTCGTCCACGCTGACGCGCCGTCTCAAGAACGAGGTCGTCCTTTCCGACGCCGATTCCAAGAAGATCAAGAAGCTGCTCGCCAAGTAGCGCGATTCCCCGGGGAGAAGAAACATGGCACGCGTGAAGCGGGCGCTCAACGCCAAGAAGAAGCGCAGGGTCGTCCTCGAGAGGGCGAGCGGTTACCGTGGCCAGCGGTCGCGCCTTTACCGCAAGGCCAAGGAGCAGATGCTCCACTCCATGACGTACGCCTACCGGGACCGCAAGGACCGTAAGGGTGCGTTCCGCCGTCTGTGGATCCAGCGGATCAACGCCGCCGCCCGCCAGAACGGCATGACCTACAACCGTCTGATCCAGGGTCTGCGCCTGGCCGGCGTCGAGGTCGACCGCAAGATCCTCGCCGACCTCGCCGTCAACGACGGCCAGACCTTCGCCGCGCTCGTCGAGGCCGCCAAGAAGGCGCTGCCGGCGAACGTGAACGCCCCGGCCGCGAGCTGACGAGTCGCGAGCTGAGGCGGTTGCCTTAATCGAGGGGCCCACCGATGACGGTGGGCCCTTTGTTGCTGTCATGCGGCGATTCCGCTCGCGGCAGCGGTGATCAAGACAGCGCGCTGCCGGGAAGCAGGGCTTTCGGAGACAGGGCTGTCGGGACGGGAGAGAGCATGACCGGGTCCGAGCTGACCAACGTGAAGTCGCCGCGCGTGAAAGCCGCCAGGCGGCTCACCAAGCGGGCCTTCAGGGAGCAGGACCGCAGGTTCCTGGCCGAGGGCCCGCAGGCGGTGCGCGAGGCGCTCAAGCTCGACGGCGTGCCCCTCGACCTGTTCACCACGGCCGAGGCCGAGCTGCGTCACCCCGAACTGATCACCGAGGCCACGCTCAAGGGCGTGCCCGTGCACCGGGCCAGCGGCGAGGTCATCGCGGAGCTGACCCAGACCGTGACCCCGCAGGGCCTGGTGGCGGTCTGCCGCCACGTCCACGTACCCCTGGACGCCCTCGACGAGGCGGTGGCCGAGCCGCGCCTGGTCGCGGTGCTGGCCCACGTGCGCGACCCCGGCAACGCCGGCACCGTCATGCGGGCGGCCGACGCGGCGGGCGCCGACGCGGTGATCTTCACCGACGCCTCCGTCGACCCGTACAACGGCAAGTGCGTGCGCGCCAGCGCGGGAAGTCTTTTCCACTTGCCCGTCGTCATCGGTGCACCGGTGGCCGCCGCCGTGCGTCAACTGAAGGAGCGGGGACTTCGCGTGCTGGCGGCCGACGGCGCGGGCAAGCACACGCTCGACGATGTCGATCTCGCGGGACCCACCGCGTGGATCTTCGGAAACGAGGCATGGGGGCTGCCGGAGGAGATACTCGCCGAGGCGGACGATGTGGTCAGAGTGCCCATCTACGGACAGGCGGAAAGCCTGAACCTGGCCACCGCCGCGGCGGTATGCCTTTACTCCTCGGCCAGGGCTCAGCGAGTGCCCTAGGCGGCGGGAAACCCGCTATTGTCGGCGTTGTAGGCGGAGGAGGCGAGGTCGTGCACGGCGCAGACACCGACGGGCGAGTGGTGGCCGCCGCGTGCACGATAGCCATCGACGACCTTCCCGACGGCCTCATCGTGACCGACCGATATGGTTGCGTCCTGGCCGTCAACCGGGCTGCCGCCCGGCTCACCGGCGTCACCATGGAGCGCGCCGTCGGCCGGCACATGAGCGACGTGTTCCCCTTCCGCGACCACGACGGGCGCGACTGGTGGAAGGCGCTCGACCCCGAGGGCGGGCTGCGCATCAGGAGCAGGGCGCCGGAGCGGCCGCTGCACCTGCCCGGCGGCCAGGAGCTCTACGTCGCGGCCCGGCTGGTCCGCGAGCCCGAGCGCGGCGGCGAGGTCGAGCGCGTCACGATCACCCTGCGCGACGGCGGCGCCCGCGCCCGGCTGGAGCGCAGCCGCGCCGACCTGGTCTCCACGGTGGCCCACGAGCTGCGCTCGCCGCTGACCAGCGTCAAGGGCTTCACCGCGACCATGCTGGCCAAGTGGTCCCGCTTCACCGACGAGCAGAAGCGCGTCATGCTCGAGACCGTCAACAACGACGCCGACCGCGTCACCCGGCTCATCACCGAGCTGCTCGACGTCTCGCGCATCGAGTCGGGCCGGCTGGAGGTGCGCCGGCAGGTCGTCGACCTCCCGGCCAGGGTGCGCAGGCTCATCGCCGGGCGGGTCGCGGCCGGGGAGAGCGAGGAGCGGTTCCGCCTGCTGGTCGACGACGACCTCCCGGAAATGTGGCTCGACCAGGACAAAGTCGACCAGATCCTGGGTAACCTGGTGGAAAACGCGCTGCGCCACGGGCGCGGCACTGTGACAATAGAGATCGAGTCCGTCGGATGGGGAGTCGCCGTGTCGGTGCGCGACGAGGGTGAGGGCATCGAGCCCGAGCTGGCTCCGCGCGTCTTCCGGCAGTTCTGGCGGGGCGGCAACAGCCGCAGGCGTGGCGGCACCGGGCTCGGCCTGTTCATCGTCAAGGGCCTGGTCGAGGCGCACGGCGGCACGATCGCCGTGCAGCGCGCGCCCGAGGGCGGGGCGGAGTTCCGATTTACCGTGCCCACCGGCACGCCCGACTTCGCCACCCCGTAGCGATCGAGTCGGTCCCGGTGGGCGGGCCCACTAGACTCTTTTCCGCTCAAGCCCTGGATACGGAGCTCACTCTTGTCTGACTACGACCCCGTCGAGGTGACACCGTTGCATGCCGACGAGGTGTCACGCATGGAGGCCGACGCCATCGCGGCGATCAAGGCGGCCGACGGCCTCGACGCACTCAAGCAGGCCAGGCTGGCGCACGCGGGCGACCGCTCGCCCATCGCCCTGGCCAACCGCGAGATCGGCGCCCTGCCGCCGGCCGCCCGAGCCGAGGCCGGCAGGCGCGTCGGCGCCGCCCGCAAGGCCATCAACGAGGCGCTCGCCGCCCGCCAGGCCGAGCTGGAGGCCGAGCGCGACGCGCGGGTGCTCGTCGAGGAGACCGTCGACGTCACCCTGCCGTGGGACCGGCGGCCGCGCGGCGCCCGCCACCCGCTGACCACGCTGCAGGAGCGCATCGCCGACGCGTTCATCGCCATGGGATACGAGATGGCCGAAGGGCCCGATCTCGAAGGCGAGTGGTTCAACTTCGACGCGCTCAACATCGCCAAGGACCACCCGGCCCGCTCCGACCACGACACGTTCTTCGTCGGGTCGACCGACTCCGGCATGGTGCTGCGCACGCAGACCTCGCCGGTGCAGATCCGGGCGCTGCTCCAGCGCGAGCTGCCGGTCTACGTGATCTCGCCGGGCAAGACGTTCCGCACCGACGAGCTCGACGCCACCCACACCCCGGTCTTCCACCAGACCGAGGGGCTGGCCGTGGACGAGGGCCTGACGATGGCCCACCTGAAGGGCACGCTCGACAGGTTCGCGGAGGTGATGTTCGGCAAGGGCATCACGACCCGGTTCCGGCCCAACTACTTCCCGTTCACCGAGCCGTCCGCCGAGATGGACCTCAAGTGCTTCGTCTGCCGCGGCGCCTCGGCCGTGCCCGGCAACCCGCCCTGCCGCACCTGCAAGTCGGAGGGCTGGATCGAGTGGGGCGGCTGTGGCATGGTCAACCCCCGCGTGCTCGTGGCCTGCGGGGTCGATCCGTCGCGATACTCCGGATTCGCGTTCGGCATGGGCATCGAGCGCACGCTGATGTTCCGCCACAACGCGGAGGACATGCGAGACATGGTCGAGGGAGACGTGCGCTTCACGCTCCCGTTCGGAATGGAGATCTGATGAAGGTCCCGCTCTCCTGGCTGCGGGAGTATGTCGATCTCCCGGCGGTCACCGCCCACGAGGTGGCCGACAAGCTCACCGCCGCCGGGCTCAAGCTCGAGTCGATCACCTCGCACGGCCACGACGTCAAGAACGTCGTCGTCGGCGAGGTGCTCGAGGTCGAGGAGCTGACCGGCTTCAAGAAGCCGATCCGCCACTGCAGGGTCGAGACCGGCGAGGCCACGCCGCGCATGATCGTCTGTGGCGCCACCAACTTCGCGGCCGGCGACCGCGTGCCGGTCGTCCTGCCCGGCGGCGTGCTGCCCGGAGGGTTCGAGGTCGGCGCGCGCAAGACGTACGGGCGCATGTCGGAGGGCATGATCTGCTCCGAGCGCGAGCTCGGGCTGGGCGACGACCACAACGGCATCATGGTGCTGCCGCCCGACACCCCGATCGGCGCGGACGTGGTCGAGCTGCTCGGCCTGCGCGACGACGTCATCGAGCTGGAGATCACGCCCGACATCGGCTACGCGCTGTCGATCAGGGGTGTCGCGCGCGAGGCGGCGATCGCGTTCGGGGCGGCCTTCCACGATCCCGCCGACGTCGTGCCGCCCGCCGAGGACGGCACGTCGTGGCCGGCCTCGATCGCCGACCCGACCGCGTGCGACAGGTTCGTGCTTCGCGAGGTCCGCGGCTTCGACCCCGACGCCCAGAGCCCCCTCTGGATGCGGGTACGCCTCACGCGCGCCGGCATGCGTCCCGTGTCGCTGGCCGTCGACATCACCAACTACCTCATGCTGGAGCTGGGCCAGCCGCTGCACGCGTTCGACCGCGCCAAGCTGACCGGCGAGATCGTCGTGCGGCGCGCCGTCGCGGGCGAGCGCCTGGAGACGCTCGACCACGTCGTACGCGAGCTCGACCCCGACGACATCCTGATCACCGACCAGACGGGGCCGATCTCGATCGCGGGCACGATGGGCGGCCTGGCGACCGAGATCTCCGGCGCGTCGACCGACATCGTCATCGAGGCCGCCCACTTCTCCGCCACCGGCACCTCCCGCGCCTCCCGCAGGCACGGGCTGGTCTCGGAGGCGTCCAAGCGGTTCGAGCGCGGCGTCGACAGGGAGCTGCCGCTCGTCGCCTCGTGGCGGGCCGTGCAGCTGCTGGCCGAGCTGGGCGGCGCGAGCGTCCAGCCCGGGGTCACCCACGCCCAGGTCGAGGTGTCGCCGGCGCGCATCGCGATCCCGGCCGGGCACCCCGGGGCCGTGGCCGGCATGCCGTACGCGAAGGAGACCGTCGTCGCCCGGCTGGAGCAGGTCGGTTGCGTCGTGACGCCCGGCGACGACCCCGCCGTGCGGCAGGGCGGCGTCGATCCGACCGGTGTGGTGACCGGCGGGGCGCTGGCCGCCCGGCTGGCCGTGACCGGCGACGACATGATCACGGTGACGCCGCCGTCGTGGCGGCCCGACCTCACCGACCCCAACGACCTCGCCGAGGAGGTCATCCGGCTGGAGGGCTACGAGCGCCTCCCGTCGGTGCTGCCCGCCGCCCCGGCCGGGGCCGGGCTCACCGAGGGGCAGCGGCTGCGCAGGCGGGTCGGCCGGGCGCTGGCCGAGGCCGGTCACGTCGAGGTGCTGAGCTACCCGTTCATCAGCCCCGACGACTTCGACCGGCTGCTGCTGCCCGCCGAGGACGCTCGCCGCCACGCCATGCGGCTGGCCAACCCGCTGTCGGAGGACGAGCCGCTCATGCGCACGACGCTGCTGCCGGGGCTGCTCAAGACCCTGGTCCGCAACGTCGGCCGCGGCTTCGCCGACGTGGCGCTGTTCGAGACGGGCCCGGTCTACCGGCCGCGCGAGGGCGCTCCCGAGGTGGCGCCGGTGCTCGGGGTCGAGCGCCGGCCGACCGCCGAGGAGCTGGCCTCCATCGAGGCCGCGCTGCCCGACCAGCCGCTGCGGGTCGCGGTGGTGCTGGCCGGGGAGTTCGAGCGCTCCGGCTGGTGGGGCGGCGGGCGCGCGGCCTCCTGGGCCGACGCGGTGCAGGCCGCCCGGCTGGTCGCCGCCGAGGCCCGGCTGGAGCTGTCGATCAGCGCCGACCAGCACGAGCCCTGGCACCCCGGCCGCTGCGCCGCCCTCTACGTCGGCGACACGCTGGTGGGCCACGCGGGCGAGCTGCACCCGCGCGTCATCGAGGCGTACGGGCTGCCCGCTCGGACCGCGGCCATGGAGCTGGAGCTGTCACGCCTGGAGTCGGCCATGCCCGGCCCGGTCCAGACGCCCGCCGTGTCCGCCTACCCGGTGGCCACGCAGGACGTCGCGCTGATCGTGCCCGACTTCACGCCGGTCGCCGACGTGGAGGCCGCGCTGCGCGACGGCGCCGGGGAGCTGCTGGAGTCGATCCGGCTGTTCGACGTGTACGCGGGGGAGCAGGTGGGCGAGGGCAACAAGTCGCTCGCCTACACGATGCGCTTCCGCGCCGCGGACCGCACGTTGACGGTGGAGGAGACGACGGCGGCGCGCGACGCGGCGGTGGCCATGGCGGCCGACCGTGTGGGTGCCCAGCTGCGCGGCGCCTGATCGACCCGAACGGCCTGAGGGGCCGGCACGGCGGGCGCCGTGCCGGCCCTTGGTCGAGGATGACGGTCATCCGGCCGGCGCACGCGCAGCCTCTCCGGCGACCAGCGGCGAAGGGCGGAGCCGAGGTGGGACACGGCGCACGGGTGGATGGCGGACCCAGGACGGTAGCTCTTCGACATCGTGTTCTCCTGCCATGGCCAGAGTGCGGCTGGGGCGCCGCGGCTACGCGGGAGGTGAGCGATGCGAAGGGAAGGATGCGGTCGCATGAGGCAGTTGCTGGTGTTCGCCGAGCGGGATGACGCCGAGGAGGTCGCGGAGACCCTCGGGGAGTGGTTCCCATCACTCGGGGTGCCACGGGTGGTGCGGGAGACGCTGGCCGGGGAGGACGACGCCGAGGACGCCCAGTGGCTGGTCGTCGTCGAGGGGCTTGACGAGGGCGCGCTGGCCAGGGTGGACGAGCTCGCGGAGCGGTACGAAGGGTGGCGCGAGGCGGGCTGAGCGGACCTTAGAGGTCGTCGATCCCGGCGAAATCGACGTCAAGATCGAAAGGAACGGGTCAGCTTCACGCTCGTGTGGTGGACGCCGGTGATCACGTAGGTGTTGGTGGCGGGATCGAGCTCGTATACATAGACGACCGGGTCGCCCGAAACCTTCTCGATGCGCCAGAAGTGCGGAATCGCTGCTTCGGCGTAGGGTTGCGGTTTGCGGAGGCGGTCGCGCTCCTATCTCGCGTCGCACCTTGAAGTCTTTCGGGGCGGCTCGGCGCAGGGCGACGACGAGGATGTCGACGACGTGCGCATGGAAGGAAGCCCGTGGACTCACGAAGACCAAGCTTCCATCGATCAACTCTGTGTGCGCAGGCAGATCCGGAATGTGATCGAGATCTTCGGCGGTGAAGCCTCCGGGCGGCGGGAAGACCCAGTCGGGCAGCGAGGGATTCATGATCGCGATCACCGCTTCGGCAGTCATGATTCAACGCTACCAATGTCATGTGCTCACGCCAGGTGAATGCGTGCATACACAGGATGAGTGCTCGTCGGGCGCGAACGCCGTTCCGCGCGGGGATGGCGCCGCGCCCGAGGGCCGGTGGGTCAGGCGGGGGTGGCCTGCCTGCGGGCCTTCTCGGCCAGGGCGAACTCGTCGGTCCGGGCGTCGTACCTGCGGAATTTCGGCAGCGCGGCGGCCAGGCCGAGCACGGCGGCCACGCACAGCAGGCCGCCCGCCCCGAGGGAGAAGCGGGTGCCGCCGACGCCGGCCATCAGGCTGGCCCGGGCGTTGCCCAGCATCGGGCCGGAGGCGTAGGAGAGCAGCTCGATCCCGGCCAGGCGGCCGCGCAGCTCCCGCGGGATCGTCTGGTTCCACATGGTGCTGCGGAAGATGCCGCTGACCATGTCGGCCGCGCCGGCGAGCGCGATGCAGAACACCAGCACCCACACGTTCGGGGCCAGGGCGGACAGCGCCACCGCCGCGCCCCACAGGGCCGCCGCGACGATCACCCCGAGGCCCTGGCGCTGCACGCGGGCGGTCCAGGCGCCGGTGATCGAGGCGATCAGCGCGCCCACCGCCCCGGCCGAGTACAGCAGCCCCAGCGCCTCCGGCGCGCGCAGCTCGTCGGCCAGGAACGGGAACAGCGACGTGGCCATGGCGAAGACCATGGCCGCGATGTCCACCAGGTAGGTGCCCATCAGGTCGGGCCGGCCCACCGCGTACCGCATGCCCTCGACCAGCGACTTCAGTGACGCGGGGGCGGCGTCCTCGGCCGGCGGCAGCGACCTGATGCGCCACAGCAGGACCAGCGAGAGGACGAAGCTCAGCGTGTCGAGGCCGTAGGCCGCCGCCGGGCTGTACGCCGTGACCAGCAGGCCGCCCAGGGCCGGGGCCACGATGGCGCCGAAGTTCCAGCGCAGGCTCGACAGCACCGCCGCCGCGGCCTGCTGCTCGTGCTTGACGACCTGCTGGAACACGGCCTCCAGGCTGGGGCGCTGCAGGCAGGAGATGCCCGTGGAGACGGCGCCCATCACGTACAGGACCCAGATCTGGGGGCTCGGGAGCAGCGCGTTGACCGTGAGGGCGGCGGTGGTGACCAGGAGACCCAGCTCGCTGATGAGGATGATCTTGCGCCGGTCGAGCGCGTCGGCGATCGCGCCGCCCCACAGCCCGCACACCACCATCGGCACGAACTCCGCCAGGCTCACCAGGCCGACCGCCAGGTAGGAGTCCGTCAGCTCCTTCATCTGGTAGGGGACGGCCACCATGGTGATCATCGTGCCGAACATCGTGATGACGCCCGAGGCGAACAGCAGCCGGTAGTCGCGGGAGTCGCGCAGGGGGCTCAGGTCTATCGAGAAGTGGCGCAGGAGGCGCTTGGTTCCGGTCGGCACGAGCGTTCATTGTCCGAGTTCGGAGGGGCTTCGGGCAAATTGTTTTCGCACGTCGGCGATCACGTACGCCGAGGCGCGGGGGCCGGCCGGTTCGCGCGGAAGCGGCCCCCGGCGAGGTGGCCGGGGACCGCTGGGCGTGAGGAGGGGTCAGGCGGTGGGCACCTTGTCGAGGAAGCCGAGGACCGAGCGGATCCGCCCGTCCTCCGCCAGTTCCACCACGTCGAACCCGACCACCACCGGCTCCGCGCCCTCCTGGCCGAGGTGCCAGGTGAAGCGGGCGATGTGGTGGTGGGCGTCGTACAGCTCGCCCGGGGTGAACACCATGCCGGGGAACATGCCCCGCGCGCCCTCGATCACCGCGGCGATCGCGGCGTGGCCGCTCACGTCGGCCAGCGGGTCGGTGTAGGTGCCGTCCTCGGTCCACAGCTCGGCCACGGCCTTGGCGCGGGCCTCGGGGTCGGTCTCGTTCCAGGCGGCGAGGTAACGGTCAAGGAGGTTCATCATCGTTTCCCTTCGGGGTCAGTTGGTACGGGTCCTGCGCAGGCCGGTGATCTGGAGCTCGGCGAACACGCCGACCACCAGGGCCTGGGCGATGGTCCAGATCGCGCCGGCGGTGGTCAGATCCGCGGCGCCGGTCACGACGGCGACCACGCTGCCGAGCGTCCAGATGACGTTCAGCGCGATGACCGCCCTGGTGGCGGCCGGGCTGATCGTGCGGCGGGCGGCGAGGAGGCCGACCGCGACGCCGTACGCCAGCAGGAAGGCGCCGATGCCGCGCAGCGGGCCCGCGCCGGGGCCGAGCAGGTCGCTCACGGGGGCGGCGAAGGCGAGGTAGGCCAGCCCGTTGACGCCGGTGACGACGGCGTCGGCGGCCAGCGCGAGGCGCAGGAACCTCGTCCGGTCGGCGGTGACGGTCAAGGCGTTGGTCATGTCCCTGGCTCCCTTACGGCGGCGTGTTTCGCGACACCTGAAAGATGTCAGCCGGCACGTAGGGGGCGCGATTACCCGCGACGTAAGGGAGCGCGGCCATGGCTCGCTCGACCTGGGGAAACGCAATGAGTTGTGACGGTGGTCACGCCCCGGCCCAGGATGGCGAAAGGCCCCCGCCCACCTTCCGAGCGGGGGGGCCTCGCGAGAGGTCAGGCGCCGAGGATCTCCCTGCGCAGGTGGGTCTTGAGGATCTTGCCGCCGGGGTTGCGGGGCAGCTCGTCCTCGCGGAACCAGAAGTGAACGGGGATCTTGAACTTGGCGATCCGGTCGCCGAGGAACGACGTCAGGTCCTCCGTGGCGAGCGAGGCGCCAGGCACGAGCCGGATGACCGCGCCGACCTCCTCCCCGAGCTCCTCGTGCGGCACGCCGATCACCGCGGCGTCGTCCACCGCCGGGTGGTCGAACAGCGCCGCCTCCACCTCGGCGCAGTAGACGTTCTCCCCGCCCCTGATCACCATGTCCTTGGCCCGGTCCACGATGTAGACGAAGCCGTCGTCGTCGAGCCTGGCCAGGTCGCCGGTGTGCAGCCAGCCGTCCACGAAGGTCTGGGCCGTCGCCTCCGGCTTGTTCCAGTAGCCCATGATGACGTTGGGGCCGCGCAGGCACAGCTCGCCCACCTCGCCCGCCGGAAGCTCGGCGCCCGCCGGGTCCACCACGCGCACGTCCACCACGGGCACGGGCCGGCCGATGCTGTCGGGCCTGGCGTGGTAGTCGGCGCCGCCGTTGCCGATGGCCAGGGCGGTCGTCTCGGTCATGCCGTAGCCGTTGGAGGGCGCGCGGTTGGGCAGGTTGCGGGTGATGCGCTCCAGGAGCTTGGGCGGGGCGGGCGCGCCGCCGTAGCCGAGGCTCGACAGCGACGACAGGTCGTGCTTGCCGAAGTCGGGGTGGGACATGAGCTGCCAGGCGTTCGTGGGCACGCCGATCATGCCGGTCACGCGCTCCCGCTCGATGAGGCGCAGCGCCTGCCCGGCGTCCCACTTGTACATGAGCACCAGGCCGCCGCCGCCGAACATGGAGGTGGTCAGGGCCGAGAAGCAGCCGGTGACGTGGAACAGGGGCACGGTCAGGAGCGTGACCCTGCGGACGCCGGCCCCGGCGGCGGCGTCCTTGCCGGCCAGGGCCATCGCGCGCACGAAGCCGTAGCTGACGGTCATGGGCGACTGGCCGAGGTTGCGGTGGCTGCCCAGCGCGCCCTTGGGGCTGCCGGTCGTGCCGGAGGTGTAGAAGATCGTGGCCGGGTCCTCCGGCCGGAGCTCCACGTCGGGCAGCCGGACGTCGGCCGCGATCTCGCCCATGACCTCGTCGAACGCGCGGGCGCCGTCCGGGACCTCGCCCCGGGCGACGATCAGCGGGACGCCCGTCGAGGCGAGCCGGGCGGCGCGCTCGCCGTCGGCGATCAGCACCTTGGCGCCGGAGTCGCTCACGCCGTAGCCCAGCTCGGCCTCCGTCCACCACGCGTTGAGCGGTACGGCGACCGCTCCCGCCGCCAGCGCGGCCGACAGCGAGATCACCCATTCCGGGTAGTTGCGCATGGCCACGCCCACCCGGTCTCCCTTGCGCACGCCGTACTCGTCGACCAGCCGGCGGGCCAGGGTGGCGGCGCGGCGGAAATGGTCCTCGAACGTGATGTGCTCGTCCTCGTACGCGAGGAAGACCTGCTCGCCGTGGCTCCTGCTCAGCTCCAGCAGCGCCCGGAAGTGAGCCGGCGCGTGTTTCCAGGTGCGGATCCCGGTGTCGCCGATCTCTTCCATCTCGAACGGCTGGCCGGGTCCAGTGAGCTGGGCCTGAACCTGGGCGTGCGTAGGGGACATGCGCAGAACTCCCGGCTGGACGATTATTCTGGTGAATTCACGATACCGACCGGTAGGTACGTCGCGCTAGGGCGGCGGGAACGGCTCAGCCGAGGCCGATGGGTGACAGCTGCTGGATGTCGTACCGGGCCCGCAGGTCGATCACCGCGGCCTGGTCGGGCGGCCCCGGGCGGGACAGCAGCTCGCCCAGCTCCCGAAGGTAGTGCTCGTGGCCCGCGGGGGTGACGACGAAGAGCATCCTGGTCGGCGTGGTGCCGGGGTTGGAGAAAGCGTGAGGACAGCCGGCCGGCACGTACATGAGGCTGCCGGGGCCGCCGCGCACCACTCTGGCGCCGCTCTCCGACTCCCAGCTCTGCCACGGCCCCTCGCTGATCGTGCGCGGCTGGAACGCGAGCAGGTCCAGCTCGCCGTCGAGGACGTAGAACAGCTCCTCGGCGTGATGGTGGAAGTGGGCTCCCACGTCGAAGCCCGGCGCGATGGTGTTCTCGAACACCGACCAGGTCTTCGACTGCTCCGCCCCCACCTTGAGCGTCATGCCCATGGATCCGAGTGACTGGCCGGAGCCGGGGGATAATACGAGCCCGTCCGTCATGGGTCTGCCCTTTCTCTGAGGGATTCCCCACCAATCTTCACCCGTGGCGTCCGGCGGACAAGGCCCATGAAAGTTTCATGTGGGATCCGATAGTTTCCGGTCTCCAACTGCTGGTTTAGCGACCGTGCGATCTGCCCATTGACCGTGCTCTCGCATGTCAATACCGTCTGCGATGCGATCCAACGGGGTCGAAAGCTTTCGGAATCGAGTGCCTGCCCTCCGGAGGTAGATGTCCGTGCATTCGTCGTTACTCCTCAGAGCCCTCACCGTCGCGGGGGTGCTCGCCGCCTTCCTCCTGCCCACCACCTCGGCCGACGCCTCCGCGCCCCTGCGCACGCACGCGGCGGCCCGCGGCAAGTTCATCGGCGCGGCGCTCGCCACCAGCCCGCTCTCCAACGAGAACTCCTACCGCACCATCGCCGCCACCGAGTTCAACCAGGTCACCGCCGAGAACGCGATGAAGTGGGACTCGACCGAGCCCAGCCAGGGCCAGTTCAACTTCTCCGGCGCCGACGCCATCGTCAACTTCGCCACCCAGAACGACATGCAGGTGCACGGCCACACGCTCGTCTGGCACAACCAGACCCCGGGCTGGGTGCAGAACCTCGGCGCCAGCGCCATGCGCACCGCCATGCAGAACCACATCAGCCAGGTCGTCGGCCGCTACGCGGACAACCCGGCCGTGGTCTCCTGGGACGTGGTGAACGAGGCCTTCGAGGACAACGGCAACTACCGGACCTCGTTCTGGTACAACACGCTCGGCCAGGGCTACATCGCCGACGCCTTCCGCGCCGCCCGCGCCGCCGACCCCGACGCGCGCCTGTGCATCAACGACTACAACACCGAGGGGATCAACGCCAAGAGCACGGCGATCTACAACCTCGTCTCGTCGCTGCGCCAGCAGGGCGTGCCGGTCGACTGCGTGGGCTTCCAGACGCACCTCGCCATCCAGTACGGCTTCCCGAACGACTTCCAGCAGAACCTCGAGCGCTTCGCCGCGCTCGGCGTCCAGGTGCGCATCACCGAGCTGGACGTGCGCATGCAGATGCCCAGGAGCTCCTCCAAGGACGCCACCCAGGCCACGTACTACCGCAACGTCGTCAACGCCTGTATGGCCGTGACCGCCTGCGCTGGCGTGACGATCTGGGGCTTCACCGACAAGTACTCCTGGGTGCCCGACACGTTCTCCGGCCAGGGCGCGGCCCTGATCTACGACGAGAACTACCAGCAGAAGCCCTCCTACACCGCCGTGCACGACGCGCTGGCCGGCGGCTCCAGCAGCGACACCACCCCGCCGAGCACGCCGGGCACGCCCTCGGCGAGCAACGTCACCTCGAACTCGGCCCAGCTCAGCTGGACCGCCTCCACCGACACCGGCGGCAGCGGCCTGGCGGGCTACAACGTCTACCGCGAGCAGGGCTCGAACGACCAGCTGCTCGGGCAGTCCAGCACCAACTCGATCACGCTGACCGGGCTGAGCGCCTCGACGCAGTACCAGGTGTACGTCCGGGCGCGTGACGGCGCCGGCAACCTGTCGTCGAACTCCTCGACCGGCTCCTTCACCACGACGGAAGGCGACGGCGGCCCCGGCCCCGGCGGCACCTGCACGGCCACCCCCACGGTGCAGACCCAGTGGAACGGCGGGTACGTCGTGCAGCCCGTCACCGTCACCAACACCGGCAGTTCGGGCATCACCGGCTGGACCGTCACCTTCACCCTGCCCAGCGGGCACACGCTGGTCGGCTCGTGGAACGCGGCCGTCACCGTCAGCGGGCAGACCGTCACCGCCAAGAACGCCGCCTACAACGGCACCCTGGCGCCGAACGCGAGCACCTCGTTCGGCTTCCAGGTCAGCCGGCCCAACGGCAACACGCAGACGCCTTCCGGCTACACCTGCGCCTGACCCCGGCCTCCTCCCCCCCGGCGGGCGCCCGCCGGGGGGAGGAGCTCAGCCCTTCACCGAGCCGGCGAAGCTGAACGAGCCGGCCAGGTACTTGTTGACCGCCACGTAGAGCACGACGGCCGGCGCGGTGTAGAGGATCGAGAACGCGGCCAGCTGCCCGTAGGCGACCTGCCCGTACTGCGAGAAGAACGTGTAGACGGTGACCGCCGCCGGCTGCTTCTCCGGGGTGTCCAGCAGGACGAACGGGGCGAAGAAGTTCCCCCACTGGCCGACGAACACGAAGATGGCCACCACCGCGACGCCGGGGGCCATCAGCGGCCCCACCACCGCGGTCAGCGACCGCAGCCACCCCGCGCCGTCCACCCAGGCGGCCTCCTCCAGGCTCACCGGCACCCCGTCCATGAAGTTCTTCATCATCCAGATCGAGAACGGCAGCGAGCTCGCCGTCAGGAACAGCACCATGGCCGGCACGGAGCCGTACAGGTTGAAGCGGAAGAACATCGCGTAAACCGGGACGAGGATGGCCGTGACCGGCAGGCCCGTGGTGAACAGCAGGGTCAGCATGAAGTGGCGGCGGTAGCGCAGCTGGTAGCGCGAGAGCGGGTAGGCCGCCAGCCCGGCCACCAGGACCGTCAGCACGGCGGTCGCGCCCGAGATGACGACCGAGTTGATCAGCGGCAGGATGATCGTCTCCCAGGTCAGCACCGCCTTGAAGTTGTCCAGCGAGAAGCTGAGCGTGGGCTGGGCGGCCAGGGTCGCCTCCGGCTGGAACGAGGCGATCAGCACCCACAGGAACGGGCCGAGGAAGGCGAGCGTGATGACCGCGAGCGCCAGCAGCGCCGCCCCCCGGGCGGCCGGCCTCGTCATGCCTCCTCCACCTTGATCAGCCGCAGGTAGACCAGCGAGAACAGCGCGCCGATCACCAGCAGCACCAGCGCGATCGCCGAGCCGTAGCCGATCTCGAAGTAGCGGAACGCCTGCTCGTACATGTAGAGCGGCGTCGTCTGGCTGGCCGTGCCGGGGCCGCCGCCGGTCAGCGCGTAGATGAGCCCGAAGCTCGCCAGGGTCTGCAGCGTGATCAGCATGAGGTTGGCCATGATCGAGCGGCGGATCAGCGGGAGCGTGATGTGCAGCAGCCGGCGGCCGGGACCCGCGCCGTCGACCGCGGCCGACTCCAGCAGGTCGGCGGGCACCTCCGAGAGGGCGGCCGAGTAGACGAGCATCGAGAAGGCCGTGCCGCGCCAGATGTTGGCCAGGATGACCGCCAGCATGGGCGCCGTGTAGAGCCACTCCTGCGAGATGCCGAGCACCGTGTTGAGCGTGCCCTCCTCGGCCAGGAACGAGAACCAGCAGGCCGCGGCCACGACCTCCGGCACGACCCAGGCGGCGATCACCACGCCGTTGACCACGCCGCGCGTCACCCGGCCGCGCCCGCGCTGGAGCAGCGCGATGACCAGGCCCAGGGTGTTCTGGCCGATGACCGCCGAGCCGATCACGAAGACGAACGTCAGCAGGAACGAGTTCAGGAAATTGGGGTCACCGAAGAGCTTGACGAAGTTGGCCAGGCCGACGAACCGCGAGTCGACCGAGGCCGAGCCCGTCAGCGCCTCGTTGGTGAACGCGATGTAGACGCTCCACAGGATCGGCCCCGCCAGGAAGAGGACCAGCAGGACGAGGGCCGGTCCGAGCGGCAGCAGCCAGCGCAGCACCCCCCGCCGTGCCGAGCCGCGCACCGGCGGGCTCGTCACGGGCGGGTGCGGCGCGGCGGTGACCGTCATGGGGCGAGCACCTTGTCGGCGCCCCCGACGGCTCCGGGCAGCGCCTCGGCGTAGGCCGCCGCGGCCTCCTCAGGGCTGCGCGAGCCGGTCGTGACCGCCTCCATGGCCTCCTGGATCTGGGCCGACACCTTCGGGTACGCCTCGAAGGCCGGCCGGTAGTGGGTCACGGAGGCCAGGTCGGTGAAGAACTTGACGCTCGGATTGTCGGCGCTGTACTTCGGGTCGGCGGCCACGTCCTTGCGGGGGGCCAGGTCACCCGTGCCCACGGAGTACGTCATCGAGTTCTGCTTGTTCGTGGCCACGGTGATGAAGTCGAACGCCTCCTGCTTGTTCTTCGTGAAGGCGCTCATCGCCATGACCCAGCCGCCCGACATGCTGACCGCGCCGGGGGCCTCGCCGTTCTGCGTCGGCATGGCCGTCCAGCCCATCTTGTCCTGCCACTGCGGCCACGGCTTGGTGCTGGTCGGCTTCCACGCCGCCGCCGTCCACGCGCCGTCGAGCGCGATGCCGAGCTTGGCGTCGGGGAACCACTCGAAGTTGTTCTTGTCGGACAGCTTGGCGTTGTGGGCGTCGGCCTGCTTGGGGCCCAGCTCCTCGCGGTAGATGGTGTTGATGAACGCCAGCGCGTCGGTGAACTGCTTGCCGCCCGCCACCCACTTCTTCTGCGTCTCGTCGTAGAGGGTGCCGCCGGGCGTGCCGTACAGGAGCATCTCGAAGCCCTGCATGGTCGACGCCTCGCCGTGGATCTTCGTGGAGTACATGCTGAAGGGCACCACGCCGGGCAGCTTCTGCTTGATCGTACGGGCCGCCGTCAGCACGTCGTTCCACGTCTTCGGCTCCCACGGGACCGGCAGGCCGGCCTTGGCGAAGACGTCCTTCTGGTACCACAGGCCGCGCGTGTCCGTGCTGATCGGCACGCCGTAGATCTTGCCGTCGGGGCCCTTGGCGGCCTGCTTGACCGAGTCGGGGAACTGGGCGGTCCAGTCGGGCCACTTCGCCAGGTAGTCGTCGAGCGGGGCCAGCTTGCCGGCCGCGACGTCCGCGTTGACCTGGAACGTGTCGTGGTAGTAGAGGTCGGGAGCCGAGTCGGGGGAGCGGTTGAGCAGCGCCAGTTTGGTGTAGTAGGCCTCGTTGTTGCCCTGGACGGGCGTGAGCTTGATCGTGACGCCGGGGTGGGCGGATTCGTACTGCTTCTTCGCGTCGCCGAGCATCTTCTCCAGATGCGGCCAGGTGGGCTCGACCTTGTAGAGCACCTCGAGTTCCTTGCCGCCGGAGGCGGGCTCTTCGGGGTCTGATCCGCATCCGGCGACGGCCGTCAGGAGGAGGAGGGAACCGGCCAGCGTACGTTTCATCACGGTCTCCCCGTGTTGGCTGGGCTTTGCGCAGAAGGTAAATCTTTTTGATTTACTAAGTCAACACTTTGTGGTGACATGTCTCACATGCGACTGGGCACGAATTTGCCCGAGGTGGGGAGCTACAACCGGGCCGTGGTGCTGGAGAGCATCCAGGCCTCCGACGGCATCAGCCGGGTCCAGATCGCCGCCCGCACCAGGCTCACCGCGCAGACGGTTTCCGTGATCGTGCGCCGGCTGCTGGAGGAGGGGCTCGTCGTCGAGGACGGGTCCGAGCCGTCGGGCGGCGGCAAGCCCCGCACGATCCTGCGCGTCGACCCGGCCGCCGGATACGCGGTCGGCGTGCACTTCGACCCCAAGGAGATCTCCTGCGTGCTGGCCGACCTCGCCGGACGGCCCGTCGCGCGGTCGCGCCTGCCCGTACGCGCCGGGCTGCGTCCCGAGTCGGTGGTCCGGCAGATGGCCAGGGCCGCGCGGCGCATCCTGCGCGAGGCGCGGGTGCCCGACGGCAAGGTGCTCGGGGTGGGGCTGGCCTGCCCGGGGCCGCTGGACGCGGACGGCGTGATGATCTCGCCGCCCCGGCTGCCCGGCTGGGACCAGGTGCCGATCAAGGCGCTGCTGTGCCGGCACGCCGGCTTCCCGGTGACCGTGGACAACGACGCCACCGCCGCGGCCATCGGCGAGCGGTGGGCCGGGACAGCGCGTGCCACGCCCAGCTTCGCCTACCTGTACCTGGGGACGGGCATCGGTGGCGGGATCTTCCTCGACGACCAGGTGTACCGGGGCCGGTCGCTGAACGCGGCCGAGTTCGGCCACATCACGGTCGAGCCCGACGGCCCGGAGTGCTACTGCGGCAACCGGGGCTGCGTGGAGGCGGTCTGCTGCCCGAGCGCCATCGAGGCGGCCACGGGGCTGCCCCACGCGGACGTCTGCGCCGCCGCCGCCCGGGGCGAGCCGGCGGCGCGGCGGGCGATCGAGCACGTGGCGGGGCGGCTGGCCGACGCCGCCGTGAGCGTGGTCAACATGCTCGACATCGACCTGCTCGTGCTCGGCGGGCCGGCGCTCGGCGCGGCCGGGGAGATCTACCGGGAGGTGATCGCGCGGGCCGTGGCGGACCGGCCGCTGGCCAGGCGGCTGCACGCGGTGCGGGTGGAGACCTCGCCGATCGCGGACGACGCCGCCGCGATCGGCGCGGCCTCCCTCGTCTTCCACGCCACGTACGCGCCCCGCCTGGGCGGCTAGCCCCTGCGGGACCTCCGCCCGGCCCGGCGGCGGTCAGGCCCGCTTCAGGCGCAGGGTGACCAGCTGGAACGGGCGCAGCGACACGGTCAGCGAGCCCTCGCCCGTCGGGCGCTCCAGCAGGTCGGTGGCCACCACCCCGGCGACGGGGAAGCCCGGCGTCAGCGTGGCGCGGGCCCGTCCGCCCCTGGACTCGTGGAAGCGCACGATCACGTCGCCGCTCCCGTCGTCGGCCAGCTTGACGGCCGTCACCACCACCGCGTCGTCGTCCACCGCGATCAGCGGCTCCACCCGCTCGGACGCGGCGCCGGTCACGCGCCGCTCGGGCAGGTTGACGAAGTAGCCCTCGCGCACCGCGTCGCCGATCGCCGCACCCGGCACGAGCGCGTGGCGGAAGCGGTGCACGCCCTGGTCGGTCTCGGGGTCGGGGAAGCGCGGGGCCCGCAGCAGGGAGGCGCGCACCGTCGTCGTGGTGCCCGACCCGGTGACCGTGCGGGTGACGTCGTGGCCGTAGGTCGAGTCGTTGACCAGCGCGACGCCCCAGCCGGGCTCCTCCACGTGCACGAAGCGGTGGTTGCACGCCTCGAACTTGGCCGCCTCCCAGCTCGTGTTGGTGTGCGTGGGGCGGAAGGCGTGGCCGTACTGGCTCTCGGAGGCGTACCGGTCGGCGTGCACGTCCAGCGGGAAGGCCAGCTTGAGGAACTTCTCCGTCTCGTGCCAGTCGACCTCCGTGTCGATGTCCAGCCGCCCGCCGGCCAGCGAGAGCGTCTGCGTGACCGAGGACGAGCCGAACGAGCGCCGCACGCGCACCGTGCCGCCGTCGAGGCGGACCTCGTCGGCCTCGACCAGGTCCGTGACCGTGTTGCGGTAGAAGCGGTCCACGTCCCAGGCGTCCCACTTGTTGGGGAAGTCGGGGTGGAGCTGCAGGAGGTTGGCGGCCTGACCGGGCGCCACGGCCTCGCGGCGCGCGGTCCGGTCGTAGGCCGAGACCACCAGCCCGCGGGCGTCGATCTCCACCCTGAGCAGGTCGTTCTCCAGCACGAAACCGCCGCCGTCGCGGGCGCTCGCCCGTCCCTCTCCCGCGCCGGAGCCGGCCCCGGCGCCGCCGCCCGGCACGCCACGGCGGGCGTGCGGCGCGCCGTTGAAGACCACCGTACGGTCGCCGTCGCCGGCCAGGGCGCGCTGGGCCGCGTCGATGATGCCGTTCAGCTCCTCGGCCACCCGCTCGTACGTCCTGCGCGCCTCCCGGTGCACCCACGCGATCGACGAGCCCGGCAGGATGTCGTGGAACTGGTGCAGCAGCACCGTCTTCCAGATCCGGTCCAGGTCCTCGTACGGGTACGGCGCCCCGGTGCGTACGGCCGCGGTCGCCGCCCACAGCTCGGCCTCGCGCAGCAGCGACTCGCTGCGCCGGTTGCCCTGCTTGGTCTTGGCCTGGCTGGTGAGGGTGGCGCGGTGCAGCTCCAGGTAGAGCTCGCCCACCCAGACCGGCGGGTCGGGGTACTCGGCCTCGGCCCTGGCGAAGAACGCCGCGGGCGGCTCCCAGGTGACGGCCGGCGAGCCCTCCAGGTCGCGGACCCTGGCCGCCTTGGCGACCACCTCGCGCGTGGTGCCGCCGCCCCCGTCGCCCCAGCCGGTCGGCGCGAGCGAGTGGCGCGCGACGCCCTTGTCCTTGAAGTTGCGCGCGGCGTGCGCCAGCTCCCGGCCGCTCATCGAGCAGTTGTAGGTGTCGACGGGCGGGAAGTGCGTGAAGATCCGCGTCCCGTCGATGCCCTCCCACAGGAACGTGTGGTGGGGGAACGTGTTCGTCTGGCTCCATGAGATCTTCTGCGTGAGCAGCCGCTTCGACCCGGCCGCCTTGATGATCTGCGGCAGCCCCGCCGCGAACCCGAACGTGTCCGGCAGCCAGACCTCCTCGTTGTCGATGCCGAACTCGTCGATGAAGAAGCGCTTGCCGTGCACGAACTGCCTGGCCATGGCCTCCGAGCCGGGCATGTTGGTGTCGGACTCCACCCACATGCCGCCCGTCGGGACGAACCTGCCGGAGGCCACCGCCTTGGTCACCTTCGCCCACACCTCGGGCCGGTGCTCCTTGATCCACGCCCACTGCTGCGCCTGCGACATCGCGAACACGAAGTCCGGCTCGTCCTCCAGCAGCGCGGTCATGTTCGAGGCGGTGCGGGCCACCTTGCGCACGGTCTCGCGCAGCGGCCACAGCCACGCCGAGTCGATGTGGGCGTGCCCGACCGCGCTGATCCGGTGGGCCGACGGCGCCGCGGGGGACGACATGACGCCGGTCAGCTCGGCCCGGGCGGCGGCGGCCGTGCCGCCCACGTCCTGCAGGTCGAGGGCGTCCAGCGCGCGCTCGACGGCCCGCAGCAGTTCCCAGCGCCGGGCGCCGTCGGCGGGCAGTTCCGCCATCAGCTCGCCCAGCACCTCCAGGTCCATCACGAGCTGCCACACGGTCTCGTCGAAGACGGCCAGGTCCATCCGGCCCAGCCGGTAGAGCGGCTCGGTGCCGGCCGTCTCCTTGTCGCCCAGGAGGGTGGGCTGGAAGGCCGGGCGGCCGAGGATCACCGGGTTGGAGGCGGCCTCGATGTGCAGGTGCACGCGCTCGCCGCCGGAGACGGGGGAGCCGACGCGTACCCACTGGTTGCGGGGGTTGAGGCCCTTCACCGGGGAGCCGTCGGGGCGGTAGACCAGCCCTTCGGACTGGAAGCCCGGCGAGTTCTCGTTGAAGCCCAGGTCGAGCAGGGCTTCGACGGTCCTGCCCGCCCACGCGGCCGGCACCGTGCCGGTGACCGTGAACCAGCTCGTGCCCCACGGCGCGCCCCATGCCGTCCCGGGCGCGATCGGCTCCGGGGTCGCCGCCAGCCCTTCCGCGACCGGTACGGGCTCTCCCGGCGCGTGCCAGACGGCCACCTCCAGCGGCACGGACTCGGGGTGGACGGCCGGGCGGACGCGCTCGTCCAGCACCCGCTTCAGTCGGGCCTCGACCAGGTTGCGGTCATCGTGCATGTCAGGCGGCTCCCATGTAGAGGCGGAAAAGGCGATTGAAAAGGTGATAAATCGCCCTGTAGCACGTTAAGCAATCGGGTCCCGCCGGGCAACGCTGGCCCACCCCGTGTCCCGGTGGTACACAGTCGTCATGGCAGAGATCGTCCTCTTGCACTCCGCACAGGGCCTGCGCCCGGGGGTCGGCGTGGCGGCGGAGGTTCTGCGCTCGGGCGGGCACGTCGTGCGGACGCCCGACTACTACGACGGCGAGATCTTCGCCGACGTCGCGTCCGGCCTGCGCAAGCGCGACGCGCTCGGCTTCGGGGAGATCGAGCGCCGCTTCCGCCGGATCGGCGAGGACGTGACGGGGCCCGTGGTGTTCGCCGGGTTCTCGCTGGGGGCGTACGGGGCGCAGTCGCTCGCCGCGACGCACCCGATGGCGCGGGGCGCGCTGCTCTTCCACGGCGGGGTCGCCCCGGAGGGGGAGTGGCCGCGAGGCGTCCCGGTGCAGGTGCATTACGCCGAGCACGACCCGTGGCTGGACGTGGAGGAGATCGACCGGCTCGCGGCGGCGGTGGGGCCGGGGTTCGAGCGGTTCGTCTATCCGGGGGAGCGGCACCTTTTCGCCGATCCCGGCCTGCCCGACTACGCGCCGGAGTCGGCGGCGCTCATGTGGAAGCGCGCGCTCGACTTTCTCACTCGGACATAACGCGATTTCCTTACATTGGGTCTCCCCTTTCTCGGGCGTTTTAATTTACTATCACATCGGCCAATCGAGATCGACGGAGGGATCGCACATGACGATCGAGATCAAGAAGGTCGAAGAAGTCGAGACGACGGGCAACAGCAACAGCTGCTGACCGTTCGCGCGGCCTCCTGCGGAGGCCCCCGCCCGCAGGAGGCCCGCCTCCGACCTGCCCTGGAGCGGCTTTCATGGCAAGGATTCAGGTGAATCCGGCTTTTCCTCTTTTCATTGACGAGACGCATGGGCGGGTCCGGCTCGGCGATTTCCCGCCGACCGGCCAAATACTGGACCCGGCCCCGCCGCCGCTGCGCCGCCTGATCCGGCTCTGCGCGCAGTCGCCCGTCGAGCAGCGCGAATTGCGCGAGCTCGTCGACGGTGTCGAACCCGCCGACGTCGACGCGGCGGTCGAGCAGCTCAGGGCCGCGCGGATCCTCGTCACCGACGCCGAACTGGAGGCGGTGACCGGCGACGCGAGGCTGTCCCGGCTCGGCCTGTGGCTGTCCATGTTCCATCCGGCGGAGCAGGCCGCCGCGGCCGTCGCCGGCCTGGCGGGCAGGCACGTCGCGGTGCTGGGCGCGGGAGCCATCGGCGGGCAGGTCGCGCTCCACCTCGCCACCTCCGGCGTGGGCCGGCTGACGATCCTGGACGACGACCGGGTGGAGCTCAGCAACCTGCACCGCCAGCACCTCTACTCCCCCCGAGACGTCGGCGAGCCCAAGACGGCCGCCGCCGCCCGCACCCTTCTCGACCACTGCCCCGACCTGGAGGTCAGGCAGGTCGAGCGGCGCATCACCGGCCCCGGCGACGTCGTCACCGACGCCGATCTCGTGGTCAACACCGTGGACACGCCGCAGCCGCACATCGGCCGGTGGGTCAACCGGGCCTGCGTCGAGGCCGGCACGCCGTTCG
The DNA here is from genome assembly GCF_006334985.2 of Nonomuraea phyllanthi. Taxonomy (GTDB): domain Bacteria; phylum Actinomycetota; class Actinomycetes; order Streptosporangiales; family Streptosporangiaceae; genus Nonomuraea; species Nonomuraea phyllanthi. The sequence continues at coordinate 423,368 of NZ_VDLX02000008.1, forward strand.
TCACCGGAGGCTTCAACCAGCACGTCGGCCTGCTCGGGCCGCTCGTCGTGCCCGGCAGGACCGGCTGCCTGGCCTGCCAGGAACGCGCGCTCGCCGAGCGCTACGGCTCCGCCACGCTGCCGGTCAGCGACAACCCCGGCCGCACGATCCCGTCGTTCGGGCCGCTGTGCGGGATCGTGTCGGGCGTGCTCGCCTCGGAGGTGATCCGCCACCTGACCGGCACCGGCGCGCCGGCGATCGAGGGGCGCGGCGTCTGGCTCGACCTGCTCACGCTCACCACCACCACCCGCGACTTCGACCGGCTGCCCGACTGCGAGGTCTGCGCGTGAGGGAACCGGCGGGGGAGCCTTCGTGGTCGCGGACGTGAGGACCGACCTGTCGTTCCTCAGCGTCGTCGCCGACGGGCCGGACGACTACGTGATCGGCAACGGCGAGACGTTCGTCAACGTGCCTGGGGTGGCGGCGGCCGTGATCGCGGCGCTCGACGGCACCAGGACGGCCGAGGAGGCCCGCGCCCGGGTCCTGGCCGAGCATGGCGTGGACGTGGACGTGGCCGAGTTCGTCACCGGCCTCGAAGGGGCGGGGCTGCTGAGCCGGCCGCGTCCCCGCCCGAACCTCTGGGACCGGATCCGGCCGGGCCACGTGGCCTGGCTCTTCTCCCGCCCCGCCCACGCCGCGCTGCTGCTGCTGACCGCCGCGGCCGTGGCCGCCGCGGTCGCCGAGCCGCGGGTCATGCCCGGACTGTCGTCGCTGGTGTGGTCCGACAGCCTCACCTTCACCGTCGCGTTCGCCGTGGGCTCGTGGATCCTCGTGCTGGTGCACGAGCTCGGCCACATCGCCGCCGCCCGGTCGCTGGGCGTCCGGGCGGAGCTGTCGCTCGGCACCCGGCTGCAGTTCCTGGTCGTGCAGACCAGGATCACCGGCATCTGGGGCGTCCCCAGGCGCGCCCGCTACCGCGCCCACCTGGCCGGCATGCGGGCCGACTGGTTCGTGGTCTGCGCGGGAACGTGCGTCCTGTACGCCGCCGACCTGCCCCTCGTGCGGCTGGCGGTGCTCATCTGCCTGTCGCAGATCGCCTGGCAGTTCCTGTTCTTCATGCGGACCGACGTCTACTACGCCTTCGCCAACGCCGCCGGGGACAAGAACCTGATGGCGGACGCGCAGGCGTACCTGCGGGCGGCGCTCGCCCGCCGGCCGGTCCCGGCCCGCCGCAGCGTCCGCGTCTACGCGTGGTTCCTGGTGGTGGGGCGGGTGCTCGGGCTGGGCTTCTTCGCCCTCTACACGGTGCCGATCACGGTGACGCTGGTACGGCGGGCCGTCGCCGAGCTGCCCGGCTGGCCGCCGGTGGCCGCGCTCGCCCTGCTCGCCGCCGGGTGGGCGGTCTACCTCGTCCTGCTCGGCCGCCGCCTGGTCACCTCGCTGCGGCGCGGCCGCTGAGGCGCGGCCGGCCCCCTGCGCCGGCGTGCTGGCGGATTCGCGACAAGTCGGGAAGTGGCCACATCAACCTCATGGACACCGTCACCCCCGGATGACTAGGAATGCGGTATTCGTGCTTACCGCATTTCTGGCTCACCTATTTCTTGGAGGTCGTCCATGGGGCGATGGCGGGCTGCGGCCGTCTCCATGGTCATGGTCGTCTCGGTGCTCGCGGCGCCCGGCGCGCACGCGGACGCCACCTCGCCGCCGGGGGCGTTCACGAGCGCCCCCGCGAGCGACGAGATCACCCTGATCACCGGCGACCAGGTGGAGGTGCGGGCCGTTGACGGCGGGCACCACGCCGTGACGGTCACCCCGGCGCCGCGGGCGGACGGGTCCGTGCCGACGTTCCAGGTGCTGGAGTCGGACGACGGCCTGACCGTCATCCCCGACGACGTCGCCACCCTGGTCCCCCAGCGGCTCGACAGCGCCCTGTTCAACGTGACCGCGTTAGCCGAGCAGGGCTACGGCTCGGCCATCCCGCTGATCCTCACGTACACCGGCAACACCACCAAGGCGGCGATCCCCGCCGTCAAGCAGGTGCGCACGCTGGAGAGCATCGGCGGCGCGGCCGTCCAGGTCGCCACGGACGACGCGGCGGCCTTCGGGGCCGAGCTGACCAGGCTCGCCACGCCGGCGCTGCGCGCGGCCGGCCCGCTCGCCGGCGTCGAGAAGATCTGGCTCGACCGCAAGGTGGAGCCGGACCTGGAGCAGAGCGTGCCGCAGATCGGCGCTCCCGAGGCGTGGGCCGCCGGGTACGACGGCACCGGCACCACCGTGGCCGTGCTCGACACCGGCGTGGACGCCACCCACCCCGACCTGGCGGGCAAGGTGGCCTCCCAGCGCGACTTCACCGGCGAGAGCGCCGCGGGCGACCCCCACGGCCACGGCACCCACGTCGCCAGCACCATCGCCGGCATCGGGGCCGGCGGCGTCGCCAAGGGCGTCGCGCCCGGCGCCACGCTGCTCAGCGGGCGCGTGCTCGGGGCGGACGGCTACGGGCAGCTGTCCTGGATCATCGACGGCATGGAGTGGGCGGCCGGCGAGCAGCACGCCGCGATCGTCAACATGAGCCTCGGCAGCCCCGAGCAGGGCGGCCCGCTCACCGCGGCCGTCACGGAGCTCACCCGCCAGTACGGCACGCTGTTCGTGGTCGCCGCCGGCAACGGCGGCTGCGACGAGTGCGTGGGCTCGCCGGGCGACGCCCCCGAGGCGCTGACCGTCGGCGCGGTGGACAAGCAGGACAAGCTCGCCGACTTCTCCAGCAAGGGCCCGATCACCGCCGACCTGGCCGTCAAGCCCGACGTCACCGCCCCCGGCGTGGACATCACCGCCGCCAGGACCGGCGGCGGCGAGCTCACGCTGTCCGGCACCTCGATGGCCACCCCGCACGTGGCGGGCGCCGCCGCGCTGCTGCGCCAGGCCCGCCCCGGCGTCACCGGCAACGAGCTGAAGTCGCTGCTCATGGCCGCCGCCGAGCCCGGCGAGGGCATCGCCGTGGACGCCCAGGGCGCGGGCCGCATCGACGTGGCCGCCGCGCTCAAGGGCACGGTCGCCGCCTCCACGGGGTCGGCCGGCTTCGGCAAGCTCACCGTGGGAGAGCGGAAGAGCCTCACCGTCGGCTACCACAACCTCGGCCAGGCCCCCGCCGAGCTCGCCCTGTCGGCAGGCGACGGGTTCACCGTCGAGCCCGCCCAGCTGACCGTGCCGGCCGGAGGGACGGCCGAGGTGCGGGTGACGGCCTCGGCGGACCGGCCGGGGCTGCTGCGCCAGGAGCTCACCGCCACCCTCGCGGGCGGCGGGGGCACGGTGCGCACGCTGCTGACCGGCAGCGTGGACGTGAAGCGGGTCGAGCTGCGCGTGCGCGGCATCGCCAGGGACGGCCGCCCAGGACGCGGCGGCTTCACCGTGCTCAACCTGGACGAGGGCACCCTCGTCGGGCGCGTGCTGCCCGGCGACCCGTCCCAGCCCTGCACCGACCAGAAGTACGGCTCGGGCACCTGCCTGCTCGTCAAGCCCGGCACCTACTCGGTGCTCGGCCACATCTTCACCATGCCCGCCACCCAGGACAGCACCGCCACCGGCAAGCCGCTCAACGAGAGCCTGCTCGGCGATCCGGAGATGACGATCACCGAGAACACCGAGGTCGTCCTGGACGCCCGCAAGGCCGTCGAGGTCGAGGTCAAGACGCCCGACCACAGGACCAAGCGCAACACCGGGGCCGCCGCGGCCCTCATGTGGTACCGCTCGGCCGGGAAGGGCACCGCGCTGCGCGGCGGCACCACGATCACGCCCGGCGGGCAGGTCGAGGAGCGGCTGTTCGTGCAGCCCACCAGGAAGGTCACCAAGGGCACCTTCACCGTCGCCACCCGCTGGCGGCTGACCGCCCCCCAGATCACCTTCTCCACGCTCGGCCTGCGCCTGGACCCGTACTACGTCGACCCGGTGCAGTTCAGCGACTTCGCCACCGAGTACCCGCGCCTGGACGGCACCCGGCTGCTCATGGCCGTGGACGCCGGCCGGGGCAGCGCCGAGGAGATCAAGGCCCGCGACCTGCGCGGCAAGCTCGCCGTCATCCGGCGCACCGACGGCGTGCCCGTCTCCACCCAGTCCAACGCGGCGGCGGCGGCCGGGGCGGCCATGGTCGCCGTCTACAGCGACAAGCCCGGCGCCGACGTCACCACCGGCGGCAACCGGGTCAAGCTGTCCGTCCCCACCGTGCGCCTGACGCACGAGGAGGGGACGAAGCTGGTCGAACGGCTGCGCCGCCTGCCGGTGCCGATCGTGGCCAAGGGCGTCGTCGCCAGCCCGTACCTGTACGACCTGTACCTGCGCGAGCAGGGCCGGGTGCGCGACTCGCTCACGTACGTGGTGAGGTCGAGGTCGCTGGCCAGGATCGAGACCGGCTACCACAGCCAGCTGGCCGACGACGTGACGGTGAACGAGGCCAGGTTCGTCTTCGAGCCGTGGGACACCTCCTCCATCTCCACCAACCACCCCATGGCCAAGACGCCGCGCACCCGTACGGACTACGTCACCCCGGACCCCGAGCTGCGGTGGAGCACGTCGGCGGGCAGCCCCGAGCGGTCCTACAACAACATGTGGCCGCACCCCGACACGGTGCTCATGGGCCTGTCGTCGCCGGAGTTCCGCCCCTATGAGAAGGGGGAGCGGGTCAGCCGGACGGTGTTCAAGCAGCCGCTGCTGCCCGGCATCAACCCGCGCAACCCGCTGCGCAGGGAGGGCGACCTGCTCCGCCTGTCGATGCAGGGCTTCGTGGACGCCGACCGGAACTACGGCGCGGCCTACACCAGCGACTTCGAGCACGGCCTGAAGACCGACTTCCGGCTCTACCAGGGCGACACGCTGCTGTGGCAGACAAACTACCTGCCCTCCGGCTCGGGCACGCTCCCGCCGGAGAAGGGGACGTACCGGATCGAGTACGACGTCACCAACGAGGCCGGGTGGGCGAAGCTGTCCACCCGCACGAAGGCCGCCTGGACCTTCACCTCGGAACGCGCCGACGGCACGACCGTGGTGCCGCTGCTGCTGGCCACGTTCGACGCGCCGGTGGACCTGAAGAACCAGGCGCGGTCGAGCAGGAAGCTGGGCCTGTCCCTCTACCAGCAGGAGGGTGCGGAGCAGAGCGCGATCAAGGACGTCTCGCTGGAGGTGTCGTACGACGACGGCGCCACCTGGACGAAGGCCCGCCTGCGTGACAGGGGCGAGCGCTCCTACGAGGCCACCATCGGCCGCTCGCCCTCCGGGTTCGTCTCGCTGCGGCTCAACGCCTCCGACGTCAACGGCAACACCCTGTCGCAGGAGGTGATCCGCGCCTACGCGGTCCACTAGGACAAGGTCCGTCACAAGGTGAAGGCCGCCTCCCCCCGCCGTGTGCGGGGTGGAGGCGGCCGCGTCGGAAGGGACATGGGCTACCGGGCCGACCAGGCCGGCTCGCGGATCACCGCGGGCTCGGAGCCGGCGCCGGGGTGGCCGCCGGGGTAGGCGGCGCGGGTGAGCATGGCCTGCGCCACGCTCGCCTTCATCAGGGCGGCCATCCGGACCACCGGCACCAGCGTCAGGGCGAACAGCGCGCCCACCGCCGTGTTGACGGCCACGAACATGACGGGGGTGTCGGCCAGTCCCAGCCACTCCGTCAGCCCGTGCCCGGCGCCGGGGATCCGGGCGATGGCCCAGCCGTAGAGGGGGAAGGTCAGGCCGGCCACGGCCCCCGTCCACCATACGGCGGTCAGGATGAAGGAGACCAGGGCGAACGGGAACCCGACGATCCCGTACAGCAGGTCCATCCACGCCTGCCCGGCGGTCATCGGGTTCAGCATGCGGCGCACCAGGCCCGCGCTCGCGGGGGCGGCCGGGTACTCAGGGCGGGCCACGGGCTGGCCGAGCACGCCGGGGAGCGCGACCCGTTCGAGGTCGGCCAGGTGCCGGGAGGCGGCCGCGGTCGCGGCGAGCACCGGCAGGCCGACGAAGACGACGGCGCTGCCGAGGCCCGCGGAGACCCCGGCGACCGTGACGGTGAAAGAGGCGACGGCCGCGGGGAGGCCGAGCAGGGTGTAGCGGGTGTCGGTGCTGAGGCGGCGCTGGAGGGTTCTCATGCCGTAAACGCTACGAGCCGGCCGGGCGGCCATCGAGCCTGCGCACGGGCATGTGCGTGGTAGGGACAGCCCTACCCCTGCCCTCCGCCCCGCTCTCCGCCCCGCTCTCCGCTCGGTCCCGCACCGGGGATCGCGGCCAGCAGCTCGCGGGTGTAGTCCTGTTCGGGGTGGTCGAAGATGTCCTCGGCCGTGCCGCTCTCCACGATGCGGCCGTTGCGCATGACGTGCACCGCGTGCGAGATCATCCGCACCACGGCCAGGTCGTGGCTGATGAACAGGTAGCTGAGCCCCAGCTCGCGCTGCAGCTCGGCGAGCAGCTCCAGGATCTGCGCCTGCACCAGCACGTCCAGCGCGGAGACGGCCTCGTCCAGCACCACCAGCTCCGGGGAGAGCGCCAGCGCCCTGGCGATGGCCACCCGCTGGCGCTGGCCGCCGGACAGCTCGTGCGGCAGCCGGTCGGCCATGGACGCCGGCAGCGACACCTTCTCCAGCAGCTCGGCCGCCGCCTTCTTCCGCTCGGCCGCGCCGCCGACGCGGTGCACGCGCAGCGGCTCGGCGATGGACTTGCCGACCGGGTAGCGCGGGTCGAGCGAGGCGTACGGGTTCTGGAAGACCGGCTGCACCCGCCTGCGGAAGGCGAACAGCTCCCGCCGGCCGAGCCCCGCCAGGTCCGTCCCGTCGAACCGGATGCTGCCGGAGGTGGCGCCGTCCAGGCCGAGCAGCAGGTTCGCGGTCGTCGACTTGCCCGAGCCCGACTCGCCCACGATCGACACGGTACGGCCGCGCGGGATGGCGAACGAGACCGCGTCCACGGCGGTCAGCTCCTCGCCGGTGCCCCTGATCGGGAACACCTTGCGCAGGCCCTCCACGACGACCAGGTCTTCTGCCGCCCGCTCGGGCTCGGCGACGCGGACCGACGACAGGCTCGGCACGGCCCCCAGCAGCCGCCTGGTGTACTCGTGCTCCGGCTCGGCCAGGATCTCCCCCGCCTTGCCGGTCTCCACGATCCGGCCCTGGTGCATGACGGCCACCACGTCGGCCCGCTCCGCCGCCAGCGCCAGGTCGTGCGTGATGAGGAAGACCGCCGTGCCCATCTCGGCGGTGAGCTGCTCCAGCTGGTCGAGGATGCGCCGCTGCACGGTCACGTCCAGCGCGGAGGTGGGCTCGTCGGCGATGAGCAGCTTCGGCCGGCAGGCCAGCCCCATGGCGATCAGCGCGCGCTGGCGCATGCCGCCGGAGAACTCGTGCGGGTACTGCCCGATGCGCCGCGCCGGGTCGGGGATGCCGACGAGGTTCAGCAGCTCCAGCACGCGCGCCCGGGCGGCCTTGCCGGTGGCGACGCCGTGCACCTCGAGTGCCTCGGCGATCTGGTCGCCGATGCGCATGAGCGGGTTGAGGTTGGACATGGGGTCCTGCGGGACCAGGCCGATGCCGGCGCCGCGGATGGCGCTCATCTCGCGCGCGCTCGCCTTGACCAGGTCGCGGCCGTCGAACAGCACCTGGCCGCCGGTGATGCGGCCGTTGGCGGGCAGCAGCCGGTTGACCGCGGCCGCCGTGGTGGACTTGCCGGAGCCCGACTCGCCGACGACCGCGACGGTCTGGCCGGGCAGGATCTCCATCGAGACGTTCTCGACGGCGGTGACGTCCCGCCTGCGGGTGCGGAAGGCGACCGACAGGTCGCGGATCTCCAGGAGCGGGGTCATGCTGTCCTCGATCGTTGCGTGGTGGCCCGGAGCAGGCCGGCCCAGAGGGCGTCGGTGGGGGTGGGCTCGCCCTCGACGAGCAGCCGGTTGCTGGCCAGGGCCAGGGCGATGTCGCGGCCGGGCACGAAGCCGACCGCGCAGCCCACGAAGCCGGGGTGGCCGAGCACGGTCACGGTCTCGTCCCACAGCTCCAGCTCGTACGTGCGGAACCCCAGCGCCTGCCCGGCGTCGGGTCCCGGCGTGAAGAACTCCCGGGCGACCTCGGGCCGCCACAGCCCGTCGTGCTCCTCGTAGCGGGACATCGCCAGCCCGTACGCGAGCAGGTCGGGCACGGTCGAGAACAGCCCCGCGTGCCCCGAGACCCCGTCGAAGGCGTGGTAGGCGTTGCCGTCGCAGACCTCGCCCAGCACGGACCCGCGCCGCCAGCGCGCGAAGTCGGAGCTGCGGTAGGGCACGGGGTAGGGCCGTCCGGTGTCGAGCATGGTCATCTCGACCCGGTCGTCCAGGGCGCTCATGGCCACCTCGGGGCCGGCCGGGCGGGCGTACCGGGTGGCGGCCAGCCCGAGCGGCTCGGTGACCAGCTCGGTCACGGCCTGGTCGAGGCTCAGGCCGGTGACGCTTGCGACGATCCGGCCGAGCAGCACGAAGCCCAGGTCGGAGTAGTGGCGGGCCCTGCCGGGCCGGTAGCGCGGCGGCGGCAGGTCGGGCTGGATGTAGAGCGGCCACCACTCCCACAGCCCGCCGCGGTGCAGCAGCAGGTCCCGCACCGTGATGGCCTCGTACGAGCGCCTCAGGTACGCGCTCAGCGGCGCGTCCAGGTCCACCAGCCGGTCGGACACCAGGCGGATGAGCGCCGTGGTGGTGGCGAGGACCTTCGTGACCGAGGCGAGGTCGTGGGCGGTCTCCAGGGTCATCGGCTCGTCGCCCACGAGCTCGCCGTCCTGCCGGCGCACGGTCCGGTGGCCGGAGCACTCGGTGAGGTCGAACCACGGCGTCCGCGCGGCCATGACCACCCCGGCGGGGGCGTCCACCGCCTCGTTCCCGGTCATCGCGTCAGCACCAGCGAGCGGGGCGGCTCGGCGACCGGCGCGGGCAGGGCGAGCGGCCCGGCGCCCGGCGTCAGCGTGCCCAGCACGCGGGCGGCCCGCGCGCCCGTCCCTCCCGGCACGGTGCCCGGCAGGCCGTGCGCGGTCAGCCAGCCGATCAGCGCGAACGCGATGGCCTCCTTGTCGTCGGAGGGCGCGCCGTAGTCGTCGGACGGCGCCACGTCCACGCCCGGCAGCGCCGCCCGCAGCCCGTCCATGATCACGGGATTGCGGCAGCCGCCGCCCGAGACGACGAGGGCGCCCACCTCGGCGGCCCGCACGTCGTCGGCGACCGTGCGCACGGTCAGCTCGGTGAGCGTGGCGACCAGGTCGGCCTCCGTGACCTCGTGCCCCACCTGAGCCAGTGCGGCCTCCACGTACCCGAGGTGGAACAGCTCCTTGCCGGTGCTCTTCGGCGCGGGCAGCCCGTAGTACGGCTCGTCCAGCAGCACGTCGAGCAGCTTCGCGTCCACCCGGCCCGAGGCGGCGATCCGGCCGCCCTCGTCGAAGCCGCGGGGGTTCAGCGCCCGGCTCGTCACCACCGCGTCGATCAGCGCGTTCGCGGGCCCGATGTCGTAGGCGTACAGCTCGCCGCCGCGCACCACGGTCATGTTCGCGATGCCGCCCAGGTTGAGCGCGCCCGCGCCGCCCTCGTGCGCGCCGAGCAGCAGCCCGTCCAGCACGGACACGAGCGGCGCGCCGTGCCCGCCGGCCGTGATGTCCCTGATGCGGACGTCCGACAGCACCGGGACGCCGGTCCGCTCGGCGATCCAGGCGGGCTGGCCGATCTGGAGCGTGCCGAGCGCGTGCGCGCCCTCCACCCAGTGGTAGACGGTCTGCCCGTGGGAGACGACCAGGTCGACGGGCCCGCCCAGCGCGATGGCCGAGGCCGCGGCGGCGGCGAAGCTCTGCCCGATGAGCGTGTCCAGCTCGCACACCTCGGCCAGCGTCGTGCGCGCGGGCGGCAGCGCCTCGATCAGCCGGGCCCGCAGCTCCGCCGGGTACGGCGTGCTCGCCGTGTGCCCGACCCGGCCCTCCAGCAGGCCGCCGGTGAGGCGGAAGTCCACCACGGCCACGTCGATGCCGTCGTGCGACGTGCCGGAGATCATGCCAAGTACTCTCATCGCCTGCCTCGGTTCCGTGGGTCGAGCGTGTCGCGCAGTCCGTCGCCGAGCAGGTTGAGCCCCACGACCAGCAGGACGACGACCGCGCCCGGCGCGATCAGCGTCCACGGTGCCACGAAGACGAGGCTGCGCGCCTCGTAGATCATCGAGCCGAGCGACGGCGCGGGCGGTGGCGTGCCCAGGCCGAGGAAGCTCAGCGACGCCTCCGTCAGCACCGCCCACGACAGCGACAGCGCGATCTGGATGACGATGATCGAGGTGATGTTCGGCAGGACGTGCCGGAACATGATCTGCCAGCGGCTCATCCCGGTCGAGACGGCCGCCCTGACGTACTCGATCTCCCGCAGCGACAGCACGGGACCGCGGGTGACGCGGACGAAGATCGGCACGTACACGATGGCGATGGCCACGGCGATCGTGAACCAGTTGCGGTCCAGCACCGAGGCCAGCGACAGCGCCAGCAGCAGCGGCGGGAACGCGAACAGCACGTTCGTCACCCCGCCGATCGCGCCGTCGGCGACGCCCCGGTAGAAGCCGGACACCAGCCCGCCCAGCGTGCCCGCCGCGGTCGCGAACGCCACCGCGACGAGCGCGATGAGCGCCGAGTTGCCCACCCCGGAGGCCACCCGCGAGAACACGTCCCGGCCGAACTGGTCGGTGCCGAACAGGTGCGCACCCGAGGGCGCGGCGAAGCGCGAGGGCGGGTGCTGCGCGATCGGGTCGTACGGCAGTAGCCCCGCGAACGACGCCACCGCCACGACGGCCAGCAGCGCGAGGATCACCGCGCCCCCCAGCAGGGCGGGACTGCGCCTCACGACGCCCTCACCCGCGGGTCGATCACCCGGTACAGCGCGTCGGTCAGCAGGTTCACCAGCACGAACGCCAGCGCGATCACCAGCACGGTGCTCTGCACGACCGCGTACTCCTTCTGCTGGATGCCCAGCAGCACCTGCCTGCCGATGCCCGGCACGGAGAAGATCTGCTCCACCACGACCGCGCCGCCCAGCAGGTAGCCGAACTGCAGGCCGGTCATGGTCACGATCGGCACGAGAGCGTTGCCGAGCACGTGCCTGACCTGCAGTCGCCGCTCCGGCACGCCCTTGGCGCGGGCGGTGCGCACGAAGTCCTCCGAGCGCACCTCCAGCACCGCCGTACGGGTGGTGCGCAGGATCGGCGCGGCGATGCCGAAGCCCAGCACCAGCGCCGGCAGCAGCATCTGCCGCAGGTTGAGCAGCGGGTCGTCGGCGAGCGTGGCGAAGCCCTGCCCGTTGGGGTTGAAGCCGAACGACGCGGCGAACACCGACAGCAGCGTGGTGGCCAGCAGGAACGCCGGGACCGACAGCCCGGCCAGGCTGACGACCTGGCCGAGCGCGTCCCTGGCGGAGTTCGTCCTGGAGGCGGCCAGCATGCCGAGCGGCACCCCGATCAGCAGGGCCAGCACGATCGACAGCACCGCCAGCTCGATCGTCACCGGCAGCGAGTGCAGGGTCAGGTCGAGCACGCTCTGCTGCTGGCGGGCCGAGTAGCCGAAGTTGCCCGTCAGCATGTTGCCCAGCCACGAGAAGAACTGCGTGAACAGCGACTGGTCGAGCCCGTAGTACTGCTCCAGCGCCTGCCGCTGTGCCGGGGTGAGCGCCGCCGCCTCGGTGCCGAGCCCCGCCGTGATCTGGTCGCCGGGGATCGCCCGGAGCATCACGAACACGAGCACGGCGACCCCGAACAGGGTGCCCACCGTGGTCAGGATGCGGTTGCGAAGGCGCATCAGCTGACGGAGGTGGTCCGCAGGAACTGCAGCGACCCGCTGGCCATCGGCACGAACCCCTGCACGCCGGCCGTCGTGGCGGTGTAGGTGTAGCCGGAGAACAGCCAGATCCACGGGGCGTTCTGCTCCAGCAGCGTCGAGACCTGGTCGTAGATGCCCTTGCGGGCGGCCTGGTCGGTCGTCGCCTTGCCCTCGGCGAACAGCTTGTCCAGCTCGGGCGAGCTGTAGCCGGCCACCTTGTTCAGGTTGCCGTCGCTGGTGAAGTAGCGGCCGTAGGAGCCGTCGGGGTCGGGCCGGCCGCCGTTGAGCGCGACGGCCGCGTCGAAGTCGGCGGCCACCCAGCGGTCCACGTACGCGCCGGACTCCAGCACCTCCAGGTCGAGGTTGATCTTGGCCTCGGCGAGCTGCGCCTTGAGGTTCTGGGCCTCGTTGACGGAGGTCGCGTACTCGCCCTGGGAGACGATGGTCTTGACGGTGACCCCGCTCGCCTTGCCGGCCTTGGCCAGGTAGTCGGCCGCCTTGGCCAGGTCGCGCGTGGGGCAGGGGCGGTTGTTCGGGTCCGACTTGAACGCCGGCGCGGTGATCGGCCCGGTCACCTCGCCCTCGCCCAGCGCGGCCGTGTCGAGAACCTGCTTGCGGTCGATGGCGCACTGGATCGCCAGGCGCACGTTGACGTCCTTGAGGTCGCCGTGGGTCGCGTTCAGCTGGAGCACGTGGTAGCTGAGCTGCGGCGTCTTGGCCACCGTGATCGTGCCGCCGGCCTCGGCGGTCTGCGCGACGAGCGGGTCGTCGAAGACCGAGAGCTGCACGTTGCCCGACTGCATGGCCGACACGATCGACGACTCGTCGGGGATCACGCGGAACTCGACCGCCGCGGCCTTGGCCTTGTCGCCCCAGTACGCGTCGTTCCTGGCCAGCGTGATCGACTGGCTCGGCACCCGGTTCTTGAGGGTGAAGGGGCCCGTGCCGTTCGGGGTGGCGTTGAGCTTGTCCTCGGTGTCGTCGGAGGAGAGCATCGCCATGTTGACGGTGGCCAGGTTGGCGGGTAGCGCGGCGTCGGGCCCGTTCAGCTCCAGCACCACGGTGTTCGCGTCGGGGGCCTTGACGGACTTCACCGACGACAGCGACGCCCTGGCCACGGCCGCCGTCTTCTCGTCCATGATCTTGTCGAGCGACCACTTGACGTCCTCGGAGCCGAACGTGCTGCCGTCGGCGAACGTGACTCCCTGGCGGAGCTTGAGCGTCAGCTTCTTGCCGTCGTCCGAGGTCTGCCACGACTCGGCCAGCCCGGGCACCACGTTCAGGTCCTTGTCGAACTCGGTGAGCGTGCCGTACAGGTTCTGCAGCACGTTGACGGCCTGGAACTGGGTGGCCTTCCAGGGGAAGAGCGTGTCGGGGTCGGAGGTGACACCGACCACGATGGTCTTCCCGGCATCTCCGCCACCGTCGCCCGTCGCGGCGGAGCCGGAGGGCGAGGACGACGACGAGCAGGCGGTGAGGGCAAGGGACAACGCAGCGGCGATGCCGACCGCGGAGTAGGCGCCACGGGGCATGTGGTCTCCTCGGGGGAGTGGGTCATAAAATTACGCAGACCCTACCATCAGGGTACTTTCTTTTCCTTTAGCGGGATGGGTGAGGATGGCTGAGGACGACGGGACCGTGCTGATCCGCATCCGGGCCGCCATGCCCGCGCTGCGGCCGTCCGAGCGGCGGATCGCCGAGGAGTTCGTCGGCGACCCCGCCGGCGCCGCGAATCTGTCGATCGCCGAGCTGGCCGCGCGCTGCGGCACCTCGACGACCTCGGTGGTGCGCTTCTACCAGCGCATGGGCTACGCCCACTACAAGGACCTCAGGATCGACCTGGCCAGGGCGGTGGCGCGCGAGGAGCTGACCACGTCGAGCCTGCCGGAGGTCTCCGGCGACATCGACCGCCACGACAGCCTGGAGGGCATCGTCTCCAAGGTGGCGATGAACGAGACGCTGTCCATCGCCGACACCGCCCGCGCGCTCGACATGGAGGCGCTGGGCGAGGCCGTGTCGCTGCTGCTGGCCGCCCGCAGGATCGACAGCTTCGGCGTGGGCGCGAGCTCTCTCGTGGGGCTCGACCTGCAGCAGAAGCTCTCCCGCATCGGGCGTACGGCGATCAACTGGCACGACTCGCACTCGGCCTGGACCTCGGCGGCCACGCTCGACTCCGGCTGCGTGGCCGTGGCCGTCTCCCACACCGGCGCCACCGTGGACACCGTCGAGTTCCTCGCCATCGCCCACAAATCGGGCGCCGCGACCGTGGCCATCACGAACTTCCGCGACTCGCCGCTGGCCCGCGCCGCCGATGTGACGCTCACCACGGCCGCCAGGGAGACCAAGTTCCGCTCCGGCGCGCTGGGCAGCCGCATCGCGCAGCTCATGGTGGTGGACTGCCTGTTCACGGGGGTGGCGCAGGCGTCCTACGACCGGTCGATGGCGGCGCTGCGCAACACGTACGCGGTCGTGCACTCCCGGGTGGAGCACCGGCGCGGGTGACGGGTTCACAGGCCGGATTCACCTCCGGTTCACGGGGGCTGTCTACGGTGGAGCGCCATGAGCTGGAGGTACCGGGCCAACGCCACGCTGGAGGGCCTGACGGGATACACGCTGACGCGACGACTTCGTCAGGAGCCGTCCAAACCGCCGCCCCAGCCGCTGACACTCCAGCGGCTGCCGGGCGACCAGGTGCGGCCACCCGCCGACCCCGAGCACGACCGGCTGCTGCGCGAGCCGGTCTTCCTGCTGTCGTCCGTACGCTCGGGCTCCACGCTGCTGCGCGTGATGCTCGACAGCCACTCCCAGGTGCACTCGCCCATCGAGACGCACTTCCGGCGGGTCACGGTCGGGCTCGGCACCGATCCCGTACGGCAGGCCATGGAGGCGCTCGGCCACACCCACAGCGACATCGAGCACATCGTGTGGGACCGGCTGCTCCACCGCGAGCTGGCCCGCAGCGGCAAGCCGGTCCTGGCCGAGAAGACGCCGAGCAACGTCTTCGCCTGGCGGCGCATCGCGACCTGCTGGCCGGACGCGCGCTTCGTCTTCCTGCTGCGCCACCCGCTGTCCATCGCGCAGTCCTGGCACGAGGCCGACCCGGACAGACGGCCCATGGAGCAGGCCGTGCCGCGCACCCTCACCTACATGACCCACCTGCAGGAGGCGCGTACCCACCTCGACGGGCTGACCCTGCGCTACGAGGACCTGGTCGCCGACCCGGAGCGCGAGCTGCGGCGGCTCTGCCTCTTCCTGGGCCTGGAGTTCGAGCCGGCCATGCTCTCCTACGGCGAGAAGGACCACGGCGCCTTCGTCAAGGGCATCGGCGACTGGCGCGACAAGATCCGCGCGGGCACGGTCGTCGCCGCCCGCCCCCTGCCGTCTCCGGACCAGGTGCCGGCCGAGCTGCGGGAGATCTGCCACCTGTGGGACTACTGAAGTTCGGCGGTGATTTGTCCGCCGTTTCGCCCGGGCTCCGGTAAGTTGCCTTCGTGATCGACTGGCCCTCGCGCCGCACCCTGCTCGCCGGTAGCCTCGCCGGCCTGGCCGTGCCCGCATTAGCGTCCCAGAAAGCCGAGGCGGCGGAGTTACCCGCGCGCCCCAACATCGTCGTGATCCTGGCCGACGACCTCGGCGGGTCGGAGATCGGCAGCTACGGGCAGCGCCTCATCCACACGCCGAATCTGGACCGGATGGCCAAGGAGGGAGTGCGCTTCGAGACCGCGTACGCGGGGGCGCCGCTGTGCGCCCCCTCCCGCTGCGCCATGCTCACCGGGCTGCACGCCGGGCACGGCACCGTACGCGAGAACCCGGAGGGCGGGCCGCAGCACGCGCTGACCGACGCCGACCTCACCTTCGCCGAGCTGCTGCGGATGTCCGGCTACCGGACGGCCTGCATCGGCAAGTGGGGCTTCGGCCCCGAGCAGGCGGGCCAGCCCTCCCACCCGAACGAGCGCGGCTTCGACGAGTTCTACGGCTACATCACGCACCGCCACGCCCACCACTACTTCCCCACCTACCTGTGGCACAACGGCGCCAAGGTGGCCCTCGACGGCAAGACGTACGCACCCGACGTCTTCCGCGAGCGGGCGATCGACTTCATCCGGAAGTCCGGGGACGACCCGTTCCTGCTGTACTTCCCCACCAACCTGCCGCACGCGCCGAGCGCCGTGCCCGGCGACGCGGGGGAGTACGCGCACGAGCCGTGGACCGGTGCCAACCGGCGCCATGCCGCGCAGGTGTCCCGGCTCGACTCCGACGTGGCGGCGCTGGTGCGCGCGCTGAAGGACGCGGGCGTCGCCGATCGCACCCTCGTGCTGTTCACCAGCGACAACGGCCCCCATCACGAGAAGGGCGTGACGCCGGACCTGTTCGACTCCAACGGGCCGCACCGCGGCGTCAAACGCAACCTGTACGAGGGCGGCATCCGCGTGCCCCTCATCGCCTGGTCGCCGCGCCTGCGCCCGCGCGTGGTCAAGCAGCCGGTCGCGTCGTGGGACCTGCTGCCGACGCTGGCGGACCTGGCCAGGGTGCCGGTGCCCGCCCACCTCGACGGGCTCTCCTTCCGCGGCCTGCTCGCCGGTACCCACGCGCCCCAGCACGACCACCTGGTGTGGAACCGGCCGCGCAAGATGCAGGCGATCCGCCGCGGCCGGTGGAAGCTCATCCGTTTCGCGCCGCACATCGCCGGCGCCGGACCCGAGGGCCGGGTCGAGCTGTACGACCTCGCCGCCGACCCGGGGGAGCGCCACGACGTGGCCGCCACCAGAATCGAGCTGGCCGACGAGCTGATGCTCGTCCTCGACGGCGCCATCGGCGACGACCCGCGGGTCCCGTACGGGCTGCGGACCGAGGTCGTCGGCGAGGAACTCGTGGTCACCCTGTCCAACGGCTCGAAGGTGGCCTGGCACGAGGTCCGGCTGAGCCTGAACGGCGCCAAGGCCCGGACGGTGGAGGTGGTGAACCCCGGCACGGCGATCGCCGTCGGCTTCCCGGTGCCGTCGGGCGGGCGGCTCAGTGCCCGCGCCCGGTTCCGGGCCGGGAAGCGGTCGCACACCTTCCGCACCCCGGCCCCGGCCGGCCGCTGACCGCCCCGAGGCGGGGGGTCAGCGCAGGCAGCCCACGTGGGCGAGCGCCTGCTTGAGCAGCACCCCCTGCCCGCCGGTCATCTCCTGCTGCACCGCCGGCGACGCGGCGTCCTCAGGGGTGAACCACTCCAGATCGAGGGCGTCCTGCCGGGGCCGGCAGTCGCCCGCGACCGGCACGATGTAGGCCAGCGACACCGCGTGCTGGCGCGGATCGTGGTAGGGGGTGACCCCCGGCGTCGGGAAGTACTCGGCCACGGTGAACGGCTGCGGGGAAGCGGGGATGCGGGGCAGCGCCACGGGACCGAGGTCCTTCTCCAGGTGACGCAGCAGCGCGTCGCGGATCCGCTCGTGGTGCAGGACCCGGCCCGAGACCAGCGCCCGGCTGACCGTGCCGTCCGGCGCGATGCGCAGCAGCAGGCCGACGCGGGTGACCACGCCGGTGTCGTCGACGCGCACCGGCACCGCGTCGACGTAGAGGATCGGCAGCTGGCCCCGCACCGATTCGAGCTCGTCCGGTGAGAGCCATCCAGGCGTGGTTTCGGTCTTTTCGGTCATCTGCCGATCGTACGTCTCCGGCTCCGGCGCCCGGGCACCGTCCGGCCGGCCGGCACCGCCCCGCCGGCCGGCACCGTCCGGCCGGCCAGCCAGGACGCCGCGCAGGTGGCCAGCACG
Source organism: Nonomuraea phyllanthi (assembly GCF_006334985.2). Lineage (GTDB taxonomy): Bacteria > Actinomycetota > Actinomycetes > Streptosporangiales > Streptosporangiaceae > Nonomuraea > Nonomuraea phyllanthi. The sequence goes on from NZ_VDLX02000008.1 coordinate 440,914, forward strand.
ATGCCGAGGAACGGCAGGTAGGCGACGGCTTCGCGCTTCATGACAGCTCCCTCTGCCGCCTGCGCTGCGGCTGGACGGTGTACTTGGGGTCGTTCGCGGACTCCATGCCGGCGCGGAAGATCCCGAACCGGGTGCACGCCGAGCCCGCCAGCAGGGCCGCGCCGGCCGCCATGGACGCGATCCTGCTGCGCCGGCCCGCGGCCAGCCCCGCCAGCGCGCCCGCCAGGACCAGCGCCTCGCCGGCGCGCAGCAGCCTGCTGCGCTTGAGCGGCTCGGCCAGCGGGCCGAGCCGCCGCTCCATCCGGATGGCGGCCACGCACTCGGCGCCCGCGCCGAGCACCGCCACCCGCCGGGCCGGGCCCGCCTCCTCCGGCGGCGCGGCCAGCATGCCGAGTCCGCCCGCCGCCGCCGCGGCCGAGCCCGCGAACAGGAACGGCATCTCCCTGAACCCCTCGTGCCAGGCCGGCACCGCGGTGTCGCAGATCAGCGCGGCGGTGTAGGTGGCCACCGCGGGCCCCGTCAGCGCCGCCCCGACCGTGGCGGCCCGGCCCAGCCGGGGAAAGCGCCCGGCCAGGTCCGTGGCCGCCGCGCACCCGGCCTGCGGCCCGTACGCGGTGAGGAGCCAGGTGCCGACGCTCATGGGCGAGGTCACCTTGAACACCCGCAGCATGTTGACGAACCGCTCGGGCCGCCCCAGGTCGTGGATCAGCGCGTAGAGCGAGCCGCCCAGCGCGCACAGGGCACCCACCTTGGCCGCCCTGGCCAGCCGGGGCCGGCCGGTGAGCTCGGCGGCGGCGGCCAGCGTGGACGAGGCGCCGGCCAGGCCGCCGAGGAACAGGTAGCCGGCGATGTCGTGCTCCGTCCAGGGAGGCTCGTTCAGCACCGGCAGCCCGTAGTAGGAGTCGAAGGTCTCCTGCGTCGGCCGCCGCTCGCGCCGGTGGCCTCCCGAGCCCGGGGTGGCCTGGCGGTCGGTCCGCACCTCCGCGGAGCCGTCCATGCGCACGTCGGTCTGCCCGCTCATCCGCGTCTCCTCCAGCTGAACGTCGTCGCCGCCACCCCCGCGAGCAGCGCCAGCGCCGCCACGCCCGCGTGCCGCCACATCGACGGCAGGTCTCTCGTGGTCACCACCGGGTCGGGCGGCAGGCCGTACACCTCGGGCTCGTCCAGCAGCAGGAAGAACGCCCCCATGCCGCCCACCCCGTCGTCCGGGTCGTGCCCGTACAGGCGGGCGGACCCGATGCCCTCCTCGCGCACCTGGTCGAGCCGGAGCGCGGCCCGCTCGCGCAGCTCGTCGAGGTCGCCGAACTGGATCGAGTCCGTCGGGCACGTCTTGGCGCACGCCGGCTCCTGGCCGTCGCCCAGGCGGTCGTAGCACATCGTGCACTTGGCCGCGAGGCCGCCGCTCTCGCGCTTGCCGATCACGCCGAACGGGCAGGCCGGCACGCAGTAGCCGCAGCCGTTGCAGATGTCCTCCTGCACCACGACCGTGCCGTACTCGGTGCGGAACAGCGAGCCCGTCGGGCACACGTCCAGGCAGGCCGCCTCCGTGCAGTGCTTGCACACGTCGGAGGCCATCAGCCAGCGGAAGTCCATGTCGCCGACCCCGGGCTCCTGGTGGCCGAGCGGGCGGCGCTGCTCGACGAACGCGACGTGCCGCCAGGTGTCGGCGCTCAGGCTCACCGTGTTGTCGTAGGACATGCCGGTGAAGGTCAGGCCGTCGTCGGGGACCGCGTTCCACTCCTTGCAGGCCACCTCGCACGCCTTGCAGCCGATGCAGATGCTGGTGTCGGTGAAGAACCCCACGCGGCCCATCACGCCTCCGTTCCCGTGCCGGCCGTCACGCCGGCCCGCCGCTGGTAGGACCTGACCAGCTCGGGCAGCGCCGGCCCGCGCGGCCGCCGCCCCGGCCGGATGTCGGCCGCCAGGGCCTTGACCTCCTGGATGTGGGAGTTGGGGTCGAGCGAGATCGCCGACAGCTCGTTGGCCGCGTCGCCCGTGGCCAGGCCGTTGGGGCCGTAGTGGAACGGCAGCCCGATCTGGTGCAGCACCCGGCCGTCCAGGTGCAGCGACGGCATCCGGTCGGTGACCATGACCCTGGCCTCGATGGCGTTGCGCGCGGTCACGATCGTGGCCCAGTCGCCGTGCACGAGCCCCCGCTCGGCGGCCAGCTCGGGCGAGACCTCGCAGAACATCTCCGGCTGCAGCTCCGCCAGGTAGGGCGTGTGCCGGCTCATGCCGCCCGCCGTGAAGTGCTCGGTCAGCCGGTACGTCGTCACGACGTACGGGTAGACCGAGGCGCCCGGCTCGTCGCCGCTCGGCTGGTAGCGGTTGCCCGCGTGCGGGTAGACCTTGCGCGCCGGGTTGCGCTGGTGCCCGTAGAGCGGGTTGGCCACCGGCGAGTCCTGCGGCTCGTAGTGGCTCGGCAGCGGCCCGTCCACCACCCCGGAAGGGGCGAACAGCCAGCCCTTGCCGTCGGCCTGCATGATGAACGGGTCGATGCCCGACAGCGCCGCCACCCCCTCCGCGTCGGGCGGCGGCCGGTAGCCGGGGTCCTTGTCGTGCTCGAAGTCGGGCACGTCGAAGCCGGTCCACCGGCCCGCGCCGCCGTCCCACCAGACCAGCTTCTTGCGCTCGCTCCACGGGGTGCCGTCCGGCCGGGCCGAGGCCCGGTTGTAGAGGATGCGCCGGTTCGCCGGCCACGCCCACGCCCACTCGGCGGCGATCCAGTCCTGCTGGGTGTGCGGCTTGCGGCGGGCGGCCTGGTTGACGCCGTCGGCGTACACGCCGCTGTAGATCCAGCAGCCGCACGCGGTGGAGCCGTCGTCCTTGAGCGCCTGGTAGCCGGGCAGCGGGCGCCGCTCGGCGTCCCAGCCGTTGATCTCGGCCAGCACCGCCTCGGCGGACGGCTCGGCCACGGGGCCCTCGACCGGGTAGTCCCACGTGAGGTCGAGGACGGGCGCGTCCATCGGGTCGGTGGAGCCGGCCAGCTTCTCCCTGATGATCCGCCCCAGGTGATACATGAACCACAGGTCGCTGCGCGCGTCGCCGGCCGGCTCGACCGCCTGGTGGTGCCACTGCAGCAGCCGGTTGGTGTTGGTGAAGCTGCCGCTCTTCTCCGTGTGGCAGGCCGCCGGGAAGAAGAACACCTCGGTGCCGATGTCGGCGGTGGACAGCTCGCCGGTCTCGATCTCCGGGCCGTCCTTCCACCAGGTGGCGCTCTCGATCAGGTTGAAGTCGCGCACGACCAGCCAGTCGAGCTCGGCCATGCCGAGGCGCTGCATCTTGGCGTTGGCCGAGCCCACCGCGGGGTTCTCGCCCAGCAGGATGTAGCCCTTGCACACGCCGTCGAGCTGCGCCAGCACCGTGTCGTACGTGCTGTGCGAGCCGGTCAGCCTGGGCAGGTAGCCGAACCTGAAGTCGTTGTCCGGCTGGGCCGACTCGCCCCACCACGCCTTCAGCAGGCTGACCAGGTAGGAGGGCATGTCGGCCCAGAAACCCCGGTGCGGCGCGTCGGCCCGCAGGAACCTGCGCAGGCTCAGGTCTTCGTGCGCGTGCGGCATCGGGATGTAGCCCGGCAGCAGGTTGAACAGCGTCGGCACGTCGCTGGAGCCCTGGATGCTGGCGTGCCCGCGCAGCGCCTGGATGCCGCCGCCCGGCCGCCCGATGTTGCCGAGCAGGAGCTGCAGGACGCTCGCCGTCCTGATGAACTGCGAGCCGTCGCTGTGCTGCGTCCAGCCGACCGCGTACACGAACTCCGAGGTCTTGTCCGGCCCCGAGTTGTCGGTCAGGTGCCGGCACACGCGCAGGAACAGCTCGGGCGGCACCCCGCACACCCGCTCGACCATCTCCGGCGTGTAGCGGGCGAAGTGGCGGCGCAGCACCTGCATGACGCAGCGCGGGTGGCGCAGCGTCTCGTCGCGCTCCGGCTCGCCGTCCAGCGGGACGCCCCCGCCGCCCTGCATCTCCGGCCGTCCCGCCGGCGGGCCCGTGCGGCGCTCGTAGTCGACGTCCCGCTCGCCCGAGGCCGCGACGGTCTGCATGCCCTCGTACTGCCAGCTCTGGTCGTCGTAGGAGCGCGAGTCCGGGTCGAAGCCGGAGAACAGGCCGTCGAGGTCCTCGGCGTCGCGGTAGTCCTCGCGCAGGATCGTGGCCGCGTTGGTGTAGTTGACCACGTACTCGTGGAAGTAGAGCTCGTTCTCCAGCACGTGGTTGACGATCCCGCCGAGGAAGGCCACGTCGGAGCCCGCGCGGATGGGCACGTGCAGGTCGGCCAGCGCGCTCGTACGGGTGAACCGCGGATCGACGTGGATGACCACCGCGCCGCGCGCCTTGGCCTCCATCACCCACTGGAAGCCCACCGGGTGCGCCTCGGCGAAGTTGGAGCCCTGGATGACCACGCAGTCGGAGTGCTGGAGGTCCTGCATGAACGTGGTGGCGCCGCCCCGGCCGAACGACGTGCCGAGCCCCACCACGGTCGAGCTGTGGCACACCCGGGCCTGGTTCTCGATCTGCACCACGCCGAGCGCCGTCAGCAGCTTCTTGATGAGGTAGTTCTCCTCGTTGTCCAGCGTGGCGCCGCCCAGGCTCGCGATGCCCATGGTCCGGTTGACGCGCTTGCCGTCCTTCTCCCACTCCCAGGTCCGCCGCCGGGTGGCGATGATCCGGTCGGCCACCATGTCCATGGCGGCCGCGAGGTCGATCTCCTCCCAGTCGGCCGCGCCCGGCGCCCGGCGCAGCGCCTTGTACCGGCGGCCGGAGGCGGTGGTGAGCTGCAGGCTGGCCGCGCCCTTGGGGCACAGCCGGCCGCGGCTGATGGGGGAGTCGGGGTCGCCCTCGATCTGGACGACCTTCTCATCGCGGACGTAGACGTTCTGGGCACAGCCCACCGCGCAGTACGGGCAGATCGACTTGACCACCCGGTCGGCCGTGGCCGTGCGGGCGCGCAGCGCCGCCGTCCTGGCCGACTTCACCGCCTCTCCCCGCCCTGTGCGGTCCTTGCCGGTCAGCTGCCGCAGCAGCGGCCACCCCAGATCCATGACGCCCCCCGATGCCTCCGGCCCGGTTCCTCCCCCTCTGCCGGGAAACGAAAACGCGCAGGCCGGAGGGCCCAAGGCTGCGGGACGGCGCGGTCAGGACAGCGGGACGGCGAGGTCAGGGCAGCCGGACGGCGAGGTCAGGACAGGCGCGCGGCGGCCTCGTCCCAGGCCCGGGCGTCGCCCTCGGGCTCGTAGCGGCGCAGCGGCTGGGAGGAGGCGACCAGCGCGCGCATCTCCGCCAGGTCCGACACCAGCCCCGCCGCCCGCGCCTGCACCAGCACGTTGCCGAACGTGGTCGCCTCGGCGGGCCCGGCCACCACCGGCAGCCCGCACGCGTCGGCGGTCCACTGGCACAGCAGCTCGTTGCGCGACCCGCCGCCCACCAGGTGCACGACCTCGACGTCGCGCCCCGACAGCTCCATGGCCTGCCGCACCGCCAGCCGGTGGCCCAGCGCCAGGCTCTCCAGCACGCACCGCGCGTACGCCGCCGGGGACGACGGGGGCCGCTGGCCCGTGCGGCGGCACTCGGCGGCGATCCTGGCCGGCATGTCGCCCGGCGGCAGGAACACCGGCTCGTCCGGGTTCACCACGGCCGCGAACGGCCGCTCGCCCGCCGCCGCCTTCAGCAGCTCGCCCAGGTCGGAGCCCGGCCAGGCCCGCAGGCACTCCTGCAGCAGCCACAGCCCCATGACGTTGCGCAGGTAGCGCACGGTGCCGTCGATCCCGGCCTCGTTGGTGAAGTTCGCGGCGCGGCTGCGCGGCGTCAGCACGGGGCCGGTCAGCTCCACGCCGGCCAGCGACCACGTGCCGCACGAGATGTAGGCGAACGCGGGCCCCGAGGCGGGCACGGCGGCCACGGCCGAGGCGGTGTCGTGGGAGGCCACCGTACGGAGCGGGGCCGACCAGCCGATCTCGGCGGCCACGTCGCGCCGCAGCCCGCCGACCATCTCGCCCGGCTGCCGCAGCGGCGCGAACAGCCCGGCCGGCAGGCCCAGCCGCTCGATCAGCGGCGTCGCCCACGACCGGGTGCGCACGTCGAGCAGCCCCGTGGTCGAGGCGTTGGTCACCTCGGCGCCCAGCTCGCCGGTGAGCCAGTAGCCGATCAGGTCGGGGATCAGCAGCATCGTGGCCGCCCCGTCGAGCCGGTCGGCCAGCAGCTGGTAGACCGTGTTGAACGGCAGGACCTGCAGGCCCGACACGTCGTAGAGCGTCTCGGCGCCGACCGACGCGGCCACCCGCTCGGCCACGCCGCGCGTGCGGTCGTCGCGGTAATGCACCGGATTGCCCAGCAGCGCCCCCGACTCGTCGAGCAGGCCGTAGTCGACCGCCCACGAGTCCACGCCGATGGACGACACCGGCCCCGCCGCGCGGAGCCCGGCCAGGATCTCGCGGTAGAGGCCGAGCACGTCCCAGTGGAGCCGGTCCGCCACGCGCACGGGGCCGTTGGGGAAGCGGTGCGCCTCGGTCAGTTCCAGCCCGCCGGACAGATCGGCCAGCATCACCCGGCCGCTGGAGGCGCCGAGGTCGACGGCGGCGAAACGGCGGCTCATTGGGTCGACTCCCTGGCGACGAGCTCCGGCTGGAACATGATGTGCTGGTGCGCGTGCGTGTCGGGGTTGTCGCACTCGTCCAGCAGCAGCTCGGTGGCGATCCGGCCGAGCTGGTACGTCGGCTGCCGCATCGAGCTGAGCGACACCGTCGAGGCGGCGGCGAAGTCGATGTCGTCGTAGCCGATCAGCGCCACGTCCTCCGGCACCCGCACCCCGGCCCGCAGCAGCGCCCGCAGCACGCCCAGCGCGAGCAGGTCGTTGGCGCAGAACACGGCCTCGGGCAGGTCGCCCTGCGCGATCAGCTCGGCCGCGGCCTTCTCTCCCGAGCGGGCCGTCATCGTCGTGGCCTCGGTCACCCTCAGGTCGGCGGGGTCGAGCCCGGCCGCCCGCAACGCCGCCTTCGCGCCCTCCCGGCGCTCCACGCACTGCCTGATCGTCAGCGGCCCCGTCACGTACGCGACGGCGCGCGCGCCCCTGGCCAGCAGGTGGGCGACGGCGGCCCGGCCGCCCGCGACGTCGTCCACGGCGACCGCGCACTGGTCGGGCCGGTGCGCCGGATGGTCGACCAGCACCACGCTGATGCCGCGCTCGCGCAGCCGGTCGAGCCTGCCCGGGTCCTCGCCCGACGGGGTGATCAGCACGCCGCGCACCCGGTGCTCGGCCAGCACGCGCAGGTTGCGGTCCTCCTTGTCGGGGGAGCCCGCCGAGTTGCCCAGGATCACCGCGTAGCCCAGCTGGCTGGCCACGTCCTCGGCCCCGGCCGCCACCTCCGTGAAGAACGGGTTGCCGATGTCGATCACGCTCAGGCCGATCGTCCTGCTGTGCCCGGCGCGCAGCGTCGAGGCCGAGCCGTGGCGGACGAACCCCAGCTCGCTGATCGCCGCCTCCACGCGCTCCCTGGTGGCGGGTGCCACCTTGCCGGGCCGGTTCAGTACGTTGGAGACCGTGCCGGGGGAGACGCCGGCGTGCGCGGCGACGTCCTTGATGCTGACCATGGCCATGAGGATCTATTAAAACGTACAAACGAACGAGGCGCCAGTCGCGGCACCGGTGGGACGCGGATCCCGCCATCGCACGAGGCCGTGCGGGGGCGAAGGTTCTGTAAAACGTTTCTATCCGGCCGCACGAACGCCCGCTATCCCCTGCTTTCATAACGGTCGCGTAACGCCAGCATCACGGGTCGTTGCTCGATCCGGGCTGCCTGCCTGCGCAATCGCCCGTGTGGATCACCGGTGACCCGCGCCGTCGCGCCGGTCCGGGCCTTGTGCGAGGCCGCTGAGGAACGTTTTAATCCCCGGTGAACACGCTGTGAGCGCTAACAGTTATCTCGAAAGGCAGACCTTCATGCCGGACGCCATCGCCTACGGCGGGGACTGGAATCCAGAGCAGTGGCCCGAGGAGACGTGGGGTCAGGACGTCGCGCTGATGCGCGAGGCCGGCGTCAACCGGGTCAGCGTCGGCATCTTCTCCTGGTCGCTGCTGGAGCCGGCCGAGGGCGTGTTCGACTTCGCCGCGCTCGACCGCGCGATGGACCTGCTGGCCGCCAACGGGATCAAGGCCAACCTGGCCACGCCGACGGCCTCGCCGCCGCCCTGGTTCGGCGACGCGTACCCGCACGCGCTGCCGGTCGACGCCGACGGGCGGCGGCTGGCGCACGGCAGCAGGCAGGGCTTCTGCCCCAGCTCGCCGATCTACCGCGAGAAGGCGCTGCGCATCGCCGAGCAGGTGGGCCTGCGCTACCGCGACCACCCGGCGCTGGCCATGTGGCACATCCACAACGAGTACGGCTGCCACAACGCCCGCTGCTACTGCGACACCTCGGCCGCCGCCTTCCGCGCCTGGCTGCGCTCCCACTACGCCACGCTCGACGCGCTCAACGAGGCGTGGGGCACCGCGTTCTGGTCCCAGCGCTACGGCGAGTGGGCCCAGATCCTGCCGCCGCGCGCCACCCCGTCCTTGCCCAACCCGGGCCAGCAGCTCGACTTCCGCCGCTTCAGCTCCGACGCGCTGGTCGAGCTCTACATCGCCGAGCGCGACCTGCTCAAGCAGCTCGCCCCGGACGTGCCCGCCACCACCAACCTCATGGCCGGCGCGCACTGGGACATGGACTGCTGGGCCTTCGCCGCCGAGATGGACGTCGTCTCCACCGACCACTACCTGATCGGCGCCCGCCCCGAGCCCCACATCGACCTGGCCTTCGCCGCCGACTACGCCCGCTCGCTCAACGGCGGCCGGCCCTGGCTGCTGATGGAGCACTCGACCAGCGCGGTCAACTGGCAGCCGCGCAACCGCGCCAAGGCCCCCGGCGAGCTGCGCCGCAACTCGATGTCCCACCTGGCCAGGGGGGCCGACGGCATCATGTTCTTCCAGTGGCGGGCCTCCCGCGCGGGCGCCGAGAAGTGGCACTCGGCGATGCTGCCGCACGCCGGCACCAACACCAAGATCTGGCGCGAGGTCACCGCGCTCGGCGCGGAGCTGGCCGGGCTCGCCGGCGTGGCGGGCAGCACGGTCCAGGCCGACGTCGCGATCCTCGTCGACCACTCCAGCGTGTGGGCCCAGGACCACCCCGCCCAGCCCAGCTCCGAGATGGACCCGGTCGAGGAGGCCAAGCGCTGGCACGCCGCGCTCTGGCGGGCCGGGATCACCTGCGACCTGGCCCACCCCGAGGGCGACCTGACCGGCTACCGCCTGGTGCTGGTGCCCGCGCTCTACCTGGTCAGCGACTCGGGGGCGGCCAACCTCGCCGCCTTCGTCCGGCGGGGCGGGGTCGCGCTCGTCGGCCCGTACAGCGGGATCGTGGACGAGCACGACCGGGTGCGGCTCGGCGGCTACCCAGGGGCGTGGCGCGACCTGCTGGGCGTGACGGTCGAGGAGTTCTTCCCCCTGGACGGGCCGATCGAGCTGGCCTCGGGCTGGTCGGGGAGCGTGTGGAGCGAGGTGGCGCACGCCACCGGGGCCAAGGTGCTCGACACGTACGTCACCGGGGAGCCCGCCTGGACCCGAAACGAGTGGGGCGACGGGTTCGCGCACTACCTCACCACCCGGCTCGACGACGGCGCGCTGGCGGAGGTGCTGGCCGCCGTCACGGCCGAGGCGGGCGCCTCGCCGGCCGCCGAGGCCCCGGCCGGGGTGGAGGTGGTACGGCGCTCGCACGCCGACGGCCGCTCCTACCTGTTCGCCATCAACCACACGGGCGAGGACGCCGTCGTGACCCCGCGCGGGGGCGGCCCGGTCACGGTGGCGGCGGGCGACGTCCGCGTCATCCCCGCCTGACCCGGTGGGTATTAAAACGTGTCATGAGCATGCACGATCTTGGCAGGTGCGCCACCGGCCGGGGGCGCATTGACAGCGAGCACCAGGAATCATAGTTTCCTTCGCGAAGGATTAAAACGTTTTGAAGGGAGTGTCAGTGCAACGCGTCTGCTTCCTGCTGAAAGTCCGCCCGGAGCGGCTGGCGGAGTACCGCGAACGCCACCGAGACGTCTGGCCGGAGATGCGAGAAGCGCTCGCGCGCACCGGCTGGCACAACTACTCGCTCTTCCTCAGGGAGGACGGCCTCCTCGTCGGCTACCTGGAGACCGAGGATTTCGAGGCCGCCAAGAAGGCGATGGCCGAGACCGAGGTCAACGCCCGCTGGCAGGCCGAGATGGCGCCGTTCTTCGAGAGCCTCGACGGGCGGCCCGACGAGGGCATGCACCCGCTGGACGAAGTTTTCCACCTGGATTGATCGGGGAGTCATGACTGACATCAAGGCCGCGCTGCGGGCGCAGCACATCGAGACGCCGTCCTGGGCGTACGGCAACAGCGGCACGAGGTTCAAGGTGTTCGCGCAGAAGGGGGTGCCGCGCGACCCGTACGAGAAGCTGGCCGACGCCGCCCAGGTGCACGCCCACACCGGCATCGCCCCCACGGTCGCCCTGCACATCCCGTGGGACAAGGTGGCCGACTACGCCGACCTGGCCAGGCACGCCCGCGACCTGGGCGTCGGCATCGGAGCGATCAACTCCAACGTCTTCCAGGACGACGACTACATGCTCGGCAGCGTCACCAACCCCTCCAAGCGGGTGCGCCGCAAGGCCACCGACCACCTGCTGGAGTGCGTGGACATCATGGACGCCACCGGCTCCGACACGCTCAAGCTGTGGTTCTCCGACGGCATCAACTACCCGGGCCAGGACGACCTCAGGTCCCGCCAGGACCGCCTGGCCGAGTCGCTGGCCGAGGTGTACGAGCGGCTCGGCGAGGGCCAGCGCTTCCTGCTGGAGTACAAGCTGTTCGAGCCCGCCTTCTACGCCACCGACGTGCCCGACTGGGGCACCGCGTACGCCCACTGCGTCAAGCTGGGCCCCAAGGCGCAGGTCGTGGTCGACACCGGCCACCACGCGCCGGGCACCAACATCGAGTTCATCGTGGCCTTCCTGCTGCGCGAAGGGAAGCTCGGCGGGTTCGACTTCAACTCCCGCTTCTACGCCGACGACGACCTGATGGTGGGGGCGGCGGACCCGTTCCAGCTGTTCCGCATCATGTTCGAGGTGGTGCGCGGCGGCGGGCTCGACCCGGCGGCCGGGGTGGCGTTCATGCTGGACCAGTGCCACAACATCGAGCCCAAGATCCCGGGCCAGATCCGCTCGGTGATGAACGTGCAGGAGGCCACCGCCAAGGCGCTGCTGGTGGACCGGGAGGCGCTGGCCGCCGCCCAGTCCGAGGGCGACGTGCTGGGCGCGAACGCCGTGTTCATGGACGCCTACAACACCGACGTGCGGCCGCTGCTGGCCGAGCTGCGGGAGGAGTCGGGGCTGGCGCCCGACCCGATGGCCGCGTACGCCAGGTCCGGATACTTCGAGAAGATCGCCGCCGAGCGCGTCGGCGGCACGCAGGCCGGCTGGGGGGCCTGAAGCACCATGGACGTCATCAGGGAACTGCTGGAACGCTCTCACCGCCTGGGCGCCGACCCGCGCAACACCAACTTCGCGGGCGGCAACACCTCGGCCAAGGGCGCCGCGCCCGACCCTGTCACCGGGGAGGAGGTGGAGCTGCTCTGGGTCAAGGGCTCCGGCGGTGACCTCGGCACGCTGAAGGAGCCCGGGCTCGCCGTGCTCCGCCTCGACCGGCTGCGCGCGCTCAAGGGCGTCTACCCGGGCGTGGAGCGCGAGGACGAGATGGTCGCCGCGTTCGACTACTGCCTGCACGGCAGGGGCGGGGCCGCGCCGTCGATCGACACCGCCATGCACGGCCTGGTCGAGGCCGGCCACGTCGACCACCTGCATCCCGACGCCGGCATCGCCATCGCCACCGCGGCCGACGGCGAGGAACTGACCCGGCGCGTCTTCGGCGACCGGGTGGTGTGGGTGCCGTGGCGGCGGCCCGGGTTCCAGCTCGGTCTCGACATCGCCGCCATCAAGGAGGCCAACCCCGGGGCCATCGGGTGCGTGCTCGGCGGTCACGGCATCACCGCCTGGGGCGACACCTCGCAGGAGTGCGAGGCGCGCTCGCTGGAGATCATCCGCACCGCCGAGGCGTACCTCGCCGAGCACGGCCGCCCCGACCCGTTCGGCTCGGTGATCCACGAGACGCTGCCCGAGGCGGAGCGGCACCGGCGCGCCGCCGCGCTGTTCCCCCTGATCCGCGGCCTGGCCTCCACGGACCTCCGCGTCGTCGGCCACTACACCGACACGCCCGAGGTGCTCGACTTCGTCTCCCGCTCCGAGCACCCGCGCCTGGCCGCGCTCGGCACCTCCTGCCCCGACCACTTCCTGCGCACCAAAGTCGCGCCGCTGGTGCTCGACCTGCCGCCGGACGCGCCCCTGGAGCAGGCGGCCGAACGGCTGCGCGAGCTGCACGCCGCCTACCGCGAGGACTACACCGCCTACTACGACCGGCACGCCACCCCCGACTCCCCGCCCATCAGGGGCGCGGACCCGGCGATCGTGCTGGTGCCGGGCGTCGGCATGTTCTCCTTCGGCAAGGACAAGCAGACCGCGCGGGTGGCCGGCGAGTTCTACGTCAACGCCATCAACGTCATGCGCGGGGCCGAGTCGGTCTCCGCGTACGCGCCCATCCCCGAGTCGGAGAAGTTCCGCATCGAGTATTGGGAGCTGGAGGAGGCCAAGCTCCGCCGCATGCCCAGGCCGAAGCCCCTCGCGACCCGGGTCGCGCTGGTCACCGGCGGCGGATCGGGCATCGGCGCGGCCACGGCCCGCCGCCTGGCCGCCGAGGGCGCGTGCGTGGTGGTCGCCGACCGCGACCTGGCCGCCGCCGAGAAGGTGGCCGCCGAGATCGGCGCCGCGGCCTACCGGGTGTCCGACGTCGCGGTGGCCGTCGGCGCGGACGTCACGTCCGAGGAGCAGGTCGTCGAGGCGGTACGCGCGGCCGTGCTGGCGTTCGGCGGCATGGACCTCGTCGTCAACAACGCCGGCCTGTCGCTGTCGCGCGCGCTCCTGGAGACCACCCTGGCCGACTGGGACCTTCAGCACGACGTCATGGCCAGGGGCTCCTTCCTGGTGTCCAGGGAGACCGCCCGGATCATGATCGACCAGGCCATGGGCGGCGACATCGTCTACATCTCCTCCAAGAACGCCGTCTTCGCCGGGCCGAACAACGTCGCCTACGGCGCCGCCAAGGCCGACCAGGCGCACCAGGTGCGGCTGCTGGCGGCCGAGCTGGGCGCGCACGGCATCCGCGTCAACGGCATCAACCCCGACGGCGTCGTGCGCGGCTCCGGCATCTTCGCCTCCGGCTGGGGCGCCAACCGGGCGGCCGTCTACGGGGTCGAGGAGGAGAAGCTGGGCGAGTTCTACGCGCAGCGGACCCTGCTCAAGCGCGAGGTCCTGCCCGAGCACGTGGCCGCCGCGGTCTTCGCGCTGACCGGCAGCGACCTGACCCACACCACGGGCCTGCACGTCCCGGTGGACGCCGGCGTGGCCGCCGCCTTCCTCCGCTGACCTCGGCCGGTCCTTTCCTGGTGGGCCCGGCTCTCCTGAGAGGCCCGGCGGTGGCGGCCGGGCGCCCTTCCTCCTGTGGGCGCCCGGCCGTCACCCCGAGCAATCTTCGGGAGGCGCCCCGGCCGGGCACGGGGTACGGTGGATGAACATGCCCGACCGGGACGCCCGCGCAGGCAGCGCGCCGGCGCCCGAGGTGACCCGGTCGCGCACGATCGAGGGCGCCTATCGGGAGGCGGGGGAGCGTGCTTCATGGCCGGCCCCGACATCGCCGCGCCCTCTTCGCACGGTGGCCTCGTCCTGGCCGCCTCGACCCGTCGCCGGCCGCGCCACCGCACCCGAACGGGGGTCTCACGATGTGGGCACCGCACCGGCTCCAGCTTGCATATTCATCCCCTGCAGTGCATCATCTTCACCAGTAAGGTCATGAGGTATGATGCATAACTATGCAGGAGGGTCGAATGAGGGCAGCGGTCGCGGGCGCCAGCGGCTACGCGGGAGGTGAGCTGCTCCGCCTCCTGCTCGGCCATCCCGAGTTCGAGATCGGCGCGGTCACCGCGGCATCCAGCGCGGGCAGCCGCCTCGGCGCCCACCAGCCCCACCTGCCACGACTGGCCGACCGCGTCATCGAGGACACCACGGCCGCCACGCTGGCCGGCCACGACGTCGTCTTCCTGGCGCTGCCGCACGGCCACTCGGCCGCCGTCGCCGCGCAGCTCGGCGAGGAGACCGTCGTCGTCGACTGCGGCGCCGACCACCGGCTCGCCGACCCGGCCGCCTGGCGGGAGTTCTACGGCGGCGAGCACGCCGGCACCTGGCCGTACGGCCTGCCCGAGCTGCCCGGCCAGCGAGAGGTCCTCAGGTCGGCCACCCGCATCGCGGTCCCCGGCTGCTACCCGACCTCCGTCCTGCTCGCCCTGTGGCCCGCCTTCGCCGCCGGGCTGGCCGAGCCGGACGTGGTCGTGGTGGCCGCCAGCGGCACCAGCGGCGCAGGGAAGTCGCTCAAGCCCCACCTGCTCGGCAGCGAGGTGATGGGCTCGGTCAGCGCGTACGGCGTGGGCGGCGTGCACCGCCACACCCCCGAGATGGAGCAGGGCCTGTCGGCGGTCGCCGGCACCCGGGTGCGGGTCTCCTTCACCCCGACGCTGGCCCCCATGAGCCGCGGCATCCTCGCCACCTGCACCGCCCCCGCCGCGCCGGGCCTGACCAAGGAGTCGCTGCGCACGGCGTACGAGGTGGCGCTGAAGGGCGAGCCGTTCGTCAGGCTGCTGCCCGAGGGCGTCTGGCCGGCCACCTCCATGACCTACGGCGCCAACACCGCCGCCCTGCAGGTGACGCTCGACGAGCGCGCGGGCCGCGTGGTGGCCGTCGCCGCCGTCGACAACCTCACCAAGGGCACGGCGGGAGGCGCACTCCAGAGCGTGAATCTCGCACTCGGCCTGCCGGAAGAGATGGGCCTTCCCCTGACAGGAGTCGCACCGTGAGCGTTACAGCACCACTCGGTTTCAGAGCCGCGGGTGTCGCCGCCGGGATCAAGGGCGGCGGGGCCCGTGACCTGGCACTCGTCGTCAACGACGGCCCCAGCAGGGCCGCCGCCGGCGTCTTCACCGCCAACCGCGTGAAAGCCGCGCCGGTGCTGTGGTCGCAGCAGGTCCTGGCGGGCGGGCGGCTGCGGGCCGTGGTGCTCAACTCGGGCGGCGCCAACGCCTGCACGGGGCCCGAGGGCTTCCAGGACACCCACGCCACCGCCGAGAAGGCGGCCGAGGTGCTCCAGGACTCCGCGGGCGAGATCGCGGTCTGCTCGACCGGGCTGATCGGCGAGCGCCTGCCGATGGACGAGCTGCTCGCCGGCGTCGAGACCGCCTCGGCCCAGCTCTCCCGCGACGGCGGCCTGGCCGCCGCCGACGCCATCCGCACCACGGACACCGTCTCCAAGATCTCCTTCCGCCGGGGCGCCGGCTACATGGTGGGCGGCATGGCCAAGGGCGCCGGCATGCTCGCGCCCGCCCTGGCCACCATGCTCTGCGTGATCACCACGGACGCCGACCTGACCGGCGAGGAGCTCGACGCCGCGCTGCGCCAGGCCACCTCCAGGACGTTCGACCGCCTCGACACCGACGGCTGCATGTCGACCAACGACACGGTGCTCCTGCTGGCCAGCGGCGCCGCCGGGGTGCGGCCGGACCTCGCCGAGTTCGGGCAGAAGGTCCAGGAGGTCTGCGCCGACCTGGCCAGGCAGCTCCTGGTGGACGCCGAGGGCGCCTCCAAGGCGATCGCCATCGAGGTGGTCGGCGCCGACTCCGAGGACGACGCGGTCAAGGTCGGCCGCGCGGTCTCCCGCTCCAACCTGCTCAAGTGCGCCATCCACGGCGAGGACCCCAACTGGGGCCGCGTCCTGGCCGCCGTCGGCACCACCGACGCCGTGTTCGAGCCCGACCGCCTCAACGTGGCGATCAACGGCATCTGGATCTGCCGGGGCGGCGCCGTCGGCGACGACCGCGACAAGGTCGACATGCGTCCCAGGGACGTGACGATCACCATCGACCTGTCGGCCGGCCCGCACACCGCGACCGTCCACACCACCGACCTCACGGCCGACTACGTGCACGAGAACTCGGCGTACTCCTCATGAGGATCACCACCGCGCAGGCCAAGGCCGGGACGCTGATCGAGGCGCTGCCCTGGCTGACCCGCTTCCACGGCGCGACCATCGTCATCAAGTACGGCGGCAACGCCATGACCGACGAGGCGCTCAAACAGGGCTTCGCCGAGGACGTCGTCTTCCTCCAGCACGCCGGCCTGCGCCCGGTCGTCGTGCACGGCGGCGGCCCGCAGATCAGCAGCGCGCTCGACCGGCTGGGCATCGAGTCCACGTTCACCGCCGGGCTGCGGGTCACCACGCCTGAGGCCATGCAGGTCGTCAGGATGGTCCTGGTCGGCCAGGTCAACCGCGACATCGTGGGCATGGTCAACCGGCACGGCCCGTTCGCCGTCGGCATGTCCGGCGAGGACGCCCACCTGTTCACCGCCGTGCGCAAGCAGGCCGTCGTCGACGGGGTGCCCGTGGACATCGGCCAGGTCGGCGAGATCATCAAGGTCGACCCGGGTGCCGTGCGCGCCCTGATCGACGACGGACGCATTCCGGTCATCTCGAGCGTGGCGCGCGGGGACGACGGGGAGATCTACAACGTGAACGCCGACACCGCCGCCGCGGCGCTGGCCGTGGCGCTCGATGCGCACAAGCTGATCGTCCTCACCGACGTCGAGGGCCTGTACGCCAACTGGCCCGACGACACCGACGTGATCGACGAGCTGCGCGCCGAGGAGCTGGAGACGCTCATGCCCACGCTGTCCAGCGGCATGGTCCCCAAGATGGAGGCCTGCCTGACCGCGGTGCAGGGCGGCGTCCCGCAGGCCCACGTGCTCGACGGCCGCGTGCCACATTCACTGCTGCTGGAAATCTTCACCAATGAGGGAATCGGAACGATGGTGATGCCCTGATGGACCTGTATGAGAGGTTCGAGCGGGCCTTCATGCCCAACTACGGCGTGCCCCCGGTGGCGCTCGCACGAGGCGAGGGCACCCGCGTCTGGGACGTGGACGGCAAGGAATACCTCGACTTCATCGGCGGCATCGCGACCAGCTCGCTCGGTCACGCCCACCCCGCCCTGGTCGAGGCCGTCTCCAGGCAGGTCGCCACGATCGCGCACACCAGCAACCTGTTCCTGCACGAGCCGGAGGTGCTGCTCGCCGAGCGGCTCCTCTCCCTGCTGAACGCCCCGGCCAGGATCTTCTTCGCCAACTCGGGCACCGAGGCCAACGAGGCCGCCTACAAGCTGGCGCTCAAGCACGGCAGGCGCGAGGGCCGCTCCTACTTCGTGGCCGCCGAGAACGGCTTCCACGGCCGCACGATCGGCGCGCTGTCGCTGACCGGCAAGGCGTCCATCCGCGACCAGTTCGGCCCGTTCCCGATCGATGTGCGGTTCGTCCCGTACGGCGATGCCGCCGCGCTCAAGGAGGCCGTGACCGGCGACTGCATCGCGGTCTTCCTGGAGCCCACCCAGGGAGAGGCCGGCGTCGTGCCGCCGCCCGGGGGCTACTTCGAGGCCGCCCGGGAGGTCTGCGACTCGACCGGCGCCCTGCTGGTGGCCGACGAGATCCAGTCGGCGATCGGCCGCACCGGCCACTGGTTCGCCCACCAGGCCGACGGGGTCACCCCCGATATCCTGACCCTGGCCAAGGGCCTGGGGGGCGGGCTGCCGATCGGCGCGTGCATCGGGTTCGGCGACGCGGGCCGGCTGTTCGCGAAGGGCGATCACGGCTCGACGTTCGGCGGCAACCCGGTCGCGTGCGCCGCCGCGCTGGCCGTGCTCGACAACCTCGACCTCGACCACGTCAAGTCCGCCTCCGCGCGGCTGCGTTCGGGCCTGGAGTCGATCAGCCACCCGCTGCTGCGGGGCGTGCGCGGGCGCGGCCTGTGGCTGGCCACCGTGCTGAGCGAGACCCGCTCGGCCGAGGTCCAGAAGGCCGCCCAGGACGCCGGCTTCCTGGTCAACGCCCTGCAGCCGGACGCCCTCCGCATCGCCCCGCCGCTGGTCGTCACCGCGGACGAGATCGACGCGTTCGTGGCCGCGTACCCGGCCATCCTCACGGAGGCGGCCAAATGACCGGACACACCGCCGGCTCGGCGCGCGTCAGGCACTTCCTGAAAGATGACGACCTCACGCCCGCCGAGCAGGCGGAGGTCCTCGAGCTGGCCGCGGCCATGAAGAAGGACCGCTTCGGCTACCGCCCCTTCGAGGGCCCGCGGACCGTCGCCGTGCTGTTCGACAAGCCCTCGGCCCGCACCCGCGTCTCCTTCCACACCGGCATCGGCGAGCTCGGCGGGCTCCCGCTCGTCGTCGACAACGTCTCGGCCCTCATGGGCCGCGGCGAGCCGCCCGCCGACCTCGCCAGGGTGCTCGACCGGCAGGTCGCCGCCATCGTCTGGCGGACCACCGGGCAGCGGCTCATCGACGAGATGGCCGCCCACTCCCGGGTGCCGGTCGTGAACGCGCTCACCGACGAGTACCACCCCTGCCAGATCCTCGCCGACCTGCAGACCGTCGAGGAGAAGCTGGGCAGGACCGCCGGCGTCACGCTGACCTACCTCGGCGACGGCGCCAACAACATGGCCCACTCCTACCTGCTGGGCGGCGCGACGGCCGGCATGCACGTGCGCATCGCCGCCCCGGTCGGCTACCAGCCCGACGCGGTCATCCTCGACCGGGCCGCCTCCATCGCCGCCACCACGGGCGGCTCGGTGGTCGCGATGTCCGACCCGATGGCCGCCGCCCAGGGGGCCCACGTGATCGCCACCGACACGTGGGTGTCGATGGGCCAGGACGGCAAGGAGCAGCGCGTGGCGGCGCTCAAGCCGTACCAGGTCTGCGCCGAGCTGCTGGAGCACGCCGCGTCCGACGCCATCGTGCTGCACTGCCTGCCGGCCTACCGCGGCTACGAGATCACCGCCGAGGTGCTCGACGGCCCGCGCAGCGTCGTGTGGGACCAGGCGGAGAACCGCCTGCACGCCCAGAAGGCGCTGCTGCACTGGCTGGTCACCCGACGATGACGATCCCGATGACCAAGGCGGCGCGGCAGGCGAAGATCACCGAGCTGCTGCAGCGCAAGGCCGTGCGCTCCCAGCCGGAGCTCGCCAAGCTGCTCGCCGAGAGCGGCGTCGAGGTCACCCAGGCCACCCTGTCGCGTGACCTCGACGAGCTCGGCGCGCTCAAGCTCCGCGCCGACGACGGATCCCTGGTCTACGCGCTGCCCGGCGAGGGCGGCGGGCGGATCCCGCTCACCAGGCTGGGCACGGGCGAGTCCCCGGCCGCGCGGCTGCACCGCATCGCCGAGGAGCTGCTGGTCAGCGCCGAGGCCTCGGCCAACCTGGTCATCGTACGGACCCCGCCGGGCGCCGCCCAGTTCCTGGCCTCCGCCATCGACCACGCCGACTGGGAGTCGATCCTCGGCACGGTCGCCGGCGACGACACGATCCTCGTCATCAGCCGCGACCCGAGTGGCGGCCACGCCCTGGCCGACGCGCTGCTGAAGGTGGCCGACCGGCGCGGGTAGGAGATCACGGCCCGCCTGGTCAAGAGATCACCGGGTGATCGCCGCCGCGCCGGACACCAACAAGGGCGGACGTGCACTATGGTCGCGCAGGAGCTCGGCGAGAGTCAGGCACGATGCCGAAGCGGGCCAGACGACCACATGCAGTAACGAAGGAGATGACGGTGAGTGATGGCAAGCCGATGCGGCTGTGGGGCGGACGCTTCGAGAGCGGCCCGTCCGACGCGCTGGCCCGGCTGTCGGTGAGCGTGCACTTCGACTGGCGGCTCGTGCCGTACGACCTGGCCGCGTCCAGGGCGCACGCGCGCGTCCTGCACAGGGCGGGGCTGCTGAGCGACGAAGAGCTCGAACGCATGATCGGCGCGCTCGACGACCTGGAGCGCGCCTGCAAGGAGGGGGAGTTCCGGCCGACGGTCGCCGACGAGGACGTGCACACCGCGCTGGAGCGCGGCCTGCTGGAGCGGCTCGGCTCGCTCGGCGGCAAGCTGCGCGCCGGGCGCTCGCGTAACGACCAGATCGCCACCGACCTGCGCCTCTACCTGCGCGATCACGCCCGCACGATCGTCTCCCGGCTGGTCGAGCTGGAGACCGCGCTCATGGCCCAGGCCGAGCAGCACGCCGAGACGGCCGCGCCCGGCATGACCCACCTGCAGCACGCGCAGCCCGTGTCGTTCGGCCACCAGCTGCTGGCCCACGTGCACGCCTTCACCCGCGACGTCGACCGGCTCACCGACTGGGACAAGCGCGCCGCGATCTCCCCGCTCGGCGCGGGCGCGCTCGCGGGCTCGTCGCTGCCGCTCGACCCGCAGGCTGTGGCCGACGAGCTGGGCTTCTCGGCCGCCGCGCCCAACTCGATGGACGCCGTCGCCGACCGCGACTTCGCCGCCGAGTTCCTGTTCGACGCGGCCATGATCGGCGTGCACCTGTCGCGGCTGGGCGAGGAGATCGTCCTGTGGGCCTCGCAGGAGTTCCGCTGGATCGAGATGGACGACGCCTACTCCACCGGCTCGTCGATCATGCCCCAGAAGAAGAACCCCGACGTCGCCGAGCTGGCACGCGGCAAGTCCGGCCGCCTGATCGGCAACCTCATGTCGCTGCTCACCACGCTCAAGGGCCTGCCGCTGACCTACAACCGCGACCTGCAGGAGGACAAGGAGCCCGTCTTCGACGCGGTCGACACCCTCCTGCTGGTGCTGCCGGCGATGGCCGGGCTGGTCGCCACCATGCGCATCAACACCGCCCGAATGGAGGCCTCGGCCCCCGACGGGTTCGCCCTGGCCACCGACCTGGCCGAGCTGCTCGTCCGCCGCGGGGTGCCGTTCCGCGAGGCGCACGAGGCGGTCGGGCACCTCGTGGTGTGGTGCCAGGTCAACGACAAGGACCTGGGCGAGCTCACCGACGACGAGCTGCTCAAGGTCTCGCCCCACCTGACGCCCGACGTGCGCGACGTGCTCAGCGTGCCCGGCGCCCTGGCCGCTCGCAAGGCCCACGGCGGCACCGCGCCCGACCGCGTCCGCGACCAGCTCGTCGCGCTCAGGGAGTCCGTCGACGCGCAGGCGGCATGGGCAGCGGGCAGCTGAGCTCCGTCCCGCTGCCGCGGAGCTTCTTCGACCGGCCGTCGCACGAGGTGGCGCCCGACCTGCTCGGGCGCGTCCTCGTGCACGGCCCCGTCGCCGTACGCCTGACCGAGGTCGAGGCGTACGGCGGGCCCGGCGAGGACCCGGCGGCGCACACCTACCGGGGCAGGACGCCGCGCAACGCCGTCATGTTCGGCCCGCCCGGGCACCTGTACGTGTACTTCACGTACGGCATGCACTTCTGCACGAACCTCGTCTGCCTGCCCGAGGGGCACGGCTCCGCCGTGCTGCTGCGGGCGGGGGAGGTGGTGGCCGGGCTGGACGAGGCGCGCGCCCGGCGCTCGGGCGGCGCCAGGGCGGTGACCGACCGCGACCTCGCGCGCGGCCCGGCTCGGCTGGCCGTGGTCCTCGGGCTCCTTCGCGAGCACAACGGCCTCGACGCGATCGCCGAAGCGGCACCGCCCCTCTCGGACGCGGCACCACCTCTGTCGGACGCGGCACCGCTCCTTCCTGGAGCCGCGGCGGAGCCCTTCGCTCCCGGCCGGTCATCCGACCAGGCGGCGCTCCGCGCCCTGGATCACGCCGACGAGCCCGGCTGTGGGCCCGGTTGTGGGCCCGGTTGTGAGCATGGCCTCGACCAGGCGGCCGGTCGCCGGCTGACCGGTGTGCCGCACGGCGCCGCGGCCGTGCTGGTGGGCCGGCCGGCCGACCCCGACTCGATCAGGTCAGGTCCGCGTACCGGCATCTCGACGGCCAAGGACACCCCGTGGCGGTTCTGGATCGACGGCGACCCGACCGTGTCGCCGTACCGGCCTCACGTGCCGCGCCGCCGCAACGCCGCGGCCACCTCCGTGGGCGGGGCGCCCAGGTCGTGAGGGCTGAAGATGTGCAGGTAGTCGCCGGTGTCGATCTCGAGGATCTCGCTGCGCAGCCCCCACCGCCTGCGCACGTCGACCTTGATGTCCCAGATCGTCTCCCAGGGCACGTGTCGCCGCCCCGCGAACCCGTGCACCACGGTGATCCCGCTCTCGTCGGCGGCCAGGCGTACGGGGGCTATCAGGTCGCGCAACCCCATCGCCCCGATCAGCACCGCCGCCGGGACGGCCAGGATCACGCCGCGCACGTCTCCGGCCGCCCACCAGTAGACGGCGAGCCCGGCACACGCCAGACCCCCTATGATCTTGAAAATGGCCGGCTCGCGACGGACCCTCCACATGGAGACAGAGCGTATCCAAGTGGCGGTCCACCCAGGCGATCGGGCACGCTTGTAACACCTAACGTCCAACGTCTCAATGGAAAGCCGGCACCGTGACCGACATTCTCGATGACCTCGCGTGGCGAGGACTGATCGCCCAGTCCACCGACCTCGACGCCCTGCGCGCGTCCATGGCCAAGGGGCCGATCACGGTCTATTCCGGTTTCGACCCCACCGCGGCCTCGCTGCACGTCGGCCACCTGGTGCCGCTGTTGTTCCTCCGCCGCCTGCAGCAGGCCGGACATCGTCCGATCGGCCTGGTCGGCGGCGCCACGGGCCTGATCGGCGACCCGAGCGGGCGTAACACCGAGCGCTCGCTCAACGCGACCGAGGTCGTCGCCGACTGGGTGGAGCGCCTGCGCGGGCAGGTCGGCCGTTTCCTCGACTTCGACGCCCAGCCCAACGCCGCCCGCATGGTCAGCAACCTCGACTGGACCGGCGAGCTGAGCGCCATCGGCTTCCTGCGCGACATCGGCAAGCACTTCCCGGTCAACCGCATGCTGGCCAGGGAGTCGGTCTCCGCCCGGCTGGCCGGTGAGGGGCTGAGCTACACCGAGTTCAGCTACCAGATCCTGCAGGCCAACGACTACCTCGAGCTCTACCGCCGCTACGACTGCACGCTGCAGATCGGCGGCAGCGACCAGTGGGGCAACATCACGGCGGGCGCCGACCTGATCCGCCGCGTCGAGGGCGCGCACGTCCACGCCCTCACCGTGCCGCTGATCACCAAGGCCGACGGCACCAAGTTCGGCAAGACGGCGGGCGGCGCGCTCTGGCTCGACCCCGAGATGACCTCGCCGTACGCCTTCTACCAGTACTTCCTCAACTCCGACGACCGCGACGTGATCCACTACCTCAAGGTGTTCACGTTCAAGAGCCGCGAGGAGATCGAGGCCCTGGAGAAGGCCGTCGCCGAGCGGCCCTTCGCCCGTGAGGCGCAGCGCGCGCTGACCGAGGACCTCACCGCGCTGCTGCACGGCAAGCAGGAGCTCGACGCGGTCGTGGCCGCCTCCAAGGCGCTCTTCGGCCAGGGCGCACTCGAAGACCTGCCCGCCTCCACGCTGGGAGCGGCGCTGGCCGAGGTGCCCAAGGCCGCCATCCCCGCCCTGGGCGGGTCGTTCGTGGACCTGCTGGCCGACAGCGGCCTGGTCGAGTCGAAGTCGGCGGCCCGGCGGGCGGTGAAGGAAGGCGGGGCGTACCTCAACAACGTAAAGATCACCGACGAGTCCTACGTGCCGACCACCGACGACCTGCTGCACGGGCGGTTCATGGTGCTGCGGCGCGGCAAGAAGTCGATCGGCGGCGTCGAGGTCGGCGCCTGACCTGCCCTTCGGCTCCTACTCTTCGGCGGGCCCTTCCCTTCGGGGGAGGGCCCGCTTTCACGCGGGGACGGTTGGACGCCGTTCACTGCTCGCGTTCACTGCTCGCGAGTGAACAGCGCGACCGTCAGCCCCGGCAGATCGGCGGAGTGCTTGGCCAGGCTCAGCTCGAACCCCGCCTCCTCCACCTGCCCGACCCGCGCGACCCCCGTACCTTCCAGCCCCGACTTCTTGCTGCCCCGCCACACCACCCACACGCGGTCCCGCCCCTCCAGCGCGGCCGCCACGTCCGACTGCTCCGGATAGCCGAATCCGTCGGGCGAGGGCGCGTCGCCGGTCCTGAGCACGTCGACGGGCATCAGCGAGTCGGCGTAGTAGTCGAAGCCGATGCGCAGCTGGCTCTGCCCGTACACGATCGCGTCGTCCGGCTCGGCCCTGATCACCCGCAACGCCCAGGGGATGTTCTCGAACCGCCCGTTCTCCTCGCGTACCTCGACGTGCTGCTGGAACGACAGCACGCACCCCAGCAGCAGGACCATCGCCGCGGCGACCACGTGAAGGCGGGGGAGCGCGGCCACCGCCAGCCCGGCCAGCAGCGCCAGCGCGGGCGCGGTCACGAAGAGGTAGCGGTCCACGTAGACGGGCGTGACCAGCTGCGAGACCGCCAGCAGCAGCACCGGGGGTAGCACCAGCCACCCGGCCAGCGCGAACGCCCACGTGCGGTCGCCGCCGCGCCGCGCCCGCCACAGCAGCACCGCCCCGGCCAGGGCCAGCGCGAACATCATGACCCCGAGCTCGGTGGCTCCCGCCGCCATCTTCGGGAACTTGAGCCACACCTCCGGCCCGCGCTGCGGGATCCAGCTGATCGCGTGCCGCTCGCCGAACCCCACCAGGCCCAGCACCAGGGCGGGTACGCACCCGACGGCCAGCGCCGCCGCCATCCGGGCCACCCACGCCCGGCGTACCAGCACGAGCTGGGCGGGCAGCACCAGCACCGCGAAGAGATGCGTGGAGCACACGAGCGCGACCGCCGCCCCGTAGGTGACCCACCGCCCGCGGTCCGGCCGCTCGATCGCCCGGTGCAACGCCCAGAACGAGAACGCGACCGCCGCGGCGGCGAACGCGTACGACCTCGCGAACGCCCCGTAGTAGGACACGGAGGGCAGGATCGCGAAGACGGCCGCCGCGATCACGCCGGCCCGCACGCTGTGCAGCCGCCGGCCCAGGTCGGCCAGGAACCAGGCCGCCATGCCGATCCCCACCGCCGACGGCAGCCGCAGCCACAGCTCCGCCGTGCCCGCCTTCACCCAGACATGCATGAACAGGTAGTACGGAAGGAAATGACCGTCGATGTGGCGGGCCAGCTCCCACATGTCCGGCAGCGAGCGGGAGGCGGCGCTGATGGTGGCCAGCTCGTCACCGTTCAGGGTGGCGGAGCCCGTGCCCGTGAAGGCCGCGACGCCGGCGAGCAAGGCCATCCACCAGGGGGTGGACCTGCGGATCCGCTGGGTGGCCGGGGCTGGGGGAGCCAGTGTGGCGGCAGTGGTCACCGGGGCAGGATACGCCGGACCCGGGTCGCGGTCGGCGCCGCGATCAGTGGGAGCCGTGCGCGGGAGCACGCCGGTCACATGGCGCGTGAAGAGGCGGTCATCTGTCTCGTGCCGTCACTGCTGGGTGGTACGTGTCGGCTTCATAACGATCACCACCCGCCGCTCCGCATCGCCGACCGGAGGCTCGTAGTCCAGGCCGTACCGGTTGGCCAGAACGTCGAAGAAGTCGCCCGATGGATCGGTGTCCACGCGCTCGACCACACCACGGATCTCCACGTACCGGTACGGCCGTTCCGGGTCGTTGATCGAGACCGCCACGTGCGGATTTTCCACGACATTTCGGTACTTGCGGCGGTCTGTGGTGGTCGTGAACCGCAGGTACTCACCGTCCCAGATCGTCCAGACCGGGTTCACGTTCGGCGTTCCGTCCCGGCCGATGGTCGCCAGATGCGCGAACAGTGGCCGGTCCAGCAGGTCCTTGTGGCTGTCGGGAATCATCACATCTCTCCTTCGATCGCCAGACGGCAGCCCAGGTTATCAAAGCTTTGATAACCATCAATTGCTGTACTATCTACACCATGGGGATGCCTGCGGACGAACGCCTCGGACTGGACATCAAGCGCGCCGAGCAGACCCTGATGGCCGCCAAGCAGGCCGCCATCCGCCCGGCCGGGCTGACCGTTCCCCAGTACGCGGCTCTGTTCGCACTGGCCGGCAACCCCGGCATCTCGGGAGCGGCCCTGGCGCGCGCGTGCCTGGTCACGCCGCAGGCCATGACCGTCGTACTGAAGAACCTGGAGGAACGGGGCTTCATCGAGCGCTCGCCGCACCCGTGGCACCGCAATGTCCTGGAGACCCGGCTCACCGAGCCCGGCCGCGCCGCGCTGGAGGCGGCGGACGATCGCGCCGTGGTGATCGAGCGGGCAATCGAGGCCGAGTTCACCTCGGACGAGAGGGCCGCCCTGCGGGAGTTGCTGGCCCGCTGCAACAGCGCCGTCGCGCGGGTGGCGCGCGAGCTGTGACGGCGCGGGTTCGCCCGTGCGGCGCGTGTGAGTGGCGACGAAGAGGGCCCGCGCAGGGCTCGTGCTGTCGCGCGGACCTCATGCTGTGCCGGTCTGATCATCCGCCTAGGACTCGTGCTCCGACGAGGAGATCCCTCACCTGAAGCCCCACGCTCCGACCACGAGATGTCCGGCACTGGGGTGACGTTGCGACAACAAGAGGGCCTCCCACGAGGGTCATGTTGCGACGACAGGGTGTCCCCGTACGAGGGTCATGTTGCGACGACAGGGTGTCCCCGCACGAGGGTCATGTTGCGACGACGATGGGCACCCTCGCGCGAGATTTACGTTGCGACAGCGCAACCGTCCATGTGCGTGGGGGCAGGAGTCCCAGCCGGGGCCGGAGCTGCGCCGACGTGAGCCTTCGTCTGCGGCGACGTGAGCCTTCGTGCGGTGCGTGAGAGCGGTGACGACGCCGCCCGGACCAGGCGATCTCAGAACACTCGGCGGAGCGATTTGACGTGTCGCGGATCGCGACCTAATCTTTCAGTTCGCGCCGGGAGCGAGCCGGACGCCGACTCAGGCGGACGGGCCCCTGCGCAAGCCCTTTGAAATGACGAGCCACTCTGCGGAGCCGCTTCGGTGTGCCCTGCACGAGTCGTCGCCCGGGTGCGCTGAGATCGCCGGAAATTCGGTTGATTCGACAGGCCTCGGATGGCACGGTAAGTTGTGAGGGTTGCCCCGGAGACGGGGCTGCACCATCCTAGCCAAGCACGGTCGGCTTCCAGCAAATCCTCGGATTTGACGGGATCGGCGAACTTGGTAAAATTAAGGAAAACGACGGTGCGCCTCCAAGCGAGAGCCGGAAGGCTTGAGCGAGGATGAACGCGTCCGTTTCTTGAGAACTCAACAGTGTGTTAAAAGCCAGTGCATGAGATACATGCATGACCCCGTCATATTGATTGACGGTTAGCTCGGATTGATGTCCAAGCAAGTAAGCATTGTTTGGAGAGTTTGATCCTGGCTCAGGACGAACGCTGGCGGCGTGCTTAACACATGCAAGTCGAGCGGAAAGGCCCTTCGGGGTACTCGAGCGGCGAACGGGTGAGTAACACGTGAGT
>NZ_VDLX02000009.1 GCF_006334985.2 Nonomuraea phyllanthi
AAGAACACCGCATCACCCGATCTCGAAAACAAGACAAACGATGCTAAAGTGACTACTGAGGCGATAGCTTCCTAATAGTCACCGATTACGGGTGACCTTCTCAAACACCACTTCCCTGGGCGCGGCCTCTGCTGCAGTGCCTCATCGACCATCTCGAAGGGCACCAGTTGCGTCAGCTCCCCCAGATGGCCGGGCGCAAAGGCGCCCGAGGCCACCACAAGGGTGCGATTGATGACAGACTTGTTTTCCAACGGGGCTCCCGCGCCGAACAGTGATCTTGGTCGACACCGTTCTAGCAGGAGCTCCGTGTCTATTTCAGACGGCCTTGACTTGGCCCGCAGGCGCTTAACTACATGGCATTGGCTCTAGAGGAGGTGCGGCGCCTGGTGTCCGGGCACACCGGTGTAGCTCTGTGACCGACAAACACGATCTTCGCTTCCCGACCGAGGCCCCGCGAGCACCCGCCTGTTTGGGTACGCGATCTGTTGAGGAGCGTGGTCGGTTGTGGTGATGCAGGATCCAGAGGGAGATTCCCGAGGCGGAGCATGAACGGATCGTGGCACGGGTGGCTGCGATCGGTGTGGCCAAGGCGTCCGGCGAGGTGTGCAGGCATGATCAGCGAATGCCGCCACCCCGCTTAACCGCAGCTCAGGACACGGAACTCAATGTTCGAGTGGTACAGCCGGGCGTATTCACACCCAGGATCTGGGAGCGCGGGCGACCGAGGCGAGGGCGGGGAAGAGCAAACCGGTGGGGTGAGCTCTCCCAGCCCTCATGCTCTGTCAGGAGTTCACAAGGATGCATGCTGGATGAGGCGCCACCAGTAGATGCCGTTGTCGCGGTTGATGTCGATCAGCGAGACACGGTTCACCACGACTGGGATTTCGGTGGTGTGCTGGGCGAGTATGTTCTGGATCGGTGCCAGGGGCGCCCCAGTGCTGTGGGAGTAGGCCAGGCTCACGTGAGGCCTGAACCTGTCCGCCGCTTCTGATACCCGGTCCGTTCCCCAGACATCAGCGATGCCGTCACGAACCGCAAGCCGAACCGCGTTCACCGCCTCGATCCGCCGGACGGGCAGGTTGACCCCTTCGGGATCCACGACTGGAGGCCCCAAGGTGACGGGCACGGGCCCGACCGCGGCTACACGTGCACTCACCGCTGCGGCGATCGCGTGCAGGTCCTCGTCGCTGACCTCGTCGGCGAAGCCGACGCCCTGCATCGTCATATGGAGCCACTCCAGCGGGATCGGGCCGAGCACCCCTGTTGCTGCCAGCTCAGGCTGAAGTGCCTGCGCGAACTCGTGGATGGCGGGCTGATCTTCGACGAGGATGTGCCAGGTGTAGTACGAGCGGCCGACGCGCCAGCCTGGTCGCCACCACCAATGGTCACGCGTCGTGGTCTCTTCCACTGCCAAGGGCCCGCCTTTCCACTTGGGAGGTCGTCGCCTCCTGCACCATGGTCACGACTGAGTCCGTATTCCCAAGGCTGGGCAGGATACGGACAGCCCCGGCGTCACGCAGGTCATCAGCGGAGCTTCGCCCCGATGCCACCGCGATCACTGGTACGCCGTTTTCCAGGGCGGCTTCGACATCGGCCGGCGTATCTCCGATGAGAGTCGCATTGCCGGGCGCGACCGGTTCCCCAAACACGGATGTAGCTCGTCCTAGTGCGATGCGCACCAGCTCGGCGCGCACGTCATCGTCCTCCCCGAAGGCCCCGATGTCCCAGCGGATATGCCTGTCAAGGCCGAAGACTTGGAGCTTGATTTCCGCGACCATTCGTACGTTTCCCGTCAGAACGGTCTGAACAACACCGGGTATCGCGCTCAGGGCGTTCAGAGCCGCGGCGGCGCCAGGTAGTGCGTGGCCACGCTCCCGCAACTCCGCAGCCCGCGCGAGGTGCGCCTTGGTGAGCGCTGAAGCGAACCGTTCGAAGTCGTGCCGGTCGGTATGCAACCCATGGAGTCTAGCGGTCTCCCGGAAGATCACAGATTCGGTGATGCCGTCGATCTTCGCCTGCTTGAGCATGGGTACGCCTGTCACCTGCTCGAATGCCTGGGCTGACAGTTCGCGACCGACGCCCCTTGTGTCGATGAGGGTATGGTCGATGTCCCACAGCACGATTCGGCGATCCATCATTGATTCCTCCAACCTCACCCATCGCTGCTCCAGACTGTCACACACTCGTGTAGATCTGGCCCTGTGCACCTGGGCCCGCCTACGCTCGATGCATCAATAGGCAGGGGGTCGGATGAGCGTCTCTGCGCTTCCCATCGGCGAACGTATTCGCTATTGGCGAGAAAAGAAGCACCGCAAACAAGCCGCCGTCGCCGGGCTATGCGGTATCACCGAAGAGTACCTGAGCCAAATCGAGCGTGGCTTGAAGATCCCCTCTCTACCAGTGCTCCAAGCCCTCGCGGCTGAACTCGGGGTCCCGGTTTCGGCTCTTCTGGGTGAGAAACGCAACGAACTCCTGGCAGAGAATGCCTACGTTGCCGACAGCGTCGTCACCGCCCTGATGGGGTACGGGCCGGCTGGCAGCGCGCAGCCCGTGACGCTGGCCGAGCTACGTGAGCGAGTGGAGTCGGTATGGCGGATCTGGCAAACCAGTCCGAAGCGTTTCACCGAGGCCGCCTCCGTTCTCCCTGCTCTCATCGTCGATACCGAGAACGCCATACGAGCTCACCGCCTCAGCTCTGACAGCGCGGCGCGGCGGGATGTTCTGAGAACGGCCGCAGACCTCTATTTCATGCTTCGCTCGTATTGCCGTCGTGCTGGGCGGGTTGAGCTATCGCTCATGGTTGCGGACCGAGCGTTGCGCGCAGCCGAGGACGCTGATGATCCGATTCGGTTGAGTGCGGCGCAGTGGAATCTTGGACATGTTCTTCTCGCCGATGGCGAGTACGAGGGAGCCAAGCAGGTCGCGCTCCGAGGCATTGAAGGTCTGCGTGCCCTGCCACGGGACGCAGACACGATCGCGATGGCGGGTGCGCTGGAACTGGTCGCGGTCGTCGCCGACGCTCGGCGCAAGCGGTGGGGGCAAGCACGCGAACGCCTCTCCAGCAACGCCACGCCGCGGGCACAGCAGGTCGGCGAGGGCAACACGATGTGGACTGTCTTCGGTCCTACCAACGTTGAACTCCACGCGGTAAGCATCGAAATGGAGGCCGGCGAGGCCGCAGAGGCCCTACGCGTTGCGGATCAGATCGACACCAGTCACCTACCGTCGATCGAGCGCCGTTTCACGTTCCTCCTGGAAGTTGCTCGCTGTTACGACTTGCGTCGCGAAGACCCGGCCGTGCTGGTACACCTCCTCGACCTGGAGCAGATGGCCCCCGAGGACCTGGCCAGGAACCCGCTCGCTCGAAACATGGTCACCCGTCTCCGTCGTCGTGTACGGGCTACGTATCGCCGACAGGTTGATGCCCTGGCTGAGCGCCTAAGCTCTGTTTGATCTCCTAGCTGCTGGTTACCCGAACTGACAGTTCGGGTGAGTCCCTCTCGCCGTCCTTACCGTCGCTGGAAACGTCACTCGACGAACAGCGATGGTGACCAATGCAAGGGATGGCAAACACAGTCCAGACTGCCGCTGGCACGCAAATCGCGGCGATGGCGGCTGAATGGGATGGCATCCGTGTGCCGAGGCACATCGGCCTGGCCATGCTCCAACGCCTGTCCGACGCCAGCCTGCCGGTCATCGTCGATCCAGCAGAACGCGCCCTGTATTTCCTGGTCCCCGTCGGCACCGCCGACGACTGGGAACTACCCGATCGGCGAGTTCTCGATATCAGGCGCCACGTCAACCTCCCTCCTACGCAGCGGCAGATGCCGCCTGGCTGCTACTGGCTCACGTTGCCGGGGTGCTCAGTGCGATGCGTCGGCTTGAGATCGCTACGCACGGCGCTGGTGGGCGTGTGGAACATCCTGCTTGCCTCCCGAGCGGGCACGAGGCCAGCCAGCGTGGCCGCCGGCGCGTATGCCGATGGCATGCGGGACATCGCTCGGTCCGGTGCTGGTCCTGCAGTGCTCCGTCCGGCTCCCCGTATCCAACAGAGGCCCATATGACAACCGAATCCACAGGACCGGGAAGCATGATCAACCCGTTCATCGCGACGCCGTCCCGCACGTACGCCTCTCTGCGCGGCGCAGAGAACGACGCCCTCGCCGCCGACCGGGAAGCCGTCGCCGAGCTGCGCGCCGCGATCGACAGGGTGGACGACGTCGTCCGGGAGAACGCCGAAGCGCTCATCAGGGCGGTCCGCTATCTCACCGGCATCGGCTTCGACCAGTTCGCCGACCTGGGCGGCGGCCGCCCCATGCAAGGCCTGGACGCCCGGAAACTGCCTGACCTGGCGGTCGTCGCCGCGCACGAACAGCCGGAGACGCGGTGGCTGCTCATCGACTCTGACATCACCGCGATCACGGCGGGCCGAGCCCTCCTGCGGGGTATAGCGCAGGCGGAGCAGGCGGACTTGCGCGACACCACGAAGGTCTTCCAAGCGGTCGAGGCGCACCTGGACCTGGACCGGCCGATCGCCGTGATTCTCGGGGCGGTGCTGCACTTCCTGACCGATCAGGAAGCGGCCCAGCTCATGGCCGACCTGTGGGATCGCCTGCCGGCAGGCAGCATGGTGGTCGTCACACACCTGACCAGCACCGGCGTAGACCCCGAAGTGGTCGCGCACGGCAAAGCCACCTACGAGGCCCAGCACGACATCCGTATCTACCCCCGCACCGTGGGGGAGATCACGGCGCTGGCCGGCAATTTCGCCATCGCCGATCCCCCGAGTGTCGTCCGCACGATCGAGTTCATGCCCGAGGAGGGGCCGTCTCCGGAGGAGGCCCCGCACTTCCTCATGTGGATGGCGACGCGGTGAAACCGCCGCGCCGCCCGCTGAACGATGCGTGCCGTCCCGAGCGCACCGGGCGGCCCGTGTCGCACCACCGTCTCGCCCCCCGGGGACGAGCTTCGTTCCTCTCCCCGGGGCGCGAGACGGCCAACATCTTTCCCGCCCTCCTTGGAGGAACCGTGAGCGACTTTCCCGAATTGGCCAGGCTGCCGTACACCATCCGCCAGCTCATCGTGAAAGGGCCCACCGGCCCGATCGACCGCATCCAGCCGGTCAGCACCTCCCGGCACGGTCTGGCCCTGCATGTGTACGGCACCCGCCAGGCCGTGTTCCTCCGCGCCACCCCAATGCGCAGCCCGGAGCTGCTGCTCTACAAGCGGGAGCGGTCGGCAAGCCTGAGCCTGCCCCTGGACGCGCCGGCGCCGCGCCTGCTGTGGACCACCGCGGTGGACGGCTGGCTGGTGCTGGCCTACGAGCTCATCAACGACAACGCCGATCACGCGTTTCTGTCGCCGGACCCGGAGTCGCTGGACGTACCGCTCGTCCTGGACGCCGTGCAGCGGCTGGGCAAGGTGCTCACCCCGGGCACGGATGAGCGCGCCCGGCCCGTGTTCGACCTGGTCACCAGCATGTGGGCGATGGCCAACCACATGCTCAACAAGGCGCCCACCGTGCTGCGCGGGCGGGACCTGTTCGAGGACGCGCTCCACGGGTTCGACCTGGAGGCGTTGCAGGGCGACACGCTGCTGCACGGCAACCTCAGCCCGCGGCACCTGCGCATCAAGGACGGCCAGGTGTACGCAGTGGACTGGTCGCAGGCATGCCGGGGCGCCGCCGGCGTCGACCCGGCGCTGCTCGCCCCGCATTTCGTTGAGGCCGGCTACAGCCCCGAGCACACCGAGGCGCTGATGGCGAGCATTCCCGCGTGGAACGAGCTGCCAGCCGCCCAGGCGGCCGGGCTGACCGCGTTATGGACGCTGGCCCGGCTGTATGCCGTCGAACACGGCCACCAGGTGCGCCACCCCGAGCAGACCCGCCTCTCCGACGCCGGACGTGCTTGGCTCGCTCACCTGCTGGCCCGGCTCTGACCGGAGCCGTCGATGCTGGCGCGGCAACCCGTACCGGTGCTGCCCTCCCCGCGGGGCTGCGCTGCTGGGCCGCGCCCCGTGCGGGGTGTGCCCGGTGTCGTCGTCCCCGCCGCCCCGCACCTGGCGCAGGCCGGGAGAACCCCAGCCCGCTCCGGCCTGCGCCATCAATCCATCCCGTCCTCAAGGAGACACCGATGCTGGCGCGCGACGAAGCCGCCGCTGACGAGGTAGCACGCCAGACGGTCCAGGAACTCGAGCTGGTCGCCCACGGCTGGTTCCACGTGGAGTACTCCCTCCACAGGCGTGAGTTCATCGCCTACTACCGGGGGCGCGACTGCCCTCCGGGCGGGCTAATCCTGCGGGCGGCCGTCCCTGACCAGCTCCTCACGCTGATGGACCGTGTGGCGCCGCCCGGCTGGCGGATGCCGGACCTGCCGGTCATGTCCGCACGACAGGCGTCGAGGCTCACCCGCTACGGCGCGCCTGGAAACCGGCGTAGCGGGTGAGGCAGCCAATGCGTACGACCCGATTCCAGGAAGAAGCCTATGGACGTGACGGCGACGTCGTATGTGTACGGCCGCGAGATCGATGGCAGCCACGAACGGTGGGTCATCTTGGTGGCGGTCCCCGTGCGCGGTGGCACGCTCCTGCACGAGGAACACACACGCAGCGGCCCCAACAACAGCAGGCGCATGCTGCTCAACCGCATCGTGCCGCTGCCCGCGGGCACGACGGTGGAGACGTGGTTGCAGGAGCGGGACCAAGAACTGCAGGCCAGCGGATGGGACCCGCCCAACCGCGTCGCCGGCTTCTGCTAACACCCGCATCTCTGCTCCCCCTCGCCGTGCTCCAGCCAGCACGGCGCCATCGGGGGGCGATGGCCGAGGAGAGAGAAGGGACGGCGCGGCTAACTCCGCCCAGCAGTCCACCCACAGCCATCATCGACCAGTTGCCCATCACAACCAAAGAAGAGGGGACCCAACCGGTGACCATCGACAACGACGTCCAAGACGCCTCCGCGCTACGTGCCGCCATGGTGCGCGAACTGCGCGAGCAGGGGGCGATC
Organism: Nonomuraea phyllanthi; assembly: GCF_006334985.2. GTDB lineage: Bacteria > Actinomycetota > Actinomycetes > Streptosporangiales > Streptosporangiaceae > Nonomuraea > Nonomuraea phyllanthi. The sequence goes on from NZ_VDLX02000009.1 coordinate 7,004, forward strand.
CAGTCTGAGCGTGTGGCGGCAGCCATCGCCACCGTGCCGCGCCACCTGTTCACGCCGGGCGAGACGTTGGAGACCGCGTACGCCGCGAACACCGCGCCGATCGTCAAAGCCGACGCCAACGGTATGACCCTCAGCTCCGTTTCCGCCGCTCACCTCCAGGCCACCATGCTGGAACAGGCGGAGATCGAACCGGGCATGCGCGTTCTGGAGGTTGGGTCCGGCGGCTACAACGCCGCCTTGCTGGCCGAGCTCGTCGGCGAAAGCGGACGCGTCACCACGGTGGACATCGACCCGGACATCGTCGAGCGCGCTGGCACCTTCCTGCGCGAGGCCGGCTACGACCACGTCCACGTGGTGCTGGCCGACGCGGAGCAGGGACTCGCCATGTCTGCCCCCTACGACAGGATCATCATCACGGCCGGGAGCTGGGATATCCCGCCCGCATGGATCGAGCAGCTCACCGACACCGGCCGGATCGTCGTCCCGCTCCGGTTCGCGGGGGTGACCCGCTGGATCGCGTTCGACCGTGACCGCTCGGGTCTGGTCAGCCGCGGCTACGGTTTGTGTTCCTTTGTGCCGGTCCAGGGGGCCGGCTCTCACACCGAGCGCGCCGTAAGCATCGACGACGGGGTGGTGCTGCGCCTCGACGACGACACCCTCACGGTCGATACGGATGCGTTGCGCCGGGCGTTGCACCTGCCGCGCATCGCACGCTGGTCCGGGACCGCGTTCGACATGCCCGACGAGGTGGTGCTGTTCCTGCTCACCACCGACCCGCACATGACGATGCTGCACGCTGACCAGCGACGCGTCGACCAGGAGCTGCTCGCTCCCTCGACGCTGCGGGGTGTGCCCGCGCTGATCAGCGGCGACAGCTTCGCCTACCGGACCAGGCGGGAAAACGACCAGACCGGCGGATACGAGAGCGGCGTCTACGCGCACGGCCCGGCCGCCGAGCAGGTCGCCGCCCGGTACGTGGAGCTGCTGCGCCAGTGGGTCAGCGAGTATCACCGCCGCGGTGCCGCGTCCATCCGGTACATCCCGATGCCCGCGAACGCGCCGACCCTTTCCGCAGGCGTCTTCGCGAAGCGGCACGGGACCGTCGTGGTCACCTGGCCATAGACCGCCGGGGGACACCCCCGGGGAACCCAACCGCCCCCACGAAGGAGGTTCACCATGTCCATGACCCAGCTCAACCCGCCAGTCGCGGCAGCCTTGCCCGTGCCGCCGAGGAATACCGGCTGGAGCGACGACGAGTGGACGGACTTGGACGTGTCCATCATCGAGTCCGGCGTGGCCGCCGAGCAGCTCATCCGCATGACCGACGACGGCTGCAACTCGACGTGCGCGACCGCGTGCAACAGCTGCCCGTAAGCGCCCCGTGCGCCTGAACAGATCCGACGCCTGACCCGAACGCCCGGCCGGCGCGGCTCACCACCGGCCGGGCAACCCCGATGCGGGAGCGGCAGATGTACCACTACCTCAACACCGCGGTGTTACGTGCCCCGGCATGGCGGCCAGACCAGCCGCCACCCTCGTGGCCTGATCTGACCGGGTCGGACGCCGGCCCCACCTCCTGGCGGGCCTGGCTGGCTCGCACGTGGCAGGCGCCCGGCTTCGCAGCGGCCGTCGAGCAGGCCAGCCCGGATCTGGCGCGGCGGGTGTGCACGATCCTCGATGGACGGCCGGTGCCTGTCCCGGCAGTGCGCCGCGCGGTCCTCGCGGTGATGCGCTACCTGCTGCGTGCTTCCACCCGCCCGACACCGTTCGGCCTGTTCGCCGGCGTCGCTCCGGCTCGCATCAGCACCGCAACGGACCTGCCTGAGGTGCGCATCGGGGACGCGCACCGCCCGATCGCCCGTGTCACAGCCGAATGGCTCGCCGCGATCGTTCAGCGGCTGGAAGGCGAGACAGCGCTCCAGCGACGCTTGACCGTGGTCGCCAACAATTTCGCGTTCGAGCGGGACGGCCGCCTGGTGCTTGAGCACCGCGCCAGCACTGAGGCGGGCGGCGCCCCAGGGGAGGTGAGCGTGCGCGCCACCGCCCCCGTACGGGAAGCCCTCCGGCTGGCGCGTGACCCCCTCCCCGTCGCGGACCTGGTGGCCCGGCTATCGGGCACCTCCCCGCACACCCCCGAACGCAGCATCGAGGCGCTCGTGGCCGAACTGGTCGCCCAGCGCCTCCTGCTCACCAGCCTGCGCCCGCCCATGACGACCTGCGACCCGCTCCGGTACCTGCTGCACGAGCTGGACGCCGTGGACGCGGAAGACATCAGCGAGGTGGCCGACATCGTCAAGGGCCTGCGCGGCATCGCCGAGGAGCTCACCCGGCACGACCACGCACCCGCCACCGCGGCGGGCGGTCACCGGGCGCGCGCGGCCGCCGCGATGACAGCCCTCCACCCTGCGACACGCCCGCCGCTCACACTCGATTTACGGCTGGATGGGCACGTGATGGTGCCGGCTGCCGTGGCGGCGGAAGCAGCCGCGGCAGCAGCCGCGCTCGTCCGCCTGGCCCGCCGCCTTGCTCTGAACGCGGGCTGGCTGGCCTGGCACGAGCGGTTCCTGGACCGCTACGGCTTGCGCGCCCTGGTCCCGCTGCGGGACGTGGTCGACGCCGACACCGGGCTCGGCTACCCGCCCGGTTACATCGGCGCCCCCGGCCTGGGCGGCGAGGTGCTGACCGATCGCGACAGCACGCTGCTGGCCCTGGCACAGAACGCCGCGGTGCGCCGCCAGCGCGAGATCCGGCTCGATGACGACCTGATCGCCCAGCTCAGCCCAGTGGACACGCAGACACTGATTCAGCCGACCACGGAGCTGACCGTACGCATCGACGCCCCCAGCACGCAGGCGTTGGCCGAGGGTACGTTCACGCTCGCCGTCACCGGGGTATCGCGCACGGCCGGCACCACCACCGGCCGGTTCCTCGACCTGCTCGACCCCGCCGACCGGCAGCCGATGACGGCCACGTACGCGAAGCTCCCCACCGGCGTACGGGACGCGCTCGCGGTGCAAGTCTCGGCGCCTTCGCCCTACACCAGTACCGAGAACGTCGCCCGCGTCCCCCAAGTGCTGCCCGACCTGCTGCCCGTGGGCCAGTACCCCGGCGCCCGCCCGGTCGCTCTGGACGACGTGGCCGTCACCGCTGACCGGCACGGAGTCTACCTCGTGTCGCGCTCCCGCCGCCGCGTCGTCGAGCCCGTGGCCCTCAACGCGGTGAACCCGCGCCAGCACACGCACCCACTCGTGCGGTTCCTCCTGGAAGCCCCGCACGCTCTGCGCGCCCCGTGCGCGGGCTTCGACTGGGGTGCCGCCGCGGCGCTGCCGTTCGTTCCGGCGCTGCGCTACCGGCGCACTATCCTCTCGCCCGCACGGTGGCGGCTCACCACGGCCGACCTGCCCGCGCCGGCGGCCGTATGGCAGGAATGGGAAAGCACGCTGACCAGATGGGCCGAGCAGGTCGCGCTCCCGCAGACGGTCTCCCTCGGCGGGGGAGACCAGCACCTTCGGCTCAACCTCGCCGAGCCCGCGCACCGCGCCCTGCTGCGCGCCCAAGTGGACCGCGCCGGCACCGTTGTGCTGCGCGCCGCACCCGAGCCTGAGGCGGCCGGGTGGATCGGTGGGGGCGCCCACGAGCTCGTGATCCCGCTCGCCACGACCCTCCCGCCAGCCGAGCCGCCCCCGCTCCCGCCCACGGTGACCCGCCGCTCCCACGGCCGCCTGCCTGGCCAGGACGGGCGGCTGTCGGTCAAGGTGTACGGCCACCCCGACCGGCACGACGCCATCCTCACCCGCCACCTGCCGCGCCTGACCGAGGCGCTCGGCAGCGACGCCCCATGGTGGTTCCTGCGCTACCACGACCCCGATCACCATCTCCGCATCCGCCTCACAGTGCCCACCGGCGCATTCGCCGCTACCGCCGCCGAGGTCGCCGCGTGGAGCGAGCAGCTGCGACGGGCCAGGCTTACCGGGCGCGTGCAGTGGGACACCTACTTCCCGGAGACCGCCCGCTTCGGCGGGCCCGACGCCGAGGCGGCGGCCGAGGCGTACTTCGCCGCCGACTCGGCCGCGGCCCTCGCCCAGGTGCTCGCGGTCACCTCTCTGGGAGGGCCCCACCTGCACGCCCTGGCCGCCGCCAGCATGCTCGACATCGCCGCCGCGCTGCTCGGCGACCGTGCCGCGGCGATGCGGTGGTTGATCGACCACACCCGCCCCGACGCTTCCGCCCCCGACCGGGCTATCTACGAGCAGGCCGTACGCCTGGCCGCCCCGGACGACCACGCCGAGCTCCACGCAGCGCAACCGGCAGGCGAGCAGATCATCACGTGCTGGGAGCGGCGACGGCGGACGCTGGCCGCCTACCGCCGCACGCTGGAGGAGACGGGAACGCCGCCCGCGGTGGTGCTGCCGGATCTGCTGCACCTGCACCACGTCCGCATGGCCGGACCCTCGCTGTCCAGCGAGCGGGCGTGCCTGCACCTGGCCCGCGCCGCCGCGTTGAGCTGGACCAACCGCCCCACAAGGAGCAGACCATGAGCGCGCCACAGCCCCACGCGCTGGCGGTAGCCGGGTCCATCGCCACGGCGCTGGCCGACCCCCAGCCATGGGTCGCCGAACCTCCCGGCAACGGACGGATCTGGCCGCAATCCCTCGCGGGCGGTGCAGCCGGTATCGCCCTGCTGCACATCGAGCGCGCCCACTCCGGCCACGGCGACCCCGCCACCGCGCACGCCTGGCTGCACGTGGCCGCCTCCGGCGCATTGACGGCGGCGGCCAACGCCGGCCTGTTCTTCGGCGCTCCCGCCTTGGCCTTCGTCACGCACGCGGCCGCAGACGACTCGGGCCGATATCGGGGCGCACTGGCCCGCCTGGACGACGCCGTCATGACCCTCACCCGCACACGCCTGACCGCAGCTCACGCCCGCATCGACTGCGGCGAACGACCCGAGATGAAGGAATTCGATCTGATCCGCGGGCTGGCCGGCCTGGGCGCCTACCATTTCAGACGCCATCCCGATCACCCGATCACCGGCGAGGTGCTGTCCTACCTCGTCCGCCTGACCGAACCGCTGCCCGCAGGCGGCGAGCTGCCGCCGTGGTGGACGAGCGTCGCACCCAACGGGGAGCCCAGCTCGGACTACCCGCACGGACACGGCAACCTGGGCATGTCCCACGGCATCTGCTCGGCGCTGGCCCTCCTCTCCCTGGCCGTGATCCGCAACGCCGGCGTCGCCGGCGTGAAAGAAGCGATCGAAGCCATCTGCGGCTGGACCGACACCTGGCGGCAGCACGACGACGCCGGACCGTGGTGGCCCGGATACATCACCCACGACCAGGCGTGTACCCAGCGCGTCGACCCGTCGCAGCGGCCCCGGCCGTCGTGGTGCTACGGGATCAGCGGCACGGCCCGCGCCCAGCAACTGGCGGGCATGGCGCTCGGCGACCACACCCGCAAACAGGCGGCTGAGGCCGCCATGCTGGCGACGCTGCGCGATCCCGCGCAACTCGACCGGCTCCCAGAGATCGGCCTGTGCCACGGCACAGCCGGGCTGCTCCAAGCCGCCTGGTGGATGGCCGCCGACGCCCACACCTCCCAGATCAGTGCCGAGCTCCCCAACCTGGCCCACCGGCTGACCGAGCAGCTATCCCGGAGCCTGCCCGGACCCGAACTCCTCGACGGCGCCGCCGGGGCCGCGCTCGCCCTGCACACCATCGGCACCGGCATCGCGCCAGCATCGCGCTGGGACACCTTCCTGCTGCTGGCCTGACCATCGGAGAACCTGCATGGATACCTGCCCGTGGCGGCAAGTCAACCTCGCCTTCCCCGACTGGGCCAGCGCCGAGCACATCGCGGTGACCCACCTCGCTCCGCTGCTGGAAGCGGCCGAACATGAACGGCTCATCACCGCCTGGTTCTTCATGCGCAAGAGGCCCTGCTGGCGCATCCGATACGCGCCCAGCAGCGGCCGAACGCAGCCACACTTCCGGGCCCACCTGAACAACCTCATCCGGCAACGCCACATCGACACCGCGACCGAGGCCGTCTACGAGCCTGAACAGCACGCTTTCGGCGGCGCCGAAGCCATGTGGTGCTCTCACGACCTGTTCCACCTCGACAGCCGGCACCTTCTCCACCACCTCACCCACTCGCCAGGTATGCAGCGCCGCCGCGAGCTGTCGATCCTGCTGTGCACCGTGTTGCTCCGCGCGGCCGGGCTGGACTGGTACGAGCAGGGCGACGTGTGGGCACGGGTAGCCGACCACCGCGATCTGCCCAGCCCGATCCCGCCCGAGCACGGCGCCCGTTGGAGGCCGGGCTGCGGCGGCTCATGAGCGTGGACGCCGGCCCCCTCCTGCGCGACGGCGCGCCGCTGGGGTTCGCCGCCGAATGGGCGGCAGCGTTCGCCGCTGCCGGGAGCCAACTGGCCCGCCTGGCATCCAGTGGGCTGCTGCACCGTGGCCTGCGCGCCGTCCTCGCCCACCACATCGTCTTCGCGTGGAACCGGCTCGGCATGCCCTACACCACCCAGGCCGTCTTGGCCCACACCGCCAAGCAGGTGGTGTTCGGGCCCGTCCCCGCTCGGCACCATCGGACCACCGAGGAGTAAACGATCATGGACGTCGTGCTGGAGCAGGCAGCTCAACGGTTCCCCCTGATCCCACGCCCCCGACCTGCGTGCCCGCCGCTGACGGCGCGCGTCGCCGCGCTGTGCGACCTCGCCGACGCGGCCGCACACCGGGCCGACGCCGACCACCTCGCGCTTGCCGCCGAGACGCTGAACAAGGCAGCGCTGATCGCGAGCGACTGCGGCGTCCCGGGCCTGGCGCGCTCGCTGTGCTGGCGGCATTTCACCATCTACCGGCTCGGGTGGCCGCTGGGCGGCCAGCATGCGCGGCGGGCGCTGGAACCGCTCGTCAACCTCGCCAGGCTGGCCATCCGCGCCGGCAACGGCTTCGGCGGCTACCAGCTGATCGAAAACCTGCTCCACGCCGTCAGCTCCGGCGGGCGGGCCGACATCGACGGGCGCCCGGTGTCGTTCGACTCCTTCACCCGCACCAGCGACGACCTGCGGATGGTCCGCCAGTGGCTGTACGGGGTGTTCGTCGCCGAAGGCATCCGGGCGCTGATCAGCTCCAGCCGCTGGCAGGACGCCGTCACCCATGCGCAGCAGTACCGAGGCGTCGGCGAGCGACTCTTGGACGGACGGCAGGCCGCCGTCGTCGCGCACTGCCTGGCCGGGCACGCCGACACCGCCGCGGCGCTCCTCGCCGGCAGCACCCTCGTTCAGCCGTGGGAGCACGCGGTGGCCGACTGCCTGGCCATGCTGTGCGACCGCTCCGCCGGACACTCGACCAGCAACATCGGCGCCGACCTACAACGCCACTACCTCGAACTCGACCGCACACCAGAACTGGTGGTGTTCCGTACCCGTCTCGGCCTGACCATCCTCGACCTCGCCGACGCCGACCGGCCCCTGACCGGCCAAGTGTTCGCCTGCCTGATCAGCGACCTAATCGCGACGGCGGACGGGTACGCCGCCCGAGACGCCCTGTCCCACCAAGGATGCAGAACCAGACTGACGACCCGCCAGCAGCGGGCACTCGCCTCAGCTGTGGAGTCCGCCGGGCTGAGGGCCGAGGCGATCCCGCAGCCGCTGGTGCGTTACCTCCACACCGCAGTGGAGATCGGCGAGGCTGTGCTCGCCCGGTCTCTCGACGCGGCCGCTGTCGAGGCGACTGCTCCTGCCTCGACGGTCCGCTCATAGCGGCGATACGGCCAGTAGAGAGCCTGCCGCCACCTGCAGGGGCAGCGGTCACCGGCTTTGTGCGCTCGCGGTAGCAGTAGCCATAACCGCGTTCTGCACCTGGCGCAGGCGCTTGGTCTGGTCATCGGCCGCCATCAGGCGCCGTCGGTAAGCGGCGACGACCTCCGACTCACCGAGCCACACCTTGTCGCCTCCGTGCCGACGCGGCCAACGCAGCGGGCTGTCCTTCGCACCGGGGAGCGAGACGGCGTGTGGAGCCTGCGGGCTTGGTGGTACCGAGATGAGCAGGAAGCCCGTGCCCGGGACGGAAGGGTTGGCTACCTCCGCATCTCGAATCGAGGCATCGGGATGCCCCGTGTGGCCGCCGCGTTACGCACCCGACTCTGCAGCTTGATGAAGGACACGTTCAACGGCTTGGACGGGATGTCTCCGACCTCGGCCACGCCGACGACGATCAGTCAACCGATGTGGTTGGCGAAGGTGGCGACGTCGACGGTGGTGTCCTCGTTGCCCTTCTCCCCGGAGGGGATGTCGCACTTGTAGTTCAGGTCTTCGGTTCGCGGGCATCGGGATTGTTGACCACAGCGGCGATCTGGGCATAGCTGAGCAGCGTGTAGCGAACGCAATGCCCGGGCCAGCTACATCCCGTGGCACGGGCTCTCGGCAGCGCCCATCCGGTCTTACGGGTGAGCACTGTTCTATTTTGGCATTTCAGCCCACGTGGAGCGGTTCGGGACGGTCGGCCGTGGTGGCGATCAAATGGTTGTGGAGGAACGCGCTGATGGCCTCGTACGCGGTCAGCTCGTTGGCGCGGTTGGTGAAGCCGTGGCCTTCGTCGGGATAGATGTCGTAGCGAACCTCGACGCCGCGTTCGCGTAGCCGGGCGACGATCTGGTCGGATTCGGCCTGGGGAACGCGTGGGTCGTGGGCTCCCTGGAGTACGAACAGGGGCGCGGTGATGCCGTCGGCGTAGGTGACGGGGCTGCGCTCCAGGAGCTGTTCGGCGCGGGTGTCGGGATCCCCGAGGACAGTGGCGACGAAGGTCTTCCAGGTGGGGGGCGACGCCTTCGCCAGTGTGAGGAGGTTGCTGGGGCCGCATATGGAGACGCCTGCGGCCCAGGGGTAGGGGAGGCGGGCCAGGCAGGACAGAGCGGCGAAGCCTCCGTAGGAAGCCCCCATGACGGCGAGTCGGTTCGGGTCGGTCCAGTCGAGGGCGTGGAGGTATTTGACGGCGTGGTCCAGGTCGTCGAGGTCGATGCCGCCCCAGTCGCAGTAGATGAGTTTCTGGTGGGCGGTGCCGTACCCGGTGGATCCGGCGAAGTTGGGGGCCAGGATGGCGATGCCCTGATGGAGAAGATGCTGGTAGAGGCCGGAGCGGGCGTAGAGGGGGCGTTCCTGGGATTCCGGGCCGCCGTGGATGGACAGCAGGACCGGGTGCGGGCCGGGGCCGTCCGGGCGGTAGAGCAGAGCGTGGACGTCGCGTCCGTCGCGGGCCGGGTAGGTGATCAGCTCGGGGGCGACGGGGTCGATGACATGCAGCGCCGGGGGGCGGGTGTCGGTGAGGTAGCGGAACTCGTGGCGGGCTAGATCAAGCACCGCTATTTCCGCCGGCCTCGCCGCGGAGTTGATCAGGAGGACAGCGAAGGAAGCGTCAGGCGCCAGGGACAGCGCGGAGATGACGCCGGGCGGGATGCCGGGCAGCGAGACAGGGGAGCCGTCGCGGTCGGCGTGCAGGCGGGAGCTGCCGCCCTCGTTGACGGACCAGATGCGGACTCCCGCAGCGGCGTCGAGGACCTCGACGTCCCACTTCGGGCGCGCGATCGCCTGCAGGGAGCTGGCTGCGAGGTCGTAGAAGGCGGCGGCGGTGAACTCGCTCCAGTGGTCGGTGAGCAGGTGGAAGCCGCTGGAGTCCGCCGCCCAGACTCCGGGCTCGAAGACACCCTCGCCCAGGGCGGATGTCAGGCAGACCGGCTCGGCGTCTGGGTCGCTCAGGTTGATGAGGTAGATGGCGATGTCGGTGTTGGAACGGAACCCGGTTGCCAGTAGCCAGCGGCCCTCGGGGGAGAGGCTGGCGGCCTCGAACGCAACCCCTTGCGGGGGCGTGAAGCGGCGGAGCTCACTGGTCTGCAGATCGTGGACGATGAGGTCCTGAGCGGCGGGGTCGCGGTCGTTGGCGGTGTAGGCCAGGAAGCGGCCGGTCGGGTCGAACGGCGATGTGGCCAGGACGCGCTGGCAGTCCGGCCCGGAGCTGATCTCGGTCAGGTCGCTGCCGTCGAGAGCGACGAGGTAGAGGCGGAATTGCTCGTCGCCGTTTTCGTCGGCGGTGAAGACCAGCCGATCGCCGGAGGGTGTCCAGGCGATCTGGCGGACAGCTCGGTCGTCGAAGCCCGCCACGCGGCGCGGCTCGCCACCGGAGACGGGAACGACCCACAGGTCGTAGTGTCCGGAGGCGTGGCTGGAGTAGGCGACCAGGTGGCCGTCTGGGGACAGTGCGAGGGTGGGCTGGAATCGCTGCTGGGGGACAAAGTCCAGGTATCCGGGCATGTGACAGGGCCTCTCGGGTTCAGTCGATCCAGCCGCGGCGTACTGCTGCGGCTCCGGCGGCGAAGCGGGTCTCCACGCCCAGCTCATCGCGGATGGCGGTCCAGTGTCTGCGCATGGTGTTGACGCTGATGTCCATCCGCCGGGCGATCGCCTCGTCGGGTAGTCCTTGGTTGAGCAGCTGGAGTACCTGCAACTGCGCGGGTGTGAGCGGCGCGGCGGCCTTCGCGCTGCCGAACGGGATCGCCTTCTCCCAGAGCAGCTCGAAGTACTCCCGCAGCGCACCAACGATGACGGGCGAGCGTACGAGCAGTGCCCCGCCCATGCCTGTCGGTGTCAAGGGAAGAAGCGCGACCGCCTCGTCTGCGAGCTTCATCTTCATTCCGATGCGGGGCAGTAGCCGCGCCTGTTCGCCGGCTTCGACCGCGGCCTCGATGGTCTTCGCACCGATCGGGTGCTCTGCGCAGCGTGTCTCGTAGATCGCCCGGCATTGCACCCGGCCCTCGAAGACTGGCAGCGGTGCGTACCCGGTGGAGTCCTCGACGGGCGCCTCCAGGACGTAGTTGTCGAGCGTGAGCCAGTCGTGTCGCGCGGCGTTGATGAGTGCGTAGGACAGGGAACTGATCTCGTCCCGGTCGGTGACGATCTGCACGAGCCGGTCCATCGCGGAGTTCGAGGACGCCGAGGCCGGCGTCTGGTGGAACTCGCTCAGCCGCTTGTGTCCAGCCAGCAACCGCTCCTGATCGCTGACCAGGCGGCGTGAAAGATCCGTCAAGACGCCCTGCAGCGCGAGTTCTGGGGGAGCGGGCACGAGACGCGGCGGCATCGCGGGGCCGTCCGGACGGCGATGTGCCATCCCGCGGGCCGTCAGTTCCGCGACCTGCTCACTGCTTCCCAGCAGGGACGCGGCGTCGTCCTCAGGGCAGCCGCCCTCCGTGAGCAGCATGGAGTACGACACGAAGATCTCTTCCGGGACGACGCCCTCCAATAGGCGCTTCGCTTTGACCTGATCCTGTCCGTCCACCGTCACCTCCGATCAGAGAGTAGTGGCCATGACACGCATTGTGATGGCCCATCTGGGCGTGTCGGACGATGAGTGGTTCCGAGCGATGGTGAGTTTTCACCATCGAGCGCTTTGCCCCAGAAGCCCGCAGCCATAGGCGTTCTCGCCACCCCGGACACCGCGCCCACGGCCAGTAGCTGCCGTGGAGAGTTTCACCACCTCTGTTGCGGTGCCGCGCGCGGTCTGATCAGTGCGAAAGCTCAAGAGCGGCAAGGGGAGGCAGCATGCGGCAGCTCGTCGAAGACGTGGTGAGGAAGCTGAGTGCAGCGGTTGCGGCGTCGATTGTGTTGGGCGCCAGTTCGCCAGCCGGTGCGTTGGCCAACGCGGAACCTTACTGTCCGCAGGTGGGCCGAGCGCCACGACAGGTGTACGACATCGAGAAGTTCTGTGAGTTGGTGTATGGCGACCTGATGGAAGGCCGGGCACCGAACCTCCTGGAGTTGCTGGCACGGTCGCAGCGCATTCCGGTGCATACCTCGCTCGCTTCCAAGTCGCAGAAGGTGTCGAAGTCACATGATGTGAGGTCGACGGTGAAGCGGCCTGAAGCTGAGCCCGCTCGTTTTCGTAGGAGTGATTTCGAACCACGCATGCCGGGTGAAGGCGGCAGGGAAGCCGGCCGGGCTCCGGGTCGAGCTCTGAACCGAGACCGTCGAGCAAGCGTCGACCGTCAGAAGCGTTCGCGGAGGAACGATAGGAAGCCATCGTCCACGACGGTTCCCACGCCACCGGCTGCTCCATCCGAAACGCCGTCGGCATCGGCTTCTACATCTTTCCCTGTGCCTGCAGCGGTTTCCTCTGCGCCTGCGCCTGCGCCTGCGCCTGCGTCGCGCGATGCGGTGAGGCCGAAGTCAGAGCATCTGTCTGAGGCGATGGGTCCGCTGGGTGCCGCGCTGGCGTTCGGGCTCATGCTCATGGTCCTGAGCGCTGCGCTTATCGGTCGTCTACGGTCCTGGCCGGCGCAGGCGAGCGCGGACTCGTCTGCCGTGGCCCTGTCTGGCGGTATCGATGGTCGCAACGGTGAGGAAGCTGAACTACGCCCGGCGGTTGTCCTGGCATCCGCTGGGGCGCAGGCGCCTGTGGTCGACTGCGTGACGGCGGAGGCGGTTGCCGAGCCTGACCGTCGTGAGCATCTGGCGGTGACCACGTCTCAGCCTGACCAGCCCAGCTTTCGCCCGGCGGTCGCAAAGGTAGGTGCGGAAGCGGAGACTGAGGAGCCGTTCGTGCAAGGCGCTTCAGTCGACCTGGGATCGGGGTTCCTTGCGGCGGCCGGCAAGGCGAAGGTCGAGGTACTAGGGGTACCGCGGCTGTCGTATGGCAGGTCGGATATCTCCTTCGGACGTGCCGAGGCTCGCGAGTTGTTTGCGTTGCTTTCGGTGTCACGGGACGGCGTTTCGGCGGAGGGGATCGCCGAGACGCTGTGGCCGGGGGAGGTCGGCGGGCGCCGGTTGGATTCGGCGGTACGGGAGATCAACCGGGCTATGCGGCAGGCGGTGGGGTGTAGGGCCGGCGTGCGGTTCGTGCTGAAGTCCGGGGAGCGGCGACTGCTGCCGGCGGCATCGTTTGATGCGGACTTCTGGCGGTTCGAGGACGCGTGCAAGCTGGCCTCGATCGCGGCCGAGGATGCTGTGCGGATGGCGGCGTTGCATGAGGTGCTGGCCTTGTATCGAGGGGCGCTACTGGCTGGGTGTGATGACCTGTGGGTGCTCCCGCTGCGGCAGGCCGCTCAGCGGCAGGCAGCGGATGCCGCTGAGCGGCTGGCCGAGTTGGTGCGAGCCGATGATCCAGGCCGGGCGGTGGACGTGCTTCGGTTGGCGGTCGAGCGCATCGATCCGTGCAGCGAGACGTTGTGGTGCCTGCTGATGTCGGTCCAAGGCGAGCTTGGGCGCCTGCCCGCGGTGCGGCGTTCGTTCGAGTTGTTGAGGGAACGGCTGTCGGAGATCGACGCAGTGCCGAGTACGCAGGCGCGGCAGGTGTATGAGCGGTTCATGCGCTGACCGGCCCCGTCGAACAGCGGAGGATGCTGGGGACCTGGCGGTGCCCCGGTCGGGGCTCACCCTTCTTCGTGAAGAATGCGTTGGTCGTGCCGTGCGTAGGTGGCCAGCGTCTCGGCCGTGAGCAGATGGGCGGGGCGGGTGCCGTAGATGCGGGCCAGCAAGCGGAGCGTGGAGACGGAGGGACGTCGGCCTGCTTGTGGCCAGTTCTCGTAGTCGTAGAGGCGAGACTCGCGCAATCCGGCACCGATAGTGCCGGCGAACTGGTGGAACGCCTCGATCGTCTGCGCCGCGGTGAGTCCGGCGGCATACCGGTAGAGGCGGAGCGGGGTGGCCGGGTGGTCGAGGCCGAGGATGACGGCGATCTGGTCGACGGTGAAGCCGTGCTGGCGTAGGTAACGGCTGCGTCGGCGGCAGTCGAGAAGTGTTCGGTATCCGGTACCTGACATGCGTTGATGCCCCCTTTCCAGCCCACACGTGGTGGGCGCGTCGGTGCCCCGCATCCGGGGTCGGGGGGACGGTAGGGGGACTTGGTGGAGAGGCTCAAGCTGCTGACCGGGGTGGTCGATACGTTGATCGTCAGGTGATCACATGCCCGGGACAGCGCGTTTTCGCAGGTCGTGACAGCGATCGGGCCCGGGCATGGACCCGTGATTGTTGGGGGTGTGATTCGGACACAGAGGTGTCCGATGGTGCTGGTCGCTCCGGATGGGCCGGGGTTCACGGAGGTGACCAGCGGTGAATCAGCATCGGGACCAGCAGCCACAGAGTTGGGCAACTCGGGCCGCCGATTCGTCTTGCGACGTTCTCTCGAGTGGGGGAGAAAAGTTGCGGAGCGAGTTCCCGAATTCTCAGCCGGATGACGTGCTGGCTGAGCTCCGCAGTACCCAGTACGAGGGTATGTGGTGGCGACGGGCGTTCGCAGGCCAGGGGGACCAGGCCGCTCCGGCCCGTCACCTCGTCGCGCTGCTGCTGGGGGACACCTGCTGGGGGCAGGATGCGGAGTGGGTGGCCGCGGAACTGATCAGCAATGCTCTGCGGCACACTGACTCCGGCGTCGCGGGCGGGTTCTTCGTGGTGGAGGTTGCGCGTACTCCACGTAAGGCGCGCTTGGTCGTGCACGACCTAGGTGGAAGCGGCACGCCGGACTTCGGCCGGGCGGTCAAACTGGCTGAACAGCGCAAGCCGGGCCAGTACGAGGACGGGTACGGCCTGGCAAGCGTGGCCCGGGTGGCGAGCCGGGTCGGTGTGTCGGGAGACCCGATCGGGGGGCACGCGGTCTGGGCAGAGTTCGACTTGATTGCGTCCGGCGACGAGGAGCACCAGCGCCGAGGCGAAGGTGATCGGAACCGGGAAGGTGCGGCTCCACCCGATTACGAGCCGACCGCGCTCCGCCAGTCAGCTCTCGCCTTGACGGCCGGACATCTGGGACAAGTTTCAGGCGCTCCTTCGTCGAAGGGAGGTGGTATACGGCTGGACCCTCCCGTGCTCCCGTGGGAGGCGTCGTGATTCAAGAGGCGGACCAGGTGTCCGCGTTCGGGCAAGAGCCGTGGGCGCAGCAGGAGCTGTGCCGCCTGCGCCAGGAAAACCCGAACTGGGCGTTCTTGGTGGTGCGCTATCGCTGGTTGGCGCTGCGAGGCAAGCACGTAGGGATCGTCGCCTCCGGGCCGGAGGAGTTGCGGGCGGCTCTACTCTCAGCCGACGGCCCATCAACAGCGCCAGCCATGGCGGATCGGATGCCGGGAGATCACGCAGTACATGCTGAGGAGGCAGCGGCCGCATCAGCCGGTGCGGTGCCGAGTGGTTCGGTTAGGGCTGATACGGGGGAAAGGCGGTCGTTGCCCGCACGCCAGTCTGGGACGGACACATGGATGGCCGTGACCACGCCGCAGGCCGGAGATGGGTGGCGGAGACCGTGGCGCTGGTTGCGGCGACGCCGACGTATCGCCGCCGATCCTAGCTCGGCAGCCCGTCATGCTGCCGGTGGCGCAGGGTGGCGATGTGCCGGCGACTAGCGGCAGCGTTTGCCTGTCAGCTGTCCTCTGACGTCCAACCTTGAGCCTGTGCTATCGAAGGTTGAGTAGCTGACGGCACCGATGTGTTCGCGCATCGTCAGCTCGACAAATGCCCAGAAACGCGACCAAAGATCGCTAGGCTGCGACGGTGGACCCTGGGTCGTGGAGCGGACCGTCCTCCTGGCTGGCCGGTTGCCGCCGTTTACACCGCCGCTACAAACACCGAGCCGACCATTTCGTATCCTGCGTCGCCATCGCTGCAGCTTTCATGTGTTATCGCAGCATGACCAAATGGATCGCTGTCTAAATACACTCTATGCTCACTGCCACCCCTGGGGAACCCTGGGAGCTCTGTGAGCGTGGAGCAGATTCCGTACATCTGTAGTGCGCTGCCTTTTCGGACCTGTCATGGACGGAACTTTCAGCTGTCCAAATATCCGCAGCCAAATGATCAAAGAGTTAGCTCCGAGGTACCCAAAGTTACGGTTGACGGGGCGATCACGTTTGAGTTGTACTCTTTGTTGAGATCAAGTCCACTTTGGAGGAAACGTGTCTACTCGTCCACTTCTCGGCAGGTTCAAGCGGATAGGCATGTTGGCCCTGGCTGCAGCTTTAGGATTAACGACCGCTCTCCCTGCTAGGGCCGACCAACCAAGCGAAGGCGTGGAACAGGCGCCGTTCAAAAACCCGGATGGCAGCTTCTGCGTGGTTCATTTGGTCAAGAAGACAGAACCGAAGCTCTCTACGAAACCAGTCTGCTACGATACCGCCACAGAAGCACTCAAGGACGCAAGCGGTGGGGCAATCACAGACGTTCCTGCTGACGGCAAGGGGCTCGGTTCGCCGGAGTTTGTGGCAAAGATCAAGGCACACAATGATTCTGTGGCACGGATTCGCGCCACAGGCGCCCGCGCTGACTATATCATAGGCGCCGTTTTCCAGCTAGAGTGGTACGAAGGTGAGTCGCTTTTCATATCGGGCCCTACTACATGTCCGGTCGGTGATGTATATTACGACACCGACTTCACCGGCACGTGGTGGGATAACCGTACCTCATCCGCACAATCGTACTACCAATGCTACGGGCTTCTTTGGCAGTTCACGTTCTCTGGGCAGTACTACCACGTCCAAGGTTCTACTCCATTGCTGGGTGACTTCGACAATAGAACATCCTCGGTCGAGTTCTACTAAATATGCAAGCCTGTGCCATGCAAGTTATGGCGCAGGCTCCCTTCTAGTAGGAAATCTCAATGCTGAAACTGCCAATTGCTTTTAATTCAGTTCTAAAGTCGGCTCTCGTTTGCGCCTTATTCACGACCGCGGTTGCTGGGTGCGGAGGAACTGCCACTCAGGCCAGTATGGCTAAAGTAGGTCTTCCTTCGCCAAAGAAGACAGCATCGGTTGCCGCCAACAAGCGATACTCAGAAGTTCGCTGCTATAGCGTGCCCGACCCCGACGGCCACTTTTCTGACGTGATGTATGCCACCGAGAGAGGCAGCGCTACAAGCCAGAAAATTACTGCCAAGCGGGCGAAGAACTCATGCGCTACACTTTTCCGGCAAGGGTTTCTCGTAGAAGGGATGTCTAAGAGCTACTCTTCTGCAAGTAGTACGGACGGCAAAGTCCCGGAACTTTTCGTATGCGCAATGGATACAGCACGTTTCGCTGTCTTCCCGACGAAATCGTGCAAGGCGCTCGGACTTGCCAAAGCGTAGGGTAAAAATCCATGTTCGGCTTTATGTTCTTGAGCAGCCCGTTGGCTGCTAATGTACCCGAACATAGCCTATCCTCCCTCATTCTCGTTGGAATGTGAGAGAGTGACTACGGTTGATCCAGCGTGGGGGTATCGAGGCTATCGCCTATTTTTTCGATATTCAGATTGAAAAGACCCCGACTGGAGTTACTTCGTCGTTCAAACGCGGCTGCGGGGGTGTCTTGTCGGTTATCTGGCTGGGGTGAGAGTAGCTGAGTCGATCTTTGTCTGGTAGAGGGCTACGTCGTCCATCCGGACGGAGCACTCGCCATCGCAGTCCGGCTTCCAACCGCAGCGATCGCCGGCCCTGCAGCGTGCCGCGCCTGCAGCGCGAGCCCAAGATCGCGCAGCGACTGACGACGCAGGGGCGGCACCGTTCGGGGCCATGGCCTTCGGTCTTCTCGTGATGCTGCTCAGTGCGTTGCTGCTGAGCTGGGCCCGCGTGCGAATCCGCCAGAAGACTGCGAAGGCGGCCGCCCCGTCCGCTGTCGCAGGAGGCGCGAACTCCTCGCGTGGTGGGTTCTTCTCACCATGAGCCCCACTTCATCTCACGGGATTCGCCCTCGGCCCGACACGAGGGCCTCTTCTTTGGCAGGGGCGCAGAGACCCCGGAGGGGGTGGCGTTCGCTGGTCTCGGTTCGCAGACTGGCCGTAGATCGGTGTAGTGGCTGGTGTGGCGTTTTGTGGTAGCGGTCGGTGTCGCCGCTGAGAGCGACCCACCCGCGCATTCTCGTTTTTGCAGGTCATAACGGTTTCGTCCGGCGCGATGCACGCCCCGACTCGCCTAAGGCGAGCCCAGGAATATATGTGCGGGTCCGTTGTGGTGTGGCCCTTACATTCTGGTCGGGGTTCCCGCCGCTGATGACTTTCGGTCTTCTGCTAGCCGGCCTTCTCGCGGCCGGCGCGGGGCCGGCCGTTGGGAGGGCCTCGAAAGAGGCGCGCAGAACCTCGCCCACCCGGTCGGTCCATGTCTGCCCATGTTCGGCCAGTTTCCTGGCTGCGCCGTCCGGGTCGGCCTGGCGCGTGTGTCCGATGCCCGTGCCGGGTGCGTGTGTACCGTCCCCGCCCCGCGCGGAGCCGTTGCCGGATGGGGTGCGGCATAGGCGGGACCCGGCTCGCCGCAGGGCGTTCCGAGGCCGGGGTGTCGGGTGGGGCTAGCTGATGGCCACAGTGCCAGCGGGTGAGGTGTCCGTGTATGCCAGGGCATCGGCCCAGGTGTGGTGGTGGTCACAGAGGATGTCGGTCAGGTCGGCGGCGATGGTGCGGTCGTCGTGGGGATCGCCTTGTTCGGCGCGGTTGTCGCGTAGCTGGCACATGTCCTCGTAGCTGATAATCTCCAGCAGGGCGCCTTCGTCGCCGTTTCCGGCACGGGTGATGACGGCGCCGGTGCCGTCCCACATCAGCGTCCATCCGGGGCCATAGGCGGACAGCCCTCGTACGTGGGCGACGTCCACCTCGATGTAGGCAGGTTCTTGCGGGAACCCGGTGCTGTCACGTCGGGGGTAGGCGTGCGCGATGTGCGGGGGCAGCCCGGCAGCCGTGGCGATCAGTGCGGCGATGGCGGCGGGCGGGGTGTGGTGGGGCACGGTTGCGGTGTAGGTGGTGGCCGGTGGCGTACCGGGCTCGCATGGGCCGGTGATGGTGATCATGATGGGCGTGGCCGACCTGTGGGTCTGGGCCATGATGTCCATGACGATCCGGGCCGTTGCGCCGATTGCGCCGATCCGGTATTCGGTGGCGATCTGGTAGCCGTTGGCGGTGGCCTTGCCCTGCCGGGTGCGGTGGATGCCGTAGGGGCGTAGGGCGGTGGTGTAGGGGGCCGTCATGAACATCATGGGGTGGACGCGTAGCCACTCGTCGAGGTAGTCGTGGGCGATGTCGGTGAAATCGGCCGCGACGGTGTCGTCGTTGGACGGTTCGCCGTATTCGGTACGCAACGCGTGTGATGCCGCGATGGCCTCGAAGTCGACGATCTCGAAGATCGATCCGTCGTCGGCGGTTTCAGCGCGGGCGATGAACACCTCGCGCCCGTTCCACATCAGGCCCCATCCGGGGCCGTAGGCCGATAGTCCGCGTACGTGCGAGGCGTTCACGATGACCTCGTCGTCGGCGGTGATCGTGTGTCGCATCATGCGTGCGTTTCCTTTCATTTCCGGGTTCCGCGCCCGGGGCTTCCCGCGCATATCTATGGACGCTCGACTTCTAATTGATGTCAAGCTGAACACGTGATTATTCGCGAGGCGCTGCTAACCGTGAATCGGGCAACACGGCATCGTCCGCCGTCGTTCGGATAAATGTCGGACGACCCGCACGCGCGTCTATTGTCAAGCCGATCCGGCGACCTTCTCGCGAGAAGTTTTCCCAGCTTGCAGAAGGTGTCGTTAGGTAAGCCTCTCCAGCCGTCGCGGTGACGAAAAAAGTTTCCGGGGTTGCTTGCCATGCGCCACGACGCGAGACATGGTCGAGCCGCAAACGAAAACACCGGCCGCACACCGGGCCGGGAATTCAACCGGGAAGGCATCGGAACAATGGCTATTCACGCCACGGAAATGGTCGTCGCGGAAAACGCCGCCAATGACACGGAAATCCTCGCTGACGCGCCCGTGACGGGCCCTGACGGCCCGGCCATCCCGGCCCCGGGCACCGACAACCAGGGCGGGGCGGAAGCCCGCGTGGCGGCGGTACGGGCCGCGCTGATCGCCACGCCGGGCGGGTCGGCCACGGCGATCGGGGCGGCCGCCGGGATGAGCCGGGTGACGGCGGGCAAGATCCTCAACCAGCTCGAAGACGACGGCCGGGCCCGGCGTGTGGCGGGCGGGCGTGACGGTCAGGGCCGAGGGCGCACCCCGGACCAGTGGTATCCGGCCGACAACGACGACATGACCGACAGTTCCACGGTCGCCTCGGAGCAGACCGTAGAGGTCGACCTCCCCGACACGGCGGAAGCCACGCCTACGGCTGCCACCACAGACGGCCTGAACGCGGCCGATCTGGATGAGACGACGGAGGAGGCCACCGGGCTGGACACCCACCAGGAGGCAGTACTGGCCGCGCTGGAGGGGAACTCCGGCTGGTCCGCCGCCGCGATCGGCGCAGCGGCCGGACTGACCCAGGAGGGCGCGATCAAGGTGCTCGAGCAGCTGGTGGCGGCCCGGCTGGCCTCACGCGGAGACGAGGAGGACCCGAACAAGGACGAGTGGCACCTGGCATCCGGCGGCGAGCAGACCGCCTGCGACGAGGCTCCCGAGGTGAACGTGGAGCCCACCGAGACCTTCCCGCCGGACGCTGACGAGACTCCAGACGAGCCGATCGCTGAGCCGGTTGCCGACACCGATCCGGCCTGGGTGGGGGTGCGGGCCGAACTCCTTGAGTTGGCTGACCTGCTGTCCGGGACGGTCACCGCGAAAGACGACAACGGGGATTCGGTGATGGCGTTGGGCCGCCTCGAAATGGCGATGGCCAAGGCCGCTCAGGTGCATCGGACCGCCCGCGCGGTGCTGACCGGCATCACCCCCGCCCCGGCACGGACGCCGTCCACCCGCACCGGCAACGGGGGCGGCGGCGGGGCGACGGTCCGGCCGGGCGCGCTGCGCGATCGGGTGCACGCGCACCTGACCGAGCACCCCGGTAAGGAGTTCACGCCGTACGAGATCGGGCGGGTGCTGGACGCCTCGTCCGGCGCGGTGGCCAACGCGTTGGACAGGCTCGTCAGCCTCGGGCAGGCAGCGCTGACCTGTGAACGGCCCCGACGGTTCGCCCTCGCCGCCACCGACAGCACGAGCGACTGATCCGCGCGCGGGCGGGCTACCCCACCAGCCCGCCCGCCGCCCCAGGCAGGCGTTGCCTGGACCCCGGCCTGTCCCGGGACGGCCGCACCAACGATCCGCATCACACATCCCTTACCTGATTCATCACGCCTGAGGAGGCACCGTCATGGCCCACGAGATCGAGATCTTCGCCAACGGCTCGGCCGGTTTCGCCGCTGCCGGGAAGCCTGGCTGGCACGGGCTCGGCTACACCGCGCCCGGCCCGATGACCGCCGAGGAACTCCTGAACAACGCCCAGCTCGCCGGATGGGACGTGCGCAAGGTCGGGGTCGGTCCGGTGACCGACCCCGTCACCGGACAGCCCGTCACCGCCGAGGAGGACTTCCTGGTCGTCCGTACGAACCCGGTAACCGGTCAGCCCGAACGGCTCGGCATGGTCGGCAAGGACTACAAGGTCGTACAGAACGAGGAGGTCACCGACTTCCTGCAGACCCTGGTGGACGAGTCCGGCGCGGTCTTCGACACCGGCGGTTCGCTGAACGGCGGACGCCGGGTCTTCGTCACCATGCGCCTGCCCGAGCCGCTCATGGTCGGTGGGTTCGACCAGGTCGACCTGTACCTGGCGGCGTTCTCCCGTCACGACGGCTGGGGCGCGTTCACCACCGTTGCGACCCCCGTCCGTGTGGTGTGCGCGAACACCGAACGCGCGGCGTTGCGCAACCACGCGGCCAAGTTCACGGTCCGGCACACCGGTCACATCGCCGGGCGCATCGCGGAGGCCCGCGAGGCGCTCAAACTGACGTGGCGGCACGGCCAGGCGTTCGCCGAAGAAGCCGAGAAGCTCCTTTCGGTTCCGATGGACGTCAAGGAGTTCCGGCAGTTCGCCGCCGCCCTCCATCCCATGGACCCCAACGCCAAAGAGTTGCGGCGCAAGAACCACGAGATGACGATGCGCGAGCTGGAGTGGCTGTTCACCAGCGCGCCGACCCAGGAACCGATCAGGAACACCCGCTGGGCCGCGTACAACGCCGTCACCGAGCGGCTCGACCACAAGAGCCCCGTCTTCGGCAGCCGTGACATCGGCACCGTGCGGGCCGAGCGTGCCCTGCTCGACGACCACGACAACACCAAGATCAAGATCCGCGCGTTCAAGCTCCTCGCCACCGCCTGAACGCCTGAACGACCCGGTACGGCCCGCCCCAGGGCCGTACCGGACCACCCACAACCTCAAGGAGAAGATCATGGGACAGCTCGAGACCATGGCCGAGACGCATTACACCCGCACCTCCATCGAGGCGCGCGAGGCGATCGACAAGCTGACCTACGCCGCCGAGTCCGGCAAGGGCCTCGCCTGCGAGGACCTGGCCCGGCTCGCCGTCACCCAGTTCGCCTGCGGCTGGTGGCAGCAGGTCATGGACCTGATCAACGGTGAGGGACTCGACGCGGCCGAGGCCGTCATGCGCATCCGCCGCGAAGCCGAACAGCACCTCCTGACCGGCAGCCCGATCCGTTACGGAGACCTGTTCTCGCAGGCGATGGCCCAGGCCCGGCGTCAGGCCGCGCAGGGATTCCTGGCCACCACCCGGTCATTGGCCGATGCGCTGGCAGGGCCTGCCGCCCCGGCGAGCCACGCCGCGAAGTAGCCCTCCGACCAAGGAACCCATCATGACGACCAAGTCCCCTGATCGCCGTCAGCCGCATGAGAACGGCAGTACGGACGTGTCCGGCGCGCGCGTTCAGCAACCCCCGGTCACGCCCGACGTGCCATCCACCGAGACAGAAGACCAGCTCACACGGTTCGAGTGGCGGGTGAAGCAGGTGCTCGCGGCTACCCAGCACGCCGCCTACGCCGCTGGCGCCGAAGTGGCGTACCTGCTGCAGCGCGGACTCCGGCTGACGGGCGAGCCGCTCTACCAGGCCAGCTTCACCCAGGCGCTGCGCATGTGGTGGGAGCTGGTGGACGAGCAGATCAACCAGCACCACCTCGAAGGCGACCACGCGGTACGCCGGGTCCGTTCGTGGGCCCGTACGTACCTGACCGCCGAGCCCACCTCGACCAAGCCGGGAAGCCTGCTGGACCACGGCCTCGCGCACGCGTCCCGCGCCGCCGCCCGCCGGTTCCTGGCCGCCACCGGCGAACTGCTCGCCAGCCACGCCACGTGCCAGGGACGCACCCCGGCCCCGAACAACGACTCAACCCATAGGACACCTCATGACCAGCCATCCCTCGAACCCGCCCACCAGCCCTAACCCGTCCACGCCTGAGCCACTGCGCGCGGTGGCCGAGCGGGCGCAGCAACTGCACGAGGAGGTGGCGCGTGACCTGGCGCACCGCTTCACACAGGGGCAACACGTGACAGCCCGGCAGGTGACCATCGGGCTTCGCGCGCAGACCCTGCACATCTGGTGGAGCATGGTCCTGCGGCACGACGCCGCCATGACCCCCGGCGGTGGTGGGGACGGCATCCACGGACTGGAGCGGTACGCGTCCTGGATCGCCAGCTACCTCACCCACCACCCTGCCGACGGCGCCGCCGCTCCCACAACTCAGGCAGTGGCCGAGCGGGAACTGGCGGAAGAGGACCTGGCCCTCGTGCACATCGACTACGGACTCGCTCTCATCCGGCGTTCCGCCGCACGCGAGTTCCTCAAGGTAGCGGCGAGTATCTCGCCGGCTGTGCAGCGTCTCCGAGACCAGGACCGTCGGGGAGCTGCTCGCTTGCGCGGGTCGGCTTCTCCTGAGGCGGCATGGAGGGGGACGAGCCGATGAGCGCCAGCACCATCGGGCCCGATCAGGCCAGCGGCGACGCGGAGGAGGTCACCAACTCGGCCGAAGGCTCGCACGCCGAGATGTTCCAGCTCATGGCATGGCGGTGGAACGTCTCACACGCCAAGAAGCTGACGGCGGACCGTACTCCGGGCGGACAAGTCGAGGTGGCGGCCTGGGCCGGGCTGCTGCAACTGATCCACATCGACGAGGAGCACGCCCAGCAGGTCGATCTGTCGGAGCCGCTGATCGTCGTACCGGTCCCCAACGGTGGCCTCCTGGTCATCGACGGCTGGCACCGCATCCGCAAAGCCCTGGTCAGCGGGGTGAAGCACCTGCTGGCCCACGTGCTGAGCGTTGAGGAGGAACTCGCCTGCCGCGTTCACGGCGGGGAGAAGGGCGAGGGCTGGATCCGGTAGTCGGTCCGGTGGCGTAGGTGGCCTGCCCCGGCCAGCACAGGCGAATTGTGCTGGCCGGGGCAGACCTCCTGCACCACCGGCCCCGACCCCCGAAGGACACGGCCTGAGCGGCGCCAGGAAACGAGATCGTAGTGCTCCTCCCGCGTTCTACTCTGCGGCTTTGGCGCGGGCTCGCTCGATCCTGGCCTGCACCTCGGCAAGCTTCAGCTTCGCAGCAGCATTGGCTTCGCGTAGCTCGCGGGCTTCGGCCTGGGCGGTGTCCTTCTCCAACTCCGGCTCGATCATCTCAAGAAGCGGTGTCCCGCCGTCGGCGACTGAGGAGGAGGGATGGAGGGTGTGGCCGAGGAGCCGCAATGTCCATGGGACCGCCTGGAGGTATTCGACCAGGCTGGTTTCGTCCTCATCAGACAGGGTGAGGTCGCGAGGGCGATTTCGATTGTGCAGGTCGACCTGTGCGGCGTCGGCGAGGCCGTCGTAGAGCTTCCCTTCCAGCCATGCGGCCTCTCCGCTGTGCAACTGGTGGCCGCCTTCGCTCCGGATGAGCAGGGCCCGGTACCAATGACCACGTTCGAGCTGTTCGAGTACGCGCTTGCGCAAGCCCGACGTGGTGGCCTTGCCGACGTAGGCTCCCCATCGGCCCTCCGCGTCCGGCCGGTCCATGAGGAGATACACGCCCGGGACGTTCCAGTCTTCCGGCGTGCGGATGGCGTAATCCCGGTCGACGACAAGCATGCCCGCGACCTTGTGCTTGGGCTGGATCTTCAAGGGGCCATTCAGGTCGAGCGGAAGGCTCACGATGAGCGGCGGCGGGGCCAGGCGCAGCGCGTTCGTCTGAATCTCCTCCCATCGCGCCGTCGTACGAGACCTTCCCGGACAGTATCGGCGGCATACCTCAGCGTGCCGTGAATTAGAGAAGAAGGCCCTGCAACTCACCGGCCCCACGGCCTCGTCAGCGGGGGTCGGAACGGCCGAGGGGGCGGGTGAAACCGATCAAATCGCCCCGCTGGTACGAGCTGATTTTGACGACTTCACGACGGTTCGGCGCATGGATCATCTGACCATTGCCGATGACGAGGCCTACGTGTCCGGGCCCGTCGGCTTGCCTGTTGAAGAAGGCGAGGTCGCCCGGCTGCTCCTGGCCGGTCGGGATGCGCGTGCCGTGTTGCCATTGGTCAGCGGCCACGCGTGGGATGGCGATCCCGGCGGCTTGGAAGGCGCGCATGGTCAGCCCGGAGCAGTCGAAGGCATTCGGGCCCTCGGCTCCCCATACGTACGGCTTTCCAAGCTGAGCCTGGGCATAGGCGATGACGACCGCCGCCTGCTCGCCCGGCATGACGGTGACGCAGGAGCCGGCGAGGGCGTCCACGGTTCGCTGCGCGAGCGGCTCCCATGAGGCGTATGCGTCTGGGCGGCTGGAGCGTTGGACGGCTTGGGCCGCCTTGGTCAGCGGCAGCTGGACCCAGCCAGGGACCGCGACGAGGTGGGTGTAGAACTGGCGGGCCGCGTAGGTCGGGTTGAGGATCTGCTCGGGCGTTCCCCATCCCTGGCTGGGACGCTGCTGGAACAGTCCCAGCGAGTCGAGGTGACCGTAGCGCAGGTTACGGAGCCTGGACTCTTGCAGCGCGGTCGCTACCGCGATTCGGGAAGGAAGGCCCAGTTGGAAGCCGGTCTGCACGATGAGAGCGGCGTTGCTCTGCTGCTCCTCGTCCAGATCGTCGAGGGAGGCCACGGCCGGGCCGCCTTGCGGGCTGCTGTTCGTGGTCGTGATGACGCAGCCGATCCCTCCAGGGGTTCCCGAGCTGGTGAGGATGCTCGTGATGGCTGCGATGAACGCCAAGACGATGAGCAGCAGGAGGGCGGCGCCGGCCGCGGCGTACTTCACCTCGTCATCTCTCCTCTCGGTGAGGCGATGTTCGGTGGGCTAGGCGTCGATCTCGTCCTGCCTGGTGGCGGGGTGGGCCAGATCAGGCCAGGCGTCAGCGAGCTCGGCCAGCCGGAGCCGAGGGCCGTCGTGGTTGACGGGTAGCCAGACAGGCCCGGCTGGGCCGTCGCCGAGACTGGTGTGGATGGCGGTGGCGACCAGCACTTCTACGTTGGCCAGGAGCCTGCGCAGGTTCGTCTCTCGGGCGCGGCTGGGCAGCCATAGCAGCACGGGCGTCGTGATCTGGGTGGCGTCGGCGAGCTCGGCGTAGTCGGGCAGCTTGGCGGCGACCTTGTTCAGAGACTCGGTACCGGTGTCGTGTTCGAGGAAGAAGTCGATCACTCGGCCGTTCTCGGCCCAGCGGCCGTAGGCGTCGGGGCGGGCCAGGTCGCCCCAGAGCTTGGCGCAGCGCTTCTCCGACCACCACGCCAGCACCTCCGCGCTGGTTTCAGCTCCGGCGTGGCGGGCGTGGTAGTGCAGGTCGGCGAAGAAGTCGTTGACTCCGACCTGGTGGCCGGTCTTGGTCGAGACCGAGATGGACATGGCCAGGTCGGGGTGGTAGCCGAACTCCTTGACCGTCACGCCTTCGCGGATGGCGAGGAGCTCGGCGCCGGCGCGCCCGAGGATCCAGTGGTTGGGTGCGGAGCCACCGTACGGGGTCCAGGGCCGGAATCGGGTGACGGTGTGCAGCTTGTGCAAGATCCCCATACGGCGGCGGGTGGACTGCGGGATGCCGAAGAAGATGCGTTGGATCTGATGGGTGGTCAGGACACGGTGCTCGTGCAGATGGGCGAGGATGTCGTAGTCGCGAGGCGTCAGGCGGGCGGCGATTTCCGCCATGGCGGCGGCATCGAAGCGGGGCAGGCCGCGCGGGATGCGGGCGATTGGCATGGGCTTCTCCTTGCGGTGGGACCGGAACGAAGTGGTGAGGCGATGAGTTACGAGTCGGGCCTTTCGGCCGTTGGCGCCACGGCGGTCTGAACACGCGGGCGTGGGTCGGTGCCGGAGGCGCTCGTGCGTCGCCTGCGGCTCGCTCTGGTCGTCGCAGGGTCGGTGGATGGCGTGGAGAAGCGTTCACGCGATGCCTCCCGGATGGCCTGCTCGCGACCTGCCGCTACGGGTGGCAGCGGGCGGGTGCGCAGGGTGAAGGCCGGTGCCTGCTGGCCGTCGATGATGAGGCGGGCGGCGACCTGGTAGGCGCCGAGGTGGGTGAGGTCGTGCGGGCTGATCAGCGGCGACGTGTGGTGCTTGAGGTCATTGGCGTCTTTGGGCGAAGCGGTGAAGTAGACCTTGTTGCGGGCGTCCGCTGAGAGGGCTTCGCGGAGATCGGCTGGAAGCTGGTCGAGGTGCTGGTGGGCCAGGACGAGGGAGAGCCGGTAGCCGCGTGCCTCGGCCAGGACGTCGTTGATGTGGCCAGGGAGATTGAGGAAGTTGTGGCATTCGTCGATGACCAGCGAGGCGTCAGGGCGGCTGGCCTCGGCGAGGTGGGCGCGGCGAGTGGCGGCCTGCCAGGTATGAGCGAGCAGGATCGAGCCGAACAGGCGCGCGGCGTCATCGCCGAGGATGCCTTTGGGCAGGCGGGCCAGGACGAGCCCGCCGTCGCCAAGGAGCTGGCCGATGGGAACCGTGGTGGTCGGGCTGGCCAGGGCCTGCCGGACGAACGGGCGTAGGAGCACGGCGCGCAGCTTGTTCATGACGGGGCCGATGACCGTGGCTTGTCCGGCTGGGGTGAGTGCCTGGTAGGAGTCCCAGAAGCCGGCCAGTAGTTCGTCGTCGAGGCGTTTGGTGACGCGGGCGCGGAAAGCGGAGTCGGTCAGCAGCCGGGGAACCTCGCCCAGAGTCGCCTTGTGGCCGAGCACCTTCGTCAACGTCAGGCAGGTCGAACGGAGGAGGTCATCCACGCGTGGTCCCCAGGCCGAGGAGAAGCAGCGGTGGAAGATGGTGACGACCGAATCGACGGCGAAGGCGGGATCGTGTCCGGCCAAGATGTTGATGGAGGGCGGCCGGGCCGGATCTTGCGGGTCGAACACGACCGTCTTGCCGATCGCCCGCCGGGGCAGGCGGGCGAGAATGTCGGTGATGAGGTCGCCTTTGGGGTCGATGACCAGGGCGCCCCGCCCGGCCTGGGCGTCGGCGAGGACGAGGTTGGCGAGCAGGGTGGATTTGCCGACGCCGGTGCCGCCGAGGACGTGGGTGTGGTGGCGGCCGTCGGCGACGGGCATGGCGACGGGCCGCGTATGGCCGCTGTCGCTGTCGCCCAGGACGCGGACCGGCCCGAAATCCGATCTTCGTGGTACGTCCGGTGGCGGGGCTATGGGACGCGCTCCGGCGCGGGTGATGCCAGGGGCGTCAACGTCCCACGGCAGGTGGGCGAGCGCCGCCAGCTCGCCGACCGAGAGCAGGTAGCCGGTATCGAACCGGCGGGAGCTGGTCCGGGCGTGGGGCCGGAAGAGGCGGGCCCTGCGCAGATACTGGTGACCGGAGGTGAACAGGGCGAAGACACCGGCGAGGGTGTGTGCTTGGCCGCGCAGCCAGCCTCGGGCCGAGTCCGGGTTGGGGTGGAAGCCGTCGGCACGGTTCGTGGCTACGGCGTAGTGGATGGCGACGGTGTAGCGGGGCTGGCCTGCCTTGGCGAGGACGGCACGTACCTGCTCGGCTCGTTCGGGGAACATGCGGGCCAGTTCGCCGAATCGGTGATGGCTGGAGACGGGCGCGAGTTCGTCGAGGACGTGGCCGAGCGTGCTCTGAGTGCGGGCGCCGCGCAGGGCGGCTGCTGCTCGATAGGCATGACGCAGGCGTTTGCCGGTGGTGGGGCGGGCCAGAACCTGGACCAGCGCGTGTTCACCCTCGCGGAGAGTGCTCATGGCGGTGAGCAGCGAGCGGATCGGGTCGTTGTCGTGGTCGGTTTTGAGCGGGTAGTGCTCGGGCCTTCCCAGGACGAGCCGTCCGCCAGCGGCCCTGGCGTCCGAGGGCAGCGGGGGAGAGGCTGCATGGGTGGCGGTGGTCGCGCCAGGCCAGGCGGCCTGGATGGCCTTCTCCACGGTGCCGGGCGGGATGACGCCGGGCACCCACAAGCGGATCCGTACGCCGGATTCGCTGGCGAGGTATTCCCAGGCCAGGTGCGGTTGGCCGGCGAAGAAGCGCTTCCATGCGGGTCGGAGAAGTCCGATCAGCTGGCTCCACAGCACGACCGCGCCCTGTGGGTCGCTGGTGGGCGGGGAAGAGATTTCGATCAAGCGAGCGTTCGGAATGAGTTCGGCGTGGTGGAGCCAGCCCAGCAGGTAGCTGACGACGGTTGTCACCACGCACAGCGCTAGAACCGAGAGAGCCAGAC
Organism: Nonomuraea phyllanthi; assembly: GCF_006334985.2. Classification (GTDB taxonomy): domain Bacteria; phylum Actinomycetota; class Actinomycetes; order Streptosporangiales; family Streptosporangiaceae; genus Nonomuraea; species Nonomuraea phyllanthi. The sequence goes on from NZ_VDLX02000009.1 coordinate 36,343, forward strand.
GAGGTCCGTAGGCGAGCAGAAACTCGGGGAGCCGGGCAGGCAGCTCGCTCAGAAAGTCCAGGGTGGTCTGGACGTCGTGGTCGTCGATGTCGCAGAGCAGGCACGGCCCAGCAGAAGCGGCTGATGTCATAGCGGGTCGCCTTCGTCGTCGTGGCGATGATCGGCCGCAGGCCCGGGACGTTGGGGCGTACGGTGGTCGATCTGGGCCAGCTCGGCGGGGTCGGTTGTGATCAGGTCGTTCTCAGCGGGCGACGCCACGATGCTCAGCGCTGCTCGATTCGCGGGCCCGGCGATGAGCAGGGCTTCGCCCCGATCTGCTGTCAGCAGGAACTGGCGTTCACCGTCGGTAAGGTCGAAGGCGTCACCGACGGCGCCGATGGCCTGCGGTGCTTGGCGGAGCAGGATCTGGCTGGCGGCATTGGCGACGATCGCCTGCCCCAGCTCCGAGCCGAGCAAGTCGGCGGCATCCTGAGTGACGACCGCCAGCCCCGCCCAGTGCTTCCTCGCGGCCTTGGCCATCCGGAACAGGAAACGGGCGCCCTCGGGCTCCTTCATCAGCAGCCAGGCTTCGTCGACGACGACCAGGCGTTTCCTCCGGTCGCGAGGGTTGGCGACCCGCCGCCAGACCGCATCCAGGGCCAGGAGGGTGCCGACCGCCTTCATTTCTTCGGGGAGGTCGCGCAGGGAGAAGATGATCAGATGTCCGGCTGGGCTGGTCGTGGTCGGGCCGTCGAACAGTTCGCGATAGGAGCCGGACACGTACGGCGCGAGCTGCGCGGCCAGCTCAGCTCCTTGTTCCGAGGACTTCAGGGTGGTGACGAGGTCGGCCAGTAGGGGTGCGGGCTTGGTCCAGGTCTCCGGGTTGTGGGTGATCCCGGCCTCCTGGTAGGTGGCGATGACGGCTGCGTCCAGTGCCGCGCGTGCCTGTGCGGTGAGTTGGCGGCCGAGCATGGTGGCGGTCAGGGTTTGCAGGAACATGGCTCGCCGGGCGAGCACGTCGTCTTGTGGGCCGTGGGCGGCGGGCAGGTCGAGGGGGTTCCAGCGCACTCCGGCGGCACCGAGGTGGAGGCACGTGCCTCCGACGGCGCGGGCGAGGCGGGCGTACTCGTCTTCGGGGTCGACGACGGCTACTTCGACGCCTTGATACAGCAGGCGCAGGGCTTCGAGCTTGGTGAAGAAGCTCTTGCCGGCGCCTGAGCGGGCCAGGACGACGGAGTTGTGGTTGTCCTGGTTGTAGCGGTCCCAGACGATGACGCCGGAACCGGTGGCGCTCAGCCCGTACAGCACTCCGGTATCGCCGACCGGAGCCGCGAGGTCGGGCGAGGTGAACGGGAAGGCGGCGGCCAGGGCTGTGGTGTCGAAGCTGCGCGTTGTGCGCAGCGAGTCCACGGCCAGTGGCAAGCTCGTCGTCCACGCCTGCAGGGCCCGGAAGGTGGCCGGCTGGGTGTCCAGCAGGAGGGATGAGGCCAGGGCACGGACCCGCTCCACCTCTGATGCCAGCTCGGGTTCGGTGGAGGCATGGATGGTGAGGTAGAGACCGACTTTGAACAGGCGGCCGTGCCCCCGGGCGAGGCTGTCGGCCAGGTTGGTGGCATCGTCGGCGGCTGCCTCAGCGGCGAAATCTTGAAGACGGCCATGTTGAGCGTCGGTTCGGCTGGTTGATTCCAGGCGGGCGAGCTGGCGGCGCAGCCGCATCGCCGCCACGGCTTGGGGGATCGGCTCGACATGCAGGGACACGTCGAGGCGTCCCGGATAGGTGAGCAACGGCTCCAGCCAGCCCGCGCCGACTTCGCGCGGGTAGCCGGTCACGGCGAAGGACGCGGTCATCCCGTTGGGCAAGGCGAGTTTTCGGGCGCCGACCTCAAGGGAGCCTGGCTCGGTGAAGGCGCTGCTCTCCGTTGCTTGCGCCCGTCGGCGTAGCTTCATGCGGTCTCCTCGCCGGTGATGATGTCGTCCGGAAGGGCCTGGCCGGCGGGATGCCAGCCGCCGGGATCGAGGCACTCGGTCAGCACCTGGTGTGCTGCGGGAGCGTCGAGGACGCGGGTGGTGACGCCGAGTGCGGCCAGGCTGCGCTCGGCTTCGGCCGCTCGACGCAGCACCACGGCCGCGGAGGCTTCTCTCCGTACAGAGCGCCGCCTTCGACCGGCGGCGTGGTTGTCGCGCAGCACGATGAGCACCTGGTGGGCCAGCAACTCGCGCGAGCTGTTCAGCTCATCGAGGAAGGCGGCGTGCTGGCCGGCGGCGTCGGCGAGCGCTGGATGCGGCAAGCTCGCCGCCCGCCGCTCCACGGCGTCGATCAGATTGCCGAGATCAACCGGCCGGGCGCGGACGAGGATCTGAACTGGCGCTTCGAGGGAGTTGAGCCAGCGGCCGAACGCGCCGGCCAGCGCGGCCTGCTCGCCTGCGGTGCGCAGGTGGAAGGACAAGGTGCCGGTTTCCACGAGTACGGCCACCCCGCCATCGGCCAGATCCAGGGCGCCGTCAGTGCGGATGGCCCGCACCGGCAGCTGCAACGGCGCGGGCGGCTTGCCGCGTAGACGGCACCAGCGTGGCGGCTCAGCGACACCGTCCGGAGCGGCCACCAATCTTTTCGGCGAATGGGCGAACCGGAGCGCGGCAAGGAGGAACCGGTCCAGGCTCAGGCCGTCACGGCGGCCGAGCGCGATGGCCATGCCGAGTGCTGCGAGCGGAAGTAGGACGGCGGCGAGGATGACGATGGGCAGCAGCTGGTGGAACAGGTAGTAGATGGCGGTGGCGACGCCGCCGGTGGTGGCGGTGATGAGGATCTGGCGCACGGTGAGCCCGTAGGCGATCTTGTCTGGACGGTCGATGTCGGATGGGATCTGGGCGATCAACAACTGGTCTGTCTCATTCATCGGCCGTCCTTCCTCGGGATGCGGCTGTTTCTCGGGACGCGCTGTGGCGGCGGGTCCAGCCGCAGACGGAGCTGGCCAGGCCGGGGCGCGCGGGTGGGCATGCCGAGCAGCCGATCTTGGATCCAGGGCGGGCGCGGACGGATCCACGGCCCCGTGGCGGGCGCGGGCGCTCTTGGCGGTGTGGGCGGGCGTGGGACGTGGGTGACAGGGAACGGCAACGCCAGCTGCTTGCCCTGCCGAGCTCGCCGCGCGGCGGCCGAAGACGCTGCTGGGGCGGGCGCCGAGGTGGCGGTGTTGGGCGGCAGTCCGAGAGGTAGCTGGAGTTGCTGCCAGGTAGGTGTGCGGCTGGGCATGGGTGAGGCTCCTGTAGGCGTGGCGGACGGGCCGGGGCCGCTGGGGCCGCGTCCTCGTGGTCCGCGGGGGCCGCGCTGCGGGCCGCCGCTGGGCGGCCGTCTGCTGTGCTGGCGGGCGGCGGTGGTCGCGGTCTTGCGCTGGACCGCGCGCTGTCCGGTCTTGCCGAGAGTGCGGGCGGCGCCGAGGGTCTTGTAGACGATCGCGGCCTTGATCAGCCGTTTGAGCATGTGGGGCTGGCCCTGTTGCCAGATGGTGCGTGCAACCCAGCCGGGAATCTTGATCAGCACGTAGAGAATGCCGATCACGATGAGCGCGTCCAGGGTCCGGTTCACTGTCGGGCGCACGACTGTGAGAGCCGCCTCCCCGAGATCTGGATCGGCGGGTGGGGGCAGGTAGGTGTCGGGCGAGTCGGTGAGGAACAATTTGAACGCCAGGATCAGGCCCAGGGCTTGCAGGATCTGGATGGCGAGCAGACCGACGAAGCATCGCCACCACAACCGCGCGATGCCTTCGGTCTGCGGGAGTGCGTGGCACAGCAGCGCCAGCGGTGCGGCGATGATCACAAACATCAGCAAGGTGACGCGGATGATGGCGATGAAGGCCAGCAGGAGGCCCATCAGGACGGCGGCGCAGATCAGCAGCACGAGGAACAGCGCCGTGCCCTTCGGATCCTTGATCAGCGCGTCGACCTTGGCCGCGATCAAGTTCCCGGCCCGCTGGCCGTTCACGCCATCGCCGAGCAGAGCGGCGACGAGAGAGTTGGTCAGTTCGATGGCGTGCTGGCACACGGTGAGTGAGCAGTTCAAGGCGATCACGGCGACCACCAGGCGTGGAATAACGTCCTTGGCCGTGGTGGAGGTTTGTGCGCTGCCGTAGGCCATGACGATCACACCTGCGGCGAGCACCATGAGGGCGAGCAGCGCGTTGGCCACCAGGCGTACGTGCTGGGACAGCTCCTGCACGCGGGCGAACATCGATGGCGGCGGCGCGGAGAGCAGCGCCTGGCCGACGACGGTGAAGGCAGGATTGATGGCGTCGGTGACCAGGGTGGTGAACCAGCCGTTCATCGCCTGGTTGATCTTGCAGCCGATGTCCATCCACCCGCACCCGTCCACACCTGTGGGCGGGGTGGCGGCGGGTGGAGAGATCGAGCTCACCTGCGGAGACGGTCGCGGGCCCGGGCCGGAGCTGGGTACTGGGCTGGGTGTGGGTTCAGGCACTGCGGAGGCCGCGACCTCAGGCAGGCTGACCAGGGCAACGACCGCCACCATGACGGTGAGTGCCTTCCATGGCCACCGCGTACGCGAGCCCGGCGGATCTGGTGGGTGCCGGCGAGCCACCGTCAGGCTCCCACGATGCCTTTGAGGACCGAGACCAGGAGCGGAGCCAGGACGGCGATGCCGTAGCCGAGGGCGGCGTAGCGGAGGGTCTTCTTGGCCGCCTCGACTTCGCCGGGATCGCCGCCGGCCAGGATGTATCGGACTCCTCCGACGGTGAGAAAGAGCGTCGCCAGGGCGACGAGCAGGCCCACGATGACGTTGCGCAGGTTGTCGATCACCGCGTTCAGTGAGTTGGGCGCCTGCTCCAGTTTGACCAGGGCGTTCGCGGCCGTGCTGATGTGAACGGCGAGGGCGTATTCGAGCACGATGCCTAGGACGATGGAACCGAGGATGAAGCCGGCGATGAGCAGGATTTTGAAGGCGAAGCGAGATGTGGTGGTACGGCGCGGGCGGGATGTCATGTGGTGCCTCCCGACGGATGGTGAGGATGCGCGTCTGGTTTGGGTGCGTGAGGCTGGCCTAGCGGGGAGGGCGGCGCGGAGGTGCCGGACCCGGCACGGGGCCGAGCGGGCGTCCTCCTTCGAACGGCGGATGGCGGTGGACCGGGGTGACAGGGACCGGTGACCAGGTGCGGTCCCGGGCCGGGTCGGCGTTCTCCGCGCTGCCTCTCTACCTGGACAAAGACCAGGTCGAAGAGCCGAGTTAGGACATCAGCGCCAGCGGAGTTTGCTCGACCTTTGCTGCGAGCCACCGCGGGAGCTGATGGCGATCGCTACAGGTCACCGTTGAGGAGTGCTTGGTAGAGAGCCTTTTCGGCGCGCTGGCGGCGCTTGAGAGCGGTGCAGTAGAGCAGCCCGCGGTGGCGGCAGTAGGAACTGAGCGGGATACTCTCCAGCCGGGTGGAGCCGATCATCTGCGCGTCCTGGGCGGTGATGACACCCTGGCGGACGGCCTGGGCCAGGAGCAGGTCGGGGTGGCCGGCCGGGTAGGTGAGCGCCTGCTGCTCGCAGTCGTTCCGATCGGGGTCGGCCAGCAGGTCTGGCCGTTCGGGAGCGTAGGCACGCAGGACGGCGAACTGGGTCAGCCGCGACAGCCGCAGCACCGGATGGGACCAGGCCAGGTTCACCCGGCAGACGGCTTCCATGTAGCACGCCAGTACTTCGGCCTCCAGCTCTTCCCGATCGACGGAGATCTTGTCGGCGAGGGCTGCGGTGAGGCGATGCAGCATCGGGATGGCCAGCACGACGGTGGCGAGCATCCACGCGCCTCGCTGGGTGCGCGCCTGGCCGATGAGGTGGCGCCATACGTGGTCGCGGGTGGTGCGCGAGCAGGCCGGGTGCAGCAGCATCGCGCGCAGGTCGTCCAGCGGGATCATCCGGGCGGGCAGGCCATGGCCAAGTCGGCCGCCGTCGACTGAGAGCGGCTGTGGGCCGCGCATCAGCAGTTCGAAGGAGCGCTCGGCCACGTCCAGCGGCAGCGAGTTGCTCTGACGGCTGGGGTCGTCCGTGTGGCAGGGCGTCTCGCAGGCCGTCGTGTCGGTGGCGTCGAGGTCAGGGTCGGTGGTGGTGTGCGTGCGGGGACGGGTCGAGGTGTGGAACATCGCAGCTCCCGAAGACGTGATCGGTTCGGACGCTGCTCATGCCGCCAGAAGGCCTGGACAGGAACCGTGCAAAAAGCGAGCAGACATCGGGCGAGGAAAAGATCCCTCAAAGAACAAGCCACTCAACCGAACCGCCTCTGACCTGCGAAGACGTCGAGAGTTGCGCTACGCCAACCGAAGAGAAGTCATGGTCGACCGTTGCTCGAAAGGCCGCTGACCAGCGGAAACGGTCGGGCCTAAGGTTTCCGGGTCAAAGATCGTTCAAGCTCGCGGCGGCTCTGCTGCCTCGACCTGCTTCGGCCCCCATCGGCGATTCCGGCGGGTGAGCCTACGACGAGGGTTACCCATGCCTGCGCGGCCGCTTTGACTGCCGAGTCTTCCGCGACTCCCAGGCCCAGCCTCCCGTGAGGAGCATGACGCACGTGATCGCGATCAACGGGATCACCCAGATTCTGTCGCCATGCTTGGTGTCCATCATCGCCAGAAGGACGGCGATGCCGTCAAAGGCGAAATACACGGCGCCGACGCCGGTGAGGAACCCAACGGTACCTCCGATGATGGCAACGGTCTTGCCGGCGATCGGCGCTATGTAGCGGGCGACCTGGGCGCACAATAAGCCGGCCAGAGTGATGTCGGTGATGGGGACGACTCCCAGGGCAACCTCCCAGACGTCGTCAACCCCGGTCTGGTGTTGCACCACTATTCCACGGAGGTACTTCCAGGGCTCGCCGACGTCGGTGAGCCCGAGGATGCCCATGGTGTTCATGAGGCCGATAACACCGAGTGTGAAGATGATCGCCATCATCACCGCGATGCCTTTGCGCTGCCACCCCTGCACGGGGACCTCCCCAGGTGGGAGGATCTTGGTGCTGTTCGGGACAGGGATCCGGCTCGGTTGCTGCTCACCGAGCATGGCCAGCGCCTGCTCGACGGTCGGCCGATTGTGCGGCTCCTTGTCGAGCAGCCGGATGATCAGCGGTCCGAGCCGGCCGGCTTGGCGCGGTGGTGGGGGCTCTTCCAGCAGCACCGCGGTGAGCGCCGCCGGCTGGGCGTTGCGACGGAACGGCGAGACGCCCTCGACGGCATGGTAGAGAGTCACGCCAAGGGAGAACAGGTCGCTGGCGGGAAGCCCGTCAATGCCACGCAAACGTTCGGGGGCCATGTATTCGGGCGAGCCGATGAGCATTCCAGTGGTTGTCAGAGTGGTGTCGGTGGTGTGAACCGCGATTCCGAAGTCAGTGAGCAGCACCTTGCCATCGGTGGAGAGCATGACATTGGCCGGTTTGATGTCGCGGTGCACGATACCGGCTCGGTGCGCCGCGCCGAGCGCTGCCAGCAGCCCTGCGGCGAGCTGCGTGGCCCGTTCCACCGGCAGCGGCCCCTGCATGTCGAGGTGCTCGTGCAGTGACCGGCCGTCGATCAGTTCCATCACGATCCAAGGCAGGCCGTCGGTCACGACATCGTGGATGGCCACGACATTCTCGTGCGCCCGCAACCGGACTGCGTTGCGGGCCTCACGTGCGGTGCGCTCCAATCGCTTGTCCTGCTCCGCCTGCGACATACCGGGCAGCAACTGCAGTTCCTTGATCGCCACCTCGACGTCCAGGACCTGGTCATGGGCGCGCCAGACCCGCCCGAATCCACCAGACCCCAAGACGGAGATCAACCGGTAACGTCCGCCGACCCGATAGCCAGGCTGCGCCGATGTCATTGCCACCCCGCCTCATCGAGCGGGGCGAGCTGCGGCCTGCCGTCCTCGGCGACGTAGCGGACCTCGAATTCCCCGGCCCGGAGAGGCGTGTCCATACCGCCGGTCAGCACGTGCAGAGCCGTCATAGCTCAGCATTCTGCACCACCAAGATCGGAGCCGAAGCGGGATCGGACAATTGGCGCTGAACACCGACAGCTTCATCGGCAACCGACACGAGAACAAACGAGTGAACGCTGGCTTCCGACCGGTGTCCGCTTCTTGTACGAGAATGCTATGACCTGCGAAAACACGTCAACGGATCGGGAGGAGGCTCGAACGCTGGCCCGACAGAGCAGCGGCCAGGCCGACAGTGCGTCACCACCAGGCATTACTGATCCTTTGCGTGATGGGCTGTCCCAAGTCGTGCCTGGCGGCAGGTATTTGGATAAGTGACAGGATCCGGTGGCCCGGGTGATGGGGCCACACCCGCATGACAGCACGCACGACCTGCTCCACCCGTTCCAACCATCATTCCGACTCCGCTCACCGCGCCGCCCGCGAAGCTCAGGAGGTAGCTCGGCGGCATCTGCCGCTGAGCGTCTGGCTGGCCGCAGCCGATGCCGAGTCCATCTCCGCCTGCGAGCGTGGGTGCTGCGTCCCGGTGAGCGGGCCGCTGGCCCGTCACCTCGTCTCGGCGTGCACCCGGCTCGGCGACACCGTCATCCACCTCGATGCCACCGACCACCAGCTCGTCTCGGCCGCCTTGGTGACGGGCTGCCGAGTGACCGCCACGTTCGCCGATCCCGCTCTGGCCGGGGTCACCTGGACCCGGCTGACCCGTACCCACCTTGAGGATGACCTCCAGGTCGCCGACCTACGCGTCATCCGGCCGGAGAACTCCGCCCAGGCGCTGGAGGACCTGTCGGGCACCGCTGCGCTGGTCGTAGTGCAGCAGTCGTGCGCGCCGTCATCTGACGAGGCCGGCCGTCCCGCTGCCGGCGCGGCTGCTTCGGACGTCCAGCCCATTGCCGTGTCTGCCGCGGCGACACTTCTGAAGCCGGGCGGGCATCTCGCGGTGGTCACCGGCTTGCACCGCGCAGAAGACCGTGTGGTCGACCCGGTGCCGGAGGTCATTAGGCGGGCGCGGGGAGCCGGGCTGAGGTACCTGCAGCACATCATCGCGTTGCGTCTCCCGGTGCGGGGCGAGCGGATCGACCCGGTGATGTCGCAGCGCGAGGTCGCGGCGGCGCAGGCGCTGCCGCCATGTGCCGGGCTGCCGGTCAGCGCCCGCGTTCACTCCGACGTGCTGCTGTTCACCAAGGTCACGGGCCTCGCGGATGGCTCCTGCGAGCTGGGGGAGCCTCGGCACAAGGCCAAGGCGGGAGAACGTACCGGCTCGGCCCTGGCAGCAGATTCGTCCCCACCAGCTGGGTCAGGACAGGGTGGCACGACTCAGGCCGGTGGTGGCCGTTGATGGTCGAGGTGACGACGTCGGTGTGGGCGACCGGGCAGTGGCAGTCGCGGTTGCAACGGCGGGGCCGGTACGTGCCGGAGTCGATGCGGCATCCGGGCAAGATGCTCCCGTCCATCGCGTCCAAGGTGATCCAGACGTACACGCGGCCCGGCGAACTGGTGGTCGACCCGATGTGCGGGATCGGTACCAGCCTTGTCGAGGCCGTCCACCTGGGGCGGCACGCGGCCGGGGTGGAGTACGAGGAGGGGTGGGCGCGGCTGGCTGTCGCCAACCTCGGCCACGCCCAGCGACGGGGCGCGTCCGGGAAGGGCCGGGTGGTCGCCGGGGACGCGCGCAACATCGCCGCTCTGCTTCCCGATCTGCTCGGGCGAGCAGCGCTGGTGCTGACCTCGCCGCCGTACGGGGCGGCCACCCATGGCCATATCCGTTCCAGCCGCGACAGTGGCCAGCCCGGCGTGCGCAAGTGGAACCATCGCTACTCCCGTGACCGCGCCAACCTTGCTCACCAGAGCCTGCCCACGATGCTGGAAGGGTTCGGCCGAATCTTGTCCGGTAGTGCGCGATTGCTGCGGCCGGGTGGCGTCGTGGCGATCACCGTGCGTCCGTATCGCGTCAAGGGCGAGCTGGTCGATCTGCCCGGCCACGTGCAGGAGATCGCCGGCCAGACAGGGCTGGCGCTCGCTGACCGGCTGGCGTGCCTGCTGTGCGGGCTCGGTGACGGCAAGCTCATCAACCGCTCCTCCTTCTTCCAACTTCACGAAGCCCGCAAGGGCTGGGCACGCGGGCTGCCCATCCACGCCAGCGCACACGAGGATCTGTTGATCTTCCGAACGCACGCGTCGGCCGCGGGTTCAGGGAAACTGAAGGGTTCTCAGTGGGAACCCGAGGATGCTGGTGGAGGTTTCCGGGGCTCTGATACTCGGGTTCCAGGCGAAGACGGTGGGTGGTCTTCGTGAGGGCGGGTGAGCAGGGCGCGGGCGGAGGCGGCGTAGCGGACGGCGGTGCTGTCGTCGATGTCGAACACCTTGACGAGGTGGAGGGGATCGGCGCGGTTGGCCAGGGCCTCTTCGAGCTGCCGGTCGATGCGCAGGCGTTCGAGGGTGGCGGTCTGCCCGCGCAGCAATCGGCCGATCCAGGGGCTGCTGACGGGGCCGGTGCCGACGGCGCTGGCCTGGCTGATCAGCAGATGGGGGTTGGCTGTGGTGGGCCAGCGTTCGCGCCGGTAGGTGAGCCACTCGGTGAGGATCCGGTGGGTGAGGTCGTCGAGCGGACGGGGCCGTCCGGCGATGATGATCTGGCGGTTGCCGAGGTCGATGTCATCCAGCTGCAGAGAGCGGATGGCATGGTGGCGTGCGGCATGCACGGCGGCGAGCGCGACGAAAAGACGCGCGGCCGGGCTGGCGGCGACCTGGATGGTTCGGGCGATGTGCTCGGGCTCGAGTGGCTGGAACAGGGATGGCTCGGGCCGCCGGATCTTGATGCGGCTGGCGGGATCGCGGAAGATCACGCCTTGGCGTTTGGCCCAGCCGAACAGCGAACGCAGCGCGGACAGGAGCGTCTCGCGTTGCTGACCGGTGAGTGTGCCGAGGTGGGTGAGGACGTCGTCGCGGGTGACTTCCCGCAGGTGATCGTGGCGGTTGGTCCAGTCCAGCAGGGCAGGCAGCGCGGCGCGAACGTAGATGCCGACGGTGCCTTCGTCACGGGGCAGAACACGGGGGCCACCGTCGCGCAGGGTGCGGGCCCATATGTTGACGGGGTCGGCGAACCCGGGGGACAGACCCTGGAGTCTGCTGGTCAGCCAGGCCTCGAAGGTGGCCGGCAGGTCCTGGTCCCAGATCCCCATGATGTCGAGAAGCTCAGCGGCACGGCGGAAGCTGGCGCCGCGCCCTTTGATCACGTCGTTGATGTCGGAGGCGCGGATCGTGTCTCCGGCCACGTGATGGGCCAGCAGCATGACCAAGGTGCGCTGGGTGGTCCCGGCAACGATGGGCGACCAGCCGCGGGCCTGGCCCATCAGGTGGGCCAAATGCAGCGCCCATGCCAGCCACGGGTTGTCCGGTACGGGGCCGCGGCGCAGGTCGATGCGTCCGTAACTGAACTGGCGGCGGGGAGCGGGAAACAGCGGCAACTGGATCGAGTCGGTGCGGGGCCGCACCGCTGCAGGGGGCGGGTTCTTGAGCGGACGTCCTTTGATCCCTCGCCGCCGTTCGATGCGAGGAGGGGGCGGGACGCGGCGCGGGCTGCAGAGCAGGAACAACTGCTGGTGGGTGACCTTCGGCAGCCACGGCTCCATCATGACCTTCGACCGCGCGTCGCCGTCATGGTGGCGACGGTCTTGGTCAGCCTGGCACCAGCACAGCCGGCAGTAGCCCTTCTTCATCGGCATCACCCGGCGGCAGGTGGTGCACGGACCGGTCCGAGGATTGCCGCGGGCGAAGGAGTAGCAGGCCACGCACAGGCCCATGGTGTAGGTCTGGCCCCAGCCCAGGCAGGAACCGCAGCTCATGATGCCTCGGCTCGTTCCGCGGCGAGCCATCGGAGTGGTGGTCATCGCAGGTCAGACGGGCGGAAGGGAGCGGCCGTCCCGGCGGCGCGGCACCACCGGGCTGGGGCCGGTGCCGGTCGCGGCCTGCGGGGCGGCGGTGCGGCCGGGCTGGGGGACGGTCTCGGGTTCGGGCAGCAGCAACTCCTCGATCCCGCAGCCCAGAACGGCGCAAATGACGTCGAGGTCGGCGAGTTTGATCGAGATTGGCTGGCCGGACCACAGACCGGACATCTTCCCAGCCGAGATGACCAGGCCCCGTTCGGCCAGCTTCCGTTGCAGCTCGGATGCCTTCCAGATACCGCGATTCGCGGCGGCCAGGCGGAGGTTCCATCTCACGGGTCACAGTCCCTTCAGCCGAGCGGCGGCCCGGGCCTGGCCGGCAAGCCAGGCGTCCTCGACATGGGTGCGGTGGACGTGTACGTAGTGCATCGTCGTGGTGATCCAGGCGTGGCCGAGGGTCTCCTGGACCGCGACCAGGTCCATCCCGCCCGCATACAGCTGGCTGGCGCAAAAGTGCCGCAGGACGTGCGGAGTCAGTGTGTCAGGCCAGTCCGGCAGATGCCGGGCGGCTGCGTTCGCGAGTGCGCCGCGCAGCCGGTCGGGGCCGATCCTGGCAGCGCTCCCGTCGACGTTCTTGCGCTCGGAGGGGAACAGCGGGGCACCGGGCCGGGCGTGGTCATCGTCGAGTTGGCCCCACACGTCCTGCACGAACCAGCGCAGGGTGCGGTCCGCGCCGTTGATCAACGGGACCATCCGCTCGCGAGGCCCCGATCCGCGTGCGCCCTTTCCGTGCCGGACGTGGAGTTTGCCGAACCGGCCCAGCTCCCACTTCACATCCGACAAGTCGAGCCGGCACACCTCGTTCACGCGCAGCCCGACCTCGGACATCAGCTTCGCGGTCGCGTAGTTCCGGGCTGTGGGCGCGTACTTGCGGCACGTCGTCAGATCACTGCGCCAGCCAGCGAACAGTTGCTCGAGCTGCACGGCCGATGGCGGGATCCGCAACGCGGCCTTCCGGCGTCCGCGAGGCCGGTTGAGCTCATCGATTGGGCACGCCACCACCAGCCCGGTCAACCGATGCAGCTCGACCTGGTGACGCAGCTCCAGAAACAGGAAGTACGTCTTCAACGCCTGCGCACGGGCCAACCTCGTGCCCGATGCCGCCGCGCGCAGAACCGTCCCGAAGTAGACGTCGGCGTCGGCAGGCAGCATCTCCCACAACGGGCGACCGAACCAGGCCCGCATCAACTCCAGATGCCCGACCTCACTGCTGATCGTCGAGTCCGCCAAACCCGCCGACGCCCGCGCCAACACGAGCCCAGCCAGCACGTCCGTCTCGAATGCTGCGACCTCTTCCAGGCTGGCAGGTCCGCAAGCATCCCGAAGATCCCGGACCGCTGCCAGACCCAACCCGAGCCACCACACCTTCACCAAAGCCACAGCTCGATCGGAGCTACCGAAATGTCTTCAGAAATCCTGAAGATCCATCAGCCGACCATGATCGCACAGATATACACCACCCAAGACCAGCTCCAAGCCGAGCAGCACACAACCCCGCACCACCACGCCATCAGGAACCTGCGGGTTGTTTCTCAGCCGCCGCCGGAGCCGGGCCCCGGCTTGCGACATGACCTCCGGGACGGCCGCAAGTTAGAGTAGCTTCTGGCCCGCCCTTGTTCCTGGCCCGGATTCGGGCCAGGAACAGGGGGTGGGCGTAGACCTGCGGATTTCGCTTGACGCGGGCCATGAAGGTGGCGTCGATACCGCCGCCACCCCAACCCGGTACCGGGCCCACAGGCCGGGGCTATGGCCGCCCGGGCCGGGCGGTGCCGCGTCGGTGGCGCAGCGCCCACCATTGCCGACCAGCCGCGCATCCCGCGCGGCCTCTGTTCATCAACGCTCATCGAGGTGATGCATGACCAGCACAACCCTAACCAGCCGTACGACCCCGCAGGAACCGGAGGTGGTCGGCCTGCTGACGGCCGGACGGCTGCTCGGAATGGGCCGCACCAAGGCATACCGCCTGGCCAAAACAGGGGCATTCCCGTGTCGGGTGCTGCGCATCGGCGGCCGGTATGCGGTTCCGGTACGTGGGCTGCGGGCGCTACTCGACCACAGCAGCCCGGACAGCGGGAGCCGTCCGGCTAGCGAGGAAGGATGACCATGATGCGAAAAGCCCGAACATGATGGCGGGCAAGGAGTTGAGCGTCGCAAAGGGCACCACGTTCAAGATCTGCACGTGTATCGATCCCGCCACCGCTAAGAACATCAGCAAGACCTACCCCAGCTGCGGCGCTCGCCCGCCGGTGGCAGTGGCGGTGGTGGGGCTCGAAAAGGACCTTGGTGTTGAACAGCCATGCAGGTCAGCGAGAGTGCTCCCCGCGTACGCGGGGATAGTCCCCGCCCCGGCACCCGGCCGCTTGCCTATCTGCGGTGCTCCCCGCGCATGCGGGGCTGGCCGCGGACCACCTCAGGTGTGTCCTGGGGTTCACCCCGTGTCCAGCAGTGGCAGGACGGGGCCGCTGCTGGAAGCTTGGGGTGGGCGGTCCCTCGCGTTGTGTCCGCGGTCGTCGCGACCGTGAACCTGAGCGAGGGACCCCCTGGTGACGATCTGGCGAGTGGGGGGATATCCGCCGTGATCGTCGGGGTGGTTGACCGGTCCTCGGCTCTGCGGTCAGCCACCAGAAGGTGACCGCGCCCGCACCAGGGTGCGTCGCCTTGCGGTCACCAGGTTCCGAGACGTTGACCAAGCGTGTCCGTGCCTAAGGTTCAGTAGCTCGGCTAGTGCGTTGACCACATACGTTCACCGGGTCTGATGACACACCTTTCGAGGTCCATGGCGGGTGCGCCGGGTGGCCCCACCACTTAGCCCGAGTGACGGGGCAACTGTTACGTTCCGGGCATGAAAAGAGTCCCGTTCACCGGTGGTGAGAAGGAAAGCCTCCAGGCCAGCATGGACCGGCATCGCGACGCGGTGCTGTGGAAGGTCGAGGGCCTGGACGACGAGGCGCTGCGACGCCCCATGACCCCGTCTGGGACGAACCTCCTGGGCCTGGTCAAGCATCTGGCGGCCGTCGAGTACTGGTGGTTCGCCGACACGTTCGGGCAGGAGCACGAGGAGCTCCCGTTCGACGACGATGACGAGGACGCCGACCTGCGCGTCGGCCCCGGCGAGACCACGGCCGACGTCCTCGCCTTCTACGCCCGCGCCCGCGCGTCCTCGGACGAGGTCATCGAGAAGTTCGGCCTTGAGGACCTCGGCACCAACGAGCGCGGCGAGAGGATGACGCTGCGCTGGGTGCTCATTCACATGATCGAGGAGACCGCCCGGCACGTCGGCCACATGGACATCGTGCGCGAGCTCATCGACGGCGCGAGCGGCGACCACCGGCGCGCCTAGTGCTGTCACCGGAAACGATCACCAGGTTTGGGTGAGGATTTTCAGGCGGCCGGTGCGAGGGGTCGACCACCCCAGCGGAGACCCTTCTCGCTACGGATTCGGGCACGTTCGCGGCGTTGGGCGGCCAGCACGTCGGGGTGGCGGGCATGGGCGTTGCGCCAGCGCAGGTAGGCGTGCAGGGCCCGGGTCTGGACGGTGTGGTTGCGGTGGCTGGAGTTGGCCAGGGTGAACTGGCGCAACGGTCCGAAGTGCGCCTCGATCGGGTTGGCCCAGGAGGCGTAGGTCGGCGTGAACAGCAGCCTGACCTTGTTCTTCTCGGCCCAGGCGCGGATGCGCCAGTTCTTGTGCGCCGACAGGTTGTCCAGGATGACGTAGATCGGGGCGCCGTCCGGCCGGGCGGCGCGGATGGATTTCAGCGCGGCCCAGGTGGGGTCGATGCCCTTGCGGGCTCGGTTGACGCCCCACAGCAGGTCGTCGCCGGCGGAGTAGCAGCCGTGGAAGTAGGTGACGCCCTGGGTGCGGCGGTAGGTGGCCGGCAGCCGGTCCGGCTCGCCCTGCGGGGCCCAGCCGGATCCGGCGGTGGGCCGGATGCCCAGGGGTCCGAACTCGTCGAAGGCGAAGGTGCGTTCGGGCCGGTGGGTCAGGGCGTACTCGATGTCGTCCAGTTTGGCGTCGAAGTCGGGGTCGGGTGAGTCCTTCCAGGTCTTGGTGCGCTGGAAGGTGATCCCGCGGCGGGCCAGCAGGGTGCGTAACGCCTCGCGGCCGATGGTGATGGCCCGGCCGGGCAGGCGGCGCAGGTAGTCGAGCAGTTTGCGGATGGACCAGCGGGTGAAGGGCTGGCCGAGCTTGGCAGGTCGGGTGGTGGCCGTCGCGGCGACGAAGTCTTCGTCGTCAGGACTGAGCAGGCGGGGACGGCCTCCCGCCCACTGAGGGTCCAGGCAGGCCAGCCCGATCTCGTTGAAGCGATGGATCACATCGCGCACGGTGTTCTCATCGGCTTGCACCAGCCGGGCGATGACCGGGACGGTGTTGCCGCCGGCCGAGGCCAGCAGGATCATCGCCCGCCGATAGCGGACCGTGCTCATCGTGCCGCGCCGCACGATCCGCTGCAGCTTCTGCCCTTCTGGGCTCGTGAGCCTGCGGACCTTGACCGGTTGCGTCACCTGGCCTCCCGACTGCCAATCGAACGTGATCAGCACCATCCAACCGGCAGGACCGTCTTACGAGCCAACCCGGTGATCGTTTCCGGTCACAGCACTAGTAAGGCAGGTGAGCCTCGTGTTCATCGGTATTGGCGGAGAGGGGGCACGGCGTCGTAACGGTGGTCGTCGGGGGTGACGGTTCGCCGTACATCGCGGTCGGATACAGCGATTCGATGTCGGCTTCGCTGGGTTGTACGTCCAGGTGGCACCACACGACGCGGTGGCGGCTGTGCGGTAGTAGATGGGTGCCCCATCGCCCGCGTGAGAGGGCGGCCACGATGGCCAGTCCGTGGCCCTGTTCGGCGTTCCGGTCCATGCGGGGTATCTGGAGCGGGACGTGGTGCGGGACAGGCAACGCCGGCCCTGGATCGGTGACTGCGAGCCGGAAGAGCTCGTCCCCTTGCGCGAGTTGGATCAGCAGCCAGTGTCGGCCGTCTCCATAGTCGGCGTGTACGACGGCGTTGGTGACGAGCTCGGAGGCGGCCAGGACCAGCATCTCTCGGGCTGGATGGGAGCGGCCCACCCAGCCGGTCACCGCCTCGCGGGCCCGCCGCGGCGCCTGATCGTCGCGCGTCAGCTCGATCATTCCCAGCTTCTGCATGTCGGTCTGAGAAACCATATGAATCACCGCATTTGCCTCATTACTCCTCGATGATCGGCTGCACGTTCAGCGGAGAGAAAGCGTGTAGCCGACTTCGAGTACTTGACGGCGCCTGTCGTCGGCATGGTGCGACAATCCCAGAATCCGCGAGCATATGGCGGTCAGCCCGAAGCACTTTCGAGGCACAAATGCCGTGTGCTACTACACGGATGCCGTGTATTTTCCGTGCACTGGCCAGAGAGGAGCCGATGACCTCGCACGACATGAACCTGGAGCCCTCATTGAAGGCGCCACGGGTAGAATTCGGCGCCGCTATGCGCGAATACCGTATTGCGGCAGGTATGCGGCAAAAAGACCTCGCTGCAGCGCTCGGCTGGTCGGTATCGAAGATCAGCATGGTCGAACGCGGGGACCGGCCGGCGGATGAGGATTTCGCCCGTGACGCCGACACGGCGCTGCGCGCAAGCGGCTCACTGCTGGCGCTGTGGCGCGATACGACCCACCATGCGGCTCGCTGGCCCGTATGGCTGGCACGATTGGTGGAGATCGAGCAGCAGGCCGCCATGCTGCGCACCTGGCAGCCGTTGATCGTGCCGGGCATGCTGCAAACCCCGGAGTATGCCCGGGCCATCTTCCGCGGCAAGCCCGGTACCACCCCGGATGTGGTGGAGCAGAACGTCGCCGACCGGATGCAACGGCAAGATGTCCTCCAACGGGAAAACGGGCCTACGCTATGGGCAGTCATAGACGAAGGCGTCCTGACCCGACCCATCGGCACGAAGGCGGTGATGGCCGAACAGATGGCCCATTTGGTCGCCTTGGACGACCACCCCCGGATCAACGTCCGGGTTCTTCCCCGGGACTCGTGGCTCACCACTGGCCTGCAAGGCGCGTTTATTCTTCTCAGCGGGCCACGCATGCCCGACATGGCCTACCTCGAGTCCGTGACGTTGAGCCAGATCACTGCGGACGCGGATCGGGTCCTGGAGACCAAGTCGAGGTATGAGATGTTGCACGGTGATGCCCTGTCCCGCCGGGCGTCACTGCAGTTGATCGAGGAGACAGCCACGCAATGGAAGTGACCAAGGAACTGCTCGACAACGCCGTCTGGCGCAAGGCGACGCGCTCAGGAGACAGCGGCGACTGCCTCGAGGTAGCTCCACTCGCCGGAGGATGGGTCGGCGTCCGGGATTCCGAACACCCAGAAAAGCCGCCCTACGTGGTCAGCCGCTCCGTGTGGAACGCTTTCATCGACGGCGCCAAGAAGGGCGAGTTCGACTTCTGACACCCCCTGAAGAGGGCAGCAGCCTACGCACGATCACGCCAGAGGGCTCCCAGCAACGTCCCGGGAGCCCACTCGCGGGCCTACAGCCGGCCCGCGTTCTGCAAGGAGCAGGAGGCGCGCCAGCCCCGGCATCGCCCATCCGGCCGTAAGGCTCAGCGAGAGCGCTGACCGTGCCCGGGGTTACCTGAGAGTGGATCGTGAAATCCACACCGAGGGCAGGCATGTGTCGAATGGGTGGACTTGGCAGAGCTTGAAGACGGTGATGCGGCTGAGGAAAGTGGTGTCGGTTCCGCAGCCCGGGCGGGCGCCGTTGGCGTCGACGACGGTCCAGGTCTGCAGGTAGGTGGTGGCGTACTCGGCGCGCACGGACAGGCCGTCGGCTTTCAGGTCACAGACCGTAATGTGCTTGCGGTCGGCTGAGACGGTGACCGAGCCCCAGTGGGCTTCATCGTGCCAGCCGTCCGATGGCTGGGCCAGGGCTGGCGAAGGAGCCAGCATGACCGCCAGAGCAGCGGCAGCCAGGGCGAAACGAGGGAACATCCAGCCTTCCGTTCCGGTGAGGAGATCAGAACGGGAGCCACTGTGAACCCCACACTCATCGAGATCCCGGAGGACAGCGTCCCTGACGACGTGTCTTGAGCAGCCCTTGGCCGATGCTTCGCCAGAGCGCCGATCCGGCGCCCCCGGGGCGCGTGAACAGAGGCAGGGCGTCATCTTGATGGCAGTCCCGGACACGGCCAAGCCGAAGCCTGCGGCGAACCACTCAACGATCCCGATGGGCGATGCCCTCAGGCGCCCGAGGGCATCTGATCGGCTGGGGGAACTGGCCTGATCCCTTTGACATCCTGCTCGGGCTCGATCGTGTCCAGCAGCATCTGCTTGCGCCATCACCTGGCGGGTGGTGGGAGCCGGGCCTGGTCGGGGATGCCGTTGATCGTCTTATGAGGGCATTCCACTGTCTGCCTCTCCTCGGGCCGTGGCGGCCGGCCCCGCTCCCGCTCGGCGTTCGTTAAGCCACGCCTTATACGCCTATCGTGACAACGTCACCACAAGTAATCCGCTGATCTCAGAACCAGCTCTTAGCCCATCCTCATAGTTCTGGATCATGGAATCTTGCCCAGCCTCGTCCGACCACATGTCGGCAGAGCGCCTTGCGACGCCCCCATGCCGTACTGTCCCGATGTCAAAACAGTGTTCGATTCCGGGTAGAGAAATGTGCACTTATGGCATTGAGGGCCTACCGAAGATAAGAAAAGGCATCCCAGGAGGATGAAATTCTTCCGCCTCGGGACAGAAGAGCTACCATCCTCCTGGAAAGCTGCTGCTACCGACCGCTGATGACCACCCAGGCGATGCCCAGGGCGAGAATTAACGGTGGAGTGATGCTCGCCCCAATGGTGGCAAGGATCACGCACAAGCGGACGGTCCGGGTTCTGCTTTCGAGGGCGTCCCGGACCGTTCGCCCAACTTCACCTAGAACTGCGGTCGGGAGTGTATCGGACGGTTCGGTATCTGAGGAATCGTTGCCCTCATCGTTGTGGTTTTTCATGGTCAGACAGTGTCATATCAGGTCACTTACTGCCTAAAATGCGAATTTCCTTCAAGGCTGAACTTTCATCCCCTCGGGTAGATCGCACCCATCCCCGGGAGGATATTTTCAAGCGCAAGGCAACATGTTGGACGCGGGGCGCATTCGCTGGCCGCCCGGACGTAAAATCGGACCTTACGGCACATATACTCTCATGGCTCGGATATCCTGACCGCCGCCGGGCTCAGCCCTTATGAGGCGGTGTTCCGGCGCCACCCCTGAGTTCCTACCCGATGAGCAGCCATTGCGAGGTTGGTCAGGCGGACTCGCTACGCCGGTATTCCGGCGCTTATCGAGGACGTATGATCGCGCTGAACGTCGACTGGGATGGGGGCCCCATGGTCGACTTCGCTCGCCAGGTCGGGCGAAATGGCTGTCTCCGTCGATCTCGCGGGGTTGACTGTCGGACCTGGTGCGTTCACTCCTCGAGGGCGGTCACGTAGAGGTCGCGGACCAGGTCGAGGAGAGCCCCCCGGTGGGGTCCGCGTCGGGGACCATCAGATCAGTCAGCTGTGCGCGCGGCCCTCCGTCGGCGCCGTCCGTCTGGAACTGTAGCGGGTGCCCCCTGTCCGGTGCCGAACTGAGCGGGCAACAGCAGTCATGGTGCTTGGATCGTCGACCAAGCCGGCCGTCAGCGAGTCGGCCAGCTTGTCCGGCACTTCCCACGGTCGCTTTCCGAACGACCGCCAGATGCGCCGCACGCTAATCGGTGGCGTGGGGATGCAAATAACGCCCGAGCGGCCTTGACCATTACTTGGACGAGTTGGGGGTCTATTCGGGCGCGTCTCGTCCACTAGTCCCCTCACCCGTCCCTTTTGATAAGTGTTCCTCTGGAGGGGTTTTACGGTCTGCCCTGAGGCGGCCTATAGCCGACAGCACAAACCGGCACAGTTCGTTTCCGTGGGCCGCTCGTCGATGTGCCGGACCCGCGCTCAAGGGCATGCGACGAGCATGAACTCGGCCATCTTCCCTCTGGGAAGATATCTGAGAATCGAGAAAGCGCAGGTCAGGCAGGGCGTAGGGTGGCAGGGGGCCCGGAGTTCAAACCCGGAGCCTACGGATTAAGAATCCGCGGTCTTGTTCCTGCATGCCGGAGCGTGCCGCATTCTGTCGCACGGGTTCACAAAGTGTCAGCGCGAATGCGTCGAATCCGGGCCGGCGTCCTCGGAGCGATCGCGGTGATTTGTCCTTGTACGTCGCGATCTGAAATCGTTCGCTGCTGCTGGTTGCTTGAGCTGCTCGGTTCGGAATGCGATGCCGGTTTGGCTGAAGGTTGGCTTATCGCGCTGTCTTAACTCGGCCTTTGCAGCCGGTATTTAGATAGGTGACAGGGATGATTCGTCCGCCAGATCGGGGCGTCTGATGGTGACCGTACGGTCCAGCCACTTCACCGAGCCTCGATGCCATGCCTCCCGCGCCGGTCGGAGCCGCTGTCCTGCGGGCGGGCGAGGCGTTTGGAGTCTGGCCGGCGTTCTGCGACTGGGACAAGCAACAGCACGTCCCCACATCCGGCGTTCGGCCAGTGCGTGGGCCGGGATATGTGACCAGGGGATATTGCTTGACGTGGGTCGTGAAGGTGGGCGTCGATACCGACCGCCCCGATCCATCGGTGGCCCCCGACCGTCCCGCTGTGGCCCCTACGTGCCTGTGTGGGCCGACAGGGGTCGCCGTGTGGCCTGGGGTGCGGCATACCCCACCCCGCGGTCGCTGGGCGGTGACCCGCGCGGGCGTCGGCCCGGTGAGCAAGGCCGCCGGTGGCGTCCTGCACGGGCGACACCTCATCGGCGGTGTTCAGCGGCGTGGGCTGCAGAAGGGTGCGGCGTCAGGTAAGCGGCGACGCGAGGTCAGCGAACAAGGGAAAGGCGCGACAGCGGCGATGAACGGAACCACCTTCAAGACGTGTTCCTGCCGGGACGAGGCGACCGGGAAGAGACTGGGCAAGGCCTGTCCGAAGCTGCGCCGCCCCGGTGGCGGGGAGCGGTGGAGCAGCACCCATGGCCGGTGGGCCTACCAGCTGGAGTTGCCCGCGCACGCCGACGGGCGGCGGCGGAACCCGCTGCGACGGCGCGGCTTTGCCACGCTGGAGGAGGTGGAGGCGGAACTGGAGCATGCCCGGGCGCTGCTGGCGCTGGATGAGGATCCGCATGTCCAGCGGAAGGTCACCGAGCTGATGCTGTCGGTGCTCAAGGACACCAAGGCGCTGCCGCCGGTGGAGGAGGTGCGGCGCAAGGTCCGCACTCGTCAGGACCTCAACCCGACGGTGACCGTGGCCGAGTGGATGCAGGAGTTCCTGCGCCGCAAGCGGAAGATCGACGTCACCACGCGACGCTCGTATGAGGCGCACATTCGCTTGTATTTCACCCCTTATCTGGGTGATATTCGGCTGGATCGGCTGCGGGTATCGGATGTGGGGGGCATGTTCGATGCGATCGAGGAGTTCAACGATGTCATCGCCACCGCGCGTGCCAGCAGCGATCCTGAGGAGCGGGCCAAGGTGCGGTATCGGCGGCCGGTTGGCCCGGCCACCATGCACCGCATCCGCGCCACCCTGCGGCACGCACTGAACATCGCGATCAAGCAGGACCGGCTGATCGACTTCAACCCCGCTGCGGTCGTCGAACTGCCCGATGCCGAACGCCCCAAGGCACTGGTGTGGACGGACGAACGGGTTACGGCCTGGAGTCGCGACCTGCAGGATCGGCTCGATGTCGAGCAGCGGCGGCGCGGGGATCGGCTTAGCCGTGCCAGCATGATCAACGTGTACGCGTCCGTGCCGCGACCCTCGCCGGTGATGGTGTGGACGCCCTCCCACACCTTCACGTTCCTGGCTCAGGCGGCCAGCCACAGGCTGTTTGCGCTCTATCGGCTGATTGCGTTGCGTGGGCTGCGCCGGGGTGAGGCGGTCGGGCTGCGCTGGAAGGACGTCGATCTGACCGCGGGGACGGCTGGGGTGCACTGGCAGATCACCCAGCTGGGCTGGGAACCGGTGCAGGGCAGGCCGAAGACTGAGGCCAGCGACCGCGTCATTGCCCTGGATGAGGACACTGTCAGCGCGCTGTGTGCGCACCGTAAGCGCCAAGCTGCTGAACGGCTGGCCGCGGGCGAGGCCTGGACCGACAGCGGGTTCGTCTTCACCGACGAGATCGGCCGGCCGCTGCATCCACAACAGGTCAGCGACCACTTCTACCAGCTGGCCTTCCAGGTGGGACTGCCGCCGGTGCGGCTGCACGACCTCCGTCACGGGGCCGCCTCGCTGATGCTGGCCGCCGGGGTCGATCTGAAGGTCGTGCAGGAGACCCTCGGCCACGTCTCCTCCACCTTCACCCGCGACACCTACACCAGCGTCTACCCGGAGGTGGCACGCGCCGCCGCCGAATCCACCGCCGCCCTGGTCAACACCGTAGCCGCAGGCGCCCACACCGCCCGGCTGATCACACTGCCGCCCCACACCGGCGACGCCACTACCTGAACCACCGAATCCCGCAGGCCCGCCGATTCTTCGGCGGGCCTGCGTCGTTGTTCTCGGCGCTGTCGTGCAGGTGATGCAGCCGATCAATCCCCAGCCCGTCCTGCAAACGGAGGCCGAGAGGACGGCCGGGGGAAGCAGCGGAGCTTTTATCTGCTGGTCAGCAGCGGCCTGGCCAGCAGGACGAGCCGGCTTGGACAAGGCTTGACCGGGCATGAGACCACGTTGACCAGCGGCGCCGTGCAGGCCTTCTGGCTTGACCTTCGGATGGTGGTCTTTGGGGTCTGAGTTGACAGTGACGGTCTAAATGATCTACCGCGTTACACGGTCCGTACACAAGAGCAACCACCGAGCAACCAACCATGATCCACAATGCGATCCAAGGTCGGCGAGATCCAAGAAACCCCAGGTCGAACGTGGTATTGGTGAGTAGGGCGGGTGGGACTTGAACCCACGACCCACGGATTATGAGGCAGGTGCCCCGTCATGCTGAATTACACATCTGAGCTGGAACGATGAGCGATCGCTACCGTTTGGACGGCTGCACCGGGTAAGCATTGGGTAATGATCATGGCTGAGGCGCGCTCTGCGGCTCGTGACGGTGGGAGTGAGGAAAACCCATCGACGCTGCAGTGAACGTCCGCCAGCGTGGCGTTCACCGCCCCAACGGAGGGACCAGCTTCCGTTAGGATGGCCGGAGTTACTGGGGTCTTGATCAGAGCGGGTGCTAGAGATGAGCGAACAAGGTCGGAGTAGCCTCGAAGCCAATGCACTGAGCTTGGAGATTGACGAGCCTGGCCCCCCACTGATCCATGAGCAGGGAGAGACTGAGGACGAGCTCAGCACTCATAACCCGATCGAATTTGAGGCCGCTCTTTCCTCAACTGATTGGACTGTGGAAACTCTCGTCAACCAAATGCGCAAAGGGCGCATCAATCTCAACCCTGATTTTCAGCGGCGAAATGCCTGGCTCGATCAACGGAAGAGCCAGCTTATCGAATCTATCATTTTGCGTTACCCCGTACCGCAGTTGGTCCTTGCGGAGGATCCTGCCCACGAAGGCGTTTACATTGTTATTGATGGCAAACAAAGACTATTGGCCTTGCGTCAGTTCTGCGTGGACAAGGACGATAAGCGGGATCGGGAATTTTCGCCATTGAAGCTCCAGGGTCTCAAGATCCTGACAGATCTGAATGGACTTTATTGGCCAGATATTCAGAATATGTATCCAGCTATGGCTGCGCGCCTTGAGAATCAAACCGTTCGCACCGTATTCATTAGCAAGTGGCGATCCCAAGATCTTCTTTTGTCCCTCTTTTTGAGACTCAATACTGGTAGCGTAACCCTCTCCCCTCAAGAGTTGCGACAAGCTCTAAGGCCCGGCCCTTTTGTTGAGTGGGTTGACCTCTCGTCTGGTCGCAGCCAGGAACTTAGGAACCTGCTTGGGAGCACTCAGCCTGATCGAAGGATGGTAGATGCTGAGTTGCTACTCCGCTACTTGGCTCTTAGGTTTTCCACGCATCCATATAAAGGGAACCTGAAGAAATTCCTCGACGATACGTGCGCATCCTTTAATAAGGACTGGCCAAAATCACGCACGCGTATTGAAACAGGGCTTGTAGATCTCGAATCGGCGATTTCCGCAGGTCGAGAGATATTTGGAAGTCACCTGTGCCGTAAGTGGACTAGGGATCGTTACGAACGACCATTCAACCGCGCACTATTCGATATTCAGATGGTATCTCTTACCGAACAAGTGGTGCGAGAGGAAATGCTACGCAACGCCGAGGACGTCGTGGAGGGATTCAAGCTGCGCTGTGACCACGATTCAAACTTCGTGCGCTCTATTACGACCACAACGAAGAGCGTTGAGGCGTTTCTGACGCGCTTCGAAGCCTGGCGGGATATAGTGAGGGAGGCAACTGGCCGAACCTTTCGAATTCCAGCAAGCCTAGACGCTGGCCGAATCTTCTAGTTCAATGGTTACCTTAAGTCAATTGGCTCAATTAAAGCGTGAGACCAGAGAGCTTGACAAAGTTTTCTTAAAGTCAGTGCTGGGTCAGCCACCAACTCCGCTTGCATTCGCTGAAGAGGCTGCAGTTTGTGCGTTTCTGGTTCTAAGCCACGGGGCGGTTGAAGAATTTGTCGAGGCGGCGTTTAAAGATTATGTACAAAAATGCTTCACTTTGAATAGTCGCCAACTGTTAAATCGCGCATCCCATTTGATTATGATCCAATTTGCGGCCGATGCAGCTGTTGCACTTGAGCAAACGAGAAGCAGCGTCCCTCGCGATGATGCCGTTATTCGAATGGTTCCAGCACTTTACGAGAGAAAGATTTGCGGCACAAATAACGGTGTAAGAACTCATAATATCAAGAAGCTCGTAACTGGGGCGGGGCTTGTTTGGGATAAGTTCGAAAATGACTGCTCTGAGGCTATTGCGGCGCTAGACGCGCTCGGTGCGCGCCGTGGCGATATTGCTCATTCGTCAGCTGCCAATCGTGCAGCCACTGGGGGGGTGAGCAAAGCTCTGTATCCAAAAGAGGCCAGAGAACTGGTTAACACAGCGCTTGCGGAACTGTCTGCAATCGTATCCTTTTTGGCGAGCCCCAAGCATTAGCCCAGGCATTGCCAGACGCTTTTAGGGCGGACGGTTTTACTCAACGCCTCGACAGCAGCGCTACGGATCAGTGTTGTGGCGAAGCTGTCGCTGCTGTGCAGAGCATCCTGTCTTATACGTCTTAGTTTACCGCAGCCTGTACCACGACAGCGATAGGGTGACGGCCCCTACGAGTCCGCGTGATCCACACAGGTCGGCGTGGTAGAGCAGATGGGACTTTGGCCGGAGAGCAGCTGGTTATGAGCGCCGCCTGCCAAGGTGCACGTCACCGCCCTCCTCGCTGCTTCCTTTGATAACAAAATGGAGAAAGAGACAGGTAGCATCCAGCCAGGAGCATATGCTGCCAACGTGGATCTGAGTTTCGTGCTGGGATTGCTGCTGAGTATTCCTCTCAGTATTCTTGCAAATGTCTTCACGCCTAAGTTCCAGGCTTGGATGGCCAAAAGGAGTCGATCGGCTGCCGAGAAGCGCGAACGCGAAAGCGAAGAATTTTGGAAGGAGATAGACTTCTATAAGAAGCATCTTGCCGCATATGTTGCGCGCAGTCATATGATGACCGTGCGCGTAATTTCGTATACGGCTGCCGCAATCCTATTCTCTATACCGGCCGCTCATTGGGCAATGCAAAACGACGATGTCTCCAGTGTAAAGCTGGCTGTAGCTGCCGCTCTCACGATCTCCGCAATACTACTGGCCCTTATGGAGGTTCGGCGAGCCAGAATTCTCGCCTTTTCTGTTATTCATAGCGCTCAGCATGATGCTGGTTACTTTGATGAGGAAAACCGCGCTGAAAAAGGTGGTGCAGCCGAGTAAGGTGCCTAATCTAGGGCGTTTTCAGCGCGTCTCTTTGGAGTCTGTTACGAGTAGCTTCGTCATGCTGGTCACGACATAATTAGCTCCGGCCTTTTCAAGCTGCGATGCCTTACCAGGGCGGTTGGCATACCCGACCGCGACCACACCTGTTGCTAGGCACACCTCCATATCGGTCATGGAGTCGCCCACTAGGATCGTCGCTGACGGGGTCGCTGCAAGCCGTTCGAGCGCCTGACGTACCAAGTGCGGATTCGGCTTCATGAAATTCGGATCTGGATTGACGCGCGCCGAAACATAGTCGATTTCTTCCCTGAGATGTGTCCGTTGCAGGTACGCTATTACCGCCATTGTCGAGTTATTGCTGACTACCGCTACGGACTTGCCGAGACGCTTCGATTGGCGAATCACATCGGCGGCCCCTGGAGTCGGGTGTGCTGTCTTGACGGCCTCGACTTCGAGCGTCGTCAAAATGTCCTGCGTGATGCGGCTCATGTCTCGTCCAAGTTGCCAACTGAACCGGAAGACTGCCAGCGGATCGTCAAAGGCTTCGATCTCTGCTGGGATCTCGACATCATGGTCAGTGAGGAAACTGCGCAGTGATGCCGCGACTCGCGGCGCGGGTAGTCCCGCGAAGATGTCGCAGATGGGGCCGTCGAAGTCGAGTAGGACACACTCAGCTTTCCGCATCGCATCCTGTACGGCGAGCGGTCCCGTGTGCGTCGTCACGCTGACTCTCGCGCGACTGTGTTCCAGAGGCTGTCGAACCAAGCGCGCGACTGTATGACGAACTGGCCGGACGTGGAGTCCTCTCCGTCGCTCAGGGCGAAGTGGAACAGCTCCGCATCCTTGCCCATCAGGTCATAGATAGCCTGCGGTTCTCCGCCGAGAGCAACGGTGTGTTTGGTGACGGGATAGAAGCCGAAGAACGCCTCTTCGCCATTGATCACGTAGAGCTTGAAGCGGGGCGGTTCGCCACAGATGCGCACCTCGGCTGAGGCTGACGCGACAAGACCGAGATCCTTGAGTTCTTGTACAGACTCCACGATGGCCTGAGCGTGGCGAGAGGTGATCCGCTCCGCACGCTTTCGGAACAGGGGCTCGTCTTCAAGGTCGTCTACGCGGCACGGCAGCGACCACGGACGGGACGTGTCCGGGATCAGAATGCGGACGTTGATGCTCTCGGGAACGAGTTTGCCTGCCCGGATGTTGTCGAGTGGCTCCTGAATTGCGCCGTGAAGGGTCTCGCCAGAGAAGCCGGCGAACTCTATCGAGACCTCTGAGCGCTTGAACGCCTGCTCAATATGCGGACGAAGGCCGACAGGGCGCGCGGTCCGTTCGCGAACAAACACGCCGCTTCCCTGCCTTGTGACCACGAGCCCCTCATCGCGGAGTTGGCGGATGGCCTGCTGAACGGTCATGCGGGCAACGCCGAAGCTCTTGGCCAACTCAGGGCCGGACGGGAGCTTGTCGCCAGGGGCGAACTTCCGCGTGAGAATTGCTGCCCTCAACTGGTGGGCTACCTGCAGATACGGCGGACGCGGGTCATCCGGGTCAAGTTGCATGCCCTACAGCCTAGCCGCTACCTGGTCAACATTCCTAGGCAACTTAAGCATGTCTCTTGACATGCCTAGGCAGGCCAGTCAGCATGATGCTTGTACAACCTGCCTAGCCATGTTGAACAGCCTGCACAGCCGGAAGACCTGGGAAGGCGGCCATAGGCCGCGCGCCGACGGGCTGGAGCGCTTGATCGCTTGAGAACTGAACAGTGACGACTAAGGGTCACCGCCTCCCGAGAAAAGGCGGCCAGAACAGGGGAAACGCCCCTGCTCACCTTGGATTTCCGCCCCGATGGTCGCAGGCAGGGTTCGACTCCCTGCCGGGGCGCTGCCACCAATCAAATCCCGCCCCTGGAGGAGACCGTCATGGGCTGGTTCGACAAGAAGAGCGTCAAGGCTGACCAGTGGGAGGCCGAGGCCAAGGAGTACGACCGCGAGGCGCGCGCGGAGGCGAGCAAGGCCGAGGGGTACAGGAACAGCCTGAAGTCGGGCAAGAGTAGCGATCCGGGCGCCGACCGCTACATGATCCGCGAACACCAGGCGAATCAGTGGGTCGCAGCGAAAAACGCGCAGACCCTCCGCGAATTCGCCAAGCACGAGCGGCGGCGCTGGTGGGCACCCCCGCCCAAGTGACCTGTCACCTTTGCGCCCTGTCTGCCTCAGCGCGGGCAGAGTGCGCCCCTCCGATTCGCCCCGATGGTCGCAGGCAGGGTTCGACTCCCTGCCGGGGCGCCCCTCCCCGTCTCTGTTCGCGTCTTTGTCACCTACACCCATGGGAGTGCTGATGTTGTCCATCCGTCTGGTTGGCGCGCCTGCCGAGGTTGCCGATGCCGTGCTGACCCTGCGTGAGGCGTTCTCCGTCACCGCGATCAAGGGTCTATGCCCGTCGGCGCCCGCGCAGCCGAGTGTTCGCGTCTACGTCGAGGTGGCCAGCGCCACCTGAGCCCGCTCTTTCTGGCCAGCCTGACCAGCAGACTCCCGGGTGCAAGTCCCGGGCAGGCACGACGGGAGCCCACACCCGCTCTCGCACCCCATCGACGGAAAGGAGCCGAAACCTCGGGGTCCCGGAGATCCGGGGACCTCTGCGACACAACGAAAACAGCCCCCGCCGGGCTCCCTGACAAGAAACCGGCGGGGGCGACCTCCAAAGGAAGAGGTACGTCCATCATGCCTTACCTCAGAGTACGACGGGGTACCGCTGGTCAGACGCCGTCCACCTGGGTGTGTGACGGCTGTGGCCGCCCGAACCCGCGCACGGCGATCGCCTGCCAGGGATGCGGGGGATCGCGGTGAAAGCGACCTGGAAGACGTTTGGCGAGTGGCCGAAGTCGGCCAGCGCCGCGGACAAGCCGCTCAACTGGTGCCGCCGGCACGCCGTGCAGTACAGCAGCCCGACTTGCCCGCGCTGCAAGGCGCCCGAAGAGGCGAAGGGGCGGGGTCGTCGTGCGTAGCCGGATGACGGACGCCCAGCTCGCCGCGCTCAAGGCCAAGGCCGATACCGCCAACACCCTCAACGCGCTCGCCCAGGCCGCCAACGGGCACGGCGTGACCCGTGTCCAGGCGCGCAAAGCCGAGGCCGCACTCGTCGAAGCGGTCGGCACGCGCAAGGCCAACCAGATGAAGGAAGACGCCCTGGTGCGTTCCGGTGCCCGCCCCAAGGGTGTGCGCCGGTTCTTCGGCTGACATCTCCGGTGCCCGCCCGGCCTCTCTTCCCTCGGGGCTGGGCGGGCACCCGGCGCAGTCACCAACCCCTCACCTGGAAAGACACCTGCACCCGAGAGGAAAGCACGATGCCAAAGACCAAGTTCGCCGTCTACAAGAACAACACCACCAGCGCCGCGTACGCGATGGCGTACGTCTGCGGCTGTGGAGAGCCCGTCATTGGCTACGGCGACGACATGAAGGGCCTGTTCGTCGGCACGTGCGGCAACGGCCACGAGTCCACCGTGATGGCGAGCTAACGGTCACGGGTTTCGAGCTCAACCCGCACCGCACAACCCCTTTCCGACGACAGGAGAACAGTCGTGTCCGTCATGACCCCGCTGACCTCGCGTAAGGCCGTCTGCCTGGACTGCAACGGCAGTGGCCAGATCGTCGGCACCCCGGCGGCCAACGGGCTTGCCCTGGCCGCGCAGTGCCCCTCCTGCAACGGCACCGGCAAGTGCTGACACCCCCACTCGCGCTCTATCGCCCCGATGGTCGCAGGCAGGGTTCGACTCCCTGCCGGGGCGCTCCCAATCCAGCCCGGCCGGTGCCGGTTCCCCAACGACGACTCTCATGGAGACCTGCGATGTCTGACCCGACCATCACACCCGAAGTCGGCCTTGCCGACGCTGATATGACGCTCTCCGAACTTGCCGAACGTGCCGAACGGCTGATCGCGGCGGCGGCGCAGAAACGCGACTACCGGCGGCAGCTATCCCTGTTCCTCCGCACGGGCGACCCCGAAGACCTGCCCGAAGGGCTCGCGACCGAGCGTGAGAGTTGACCGCCTGCCCCCGAGAACAGCCCCGATGGTCGCAGGCAGGGTTCGACTCCCTGCCGGGGCACTCCGGCCACCTCCTATGCCGGGCCACCTACCCAAGGGAGCTACCCATGCAGCCCGTCAAAAGCGTCAGCCGGTTCCTGCCGACGCTGCTGTTGATCGGCATCGTCTTCTACATCTTCACCGACCCGCAGGGCGCGGCGGTGGCGTTCAAGTGGGCCTTTCAGACCCTCACCGACGGCGCCCGCCAGTTCGCCGACTTCGTCAAGGCGATCAGCGCTTAACCCCGTCCCCCGCCTGCCCCGGGGCGGCCTCCATCTGCCACGACACGAGCCGCCCCCGGCCTGACACCCCGAAGGAGCAACCACCATCATGACCCGTTCGGATGTTGCTGTTCACCCGTCGCGCATGTCGCTTCCCGAGATCGAAGCGGCCTGGAGCGGCAAGGACGGCGACTCGCCGCTGCCCGAGTGCACCTACGACCCGGAGCTGCACACTGGCCCCCGCGCCGAGGATGAACCGGACGCTGAGCGCGCCGCCCGCGAGAGCGTGGCGCGTGAGGTGTGCGCCACCTGCCCGGCGCTGGAGCTCTGCCGCCGCTACGCCGTGCAGGTCCGCCCGACCTCGGGGATCTGGGCTGGCCTCACCGCCGCCGAGATCCACGCCTACGCCCAGATCACCGAGCTGCATTCGCCCATGCGCGCCCGCGCCGCTGAGTGGTCCGGCCTGGAGGTGGCGTGACGGCCAGCCACGAGCACAACGACCCGGACCCCCACGAAGAGGAAGGCAGCGACATGTTCGGCAAGCGCCCCAACGATCCCGTCCCGTCCCACCGCAAGTCCTGGAAGAGCTTCACCGAGGGCTACGACATCTACTGCGCCAGCTCCTGGCGCAAGGTCGGCTCCCTGGGCGAGTGGGTGTGCGGCTACTGCCAGCAGACCAGCACCGACCCGCTCTCGCCCACGCAGCACGACACCCTGGCCGACTGCCGCCGATGTGGCCGCACCAACCGGATTTCGCTGTGAGCCGCATCCGCGCCCTCTTCTGGGACCCGGCCGGCGAGCGGTACGGCATCCCCACCTACCCGTGGAAGATGGCCCCACCGCACCTGCTCACCCTGCGGCAGCTCACCGCTGGAGGTCTGCGGCCCGGCGGGCAGGGCGTACAAGCACAGGTGTTGTGGCGCTCGCGCCGCTACCGCACCCGCGGTGGGGTGCGCGCCGCCTACCTGTACGACGTGCGGTTCGCGCTCCCGAAGCGCACCCCGACCACCGCCCAGTGTGCCGCGCTGGCCAAGGCGAACGCCGCCCGCCGCACCTGCCCGGTGTGTGAGCGCGATGTCGGCTACGTACTGCCGCGCCACCTCGGGACCTGCCTGGACTGCGCCGAGGCGGTGGCTGCCGCCGCGTGACTCTTCCCTGTTCGGCGGCCATCGCCTGATCCGCCCCCGCTCACCACCATCATCGTTTGGAGACAGTCATGACCACCGCCATTCCGACCCCTGAGCCGGGAGGGGACGACGACATCTCCCGCGCTCTGGCCGAGATCGAACAACACCTGCTGGAGCCGGTGCCGCCGCCCCCGCCGCCTGCCACCCCCGACACGACCCCCGACACGACCCCCGCCACCCTCGACAACCCCGAGAACGACCCCGGGGACACCGCCGCCGACGCCGCGCAGGAGGCGGTGGGGTTGGGCGAGACCAAGCGGGTACGGCAGTTGCGCGCTGAGGTCGCCGAGGCCCGCCACCTGGCCGCGCTTCAGGACGACGACACGCCGCTGCTGCTGGACACCGCGCGGGTGCGTCGGCGCCGCAAGCAGGCGCACGAGGCCGCCCGACTGCACCTGCTGGGACAGGACCCGGCCATGCGCGCCTGGCAGGCCGCCCGGATGCGGCGCCTGCTGGTGGCCGCCGCGATGACGGCGCTGGCGTTGGCGCTGGCCTGGTCCACCGCCGGCGTGCAGCACTTCGCCGCCGAAGGCGCCGCGGCGTGGTCGCCCGGCTGGATCTTCGCGTGGCTGGTGGAGCCGTTCATGTCCATCGCCCTGCTGGTCGTCGTCGGCTCCCGCGCCTACCTCGGCACCCGCGGACAGCCCTTGAACGATCGCAAGCTGATCCGCATCGAGTACCTGTTCCTCGGGCTGACGCTCGGCATGAACGCCTGGCCGTACCTACCCTGGGCACTGCCGGACGGTACCGGCTTCTCCCTGTCGCGGCTGGTGCTGCACGTGCTGGGACCGATCGTGGCCGTGGCCGTGGTCACTGCCCTGCCGATCATCCTGGCCGCCTTCTCCCGGCTGGACCACACCCACACCAGCGCAGGGCTTACCGGCCTTACGTACAGCGCCAACACCGGTGATCGAGTAAGACGAGCCGCCGCCGAGGTGGCCCCCCTGATCGAACGCGCCCAGATGCTCATCGCGGCCGGTACCCTGCCCGCCACCCCGAGCGCCTACAAGATTCAACGCGCGCTGCGCTGCGGCATGGACGACGCCCGCACCGTGCGCGACGCCCTCGCTGAAGGGGACGCGTGATGGGCATCCGGATCACCGACACCACCATGACCGCCACCCGATCCGGCCACACCGCCACGCGCGGAGCCAACGGCCGCTGGAGCGTCACCGGCCATCCCGGCCGCGCCTTCACCCGCAACCAGGCCGTCACCGCGCTGACGCTGGCCGAAGCCCTGGCCACCAACCCGCCCCCCGCAGACCGGATGTGGTGGCACATCAACGACTGGCGCGCCGAACTCGACCTGCCGCCCCTATCCCCGACCACCCACCCCGCGCGGGATGCGGCCTCATCCGCCAAGACTCCGGCCGCACCCCGCCACACCCCGCAACCTGCAACCAGCACGAGGTGATCCCATCATGACGCATGACCCGTTCACCCCCGCCGACCAGCCCGACCCGCCCGAACCGGCCACGAGCGGCAAGCCGGCGGACACCGAACCTGAGCACGCACAGAACCCCGCCGAGGACCACACCGAGCACGCCGGCGAGTCTGGCGAGTCTGCCGAGGGTAAGGGCGCCGACATCGTCCACCTGGACACCGCCCGCGCCGGCCGCCTCCCTTACCGCCCCGACGACCCGGAGCCGACCAGCCCGGCCCCGGCCGGCGACCGCCCGCCGCTGGAAGGGCAGATCGTACGGGTTGACCAGGTGGGCGGGGAGGATCGCGACTGGCGCGCCGAGCTGGAGGCCAAGGTGCACACCAGCCGCCCCGTGGTGCCGCTGTGGCTGCGCTCGCGAGCCGAGGCGATGCAAACCCTGTCCTGGCTGGGCAAGCACTACGCGCACGTGGCCGGCTACCAGCTCACCCGCACCCCGATGTATGCCGGTCGGCTGGCCTTCCGTTCCCCGCGCGGCCTGGCCCGGCTGGTGGGCGGCATGGTCCGCTGGACGTTCGACCTGGAAGGCGAGCCGGTACGGGTGGCCGCCGTGACCAAGGCCGACCCCGAGGCGTACCTGAAGCTGTCGCGACAGCGTGATTCGCGCGTCCGGCTGCGCATCCCGGTCATGCTGGTGGTGCTGGTCACGCTGCTGATCGCGGCCATCATCCTGGCCAACGCGGCGACCGCGGTGCAGTGGGGCGCCCTCGCGGTGGCTCTGGCAGCGCTCGGCGTCCTCGGCAAGCCCGCCGACCGGCCGCTGATCGAACGCGCCGTGCTGGCCTCCACCGTGGAGAAGCTGACCAGCGACATCGTCATCCGCGCCCTGACCTCGCTGGGCATCGCCGGCATCAGCCAGGCGATGTCCAAGAACCCCAAGGATGCCATCCGGTTCGTCTCCCCGATCACCCGCGATGGTCCCGGTTGGCGCGCTGACCTGGACCTGCCCTACGGCGTGACCGTGGGCGACGTGCTCGACAAGCGGGAACGCCTGTCCGGCGCGCTGCGCCGCCCGCTGGGCTGTATCTGGCCCGAGGGCGATTCCTCCATCCACGAGGGCCGACTGATCCTGTGGGTCGGCGACAAGGACCTGTCCAAGACCATCGTCAAGTCGCCCCTGCTCAAGGCCACCTCGCACGATCTGTTCAAGGGCGTCCCGTTCGGCAACGACCCGCGCGGCCGGCTGGTCACCGTGCCGTTCATCCAGCACAACATGCTGATCGGCTCACTACCCGGCCAGGGCAAGACCGCCTCGGTGCGCGAACTGGCCGCCGGCGTCGTACTCGACCCGACGGCCGAGGGCTGGTTCCACGAACTGAAGGGCACCGGCGACCTCGACCCTTACGAGAAGGTCTGCCACCGCTACGTCTCCGGCATCGAGGATGAGGCCATCGCCTACGCCGCCGACTCCCTGGCGCTGCTGCGCAAGGAGGTCATGCGCCGCGCCGCCACACTCAAGACGCTGCCCCCGGACTTGTGCCCGGACAAGCGCGTCACCCGGCAGATCGCCGACAAGCGCTCTTTGGGGTTGCACCCGCTGGTGGCCATCTTCGATGAGTGCCAGAACCTGTTCGCCCACCCCGAGTACGGGGCGAAGGCGGGCGAGGATGCCGAGTTCATCATCAAGCTGGGGCGCGCCCTCGGCGTGGTGCTGATCCTGGCCACCCAACGGCCGGACAAGGAAAGCCTGCCCACCGGCATCTCGGCGAACGTGTCCATCCGGTTCTGCCTGAAGGTGGCCGGCCAGACCGAGAACGACATGATCCTCGGCACCTCGGCATACAAGAACGGCATCCGCGCCACGGTGTTCGTGTCCGAGACCGACGCCGGCACCGGCTACCTGATCGGCGCCACCCCGATGCCCAAGGTGGTCAAGTCCGCCTACCTCGACACCCCCCAAACCCATCTCATCGCCGATCGCGCCTACGCGCTGCGCAAGGCCGCCGGCACGCTGTCCGGTCACGCTCTCGGCGAGAGGCCCGAACAGAGCGCGCCGTCCTATGACCTGCTGGCCGACATCCTGGCCGTGGTCGGCGCCTCGGAGGCCAAGGTCTGGAATGAGACCGTCATCGCCCGACTGGCCGACCTGCGGCCCGACATCTACGGCGGGTGGGAGGTCGAACAGCTCACCGCAATGCTCAAGCCGCACGGCATCAAGACCGTCCAGGTGTGGGGCACCACGACGGACGGCAAGGGCGCGAACCGGCGCGGCATCATCCGCGAAGAGGTAGCGGAACGTAGTCGTGGAGCCGCTTCGTAACCCGCTGATCTCCCGCTAGGTCTAGCGGCCTCGCCCGCTAGACCTAGCACCCCTCCTAGCACCCCAATCCGCGATTCACCAGGGCACTAGCGTCTAGCGCCCGACCTGCGGCAACCCCGAAAACCGGCCTGGAGGCCACCTTGGCTACCGTCATCGCCCTGCTAGTCGTCTGCCTCCCGCTGATCACGATCGGTTACATCG
Source organism: Nonomuraea phyllanthi (assembly GCF_006334985.2). Classification (GTDB taxonomy): domain Bacteria; phylum Actinomycetota; class Actinomycetes; order Streptosporangiales; family Streptosporangiaceae; genus Nonomuraea; species Nonomuraea phyllanthi. Next base: position 72,531 of record NZ_VDLX02000009.1, read on the forward strand.
GCTGGTGTTACGCCTCGCCGTGGGGCGTGTGCCGACGCTGCGCTCCTGGCGGCAAGAACCGCACCTGCCGCGCCTGCGAGGGCACTGGCATGCGGCCCCGCCTCGGCTGGCAGCTCTACGTCTACCTACGCCGCCTGCACCACGACGGCACCCACTGACCCACTCCCCGACACAAACCCGGAAAGGACCGCCCCGCCATGTCCAAGAAGATGCACGGCCTTGACGCCGTCACCCCCGGAAGCCTCTGGGCCGACCGGCGCGCCTGGGGACGCGTCGTGTTGGTCGAAGCCATCGACGGCCGGCACGCCGTCTGCACCACCCTGACCAACTCCCACGAAGTGCAACGCCTCATCAACCTGACCGCCGACCCGACCGCGTACGCCAACACCGTCGACATGCGCGGCGCCACCCACCGCATCCTGCTGGACCGGTTCCGCCCCACCGCCAACGGTTTCACGTTCATCACTGCGACCGGCGCCCACCTGTCGCCTCAACTTGCCACCCGCCCCTGTCTGCATCACGACGGCACCCACTGAGAGTGGCATGAATCCAACCCGGCAAACCCGCCCCGCCGTGGCGCCAGCCTCGGCACGATAGCCCTCAAGGCAACCGCGCATCCCGTCGTCGTTTTTGTCGGCGTCGGCGCGTACGTTCACACCGAAACCACGTTCGAGATGGTGATGACCATGACCATGACCGCGCTCGATGAACAAGCCGCCGTCCTCGCCCTCACCAAAGCCACCCATACCCAGCCCTGGCACCACACCGCCCACGTTATCGCTGCCACGGGCAGCGCCCTCAAGCTCACGAATGGCGATGTCGCCGGACTGGACGAAACTGACCAGGCACACCTCGCCGATCTCCGCTCCCGCCTGAACATCGAAGACCTCAATCAGGCGCGTGACCTCATCACCGCCATGCGCGCCGCCGGCGTCCACCTCATCACCGTCCTGGACGACGCCTACCCCGGCAACATGCTGTGGGCCAACAACTACCCGCCGTTCGTGTGGGTTCGCGGCCGAATGGTCCCCGAGGACTACCGGGCCGTCGCCATCGTCGGCGAGCACGACAGCGAGCACGCCGTTACAGCCGCCCGGGCTCTGGCCGATGCCGGACTCACCGTCATCGCGCCGCTTCGCACCGACCTGGACGCGGCCGTCCACCAGGCCGCACTCGAAGCCGGCGGGCGCACGCTCGCCGTGCTGGCCGGTGGGATAGCCGCACCCGGCACTCTCGGCCCGTACGCGAATGTCGCTCAGCAGATAGGCCAGCGCGGCGCGTTGGTCTCCCCGCTGTGGCCCGACACCACCCCCACCCACCACCCGACCGCGCAGGAACGCGTCGTGACCTGCGGTTTGGCCGCCACCGTGTACGTCACTGACGGCGGCGACGGCGGACCCGGCCAGCACTGCGCCGACATGACGCTGAAGACGGGCAAGCACGTCTTCGTGCCCCAGCAGCTTCAGCAGGAACACCCATGGGTCGCGCGGGCGGGGTTTCGGGGAGGCATCACTGTCGTCCAAGACACTGACGAGTTGTCCAAGCACGCGGTCAATCTCGTAGATATGTGCTCCCAAACGACCATGTTTTGAGCATGGATGACGCCAGGGCTGTCACCGACCGCGTCATCCACCTGTACAGGAACGTTCCGGCGACGCGCCCCGGAGTCTGCCGGATCTGCCACACCGGGCCCAACAACAAGCGGGACACAGGAGAGCCACACGACATCTGCTCAAGTTGCGAGCGCACCATGGGCGGGCTCTACCGCCCGACCGAGCATGTGGTGCCCATCTCGTTGGCCGTCCAGTACGGCGAGGACAACGCCCTGTTCAAGATAGTGGTCAGTAAGGCGAACGCACGCGCCGCTCCGGGTTGGATGACGCCTCGCCGTCTGATGACGGCGACACTCTCCCGCTTCTACCAAGCCCACGAGGCATGCCTGACCGGCTTAGCCGGCGGGCCGTTCACGCTGGTGACTTCCATCCCCACCACCCGGAGAAACCAGCCCGTAGAGGCTATCCACCCCCTGATACTGATCATCAACGACATCAACGCATGGAAGGACCTGCACAAGCCGCACCTCTTGCTGGCCAACGATGAGCACGCCCCATCGCTCTACGATCGGTACTCTCACCCCGACGCTTTTCACGTCATGGGGGCGCGGAAAGAAGATCAGGTGTTGCACGGCGAACGAGTCCTCCTCGTGGATGACTGGTTCATGTCCGGTGCCCACGTCCAGAGTGCCGCATCCACGCTGTTCGAACACGGGGCGGAAGAAGTCGTCGCACTCGTGATCATCAGAGTGATAGACCCTTCCCCCGATCGCCCGAACAGGATGACCATCTGGCAGGAAGCATCGGCCGAACCCTTCGACTTCGACCGCTGCTGCATCTGCGACCGGCACGACCACACCAGGTCCTTGAGCAGCCGGTAACGGCCACCCCACGGCACCACACGACAGAGCCTCGGCGCTGACAGCGCCGAGGCTCTCGCGCATTCCGGCACCCCACCCCGTACCGGCGAGCCCTTCCGCACGCCTTGCCACCACCCGCCATCAGGGAAGGAACACCCCGCCATGTCCGGCGAGACCACGATCACCATCATCGGCAACCTGACCGACGACCCCAAGCTCAATTACACCCAGACCGGCACCGCCGTGGCCGGCTTCACCATCGCCTCCAGCGCCCGCACCTACAACACGCAGGTAGAGCAGTGGCAAGACGGCGAGGTGCTGTTCATGCGCTGCAGCGCGTGGCGCGACCTCGGCGAGCACGTCACCGAATCACTCACCCGCGGCACCCGCGTCATCGCCTCAGGCCGGCTGCGCATGCGCACCTTCGAGACCAGCGACGGCGACAAGCGCACCGTGGTCGAGATGACCGTAGACGAGATCGGCCCCTCCCTGCGCTTCGCCACCGCCAAACCCCAAAAGGCCGCCTGCACCGGCAGCAACGGCCACGTCGGCGGCACGTCCGACCCGTGGGCAACCAACACCCCTGCCAACGCTGGCGCCGGCGGTCAGTGGCAGGGCGACGAACCGCCGTTCTAGCAACAGCACGAGGGGCGGCCTCGGCGACAAGCAGCCGAGCACGCGGCCAAGGTCCCCGCCCCATTCCGATCACAGCCACCACCGAAAGGCCCCTGATCGTGAACACCACAACATCGTCAGATGCTGCCGCCCTCCGTGTTCTCAGCCTCGGCGCGGGTGTGCAGTCCACCACCCTGCTCTTGCTGTCGGCTCATGGGAAGCTGCCCACGATCGACGTAGCCGTCTTCGCCGATACCGGGTGGGAACCCAAAGCCGTCTACGCCCACCTTGATCGGCTGGAACGAGAGGTAGCCCAGCCAGCCGGCATCCCCATCCTGCGCGTCCGCGCCGGCTGGGTCGAAGGCAACGTGCCCGCATCCACGCCGGCGCGCATCACCGGCAACCTCCGCACCGACTCGCTCACCCCCGGCGCTTTCGTGCGCTTGCCCGTGTTCGTCCGCGACCGAGCCGGGAACGGAGCCGCGATGGTGCGCCGCCAGTGCACCGAGGAATACAAGATCAAGCCCATCAAGGCCGCCATCCGCGCCTTGCTGGGCTACCCGCACCCGCGCCCCGTCCCCGCCGAGGTGTTCGCCGACCAGTGGGTCGGCATCAGCCGCGATGAGTTCCACCGGGCAAAGGACGCTCACGTGCGCTACTTGCGCAACACCTTCCCCCTGCTCGACATGGACGGCGCTGCCGATGGCCGGCCCGGCTGGACCCGTACCGACTGCCAGCGCTACCTGCGTAGCCACGGCTGGGCGGACACCCCCAAGAGTGCGTGCATCGGCTGCCCCTTCCACGGCAACCGCCAGTGGCGCGAGCTGCGCGACAACCACCCCGACGAGTGGGCCGATGCGGTCGCCTTTGACCGCAGCCTGCGCGAGATGGCCTTGCGTGGCATCAAGGAACGGCCTTACCTGCATCGCAGCCTGCTGCCCCTCGACCAGGCCCCGATCAACAAGGTCACCCGCACCGAATGGAAGCAACGCCAAACAGACCTGTTCGAGGCCCTGGCCGACGACGCGACAACCAGTGCGACCGACGACGCCGAGGACGGCGCTCCAGCCGGCTGCTCCCCGTGGAGTTGTCGTGGCGACCAGATCACCGATGAGGCGGCCTGACAACCGTGGTACGCGGCCTCGGCGACAAGCCGCCAAGCACAACCGCCGAGGCCGCCCGCCCCACTCCCGATCACAAGAGGAAGGCACCTACCAGCATGACAGCAAGCTCTACCGGCTACCGGCTCTGGCAAGGGCGCGTATCCCTGAACTGGCGCCATGAGCCTGGACATTGGGGCGGTGGCCGCCGCCGCCCGTGCCGCCTCTGTCGTCGTCTGTGCTTCCTGCTGGACGACGACGGGCGACCCGTTCACAAGGTCTGCCTGGAGCAGGCGATGACCGCCGCCCTGCTTGCCGATCCCGGGAGGCAGGCAGCATGACCGCACCACACCGTCACGGTATGGTGGTCGCCGCTCTGGGAGCCGCCGCCCGCGGCTGGCCTGTCTTCCCTATCGCCGTGGGGGACAAGGCACCCCCGCGCGGCTTCACCGACTGGGAGACCCGCGCGACCCGCGACCCCGACCGCATCCGCGCGTGGTGGCGGCGCGCCCCCTACAACGTCGGCATCGCCACCGGCCCGGCCGGACTCGTCGTCATCGACCTGGACGTGCCCAAGCCCGACCAGCGCCCGCCCCGCGAATGGGACCTGCCCGGCATCGGCGACGGCGCCGACGTGTTCGCCCTGCTCTGCCAACGCGCCGGCATCCCGATCGAGTGGGAGACGCTACAGGTCCGCACCCGCCGAGGCGGCCTGCACCTGTACTACACCGCCCCGCCCGGCCCCCGGCTGCCCAGCACAAACGGCAGCCTCGGGTGGCTGATCGATACCCGCGCCTGGGGTGGCTACGTCGTCGCCCCAGGCAGCCACGTCGCCCTCCCCGACGGGGTCGGCAGCTACCGCGTGCAGCACGCCACGATGCCCGCCCCGCTGCCCCCCTCCCTGTTCAAGCTGCTCACACCCGCCCCGCTACCAGCCAAGAGGCCCGTGCACGTCCCCATCGCCAATGATCGCCATTCCGCCTACCTGCGCGCCGCTTTGGATCGCGAGCTTGCGCACCTGGCCGCCGCCCAACCCGGCCAGCGCAACCGTGCCCTGTTCGGCGCCGCCGCCGCCCTCGGCGAGCTCATCGCGGGCGGCGCGCTCCCCGAGGAACCCGTCAAAGAACTGCTTGAACAGGGAGGGGGCGACCTTGGACTAGCCCGCGCCGAAGTCGCGCGAACCATCAACTCCGGGTTGCGGCACGGCGCCCATCGCCCTCGCCGCCTGGCCACCGTCTGATCACAGCCGTGGGAGGCACCATGACCCATCACCCGACCGGCTCACAGCTACTCGACCGGCTGCGCGCCGCCCTGACCCGCTACGTCATCCTGCCGACCTTCGAGGCCGCCGACGCCGTCACGCTGTGGATCGCAGCAACCCATGCCCAACCCGCGTGGGCGCACGCGCCCCGCCTGGTCATCCGCGGCCCCGAGAAGCGGTGCGGCAAGTCCCGGCTACTCGACATCGTGGAGGCCACCTGCCACAACCCGTTCATCACCGTCAACTCCTCCAGCGCCGCCGTCTACCGCTCCATCACCGAGGACCCGCCCACCATGCTCGTGGACGAAGCCGACACCATCTTCGGCCCCAAGGCCGACGGCAACGAGGACCTGCGCGGCCTGCTCAACGCCGGACACCAGCGCAACCGGCCGGCCAAACGCTACGACGCGGCCACCAACCGCGTGGAAAGCATTCCGACCTTCGCCATGGCCGCACTCGCCGGCATCGGGGCTATGCCCGACACCATCGAAGACCGCGCCGTTGTCGTCCGTATGCGCCGCCGCGCGCCCGGTGAAACCGCCGCGCCCTACCGCCACCGCCGCGACCGCACACCACTGCGTGAGCTGGCCGCCGACCTTAACCAGTGGCTGCGCGCTGACCTGGCCACTCTCGAACAGGCCGAACCCGCCATGCCCGTCGAGGACCGCGCCGCCGACACCTGGGAACCCCTGGTCATCGTTGCCGACTACGCCGACGGCACCTGGCCCGAGCGTGCCCGCGCTGCCGCCTTGGCGCTCACCGCCGAGGCCGACGACAACGACCAGGCATCGGCGCGCGTCCGACTGCTGACCGCCTGCCGCGCCGCATTCAGCGCCGACACCGCACTGCCCACCGCCGTACTCCTGGAACGGCTCAAGTCCGACCCTGAGGGCGAATGGAACGAGCACGGACCGGCCGGCCTGACACCCATACGACTCGGCGCGATGCTGCGCGAATACGACATCCGCCCGGCCGCGATTCGCTTCCCCGATGGTCCGCTGAGGGGCTACCGCCGCGGCGACTTCGCCGACGCGTGGGCGCGTTACTGCCCGACCCTCGAACCCCCTCCGGAGGCCGACGTTCTGCATCTGGAGCGGGGTAGCCGTTACAGCCGTTACAGCCGTAACACCGCAGGTCAAGGCGATACGGCTTCCGACCCTGTTACGGCTTAACCCGTAACACCGCAACAAGCCGTTTCGGCCCTGAGCTGCGATGTTACGGCTGTAACGGGTTGAAACGGCTACCCCCTCCCAACCTGCTATCGGCCCCTCGGCGACAAGCCGCCAAGCATGACCGCCGAGGGCGCCGAACCCTTTCCGATCACGCCACACCCGGAAGGAACGCGCCGCCATGGCCACCGTCACCCGCCTACGCGCGATGCTCACCGTTCCCGAAGTCTGCACCGAACTCCAGATCTCCCGATCCACCTTCTACGACTGGCGCCAGAAGGGTCGCGCCCCACGCTGCATCACCCTGCCCAATGGTTCCCTTCGCGTCCGCCGTACCGACCTTGAAAGCTGGCTCAACGCCCGAGAGGACGCGGCCTGATGGAGAACACCACCTACCGCGTTCGCGTTCACAAGACCGAGGTCCGCAAGAACGTTGCGGGCAAGGTCACCTCATACCGCGTCCAGTGGTCCACGGATGGCAAGCCGTGGAAACGGACCTTCCAGAAGAGTGCGCAGGCAGATGCTTACCGAAGCAAGCTGCTCACCGCGGCTCGGGAGGGTGAGCCGTTCAGCCTGGCCACCGGCGAGCCGGTGAAGTGGAGCCGCGTTGAGCGGCCAGAGATGACCTGGTACGACTTCGCCTGCAAATTCGCCGACTTCAAGTGGAAAGCTGCCTCGGCTAAGTACCGCCAAGACATCGCCCGCGCCCTTACCGCAGCCACGCCGGCCATGCTCACGAGCGGCAAGGGCAAACCCTCTGACCTCCACCTCCGAACCGCCATGCGTCGATGGGGGTTCAACACGAAACAGCGCGCCGAAGCGTCCGAGGAAACGGCCGAGGTGCTGGCGTGGCTCGCCAAGAACACCCGTTCCGTTTCCGCGCTGACCGAGGCGGCCACAGTCCGGGCGCTGCTCGACGCTGCCACCTCGCGCCTGAACGGGAAAACCGCCGCCACAAGCACGATTCGTCGGCACAAGACCATCCTGCAGAACGCCATGGACTACGCCGTAGAGCTGAAGCTCTTGGATTCCAACCCGATCAAGGCTCTGAAGTGGAAGCCACCGCGGGTCACCTACGAAGTGGACCGACGTAGCGTCGTCAACCACGCCCAAGCCCGTCGCCTGCTTGCCGCGGTGCAAGCACAACAGCCCAGCGGAAAGCGGCTGGTCGCATTCTTCGCCGTCATCTACTACGCGGGGCTACGTCCCGAGGAAGTAGTCAGGCTTGGCGAGGACAACATCACCCTCCCCGAGCTGGCCCGAAATCCTGAGTCGGGAGAGCTGGAGGAGCCGGCTGACGGTTGGGGCGAGCTGCGCTTCGCCGGCGCCGCGCCGTTCGCCGGCCGTGAATGGACGGACGATGGCAGCCTGCGGGAAGAACGCGCCCTGAAGCACCGCGCCGAGGGGGAGACCCGCATCGTTCCCTGTCCTCCCGCGCTTGTCCGGATTCTCCGCGCGCACCTCGCGGAGTTCGGCACTGACCCCGGAGGGCGGTTGTTCACCGGAGTGCGCGGCGGTGAGCTGGCCGGCATCACATGCCGGCGCGTATGGGCCAAGGCCAGAGAGCACGCCCTGACCGAGAAGGAGGCACAGTCGCCGCTGGCCAAGCGCATCTACGACCTACGTCACGCCTGCGTTTCGACCTGGCTCAACGCTGGTGTACCGGCGACGCAGGTAGCCGAGTGGGCAGGTCACAGCGTGGATGTGCTGCTCAGGATCTACGCGAAATGCATCGTTGGCCAAGACGAGGCCGCTAAGCGGCGCATTGCCGACGCGCTGAAGGATCTCGACTCTCCAGTCTGACCTGATACCGCAATCGGACCCAGAAAATCGGCATCCAATTTCCGTACAGAACTTGCACGCCGATGATCTGGGTCCGTTAAGGTAGATCACAGGTAAAGTGATCACAGGAGGGACTGCCCCATGACCACCCCCATCCCCGCATGGACTCTCAAGCCCGACCAGCAGATCGAGCGCAAGAAACTGCACGAGGACTTCGGCGGTCGCACCCAGGGTGGCATCGGCCCGTCCAGCCGCAGCGACAACGTTTTCGTCTTCACCGACCCGATCGCCGGCGAGAAGCACGGCTACTTCGACGGCTGGATGCCTGACGGCCTGTTCCACTACAGCGGGGAGGGTCAGTATGGCGACCAGCGGATGATGTCCGGGAACGCGAGCATCCTCAACCACAAGCAGAACAACAAGGCGCTGCGCGTCTTCCAAGGCGCCCGCGGCACCGTCACCTACCTTGGCGAATTCGAGGTGGACGACAAGGAGCCCTGGTACGAAGCCGACGCCCCGGAAACTGGCGGTGGCGCCATCCGTCGTGTCATCGTCTTCCGGCTACGTCCCATCGACGCGGCCGTGCAACCGCCGCAGACCAGCCTGGCGCGGCTGCTTGACGCCGCCAAGGACAACCCGAACGAAGACCAGGTGCAGGAGCTCGAACTGGAGCAGCTGCTCACGGAGCGGACTTTCATCAACCCCGACCGGGAGCCGTACGAGGCTGAGCGGAAGGAGTCCACCCTCGTGCAGGCACTGGGCGATTACCTGCGCGGCAAGAATCACAAGGTCGGCCGGCATCAGATGCTGCCGAAGGGGGAGACCCGTCCGCTCTTCACCGACCTGTACGACCACGACGCCAAGCTGCTGGTTGAGGCGAAGGGCAGCGTCACCCGCGAGAACGTGCGCATGGCCATCGGCCAGCTGGCCGACTACGGCCGCTTCCTGCCGGACGCTACGAGGGCGATCCTGCTGCCCAGCGAGCCGCGTCACGACCTGATCGAACTGGCCCACAGTCAGGACGTGGTGGTCCTGTGGCCGGCCAAGCAGGGCTACGGCGCCAGTCGACCGGACTTCGAGCTGTAGTCGACCGGCCTAGTGAGGTCGTGGGTAAGCATTGGGTAGAGCCACCCGCAAACGATCGGTATCGGCCGTAGACAGCCGGACATGAGAAACCCCCGTCTCCGCGCGGAAGCGCAGGTCAGGCGGGGGTTTTGGCTGTTCTGGAGAAGTAGGGCGGGTGGGACTTGAACCCACGACCCACGGATTATGAGTCCGATGCTCTGACCGGCTGAGCTACCGCCCCTGGATTCAGTTGTGACGTGCGGCGCGATGCCCCAGAAGCACCTTGCTGAGCCCTCGCGCATGCTAAGGCTAGAGCATCGGATCCCGTCGTGGTGCCCGGCGGAACGGGCGACGGGTCTCCGCCGACATCATTCCATGCCCGGCAAGGTACGTGGAGCCCGGCACGATCATATTCAGGTCTCGGTTGCGGGAGCGTCCAAGGGATTCGGCGCCGCGGGCGGGGGCGGGCGGGTAGCTTCTGGGCGTGGCCGTGAAGCTGGTGTACGAGACACACTCCATCACCGTGGACAACGAGACGGGGATCTCCACGGGGTGGTTGCCGGGTGAGCTGTCCGCTCGCGGGCGGGAGGCGGCTGTGGAGCTTGGGGTGCGGCGGCGGGAGGTGGACGTCGTGTACGTCTCCGACCTGCGGCGGGCCGTGCAGACGGCGGAGATCGCCTTTGCCGGGAACGGGAAGGAGATCAGGCTCGATCGGCGGCTCAGGGAGTGCGACTACGGGATCTACAACGGGCGGCCGGCCAGTGAGGTGGCGGCGTTGCGGGCCAGGCATGTCGACACGCCGTGGCCGGGTGGGCAGAGCTATCGGCAGGTCGTGGTGGAGACGGCGGCGTTCCTGCGGGATGTGATGGCGGAGTGGCAGGGGCGGGTGGTGCTGGTGGTGGCGCATTCGGCCAATCGGTGGGCGTTGCAGCATCTGCTGGAGGGGACTCCGTTGGAGGAACTGGTCGACGCGCCGTTCGAGTGGCGGCCGGGGTGGGAGTTCTGCTTGGCGTGAGTGCGTTCGTTCCGTCCGAGTGACGGCCCGAGTGTCGGTCAGAGCCACACCTGGGAGTGCGGCCTGGGAGGGCTGCCTGGCGGGAGTCGTACGATGCTTCTTGATCGTGGGGCCGGGCCGATCCGGGGGGGTGCCCGGGCCGGTCCGGCCCTTTCCGCGGTTACGAGCGCTCAGAGCGCCCAGTGCTACGAGCGCGCAGTGTTACGGGGGCGCGGTGCTACGGGTGGTTCAGGCCGAGGGTGTAGGAGCCTGAGCCGCTGTAGGCGTGCACGCGGTACCGGTAGTACCCCGAGGTCCCGCTGTAGGAGATGGTCTCGTCGGAGTTGGGGCTGTCGCCTCTGGCGACCACGGTCCATGACGAGCCGTTCCACTTCTGCAGGTACACGTCGAAGTCGGTGCCGTCCGGCGCGTCCAGGCAGGCCGAGTGGGTGCCCGAGGTGCTCGACAGGTAGTACGACCCGTCCGGCTCGTACGTGCTCTGGTTGGAGCTCAGCGACCCGGAGTACGTCTCCTCGAAGCCGTCGCACCCGGTCGGAGGCGGTTCGGAGCCGCCGCCGGAGGTGATGAGGGTGAGGCTGCCCGCGGAGAGGATCTCGTTGACGGGCTGGAAGTACGTGACGCCGCCGCTGGAGCAGTTGCCCGAGCCGCCCGAGGTCATGCCCTGGGCCTGGTCGCCGGAGATGAACGCGCCGCCCGAGTCGCCGCCCTCGGCGCACACCGTGGTGCGGGTCAGGCCATAGACGGTGCCTTCCTGGTAGTTGACGGTGGAGTTCAGGGCGGTGACGGTGCCGCAGTGCCACTGGGTGGTGGAGCCGGAGCGGCACACGGAGCCCTGGGGCTGGGTGACGGCGGATCCGCGGACGGGCAGGATGCCGGCGCTGTAGCCGTTCACGACGCCGGGCGCGGTCCAGTTGGAGTTGGTGGCGATCCACGAGTAGTCGTTGCCGGGGAACGACGAGATCTGGAACGTCCCCTGCGCCACCCGGTTGTAGCCGGTGGTGGTGACGCCGACGCCGCCGCAGTGGCCGGCGCTGGTGAAGCCGAGCTGGGTGCCGCGCCGGGCGGCGAAGCCGACGGAGCAGCGGTAGCCCTCCGAGGTGTAGTACGCGTCCCCGCCCCGGATCTCGTAGAACAGGCGGGGGCGTTCGGCCGACTGTTCCAGCTTGACGGCCGCGGCGTCCACGCCGCTCGACGTCAGCCAGGCCGTCGCCGCCGCCTCGTCGCTCGTCCGGACGACGACCGAGTTGTCCTGGGGCGAGATGGCCCAGCTGTGTACGGAGGCGGGTGGCGCGGTCTTGTCCAGGCCCTCCTTGACGGTGGTGAGCTGGGCGAACGAGCGCGCCACGATGCGCGCCCTGGCGCCCGCCCGGTTGATGGCGGCCGTGTCGGCGGGGTCGACGCTGGCCACGACGAGGGCGCTCTCGGCGCCTTCGTACCAGATGCCGGCGTAGTCGTCGCCGAGCTTCTTGCGCAGGCCGGGGGCGGCGGCGTTGCCCCGGGTCTCGTTCGCCAGGCGGTTGATCGCCTGCTCCTTGGTGATGCCGAGGTCGCGCTGGAGGGCGTCGATCACGCCTGACGGGGGTTTGGCGGCGACGGCGGGGGTGGCCGTGACGACTAACGCGCCGATCGCGATGGCGATCAGCGCCGGAGTTCGGAGCATCGTGGTCTCCTCGCTGCTGGGGGTGCCGTCAACGTAACGGCGCGCCCAGACGCGGAGGAGTACTACTTTGCCCCTATCACGGTGTTATGGTGCGGTGCCGTATCCGGGGTTCCGTACCAGCCAGTCGGAATAGACCGGGTTGCGGCGTACGGCGTCGTCATGGACCTGTTTGGCCTGGGCCACCACCCACGCGGAGTCGGGGGCGGTGGGGTGGCGGCCGAGGAGCTGGCGCCAGCGCAGCGGCGCGCCGGCGAGCGGGACCGTGACGAGACCCTGCGCGGCCTGGTGGGTGGCCTGGCAGAGCACCACCGCGCGGCCCACCTGGGCGAGATGGATGCAGGTCGCCACGTCCGTCTCGTAGATCGTGCCGGGGGTGAACCCGGCACGCGCGCACGCCATCGCGAAGCAGTCGGCGAAGCAGCCGTCGCCGGGCGTCACCGCCCAGTGTTCGTCGGCGAGATCGGCCAGCTCCACCTCCTTCTCCGCGGCGGCCGGATGGTCGGCGCCGACCAGGCAGAACACGGGGTCGAGGCCGATGGTCTCCCACACCACCGAGCCGGAGGGGGTGCCGGAGTCGCCGCAGGCGCCGGTCAGCACGTAGTCGAGGCGGCCGAGGTCGACCATGCCGGTCAGCTCGTACGCCGACCAGGAGGTGTACGTGCGCACCGCCCGCTCTGCGGCCAGCCGGTGGACGAGGCCGCCCAGGATGGGGCCGTTGGTCGCGCCGATGCGGTAGGCGGGGGAGGAGGGGGAGGCGGCGAAACGTACCGCTTCCTCCTGTAGCTCCTGGGCTGCCGGGAGAAGCACCCGTGCCCTGGAGAGCACCAGCTCACCCAGTCTGGTGGGTCTCGCGCCGTGCCGGTCGCGCTCGAACAGGGCGCCGCCGAGCACCCGTTCGATGCGCTTGAGCTGGGCGGTCAGGGCCGGCTGTGCCAGCCCGAGCAGGGACGCGGCCTTGCTCACACTTCCCGCGTCCGCGACCGCGCGGACGATCCTGAGGTGCCTGAGCTCGAGGTCCATAAAGGGAACGTAAAGCGACCATCCCTCACAAACAATGCCATATGTCAGGAAATGTGACAGATATTGTCGAGGGTCTCCGGGGTAGAGGGAGCCCATGACGACGATGGGAATAGACCCGGCGCAGCTCAGCGACGAGGACGTGGTCCGCGAGCTGCGGCAACTGCACGCCACGCGGAGCGACACGTTCTTCCACGGGTCGGACGACGCCCTGGCGCGGCACACCTCGAGGACCAACGAGCTGGAGGCCGAGTACCTCCGCCGCAACCCGGATCGCGACGTCGATCCGTACCGCTTGAGGGAGGGGGCGAGAGAGCGCTCATGACGCGGTCACACGATGTGCAGGCCCTGTCGGACGTCGACATCCACGTGTACGAGACGGTGGCCTCCCAGGTGGTCGAGAACGGCGTGGCGGGGCTCGACGGCGTGGTGCACGCGTCCGGGCTGAGCGAGGACGAGGTACGCGGGTGCGTCGCGCACCTGATCGAGCAGGGGTGCGTGGTGCCCAGGGGAGACGGGCTCGCCCTGGGGCCCCACACGTTCGAGGTCTGGTACTGAGGCCTGAAGCGTCCGGGCCCGTGCCGGTCGGAGCCGCCGGACGCCTGCCCGTGCCGGTCAGAACCAGGACCGCCTGACGTCAGGGTCAGAGCCGCCGGACGCGGGCCCACACCAGGAACGTGCCGCCGAAGACGGCCATGATCAGGCCGGTCCACAGGTTGACGGCGCTCCCGAACGCCCCGGCGACGACGAGGATCACGCCGTACACCAGGAACAGCCCGCCGATCACCATCCGGATGTCACTCATATGATCACTCCGTACATCGCGGCGGCCAGGATGACGGCGCCCGTGCCGAGCAGCACGGGCGAGCGGTACCATCGCGCGTCACCCGCCAGCGCGTCGTCCTCCAGCCCGACGGCGCTGAGCCCGTACACGAGCCCGCGCAGCTCCTCGACCGGTTTGGCCGTGGTGACCAGCGTGACCACCACCGACACGACCACGTCCACGACGAAGGCCAGGCCGGCGCCCCAGAAGCTGGCGTTCAGCTCGGTGCCGAAGTCCACGAACCCGGCCTTGTACGCGATGTAGGACGCGAAGGCCGCCACGGTGCCCGCGAGCAGCCCCCAGAACCCGGCCCACGGCGTCATCCGCCGCCAGAAGAGCCCGACGATGAACGTCGCGAAGAGCGGCGCGTTGAAGAACGAGAACAGCGCCTGCAGGTAGTTCATGATGTTCGAGTAACCGGCCGCGATGAACGCCGTGCCGACGCCCAGCGCCACACCCACCACGGTCGCGATCCGCCCCACCCGCACGTAGTAGCCGTCGTCGCGGTCCGGCCGCAGGTGCGACTGCCAGATGTCGTTGGTGAAGACGGTGTTGAAGCCGCTGATGTTGGCCGCCATCCCGGCCATGAACGAGGCCAGCAGCCCGGTCACCGCGACCCCCAGCACGCCGTTCGGCAGCAGGTCGCGCATGAGCAGCGGGATCGCGTTGTTGTAGTCCTGGTTCTGCCCCCAGCCGCTGAACAGCACGAGCGCGATCATCCCCGGCAGCACGGTCACCAGCGGGATGAACAGCTTCGGGTACGCGGCGATGATCGGCGTGAGCCTCGCGGCGTTCGTGTTCCTGGCCGACAGCGCCCGCTGCACCTCCGCGAAGTTCGTCGTCCAGTAGCCGAACGACAGCACGAACCCCAGCCCGAACACGATGCCGATCCAGTGGGCGTGCATCGGGTTCTCGCCGGCCGTCCCGGCCCAGGTGTGCAGGCCGCCCTCGCCGAGGGAGCTCTGCCGTACCTTGTCCACCAGCCCCGAGATCCCGCCCACCTTGATCAGCCCGAGCACGGTCAGCGGGATCAGCCCGGCGAGGATCACGAAGAACTGCAGCACCTCGTTGTAGATGGCCGAGGACAGCCCGCCGAGCGTGATGTACGCCAGCACGATCACCGCGGAGACCACCACCGAGACCGGCAGCGGCCAGCCCAGCAGCGCCTCCATGACCAGGGCGAGCGCGTAGAGGTTCACGCCCGCGATGAGGATCTGCGCGACCGCGAACGTGATCGCGTTCAGCAGCTGCGTCGCCCCGTTGAAGCGTTTGCGGAGGAACTCGGGCACGCTCCTGACCTTGGAGCGGTAGTAGAAGGGCATCATCACGATGCCGAGGAACACCATCGCGGGGACCGCGCCGATCCAGTAGTAGTGCACGGTCATGGCGCCGTACTGCACGCCGTTGGCCGCCATGCCGAGGATCTCGATCGCGCCGAGGTTGGCCGACACGAACGCCAGGCCCGTGACCCACGCGGGCAGGCCGCGGCCGGCCAGGAAGAAGTCGAGGCTGGAGCTGATCCGTCTGCGGGCGGCGACGCCGATGGCGAGCACGGTGACGAAGTAGATCGCGATGAGGACGTAGTCGAGGGGGTTCACGTCGAGTCGCACGGCACCGCCGCTACCCCCAGAAGTCCCGATATCACCGGCCATGCCGACCCGACGTGCGTCTGCTCAGGTGAACCGTGCGCGCCCCCAGGCGAGGAGACCCGCGTTCCCCCAGGTGAGGAGTCCTGGGCTCCCTCAGGGGAACGCGTGGTGGACCGGGCGGCAGGGCTCGCCATACTGTCGGAGTGTGCACTACTCCCCGAGGGGGAACGTCGCCGACCTGAGCCCGGCGCGGGCGCGGGAGCGCTTCCGCGCGGGCGAGCGCGTTCCCACGGCGGGCTGGTGCCGGGGCTGGACGCAGGCCAACCTGATCGCCGTGCCCAGCGGGCTGCGGTACGAGCTGCTGCTGTTCGCCCAGCTCAACCCTCAGGCGTGCCCGGTGCTCGACGTGGGGGAGCCGGGCGCCTGGTCCACGCCGCTGTTCCCCGGCGACCTGCGTACCGACCTGCCCGGGTACCGCCTCTACCGCGACGGGCGGCCGGTCGCCGACCTCGGCGACGTGCGGGAGGAGTGGCGCGACGACCTGGTGCCGTTCCTCATCGGGTGCAGCTTCACCTTCGAGGCGGCGCTGCTGGCCGCCGGGGTGCCGGTGCGGCACCTGGAGCTGGGGACGAACGTGCCGATGTACGTCACCGACGTGCCATGCTCGGCGGCGGGCAGCCTGTCGGGGCCGCTGGTCGTGTCGATGCGGCCGGTGCCCGAGGCGCTGGTGGCGACCGCCGTCGAGGTGAGCGGGCGCTACCCGATGGTGCACGGCGCGCCCGTCCACACCGGCGACCCCGCGGCGATCGGGATCGCCGACCTGGCCAGGCCCGACTTCGGCGACCCCGTGGAGGTGCGCGCCGGCGAGGTGCCGCTGTTCTGGGCGTGCGGGGTGACGCCGCAGGCGGCGGTCATGGCCAGCGGCGTCGAGTACGCGATCGGCCACCTGCCGGGACACATGGCCATCCTGGACGCCCGCGACGACGACTACCGGGTGTGACCCGCGCGGACGCCACCGCTCGCCACCCCGCCGCCGGGTCCCCGCTACGGGGCCTTCACGCAGTCCGGGTCTCGCGCGGCCCCGACAACCCCCACGAGATGACCTTCTTGGGCGTGATCCTGATGATCTCCCGGGAGAAGAACGGCACGGGCGGGTCGACGTCGGTCAGCGCCTCCGCCGTGCCCCTGATCTCGATGCCGCGCACCTCCCACGGATCCACCGACACCATGTCGTCCACGACGAAAGCGACGGTGCTGCCCTGCTGGATGTTCCTGAACTTCTTGGATGCGCCCAGCGCGTGCCCGCCGATGGTGATGGTGCCGCTCTCGGCGTCCACGAAGAAGCCGACCGGGTTGTTCTGGGTGTCCCCGGCGGGCGATACGGTGGCCAGGCGGCCGAGGTGCTGGGCGTTCAGGTAGTCAAGTTCGGCTGGTGTGAAAGTCATGCGACCCAGTCTGCAACCTTGACATTGGTTGAGGTCAACCCATGCCGTCGGTCAGCCAGCGCAGCGGGTTGTCGTGGGTGACGAGCTCGATCACCTCCGCGCCGGCGCCGGACTCGCGCAGGCGCGGCAGCAGGGCATTGTGCAGGTGCGCGTAGCCGGGGCCGCCGTACTTGCGCAGCTGCGCCACCCGGCTCAGCCCCGTGCTGATCAGCAGGCGGTCCGCGTGGCCGTCCTCGATGAGGGCGAGCGCGATCCTGGCCGCCTGATCCGTGCCGAGGCCGAGCAGGCCCAGGCTCACGTACGCGCCGGCTTCGGCGATCTTCCTGGCCGCCCCCAGGTCGGTGCCCGCGTACCCGACGGCCACCCGGGAGGCCGGCAGGCCCTGAGAGAGCAGGATCTCCAGCAGGGCGGGGGCGTTGGCGCCGTGCGTGGCCACCGGCAGGCGCGACTTCAGCGAGGCGCGGGCGGCGGCGATCAGGCAGCGCTCCTCGCGCGGGGTGGGCTCGGCGCCCCAGGAGCCGACCTCGCCGATGACGCCGGGGAACACGCCCATGTCGTCGGCGCCGCTGAGGATGTCGTCCATCAGGCGGCTGGTGAGGGAGTCCACGTCGGCCTCGCCGACGCTCGTGAACGGCTCCGCGTACAGCCCGGTCGAGGCGATCACCGGCACCCTGCTGCCCGCCGCCATGCGGGCCAGGGCGGCGGCGTCGCGGCCCATTCCCATGCAGGTCAGGTCGACGACCAGGCCGAGCCCGCCGGACTGGCGCAGCTCGCGGAGCTCGCCGGTGACGGCGTGTTCCTCGTCGAGCCAGCGGTACGGGTCGGAGTCGATGCCGACGGCCCATCGCATGTCGGTACGCAGGTGCTCGTGGGGGAGCACGGCGCCGGTGACGGCGGCCGCGCGTACAGGACCGGTAACGGTGCGGAGCAAAACCTCGGGCATAACAGACATTAACCGATGTTTGCCGGAAGCCGCCTGGTCTGGCGGGATATTTTACCGTCTGGTGGGTTTGGTGAACTGCTAGTCGGCTGCAAGAGGTCACCCTCCACCGCGCCGTATCCTGGGTGGCACACCGAACTGCCGGGGGGAATTGTGCAGGTTCAGTCGTCCGAGACCGGCGATGCCGACGTGATGAAGCACGATGCGGGCGACCGTTCCGAGATACCGGAGCGCCGCACGGGGATCCACGGCTGGCTGGACGGCATCAGGTCGACGCGCACCGGCGCCCTCACGCTGAAGATCGTCATCGGCGTGATCGGGACGCTCATGGTGGTGGCCGGGCTGATCATGGTGCCGTTCCCCGGGCCGGGCTGGGCGGTCGTCTTCGCGGGCCTGGCGGTGCTCGCCCTGGAGTTCCACTGGGCGCGCAAGGTGCTGGACTTCGGCAAGAGCACGCTGCACGCCTGGATGGAGTGGTACAAGCGGCAGGGCTGGCTCGTCCGGGCCGTGGTGCTCGTCGTGACCGTGGCCGCCGCCGCGGTGATCGTCTACGTCGGCCTGCGCACGCTCGGGTTCGACGTGATCGCGATGGCCCGCCAGTACCTCGTCTGAGCGGACCCAGACCGCATCGGCATCGCGCCCCCGATCGGGTGCCCTCCCTGCCTATTCTGCGGGCGTGATCGCCGAAATCGCCCTCGCCCTGTCCCTGACGCTGTCCGGCGCCTCCACCGCTCCGCTCGCGGCTGATCTGGTCCTGCCAGGCACCGGAAACATGAAATATCGCGAAAAAACCGGCGATCCCGTACGGCTCGCCGCCTACGGCCTCGGCACCAAGCGCACCTACCTCCGATCCGCGACCGGCACCTCCTTCGCCTGGGAGAAGACACTGTCCGAGGTGTCCGTCTCGCCCGGCCGCCGCCTGACGGCGGGGGTGCCCGGCGCGTACCGCTCGGGCTACGACTCCCTGATCGTCACCGACCGCACCACCGGCAGGTCCAGCCGCATCCGCACCGTCAAGAAGCCGATGACCGCCTCCTACGCCTCCTGGTCCCGCGACGGGAAGCGGGTCGCGCTCACCGTCGAGCAGAAGGTGAGCGGCACGTGGCGGGTGCTCGGCTTCACGGTGGTGGACGTGACCGCCAAGAGCGCGCGCACGGTCCGCGTCTCGGGCCTGAGCCGCGACGCCGGCTTCTGGTGGAGCCCCGACGGCAACCTCGTCTCGATGTACGGCAAGGGCCTGCGCGTCTACCGGGCCTCCGACGGCGCGGTCGTGCGGACGTACGCGGACGTGGGCCGGCCGACCGGCCCGGAGGACGCCTTCTCGCCCTCGGGCAAGCGGCTGACCACCTGGTGCCCGTCGCGTTTCAAGGAGCAGCTCTGCCTGGTGGACGCGGCCACCGGCACGATCGCCCGGCGCGTGAACGTACGGCCCGAGGCGCTGTTCGGGTGGTGGGACGAGAGCCACGTCATCGCCGTCATGGCGCACGGCGCCGACCACCGGCTGGCCGTGCTCGACCTGAACGGGAAGGCGACGCGCGTGCTGGCGGACGTGCCCCGCGCCACCTGGGCGTCGGAGCTGTGGCTCTCCTTCAGCCGCGCCTCGTAGGTCCTACAGGTAGAGGCCCGTGCCGTGGTCGGTCTCCTGGGTGGCCACCGCGTGCAGGTCGCGCTCGCGCATCACGAGGTAGACCTGCGCGTGCACCTCGACCTCGAACTGCTCCTCGGGGTTGAACAGCACCTTGTCGCCCACCTTGACCGAGCGCACGTTCGTGCCGACGCCGCAGACCTCGCCCCAGGCCAGCCGGTTGGCCATCTTGACCGTCGCCGGAATGACGATGCCGGAGCCGCTGCGCCGCTCCTCGGCCTCCTGCTCCAGCTTGATCATGACCCGGTCGTGCAGCATCTGAATCTCGAACTTGGGCTCTACCACAGCCCCAAGTTTACGAGCAGCGGCACGCGCGAAACTCCGCGAGCGTGATCAGGGCGGCCCGCGATGAGCTCCCCATAGCGGCATATATCCCGATAGGAGTTCGTGAGAAGGTGTGCTCCATGCACGACGTGGAAGCCAGGGTCCTGAACGCCCTTGACACGGCCGAGACCGTGAACCTGCTGGCCGAGACCGTCAGGGTCCCCAGCGTCACCGGCACCGACGCCGAGTCCGACCTGCAGCACACCACAGCCCGCCTGCTCACCGAGGCCGGCATGGACGTGGACCTCTGGAAGCTCGACCTCGCCGATCTCACCGGCCGTCCCGGCTTCCCCGGCACGGAGGCGCCGAGGAGCGAGGGGTACGGCGTCGTGGCCGTCACCGCGGGCGAGGGCACGCCGGCGCTGGCGCTCCAGGGGCACGTGGACGTCGTCCCCACCGGCGACCTCGCCAAGTGGGAGGGCAGCGACCCGTTCGCGGCCCGGATCACCGGGGACGTGCTGCACGGCAGGGGCGCCTGCGACATGAAGGCGGGCCTGGTCGCCAACCTGGCCGTGGCGCGCGCGATCCACCGGGCCGGGGTACGGCTGGCCAGGCCGCTGGCCGTGCACTGCGTGGTCAGCGAGGAGGACGGCGGGCTCGGCGCGTTCGCCACGCTGGCCAGGGGGCACACGGCGGAGGCCGCCGTGATCACCGAGCCCACCAGCGGCGCGGTCATCACGGCCAACGCGGGCGCGCTGACGTTCCGGCTGGAGCTCGCCGGACAGGCCGCCCACGGCGCCACCCGGTACGAGGGCGTCAACGCGATCGAGGTGTTCTGGCCGGTGTTCGAGGCGGTCAGGCGGCTGGAGGCCGAACGCAACCGCGACCTGCCGGAGGTCTTCGGCGACAACCGCCTGCCGTACCCGATCGAGATCGGGACCGTGCGCGCCGGGGACTGGGCCAGCACGGTGCCCGACCTGCTGGTCGCCGAGGGGCGGCTCGGGGTGCGGCTGGACGAGGACCCGGCGGAGGCGCGGGCCGCGTTCGAGGAGGCGGTCGCGGACGTGGCGCATCCCTGGCTGCGCGCAAACCCGCCGGTGGTGACGTGGCCGGGCGGCCAGTTCGCCAGCGGCCGGCTGCCCGCCGGGCACGAGTTGCTGGACGAGGTCGGCCGGGCGGTCGCCGACGTCACGGGCGCGCGGCCGGCCGAGGCGGCGGCGCCGTACGGGAGCGACCTGCGGCTGTACGCGGCGGGCGGGATCCCGACGCTGCACTACGGCCCCGGGGACGTGCGGTTCGCGCACGCGCCGCGCGAGCAGGTCGACCTGGGCGAGCTGCGCGCCGTCACCCGGGCGCTGGCGCTCCTGGCCGTACGGCGGTGCGGCGCGCACTGATCACGGACTATAGTCCGGTTCATGTCGGAGTCATTGGAACTGCTGGTCGGCCGGCCCGTACGAGAGCGGGCGGACGCGGCCCGCAACAGGGAGAAGGTGCTGGCCGCGGCGGCCCGCCTGTTCGCCGAGAAGGGCGTGGACGCGGTCTCCATGGACGCGGTCGCGGCGGAGGCGGGCGTCGGCAAGGGGACGTTGTTCCGGCGGTTCGGCGACAAGTCGGGGCTGGCCGCCGCGCTCCTCGACGCCCGCGAGCGCGACCTGCAGGAGCGCATCCTCTCGGGCCCGCCGCCCCTGGGGCCCGGGGCGCCCGCCGCCGAGCGCCTGACCGCCTTCGTGGCCGCCTACCTCGACTACCTCTTCTCCCACCTGGACCTGGTGCGCATGTCGGAGACCGCCAGCCCGGGGGCGCGCTACCGGATCGGGTCCTACCGGTTCTGGCACCGGCACGTGGCCATCCTCCTCGCCGAGGCCCGGCCGGGGGGTGACGGGGACGCCCTGTCCCACGCGCTGCTGGCGGCGCTGGGGGCGGAGGCGGCGGGGGTGCTGCGCGACGAGTACGGCCAGGCCAGGGCGGAACAGGCGATCACCGCTCTCGTCACCGCCCTGACCACGGCCCCCTGACCCACCGCACGCCTTGGGGAGAGGGGAGCTCAGGCGGGAGCGGGGGAGCGGCGGCGGGCCTCGGGGACGATGAGGGGCGTGCCCGTCTGCGGGTCCGAGATGATCTCGCAGCGCAGGTCGAACACCTGGTGCACCAGCTCCGGCGTCACCACCTCCACAGGGTCCCCCTCCGCGACGACCTCGCCGGCCCGCATCACGATCAGGTGGGTCGCGTACCGGCAGGCCTGGTTCAGGTCGTGCAGGACCGCCACCATGGTCCGCCCGGCCTCGTGCAGGTCGGCGCAGAGGTCGAGCACCTCGATCTGGTGGGAGATGTCCAGGAACGTGGTCGGCTCGTCGAGCAGCAGGATCGGCGTCTCCTGCGCCAGCGCCATGGCCAGCCACACCCGCTGCCGCTGCCCGCCCGACAGCTCGTCCACGATGCGCTCGGCCAGGTCGGTCACGTCGGTGGCGCGCATGGCCTCGGCGACCGCCGCCTCGTCGGCGCGCGACCACTGCCGCATGAGCCGCTGGTGCGGGTAGCGGCCCCGGGCCACCAGGTCGGCCACGGTGATCCCGTCGGGGACGATCGAGGTCTGCGGGAGCAGCCCGAGCCGCCGCGCCACCTCCTTCGACGGCAGCGACGTGATGACGCTGCCGTCCAGGTGCACGGCGCCGGTCCGCGGCTTGAGCATCCGGGCCAGGGCCCGCAGCAGGGTGGACTTGCCGCAGGCGTTCGGGCCGATGATCACGGTGAAGGACTCGTCGGGGATCGCCACGCTCAGCCCGGAGGCCACGACCCGCTGGTCGTAGGCGAGGGTCAGGTCGGTGCCGGACAGTCGGGCGGCCATCAGTGGCGGTCCTTTCGCAGCAGCAGGGTGAGGTACGTGCCGCCGATGGCGGCGGTCAGCACGCCGACGGGCAGCTGGGTGGGCGCGAGCACGCGCTGCGCGGCCAGGTCGGCTGCGGTCAGCAGCACGGCCCCCATGAGCGCGGACGCCCCCATCGTCACGCCGGGGGAGCGGGTGAGGCGCCGGGCGAGCTGCGGGGCCGCGAGCGCGACGAAGACGACCGGCCCGGCGGCGGCCGTGGCCACCCCGGACAGCAGCACGCCGGCCGCGATCGCCACCGCGCGCACGACCTCGACCCTGATGCCCATGGCCCGGGCCGAGTCGTCGCCCATCTCGATCATGCGCATCGGCCGCGACAGGAACGCGCACACCGGCAGCAGCACGGCCAGCGCGAGCGCCACGGGGATCGCGTGGTCCCAGCCGCGCCCGCTCAGGCTCCCGGTCAGCCAGGCGCCGGCGGTGGCCGCGTCGTTGATGTTGGCCCGGGTCAGCAGGTACGAGTTGACGGCCAGCAGCAGCGCGTTGGCCCCGATGCCGACGAGGACGAGCCGGTAGCCCTGCACGCCGCCGCGGAAGGCCATCGCGTACACCAGCGCGGCCGTCACCACGCACCCGGTGAGCGCGCCGCCGGCGATCGTCATGGCCGAGCCGCCCGCCACCACGGCGAGGATGCCGCCGGTGGAGGCGCCCGCGGTGAAGCCGATGAAGTCGGGGCTGCCCAGGGGGTTCCTGGTGAGGCTCTGGAAGATCGCGCCGCTCAGCCCGAAGGCCGCGCCGACCAGCAGCCCGGTCACCACGCGGGGGGCACGCAGCTTGCTGACGATCAGTTCGGCGACCGGGGTGCCCTGGCCGAAGAGCGCGGAGACGACGTCGGGTACGGGCACCGTGAACTCGCCGGTCGAGATGGCCGCCACGGTCACCCCGCAGGCGACCACGACGAGGGCGAGGCCGACGACGAGGGCGCGGGGCGCGAGCCGTACGGACCAGGGGCCGAGACGGATGGTCACAGCGCCGCCACCCGCCTGCGCCTGGCCAGCAGAATGAAGATCGGCGCGCCGATCACCGCCCACACGATGCCCACCTGCACCTCTCCCGGCCGGGCGATGACCCGGCCGACCACGTCGGCCCCCAGCAGCAGCACCGGCGCCGCCAGCGCCGAGTACGGCAGCACCCACCGCTGGTCGGGCCCCACCACCGCGCGCACGGCGTGCGGCACGATCAGCCCCACGAACCACAGCGGCCCGGCGGCGGCGGTGGCCGCGCCGCACAGCAGCGTGACGGCCACCCCCGTCAGGAGCCTGGTCCTGTTCACCGCCACGCCGAGCGCCCGGCCCGCGTCGTCGCCGAGGGCCAGCATGTTGAGCGGCCGGGCCAGCAGCAGGCCGAGCGCCAGCCCCGCCACCATGAACGGCGCCAGCCGCGCCAGCGTGCCGGCCGTCTGCCCGGCCAGCGACCCGGTCAGCCAGAACCGCATGCGGTCGAACGCCTGCGTGTCCATGCGCAGGATCGCCGAGGCCACCGCCGTGCAGACCATGCCGAGGGCGACGCCGGCGAGCGCGAGGCGTACCGGGCTGGAGCCGGAGCGGCCGGCGGAGGCCAGGGCGTAGACGACGACGGAGGCCAGCGCGGCCCCGCCGAACGCGAACCACACGTAGACGGCCGGGTCGGAGAGCCCGAACAGGCCGAGCGCCAGCGTGACGCCGAGCGCCGCGCCCTGGTTAACGCCCAGCAGGCCGGGGTCGGCCATGGGGTTGCGGGTGAGGCTCTGCATGAGCGCGCCCGCCAGGCCCAGCGCGGCGCCCACGCCGATGCCGAGGAACGTGCGGGGGACGCGCAACTGGAGGATGACCGTGTGGTCGCTGGAGCCGTCGGGGGCGACGAAGGCGTCGATCACGGTCGGGAACGACATGGACCGCGCCCCGAACGCGACACTCGCCATGGCCACCAGCGCCAGCATCGCCAGCGTGACGACGAGCCCGCCCGCCAGCACGGCGGCACGTCCCCTCCCCTTCGGCGCCTCGACGGCGACCTCGGCCGTGTGCTCAGCCGTGCGCACCCGAGCCCCTCTCGTAGCGGTAAAACTTAGGTAAGGCTAATCTCATGACGTAGTAGGAAGGCAAGCCTAACCTTAGGAGATGAGATGTCGGGACCGGTACTGGCTCGCAGGGGCTTCCTCGCGTCCGCCGCGGGACTCGGAGCCGCCCTCGCGCTGGGGGCCTGCGGCGGCGAATCGGCCCCCACGGCGGGCGCCCCCGCCACGTCGGCCCCGGCGGCGGGGGGATGGACGTTCACCGACGACCGGGACAAGAAGCTGGAGCTGGACAAGACGCCCTCCAGGATCGTCGCCCAGGTCGGCGCCGCGGCCGCGCTGTGGGACTTCGGCGTGCGCCCCATCGCCGTCTTCGGCCCGCACAAGCTCGACGACGGCACGAAGGACCCCCAGGTCGGCAACGTCGACATCACCAAGGTCGAGGGCCTGGGCAACGTGTGGGACGAGTTCAACGTCGAGAAGTACATCTCGCTCCAGCCCGACCTCCTGGTCAGCAGCATGTACGTCAAGGGCACTCTCTGGTACGTGCCCGACAAGTCCAAGGAGACCATCGAGCAGGTCGCCCCCACCGTCGGCGTCATGCTCACCGGCCGCAGCGCCACCGAGGTGATCGGCACGTACGAGCAGCTCGCCAGGTCGCTCGGCGCCACCATGGAGGGCGTGCCCGAGGCCAAGGCCCGCATGGAGGCCGCCACCAAGGAGCTCGCCCGGTTCAAGGACCTCAGGATCCTCCTGATGTCCGGCGGCCCCGACGCCATGTGGGTGGTCAACCCGCCGGAATATCCGGACCTCGTGCACCTGACCACGGCCGGGCTGAACGTCGTCACCCCGTCGAAGGTGGACGAGGGCGGCTTCTTCCAGACGCTGAGCTGGGAGAACGCCGACACCTACGACGCCGACGTGATCCTCTACGACACCCGCACCCAGTCGCTCAAGCCGGAGGAGATGCTGAAGAAGCCCACCTTCGCCAAGCTCCCCGCGGTCGAGGCCGGGCAGCTCTATCCGTGGAACGCCGAGGCGCCCTACAGCTATCAGGGCTACGCCGTCTTCCTCGAAGGCCTGGTGGCCAACCTGAAGAAGGCTAAAGCGCTCCCCTGACCTCGACGATCTCGGCGAGGGGGAACTCGAGGTAGTCGCCCGCCTCCTCGCACCAGGCGTCCAGTGCGCCGCCCTTGAGCTCGCCGTGGCTGATCGTGGCGGTCAGCCCGTCGGTCAGCGTGATGCCCGCGCGCACGCCCCGGTCGACCACGAACCCGAGCAGCGACTGCTGCGCCGTGGGCAGCCTGGTGGCCATCCTGCCGATGATCGCCCACGTGCGGCCGCTCGTCTCGTCCTCCGACCGGCTGGCGGTGATCAGGCGGCGGGCGTGCTCGTACGGGTCGGGCGTCGGCTCGGCCAGCATGTACGGCAGCGCCTCCCACTCCTTGATGCCGGGGAACTCCGACAGCTCGGCCACCTGGCCCCCGGGCAGCAGGATCAGCTTGCCGCCCGGCGGCTCCTCCGGCCTGGCCCGGTGGATGGTGATCTCGCCGGTGTCGGAGACGGGCACGGGGGAGTAGCCGGCCTCGCGCAGGGCGGCCAGCGTACGCTCGGGCGGGGCCCCGCTCACCAGCACCGTGGGCGCGAGCAGCCGAAGGCCCAGCCTGCCCAGCCGCCGGTGCGCGGCGATCTCGGCGAGCAGCGCCGGGTCGCCGGCCTGGACCAGGCAGCCGACCGTGGTGACGGTGACCTCGCCGTGCCTGCGCGCGGTGTCGCGGACGAGGTATTCGAGCGGCTGCGGGATCGTGCCGACGGTGGCCAGCTCGTCGAGCAGCTCGTCGGCGTCGTGGCCGTGGTCGAGGGCGCGGCGCACGCTCTCGGTCGTGAACCGCCACACCGAGGCCGCGCCGCGCGACTCGCGGTCGGCGGCGCGGTCGAGCAGCGCCGCCAGCTCGGCCGACGGCGGCCCGGTCACGACCGCCGTGAGATCGGGGCCGAACAGCGCGCTCCTGCGCACGCTGGCCAGCGCCCGGGTGGCCGCGTCGGCGAGCACGGGGTCGTGCTCGACCATGGGCACGGCGTCGTCGTTCTCGTCGCCCGGCCTGGCGGCGAGCCCGGCCAGCGCCCGGCCCAGGTCGGTGATCGCGTCGTTGGCCAGCAGCCCCAGCAGCGTGGCCTCGTCGAGCACCGCGGGGGCGCACGCCGTCAGCAGCTCCCGGTCGAGCAGCGGCGCGTGCCAGTGGACGTTGGCCACGAGGCTGTCGCGGTCGGCGAAGGCGGTGCCCGCCGGCAGCCCGGCCAGGGCCGAGATCACGGCCCTGCGGACGCGGGCGACGGCGCTGCCCGCGGAGTCGTCGCCGAGCACGGTGCCGTACTTGCCGTCGATCTTGCGCAGCGAGGAGCGCTCCATGCGCCACCACGCGGCCAGCAGCACCCGCAGCCGGGCCGAGCCCTCGTCGAGCCGCCACCGGTCGAACCGCTCGGTGGGGATCATGCCGCCCGACGGCTCGTCCCAGGCCAGCAGCCGGGCCACCGCGCAGATTTCCAGCAGCAGCCGCGTCTCGTCCTCGTCGCAGCCGGTCTCCTTGGCGACCCTGCGCACCTCGCGCACGCCGACGCCGCCGGTCTTCAGCAGCGGCAGCGGGGTCTTCGCGGTGTTGTCGAGCAGCGCGGCGCAGCGCTCGACGACGTGCGGCGCGGCCAGCGTCATGAGGTGGTCGACCTCCTCGGGGTCGACCGGGATCGTGGCCACCTCGGGCGGCTCGGGCCGGTAGGCCGGGTGGTAGCCGGGGCCGCGCAGGCCGATCGCGACCTCGCGGGGGATCTCCGCGACGTGCCAGCTCGGGCGGAAGAGCAGGCCGTGGTCGGCGCACCACTTCTCCGGTGTGCCGGGCGTGACGAACCGGCCGCCGTCGACGTTCAGCGCGGGGCCCTGCCAGGCGAAGCGGTCGAGCAGCGGGACGGTGCCGTCGGGCGCCCCGCGCACCAGCGCGGCGACCCGCTCGCGGTCGGAGAGCGCCTCGGTGACGCGGGCGACGACGCGCCGCTTGTTGCCCTGGGCGGGCAGGCCGAGGTTGCGGGCGAGCGCGTGCAGCGCCTCGTTGCCGATCGACCAGGTGTTGAGGTAGTGGTCCAGCGGCTCGCCCAGGCTGAGCGGGGCCGACCACCAGCGCGCCACGCCCTGCGCGAGCCGGATGACGCCGTCGTCGCCGGGCCAGGCCAGCGCGCGGTCGTAGAGGTGCCGCAGCCAGGGGGTCACCTCGTCGAGCGTCGCGTCGACGAACGCCGCCAGCCGCTCGGGTGTGGGGCGGGTCATGGCCAGGGCCGCCTCGGCCAGCTGCAGGCAGGGCAGGGGAAGGCCCCGGAGCGTCTCCATCACGGCGAAGCCGTTGCCCAGTCGCTGGGCGAGGGTGTCGAGCCGCCGCGGCCAGGGCGCGGCGATGGCGTCGGGCCTGTTGGCCAGGATGCGGCCGAGCCCGTCTTCGTTCAGTGTTCGCAGCCAGCCGAGCAGGTGATCTTCCATCTGTCAGCAACTCTCATGGGGTCGCGCGCGGGGACTCACCGTGAGCCATGAGCATCCACGGTAATGCAGATCACCCCCGGTCAGGAGAGGACTGCCCAGACGATCTTTCCGTGAGGTGCGAGAGCGGACCAGCCCCAGCGGAGGCTGAGTGATTCGACGATGTGGAGTCCGAGGCCGCCGGTGTCAAGGGGGCCAGGGTATCGCAGCACCGGCACCGATGCGCCGGGATCGGTGAAGGCGCAGGTCACGAGCGCTCCCCGGCGCACCAGGGACATGTGGACGGGGGTCTGGTGGCAGGGCTCGTCGAGGCGCAGGCCGTGGCGCAGCGCGTTGGTGGCCAGCTCGGAGACCACCAGCTCCATGTTCTCGGCCAGCTCGCCGAGGCCCCACCCCGACAGGGCGCCGGTGGTGAAACTACGGGCGGAGTGGACGGAGGCCGTGGTGGGCGGGAGCACGAACGTGGCGCTCGCGGACGGGCCAGGGGACGGGCCGGGGACCAGCAGATCGCGGGCCGCCTCCGGCCACCAGCCGATCGGGGGCCACCAATCGAACGTGGTCCACTGGCCGGGCGCCGTGGTGGATTGCACGTTGATCATTCTGGGGCAAACTCTCGTGCAGGTGCAAGAGCGAATGCACGTGCAGACATGTGTTGCACACGCTACGGTTGCCCTCAAATGGTCAATATGGGGGAAAGGGGATCTTGTCCGCGGCCCATGATCTTTCGGCCGTGAAGTGACACACTGTGTGGCAAGGAAACGAACAAGGAGCAGCACGTGTCCATTGATCCGCCCGGTTCCGGTTCGACGGTTCGGCGCATCATGCTCGGGGCGAGTCTCAGACGCCTGCGTGAGGCCAGCGGACTCGACCGTGGACAGGCCGGATTCCATATCCGGGCGTCCGAGTCCAAGATCAGCCGGATGGAGCTCGGGCGCGTCGGCTTCAAGACGCGTGACGTGGAAGATCTGCTCACCCTGTACGGCGTCGTCGACGATGCCGAACGCCGTGCGCTGCTGGAGATGGTCCGCGAGGCCAACACCCCCGGGTGGTGGCACAAGTACTCCGCCGAGCTGCCCGCGTGGTTCACCACGTACGTGGGGCTGGAGGAGGCGGCCGAGCTGATCCGCACCTATGAGGTGCAGTTCGTGCCCGGCCTGCTGCAGACGGCGTCGTATGCGCGATCGGTATACCAGCTTGGCAACCCCGGTGTGAGTCCGGACAAAATCGAGCGACGCGTGCATATGCGCATGCAGCGTCAGGAGCGCTTCACCAAGAAGGACGGGCCCCGGCTGTGGGCCGTCATCGATGAGGCGGCGCTCAAACGGACCATCGGCGGGCAGGAGGTCATGGCCGAGCAGCTCCAGCATCTGCTGGAGGTCGCCGCCCTTCCCAACATCACGATCCAGGTGATGCCCTTCAGGTTCGGCAAGCACGCCGCTGAAGGGGGCGCTTTCAGCATCTTGCGGTTTCCCGAGTCCGATTTGTCGGACGTTGTCTACGTTGAGCAGCTCTGGGGTGCCCTTTACCTGGACAAGCGTGAGGACATCGACCCGTACCTCACGGCCATGGAGCAACTGTGCGTGGAGAGCACCACGCCAGGGGGCACCGTCGAGCTCATCGGCGGTCTTCTCAGAAAGATGTAGATGAACCAGACCTACAACGGCATGCCAGCGGCGGACCTCACCCAGGTCGCGTGGCGCAAGAGCCGCTACAGCAACTCGCAGGGCAACTGCGTGGAGCTCGCGGAGCTTCCCGACGGGGGCATCGCGGTGCGCAACTCACGGTTCCCCGACGGCCCCGCCCTCATCTATACCCGCGACGAGATCCGGGCCCTGGTGCTCGGGGTGAAGGACGGAGAGTTCGACGGTCTCCTCGTTTAACGACGATGTAACCCCCGGCGCGCCCCCTTAACGGTGGCGCGCCGGAGGCGTAACCGCCCGGCCTTGTCCCGCGGACATGATCAGAGGCATGATCGACCAGATGACCCTGTATCCGATCGCCGACGACGTGCTGTTCGCGCCGGGCGGCAAGGTCGTGGTCCGCACCTACGGCGTGGCGCCCGCCGCCTCCGGAGCCTCCGTCGCCTACCGCACCTGGGTGACCGGCATCCGGGACCAGCCGCGCTCCTGGCACTGGGGCCACTTCGAGGACGCCGCCTCGGGACACCGCAGGGTCCTGGAGTGGCTGACGGGGCGCGGGCCGCAACCGACCCAGGCGCCCGCCTGACGCGGGCTATCTGGAACGCCCCTCCCGTGAGACGCTGCTGACAGCGTTCCCGGCCGGACCCGCACCGCCGGGCCGGCGTCGGCTGCGGAGGTGGCCATGACGGAGTCGTTCTCCTTCGACGGGTGGAGCCACGGCGACCACGTCGCCTCCTGCCCCGGCTG
The DNA here is from genome assembly GCF_006334985.2 of Nonomuraea phyllanthi. Taxonomy (GTDB): domain Bacteria; phylum Actinomycetota; class Actinomycetes; order Streptosporangiales; family Streptosporangiaceae; genus Nonomuraea; species Nonomuraea phyllanthi. The sequence continues at coordinate 103,115 of NZ_VDLX02000009.1, forward strand.
CGAGGCCGCGATCGCGCTGCTCGACGGCCCCGGCACCGCCGTCGAGCCGCCGCCCACGCTGCGCGAGGCGGTGCTGTCCCGGGCGCGCCGCCGCCGCGGCCCGGCCGCCGCGGGCGTGGCCTCGGTCGCGCTCCCGTACGCCGAGCAGGTGGCGTTCATGGACGGCCTGCTCGCGGAGCTGAGCACGCCGCAGTGGGAGGCCCCGATCGACCGGCACGGCACGGTGCGCGGGCTGGTGGAGCACCTCGCCGCCAACGACGCCACCGTGGCCGGCCTCATGGGCGTGCCGGGCGAGGGCGGTCTCATGGGCAGGGCCGCGACGCCGCCGCACCGGCGCTGGCGCGACCAGGCCGGAGCCCTGCTCGAACGCCTCTCCGCCGGCAGCGAGGTGCTGCTCGGCGTCGAGGTGGCCCTCGCCGGCACCCGCCCGGCCCGCGCGCCGCTGCGCCAGGCGCTGGTCCAGCGCGCGTTCGAGACGTGGACGCACGCCGACGACATCAGGGCCGCCACCGGCCGCCCTCCGTCGCCGCCGCGCCCCGAGCACGTGCACCGGATCGCCGAGTTCGGGCTCGCGCTGCTGCCGCGCGCCATGAAGGGGCCGCGCCGCGCCGTCTCCGCCACCGTCGTACTCACCGGGCCGGGCGGCGGCACCTGGACGGTCCCGCTCTCGCCCGCCTCCGACCACGTCGCCGTGCTGCTGTCGGCGGACGCCGTGGGCTTCTGCCGGCTGCTCGCCGGCCGGTGGCCGCCGGGCTCCTTCCCGTACGCCGCCGAGGGCGATCCCGTGCTCGCCCGCGACATGATCACCGCCGCCGCCACGCTGGGATGCGACCGATGAGCGACATGGAGCTGCGCGCCAGGCTGGCCGCCGGCGACCTCGGCGCGCTGGCCGACGCCTACGACCGGCACGCCCCGTACGTCTACGGCGTCGCCGTGACGGTCACCGGCAGCCGGGCGCACGCCGAGGAGATCACCCAGAGCGTGTTCGCCGCCCTGTGGGAGGAGCCGCTCACCTACGACCCGGCGCTCGGGTCGCTGCGCGGCTGGCTGGTCGGCAGGGCCCTGCACGAGTCGGCCCTGCGCACCCAGGTCGGCTGACCCCCTGACCGGCCGGGGACCTGACCGGGACCTGACCGGCCGGGGGTCTGACCGGCCGGGGCTGGCAGGCTGAGCCGCTGATCGGCCGGGGTCACCTGGTCGGCCGGGGTCAGCTGATCGGCGCGTTCCAGGTGGCGAGGACCGGCTCGGCGTGCTCGAAGCCGAGCCGCGAGTACGTGCCCGTGTCGAGCTTCAGCAGGCGACCCTCCTCGGGCCCCAGCCCGAGCCAGCGGGCGGCCAGCACCCGCAGGAAGTGCCCGTGCGCCACCAGCGCCACCCGCCCCCCGGCCCTCCTGGCGCGCTCGATGACCCGGTCGGCCCGCGCGGCCACCTCGGCGGCGCTCTCGCCGGGGTGCTCGGCGTCGCCCGGGATCACGCCGTCACGCCACAGGTACCAGCCGGGCCTGGTGTCGCGGATGTCCTGCGTGGTGATGCCCTCGTAGCCGCCGTAGTCCCACTCCCACAGGTCGGGGTCCAGCCGGTAGCCGCCCAGCCCGGCCAGCTCCGCGGTGCGGCGGGCGCGCTGCGCCGGCGAGACCAGCACCAGGTCGAACGCCTGCCCCTTGACCAGTGGGGCCAGCGCCCTGGCCTGGTCCTCGCCGTGCTCCGTCAACGGCAGGTCGGTGCGGCCGGTGTGCCTGCCCGCCTTGCTCCATTCGGTCTCACCGTGCCGGAGCAGCAGCATCTCGTCCATGGTCTCCATCATCGGGCACGGCCGTCCGGCGCGTGGCGCCAGGTGCCTGCCCGGGTGACGGCGCCCCTGTGGAAAGATCGCGCTATCGGGCGATATGCGAGGAGGGTTCATGGAGCCGGTGGCGGTGGGGCTGGTCGGAGCGGGGCCGTGGGCCGAGCAGGCGCACGCGCCGATGCTGTCCAGGGGGCCGCACACCAGATTGGCCGGGGTGTGGGCGCGCCGGCCGGAGGCCGCCGCGCGGCTCGGGGCGCCGGTGTTCGAGCGGATCGAGGAGCTGTTCGACGCCTGCGAGGCCGTGGCGTTCTGCGTGCCGCCCGCCGTACAGGCCGAGCTGGGCGTGCGGGCCGCCCGCGCGGGCAAGGCGCTGCTGCTGGAGAAGCCGCTGGCGGACTCGCTGGACGGTGCGCGGCGGCTGGCCGAGGCCGTCGCGGAGGCGGGCGTGGCCTCCCAGATGGTCCTCACCATGCGCTACGCCGCGGCGACCCGCGCGTTCCTGGCCCGGTGCCGCGAGATCCGGCCGTTCGGCGGGCACGCCGCCAACATCTCCGGCGTGCTCCTCGGCGACCACCCGTTCGCCACGCCGTGGCGGCTGGAGAGGGGCGCGCTGCTCGACGTCGGCCCGCACGTCGTCGACCTGCTGGACGCCGCGCTCGGCCGGGTCACCGGCGTGCGCGCGCACGGCGACCCGCTCGGCTGGACCGGCCTGCTGCTGGAGCACGAGGGCGGCGCCGTCAGCGAGGCGTCGCTGTGCATGGTCGCCGCCGGCGACCCGCCGCCGTCCACGTTCGCCGCGTACGGCCGCACCGGCAGCGCCGTGCTGGGGCGCTTCGACGACGACCCCATGGTCACCCTCGTGGCGGAGTTCGCCGAGACGGTGCGCGCGGGAGGCGGCCACCCGCTCGACGCGGCCCACGGGCTCAGGATCCAGGAGATCATCGCCGGGGCGGAGGCCCAACTCGCCCCTTGACGCGGCGCGCATCCAGAGGATTGATAGCGTTTGTCCGACGCGCAGTGTTGCAGCGAAGTCCGGTGCGAATCCGGCGCTGTCCCGCAACTGTCATAGCCAGGTCGCCTGCCTCTGCGCTGACGTCATCAACCCTCGTGGAAAAGGGTGATCCGTCGCTTTTCGCGGGTCTCTCGGTTCCGACAGTGTGAAAGGACTACTCGTGAGGCCCGTACGCACGGCCTTCGCGGGCGCGCTGCTGGGAACGCTGGCCCTGGCCGGATGTGGCCAGACCGGCACCCCCACGCCCACCCCCGCCGCCTCCGTCCCCGCAGCCGCCTCCTCGGCCGGCTTCCCCGTCACGATCAAGGCCGGCAACGGCCAGGTCACCCTCGCCAAGAAGCCGGAGCGGATCGTCTCCCTCTCGGCCACCCACACCGAGACGCTCTTCGCCATCGGCGCGGGCCCGCAGGTCGTCGCCGTGGACGACCAGTCGAACTACCCGCCGGAGGCCCCCAAGACCGACCTCTCCGGCTTCAAGCCGAACGTCGAGGCCATCGTCGCCCAGAAGCCCGACCTCGTCATCATCTCCAACGACATCGACCAGATCGTCGCCGAACTGGGCAAGGTGAACGTGCCCGTCCTGCTCGAACCCGCCGCCACCAAGATCGACGAGGCGTACGAGGAGATCGCCGAGATCGGCGCCGCCACCGGCAACAAGGCCAAGGCGGACGAGGTCGTCTCCGGCATGAGGACGGCCATGGACAAGCTGGCCGCAGAGGCTCCCAAGGACAAGAAGCTCACCTACTACCACGAGCTCGACCAGACGCCGTTCGCGGCGACGTCCCAGACGTTCATCGGCCAGGTCTACGCCCTCTTCGGCCTGACCAACATCGCCGACAAGGCGCCCGACCAGGCGGGCGGCTACCCCAAGCTGTCGGCCGAGTTCGTGGCCCAGGCCGACCCCGACCTGATCTTCCTGGCCGACGCCAAGTGCTGTCAGCAGAGCAAGGAGACGCTGGCCGAGCGGCCGGGCTGGCAGAACCTGTCCGCCATCAAGAACGACCAGGTGATCCAGCTCGACGACGACCTCGCCTCCCGCTGGGGGCCGCGCGTCGTCGACCTCGCCGAGGACATCGGCGCCGCGGTGGCCGAGGCCGGGGCGAAGAGCTGAGCATGGCACGGCAGGCCGGCCCGTCCAGGGCCAGACCCCTCTGGGTGGCGTCCGCCCTGGGCGTGCTGGCCCTGTGCATGATCGCCGGGATGCTCGACGGCGCCGCCGACATCTCGCCCTGGCAGGTGGTGCTCCAGGCGCTCGACTGGCTGCCGTTCGTGCACGTCGACTCCGGGCTCGCGCCGGTCGAGCAGGGGCTGCTGTACGAGCTGCGGCTGCCCCGGGTGCTCGTCGCCGCCGTGGTCGGAGGACTGCTGGCGATGGCGGGCGCGGGCTACCAGGGCGTGTTCAGGAACCCGCTCGCCGACCCGTACCTGCTGGGGGCCGCCGCCGGGGCCGGGCTGGCGACGACGGTGGCCATCGTGCTGCTGCCGGTCTCGGCCGGGAGCATCCCGGTCGCGGCCTTCCTGGGCGCCGTGGGCGGCGTGTTCCTCGCGTACACGCTCGGCAACACCGCCGGCCGCTCCGGCGGCACCGCGACACTGGTGCTGGCGGGGGTGGCCGTCACCTCGTTCCTGACCGCGATCCAGACGTTCGTGCAGCAGTTCAAGGTCGAGGAGCTGCAGCGCATCTACGCGTGGATCCTGGGCGACGTCGGCGGGGGGTGGGACCAGTTCTGGCTGGTCCTGCCGTACGCCGCCGTCTCGGCCGCGCTGCTCCTGCTGCACGGGCGCATGCTGGACGTGCTGTCCGTGGGCGATGACGAGGCCACGAGCCTCGGTGTGCGGGCGGCCAGGGTGCGCTTCACCGTGCTGCTGGCCGCCTCCCTGGCCACCGCGGCGGCCGTGGCGGTGAGCGGGCTGATCGGGTTCGTCGGCATCGTCATCCCGCACGTCGTACGGCGCCTGGCGGGCGGCTCGTACCGGATCGTGCTGCCGCTCTCGCTGATCGGCGGCGGGGCGTTCCTCGTCCTGGCCGACCTCATCGCCCGCACCGTGATCGCGCCCGCCGAGCTGCCGATCGGGGTGGTGACCATGTTCGTGGGGGCGCCGTTCTTCGTCGGCGTGCTGCGGATGACCAGGCGGGCGGCCCTGTGATCACGGTCAGGGGCGTGTCGGTACGGCTCGGCGAGCGCGACGTCGTCTCCGAGGTGGACCTCGACGTGCGCGGCGGCGAGTGGCTGGCCGTCATCGGGCCCAACGGAGCCGGCAAGTCCACCCTGCTCAAGGCCGTCATGGGCCTCGTCGCGCACCGGGGCGAGGTCACGCTGGACTCCAAGCCGTCGGCCCGGCTCAAGCCGCGCGAGCGGGCCCGGCTGGTCGCCTACGCGCCGCAGGCGCCCGCCCTGCCGCCGGACATGACGGTCTTCGACTACGCGCTGCTCGGGCGCACCCCGTACATCCCCTACCTGGGCCGGGAGAGCGCGCACGACCGGGAGGTGACCGCGTCGGTCCTCGACCGGCTCGACCTCGCCGCCTTCGCCATGCGCCGCGTCGGCGAGCTGTCCGGCGGGGAGCGCCAGCGCGTGGTGCTCGCCAGGGCGCTGGCCCAGGAGGCGACCGTGCTGCTGCTCGACGAGCCCACCACCGCGCTGGACCTCGGGCACCAGCAGCAGGTGCTGGAGCTGGTGGACCGGTTACGGCGCGCCGACGGCCTGACCGTCGTCACCACCCTGCACGACCTGACCGTGGCGGGGCTCTACGCCGACTCCCTGCTCCTGATGGCCGGCGGCCGGGCGGTCGCCTCGGGACGGCCCGGCCAGGTCCTCACCGAGCCGTTGGTGGGACGGCACTTCGACGCCCATGTCAAGATCGAGCCGGGGCCGGACGGCCGGCCCGTCGTGCACCTGGTCAGGGGAGGGCCGTGAAGCTCACGTATCGCGTGGAGGACGGGGCGCGGCTGGGGTCGCTGCTGTGGGAGTTCGGCCCCGGCTGGCGGATGATCTCCTCGGCGATGCTCGGCGGCGGCATCGGCGTGCGCGAGTGGGTGCTGAACGCGCAGGTCGTGGCCGGCTACGCGCGCATGGACCCGGTCGAGCACCTCGTGTCGTTAGGCCCGCCGGGCCAGGGCGTCGGCATGCTGACCGCCGCCTCCGTCGACCGCTACGTCGAGGCGTCGGACGGCGGCGTGGAGGCGTGCGCCACCGTCGGCCTGCGCGTCCCCACCTGGGCCGCCGCCCCTGAGGGCAGCGCGGACCCCGAGCTGGCGCCCATCCGGGTGGGGACCGTCAACATCGTGGCCGTGCTGCCCGTCGCCATGACGGACGCCGCCCTGGTCAACGCGGTGATGACGGTCACGGAGGCCAAGTCGCAGGCGCTGGTCGAGGCCGGCTACGCGGGCACGGGGACGGCGTCGGACGCGGTGTGCGTGGCCGTACCGCTCGCCGGGCCGGAGGAGGTGTTCGGCGGGCCCCGCTCGGAGTGGGGGGCGCGTCTGGCCAGGGCCGTCCACACGGCCGTCCGGCGCGGCGCGGAGGCGTGGCGGCCTCGTGACTGTAAGTGATGGATTTCCGGCAAGTAGCATGTGGGCGAGGGCGAGACTCCCGATACTGAGTGGGTGACCGCAATGGCGACGATCGAACCGATCGCGGGGCGCGCAACTTTTCCCGTTGTGCCGTTTACCGTCGACGACCTGCTCGAGTTCCCGGACGACGGGTACCGTTACGAACTCTTCAACGGGAGTCTGGTAGTGAGCCCTGCCCCCACCCCCATGCACCAGCGGGTGATCTCCCGACTCCTCTTCATCCTCGCTGACGCGGCACCGCCTGCGCTGGAGTGCCTGACGACCGTGAACGTCCGCCCGAGCAACGAGAATTTCTACATCCCCGACCTCGTCGTCGTTCCTCAGCAGGTGACTGAGACCGTCGATCTCATGTATGCCCCAAGTGACCTGCTCCTGGCCGCGGAGGTCGTCAGCCCGAGCAGCAGGGTGATCGACAGAGCGCTCAAAGTGGCGGCATACGCAGAAGCGGGCATTCCCCTCTACTGGCGCGTCGAGCCCATGGAAGGGCCGACCATCTATGTCTACGAGCTCGACGGTCCATCGTATTCAGGACCGGTCGTTCATAAAGCGGGGACCACTGTCACCCTGTCGTCGCCGTTCCCCGTGAGCTTCGACCCCGCCGAGTTGACGCGCCTCACTGGCTGAAGCAGGCTGCTCCGCGCACCGATCGCCTGACCTGGGCGAAGTCCCGCGGGCGTAACGCATGACGCGGTGCCCGCGATGGGGTCGTCGTGGGGGCTCGAACATCTCGTCAGGCTCGGGTGCACGTGAACGGCCACGCCGGTGCCATCGGCGTCGGTGTCCCTGCCCCGGCTCGTCAGGACGTGTTAGGTCATCCCGAACAAGCGCTTGTCTATGTAACGGTCTATTGACTTACCGCATCTGATTGGGACCCTGGTTCTAGGCCTGCGTTTGGAGCGGAGATGGCGCGCCTGACAGCTCTTGCCGGTGGGGTGGCGGCGGCACTCGTGCTGATCGCGACGCCGGTCGCGGCTCACGAGCACCCCAGCGGGATCACCGATCTGGTGACCCCCGCCGTGGTGCGGCTGGAGGCCGTGTCGCATGTGGAGATCACCCTGCTCGACCACATCGGCGAGCTGAAACACGTGGAGCGCTCCTACGACATCCCGTTCGGGGAGGGCACCGGCACTGTCGTCAACCCCGATGGCGCCATCGTCACGCTCAGGCGCCTGGCGGTGAACGACGACGACGTCGCCGTCTACGCGGCCAACAAGGTCTTCGCCGAGCACCACAAGGTGAAGATCCCCGCCGACTACGACAAGCACCACGTCTCCGACGACCAGCTCGACCATCACCTGCAGGAGTGCTACCCCCCGAAGACCGACACGGCCACCTGCATCATCGACGTGACCACCGAGATCACCGCCTACCCCAACGTCTCGCCGCCCAGCCCGAACGGCTTCAAGGTCAAGCTCGCCAGGGCAGGCCCGAAGCCCGACAGCCCCGCCGTGCTGGTGCCGGTGACCCCCGCGGCGGGAGGCGTCGGCATGCCGACCGCGCCGCTCGCCGACAAGGTGCCCGAGCAGGAGGGCTCGCCCACCAGCGTGGCCGGCTTCCTCGGCCGGCCGGGCCCGAACGTGCACCACACGGTCGAGATCGCCCACCTCGGCAAGGGCGGCGTGGCCGGCGAGGGCGGCCGGCCGTTCGCCGATCCCGAGAAGAAGGTGGACGAGCCGGCCAAGCTGGGCGGGCTCGCCGACAAGGGCATGATCGGCGCGCCGGTGATCGGCGACAAGGACGGCCACGTCGTCGGCCTGCTGGTCGGCGGCGGCAAAGAGGGCAAGATGATCGGCATCAGGGAGGTCACCGGCATCCTGGCCGAGGCCAAGGTCGTGGCGCGCAGGGGCGCGATCGACACGGCCTTCGAGGCGGCCCTGACCCGCTACCACACGCAGTACTACACCGAGGCCGCGCCGGGCTTCCAGCGCGTGCTGGAGCTCTATCCCGGCAACGTGGTGGCCGCGCAGCTGCTGAAGACCTCGCTGGCCAAGCGCGGCGGCTCCGAGGACAAGGGCACGCGTCCGGCGGTGGCCGCGTCCGGCGACTCCACGCCGATGTGGCCGTTCATCCTGGCGGCGGGGGTGCTGTTCCTCGCCGCCGCGGGCGGGGCGTATCTGCTGTGGCGCCGCCGCACTCCTGAAGGGATGACGGAGCTGCCCGAGCCACTGGCGGCCGGTCCACCGCTCGACGACGGGGCCAACCAGACCGTGGTCGTACGGCGCTCACAGACGTTCCCCGTGGTCCAGCAGCAACAGCAGGTGATGACCGCGGCCAACCCGGCGATCAAGTACTGCACGTCGTGCGGCATGCGACTCGGGCCCGCGCACCGGTTCTGTGGCTACTGCGGCCACCCCATCGAGACGTGATGCACGTGAACGACAGATCGCTCATCGGCCAGGAGGTGGCCGGCTATTACATCGAGGACATCGTCGGCAAGGGCGGCATGGCCGTCGTCTACCTCGCGCTCGACCCCCGGCTGAGCCGCCGGGTGGCACTCAAGATCCTCAACCCGGTGCTGAGCGTGGACGACCGGTTCAGGCAGCGGTTCATCCTGGAGTCCAGGACGGTCGCCAGCATCGAGCACCCCAACATCATCCCGATCTACGAGGCCAACGCCGACGCCGACGGCGTGCTCTACATCGCCATGCGCTACGTCGACGGCCTCGACCTGCGCCGTCTCATCTACGACCGCGGCCCGCTGCCGATCGGCCCGGCCAACCAGATCTTCGCCCAGGTCGCCGCCGCGCTCGACGCCGCGCACGCGCACGACCTGATCCACCGCGACGTCAAGCCGGCCAACATCCTGCTGGCCGGCGACCACGTCTACCTCACCGACTTCGGCATCACCAAGCACCGCTCGTCGATCTCCGGGCTGACCCAGACCGACCAGTTCATCGGCACCCCCCGCTACATGTCGCCCGAGCAGATCAACAAGGAGACCATCGACGGCCGCTGCGACCAGTACGCGCTGGCCTGCGTGGTCTACGAGGCGCTGTCGGCGCGGCTGCCGTTCCAGCGCGAGAACGACATCGCGCTGCTCTGGGCCCACCTGGCCGAGCAGCCGGTGCCGCTGTCGCAGCTGCGGCCCGAGCTGCCGGGCGAGGTGGACGCGGTGATGATGCGGGCGCTGGCCAAGGCGCCCGAGCAGCGCTACGCGACCTGTACGGAGTTCGTCTCCGCGCTGCGCGACGCGATCAGCGGGCAGCAGGCGGGCCAGGCCGGCGGGATGCCGTTCGTGCCGCGCCAGAGCCTCCACTCCGGGCCGTACCCGGTGCCGGACCAGGGCGTCCCCCCGATGCCGTCCTCCGGGCTCCCTTCGGGACCGTCTCCCGTACCGTCTTCGGGGCCGTCTTCTGTGCCGTCTTCCGGGCCGCATCCGGTGCCGGTGTCCGGGCCGCACGCGGCGGTGCCCGGGCCGCGCGGGGGAGGCGGGTTCGGGGCGCCGACGCAGCCGTCGGCGCCGAGGAAGCGCCCGGGCCGGGTCCCGATCGTGGCCACCACGCTGGTCGCCGCCGTCGCTGCCCTCGCGCTGGTCATCATGATCATCGTGAATCACCGCGGCGACACGTGGATCCGCTACAAGGCCAGCTCGGCCGCGCCGCTCACGTTCGAGTACCCGGGCGACTGGACCGCACGCACCCACCAGGACCTGTTCGCGGTGGCCTCGCCGCACGCCACCGAGTTCGAGTCGCTGTTCGTGGCCGGCCCCGGCGCCGACTGGACGGCCGTCGCCCAGATCGTCGGCGACGACCCCGACAGCGCCTCGGGCGTGTACGTCCAGGTCTCCGACACCCTCGACGCCGGTGGCACCTCCGAGCAGATGCAGGGCAAGATGGCGGCCCTGCTGCCGGGCGAGGTGGACGTCGGCAAGCCCGTGCAGGACCAGGCGGGCACCAGCCCGGCGACCCGCTTCGACGGCGCCCTGCACGACCCGGTGACCGGGACCAGGCTCGGGTTCGTCAGCTACGTGATCGACCGCGAGCCCAAGACCATGCTCGTCATGTACTTCTGCGCCAAGACCAGTTGCGACGACGCCACCCAGACCCGCATCAGGCAGAGCGTACAGGTGTCGTGAGCCCGAAACCGTGAGGCTTTGACGGGACACTCCGCTCCTGTGTGTATATTTTTCTGCGTAAAGCGGTACACACAGGAGATCTTTCATGCAATCGTTCCCTCGGGTGCTGTTCGACGAGGCTCACAGCGAGTCCTGGACCGTCCGCCGTGAGGTGGCTGAGGCCATCAACCCCGCCCACCCCGATGACAACAGTTACGCGCGGGCCGCCGGGCTGCTGCGGCACCTCGGCCAGACGGTCACCGCCCGCACGTCGGGCGCGCTCACGCCCGAGGTCCTCGCCGAGCAGGACGTCCTGGTGATCGCGCACCCGGCGGGCGAGCGCTGGGAACGTACCACCGGCCAGGGCAGCCCGGTCTTCACCGCCGATGAGCTGGACGCCGTCGAGTCCTTCGTCGCCGCGGGCGGCGGGCTGGTCGTGCTGGCCGAGGAGGAACAGGACAAGTACGGCAACAATCTGCGCGAGTTGCTCGCCCGCTTCGGGGTCGGCGTCGGGCACGCCACCGTGCGCGACCCGCGGCACGCGCACCGGGACGTGGCCACCTGGGTGCTCGCCACGCCCGCCACCGGCTCCGGCCTGGTCGCCGGGGTCCGCACGGCCTGCTTCTACCGCGCGGGCGTGCTGTCGGCGGACGGGCCGGAGGGGAGCACGGCCGAGGTGCTGTTCGCCTCCTCGGCGGACGCCGACCCGGCGGGCGCGCCGCTGGCCGTCGCGGTGCGGCACGGGCGGGGCCGCGTGGTCGCGTTCGCCGACTCCGACCTGTTCGGCGACGACTCCATCGACGACTACGACCACCGCCGCCTCTGGGAGAACGTGGTGACCTGGGCGGCCCGCGTCCCGGACGCCGACGCCCCCGGCGCGGCCCGCGACGAGACCAAGTCGGCGCTGTTCGAGCGGCTCAAGGCGGCCGTCGAGGAGCTGAGGCCGCTGCAGGTCAAGGACGGCTCGGTGCCGGAGGAGAAGGAGCGGGCGAAGGCGCTGGTCGCGGAGATCGGAGCGCGGGTGGGCGAAATATCGCCATATTTCCCCCACGACGCCGCGTACCTCCAGGCCGTCCAGGACGACCTGGCGAAGTGGGCCGCGCAGGACCTCGGCGTGCCCGACTTCCTCGACTCGCTCGACCGCTTCCACCCCGACACCCAGCGCGTGGACGGGCTGGAGCACGTCGTGGTCTTCCCCATGTACACGCAGAACGGCAACCCCAACCGCAACCTCGAAGCCGTCTGGATCCGGACGATCTGGCCGGACTGGCTGGCCGAGCTGGAGGCGGGCGGCTACGACAACCCCATGTTCGTGCCGATCGCGTTCGAGGACTTCACCGCCGGCTACGACACCCACTCCGCCGTGCTGTTCCCCGAGACGGTCGCGGTGCGGCAGGCGCCGGCCCGCTTCACCTGGGGCGGCATCTTCGCCGACCGCGAGGCCGCCAGGTTCAGGCGGGTGTCGCGGGCCGCCGCCGACACGCTCAAGCTGGACCTGCCGCCCGACGCCGAGCGGCTGCTGGCCTCGCAGCGGCTCGCGCAGGACACGTACGTGCTGTGGGACCTGGTCCACGACCGCACCCACAGCCACGGCGACCTGCCGTTCGACCCGTTCATGATCAAGCAGCGGATGCCGTACTGGCTGTACTCGCTGGAGGAGCTGCGCTGCGACCTGACCGCGTTCGGCGAGGCGGTCAAGCTGGCCGAGCGCGGGGTGCCGCACGCGCGGTACGTGCAGGTGGCCATCCTGTTCGACCGGCTCTTCCGGTTCCCGATCACCGGCGCGCGGGTGCGGAACTACGACGGGCTCGGCGGGCAGCTGCTCTTCGCCTACCTGCACCGCAACGACATCGTGCGGTGGACCGACAACCGGCTCACGATCGACTGGGAGCGGGTCGCGGACGGCGTCGCCGACCTGCGCGGCGAGGTCGAGAAGCTGTACCGCGACAGCATCGACCGGTCCAAGCTGGCGCACTGGCTGGCGGCGTACGAGCTGGTCAGCGCGTACGTGGCGCCGCACCCCGGATCGAGCTGGGCCAAGGGCCTCGACGCGCTGCCGGAGGAGCAGAAGGCGAAGGTGGATGCGGTGCTGCCGGACGAGTTCCCCCTCAGCATGTTCTACGAGGCGCTGCGCCGTAAGCTGACGGACGTTGTCGAATCGACGGAAGGGCTGCGCGCATGATCATCCTGGTGACGGGCGCCGGTGGACCGACTGGCGAGGCCGTACGGGGATATTTCGAGAAAAACGGTGACACCGTGATCGGCGTCGACCGTGATGGCCGTGCGGGAGAGGACGTCGACCTGCTCGACCGTGACGCCGTCCAGGCGCTGGCGGACCGGATCGAGCGGGAGCACGGCCGCGTGGACGGCGTGGTGCACCTGGTCGGCGGGTGGCGGGGCGCGTCCTCGTTCGCCGAGACCAGCCTCGACGACTGGGACGTCCTGCACGACCTGCTGATCCGCACGCTCCAGCACGTGTCGCTGGCCTTCGAGCCGCTGCTGCGGCGCAGCGAGAACGGCCGCTTCGTGATCGTCTCGGCCAAGGCGGCCGAGCGGCCGAGCGCCGGAGGCGCCGTCTACGCCACGGCCAAGGCGGCGGCGGAGGCGTGGACGCGCTCCCTGGCCGACGCGTTGTCCGGCACCGACAGCGCGGCGGTCGTCCTGGTCGTCAACGCCCTGGTGAACGACGCCATGCGGGCCAGGAAGCCCGACGCCAAGTTCGCCGGCTTCACCGACGTACACGACCTCGCGGCGGCCATCGGCGGTCTCTACGACCGCCCCGCCGCCGAGCTCAACGGCACCCGATTGGACCTGACTGCGTGAACCCCCGGCACGACCCCCGGCTCAAGGCCTTCGCCAGCGACAACTACGCCGGGGTGCACCCCGAGATCCTCCAGGCCATCGCCACCGCCAACGGCGGCCACCAGACCGCCTACGGCGACGACGTCTACACCGAGGCCATGCGGGAGGTCTTCAGGACGCACTTCGGCGAGCAGGCGCAGGCCTGGCCGGTCTTCAACGGCACCGCCGCGAACGTCGTCTCGCTGCGCTCCATGACCGCCCACTGGGAGGCCGTCATCTGCGCGGAGAGCGCCCACATCAACACCGACGAGGGCGGCGCGCCCGAGGTGGCGGGCGGCATCAAGCTGCTCACCGTGCCCACGCCCGACGGCAAGCTCACGCCGGAGCTGATCGACCGGCAGGCGTGGGGGTTCGGCGACGTGCACCGGGCGCAGCCGCGCGTGGTGTCCGTCTCCAACACCACCGAGCTCGGCACTCTCTACACGGCCGACGAGCTCGCGGCGATCTGCTCGCACGCCCACGACCTGGGGCTGCTCGTCCACCTCGACGGCTCCCGCCTCACCAACGCGGCCGCCGCGCTCGACGTCCCGCTGCGGGCGCTGGCCACGGACGTGGGGGTGGACGTGCTGTCGTTCGGCGGCACCAAGATCGGCATGCTGTACGGCGAGGCGGTCGTCGTCCTCAACCCCGGCGCGGCCAGCGGGGTCGACTACATCCGCAAGACGTTCATGCAGCTGTCGTCGAAGATGCGGTTCGTGTCGGCGCAGTTCGAGGCGCTGCTGTCGGGCGACCTGTGGCTGCGCAACGCCCGCCGCGCCAACGCCATGGGCCGGCGGCTGGCCGACGCGATCGGCGGCATCCCGGGGGTGTCGCTGTCGCGCCCGGTGGAGGCCAACGCCGTCTTCGCCGTCCTGCCGCCCGACGTGACGGCGCGGCTGCAGAAGCGCTTCCGCTTCTACACGTGGAACGAGGCCACGGGGGAGGTGCGGTGGATGTGCGCGTTCGACACGACCGAGGCCGACGTGGACGCCTTCGCCGCCGCCGTCGCCGAGGAGATGCGCTCGGCCTGACCGGCCGCTCCTGCCGGGGTCATCCGGCGCGGAGGGCGAGGCGGGCCGCCTGCCAGCCGCCCATCCCGTGCACCGAGGGCCCCGGGGGAGTGGAGGCCGAGCAGAGGAACACCCCCGGCAGCGGCGTGCGCCACGGCGCGGGCGACCAGACGGGACGGCGCAGGAACTGCGCCAGGCTGGTGAGCCCGCCGGTGATGTCGCCCCCCACCAGGTTGGGGTTGGCGGCCTCCAGGGCGGCCGGCCCCATCGCGTGCCGGGCCAGCACCCGGTCGCGGAAGCCCGGCGCGTACCGCTCGATCTGGGTCTCGATGGCGTCCGTCATGTCCACGTCCGAGCCGTTGGGCACGTGGCAGTACGCCCACAGCGTGTGCCCGCCCCGCGTCGGGTCGGCCGCGTACGGCTGGACCGCCAGCACGTACGGACGGGGCGAGTGGCGCCCGGCGGCCGTCTCCGCCTCGCTCAGCGCGATCTCCTCCAGCGTCCCGCCCAGGTGCACCGTCCCCGCGCCGGCGACCCCCGGGTCGCGCCACGGCACCGGCCCGTCGAGCGCCCAGTCCATCTTGAAGACGCCGGGAGCCCGCCGGAAGCGGGACAGCCGCCGGCGGTACGCCGGGGGCAGGTCGGCCATGGCGAGGAGCTGCCGGGGCGAGACGTCCAGCACCACCGTCGGCGCGGACAGCTCGGCGAGGCGGCGCACGCGGTGGCCGGTGACCGCCTGCCCGCCCAGCGATCTCAGCTCGGCCACCAGCGCGTCGGCCAGCACCTGCGACCCGCCGCGCACCAGCGGCCAGCCCACCAGGTGGGCCAGGGCCGCCAGCATCAGCCCGTAGCCGCCGGTGAGGGGCGAGCGCAGGTCGTTCACCGTGTGCGCGGCCATGCCGGCGATCAGCGCCCGCCCCTCCACGGTGCCGAACACCCGCCGGGCGAGCGTCGTGGCCGGCAGCACGGCCGCCGCCCCGAACCGGGCCGCCCGCGCGAACGCCGGCACGTCGAGTCGCCACGGGCCGAGCGGCTTGAGCAGCAGCTCCACCAGCGGCAGGCCGCCGCGCGCCGCCGCTCCGGCGGTCGCCAGCCACGCCCGCGCGTCGCGCCCGAGCCCCTCGGCGGTACACCGGGCGTCGCGGTGCACGAGCACGGCGGGCCGGTCGTCGAGGGGATGGGCCGCGGCGACGGGAGGATGGGCGAACTGCACGCCCTTGAGCTCCAGCGACCGGAACGCGGGCGAGGCCAGCGCCATCGCCATCACGGTGGCGCACACGTCGTGGACCCGGCCGGGCAGCGTCAGCTCGGCCGAGCGCAGCCCGCCGCCGAACCGGTCGGCCGCCTCCAGCAGCAGCACCCTGCGCCCCGCGCGGGCGAGCGTGACGGCGGCGACGAGCCCGTTGGGTCCCGACCCCACGACGACGGCGTCGGCGTCCACCGGGCTACTGGGACGTCAGGATCGACGGGTACGGCTGCGCGCCGCGCTTGTGCAGCATCTCCGTCATCAGCTTGATCTCCCCGCTCTGACCTTGGATGATCTTCTGTGCCATGCCGACCACCTCGGGGCGGGTGGACAGCTTGAGCAGCCCCTCGGCCATCTGCACGCCGCCCTCATGATGGCGGATCATCAGCTGCAGGAACAGCACCTCGGCCTGCGTGCCCTGCGCCTGCTTCAGCTGGGTCAGCTGCTCGGGCGTGGCCATGCCAGGCATCAGCCCCGGCGTGGCGGAGGCGGTGCCGCCGTGGCCGTGGCCGTTCATCCAGGCCATCTCTTTCTGGTCGGTCGCCTGGGGCAGCCCCCACTGCTGCAGCCAGCCCAGGAACATGCCGCGCTGGTTGGCCTGGGTGTTGATGATGTCGAAGGCCAGGCTGGCGATCTCCTTGGCCGGGCCCTTGTCGCGGATGGTGAACGCCATGTCGACGGCCTGCGCGTGATGCGTGGCCATGTCGCGGGCGAACCCCGCCTCCGGCGAGGTGTCACCGGGCGTGCCGTCGCGGAAGAACAGCAGGAAGGCGGCCACGACGAGCACCAGCACGCCGCAGGCGATCAGGACGGGATTCCTCACGGGCTTTTCCATGGCCCGTCCAGCGTACTCATCGGAAGGGCGCATTGTGATCCGACCCTTATAGGGGTCGTATTCTCCGCATACCCCATGAGGCAATAGGGTGACCGGAGTTGGCACGCCGATGGGAGAACGATGACGAAGGAGAAGACGCAGGCGAGGCGCGAGCATCTGGCCAAGATGCGGGCCGAGCAGAAGCGCAAGCAACGCCGTGCCGCGTTGCTCATCTGGGGCACCGGCGGTCTCATCATCGTGGTTCTCGTCGGATTGGTCGGCTTCTACCTGGTCAAGCGGGCCCAGGAGAGCTCGCTCGCCGGGGTGAGCGACTACTCGTACGAGGCCGGTCAGCACGTGTGGACGGCGGTCACGTACAAGGAGACGCCCCCGGTCGGCGGCCAGCACAACAACTACTGGCAGCAGTGCGCGATCTACGACAAGCCGATCCACAACGAGCACGCCGTGCACTCGCTGGAGCACGGCGCCGTCTGGATCACCTACCGTCCCGACCTGCCCAAGGCCCAGATCGACAAGCTGAAGGACGTCGCCACCTCCACGGGCCAGCAGGACTACATGCTGGTCAGCCCGTACCCCGACCTGCCGTCGCCGGTGGTCGCGTCGACGTGGGGGCACCAGCTCAAGCTGACCGACCCGGCCGACCCCAAGCTCGTGGCGTTCATCAAGAAGTACCAGAACGGCGCGGACACGCCTGAGCCCGGCGCCGTGTGCGGCGGTCCCGACGCCATCACCACGACGGCCGACCAGGCGCCGCTGCCGCCGGAGCCCACGGGGAACCAGCAGGCGCCGATGGAGCAGACGAAGTAGCCCGCGTCGCCGGGTGGTCCCGGGGCGCCGCCGGTCAGGAGAGGACGCGCTCCGGCGCGGTCCACTCCAGCCCGTGCGCCTCGGCCACCGGGCGGCTGGTCAGCCGGCCCTCGTGGGTGCTCAGCCCCAGCGCGAGGGCCCTGTCCTCGCGCATGGCCCGCCGCCAGCCGAGGTCGGCGACGGCCAGCGCGTACGGGAGCGTCACGTTGGTCAGCGCGTACGTCGAGGTGTGCGGCACCGCGCCGGGCATGTTGGCCACGCAGTAGAAGATCGACTCGTGCACCTCGTACGTGGGCCGCTCGTGCGTGGTCGGCCGGGAGTCCTCGAAGCAGCCGCCCTGGTCGATCGAGATGTCCACCAACACCGAGCCCGGCCTCATCCGGCTCACCAGGTCGTTGCTCACCAGCTCGGGCGCCTTGGCGCCGGGCACCAGCACCGCGCCGATGACCAGGTCCGCCTCCAGCGCCGCCCGCTCGATCTCCAGCGTGTTGGAGGCGACGGTCCTGCAGTGTCCCTGGTGGACGAGGTCGGCATGGCGCAGCTTGTCGATGTTGGTGTCGAGCAGCAGCACCTCGGCCCCCATGCCCAGGGCGATGGCGGCGGCGTTCATGCCGGACACCCCCGCCCCGATGACCACCACGCCGGCCGGCCGCACGCCGGGCACGCCGCCCATGAGCACGCCCCTGCCGCCCCTGGGCCGCATGAGGTGGTACGCCCCCACCTGCGGCGCGAGCCGCCCCGCCACCTCCGACATGGGCGCGAGCAGCGGCAGCGCCCCGTCCGGCGTCTGGACGGTCTCGTACGCGATCGCGGTGCACCCCGAGTCGAGCAGCGCCCGCGTGCACCCCTTGGAGGCGGCCAGGTGCAGGTACGTGAAGAGCACCTGCCCCTCGCGCAACCGGTGGTACTCCTCGGGCACCGGCTCCTTCACCTTCATAACCAGGTCGCCGGCCGCCCAGACCTCGTCGGCGTCCTGGACCAGGACGGCGCCGGCCGCGGCGTAGCCGGCGTCGGGGATCGAGGAGCCGAGGCCCGCCTCCCGCTCGACGAAGACCTGGTGGCCGTGGCGCACCAGCTCGTGGACGCCGGCCGGGGTGAGCGCCACGCGGTATTCGCTGTTCTTGACCTCTCGTGGAACGCCGATCTTCATGGTCGAGCTCTTCTCGGCGAGATCCTCTTACACCACCATCTTTCCTCCCATACCCCGGAAAAATGATGATTGTCCGGCTGATTACCTCGGTGCAGCCGGACCTCGATAGGCTCACCGCAGCCCGAACGTCAGGATGGGATCGTCATCGATGGACAAGCCCGAAGAGCCGCAGACAGCGGACCCGGGGGAGCCGAAGGCCAGCCGACTCACCACCATCGTGCTGATCGTCTCGCTCGTTCTCGTCGTGCTCATCGCGGGCGTGCTCGGCACGGTCGCCGTCCTGATGACCAGGAGCCCCGACTCGCCGATCTTAGGCGGCACGCCGCCGCGGCACCTCGCGGTGCCCGTCCACTTCGCCCCCGTCCGGTCGACCCAGGCGGCGCCCTGCCCCGGCGTCCAGGCCGTGCTGGACGAGAAGCAGACCACCTGCTACCTCCTGGAGGACGGCGTCACGGTCGGCGCCGTGCAGGAGATCGAGGCGGTGCGCGAGAACGACGGGCAGTATTCGGTGCGCATCGCGATCGCGCCGGCGTTCAAGGAGCGGGTCGTGCAGCTCGTCGACGAGCTGGTGCCCGACCAGCGGCAGCTCGCCGTCGTCCTGGCCCCCGAGCAGCCCGACGCCCCCAAGGTCGTGCTGGCCGCGCCCGTCGTCACCCAGTACATGAACGGCGACAGCATGAGCATCGCCGGGTTCGAGCAGGCGGAGGCCGACGCCCTGGTGGCCCGCCTGCTGGGCGGCACGTCCAGCCCCGCCACCGGCACGACGTCGAGCCCCGGCACCGGCACGTCGCCGGTTGACCCCACCGGCACGGGGACGCCCGCCCAGCCCGGCACCACCGGACAGCCGGTCACCACGGGGCAACCGGTCACCACCGGACAGCCGGGCACCGGGACGACCGGCACCACCGACCCCGCGCCGGGCTCCCGGCGCACCCCCGACAAGCGGTTCGCCAGCTGCAAGGAGGCCGTGACCGCCGGCTACGGCCCCTACCACAGGGGCACGCACGAGGAATACTCCTGGTACGTCGACGTGGACGGCAACGGCGTGGCCTGCAACAGCGGCGACATCCGCTAGGCGAAGACCTCCTCCAGCCAGTCGATCGCGAAGTAGGCCAGGAAGACCAGCGAGACGATCCAGAGCAACCACGGGATCTCGGACAGGCGTCCCCTGACGGCCTTGACGAGCGTGTAGACGATCACGCCCGCGCCCACGCCGTTCGTGATCGAGTACGTGAACGGCATCAGCGCGATCGTCAGGAACGCCGGCACGGCCACGTCCGGGTCGCCCCAGGGCACGTTCCTGCTCTGCGTCATCATCAGCGCCCCCACCAGCACCAGCGCGGGCGCCGCAGCGGCGGCCGGGACCACCGAGGCCAGCGGCGTGACCAGCATCGTCAGCCCGAGCAGCGCCCCGGTGGCGACGCTCGCCAGCCCGGTGCGCGCGCCCTCGCCGACCCCGGCGGCCGACTCGACGAAGACGGTGTTGGCCGAGGCGCTCACCGAGCCGCCCACGACGCCCGCCACGCCGTCCACGGTCAGGACGCGGCCCAGCCGGGGCACCTGGCCGCGCTCGTCCACCAGCCCCGCCTCGTCGCTGACGCCGATGATCGTGCCCATCGCGTCGAAGAACCCCGACAGCACCAGCGTGAACAGCACCACGGCCGCCGTCAGCGCCCCCGCCCTGGCGAACCCGCCGGTCACGTCGAAGGCGCCGACCAGCGCGAAGTCCGGGGCCGCGATCAGGCGCTCGGGCACGCGCGGCGTCACCACGCCCCACGATCCCGGCGCGATCCTGGCCAGCGAGTTGACCGCGATCGCCAGGATCGCCGTCAGGATGATGCTGATGAGGATGGCGCCCGGGGTCCTGCGCGCGTACAGGGCGATCATCAGGAGCAGGCCGAAGCAGAACACCGCGACCGGCCAGCCCGTGAGGTGTCCCGTGGCGCCGAGCTGCACCGGCGTGCCGGTGCCGCGCGCCACGAAACCGGCGTCCACGAGGCCGATCAGCGCGATGAACAGGCCTATCCCGACGCTGATGGCGTGCTTGAGCGCCAGCGGGATCGCGTTCATGATCAGCGTGCGCAGGCCCGTCACGGCCAGCACGATGATGACGAGGCCCTCCAGCACCACCAGCCCCATCGCCTCGGGCCAGGTCATGTGGGGCGCCGCCTGGTAGGCGACGACCGCGTTGAGCCCGAGCCCGGCGGCCAGGCCGAAGGGGGCGTTGCCGACCACGGCCATCAGCAGCGTGGAGACGGCCGCGGCCAGCGCGGTCGACGTGGTCAGCTGCGCGATGGACAGCCGGGCGCCGGTGACGTCCGTGGCGCCGGCGAGGATGATCGGGTTGAGCAGGACGATGTAGGCCATCGCCACGAACGTGGTCACGCCGCCACGCATCTCGCGGCCGACGGTGGTCCCCCGCCCGGTGAGCTCGAAGAACCGGTCGAGCACCGACGCCCCCTCCGTGATGATCAGGGGGAACGCCGGTTTGCTACCCGGCGGGGGACGAGATCACGCCTTCTCGTGGCGCCCGTGGCCCACCAGGGCGACGAACTCCTCCAGCCCGATCGTCCCGTCGCCGTCGCTGTCGGCCGAGGTGATGAACGCCTCGATCTCGCTCTCGGACGCGCCGAGCCCGCCCAGCGCCTCGTTGGCCTGCCGGATCTCGGCGGCCGTCAGCAGGCCGTCGCCGTCGGCGTCGAACCGCTTGAACTCGGCCTCGGCCGCATCACGTGCGCTTGTCATCGGATACCTCCCCGTTCTCGAACAAGGCGATATCTTCCGGCCTGATCGGAACGCGCGTCAACCGGAGCCCGGTCGCGGCGCGGACCGCGGCGGCGATGGCGGGGGTGGAGGAGAGGGTCGGGGGCTCGCCGGCGCCGCGCAGCCCGTACGGCGCCGCCGGGTCCGGATTTTCCAGGATTTTCAGCTGCATGGGCGGCATGTCGAGGATGGTGGGGATGAGGTAGTCGGTGAACGACGGGTTCAGCACCCGGCCGTCCCGGACCTGGATCTCCTCCATGAGCGCCAGCCCGAGCCCCTGCGCCGAGCCGCCGTGGATCTGGCCCTCCAGCGCCTGCGGGTTCAGGATCGTGCCGACGTCCTGGACGGCCGCCAGCTCCACCACCTTGACCAGCCCCAGCTCCACGTCCACGTCCACGACGGCCCGGTGCACGCACAGGGCGAGCTGCGTGTGGGAGTCGCCCTGGCCCGTGAGCGGGTCCATCGGGTACGTCGGCCGGTGCCGGAACTCGCGCGTCTCCTCGATCGGCCCGAACGCCTCCAGCGCCTTCTCCGGCGGCAGCCCCTCGAACCGCTCCCTGACGGCCAGGCAGGCCGCCCGGACCGCCCCGCCGGTCACGTACGACTGGCGCGAGGCCGACGAGGAGCCGGCCGAGCCGACCGAGGTGTCGGCGGTGGCCACGGTCACGTTCGCGATGCCGAGCTCCGTACGGGCGATCTGGGCCTGGACCGTCACCAGGCCCTGGCCGACCTCGGCCGCCGCCGTGTGCACGGTGACGTGCGGCTCGCCGCCGACCAGCTCGGCGCGGACCCGGGCCGTGGAGTAGTCGTCGAAGCCCTCGGAGAAGCAGATGTTCTTGATGCCGACGCCGTAGCCGACGCCGCGCCGGACGGACTCGCCGTGCGTGGTCTGGGAGACGCCGCCCGGCCTGGAGAGCAGGCCCTCGGGGACGCCGTCGGGCAGCGGCCCAGGGAGCGGCCCAGCGAGGGGCCCAGGGAGCGGCATCGCCTCCAGCTCGCGCAGCATCCCGGCGAGCGGGGCCGGGGAGTCGATCACCTGGCCGGTGATCAGATGGGAGCCCTGCGAGACGGCGTTGCGCACCCGGATCTCCACGGGCGACAGGCCGCACGCCTCGGCCAGCCGGTCCATCTGTGACTCGTACGCGAAACACGCCTGGACCGCGCCGAACCCGCGCATCGCGCCGCACGGCGGGTTGTTGGTGTAGACGCCGGTCGCGTCCACCCGCACGTTCTCCACCTCGTACGGGCCAACGCCCAGCGACGCCGCGTTGCCGACGACGGCGGGGGAGGAGGAGCAGTACGCGCCGCCGTCCAGCAGGATGTCGGCCTTGACATAGACCAGCCGGCCGTCACGGGTCGCGCCGTGCTCGTAGCGCATCCGGGCCGGGTGGCGGTGCACGTGGCCGAAGAACGACTCCTCCCGCCCGTACACGATCTTCACGGGCCGGTTCAGCCGCAGCGCCAGCATGCAGGCGTGCGCCTGCATCGACAGGTCCTCCCTGGCGCCGAACGCGCCGCCGACGCCCGACAGCGTCAGCCGTACCTTGTCCGGGGGCAGGCCCAGGCAGGGGGCGAGCTGGTCGCGGTCGACGTGCAGCCACTGGGTGGCGATGTACAGGTCCACGCCGCCGTCCTCCGCCGGGACCGCGAGGCCCGACTCCGGGCCGAGGAAGGCCTGATCCTGCATGCCGACCTCGTACTCGCCGGTGACGACGACCTCGGCCTCGAACGTGTCACCGCGCCGCACCGGCTGGTGCCGGACGAACCGCCGCGACTGGCGGGGGTCCGTCACCGCCTCGCGCGGCTCGTACGCGACCACGATCGCCTCGGCCGCTCTGCGGGCCGTCTCCGGATGGTCGGCCGCGACCACGGCCACCGGCTCGCCCTGGTAGCGGACCTCGTCGATGGCCAGCACCGGCTGGTCCCTGTGGTCCAGCCCGTAGAACTTCTCACCCGGCACGTCCTCGTGCGTCAGCACGGTCAGCACGCCCGGGATCCGCAACGCGGGACCCACGTCGATCGAGCGGATCCACGCCGACGGGTGCGGGCTGCGCAGCGTCGCGCCCCACACCATGCCGTCCAGCCACAGGTCGGAGGCGTAGGCGAACTCGCCGCTCACCTTCAGCGCCGCGTCCGGGCGGCGCGCGCTCGTCCCCACTCCGTGCCGCAGGGTCGTCTCCGTCATTCTCCGAGTAGAGCACCGCCGCCCCGCCGACTCCTATGCGCGCCGCGTGAAATCCCGGTCAGCGGATGCCCCGACCGGCTTGTATATTCCTCCAAGTGCGCATCTCTGACCTGCTGGCCATCGACGAGCTGCACCTGAGGCTGCTCGCCGGCGACCCCGCACGCGAGTTCGGCACCGTGCACATCACGGACCTGCCCGAACCGGGCCGCTACCTGGCCGGCGGCGAGCTCGTGCTGTCCGGCCTGATGTGGTGGCACGAGCCCGGCGACTCCGGGGAGTTCGTCGCGGCCCTCGTCCGGTCCGGCGTGGCCGCGCTCGGCGCCGGTCAGGCGTGGCTCGGCCACATCCCCGCCGACCTCGTGGCGGCGTGCGAGACCGCCGGCCTGCCGCTCATCGAGGTGCCCACCGAGGTGTCGTTCCGGACGCTGGCGGAGCTGGTCGTGCCCCGGCTCTCCGGCGACGTCCGCGACGCGCTCGGCCGCCACCGCAGGCTCGTCGCCGCCATCGCCGAGGGCGCCGGGCTGAGCGAGCTGTTCGAGCTGACCGCCGCCGAGCTCGGCGTCACCGGCGCCGTCCTGTCGGCGTCCGGTGAGGTGATCGTGGGCGCCGCCGACGATCCGGTACGGCTGGCGCGCGCCTACCTCACCGCGCCCCGGCTGCCCGCGCACGTCGGCGAGCACACACTCTTCGCCGTCGGGCGCGGCCACCGCGCCGCCGGCTGGGTGCTGGCCTGCGACGGCGACCTCCTCGACCGGGCCGACCTGGGCTACGAGCTGGCCGCCTGCGTCGGGCTGGAGCGCGGGCGCATGGAGGAGGGCCGCCGCGTCGAGCGCCGCCTGATCGAGCAGCTCGTCGTCGCCGCCCTGGCCGAGTCGGACGTGGCCGAGCTCAACGCCAGGCTGCGGACGTGCGGGATCGAGGCGACCGAGCCGTACGCCATCGTGAACGCCACCCTGGAGGTCGACCAGCCGCGTCCCGGCGATCCCGGGCCGGCCACGCTGGGCGGCCAGGTCGTGGAGGAACTGCTCGGCCGCGAGATCGTGGCCGCCACCGGCGCGACCTTCACGGCAGGCGGGGAACTCACGGCAGGTGAGGCGCTCACGGCGGGCAGGGCCGGTGCGCCGGGCGCCGACGGCGGGGCCGGTGTCGCGCGGGCCCCCTATGTCGCGGGCACGGATGGCGCGGTGGCGCTGGCGCCGCTGCGCGGGCACACCACCGCCGAACTGGCAGAGCGACTCCGCGCCGGCGCCGAGGTGCTGGCCGCCCTGCCCGGCACCCGCCTCTGCGTGGGGCTGAGCGGCTCGCTCACCGGCGCCGCCGCCGTCAAGGGCGGCGTGGAGGAAGCGGGCCACGCCAGGCGGCTGGCCGAGGCCCGCGCCGGAGGGGTGGTGACCAGCGACGAGATCTACACGCACGCGCTACTGCTGGCCACGGTGCCGGGAGACGTGCGCCGCTCCTTCTCGGCCCGCCTGCTGTCGCCGCTCCTGGACTACGACCGCAGGCACCAGTCCGAGCTGGTGCGCACCCTCGGCATCTTCCTCGACTGCGCGGGCTCGTGGAACGCCTGCGCGGAACAGCTCCATGTGCACGTCAACACCGTGCGCTACCGCATCCGCAGGATCGAGGAGCTGACCGGCCGGAACCTGGCGACGATGGCGGACCGGGTCGACTTCTACCTGGCCCTACGGGACACGGGCCCGCCACGGTGACCAGGCCGTCAACCCCAAATTTGTGGCCACTGTCGTGACGGCCTACAGGCAACGAGCACCATCTCGACCTGCCGATACGCCTGCTGCGCGAGGTTGGCGGCATCAAGTTGCCGACCGACGGTCCGCTGTGGGTCGGGCCAGGAGACCTACGAGACCGCATCTCCAGGGAGATGCATGCCGAGACCGTCGTGTTCGGCGGTCCGCTCCAGGACCGATGGTTCTCCACCATCGTCGAGGTCCTGCCGGACTCCCGGTGCGGGGCGCTTCCTCGCGCCGGTACAAATCTGCAGCGGCTGCCTGACCATCACGATGCGCCCCGTGATCGTCGGGCCCGACCACATCCCCGTCCTGACCGACCCGCATCAGATGGCCGCGGACCTGCTGACAGCGGCGCTGTCGGTGATGGCGCACGGCCACCTGCCGGAGGTCGCAGAGGCGTTCATCAAACTGCTCGCCGACCTGCCGGCCGACGACGCAGCGTCCCTCTTTGGTTACACTATCGACATGGCCGCGCCGCACGCACGCCGGCTTCTGGAGGAGACCGTGACGATCTACATCCCCGAGCACAGCCCCTGGGCCCAGAACCTGTACCGCAAGGGCCGGGACGCAGGCCGGGAAAAGGGCAGGGAAGAAGGCCGGGAGGAAGGTCGGGAAGAAGGCCGGGCCGCGGGAGAGGCGGCCTCCGTGCTCGCCGTTCTCCGCTTCCGCGGCATCGACGTTCCTCCCGACCAGCACCAGCAGATCACCACGTGCACCGACCTGGCCCTTCTGGAGGTCTGGCTGCGGCGCGCTCTCGAAGCCACGCACATCGACGACGTCCTGGGCGACGGCTCGGAGTCGGATTCGTAGGCGGGGGCGCCCGCGCCCCGGACACGCCCGCTGGTCACACCTCAGGGGTGATGCGCAGGCCGTGGGGTTCCAGGTTGGCTTGCAGGCGGACACCGCCGATGATCGTGTGCCTCTCGCTGTCGGCGTTCTTCTTCGCCCACGCCGCCACGCTCTTGCGCAGTTTGGGCCGGCCTATGAAGACCGCGTCCGCCATCGTGGAGAAGAGGGTGGTGCACGCCCGGGTGTAGTTGCCGAGGCGGCAGGTGGCCTCCACGACCTTGACCTTGTCGGGGGCGTCGTACTCGATGTCCACGTACATGTCCCCCCTCCCGTCAGGTGGCTCGCATGTCGTTCGCTGCTTGGCGCGGCTCCAGGCATCCGGGTCGCCCGCTTCCTGGGTGCACTTCCAGGAGTTCGCCTTCTTCATCCAGTCGTCGACGATCATGGCGAGGGTCACGCTCGGCAGGTACTGCTGATCCCCTCCGGGGAAGTCGGCGGCGAAGGCGGGTGGGGTGGTGCTTCCCGGCACCCCCGTGGTGACCAGGCCCGTGACGCCGCCCAGCACTCCACCCAGGAGAAGGGCCGGTAACAGGACGCCGATCAGGGGTAGGAGCAGGCCCTTCTTCCTCGGAGAGCCGGGCCCGCCCGGATGCGGCACCCCCGGCTGCGGCGGGCCGGGATACTGCGGCCCAGGTTGCGGTGGCCCTGGTTGAGGCGGTCCCGGGTGCTGCGGTCCCGAATGCGGTGGACCGGGCTGAGGTGGTCCTGGTTGCGGTGGTGCTGGATGCGGTGGACCCGTGTGCGGTGGTACGGGCTGTGGCGGGGGCTGGACCGGGCGCCAGGCCGCGCCGTCCCACCAGAACCTGCCGTCAGGCGAGTACTGAACTGGGTTCATGAGGGGATCCTGATGTCGAGCTCGACGGACTTCTGGGGAGTCAGCAGGACGTACTCGTAGTCGGCGATCCTGGCCTTGGTGTCCTTCGCCGCGGCCACCTGCTCGGCCAGCCACTTCGTGATGTCGGCCGAGGTCGCGGGGTCGTCCCGGTAGGGGAGGGTGGCGAACCAGGTCAGGTACGCCATCCCCGCCTTGGTGAGCTTGCCGTTGTCGGCGTGGAAGACGTCGGCGGTGAGCCGGTAGACGTATCCGTCGGAGAAGGAGATCGTCGCCTTGAAGGTCATGGAGCCGATCACCAGGTCGCAGAACCAGGAGTCGTGTTCCTGGCGCTTGCAACTGTGCCCCTTCTTCTTCAGGGCCTCCGTCACGCCGGACGCCTGGAGACCGGGGATGCAGTCGCGGGAGCCGCACGACTGCGTGAACTGGTTGAGGCGGATGTCGCGGGTGAACAGGTACGCGCCCGTGCCGGCGAGGAGGAGTGCGAGCAGGCCGGCCACGGTGACGATGGTCCGGCGTGAGCGGGCCGCCATGTCAGGAACCGTTCCGGACGAAGCCGTTCCACCGGCTCCGGAAGGCGCTCGCCGAGATGCCGAGCACCTCCCGGGCCATGCCGTCGAAGATCGGTAACTCGAAGAAGGAACCGCTCGAGTCGGGGTGCTTGATGATCTGCGCGTACAGCTCCACCGCCGCCTTCCTGCCCTTGAGCCGTTCGGCGAGGCTGAAGACGCTCGAACCGAGCGCGTAGTTGAAGGAGATGTCCCGCCCGTAGAAAGCCGTTCGGCCGGGCGGCGCCCCGCGGAACTTGCCGGCCCGGACTCCCGCGGCCACCTCGGCGCGGATCGCCGATGCGCGCGCCGGGGCGCCGACGGTCTCGATGTAGCGGGCGAAACCCTCGATCGCCCAGATCGGCGGGCCCCAGTCGCCGTAGTCGGTCATCGTGGCCCGCGCGGTCACCGCGTGCGCCAGCTCGTGCCGGATCGTGGCCGCGGGGTCGCCGTCCTTGTGGTTGCTCAGGTTCACCACGATCCTGGACGCGGCGTATTCGCCCTGGTAGATCAGGCCGTCCTTGCGTACGCCGAGCAGGCGAACCTGGTAGCCGAGATTGCGCGCGTTGAAGTCGTCGTCGGTGCCCAGGCCGAACCACTGGCGGAAGTTCGTGGCGCTCCGCGTGAAGAAGAGCACGTACCCGGGGTACGTGAGCCGGTCGTCCCAGAGCCCTTCGACGGTCCGCAGCTCCCGTTCGGCGACCGCGGCGTAGCGGTCGAGGTCGGTGACGGAGCGGTCGCCCGCGAGCCAGATCTTCTCGCCGACCTGGGTGACCTTCAGCGCGTCGGTGTGCCAGGGCGCGTCCGCGAGCGGCCCGGAAGCGCCCAGCTTCTTGCGGTTCTTCCGGGTCGCCGGGGTGATGCCGGTGATGACGTCGTCCTTGAACCGGTAGACGAAGCTCTCGCCGGGCGCGATGTCGCCCGGCCCCTCGTCCGCGGTGAGTTTCGCCACGCGCACGACCGGCCCGAAACTGACCTCGCCGTTCGCGAGCGTCCGCTCGCTCACGCGGTCGGAGATGTAGTGGACGTCAGCCAGTTCGAACTGCCGGAGGTTCGAGAAGACGAGTTTCTCGTACGTGACGAGCTCGTCGTCGGACTGGTCGAGATCGGCCAGGTACGCCTTCTCATCCCCGTCTTTGAGCGCCTTGGCCCGGCGCTCGAGCACCTTGCGCAGCCGTTTGCCGGTCCCCGTGCCGGACCCGTAGTCCTCGCTCTGGATCGACGGCCGGCGAGGGCCGCTGCATCCCGTGGCCAGTAACCCTCCGGCCAGCAGCACCGCCCGCCTCGTCCACACCATGCTCGTCTCCGGCATCGTTCCCCGCAATCGTCTGCCGATCAAGTATGGCCAACTCCGTACCGGCTCCGTGGACCTTTCCGGCGAAGTGGCTGCAGGCGGAGAAGTGGATGGATAGCCCGATATATCGGGTGATGGGGGCCTGAGCTGGGCGCTTACCTGCTCGGCGCCGACGTGAGCGAGCCGTCCGAGCGGACGCCACCGAGCGGCCACGCGCCTGGGTGACCGGGATGACCGGGGTGAAGGTGCTGGCCGCCCTGCCCGGCACCCGTCTTCGCGTGGGGCTGAGCGGCTCTGACCGGTGCTGCCGCCGTCAAGGGCGGCGCGGAGGAAGCGGGCCATGCCAGGCGGCCCGCCGGGGCTCGTGCCGGAGGTGTGAGGGCCGACGATCTGATTTGCTCGCACGCGCTGTTGCCGGCCACGCTGCCGGGGGGCGTACGCCGCTCCTTCGCGGTCTGGCCGCTGTCACCTTCCTCGACGGCGCCGCTCGTGGAACGCCTGTGCGGTGCGGCAGCGCGTGCACGTCAACACCGTGCGCCGCCCCGCCTGGAGAGTGGTGGTCGTCCCTCGCTCAGCAGCAAGGAGAAACATCTGCCTGCATCTGCACAGGAGACGAGTCGGCACTTACGGTCGTAACATTGCCTCCTACGGCCACAACGGCCGTAATCGCGGCAACGAGTACGGCCAGAGCAGTACGGGTGCGCATGGGGGTCTCTCCCTCGCCTACTTGTGGTGCTTGGACGTAATAATCTCAGGGAGCGGCAGCTGTGACCACATCTGACATGGTCGGACTCCGTATCAAGACAGTCAGGCGTCAACGAGGCCTGTCGCAGGCGCAGCTCGCGCATCCAGAGCTGTCGGACAGCTACGTCTCTCTGATCGAGAGCGGTAAGCGGACCCCGACCCCGGCGGTGCTGGAGCTGCTGGCTCAGAAGCTCGACTGTTCGCTCTCCTATCTGGTCAACGGTGTCACGGCCGAGCAGATGGAAGACATCGAGCTGGCGCTGGGTTACGCGCGGCTCGCCCTGGAGAACGGTGAGGTCTCTGAGGCTCGCACCCGCTTCGCTGAGTTGTTGACGGACAACAACCTGACAGGTCTCACCAAGCTTCGTCAAGATACGGAATTCGGGCTGGCACTGGCCACCGAGGCGATCGGCGAGCTCGACGAGGCGATCTCCCTCCTCACCCGGCTGCGGACCGAGGAGACCACTCCGGAGCGCGCGGTCGAGCTGGCCATCGCCCTGTGCCGGGTCTACCGCGACAGCGAGAGGCTCACCGAGGCGGTCCAGGTCGGAGAGCAGATCCTCGGCGGCTCCAGCCGCCCCACCTGGACGGACCTGCACGTCGAGCTGGGGGCCACGCTCCTGTCCGCCTACCTCTGGCGCGGCGACATGCTCAGGGCCAGCCAGTTCGCCGCCGAACTCCTCAACGCCGCCGACCTGCTGGGCACGCCCAGGTCGATCGTCGCCGCCAACTGGAACGCCGCGCTGGTGGCGCAGAGCACGGGGCACGGCGCGGAAGCGCTCGGTTTCGCCGAGCGCGCACTCGCGGTGCAGGCCGAGACCGGCCATTCGCGCAACATCGCCCGCATGCGGACCGCGTTCGGTTCGCTGATCCTGAGGGTCCGTCCCGACCAGGCGAGGGCCGCCCGCGACGCCCTGTCGCGTGCCGCCGAGGAGCTGGCGCAGACCTCGGCGAGCGCGGTCGACATGGCCCGGTGCCGGATCGAGCTGGCCAGGG
This sequence comes from Nonomuraea phyllanthi, assembly GCF_006334985.2. Taxonomy (GTDB): domain Bacteria; phylum Actinomycetota; class Actinomycetes; order Streptosporangiales; family Streptosporangiaceae; genus Nonomuraea; species Nonomuraea phyllanthi. The sequence goes on from NZ_VDLX02000009.1 coordinate 133,389, forward strand.
CCGAGATCGTGCTGGGCTCGCCGGCCGAGGCGCTCGACCACGTCCGGGCCGGCCAGCAGGCGCTGCCGGACAACGCGCGGGCCCTCGGTGCGGAGGCCGACCTGCTGATCAGCCGGGGCCACGGAGCCCTGGGCGACTTCACGCAGGCCGGGGTGCACGCCCGCGCCGTGCGCGACCGCCTCGCGCCGCTGCCCGACTCAGGACGGGTGGCCGGCACCTGGTACGCCGCCGCCGAGACCATGGAGATGCTGGGCGAGACCGACGACGCCGTCGCGGCCTACCAGCGAGCCCTGGCCTGTGCGGGGCTGTAGCGGGGTCAGGACCGGGTGGTGGCGTCGGTAGCCTGGGGGTGCCATGAACAGATCCCCGCTCGCGGCGCTGACCGCTGTCCTCGCCGCCCTGCTCGTGCTCGTCACCGCCGCCCCCGCGCTGGCGCATGACGCGCTCAAGAGCAGCTCGCCTGCCAAGGGCACGTCGGTCGAGACCCTCGACGAGGTTCGGCTGGAGTTCACCGCCGGCGTGCGCCAGCCGTTCGTGATCGTGCGCGGCGCCGGCGACGCCCAGCACCAACGCGGCAAGCCGGAGGTGGACGGCAAGGTGGTGACGCAGGCGGTCGAGGGGCCGCTGCCCGACGGGGAATACACGATCGCCTACCGGGTCGTGTCGTCCGACGGGCACCCCATCGAGGACGAGATCCCCTTCACGGTGAAGGGGGCGTCACCGGCGTCGCCCAGCGACGGCCCGCCCGCCTCCGATAGCGCGGCCTCCGCGCCGCCGCCCCCGGCGCAGGCCTCGCCCGGCGAGGCGTCGCCGGCCGACCAGGCCGTGGCCGCCGACGAAGGCGCGGCCGCCGACCAGGCCTCGGCCGAGCAGGACGTGACGTTCCCGGTCTGGCTGGTGATCGTGATCGGCGCGCTCATCGGCATCGGCATCGGGTTCCTGCTCAGCGCGCGGAGAAGGAAGCCATGAGCAGGGCGGCGCGGCTCGCGTTCGCCGGGGCGGTCATCGCGATCGTGGCCCTGGCGGCCGGCATGATCGCCGGGGGCAGCGCGTTCCCGAGGATCATCCCCGGCCTGCCCGACTCCGGGACGGTCGTCCGGTGGGGGCTGCCGCTGTCCAAGCTGGCCATGGACCTGTCGGGCCTGGCCACCATCGGCCTGCTGCTGATGGCCGCCATGCTGCTGCCCAGCGACAAGGGCATGCTCGGCAAGAGCGCCGTCCAGTACGTCCAGGCCGCCTCGTGGGCGGCGCTGGCCTGGGCCGGGTCCGCGTTCGCCGCCATCGTGTTCGGCGCCGCCGACTCCATCGGCAGGACCGTCCCCCAGATCCTCGACCGCACCATTCTCACCAGCTACGCCACCCAGACCACGCAGGGTGTGGCGCTCACGCTCGTGGTGCTGTTCGGCGTGGCGATCGCGCTGTTCTCGCGCGGCGCCATCACCGCCGGGTCCGCTGCGGGGCTGCTGGTGTTCGCGCTGGTGACGCTGCTGCCCGTGCCGCTCACCGGGCACAGCTCGTCCTCTCCCAACCACGACCTGGCCACCTCGGCCGTGGCGCTGCACCTGCTGACGCTCGCGCTGTGGGTCGGCGGGCTGGCCGTGCTGGCGGTGCACGCCGTGCGCAAGCAGCCCCGGCTGGAGGTGGCCGCGGCCCGCTTCTCCACCATGGCCCTCTGGTGCTACGCCGGGGTGGGGCTGTCCGGGGTGTTCAGCCTGGTGGCTCGGCTGGCGGCGGTCTCCGACCTGTGGACCAGCACGTACGGCCTGCTGGCCCTGGCCAAGATCGTGGCCTTCGTGCTGCTCGGCTACGTGGGCTACTGGCACCGGCAGCGCACGCTGGTCGACCTGGACAAGCGCAGGCCGGGGGCGTTCACCCGGCTGGCCGCCGGAGAGATGCTGCTCATGCTCGCCACGGTCGGCATCGCCGTGGCGCTGTCGCGCACCCAGCCGCCCGAGTTCAGCGTGCCCGCCGACCGGGCCTACGAGCTGCTCGGCTTCCCGCTCCCGGCCGCGATCACGCTCGGCAACGTGTTCACCCTGTGGTGGTTCGACCTGTTCTTCGGCCTGGTCGCCGTCCTGCTGGGCGGCCTCTACGCGGCCGGTGTGGTCCGGCTGCTGCGGCGCGGCGACAAGTGGCCCTGGGGCCGTACGGTGTCGTGGTTCATCGGGGTGGCGCTGCTCGTCTTCAGCACGCAGAGCGGCCTGGCCCGCTATGCCAAGGTCATGTTCGACATGCACATGATCGAGCACATGACGCTCTCCATGGTCGTGCCGATCTTCCTCGTCCTCGGCGGTCCCGTCACGCTGGCGCTGCGCGCTCTCAAGCCCGCCGCCCGCAGGGGCGACCGGGGGCCGCGCGAGTGGATCACGACCATCCTGCACAGCCGGTTCACGAAGGTCATCGCGCATCCCGGCGTGGCCACCTTCATCTTCGTGGCCTCGACGTACGCCCTGTACTTCACGCCGCTGTTCGAGTCGGCCATGCAGGAGCACCTCGGGCACATCTGGATGACCCTCCACTTCCTGCTCAGCGGGTGCCTGTTCTTCTGGGTGATCGTCGGGATCGACCCGGCTCCCAACCGGCTGCCGCACGTCGGGCGGCTGCTGATGCTGTTCGTCACCATGCCGTTCCACGCGTTCTTCGGGATCGCGATGATGATGACCGGCACGGTGATCGCGTCCGGCTGGTACGAGCAGCTGGGCCGCACCTGGGGCAAGTCGCTGCTGCAGACCCAGCACGACGGCGGGGCCATCGCCTGGGGCTTCGGCGAGATCCCGACGGTGATCGTGCTGCTGGCCATCGCCGTGCAGTGGTACAGGGACGACGAGAGGCAGGCGCGGCGCTCCGACCGCCGGGCCGACCGGGCGGGCGGCACCGCCGACCCCGCCCTCGACTCCTACAACGACTACCTCGCCCGCCTCAACCGCGCCGACAAGGCCGAGTAGGCGCTCCATGAGCGCGTAGCCGTTCGGCCATGGCCTTCTATCTTCGCACTACACGTCCCTGCACCGGCAGGTAGCCTTGCTCCGAGGGGAGACGGGCATAACCTCATCAGCTAGCGTGCGTGGGCCTTGAGGGGGGATTGCGCACCGCCAGGTGGGAGCGCCGGAGTGGGGACCGGCGCGGGCCCGGCGTGCCGAGGAAGGCGAAGACCATTGTCGGAAGAGACACGGATGCGCGGGGGGCAGAGCCTGGCCGAGGCGCTCGAAAGCCACCTCGCCGAGTGGTCCGAGCGCACGGGGATCGCCGTGGAGACCTGGGCGTTGCCCGCCACCGACGTGCCGGCGCGGGTCGCGGGCGCCGTCATGGCCGCGATGCGTGAGGCGCTGTCCAACGTCGAGCTGCACAGCAGGGCCCGGGTCGTGTCCATCGCGGTGACGACCTCCACGAGCGGGCTGCGGATGACGGTCAGCGACAACGGCCAGGGCTGCTCCCTCACGTCGGCGGGCAGCGGCATCGCCCGGATGCGGGCGGCGTTCGCGGAGATCGGCGGGAGCCTGTCGGTCAACAGCGTGCTCGGTGAGGGCACCACGGTGACCGGAGTGGTGCCCGGGCGCCACTGAGCAACGTCAGGGCAGGGTGAGGATCTCGCTGCCCGTCTCGGTCACCACGAGCGTGTGCTCGAACTGGGCCGTGCGCTTGCGGTCGCGCGTCACCGCGGTCCACTTGTCGGGCCAGATGTCGTACTCGATCGTGCCCAGCGTGAGCATCGGCTCGATCGTGAACGTCATACCCGGCACCAGCTCCACCCGCAGCGACGGGTCGTCGTAGTGCGGCACCATCAGGCCGGAGTGGAAGCTGGTGCCGATCCCGTGCCCGGTGAAGTCGCGCACGACGCCGTAGCCGAACCGCTTGGCGTACGCCTCGATGACCCGGCCCACCACGTTGAGCTGCCGGCCGGGCGCGACCGCCCTGATGGCGCGCATCATCGCCTCGCGCGTGCGCTCCACCAGCAGCCGCGACTCCTCGTCCACCTCGCCCACGAGGTAGGTGGCGTCGGTGTCGCCGTGGACGCCGCCGATGTAGGCGGTGATGTCGACGTTGACGATGTCGCCGTCCTGGAGCACGGTGTCGTCGGGGATGCCGTGGCAGATCACCTCGTTGATCGACGTGCACAACGACTTGGGGTAGCCCTTGTAGCCGAGCGTGCTCGGGTAGGCGCCGTGGTCGAGGAGGAACTCGTGGCCGATCCGGTCGAGCTCGTCGGTCGTGACGCCCGGCTGGGCGTGCTTGCCGACCTCCTCGAGCGCCTGGGCGGCGATGCGGCCGGCCACGCGCATGCGCTCGATGATCTCCGGGGTCTTCACGTCGGGCTCGCCGGTCTTGGGGCGCTTCTTTCCGACGTACTCCGGCCGCTCGATGCTGGCGGGGACCTTTCGCATGGGCGAAACTCGGCCGGGCTGGAGCAGTGTCGTCATGAAACATGAGTCTACGGGGCAGAATTGACCATGTGAGCGAAGGCCAGTGGTGGTTCTGTCTCAAGCACATGCGGGTCGAGCCCGACAAGGGCTGCCCCAACAAGGACCGGATGGGTCCCTATTCGTCCGAGCAGGAGGCGGCCGGGGCGCTGCAGCGCGCCGCCGACCGCAACAAGGCCTGGGACGAGGCGGACCAGGACGACGATGACTAGGGCACGACCGCGTAGGCCCTGACCGGGAAGGTCCCGAGGCCCGCGACCATCGGCGGCGCCGCGTGGAAGCGGAAACCGTCCGGGGGCAGCGCGGCCAGGCCCGTCATGTGCTCCACCAGCGGGATCCCCGCCTTCAGCAAGATCGAGTGGGCGGGGCGTTCGCCGTGCGGCGGGGTGTCGTCGAGGTTCAGCGAGTCGATGCCCACCAGCGCCACGCCCTGCTCCGCCAGCCACCGCGCCGACGCGGGCGCGAGGTAGGGATGGCCGTGCAGGTAGGCGTCGGTGCCGAAGTGGCGGTCCCAGCCGGTGTGGATCAGCACCGCGCGTCCCCGTACGTCGAGGTCTTCGTCGATCGTCACCTCGCGGCCGGGGCCGCCGCGGACCACCAGGCCGGGCAGGTCGGCCAGGCTGCTCAGTGACACCTGCGACAGGTCGGGGCCGTCGGCGTAGCGGTGGAACGGGGTGTCGAGGTAGGTGCCGGTGTTGGCGGCGAGCGCGATCGTGCCGATGTGGAACTCCGTGCCCGGCGCGTAGAGCTCGCGTGAGGCCTCCCTGCTCAGGTGCACGCCGAGCTTCGGGGCGGGTATGCCGGGGTAGGTGATCATGCCGTCGACGATGCGGTGGCTGAGCTCGACGATCATCTGGCGGCCCTCCTAGTCCGCGAGTCGGGGGCCGCTGACCTTCTCCAGCAGCCGGGCCAGGCGCTCGCGCAGGCCGGGGCGGCGCTGCGGCTCGCCGGCGGCGGCGCTCACCAGGTGCTGGGCCCCGTCGAACGTCACCAGTCCGTCGCGCGGCACCTCGATCGCGTCGTGGGCCAGCCCGGCCAGCTCGCGGTCGCCGCCCTCGATGGCGAGGATCGTCGCCCCCGTACGCCGGGCGTCGTCGACCCGTTCCAGCAGCGGGACCGGAGCCTGCCGCTCGGCCAGCACGAACAGCGTCTCGCCCCGCGCCGCCCGCTCCAGGCGATCGAGGCCGACGCGGAGGTGGGCGGGGGCGTCGGCGGGTGGCTCCCAGCGCACGAGCGTGGGCGTGAGCTGCGGCAGGCCCGCGAACCTGGCCTCGTCGGCGAGGTGCGCGGTCAGGTGCCAGGGCTCCTCGTCCGGCGTGCCCACCAGCAGCAGGCCGCCCGGGGAGCGGGTGGCGCGCAGGGCGACGCCCAGCTCACGGGCGCGTTCGAGCCAGCCCGTCTCCGCCAGGAGCTCACGCAGCAGGGCCACCGATCCTGAGTCCATGTCACCCATGGTGCCTGACGCGCACGCCCGGGGTGGCTGATTCGGGAGTGATGTGCGGATCCTAGGGCTGCTCGCGTTCGGCAACTGCTGGCCAGCCGTCCCGGCCGGGCCCACCGGGTCCGGCCGGCGTCCGGCGGGCTGGCATGATCGGGGGTATGACGAATTTGAATTCTCCCCCGGCTGAAGCAGGGGGATTCCTGGCTCAGGAAGCCCCGCTGGTCGGCGACCAGCGAGGTCTTACTCCCTCAGCACCAGCCGGGACGGAACCTGCCCGGTTTGGTACGGCAAGCTTGGAGGTGCGTGTGCTGTCTTGGTTCTCGATCAGCACATGCGGGAAGCTTGGTTCTCGCAACCCGCGGAACCGACTCTACCGGACGCTGATCCGCCCTGGAGGCGAATCAGTTGGTCCTGCCCTGCTCAGGGGTTCGATTCCTTCCCGGCCTGAAGACCGGGGCATCCTCGGAGGTATTCGGTGAACGGGCTTTCCATCGGCATCCTCGGCGGCACCGGTGACCAGGGCAAAGGGCTGGCACGGAGGTTCGCGCTGGCCGGGCATCCGGTGCTGATCGGGTCGCGCAGCGCGCAGCGCGCCCGTGACGCCGCCGCCGACATCGGGGCGGGTGCGACCGGTGACGAGAACGCCGCCGTCGCCGCCCAGGCCGACATCGTGATCGTGGCGGTGCCGTACGACGGGCACAAGGCGCTGCTGGAGTCGCTGCGCGCCGAGCTGGCCGGCAAGATCGTGGTCGACTGCGTCAACCCGCTGGGCTTCGACAAGCAGGGCGCCTACGCGCTGCCGGTGGAGGAGGGCAGCGCGGCGCAGCAGGCCGCCGCGGTGCTCGCCGAGAGCCGGGTGGTCGCGGCCTTCCACCACGTGTCGGCGGTCGTGCTGATGGACCCGGCCGTGGACAAGGTCGACCTCGACGTGCTGGTGCTGGGCGACGACCGCGAGGCGACCGACACGGTGCAGGCGCTGGCCGAGGCCATTCCGGGGGTGCGCGGGGTGTACGGCGGGCGGCTGCGCAACGCCCACCAGATCGAGGCGCTGACGGCCAACATCATCTCGGTGAACCGCCGCTACAAGGCGCACGCCGGGCTGCGGATCACCGACATCTGACCGGGCGCGGCCGCACCGGCCGGGCGCGTCAGAGCCAGCCGGCGTCCTGCGCGATGCGGATGGCGTCGATCTTGTTGCGGGCGCCCGTCTTGGTGATCGCCCCCGTTAGGTAGTTGCGCACGGTGCCGGGCGACAGGTGGAGGCGGGAGGCGATCTCCTCCGCTGACGCGCCCCTGGCCGCCTCCTTGAGTACGGTCGACTCGCGCGGCGTCAGCGGGCTCTCGCCGTACTCCATGGCCGAGGACACCAGCTCGGCGTCCAGCACCCGCAGCCCGGCGGCCGTGCGCCTGATCGCGTCCGCCAGCCGGTGGCCGGGCGCGTCCTTGACCAGGAACGCCTCGATGCCGGCCGCCAGCGCCCTGCGGACGTGCCCCGGCTGGCCCATGGCCGTGAGCACCAGGACGCGGCACGACGGGAGCCGCTCCAGGAGCGTGGCGGCCGCCGTGATGCCGTCGACGACCGGCAGGTCGATGTCCACGATGGCGACGTCGGGCCGCACCCGCAGGGACTCGGGCACGATCTCGTCGCCGCGGGTCACCTCGGCGACCACCTCGATGTCCGGCTCCAGGCGCAGCAGGGCGGTCAGGGCCGCCCTGATCATGTGCATGTCCTCGGCGAGCAGGACCCGGATCACGCCGTGACCTCCATCGCCAGCAGGAAGCCGCCCGCGCCGGCGGGGGCGGCGGTGCAGGAGCCGCCGGCCTGGGCGGCCCGCTCCGCCAGCCCCGTGAGCCCTCCTCCTGGCGGCCCGGAGGCCGGGGGCGCGCCGTCGTTGGCGACCTCCAGCCGTAGCCTGCCGTCCTTCGCGGAGGTGGTGATGGTGCACGTCGTGGCCCTGCTGTGGCGCAGCAGGTTGGTGACGGCCTCGCGTACGGCCCAGGCCAGCGCCTCCTCCGAGCGGCCGGGCAGCGCCACGTCGGCCAGGTGGGCCTGGACGCCGATGCCGGACGACTCCAGCAGCGCCACCGCCCGGTCCACCTCGCCCGCCAGCGACATCGCCCGGTAGCCCCTGGCCACCTGGCGCACGTCCTGCGCCGCCTCCCTGGCCACCTGGACCAGCTCGCCCACCTCCGTGCGGGCGGCGACCGGGTCGCGCTCGAGGAGCCGGGAGGCCAGGTCGCCCTTGAGCGCGATCGCCGTCAGGCTGCGCCCGAGGCCGTCGTGCAGGTCGCGGGAGATGCGCAGGCGCTCCTTGAGCACCGCGGCGTCCGCCAGCTCGGCCCTGGCCTGCTCCAGGTCCGCGGTCACGCGGGTGAAGCGCACCAGCGCGTAGATCATCGCGCCCGTCGTCGGTATGGTGACCACGTAGAACAGCGTGACCACCCACATGTTGAAGATCACCCAGATCGCGACGCCCTCGTACGCCATCATCAGCCCCACGAGCGCGCCGCCCCAGCGCAGCGGCAGGAACACCAGCAGCGTCCCGGCCAGCAACGGCGCGGACACCGACGACATGCCGCCGGGCAGCAGGGGGTCGGGCAGGTATGTCGCGACCGCCTGGAGCGCCAGCGTGAGGGGGAACAGGGGCGGGCGCCGGCCACTCAGGCCCGCCCGCATGTTCAGGTAGTGCGTGGAGATCACCGCGAGGACCGCGACCCCCGCCGCCGCGCCGTAGCCCGCGCTCCACTCGAAGTAGGTCAGCGCGATCACCGTGTACGCGAAGGAGACGGCGGTGATGAGCACGCTCGCGAGCCGGCCGGCGGAGGACGAGGTCACGGTGACGATTATGACCGGCCTCGCCCCGCCCCCCAGGCCCGGCCTCACACCCCGCCTCCCGCCCGGCCCCGCGCCCGGCCCCGCGCCCGGCCCCGCGCCCGGCCCCGCGCTCGGCCTCAGGATCGGCGGGGTTCCCACCGGAACCACAACCGGATCGCGACCAGCCCGGCGACCGTCCAGCCGGCCAGGATCAGCGCCGCCACGGCCAGGTCGCCGGTCCTCACGGCGTTCACCACGGCGGTGGTGGGCAGCAGGTCCAGGACCGGCTCCAGCCAGTCCGGCAGCGGGATGGGCCCCATCGCGCCCGCCGAGACCCCGGCCACCAGGAAGACGGGCATCGTGTAGGCGGAGGCCAGCTCGGCGCGCGGGACGGCCGCCGTGTACGCGGCCCCGAGCAGCGCCATCACGACCGATCCGGCGATCACGATCGCGGCGAAGCCCAGCGGGTCGTCCGGGAGCGGCACCCCGGCCAGGACCCGCACGGCCACCGTGGACAGCACGATCATGGCCACGGTCTGCGTCGCCGTGCTGACGATCTGGCCGAACAGGATCTGCCCGTCGGTCAGCCCGGTCGTCCGCAGCCGCTTGAGCAGCAGCTGGTCGCGCTGGGCGGTCAGGGCGACGGTGACGCTCATGAACGCGGTGATCGCCAGCAGCAGCGAGAGCGCGCTCTGGAAGACGGAGGTGGCGAGCGAGGCGCTCTCCACCACGTTCAGCAGCAGCGGCATCCCCACGGCCAGCCCCACCGGGGTGACCACCGTGCCCAGCAGCACGGCCTTGTCCCGCCAGAACAGGCGCGTGCCGAGGCGGAAGGTCGCGATCAGGCTCATCGGAGCACCTTCCAGGAAGGTCGGGTTCATCGGGCACCCCCTGCGAAGGCCGGGTTCATCGGGCACTCTCCAGGAAGAGGTCTTCGAGGGTGGCCGTGCGGACCTCCAGGCCCGCGAGGCGCAGGCCGCGCTCGGCCGCCCAGGTCAGCAGCGTCTGCGCGGCCAGGTCGGGGTCCTCGGCGCGGCAGACGGCCGTCCCGCCCTCCAGGGTGACCGGCAGCGGCAGGTCGGCCGGGTGCACGTGCGCGGGCATCCGGAACGCCACCCGCCCCGCCTGGGCGGCGAGGGTCTCCGCCATGTCGCCCGCCGCGACCACCTCGCCCGCGTCCATGATCGCCATCGTGGAGGCCAGGCGCTGCGCCTCCTCCAGGTAGTGCGTGGTGAGCAGGATCGTGGTGCCCTGCCCGGCCAGGTCGCGCACGACGCCCCACGTGGCCCTGCGCGCCTCGGGATCCATACCGGTGGTGGGCTCGTCGAGGAACAGCACGTCGGGACGGCCCAGCAGGGCCAGCGCCAGGTCGAGGCGGCGCTTCTCGCCGCCGGACAGCTGGCGCACCTTGGTGCCCCTCTTGCCCGCCAGGCCCGCCAGCTCCAGCGCCTCGTCGCGGGGGCGCGGCGCGGCGATGAGGCCGCGCCAGGTGTCGACGGTCTGCGCGACCGTCAGGTCAGGGAAGAACCCCGCCTCCTGCAACATGATCCCGGTGCGCCGCCGGAGCGCCGTGCGGTCGGCGTACGGGTCGAGCCCGAGCACCCGCACGGTGCCGCCGTCGGCCCGCTGGAAGCCGGCCAGCACCTCGATCGTGGTCGTCTTGCCCGCGCCGTTCCTGCCCAGCAGCGCGAAGATCTGACCTTCGCCCACCTCGAACGAGACGCCCTTCACCGCCTCGAACCCGCGATGGCTCTTCCTGAGCCCGTTCACTTCGATCGCCGTCATGCACCCGACTATCCCGGGGCCGCTCGCGGGCGGACAGTGAGGAATTCACGACTTCCGCGAGAGCTTGAGCAGCGCGTCCGTCACGCCCTCGGGGTCGACGAGCTGGTGCAGGTGCAGGCCCGGCACGCGGGTCACCGGCCAGCCCCGCCGGGCCGCCTGCTCGGCCACCGTGTCGTACGGCGGGCCGAACCACAGGCACGAGCACCTGACGTCGTCCCACCCGGCCGGCACCGGGACGGGCTGCGTGTAGTAGTCGAGCGGCAGCCGCGGCTGCTCGCCCGCCACCCGCACGCGCACGGCCGGGTCGGGCAGCATGGCGACGACGTCCTCCTCGTCCCACCAGTCGGTCCAGCGCGGCAGCACGCCGCCGGGGCCGGCGAGGTTGCGCAGGAACGGCAGGAAGCCCTCCTCGGCGACCTTGATCAGCCCGTCGCGCGGCGGGATGTGCGCGTCGGCGAACACGCACGCCACCACCCGCTCGCCCAGCCCCTCCTTGACCAGTGGCACGAAGAACCCGGCGTTGCTGTGCGCGACCAGCACGAGGGGCGTGTCAGGGGCCGCGGCGCGCACCGCCTCCACCACCCGCGGCCAGTACGGCCCGCCGCCCGCCGCCACGCCGGTCAGGTCGGGCACCACCGCCGCGTGGCCGCGGCGCTCCAGCGACTCGGCCACGGCGGCCCACGTCGAAGGCCCGACGGAAGGGCTGTGCACGAGTACGAAGGTCGTCTGCATGGGGTCCAGCCTGTCAGACCACGAGGGGGTGGCGGGAGGGCGGACGGGCGGCTCCGTCGTAGACCGCCCAGGCCGCGGCCAGGTTGTTCACCGCTCGCGAAAGTTCCTCCTCGGGGAAGAGGAAGTGCAGGCGCATCCGGTCGGCGTGCCGGCCCAGCGGGTCGAACGACCGCCCCGGCGCCACCGCGACGCCGTGCCTGAGCGCGAGCTGGGCGAAGGAGTCGGCGTCGCCGCGCGGGATCCGTACCCAGATGGTCTGGCCGCCCCGCGCGGGCTCGAAGGACCACGACGGCAGGTGCTCGCGCAGCTCGGCGCACAGGTGGTCGTGCCGCTCGCGCAACGTGCGCACCCGCGCGGCCCGTACCTCCTCAAGGCGGCCCAGCAGGGCGACGGCGGCGAGCTGGCTGAAGACCTCGCCGCCCAGGTCGTGCACCGCCCGCAGCCTGGCGAGCCGCGAGACCAGCGGCGCCGCCGCCCGGACCCACCCGACCCGCAGGCCGCCCCAGACGAGCTTGCTCAGCGAGCCCACGGAGATCAGGTGCTCGCCCCGCTCGTACGCGGCGAGCGGGGGCGGGGTCTCGCCGGTGAAGGAGAGCTCCGCGCAGACCTCGTCGTCGATCAGCGGTACGTCGTGCTCGGCGGCCAGCGCGGCCAGCCGCCTGCGCTCCGCGGTGTCCATGACCGCGCCGCCCGGGTTGCGGCCCGTCGGGACGAAGTAGGCCAGCGCGGGGCGTTCACGCAGGTCCTCGGCGGTGCCGGGCCGGATGACGGCCGCGGCGTGCCGGAACACCTCCAGCGCCCCCGGGTACGTCGGCGTCTCGGTCAGCACGGTGTCGCCCGGCGTCAACAGCAGCCCGGCCAGCAACGTGAGCGCCTGCTGAGCGCCCGTCGTCACCAGGATCTGGTCGGCGGTGGTGGGCACGCCCCGGCCGGTGTAGTACGCGGCCAGCGCGGCGCACAGAGCCGGGTTGCCCGCCGGCTGGTAGCCCAAGTCGCGCGTGCCGGCCAGCCGCGCCCCCGCCTCCTCGTACGCCTCGAACAGCGCGGGCGGCGGGTCGTGCGGCGCGGCGCACGTCAGCAGCAGCACGCCGTCCGGCGGGTGCAGGATGTGCATGAGCAGCGGGTTGGCCACCACGCCGTCGGCGGTCCGTGTCGCCGGCAGGTGGAGCGCGGCCACCCGGGTGCCGCTGCCCTGGCGGCGCAGCACGCGGCCCTCCTGCTGGAGCAGGTCGTACGCCGCCACTACCGTGCCCCGGCCGACCGCCAGCCGCCTGGCGAGCACCCGGTCGGGCGGGAGCGGCTGGTCGGGCGCGAGCACGCCGTCGTCGATCAGCGCCCGCAGGCGGGCCGCGAGCAGCAGGTACAGCGGCCCGCGGCCGGACGCCCAGCGGCCCAGCAGGTCGACGAGGTCGTCGAGTGCCGGGGGATTGGCCCCATTCATGGACCAATTCTGGCCGATTGGCTCTCACACCGGAACCGTTCCGCGGCGATCCTTGATTCATGACCGAATCCCGCCCCGAAACCTCGCGCCCTGACACCTCGCACCCTGAGGCCGTGCGTTCTGAGGGTTTGCGTCCTGAGACGCGCGTCGTCCACGTGCCGCAGCCCGCCGTCGAGGGCAGCCGCCCGATCGCCATGCCGATCTACCAGACCTCCGGATTCGCCTTCGACGACCCCGCCGTGATGGCCGACGCCATGGGGCGCTCCGACGGGCCGTTCGTGTACGGGCGCTACACCAACCCCACCGTCCGCTCGCTGGAGCAGGCCGTCGCCGGGCTGGAGGGCGGGGCCGCCGCCATCGCCACCGGCTCCGGCATGGGCGCGATCAACACCGTGCTGCTCGGCCTGCTCAAGCCGGGTGACCACCTCATCGCCCAGACCTCCCTGTACGGCGGCACCGCAGCCATGATCAACGACCTGGTGGGCAGGTTCGGGATCGCCGTCACGTACGTCCCCGAGAACGACCCCGCCGCCCTGCGCGCCGCCGCCCGCCCCGAGACCCGCCTCGTCTATCTGGAGACGATCAGCAACCCGATGACGCTCGTGGCAGACCTGCCCGGAATGTGCGCGGCGGCCCGCGAGCTCGGCATCGTCTCCGTGGTGGACAACACGTTCGCCACCGGCCTGCTCTGCCGGCCCATCGAGCACGGCGCGGACATCGTCGTCCACTCCACGACCAAGTACCTGTCCGGGCACACCGACGTGGTCGGCGGCATCGCCGTCTTCGCCTCCGCCGAGCTGCACGAGAAGGTGTGGCACTTCGCGATCGAGCTGGGCGCCTCGGCCGACCCGTTCGCGGCCTGGCTGTCGCTGCGCGGGATGCAGACGCTCGCGCTGCGCATGGAGCGCCACTGCTCCAACGCCCGCCACCTGGCCGGCCGACTCGCCGCGCACCCCGCCGTCAGCGCCGTCCACTGGCCCGGGCTGCCCTCGCACCCCTCCCACGAGCTGGCCGGCAAGCTGCTGTCCGGCTTCGGCGGGGTGCTCTCGTTCGACCTCGCCGGCGGGCGGCCCGCCGGGGAGAAGTTCATGAGCTCCGTACGGCTGGCGCTGCTCGCCCCCTCGCTGGGAGGCGTGGAGACGCTCGTCCTGCACCCGGCAACGACGTCGCACCGGTCGCTGAGCGCCGACGAGCTGGCCAGGAACGGGATCGGCGAGGGCACCGTACGCGTCGCCGTCGGCATCGAGCACCCCGAGGACCTGTGGGCCGACCTTTCGGGGGCGCTGGCATAGTGGCGAGGGTGAACTTTGCGGAAGTCCTGGCCGCGGCCGGGCGGATCGACGGGCACGTGCTGCGCACGCCGGTGCTGGAGGTCTCGCCCGGCACCTACTTCAAGCTGGAGCTGCTGCAGCATTCGGGGTCGTTCAAGGTGCGCGGGGCGTTCAACCGCATGCTGTCGGCCGGCGAGCTGCCGCCCAGCGGGGTCATCGCGGCCAGCGGGGGCAACCACGGGCTGGCGGTGGCGTACGCGGCGCGGGCCCTCGGGGCGCGGGCGGAGATCTTCGTGCCCGAGGTGACCAGCCCGGTGAAGGTGGCCGGGCTGTCGGCGCTGGGGGCGCACATCACGCAGACCGGTGCGATCTACTCCGACGCCGCCGAGGCCGCCGCCAAGCGCGCCGCCGAGACGGGGGCGCTGGTGGTGCACGCGTACGACCAGCCGGAGGTGGTGGCGGGGCAGGGCACCACGGGGCTGGAGCTCGTCCGGCAGACGGGCGGCGTGGACACGGTGCTGGTCGCGGTCGGCGGAGGCGGCTTCGCGGCGGGGATCACCGTGGGGACGTCGGACGGTTCGAAAACCACCGGAATCTCCGAGGGCTCCGCGACGCCCCGGCCTTCGGAGCCATCGGAGCGTTCGGAGCGTTCGGAGCGTTCGGAGCGTTCGGAGCGTTCGGAGCCTTCGGAGCCGTCCGGGGCTTCCGGGGCGGCGGGCGGACCGAGGATCGTCGCGGTGGAGCCCATGAGGATCCCCACGCTCCACGAGGCGCTGCGGGCTGGGCGTCCGGTGCCGGTCGAGGTCGGAGGCGTGGCGGCCGACGCCCTGGGCGCCACCCGGCTCGGCGGTCTGGCCTTCGAGATCCTCTCGTCGCCGCGGGTGCGGAGCGTGCTGGTGAGCGACGAGGCGATCGTGGAGGCCCGGCGTACCCTCTGGGCGCGGCACCGGGTGGCGGCCGAGCACGCGGGCGCGACCGCGTACGCGGCGCTGCTGACGGGCGCCTACACCCCGGCGCCGGGGGAGCGCGTGGCCGTGGTGATCTGCGGCTCCAACACCGACCCCGCCACGCTCACCACCTGACCTCGCCACCTCACCCCGGCACCACCCGCCCGTAACCTCACCCCCGCCCGTCGCCACCACGCTGCCACCGACGACCGCCCGCCATCATGACTCGGCCGTCACCGCCACAGGCGGCCAGTCACGACCGCCCGTGGTCTTGATGAGCCCGTCACCATGACATGGCCATCACCGCCACAGACTGCCGCCGCCATGGGGAAGCCCTCATCACGGGCGATCGGCGTCACGGGCGATCGGCGTCACGGGCGATCGGCGTCACGGGCGATCGGCGTCACGGGCGATCGGCGTCACGGGCGATCGGCGTCACGAGCGACCGTCATCACGAGCGCCGTCTGGCGTATGGGGGTACATCGGCCTGGTGGATCGTGCCCCATAGACGGCGGGCGGGGGCGCGTTCGGGCAGGTCGGGTCCCGGCCATCAGGCCGTAGGCGTGGGCCGGGACCCGGCACCCTCAGCTGTAGGTGTGCTCAGGAGCGGGGAAGGCGCCCGAGGCCACGTCAGCGGCGTAGGCCCGGACGGCGCGGTCCATCACCTCGCCGAGGTCCGCGTACCGCTTCACGAACCGGGCCGGTCGCGGCGTGAGCCCCATCAGGTCCTGCCACACCAGCACCTGCGCGTCCGTCCCCGAGCCCGCGCCGATCCCGATGGTGGGGACGGCCAGCGACGACGTCACCCGCTGCGCCAGATCGGCGGGTACGCACTCCAGCACCAAGGAGAATGCGCCCGCCCGTTCGAGGTCCTTGGCGTCGGCCATGAGCTCGTCCCCCGCCTGGCCGCGCCCCTGGACGCGGTAGCCGCCCAGGACGTTCACCGACTGCGGGGTGAGACCGAGGTGGGCCATGACGGGGACCCCGGCCGCGACGAGCGCCTCCACCTGCGGCAGGATCCGCCGGCCGCCCTCCAGCTTGACCGCGTGGGCGCCGGCCTCCTTCATGAAGCGCGCCGCCGACTCCAGCGCCTGCTGGGGTGAGGACTGGTACGAGCCGAACGGCAGGTCGGCGACCACGAGGGCCCGTGACGAGCCGCGTACGACGGCCGCCGTGAGGGGGAGCAGGTCGTCGACCGTGACGGGCAGCGTGGAGTCGTACCCGTACACGACCATGGCCGCCGAGTCGCCCACTAGCAGGACCGGGATGCCCGCCGCGTCGAACACCCGGGCCGTCATCGCGTCGTAGGCGGTGACCATGGGCCACCGCTCTCCGCGCTCCTTGGCGGTGGTGAGGTCGCGGACGGTGACCCGGCGTCCCGACGCGCCCCCGTACAGCATGGTTGAAGAGGACATGAGTGAACCCTCCAGAAACGTCTCGAGGCGCCCCAGTGGCGTCCCCGGACTCCTTCCGATGATGGCACGCGGGCCTCGGCCGAAAAACCCGTGGCGAAACTGTCGGTGCCGCTTGCCAGAATCGACTCCGGAGGTTAACGACATGGCTCTCGACCCTTACCGGCGGCTGTTCAGGCTCCCGGGTGTCCCCGCCCTGCTGGTGATGGGGCTGCTGGCGCGTGTCCCGTCCACGGCCATGGGCATGACGCTGACGCTGCACGTCGCCGTGGGGCTCGACCTGGGCTACGGCAAGGCCGGCCTGGTCACCATGGCCAGCACGGTCGGGATGGCCTTCGGGTCGCCGCTGTCGGGCAGGCTCGTCGACAGGCACGGCCTGCGTCCGGTGCTCATCGTCACGACCGTGGCGCAGGCGGCGTTCTGGGCGTCCGCGTGGGCCATGTCGTTCCCCGTGCTGGTCGGGGCGGCGGCGCTGGCGGGGCTGCTGGCGCTGCCCGTCTTCAGCGTCACCAGGCAGTGCCTGGCCGCGCTGGTGCCGCCCGTCCAGCGGCGCAGCGCGTTCGCGCTCGACTCGATGCTGGTCGAGTTGTCCTATATGGCGGGTCCCGCCCTCGCGGTGGCGGGGATGACGATGTTCGGCAGCGGCGTGACGATGACCGTCATCGGGATCGGGACGGCGGTGGCGGGCGTGGGCATGATCGCGCTCAACCCGCCCACCCGGTCGGCCGACGAGCTGGCGGACTCCGGGTCCGGGGTCAAGGTGCCGCTGCGGACGTGGCTCACCCCCGGGCTTGTCGCACTGCTCGGCACGGCGGCGGCGGCCACGTTCGTGCTCACGGCGACCGAGCTGTCGCTGGTCGCGACCATGAACGAGGCGGGCCAGACCGAGTGGGTGGGGCTCGCCGTCGCCATCTGGGCCGTTTTCTCCCTCGTCGGCGGGTTCGTGTACGGCGGCATGCCGCGCGGGTTCTCGCCCCTGGTGCTCATCGCCTCCATGGGCCTGCTCACCATCCCCGTGGCGCTGGTCGGCGGCGGCTGGCACTGGCTGGTCCTGGCGCTGCTCCCGGCCGGCCTGCTCTGCGCGCCGTCGCTCTCGGCCACGGTCGACGTGCTCTCCCGATGGGTGCCGGCGGGTGCGAGAGGCGAGGCCATGGGCTTCCACGGCACCGCCCTGCTGATCGGCGGCGCGATCGCGGCTCCCCTGGCGGGGGCTGTGATCGACGGGGCCGGGCCGAAGTGGGCGTTCGTGCTGGCGGGCGCGGTGGGCGCGGCCATCGTCCTCGCGGCCGTCCCGTTCTGGTCCCGCCGCCCGGCCGAGTCGCCGGCGCCGCCGGCGCGGGAGGGGGTGGTGGCGGGCGAACCGGCCACGGTCACGCCGTCAGGGGGGTGAGCCGCCGCCCGCATCGGGCCCAGTCGCCCGGTGACAGGCAAAGCCCGTGAACACAGCTCCACGCCCCCGGGTTTCGAGCCAGGTCCGACCCGTGCCTCGGGGTGTGCTTTGACCTGGGCTCGGGCCTGACCCGGGCCTGGATCCGGCCCTCAGGACCTGCGCCTGGATTCGACCCCTGACCTGCGCCGGAGTCGCAGGTCGGCCCCGGCTCCGCTCCCGACCTGACCCCTGCCGAGGGTCTTGGCGTGGACCCGGGACTCAAGCCTTGCCCCGGCCTGGGATCGGCCTGAGCGCTGAGCTGTGCCCGAGCCGTGCGCCGTTCTGGACCCTGACCTGACCACGAGCCGTGGCCCTGGTCTGGGTCGCGAGCTGGCCACGAGCCGTGGCCCTGGTCTGGGTCGCGAGCTGGGTGCGGTGCCGTGCCCTGGTCTGGGTGGCGATTGGGCGCGGTCCCGTACAAGGCGCTCACCCCGCCCCGGGGTCGCCACACACGGGTGCATCGACCTGCACGGGCTCGCACCGTCAGGGCGTGCGCTGGGGGTGGGTGGTGAGGCGGGTGGACTTCTTGGAGTGGGTGAGAGTTCACCTGAGGTTTACGAAACGGGACCGTTGCGTATCGGAATAGGTTGCGATACGGTGTCGTTGCGAAACTCGTACGTATCGAAATTGAGGAGCACTGTGAAAGACGTAGTCGTGGACCCGAGATTGGGTCACCCACGCCGTTGGGGAATTCTTGGCGTGCTGGTGTTCAGCCTGCTGGCCGTCGTGCTGGACAACACCATCCTCAACGTGGCGATGAAGACCATCGCCGACAAGACGGTCGGCCTGGGGGCGACCCAGAGCGAGCTGGAATGGGCGATCAACTCCTACACGCTCGTGTTCGCCGGATTGCTGTTCACGTTCGGCGTGATCGGGGACCGGACAGGGCGCAAGCGGATGTTGTTCATCGGCATGGCGCTGTTCGGGCTGGCCTCGCTCGCCAGTGCGTACTCGCAGGACCCGATGCAGCTGATCATGGCGCGGGCGGCGATGGGCATCGGCGGGGCGGCGATCATGCCGGCCACGCTGGCGATCATCTCGAACGTCTTCCCGCCCGGTGAGCGCGGCAAGGCGATCGGTGTTTGGGCCGGCGGCGTCGGGCTCGCCGTCGCGATCGGGCCGATCACGGGTGGCGTGCTGATCGAGCACTTCTGGTGGGGCTCGGTCTTCCTGGTGAACGTGCCGATCGTGATCATCAGCATGATCCTCATCGCGACGCTCGTGCCCGAGTCGCGCGACCCGAAGCCGTCGAAGCTCGACCCGTTCGGCGTGCTGCTGTCCATCATCGGGCTGGTGGCCATCGTGTACGGCATCATCCGCGGCGGCTTCCTCGGCACCGTGGCGAGCGCCGAGGTGCTGGCGCCGACCCTGATCGGGCTGGTCGTGCTGGGCGTGTTCGTGTGGTGGGAGCGGCGCATCGACCACCCGGTGTTCGACGTCCGCAACTTCGGCAACGTCCGCTTCAGCTCGGCCATCGGCATGATGGGCATCGTCTTCTTCGCGATGATGGGCGGGATGTTCTTCTTGACCTTCTACCTGCAGACCGTGCTGGAGTTCTCGCCGGTGCAGGCGGGAGCGCTGATGATCCCGTTCGCCGCGGCCCAGCTGATCTTCGCCCCGCTCAGCCAGCGGGTGAACGAGCGGTTCGGCGCCAAGCTGTCGGCCACGGTGAGCATGATCGTGGTGACGGCGGCCCTGGGCAGCTACGCGCTCATGGACCAGGACACGCCGATCCTGCTGATCGAGGTGGTCTTCTTCGTCCAGGGCGCCGCGATGGCCAACATCATGCCGCCCGCCACCACCGCCATCATGGAGTCGCTGCCCAGGGAGAAGGCCGGCGTGGGCTCGGCCATGAGCAACACCGTCCGCCAGGTGGCCGGCGCGCTCGGCGTGGCCGTGCTCGGCTCGGTGCTGTCGTCCAACTACCGCAGCGAGATCACCCCCTCGCTGGCCGGCCTGCCCGCCGACGTCCAGCACTCCGCGGGCGAGTCGATCGTCCAGACCATGGGCGTCGTCCAGGCGCTCGGTGACAGGGGCCAGGCGCTGATGAAGCCGGCGTTCGACGCGTTCATCGACGGCATGCATGTCACGGCGCTAGTGTCGGCAGTGATCGCACTGCTCGGTGTCGCGGTCGTGGCCAGGTGGATGCCTGGCAAGGCGCGCCCGGTGCAGCAGGCGGAACAGAAGGAACCAGCGGTAGTGTGAGGCCGCCATGACGATCCAGGAATCAGGGGCCGCCCGTCCGGCGGGACGGCCGCGCAGCGAGAAGGCCGAAAAGGCGATCATCGAGGCCACCCTCGACCTGATCGGCGAGGGCACGGGGATCTCCGAGCTGTCCATCGAGGCCATCGCGTCGAGGGCGGGCGTCGGCAAGACCACCATCTACCGGCGCTGGTCCAACAAGGAGGACCTGGTCGTCGACGCCCTCGCCACGCTCAAGGCGCCGTTGCCGTCGCTCACCGGCACGTCGGTGCGTGACGACCTGATCAGCCTGCTCGACGCGATGCGCAGGGACGCGGGGGAGACCCGCAGCCGCTGCGTCATCAACATCGCGATGAGCGAGGCCGACCGCTACCCGCAGCTGGTGGCCCGCTTCCTCAACCGGGCCGTCGAGCCCCGCAAGGAGGCGATGCGCGACGTGATCGAGCGCGGCATCGCCACCGGCGAGCTCCGTCCCGACCTGGACGTCGCCATGGGCGCGGCGATCCTCACCGGCACCATGCTGTGGCACACGAAGTGGGCTCCCGCCGGGGCTCTCGCCCCCGACCTCGCCGAGCGGGTCGTGGACGCGGTTCTGGCGGGAATGGCCCCCCTGACCTGATCCACGACCTGGCGCGTGGTGGCGCCGGACGTGCGGGACTGCGGTCACGTACATCCGGCGCCGCGCCGTGCGCGGGCGGCTGTCGCCCGCCGGGGCTTCGCGCGATGCGGCGTGGCCGGCTGGGGGAAGATCGTTCTGGTCTAGGCAGAACGTGAGCATTGTTCTAGTCTCGCGGCCATGCCCCCCATGCGAAGAATCGCGACGATGGTCGTGCTCACCTCCGCCCTCCTGTTACCCTGCGGCGCCGCGTTCGCCCACGAGGAGCGTCCCGTGACGCTGCCGGACGGTACGGGCTCGGTGCCGGTGTTGCGGTCGGGGGAGCCGGACCTGCTCGTATGCAAGACGGATAAAGCAGACTTCGAGCGGCGAATCGCGAAATTTCCGGAGGCGCTCAAAGACCACAACCTCGACCTTTTCGCGAAATGTCAGGCCAAGGGGGTCAGGCACCTCCAGGAGGCCGTCGACCAGGTCGACCGCCCCGGAATGACGATCGCCATCCTCCCCGGGCTCTACCGCGAGGAGCCCAGCCGCCCCGGCCCCACCGGCGACTGCGCCCACCTCCCCGCCCGCTGGTCCACGTGGGGCTACCAGATTCTCAGCTTCGAGCAGCAACAGCAGTGCCCGCACAACCAGAACCTCGTCGCCATCCTCGGCAAGGAGGACCTGCAGATCGAGGGCACCGGCGCGGACCCCCTGGACGTCGTGATCGACGCGGAGTACCGCAAGCTCAACGCCATCCGCGCGGACCGTACCGACGGCATCTACTTCCGGAACTTCACCGCGCAGCGCACCACGTTCAACTCCCTGTACGTGCTCGAAACCGACGGGTTCGTCATCGACCGCGTCCTCACCCGCTGGAACGACGAGTACGGCTTCCTCACGTTCGCCAGCGACCACGGCCTCTACACCGACTGCGAGGCGTACGGGAACGGCGACGGCGGCCTCTACCCGGGCAGCG
Source organism: Nonomuraea phyllanthi (assembly GCF_006334985.2). Classification (GTDB taxonomy): domain Bacteria; phylum Actinomycetota; class Actinomycetes; order Streptosporangiales; family Streptosporangiaceae; genus Nonomuraea; species Nonomuraea phyllanthi. The sequence continues at coordinate 154,859 of NZ_VDLX02000009.1, forward strand.
CCTCCAACCTCAACGACGGCCGCGGCCACGACGTCCCCCGGTACGCCATCGAGATCCGCCGCTGCAAGAGCCACGACAACGCGCTCGGCTACTCGGGCACCGCGGGCGACTCGATGTGGGTGCACGACAACGAGTTCTACGACAACATGGTCGGCGCCACGATGGACAGCCTCTGGCCCTCGCACCCCGGCCTGCCGCAGAACCACGCCAAGTTCGAGAACAACAAGATCTACGACAACAACCGCGACTACTACCGCTACACCCGCGACGGCACCTGCGCGAAGCCGCCGGCCGAGCGCGGATACGAGCGGGGCGTCGTGTGCTCGCAGGTGGGCGTACCGCCGGGGACGGGCATCCTCGTCGCGGGCGGCAACTACAACGTCTTCAGGAACAACCGGATCTGGGGCCACCAGCGGGCGGCGTTCCAGCTGTTCGGGGTGCCCGCGTTCATCCGGGGCGAGAGCGACCTGGCCAAGCAGGCCGACACGTCCGACTTCAACCGCTACGAGGGCAACGTGTTCGGCGTGGACCCGGCGGGGGAGCGGCGGCCGAACGGGCTGGACGTGTGGTGGGACGGGCAGGGCACCGGCAACTGCTGGCAGGGCGACACGGGCAGGTCGTCGCCCGCCGTGCTGCCGGTGTGCGCGGCCCCGGCTCCCGCGCTGTCGGGCGGGGCGAGCCGGCTGGTGGCCGAGCCGGTGAAGGTCGTCAAGCTGTACCTGTGCGCGGACTTCAGCGCCTCGGACGCCCGGCTGCCGGCCGGGTGCGACTGGTTCGGCGCGTCAGGGCTCGGCAAGGTGGAGACGCAGCTCGCGCTGGGTGGCTCGGCGGTGCTGGGGCTGCTGCTGTGGCTGTTCTGGCGGCGCTCGCGCCAGGACGTACGGCGCCGCGAAGCCGCCGCCCGGCCCGGTGCGCTCCGCCATCGCCTGATCGTGGCCGGAAGCGTCGCCGGGCTGGCCGGGCTCGTGCTCGACGTGGTGGCGGCGGCCGTGGACAGCACGGTGCAGGCGGGCGTCGCGTCGCTGTTCATGGGCGCGTGGTGGCTCTGCCTGGGGGCGGCGCTGCGGGCCGGGCGGCCGGCGTTCGGCTGGCTGACGATCGTGCTCGGGCTGCTGGCCTGCGCCGACGCCTTCGACCGGATGGTGTGGCTGATCCCGGCCGTCCCGCTGGGGCCGGGCTGGATCAGAGGACTGGTGACCGGGCTCTGGGTGCTGTGCGCGGTCGTGGTGCTGGCCCCCAGGCGCAGCCGTATCACGGAGGAGGCCGCCGAAGAGGCCGGGGTGCGGGCATGAGACGCGCGCGGGTGGCCGCGGCGGTGCTGGCGTGCTGGCTCGCCGCGGCGTGCGGCCCGCTGTCGCAGACCCACCATAATCCGGGCAACAGCCACGAGGTGGCGACGGCGGCGCCGAGCGGGACGGCGGAAGCCGCGATCACCATCGCGCACGGCCAGGTGAGCCCGCCGCCCGGCTGGCTGGAGGTGGCCAAGGGGCGGCAGGTCACCATCACCGTGACCAGCGACGTGGCCGACGAGCTGCACGTGCACGGCTACGACATCGAGGCCGAGCTGCGTCCGGGCGTGCCCGCGACGGTGCGGTTCACGGCGGACCTGACCGGCGTGTTCGAGGTGGAGACGCACGGGAGCGGGCTGGTCCTCACGCAGCTTGCGGTCCGATGAGCGTGCCCGCGGGATTCGGGGTGCTCGCGCACGGCGTCGGCGCGCGCAGCGACCTGCCGATCCCGCTCTTCTACGCGTACGCGGGCGCGGTCGCGGCGCTCGTCGTGTCGTTCCTGGCGCTCGGCCTGCTCTGGGCCGACTCCCGCTTCCGCGGCGACCGGGCGGGCCGGGTCATTCCGCTCCGCCTGCCCGCCTGGCCGGTCCGCGTCCTGACGCTGCTGCTCGCCCTCTACACGATCGGCTGGCTCGCGGCCGGGCCCGCCGAGCGGAACGCGGGCCCATACCTCGTGTACGTGCTCTTCTGGGTGGGTCTCGTGCCCGCGTCGCTGCTGTTCGGGCCGGTGTGGCGGGCGCTGAGCCCGTTCCGGCTGCTGCCCGGCCGGGCGCGCCGCCCGCTGCCGCCGCGGCTCGGGTACTGGCCGGCCGCCGCCGGGCTGCTCGCGTTCACCTGGATGGAGCTGGTCGCCCCCGAGCCCGCAGCGCCCGTCACCCTGCTGGTCTTCCTGGCGCTGTACGGGGCCGTCCAGGTGGCGGGCACCCTCGCGTACGGCCACGCCTGGCTGGAGCGCGGCGACCCGTTCGAGGTGTACTCCACCCTGATCGGCCACCTGTCGCCCATCGGCAGGCGGGCGAACGGCGACCGGGTCCTGCGCAGCCCCTTCGACGGGCTCGACGCCATCGAGCCCGCTCCCGGCCTGGTCGCCACCGTCTGCGTCCTGCTCGGCGGCACCGCGTACGACGGCTTCTCCACCACCCCCGCCTGGGTCGCCGCCCTGCAGTCGGGCCCGCTGGGCCGGACGGGGCTGGGCACGCTCGGCCTGCTGGCGGCCGTCGCCGGGGTGGCCCTCCTGTACGCCGCCTGCCTCGGCACGGCCGGCCTGATCGGCGGCGCCAGGGGGCTGACCGCCCGCTTCGCCCACTCGCTGGTGCCCGTCGCGACCGGCTACCTCATCGCCCACTACTTCTCGCTCCTCGTCATCGAGGGCCGGCACGGCCTCCTCCTGGCCGTGGGCGTGCCTGCCGAAGCCGACCAGAACGCCGTCGCGCCCGGCACCATCGCCACCGTCCAGGTGCTGGCCATCATCGTCGGGCACGTCGTGGGCGTGGTTGCCGCCCATGACCGCTCGGTCCGGCTCCTGCCGCCGGCGCGCGCGGTCTCGGGGCAGATCCCGCTGTTCGTCCTGATGGTCGGCTACACGATCGGCGGCCTGACGCTGCTGCTCTGATCCACGGCCACGCCGCCGCGCCGATCACCCGCCGCCGTGATCACCGCCGCGCCGATCATCCGCCGATCGACGCGGGGATCAGGTGCTCGGTGAGCAGGCGGCGGACCCGGTCGTGGCCCGTCACCCACGGGCGCAACAGCTCCCATCCATGGAAATATCCGAACACGTACGGGCTCATCGGCGACGGCCTCAGCAGGCCGAGCGCCGACGCGGCCTCCTCCTCGCTGTAGAGCGCCCACCGCGTCAGGTAGCCGACCAGCTCCGCGTCGCTCGCGCCCTCGTCCGCCAGGAACGCCGCGTTGCCCCAGACGCCCCACAGCACGTTCTTGGCGTGGTGGATCGCCGCGAGGTCGCTGCCGTCGGGCCGGATGCCGACCTTGGGGAAGATGTGCCGGTTCAGCCATACCTGGGCCTCGTCGCCGGGAAAGAGGATCTCCTCGGCCAGCAGCCCCAGCCCCTCGCTCAGCACGAAGGGCGGCGACGGCATGAACCGCGCCCGCAGCCCCTCCGTCGACGCCGACTCCTTCAGCATCGACTCGGCGATGTGCCCCGGATGGCCCTCGTGGGCGACCACGTACAGCAGATCGGCCAGGTTGAAGGGAATCGCTCTGTTGATGTGGATCGTGGACTTCAGCCCGCCCTCGTACTCGCCGGCCGCATGGAACGACACGCTCTCCACGAGCCGGCACTCCACCACCTCGTCGGGCAGCGGGACGATGGCGCGGGTACGCGCGCGCGTCTCGGCCACCGCGTCCGCCACCAGGCCGGGCAGCCGCTCGATCGGCTCCAGCGTGTGGGCGGCCTGCCAGGCCCGTAGCCGATCGGCCGTCGATCCGGAGGCGCCGGGCAGCGCCGCGGCCAGTTCCTCGTGCGCCTCCTCGAACACCGACTCCGGCAGCCGCCGCGGCTCCAGGCCGAGGCACTCCCGCGCGTACTCGGCCAGCGGCAGCCGCTCGCCGCCCAGGTACCGGGCGACGGCGCGCATCGCGCGTACCTGGGCCGCCAGATGGGGCGCCGGGGCGCTCTCCAGCAGCCGGTCGGCCTGCTCGGCCAGCGCCTGCGGCGCCGAGGGCACCTCGGCGGGCGTGCTCCCACGGTGGATCAGCACTCCTCCGCCGAGGCGGCTGGTGCCGAACGCCAGCATGTCGTAGTCCCTGTCCCAGTCCGTCATGCGGCCAAGCTAGCTGTACGGTTTTCCGTACAGTGCACGGCCAAGGGAGGCGGAGAATGTCCATCTGGTTCCGCGAGGCGGGCGGTGACAGGCGCGAGCGCCGGCCGCGCCTGTCACGCGAGCGCATCGTCGAGGCGGCGGTCGACCTGCTCGACGCCGAGGGCGTGGCCGGGTTCTCCATGCGGGCCCTGGCGGCGCGGCTGCAGGCGGGGACCATGTCGCTGTACGAGTACGTCAAGAGCAAGGAGGACGTGCTGGACCTTGCCCTCGACGAGGTGATCGGCGAGATCGAACCGGTGGAGGAGGGCTCCTGGCGCGTCGTCCTGGTGGGCCAGCTCACGCAGAGCCGCGAGGTGATGCGCCGCCACCCGTGGCTGTCCGCGCTGACCGGCACCCGCCCCCTGCTCGGGCCGAACGCGCTGGCCCGCTCCCGCCTGTTCTACTCCGCGCTGGCCGGCGCCGGGCTGAGCGGCCCCGCCCTGACCGCCGCCGTGGGCGCGCTGACGTACTACGTGAACGGGTACGTCGCCGCCGAGAACACCTGGTGGGCCACCGTCCGCACCTCCGAGGCGGACACGGAGATCCGCGAGAGGGTCGTCCGCCACCTGAACGAGCACGTCCCCGGGCTCGCCCCGTACACCCAGGTGGACAACGGCGACTTCGACAGCAACTTCCTGCTCGGCCTCGACATCATCCTCGACGGCATCCTGGCCCGGCTTCCCGACCGGACATGACGGGCCATCGGCGGCGCCAGGGGCCGGGTCACGCCTCCGGGCGGACGGCGGCGAGCATGATGTCGAGGGCGCGCTGGGACGTCTGGAGGCGTTCGATCGTCTCGGCTATGCGCCGGCGCTCCCTGCGCAGGTTGCCCAGCATGCCGGGGCAGGCCGTCGGCACCATGCGCCCGCCGTCGTCGTGCACGCACGGCAGCAGGCGCGCGATGACGGCCGTGGGCAGGCCGGCGGCGAGCATCGCGCGGATGTGGTGGACGGCGGCGACGTCCCCCTCGGCGTACTCGCGGTAGCCGTTGGGCAGCCGCACCGGCCGCAGCAGCCCCTGCTCCTCGTAGTAACGCAGCAGCCGCCTGCTCACCCCGGTCCGGTGGGCCAGATCCCCGATCTTCATGTGCTCCTTGACCTTCACATCCATGTGACGCCTTAGCTTGTCGGTGCCAACAACGGAAGGGAGCGGATGATGCCTGGAGCGGTGATCATCGGGGCGGGGCCGGGGATCGGCCGGTCCGTGGCGCGCAGGTTCGCGCGGGAGGGGATGCCGGTCGCGCTGCTCTCGCGTACCGGGACGACCCTCGACCTGGACGGCGTCCTCGGGTTCGAGGCCGACGTCGCCGACGAGGCCCGGCTCAGGGCGGCGCTCGACGCCGCCACCGCCGAGCTGGGCGTCCCGGACGCCGTCGTCTACAACGCCGCGGTCATCAGGCCCGACACGCCGGGCGAGGCGAACGCGAGGGAGCAGTTGGACGCCTGGGCGGTGAACGTGGTCGGCGCGCTGGTCGCGGCCTCCCACGTGCTGCCCGCGATGGCCCGGCACGGCGCCGGGTCGTTCCTCGTCACCGGCGGGATGCCGGAGCCCAAGGCCGCGTACGTGAGCCTCTCGCTCGGCAAGGCGGGCGTGCGGACGCTGGTGGAGCTGCTCGACCAGGAGTACGGGCCGTCGGGGGTGCACGTGGCGAGCGTCACCGTGGCCGGGCCGGTCGCGCCCGGCACCGACTTCGACCCGGACGACATCGCCGAGCACTACTGGCGCCTGCACACCCAGCCCCCGGACCGGTGGGAACGGGAAGCACTCCACGCCGGCGAGGGGGTCAGGAGGTGAGCTTCCACAGCCAGCCGAGGGCACGGAGGCCGAGGCGCTCGGCCACCCGCCGGGAGGAGCGATTGGCGGCGTCGGTGCTGTAGAAGAGGGGGATGCCGGGCAGGAGGGCCGCCCATGCGACGGTGGCGGCCGCCGCGTACCCTCGGCCGCGAAAGGCGGGCGCCGTCCACGTGCCCGCCTCGGCGCCGCCGGCGGTGAGGCGGGCGCTGTGGCAGATCGAGGCCACCTGGCCGTCCTCGACGATCATCGCCCAGGGCGACCCCGCGCCGCCGCCGACCAGCTCGGCCCACTCCTCCGGCTCCCAGGTGTCCGGCCGGAGCGGCAGGACCAGATCGGCGCTGCGCGGGTCATCGGACGTGAGGATGCCGGACGGAAACGCCGGGCGTACGAGACGCCCCTCCGGCCCGTCGGGTGGGAAGGGCGGGCGTACGAGATAGGCCGGGCCGCCCGACACCGTCAGCCCGCCGCCCAGGAGCGCTCGGCACCGCGCCAGGACATCGGGCGGACGGCCCGGGGGCGACGGGGTGGAGCGGGAGACGAGGTCGAGAAGGCGCGCCGCGAGCGGGTCCGGGACGCGTCCTGACACCGCCGCGGCCATGCCGTCGGCCGCCACCCCGACCACCAGGTCCTCCGGCCCCGGCAGGCGGCCACGGCCGTCGAGCCGCCAGATGACGCCCAGCTCGACCCGGAGCAGCGCGACGCTCACGAAACGTCCGGCCGGCGGCGGGGAAGGTCCACGGTCCGGAAGACTACAGCTCCGGGATGTCGTGGTGGTGGCGCCGGATGTGTGCCGCGAAGGCACGCATGTACCCGGCCAGGAACTCCGCGGTGGACGGCACCTGGATGTCGCCCCTGTCGTCGATCAGTCCAGGGGTGAACTGGATGTAGGCCTCGGGCTGGCCGAGCACCGGCGAGTTGGTGAAGGTCAGGATGGACTTGAGGTGGTGCTGGGCGACGGCGGTGGAGATCGGGCCGGGGGAGGCGCCGATGACCGCGGCCGGCTTGCCGTCCAGCACGCTCGACCCCTTGGGCCGGGTCGCCCAGTCGATGGCGTTCTTCAGCGCGCCCGGAATGGACCGGTTGTACTCCGGGGTGACGAACAGCAGGGCGTCGGAGGCCTTGATCGCGTCCTTGAGCTCCTGGGCCACGGCGGGGAAGCTCGGGTCGTGGTCGTGGCTGTACAGGGGCAGCCGGTCGATGGGGATCTCCGCGAGGTGGAGCTCCGGTGGCGCGAGACGGCTCAGGGCCAGGGCGAGCGTCCTGTTGATCGACTTCTGGGACAGGCTCCCGACGATGTAGCCGACGTTGTATGTCACTGCGTTTCCTCTCAAGGGCATGATGGATGCTTGGCTCGGATGTCGACGAACGTGACCGTCTCGTGGAGCGGCGCCCGGCCCGTACGGACGTGATCCACCGTGACGTCCTCGTAGCCGATCGACATGCCGCAGAAGAGGACGAGCTCGTCCGGAGGTGACAGCACTTCCGCGACGGTCCTGCGATACACCGACCACGCCATCTGGGGGCAGCTGTGCAGCCCCTCGGCGCGCAGCAGCAGCATGACCGTCTGGAGGTACATGCCGACGTCGGCCCACTGGGGCAGCCCCATGTCGCGGTCGACGTAGCAGAACAGGGCGGCGGGCGCGCCGAAGCACTGCCAGTTGTCGGCGGCGGCCCTCTGCCGGGCCTCCCAGTCCTCGCGCGGGATGCCGAGCGCGCTGTAGCGCTCCCGGCCGAAGGCGGATCGGCGCTCGCGGTACGGGGACTTGAGCGCGGGCGGGTACATCTCGAACTCCCGCTCGTCCCAGGCGTCGCCGGAGGCCACGCGCTCGCCGGCGCGCTTCTTCAGCTCGGCCAGCGGCCCGCCGGTCAGCACGTAAACGTGCCACGACTGGAGGTTGGAGCCGGACGGCGCCCAGGCCGCGGCGGACAGGACGCGCTCCAGCACCTCCCTCGGGACGGGCCGGTCGATGTAACGGCGCACCGACCGGCGGCTCACGACCGCCTCATAGACGTCCATCGCTTACCCCCGTCAGCTCGGCGCGTCCAAGTTTCATTGCATTCACTACGATATCACTCATAATTGTATCGTTCACTACCATCGAGTGGCGTATGAGCCTGAGCGGTACGGTCCAGGAAGGGTGTACGTGGTACACCTCCATGGTTTACGGTGTACACCATGAGTACGTCCAGCACGGCAGAGAAGATCGCCGACGCCGCGCAGGCCATCCTGGTGGGCGAGGGCGCCGCGGCCGTGACCATGCGGCGCGTGGCCGACATGGTCGGGGTGTCCCCGATGGCCGCCTACAAGCACTACCCGAGCCGCCAGGCGCTCCTCGACGCGGTCGCCGACCGGGCTTTCCGGGAACTGGCCGGCGGGTGGGGTCGGCGGGCCCCGGACGGCCCCTGGGAGGCCCGCGCGCTCGGCCTCATGGAGGACTTCCTCGACTTCGCCCTGGGGCGGCCGCACCTGTACAGGTTCCTCATGACCGACCGCCGCGAGCGGGCCCGGCGCTTCCCCGACGACTTCGAGGCCGGCGGGTCGCCGTTCGGCATGCTGGTCGTGGTGGTCGAGGAGGGCATGCGCGCGGGGGTGGTGCGCCAGGACGATCCGCTGGAGGTCTCGCTGGCGATGACGTCGTCCGTCCAGGGGCTCGTGCAGCTCTATCTCGGTGGCCGCATCGGGCTGGAGGAGGACGACTTCCGCCGGTTGTGCGAGCGCACCGCGAGGAGGGTTCTCGATGGCGTCCGGAACTGAGCAGCAGTGCCGGTGGCGGCGCAGGGCGTGGATCGCGGGCGCGGCGGCCCTCGTCGTGCTGGTCGCGGCGACGGGGTTAGGGGCCTGGTTCGGCAGCGACCAGGCGATCAAGGTCGTGCACTACGGGACGAGCAACGCCAGGGTGCTCGCCGTGCGGGGCGACATGGTGACGTTGGAGCAGACGCCGCAGACCGGCAAGCCCGGCACGTACTGGCTGGAGTGGAGCGGCGCCTACTCCCTGCTCGGAGACGTCGAGTCCCGCGCGCCCGGACGGGTGACGCGCAAGGTGCTGCGTGGTTCGACCCCCTCTGCGGGCACCCCTGGATATTTCGGCAACGTGCCTCCCGGCGATCCCGAGGTCGCCTGGGGGATCGGCTACACCGAGATCATGGTGCCCACCGAGCTCGGGCCCGCACCCGCCTGGTACGTGCCCGGCAGGGGCGACACGTGGGTCGTCGCCGTACACGGCCAGAACGGGCGGCGCAAGGCGGAGCTGAAGATCCTGCCCGTCGTGCACGAGCTCGGGCTGCCCTTCCTGGACATCAGCTACCGCAACGACGAGGGGGCGCCGCCCTCGCCCGACGGGCTGCTCCACCTGGGCGACACGGAGTGGCGCGACCTGGAGGCCGCCCTGCGCCAGGCGCGGACGATGGGAGCGCGGAGGTTCGTCCTGTACGGCACCTCGATGGGCGGGCAGATCGTCGGCCAGTTCCTGAGCAGGTCGCCGCTCGCGACCACGGTCGAGCGGGTCGTTCTGGACGCGCCCATGATCGATGTGCGGATGACCGCGGAGCAGGGGGCCGGGAACTTCCACCTGCCCGCGTTCCTCGCGGACCTGTCGCGGCAGGTCGTCAGGTGGCGCACCGGCGTCGATACGGACCGGCTCAGCCTGATCCGGTATCCGCCGAAGATCAGGCCGCCCCTCCTGCTGATCCACACCGTTCCCGACGCCGACGATCCGATCCAGTCGTCGCGCGATCTCGTTACCACCGGCAGGCGTCTGGGCTGGGAGATCCAGTTCGAGCCGTTCTCGCGGGGCGGGCACACGGAGGCGTGGAACGTGGATCGCGCCCGCTACGACCGGCTGGTGCGCGAGTTCCTGTCTCCGGCCCGGAACGTCCGGTAGAAGAGGCCGGCATCCTGATCACCGGCCCGTGGTCCCTGCCGGGCGCGCCTACGCCTCCGCGGGATAGGCGAACCGGGTCAGCAGATCCTTCAACTGCTCGGCCTCGCCGGGTCCCAGCCCGGCGACCAGGCGCTCGGCCAGCGGCTCCGCCGCCACATGAGCCGCGTCGAAGAGCGCGAGGCCCTGAGGCGTGATCTCCACCGCCCGCACCCGACGGTCCCCGGGAACGGACTTGCGCACGGCCAGCCCCTTGCGCTCCAGGTCGTCCACGACCCGCATGATCCCCGCCTTGTCCGACCCCGTCGCCGCCGCCAGGTCCCGCTGCACGGTGGGGCCGCGGTCGATCAGCACGATCAGCACGGCGAAATGCCGCAACTCGATGCCGAGCGGCCGAAGCGCCTCGGTCATCACCGAGGCCGCGCGCCAGTGCGCCTGGCGCAGCAGCAGGCCGAGAGCGAAGGGCGAGGTGTCCCCGAGGCGGTCGGTCGCAGGCGAGGCGGTGGTCCTGTCAGGAACGTCGGCGCTCATGAACCCATATTACCAGACATACTTTTATTTGAAACTGTTTCATATGAAATCAAATCTTGCTTCGACGGTGCCCTCCGGATACGTGCGGGGCGGCGTTCGTACCTGTGGAAAGCCGTCCAGCACACCACCAGCGCCAGACCGAACACCGGCAACCACCCCAGCCTGGCCACCACCCACCCCGGCCCGTCGGGCACGGTGTGCAGGCCGGGCAGCCGGCGGCCCGCGAGCAGGCCGAGCGCCATGACCATGATCATCGCGGTCTGGTGCCAGAGGAAGATCGTCATCGCGTACAGGTTCACCAGCGCCACCGCCGCCCACGCCACCGGGCGGCGCAGCACCCGGCGCAGCGGGCCGAGCAGCAGCAGGGCCGCGCCACACTGGGCCAGGCCGAAGGCGACGGCCGCAAGGGTGGGCGGGTCGAGGTTGGAGATCGCCGCCCCCGGCACCCCGACCATGGCCGCCGGATATCCCGCCCAGGCGACCAGCCCCGCCGCGCCCGCCGTCCCGCCGAGCAGCAGCACCCATCCGGCGGTACGGCTCCGCAACCTGCCTTCCGCCCAGGCCGCGCCCAGGGAGTACGGCACCAGCCAGCCGGCCACGACATTGACCCAGCCGAGCCAGGCCGGACCGCCGTCCAGCTGCGGCAGGCCGTACCTGACCGCATCGACGGACGCCACCACGGCCAGCGGCCACAGCGGGTGCAACCGCGACACCAGCGGCGTCGCCGCCGTCAGCACCGCGAACACCAGCAGGAACCACATCGGCGACACCACCAGCTTGACCAGCCCGCGCACGCTCTCCGCCTCGGCTCCCGCGGCGAGCATCGCTACCGCCGCGGCGCTCCAGACCAGCACCACGGCCACGACCGGCCGGAACAGCCGCGCCAGCCGCGCGCCCAGCCACCGCCGGTACGCGGCCGCCCCTGCCCTTGCCCTCGCACTGGAACTCGTCGCACTCGCCTTCGCGCTCCGGCTCCGCGCCGCCGCGTAGCCGCCGACCAGGAAGAACACCGCCAGCGTCTGGAACAGCCAGCTCGCCGGAGCCAGGCCGGGCAGGTGCCGCAGGGGGCTGGTGGTGCGCAACGTGCCGCTGTCGTAGACGATCGCGGTGACCAGCCAGTGGCCCAGCACCACGCCGCCGATGGCCAGCGCGCGAAGCGCGTCCACGGCGCGGTCGCGGCCGGGCGGGGTCTCGCTGTCCACGCGGCGGGCCAGGCCGCGGAGGGCTTCGAACGGGGTGGCGCGCGGGGCCCGGATGCCGGACGCTGGCGGGGTTCGGGTAGGCGGGATGTGGTCTTGGGTGATCTGGGGCGTTCCGGAGGGCCGGGTGCGGTCTTGCGAGGGGTGGGATGCTCCAGGGGCTTGGGGGCCGTCGTGCGAGGGCCGGCGGCTGCCGCCGAGCCTGGGCCGATCACCTGCCACGGCGCACCGCCTCGGAGGCCGGCTTGCGGCCCTGCTCCTTCAGCTCGGCGGTCGCCGGGAAAGCCGTTGGGGAAGCCTTTGCGGGGATCTCCGGTCCGGAGACGATTCGCACGATGGCGTCCAGTGACGGACCGGGCCTGAGGTAGTCGCTGTGCCCGCCGCTCCCCGCCGCGAAGACGCGGGCGCCGAACCGCGGGGAGACCGGGTCCGTGCCGAAGCCCAGAGTGACGAAGGGCAGATGGACGCGCTCGTGCGGCACATGGGCGATCCAGTCGCCGCCGCTACGGCCGGCCCACACCGGGGCCCTGGCACGCAGGGCGGTCACGTCGGGGGCGGCCACGCCGGGGCTGCCGTACAGGATGATGCCGGCGACGTCCATCCCGGAAGCGGCGCGGGCGCAGATCACGGAACCGTACGAGTGGCACAGGAGCGAGACGGCGGCGGCCGGCTTGATCACGGCGAGCTCCCGCACGAACGCCCGCAGACCCGGAGCGGCCTCCTCGGCCCGGCCTTCCGTCAACGCGGCCAGGCTCAGGGTGCTCGGGGTCCGGTAGCCCAGCCACGCGATCACGGCGGCCCGGTCGCCGAGCGCCTGGCGCAGCCTGAGGGCGCCGCCGCGGAGCAGCCCGTACTTGTCGAGGTCGGTGTCGGCGCCGGGCACCAGTACGGCGACGCGCTCGGCCGCGGCCAGGTCTCCGAAGACCTCGACGGCCCGGCCGCCGTCACGCCCGTCGAAGGCGAGGAAGTGGCGGGAGTCGTCCGCCATGTCGCGCAACCTGGCGGCCCGCCACCGGTCGCCGTCACGTTCCGACCTGCCCTCGGCCGCCAGGATCGCGTCCCGGGCGGCGGCGTACCGCTGGCCGAGAACGGAGGGAGTGGCGCTGCGCAGCGGCGCCAGGGGAGGCGGGACGGGCGCACGGACCGCCTCGGGCCGCGCCGCCCCGGAAATGGGCACGGCCACGCAGAGGACGACGAACGCGGTGGCGAGCGCGCGGCCCAACCGCCACACGCCGGGCTGTACGCGCGCGCCGAGCTTCAGCCCACGAAACCGATTCCCCAGCGAACGCCCCGGACCTGCTTGCTCCAGGCTTTCACGCTTCCGGCCTTCACGCTTCCGGCCTTCACGTTCCTGACCTTCACGTTCCGGGCCTGCATACCTTCCGCCTCGATGCTCCCGGCCCTCATGCTTCCCGCCCCCATGCTCCCGGCCTGCGTCCTCCCGGCCTGCGTCCTCCCGGCCTGCGTCCTCCCGGTTTGCATCCTCCTGGCCTTCAGGCTCCGGGCGCGCACGCCCCTCTGCAACGGACGCCCGCCTTGCCCGTGAAACGGAACGCCATCTTCGTCCTCCTCCCCAGCGCCGTTCAGCCGACGAGCGGTCCAAGGAACGGAGGTGCGGCACCACCTTGACTTCGATCACCTAGGCGACGCTGCCGTAAGCCGTGCCGGCCCCACATCGAACCAGAGGGCGCATTCCACGGACCACGGGTGGACCCGAGATGTACGACCGTGGTCCGATGCCCCGCCCAACCACCCGCCGCTACGATCGATCCATGCAGGTCACCGCACCCCTCCCGTTGCTGAGGCGGCTCCCGCCCGGCGTCTGGGCCGTGGTGGCCTGGTGCGCGGGCCTGGCGTTCACGTTCCTCATGCGCGTCAGGTTGCCGGGCGAGATCGAGCCGGCCGTCAGCCCCGGCGTGCTGATCTACCGCTGGGACGGTCTGGCCTCCCTGGCGATCGCGACCGCCCTGGCCGTGACGGGCGGCGTCCGGCTGCGCACAGGGCCGCTTCCCGCGCTGGTTCTGCTGCTGGCCGCAGCGGTGGTGGCGTGCGTTCCACTGGGTGTGGCGGAGATCCCGGCGGCCCAGTTCCTGGCGGTCGACGCCGCCCTCTACTTCATCGCCTCCTCCGCCACGCGCCGCAGGGCGATCGCGGCCCTCGCCATGTCCCTCACCGTGCTGGCCGGATATCTGGTGACCCGGCTGCATTTCGGCTGGGGCGTCGGGACGTCGGCGGAGCTCGCCGTCGCCATGACGGCGGTCATCGCGTGGCTGGTCGGGCGCTCGGCACACCAGGCCCACGAGCACGCGGAAAGCCTGCGCGTCCAGGCCGCCGCGCAGGCGATCACCGGCGAGCGCCTGCGTATCGCCCGCGAGCTCCACGACATGGTGGCCCACAGCATCAGCATCATCGCCCTCCAGGCGGGCGCCGCGCGGCGGGTGATCGACACCCAGCCGGTTCGCGCCCGCGAGGCGCTGGGCGAGATCGAGACGGTCGGTCGTGAGACGCTGTCCGGCCTGCGCCGCATGGTGGGCACCCTCCGCCACCCCGACTCAGACCACGCCCGCAGGCCGGCTACCGGATCGCTTGATCCTCGTGACGCCTGCCAGTCGGCCACCGGGCCATCTGATCCTTATGACGGGCGTCGGGCGGCGAACGCCGGAGAGCCGGATTCGGTTCTCGCGGTGCGAGAGGTGCGGAGCGGGGAGGCCGGGCCGGTCGCGGGGTCGTGGCTCGACCGGGGTCGCGGTCAGGGGGCCGGTGAGCCGGAGCCGGGTGTATGGCCGGGGCTTGATCCGGTTGTCGGGCTGGGAGGGCTGGCCGACGTGGAGAGGTTGGCCGCGACGACGACGGCCGCCGGTGTCGAGGTGCAGGTGCGCTGGCTGGGCGACCGGCGCCCGCTTCCCCCGGAGATCGACGTGTCCGCCTACCGCATCATCCAGGAGGCCCTCACCAACGTGGTCCGTCACTCGAGCATCCCCTCCTGCCAGGTTTCCGTCGACTTCGCCGGTGACGAGGTGATCGTCGAAGTGCTCGATCCTGCCCCTGGGCCCGCGTCCGATCCCGCCTCTACGTCGGACCTCGCCTCCGCGTCCGACCACGCACCCATGCTCCAGTCCGGCTCCATGCCCGACCACGCCCTCATGCCCGACCGCGCGCCCATGCCCGACCACGCTCCTCGCCCCATGGCCGCCTCCGCCGCTGCGTATGGCGCCGGGGGTGATCGGGGCATCGGTCATGGCTCCAGGTCCTCGGGTCGGCGGCGTGGGGGAGGCCGTAAGGCGGCGGATCACACGGCCAGGGCTGGATATGGGCTGGCCGGGATGGGGGAGCGGGTCGCGCTCTTGAACGGTGCCTTCTCCGCAGGGCCGCGCCGGGGAGGCGGCTTTCGCGTGCTGGCCCGCCTGCCCGTGCCGGGACCGGTGCCATGACGGTCCGCGTGCTGCTGGCCGACGACCAGCCGCTGATCCGCACCGCTCTGCAACTGGTCATCACCGACGCCTCGGATCTCGAGCTCGTCGGGGAGGCGGGAACGGGTGCGGAGGCGGCCCGCCTGACCGAGGAGCTGCGCCCCGACGTCGTGGTGATGGACATCCGCATGCCCGGCACCGACGGCATCGAGGCCACCCGCCTGATCAACCAGGGCTCCACCGGCGCCCGCGTCATCGTGCTGACCACGTTCGACGAGGACGACTACGTCTACGGCGCGCTGCGTGCCGGCGCGTCCGGGTTCCTGGTCAAGGACATGGCCCTCGACGACATTCTCGCGGCGATCCGGGTCGTGGCCGCCGGGGACGCGCTGATCGCGCCGAGCGTGACCCGGCGCCTCATCGAGGAGTTCGCCGCCCGCCCGGGGCCTTCCGTCCCGCGCCGGCGCCCGCTCGACGGGATCACCGGCCGCGAGCGCGAGGTGCTGACCCTCATCGCCCGCGGCCTGTCCAATGCGGAGATCGCCGCCGACCTGGTCCTCAGTGTCGCCACCGTCAAGGCGTACGTGACGAGGCTGCTGACGAAGCTGCAGGCCCGTGACCGGGTCCAGCTGGTGATCATCGCCTACGAGGCGGGCCTGGCCTCACCCGGTCAGCAGCCCCCGGACTCGTAGCCGGCGCTGGAGCGCGCCGTCCGCGAGGGTTCGGCACGCGCGAACCGCGCCCGAGCGCCGAACGTGGTCACTGGTCGGTGGGTTCGCGCCACCGGTTGGTGATGGGCAGGCGGCGGTCGCGGCCGAAGTTCTTCGGCGTGATCTTGGGGCCGGGCGGATACTGGCGGCGCTTGTACTCGGCCAGGTCCACGAGCCGGATGATCCTCGTGACCAGCGCCGGATCGTGCCCCGCCGCGATGAGCTCGCGCGAGCCCATGTCCTTCTCCACGTAGTCGTCCAGCAGCCGGTCGAGGATCTCGTACGGCGGCAGCGAGTCGGTGTCGCGCTGGCCGGGCCGCAGCTCGGCGCTCGGCTCCTTGGCGATGGAGTTCTCCGGGATGGGGGCCTTGGCGTCGAGCAGGAACCAGGGCAGCGAGTGGGCGTTGCGCCACTTCGACAGCTCCCACACCATGGTCTTCGGCACGTCCTTGATGGGCGCGAAGCCGCCGGCCGAGTCGCCGTAGAGGGTGGAGTAGCCGGTCGCGAGCTCGCTCTTGTTGCCGGTGGTCAGCACCAGGTGGCCGTGCTGGTTGGACAGGCCCATGAGCATCATGCCGCGGACCCTCGCCTGGAGGTTCTCGGCGGCCAGGCCGGACAGCTCGATCTCCTTTTCGAAGGCGTCGACGACGTTGGCGATGGGCACCATCCGGGCGTTGACGCCCTGCCTGCGCACCAGCTCCTCGGCGTCGGTCACCGAGTGGTCGGAGGAGTAGCGCGACGGCATGAGCACGACGTGCACCCGGGAGGGGCCGATCGCGTCGGAGGCGATGGTGGCGGTCAGCGCCGAGTCGATCCCGCCCGACAGGGCCAGGATGATCGACTGGAAGCCGTTCTTGGCGACGTAGTCGCGCACGGCCAGGACCAGGGCCGCGTACACCTCGGCGTGCGGGTCGAGGCGCTCGGCGATGGTGGCGGGAAGCGGCGGGCGGGGCTCGGCGGGGGTGACGGAGAGCACCTGGCGCTCCACCGTGATGGTGGTGCCGTCACCCGCGTCGTACGGGAACGCGCCCGTCTCTGCGTCCGAGACCGGCAAGTCGAGGTCGACGACCAGCAGCTCCTCCTCGAACTGCCCCGCCCGCGCCACCAGCGCGCCCGAGCCGTCGACCACGATCGAGTCGCCGTCGAAGACCAGCTCGTCCTGCCCGCCGACCTGGTTGGCGTAGGCCAGTGCGCAGCCGGCCTCGCGGGCCCGGCGCGCGCACAGCTCCAGGCGGACGTCGTCCTTCTCCTTCTCGTACGGCGACGCGTTCGGCACGACGAGCAGCCCGGCGCCGGCCTGCCCCACGACGGACACGGGACCGCCCTCCTGCCACAGGTCCTCGCACACCGCGATCGCCACGTCCACGCCGTGCAGCCGGAAGATCGGCAGCCGGTCGCCGCGCACGAAGTAGCGGTATTCGTCGAACACGCCGTAGTTGGGCAGGTGGTGCTTGGCCGTGCGGGCGATCACCTCACCGCCGTGGAGCAGGGCGGCCGCGTCCAGAGGGGCGCCCTTGGGCTGCCCGACCCTGGGCGCCAGCCCCGCCCGGTCGACGTAGCCGGCCACCACCGGCAGCTCGCCCAGGCCCTCCTCCTGGAGCCTGCGCGCCACCTCTTCCAGGGTCCGGATGCTCGCGTCCACGAAGGACGTGCGCAGCACCAGGTCCTCGACGGGGTAGCCGGTGAGGAACATCTCGGTGAAGACCACGAGATCGGCACCGCGCTCGGCGGCGTCGCGGGTCCACTTGACCAGCCGGTCGGCGTTGCCGTCGAGGTCGCCGACGGCCGGGTTGGTCTGTGCGAGGGCGATGCGGAGGTGTGCCACGCCGCCAAGCCTAGTACGGCCGGATCTTTATCCTCAAAGCGACGAAAAGGCTGCCCCATGAATCAGGGGTGGGACCCGCCCCCGGAGGCACGCCTCAGCGGCGCCTGATCGCCGGCCCGAGCAGCAGCATGCCCGCCGCCGAGACCATCCCCACCCCGCCGATCGTGAACCACAGCGGCCCCATCCCGATCGCCAGCAGCGGCCCGCCGAGCAGCGGCGCCAGCACCGCCGCCAGCGACCACGCGAACCCGAACAGCCCGGAGTAGCGCCCGCGCAGCTCCGGCGGCGCCAGCGCGGCCACGATCGTGCCGGCGATGCCCGCCTGGATCACCTCGCCGACCGTCCAGACCGCGACCGTCGCCGCCAGCCCGAACGTGTCGTGCACGAACGCGGTCATGGCGAACCCGAGCGCCATCACCGCCACGCCCAGCGCGAACGTGCGGGACGGGTCGAGGCGCCCCAGCCGGCCGGACACCAGCGGCTGGACGACGACGATCAGCACTCCGTTGAGCGCCATGGCGAGGCCGAACTGCCCCGTCGACAGCCCCACGACGTTGGTCATCGCCACCGGCAGCATGGACATCGTCTGGGAGTAGACCAGCGCCTGGGCCAGCGTCACCAGCGTGAAGCCCACCATCACCCGGTCGCGCAGCACCACGCCGAACCCGCCGGCGGACTCCCGGGCCGGCGGCCTGGTCTCCGGCACGGCCCGCCACACCAGGACGGCGAAGACCACGCTCGTCAGCGCGTCGATCCAGAACAGCCAGACGAACCCGAGCCCCGCCAGCCGCCCGCCGGCCGTCATGCCCACCGCGTAGCCGAGGTTGATCCCCCAGAACAGCAGCCCGTACGCCCGGGGCCGCTCCTCGGGCGAGACCAGGTCGGCGACCAGGGCGTTGGAGGCGGGCCGGTAGATGTCGAGCACGAGCCCCAGCACGAACATGGAGGCCACGATCGACGGCAGCGAGGTGCTGTAGCCGAGCGCCAGCATGGTCGCGGCCGTGGCCAGCATGCCGCCCGCCAGCGTGGCCCGGCGCCCGATCCGGTCGGTGAGCACGCCCGCGAGCAGCTGCGACAGCAGCGAGCCCGCCCCGAACACCCCCATGACCAGGCCCGCGGCCGTCACCGACAGGCCGCGGCTCTGTGTCAGGTAGACGCCGGTGAAGGGCATGACCATGGTGCCCAGGCGGTTCACCAGCGTGCCGCCCCACAGGGCCCAGAACGGGCGGGGCAGCCCGGCGAACTTCGAGCGCAGGAAGGAGGAGCGCTCGGCGGTTGTGCTCGTCACCTGACACAGCTTGAAGGTTCGGCTTGGCGACCGCGAACGATTTAGTGCACGCTAAAAGCATGTCGCTGGCATGGGTGCTGAAACCGGAGGACGTCGCCCGGATCCGATTCGCGTTCTCCCCGATGTGGGAGCTGGTCGCCAGCCTGCGCACGCTGCAGGGGCCGGCCAGGCAGTCCATCCACCTGCCCTGGCTCAAGGCCGTGCGCCCGCGCCTCGCGGAGCTCGACCTGGCGGAGCTGTTCGCGCTCGTGCCCCCGACCGGCTACATCGCCGACTTCGTCACACCGCCGCCCGACACGCCCATGCCGGAGTTCGCCGCCGAGCTCGAACGGGTCAGGAGCGCCGATCCCCGGCAGGCCCGCGCGGAGGCGGCGCGGGTCGCGGGGCCCGGCCGCGGCGGGCTGGAGCGGTTCCTCGCCGACCCCGAGGCGGGGGTGGCCAGGGTCGCGGACGCGCTGGAGACGTACTGGGAGGCGTGCTTCGCGGAGTTCTGG
The DNA here is from genome assembly GCF_006334985.2 of Nonomuraea phyllanthi. Classification (GTDB taxonomy): domain Bacteria; phylum Actinomycetota; class Actinomycetes; order Streptosporangiales; family Streptosporangiaceae; genus Nonomuraea; species Nonomuraea phyllanthi. The sequence goes on from NZ_VDLX02000009.1 coordinate 174,099, forward strand.
CCGCGCGTGTACGCGCTGCTGGAGCGCGACGTGCTGCGCCGGTCGCGGCAGCTCGCCCAGGGCGGCGCGCGCGAGCTGTTCGCCGGGCTCGCCCCGGCCGTGGAGTGGACGGGGGAGCGGCTGCTCGTCGACAAGCCGTGCCTGCCGGGCGAGCTGCACGGCGACGGGCTGCTCCTGGTGCCGAGCGCCTTCTGGTGGCCGTCCGTGGCCGTGATGGGCGAACCGTACCAGTCGATGCTGGTCTATCCCGTGCTCGGCGTGGGCACGTTGTGGGAGCAGGGGCCGCCGCCCGCGCCCGGCGCGCTCGCCGCGCTGATAGGCCGCAGCAGGGCGCAGATCCTGCTGGCGCTCGCCGAGCCCGCCACCACCTCCGCCCTGGCCACGCGCATGGCGCTCACGCCCGGCGCGGTCAGCCAGCACCTCGGGGTGCTCAGCGGCGGCGGGCTCGCGGTCGGGATGCGCGTCGGCAAGCAGGTCGTCTACCGCCGCACCGCCACCGGCGACACGCTCGCCGGCCAGGCGTGACCCAGACCGGCCACCCGTGATCCAGACCGGCCACCCGTGACCCGAATGGGCCACCCGTGACTCACACAAGCCACTCCTGACTCACACCGGCGGCGCCGGTCAGGCGTAGCGTTTCGACTCCAGCAGCCAGTCGAGGTGGGCGCGCGGCGCCGCGAGGTACGCGCACGCGACCTTGCTGACGTCGCGCGCCTCCTTCGGCGCCAGGTCCTCCAGCGGCAGCCGCCTGGCGGCCTTGTGCATGTCCTGGCAGCGCCCCGTGATCCGGTCGAGCACCCAGGCCGTCGCCTCCCGCTCGCCCAGCCCCAGCTGCCGCATCGCCAGCACCACGAAGTTGTGCACGTCGCCGCGCTCCTTCGGCCGCGAGGCCACGTCGTTGCACCAGGCCGTGACGTCGCTGCAGGCGTCCACGAGCTGCTGCCACGGCTCGCACTCGTGCACCCACGCCGGCACCTCCACCCGCAGGCACGGCTCGACCAGGTCGTAGAGGTACGGCCCCACCGTGCCCCTGCGCAGCGCCGGGTACTCCTCCAGCGTCGGCATCCGGCCCGCCGCCCGGTTGTCGGCCTCGGTGCGGCAGGCGTCGTGCTGGCGCTGCAGCCCGACCGCGAACCTCGCCCGCCACCGGTCGCTCATCCGCGCGCTCGTCACCCGCCACAGGTCCGCGAACGCGGCCTCCAGCGGGTGCCGCGCCGCGCCCCTGAGCATGCCGTCGAAGATGTCCAGCGGGCACGAGCCCTCGTCCAGCTCGTCGTCCAGGTGGAACAGCCACGTCAGCCACTGCGCGAACAGCGCCGCAGCGGCCGCGTCGAACTCGGCGAACGCGCGGCCCGCCATCCGGTGGTAGCCCACGCCCGGGGCGGCGCGCAGCCCGGTCCTCCTGGCCCAGTCGATGACCGCGGCCTCGATCGCGTACACGGCCGGGTGCATCCTGCACGGGGCCGCCATCGCGGGCACCCGCTCGGTGAGCGGGAGCAGCGCCATCGCGGCCGAGCCGCCCCTGCGCGGCAGCGGCAGCAGCGAGGTCAGGGCGGAGCGCAGCCGGGTGCGCACCGTGGCGAACACGGTGCCGCCGGTGGCGGCGTTCAAGGCGGCGGAGGTCTCCGCGGCGGTCTTCACGGCGTTCTTCACGTCGCTTTTCACGTCGCTGCTCACAGCGGGCCGAAGAGCCAGTTGCCCGCGGCGTTGGGGTCGTCGCTGCGGTAGTAGTCGGCGGCGGCCAGGACCAGCTCGTCCACCGTCAGCGCGCCCCGGCCCGTCCGGTCGAGCCGGTCGAACGCCTCGTCCACGTCGTCGTAGGCCACGCCGAACGCGCTCAGCATCGTACGGAACTCGCCCGGCCCGATTCGGCCGTCCCCGTCGCCGTCGCACAGCTCGGCCACCGCCATCGTCGCCGGCCTGAACACCGCGTCGTACTGGTCGCCCGTGACGAACGCCGTCACCATCCCGGTGCGGAAGTCCTGGCGCGCGATGCTGAAGTCGGCGTCGCGCTCCAGCGCCCGCGACAGGGCCGACCAGATCTCGTCGAAGCCGTCGACGAGGCTCGCCCCGGTGACCGAGGTGGGGGACTCCCCGAAGCCCACCAGGATGCGGGCGCCCAGACCCAGCAGGTCCTCACGCTCGACGACGCCGTTGCCGCTCGCGTCGATGTGGTCGAACGCCCGATCGAGTTTGTGATTGAGCAGGTCGATAGCCACCAATGCCTCCCCCGAGACTGACTGCGTGATCACATTAAGTCGGGGCGGGGGGCTTTGTCAGCGAGGCTCGCACCGGCGCACCCCGTAACGTGTGCGAAACACGGGCACGGCATCCTGGTAGAAAGAGCCGTACTGTCGATAGAGGGGACACCGTGGACCGCCAGCAGGAGTTCGTGCTCCGCACGCTCGAGGAACGCGACATCCGGTTCATCCGGCTGTGGTTCACTGACGTGCTCGGCTTCCTCAAGTCCGTCGCGATCGCCCCCGCCGAGCTGGAGGGCGCGTTCGCGGAGGGCATCGGGTTCGACGGCTCGGCCATCGAGGGCTTCGCCCGCGTCTACGAGTCCGACATGCTCGCCAAGCCCGACCCGGCCACGTTCCAGATCCTGCCCTGGCGCAGCGAGACGCCGGGCGCGGGGCGCATCTTCTGCGACATCCTCATGCCCGACGGCTCCCCCTCGCACGCCGACCCGCGCTGGGTGCTCAAGCGCACGCTCGCCAAGTGCGCCGACATGGGCTTCACCTTCTACACCCACCCGGAGATCGAGTTCTTCCTGCTGAAGAACCGCCCCGAGGCGGGCCGCCGCCCTGAGCCGATCGACTCCGGCGGCTACTTCGACCACACGCCCCACAGCGCCGGCCACGACTTCAGGCGCCAGGCGGTGCTGATGCTGGAGTCGATGGGCATCTCCGTCGAGTTCAGCCACCACGAGGGCGCGCCCGGCCAGCAGGAGATCGACCTGCGCTACGCCGACGCGCTCACCACGGCCGACAACATCATGACCTTCCGCCATGTCATGAAGGAGGTCGCGCTGGAGCAGGGCATCTGGGCCTCGTTCATGCCCAAGCCGTTCACCGAGCACCCGGGCTCCGGCATGCACACGCACATGTCGCTGTTCGAGGGCGACAGGAACGCCTTCTACGAGGCCGGGGCCGACTACCGGCTGTCCAAGATCGGGCGCTCGTTCATCGCCGGGCTGCTGCGGCACGCCGCCGAGATCACCGCCATCACCAACCAGTGGATCAACTCCTACAAGCGGCTCTGGGGCGGGGCCGAGGCCATCGCCGGCCAGGGCGGCGAGGCGCCCTCCTACGTCTGCTGGGGCCACAACAACCGCTCGGCCCTGGTCCGGGTGCCGATGTACAAACCGCACAAGGGCGGCTCGACGCGCATCGAGTTCAGGTCGCTCGACTCGGCCTGCAACCCGTACCTCGCCTTCGCGCTCATCCTGGCGGCCGGGCTGAAGGGCATCGAGGAGAGCTACGAGCTGCCCGCCGCGGCCGAGGACAACGTCTGGACGCTGACCAGCGCCGAGCGGCGCGCCCTCGGCATCCAGCCGCTGCCCGGCTCGCTCAACGACGCCATCTCGGTCATGGAGCAGAGCGAGCTGGTCGCCGAGACGCTCGGCGAGCACGTCTTCGACTTCTTCATGCGCAACAAGCGGGCCGAGTGGCGCGAATACCAGCGGCACGTCACCGAGTTCGAGCTGGGGCGCTACCTGCCGGTGCTCTGAGCGTCGCGCAGGTCGCCCGCGTCGAACACGATCTCCCGCAGCAGGTCGGCGCCCGCCCGGTCCACCACGTACGCGCCCGCGGCGGGGGCGGGATCGCCGCTCTTCACCCTGCCCACCAGGCCGTCCCAGTTGCGCCGGTGGCGGGCGAACGTCGCCGGCGCGACCACCCTGCCCCTGGCCCGCTGCCCCGCCAGCGCCACCTCCGGCGGCGCGTCGAGTAAGAGCAGGTGCAGGCTCGCCCGCTGCCCGCGAGCCAGCCAGGCGAAGCCGCGCAGCACGTACGGGCCGCAGCCCCGGTTGTGCGCGACGACCGCGTGGCCGCGGGCCAGCGCCGCTCGGATGCGGCTGAGATGAGTGACGAAGATCACGCCGCGCCGCAGGGGGCGCGGGAGCCAGCCGAGCCGGCCGTACCAGTGCCGCTTGGCCTGGAACGTGTCGATCACCGTGACCGCGCCCACGGTGACGGGCAGGCTCTCCGTGCCGCGCAGCCCGTACAGGCGCCGCAGCAGCGTGGTCTTGCCCGCGCCGGGAAGCCCCGTCAGGACCACCAGGGACCCCGGCGGATACCGCAGTCTCGCCCCCTGCACACCCTCACCCCCGCCTCGTTCTCCTGCTCGTTTTCTACAGCCTCCGCGCGGTGGGCGAGCACGGACGCGGGCCGTGCGCGGGCAGTATCGGCGGATTGGTCGCGGGCCGTGGGAAGGCGGGATAGGGTACGTCCCGACGCCTTGATCGGCCTCACTCCACGCGCGCGTCCGGAGTGAGGCCGATTTTCGTTGCCGCGGCAGGGGGTGCGGGAAGTTCCTGATCCCTTCGAGGCGTTATGACGAGTGCCGATCAGCGTCAGGACCCCCAAGATCTGGCGAAACCGGGAGTCCAGTAAAATCGGTCCGCTCCTATTGACATTTATGGACTTCTCGCCGTATGCGGCGATATTGGAGGATGTGGCATGACGACGGCTGCCCTGCAGACCGTGTTGACCGTTCCCCAGCGCTTCCGGGGGCCCGCGGGCATCGCCAACGGCGGCTGGATCGCCGGCACCATGGCGGAGGCGCTGAACGGTGGCCGATCAGCCGTCGAGGTCACGCTGCACGCCCCCACCCCTTTGGAAACCGAGCTGCGCCTGGAGCACGTCGCCAACACCGTCTCCCTCTCCGACGGCGACAAGCTGCTGGTCGAGGCCATCCCCGTGGCCGAGGACCTGGAGGGTCCGGGCTTCGTGCCGTTCAACGACGCCGCCCGCGCCGAGGCGGGGTTCGTGGGCCTGAAGGCACACCCGTTCGCCGAGTGCTTCGCCTGCGGCCTGCGCGAGCCGGGCGACGGCCTGCGCATCTTCCCCGGCCCGGTGGAGGGCACCGACCTGGTGGCGGCCGGGTGGCGGGTGCCGTTCACGGTGACGGGCGAGGACGGCGTGCCCGCCTCGATCGTCGGCGCGGTGCTCGACTGCATCACCGGCTGGGCCCACTTCGGCCCCGGCGAGACCGCGCTGCTCGGCCGCATCGCCGTGCAGATCCACCGCCCGGTCACCCCCGGCGGCCGCTACTCCGTGGTGGCCCGCCCGACCGGCCGCGACGGGCGCAAGATGTACGGCCAGAGCGCCATCTACGAGATGGACGGCACGCTCGTCGCCGCCGCCCGCGCGACCTGGATCGCTCCACGCTGAATGCGCTTCGTCCGGCGGTGACGCGGGTGGCGACGGCCGAGACGGAGCGGTCGTCGAGCAGGATCGTCCTCCGGCACCGCGTCCGCGCCGACTCTCCAGTGACGGATAATTTGCCTGATATGCGTATTACCGTGATCGAGCACGAGGCCGAAGCCGGCCTCGGATACCTCGCCGGGTGGCTGGGGCTGCCCTGTGACGTCGTGCGGCCGTACCTCGGCGAGGAGATCCCCGCGCGCCCGGCGGACGGGCTCATCGTGCTCGGGGGCGCGGCGGCGGCCTGGGAGGACGAGCGCAGCCCCTGGCAGCCCGCCACCCGCGACCTGCTGCGCCTGGCGGTCGCCGAGAGCGTCCCCACGCTGGCCGTCTGCCTCGGGGCGCAGCTGCTGACCATGGCCTGCGGCGGCACGGTCGAGCGGGGCGCGAACGGGCTGGAGGTGGGCGCGTGCGAGGTGGTCCCGCTGCCCGCCGCCGCCTCCGACCCGCTGCTGGCGGGCGTCGGCACGGCCGTGGCCGTCCAGTATCACCAGGACGCCATGACGCGGCTGCCGGACGGCGCGGTGCCGCTGATGACCGGCTCCCGGTACGCGAACCAGGCCTATCGGCTCGGGTCGGCTGCCTGGGCGGTCCAGTTCCATCCGGAGGCCACGCCGGAGATCTTCGCCTCCTGGACCGCCGGCTCGGGCCTGGAGGGGGCCTCGGAGCTCAACGCCGGGGTCAAGGCGGCGGAGGGCGCGCTGGTCGCGACCTGGCGGCCGGTGGCGCAGGCGTTCGCCGCGGTGATCGCGGCCCGCGCCCGCACCTGAACCCGCGCCCGCGAGGCCGTACTACGGCCGGCTCCCGCCGGGTGGGGGAACCTGCCTGGAGGCGCGCGCACGGGGGCGGGTGAGGCAGCGGGCCAGGAGGTGCACGCCGCCCGCCACCGCCGGGAACGCCGCGAGCCCCGCCCAGCCCGACTCGCCGGCCCGCACCGGCACCCCGGCGGTGCGCAGGCGCCGCCAGGCCCACGCCGTGAACGGGAGGACGACGAGGGGCGAGGTCACCAGCCCGGGCGTGTACCGCCGTGCCGCCGCGGCCTGCGCCAGGTGCACCACCCCGTGCGCCCCGAACCCCAGCAGCGCGGCCTGGAAGACGGGACTGCGCCCGCCCGTACGCGCCCCCAGCGCCGAGGCCCCCGCCATCACCCCGCCCATGAGCCCGATGGCCACGGTGGCGTGCCGTTGCGACACCTCGGGGAACCAGGGCCACCGCTCGTGGGCCTGGCGCGTCCAGCGCGCCATGGTCGCCAGTTCCTCCGCGTCGTGCACCGCCCACGCGGCGAGCAGGCCCCACGTGACACCGGGTGAAACCATCCGAAAGCACCTCCTCCGAAACACAACGCAACGTTGCGTTCCTATTGTACGCCGGAAGTGGCTGTCAAGATGGAGGGGTGCCCAGGATCGAATCCACCGCCGCGAGACTCGCCAAGCTCGGCTTCGCCGACGGCGCGAGAGCGGCGCAGCTCGTCCGCCAGGCGGGAGCCGAGATGGACGACCTCCTGGAGCTGCTGGTCGACGTGGCCGACCCGGACCAGGCGCTGGTCTCGCTGACCCGCCTGGCCGAGCGCGACCCCGCAGTGCTCGGCGCCGTTCGCGAGGACGAGCGGCTGCGCGCCCGGCTGCCGGCCGTGCTGGGGGTCAGCGCCGCCCTCGGCGAACATCTGGTGCGCCACCCCGGCCACGTCGCGCTCCTCGCCCGGCCGCGACTGGGCGACGCGCGAGCCGAGCTGCTGCGCGCCGTCGGCGCCGTGCCCGGAGAGGCTCTCGCGCCCGAAGCCGCCGCAGGCGCCGCGCCAGGTGACGACCTCGTGCCCGGAGACGCGTCCGGGGCCGTGCCCGGAGACGCGTCCGGGGCCGTGCCCGGGGACGGCATCGCGCCGGGAGAGGCCGCCGGAGCCGCCCCCGCGCCCGGGGAGCCGCGCTGGGTCGCCACCGCCGACGACCCGCTCAACGCCCTCCGCGTGGCCTACCGGGGCCGGTTGATGCATCTGGCCGCGCGCGACCTCACGGGCGAGGCCTCGCTGTCGGAGGTCATGGCCGAGCTGTCCGACCTGGCGGGCGCCGCCCTGGAGGCCGCGCTCGCCATCGCGCGGGCCGAGGTGGACGAGGCCGACGTACGCCTGGCCGTCATCGGCATGGGCAAGTGCGGCGCCCGCGAGCTCAACTACATCAGCGACGTGGACGTCATCTTCGTGGCCGAGCCGCGCGAGGGCGCCGACGAGGCCAAGGCGCTGCGTACGGCGACCCGGCTGGCCCAGGCCATGATGCGGGCCTGCTCCACCACCACCTCCGAGGGCTCCCTGTGGGAGGTCGACGCGGGCCTGCGGCCGGAGGGCAGGTCGGGGCCGCTGGTGCGCACGCTCGGCAGCCACCTGGCCTACTACCGGCGCTGGGCCAAGACGTGGGAGTTCCAGGCGCTGCTCAAGGCCCGGCCGGTCGCGGGCGACGCCGAGCTGGGCGCGGCCTACGTCGAGGCGGCCAACGACCTCGTGTGGTCGGCCGCCACCCGCGACAACTTCGTCGAGGACGTGCAGGCCATGCGCCGCCGCGTCGAGGCGCACGCGCGCTCGGAGGGCGACCGCCAGCTCAAGCTGGGCCCGGGCGGCCTGCGCGACATCGAGTTCGCGGTGCAGCTGCTCCAGCTCGTGCACGGCAGGCTCGACCCGCTGCTGCGGCGCAGGGCCACGCTGCCCGCGCTGGCCGCGCTGTCCAGGGGCGGCTACGTCGGCCGCGACGACTCGCGCGGCCTGGCGGAGGCGTACTCGTTCCTGCGCCAGGTCGAGCACCTGCTCCAGCTGCACCGGCTGCGGCGCACCCACATCGTGCCCACCGGCGAGGAGGACCTGCGCCGGCTCGGCCGGGCGCTCGGCATGCAGGCCGACCCGGTGGGGGAGTTCACGGCGAGGTGGCGGCGGCACGCGATGGAGGCGCGGCGGCTGCACGAGAAGCTGTTCTACCGGCCGCTGCTGCAGGCCGTGTCGCGGCTGCAGGAGGCCGAGGCGCGGCTGCCGGCGACGGCGGCCCAGGCGCGGCTGGAGGCGCTCGGCTACGTCGATCCCGCCGGCGCGCTGCGCCACATCGCCGCGCTGGCCTCCGGCGTGTCCAGGCGGGCGGCCATCCAGCGCACGCTGCTGCCCGTCATGCTCGGCTGGTTCGCCGACACGCCCGACCCGGACGGCGCGCTGCTGGGCTTCAGGCAGGTGAGCGACAAGCTGGGCACCACGCCGTGGTATCTGCGGCTGCTGCGCGACGAGACGGCCGTGGCCGCCCGGATGTCGCGCGTGCTCGGCACCAGCCGCTACGCGACCGGCCTGATCCTGCACGCGCCCGACGCGGTCGCGATGCTCGGCTCCGACGCGGAGCTGGCCGTGCGCTCGCGCGAGTCGCTGGCCAACGAGGCTTCGGCGGCGGTCTCCCGGCACGGGGGCGACCCGGAGAGCGCCGTCGCGGCCGTGCGGGCGCTGCGGCGCAAGGAGCTGTTCCGTACGGCGGTGGCCGACATCTCCGGGCTCATCGACATCGAGACGGTCGGCGGCGCCCTGTCGGCGCTCAACGACGTGACCCTGCAGGCCGCGCTCGACGTCGCCCTCGCCAAGGCCCCTGACGTCACCGGGTTCGCCGTCATCGCGATGGGCCGGCTCGGCGGCATGGAGTGCTCCTACGCCAGCGACGCCGACGTCATGTTCGTGCACTCGCCGCTGCCCGGGGTGGCCGAGCGGGAGGCCACCGACGCCGCCTTCGCCGTGGCCAACGAGGTGCGCCGGCTGCTCGCGCTGCCCGCCCCCGACCCGCCGCTGGTCATCGACCCCGACCTGCGCCCCGAAGGGCGGCAGGGGCCGCTGGTGCGCACGCTGGCCTCCTACCGCGCCTACTACGCGCGCTGGTCGTCGCCGTGGGAGTCGCAGGCGCTGCTGCGGGCCAGGTTCTCGGCGGGCGACCGGGAGCTCGGCGCGCGGTTCGTGTCGATGGTCGACGAGCTGCGCTACCCGGCGGGCGGGCTGCACGACGACGCGGTGAGGGAGATCCGGCGGCTCAAGGCCCGCATGGAGGCCGAGCGCCTGCCGCGCGGCGCCGACCCGGCCCTGCACACCAAGCTGGGCCCCGGCGGGCTGTCCGACGTGGAGTGGGTGGCCCAGCTGCTCCAGCTGCGCCACGCGGGGGAGCTGCCGTCGCTGCGCACCACCCGTACGCTGGAGGCCCTGCGCGCGGCCGTGGGAGAGGGCCTGCTCGCCCCGGCCGACGAGGCCGTGCTGGCCGAGGCGTGGCGCTTCGCCTCCCGCATCCGTGACGCGATCATGCTGGTCAAGGGCCGGCCGGGCGACAGCGTCCCGCGCGACTCCGGCGAGCGCAAGCTGATCGCCCGCACGCTCGGCTACCCCCCGGACGGCTCCGAGGACTTCCTCGACGATTACCGCCGCGTGACCCGCCGCGCACGCCAGGTGGTGGAACGGGTCTTCTACGGGGCTTGATCCGGCACCGCCCGCGGGTGTATCAAGGCCCGCGTGTTATCCGTATACGTGGATCTGGCGCTCGGCCTGACGGTGTCGTTCCTGCTGCTGTCGCTGCTGGTGAGCGGGCTCAACGAGGCGGTCGTGCGGCTGCTGTCCATCCGCAGCAAGTTCCTGTGGGCCTACCTCAGGGACACCATGGACGGCTCCGACGCCCAGGGCAGGTCATGGCTGCCGGCGAACCCGGGCGAGGTCTTCGCGGCGCTGCCCTTCACCCGCGACCCGCGCCCACAGCACAGCGACCAGCCCTCCCCGGCCCAGCCGGGCGAGCTGCCGGAGCGCGAGGACAAGGCCGAGGACGCCATGGTCAAGCTGCTCTACCAGCGCGTCCAGGAGATCGACCACCCGAAGTCCGGCCGTACGAGCATCGCGAACATCCCCCCAGGGCGGTTCGCGGTGGCGCTGATGGAGCTGGCCGCGAGCGAGCCGGACGGCGTCGAGGGGTTCCTGGGCAAGCTCAGATCCATGGGCAGCCCTCTCTACGGCCACCTCAAGGGCGTGTGGGAGACGGCGCAGCGCGACCTCGACCGGTTCAGGCAGGGGGTGGAGACCTGGTTCGACGGGGAGATGCAGCGGCTGTCCATGCTCTACAAGCGCTACGTCAAGTGGGTGGTCGCCGTGCTCGGCCTGCTCGTGACGCTGGTGTTCACGATGGACGGGCTGGAGTACGCCAAGACCCTGCTGCGCGACAACGCCCTGCGCGCCTCGGTGACGGCCGTCGCGGGGGCCGGGCCCGGCGCGTACGAGGAGCTGAAGGCCCGCTGCGGCGGGGACGACCCCGTGCGGTGCGTCACCGAGACGCTCAGCCAGCCGGCGCTCGTCACGATGGTCGACCACGCGCTGGTCAGCGTGTCGTTCCCGGCGGAGGGCGATCCCGTCGTGCGCTGGAACGGCGGCGCCTGGTGGGACCGGATCACCACGCCGAGCCACTGGCCGGGCTTCCTGCTGACGTACGTGGCGCTGCTGTTCGGTGCGCCGTTCTGGTGGGACGTGCTGCGGCGCGTCACCGGCCTCAGGTCCCGGCGCTGAGCCGCGCCCGGGTACGGAGGAAAGCCCTATCGTGGGTCGGATGGAGACGCAGCGTTTGATCATGCGCAGATGGCGCGAGGAGGACAGGGAGCCCTTCGCCGCCATGAACGCCGACCCGGAGGTCATGGAGCACTTCCCGGCGCCGCTCACCCGCGCGGAGAGCGACCACTTCGTCGACAGGATCGAGGAGGAGTTCGGCAAGCACGGCTTCGGGCTGTGGGCGCTGGAGGTGCGTGAGAGCGGCGAGTTCATCGGCTTCACCGGCCTGATCCGGCAGACGTTCGACGCGCCGTTCCTGCCCGCGTGGGAGATCGGGTGGCGGCTCGCGCGGCCCGCCTGGGGGCAGGGGTACGCGACCGAGGCGGCCAGGCAGGCCGTCGGGTACGCCTTCGGGGAGGCGGGGCTGGACGAGATCATCTCCATGACGGCCGAGCGGAACACGCGCTCGCAGGCCGTGATGAAGCGCCTCGGAATGACGCACCTGGCGGACTTCGAGCACCCGCGGCTCCCCAAGGACAGCCCCCTGCTGCCCCACGTGGTCTACCACCTCGAGCGCCCCTAGCCGTACCGCTCTCAGGTGCTCATCGCGTAGAGGACGTCCCGCAGGGCCGGCTCGCGGCCCCGCAGCCAGACCAGCCGCAGCGCCAGGGGCGGCGCGTCGGAGTCGAGCGTCACGAGCGCGCCGGAGGCGAGGTCCGGCTCCAGGACGAAGTCCGGCAGCAGCGCGCTGCCGAGCCCCTGCCTCGCCCACTCGCGGGCGGTGGCGATGCTGGTCAGTTCCCTGCGCGGCACCTCCGCGCCGAACGTCCGGTCGGCGGCCAGCCGGATCGAGCAGCCGGGCGCGCTGACCAGCAGCGGCTCACGATCGCCGTCCGGGGCCGCGACCAGCGACAGCTTGACCTCGCCCACGTCCACGAAGTCCAGGTGGCCGGGCTCCACGGCGGAACCACCGCCCCCAACTCCCGTCCCCGCACCGGTCCTTGTCTCCGCACCGGTCCTTGTCCCCGCACCGGCTCCCGTCCCCGCGCCGGCCCGGGCTCCGGCCGCGGCTCCCGCTCTGGTTGGGCCTTCGGAGGTGGAGCTCTGGGTGGGGGCGGGCGGCAGGGGGAAGCCCAGGCCGCCGATCCGCAGGCCCGTGTCCAGCAGCAGCGCCGCGTCCAGCTCGCCGCTCGCCAGCCCCGCCAGCAGCGGCTGCCGGGTCAGCGAGCACACGTCCACGTCCAGGTCGGGGCGGCGCTCCGCCAGGCGGCGGATCACGGCCGGCAGCCGGGCCGCGGCCAGCATCTCCAGCGCGCCGATCCGCACCCGGCGCCGCTGCCCCGTGACGGCACGGCGTACCTCGTCGGCGTGGTCGAGCAGCCCCTGCGCCCGGGCCAGCAGCGCCGCGCCCGGCCCGGTCAGGCGCATCCCCTGGGGCGTGCGCTCGAACAGCGCCACCCCTAGGCTGCGCTCCAGCCTGCGCACCTGCTCCGACACCGACGCGGGCGCGAGGCCCAGGCTGTTGGCCGCGCCGGTGACGGTGCCCGCCCCCGCCACGGCAACGAACCCCCGCAACTGCCGCAAATCCATAAATGTCAGCATACGGTTTTCCCGAACGCCCCCTGAGGCCGCGCCTGTTGAGCGGACATGCGGCGTTTCAGCAGGCTGAGCCGCATGATGTTCGGATTCTCCCTCGCCTACTTCCTCGTGATCCTCGACACGACCGTGCTGACGATCGCGCTGCCCGACCTGCGCGACTCGCTCGGCGGCTCGCTGGCCGGGCAGCAGTGGGCGGTGAACGCGTACACGGTCGCCTTCGCCGCCTCGCTGCTCGTCGGGGGAGCGGTGGCCGACCGGTACGGCGCGGCCCGGATCTTCAAGGCCGGCGTGGCGGCGTTCGGGGTGATCTCCCTGCTGAGCGCCGCGGCGCCGCACCTCGGCGTGCTCATCGGGCTGCGTGCCCTGCTCGGCGTCGCGGGGGCGCTGTGCACCGGCGGCTCGCTCGGCCTGCTCGGCCAGCTCTTCCCCGACCCGGCCGCCCGCGCCCGCGCCACCGGCCTGTGGGCGGCCATCACCGGCAGCGCTCTCGCCGCCGGACCGCTGCTCGGCGGCCTCCTCGTGGACTTGTCCGGCTGGCGGGCCGTCTTCCTGCTCAACCCGCCCATCGCGTTGATCAGCCTGCTCGTCATGCGCCGCGTCGGCTCGCCGCGCGGCCACCGCGAGATCGACTGGCGGGTGCAGGCGCTGGCCTGCGCGTTCCTGGGCCTGGTCGCGGAGGCGTTGATCGACGCGTCGGCGGTGGCGGGCGTGCTGGGGGTGGCCGCCCTCGCGGCGCTGGTGCTGGCGGAGCGCCGCAGCCACGCGCCCGCCCTGCCCGGCGGCCTGCTCGCGGCCACCTGGCCGGAACTGCTCGCGGGCGCCGCGGCCAACTTCGCCTTCTCCGGCGCGCTGTTCGTGCTGACCCTGCTCCTCCAGGACACCCGCCACCTGGCGCCGATGGCGGCCGGGCTGGCGTTCCTGCCGATGACGATCCCCATGACCGTGAACCCGCTGCTCACCGGACGCCTGGTGGCCCGCTACGGCCCCCGCCCGCCGATCGTGGCCGGTCTCGCCCTGCTCGCGGCCGGCCTGACCGGCGTCGCGCTCACGGACGCGCTGACGCTGTGGCTGCTGGTGACGGGCTTCGGGCTGTCGTTCGTGCTGCCCGCGCTGATGGCCGGCATGGTCAACAGCGCGCCGCCCGGCACGGCGGGCACGGCGGGCGGCGTCCTGAACGCCTTCCGCCAGGTCGGCGCCACCCTCGGCGTGGCGGTCATGGGCGTCGTCGGCCGGCCCCTGCTGGTGGCCGCGCTCCTGACGGCGCTGACGCTCGCCGCCTACGCCCTGGCCGCCCGGCGCGCCCGCACCCCCATCCCGGCCTGAGGCGACCGGACGGGCTCGGGGCGACCGGACGGGCTCGGGGGGACCGGACGGGCTCGGGGCGGCCGGGCGGGCTCGGGGCGGCCGGGCGGGCTTGAGGGCGGCCGTGACGGGCCTGAGGCGGCCGGAGGGGCCTGAGACGGCCACACGGGGGCGCGGCGTCCCGCCATCCCGGGCTTGAGGCGGCCCGAGGGGAGTACCGTGGGCCGGTACCGACGCCCAGGCCACGACGACGAGGTGACCGTGCACTTCCAGCATGCGAGCGACATCTGGCGAGACTTCCCCGGGCTCGCGCCGGGGGCGATCTTCGCGGCCGGTCTCACCGGGGACGTCTCGGCCGATGAGCAGGTCGCCCGCTTCGGCGAGCTCGCCGCCAAGCGGCTCGCCACCGCCTCGGAGGGCGAGCTGCCCGAGGTCCAGGCGTGGCGGCGGGCGTTCTCGGCGATGGGCCTCAAACCGACGCAGTACCGCTGCGCGTCGGAGTCGCTGCTGCGCCGCTTCAGGAAGGAGGGCGCGCTGCCGCGCCTGCACCCCCTGATCGACCTGTGCAACGCGGTCTCCCTCGCGTACGCGATCCCGGTGGCGGTCTTCGACGTCTCCCGGATCTCCGGGTACGTCGAGGTCAGGCGCGCGGCGGGCGACGAGACGTACCTGACCTTCGCCGGCGGGACCGAGCACCCGCCGCCCGGCGAGGTGATCTTCGCCGACGCGGACGGACGGGCGCACGCCCGCCGCTGGACCAACCGCCAGAGCGGCCACTCGGCCGTCCGCGACACGACCACGGACGTGCTGATCGTCGCCGAGGCCCTGCACGACACGGCGGGGAAGGACGTCGAGTCCCTCACGGCCGCGCTCGCGGCCGAGCTGAGCGCCCTCTGGCCGGTGACGCCGCGCTCCGCCCTGCTCACCCCGGCCGAGCCCCGCTTCACGTTCGCGACCTGACACCCGCCGGAGCGACCGGCCGCCTCGATACGTGATCCGCCTGAGCGGTCACGCCAGGGACTTGCGCATCGCGGTGCAGATCGTCTCATGACGCCTGATCACACCGTCCGGCCCCTCTTCGTCCCATGCTTCCGGTTTCCGGCCATGGGCGACGTAACCGAGTCGCTCGTACAGGGCGCGGGCGCGAGGGTTGCTCTCCTCGACGCTCAACTCCGCCCGATGCAACCCTCTGGCAAGAATGCGCTGCTCCGCCGCACGAATCAGGAGAGTGCCGATGCCGCAGGACTGCAACGCGGGATGCACGGCCAGCTGCCACAAGGTTCCCGCTCCGGGATTCGCCTGATAGTCGACCCCGCCGATCGCCACCGGCATGCCGGACGGAGGGCACACGGCCAGGTAGTCCACATCACCGCGCCGCGCGCGTTCCAGCTCCTGTGCGACCTGCGCCAGGTGCAGGCTCGTCCCCGACCACGAACACCATTCGAGGTCCTCCTGGGTCAGATCACGCACCGACAGCCTCACGACGACCTCGGCCACTCCAGCACCTCCTGCCGCTCAGCGTGACCGGCCCATGGGGCGCGGGCAACAGGATTTCCAGGAGGGGGCTCCGATGCTTCCCGTACGTGTCGACCGGCCCCGCGCCGGCGCGCACCTACTTCCAGCGCGAGCTGCGGCAGCCGGGGGTGGTCAACCGGCTGTCGCCGGCTGGTGCAGCATGCCGACGCGCTGCGGGCGGCGGCCGTCGGACACGCCGGTCGTCTGCCGCGGGGACCGCCGTCGAGAGCCTGAAGACCGAGATGGCCATGTGGGGGCTGCTGGAGGTCCGCAAGGGCGGCTCTCCCGGGAATGCGTCGCGGTCTGCGGGCGGCTGCGGGAGCTGCGCGACAGGGCGGCCGGGGTGGACGAGCGGCATCACCTGACCGCCGGTTCCTCGTACGGGATGCGGTTGAGGTGGAGCACCTCGCCCAGCGTGCCCCACTCGTCGCCGCCCAGCTTGGTCAGCGGCCGCAGCCGCCCGGAGTCGGGCCGGCCGTTGACGAGGTACTCCTCGTGCACCGACGCGAGGAAGACCCTGCCGAACACCAGGGTGGAGTTGCCCATGCGCAGCGTGGTGTGGGAACGGCACTCCAGGACCACGGGGGAGGCGGCCACGCGGGGCGGCCGGACATGGCGGCTGGGCTCGCCTTCGATCCCGGCGAACTCGAACTCGCTCACGGTTCGTGGGAAATCGGTGGCGGTGTCGCGGACCAGGCGCAGCAGCGGCTCGGAGGCGAAGTTGACGACGAACTCCCCGGTGTCCTCGACGTTGCGCAGCGAATCCTTGCGGCCGATCGAGGTGAACTGCAGGATCGGCGGATCGGTGCTGGCGATGCTGAAGAAGGAGTGGGGGGCGAGGTTCGTCACCATTCCGTCGGGTGTGACCGTGGAGACCCATGCGATGGGACGCGGAACGACGACCGAGGTGAGGAACCGGTAGAAACTCGCCCCGCCCAGGGCCTCGGGATCGAAGTCGACGCGCATGCCGTTCAGTATTCATCGCGCTCACAGCGTGTAGTGGGTGCCACGCGGAGCCATGGGCCGCACGGCGAACGGCCGGCACCGCAGCAGGCGACGTTTGCCTTGGTCAAGGTCGAACCCCGATGCTGAGCCACAAGCGATGCCAGGATCGTGTCGCCGGAGGCGCAGGTGTTTCTCGAGGAAGGACGAGGCCGGGATGCGGATCGGCGTGCGGAAGGGAAAGTGGCCGCTGCCGGGCACGGACGCGCCCAGGCCGGCGGCAGAATGGGACGCTCTGGTGCTGGGCGCCGACGAGTTCGGTACGTGGCTGTTCAGCGGGGAAGGCGAGGTCCATCGCAAGGCCGACGGCACGTCGGTGGTGCTGCCCAGCGATGGCGTGCAGTTACTTCCACGCACTGGCTGGTGGGCGGCGTGGTGGTGGCGTGACGACCGCTGGATCAGCGTCGACATCTGCACGCCGCCGACTCTGGGCGAGTCGGGGTGGAGTTACACAGACCTCGAACTGGACCTGGCGCGGCTCGCGGATGGCACCGTCCTGCTGGTCGATGAGGAGGAGTTCGAGCAGACCGTGGCCGAGTGCATGGTGCCTCAAGCCGTCGTCACCGCGGCCCGAGCTGCGGCATCCGATCTCCAGACCAGGCTGGCGTCTGCTACCGAGCCCGTTGTCCTCGCGGGGTGGGAGTGGCTGGAGCGGGCTTGATGAGCCGGGTCCCCGGACCGTATGGGGCCGCGGGAAGACGTCATCGCCCCCACCAGCGCAGGCGGCCCGGCACCGATTCACGGTGCCGGGCCGTTCTGTTCCGGCTGACATTGCTCGGCAACGACAACTGACGAGAGGCTTTCCTCCGCTCAGCGCCCGTTTCCCGGAAGATCGCCGAGCCCGGGGAACCGCGCCGTCACACGTCGTAGTACATCTCGAACTCGTGCGGGTGCGGGCGCAGCCGGATCGGGTCGACCTCGTTCTCCCGCTTGTACGACACCCACGTCTCGATCAGGTCGGGCGTGAAGACGCCGCCCTCGAGGAGGTAGTCGTGGTCGGCTTCCAGGGCGTTGAGCACGTCGGTGAGCGAGCCGGGCACCTGCGGGATGTTGCGGGCCTCCTCCGGCGGCAGCTCGTAGAGGTCCTTGTCGACCGGCTCCGGCGGCTCGATCTTGTTGCGGATGCCGTCGATGCCCGCCATCAGCATGGCCGAGAACGCGAAGTACGGGTTGCACGACGGGTCGGGCACCCGGAACTCGATGCGCTTGGCCTTCGGGTTGGAGCCCGTGATCGGGATGCGGACGCAGGCCGAGCGGTTGCGCTGGGAGTAGACCAGGTTGACCGGGGCCTCGTAGCCGGGGACCAGGCGGTGGTAGGAGTTGACCGTCGGGTTGGTGAAGGCCAGCAGCGACGGCGCGTGCTTGAGCAGGCCGCCGATGTAGTAGCGGGCCGTGTCGGACAGGCCCGCGTAGCCGACCTCGTCGTAGAAGAGCGGCGAGCCGTCCTTCCACAGCGACTGGTGGCAGTGCATGCCCGAGCCGTTGTCGCCGAAGATCGGCTTGGGCATGAACGTGACCGTGTGGCCGTATTCGAGCGCCGTGCTCTTGATCACGTACTTGTAGAGCATGAGCTGGTCGGCGGTCTTGAGCAGCGTGCCGAACTTGAAGTCGATCTCCGCCTGGCCCGCCGTGCCGACCTCGTGGTGCTGCATCTCGACGTCGATGCCGCACTCGATGAGGTTGCGCACCATCTCCGAGCGCAGGTCGGTGAAGTGGTCCATCGGCGGGACCGGGAAGTAGCCGCCCTTGTAGCGCGGCTTGTAGCCGAGGTTGCCGCCCTCGGTGGCCTTGCCGGTGTTCCAGGCGCCCTCGATGGAGTCGATGTAGTAGTAGCCGGCGTTCTGCCTGGTCTCGAAGCGCACGTCGTCGAAGATGTAGAACTCGGCCTCGGGGCCGAAGTAGACCGTGTCGGCGATGCCCGTGCCCCGGAGGTATTCCTCGGCCTTGCGGGCGACGTTGCGCGGGTCGCGGCTGTAGGCCTCGCCGGTCAGCGGGTCGTGCACGAAGAAGTTGAGATTGAGCGTCTTGTGCTGCCGGAACGGGTCGACCACGGCGCTGGTCGGGTCGGGCAGCAGAAGCATGTCGGACTCGTGGATCGCCTGGAATCCGCGGATCGAGGATCCGTCGAACATGAGCCCGTCGGTGAAGACGCTCGCGCTGAAGTTCTCAACCGGGAAGGTGAAGTGGTGAGTCGTCCCCGGCAGGTCGGTGAACCTGACATCGACGAACTGCACCCCTTCGTCACTGATGAACTTCAGGACGTCGTCGGCGGAGTTGAACACTCTCGAACCTCCCTGGGGACTGGCCATCATGCCGACGCTAGGGCTCGGCCGTTTCCGTCCGGTGTCTCGATTGTTTCGCACGTGTTACGCAGGGTTAGGTCGGCTCGGTCCAGGTGCAATCGCGGCCGTCGTCCTCTTCCTCGAGCGCGTACGGATCGACCGGCGGCCCGCTGGGCTGCACCTTCTCCGGCGGCGAGTCGTCGTAGACCGGGTGCACGAACCCGTCATGGACGTCGCAGCTCGCGGGAGCATGGCTCGTGCCCCAGTCCGTCGGCCAGACGACCAGCCGGCCTGACTCGCGATAGAGCAGCACGCTGCCGGTGCTGTGGGCGACGAAACGGATGGGGGAACCGGGCGATCGCGGCCGGCGCAGCGCGTAGACGACGAGGTGGTTGAGCTTCACCTCGACGGCGCGCATGCCGTCCTCCTTGTACGTGCCGAGCGTGGCCGTCCCGTGCACCTTGATCACGTCGGTGGCGAGCTCGGCCGTGCCCGGCGCGAAGCGCAGGACGTATCCCGGGCCGTACTTCTTGTCGTGCTCGAGGTCGTGCAGGAATGCCTTGCGCAGGTCGGGGTGGAGCAGCTCGGCGAAGGCGTCGGGCCGGCCGTCGATGAGCGTCCGCCTGTCGAGGAAGGCCGCCGCGAGCAGCTCGCGCGTCCGTTCCAGGCCCTTGGCCACGTCCTTCTTGGACAGCCCGGCCATCGCCTTCGGCTCGGGCATCACGAAACCGCCGATCCCCTCGGCGTAGTCGTCGGCGGGGGACCCGGCGAACGGGTTCACCAGCTCCATCGGGGCCGCCTCCACGGGCGCGAGCCCCTCGGCCACCACGCTCGACGGCGTCAGCAGATCGGGCCGGTAGGTCACGAGCACGCCCGCGCCGGCGATCAGCCCGGTGATCACGGCCATCGCGATCCAGGCCCGCCCGGCCCGCCGCCTGGGGCGGGGGCGGGGCTCCGTCTCGTATAAGCGGTCGGGTAAGCGCTTGTCAGGGCGCCTTTCCACCCGGTCCGTACGGCGTTGCTCCTTCGCCCCCTTGGCGGCCGCGGCCCGCATCCTGCGCCGCTCGTCGGTGTCGATCTGCGCGACCAGTTCGTTGAAGCGCGCGTCAAGGTCATCCCCGTGTGGCATGGCGTACATCATGGCGCTTCCGGGACGCGGCCGGGTCACGAGGCCGACCGGCCTGCCGGGCGGATACCGTTGAAGGCATGAGCGGCAAGGAGCCTCGGTGGACGCAGACCTGGCTGGGCGGCATCAGGTCCGCCGGGGTCGATCTCGGATACCCGGGGGAGCGCCTGGGCCTGCCCGGGGAGGGCAGCGGGTCGATCGCCGGCTGGGGCCGCAGGATCGCCGCACTCCTCATCGACTGGATGATCTGCACGTGGTTCGTCGTGCAGCTGCTGCTGAGAATGAACCCGGCCGAGCAGCCGTGGGCGCCCGTGGCGGTCTTCGCCCTGCAGTACGTGATCCTGGTCGGCTTCATGGGGCAGACGTTCGGGCACCGGCTGGCGGGCATCAGGGTCGCGGCGATGGACGGCGGAGACCCCCGCTGGCTGCCCGTGCTGGTGCGCACCGTGCTGCTGTGCCTGGCCGTGCCCGCCCTGATCTGGGATCGCGACCACCGGGGGGTGCACGACCGCGTGTCCAACACGATGGTCGTCCGCATGTAGCCCGGCGATAAAAAGCATACCGGGTTCAAAAACGTACCTGGTTTGCTTTATGCTGTCCGCATGATGATGGCAGGGCTCCGGGAGCGGAAGAAGGAGCAGACGCGGCGGCGCATCGCGGAGGTCGCGCTGCGGCTGTTCGACGAGCGCGGCTACGACGCGGTGACGGTCAACGAGATCGCCGAGGCCGCCGGGGTCGCCAAGGTGACCCTGTTCAACTACTTCCCGACGAAGGACTGCCTCGTCACGGAGGGGGTCAAGGACGACCTGGCCGCGATCGTGTCCGGGCGCCCGGAGGGCTGCGCGCCCCTGGAGGCGCTGCGCCGCGCGTACCTGGCCATGGCGGCCGAGAGCACGGGCGGCATGGACGTGGAGTCGCTGCTGGCCAGGATCCGCGTCATCTCGTCGAGCCCCGCGCTGATGGGCGCGATGCACGCCGTGCGCATGGGCGAGCGGTACGAGCTCGCCACGGCGCTCAGGGACGCCGATCCCGGCGGCGACGACCTGAGGGCACAGCTCATGGCCGGGCAGATCACCGCCGCCGTCACCACCCTCCAGGAGGTCTTCTTCCATCGCATCGCCGCGGGGGAGCCCCTGGAGGAGGCCGGCAGGCGGCTGGCGCACGACGTGGAGCTGGCCTTCGACCTCCTGGAACACGGGTTCGCACCACGAGAGGACACGCCATGAAGAAGGGCATCAACTACGACGTCGGGTTCCTGCCGGGCGACGACCTGAGCCGCACGTCGTTCCACATCGAGGACGTCCGGCGCGACATGCGGACGATCGCGGAGGACCTGCGCTGCGCGTCCGTCCGCATCTCCGGCCGCGACCCCGAGCGGATCGAGGCGGCGGCCAGGGAGGCCGCCGCGGCCGGGCTGGAGATCTGGTTCACGCCGTTCCCCGTGGACCTCACCGAGGACGAGATGCTGGAGCTCTTCGCCGACGCCGCCCGGCGCGCCGAGTCGGTACGCCGCGACGGCGCCGAGGTCGTGCTGGTGACCGGCTGCGAGATCACCGCCTTCGGCCACGGCTTCATCGAGGGCGACGGCTACGGCGACCGGCTCGGCGCCATGATGGCCGGCGACGTCGAGTGGTGGACGACCCTGATGCAGGTCATGCCGCGCTTCAACGTCTACCTCGCGAAGGTGGCCCAGGCCGTGCGGCCGCTGTTCGGGGGGAGGCTCAGCTACGCCGCCGGGCCGTGGGAGCCGGTCGACTGGGCGCCGTTCGACGTGGCGGGCGTGGACGCCTACCGCGCCTCCTACAACGCCCACGACTTCGCCGACGAGCTGCGCGCCCACTTCAAGCACGGCAAGCCGGTCGCGGTCACCGAGTTCGGCACCTGCCCGTACGCCGGGGCGGGGGAGCGCGGCGGCTCGGCCTGGGTCGTGCCCGAGGGCGCGGTGCGGGACGAGGGCGAGCAGGTGCGCTACTTCACCGAGCTCATGGACGTCTTCGAGCGGGAGGGCGTGGAGACCGCGCTGTGGTTCACCTTCGCCGCCTTCAACAGGCCCGGCGAGGACGACATCGGCTCGTACGGGGTGGTGAAGATGCTCGACGAGCGGCACTGGGTGCCCAAGGAGGTCTTCCACGCCCTGGCCGCCAGAAACTAGGCCTTCGAGCAGGTGAAGATGGCCGTGCCGGGGAGGTGGCGGCCGCGCAGCGGGCTCCAGCCGCCCCACACCTCGTCGTGCCCCTCCGGCCACTCGGGCTCCAGCAGGCCGTCCAGGCGCAGCCCGGAGGCCACGATCAAGGAGACCCAGTCGCCCATCGTGCGATGGTGCTCGACGTAGGTGATCTCCGCGCCGTCGCGCTCGACGTACGGGCTGCGGTCGAAGTAGGAGCGGTCGGAGGTCAGGCCGCGCTCGGACGGGTCGTCGGGGAAGGCCCACCGGATCGGGTGGCTGACCGAGAACACGAACCGGCCGCCCGTCCCGAGCACCCGCCGCACCTCCCGCAGCACGGCGAGCGGGTCGGCCACGAACGGCAGCGCGCCGAACGCCGAGCACGCCAGGTCGAAGGCGGCGTCGGCGAACGGCAGCGACTCGGCGTCGGCCTGCGCCGCCGGCACGCTCAACCCGGTCTCCTCGTCGATGCGCCGGGCGTGGAGGAGCTGCCGGTGCGAGATGTCGAACGCGGCCACCCGCGCTCCGCGGGAGACCAGCCACCGCGCGCACTGCGCCGCGCCGCAGCCGATCTCCAGCACGCTGCGCCCCGAGACCTCGCCGAGCAGCCCGGCGGCGGCCTCGTCGAGGCCCTCGGGGCACCAGACGAACGAGACGTCACCCAGGAACGCGCCGTGCTCGGCCTGGTAGTCGTCGGCGTTGCCGTCCCACCAGTGCCGGTTGGCGGCGCTGGAGGAGCGCACTAGCGCATCTTGGGGCCGCGCGGCATGCGCGTGCCCTTGGGCATGGGGCCCTTGGGCATCGGCATGTTCTTCGGCAGCGAGCGCAGGCGGTCTTTCACCTCGTTGACCGCGGGCTTCTTCAGGTTGCGCGGCAGCTTCATCAGGTGGCGCTGGAGCTTGCCGAGCGGCACCTGCCCCTCGCCGTCACCGCACTGGATGTCGTAGATCTCGATGCCCAGCACCACCCGCGCGACCCGCTTCTTCTCCGCCGCGAGCATCCTCGCCACCCGGTTGCCCGGCCCCTCGGAGACCAGCACGACACCCGGATGGCCGACCACCAGGTGGATGAGGTCCTGGTCGCGGTTGACCGCGATGGCCGGGGTCACCTGCCAGTTGCCGCGCATGCCCTGGAGCACCGCCGCCGCGGCGCCGGTCTGGCCGTGCAGGATCGAGTATTGGGCCCGCTGGGCGAGCTGGCCGAACACGACCAGCCCGACCGTGAGCGCCGCCAGCACGCCGATGAACACCGAATACCACAGGTAGTCCGTGACCAGGCCGATCACGACGACCACCGCCAGCGTGCCCACCGCCGAGAGGAAGACGATCGGCATCCCCTTGGGGTTGGCCTGCTTGATGATCTGCGCGACCATGCGGAGCTGCTTGATGCGCCCCGGCTTCTCTGGTTCCTCGGACTTTGCCATGCTCTGAAGGATACAAACCAACTGGTGCGGTACGGAAAACGTGCCCCTGCCGTTTCGCCGACGGCTACATTTTCACGATAGCCGACAGCCGGGGATCGCCGGCGTGCCGGCCCGCCTCCACGGTGTACTCGCCGGGGACCGTGCGCCAGCCGCCCTCGTCCCACACCTGGAAGGCCCGCTCGTCCAGGAAGACGGTGGTGAGCACGGTCTCGCCGGGCGCGGCCGCCACGACGTCCCAGCCGGCCAGCGCGCGGCCCGCCCCGCCGGAGACGTAGATCTGCACCACCTCGCGGCCGGGCCGCCCGCCGGTGTTGGCGACGGCCACCGTCACGCTGGTCCCCTCGGCCGCGATCGAGTCGTACGACCAGGTCGTGTAGCCCAGGCCGTGCCCGAACCAGAACGCGGGCGCCCGCCCCGACCGCTCCCACGCGCGGTACCCGATCGACGTGCCCTCCTCGTAGCGCAGCACGCCGTCCACCGGGGTCACGCCGGTCACGGGAGCGTCCTCCAGGCGCCCCGGCCAGGTCGTGGGCAGCCGCCCGCCCGGCTCGGCGTCCCCGAACAGCACGTCCGCCAGCGCCGCCCCCGCCTCCTGCCCCGGGAACCAGGTGACCAGCACGGCCGCCACCTCGTCCACCCACGGCATCTCGACCGGCGAGCCCGCGTTGACGGCCACGACGGTGCGCGGGTTGGCCGCGGCGACCGCGCGGATCAGCTCGTCCTGCCGCCCGGGCAGCCGCAGGTCGGCGCGGTCGAAGCCCTCGCTCTCCACCTCCGGCGTGGTCGCGGCCACCACCACCGCCACGTCGCACTCCGCCGCCGCCCGCACGGCCTCGGCCAGCAGCTCGTCCTCGCCGGGGCACGGGTCCGCGTGGCCGGCGGTGAAGGACACGGCCGCCACCCCGCCGAACCGCCCCGCCGCGTGCGTCACGACCACCTCGTACGGCTCCCCGGCGGCCATGGGCACGCTCACCCGCCGCTCGGGCGGCGACAGCAGCGCCGCGGCCGGGTCGCCGCCGTCCGGCCCGACACGGTCGTCGAAGACGGCCTCGCCGTTCACGGCGATGGTGAAGCCCCCCACGCCGGCGACCGACAGCTGGTGCTCACCCGAGACCTCCGGCGTGTACGTGGTGCGCATCCGGACCGTCGCCAGCCGGTCGCCGTCCACGCCGGGCGGCAACTGGCCGATCCACCGCGCCTCGCCCGTGGCCAGCGGCTGCTCGGCCAGCGTCGCGCCCTGAGCGTCCAGGAACGTGGCGGTGACCGGGCCGGGCAGCGGCGCCAGGCGGATCCGGGGGTCGGTGCCGAGCGCGTACCGGACCTCGGCCCGTTCGGCGAGGCCTTGGAGCGGCGAGACGATCCGGTCGGGGAAGACCTGCGCGCTGCCGCCGCCCATGATCCGGGCGCCCGCGGCCGCGGCCCCGATCAGGGCGACCGTCCTGACCTGGCGGAACGGCAGGACGCCGTCGTTGGTGAGCAGCGTGGACGCGCGGGCGGCCACCTCGCGGGCCAGCGCCACGCCGTCGACGACCTCCCGTCGCCCCTCCCGGCCCGCCGGGTCACGTTCGCCGCGCAGGGCGCCGACGCGCGAGGCCAGGCGCAGGATCCGGCGTACGCGGTCGTCCACCGCCGCCTCGGGCACCCGCCCCTCCCGCACGGCCGCCTCCAGCCGCTCGCCCCAAGGGCCGGACGGGCCCGGCATGGCCACGTCGGTGCCGCCCAGGGCGGCGGCCTCGGTCGTGCGCACCGCCGTCCAGTCCGACACCACGAACCCGTCGAACCCCCACTCGCCCTTCAGCACGCCGTTCACCAGGTCGGAGTGCTCGGTCATGGTGGTGCCGTTCACCGCGTTGTAGGCCGTCATGACGCCCCACGCCCCGGCCTCCACCACCCGCTCGAACGGCCGCAGGTAGAGCTCCCGCAGCGCCCGCTCGCTCACCCGGACGTCGGCCGTGAACCGCTCGGTCTCGAAGTCGTTGGCCACGAAGTGCTTCGGGGTGGTGGCCACCCCGCCGTCCTGCACGCCCTCCACGTAGGCGGCGCCGAGCTCGCCCGTCAGGTACGGGTCCTCGGAGAAGCACTCGAAGTGCCGCCCGCCGAGCGGCGAGCGGTGGAGGTTGATCGTGGGCGCGAGGAGCACGTGCACGCCCTTGCGCCGGGCCTCCTGGGCCAGCAGCGCCCCGGCCCGGCGCACCAGCTCCACGTCCCACGTGGCGGCCAGCGCGGTCGGGCTGGGCAGGGCGATCGAGGGGTCGGCCGCGCTCCACTGCTCGCCGCGCACGCCGATCGGGCCGTCGCTCATGACGATCCGGTCGAGGCCGATCTCGGGCAGCGGCGGGAGTGACCACATGTCGGCCCCGGTGAGCAGGCGGATCCTGGTGCTGAGGTCGAGCCGGGCGATGAGGTCGTCGAAGTCCACGGCCACAGTCTTCACCAGGCGCCGGACGGCCGGAAGGCCGCGACGCGCGGGAACCGACCGGCGTTCCGCCGGGTGCGGCTCAGGCGGTGACGAAGAACTCCAGCAACTCGGGGACCAGCGCCTCGGGGGACACGTCGTGCGCCTGGTCCTCCAGCACCCGGCGTACCGCGCCGGGCACCGCCGCCGCGACCGCGAGGCCCGCGTTCGCCATCCACCGGGGGCTGTCCTCGCCGTTGAGCACGAGCGTCGGCTGGGTGACGGCGGCCAGCCGCGCCGCGGGCAGCGCGTTGCCCGGCCCCAGCACCGCGGCCTCGTAGGCGAGCGTGTGGGCCAGGGCCTCGATCCCAGGCCAGGACGGCTGCGCGCGCATCGCGGCCACCGCCTCCGGCGGCGCCTCGGCGGCCTCGATCATGAACCGGGCCACCGCCTCCCCCCGCCGGTCCGCCCGCACCAGCGCGTCCAGCTGCGCCGCGAAGTCGTCCGGCAGCGGCGGCGCGCTGTCGTCCACGTGGTACGGCGGCTCCCACAGGGCGAGCTTGGTGATCGCCGGATTCCGTACCGCGGCCTCCAGCGCCAGCGCCGCCCCCGACGAGCCGCCGAACACCATGGCAGAACCGCCCGCCGCCCCGATGACGGCCGCCAGGTCCTCGATCTCCCGCGCGACGGCGTACGGCAGGGTGTCCTCGCTCTCGCCGCGCCCCCTGCGGTCGTAGTCGTAGACCGTGAACCACTGGGCCAGGGCGGCCGCCACGCCCGACAGCGTGGGGTGCCCCCTAGCCGTGAAGGCCCCGTGGACCAGGACGACGGCCGGCCCCGAGCCGTACCTGTCGAAGGCGATGGCGGTGCCGTCCGCCGAGATCGCCTCGCCGCTCAGCTGTTCGGCTGCGCGAGGCACAGCGCCTCCCAGTGGTGGCCGTCGAGGTCGGCGAAGCCGCGCTGGTACCGGACGCCGTCCTCCTGCTTGACGCCCGCCGGGGTGGCGCCGGCCGCCAGCGCCTTGTCGACCAGGTCGTCGACCTGGGCCGGGTTCTCCATGCCGACCACCAGGATCGCCTCCGTGCTCTTGCCCGCGTCGGCGATCTCCTTGGTGACGTACGAGGCGAAGACCGGCTCGGCCAGCAGCATGACCTGCGTCTCCTGGTTGATGACCACCGACGCCATGCCCTCGGCCATGCCGAAGAGGGTGAAGCCCAGGTCGGTGAAGAACTTCTTCGACCTGTCCAGGTCCCTGACCGGCAGATTGACGAACAGCTGCATGTCTCGCTCCCATCCTCATGCGCACCGCCTCTTCGATGCGCCGCCCTTTCGGCGTACCGCCAGTCTGCCGATCGGAGGGGGCGCCGGTCTTGGACGTGAGCGCCGGACGGGATTGATGTTCAGCGCACAGCGCTCGCGCGGCGGTACTCGGCGGGCGGCATCCCGTACGCGCGCTTGAACACCCTGCTGAAGTGGGCGGAGTCCGGCAGCCCCCATCGGGAGGCGATCTCGCTCACGGACCGCGTGCCCCCCGCGGCCAGCTCCGCGCGGCAGCGCTCCAGCCGCCGCTGCCTGATCCACGCCGCCACCGTGGTGCTCTCCGACTCGAACAGCCGGTGCAGGTAGCGCACGGAGATGTGGTGCGCGTCCGCGATGGTGGCCGGGTCGAGGTCCGCCTGGCCCAGCCGCTGCTCGATGAAGGCGCGGATCTTCAGCAGCAGCACGCGCTGCCGGGAGTCGGGGGATAACGACCGGACCTGCTCGGCGCGTTCGGCGACGGCCGTGCTGATCAGGTCCGTCACCACCGTGGACAGCCTGGCCGCGCTGTCCGGCCGGTACGTCTCGATGTCCGCGGTCACCCGGTGCAGCAGCGGCACGGCCAGGGCGGCGGTGCCCGACTCGGCCGTGATGGGGACCGCGGTGAGCGCGTCGACCGCGCCGCCCGGCAGGGTCAGCAGGTCGCGCGGCAGGCTGAACACCGCCAACTGCACCGCCGAGTCGTAGGCCAGCTCGTACGGCCGGGAGAAGTCGTAGATCGCGAACTCGCCCCTGCTGAGCTGCGCGGAGCGCCCGTCCTGGGTCAGCCGCGGACTGCCCGCCATCGCCAGCACGACGCGATAGAGCTCGGGGCCGTCGCGGCGGATCAGCCCCCGGGTCCTGTGCACGCTGTGAGGCGTGGACGTGCGCACCCTGCCGACGCCCACGGACCCGAGCTGGCCGGCCTCGATCTCGCCCCGCAGCGGCGCGTCGGGGTCGATCCTGAAGTCGAGCGGGCCGAGCGTGTCGCACACGACGGTCCGCCAGGCATCGAGGCGCCGCTCGGCGGGAAGATCACTCGTACGGATCAGAACGGCCATTCCGTCGCCCCTCCGTCGGCTGCCCTGCCATGTAACGACCCCCGACGACGATGCCGCACTGTCGCCGGGCGCGCAACAGCCCCAGGACCGGGCGGTCCCGGGGCCGACGCGGATCAGGCGGTCTGGCGGGCCTCGATGGCCTGCTTGTAGAGCCGTCCCGCGCGGTAGGAGGAGCGCACGAGCGGCCCGGACAGCACGCCGGCGAACCCGATGGCCTCCGCCTCCGCCTGCAGCTCCACGAACTCCTCGGGCTTGACCCAGCGCTCCACCGGGTGGTGGCGCGGCGTGGGTCGCAGGTATTGGGTGATGGTCAGCAGGTCGGTGCCGGCCGAGTGGAGGTCGCGCATGGCCTCGACGATCTCCTCGCGCGTCTCGCCCATGCCCAGGATCAGGTTGGACTTGGTGACCAGCCCGGCCTCGCGGGCCATCGTGATCACGCCGAGCGAGCGCTCGTAGCGGAACGCCGGACGGATCCGCTTGAAGATCCGCGGCACCGTCTCGACGTTGTGCGCGAACACCTCGGGACGGCTGGAGAAGACCTCCTCCAGCTGGTCGCGGTTGCCGTTGAAGTCGGGCACCAGCAGCTCGACGCCGCACCCGGGCAGCAGCCCGTGGATCTGGCGCGCGGTCTCGGCGTAGAGCCAGGCGCCGCCGTCGGGCAGGTCGTCGCGGGCCACGCCGGTCACGGTCGCGTAGCGCAGGCCCATCTGCTGGACGGACTCGGCCACGCGGCGCGGCTCGTCGCGGTCGTACTCCTTCGGCTTGCCCGTGTCGATCTGGCAGAAGTCGCAGCGGCGCGTGCACTGGTCGCCGCCGATGAGGAAGGTCGCCTCGCGATCTTCCCAGCACTCGTAGATATTGGGACAGCCCGCCTCTTCACAGACCGTGTGCAGGCCCTCCCGGCGCACGAGCGATTTCAGCTCGGTGTATTCGGGGCCCGTCCTCAGCTTGGTCTTGATCCACGGGGGCTTGCGCTCGATAGGGGTTTCGGCGTTGCGCACCTCCAGGCGGAGGAGCTTTCGGCCTTCAGGAGCAACGGTCACGTTCTCAGCTTACGTCCGCCGGGGAAGCGGCCCCGCCCGGGGTGCTCCCGGGGCTTCAGGAGATCAGGCCGAAGCCGCCGATCGCGCGCCGGTAGTGGGCGGACAGCTCCTGGTCGACGCGCTCGGAATCGGGCATGCCGAGCAGGTCGCAGCCCGGGGGAGTGACGAGCACCCCGTCGTCGGCGAGCCGGGATCTGTCCAGCGCGCCCTCCCTGATCGCCGCCACGCTCTCGCCGCGCAGCGCCGCCGCCTGCATCGGTGCCAGGTAGCCGCCGGCCGCCATGGCGTCCAGGTCGGCGAGGTCCCGCTCCGGTGCGGCCCGCAGCGCCAGCGCCCGCCGCCGGGCCAGGATCCGGCTCTCGTCCGCAGCGGCCAGCCGGGTCAGCGCGTACCGCACCAGCAGCACGGGGCCGCCCAGGACCCGGCCGAGCATCCGGCCCACGAACCCCGCCGCCTCGTACGTGGTGCCCGGGTGGTCCATCGCGCCCAGCGACGATGCCGCGATCTTGGCCTGCGCCTCCTCGCGCACCTGCAGCGGCTCGGCCCCCAGCAGGGCGTCACGCCAGGTCTCCAGCGTGCCGAGCGCCCCCTCCACGACCAGCTCGCGGCCGGTCGGCGCCGCGGCGTAGGCCCGGGCCAGCAGGGCCACCCGCTGCCGGGGCGGCAGGGCCAGCCACAGCGGCAGCCCGACCGCCAGCACGGGGGTGCGACGCAGGCCCACGCGGTCGTAGCGGGTCTCGGCCGCCAGGTCCCGCACGGCGACCTTCTCCGGCCGCCGCACGCCCACCCGGTCGGCCACGCGGCCCGCGACACCGTGCAGTTCGGGCGCCGACGCCCGGTCGAGCACCTCGGCGTCGGCGGGCAGGCCGGCCAGGCGTGGCCGCAGCGCCCAGCCGATCGCCAGGCTCACGGCGCCGAACAGCCAGCCGACCAGCGAGTCGAGATGGGCCAGGACGAGCCACCCGCCGAGCACGAAGAAGGCGAGCGTCAGCAGGTGCACCGCGAGCGCGATCAGGAGGGCGAGGAGACGCTTCACACCGTGATCGTAGGCCGCTCGTCACCGCCGGAGAAGGTCCTCCTCGTGGAGATCGTACGGCTCCATGCCCAGCGCCTCCGCCAGCCGCTTCTCGGCGATCGGCATGACCTCCTCGACCACGATGCGGCGGCCCGTCTCCGCCGACAGCGAGGAGACCCCCACGTCGGGGATGCCGCACGGGGCGATGCGGTTGAACCAGCGCGGATCGTTGGCGCAGTTGAGCGCGAAGCCGTGCATGGTGACGCCGCGCGCCACGCGCAGGCCCACCGCGCCGAGCTGGCGGTCGGGCAGGCCGAGGCTGGCGTCGCCGACCGCCCAGACGCCGCCGCGCCCCCGCACGCGCCTCGCCGTGACGCCGAAGTCGGCGCACACCTGGATCATGGTCTCCTCCAGGCGGCAGGCGAAGGTGACCACGTCGGTGACCGCCACGATCGGATAGGCCACCAGCTGCCCGGGACCGTGCCACGTCAGCCGGCCGCCCCGGTCGACGTCGACGACCGGCGTGCCGTCGGCCGGGCGCTCGTGCGGCGCGGTGCGCTTGCCCGCGGTGTAGACCGGGGCGTGTTCGAGGAGGAGGACGGTGTCGGTCAGCTCTCCGGCGGCCCGCTTGCCGTGCACCCAGCGCTGCAGCGACCAGGCCTGCTCGTAGGGGACGTCGACGCCGAGGCGGACGATGGCGAGTGCGTGGGGATCGTCCCCGTCTCTGGGGCGCATGAGCCTATTGTGCCGCTCCCTCACCCTTGAGAGGTAATCAGGGGGTCAAGAGACGCGGCTCGATCCTGAACTCCTTGACCCCGCCCGCGCCGTCGCCCTCGACCCGGTAGGCGTAGCCGCCCGGCTGGACGGACACGGCCTGGATGAACTCCGTGCCGACGTAGTGGAGCCCCACGCCCTCGTCGGCGGCGTAGCCGTCGGGCAGCTCGCCCGCGGCCACCGACTTCTGCAGCAGCGTGCGGCGCTGCGGGTCGGAGTCGTAGTGCACGCCGCATGAGTACGGCAGGAAGCCCAGGCCCTCGGCCCACACGCGCAGGTCGGGCCCGAAGGAGTCGGTGTTGCCGCCGACGTGCCAGCACAGCGCGCCCGCGCTCTGCCCGGACAGCACCACCCCGGACCGCCACGCCTCCTCGAACGCCTCGTCGTAGCCGTGCAGCCGCCACAACGCCATGAGGTTGGCCACGCTGCCGCCGCTGACGTAGATCATGTCCTGTTCGAGCATCCAGGCCCGCGGATCCTCGACGTTGGGCATCGGGAAGACCGTCAGGTGGCTCAGCTCGACGTCCCAGCCCGCGAACGCGCCGTACATCTTCAGCAGCCACTCGTCGGAGTCGCCGCCCGCGGTCGCGACCAGGCCGAGCCTCGGCCGGTCCTGCCCGGTCAGATCCAGGCCGTAGCGCAGCAGCGGGCTGGCCTCGATGAAGCCATAGCGCCTGGTCGGGCGGAAGGACCCGCCACCGATGGCGAGGATGTGTGACTGTCCTGACCGGCTCATGTCAAGATGCTCCCCCCTGTGAAGGACGTACGGCTCACTACAGTACGGCGCGCAGGGCCTCGTCGAGGCTGGTATGGGCGAACCTGTAGCCGCTGTCGAGCAGCTTGCCCGGCCGGATGCGGTGACTGGGCAGCAGCGCGGCGCGCGCGAACTCGCCGAGGCCCGCCGACAGCGCGAACGCGGGGACCGGGATCGGCATCGTGCTCCTGCGCAGGGCCTTGCCGAGCGCGCGGGTGAACCGGGTGTTGGTGACGGGCGAGGGGGAGGTGAAGTTGACCGCTCCCACCACGTCCCGATTTTTCATGACATGTAGTGCTGCCTGGACCCAGTCGTCCACGCTGATCCACGACCAGTACTGCTTGCCCGACCCGAGCGGCGCGCCCAGCCCGATCTTGAAGATCGGCACCACCTGCCCCAGCACCCCGCCCTTGCCGCTCAGCACCAGCCCGGACCGCATCAGCACCGTCCTGACCCCCGCCTCGCCCGCGCGGGCGGCCTCGCCCTCCCACTGCTCGCACATGTCCGACAGGAAGCCGTCACCCTTGCCCTGGCTCTCGTCGATCACCCGGTCGCCGGTGTCGCCGTAGAAGTCGACACCCGAGGCGGACAGGAGCACCTCCGGCGGGGCGGACAGGCCCGCCAGCGCGCCGGCGAGCACCCTGGTGCTCTGGACCCGGCTGTCGAGCAGCTCCCGCTTGTACGCCGCGCTCCAGCGCCTGCCCCCGATCGACGCCCCGGACAGGTGCACCACGGCCCGCGCCCCTTCGAGCGCGGCCCGGTCGATCTCCTGCCGGTCCGGCTGCCAGTACGCCTCGTCGTCGGCGCGCGGCTCCCGGCGTACGAGCTTGACGACGTCCTGGCCCTCGTCCCGCAACGCCCGCACCAGCGCCGACCCGAGCAGCCCGGAGGCGCCCGTCACGATGATCGCCATACCGCCACAGTACGCCCACCACCCTGGCCACCCCGGTGTGCCGCGCCCCCACCGCCGGACGCCCGTACCCACAGAGGAGGAGAGCCCCGGGAAAGCGCGCGGCCGGGCGGCCCCGGGATGGGGGCCGCCCGGCCGTGAACGGCGCGGGTCAGGCGAGGCCGAGCTGGGCCTCGAAGCGGCCCTCCTCCAGACGGCGCTTCACCGTCGTCAGGAAGCGGGCGGCGTCGGCCCCGTCCACCAGGCGGTGGTCGTAGGTCAGCGCCAGGTAGACCATCGACCGCACCGCGATGACCTCGCCCTCAGGCGTGTCGATCACCACCGGCCGCTTCACCACGGCGCCGGTGCCGAGCATGCCGACCTGCGGCTGGTTGAGGATCGGGGTGTCGAACAGGGCCCCGCGGCTGCCGGTGTTGGTCAGCGTGAACGTGCCGCCGGTGATCTCGTCGGGCGTCACCTTGTTGGCGCGCGTGCGCTCGGCCAGGTCGGCCGTCTTGCGGGCGAGCCCGGCGAGGTTGAGGTCGCCGGCGTTCTTGATGACCGCCGCGATCAGGCCGCGCTCGGTGTCGACCGCGATGCCCAGGTGCTCGACGTCGAAGTACGTGACCTCCATGGTCTCGTTGTTGATCGTCGCGTTGAGCTTCGGGTGCTGCTTGAGCGCCTCGATGGCGGCCATCTCGAAGAACGGCATGAACGACAGCTTGACGCCCTCGCGGCGCAGGAAGTCGGCCTTGGCCTGGTCGCGCAGCCGCGCGATCTTGGTGACGTCGACCTCGACGACCGTGGTGAGCTGGGCGGCCGTCTGCAGCGACTCGACGAGCCGCTTCGACATCGTCTGCCGCAGCCGCGTCATCTTCTCCGTGCGGCCGCGCAGCGTCGTGTCGACCTCCACGGGCTCGGGCGCCGCGGTGACCGGGGTCTGGGCGGCCGGGGCGGCGGCAGCGGGCTGGGCAGCGGCGGCGGGGGCCGGAGCCGGGGCGGCCTGCGCCGCGGCGGCCTTCTCGCGCTGCGCCTTGGCCGCCTCGAGGACGTCCTGCTTGCGGATGCGGCCGCCGACGCCGGTGCCGCTGATCGAGTCGAGGTCGACGCCGTGCTCGTTGGCCAGCTTGCGCACCAGCGGCGTGACGTACGGGCTCTCACCCGAGGGCAGCGGCGAGGGCTGCGCGGCCGGAGGAGCGGCCTGCGGGGCGGGCGCGGGGGCCGGCGCGGGAGCGGGCGCCGGGGCCGCCTGCGGCGCGGGGGCGGGCTGCGCGGGAGCCGGCTGCGGGATCGAGGAGGCCGGGGGAGCCGGCGCGGGCTCGGGCTGCGGCTCGGGCTGCGGGGCGGGAGCGGGCGCCTCGGGAGCGGGAGCGGCACCGCCCGCCTCGGCCTTCTCGTCGATGACGGCCAGCTCGGCGCCGACCTCCACCGTCTCGTCCTCAGCAACGACGATCTTGGTCAGGACGCCTGCGGAGGGCGACGGGATCTCGGTGTCGACCTTGTCCGTCGACACCTCGAGGAGCGGCTCGTCCGCTTCGACGCGCTCGCCCTCCTTCTTCAGCCAACGGGTTACGGTGCCCTCGGTCACGCTCTCGCCGAGCTGGGGCATTTGTACGGAGACCGGCATCGTTATTCTTCTCTCGCGTTCTGATCTCGAGGGCTTGGACTAGTTGTGTACGTGCAGCGGCTTGCCGGCCAGGGCCAGCATCGCCTCACCCATGGCCTCGGACTGGGTCGGGTGTGCGTGGATGAGCTGGGCGACCTCTGCGGGCAGCGCCTCCCAGTTGTAGATCAGCTGCCCTTCGGTGACGAGCTCTCCGATGCGCCGGCCCACCATGTGGACACCGACGACCGGGCCGTCCTTCTGGGCGATGACCTTCACGGCGCCTGAGGTGCCGAGGATCTGGCTCTTGGGGTTTCCCGCGAGGTCGTAGACCTGCTCGACGATCTCGATGCCGCGCTCGGCCGCCTGCGCCGAGGTGATGCCGACCGAGGCCACCTCGGGGTCGGAGTAGGTGATGCGCGGCACGCCCGCGTAGTCGATGGGCGGCGGGTTGAGGCCCGCGATGTGCTCGGCCACCATGATGCCCTCGGCGAACCCGGCGTGCGCCAGCTGAAGCGTGGGGATCAGGTCGCCGATGGCGTAGACGCCGGGCACCGAGGTGCGGCAGTGCTCGTCGACCACGACCGCGCCGCGCTCGATGGCGACGCCCTGCTCCTCGAAGCCCATGCCGGCCGACACGGCGCCCCGCCCGACCGCGACGAGCAGCAGCTCGGCGTCGAGGGTCTTGCCGTTGGCCAGCGTGACGACCACGCCCGTCTCGGTGGTCTTGGCGCTGTCGAAGAAGACGCCCAGCTCGTATTTGATGCCGCGGCGGCGGAAGGCCCGCTCCAGCAGCTTGGAGCTGGACTCCTCCTCGGTGGGCAGCAGGTGCGGCAGCGCCTCGACGATCGTGACCTCGGCGCCGAAGGAGCGGTAGACGCTGGCCAGCTCGACGCCGATCACGCCGCCGCCCAGCACGACGACGGACGTGGGCACGCGGTCCATCTTGAGGGTGTGCTCGCTGGTGATGACGCGCTCGCCGTCGATCTCCAGGCCCGGCAGCGACCTGGGCGCCGAGCCGGTGGCCAGGACGAGGTTGCGGCCCTCGTAGACCTCCGAGCCGACCTGGATCCGGCCGGGGCCGACCATGCGGCCCTCGCCCTCGACGATCGTCACGCCCGCGCCCTTGAGCAGGCCCTGAACGCCCTTCCAGGCCCGCGTCACGATCTTGTCCTTGAAGGCGTGCACGCCCTGCACGTCGATGCCGTCGAAGCGCGCCTTGACGCCGAACGACTCGCTCTCGCGGGTCTCGTCGGCGACCTCGGCGGAGTGGAGCAGGGCCTTCGTGGGGATGCATCCCCTGTGGAGGCAGGTGCCGCCGATCTTGTCCTTTTCGATCAGCGCGACCGACTTGCCCAGCTCAGCCGCCCGAAGCGCGCAGGCGTAACCGCCGCTGCCACCACCTAGGACGACGATGTCATAGGCCACAGGAAGGCTCCTTGTCGGGGTGTTCGTGATGCCGTCATCTTTTCATTTGTTTCAGATGCTCGCGTGCCGCTCTGCGAGTCCGATGAGGGTGCGGGTGATGGCGCCGGTGCCGCCCTTCGGGGTGTAACCGTGGGGTTCGCCCTTGTTGTACGCCGGCCCCGCCATGTCGATGTGCGCCCAGCGCACGCCGTCGGGCACGAACTCCTTCAGGAAGATGCCCGCCGTCAGCATGCTGCCCCATCGCTCGGGGTGCAGGTTGGCGATGTCGGCGATCGGCGAGTCGAGGCCCTTGCGCAGCTCCTCGGGCAGCGGCATGCCCCACGCGCCCTCGCCCGCCGCCGTGGCGGTCTCGACGACCAGCTCCCTGACGGCGTCGTCGTTGGCCATGACGCCGGCCGTGCGCCAGCCCAGCGAGACGATCTGGGCGCCGGTGAGGGTCGCCACGTCGACGATGAGGTCGGGCTGGTCCTCGGCGGCCCTGGCGATGCCGTCCATGAGCACCAGGCGGCCCTCGGCATCGGTGTCGAGCACCTCCACGGTCTTGCCGCTGTAGCTGTGGAGGACGTCGGAGGGGCGCTGCGCGGTGCCGCTCGGCAGGTTCTCGGCCAGGCAGAGGTAGCCGACGGCGTTCACCGGCAGGCCGAGCCTGGCGATGCCGATCATGGCGCCGAACACCGCGCCCGCGCCGCCCATGTCGGACTTCATCCAGTCCATGGCGGCCGACGGCTTGAGCGACAGGCCGCCGGAGTCGAACGTGATGCCCTTGCCCACGAACGCCAGCCGCTTGGTGGCCTCCGGGTGGGAGTAGGAGAGGCGGACCAGGCGCGGCGGGTTGGCCGAGCCCTGGCCGACGCCGATGAGGCCGCCGTAGCCGCCGTCCTTGAGCTGCTTGTCGTCGAGCACCTCGACGCTCAGCCCGGCCTTGCCGCCCTCCTGCTCGGCGATCTCGGCGAACTTGGCCGGCCACAGGTCGGAGGGAGGCGTGTTGACCAGGTCGCGGACCAGGCTGACCGAGTCGGCGAGGACGCCGGCGCGCTCGCCGATGGCGTCGGACTCGCCCGAGACCACGGTGAGCTCGGCGACCGGCGCCTTCTGCTCCTCGCCGGTGCGGTAGCGGGAGAAGGAGTACGCGCCCAGCAGCGCGCCCAGCGCGACGGCCTCGGCCTCCTCCGGGGTGCCCGCGGGCAGGGCGAGCGCGGCCCTGGCGGTGCCGGCGAGGGAGCGTACGGCGGCGCCGGCGGCGCGGCGCAGACCCTCGGCGTCGGCGGACTCGCCCAGGCCCACCGCGACCAGCAGCGGGGCGGCGATGGCGCCGAACGTGGGCAGCTTGGCCAGCTCACCCGCCTTGCCGGAGAAGGCGACGGCCTTGAGGGACTCGCCGAGCTTGCCGCCGAAGGCCGCGTCGAGCGACTCGGCGCCCGCGGTGGCCCTCGGGCCGTCCTGGCCTGACCTGAAGCCGACGATCAAGGCGTCGGTGTCGATGGAGACTGGATCTGCTGAGTTCAGCCGCACAGTGGTCACGTAAACCGATGCTATCCAGGTCTTCTACGTATTCACAAACAGGGGTTCATCCTACGAATCACGCTGCTCGCGAAATAGTGCTAG
This sequence comes from Nonomuraea phyllanthi, assembly GCF_006334985.2. Lineage (GTDB taxonomy): Bacteria > Actinomycetota > Actinomycetes > Streptosporangiales > Streptosporangiaceae > Nonomuraea > Nonomuraea phyllanthi. Next base: position 211,322 of record NZ_VDLX02000009.1, read on the forward strand.
TGTCATTAGCACCATGTTGCTGACGCTGGATCTCAATGACGCCCGGCCCCTGCACGAGCAGGTGGCGGGCGCCATTCGCCGGGCCATCGGAGAGGGCTCCTACCAGCCGGGCGACCGCCTGCCCCCGGCCCGCGACCTGGCCATGGCGCTCGGCATCAACCCCAACACCGTGCTGCGCGCGCTGCGCGACCTGCGCGACGAGGGGCTGCTCGAGTTCCGGAGGGGCCGGGGGGTCAGCGTGGCGGGGCGGGCCGACGGCCGCGCCCTGCTCGCGCAGCGGGCGCGCGAGCTGCTGGAAGAGGCGAGAAGGCGCGGCTACAGCCGCGACGACCTCATCACCATCCTGGAGGAGCTGCCATGAACCCCCGAGCCATCTCCGTGATCTGGGGACTGGCCGTGACTGCCGTGCAGATCGCGCTGCCGCTGTCCCTGCGGGACCGGCTGCCCGATCCGCTGGCCACGCACTGGGGGACCGGCGGCACGGCGAACGGGTCCATGTCCTTCACCGCGTACGTCGCCGTGCAGGCGCTGGTGTGGGCGGTGCCCTGGCTGGTCGCGCTGGCCATGAACGAGCGGGTGCGGGCCCGGCGGCACGGCCGGATGACGTGGTGGGGCGCGCAGTTCGGGCTCGGCCTGTTCCTGCCCGGACTGAACGTGACGACCCTGCTCGCCAACCTCGACGCGCCGGACTGGACCGCGGCCCGGCTGCCCGGCTGGCAGGTCGTCGCCGTCGTCGTCGCGGGGTTCGGGGTCGCCGCCCTGGCCGGCTACCTGGGCCGGGGCGGGCACGACGACCCCGCGCCTCCCGGGCGGGTCCCGCCCCGCCTGCGGCTCAGGGCCGGGCAGCGGACGGTGTGGATCGGCCACGTCACCAACCGGACGGTGTCCCTCCTCACCGCCGTCGCGGTGGCCGCGCTCGCCGTGCTCGGCCTGCTGGGCCTCGCGGGCCTGGCGCCGGGCGAGCAGGCGGCGGCGCTGGTGCCCGGCCTCGCCATCGTGCTGGTGGTCGGCCTGCTGACCTCGTCGCTGTCCGTGCAGGTCGGCGACGGCCACGTGGTCGTGCGGCTCGGACCCCTGGGCCTGCCGGCACGCAGGATCTCCCTGTCACGGATCGAGTCGGCCTGGTCGGAGACCCGCTACCCGAGCCAGGTCGGCGGGTGGGGCTTCCGCGGGCTGCCCGGAGGCACCACGATCATGCTGCGCGGCGGCGAGTGCCTGGTCATCGGCTACCGCTCCGGCGGCCGGCTCGCGATCAGCGTCGACGACGCCACGCGCGGAGCATCCCTCATCAACGCCCTCATCACGGAGCGAGTGGAGCCATGAAACGACCCCTCCTCATCTTCATCGTCCTGGCCTTCGGGCTGTCCTGGGCGGCGGCGCTGCCCCTCTGGCTCGGCGGCGGGCTGAACTCGCCGCAGATGGTCTGGGCGGGCACGCTCATGATGTTCACCCCCACGATCGGCGTGCTGGGCGCGTGGGCCGTCTCCCGGACGCCGTTCCGCGAATGGGCCCGGCAGACCGGGCTCACGCTGGGCGAGCGCAAGGGGCGCACGGGCGTCCTCGTGCTGGTCGCCTGGCTCGGGGTGCCGCTGGTGACGTTCCTGGCGATGGGCCTCAGCGCCGCCGTGGGGCTGGTCTCGCTGGACCTCGATCGGCTGAGCCTGTTCAGGAACATGCTCGAGGCGCAGGGCGCCCAGGTGCCCGCCGACCTCGGCCCGGTGGCCGTGCTGCAGATCGCGATCGCGGTGGTCGCCGGGCCCGTGCTGAACGCCATCCCCGCCCTGGGCGAGGAGTGGGGCTGGCGCGGATGGCTGCTGCCCCGGCTCGTCTCCACGAACGGCACCTTCGTCGGGCTGCTCTACTCGGGTGTCATCTGGGGCGTCTGGCACGCGCCCCTCACCCTGCTGGGCTACAACTACCCGCGGCTCGGCTCCTGGGCCGCGCTGTACTTCATCGGCTTCTGCGTGCTGTTCGGGATGCTGATCGGATGGATGCGGCTGCGCACGGGCAGCGTGTGGCCCGCCGTCGTCGCCCACGGCGCGCTGAACGCCATCGCGGGGGTCGCGCTGCTGTTCGGCGATGCCGCCGCGCCGCCGAACGAGGCACTGGTCGGCATCACCGGCCTGGTGGGCTGGGTGCTCCTCGCGCTCGCCGCCGCGGTCCTGCTCCGCCTCCGTCCGGCACGGGCGCCGCAGCCGGTCTCCTGACGAGGCCGGCCACGAGACGCGGGCCGGCCACAGGGGGCGGGCCGGCCCCGGGGCGCTCAGCCGAGGACCGCGCAGACGGCCAGCGAGGTGGCCGTGGCGGCTTCCACGAGCGCCCCCAGCACGTCGCCGGTGATCCCGCCGAGCCGGCGCCGCGCGTGCCGGAGCAGCAGGAGGGCGGCGCCCAGCCCGGCCAGCAGGCCCAGCGGCAGGACGGCCGCGCCGGGCGGCGTCCTCGCCGTTGCGGCGCCCACGGCGATGCCGGCCAGCAGGGCGAGCGCGGTGACGAGCCACGGCAGCGGGCCGCGTACGGTGCCCGCGACCATCGCGCCCAGCCCGCCCGGCCGTGCGGCCGGGACGCCCGCCCGGCAGGCCCACGTCAGGGCCAGCCGCCCGGCCACGCACGCCGTCACCAGCGCCGCGAACCCGGCCCCCGCCAGCGCGACGACCTGGACGAGCAGCGTCAGGACCAGCGTCATCACGCCAAACGGCCCGATGTCCGACTTTTTCATGATGTCGAGCGCCTCGGCGGCGGGCTTGCCGCTGCCCAGCCCGTCCGCCAGATCGGCGAGCCCGTCCAGGTGCAGGCCCCGGGTCAGCACGGCCAGCGCGCCGACCGCCAGCGCCGCGCCCAGCAGCGGCGGCCCCGGCAGGAGCAAGGGCAGCCCCGCGACCAGGCCGAGCACGAGCCCGACGGCCGGGGCGAGCGCCATCGCGCGGCCCGCGACCTCCCGATCCACCCGCTCGACGCGTACCGGAAAGACGCTGAGCGTGCCGATCGCGAGCCGCAGCCCGTGCCGAAGCCGCATAACCGACGATCCTAGGCCCACTAGTGTGGCGGGATGCACGTGGTTGAACTCGAAGGCGTAGGTGTCCGGGTCGTCGGCAAGTCGCTGCTGGACGGCGTCGACTGGCAGGTGGACTACGGCGACCACTGGGTGATCCTCGGTCCCAACGGCGCGGGCAAGACGACGCTGCTCTCGCTGGCGGCCGCCGTGCGCCACCCCAGCGACGGCACGGTCAAGGTGCTCGGCCACACGCTCGGCCGGGTGGACATGCGGGAGCTGCGCCGCCACATCGGCCTGGTCGCGGCCAGCCAGCGGCTGATCGACGAGGAGCTGATGGAGGAGGAGGGCGCCACCGCGCACACCGTGGTGCTCACCGGTCACACGGGGACGAGCGTCCCGCTGTGGGACAAGTACGGCGACGTCGAGCGGGAGCGGGCCAACCGGCTCCTGGCCGACCTGGGCTGCAAGGACCTGGCGGACCGGCCGTTCCGCGTCTGCTCGCAGGGGGAGCGGGCGAGGATCAGGGTGGCCAGGTCGCTCATGGCCGACCCGGCGGTGCTGCTGCTCGACGAGCCGTTCGCCGGGCTCGACCTGCCCGCCAGGGAGGACCTCATCACCGCCGTCGAGGACCTGGCCTCCACCCGGCCCGTCCTGACCACCGTGACGGTCACCCACCACCTGGAGGAGGTGCCCGCGACCACCACCCACGCCATGCTCATGCGCGACGCCCGCGTGCTGGCGTCCGGCCCGGTGGGCGACGTGCTCACCCCGGAGAACCTCTCCGACTGCTTCGGACGCCCCCTGCACGTGGACCGCCTCGACGGCCGCTGGTACGCCCGCGCCGTCCGCCCGTGACAATCAACCGATGCTGACCGGGTGCGCCCCCGAAGGGGTCCGCTCCTGACGCCGGACGGGGTCCGCTCCGTACGGGGTCAGAGCTCCAGCGGACGCCCCGCGACCACCAGCGCCACGTACTCCGACTCGGCGGCCAGGCGTTCGTTGAGCCGCCCGAGCGCGTCCCTGAACGCCCGCCCGCTCGCTGTGGCGGGCACCACGCCCATCCCCACCTCGTCCGAGACCGCCACGATCGGCGCGCGCGCCTGCCGCCAGGCCGCCACCAGCGCGTCGCAGCGCTCCCCGACGGGCGCGCGGTCGCCCTCCCAGGCACCGTGCTCGTCGAACACCGCCGCCAGCCACGTCCCCAGCCCGTCGACCAGCAGCGGCGCGGTGGCCTCCGCGATGACTGAGACCAGGTCGGTGGTCTCCACGGTCTCCCAGTGCGCGGGCCGCCGCTCCCGGTGCGCCCGCACCCGCGCCGCCCACTCGCCGTCACCCGCGCCTTCGGGCCCGGTGGCGACATAGCTCACGTACGGCTCCGCCGCCAGCCGCAACTCCGCCTCGGCCGACTTGCCCGACCGCGACCCGCCCAGCAGCAGCGCCCGCCGCGGCGTCTCGCGCCGCGCCGGCCGGGGCGTCTCGTGCGGCATCCGCCGGGGCGTCTCGTGCCGCGCCCGCGGGACGCCGGCGTCCAGTTCCGTGCCGTCGGGGACGGTGACCGCACCCCACCACCGCAGCCGCCTGGCCAGCTCCTCCTCCGAGCGCACCCGGTGGTCCAGCCAGGCCGCCACCACCAGGGTCCGCTCGTCCGCGAGCCCGGCCCGCCGCAACTCCCCGAGCCGTTCCGGCCGGTCGAGCAGGTCGATGAGCACGATGTCGTACGGGGGTCCGCCTCCCTCCGGCACCTCCTGGCCCCGGGGCAGGAGCAGCAGCCGGGAGCCGCCGGGGCCGGCCAGCCCCAGCCCACCGGCGCGGGACCGGTAGCCGTCCGGCAGGTCACGGAAGGGGGCGTGGACCACGCCGTCCACGACCACCTCGAACGGGCGCCGGTGACCGTGCGGGAGCCCGGAGCACGAGGCGCACCGGCAGCCGGGCTCCGGCCAGCCGGCGGCGCCCGCGGTGCCGGTGAGAAGGACCTTCACCGCGCCGAGCGTACAAGCCCGGCCCGTCCCCGGGGCCCGGCGGTCCGGCACCGGGCTGTCCGGGCACGCGGCGGCCCGGTACGGCGGTGGCGCGGGCGCGACACGGTGCCCGTACGGCGTCGATCAACCTTCATGCGCGGGAGTAGGGTTCCAGTGGCTGCTCAGGGTGCGCGGGCGAACCCGCGGAAAAGGAGCGTATGGCATGACATGGCGGTGGCGTTTTGAGAACGCGCGTGGTGGTGAGGTGACGGATCGCCCTTTGCCGCGCGAGGTTTTCCCGAGCCAGGCGGACGCGGAGTCCTGGCTCGGCGAGAACTGGCGTGACCTGCTCGATTCCGGAGTGGAGCAGGTGGCGCTGCTCGACGAGGACCGCGTGGAGTACACGGGATTGTCATTGCGCCCCGAGTGAGTGCCCGTAACGGAAAACCCCTTGAGCGGCTGACGCGGCTCAAGGGGTTCTGATCGTCCGGGGCTGATTACGGGCGGGTGCGGGGGCTCTGCGTCTTGGCCGGGTCACGCTCCACGACCGAGCCGAGCACCTCGTCGATCCGCTTGAGCACGTCGGCGTCCAGCTTGACGCCCGCGGCCTTCACGTTGTCGCGCACCTGGTCCGGCCGGCTGGCGCCGACGATGGCGCTGGAGACGTTCGGGTTCTGCAGGACCCAGGCGATGGCCAGCTGCGCCATGCTGAGCCCGAGGTCGGCGGCGATCGGCTTGAGGTCCTGGACGCGGGTGAGCACGTCGTCGTTCATGAACCGGGCGATCATGGCGCTGCCGCCGCTGCCGTCCGTGGCGCGCGAACCCTCGGGGGGCGGCTGGCCGGGCAGGTACTTGCCCGTGAGCACGCCCTGGCCTATCGGTGACCAGACGATCTGGCCCACGCCCTCCTTCTCGCTCAACGGCACGATCTCGGGCTCGATGACCCGCCACAGCATGGAGTACTGCGGCTGGTTCGACACGATCCGGTCGAACCCCATCTCGTCGGCGATCTTGAGGGCCTGGGCGATCTGGCCGGCCGTCCACTCGCTGACGCCGATGTAGAGGACCTTGCCCTGGCGTACGAGGTCGTCGAACGCCTTGAGCGTCTCCTCCAGCGGCGTCTCGTGGTCGAACCGGTGCGCCTGGTAGAGGTCCACGTAGTCGGTCTGGAGGCGGCGGAGGGAGCCGTTGATCGATTCGGTGATGTGCTTGCGTGACAGGCCGCGGTCGTTCTGGCCCGGCCCGGTGGGCCAGTAGACCTTCGTGAAGATCTCCAGAGACTCCCTGCGTTCGCCCTTGAGCGCCCGGCCGAGGACCTCCTCGGCCTTCGTCCCCGCGTATACGTCGGCGGTGTCGAACGTGGTGATGCCCTCGTCGAGCGCCGCCCGCACACACTCCTTGGCGGCGTCCTCCTCGACCTGGGAGCCATGGGTCAGCCAGTTTCCGTAACTGATCTCGCTTACTTTGAGACCGCTGCGACCGAGGTGTCGGAATTCCATACGTCCGACCTTAGTGCCGGTCCATGGGGTGATTCGTTTCGGGATAGGGTGCGCGACGTGCTGAAGCTCGTACGGCTCGCGCTGACGGCGGCCGTCCTGACCGCGATCGCCTTACGGCTGCGCCGCCGCGCCCGGATGCCCGCCGAGCCGCTCCCGCCGCCCCAGGCGCCGCCGCGCCGGTCCGCCGGCACGGGGATCGGCCTGATGTGGGCGGCCATCGCGGCGATCGTGGCGGTGGCGCTGGGGATCGCCGTGGTGCCCACGGAGTTCCAGAAGGCCGAGGAGGTGCGGTACCGGGCGTACCAGGCCGAACAGGCGGCCTTCGCGGCCGAGATGGACGCCGCGACGGATGCCCCCGCGACGACGCCCGTGGCCCCTACGGCGACGCCCGTGCCGACGTACGGCTCCGAGGTCCCGGTGCGCGTCTCCACGACGCCCGGTGTGACCGCGTCCGGCGTCCCGGACCCGGGTGTGACCGCGTCCGGCGTCCCGGCCCCGAGCACGACGGGGCTGCCGGCCGCGTGCATGCCCCGCGGCCCGGTGCGGGTGCGGCCGATCAGGCCCGAGGTGCGGGCCGCGGTGAACCGGCAGTGGCGGCGCATCGAGCGGTGGCTGCGGGCGAACGCGCCCGGGACGTACGCCGGCCTGGCCGCCCCCGGCAGGGCGCGCACCATCGCGGTCGCCGAGGCCCAGATGGGCCTGGAGTTCCCCGACGACCTGCGGGCCTCGCTGCTGCGCCACAACGGCGTGTCAGGCCCGCTCCCGGCCCGTTTCACGCTCGCAGGCGAGGAGCCGAGCGGCGTGCGCGAGATCCGCGACCGCTGGCGCCAGGACTGCGCGGCGCGCGTGAGCCACGGCGATCCCGCGGGACGGCTGATCCACGTCGGCACCCTCACGGAGGTCGACGCGGACACCGGTCACGTGGTGGCCTCGGCGGTGCGGCCGGACCCGATCTGGCCGTCGTACCACGCGATGCTCCGCGACGTCGCGGACGCCCTGGAGGAGGGCCGTCCCGTGCTGGGCGCGCGGCCCACGGTCGAGCAGGGCCTGCTCCACTGGTCCGGCACACCCGTGGTCTCCGGTACGCCCGGAGACCCGGCGAAATCCTGAGGCTCAGGAGTGGCCCGCGGGATCGTCCGAGCGACGAGAGGAACACGGGGGACATCGCGGTGAGACGTGGCCTCACAGGAAGGCCGTCTTCGCGGAGCGGCTACCTCTTGGGCGGCACCGGCTTGCCGCCCGGCAGCACCGTCGGCGGCGGGAAGCGCAGCCTGCGGATCTGCAGGGCCCGCATGGCCGCGTAGAAGCCCACGCCCTTGAGGCTCTCGTTGGGCAGCTTCGCCGCCACCTCCTTCTTCACCTTCCAGGCCACGTAGACGGAGGTGAACAGGACGCCGATCATCATGATCGGCCACCCGATGGTGACCACGTAGCCCAGCACCTGGGCCCGGACCGCCATCGGCCACGGGATCCACGTCGCGAGCAGGATGAGTAGCGAGAACGGCAGGAAATACTGACTGGGCAGCCGCCGCGCGTCGACCCAGTCGCGCGCGAACTTGCGCGCCGGGCCTTTGTCACGGACCGGGAGATATTTCTCGTCACCTGCGAGCATGCCCTTGCGGGCCCTATCGCGCTCGGCGGCCTGCTTGGCCCGCATCTGGCGATAGGCCTCTTTGCGGTCCTTGGGCGCGTGAACCGGCTGTCGCCGCTTGCTCTCCTGATCACGGCGCTTGGGTGTGGGACGTCCTTTACCCTGGGGCTTAGGATCGTCAACGGGGACGGGGGTGTCGTCCACGGAGGTCTGGGAACGGCGTCGCAACACGACGTCAACCCTACCTGGAGTGCAACTTAGTGACGCCCTCGTGCGTTATGCGTAGGGTAATCCCAAGGCGGCTGCGCTGCATTGGGATTAACACCAGCACGACCTAGAAGGGGACGGCCGACGCGCATGAGCGTGATGAAGAGACTGTCGATGATCTTCAAGTCCAAGGCCAACAAGGCCTTGGACAAGATGGAAGATCCGCGCGAGACCCTCGACTACTCCTACCAGCGGCAGCTGGAGCTGCTGCAGAAGGTGCGGAGGGGCGTGGCCGACGTCGCCACGTCGCGCAAGAGGGTGGAGCTCCAGATAACGGGCCTTGAGAATCAGGCCCGGCGCTACGAGGAACAGGGTCGGAAGGCGCTGTCCGTGGGCCGCGAGGACCTCGCCCGCGAGGCGTTGCAGCGTCGTTCCAATCTGCAGTCGCAGATGGCCGACCTCAAGGTGCAACATGACAACCTGCAGGCCGAGGAGGAGAAGCTCACCACGGCTTCCCAGCGGTTGCAGGCCAAGGTCGACTCCTTCCGTACGAAGAAGGAGACGATCAAGGCCACCTACACCGCGGCCGAGGCGCAGACCCGCATCAACGAGGCGTTCTCCGGCATCTCCGAGGAGATGGGCGACGTCGGCCTGGCCATCCAGCGCGCCGAGGACAAGACGGCGCAGATGCAGGCCCGCGCGGGGGCGATCGACGAGCTGCTGGCCAGCGGCGCGCTCGACGACTTCAGCGGCACCCGCGGCGACGACATCCAGGCCGAGCTCGACCGCATGGGCGGCGGCATGGACGTCGAGCTGGAGCTCGCCAGGATGAAGGCCGAGCTGGGCCAGGGTCCGGCGCCGCAGAGCGCCATCGAGCAGGGCCAGCCGCAGCAGCAGCCCCAGTCACAGCCGCAGCAGCAGGGCCAGGGTCAGACCCAGCAGCTTCGCCAGCCTGGGGAGGGCGCATGATTGTCAGGATCATGGGCGAGGGCCAGGTGGAGATCTCCGCCGACGACATCTCGGTGCTCAACGAGCTCGACGGCGAGCTCGAGGCGGCCATCGAGGTGGGCGATGAGAAGGCCTTCCGCGTGAAGCTGCACGCGCTGCTCGACAAGGTGCGCCAGGTGGGCAAGGCGCTTCCCGACGACAGCCTTGAGCCGTCAGAGCTGATCCTTCCCCCCGCGGACGCCTCTATCGAGGAGGTCCGGGAGATGCTGGGCGACCAGGGCCTCATCCCGGGCTGATCCCGTGAGCACGCGGTACGCGTCCGACCGCGGCCTGACCAGCCGCATGGTCGTGACGATGTTCCTGCTCGGGCTGCTCTACGTCGTGTTCGTCGGCGTCCTGATCGCCCTTGGCGTGCGGGCGCTCACCGTGCTGGTGGTGGCCGGGGGTCTGCTGCTCGTGCAGTACTTCCTGTCCGACCGCATCGCGCTGTTCGCGATGCACGGGCGGGAGGTCTCCCGGCAGGAGGCCCCCGAGCTGCACGGCCTGATCGACCGGCTGTGCGCGCTCGCCGACATGCCCAAACCGAGGGTGGCGATCGCCGATTCCGACGTCCCCAACGCGTTCGCCACCGGCCGAAATCAGAAGAACGCCGTCGTCTGCGTGACGACCGGCATCCTGCGCCGCCTGGAGCCACAGGAGCTCGAAGGGGTGCTCTCGCACGAGTTGTCGCACGTCGCCCATCGCGACGTGGCCGTCATGACGATCGCCTCGTTCCTCGGCATCGTGGCGGGGCTGATGACCAGATTCGCCCTGTACTCCGGCCTCGGCGGCCGCCGGAGCAACGGACAGGGCGGGATACCCGTCGGGCTGATCATCCTGCTCGCCTCCGTCATCGTGTACGCCATCAGCTTCCTGCTCACCCGCGCCCTGTCGCGCTACCGCGAGCTGTCGGCCGACCGCGCCGGCGCCCTGCTCACGCAGCGCCCGTCCGCCCTGGCCAGCGCGCTGGTCAAGATCAGCGGGGACATGGCCCGGATCCCGACGCAGGACCTGCGCGAGGCGGCGCCGTTCAACGCCTTCTACTTCGCCCCGGCGGCGGCGCCGGGCCAGTCGCTGGCGAACCTGTTCTCCACGCACCCGTCGCTCGAACGGCGGCTTGAGCAGCTGACGAACATCTCGCGCCAGCTCGGGAGGGGGTGAGGCCGCATGGGCTGGCTCGACGCGCTGCTCGGCCGGTCGAAACCGGTCAGGCCCAACCTCGACGCGCTGTTCGCGCTGCCGTCCGCCGCGGTGACGTTGCAGGCCGCGACCGGGCTGAAGCCCACCGGCCTCGGCTCCGTGGCGTTCAGGGCCGCGGAGGGCGGCGCGTTCGCGACGCTCGAACGCGACATCAAGGCACTGCTCGGCCAGCGCGTCGAGGAGTCGCACGACGACTACGGCTACACCTGGCTGCTGGTGCGCCGCCCGCCCGACGCGCTCGCCGACCTGGTCACCGAGCTGCACGCGGTCAACTCGTCGCTGGAGTCGGCCGGGTTCGGGCCCTCGCTGCTGTGCTCGCTGGTGTCGTTCACCGAGGAGGATCACGGCAGGCGGCTGGCCGTCGTGTACCTGTACAAACGCGGCACCTTCTATCCGTTCTCCCCGCTCGCCGGGCAGAGGCGGGACAACGCACTGGAGCTCCAGGTCAGAGGGGTGCTGGAGGGGGAGCTGCCGCTGGAGCAGGACCTCGGCCGCTGGTTCCCGGTCTGGGGCGCGCCCGGCGTCTGACCAGGCATTAGTCACTTTAAGTGATCTAATGCTCACGTGGAGCGAAGGTTGTACGTCCTCGCGGCCTCCGCGTTCATCGTGGCGGCCGTCCTGGGCAGCGCGTGGATCACCGGCCAGTTCACCACCCCGGAGGTCGACAGGACCGACGGGTACGTCGGCGAGCTGGCCGCCCGCGACCAGCCGTGGACGGGGCTGTTCCGGGTCAGCGACGCCCTGTCCGGCCTGGCGTGCGCGGGCGGGGTGGCGCTCGTGCCCAGGGTGGCGCGCGAGTGGCGGGGCTGGCTCGCGCTGGCCGCGTTCGGGCTGCTCACCCTCGCGGCCGCGATCTTCCCGCTGGACTGCGCCACGCTGAGCGACCCGTCCTGCGGGCGGCGGGCTCTGTCGTCCGCCCATTACGTGCATCTGGCGACGGGCGCGCTGGGCACGGCCGCCGTGCTGGCCGCGATGGCGCTGCTGAGCGCGCGGTGGCGGTCGTGGGTGTCGTGGCTGTTCACGTCGCTGGGGCTGCTGGCGACGGTGCTCGTGGTGGGAGCGTACCTGTACCGGCACGGGGTGGGGCTCGCGCACCGGGCGCAGCTGACGGTGTTCGCGGTGTGGCTGGTGTACGCGGCGCTCCGGCTGCTGGTGTCGGACGACGTGCCCGGCTGCGAGCCGCCGTGCGGGAACGGCACGTCGGGCGGCCCCTCACCCGGGCTCCCGCCGCCGGCCGGGAACGGAGGCTCCACCAGGGACGGGCGACCCGAGGGGGATCCCGGTCCTGCCGGGAACGGGCGATCCGGTGAGGGTTCCGGGCCCGGCGGGAACCGTGGATCCGAGATGGGTCCCGGATCCGGCGGGACCTGCGGATGCGACGGGGGGCCGCACGTGGTCGAGCAGGGCAGCGGGCCTGCCGTGCTCATCGCGGCCGGACTCGGCGGCGCCTGGTTCCACTGGGACGCGGTGGCCGGGCGACTGGCGACCAGCCACCGCGTCATCCGCTTCGACCGCCCGGGTCTCGGCCTCAGCCCGTGCTCGCCCGACCCGCCCAGCCTGTACCGCGAGGCCGCCCGCCTGGCCGCGCTCGCACCCGCGCACCCCGAACAGGTGATCGTCGTCGCCCAGGGCATGGGCTGCTGGTACGCGGAGGCGTTCGCGAGGCTGCACCCGCTGTGCGTGGCCGGGCTCGTCCTGGTGGACCCGGCGCGCGTCCCGGAGCGCGGGCCGCTCGCCCTGGCCGCGAGCGCCGGCCGGTGGCTGCCCTCGGTCGGCTGTACGTGGGGTGCGACCGCCCTGGCCCGCCTCGTGGGGCCTTCGGCACACCGGCTCCTCACCGGCCTGTCCGATCCGTACGGCGTCTACCGCGCGGGCCGGGTGCACGTGGCGGTGGCGGGGGAGTGGGTGGCCCGGCGTGACATGGCCGCGGAGCTGCTCCGGATGCGCGCCGACCGGCCGCTCCCCGAGGTGCCGGTCACGGTGGTCGGGACGGGCACGCGGAAGGCGCCCGGGGCGGCGGACTTCGGGACCGCCCGCTTCGTGCGCCTGCCCGGCTCCCGGCGCCGGACCCACCTCCGGCACGCCGAGACGATCGCCGTGCTCGTCCTGGACACGCCCCCGCCCGCCCGCGACGGCTGACGGCCTCCTGGACGCTCCCGCCCGAGATGGCCCTCTGGACGCCCGGGCCCGGCGGGTGCCGGTGATGTGCTGGAGGGGCACCCCTGTGGACGGAACGACGTCACGGAGCGCGGGCGAGATCGGCGGTGGCGCACGGGGTGGGGGCCGGGAGGCGATCGATGTTCGGGCCGGACATACCGGGGCCGGGCGTCTAATATCGAGGCGAGACCCGTCCCGAGGGGGTTGGCGTGGACATCACCGTCGTCGGCGAGGGCGCCGTCCTGGCCGCACCCGACGTCCTGCGGCTGCACGCGGGAGTGGAGGTCCGCAGGGGATCGGCGGCGGAGGCGTTCACCGCCGTCAGGTCCGCCGCCGCGAGGCTGGCCGAGGCGCTGGCCGGGGCGGGCATCGCCGCGGAGGACGTCCGCACGGTGGAGCTGTCGCTGGGCCCCGAGTACGAGGCGTACCCCAAGGTGGCCGCCTACCGGGCCGCGCAGGGCGTGGAGGTGGTGGTGCGCGACCTGGGCAGGGCCGACCACGTCATCGACACGGTGGCCGGCGTGGGCGAGGAGGCCCGGCTGAACGGGGTCGCGTTCGAGGTGTCCGACCCGTCGCGCTTCCTGCGGGTGGCGAGGGTCAGGGCGTTCAGGGACGCCGCCGCCAAGGCGGCCCAGTACGCCGAGCTGGCCGGCCGCCCGCTGGGCCGCGTGGTCTCGGTGAACGAGGAGGTCAGGGGCGGCCCTCAGCCGATGAGGCTGGCCGCCGCGGCGGCGGAGAGCGGCGCCTCGATCAGTCCCGGGCGGGAGACGCTCACGGTCACCGTCCAGGTCGGCTACGACTTCGGATAGGAGCACCGCGGGGCAGGACCGCTGCCGGGCCCGCCCCGCGAGGCAGGGCGGGCCGCTGCCGGACCCGCCCCGGTTCTCACATCGGGTGGCGCTTGAGGAACGTGTAGGCCGCCTCTCCCACGGCCACCGGGTTCATGCTCTGCAACCCGTGCGTGGCGTTGGGGATGCCGCACCGCTCGGCCTGCGGCAGCCAGTTCATGAGGAAGCGCTGCGTCTCGCGGAACCCCGGCATGACCGACTCGCTGTCCAGCCCCATGACCGCCAGCACCGGCATGCCGGGCTTGCGCGCCACCAGCCGGTCGGCCTCGGACGGCTTGAAGGCCCACCGCGAGATCGCCGGGAAGTCGACGGTGAACGTCGTGTCGACGCACTCCTCGACGCGGTCCCACACGTCGAGCGGGCCCGTCATCTCCACCGCGGGCAGGAAGCTCGGCCCGCACACCGCCTCCATGTACAGCTGGGCCGCGCCGAGCTTGTCGCCCGTCTCGTACAGCTTCATCGCGTTCATGAAGGCGTCGACGTTGGCGGTGATCGCGTCGGGCTCCTCGCGCGGCAGGTACGGCTCCAGCAGGATCGCGCTGTGCGCCCGCTCGGGGTAGGACAGCAGGAACTGGAACGCGATCACGCCGCCGAACGAGAAGGCCATGATGTGCGCCTTCTCGATACCCAGGTGGTCGAGCAGCTCGCGGGCGTGCCGCGCGCCGTCCTCGATGCTCACCTCGGGCTTGTCCATGGTGCTGCCGTTGTACCCGGCCCGGTAGTAGCTGATGAGCTGGTACTCGCGCAGCAGCGGCGGATAGAAGCGCATGGGGGTGATGAGGCTGTCGGCGATGCTGGTGCCGTGGATGCACAGCACGGGCTCGCCCTCGCCGAGCACGGCGTACCTCAGCTCGGCGTCGCCGATGCGCGCCCGCCGGTCGTGCTCGACGTTCCATTCGCGCCCGATGTACAGGGCGTTTCGCATCATGGCGTGGGCTCCAATCCGGCCAGCAGGCCGGTCTCGTCGAGGCTGGGCACGAGGTCGTGGACGAGGAACTCCAGGTAGTAGCGTCCCCACAGCAGGTTCCAGAGCGGGAAGCGCGCGTCGAACTCCTCGCCGCGCTCGTGCGCCAGCCGCTCCTCCAGCTCCCAGATGAGCGTGTCGAACTCCTGCGCGGTGAACGGCCGCCCGGCCTCGGCGGCGGCCGCGATGACCTCGTCCTTGGGCTTGTCCTTGAGCCGGTCGCACAGCTCGGGCCGCTCGGCCAGGCCGCGCAGGAAGGCGACGAGGTTGGCGGCGCTCATGACGGCCCCTCCCCGTCGTAACGGGCGACCACGTGCTCCACCAGGTAGTCGAGGTAGCGGGTGCCCCACATGTGGCGCCACAGGGTGCTGCCGCCGTCGAACGGCTCCTTGTCCTTGTCGATGACGACCTCGGCCTCCAGCCGGCCGATGACCCGGCTCGCGTCGGCCTCGGTGAAGGCGAACCCGTCGTTGCGGGCGTGGAAGAGCACCCTGGGCAGGTCCATGGAGGAGTAGCGGGCCAGCAGCCCGGGATCCGACCTGGCCGTCTTGAGGAATCTGAGGAACTCCGACTCGGACACGGCTAGCTCTCCAGCGCGTGCCTGATCACGTCGTCGACGGCCTTCACGTCCGGCTCGGCGAGCCCGAACGTGGCCAGGTGGCCGTAGACGCTGTCGATCTGCCGGAACGTCGCGCCGGGGATCCACTCGGCGTACTGCCTGAGCTCGTCCGGCGGGAACAGGGCGTCGCCGGTGAACGCGGCGATCGTGGTCCTCGGCTTGATCCGGCCGAGGAGGTCACGCAGCGACTCGCCCTCGGCGCCCGGCCAGGCGGCGCGGGCCTTGCGGGCCTGGACGACCACGTCGTTGGGGTCCTGCGGGAGCCAGAAGCCCTCCCAGAAGCCCTTGACGAACGCGTCCACGCTGTCGAAGCCCAGGGTGCGCCACACGTCGGCGCCCTCGAAGTAGAAGGAGCGGGGCGGCGCGGTCAGGGCCGAGCCGTGGGCGACCCCGGTCAGGCCGCCGCTGACGCTCGCCGCGTCCGTGTAGGCGCCGCCGGCGTAGTTCGCGTCGGAGGTGATGGGCTCCTCCACCACCGTCTTCAGCCAGAGCTTGGTCCACGGCGGCGGGGTCGGCGCCCCGGCGATGGGGGCGATGTTCCGCACGTCGTCGCCGAAGCGCAGCGCCCACTCGTACACCTGGAGCGACCCGACCGACCAGCCGAGCGCCAGCCGCACCTCGCGCACGCCGAACACCTCGTCCAGCAGCCGGCGCTGGGCGATCACGTCGTCCGCGATCGACACGGCGGGGAAGGGGCGGCGCGCGGTGTTGCTCGGCGCGGAGGACGGCGGGAGGCCGAAGTGGCCGGGCAGCACGATGAAGTGGTTGCGGGGGTCGAGCGCCCGGTTCTCGCCGATCCAGCCGTTGAGCACCTCGGCGGGGGCGCCGAGAATGGTCGGGAACACGACCACGTTGTCCTTGGCCTGGTTGAGCTCACCGAAGGTCTGGTAGGCCAGCCGGGCGCCCGGCAGGGTGGCGCCGGAGGTGAGCGTGAAGTCGCCGAGCTCGAAGGTGTTCATTCCTGGCTCCAAGGGTCGTCAGGTGTCGAACCGCAGGATCGTCTTGATGTTCTTGCCGGACCTGAAGTCGTCCGCCGCCGCCTGGATGTCGGCGAAGTCGTACTCCTTGATGAGCGGCTGCACGGGCAGCCGGCCGCTGCGGATCAGCCGGGCCAGCAGCGGGATGAGCCGGTCCGGGTCGCTGTCGCCCTCGCACACGCCGAGGATCCGCCGTCCCGGCAAAAGCCGGTGCACGTCCACGGAGACCTCCACCCCGTACGGGGGAGCGCCGACGACGGCGACCGCGCCGCGCGGGGCGAGCGCCTCGATGCCGGCGCGCAGCACCTCGGGGTTGCCGACCGCCTCGACCACGTAGTCGACGCCCGCTCCGCCGGTGGCCTTGCGCAGCTCGGCGGCCAGGTCGAGGCCGGTCGAGTCGATGGTGCGGGTGGCGCCGATCTTGGCGGCCAGCTCAAGCTGCGCCGCCTGCCGGCCGACGGCGATGATCTCGTTGACCGGGGTGAGCGCCGCGCCCATGACGGCGGCCAGGCCCACCGCGCCGGTGCCGATCACGGCGATGGTGGTGCCGGGCTCGGGGCGCAGCGTGTTCCAGACCGCGCCGGTGCCGGTCTGGACGCTGCACGCCAGCGGCGCCAGCAGCTCGAACGGCAGGTCGGGGTCGACCTTGACCACGCTGCGCTCGTCGGCGACGGCGTGCCGGGCGAACGACGACTGGCCGAAGAACCGGCCGCCGAGCGGGGCGCCGCCCCTGCTGATCGGCGAGCTGCCGTCGGCCCGCTTGCCGCCGATGAGGTTCTGCGGGATCCACGTGGTGCAGTAGGCCGGGTGGCCGATCCGGCAGGACGGGCAGCTCCCGCACGAGGTGAACGTGAGCACGACGTGGTCGCCCGGCCTGACCTTGGTCACGCCCGGGCCGGTCTCCTCCACGACGCCCGCCCCCTCGTGGCCGAGCACGCCCGGCAGCGGGAACGGGATGTGGCCCGCGGCCACCGTGAGATCGGTGTGGCAGATCCCGGCGGCCTTCATCCTGACGAGGATCTCGCCGTGGCGGGGGGCGTCCAGCTCGACGTCGCGCAGCGTGAAGGCCGCTCCCGGCGATTCGACTACCGCGGCTTGGGTGGTGGTCACGAGTGCCTCCGATCGTCCGGGGTGGGGGTGGCCGGGGTGAGGGTGTACGTGCTCGTGACGTGGGTCCACTCCGCGGGCCCCCACTCCGCGCCGTCGCCCACCCGGGGCGGCTCGCCGGTCACGCGGACGACGTAGTAGTCCAGCAGGCCGGGGGAGCGGCGGGTCCAGATCGAGCCGTCCTCGTCGTGGTCGCGCCGGCCGAAGTGGAGCCGATCCTCGCCCCGGTCGTGCGAGCGGGCCAGGCCGAGCAGGTCGTACTCCAGCGGGCACTCGTCCACGCCGGGCACGTCGAGGATGGAGCAGCCGCCGTGGGAGACGTCCTGCCACTCGCCGGCCCGCCAGTGCCCGTCGCCCGCCCTCACCTCGTCGGCGCCGGCGATCAGCCCGGTGTCGAACACTCGCAGGCACGCCTTGACCCGGGAGAAGTTCGCGTCACGCGCCCCGGGCGTGCGCCGGCTCGGCTCCAGCAGCTCGAACATGCCCATGGTGACGAGCTCGAAGAGCCGGCCGTCGCAGCCGGGGTCCTTGTAGGCGTTGAAATGAATGGCCCAGAACGGGCTGTGCAGCCAGAAGTCGTCCACCCCGAATATTCCCGGGAATACTTCGGAGGCTTCCGGGCTGCGCCATCGGCCGGACAGTTCGCCGACCGTGAATTCGGCGCTGATTTCCATGACACCTCGCATGGGTCAATTCTTTTTCCGCGGGTCCGGCCGGCGTCAAAGAGGCGACGCGCACATTGGCAAGTCGGCCGGGCGGCGCGAGGTATTTCGTGAGGTCCTACGACGGGAGCAGCGAGGGCGGCACGTGCGCGCGTACCCGCTCGGCCAGCTCGGCCACCCGGGTCCCGGCCGCCGCGGCGACCCCGGCAGCCCGGCCGCCGGCCGCCTCGGCGGCGCGGCAGCGCTCCACCAGCACCCGCATCCGCTCGTGCAGCAGCGCCCACGACGGCTCGCGCCAGGGCACGAAGTTGCTCATGGCGTAGTACATCTCGAAGGCGAACCCCGCCGTGCGGCCGGGATGCTCGGGGCCGAGCGGCATCGTCGCCATCGTCGCGGCCAGCGGCCGCAGCACGTCCGCCATCATGCTGATCGACGTGCCGACGAGCAGGCCGAGCTGCTCCTCGGTCTCGTCGGTGTGGGTGAAGAAGCGGGTCAGCAGGTGCAGGACCAGCTCGTACGCCACCGCCGCCAGTTCGGCGGCCCGCCGCGTGTCAGGATCGGTGATCAGCGGCTGGGCCTCGGCGATGTTGTACGGCTGCCGCAGGTAGCCGGCCAGCGCGGGCCGGGCCGGCTCGAAGTTCGGGTCGCGCTCGCGCAGCCGCCCGTACTCCCGCCACATCGCCAGGAACCGCCCGTAGTGGGCCTGCTCCCAGTCGCCGCGGGCGCCCTCGCCCTGCTCGATGATCAGCTCGATCGCGGTGAGCGCGGACCTCAGGTCCGTGACCGCGACGATCTGCGGCCAGCGGAACAGCTCAGGCGTGGCCTGGGCGCGCGGTGACCCCACGAACACCGCGCGCTCCCCGAGCCGGGCGCAGAGCGCGCGCAGCCCCTCCTCCAGCCCGCGGTACAGGTGGCCGATGGTCGCGTACTCCTGCCCGCTGGGCATGAGCTCGCCGGGGTCGAGCCGGGAGCGGGTGGGCGGCACCGGCTCGAACTCCTCCGCGTCCTGCAGCTCCATGCCCTCGGGCCGCTCCAGGTACAGGAAGTGGCGCAGCGCCTGCTCGCCGAACGGCAGCAGGTCGAGCTGGATGCCGGCCGGGAAGTACCCCGAGCGCTGCGGGAAGTTGGGACGGCCGAAGGTCGGGGCCGCGCCGATCGCGGCCAGCAGGTTGGCCACCAGCGCCAGGTGCAGCATCTCCTCGACCGCGATGGACTGCAGCACCTTGCGCCAGCCGGCGACCGCGTCCGCCTGCTCGTGCGTCAGGCCCTCCTCCGTCCCGCTCTTGAGGCTCGCCTCCGCGAAGAGGTACTGGCACAGGATCATGTGCTCCAGCTGCGAGGCCTCGTTGAGCAGCCACCACAGGTGCTCCCGGTTCGCGACCACGATCGGGGGCTCGGACATGTGCGGTCCTCCTCGGTTGGGGGTGGGTCAGTTGGGGGTGAGTACGGCGCGGTAGCGCACCTGGCCGGCCTCCACGCGCTTGAGCACCTCGTTGATCTCGCTGAACGGGTACGTCTCCACGCGCGGCCTGACCTTGCCCGCGGCCATGAGCGTGAGCACCTCGACCAGGTCGGAGCGGTTGTTGTGGGTGCTGCCCTTGATCGAACACTGCTTGAACAGCAGCGTCGTCATGTCGTCGATCCGCAGCGGGCCGGTGACGCCCATCGTGACGAGTCGCCCGCCGTAGCGCAGGCCCGACAGCACGCGGGCGACGAGGTCCGCGGAGGTGGTCGTGGCCAGGATGATGTCCGCGCCACCGGCGTCGGCCAGCGCCTTGCCCGGGTCGTCGCCCACGACGACGCCCTCGGCCGCGCCCAGCTCCCTGGCGTACTCCGCCTTGTCGGGCGAGGTGGTGAGCACCACGGTCTCCAGGCCGATCGCGGCGGCCAGCTGCACCGCCATGTGCCCGAGCCCGCCGACGCCGAGCACGCAGACCCGCTCGCCCGGCCGCGGCTCGGCGTTGCGCAGGCCGCTCATCGAGGTGAACCCGGCGCAGAAGGCGACCGCGGCGTCGGTGTAGTCCAGGCCGTCGGGCAGCAGCGTGCACCCGGTCTCCCAGGCCACCATGAGGTCGGCGTAGCCGCCGCCGAGGTCCATCCAGGTCGTGGTGTGCGGGCAGGCCACCGGGTGCCAGCTCTGGCAGGCGGCGCAGCGGCCCTCGCCGCGCTGCATCCACGAGACGCCCACCCGGTCGCCCACCCGCAGCGTGGTGGTGCCTGGCCCGAGCGCCACGACCTCGCCGACCGGCTCGTGCCCCGGCACGATCGGCAGCCGCACGGGCCAGTGCCCGCGGTGGACCAGCACGTCGCTGTAGCACATGCCGCACGCGTGGATGCGGACGACGACCTGGCCGGGCCCCGGCTCGGGGTCGGCGAGGTCCTGGAATTCCCATGCCGAATTGAGTCGCGTGATGACGGCTGCGCGCATGGCGTCCTCCTTCGCGGACGGGTCACGGACGCCCACGATAAATATCCGGCGCGGCCGCACGGCACCCCGACTTAACGGAGCCATAACGTCTTTGTCAGAGACGGACCTGACGAAATCCCGGCCGTCGGAGGCCGAAACAGGCCGCATTCCGGTAGTGAATGGTACGAATGATTCACCGCACCGTCCCTGGAGATTTCATGCCGTCGATTTCCGCCATCGCGCTGGCCGGCGGCCGCGGCCTGCGCGCCCGGCCGCTCACCCTGGAGGGTTCCGGTCACATCAGGAGCAAGGCGGCCGTGCCGTTCCTCGGCCGGCCGCTCGTCGAATGGCTCGTGGCCGCCTTCCGCGACCAGGGGGTGACGAGCTTCCACGTGGCCGCCAACGGGCGGGAGAACCGCTACCAGGTCAAGGAGGCGCTCGGGTACGGCGAGCGGCTCGGGGTCTCGGTGCGCTACTCGCGGCCCCGTACGGACCGGCACAACACCGGCTCCGGGCAGGCGACGCTCGGCGTGATCGAGGAGCACGGCCTGCGCGGCCACGCCCTGGTCTTTCCGACCGACTCGCTCTTCGAGCTCGACCTGGCCGGGCTCGTCCGCGACCACCTGGCGAGCGGCGCGGTCGTGACCGTCGGCCTGGCCCACCGGCCGGCGGCGGAGGTGGCGGGCACGTACGGCACGCTGATCGCCGACGGCGCCGGCCGGATCGAGCGGTTCATCGAGAAGCCGTCGATGCGGACCATCGAGGCGCTGGCCGCCGACCCGGACCGGGTGCCGATCAACGCCGGCCTCTACCTGGTCGACTGCGCCCGGCTGCGGCGGCTCGCCGCCACCGACGAGCTGGCGGCGCTGGCCCGGCGGGGGCTCGACTGGGGCGGCGACCTGCTGCCCTGGCTGGTCTCGCGGGGCCACCCCGTCTCGTGCTCGCCCCTGGACAAGGTGGGCGACCTGGGCAATCCCCGCGGCTACCTGCTCACCATGGCCGAGGCGCTGGCCGGTGGCTACCCGAGCCTGCGGCTCCCGCGCGGTCCCGTGATCCACCCCGCCTCGCTGGCGCGCCGCGACGAGGTCAGCGGGCTGACGCTCGCCGAGAAGCTGGCCGCCGGGCTCGTGCACATCGGGCCTGGCGCGTGGATCGGACGGGACGTCGAGATCGGGCCCGGGGTCGTGCTGCGGGACTCGTACGTCGGCGACGAGGCCGACCTGCACCCGTGGTGCCGGCTGGAGCGGGTGGCCTGCATGGACGGCGCGATCATCGGGCCGGGCGCGCGGCTCAGCGACGCCTACGTGGGCGTGATGGCGCGCGTGGAGTCGTCGCCCGAGCGGCCGGCCGTCGTCTCGGGCTTCACGGCGCTCGGGCACGAGGTGCGGGTCCCGGAGGGCAGCCGCCTGAGCGGCGTCATCGCGTTCCCCGGCCAGACGGCGGACGGAACGCGCCCCGCGGCGGCCGGGTCGGCCGGGGAGCGTCAGTCCCCGACCTCGTCCGGCTCCTCGACCCGGTCGTAGCGCAGCCGCGTCTCGATGGCGTAGGCGTGCGGCGCGTACCCGGTGCGCAGGTCCTGGAAGACGTCCCACGCCTCCACCGGGTCGCGTTCGGCCGGCAGCCCCGCCTCGCCCGCCAGCGTCAGCGTGTCGGAGAAGTTGCGCTCCTCCCGCCCCTGCAGGCTCACCGGGATGGGCGGCAGCGTGATGCACAGCCCGTGGGCCAGCCGGTGCATGCAGCGCGTCCCGGTCGCGAGCAGCGCCCGGGTGTGCGCGGGCGCCCAGCTCGGCGCGAGCGCCTCGATGAGCGCCGCCACGTCCAGCACGATCACCGCCGCCTTGAGCCAGTCGAGATCACCCGCCGGGCGCCGGAACGTGAGTGCCGGATGGGCGAGATGCGAGTGCTCCACCTCGGCCATCCACCCCGTCCACTCGGCGAACATGCTGTCGAGGTGGTCGCGCGAGCCGGTCCTGAGGTAGACCGCGAGCATGGTGTCGGCGTCGCGCGGGTTGCACACGCTGCCCGCCAGCCTCGCGACCAGCCGCTCGCGCCGGCCGTACGCGGCCGAGAACTGCACCAGGTACGTCGCGATGACCGCGACCAGCAGCAGCCCAGACGCCCATTCGGCCTCGCCCAGCGGCGTCCCCTCCAGCAGCGCGAACCCGGCCGAGGACACGCCGACCCAGATCCCGGCCACCGTGCACACGGCCAGCGGCCCGCACAGGTCGAGCAGGGGCTCGCGGGCGGCGGCCGGCACCCGGCCGGCCACCGCGAGGAGCGGCCCGGCGAACGCCCGCACGACGCCCCGGACGAGCCGGGTCGGCCGGCCCCGGGGGGTGAACACGGTCAGCACGACGCTCGACCACACCGCCACCACGAGCGCGGCGCCGGCCAGCGTTCCCACCACGGCTGTCACCATGCCCCGTATCCTTCCGGCACTTGACACGAATACCCAAGAATCAGTTGGTGCTGGTAGTCGGAATGCCATGCTCAAATGAGCGGGACGAGGCTCCGAAATTCCGGAGCCTCGTCCGCGATATCGCTTTCCGGGCGCGTTTCTCTCACGCGTTTCTCTCAAGCGGCTCTCTCATACGGTGGCCGCCGAACGCAATTCGGTGGTGAGGTCGAGCAGCGTGCCCGGGCCGAGCAGGTGGCCGGCCGGCACGCTGACGCCCAGCTCGCGCCGCATCCGCTCGCTGAACCGGGTGGCCAGCACGGAGTCCAGGCCGAGCAGCGTGAGCGGCACGTCCATGCCGATCTCGTGCCCGGGCACCGCCAGGACCTGCGACGCCAGGTCGGCCACCAGCTTGGTGAGTTCGGACGTGGACAATGCGGCCACGTCCGGCACCTCCCGCCGCGCCGGACCCGGCTCCTGACCGGCACCGTGAGGCCCGGAGCCGGAAAGGGCCGGGCCATAGGACCCCGGACCGGAAAGGTCGGGACCGTACCGCACGGGACCGGAAAGGTCGGGACCGTACGGCACAGGGCCGGAAAGGTCGAGACCGTGGGGCACCGGGCCGGCGAGTGCCGGATCGGAGGCCACCGGGCTGGAGAGAGCCTGAGCGAAAGCGGTGGGGCCGGCAGAGGCGAGACCGGGAGACGTGGCGCCGGGAGACGTGCGGCCAGGAGGCGAGAGGCCCGGAGACGTGGGGCTCGGAGGGGTGGGGGACGCGGCCGGCTGGGGCCAGAAGTGGCGGCGCTGCCAGGCGTAGCCGGGGAGCCGGACGTACCGCCCGCCGGGATTAACCCGGTCCCAGCGGGGACGGCAGCCCAGCACGTACGCCTGGCCGAGCGCGGCGCCCAGGGCGGCGGCGTCCGGCACGTCCCGCCGCAGGCAGGGCAGCACGGCGGCGTTCGCGCCTGCCGCCCCGGCCTCCTCCTCCAGCGCCTGCTGCAGCACCGGGTGCGGGCTCATCTCGACGAACAGCGTCGGCCGGGCGTCGGCGAGCGCGGCCCGGGTGGCGGCGGCGAAGCGGACGGGCCGGCGCAGGTTCTCGAACCAGTACCCCGCGTCCAGATCCGTGCCCTCGACGATCCGGTCGTGCGCGCTGGAGTGGAGGGGCACGGCGCAGGAGTTCGGCTTGATGGCGGACAGCGCCTCCAGCAGCGCCTCACGTACGGGCTCCACCTGCGGCGCGTGCGAGGCGTAGTCCACGTCCACCCGGCGGCAGAAGACGCCGGCGCGGCGCAGCGGCTCGACGATCCGCTCCAGCTCCGCGGGGTCGCCGGACAGCACCGTCGAGCGCAGGCTGTTGATCACGCCCACGCAGACCTGCCCGGCGTGTTCACCGATGCCTTCCCCGACGGCCTGCCCGATGCCTTCCCCGACTGCCTCGCCGACGGCCTGCGCGATTGCCTGCTGGGCGGCCTCCTCGCCGAGCCCCACGGCCCACATCGCGCCGGGTGTGCGCAGGTCCCGCAGCAGCCGGCTCCTCCTGGCGACCACGGCCGCGCCGTCGGCCACGCTCAGCGCCCCGGCGGTGACGGCGGCGGCGATCTCGCCCATGCTGTGCCCGATGACCAGGTCGGGCTCGACGCCCCACTCGCGCCAGACGGCCGCCAGCGCCACCTGCATCGCCCACAGGGTCGGCTGGATCTCGTCCACGCGCGACAGCGGCACCCCGCGCCGGAGCACGTCCACGGGCGACCAGCCCAGCTCGGGGGCCAGCGCGCTAGAGCACTCGCCGAGATGGCGGGCGAAGACCGGGTCGGCGGCCAGCAGTTGCCTGCCCATGCCCGCCCACTGGCCGCCCTGGCCGGGGAAGACGTACACGACCTTCGGCGGCGAGGTCACGCGGCGCTCGCCGACGAGCAGCGACCGCCCGTCGCCCTGCCCGCCCGCGCGGAACTCCCGCAGCGCGGCGGCCAGCGCCCGCGCGTCCCCGCCGACCGCGGCCAGCCGGTACTCGAGGTGCGAGCGCCTGGCGCCCGCGCTGAAGCACACGTCGCCGAGATCCGCCCCTGGACGATCCGGTTCTGCCCGCCCGAGCTCCTGCCCGAACTCCGCCTCCCCGAGTTCTGGCCGGTCCTGGTGCGGGGAGTCCGGGTGCGAAGGGTCGGGAGGGGCGGGAGGGTCGAGGAGGTCGGCGTACGCGCCGGCGAGCGCGTGCAGCGCCTGCGGGTCCCGTGCCGACAGCGGCAGCACGTAGGCGGGCCGCGCCGGAGCCCGCGACGCCGGCGCGGGCCGCGGCGTCTCCGAGAGCACGAGATGGATGTTGGTGCCCGACATGCCGAAGGAGCTGACCCCCGCCAGCGCCGGGGTGCCGCGCCGCGGCCAGTCCTGCGTGCACAGCGCGAGCTCGACGGCCGCCGCCGGATCGAGCAGCATCGGGTGCGGCTCGGACACGTGCAGGGTGGCCGGTATGGTCAGGTGCCGGAGCGCGAGGGCCGTCTTGAGCAGCCCCGCCAGCCCCGACACGAACTCGGTGTGCCCGATGTTGGACTTGAGCGACCCGACCCGGCAGCGCCGTCCCTCCTCCCGGCCCTCCCGCAGCACCAGGTCGAGCGCGGCCAGCTCGGTCGGGTCCCCGGCGCGGGTGCCGGGCCCGTGCGCCTCGACGTAGTCGACGTCGCCGGGGGAGACCCCGGCGTCGAGATAGGCCGTACGCAGCATCGTCTCGTGCCCTTCGAGGCCCGGGGCGACGAGCGAGCCGCCCGTGCGGCCGTCGTGGGTGGCGGCGCTGCCCAGGATCGTCGCGTACGGGAGGTCGCCGCCCTCCAGGGCCCGCGAGAGCGGCTTGAGGATCAGCGCCACCACGCCCTCGCTGCGCACGTAGCCGTCGCCCGACACGTCGCCGAACCGGCACCGCCCCGAGCTGGACAGCACCCCGGCGTCGGCGAGCGCGAAGTACAGGTCGGGCACGATCTGCAGGTTGGCGCCCCCGACGATGGCCAGGTCGGCCTCGCCCGACCACAGCGCCCGGCAGGCCACGTGCACCGCCAGCAGCGACGTCGCGCACGCCGCCTCCACGCCCATGCTGGGGCCGCGCAGGTCGAGCCGGGTGGAGACGCGGCCGGGGAAGATGCCGCTGACGGCTGCCCCCAGGGCGGCGTGCATGTCGTACATCCCGGCGCGGCGCAGCAGGTCCCAGTAGCCCGACGGCAGGAGGCTCGTGTAGACGCCGGTGCGGCTCCCGGCCAGGCTCTCGGCCGGGATGCCCGCGTCGTCGAGCGCCTCCCAGATCACCTCCATCAGGACCCGCTGCTGCGGGTCCATCCGCAGCGCCTCGAACGGCGTGACCCCGAAGAAGCGCGCGTCGAAGCCCGCGATGTCGTCCAGGTAGCCGCCCGCGCCCTCCAGCACGTCGGGGCGGCGGCGGCCGGAGGCGGTGCCGAGGTCGAACCGATCCCGCGGGATCACCCCGACCACGTCCCGGCCCCCGCTGACGATCCGCCAGAGGTCGGCCGGGGTGCGCGCGCCGGGCAGCCGGCAGGCGCCGCCGACGATGGCGATGGGATCTCGCCCCCTGTTCACGTCCATGGGGTTCACGTCCATGGGCCCGTTCCCGTCCGCGCCCGGCCCGCCGGGAATCCGCCGGCGCCCGGGCGCCCTTGTTGGTTGGCCGAACGACATCACCTAAGGTCCGGCGCGCCCCCGCGGGTGTCAATCAACAGATGACGAAATACCGGGAGCGGGAGAACCGGGTCACCCGGCGGCGGGCACCGGGAAGTGGATCACCAGCCCGACCAGCGGCTCGTCCGGGGTGATCATGAGTGCCATGCGCAGCGTCTGCAGGCCCAGCCGGGGGTGCCGGAACCGGCGCGTGAGGCTGCGGTGCTCCTGCACCTCGTGCCGGTGCCACAGCCCGGCGAACAGCGGGCTCAGCCGCGAGAACTCGTCGACCCTGGCCGTCAGCAGGTCGTCCTGCGGCCACCTGGCCAGCTCCGAGCGCCAGCGGGCGATGACGTCGCACGTGACGCGCTCCCAGTCGGGCAGCCGCTCCTTCGCCTTCGGCGCGACCAGCAGCCAGCGCAGCATGTTGCGGTGCTCGGGGGCGTGGCTGCCCCAGTCGTCGTACCATTCGGCGGCGGCGTCGTTCCAGGCGGTCAGGTTGCAGTGGATGTCGGTGGCGTACACCGGGTATTCGCTGCCGTTCATGAGGCCGACCAGCGGCCGCATCACGCCGCCCGCCCACGTCGGCCCGTCGAGCGGCTGCGGGTTGGCGACCTGGCCGTGCACCAGGGTGTGCATGTAGCGGCGCTCGTCCTCGCTCAGGTCGAGCACCCTGGCCAGGCTGTCGAGCACCTGGATCGAGGGCTTGATGTCGCGCCCCTGTTCGAGGTACGTGTACCAGGTCGGGCTGAGCCCGGCCAGCACCGCCACCTCCTCGCGCCGCAGCCCCTTCGTCCGGCGGCCGCCGCCCTCGGGCAGGCCGACCTGCTTGGGCATGACCCGGGCACGCCTGCTGCGCAGGAATCGGGCGAGCTCTTGCCTACTCCAGCTGTCGCCTGTCACAGAATCCTCCGTGCGTCCCCCGCGCCAGCAGATCAGGATGGCCATCCCGAGTCTAGGAGTCCCACGGGATATTTGTCACCACGGGCCGATTTCGTCATATCAGTATTGACGTTACGGCATTGTTCCCAAAGCATGAATTCGCCGATTCAATACGAGGGATTAACGCAATGAAGTGGCATTTCATCGGGCGGGGCGAGCAACTCACCATGATTCGGACAGCCCTTGGGGACGCCTCCGCGGGCCCCATCGTCGTCACGGGGGAGCCCGGCGTCGGGCGCAGCCGGCTGGCGGAGCACGTGCTGGAATCACCCGAGGCGGCGCGTTACGAGATCGTGCGGCTGCGTGCGGGGGACGACGCGGCCGAGGTCGCCGCCCGCGTGGAGGCGATCGCAGGGGACCGCCCGGTGCTGCTGTTCATGGACGACGCGCAGGCCGGCGACGACGGGAGCCTGCTGGCGCTGCGTGCCGCCGCCCGCCGCCACGCGCACGTCAGGGTGCTGGTCACGACGCTGTCCGGGCCCGCGGCGCGGCGGCCCGACCCGGTGGACTGCCTGCGGTTCGAGCCGGGCGCGCGGACCGTCGAGCTGGCGCCGCTCACCGCCGAGGAGGTGGCCGCCCTGCTGGCCGCGGTGGCCGGCGGGCACGTGCGCCAGGCCACCGCCGACGCCCTGCGCGCGGCGAGCGGCGGCAACCCCCGCCTGCTGCACGACTTCCTGGTCGGGCGCCGCCTCACCGAGCGCCTGACCAGGGGCGCCGCCGGCTGGGAGTTCCAGTGCGCCACCGAGTGGCTGCCGCCGGTGGACCCGGCCGCGGCCACCCCGCACCTGGTGGACGCGGTGTGGGAGGCGTGGGCGGCGCCGGCCTTCGACCGGGCGTTCGAGCTGTGCAAGGCGGCGGCGTGGTGCGGCGAGGGACACACCGTCTCCGTGCCGCTCGCCCACCTGCTCCTGCTGCGCGGCAGGGGGCGCGACAGCATGTCGTTCCTGGACTCCCTGCCCGGCGAGATCGTGGACGGCACGCCGCACCTGGCGCTGGCCCGCGCGGTCAACCTCGCCTGCGGGCAGGGCAGGCCCGAGGAGGCCGCCGACTTCCTGCTGCGGCTCGCGCTCGCCGCCGAGGGCGGGCGGCGGCCGCTGCTGCTCGCCTACCGGGCCTGGATCATGGCGCTGAGCGGCCGGCCCGCCGGGGACGTCGGCGAGATCCCGCGTACGGACCGCGAGACCGCCCTGTTCGTGCACGCGGCCAAGGCCATGGCCGGGCTGCGGACCCGGCCCGACGAGGCGGTCTTCCACCTGCGGCGCGCGCTCGCGCTCACCGCCGGCGGGATGGGGGCCGGACCGCCCTGGCTGCCGGCGCACCTGACCGCATACCTGATCGACGCGCTGCTGCTGGCGGGCCGGGCGGGCGAGGCGACGCTGCTGGCGTCCGGCTTCCACGGGGGCGAGCCCGCCTCGGGCTGGGACGTCGCCGCCGCCATGTCGATGGTCGCCGCCTGAGCCCCCCGCACCCGCCCCCTGGCACCCCGCGCTGACAGCCGGCCGTCAGCGCGGATCCGGGGCCTGATTCGGGAGCGGATTACGGGCTGAATTCCGGGCCGTGTTCCGGGGCGAGTGCCGGCGCTGGGTCCGGGACGGATTCCTGGTGAGCGCCAGCGTGGTGATGTCGTCGGACTGCTCGGCCGCCCCCACGAAGGTCCGCACCGCCCCGTCGACCGCCGCGAGCAGGCCCTCGGCGTGCGCCCCCGACGCTCCCAGCACCTCCTGCAGCCGCGGGGTGCCGAACAGGCCGTGGGCGGCGTTCCTGGCCTCGACCACCCCGTCGGTGTAGGCGAACAGCGCGTCGCCCGGCCCGAGCTGCACGTGCCCGAGCGTGTACGAGCTGTCGGCCAGGATCCCGACCGCGGGCCCGGTCGGCGGCAGCAGCGTCTGGCGGCCGTCGGCGCGGACCACGATGGGCGGATTGTGCCCGCCGTTGATGTAGACCAGATCCCCCGAGCACGGGTCCAGCACCCCGAAGAACATCGTCGCGAAATACGCCTGCTTCAGGTGGTTGCGGGCCATGTACCGGTTGGTCCCGACCACGGCCTGGATGAGCGGCCCCGCGCCCAGTGACAGCAGCGGCAGCGCCGACTCGCCCATCGGTCCGTCCAGCGCCCTGTCCAGCGATGCGGCGGCGTCGTCGCCGACGTCCTGGACGTACCCGGTGTGCTCGGCCGTGTGCCGCAGCAGGGTCCTGATCAGCGCCATGAACAGCGCCGCCCCCACGCCCTTGTCGCACACGTCGGCCACCACCAGCGCCAGCCGGCGCCCGTTGACGATGGTGAACACGTCGTAGAAGTCGCCGGCCACCTGCCGGGCCGGGCGGAAGCTGGCCGCGATCTCCCAGCCGTCCAGCCGGGGCAGCGACTCCGGCAGGAACCCGGCCTGGATGTCGCGGGCGATGCGCAGCTCCCGCTCGTACTCGCGCAGGCTGGCCAGCGCCGCCATCTCCTCGACCGCGGTGCTGAGCTGCCAGCGCTCCCAGCAGGAGTTCGCCCGGCTGCGCAGCAGGCCGGGCAGGAAGGGCCGGGTCACGTAGTCGAACCCGGCGCGTACGCACTCCTCCAGCGCGCCGAGGTCGTCGTCGGGGAAGGCCACGATGGTCGGCATCCGCCCGTCGACCAGGAACCGCTGGCTGACCAGCGCCATCCGCTGCAGCCCGAGCGCCGCCGAGATCAGCAGCAGGTCGGGGTGCGGATGGGACAGCACCAGGTCGTCCGGGACGACGAGCTCGACCTCGAAGCCCTCCGCGCGCAGCGCCCCGTCGAGTTCGAGCACCGCCGGGGAGGTGGGGTCAGCCGGTTCGGTGACCACCAGGGCCGTCGGCATTCGCGCCTCCAAGCAGTCGCATGATCAGGGTGTTGCGGTTGCGGCCGCCGACGTACTCGTAGTGGAACTCGTCGACCTTCCCCATGGCCAGGAGCAGCCCGTAACCGCCTTCGTCGCGCTGGGCGGGCGGCACCGCCAGCCGGGGCGCGGGGTCGTAGCAGCCGGGGTCGAACGGCGGCGCGTCGTCCTCGATGCTGACCCGCAGCCGGTCGGGCTCGATCTCCCCCGACAGGTCCACCACCCCGCCCTCGCCCCGGTAGCCGTGGTGGGCGATGTTGGTGGTGATCTCGTCGGCGGCCAGGCGCAGCCAGTACGCCTGGCGGGAGGTCAGCCCCGCCTCGCCCGCCAGCGCCTCGATGAAATCGGCCACGACCCCCGGCAGGGACACGTGCCGGACGTCGATCCTCAGCCGGCAGGCGAGCATCACCGCATCACGATGCTGCGGTCGAAGCCGGTGAGCCGGATCGTCTCGGCCACCTCGGGCTTGGTGCCCACCAGGGTGATCTGCGAGCCGCGCGGCAGCTTCTGGTGCGCGAACACCAGGCAGCGCACGCCCGCCGACGACATGTACGTCAGCTCGTCGAGCAGCAGCACCAGCCGGCCCACCTGCCGCCCCACGGCCTGCGTCACCAGGTCGTTGAGGTCGGGGGCGGAGCTGCCGTCGAGCTCGCCGGCCAGCCGGATCGTGGCGGTGTCACCCTCCACGTTCATCTTCATCGTGAACGACATGGCTTGCTTCCTTTCGTCAATGCGTGACCAGGATCGCGACGCTTCGTGGGCCGACGGTCAGTTGTGACTGGTTGGCGAGCGGCGGCTCCGAGCCCGGCTCGAAGGCGTCCATCGGCGGGGCGGCGGCGGTGTCGGCGAACAGGTGCCAGGTCTGCCCGCGCGGCGGTTCGGGCAGTTCGAGCGTGTGCGACTCCCAGTGGGAGTTGGTGGCGACGTACACGCAGTCGTCCCCGCCGCCGTCGAACGTCGCGGCCAGCACGCGCGAGTGCGCCGACCAGTCCGGCGACCAGGCGCGCACGCCGTGCCAGTGGACCGAGCCGGGCGAGCCGCCCCGCAGCACGGGGTGCGCCCGGCGGAAGGCGATGGCGCGCCGGGTGAAGCGGAACAGGTCGGCGTTCTCCTCCCGCAGCCGCCAGTCGAGCCAGGTCAGCGGGCCGTCGTGGCAGTAGGCGTTGTTGTTGCCGAGCTGCGTGCGCCCGATCTCGTCGCCGGCCAGCAGCATCGGCACGCCCCGGCTGGCCAGCAGGATCAGCAGCGCGTTGCGCTGCTGCCGGGCGCGCAGGGCCAGCACCGCCGGGTCGTCCGTCTCGCCCTCCTGCCCGCAGTTCCAGGAGTTGCCGTTGTCGTCGCCGTCCCGGTTGCCCTCGCCGTTGGCCTCGTTGTGCTTGTGGTCGTACGAGACCAGGTCCCGCAGCGTGAACCCGTCGTGCGAGGTGACGAAGTTGACCGTGGCGGCCGTGCCCCTGCGGCTGTACATGTCGGGCGAGCCGACCATGCGCGTGGCCAGCTCGCCGGTGACGCCGAGGTCGCCCTTGAGGTGGCGGCGCACGGTGTCGCGGTAGCGGCCGTTCCACTCCGACCAGCGGCTGTAGTGGGGGAAGCTGCCCACCTGGTAGAGCCCGGCCGCGTCCCACGCCTCCGCGATCAGCTTGCGGTCGCGCAGGATCGGGTCGTAGGCCAGCGACTCCAGCAGCGGCGGGTTGTGCAGCGGCCCGCCGTCGGCCCCGCGCCCGAGTATCGCGGCCAGGTCGAACCTGAACCCGTCGACGTGGCACTCTGCGGCCCAGTAGCGCAGGCAGTCGAGCACGAACCCGCGGACCACCGGATGGTTGCAGTTGAGCGTGTTGCCGGTGCCGCTGAAGTTGTAGTAGTGCCCGTCGGGGGTGAGCATGTAGTAGGTGGCGTTGTCCAGCCCCTTGAAGCTGATCGACGGCCCGCGCTCGTCGCCTTCGGCGGTGTGGTTGAACACCACGTCGAGCAGCACCTCGATGCCCGCCTTGTGCAGCTCCTTGACCAGGTGCTTGAACTCGTCGACCTGCATGTGCTCGCGCCCGGTGGCCGCGTAGGACGCCTTGGGGGCGAAGAACCCGACCGGGCTGTAGCCCCAGTAGTTGACGCCGGTGAACACGTTGTCCGTCTCGTCGAACTCCGACACCGGCATCAGCTCGACGCAGTTGACCCCCAGCTCCCGCAGGTACGGGATCTTCTCCACGAGCCCCGCGTACGTGCCGGGCGCCGAGACCCCCGAGGACGGGTGCCTGGTGAACCCGCGCACGTGCAGCTCGTAGATCACCAGGTCCTCGTGCGGCAGGTGCGGCGCGCGGTCCTCCTCCCAGTCGAAGTCGTCCAGCGCGACCCGCGAGCGGTGCCGGTACGGGCCGTGGCCGGTCAGCATCCTGGCGTACGGGTCGCTGAGCACGGCGTCCGGGTCGAAGCGGTGCCCCTGCCAGGGCAGGCGCGGGCCGTCCACGCGGTAGCCGTACTCCAGGCGCTCCACGTCGAGGCCGAACACGGTCATCGCGTGCACGCTGCCCACCCGGAACGACTCCGGGAAGGGCAGCTCGGCCATCGGCTCGGCCTCCCCCTCCCGGTAGAGCACGAGCGTCACCGACGTGGCGTGGTTGGAGTAGACCGAGAAGTTCACGCCCCCGGGCACCCGGGTGGCGCCGAACGGCAGCGACCGCCCCGCGCGCACCGGATAGCCGGCGATCCGCCGCGTGGGGTAGGCGTCGATCGGCTCCAGGATCGTCATACGGTCAACGCCTCCACCCCTTCCTCGACCGACTCCACCACGGTGAAGAAGCCGAGGAACCCCGTCGCCTCCATGATCGCGCGCACGTCGGGGGCCAGCCCGGTCAGCGCCAGGCGGACCTCGCCGCGCTGCGCCTGCCGGTAGACCAGCAGCAGCACGCGCAGCCCGGCGCTGGACATGTACCTGGTCTCGGACAGGTCCAGCACGACCAGGCCGTCCTCGGGGAAGAGGCCCTGCAAATCCTGCTGCACGCCCGGCGCGGTCTCGCTGTCCAGCCGGCCGTCCAGGCTGATGACGGTGACCCCGCCGCGCAGCTCCTTCCGCAGTCGCATGGTCACCTCAGTCCTCCACCGGCGCGAGGTGGGCGCGTACGGTCACCGGCGAGGCGGAGTCGGGCAGCTTCACCGTCATCGCCTCGGCGTCGAACAGCTGGTACGGCGAGCCGTCCAGCTCCACCCACGCCAGCCGCACCCGCCCCGGCGGCAGCGCGTCGGGCGCGACCCGCAGCACCCGGTCGGCGAACCCGTCGGGCCGCGGCCGGAACCACAGGGTCAGCGGTTCCCTGTCGAGCAGCAGCCGCTGGTAGACGGTCGCGAGGAAGCACAGCTCGGCCGCGTGGCACATGCTCATGGAGTGGCTGCCCTTGAACCGCTCGGTGCCGAGCAGGTACGGGTGGCCGTCGGCGAGCACGTTGAAGTAGATGCCGCCCTCGTCGTGGTCGAGGAAGAAGGCGCTGTAGAAGGCCGCCGACTCCCGCGCCCTGCGCAGGAACTCCTCCCCGCCGCCGAGCCCGGCCAGGATCTGGTAGGCGAGGATCGCCTGCTCCTGCTGCCACCAGGCCTTCCTGTCGTGCCAGACGAACCGGTGGACGTGCTGGCCGGGCGCGAGCCTGCGCTCGACGACGTCGTACCAGCCGCCGCGCTGCGGGTCGCTGCCGAGCGCCGGCATCTTCTCGCCGATCTCGGTCGCCAGCGCCCGGTAGCGGTCCTTGGGACGGATGGACATCATCCGCATGAGGTTCCAGGCGATCTTGAGGTTGTGCCCGACGACCGCCCGGTCCTGCTGCCAGTGCCAGGTGGTGTCCGGCGTCCAGTCCGCGTGGAAGCGCTCCTGGACGTACGGGCTGTCCTTCCTGGGCATGTGCCGGACGATGAGGTCGAACGTCTCCTCCAGCATCGCGGCGTGCCGCTCGTCGCCGGTGGCCAGGAACAGGTTGATGAGGTAGGCGGGTGCGTGGTCGCCGACGGAGTTCCAGTTCTTCCTCGACCGGTTGGGGCCCAGCGCCTCGTGGTGCGGGCTGAGCAGGATCGGGTCGATGTGCGAGAAGTAGCCGCCCCGCTCCGGGTCGTGGAAGAACTTGGCGAACAGCCGCAGGGTGCCCTCGATGTCCGACAGGATGCGCGGGTCCCCGGTCAGCCGGTAGAGCTGGGTGGGGCCGGCCAGGGCGTAGATCTGCTCGTACATCGGGATCGCGTCGTAGTCGTCGCCGAACTCCGAGGTGAACAGCTTGCGCTCGCCCCCGTCGCGCACGTCGATGCCGTGGTACCAGTAGACGACGTCCTCGTCGCGGTCGACGAAGCGCATGTGCCGGCGCAGGTAGGCGGCGCCCTGCTCGGCCACCTCCAGGAAGTCCTCGTCGCCGGTCAGCATGTACGCCGAGGACATGCCGTAGACCATCCGCGAGATCGTGTCGGTCTCCTGCACGTGCTGGTCGGCCTTCTCGCCGCCCAGCCGCAGCATCGTCCGGTACGCGGCGTAGTCGATCGGCCCGTCGTCACCGAACTGCGCCCTGCGGTAGAAGCGGCCCAGCTCGTGGATCTGCTTCACCCACCAGTCGGGCTGCTCGAAGGCGTACTGGCCCGGCTGCCTGCCCAGGAAGGTCAGCGCCTTGGCCTCGACCGTGTACGAGCCGTTCTCGTAGTAGAAGATGCCCTTGACGAACACGTAGTTGCCCGGCGTGAGCAGCTGCTCCAGGTGCGCCGAGGCGTCGAGGTACGGCTCCGACAGGTTGCGCGCGAACTCGGCGGAGGTGGTCGAGGTCAGGCGCACCCGCACCGGCCGGCCGTCGTTGGTCCGCAGGCTGATCTCGCCTCGCTCGAACCCGGTGACGTACCCGGCCACCAGGTCGGAGAAGGTGAAGTCGGGCCGGTAGACGGTCTCGGCCGGCCGCCCGGCGGCCACCAGATCGATGATCATGCGGGCGAAGGCGGCGCAGTGCTCCGCGGTGCGTCCGGTCACCAGGTCCCGGTCCACCACGACGTCCTGGTCGGTGTAGAGCGCGCCCATGTTGTGCACGTCCCCGACCAGGTTGTTGTGGCAGGTCACCCGGCGGCCCTTGACCACCTCGGCGATGGGCGCGGCCAGCCAGAGGCCGTGGCAGATGACGCCCTTGATGATCCGCGGGTCGCCGAAGGCCTCCTTCAGCAGCCGTACGGCGGGGGCGAGCTCGTGGACGTCCTCGCTGTAGCGCAACCGGTCCGACACCATGCCGGACGGCACGATGAGCACGTCGATCGCGCTCAGGTCGGCGCTCTCCAGGTCGCCGGTCACGGTGAACGGTTCCTTGTACTCGTGGCCGTGGAAGGTCAGCGAGTCCTGTCCCCACAGCCTCGTGAGGAACTCGACCCGCGCCCCCTCCTCGGTGAAACGCCGCTGGTAGTAGTGCAGCTCCTGCTCGACGAAGTCGCTCTCCATCAGGATCGCGACGGTGCGCCCGGCCAATCGCTTCTCACGCACTCTGACCTCTCAGTACCTCTCAGGTGGTAATCAGCTCTCAGGTGGTAATCAGATCGACGAGGAACGGCCCCGGCGCCGCCAGCATCCGCTCCACCGCGGCCGCCACCTGGGCGGGCTTGCTCACCTTGACGCCGGGGACTCCCAGGCCCGCGGCCAGCTTCACGAAGTCGATCCGGGGGTGGGACAGGTCGAAGCCCTCGGGATGCGGATGGGCCTCGATGCCGCGCTCGCGCCAGTACTGTTCGAGGTTGTCGTCGAGCAGCTGGTAGCGGCGGTTGTCGCAGATCACGAACCGGGCGGCGACCCCGTACCTGACGGCGGTCCACAGGGCCTGGATGGTGTACATGCTGCCGCCGTCGCCGGTGAAGGCCACCACCTCGGCCTCGGGGCGGGCCAGCTTGATCCCGATCGCGCCGGGGATGCCGACGCCGAGCGAGCCGCCCCTGGTCTGGAAGTACGTGCCGGGCCGGCGCGGCGGGAGCCGCCTGAGCAGGGCCGGCGAGGCGGTCAGGGCCTCGTCGAAGACCACCAGCCCGGCCGGCGCCCTGGCGGCCAGCTCGCCGGCGAACAGGTCCGCCATCGTCTCGCCGTACGGCTCGGCGCTCTCCCGCGCCGGTGCGGGGCGGGCGGGGCCGAGCAGGCCGGCCAGCGCCGCCAGCGTCGGCCGGGGGTCGGCGACGAGCGCCACGTCGGCGGGGAGGTTCTTGGCGATCTCGTAGTCGTCCAGGTCGATGTGGACGATCTTCGTGCCTTCCTCGAAGGGGCTGTCCAGCAGCGGGAACACCTCGGGGAAGAGGTACGTCCCGACCACCAGCACGGCGTCGGCCCCGGCCAGCGCGGCGGCGCTGTGCTCGCCGAACATGTGCCCGAGGTCGCCCCGGTGCAGCGGGTGGGTGGTGTCGATGGTCACCTCGGAGGAGTTCACCGTCCAGACCGGGGCGCCGAGCGCCTCGGCCACCCGGGCCAGCTCCTCCTGCGCGCCGGACACCGCCACCCCGTCGCCGGCCAGCACCACGGGCCGGCGGGCGGCGCGCAGCACGGCCGCGGCCCGCTCCAGCTCGCCGGCCACCGGCACCGTGGCCCGGCTCGGGATCGTGCTCGGCACGGCGGGCTCGGCGGTGAGCTCGTCGAGCACGTCCATGGGCAGCGCCACGAAGGCCGGCCCGCGCGGCGGCGTCATGGCGGCCTTGACCGCGCGGCGCAGCACCCGCAGCACCGAGCCCGGATGGGTCACCCGGGTCGCGTACTTGGTCACCGGCCGCGCCATGGCCACCAGGTCCACCGCCATCTGGCCGTCCAGCGCCTCGTACCGCACCCCGGCCTCGCCGGCGATCACCACCAGCGGCGAGTGGCCGCGCATGGCCTGGTAGAGCAGGCCGACCCCGTTGCCGAGGCCGACCCCGCTGTGCAGCTGGACCAGCGCCGGACCGGCGGTGGCGCGGGCGTACCCGTCCGCGATGCCGAGCACCGCGGACTCCTGCAGGCCCAGCACGTACCTGAAGCCCGGCGTCTCCTCCAGGACGTCCAGGAACCCCTGCTCCACGGTGCCCGGGTTGCCGAACATCACCGAGATGCCGTCGGCCGCGAACTGCTCGAAGATCGCCTTCTTGGCGGGGCGGGCGGCCATGGTCACCAGCCGTAACGCCGCAGGCCGGACTCGAGCACCTCGACCAGCTTCTCCCCGGACAGGTAGGAGTCGGGGGTCGAGCGGCCGGTCACGAACGGGTAGTCCACGATCACCGACGTCTCCTTGCCCACGTTGCCGTGGTAGCGGCCGTCGGGCGCGGTGGCGTCGCGCAGGATGTACTCCAGCGGGTACGGCGGCGGCCCCATGTTGAAGTCGACGCCGAGGAAGCCGGTGCCGTCCTTGTAGTCGTACTCCTTGCAGTGGCCCGTCACGTGCTTGCCCCGCAGGATGCTGGCCCGGTCCTCCCAGTCGCGGGCGAAGGCCAGGCAGGCGATGCCGTAGCACTCGGCCAGCACCGGCTTGTCGGCCCGGACGAAGGCGAGGATCAGGTCGTGCACCCGCCCGTTGTTGGCGAGGTCCACGATCGGGCCGCTGCCGCCGACGAGGACCAGGGCGTCGTACTCCTCGACGTCGCGGTCCAGCCGGCCGAGCTCCCGGTAGTAGGCCTCGACCTTCCTGAGATATCCGTCCGCGCTGTTGTAGGGGCGCTCCGGGATCCACTCCGCCAGGCTGACGGGGGAGTCCAGCCGGTTCGACTCGTCCACCTGCCTGGCGGCCACGGCCACCTCCGGCGTCGTGACCGAGCGGCCGAGCGGCGGATCGACGTACCCCGGGTCGAGGCTGGGCGGCAGCGCCCGCGCCCGCTTGCCGGTCGGGGTGGCGAACACGCTCCGGTAGCCCTGCCGGTCGAAGGCGGCCAGCGGGCCGATCAGCTCCTCTCCCCAATATCCGTACTCGGAGAGAATAATAAGAATGGTGCGCGTCATGCGTGGATTCAAACAATGAGCGGTATTCACGGACAAGTCCGGCGGAGCCATTCCGTCAAGTCCATGAAATTCACCGGCACTTCGTCAGGTTTCCCGGCACGTCGCGAAATAGGCGGCGAAATGGCCGTCAGGGGGAGGGCTGGTCCAGCGGCAGCCGCACCACGAACCGCGTGTCGCCCGGCCGGGAGTCGACCTCCATCGAGCCGCCGTGCCGCCGCGCCACGATGTCCATGCTGACGTGCAACCCGAGACCGGTGCCCTTGCCGAGGTCCTTCGTGGTGAAGAACGGCTGGAACACCATGGGCAGCACCTCGTCGGGGATGCCGGGGCCGTTGTCGCGGATCTCCACCACGGCGTGGCCGCCCTCGCGCCTGGTGCTGATCGTCAGCTCGCCCGTGCCGCCCATGGCGTCCACGGCGTTGCCGATGAGGTTGGTCCAGACCTGGTTGAGCTCGCTGGGGAAGGCCTGGAGGTCGGGGACGCCGCCGTACTCGCGGCGCACGCGGATGTCGCGCAGCCTGGGCGCCATGAGGGCCAGCGTGGCGTCCAGCCCCTCGCGCAGGTCGGCCTCCCGCTGGGGTGCGCGGTCCAGGTTCGTGTAGGCCGACGTGCGCCGTACCAGCTCCACCACCCGCTCGGCGGCCTCGGCGGCGTCGCCCGCGAGCGCCCTGGCCCGCAGCGCCGGAGCCAGGTACGCCAGGGCCGCCGCGAGGGCGTCCGGCCGCAGCCCGGCGGCCAGTTCGTCCAGCGCCGCGCGGTCCACCCCGTGCTCCGCCAGGTCGTCACCCAGATCGTCGAGCAGATGGGTCCTGTCTCCTGCCCCGTCGAGGTCTCCTGTCCCGTCGAGGCCGTGCTCCGCCAGCCAGTCGGCGATGTCGTCGGCCGCCTCGGCCTCGGCCAGCGGGTCCGGCGCGCTCCGCGGGGCGAGCCCGGCCTGGAAGCGCTCCACGAGCCGCAGCTCGGCCTCCTCGCCCGTACGGCCCCACGCGGTCGCGGCGGCCGCCAGCCGGGGCCCGAGCACGCGCAGCTCCCTCGCCGCCCGCAGCGCGGCCGCCGCCGGGTTGTTCAGCTCGTGGGTCAGGCCGGCCGCCAGCATGCCGAGCCCCTCCAGCATGCGGCTGCGGCCCGCCTGGCGCTCCATGGCGTTGATGCGCCGGGCCAGCACGGGCAGGAGCACCCGGCACACCTGCGGGCAGCGTTCCAGCAGGTCGAAGAAGGCGTCCTTGCCGTAAGCGACGACCCGGGCCGGGCCCACGGCCAGCGCGGTGGCGAGGTACTCGTCGCTGGTGAGCAGCGGCAGCTCGCCGACGAACTGGTGCTCCAGCGTGTCGCCGACGTGCCGGGCCAGCACCTGGTCGCGCCCGCCGACCACCTTCGTGACCACGATCTCGCCGTCGAGCAGGACGTAGAAGGCGTCGGCCGGCGCGCCCTCGACGAACAGCACCTCCCCGTCGGCGAGCTCCCTGACCGCGCCGGTGCCCGCGAGCCAGTCCAGCTGCTCGCGTGACAGCTCGGCGAACAGCTCGATCCGCGCGATCCGGTCCCTCAGCCAGGCGGGCGCAGGCACGGCCCCTCCCTCTCCCTCGACGCCGTGCCCCTCAGCCGGGCGGGCGCAGGCACAGATTCTCCGCCATGTTCGGCCTCTCGGCCTCCCGTCCCTCCAGGCCGCGCAGGAGCCGGTAGGCGTGCGCCACGGACACCAGCGTGACGTGGTGGTGCCAGCCCTGGAAGGAGCGGCCCTCGAAGTGCTGCAGCCCCGACTCGGTGGCGACCGAGGCCAGCACGGACGCCGCCCGGTTGCGCAGCCTGACCAGCCCCGCCAGGTC
Organism: Nonomuraea phyllanthi; assembly: GCF_006334985.2. GTDB lineage: Bacteria > Actinomycetota > Actinomycetes > Streptosporangiales > Streptosporangiaceae > Nonomuraea > Nonomuraea phyllanthi. The sequence continues at coordinate 251,096 of NZ_VDLX02000009.1, forward strand.
GGGCACCCGGTGGCGGCCCAGGTCGGTCAGCCACATCGCCCGCGCGCCGGAGCGCGGGTACCACCGGTGGCCCTGCCCGTTCTGCGGCGCCTGCCCGTTCTGCTGGCCGGGCTGGGCCGCCTGCAGGACGTGCAGGCGGGGCCTGGCCTGCTCGGGCACCGCGCGCGGGTTCAGCCCGAAGTTGGCGGCCGGCAGGGCCGGCATCGTGCCGGGGGAGACCCGTACGAGGTAGGGCAGCCCGCGCTCGGCGAGCCCCGCGATCAGCGGCTCCACCCCGGGCATCGCCCGGCCGTCCACCACGATCGGCGCCGGCGGCAGCCCCCAGTCGGCCACCATCTCGTCCACGGCCTGGAGCAGATGCCGCCAGTGCGGGCGGCTGTGCTCGTGGGCGGGCACGCGGGTCCTGTTACGCAGCCCGTCGTCGTCGTCCCACGTGCGGGGCAGCAGCAGCCGCCAGTTGACCGGGCACCCGCCGTCGTCCCCCACCATGACGACGGCCAGGCCGAGCTGGCAGTTGACCAGCCGCCCCGCGGAGCGGACGAACTGCCGCGCCACGCCCACCGACTTGGTGCCGTTCTTCGGGAACACCACCTCCTCCAGCACCCACGCCTTCGGCCGGATCGCCTCGACGAGCAGCTGGGCCAGGCGCTGCCGTACGGGCGTCCAGTCCCACGGGCTCTGGTTGATGAACTGCTGGAGGCACTGGTCGACGGGCCGCCCCACCACCTGGGTGGAGATCCGGCGGATCGACTTGCGGCCGGGCACCGAGACCAGGCCCTGGACGTACACCTCGCCCCATCGGCGCTGGTCCGAACGGAGGAACGAGGAGAACAGATCCGCGCAGAAAGGAGAGAGCCAGATCTCCCGCGAATCCAAACCTGCGTAGATGGCCATATGACCAACCCCTAGAAATCAAATGGCTCGCCTTTCTGGCCATTATTGAAATGTTCGGGGCCGGGTGACAGGACGAGGTTGTACTGGCACTCTCGCTTCTACTTTCGACGCTGCTTCCCGGGGCCGGTTCCCGGGGCGGCTTCCGGGCGCTACGTACCGGTCCGGACGAGCTCCGCCGCCCGCTCGCCGATCATCACGACCGTGGCGTGCGGGTGCGCGTTGACCAGCGTGGGCATGACGGAGGCGTCGGCCACCCGCAGCCCTTCGACGCCGCGCACCCGCAGCCGTGGATCGACCACGGCCGACTCGTCGCCGCCCATCCGGCAGGAGCCGGCGAAGTGGTAGTACGACCCGGTGTTGGCCTTCACCCAGGCGCGCAGGTCGCCGCGGCCGCTCACCTCCGGCCCGGGGGCGACCTCGGACAGCCCCCACGTGCCGGTGAACGCCTTGGTGCGGTAGATGTCCCTGGCGATCTCCACGGCGGTGACCGTGCGCTCCAAGTCGACGGGGTCGCCGAAGTAGTTGGCGTTGATCCTCGGGTACGCCGTGGGGTCGGTGGACGCCAGGCGTACCCATCCCCGGGAAACCGGCCCGAGCAGGCCGGTCAGGCTGAGGACCACGTGCGGGTCCACCAGTTCCCGCACCGGCGCGATCGGCCGGCCGGTCTGCGCGCGGCGCACCACGTTGGCGAAGAACTTCTCGCCGAACGGCGCGCGGTGCACCAGCGCGACCTCCAGGTCGGGCACGGGCAGCCCGTCCTGCGACCCGCAGAACAGCGCGACCTCGGTCACGTTGCCTCGGGGGTCGGCGCCGGGCTCGGCGAGGTAGCCGATCGGCCCGATCACCAGCGGGTGGTCGTGGAAGTTGGCCCCGACCCCCGGCAGGTCGGCCACCACGTGGATGCCGAGCCCGGCCAGGTCGGCGGCCGGGCCCAGCCCCGACAGCAGCAGCAGCTTGGGCGACTGGATGGCTCCCGCGCACACCACGACCTCGGCCTCGGCCCGCGCCGTGTACGCGCGGCCCGCGCGCAGGTACTCCACCCCGGTGCAGCGGCTCCCCTCGAACAGCAGCCGGGCCGCCGGCGCCCCGGTCAGCACGGTGAGGTTCGGCCGGGCGAGCGCGGGGTCGAGGTAGGCCTCGCGGGCGCCGCCGCGCCGCCCGTCCCTGATGTTGACGTGGTGCCAGCCCGCGCCGAACAGGCCCGCGTTGAAGTCGTCCAGGCGCGGGTGGCCGAGCTCGGCGCAGGCGTCGATGAACGTCTGGGACACCGGGTTGCCCGTGTCGCCCGCGTCGGCCACGGCCATCGGGCCGTCCTTGCCGGCCGTCGGGTTGTGCCCGTCGTGCTGGTCCTCCAGCCGCTGCAGCCAGGGCAGCACGTCGGCGTACGACCAGCCGGGGCACCCGTGGTAGGCCCAGTCGTCGTAGTCCTGCGGGCGGCCCCTGGTGTGCATCATGTGGTAGATGTTCGACGTGCCGCCCAGGCCGCGGCCGGCGGCCGAGTAGACCCGGGTGCCGTCCAGCCCCGGCTGGGGCTCGCTCATGTACGCCCAGTCCAGCTCGGTCAGCAGCACCTCGTTCCACCGCCACGGCGTCTCGACCGCGTCGGCGAGCGTGTCGCTGATCGCGGGGTCGCCGGCCTCCAGCAGGAGCACGGAGGCGTCGGGGTCCTCGCTGAGCCGGGCCGCGACCACCGATCCGGCCGCGCCCGCGCCGACGACGACGTACCTGTAACTGCCTGACACGCTTGCGTTCACGGCTGCTCCTTCAGGTGAGCAGGTCGGCCGCCCGCTCCCCGATCATGACGGTGGCGGCGGCGGTGTTGCCTGCGGGGATGGACGGCATGATCGAGGCGTCGGCGACCCGCAGCCGGTCGATCCCGCGCACGCGCAGCGCCGGGTCGACCACCGCCCCCTGGTCGCGGCCCATGCGGCAGGTGCCCACGGGATGCCACACGGTGGTCGCCGTGGCGCGCACGTAGGCGGCCAGGTCGGTCCCGCGGCCCGGCGCGCTCTCGCGGTCGTGGAACGAGCAGAGCGCGGCGGTGTGCGCCAGCTCCCTGCACAGCTCGATCCCGCGGACGAGCGCCGCCAGGTCGGCCGGCTCCGCCAGGTAGCGGGGATCGACGAGGGGCGCGTCGGCCGGGTCCGCCGAGCGCAGGGCGAGCGTTCCCCGGCTGCGCGGCCGGGCCAGCACGGGGGCGAAGGTGAAGACCGGCCCGTCCACGCGGTACTCGTCGGCCACGAACTGCACGGGGCCGAACAGCAGCTGCAGGTCGGGGTCGCCGGGCGGGAACAGCCCGACCTCCGCCAGCAGCTCCGGCAGCGGCAGCTCGGACCGGGCGGCGTAGGCCACGCCGAGAATGAGGTGGTCGTGCAGGTTCGCGCCGACGCCCGGCAGGTCGGCGGCCACCGCGAGCCCGTGCTCGCGCAGCGCCGCGGCCGGGCCGATCCCGGACAGCATCAGCAGCTTGGGCGAGGCCAGCGCGCCGCAGGAGACGATCACCTCGGTGCTCGCCTCCGCGCGGTGGACGGCGCCGTCGCGCACGTACTCCACGCCCGTGGCCACCGTGCCGTCCAGCAGCACGCGGGTGGCGGTCGCGCCGGTCAGGACCGTGAGCCGGGGATGGCCGCGCAGGGGGTCGAGGTAGGAGAACGCCGTGCTGGAGCGCTGCTCGTCCTTCGTCCGGGTGGACTGGTAGGCGAACGCCCCCTCCTGGACGGCGCCGTTGTAGTCCCAGTCCTCGCCGCCGGGGAAGCCCAGCTCGGTGGCGGCCCGGAGGAAGGCGCGCGACACCTCGGACATCGCCGACAGCCGGGACACCGTCATCGGCCCGCCCGTCCCGTGGTGCGGGCCCGCGCCGTCGCCGTAGTCCTCGGCCCGCCTGAAGCAGGGCAGGACCTCGTCGTACGACCAGCCGTCGTTGCCCTGGGCGGCCCAGCCGTCGTAGTCGCGGCGGTTGCCCCGGACGTACAGCATGGCGTTGATCGAGCTGCCGCCGCCCAGCACCCTGCCCTGCGGCAGCGGGACCGTCCGCCCGGCCAGCCCGGCCTGCGGGACCGTGACGTACGGCCAGGTGACGGCGGGGTCACCCCAGAGCGCGGCCATGCCGGGGATGCCGGTCTGGCGGATCGCGGGCAGGCCGGCCTCGCCGCCCGCCTCCAGCAGCAGCACCCGCGCGCTCGTCCGCTCGACCAGCCGGGCCGCGACGACCGCCCCGGCCGCGCCGCCGCCCGCGATGACGTAGTCGTAACCCTCGGTGTCGTAACTCTCGGCGTCGTAGACCTCGGCGGACATCAGCGGCTCTCCGGCCCGATGACCCAGTGCTCGGTGACGGCCATGCGGTGCACGTACCGCGGCTCGGCCAGCGCCTCCAGGTCCGCCTCGACCTTGGCGTACTCGGGCGAGCCGAGCGCCGCCGCCAGCGCGTCCGCGTCGTCGAACCAGAGCAGGTGGGCGGCGTCGAGCACGGCCTCGCCTATGGCGTACGCGCCGTCCCTGACGTGGCACTGCAGGTACCGGCGCACGCCCGGCACCTGGCCGACCAGGTCGGCGTGGGCGCCGAGGCTCGCGCTCCTGAAGTCGGCCAGCCGCAGCCCTTCCCGCCGCTTGACCAGCACGATGAGCTTGACACCCGGCGGCGGGGCAAGCTCGGGGCCCGCCACCAGCTCGTGCGCGTCGGTGTCGAGCACGACCGTGCGCCAGAACGCCGCCCAGCGCGGCTCGTCGGCCCGGGCGCCGTCCAGGAACTCCGGCGTCTGCAGCGACTCCAGCTGCTCGCGCTCGTCGCGCAGCCAGATCTCCGCGACGCCGCTCCACAGCGGCTCGCCCTCGTCCGGCCGGAACGGGATCCTGGTGTCGATGAGGTATTTCCGGATCTGCGGGATCTTGGCGGCGTACCGGACGGCGTGCACGTTCAGCCAGTACTGCTGGAACTCCTCCTCCGTCATTCCGGGCTTGGGCGCGGCGAAGATGAGTTGATGGATCACGGTGTTCTCCTCCGTCACTCGGTGCGTTCGACGCTAGGAGCGGGGATCCGCGGCGAGAAGCGGGGGCGGCCGGGTCGCGCTGACAAAGTCAAGTACGGCGGGGCACTTCGCCAGGTGCCGCTACGGCAGCCGCACCGACTGGGCGTGCCGGAAGACGTCCCGGGGGTCGTAGGCCGCCTTGACCTGCTGGAGCCGGGGGTAGTTGCCCTTGTGGTACAGCGTCTGCCAGGGCACGCCCGAGCGGTTGAACGCCGGGTCGGTGATGTCCGGGTCGGGGTTGTTGACGTAGCAGCCGTCGGCCTGCTCGCCGGGCACCGGGTAGCCGCCGGTGGCCGCCCACACCGAGCCGTACAGATCGCGCAGCCAGCCGATGTTGACCGCGTCGTCGGCCGGGTCGCCCCACTGGGTCTCGAACAGCGTCCAGAACGCGGCGTCGCGGTGCGCCAGCGCGGTCCGCGCGGCCGGGACGGCGTTGATCGCGCCGCCGCTGAACCCGGCGAGCGTCACCGCCGCCGCCGGGTTGGCGAAGCCGGGACGGGTGAGCGCGTCGTACATCGCGCCCGCCTGCTCGCCGGTGTACGAGCGCCGCAGGTAGGCCGACTTGGACGCGCCGCGCAGCGTCGGGTTGACGAACGACGGGATGCTGGCCGCGATCAGCTTGACCGCGCGCAGCCACGGGAGCCTGCGCGCCGGCTGGGCCGCCACCACGTCCTCGACGCCGAGCCCGGCGGTCAGGGCGCCCAGGTAGTCGCCGAGGATCCGCTCCGCGCCCGGGGCGCCGGCGTCGGCCTGGGTCAGCAGGAAGACGGCCCCGCTGGAGCGGTGGGCCAGCGATGCGACGCCCGACAGGATCCTCGCGGGCGAGCCGGGCGCGGCGTGCTGCTCGTACCAGGAGCCCCAGTTCGTGACCAGGGTGGTGAACGCCTTCTCGTCCAGCGCGCTCCACGGGATCCCGACGGCGCTGAGGAGCACGTCCTTGGGCGGCCTGACCAGCAGGCGGGCCGGGTCGGGGCCGTTCGCCCCCGGCGTGCGGAACCAGAACTTCGTGACGACGCCGAAGGTGCCGCCACCTCCGCCCGCGCACGCCCACCAGAGGTCGTGGTGCGGATCGTCCGCGTCACGCGAGGCCGTCACGGCGCGGGCGGTGCCGGAACCGTCCACGACGACCACCTCGACCGCCGCCAGGTGGTCGACCACGGCGCCGAACTGCCGGGACAGGAAGCCGTACCCGCCGCCCGACGCGTGGCCGCCGATCCCGACCGTGGGGCACATCCCGCCGGGGATCGTCACGCCCCACTTCTTGAACAGCGTGTCGTAGACGCCCGACAACCGGGCGCCGCCCTCCACCGCGAACGCGTGGCGGCGGGGGTCGAAGGACACCCCGTCCAGCCCTGACAGGTCGATGACGACCTCCACGTCGGGGTTGAACACGAACGGGGCCAGGCAGTGGCCGCCGGAGACCACGGAGATCCGCTTGCCGGCGTCCACCGCCTCCTGCACGGCGGCCACGACCTGCGCGGTCGAGCTGACCACCCGCACGTAGTCGGGCGCGCCGACCCAGCGCTGGTTGTAGCCCACCGTGAGCTCCTGGTAGCGGGGGTCGTCCGGGTACACGGTGACCGGGCCTGTGCGCGCGGTGGGGTGTGCGGGGGAGGCCGCGAGCGTCGCCGCCGGCACGGCACCGCCCAGTGATTCCCCTCTCGACGGACCTTTCATGATCGCTCCTTCCGGGACGCCGACGAGGTCATGGTGTCCCGGGCGGGGCGCGGCGGCGCCGAAAAGGGGCGGAGTCCGTTATCTCGGGCCGCCGGTTTCACGAAGAGCGCGCCCGACCTCACGAAGTACGGTGTGCTGCTTCGTCAGGGACCTTCTTCTGCTTCGTCAGCGACCTTCGCCCGGCGGGGAATCACCTGCCGGCGGACCATCCGTCGCGAGGGGATCGGGCAGGGAGCCGAGCCACCCGAGCAGGCGCTCGCCCTGGCGGGTCATGACGGTGGGGTCGCGAAGGGCGTTGGCCAGCAGGGACATGCCCTGGTAGGCGCCCACCAGCGTCAGGGCGAGCCCCTCGGGGTCGGGCTGCCCGAGCTGCGCGAACTGGCCAGCCACCCAGTCGACCAGCAGCCGGATGACCCGTCCGGCCTCCTCGTCCAGGCCGCCCTCGTCGCGCTTGTCCAGCTCGGAGGCGAGCGTGCCGGTGGGGCAGCCGTAGCGGACCGCGACGTCGCGCTGGCTCACCCAGGTCTCCACCAGGCGCTTGAGCCGCTCCCGCGGGTCGCCGAGGCGGTCGAGCTCGCCGGTGAGGAGCTCCAGCTGGTGGGCGTGCTCGGCGAGAGCGGCCTTGACCAGCTCGTCCTTGGTCTTGAAGTAGTAGTACACGTTGCCCACCGGCACGTCGGCGGCCCGCGCGATGTCGGCGATGGTGGTGCGTTCCGCCCCCTGCCGGTGCACGACCTGGGCGGCGGCGGCCATGAGGCGCCGCCGCTTGGCGGCGGCCGTCCCGGCTCGCGAGCGCGTTGAGTCAGTCACCTGACTAACTATATCGGCGGAACCGTGCTAGGGTCTGGCCTCGTCGGTTGTGAGTCAGCCGACTAACTAACTAGAGGAGATCTTCATCGTGATCGTTGTCACGGGAGCCACCGGGAACGTCGGCCGGACCCTGGTCCGGCTGCTGGCCGAGGCAGGAGAGGAGGTCACGGCCGTGTCGCGGCGCATCACCGGTGCCGACGTGCCGCCGGGCGTCCGCGCCGTCGCCGCCGACCTGTCGGACCCTGCCGGCCTGCCGGACCCTGGCGGCCTGTCGGACCCGGTCGGCCTGGCGGACCCCGCCGGAGCGTCCGGCCCCGGGGACCTGTCCGCCCCTGGGGACCTGCGCCCGGTCCTGGCGGAGGCCGACGCGCTGTTCCTGCTCACGGGCGGCGACCTGTTCGCCACGGAGCCCAAAGAGATCGTCGCCGGGCTGCGCGGGCCAGGACGGGTGGTGCTGCTGTCGTCGCAGGGCGTGGTGACCCGCCCGGACAGCCCGTCCCACGGCCGGTGGGGAGCCGAGCTCGAACGCGCGCTCACCGACTCGGGGGTGCGATGGACGATCCTGCGGCCGGGCGGGTTCGCGTCCAACACCTTCGCGTGGGCCGGGTCGATCCGCGCCCGCCGCACGGTCGCCGCGCCGTTCGGTGACGTCGGGCTGCCGGTCATCGACCCCGACGACATCGCCGAGGTCGCCGCCACCGTGCTGCGCGAGCCGGGGCACGACGGGCGGATCTACGAGCTCACCGGCCCGGAGACGGTGACGCCGCGGCGGCGCGCCGAGATCATCGGCGAGGCGCTGGGGGAGAAGGTCACGTTCGTGGAGCAGAGCCGGGAGGAGGCGCGCGCCGAGATGCTGGCGTTCATGCCGGAGCCGGTGGCGGACACCACGCTGGCCATCCTGGGGGAGCCGAACGAGGCGGAGGTACGGGTCAGCCCGGACGTGGAACGCGTGCTCGGCCGGGCACCCCGCCCGTTCGCCGCCTGGGCCGGGCGCAACGTCGCGGCCTTCCGCTGACACCCACCCGCGGTCCGAGGCCCCCAAGCCACCACCGCGCCACCCGCCCGACCCGCCCATGCGATGGGCCCGCCCATGTGATCGGCTCGCCCATGCGGTCGGCTCGCCCGTCGATCGGCGGGGCCGCATGGGCGGGTCTGTCGCGAAGTCGGGCTCGTCGCCCGGCCGGGCTCTCCAAACGGTGGAACCCGCAGCCAGTCCACCCCTCGGCCTCGTGGCCGCGCCCCCGCACCTGACGCCGCCCTCTCACCAGCCCCGCCTCCTGGGCGTGGTGGCGAGGGGCGTTCTCGGCGCGGAACACGGCGTCCCGCGCCGTGGGTAAAAGGGCGGTGCCGGGGCCCGGCGGTCAGGGGAGGGCGAGCATGCGGTCCAGGGCCACCCGCGCCCAGTGGGCGGTGTCCTCGTCCACCGTGATCTGGTTGACGACCTCGCCCAGCACCAGCGACTCCAGCGCCCACACCAGGTGCGGCAGGTCGATCCGGTTCATGGTGGAGCAGTAGCACACCGTCCGGTCCAGGAACGAGATGCTCTTGTCGGGGAACTGCTGGGCCAGGCGCTTGACCAGGTTGAGCTCGGTGCCGATGGCCCAGCTGGACCCCGCCGGTGCGGCCTCCAGCGTCTTGATGATGTGCTCGGTCGAACCCACGTGATCGGCCTTGAGCACGACCTCGTGACGGCACTCCGGATGGACCAGCACGTTCACGCCCGGGATGCGGGCGCGTACGTCGTCGACCGAGTCCGCCGTGAAGCGGCCGTGCACCGAGCAGTGGCCGCGCCACAGGATCATCCTGGCACCCTCCAGCTGCTCCCGGGTGAGGCCGCCGTTGGGGCGGTGCGGGTTCCAGACGACGCAGTCCTCCAAGGACATGCCCATCTCCAGCACCGCGGTGTTGCGGCCCAGGTGCTGGTCGGGCAGGAAGAGCACCTTCTCGCCGCGCGAGAACGCCCAGTCCAGGGCTCGGCGGGCGTTGGAGGAGGTGCAGACGGCACCGCCGTTCCTGCCGCAGAAGGCCTTGATGTCGGCGCTGGAGTTCATGTACGTGACCGGGATCACCTGGTCGGCCAGGCCGGCGTCCTCCAGGGCCTCCCAGCACTCCTCGACCTGGTCGAACGTGGCCATGTCCGCCATGGAGCACCCGGCCGCCATGTCCGGAAGGATCACTTTCTGCTGGTCGGAGGTCAGGATGTCGGCCGACTCCGCCATGAAGTGCACGCCGCAGAAGACGATGTACTCGGCCTCGGGCCGCGCCGCCGCCTGCCGGGCGAGCTTGAACGAGTCCCCCGTCACGTCGGCGAACTGGATGACCTCGTCGCGTTGGTAGTGGTGCCCCAGCACGAACAGCCGGTCGCCGAGCGCCTCCTTCGCCTTGCGGGCCCGTTCCACGAGGCCGGGGTCGGAGGCGGGCGGCAGCTCGCCCGGGCACTCGACCCCTTTCTCGCTGTGCGGATCGGCGCCCCGGCCGAGGACGAAGAGCGGCAGCCCAGTCTGGGTGGCCATGGCCACACCCCCTTATCGTCTAATTGACGATACTCATCATGGCACATGGACGAACCCACGTGTTCAGGGGGTGGCCGTCCCGGGAATGTGTGGCATGGGCCAGGTGTTGGTAGCGTCATTAGTAGGACGTCGGAAACAGACAGCCGGGTTAGGGAGTCAGCAGATGACGGTTGAGAGCAGCGAGACCACGACGCAGGGCCTGATCCTGACCGACGCGGCCGCCGCCAAGGTCAAGAGCCTGCTGGAGCAGCAGGGCGAGGAAGGCCTGCAGCTGCGGGTCGCCGTGCAGCCGGGTGGTTGCTCCGGCCTGCGCTACCAGCTCTTCTTCGACGACCGCTCGATGGACGGCGACGTGGTGTCGGACTTCGGGGGCGTCAGCGTGGTCACCGACCGCATGAGCGCTCCCTACCTGATGGGCGCCAGCATCGACTTCGTCGACACCATCGAGAAGCAGGGCTTCACGATCGACAACCCCAACGCCACGGGCTCGTGCGCCTGTGGCGACTCGTTCAACTAGCCGGAAACAGCCGGTGGTCGCACGGTCCCGTTCGCCTTTGTGCGGGCGGGACCTTCGCGTATTCTCGTGGGGCTCATAAGGCCTGCTGACAACGAGGAAGAAGAATCCCGTGCGCATCGCCGTCACCGGCTCCATCGCGACAGACCACCTGATGACGTTCCCGGGCAGTTTCGGCGATCAGTTGATCGCCGAGCAGCTCGACAGGGTGTCACTCTCGTTCCTGGTCGACGACCTTCAGATCCGTCGCGGTGGCTGCGCCGCGAACATCGCGTTCGGCATGGCCTGCCTCGGCCTGCGGCCGATCCTCGTGGGAGCCGTCGGCAACGACTTCGCCGACTACCGGTCGTGGCTGGAGCGCCACGGCGTCGACTGTGACTCCGTGCACATCTCGGAGACCCAGCACACCGCTCGTTTCCTGTGCACCACCGACGAGCACCACAACCAGATCGCCTCCTTCTACACCGGCGCCATGGCCGAGGCGCGGCTGATCGAGCTGCAGCCCGTCGCCGACCGGTTGGGCGGCCTGGAGCTCGTGCTGATCAGCCCCAACGACCCCGACGCGATGCTGCGCCACACCGACGAGTGCCGCCAGCGCGGCATCCCGTTCGCCGCCGACATCTCCCAGCAGCTCGCGCGCATGAAGGACGAGCAGATCCGCGACCTCGTCGACGGCGCCGCCTACCTGTTCTCCAACGACTACGAGAAGGGGCTCATCGAGCAGAAGACCGGCTGGTCCGACGAGGAGATCCTGCACCGCGTCGGCGTCCGGGTCACCACGCTCGGCCCCAAGGGCGCCGTCATCGACCGCAGGGGCGAGCCGTCCATCGCCGTCGCGCCCGCTCCCGAGCGGGGCAAGGCCGACCCGACCGGCGTCGGCGACGCCTTCCGCGCCGGGTTCCTGGCGGGGCTGGCGTGGGGGCTGCCGCTGGAGCGCTGCGGGCAGATCGGCAACCTGACCGCGACCCACGTGCTGGAGCGCGTCGGCGGCCAGGAGTACGAGCTCGGCCAGCAGGGCTTCCTCGACCGGTTCGGCGCCGCCTACGGCACGAGCGCCGCCGCGGAGATCGCCGAGCACGTCCGCTGCTACCACCCCTAGACATGCGAAAGGGCCGCTGTGTCGTCGTGCGCGGCGCAGCGGCCCCGGCCGGTGCTCAGTCCCGGGCGTAGACGTGGTGCATGAACTCGGCGAGCTGGGCGTCCGGCAGGTGCTTGGCCAGGTCCGACTCGCTGATCATGCCGACGACGCGGTCGCTCTCGAGCACCGGCAGCCGCTTGATCTGGTTCTCCTCCATCTTGGTGAGCGCCTCGTCGACGCTCGAGTCCGGGGTGACGAAGACGAGCCCGCCGGCCAGCTCGCCCGCCGTCACCTTCGACGGGTCGTGCCCCGCCGCGATGCACTTGATCACGATGTCGCGGTCGGTGATGATGCCCTTCACGCGCTCGTCGGGCCCGCACACGGGCAGCGACCCCACGCTGCTGTTACGCATCATCTGCGCCGCCCGGTCGAGCGTCTCGTGCGTCCCGATGCACTCCGCTCCCGGACTCATCAGGTCGCGGGCGGTGTCGTGCGGATGTCCGCTGGTCATGGGTTTTCCCCCGAAAGTCGGTGACTTCGTACGGGGGCCACCTACCCACTCCGGCAACGGTCAGTAGTTGCGCCTCACGTGGATCGCCCAGCCGCCCTCGGGCCGCTCGTACGAGCCCACGTGCCGGTGCGACTTCAGCCTGCACCACGCCGGCACGTCCGTGAACGCCGCCGGATCGTCGGCCAGCACGGCCACGACGGCGTTGAGCGGGACGTAGTTGATCTGCTCGGCGAGCATGATGATCGGGATCGGGCACTTCTTCCCGAGCGCGTCGATCGTCAGAGCCGGCTGGGTAACCTCGGTCATGCGACTCCCGCGTCCTGCCGGATGCGGCGCACCAGGTCGGGCAGCACGGCGAGGAACCTGTCGACCTCGGCCGCTGACGTGCCCCTGGGCAGCGACACCCGGACGTTGCCATGCGTCAGCACGCCCATCGCTTCGAGGACGTGCGATGGACGAAGCGTACTAGCGGTGCAGGAGCTTCCTGACGAAACGGCGAAACCGGCCTTGTCGAGCTCGGTCAGGAGGGCCTCGCCGTCGACGTACAGGCACGAGAAGGTCACGATGTGGGGCGCCCGCTCGACCGGGTCGCCGATGACCTCCACGTCCGGGACGAGCTTCGGTACCCGCTCCCTGATCCGGCCGACGAGCTCCGACAGCCGCGCCTGCTCCTGCGCCGCCTCCGCGGCCATCGCGCGCAGCGCGGCCGCCGCCGCGACGATGCCCGGGACGTTCTCGAAGCCCGGCACCCGCCGCCGCTCCCGCTCGTCCTCCGGCAGGAACGAGCGGAACCGGGTGCCCTTGCGGACCGCCAGCACGCCCACCCCGGCCGGGCCGCCCCACTTGTGGGCGCTGGCGGCCAGCACCGACCAGCCGGGCGGAACCGGCATCCTGCCCGCCGTCTGGGCCGCGTCCACCAGCAGCGGGACGCCGTGGGCGCGGCACGCCGCGGCGGCCTCGGCCACCGGCTGCGCCGTGCCGACCTCGTGGTTGGCGGTCTGCAGGCAGGCCAGCGCGGTGCCGGGCCGCGAGACCGCCTCGGCGAAGCGGTCGAGGTCGACCCGGCCCGTCAGATCGACTCCGACCGCCTCGACCGTGCCGCCGTCGCGTTCGTGCACGCCGGCGGCGTGCAGCACGCTGGAGTGCTCGACCGCGCTCGTGACCAGGTGGCGCCCGGCCCTGCGCCTCCCGTGTAGGGTGCCGAGCACGCCGAGATGCACGGCCTGCGTGCCCGACGAGGTGAACGACACCTCGTCCGGGCGGGCGCCGAGTGCCTCGGCCACCTCCGTGCGGGCCTGCTCGAGCAGCAGGTGCGCGCGGCGGGCCTGGTTGTACAGTCTCGCGGGGTCGGCCCAGCCGACGTCGATCGCCGCCAGCAGCGCCTCGCGCGCCTGAGGGTGGAGCGGCTCGCTCGAAGCCGCGTCGAAATACGCCACGAGACTCATCGTCCCACTTGCGGCGCCATCGAGGGGTCGCGCGGGAGGGCAAGGCACCTGCACGCTAATGTGTCTGCAATCAGCTGTGCATCTGGAAATACGAGCGCCCAAGGGAAAGACTCTTGGGCTTCATCTGTGGGGTAGGCGATCCGTGAGTCCGACTCGCCGTACGACGCGGCGTTCGTTGGCCCGGCGCAGAGGGCCGCGCGCCGCCGCTTTGGCGTTGCTGCTGGCCACTGCTACGGCGTGTGCTAATGACGTCCCCGAGGCCAAGTGGTCTCAGGGCCTTCTTCCCGACCATGTCACCCAGGAGGGTGACGTGGTCCAGACCCTGTGGAACGGGGCCTGGATCGCCGCACTCGCCACGGGCGCCGTCGTCATCATTCTGATCGTGTGGGCGTCCATCTTCCATCGCAAGCGCAGGGCCAAGGCGGACCTGCCGCCGCAGGTGCGTTACAACCTGCCGATCGAGATGCTCTACACCTTGATCCCGCTGGTCATGGTGTCGGTGTTCTTCTTCTTCACCGCCCGTGACAGCCAGACGCTGACCCGCGTCGACGGCGACGCGCCCGTGCAGGTCAAGGTCGAGGCGTTCCAGTGGAGCTGGCGCTTCACCACGACCGTCAACGGCAAGGAGCTGCAGCCGGTCGCCGGCGTGCCCGTGCACGACTTCCACGAGGGTCCCCAGCTGGTCCTGCCGACGAACACGAAGGTCCAGTTCAACCTGTCGAGCGACGACGTCATCCACTCCTTCTGGGTGCCGGAGTTCCTGTTCAAGCGGGACGTCATCCCCGGCATCAAGCCGGACGACCCGGGCAACCAGTTCCAGATCACGACGCTCGGCCGCACGGGTGTCTTCGCCGGCCGCTGCGCCGAGCTGTGCGGCGTCGACCACAGCCGCATGCTCTTCTCGGTGAAGCTCGTCGAGCCGAACGAGTGGAACCAGTACATCGCTTCACACCAGGCTGGGAGTGCCCAGTGACCGCCATTCAAGAACCCCTCCGCGCGCCGGGCAGGCCCGTCACCAAGGGCCAGGTGATCGCCAGGTGGATGTCGTCCACCGACCACAAGATCATCGGGCACCTCTATCTGATCACGTCGTTCGTCTTCTTCCTGATCGGCGGCGTGATGGCGCTGGTCATGCGGGCCGAGCTGGCGCAGCCCGGCATGCAGTTCACCAGCAACGAGCAGTTCAACCAGCTGTTCACCATGCACGGCACGATCATGCTGCTGATGTTCGCGACGCCGTTGTTCGCCGGCTTCGCCAACGAGCTGATGCCGCTGCAGATCGGCGCCCCCGACGTGGCGTTCCCGCGCCTCAACATGGTCAGCTACTGGCTCTACCTGTTCGGCAGCATCATCGCCGTGTCGGGCTTCTTCACCCCGGGCGGCGCGGCCTCGTTCGGCTGGTTCGCCTACACGCCGCTGTCCAACGCGATCAACTCGCCGGGCATCGGCAGCGACCTGTGGATCATGGGTCTGGCCCTGTCGGGCCTGGGCACGATCCTCGGCTCGGTCAACTTCATCACCACGATCATCTGCATGCGCGCGCCCGGCATGACCATGTTCCGCATGCCGATCTTCACCTGGAACGTGCTGCTGACCAGCATGCTCGTCCTGATGGCCTTCCCCGTGCTGGCCGCCGCGCTGCTCGCCCTGGAGGCCGACCGCAAGCTCGGCACCCACATCTTCAGCACGGAGAACGGCGGGGCGATGCTGTGGCAGCACCTGTTCTGGTTCTTCGGCCATCCCGAGGTCTACATCATCGCGCTGCCGTTCTTCGGCATCGTGACCGAGGTCCTGCCGGTCTTCAGCCGTAAGCCGATCTTCGGCTACATCAGCCTCGTGGCCGCGACGATCTCGATCGCCGGCCTGTCCGTCACGGTCTGGGCGCACCACATGTTCCCGACCGGACAGGTGCTGTTGCCGTTCTTCTCGTTCATGACGTTCCTCATCGCGGTGCCGACGGGCGTGAAGTTCTTCAACTGGGTCGGCACGATGTGGCGAGGGCATCTGTCGTTCGAGTCGCCGATGCTGTTCTCGATCGGCTTCCTCATCACGTTCCTGCTGGGCGGCCTGACGGGCGTCATCCTGGCCTCGCCGCCGCTCGACTTCCACATCAGCGACACGTACTTCGTGGTCGCCCACTTCCACTACGTGGTCTTCGGCACGGTCGTATTCGCCATGTTCGCGGGCTTCTACTTCTGGTGGCCCAAGTTCACCGGCAGGATGCTCGACGACAAGCTCGGCAAGGTGCACTTCTGGCTGCTGTTCATCGGCTTCCACACGACGTTCCTGGTGCAGCACTGGCTCGGCATGGTGGGCTTCCCGCGCCGCTACGCCGACTACAGCGCGGCCGACGGCTTCACCGACCTCAACATGATCTCCTCGGTGGGCGCGTTCATCCTGGGTGCCTCGATGCTCCCGTTCCTCTACAACGTCTGGAAGACCTGGCGCAGCGCGCCCAAGGTGACGGTCGACGACCCGTGGGGCTACGGTGGCTCGCTCGAATGGGCGACCTCCTGCCCGCCGCCGCGGCACAACTTCACCTCGATGCCGCGCATCCGGTCCGAGCGTCCCGCTTTCGACCTGCACTACCCGCACGTGTCCGCCAAGCCGGCGGCGCAGGAGGTTGAGGCCTGATGAGAGTCCAGGGTTGGCTGTTCCTCGCGTGCGGCCTGTTCTTCGCCGGCGTGGACGTCGGCTACTGGTTCTGGACCAAGGCGGCCACGGGCCACGGCGAGCCGGTCGGCACCACCGCCCTGGCCATCTCGGTCGGGTTCGCGTTCATGGTGGGCTACTACCTGATGTTCACCGCGCGGCGCATCGGCGCGCAGCCGGAGGACAACAAGCAGGCCGACATCAGCGACGGCGCGGGCGAGATCGGCTTCTTCAGCCCGAGCAGCTGGTGGCCGCTGTTCCTGTGCCTGGCGGCGGCGTTCGCCTTCGCCGGGTTCGTCATCGGCTTCTGGATGTTCCTGATCGGGATCTTCATGGTCATCATGGCCATGATCGGGTTCGTGTTCCAGTACTACCGGGGCAACTTCTCGCACTGATCTGATCGCCCTTTGCCTGAGCGGACGTCCTCCTTGTGGGGGACGTCCGCTTTTTGGTGTTCCTTGCCAGTACGCGGATGTGCTTAATCGATCACTCAGGGTAATAAAGGAGACAGAAGCGGTTCTATCGTGGACGAGGGAGTCATTCGTGGGGCGCGTAGCGAATCGATCAGCCGCGTTGCTGGCCTTGGCGCTGCTCTCAGCGTGCTCGGCGGGCGGCACGGGCTCGAAACCCGACGGAGTGGCCATGGCCGGAAAGGCCCAGGAGCCCTCTGTGACGTTCTCTCCGCGGGACAAGACGGCGAATGTACCCACGGACCGCCCCGTGGTCGTCGCTGCCCGCACAGGCACGCTCAAGAGCGTCCAGGTGGACGGTGGCGGCTCGGGGCCGCTCAAGGGCGTGCTCAGCGCCGACGGCACCCGTTGGCGCAGCACCGCCACCGCCAGGCCCGGAACGAACTACACCGTCAAGGCCGTCTCCGTGGACAGCGCGGGCAAACAGAGCCAGACCACGAGCACGTTCTCGACGGTCAAGGGCGACAAGACGTTCGACATCAAGACGATCACCCCGAACAAGGACGACACGGGGCTGACGGTCGGCGTCGGCATGCCCATCATGATCACCTTCGACAAGCCCGTCGCCGACCGGGTGGCGGTCGAGCGCAACCTCACCGTCCGCAGCTCCAAGCCCGTCGAGGGCGCCTGGCACTGGTTCGACGACACCCACGTGGACTTCCGGCCGCAGAAGTACTGGCCGGCGCACACGAAGGTGCGCGTCGAGGCCAAGCTGGCCGGCGTGCGCGGCGGACCCGGCCTGTACGGCAAGCGCGACGTGCGGCTCGACTTCAAGATCGGCCGCGAGCAGATCACCAAGGGCAGCACCAACGAGCACGTCCTGGTCGTCCGGCGCGACGGCAAGCGGATCCGCACGATGCCGATGAGCGCGGGGCAGGGCGGGGCGTGGAAGTACTACACGACCTCGGGCATCCACCTGGCGATGTCGCGCGAGCCCGTCACCATCATGACCTCGCCCGGCATCGGACCCGGCCAGGCCGGCTACTACTCGATGACCGTCTACAACACCGTCCGCATCTCCAACAGCGGGGAGTACGTGCACAGCGCGCCGTGGTCGGTCGGCTCGCAGGGCAACTCGAACGTCAGCCACGGCTGCGTCAACATCAGCCCGGCGAACGCGATCTGGTTCCTCAAGAACACGCTGATAGGGGACCCGATCATCATCACGGGCTCCCCCCGCAAGCTGGAACCCACGAACGGCTGGGGCCACTGGCAGGAGAACTGGAAGCAGTGGCTGAAGTGGAGCGTCCTGAAGGCAGGCCCCACCATCGTGTTGTAGTAACAATCAGGGAACAATCAGAGCCCGCGGGGACCCACCCCGCGGGCTCGACCATGCTCGTGGCCGAGGGCGCGCTCGTAACGGCGACCGGCCCGTGAGCCTTCACGACCGGCCATGACGGACGGCAACCGTCGGCGGCGCGTGCGGGTAACCCCGCGAAGCCGTAAAAAATGGGATTTAAGCGGGGTTGCTGGCTTGGACCCAGCGGTCGAGAGTGGCGGCCGCGGCGCCGGAGTCGATCGCCTGGGCGGCGCGCTCGTAGCCCTCGGTCATGGCCGCGTCGAGGTCGTCGCCGGGCCCGTTGAGGGCGACCAGTGCCGCCGCGGCGTTGAGCAGCACCGCGTCGCGCACCGGGCCGGTCTTGCCCTGCACCAGGTCGTGCACGGCCTGCGCGTTGAACGCCACGTCGCCGCCCCGCAGCGCGCCCACGCCGGCGCGCGGGATGCCGAGCACCGCCGGGTCGAACGTGGTCTGCGTGGCCGTGCCGTCGCGGACGACCCAGACGGTCGAGGTGCCGGCGATGGTGAGCTCGTCGAGGCCGTCGTCGCCGCGGAAGACCAGCGCGGTCACGCCGCGCTCGGCGAACACGCCCGCGAGCACCGGCAGCATGCCGGCGTCGTAGACCCCGATGGCCTGGGCGGACGGGCGGGCGGGGTTGGTGAGCGGGCCCAGGAAGTTGAAGATCGTGGGCACCCCGATCTCCTTGCGCGTCGGCCCGGCGTGGCGCAGCGCGGGGTGGTAGACGGGGGCGAAGCAGAACGCGATGCCCGCCTCGCGCGCCACCCGCGCGGTCTGCTCGGGCGTGAGGTCGAGCCTGATGCCCAGGTGCTCCAGGACGTCGGCGGCGCCGCACGAGGACGAGGCCGCGCGGTTGCCGTGCTTGACGACGCGGGCGCCCGCGGCGGCGGCCACGATGGCGGCCATCGTCGAGACGTTGACGGTGTGGGCGCGGTCGCCTCCCGTGCCGACGATGTCGACCACCGGGCCCTCCACGCTCAGCGGCGTGGCCAGCTCCAGCATGGTGCGGGCCAGGCCCACCACCTCGGCCACCGTCTCGCCCTTGGCGCGCAGCGCGATCACGAAACCGGCGATCTGGGACGGCGTCGCGGCGCCGGACATGATCTCCCGCATCGCCCAGGCCGACTCGTCAGAGGTCAGGTGCTCTCCGGCCAGGAGAGCGGACAGCAGCGTGGGCCAGGTCGTCCGGGAGTCCATGGGCACCTACTTAGCGTTGAGTCGGGTGGCGGAGCGGCGGCGCATCAGGTCGGCCACGGTGTCGGCCAGCACCATGGGCTCCAGCGGCTGCGGCACGACGGCGTCGGCCTTGGACCACGCGGCCAGCCAGCGGTCGTCGCGCCTGGCGATGATCAGGCAGATGGGCGGGCAGTCGTAGACCTCGTCCTTGGCCTGGCGGGAGACGCCCATGCCGCCCGCGGGCTGCGTCTCGCCGTCGAGAACGGCCACGTCGATCTCGCCGGAGCCCAGCCACTGGTGGACCTTGGGCTCGGTGGCGCACTCCACGATCTCCACGAGGGGTACGTCGGCCGCGGGGCGCCTGCCGATGGCCTGGATCACCTCAGCCCTGGTGGCGGCGTCGTCGCTGTAGACGAGGACCCTCATCGTGTCGCCGGTGCTCCCAGTGGACGTCACTGTCGCGCTCACTATCACTTGTAGCTGTATGGTCACCTCGGATCGTACCGGTGCCCCGGCGTGCATTCCCAGGCCACCATGCCTGACTGGGGGTTTTGGGGCGAATATCCCAGGTTGGTTCCCGGTTTGTACCTGCTAACGGGGGGTCGTGCGCCGGACCGACCAACGGAGCCGCAATAATGCTGCCCGTGGCGACAGCATCCGCAATAACTTCGACGACAGCACAGACGTACCGCAGACCGAACCTGGTCAGTGTCGGGACGATCGTCTGGCTGTCCTCCGAGCTCATGTTCTTCGCGGCGCTGTTCGCGATGTACTTCACCATCCGGTCGGTGAGCGAGGGCAACGGCTTCGAGTGGGCTCCCCCTCTGCACAAGGCGGGCCTCGAGGTCGCCGAGGGCGCTCACCTGAACATCCCGTTCGCGACGGCCAACACGATCATTCTGGTGCTGTCGAGTGTGACGTGCCAGCTCGGCGTGTGGGCCGCTGAGAAGGGGCAGGTCGGCAGGCTCCGCTTCTGGTACATCGTCAGCTTCATCATGGGCGCGATCTTCGTGGCCGGTCAGCTGTACGAGTACATGGAGCTGGCGTCAGAGGGCGCGACCCTGTCCGCCAACGCCTACACTTCGGTGTTCTACCTGACGACGGGCTTCCACGGCCTGCACGTGACCGGTGGCCTATTCGCGTTCCTGTTCATGCTGGGACGCACGTACGCCGCGAAGCGCTTCACGCATGAGCAGGCCACCAGCGCGATCGTCGTGTCCTACTACTGGCACTTCGTCGACGTCGTCTGGATCGGTCTTTTCGCGACCATCTACATCATTCGTTAAGGAACGGGATCTCTGTGACTAGGATCACCGCTTGGCGGCGGCATCCCCTCGCGAGATATGCCGTCCTGATTTTGGCGTTGGCGCTGGTCGGGATGGTATACGCCGCCTTCTTCCAGGCGGGTAAGCCTGCCGACGCCGCGCTGGCGGCCGGCAAGGTCGACGACGTGGCCGAGGGCAAGAGCCTCTTCGTCCAGCACTGCTCCAGCTGCCACGGGATGAACGCCCAGGGCACCACGACGGCGCCCACGCTCGTCGGCGTCGGCGCCGCGGCCGTCGACTTCCAGATGAGCACCGGCCGCATGCCTGCCGCCAACCCCGGCCCGCAGGCTCCGCGCAAGCCCCAGGCTCCGTGGGTCGACGAGACGAAGATCAGGCAGATCGCCGCCTACGTGCAGTCCCTCGGGGGCGGCCCGCAGGTCCCCGGCCAGGAGTACGTCGACCCCAAGCTCGGCGACGCCGGAAAGGGCGGCGAGCTCTTCCGCGCCAACTGCATCCAGTGCCACAACTGGGCCGGCGCGGGCGGCGCTCTCACGCAGGGCAAGTACGCACCCAACCTCAACTCGGCCACCCCGACGCAGATCTACGAGGCGATGGTCACCGGGCCGCAGGCGATGCCGGTCTTCAACGACACGACGATCACGCCCGAAGAGAAGCGCAGCATGATCGCCTACATCACGCAGGTCCGTGAGCAGAAGGACCCGGGAGGTTTCGGCCTCGGGCGCATTGGCCCGGTCACCGAAGGTCTCGTAGCGTGGGTCGTGGGCCTCAGCGTCCTGGCACTCGCAGCCATCTGGATCACCGCGAAGAAGCGACAGAAGTCATGACTGACAACGAGCACGAGATCGAGCAGGCCGATGAGCGCGTGCCCAAGCGCGTCATCGGCACCCCCGCGCCGGGCACCTCGATGCTCGGCACCGCGGAAGCGGCCGAGGTCGAGAAGGAAGTCCCCGGCGTCGTGCTTCCCGACGAGACCAAGGCCCGCAGGGCGGAGAAGATCGTGGCGCTCTGCTTCACGATCACCTTCATCGCGGCCATCGCCTTCATCATCTCCTACGTGGTCTTCCAGGTCGGCAGCCCCGAGGCGACCGGAGTGTCCAACTTCGCGCTGGGCCTGTCGCTGACGGTGGCCATCCTGGGGCTGGCGGCCGGCATCGTGATCTGGGTGCGCCAGATCATGCCGAAGTACACGCTGGTCCAGGAGCGCCACGCGATGGCGTCGGAGGAGGAGGACCGCGAGGTCGTCGCCGACACCTTCGTCGCGGGGGCCAACGAGAGCGGCTTCGTCAAGCGCAAGCTGCTGCGCCGCACCCTGCTGCTGGCCGCCGCGCCCCTCGGCCTGGTGCCGCTGGTGCTGCTGCGCGACCTCGACAA
Organism: Nonomuraea phyllanthi; assembly: GCF_006334985.2. Taxonomy (GTDB): domain Bacteria; phylum Actinomycetota; class Actinomycetes; order Streptosporangiales; family Streptosporangiaceae; genus Nonomuraea; species Nonomuraea phyllanthi. The sequence goes on from NZ_VDLX02000009.1 coordinate 272,815, forward strand.
CAGCCGGATGCCCGGTGCGAAGTTCAACCAGATGCTGCGCCACACGGTCTGGGGTGAGAAGACCAAGGAGGGCAAGCCGCTCAGGCTCGTCGTCGAGGGCACCGGCCAGCCGATCAGGGCGGCCGACTTCAACTCGCCCGGCGGCATCCTGTCGGTCGTCCCCGAGGGCTACGAGCACGACCTCAACGCCCTCGCCAAGGCCACGCTGATCCTGATCAAGTTCCGGCCGGAGGAGCTCAAGAGCGGCGTCCGGCAGAACTGGACGCACGACGGCATCGTGGCGTACTCCAAGATCTGCACCCACGTGGGCTGCCCCGCCGCCCTCTACGAGCAGACCACCCACCACATCCTCTGCCCCTGCCACCAGTCGACGTTCGACGCGGCCGACGGCGCGAAGGTCATCTTCGGCCCGGCGGCCAGGCCGCTGCCCCAGCTGCCCATCACCGTCGACGCCGAGGGCTACCTCATCGCCAAGGGAGACTTCGAGGTGCCGGTCGGTCCCAGCTACTGGGAGCGCGGTGACGCCGAGGCCGAGGCCAGGCAGAAGGGAGGCCAGGCATGAGCGACCTGCGGACCGTGCCCAACGCCGTCGCCGGGCCGTCGACGTTCCTTGACGACCGCCTCGGTGGCGCGAACTTCCTCAAGCGCAACCTGCGCAAGATCTTCCCCGACCACTGGTCGTTCCTGCTGGGCGAGATCGCCCTCTACTCGTTCGTCATCCTGCTGCTGACCGGTACGTTCCTGACGTTCTGGTTCAAGCCGAGCATGATGGAGGTCGCCTACGACGGCTCGTACGCGCCGCTCCACGGCGTGATGATGTCCGAGGCGTACGCGTCGTCGCTGGAGATCAGCTTCGACGTCCGGGGCGGCCTGCTCATCCGGCAGATGCACCACTGGTCGGCCCTGCTGTTCGTGGCCGGCATGACGGTCCACATGCTGCGGGTGTTCTTCACCGGCGCCTACCGCAAGCCGCGCGAGATCAACTGGATCATCGGCGTGCTGCTGCTGACGCTGGCGCTGGCCGAGGGCCTGACCGGCTACTCCCTCCCCGACGACCTGCTGTCCGGCGCCGGTCTGCGTATCACCGAGGGCGTGGCGATCTCGCTGCCGCTGGTCGGCACGTACATCACGTTCTTCCTGTTCGGCGGGGAATATCCGGGCGAGGATGTCATCTCCCGGTTCTACTCGCTGCACATCCTGCTCATCCCGGGCATCCTGCTGGCGCTCATCTCGGCCCACATGGTGCTCATGTGGGTGCAGAAGCACACGCAGATGCCTGGCAAGGGCCGCGACAACAAGAACGTGGTGGGCGCGCCGTTCTACCCGGCCTTCATGGCCAAGGCCGGCGCGTACTTCCTGTTCACGCTGGCCACGGTGGCGGGCCTGGCGACGTTCACCCAGATCAACCCGATCTGGCTGTTCGGCCCCTACACGCCCGCCGACGTGTCCGCCGGCTCGCAGCCCGACTTCTACATGGGCTTCCTCGAAGGCGCGCTGCGCATCATGGTGCCGTGGGAGATCAACCTCTTCGGCACCTCCCATGCCGGCACGCTGCCGCTGAGCGTCATCATCCCGGCACTGGTGCCGATGGGCATCATCATGACGGGCCTGGCGCTCTATCCGTTCCTCGAACGCTGGGTGACGGGCGACAACCGCGAGCACCACATCGCGGACCGGCCGCGCAACAACCCGCACCGCACCTCGATCGGCATGTCGGCCATCACGTTCTACGGCGTGCTCTGGCTGCTCGGCGCCAACGACGAGATCTCGGCGAACTTCCACATCAGCCTCAACGTGACGACCTACGCAGGCCGGGTGCTGATCTTCCTGGCTCCGGCGCTGGCGTACCTGATCACCTACCGCATGTGCCTCGGCCTGCAGCGCTCCGACGCGGCGGTCATCTCGCACGGCGTGGAGTCGGGCGTCATCAAGCGGCTGCCGCACGGCGAGTTCATCGAGGTCCACACGCCGCCTGCGGAGGACATCGAGGCCCACGTGCGCGGCAAGGAGCCGGTGGCCATGCTGCCGGTGGCCGAGGACCCGACGGGCATCCCGCCGAAGGGCATGCGCGGGCCGGTCGGCCGGCTGCGCGCCCGCATGTCCAAGGCGTACGGCGGCGAGAAGATCCAGCTCGACGACGGTCATGGTCATGGTCATGGTGATGATCAGGCCGCCCTCGAGCGCTCCGACGATCGGAGCCTGACTCACTGAGTCTCTTCTGGCGCGGGCCTGGGATCTTTTTCTCGGGCCCGCGTCTTTTTATCCTTTACGGCTGCGCCGTGGTTGCCCGCACGCGCCGTAGACGGTCGCCGTCCGTCATGGCCGGTCGTGAAGGCTCACGGGTCGCTCGCCGTTACGGAGCGCCTTCTTGGCCATGACCGTGGTCGGGCGGGACTGTGGTGCGGCCTCAGGCGTGGGCCGGCGGCTCGCTGAAGTGCGCGTCGGCCGTGCGGCCAGATGGGTATGGCCACCCCGCGGATCACCGGTCGATGACGGATCACCGGTCGATATGCGCCTTCATGAGCCGGGGCGCCGCGATGAGCCGGGCGCGGCGATGAGCCGGGCGTCGCCATGAGGCAGGAGTCGCCGCGAGTCGGGTGACGTCGTGAGCCGGGTGTGAAATGCGCCACCGTCGGCTGCCGGGCGCGAGATGCGCCGCGTCGGGCCCAGGGGCGGCCGCCCGGTGCGGGCCGTGTGGCTCGGCGGGGTGGCGGAGGGGGTGTGGGAGGCGGGGCGGTTTTTCGCGGGGTCAGTCGGATTCCGGGAAGCCGATGGAGAAGGCGGCGTCCAGGTCGTGCTTGGAGTAGGCGCGGAAGGCGATGTGGGTCTCCGTGTGGAGGACTCCGGACACCTTGTTGATGCGCCCCGGCACGACCTCGGCGATCTCCTCGTAGGCGGCCACCCGCACCATCGCCAGCAGGTCGTATTCGCCGGTGATGGAGTAGACCTCGCTGACCCCCTTGATCTCGGCGATCGTCTGGGCGACCTCCGGGATCCGGTCTACCTCTGCATTGATGTGGACGATAGCCGTGACCATGCATCAACTCTAGCGTTTCACCTCAAAGGTCGCCCCTCCCGATCACGGCGTTGATCGAAGCGCTGGTAGGCGAGGTCGATGCGGGCCTTGTGGCGGGCGGCCCCGTGGGCCGGCAGGCTCCACTCGCCGTCGACCTCCACCAGCCGCACCCCGGGTGACTCCAGCCAGCGCAGGATGCACTCGGTCTCCTCGGCGCTGGCGGCGTGGACGGGGCCGGGGCCGGGGATGACGGCCTCGGCGGTGGCCGTGAGGGAGGCCACGAAAGGGGTCGGGTGGGCGCCTTTCGGCATGACGCCGGCCGCCGCGAGCCGCCCGTACCGGATGACGTGGATGTCCCAGCCACCGCCGAAGGCCGGGCTGGCGGCCACCAGCTGCGGGATGCGGGTGATGGCGCTCAGCCGCTGCATGCGGGCCGCCGTGCGGACGAAGGACGCCAGCCGGTCGCGGTCGATCGACGCCTCCTCGTAGCGCTGCTCCACCGACAGCCGCTCCATGCGGGCCGAGACGGCGGTGAAGACCGGCGAGGCGTCGAGCGTCATGGCCCGGCGCGCGCTCTCCACGTGCAGCGCGTACTCCTCCGGGCTCTCCCTGCCCTCGCAGGGAGCGCCGCAGCGGCCCATCTCGTGCAGCACGCAGGCCGCCCGCCGGGTGCGCAGCGTGACCGGCTGGGTGCACTGGCGCAGCGGGACCGCCTCGTGGAGCGCGATGCGGGCCTCGTCGGCCAGGCGGGCGCTGGTGAACGGGCCGAGGTAGGTGGCCCCGTCGTCCTTGAGGTCGCGGACGATCGACAGGCGCGGGAACGCCTCGGTGGTGAGCTTGAGCCAGACCACCTTCTCGGGGAAGCGGGAGCGGCGGTTGTAGCGGGGCTTGGCGCCGCCGATCAGGCGCAGCTCCCTGACCTCCGCCTCCAGGGCGGTCGAGCAGACGATGTGGCGCACCCGCTCGGCGATGCCGATCATCTCGCGGATGCGCGGCCGGGTCTCGCCGGCCGTGAAGTAGGAGCGCACCCGGTTGCGCAGGTTGGTGCTCTTGCCGATGTAGAGGACCTCGCCGCGCTCGTCCTCGAAGAAGTAGACCCCCGGGGCGTGCGGGACGGAGTCGGCCAGGTGGCGCTTGCGCTGCTGCTCGGGCGTGGGCGCGCGGACGAACGACTTGAGCTCCTCCAGCGTGTGCACCTGGAACGAGCCGGCCCGCTCGATCAGGCCGTGGAGCACGTCGACCGTGGCCCTGGCGTCCGCCAGGGCGCGGTGGCACGGCTCGGTGGCGCTGCGGAAGAACCTGGCCAGCGTCGAGAGCTTGGCGTTGGGGGTCTCGTCGCGGGTCAGCACGCGGCGGGCCAGGTCGACGGTGTCGACCACCGGGTTGGCCGGTGGGGGATAGCCGTGGGCGGCGCAGGCCGCCTTGACGAAACGGGTGTCGAAACCGGCGTTGTGCGCCACCAGAGTGGCGCCGCGGATGAACTCCAGGAAGCTCGGCAGGACCGCCTCGATCCGCGGCGCGGCCACGACCATGGCGTCGGTGATGCCGGTCAGCACGGAGATGAACGGCGGGATCGGCCCCCCGGGATCGACCAGCGTGGAGAACTCGCCCAGCACCTCGCCCGCCCTGACCTTCACCGCGCCGATCTCGGTGATGGCGTCGTCGGACGGGGCGCCGCCGGTCGTCTCGAGGTCGAACACGACGAACGTGACGTCGCTCAGCGGAGTGCCGAGCTCGTCGAGAGTGCCTTGAACCGCGTCCACGAACCAAGACCATAGAGAGGAAGACCGACAGGAACGAATAACCATCCCTCTTGATCCTTAGTTACCCTTCCCTTTATGTCCTCGGGAAGTCTCGCCGGCCGCTACGCCCTGCTGCGCCCTCTCGGCGCGGGCGGCATGGGCAAGGTCTGGCTGGCCAGGGACGAGATGCTCGACCGCGAGGTCGCGGTCAAGGAGCTCACCCTGCCCGAGGGCATGTCGCCCAAGGAGCGCGCCGCCTCGGTGAAGCGGGCCGTGCGCGAGGCGCAGGCCACCGCCCGGCTGCGCCATCCCGGCATCGTGGCGCTGCACGACGTCGTCGTCGAGCAGGACCGCCCCTGGCTGGTCATGGAGCTGCTGCGGGGCCGCACGCTCGGTGACACCGTGCGCGAGTTCGGGCCCATGCCGGCCGACTACGCCGCGCGGGTCGGCGCCGACGTCCTCGAGGCGCTGATGGTGGCCCACGCGCAGGGGCTGCAGCACCGCGACGTCAAGCCGGGCAACGTGTTCCTGACCGAGAGCGGCCGGGTGGTGCTGACCGACTTCGGCATCGCCAGGCAGGAGGGCCAGGCCACGCTCACCGAGCAGGGCCTGATGATCGGCTCGCCGGGGTTCATCGCGCCCGAGCGGCTGGCGGGCGAGCCCGGCGGCCCGGCCAGCGACCTGTGGTCGCTCGGCGCCACGCTCTACGTCGCGCTGACGGGCACGCCCGCCTACGAGGGGTCGGCCGCCCAGCGGGTGCGGGCCACGATGACGGGGCCCGTGCCCGTCGCCCAGGGGCCGCTCGGTCCGCTGCTGGCCGCCATGATGGCGCACCACCCGGGTGCCCGGCCCGACCCGGGCGCGGTCGTGCAGGCGCTCAGGCAGGTGGCCGCGGGCGGGACGGCGTCGCCGCTGCCGGTCAACCAGGTCGCCACGGTGCCGCGCCAGGTCAGGAGGCGCGGCCCGGCCGCCCTGTGGATCGCGGCCGCGGCGGCGGTCGTGCTCGGCGCGGGCGGCACCACCGCCTTCCTCCTCCTGCGCGACCGGCCCGACGCCGCGCCCACGGCGTACACCGTTCCGAGGGACGTGTGCACGCTGATCAGCTCTCAGGAGGTGGGAAGGCTGCTGCACACGCAGGATCCGCCCAAGGGGCGGCCTAGCGCCGACCAGGTGGGCCCCAAGTGCGGCTGGCCGGTCGCGGGCACCGGGGTGGGCGTGCAGGTGCAGAAGGACTCCGACACCGTCGACCCGTGGTCGATGACCACGGCCTCGGCCCGCGCGCTCTTCCAGAGCCAGAGGCGCTACTGGGGCCGGTACGACAGCCTCGACTGGACCTGGCCGGAGATCGGCGTGAAGAAGTCGCAGAAGGCCGAGCGCACGCCGCTCCACCAGGTCACCGGCGTCGGCGAGGAGGCGTTCGGCTACGAGCTGAAGGGCCCCACGGGCCGGGTCCACTCCGCCCACGTCTTCTACCGCCTGGCCAACCTGGTGGTGGAGGTCGAATACACCGCGCTGGGCGCGTCGCCGACCGACGAGGAGATCCGGCAGGCGGCGCTGAGAGCGGCCCAGGCGAGCGAACAGGCGTTGCGCCATGCCGGATGACCTCTACCTCCTGGCAGGCCGCTACCGTTTGATCGAGCGGCTCGGGCAGGGCGGCGCGGGCACGGTCTGGCGGGCGATCGACGAGATCCTCGACCGCCAGGTCGCGGTCAAGCAGGTGCGCGTGCCCGAGGGGCTGAGCCCGCACCAGCGGGCCGAGTTCGCCGACATGGCCATCCACGAGGCCAGGTCGGCGGGGCGGCTGCGCGACCCGGCGATCGTGCTGGTGCACGACGTCGTCCTGGAGGGCGGCCGGCCCTGGATCATCATGGACCTCGTCACCGGCCGCTCGCTCGACCGGGTGATCAAGGAGCAGGGGCCGCGGCCGCCCGCCCTCGTGGCGGCGATCGGGCTGCGCGTGCTGTCGGCGCTGGAGGTGGCCCACGCCCACGGCATGGTCCACCAGGACGTCAAGCCCGCCAACATCCTGCTCGACCACGACGGCTCCGCCTGCCTCACCGACTTCGGCATCGCGACGCCGATGGGCGGGCAGGGCGACCGGTTCGGCAGCGCCGGCTCGCCCGGCTACATGGCCCCCGAGCGGCTCAACGAGGAGCCTTCCAGCCCGGCGTCCGACCTGTGGTCGCTCGGCGCCAGCCTCTACACCGCGGTGGAGGGGCGGGCGCCGTTCGAGCGCGAGCTGCCCGCCGCGGTGGCGGCGGCGGTGCTGCTGCACGAGCCGCCCTTCCCGGTCAGGGCGGGCCGCGAGCTCGGCGGACTGCTCATGGCGATGCTCGCCAAGGACCCGGCGGCCCGCCCCACCGCGCCGCAGATCCGCCAGGCGCTGAGCGGCCTGGCCGGCCCCGCCCCGGCCCGCCGGCGCCGGTGGTGGCCGGTGGCCGCGGTGCTGGCCGGGGCGGTCGCGCTGGGCGCGGGCGGCTGGTACGCCGCGGGCGCCCTGGCCGTCGAGCCCGAGACGGGCAGGTTCACCGAGGCGCCCGACCCCTGCACCCTGATCACCGAAGCGCAGGCCGCCGAGATCACGAAAGCCCAGCCGGTGCGCACCAGCACCAGGCCGGGCGAGTGCCAGTGGCTCGTCCGCCAGGGCTCGACGATCGGCCGCCGGCTCATCGTCCGCGCCTGGGCCGAGCGTCCCGACGGCGACCTCGGCGGCCCGCAGGTGGCGCAGCGCCGCTTCGCCAGCGAGAAGACGAGCCGCGCCGCCGCGAAGGGCTCGGAGATGCGCGACATCCGCGGCGGCGTCAGCGACGTCAAGGGCGTGGGCGAGGCGGCCATCCTGCAGAACACCTTCAGGCTCTACATCGGCACCACCTCTGAGGGATCGTCCGACAGCACGATCCTTCTCCGCACGAGCAACGTGCTCGCCGAGGTGGTGTGGCATCGTGAGGACGTGCCGGTCTCGGCCGCGGCGGACAAGGGCCCGGCCGTCGCCGCCGCCCGCCTCGTCGCGGCCGGCCTTTCCGGATGAGCCTGCCGCGACGAACGCGCTGCAAGCACCCTGCAAGGGGTGTGACTAGCATGTTCCACCGCAAGTCAGGGCAACCCCAGGAGTCCCAGTGAATCCCGGCAACGAGTGGGAGCGCCCCACCACCCCTCACCACCACGTGCCCGGTGGCAGGTTCGAGCCGCCGACCCAGCCGCCCACGCTGCCCCCCATGCACCCCATGCCCCCGATGCCGCCGGTCCCGCGCCCGCCGCGGCCGCCCTGGCTGCTGCCCACCATCGCCGCCGCCGTCGTCGTGCTGGTCGCCGTGGGCGGGGTGGGCGCGTACCTCGTCGTCGACAGGCTCTCCGGCGGCGGTGGCGCGCCGCCCGTGGCCACGGCCACGCGGGCCTCGCGGACCGCGCCCACCGAGGCGGCGGGTCCCGACGTGTGCGCGATGCTGCCCAAGGAGGAGGCCGAGCGGCTGGTGCCCGACGCGACCGTCTCGGAGTCGTCCAGGGACGGCGACTACACCGTCTCCTTCACCTGCAACTGGAACAACCAACGCATCTCGTTCGGCGAGTTCTGGCGCAAGCGGGAGATCGACGTACGGATCGAGCAGCACAAGGGCGACGGCGCCAAGACCGGCCGGGCCATGGCCCAGAACTCGTACGAGGTCGACTACCGCGGCGGCAAGTTCGGCGAGACCGCCAAGCCCTCGCTCGAACCCGACGAGAAGGAGTACGTCTCCCCGGTCAAGGACATCGAGGGCGTCGGCGACGGCGCGTTCGCACAGTACACCTGGCGCCGCGACGGCAACCTGCTGTGGTACTCCTACGGCGAGGCCCACGCCCGGGTCGGCGACATGACGATCAAGGTCAAGTTCCAGGCGGGGCAGCAGCGCAAGGACGCGGAGATCCTGTCCAACCAGACCGTGCAGTCGATCACGGAGGACAACGCGATCCGCGAGGTCAGCGGCCTGGTCAAGCACTTCGCCGAGGGCGTGCGGACCTGGCAGTCGCAGCACCCCGGCGTGCTGGCCAAGGCGGCGCCGTCGCCCTCGGCGTCCGCCACCGTCTCGCCGAGCGCCCGCCCGACGCCCTCGCCGACGGTCCTCGCCGCCTTCCCCGCCGACTGCGAGGCGGTCGGCGAGGTGGCCACGCGGCTCGTGCCCGAGCCCACCACGCGGGCGCGCGGCGCCCAGGTCGGCGCCGACGTCCAGACCGAGTGCCGCTGGCTCAACCTCGACCTGCCGGGCGAGGGCGCGGAGAACAAGAAGATCCGCAGCGCGCTGATCACCGTGCACCGGTTCACGAACCGGGCGGGCGGCGCCGACGAGACCGCGGCCAGGAGCTACTACGCCAGCGAGCGCGGCGGCGACAAGAACATGTCCGAGTCGTCCATCGGCGGCATCTCCTGGAGCAAGGTCACCGACCTCAAGGAGCTGGGCGACCAGGCGTACCAGGTGTTCGTCAAGAACCGGCACAGCGACGTCTCGGCGTCCTCCGGCACGGTGCTGGTCCGCAAGGGCGCGGTCGTCGTCCAGGTCGACTACTCCGGGCACCAGCGGCCGGAGAAGGAGGCGACCAACTCGCCCAAGGTCAAGCTGATGCCCGAGAAGGAGGCCATGGACGGGGCGCTCACCCTGGCCAAGGCGTACATGGCCGAGCTGGACAGGCAGCCGGCGGGCGGCTAGACGAGGCGGGCGGGCCGGGCGGACGCGGTCGGTCGAGCGTAGCCGGGCGGGCGCGGCTAGGCGGGCGCGTCGCGGAGGCGTTCGACGCGGATGCCGCGCAGCAGGGCCTCCGAGACCAGCACCGCGGCCAGCAGGCTGACCAGCAGGGCGGCGCCGACGACGGCCGCGACGGGCGCGAGCGCGACCTCGTGCGGCAGCGGCGGCGTGACCGGGGGCTCGGCGAACTGCGGGATCCGTCCCAGCGCCGCCCGGGCCGCCACCAGCCCGGCCACCAGGCCCGCCAGGGTGCCGGTGGCGACCGTGATCACCTGTTCCAGCAGAAGCGCCACCCGCAGCGCCGCCACGCGGGCGCCCGACGCCTCCAGGGCGGCCAGCTCGTACGTGCGCCTCCTCGCCGCCGTGAAGAGCGCGAGCACGGTACGCCCGAGCGCCAGCGCGGCGGCGGCCAGCGCCGACACCAGCAGTAACATCAGCGCCAGCCCCGGCCCCTGACCGGCGAACGAGGCGGCCAGCCCGGCCGAGGTGCGCCGCGACACCACGCTCAGCCCCTGCTCCTCCAGCGCCCGCTCCAGCGCGGCGGGGTCGGCGGACCTGGTCCACACCTGGAAGACGGCCTTGTCGTGGACGCCGTAGGCCATCCTGTCGGCCTGCTCCAGATCCACCAGCACGCCCACGCCGGTCAGCCCGGGCCCGGCGGCCGAGGCCAGCACGGTGCGCACGGGGCCTGCGTACGCGTTGTCCAGGCCCGGCACGGCCTTCCCGCCGAGAGCGCCCACCGCGACGCCCGCCTGCCGCGGCTCGTAGGTGTAGGGGCGCAGCGTCTGGTTGCCCGGCACGGTCACCACGAAGGTGCCGTCGCGGGCGTCCGGGTCCTCGTCCACCCGCCACGACGGCAGGTCGAGGGCGTGCCAGCGGCCGTTCGCGCGGGTGGCGAGCCCGGTGACGGTGACCCGCACGTACAGGTCCTCCTCGGCCTCCGGCGGCGGCGTCGTCTCCCCTCGGACGGCCCGCAGCTCGCAGGCGGCTTCCGCGCAGCCGGGGGGCAGGTTCCAGGCGTGGGTGCCGGAGCGGCCGGTCAGCGCTCCGAGCGGGATCTGCACCGGCCGCAGCTGCCCGGGGACGCGCAGCGTGGCGAAGAGCCGGACCGACCACCCCTTCGGCAGCGGGTCGTGATCGGCCGTGAGGCGGAACCTGTCGCCCCGCAACCACACGCGCGGCGTGGCGGGGCCGGGCAGCGCGGCGGCGGCCTCGGCCAGCGTGCGCCCGCCGGCCAGCTCGGGCCGCCAGTAGCCGACGGCGGCCAGCCGCGCCGGGTCGGTGGCCACCATCTCGGGCGGTCCCGGCACCTTGATGACGGGCGCGGCGGTCCTGCCGCCCGGGTCGGCGGCGTTCACGGCCTCGATGAGCCTGCGCGGCTCCACCGGCCTGACCGTGATCGCGGTGGGCGCGCCGTTGTGGAACCTGGCCGTCTCCTCGTAGTCGCCCGACGTGGCGCTCCACGCCGACACCGCGAACGTGGCCAGCCCGAACGCCGCCCCCAGCACCACCACGCTGCCCGCGGTGACCGGCCCCCTGGCGACCTGCCGCAGCGCCAGGAACGGGCCGAGCCCGCCGTGCCGCCTGGTCAGCCCGAACAGCCGCCTGGTCAGCACCGGAAGTGCCCGGCCCGCCAGCAGCGCCACGCCCAGCGCGACGAGCCCCGGCACGGCCATCGCGCTCGAGCTCTGCCCGGACACGTCCGTGATCACCCCGGTCGCCAGCAGCTCCACCAGGCCGAGCGCGGTGATCGACAGGACCACGGCATCGAGCACCCAGCCCCGCGCCGACCTGCGCGGGGTGCGCCGCCACTCCTCGGTGACCGGGCGCGTGGCCGTGCGCCAGGCCGCCGGCGCGGCGGCCAGCACGCCGCCGAGCATGGCCGCGACTCCCGCCGGCGCCGCCTCGACGGGGAAGCGGACGGGCACGCCCGCGGGCAGCAGCGCGCCGATCATCGTCCCCGCCGCGGCCCGCCCCAGCAACAGCCCGAGCGGGACGGCCACGGCGAGCAGCAGCAGCGGCTCGGCCAGCGCGAACCGCCACACCCTGGCCCGTCCATGCCCCCGCAGCCTGGCCAGCGCGATCTCCGCGCCCCTCGCCCTGACCAGGTCGCCCACGGTCTGGAAGAGCAGCATCCAGCCGAGCCCGACCAGCTGGGCGATCACAAGGAGCGTCGGGACGCCGAGCGAGCCGGCGTTGGCCGACACGACCCGGAGCACGTCGGCGACGCGGGAGAAGACGATGGTGTCCTCGTTCGAGCCCGCGTTCTCGGCGGCGGCCTGCATGGCGGCCAGGACGTCGATGTCGGTGCCCTCGATGCGGTCCGTGTCGATGAAGACGATGCCGTAGTCGGTCCAGCCGGCCTCCGGCTGCCGGGCGCCGGTGAAGTCGACGGCGCCCGCGACGATGTACGTGTCGAGCCGGGTCTCCGGCACCGTGAACAGCGCGTCCGCCTTGTCGCCCTCCGGCCGGCCGGGCGGGGCGAACAGCGTCCTGCCGAACCAGAACGGGTCGGCCGGCGAGCCCGGCCGGTAGATGCCGACGACCTTGAGCGGCGCCGGGTCGCGCCCGGCGTCGCCGACCTCGGCCCTGCGCACCGCGCTCAGGTGGATCGTCTGGCCGAGCGCGAACCCGGAGGCCTGGCCCGCCATCACCTCCATGCTCGCGCGCGGGCAGCGGCCCTCGGCCAGGGTCAGGTGCTCGCACTGCCCGTCCTGCCAGACCAGCGAGAACGCGCGCTTGTCGTCCGCCCTCCCGCTCGTGGCCTCCATGCCGAAGATCGGCGGGTTCGTGAAGCCGGCGCCCCTGGTGAACGCGCCGACCTTGGCCTGGATGCCGCCGCTCGTCGTCGTGTAGCGCCAGCCGCGGCCCTCCAGCGGCGCCGTCCGCACCGCCTCCCTGACGATCGTGGTGCGGGCGGCGGCCGAGTAGATCGGCCCCACCGCCGCCGACGCGATCGGCACGACCGCGATGATCAGGACGACCAGCGACAGCGTGCGGCGCTCCCACAGGCCGCGCAGGATCACGGCTCGGCCCGCCTGAGCGCGATGCCGTCCTCGAGCTCCTCGATCCTGGCCATGGACCCCGGCGGCAGCAGGTGGTGGTACTCGGGCGGCACCTGCACGGCTCCCTCCCTGCCGACCACCACGAAGTCCTCGCCGCGCCGGCCCTCCGCGCCGACCCGGCCGTCCCTGATCGTCACGGTACGGCCCAGCGCCTCGCTCACGGACATGTCGTGCGTGACCACCACGGCGGTCGTGCCGTCGACGTCGGCGGCCCGCTTGATCAGGTCCACGACCCACGCGCCCGACCTCTCGTCGAGCTGGCTCGTGGGCTCGTCGGCCAGCAGCAGCCGCGGCTTGTTGGCCAGCGCCACGGCCAGGGCCAGCCGCTGCTGCTCGCCACCCGACATGCGCCCGGCCGGCCGGTCACCGGCGTCCTGGAGGCCGACGCGGCGCAGCAGGTCCCCGGCGCGGCGCCGATCGCGCTTGACCGCGCGCTGGGCGAACGTCACGTTCTGAGCGGCGGAGAGATAGCCGATGAGGTTGCGTGCGGGATTCTGCAGGACCATGCCGATCTGAGCGGCTCTGAGCCGGTCCAGGCTGCGCTGGCTGAGCCGCCCGATGTCGGCGCCGTTCAGCCACAGCCGGCCCGCGCTCGGGCGCAGCAGCCCGGCCAGCAGCCACAGCAGCGTCGACTTGCCCGCCCCTGACGGGCCCAGCAACGCGACCGTCTCGCCCTCGTCGATCACCAGGTCCACGTCGCGCAGCGCCACGACCTCGACCTCGTGCGCCTTGTAGATCTGCACGATGCCGTCGCACCTGACGACGCTCATGGGCGGCTCTCCGAGCGGTGCCGGGAGACCGTACGGAGCTCGATCACGCGGTCGCAGCGCTCGGCCACCTCGGGGTCGTGCGTCGCGATCACCAGCGTGGTGCCGTCGTCCGTCACCGCGAGCAGCTCGTCCAGCACGACGGCCCGGTGCCCGGCGTCCTGCTCGGCCGTCGGCTCGTCGGCCAGCAGCACCCGCGGCCGCAACGCCAGCGCCCTGGCCACCGCCACCCGCTGCTGCTGCCCGCCGGACAGCTCCTCCACCAGATGACCGGCGAACCTGGCCACCCGCAGCCGCTCCAGCGCCCCGGCCGTCAGCCGCACGGCCTCGCGCGGGGGCCGCCCGGCCGCGCGGAGCGCGACCTCCACGTTCTCGGCCGCCGTGAGCAGGCTCAGCAGGCCGTACGACTGGAAGACCAGCGCCAGCCCGGCACGCAGCTCCGGCTGCTCGTCCAGCGGCACGCCCCCGACCAGGACCCGCCCCTTGGCGGGCGGGAGCAGCCCGGCCAGCGTCGTCAGGAGAGTGGTCTTGCCTGACCCCGACGGCCCCATGAGGGCCACGCGTTCGGCCGGGGCGAACTCCAGGGTGAGGTCCTCGATGATCACCCGCCCGCCCGCGCGGCAGCTGAGGGCTCGGCAGGCGAGCGCCGGTCCAGGCACCACGCGGGGATCATCCACCCGACCGGCGATCACGTCAACGGTTAATGGAGCTGCAACCCGGTTGCAAGTGCGACAAATAACGTTATGTCTGCAAGTCGTGGGCCGCGCGATCAAAGTGTTTGTCCAGTACAGGGGCATGGGCAAACCGAGGGGGATCACGCGGCTCACTGCTTCTCCCACGGCTCCCGGCGAACTCCGGACGGCTCCCGTCCACCGCGGACCAGAAAGGCTTCCGTCCACCGTGGACCGGGAACGCTCACGTCAGTTGCGGGCCGGAAACACTCGCGTCAGCCGCGGGCCGGGAACGGCTCGGGTTCACAGCGGACCAGGAACGGCTCCAGCAGCCCGGGGACCGCCCCGGCGGCCAGCTCCAGGCCCTCGGTCCGACCCACGTCCACCACGTCGTACCGGCCCTTGCCCGCCGAGGTGACGGCGGACACCGTGACCAGGCCCGAGCGGCGCTGGAAGTACGTCTCCGTGATCGTCCAGCCGGAGACGCCCCGGCGGTCCAGGGCGATCGTTCGCCGTACCACCGCGCCCTGCCTGGTGACGAGATGGCGGGTGCCGAGCGCGTGGCCGAGGCTCCTCGCGTCCTCCACGGCCGCCCACATCCCGGCCACCAGCGCCACCGCCGGGACCGCCCAGACCGACGCCCGCAGCCAGGGCCACGGCACCTCCCAGGCCACCGCGCCCGCCATCGCGGCCGGCACGGCGGCCGTCACCAGCGCCCGCACGACCCGCCGGCGCCTGGCCGCCACGGGATGCGCCACCAACGCCTCCGTGGTCAGCCCGGCCATGCCGGCTCCGACCGCCTCGCGAGCCCGTTCCGCCGCCTCACTCGGCCCAGGAGTGATGGCGTGGGCCCTGCTTGCTCCGAGAATGCGCGTGTCGGCCGTGCTCAGGCCAGGGGCGTGCGCGTGGTGTTCGGGCGCCGGCTCGATGCGCGCGATCCTGGCCGCCAGCCGCCAGGCCAGGGCGCGGGGGAGGGGCGGTGCGAGGGCCGCGACGTCCTCCGTCTCGTGCTCGGCCGCCTTGCCGAGCCCGGTGGCGATGGTCTTGACGCGGGCACCGCCGCCCAGCCTGAGCAGCAGCGGCTCGCTGATCTCCACGCCGCGCAGCCTGCGCTCCTCCAGGGTCAGCGACCGGGTGGTCAGCAGGCCGCGGCGGAGCCGGAGCCGGCCGGGCTCGCGTTCCAGCCGGTAGCGGCCCCAGGACTCCGCGAACAGCAGGACGGCGCCGAGACCGCCGGCGGCCACGTTCACGGCGAGGAGCAGGGGCACCGCCACCAGCGGCTGCGCGATCACCCAATCCCACAGGCCGGTCGCCGCCCGGGTTGCGACGCCCTTGGCACCGATCGAGGAGAGCGCCTTGTAGAGCGCCCCGAGCAGGAGCGCGGCACCGGTGAACGTCCACACCGAGAGCGGCGCGTACCTGATCCACGACCAGCGCAACTCCGCCAGCGGGCCGTCGCCGGGAGCCGGTCCTTCCACCGGACCCTGCCGCAGCAGGGCCCGCCGCAACGACTCGGCCTCGTGCCTGGTCACCGGGTTGAGCGCGAGTTCCGTCTCCTCGGCCGCGTGCTCGCCGGTGCCGACCTTCACGACGGTGAGACCGAAGGCCCGCAGCACCGGATCGGCCCGCAGGTTGACGCTGCGCACCCGGTCGCGGGGGATCGAGCGGTGCTGCCGGACGGTGATGCCCGAGCGCAGTTCGAGGCGCTCGGGGGTGAGCCGCCAGCGGGTGGTACGGATCCTGATCATGTCGTACGCCACCACCGCGGCCACGACGAGCACCGCGGCCGCCGCACACGCCGCCACCACGTTGCCCGGCGCCCAGCCGCGATCCGCCAGGAAACGTGCCAGCCCGGCGACCGCGCCTGCCGCCACGGCCAGCGACTTCACCCCAGAGGCCCAGAGACCCCGCCCATCCGGCCGCCGCCACCCCGCATCCGTCCGGTCCGCATCCGTCCGGTCCGCATCCGTCCGGTCCGCATCCGTCCGGTCCTCAGTCGTCTGGCCCGCACCCGCCCGGCTCCCATCGGATCGGGCCTCATCCGGTCGGCCGGCATCTCGTCGAGCCTCATCCGGGCGGCCTCCATGAGGCCGGGCCCCATCCGGCACCGGTGCTCCTTCCTTCGAAGCGACCACCCCGTCCCGGACGCCTGCCCTGTCGTGGGCGAGCGGTCCCTTCGGGGCGAACTCGCGGACGTGGCCTAGGGCGCGGTCGCCGCCCCGCGCGCCGGACCCGTTCACGTCGCGTCCCCCGGCGTCGCCTGCGTGATGGCGGTCAGCCGTTCGGCGAGCTCGGCCGCCACCTCATGGTCCAGCCCCTCGATCTTGACGGCCCCCGCGGAGGAGGCGGTGGTCACCGTGACGTCGGCCAACCCGAACAGCCGCTGCACCGGCCCCCGCGCGGTGTCGACCCGTTGGATCCGCGACATCGGCGCCACCTGCCAGGTGTGGGTGAGCCATCCCTTGCGCGTGTAGACCGCCTCGTCGGTGACCTCCCACCGCTGCACCCGGTAGTAGGCGCGCGGCGCCACGAGGGCCAGCGCCACGCAGCCCGCGGCGAGGAGCCCCGCGCACGCGCCCAGCCAGAGCGGCCGCGCGGTGAAGATCCAGTACGCCGCCACCGTCGCGGCCCCGACCGGCACCATGAGGATCAGCCACTGCACGGTCCACCAGGCGACCGCCCGCGGGTCCGCCTGGTGGCGCGGCGGGCGCAGCTCCGTCCGCGCGATCCCGGTCATCTCCCGCCCTCGGCCTTGCCGGCGGAGTCGGCCACGGCCAGCAGCACGAACCCGAGCACCCCGATCACGACGGCCGCGAACACCTCGTACCCCTCCAGGAACGGCAGCCGATGCACCACGAGCAGGTCGTGCGCCCACCGCCACCATCCGAACAGGGTGTTCAGCAGGCCACCCGCCCCCTGCAGGAGCAGCAGCCAGCCGAGCACCGTCAGCGTCGCCTTCATGGCACCCAGCGTCGTCGCGAGGCCGTGCCGCCCGCGTCGGCCCTAGGTCTCGGCAGGGACAGACTTTGGTCGCTGTCGCCGTACCCCTGGCAGGCCCTAACCTCGATGAGCGTGACGGCACTGCGGGGGGACGGCGCCCACGCCCACGAATACCGGTGGGCGTTGCCGTCGGTGCTGCTCGGAGACGGCCGCGAGGGCCGCCGGGTGCGCCGCTCCACCCGCGACTGGATCGTCGACATCCTCATGTTCCTGGTGGCGTGCGGCATCACGCTCCTGAGCCTGCCGGAGCTCGAGAACTATCCGGAGCCGCTGCAAGCGCTGGAGCAGGTGGTGGGGGCGCTGTCGTGCGCGGCGGTGTGGTTGCGGCGCCGATGGCCGGTGGGCCTGGCGGTGGTGACGAACCTGCTCTCCTCCTACCTGGAGCTGTCGGGCGGAGCCTCGGTGGTCGGGCTGTTCACCGTGGCGGTGCACCGGCCGTTCAAGGTGTCCGGGCCGATCATGCTGTTCTCCATGGCCACCCTGGCCCCGTATGTCCTCCTGCGGCCGCTGGAGGATCTCGACAGGATGTGGTCGGCGGCGCTCGGCATGGCGATCCTGCTGACCGTGTCCGCGTGGGGGATCGTGGTCAGGGCCAGGCGGCAGCTCGTCTGGTCGCTCCGGCAGCGCGCCGACGGCGCCGCGGAGGAGGCCAAGCGGCTGGAGCGCGAGCGCATCGCCAGGGAGATGCACGACGTGCTCGCGCACCGCATCTCCATGCTGAGCCTGCACGCGGGCGCGCTGGAGTTCCGGCCGGACGCGCCCGCCGACGAGATCGCCAGGGCGGCCGGCGCGATCAGGACCAACGCCCACCTTGCGCTCCAGGATCTGCGTGAGGTGATCGGCGTGCTGCGCCACGCGCGGCCGGACGGCGACGACCCGGTGCCCGACCGGCCGCAGCCCACGCTCGCCGACCTGCCCACGCTGGTCGAGGAGTGCCGCCACGCGGGCATGGACGTGCGGCTCGACCTGCGCGCCGACGGCGACGCCCCGGAAGGGCTGGGCCGCAACGTCTACCGCATCGTCCAGGAGGCGCTCACCAACGCCCGCAAGCACGCGGGCGGCACGCCCGTCGCGGTCACCGTCGCGGGCGCGCCCGGCGAGGGGCTGTCGGCGGAGGTGCGCAACCCGGCCGCCGGGGGCCGCCACGGGCCGCGCCTTCCCGGGGCCGGGCTCGCCGGACCGGCGCTTCCTGAGGCACTCGCGGGGTCAGGACGTCCGAGGGCACTCGCGGGATCGGGTCTTCCGAGGGCGCTCTCTGAATCGGGCCTCCCGAGGGCACTCGCGGGGTCGGGACTTTCAGAGGCGCCCGGCGGATCCGGGCTTCCCGGAGCGGGCGCCGGGCTCATCGGGCTGACGGAGCGGGCCGAGCTGGCGGGCGGGCGGCTGGAGCACGGCACGACCGAGGACGGCGACTTCGTGGTGCGGGCGTGGCTGCCGTGGCCGGTGGAGAGGACTGGAGAGGACGCATGATCAGGCTGCTGGTCGTCGACGACGACGCGATGGTACGCGCGGGGCTGTCGATGATCCTCGGCGGCGTCGGCGACATCGAGATCGTGGCCGAGGCCGGTGACGGGGCGGAGGTGCCGGCGCTGGTGGCCGAGCACCGGCCGGACGTGGTGCTGATGGACATCCGCATGCCGGACGTCGACGGGCTCGCCGCCACCGAGGCGCTGCGGCGCACGTCCTCGCCGCCCGAGGTGGTGGTGCTGACCACGTTCCACGCCGACGCGCAGGTGCTGCGGGCGCTGCGGGCGGGCGCGGCCGGGTTCCTGCTCAAGGACATCGCGCCGGGCGACCTGGTCCAGGCCATCAGGACGGTGGCCGCGGGCGAGCCGATCCTGTCGCCCGCGGTGACCCGCCAGCTCATCGCGCACGTGTCCGACGGAGAGGCGGCGGCGCGCACCCGGCGAGCCAGGACGCTGCTCGGCCGGCTCAGCGAGCGGGAGCGCGAGGTGGCGCTGGCCGTGGGGCAGGGCAGGTCGAACGCCGAGATCGGGCGGGAGCTCTACATGAGCGTGCCGACGGTCAAGGCGCACGTCTCGCGCATCCTCACCAAGCTCGACCTCAACAACCGGGTCCAGGTCGCGCTGCTCGTCTACGACGCCGGGACGTAACGACCCCGCCCCCGGGTAACGACCCCGGCTCCGTAACGAGCCGTCCCCGAAACGACGGCCGAACGTAACGACGTCGGCCCCGTAACGACGCCGGAACGTAACGACGTCGGAACGTCACACAAAGTCGGCACTCCAGCGTGCGGAGCCCGCGGCCGCGCGCCGCGTCCCGAGGCGCCGCCCCGGCCCGGCTACCGGGCGGTTCCACCAGGTCGTGCCCGGCGTTCCCGCACGGCCGGGCGCCGCTCCCCGTCCGGCCGCAGATCACCGACCAAGCGCTCGTGCGCGAACGGGCGGACGTTACGGTCAGGTACGCGACAGCCGTACCCTTGTCTGAAAGGGCATGTCACGAAGGGACAAGTGGGATGAGTTCAGCGGGTGAAGGCTTGTCCCGCCCGCTACCGGAGCAGGTGCGGCTCAATGTCGTCGACCTGGCGTCTCAGGTCCTCGGGACGATGCCCGCTGTCTCCATCCCTCCGCCGCTGCGCGGCATAGCCAAGTTCGACCCCCGCAAGCGCGCCAAACTCGGCAGCGCCCCCATCGCGGCGCAGCTGGAGAACGACAAGGAGTTCCGCGAGCTGGTGGCCGAGTCCGTGGCCGCCGGATGGCCGGAGCTGGTCTCCTCGCTGGCCGAGGGCAACGTGCCGCCCGCCGCCGATCCCGTGCTCGTGGCCGCGGCCGCGTACCTCACCCGGCCGCCCGGCTGGGCCGAGATGATCGAGACGGCCCGCGCCGACCTGGAGCGGTCGGCGGTGGCCGCCGAGGGGTCGGAGCGCGAGGAGGTGGTCGCGCGGCTGCGCGAGCAGCTGGCCGCCCAGAAGACCGCCGCCAAGGAGGAGGCCGACCGGCTGCGCGAGCAGATCAAGGCCGCGCGGGCCGAGAACTCCGACCTGCGGCGCAAGCTCCACGACGCCCGCGAGCGGGCCAAGGCCGCGCTGCGCCGTGCCGAGGAGGTGGAGCACGCCGCCCAGGAGACCAGGTCGGCCGCCTCCGCGACGTCCGCGGCGGGCGAGGCGGAGCTGCGGCGGCTGCGCGAGCGCCTGGCCGACGTGGAGAAGCAGCTGGAGGCCTCCCGCCGGGCCGCCCGCGAGGGCAGGAGCATCGAGGACGCCCGCATCAGGGTGCTGCTCGACGCGCTGCAGGACGCCTCGGCCGGGCTGCGCAGGGAGCTGGCGCTGCCCACGACGATCAGCCGGCCAGCCGACTCGGTGGCCGCCGTCACCGGGGAGCGGCCCGGCGTGCGCGGGGTGCCCGCGCGTGCCCTGGCCGACGACGACCCGCAGCTCCTCGACCAGCTCCTGGCCCTGCCGCAGATCCACCTGATCATCGACGGCTACAACGTCACCAAGACCGGCTACGGCACGCTCACCCTCGCCGACCAGCGCAACCGGCTGATGACCGGGCTCGGCGGGCTGGTGGCGCAGACCAGGGTCGAGGTCACCGTGGTGTTCGACGGGGCCGAGCTCAACGCCCCCGTGCAGGTGGTGGCGCCGCGCGGCGTGCGGGTGCTGTTCAGCGAGCCGGGGGAGATCGCCGACGACCTGATCCGCCAGCTCGTACGCGCCGAGCCGCCCGGCCGGGCCATCGCCGTGGTCTCGTCGGACCGCGAGGTGGCGGAGTCCGTCCGGCGGATGGGAGCCAGACCCGTTCCGTCTGGTTTGCTGCTGCGCAGGCTCGGCCGGGCCTAGATTACGATTTGCTGCATTCGGGTGAGCCCCACCCGCCACTTCTGTACTATTTCGCCCCAGATCCATCCCCCTTGGAGGCGACACAGTGAGGTTTGGCAGGGTGCCGGTGGCCGCGGGTCTCGCGTTCGGACTGGTCCTCGCCCCCATAGGCGCCGCCGCCGATCCCAAACCCACGATCTCGCAGGCCAAGGCCAAGCTGGAGAAGCTCAACGACAAGGCCGACAAGGTCGTCGACCGCTACAACACGGCCAACGAGCGCTACAAGAAGGCCAAGAGCACCTACACCAAGCTGAACACCAGCTACAAGCGCAAGCTCGCCACCGTCGCGGACCTGCGTACCGAGGTGGTCGGCATCGCCGTCAACAGCTACAAGATCGGCGCCGACGTGACCTCCCTGCCCGGGCTGATGGGCGCGGACGACCCGCGGGCGCTGCTGGCGGGGCTGACGATCGCGGGGCAGATGTCGAAGGAGCGGGCGGAGAAGCTGGCCGCGTTCGACCGCGAGAACCGCGAGCTGAAGTCCGACCGCGACAAGGCGCAGAAGGCGCTGGAGGCGGCGGACAAGGAGCGGGACGGGGTCGAGAAGGAGCGCTCGGAGATCACGAAGCTGATCACCGAGCAGAAGAAGCTCCTGAACAGGCTGGGCGCCTACAACCCCGGCAACCCGAACAGCACGGGCATCAAGTACACCGGCCCCGCCTCGGGCAATGCCGCCGCCGTCCTGCGCTTCGCCTACGCCCAGGTGGGCAAGCCGTACGTCTACGGGGGCACGGGGCCGGGCGGCTACGACTGCTCGGGGCTGACCCAGGCGTCGTGGCGGGCCGGCGGCGTGTCGCTGCCCCGTACGACGTGGCAGCAGTGGGCGTGGGGGGCCAGCCGCAGGGTCTCCCTGGACGACCTCCAGCCCGGCGACCTCATCTTCAGCGAGGGCCTCGGGCACGTCAGCATCTACGCGGGCAACGGGAAGATCGTGCACGCGCCCCAGACCGGCGACGTGGTCAAGGTGGTCCCCCTCTCCTCCTACGGCCGCAGCCTCGTGGGTGCCGTCCGCCCGTAGCGCCGTCATCTACGATGCCGCATCGTTGACGCGGCATCGCGTTTTTGGAACGTTCCTGGGAGTCGGCGACCCGGGATGACCATGCAACAAATGTGACAAACGCGACAATCGTGGCCTGACAAACGGCTGCGAAAGCAAGTGTGAGCAGGGTCACATTTGAATAACGGTGCCTGGGGTCCCAGCAGGGATTTTCACTCTTACAAACCCCTTTAGCGGATCTTTACAGGACAAGTCTCGAATTGCTGATTCGTCGCGGTTCGGCGTAGCTTCTGGCGTCGTCGCGGCGAACAAGCCATGTCCTCCGCGAACCCGCATCGGTCCCTCCCGATGCGAGACAGATGAAGATCCGCTGGTCACCGCCCGCACATCCCCATGTGAACTCCGTTTCATCGGGCGGTCGGCCCGCCGAATCCGTGCAGCCAGGAGGCACGGAGCCGGGGACCCAGCGATCCCAGTTCCCCAGGGATCAGGGGTGAATCGGCGCGCAGATCGCGCCGTAGGGCTACTTCCAGGCCCGAATCCGTCAGCTAACCCGGTAGGCATTCGTGGAAGACTCAAGGAGCAATCCTGTCTACCTCCCTGCATAACCCCCGTTTGTCCCGCCTTGCCCTGAGTGGCGTAGCGCTCACGATGACCGTGACGGCCGGAGGTCTGACCCTCCCTGCCTCGACGGCGCAGGCGGCGACGAACACGACCAGCACGACGAACACACCGGTCGGCCGGCTGACCGGCGTGACGGCCGGCCAGTCGAGCACCGAAGCGGCCGGCGGTTCGAGCAGTTCCGACTCCGCGGCGAAGGCGGTCACCACCGCCCGCGCCTCGAAGTCGGCCAAGGCCGCGTCACGCAAGGCGGCCAGGATCGCCCGGCAGAAGTCGAAGGCCCGCAAGGCCGTCGCCGTGGCCAAGCACCAGATCGGTGATCCCTACCGGTACGGTGCCACGGGTCCCGGCTCGTTCGACTGCTCCGGCCTCGTCCAGTTCGCCTGGAGGAAGGCCGGCGTGAAGATCCCGCGCGTGGCGAGCAGCCAGTTCGCCGGCGTCAAGAAGAAGATCTCGTGGCGGCACCTCAAGCCCGGCGACCTGATGTTCTTCAACGGGCTCGGCCACGTGGGCATGTACGTCGGCAAGGGCAAGATGATCCACTCGCCCAGGACGGGCGAACGCGTGCGCATCGACCGGCTGGGCGGATGGCGCAAGTCGTCGTTCGTGGGCGCGGTCCGTCCCGGCGCGTAACCCCCTCCTTCTTTTGGTTACGGCACGGCCGGTCTGGCGCCAGTCGCCGCACGTGGCTGAGGGACTCCAGGGAGACGCCCGCTGACCCGCACATGGCCGGCCACCGCAACGCCGCAACCTTGACCTGCGAGGGGGTGAACCCGGGGCCGTCCGCCCTGCCATGGCGGACGGTCCCGGGCCTTGGCTTTTTCCCCAGCCGCTCATCCGAGTCGTCAGTGCTCGGCCGCTCCTGCCGTCCGGTCGCCCGGGCCGGCTACCTCACGTCCACAGGTCCTTCCAGAGCCCTCACGGCCCTCAGAACCCCCGAGCGCCCCGCCGGAGCCCCGCGCGACCCCGCGCCCCGAGTCCCCGGCGTCCCGACCCCCGAGCCTGCGCCTCAGGCCCGCGCCTCAGGCCCGCGCCCGCCTCCGCGCCTGCGCTCTGCACTCGCGCCCGGTGCCCCCGCCCCGCGCCCGGTGCCCCCGCCCGCGTCCTGCGCTGCGCCTGAGCTCTGCGCCCGCCCCTGCCCCCACCGCCTCGACACCCCGACGCCCGAAGTCGGCTCCACCTCAGCACCGTTCGCCTTTGCGCCCTCCGGCCTCGGCCGCAGTCGCCGTAAGCCGTCGCACCACAGCGTCCCCGGACACGGTGGCCCCGCGATCAGCAGGGGTTGAACGGGGCGAAAGCGGGTGGGTGGGCGGCTACGATCGGGCATCGTGTCGGGGTGGGTGAGTCGGCGCACCGCGGTGGTCGCCATCGCGGTGCTCGCCGTCGTCCCCGCCAGCGCGCCCACCCCCGAGTCTCCCATCCTCCCGTCCCAGGCCCGCCACCTGTGGCCTGACGGCGGCGTCGTGGTTCGCGGGGCGCGGTCCGTCGTCGTCGGGCACCACGCGGCGCCCGGCGAGCTGCGGGATCTCGCGCGCAGGGCGGACGCGGCCGGGCGGCGGGTCGCGGAGGTGCTGGGCGGGCCAGTACGACCGCTGATCGTGGTTCCCGGCACCGCCGCGGAGGCCGCCGCGCTGGCACGGGTGGGGTCGGTCGACGGGCTGGCCGCGGTGGCCGACCGCGGGCGGGTGATCGTCGTGCCAGAGGTCTTCGCCCGGCTCAACTCCACCGGCAAGGACGTCGTCCTCGCCCACGAGCTCACCCATGTCACGGCGGGCACCGACGGCCTGCCGATCTGGCTCTACGAGGGGTTCGCCGACTACGTGGGCTACCGCGACTCCGGGCTGCCCGTGCGGATCGCCGCCGCCGAGCTGGCCGTCGAGGTCCGGGCCGGGCGGATTCCGGGTGAATTGCCGGGACCTGCGGCTTTCGCGGCCGACGGCCGGGACCCGCTCCGCCTCGCCCGGGCGTACCAGGAGGCCTGGCTGGCGTGTCGCTTCATCGCTGACCGGTTCGGTGAGGGGACGCTGGTGAGGCTCTACCGTGAGGCCCGGGCGAACGGCGTCGATCAGGCGCTCGCCGCGCTCGGGCTCTCCGCGGCCACGCTGACGGCACGGTGGCGCGACTACGTGCGGGACCAGCTCGCGTGAGGGGGAGGCAGAAGTAGATGAGCGAACGCCGAGATACGGGCGAGGCGGCGCAGGAGGCCGGCGAGGAGGTGGGGGGCTCGGTGACGGCCCTCGGCTCCGGGCCGCGTACCGGAGGGGCGGGCAGCGGTGTGTCCGTGAACGGGGACGGGCAGGAGCGGCCGGGCGACGGCCGGTCCGACGAGGGCGGCGGATCCACGTCCGGCCAAGAAGCGTCCGGCCAAGCAGGGTCCGGCTCGGGAGCGTCCGGCCCGGAAGCTTTCGGCCAGGAAGCGTCCGGCCCGGGAGCCGGTCGAGGGGGCGGGTCACGCGGAGGGGAGGCGGGCGAGCGGCGGCGGTGGCGGCAGGCGGGGGTGGCGGCCGTGCTGCTCGGCCTGGTCACCGTGGCCGTGGCCGCCTTCAGCACCCCCTGGCACCTGATCGCCTCCGGCCCGCCCGACCCCGCGCGCGACTTCACCGCCGCCCAGATCGCCAGGTCGGAGGCGTTCGACGCGGCCACCACGCTGCCGAGCTACCTGGCGCTCGCGATCAGTCTCGTCATCGCCGGGCTGCTGGTGGCCACCCCGGTGGGCGCGAAGCTGGTGGCGTGGCTGAGGGGGCCCTGGTGGGCCCGGGTGATCCTCGGCGTCGTCGTCATCACCGCGCTCATCCAGCTGGTCAAGCTGCCGCTCGCCATCTGGGTCGAGACGCTGCTGCGCGACTACGGCCTGTCCACGCAGCAGTGGGGCCCGTGGGCGGCTGACCGGCTCAAGAACATCGGCGTCGAGGCGGCTCTGCTCTGCCTGACGCTGCTCGTGCTCGTGGCGCTGGCCCGCAGGTTCAGGCGCTGGTGGATCCCGGCCGCCGCCGGGGCGTTCGCGCTGACGATCGTGGTGTCGTTCGTCTACCCGGTGGTGTTCGCGCCGCTGTTCAACGACTTCACACCCATGCGGCAGGGCCCGCTGCGCACGAGCCTGCTCGCCATGGCGGAGCGTGACGGCGTTCCGGTCGAGGACGTGCTCGTGGCCGACGCCTCGCGCAGGACGACGGCGCTCAACGCGTATGTGTCCGGTTTCGGCGCCACGCGCAGGATCGTCGTCTACGACACGCTGCTCAAGGCCCCGCAGCCCCAGATCGAGCTGGTCGTGGCGCACGAGCTCGGCCACGCCAAGCGCGACGACGTCCTCTACGGCACGTTCATCGGCGCGCTGAGCGCGGCGCTGGGCGCCATCCTGCTGTTCCTGATCTTCGGCCCGGTGAGTCGCCGCGTCGGCGTCACGTCGATCGGCGATCCCCGCGCGGTCGGCGCGATCATGGGGCTGATGACCATCGGGTCCCTGATCATGAGCCCCGCCGAGAACCTGGTCACCCGCCACATCGAGGCCAGGGCCGACCTGCACGCGCTCGACCTGACGCAGGATCCGGCGACCTTCATCGAGATGCAGAAACATCTGGCAGTCACCAATATTTCCGACTTGTCGCCGGATGCGGTGGAATATGTGCTCTATGCCTCCCATCCCTCCAGCCCCGAGCGGATCGCGATGGCCCGCGCCTGGGCCGAACTGAACGGCGTGCCGGTGCCGTGACACCTGACGTCAACCACGCCGGGGCGAGCGTGCTCATCGTCACCAACGACTTCCCGCCCAGGCCGGGCGGCATCCAGTCGTTCGTGCACGGTCTCGCGCTGCGCACACCCGGCGTGGTCGTCTACGCGCCCGCCTGGCCGGGCTGCGAGGAGTTCGACGCGCGCCAGCCGTACCCCGTCGTGCGGCATCCGACGCGGCTCATGCTGCCGACCCCGGACGTCGCGCGGCGCGCGGCCCGGCTCGTGGCCGGGCACGGCGCGCGGACCGTGGTGTTCGGGGCGGCGGCGCCGCTCGGGCTGCTCGCGCCCGCCCTGCGCAGGGCGGGCGCGAGGCGCGTGGTGATGCTCACCCACGGCCACGAGGCGTCGTGGGCGGGCGCGCCGGGCTTCCGTGCGGCGCTGCGCAGGATCGGCGGGCACGCCGACGTGATGACCTATCTGGGCGAGTACACGCGCCGGCGCCTGGCCGCCGCCGTCCCCCCGGGCAAGCTGGTACGGCTCGCGCCCGGCGTGGACCTCGCCCAGTTCAGCCCCGGCACCCCCAAGGCCGAGCTGGGCCTGGACGGCCGCCCCGTGGTGCTGTGCGTGTCGCGGCTGGTGCCGAGGAAGGGCCAGGACCAGCTGATCAGGGCCTGGCCCCGGGTGCTGCGGGCGGTGCCGGACGCCGTGCTGCTGCTGGTGGGCGGCGGGCCGTACCGCAGGACGCTGGAACGGCTGGCGGCGGGACACGAGTCGATCAGGTTCACCGGCACGGTGCCGGCGGCGAGCCTGCCGGGCTACTACGCGGCCGCCGACGTGTTCGCGATGCCGTGCCGTACCCGGTGGAGGGGGGTGGACGTGGAGGGGCTCGGGATCGTGTTCCTGGAGGCGTCCGCCACCGGGCTGCCGGTGGTGGCGGGCGCGTCCGGCGGCGCGCCCGACGCCGTAAGGCCCGGCGAGACCGGGCTGGTCGTGGACGGCGAGGACGCGGGCGAGGTCGCCCAGGCGATCGTGGAGCTGCTGAGCGATCCCGGCAAGGCACGCAAGATGGGCACGGGCGGGCGCGACTGGGTCGCCCGCGAATGGGCGTGGGACCAGGTGGCCGCCCGCTTCCACGCGCTGCTCTGACCCCGTCCCGCGGACCTCACCCGGGATCCGGGCGGCCGAGGGGGCTCTCCGCCGCGCGGCGAGGGCGGTCCGACGCGGGCCACACGTAGGGGAGGTCGGAGGGCACACCGGGGAAGAGCGACCGGTAGTGCTCCGGATCCTTGCGCACCAGGGCGGAGCGGTGACTGAGGTGGAACGCCTCGTCACCCAGCCACGGCGGGAGCTCGCCCGCCTCGCCGAGCTCCCGCTGGGAGCGCACCGTCTCGGCGCCGAGGGCACGCCGGTAGTCGGCGTGGAGGGTCGCCGCGCAGGTGTCGGCGTGTTCCAGCGCGCACCAGACGCCGCAGATCTCCAGGCCGTAGCGGGTGAGCGCCTCCTCGTAACCCGCCCACATGGCCACCACGGGATGGTTCCGCCAGCCGTAGTTCGCCACCGTCAGCCCGCGCAGCACCTGTACCGCCTCCACGCGCTGCTTGCCCAGGCGCCGCACGTCCAGGGCGAGCGCGGTCGCGACGAAGTCCGCGTAGGGCAGGAAGGTCTGCATCGTCTCCCCCCGTACCCGGGACGAGCGGCGCCGCACCTGCGCCCGGACCGCAACCTCCGCGTCAGGGCGCCGGCCCTGTGGCGGGAGCGAATCTTGTCCTGATGCTCGGACGGCCGTGAAGCTCGCTTGGGACGCGACGGGGCACGTGCATCCGTGGATGCGGCGGCTGCGAAAGACGGCGTGTGGAACAGACGCGAAGCGAACGGGCGGGACGCGCGGCCCTCGGGCCGGCACGCGCGGTGGGCGCGCTGTGCCTGCTGACCATGGTGGGCCTGCAGGTGGCGTCCGGCCTGGACGCGCGGCCGGAGCGGTTCACCGGTCCCATCGTGGTGCTGCTGGCGGCGTGCGCCGTCGCCTTCGCCGCGGGCGCGTGGGGTCCGCGCAGGGCGGCGGGCGCGTTCTGCGCGGCGGTGGCGATCGGGTACGCGGCCGAGGTCATCGGGGTGCTGACCGGGTTCCCCTTCGGCGCGTACCGCTACAGCGACGTGCTGTGGCCGCAGGTGGCCGGCGTTCCCGTGGTGGTGGCGCTGGCCTGGGGCGGCATGGGGCTGGCGGCGTACGCGGTGGCCGCCGCCGTCGTACCGGCGGGCGGGTGGGCGCGGGTCTGCGCGGGCGCGGGCGCGCTGACGGCCTGGGATCTGTTCCTGGACCCGCAGATGGTCCGGCTGGGCCTGTGGAGCTGGGTCGAGGACGGCTTCTACCGCGGCATCCCGTTGACCAACTTCGCGGGCTGGCTGCTGGTGTCGGCGCTGGTCATGCTGGCCGTCGGGCGCGTCTGCGGCGGTGCCGGCGCGGGGCGGGGGCTGCTGGCGCTGTACACGGTCATGGCGGTGATGGAGACGGTCGCCTTCGCGGCGGTGTTCGACCCGCCCGACCTGGCGGTGGCGGTGGCGGGAGGGATCACGATGGGCGCGTTCGCCGCGCCGGCCTGGAGGCGGCCATGGCAGAGGTGACGGTGATCGGCGGCGGCGTCGGCGGCATGGCGTGCGCGCTGCTGCTCGCCGTGCGGGGGCACGAGGTACGCCTGTACGAGCGGGCGTCGCGGCTGGGCGGCAAGCTGGCCGAGCATCGCCGTGACGGATTCACCTTCTCCCTGGGTCCCTCGCTGCTCACGATGCCGGAGCTGTTCCGCGGGCTGGGGCTGGAGCGCGAGCTGATCGAGCCCGAGCTGCTGTGCCGCTACCGGTTCGCCGACGGCACGGTGCTGGACGCCAGGCGGGACCCGGAGCGGATGGCCGCCGAGGTGGAGCGGCTGGCCCCGGGGGAGGGGCGGGCCTGGCGGGCCTTCCACGGCTGGGCGCGAGGCTGCCTGCGGGCGGCGAACCGGACCGCGTTCGCCGGACCGCTGATCCGACAGCCGGGCGAGGCCCGGCTGTCCGACCTGCTGGCCGTGGCGCCCGGGCGCACCCTGGACGGGCTGGCCCGCCACTACTTCCGTGACCCCCGGCTGCGGCAGTACGTCGGCCGCTACGCCACCTACGCCGGCTCGAACCCGTACCGCGCACCCGCCGCGCTGGGTTGCGTCCCGGCGCTGGAGCACGGCCAGGGCATCTGGTACGTGCCCGGCGGCCTGGCCCGGCTGGCCGACGACCTGGCCCTGCTGCTGAAGGCCGCCGGCGTGCAGGTGCACCTGTCCGAGCCGGTCGCCGCCGTCGAGGCCGACGGCTCCCGGGTCACGGGGGTGCGGCTGGCGAGCGGGGAACGCGTCCCGTCCGCCGTCGTGGTGGCCAACACCGATGCCGCCGCCCTGTACGCCCGCTTGCTGCCCGATCGCCGGCGGCTGCGCCGGATCGCCCGGCTGGGGCTCTCGTCGTCGGCGCTGCTGGTGCTGGCCGGGGTGGAGGGGCGCACGCCCGGGCTGCCCCACCATTCGGTGCTGTTCTCCGCCGACTACGAACGGGAGTTCGCCGACATCTTCGACCGCGGCAGCCCGCCACTCGACCCGAGCGTCTACATCGGCTGCTCGGCGGTGGACGACCCCTCCCAGGCGCCGCCGGGCTCGGAGAACTGGACGATGCTCGTCAACGTGCCCGCCCGCCATCCGCGCCGTTGGCCGATCCGGGTGGAGGCGTACCGGGACCTGGTGCTGGAGCGGCTGGCCGAGCGCGGCCACGACCTGGCGGGCCGGTTGCGCTTCGCCGACGTCTTCACCCCGGCGGACCTGCGCGACCGCTACGGGGCCTGGGGTGGCGCCATCTACGGCAGCGCCTACCGGGGCAGGTCGTCGTCCTTCCTGCGTCCCGGCAACCGGGGCCCGCGGCGCGGCCTGTACCTGGTGGGCGGCTCGGTGCACCCGGGCGGCGGGCTGCCGATGGTGGTTCTGGGCGCCCGCATCGTGGCCGGGCTGGTCGCGCGCGACTTCGAGGGCGGCACACGATGACGCCGCGCCCGCCACGCCGCCGCACGCCGCCGCCGTCTCTCGGACGGTGGACATCGGCGCCGCTGTTTCCCGGGCGATCGGCGCCGGCACAGCGCCCTTCGAGGCGGTGGGCGCTGTCGACGCTCGCCGCCGCTCAGGCCGTGGCGGCCGCCGTCGTCGCCTGCAGGCTCGCGCGCGGCCGGCGGCGGCTGCCCCCGCTCCTGCCCGTCCCGACCGCCGACGTGACGATCTCCGTGGTCATCCCGGCTCGCGACGAGGCGGCCAGGATCGGCCCGTGCCTGCGCTCCGTCCTCGCGGCCCCGGCCGTCACCGAGGTGATCGTGGTGGACGACGGCTCCCGCGACGGCACGGCAGAGGTGGCCGCCTCGCTGGGTGCCAAGGTCGTCACCGCCGAGCCGCTGCCCGGAGGGTGGGTGGGCAAGCAG
Source organism: Nonomuraea phyllanthi (assembly GCF_006334985.2). Lineage (GTDB taxonomy): Bacteria > Actinomycetota > Actinomycetes > Streptosporangiales > Streptosporangiaceae > Nonomuraea > Nonomuraea phyllanthi. The sequence goes on from NZ_VDLX02000009.1 coordinate 303,390, forward strand.
TGGGCGCTGCGCCACGGGGTGGCCGCCGCCGTGGGTGAGATGGTGGTGACGCTCGACGCGGACGCGCGGCCCGCGCCCGGCCTGTTCGGCGCGCTCGCGGGTGCCCTGGGACGGTACGACCTGGTGAGCGCGGGCCCCCGGTTCGTCTGCGACGGAGCGCTGGAGCAGGCCCTGCACGCGTCCATGCTGGCGACGCTGGTCTACCGCTTCGGGCCCATCGGCCAGGAGAGCCCGCCGCCGCCGCACCGCGTCGTCGCCAACGGCCAGTGCACGGCCTTCCTCCGGGACCGGATGCTCGCGGCGGACGGGTTCGCGCTGGTGCGTGACCGGATGACCGACGACGTGGCGCTGGCCAGGACCCTGGCCGGGCGCGGCTGGAGGGTGGGCTTCCTGGACGCGGGCGACCTGCTGGAGGTCGACATGCACGACTCGGTCGGAGAGCTGTGGCGGGAGTGGGGGCGCTCGCTGCCGCTGCGCGACGTGACCGGGCCCGGCCGGCAGGCGGCCGACCTGGCGGTCATCTGGCTGACCGGGGCGCTGCCCGTGCTCCGCCTGGCCGCCGGCCGGCCCACCGGCCTGGACGTGGCCCTGCTGGCGATGCGCCTGCTGCTGGCCGGTGCGCTGCGCGGCAGCTACCGCGAGCCCGGCACCGGCCTGCTGCTGTCGCCGCTGCTCGACCCGGCGTCCGCGCTCCGGCTGACGCAGGCCACGCTACGGCCGGTCCGTACGTGGCGCGGACGCACCTACCCGGCCGCCGGCCGGGGCGCGCCGAACCCCAGCAGGCCCGCGCCGGACGTCGGCGGCGCGCCGGACGTGGGCGGCGGCCCATCGGACCTCAGCAGCGCATCGGACCTCAGCAGCGCATCGGACGTAAGCGGCGCATTGGACGTCAGCGGCGGCGCGCGGACAGCGCGGCCTGGCCGAAGCGGAGCCCGATGAGGCACATCAGCCCGCCGGTGGCCGCGACCAGCTCCGCCGGCGCGAACAGCAGTTGCAGCACCGGTACGCTGAACACCGCCAGGCGCGCCCCCACCGCGAACGAGCGCCGGGCCACCGCCGTCACCGCCAGCACGGCCACCGCCAGCACGAACGCCGGCGGGCAGATGACCGCGATGCCGCCCGCGAAGGTGAGAACGGAGCGACCGCCCCGGAAGGCGGCGAAGACCGGCCACGCGTGCCCGGCCATGGCCGCCGCCACGGCCAGGTACACCGGCACCACGCTCGCCCCCGTGACCGCGCCCAGCGCGGTGGTGTCGGCGCCGCTGACCAGGAGCCCCGCCAGCGCGGCCAGTACGCCCTTCAGCGTGTCGCCGGCGAACACCGGGACGGCCGCGCGCGGGCCGAGCTGCTCCTTGACGTTCCAGTACCCCGGGTTGCGGTCACCGACGTCGCGCGGATCGACGCCGTGCGCGCGCGCCACCAGGACCGCGACCGGCACCGAGCCGAGCAGGTAGCCGGCGATGACCGCCGTGAGCACCTCGACCATCGCGTCGTTCCACCTCATCCGGTATGGCAGCGCCGGCGCGATGAAGCACATGGCCTTCGACCGGCCGCTGCTGCGGCGCGCCGGAGGGCTGCTGTTCTGGCGGCTGCTCGGCACCGGCCGGGGCCGCACCATGTCGCTGGGCGCGGATCTGCGCCGGTGGGCGCTGTTCGCGGTCTGGCGTGGCGAGGGCGATCTGGAGGAGTTCCTGCGGGCCTCGCCGATCGCCGCCCGCTGGCGGGCGGAGGCGTGCGAGGCGTGGCACGTGCGGCTGGCCCCGGTGTCCTCGCGCGGCGCCTGGTCGGGACGCGACCCCTTCGACGGCCTGGCGGCCCGGCGCGGCGGCGGCGACGGCGGGCCCGTCGCGGTGCTCACCAGGGCGTCGATCCGGCCCGGCCGCCTGCTCGCCTTCTACCGGTCGGTGCCAGAGGTCGACGAGCTGCTGCGGCGCCAGGACGGCTGCCTCGCCTCGATCGGCATGGGGGAGTGGCCGCTGGCCCGCCAGGCGACCTTCTCGCTGTGGCGCGACCACGAGGCGGTGCGCGCCTTCGCCTACCGGGGCCGGGCGCACCGGCGGGTCATCGAGCGGGTACGCGCGCACGACTGGTACGCCGAGGAGCTGTTCGCCCGCTTCATCCCGTACGCGAGCGAGGGCACCTGGGAGGGCGTCGACCCGCTGCGCTGAGCGCGTCACGTCACCGGCTCCGCGGCAGCGACAGCGACCCCGGTCTCGATCCCGGTCTCGATCCCGGTCTCGATCCCGGTCTCGATCCCGGTCCCGGTCTCGATCCCGGTCCCGGTCTCGATCCCGGTCCCGGTCCCGGTCCCGGTCCCGGTCCCGGTCCCGATCCCCGTCGCCGGGCCGTGCTCGGCCAGCGCGTGCGCCATCACGCAGGCCCGGGCGATGGTGGCCGCCGGCGAGGAGCCGTGCGCGACCACGACGGTGCCGCGCAGGCCGAGCAGGGCCGCGCCGCCGTGGGTCTCCGGGGCGTAGCGGCTCGCCAACTCGGCGAGCCGTTCCGGGGAGGCGAGGCCGGCCTCGACGACCATGGTCAGCGCCGTGCGGACGCAGCCCTCGACGTTCTTCAGCACCACGTTGCCGGTGAAGCCGTCGGTGACGATCACGTCCACCGCGCCGGTCAGCACGTCGTGGCCCTCGATGTTGCCGTGGAAGCGCACCGGCAGGCCGGTGAGCAGCTCCGCGGCACGGCGGGCCAGCCGGTTGCCCTTGCCCGGCTCCGAGCCGATCGACAGCAGCCCCACCAGCGGGTCGGGACGGCCGAGCACGGCCCGCGCGTAGCCCGCGCCCAGCAGGGCGAACTGGGCCATCATGGCCGGGCTCGGATCGGCTGTCGCGCCCGCGTCCACCAGCACGCTCGCGCCGCCCCGCAGCGAGGGCAGGGCCACGGCCAGGGCGGGCCTCAGCACGCCGCCGGAGCGGCCGATGCCGCGCGCCGCGCACGAGACCACCGCGCCGGTGGACCCGGCCGACACGAAGGACCCGCCCTCGCCCGTGGCGACCAGCCGGCAGCCGACCGCGAGGCTCGAGGTCTCCAGCGTCGCGGCCACCGCGCCGCGCTCGGCCATCGGGACGGCGTCGTCGGCGTGCACCACCGCGATCTCGCCCGTGGCTCCGTGCGCGCGCAGCTCACCGGTCAGGCGCGGTTCGTCGCCGACCAGGACGACCGGCACGTGGTGGGCGCGCCGCGCCCGCACCGCGCCGGCGACCGTCTCCGCCGGCCCGTGGTCGCCGCCCATCGCGTCCAGGATCACGGGCGCCACGGCGCTCACGGGAGCTCCATGCGGACGCGGCGCTCGGCCCGGCCCGCCCCGGCGGAGGCCGGCAGGTGGCGGGCGAACACGGCCGCCTTGCGGCGGCGCGGCACCCGTACCCGACCGGCCAGCACCTCGAACCCGCGGCGCTCGATCTCGTCGAGGATGCCGCCGTACAGGTCGAAGGCGGCCCGCACGCACGGTCGCGAGGAGGCGACGAGCAGGCCGATGCCGCCGGCGGCGGCGCGGTAGTGGTCGCGGGCGCGCCCGGCCTCGAAGGCGAGCAGCTCCCGGACCGCCCGCCCGCTGCGGGAGGCTCCCAGCGCGCTCCTGTCGACGCCGAACTTGTCCAGGTCCTCCGCCGGCAGGTAGACGCGGCCCCGTGCGAAGTCCTCGGCGACGTCGCGGATGAAGTTGGTGAGCTGGAAGGCCAGGCCGAGCTGGCGCGCGGGCTCGCGGGCCGCCTCCGCGCGGCCGGGCGCCGGCTCCAGGACCGGCAGCATCATCGTGCCGATGGCGGCGGCCGATCCGGCCATGTAGCCGAGCAGGTCGTCGTAGGTGGCGTACGAGGTCACCGACAGATCGGCGCGCATGGACGCGAGGAAGGCAGCGACGTCGCCGTGGTCGATGCCGAAGGAGCGCACGGTGTGCAGGAACGCCGGCAGCACCGGGTCGTCCGCCTCCGCCCCCGCGAGCCCGGCCTCGACCAGGGCGGACAGCCGGTCGAGGGCGCGGGACCGGTCCGCGGTCATCGTGAAGGAGTCGACGATCTCGTCGGCGTAGCGCGCGAAACCGTACAGGGCGTGCACGTGCCGCCGCTTCCACCGCGGCAGCAGCCGGGTGGCCAGGTAGTAGGACCGGCCGTAGCGGGCGTGCAGCCGCCGGCAGCGTTCGTAGCTCGCGGTCAGCGTCAACGGGTCTCCCTGAGAATGCGTTCGGCGGCCAGCCGGCCGGAGATCAGCACGGGCGGCACGCCGACGCCGGGAGCGGTGTACATGCCGGCGAAGTGCAGGCCCGGCACCCGCCGGGCGACCGCGGAGGGGCGCAGCCACGCCGTCTGGGTGAAGCGGTGGTCCAGCGCGAACGGGGTGCCCGCGCTGTGGCCGCGCTCCGCCCAGGCGGGCGGGTCCAGCACCAGGCGGGGCGCGCCCGCCACGTCGCCGTAACCGGCCTCGGCTAGGCGGCCGAGCAGCCGCGCCTCGAGCTCAGGACGCAGGCGGCCCCAGTCGGCGGCCCGCAGGTTGGGCGCGGGCTCCAGGACGCTGAGCGCGGTGTGGCCCTCGGGCGCGGCCTCGCCGTCCGGGGCGGGACAGGTGATGAGCAGGCTGGAGTCCGGCTGCGGCCGGCCCGCCGCCAGCGCGGCGAACGTCTCCCGCCAGGCCCGGCCGAAGCGCAGCGTGTGATGTGCCTGGCCGGTCAGCTCGCGGTCCAGGCCGACGTGCACCACCAGGCACGAGGGGGAGTGGCGGGGGCGGCGCAGCCGCCAGTCGCCCGCCAGGGAGGGCAGCAGGCGCCGGGCCGCCAGCCGGTCGCAGGCCACGACCACCTGCGCGGCGGGCAGCCGCTCGCCGCCGGCCATGAGCACTCCGGTGACGCCGTCGCCGTCGGTCTCGACCCGGCGGGCGCGCACGCCGTACCGGATGCTCGCGCCCAGCTTCTCCAGCAGCGACGCCATGGCGGCCGGGATGGCGTGCATGCCGCCGCGCTCGGGGAAGTACACGCCGCCGACGGTGTCCATGTGCGCGATGACGGCGTAGATGCCGAGCGCGCGCTGCGGCGACAGCCCCACGTACAGGGCCTGGAAGGTGTGCGCCCTGATCAGCCGCGGGTCGGTGAGGTGGCGGGCCGCCAGGCGGTCCAGCCGGCGGAAGCCGCCCAGCCGGGCCAGCCGCAGCAGTGCCGCCGGCCGGGCCAGGCCGCGCAGCCTGGTCATGTCCGCGTCGATGAACGCCGGCCACTCCACCCGGAACATCTCGCCGAGCAGCCGCCGGTACCGCGCGTAGCGGGCCGCCTCCGCGGGCCCGCATACCGCCCGCACCTGCTCGATCATCGCCTCGCGCTCGGGGCGCACGTCGAGCCGCGACCCGTCCTCGAAGACCATCCGGTACGACGGGTCCAGCCGGCGCAGCGGCAGCCAGTGCCGCAGCTCCTGGCCCGCCGCGCCGAAGACCTCGGCGAGCACGCCCGGCATGGTGAGCACGGAGGGGCCGGTGTCGAAGCGGTACGCGCCGACGCGCGCCGTGCCGCAGCAGCCGCCGGGCTCGGCGAGGGCCTCCACCACGGTGACGTCGCGACCGGCCGCGGCCAGATGGATCGCCGCGGACAGGCCCCCGAGGCCCGCTCCGATGACGACCACAGGGCTCATCGGGCGTCGCCCGCGGCGGGCGGGGCGGCCGGCTGGGTCCGGGCCGGCCCGGCACACGAGGTCACCGTGTCCACGCAGGCAACTCCTTCTGTCGCTGTGGCAGCCTTGGCAGGAGGAGCGGGCCCGCTGTGACGCGGGCCGTGACGCGCGTTCCACGGTAACCAATCGGACGCCGGTTCCCGAACGAGACACGCGTGAGAAATCGCGGCTAACCCTTGGTGGACCCCAGCGTCAGACCGGCGACGAACTGCTTGTGGAGGAGCTGGAAGACGACCAGCGTGGGCAGCGCCACCAGCATCGACCCGGCGGCCAGCAGGTTGTAGTCGGTGAAGAACTGGCCGCGCAGGTTGTTCAGGGCCGAGGTGACCGGCAGCTTGTCGCCGGACGACATCAGCACCAGCGCCCACAGGAAGTCGTTGTACATCCAGGTGAACTGCAGGGTGGACAGCGCCGCCAGCACCGGGCGGCACAGCGGCAGCGTCAGCCGCCAGTACCTCTTCCACACCGAGGCCCCGTCCACCAGCGCCGCCTCGGTGATCTCCTCCGGGATCGTGCGCATGTAGTTCGCCATGACGAACACGCAGAACCCGAACTGGAACGCCACGTGGATGAGGATCAGCCCCAGGTAGGAGTCGTAGAGCGACTGCGAGTCCGACAGCCACGCGGGCAGCGGGACGAGGGTGTAGAGCGTGTAGAGCGGGGTGATGAGGACCTGCGGCGGCAGCAGGTTGCCGGCGGTGAAGACGATCAGCAGCGCCTTGCGCCCCGGGATGCGCAGCCGCGCGATGGCGAACGCCGTGAACGACGCCAGCAGCAACGTGATCAGCAGGCCGGGCACCACGATGATCAACGTGTTCAGATAGTAGTGGGGCAGCTCCGCCTGGCTCCACGCCTGGCCGTAGTAGTCGAGGGTGAGGTGCTCGGGCAGCGAGAAGTAGCCCAGCCGGGCGGTCTCCTCGTACGGGCGCAGCGAGGCGTAGACGGCCAGGGCGAGCGGCAGCACCCACCCGAGGGCCACCAGCGCCAGGAAGGCGTGGAGCAGCATCCGCAGCGGCCGGACCGGGCGCCGCGAGGGCGTCATCGCTCCTCCTTGAACAGCTGCGACAGGTACGTGACGATGAACCCCAGCGAGATCACCAGCAGGATCACCGCGATGGCCGAGCCGAACCCGATCCTGCTGGCCTCGCCCACGATGTTCTCGGTGACCAGCACGGACAGCAGCTCGAGCCCGTTCCTGCCCTTGTTGATGGCGTAGACGATGTCGAAGGCCCGCAGCGCCTCGATCACCGTGATGACCAGCACGATCACGTTGACCGGCCGCAGCGTCGGGAAGACCACGCGGAAGAACGTCTGCCGCTCCCCGGCCCCGTCGATCGCCGCCGCCTCCTTCAGCGCCGGATCGACCGCCTTCAGCCCGGCCAGATAGATGATCATGACGTAGCCGACGTGCCGCCAGCCGGCCGCGACCATGACCACCCAGATGTTGATCGAGCTGTCGCCCAGCCAGTCCACGCCAAGCCCGGTCACCGCGTTCAGCACGCCGTAGTCGTGCGAGTAGACGAGCTGCGCGATGAAGCCGACGACGGCCAGCGACAGCACGACCGGCATGTAGAGGGCGCTCTGGTAGACGCGCGACAGGCGCAGCCGCCGGTCCAGCAGCACCGCGCAGAACAGCCCGAACGGAGTCGCGACCAGCCCCAGGAAGGCCAGCCAGAGCAGGTTGTTGCGGACGGCCGACCAGAACGGCGGGTATTCGGCCGCCAGGTCGTGGTAGTTCCTGGCGCCCACCCACTCGATCGGGCCGATGCCGTTCCAGCCGGTGGCCGAGAGCCCGACGGAGGCCAGCGTGGGCCCCCAGATCAGGCCCACGTTGACGACGATGGCCACCCCCAGCCCGATGACCAGCACGGTCACGTCGCGGGCGGAGTAGCGACGGGTCTTGGCGGCCATCAGCGGAAGATGTTGGCCTTCTGCTTCTCGATGCTCACCAGTAAGGAGTCGATCTCGGCCGGCTCGCTGACGAACGACTGCAGCGACGGGATCATCACGGTGGAGGCGAAGTCGGGGCGCGTGTCGCGGTCGAGGAACTGCGCGATGTGCGTGGCCTTCGACACCAGCTCCGCCCCGCGCTTCTGCAGCGCGCTGTAATCCGAGGTGTCGGCCTTGGAGCTGGCGGCCAGCGTGCCCGGGTCCAGCTCGGTGGCGATGTTCTGGGAGGAGGCCTGGGCGAGCAGCTTGAGCAGCGCCTTGGCGCCGTCCACGTTCTTGGCCTTGGCGGAGATCATGTAGCCGTCGATGGGCGCGTCGATCGAGTCCGTCCCGTACGCCGGGTTGATCTCCGGGAAGGTGAAGAAGTCGAGGTCGCCGCGGTCGGCCTCGGGGAACTGCTGGGCGACGAACATCCCCAGGACGTACATGCCGGTCTTCTTCTGCGCCAGCGACTGCCCGGCCTCCTGCCACGTGCGGCCGAGCGCGGCGGGCTGGTGGTACTCCATCAGCCCCCGCCAGGTGTCGAAGACCTGCTTGACCCTGGGGTCGGTCCACGACTCCTTGCCGCCCATGAGCGAGATGTGGAAGTCGTAGCCGTTCGTCCGCATGTTGAGGATGTCGAACGTGCCCATCGCCGGCCAGCCGTCCTTGTCGGCGAACGCGATCGGGACGATCCCGTCGGCCTTCATCCTCCTCGCCAGCGCGGTGAACTCGTCCAGCGTGGCCGGCGGCTCGTAGCCCTTCTCCTCCCAGAGGCTCTTGCGGTAGAAGACCGCCCAGGGATAGTACGTGGACGGCACGAAGTACTGCTTGCCGTCGGTTCCGGTCGACTGGTCCTTGAACGCCTGCGTGTAGTCGCCGCCGATCTCCCGCCACACGTCGGAGATGTCGGTGGCCAGCCCCTGCTGGGCGAAGAACTGCATGCGGTAGCCCGCGAACCAGGTGAACACGTCGTCGGGCGTGCCGCGCAGGTAGCGGTTGATGTTCTCCTGGAACGTGTTGTGGTCAACGGTGTTGATCTTGATCGTGCCCTGGGTGAAGGCCTTGACCTGCGTCTCCAGGGACTTCTTCGGGATCTCGTCGGAGGCGTTGGAGCCGATCGTGACGGTGCCGAGGCCGCCCGAGGACGTTCCGCCGGAGGGGGTGTCGCTCGAACCGCACCCGGCGAGGGCGGCGGGCACGCCGAAGGCGGCGGCCCCGAGCAGGAGGTTGCGGCGGGAGATCGGCGGACGTCGGTCCATGGTGGTTCCTCCTTGCCGGACCTTGCACATTCCCCCGAGTTCGCACACCTTCTTTCAGCGAAAGCCCAAGATCTCCCACTGTCAACGGACATTGCATGACGAATCATGGCGATCCGGCGGGCCATGACCGTGCGCGCGACGCGCTATTTGGAGTCGTAGAGCGCGTCGATCTCCTTCGCGAAGTCCCGCATCACCACGTTGCGCTTCACCTTCAGCGTGGGCGTCAGGTGCCCGCTGTCCTCCGTGATGTCCCCGTCCAGGATCGCGAACTTCTTGATCTGCTCGGCCTTCGACACGTGCTGGTTCGCCCGGTCCACCGCCTCCTGGACCTGCGCCAGCACCGCGGGGTCCGTGCGGGCCTCGGCCGCCGCGGCGGGCAGGGCCTCCGGATCGAGGGTGATCAGGGCGGCGACGAAGGGCCGCCCGTCGCCGACGACCATGGCCTGCGAGATCAGCGGGTGGGCGCGCAGCGCGTCCTCCAGCGGCCCCGGCGCGACGTTCTTGCCCGCCGCGGTCACGAGGATCTCCTTCATGCGGCCCGTGATCCGCAGATAGCCGTCGGCGTCCAGCTCGCCGAGGTCGCCCGTGCGGAACCAGCCGTCGGCGTCGAGCACCTCGGCGGTGGCCTCGTCGTTCTTCCAGTAGCCGGGGAAGACGTTGCGGCCCTTGGCCAGGATCTCGCCGTCCTCGGCGATGCGCACGCTCACGCCGGGCAGCGGCTTGCCGACGGTGCCGATCTTGTTGGCGTACGGCATGTTGACCGTGGTCGGCCCCGTCGTCTCGGTCAGGCCGTAGCCCTCGAAGACCTCGATGCCCGCGCCCCTGAAGAAGTGCCCGAGCCGCTCGCCGAGCGCGCCGCCGCCGGAGACCGCGGCAGAGAGGCGGCCGCCCGTGGCCGCGCGGATCTTGCCGTACACCAGCAGGTCGAACACCTTGTGCCGCAGCCGCAGCCCGAGCGGCGCGCCGCCGGAGGCGCGGCTCCAGGCCACGGCGGTGTCCACGGCCTGGGCGAAGATCTTGCCCTTGCCGCCCGTGATGGCCTTCTGCTCGGCGGAGTTGTAGACCTTCTCGAACACGCGCGGCACGCCCAGCAGGAACGTGGGCCTGACAGCCTGCAGGTCGGGGGCGACGTTCTTCATGTTCGGCGTGTGCGCGATGATCGCGCCCGCCTCGACCAGCGCGACCTGGATGATCCGCGCGAGGATGTGCGCCAGCGGCAGGAACAGCAGCGCCGACGGCTCCTTGATGGTGAACAGCGGCTCCAGCGGGCCGCGCAGCACGTTGAGCGCGGTGAAAAGCAAATTGTCGTGGGTGACGCGGCAGCCCTTGGGCCGCCCGGTGGTGCCGGAGGTGTAGACGATCGTGGCCAGGTCGGAGGAGCCCACCTGAGCCCGGCGGTCGTCGACGTCGGAGGCGGAGACGTCGCCCGGGTCGAGGGAGCCGTCGAGCCGCCAGACCGCCTCCAGCTCGGGCGCGGCCTCCCTGACGGTCTCCTCGTGCACGTCCAGCTCGACGAACGCCGCCCTGACCGCGCTGTCGGACAGGATCCACCCGACCTGCTCGGCCGACGACGTCTCGTAGATCGGCACGGTGACCGCACCGACCGACCAGATGGCGTAGTCGACGAGCGTCCACTCGTAGCGCGTGCGCGACATCAGGGCCACCCGGTCGCCGTGCCCGACGCCCGCCGCGATCAGCCCCCTGGCCACCTCGACCACCTGGTCGCGAAACTCGGACGCGGTGACCACCGGCCAGCCGTCGCCGGCCTGGCGGCGCATCACGACGGTGCCGGGCTCCTGCTCGGCGCGCCGGAAGACGGTGTCGGCCAGGCCGGCGGAGGCAGGCACATCGACCAGGACGGGAACGCTGTACTCGCGCACGGATCAACTCCTCTTCAGGGGACCGCCCGGACGTTACCGCGTCAAGTTACGGACGGGTAGTGTCACTCACGCTAGCAGCCGCACTCCGTATGATTCGCTCATGAAGGTCCATGTCGTCAGTGACGTCCACGGCAGAGCCGACGCGCTGGCCAGGGCGGGTGACGGCGCGGACGCGCTCATCTGCCTGGGCGACCTGATCCTGTTCGTCGACTACGACGACCACGCCCAGGGCATCTTCCCCGACCTGTTCGGGGCCGAGCGGGCCGCCGAGCTCATCGCACTGCGCACGGCCAAGCGCTTCGACGAGGCCAGGGCCATGTCGGCGCGCCTGTGGGCCACGCTCGACGGCGACCCGCGCGAGCACATCGAGCGCCGCGTGCGCTCCCAGTACGAGACGCTCTTCGCCGCCATGCCCACCCCGGCCTACCTGACGTACGGCAACGTGGACCTGCCGCGCCTGTGGTCCGATTACCTCAGGCCCGGCCTGCGGGTGCTCGACGGCGAGGTGGCGGAGATCGGCGGGTTGCGCTTCGGGTTCGTGGGCGGCGGGCTGAAGACGCGCTACCGCACGCCGTACGAGATCGACGACGAGGAGTACGCGGCCAAGGTCGCGGCGGTCGGCGAGGTCGACGTGCTGTGCTGCCACATCCCACCGGCCGTGCCCGAGCTGCTCTACGACGTCGTCGCCAGGCGGTTCGAGCGCGGCAGCGAGGCGACGCTGGAGGCGATCGAGCGCACCCAGCCGCGCTACGCGCTCTTCGGCCACGTCCACAACCCGCTCTACGCGCGCACCCGCATCGGCCGCACCGAGTGCGTGAACGTGGGCCACTTCCGGGGGAGAGGCGTCCCGTACGTGCTCGAATGGTGATCGGCGGAGGGCGGTCCGCCGCGTGCGGCGGGGTTTGCATTACGGTGGTCGCATGGCTGATCGCACGTCTTCGAGCACCACCATCAGCGCGGGCCGGCCCGAGGTCATGGCGGTCATCGCGGACTTCCCCTCCTATCCGGAGTGGGCCGGGCAGGTCAAGAGCGCCGAGGTCCTCGACGGCGACCCCGAGGGCAGGCCGGAGCGGGTGCGGTTCGTCCTCGACGCCGGGGTGATCAGCGACACCTACACCCTCGGCTACACCTGGCACGGCGACGACGGCGTGAGCTGGCAGGTGGTCGAGCCCGGCAGGATGGTCTCCGACCTGCGCGGGAGTTACCGGCTCGCCGACGCGGGCAGCGGGACCCATGTGACGTACGAGCTCACGGTCGATCTCAGCGTGCCCATGATCGGCCTGGTCAAGCGCAAGGCGGAGAAGGTGATCGTGGACACCGCGCTCAAGGGGCTCAAGAAGCGCGTCGAAGGCCGCTCGCGTTGAGCCCCCGGGTCCTGCTCTTCACGGGGAAGGGCGGCGTCGGCAAGACCACGGCGGCCGCCGCCACCGCCACGCTCGCGGCCAGGCGCGGGCTCAAGACGCTGATCGTCTCGACCGACACCGCCCACTCGCTGGCCGACGCGCTCGACGTCGAGCCGGGCGAGGTCGCCCCGGGCCTGCACCTGCACCAGGTCGACACGCAGAAGTCGCTGGAGCGCCACTGGGGCGACCTGCAGCAGTACGCCAGGGGCGTGCTGGGCGAGCTGGGCCTCGACGAGATCACCTCCGAGGAGATCACCGTCCTGCCCGGGGCCGAGGAGATCATCGCCCTGCTGGAGCTGCGCGAGCACGCCCGCGAGGGCCGCTGGGACGTGATCGTCGTCGACTGCGCGCCCACCGCCGAGACGCTGCGGCTGCTCGCCCTGCCCGAGGCGCTCGACTGGCACGTCGGCAGGCTGCTGCCGGTCGGCCGCAGGATCGTGCGGCTGGTCTCGCCGTTCGTGCGCAGCGTGGCCCACGTCAGCACGCCCGGCGAGGAGGTCATGAGCGCCGGCGAGCGCCTGCACCGCGGCCTGATGGAGGTGCGCGAACTGCTGACCGGCGACCACGCCTCCGTGCGGCTCGTGCTCACGCCGGAGTCCGTGGTGCTCGCCGAGGCCAGGCGCACCCTCACCTCGCTCAGCCTGTACGGCTACCGCGTCGACGCCGTCATCGCCAACCGGGTCTTCCCCTCCGGCGGCGCCGACGAGTGGCGCGCCCAGTGGGCGGCGGCGCAGTCCAGGCTGCTGGCCGAGGCGGAGCAGTCGTTCGCGCCGCTGCCCATCCACGTCGTCCCCTACCTGCCCGCCGAGCCCGTCGGCAAGGAGGTGCTGGCCTCGGTCGGCGAGGCGATGTACGGCGAGTCCGACCCCTTCGCCGCCCACGACGTCGAGCCGCCGCTGCGGCTGAGCGCGGACGAGCTGGTGCTGGCCCTGCCGGGCGCCGGCCGGGCCGACGTCGACCTGGCCCGCAAGGGCGACGAGCTGATCGTCACGGCGGGCCCGTACCGCCGGATCCTCGCACTGCCGGCGGCGCTGGCCCGCCGGAAGATCACCGGAGCCGCGCTCCGCGACGGCGTCCTGCGGGTAGTTTTCAGCCCGGGGAGCGAATCCGGCGCCTGAGGAGTTGAGGTGGATGAGCGACCCCGGACGCAGGGAGGGCCAGATGACCGAGAGCAACACCGGCAACGACAGAGATCCGATCGGCACCGTCGCCGACGAGGCACGCAAGCTGTTCGAGTCGATCCAGGGGCGGGCCACCCGCCGGGTCGGCAAGAGCGTGTTCAACTCGTTCACGGGCGGTGGCCGCAAGGAGCGGGACGTGTGGGAGGAGGCCGTGTCCGACCCCCACGACGAGTACATCTGCCGCGCGTGCCCCTGGTGCCGGGCCATCGCGGCGCAGCGCGAGTCGGGCGCCGACGTGACGGGGCACCTGATGGCCGCGGGCGGCGAGCTGTTCGCGGCGGTCCGCGGCGCGTTCGACGCGTTGAGCAAGCCCGCACCCCGCGGGCCGCGCGATGATCGCGATCGTACGAGCCGCGGCGAACATGGCGACAACGTCGAACACATCGACCTGGGATAGGGAGAAAAGGGTCAAAATGCTCACGATCGGTGTCGACATCGGCGGGACCAAGATGGCCGCCGGTGTGGTCGACGACCACGGCGAGATCGTCGAACACACGCTCAGGCCCACCGCCGCCGACCGCCCCGACGTGGTGGCCGAGACGGTGGCCGACGTCGTTCGCGAGCTGAGCGCGGGCAGGGAGATCGAGGCGGTGGGGGTCGGCGCGGCGGGATTCGTCGACGAGAGCCGCTCGATGATCCGCTTCGCCCCCAACCTCGCCTGGCGCGACGAGCCGCTGCAGAAGAAGATCAGCGGCCTCGTCGGCCTGCCGGTGGTGATCGAGAACGACGCCAACGCCATGGCCTGGGGCGAGACCAGGTTCGGCGCCGGGCGGGGGCAGTCCCACGTGGTCTGCATCACGCTCGGCACCGGCATCGGCGGCGGCCTCGTCTTCGACGGCGCCCTCTACCGCGGCCGCTGGGGCATGGGCGCCGAGCTGGGCCACATGCAGGTGCAGCCCGGCGGGCGGCTGTGCGGCTGCGGCAACATCGGCTGCTGGGAGCAGTACGCCAGCGGCCAGGCGCTCGTCAAGGACGCCAGGGAGATCGCCGAGGCCCACCCGGAGCGGGCGAAGACCCTGATCGGGCTGGCCGGCGGCAAGATCGAGGGCGAGGAGGTGACCGAGGCCGCGCGCCTCGGCGACGAGGCCTCGCTGGAGGCGTTCGCCAGCCTCGCCGACTGGCTCGGCCAGGGCATGGCCGACCTGGCCGCCGTCCTCGACCCCGGCTGCTTCATCGTGGGCGGCGGCGTCTCGCGCGCCGCCGACCTGTTCATCGACCGGGCCCGCGAGGTGTTCGCCAAGGCGCTGACCGGCCACGGCCACCGGCCGAACGCCGAGATCAGGCTGGCCGAGCTCGGCGCCTCCGCGGGGGTGGTGGGCGCGGCGGACCTGGCCAGGCGGCGCTGACGATCCGGGTCGGCACCTACAACCTGCACGGCATGCGCGACAGCGTGCCCGCGCTGACCAGGGTGATCGCCGCCATGCGCGCCGACGTGCTCTGCGTGCAGGAGGCGCCCAGGCTCAGGAGGTCCCGGCGGGGCGCGCTGGCCGCCGCCGCCGGGCTGCGGGTGGCGACCCCCGGCCGGGTCGGCGGCGTGGCGGTGTTCACCGGGCCGCGCGTGCGCGTGCTGCACGCCGAGAGCCACGCGCTCCGCCTCTTCCTCGGCCTGGAGCGGCGCGGGCTCGCGCTCGCCGTGGTGGACGTCGCCGGCGCCCGCCTGGCGGTCGGCTCCCTCCACCTCGACCTGCACGACTCCGCCAGGGTGCACCACGCCGCCGAGGCCGTGGCGCTGATGGAACGCGCGGCCGGGCGGTTCGGGGCCACGATCGTGCTCGGGGGCGACATCAACGAGCAGGCGCACCAGCCCGCCTGGCGGCTCCTCGCCGGGCGCCTGGCCGACTGCCACGCCGTCGCGGCCCGCGAACGGCAGGGGGACCGCGCACCCCAGGGGGAGCGCCGAGGAGAGCGCGAACGCCGGGGAGACGGCGCGGAGATCGCGCCTGAGCGGCCCGCGGACGAAGGGCTGACGTTCACCTCCGCCCGCCCCGCCGTGCGCATCGACGGCGTGTTCGCCGCGCGCGAGGCGCATGTCGTGTCGTGCGGGGGAGTGGACGCCTCGAGCGCCGATCTCGCCGGGGCGAGCGACCATCTGCCGGTCGTCGCGGAGCTGCGAATTGGGCACTGACGGGCAAGACCGGCTGCCCACCCCGTAGCATTTGTTCATGACCCGTCGCTCTCAGCGGCGTGCGCTCTCGTTGTTCTTGGCGACGTCCGTGGCCTTGATCCAGGCCGCGCCCGCCGCGCATGCCGATCCCCGCCGGCCCACCACGATCGAGGCGTGGCAGCAGTCGACCAGCGTGCGCCTCCAGGCCGACGGCTCGCTCTCCGACGTGCTCGCCGTCTCCGCCGGCGACGTGTGGGCGGTCGGGCAGCAGGAGATCTGGGACGTGTGGAAGAACCGCGGCACCATCCGCCACTGGAACGGCGAAGGCTGGTCCGAGGTGCCCGTCCGCGACGACGCCTCCTCGGGAAACCTGCGCGGCCTGGCCGCCGCCTCCGCCTCCGAGGTGTGGGCGGTCGGCGACGGGCACGACGGGCTGCCGTACCTCGCCCGCGGCGACGTCAACGGCTTCGACCGGGTCAGGCCGCCGGCCCTGCGGGCGGGCGACTGGCTCGGCGGCGTCGACGCCGGATCAGGGCGGGTCGTGGCGGTCGGCAGCCGCGAGAAGCAGGGGCTCATCCTCACCGGCCAGGGCAACTCCTGGACGGTGCACCAGACCAAGGAGCAGGGCGCCCTCTACGCGGTCGCCGACGGGTTCGCCGTCGGCGACACCGGCACCGAGCCGCTGATCGTCCACTACTCGGGCGGGTCGTGGAAGACCATGCCGGTGCCCTACATCCCCGGCGGCTACCTGCGCGACATCCAGGTCGACAGCGCCAAGCGGGCGGTGGCCGTCGGCGGCGTCTACCAGGGGCCCGACGACATCTCACCCCTCATGCTCACCTGGAACGGCAAGCACTGGCGCGAGCAGCGGCTGCCTGTCTCGGTCTCTGACGTGCGGCTCTACGGCGTGACCGGCGACGGCAAGGGCCGCTACTGGATGACCGGCTACGACCCGTCGCAGCCCACCGAGCCGTTCATGACGCGCTGCGAGAAGGGCCACTGCGAGACCATCCGGGGCGAGGCGCCGGAGGGCAGGAGCAGCGTGCGGCTCCAGGCGCTGGCCTACCTTCCTGGCAAGGGCACGGTGTGGGCGGTCGGGCACGCGGTGGACACCCGTGACCGCTACACCGACGTGGTGGAGTCGTTCGCGCCCAAGACCGTCACCTCGAAGTCGTAACGCTCGCCCGGGGCGTGGGCGGCCGGGCGGAGCCGTCCCTTGGTGGGGTCGTCCTTGGCGGGGTCAGAGGCGGGCGCCGTCGTCCCAGCCGGAGTCGTTGGGCGGGCCGTCGCCCATGCGCACCACCAGCGCCACGAACCCGCCGATGAACGCCGCGACCGCCGTGAACAACGCCCACCCCTCCATGTGCCAGTTCGCCATCGCGGCCACCAGGAGGTAGGCGGGCCCGCCGAACAGCGCGACCCACGCCAGCTTGGTCGGCAGGTCGAGCTTGGGCAGGGGCGGCGGCGGGGGCGGCTCGAAGTGCCCCTCTTCCTCCTCGTCGTCACCCTCGTCCAGGTTCGTCTCGTCCAGGGCGTCCTCGGGCTCGAACTCCTCCGAGGGCTTCACGACCCGGCGGGTGGGCTCGGCGGGGACGTTCTCGCTGTCCGGCCAGGGCTGGTCGGCCGAGTCGCGCTCGGCGGTGTCGTTGAAGGACGCGACGATCTGCCGCCAGACCTCGTCCTCACTCTGGGGCGTCACCTAGATGGACCTCTCCGCAGCGATCGCGACTTCCCCCTGGGTGCGATCAGTCCCTCTGCAAGGGTACCGAGGCATGTGTCCGGATGAAGTCGAGGCTCCCGGCAAAGATCCTGTCGGCATCGTTGTCAAGCGTCGCAACATGGTAGCTATCGGTAAGCTCCTCGATCGTGGCCTGCGGGACCTTCTCGCGGATGATCGCCACACTCGCCGGCTTGACCACGTGGTCCTCGGCGCTGTGGAAGACCAGCAGCGGCTGCGTCAGTTTCGCCAGGTCGGCGCGCACCATCGACCACAGCGCCGGTAGTGAGGCGGCCGCCTTCACCGGGGTGCGCGCGTATGCCAGTTCGCCGGCGCCGGGTTTCTTGATGTCGTTGCCGACCCCGGGCACGGACGGCACGAACCACTTGAGCAGCGGAGCGAGCCTGAGCAGCGGCACGTCGCTCACGATCGACGGGTTGACCACCAGGACACCGCTGATCGCCGCGCCGTGCACCTCGGCCAGGCGCAGCGCCAGGCAGCCGCCCAGTGACAGCCCCGCCACGAAGACATCCCGGCAGCGCCCCTGAAGGTTGGCGAACGCCTTCTCCACCTCGGCGTACCAGTCCTCCCAGCGCGTCCTGTTCATCTCCTGCCACGTGGTGCCGTGCCCCGGCTGGCGGGGCAGCGAGACGCTGAGCCCGTGCCCGGCCAGGAACTCACCCCACGGCCGCAGCGACTGCGGGGTGCTGGTGAAGCCGTGGCAGAGCAGCACGCCGATCTCTCCCGCGTCGTGGTGGTACGGCTCCGCGCCTGGCATGAGCGGCATAACAGCTCCTTGACGGAAATTCATCCCGGAACTGCCCGATCGTCGCACGTTCTTGGGTGTTTGTGCGAGAGCTGGGTAGGAGCACGTCCCGCGGGATGGGAAGATGACTCTGCTCACACGCGACATGCTGGAGAAGAGGTGCCGGGGTGTTCTACTGGGTGGTCAAGGCCATCTTGGGTCCGTTCCTCCTCGCCGTCTTCCGGCCGTGGACGGAGGGCGCGGAAAACGTGCCCAAGGAGGGCCCCGCGATCCTGGCCGGCAACCACCTGTCGTTCGCCGACCACTTCTTCGGCCCGCTGCAGATCCGCCGCAAGGTGATCTCGCTCGGCAAGGCCGACTACTTCACCGGGCGCGGCATCAAGGGCTTCTTCACCCGCCTGTTCTTCAGCGGCGTCGGCACGGTGCCGATCGACCGCTCGGGCGGCAAGGCCAGCGAGGCGGCGCTCCGCACCGGCCTGCGCATCCTGCGCGAGGGCAACATCCTGGGCATCTACCCCGAGGGCACCCGCTCGCCCGACGGCCGCCTCTACAAGGGCAAGACCGGCGTGGCCCGGCTCGCCCTGGAGTCGCGCGCGCCGGTCATCCCGTGGGCCATGGTCAACACGTACGAGATGATGCCGCCGGGGCGGCCGGTGCCCAAGTTCGGCATCCGGCCCGGCGTCCGGTTCGGCAAGCCGCTCGACTTCTCCCGCTACTACGGGATGGAGGACGACCGGCTGGTGCTGCGCGCCGTGACCGACGAGATCATGTACGCGCTGATGGAGCTGTCGGGGCAGGAATACGTCGACAAGTACGCCGCCAGCGCCCGGGTCGAGATGGAACGCGCGGCCCGCGCCGCCGCCGCCAAGCGCTGACCCGCTCAGCGCCCGGCTCTCCAGGGGCAGATCAGCGCTCGCCAGCGCCCCGCCACCTCACGCCGGTGGCGTGCCTGGGCGGCTCATGCCGAGCGCCGTCAGGGCCTGAGCAGCTTGTGCCGAAGGGCCGTCAGGCCCTGAACGGCTTATGTCGGGAGGCCGTCACGGCCTGAGTGGCTGACGCCGGGGGCCGTCAGGGCCTGAGTGGCTTACGTCGGGGCCACCTGGGTCGTCGGTTTCGCCGGGTTCGTCGAGGTCGCTGGGTTCGTCCGGGTCGTTGGGTCCGCGGGGGCGCGTAAGACCGCCTCGGCCTTCTGCATGGCCGTGGTCATGGCCCGGAGCTCGGTGCGGCTGAGCCGGTCGATCAGGAAGGCGCGCACCACCTCCAGGTGGCCGGGCGCCACCCGTTCCAGGCAGCTCAGGCCCGCCTCGGTGAGCACCGCGAGCACCCCGCGCTCGTCGCCGGGATACGTGGTGCGTTCCACCAGCCCGGCCTTCTCCAGCTGGGTGATCTGATACGTCAGCGCGCTCTTCGACACCACGACCCCCCGGGCCAGCTCGGTCATGCGCATGCGGCGCCCTGGCGCCTCGGCGAGTCGCACCAGGATCTCGTACTGCGGATGGGTGAGCCCCGCCGCGGCCTTGAGCTGCTCCTCGATACGCCGCTCGAGCAGGTGGGAGGCCGAGAGGAAGGCGCGCCACGCCGCCATCTCCGTCGCGTCCAGCCATCGGGGGTCCGTCATCGGCCCATTCTACGTGTCGTTCAGATTTGAACATCAAGTGTTAGGGTTGTCGTTCAAATCTGAACGACCATCCAGGAGAGACCGCATGATCGACCAGGCGCGCCCCGTCGCCCTGCTGCTCGCGAGGATCGCCCTCGGCGTGATCTTCCTCGTGCACGGCTACCAGAAGTTCGCGACCATGGGCATCGCGGGCACGACCGCGTTCTTCGAGTCCGCCGGGATCCCGCTGGCGTCCGTCGCCGCGCCGGTGGTGGCGGCGCTGGAGGTGGCGGGCGGGCTGGCGCTGATCCTCGGCGCCGCGCTGCCGATCGCGGGCACGTTGCTGGCCGCCGACATGGTGGGCGCCATCGTGTTCGTGCACGGCTCGGCCGGCTTCGGCGCCGGGGAGGGCGGCTACGAGTTCGTCCTGGCGCTGGCGGCGGCGAGCCTGGCCGTCGGCTTCACCGGCGGGGGAGCGCTGGCCCTCGACACCATCCTGTCCCGGCGCCGCACCGCCCCGGTCGCGGCATAGGAGCCGAGCCCTCAACGGGCCTCGCCGCATCGCCACGAGGCCCGCTGGCGTGCGTGGCTCGTTGATGTGCGAGGCCCGCTCCTCCCGGGACGCGCTCGGCAGAGGCGCAGCCGGGCCGTGCGTGGGATGTGGGCTCAGGAGAGATGGGCGCGGATCTGGGTGATGTGCTCGGGCGTCGTACGGCAGCAGCCGCCGATCAGCGACGCGCCCGCCTCCTGCCACTCCTTGGCCGCCTGGCCGAACTCCACCGGGTCGGCCAGCCCCAGCCAGCGCCGGTGCCCGGCATCCCACGTCTCGCCCGAGTTGGGGTAGACCACCACCGGCAGCCCGCCGGACAGGCACGAGATCAGCCCCGGGATGTGGCGCGGCGCGGTGCAGTTGGCGCCCACGGCCACCACCTGCGGGTTGCCGCCGAACAGCGCGGCCGCCTCCCGGATCGGCGTGCCGTCGTTGAGCCGCTCCCCGTCGCGGCAGGAGAAGCTCACCCACGCCTTCACCCCGGGCGTGCGGGCCAGCAGCCTGGCCAGCGCCCGCGCCTCCGGGTACGACGGGATCGTCTCGCACGCCAGCAGGTCGGCCCCGGCCGCGGCGAGGATCTCCCAGCGCGGCAGGTGCCAGGCGAACAGGCCGTCCTCGTCGAGGTCGTAGTCGCCGGTGTATTCGGCGCCGTTGGCCAGGTAGGCGCCGTACGGGCCGACCGAGGCCGCCACCAGCCCGCCGCCGGCCTCGTCGCGCGCCTGCCCGGCCAGCTCCACCGACAGCCTGATCAGCCGCTCGGCCTCCGCCACGTCGAGCCCGCGGCGGACGAAGCCCGGGATCGTGGCCTGGTAGCTGGCAGTCGTGGCGACGTCGGCCCCCGCCGCGAAGTAGTCGGCGTGCACGCGCCTGATGAGCTCGGGCTGCTCCAGCAGCAGCCGCGCCGACCAGAGCTCGTCGCCGAGGTCGGCGCCGAGCCGCTCGAGGTGGGTGGACAGGCCGCCGTCCAGGACAAGTGCAGTCACCTGTCCAGAGTACGAGCCCCGGCACGCCCCCGATCCCGCGCGGTGGCACGCCTCGCCTGCCCGCCATGGAACTGCGTGCCGGAGGAGGGAAAACTTCGGGTGCCTGGCCTGCCTGGCGGCACGGGTTGAGTACGGGATGAGCACGAGGACGCCCAGCCCGCGATGGCGGACGCGAGGCCGGAGGGCGGAGGTCGGGGAGGTGAGGTCCGAAGGTGGAGGTGAGGTCGGACGGTGGAGGTCGGGGAGGTGAGGTCCGAAGGTGGAGGTGAGGTCGGACGGTGGAGGTCAGGGAGGTGAGGTCCGAGGGTGGCCGAGGTCGGAGGGTGGCGGTCAGGGAGGGAGGTCACGGAGGTGGGGGGAGGGCGGCCAGGTGGGAGAGAGCGTGCGGGTCGAGCACGATCACCTCGCCGGTCCCGATCTCGATCATCCCCCGGCGCTCGAACCCCCGCAGCGCCCGGTTGACGCTCACCCGGCTGGCCCCGATCTCGGCGCCCAGGCCCGCCTGCCCCGCGTGGAGCGGCACCCGGCCGCCCGCGCAGCGCCGTACCAGCCAGGTGGCCACGCGCGAGGGCACGTCGCGCACCGCCGCGTCCGTGAGCCGGTCGTCGAGGTCGCGCACGGTCGCGGCCAGCGTGCGCAGGAGCCGCGCCGCGACGGTCGGCTCTGCGGCGACGAGGCCGAGCACGGTCGAGCGCGGCAGGTACGCCACCTCCACCGGCGTCAGCGCCGTCAGGGTGGCCCGGTGCGGCCCGTCCACGAGGAGGGCCGTCTTGTCGAACGCCACCGGCGCGGCCTCCACGGCGAGCAGCACCTCCCGGCCCTCCGGGCTCGCCCGCCCGGCCTTGACCCGGCCGTCCAGCAGCACGATCAGGTGCTCCGCCGGATCGCCCTCGGTGCACAGCACCTGCCCGGCCGGGTAGCGGCGCCGCCGGGCCGCCGCCTCCAGTCCGCGCAGCCGCCCGTCGTCCAGCCCGCCGAGCATCGGCAGGTCGGCCAGTGTGTACGTCATGTATCCGGTGATACACCACCCTGGTGACCGCCGATGCTGAGCACCCGGCGGACCGGCCCGTAGCGTGCCGGCATGGCGAGATACGTGCTGCACATGACCTTCGACGGCGACCCCGCCCGGCTCGCGGCCCGGCCCGCGCACCGGGAGCACCTGCGGCGGCTCAAGGAGCAGGGGCGGCTGGTGACCGCCGGCCCTTGGGGGGACGACACGGGCGCGATGCACGTGTACGAGGCGGCGGACGAGGCCGAGGTGCGCGACATCCTCCGGGACGACCCCTACACGGCGGTGAACGGCTACGAGATCGTGCTCCTGAAGGAGTGGACCCCGATCCTGTGACCGGGCCTCAGCGCTTCTGCAGGGCCCTGAAGTCGTCCAGCCAGTAGCCCCGGCCGGACAGGCCGTCGCCGCGCGACTTGACCGTGTACGGGGCGAAGACGCTGTTGAGCAGCCACGGCGCCTTGTCCGGCCCGAAGTCCTTGACCATCAGGTCGTCCTGCTTGAAGCCGTACGTGGCGACCGCGAGCCGCCCGGTGCCCCGGTACAGCCGCATCTGGTCGCGCAGGAAGCCGGCCTGGCTCGTGAACCAGGGGCAGGAGGCCAGGAAGTCGTCCCACTGCCGCCGGCTGAACGGCTCGTCGATGGCCGCCTTGATCACCTGCCAGACCGGGGTGCCGGGGGCGAAGCCGTACCTGCCGGCGAACTCGTCGGAGACGGGGTCCTCCAGGTGCCGCTGCCAGTACCACACCAGCGAGAACTCGGTCACCAGGAACGTCTGGTCGTCGCGCATCCGCGGCAGGATGTAGTCGAGGAACGCCTGGGCGTTCTGCGGCGCCGGGATGTGCGGGTGGATGTCCACGCCCTCGATCTCCGGCGTCTCGCGTACGAACGCCATCCAGCGCTCGGCGGCGGGCGTCCGGCGGTCGGCCAGGTCGAGCCGGTTGAGCGCGCCCATGTAGAGCGTGGTGCGGCAGCCGGTGCCGCAGTGCTCGCGCCGGTAGTCGATGACGTGCCGGGCGACGGTCTCGTAGAAGGCGTTGAGCCGCTCGTCGCGCTCGGCGGGCAGGCTCTCGATGAACGGCTCGTTGCCGATGGTGAGGACGTCCACCTTGCCCAGCACGGCCGGCAGCACCTTGTCCAGCCGGGCGAGTTCCGCGGCCATCGCGGCGCTGCCGGGCTCGGGGAAGTGGGCGCCGCCGTACGGGAACTTCAGGCTGAGGATCGTGTCGAAGCCGCGCTCGGCGGTCTCGGTGATGGTGCGGATCGCGAAGTGCGCGGCGGGGTCGCCCTCGTCGGTGGCGGGCATGGGGAAGAACCCGCGCACCCACCCGGTGTGCGACTCGCGCAGCTCGCGGTAGTCGAGCGCGTCGAGGTTCTGGTTGAAGTTGGCGCCCAGGGCGCCGTACGCGGCACCGAGCGGCTTGTCATGGTCCACGGGCTTTCCTCCCTGGGCGGTGGCCGGAGTGACGGTCGAGGCGGCCAGAGCCGCGGTCAACGCGATGATCGACAGACGGCGCAGCATGTGCGTTGCTCCCTGTGCTCGAAGGGGTGACCCGGCATGGTCATCGGCTCACCCGCGCATCCATGTTTGCGCTAACTTGATCTGCCTGTCAATGGGCGGTGGACGGAGGAGAGGGCCGGCGCGGCGCGAGGCGACGGTCAGCGCGGCGGCGCGGTGGAGGCGCGGATCACCAGCTCCGGACGGACGAACCGGGAGGTCACCTCGGGCGCCTCCGAGCCGGAGGGCGCCTCGATCCGGGCCAGCAGGTGCTCCAGGCAGCGGCGCCCCACGGCGGCGAGGTCCTGGCGGACCGTCGTCAGCGGCGGGCTGAGGAACGGCGTGAAGTCCAGGTCGTCGAACCCGACCACGCTCAGGTCGCCGGGCACCCGCCGGCCCAGCTCCTCCGCCGCCCGCAGGACGCCCGCCGCCATCTGGTCGTTGGCGGCGAAGATCGCGGTCACGCCGTCGCCGGCCAGCAGGCGCAGCGCGGCGTCGTAGCCCGACTGCGGCGACCAGTCGCCGGTGACGGGCGGCGGGACGGCCCGGCCCGACCGCTTGAGCTGCCGCTGCCAGGCGGCCCTGCGCCGCTGCGCCGGGTTGGACCCGGCGGGCCCCGCCACGTGGTGGACGGTGGCGTGTCCCAGCCCGAGCAGGTGGTCGACGGCGGCGCGGGCGCCGGCGGCCTCGTCCATGCCGAAGGTGGGGTGCCCGTGCGCCGCGCGGCTGTCGGCGATGACGAGCGGGACCTCCTCCAGGAGCCGCAGGTGCGGGGTGTCGAGCACCCGGGCCTCGATCACGATCACGCCGTCGACCGCGCGGTCGGTCAGGCCGCGGACGGCCGCGCGCACCTCCTGCTCGGTCGGGGCGTCGACCACCGCCACGCTCACCGAGTAGCCGCGGGCCTGCGCCCCGGCGACGACGGACTCCAGGATGCGCACGTTGCCGATGGCGCTGAGGTTGAACATCACCACGCCGATCGTGCCGAAGCGCCCGGTGGCCAGCGCCCGCGCGGCGATGTTGGCGCGGTAGCCGAGCTGCCGCATGGCCGACTCGACCTTCTGCCGCGTCTCCGCGGTCACTCGGTCGTTGCCGTTGACCACGCGGGACACGGTCTGGCCTGACACGCCGGCGAGCTTGGCGACGTCGGCCATGGACGCCCCTCCGGATGCCCTGGTCCCCGGTGGTCGAGTCACGCCGGGCTCTCCCCTCGTCGAATCCGCATGTGGAAGCGCACGATACCCGCCGCGGGCGGCGGGATCTCAGGCCTGGCCCTGGTGATTGACGCCTTCGAAGTCGCTCAAGGAGGTGTCGTAGTCCTTGCCGCCGACAGGGTACATCGACGTCATCCAGTGGTGGAAATTGTCGCCGGAGTCGCGGAGCCGCTGGTAGAGGCGGTGCAGGAGCTCGGCCCTGACCTCGTCGAGCGCGGGGTCGTCGTAGCGGTTGGCCAGCTCGTACGGGTCGCTCTCCAGATCGTAGAGCTCGTTCACGCTCTCCGGGTTGACCACCAGCTTGAACCGGCGCGTGCGCAGCATGCGCTGCGGATAGGGGAAGTGGTGGCCGTGGAACTCCGCGGTGATGTCCTCGCGCCAGCCGGCGGGCTCCTCGCCCAGCGCGAACGGCACCAGGCTGCGCCCGTCGGCGCCCGGGTCGGGCTCGGCGCCCGCGAGGTCGAGGAACGTGGCGGTGTAGTCGACCAGGCTGACGAACGCGTCCGTCGCGTGGCCGCCCGGCGAGCCGGGCACGCGCAGCAGGCCGGGGATCCGGTAGATGTCGTCGTACATGGCCGGGCCCTTGTCGTGCAGGCGGTGCGCCCCGGTGAACTCGCCGTGGTCGGCGGTGAACGCGACCGCCGTGCCGTCCCACAGCCCGAGGCGGCGCAGCGCGCGGGTGAGCCGCCCGATCTGCTCGTCGATGAGCGTGACGTAGCCCCAGTAGGCGGCGATCAGCCGGCGCCTGGTCTCCTCGCTGAGCGTGTCGTGCGTCCAGTGCTCGGAGTAGCGCCGCTGCACGCACGGCTTGTTCGCGAACGTCTCCCCGAAGGAGGGCGGCAGCTCGACCACGTCGGGGGAGTACATCTCCAGGTACTCGCGCGGCAGCAGGTACGGCAGGTGCGGGCCGTAGAAGTGCACCGCCATGTAGAAGGGGCGGCCGTCGCGGTGGTAGTCGCGGGCGTACTCCTCCAGCCGCTCGATCGTCCGGTCGGCGAGGAAGCGCTCGAAGGTGGCCTCCGGCGGCTGGTTCAGGACGCCGGCCAGCAGGTTGCCCGGCTCGCCGTTGGGGAAGACGCCGCGCACCTCCTCGCTGATCTCCGGCTCGGGCAGGCCCCGCTCGGCCAGCCAGGCGAGGTAGCCGGGGTGGCCGACGGGGTTGTGCCAGCCCGGGTAGTGGGGGCCGTCGAAGCCGAACTCGCCGGGGCCGCGGCGCCGCCCGACGTGCCACTTGCCCTCGATGCCGACGTTGTAGCCGCGCTCGCGCAGGCGCCGCGAGAAGGGGGTGAACTCGTCCGACAGCTCCTCCGAGTAGCCCACGTTGCGCTCGTAGTTGGCCAGCAGCCTGTGCCGGTACGGCAGCACGCCGGTGAGGAGACTGGCCCGCGCGGGGGTGCAGATGGCGGACGGCGTGAAGCAGGCGTCGAAGCGCGTGCCCGACTCGGCGATCTCGTCCAGGTACGGCGTGGACACGTGCGGGTTGCCGTAGGTCCCGATGGTGTCGACGCGGTGCTGGTCCGTCATCAGGAAGAGCATGTTGGTGGGCGAGCTCACGGGGCCTCCATGTTTCCGCAAACATCTGTACGACCCCGGCGATCGCCGAACCTGTGAGGTAGACGAGCTCCGAGGCTGTTTCAGAAAACCGCGCCTGTGCGGCCTTGACGCTGATTTACAGCAGCCATAGGTTAGCGCAAACATAGATCCCTGAGGGAAACCCCTCGAAATGGGACAGGTCGATGACGTAGTCGACACGAACAGGAGTCGCCATGGGGCCGCATGACCGGATTCCCGGAGCCCGTCCCGGCGTGGCGGGCGCCGGCCGCCGCACCCTCAGCCGCCGTCAGCTCATCGGCGGCACTACCGCCGGCGCCCTGACGGCCTTCCTCGCGGCGTGCACGGGCGGCGGGCAGATGAGTCAGCGGAGCGCCGCACCCGGCGGGAGCGGCGGCGCCCTCCAGTGGTGGGACCAGTTCCGGCCGCTGACCAAGATGCTGCAGAACGACCTCTTCACCCCGTACATGCAGGAGCATCCGGGCGTGAAGATCGAGCGGCGGCAGATGGACGCGCCGGACCTCGGGCAGGCGCTCCAGGTCGGCCGGCGCAGCAACCAGATGCCGGACGTGCACTCGATGGCGGGCCTCGGCGGCGTCTCGCCGGCCGCCCTGGTCAGCGAGGGCTGGTTCCAGCCCATCGGCAAGCTCGCCGACTTCGCGGGCAGCCCCGTCGGCGACCTCCTCTACGACGGCATCCACCGCTTCAACGGCGACATCTACTCCTTCCCGCCGTTCTCGGGCCGCTGGCACGACGCGGTGCCCTGGTACAACTCCGCGATGCTCAAGCAGGCCGGGATCGACGTGGAGGAGGAGCCGGGCACCTGGGACAAGCTCCGCGAGTACGCGCGCAAGGTCACCACCAGCATGGGCGGCGACGCGTTCGGCATCGTGGTGCCGAGCAAGGAGCCGGAGTACCTCGCCGCGCTGGTGCACCGGCTCGCCATGACGGCCGGCGCGCCAGGACCCGGCGCCATCGACTGGAAGACCGGCGACTACGTCTACGACTCCCCGGAGTACGTCCAGGCCATCGAGTTCCTGGTCTCGCTGCAGAAGGACAAGGTCGTCCACCCCGCCTCCGCGTCGATGGGCCCGCGCGACGCCCGCGCCCGCTGGGCGGCCGGGCAGGCGGGCATCTACCTGTGGGGCGCCTGGTTCGTCGGCGGCCTGCTCGTGGACGAGCCCGAGGCCGTCGAGCGCGGGGTCGGCGTGTGGCACATCCCCTGCCCCGAGACGACCCGCAACTTCGTCTACAACCCGCCGCAGCCCGGCACGTTCTGGGTGTCCAGCCAGTCGAAGCAGGCGAAGACCGCCGCCGAGGTCATGCTGCGGATGACGACGAAGGAGTTCCAGAGCAAGCTGGCCTCCGCCATGGACCAGCCGCCGGCCCTCGTCGAGGTGGTCCAGGAGGCGGACGCCCACGCGGCGTACAAGGCGTGCGTCGCCAACTTCCAGGACGACGTGCGGATCGGCCCGGTGCCCGAGGTCGGCAACCCCGCCGTCTGGCAGGTCCTCGCCGAGATGCGCGACCTCCACCCGAACCTGGGCGACATCGTCCAGTCGGTCCTGACCGGCTCGACCACCGACATCGCCGGCGAGCTCAAGCGCTACAACGACAAGGTCACCGCCGAGCGCGACCGCGCCGTCCAGGCCGTCCGCGAGGAGAAGGGCGCCGAGGTCGACCTCAAGGCGTGGGTCTTCGCCAACTGGGATCCCACGAAGGACTACGACCAGCAGGCCTACGCCGCGCGCTGAGCGCGCCCACCCGGTGCGGCCCTCGACGCTGACAGGAGCGCGATGACGACAACTCACGAGCGGACCCACCCGGGGCGGGGGTGGCCGCGACGCCTGCGGAAAGACTGGTGGATCTACCTCTTCCTGCTCCCGACCGTCCTCGGGTACGGCGCCTACACCGTCTACCCGCTGCTGGCCTCGTGGTGGTTCGCGTTCCTGGACTGGCCGGGCTTCGCGGCGGTCGGCACCTTCACCGGCCTGGAGAACTTCGAGCGGCTCCTGGGCGACGACCTGTTCTGGAACGCCTTCCGCAACTCCCTCGTGTTCCTCGTGATCGCCGTACCGCTGCGGGTCGGGCTGGCGCTGCTGCTGGCGATCGTGCTGAATCGGAAGAAGACGCCGTTCAAGGGGTTCTTCCGCACCCTGTTCTTCCTGCCCGTCGTCACCACGGGCGCCATCGTCGGCGTCGTGTTCACCCTGGTGCTCGACGCGAGCGGCCCGGTGAGCCTGTCGCTGGTCTGGTCGGGCCTGATCGACTCGCCGGCCAACTTCGCCGCCGACGCCGGCACCTCGCTGTACGCCGGGATCGCGGTCTGGGTGTGGAAGTGGCTGGGCATCACCCTGATCTACTGGCTGGCCGCGCTCCAGACCATCCCGCAGGGCGTGCATGAGGCCGCGATGATCGACGGCGCGGGCGCGTGGGCGGAGTTCCGCCACGTGACGATGCCGCTGCTCGTGCCGTTCCTCGTGATCATCACGCTGATCGACACCGTGGCGGCGTTCAACGTCTTCGACCTCATGCAGACCCTCACCGGCGGTGGCCCGTCCTTCTCATCCGAGGTGATCGAGATCTTCATCTTCCGCACGGCCTTCCAGGCCACCGTCCCCCAACTCGGCTACGCGTCCGCGGCGGCGGTGCTGTTCGGGCTGCTGACCGTGGTCCTCGCGGTCGTGCAGGCGCTGGGCATGCGCTGGGCCCGCGGCAGGATCGGCTCGTCATGACGGCCCCGGCCACGACCGCGCCCACGCGGGCGCCCGCCGCCACGGCGACGGGCCGGGCCCGCCCGCCGCGCCGCCCGAGCGTGGGACAGGTGGTCACCGTCGTCGTGCTGCTGGTGCTCGGCGGCCTGTGGGTCTACCCGTTCGTCTGGCTGGTCTCGGCGTCGCTGAAGACCTCGCCCGAGATCTTCGGCAGCGGGCTGAGCCTGATGCCGGAGACGCCGGTCTGGGAGAACTACGCCAGGGCGTGGACGGAGGTGGGCTTCGGCACGTACTTCGTCAACACGCTCGTCATCACGGTCGGCACGGTGCTGCTCGTCGTCGTCCGCAGCGCCCTGGCGGGATACGTCCTCGGCCGCTACGACTTCATCGGCAAGAAGCTGCTCATCGGGATCTTCCTGGTCACCTTCTTCCTGCCGGAGGGGTACACGATCATCCCGATCACCCAGCTCACCGACCAGCTCAGGCTGCTCAACACGCACGCCGGCGTGATCCTCGGGCTGGGCGCCGGCGGGCAGATCGCCTCGACCCTGCTGTACGCGGGCTACTTCCGCCGGCTGCCCAAGGAGCTGGAGGAGACCGCGCGCCTGGACGGCGCCGGACATTTCACGATCTTCTTCCGCGTGATGCTGCCGCTGGCCTGGCCGATCACCGCCACGGTGGTCATCCTCACGTACCTGTTCGCCTGGAACGTCTACCTGCTGCCGCTGGTGTTCACGCTCAGCGAGCCCGATCTGCGCACGCTCGCCGTGGGCATGACGGTGTTCATGGGCGAGCGCGGCACGGACTGGTCGGGGCTGGCCGCGGGCGCGGTGATCTCGCTGATCCCGGTGATCGCCGTCTTCGTCGTGCTCCAGCGCAGGTTCGTCGACAGCATCGCGGGAGCGGTGAAGCAGTAACGGTGAAGGACATCGAAAGGAAGTCACCACACATGCCTGTCCGCGAAGCTCTCGTGACGGTCGACACCCGGCGCCCGGTGGGCCGGATCGACGACGACGTCTACGGGCACTTCCTCGAATCCGCCTTCTTCGGCAACATCGAGGGCGGGGTGTTCGACGAGGGCTCGCCGCTGTCCGTCGACGAGCCCGGCCCGCTGCACGGCGTCCGCGCCGACGTGCTGGAGCTCTGCCGCGAGCTGGGTCCCGGGCCGATCCGCTGGCCCGGGGGCAACTTCACCTCGGCCTACCACTGGGAGGACGGCATCGGGCCGCGTGACGCGCGGCCCACCCGCCTGGAGCTCGCCTGGGGCGGCCTGGAGAGCAACCGGTTCGGCACCGACGAGTTCCTGGCCTGGTGCGAGGCCGTGGGGGCGGAGCCGTACCTGGTGCACTCCTGCCGGGACGTCGACGAGGCGGTGCGCTGGGTCGAGTACACCAACGCCGCCCGCGACACCACGCTCACCGCCCTGCGCGCGCGGAACGGGCGGGCCGAGCCGTGGGGCGTGCGCTACTGGGGCGTCGGCAACGAGGTCTACGGCCCGTGGCAGATGGGCCACCGCTCCGCCGACGAGTACGCCGCGGCGGCCCGCGAGCACGCGCTGTTCATGCGCCAGGTCGACCCGTCGATCCGGCTGATCGGCGTCGGCATCCCCTGGCGGCAGGAGGAGTGGACGCGCCCGCTGCTGGCGCGCGCGGGCGCGTTCTTCGACCACCTGTCCCTGCACCTGTACGGGGCCAGCACCCACCTGTGGACCGGCGACGACTACGACCAGGTCGTCGCCCAGTCCCTGTACTTCGAGCGCGAGATCAACACCTACTCCCGGCTCGTCACCGCGATCTCCGCCGAGGTGGGCCTGGAGCGCCCGCCGGCGCTGGCGCTCGACGAGTGGAACATGCGCCACCTGGAGCCCGCCGACTGGCCGGACCCCGAGGCGGGCGACGACGGGGGCGTCGCCCCGCGCGACCTCCCCGACACCGGCGAGCCCGGCCGGGTCCGGGTGAACCGGTGGAGCCCGCGCACGGTCGCCGACCTGGTCTTCTCCGCGGGCGTGTTCCACGCGATCCACCGGAGCGCGGGCCTGCCCTCGCCGGTGAGCATGGCCAACCCGGTGAACCTGGTCAACGCCAACGGCCTGGTCGTCGCCCGTCCCGGCGGCGCCCTGCGCTCGGCCATCTACCACGTCTGGCACCTCTACCGGCACCACCTCGGCAGGACCGTGCTGGCGTCCGAGGTGGACGGCCCGGCGCGCTCCACGGCGGTCCGGCTCGGAGACAACCGCGGCCCCGACGGTCGGCTGCTCACCGCGCCCATGACCGTCCCGTACCTGGACGTGTCGGCCACCCGCGCCGACGACGGCTCCGTGCGGATCGCCGCCGTCAACCGGCACCGCGACGAGAGCGTGCGCCTGCGGCTCGTGCTCGACGGCTCCGCCGCCAACACGCCCGGACACGCGCACGTCAGGACCCTCGGCGCCGACGCCCCCGGCCCGCACGCCGTCAACACCCTCGACGCTCCCGACACGGTCGCGGTGCGCGACCTCGGCCGCGTCGAGGCGACCGGCGGCGCCTGGGACCTCGCGCCGCACTCCGTGACCGTGCTGGCCCTCGGCGACCTCCGGGGAGAGCGATGACCGGCCACCCCGACCACCCCCGCCCGCTGCTGGTCCGCCCGGCCTGGCAGGACCTGTCCGGTCCGTGGGGGTACGCACCGGACGGCGAGGACCGGGGGCTGGCCGCCGGCTGGCACCGCGACCCCGCCCCCTTCACCCGGACGATCACCGTGCCCTACCCGCCGGAGAGCGAGCTGTCCGGTGTCCACGAAAGCGCGCCCCCCGTCGTGTGGTACCGCCGCACGCTGAGGCCCGCCCCGGCGCCCGGGCCGGGGGAGCGGCTGCTGCTGCACTTCGGGGCGGTGGACTACCGGGCGCGCGTCTGGGTCAACGGCACGCACGTCGGCGGCCACGAGGGCGGGCACACGCCCTTCACCCTCGACGTCACCGAGGCCCTCGTGCCGGGGGAGGAGCAGACCGTCGTCGTCCGCGCCGAGGACGAGCACGACGACGCCACCCAGCCGCGCGGCAAGCAGGACTGGCGCGAGGAGCCGCACGGCATCTGGTACCACCGGACCACCGGCATCTGGCAGCCCGTCTGGGCGGAGGTCGTGCCGGCGCTGCACCTGCGGCGGCTGCACTGGACGCCGGACGTCCCCGGCGCGGCCGTGACCCTGGAGGTGGAGCTCTCGCGCCGCCCCGATCCTCCCGTGGACGTGCGCGTCGTCCTCACCCTCGGCGACGAGGTCCTGGCCGACCAGACCTGCCGTACCGACCGGAAGGACGGGCGCTGGACGATCGCCGTACCCGCCGCCGGGCACCAGATGGAGCAATCGCGGCTGCTGTGGACGCCGGAGACGCCGACCCTGCTGGACGCCCGCGTCGAGGTGCTGCGCGACGGCCGGCCCGTCGACGCGGCCACCTCGTACGTCGGCCTGCGCAGCGTCGGCATCAGGGACGGCAGGTTCCAGCTCAACGGCCAGCCCCGCTTCCTGCGCCTGGTCCTCGCCCAGAACTACTGGCCCGGCTCCCATCTGGCCGCCCCCGGCCCCGACGCGCTGCGCCGCGAGGCCGAACTGGCCAAGGAGCTGGGCTTCAACGGGGTACGGGTGCACCAGAAGGTCGAGGACCCCCGCTTCCTCGCCTGGTGCGACCGGATCGGCCTGCTCGTGTGGAGCGAGATGCCCAGCGCGTACGAGTACGCGCCGAGGACCGTCGAGCGGCTGACCCGCGAATGGCTGGAGGTCGTCGCCCGCGACCGCAGCCATCCCTGCGTGGTGACCTGGGTGCCGTTCAACGAGAGCTGGGGCGTCTGGCACGCGGCCGACGTGCCCGAGCAGCGGCACGCCCTCAGCGCGCTGTACCACCTCACCAAGGCGATCGACGGCACCAGGCCGGTCATCTCGAACGACGGGTGGGAGCACACCGAGAGCGACATCTGGGGGCTGCACGACTACGCGCCGACCGGGGCGTCCATCCGCGAGCGCTACGCCGACCGGGAGGCGCTGGCCCGCATCCTCACCGACCGGCCGCCCGCGCGCCGCGTCGCCCTGCTCGGCGATGCGGTCCGGCGCGGGCAGCCGGTGGTGCTGTCGGAGATCGGCGGGACCAGCCTGAAGCCCCGCGAGGAGGAGTCCTGGCACGGGTACGCGACCGTCGGCTCCACGCACGAGCTGGCCGAGGAGTTCCGGCAGCTCGTGGACGCGGTGCTGGACAGCCCGGAGCTCGCGGGCTTCTGCTGGACCCAGCTCACCGACACCGAGCAGGAGACCAACGGGCTGCTGACCGCGGGCCGGGAGCACAAGCTGCCGCCCGAGACCGTCCGGCGCATCCTCACCCGGCCCGCCCGCTCGACCCCGGCCGAGGCCATCGACGCGGCCCGCCGCGCCGCCAGGGACGGTTAGACGTCCCCTCCCCTCCCGGAGGAGACGGTTAACCCTCCCCTCCGAGAAGGGACGCCTGGCCTCCCTCCGGGAGGGGACGGCTGACCTTCCCTCCCGGAACGGACGGCTAGCCGCGTTTCCAGAAGGGACGGCGGCGGCCGGGCCGGGGATCGCCGGGTTCCGTGGCGCGGCCTGCCGGGCCGGCGGGCCCCGTGGCACTGCCGCCCGGATCGCCCGGTTCCGCGGCCCGGCCGCCCGGGTCGCCGGGGCCGACGAGGGCCGTCAGCACCTCCACGGCCCGGTCGTGCAGGGCCTGGGCGTCGGTGCCCGGCCGCTCGGCCGACTCCAGCTCCCGGGCCAGCGACTCCAGCCGCTCGTTCCCCCCGAGGTAGGCCGCCAGCGCCGCCAGCCGCGAGCCCAGGTCCGCCAGATACATCAGGCTGGGCACGGGCTGCGCCTTCAGCCGCTCCAGCTCGGCCACCAGCTGCGGCCTGACCGCCTCCAGCGGATGGCCGAGCCCGGGCGACTTGCCGGCCCGCTTGCGCAGGCGGCCACCCGGCGCGAACGGAGCGGGCAGCGCGCGCGAGGCGAACGCGTCGCGCGCGCCGGAGGAGAGGCCCGGATCCTGGCCGGTGAGCCCGAGGCCCGGGTCGGGCACCCGCATCCGGGGCGGGCTCGGCGGCCCGGCGGCCATCACCGCCGCCTGCGCCGTGAAGCCCATCATCGGCGCCGTACGCGGCATCTCCCAGCCGCTCGGCGGCTCGACCGGCTGGATGACGCGATGCTCGGGGCCGCCCTCGGCGACCTGCCTGGTGTCGATCGCCACGTACGCGGTGAAGCGGCACAGCACGCCGTACTCCAGCGACGTGCGCACGATCCGCGACTCCAGGTCGTGCTCGCCCATGGCGTACCGGTCCTCCAGCTCCCGCAGGTGCGCGCGGGCCCACACGGCGCGGATGGCCGGATTGTCCACCGCCACCCCCGCGACCTGCTCCTCCCACGGCCTGTCCGCGGCCATCCCGCGCACGGTCAGCGAGGAGCCCGCGCGGAAGCGCCCGTACACGCGCAGCGGCACGCCCGGGAAGATCGACCCGAGGTGCGAGACCGTGTCCGGTTCGACGTCGAGGCCCTTGAGGGACAGGTCCGTCACCAGAGGGGCGCCGATCCTGCGGTGGATCTGCTCCATGGCGGTGTCCAGCCGGTCCTCCGACTCGACCAGCTCGCACCGGCCCGCGCCGAGCCCGGCCAGGCGGCCGAGGAAGCCGGCGTTCACGGCGCGGTCGATGCCGACCGTGTGCACGCGCATGGCCGACAGCGCGCCGCCCGCCTGCTCCAGGATCTGGTCCTCGTTGCCCACCTGCCCGTCGGTGACCAGCACCACGACCCGCTCGCGTTCGGTGCCGGCGCCCAGCAGCGCGACGGCCCGGCGCAGCGGCTCCAGCAGCTCGGTGCCGCCGCGGGCGTCCACCCGGGCGAGATGCTCGACGGCGCGGTAGCGGTTGCGGTCGGACGCCTCCACCAGCCCCTCGTACGCCTCCTCCACCACGGAGTCGAACGTCAGCACCGCGAACCTGTCCAGCTCCGTCAGCGTGTCGACGATGCGCGCGGCGGCCCGGCGGGCGGCCACCATCTTCCAGCCGCCCATGCTGCCGGAGCGGTCGAGCAGCAGCACCAGGTCGCGCGGCACGCGCGTGGCCTGGACCGGCGGCGGGACGACCGTGAGCGCGAACGTGCCGCCCTGCTCGGCCGGTCCGTCCAGCTGCAGGGAGGTCGAGGTGTCGAACGACAGCCGCAGGATGAAGTCGCGGTCCAGCCGCTCGCCGGGGCGCAGGCGTACCGTGCCGCCCTCCTCCTCCACCACGTGCAGGCTGGCGGCCAGCTCGCGCAGCTCCAGCCCGGCCGCGTCCACGCTCGCGCGCAGCGACAGGCGCACCGGGTCGGGGAAGCCGGGCAGCAGGACGGGCGGGCTGATCCTGGACGCGTCGGGCACCGCGTCGGTGTCGGGCGCGGCGCCGTCGCCCGCCGGCGGGCCGTCGAGGGGGCTGCCCGGGATGTAACGCGGGGCCACGACCAGCGGGAACCTGAACGTGGCGGCGCCGTCCTCGTACGGCAGCGGCTGGCTCATCGTCAGCCTGACCGAGACGCGCTCGCCGGGCAGGATGTTGCCCACCCGGATCGTGAACACGTCCGGCCGGTCCTCCTCGGCGATGGCCGCCCGCCTGCCCTCGCTCAGCGCCCGGTCGTAGTCGGCCCTGGCCTGGGCGCGCTCCTTCAGCACGCCCTCGATCACCCGGTCGTCGGCCTCCATCCTGAAGCCGGTGACGGCCGCGCGGTCGGGCAGCGGGAAGACGTACGTGGCCTCCAGGGTGACGTCGAACGGGTTCCTGAACCCCTGCGTGACCTCGACCCCGGCGATGAGCCCTGAGATGTCGGCGGCCACGTCCACGCTCTCCAGCGGCAGGTTGCCGCGCTCCGTCAGCAGCGCGCCGAACCCGGCGTCCGGCACCGGCAGGCACCGTGCGGGCTCCAGCGAAGTGATCTTCATGTCAGCTCCCTCTCTTCGAGCACCGCGAGCAGCGGCGCCGCCGCCGCCAGCACCGCCTGAACGTCCTCCTCGGACGGGGCCCGGCGGGCGTCCAGCACCAGCCGCACCCCGCCGGCCAGCCTCACCCCTGTGACGGTCCCGGCCTCCACCTGCCTTGCCGCTTCACCATGTGCCGCGTCCGGCCGCTCGCCCACCCGCGCCGCCGTGACGCGCCGCCCGGCCACGCGGGCTTCCCTGTCGGCCGCGTGACCGCTCGTCTCGTGCGCCCCCGCCGCCGGCCGCTCAGCCCAGAAACGCTCCCGCACCTGGCCCCGTACATCCGCGTCGCTGTCCGAACCTGCACCGTGCCCTGGAATATCAGCTGTTCCCGCACCATCTCGCGAAATGTCGGCCGAGACCGCGCCCTGTCGCGCTGGCCCATGTCGGGAAATGTCGGTCGGTCCCGCACCGCCGGTCGTCCCGGCGCCATGTCCGGAACCGGCGGTCGTCCCGGCGCCGTGCCCCGAGCCACCGGTCGTTCCCGCGCCGTGCCCGACCCCGTCTGCCGTCCCCGCGCCGATGGCCGGTGGGCCGGGCGGTGGTGCGCCATGGTGCGGCGGGTCCGGGTGCGACGCGGAAGGGACGGCCGGCCGTCGTGGGCCGGCGGGGACGCCTGGCCTCAATGCCGGGGAGGGGTCCGGGCCTGGCCCGTCCCGCATCCCGGTGCCAGGCCCGCCCCGAGCGCCGGTGTCAGGAGTGCCGCGCGCGCCGGTGCCAGGTCCACCGCGCGCCCCCGTGGCCGGGGGGAGGCCGGCGGCCGTTTCGAGCATGCGGTCCGTCGCGCCCGCCAACATCACCTGGATGTCGGCGATCGAGTGGCCGGACGCCTGCAGCCGCTTCACGGCCACGAGTTGCAGCAGGTGCCTCCGACCGTACTGCGCGATCCTGCCGCGCCGGGTCAGCGGCGGGTCCACCAGCCCGATCGTCGTATACCACCTGATCAGCCGCTCCCCGGGCACGTCGCGGACCCGGCCGTTGACGGGCGCCGCGCCGTCCGCGCCCCGGCGCAGCGCGAGGGCGGCGCGCTCGGCCAGTTCGCCGATGGTCCAGGTCTCGCTCATACCTCGACAATGACACTGTCACTATTACACTGTCAACAAGAAGGAAGAATGCCCGCCGTCATGTCGTTCTAAATAACGAAAAGTCCGACCGACGGGGAGGAACGAGAACACATGGCCACGATCACTGGCCCGCTTTCGGGAGACGCCAAGAACACCGTCGCGGAGGCCCTGCAGGGCGCCCTGGTCGATCTCATCGACCTCTCGCTCGTCGCCAAACAGGCACACTGGAACCTCATCGGCCCGCACTTCCGCCCGATCCACCTCCAGCTCGACGAGCTCACCGACCTCGCCAGGACCCACATGGACGCCATCGCGGAGCGCGCCGTGGCGGTCGGCGTCAACCCGGACGGCCGCTCCACCACCGTCGCCAAGTCCACCAAGCTCCAGCAGCTCGAGTCCGGCTGGCTGGAGGACGGCAAGGTGGTGGCGACGATCACCGACCTGCTGGACGGCGTGAGCAAGCGCATGCACGAGCGCGTCCGGGCCACCGACGAGCCCGACCCGGTCACCCAGGACCTGCTCATCGCGGTCGCGCAGGACATCGACAAGCAGCACTGGATGTTCCAGGCCCAGTCCTGACCGGCCCGAACACGATCCGAACGGTGCCGGGGAGCCCGGGTACCCCCACGGGGGCCCGGGCTCCGGCATGACGTAAGCGGCACGTAAGAGCTGGCCGCCCCTTGTGGATCTAGCGTGCCGGGATATGAACGACCGCACGCAGATCGTGGTGCTGGCCAAGCGGCCGCGTCCCGGGCACGTGAAGACGCGCCTGACGCCCCCGTACACGCCGGAAGAGGCGGCCGATCTGGCCGCGGCGGCACTGGCGGACACCCTGGACGCCGTCGCCGCGACCCCCGCCGCCGCCCGGGTCCTCGCCGCCGACGCCGGCCCGGACGACATCGGCCCGGACGACCTGCCCCCGGGGTTCGAGCTGGTACGGCAGCGCGGCGGCGGCCTGGACGAGCGGCTCGCCTGGGCCTTCCACGACGTCCACGCCCGCCGCCCGCTTCCCGTGGTCCTCGTCGGCATGGACACCCCCCAGCTCACCGCCGGCCTCCTCACCCGGGCCGCGGCGGCGCTGGAGGAGCACGACGCGGTGTTCGGCCCCGCCGCCGACGGCGGGTTCTGGCTGCTCGGCCTGCGCCGCCCCGATCCGGCGCTGCTGCTCGGCGTGCCCATGTCCAGGCCGGACACGGGCGCGGCCCAGCTGCGCCGGCTGAGCGGGCTGTCGGTCGCCATGCTGCCCGCGCTGATCGACGTGGACGACGCCGCCGACGCCCGCGAGGTCGCCGCGCTGGCCCCGTACACCCGCTTCGCCGCCACCCTCGCCCGCTTCGGCACCCGGCCGCCCGCTCCTCTCGATGTCCCGCCCGGTGATCCGCACGATGCCCCCCCAGGGGTCGCCCTCGCCGCACGTCTCGGTGCGGGAGCCGCCAGGTGATCGGTGAGCTGTACGAGGAGTCGCTGCAGGGCGCCGAGATCGACATCGAGTACGCCGACGGCCGCCGCGAACCCCTCCGGGCCATGCGCTGGCTGCGGCCCATCGACGGCGACGAGGCCATGCTGTCCCGCTGCACCGGGCCCACCCTCGACGTCGGCTCCGGTCCGGGACGGCTGACGGTGGCGCTGGCCGCCCGCGGCGTCGCCGCGCTCGGCATCGACGTCACCCCGCACGCCGTACGGCTGACGCTCCAGGCCGGCGGGATGGCGCTGTGCAGGGACGTGTTCGGACGGGTGCCCGGCGCGGGCCGGTGGGCGACGGCCCTGCTGGCGGACGGCAACATCGGCATCGGCGGCGACCCGGTGGCACTGCTGCGCCGCATGCGCCAGCTCGTCAGGCCGGGCGGCGAGGTGATCGCGGAGGTCGCGCCCCCGGGCACCCCGAGCAGGATCGACCGGGTGCGCCTGCGCCAGGGCGAGGTGGCCGGCGAGTGGTTCGGGTGGGCGGACGTCTCGGCCTCCGACGCGCCGTGGCTGGCCGGGGAGAGCGGGTTCGAGGTGACGGAGTGCCACGAGGAGGCGGGCCGCTGGTTCGTGTACGCCCGTTAGCGCGCTGATCGCGCGGAGGGGCCTCGGGGTTTGCGCAGAGTTTGATGTCGCGAGTCCTTGCCATTCATGTCCGTGCGGTCGACTAGCGTGGCACCTAGAGGGAGGCCCACGATGTCCCACAAGACTCTCCTCCGCACGGGCCCGCTCTTGCGGGGCGGCACCAGCCCGTACGGCCCGCTCGGGTTGCCGGGCGCCTGCGGTCTCGCGCTGCCCTCCGGCTTCACCGGCAGGGTCGTGGCGCGCTCCGGCCACAAGGTCGCCGGGCTGACCTGGCACGCCGCCCCTGACGGAGGCGCCTGCTTCCCCGACGGCGCCGGCTGGATCTACGTCTCCAACTCCGAGCTGCCGCTGCTCGGCGGCGCCTCGGCGCTGCGGTTCCGCGGCGACGGCAGCGTCGGCGACGCGTACCGCATCCTGTCGGGCACGGACCTCAACTGCGCGGGCGGCGCCACGCCGTGGCACAGCTGGCTCTCGTGCGAGCTGGGCGACCGCGGCCGGGTCTTCGAGTGCGACCCCTACGGCGCGCGGGCCGCCCGTCCGCGCCTGGCCATGGGGCGCTTCCGGCACGAGGCCGCCGCGTGCGACCCGGAGCGGCGCGTGGTCTACATGACGGAGGACGAGCACGACGGCTGCTTCTACCGGTTCAGGCCGGGCGACTGGGGCGACCTGACGGAGGGCACGCTGGAGGTCCTGTGCGCGTCGGGCCGCTGGCAGGCGGTGCCCTCCCCGGCGGCGCTGCGCACGGCGGCCCGCCACCAGGTCGACGACGCCCGCCACTTCGACGGCGGCGACGGCTGCCACTACGCGGGCGGGGTGTGCTACTTCACGACCAAGGGCGACACGGGCCTGTGGGCCTACGACACGCAGGCAGGCACGCTGGAGCGGCTGTGCGAGGGCGTGCGCGCGATCACCGCCGCTCCCTCCGGCGACCTCTACGTGGCCAGGGAGACGACCGAGATCGACGTCATCGCCCCCGACCGCGCGGTCACGCCGTTCCTCAGGCTGACCGGGCACGCCGGGGCGGAGCTGACCGGGCTCGCCTTCTCGCCGGGCGGCGAGCGCCTCTACTTCTCGGCCAGGCGCGGCCGCACCGAAGGCCACACGTTCGAGGTGGCGGGGCCGTTCCGCGCCTGACCAGGTGAGGCCGATCAGGTCGGACACCGCGCCTGATCAGGCCAGGTAGCGCACCAGCGCGAGCTTCAGCTCGGCCACCAGTTCCTCGCCGCGCTCCGGCGGAGCCGAGCTGACCAGCGGCATCACCGCCTTCACCATCGCCACCGCCATCGTGCCCATGAGCGTCGCGCGCTCCTCGGGCAGGCCGGGGGAGCGGCGGCGCAGCAGGCCGGCCACCTGCCGGGCGATCTCGGCGTGGATGTGCTGCGCCGCCTCGGCCAGCCGGTCACCCGTGGCCGACCCGTACAGCAGCGCCCAGTACGCGGGCGACGCGCTCTTGAAGCGCACGCTCTCGTCCACGAACCGCCCCACCAGATCCTCCAGCGGCACCTCCGGGGTGACCGCGGCCAGGCGCGCGGCCCAGAACTCCTGCCGCTCGACCGTGTAGCGCGCCACCAGCCCGTCGAGGATCTCGTCCTTGTTGCGGAAGAACTGGTACAGCGACCCCGGCGACATCCCCGCCCGCGCGGCGACCTGGTTGGTGGTCAGGTCCGGATATCCCACCTCGGCGATCACCGACTCGGCGGCGTCGAGGATCTCCGCCATGCGCTTCAGGCCGCGCGCCTGCCGGCGGACCGTGCGTTCAGGCATGGGTCTCCTCGTTGACAAATGCGAGCATTTACTTGTATTTCTGGGCCGACAGCAAAACACGAGCAGTTTACCGAGTTTCGCTCGGGGGGAGTCACACATGGCGGTGAACACGCGGGTACGGCCGGCGCGGGAGCAGACGGGCGGGCCGCCGCTGCGCAGGCTGGGATTCCTGCTCGTACGGCGCCGCAAGGTCGTGCTGGCCCTGGCCGCCGCCGTGCTCGTCCTGGCCGGGGCGCTGGCGGCGGGGGCGGTGCCGCGGCTGTCGCTGTCCAGGTTCGAGGCGCCGGGCAGCGAGTCGGACCGGGCTCAGGCCGAGCTGGCGGAGCGGTTCGGCACCGGCAGCCCCGACATGGTGTTCCTGGTGACCGCCCGGTCGGGCACCGTGGACGACCCCGCCGTCGAGGCCGAGGGCAGGGAGCTGACCGCGCGGATCGCCGGGTGGGAGGGGGTCGCCGAGTCCGCCTCGTACTGGACCCGGGGCGGGCCCGCCACACTGCGCAGCGAGGACGGCCGGCACGCCCTGATCGTCGTGCGCATCCCCGGGGACGCGGGCCACGTGCGGCAGGAGGTGCTGCCCGCGCTCGTGCCCGAGATCACCAAGGGCACCCGGCTGCTCCAGGTGCGGGCCGGGGGAGGGGAGGAGGTGTTCAGGGAGACGGTGCCGCTGGCCAGGCAGGACTTCGTACGGGCCGAGCTGGTCATCTTCCCGCTGGCCTTCGTGCTGCTCTGGTTCTACCAGCGGCGGGTCATGGCGGCGCTGGTGCCGATCCTGGCCGGGGTGTTCGCGATGGTGATCGGGCTGGGGCTCCTGCGCGGAGTCCTGATATTTGCTGAGATATCGACGTTCGCCCTGAACCTGACCCTGGCCATGGGGCTCGGCCTCGGCATCGACTCCTGCCTGTTCGTGATCCAGCGATTCCGCGAGGAGACGCGGCGCGGCGCGGACCGGGCCGGCGCGATCGCCACGGCCGTCGAGCACGCCGGGCGGACCGTGCTGTTCAGCGGGCTCACCGTGGCCACGTCGCTGGCCGTGCTGTTCGCGCTGCCCTTCGACTTCCTGCGCTCCTTCGCGTACGCGGGCATCGCCGTCGTCGCCGGCGGCCTGCTCGCGGCGGTCGTCGTGCTGCCCGCGGTGCTCGCCTCGATCGGCGGCACGATGGTGACCAAGCGGGACAGGCCCGAGCGGGACAGGCCCGAGCGGGACGGGCACGAGCGCGCCGCCGGCTTCTGGCACGCGCTGGCCACCCGGGTGATGCGCCGGCCGCTGGTCTTCGGCGGGCTGGCCACGGCGGTGCTGCTGCTGCTCGCCTCGCCGTTCCTGGGCCTGCGCTTCGGCGTGGCCGACGACCGCGTCCTGCCGCCGGAGGCGTCGTCGCGGCAGACCCAGGAGGTCATCCGCCGGACGTTCCCCGCGGAGGAGACCGACGCCATCCAGATCGTCTCGAAGGACCGCGCGGCGGGGGAGGCCACGCGGTACGCCGAGACGCTGTCCGCCCTGCCCGGGGTGGCCCAGGTCGACTCCGCCGCGGGCTCGTACGCCGGCGGCCGGCGCGTCGGCGACGGCGATCCGGAGCGGTTCCGCGGACGGGGCGCCTGGCTGTCCGTGGTGCCGTCCGCCGAGGCGCTGGCCGGCGACCCCGTGCGCCTGGTCGCGGCGGTGCGCGCGGTCGAGCCGCCGTTCGAGGTGCTGGTCGGCGGCTACCCGGCCGAGCTGGCCGACTACCGCTCCTCCGTCGTGGACCGGCTCCCCCTGGTGCTGGCCCTCATGTTCGGCGTCACGTTCGCGGTGCTGGCCGGCATGACGAGGAGCCTGGTCATCCCCCTCAAGGCGTCCCTGCTGAACCTGCTCAGCCTGGGCGTCATGTTCGGCGCCCTCGTCTGGGTCTTCCAGGAGGGCCACCTGTCCGGCCTGCTCGGCTTCACCCCGACCGGCTCGCTCGACCCGAGCATCCCGATCCTGATGCTGTGCGTCGCGTACGGCCTTATCCATGGACTATGAGGTGTTCCTGCTCTCCCGGATCAAGGAGGAGTACGACAGGACGGGCGACACGGGGGAGGCCGTGGCCGCGGGCCTGCAGC
Organism: Nonomuraea phyllanthi; assembly: GCF_006334985.2. Classification (GTDB taxonomy): domain Bacteria; phylum Actinomycetota; class Actinomycetes; order Streptosporangiales; family Streptosporangiaceae; genus Nonomuraea; species Nonomuraea phyllanthi. Next base: position 346,331 of record NZ_VDLX02000009.1, read on the forward strand.
GCGGCGCGCCGCTCATCACGGCCGCCGGCGGCATCCTGGCGCTCACGTTCGCCGCCTACGCCACGGCCCAGGTGGCGTTCGTGCAGATGCTGGGCGTCGGCATGGCGGTGGCCGTGCTGGTGGACGCCACGGTGATCAGGGCGGTGCTGGTGCCGAGCCTGATGCGCCTGGCGGGCCCGCTCAACTGGTGGCCTAGAGGTCGCGCGACCACACCTGGTCGGTGACCTCGAGCCCGTTCTCCGTGGCCTTCTCCTCCGACTCCAGCTCGAACCCGGCCGCCTGGTAGATGCGCCGCGCGCTCACCAGGCAGTCGCGGGTCCACAGCGTGATCCGCTTGAAGCCCGCCGCCTTGGCGTGCAGCAGGCACTCCTCCACGAGCCGCCGCCCGATGCCGAGCCCACGGGCGGACGGCTCCACCAGCAGCATGCGCAGCTTGGCCGTCGTGTCGTCCTGCCGCACGCAGAACACGCATCCGGCCCGCTCGCCGTCCACCTCGGCGATCCAGCCGGCGTCCCGCGAGAAGTCCAGCTCGCCCACGATCGTGGCGACGAGCTGCTCGAAGTCGGTGCCCCAGCCGTATTCGCGGGCGTACAGGTCGCCGTGGCGGAAGACGACCCAGCCGAGGTCGCCGGTGCGGGGCGGCCTGATCACGTACGGCGCCCGCCCGCCGTCGTCCCCGAGCAGCCGCCTGATCGTGGCCATGCCGGCGACCAGCCGCTCCTGGCCCTCGTCGGGCAGCCGCGCCAGCAGCCGCTCGATCTCCTCGGCCGAGCGCTCGTCGAGCTTGCCGAAGGTCTCCGCGCCCGCGGGCGTGAGCCGTACGAGCTGCTTGCGCGCGTCGGACGTGGAGCGCTCGCGCGCGACCAGCCCGTCGGCGTCGAGCCGGGTCAGGATCCGGCTCAGGTAGCCCGCGTCGAGGTCGAGCACGGCGCGCAGCCGCCCGGTCTCCATCGGCGCGTCGTGCGCCAGCTCGAACAGCACCCGCACCTCCGCCAGCGAGTACGGCGAGTCGAGCATGCCCGCCTGCAGAACTCCGATCACCTTCGTATAGAACCGGTTGAAGGCTCGGACCTTGGAAACCCTTGCCTTTGTCAAAGAGTCCATTGCTCTAGTCAACCATGAGAGGACCCCGGCTGTGAAGCAGGTCTACGTAGGCGGGTACGGCCCCGGCATCGTCACCCTCGGCGGCGAGCCGGCCAGAGTGGCGTCGCCGTCGTTCCTGGCCGCTCACCCCACCCTGCCGGTGCTGTACGCCGCCGGCGAGCTCGGGCGCGGCTGGCTGACCGCCTTCAGGACCGAGCCGGCCCTGAGCCCGTTCGACGAGCGGCCGAGCGAGGGCGACAGCCCCTGCCACGTCGCCGTCGACCCGGCGGGCACCGTGCTCGCGGCGGCCAACTACGGCGACGGCACGGCCGTGATCCAGCGCCTCGACGACCGCGGCGCGTTCGAGGGCGACCCGATCGTGCTGCGCCACGAGGGCTCGGGGCCGAACCGCTCCCGCCAGGAGGGCCCGCACGCCCACCAGGCGGTCTTCCACGAGGGCATCCTGCACGTCTCCGACCTCGGCACCGACGAGATCCGCCGCTACCGCCTCGACGGCACGCCCCTGGAGCCCATCGCGATGCACCCGGGCACGGGGCCGCGCCACTTCGCGTTCGCCGGATCCCGCCTGTACGTGGCGGGTGAGCTCGACGGCTCCGTCACCCTCATCGAGGGCGAGCGCCGCACCGTCGCCCCCGCCTCCCGCTGCGAGGGCGAGAACCACCCCTCCCACCTCCAGGTCGAGGGAGATTTCGTCTACGTCGCCAACCGCGGCCCCAACACGATCTCGGTGCTGCGCGCCGCCGACCTGTCGCCGGTGGCCGAGGTGCGGTCGGGCGGCGACTGGCCCCGGCACTTCGCCATCGACGGCGCCACCATGTACGTCGCCAACCAGCAGTCCGACGCCGTCACCGTCTTCAGCCTGAAAGAGGGCGTTCCCGAGCCTTCCGGGCAGGCGTACGGGGTCGAACGCCCGGCCTGCGTGCTGATCATGTAAGGAGTTGGCCAAGTCGCGGGCCCGCCGGGACGGCCGGTCATGACCATGGGCCTGTGCGAAAGGTCCTCGTCCTGCTGCTGGTCGTGGCCGGGTGCGGCAGTGTGCCCCCGGCCCCCTCCCTGCCCGCTCCCGTCACCGTGTCTTCGGCGCCGTCCACGGCGCAATCTTCCGCGCCGTCGCCCGGGCCGTCCCCGGTGGACGTGCAGGAGTCGTGGCGGATCACCCGGCGCGGCGCGGAGCACGAGATCGAGGGCTACGCCGACCAGGTGAGCGTCCTGCCGGGCGAGAGCTTCCGGCTGCGCGTGTCCACCACCGCGCCGCGCTTCACCGCCGCCGCCTTCCGCATGGGCGCCAACCCGGCCAAGGTCTGGCAGTCACGGGAGGTCAAGGGGATGCGCCAGGAGCCCATGCGGCTCGTGGACGGCATGGCGAGCGCGGCGCACTGGCGTCCCTCGCTCACCGTGGAGACGGCCGGCTGGCCGGAGGGCGCGTACCTGATCAGGCTCGACGCCTCCACCGGGGCGCAGCGCTACGTCCCGGTCACCGTGCGCTCGGCCACCACCGCCGGGCGCGTGGTCATCGTCAACGCGGTCACCACCTGGCAGGCGTACAACCTGTGGGGCGGCCGCAGCCTCTACAAGGGCCCCGGCGGGTTCGCGGGCCGCTCCCGCGCGGTCACCTTCGACCGCCCGTACGACCACGACGGGGCCCGGCTCTTCCTCGACTTCGAGAGGGCCGCGCTGGCCGTGGCCGAGCGGAGCCACGTGCCGCTGGCGTACCTGACCGACCTCGACCTGAAGCCGGGCGCGCTCGACGGCGCCCGCGCGGTGGTGTCGCTCGGCCACGACGAGTACTGGTCGCCCGCCATGCGCGACACCGTCACCAAGGCCAGGGACAGCGGCACGAACCTGGCCTTCCTCGGCGCCAACGCCGTCTACTGGCGGATCGCGATGCACGGCAGGACGCTCGCCTGCGACAAGGAGCGGCTGTGCCGGCTGTGGCGGGACTCGGAGCCGGAGAGCGGGCTGGTGGGGCAGATGTACGACTGCTTCCCCGCCGACGGCGTCTACCGGGTGACCCGGCCGGGCCACTGGATCTTCGCCGGCACCAAGGGCAGGAGCTTCCCCGGGATGGTCGGACCGGAGAGCGACAAGGTGTCGCGGGGCTCGCCGCGGAACGTGCGGGTGCTGGCGGAGTCGCCGTTCTCCTGCGGCGGCCGGGCGACCGTCTCGCACACCACCTACTACGTGGCGCCCAGCGGGGCGGGGGTGTTCGCGTCCGGCACGATGCGCTGGGTGTGCGCGATGCGGGGGAGGCGCTGCGGCCACGGCGTGCCGGCGGGCGCCGCCGCCTTCACCCGCCGCGCGACGACCAACGTGCTGACCCGCTTCGCCCAGGGCCCGGCCGGCGCCGCCTGACCCGCGCCGCCTGACCCCCGCCGCCTGGCCCCGCGCGCCGTCCGGCCCGCGGGGTCAGCCGTCCGTGTCGTGCAGGATCTCGTCGAGCGCTCGCAGGATCTCGCGCTCGGCGGGCTCCTTCGTCACGCCCAGGCCCGCCAGCGCCCGCGCCGCCGGCTCCTCCTCCGCCGACAGGACGCCCAGCAGCAGGTGCTCGGTGCCGACGAAGTGGTGGCCCAGTCGCAGCGACTCGCGCAGCGTCAGCTCCAGCACCTTCTTGCTCTGCGCCGTGAACGGCACGGCTGCGGGCGGAGTCCCCTCGCCCGGCCCGAGCACGGCCGTGATGGCCTGCTTGGCGGCGTCCAGCGACGCGCCGAGGGCCACGACGGTCTTGGCGGCGAGCCCGTCCCGCTCGCCGAGCAGGCCCAGCACCAGGTGCCCCACCTCGATGTGGCCGTGCCCCGCCGTCTGCGCCTCCCGCTGCGCGAGCACGACCACGCGGCGGGCGCGGTTGGTGTAGCGGGCGTACGCGCGCAGGTCGTCGCCGAGCGAGCCGCCCTCCTTGGGCACGAACCGCTTCTGCGCGGCCTGCTTGCTGACGCCCATGCTGCGCCCGATGTCGGTCCAGGACGCGCCGGACCGCCTGGCCTGGTCGACGAAGTGGCCGATCAGGTGGTCGGCCACCTCGCCGATGTGCTCGCCCAGGGACACGGCGTCGGACAGTTCCCCGAGCGGGTCGCCCTCGGGATGACGGGTTTTGATCACGCTGATGAGGTCGTCGAGACGAACGGTGCTGTTCATGCGTCAACCATAGGTTGACGCTCTGGAATCGTCAACCCTTGGTTGACGCCAGGGTGGCCGGCGGGTCCGGCAGAATGCCGTGATGATCCGTACGCGCTTACCCGCGCTCGCCCTGCTCCTCCTGCTGCCGGCCTCCGGCTGCGGGCTCGTCGAGTCGGCCCTCGGCGGTTTCGCCATCACCGTCCCGAGCGAGTCGATGGAGCCGACCATCAAGAAGGGGTCGCGCCTGACGGTCCGGCGGACCGACGACTACGTTCCCCGCGTCGGCGACATCGTTGTCTTCCGCACCCCCCAGGGCTGGTCGGGCGCCACGGCGGGCGCGCAGCGCGTGGGGCGGGTCATCGGCGTGCCGGAGAGCACGGTGAGCTGCTGCGACGACAAGGGGCGGGTGGAGCTGAACCGCGCGCCGCTGGAGGAGCCGTACCTGATGTCCCCCCCGGCCTCCTATGTCGCCTTCGAGGTCAAGGTGCCGCGGGGACGACTGTGGATCATGAACGACAACCGCCACGTCGCCCTCGACTCCCGCCGCTACAGCGACGCTCCGGACGGCGGGACCGTCGGGGTCGCCGACGTCATGGGCGTGGTGGACGCCCCGGCCCGGCAGGAGGTCAGCGGTGGGTGACCGACGAGGGCCGGCCGGCGAGCTCGACCGCCGCGCGCCACCGGTCGTAGGCGTCGTCGTCGCGCGGTCCGGGCTCGAAGCGCCGTTCGAGCTGCCACGTCCTGCGCAGCTCGGCCTGCGACGCCCACACCCCCGAGCCCAGCCCGGCCAGGAAGGCCGCCCCGAGCGCCGTCGTCTCCTCCAGGGCGGGCCGCTCCACCGCCGCCCCGATCTGGTCGGCCTGCAACTGCATGAGCAGGTCGTTGGCGCTGGCCCCGCCGTCGGCCTTGAGCACCGGCACGGCTCCGCTCGTCATGGCCTCCACCACGTCCCGCACCTCGAACGCGATCGCCTCCAGCGTGGCCCTGGCCAGGTGAGCGCGGGTGGTGCCGCGCGTGATGCCGGTGATCAGCCCGCGCGCCTCCGGCTCCCAGTGCGGCGCGCCCAGCCCCGTCAGCGCCGGCACGAACACCACGCCGCCGCTGTCGGGCACCGTGCGGGCCAGGCTCTCCGACTCGGCGGCCGTACCGATCATGCACAGCCCGTCACGCAGCCACTGCACCGCCGCCCCGGTCACGAAGATCGAGCCCTCCAGGGCGAACGTGCGCTCGCCCGACGGCGTCTGCCAGGCCACCGTCGTCAGCAGCCCCGACTCGGACCTGACGATCTCCCCGCCCAGGTTGGCCAGCACGAACGAGCCCGTGCCGTACGTGCACTTCACGTCGCCCACGTCGAAGCAGATCTGCCCGAACAGCGCCGCCTGCTGGTCGCCGGCCATCCCGCTGATCGGCAGCTCCAGCCCCATGAACGCCGACGGCGCGGTGCGGCCGATCGGCCCGTAGTTGGGCCCGATCTCGGGCAGCGCGTGCTGGGGCACCCCGAACAGCTCGCACAGCTCAGGCTCCCACTCGCCGGACGCGAGGCCGTACAGCAGCGTGCGGGAGGCGTTGGACGGGTCGGTCACGTGCAGCGCGCCGCCCGTGAGCCGGGCCACGAGGTACGAATCCACCGTCCCGACGGCCACGTTGCCGGTCTCGACGCCCTCCCAGACACCCGGCTCGTGCTCGGCCAGCCACGTGAGCTTGGTGGCCGTGAAGTAGGGGTCGAGCCGCAGCCCGGTCAGCTCCGACACGCGCGGCTCGTGGCCGCCCTTGCGCAGCTGGTCGCAGATCCCGGTGGTGCGCCGGTCCTGCCAGACGATGGCCCGGCACGGCGCGGCCAGCGTGCGCCGGTCCCACAGCACGGCGGTCTCGCGCTGGGTGGCGAGCCCGACGCAGGTCGGCGAGCCGGAGGCGCCGCCCAGCGCCGCGCTGCACGCCGACAGTGTCGCCTGCCAGATATCCTCGGGATTGTGCTCGACCCAGCCGGGAGACGGGAAGTGCTGCCGGAACTCCTCGTAGCCTCTGGACTCTATCTGCCCGTCTTCCGTGACGACGAGCGCGGTAACACCTGTCGTCCCGGCGTCTATGGCCAACACACTCACGAAATCTCCTCACAATCCAGGTTTATGTCGTGCGGCTGGGCGTTTGGTCTAGACCACTGCCCGTGACGGCGGGCACAATGCGAGTCTGACATCAGGTGACCCCCATCGGGAGGAACCCGCCATGCGTATAGGAGTGCTCACCGGAGGCGGCGACTGCCCCGGTCTCAACGCCGTTATCAGGGCAGTGGTGCGTAAGGGGGTGAGCGTTTACGGCCATGAGTTCGTCGGCTTCCGTGACGGCTGGCGTGGCCCACTCGAAGGCGACACGATGCCGCTCGACATCCAGGCCGTGCGGGGCATCCTGCCGCGCGGCGGCACCATTCTCGGCTCCTCCCGCACCAATCCGATCAAGATCGAGGGCGGGGTCGACCGCATCAAGGAGAACCTCGCCGCCACCAGTGTCGACGCGCTGATCGCCATCGGCGGCGAGGACACGCTGGGCGTCGCCAAGCAGCTCTACGACCGCGGCGTCCACGTGGTCGGCGTGCCCAAGACCATCGACAACGACCTGTCGGGCACCGACTACACCTTCGGCTTCGACACCGCCGTCAACATCGCGACGGAGGCCATCGACCGCCTCCACACCACCGCCGAGTCCCACCACAGGGCGCTCATCTGCGAGGTCATGGGCCGCCACGCCGGCTGGATCGCGCTGCACGCGGGCATGGCGGGCGGCGCGAACGTCATCCTCATCCCCGAGCGGCCCTTCGACATCGACCGCGTCTGCGAATACGTCGAGTCCCGCTTCCGCACCCGCTACTCCCCGATCATCGTGGTCGCCGAGGGCGCCCACCCGATCGAGGGCCAGATGGAGCTGCAGACCGGCGAGCTCGACGCGTTCGGCCACGTCAGGCTGGGCGGCATCGGCGAGATGCTGGCCAAGGAGATCGAGAAGCGCACCGGCAAGGAGGCCCGCACCACGGTGCTCGGCCACATCCAGCGCGGTGGCACGCCCACGGCGTACGACCGGGTGCTGGCCACCAGGTTCGGGCTGCAGGCCATCGACGCGGCCCACGAGGGCGACTACGGCACGATGGTGGCGCTGCGCGGCACCGAGATCGTCCGCGTCGGCCTCGACGAGGCGACGGCCGAGCTGAAGACCGTCCCCGTCTCGCGCTACTCCGAGGCGGAGGTCTTCTTCGGCTGAGCCGGCCTCCCGGCCCCGCGCCCGCGGCCCTTGCCGTGCGTGGCGGGTATGGGAGCTCACGTCCGGCCGCCGCCCTGCTCCACCGCTCTCCGGGCGCGGCCGGATGGGGCCACCGCCTCCTGAGCGGGGCCGGACGGTCCGCCGCCTCCTGCGCGCGGCCCGGATGGGCGGCCGCCGGAAGGGCCCGGAGCGGGTGGGCATCGCCAGGCAGGCACGGACGAGCGGACGCCGCCGGGCGGGTGGAGCTCTGAGGAAGGCCGGAGACCCCGGCGCGAAGGACCGGAGGTGAGACCGGGCGTCCTAGCCGAGCCGGACCTAGCCGAGCCGAGCGGAGTCGAGCCGGGTGGAGCCGAGCCGGTGGAGTCCGGCCGGTGAGACCGCGGGTCAGGCGGGGGGTCAGGCGGGGAAGGTGATCTCCACCTCGGTGCCCTGGCCGGGGACGCTCACGATCGACACCTGCCCGCCCAGCTCCGCCACCCGTCCCCGGATGGACCGGGCGACGCCCAGGCGGCCGCCGGCCGCCGCCTCGTCGAGACGCCCGTCCGGGATGCCCGGCCCGTCGTCCCTGACGCTGAGGATCAGCGGGCCGTCGCCCCACTCCGCCAGTACCCAGGCCCGGGCCCCGGGGCCGCAGTGGGCGCGGACGTTGTCCAGCGCCGCTCCGACCGCCGCCGCGGCGGCCTCGGCCACGGCGGCCGGCAGGGCCGGCGGGGTGGCCGGAGTGGAGACCGTCACCTGGGGCGAGGCGTGCCGCAGCAGCAGGGAGCGCAGGTCGGTGGCGCCCTCGTCCGGCGGCCGGCCGCTGATGAGATCGCGCAGGGCGGCCTCCTGCTCGCCGGCCAGGCGCCCCAGCTCGGCCGCCTCGCCGCCGATCTGCCGCCCGCGCCGGTGCACCATGGCCAGCACCTGTAAGACCGAGTCGTGGATGTCGCGGGCCAGCCGGTCGCGCTCGCGCTGGGCCGCCTCCATCCGGGTGGCCCGCTGCAGGCGCTCCTCGGCCTGCGCGGCCAGCCGGGCGACGTGGCCGACCACGACGCCCGCCATGAAGAGCAGGACGGCACCGTTGATCAGGATGGGCGACTCGTGGGCGCGGACGCGTACCCACAGGTCGGCCGCCGCCACGGCGGCGGCCGCCACCGCGCCCAGCCGCCGGCCCCCGTGCACGGCCCAGGCCAGCACGGGACCGGCCACCCAGGTGGCGGGGACGGCCATGGTGCCGCGCACGCTCTGGGCCGCGCCCTCGACGTACGGGGAGACGAGCAGGCAGGCCATCGCGATCGCCAGGTCGGCCGCCAGCAGCGGGCGGCGGCGCGGCGAGCGGGCCGAGTAGGCGAACGTGGCCACGGCCGTCCACAGCGCCATCACCCCGATCACCAGCCAGCCCAGGACGGGCCGCTCGTAGCCGCCGGCCTGGGCCATCAGCGCCGCGGCGTACACCAGCGACGCGACGCGGAAGACCGCGATCGCCCGCCAGAACGGACCCTCCAAAGCCATGAACCTTTCTCATGTTTCCGACTGGTGAGTTGACAGATAGTCGTGTTATCCATGCGAATAGGACATCCCGGATGACACAATCCGGGAACCCCTAATCCCCAAGGAACCGACAAATGACCACTGTGAACCATTTCGCCTATGGCCTGCTGACGCCGCTGCTCGCCTACGCGATGTCCTGCATCGGATCGATGCTCGGGCTGAGGCTCACCGCTCAGGCGCACGCGTCGCGCGGCGGTTCCCGGATACGCTGGCTGCTCGGCGCGGCCATCTCGATCGGCGGCACCGGCGTCTGGGTCATGCACTTCATCGCCATGATGGGCTTCCAGGTGGACGGCACGCAGATCAAGTATGACGTGTGGCTGACCGCGGCCTCGGCGCTGGTGGCCATCGTGGTCGTGGGCACCGGCCTGTTCCTCGTCTCCTACGGCGGCGGCCGGATCCTGGCGCTGCTCGGCGGCGGGCTCCTGACGGGCCTCGGCGTGGCCTCCATGCACTACCTGGGCATGTACGCGATGAACATGTCCGCCCACGTCTCCTACGACCGCCTCACCGTGGCCGCCTCCGTGGTCATCGCGGTGGTGGCGGCCACGGTGGCCCTGTGGTTCGCGCTCCGGGTCAAGAAGCCCATCTGGATCACGCTCGCCGCCCTCGTCATGGGCGTGGCCGTGTCGGGCATGCACTACACCGGCATGTACGCGATGCACGTCACGGTCGACGCCGAGCCCGGCATGGTCTCCGGGGCCGACGCGCTGGACTTCCTGGTGCCGCTCATGACCGTGATCAGCCTGATCACGCTGACCATGCTGCTCATGGTGATCCTCTCGCCGTCGGAGGAGGAGCTGCACGAGGACGCGGAGCTGGTGGCCAAGCTGGAGCTGCGCCGCCGTACGGCCCAGCAGCAACAGCAGCTCACCTACCCGGCGCCGGTCGTCGAGATGCCCCAGCCGCAGGCGCGCCGGCCCATGCAGGCCCGCCGGAGGTAGCGGCCTCCTGCACAGCGGAAGGCGCGCCGGGTGACCGGCGCGCCTTCGCTGTCTGGCTATCTCCTGGGTACGGCTTGCGACGCGCGGTGGGCCGCCTACTCGACGCGGCGCAAGCCGTACCCTTGAGGGGGGTTTCAGCGGTAACCCCGCTGGATCAGAAGGTACGCCCGCGCGCTTGCAGGCCGCTTGCAACGCTGACCTGCAAGGAGCCCCGGGTGATCCCCCGGCGGGGCCGGGGCGGGGGAGGGCGCGCGGTTAGAGTGGCGCCATGGTGCGGGTGATGGTGGTGGACGACCACCCCATGTGGCGCGACGGCGTGGCCAGGGATCTCGCGGAGGCCGGTCACGAGGTCGTGGCCGCCGTGGGGGAGGGCCGCCAGGCCGTACGCGTGGCCGCGGCGGTGCGCCCGGACGTCGTGGTGCTCGATCTGCGATTACCGGACATGCCGGGCCCGGAGGTGGCCGCCAGGCTGGCCGCCCTGGAGCAGCCACCCGGCGTGCTGGTGCTGTCGGCCAGCGCCGAGCAGGACGACGTGCTGGAGGCCGTCAAGGCAGGCGCGTCAGGATATTTGGTGAAATCGGCCGGCCGGGAGGAGTTCCTCGATGCGGTCCGCCGTACCGCCGCCGGCGACGCCGTCTTCACCCCCGGACTGGCCGGCCTGGTGCTCGGCGAGTACCGCCGGCTGGCCGCGCGGCCCGCCCCCGCGGAGGGGCCGCGGCTCACCGAGCGCGAGACCGAGGTGCTCAGGCTGGTCGCCAAGGGCCTGACCTACAGGCAGATCGCCGAGCGGCTCGTGCTCTCCCACCGCACGGTCCAGAACCACGTCCAGAACACGCTGGGCAAGCTCCAGCTGCACAACCGGGTGGAGCTGGTCCGATATGCGATCGAGCGCGGGCTGGACGCGGACTAAACTCGATGGGGCGCGACGTTCCCATCAACGCGCGCATTTCCCCGTCTTCCCGGAGGTTCCACCATGACGATGTCCGCCCTGGGCGAGCCGTGCGTTCTGCTCAAGCTGGGCGAGATCGTTCTCAAGGGCAAGAATCGCGAGCTGTTCGAACGACGTTTGATCAGCAACATCCGCGACGCTCTCCAGCCGCTCGACCTCAAGGTCGACGTGCGGAAGCGGCACGGGGTCATCGCGATCTTCCTGCCCCAGGGCGCCACGGCCGAACAGGCCGACGTCGTGGCCCAGCGGGTCGCCGACGTGCCGGGGCTCGTCTGGATCCACCGAGCCTGGCGGGTCGCCAAAGACCCCGACACCGTGCTGAAGGCCGGTCTGGAGCTGGTGGGCGAGAGCGAGGAGGCCAAGCGGGGCGCCCGCTTCGCGGTCCGCTCCCGCCGCCGCGACAAGCGCTTCCCGCTGCGCTCCAACGAGCTCGACCGGCTCGTGGGCGGCGCGATCAACGACGAGTACGGCCTGCCCGTCGACCTGAGCAACCCCGAGCTGACGGTGTTCATCGAGGTTGACAGGGACGAGGTGTTCGTCTTCACCGGCGGCATCCCCGGCCAGGGCGGTCTGCCGGTCGGCAGCAGCGGCCGGGCCCTCGTGCTCATGTCGGGCGGCATCGACTCGCCCGTGGCGGCGTACCGGATGATGCGGCGCGGCCTGCACGTCGACTTCCTGCACTTCTCCGGCATCCCGTTCACCACCTCGGAGTCGATCTACAAGGCGTACGCGCTGGTCAGGAAGCTCGACCGGTTCCAGGGCAGGTCGCGGCTGTGGGTCGTGCCGTTCGGCAAGGCGCAGCAGTCGATCCGCACCTCGGGCCAGGACCGCCTGGCGGTGATCGCGCAGCGGCGCCTCATGCTCAAGACGGCCGAGGAGGTCGCCCACCGCATCCACGCCGGCGCGCTGATCACCGGCGACGCGCTGGGCCAGGTCTCCTCCCAGACCCTGGCCAACATCACCGCCCAGGACAACGCGGTCGACATGCCGATCCTGCGCCCGCTCGTGGGCTGGGACAAGACGGAGATCATGGCCGAGGCGCGGCGCATCGGCACGCTGGAGATCTCCGAGCTGCCCGACGAGGACTGCTGCACCCTGCTGGCCCCCAAGCGGGCGGAGACGCGAGCGAAGATCGAGGACCTGAAGCTGATCGAGAAGCGGCTCGACGCCGAGGAGCTGTGCGTGCAGCTGGCCGACTCGATCCAGGAGTACACCCTCTAGCCGTCAGCCGTTGACCTGGAACGGGTCGTGCTCGGCCAGCAGCTTGTCCAGCCGGGCCTGATCCACGCGGTTGGTGACCTCCGACTGCTCCTGGCGGTCGCGTACGACCTTGCACAGCGTGACGGTCGAGGTGACGACGTAGAGCAGTCCGAGCCCGAGGAACGCCCTGACCCAGCCCTCGACGGGCAGGTAGATCAGGGCGATCACCAGGGAGGACAGCGAGACGGCGAACGACAGGATCGCCTGGACGTAGAACGCGGTGGTCTGGGTGGGCTGGATGGGCTTCGTCATGCGGCCATCGTGCCGCCGGGCCGAGGGCGGGCGCATGGGGTCACGTACTCAAGTTACTCATGAGTACGTGACCTCCGTCGCATGCGTGCCGCACCCGCCCGCGAGGCGGCCGCGGCGCGATGGCAGGATGGCCCCAGACGGCGAGCCCGGTGAGGAGAGTGATCGTGGAGGAGTCGCGCCTGCCTCCAGGCCAGTACGTGCCGCGCGGCCAACCCGTGATCCACTATGGCAGGGTGCCCCGGTTCAAGCCGGAGAGCTGGGACTTCCGGGTATTCGGCGCCACCGCCGGGGGCGCGGACCACCGCTACACGTGGAGCGAGTTCGAGGGCCTGCCGCGCACGACCCGCATCGCCGACTTCCACTGCGTCACCAAGTTCTCCGTGCTGGGAAACGAGTGGCGCGGCGTCGCCCCGGCCACCATCATCGCGGCGGCCCCGCCCGACCCCGGCGTGCGCCACGTGATGATCTGGGCCGAGTACGGCTACAGCGCCAACGTCCGCCTGTCCGACTTCACCGCCGCAGACACGCTGTTCGCCCTGGAGTTCGACGAGAAGCCGCTCAGCGCCGAGCGCGGGTTCCCGGTGCGGCTCGTCGTGCCCCACCTGTACGCGTGGAAGAGCGTCAAATGGGTGCGCGGCATCGAATACCTTCTCGAAGATCGCCGCGGCTTCTGGGAGGAGCGCGGTTACCACAACCTCGCCGACCCCTGGCGCGAGCAGCGCTACTCCTACCAGGAAGAACCCGGCGAGGGGCCCCCTTAGACTTCACTCCGGGTTTTCCCCCGGACACCCTGCGTTTTTGGCTACGGTTGCCCGCATGCTGACCACCGCATGCGTGGCGCTGTCCTCCCTGTCCCTCCTCGCCGGGTCCTTCATGGCCGGCTACGGGCTTGCCCGGGCCCGGTGGCGCGGCCCCGCGCTGCCGGAGGGCCGCGGGGCGGACGAGCCGACGTTCACCGCGCTGCACATCGCCGCGATGGCCGCGCCCGCCCTGCGCGGCGGGCTCAACCGCGACTCGGCGCGCGGAGCCGTACGGCACCTGCGCGTGCTGCTCGGCACCCGGGCCGTCGCGATCACCTCGACGGAGGCCGCGCTGGCCTGGGAGGGGCCGTGCAGCGACGACGTGCTCACCTACGCCCGCACGGCGCTCGGCGCGGGCCGGGCGCAGGTGTTCGCGGGGGAGCCGTACGGAGCCGTCGTGGTGCCGCTGACCGTGGACGGCACGGTCGTCGGCACGCTCGCGGCCTTCGACGACGAGGTCAGCGCCGCGCTCGTGCGCACCGTCAGCGAGGTCGCCCGCTGGGTGTCGGGCCAGCTGGAGCTGGCCGACCTCGACGCCTCGCGGCGGCGCGCGCTGGAGGCCGAGATGCGCGCGCTGCGGGCGCAGATCTCGCCGCACTTCGTCTACAACGCGCTCACCACGATCGCCTCGTTCGTCCGCACCAACCCCAAGCGCGCCCGCGAGCTCCTGCTCGACTTCGCCGACTTCTCCCGGTACGCCCTGCGCAGGGCGCACGACTTCACGACCCTGGCCGACGAGCTGACCTGCGTCGACCGCTACCTGCTGCTGGAACGTGCCAGATTCGGCGACAAGCTGCGCTTCAGCATGCAGGTGGCGCCCGAGGTGCTGCCCGTGCCGGTGCCGTTCCTGTGCCTGCAGCCGCTCGTCGAGAACGCCATCAAGCACGGCATGCGCGGCCAGGGCGGCAGCGGCGAGGTGCGGGTCGTGGTGCGCGACGCCGGCCCCGAGGCGCACATCACGGTCGAGGACGACGGCGCCGGGATGGACCCGGAGTGCGCCCGGCGGATGCTGGACGAGGACCCGGCCCGCGAGGGCAGCGGCATCGGGCTGGCCAACGTGGACCTGCGCATGCGCCAGATCTACGGCGACGGCTACGGGCTCGTCGTGGAGACCGCGCTGGGCGCCGGCACGAAGGTCCGCCTGCGCGTTCCCAAAGCGAAGGTAAGCGCAATGTAGCCGAATCATTACTCCACGCTGGCGTGTCGCTTGTGGACCTTGCCTCCATACGGCAGCGTAAGCGTCATGCTGAGAGTCCTGGCGGTCGACGACGAGGTCCCCGCGCTGGAGGAGCTCGCCTACCTGCTGCGCCACGACGACCGGATCGAGCACGTCGCGACCGCCGCCGACGGCATCACGGCGCTGCAGGACATGGTGCAGATGATCGGCGGCGGCGAGCGGCTCGACGGGATCTTCCTCGACATCCGCATGCCGGGGCTCGACGGGCTCCACCTGGCCAGGCTCGTCGGCGGGTTCCCCAGCCCGCCGCGGCTCGTGTTCGTGACGGCGCACGAGGAGTGCGCGGTGCAGGCGTTCGAGCTGGAGGCCGTCGACTACCTGCTCAAGCCGGTCAGGGCCGAGCGCCTGGCGGAGGCCGTGCGCCGGCTGGAGGCCGCCTCGCTGCCCGCGCCCGAGCCGGGCCAGGACGAGGTGATCCCGGTCGAGCTGGGCGGGCGCACCCGGTTCGTGCCGCAGCAGGCCGTCTGGTTCGCCGAGGCCAAGGGCGACTACGTGCGGCTGCACACCGTCGACGGCAGCTATCTCGTCCGCATGTCGCTGGCCGCGCTGGAGCGGCGCTGGTCGGACGCCGGGTTCATCCGCATCCATCGCAGCACGCTGGTCTCCGGCCGGCACGTCAGCGAGCTGCGGTTCGAGGGCGGGCGGGTGACGCTCACCGTCGGCACCGAGACGCTGCAGGTCAGCAGGCGGCACAGCCGGCAGGTGCGCGAGCAGCTCGTACGCCAGCACCGCGGCGTGATCTCCTGACCGCCCGCCACGGCGTGGACGAGGGGCGAGTCCGGCGGGTGTGAAGGCCGGAGGGCCGCGCGCGGGCCCGGCACCGGCGGATCTCCCGGGCGTGGTGATGATGTGCCTGGTCACACGGGGTCGCCGTACAACGGGCGTCATGAAGGGCGCCGGCAGGGGCCGGCCCCGGCGTCGCGCGAGCCCGGCAGCCGACCGCTCGTCGCGGCACAGTGACCGCTCGTCGTATCACCACTCTCCGTATGGCGATGACTACCCACCGTTCAACGAGCTGCCCCGCAACGGGGTTTCCCCCGAAAGATCGCGACCGTAGTGTTTCGGCATCGGACAAGCCACAACGGCGCATCGGGGGGGACGAGCCGGGGGGCTCATTACAGGCCTGATGCGCCGGCTTCACCGGTGACCGCGCTGGTCACCACGGCTGCCGGGCCCTCAACCGGGGGGTGGGGCCCGCCATGCCGATCATGTGAAGGGGCGCCTGCTGAGGCCCGCAGCCGGCCCCGCGATCCGGCCTTCGGGGGCGGCCGGATCGCGCGAGCAGGCGCCCCTGTCACGGATCGCGGGACACGCGGGTGCCGGGCGGGTCAGCCGTCGCGGAGCTTCTTCAGCAGCGCGATGTCCTCGGCGTGCTTGGGCGCCTTGCCGGGCGTCTCGATGCAGATCGGCACCCCCGCCACGGCCGGGTGCCGCATCATCTCGGCGAACGGCCGGCTGCCGATGTGACCGGCCCCGATGTTCTCGTGGCGGTCCTTCTTGGCCCCGCACACGTCCTTGGAGTCGTTGGCGTGGATCAGCTTGAGCCGGCCGGGCGCGATCTCGTGCAGGGCGTCGAACGTCTCCTCCACCCCGCCCTCGGCCGCGAGGTCGTGACCGGCGGCGAAGGCGTGGCACGTGTCGAGGCAGACGCAGGCCCGCGGGTGCCACTCGAGCGCCGCCAGGTAGGGCTCGAGGTCCTGGACGGTGGCGCACAGCATGGCGCCCTGCCCCGCCATCGGCTCCAGCAGCAGGTCGGGCCCGCCGTCGGGGATCTCCTCCAGCAGCGGCAGCAGGTTGTCGTGCACCTGGCGCAGCGCGTCGTCGCGCGACTGCGTGACCGCCGAGCCCGTGTGCACCACGACGCCCTTGGCGCCGATCTCCGCGCCGCGCCGCAGGGTGTGGCGCACGATCGCGATGGAGTTGGCCAGCGTCTCCGGGCTGGGCGAGCCGAAGTTGGCGAGGTAGGGCACGTGGACGTACGTCTCGACGCCCGACTCGGCGAGCCGGGCGTCCTGCTCCGGTTTGCCCTCGGTCAGGGCCCAGCCGCGCGGGTTGGTGACGAACACCTGGATCATCTCGGCGCCGATCTCGGCCATATAGGTGAGGCCGCCCGTCGCCAGGCCGCCGGAGACGAGCACGTGCCCGCCGATCAGGGATGTTGGGGTCATGATGGCTTTCAGTCTAGGCATGGCGCTCGCCCGGTCCGCACGGACCGGTCGTCACGGAGGGTGAGCGCCAGACTACCAAGATCCGGCTGCCGCCAGGTGGCCGTGCAGGCGGACGCGGGCCAGGCCGCCGTCGGGGTAGATGTCCACCCGCACGTGCGTGACCGGGTCGTGGTGGCCGAGGCGGAAGCGGTGCGGGGTGTCGGGCTGGAGCCGGGTGCGGGGCAGCAGCTCCACCTCTCGGTCGCCGTCCAGGCCCGTCAGCGCGACCGCGCCGGGCGCGTTGAACAGCAGGTTCGTGGTGTCGATCTCGGCCAGCCTGATCACGCCGCGCCCGGCCAGGCGGATGACCAGCCAGTCGTTGCCGCCGTCACGGCGGCGGGCGGTCTCCCAGCCCTCGGCCTGGTGGCGGGCGAGCCCGGGGGCGATGACGTTGTTGGGCGCGGAGTAGAACTCGTCGGAGCAGGCGGTGACCAGGCCGCCGTTGGCCAGCGCGGCCAGGTCGAGTCCGAGCCCGTCCCACATCGACAGGTCGGGGCGGGCCTCCCCGTGCACCCGGAGGCGGGCCACGCCGCCGTCGGGAAAGATGTTCAGCCGCACGTGGGTGAAGCGGCCGGGCGCGGTGACCGCGAACCGGTGCTCGGCGTCCCCCTTCAGCTCCGACCGGGGCACGATCTCCGTCCACTCGGCGGCCGCCAGCTCGTCCGGTGCGGGATGCCCCTCGACGGCGGCCGCCTCGACGGAGGCGTGCGGCGGGTAGTTGCCCTTGAACCACGCCGTGTCGACCACCACCCCGCGGATCACGCCGGGCACGCCGAGCCGGACCACGGCCCAGTCGTGGCCGGGGGAGCGGCGGCGGCGCGTCTCCCACCCGTCGTAGACCTGGCCCTTGCTCCCGAACGTCTCCGCCTGGAAGCCCGGCCGCCCCGGCCGGATGAGGCTCTCCTTCTCGGCGAACGACTCGTCGCTGGCCGCCACGACGGACCCGCCCATGCTGCGCAGCGCGAGGTCCGGCAGGGTGATGAAGTCTGGCATCTACCGCTCTCCCCACAGAAAACGTCCATGCGGCACGCCGTCCACCGGCCGGCCGCGCAGCCAGGTGGTCAGCACCGCGCCCTTGAGCCTCCGGCCGTCGTACGGGGTGACCGGGTGCCGGTGGTGCAGCCGCGTGGCGTCCACGACGGCGCCGGCCGCGGGATCGAAGGCCACCAGGTCGGCGTCCTTGCCCGCCGCGATCGCGCCCTTGCCGGAGATCCCGGCCATCGAGGCGGGGCCGGCGGACATCCAGCGGGCCACGTCGGCCAGCGCGTACCCCCTCGTGGACGCCTCCGTCCAGACGGCGGGCAGGCCGAGCTGGAGCGAGGCGATGCCACCCCAGGCGGCGGCGAAGTCCGGCACCTTGAGATCGGCGGGCGAGGGGGAGTGGTCGGACACGACGCAGGTCAGCACGCCCCTGCCCAGGCCGTCCCACAGCAGGTCGCGATTGGCGCCGGAACGGATGGGCGGGCAGCACTTGTACGCCGTCGCCCCCTCCGGCACCTGCTCGGCCGCCAGCGTCAGGTAGTGGGGGCACGTCTCCGCCGTGACCGCCACGCCGTCCTGCCGGGCCCGCTCCAGCACGTCCAGGCAGGCGGCGCTGGAGACGTGCAGGACGTGCACGCGGGCGCCGGTCTCCCCGGCCAGCCGCACGACCGCCGCGACGGCGCTGCGCTCCGACTCCCCGGGCCGGGAGTCCAGGAACTCCCGGTACGTCGGCCCGCCCGGCTCCGAGAGCAGCGCCGGGTCCTCCGCGTGCACCACCATCACCCCGCCGACGGCGGCCACCTCCGACAGCGCCTCCCGCAGCTCCGGAAGGCTCAGCGGCGGGAACTCGTCCACCCCCGACGGCGACATGAAGCACTTGAACCCGTGGACGCCGCGCTCGCGCAGCGGCCCCAGGTCCTTGACGTTCCCCGGGACGGCGCCGCCCCAGAAGCCGACGTCCACGTGGCACCGGCCCCGCGCGGCCGCCAGCTTGGCCTCCAGGGCGGGCACGTCCACGGTGGGCGGGACGCTGTTGAGCGGCATGTCGATGATCGTGGTGACCCCTCCGGCCGCCGCCGCCCTGGTCGCCGAGTCGAACCCCTCCCAGTGCGTCCGGCCCGGCTCGTTGACGTGCACGTGCGTGTCGACCAGGCCGGGCAGCAGCGCCAGGTCGCGCAGGTCGACGTCCTCGGCGGCGCCGAGCGGCGCGGCGTAGTCGTACAGGGCGGCGATCTTCTCACCCCGTACGGCGACCGCCGCCGCCCGCTCGCCCTCCGGCGTGACGGTCCTGCGGGATCGGATCACCAGGTCGATCATCAGCTACCCCCGCTGTCTCCCTGCCGGTCTCCCTGGAGGTGGATCGCGGCCAGGCGGGCGGCGAGGCGTTCGAGCAGCGGCCCGGCCTCCGCCATGCAGCGCTCGGGGTCGGGCTCCAGGTCCGTCAGGGCGTAGGCGGCCTCGATGCCGGCGGCCCGCAGCGCGTCGTCGGACAGGGTACGGCGGCCGCAGACGGCCACCACGGGCACGCCGGCCCTGGCCGCGGCCTGCGCCACGCCGATGGGCGCCTTGCCGCGCAGGGACTGCTCGTCCAGCGACCCCTCGCCCGTGATCACCAGCCGCGCGTCCTTGACCAGGTCGCCGAAGCCGAGCAGGTCGAGCAGGTAGTCGATGCCGGGCCGGATCTCGGCGTGCAGGAACGCCAGCGCGGCGAACCCGACCCCACCCGCGGCCCCGGCCCCCGGCGCGCCCGCCACGCCCATGGCCCGGGGCGTGTCATCATGCTCGTGCTCATGGTCGCGCCCGCTTCGCTCCTCGTTGGCTCGTCCCTCGCTCTCTCGTCGCGAGCTCCTGCGCTCCGGCGCCCCCATCAGCCCGTGCGTCGCGGTCCCGACGGCCGCCAGCCGGGCCAGCGCCGCCTCCAGCGTCCTGACGTCCTCGGCGGTGGCGCCCTTCTGGGGGCCGTAGACGGCGGCGGCACCGTGGGGACCGAGGAGCGGATTGTCCACATCGCTCGCCACCACGAACTCAACGCCGGAAATATCCGTGAAGTCCGACAAGTCAATGCGGTCGAGGTCCTTCAGCGCGGCCCCGCCCCGCGCCAGCTCGTTCCCGTCGGCGTCCAGCAGGCGGGCGCCGAGCGCCTGCGCCAGTCCCGCGCCGCCGTCGGTGCACGCGCTGCCGCCCAGCCCCAGGACCACCCGCTTGGCGCCCCGCCGCACGGCGTCCGCGATCAGCTCGCCGGTGCCGTAGCTGGTGGCCGTCAGCGGCTCCCGGCCGCCGGGCAGGCGGCGCAGCCCGGACGCCTCCGACAGCTCCACCACCGCCGTAGCGCCCGACTCCTGCCACGCGTACGAGGCCGGGATCCGCTGCCCGGTGGGCCCGGTCACCTCGATCGTGACCCGGCCGAACCCGCCGGCCACCGCCGCGTCCACGGTGCCGTCTCCGCCGTCGGCCACCGGCAGCTCCACCGTGGGAACGCCCAGGCCGGCCGACACGTGGGCGCTCACCTCGGCCGCCGTCAGGGACCCCTTGAACTTGTCAGGGGCGACAAGAACCTGCTGAACCACTACGAACCCCTACACGATGGTGAACAATGTTCTGACACGCCTTCCTGCCCGGTGCGAGCGGGCAGGAAGGCGTGACTCATCATCACATTTCCGGCTGGGCCGTTGCGCAGGCGGTCGGGGATGAATCTCAGGGCACGGCGCGGATGAACTCCTCCAGCGAGTACCGCCCGTCCTGGTCCGAGTCGGCGGCCTGGCTCATCGCGCCCAGCGCCTCCGCGGGCAGGTCCGGGAAGTGCCGCCGCAGCTCGGCCTCGCTGATGTAGCCGTCGCCGTCGGTGTCGATCGACGCGAAGGTGCTCTTGAGCCGCGCCAGCCGCTCGTCCGGGAGTTCCTCCGACACGGGACCGCCCTTTCCTCATCACTTCAGGACATGTCCACCCTAGTCGTCCCGCCATCGTGGACCGCGGGCCGCCCGGTGCCGTGGACCTGTCTCGCGGCGGTGACTCCGCGCTCCTCCGCCAGCCGGATCAGCCGCCGGTGGGCCTCGGCTCCGGCGCGCCCGGCCGCGTCCTGGGAGACCGTCCTCAGCTCTCCGTCCTCGACCACGGTCCGCCCGCCCACCAGCACCCGCGCCAGCGGCGGAGGCGGGCCGAAGACCAGCGCGCAGACCGGGTCGGCGACCGCCGAGGTGAACGGGCCGCCGACGCGCCACAGGGCGAGGTCGGCCAGCTTGCCGGGTTCGAGCGAGCCCAGCTCGCTCTCGCGGCCGAGGTTGCGGGCCCCGCCGAGCGTGGCGAGCTCCAGCGCCTGCCTGGCCGTGAGCGCGCCGGGGCCGTAACGGGCGCGCTGGAAGAGCAGCGCCTGGCGCATCTCCCCGACCAGGGGCGTCAGCTCGGACGAGGCGCTGCCGTCCACGCCGAGCCCCACGTTCGCGCCGCGCCGCAGCATCTCCGACACGCGGGCGATCCCGGCGCCGAGCCGGCCGTTCGAGGAGGGGCAGTGCGCGCTGCCGGTGCCGGTGGCGGCGAGCTTGCCGATGTCGGCGTCGCTCAGGTGCACGGCGTGCGCGAGCCACACGTCCGGCCCCAGCCAGCCCAGCTTCTCCATGTGGTCCACCGGACGCACCCCGAACTGCGCGAGGCAGTGCTCGTCCTCGTCCAGGGTCTCGGCGAGGTGCGTGTGCAGGCGCACGCCCTTGGCCCTGGCCAGGGCGGCGGACTCGGTCATCAGCCGGCCGCCGGCCGAGAACGGCGAGCACGGCGCGACCGCGACCCGCAGCATCGAGGAGAACGACGGGTCGTGGTAGGCGTCCACGGCCTGCTCCGTGGCGGCCAGGATGTCGTCCAGCTCCTCGACCACGACGTCCGGCGGCAGCCCGCCGTCCGACTCGCCCCGGTCCATGGAGCCGCGGGCCGGGTGGAAGCGCAGGCCCACCTCGCGCGCCGCCTCGATCTCGGCCGCGAACAGGTCGCCCCTGCCCTTGGGGAAGATGTAGTGGTGGTCGCTGGAGGTCGTGCAGCCCGACAGGGCCAGCCAGCTCAGCCCGGCGGAGGCCGCGCCCTTGACCACCTCGGCGTCCATGGCGGCCCAGACCTGGTAGAGGGCCACCAGCCACTCGAACAGGGTGGCGTCCTGGGCCAGCCCCTGCGAGGCCCACTGGTACAGGTGGTGGTGGGTGTTGACCAGGCCGGGGGTGGCCAGGCAGCCGGTGCCGTCGATCCTCGTGACGTCCGGTCCCGTGTCCGGCGCGGGGCCGGGGCCCAGATCGGCGATCCGGTCCCCCTCAATCCGGATATATCCGGATTGGATCTCGGGGCCCGCGACCGGGGCGACGTACACGTTCTCGATGAGCAGGCTCACGGGGTGGCCTCCTGCGCGGCTCTCTAGGCGGCTCTCTGCGCGGCTCTCTGGGCGGCTCACGGGGTGGCCGCCTTTCGCGAGGCCGCCAGCCGTACCGCCTCGATGATCTTCTCGTAGCCCGTGCACCGGCACAGGTTGCCCGCCAGCGCCTCCCTGATCTCCGCGTCGGACGGCCGCCCCACCCGCTCGATCAGGTCGTGCGCCTGGACCACCAGCCCCGGCGTGCAGAACCCGCACTGCACGGCCCCGCACTCCGCGAACGCCTCCTGCACCGGATCCAGCCGGTCGCCGTCGGCCAGCCCCTCGATCGTGCGCACCTGGCGCCCCTCCGCCTGCCCGGCGGCGACCAGGCACGAGCAGACCGGCACGCCGTCCAGGTAGACCGTGCAGGAGCCGCACTCGCCCTGCTCGCAGGCGTTCTTGGAGCCGGGCAGCCCCATCCGCTCGCGCAGCACGTACAGGAGGCTCTCGCCCTCCCAGACGTGGTCGGCGCTCTCCTCGCGGCCGTTCACGGTGAACGTGACACGCATCAGGCCGCCCTCCTTCCGAGATGGTCGTTCCAGGCCCAGGTCAGCGTCCGGCGCGCCATCACGCCGACGGCGTGCACCCGGTAGGCGGCGGTGCCGCGCACGTCGTCGATCGGCGCGGCGGCGGCCGCGCACAGCTCCCCGAACCGCCTGACCAGCGCCGGGTCGAGCGGCGAGGTCCAGTCGAGCTCCTCGGCCAGCAGTTCCTCGGCCTCCAGCGCCCGGCGCGGGGTGGGCGCGGCGGAGCCGATCCCCGTGCCGACCCGCCGCCGGTCAGGATGGAGCGCGATCGCGAACGAGCACACCGCGATCACCATGGCGTTGCGCGTCCCGACCTTGGAGAAGTACTGGGGGCCCGTCGCGGGCCTGACGTGCACGGCCCTGATCAGCTCGTCCGGCTCCAGCGCGTTGCGCTTGACCCCCAGGTAGAACTCCGTGGCCGGGACCATCCTGACGCCCCGCTCCCGCGAGGCCACCTCGACCACGGCGTCCGCCGCCAGCAGCGGCGGGTGGCTGTCACCGGCGGGGGAGGCCGCGCCCAGGTTGCCGCCGACCGAGCCGCGGTTGCGGATCTGGGGCGAGCCGACCGTGCGGGCCGCCTGCGCGAGCCCCGGCAGCGGCCCGCCCAGCTCCTCGATCACGGTCGCGTACGGCACCGCCGCCCCGACCCGGCACATGCCGTCCACCATGGCCCACTCCCGCAGCTCGGCCACCCGCCCCAGGTCGAGCAGGCCCGCCGGCCTGCGCACGTCCATGTTGATCTCCACCATGACGTCGGTGCCGCCCTGGATGGGCACCGCGTCGGGCCGGTCCGCCTTGGCGGCCAGCGCCTCGTCCCACGTCGTGGGCCGCAAGAAGTCCATGTCCGCTCACTCCCAGGCGAATCCGGCGTCGGGTGCGTCCTCGCGCAGCACGCTGCCCTCGATCAGCCCGTACGGGCGGTCGGCGGCGTGGAAGACCTCGTTCTCGTTGGGCAGGCCGAACGGGGACAGGTCGACGGCGAAGTGGTGCTTGTTGGGCATCGCGAGCCGGATCTCGCAGATCTCCGGGCAGGCGGTCAGGGCGCGCTCGCCCATGGCGTACAGGGTCTGCTGGAGCGAGCGGCTGTGGGTGCCGGCGAACGCCTCCAGCAGGCACTCCCGTACCCGCTCGTACGACGCGCCGTGATCGGGCGTGTCACCGGCGTGCCGCCAGTGCGCGACCACGGCGGTGGCGAGGACGCGGTCGGTGGTCGGCTGGAGGGTGGTGTAGTCGTCCACGATGAAGCCGTGGAACTCCGAGCCGGTCGTGTTCATCAGGACCAGGTCCTTCAGCCCCGACACCACGCTGGAGCGGCCGTCCCTGTCGTGGTGGACGACGCACGTGCGCACCTCGCCGCCGTCGCGCACGAACGAGTGCGGCCCGCCGCGCCGCCACGCGTACTCGTCGATCTCGACCCTGGCGTGGTGGATCGTGGGCTGCGACTCGACGAAGCGCCGGGCCAGCAGCAGCGCGAAGTCCTCGATCTGGCCGACGCCGTGCTTGCCGGCCAGCGCGTACACCGCGTTCTTCTGGCTGTCGGTCGGCAGGACGGCGGCGTTGTCGCCGGTCAGGTGCACGGCCTCCATGTCGCCGGAGAGCGAGGTGCTGACGTTGAGGTCCTTGACGTGGTGCACGGGCCCGTCGCGGACGACCCGGACGAGCCTGATCTCCGCCTTGCCGTAGCGGTTGGGGCCGAGCTTGACGGTCATCTAGTTTCCTCGGTACGTGGAGTAGGCATACGGGCTGAGCAGCAGCGGCACGTGGTGATGCCGCTCCGGATCGGTGATCGTGAAGGTGACCACCACCTCCGGGTAGAACGTGTCCTCCAGGTAGGAGCCGGTGTCGAAGACGACCCGGTGCACCCCGGCTCCCGGGCTCCAGCCCGCGATGCGCCCGTCGCCGTCGGTGCGCCCCTCGGCCACGACCCGTCCCTCGTGCTCCAGGCGTACGCGCAGGCCCTGGGCGGGCAGGCCGGTGACCGCGTCGAGCACGTGGGTCGAGAAGCTCATGTCCCCTCCTTCATGAGCTTGCCCAGCCGCAGCCGGGTGATCCCGGCGAGTTCGTCCCGCACGACCTCGCGCTCGGTCGCGGCGTCGTTGCGCAGCCGCGCGCGCAGCCGCTCCAGCATGTCCTCGGCGCTCAGCCCGGTGGCACAGACCAGGTAGACGTGCCCGAAGCGCTCCTCGTACACCCGGTTGCCCTCGGCCAGCGGCTCCCGCAGGTCGTCGTCCACCCCGGACTGCTCCTGCCGCGACCACGCCGCCGCCCTGCCGCCCCCGGTGGCCCGCTCGCCGATCCTCGGGTGCGCCTCCAGCGCCTCCAGCACGTCGTCCCACGCGAGGTCCCGCACGGCCGCCTCGGCCGCCGCGGAGAGCTCCACCAGGTCGCGGTACGGCCGCAGGGCCGCCACCTTCGCGGCGAAGGCCCGCGAGGCGCAGCAGGAGAGCAGCGCCTTCTCCGCGTCGGCCGGGGACCGCGCGTTGAAATCGGTCAGCGTGTCGCGCATGTCAGAAGTACACACATGCGCTTCGTGCCCGGTCCATCCGCAAGAACTCCGAAGAGCCCGCCCTCATGGCCGGGACTTTTCGTGTCATGCTCCAAGCCGGTCGGACCGGGCGGCACTACGACGGGGCCTCGCCGGAGGCAGACCGCGCTGCCCCGCGGCGGGGTCACTGCCAGAGGTAGACCGTGCTGCCCTGCGGCCGCTCGCTGTTGGGCAGCGGCCGCTGGAACTGCACCACGCCGCGGTTGCCCAGCCGCTGCACCCGCACCTTGAACCCCTGCGCCTCCAGCTCAGCCTTGGCGTCCTTGGCGTTCTTGCCGATCACGCCCGGCACGACCACGAACTGCTGGTCGTCGCGGGCCTCGTTGTCGCCGCGGAACCAGTCCCAGAAGTCGGTCTGGCACCGCGCCACCGTGATCGAGGCCTGCGCGCCCCTGTCGACCTCGGACTTGGCCTTGGGCGTCTGGGCGATGACCGTGCACGGCTCGGCGTCGTCGTCGACCTCGTTGACCTGCACCTGGAAGCCCTGGTTGCCCAGATAGGAGGCGGCCTCGTCCTTGGGCATGCCGCTGACGTCCGGCATGAGCAGCCCGGCACTGACGTAGATGTCGACCTTGGCGCCCTCGCGCACCTTCTCGCCCACCCGCGGCGAGGTGCGGATCACCTTGTCGCGCTCGACCTCCTCGTTGGCCAGCCGCTTGACCACGCCGACGGTCAGCCCGGCGGCGGCGATCGCGGCGCGGGCGTCGTCGCCCGTCATGCCGGCGGTCTTCGGCACGACGATCCGCTTGGGACCGAGCGAGGGGACCAGCGTGATCGTGGTGCCCTTCTCCACCTCGGTCTCGGCGAGCGGGTCGGTGCGCAGGACCAGGCCCGCGGCCATCTCCTCGTCGTTGAGGCCGGCGGCCTCCTTGACCTTGAGCCCGGCCGCGACGGCGTTCCTCTTGGCCAGCTCCAGGTTCTTGCCGACCAGGTCGGGGACGGTCACGGTCTCGGGCTGGGCGAAGTACCAGCCGGTCAGCCCCACCGCGACCACCATCACGGCGGCCAGCGCCACCAGGAACCAGTTGGGCCTGAACCCCCCGCGCCGCCTCGGCGCCTCCTCGCGCGGCTGGATCAGCGTGTGGGCCGGCGCGGCCTGCGGCACGGAGGGCGCGGCCTGCGGCATCGAGGCCGTCGCGTGCGGCATCGAGGCCGCTCCGTGCGGCGTGGAAGGCGCTCCGTGTGGGGAGGAAGCCGTTCCGTACGGCGTCGAGGGCGCGCCGGGGCCCATGGGGGAGTGCGGCATCGACGATGCGGCGGAGGTCATGGGGGACTGCGGCCGGGGCGCCGACGGGTCGGTCGTGCGCGGCAGCATGCGGTGCGTGTCGACGGCCACCACGAGCATCGCGGTGGCGTCGGCCGGGCGGTCTGCCGGCTCGCGCGCCGTCGCCTGCGCGACCAGCGTGTCGATCAGCTGCGGCACCTCGGCCACCAGCGACGACGGCGGGGGCACGGTGTCGTGGACGTGCCGGTAGGCGACCGCCATCGGCGTCTGGCCGTCATAGGGCTGCCGGCCCGTGACCAGCTCGAACAGCATGATGCCCGCGGCGTAGACGTCGCTGCGCACGTCGGCCGCGCCCAGGGTGACCTGCTCGGGCGCCATGTAGCCGACCGTGCCGATCAGTACGCCCGTACGGGTCTGGTTGGTGGCCTCGATCGCCCTGGCCAGGCCGAAGTCGACGACCTTGACCCGGCCGTCCTCGGTCATCAGGACGTTCTCCGGCTTCACGTCGCGGTGGACCATGCCCGCCTGGTGGGCGGCGCCCAGCGCGGCCAGCACCGGGATCATGATCTCGAGCGCCTCGCGGGCGGGCAGCGGGCCGCGCTCGCGCAGGATGTCGCGGAGCGTCCTGCCGGGCACGTACTCCATCGACAGGTAGACGATGTCGTTGTCGGTGCCCTGGTCGAAGACGTGCACCACGTTGGGATGCGAGAGCCTGGCGACCGCCTTGGCCTCGCCGATGAACCTTCTGACGAACGCCGGGTCCTCGGCGAGCGAGCGGTGCATGACCTTCAGCGCGACCGTCCGGTCGAGCCGGATGTCCAGCGCCAGGTAGACGGTCGCCATACCGCCCCGGGCGATCCGGCTCTCGATGCGGTAGCGCCCATCGACGAGCCGTCCGACCAGGGGGTCCGCAGTCGTCGTATCCACCCGGTTGAGTTTACGGGCGTTTTGCCGCTGACAGGGTCGCGCTGCCCGAAACCGATGCCGAGACGTGCTCGTCGCGCCGTCCCGGCTCCCCGCACGTCACTGCCGTCACGGTGCCACCCATGAGGCGTCACGGCGTCATCGGTGAGGACGCCTCCGCGTAGCGCCTGCGCGGGATGCGGCCCGCCAGCCGCGCCTGCCGGCCCGCCGTCACGGCCCCCTTCATGGCCTCCGCCATGAGGTCGGGTCGCTGCGCCCGGGTGACCGCCGTGGCCAGCAGCACGGCGTCGCAGCCCAGCTCCATCGCCAGGGCGGCGTCGCTGGCCGTGCCGATGCCCGCGTCGAGCACCACCGGCACCGAGGCGGCCTCCACGATCAGTTCGATGTTGTGCGGGTTGCGGATCCCGAGGCCCGAGCCGATCGGCGCCCCCAGCGGCATCACCGCGGCGCACCCGGCCTGCTCCAGGCGGCGTGCCAGGGCAGGGTCGTCCCCGATGTACGGCAGCACCACGAACCCGTCGGCCACCAGCCGCTCCGCCGCGTCGAACGTCTCGATCGGGTCGGGCAGCAGCGTGCGCTCGTCGGCGATGACCTCCAGCTTGACCCAGTTCGTACCGAGCGCCTCCCTGGCCAGCCGCGCCGTCAGCACGGCCTCACCCGCGGTGAAGCAGCCCGCCGTGTTGGGCAGCACCTTGATGTCGCGCTTGCGCAGCACGTCGAGCACCGAGCCGCGGGCGCCCGGGTCGAGCCGCCGCATGGCCACCGTGGTCAGCTCCGTCCCCGACGCGGCCAGCGCCTGGTCGAGCACCTCCAGCGACGGCGCGCCGCCCGTGCCCATGATGAGCCGGGAAGTGAACTTCTCCCCGGCGATGATCAGCTCATCCACCTTGCACCGCCGTCAGAACCTCCACCCGGTCACGGTCGCTGAGCGCCGTCGTCTCCCACGAGCTCCGCGTGACCACCTCGTCGTTCACGGCCACCGCCACTCCGGTGGTGGCCGCGGTCAGTGTGCGTACGGCCTGCGCCACGGTCGTGCCGTCGGCGACCTCGTGCGCGGCCCCGTTGATCGTCACAATCATGAAATTTCCCGAAACCTCCCAGGCGCGCACAATGCCGCCAGCTCGCCTTCCTCGCCCAGCAGGATGTCCGCCGTCAGCGGCGCCATCAGCACGCCGCCCCGGAAATGGCCCGTGGCCAGCGCGAGCCCCGGAGTGCCGCTCGGGCCCACGAGCGGCAGGTTGTCCGGCGTGCCCGGCCGCAGCCCGGCCACCACGTCGGCCACCTCCAGCTCGGTGACGCCCGGCACCAGCTCCCTGGCGTCGCGCAGCAGCTCGTAGAGCCCGCCCGCGGTCACCCGCCGGTCGAACCCCAGCTCCTCCTGGGTCGCCCCGACCACCAGCTCGCCGTCGCCCCGGGGGACCAGGTAGACGGGCGTGCCGTGCACGGTGCCCCGGACGCACCGGCTGAGCAGCGGCTCGGGGGAGCGCAACCGCATGATCTGCCCCTTGACCGGCCGCACGGGCACCTCCGCCAGCCCGGCACTCCACGCCCCGGCCGCCAGCACCACCCGCTCGCCCCTGATCTCGCCCAGCCCGCCGGCGATGCCGGCCCGCGCCGCGGTCCGCTCGCCCGCCCGTATGCCGGTCCCCGTCCCGGTCCGCCCGGCCTCCCAGGCACCGCCGTGGCCCGCGCGCTCCCCGCTCCCGGCCCCCGCGCCTTCCCCGGCGCCCGCGTTCACGCCCTCGGCGGCGACCGCGCTCCAGCCGTCCCAGGCACCCGCGGCTTGGCCGGTGGCTCCGCTCGGACCCGCGAGTCCGCTCGTGCCCTGGCCGGCGAGCCCGCTTCCGCCCTCGCCGGTTGCCGCAGGCGCGGTCGTGCCGGGGGAGGGTGCCGTGTCGCCGGGCGGCTCAAGGCGTACCCCGACGACCCGGTCGCCGTCGCGCAGCAGCTCGGCGACGCGCGCCCGCACCAGCGGGACCTCCAGCCGGTCGAGCGCGGCGAGCAGCGCCGCCGTGACGCGGCGCGGGTCGACCCAGGCGTCGCCAGGAGCCAGCAGCCCGCCCCGCACCGACGGCGCCAGCATGGGCTCCAGGCGGCGGCACTCGCGCCCGGTCAGCCGCTCGACGGGCAGCTCCAGCTTCTCCATGTACGCCGCGAGCTCGTCCAGCGCCGCCAGGTCGTCGGAGCCGAACGCCACGTCGAGCGTCCCGTCGGCTCGCAGGTCGAGGTCACGCGTCCCGGCGAGCCCCGCGTCGGCGGCCAGCTCGGCGGCGAAGGCGGGCCAGCGCCGCAGCGACGCCACGCCCAGCCGCAGCAGTGGGGCCTCCGTGTAGGTGACCTCGCTGACCGGCGCCAGCATCCCCGCGGCCGCGTGCGAGGCCCCCGAGGCGGGGGCCGGGTCGACCACGGTGACCGGACGCCCCGCGCGGGCCAGCCGCCACGCCGCCGACAGCCCGACGACCCCGCCGCCCACGATCACATCCATCCGCGCTCCCTTCGCCGGCATGATCCGGATCAGGTGTCTTGCGGTCGAAGGCCCGTCAAGCCTTCCTCTCAGCCCGGTAACGGCCGGACTCCCGCGCGTCTCAACGTCACCAGCCTACGGCCTCGGTGCGGCGGCACGACACCGGCCCCGTTATGGTCATGAACGTGAACCATGTCGTGGTGGTAGGAGCGGGCCTGGCCGGAGTGCGCACCGTGGAGGCGCTGCGCGCCCGGGGCTTCGGCGGCCGGATCACGCTGATCGGCGAGGAGCGCCACCGTCCCTACGACCGCCCGCCGCTGTCCAAGGCCGTGCTGTTCGGCGACGCCGACACCAGCTACGTCGGCACCGACCTCGACGCCATCGAGGTGGACTTCCGCCCGGGCGTCAGCGCGAAGTCGCTGCGCGAGGGCGTCGTGGAGACCACCGAGGGCGAGGTCCGTTACGACGGCCTCGTCATCGCCACCGGCGCCGAGCCGATCAGGCTGCCCGGCGACGGCCCGCAACACGTGCTGCGCACCCTCGACGACGCCCACGAGCTCCGGGCCATGCTGGTGCCGGGCGCCCAGGTCGCGGTCATCGGGGCGGGCTGGATCGGCGCCGAGGTCGCCACCGCCGCCCGCCGCGCCGGCTGCTCGGTGACCGTGATCGAGTCCGGCCCCGCGCCGCTCGCCACCGCCGTCGGCGCCGGGATCGGGGCCCGCACCCAGCACTGGTACGACGGCATCGACCTGCGGCTCGGCACCATGGTCGACTCCGTGGACGAGGGCGGCGTGCGCCTGGTCGGCGGCGAGTTCGTCGAGGCCCACGTCGTCGTGACCGGGATCGGCGTGAGACCGGCCGTCGAATGGCTCACCGGCGCCGACATCGACCTGCACAACGGCGTGGTCGTGGACGAGCACCTGCGCGCCTCGCTGCCTAACACCGTGGCCGTCGGCGACTGCGCCGCCTGGTGGTCGCGCCGCTGGGAGATCCGGCTCCGGGTCGAGCACTGGGACACCGCGCTCAACGCCCCCGAGGTCGCCGCCGCGAGCCTGCTGGGCGAGGACGTGGCCTACGACCCCGTGCCGTACTTCTGGTCGGAGCAGTTCGGGCACATGGTGCAGTACGCCGGCCACCACCCGGCAGGGGACCGGCTGATCTACCGGGGCGACCCCGAGGGCAAGTGGTCGGCCGTCTGGCTCACGGCCGGCGACGTCCCGGCCGCGGTGCTCGCCGTGGACCGGCCGCGCGACCTCGTCCAGGGACGCAGAATCATCGCCGCAGGACACCGCGTCGACGCGGAACGCCTGGTAGATCCAGATGTCCCCCTACGAGATTGTGTTGTTTGAGCAAGCACGCCATGTGGTAGTTGTGGTTTCGTGACGCTTTCTGTTGCACAGATCGACCGGGAGACCGAGCAGCTCATCGACGAGTGGCTCACACTCCCCGAAGTGGCCACGCGCCTCGACCTTTCGATCGGGCGGGCCAAGCAACTCCTCAAGGACCACAAGCTGCTCGGCGTGCGCCGGGAGAGCGGCGGGCCGCAGGTGCCCGCGGTGTTCCTCGACGGAAAGGACGTGATGAAGGGCCTGCCCGGCACGCTGACCGTGTTGCAGGACGCCGGCTACGACGATGTCGAGTCGCTGCGCTGGCTCTTCACCCCAGACGACTCGCTGCCAGGTTCGCCCATCCAGGCGATCAAGGCAGGCCGTCACACGGAGGTCAAGCGGCGTGCCCAAGCCCTCGCTTTCTGAGGCACGCCTCTATCTCTGCACCGACGGCCGCCGCGACCGCGGCGACCTGGCAGAGTTCCTCGACTCGGTGCTGGCCGGCGGCGTGGACATCATCCAGCTGCGGGAGAAGGGCCTGGAGGCACGCGACGAACTCGCACTCCTCGAAGTCTTCCGCGACGCCTGCGACCGGCACGGCAAGCTGCTGGCCATCAACGACCGGGCGGACATCGCCTTCGCCGCCCGGCCCGACGTGCTCCACCTGGGGCAGGACGACCTTCCCGTGACGGTCGCGCGAGAGATACTCGGCGACGACATCGTCATCGGACGGTCCACCCACTCCACCGCCGAGGCTTCCGCCGCGGCCGTGGAGCCGGGCGTCGACTACTTCTGCTGCGGCCCCATCTGGCCCACCCCGACCAAGCCCGGCCGCCCGGCCCCCGGCCCGCCGCTGCTCCGGCACGCGGCGGCGCTGGAGAGCCCGCGGCCGTGGTTCGGGATCGGCGGCATCGACCTCGCCAACCTGGACGAGGTGATGTCGTACGGGGCCAGGCGGGTGGTGGTGGTGCGCGCGATCACGGACGCCGAGGACCCGGGAGCGGCGGCGGCGGAGTTCGCCAAGCGCCTCTCCTCGGCCCCGCCGCCTCCCTGACACGCTGCTGCGGAGGCCCGGAGGCCCGGAGGCCCCACCTCCGGGCCCCGATCATCTGGGAGCCGCGCCCGACGATTCCGCCCTGCGCGGATCCGCCTCGGAACCCACGCCCGGGGGCCCGCCGTCTTCGAGCGCGGTCTCTGAGTGCTGCCTGGGAGCGCGGTCTCCGAGTGCGGTCTTCGGGTGCGGTCTTCGTGTGCGGTCTTCGGGTGCGGGTGGAGCGGGTGCCTCGGACGGGGCGTCAGGTCTTGCGGGAGGTGGCCGCGATGGCCAGGTCCGTCAGGGCCGAGCGCGCCTCAGCCGTCACGGGCGCCTGGTCCAGCGCCGCCAGCGCCTCACCCAGGTAGTCGCCGATCAGGTTCTCGCACTCCTGCAATGCCCCGGTGTCGTCGATGATCTGCCGCAGCGTGTCCACCCCGCGTCCGTCCAGGTCAGGGTCCCCGAGCAGGTGCCGGACGGTCGCCGCGTCGCCGGGGGACGCGGCCGCCAGCGTGCGGGCGACCAGCATCGTCCGCTTGCCCTCCCGCAGGTCGTCCCCGGCCGGCTTGCCCGTCTGCGCCGGGTCGCCGAACACCCCCAGGATGTCGTCGCGCAGCTGGAACGCGATCCCGACGCGCGTGCCGTACCCGGTGCACAGCTCGTCCATCCACGGCGCGACCTCGCCGGCGGCGAGCACCAGCCCGAGCCTCAGCGGCTGCTCCACCGAGTATTTCCCGCTCTTGAACAGCGCCACCCGCAGCGCCGACTCGAACGTGTTCTCGCCGTGCGCCTGCTCCAGCAGGTCGAGATACTGGCCGCACATCAGCTCGGAACGCATGTGGTCGTGCACCGGCTGGGCCGCCGCCAGCGACTCGGGCGGCAGGCCGCTGTTGCGCCACATCTCGCCCGACCAGATCAGCAGCAGGTTGCCCAGCAGGATGGCCGCGCCCTCGCCGAACTGCTCCCCGGAGCCGTGCCAGCCGGACTTCTCGTGCAGCGCCTGGAACCGGCGGTGCGCCGACGGCATGCCCCTGCGCAGGTCGCTCTTGTCCATCACATCGTCGTGCACGAGCGCGCTGGCCTGCAGCAGCTCCAGCGAGGCCGCGGCGGTGAAGATCCCGGGCACGTCCGTGCCGCCCGCGCCGCGCCAGCCCCAGTAGCAGAACGCGGGGCGCAACCGCTTGCCGCCCGACAGCAGCTCGTCGGCGGCCGTGCGCAGCGGCGCGAACTCGGACTCGCCCGAGGCGGGCAACCGCCGTTCGACGAACTCTCCGAGGGCACGCTCCACCTGGGTGCGCAGGGTGTCCATGCGGGCGGCGTCAGTGGTCATGACTTGAGCGTAGTGGCCGAGGCCCCGAACCAGGCTCCGCAGGTGTCCCGAAACGGCGCTCGGGCCGCGGAAGCGCGACGGCCGCGGGGCGGTGCGGGCGTGGGGCGGTGCGGGCGTGGGGCGGTGGCGGGCGCGGCATCGGTGACCTTGGGCCGGGGACGTGCCCTGTAACCTTGGGCCATGGCCCTTGGTCGACCCTCCGTCCTGCCCGATCGTGTCCCCACCGTCCGAGACCTGCTCGCCGCCGGTGGCCGGTCGTTCTCCTTCGAGTTCTTCCCGCCGAAGACCGACGAGGGAGCGCGGCAGCTCTGGAAGGCGATCAGGGAGCTGGAGTCGTTGCGGCCGACGTTCGTGTCGGTGACCTACGGCGCGGGCGGCTCCACGCGCGACCGCACGGTCGGCATCGTCGAGCGCATCGCCCACGACACGACGCTGACGCCCGTGGCGCACTTCACGGCGGTCAACCACTCGATCCGCGAGCTGCGCCACCTCGTGGGGCGGTTCGCCGACGCCGGGGTGCGCAACATCCTGGCCGTGCGGGGCGACCCGCCGGGCGATCCCATGGCCGAGTGGGTGCAGCACCCCGACGGGGTGCTGTACGCCGAGGAGCTGGTGCGGCTGATCAGGCAGGCGGGCGACTTCTGCGTCGGCGTGGCGGCCTTCCCCTACAAGCATCCGCGCTCGCCGTCCATCGACGCCGACACCGAATACTTCGTCCAGAAGTGCCGGGCGGGAGCCGACTACGCGATCACACAGATGTTCTTCCGCGCGGAGGACTACCTGCGGCTGCGCGACCGGGTCGCGGCCAGGGGCTGCGACACGCCGATCATCCCGTGCATCATGCCGGTGACGCAGATGAGCACGATCGCGCGCTCGGAGCAGCTGTCGGGGGCGCCCTTCCCGCCGGAGGTGGCGGCCCGCTTCGAGGAGGTGGCGGACGACCCGGAGGCGGTGCGCCGCCTCGGCATCGAGCACGGGGCCGAGCTGTGCCGCCGGCTGCTCGACGAGGGCGCGCCGGGGATCCACTTCATCACGTTCAACCGCTCCAGCGCGTCCCGTGAGGTGTTCCAGCGGCTGAACGTCCCATCATCTGTTACGGCAGGGCCGGCTGGGCGCCACCCGCTGCCCGTGGCCGGGGGCCTCCAGGGGGACGCTCGCTGACCCGCACGTGGCCGGCCGCCGCAACGCCGCCCCCTTGGCCCTCCCGGTGGTTCACAAGCATTGCCCGGAGGCCCACGCCGCACGTGAGCGTCCGCACGCGGAGGCGGCCGGAAGACCCCTGCGCCCGCGCCTGACCTGCCGTCATGGCGGTGCCCATGTCGGCGCGGACACCGCCATGACGGACCCGGGGCAGCTGTCTGGCCCGGCTCCCGTTCGATCCGATGCGTTCTGTTCCGGATCGCGTTCGGGGCGATCATCGCCGGCGTGCCTGACCCGCCGAGTGGACTTCTCAGGGAGAGATTTGGTGGCTGCTTAGCCCTCAGCATTCCTTTCGCCAGACTTGTCATGATGCGTCGTATTTAGCCTGGTCGTTGGGGGGTGAGGGGTTGACAAATGTATGGCGTCGATGGTCGATACGAAGGCGCTTGACCATGATCACGGCAGTGGTGATGACCATCCTGTGCCTGAGCATCAGCGGGCTGATCCTGATGAGGGTCCACGACGAGCGCACCATGGAGCGCAATCACCTCAATCACGACGCGGCCATGCGCGCGGCCGCCCTCCTCGCCCGTGGCGACCTTCCTCCGGTCCACGCCGACCCCTCGGTGACCGCCCTCCAGGTCATCGATCCCACCGGCCGGATCGTCTCCACGAGCCCCAGCATGGAGGGCCGGCCGCCCCTCGCCTCCTTCGCCCCTCCACCTGGCCGCCTGGGCGCCGAGCGCACCCTGTGCCGGGTGCCCGGCTCCGGCGACGCGTGCTTGCTCGTTTCCGTCCAGCGCGCCCCCAGGAGCCACGGTGACTGGATGATCTACGCCGCCGCCCCGGCGTACCCCTGGTACGTCAGCGGCCGCCTTCTCGCACCCCTGCTCCTGAGCTGCGCGTTGATCGTCGCCTTCACGACCCTGGGCGCGCGCCGCATCGTCATCACCTCGCTCAGACCCGTCGAGGCCATCCGGGCGAAACTCTCCAAAATCACCACAACCGAACTCGGGCATCGGGTGCCCGTCCCTCAGCCTCGGGACGAGATCCATGACCTGGCCGGCACCGTGAACACCACTCTCGACATGCTGGACGCCGCCCTGACCCGGGAGCGGCGGTTCACCGCCGACGCCTCGCATGACCTGCGCAGCCTCGTCACCGCCATGCGGACCCAGGTCGAAGAGGCGCTGTTGCACCCGGACGAGACCGACTGGCCCGCCGTCGCGCGAGCCCTGCTCGCCAGCCTCGAACGGCTGCACGCCATCGTCGCCGACCTGATGGAGCTCCGCCGACTGGACGCGGACGCGGGCGCCCCGATGATGCCCGTCGACCTGAATGAACTGATCGTCCGCGAACTCGCGCGCCGGCCCCAGGCCAAGACCATCGTCTCCGACTGCCGGCCCGCTCTCGTTCGGGGTGACCGCGTACAGCTCCTCCGGTTGCTCACCAATCTCCTGGACAACGCCGAACGCCATGCCACCTCCACCGTTCACGTCACCCTGCACTGTGAGCAGGGCGAGGTCGCGCTGGTGGTGCACGACGACGGCTCCGGGATCCCGGTCCACCAGCGTGAGGTGGTCTTCCAGCGCTTCGCCCGGCTCGACGCCGCGAGGAACAAGGACGCCGGAGGTTCCGGGCTCGGCCTGCCGATAGCCCGGGAGATCGCCCGGCATCACGGCGGCACGCTCACCATCGAGGACTCCAGCCGAGGCGCGCGTTTCGTCGCGCGCATCCCCCTGTATCGGCCGCCGCACCGGCCGGGCACGATCCGGGGCCATCTCGATCCCGCGTGACGGGATGGGTGCGCCCGCCGAGTTGATCGGCGTCTCCGGTCCGATGGCTCAGGGGACGGCCTGATCGTCCACCACCCCCCGCGGCGGCCTTTCGTGATGGCCGGCCGCGCCCCGGCTCGTCCTCGGCGGGTCGGCCGGGGTGACCCGCCACCCGCCCGCAGGGGGACCGGGCGGGTGGACGGGCAGGGGGCAGTAGACGCTGGGTAAAGGAGCGGATACCTTACGTAATGAATGGTGCCCGAAGCCATCCCCAGGCAAACCCATCCGTCACCGGGGCCCCCGAAGGTCGCCCTCAGGTCAAGGGCAGGGGGCGGCCCACGATGGCGTAGTCCTCGTAGCCGCCCGGGAAGACGAACCTCGTGAGGAGGTCCGTGAAGCCCATGCTGGCGTAGAGGTGGCGGGCGGCGGTGGGCTGGTCGTGGGTCGACAGGATGGCCGAGCGCTCGGGGCGGCCGGCGCAGAGCGTGCGGATCATCGCGCGGCCGATGCCCTGGCTCTGGTGGTCGGGGTGCACGTGGATCTCGGCCAGCTCGAAGACGTACCCCATCCAGGCGTTCGCGGCCTCCTCGCCGAGCCGGTCGGTCACGGCTCGGAGCACCACGTCGTGCCACCACTGCCCCGGCGCGCCGCGGAAGCCGTACGCGAAGCCGACGGTCACGGGGCTGGAAAGGGACGAATCACGCAATTCCGCGAAATAACACTGGAAATGCGGATAAGTCGCGTGATTTCGCATGATGGTCTTGCGGCCGTTGATCTGGTCCGCGGGCGGCTTCATGGCAGCCGTGTAAATGTCGATCACCGTCTCCAGCCGTTCGGCGAACTCGGCCGGACCCGCACCGCGAAACTCGATCACCCGACGCACACTACTCGACGTCCACGGCCGCGCCCCCGGTGATCCGGACAAGCTCGTCGAACGTCGTCGGGAACACCGTCAGCGGATGCCCCCCGGCCGCCCACACCACCTCGTGCTTGCTCAGCCAGTTGTCCACCAGGGTCCGCACGGGCGCCGGGTGCCCGACGGGGGCCACGCCGCCGATCGGCTGGCCCGTGGCCGCCCGGACGAACTCCGGCGTCGCACGGCGTACCTTCCCCACGCCCACCGTGCGGGCGATCAGCTCCACGTCCACGCGGTGGGCCCCGCTCGTCAGCACGAGCAGCGGCGCGCCGTCCGCGTCGAATATCAGGCTGTTGGCGATGGCCCCGACCTCGCACCCGAGCTGGGCCGCTGCGGTGGCGGCGGTGGGCGCCTTCTCGGGCAGGACGACGATCTCGCCGCCCGCCCCGAGCTCGCGCAGAGCGGATTGTACGACGACGGCATTCGACGGCAACTTCTCAGGCATGGACACACTCTAAACAGGTTGACCGCGTCATTACCGATTCATGGTGAGTGGTGTAGGGTCCTCTGATCTATTCAATAATGGTATGAGAGGTGATACGCGTGGGGGCTCGACGGGTGCCCGGGATGGCTGCTCTCCTGACGGCCGGCGCCGTCGCACTCTCGGGCTGCGGCACGCAGGCGCCGCAACGACTCACGACGGCCGCACCGGCCGCCGCCACCGCGCAGGCCGCACCGGCCGCGACGGCGGCGTCCCCGTCCGTCACCCCCGGCGCGGCGGGCGCGCGGTCAGGCCCCGCCGCCACGGTCACCGCCCCGCGTAAGACGCTCAAGCTCGGCGCCAAGGGCGAACCCGTCGAATGGCTGCAGAAGCGCCTGATCCAGCTCGGCTACCGCCCCGGCAGGGTCGACGGCCGCTACGGCAACACGACGCTGGCCGCCGTGTGGGCGTTCCAGAAGGTGAACGACATCAGGCCGACCAGCACCATCGCCAAGCGCACGTGGGAGGCCCTGGAGACCCCGAAGGCGCCCAGGGTCCTCGTCAAGAACGGCAGGCCGACCCGCGCCGAGGTCAACCTCACCAAGCAGATCATGGTCATGTACGTGGACGGCGAGGCGAAGCTGATCACCCACATCTCGTCGGGCAGCGGCATCCCTTATTGCGAGACGGCCAGCTGGCAGGGCAAGCGGCAGCGGTTCTGCGGCTCGGCCACCACGCCGACGGGCAACTACCGGACCACGTGGCGGGTCCACGGCTGGCACCGCTCCTACCTGGGGCAGCTCTACAACCCGATCTTCTTCAACGGCGGCATCGCCCTGCACGGGGCGCTGTCGGTGCCGCTGTATCCGGCCTCGCATGGATGCGTGCGCATGCCGATGAACGTGGCCGAGGTCCTGCCGGGGATGCTCGGCAAGGGCGTGCCGGTGCACGTCCGGGGCAAGTTCCGGCGCGCCTGAGCCGCTCCGCCCCGGCCTCCGGGGCGGCGTAACGTCCGCATAACCGCATCGGGTGACGGCCCGGTTATGGGCTCCCTGCTGGACTCCCTCCTGACGTTCTCGGGGGGAGTCCATGACGACGGTGCTCACTGTGTCCGCGCCCGCGCCGGCGCGGCGGTCCCGGCTGCGGTGGCTGCTCGCGGCCGGGTGGGTCGCGCACGTGGTGCTGCGGCTGTGGTTGTACCGGTACCACGCGGGTCCTGTGGCCAATCCGGACGAGACCGGCTACCTGCTCGCCGCCCGCTGGCTGGCGGGCGGTCCCGGCGCCGACCTGTCGGGCTCGACCTTCTACCGGGGCGGGTACCCGCTGCTGCTCGTCCCGATCTTCCGGCTCACCTCCGACCCCGTCCTGGCGTACCGGCTGGTGGTCGTGGCGGGGTCCATGGCGGCGGCGGGGGCGTACCCGCTGGCGTACCTGCTGCTGCGGCGGTTCGGCGTGGGCCGGAGGGTCGCGCTGGTCACGGCGTTCGTGGCGGGGCTGTCGCCGGCGCTGCTGGTGTTCCCGGGGCTCGCGCTGGCCGACGCGATCCTGCCCGCGCTCGTGCTCGCCTGGCTGCTCGCGGTGCACGATCTGGTCGCGTACGGCTCCGCCAGGGCCGGGGCGGCGGCGGGCGCGCTGTCGGCGTTCGCGATGGCGGCGCACCTGCGCGGCACGGTGCTCCTGGCGGTCTGCGTGCTCGTCGCGGTGGCCGCGATGTCGTCACGGCGGGAACCACGGGTGCGGCTGCGCCGGGCCGTGCCGTCACCGCGGCCCTGGGAGGCGCTGTACCGCCGCGTGCGGGCGATGGCGTACCGGCGGAGGACGGCCCTCGTGGCGACGGCGGTGGCCGGCGTGGTGGCGGCGGCCGGGCAGGCGCTCAACGGGCCGCTGGCGGCGGCGCTGTACCCCGGCGGGACCCGCGATCTGTCCGGGCTGCTCCTGACCAGGCTCACGAGCGCCGACGGGCAGGCGTGGGCGCTGTCGGGCGCGGCCGGG
This sequence comes from Nonomuraea phyllanthi, assembly GCF_006334985.2. Taxonomy (GTDB): domain Bacteria; phylum Actinomycetota; class Actinomycetes; order Streptosporangiales; family Streptosporangiaceae; genus Nonomuraea; species Nonomuraea phyllanthi. Next base: position 385,969 of record NZ_VDLX02000009.1, read on the forward strand.
CAGCTCTGGTACCTCGTCGCCGGCACCTGGGGGCTGGCCGGCGTGGGGCTGGCGGGCGCGGCGGCCCTCCTCGTACGGCGGTCCGCGCCGTACCCCCACCGCGTCCTGGCCGCCGCGCTGCTGCTCACGACCCTCGGCATCGCCTACGCCTCCTCGGCCGCCCTGCCGGACGAGCACCGCGTCGGCAACTACGTCTATGGCCGCTACCTGGCCTGCGTCGCGGTGGCCTGGACCCTGGCCGGGCTGGTGGCGCTGCTGAAGGGCGGCCGCCGCGCCGTCGTGCGGCTCGCTCTCGCCGCCGCCGCGCTGACGGCGGCGACCGGAGGGGTGGCCGCGTGGTACGCGGGGGACCGGCTGCGGCGCTACCACTTCATCGCCTTCGACTTCCCCGAAGTGATCTTCCTCACCGGCGACGGCGACTCGCTGGACCTCATCTCGGCCTCCGTGCCCGCGCTGATCATGCTGTCCTGCCTGGCGGGCGCGGCGTTCGTCACCACCGGCCGCGGCCGGATCCTGGTGGTGGGCGTGCTGGCGCTGATCGACGTGGCGTTCGCGGCCGGGCAGGCGCCCGCGCGCCCCTCGGGGGCGGACTGGCTGCCCGACCCGCCCCCTGGGCGGGTGGCGGTGGATCGCCGGGTGAGGTGGAACCTGTGGGTGCCGCTCGCGTACCGGGTGTCGTGGACCGAGATCGAGCTGTACGACGGGGGCCCGCCGGACGGCGCCTGCACCGCCGTCGTCCCGTACGGCACCGCGCCGCCGCCCGGCTGGGCCGCGACCGGGCGCGGCGGCGCCGGGACGGGCTGGACGAGCTGGTCGAACGAGCGGTGCTAGCCGGACTCTGCGGCGAGGGCGCGCCTGCCCTCGCCGGTGGCCGCCGACAGGCCGATCGCCTGCGACAGCGCCGCCACCACGAGCAGGACGACCGTGCCCCCCTGCCACCCGGGGAGCCCCGCGGTGAAGCCGGGCGTGTCGTAGAGCGCCGCCAGCCCCGCCACCGGGTTGAGCAGCGCGACGAACACGGCGAGGGCGTACGGCACCATCAGGACGCCCGACAGCACGAACAGGAACGTGCGCTTCCTGCTCCCCCTCCGCAACAGCAGGCCGATGACGGCGTAGGCCACCGCGAGAGCGCCCGCCAGCAGTGCGGTCATCAAGACCACCCGCCAGACGTCGGTGCCGAGCGCGGTCATCTCGTCGGGGCCGGGCAGGGCGCCCTCCCACTCCGGGCTCGCGACCTGCGCCCGCACGGCCGCCTTGATGGCCACGAGGTTGGCGCCCGCGTACGCCGCGGCCAGGACCGGGCCCAGCGCCAGCAGGTAGAGCGTGATCGGCCGCCTGCTCCCCGTCATTCGGCTTCCCCTCCGCTCAGAACGGACCCCGGACGCGCGCGGACCAGCCTAACCGAGTGAGCACAGGCCGGACAGCGTCAGCTCGGCCGCGCGCCGCGCCGTCTCCGCCATGTCCTCCACAGAGGAGCCGGAGTCCATGTTCGCGATGATCGCGAGCTTCACCGCCCCGAACACCGCTCCCACGGCGGCGGCCGCCTCCACCGGGCCGAGCTCGTCGGGGTAGCTCTCGTGCAGCGCCCGCGCCAGCCGGACCTGGCTCTCGATCAGCATCATCAGCGCCCGCGCCTGCAGGGTGGGCTCCTTCAGCACGAGGCGCAGCCGCAGCCCCGCGTCCTCGAACGAGAACTCCTCGTACGTGGTCAGCCAGCACATGCTGTCGCGCACCAGCCTGCGCAGCACGTCGGCCGGCGACTCCCCGGGCGCCCGGCCGGCCAGGGTGGCGACCGCGAGGTCCATCCGGCGGGCGGAGTCGTAGAAGACGACGTCCTCCTTGCTCGCGAAGTAGCTGAAGAACGTGCGCGTCGACACCTCGGCCTCGGCGGCGATCTCGGCGAGCGTGGTCTCCTCGTAGCCCTTCTCGTCGAACAACCGGAACGCGGCCTCGACCAGCGCCCGGCGCGTGCGCTGCTTCTTGCGCTCCCGCAGTCCGGCGCCACCGCTCTGCACCATGACGGCACTATACGTCAGCCGTGGATCTTTTTCATGCATTGAAGTTTTGCAACCGCTGAGGTTTTCTGGGGGTCAAGCTCGGAAAGGAGCAGCGGCATGTCCGACGTCACGTTTCCCATCGCCCGCCAGCGCCCGCTCGACCCGCCCGACGAGGCCACCGAGCTGCGGCAACGGGCGGCCATGCATCGCATGACGTACGCCGACGGACACCGGGGCTGGCTGGTGACCGGCTATTCGGCGGCCCGCGCCATCCTGGCGCATCCGCACTTCAGCAACCGGGCGGAGGTCTCGCACCCGCCCATTCCCGGCAGGTTCGAACGGCTGAGGACCAAGACCCCGCCGGGGTTCTTCATCCGTGCGGACGCGCCCGAGCACACCCGCTACCGCAAACTGCTCACCGGGCAGTTCACCGTGCGCAGGATGAAGGCGCTGGAGCCGAGGATCGAGGAGATCACCAACGCCTGCCTCGACGACATGGCCGCCGCGGGCGGCCCCGTGGACCTCGTGCAGGCGTTCGCGCTGCCGATCCCGTCGCTGGTGATCTGCGAGCTGCTCGGGGTCCCGTACGCCGACCGCGAACAGTTCCAGGAGGACACCAAGCTGCTGGTCAACCTGGAGACCAAGGCGGAGGAGTCGATCGCCGCGCTCGGCCGGAGCATGGCGTACCTGGCGGGGCTGATCAAGCGCAAGCGCGAGGAGCCGGCCGACGACCTGCTCAGCGGCCTCATCGAGGGCGGTGAGCTGGACGACGAGGAGCTCACCGGGGTCGGGTTCCTTCTGCTGGTGGCCGGGCACGAGACGACCGCCAACATGCTGGGGCTCGGCACGTACGCGCTGCTCACCAACCCCGACCAGCTCGCCGCCATGCGCGACGACCCGTCGGTGGTGGACAACGGCGTCGAGGAGCTGCTGCGTTACCTCACGATCGTCCACCTCGGTCCGGTACGTACCGCGCTGGAGGACGTCGAGATCGAGGGCACCACGATCAGGGCGGGCGAGTCCGCCACCATCCACCTGCCGTCCGTCAACCGCGACGCCGAGCGCTTCCCGGGCGGCGACCGGCTCGACCTGGCCAGGCCCGCGACCGGCCACATGACCTTCGGCCACGGCATCCACCAGTGCCTCGGTCAGCAGCTCGCGCGTACGGAGATGCGCATCGCCTACCCCGCACTGCTGCGCCGCTTCCCGGGTCTACGCTTGGCCGTAACACCCGAGGAGGTGCCGATGCGCTCGGACATGAGCATCTATGGAGTGCACCGCCTCCCAGTCACTTGGTAGGTCACCATGGAAATCAAGGCAGATACGACGGTGTGCATCGGCGCGGGCATGTGCGCTCTTACGGCCCCGCAGGTGTTCGACCAGAGCGAGGACGAGGGCACGGTGGTGCTCCTGCAGAAGGTGCCGTCGCAGGAGCTGGAGGAGGCCGCCCGCCGGGCCGTGACCCTGTGCCCGTCGGGCGCGATCTCCATCGTCTGACGCTCGCCTGACCACCGTCTGAAACGGCGGGGCCGTCGCCGCGTTCGCGGTGGCGGCCCCTTTTTGATCACGACTCGTCGAACCTGTGTTCGTGGATTCGGTTGACACAGAGGATGATCGAAATTATGTTCGACCTAGTGACGGCTGAGGCTCGCGGCTCACCGTCACCTGGACCTGGTCGCGGGCCGTTCGCTTCCCCAAAGCGATTCCCGCGGCCAGGATCCATGGGCGAAGGGCGCGTCCTCGTCGTCGGCGGAGACGAGTGGGCGTGTCCTGGCCGGACGGGGAGAGGGGAAGCTCCTCGTCCGGCCAGCCCGGCGGAAATGTCGGTGGCGTCTGCGATTGTTGACTCAACCGGCGGGCACGCCGGCGGCCGCCCACGACTCCCAAGGAGGCGCGCAAGATGGCACCACGGCCTAGAGACACGCCCGGGCCCCGGCTGTCGCCTGCGGTTCGGGCACACTTGAGCGATTCACGATCCTGCCTGGCGGAGGCGGCGACCGCCCGCACCCCGGCATCCCGATATGTGGCGGCCCACCTGGCGGCGCTGCGAGCGGCGGCGGCGATGCTGGCCGCCCGTCCCCGTCCCATGGAGGGCCGCAGGCGCCGCCTGCGCAGCGCCTGGGACCTGCTGCCCGAGGCCGAGCCGGAGCTGGCCGAGTGGGCGGCCTACTTCGCGGTGAGCGCCGACAAGCGGGCCGCCGCGGAGGCGGGCATGGTGAGCCGCGTCAGCGCGGCTGACGCCAACGAGCTCCTGGCGGAGGCGCAGACGTTCGTCTGCACGGTGGAGGGCCTTCTCGGGGTGCCCGCCCAGCCCCAGCTCCCGGTGGAGGTCCCCCTGGCGGGCTGAGGCCCCGCCGCCCCACCCCCTGTCGCAGAGCGCCGGTGCGACGGGCGGTGAGACACGCCTGAGCGCTGGACGGTGAGACTGAGCGCCGGGCGTGAGACGCGCCTAAACGCCGGATGAGCGCCGGGCGTGGGACGCGTCCGAGCGCGGGATGAGCGCTGGGTGATGAGGTGCGCCTGAGCGCCGCCTGAGCGCTCGGTGCCATGCGATACGACTCCGCCGTGCCGCTCCAGCCGGAGCCGCCGCGGCGCTCCCCGTGGGTTGAGACATGTCGCGCCGACGGCCACGGTACGCGGCTGCGCGTTCCGCGCCGTGAGGTGCCGGCCGGCCGCGCACCATGCCCCCCCGATGCCGGCAGATGCCGCTGATGCGGTCAGGGGCCGGAGACGCCCCCGGCAAGCGTCGGGCGCACCCCGACAAGGGCGGGACACCCAGCAAGGGCCGGACACCCAGCAAGGCCGGACGCTCGGCAAGAGCCAGCACCGGGCATGGGGCGGGACCGCACAAGAGCAGCCAGGACGCACAAGAGCCAGGACCGGGGGAGGAGCCGAGGTGGGCCGTGCCCGGTGCCTGGTCTGGTGGCGTGCCTGGCTTCTGGTGCCTGGGCCTGGTGGAACGGCCGGAGCCGGTGGGCTCGCCGGACGCCGGGGCGGCGGCGAGCCCGAGGGCCGATGGGACAAGCCTCAGGAAACGGAGCTCAGAACGACTCGACGGCCCGGCGCGCCTCGGCGTCGAGCACGCCCCAGCTGATGAGCTCCTCGGTCAGCTCGCTGGGCGACTTGTCATAGATGACGGCCAGGGAGCGCAGGTCCTCCTGGCGGATGGACAACACCTTGCCGTTGTAGTCACCCCGCTGGCTCTGGATCGTGGCGGCGTAGCGCGCCAGCGCCCCCGCCTTCTCCTTCGGCAGCGCCGCCAGGCGTTCCAGGTCGATCACAAGCTTGGGCGTCGGCCCGAGCGGGCTGGGCGCGGCGCCGCCCGGCAGCAGCTCGGAGACGGGCACCCCGTAGAAGTCGGCAAGCTCGGCAAGCTTCTGCACAGTCACCGCTCGGTCGCCACGCTCGTAGGAGCCCACGACGACGGCTTTCCACCTGCCGCGCGACTTCTCCTCGACTCCGTGCAGGGACAACCCCTGCTGGGTGCGGATGGCGCGCAGTCGTGCACCCAGCGACTTTGCGTACTCAGACGGCATTGTGTGGCCCCCCGGCTCTCGTATGTATCGCTCTCAGTAGATTGTGCTCCCTTGTGGCGTATGCCCTAGCCACCGGGGGGTCTGGTGCCACGCTCGGCACCAACGGTAGCCATGGCCCCGGGTTTACCCCGGAACGCCACGAGGTGTGGTTACGGACAGTGACGGTAAAGGGGCGGACGCCTTAGGTCAAGCTGATTGGAAAAAAGATGCCGAATCCGGTCCGGTAGAGAACGCCACAAACGCCCCTCTTGTCTCAGTTGTAACAGTACTTCGTCAGAGTTTGCCGAGGAAATTCCACCCGAGCGCCCCGAAGCGCATATGATCATCCCTGCGGGGAGGTCGTGCCGGGTTTCGCCTGGCTGCCTGCTTCCACGTGCAGCCGTGAATGGCGGAAGCCGTAGACGAAGTAGCAGACCAGTCCCGCGAGCATCCACAAACCGAACGCCACCCAGGTGACCCCCGACAGGCCCGCCATCACGACGACGCAGAGAACCGCGCCGAGCACCGGCGTGAGAGGGAAGAGCGGCGTGCGGAAGCCGCGCGGCAGGCCGGGGCTGCGGCGGCGCAGCACGAGGACGCCGATGTTCACGAGCGTGAAGGCGAACAGGGTGCCGATGCTGGTGGCCTCGGCGAGCCGGCCGAGCGGCACCAGCCCCGCCAGCACCGAGATGAACGCGGCGACGAGAAGGGTGTTGGCGACGGGCACCTGGCGGCGCCCGCCGATGCGCTGGAAGACGCGCGGCACGAGCCCGTCGCGGGACATCGCGAAGAGGATGCGGGTCTGGCCGTAGATGACCGTGAGCACGACGCTGGCGATGGCGATCACCGCGCCGAACGAGACGGCCAGGCCCGGCCAGGAGGCGCCGGCGGCCAGGTCGGCGATGCGCGCCAGCCCGGCCTCGGTCCGCTCCGCGTCGAACGCGGTCCACGGCATCGCGCCGACGGCGGCCAGGGCCACGAGCACGTAGACGGCCGTCACGACGGCGAGCGACAGGATGATCGCGAGGGGCAGGTCTCGCCGGGGGTTCCTGGCCTCCTCGCCGGCGGTGGAGGCGGCGTCGAAGCCGATGTAGGAGAAGAACACCTGCGAGGCCGCCCCCGCGATCCCGGCCACCCCCATGGGGGCGAACGGCGCGAGGTTGCGGGACCGGAAGGCCGTGAACGCGACCGCGCAGAAGAAGAGCAGGACCACGATCTTGATCAGGACGAGGACCGCGTTCGCCGTGGCGCTCTCGGAGGCCCCGTAGAGCAGCAGCCAGGTGGCGAGCAGCACGATGAGGATCGCGGCGACGTTGACCACGCCGCCCTGGCCGGGGGAGCGGGTGATCGCGTCCGGCAGGGTGACGCCGAGCAGGGAGCGCAGGAACGCGTTGAGGTATTCGCCCCAGCCCACGGCCACGGCCGCCACGGACACGGCGTACTCCAGCATGAGGCACCAGCCGCAGACCCAGGCCACCAGCTCGCCCAGCGTCGCGTACGCGTACGAGTAGGACGAGCCGGACACCGGGATGGTCCCGGCGAGCTCGGCGTACGACAGGGCGGAGAACAGCGCCGTGATCGCCGCCAGCACGAACGCCAGCACCACCGCCGGGCCCGCCTTGGGCACCGCCTGCCCGAGGACGACGAAGATGCCGGTGCCGAGCGTGGCGCCGACGCTGAACAGCGTGAGCTGCCACAGCGACATCGTGCGCCGCAGCTCGCCGCCCTCGCCGCGGCCGCTCTCCGCGACGATGCGCTCGGTGGGCTTGGTACGCAGCAGCCGCCGCGCCAGGTTCACGGGCGGCACCCCCCATGCGGCGGCCACCGGGCCGGAGTCACGCGGCCCTCCCTAAAGGGTGCTCGTCAGCGGCCACCTGCCGTTGGGGGTGACGATCGTGCCCGCCGAGCCGTCGAGTATGCGCTCGGCCTCGTCGAGCCGCCCGATCGCGGCCATGTCGCCGGTCGTCTCCACGAACCGGCAGACCGCGTCCACCTTCGGCCCCATCGACCCCGCGGGGAACTCCAGCGCCCGCAGCTCGTGCGGCGTGGTGTGGGCGATCTCGGTCTGGTGCGGCGTGCCGAAGCCGCGCATGACGCGCGGCACGTCGGTGAGGATCAGGAACGCGTCGCACTCCAGCGACTCGGCCAGCAGTGAGGCCGTGAGGTCCTTGTCGACGACCGCCTCCACCCCGGCCAGCCGGCCGCGCTCGTCGCGCACGACCGGGATGCCCCCGCCGCCCGCGCAGATCACGACCACGCCCTCGCGGATCATCTGGCGGATCAGCCGGGTCTCGACGATGCGGCGCGGCACCGGCGAGGGCACCACGCGCCGCCAGTGGGCGCCGTCGCGCCCGACCGTCCAGCCGTGCTCGGCGGCCAGCTTCTCCGCCTGCTCCCGCTCGTAGACCTGGCCGACGAACTTCGTCGGGTGCTCGAAGGCGGGATCGACGGCCGTCACCAGGGTCTGCGTGACCACGGCCAGCACCTGGCGGCCGGGCAGCGCGTTCTGCAGGGCCTGCTGCATCCAGTAGCCGATCATGCCCTGCGTCTGGGCGCCCAGCGTGTCGAACGGGTACGGCCTGGTCAGGCTGGGGTCCGCGGCGCTCTCCACGGCCAGCAGGCCGACCTGGGGGCCGTTGCCGTGGGTGATGACCAGCTCGTGCTCCAGCGCCAGCCTGGCGAGCGTCCTGACGGCCGTACGGATGTTGGCCTGCTGGACGTCCGCGTCGGGCGCCTGGCCGCGCTTGAGCACCGCGTTGCCGCCCAGCGCCACGATGACCCGCATCCGGACCTCCTCACACGCCGTCGCGTTCGAGCGGGCAGCTCATGCAGCGCGGGCCGCCGCGCCCCCTGCCGAGCTCGCTGCCCCTGATGGTGATGACCTCGATGCCGTTGTCGCGCAGGTGGTTGTTCGTGGTCGTGTTGCGCTCGTAGGCGACCACCACGCCGGGCTCCAGCGCCAGCCCGTTGCACCCGTCGTCCCACTGCTCCCGCTCGGCCGCGCGGACGTCCTGCGTGGGCGTCAGCATCGTGATGTCGGGCAGGTCGAGCGCGTGCGCGATGGCCCGGTGCATGTGCTCGGGCGGGTGGTCGGTGACCTTGAGCCGCTTGCGCGTCTCGCCCGGCTCGATGGTGTAGGCGGGCAGCATCCCGAGGCCCGCGTACTTGGTGAACACGCCCACGTCCAGCATCGTCATCACGGTGTCGAGATGCATGAACGCCCGCGCCTTCGGCATGTCGAGCGCCACGATCCGGCGCGCCGAGCCGGCGGCGAACAGGCGCTGCGCCAGCATCTCGACCGCCTGCGGCTGGGTGCGCTCGCTCATGCCGACCAGCACCGCGCCCCGGCCGATGACCAGCACGTCGCCGCCCTCCATGGTGGCGGGCGCCACCGACTGGCCGGGCATCCAGCAGTGGTAGCCGCCCCTGTCGGGCCGGTCGAAGCCGCCCGCGAACGTCGGGTGGTACATGTAGACGGCCTCCATGTTGACCGTCTCGCGCATGCGGGCCTTCTTCTTCATGGCGTTGATCGACACGCCGTCGTAGATCCAGCAGGACGTGTCGCGGGTGAACAGGTGGTTGGGCAGCGGCGGCAGCACGAAGTCGTCGCCGTGCGTGGTGTGGAAGGTCACCGAGTCGGGGTCGCAGCCCATCTCGACCAGCTCGCGCTTGGTGATGCCGCCGGTCAGGTAGAGGCCCAGCGTCGCGGAGTCCATGCCGTCGAGCGCGTTGCGCACGTCGTCGAGGGCCCCCGGCCCGAGCCAGCGCTCGTCGATGACGGCGTCGAGGATGTGCTTGCGCGCCTCGGGGATGTCGATGGTCTCCCTGAGCAGGTCGGACAGCAGGTGGACCGTGACGCCGCGCTCGGTCAGCACCCGGCGGAACTCCTCGTGCTCCTCCACCGCGCGCTGGACCCAGAGAACGTCGTCGAAGAGGAAGGCGTCCTTGTTGGACGGGGTCAGCCGCTTGAGCGCCAGGTCGGGGCCGTGCAGCAGCACCTGGCGCAGGCGGCCGACCTCGGAATCGACGTGAAAGGTCATCTTCGCAGTCTTCCCCTCCAGACGGCTCCCCGGGCGCGACCAGCGTCCCCCTGGGCAGCCGGTACGCCATCCGTACCCCGCCGCGGGCACCGTGACGCCATGGAAGGCCGCTCGCGTTGTGGCTGGTAGCCCCTGGTACTGTGTGTCCCGACCAACACCCTTTAAGACCCGTCCCGTGAGGCGGGAAAGGTGGTGAGATTCGCCATGTCCGATTCCCGGGCCGTCCTCGAGGCCCCGGACATCCACCGGGCGCTGACCCGGATCGCGCACGAGATCCTCGAACGCACCAAGGGAGCCGGCGACGTCGTGCTCCTCGGCATCCCGACCCGCGGCGCGACGCTGGCCCGCCGGCTCGGTGACCGCATCCGGCAGTTCGAGGGCGTGAAGATCCCCGTCGGCTCGATCGACATCACGATGTACCGCGACGACCTGCGGCTCAAGCCCGCCCGGCCGCTCGGCCACACCGAGCTGCCGCCCGACGGCATCGACGGCAGGGTCGTCGTGCTCGTGGACGACGTCCTCTACTCCGGCCGCACGGTGCGCGCCGCGCTCGACGCGCTCAACGACCTCGGCCGCCCCACCGCCGTGCAGCTGGCCACGCTGGTCGACCGCGGCCACCGCGAGCTGCCCATCCGCGCCGACTACGTCGGCAAGAACCTTCCCACCGCCAAGAGCGAGAAGGTCCGGGTCTACCTCGAGGAGATCGACGGCCGCGACGCCGTGCTCCTCGTGAAGGGGGGTGCCCAGTGAACCGCCACCTGATCTCCGCCGGCGACCTCGCCAAGGACGACGCGCTGCTCATCCTCGACACCGCCGAGGAGCTGGCGAGTGTCTCGGAACGTTCCATCAAGAAGCTGCCGACGCTGCGCGGGCGCACGGTGGTCAACCTGTTCTTCGAGGACTCCACGCGGACGCGGATCTCGTTCGAGGCGGCGGCCAAGCGGCTGTCCGCCGACGTGATCAACTTCTCGGCCAAGGGGTCGAGCGTGTCCAAGGGCGAGTCGCTCAAGGACACCGCGCTCACGCTGGAGGCCATGGGCGCCGACGCGGTCGTCATCCGCCACGGGTCCTCCGGCGCGCCGCACCGCCTGGCCACCTGGGTGCACGGCAGCGTGGTCAACGCCGGCGACGGCACCCACGAGCACCCCACGCAGGCGCTGCTCGACGCCTTCTCGATGCGCCGCCGCCTGGGCGGCCTCGAAGGGCGCAAGGTGACGATCGTCGGCGACGTGCTGCACAGCCGGGTCGCCCGATCCAACGTGCTGCTGCTCCACACGCTCGGAGCCGAGGTCACCCTGGTGGCGCCGCCGACGCTGCTGCCCGTCTCGGTCGGCTCCTGGCCGTGCGAGGTCTCCTACGACCTGGACGCGGTGCTGCCCAAGTCGGACGTCGTGATGATGCTGCGGGTGCAGAAGGAGCGGATGAACGCCGCGTACTTCCCGAGCGAGCGCGAATACTCACGCCGCTACGGGCTCGACCGCGACCGGTTCGCCAAGATGCCCGACGACGCGATCGTCATGCATCCCGGGCCGATGAACCGGGGGATGGAGATCGCCGCCGAGGTGGCCGACTCGGCGCGCTCCACGATCGTCGAGCAGGTCGCCAACGGTGTGACCATCCGCATGGCCGTCCTGTACCTGCTGCTCGGGGGAGAGAGCGCGTGAAAATCCGTAATGTCCGGATCCTGGGTGGCGAGCCGGTCGACATCCGGATCGCCGACGGCGTGATCGCCGAGATCGGGCCGGGCCTGGAGGGCGGCGAGGTCGTCGACGGCGGCGGCGCGATCGCGCTGCCCGGCCTGGTCGACCTGCACACCCACCTGCGCGAGCCCGGCCGCGAGGACGCCGAGACCGTGCAGACCGGCACCCAGTCGGCCGCCAGGGGCGGCTACACCGCCGTGCACGCCATGGCCAACACCTCGCCCGTCGCCGACACCGCCGGCGTGGTCGAGCAGGTGTGGCGGCTCGGCCGGGAGTTCGGGCACTGCGACGTGCACCCCGTCGGCGCCGTCACCGTCGGCCTGGAGGGCAGGCAGCTCGCCGAGCTGGGCGCGATGGCCGACTCGGCCGCCCGCGTGCGGGTCTTCTCCGACGACGGCAAGTGCGTGGACGACGCCGTGCTGATGCGCCGCGCCCTGGAATACGTCAAGGCGTTCGACGGCGTCGTCGCCCAGCACGCCCAGGAGCCCAGGCTGACCGCCGGCGCCCAGATGAACGAGGGCGTCGTCTCCGGCCGGCTCGGCCTGACCGGCTGGCCCGCGGTCGCCGAGGAGGCGGTCATCGCCCGCGACTGCCTGCTGGCCGCCCACGTCGGCTCCAGGCTGCACGTCTGCCACGTCTCCACCGCCGGTTCGGTCGAGATCATCCGCTGGGCCAAGTCCAAGGGCTGGAACATCACCGCCGAGGTCACCCCGCACCACCTGCTGCTCACCGACGACCTCGTCGAGGAGTCGCCGGTGGGCGCGTACAACCCGATCTACAAGGTCAACCCGCCGCTGCGCACGCGCGCGGACGTCGAGGCGCTGCGCGCCGCGCTCGCCGACGGCACCATCGACATCGTCGCCACCGACCACGCGCCCCACCCGGTCGAGGACAAGGAGACCGAGTGGTCGGCCGCGGCCATGGGCATGATCGGCCTGGAGACGGCGCTCAGCGTGGTCCAGGAGGCCATGGTCGAGACCGGGCTGCTCGACTGGGCGGGCGTCGCCGAGCGCATGTCGGCCGTGCCCGCGCGCATCGGCCGGCTCGCCGGCCAGGGCAGGCCGCTGGAGGCGGGCTCGCCGGCCAACATCACGCTCTACGACCCGTCCGCGCGCACCGAGGTCGACCCGTGGGCGTACGCGTCGAAGAGCAGGAACACCCCGTACGAGGGAATGACGTTGCCCGGGAGGGTAGTGGCCACGTTCCTGCGCGGCAGGCCGACCGTACTCGAAGGGAAGCTGGTTTGAACACATCGGTGCTCGTCCTGGAAGACGGCCGCGTCTTCCACGGATCCCCGTTCGGCGCCGAGGGCGAGACGTTCGGCGAGATGGTCTTCAACACCGGCATGACCGGCTACCAGGAGACCCTCACGGACCCGTCCTACCATCGGCAGATCGTCGCCATGACGGCGCCCCACATCGGCAACACCGGCGTCAACGACGAGGACCCGGAGTCGAAGCGCGTCTGGGTCGCGGGCTACGTCGTGCGCGAGCCGTCCCGCATCGTCTCCAACTGGCGAGCCGACCGCTCGCTCGACGACTACCTCAAGGAGCAGGGCGTCGTCGGCATCGCGATCACCGGCACCCGCGCGCTCACCCGCCACCTGCGCGAGCGCGGCGCCATGCGCGCCGGCATCTTCAGCGCGCCCGCCGAGCCGGTCGAGGAGCTGGTCGAGCGCGTACGCCGGTCGCCCGGCATGGAGGGCGCCGACCTGGCCGCCGAGGTGGCCACCACCGAGCCCTACGTCGTGCCCGCGATCGGCGGGAAGAGGTTCACGGTCGCGGCCGTGGACCTGGGCATCAAGGGCATGACGCCGCACCGGATGGCCGAGCGCGGCTGCGAGGTGCACGTGCTGCCCGCGACGGCCACGTACGAGCAGATCACGGCGGTGAAGCCGGACGGCGTGTTCTTCTCCAACGGGCCGGGCGACCCCGCCACGGCCGACGTCAGCGCCCTGCAGGGCGTCCTGGAGGCGAAGGTGCCGTTCTTCGGCATCTGCTTCGGCAACCAGCTGTTCGGGCGCGCCCTCGGCCTGTCCACCTACAAGCTGCGCTACGGGCACCGGGGCGTCAACCAGCCGGTCCAGGACGTGCGCACCGGGAAGGTGGAGATCTCGGCGCACAACCACGGGTTCGCCGTAGAGGCGCCGCTCGACGGGCCGTTCGACACCCCGTACGGCCGCGCCGAGGTGAGCCACGTCAACCTCAACGACCGCTGCGTGGAGGGGCTGCGCCTGCTCGACGGCCGGGCCTTCAGCGTCCAGTACCACCCCGAGGCCGCCGCCGGGCCCCACGACGCCGCCTACCTTTTCGACGAGTTCTGTGAGGTCATGACCCGTGCCCAAGCGTGAGGACATCAGGTCGGTCCTGGTGATCGGCTCGGGGCCGATCGTCATCGGCCAGGCGTGCGAGTTCGACTACTCCGGCACCCAGGCGTGCCGCGTGCTGCGGGCCGAGGGATTCCGGGTCATCCTCGTCAACAGCAACCCGGCGACGATCATGACGGACCCCGAGTTCGCGGACGCCACGTACGTCGAGCCCATCACCCCCGAGTACGTCGAGAAGATCATCGCCAAGGAGCGGCCCGACGCGCTGCTGCCGACGCTGGGCGGGCAGACCGCGCTCAACACGGCCGTCGCGCTGCACGAGTCGGGCGTGCTGGCCAAGTACGAGGTCGAGCTGATCGGCGCCGACTTCGACGCCATCCAGGCGGGCGAGAACCGCGAGCGGTTCAAGGAGATCGTCGCCAAGGTGGCCCGCGAGCGGGGGCTCAACGCCGAGTCGGCCAGATCGGCCATCTGCCACACGATGGACGAGTGCCTGGCCGCCGCGCGCGAGCTGGGCTACCCGGTCGTCGTCCGGCCGTCGTTCACGATGGGCGGCGCCGGCTCCGGCTTCGCCTACGACGAGGACGACCTGCGGCGCATCGCCGGCGCGGGCCTCGACGCCTCCCCGACCACCGAGGTGCTCCTGGAGGAGTCGATCCTCGGCTGGAAGGAGTACGAGCTGGAGGTCATGCGCGACAAGAACGACAACGTCGTCATCGTCTGCTCCATCGAGAACATCGACCCGATGGGCGTCCACACCGGCGACAGCGTCACCGTCGCGCCCGCGCTGACCCTGACCGACCGCGAATACCAGAACATGCGCGACGTCGCCATCGCCGTCATCCGCGAGGTCGGCGTCGACACCGGCGGCTGCAACATCCAGTTCGCGGTCGACCCGCGCACCGGCCGGATGATCGTCATCGAGATGAACCCGCGCGTGTCCCGGTCCTCGGCGCTGGCCTCCAAGGCCACCGGGTTCCCGATCGCGAAGATCGCGGCCAAGCTCGCCATCGGCTACACCCTCGACGAGATCCCCAACGACATCACCAAGGAGACCCCGGCCTCCTTCGAGCCGACGCTCGACTACATCGTGGTGAAGGTCCCGAGGTTCGCGTTCGAGAAGTTCCAGGGCGCCGACCAGACGCTCACCACGCACATGAAGTCCGTGGGCGAGGCCATGGCCATCGGCCGCTCCTTCCCCGAGGCGCTGCAGAAGGCGCTGCGCTCGCTGGAGAAGAAGGGCTCCTCCTTCACCTGGGCCGGCCCGCCCGGCGACAAGGCCGAGCTGCTCGGCAGGTGCCGCACCCCGCACGACGGGCGGCTGCGCACCATGCAGCAGGCCATCAGGGCGGGCGCCACGCCCGAGGAGGTGTTCGAGGCGACCAGCGTCGACCCCTGGTTCGTCGACCAGCTCTTCCTGCTCCACGAGGAGGCCGAGGCCGTCGCCGCCGCGCCCGAGCTGACCGCGGAGGTGCTGGAGCGGGCCAAGCACCACGGGTTCAGCGACGCGCAGATCGGCGAGATCCGCGGCATCGACGAGGCCAGGGTGCGCGACCTGCGCCACGCCCTGGGCCTGCGCCCCGTCTACAACACCGTCGACACGTGCGCCGCCGAGTTCGCCGCGAAGACCCCGTACCTCTACTCGACCTACGACGAGGAGAGCGAGGTCCCGCGGGGCGAGCGCCAGAAGGTCATCATCCTCGGCTCGGGCCCCAACCGCATCGGGCAGGGCATCGAGTTCGACTACGCGTGCGTGCACGCCTCGTTCGAGCTGGCCAGGGCCGGGTTCGAGACCGTCATGGTCAACTGCAACCCGGAGACCGTCTCCACCGACTACGACACCTCCGACCGGCTCTACTTCGAGCCGCTCACCCTGGAGGACGTCCTGGAGGTCGTCCACGCCGAGCAGCAGACCGGCCCGGTGGCCGGGGTGATCGTGCAGCTCGGCGGCCAGACGCCGCTCGGCCTGGCGCAGGCGCTCAAGGACGCGGGCGTGCCCGTGGTCGGCACCTCGCCCGAGTCGATCCACCTGGCCGAGGAGCGCGGCGCGTTCGGGCGGGTGCTGGCCGAGGCCGGCCTGCCCGCGCCGAGGCACGGCACCGCGCTCACCGTCGCCGAGGCGCGGGAGATCGCCGAGGAGATCGGCTACCCCGTGCTCGTGCGCCCGTCGTACGTGCTCGGCGGCGCCGGCATGGCCATCGTCTACGACGAGGAGACCCTGACCACCTACATGGCGGCCCAGGAGGGCGGCCACCCGGTGCTGATCGACAAGTTCCTCGACGAGGCCATCGAGATCGACGTCGACGCCCTCTACGACGGGACGGAGCTGTATCTCGGCGGCGTCATGGAGCACATCGAGGAGGCCGGCATCCACTCCGGCGACTCGGCGTGCGCGCTGCCGCCCATCACCCTCGGCAGCCTCGACATCAAGCGCATCCGCGCCGCCACCGAGGCCATCGCGAGGGGAGTGGGGGTGCGCGGGCTGCTCAACGTCCAGTACGCGATGTCGGCCGGCGTCCTCTACGTCCTGGAGGCCAACCCGCGGGCCAGCCGCACCGTGCCGTTCGTGTCCAAGGCGACCGCGGTCCCGCTGGCCAAGGCGGCGGCCCGGGTGATGCTCGGCACGCCGATCGCCGCCCTGCGCGAGGAGGGCATGCTGCCCGCGACCGGCGACGGCGGCACCCTCCCGATGGAGGCGTCCATCGCGGTCAAGGAAGCGGTGCTGCCGTTCAACCGGTTCCGGGGCGTCGACACCGTGCTCGGTCCCGAGATGCGCTCCACGGGCGAGGTCATGGGCATCGACGAGTTCTTCGGCATCGCGTTCGCCAAGTCCCAGGCGGGGGCGTACGGCGAGCTCCCGACCAAGGGACGCGCGTTCGTATCCGTGGCCAACAGAGACAAGCGTGCGATGATCTTCCCTGTGAAGGCGCTGGCGGACCTCGGTTTCGAGATCCTGGCCACGGAGGGCACCGCCGAGGTGCTGCGCCGTAACGGCGTCCATGCCAAGATCGTGCGAAAGCACAGCGAGGGGAGCGGTCCCGGAGGTGAGCCCACGAGCGTGCAGGCCATTCTCGACGGCGAGGTCGACCTGATCGTCAACACGCCCTTCGGCGGCCCCGGGCAGTCCGGCCCGCGGCTCGACGGCTACGACATCCGCACCGCCGCGGTGCTGCGCGGCATCCCGTGCATCACCACGGTGGCGGGACTCGCCGCCGCGGCGGCCGGCATCCAGGCGATCGTCCGCGGCGATGTGGGCGTACGGTCGCTCCAGGAGCACGCACAGGCACTTCGCGGCTGACCCCGCACGGGAGGTGAAGACGACTGGCCGGCACTCCGGTGCAGGTGACGGGCACGGTGCTGACCACGCGCCGGGTCGACGCCTACCATGCGCTGACGGTGGTGGCGCCCGGCGTCGCCGAGCGTTACCGCCCCGGTCACTTCGTCTCCGTGGCGGTCGGCGGGGCCCAGACGTCGATGGTGACGCGCCGCGCGCTGACCATCCATGACGTCAAGTCCGACTACGGCGGCACGGTCGAGCTGGTCTTCACCGTACGCGGGCCCGGCACGGCCTGGCTGGCAGAGCGGCGCGCCCGCGACACGCTCGACCTGGTCGGGCCGCTCGGCCGGCCCTTCCCGCTGCCGCGCGACCCCGCCCACTGCGTGCTGGTCGGCTCCGAGTACGGCTCCGCCGTGCTGTTCCCGCTGGCCGACGCGCTCCTGGAGCGGGGCTGCCGGGTCGACTTCGTGCTGGGCGGCGCCGGCGCCGAGCGGGTCTTCGGCGCCATGCGGGCCCGCCGGATCGCCGAGACCACCACGCTGACCACCGAGGACGGCTCGCTCGGGCTGCGCGGGAAGGTCACCGACGCGCTACCCTCGGTGATCGCCGACACGCGGGCCGACGCGGTCTACGCCTGCGCGCCCATGGCGACGCTGCGGGCCGTGACGGCGGTGGCGATGGAGTTCGACATCCCGGTGCAGGTGGCCGTCGAGGAGTCGATGGCGTGCGGCATCGGGGTGTGCATGACGTGCGTCCTGCCCGTCATCGGGGACGACGGGGTGACGAGGATGGTGCGGGCCTGCGCGGAAGGGCCGGTGTTCCGGGGGGAGCGGGTGCGTTTCGAGGACGTGGGAACGATCCCGTTCGACGCACTCGGCGCCCCCGGGGGCGGTGCACGACATGTCAGTTGATATGCGGACATTTCTGGCGCATGTGGAGCTGGCGAACCCGATCACCACGGCCGCCGGCTGCGCCTCCTCCGGGCGGGAGCTGGCCCAGTTCTTCGACCTGCACCGGCTCGGGGCGCTGACCACCCGCTCGATCACCATGGCGCCCAGGGCCGGGCGGCCGACCCCGCGCATGGCCGAGACGCCCTCGGGCATGCTGAACGCCGTGGGGCTGCAGGGGCCGGGCATCGAGGCGTTCCTGGAGCGGGAGCTGCCCTGGCTCGCCCAGCGCGGCATCAAGACCATCGTCTCGATCGGCGGCGGCACCGTCGCCGAATACTCCGAGCTGGCCCGCAGGCTCGCCGACGCGCCCGGGGTCACCGCCCTGGAGGTCAACCTCTCCTGCCCCAACATGGAGGACCGCGGCCGCGTCTTCGCCCGCGAGGGCAGCGCGGCGGCCGAGGTGATCGCCTCCGTGCGCTCCATCATGCGCTACGACGTGCCCGTGGTGGCCAAGCTCGCGCCCGACGTGGCCGACATCGTCTCCGTCGCCCGCGCCTGCGTCGACGCGGGGGCCGACGCGCTGTCCATGATCAACAATCCGCTCGGCATGACCATCGACACCGAGGCGCTGCGGCCCTCGCTCGCCGCCGTCACCGGGGGGCTGTCGGGGCCCGCCATCCTGCCGCTCGCCGTACGGTGCGTGTGGCAGGTCCACGCGGCGCTCCCGGGGGTGCCGCTGATCGGCGTCGGCGGCGTGATGACCGGCAGCGACGCCTTCCAGCTCGTCCTGGCGGGCGCCTGCGCGGTCGGGGTGGGCACGGCGCTGTTCCACGACCCGTACGCCTGCCTGCGCATCGAACGCGAGCTGGAGGACCTGCTGCGGGCCCGCGGGCTGCAGCGCCTGGCCGACGCGGTCGGCCTCGCCCACCGCCCGC
Source organism: Nonomuraea phyllanthi (assembly GCF_006334985.2). Taxonomy (GTDB): domain Bacteria; phylum Actinomycetota; class Actinomycetes; order Streptosporangiales; family Streptosporangiaceae; genus Nonomuraea; species Nonomuraea phyllanthi. The sequence continues at coordinate 404,649 of NZ_VDLX02000009.1, forward strand.
CCGGCAGCGCCCCCCGCCACCTCCTCGTCGACTCCGAGGAGACCACCCCGTGAATCCCGGCCCTGCGCCCGCCGCCCGCCGCCACGGCCCGGCGCCAGCCCGCCGCCACGGCCCGGCGCCCGCCCGTCGTCAGCGCGTTCCGGCGCCTGCCTCCCGTCAGCGCGTCCCGGCCTCCGTACCCACCCCGAACCACCGTCCCGAGGAGAGCACGTCTTGACTCCCGCACCCATCGCCGTCGCACTGGACGCCCCCGACCTGGAGACCGCCGCCCGGTGGGCGGCCCTGGTGACGCCGCACGTCAGCACGGTCAAGGTGGGCCTGGAGCTCTACCTCCGCTACGGGCCCGACGTGATCGCCTCCGTGCAGGGGGCCAGTGGCGTGCAGGTGTTCCTCGACCTCAAGCTCCACGACATCCCCAACACCGTCGCGGGCGCCTCCCACGCCGTCGCCCGGCTGCGGCCGGCGTACCTCACCGTGCACGCCGCCGGCGGCCACGCCATGATCCGCGCCGCCGTGGACGCCGCGGACCCCCAGACCAGGATCGCCGCGGTCACCATCCTCACCTCGCTCACGGAGGCCGACCTGAGCCGCATCGGGCTCGCCGGGCCCGCCGACGACGCCGTACGCCGCCTGTCCGCCCTGTCGGTGGAGGCGGGCGCCACGGCGCTGGTGTGCTCGCCGAACGAGGTGGCGGCGGTGCGGGCCGAGGTGGGGGAGGGGATCACGCTCATCACGCCGGGCGTGCGGCCGGCGGGGGCCGCCGCGCAGGACCAGGCGCGGGTGGCCACGCCCGAACAGGCGCTCGCCGACGGCGCCGACCTGCTCGTCATCGGCCGCCCCATCACCGCCTCCCCCGACCCGGGCGCGGCCGCCGCCGCCATCGCCGCGTCGCTCCGTCGCCTGTAACACCCGATCCGTTCTGTTACGGCTGCGCACGGTGGGCCGCACGCGCCGACGTGCCCTGCCGCCTGTCATGGCCGGTCGTGAAGGCTCGCGGGTCGCTCGCCGTGACGAGCGCACGCTTGACCATGACCGTGGCTCTCCTGGCCGTGATCGCGGTCGCGGTGGAGCGACGGGTGCCCGCCGTTGCTCCGGCGCTCCTGGATCCGCGCGCGACCCTCGGCCGTGAAGGGGTGCGCTCTCAAGATCGTAATGCATGTCCGAGGGTGTTCGTGCGCGATCTTCGGATTGGTTTCGGGCCTGGTGCGGGCGGTATTTCGGACAGCGGCGGGTGACGGGAACGCGATCTTCGTTGCGTTTCGCGACACCGTCGCGAGCCGACGCGCGAACCCGGAAGTGAGGGCGATTTGATCAGCGCAATGTGATTTTACGTTCACGGAGAGTGATGAAGTGGATTTTGTGTGGAGAGAAACGGCTCTTGACGTTGCTTAGGGGGCGATGACCAGCTAGTTTCCCTTCCCGTCCGAGTACATCGACAGAAATTCGAGGTGACCCGGCGTGGCTCTTCCTCCACTGACCCCTGAGCAGCGCGCCGCAGCCCTGGAGAAGGCTGCCAAGGCCCGTAAAGAGCGTGCCGAGGTCAAGAACCGGCTCAAGCATGGCGCGGTTTCTCTGGCTGAGGTGCTCAAGGATGGGCAGACCGACGACGTCATCGGCAAGATGAAGGTGTCGGCCCTGTTGGAATCGCTCCCCGGCGTGGGCAAGGTCCGCGCCAAGCAGCTCATGGAGCGGCTTGCCATCGCCGAGTCCCGCCGCGTGCGGGGTCTCGGCGCGAACCAGAGGGCTTCCCTCGAGCGCGAGTTCGGTGGCAACGAGAGCTAATCTCTCTTCCACAGGAAAGCGCAGGTTCAACGGGGGGTAGGAAAGTGACCGACGGGTCCTGGTCCGGAGAAGTCAGTGCCTACGAGGCATTCGGGCCCGGAGCGGAGGTCGGGTTCTTGCCCTTGAGCGAGAGGCGGCTGACGGTCCTTTCAGGGCCGTCGGGCGTCGGTAAGTCCACGGTCGTCGCCGAGCTCCGGCGGGCACACCCCGAGGTGTGGCTGTCGGTCTCGGTGACCACCAGGAGGCCCCGGCCCGGCGAGGTCAACGGGGTCCACTACTACTTCGTCGACGGCGAGGAGTTCGACCGGCTGGTGGCCGCGGGCGAGCTGCTCGAATGGGCGGAGTTCGCGGGCAACCGCTACGGCACGCCGCGCGAGGCGGTGCTGAAGAAGCTCGCCGACGGGGTCCCCACCCTGCTCGAGATCGACCTCGAAGGCGCCAGGCAGGTGCGCAGGAGCATGCCCGAGGCGCTGCTGGTGTTCCTGGCCCCGCCCACCTGGGAGGAGCTGGAGAAGCGGCTGCGCGGGCGCGGCACCGAGCCCGAGGACGTCATCACGCGCCGCCTGGAGGCGGGGCGGATCGAGATGGCGGCGGAGCGTGAGTTCGACCTCACACTCGTGAACACGAACGTCCATGACGTGTGTCACCGGCTGATAGCCTTGATGACTGACCCTCAGGGGGTCACGACAACCACCAACCGAGAGGTCTGACAATCGTGGCAGGCACCACCCCGGCCGCGGAGGGCATCACCAACCCGCCGATCGACGCGCTGCTCGACATCGTCGACAGCAAATACTCCCTGGTGATCATGGGCGCCAAGCGCGCCCGCCAGATCAACGCCTACTACTCCCAGCTCGGCGAGGGCCTGCTGGAATACGTCGGGCCGCTGGTCGAGACGCACGCGCAGGAGAAGCCGCTGTCCATCGCCCTGCGCGAGGTCTCCGAGGGCCTGCTCAACGCCGAGCCGATCGAAGGCGCGGTCTGACTCCTTCGATGAAGGTCGTCCTGGGCGTCAGCGGCGGCATCGCCGCGTACAAGGCGTGTGAGCTGCTGCGCCTGTTCACCGAGTCCGGACACGAGGTACGGGTCGTGCCGACCCGTGAGGCGCTGAAGTTCGTGGGCGCGCCCACCTGGGCCGCCCTGTCGGGCCACCCCGTGTCGGCCGAGGTGTGGGACGACGTTCACGAGGTGCCCCACGTACGCATCGGCAAACAGGCCGACCTCGTCGTGGTGGCGCCCGCCACCGCCGACGTGCTCGCCAGGGCTGCCCACGGGCTGGCCGGCGACCTGCTCACCAACACGCTGCTGACGGCCACGTGCCCGGTCGTGTTCGCGCCCGCGATGCACACCGAGATGTGGCACCACCCCGCCACCCGCGCCAACGTCGCCACGCTGCGCGAGCGGGGCGCCGTCGTCATCGACCCCGCCGTCGGCCGGCTCACCGGGGTCGACACCGGCCCGGGCCGGCTGCCCGACCCGTCCGAGATCTTCCAGGTGTGCGTACGCGTGCTGCGCGGCCGCCCCCGTGACCTGGCCGGGCGTAAGATCGTGGTCTCCGCCGGCGGCACCCGCGAGGCGATCGACCCGGTCCGCTACATCGGCAACCGTTCCTCCGGGCTGCAGGGCTACGCGCTGGCCCGCACGGCCGTCGCCAGGGGCGCCGAGGTGACGCTGGTGGCGGCCAACGTGTCCCTGCCCGACCCCGCCGGGGCCAAGGTCGTCCGCGTGGAGTCGGCGGCCGATCTCCGGGAGGCGGTGCTGGCCGCCACGCCGGGCGCCGACGTGGTGGTCATGGCCGCGGCGGTGGCCGACTTCAGGCCCGAGACACGGCACGACACGAAGATCAAGAAGACGGATGGCGAGCCCGCGCCGATCCACCTGACGAAGAACCCCGACATCCTGGCCGAGCTCGGCGCCCTGCGGCGCGCCGCCCGGACGTCGCCCGCAGAGGCCCCTTCCGCCCCGCGACCGTCGGTCACCGGGGCCGTGCGCGGCACCACCCCGCAGCCGGTCGGCGCGCTGCCCGGCGATGGGGGGCCGGCGGGGAACGGCGGCGGGTCCGGGGGCCAGGCTGCGGTGAGGGACGGTGACCTGTCCGGGGGCCCGGCTTCGGCGCGGAGCGATGCCGCGTCCGCCGGGTCGGTGGCGGATGCCGCCCCTGCCGCGCGGGTGCCGGAAGCCTCCGCGCCGCGTCCGCCGTACCCCCAGGTGATCGTGGGGTTCGCGGCGGAGACGCACGACGTGCTCGCCAACGGCCAGGCCAAGCTCGCGCGCAAGGGCTGTGACCTGCTGGTCGTCAATCAGGTGGGGGAGGGCCTCGCCTTCGGCACGCCCGGCAACGCGGCCACCGTGCTCGTGGCGGACGGCGAGCCGGTCGAGGTGCCGTACGCGCCCAAGGAGGACGTCGCAGACGTCGTCTGGGACCTGGTCGCCGCCCGCCTCGCCTGAGCCCGTTCCCGGCGAAAGACCCCAATCGGGACATAAGCCCCTTGCGGCGCCCAAAGTGTGTAAGACCGATTACCCGATCACCTATTGCTCCACCCTCGCACGCCTACGGATACTTGGGGCGAAGGGGGATGGAATGCCGGTGGGTTCCGCTGTCAGGGATCGGTGTAGGACATTGCTCGGCGACCAGGGAGAGATCCACTACGTCTTTCCCGCGGTGTCCGCGGGACCGGCGGGGACGGGCAACTTCCTGATCGTGATCACCGGCTGCGCCATCTCGGTGCTGGCCACCAGGACGCTCAGGAGTGACCGGCCGGTCGCGGTGCTCGCCGCCTTTCCGCGACACACCCGGCTCGGCCCCATTTTTCCCGGGCCGGTCATCGAACTGGAGTCGATGGCGTTCGAGTTCGACGAGGAGTACGCCGCCGTGGTGGCGGCCGCCGACGCGGAGATCTTCGCGCCGGAGATCCTGCCGCTCGACCCGCTACCGGAGCTATGAGGCGGGGACGGGTTCGCGGGTCCCGCGGACCGGCGCTTGGCCCGCCGTAGTGGTTCTGTGGCATAGTGTCACCAGCATGTCCGGCGCCCAGGCGACGTCGGCGCCCTCCCCGGCCGGGCCGCGCGTGTCCGACCGGCCGGCGCCCCGACCGGACGTGCTCCCACGGGCCGGTGGCTTCGCCGCCGGAGCCGCGGGCACCAAGACGATCGGCTGGCACCGGCCACCTGGGCGTGTCCTGATCCCGTGCCAGGCATGGGGGCGCAAAGTCGATCGGAGACGCTAGACTCGGCGGGGCCCAGGTATGCGCATGCCTCCCCGGGTCTCACATTTCGTCAGCAGCCGCTGCATAGGAGCCACTGAGTTGTCACGTCGCCTGTTCACCTCCGAGTCGGTCACCGAGGGCCACCCGGACAAGATCGCTGACCAGATCAGTGACGCGATTCTCGACGCCATGCTGAAGGACGATCCGCGGAGCCGGGTCGCGGTCGAGACGTTGA